>NZ_CP079946.1 GCF_019968905.1 Corallococcus sp. EGB
GTGAACGCCCTCGCCCAAGCCCCTTCGCCTTCGCTGCCCAGTGCCGGCGTCATCTGGACCCGCACGCTGGAAGCCATCCGTCAGGAGGGCCTGCACTACGCCCTCACCTGGCTGGAGCGGATGCGCCCCATGGAGGTGCGCGAGAACGCCCTGGTCCTGGGCGTGCCGGACCGCTTCTTCCGCGACTGGGTGGATGACCACTACCGCTCCATGCTGGAGAGCCACCTCTCCCGCCTGGAGCCGTCGCTCGGCCGCGTCGCCTATGAAGTCGTCGTCGGCCCTCCGCCCACCGCGGACCTGCCGCCCACGCCCACCATCAAGGTGAACTCGACGCGGCCCGCGCGCCTCAACCCGCGCTTCACCTTCGACACCTACGTCGTCGCGGACAGCAACCAGCTGCCCGCCGCCGCCGCGCAGGCCGTGGCCCACCGGCCGGGCCACAACTACAACCCGCTCTACATCTACGGCGGCACCGGCCTGGGCAAGACGCACCTGCTCCAGGCCGTGGGCAATCACATCTGGGAGAAGGACCCCACCCAGCGCATCGTCTATCTCTCCAGCGAGCAGTTCACCAACGAGTACGTGGAGAGCGTGCGCGAGCACCGCATGACGGACTTCCGCCGGAAGTTCCGCGAGGAGTGCGACGTGCTCCTCATCGACGACATCCAGTTCCTCGGCAAGCGCGAGGAGACGCAGAAGGAGTTCTTCTACACCTTCGAGACGCTCTTCGGCCTCAACAAGGCCATCGTGCTCACCAGCGACATGGTGCCCGCGGAGGTCCCCGGCATGGAGGACCGCCTGCGCAGCCGCTTCGCCATGGGCCTGATGGCCGACATCCGCGAGCCCACCTACGAGACGCGCGTCGCCATCCTCCAGAAGAAGGCCGAACAGGAGGGCCTCAACCTGCCGGACCCGGTGGCGCACTTCATCGCGAAGCATGTTCAGAAGAACGTGCGCGAGCTGGAAGGCGCGCTCGTGAAGCTGTCCGCGATGCACAGCCTCACGAAGCAGCCGGTGACGGAGGAGTTCGCGTCCCAGGTGCTGCGCGACATCCTGCCCGCGCAGCGCACCGTGGACGTGGAGGCCATCCAGCGCGAGGTGGCCCGCTTCTACAAGGTCACCGTGGAGGCGCTGAAGGAGGACCGCCGTCACAAGGCGCTCGCGCACGCGCGTCAGGTGGCCATGTACCTGAGCCGCAAGCTGACCAAGAGCTCCTTCCCGGAGATCGCCTCGCGCTTCAACAAGGACCACTCCACCGTCATCTCCGCCGTGCGCAAGGTGGAGGGCCTGCGGGAGACGGACGCGGCCGTGCACCGCGACCTGTCCGAACTGGAAGCGAAGCTCGGCGGCATGTAGCCGCTTCAGTGCGCGGCCGGCTGTGACGGCGCGGACACCTCCTCCAGCGTCCTGCCGCTCTCCTGGTCGCTGAGCTCCGCCGCGACATCTCCCAGCGAGAGGATGCCCACCAGCTTCTTGGCCCGGTTCAGCACCGCGATGCGGCGGATCTGCGAGGCCCTCATCTTCTCGGCCGCCTGGGTGAGGTCGTCGTCGTCGTAGACGAACTCGACACCCCGGGTCATCGCCTGGGCTACCTGGGTGCGCTCGGCGTCCAGCCCCTGCGCGATGGCTCGAACCACGATGTCCCGGTCCGTGACGATGCCGACCAGCTGGTCGCCTTCACACACGGGGATGGGCCCCACGTTCAGCGCGCGCATCTTCTCCGCGGCGACCTTCAGGGAATCCGACGGGCGGATGACCTCCACATCCGGGGTCATCACGTCACCCACTCGTTGCGTTGCCATGGCGTCTCTCCTGATGCGGGTTCCTCCCTCAGCGTGAGCACCCGTCTGTCCGCTGGCATGACCCGTCATCGGCGTGTCTGTCCATTTCCCCGGGGCTCGAGCATGCTGCGGCCTCGTGGGCCCTCCGGGGCTCGCGCATCGGGACGCCCGGCCGGAGGCGTTCCGCCTCACGCGGTGCTTCCGACATGCCCTCCACTCACGGGTTGCGAGCTTCCGGCCTTGCTGTCGCCGCGCTGTGTCCGTCCTCGGATGAGCGCCGCGACCCCTTCGGGTGGGCGCGCGACGCCATCCGCACCCGGCTCAAGCTGGAGACCCGCTTCTACTGACCGCCGCGGTCAGAAGTGGAGCCGCTCCGCCAGCCAGGGCAGCAGGAAGAAACCCCACAGCAGCGGGCTGGCGAGCCCCAGGACCAGGCCCGTGATGGCCTGGTCCTTCCGGCCAATGGGTGGCGTGGCCTTCGAATCCACGCGCGTCAGCGCCACCACGCCGCAAATCACCGCGACGGGCGCGAGCAGGGGCATGAGCAGCGCGCTGAAACCGAACCGCGCCGCCTGACGCGCCATCGGATTGTTGAAGCGCTCGTTCCACAGCAGCTTCAACATCCCGGGCGGCACCGGCAGCCGGAAGAAGAGCTGATTGCGCACGTCGCGGTGGATGCGCAGCCCGGTGACGAACGCGGGGATGGCACACGCGAAGAAGAGGAAGCGCCCGGTCGGTACCAGGGCATCCGCCGCCACCGCCATCACCAGCGGCGTGAACAGCAGGGCATGCCGCGCCCAGCGCCGGCCCAGGAAGAAGGCCACGCCCACCGGCACGGGCAGGAGCAGCAGGAGCGTGAACAGCGACTCCCTCGTCGCGCGCAGTCCCCACTGCGCGAGGGCGGCGGCCGTGGCCACGCAGAGCAGCAGCGTCACGCCTCCCACCACCCACGCCCATTCATCGCGCTTGCCCTGGTAGCGCTGACGCAGCGCCTCCAGGTAGTTCACGTCCGGGCGCTCCGCGCAGGCCTTGCAGTACAGGCGTGCGCCCAGGCCCGACACGGACGTGGCGCAGTCCGCGCAGATGAAGCTCCCGCAGCGGGTACACGTGCCGCCCGCGGGCAGGTCCGGGTGGACGGCGCAGCGTCCCAGCGGGGGTAGGGGCACCTCCAGGCTCATGGCCGCAGTGTCGCACGGCGAGCAACACCCGGCACCCCGGAGCCCACCCGGTCGCCTTCGGGCTTACAGGCCCCGAGGCGCGTGCTAAGCGCGCGGGTCGACGTCCTGAACCGTGGAGGAACCTTGTCCCGATTGAAGGCCCTCGCCGCCGCGGCCCTGTTCATGGGGCTTCCGGCGCTCGCGCAGACCCCCGAGGCGAAGCCGCTGGAGCCCGGCCGCGAAAACCTGGCCATCCCGTATGAGAAATACACGCTGCCCAACGGACTGGAGGTCATCCTCTCCGTGGACCACAAGCTCCCGGTGGTGGCCGTCAACGTCTGGTACCACGTGGGCGCCTTCGACGAGCAGCCGGGCCGCACCGGCTTCGCGCACCTCTTCGAGCACATGATGTTCCAGGGCTCCAAGCACGTGCCGGACGACGTGCACATCGGCCTGCTGGAGCAGGCGGGCGCCACGGACTTGAACGGCACCACCAGCTTCGACCGCACCAACTACTACGAGACCGTGCCCAGCAACCTGCTGGAGACGGCGCTGTGGTTGGAGAGCGACCGCATGGGCTTCCTGCTGGACGCGCTCACGCAGAAGAAGCTCGATACGCAGAAGGAGGTCGTGAAGAACGAGCGCCGCCAGAGCGTGGAGACGGCTCCCTACGGCGAGGCGCAGGAGAAGGCGTGGCAGGCGCTGTTCCCGCCTCCGCACCCGTACTCCGGCAACGTGATTGGCTCCATGAAGGACCTGGACGCCGCCACGGTGGATGACGTGAAGGCCTTCTTCCGCAAGTGGTATGCGCCCTCCAACGCGACGCTGGCCATCGTGGGCGACTTCGACCCCGAGAAGACCAAGGCCCTGGTGGAGAAGTACTTCGGCACGCTGCCCTCGCACCCCAAGCCCCAGCCTCCGGACGTGAAGCCGGTGAAGGTCACACGCGAGACGACCATCCGCCACGACGAGAAGGTGGCCACGCTGCCCCTGCTCACCATGTCCTGGCTCACCGCTCCGTACCTGAAGCCCGGGGACGCGACGGCGGACGTGCTCGCCACCGCGCTGGGCACCGGCCGCGCGAGCCGCCTGTACCGCCGGCTGGTGCTGGACAAGCAGCTGGCGCAGAGCGTGGACGCCGTGCAGCAGAGCCAGGGCGCGCAGTCCGTCTTCTCCATCGAAGCGGTGGCCCGGCCCGGCGTCACCACGGACATGCTGAAGAAGGAGATCGACGAGGTGCTGGACGAGGTCCGCAAGAACGGCGTCACGCAGGAGGAGATCGTCCGCGCGCGCACCCGCTATGACACGCGCCAGCTGGCGGGCCTCCAGGCCGTGGGCGGCTCCGGCAGCAAGTCCGACACGCTCCAGACGTACAACCAGTTCGTGGGCGAGCCCAGCTACGTCGCGCAGGACCTGGCGCGCTACCAGGAAGTGACCCCCGAGGCGGTGAAGCAGTTCGCCAACGACGTGCTGCGCCCCGACGCGCGCGTCGTCCTCCACGCGGTGCCGTCCGCCAACAAGGCCGCGCCGTCTTCCGCTCCGGGCAAGGAGACCCGTTAAGCCATGCACCGCCGAATCCTGACTGCCCTCCTCACGCTGTCCGTCGCCGGTTGCGCCACCACCAGGCCCGCGGAGACGAAGCCCGCGGAGCCGGCGCCCGCCGCGCAGCCGCAAACCCAGACACCCGCTCCGGACGCGGAGGCGTTCCGCGACCAGCCGCCCAAGCCCGGCAACCCACCGGACCTGGTGCTGCCCACGTTCGAGCAGGCGAAGCTGGACAACGGCCTCACCGTCATCGTCAGCACGCGCAAGGAATTGCCGCTGGTGTTCGTGGGCATCGCCTTCGCCGCGGGCGTGTCGCAGGAGCCCCCCGCGAAGCTGGGCATCGCGGACCTGTCCTACCGCATGCTGCTGGAGGGCGCGGGCAAGCGCGACACGGTGGCGCTGGACAACGCGTTCGCGGACCTGGGCGTGTCGCCCGCGATGTCGGTGGACCCCGACGGCGCCTTCGTGGGCGCGCGCGTGCTCACGACCAACGTGGACGCGGCGATGAGCCTGCTGTCGGACGTCGTCCTGCGGCCCACCTTCGACCCCAAGGCCTTCGAGCGGCGCAAGAAGCAGCAGCTGGGTGAGCTGGTGCGCCGCATGGGCGACCCGAACTTCCTGGCGCAGCAGGCCTACTACGAGGCCGTGTTCGGCGCGGATCACCCGTACGGCCACACGTCCGGCGGCACGCCGAAGACGGTGGAGTCGCTCACGCTGGCGGACGCGAAGAACTTCTACACGAAGAACACGGGCCCTCGCGCCGCGGCGCTCATCATGACGGGCGACGTGACGCTCCAGCAGGCGGTGGCGTGGGGCAAGAAGTACTTCGGCGGATGGAAGGGCGGGGCGGTGGCGCCCAAGCCGCCACCCGCGCCGGCCGCGCCTCCGCGTCAGCAGGTGCGCGTGGTGCCCAAGCCGGGCCTGGAGCAGACGGTGGTGCTGGTGGGCCGTCCCGGCCTCGCCTCGGGCCACCCGGACGAGTACCCGCTGGAGCTGGCCACCACGGTGTTCGGCGGCTTCTTCGGCAGCCGGCTCAACATGAACATCCGCGAGGACAAGGGCTACAGCTACGGCGCCAACGCGCACCTGGGTACGCGCCTGGGCGTGGGTCCGCTCACCGCGTACGCGGCCGTGCGGCGCGACGTGACGGGGCCGGCGCTCAGCGAGTTCATCAAGGAGCTGGCCGGCATCAAGTCCAACCCCATCACGGAGAAGGAGCTGGCCGCCGCGCGCGAGGGCCTCATCCGCGCGTTCCCGGGCGCCTTCGAGACGGTGGAGGGCCTGGGTGGCAGCGCCGCGCAGCTCTACTTCCACCGCCGCCCCATGGACGAGTTCAAGCGCACCGTGGAGGGGCTGCAGAACGCCAGCGCCGCGGAGGTGCAGCGCGTGGCCGAGTTCTACCTGGACCCCGCCAACATGCAGGTGGTGCTCGTGGGCGACCCGCTGGTCATCCAGGAGCAGGTGACGCCGCTGAACCTGGGCAAGCTCACGCTGGTGGAGCCGCCGGCGTCGGAGCCTGCTTCCAGGTAGCGGAGCGCTTCCCTTCGAGGCGGTGAAGCCGGGGTCCCGACGTGGGTGTCGGGGCCCCGGTTTTTTTCATTCCCGGGTGGGCTCGTTCTCTTCCTGGCGGGCCTCGGCCTTGCGGCGGCCGCGCTCCTCGCGCTCCTCGTCGTCGATGTCGTCGATGACGCTCTGCGGGTTGTTGCGGGGGCCTCCAACGGGGCCGTCGCTGTCGAAGGCGAACTTCTCCTCCTCGGAGGAGTGCTTGGCGTCGTCCGCGTACAGGGGCTTGGTGTCGTCCGCCTCCAGCCCCCTCTCCACGCGGTCCTTGGCGAAGCCGGGCTTGTGGGCGGTGTCGCTCTTCTTGTGGGTGGCCATGGTTGCTCCTGAAGGGGGTGGGACAGCTCACACCCGTTCAATCTCCGCAGCCCGGGGTGCATGCACCACGGTGGAGACCACGGAGCGGGGGGCTGGTCGCCTGCCTCCTGACCTGGGCGCGCGGAAGCGGCTAGGATGGGGACTCCATGGCCGGACGCAGCGGGGACAGCCAGCGGCACGAGGGGACGACGTCCTCCGCGGGCGCGCGCGTGCGGACCGTCCTGACCGAGACTCACACTCGCACCGGCCTGACTCCTCGCGGAGCGCGGACCGCCTGACTTCCGAAGTGGACCTGCCACCCGGTCCCCCTTCTGAACCCGGCCCCGCGCTCCTCCCGAGCGCGGGGCTTTTTCGTCTCCCCACCGCAGTCAGCCGCCACCACCGAGGACCCGCATGACGCCGCTTCCGATGTGCCGCCCCAGCCACCGAGTCCCGCCGTTCCGGAAGGAGGCCGTGTCATGCGCGTGATGAAATTCGGTGGCACCAGTGTCGGTGATGCGGAGCGGATGCGCGGCGTGGTGGCGCTGGTGGAGGAGGCGCGCAAGACCGAGCGGGTGATGGTGGTGGCGTCCGCCGTGTCGGGCATCACCAACCTGCTGGTGGAGGCCGCGAAGGTGGCCCAGGAGGGCGAGTCCGTACAGGAGGCCTGCGCCCGGTTCGATGACACGCACTCCGCCATCGCGAAGGTGCTGAGCGCGGACCTGAAGCCCGCGCAGACGCGGCCGCTCGCGGAGGGGCTGGTGGCCCTGGGGGTCGAGCTGCGTGGGTTGTTGCAGGGCGTGGGGCTCTTGCGCGAGTGCTCGCCGTCGGTGCTGGCGCACCTGTCGGGGCTGGGGGAGCGGGCGTCGTGCCTGCTGCTCGCGGCGCTGCTGGAGGCGCGGGGCCTGGCGCCCGTGAGCGTGGACCCGAGGCGGGTGCTGGTGTGTTCGGGGGATCCGCTGCAGGCGACGCCCCGGGTGGAGGAGATCCGCGCGCGGTTCGCGGCGCTGCGGGAGGACGGGCCGGGGCTGATGTTGATGCCGGGCTTCTTCGGTGGGGACGCGCGCGGCAAGACGATGTCGCTGGGGCGGGGTGGGTCGGACTACTCGGCGGCGCTGGTGGCGGCGGCGCTGGACGCGCGGCTGTTGGAGATCTGGACGGACGTGGACGGCATCTTCAGCGCGGATCCGCGGCTGGTGCCGGAGGCGTTCGCGCTGGAGGAGGTGAGCTTCGAGGAGGCGATGGAGCTGGCCTACTTCGGCGCGAAGGTGCTGCATCCGAAGTCGATTGCCCCCGCGCGCGAGCGGGGCATCCCGGTGCGGGTGTGCAACAGCTTCCGGCCGGAGCATCCGGGCACGCGGGTGACGGCCACGGCGGCGGCGTCCCGGCACCCGGTGCGGGGGTTGTCATTCCTGCCGGACATCGCGCTCATCAACATCGCGGGCGCGGGATTGAAGGGCGTGCCGGGCACGGCGGCGCGCGTCTTCGAGGCGATGGCGCGGGCCTCCATCTCCGTGGTGCTGATCACGCAGGGCTCCAGCGAGGCCTCCATCAGCTTCTGCGTGGGAGAGGCGGACGCCACGCGGGCGGTGCAGGCATTGGAAGAGGCGTTCGAGGTGGAGCGCGAGGCGGCGAAGGTGGACCCCATCGAGCACCAGCCGGGGCTCGCGGTGTTGAGCATCGTGGGTGATGGGATGCGGCACCGGGTGGGCGTGGCGGGGACGTTCTTCAGCGCGCTGGCGGACGTGGATTGCAGCATCGCGGCCATCGCGCAGGGGTCGAGCGAGCGGAGCATCTCCGCGGTGATTTCACGCGAGGACGGGCCGCGCGCGATGGCGCACGTGCACCGCAAGGCCTTTGGCACCACGGAGGTGGTGGAGTTGCTGGTGGCGGGCGTGGGCACGGTGGGCGGGGAGCTCTTGCGGCAGATCCACCAGCAGGCGCCGAAGCTGCGGGCGCACGGGTTGGATTTGCGCGTGTGTGCCATTGCCAATAGCAGACACAGCCTGGTGGCGCCGGAGGGCGTGGCGCTGGACGGATGGAAGGCGAAGCTGGAGGCGAGCGAGTCCGGCTTCACGCTGGACACGTTCCGGGCGTGGGCGAAGGCGCGGCGGCCGGGCCGCCCCATCTTCGTGGACTGCACGAGCAGCGAGGACGTGGCGTTGGGCTATCCCGCGTTGATGTCAGCCGGGCTGCACGTGGTGACGGCGAACAAGAAGGCCAACGCGGGCCGGCAGGAGCACTGGAGGACGCTGCGGGAGACGGCGGCGCGGCACCAGCGCAGGTTCCTCTACGAGACGAACGTGGGGGCGGGGCTGCCGGTCATCGACACGTTGAAGAACCTGCTGCGCACGGGCGACACGGTGCACCGGGTGGAGGGCATCCTGTCGGGTTCGCTGTCGTTCATCCTGGGGCTGACGGAGGCCGGTGTGCCGCTGTCGAAGGCGGTGGGGACGGCGATGGAGAAGGGCTTCACGGAGCCGGATCCACGCGACGACCTGGAGGGCACGGACGTGGCGCGCAAGGTGCTCATCCTCGCGCGTGAACTGGGGCGTTCGTTGGAGTTGGAGGAGGTGGCACTGGCATCGCTGCTGCCGGAGGAGTTCGACGCGAAGGGGCCGCTGCCGGAGTTCCTGGAGCGGTTGCCGCAGGCGGATGAGATCTTCCAGAAGCGGGTGGACGGATACCGGAAGGAAGGCAAGGTGCTGCGCTACGTGGGCAGCGTGGGACCGGAGGGCGTGCGCGTGGGCCTGGTGCCGGTGCCACTGGAGCATCCGTTGGCGGCGGTGAAGGGCGGAGAGAACGCGCTCAGCTTCCTGTCGGAGCGGTACAGCCCCACGCCGCTGGTGATTCGGGGGTATGGCGCGGGCGCGGCGGTGACTGCGGCGGGCGTGCTGGCGGATGTGTTGCGATTGGTGGAGGGGCCGTTGCCCTGAGCGTCGATGTTAGGCTTTTCCGCCATGAGGAAGAGCCTGACGTTCTGTGTGCTGTTGCTGTGGATGGCGGCGTGCGCTTCCAGCACGCCGCTCCAGCAGCGGTGGGATGACGCCGAAGCGGAGTGTGGTGACGCGAGCGCGGATGCATGTGTGACCCTGGTCTGTGGGGACACGGCGTGCGGCTTCTTCCGATGCGAGGACGTGCCTGGGGAGGTGGTGCTGGCGCGCGGACTGCCACCCCGGCCGCCTCCTGTGGCGGTGGCTCCCGCGCCGGGAAGTGGGCCTCGGCGCAACTGGGGCGGCAGCATGGGGCTGCCGGGTGATGCGGAACCGGTGATGGTGTTCCCCTGGTACGGGACACCCAAGCCCGTGCCTCCTCAGCGGCAGTTACCGGCGGGGAAGTTCGAGAAGCACCACATCTTCCCGCAGGCCCCGGACCTGGCCCAGTGGTTCAAGGAGCGAGGCGTCGACATCCACCAGTACACGATCCCCATCCCCGTCCACGTCCACCGGCGCATCCACAGCAATGGGCCCAGCGGGGGCATGTGGAATGAAGCCTGGCGAGACTTCAAGGAACAGAATCGAGGCGCTTCGCCGCAAGATATCTTCCGGCACGCCGGAGAACTCATTTATCGCTTCCAGCTTCTGGGCGGACCCATCCAGCAGTACCACTGAGCTTCGATCGAACCCACCAGCACATGTCCCTCTTCTACTGGATGCGCAACGACAAGGTGGCAACAGCGCGCTATAGCGCGGACTTCGACGCAGCACATAAGTGGGGACTGCCGGGTCTCAAGAACTGCCCGCAGTGTGGCGCAACTTGGTCTGAGGCAGGACACGAGTATCCGGCCGTGGATCTTTCGCTCATCCCCGAGCATCCGGAGTTTGAAGAGCCTCGACCTGAACCCCTTCACGAGTTCATGCGCCTTCAGGCCCTGGTACGTCCATTGGTCCCTCCACATGTCGAGCTCCCTCCCGGGACGAACTTCGGCCCCCTCGTAGGCCAAGCCTCCGGTCAGTTCGGTCCTTTCACGTGGCTGGGAAACTCGCTGATGCTCATCCGCCGCGACGCACTCGACGGACTCCTGGCTGCGGGCATCCGTGGGCTGATGGGCTGCAAGACGGAGCTTCGATTCCGCCAGAAGACGCCGCCGGACATCCTCGAGCTCCAGATCGAACCGCGCGGCCTGCTGCACCGCGACTGCCTTCCTCCCGACCTGGAGCCGCCCTGTCCCACCTGCGGGCGGCAGGCCTTCCGCCGTCCGGACGATCCCATCCTCGACGGTGCTTCATTGCCCACGGACAGGGACCTGTTCCGCGTGGGCAACTTCAGCACCATGATCATCGGCACGGACCGCTTCAAGGACGCGGTGGAGCAGGGTGGTTGGACCGGCATCTCCTTCCGCGAGCTCCCGGTCCGCTGAAACCCTCTCAGCTCGCAGCGGGGAAGGGCGGTGGCTCGACCACCACTTCCATGGGCAGGTTCTCCTTCTCCGCGATCCACTTCACCCACAGCTTCGGACGCGCGGTCGTGTCGTGGGACTTTGGCCGCTCCAATCGGATGGACAGCCAGTTGCGGTCTCGCAGGTAGAGCTCCTTGCCCACGGGCAACAGCTCCGTCTGCAGGAACCCCGGCAGGTCCTCCCTCGAATCCTCCGACAACGCCAGCATCCCCTTGAACGCGAGCCACCCCGGCGGGGGATGCACGATGGGGGACGACGTCGCCTGCTCGATGAACACCTCTCCCACCGTGCCCAGCGCGGGCACCAGGTGGTCCGGATTGCGGGAACGCACTCGCGCCCTCGCTCCCACGTGCACGTCCCCGGACAACACCGTCACCGCGCAGTAGGACTTCTTCGCCAGCGAGAACAGGTTCATCAACATCCGCGTGCGCTCGCCCCGGTGCACCGACGACTCCCACTGGTCCAACAGGTCGTCGCGCAGGCCCATGCTCCCGCCGCTCATCCGCTCCATCGCCGGACCGAAGCGCAGGTGCACCAGCGGGATGGATGACACCACCAGCACGTGCCGGGCCTTCTTGCCGCTCTCCGGCCGCTGACGGTGCTCCTCGCGCCACGCGTCGAACGCGTCCCACTGCGACCGGCTCATCACCGTGAACTCGGTCTGCGGATGCGCTTCGTCCGTCTCCAGCACCCGGCTGGACCGGCCGCTGCGCAAATCCAGCAACACCACGTCCAGGTCGCAGTCCGCCGTGGAGAAACAGGACGTCTGGAAATAGTGCTGCACGGGCTCCACCACGCCCCGGTCGTCCGGCTCGCGCGCCCGCGTCGGCTGCTCCAGCCAGCCCCTTTGGAAGGCTTCGAACGCGCGCGCCGCCGCGCTGTAGAGGGCCCGGTACCAGGGCGCCTGCTGGAGCTCCTCGTGCGAACCCCACCCGTCGAAGATGTCGTGGTCGTCCCACATGAACAGGCCCGGCACCCGCCGCAGCACCGGCGCGATGCCCTGGCTGCCACCCCATCGCTCCCGGTAGAGCCAGACGTATTCCGTGAACAACTTATCCCCAAGCCCCTCCGGCACCGGCAGCTTCAACCGCTCCGAACGCGGCAGCTTCATGAACGCGTTCAACACATCCACCGTGGTGTGCAACGAGTCCGCGTAGAGCTGATCCCCACCACCAATGAGCAGTTGGAAGCCCGGCGTCTTCGCCGGATCCGTCGGGTCCTTCTGGTGCTGCTGCAGCATCCGCTCCCACAGCGCGAAGGGCTGCGCCAGGTCGCTCCAATCACTCGCACGGCTGGCGCCGTTGCAGGAGAAGAACGCGATGTTCGGCGACACGCCCCGCGCGGGGATGACCACGTCGGACACCACCAGCGGCTCCGGCGGGATGACCTTCGAGGACCATGGCCGGGCATCGCGCGGCGACGGACGCTCGAAGGTCACCGGCACGCCGGGCGTGTCTGGCGATTCAAACTGGTAGGACAGCCGCTGCGCCACGTCCGTGCGCGGCAGGACGACCTCCCACCGCCACACCACGCCCCGGGTGTCCTGGGGCAGGGCGGTGAGGTCCGCGGCGGGCTTCACGTCGTCGAAGGCCGCGACCTGCTCACCCTTCGCGTCCCGGAAACACAGCCTCAACGCCGGAGCCTCCTTCGCCGACGTGCTGTCCAGGAACACGTTGACGAAGAAGCTCCACACGTCATGGGACTTCGGATCCGGCGTGGCCTGCGCCCTGGCGTACAGAATGGGCCCCAGCAAGAGCTTCATGGGCAAAGCCTTGCATGGACGCCCTCCCGCCGTCGATGCGGGCTCACCCCTTCGGAGGAGGCGCGGCGAGCGGCTGGTACGTGCCGAAACTCCAGATGTTTCCTTCCGGGTCCAGCGCGCTGAAGTCCCTTGAGCCGTAGTCCGTGTCGTGCAGCTCCATCGCGATGGTCGCGCCCGCCGCCTTCGCCCGCGCATGCAGCGCATCCGGGTCCGTCACCACCACGTAGATGCCCAGGTTCTTCAACGGTACGTCCTTCGACACCACCATCTTCAACCGGCTGCCTTCCGCGCTCCCGAACATGACCAGCCCGTGGCCCAATGTCAGCTCCGCGTGGGCGATGGCACCATCAGGCTTGCGGTAGACGACCCGCTCCTCGCAGCCGAAGGCCTGCTTGAGGAAGCGCAGGGCGGCCTCGGGGTCCGCGTAGCGGATGAAGGGATACATGCTGGGCAGGGACTGGGACATGGAGATGTCCTCCTTTCACCGCGCATCCTGCCCATCCGCCCGCGGCCCTTCTTGGACGGATTTTACCTACGCGCCGGATTCGAACCCGCCCGAGTCCGGCAGCGCACGGCGCAGGAGGGCGGACGGCGGCCCGCCCGTGAACTGGCGGAAGTCCCGGTTCAGGTGCGCCTGATCGAAATAGCCCAGCTCCACCGCGAGCTCCGCCCAGCGCACCGGACCTCCGGCCTTGATCCGCGCCACGGCCCGGTCGAAGCGAAGCAAGCGCGCCAGCCGGCGCGGAGGCAGCCCCACCTGTTCGTGGAACTGGTGGATGAGGTGCTTGTGGCTGTGGCCCAGCTCGCTCGCCAGCGTGGCGATGTCCACCTGGCCTCCCGTCCGCTGGATGCGCTCCACCGCCCACCGCACGCCCGCGTCCACCGCGGGCCCCCGCTCCGCGCGCTTCAAGAGAAACGCATCCACACGAGCGAAGCGCGCCGCCCAGTCCGGCGCCTCCGCCAGGGACTCCACCAGCCTCCTGGCCTCCGAGCCCCACAGGTCCTCCAGGCCCGTGACCCGGTGGGACAGCTCATGCATGGGCAATCCAAAGAGGCGCCTCGCCCCCAGCGGTGTGAGGTTCACCTGGAGCCCGTGGGACTCGCCGTTGTGCTCGGTGGTGCTCCAGCGCTCGTCCAGCCCCGCGACGAAGCCGGAGCGATGCCGCGTCACCCGGCCCGCGTCGTCCAGGTGCTTCAGCAGCGGGCCGAACTCCAGGATGAGCACCACCTGCACCCCGGGCAGTTCCTGCCTGCGCATGGGCTGGGGCATGGCCTCGCGGTAGCCGCAGTAATCCCGGATGAGCGGCGCCAGCGCCGGTGGCGGCGTGGCCAGCGCCATCTCCCAACCGCCCCGCTCGGACGCGTGGCGCACCACGCGGATGCGATGCATGCCGGGCAGGCTACTTCGAAACCTTGCTCAGGAAGCCCAGCAGGGCCGTGTGCCACTTCTCCGGCGACTCGAAGTGGGGGATGTGGCCCACGTTCGGAATCTCCACCAGCGTGGCGCCCGGGATGGCCGCGGCGGTCTTCTTCCCCAGCGCCGGGTACTGCCCCAGCTTCGGCAGCAGCGCGGGCGGCACGCTGCCCTTGCCCACCACCGTGCGGTCCTCCTGACCAATCACCACCAGCGTGGGCACCTTCACCCGCGGGAACTCGTGCACCACCGGCTGCTCGTAGATCATCGTCTGCGTGGCGGCGGACACCCAGGCCAGGCGCGGGTACTCGCCGCTGAGCGTCTGGCGGTAGAGGACCTGGACGTATTCGTCGTACTCGGGCTTCCACTTCACGTAGTAGCCGCGCTGGTACTTGCGCAGCCCTTCCTCGGTGGCCTTCAGGTTCTCCTGGTAGAGGTCCTCGGTGGACTTCCAGGGGACCGCCTCGCGGTAGTCCTCCAGGCCAATGGGGTTCTCCAACACCAGCTGCGTCGTCACCTCCGGGTACATCAGCGCGAAGCGCGTCGCGAGCATGCCGCCCATGCTGTGGCCCACCACCGCGGCCTGCTTCACGCCCAGTTCGTCCAGCACCTGCTTCGTCAGCGACGCCAGCGTGTGGAAGCTGTACGCGATGGCCGGCTTGGACGACTTGCCGAAGCCGATCTGATCCGGCACCACGACGCGGTAGCCCGCGCCGGTGAGGACGCGGATCGTGTCCTTCCAATACGCGCCGAAGAAGTTCTTTCCGTGCAGCAGCACCACGGTGCGCCCGTTGGCGTTGCCCGTGGGCTTCACGTCCATGTACGCCATGCGCAGGTCCTGGCCCTCCAGCCTCACGGACAGGAACTGCACGGGCGCCGGGTAGGGGTACCCCTCCATGGCGATGCCCAGCGCCTCCGGGGCGCGCCTGGCTTCCTGCGCGTTCGCGGCGGGCACGGAGAGCAGCAGGGCGGACAGGAGCAGGGTGGGGACGCGGACGGACGACATCAGGGCTCCTTGAAGGAACGGGACGCGAGGGAACGGCAGTCTGGCCGTGACATTCCCCCGCGGCGCGGTTTTCAGAAGGCCCCGCCCTCCCGGAGGTTGATTCCGTACTCCAGGTAGCCCTTGAGGCAGAGCATCATGTGCATCCAGCCGCCCGCGTTGCCGTAGGACGCCTGGATGCCCTTCTCATCCGGCTTCCAGCCAGACTCGCTGATCTTCACCATCGTGTTGCTTGCGTCCAACGGCACGAAGCTCATCTCCACGCGCGTGTTGTAGCTCGCGTCCGCGGGCCACTCGAAGACGATGCGCTCGTTGGGGGTTACCTCGCGCGTGATGACGTCGAACTCGCCCGGCGCCTCCGCGAAGCTCCACTTCACCGTCGTGCCCTGCACCAGCGGACCGCTGCTCGTCTTCACGAAGTAGCCGCTCAGCTTCGCGGGGTTCACCACCGCCTCGAACACCTGCGCCACCGGCTTGCGGATCTTCAGCTGCACCTGGAACTTCGGCTCCATGGGCCACCCCTCGTCGTGAACTGGTCCCGCCCGCAGATATGTTATATAAATATAACATGTCAAGCAGTGACCCGGACGACCTCATCTTCAAGGCGCTGGCGGACTCGCGCCGGCGGGCCATCCTGGACCTGTTGAAGGACGCGCCCCGGACCACGGGGGAGCTGTGCGAGCACTTCGAGAAGACGCTCGACCGCTGCACCGTGATGCAGCACCTGAAGGTGCTGGAGAAGGCGGAGCTGGTGCTGTCGCGCAAGGAGGGGCGGACGCGGTGGAACTACCTCAACGCCGCGCCCATCCAGCACATCCACTCGCGGTGGATCAGCTCCTATGCCGCGAACGCGATGAAGCTGCTGACGAAGCTGAAGCGGGACCTGGAGGAGGACTGAAACAGCGTCAGTGCGCGCTGTCGGAGAACGGCTGTACGTCCGCCTGGACCAGGGGCTCGTTCTCGAAGCGGGCGGGCTTGAGCAGGCGCGTGGTGAGCACCAGCGCGAGGAAGATGGCCGCGGAGCCGATGGTCACGAAGCGCAGGTGGATGCGGTCCGCCAGCGCGCCCTGGAACCAGACGCCCAGCGAATAGCCCGCGCCCAGCACCATGCTGTAGAGGCTGCTCATGCGCGCCTGCAGCTCGCGCGGCACGCGGTTCTGGCAGGCCGCGCTCAGGCTGCTCATCAGGACGAGGTAGTTGGCGCCGAGGAAGAAGATGCACACCGCCGCCACCTGGAGCGTGGGCGCCAGCCAGTACACGCCCGCGAGCACCGCGATGGTGGTGGCCGCGTAGCCGCGCAGCTTGCGCTGGCCGAAGAGCTCCGCGAGCGTGCCCACGCACAGCGCCGCCGTCACCGCGCCCGCGCCCTGGCACGTCACCAGGAGCGACGTGGCCGCCGCGCCCTGGCCCAGCTCGCGGATGGCGAACACCGGCACCAGCCCGATGAAGGGCGCCACCAGCGCGGCCACGAAGAAGGTGCCCACCAGCACCAGCGAGATGTCCTCGTCCTCGCGCGCCACGGTGATGCCGCGGCGGATGCCCTCCCAGAGCGGCTCGCGCTTCGCGGACGTGTCCCGCGCGGGAGTCACCACGCGCCACAGCGCGACGAGCACCGCGAAGAAGGACAGCGTGTTCGCGAGCAGCGCCCACGCGGGCCCGCCCGCCTGCAACACCACCGCGGCCAGCGTGGGGCCCAGGATGCGGCCCAGGTTGAACTGCGCGGAGTTGAGGCTGGTGGACAGGTGCAGCTCGTGCGGCGGCACCAGCTCCGCCAGCAGCGCGGAGAAGGCCGGATTGGTGAGCGTGCTCACGCACCCGTTGAGGAACGAGATGACGCCGATGGCGGGCACCGACAGCTGCCCGCGGAACGCCAGCACCGTCAGCACGGCCGCGAGCACCGCCTGGAGCAGCGCGCCCAGCCCCGCGTACAGGCGCCGGTCGAAGCGGTCCGCCAGCGCGCCGCCCACCGGCGCCAGCAACACCGCGGGCAGGAACGACAGCGCGACGATGGCGCCCGTCCACTCGGCCTTGCCGGTGGTCTGCGTGACGTACACGCCCATCGCCACCGTCTCCATCCAGGTGCCGATGTTGGAGACGAGCGCGCCCAACCACACGGCGAAGTAGCCGGGGTAGTCGAACGGCCGCAGCGAAGTCAGTCTTGGAAGTCGATGGGCAGGCACGTCGGAGTCTGTCTTAGCGCACGCCGCATCCTCGTGCGTTGCACGGCGCGGTACCCTTGGTGGCGCAATGAAGCGCACGCCAGCCCAGGCAGCAGCCCGGCTTCACCCCAGCGCGAAATCCCTGACGGTGAGGCGCGATGCGTGACACGCAAAACACCCACGGAGGCACGTGTCCGTGGGTGTTGGTGCGGCGTTGTGGGGACACGCGGCGCTACGGCACGGTGTTGCTGGCCGTGACGGGCGACCTGCGCGGAGTGACGCGGCCGTCGTCGGCGATGCGGGCGCCCGTGTCGGGGAAGTCCTCGGTGGTGAGCTTGCGCACCAGCGAGACGACGTTGGCGTCGGGATCCGGCTGGGTGATGCCCTCGCCAAGCTGCTTCGTCGGGAGGATGCGGCCGTTGGAGAAGCGGCCCTGGGCGTCCAGCTCCACCTCCAGGATCATGCCCAGGCCCTGCGGCCCCTTGAGGTTGAAGCGGCCGTAGGTGGCGAAGTTGCCCATGGAGTAGGCGATGAGGCGGCCCTGGTAGAACTCCATGGCGCGCGCGACGTGCGGGCCGTGGCCGAGCACCAGGTGCGCGCCCGCGTCCACCACCGCGTGGGTGAAGGCGCGCAGGTCGCCGCGGTCCTCGCCGAAGAACATCTCCTTGCCGGGCGGGACGTGCAGGGCCTTGCCGCCCTCGGCGCCGCCGTGGAAGGAGACGATGACGATGTCGTGCGTGGCGGCGGTCTGCTTCACCAGCGCGGTGGCGGTGGGCAGGTTGTTGAGGTGGTTGCAGCCCGCGGACGTGTGGAAGGCGATGAGGCCGATCTTCAAGCCGTTGCGCTCCACGGTGGCCACGCTGCCCGGCGGACCGCTCCACGCGATGCCCAGCGCGTCCAGGGTGGACTCGGTGGCGCGGCGGCACTCCTCGCCGAAGTCGCCGGAGTGGTTGTTCGCGGTGGAGACCACGTCCACGCCGGCCTGCTTCAGGTACTCGCCGAAGGACGTGGGGGAGCGGAACGCGTAGCAGTTCGCGGGCGAGCGGCACTTGGTGGTGCGGCCGGTGTCGCAGAGCGGGCCTTCCAGGTTCACGAAGGTGAGGTCCGCGTCCTCCAGCAGCGGGCGCACGGCCGCGATGACGCTGCCGCCGCCCTCGGGGGGCAGGTAGCCCTCCGGCACGGTGGTGCCGAGCATCAGGTCACCGGCGGCGCGGATGCGCAGCTTCGCGCCCGGCGGCGGGGGAGGGCGGGGCGCGCTGTCCACGGGCTGCGCGAGCTTCGCCTGGAGCGCGGCCTGGTTGCGGGCCTGCGTGAGCGCGCCCTCCAGGTCCGGCTGGTTGGGGTTGAGCGCGCGCACCTGCGTCCACTGCGTGAGCGAGTCCGCCCAGCGGCCTTCGACGGAATAGGCCCAGCCCAGCTCCCAGCGGCAGTCGGCGCGGGACGGCGCGGCCTGCACGCACGCGGACAGCTCCGCGATGGCGGCGCGCGAGTCCCTGGCCTTGAGGGCCTCCACGCCCCGGGCGTAGTGCTCGTCCGGGTTGCCCGCGGCGAGCGCCGGCGCGGTGCCGGGCCCGCCATGCATCGCGATGGCGGCGGCGCGGAGGGCGCCGATGCTGGCCTCCACGGCGATGCGGCCGGCCTCGGAGAGGGCTTCCGTCTGGCCTTGCGCCGGGGCGGGCGCGGTGCCCGTGGCCTGCGCCGTGCTCGAGGCGGGAGATGACGGTCCGGCCTCCGCGAGCCCCGCGGGCATCCTCAGGGAGACCGTCGTACCGGAGTCCACGGCCCGTCGCACCGACGCGAGGCCCGCCGCCTCGAGCCGCTCCGTGCTCGCGTCCCGGATGACGGAGCGCACGGAGGCCAGGCCCGCTTCGGCGAGGCGCGCGGTGCCGGAGGACTCGGCTGTGGAGAAGTTGGGGACGGACGCGGCGGGCGCGGCGAGCGCCAGCATCAACAGGACGGACGGGGGGGCCATGGCCCGCGCATCTTACGGGATGAAGCGGGGGCGGGGGCGCTGCCCACGGGCCCGGCTCGGCAGCAGCCGGGCAGGCAACACCCACACACCCCTCCGAGGCCCTGCCTACCCGAGCGCGTCGAGCAGCAGGGAGCCCCGGCGCTGACGCGGCAGCAGCCGGAAGTGCCTCAGCTCCCGGCGCTTCACCCGCTGCTCCAGCGCGCTGTGCAGGGACAGCCGCCCCGGCCCGCGCATCAGCGTCCCGAGCGCGATGGCGATGAGCGCCGCGTTGAACTCGTAGCCGCCCTTGGTGATGTCGAAGCCGTTCTTCCCGTGCACCTTCGCGATGGCCACCGCCTGCGTGACGATGACCCCCAGCGCCGTGAGGCGCGTCGCGATGCCCAGGATGGAGCTCACCCCGGCCGCCAGCTCCGTGATGCCCGTGGCCAGCACCCACCGCTTCCCGGGCTTGATGCCCAGCTGCTCGAACATGCCTGCGTGCTGCTCGATGCCCTCCTTCTTCAGCTTCGCCAGGCCGTGCTGGAGCATCGTCGCGCCCAGCGACAGGCGCGCGGGCAGCAGCGCGGCCGACTTCAGCAGCGACGGTTGTTCGTTGAGCATCGTCACGTTCATGGCGCTCTCCTCGTCGGGACGCGGACGTCCGGTGGGTGAAGTGCCCTTACGTTGTGATGCATCCGCCCATCCGGCCCCGACGCTCGCAGGGCCCCATGCCCGGCGGACGACCGCTCAACCCCCGCTCCGCTCCGCCAGCGGCACGTCCATCAGCGCCGCCACCTCCGCGCTGTACCCGCCCGGCCCCTCGCCGTGCACGACGAGCGGCGGGCGCACGGACAGGCCCCGGTCCTGGTCGCGCAGCGCCTGCACCAGGAAGCGCGTGGCGGGCGCATCCACCCGCGCGTGCACGGCGCGCAGCACCCGGGGGAACAGCCGCGCGCCCGCGAGCACGCCCAGCACCTCCACCAGCCGCGCCGCCGGATACACCAGGCTCACGCCGCCTCCGGGCCGCAGGGCATGCCGCGCCGCCGCGGCCACGGATGGCGCGTCGCACGCCACCTCCGACTTGGACACGGCGCGCTCCAGGTCCGGGCTCACCACGCCTGCTTCGGCCCTGCGGAACGGGGGATTGGACACCACCTGCCCGTAGGCCCCGGGCGTGAGCAGCGTCCGCGCCTGCCGCAGGTCCCCGAGCAGGGGCCTCACCCGGCCCTCGCACCCGTTGAGCGCCACCGCGCGCGTCAGCCGTGCGTGCACCGCGGGCTGAAGCTCCAGCGCATCCACCGGGCCCGCGATGCCGAACTGCTTCACCAACAGCAGCGACACCACGCCGCTGCCCGCGCCCAGCTCCAGCACGGGCCCGGGCAGGTCGCCGCTTTCGGTGGCCGCGAAGTGCGCCAGCAGCACCGCGTCCAGCGTGAAGCGGTAGCCCGTGCGGCGCTGGAACACGCGCACGTCCGCGGTGCCAATGGAGTCCAGCGTCTCGCCGTCCTCCGGCATCCCGTGGGGAGCGGCCACGTTCAGCGAGCGCCGTGCATCCGCTCGGCGACGTCCAGCACGCGCGCCTCGCAGGACACGCCGTCCAGGTGGCTGGCCTCCACCAGGCCCGTGGGGCTGGTGACGTTCACCTCCGTGAGGTAGTCGCCCAGCACGTCGATGCCCACCAGCGTCAGCCCCTTCTCCTGGAGCGACGGCTTGAGGCGCTTGCAGATGAGCAGGTCGCGGTCGGTGATCTCCGCCTTCATCGGCGTGCCGCCCGCGGCCATGTTGCCCCGGTGGTCCGCGTCCGAGGGCACGCGCAGCACCGCGCCCACCGGATCTCCGTCCACCAGGATGATGCGCTTGTCGCCCAGGCGGCTCTCCGGCACGTAGGCCTGCGCGAGGATGGGCTCCTTCCCGCCCTGCGTGAGCAGCTCCACCATGGAGCGCGCGTTGCGGTCCCTCGGGGCGAGGAACAGGATGCCCTTGCCCCCGAACCCGTCGATGGGCTTGAGGATGGTGCCCTGCGGGTTCTTCGCCGCGAACTCCAGCACCACGGACAAATCCCGCGTCACGCGCGTCTCCGGCATCAGGTCCGGGAAGTTCAGGGTGAAGAGCTTCTCGTTCGCGTCGCGGATGCCGGACGGGTTGTTGATGAAGATGGGAGCGCGATCCGGACATAGCTCCACCAGCTGCGTGGCGTGCAGATAGTCCGCGTCCACCGGCGGGTCCTTGCGAAGGAAGAGCACGTCCAGCCTGGACAGGGGGCGCACGTCCTCGGACAGCACGTCGAAGTGGCGGCCGGGTTCACGCCGCACCTGGACCCGGCGCATGCGCGCCTCCGAGCACCGGCCGTTGAAGCGCAGCCATCCCTGCTCGAAGTAGTAGACGTGGTGCCCCCGCCGCTGCGCCTCCAGCATCAGCGAGAACGTCGAGTCGTGGTCCACCCGCACGCTCTCGAGCGGGTCCATCAGGAAGCCAAGGGAGAGAGCCATGAGGGGCGAGGATAGCGAACGCCCTCCGCCCATGCCGCTCCTTCGAACGCGCGTCCGTCCGCGCCGGAACGGACGCGGGTCCCCTTCGGGGCAGGGGACCCCGCCCCGGAAGCTCAGCGGCCCGGCAGCTCCTTCAGCTTGAGGTTCAGACGGACGGGCTTGCCCGCCTCCACCGGCACCGCGAGCACGCGGCGCTTCTTGTCCGCGCCCACCAGGACCAGCTCCGCCTGCCCCACCGGCAGGGACTTCTTCACCAGCGGCGTGAGGCCCAGGGATTTGTTGTTGAGGAAGATCTCCGCGGGCTCATCCAGGAAGAGCGTCACCTCGCCCTTGTTCTTGCGGCCCCGGTTGCCCCGGGTGGGGGCGTCGTCCCGGCCGGAATCCCGGTCCCGCGCCCCCCGGTCCTTCTCGCCGTCCTTGTCCGCCTCCGCGACGGCCACGCCCGCGTCGGGCGCGGGGGACTCGGGCGGCCGGATGGGGACCATGGCGCCCAGGCTCATGGGTGGGGGAGGGGGCGCCTTCTCCTCGGCCTCCAGGAGCTGGGTGAGCCGGAACGCGCCGTAGGCCAGGCCCAGGAACAGCGACAGCGACAGGAGCGCCCACACCGCGCCCAGCTTCGAGCGCCTCACCGGAGGCGCGGTCTCGTCGCTGCCGGGCCCCTCCGCGCGCAGCTTCGCGATCTCCGCCTTCTTGCGCGCCTCCACCACGCTGAGCGCGGTGGCCTTGCGCTCCGGCAGGTAGGGGCCGTCATCCTTCTGGAGCGCCCGCTTCGCCGACGCGAGCACCTGGCTGCTCGTCGTGACGTCCGCGCTCTCCAGCAGGGCACGCGTGGCCGCCATGCGCTCCGCGAACAGGCCCTTCATGAGCGCGGCGCGCTGGTCCGCGTCCATCAGCTTGCCGCCGGCCGCCTTCTCGATGGCGCGCGCCATGTCCCGCCCGGACGGATAGCGGCGGTCCACGTTGCGCTCCAGCGCGCGCATCACCACGCGGGAGATGTCCTCGGAGATGTGCGGCAGCAGCACCGAGGGCCACGGGATGGGGTCCTCGAGGATCTTCACCATCTCGTCGCGCTCGGTCTTGCCCGCGAAGAGCCGCTCGCCGGTGATGAGCTCGTGCATCACCACGCCCACGGAGAACAGGTCGCTCCTGCCATCCAGCGGATCGCCGCGCACCTGCTCCGGGGACATGTACCCGGTGGTGCCCTTCACCGTGCCCACGCTGGTGCGCTCCAGGCTGTTCTTCGCCTTGGCGATGCCGAAGTCCAGCAGCTTCACGGTGCCGTCGTAGGTCACCATGATGTTCTTCTGCGCCACGTCGCGGTGGATGACGGGGCTCGCCTCGCCGCCGGGGGACGTGAAGGTGTGCGCGTAGTGCAGCGCCAGGCAGACGTCGCGGGCCACGGACAGGGTGAAGGCCAGCGGCACCGGCTGGCGCTTCTTCAGGCACGCGCTGGTCACCTGGTTCAGGTTCTGCCCGCCGATGAACTCCATGGCCAGGTAGAGCCCGTCGTCCTCCTCCCCCAGGTCGAACACCTGCGCGATGTTCGGGTGGTTGAAGGCCGCGGTGATGCGCGCCTCGTCCAGGAACATGCGGACGAACTGCTCATTGGAGCGCGCGTCCGGGAGGATGCGCTTGATGACCACGTACTTGCGGAAGCCGCCCGGGCCCGACGTGTAGCCCAGGAACAGCTCCGCCATGCCGCCCACGGTCAGCTGCGTGAGCACCTCGTACTTCCCGATGCGCTCGCCTCGATAGAAGTCGATGGGCTCATCCTCCAGCGCCAGCGAAGGATGGCGCCCGCGTCGTGAAGAAGACCGGGCCGGACCATAACAGGGCTGTTGCATCCGGGGCCCTTCTTGGCGGCGGAGCCCGGGAGGAGAGGGCTCGCACGCCGGCCCGCGAACCCCCCAAACCCCTGTGGATCACCTGTGGATGGTGTGGAGCGCCCTGTGGACAACCGGGGGCCCGGAGGCCGCGCTGTGGATGCCCGGGGGAAACCGGCAACTTGCCCACATGTAGCAGATCGCCGATTCGTGAATGAATCCGGCGGCTTGCTGACTTGTCCCCAACTCGGCTCTCCCTACTGCTTCCACCAGTTGATCAACACTCCAATTAGACTGGTGAAAAGAAGCGGGCCCTGCGCACAGCCGGGAAACCGACAGGCCTCCGCGGGACGGTGAGCGACGCGGGACAGCACGCTACAGGAGCGTGGCGCGCAGCCGCTCCAGCAGCCCGGGCAGTTCATGGAGCAGCTGCCGGTCCAGGTCCTCCAGCGCGGCGCGGTGCAGGACCAGGTCCTCCGGCTCGCGGTCCGCGGCCATCATGCGCTGCAGGCCGCGCAGGCGCTGGTTGCGCTGGACCAGGCGGGCCAGGGTGTCGTCCAGCTCCTCCGCGAGCTCCGAGTCCAGGTGCAGCTCCTGGCCCACCAGCTCCCGCAGCTGCTCCACGCGGTAGGTGAGCTCCCAGCTCTCCTCGTAGCCCGCGCGCCGGGGCAGCATCTGCCCATACGTCCACCGCTCGCTCACCAGGTCCTCTAGTGCGGCCGGGGCCGGGTCAGGCCCGTCAGGGACAGGCGGGTGCGCATGGGGTCCAGCTCCACGTGCATCCGGCAATCCGCCACGTCCAGGCGCAGGGTGTAGGGAGGGCAGGTCGCCGCGGCCCCGGTGTGCGCCTCACAGGCGCGAGCGCCCATGCGGAACAGCTCCGCCAGCACCGCCCGCCGGACCTCCGCCGACAGCCCGTCCACGGTGGCTTGCACACCCCGGGCGATGAGCACGGTGAAGGCCTTCAATCCGGGAGCATCGCGCGGCGGGCCGGCCAGGGTCATGCCCGCGCCCGTTGCCAGAACCATACCCTGCGACAGGTCTGTCGTTCCGGGGGGTTGGAGCGACTCGGGACCCTTGGGGCTGAAAAAAGCTCAGGCACGGAAGTGCCCAATCCTGAAACCCTGGCGGGTGGGATGCCGTGGGACACGGGGATGGCGAGGGGTGTAAAGGCAGGCGGCAGGAGGCACGATGGCGCGCACGCGGACGGTGGGCAGTGGGGGCCTGACGGCCCTGGCAATGGCCCTGGCGGCCTTCCTGGCCTTCGGAGGCGGCTGCCGGGAGCAACCCCCGCTGACGGGCGCGCGGAGCCTCCTGCGGGTCTCCCAGGAGTCCGTGGAGTTCCCGGCCAGCTACCCCCAGGTGGAGCGGCAGGTGGAGCTCCGGGTGATGAACGCGGGCCGCACGACGCTGGACGTGGAGTGGACGCAGCTGACGCCGCCCTTCGCCGCGGTGGGGCTGCCCACGCGGATGGACCCGGGCGAGGTCCCGGTCCGGCTGACCTACAAGCCGGAGGCCACGGGCGTGCGGACGGCCACGCTGGTGGGGCGGGCGCCGGGGGGCGGCGAGGTGCGGGTGGAGCTGCGCGGCCAGGCGAACCCGCTCCCGGACTGCCCCACGCCGGTGGCCTGCCACGCCTCCACGTTCGACGTGGCGGCGGAAGGGTGCGTTGAGACGCAGCTGCCGGACGGCACGGCGTGCGACCCGGGCAACGCATGCATCCAGGACGCGGCGTGCGCGGCGGGGCGGTGCAAGGGCAAGGAGCGCGTCTGCGACGACGGCGACGCGTGCACCACGGACGTGTGCAACCCGCTGGATGGGTGCACGTCGGTGCCGGCGCCGCCGTGTCCGGGGGACGGCAGGTGCCAGGTGGGCGTGTGCGATCCGAAGGTGGGGTGCACGCTGGCGAAGGCGCCGGACGGGACGTTCTGCGGCCCCGAGCGCGGCTGTGACGCGGCGGACGTGTGCCTGGACGGGATGTGCCAGCGCCGCGACCCGCCGGACGGCTTCCAGTGCGCGCCGGCCAGCCCCTGCCAGGGGCCGGGGAGGTGCAGGGGCTCCGTGTGCGAGCGCCCCACCGCGACGGCGCTGGCGCCGGACTGGACCTACGACGCGGCCTCCAACGGCGAGGCGCTGCACGACCTGCTGGTGGGGCCCACGGGGGACGTGACGCTGGTGGGCTTCTTCGTGCCGGCGCTGCTGGACGCGGCGGGCCCGGTGCCGGTGCGCGCGCGCGTGGCCGGGCGCCGGTGCATGCTGTGGAACGACCGGCTGTTGTGCATGGACCTGCCGCTGTCCGGGCAGGTGTCGCTGTTGGACCGGGTGACGGGCTCGCCGAGGTGGACGTTCGACCTGACGACGGTGCGGCCCGACTTCACGCAAGGGCTGACGACGCTGTTCATGGCGCGGCTGGGGGTGATGCAGCCGGACCGGCTGGCGGCGCTCTTCGAGGCGTACCCGGCGGGCACGTCGCGCGACACGCTGTGCCGGGAGTACTTCCTGGTGGTGTTGGATGCCTTTGGCGGGATGGTGTCCGCGCAGGCGTTGAAGGATCCGCTGCTCGCCGAGTGCAACCACCCGCACCCGTACGGCGTCGCGTCCGACGTGGCGGGCGACCTGTACGTGGCGTTCGGGCCCACGCAGAACGTGGGCGCGCCGCTGTATCCGGGAGCGCCCACGTTGTTGATGGCGTTCTCGCAGGACGGCGTGCCGCGCTGGCGCAAGACGGAGGCCTTCGCCGCGGGGGAGCTGGCCATCGTGAACGGGCTGTTGCTCAACGAGCGCTCCACGCAGGCGCTGCGCACGCGGGACGGGCAGCCGGTGGCCTCGCGGACCTTCCCGAGGGAGCTGGGCCGCGCGCTGGCGACCTCCACGCACCTCATCCCCTCGCCGTCCGAGGACGACACCGCGAACGAGTGGCGGCTGGAGGGCTATGCGCTGCCGGACCTCGCGCCGTCCTGGACGCACGGGTTCCGGGGGTGGCCGGGGCCGGTGGCGCCGGAGGCGCGGCTGGCGAGCTGGACCACCTGGCCGGGCCAGCCGCCGGAGACGGTGGTGGTGGGCACGGGCATGGACGCGCAGGGGCCGGTGCTGTTCGCGGTGAGCGCGAAGGATGGCAGCGAGGTGTTCCAGTGCCGGGTGCCCCACGCGGCGACGCCCGCGCAGTTCCTGGAGCTGGGGCCGGACAGCGTGGTGCTGATGGACAACGCGACGACGTGCGGCGAGTGCGATCCACCCTACGCGTACAGCCAGGCGCGCTTCCGCCGCTTCCCGATTCCGGGCCTGAAGCCCGCGGAGGAGCCCTGGCCCGGAACGTTTGGCGGGCCAGGGCACGACCATCACGAGGACCCGGTGCGCGGGCGCTGAAGCCCACACGGGCTCACGGCGTGAGCGCGGTCCAGTCGCTGTTGGGCACGGACACCTGGAAGTTGTACGTGCCGTTGGTCCAGCACAGGCCGTAGGGGCCCAACTGGCTGCTGTTGCTCGCGTCGAGCGCGGGCCATGCGCTCACGATGTAGATCTGGATGCCGGAGGCGCGCACGCGGGGGAACGCGGGGCAGCGCTGCGCCACGTCCATCAGGTAGTGCGACTCCCACATCGTCCAGCCGGTGGCGAAGCCGGAGCTGCCGCAGATGGGCGTCAGCTTCTCCTCCCAGAGCCCCTGCGTGAAGTTGTAGAGCAGCCCGTGCGCGCAGCCGCTGCCGTCCTTGTAGACCTCCGTGAAGTAGCGCTCCTCGCCGTCCAGCACGCGCACGTACTTGCCCTTCCACGTCGCGTCCATGCCCTCGAAGGTCTGCCAGCCCGTGGCGCCGTCGAAGCCGCAGTGGTCCCAGAAGCCATGCGCGTGCGCCGTCGTCGCCATGCCCGAATAGCGCCAGTGCGCCGTCACCGTCTCCACGCATGAATTGCCCGCCGGCATGTGCGTGGGCGCATAGATCGTCGTCCCGATCGCGTTGTCCGGGATGACCAGGTCCGTCTGCGCGTCGTTGGCCGCGAAGATGCCCTGGCCCTGGTTCACCCAGAAGCCCCGGTCCCCGGAGCCCGGGAAGATGTCCGGAATGGGGTCGCGCGGGCGCGGACGGCTGGAGCGCTCCGGCAGCCGCGCCGCCGCGCCCTTCAACACCTCGTTCGCCTGCGGCTGGGTGTTGGGAAGGGGCTGGCCGTGCACCTTCTCGTCGAAGGGCTGCGGCGCCGCCGTCAGCGCCTGCCCCTCCGGCACCGGCACGCCATACGGCAGCCGCGCAGTCGCGTCCTCCGCCAGCACCGGCGCGCCCACCAGCCCCGCCACCACCGCCACGGTCTTCCACGACGTTCCACGCATGGGTCTTCCCTCTCCGTCTGGAGTTGAGAGGGATTAAAACAGCTTAAGCAGTAAAATTGGCAATAGGTGATTACCGCAGGGCGGCGAGATCCAGGATGCGCCCCTCGCGCAATGTTCCATCCGCGTCACGCGTGAGGGGCAGGCCCACCGCGGTGACGTCCCCGGGCCGGGTGCGCGTGAGCCACCCCAGCCAGGCGCAGAGCGCGGCGTCCAGCTGGTCGTGCGTGCATGTCCCCGCGTCCATGAAGCGCAGACCCCCGGCCTCCAGCAGGGCCTGTCTTCGCGCGCGTCCCTCCGGCGAGGCCTTTGCCCCCAACTTCTCCACAGCCAGCGCGCGCCAGGTGGCGCCGGGGAAGGCCTCGAGGAGGCGCGCGCGGGACAGCGCCGGCGTGTCCAGGTCCAGCATGGGCACGCGGGCATGGGTCCGCAGCGCGGCGAACAGCAGCACGCCGCCGCGCACGAAGCCCGCGAAGGGCGCACCGGGCAGGGGCAGCACGTCCGGGGTCCGGCCCGGAGCGCGCAGCCGCGCTTCCGCGTCCCGCACCCGGGCGCCGGGGCTCGCCAGCGCCTGCGGCCCGTCCACCACCACCACGTCGCCGGGCCCCACGGCGAAGGCCTCCGCGAGCGCCTCCGGGTCCAGCGCGTGGCGTGCCCGTGGCACGGGCCACGCGCGCTGGGAGAAGCGAACGCGGCCGTCGCGGTCCACCACGGCCTCGTCCACGGGGCGGGGCGCGCGGGCGAAGGGGTCTGTCAGGTCCCAGCCCACGAAGCGGTGCGCGTCCGTCATCGCGTGCCTTCCTGCTGCGGGGCCGGACACCGGGCGTTAGGAGGGGTCGCCTTCACTTCCACCCAAGGTGACACGCACATGCACTACCGTCCGCTGGGCCGCACCGGCCTGTTTGTCTCTGAACTGTGTTTCGGCGCCATGACCTTCGGTGGCGAAGGCTACTGGAAGAACATCGGGCAGCAGGGCCAGGCGGAGGCCGACGCGCTGGTGGGCCGGTGCCTGGACGCGGGCATCAACTTCTTCGACACCGCGAACGTGTATTCGTATGGGCAGTCGGAGGAGCTGCTCGGCAAGGCGCTCGCGGCGAGGCGGTCGCAGGTGGTGCTGGCCACCAAGGTGCGCGGCCGCATGGGCCCGGGCCAGAACGAGGTGGGCCTGTCGCGCTACCACGTCTTCGACTCCGTGCACGCGAGCCTCAAGCGCCTGGGCACGGACCACATCGACCTCTTGCAGATCCACGGCTACGACGCGGCCACCCCGCTGGACGAGACGCTGCGCGCGCTGGACGACCTCGTGCGCCAGGGCAAGGTGCGCTACCTGGGCGCGTCCAACCTGGCCGCGTGGCAGCTGATGAAGGCGCTGGGCCTGAGCGACCACCGCGGCCTGTCCCGCTTCGAATCGCTGCAGGCCTACTACTCCATCGCCGGCCGCGACCTGGAGCGCGAGCTGGTGCCGCTGCTGAAGGACCAGCAGGTGGGCCTGATGGTGTGGAGCCCGCTCGCGGGCGGCTTCCTGTCCGGCAAGTACCGCCGCAACGCCGAAGGCCCCGAGGGCGCCCGCCGCACCACCTTCGACTTCCCGCCCGTGGACCGCGAGCGCGCGTACAACGCCATCGACGTGATGGACGCGGTCGCGAAGGAGACAGGCGCCACCGTGGCGCGCGTGGCGCTCGCGTGGCTCCTGCACCAGCCGCACGTCACCACCGTCATCCTCGGCGCGAAGACGCAGGCCCAGCTGGAGGACAACCTGGCCGCGACCGAGCTGCGCCTCAGCCCCGAGCACCTCGCGAAGCTGGACGCCGTCTCCCGGCTGCCCCCTGAGTACCCCGGCTGGATGGTGGAGCGTCAGAACGCGGACCGGCTGCCCCCGGCCCGCTGAACCGGTTGCTCCTGGAGTCCTACGCACACGGAGTTTTCCAAAATCGCTGGATGGACACGACCTGGCGCGTCTCAACGACGCACCGTGTGATCGCGGTGCGTTCGTTTTTACAGCCTGTCAGGGGCGGCAGGCGGCGCGTGACGCAGGTTCCCCTATGAGTCCGGCGGCGAAAGAGACGGAGGGTGTTTGGGATTGGGGCGGACTTCCAATATCTTGGGGAGTGCGAAGCGTTCGGTCACCCGAGCGCGTTCCATGGGGCCCACGCGCCTGCCGGCAGCACACCCATGAGGTCGGCATCCACGTGGAAGGACAGTCGCCCGGATGACCTTGGAGGTCCGGTGTGCGACGTCTCTTTTCGCTCCGTGGGGGGCCTGTCCGGGCCCCGGGTCATCCCCGGGGCCCGGCTAACCTTTCCCGGTGCCGCGGCTAGTTCGAAGCGTCGAGGCGCGAGCCGCCGCTGACGTCGACGTTGGAGCTCTGGGGCCGCTTCGACAGGCGGATGATGCTGCCGCCGGACGCGTCACCGGAGACCTTGGAGGGGGCGTCGGCCTCCACGATGGAGCCGCCGCTGGCCTCGGCCTCCAGCTGCTCCAGGCCCTGGAGCTTCTGGGCATGCACCTGGGAGCCGCCGCTGGCCTCGACGTCCAGCCGCGTCGCGCGGCCGTTCAGGGTGATCTCGGAGCCGCCGCTGGCCTCGGCGTCCACCTTCCTGGCGTCCACGCCGCGCACGGTGACCACCGCGCCGCCGCTGGCCTCGGCGCCGAACTCACCGGACGCGGTGGCCTCGGCGTCCATGCGGGCGCCGCCGCTGGCCTCCACGTGGTCGATGCGGGGCGAGGACACGATGAGCCTCACCCGGCCGTTGAGGCCGTCCCAGCCCTTGCGCTCCACGCGCGTGGTGAGGATGCCGTCCTCCACCCTCAGCTGGATGCGGGAGAGGTTCTCCGGGGAGCCCTCCAGGCGGACGGACTTGGGCCCCACCTTCACTTCGGCGCGCATGCCGTGGCTCACGGAGACGCCGTGGAAGTCCTCCACCTGGCGCGTCTCGCCGGCGTCCTGGGAGGCGGAGGGCTTCGTGGCCTCCGCCGCGTGGGCGGTGCAGGCGGTGGCGGCGAGGCAGCAGACGGCGAGCAGGGACAGCGAGGGCATCCTCATGGGCGGCTCCAGTCAGGGCGCGAGGACGTAGGAGCACGCCTCCGCGGAATGTCCCGGGTACGGAGGAGGCCGGCGGGTGATTGCGTGGGGCTGGCGAGAACCTGTCCGACAGCAGGACAGGCTCAGGGGTTGTCCAGCATCTCCAGGGGGACCCGGACGGAGGTGGTGTCGTCGGGTTTGATCTCCACCACGAGCTTCAGGGGCCGGCCGGTGCCGTCCACGAGCTTCAGGGTGTGCCTGCCCACCGGGAGGGCGACCTTGGTGAGCGGGGTTTCGCCCAGGGGGCGTCCGGCCAGGGTCACGCGGGCGGAGGGCTCGGTGATGAGGGTGAGGAAGCCCTGGGGCACGGCCGCTTCGGCGGCGCCGTCGTCCGGAGCGGGGAGGTCGCTCTCCGCGTCGTCGGCGGGAGCGGCGGCGGTGCGGGACCTGGCGCGGGCCGGGGTGGCGGGGTCGCTGGCGTCGCGCTTGCCCTTGCGGACGGGGGGGCGCGTCTTCCCCTTGGGAGTCTGGGGGTCGTCGGCGGTGTCGGTGCTGGCCGGCGCCGGGTCCGAGGGCGCGGCTTGCGGAGGCGTCGCGTCGGCGACGGCGGGTTCGGCGGTGGCCGGCTTCCGGGCCTCGGGTTCAGGGGAGGGAGGCGGTGGAGAAGTTGTGGAGGACTTCGCGTCCTGCCCGTGAGAGGGCGCGGAGCTCCAGAGCGCGGACACGCGGCCCCCGTCGAGTCCCAGGGCGACGGTGACGCCGAGTCCCGCGATGCCGAGGATGCCGATGCCGGCCGCGATGAGTGCGCCCGTGCGACGGCGGGGCGGAGCGGGGGGCCCCTCGTTGATGAAGTCGTGCGGTTCGGTGGGGCGGCCGGAGGCGCGAGCCGGGGTGGAGCGCGAGGGAGGCGAGGACTGCTTGCGGCGCGAGGCCGGCGAGCGGCGGACGGCCGGCGTGTTCTCCGGGGCCTCTTCGGGAGGCAGGGACGGCACGCGAGAGATGGCCGTCTCGCCGTCGTTCAGCAGGGGCTGCGGCGCGGTGTGGGGTTGGGTGACGCGGAGGCTGTCCGTCGTGGACGCGCGCGAGGGGCGGGGCCGGGAGTCCTCGGCGCTGGAGTTCGAGGTGTCACGCGAGGGGCGGGGCCGGGAGTCCTCGGCGCTGGAGTTCGAGGCGTCACGCGAGGGGCGGGGCCGGGAGTCCTCGGGAGGCACGTTGAAGGCCTCACGCGGCGGACGGGGACGCGAGTCCTCCGCATGGGACGCATCCCGAGCGGCCCGTCCCCGCGGCTCCTCCGCGGCATCCCGAGCAGAACGCGAACGCGGCTCCTCGGAGCCATGGGCGGAATCCCGAGCGGCCCGCGCGCGACCGTCCTCGGAAGGCCCTTCCCGTCCACTCCGCGCCCGGGCCTCATCGGCAGGAGGCACGAAGGCCGGAGGCCGCGCCTTCGGCACTTCCGGAGGCTGCGCGCCCACGCGCGACAGCGGCGTGAGGATGGTCTCTCCCTCGACGTAACCGGGGGCCGCCGTGACGGGCGCCGTGATGCGCAGCGACGAATCCATCATCACCGGCGGCAGGGCCGGCTGGGTGCGCACGCCGGGTTCGGAGTCCTCGGGCTGCGCGGACAGCTCGTTCGTGGGAGGAGGGGGCCGGATCGGCTCCGTCGCGGGCGAAACCCGGCGCGAGGCCGCCGTCGAAGCGGGCTTGCGGACCGCCAGCTCCTCCGTCGTGTTCCGGCGTCCGGACGTGCCCGGCGCGGGCGCCGGCGGCGCCTTCGCCGGAGCGGGCGCCTTGGGAGGCGCCGCGGGCGTCCGGGGCGGCGGCGCCACGGCGGGAGGCGCTACGACCGGCTCCGGGACGTCTCCGCCCCCGGCAATCACCTTCGCCACCTGCGTCTCGCTGGAGGTGCCGTCCCCGGAGGACTGCGCGCTCATGAGCAGCAGGCGGGTCTGGTCGCGGCGCTCGGTGAACAGCCGCAGCATCAGCTCGCTGCTCTGCTCGGGGTGCCAGATGCGCGGGCCCACGGCGCGCTCGATGGCGCGGGCGAACTCCAGCGTGGTGCCGTAGCGGTCCTCGCGCCGCTTCGCGAGCGCCTTGAGGACGATGGCGTCCAGCTCCGGCGGTACTTCCTTGTTCACGCGCGAGGGCGGGGGCACGTCCCCGCTGAGCACGGCGTTCATCATGGCCTCGGCGCTCTTCGCGTAGAAGAGGCGCATGCCGGTGAGGCACTCGTGCAGCACCACGCCCAGGCTGAACAGGTCGCTGCGGGCGTCCAGCGGGTCGCCCATGATCTGCTCCGGGGACATGTAGCCGCTGGTGCCCTTCACCATGCCCACGGCGGTGCGGCTCGCGCGCGCCAGGCTCTTGGCGATGCCGAAGTCGAGCAGCTTGGTGACGCCCTCGTACGTCACCATGATGTTCTTCTCGGCGATGTCGCGGTGGACCACGGGCGAGGGCCGGCCCAGCGGGTCGGTGAAGCTGTGCGCGTAGTTGAGCGCCACGGCCGTGTCGCGCACGGCCATCAGGCTCAGGCCCATGGGGATGGGCTCCTGGACGGAGCGGCACGCGCGGGCCACCTCCACCAGCGTGGCGCCGGGGACGAACTCCATGGCGAGGAACAGTTCGCCATCCGCCACGTCCAGGTCGTACACCTGGGCGATGTGCGGCTGGTTGAACGCGGCCGTGACCTTGGCCTCGTCCAGGAACATCCGGACGAACTCCTCCTCGCCGCGGATGTCGGGGAGGATCTGCTTCAGCACCACCAGCTTGCGGAAGCCGGCGAGTCCCCGCTGGGCCGCGAGGAATATCTCCGCCATCCCGCCCGTGGACAGGCGGCAGAGCACCTCGTACTTGCCCAGCACCCGGCCGCGGAACCCGTCCGGGGTGAGCGTCAGCGTCGTCCCAGCCATTGAAGGGGTCCGACTCTACACCGGCGCGGGCACCGGCGCGAAAGGCCTGGACCCCCGTTTCTGGCCGGATGCCAGGGTTTACGAGGATGTGGCTCCGTTGGGGTGAGGACAGGGTTTTTGGAGCGGGGCGGGCGAACTGTCCGGCACCGGAGGGCTGCCTCGGGGACGGACGGACAGCGGGAGCGGCGTGGCTAGGGTGCGTGCCATGGGGCTGCGAGCGCATCAGGCAGGGACGTGGGGAAAGTGCGTGGGCGCGCTGCTGAGCGTGCTTCTGGGGTGGGGTGGGGCGCAGGCGAAGGGGCTCCAGGTGGAGGATGACCTGCCGACGCCGCTGTTCCTGGACCGCACGTACCTGTTCGTGTCGCCCAGCCGCATCCACCGGCAGGGGGACCCGAACTCACCCCTGCCGCTGGTCCTCGAGGGTCAGTTCGCGCCGAACCTCTTCCTGCCCCAGTTGAAGCTGGATGACTTCAAGGAGGACGGACGGGAGACGCTGTTCTCCGCGGTGTTCACGCCGAACATCCGGCTGCGGATGGTGAACACGCCCAGCAAGCCCATCCTGCCGCCGTCGTACCTGTTGAAGTTGACGCTCCAGGTGGCGCACCTGCGGCTCTTTCAAAACCCGGACAAGGAAGGGCTGCCCCGGGTATGGGCGTGGGGGTTGAACGTCATCGCGGGGCACTACTCCAACGGCGAGGACGGGTGCTTCTTCGCGAACCAGAAGGGGACGGACCCGAACTGCGAACCCGCGGAGGGGACGCTGCCATTGAATGAAATCACGGGCAGCTTCTCCACGAACCTGCTGCGCTTCGAATTGCACAGCCGGCTGGGCTTCGCGGTGGATGTGCATCAATTGAGCGCGTGGCTGGTGGGGGCGAATGTCTTCTACGAATTGAACTCATCGATTGGACCGGGAGGGATGAGCCCCGAGCAGCGCTACGTGTATGGGGATGGCCACTGGGGATTCGGGCTGCTGGGGGAGCGCATGGTGAACGGCCACCGCTTCCGGCTGGAGGGGTCGTACTCCCATCCCTTCGGGGAGACGCCGGCGCAGGGGGGAACGCTGAGCGTGGAGGCGGCGGCGAATCCCCGGTGGGGCGCGGGGTTCGGCGTCTTCGCCCGGTACGTGCGGGGGCAGGACTACTACAACATCCTCTTCCTGGAGCACATCAACCTCTGGCAGTTCGGGCTCGTCTTCGATCTGAACCCGGGAGCGCGGCTGAAGGCAGACAGCGACAGGCCCCCGGGCTTCCAGTGACAATCATTTGACGAGGGACGGAGGCAGCAGTGTACGGACCTCGCGGGCGAAGCCCGGCACGCTGCGCGCCAAACCGTCCAGGAGTCTCATCAGGGAGATGGGGGGATTGCGCAGGGCCTCGGCCTGGGCTCGGAGCATCTCCAGCACGGTCTCCGGTGATTGGCTGAGCAGGTGTTGAAGAAAGGTGTCGGGTGACTGGGCCTGGAGCGTCGCGGGCAGGTGTTGTTCTTCGAAGTCCCGGAGGTTGCTCGTGACGAGCGTCTGGGCGCCCACGTGGACCGCGGCGGCGAGGACATGCCGGTCCTTCTCCGGGTTGGTCATGGAGGCGATGAGCCCCTCGTGGCCCGTCACCAGGGCTTCGGGAAAGGCAGCCTTCATGGCAGCCACGCGCCGGGCGGCCTTCTCTGCCGGCAATCCGATGGCCTTGACGAGGTTGCGGCGCGTCTCCTCGAGGATGAGCTCCGTCCAGTGAATCTGGATGAGCCCTTCATGCGCCGCGCTCAACAAGGTGTCGCAGACGGTGAGGGGAATCAGGACGTTCGCATCGAGGACGACAGGAAACGGAGCATGGAGCACGGAGTGGGGCGTCCTCGCTCGTCAATCCAGTTCGGGATAGCCCCCGGCGTCCTGGCTTTCACGCATCATCGCGTCAAGCTGGGAGCGGCGGTTCGTCTTCTGCCGTGCGCGGTACTCGAGGACGTCCTTGCTGTAGACGCGACGATGGGTGCCTGTGCGGTGAAAGGGGATCCGCCCTTCGTCCAGCAGCTGCACCAGGTACTGCCGCGAGACGTTGAGCAGGTTCGCGGCCTGCTGGGTCGTGAGCTCCTTGTGGACGGGGACCACGGTGACGGCGTCCCCCGACGCGAGGATGGCGAGCAGCTGCTGCATCAACGTGAGCACATCCGTCGGCAACGGCACGGACTCATGGTTCGGGCCCAGCAGTGAGAAGAGCGGGTGCCTGCCACCCTTGTCGCTCAACTCCCGGGTGATGAGGTGCGCGAGCTTCCGTACCTGCTCCAGGGTCACATCGCTGGCGGCGACAGGCTCGGACGCCCGGGGCGGAAGGTCATCGGTGGGTGAAGTCATGGCTTCCTCCTGGCGGGGCCCTCTGGGAATCATGGCCATATCCGACGCAAACGCAAGGACCCCTCTGACATCACGTCAGGATGGGCTACCACAGCCGTCTCAAGCGCAATATGAATCCCAGGATCTCCCCGCCTGCCCTGGAGGTGGGTTACGACGGCGCTGACATGGACACCTCTGCTTCCCCGCGCACCGTCACCGGCCGCGTCGACGTACATCCCCGTGGCTTCGGCTTTCTCACCGTGCAGAAGCCCGGCACCGCGGAGGTGCTGTCCGCCTTCATCCCGCCTCCGGACCTGAACCCCTTCTTCGCGGGCGACGTCGTCTCCGCCACCGTGACGGCCAGCGGCGAGGACCGGTGGACCGCGTCCGGCCTGACGCTCGTGGAGCGCACCCGCACCGCCGTCTACGGCGAGGTCGTCTCGCGCAAGGGCGCCTTCTTCCTGCGCATCGACCGCGAGGTCTCCAACACCGACTGGCCCCTGGACCCGGGCACCACCCCCGTCCAGCACAATGACGCCGTCGTCGCCCGCATCGCGGACGGCAAGGTCGTCCTCCTCTACCGCCTGGAGCCCGGCGCGGACCGCTCCCTGGAGCGCGTCATCGCCCGCCATGGCCTGCACCGGGACTTCCCCGCGGATGTCATCGACGAGGCCCGTCGCGCGAAGGGCACACCGCACGCCCTGGGCGGCGCCCGGCGCGACCTGCGCTCCATTCCCACCGTCACCGTGGACGCGCCGTCCACCCGCGACATCGACGACGCCATCTCCGTGCTGCCCGCCGGCCCGGACGGCGCCGTGCGCCTGCTCGTGTCCATCGCGGACGTGAGCGAGTCCGTGAAGGAGGGCACCCTCCTGGACCTGGAGGCCCGCGCCCGCGCCACCAGCGTCTACCTGGCCGGCCGCGTGCTCCCCATGCTCCCGGAGGAGCTGTCCGCGCACTGGCTCAGCCTCGTCCCCAACGAGGAGCGCCACTGCCTCACCGTCGAGTTGCGCATCGACCCCGACGGCCGCGTCACCGCCTCGGATGTCTATGAAAGCCTCATCCGCTCCTGGGCGCGGCTGAACTACGACGAGGTCGCCGGCTTCCTCGACGACAACGTCGTGTCCCCCGCCATGGAGCCCGTGCGCGACGCCATGCCCTGGTTCCGCCTGGCGTCCGCGCGGCTCGCCGTGTCGCGCGCGGCCCGGGGCGGCATGACCATGTCCCGCGACGAGGCCCGCTTCACCTTCGATACCGCCACTGGCGCCGTGTCCGGACTCGCCGGGGAGAAGGACACCTCCGCCCACCACATGATTGAGCGCTTCATGGTCGCGGCCAACGAGGCCATCGCCACCTGGCTGATGACCCGCGGCGTGCCCACCGTGTACCGCGTGCACGAACAGCCGGATCCGGAGCGCGTGGCGGACGTGAACGCGTTCGCGCTGCACTCGGGGTTCGCGGCGGGCTTCGGCACGCAGATCACCCCGCTGGCCCTGGCCGCGTTCGACCGCCAGATTTCAGGCGCGAGGGCGGAGGCCGCGCTGCGCTCCGTGCTGCGCCGCTCGCTGGGCCCGTCCCGCTACACCGTGAAGCCGGGGCCGCACTTCGGGCTGGCCGCGCCCCTGTACCTGCACTTCACCTCGCCCATCCGCCGGTACGCGGACCTCGCCGTGCACCGGCTCATCAAGGCGTACCTCCACGGCAAGCGCGACTTCGTGCACGAGGACCCGGAGGTTGAGAAGCTCTCCCAGCACATCAACGTCCGCGCCCGCTCCGCCGACCGCGCGGAGCGCGACCGCCACCACGAGTTGGAGGCGCGCTTCATGTCCACCCGCATCGGGCAGAAGTTCCCCGCCCGCATCGTGCGCGTGAAGCCCTTTGGCCTCGTCGCGCAACTGGATGGCATGTGGGTGGAGGGCATGGTGCCCGCGGAAGGACTGGCCGGCGGTCCCTACCGTCCGGACACCCGTGAGCTGTCCATGGTGGGCAAGACGCGGACCTTCACCGTGGGCATGCCCGTCACCGTGAAGGTCGTCTCCACGGATGAGCAATTGGGCCGGGTGGAGTTCGCCCTGGTCGAGTAGCGAAGGACCCCCGCAAGGCCTTTCCAGACAGGGCCCTGTCACCACGGGCACGGAGTCGACGAGCGGGAAGATTTCGTGCAGTGGTAGGCCGTGAGCTTCTACGACCGGTAACACGCACCTTCATCAAGCCGCACCGGGCGGTGCGGCGGGTGGAGGTGCTGGGCACCACGGCCGAGTACCCCTTCTGGGTTCAGGGTTGAGATGTGGGTAGCTGTAGAGGCCAAAGTATTCAAGACAGCGTACCCTGTCTTCTAGGAGGCTGATTTCTATGCTCACGGTGCATGTGAATCCCAACACCCTGGCTATCTCTGCGTCGGGGACGAACTCGGGTGTGATTTTTCTCCGAGGAGAAGACCGCTCCTTTCCGGACGACGCGTTGTGCTCGCGTGGTGGTTGGAGGAGCTGACACGGCTTCAGTCAGGGCATGCTGCCACGGCGTGCTGCCGGTTCATGGATGGCCCGTTGTCATTCGATGTTTCACTGAGCAACGGCGAGTTTGTGCTGAAGTGTCAACGCCGGCGACAGCACGCGACCCAGGTGGTTCTCGAAGGCCGCGTGCCCTCCGCTGTGTTCATGGAGGGATTGGTGGCGGCGGCACGTCAGGTGGTCAAGGCCTGTGAGCACCAGGGGTGGAAGTCCAAAGACCTGGAGCGTCTCAAAAACATAGTAATGGTCGCCAGGTCCGGATGAAGCCCTGCCTTGAATCCGGCTGAAGATACCCAGCGATATGGCTGCCTCGTGTGTGAACCAAACCAGTGTAAAGCCATGAGTGAAAAAACAACCCCTGACTTTCATGGCGACTACCTGTGGGAGGTGCTGGATGAAGGCCCCGGCACCCAGACGTCCCCACGGCATTTCTTCCCCGGCAACACCGCCGGGGGACAGGACGGCCTGCTGGCGCACGTCACTCCCGCAGGCGGTGCGTCCTGGCTGGGGATGTTCGCGTTTGGAAACGTGAAGGGTGCGGGAATCAGCCGCGTCCTCGCCATGCCGGATCCGCAGAGGCTCTGCGTCGTGTCACGAGGCGCGGGCTACCTCGTCCCGGTCCGGGACCCCAGCGCCTGGGAGGCGGTCCAGGCGCTGCCCGTGACGGATGTCCGCGCCGTGCCATCGGCGGGCATCGTGGTGTTCGCGGACTTCACGGAGCTGGTGGCCTACGGCGCGGAAGGCCTGCGGTGGCGGACGAAGCGGCTGTCATGGGATGGCATGAAGATCATCCAGGTGACGGAGCGTTCCATCATCGGTGAGTACTGGGACATGCGGGAGGAAGCGATGCAGACGTTCGAGGTCGACCTCGCCACCGGTGCCCAGAAGGGCGGCGTGGAGGAGTGAAGTCAGCAGGAGAAATCCAGGGATACGAATACGACTGGCTCGCGTGCGATGGCGCGGGCCATGTCGGGTTCTTCAGTACGGCGGGTGGAGGCCATGCCCCCGAGGCGTTCCTGCGGGACACGGACGCTCACTACGACGCGATTGAAGCAATCCTTGCGTTGCCAGGGCTTACGGATGGCTCCTCGGAAACACAGGCACTCTCGCCGTTCCATCACACCTGACAGTTGATGGCGGCGCGGGGCGTGTTCGCGTTCGACGCGGATCTACATGGAGGTCCCTACCGACTGGTGGCTGCTCCAGCGAATCCCATCCGAATCACGAGCCTTCCAGAGTCCATCGCTGCGGTGGCAGGCGGTATCACCCTGGCGGGGCTCGACTTCCCCAGTCTGAAAGTGATTGCCGCGGAACTCATTGGGAATGGATCCTGACGAAGGGGGCTTGATGGGCAACGACATATTCTCGATTCCTGACGAACTGGAGCTTCTCGAGTTCTTCAGCTCGGACCCAGTCGAACGATCCCTCGAGGATGGCGACTGGTGTTACGAGGTCACGGACCGCCGAGGCGTCAGACTGCGGTTCTCGTTCAATCTCTTCGAACGGTCGGTACAAACGACACTCCAGGTCATGGACTCTCCGCTGATCACCGTTGTCCATGAGGGCGCAATCTCCATGGCGGTCTCGGGCAAGGTGATGACCTGCCACTTCTCATCCGCAGGAAGTGATGCCCGACTGGTGCTGCGCCTGGGTGATTCAATCCACCTGGAATGGTCAAACCTTCGGAGGTCTTGATCATGAACAATGAGAGCTACGACGCTGTCATTGATTCACTCCGCTCTATGGCCTGTCCATCAATGATGCGAAGTCCGTCGTCGCGGGCCATGCTCTCTGGAGTGGGACCGTCAAGGCGGCGGAACCGTTGCACGCGGACCTGGAGGCCTACGCGGAGAAGCTGAACGGAGGCGGCAATCCCGATGATCTCTGAAACGAGCAGGGCCTGGATCCAGGCAGGGAAGCTCCTCGCGGAGAACCCGGAGGCGCGGGTCCGCTGCCCGGAAAAGGCAGATGGCTTCCTCACCGTTCACGATGAGGCCTCTTCAAAAGACCCGACACGGTTCGAGAGGTTTCTCGTCTGCGACGTGTGCGGAGCTCGCAACATCCTCCTCATGCGTGCTTCGCCTGCGGCGGAGTGACTCACCCCGCCAGCGGCAGCCCGTCCGTGGACTCCACGCCCGCTGTGAGCGACACCGCGTCACCCAGGCCCCCACCCAGGCCCCCGGGTACACGCCTTCACCCCGAGCGGCGGAAGCGACCGCGGAAGTGCCGGTCGAGATACACCTCCGCGTGCGCCAGGGACTCGCGCGCCTCGGCGGGCAGCTCCAGCGAGGCCGCGGCCACCCGCGCCTGACGCATCGCGGAGCCCCTTCCACCCTCAGCGGAACCCACATTGCCCACCACCGCGTCCACCTTCGCGTGCGCGGCGTCCACCACGCCCTTCGCCTCCTCCAGCGACACCTCCCCCTCCTCCAGCGCGTTGAAGAGTTGGCAGCGGTAGCGCCGGCAGGCCTCCGGGCGCTCCGCGTACACCGTGCAGCACAGACCCTCCAACGCGGCGCAGCGCTGGGGCAACACCACCGCGCCGCCCTCCTTCACCTCCAGCGACAGGCCGCGCTGGCGCAGGGCGTCCGCCTCGGCGGGCCGCAGCGGCACCTGCGTGAAGAGGGTGCCGTCACAGCACATGCCGCAGTGGAGGCAGAGGCGGGACAGGTCGGAGGACATGGCCTGCGGGATAACGCCTCGCGGGGGCGCGAGTCATCCCCGGCGGGTGTGCGCCCGGACCTCTGTCCTCCGAGGCAAGTCATGTCTCACCAGACGACATGCGACATGTTCCTCGTGTTCCATGTGTCGGAATCGCCCTGCTTTTCCGGGTTGCACACGACCCGAGGGAGGGACACACCTGCACCTGTCTCCGAAGGCCATGCTCCTGTCCGTGACGGGAAATCCCCAGCCCGTGAGAAACCAATGCATGACAGTCCAACGCGTGGCCGGGGCCGCCGCCCGAAGGTCCCAGTGCAGAAGGGATGAATGATCTGCACTGTGCGGGAATCCGGGTTCCCGGGGTCGCCTGTAACTTAGGGACAACACGGTTTCTTCGGACGTCGTAGATTCATGCCCCGTAGCACTTCAGGGAGCCCCCCATGCACACCGACACTCACGACGTGCTCGCTGGCCGTGAATCCCTCCTCGGCTACCGGGTGGGAACGGCGCTCAGCGCGGCGGCCTCGTTCGGCGCGGACTTCTCCCCCGGGCGTCTGGTGCAGCTGTCGCTGGAGCATCTGACGCTGCACCTGGAGTCGCGCACGGTGCCCCGCAAGGGCCAGGCCGCGTCCGTGGTGGTGGGGGAAGGCGAGCGGTGGGCCACCGCGCTGGACGCGGAGGTGATTGGCGTCAATGCCATACGCCCGGAGGTGAGCCTGCGCTTCGTCGCGCCGCCGCTGGACGCGGGCCGCCGCATCGTGGGGCTCCTGGAGTCGCTGCGCGACAACGGCCTGCTCCTCACGCCGGAGACGCGGCCCGTGTGGCGCGAGCAGATTGACCGCGCGGACCGCGTGGCGCGCATCTGTGAAGCGCTCGCCGCCCGCCAGGCCCGCGGAGTCCTGCGCTCGCGCGACGGCCAGGCCGTGGTGGAGGTCACCTGCGCCTTCTTCGAGCCGCTCCAGGACGCGTTCGGCTGGCAGCTGCACGGCGCGCTTCCTCCGGGGCCCCTCACCCTGGAGGCGTTCGGCTACTCCAGCGTGGTGCACTTCGACGCGGACGCGGCGCGCGTGGAGGGCGGCGTGTTGCTGATGCCGGCGCCCACGTCGCTCGTGCGCTTCCGCCACCGCTGGCTGCGCCGCACGCAGGCCAGCGCGTCCTGCACGCTGGAGTTCGACCATCCGCTCTGGCCCCAGGTGCACGTGCGCCGCGGCCTGCTGGATGTCTCCTACGAAGGCCTGTCCTTCCTCACCGAGCCCGGCGAGGACCTGATGTACCCGGGCCTGCGCCTGCCGGTGATGGAGGTCTCGCTGGAGGGCCACGCGCCGGTGCGCCTGCGCGCGGAGGTGCGCAACATCTCCAGCACGCCCCATGGCCGCCGCTGCGGCGTGAGCGTCCGGCCGCTGGACGCGGACGGGGCCCGCGCGTGGCGCACGCTGGTGGAGACCCAGGCCCACCCCACCACGAAGGTGGAGGGCGACTGGAACGACGCGACGTGGAAGCTCTTCGAGCGCTCCGGCTACTTCCGCCTCCCGGGCAAGGAGCCGGAGAAGTTCACCAGCCTGCGCGACCAGTTCTCCCGCACGCAGGACAAGCTCCAGGAGGCGCCGCTGTTGGGCTACCGCGTGGTGCGCCCCGCGGAGGACGGCATGGAGGCCACGCTGTCCGTGCTCAAGCCCTACGCGGGCAGCTGGATGGCGCACCAGCTGGCGCGGCACCAGCCCCCGGGCAGCCGCTCCACCGCGCGCGAGGCCCTGCGCGACATCTACCTGCGCGGCTACGAGCCCACCCAGGCGGACCCCGAGGTGAAGTGGTTCTTCGCCTACTGCGAGGCCAACGTGCGCTGGGTGCGCTACACGAAGTTCGACTTCGCCACCTGGTACGCGCACACCGGCCAGACGTGCCTCGTGCCCTTCCGCCTGATGGAGGGGGAGGTGGACAGCGCCTGGACGAAGCCCGCGAACATCGCGGTGGGCACGCCCACCCAGGAGGAGCGCGCGAGCTTCTTCGCCCGCGTCGTCCACACCCGCCCGGAGGCCTACCGGGAGGCGCTGGACCTGGTGCCGGAGCGCTTCGACCTGGAGACCACGCGCACCGGCTGGGGTGACGCGGGCCTGTCCCGCGAGCGCGAGCTGGTGGTGGCCCGCCACGAGGGCCGCGCCGTGGCCTTCGCGGTGTTCGAGTCCGCGCAGCCGGGCCTCAACCTCTTCAACGTGCTGGACGGCGTGCGCCTGGTGCCGCTGGAGGACGACGCGCGCCCGGAGGTGCAGGACGCGTTCGTGGCGCTGCTGGGCCACGCGGCGGAGTGGTACCGCGCGCGCGACCGCAAGGTGTTCGTCCACTACGTGGAGGCCACCTGCGTGGAGTACGCGGAGCGCGTGTCCCTGGCGGACCTGGGCGACGGCAAGCTGTGGGTGATGTCCGCCCGCCTGCTGCCGGAGTTCCTGGAGCACCTCTGCGAGTCCACCACGCCGCGCGCGGCGTAGTGGCGGCTCGCCGAGCCCAGGCGAGGGGCGGCTACAGCCCCTCGTCCTCGGGGTCCGGATAGGACTCCAGCTCCTCTTCCTCTTCCTCCTCCACCGGGGCGGGCGCCTTGGCGTTGCGCCCCTTGGCGCCCTTGCCCTCGCGCGCCGGAGCGCCGAAGTCCGAGTCCGGGCCCACGATGTAGCCCTGGCGCCCCTGCTGGATGCGGCGCAGGAGCCCCTCCTGCTCCAGGGCCTCCAGCAGCCGCGCGAAGGTGGAGAAGCCGTGGTCGCGCTCGTCGAAGTCGGGCTCCTTGCGGACGATGGTCTCCTTGACGAGCGACGGGTTGAGCGGGCCCGTCGCGCGGCGCAGCAGGCTCTGCACCACCTCGCGCGCGATGGCGGGCACCTCCGCCTTGGGCTTGCCGCCCTTCGGCTCGGCGCCCTCCTTGCCGGGGGCCCTGGTCTCGTGCCCCTTGCCTTCGTGGCCCTTGGCGCCGCGCTTGCCGCCCTTGCCCTCGTCTGAGCGGGCGCCCCGGCCGTGGTCCTTGTCCTTGTGGGAGGACTCGCCCCGGCCCTTGGGGCGCATGTAGATGAACTGGTCGCAGGCGTTCACGAACATGCGGGAGCTGGCCTCCTTCACCGCCAGGCCAATGACGGTGCGGCCGTTCTCACGCAGCTTGTACGCCAGGGGGCAGAAGTCGCTGTCGCCGGAGCCGATGACGAAGGTGTCGATCTGCTCGCGCGCGTAGCACAGCTCCAGCGCGTCGATGACCAGGCGCATGTCCGCGCTGTTCTTGCCGGCGCGGGTGGAGGGGGGCACGTCCACCAGCTCCACGCCCACGTCGTGCAGCCGCTGCTTCGCGTCCGCGAAGCGAGACCAGTCACAGTAGGCGCGGCGGAACACGACCTTGCCCTGCTCCAGCAACTGGTCCAGCGCGGGCTGCAAGTCGAAGTTGCTGGCGCTGATGCCGGTGTTGGTGACCAGGTTCTCGAAGTCGATGAAGAGGGCGATGCGGTGCTGCTCGTCGGTACGTCCAGCCAAAAGGTGCCTCGTATTCGTATGCGAGCGGTCCTTGGCTCGCGTGCGCTCCACCCACCCTACTGTGGGGATGCTACCGCGCGCACGGTCCGTGTTCCGCCGCTGAACATTCAGTGCTGCCACCCTACGTTGAAGCTGACCCGGGGGCAGCGCCCCCGTGACACGGAGGTGTCACCATGATGCACGGATTCACCAGACATTGGCGAACCATGGTGTGGGCCGCGCCGACGCTCGGCCTCTTGTTGTGCGCGGGCCCCACCCTGGCGCGCGAACCCGAGATGGGCAAGGGCGCCAGCGGCCCCCTCGACCAGTCGCAGTACACCGAGTTCGCGAGCCACAGTCCCTCGAACGTCGTGAGCACGGTGCCCAGTACGTCGCCGGTCTTCATCTCCCCCGGCCAGTCCGTGCGGCAGATTACCCTGGACCCGTATCGGGTCCGAGAGGTCAACGGACCGGTGGTGAAGCGGTCCGGGATGATGCTGTACGTGCATGATGTCACCGGGGCGGTGGTGCCGCTGGACATGACCGCCCTGACCATCCTCAAGCAGCCGGAGAAGGGGCAGAACGTCCAGGCCCTCTTCCAGGTGGAAGACACGGCCAACGTGGCCCTGTCCCTCCAGGGGGAGAGGCAGGACTAGTTCGGCTTCGCTCCGCCGCGCACCTCGTCCAGGACGCTCAGGTCCACGAGCCCCGTGATGTCATCGCTGGGGATGAACCCCAGCGACTTCGCGTGCTCGGCCGAGGTCTTCAGCGCGGCGGGCACCGGGTCCAGGCTCGGCTCCAGGCGGGAGAACGCGTCCTGGAGCACGGGCGCCGGCAGGGGCTTGCGCGTGAGCTGCCCGAAGGCGGCGTTGACGGACGTGGCGAAGGCGGGCGGATCCGCGCGCCAGCGCTCGGTGAGCCCCACGTGGATGCGCAGGAGCGCCGCGATGCGCGACCGCTGCGTCTCCAGCACCTTCTTCGTCGTCACCACCACCGTGGTGGGGAAGCGCTTGTCCGGCCAGAGGTCGCGCTCGTCCACCAGGATGTGGCCACCCCCTTCGGCGAGCATGCGCGCGCCCCAGGGCTCGGGCACCCACGCGCCCTCGATGGCGCCCTGGAGGTACTGGGCGAGGATGTCCGGGTTGCTGATGGGAATCACCTGCACGTCGCCGCCCGCGTCGGTGGCGATGCTCAGGTTCTGGGCCTTCAGCCAGTGGCGCAGGGCGATGTCCTGCGTGTTGCCCAGCTGCGGCGTGGCCAGCTTCTTGCCCTTGAGCTCCTGGGGCGTCTTCGCGTTCTTCACCACCAGCACCGCGCCGCCGTTCACCGCGCCCGCGATGATGCGCAGCTCCTTGCCGGCCTTGAGGTAGGTGTTGATGGCGGGGCCCGGGCCCACGTAGGCCACGTCCACGGAGCCGGCCACCAGCGCCTCCATGGCCGCGGGGCCCGCGTTGAACTGCCGCACCTCCACGTGGCCCATGCCGGGCTGCGAGCCGAAGAGCCCCTCGGCGTTCGCCACCAGCGCCTGGGCGTGCGTGATGTTGGGGAAGAAGGCCACGCGCAGGGGCGCGTTGGCGCCGGAGGCCGTGTCCTTCTTGCAGGACGTGACCGTCGTCAGGAGGACGCAGCAGAAACCCAGGAGCAGGGACCAAGGACGCGCGGAAGACATGTGCGTCACGCTAATGGTGATTCCCCGCCCGTTTTCAATGCCCACGAGGGCGCAAGCGTTGCCAGGCTCACACGGACGCCGTCAGGCCCCACCGGCGCCGCAGGCGCGTCTCCACCGTCTGGAAGAGGACGCGGTCCACCGTGATGCCGATGAGGATGATGGCCAGCATCACCGCCATCACCTGTGACACGTCCATCAGCTCACGGCCCATGGTGAGCAGCTGGCCCAGGCCGCCGGAGACGAAGAGCAGCTCGCCCGCGAGCAGCGCGCGCCACGCGAAGCTCCACCCCAGCTTGAGGCCGGTGACGATGCCGGGCAGCGCGCCGGGCAGGAGCACGCCGAAGTAGAAGCGCGGGCCGCGCACGCCCAGGGTGCGGGCCACGCGGGCCAGCTGCGGGTCCAGGCCGTTGACCGCGTCCTCGGTGGCGATGGCGATGCCCAGCACGCTGCCCATCACCACCACGAAGAGGATGGCGCGGTCGTTGAGGCCGAACCACAGCAGCGCCAGCGGCAGCCAGCAGATGGAGGGCAGGGCCTGCAGGCCCATCACCACCGGCTTCACCGCGTTGCGGAAGAAGGACAGCCGCGCGATGCACAGCCCCAGCGGGACGCCGATGCCCACGGACATGAGGTAGGCGTGCGTCAGCCGGCCCAGGGAGCGCAGCGTGGCGCCCCCCAGCTGTCCGTCGCGGACCATGGCGATGAGCGTGTGGACCACCTCCACCGGCCCGGGGAACAGGTGCTTGTTCCACACGCCCGAGCGCGACAGCACCTCCCAGAGGATGAAGAGCAGCGCGATCATCCCCAGCTTCTGCGCCCACTTCAGCATGGTGATGTCCCTTCTAACGGCCGGTCACGACGCTGGCGTGCGGCAGGCTGGGGGGCGTGCGCGTGCGGCGGTGCGCGGGCTCCCCGGACGGGGGGCCCTGGGCAGCCCCTTCCGCGGCGCGCAGGCGGTGGCGGATGTCGCGCGCCATGGCGTCCAGGGATGGATCCTCCAGCGAGCGCGGCATGGGCAGGTGGATCTCCAGGTCCTCCACCACGCGGCCCGGCCGGGGCGCCATCAGCACCACGCGGGTGCCCAGCATCAGCGCCTCCTGCACGTCGTGGGTGACGAACACCACCGTCTTGCCGGAGCGCATCCAGATGGACTGCAGCATCTCCTGCATGTGCACGCGCGTCTGGGCGTCCAGCGCGCCGAAGGGCTCATCCATGAGCAGCACGGTGGGGTCCACCGCGAGCGCCCGGGCGAGGCTGGCGCGCATCTTCATGCCGCCGGAGAGCTGGTGGGGGAGCGTGTCCTCGAAGCCCTCCAGGCGCACGCGCTGGATGAAGGCGTTGGCCCGCGCCTGGCGCTCGGCGCGCGGCACGCCCCGGGCGGCCAGCGCGAAGGTGATGTTGCCGCGCACGGTGAGCCACGGAAACAGCGCGGCCTCCTGGAACATGAGCAGCCGGTCCGGACCGGGCCCGTGGATGGGCTTGCCGTCGATGGCCACGCGGCCGCCGGTGGGCGCCACGTGGCCCGCGAGCGCGTAGAGCAGCGTGGACTTGCCGCAGCCGGACGGGCCCAGCAGGCAGACGAACTCACCCGAGCGGACGTTGAGGTTCACGTCCTTCAGCGCCACGACCTTGTTGGCGTAGTGGTGATCCAGCTGGGCAATGGAGATCTTCGCCCGGTCCGCGTCCACGTTCGCGGGCCGCAGCAGGTGGGGCGCCGCCTGACGCAGGCCCCGCATCCGCTTGATGAGGCGTCGAAACATTCGCCACAACCTATTCACCTACCCCGCGGTCGCACAGGCGGGGCCTGGAAGCGGGCAAGCGCCTTTCACTGTAGGACAGCCCGTGAAGCCCCGGGCGGCGGGCCGGCTGCTTCTTTCGCCTCGCCAACGAACGGGGGCTGTCTTCCGGGCTTCAGGGGGTGGCGGCCCGCTCCGCCTCGCGGTGCGCCAGCGTGCGGGAGCACAGCCACAGGCCCGCGATGAGCGCGCCCAGGCCCACGCCGGTGAAGGCGCCGCCCACGCCCAGCGCCGCCCGGCGGTCGTCCTGGAACACCGCGAGCGCGTCCGTGCGGGGACCCGCCAGGTAGCGCCGCACGGTGTCCGCGAAGGCCTGGGCCCGCGCCTCGTCCTCCGTCCACTGGAAGGCGAGCGGCTGGGCGCCCGAGGCCGTCCGCAGCTGGGCCCGGAAGATGGGCGCGGCGCCCCTGCGGGTGCTGCGGCTGCGGGCCACCTCCACGCCCAGGATGTCCTGGGGCGCGTAGCGGCCCACCTCCTCCTCGCCCAGCCAGCTGGAGCGGCTGAGGACACAGGGGCCCTGGGGCTCGCAGCGCAGGTCCATGCGCGCGTTCTGACCGAGGAAGAACACCCCCAGCACCAGGAAGGGCAGGGCGAGCATCAGGAAGGCCGCGGCACCGATGGCGGTGGCGCGGCTGGGTCGGGAGGCGGGGGGCGCACGCACGGTCGGGTTCTATAGACCCGCGCGCCCCCGGGAGGCAGTGCTTTCACATGCCCGCGGGTGCCGCCCTCCAGGCAGGCGGGCGGCCCGGGCGCTTCGGCGGCGTTTCCCTCTGGCGGACCGGCTGGCGAAGCACGAGGTGGCGGCCGGGCACTTGCGGCAGGGGTCCCACGTCCTCACCCCTTGTCCTGGGACGTGCAGCACTTCGCCCGGAAGGAGTCTTGAGCCCATGAAGGCCGTGGCCGCCATGTTCCCCTCGCGCGAGGTGCGCGTCCTCGACGTTCCCGAACCGCGGCTGCACGTGCCCACCCAGGTCAAGGTCCGCACCCTGGAGATTGGCGTCTGCGGCACCGACCAGGACATCCTGGAGGGCCACCACGGCGCACCGCCCAGGGGCGAGGACCACCTCATCCTGGGCCACGAGTGCCTGGGCGAGGTGATGGAGGTGGGCGCGCACGTGCAGGGGCTGAAGCCCGGGGACCTGGTGGTGCCCCGGGTGCGAAGGCCCTGTCCGCACGCGGGCTGCCCCGCGTGCCGTCACGGGCACCCGGACTTCTGCGTGACGGGGGACTACACGGAGCGCGGCATCCAGGGCGTGCACGGCTTCTGCTCGGAGCACTTCGTGGAGGACGCGGCCTACCTGCACAAGGCGGAGGACGGCCTGCGCGGCGTGGCCGTGCTCACGGAGCCGCTCACCATCGCGGAGAAGGGCCTGCGCCAGGTGGCGCACATCCAGTCCCGCCTGCCGTGGAAGGTGAGCCCGGGCAAGGCGCTGGTGCTGGGCGCGGGGCCGGTGGCGCAGCTGGGCGCCATGGCGCTGCTGCGCGCGGGCTTCGACGTGACGGTGTACTCGCGCAGCCCCAAGCCCAACGAGAAGGCCGCCGCGGCCGAGGCGGTGGGCGCGCCGTACGTCTCCTCGAAGGAGGTGCCGGTGGAGGCCCTGAAGCAGAAGCTGGGCGGCGTGGGCGTCATCTACGAGGCGACGGGGGCGGCGAAGGTGGCCTTCGATTCGCTCCAGGTGCTGGAGGAGAACGGCGTGCTCATCTTCACCGGCGTGCCCGGGCGCGAGGAGCCGCTCGAGCTGCGGGGAGACCAGGTGCTGGGGCAGCTCGTGCTCGGCAACCGGGTGGTTTTCGGCACGGTGAACGCGGCGGACAGCGACTTCCGTGAGGCGCTGGAGGACCTGGCCCGCTTCCGCGCGAAGTGGCCGGGGAGGGTGGAGGCGCTCATCACCCAGCGCCACCCGCCGTCGGAGTTCAAGCACGCCGTGGAGGCGAAGGGCGGCATCAAGCACGTCATTTCATTCCAGGAGCATGCCCGGTGAACCTGCATCACTCGGACCTGAAGGGCGGCGTGGCCATTGAGGACCACGGCATCATCGGAGACCTGCGGACGGTGGCGCTGGTGGGCTACGAGGGCACCATCGACTGGTTGTGCTTTCCGTACTTCGACAGCCCCAGCCTCTTCGCGGCGCTGCTGGACCCCGACAAGGGCGGGTACTGGCGCGTGTCCCCGGTGCCGAACCACGTCCAGAAGCGGCAGTTCTACTGGCCGGACACCAACGTGCTGGTGACGCGCTTCTACACGCCGAACGGCGTGGGAGAGCTCATCGACCTGATGCCCCTGGGCAGGGGCGCGAAGGCGGAGGGGCGCGAGGTGTTGCGGCGCATCCGCGTGGTGCGCGGGGAGATGGCCTTCCGCATGGAGTGCTTCCCGGCGTTCAACTACGCCCGGGACGAGCACGAGACGCACATCGTGGAGGGCGGCGCGGCCTTCCTGTCCAAGAACCTGAGCATGCAGCTGGTGACGAACGTGCCGCTCCAGCGGGACAAGGGCGGCGTCGTCGCGCACTTCACGCTGCGGGAGAGCCAGTCCGCGGTCTTCACCCTGCGCGAGGGGGGCAAGGAGGGCTGCCACCACCACCTGCACACGCACGACTCCGCGGAGAAGCTCTTCCGCGACACGGTGGACTACTGGCGCCACTGGCTGTCCAAGTGCAAGTACACGGGGCGGTGGCGGGAGATGGTGCAGCGCTCGGCGCTGGCGCTGAAGCTGATGACCTTCGAGCCGTCCGGGGCCATCATCGCGGCGCCCACGTGCAGCCTGCCGGAGTCCGCGGGCGGCACGCGCAACTGGGACTACCGCTACTGCTGGCTGCGCGACGCGGCCTTCACCGTCTATGCGTTCATCCGCATCGGCTTCAACGAGGAGGCCGCCGCCTTCATGCGCTGGGTGGAGAAGCGCTGCGCTGACCACGGGGACGGGCCGCTGCCCCTGATGTTCCGCCTGGATGGCAGCCCCGTGCCGCCGGAGGAGCAGCTGAAGCACCTGCGCGGCTATGGCGGCGCGCGGCCGGTGCGCATCGGCAACGCGGCGGCGCACCAGCTGCAGTTGGACATCTACGGCGAGCTGATGGACTCCGTGTACCTGTCCAACAAGTACGCGGCGCCCATCTCCTATGACTTCTGGCGGCACCTGCGGCGGCTGGTGGATTGGGTGTGCGACCACTGGCAGATGGAGGACGAGGGCATCTGGGAGATCCGCGGCTCGCGACGGCACTTCGTCTATTCGAAGCTGATGTGCTGGGTGGCGGTGGACCGGGCCATCCGGCTCGCGGACAAGCGCAGCCTGCCGGCGGACCGGGCGAAGTGGCTGAAGACGCGCGACGCCATCTTCGAGGAGATCATGGACAGGGGCTGGTGCCAGGAGAAGGGCGCCTTCATCCAGGCCTACGGGAATGACGCGCTGGACGCGGCGAACCTCCTGATGCCGCTGGTGTTCTTCCTGTCGCCGGTGGATCCGCGGATGCTCTCCACGCTGGACGTCATCCGCAAGCCGCCCCGGAATGGAGGCCTGACCTCGGACGGCCTGGTGTTCCGCTACCAGGCGGACCAGAAGCTGGATGGCATCGAGGGCAGCGAAGGCACCTTCAACCTGTGCAGCTTCTGGCTGGTGGAGGCGATGACGCGCGCGAGCACCGTGCGGCCGGACCTGCTGGACGAGGCGCGGCTCATCTTCGAGCGGATGCAGGGCTACGCGAACCACCTGGGGCTCTACGCGGAGCAGACGGGCCTGTCCGGCGAGGCCCTGGGCAACTTCCCGCAGGCGCTCACGCACCTGTCGCTCATCAGCGCCGCGTACAACCTGGACCGGACGTTGGGCCGCCACGATTGACGGAGGGAACGGTAGACTCGCCCGCACCCGCCATGCCCGACCTGTACCCGCTGCTGTTCCGTTTCGCCGTCAAGGCGGATGCCCAGTACGACGTGTTGAGCCGCCGCGTGCGCAAGGGGCTGGGCATCGCCCCGCCGCTGCGCATCCTGCCGTACCGGGGCTACGGCACCCCGGAGCGCGTGGTCATCAAGGCGCGCGTGCTGGAGGAGCGCAAGGTGACGCCCCAGCGCCAGCGCCACACGCTGTGGAGCAGCGCCGTGGCCTCCTACAAGCGCTACATGACGCGTGAAATCGCCAGCGCGCACGTGGCGGTGCGCTGGGGGGACAAGCGCTGGGAGGGCGTGACGGACGAGGAGGGCTTCCTGGAGCTGTGGGTGCCTCCGCCCGAGGGCGTGCGCTCCGGCTGGCACATGGTGGAGCTGGAGCTCCTGTCGCCGGAGGCCGAAGGGGTGCCGCGCGTGTCCGCGCCGGTGCGGGTGGCGGGCAAGAGCGCGGAGCTGGGCGTCATCAGCGACATCGACGACACGGTCATCGCCACGGGGGTGACGGATCCGCTCAAGCGCGCGTGGGCGCTGTTCCTCACGGAGCACCGGGGGCGGCTGCCCTTCCCGGGCGTGGACGCGTTCTACGCGGCGCTCCAGGCGGGCGCGAGCGGCCAGGCGGACAACCCCATCTTCTACGTGTCCAGCAGCCCGTGGAACCTCTACGAGCACCTGGACGAGTTCCTCTCCATCCACCGCATCCCCATTGGTCCGCTGCTGCTTCGCGACTGGGGCCTCTCACGGCACGGCTTCGCGCCGGGCGGGGGACATGGGCACAAGCTGGACAAGATCCGCGGCGTGCTGGAGACGCTGTCGCACCTGCCCTTCGTGCTGATTGGCGACAGTGGCCAGGAGGACGCGGAGCACTACCGCACCATCGTGCGCGAGTACCCGGGCCGCATCCGCTGCGTCTACATCCGCAACGTGACGGGGCGCTCCAAGCGCGGCCAGGAGCTGGAGGCCATTGCCCGGGACGTGCGGGACGCGGGCAGCGAGCTGGTCGCGGTGGACGACACGGTGGCCGCCGCGCGGCACGCGGCGCGCGCCGGGTGGATTCGCTGGGAGGAGGTCCCGGAGGTGGAGGCCCACCGCCGCGAGGACGCCGCGCGCAGCGTCCTGGGGGAGCGGGGCTGAAGATTTCCAGCAGCCCGGAGGTCACGGTGTGGTGGCGCGCGCACGTGGAACATGTTGTCGCTTGAGGGAGGGGAGCGGGCTGTGGCAGAGGCGGGCTCCCTCGCTTCATCCCCCGAGGTTGCCGACATGTCGCGAAACACCCTGAAGTGGTCCGTGCTGGCCTCCGCGCTGTTCCTGGGTGCGTGCAATAACGCGCCGTCCGAGCCGGCCCGGGAGCCCACGCCGGCGCCCGAGTCCACCCAGTCCGTGCGCACGGTGGAGTCGAAGCTGAGCCAGATCGAGCTGGAGTGGGAGGGCCCGACGCCGCTGCTGGAGGCGGACATGGAGGCGGGCAACGAGCAGTGTGACGCGTACTACAACTGGTGCGACGGCACGCTGGACGTGTACGCCTTCCCGTGGTCGTCCCCGCAGACGCCGACGCTGTCGGACGCGGTGGAGTCGGTGTTCGCGATGATGCAGGACCCGCGCGAGCAGAGCCGCATCCGTTGGACGGACCGGGGCACGGTGCCGTTCAGCACGCTGTCCGACACGCTCTTCTACTTCGACGCGCTGGACCCGCACCTGCTCACGGAGCTGGGCAACGGCACGGAGCAGGTGCAGATCCGCTACTTCTACTCCAGCGACCTGGTGGCCCCGGGCGCGCACGACTGGAACCACCTGTTCATCGTGCTGTTCCCCGAGTCGCACCGCGTGGCGGTGTTCAACCTCGTGAACCACGAGATTTGAGCCGTTGACCGGGCCCGGGGGCTTCAGCCCACGGGCCGTCCGCTCTGCACCTGCATCATGCGGATGGCCCGCTCCATGAGCTCCCCCTGGGCGGAGCGCTTGTCGTTGGGCGTGGCGGCGGTGCGCCGCCGCCACGTGCCGTCCGCGCCCAGCTCCCACGCGCCGCTGGTGTCCACCATGCAGCGCTCCACCACGTCCTTCACCTGCGCGGCCAGGGCCGGGTCCTCCACGGGCGCCAATATCTCCACGCGGTGGTCCAGGTTGCGCGGCATCAGGTCCGCGGACCCGATGTAGCAGCGCGACGTGGCGCCCCGCTCGAAGGCGTAGATGCGCGGGTGCTCCAGGAAGCGGCCCAGGTTGGACACCACCCGGATGTGCTCCGACACGCCGGGCACCCCCGGCCGCAGGCAGCAGATGCCTCGCACGTTGAGGTCCACGCGAACGCCCGCGCGGGATGCGTCGTAGAGCGCGCGGATGATGCCCGGATCCACCAGCGCGTTCATCTTCATCAGGATGCGCGCGGGCGCCTCTGGCGTGTGCGCCGCCTGCGTCTTCTTGATCTCCTCCAGCAGCCCCTCCCGCATGGTCAGCGGCGCCACCAGCAGCTTGCGGAACGAGCGCGGCCGGCCAAAGCCGGTGAGGAAGTTGAAGACGTCCGCCACGTCCGCGCCAATGTCCGGATCCGTGGTGAACAACCCCAGGTCCGTGTAGAGCCGCGCCGTCTTCGGGTTGTAGTTGCCCGTGCCGATGTGCACGTAGTGCCGCACCCGGTCACCCTCGCGCCGCACGATGAGGATGGCCTTCGCGTGCGTCTTCAGGCTGGGAATCCCATACACGACGTGCACGCCCGCCTCTTCCAGCGCGTTCGCCCAGCGGATGTTGGTGCGCTCGTCGAAGCGCGCCTTCAGCTCCACCATGCACACCGCCTGCTTGCCATGCTCCGTGGCGCGGATGAGCGCGGGCACCAGCGGAGAACTGTCCGACGTGCGGTACACCGTCTGCTTCAGCGCCAGCACGTCCGGGTCCTCCACCGCCTCGCTGACGAAGCGCTCCACCGAGCTGGCGAAGGACTCGTAGGGGTGGTGCACCAGCAGGTCGCCCCGGCGCATCGCGGACATCACCGTGCCGCCGCCGTCCGCGGACTCGTTGTCCGTGCGCAGCCGCGCCTGCGTCACCGGCGTCCACGGCGGGTCGCGCAGCTCCGTGAAGCCCGGCGTCATCGCCAGCGACATCACGTCCGCCAGGTCCAACAGGCCGTGCTCCTCGTAGATCTGCCGGGGCTCCAGCGACAGCGCCTCCACCAGCGGCTCCAGCAGCTTCGCGTTCATCCCCGCCTGGATCTCCAGCCGGATGACGTCCCCGAAGCGGCGCTGGCTGAGCTCCGTCTCCACCGCCTTGAGCAGGTCCTCCGCGTCCTCGGACACGGTGTAGTCCGCGTCCCGCGTCACGCGGAACAAGCTCCAGTTGAGGACCTCCATCCCGGGGAACAGGTCCCCCAGGTGCTGCGCGATGATCTCCTCCAGCGGCACGAAGAGCGTGCCCCCCTTGAGCGGCACGAAGCGGGGCAATATCTCCTTGGGCACCTTCACCCGCGCCACGCTCTCCTCCTCCGCCACCGGGTCCCGCAGCAGCACCGCGAGGCTCAGGGACAGGTTGGAGATGTACGGGAAGTGCCGCCCCAACCCGATGGCCAGCGGCGTGAGCACGGGGAAGATCTGCTCGCGGAAGCGCTGATCCACCTGCGCGCGTTGATCCGCGTCCAGTTCCTTCATGGACAGGATGCGCAGCCCCTTCTCCGCGAGCGCGGGGCGCAGGACCTTCTCGAAGCAGTCCGCGTGGCGGCGGCCCTGGTCCAGGATGCCCGTGTGCAGCTTGTCCAGCGTGTCGCCCGGGGACGCGCCGTCCGGCACCAGGCGGCCCACGCGCGCGGCGATCTGCTCGTGCAGCCGCGCCACGCGGATCATGAAGAACTCATCCAGGTTGCGCGCGTAGATGGAGATGAACTTCAGCCGCTCCATCAGCGGCACCTCGGGCGACTCGGCCAGCTGCAGCACCCGGTCGTTGAAGGCCAGCCACGACAGCTCCCGGTTGAAGAACAGGTCGCTGTCCGGCACCTCCGTGCCCGGGGGCACCACGTCCCGGTCCACGACCTTCTGCTGGGTGCCCTTCGCAGCGGCGCGCTTCGCCATGTTGTGTGACTCCTCGAGATGAGCCTCTGGTGGTGCCCGTCTAGCAGTCCCGCAACACGCCGATTGTGAACTCGCACGCCTGGACCGGAACCGGACATCCGGGCGTATCCCACCCCGGACGACCCAGGCAGTGGACGTCGAACCGGGCGGGCTGTGGACTCTCCGGCAGTCCACCGCTTGAATCCGTCCGGCACTGGCGGCATTCAAGAAGGGTGAGCGTTCCCAATCCCCCACTTCCCGCCGCCGAGAGCGGTGCCCCGGCGGACACCTCTCCGGACGCCCTGTTCACGGCCTTCCGTGAAGGGTCCCGGAAGAAGTCCCACCGCTTCACCTTCACCTGGTTCGTGGCCGCGGCGGTGCCCGTGGTGCTGGCCCTGGGCTTCTTCGCTCTTTGGCGTGCAAACGGAACGTCCTTCTCCGTCGTCACCCCGCACGGCATCAAGGTGCTGCGCGCGGGGATGACGACGCAGGAGGTCGGCGGCCTGCTGGGCCAGCCGCTCACGCTCCAGAAGCAGGGCGACCAGGACTGCTACCGCTACGGCCGGCCCAACTTCGTGAACGAGGTCTTCGTCGTGTACTCCGTCTGCTACGAGCAGGGGCAGGTGCGCGACGTCCTCACGCACCAGTACTCGGCGTGGCAGATAGACCCCGCGACGGGGGACTTCCTCGCGCCCGGGCAGCAGCCGCCCGCGCCCAGGAACCCGGCGGGGTAGCCGCCGGGAGGCGCCCAGCCCTCAGGCGAGGCCTGCCTCGGCGCCCTCGAAGGTGACCTTCGCCTGCGTCATCACGTGCTCCACGGCGAGCAGGTGCCACGCGACGTCCATCATCTGCGCGGAGGCGGTCGGGTCCAGCATGGACTCGCGCAGCTGGGCCTCGGTGATGCCGAAGGGCTCCGAGGACTCCTTGAGCAGCTCCAGCGCGGCCTGCGGCGTGAGCTGGAGCTTGTCCCGCTGCGCGATGGCGCGCAGCACCAGGGCAATCTTGAGGCGGCGCTCCACGTCGTCGCGGATGCCCGGGTGGTGCAGCCAGCCGTCCAGCGCCTCCTGCTGCTCCTCCAGGCTGAAGAACTTCTGCGCCAGGACCTCGCCCTCCGCCTGCTGCCAGCGGCGGCGGATCTCCTCGTCCACCAGCGGCTTGGGCACGGTGACGTCCGAGCGGGCGACGATTTCGTCCAGGACCCGGTTGCGCGCGTCCACCCAGAGCATGTCGGCCATCTCGCCCTCCATCTCATCCACGATGGAGCTCATGACCTCCTCGTGCGTGGCGCCGCGGCCCAGCAGCTTCAGGAACGCGTCCGACTCCGTGTCGGGGATGCGCACCTCGCGCGCGGCGCGCACGTCCACCAGGAAGCGCGCCGGCATGCCGCGCAGCTGCTCCGCCGGATAGTCGTCCGGCAGGACCAGCCCCACCTCCACGCTGTCGCCCACGCTGGCCTCGGCGATGACCTCCGCGAAGCCGGGCAGCATCACCTGGGGGGCCAGCTCCATCCAGAAGCCCACGCGCGAGCTCAGCGGGATGAGGCGGCCGTTGGCGTAGCCCAGGATGTCCAGGCACACGTCGTCGCCCATGGCCAGCGCCTCACCCTCCGCGCGCGGCCGGACCTCCGCCTTCGCGCGGGCCAGCTCGTGGAAGCGCTCCAGGAGGTCCTCCTCGGTGAGGTCCTCGCCCTGGGGCACGCGGATGTTCAGGTTCTCCAGCGAGGGGGCCTTCACCTGCGGCAGGTCCGCCTGGTGACCCAGGCCGGGCGCCACGGGGAGCCGCTGCACCAGCTGCTGCACGGGGGCCTGGGCGGGCGCTTCCGGGGGCTTGGGGCCCGCGGCGGCGGACTTCGCCGGCTTCGCGGTGGCGGCGGCGGACTTCGCCGGCTTCGCCGGGGAGGAAGCGGTGCCGGGCGCCTTGGCGGCGGGGGCCGGCGACTTCTCGGGAGGGTTCTTCTTCGTGGCCACCGGAGGGCCTCCTGGCAGGTAGCGACCGTGGTCCCAGAGGGGATTGAAACGAGCGCGTCTCACACGGTCACGTGCCTACCAGAAAAGGCCCCCCTGGGGACATCCCCGGGCGTTCGCCGCCCGGGGCCCTGCGTCACTGCTGGGGGCTTCTACCCGAACAGGCCGCCCACGAAGCTGGAGACCGCGGAGACGGCGGCGCCCACCTGGCTGACCACCGGGATGTTGGTGGCGGCGGCGATGGAGCCCACGGCGGTGATGACGCCCGTGACCTTCTTGGTGGTGCTGGCGTTCGGGTCGCGCAGGGTGGAGACCGCGTTCGCCGTGTCGAAGGCGGCGATGGCGATGTTCGCGCCCGGGGCGAAGCGGCCGGCGGCCTTGGCCAGGGTGCCCCCGGCGGCGCGGGCGGCGGCGGACGCACCGGCCTTGGCGGCGGCCTTGCCACCCTCGGACAGCGCGGCGCGGGCGGCGGCGCGGGTCGCGGTGCCCGTGGCGGCCTTCAGGGCCACGCCGCTCTCGCTGACGGCGGTCTTCAGCGCGGTGCGCACGCCGTTCTTGATGGCGGAGGAAGCGCCACCCTCGAAGGCGGCCTTGGCGGCGGCACCGGCGGCGGCGCGGGCCAGCTTGGGGCCGGCGCCCGGGACCGCGGCCTTGAAGGCGCTGCTGGCGGCCTTGTACGCGCTGCCGAACTTGTTCACGTCGCGGGCAATCTCCAGGCCGCCCTTGACGGTGCTGACCGCGCCCTTGCCGGCGGTGGCGACGGAGCCCAGCGCCTTGTTCCAGTCCTCGCTGCTGCCGGAGCGCACGGCGTTGCGCACGTCCTTGATGGCCGTGCCCGCCTGGCCCACCAGCTTCGCGGCGCTGGTGATGGTGCCGAAGGCCTTGCCCGCGATGCCCAGCTTGCCCTTGAGGTCGAGCTTGGTCTTCGGGTCCGTGGCCTTGGAGACCATCTTGTCGACGTTGCCCTTCAACGTCGCCTTGAAGCCGTCCGTCTTCAGGCTCTTGACGTTGTCGAAGCCGTCCTTCACGGCCGTCTTCACCTTGTTGAAGGTGTCGTAGCCCTTCTTCGCCTGCGTCCCGATGTCCTTCGCCGCCTTGATGGGGTCCTGCTGCACCTGGCGGAGGGTCTTGTTGACGGCACTGCGGGCGCGGTCGATGAGGCTCATGTGGGGCTCCCTCGTCGGAGTTCGAGGAAAAAGAGAAGGACTGCGAGCGACTTGCGGGGATTATCGCAGCAGCCCGCGATCAGTTGCGCAGCACCTCACACGCGCTGAGAAGGTGAGTGGAGGACCCAGGCTGTGGCACGGCGCGTCAGCGCTCGCGGCAGTCCGGGTCCGCGTCGTCGGCCCGGCCATCCCCGTCGTTGTCCGCGCCGTCGTGGCAGTGGCCCACCTCGGAGGGGACCCACTCCGTGATGTGGAGGGTGTAGCGGATGGGGGTGTCCCGGTCCGGCCGGGCCATGCCGTCCACCACCACCAGCACCGACTGCCCCTGGGCCAAAGTCACCTTCAGCGCTGGCGCGTCCTGTGTCGTGGGATGTGGGTGTGCGGCGCAGCCCAGCTCCGTGCCGCGGCAGCCGGTGAGGAGGTACAGGGCATGGCCGCCGGCGTCCGGGTCGCCGCCGGGCGAGGTGTCGAAGACGAAGGTGCCGGCCTTCGGCGCCGTCCACAGGTGGGCGCGGTCCTGCTGGAGGAGCGCGCCGCAGGTGCCCTGGAAGCCGTCGCCGGAGAGGGCCGTCTCCCCCTGGAAGGTGAGGGGCAGGGCGCTGCCCAGGTCGTGGTGGGCGCAGCCCTGGCCCTTGCAGCGGGGCTCGTCGCGGCACTCGGTGTCCGCGCAGTCCACCCAGCGGTCCCCGTCGTTGTCCATGCCGTCGAAGCAGGCGCCGGCCTCGGTGGTGCGCAGCTCGTCGATGTGCAGCTCGAAGGCGCCTTGCGTGAAGGACGCGCCGGCCACGGCGTCCACCGTCACCAGGACCCGCTGGCCCTGCGCCAGCGTCACCGCCACCCGGGCCCCGCCGCCGTAGCTGATGCCGCCCGTGGCGCACGCCAGCTCCTGGCCGCCGCAGCCGTCCGCGTACACGGCGATGACGGACCGGATCGCCGAGCGGGCCGTGTCGAAGGTGAAGGTGCCCGCCCTCGGCGCCGTCCACAGGTAGCCCCGGTCCGGAGCGCCCGCGCCGCCGCAGGAGGCGGCGTGGTCGTCCCGGGCCTCCACGGTGGTGCCCCTCAGTGACACCGGCAGCGCGCTGCCCAGGTCCCTGTCCACGCAGGTGGGCGCCGGGGGCGCGCAGACGTGGGGCACGCCCGTGCCGCCGCAGGTGTCCGGCGCGGTGCAGGTGCCACACTCCAGCGTGCCGCCGCAGCCGTCCGGCACGGTGCCGCACGTCGCGCCCAGGAGGCCGCAGGTGGCCGGCCGGCATCCAGGGACCGCGCAGACGTTGGCCACGCCGCCCCCTCCGCACGCCTGTCCTTCCGCGCACGCGCCGCAGTCGAGCCTCCCGCCGCAGCCGTCCGCGACCTGCCCGCAGTCCTTGCCCAGCGATTCGCAGGTGGCCGGCGTGCACGCGGTCCTGGCGCAGACGTTGGCCGTGCCGCCCGCGCCGCAGGCCTGGGGCGCGAGACAGCCGCCGCACTCCAGCACCGCGCCGCAGCCGTCGGACACCCGGCCGCAGTTCGCGCCCAGGGCCGCGCAGGTGGTGGGCACGCAGGTGCCGGCGCCGCAGACGTTGGCCTCCCCCGCGCCGCCGCACGTCGCGCCGGCCTCGCAGGCGCCGCACTCCAGGACGTCGCCGCAGCCATCCAGCACCTCGCCGCAGTCCTTGCCCAGGGCCTCGCAGGTGGCCGCCTGGCACAGCGGGGTCGCGCAGACGTTGGGCACGCCAGCGCCGCCGCAGGTGAGCCCGTCGCCGCACGTGCCGCACTCCAGGACGCCGCCGCAGCCGTCGGACACGGAGCCGCAGTTCTTGCCCAGGGCCTCGCAGGTGGTGGGAGCGCACGGGGCGTGGCCGCAGACGTTGGCCGTGCCGCCCCCGCCGCACGTCTCGTCCGGTCCACAGGCGCCGCACTCCAGGACGCCGCCGCAGCCGTCCGCGACCCGGCCGCAGTTCTTGCCCGAGGCCTCACACGTCGTGGGGACGCAGGCCGGGGGCCCGCAGGCGTTGGGCACGCCAGCGCCGCCGCAGACCTCCGGCGTGGCGCAGCTGCCGCAGTCGAGCCTCCCGCCGCAGCCATCCGAGAGCGGCCCGCAGGTGGCACCCCGCGCCGCGCAGCTCGTGGGGACGCAGGGTGGGGGGCCGCAGACGTTGGGCACGCCGCCCCCGCCGCAGGCCTGGCCCTCGGCGCACTCGCCGCAGTGCAACGTGCCGCCGCACCCGTCGATGGCGTAGCCGCAGTCCAGCCCCTGCGATTCGCAGGTCATGGGCACGCAGAAGGACCCGTTCCACCAGTCCAGCCTGGAGGGGGCCGCGTCCTCCGGCAGCGTCCGGCCGCACGCCAGCCACAGCCCCACGAGGAACACCCAGCCCACCCCACCGCCCGTCCGCCCCATGCCCGGTTCCCGCCACCCGTGAAGGGCCCACCCAGCGCCGGCCCCAACGAGGAGGGTGGGGAGCGGCCCGGCCCTCGCGAAGCGCCGGCAAGCCCCGGCGGGCCTCCATCGGTCGGAAAGGCGTCACTGTCCCGCCCCGCCCGCCGGGAAGGCGCGCACTGGTGGACACCGTGCGGGCTGGGGAGGGGGGGTGGGCGCGGAGGCAAGAGGGTCCCACCGTGAATGGACGCGGGGGGCGCGGAGGCCTACGTGCGCCCGGCGGGGAAGGGACACCCATGGCAGGTCCCAGGCGCGCGCGACAGGAGGAGGGGTGGGGGCTCGGGGTGAGCCTCGCGGTGGCGCTCGTCCTGCTGCTCCTGGCCGTGGGTGCGCTCCTGCTGACGCGGGCGTCCGTGCAGTCGCGGGTGCTGGAGCGCTCCCTGGACCTGCAGGAGGTGGGGCTGTTGGGGCGGGCCTTCAGCGACAAGGTGTCGCTGGCCAACAGCGCGCTGCTGGCGGGCGGGCAGTCGGTCAACCGGGAAACGGCGCGGGCCCGGCAGCGCTTCCTGGCCACCGCGGACCGGCTGCGGGCCCGGCTGGAATCTCCCGAGGACCAGGCGCTGGTGGAGGAGGTGCGCATCGTGGAGCAGGCGCACGAGGAAGCCCTGCGCGCGCTCCTGGAGGACTCCGACACTCCCGAGGAACAGAAGCGGGCGCGGGAGCAGATGGCCCGGGCCCACGGGCAGGTGCGCGACGCGCAGGCCCACCTGGAGCGCACGGTGCAGGAGCGGCTGGTCCGGGAGAACCAGGCCGCGATGCGGGTGGACCGGTGGGAGACCGCGCTGCTGCTCGTGGCGTCCCTGCTGGGGCTGTCGGTGGCGGCGGCGCTGGCGTGGGTGCTCCAGCGCCGGCTGCACCCGCTCCGGCGCGAGGCGGCGGCCAGCGCGAACCGCTTCCAGGCGCTGGTGGAGGGCGTGCGCGACTACGCCCTGGTGCTGCTGGACGCGCGGGGGCGGGTGGCCAGCTGGAACCCGGGCGCCGAGCGCATCAAGGGCTGGAGCGAGGCGGAGACATTGGGCCGCCCCACCTCCCTCTTCTACACGTCCGAGGACGCGGCGGCGGGCAAGCCGGAGCGGGAGCTGTCCCGGGCGCTCCAGGAGGGGCGGCTGCACATGGAGGGCTGGCGGCAGCGCAAGGACGGCTCGCGCTTCTGGGCGGAGGTGTCCATCACCGCGCTGCGCGACGAGGACGGCCAGCCCCAGGGCTTCTCCGTGGTGACGCGCGACATCACCGAGCAGCGGCGTCAGGAGCGGGTGCAGGAGCTGCTCGCGGAGGCCGGCCGCGTCTTCCACCAGTCCCTGGACCCCGACCTGACGGCGGCGGAGGTGGCGCGGCTGCTGGTGCCGGAGGTGGCGGACGGCTGCATCCTCTACCTGCTCACTCCCGCGGGCGAGCTGCGGCCCCGGGCGGTGACGCACATCCAGCCCGAGCGCGAGGCGAGCCTGTGGGAGGCCCTGCGGCGCTTCCCCCCCCGCCCGGGCATGCCGCCCGCCGTCTGGGAGGTGATGCGCACCGGGCACTCGCGGTTGGACGTGGAGGTGAAGGTGGACGACCTGGCCGCCTCCGCGGAGACGGACGAGCACCGGGTGCTCATCGAGCGCATCGGCATTGGTTCGTCGATGGTGGTGCCCCTGCTCGCGGGCAGCGAGACGCTGGGCGCCTTCGTGCTGATGACGGCCCGGGGCCACCGCCGCTTCGTGCCGGCGGACCAGGTGCTGGTGGAGGAGCTGGCCGGCCGCGCGGCGCTGGCCCTGGAGAACACGCGGCTGTTGCGCGAGGCGCGCGAGGCGGTGGACCTCATCGCCGTCACCGCGCACGACCTGGGCAATCCCTTGCACGCGCTGCAATTGCTGCTCACCAAGCTGCAGCGCGCGCAGGCGGCCGGCCGGGGTGAAGACCTGCGGCAGGGATTGGTGGCGGCGCACGGGCAGGCGCAGCGGCTGGGGCAACTGCTGCACAACCTGTTGGATTTGTCGCGGCTGTCCTCCGGCAAGCGGCTGTTGGACGCTGCGCCCATGGACCTGGGGGAGCTGGCCCGCGAGGTGGTGGAGCGCTTCGCGGACGCGGCCGCGGAGGCGGGCTGTGACCTGCGGCTGGAGGTGGAGGCGGGGCAGGTGGGGCATTGGGACCGCGTCCGCCTGGACCGCGTGATGACGAACCTGGTGTCCAACGCGCTGAAGTTCGGCCGGGGCCACCCGGTGACGGTGTCGGTGTCGGCGCTGGACGCGGACCACTCGCGGCTGCGCGTGCGCGACGAGGGCGTGGGCATCCCGCAGGAAGCCCAGCGCCGCGTCTTCGAGCGCTTCGAGCGGGAGCGCGCCGCGAAGACGAAGGCCGGCTACGGGCTGGGGCTCTACATCGCCCGCCAGCTGGTGGAGGCGCACGGCGGCATCATCCGCGTGGAGAGCGTGCCGGGGTGCGGCGCCACCTTCACGGTGGACCTGCCGCGTACGCCCCGGCCGGTGGAGGAGGCGTCGGTGGCGGAGCCGCCTCCGCTCCAGCAGTGAGCGCGCGGGCCGGCTAGAGGTGCAGGGACGGCACGGGGGCGACGAGGCCGGGCTGGATGGGGAAGTCCGCGGGCAGCTTCTCGCGCTCCTCCAGCCGCTCGAACTCCAGCGAGTCGTGCGCGCAGAACACCGACACCTGGTCGCCATGGTGCTGCACCAGTTCGCGCAGCCGGCGCAGGTTGTACCAGCGCATCCAGCCATCCTTCTGCATCAGCTTCTGGTAGGCGCGCAGGCCGGCGGTGCACCGGTAGCGGTCCAGGTCCATCTCCCCGTGGTAGAAGTACGCGTCGCCCGCGTGCAGGAGCCACCCGTCGCCGGTGTTGATGGCCACGCCCGAGTGGCCCAGCGTGTGGCCCACGAGCGGCACCAACAGGATCTCCGGCGGCAACCCGGTGAGTTCGCGCACGCAGTCGAAGCCGAACCAGCCCTCGCCCCGGTTCGGGATGTACGTCTCCCAGCGCGTCTCCTTGGACCACTGCTGCGGGCGGAACCTCGCGCGGTCCAGCCAGGTCTTCTGCGCGGTGGCCACGCGGTACTCCTCCGCCAGCACGTGCACGCGCGCGTGGGGGAAGTCATCCAGGCCGCCCGCGTGGTCGAAGTCCAGGTGCGTGAGGACGATGTCGTGCACGTCGCTGGCCTGGAAGCCCATGCGTTCCAGCTGGCGGACGGCGGTGGCCTCCTCGGCCAGGGCGGGGCGGCAGAGCACGTCGCGGAACAGGGGGTTGAGCCGCACGCGCGACGCGTACACGTCGTTGAGGCCGAAGCCGGTGTCCACCAGCACCAGGCCGCGCGGCGTCTCCAGCGCCAGGCAGTGGCAGGTCAGCGCCGCCGTGCCAGTGAAGCCGCGCCGTCCATCCATGAGCCGCCGGCCGGGCGGGCACATCGTGGTGCAGTTCAGGTGGTGGATGCGCATGGCGGCACTCGCTCCTGGTGGAAGGCGGTGGCCATCCGGCGGCGGCCAGGCCGACGCGGGAAGCCCCTTTTCCGTTCGTTCAGGGCAAAAGTGCGCCGTGTGCCCCGTGGGAGGAATCACCGCGCGCGGGCGGAGCGGGGGCTCGCTCGCCCGGGGGCCGTTGGAGCGTCTCTCAGGGGGCGGGAGACTGCCCGGCCGCCTCTCCGTCGAGCGGAGGGGCCGACATCAGCACCAGCGCCTCCGCGGGAGCGACGGGGCGGTGCTCGACGCCGCGAGGGACGATGAGCAGCTCTCCCGCTTCCAGGTCCACGGTACGCTCGCGCAATTCCACGCGCAGGGCGCCCCGGGTGACGAAGAACAGGGCATCGCCGGTGGCGTGCTGGCACCAGGGGCCGGTGCCCGTCAGCCGCACCAGGTGGACGGGTTGGCCGTGGAGCATGCCCACGGGCCGGGCGACACCCGGCGCCAGCAGGTTGGTGAAGGCGAGGGCCAGGTTCACCTTCTCCAGAGGCGGCAGGGACGCGGAGGCCGGAGCCGGACTGGCCGGGGCTCGGCGGCGTGAATCCCAGCGAGGGGGACGGCCGCCGGCGAGGGGTGGGGTCCGGAGAATCGTGCTCATGCGGCAGGGACTCCTTCAGGGGGGACGCGGTCCCACCCCCTCATGGGTTGTGTTGCTTTCTGCCAGAAACAGGACCCGTGTTTCACCTCCTGCCACGGAGGCCGGTCCGGTATCCGACGGATGGCGCCCGTAAGATAGGGATTGCCCCATGGAGCGGCAGGCCCGTTCCGCGAGTCCGGGTGGCCAGCCACTGCCGGAGGCCTCACAACGCAGAGCTCCCGGCCGCCGCGAGGAAGAGCGGCGCCCGGGGCGCGGCATGGTTCGGGTGGATGGGGGCTGTGAGTGGATTCACCCGCTCCGGCGCACGGCCCGGTAGGCCTGGGCGGGATGCCTGGGATTATCGGGGTGGGTGCGCTCGAGGAGGCCCTCTTCGACCATGGCCTTGAGGTGCCGCTCCGTCAGCTTGTCCGGGCTGTAACGCAGTACTTGGGCGAGCTCCGCGGGGTGCCAGGGCCGGAGCGAAGTGAGCGCCACGATGGCCTCGCGCAGGGTCGTCTTCCTGGGACGGAGGCCTAACTTTTCGACGATTTCACGTGTCTGCGCGTCAATCTTCTCCCGGGTCTTGAACTCCCCCCAATCCGCCGGGAACTCCCCCCGATCCGGAGGTAGCTCCCCCCAATCCACCGGGAACTCCCCCCGATCCGGAGGTAGCTCCCCCCAGTCCGTATGGGGGAGCTCCCCCCGAACCGGCGGAGTCAGCGTCTGCCCCACATTCACTCGTAGCGCGACGACCACGGCGCCCGTGACTTCAGCGAACTCCGGGGAGGAGAGCCCGGCGGCGCGGCACATCTCGGCGACGCGGTTCGTGCCACGGCCCCATTTCTCGATGAGCCCTGCGCGATAGAAGACCTCCGCGATGATGGGATTGCGCTGCACCGAGAGATGCGGGCGTGTGAGCGATTCAGGCGTGATGCCTTTCGGATATCGCCCGGCGCTCCATATCTCCACGCGATCATCGAAGATGGCGAGCGAGACCGCGCCACCCGCGATGCTGTAGTCGCGATGGATGAAGGCGTTGACCAGGAGCTCGCGCATCGCATCCGGCGGAATGAGTGGACGGTCGACACGTTGCAGGCGGCCCGGCTCGATGCGACCCGCCAATGGGAAATGCCGCTGGCAGAACAGCTCGGCTTCCTCAAGCAGCCGGAAGGCCGGTCCGCGCACGTTGCGCTGGTCGAGGAACTCGGTTTTGTCCGTGCCGCGAAACCGGGCCATACGTAGCTCGCACTGGGGATGGTGGGGGAGGAACGTCTTCCCAAAGAGCACGACCGCCGCGCGCAGGAGCTTGCCCTTGTGGCGTACGCCGAGACGGTCGAGAAGCTCGGGAAGGCTTCGTCCCACCGGTCCCACCAGACGCCCGGCGGAGCGCGCTGCTTCGACGATGCGCAGCACCTCTGCGCGGTCGAGCTCCTGAAGGGGAACCTCGTCGGCTTCCTGATTCTCCCAACGGCGGCGGCTGTGCGCGCGCTCCATCAACAGCAACTCGTAGCGCTCCTGCGCCATCTTGCGAGTCGTGTTCCCCACGCGCTCGTAGGCGCGGCCGTCGAAGGTGTATGGCACGGAATCACTGATGCCGCCCACGGTGAGCACGAGGACGCTCCGCCCCGAGGCGACCTCCACGCTCTGGATGTGGAGATCGAGCGGAGGTTCGAAGCGCTCCCTCGCGGTCGCGATGTCATGCAGGGTCTGTTCGCTCACCTGCTGGCCGACGAGCTCCCCGTCCGGCTTCACGCCCAGGAGCACCGTGCCGCCCTGTCCATTCGCGAAGGCGCAGAGCGTGTGCATCGCCTTGCGCAATTCACCTGTCGAGCGCTTCAGCTCGAGCGTGGCGGACTCTCCACGGGAGGCGAGGCGGGCGAGGTCGGGAATCATGGCGGCCCGCCTCTGCAGCATCCGGGCCCGCCATGCTCCGAGACGGTCCCTCTGGGCCGCAGTGCTCCTCACCCCGCGCGGCGTACGGACCGGGACCCGCCGTTTCCGTGGAGAGACGGTGGCGGGCCCGGCCCGTCAATGCGACGGGCCTGCGACTACAGGCAGTCCACCAGGCCGTCGTAGAGCGACGTGCTGGTGCCGGGCAGCGTGGCGTAGAGGGGCGAGGTCCCGGAGAGCGCCGTCAGCAGCGAGGTCATGGTGGTGCCGCTGGCCAGCGGGCTCTGGCAGGTCCAGGTCTGCGTCTGCACGGAGATCTCCCCCGTGGAGGGATTGAGCTCCTCGTTGCTCGCGGCGAACACCCAGACGCACTGGCCAATCACGCCCGTCGCGCTGTTGACGGAGCACTGGAAGCGCAGCGACTCGATGTTGCTGTAGTCACCCTCGCAGAACGTGTCCCCGCAGATGTCGTCGAAGTTCCCCTTCAGGTTCGAGCGCAACTCCAGCCATGACAGATACTCCGGCCGGGACGACAGGTACGACGTCGCATCGACGTAGCCGGACTGCTGCGCCACGACCAGCGGAGCGCACAGGGTCAATCCCAGCGTCGACAGCGCCACCCACGAACGGATGTTCATCACGGAGCACCTTCCTGGAAATGACCGCCCCACGGACGGAACGGTCACCCGCAAGGCCATCCGGGCATGGCTTGAATCTCAAGCAAACTTTCTTTCACCAGGATTTCACGATGGTGTCTGGTGATTGCCTTTCCATCGCCTCTCACGGCATGCCGTGGTGGACCGCCTCCACGTTGTTGCCGTCCGGATCCAGCACGAACGCGCCGTAGTAGCCGGCGTGGTAGTGCGGACGCTTGCCCGGCGCGCCGTTGTCCCTGCCTCCAGCCTTCAGCGCGGCCTGGTGGAAGGCGTCCACTGCCTCCGGCCCGTTCGCGCTGAAGGCCACGTGCCGGGGCGATGCGGGCGTCCGCGTCTCGATGAGCCATAGCACCGGACGCTGGGGCGGACCGAAGGCCGCCATGCGCCGCGTGGGGAACTCCGCGTCCCAGGTGGCCGTCATCTCCATCACCAGACCCGCGCCCAGCGCGGGCAGGGCCGCTTCGTAGAAGGCCTTCGAGGCAGCGAAGTCGGTCGCGTAGAAGCTCAGGTGGTCGATCATGCCCGGGCTTCCTAGCAGAGCTCCGTGGCGCTCAGTCCGGATAGAACATGGGGTCGCGCGTGGCCACGAACGACGAGATGGCGTGCGCCACCTCCGGCGGCAGCGTGGTGAACTGCACGCCCACGCCCGGCATCAGGTCCGGCGTGCGGTCGTTGCCGTCGCGCGCCCAGCGCACCACGCCGTTCACCGTCAGCGGCCGGCCTCCTGGCAGCGTGAAGTCCAGCTCCACCGCCGTGCCGCGCGGCACCGACTCCACCGTGGCGATGAAGATGCCGCCCTCGCTGATGTCCATGGAGAAGCCGGTGAAGAAGTTGGAGTCGCTGCGCGTGTCGATGGTCGTGTGCATCCGCACCCGGCCCGCCTTGCGCGCGTCGCGCTTCGCCGGCGTGGCGGCCACGGGCGCGTGTGCCGGAGGGCGCTCCGCGCGGGCCGGCGTCTCCGGGGATGCCTTCGCCCCGGACGGCCGCAGCGCCGCGGGAGGGACGACCTTCTGGGTCTCCGCCTCCGCCGCGCGGCGGGCCTTCTCCTCGGCCTCCGCACGAGCCCTGGCCGCGGCCTCCACGCGCTTCAGGTCGGCCTCGGCGGACGCCAGCGCCTTCTCCACGCGGGCGGCGTCCTCCTGCTGCACGCGCAGCGCGGACTGGAGGTCCAGCCCGGCCTGCCGGCGCGTGTCCAGCGCGGCCTCGCGCGCGTCCAGGGCCTTCTCCCGCAGGCGCGCGAGCTCCGGAGAGGGTTCAGGAGACTCGGTGTCCTCCAGGCGCATGGCCCATTGGGACAAGCGCGGGTCCCCGGCGTGCTCCGGGCTGGCCAGGGCCTGGCGCATGCGGACGAGCCGCTCGCTCAACGCGGCCGATTCAGCGGTGGCGCGGGCCACCTGTTCGGCGAGCTGCGCTTCCAGCCTCGCCATTTCGGCTTCGGCGCGCGCCAGCTCGGCTTCCCGGGAGGGAGTGGGGGACGGGGGCATGGTGGGGCTCCAGGCGGATGTCCAGTCTACCGCCGCCCGGCCTCCCCCACGAGTCCCCTTCCTGGGATACCCGTCAATCCGCGCCCTTGATGCAGGCCACCGGCTTGAGGCGGTGGGCCACCCGGGCGAGTCCCGCCTGCTCCACCGTCTCCAGCACGTCGTCCAGGTTCTTGTAGCAGGGCCCGGACTCATCCAGCGGCGTGGTGCGGGTGTTGAGCAGGATGCCGGCCTCCGCCATGCGCCGGTCCGTCTCCTCCTGCTGGAGCTGCCGGCGCGCGGCGGCCCGTGACAGCCGCCGGCCGGAGCCGTGGTTCACCGAGTAGATGGACTTCTCCGCCCCCGGCTCCGCGAAGAGGATGGCGCTGCCCGTCTCCATGGAGCCCGGGATGAGGATGGGGTGCCCGGTGGACTCCCACGTCGTCCCCTTGAGGGCCGGGTGACCGGCGGGGAAGGCCCGCGTGGCGCCCTTGCGAGCGACGAACTTCCCGCCCTCGCGCTGGATGAGGTTGTGGCTGATCTCGTAGTAGATGCTCGCGGTGCCGCCGAACACGTCCTCGAGCGCCCCGCACACGGCCTCGCCGATGAGCAGCCGGTTGGCCACGGCGAAGTTGGCGGCCATGTTGTGCAGGTTCCAGTAGTGCCGGCCCAGCGCGCTGTCCGCGTCCAGCCAGACGAAGTCCTCGCTGCGGCTCTTGAGGCCCAGCTGCGCGGCGCCCGCCACGAAGAAGTGCTTGGCGATGTTCCAGCCGAAGCCGCGGCTGCCGGTGTGGAGCATCACCCAGACGCGGCCCGTCTCATCCACCTGCATCTCGGTGAAGTGGTTGCCGCCGCCCAGGCTGCCCAGTTGCCCGCGCTTGTCATAGGCGCGCTCGGGGATGGACACGCCGGTGTCCTCCACGGGGATGAAGTCGCGCTCGGTGACGGAGCGGTTGCGGCCCAGCGCCTTGGCGCCGTGCCGGAGCACCTCCTTGACGGTGGGCTCGCTGAGCCGGCGCTGCTTGCGCGCGCGGGTGGCGCCCACGCCCACGGCGATGCGGTCGACCACCTCGTCGATCCACTGGCGGCGCTTCGCGGGGTCGGCGACGTCCTCCACGGTGAGAGAGGTCTGCAACTGCACCATGCCGCAGCCGATGTCGTAGCCGGCGGCGGTGGGCAGCAGGACGCCGTCCGTCTCCACGATGGTGCCGATGGGGACGCCATAGCCCACGTGACAGTCGGGCGTGACGGCGACGCGGGTGACACCCGGGAAGGTGGCGGCGTTGACGACCTGGTCGAAGACGGCGTCCTCCAGGCCGGGCGCCTCCGGGTTGCCTTCCTCCCCCCAGAGGAGCTTGTCGGACAGGAACAGGTCCGCGTGCACGCGCATGGTCTTGGTGCGCGGCAGGACGTAATGGCCCTCGGAGACCTTTTCCAGGTGTTGCTTCCAGCTCATGGTGAATCCCCCAGGTGGGTGAACGCGCGGCAGGGACGCGGCCCTCCATCATCCCTGACGGTGCCGGGTTCCGGACAGACGCATGGCTGCTCGCCTGGCGCGCCCGAGGTGGAAATCCGGGGCGGCGAAAGGAGAAAGCGATCGGGAGTGCACGACCCGGCATTCAGACAAGCCCGGGGGTTGCGGTGGCGGATCGGCATTCCCATTTCTGCAGCGTGCATCAAGGGGGTGGGCGATGGGGTTTTTGACGGGGATGGTGCTGGCGGCGGCGTTGCAGGCGGGGCCGGTGGAGATGACCGCGGCTCCGGTGTTCAATCCCTCGCTGTGCGCCAAGAAGCGCGTGGATCCATGCGGGTGCCATCACGTGTACGGCATCCGGCATTGCCACCAGAATCGGAAGAGCAATCACTGCGAGGCGCAGGTCCGCGCTGAACAGCCGGACGTGGAGCAGCAGGAGACGGCGGAGGCCACGAATCCGCTCCAGAGCCTCATCGACCCGGCGAAGTCCGTGTCCATGTAGGGCAGGTTGTTCCCGGACAGGGTGTGAGACCGGGCGCCCTTCCCATTGAGGGAAGGGCGCCGCGGCCGTTGTGACGAGCGGAATCAACCACCAGCACCGCATGCGGAAACCCTCCCCGGAGCCTGCTCCGCTCCGTGAGAGTCATCCGAGCATGCAATGGCAGACGAACGCAGAGTGGGCGTCCGGACCCCGCCCCGCCTCAATGCGCGGAGGCGAACCCGTCGGGCAGCTCCTCGGAGCGGCTCACCTCGAGCTCGCTCTGCGAGCGGATGATGACCCAGCGTGCCTGCGGCGACACGCGCAGGGCCACCACGTTCGGCGCCAGGCGGCGCATCTCCGGCTTGTAGGGCAGCAATACCGACGGCGGCGCCGTCAGCGCCGGTGCGTGCGGTTGGTGGGTGTTCGCATGAGGCAGCGGCGTCGTCGGCTGGGCCTCGGGTGCGCGGCTCCTCAACGCGAGGACCTTCACCGTGGGGCGCTCCGGTATCGGCGCCGGAGTCACCTGGGACGACAACGCCCCCGGAAGACTCCTCAGCGGTGCGGGCAGGCCCAGCGGCCCCTTCTGGGACAGGGCCCTGCCCATCGCGACGGGCGCGATGCCCGGAGGCGTATTCCCTGTCGTCGCCCGCGCGGTGCCCGCGGCCGGTGGCTCCTCGAAGGAGGACATCGACACGATGACCTTCGGCAGGGGCGCGACCTCCTGCGGACGCGGCATCCCCGCCATCGAGCGTGACAGCGTCTCCGTCGCCGCGTCGCGCATGGCCGTCACGGCCGGCGCGGTGGGACGCGAATGGGGATCCACCACCTGCCGTCCCGGCCCCGGTATCGCATTCGGGGCCCCACGGATGCAGACGGGCGTGATGGACGGCGGTGGCACGCTGCGCATCCGCGCGGGCGGCGGCGTCGGCGGGGGCAGCCGGTCGAAGCGGTAGAGCGCCTCTTCCTCGATGGCCTCCGCCGTGTCCGCGCCCTGACCCAGCCGCACCAACTCCGTTTGCAGCGTCGCGTCTCGCGGATCCAGTTCCAGCGCGGCCTTCAGCGCGCCCCGCGCGCGGGACTCGCAACCCAGTGACAAGAGTATCCTGGCGGATTCACGGTACGCGGCGATCGCCTGCTCCTTGTGTCCCGCGCGGCGGCACGCCTCCGCCAGCCGGACGCGCACGTTCGCGTCGCGCGGCAGCCGCCTCGCGAGCTGTGCGTACGTCTCCGCGCACTGCGCATACCGCCCCCGCTGGTACAGCGCATAGGCGGCTTCCTTCAAGTCCCGCAGCTTCGTCGACTCGCGCTCGCTCATGGGGGGTCTCCGCGTCGGTGTCGCTCTTCTGGGCTAGCAGGCGACGTGCCGCGCGCCCGTGCCGCGCGCTCGCGTTCACTGTCTCGCCCCCACCGCGACCGCGGACCGGAACGCCTGTCCTCCACCCGGCGGACCGCGAGGCACTCCAGCGTGTCCCCGTGCACGCTGCCCGCCGGAGCGCCCGGAATGGACCCTGTAGAAATGGGAACCACGCTGTAACAATGTCAGTCCCCGTGTTCCCTGAGTTCTGAGGAGACGTCGGATATCCACGCATGGGACATTGGGGCAGCTCCGGGCTCCACCGGAGTCCCCGGAGGTCGCATCCATGGCTTCACGCTTCATGGCCCTGACGTTGGGAACCCTGCTGCTCGGCGCCATGCCGGCATGGGCAGAGGCGCCCGCCGCTCGCCCCGCGGACGCGGAGGAGCTCCCGCCAGCGGACGAAACGCTCACCCTGAAGAAGGGCGGGAAGCACATGCTGACGGTGCCGGGCCTGAGCCGCGTGGCGCTGGGAGACCCGTCCGTCGTGGACGTGAAGACGACGGGAGTCAACGGCGTGGAGGTCTCCGCGCTCAAGGCGGGCAAGACCACGCTGATCGTCTGGAGCGGCGACGGCGCGCGCCGCACGTACCGCATCGTGGTGAAGCGCTAGGCGCTCACGGCTCCGACAGCAGGAACAGCGCGTGCGAGCTGGCGATGGGCCGGGTGCGGTCGTCCTGCCAGGCCTCCACGCGCACGTTGGCCACGCGCCGCCCCTGCCGCGTGATGAACGCGCGCGCGAAGGTGTCCTGCGCCTTGCCCGAGCGCAGGTAGTCCACCGTGGTGGAGATGACCTTGGGCACGCGCTCGGTGTCCGTCTGGAGCAGCAGTTCGAAGATGGCGCTCGACTCCAGCAGCGCCCCCAGCGCGCCGCCGTGCAGCGCGGGCAGCAGGCTGTTGCCAATCAGGTGCGGCGCGTAGCGCATGCGGCAGAGCATCTCGCCGGCCAGGTTCTCCACGCCAATGCCCATGAAGCGCGTGTAGGGGATGGCGTCCGTGAGGCGGTGGTACTCGCGCGTCTGGCGCACCTGGCGAACCAGATCCGCGAGGGGAAGGGAAGGCGTGCCCATGACCGTCAGTCCTCCACCCGCATGAAGGTGCCCTGCGAAGACGCCACCGGCATCGCCGGGTCGCCCTGGTGCACCAGCGCGCGCACGAAGGCGACCAGGCGGGTGACCTTGTAGCACTCGGCCTGCGCGGTCAGCGGCAGGCCCGGGCGCGCGGGGCGCAGGTAGTCGATGCGCAGGTCCAGCGTGACGATGGCCGCGAACGCGCCCAGCGCCGCCATCACCGCCGTGCCGCTCGCCGCGTCGATGAGCGTCGTCACCGCGCCGCCCGCCACCACCCCCGTCTCCGGGTTGCCGACGAGCACGTCCGCGTACGGCATCACCACCGTCGCCGTCGTGTCCCCCACCGCGTCCAGCCGCAGCCCGAGCGCGTGGTTGTGGGGCACCGCCTCGGTGTAGAGCACGGAGAGCTTCTCCCGCCGCGCCTCCGGGTCCGTGGGAAGACTGAAGTCCGACATGGGATGGATGCAGTAGCAGATTCGGACCGCGACGGGGGAAAGCACCGCGGCACGTTGCTCCCAGGAACACGCCTGCCCCTCCGCGGGTTCACGGGCGCCCTGCCAGGCCCTGCATCCTGGCAGGATGCCGCGCCCCGCGTCTTCCCCGAGGACACTTCCGGTGAACCGACCCCTCTCCTCCCTCTGCTTCGCGCTGCTCGTCCCAGGCCTGCTCCTGGCGGCGCAGCCCCTGCCCAAGCCCTCGGATCCGCCCGCCCCCACGCCGCCGCCGGGACAGGGCGAAGCGCCTCCGCACGAGCCGCCCTCTCCGCCGGCGCCCAAGGACACCGCGCGCGAGGCCGCCCGGGCGAGCGAGGGCGACGGCGGCACCCTGGCCCCCGTCGCCGGGCAGGAGCCGGCGGACGCGAAGAAGGACACGTGGAACGTGGACGCGCCCCCGGGCGTGGCCAGCACGCAGGTGCCCATCGACGTGCGCGAGGGCACGTGGATGAACGTGGACGTGAGCCCGCGCGGAGACGAAATCGTCTTCGACCTGCTGGGAGACATCTACGCGCTGCCCATCGCGGGCGGCGAGGCGCGAGCGCTGACGTCCGGCGCGGCCTGGGACATGCAGCCGCGCTACAGCCCGGACGGGAAGTCCATCGCGTTCACCAGCGACCGGGGCGGCGGAGACAACATCTGGGTGATGGACCGCGACGGCAAGAACCCCCGCGCGGTGACGCAGGAGAAGTTCCGGCTGCTCAACAGCCCCGCGTGGAGCCCGGACGGTCAGTTCCTGGTGGCGCGCAAGCACTTCACTGGCCGGCGCTCGCTGGGCGCGGGCGAGGTGTGGATGTACCACCGCGCGGGCGGCGAGGGCGTGAAGCTCACCGAGCGCGCCAACGACCAGAAGGACCTGGGCGAGCCCGCGTACTCCCCGGACGGCCGCTCCGTCTACTTCAGCCAGGACGTCACGCCGGGGAAGTCCTTCGAGTACGACAAGGATCCGAACAAGGAGCTCTACGCCATCCAGCGGCTGGACCTGGAGACGAAGGAGGTGGAGCCCTTCGTCACCGGCCCGGGCGGCTCCATCCGGCCCACGCCGTCGCCGGACGGCAAGCAGCTGGCGTTCGTGCGGCGCGTGCGCGGCAAGAGCGTGCTGTACGTGGCGGACGTGAAGTCCGGGGCCGAGCGGCCGCTGTATGACGGGCTCGACCGCGACATGCAGGAGACGTGGGCCATCCACGGCGTGTCCCCGGTGATGGCGTGGACGCCGAACAACAAGTCATTGGTGTTCTGGGCGGGCGGGACGCTGCACCGCATCGACGTGGCCACGAGGCAGGTGACGCCCATCCCCTTCCACGTGAAGGGCACGCGCACGGTGTTCGCGGCGGTGAAGAGCACGCGCCCCACGGCGCCGGACCGCTTCGACGTGAAGATGCTGCGCTGGATGCAGGTGTCACCGGATGGCAGGAGGCTGGTGTACCAGGCGCTGGGCAAGCTGTACGTGAAGGACCTTCCGTCGGGGACGCCGCGGCGGCTGACGCGCCAGAACGAGCACCTGGAGTTCTACCCGTCGTTCTCCCGGGACGGGCGCTCCATCGTCTACACGACGTGGGACGACGACGCACTGGGCGCGGTGCGCGTGGTGGCGGCGACGGGCGGCGAGGGCCGCGTGGTGACGACGCAGCCGGGCTTCTACGTGGAGCCCGCGATGAGCCCCGACGGCAGGTGGGTGGTGTACCGGACGACGGGCGACGGCTACCTGATGCCGGGCACGTGGAGCCGGGAGACGGGGCTGTTCGTGGTGCCGTCCACCGGAGGAGGCGTGGCGCGCAAGCTGACGCGGGACGGGGAGCAGCCGCACTTCGGCGCGAAGTCGGACCGCGTGTACTTCCTGAACGTGGAGTCCAAGGACGTGGAGGACGTGCGCACGCTGAGCAGCATCGGGCTGGACGGAGGCGAGCCGCGCACGCACCTGACCAGCGGCGGCGCGCTGGAGATGCGCGTGTCACCGGACGACCGGTGGGTGGCCTTCCGCGAGGACTTCAACGCGTACGTGACGCCCTTCGTGCGCGGCGCGAAGGAGGCGCGGGTGGGGCCGGGCACCAAGGCGATGCCGGTGACGCAGGTGAGCCGTGACGCGGGCGAGTACCTGCACTGGTCCGGCACGGAGGGGCGCCTGGCCCTGCACTGGGCGCTGGGCTCCAGGTTCTACACGCGGGCGCTGAAGGACGCGTTCACGTTCCTGGACGGGTCGCCCAAGGCGCTGCCGCCGCCGGAGGCGGACGGGGTGGACGTGGGCTTCTCCCAGAAGTCGGACGTGCCGGAGGGGACGCTGGCGCTGGTGGGCGGACGGCTGGTGACGATGAAGGGCGAGCAGGTGGTGGAGCAGGGCGTGGTGGTGGTGCAGGGCAACCGCATCGTCGCGCTGGGCCCGGTGGGCAAGGTGAACGTGCCGGCCGGGGCGAAGGTGGTGGACGTGAAGGGCAAGACGCTGATGCCGGGCCTGATTGACGTGCACTGGCACGGGGCCATGGGCGTGGACGGGCTGATGCCCGAGCAGAGCTGGGTGCAGGCGGCGTCGCTGGCGTTCGGGGTGACGACGCTGCACGACCCGTCCAACCACTCGGAGACCATCTTCGCCGCCAGCGAGATGGGCAAGGCGGGGATGCTCACGTCGCCGCGCATCTTCTCCACGGGCACCATCCTGTACGGGGCGGCGAGCGCGGACGCGCACGTGGAGATTGACACGTTGGACGACGCGCGACGGCACCTGCGGCGGATGAAGGCGCTGGGGGCCTTCAGCGTGAAGAGCTACAACCAGCCCCGGCGCGACCAGCGGCAGAAGATCCTCCAGGCCGCGCGCGAGCTGGACATGCTGGTGGTGCCCGAGGGCGGCTCGCTGCTCCAGCACAACCTGACCATGGTGGTGGACGGGCACACGGGCTTGGAGCACTCGCTGCCGGTGGCGCGCATCTACGACGACGTGCGCCAGCTCTGGAAGGGCACGCAGGTGAACTACACGCCGACGCTGGGCGTCGCCTACGGCGGGCTCATGGGGGAGAACTACTGGTACCAGAAGACGAACGTCTGGGAGGACACGCGCCTCCTGTCGTTCGTGCCCCGGCGCGTGGTGGACGGGCGCTCGCGCCGCCGCGTGATGATTCCGGACGAGGAGTTCAACCACCAGAACGTGGCCCGCGCGGCGAAGGAGCTGAACGACCTGGGCGTGAGCGTGCAGCTGGGCGCGCACGGACAGCGCGAGGGCCTGGCGGCGCACTGGGAGCTGGCGATGTTCGTGCAGGGCGGCATGTCTCCCATGCAGGCCTTGCGCGCGGGCACGCTCAACGGCGCGCGCCACCTGGGCATGGAGAAGGACCTGGGCTCACTGGAGGTGGGCAAGCTCGCGGACCTGGTGGTGCTGGACGGGAACCCGCTGGAGGACATCTCCAACACCCGCACGGTCCGCTACACGATGGTGAACGGGCGCCTGTACGACGCGAACACGCTCAACGAGGTGGGCACACGCCAGCGCACGCGCGCGAAGTTCTACTTCGAGAAGGACGGCAACGAGGGCTGGAGCCCCCGGGCCACCACGCACGCCACCGAGCAGGTCTGCGATTAGCGGCCGGAGCTGAAGGCCTGCTGGGAGTGACTCAGCGGGCCGTCGCGGCCACCTGCGCCAGGGCCTGTTGGACCTGCGGCAGCGCGTAGGGCTTGGGCAGCACCACCACGCCCAGCCACTGCTGCGGGTCCCCCTCCAGCGCGGCGCGGCCGTGGCCGGACGCGATGATGATGCGCATGGCGGGCCTGCGCAGCGCCACCTCGCGCGCCAGGTCCACGCCCGACATGCCCGGCAGCGTCACGTCCGTGAAGAGCACGTCGAAGCGCTCCGCCGCCAGCGCCACCCGGGCCTCCTCCGCGCTCGCCACCGGCATCACCGCGTGGCCCAGCAACCCCAACAGCTCGCTGGCGGACGCGCGGATGTCCTCGTCGTCCTCCACCAGCAGCACGTGCATCCGCCTCGCGGACTCCTGCGTCGCCGGCGGCTCCACGGCGCGCGGCACCTCCGGCCAGGGGGGCTTCGGCGCCACCAGACGCTGCTGCCGCTGATCCAACAGCGCGCGCACCTTGCGCGCCAGGTCCTCGCGCCGGTACGGCTTGGACAGCAGGTTCACCCCCGGGTCCAGCCGGCCGCCGTGCACGATGGCGTTCTCCGTGTAGCCGGACGTGAAGAGCACCTCGATGTCCGGCTGGAGCGCCTTCGCCTGCCGCGCCAGCTCCGGGCTGCGCACCGGCCCCGGCATCACCACGTCCGTGAAGAGCAGGTCCACCGCCACGCCGCTGCGCAGGATGGACAGCGCGCTCTGCCCGTCCACCGCGCGCAGGACCCGGTAGCCCAGCTCCGTCAGCATCTCCACCACCGTCGCGCGGACCTCCGCGTCGTCCTCCACCGCGAGGATGGTCTCCCGCCCGCCCTCCACCGGCCCCGGCGCCACCTCCGTCACCGGCGCCTCCGGCTGGAAGGAGCGCGGCAGGTACACCTTCACCGTCGTGCCGTGCCCCAGCTCGCTGTAGAGCTTCACGTGCCCGCCGGACTGCTTCACGAAGCCGTACACCATGCTCAGCCCCAGGCCCGTGCCCCGGCCCTCCGGCTTCGTGGTGAAGAACGGCTCGAACGCGCGCTCCATCACCTCCTGCGTCATGCCCCCGCCCGTGTCCGACACCGCCAGCAGCACGTACGACCCCGGCAGCACCTCCGGGTGCGCCTGCGCGTAGTGGTCGTCCAGCGCCGCGTTGCTCAACTCCAGCGTCAGCTTCCCGCTGCCCTTCATCGCGTCGCGCGCGTTGATGGCCAGGTTGAGGATGACGTTCTCCAACTGGTGCGGATCCGCCAGCGTGTTCCACAGCCCGCCGCCGATGACCGTCTCCACCTCCACGTCCTCGCCCAGCGCGCGGCGCAAGAGGTCGTCCATGCCGCGCAACAGCCGGCCCAGGCTCAAGGAGCGCGGCTCCAGCGGCTGCCGCCGCGAGAACGCCAGCAATTGCCCCGACAGCCGGGCCCCGCGCTCCACCGCGCCCAGCGCCGAGCGCACCCGCTGCATGCCCCGCTCGTTGCCCGCCACGTCGCGCTGGAGCAGCTGCAGGTTGCCGCCCACCACCTGGAGCAGGTTGTTGAAGTCGTGCGCCACGCCGCCCGTGAGCTTGCCCACCGCCTCCATCTTCTGCGCCTGACGGAGCTGCTCCTCCGTCTGCCGCTGCTCGGTGACGTCACGCCCGGAGGCGTACAGCACGCCGTCCTCGGGCACCGGCACCGCCGTCCAGGAGATGCGCCGGTAGCCGCCGTGCTTGCACCGGTAGGAGCTCTCGAAGTTCAGCGTGGGCTGCCCTCCCTCCAGGCGGTGCACCTCGGCGCGCGTCCGCGCGTAGTCCTCCGGGCGCTCCAGCCACTCCGAGGTGCGGCCCAGCAGTTCCTCCTCCGTCCACCCCAGCATGCGCGTCCAGGCCGGGTTGACGCTGAGGAACTTCCCCTCCGACAGGCTCCCCACCACCAGCAGGTCCTGGGACACGTTCCACACGCGGTCGCGCTCCCGCGTGCGCCGCGTCACGTTCTCCTCCAGCGTCTCGTTGGCCCGCTTCAGCTCCGACAGCGCCTTGAGCCGGGACAGCGCCGCCCACACGCGGTCGGCCACGTTGCGGCACAGCTCGACCTCCTCCTCCGTCCAGCGGCGCGGCCGCACGTCGTGCAGGAACAGCACCGCCACGAACCGGCCGTGCTCCAGCAGCGGGATGTTGAACAGCGCCCGGATGCCCACCTGCTCCAGCGTGTCCGCCTGGCGCGCCGTGCGCGGGTCCTCCCGCACGTCCGGGATGGTCACCACCTCGCCCTTCAGGAGGTCCTCCAGGAAGACGCCGTAGTCGTGGAAGCGGTGCACGCCCTCCACGCGCGCCACGTCCGGCGAGGCCACCCAGTTCGGGTGCATCAGCACCAGCGCATGCGCCGCGTCCACCGTGCCGTAGCCCGCGCGCGGCACGCCCAGCAGCCGTCCCACCACCTCCATGGCCAGCTGCGCGGCGGCGTCCGGGGACGAGGCCTCGCGCAGCCGGTCCGCCATCTCCAGCAGCGCCGCCTGCCGCAGCTCCGCCCGCTTGCGCGCGTCGATGTCCACCAGCACGCCGGGAAAGCGCGCCGGCGCGCCATCCGTGGAGAGCGTGCACTGCCCGCTGGCCTCCACCCACCGGTAGTCGCCCCCCGAGCGGCGCACGCGGTACTCGGAGCGGTACGCACCGCCCGTCTGGAGCGCGCGGGCGATGGCGGCCTCCACGCCGGGCCGGTCCTCCGGGTGGATGGCGGCCACGAACTGGGCAATGGGCAGCCCCTCGCGCGCCTGCGCCGCATCCAACGAGAAGGAGTGCGCGAAGCGCTCGTCCGCGACGACGCGGTTGCCCGGCACGTCCCACACCCAGGTGCCAATCATCGCCTCGGCGTTGAGCGCCAGCTGCACGCGCTCGTTCGCCGTGCGCAGGGCGTCGTCGGCCTGGTGGCGCTCGGTGACGTCCTGGGTGATGCCGATGAGCTGCACGGGCTTTCCGGCCGCGTCGTACACGAGCGACGCGCGCCGGTGGATCCACCGCACCTCGCCGGTGTCCCGCTTGCGGATGCGGTACTCCACCGACGACGTGACCTGCCCCGCGGCCCGCGTGCGCGCGTTGGACACGTGCCGCCGGTCCTCCTCCAGCGCGAGCGCTTCAATCTCCGGCGCGGGCACGGTCTCCGAGACCGGCACGCCGTACAGCCGGCAGAACTCCGGCGTCACCGTCATCTGGTTGGTGGCGATGTCCAGCGTGAACACGCCAATACCGCCCGCCTCCTGGGCCAATCGCAGCTGCTCGTGCTTCACGCGCGCGTCGGCATCCCTGTCGTGGCGCGCTGGGGCTTCCGGGGCCCGCGCGCAGACCGTGTCGGCGCCGTCATCCAGGCCCGCGGCGCGCAGGCGCAGCCGCAGACGTTCGACCTCGGCCCTCAGGGCCTGTTCGGCATCGGAAGGGGGCACGCTCATGAGCGGGAACCGAGGGGCGGGGGACGACCTCCCGGTCGTGGCACTGTCGCCCGGCTCCTCCGGGGTGGGCAACGGAGAATTCCGGAGGAGTCATTTCCCCCTGGAACCGGAACGCACGCTCCGGTGGCCGCGCCCGTCCGGTCCTGGAGAGAAACGCCCGGAGGTGCGCGGTCAGTCCGCCGCGCCGCCATGGGTGGCATCCCGCTCCAATGCCTTGACGCAGGGCGGCCAGGGCGCCAGGGCATGGCGCGGGGAATACCGCCGACGGCGGCCCGTTCCGTGCGCGAGAAAGCCATGAGAACCGCCGCGAGTCCGCCGCCCACCCGGTGTCTTCAAACCTGGCAGGACGTCGCGAGTCCCCTGGCCGCGGTGGCCGCCAGGGGACGTCCCGCGTCGCGGAGACTCTTGAACACTCACATCACCCGCGGGTCGTAATGCTCACTTCCCGCCTTGACGCTGCGAGGAATTTCTTTAAAGAATGTGCGCACGTCCTCTTCTTCTTGGAAGATGGCGTATGTACCGGGCCTCGCGTTCCCCAACCGCGGAACCGGTGCGTGACGTCCCAGTTGAGCCCCGCGCGCCGCGTTCCCCCTCTCGGCGCGCGGTGGCCCCTGGGACTTCCACCCCGCACCTCACTCATCAAGTCCCTTCGAGGATTCGAGTGTCCACGTCCACCTTCGTCCTGCCCCTCTCGCTGGCGTTGCAGCTCTTCACCTCGGCATCGTCCTCTCCGCAGAACACCGCCACCGCGCCTTCGCAGGAGCCCGCGCCGAAGTCCCCGGCCACGTCCTCGGTGAAGTCCGCGCCTCCGGCCCCGGCGAAGCTGAGCGCCGCGCAGCAGGCCACGGCGGCGAAGCTGGTGGGGCCCGCGCTCGCGGAGGGCCATGCGTACGCGCGGCTGGCGGAGCTGACGGACGGCGTGGGGCCGCGCCTGTCGGGCTCCGAGTCCGCGGAGGCCGCGGTGCAGTGGGCGCTGCGGAGCTTCCAGGCGGATGGGGTGAAGGCGTGGAAGGAGCCGGTGAAGGTGCCCCGCTGGGTGCGCGGCGAGGAGCACGGAGAGCTCCTCGCCTCGGAACGCACGCGCGGCCTGCCGCTGGCGCTGCTGGCCCTGGGCGGCAGCGCGCCCACGCCGCCGGAGGGCATCACCGCGGAGGTGGTGGAGGTCAGCTCGCTGGAGGAGCTGGCGGCGCTCGGGGACAAGGTGAAGGGCCGCATCGTGTTCTTCAACCACACCATGTCGGAGGCGGCGGACTACGGCCGCTTCGCGGGGCTGCGCGGACGGGGGCCCGCGGCGGCGGCGAAGCAGGGCGCGGTGGCCGCGCTGGTGCGCTCGCTGGCCACGGCGTCGCTGCGCTCACCGCACACCGGCGCCACGCGCTTCGACGAGGGCGGCCCGCGCGTGCCCGCGGCGGCGGTGTCGGTGGAGGACGCGCTCACGCTGCACCGGATGCTCCAGGGCGGGCCGGTGCAGGTGCGGCTGGTGCTGGGGTGCTCGGAGCTGCCGGACGCGGACTCGTCCAACGTGGTGGCGGAGGTGCGCGGCCGTGAGAAGCCGGACGAGGTGGTGCTCCTGGGCGCGCACCTGGACTCGTGGGACGTGGGCACGGGCGCGCACGACGACGGCGCGGGCGTGGTGATGGTGATGGAGGCCGCGCGGCTCATCGCGAAGCTGCCCCAGGCGCCCCGGCGCACGGTGCGCGTGGTGCTGTTCATGAACGAAGAGAACGGCCTGCGCGGAGGCCGCGCGTACGCGGAGGCGCACGCGAAGGAGCTGCCCAGGCACGTGGCCGCCATCGAGATGGACGCGGGCGGCGGGCGCCCCCTGGGCGTGAGCGTGCACTCCGGGCCGGGCGGTGAGGCGCTCCTGCGGCCGTGGCTCCCGCCCCTGGAGGGGCTGGGCGCGGCGGAGTTCCTGGTGGGGCACGCGACGGGCGCGGACCTGAGCCCCATGGAGCCCGCGCACGTTCCGTTCGTGGGCGTGCGGGTGGACAGCAGCCGCTACTTCGACGTGCACCACTCCATGGCGGACACGCTGGACAAGGTGGACCCCCAGGACCTGTCGCGCAGCACCGCCGCGGTGACGTGGATGGCGTACGCGCTGGCGGAGGCGCCCGGCGTGCTCGCGCGCCCCACCGCGCCGGAGTCGGACACGCCTCCGCCGCCGAAGAAGTAGGCCGCGGCTACGCCTTCGCCGGGGCCTTGCGCGGCCCGCCCTTGCTGCGCAGCGGCAGCTCCGGCAGCAGCAGCGTGACGAGCAGGGCCGCCAGCGCGACGAAGATGGCGACGCGGTACACCGCCATCGTCGCGAGGGTGAAGGCCTCCTTGTGCGCGCGCTCCACGCGGTCCACGGTGGACAGCGCGCGGGCCTCGTCCGCGTCCACGCGCGCGCGGGCCTCGGGTCCCTCCCGCAGGGCCTGACGCCGCTCCTCCGCGAAGCCGTCGCGCAGCTTCGCCTTCACCTGCTCCGGCCGGAACTTCTGCCCTTGCGGCGCGCCCTCGCCGCCCAGGCCTCCCGGCGCGGACGCATGCAGCTCCTGCTGGACGCCGGGAGGCAGCCCGCTCGTGGCCTGCTGCGTGCGCGTGCGCAGCTCCCGGCCCAGCGTGCCCGCGAACACGGTGCCCAGGCAGGCCACGCCCACCGTCATGCCCAGCTGCCGGAAGAACGTGGTCGCGGACGTGGCCACGCCGATGCGCTGGGGCGGCACGGCGTTCTGCACGGCCACGGTGTAGAGCGGGATGGACGGGCCCAGCCCCAGGCCCACCAGCACCATCTTCACGGTGACCTCGGCCTGGCTGGAGTCGGGCGTCAGCGTGAAGCCCATCACCGCGAAGCCGCCCATGAGGAACAGGAGCGCCCCCACCATCAGCGCCTTGTAGCGGCCCAGACGCGACACCAGCTGCCCGGACAGCACGTTGCCCGTCACCACGCCCAAGGTCAGCGGCGTGAGCGTCAGCCCGGAGTGCGTCGCGGACAGCCCCACCACGTTCACCATGAACAGCGGCAGGAAGGTGACGGACGCCAGGAACACCGCGCCGATGACGAACACCGCCGCGTTGCCCGCGGAGAACGCGCGCAGGCGGAACAGCGACGGGTCCAGGAGCGGCTCCTTCGCGCGGCGCTCCCGCCACACGAAGAGCCCCAGCCCCACCGCCGACAGCGCGAACAATCCCAGGATGGGCGCGGAGCCCCACGCGAACCCGCCCGCCCGCGGCGCGGACGCGCCATGGCCCAGGCTGAGCGCGAGCAGGAGCGGCACCACGCCCATCGCCAGCGCCGCCGCGCCCGGCACGTCCAGCCTCCCGCCGTGCACGCCCTCCGGCTTGAGCGCCGGCATGCGCAGGAAGATGAGCGCGAGCGCCACCGCGCCCACCGGCAGGTTGATGAAGAACACCCAGTGCCAGCCCAGCGAGTCGGTGATGAAGCCCCCGGCCAGCGGCCCGACGACGCTGGACAGCCCGAACACCGCGCCGAACAGGCCCTGGTACTTGCCGCGGTCGCGAGGCGGGAACAGGTCCGCCACCACCGCCAGCGCACCGGTGAAGAGCGCCGCGCTGCCCAGCCCCTGCACCGCGCGGCAGAGGATGAGCACGAGCGTGGAGCGGGCGGCGCCGCACAGGAAGCTGCCGGTGAGGAACACCACGATGCCCGCCACCAGCACCGCGCGGCGGCCCAGCAGGTCCGACAGCTTGCCCCACACGGGCACCATCATCGTGGAGGCCACCAGGTACGCGGTGGTGAGCCACGGGTAGTGCTCCGGCGCGATGTGGAGGTCCGCCTGGATGGTGGGCCCCGCCGTGGCCACGATGGTCTGGTCCAGCGCCGCCAGCAGCAGCCCCAGCAGCGCCCCCGCCATCGTGAAGGCCTTCTGCGAACGGCTGAACCGCTCGGACGCCGGGGCGGCGCGGGAGTCCGGGGCGGTGTCGGCGGTGTCGGCCATGGCTCGGGCACGCGCACGCGGCGTGCGCATTCGCGCGAATCTGGGGATGGCCGCGGGGGCCGGCCACGTCCGCCTGCCCGGCTGCTCTCCCTCGGAAGGCCCCGCGCGGAGGGTGGGCGCGAAATTGAAGTTCGTCCGGCAAGGGACGTTCGGAGAAGGAAGCGTGCGGCCCTATCCTCCGCACCCCTTCATGTCGGACGTCGGACACGCCAGGGACGTGGCGGAGTCCTTCCCAGGAGTGACGCATGCGGATCCTCGGAGCGCTGGCCTGCGCCGGAATGGTGTTCCTGGCGGCGGGCTGCAAGGACGACCCGAAGCCCCGGCCCGACGCGGGAGTCCCGGACGCGGGAGTCCCGGACGGGGGCTCGCGGGATGATGGCGGCACCCCCAGTCCCACCCTCTCGGAGACGCCGCGCTGGGAGGTGAAAGGGGATGGCCTCGTCGCGAAGGAGTGCTTCGGCCGGGGCGTGGCGCTGGGCGACGTGAACGGCGACGGCCACAAGGACCTGCTGGTGATTTCGCCGCCGTGCACGAGCGGCCCCACGAACCCCGGCCGCGTGATGGTGTACCCGGGGCAGGCGTCCTACTTCTCCAAGACGCCCGTCACCTCCACGCTGTCGTGGGTGCATCCCAGCCCGCGCACGTCGGGCTACCAGATGGTGGTGGCCACGGGCGACGTCGACGGGGACGCGTACGCGGACGTGCTGGTGAAGAGCTACTACGGCGTCAGCGTGTACAGGGGCGGACCGGACCTGTCCCAGGTGTTCGCGCAGCCGGTGTTCCGCGTGCCGGACTCCACCACCCTGCGCTTCAGCGGCGCGCGGCTGCTGGACCTGGATGGGGACGGGCTGGATGACCTCGTCGTCACCACCTTCACCGGCAGCACGACCCTCTATCGCGCGACCCCCGGCGGGAAGGAGGGGCCCTTCACCAACGTCCGCGTGCTGTCCGGCTATGCGCAGCCCGCGGGGGACACGGACGGAGATGGCGCCCAGGACCTGCTCATCACGCTGTTCGACGCGGAGAACAGCCAGGGCCTCTTCCTGGGCTGCAAGGCGGACAGCGCGCGCGTCTGTGATGGACCGCTCACCTCGCAGCCGGTGTGGAGGGGCACGGCGGAGAGCATGAAGGGGATTCCGGACCTGAACGGGGATGGCCGTCCGGAGGTGCTCGCGTCGCTCCGGGGCAGCGTGCGCCTGCACCTGTCCGATGCCTCCGTCCAGGGCTACTCCGCCACGCCCGTGTGGACGTTGATGGACGACCCGGCCTTCCCCAGCGTGGCCGCGCAGGGCCTTCGAGTGGGCTCCATGACGAAGGGCGGGACGGGGCACGACTTCGTCCTCACCGCGCTGGGCCGCGTGTACCTCTTCCGCCCCACGCAGGACGTGTCCGGTCCACTGTCGCCGGTGTGGTCGTGGCCGCGCGCCAACCGGCTGCTGCCCCAGACGATGCTGGGCTTCAGCCTCCCCAGCGTGGCGGCTCCCGGGGACCTGGACGGGGACGGATACGACGACCTGGTGGTGGGACTGTCGCAGGAGACGGACGGCACGCGCGCGCCCGGCCGGGTGGTGGTGTACGGCGGAGGCCCGGTGCCGGACGTGAGCGAGCCTCCGCCCGCGCTGGCCCCCACGAAGACGTGCAACCTCCAGGTGGATCCGGTCAACGGCAAGCCGGACCTCACGGTGGACCGGGACGTCCTCGCCCGCACGCTCTACCTGGAGCGGCGCTCCTTCGCGCAGGACTCCTGCGAGGTGCGCGAGGGCTGCGTGCCCGCGGGCGGCGAGCGGCGCCTGCTGCGCTTCACCACCTCCATCATGAACATGGGCACGGGCCCGCTGGTGGTGCCTTCACCGGAGGAGCGGCCGGAGCTCTACGTCTACGACGAGTGCCACCAACACCACCACCTGACGAACTTCGCCGGCTACGACCTCAAGGACGCGGCGGGCCACGTCACGGCCGTGGGGCGCAAGCAGGGCTTCTACATGGTGGACTTCACCCAGTACTGCGCGGACGGGCAACCGTACAGCTGGTACGACCCGGGGCAGGGCATCTCACCGGGCTGGTCGGATGTCTACACCGCGGACCTGCCCTGCCAGTGGCTGGACGTCACGGACACCCCGGACGGCGACTACACCGTGCGGGTGGGCGTGGATGAGAACCACATCATCGACGAGGCCGACGCGCTGCCCAACGAGGCCACCGTCAAGGTGCGCCTGACCGGCGACACGGTGACCGTGCTGCCCTGAAACCCGGGAAACGCCGCCGTCGGACCCCCGTCCGGTGAAGGCCGCGTGCAATGGGTGGCCCTCCTCGGCGTAGAGTGCCTGACGCGGCACGCTGGCCGGGGGGTATCCCGGTGCGCCAGGCTGCTCGGCTTTCCTCGCGTGAAGGGGTGTTTTCGTGAACTTCCGGGTCGACGTGTGGGAGGGCGCGCGCATCGCGCTGACCTCGCTGCGCTCCAACCGGCTGCGGACGGTGCTCACCACGGTGGGCATCGGCGTGGGCGTGTGCACCCTGCTGGCCATCGTCGGCATCATCCAGGGGCTGAACAGCTCGTTCGCGGAGCAGCTCAACAAGATTGGCTCCAACACGCTGCAGATCTCCAAGTTCCCCTGGGTGATGAACGGGGACTGGTGGGCGTACCGCAACCGCAAGGCGCTCTCGCTGAACCTGGTGGAGCCCCTGCGCGCCGCCTCCGAGCACGTGGTCGCGGTGGCCCCCATGATGTTCGTCAACGCGGAGGTGTCCTTCCAGAACCGGAAGCTCGCCTCCGTGCAGACCATGGGCACCAGCCCTGACTACGCCATGACCTCCTCCGTGGAGATGGGCCAGGGCCGCTTCCTCACGCAGGCGGACGTGGACAACCGCTCCGCCGTGGTGGTGATTGGCGCGGAGGTGGGCAAGGTGCTCTTCCCGGGCATCAACCCCGTGGGCCACCGCATCCTCGTGGACCGCCGCCCCTACCGCGTCGCGGGCGTCATCGTGGAGCGCGGCACGGTGCTGGGGCAGAACGTGGACCTGGTGGTGATGCTGCCGTACCCCGCGTTCCAGGGGCACTTCGGCACCCAGCGCGACGTGAACTTCGTCCTCGCGGTGGACCAGCAGGAGAACGTCCCCCGCGTGCAGGACCGGCTCACGGAGACGCTGCGCCGCGAGCGCAACACCAAGCCCGGCGCGCCGGACGACTTCGCCATCAACCGGCCGGATCAGCTGGCCAACATGTACGCGCAGCTCACCGGCGCGCTCTACGGCGCGGCCACCGGCGTGGGCCTCATCACCCTGCTGGTGGGCGGCATCGGCATCATGAACATCATGCTGGTGTCCGTGCGCGAACGGACGCGGGAGATCGGCGTGCGGCGGGCGCTGGGCGCTCGCAAGCACACCATCATCCTCCAGTTCCTCATGGAGGCGGCCAGCGTGTCCGCGGTGGGCGGCGCCATGGGCACCGCGGTGGGCATGAGCCTCGCGTGGCTGGTGAACTACCTCACGCCCCTGGCGGCGGCGGTGCGGCCCATGACGGTGGTGCTGGGCGTGGGCTTCTCCGCGGTGGTGGGCCTCTTGTTCGGCATCTGGCCCGCGGCGCGCGCCGCGAACCTGGACCCGGTGGAGGCGCTCCGCCACGACTAGGCGGGAGCGGGAGACCTGACCATGTGGATGGCTTTCTGGGACACGGTGCGGCTGGCCTTCGGCACGTTCCGCTCCAACCCCCTGCGCTCCTTCCTGACGCTGCTGGGCATCGTCATCGGCGTCACCACGGTGGTGTCCATGATGGCCCTCATCGAGGGCCTGCGGAACCAGGTGAACGACCAGATGTCGGAGCTGGGCTCTGACTGCTTCCAGGTGCAGCGGCTGCCCTTCGGCCAGGGCCAGCTGTCCATCGCGGAGCTCGCGCGCCGGCCGCGCTTCACCTACGCGGACCTGGACGCCATCCGCACGCAGCCCTCCATCGCGCAGGCGGCCGGCGAGGACTCCAAGGGCGGCCAGAAGGCCTCCACCGCGGACCGCGAGTCGCGTCCCAACGTGAGCGTCTGGGCCGGCACGCCGGAGTACTTCCACACCAACTCGGTGAGCCTGGCCTCCGGGCGCCCCTTCACCGACGCCGAGTTCGTGGACGGCCGGCGCGTGGCGGTGATTGGCCAGGACCTGGCGGACACGCTGTGGCCCGGCGTGGACCCCCTGGGCCGCGAGTTCCGCCTCCTGGGCCGCACCTTCCAGGTGGTGGGCACGCTCAAGCGCCGGGGCGGGTTCCTGGGCGGCGGCAGCCAGGACAACCAGGCCATGATTCCGCTGTCCACCTTCGCCACCATGTTCGGCGTGCGCGACTTCCGCGTCAGCATCCAGGCGAAGTCCCCGGAGGTGCTCCAGCGCGCCCAGGATGAGGTCACGCTGCTCATGCGCCGCCGCCACGCGCTCAAGGCGGACGAACCGGACGACTTCTTCCTCTACAACAACGCGTCCGCCACGCAGATGTTCAACAACCTCTCCTCGGCGGTGTCCGCGGCCAGCTTCGGCGTGTGCATCCTGTCGCTGCTCGTGGGCGGCATCGGCATCCTGAACATCATGCTGGTCGCCGTGACGGAGCGGACGCGGGAGATTGGCATCCGCAAGGCGCTGGGCGCCAAGCGCTACCGCATCCTCGCGCAGTTCGCGCTGGAGGCGGTGGTGCTGTCGCTGGTGGGCGGCGCGGTGGGCGTGGCATTGGGCGTGGGCCTGGCGCACCTGGCGCGGTGGATGATCAACCTGCCCACGGAGGTCCCCATGTGGTCCGTCATCGTGTCGCTGGTGATGAGCTGCGGGGTGGGGCTGGGGTTCGGCATCTACCCGGCCGCGCGCGCCGCGAAGCTGGACCCCGTGGAGGCGATGCGCACGGAGTAGCGCGCGCTCTCTTCGCGCATGAAGAAGGCCCCGGCCCGGCATGCAGCGGGCGGGGCCTTTTCTTCACCTCACGACCGGGGTCTGCCCGGGATTACGGGCAGGGGTACGTGCAGGTGATCTGCCCGGTGATGGGGTTCTTGAAACACGTGGGCGTGCAGTCCTGGGCCTCCGCGGAGGACGGCGTGGCGGCGATGCCCAGGCCCATCACGGTGGCCGCGGCGGCGAGGACGAAGGCGATGCGACGGACGTTCTTGCGAGCCTGCATGGTGTCTTCTCCCTGCTGGGTGTTGGCGCTGCACGGAGCACTCTAGGGAGCGGGACTGACAACGCCAGCGATGCCGTGCCGGGCTCGAGCGCTGGCGCGGAGGGCGGCGCGCCGAGGTGCCGCGCACGGGAGGAAAATTGAAACGCGGGTGCGGCGAAACAACGCGTCAACGCCTGGGAGTGGGAGTGCGGATCCACTGATAGCCAACGGTGGCGCCGCTGCCGATGAGTGACAGCGCGACGTAGCGGCGCAGGAGGTCCAGCCGTTCACTGGAGCCGGCCAGGTGGCGCAGGCCTTCATGCGCGGCGATGCCCAGCAGCATTCCCGCGGTCGCGCCGCCGAGCGCGCCCAGGTACGCGCGCCCGCGCTGCTGGCTGGCGCCGAACGCGACCTCGCCCATGCCCCACGTGCCCAGCGCGGCGACAGGAGGCGTGACGACCATCGCCGCGCCGAACGCGCCCACCTCCAGCTCGAGCCACCGGCCCTGCGGATACGAGGGGTGGAGGAAGAGGAGCCGTCCGGGAAGCGAGGCGAGCACGGTGCCCGCGGCGGCCTCCGCGGCGGTGGCGCCCAGGCGCGTGTCACCGCCCACGCGAGTCGCGGTCCAGACAGCGCCCAGGGGGAGCAGCGCGACGCCGCCGTGCGCGGCCCAGGCGCCGCCAGACAACGGAGCATCCGTGTCGGGCTCGCCGCGCGGAATGAAGGGCCGCAGCGGGCGGGGAGGCACGGCGGAAGGCGCAGCATCTGCGTCGCGGAAGGGCGCATCCAGGGCGGAGGGAGCCAGCGGAGGCGGCGGAGGGGCCGGAGCGGGAGACGCAGGCTCACCCAGAGGAGCCGGAGCGGGCTCGGGCACGGCCGGGTCCGTGTCTCGCGGTTCATCGCGAGGCGCGGGTGCGTCCTCCCGCGCGGGCGGTACGTCCTGTGTCGCAGTGGGAGCGGCCGCGGCGGGCACCCCCATCAGGACCATCGTCAGGATCGCCCCTCGCGTTGGTGCCATCCCCCGTCGCCGCATGCCGTGTGCGTCCTCCTCGAGCATCACCATGCGTCGCCAGCAGTGCGCATGCGATGCGTTCAACACCATCGGTCTCTCATGGCTCAGGGCGCAACCGTCGGCGGGTGGACGGTGTTCGTGTCCATCCAGGCCCTTCCCCTCCTCGGAGACACACGGCGGATGCGGACGGGCGGGGGCTGCCCTACTTTCCGGACCGTGCGGCTGGTCTGGCCCATCCTGCTCGCCCTGCTCACCGCGGGGTGTCCCTACCCGAACCACCGACAGGACCTGCGCCTGCGCGAGCTGCCGGAGGACCCGGCCGCGCGTGAAATCGCCATCGAGCAGACGTTGGGCATCCCCATGGAGCCCGGCAACGCCCTGGAGTTGGTGCAGAACGGCCACGTCTTCGACGTCATCGAGCAGGAGATCCGCGCCGCCCGCTCCAGCATCCACATCGCCAGCTACATCTGGCGCCCGGGCATCCCGTCGGACCGGCTGCTCATCGCGCTGCGCGAGCGGGCCCCCGGCGTGCAGTGCCGCGTCATCGTGGATCCGCTGGGCAGCGTGAACTTCGAGGTCGTGGCCCCGGTGCTCGCGGACGCCGGCTGTGACGTGCGCATCTACCGTCCCTACCAGGGCGCGGTGGCGTCCCTGGACGCGAACCGGATCCGCGCGCGCATGCACCGCAAGATGGTCATCCGCGACGGCGAGGTCGCGCTGACCGGCGGCTTCGGCATCTGGCGCAGCTGGCTGGGCAACGGCAACGCGCCGGAGACCTGGCGCGACACCAACGTGCGGGTGCGGGGCCCTGCCGTGCGGGGCATGCAGCTCGCGTTCGCGCAGAACTGGCAGGAATCCGGCGGCGACTTCCTGCCCCCGGAGTCCTTCCCAAAGCTCGCTCCGGCCGGAGACGCGCGGGCCGTCTTCGTCGCCAGCACCGGCCACCGCTTCCTCTCGAACGCGTCGAGGATGTGGCTGCTCTCCATCGCCTCCGCGAAGCACCGGCTGTGGATCGTCAACTCGTACTTCCTGCCGTCGGAGGCCATCAGCGACATGCTCATCCTCAAGGCGCGCGAGGGCGTGGACGTGCGGGTGCTGGTGCCCGGCCGCTTCCATGACGTGAAGCCCGTGCTCGCCGCGCAGCGGGCGTCCTACGCGCGGCTGCTGGAGGCCGGCGTGCGCATCTACGAGTACGAAATTTCCATGCTGCACTCCAAGACGCTGGTCGCGGATGACACGCTGAGCGTCGTGGGCTCCACCAACCTGGATCCGCTGGCGCTCAGCCACACCGACGAGGGCTCGGTGATGGTGGAGGACACGGCGCTGGCGGAGGAGCTGGCGGCGGCCTTCGAGGAGGACCTCAAGCACTCGGCGGAGGTCCACTGGCATGGGTGGAAACGGCGAGGCCTGCTTCAGAAGCTGAGCGAGTACTTCCCGTGGCTCATCGGTGACTTCTTGTAGGCCATCAGCCGCTCCCAGGCCCACCTTGGGGGCCTGGGAGGACCCGCCTGCCTGTCCGGCCAGCTGACAGGGGCGCTCGCTGTGGGAAGCCCTCCAGGGCAGGGGGAGGTTGATCGCTTCATGCCTTCGACTCGACCGCTTCGCATCGCCTTGTTGTCGTTGAGCGTGGCCCTGCCGGCCTTCGCGGCGGGGCCCGCCGTGTGGGGCGAGGGGATGATGGTGAAGGTGCGGCCGGGCACCGCCGCCCGGGACACCACCGAGGTGCGCCTCACCGCCGCGCGCAACGAGTTCGTCTCCTTCCAGGTCGCGCTGCAAGGCGGTGACGCGGGGCTGAAGGGCGTGCGCGCGGAGCTGCCCGCGCTGGAAGGCCCCACGACGCTGACCGGGCCGGACGTGACGCTGTACCGCGAGGCGCTGATCACCACGAAGCAGGCGTCGGTGGCGGGAGAGCCGGTGGGCACCTGGCCGGACGGCCTGGTGCCGGACAAGGATGAGCTCACCGGTGAGGCGCGAAACGCCTTCCCCTTCGACGTGCCAGCGGGAGAGGCGCGAGCCGTCTGGGTGGACGTGCACGTGCCCCAGGACGCGCCGCCCGGCGACTACGCGGGCACGGTGACGGTGGAGGCGGACGGAGGCTTCCAGCGGCAGGTGACGGCGCGGCTGACGGTGGTGGACGCGGCGTTGCCGAGCACGTCCTCGCTGTCGTCAGCGTTCCTGCTCTGGCCGCCGCACGTGTGCCGCGCGCACACGGGCCGCGAGGACTGCGCGCCGGCGGAGCTGCGGCCGCTGCTGGAGCGCTACCAGCGGATGGCCCTGGAGCACCGCTTCACGCTGTCCAGCCTCTTCCCGCGCAAGCCGTGGCCGCCGGACTGGAGCGACTTCGACGCGACCTGGGCCCCGTACATGGAAGGCACCGCGTCCACGCGGCTGCCAGGCGCGCGGATGACGAGCCTGGAGTACGTGGGGCCGCTCGACGCGGCGAACCTGAAGGACTTCACGGCGCACATGAAGGCCAGGGGCTGGCTGGACCGGGCCTACGTGCAGCTGGGGGATGAACCACCCCACGGCACGACCTTCGCGCAGGTGCACGCGAACGCGGACCGGGTGCGCCAGGCGGCGCCCGGCCTGCGCACGATGCTGACGACGAACTCGCGCGAGCTGAAGGCCAACGGCCTGGGAGACCCGGTGGACGTGATGGTGCCGCTGGTGAACCACCTGGACGGCACGGACGCGAACTTCCGGGGCGACCAGCGCGGGACGTACACGGACTTCCTGAAGCGGCCTGGAACGGCGTTGTGGATGTATCAGAGCTGCATGAGCCACGGCTGTGCGTATGGGACCAACGCGCCGGAGAACAAGCCGGGCGCGGGCTGGCCGTCGTACATGCTGGACCGGTCCGCGGCGAAGGGGCGCGCCATGGAGTGGGTGACGTTCCTCGAGGGCGCGACGGGCGAGCTGTACTACCAGACGGTGGGCATGCTCCCCTCGGCGTGGACGGACCAGTACCGCTTCAACGGCAACGGGGACGGGACGCTCTTCTACCCGGGCACGCCCCAGGCCATCGGCGGCAGGACGGACGTGCCGGTGGCGTCGATGCGGCTCAAGCTCATCCGTCAGGGCATGCAGGACTACGAGTGGCTCAAGGCGGTGAGCGATGCGGGAGACCCGGCCTACGCGCGCAAGGTGGCCCGGGACCTGATTCCGGCCGCGTCGCGAGTCCCGGATGACGGCGCCGCCTTCGACGCGGCGAGGCTGAAGCTCATCCAGCGTTACGAGGAACTGACCGCGAACCCTAAGCCGGATGAGGGCACGCAGCAGCCAGGAACGCCGGCGGACGGAGGCACGGCCCCCGCGCCGGAAGAAGCCGGGGGAGGCGCATCGCAGAGGCCGTCCGGTCCGACCGCGGAGGTGACGCCGGACGCCGACGCCGACGCCGGGTCGGGCGGATGCAGCACGGGAGGCGGCGGTGCGGCGGCGGTCGCGGGAGGCCTGGTGTTCGCGGCCTGGGCGCTGGGATGCATGCGCCGTCGTCACGCTCGCGTGACCGTGCCCGCCCGGCCGCGGTAGGCGCGGGGAAGGCACGTGAGGCACGCTTGCCGCGACACGCCAGGCCGGTGGGCCCCTGCCGGAGGCGGACCGCACGAACCTGTCCGACAGTCGGACAGGTTTTGGAGAACCGCGGCCCGGCCCCCGGCCATGGCGGCCCGGTCGGGCCCGGGTCGGGCGGAGGAGGTACACGCCTGGGTGCCTGACCGGAAGCGCCACGCGGGCCCGCGCGGCCATGCTAGAGGGCGGCGCATGAGCACGGACGTGGTGAAGCGAGCTGTCATCCGCGAGGCGCGGCCCGAGGACGACCAGGCGATTGGCGAGCTGTTGGTGGAGGCCTACGTCACGCAGTACGCGAAGAAGCTGCCGGAGGTCGTCTACTCCGACGAGCGCAAGGCGTTCCTGCGCGACATCGCCTCCCGGCGCAAGGTGTGCACCATCCTCGTGGCGGAGGTGGACGGCGAGGTCGCGGGCACGGTGGCCCTGTACCCGCCCGGCGCGCCCGGCTCCGAGGCCTGGCTGCCCCGCACGGCGGACCTGCGCGCTCTGGCCACGTCGGTGCGCTTCCACGGCCAGGGTCTGGCCCAGCCGCTGCTGTCGGAGTCGGAGGCCCTGGCGAAGCGCTGGGGTGTGGACGCCATCTCCCTCCATGTGCGCCAGGGCGCGGTGGGAGTCGCGCGCATGTACCAGCGACGGGGCTATCAGCGGACGCCGGAGGGAGACATGGACCGCCGTCCGGAGGTGTTCCTCGAGGCGTACCTGCTGCCCCTGAAGTGACGCATGTCAGATGGGAGCGCGTTCCACCGTAGAGAGCGCATCCCGTCTGACGCCGGAGGGTCCGCGAACGCTCGCGCGACCCGGGCACCGGAGGGGATCGCGCGCTGGAGTCGTGGCGTGCGCCCTGCCCCGGAAGGGGCGCCGGTCGGTACGCCGACCCCATCCCCGGTGTTCTCCATGATGATTCCCATTCCCGAGCAGTCGCTCGTGTTGCTCCTGGGCCCATCCGGCTCCGGCAAGTCCACGCTCGCGAGCGCGCACTTCCTCCCGGAGGACGTGCTCCCCGGCACGGGCAACGAAACGAAACTCCACGAAGAGGTGGCGCGAAGGCTCGCGAGCGGCACGCTCACCGTCATCGACGGCGTCCCGCTCAGCGCCGAAGCGCGCCGCCAGTACGTGACCCTGGCGCGCGAGCACCACGTGGCCCTGGTCGCGGTGGCCCTGGACACGCCGGAGGCGCTCTGTCTGGAGCGCAACCGCACGCGCCCCGGGTCGCACGCCAGCCCCCGAGCGCTGCGCAACCAGGTGCAGCAGTTCCAGAACGCGCTGCAGGGGCTGACGAAGGAAGGCATCCGGCACGTGCACGTGCTCACGCCGGAGACGGTGGGGGCGGTGGCCTTCGAGCACCGCCCGCTGCCCAGCCATCGCCAGGACGAGCACGGCCCCTTCGACATCATCGGAGACATCCACGGCTGCTTCGACGAGCTGAAGGCCCTGCTGATGGAACTGGGCTACACGGTCGCGCCGCGAGCGGACGGCAGCCCCGGCTTCGACGTGGGCACGCCCGGCGGACGCAAGGTCGTGTTCCTGGGCGACCTGGTGGATCGCGGGCCCGGCGTGGTGGACGTGCTGCGGCTGGTGATGGGGATGGTGGAGGCAGGCACGGCGCTGTGCTTGCCGGGCAATCATGAAATCAAGTTGCTCAAGAAGCTGCGTGGCAAGGACGTGCGCGTGGGGCACGGGCTCGCGGTGACGCTGGAGCAGCTGGAACGGGAGCCGCCAGGCTTCACAGGGGAGGTCGCGGACTTCATTGAAGCCCGCTCGCCGCACTACCTCCTGGACGATGGCCACCTGGTGGTGGCGCACGCGGGCCTGAAGCAGTCCATGCACGGCCGGGACACCCCCGAGGTGCACGCCTTCGCCTGCTACGGAGAGACGACCGGCGAAGCGGACGCCTACGGCCTGCCGGTGCGGCTCGACTGGGCTCGCGAGTACCGGGGGCAGGCCACCATCGTGTACGGCCACACCCCCGTGACGGAAGCCGAGTGGGTGAACAACACCCTCTGCGTGGACACGGGCTGCGTGTTCGGAGGCAGGCTGACCGCGCTGCGCTATCCGGAGCGGCAGCTCGTCTCCGTGCCCGCGCGGCGCGAGTATTGGAAATCACGGCGCCACGCGGCCCCGTGACCTTCCGGGAAGACGTCAGGCCGCCGCCGCGGTGACTCACTGTCCGGGCGAGGACCCTGAAAACACGTGAAACCCCTTGGGTTCCATGTGACGGGGCCGTGCCAGCACGGTGGGAAAGGTGCATGCGCGCCAGGTCGGGCTTACCGTGTAGGGCCCATGTCCCTCCGCAAGGACTTCATCGAGCGAGCCGTCGAGCAGTTCGCCGCCGCCATCTCCGGCATCCTCAAGGCCCGGAAGGAGAAGCGGTATGGGGACGCACGCAACCTCATCCGCGACACCTCCCTCCAGGTGCTGGGCATGGAATACGGCGCGCTCGTCCTCGCGGACGCCGAGTCCACCTCTCGCCTGCTCGGCACCGCCTCGCGCGTGCGCATGCTCGCCAAGCTGGTGCGCGAGGACGGCGAGCTGATGAGCGAGCAGGGCGATCCGCTCACCGCCGACTCGCGCTTCCTGCTGGCGCTGGAGCTCTACCTGGAGGCCATCTCCATGGGCCTCAACCCGGACACGCAGGACGCCACCGCCATCGCGGAGCTGCGCGCCACCACCGACCCCACCGCGCTGTCGGAGCGGCACCAGCGGATGCTCTCCCAGGCCTGACGAAGCGCGGCGCGCACGTTCGCGCACCCGTGCATCGGTCGGGTTTGCGACACAGCAACATGGGGAGATCCATTGCTTCCGAACAGGCAATGGCTCGGTGACGCTCCCCGCCTTGCCCCGGCTTCCGGGTTTGCGTCTATCCTTGCCGCTCATTCGCCACGCAACACCGGGGGGGTGCGCGTGTCCTTTGTTCGGCTACCCGAGAGCGTCGTCGCTTGTCGCAACCTCGTGGGCGGAGAGTGGGTCTCTCCGACGGAAGGTTTCGCGCAGGAGGTCCGCAGTCCCTATACCGGAGCGCCCATCGGCCGCGTTCCGCTGACCACCGCCTCGGGCGTCGCCCAGGCGGTGGAGGCCGCGAAGGCCGCCACGCAAGGCTGGCGAGCCACCCCGCTGCGCGAGCGCACCCAGCTCCTGCTGCGCTTCCGTACGCGGCTCGAAACAAACCTGGAGCGCCTCGCGCACCTGGCCGCGAGTGAATCCGGCAAGACGGTGGCGGAGGGCCGCGCGGGCCTGCTCAAGGGGTTGGAGGTCTGTGATTTCGCCCTGTCGCTGCAGAACCTGGACAGCGGCGCGCACCTGGAGGTGAGCCGGGGCGTCACCTGTGAATACCGCCGCGAGCCCCTGGGCGTCGTCGCCGGCATCACGCCGTTCAACTTCCCCGCGATGGTGCCCCTGTGGCTGTTCCCCATCGCCGTGACGGTGGGCAACGCCTTCATCCTCAAGCCTTCGGAGAAGGTGCCGCTCACCGCGACCGCGCTGGGCGAACTGATGGTGGAGGCGGGCTATCCGCCCGGCGTCTTCTCCGTGGTGCACGGCGCGAAGGCCGCGGTGGACGCGCTCCTGGAGCACCCGGACGTGAAGGCCGTGGCCTTCGTGGGCTCGTCTCCCGTCGCGCGGCACGTCTACGTGGAGGGCAGCCGCCACGGCAAGCGCGTGCTGGCGCTGGGCGGCGCGAAGAACCACCTCATCGTCGTGCCGGACGCGGATCCGGACCTCACGCCACAGGCGGTGGTGGACTCGTTCACCGGCTGCGCGGGCCAGCGTTGCATGGCGGCCAGCGTGATGCTCGCGGTGGGGAACGTGCAGTCCCTGGTGGATGAGCTCGTCCGGCGCGCAGCGCGCCTGGAGGTCGGTCCGGGCATGGGCGCGCTCATCGACCGGGGCGCGGTGGAACGGCTGGAGACGGCCATCGCGAAGGCGCTGTCGGACGGGGCGCGAGTGCTGCTGGATGGGCGCGGCAAGAGGCCGGTGGGTGACGCGTACGCGAACGGCCACTGGCTGGGGCCCACGGTGCTGGACGGCGTGCGCCCGGACATGGAGGCCGCGACACGCGAGCTGTTCGGCCCGGTGCTGTCCATCGTGCGGGTGCCCACGCTGTCGGCGGCGCTCGCGGTGGAGAACGCGTCGCCCTATGGCAACGCGGCGTCCATCTTCACCACGAGCGGGGCGGTGGCGCAGACGGTGGTGGAGGGTGCGAAGGCGGGCATGGTGGGCGTGAACGTGGGCGTGCCGGTGCCGCGCGAGCCCTTCTCCTTCGGGGGCACGGGCGAATCGAAGTTCGGCCACGGGGACATCACCGGCCCGTCGAGCCTCGACTTCTGGAGCCAGCTCAAGAAGGTGACGCGCAAGTGGTCCGCGCGCACCGACGGCTCATGGATGAGCTGACGTCTCGCTGCTTCGCCCATTCCCAGACATCTGTCCTTTCCCGCGCGCCCCCCAAGGAGGGTGCACCCATGGCTGACAAGAAGCCCGTGAATCACATTCGTCTCACCTCCCATCCCGACGGACAGGCCCCCGGCGTCCCCCTGCGCTGGGGAGAACCCGAGCCGGTGCGCCGGGGCCCGGTGGTGGCCACGCTCTCCGACCCCGCGAACCGCAACGTCATCGGCACGCACTCGGGCGCGTACTCCATCTACCGCGCGCTGGCGGTGTCCGCGGGCAAGCTGCCGCAGGACCACAAGGCGGACCTGACCAACACCGCGCCCGCGGCGCAGGTGGGGCCGCATCCATCGTGGAGCGACCCCAAGCGCATCGTGTCGCTGGACCCCTGGGGCGCGGTGGCGTCACAGGTGTTCCGCGCCTACGCCGACCAGGGCGTGGACTACCGGCCCACCATCGCCGTCACCCGGGCCCACATCAACATGCCCGAGGTGCGCGAGGCCATCACCGCCGGACGGCTCAAGGTGGACGGCGACCTCGTCGCGGCGAACGGCGACGTGAAGGTGGTGAAGGCCGCGGTGGAGCCCGTCTGGTACCTGCCCGGCATCGCGGAGCGCTTCGGCCTCACGGAGGGCGCGCTGCGCCGCGGCCTCTTCGAGCACACCGGCGGCATGTACCCGGAGCTCATCACCCGCCCGGACCTGCACGTCTTCCTGCCGCCCATCGGCGGGCTGTCGCTGTATGTGTTTGGAAGCGTCGAAGCGCTGGCGGACAAGAACGTTCCGCTGGCGGCGCGCGTGCATGACGAGTGCAACGGCTCGGACGTCTTCGGCAGCGACATCTGCACCTGCCGGCCCTACCTGGTGCACGGCATCGAGGAGTGCGTGCGGATGGCGCAGCAGGGTGGGGTGGGGCTCATCGTCTACCACCGCAAGGAGGGCCGGGCGCTGGGCGAGGTGACCAAGTTCCTGGTCTACAACGCGCGCAAGCGCCAGGAGGGCGGCGACTCCGCGGCCACGTACTTCCACCGCACGGAGTGCGTGGCGGGCGTGCAGGACATGCGCTTCCAGGAGCTGATGCCGGACGTGCTGCACTGGCTGGGCATCACGCGCATCCACCGCTTCATCTCCATGAGCGACATGAAGCACGACGCCATCGTGCGCTCGGGCATCGAGATCCTCGAACGCGTGCCCATTCCGGACGGACTGATTCCGGCGGACGCGAAGGTGGAGATGGAGGCGAAGAAGGCCGCGGGCTACTTCACGCGAGGGCCGGTGGCGGACGCGGGGGCGCTGGCGCAGGTGAAGGGACGGGACCTCGATGCTTGACGCGATCCGGGTGCGGGAGGTGTCCCCCACGGTGGCGTGGTTGCGCAGCCCGGCGGCCATCCGTGAGCGCTGTCATCAGGTGTTGGACCTGGGCCTCGCGGGCCGGCTGGAGTACTTCCGGGTGGAGCCGTCCCGGCTGCCCACGGTGGTGGACCGGGTGCTCGCGGTGACGCACGAGGCGTACCCCCGGCTGGACATCCCGGTGCACAGCCGCTGGAGGCACTTCGACGCGGGAGGCGTGCCCAGGCTCGCGCAGCTGGAGGCGCGCCTGGCCCCGCTGCCGCCAGAGGAGCGAGCACGGGCCAAGGTGGACCTGGGCGTGGTGAGCGTGCTGCTGGACGCGGGCAGCGGTCCGGCATGGCGCTACCAGGAGCCCGGGGGCGCGTCGTACGTGCGCTCGGAGGGCCTGGCGGTGGCGTCGCTGCGCATGTTCATGGCGGGTGCGTTCTCATCGGATCCGGACCGGCCGCTGCGCGCGGACGCGGAGGCGCTGAGCCGCATGACGCGCGAGCAATTGGAGCGCGGCCTCCAGGTGTCCGAGTCCAATCCATTGCTGGGCGTGGAGGGCCGGCTGCATCTGTTGCAGGGCCTGTCGCGAGTGCTGCCCAGACCGGGCTCGATGTTCGACATGCTGGCCGCGCACCGCCGCAGCGTCCGGGCGGCGGAGGTGCTGGGCACGGTGCTGGAGGTGCTGGGGCCCATCTGGCCGGGGCGCACGACGGTGGACGGCGTGAACCTGGGGGACGTGTGGCCGCATCCGGCGCTCGGGCCGCCGGGGAGCGCGGACGCGCTGGTGCCCTTCCACAAGTTGTCCCAGTGGCTGGCGTACTCGCTGGTGGAGCCGCTGGCGGAAGCGGGCGTGGGGGTGACGGAGCTGGACGCGCTCACCGGCCTGCCGGAGTACCGCAACGGTGGCCTCTTCGTGGACCTGGGCGTGCTGGTGCCGCAGGACCCGCGCCTGACGGTGGAGGTCTACGCCCCGGAAGATCCGCCCATCGTGGAGTGGCGGGCGCTGACGGTGGCGCTGCTGGACCGGGTGGCCGCGCTGGTGCGAGGGCGTCTGGAATTGAGCGCGGAGGAGCTGCCCCTGGCGAAGGTGCTCCAGGGCGGCACCTGGACGGCGGGGCGCCGGGTGGCGGCCGAGCTTCGCCCCGGGGGCGTGCCGCCCATCCGCATCCGCAGCGACGGCACGGTGTTCTGAAAACCCATTCAAGGAGGACGCATGGACTTCCCGAACTGCACGGTGGTGGATCACCCGCTGGTGAAGCACAAGCTGACGGTGATGCGCAGGACGGACACGAGCACGGCGGCCTTCCGGGCGCTGCTGGAGGAGATCTCCCTCCTGCTCGGGTACGAGGCGCTGCGAGACCTGAAGCTGCGCGAGGAGGAGATCCAAACGCCCATGGCGCGCACCACGGGCTGGGCGCTGGACGGCAAGAAGCTGGTGCTGGTGCCCATCCTGAGAGCGGGGCAGGGCATCCTGGACGGCCTGCTGCAACTGGTCCCGTCCGCGCGGGTCGGCCACATCGGCCTGTACCGCGACCCGGAGTCGCTGAGCGCGGTGGAGTACTACTACCGCGTGCCCTCCAACCTGGAGGACCGCGACGTCATCGTCTGCGACCCGATGCTCGCGACAGGCAACTCCGCGGTGGCGGCGCTCCAGCGGGTGAAGCGAAGCCGCCCGGGCTCCCTGCGCTTCGTGTGTCTGCTCGCGTGTCCGGAGGGCCTGAGGAACCTGCGCGAACACCACCCCGACGTGCGCGTCTTCACCGCCGCCGTCGACGAGAAGCTGGACGCGCACGGCTACATCCTGCCCGGCCTGGGCGACGCGGGAGACCGCCTCTTCGGCACGAAGTAGGCCCTCGGGAGAGAGGATTGAAGAGGCCTGGATGGGCCGGAGCACGAGCCCTCCGCCGGTGCCTGCGCTCCTGGCCGGCTCAAGGCTTGGTGCAGCGTGGACGTGTATTTCGACAAGGGCGGTCGGACGGCAGGCCTGGCGACGCCGGAGTGGACGTTCTGGTCCCATTCACGCCTTGGCTCTTGAGAACCGGGAAAGACGGATTTAAACGTTGAACGGCCTAAACGTTTTTATCCATTTCCCGGGAGTCCAAGCATGCGCGCGTCGTGGCGGTCCACCCTGATGGCGGTGATGTTGGGCGCGGTCTTCGCGGAAGGAGTGGCGGCGGCGGAGCCCGCTCCGGAACTTCGGCAGGAAACCGGCACGCAGCGCTGGACGGAGAACCTTTCAGCAGGAACGGGCACGTCGGAGCTCGTGGGCACGCGCGAAGGGTTGCTCTACGAACCCAACGCCGTGATGCGCCGGCCGGAAGGGCTCAACCGGCTCACGGGCCTCTTCGAGTTCCCCGCGCGCACGCTCGCGCAACCCGTGGACACCTTCCGCCCGCGAGTCCAGGCCACGGTGGGCCTGGGGCAGGGCGTCGAAGTGGACGTGCGAGTCCGGGAACCCGGAGGCGCCTGGAGCGAGTGGCGCACCGCCACGGGTGACGAAGCCGTGCGCCTGCCCCGCTCGGGCACGGAGGTGCAGGTGCGCCTCGCGCTCATCGCGGACGAGCGCGGCCGGGGACCCGCGGTCCAGGAGGTGGCGCTGGAGGGCTGGCGCGAAGGCGGCACCGGGGAAGCACTCCAGACGCTCGCGCCGCTGAGCTACCGCGTCTACGCGACCCGTGAAGGCCTGGTGGGCGGCACGACGGCGAACGGCCACGTCATCAAGAGCAACGACCGCTTCGTGGCGCTGCCCTCGCGTCGCGGCCTCGCGTCGAACGGGGGCTCCGAGTACCAGGTGCGCGTCTGCTATTCGAAGACGGCGAAGTGCGCGACGACGTCCGTCTGGGACGTGGGCCCGTGGAACACGAAGGACGACTACTGGAACGCGTCCAGCGTGCGCGAGATGTGGAAGACATTGCCGCAGGGCAAGCCGGAGGCGCAGGCGGCGTACCAGGAGAACTTCAACGGCGGGTTGGATCAATTCGGCCGACGTCCGGCGAACCCCGCGGGCATCGACCTCGCGGACGGGACGTTCTGGACGGACCTGGGGATGACGAACAACGACTGGGTGGACGTCACGTACCTGTGGACGTCCGGCGGCGGTTCATCGACGGGGCTGGTCATCGACAGCAACAACGCGAACAACGACCAGACGAAGGGCTACATCCAGCTCGCGGGCACGAGCTGGACCTCGTCCACGAACGTGGCGGGCTACTACGGCACCAGCTACCTGGTGTCGCCGGGCGCGGCGGTGTCGGAGCCGGCGACGTTCTGGTTCTACCTCTCCGCGGCGGCCACGAAGACGGTGGACGCATGGTGGACGGCGGCGAGTGACCGCTCCACGGCGGCGCCCTTCATCATCACGGACGCGTCCGGCACGCAGCTGGCGAACGTGAAGGTGGACCAGACCCTCAACGGCGCACGCTGGAACACGTTGGGCACGTGGAGCTTCCCGGCCGGGTGGAACAAGGTCCAGCTCAGCCGCTGGGTGACGGCGGGGACCTACGTGGTCGCGGACGCCGTCCAGATTCGCTAGGCCTCATGGACGCACGGGTTGCGCGGGCAGTAGAACGGTGACCCGTCTCCGAGGAAGCCACCCATGGCGTTGTCGCGCACCGTGATTCCGCCTCCCGTGGAGGAGCCCCACCTCTACACGGACCTCGCCTCCTGGTGGCCGTTGTTCTCGCCACCGGAGGAGTACGTGGAGGAGGCGGCGGACCTGCTCCCCCTGTTGCACGCGGAGGAGGGCCCGGGGCGCACGCTGCTGGAGTTGGGCTCGGGAGGTGGAAGCCTGGCCTTCCACCTGAAGAAGCACTTCACGCTGACGCTGACGGACCGCTCGCCGGAGATGGTGGCGGTGAGCCGCAAGGTGAATCCGGAGTGCGAGCACCGCGTGGGCGACATGCGCTCGCTGCGGCTGGGGCGCACGTTCGACCGGGTGATGGTGCACGACGCCATCATGTACGCGGTGGATCGCGAGGACGCGCGAGCCACGGTCCTCACGGCGGCGGTGCACTGCCGTCCAGGAGGTCGGGTGGTGTTGTTGCCGGACTGCGTGCGGGAGACCTTCGAGCCCGTCACCGAGTCCGGAGGCCATGACGGACCGGACGGGCGCGGGATGCGCTACCTCATGTGGACGTGGGATCCGGATCCGGACGACGAGACATACGAGACCGCGTTCGCCTATCTGCTGAGGGACGCGGACGGCACGGTGAGCATGTCGCAGGAGCGCCACCGCTTCGGCCTGTTCCGGCGGGACGACTGGCTCGAGTGGATGCGCGAGGCGGGCTGTCCCGCGACGGCGCGCAGGGACGCATGGAACCGGGAGGTCTTCATCGGGGTGCGGGAGCCGGAGTGATGCGAGGGTGGGGGGCCCTGCTGCTGTTCATCCCGCTGTGGGGGATGGCCGCGCCGGCGCGCGTGGAGCTCGTCTTTGGCGGAGACGTGATTCCGCACGGCGAGGTGCAGTCGGTGGCGAAGGCCCACGCCCGAAGCGGAAACCATGAAGGCTGGGACCACGTCTTCGGGCCACTGTCGGACGTCCTGCGCACGGCGGACGTGGGCGTGGTGAACCTGGAGACGCCGGTCACGGCCAACGACAAGGCCGTCACGAGGGAGCTGGTCTTCAACGCGCCCCCGGCGATGGTGCAGGCATTGGTGCGAGCGGGCGTGAAGGTGGTGTCCACGGGCAACAACCACGCGAGGGATCAGCACGTGGAAGGCCTGGTGGAGACGCTGAAGCACCTGGACGCCACGGGACTGCTCCACGCGGGCACGGGGATGACGAAGGACGCGGCCTGGGCGCCGGCGTTCATGGAGGTGAGGGGCCTGAAGCTGGGCTTCCTCTCGTTCACCCGGACCCTGAATGGCTTCAGCAACCCGAAGGAAGCGGACGCGCCGCACGTGGCGCTGGTGCCCTATCCGGACCACGCCTTCCGCAGGGGCCTGAAGCCAGAGGAGGCCGTGGAGAGGGTGCGAGCCGCGGCGGCGAGATGTGACGCGCTCTTCGTGCTGGGGCACTGGGGGAACGAGTACAAGGACACGCCGCATCCCCTGGACCGGGCACTGGGGCAGGCCTTCCTGGAGGCGGGAGCCTTCGCGGTGATTGGCCATCATCCGCACGTGTTGCAGCCCTTGGAGGCCTACACGACGAAGTCCGGGCGCCGGGGTTTCATCGCGTATTCGCTGGGCAACCTGGTGGCGAACCAGGCGCGCTTCTACCAGCACGTGAAGGGGCAGCTGGGGAAGGACGGAGACAAGCGGGACTCCCTGCTCCTGCGGATCGGAGTAACCCGAGCGGAGCCCGGAGCCCCGGTAGCGCTGGCGGATGTTTCAGTGTTGCCGGTGTGGATTGAGAACAACGCCCAGGGCCGCAAGGCGCGAGCGAAGCGGAACATCCAGCCGGTGCTCATCGATCGCGAGATGGAAGAGGTCTCAAGAAGGTTGGCCGCGTTGACCCAGCGCACCGGGACACCCGACAAGGAAGCCCGAGCGGAGAAGGCCGCCCTGGAGCAGCGCCTGGCCAGCGCCCGCTACCGCCGCGAGCGCATCCTGCGAATGCTGCCCGCGGAGTTCCAGGTCGCGACGCCAGAGCTCCGAAGAAGGGGCGACGGAGCCGTGGGGCTGACGGCTCAGACCGTGCCGTGAACCGGCACGCGAGCGTCGAGCGAACGGACAGCCGCCGGCGCGAGGGACTCGCTCGCGAGCAGGTCCTTCCATCGCCGTCCCGCTCGGCCTTCGCCCGCGTCCGCGAGCTTCACGCTCGATACCGGTCACGTGGAGCCCTGGCACACGGAGGGGCTCGTCCCCACCGCGAAGCCTGAAGCCTCCGCGAAGTAGCGCCCGCTAGCGAGGCGCCTCGGGTTCCTTCCGGGGCGCCTCATGCAGGTCGCGCAGCGCGACGATGCGATCCAGCAACGGTCCGCCCAGCTTCCTCCGGGCAATGCGCTGCGACGGATAGATGCCCCGGTGTCCCGTGAGCAGGTAGGCCACCGTGGCCACGATGACCACGTGAGGCAGCACGGAGGCGCCCACCAGCTCCACCGCCATCAACGACAGCGCGAGCGGCGTGTTGGCCGCCGCCGCGAACAGCGCCGCCATGCCCACCGCGGCGCCCATGTCCACCGGCAGCCCCAGCAGCCGCGCGAGCACATTGCCCAGCGTCGCCCCAATGAAGAACAGCGGCGTCACCTCACCGCCGATGAACCCCGCGCCCAACGTCACCACCGTGAACACGAGCTTCCAGGCGAACGCGTCCCAGGGCAGCGACGCGTCCTCGAAAGCACGCACGATGCCGGGCACGCTCAGTCCCAGATAGTCGCTGGTGCCCGCGAGCTTCCAGAGCCCCACCACCCCCAGGCCACCCAGGGCCATGCGCACGGGCAGCCAGGGCACACGGCGCCCCAGGAGCCGCTTCAGCCCATGCGTGCCCTCGATGAACGCCACCGCCACGCCCGCGATGCCCACCGAGAACGCCAGCCACCGGCCCAGCACGGGCAGCGTCAGCGCCAGCGCTTGAGGCACCGGATACACGGTGTGATGGATGCCCAGCCCGCGAGTCACCAGGTCCCCCACCACGGCGGCGGTGAGCGCGGGCAGGAGCGCCTCGTAGCCCAGCCGGCCCACGCACACGACCTCCAGCCCGAACACGGCGCCCGCCAGCGGCGTGCCGAACACCGAACCGAAGCCGCCCGCGATTCCCGCCGCCAGCAGCTCGCGCCGGGTGTCCGGCGTCACGCGGAAGCGCCAGGCAATCTGGTCCGCCAGGCTCGCGCCCATCTGCACCGCGGTGCCCTCGCGCCCGGCGCTCCCGCCGAACAGGTGCGTGAGCACCGTCCCCAGCAGCACCATGGGCGCCATGCGCAGGGGAATCACCGCGTCGCCCTCGTGCACCGTTTCGAGCACCAGGTTGTTGCCGCCTTGGATGGACGCGCCCCAGCGGCCGTACACCGCGCCAATGACGAGCCCCGCCAAGGGAAGCGCGTACACCAGCGACTCATGCGCCAGCCGGAACTCCGTGGCCCCCTCCAGCAGCGCCAGGAACACCGCGGACGCCACGCCGCACAGCCCTCCCACGCTGGCGCCCAGCAGCAGCCACTGGCCCAGGACTCGGGCACTCCGGGAGAGGTTCATCGGCACGGACCCGTCATGAAACATTGCGTCAGCCGGAAGCGCTGCGTCAGCGCCAGGGCATGCCACGGCCCTCTCTGATGCGCTGTGTCGGAATTCGTGTTCAGCATGGAATACATAGTGAAGGGTCAATTCAGGTCTGAGGGGTGATTCCAGAATCAAAGGCGTGTACCGTGCGCGGCCTCTCCCCATTGCCGGGGCGAGAACCCCCTACCTCTTCAGGAGCCGGTATGTCCGTTCGTCGCAGCGGGCTGTCCCTCGCCGCCGTCGTCGCTGTCACCACCCTCAGTGGCAGCGCGATGGCCAGCACCATCAATCAGAACACGTCGTGGACCATCAACCGCTCGGCGTCGCAGACGTACCGCGTGGTGGCCTACGGCGACTCCATCTTCGCCGGCTACAACGGCGGCATCGGCAGCGTGGCGCGCCGTGCGGCCCCGGTGGTGGAGGGCGAGTACGCGGCCCAGAAGTGGGGCTCGAACGTGGAGGTCATCCGCCGCACGAAGTCCGGCGCGAAGGCGGACGACATCTACAACAACAAGATCGTCTCCGAGCGCTCCTACATGCAGGACTCCCGCACGCGCGTCGTGATGTTCGAGATGTGCGGCAACGACTACCTGCAGGCCCGCAGCGCGTTCACCGACCAGACCGGCACCTGCAACTACAGCGGCCTGCAGAACGCGCTGGCGACCTGCACCACGTACATGGAACGGGCGATGCAGACCATCAACCAGTACGCGACCACCGCCAAGGTGAAGGTCATCTCCAACATCTATTACCCGGGCTATGACGCGGACAACGTGCTGACGTCCTGCACGGACGCGACGACGGGCCAGAAGGTGAACAAGCAGCAGTACTTCCTCCCGCTGCTCGCGCGCAGCAACTGGCGCGCCTGCAACCTGGCGTCGAAGTACGGCTTCAAGTGTGCGGACGCCTTCGCGGAGATGATGGCCTCCGACTACGACCGCAACGGCGACGGTCAGATTGACTCCGAGGCCATCGCGTACCGCCAGGGTGAGACCGAGGACGCCTACGTGCAGCGCATCAGCGTCACCCTGCGCAGCACGCTGCGCGACGCGAACGGCCACCTGGCGAACAGCAGCACCAGCTACGACTACATCCAGTCGGACAACACGCACCCGACGTACACGGGCTCCACCATCAGCGTGAACATCTTCTCCGGTTCCGGCTCTGGCTCCGCGGCGCCGTCCTACACGGACAGCCAGGTCGTCAACGGCAAGAACCCGGACTGGAACAAGTTCGGCCACGAGCGCATGGGCTGGAGCATCTCCACGTTCGACCCCGCGACGCCGTGAGCTGAGCCGGCATCCGTAGGAAGCAAGGGCCTCCGACCTGTCACCGGGTCGGGGGCCTTGTCGCGTCTGCGCCCATGAGGTGCGGAGGGCCCGGTGGGGGAGGTGGATGTCTCCGAAGGAGCGGAGGCGGGCCGGGGCCATCACATGCTTCAGCGCCAGCACCACCTGCTCCGCGCACCGCCGCGCCTCGAGCCCGCCATGAGGGAGGGGCCAGGCAGCCACGCCTCTCTATCGTCGGTACGCCAATGATCAGGGCCAGGCAACCAAGGGTTTGACGTCGCCGGCCCGAAGCGTTAGAGAGTGCCCCCCCGCGACGAACCGCAGGCCCTCCAGGGCTCGGACGGTCAGCGCGGGGGGAAGGAAAGGATCGACGAAGGATGTTGATCCCGAACGCGGTGGAGAGGTAGAAGCCGCGCCCCTCGCTTCGAAGCCCGCGCACTGGCGCGGAAGGCACTTCGGAGAGAGAGCAGCACCGAAAAGAAAATAGGGCAGTCAACGAGCGGGTTGACAGCGAACGCGGCGAAGAGATAGAAGCCGCGCCCCACCGAAGAAGCAGGCGTCCGGCAAGCAACAAAACGGACGCAAAGCGGTGAAGGAAGCTGACGGCAAGCGGTTGACAGGGAAGACGGCGCTGAAGTAGAAGCCGCTCCCCTTCGAAAGAAAACGGCGGAAGTCACTGGACGGCGCCGACGAGATTCGAAGCAGCCCGCAGGACGCAAAAGCGAAGTTGACGCTGACTGCGAACTGAAATAGAAGCTGCAACCCCGCCGGACGAAAGAAGCCGGCAAGCAACAAAGCCGCAACAAGCGGCTCGGTCTTTGAAAACCAAATAGCAAGCCCAAGCAGTAATGGATTGCGGAAACCGCAGTCAATTTTTTGAGGGCATCTTCACCTCGAGGGCAGCGCTGAAAAGCGCAGCGAGAGGGAAGTGCCGACGAATCAGCGAGCCGAGACTCCTTAGCCGGGTCTCGGGGGACGCCGGTTCAAGCAAACCAAGAATACAATTGGAGAGTTTGATCCTGGCTCAGAACGAACGCTGGCGGCGTGCCTAACACATGCAAGTCGAGCGCGAATGGGGAAACCCTAGTAGAGCGGCGCACGGGTGCGTAACACGTGGATAATCTGCCTGGATGCCTGGGATAACCAGTCGAAAGATTGGCTAATACCGGATAAGCCCACGGTCTCTTCGGAGACTGAGGGAAAAGGTGGCCTCTGTATACAAGCTATCACAACCAGATGAGTCCGCGGCCCATCAGCTAGTTGGCGGGGTAATGGCCCACCAAGGCGACGACGGGTAGCTGGTCTGAGAGGACGATCAGCCACACTGGAACTGAGACACGGTCCAGACTCCTACGGGAGGCAGCAGTGGGGAATTTTGCGCAATGGGCGAAAGCCTGACGCAGCAACGCCGCGTGTGTGATGAAGGTCTTTGGATTGTAAAGCACTTTCGACCGGGACGAAACCGTAAAGCCTAATACGCTTTGCCTTGACGGTACCGGGAGAAGAAGCACCGGCTAACTCTGTGCCAGCAGCCGCGGTAATACAGAGGGTGCAAGCGTTGTTCGGAATTATTGGGCGTAAAGCGCGTGTAGGCGGCTTTGCAAGTCGGGTGTGAAAGCCCTCAGCTCAACTGAGGAAGTGCGCCCGAAACTGCAGAGCTTGAGTGCCGGAGAGGGTGGCGGAATTCCCCAAGTAGAGGTGAAATTCGTAGATATGGGGAGGAACACCGGTGGCGAAGGCGGCCACCTGGACGGTAACTGACGCTGAGACGCGAAAGCGTGGGTAGCAAACAGGATTAGATACCCTGGTAGTCCACGCCGTAAACGATGAGAACTAGGTGTCGTGGGAGTTGACCCCCGCGGTGCCGTAGCTAACGCATTAAGTTCTCCGCCTGGGAAGTACGGTCGCAAGACTAAAACTCAAAGGAATTGACGGGGGCCCGCACAAGCGGTGGAGCATGTGGTTTAATTCGACGCAACGCGCAGAACCTTACCTGGTCTTGACATCCTCGGAATCCTTCAGAGATGAGGGAGTGCCCGCAAGGGAACCGAGAGACAGGTGCTGCATGGCTGTCGTCAGCTCGTGTCGTGAGATGTTGGGTTAAGTCCCGCAACGAGCGCAACCCTCGCCTTTAGTTGCCACGCAAGTGGATCTCTAGAGGGACTGCCGGTGTTAAACCGGAGGAAGGTGGGGATGACGTCAAGTCCTCATGGCCTTTATGACCAGGGCTACACACGTGCTACAATGGCCGGTACAGAGCGCTGCAAACCCGCGAGGGGGAGCTAATCGCAGAAAACCGGTCTCAGTTCAGATTGGAGTCTGCAACTCGACTCCATGAAGGCGGAATCGCTAGTAATCGCAGATCAGCACGCTGCGGTGAATACGTTCCCGGGCCTTGTACACACCGCCCGTCACACCATGGGAGTCGATTGCTCCAGAAGTCATCTCACCAAGAGATGCCCAAGGAGTGCTCGGTAACTGGGGTGAAGTCGTAACAAGGTAGCCGTAGGGGAACCTGCGGCTGGATCACCTCCTTTCTAAGGAGACCGGGTGTTGGACTCATCCTTCGGGAGAGTAGGCAACACCAGCAGCCTTCGGGCTGTCAGGTCTGACTAGGTCAAAGTTTCCGGTAAACAATCCATTATCAACTTCGGGCTTGCTGTTTGGTTTTGAAGGACCGAGCGAAGGCGGCTCGGCTCTTTGAGAATGAAGGACGCTGTAGGGTTCTGCCGATGCTTTAGCCCCCACCTGGGCCTATAGCTCAGCTGGCTAGAGCGCGCGCCTGATAAGCGCGAGGTCGGTGGTTCAAGTCCACCTAGGCCCACCATTCTCCCTCATTGGGGGGACGAAGGCGGTGCCGACGCGAGAGTCGGGGCTGTAGCTCAGCTGGGAGAGCGCCAGCTTTGCAAGCTGGATGTCGTCGGTTCGAACCCGATCAGCTCCACAAGTTACCTGCTTCCAAGCAGGGACGTTCTTTGACAAGTGCATACGAAGGGTAAGTTGCAATTTCTGCTGAGTGAAGTTCTCAACAGAAGTGCCGACTTCGAAATCTGCTTTACCAGGCGCCGCGAGGCAGCCGGGTAGAGGGGAACGAAGTCTCCCACACAAGAAGAAGCAGTGAAGAGAACAGCAATAAGTAAAGTCTTCCGGGCCTGCTAGCGAAGAGCAGAGGCCTGGGCCTTGGTTTCGAGTTTCGACAATCCGCCGGGAGGCGGGCGTTGGACAAGAGATTAGGGCAAGTAAGCTACTAAGGGCGTGCGGTGGATGCCTAGGTGCCAAGAGGCGATGAAGGACGTGGGTGGCTGCGAAAAGCTTCGGGGAGTTGCCAACCAAACGTTGATCCGGAGATGTCCGAATGGGGAAACCCAGCGTGGCGAAGAGCTGCGTTACTGCAACCTGAATTCATAGGGTTGCAGAGCAAACCAGGGGAAGTGAAACATCTCAGTACCCTGAGGAAGAGAAAACAACGAGTGATTCCCAAAGTAGTGGCGAGCGAAATGGGAAGAGGCCAAACCAACGTCATGCAAATGGCGGTGGGGTAGCGGGTCCGCGGTAGGACTCTGGAGGGCTAGCGGAAGCACCTGGAAAGGTGCACCAAAGAGCGTGATAGTCGCGTACGCGAAAGCCGTCTGGAGCTGAGCGGGTTACCCAAGTAAGACGGGACACGTGCAATCCTGTCTGAATCTGCCGGGACCATCCGGTAAGCCTAAATACTCCTTGGCGACCGATAGTGAACAAGTACCGCGAGGGAAAGGTGAAAAGAACCCCGGTGAGGGGAGTCCAAAGAACCTGAAACCGCATGTCTACAAGCAGTTCGAGCACTACGGCGCAAGCCAGTGCGAGAGCGTACCTTTTGCATCATGATTCGGCGACTTAATATACGTAGCGAGGCTAAGCCGATAGGTGGAGCCGGAGCGAAAGCGAGTCCGAACAGGGCGCTAAGTTGCGTGTATTATAACCCGAAGCGGGGTGATCTACACATGGCCAGGTTGAAGTGCGGGTAACACCGCATGGAGGACCGAACTCATGAAAGTTGAAAATTTCTGGGATGAGCTGTGTGTAGGGGTGAAAGGCCAATCAAACTCCGTGATAGCTGGTTCTCCCCGAAAGATATTTAGGTATCGGCTCGGGTAATTCAATGCCGGAGGTAGAGCACTGAAACGGCTAGGGGTCTCACCAGATTACCAAACCGTATCAAACTCCGAATGCCGGCAATTGTTATCCCGGGACGCAGTCAGTGGGTGATAACGTCCATTGGCAAGAGGGGAATAACCCAGACCGACAGCTAAGGCCCCCAAATCTAGTCTAAGTGAACACTAGAAAGGATGTGGCAGGTCATTGACAACCAGGAGGTTGGCTTAGAAGCAGCCATCCTTTAAAGAAAGCGTAATAGCTCACTGGTCAAGACAGGCCGCGCCGAAAATGTAACGGGGCTCAAGACTAGTGCCGAAGCTTCGGGTCATGCATGCCAGGCATGCATGGCGGTAGGGGAGCGTCCCAGTTGCAGCGAAGGTGGACCGAAAGGGCCGCTGGAGCGACTGGGAGTGCTGATGCCGAAATGAGTAGCGATAAAGGGGGTGAGAAACCCCCTCGCCGTAAACCCAAGGTTTCCTGGGTCAAGTTAATCTTCCCAGGGTTAGCCGGGTCCTAAGCCGAGGCCGAAAGGCGTAGGTGATGGCAAGCAGGTTAATATTCCTGCGCCATCTTGCAGACGTTGAACTGAGGGAGGACGGAGAAAGCTAGGCGAGCTGACCGGTGGTTGTGTCAGTCTAAAGGCGTAGGGGTGTCGCGTACGAATAAAGGCGCGGCAGTCATCCCCGAGACCCCATGGCGCCCCGCAAGGGGTAAGTCGCTGATGCTCGGCTTCCAAGAAAAGTCCCGCAGGGAGTCTGCAGGGTGTCCGTACCGCAAACCGACACAGGTGGGTGAGGAGAAAATCCTAAGGCGCTTGAGAGAACTCTCCTCCAAGGAACTAGGCAAATTTCCACCGTAACTTCGGAAGAAGGTGGGCCTCTGGTAGGTGTAGGCGTACAGCCGAAGCCGAGAGAGGTTGCAGAGAAATGGCGGTAGCGACTGTTTACCAAAAACACAGGACTCTGCGAAGGCGACAAGCCGACGTATAGGGTCTGACTCCTGCCCGGTGCTGGAAGGTTAAGGGGATTCGTCAGCCGCAAGGCGAAGCGATGATCCGAAGCCCCAGTAAACGGCGGCCGTAACTATAACGGTCCTAAGGTAGCGAAATTCCTTGTCGGGTAAGTTCCGACCTGCACGAATGGAGTAACGACTTCCGCACTGTCTCGGAGAGGGACTCAGCGAAATTGAAATAGCTGTGCCGATGCAGTTTACCCGCAGCAAGACGGAAAGACCCCGTGAACCTTTACTACAACTTGACAGTGACACTAGGGATTGACTGTGTAGGATAGGTGGGAGCCTTTGAAGCCGGGCCGCTAGGTTCGGTGGAGGCAACGGTGAAATACCACCCTGTTGATTTCTGGTGTCTAACCACGTCTCGTCAGCCGGGACTGGGACACTGTCTGGTGGGTAGTTTGACTGGGGCGGTCGCCTCCCAAAAAGTAACGGAGGCGCGCGATGGTTCCCTCAGCCCGATTGGAAACCGGGCGTCGAGTGCAATGGCATAAGGGAGCTTGACTGCGAGACCGACAGGTCGAGCAGGTGCGAAAGCAGGTCATAGTGATCCGGTGGTCCTGAATGGAAGGGCCATCGCTCAACGGATAAAAGGTACTCCGGGGATAACAGGCTTATCTCCCCCAAGAGTTCACATCGACGGGGAGGTTTGGCACCTCGATGTCGGCTCATCGCATCCTGGGGCTGGAGCAGGTCCCAAGGGTTTGGCTGTTCGCCAATTAAAGCGGTACGCGAGCTGGGTTCAAAACGTCGTGAGACAGTTTGGTCCCTATCTGCTGTGGGCGTAGGATACTTGAGAGGCTCTGACCTTAGTACGAGAGGACCGGGTTGGAGGCACCGCTGGTGTACCAGTTGTCTCGCCAGAGGCATCGCTGGGTAGCCATGTGCCGATTGGATAACCGCTGAAAGCATCTAAGCGGGAAACCGACCTCAAGACCAGGTATCCCGGGCGCAAGCCCCTGAAGACTCGTGGAAGACTACCACGTTGATAGGCTGGGTGTGTAAGCGCGGTAACGCGTTAAGCTAACCAGTACTAATAAGTCGAGCGGCTTACTTCCCCCCTTCTCTTGCATGCCCCCTCGTGGGGAGTAAGGGACTCGGGGCCAAGGCCGAGGCCATGGACGCGCATGCCCGCGTCCGCCCGGAAGACAGCTGTTTCGCTCTTCTTCAAATGAAGAGGCTTCACTCCAAGCAGAAGCTTGCAACTTACCCTTCGTATGCACCGTCATCCCATTTTCCGGTGGCAATGTCGGAGGGGTCACACCCGTTCCCATCCCGAACACGGAAGTTAAGCCCTCCAGAGCCGATGGTACTCCGCGGGAAACCGCGTGGGAGAGTAGGTCGCTGCCGGATTCTTTTCTCAAAAGCCCCTGATGCCTTCATGGCATCAGGGGCTTTGTCTTTTTCGGGCTCGTGGCACCGGGCGCCGGCGCATGCTCCTTCGTGGATTGATCCGACGGGGTGCGAACGTGCAGCCGCCTGGCTTTGTGGCTGGCCTGACCCTGCCTGCTTTGCTTGAGTGGTGCTCCTTCCCCTCTCTGGACAGGAGCTCTCGCATGCATCTGCTTCGAATCTACGCCGCCGGGCTGTTCGCGTTGGGGCTCCTGCTGGTCCCTGCTGAATCCAAGGCGCAGCAGTCCGGGGTTCGCCTGGGCGTGGGCGCGGACTACTGGGTCGACACCAGCGCTGCCTTCAACTTCACGCTCGGCGTCGAAGGGCATGTGGCCGGTCCGCTCTTCGTGGGGGCACGGTTCGGCGCGGTGCTCGTCACGGACGGGAACATCATTGGCGTCCCGTTGGACATCTCGCTCCGCGCGACCCTGGGCCGGACGGTCTACATCGAGGGGCTCGCGGGCCCGTGGATCTTCTTCAAGGGTGACACCTTCAAGGCCCACGCGGCGTTTGGCTTTGGCCTCCAGGGCAAGGCCGCGAGCATTGGCGTCGAGGTGGGCTACCTCGACCCGAATCCCATCATCGGCCTTCGGCTGGGCTACAAGTTCTGAGGCCGTGTCTCAGTAGTGGGGTGGCCGCTCCTGCTGGCGGGCGTCCACCAGGCCCGGCTCGGCGTCCAGCTTGCGCTTGAGCTGGTCCAGCTCCGCCCGGAGCGCGTCGATGACGCGCCCCTGCTGGTAGAGCACGTCGCTCAGCTCCTGCAGCAGCTCCTGCTGCTGCGTGTAGCGGATTTCCAGCTCGACCAGGCGCTTGTCTTCCATTGCCGTCTTCTCCGCTTGGGGACCGTGCCCCATGAATACCCTCGAATACCTCCAGCGCGCCCGCGAGCTGCTTGGTCGCGGACAGCCCGAGCTGGCGGAGTCCGCCCTGAGTGACGCCATCGATGCGGCCGTGGCGGCGGAGGACCTGGTCCTCCTCACCCATGCCCGGTTCGCGCTGGGGGAACTGCTCTTCCAGCAGGGCCGGGATGAAGAGGCAATCCCCTTCCTCCAGGCCGTGGTGCGAACCGAACGCGCCGACGGGTCCGTGGATGCTCCGGTCATCGCCTCCGCGCGGATGCTGCGCCAGATTCGAGGGCAGGAACCTCGCTGAACGTCCCCTGAAGTTCAGGGCAGCCGGCACTGCTCCCGGATGGCGTCCATCCGCTGCGGGAAGCGCCGCTCCAGGTCCGTGCGCGTCTGGCGGGCTCCCTCGAACTTCCCCGCCTTCACCTGGAGGGTGCAGAGCGTGGACAGCGCCCGCGTGTCGGACACGTTCAGGCGGTCCGCCTGTCGCAGGGCCGCCTCGGCGGCGTCTTCGTTCCCCAACTGGAACCAGACGACGCCCAGCTGGTAGTGACCCTCCGCGAGCTTCGGGTCCTTCTGCACCGCCTGCTGCAGGAGTCCCACGGCCTCGCGGTTGCGGCCTTCCTTGGTGAGCACCAGGCCCTGTTCCACCAGGAGCCGAGCCGCGGGGACCTTGCCCTCCAGGGAGGTGAAGACCTTCAGGGCCTCCTCGGGCCTTCCCATCCGGCTGAGCAGCCGGCCGTAGCGCATGCCAACGAGGGGATCGCCTGGAGTGCGGTTGTAGGCCCGGGACAGGGCCGCCGTGGCGCCCTCGACGTCGCCTTTCTCCTCGCTCAGGTCCGCCCGGAGCAGCTCCGCCCTCGGGTCCGCCGGCGCCAGCTTCTGGGCCTTGTCGAGGGACTGCTCCACGCAGCGGGACATCCGCTCCCGGTCGCAGATGCGCGCGAGCAGGAGCTGGGTCTCCAGGGCGTTGGGGTCCCTCCGCTCGGCCTCGACGGCCAGGTCGTGTGCTTCCGCGGGGGCTCCTTCACGCAGGAGTTCGGCTGCCTCACGCAGGTCCGCCGCAGTCGCCTTGTCGTTGTGCTTCAGAGGCACCAGGAAGCGCAGGCGGCCCTCCACGTTCTCCGTGGCCCGGGCGATGGCCAGCTCCTGCTCGGGCATGTTGCGGGGCAGGAACAGGGGGATGACGTGGACGGCGAGCGCCACGCCGCAGACCCAGAGGACACCCCTTAGCCCCTGGTTCCAACGCCGGACGCTCCGCTCCCCGGGTTCTTTCGATGGGTCGCTCATGGGGCGTTTCTAGACGGCGCGCAGGTGGGGGCGCAGCCCCGAGGGGAGTTCCAGCTCGCAGCTCCAGCAGAGCTCGAAGTTGGCGGGATTCTCCTCGCCACAGCGAGGGCAGGCCACCGAACGGCTGGCGGCTTCCTGGTTGGCCTGGAGCTCCGCGAGGACCTGTCGCGCGGCTTCCAGCTCCCGCGGCCACAGCCACAGCTCCACCCAGGCCTCGGTGCTGGGAATCTCTCCGCTCAGCGGGGCCAGGGACTCGCCGCGGATGTCGACCGTGAGCCCGGCCGACTCCAGGGCTCCTGCCAGCATCCGTGCCTCTCCAACCGTGCGGTGCACGGAGAACTGCACGCGCTTCATGCCTCTTGTCTGTCAGAACCGGGCCCGCAGGGCAACCAGCCCCGGCTGCTCACCTGCTGTGCCCTGGCCGACTCGGGCCTCCTGGCGCGTGCGGTTTCCCTCATTCTTCATCGCGCAGTTGGTGCGGCAGGACCGCGTGCGCGTGGCGCGGCGCCCGTGCGTGGAGCTCCGCCGTCAGCAGTGCATCCAGCTCCGCGAGCAGGCGATCATACCTGCCCCCCTTCGCGGGCAGCTGGTTCGTGGCGAGCCTCAGCCGCGGCGTCTCCTCGTCCTCGAAGGCCAGGGTCACCGCCAGTCCGTCCGGGCCTCCGGCTTGCGGTGCGAGGGTGGCGGGCTCGGGTTCGTGTTGGAGGGATTCCAGCAGGGGGGCCAACCGGCGGATCTCCTGCTGCGTCAGGTCTCTCTCCACCACGGGTTCGCCCTGCTCGAGGACGCGGAGGTGCGTGAGGCCCTCCACCCGCAGCGCCTGCGCTCCGGTGTTCGTCCAGCCACTGCGCTCGTAGGTCGCCGTCTTCACGCGCGTACCCCCTGGGGTCTAGGAGTAGGCATCCGCCTCCTTCCAGGCATCCCAGAGGGCAAGCCGCCTCCTGCTTTCACGGTCCGGCGGGGACAGCCATGGCGACGGGTGCCAGACACTGTGCAGCGTCCCCTGGGCCCCTGCGCTTCGCGACCGCGTCTCCCTACCGTCGTTTCATCCGGGCACCCACGTCCGGACACACGGAGGTCGCGGAACGATGAGCAAGAACAAGAACCCCAGCCCGAATGATCAGCGCTCCAACACGAAGAACCCCGAGCGGCCGGAGCACAAGTCCGCCCAGGACAACCGCTCCAACCAGATGAACCCGAACCATCCCCACAATCCGTCGTCGCCCATGCCTTCGCATGGCGGCGGGATGCCGGGCAGCGACGGTTCCTCGAAGCGCTGAACGCAGCGGGAGAGGCCGGCCGCGCGTCCGGGCCGGCCCCTCCGTGCAGGGGCCTAGCGGACTCGCGGCGAGCACTCGCCTTCGCCGCGGTAGTGCCCCACGGTGCGCACGAGCGCCGTCACGAAGTCTCGCAGCGTCCGGACGCTGCCCGCGCCTCCCGTGCCGTACTGGTCCGACGGCAGCGACGTGAGGTCCACGAGGCCCAGCTCATCAAGCGTGATTTCGCCGTCCGGACCCACCACGCCCGCGCTGTCCGCCGCGGCGATGGCGTCGAAGCGCATCTTCGCGTCGGCCGACTGGAGGTCGTCGAAGAAGAGGTGGTCGCCGTGGATGGTGAGCTGCACCGTCTCCGTGCTGCCCTTGGGCACCGTCACGCCGTTGCCGATGTCCCCGTTCTCGCAGTGCTCGTACAGGGTGTTGGTGGGGAAGCCCCAGCGGAAGCGCTTCGTCGCGGTGCCCTTGGTGGCCGTGCCCTCGACATAGACGGACCAGCCTTCGGCGTTCATCCGCGTCACGTCCTCCGCGTCCGCGTTGCCGGCGGTGGCGTCCGTGGCGGGGGCGATGGCGTAGCTCACCTCGTTCCATTCCTCGGCGGCCAGGTCGTTGAAGGTGGCGACGTTCACCGGGCCCGGCCGGTGCACGTCGTACACCTTCGCGGCCTTCTGCTCGGCGGCGGTTTCCCCTTCGCGGTTGGCGACCTTCACCTCGCTCAGCTTGACGAGGAACTTGGTGTACTTCACCGTCCAGCCGTCCGCGAAGGCGCTGGCGGGGATCTCCTTCTCGATGAAGTCCTCTCCGTACGTGGTGAACGTCACGTTGCCTTGACCCGACGAGCAGGCGACCAGGGCCAGGCAGGACACTCCCATCAGCCAATGCTTCTTCATTCCGCGGCTCCTTCCACCCACGTCACGACGTAGGCGCTGGTGTCTTCCACGCCGCGCACCAGTCCGTTCTGGGCCTGGCTGCCGGCGGGGAAGGTGGAAACGCCAGCCACGTCCGGAGGCGACGCGGTGGCGAAGTCGATGCGGTCCATCCATTTTCCCAGGTCCACCGCGACGCGAACGTGGCCTGCCTCCTGCTGGAGGTCGCGCTCGAAGCGCACGCCTTCGATGGCCTTGGGCAGATCCACCGTCGCATCGAAGCGCACCGCGACTCCGGACGTCTGGGTCGCGGTGCCCCGGATGTGCACCTGGTGACCTTCGAGCAGGTTCAGCGGATCCGTGGCCGCCGTGGGCGTTACGAGCGTCAGTTCCAATGAACCGTATGCGCCGGTGACGGCGTTGGCGTCGCCCAGGTTGGCGCCCTCGAGCAGGTCCACCGTCTGGGCGTTCAGCACCTCGCCCAACGCGTCGCCGGGGACGTAGTGCCCCGGGTGCGCGTTCGCGGTGCCTCCGACGAGCGAATACCAGTCGAAGCGGGGGAGTCGTCGCGATAGCAGCACGCGGCCCTCGAAGAAGCGGACCGAGCCGACCGAGAGCCGCGCGGCTTCAGGCGTCACCGTCCAGCCGTAGGAGTTGGGGGCCGTGGGCGCCGTCGCCGTCATCATCACGGCGAAGGTGCGGCGCTCCGCTTCCGTCTTGCCGCCGCAGCCCAGGCCCAGCAGGGTCGCGGTCAGCGCCACAGCTCGGAGCGGGGCGGGGAATGCGTTCATCATCGATGGACCTCCAGGGTGAGCGAGGCCATGCGTGGCGACCCCGCGGTGAAATGTCTGGCTGGGACGAGGCTCGGCTGGGACGTGGGGTCGAAGCGCGAGCTGTAGACGAACTCGCCGTCCCGCCAGCGCGTGTTGAGCAGGTTCGTCACGTCGAGCCGCAGTGCGAGCGCTCCCCAGCGCAGCATGGCCTGCACGTCCGCGAGGAACACGGTGTGGCTGTATTCGTCGTAGGGCAGGGGCCTTGGACCGATGAGCGTGAGGCCCGTGCCCAGCGACAGGATGGACTCAATGGCGGGCAGTGGCTGCTCCCAGCCGAGGTCCGCGCGGGCGACCAGGGGCGCGAAGTAGGGGAGCTTCGCGTCCGTCTTCGTCACCGTCGCGTTCGCCACCGTGGCGCTCAGCGCGGCGGTGACTCCTTCGAGCGGACGTGCCTGAAGCGCCGCGGAGATGCCCGTGCGCAGCGTCTCTCCCGTGAAGACGGTGGTGCCCACCGTGTGGTCGAAGAAGAAGTCGTTCGCCACCTGCGAGCCGAAGACGCTCGCCTGGAAGGACAGGCGCTCCCCGTCCCTCCTCGTGCCCAGCTCCGCGCCGTGCACGTTCACGAAGGGGGCTTGTTCTCCCTCGGAGAGGCTTCGTGCCTGGGGGGAACGGAAGCCGTCTCCGTAGCTGGCGAAGAGGGCCCAGGTGTCCGTGAGCGCGTATTCGATGCCGGCCTTCGCTCCCCAGTGCACTCCGAAGGCGCTGCGCGAGTAGCCCTGCCCGTCGTAGTAGCGCGGGTCCTGGAAGGCGAGCGCGTCGAAGACCTCCACGCCCAGCGCGTCGGCCCGGCCTCCCAGCCGGAAGGCCCAGCGGCCCACGGGGAGCCGGGCTTCGGCGTAACCCCAGACATCCGTCTGCGTGATGTCCGCGTCCACTTCGTCCGAGAAGAAGGTGCCGTCCGTCTCGCGGTAACGGCGTTGCGTCTGGTGGATGCCGTCACGCCGTCCCCCGAGGCCGAGCTCCAGCGCGACGGGACGGTCGAAGAGGGTGACCTGGCGGCGGTGCTCGGCGCGCAGGCCCAGCGTGGTCCCGCCGTTCGTCTGCTCCAGGCCGTCGCCCCGGTCGTCCACGCGGTAGCCGGTGAAGTTGTTGCGCAGGCGCAGGTCCGAGAGGATTCCAAAGGCCTCCAGGCGCGTGCGCGCGGTGCCCTCGCGGGGCAGGTCCACTCCGATGAGCAGCTGGTGCCTGGAGACCGTGCCTCCCTGCCGGTCGAAGGAGCCGGAGTAGAAGGTGCGGCGCCCGGCTGTGAGGTCGTCCTCGCGCACCACTCCGGGCGAGTCGAAGCGCGTGAAGTAGCTGCCTCCCAGGACGCGCGCGCTCAGGCCGTGGCCCAGGTCCATGTTCGCCTGGGCGAGGAGGCTGGCCCGGCCGTAGCCCCGCTGGGGGCCGAAGCCGTTGCTCTCCCCGAGCTCCGCCGCCGCGAAGGTGCCGGGGTCCTCGCCCGGGCGCACCGTCACGACGAGCCGGCGCGTGTTGAACTGGCCCAGCGTGCCGGCGAACTCCACGCCCTTCTCCCGGGCGCCCAGGTCCATGCGCACCGTTCCCGCCACCGCGAAGTCCCCCTGGAACGCGCGGTAGGAGCCCTCGGTCACCTCCAGCGCCTGGACGAGCTCCGGGATGATGAAGTTGGTGTCCGCGTAGCCGAGCGCGTGGATGTGGCTCACCTCGTTGACCGGCAGGCCTCCGATGTTCAGCTCCACGTCCTGACCGTGGAGCGCGTCGAAGCCGCGCAGGAAGAGCTGCTGCGCCTTGCCCTCGCCGCTGTGCTGCGAGGCCACCAGGCCCGGGACGACTCGCAGCACGTCCGTCGCGTTCATGCGCGGCGCCGTCCCGAGGATGTCCCGGCCAAGCGTGACCTCGGCGGCGCTCCGGGCCGGCCGCGTGCCGCGCACCACCGTGGAGCGCTGCTTGCCGGTGGCCTCCGGGGACGGCGGCCCTGCGCCATCCGGCTGCTGCGTCTCGGGTTGCTGCTGTTCCTGGGTCGCTTCTGTTACCGCATGGCCGGCGGCTTCCGCGGGCGGCCCCTCCTGCGCGGCGGGCACGGTTGCGGAAAGACACGTCGAGAGCGTGGCGAACGCGATGAGCAACATGGTCACGGGAGCGACGGCGCGAGGAGACGGCGACACGCCCCCGGGGCGCGTCGGGACGCGTTCCAGGGCGTGCGAGTGGAAAGGCAGACAGCTTCAGGGCGAGGACACACGCTCACGCAGGCCCGTGTCCGGCCAAGGCCAGACGGTCCGCATGCTCGCGAATCATCCTTCCGGAAATCCGAAGTGCGCCGTGCCTATGGGCCCTGCGGCATCGCGGCGGAGCGCAACCGCTGGCCCGGCGACCACTCCGGGCTTCGCTCCGGCTCCACCCGCCAGGAGACCCAGCGCAGCTTCGGCGGCACGAACACCGTCCAGTTCGCCGCCACCGCGAGCAGGTGCTCCACCGAGCCCGTCAGGTGCTGGTGGCCATGGCCCCGCTTCGTCCCGTCCGGCTCGCCGTGCCCGGGCTCCGGCGCGCACGGGGCCTTCGCCGCCTCGCAGGCCTTGCCCGTCGTGCGGTGGACGTGGGAGCTCGCGCCGTGTTCGTGGCCGTGCGGGCCCAGGCCTCCGCCGTGGCCCACCACCGCGTGCAGCACCGGCGCCACCGCGAGCCCGTACACCAGGACCCACAGTCCCAGGAACGCCAGGTCACGTCGGTCTCGAGAATCCCACACGGTGGTTCAGGCGTACGGTGACAGAGCGTCCAGGACGGGAGGGGGAGGCGGCTGGCTGCCTATCCGTCCTCCTCCCGACATGCAAGGCCGCCCCCGCCGCCCGCTGCCAGACAGCGCCCTGGCGTCCTGTCCCATGACCCCGTGGACCTCTTGACGCATCGCATCGGAATCCGCTGCGGCCACAGACTTCCCGTCATAGACTCCAGGCGTGCGTTCTGAATCCGCCGCCCTCCGCTCCCTGCCTGCCTCCATCGAGGTTCCCGCACCTCCCTCGCGCGCCGACCGTCTGCGCGCCCTGGGGAGCGAGTCCTTCGACCTGCTCGTGATTGGTGGCGGGGTGACGGGCGCGGGCGCGGCCCGGGATGCGGCGCTGCGCGGTCTGAAGGTCGCCCTGGTGGAGCGCGAGGACTTCGCCAGCGGGACGTCCAGCCGCTCGTCGCGACTCATCCACGGCGGGCTGCGCTATCTGGAGCATGGCCACCTGGGGCTCGTCTTCGAGTCGAGCATCGAGCGGCGCCGCCTGCTGCACCTGGCGCCCCACCTGGTGCGGCCGCTGGCCTTCGTCTGGCCCGTGTACGAGGGCGCGCGGGTGCCTCGCTGGAAGCTCAACGCGGGGCTGATGCTGTACGACGCCCTGTCGCTGTTCCGGAACGTGAAGGCGTATCAGCGCCTGTCGCTCAAGCAGGTCATGGAGGCCGAGCCCGGCATCAAGTCCGAGGGGCTCAAGGGCGGCGCGCGCTACTACGACGCGGCCACCGACGACGCGCGCCTCACGCTGGCCAACGCGCTGGGCGCGAGCGAGGCCGGCGCGGTGGTGCTCAACCACGCCTCCGTGAAGCGGCTGGTGCTGGAGGAGGGCAAGGCGAAGGGCGCGGTGGTGGTGGATCACCTCACGGGCCTGGAGCACACCGTGCGCGCTCGCGCCGTGGTCAACGCGACGGGGCCCTGGAGCGATGAGATCCGCCAGCTGGATTCGCAGCAGTCGCGCACGGGCCCCGCGGTCCGTGGCAGCAAGGGCGTGCACATCTCCGTGCCCCGGTCGCGGCTGAACATCGGGGACGCGCTCACGCTCCTGTCCCCCGTGGATGGCCGCGTGATGTTCATCCTGCCCGCGGATGCGTTCACCCTCATCGGCACGACGGAGACGGCCACCCGCGCCCATCCGGCCGAGGTGCGCGCGAGCGAGGCCGATGTGGCCTACCTGCTCTCTTCCGCCAACGCCTTCTTCCCCGACGCGCACCTCACGCGCGAGGACATGGTCAGCGCCTGGGCCGGCATCCGTCCGCTAGCCGCGAGCGGCTATCACGGCAACAGCGACGCGGGCAGCGCCAGCCGCGAGCACGCCATCGACGTGAGCCCATCCGGCGTGCTGGCCATCAGCGGCGGCAAGCTCACCACCTTCCGGGTCATGGCCCGCGACGTGGTCAACGCCGTGGAGCGCCACCTGGCCCTTCCGCACAAGAAGCCCGTCACCCACGAGCAGCCCCTGCCGGGCGGCGACCTCCTCAAGCTGGACGCGGAGCTCGCGGCGGCGAAGCAGGAGACCGGGGACGCGGCCACGGGCGAGCACCTGGTGCGCGCGTACGGCAGCCGCTGGCGCGCGGTGTGGGCGCTCACGCGCGAGACGCCGGCGCTGGCCGAGCCGCTGGTGGACGGCATGCCCTACCGCCGCGCCGAGGCCGCGTGGGGCGTGACCCATGAGATGGTGCAGACGCTCGCCGACCTGCTCATCCGCCGCCTCAAGGTCGCGTTCGAGACGCGGGACCAGGGCCGCGCCGCCGCCGTCCGCGCCGCGGAGGTGATGGCGCCGCTCCTGGGCTGGGACGCGGCGGAGACCGAGCGCCAGCTGGCTGCCTACGCCGCGGATGCCCAGCGCATCTTCGGCGTGGACCCCTCCGACGCCTGACCCCTTGCTGGGAGAAGACGGACCTGGTGCGTCATGAACGCGTCCGGGTGCCGGACAACGAACGGGCGCGCCCCTTGAGCGTCGGGCGCCTTACGTTGGCTCGGCACCGGATGTCCGTTGGGCGCACGACAGCCGCCCGAGCAGTCGTCCTGCGTCCATGCTTAAATCGCAATGGGAACGGGAAGCAGGGTCGCCCCGTTCTTCCCGGCCCTCATTCGGGGGCGAATCACGGCGCGGTTTCCACAGTGGCCGGACGAAGGAGATGCACCCCATGAAGCGTTGGCTTTGGCTTGGGCTCGGGTTGTCCGGACTGGTGGCGAGCGGCTGTGGAAGCGATCCCGACCCTGTCGTCGTCCCGCAGGCGTGTCCGGGAACCTCGGAGATGTCGCTGCCTTCGACCTCGACGGCGGCCTCCGCGCTGCGCTCGGACACCGGGGACACGGCGGACGGGGTGATCATCACCTACAAGCCGCAGGTGAGCGCGAAGTCGCTGGCGGCCTCGGAGGACATCGCGACGGCGGTGGAGCGCCAGGGCGGCAGGGTGCGGCGCCGCATCCCGAACATGAACGTGGTGTCCGCCCACCTGTCGCCGGCGGCCATCGAGGCGCTGAAGCTGCGGCCGGACGTGGTCTCCGTGACGCCCAACCGCCGCGTGCACGCGATGGGGCTGCCCACGCCTCCGCCGCTCGCGTCGTGGCAGGGCATGTTCAGCACGCAGGGGTCGGTGGGCGAGTACACGGAGGGGCTGAAGCTGGTCCAGGCCCCGCAGGTGTGGGACGCGAACAACGACGGCATCATCGACCCCGGCGCGCCCACGGGCGAGGGCGTGAAGGTGTGCGTCATCGACAGCGGCTGGGACAGCAAGCACCCGGAGCTGAAGGCGGCGTTCCTCAAGGGGAAGGACTTCGTCGACAACGACGATGATCCGTCCGACCAGACCGTGTCCCAGGGCACCGTCACGGTGGGCGGCGGCCACGGCACCCACGTGTCCGCGACCATCCTGGCGCAGTTCGGTCCGGGCACCGGCGGACGCGTGGCGCCCGGGGAGGATCCGAACGGCGTGGTGGGCGTGGCGCCGGGCGCGTCGCTGCTCGTCGCGCGCGTGCTGGACACGAACGGCGGCGGCAGCACGGACGACGTCATCGCGGCGGTGGACTGGTGCCACTCGCAGGGGGCGCGGATCGCCTCGCTGTCGCTGGGCGCGCCGGACTCGTCCCCCGTCGAGCAGACCATGTTCGAGAAGGTCTGGGATGGCGGCAACGGCATGCTGTCCATCGCGGCCAGCGGCAACGACGGCAAGCGCGGCATCTCCTATCCGGCCGGGTACATGCCGTCGGTGATGGCGGTGGGCGCGGTGGACATGCAGGGCAAGATCGCGGCCTTCTCCCAGTACGGCCAGGAGCTGTCCGTGGTGGGACCGGGCGTGGGCGTGCTGAGCGCCACGGTGCTGGGGTTGGCGTCGCTGTCCTCGGTGACCGTGCCGTCGCTGCCCCTCACCTCGTCGCCGCTCACGTACACCGCGCAGGGCTCGTACACGGGCAGGCTGGTCAACTGCGGCCTGGGCGCGGACCGCGCGGCGTGCGGCGCGGCCGCCACCTGCGAGGGCTTCGTCGCCTACGTGGACCGCGGCGACCTGTTCTTCGAGGAGAAGGCTCGCAACGTCATCCAGGCCGGCGCTCGCGCGGTCATCATCGGCAACAACGTGGAGGATGACGGCGACGGCACCTTCACGCTGGGCTCCGCGAACGACCACTGGGTGCCCACGGTGTCGGTGTCCATGGCGTCCGGTACGGCCCTCAAGAAGCTGATCGGTCAGGAGGTGACGGTGAACGTCACCGGCCTGGACTACCAGCGCGAGTCCGGCACCTCCATGGCCACCCCGCACGTGTCGGGCGTCGCCGCGCTGGTGTTCAGCGCCCGTCCGGACCTGACGGCCGCGCACGTGCGCGCGGTGCTGGAGAAGACGGCGCTGGACGACACGGCGGTGCCGGGCAAGGACGAGAAGTACGGCTACGGCCTGGTGCAGGCGGTCAAGGCCGTGCAGCTGGCGCGCTCGCTGCCCCCGGGAGGCGGTCCGCTCCCGCTGCCGTGACGGCGCGTGTCGGTGCGCTCGTGGCGCTGACGCCCCCGCGTCCCATTTCGTGGGACCGGGGGCGTCCTCTTTTCCAAAAGCAGGCGCCGTGTCGTGGGGTGGTGGGCCGGGCGGGCGGGCAGGCGCCATGCTTCCGGGTCGGTGGTTCTCGCGGTGTGAGCACGCACCTTCCCTGATGGGGAGGCGCGCCGGGCATGAAGCGAGACACGTGGCTGGGATTGGGCATCGCGGGCGTGGCCTGCCTGTTGATGTGCGCTGGGGCGCAGTCAGGCGGCATGGCGGATGACGCGACATCCGAGGAGACCGCGGCCTCGCAGGCTCCGGCGACGCCCACGGCTCCGGTGGCGGCGCCTCCACGGCAGCAACCGGCGACGGGCGGATCCGGGACGAACCCTCAGACCCCCGCTGGCATGGCGCCCGCGCAGGGCGCTCCCTCGCAAGGAACCGCGACCCGGAATGCAACCCCTGGGGAGAGCCCTCCCGCGAATCCGAACCCCCCCAACCCGGAGGCGAACGCGGGCACTGGCGGCACGGGCAATACGGGCACGGGGCCTCCCACGGCGGCGACGCCTCCTCCCTCCGGCGCGCCGCCAGGCGTCGCGGTGGTGGACGCCATCTACCGGGGCTCGGTGCGCTCCGTGTCTCCCACGGAGGTCGTCATCGACAACGCGGGCTCGCGGCTGCCGCTGGAGATCAGCGCCCAGACGCGCATCCTCCGCGATGGGGAGAGAATCAGCGCGACGCAGCTCAAGGAGGGCGAGCGCGTGCGCGCCACCGTGAACCTGGTGGGCCGCAGCCACACGCGGGAGATCGCCGTGCTGACCGGCGACGAGGCCCGCCGCGACGCCGAGACGCGGCGACGGTGACGTCAGCCGTGTGGCACCGCCCGCGTCACCCGGGCGGAGGTTTCCACCATGACGGTCTACGACCGGTACCGAACCCTGTTGCACAAACTGGCCCTCGTTCGCGCCCGCGCGCCGGGAGGGGATTCACCCGAGGCCGACGCGCTGCTCGACGCGATGGACGAGGCCTGGGACGCGCTGTCCGACGGTGAGCGCGCCGCCATGGAGCGCGAGCGCGCCCGGCTGGCCCTGGCTTCCGAGCCGCGTGCCGTGCCCGCGTGACGCGCGGGTTTCACTCCCGCGCGGAGCCCATGGGCGCGCCCGTGGGCCCCTGGGGAAGGCGCGGAGAGGGCCGGGACGGTGGCAGCCCCCGCCGCTGGCGCTGACGCCACACCGCCCGCGAGTAGTCCACCACCGACGCCAGCGACAGCAGCGCGACGAGCGCCACGAGCGGCCGCACCAGCGGCGGGTAGAGCAGCACGCACAGCAACGCCGCGAGCTGCAGCGTGGTGACGACCTTGCCCAGCATTCGCGCCTTGAGCTCGACGGCGCGCATGTCCGGCCGGATCCTCGCGACGATGAAGCCGATGGCGGTGCCGATGTCGCGCAGGAGCAGCAGCGTCAGCTCCACCGGGTCGATGAGCCCGTCCAGCAGACACACGATGAAGGCCGTCACCATGAAGGCGCGGTCCGCCACCGGGTCGATGAGCGCCCCCAGCCGCGTGACCAGCCCCCGGTGCCGGGCAATCCAGCCGTCCAGGAAGTCCGTCGCCGCCGCCGCCACCACCAGCAAGGCCCGCACACGCAGGTCCGACACCGCGATGAACGCCGCGGCGAGCGGCAGTCGCGACAGGGACAGCGTATTGAGCAGCACGAGGCTTGCCCGACGGTGCATGGCTTTCAAAAGGTAGTGCTCGGTCCCCGGCGCGCACCTGCCCGCCGCGGCGAGCGTCCAGCGAAGAACTCCCCTGATACCCTCGCTGATCCACCCCTGGCCACGGACCCTGGATTCCGTGTGCGGTGTCCCAGGACCATGCCCGGGAATCCGCCCGGCCCGCTTCCCCTGGAGCCCGCCCCTTGAACGCGTTGGGACCCGTCCGCGCCCTGCTGGCCCTGGCCACCCTGTCCGCCATCGCGCTGCCCCTGGTGAGCTGCGAAGCGGCCGGCCGGGCGAAGGCCGCGCCCCGCGCCCCCTCGGCGGAGGAGCGGACGCGCTACCCGTGGCTTCCCGCGTCCGTCCGGGTGCGCTCGCTGGAGGAGACGTTCGCGCCGCCCGAGGGCTACACGCGCGTGCCCCTGGAGGCGGGGTCGTTCGGGGCCTGGCTGCGCGGACTGCCCCTGCGCCCCGAGGGCACCCCCGTGCGCGACTTCCAGGGCCAGACGGTGCTGGCGGCGTCCGACGCCCGGCTCGCGGCGGTCGCGGAGCTGGACGTGGGCACCGCGGACCTCCAGCAGTGCGCGGACTCCATCCTGCGCCTGCACGCGGAGTGGCGCTGGGCGTCCGGCCACCCGGAGCGCATCGCCTACCGGTTCACCAGCGGCCACCTGGCGTCCTGGCCCCGGTACGCGGCCGGGGAGCGGGCGCGCGTGTCCGGTGCGAAGGTGACGTGGGTGCCGGGCAGCGCGGCGGCGGACAGCTCACGGGCGGCCTTCCGCAACTACCTGGAGCTGCTCTTCACCTACGCGGGCACCCTGTCGCTTCAAGCAGAGGGCGCCCGGCCCCCGCGGGAGCAGCCGCGCCCCGGGGACTTCTTCGTCCTGGGGGGCAGCCCCGGCCATACGGTGCTCGTGCTGGACGTGGCCACCAACGCGAAGGGAGAACGGGTGGCGCTGGTGGGCCAGGGCTTCACCCCCGCGCAGGACTTCCACGTCCTGGCGGGGAAGGACGGGCCCTGGTTCCCGCTGGAGGGGGAGCGCCTGGCGACGCCCTTCTGGGCGCCCTTCCCCATGACGTCCCTGCGCCGCCTGCCATCCCCCTGAGGGGTGAAACGTGAAACACGGTCGAGCTGCGGCCGGGCGGGCGCCCTCCCGGTGTTCCCCCACACGGACGGGCAGGCGGAGAACAAGAGGGGCTCCAAGGGTTCTGCTGGAATCGACGGGAGGGAGGAGGCAGGTTGCGGCGCGGAGTGTTGTCCTGCAATCAACGGGGACGCATCGAAGCCGGGCCCGTCCTCCCCCCACGTGTCTGACAGCCTAAAGGGGAAGCGGCGTTTGCCTCCCCGAGCCTCGACCATGTCCTCCGCCGCCGCGCCCCTGCCCACGTCCTCCCCCAGGGCCAGCATCCTCATCGTCGACGACACGCCGGCTCACCTGCTGGCGCTGGAGGGCATCCTCGCGCCGTTGGGGCAGCGGCTGGTGCGCGCCACCTCCGGGCGTGAGGCCCTGCGGCGCGTGCTGGACGCGGACTTCGCCGCCGTCCTGATGGACATGAACCTGGGCGACATGACGGGCGTGGAGGTGCTGAGCCTCCTGCGCGAGCGTGAGCGCAACCGGCGCACGCCCGTGCTGCTGATGACCGCGGGCGACGGGGATGAGAAGGAGTGGCTGGCGGCATACGCGCACGGCGCGGTGGACTACCTGCGCAAGCCGCTGCGGCCGGAGATCCTGCTGGCGAAGGTGTCGATGTTCGTGGAGCTGCACCTGGCGCGCGAGGCCGTGCAGCGGCGTGAGGAGGCCCTGCGCGAGCGCGAGCGCCACGCCCTGGAGGCCGTCCACCGCGAGCGGCTGCACGCGTTCCTCATGCAGGCCCCGGTGGGCATCTCCATCACGCGCGGGCCGGACTTCGTCTTCGAGCTGGCGAACCCCTACTACGAGCTGCTGGTGGGCCGGCGGGTGACGCCGGGCCAGACGCTGGTGGACGCGTTCCCGGAGATGGCGTCGCAGCCGGAGGTGATGGAGGTGCTGCGCGGGGTGATGCGCACGAAGCAGCCCTTCGTGCGGCCGGAGTTCGAGGTGGAGCTGGAGCGCGACGGGCGGAGGGACTCCGTCTTCTTCAACGTCATCTACCACCCGATGGTGGAGATGGACGGCACCGCGTCCGGCATCATCACCCTGGCCACGGACGTGACGGAGTTCGTGCGCGCGCGCCGGCACACGGAGGCGCTCACGCAGGACCTGCAACGGCAGCAGGTCGCGCTGGCGGACAGCGAGCAGCGCCTGCGCCTGGCGCTGACGGCGACCCAGCTGGGCACCTTCGACATGGACGTGGTGACGGGCGCGCTCAAGTGGGACGCGCGCTGCAAGGCGCTCTTCGGCCTGCCGCCCGAAGCGGAGTCGTCCTACGAGCTGTTCCTCGCGGGCCTGCACCCGGAGGACCGGGACGCCGTGCAGCGCGCGGTGGCGCTCAGCTGGGACCCCAGCGGCAGGGGCGACTACGACGTGGCCTACCGCACCGTGGGCCTGAAGGACGGCGTGGAGCGCTGGGTGCGCGCCACGGGCCGCACGTACTTCCAGGACGGCGAGCCGGTGCGCTTCGTGGGCACCGTGCAGGACATCACCGCGCGCAAGCGCGCCGACGCGGAGCGGGCCCGGCTGATGGCGAGCGAGCTGCGCCGCACCGAGCAGCTGCGCGGCCTGTCGCGCGCGAGCCTGGCCCTCAACGCGGCCGGCAGCGTGCCGGCCATCCTGGACCTGGTGACGCTCAAGGCGCGCAAGCTGATTGGCGCGAACCAGTCCTTCGTGCAGGTGGCGGACGGCCGTGACGCCCCGCCGCTCGCCGCGCTGTCGGCGGTGGACCACGCGCCGACGGAGCCGGACGCCGCCCGGGTGCCGGTGGACGAGCGCGGCCTCTTCGCCCGGGTGTGCCAGGAGAACCGGCCGCTGCGCCTGACGCGCGAGGAGTTGCGCCGGCACCCGGCCTACGCGGAAGCGCCCCCCGCCCCTCCGCCCGCGCTGCCCTTGAAGGGCTTCCTCGCGGTGCCGCTGGTGGGCCACGACGGCCGCAACCTGGGCCTGGTGCAGGTGTCCGACAAGGTGGAGGGCGACTTCGACGCGGAGGACGAGACCATCGCCGTGCAGCTGGCGCAGATGGCCAGCGTGGCGCTGGAGAACGCGCGCCTGTACGAGACGGCGCAGGCCGAGCGGCGCAACCTGTTCGCGGTGCTCAAGCAGCTGCCCGCCGCCATCTCCGTGCTGCGCGGGCCGGAGTTCGTCTTCGAGATGGCCAACGACCTGCGCTTGAAGCTCACCGGTTCCCGGCCGCTGCTGGGGCTGCCCGTGCGCCAGGCGCTGCCGGAGCTGAGCGGACAGGGCCAGCTCGCCCAGCTGGAGGCGGTCTACCGCACCGGCGAGACCTACCGCGGCAACGAGGTGCCCATGCGCCTGGGCCGCGACGTGGGGCAGGAGGGGCCCGAGGGCTACTTCAACCTCACCTTCCAGCCGCTGCGCAACGCGGAGGGCAAGGTGGACGGCATCGTCTCCGTGTCCTGGGAGGTGACGGAGCAGGTGCTGGCGCGCCGGCGCATCGAGGCGCTGGCCGCGGAGCTGAAGGAGCGCGAGCAGCAGTTCCGCACGCTGGCGGACTCCATCCCCCAGCTGGCGTGGATGGCGGAGCCGGACGGGCGCCTCTTCTGGTTCAACCAGCGCTGGTACGACTACACCGGGGCCACGGTCGGGCAGGCGGGCCAGAAGGACTGGAACGACCTCATCGACCCGGAGGACGCCGGGCGCGTGCTGGAGCACTTCAACGCGGCCCTTCGCGAGGGGACGCTGTGGGAGGACCAGTTCCGCCTGCGCCGCGCGGACGGCAGCTACCGCTGGTTCCTGTCGCGCGCCATGCCCGTGCGGGATGGCGAGGGGCGAATCGCCCGCTGGTTCGGCACCAACACGGACATCGACGACGAGCGCCGGACGCTGGAGAGCCTCAAGCAGGCGGAGGAGGAAATCCGCCACCTCAACACCGGCCTGGAGAAGCGCGTGCGCGAGCGCACCGCCCAGTTGCAGGAGGCGAACAAGGAGCTGGAGTCCTTCAGCTACTCCGTGTCGCACGACCTGCGCGCGCCGCTGCGCCACATCACCGGCTTCGCGCAGCTGTTGGAGCGGCGGGCCGGGGCGAAGCTGGATGACGTGTCGCGCGGCTACCTGTCCACCATCGCGGGCGCGGCGAAGCAGGGCGGCACGCTGGTGGACGACCTGCTCGCGTTCAGCCGCATGGGCCGGGCGGAGCTGCGCCAGTCGCGGGTGGACCTGGGCCAGCTGGTGGAGGAGGCCCGCCGCGACCTGATGCCGGAGGCCACCGGGCGCAAGGTCGAGTGGCGGGTAGGAGACCTGCCCACGGTGGAGGGCGATGCCGCGCTCCTGCGTCAGGTCATCCACAACCTGTTGGCGAACGCGCTGAAGTATACCCGTCCCAAGCCGGAGGCCCTCATCGAGGTGGGGGCCCGCGAGACGGAGAGCGAGGTCTCCGTCTGGGTCCGCGACAACGGCGTGGGCTTCGAGATGCAGTACGTGGACAAGCTGTTCGGCGTCTTCCAGCGCCTGCACACGGCCGAGGAGTTCGAGGGCACCGGCATCGGGCTCGCGAACGTGCGGCGCATCGTGTCTCGCCATGGCGGACGGACCTGGGCGGAGGGCGCCGTGGGGCAGGGCGCGACCTTCACCTTCACCCTGCCCCGGGCTTCTCCGCCGGAAAAGAAAGTCGAGACGCACGCGTGATCGAGCTGAAGAGGATTCTCCTGGTGGAAGACAGCGCCAACGACGTGGCGCTCACGCTGGCGGCGTTGGAAGAGGTGCACCTGGCCAACGAAGTGGTGGTGGTGCGCGACGGGCAGCAGGCGCTGGACTACCTCTTCCGCAAGGGCGAGTTCGCCACCCGGCAGGACGGCCACCCGGCGGTGGTGCTGCTGGACTTGAAGCTGCCGAAGGTGGACGGGCTGGAGGTGCTGGAGAAGGTGAAGAACGCTCCGGAGCTGAAGGCGGTGCCGGTGGTGATGCTCACCTCGTCGCGCGAGGAGCGGGACCTGGCGCGCAGCTACGGCCTGGGGGTAAACGCCTACGTGGTGAAGCCGGTGGCCTTCCCGGACTTCGTGTCCGCGCTGCGCGAGCTGGGGCTGTTCTGGGCGGTGGTGAACCAGCCGCCGCCGGGCGCTCCTGCCGCGCCCGGGGTCCCCAAGTGAGCGCACGCGGCGTGGCCGCACTGGACCTGACGCCACTGCCCTCGGCGGAGCGGCCCCTGTCCATCCTCTTGCTGGAGGACAGCCCGCTGGACGCGCAGCTGGTGGCCGCGCAGCTCGAAGAGGGCGGGCTGCCCTCGACGCTGGAGTGCGTGCCCGGGCGTGCGGCCTTCGTCGCGGCGTTGGAGAAGGGGAGGTTCGACCTCATCCTGTCCGACTACAACGTGCCGGGCTTCGACGGGATGAGCGCGCTGGAGGCGGCGAAGGCCGTGTGTCCGGACACGCCGTTCCTCTTCGTGTCCGGCGCGCTGGGCGAGGAGCGCGCCATCGAGCTGCTCAAGCGCGGCGCCACGGACTACGTGCTGAAGGACCGGCTGGAGCGGCTGGGGCCCAGCGTGCGGCGGGCGCTGCGCGAGGCGGAAGGGGTGCGGCTGCGCAAGCGCACGGAGGAGGCGCTGCGCCGCTCCGAGGAGCGCTACCAGCTGGTGGCGCACGCGAGCTTCGATGCCATCTGGGACCTGGACCTCCAGACGGACGCGATGCACTGGATTGGCGACGCGACGGAGGCGGTCTTCGGCTTCCCCCTGGAAGAGGTGGGCGCGGACGGAGGGTGGTGGCGCCGGCACATCCACGGCGAGGACCGCGAGCGGGTGCTGGCGGGCCTGCAGCGGGCGTTCGATTCGGACGACGACCGGTGGCAGGACGAGTACCGCGTGCTGCGCAAGGACGGCGAGTACGCGTACGTGGCGGCGCAGGGCTCCATCCTGCGCGGGGAGAGCGGGAGGGCGCGGCGCATCGTGGGCGCCATGCGCGACATCACGGAGCGCAGGCGCGCGGAGGAGGAGCGGCACCGGCTGGTGCACGAGGCGCAGGCGCGGGTGGAGTTCGAGCAGCAGCTCATTGGCATCGTGAGCCATGACCTGCGCAACCCGCTGGGCGCCATCCTCACCGGCGCGTCGCTGATGTTGCGGCGTGACGACATCCAGCCGTGGCACGCGAAGGCGGCGGCGCGCATCCTGTCCGCGGCGGAGCGGGCCACGCGGATGATCCGCGACCTGTTGGACTTCACGCAGGCGCGCATGGGCGGCGGCATCCCGGTGCAGGCGGCGCCGTGTGACTTCCACGCGCTCACCTTGCAGGTGGTGGAGGAGGCGCGCACGGCGCACCCGGAGCGCACCATCCAGGTGGAGCAGCTGGGAGACGGGCAGGGGGCGTGGGACTCCGACCGGATGGCGCAGGTGCTGTCCAACATCCTGGGCAACGCGCTGAAGTACAGCCCGGAGGACACGCCGGTGCGCGTGGAGAGCCGGGGCGAGCCGGACCACGTCGTGGTGCACGTGCGCAACGGAGGGGACCCCATCTCGCCGGAGATGCTGCCGCGCATCTTCGAGCCGCTGCAGCGCGGGACGATGGCGGGGCGCTCCGAGCGCAGCATCGGGCTGGGGCTCTACATCGTGCGGCAGCTGGTGCTGGCGCACGGCGGGACGGTGGAGGCGCGGTCGTCCGCGGCGGAGGGGACGGTGTTCACCGTGCGCCTGCCGCGGGTTCCTCCGAGGGAGCTGGCCGCTCCGGCGCCGGAGTAGGGCGCCTCAGGGCAGGTCGGCGCCGCCGAGGAACAGCACGTCGTTGCAGCGCTGGATGCGCGCCCAGGCGCGGAGGCCTCCGCGCCAGAGGCCGTATTTCTGGAGAGACTGGAGCCCGTACATCGAGCATGTGGGCGTGTAGATGCACTGCCGCTTCCAGCGGTGGGGCACCGCGTGGCGGTACAGCAGGATGAGTCCCACCCCCATGAGACACAGCGGGTTGAGCCACCAGGGCAGGCGCGCGGGTTGGGGCGCGGGCGCGGCCGGGAGTTCCCGGGCCTGCTCGGGGAAGCGGGCGAGGGCGGAGCAGGGGTTGCCCTCCCAGGGCGGCGGTTCGGCCCGCGCGGGCGGGAGGCCCGGGCTCATCCCTGCTTCATCCGTTCGAAGACGCAGACCAGCCAGGAGCCCGTCGCGGTGCCACAGCCCTTGGTCGCGGTGACCGCGCGGTACTCGCTGGAGTGCAGCTTCCAGCCCTGCGCGGCGTAAGTGTTGAGGAACTTCGCGAAGTCGCCGCAGCGCTTGGGATTCCAGCCCGGATCCGCGGCGTTACAGCCGGAGGCGGGCGGGACAAAGGCATCCACATGATACTCGTACATCCAGGGCTCCTTCGGGGTGTCTGGGATTGGCGGCGGATGCTGACGCAGGCCGGCCATGTGGCAGGAATTCATGCTTCACGTGAGCGCGTGCGTTTGGCCATACCCCCTGCGTGGGATGGCTCGAGCCGTGGCGGGCCGACATGCTGGCGTGCGACGCCGCGGAGGGTCTTGGTTCGAGCGCCTGCCTGGGGGAGGGGCAGGGGGTGGGGTGGCGAAGCCGTGTGGCTCCGGCAGGGCGCCTCCGCCGGGTAGAATGCGGGGCTGGTCTCAACCGTGGAAGGTGGATGCATGTCGAAGCCGCTGGAGATCGTGAACGCCGTGCTGAGCGCGGGCTTCGATGGCCTGGGGCCGCTGTGCAGCGCGACGGCGCTGGCGGACGAGTACCTGCGCGACACGCGCTACGCGAACCACGAGGCGCGCGTCGACTCGCTGATCCACTGGGAGACGGGGAAGCTGTTCACCACGGGCTTCTTGTCCGGGCTGGGCGGCCTGCTCACGTTGCCGGTGTCGCTGCCCGCGGGCCTGGGCGTGTCGTGGGCGGTGCAGGCGCGGCTGGTGGGCGCCATTGCTCGCATCCACGGGCACGACGTGGAGGAGGACCGCGTGCGGACCCTCACGATGCTGGCCATCGTGGGGGACATCGGCAAGGAGGTGGTGAAGCAGGCCGGCATCGAAGTGAGCCAGCAGCTGGGCATGCGCGCGCTGGAGGCCGTGCCGGCGCATGTGCTCAGCGGCATCAACCGCGCGGTGGGCTTCCGGCTGGTGAGCAAGGCGTCTCAGAAGGGCGTCGTGAACCTGTCCAAGGTGGTGCCGCTGGCCGGTGGGCTGGTGGGCGGCGCGGTGGATGCGCTCGCGTGCCGCGCGGTGGGGGCCACGGCCCGGCGCCTGTTCGCGCCAGGGCCGGGGCCGGTGGTGCTCGTGCCGGGCATGTCGCCTGGATGACCGGGCGCGGGGCTTGTCGTTGACGGTGGGCCCGTGCGCTGGAGTCATCCGGGCGCATGGGCCGCCTCCTCGTCCTCTTCGTCGCGCTGAGCCTCGGGGTGGGGGGCTGCCGGCGCTCGTCCGAGGAGACGGGGGCCGGGGGCCGCACGCGCATCGTCTTCAAGTTCCAACCGCTGTGGGGCGACCCGAAGCCGTTCCGGGAGCTGCTGGCGCAGTATGAGCGCGCCAACCCGGATGTGGAGCTGGTGACGGAGGCGCTGCCGAACGCGTCGGACCTGGCGCATCAGTTCTTCCTCACGTCATTGCAGGGCGGGGCCACGGACTTCGACGTGCTGGTGGCGGACGTCGTCTGGGTGCCGGAGTTCGCTCGCGCGGGCTGGGTGGCGGACCTGTCGGAGGACTTTCCTCCCGAGCGCCTGCGCGAGGAGTTCCTGCCCGGGCCGGTGGACGCCGTCGTGATGAACGGCCGCACGTACGCGGTGCCCTGGTACGTGGACGTGGGCATCCTCTACTACCGCACGGACCTGGTGCCTCGAGCGCCGCGCACCTACGACGAGCTGCGGCGCTTCACGCGCGACGCGATGGCGAAGGCGCCCGGCATCCAGGGCTACGTGTGGCAGGGGCGGCAGTACGAGGGGCTGACCTGCAACGTGTACGAGGCCATCTGGGGGCATGGCGGCCAGTCGCTGGGGCCGGGAGGCCGCGTGCTCCTGGAGACGGAGCCCGCGCGCGAGGCGCTGACGTACCTGCACGGGCTCATCGCGGAGGGGCTGTCGCCTCGGACGGTCACGGGCTTCGGCGAAGAGGAGGCGCGGCGCGTGTTCCAGGAGGGCCGGGCGGTGTTCATGCGCAACTGGCCCTATGCGTGGCGCGAGGCGCAGGCGGAGGGTTCTCCCATCCGGGGCAAGGTGGGCATCGCGCCGCTGCCGACGAAGGATGGACAGCCGGGGTGGGGGACGCTGGGCGGATGGCAGCTCGCCGTGAACGCGCACGTGTCGCCCGCGCGGCGCAAGGCGGCGGCGCGGCTCATCGCGCACCTGACGTCGCCGGAGGCGAACCGCGTGCTGGCCCTGCACTACGCGCGCAACCCGCCGAGGCTGGCGCTGTACGACGACCCGGAGCTGCGCGCGGCGGAGCCGTTCATCGCGAGCCTGAAGGAGGCGCTGATGCGGGCGCGGCCCCGGCCGGTGACGCCGTACTACCTGCTCATCGCGGATGTGTTGCAGAGCGAGTTCTCCGCCGCCGTGGCGGGGCTGCGGACGCCGGAGGAGGCGCTCACCCGCGCGCAGAAGCAGGTGGATCATCTGACCGGTGAGCAGCCGGACGAGGAGCCGGAGTGAGGGGCGCGGGTTCACAGGCGCGGGAGCGGCGGCAGGCGTACCTGCTGGTGGCGCCGGCCGTGTTGGTGCTGGTGGTGGTGGCGCTGTACCCGGTGCTGGCGGCGGTGTGGCTGAGCCTGCACCGCTTCATCCTGGTGTTCGGCGAGCGGCGCTTCACGGGCCTGGAGAACTACGTCTACCTGATGGGGGATGCGCGCTTCTGGTCCGCGTTGGGGAACACGGCGTACTTCACGGCGGTGGCGGTGGCGGTGGAGTTGTTGCTCGCGGTGCCGCTGGCGCTGCTGCTCAACCGCGCGTTCCCGGGGCGGGGGCTGTTGCGAGCGTCGGTGCTGGTGCCGTGGGCGATCCCCACGGTGGTGAGCGCTCGGCTGTGGGCGTGGATGTTCAACCCGGACTACGGGCTCATCAACCGGCTGCTGGGGGGAGCGGACATCAACTGGCTGGGGGCGCCGGGGTATGCGCTGCACGCGGCCATCCTGGTGGACGTGTGGAAGACCACGCCGTTCGTGGCGCTGCTGGTGCTGGCGGGGCTGCAGGGCATTCCGGAGGACCTCTACAAGGCAGCGCGCGTGGACGGCGCATCCGAGTGGCGGCAGTTCCGGTCCATCACGCTGCCGCTGCTCAAGCCCGCGCTGCTGCTGGCGCTGCTGTTCCGGTCGTTGGATGCGTTCCGCGTGTTCGACGCCATCTACGTGCTGACGGAGGGCGGGCCGGCGAACACGACGGAGACGCTGAGCATCTATGCGTACAAGACGCTGATGCGGTCCGGGGACTTCGGGTACGGCAGCACGCTGGCGGTGGCGACGTTCCTGGGCGTGGTGCTGCTGGCGGTGGTGTGGCTGCGCTGGCTGGGGCGCGAGGAGGGGCGGCGATGAGGCGGCCGGGGCTGGGCACGGCGCTGGCCGTGGTGGCGTTCCTCACGTTCTTCCTGGGGCCGTTCCTGTGGCAGGCGCTGACGAGCCTGTGGCCGGACGGCGAGCTGACCCGGCCATGGCCGTCTCACCTGACGGGGGCGAGCTACCAGAGCGTGCTGTTCGGGCGGCCGTTCCTGTGGGCGGTGTTGAACTCGCTGGTGGTGGCGACGCTGACGACGGTGTTCTGCCTCACGGTGGGGGCGTCCGCGGCGTTCGCGCTGGCGAAGCTGGAGTTCCGTGGGAGGGGGTTGCTGCTGTCCGCGGCGCTGGGCGTGTCGATGTTCCCGCCCATCGCGACGGTGAGCCCGCTGTACCTCATCCTCAGCGCGGTGGGGCTGCGGGACAGCCTGGTGGGGCTGGCGTTGCCGTACACGACGTTCGCGCTGCCGCTGACGTTGTGGGTGCTGACGTCGTTCTTCCGCCAGCTGCCGGACGAGCTGTATCGCGCGGCGCGGGTGGACGGGTGCACGCCGATGGGCGCGTTCCGCCGGGTGCTGCTACCCCTGGCGGCGCCGGGGCTGGCGACGACGGCCATCCTGGTCTTCATCTTCGCGTGGAACGAGTTCCTCTACGCGCTGACGTTCCTGTCCACGCCGCAGAAGCGCACGGTCCCGGTGGCCATCAGCCTCTTCGCCAGCGAGTACAAGGAACCGTGGGGGGAGATCGCCGCCGCGTCGGTGGTGGCCACGCTGCCGCTGGTGGTGCTCACGGTGCTGTTCCAGCGGCGCATCGTGTCCGGGCTCACGGCGGGGGCGGTGAAGGAGTAGGGCTAGGGACGGCTTCGCGCGCGGGGCAGCCAGTAGTCTGGCCGGCGACGCAGGTGCGCGACGGCGAGCACCACCACGTCCTCGTCGCGGACGAGGTAGGGCAGGGCGAAGGGGTACTCCGGCAGCAGGAAGCGGCGGATGGGCGGGGGTGATGGAGCCGAGGCCAGAGGGACCAGCGGTCTGGATGCTCGTGGATGGAGTCCATCGCCAGATACATGGTGTCGGAGAAGCGGTCACCGAGGCCTGTGCGCTGGTCTTCATACCAGTCGATGACTTCGAGCAGCTCCGGTTCGGCAGCGCGATGCAGTCGGATGCCCATACGGGGTGGAGTGCATCTAGCGCTGACGTCGCCTCTGCTCGCGCCGCTCCTCTATTCTTTTTTTCACCTCGTCCCAATCGACAAGCTCCGCCGTCCCATCAAGCACTTCCTGGGCACGGCGGCTGATTTCCTCGCCCCAGGCAGCCTCGATGTCCGGGGCATCCGCTTCTGACACCTCACGTACGAGCCGGGCACGGTCTTCCGGCGAAAGTTGCAAAGCCTGGGCAATCAGCTCGTCCACGGTCGCCATCGACATCATTCTAGCTCCTCCTTGGGTTCCGCGCTCATGCCGCGGAGGAGCCTTCCTACCTGGAGGGTCTGACAGCTACCGTCCTACTGCCCCGACCTCCGCCCAGAGGCGCTTGCCTTCGAGCGCCGTGTCCAGCGGCGCCCTGCGCTCCGAGATGCGCAGGAGCACCGCGGCCAGCTGGTCCAGGTGCATGGGCTTCAGGTGATGCAGCAGTGGCAGCTTGCCCAGCGTGTGCAGGATGCCGGGCGGTGCGTGGTACTCGCCCTCCAGCGCGGGTGGGCGCACCATCGTGTAGGGGATGCCGCTCTCGCGCACGATGCGCTCCGCTTCCGCCTTGGCCTTGAGGTACGCGCCCACCGGGCTCCCCGCGCCCACCGACGTGAGCAGCACGAAGTGGTCCACGCCCACCTTCTTCGCCGCGTCCACCAGCTGGCGCGTGGTGCCGATGTCGCTCGTCTCGTAGGTGTCACCCGCAGCGAAGCGCTTGCGCATCGTGCCGATGAGCTGGAGCACCGTCGTGCTGCCCTTCATCGCCTCCGCCAGCGCGGGTGCGTCCGCCAGCTCCACCACCGCCTTCCTGGGCCAGGTGCTCGCGGGCTCCGTGTCCGCGCTCTTGGGCCGGACGTGCGGCGTCACCGATACACCCTGCGCCAGGGCCTGCCGCATCAACGTGCGCCCTGTCGCGCCCGTGGCGCCCGCGACGAAGAGATGACGAGGAGCTGCGCTGCTCATGGCGATGCCTCCCGGGCCTGCATTCGCGGCCCCTGAAGGCGCTTCTTGAGCACAGGGCCTCCGGCTTGCCCACTGTTTCCGGAGGTGGGGCGTGAAAGCGGACAGCCGGGCTTAGCGCTGCGCCTGTTCGGCCTGGACCTCGCGCGCCTTCGTGAGGTCGTCCAGGAAGATGGCCTCCAGCTGGCGTGCCGCCTCCACGTCCTCCAGGACCAGGGACCCTTCCTCCAGCAGGTTGAACGACAGCGCGTCGTAGTTGATGGACCCCACCAGCACGAGCCGGTCATCCACCAGCATCGTCTTCGCGTGCATCATCGACGGCTGGTACTCCCAGAGCCGCACGCCCGCCGCGCGCAGCGTGCCGTAGCTCTGGCGCTGGAGCACCGTGATGGCCTTCTGGTCGTTCTTGTCTCCCGGCGCCAGCACCCGCACGTCCACGCCCGCGCGCGCCTTCTCCACCAGGAGCGCGGTCAGCGCGTCGTTGGGCGTGAAGTACGCCTGCGAAATCCACAGCCGCTTCTTCGCCGCCTTCACCATGAGCTGCGTCAGCCGCTCGGCGCGCGTCACCTCCGGGTTCGCCGTGCTGCTGACGAAGGCCGCCCAGCCTTCACCCGCGGCGTCCAGGCCGGGCTGGTCCACCGACAGCGTGGGGAAGTCCGACGCGGGCAGCAGGTCGCCCGTCGCCTCCTGCCAGTTCTCCGCGAAGGCCTGTTGCAGCTGCGCCACCACCGGGCCCTGGACCCGCGCGTTGGTGTCGCGCCATTCCTTCTCGTTGCGCGCGTCGCCCAGCCACTCGTCCTGGATGGCGAGCCCGCCGGTGATGGCCACCCGGCCGTCCACCACGACAATCTTCCGGTGGTTGCGCGCCAGGTTCTCGTCCGCCGGCAGCGGGCGGAACAGGTGCGCTTCACAGCCGGCCGCTTCCAGCTTCGGCTTCACCTCCGTTTCGAAGGGGCCGCTGCCCAGCGGATCCACCAGCACGCGGCAGCGCACGCCCTTCTGGGTGCGCTCGGCCAGCGCTTCAATCATCCGGTCGGACGCACGCCCCTTCCGCCAGATGAACATCACGATGTGGATGGAGGCGCGGGCCCGGCCGATTTCTTCCACCATCACGTCGAATACGGCGCCGTTGTTCGCCCACCGGATGCGGTTGCGCGGTTCCATCCGCACGCCCGTCGTCTGGTACAGCGCCGATGCGAAGCCCGCCCCACGCGAACCCACCTGCCCCGTGAGCTGGAATGGACGGGACGACTCCTTCGTGCTGCACGCGGACGGACATCCCGCGAGCAGCAACGCCCCCATGATTCCCCCCCACCATCGTCCGCCCTTGCCCACGCCCGTTGCCCGCGCCTCCTGACCTTCAGGGGTAGGCACCCCCGGGTGGCATGTCACCCTTGAGCGCAAGGCGAGTGTTCTCCGTCCACGGAGTGGGTGTGCGCACCTGGAGGCGAGGTAGGTGCCGCGGAGGCTTCCCTCCCATGTCGATCTCCCGCGACGTGGGCCGTCTTCTTCGACGAAACCCCTCGGAGTCCCCCGAAAGGTCCCTCGCATGGCCCGCTACCTGATGCTGCTGCACGAGAACCCCGCCACCTTCGCCGCCATGTCCCCCGCCGAGTTGCAGGCCATCCTGGAGGAGTACGTCCGGTGGAGCGACGCGCTCCGCCAGGAGGGCCGCCTGCTCCAGGGCGAGAAGCTGCGCGACGACGGCGGCCGGCGCCTGAAACAGCAGGGCGGGCAGGTGCTCGTGTCGGACGGGCCGTACGCGGAGGTGAAGGACGTGGTGGGCGGCCTCTTCATCCTGTCCGCGGATTCGTATGACGCCGCCGTGGCCCTGGCCCGGACGTGTCCGCACCTGCGCTACGGCGAAGTGGAGCTTCGCGCCATCGAAGAGGTCTGACGGCGTGTCCTCCGTGACGCAGGTGTTGGAGCTGGCCTTCCGCCAGTGGTCCGCGGGGCTCGTCGCGGCCCTGGCCCGGCGCGTGGGGCTGGGGCGGCTGGACCTGGCGGAGGACGCGGTGCAGTTCGCCATGTTGCAGGCGGCGCGGACGTGGGGCTTCCACGGCGTTCCGGAGCAGCCTCGCGCGTGGCTGCTGCGCGTGGCGCTGAATCGGATGACGGACCTCTTGCGGCAGCGTGCGCCGGAGGTGCCGGAGGGTTCGGAACCCGAGGAAGAGGCCGGGCCGGCGGAGGAGGATTCCACGCGCTTCGCGGCGGAGCTTCCGGACGATGCGCTGCGGTTGCTCTTCGCGTGCTGTCATCCGGCGCTCTCGCGCGAGATGCAGGTGACGCTCACGTTGAAGGTGGCGTGTGGCTTCTCCGTGCGCGAGGTCGCCGCCGCGCTGCTCGCGGATGAGCCCACCGTGGCGCAGCGGTTGGTGCGGGCAAAGCGGACGCTGCGCGCCTGCCGCGCCACGCTCGAGGTGCCTGCTCCGGAGGCGTTGCCGGAGCGGGTGGAGGCGGTGCATGCGGCGCTCTACCTGCTCTTCAACGAAGGCTACGAAGCCTCCGAGGGCCATGACCTGTCCCGCGCGGAGCTGTGCGCGGAGGCGCTGCGCCTGGCGGAGGTGTTGCTGTCGCATCCGGGGACCGCGACGCCGGAGGGACATGCCTTGGCGGCGCTGTGCTGCTTGCGTGCCGCGCGGCTTCCGGGGCGCGTGGATGCTCGGGGTGCGTTCGTGCCGCAGGAGGCGCGGGAGGGGGCGGAGGCGGCACCGCACATGATGGCGCGAGGGCTGAGGCACCTGCGCGCTTCCATGGGGACGGCGCTGACGCCGCTGCACCTGGAGGCGGAGATCGCCCTCGTGCATGCGAAGACGCCCGTGCCGGGGCCGGAGGACAGCGCCCGGTTGCTGCGGCTGTACGACGCGCTCCTCTCGCTCAAGCCGTCGCCCATCGTCGCGCTGGGGCGGGTGGTGGCGCTGGGGCGGGTGCGCGGACCGGCCGAGGCATGGGAGGCGTTGGGGCCGTTGCGCTCGGAGGCGGTGCTGCGACGGTATCCGTACCGCTTCGCGGTGGAGGGCATGCTGCTGGAGCAGTTGGGGGAGCGGAGCAGGGCGGCGGATTGCTTCCGTCAGGCCGCGACGCTGGCCCGGACGCCTCCGCAGCGGGAGTACCTGCTCGGGCGGGCCCGGGCCTGTGAGGAGGGGGCGCGTGCTACCGTCACTCCCCTCGCGACACGGGAGCGGACATGGCGTTGAGCACGTCGGCGGAGTTCAAGTCGGACCTGGGCATGGAGCCCCGTCTGCTGTCGCCCATCGCGCCGTGAATGAACGAGCACCACGGCCTTCGACGCCGGCAAGATGGACCGAGGTGTCCGCGACGCCTGCCAGGAGCGCGTGCCTCAAGGAGTCTTCCCGATGAAGAAGGTCATCTTCGCCTGCGTGCACAACGCCGGCCGCTCCCAGATGGCGGCCGCGTTCTTCAATGCCCTGGCCGACCCGGCGCGGGCGCACGCTGTCTCCGCGGGCACGCAGCCAGGAACCCGGATCCATCCCGAGGTCCAGGCCGTCATGGCCGAAGCGGGCATCGACCTGTCTGGAGCCAGACCGCGGCTCCTCACGGAGGAAGTCGCCCGGGACGCTCAATGGCTCATCACCCTGGGGTGTGGTGATGCGTGCCCCTTCGTGCCTGGAGTGAAGCGGGGCGACTGGCCCCTGGAGGACCCCAAGGGCAAGCCGGTGGAGCGTGTGCGCGAGATCCGTGAGGAGGTGCGGGCGCGTGTCGTGGCGCTGTTGAACCAGGAGGGATGGGCTCGCTGACGCGGCGTCCGCGCTACTTGCGCTGATCCCCCGGCGGAGTCGCCACCACCTCGCGTCCCAGCTCCAGCATCGTGGCGCTCTCCGCCGGATCCGGGCGCTTGTCCCGCAGCGTGACGAACTCCTCCGCCGCCGTGGGGTGGATGCCCACCGTGGCGTCGAGCTGCTTCTTCGTCACGCCGCACTTCAGCGCCACCGCCAGGCCCTGGATGATCTCCGGCGCGTCCGCCCCCACCATGTGGAAGCCCAGCACCCGCTCCGTGCCTCGCTCCACCACCACCTTCATCATCGACCGCTCGTCACGGCCCGTCAGCGTGTGCTTCATGGGCCGGAAGCTGGAGACGTAGACGTCCACCTTGCCGTACCGCTCGATGGCCTCGCGCTCCGTGAGCCCCACCGTGCCCACCGGCGGCTGGCTGAACACCGCGGACGGCACGTTCTCGTGGTCCATCGTCACCGGGTTGTTCCGATACAGCGTCTCCACCATCGCCCGTCCCTCCGCGATGGCCACCGGCGTGAGGTTGATCCGGTCCGTCACGTCCCCCACCGCGTAGATGCTCTCCACCGATGAACGTGACTGCGCGTCCACCACCACCGCGCCGCGCTCGTTCAGCTTCACGCCCGCCTCCTCCAACCCCAGTCCCTGCGTGTTGGGCACTCGGCCGGTGGAGTACAGCACCGCGTCCACCTCCAGCGTGTCCCCCATGCGCGTCAGCAGGCTCAGCGTGCCGTCCGCGCGCTTCTCGATGTCCTGGACGAAGGTCTCCGGACGGATGTCCACGCCCTTCTTGCGCATCTCCTGCGTCAGCGCCGCGCGGATGTCGTTGTCGAAGCCCCGCAACACCGTGTCGCCGCGAATCAACATCGTCACCTTCACGCCCAGCGCCGCGAAGATGCCCGCGAACTCGACGCCGATGTAGCCGCCTCCCACCACCGCCACCCGGCGCGGCAGCTCGGGCAGCTCCAGCGCCTGCTCCGACGTGAGCGCGTGCTCGATGCCCGTCACCTGCGGCAGGTGGGGACGGCCGCCCGTGGCCACCAGGATGCGCTCCGCCGTGTAGCGCTTCCCCTCGACCTCCACCGTGTGCGGGTCCACCACCCGGCCCCGGCCCTGCACCAGCGTCACGCCCGCGTCACGCAACAGCCGCCCGTAGATGCCCGTCAGCCGGTCCAGCTCCTTCGCCTTTGCCGCCTGGAGCTTCTTCCAGTCCAGCGCGGGACCGTTCACCGCCCAGCCGTAGCCCGCGGCGTCCTCCATGTCGTAGCGGTAGTGCGCCGCGTACACGAGCAGCTTCTTGGGCACGCACCCGCGCAGCACGCACGTGCCGCCCACGCGCCCCTCCTCGCAGATGGCCACCTTCGCCCCGGAGGCCCCCGCGCGCCGGCTGGCCGCCACCCCGCCCGACCCCGCACCCAATGTGAACAAGTCGAAGTCGTAGCCCGCCATCCGGTGCTCTCCTTGCGTCAAAAGTGATGTTTCAGCGCTCCAGAGGGAAGAAACCCTGCCGGGCTCCGCCCGCCGGGCTGCTCCCCGGGGTCCGGAGCGCCGCCCGCTCCGCCTGCCCCTGTCGCATTCAATCCCCCTCTCGCACGGGAAGGGGAGATATCCTCACCGCCAGGGCGGCTCCCCCTCCATGTCTCACCCATCTTCCTGCCAGACCTCCCCCCGGACGGATGCTCCGGACGCCGACACGTCTCCGGGCATGGAGCCGGAAGTGGTGGGCCGTCGCTACCGCATCCTCGACCTGCTGGGGCGCGGCGGCGCCGGCACCGTGTGGCGCGCCCAGGACGGCCTGTCCGGCCCTGTGGCCCTCAAGCGGCTGCACAAGACGGTGGCGGACCTGGCGCGGCGGCCCGGCCGGGGCACCCCTTCCGCCTTCGCCACGCAGGGCATGGCGCTGTCGCTGGCTCATGAGTTCCAGACGCTGGTGTCGCTGCGCCACCCGCACGTCATCCGCGTGCTCGACTACGGCTTCGACGCCGAGGGCCGGCCCTACCTGGCCATGGACCTGTTGGAGGACGCGCGCACGCTGGTGGAGGCCGGCACGGACGCGCCCCTGGTGACGCAGGTGGGGCTGCTCATCCAGACGCTCCAGGCGCTCGCGTACCTGCACCGGCGCGGCATCATCCACCGCGACCTCAAGCCCGCGAACGTGCTGGTGGTGCGCGGCCAGGTGAAGGTGCTGGACTTCGGCCTCGCCGTGGGGCGCGACCAGCAGGGCCCCCGCGCGCAGCCCGCGGGCACCCCGGGCTACCTGGCCCCGGAGCTCTTCGAGGACCAGCCCCCGTCCGAGCGGACCGACCTGTTCGGCTTTGGCGCCATGGCGTGCCAGATGTTCTTCGGCCGGCTGCCCCACGCGGGCCAGGTGTTCGCGACGCCGGGCTTCCCGCCCGCGCTCAAGGCCCTGCTGGAGCAGCTGGTGGCGCCGGAGGCCCACCGCCGGCCGCGCGACGCGGAGTCCGTCATCACCGCGCTGAGCGCCGCCGTGGGCCAGCCCCCACCCGCCGAGTCCGCCGCCACGCGCGAGAGCTTCCTCCAGTCCGCGCGCTTCGTGGGCCGCGCGGCGGAGCTGGAGCACCTGACGGAGGTGCTCGACACGGCGCTCGCGGGCCAGGGCGGCGCGTGGCTCATCGGCGGAGAGAGCGGCGTGGGCAAGTCGCGCCTCCTGGAAGAGGTGCGCTCGCTGGCGCTGGTGCGCGGCGCGGTGGTGCTGCGCGGCCAGGCGGTGGACACCGGCGGCCTGCCCTACCAGGAGTGGCGCGCCGTGCTGCGCTGGTTGCCCATGCTCGCGGAGCTCTCCGACCGAGAGGCGAGCGTGCTCCGGCCGCTGGTGCCGGACCTGGACGCGCTCGTGGGCCGCGAGGTGCTCGCCGCGCCGGAGCTGGACGCGGACATGGCGCAGCTGCGCCTGCACCAGACGGTGGAGGACATCTTCGGCCGCCTGCCGCAGCCCACCGTGGTCATCCTGGAGGACCTGCACCAGGCGCACGCGGAGTCCCTCCAGCTCCTCGCGCAGCTCGCGGCGAGGGCGCCGGGGCTGCCGCTGCTCCTGCTCGCGAGCTTCCGCGACGACGAGGCCCCGCAGCTGCCGGAGCGCCTGTCCGGCACCCGCATGCGGAAGCTGCACCGGCTGAACGCGGAGGAGATCGCCCAGCTGGGCGAGTCCATGCTGGGCGCTGTCGGCCGCCGGCCGGACGTGGTGGAGCTGCTGCGCCGCGAGTCGGAGGGCAACCCCTTCCTGCTGGTGGAGGTGGTGCGCGCGCTGGCGGAGGAGGCGGGCGGCCTGGACCGGCTGGGCGCCGTCGCGCTGCCCCAGCGCGTGTGGGCGGGCGGCATGCGCGCGCTCGTGCATCGCCGGCTGGAGAAGGTGCCCCGCGAGGCGCGGGAGCTGTTGGACGTGGCGGCGCTGCTCGGCCGGGAGCTGGACCTGGCGGTGCTGGAGCGGGCCGCGTCCGGCGTGGACGTGGAGGCGTGGCTCACCGACTGCGCGGCGGCGGCGGTGCTGGACGTGGCGGACGGGCGCTGGCGCTTCGCCCACGACAAGCTGCGCGAACGGCTGCTGGAGGACCTGTCCCCGTCCGTCCGCCCCACGCTCCACCGGCGCGCGGCCCAGGCGCTGGAGGCGGCCCACCCCATGGGCCACTCCGCGGCGCTGTCGTACCACTGGGGCCAGGCCGGGGACGCGGCGCGCGAGGCGCACCACGCGCGCATCGCCGGCGAGGAGGCGCTGTCGGTGGGCGCGTGCCGGGAGGCGCTGCCGCTGCTCACGCGGGCGCTGGCGGTGGCGCCCCAGGCCACGCCGCTGGAGCAGGGGCGCGTGGAGGCGCTGCTGGCGGAGGCCCGCTTCCAGCTGGGCGACCTGGAGGCCTTCCGCGTGCACGCGGAGTCCGCGCTCGCGCACTTCGGCTGGCGCGTGCCCTCGTCGAGCGTGGCGTGGGTGCTGGGCACGGTGGGGCAGGTGCTGTCGCGGCTCGCGCAGAGCGCCCGGCCGGACGCGTTCGTGGATGACTCCCGGCGGCGCCGGGAGTCGCGGCGGGTGGCGGGCCGGCTCCTGATGCGGCTCACCGACGCGTTCATCTACGCGCAGGAGGCGCTGCCGGTGCTCTGGAGCGGCCTGCGCATGCTCAACCTGTGCGAGCCCGCCGGGCCCACGCCGGAGCTGGCGCGCGGCTACACGGTGATGGCGGTGGTGGCGGGCACGGTGCCGGTGCACAGCGTGGCGGACGCGTGGGTGAAGCGCGCGCAGGAGGTGGCCGAGAGCGTGGGCCGCCCGTCGGACCTGGCCTACGTGCTCAACCGCAACGCCGTGTGCGCGGTGTACCAGGCGCGCTGGCAGGACGTGGAGGCGTGGCTTCAGCGGGCGACGGCCATCGTGGACTCGGTGGGCGACCTGCGGCTGGCGGAGGAGTGCCGCGCGCTGCTCACCGTGTCCGCCATGTACCGGGGCCAGTTCGCGCGGGGCCTGCCGCTGATGGACTGGCTGGAGGCGTCCGCGGTGCGGCGGGGCTCGGCGCAGACGCAGCACTGGGCCCAGCATTACCGCGCCCACATGCTGTTGCGGCTGGGCGAGCACGCGCGGGCCCGCGTGGCGCTGGAGCCGGCGCTCGCGTGGACGGAGGCGCACGGCGGGGCCACCGACCGCATCATCACGGACGGCACGCTGGCGCTGTTGTGCCTGCGCGAAGGCGACGCGGCGGGCGCGCGCGCGGCGGCGGAGAAGGCGCTGGTGCGGCTGGCGGCGGGCAAGCCGGTGGCGCACTTCGTCTACTTCGGCGCGACGGCGGTGGCGGAGGTGCTGTTCACGCTCCTCGCCCGCGAGACGCCCGGGCCCGGGTTGCAGGCGCTCACGCACAGCGCCCGGGCCGCGCGCCACGAGGTGGAGCGCTTCGCGAAGGTGTTCCCCTTCGGCGAGCCGTCCGCGTGGCTGTGGCGCGGCTGCGAGGCGTGGCTCGCGGGGAAGCACGGCAAGGCCTTCCGCGCGTGGCGGCGCTGCATCGAGGCGTCGGAGGAGCGCGGGACGCCCTACGAGGCGGCGCGCGCGCGGCTGGAGTGGGCGCGGCACCTGCCCGCGGACGACGCCGAGCGCGCGGAGCTGCTGCGCCGGGCGGCGGAGGACTTCACGCGGCTGGGGGCGCGCGAGGACCTGGCGCGCACCCTGGCCGAACAGGGGACGGCAGGGTGACGAAGCGATGATGCGAGTGCAGGACGTGGCGCTCCTGGCCTGCCCGGATTGCCGGGGCCCGCTGGTGTGGCACGGGCAGAGCGAGGACGACCGGCTGGACGAGGGACGCCTGCTCTGTGCCCGCTGCGGCGAGACGTGGGAGGTGGCGGACGGGCTCGCCCGCCTGTACCGCGAGGACCGCGTGCAGGGCACGGACCGCCTGATGCGCCACTTCTATGACGGGCTGCCCGCCCTGCACGACCCGCTGACGGCGGTGCTCACGCCGCTGTTCCAGTCCGTCTCCGAGTCGCGGATGCGCGACGGCTACATGCGCCGGCTGGAGCTGGGCTCGCTGAAGGCCCGCGACGACGGGCAGCCCGTGCGCGTGCTGGAGGTGGGCGTGGGCGCGGGCGCGAACCTGCCGCGCATCCAGGGCGCGCTGCCGCCCGGCCTGCCCGTGGAGGTGTGGGGCCTGGACCTGAGCACCGGCATGCTGGCGCAGTGCGAGAAGCGGCTGCGCAAGGGGCGGGGCATGCAGGACACGCGCCTGCTCGTCGCGGACGCGCACGCGCTCCCGTTCCAGGATGCCCTGTTCGACCGCGTCTTCCACGTCGGAGGCATCGGGAGCTACCGCCAGCCCGCGGTGGCGCTGCGGGAGATGGCGCGCGTGGCCCGGCCCGGCACGCCGCTGGTGGTGGTGGACGAGCAGCTGGACGCGGCCTTCCGCCCGTCGCTGTTCCAGCGCGCCGCCTTCCGCGCCCTCACGTTCTACACGCGCGAGGCGAAGAGCCCCCGCGCGCTGCTGCCCGGGGGTGCCGTCGGTGTCATCGAGGAACAGGTGTCACCGTTCTACTACTGCCTCACGTTCCGCGTTCCGGCGGCCGTCACGGGTTGAGCACCAGGTCCAGCAGCCGCAGCGTCATGCCGCCCGTGAAGTCGATGGTGGCGCCGTTGAACCACGCGGCGTCATCCCCCACGAGCACGGTGACGAAGCGGGCCACGTCGTCCAGCGTGGCCATGCGCCCCGCGGGGGTCATGGCGGCGTGGCGCTCGTCCAGCCGGGCCAGCGCCTCCGGCGAATAGACGTGGCGCAGCGCGGGCGTCATCACCGTGCCGAACTTGAGCAGGTTGACGCGGTGGCCCTTCGGGCCGAGCTCCATGGCGAGGTGGCGCACGTACATCTCCAGCGCGGCCTTGGCGGCGCTGATGAGGCCGGTGTTGCCCAGGTGCGTTTCATCCAGCGGGTTCTGCAAGCCCAGGAGGCGCGCGTCCGGGGCCAGCAGGTCGCGCTTCACCAGGGCCTGCGTCCAGTACACGAACGAGTGCGCCATGCAGTCGAACGTGCGCTGGATGCGGCGCGGGTGCAGCCGGTCCGGGCCTTCCGACAGGAAGCGCCCCACGGACGCGCCGGCGATGGCGTGCACGAACAGCTTCACGCCGCGCGGGCCCGCGCGCTGGAGCAGCTCGTCCGCGCCGGCCTCGGCGGCCTCGGGCGTGGAGGCATCCGCCTGGCGCAGGTGCACGTCACGGCCCAGGTCCCGCACGCGGGTCTCCAGTTCGCGCGCGGTGTCCGGATAGCGGCCCCGGTGTACGCCGAAGACGTTCAGGCCCGGCTTGCGCGCGACGGCCTCCGCGATGGCCGCGCCCGTGCCGGAGGATGCGCCCAGGATGAGCGCCCACGCAGGGGCCGGCGGGTCCCCCTCGACCGCGGGAGGGGATCCGCCTGCTGGGGGGGGCTCGTGCATGGTGCTTCCATCATAGGAAGCAGGGCGCCGCGGGGCTGGGGAGAACACCCATGCGGGGAGTGAAGCCTCACCGGCCGCGCAGGGCCTGGATGGCCGCGGACACGAGCGCGGCGTTGTCCTCCGCGCGCTGGCCATCCGGGAGCACGAGCGTGTCCTCCAGCCCAATGCGCGAGTCGAAGCCGTGGCACCCTGCCCACGCGAGCACGGCCCACGCGCCGCCCTCGGAGCCGTGCACGAGCAGGGGCGATGTGAGCCCCGTGGCGCGCAGCAGCTCCACCCGCGTCCTCGCCTCCTGACACGCGGCCTCCGGCTGGGGGGACTGCGTCTCCACGAGGATGCGCAGGCACTCCGAGGCACGGGGCCACGCGGCCAGCCGGAGCACGTCCTCCGGGAACCACACGCCGGCCTCCACGCCGATGCCCGCGTCGAGCAGCGCGTCCGCGATGGACTCCCAGCCCGGCTCGGACAGGTTGACGGAGGCGAAGTCGGGCCGGGTCCTGGCGGACAGGCTCTTCCAGCTGGAGATCCGCGCGTGGCGGGCCTCCACGTCCGGGAGGATCCACGCGCCGGTGCTGACGCCCACGGGCACGCCCGGACAGGCGTGGCGGATGTCGGACACCGCGACGGCGATGTCCACCGCGTCCAGGGACTCGCCGCCGTGCGCTGCTCGCGGATGCACGTGGAACGCGCCCGCGCCCGCGGCGTGACACGCGGCCGCGTCGCGCGCGAGCGCTTCGGGGGTGACGGGCAGCCGGGGATGATCCGCGGCCGCGCGGGCTCCGTTGAGGCAGACCTTGAGCAGCATGCGCGGGATGAAGCCACGAGTGGCGCCGTCCACGGGCTTCTTGAAGTTGCTCCGTCCGCTGGTGGAAATCCCGCTGCACGAAGGGAGGGGTGGGTTGTTCCCGGGTCCGTGACCGTTTACCGGTGAAGGACGCAGCCCCGCGCCATGGAGGAGGTGCTTCCCGTCATGCGTCGCCTGGAACAGGTCGTGTTCGGCCACACGGTGGAAGGACTGCTGGGGGCCCTGGAGGGGCATCTGGATGCCCCGCTCCGGGCCCGCTTGAAGCGCGTGGGGCTGGACCTGGAGCAGGAGCTGGAGCCCGCCTATCCCCGGGAGCAATGGCACCAGATGGTGTCCCTGGCCGCGGAGGCGCTCTTCCCCAACCTGTCGCCGCACCAGTCGCACTGGCTGCTGGGACAGCGGTTCCTCACGGCCTACTTCTCCACCCGCATGGGGCGCGCGCTGCAGGCCGTGCTGAAGATCCTGGGCCCCGCCCGCGCGCTGGAGCGCACCGCGCGCAACCTGGCCTCCGGCAGCAACTTCCTGAGCGTGGACGTGGAGCGCCTGGCCGGCACCGACTACCGGCTGATGGTGAGCCATGGCAGCGACCGCCCGGAGTTCATCGGAGCCCTGTGCCACTTCGGGACGCTGACCACCGGCGTGAAGGGGCTCACCACCGTGGTGGAGGCCCACGCGTCGCCCTCCGCGACGTACCGGATGCGCTGGTGACAGGCCGGGCCGTGAAACATGTTTTAGACAGCACCCGGTGAAGTCACGAAACAGGAGAGAGCCGGGCTCCCCGGGGCAGGGTGAAAGGCTTTCGGGAATTGCCTCGTGAGATGGCAGGAAAAATACATCTGGGTTGCGCGGATCAGTTGTTTCACGACGCCAGTCCGTCTACCCATGGCGGGTGCATCCACGGCTTGCCCCCGAGCCATGGCGAAGGAGCCTCACGTCGTGAGTCCGCAGGACGAAGTCGTGTTCGGTCACACGGTGGAGGGCCTGCTGGTGGCCCTGGAGGGGCATCTGGACGCCCCGCTCCGAGCGAAGTTGAAGGACGCGGGCCTGGACGTGGACCGGAAGCGGACGCCCGCGTATCCCAAGATGCAGTGGTACCAGTGGCTGCGGATCTCCGCGGAGGCGCTCTTCCCGGGCGTCCCCATCGGGCAGGCGCATTGGCAGTTGGGAGAGCGCTTCATCGACGCCTACTTCTCCACGAGCATGGGGCGCGCGTTGCAGGCCGTGCTGAAGATCCTGGGCCCCGCGCGCACGCTGGAGCGCACCACGCGCAACATGGCCTCCGGCAGCAACTACGTGCAGGTGGACGTGGAGCGGCTGGGCCCCACGGACTACCGGCTGAAGGTGAATGACGCCGGCCTCCACCCGGAGTTCTTCGGCGCCCTCTGTCACTTCGGGACGCTGACCACCGGCGTGCAGGGGCTCACCACCGTGGTGGAGGCCCACGCGCCGCCCTCCGCGACGTACCGGATCCGCTGGTAGCGCGGGAGGGCGCGGTGGCCCAACCTCAGCCGTGGGAGATGACGAACTCCTTCTCTCCCACGCGCACCTGGAGCAGGCGCTGCATGCCCGACCCCAGCTTCCACCGGAGGGCGAGCTGATCCATCCACGCGACGAACGCGGTGACGCGGAAGTCGTCGCAGAGCAGGTCATCCAGGGCCGTGAACACCTGCTGCACGGAGGAGGTCGAGTCGTTCTCCGCGATGACGGCCTCCGACTGGATGGCCTTGTTCAGCGCGATGAGCTTGTCGAGCAGGTCCCTCCAGAACACGTAGACCTTCCCGTACGGCCGGCCTCCGATGTCACCCCCGTAGCGCGAGGACTGCACGAGCACATCCGAGAACGTGCCCGTGGCGCCGCTCTGCTCCCAGTGTGACGCGACGAAGCCATCCGCTCCCGCCTGGGTCTTCAGGTGCCAGGCCACGTTCGCCTTCGCCTTGTCGAGCGTCCAGTCCCTCGCCCCGTCCTTGAGGTACGCGTCCCAGAGCGGCGCGTAGAGCTCTTCCCGGCGCTGGACGCTGGCGCGCACGGGCTGGTTGGCCCGGGGCAGGGCGCGCGCCAGGGCCCTCGCGAAGGCGTTGCGTTCGAAGACGGGCTCGGAGCCCAGCTTCGTCAGCAGCCGCCGGAAGCTGGGGTTGTCCACGCGCAGGTCCAGCCGCGTGGCGGTCTTCGTGCCGGCGGGCGCCTCGCGGAAGAGGCGGTCCACCAGCGCCAGCGCGTCCTCCGGACGGACCGCGCCCCAGACGGTCGCCCCGTCCACGGCGCGTTGGATGAGGTCCTTCGACAGGCCGTCCTCCACCTGGCTCTGGGCGAAGAGGGCGTACTCGAACTCGTCCGCGCTGGGCGTGAGGCTGAAGCGCGGCATCTGGGCGCTGAAGTCGAGCCCCCAGCGGGCCGTCTTCCCGTACAGCACGCCGGAACTCGAGTAGCTGCGCGCGCCCAGGAACGCGTAGCGGCGAGGGCCCTGGCGGTGGTCGCGGGACGCGTGCTGGACCACGGACTTGAGCTTCCGCCGGTCCTCCTGCGAGGCGAAGTTGACGTCTCGCCAGCCCAGGCCCAGGCCCCAGACGCGCTGGGACTCCACGGACTTCATGTGGAAGTAGCGCCGCAGCCAGGTGTCGTTCACCCGGTGCTGGATGGAGGCCAGGTCGCCGGAGACGAACGCGCCGTGCGCGCCCGCCAGCTCCGCCGCGGGCACCTCCAGCTCCAGCAGGGTCGCGTCCTCGGTGCTGCGCGCGTACTCGTATTCGAAGCCGGCCTTGAGCGCGCTGCCCACCACGCTCTCCACGAAGTCCTTCAGCTCCTCATACGCGGCCGTCACCGACTCGAGCGTGGGCTCCACCGGCTTGAGGAACCCCAGCTGCTTCAGCAGCGCGGCGGCGACGTGGAGGAGCGCGGGCTGGAGCGAGCCCTGCTCCAGGCCTTCGACGACCTTCAGGGCGTCCTGCACCTTGGAGTCCACGGCGCTCAGGATGGACGCGAGCAGCGGCGACGAGTACCCCAGCGAGACGCCGGCGGACACCTGGGCCGTCGCGGCGTCGGAGGTGGCCTTGCGGACCGACACGCGGAACGCGCCGCCCGCCGTCGGCCGCGAGAAGACCATGCGGAACTCGTCCTGGAGCGACACGGTGCCGCCGATGGACGCGCCCACGTCCGCCTTCAGCTCGAACACCAGCTGTCCCGCCAGCCGCTTCGCGAGCGCCGCCACCAGGGTCGTGCTGATGGCGGACCAGGACGCCTTCACCCCGGTCCTCAGCGCGACGCGCGTCTGGAACGACAGGGCGTCACCGGGCTGGAGCGCCTGCACATCTCCCAGCAGGAAGGGCAGGCGCAGCGACTTCACGTCCGACCCCAGCGCGGCCTCCAGCGTCTGGGTCGCGGCGTGCCGCCGGTAGTCCGCCACCTGCACCTGGAGCACCCCGCCGCCGCTCAGCTCCACGAAGGGGAAGGTCCCCGTGCCGTTGGCCTCCGCGCTCAGCTCCGCGGCGTACTTCAGCCAGCACGCGGCTCCGTCCGGGGAGAAGAGGGGCTCGGGCATCGAACCGTCGGCATCCTTCGGCGCCACGCCGATGATGCCGTAGGCGTCCGTGTCGCCCTGGTCGTTGAAGAGCTCGACGGGGACCTTGAACGCGCCCGTGAGGGACACCTGGCCCCCCTGGATGGGGATGGCCTTGTTGCCGTCCAGCTCGGCGCTGCCCAGCGCCTGCTCGTGCGCGGCGTTGCCCAGCGCGAGTTTGAGAGTGTTCACCGCGGGAATGTGGATGCTCCAGCTCATGAGGCCCCCCAGCCATGGAATGAGGCCGTGGAGCATCGCCGCGAGGCCCGCCTGCCCGCTTCCGGCGCCAGGGAGGTGCGACTGTCTTCGCGGTGAAAGCGTCAGCACCCCGGGTCGCCGGGATGTTCACTCGCCCGTATCCGGTCGGACTGGAGGGCACCCGGGCCGCGCCGCGTCCAGCAGGGCCTGCACCGCGCCCGTCACCTCGCGGTGCACCGTGAGCAGTGACTGCCGGTCCTCCGCGTCGAACCCCGGGGCCAGATGGGTCGTCAACGGTTCTCCGACCCACTGGGTCATCTTCACGGGGAAGGGCAGGGACAGCGGCCACAGGCCCGTGGCGCCCACGCCCAGCCACAGCGGCAGCCGGCCCGGCATCCCCACGCGCTTGCCCCACGCGTAGCCGTCATTCAGGCCCACGTAGGCGTCGTCCATGCCGTGGCCCGCGATGGGCACGATGGGCAGCCCGTAGCGCACGGCCAGGCGCAGGTAGCCCAGCCGCTCGCCCCAGTCCACGCGGTAGCGGTGCCGGAAGTCGCGGCAGCCCTCGCGCGTGCCCCCCGGCTGCACCAGCACGTGCTCGCCCTTCTTCACCGCCTCCGCCAACAGCGGGCCGTCACCCGTGACGAAGCCCAGCCCGTCCGCCACCTGCCGCATGCCGGGGATGCGGTCGAACGCGCCGTGCGCGATGCCGTGCGGCAGGTAGCCCAGGTGGTCGTGCAGCGTCACCGTCAGCATGCACAGGTCCAGCGCCAGGGGCCGCCCGTGGTAGCCCACCAGCAGCTTCGCGCCGGGGCGCAGCAGCGGCTCCAGGTTCACCACCTCGTAGCGGTGGTAGCCCTGGAGCAGCCGGAACGTCGTCAGCCACGCGGCCCGCGCCGCCGCCGCCGTCGCGGACCTCACCCGCCCACCCGGTACAGCACCGCGCCGTGCGCCACGCCCGCGCCCACGCCCACCATCAACACGCGGTCCCCAGGCTTCACCGGCCGCGTGCGCCACAGCCTGTCCAGCCCCGTGCCCAGCGACGCGGAGCCCACGCTGCCCACCGTGTCCACCACCGTCACGCTCTTCTCCGCAGGCACCCCCAGCGCCTGGAGGATGGCCGCCAGCATGCTCCCGTTCGGCTGATGCGTGAGCACCCACTCCATGTCCGCCACCGTCAGCCCCGCGCCCTGGAGCACCGTCGACGCCGCGCGCGTCAGCGCCCCCAACGCCACGCGCGTCATGTCCCGCGCGGGCGTGAGGAAGCGCATGTGTTCGCGCCCGCCCGTCTGGTGCGGGTTCTCCAGGACGACGTCCGGGGGCAGCGTGCCGTCGTTGCCGAGCGCCACTCCCAGCACGCCCTCGCCGGGCCGCGCCTCGCCCAGCACCGCCGCCGCCGCCGCGTCGCCCAGCACCAGGTAGGGCCGCGGGTCCTCGGGCCGCGTGGTGCGCGACAGCAGCTCCACGGACACCACGCCCACCGGCCCCAGCCCCGTCGCCACCGAGCGCGCCGCCAGGTCGAACGCGCTCAAGAACCCCATGCACGCGTTGCCCACGTCCATCGCGTCGCACGACCCCGACAACCCCAGCGCCGCCGCCACCCGGCTGCCGTTGGCCGGCGTGGTGACGTCCCCGCCCATGGACGACACGAAGAGGATGCGCCGGAGCGCCGTCGCCGGAAGCCCCGCCGCCTCCAGTGCGCCCCGCAGGGCCCGGGCCCCCAGGTCCGCCGCGCGCGTGCCCTCCGGCGCGAAGTGCCGCGTGCGGATGCCCGTCTTGCGCTCCACCTCCGCCGCGTCGCGGCCCACGCGCGCGCACACCTCCGCGGTCGTCACCGGCGGCCCGGGCAGCACGCTCGCGGTGCCCAGGATGCGGACTGGAATCACGCGGCCCGCCTTCCACCGGCCGCGTGCCCGCGCGTGCGCAGCGACTCCCAGGCCTGCTTGAGCTCCAGCAGCTTCTGCTCCAGGCCCATGTCGCGCGCGGCCTCGTCCAGCACCTCGTCCACGTGCGTGAAGCGCATGGCGCCGAGCAGCGGCTGGTCGCGCGCGCCCACGTCGTATCTCAGGTCCCCGCGCGCGGACTCCAGGTCGCCGTTGCGGTGCAGCAGCAGCACGCCGCTCGCCAGCAGGTCCTTCGCCCGCGCCACCGGGTTGAGCGCGGAGAGGAACAGCCCCACCGCTCCCGGCAGCAGCGGCCGCGCGGCGTGGTGGTGGCCCGAGGGGAAGATGTTGCTGGAGAAGACCAGGTCCGCGCCCGCGTCCAGCAGCACGTCCACCGGCACCATGCTGGTGAAGGCCCCGTCCACGTAGCGCGCGGGAGGTTGCAGCGTGGGCGCCCAGACGCCCGGCGCGGATCCGCTCGCGCGCACCGCCAGCGCCAGCGGCCCCTTCTCCAGCACCACGCAGCGGCCCGTGGTCAGGTCCGTCGTCACCGGCAGGAAGCCCATGGGCAGCTCCTCCAGCGCCAGGTCCCCCAGGTCGCCGCGCACCAGCCACTCCATGGCCTGCGTCGTCACCACGGAGGACAGCGCCGCGGCGGACAGGTGCCCGCCCCGGGCCCGGTGCTGGAGCCGGCGCAGGCCGTCCAGGCCCTCGCGTCCGTCGCGCGCCGTGCCGCAGTAGTACGCGCCCACCAGCGAGCCCATGCTGGCGCTGCTGAGCAGGTCCACCGGCACGTCCAGCGCGGCCAGCCTGCGCAACAGGTGCACGTGGTAGAAGCCCCACACGCCGCCGCCGCTGAGCGCCAGCCCCACGCGCCGGCCGGTGATGGCGCGCGCCCACCGCGACAGCGCGTCCCGCGTCCCCGCGTCCAGGCCCAGCGCCTCCAGCGGCCGCGCGTCCCCGGGCCGCACCACCAGGCGTTCCCAGTCCAGCCGCAGCCTGCACCCGGGCGGCGGCGCCTGCTCGTCCCACCCGTCCTCTTCCGGCAGCGGGCGCCCCTGCAGCGTCGGGCTGCCCTGCGGACGCCACGGCGACAGCAGCACCGTGGGCAGCACCGGCGCACCCGGCGCCCCCGCGTGAACCGCCTCCGCGCCGGGAGGCACGAGCCACACCTCGCGGGGCCTCAGCCCTTCCGGCACCGGCACGCCCTCCACCAGCACGCAGTCGAAGTCCTCCCCCTCCAGCAGGAGCGGCGCATGCGGGCCGGACGTGCGGCGGAACACGCCGTCCGCGCCGCGCACCGCGCTGTCCATGCGCTTCGTCCCCGCGCGCACGAGCAGCACGCGATCCCCGAAGTCGTGGACCATCACCTTGGCCACCAGCTCCACCAGCACGGACAGCACCGCGGGCGGCAGGTCCAGCCCCTGCGCCTGGAACGTCACCACGTCCGCTCCCGGCGCCGCACCGCCAGGGCGCGGCACCGCCACCACCGCCTCCAGGTCCGCACGAGAAAGGAAGAGCGCGTGCGACGCGGACTCCGCCGTCACCGTGACGGGCCACGTGCCGCGCGCGAGCGCCTCCACGCCCAGCGACATTCCCGAGCGCAGGTGCAGCAGCAGCGTCCCTCCCGCAGTCACCCGCCACTCGCCCGAGCGCAGGAGGTAGACGCCGTCCACCGGCTCGCCCTCGCGGCAGATGCCCTCGCCCGGCAGGGGCTCCACCTGCCGGGCCCTTTCCAGCAGGCGGAGCAGCACGGACGCACGCGTGTGGCGCAGCGCGGGGGCTTGCTTCAACGTGTACAGCCACCGACGCCGCTCATCGACAGTCAGGGGAGAAGCCATGCGTCGCTTGAGGATAACCAGGACGCTCCGGCGCCGGATAGCGCACCGGAGCGCCTGCCCGCTGTGCGGGTCCTTCGCGACGCGCTGCCTACGCCGGCTGGGGTCGCGGCGGCTCCCCCTCCGGAGGGATGGACGGCGGCGGCGGGTTGTTCGGACCATTCGGTGAATTGCCGTGCTTGCGGTGTTTCAGGATCCTCGTGCGCCCTCCCTCCACCAGCGCGTAGAGCACGGGGATGAAGATGAGGTTCACGAAGGTGGAGAAGAGCATGCCGCCGAAGACGGCCGTGCCCAGCGACTTGCGCGCGGAGGCGCCCGCGCCGCTGGCCAGCATCAGCGGCACCACGCCGAAGAGGAACGCGAAGGACGTCATCAGGATGGGGCGCAGGCGCGTCTCCGCGGCGTTGATGGCGGACTCCACCACGCCCTGGCCCTGCGCGCGCAGCTGCTCGCCGAACTCCACGATGAGGATGGCGTTCTTCGACGCGAGGCCCACCAGCATCACCAGACCCACCTGACAGAACACGTCGTTCACCAGGCCGCGCAGGTTCTGGAGCAGGAGCGCGCCCATCATCGCGACGGGCACCGCGAGCATGACGACGAAGGGCAGGGCGAAGCTCTCGTACTGCGCGGACAGCACCAGGAACACGAACACGATGCCCAGCGCGAAGATGACGAGCACGGTGTTGCCCGCGCTCTTCTGCTCCAGGGACAGGCCCGTCCACTCGTAGGTGAAGCCCGGCGGCAGGGCCTGCTTCGCCACCTGCTCCATGGTGTCGAGCGCCTGTCCGGTGGAGACGCCGGGCGCGCCCTGGCCGTTGATGTTCGCGGAGCGGTAGAGGTTGTAGTGCGTGATGTTGGGCGCCGTGGTGATGGGCGTCACCTTCACCAGCGCCTCCAGCGGCACCATGGCCCCGGTGGCCGAGCGCACGTAGAGGCTGCCGATGTCCTTCGGGTTGTCACGGAAGGGCGTCGCGGCCTGCACGAACACGCGGTAGACGCGGTTGGAGAAGGTGAAGTCGTTCACGTACTGACTGCCCAGGTACACCTGGAGCGTGGAGAACACCGAGGACAGCGGCACGCCCAGGGCCTTGGCCTTCTCCCGGTCCACGTCGATGTTCAGCTGCGGCGAGCCCGCGGTGAACGCGGAGAACACGCCGCGCAGCTGCTTCTCCTGGCCCGCCTTGCCCACCAGGGCCTGGGTGGCCTGCGCAATCTCATCCAGCGTGCGGTCGCCCTGCTGGTCCTCCAGCACGAACTCGAAGCCGCCCACGCTGCCCACGCCGCGGATGGCGGGCGGTTGCAGGGGCTGCACGCGCGCGCCGCCCACGGCGCTCAGGGGGCCGCGCAGGCGCTCGATCAGGCCCGCGACGCTGGACTCCTTTGACTTGCGCTCCTCCCAGGGCTTCAGGTTGATGAAGAGCGAGCCGTAGTTGGCGCCCGTGCCCAGCAGCGAGAAGCCGCCCACGGTGAAGATCTCCGTCACCTCCTGCTGCTGCTTGACGATGTCCTCCACCTGGATGAGGACGTTGCGCGTGTACTCCAGCGACGTGCCCTCCGGGCCCTGCACCGCGATGATGACGTAGCCCTGGTCTTCATCCGGGATGAAGCCCGTGGGCGTGGACCGGTAGAGCAGGCCCGTGCCCACGAGGAACGCGGCGAAGATGGCCACGACGATCCACCGCGCCTTGCCCAGCATCAGGCCCAGCAGCTTCCCGTAGCCGCGCCGGAGCGAGTCCAGGCCCTGGTCGAACTTGCGCGCCAGCACGAACTTCTGGCCCTCGTTGGGGCGCAGGATGCGCGCGCACAGCGCGGGGGACAGGGTGAGCGCGACGAGCGCGGAGAGGCTGATGGAGAACGCGATGGTGAGCGCGAACTGGCGGTAGATGGCGCCCGTGGTGCCGGGGAAGAAGGACACCGGGATGAACACCGCGGACAGCACCAGCGCGGTGGCCACCACCACGCCGGCCACCTGCTGCATGCCCCGGTGCGTGGCCTCCTTCGCGTCCACCTTCTCGTGCTCGATGACGCGCTCCACGTTCTCGATGACCACGATGGCGTCATCCACCACCAGGCCCGTGGCCAGCGTCAGGCCGAAGAGCGTCAGCGTGTTGAGGGAGAAGCCGAACGCCCGGACGAACATGAACGTGCCCACGAGTGACACCGGCAGCGTCGTCACCGCCACCAGCACGCTGCGCCAGCCGTGCAGGAAGATGAAGATGACCAGGATGACCAGGAGGATGGCCTCGCCCAGCGCGTGGAGCACCTCGTCGATGGAGGCGCTCACCGCGGCCGTGGTGTCGAAGGCCACCTTGTAGGAGAGGCCCGGCGGGAAGTTGGCGGACAGCCGCTTGAGCTCCGCCTCCACGCCCTCGCGCACCGCCAGCGCGTTGGAGCCGGGCAGCTGCGTGATGCCCAGGCCCACCGCGTCCTGGCCGTTGAAGCGCAGCAGCTGCTGGTAGCTCTCCGCGCCCAGCTGCACGCTGCCCACGTCGCGCACGCGCACCAGGGCGCCGTCCGCGCCGCGCTGGATGACGATGGCGCCGAACTCTTCCGGGGACGTCAGCTGGCCCTTCACCTGGAGGGACAGCTGGTACGCCTGGTCCTTGGCGGACGGCGCCTGTCCCACCTTGCCCGCGCCCACCTGGACGTTCTGCTCCTGCAGCGCGCTCACCACGTCCTGCGCGGTGAGGTTGCGGCGGGCCAGCTCCGTGGGGTCCAGCCACAGGCGCATGGCGAAGCGGCGCTCGCCGAAGATGCGCACGTCGCCCACGCCCTTCACGCGCAAGAGCGCGTCGCGGATGTAGACGTCCGCGTAGTTGCTGAGGAACTCCGTGTCGTAGCGCTTCTCCGCGTCATAGACGCCGAAGGAGACGAGCAGCTGCGTCTGCGCCTTGCGCACCGTGACGCCCAGCGCGTTCACCGCGGCGGGCAGCTGCGGCGTCGCGGTGGCCACCCGGTTCTGCACGTCCACCGCGGCCAGGTCCACGTTGCGTGACGGGTCGAACGTCGCGGTGATGGTGCACTGGCCGTCGTTGGTGCTGGTGGAGGACATGTAGCGCATGCCCTCCATGCCGTTGAGCTGGCGCTCCAGCACGGTGGTGACGGCGCTCTCCACCGTCTCCGCGGACGCGCCGGTGTACGTGGCGGTGATCTGCACCTGCGGCAGCGCCAGCTCCGGGTACTGCTCGATGGCGAGGCTGGGAATGGAGATGGCGCCCACCAGCGTGATGAGGATGGACAGCACGCTGGAGAAGACGGGGCGCTTGATGAAGAAGTCGGTGAACATGGCCGTCCCCTACCGCCCCGCGTCCGCGCCGCCGCCCGTGCCCTGGGCGGGGGGCAGGGGCATGCCTTCCATCTGGCCCTGCGCCTGCGGCGCGGGCCTCGGCTGGATGGGCATGCCGTCCCGCAGCTGCTGCACCCCGCTGATGATGACCTGGGTGCCCGCGTCCAATCCCTTCAGCACCTCGTAGTCGTTGCCCTCCACCAGCCCCAGCGTCACCGGCTGGCGCTTCACCACGGTGCCCGCGTCGCCTTCCCCCACCACCATGGCGAAGGACTGGCTGCCCTGCCGCGTCACCGCGGTGGTGGGCATCTTCAAGGCGTCGCGCCTGTCGTAGACGAGCTGCGCGCGCACCAGCTGGCCCGCGCGCAGGCCCACGGTGTTGTCGAAGGCGGCCTTCACCTCCACCAGCTGCGTGTTCGGGTCGGGCGTGGGGGCGACGAAGAAAGCGGGCGCGCGGACGAGGGGCGCGCCGTCTTCGTTGAGGACCTCCAGCGGCGTCTGTCCAATCTTCACCCGCGCGGCCTGGTCCACCGGGACCTGCACGGACAGCTCCAGCGCGCGGCTCTGGTCCAAGATGGTGAGCGCGGACTGGGGCGTCACGTAGTCACCCAGCTTCACCGGGATGTTGCCCACCACGCCGTCGAAGGGGGCGCTCACGTTGAAGTAGCCCAGCTGCACCTGCTGGTTCTGGATCTGCGCCTCCACCGCCCGGGCCTGGGCGTCGGCCTGCTCGGCCTGGGCCACGGCCTGGTCGTAGTCCTGGCGGCTGACGAGCCCTTCCCGCAGGAGCTGCGCGCTGCGCTCGCGCGTCCTGCGCGCGAACTCGCGGCTGGCGACGGCGGAGGCCTTCTGGGCCTGCGTGGCGCGCAAGGCGGCCTGCTCCTGGCGCGGATCCACGACGAGCAGCACCTGGCCGGCCTTCACCGTGTCGCCGGGGCGGACGGTGATCTTCTGGATGTAGCCGGCGACCTGCGGGAAGACGGTGATGCTGCGCCGGGAGATGAGGGTGCCCACGTACTCGCCGGTGTCGCGCACCAGGCCGGGCTTCACCGTCATCACCTGCACGGGCATGGGCTTGCCGCCGCCCTGGCCCTGCTGTCCTGCCCGGGGGCCTCCTCCGGGTGAGGCCTGACCGGGCTCCTTGCCGCCGCTGCACCCGCCCGCCGTCAGCGCGAGGACGAGCCCCCATGCGCCCCAACCGCCCCTCACCAATCGCATGCCGCCTCCGACAGGAATGCATCCACCACGGCCTGGCGGTACTGGAAGTCGCGGATGACGAGCTCCAGTTCGGCCTGCCGCAGGGCCCCGGCCGCGTCCACCAGCTCCAGGCTCGTTCCCGTGCCCACCTCGAAGCTGCGGCGGGTGAGCCGGTCGTTCTCTTCCGCGAGCCCGCGCTGGCGTTCCGCCAGTTCGCGCGTCTCCTGGGTCACCTGCACGGCGCGCTTCGCCTGGGTGACTTCGATGACGATGTTGCGCTCGCGGGCGGTGCTGTCCGCGCGGGCCTGCTCCAGTTGGCCCCGGGCCTGGCGCATGCGGCCCTCGCGCGCGCCGCCGTCCCAGAAGGGCAGCACCAGGCTGGCGCCGACGTTCCAGATGGGCACCTCCGCGAAGCCCGGGTTGACGGTGAGCGCGGTGGTGCTGCTGGTGAGGTCCAGGGTGGGCAAGTACTGGCGACGCACCTCGCCGATGGCGCGCTCGGCCACCACCAGGCGCGACCGCGCGGCGGCGATGTCCGGGCGGTTCTCCAGCTCCTCCAGCGTGCGGCAGGTGGCCTTCGCGCCCTGGAGCAGCGTGGTCAGTTCGAGGCCCGGCTTGAGGCCCACGGCGGACGGGGTGCCCAGGGCCAGGCCCAGGGACTCGCGCGCCCTGCGCAGGTCCTCGTCGCCGGTGACGACGTTGCGGCGGGCCACCTCGGCGTCCTGCTCCACGCGGACGACGTCCAGGCGGGTGCCGGCGCCCAACTCGAAGCGGCGCTGTGCCAGGGCCAGCCGCTCCAGCGCGGTGCGCAGGTTGACGCGGTTGACCTCCGCCAGGCGCTCGGTGGAGGACACGGAGACCAGCGCCTGCGCGAGCCCGCGGGTGAGCTGCCGGCGCGTCTCCGCGAGCGACAGGGCGGCGGTGCGCCGGGACTGCTTGGCGCTGCCCAGGGCGTAGAGGCTGGCCAGGTCCACCACGGGCACGTTGGCGGTGAGGATGCCCACGCCCAGCAGCTCCGTGGGGGTGAAGCCCCCGGTGCCCGGCACCGCGCCGCCCGTGCCCCCGCCGAAGGCGACGAGGCCCGGGTTGAGGACGTTGTACTGGACGGTCAGGTTGCCGGTGACGTTGGGCAGCAGGTTGGAGAGCGCGATGCGCCACGTGCCCGCGGCGACCTCGACCTGGCCCAGGGCCGCCTGGAGGTCGGGGGAGCGCTGGCGCAGCAGCGTGAGCGCTTCGTTCCAGGACTGGAGGACCTGGGGCGCGGGAGGCGGGGGCGCGAGCAGCGGATCCGACACGTTCGCATGGAACGGTGGCGGCACTTCTGGAACGTCGTCCGGGTTCTGGGCCGCGGGCGTGCGGGGCCGGCCGGGTGGCTGCGCGGGAGGCCGAGCGTTCGGCGCGGGCGGGGTGGGAGCCGGGGCAGCCGGAGGCTGCTCGGGGAGGTTCAGGGCGGGGGCATTGGGCGCGGGCGCGCTCGGAGCCTGGACGTTCGGGGGCGCGACGGGAGGCGTGGGCGGTGGAGGCGCGGGTGGAGCCCGTTGCGGTGGCGCGGTGTACTGCGCGACGAGCGGCGGGGTGGGTTCGGAGCCGGGCGCGGCTGTCCCCTCGCCGGGGACTCCGGCGGGGACGAGCAGGGCTGCGAACACGAGCGCATGCATAGGAGTGCTCCCCAGGTAGGGGCGAAGCCAGCCCCCCGCCACGGTTCGCGCCCCTCGGCGCTCCAGTGGACAACACAGCCGGGCGAGGAAGTGCTCAGCAGTCGATGGACAGGACTCCCGCGAGGAGCAGGAGCCCGGAGAGGGTCCTTACGGGCGCCGGGACCGGGGGTGTGGAGGGCTTCGCGGGGGCATGGCGCGTCCTGACGCAGGCGGTGGCAAGGGAAGGTCCAACGTGCGTCGCGAGCGCCGCGCGGGCGTCTGTCTCGAAGGGCGGCCGGGTGTTCAGCGCGCCACGGCGGTCAGGGGGCCTGAAGGAACGGCAAGGGCACGGACCCATCGGGCGGATCGAAGGACTGGCCGACCTCCGACGTGGGAACCCAAACACCCGGGCCCGCATCCGTGGGCATCCGAGAGCCATCCGGCTCGCCATCCCGAAGGCGGCGGAGAATCCGGCCATCGCTCCCGACCGCGTACTGCGCGCCTGAATCCAGCGCGGGAACGGTCAGGCCACAGGCTCGGGGATCCTCATCGATCCGGATGAAGAGGATCCCCTGCCGCTGGATGACCCTGTACTGGTGTGACTCGCGCCGGTTGACGCACGGCGTGTTGGCATCTTGAGGCCCCAGGAAGTCGTCGGCGGCGGCTTCGAGCGCGCGCAGGACACTGCCGCTCAATTCAACCGTGCCGCCATCTGCCCCCGCTTCTGTCGCGGGCTGTTCGAAGAACTGGGGGAACTCGATGGATGCGTCATTCGTCCAGGCCTCACGCGTGGGCGTAGACGATCGCAGGCAGCCAGACAGGAGCAACGCCGCCGGAAGCATGAAGCGCTTGGTCGCCATGGGGCCTCTTCGTGAATGCGCCAGGGTTGTCTCTAATGGCGGTCAATCTGGTAGCGCTGCGCGTCGATCCAGGTGACGCGACCGACGGATTGGCGGCGCCATTGCTTCCGCTCCTGGGTCCACTTCGATAGGTCGCCGGTGGTGGGCGTGTACTGGAAGAAACCGTCGCAGGTGGGGTTCTCAGGGTCGCTCGATGCCGAGAAGAAGGCCACGAGCGACAGCCGCAACATTCCTGCTTTCGTCTTCACCTCCCAGCCATGTTCCTGTCCCATGGCGACGATGTAGCGGATGTCCTGCTCCGTGAGCTCGCCTTCGTAAGGATGCGTGTGGAGCAGGTACACGTAACCCAGGCTCTCTGGAGGGTAACGGGCGTCGTCCACCGTGGGAGGCAGGCGACAACTCCGTTTGCCATGTGCGTCCTGGATCGTGGTCACCGACATCATGCTCATCTCGAACCGCTCGTCGGGGGTGTAATAGATCCAGGCGCAGTACTCCTGCGACAGGTCCCACCTGAGCCGGAAGTTCATGTCTGACTGCCGCCCTGCCGTGGCATGTGGCTGCTTCAGCATCATCGAGCAGGCGGAAATGAGTGCGTCCGAGTATGTGTCGAAGGGGCCGAAGCCGGGCATCGGACCCGGGATGCGCTCGGGAATGTCACGCGCATTGATTCGCACGACCCCAGGTGTCGTCGCGGGCTGAGCGCAGGCGAGCGCCATCAGCAGCGACGACGCACCCAGAGTCCTCGCGAGGATTCCCATCCTCACCGCGCCGGAATCATGCCCAGCCGCTGCTTCGCGAAGCGGTTCTGCGGATCGAACCGGAGCGCCTCTTCCAACCGCTCGCGGCCCTTCGCCGCGTCACCCTGGACCATGTAGAGGTCCGCCAGCCGCACCAGCACGTCCGCGTTGTAGGGCTGCAGGTCCAGCGCCTGTTCGAACTCGCGCGTCGCCGTGGCCACGTCCCTGCGGCGCATGGCCAGCTGCCCCAGCATCACGTGCGGCTGCACCAGCCCGCGCGTCTCCGGCTCCGTCGCCAGCGCCTGCAGGGCCGGCATCGCCCGCGGATCCCCGAACGCCGCCAGCGTCAGCGTCGCGCCCTGCCGCACCCACAGCGAGGCGTCATGCATCAGCGGCACCAGGTCCTCCGTCGCCTCGCGCGCGTTCGCCGAGCCCAGCCCGTCGATGATGTCCGAACGCAGCGTGGGGTCCGTCGTGCCCTTCAACGCCGCCCGCAGCGCCGGCACCGCGTCGTGCTTGAACCGGCGCGCCAGCAGCTGCGCCGCGACGCCCCGCAGCGTGCCCGCCTCCGCCGTGTCCGCCAGCACCGCCTCCAGCGCCCCCCGGCTCTGCGCCGCCGTCTTCTCGTCGAACGCGTCCGCCAGCCGCAGCCGCCGCTCCTGCCGCGCCTCCGCCTTCGGCCACCACTTCACCAGCGCCGCCTGCATCGCGTCCGGCGTCTGCTTCGCGTGGCAGGTGTTGCACGCGTTGGGGATGTCATGGCGCGCCGTGTTCTGGGGCGCCGGCACGTCCAGCGCGTGGTCCGCGAAGTGGTCCAGCACGCCCGACACCACCGGCGGCATGTGACACGACAGGCAGTCCTGCGCCGCCGCCGCCTTGTGGTGCGTGTGCTGCTCGCCCTGCGCCACCACCTCCTGATGACAACCCTGGCACGTCGTCGCGTTCACCGACGTGCGCGCCACCACCGGCTTCTGCTTCTTCACCTCGTTGGGCGCGCTCGCGTCGTGCGGCGCCGTGTGGCACGTCAGGCACGTGGCCCCGCCCTTCAGGTGGCACTTGGACTGGAGGAGCGCCTGGTACTCGAAGCTGGAGGTGCTGGGCCGCCCGTCCGAGAAGAAGTCCCCGGAGCGGTCGTTGCCCACCAGCACCACCATGGGCTGATAGCTCGCGTCGTAGCGCTGGCCGGGCTGGAAGTGGTGCTTCGCGTCCAGCATGGGGAACAGCGTGCGGCGCGGCCCGTGGCACTGCGCGCACACCGCGAAGGACTCGTCCTTCGACAGCTTCGCCGGCTGGATGATGTCCGCCGGCAGCTGCGACTCCGCGTGCCGTCCGCCGGGTCCGTGGCAGGACTCGCACGCGACGCCCGCGTCCGCGAACGTCGTCTCCCACTGGTGGCTCGCCCGGTCATAGCGCGCGTCCAGTCCCGTCACGTGGCAGTCCATGCACGCGTGCTGCGCGCTGCGGCGGAAGTTCGCCCAGAAGAACGGGTGGTCCGGCGTCAGCGCCCCCTGCTTCTTCTCCGAGTAGTCCACCCACTCGCCCTTGCCCGTCACGTGGAAGTACACCGGCAGCACCTGCCAGCGGCCGTCCGGCAACAGCGTGATGGGGTCCTGCATCCGCTTGCCGCCCACCAGCCACTGCACCGGCCACTCCCCCAGGTTCCCGTCCGCGCCCTTGGTGCGCATCAGGTACGTGTTTCCGTCGCGGCGCATCCACGCCTCGCTGGACTCGCCCTGGAAGTGCGTGCCCGCCGTGAACGTGCCGGCCACGTACGGCTTCGTCGCGGGCGACAGCGCGCGCGCGTGCCAGTCATGCTTCCAGCCGGTGTGCTGCTCCTCGTGGCAGTCCGCGCACACCTGCGAGCCCACGAAGTGATTCGGCTTCGCGGCCGGCGCCTCCACCGTCTTCACCGGCGCGGGCGCGGCGACGCTGCCCGCGTCCAGCGGCGTCGCCGGAGCAGGCGCGGGCGCCTGGGCCACCGCGGGCGCGGAGGGGCCCGAGGGGCGCAGGAAGAAGAACAGGCCCGCCGCGAGGACCACCACCGCGAGGGCGACAAGGACAGGGCGAGAGGAGCGCATCCGGAAGGTGCCTCCCATGCTCCTCCCAAGCGCCGGGCGGCACAAGCGGCGCTCCGAGCAAGCCCGTCTCCTCCAGTGGACAACGACCTCCCAGGGAGGGCTGCGGTCCAGCCGAGCCCTGGATTAGGGTCCACCCCCAGCGAAGGGAGTCCGCGCCCATGCCCATGCGGTCCGTGAATGGAACCCGGCTGTATTACGAGGACACCGGCGGCTCTGGAGACGTGGTGCTCTTCAGTCACGGGCTCCTCTGGAGCACCCGGCTGTTCGACCCGCAGGTGGAGGCCCTGCGCGGCCGCTTCCGCTGCATCGCGTACGACCACCGGGGGCAGGGCCAGAGCGACGTGCCCCCGGAGAAGGTCATCGACATGGAGACGGTGTACGCGGACGCCGTGGCGCTCATCGAGTCGCTGGGCGTCGCCCCCGTCCACTTCGTGGGCCTGTCCATGGGCGGCTTCGTGGGCCAGCGAATCGCGGCGCGCCGGCCGGAGCTGCTGCGCTCGCTGGTGCTCCTGGAGACGTCCACCGACCCCGAGCCCCCCGCCAACGTCCCGCGCTACACGGCGCTCAACCTCATCGCGCGCTACGTGGGCCTGGGCCCCGTCGTCACGCCGGTGATGCGCATCATGTTCGGCACGTCATTCCTCACCGACCCGGGCCGGGCGGAGGAGCGGGCGCTGTGGCGCGCGCGGCTCAAGGGCAACCGCCGCGACATCTACCGCGCCGTCAACGGCGTCCTCCAGCGCAAGGGCATCCCGGAGGAGCTGCCGCGCATCCGCACGCCCACGCTCGTCATCGTGGGCGAGGAGGACCGCGCCACGGTGCCTCAGAAGGCGGAGCGCATTCACTCGCTCATCCCCGGCTCGAAGCTGGTGCGTCTGTCGCGCGGAGGGCACTCGTCCACCGTGGAGGAGCCGGCGCTCGTGAACGCGGAGCTCGCTCCCTTTCTGACCCGGCACGCATCCAACCAGGCCGCGCACGCGGGCTGAGTCAGCGTTAGCGAAGAAGTCTCCAGGAGGGTTTTCCGCATGCCCGTGGCGAAATGGAATGGCGTGGTGCTCGCGAAGAGCGACACCTACGAGACGGTGGAGGGCAACATCTACTTCCCTCCGGACAGCCTGGTGCGTGAGCACTTCAAGCCCAGCGCCACGCACACCCACTGCCCCTGGAAGGGCGAGGCCCGCTACTACTCGGTGGTGGTGGACGGGAAGACGAACCCGGACGCGGCCTGGTACTACCCGGAGCCCAAGCCGGCCGCGTCCAACATCCAGGGCTACGTGGCCTTCTGGAAGGGCGTGACGGTGGAGCGCTGAGCTCAGCGGCCGATGAGGTACTTGCCCCAGCGTTTGCCGTTGCGCAGCTGCGTGACGATGAAGGCGGGCACCCACTGGAGCAGGTTCGCCTCTGGCTGCACGGCGTAGCCCTGCCGCAGTCCTGAGTTGATGCGGCGGGGGTCCAACGTCGTGGGGTTGGGCGCGCTGGGGCCCCCCTGGCACTCGTGCTCTTCGAAGAAGAGCTCCCACAGCGTGGCGGCCTCCGCGTGGTTGTCCGCGATGAGGCGCGTGTCCACGCCCAGCAGCGAGCCCACCAACTTCCAGAAGGAGTACCAGCGCGCCTCGTCGAATTCGTAGCGCTTGTCCCGCCAGGCCTGCGCGACGATGTACGAGAACGTCAGCAGCGTGAACGCGACCGCGCTCTGGTTGTAGCAGCGCCGGTCCGTGTAGCGGGAGCGGTAGGTGCTCAGCGCCGCGTTGTGCATCTGCGCCAGGAGCAGGGTCGTGGCCAGGGTGCGCGTGCTGTAGAGGCTGCCCCAGCCCATGCTCATGTTGCCGTAGAGGATGCGCAGCATGATCTGCGCCGTCTCGATGACCCGGCGGGACACGATGGCCTTGAGCTTGCTGTGCGCCCGCTGCTCGAAGAGCGCGGACACGTCGTAGTGGTAGTACGTGGCCTGGAAGGACACGCCCGCCAGCTCGTTCACGGAGGCGAACTGGAAGAAGACGTAGAAGGCCTCATCGCGCGCGGCCTCGAAGTCGCGCAGGAACTGCGCGGAGGACTGCGCGCCCGTCACCGCCGCGGTCGCGACGGAGTGACCCGTGCCGTAGAGGATGCCCGCGAGCCGATGGTCGCTGTAGGTGCTCCACCAGTCCTTCGCGATGGCGGCGAAGGCCTTCAGCGCCGGCCGCCAGGCGGTGCCGTTCACCCCCGGGGTCTCGCGGACATGCTTCTTCCAGTGCAGCCGCAGGTCCTCCATGAACTGGGGATCCGCCGCGCTCATGATGCCGTACAGGCTGTTCGCGGCGTTGAGCGGGTCGCCCAGGATGGCGTCCAGGTTCTGACCACGGAAGACGAAGGGCATGGCTGCTCCAGCGGGGCGTTCCGGCGCAGTCTAGGGAACTGTTGAACCTGTAACAAACCGCCTGGTCTGGAAATCCTGTCACGTAGGAGAGGTGACGGGGCAGGGCGCGAGGGGGCTTTCCGGCGGGACGGGAGCGGCGATGCTGCGGCTTTTCGCGGGGCGTGGCCCTGCGTGGAGGAGCGGAGCCTTGGCGACGGTGTCCCTGCAGGACGTGCGCAAGGTGTACCGGGGCGGCGTGGCGGCGGTGAAGGGCGTGACGCTGGACATCGCGGACGGCGAGTTCGTGTCGCTGGTGGGCCCGTCCGGGTGCGGCAAGTCCACGACGCTGAACCTCATCGCCGGGCTGGAGGAGCTGTCCGGCGGGGAGCTGCGCATCGACGGGCAGGTGGTGAACGACCTGTCTCCGCGCGAGCGCGACATCGCGATGGTGTTCCAGAGCTACGCGCTCTATCCGCACCTGGACGTGGCGGGGAACCTGGCGTTCCCGCTGAAGGTGGCGGGCGTGGGCGCGAAGGACGTCGACGCGCGCGTGCGCGAGGTGTCCGCCGTGCTGGGGCTGGAGGCGCTCCTGTCGCGCCGGCCGAAGGAGCTGTCGGGTGGACAGCGGCAGCGCGTGGCGCTGGGACGCGCGCTGGTGCGCCGGCCCAAGGTGTTCCTCTTCGACGAGCCCCTGTCCAACCTGGACGCGGCGCTGCGCACGCAGATGCGCGGTGAAATCAAGAAGCTGCACGAACAGCTCAAGGCCACGTTCATCTACGTCACGCACGACCAGGCGGAGGCGATGACGCTGTCAGACCGCGTGGTGGTGATGAGCCAGGGCGAGGTGCAGCAGGTGGCCCCCCCGCGCGAGCTGTACGACGCGCCCGCGAACCTCTTCGTCGCGGGCTTCTTCGGCTCGCCGCGCATCAACCTGGTGAAGCCCCAGACGCTGGGCCTGTCCGGCGGTGACACGGTGCTGGGCCTGCGTCCGGAGCACCTCCAGGTGGGGCAGGGCGCGCTGCCGGACGACGCGCGCGAGGGGCGCGTGTACCTGGTGGAGCCCATGGGCGCGGAGGTCTGGGTGACGGTGGAGATGAACGGCGAGCGCCTGGTGGCGCGGGCGCCCGGGGACTTCCACGCCTCCAGCGGAGACACGGTGTGGCTGCGCCACGACGCGCGGTACCTGCGCCGGTTCGACGCGAGGACGGGCCTCGCGGTGGATCAGGCGTAGAACTGTTCGCTCTCCACGATGGGCTCCAGCCGGTGCTGGAGGGCCGCCAGCCGGTCGTAGCGCTGGCGCAGCGCCTCCCTGAACTCGCCTTGCGAGGCTTGGGAAATCTCCTCCAGCAGCGTGTGCAGCGAGGAGTCCACGGCGTCCTTCAGCACGCGCGACTCATCGTTCGACAGTTCCAGCAGCATGGTGGCCTCCTGCGGCAACGTTAGGCACCCCGCGCCGAGGCTGCGCGCGGGGCAGGCATCCAGCCGGGGAAGAAGGCGGCCCGGGGGCCCACCGGGCTGCCTGCCCGCGCGCGCACGACGGCGGGAGCGACCCCACTCTGGGTGAGGACCCCATGAGCGCGAGGAGCGACGCGATGATTCACGCGGGAGACGTGCGCGAGGGCATGTCGGTGCGCACCGCCGACGGACAACAGCTGGGCCGGGTGGCGGGCGTGGGCGCCACGCACTTCGAGCTGGAGCGTGGGCTGGTCCCCATCCCCCGGCGCGACTACCTGGTCGAGTTCAGCGACGTGGAGGCCGTGAGCGGCGATGAGGTCCTGCTCAAGCCGGCGGACCACGCGCAGCTCACGCTGGAGGAGGACGACGACGGCGGCGCCCTGCCGCCGCGCCACAGCGGGGGCATGGACGCGGAGCCCGCGAACGACCCCGCGGGTCCCATGAGGCACTGACGCGGCCGGGCCCCGTGCTGCCTCCGGGAGTTCGGGATTTCCAACCTGGAGGGAGGGGCAAACATTGGAATTACAAGGCCTTGCGGGGCCCGGATGTCAGACCGCCGCGTTAGACGAACCCCTCGGCCAGGCGTTCCGGTGGGGTCATGCGACGGTTTTCGACATCTTGCGTCACGATGCTGTGGTTGGGAGTGGTGTTCGCGTGTGGGCCCGCGCCCCGGGCGGATGCGGGGGGCGTGGAGGCGCTGGAGCCGGGCGTGTTGTCCACGCCTCGGCGGCTGTTGCCCTACGTCGCGTTGGAGGACGGGCGGGTGCTGGCGGCGGGAGGGCATGACGGCAGCCGCACGCTGGGCAGTTGTGAGGTCTTCGACCCGGAGACGGGCCGGTGGCGGACCACGGGGGCGCTGCGCACGGCGCGGCGCAACCACGCGGTGGTGCGGCTGCCGGACGGGCGGGTGTTGGCGGTGGGCGGCTCCAACGGCGTGGCGGTGGGCGCGCTGGCGAGCGCGGAGCTGTACGCGCCGGACACGGGCGTGTGGACGCCGGTGGCGCCCATGAGCGAGGCGCGCAACGACCCGGCGGCGGTGCTGTTGCCGGACGGGCGCGTGCTGGTGGCGGGGGGCACGGACGTGGACCTGCGGCCGGTGCGCTCGGCGGAGCTGTTCGATCCGGCGACGGGGACGTGGAGCGTGGCGGAGGCACCAGGCTCCGCGCGAGGTGGCGCGGGGACGGCGGTGGTGCTGCGCACGGGCAAGGTGCTCTTCGCGAGCGGCCTGCAGTCGGAGCTGTACGACCCGGCGACGGGCCACTGGGAGAAGGCGGGAGCGATGGGCGGCGCGGCGGGAGCGCACCGGAGGGGGCACACCGTGACGCTGCTGCCGGACGGGCGCGTGCTGGTGGTGGGCGGCACGACGACGCAGGCGTCGACGACGGCGGAGGTATACGTGCCGGAGCGCAACGCCTGGGAACAGGTGGAAGCGCCAGCGGCGCCGCGAGAGCACCACGCGGCGCTGGTGACGCCGGAGGGAATGGTGCTGGTGGTGGGCGGCGAGCACTCGTCGCGAGGCACGCTGGACTCCGCGGAGCGCTTCGACCCGGCGAAGGGCCTCTGGACGCAGGCGCCCACGCTGCATGAGCCGCGAGGCGAAGCCGGAGCGCTGTGGCTGCGCCGGGGCACGGTGCTGGTGGTGGGCGGAGTGAACGAGCTGGGCACCCTGGCCACGAGCGAGGAGTACGTCCCCGCGCCGGCCGTGGCCCAGGCCACGCCTCTGGAGTAGCTCGGGCTTGGACAGACGCTCCACGGATTCGAAGTGAAGCCAGGACAGCGTGTCTGGCTTTTCCATGAATGACTGGCAACGGCGGTTCCGGGCGGCCATTTGCGCCGCGCGACGTGCCGGGGCGCGTGCCAGACTGCGCGCCCATGCGCTCCTGGAAACACCTGCTCGTCGTCCCGCTCGTCTGTTCCTCCGCCTGCGCCACCGCGCCCGCCGCGCCCTCCAAACCCGAGGCCCCGGCCGCCGCCGCGCCGGCCGCTCCCGCAGTGGCCCCCGCGGCTCCCGCCGCGCCGGTGCGCCCCTTCGGCACGCTGCGCGAACAGGCCGCCCGCCAGCAGGCGTGGCTCCAGGAACGGCTGGAGACCGGAGTGCCCCAGCTCATGCGCAAGTACGGCGTGCGCATGTGGGTCGTCCCCATGCGCGAGTACAACGAGGACCCCGTCTTCAAGGCGCTCGTCGCCCCCACCACCTTCTCCGCCCGCCGCCGCACCATCTACGTCTTCTTCGACCGCGGCGGCGACAAGGGCGTGGAGCGCCTGGCCCTGGGCGGCAGCACCCAGGGCGGGCTCTATGAGGCCCGCCGCTCTCCCCTGGTCGTGGACCGCGGCGGCTCCCAGCGCGCCGCGGAGCTCCTGGGCCCTGAACAGTGGCAGCTCCTCAAGCAGGTCGTGGAGGAGCGCAAGCCGGACTCCATCGCCATCGACGTGTCCCCCGCCATCGCCTTCGCGGACGGCCTCACCCATGGCGAATACGAAGGCATGGCCCAGGCCCTGGGCCCCACCTGGGTGAAGCGCTTCAAGCCCGCCGGCGGCCTGCCCCTGGACGTGCTCGGCTGGCGCAGCGCCGACGAGGTCCGCTTCTACGCCGACCTCCAGAAGTACGCCTGGAACCTCATCCAGACCGCCTTCTCCAACGCCGTCATCACCCCCGGCACCACCACCACCCAGGACGTGGAGTGGTGGATGCGCCAGCGCCTGGCCGACGACGGCCTGGACACCTGGTTCCAGCCGGACGTGGACGTGCAGCGCCAGGGCGCCACCGACGAACAGCTGGGCGACAACCCCGTCATCCAGCGCGGCGACGTGCTCCACTGCGACTTCGGCGTCACCGCCCTGCGCCTCAACACCGACACCCAGCACATGGGCTACGTGCTGCGCGACGGAGAGACGGACGCGCCCGAAGGCCTCAAGGCCGCGCTCAAGGCGTCCAACCGCCTCCAGGACATCGTCACCGGTGAAATCAAGCCGGGCCGCACCGGCAACGAGGTGCTGCGCGCTTCGCTCGCGCGCATGAAGTCCGAGGGCATCAACGGCACCGTGTACTCGCACCCCATTGGCCTGCACGGCCACGGCGCCGGTCCCATGATTGGCATGTGGGACCGCCAGGAGGGCGTGCCCGGCAACGGCGAGCACAAGGTGATGCCCAACTCCTGGTTCTCCATCGAGCTGCAGGCCACCAGCCCCGTGCCGGAGTGGAAGGACCAGCCCGTGCGCTCCGCCCAGGAGGAGGACGTCGTCGTGGACGCGGAGGGCACCGTGCACTGGGCCCTCCAGCGTCAGGAGTCCTTCCACCTGGTGCGCTGAGGCCTACTTCGGCGCGCCCGTCATGGACTTGAGCAGCGTCACCAGCGCCTGCTTCTCCTCGCTGCTCAGGTCCAGCTTGACGATGGTCTCCGTGCGCACGCCGGCGAAGGAGCCCTCCGCGTCGCCGCCCTTGTCGTAGAAGTCGACCACGTCCTCCAGCGTCTTCTCCGCGCCGGTGTGCATGTACGGCGCGGTCAGCGCCACGTTGCGCAGGGAGGGCGTGCGGAACGCGCCCACCACCTCCGTGGGCTTGTTCTGCGCCTGCGCCTTCAGCGTGGACAGCCGCGCCGCGTCTGTGCCGCCGGGCGCGTCGCTGTAGGGGCCCGCGGCGTTGAACGGCCAGGACACCAGCGCGTCCACCGCGTCCGCCTGCCCGCGCCGCCCCGCGCCGGAGTCCTTCACGCCCAGGTTGTGGAACTTGTCGTCCGACAGCGAGCGGCCCTTGTGGCACACCACGCACTGGCCCTTGCGCACGAACGTCTTCAGCCCCAGGTACGCCGGGTCCTTCTCCTGCGTGCCCGCCTCCACCGCCTGCAGGAAGCGCCGCACGTCCGCGTCGAAGGGCGCGTCGGTCCGGTTGAGCGTGCGCTGATACGCCGCCAGCACCTTGCCCACGTTCGCCATCAGCCGGTCCGCGTCCGACTCGTCCGCGGGCGCCTTGCCGAACAGCTGCGTGTACGCCGCCGTGTACGTGGGCTCCGCCACCAGCCGTGCGCGCACCACCGTCGCGTCCGAGTCCATCTCCAGCGGGTTCGTCAGCGGCAGCAGCGCCTGCGACCAGAGCCGGTCCGCCCGGCCGTCCCACATGAACCAGCGGCTGTAGCCGATGTTCAGCAGGCTGGGCGGGTTGCGCTCGGTCTGGTGGCCTCCGCAGCCCTCCGCCGACGCCGTCTCCACCGTGTAGGAGTCGCCCGTGTGGCAGCTCTTGCAGGACACCGTCCCGCAGCGCGACAGCTTCGGGTCCTCGAACAGCCGCTGGCCCAGCGCCGCCGCGTCCGCGTTGTCCGCCCACTTGTTGGTGGGGTCCGCCTCCGGCTTCGCACTCTGCGTGTGCAGGGAGCTCAGCTGATCCAACTCATCGTCGGTGGGGAAGGGCACTTCGGATTCGCAACCCGCCCCCAGCAGGGCCAGGGCGAGCACGGCGGTACGTGGACGGAGACCAGTCATGGGCCGGGGCAGCTTCGCGCCCTTGTGTTCAGCAATCAATGGTCCCTGTCCCCCCACCAGGCGTGCGGCCATCCAAGCACGGAGGCCGGGGAGACCCACTGGAGGGAGCCCCGGCCTGCACGGCGTGAATCCTTCAACGGACCTTCAGGGGTGCTACTCGCAGGTGAGCTTGAAGCTGACCACCGGCGCGGCGTACTTCGCGATCGTCATCTTCGTGGGGCCCGGCGTGACCGTGGGCGCAGCGCCGTTGGCGCACTTGAAGCCCGCGCCCACCGTCAGCTCCACGTTCAGCTCCTTGCCGTCCGGCAGCCCGCTCACGTTGAAGCTGCAGCGGTTGTTGCGGCTCTGCTTCACCTCGCCCCAGCCCAGCGCCACCCCGTCGCTCTCCGTGACCTTCACCCCCACCGACGAGCACGGGTCACCCGAAAGGCCGGTCGCCGGGTACGCGATGCTGCCCGTGACCGTGGCGTTGCCCGCGCGACCCGCGGCCGCCGCGCCACCCGAAGAGGCGCAACCCGTGGCGGCAACGACGAAGGCGGCAACAGCAATTCGCAACATGGATATCCTCAATTCAAGAATGTGATGGTTTCCGCGCCGGCCGGCTGCCTTCCCGGCAGCCATTGGCGCGCGCCACGTACAATTCCGGCGCGCTTTCATTCCACGCAGGAATGCATTCCTGATTGCGTCACACGGAGCGTTTTTTCGTTCCCCAACAGCCACGCTCCGCGTCCGTGCCGTGCCTCCCGTTTCGTGAGAAACGCGCGTGTCACTGCAGCCGCAACAATGCGTCGCGTGCGTGCACCAGGCCGTGACCGAAAGCGGTGTCCCGGCCCGGGGGGCCCAGGTCTCGCGCGGAAGACTCCAGCGCGTCACGCACCTGTTGCGGCGTGAGGTCCGGCCGGGCGCTCCAGAGCAGCGCGGCCACGCCGCTCACGTAGGGCGCGGCCATGGAGGTGCCGGAGACGTGGGTGTAGTCCGTGGGCACCAGGGAGAGCCGCGCGTCGTTGCCCAGCCGCTCGCGCAGCATGGTGCTGGCGGCCTGGTTGACGCTGACGGCGGGGGCCCAGTGGCCGTTGCGCGGCAGGGAGAGGATGTCCACCGCGCCGCCGGCGGGGGCGTCGTCGGAGCCGAAGATGACGGCGGTCGCGCCCTGCATCATCACGTTGGCCATGGCCTCGGACACGGGCACCACGCCCGGCCGCACGTAGGCGACGAAGCCGTCACAGGTCGCGCCCTGGCACGAGGCCAGGGTGTCCCCCAGGCCGCAGTCCACCAGCCGCCCCGCGGTCTCGCCCGTGGGCGAGTACAGGAGCGAGCGCGACATGGGAGACGTGTCCTCCAGGGACATCTCCGCGGAGGCGCCCAGCCCCCGCGGGAAGGTGGACAGCACGTCCACGCCGGGCGCCACCAGCGAGAGCTCCGCGCCCCCATTGGAGAAGCTCGCGCGCTTCTCGCTCGCGTCCACCGCGCCCACCGCGAGCACGGACGGGTCGGACGCGGGGTACAACACCGGGCCGCCCTGGTTGCCCGCGGCCGCCACCACCAGCAGGCCGTGGTCCTGCAACACGCGGAACGCCTCCACCGTGCTGCGGGTGGGCGAGCCGCCGCCCAGCGACAGCGACACCACGCGCGCGCCCTGCGCCTCGCACCACTCCATGGCGGAGAGGACCACGCTCATCTGCGTCTGCCCGGCCAGGTCCAGCACGCGGGCGATGAGCAGCGACGCGTTGGGGGCCACGCCCACCATGCCGCCCACCGTGCCCCGCGGCCCGGTGACGCCGCCGTGGCCCATGCGCGCCGCGATGATGCCCGCCACGTGCGTGCCGTGGCCCTGGCCCCACTGGCCCTGGGGGCCGCGGTCGTTGGCGTCCTCGTCGTCGTCCACGAAGTCATGGCCGCCCACCACCGCGCCCTGGAACTCCGGGTGGTCCATGTCCAGCCCGCTGTCGACGACGCACACCTTCACGCCCTCGCCCGTGGGCGCGCCCACGTCCAGCACTCCGTCTCCGTTCGCGTCCCACACGTCCGGGGCCTGCACCAGGCGCAGGCCGTCCGTGTACTCGTCCGGCGGGGGGGTGGTGGCCAGCACCTGGCGCGGCAGCGGCGCGAAGAGCCCGGGCGTCAGGCCCTGGGCGCTCCAGAGCTGGTCCTGCTCGATGCTCTCCACCAGGTCGCTGCGCTCCAGGGCGCGGCGCTCCTCGGGGGTCACGCGCGCGGCCACCGCGGGGATGTTGCGGTAGATGGCGCCCACCTTCGCCCCGGTGCTCGCGGCGAGTCCGGCGCCGGACGCCGAGACGCTCGACGCGTGCGTGCGGTCCCCCTGGCGGAAGCGGATGATGACCGGCTCGCGCCCGTCGCCATGCCCCCGCGAGGGCTCGTTCCCATCCAGTTCCTGGCGGGCCGTCATCCCTCCGGCGACGACCCCCGGGCACACGTGTCCCTGCGCGCTGGTGCGCGAGGACGACTCTGGCGCACACGCAGCCAGCGCCAGCAACCCGACGATTCCCCAGTGCCTCATGACGCGGACTCCTTCCAAGCAGGAAGCCCCTCCCGGGGGCGGCACCCCGCATGGCGGAGGACCGGGAGGAGCCCGCCCCCCTCACACTGGAAGGAAGCGGCGTGCTGCCTTGAGGGAACGCATCCCCACGCGAGCGCGCATCGGCTCCGAGCCTCCAGGGCGCCCCTGACGTGCGCGGGTGCACACCCGAGCTGTTGTCAGGTGGAACACGGGCTCGGGAATTCCGTTGGGCTCGGGACTTTCTCTTTTTTGCTCCCGGCGGTGTCTGGGAGGCAGGGAAGGGAGGGCGGCGCGGGGTGCGCGGCTTGATTCCATGGGGGAGTCCATGTTGCGCTCCGCGGCGTCCAAGCCATGAGCACCGCACCCACAGAGTCCCCTCGTTTCTTCGGGCGCTACGAGCTCGTCCACCTCCTGGGCCAGGGCGGCATGGGAGAGGTGTACCTGGCGAAGCTGTCCGGGGCGGCGGGCTTCGAGAAGCCCTGCATCGTGAAGACCATCCTCCCGGGGCTGGTGAAGGACCGGCAGTTCCTGGATCGGTTCCATCACGAGGCCAAGGTGCTGGTGCACCTGGTGCACTCCTCCATCGCCCAGGTGTACGACATGGGCGAGGCGGACGGCACGTACTACATGGCGCTGGAGTACGTGGCGGGCGTGGACCTGGGCTACCTGCTGGAGCAGGCCCGGGTGCAGGGGCGGGCGGTGCCCACGCCGGTGGCGCTCTACATCGGGCAGCGCATGGCGGAGGGGCTGGGGTACGCGCACCGCAAGACGGGCACGGACGGTGAGCCTTTGGGCATCGTCCACCGCGACGTGTCCCCGCACAACGTGATGGTGTCGTACGAGGGCGAGGTGAAGGTCATCGACTTCGGCCTCGCCAAGTCCACCGCGCGCAGCAAGTACACGCTGCCGTCCACGGTCATGGGGAAGCTGGGCTACATGTCCCCGGAGCAGGTGCGCGCGGAGCCCCTGGATCACCGCAGCGACATCTACTCCTGCGCGGTGGTGGTGTGGGAGATGCTCGCGGGCCGTGGGCTCGTTCCCCACGGCACCGTGGGTGAGATGATGGCGGCCATGTCGAACCCGGTGGTGCCGCCGCTGACGGACTTCCGTCCGGACGTGGAGCCCTCGCTGGAGGCCGTGCTGCGCCGCGCGCTGGCGCCGGCGCCGGCGGACCGGTACTCGCGGGCGGACGACTTCGCGCGGGCGCTCAACGCGGAGCTCCTGCGCTCCGGGACGCCCATGGGGGCGGAGGAGGTGGGCGAGTTCGTGCGCACGCTCTGCCCGGAGGCCTTCGCCGAGCAGCGCAAGCTGACGTCCGGCGTGCACGGAGAGCGGCGCACGCCGTCGCCGGCGCCCCGGGGCGGCTCGGGCACGGGGCTGTATGGCGGCTCCGGGAGCAATGCGCCCGCGGAGGAGGCGGCCTTCGAGGCCACGGCGCTGCGGACCGTGGAGCCGCCCGCCGCCGGGAGCCGGCCCCAGACGGCGCGCATCGACGTGGACGGGCAGGCCGTCGGGCCGGGGGGCACGTTCGTGTCCCATCCCACGTCGGGGTCCGGTGGGGTGTCCCCGCCGGTGACGGGCTCGGGCGGTGTGGCCCGGGCCACGTCGGGCTCGGGCGGGGTGGCGCGGAGCACCGACAGGGTGGACGCGGCCGCGCTGGGCGCGACGGCGGTGCACCTGGCGGCCGCGACATCCCAGGACGCGGTGGGCAGGTCCGTGCCGGACCGACCCGAGCGCCGCAGTCCGGTGGCGCGGATCGCCGTGGCGGCGCTGCTGCTGGTGGGCGCCTCCGTCGGCATCACCGCCTACGTGCTGCGCCCGGGGATGTCCACGCAGCCTGTCGCGCCCCGGCCGCCTCCGCCGGCCGAGCCGGTGGTGGCCGCCGAGCCCCCGAAGGTGGGGCCTCCGCCCGCGGTGACGCCGCCCGTGGAGCCTCCGCCCGCGGTGGAGGCGAGCGCGGGCGAGCCGGAGGTGAAGGGGGAGCCGGTGGTGAAGCCTCCGCCCGAGTTGAAGCCCGCCGCCGGGACGAAGCGGCCCACGCCGCGTCCCGTCGAGCTGGTGCCCGGGCACCTGCCCGTGGCGAAGATTGGCGAGACGGGCGGCGGCCAGCGCGTGGTGAACGCGGCGGTGCCCTCCGGCATCCACGCGGGGACGGTGTTCAAGGTGGTGGGGCCTCCGCAGAAGGGGACCCGCAAGCGTCCGGTGCTGGGGACGGCGACCGTGGAGTACATCCACCCGAGCCGCGAGCGCATGACGCTGCGGCTGGACGCGGAGGCGGACGCGGCGCAGGAGCCGCGCTTCGTGCTGATGACCGCGCGTCCCTCGGGGCCGACGCTGCCCACGCCCGTGGGCGAGTCCTCGCCGGTCGCGGAGCCCGCGCCCGAGCCGAAGGCCGTGGAGCGCTCGCGCCTGCTGGGAACGGCGGAGGTCGACGGCCTCCTGGGGAGCAGCTTCAAGAGCACGCTCTATGTGATCAGCTCCGACACCCGGACCTGGCACAACTGCGTCATCGTCCTGAACGGGCGCAAGGAGGCGCGGATGGCGAGGCTGGAGCCCTACCAGACGCACACGGTCCGGGTGGAGGACCGCTACTTCAAGGTGAACTACAAGGCGCCCGCCGTGCCGGAGAAGGCCGTGTGGGTGAGCTGCGACGAGGGCGAGGACACCTTCGCCCTGCGCAAGCGCTGAAAGGCGCGAGTCACCCCGGCGCGCGTCGGGGCCTCAGGGCCTCATCCGCGTGGCGCCCACGGGGCACTCGTTGCGCAGGAACTCCGCGACCTCCGAGTCGCCGCCGTTCGCGTTGCGCACCGCGCGGGACAGGGACGTGCGGCACTGCCAGGTGACCTCGCGCGTGCCGTGGCAGCAGTGCCACCCGGTCAGCGTGCGGTCCAGGTACTGGAGCATCTCCTGGCGCGTGGGCGTGACGATGCTCCACACCGCGCCCGCCAGCAGCAGCAGCCCCACGAGCGGCAGCGGCAGGCTCCGCACCCAGCCGCGCAGGCCGCCCGGAAGCCGGGCCGCGTGCACGCCCAGCTGCGCATCCAGCGGGCGGCGTTGCAGCACCACCTGCAGCACCAGCTCCACCGGCGCGGTGAGCGCGCGCAAGAGCCCCGTTCCCAGGCCCGGCGCCCTTCCTTCCGCGCGCTCCAGCTTCAGTCCCAGGACGTGACGGCCCGGGGAGAGGCCCGTCAGCCCGCCCACGCAACACAGCACCACCCAGGCGGCCCCCATGGCGAACCCCAGCAGCGCGGGCGTGGACACCCACTCCGCCGCGCGCACCGCGCCCCAACCCACGAGCGCCGCGCCCGTGAGGTCCAATGCATCCGCCACCCAGAGCCGGTTCTGGAACCGGGCCTCGGTGGGCGGAGTGTCCATGGAGAACAACGTCCCGTCGCTCATCAGCCTCTCTCGTGTACGAGCGGCGCGCGAGCATAGGCGGCCCGCCGTCTCCAGGCGCGATCCAAAAACGCCTGTGCCCGGCATGCCAGGACGGGAAACCGGCTACAGGTCCAGCACCAGCCGCTTGGACCGGGCGCGCGAAACGCAGACCAGCATCCGCGCATTCCCGGCGGGCTCCTGTTGGAAGAACGTGTCACGGTGGTCGGGCGTGCCCTCGCACACGCGGGTCACGCAGGTGCCACAGGAGCCGGCTTCGCAGTCGCTCTCCACCTTCACGCCGTGCGTCCGCAGCACGTTGAGCACGCTCTTGCCCGCCGGGACGCGCAGCACCTGGCCGGTGCTCTTGAGCGTCACCTCGAAGTCCTCCTCCGGGGTGGCGTGGGTGGCGGAGGTGCCCTCCGCGGTGAAGGCCTCGAAGTGCACCTTCTCCCAGGGCCACTTGTGCAGCGTGGCGGCCTCGCGCACGGCCTTCATCAGGCCCGCCGGGCCGCAGCAGTACAGCCGCGTGCCCGGGCCGCGGGTGGCGAGCAGCGCCCGCACATCCAACCCCTTCGACAGGTCGCCCCCGTCGTGGTGGAAGTGCACGCGGCCCGCGAAGGACGGCGTGGACAACAGTTCCTTGAAGGCGGTGCGCTCCGCGTCGCGCGCGCAGTAGTGCAGCACCCACTCCGCGCCGGTGCGCTCCAGCAGGCGCGCCATGGCCAGCAGCGGCGTGATGCCGATGCCGCCCGCGATGAGCACGTAGCTGCGCCCGTACAGGAGGGGGAAGTCGTTGACGGGCTCGCTCACGGTGAGCACGTCGCCCTCGTGGACGTTCTCGTGCATCGCCTTGGAGCCGCCGCGGCCGTTGGCGTCGCGCTGCACGGCGATGACGTAGCGGTGCGTCTCGCTGGGGTCATTGCAGAGCGAGTACTGGCGCATGCCGTTCAGCCCCGGCACCTGGACGTCCAGGTGGGCGCCGGCCTCGAATTCGGGCAGGGCGCCGCCATCCTGGGAGACCAGCTCGTAGGACTGGATGCCTTCCGCCTCACGGGTGATGCGCGCCACCCGCAGCCGCAGCGTGTTCGTCGTCACGGTATTGCCCCCTGTTCCCTTGCCCGCCGCCCGCGCGAGATCGATCTGGCCGCGCACGGTGTACACGCCCGGGCCATCCGGGGAGTGGGGGCCGGGGTGGTTTTTGTGACGGGTGGCGGACACTTGGGGCGTGTTGCCCGGCTGCCCTGCGTCCAGACGCGAGGGCCGGGGCGGCGGGGGTGGGCACGGCCGGGACCCATCCCCACCCTTCACCCCGTGCCGCGCCGCGCCAGGGCCCCGGGAGGGGCCCGGGCGGCAGGGGGGATGGGGGGAGGCGCGGCCCCCGCTTCGAAGGAAGGGAGACGGCCGATGGATGCCATCACGTTGCTGAAGGCGGACCACAAGACGGTGGAGCAGCTGTTCCGCAAGTTCGAGAAGGCGGGCGACCACGCGCTGGCGCACAAGCGCAAGCTGGTGGACGAGATGGTGCGGGAGCTGTCCATCCACGCCGCCATCGAGGAGCAGGTCTTCTACCCCGCCGTGCGCGCGCGTTCGGCGGACCTGTCCGAGGACGTGCTGCGTTCGCTGGAGGAGCACCACGTGGTGAAGTGGGTGCTGTCGGAGCTGGACACGCTGCCGCCAGAGTCCGAGCGCTTCGTCGCGAAGGTGCACGTGCTGATGGAGAACGTGCGCGCGCACGTCCTGGAGGAGGAGCAGTACCTCTTCCCGGAGGTGAAGAAGGTCTTCAAGCCGCAGGAGCTGCGGCAGGTGGGCGGGGCGCTGGAGCTGGCGAAGAAGGCCGCGCCCACGCACCCGCACCCGGCCGCGCCGGACACCCCGCCGGGCAACCTGCTGACGGGCGCGGTGGCGGCGGTGATGGACATGGGCCGGGACGCGCTGCGCGTCGCGCGCCGCAAGGCCGTCACGCAGGTGCGGAAGTCCGCGCCGCGTCCGCTGCGCAAGCCGCTGGAGTCAATGATGTCGCGGGATTCGGTGGGCGAATCGCTCCACTGACCGGGCGTCCGGCGCCGGACGTCCTGGGCCGGTGAATGTTCGCCGGGGCTGGGGCGTCCAGAGGGGCATGAGAGGCTTCGCGCCTGAAGCGCGAGGTCCTTGGGCCCTGGGAAGGAGGCGCCATGTCCGCTGTTCGCAGGATGTTGACGACGCTGGTGATGCTCGCGGGTTTCACGGCCGCGGCGCAGTCGCAGATTCCGCCGCCGGGTTCACCGCAGCCCCGGCCGCCGGTGGATCCGCAGGTGCGCACGCTGCGCGTGGAGGGCACGGGCGAGGTGAAGGCGCAGCCCGACGAGGCCTTCATCGACGTGGCGGTGGAGACGTCCGCCCCGAACGCGAAGGCCGCGGGTGAAGAGAACGCGAAGCGGATGGAGAAGGTGCTCGCGGCGCTGACGGGCGCGGGCATCGCGAAGCGGGACCTGCAGACGCGCAACTACAACGTCTATCCCGAGTACACGCCGGCGCCGCCGCAGGGCGGTGAGCCGAAGCTCAAGGGCTACCGGGTGAGCAACCTGGTGAGCGTGCACGTGACGGACCTGTCCAAGGTGGGGAGCCTGCTGGACAAGGCGCTGGCGGCGGGAGCGAACCGGGTGGACTCCGTGCGCTTCGGGCTGAGCCGCGAGGACGCGGTGCAGGGCGAGGCGCTGCGGCAGGCGGTGGCCCGGGCGCGCAAGTCCGCGGAGGTGCTGGCCGCGTCGCTCAACGTGAAGCTGGGCGCGGTGCTGGACGCGAGCACGGTGACGGAAGCGCCGCGCCTGTATCCGGCCACCTTCGCCATGGACATGGCCGAGTCGCGCGCCGCGCCCATGACGCCCATCCAGCCGGAGGAGCAGACGGTGCAGGCGAAGGTCACGCTCATCTTCGCGATCCAGTAGTACGGAGGGCCCTCGCGGCTCCTTGGCATGTGCTCGGCGGCATGCGCCATCCGTTCTGGCTGAGGTGTCGGACCCGGCGGTTGTGACCGGGTCCGGCACGCCAGACCGGAGTGCACCCAGGAGGCGCGAGCGATGGGCCGCCGCTGGTGGGCGGTGCTTGGGTCACGGCTTCTTCCCATTGCCGGCGGGGTGGCCCTCACGGTGCTGCATGCCACCCTGCGTGTGTAGCGAGGCCACCGCCAGCCGTCGGAGGACGGGGCGGATCCGGTCATTCCAGGAGCGCGTTCGCCCGCATGGGACGTGTTTGAATACGCCGCCCACGGCAACCGTCGGTGGCGGTCACATCTGTCCCAGGGCCTTGCATGCGCGTGCCGTTCCGAGGTGGCTCCTCCTTCGTCCCGGTCCGGTGCCTGGTGCACCTCTTCGCACTGGCCCTCCTGGCGACCTCGTGCGCCACCGTCCCCCCACCTCCCGCGTCACCCCAGGAGGGGTGTGCCCGCGGGAGCGCCGCGCAATGCCTGCTCGCGCTGGACGCCATTGCTGCCCCAGCGGCGCTCGAGCCGCGGTGCACCGAGGGGGAGGCCTTCGCCTGCTTCGCCCTGGGCAATGCCTTCATCGATGGAAAGGGGGTCGAGAGAGATATCGAGCGGGGGCTCGACCTGCTCTCTCGGGCCTGTGAGCGAAACCATCCCGTGGCATGCGCTCTGGCCGGAGATGTGCTCCAGAGGAATCGCGGGGTGAAGCTGCTGTCCGAGGAGGCTCAGTCACTCCTCGCGAAGGGGTGTGCACTCGGGGATGGCGCGGGCTGCCTGACCCTGGGGACCATTCATGAGCAGGGGGATGGGATGAGCATCGACCAACGCCCGAGGCGATTCGAACGCGCGGCCCCGCTCTACCGTCGCGCCTGCGAGCTCGGGACCTCGACAGGCTGCATCGCGCTGGGAATGCTCCACCATCGAGGGTTGGGCGTCCGGCAGGACGACGCCAAGGCCCTGAAGCTGTTCCAGAGAGCCTGCGAGCTCGACTCGCCCCGACACTGCCTGTTCCTGGGACTGGCCCATGCCTCGGGCCGGGGTGTCCGCCAGGACGCCGAGCGTGCGCGTGCCATCCTCGAACCGGCGTGCCGGGCGGGAGAGGAGGGCGCATGCGAGGCATTGACGTCCATGGTGCCGAGACGCAAGTCGCTCCATCTCCCTCGTCCCATTGCCATCGCGGCTCACGGTGAGCGCCTCTACCTGTTGGCCCGTGACGACACCCGGATGCGCCACTCGCTGTGGGACCTGGAACCCGACGGGCGCGTCACCGAGGTTCCCCTGCCATCTCCAGACGAGCCGTGGACCCACGTGGCCAGCCACGTGGACGGCACGGTGTGGCTCGCCAGCTCCCGCCAGGTAGCCCGCCGCGCCCCCGACGGCGCATGGACGCAGGGATCGCTGGGGGAGAGCGCACTCTGTTCCATCAACACCTTGGTGGCGCTACCCGATGGGCGAGTGGTGGTCCGGCGCACGAGGGGGGCCGCGTGTCCTGGGGCCAATCCGGGCCCGAAGCCGTCACCAGCTCAGCTCGAGCGTTTCTACCGGAGCAACCTGGCCCGCTTCACGGACCCGGCTGTCTACGAGGGGCGGTTGCTTTCCCTGGACCTCCACCCCTCGAAGGTGAACCTCAAGCCTGAGGCCCGGGTCGGCGTCGCGTTCTCGGAAGGTCGCCTGGCGCCCTTCGAGATGCACCAGGGGTGGGCGGTGACGGATGCGATTTCGCGAGGGCTGTTTTCCGGAGCGCTGACCCTCGAGACCGCGGCTGCCCATGCGGGTCAGGAGCTTGGCGCGGAGGTCGCGACCGTCAGCTCCCTCGAAGCGGCGGCGTACGACCCCCAGCTCTGGTTGGCGCTCGACGAGGTCGAAGAGGGCCAGCTCGTGGGCCCGGTGAAGAGCTCCGTTCAAGTGGGCGACTTGACCGTTGGGACGGTGAAGTTCGCTGTCTGGACCCGCAAGCGTCCCGCGCGGGTCCACCCCTTCGAGGAGGTGCGCACCCTGATAGCGGATGTGTACTTCGCGAGGGCGTGGACAGACGAGCTCATCGTCGTGGACCGTGAGCTGACCCTGGACCGGGGAAGCGTTTTGACGGGAGTCGATGACACCCACTTCGACGTCGTTCCCCTGCCAGATGGATTCATCACCGTCGGCCATCACCCGGTGCACTTCGGGGGAACCCAGTGGAAGGAGGACTCACTCCTCCTGCGCGCGGTGAGGCAGTGGCGGGTGATGGACGCGGCCCTGTGGGGAGAGCAGCTGTTGGTCACGACGGAAATGGGGGGCTACCGGCTCCTGGGGTTGGATGGAGTCGCCAGCCCGAGGCTGCCCGTCCCGCGCTCCCATTGGGGTCGCGGACTCGTCCCCATCTCACCGGAGCGGTGGCGTGAGGTGAGTGCGGCTTCGGTCATCGAGTTCAGCCGGGACGGGCGACTTCTTTCCAAGCGCAGCCTGCCGATGGACGGAGGCGACCTGGGGTGCATCGTCCATCCGCAGGACGTCGCCGCGAGCCCCGGCGCCACCTGGATCCTCTGTAACAGGGACGACCTCCTGCGCTTCGAGCCCATGGGGATGACTCGCTTCGTCGCGTCGCCGTGATCGTCTCCGTTGCCCTCGGAAGCGGACGCCCGCCGCACGGAAGTCCTCGTCGAATCTCCACCGCGTCCCCCGGCTCCGCTGCGCCTCCACCTCCTCTTTCAGCTTCGCTGCGTGAGGTTTCCTGTCGCCCTGGCGAAGGTGACGCTCATCTTCGCCATCCAGTAGGCGCCGGGAGCACGGTGCCCCGCTGGCTCATCTCACGAGGAAGTCGGCCAGCGAGGACACGTCTGTCGCGCAGTGGCCGCCATAGAGCGGGTGCCACTCGGTCCTGACGCCACGCTGACGGGCAAGGTGGGCCAGGCGCTCGGTGCCTTCGTAGTTGCCGTACGCATCGTAGAGGCCGCAGGAGAGATAGAGCTCTGGCGCGTCCGGCCCTGCTTGCGCGGCCAGTTGCAGGGGCGAGACGCGGCGCCATTCGGCTTCGTCGGCCACGTACTTGCGTCCGTGGTGGTGATAGACGATGTCACCGTTGGTGCCCCCGGCGGCCTTGTTGACGCAGTAGCGCAGGGGGCCCTGCACGTCGCACTGCTGACTCGCGGGCGTGAACGAAGCCCTTGTGTCACCGCGGCGGCGCGTGAGCTGCGTCCACGTGAACCAGAGCACGAGGGCAAGCAGTGCAACAGGCAGCAGGTATCGAACCCGCCGTCCTGGGCGAGGGAGGGTCATGGTCAGGCCAGTGCGACCCTTGAATGGAGGTCGCGCGGAGCCTGCGGCTTGTCGGACGGGGCGGCTGCTGAGCTGCCCCGCGATTCCACCGGCCTCGGCAGGGTCGAAAGGCTCAGGACGTAGCCGAGGATCGCGCTGCCGCCATAACCCACGACCGGTGTCGGGTAATTGCCAAGCGCGGCCGCGAGGAGCGCCGCAAGCCACGCGGCCCCGAAGGCGACACAGGCCGCGCGGCTGTCCTCGTCACCGGACCGAACGAACATCACAGGGACGAGCAGCAGGGCCGAGCCGGTCACCACGGCCAGTCCGGCAAGGGCATGGATCGCGAAGGCAGAAGAGAGGATTTGGTCGACGAAAGGCGCGGCTGGAAGCGCGTCGGGGCGCAGCAGCGTCACCCCGAACGCCAGGAGGCTGGCCGTGAATGCCAGATGACTCGGCCGGTCCGCGCGCTTCGCCGCGACGGTCGCCAGCGCGGCTGTCATCATGGCCGCCATCGCACGATCGGGCTGGAGTGCCATGGCCAGGGCGGCAACGATGACCCCCGTCGTCGCAAGTGGGGTGCGCGTCCGGGAGAATCGGGCAAGCATGAGCGGCAGAAGGACAAGGCTCGGTTGCACGGTCACGCCGCCGAGCTTGACCCAGCGAGCCGCCCCCTCGACGCGGAGGCCAGCGAGTGCGGTGGCGAGCAGCAGGACCGAGAGGCCCAATATCAGGGCTCCGGACAAGCGCCCTTCCGTCTCCGGGATGCGGCTGACGAGGGGCAGCAGGACAAGTCCGAGGACGAGAGCGCCAGCGTTGATGCCGAGGTATCGGACAGGCGCGCCGGCAAGCGTCATGTAGACGAGCCCCATGGCGACCGCCCCGGCCGCGCAAAGCGCACCGACGGCACGCGGGCTGTGCAACGTGCCGGAGCCCCTGTTCGCGCCTGCTCGTGACGCACGGACAGCCGCTCCAAGCAGGGCGACGAAGGGCTGCATCAGGAGCATGCCGATGGCACGCGGCGCCAATCCGCAGACGCTTGCGAGCGCGAACGACAGGGCCTTGGTGTCCTCGGGGATTTGCGCGACCTCGTAGCGGAGGGCCAGCCCCCAGTCGCGCATCTGTGGCGGCAGGATCGACTGCAGGGCGCGACACAGCACGTTCGCCACAAGCCGTTGGACTCGGACGCTCATGTCGTTGCCTCGCGAAGGCCGGAGCGAGCAGCCACCTTGCGCTCTGGCGGATTGTCGCGCGCGAGCTGCACCCCGCTTGGAGTCAGGCGATAGGCGTGCCTCGGCGGCCGCCCGCCCTCGGTGGGCTGTTGCCACTCGGCTTCGAGATGGCCCTGGGCTTCGAGGCGGATCAGCAGCGGGTAGAGCGTGCCCGACTTCACGCCTGCAAGACGGCACAACTCATACCCGTGCGACCAGCCCGCGCCAGCATCCAGCAGCGCGGCAAGAACGGAGCGGGCGTGGTTCGACAACGCGCGGGTTCGTGGCATGTCTCTAAATCTACCTATGTAGATTTAAAGTCAAGGCCTACTGAAGTTGCGCTGGCGCCTGTGCCAGCAGCGAGGCGTCTCGGAGCAGGGCTTCCAATCCCCCCTCACCCTCCGTCACGCGGTAGTACCCGCGTAGCTGTCCGCGGGCGTCCACGAGGACGAAGTGCTCTCCGTGGAAGACGCTGAAGAAGTCGTCCTCGCCCGCGTCAGCGTCGCGGCCCATCATCACGCGGAAGCCCTCCAGCACGGTCGTCTCCACCTGGTCCAGCGGCCCCGTCAGCAGCGTCCAGTTGGACGTATCGATGTGATGGTCGCGCGCATAGGCGGTCAGCCGTTCCGGCGTGTCGTGGCGCGGATCCACGCTGAACGAGGCGAAGCGCAGGTCCAGTCCCTGTTCTCGGGCCTGTCGCTGCACCTTCAGCATCGTCTCCGTGAGCAGCGGGCAGACGGTGGGGCAGCGGGTGAAGAAGAAGTCCGCCACATAGAGGTGGCCCCGCATGTCGGCGTCGGAGAAGGGCTGTCCCGTCTGCGCCGTCAGCTCGAAGCGCGGAAGCGGCCCGTACAGGGGGAGGTTCTCCGCCGCGATGCGCGCGCGTTCGCGTTGAACCCGCGGCCACGCGATGGGCAGCAGCGCGAAGGCCAGCGAAAGCGCGAGCCAGGGGAGGGCCCTGCGTGATGCGGGAACGGGGAGGGGCATGGGCTTCATGGAGGGGGACAGGAGCGCAGACAGCGCGCGTCCGTGACGATGCGTTCGGGAGAGCCTTGGAGCGAGTCGTAGACGCCGCGGACCTGAAGGCGTTGATCCACCAGCAACAGGAGTCGTCCGCTGTCCCGCAGCGGCTGCCAATCCGGGTGGAGCACCGTGGAGCCGCGCGACGCCGCGAAGACGAGCCGGAGCGGGACGCCGTCGGTCTCCAGCCGCTCCTGGACCTGTCGCGGGAGTGAATCCGGCTCCTGTGCGAAGTGGATCAGGCTGAGCTGTCCATGAAGCTGCCCGGCCTCCAGCGGTTGGCCCCGGTCATCGCGCAGAGAGAGCGCGGGCAGCGGGCCATACACAGGAGGCGGTGCCTCCAGCTCCCACGAGGCGTTCGTGGAGGGCGCCTCCGACCACGCGAAGTCCAGCACCACCATGAGCGCCGCGCACGCGAGCACGGTCACGGTCAACCCCATGGCTCCCAGCACCCCGAAGACCCACGAACGGGGTTGCGCTGAAGAGAGGGCGGTCATGACGGCGCACCCTCTCGCATCCGGACCGCATGCGCGATGCGACACCTTGTCGCAGAACCCGGGCCGGCCTCTTCCGCTACACGGCACGGGTGATGAAGACACTGCTGATGGGGATGTTGTTGCTGGGCGCCACGCCCCGGGTCGGGCCCGATGCCGGAAGTGGCGCGGGGCAGGTGAGCGCGGCCGTCAGTGTGGGGACGACGGTCAGCGCCTCCGGCCGGCTCCGTGTGGAGGTCCTCTCTTCGATGACCCCTCTGCGCAGAGGCGTTCAGACGTTCCAGGTGCGGCTCACCGACGCCACGTCGGGGAAGCCGGTGTCCGGCGTCGTGCTGTCCGTCCAGCCCTGGATGCCCGCGATGAACCACGGCATCTCCGACGTCCCCCGCGTCACCGCACGAGCCCCCGGCACCTTCGAGGTGTCCGACGCGGACCTCTTCATGCCCGGCGTCTGGGAGCTGCGCTTCACGCTGAAGGGCACGGTGGAGGACTCCGCGACCGTGACCCTCAAGCTGGGACGGTAGGCGTGACGCTCAGGGCTTGAGCGACACGCGGCCGGGCTCGCGCGGCATCAGGCCGCTGAACTCGTAGATGAACGCGCCGTTCTCCGTGACGTCCACGGTGCAGGCGCCCGAGCGGGACAGCCCTTCGAGCACCTCCTTGGCTTCGGTGAACGAGAGCTGCGTGCTCGCCGCCACCTCCGCGATGGTGACGCGGCCGCCGCGCTCCTGCGCGCAGGTGAGCACCGTGCGTTCGATGTCGCGCGCACTCATGGCCGGCCGCGCCGCCTCCCTCAGCTCGGGAGGCAGCTTCGCGCGCCGCGCGGAGCGGATGAGGGCCAGTCCTCCGAGGACGAACAGGGACGCGAGGACGAACCCCGTGACCGTGTTCTCCGCCGTGCCCTTGCGCAGGTTGTCGATCTCCGAGCCGAAGCCCACGATGCCGAAGGCGACCAGCAACCCCCCGATGATGCTCTTCATGCAACCCCCATCGCGACGGGACCCCTCTTCCGTTCCCCGCGCCGGGTCATAGCAGAAGGCCTCGCGGTCCAAGCGGATGCGCTGCTCCACTCGGAGTGCCATGGTGCCTGGGTCCCTCCGTGGAGTTGAATGGCCTCGGGAGCCCCCATGCCGACCGACCCTTCCAGCACGTCCTCGCGCCTGCCCGTCGTCTTCATCCCGCACGGTGGAGGCCCCTGGCCATTCGTGGACATGGGGCTTCCGAGGGCGGAGGTCCAGGCCCTCGCGACGTACCTGCGGGAGGTGGGCCAGCGCCTCGCGACGCCGCCCCGGGCGCTGCTCGTCATCTCCGCCCACTGGGAGGAGCGCGTGCCCACGGTGATGACGTCCGCCGCGCCTCCCATCCTGTACGACTATTACGGCTTCCCGCCGGAGTCGTACCGCATTTCCTGGCCGGCGCCGGGCCACCCCCAGCTCGCCGCGCGGGTGCGCGAGCTGCTCGCCACGGCGGGCATCTCCACGGCGGAGGACCCCGAGCGTGGCTACGACCATGGCACCTTCATCCCGCTGAAGCTGACGTACCCGGAGGCGGACATCCCCTGCGTCCAGCTGTCGCTGAAGCAGGGGTTGGATCCGGCGGAGCACCTGGCCATGGGGCGGGCGCTCGCGCCGCTTCGCGACGAGGGCGTGTTCATCATCGGCAGCGGGATGACGTTCCACAACCTGCGCGCCTTCGGGGACCCTCGCGCATCCGACATCTCCGTGAAGTTCGACGCGTGGGTCCAGGACGCCGCCACGTCTCCCGCCGCCCTGCGCGATGAGAAGCTCACGCAGTGGACGCAGGCCCCGTACGCGCGGCTCGTCCATCCGCGCGAGGAGCACCTGCTCCCCTTGATGGTCGCCGCCGGGGCCGCCGGAGAGGACCGGGGCACCATTGCCTGGTCCGGCTCCATGATGGGCGTGCGCATCTCCGGCTTCCAGTTCGGCTGACGCCGAGGGGCTTCAGCCCTTGGAGGCCGGGGCCTGCTTCTTCTCGGCGAGGACCTTGAGGACCTCCTGCGCGGTGGCCGCCGAGGACGCCGGGTTCTGCCCGGTGACGAGCCTCCCATCGCGCACCGTGAAGCTCTTCCACGCCGGGCCGGACTCGTAGCGTGCGCCCAGCTCGCGCATCCGGGTCTCCAGCGGGAACGGGACGATGGCATCGAACTTCGCCGCCTGCTCCTCCGCGTTGCTGAAGGCCGCCACGCGCTTGCCCGCCACCAGCGGCTTGCCGTCCGGCCCCTTCACGCCCACCAGCGCCGCGGGGCCGTGGCACACCGCCGCCACCACCGCGCCGCGCTTGTAGCCCTGGGAGAGCAGCTGGTGCGTCGGCGTGTGCCCCGCCAGGTCCCACATCACGCCGTGCCCGCCCACCACGAAGTATGCGTCGTAGGTGTCCTTCACCTGCGCGAGGACCTTCGTGTTCGCCAGCTTCTTCGTCGCCTCGGCGTCCGCGAGGAAGGAGCGCGTGTCCTCCGTCTGCTCCTCCTCGCTGCGCGGGTCGACGGGCGCCCTGCCGCCCAGCGGCGAGGCGATGTCCACCTGGGCCCCGGCCTTCACGAACTGCTCGTACGGCGCGGCGAGCTCCTCCAACCAGAAGCCCGTCTTCTCTCCGGTGTTCCCGAACTGCGAGTGGCTGGTGACGATGAGCAGCACCTTCACGGCGGTGAGCGCTTCCATGGGACGCCTCCTTCGAGCCCCTTCCCCGGGGCGATGGACGAGGAATACGTCCCGGCCCTTCCCAAGAAAACCGAGGGTTTCTTCACATAAACTGAAGCCATGCTTGGCAATCACGAAGCGCTCTGGACGCTGTGGGAGGTGAGCCGCGCGGGCACGCACGCGGCCGCCGCCGCGCGCCTGGGCATCACCGCATCCGCGGTGGGCCAGCAGCTCAAGGCGCTGGAGCGGCACGTGGGCGTGGCGTTGTTCGAACGGGTGGGACGCCGGGCCCGGCTCACTCCCGCGGGCGCCGCCCTCGTCGCGCGGCTGGGCGAACACCTGCCCGCGCTGGAGGCCGCGCTGGAAGCGGCCTCCGAGGCCCAGCGCGCGGTGCGCGGCGAGGTGTCCCTGGGGGGCCCCTGGCCCTTCTTCCGGTACTGGCTCCGGCCTCGCCTGCCGGGCCTGCTGGCGCGGCACCCGGAGCTGCGGCTGGACGTGCGCTTCGACGTGCCCAGCCGCGTGTCACGGCTGCTCCTGGAGGGCGCGCTGGACCTGGGCATCCTCGGGCTGCTGCCGGAGGCTCCCGGTCTGGAGGTCCGGCCGGTGGCCCAGGAGGAGTTCGTCGCCGTGGGCGCACCTTCGTACCTGAAGCGGTGGGGGACGCCGCGCACCGCGCGCGACCACGGTGCGCACCGGTTCATCGTCTTCGACGCGGACCTGGCGATGCTGGCGCCGTGGTGGCGCGCCGCCTTCGGACCAAAGGAGCCCCTGCCCGCGCAGGTGGTGTGCCGCGTCGCGAACCTGGATGAGATGCTGGCCCTGGTGGAGGCGGGCGTGGGGCTGGCGGTGCTGCCGGACTACTTCGTGGCGCCCGCCGTGCGGGAGAAGCGTGTCGTGACGCTCACGCCGGAGCCGGGCCGTCGTTCCGCGCGGCGTCCCCGGGGAACGCTCTACGTCGCGTGGCGCAAGGCCGCGGCCCCCACGGCCCGCTTCCTCGCGGTGCGCGACTGGCTCCTGGCGGGAGCGGCGACGTCGAAGGAACCAGCACGGGGCGGCGCGCGCCCGCCTGCCCTCCCACCAGGGAGGTGAGGGCTCCAGGCGGCCAGGCTCCAGTCTGAAAGGTCGTGGTTCCCCGCGGGGTGGGGTGTCCCCATCTTCAAGCGTGCAGAGAGCGAGCCCATGCCGCCATGGAGGGGGACTCCGTCGGGGCGCGGGCTCCCTGGCGCGACGCGGGAGGACGTGGCCAATGCGCGGAATGCACGGGACGGCGGCCCTGCTGGTGTTGGGCATGGTGGGGCTGGGAGGACTGTCGGCGTGTCACGGCGGAGAGCCGGGGCCGGAGGGTCCTTCCGCGAAGCACCGCGAAGGCCGCTCGGAGGTGCTGCGGGGGCTGATGGCGTCCAAGGAGAGCGTGGACCCCAATGCCCTGAGGGCCGCGGGCAAGGAGGCGAAGGGCACGGCCGCGGCGCCAGCGCCGGCCCCGGAGGGAACGGGGGGCTCCGGCCAGCCGCAGCATCCCATGGGCTGGGCCGCGGGCCGCGTGTCCTGGGTGGGCGACGACGAGCTGCTCTTCGTGGACGGCCGCGGTCAGGAGCAGGAGGTCTTCGTGGACGAGGCCACGCGGATCAAGCGCGGCGGCCAGAACGTGCAGCTGCGCGACATGGCCGAGGGCGATGAGATCCGCGTCTCCTACGAGGACCAGGGCCAGGAGTGGATCGCCCGGGACGTGGAGGCGGTGCCCGCGCGGTCGGCACCCAAACCCCCTCCCGAGCCCCCGCCGCTGCGCTGACTAGAACGCGCCGCCGTCCGCGCGCCGGCCCGGCGAGGACTGCAGCCCGGGCGTCAGCGTGGTGTGCAGCACGAAGCTCGCGTCCGGCGTCAGGTCCGGCGAGCGGTTGATGGACACCGCGTCCACGGTGCTGAAGTATTCGACGCTGTCCACGACGCCGCCGTCGGTGCGCATGAGCCGCACGCTGTCCGACGTGTTGTTGAGGCCCAGCGTCCCTCCGGAGGCCGCGACGGTGTCGGGCGTGCCGGGCGTGAAGCCCGCCGGCCCACCGAAGACGACTATGGGCCGGCCCGGAGACAGCACCGTGCCGGCGGCGAAGACGTGGCGCCTGGCCGTGGCGTCCCACAGGCTCCAGCCGGACAGGTCCACCGGGGCGGAGCCCGCGTTGTAGAGCTCCACGAACTCATGGTCGGTGCCGCCGGGGAGCGCGGGCTCGTTGGCGAGCAGCTCGTTGATGAACACGCGGGGCTCCGCGTGCGTGAACCAGACGCGGCCGGGGCTCATGTCGAAGCGCGACGCGTTGGCCGTGTCCACCACGCGCACGCGCACCAGGTCGCTCTCCAAGTCCGGCACGGTCCACGTGAAGGTGCCCGCGTCCGCGCGCACCGAAGCGGCCACGACATTCCAGGTGTCGCCGCCGTCGTAGGTGGCCTCGATGCGCACGGTGTCCACGCCCAACGAGCGCCACGTGAACGTCAGCGAGGTGCCCGCGATGAACGTGCCGCCCAGGGGCGCGGTGAGCCGCACGCGCGGCCCGGGAACGCCGCTCAGGTCGTAGCGGGTGAGGACGGGGTAGTGGTCGCTGACGGTGCGGGAGTAGTCCGGAATCGTCGCGTCGGGCCGGAGCACCTGGACGCCGCCGGGCACGGCGTCCACGGCCACCTCGTCGGTGACGAGCGTGTGGTCGATGGAGTCGTCGTACTCCGTGGTGGTGCGGATGTTGGAGTCGGTCAGCACCTTCGTAAGGAACGTGTAGTGCGCGGGGTCGTTCAGGAAGTTCAGGTAGGGCGAGGCCAGCGCGACGCCGTTCTCCTTGGTGATGGAGCGGTCCAGGTCATCGTTCCAGTCGCCGATGACGAGCACGCGGGCCTCGGGCAGCCACTGGTCCAGGTAGCCCTTGAGGGCGACCGAGGAGCGCTGGCGCTGGTCGTAGGACGTCCGGTCCTCGAAGGCCTTCATGTGTGTGACGATGACGACCAGGGGCGCGTCCTCGCCGTGGATGCGGGTGGTGAAGTCCACGCGCATCGGCGGGCGTCCGCCGAAGTCCGCGGCCTGCGCGGTGAGGATGTTCTGGGCGCTGCGGTAGGTGAGCGTGCTGTCGTAGAGGATGCCGGGCTTCTGCTCGCCCGCGGAGTACTTCGACGCGCCGCTGAGGACGTAGGTGGGGTTGTTGGCGAGGAAGCCGCTGTAGGTGCCGGACAGCCCCGCCACGAGCGTGTTGAAGTCCGCGCTGTCCACCATCTCCACCAGTCCCCAGACATGCGCGCCCGCGTCGCGGATGACGTCCCGGGCCCCCACGACCTGGAGGTCGTCGGGCACGCCGCCGTCGGACGTGGAGTTCACCGGGCCCTGGTTGGGGGCGCCGAACCACTCCAGGTTCCAGTGGCCCACGGTGAATAGCGAGAGGGGCGGCTGCACCCTCATGATCAGCCGCGCGGACGCCGTCTTTCCATCCGCGTCGCTCACGGTGGCGGTGAAGACCGTCGAGCCCGCGGCGGTGGGCGTGCCGGACAGGGCGCCGTTCGCGGAGAGGGTGAGGCCCGCGGCCAGCGTCCCGGTGAAGCTCCAGGTGAACGGCGCCCGTCCACCGGAGGCGGTGAGCGTCATGCTGTAGGGCTGCCCCACGCGCCCGTCCCCGAGCCCCAGGGACGTCACGGTCAGGGACGGAAGGACGCCTCCATCCTGCATTCCCGCATCGGGGGACGTGCCGCCATCGGAAGGCGAGCCACCGTCATCGGTCGTACCCGCGTCACCAGGCACGCTTCCATCGACGGATCCGCCATCATCGCCGGGGCCACCGCCATCCTCGGGAGCGCCACCGTCGGAAGTGCCGCCGCCATCGCCGGGCACGCCGCTGTCGGAGGTCACGCCACTGTCGAACAGCGCACCGCTGTCGGAAGGCCCGCCCGGATTCGAAGGCGTGGATCCGGGACACGCGGCGAGCAGCAGGGCGAGGACGGGCGCGACGATGCGGGGGAGGGACATGGAGGCCATCCGGTCCAGATGCCGGAAAGGGACCGCGGCCCACCGCGATGACGAGCGGCGCGTCCCCATGACACCCAGGGTGGCACATCCCCCTGTCATCAAGAAGAAGGGCCGCGCCCACGAGGAGTGGACGCGGCCCTTGTCACAGCAGGGTATCAGGCGCGACGACTACGGATTCGCGACGCCCCAGGACGGAGCACCCACGGCCCAGTCATCCTTGGTGTTCGTGTCCGTGGCGCTGATGCGACGGACGCTGTTGCTGGCGGGGGTCGCGTTGGACGTCGGCGCGTCGGTCCAGTCCGCGGAGACGGCCGCCGCGGTGGGCGTGGAGGTCGTCGTGCACAGCGCGCCGCCGCAGTCCGCGGGCAGCCACTGACCGGCGGCCTGGATGGCCTGGAGGTTGCCCGGGAAGGCCGCGGGCGGCGTGCCCGAGTTGCGCGTGAAGGGCACCGCGTCCTGAATCACGTTCTGCGCGTCACGCACCAGGATGACGCGGCTGGAGAAGGTGATGCCCGTCGTCCCGCCCTTGAAGTCCCAGGCCGTGTCGTAGTTGGCCGGATTGGAGCTGGCGGGGAACTGGTTCTTCGCGGTGGTCTCGCTCTCGCCCGTGCCGTTGATGTGGACCACGATGATGTCGCCCGCGGCCACGGTCACATCCGGCAGGGTGGCCAGGGTGACGGCGGAGTTCACGTCCTGCTGCAGCAGGATGCCCGCCGTCGTACCTCCGGTGACGGCCTGCAGCTCCACGAGGTCCATGTTGTTCGCACCGCTGGGCTGCACCTCGGTGATGCGCAGGACGGCCCCGGAGCGGAAGCCCTTGAAGCCCACCGAGTTCGGGACGGTGACCGCGCCGCCCACCGTGTCCTTCACGGACGAGGCGACCGACACCGTGTAGTCCGTCCCGGCGGTCTGCTGGCTGGTCGTCACCAGGACGTCCTTGCCGCTGACCGTCGCGCTCTGCGCCTGGAGGCCACCGCTGAACGTGAACTGCGTCGGCACCGCTGTGAGGCTGGCCGCGTCCACCGGACGGCTGAAGGAGACCTTGACCTGCGTGAGCGACGTCGCGATGGCGCTCGCCAGCGTCGGGGCCGGGCAGGTGATGCCCGTCAGGTCCGTCGTGGAGTACGCGGACGGCTGCAGCGTGGTCACCGGCGGGTTGGCCGTGGACGTGAACTTCCAGATGGGACCCGCGCCCAGCGTCACGGCGCACGTGTCCACGAGCCCCAGGTCCGCCGCGATGCCGTCGGTCACGCGCAGCTTGAGGTTCGCGTTGTTGATGCCCGCGGTCCGGAACGTGAACGCCACGTGGCCCGAGCCGCTGGTCGACGACGCACCCACGAGCGTGCCGCTCATGCGCGCGATGGTCGCGAAGTAGGTGTCCGCCTTGTCGAGCAGCTCCGTGCTCGGCGCGTTGGACTGGTCCACCACGAGCCCGGCGGGCGTCGCCGTGTTGAGGTTCTGCACCGGGTGGCCCTTGCTGACCACCGTCAGGCCGGAGATGGTGGAGGCCGCCTTGTTCTGGCCGCTCAGCACCGTCGCGCCGGAGACGTTCAGGTTGACGCGGTCACCCACCTGCAGGGCGCCCGGGTCGGCCGCGACGAACATCGCCGGGCCGTTGGCCTCCGCCTGGAGGAAGAAGCCCGCCACGTCCGCGCCCACCGCAGGCTTGATGTACGTGACGAACGCGCCGTTGATGGGCAGCGCGGGGTCATAGGTCGTCCCCGCCGCGTTCTTGAAGGCGGTGATCTGCGCGCTGGTGTCCGCCACGGCGGGACCGGAGTCCTCGCACGTCAGGGTCTGCGGGTTGCAAACCTGGGTCAGCGAGCACGCGGGAGCGCAGGCCGTGCCCGTGCCGCCGTCCGTCGTGGTGCCGCCGTCCGTCGTGGTGCCGCCGTCCGTCGTGGTGCCGCCGTCCGTGTTCGTGCCGGCGTCCGTCTCCGTGCCGGCGTCCGTCTCCGTACCGGCGTCCGTGCCCGCGTCCTCACCCGGAGGGGTGTTCACCGAGTGCAGCTCGCACTTGTTGTCCGCGTTGCAGGTCCACTCCTGGCCCGCCGGCGGCGCGCCCTTGTCACGGCAGTCGAACTGATCGACACATTCGTCACCGCAACCCGTGCCGACCGTGACGAACACAGTGGTCACGAGCGCCGGCAGCCAGCTGCGCTTCAGGCTCTGCTTCAGCATGTGAAAGCCTCCATGAGATGAGGGTCCAGACCGCGGATGCGGTCCCCCTTACACCCGAAAACAGAGGGGCGTCCATTTGGCCGACCACCTGCCACGTCCCTGTCACTCGAAAGGACGCCCCGGGGCCTGGGATTCGAAGGAAGTCAAGGAGTCTTCCGCGCCGGGGTGGAGGGGGGACCCGCGTACAGGTCGATGACCTCGCTGATGCCGCGCTGACACACCGCGCAGAAGGGCACCCGGTCCCGGGTGAACATCACGCAGTCCGTCTGCGGCCGGAAGTAGCCCTTCGCCTCGTAGTGGGCCCCCTCGAAGGCGCCCACCTTCCCGGAGACCTTCTGCGTGCCCAGGAACTTCTCCTCCCAGTTGCGCTGCTCCATGAAGAGCGCGTCCATCTCCGCCTCGGGTTGACGCTCCGCGCGAATCTTCTGCCGGCGTTGCTGCACCTGCAGGGCATGCGCGTCATAGGTGGACTGATTCCAGGGCGTGGGCAGCGGGGTGCCGGGGGCGACCAGGTCCTTCCACTTGAGCTGGGCGGGGTCGTGGAGCGCGGTGACGTTCTTCTCCCAGGGTTCCACCCGCTCCGCGGGCGCGGCGCCGTAGACCGGGGCGGAGGTGTAGTACTCGTCCGCCAGCCCCGCGAAGTGGTGACCGAACTCGTGGACGAAGACGTAGGGGGCCCAGAGGCTGTCGGAGGCCACGGTGCTGAAGAGGTTGAAGATGCCCCCTCCTCCGTAGGTATTGCCGTTGGAGAGGATCTCGATGAACTCGTAGGGCGCGAAGGCGGCGGTGTCGCGCAGCGCTTCGTTGTCGAAGGTGAGGATGTAGCGCTCCGCGCCGAAGGCGTCGTAGGTGGAGCCCAGGGGCGGGCGGCGGTGGACGCCGGTGGAGGGCCGGGAGATGCCGGACTCAGCCGCCGCGGGCATCAAGCCCCAGACGTTGAAGTCCGCCTTGCGCTCCTTGAAGGGGGAGAAGCTGAAGAGGGTGTCCACCAGCTTGCGCGCGTCCTTCTCGAACTTGCCGCGCTCCGCCTCCGTGTAGCCATCCCCCAGGATGAGGAAGTCCACCTTGTCCTGCGGCGGCCCGTTCTCCAGCAGCTTGAGCAGCGGGCCCGGCGCGGGCGGCGAGGACGGATCCACGGTGGGGTCCTTCGGATCCACCACCAGCGACCAGATTTCGCGGAAGGCGTTCTGCGCGTCGCGCTTCTTCAGGACGACCTGGACGGGGCGGTCCGGCGTGGGGAAGCGCAGCGATTCACTGAAGGTGCGGTGGCCCTGCTTCGCCTCGTCCGTCAGCTCCCACTCGCCGAAGATGGAGGCGAAGCCGCGCGAGTACAGGAGCCGGTTCGTCCCCCGGTCCCGCACCTCGAAGAGGTACTTGCCCAGGTTCGTCTCGTCGATGGCCCGCGCCGGGTGGCCCGGCCAGGGCAGCGGCTCCACCACCAGCCGCTCCAGGCTGAAGCGCTCCTCGGTGGCATTGCCGGTGTGGAAGTAGTCGACGCGGAACGTCCGGGGCGCGGCGAGGGCGGTGCTCGCCGTGAACAGCAACAGCAGGAGGGAAGCGCGCATGGGGCGCGACTCTACGCCCCCAGTGCCTCCCGGCCAGCAACGGTCAGAACGACCCGGACACGCTCGCCCCCGCGCCCGTCCCGTCCGCCGTCACCCCCAGCGTCACGGGCGCTGGCTTCGCGGGAGCGGACACGAGGTAGAGCACCGCCCCGGTGACGACCGCCGCGCCCCCGCCCACGAGCAGCCCCGTCAGGAGGTGGCTCTTGCCCACCAGCGAGTTGCGCAGCGCGACGGCCTGCGCGTCCGTGCTCACCAGCTGGCCGCCGTTGGCCTTGCGGCGGTCCTCCAGGCCGGTGAGGTCCTTCTGGGCCAGCAGCCGCACCACGCCCGCGCCTCCCAGCGCCGCCACGCCCGCCCCTACCGCCACATACGACGCCGTGCGCAGGCCCTGGCGGGGAGCGCCCGTGTTGCGGGTGGCATCCTCCGACAGGAGGTGGGGCGCGCTGAGGTCCGCGCCCGTGCCCGTGCCGGACGCGGCCGTGGTGCCCCGCGCGTTGCCCGCGTCCCAGGGCGCCTTGCCGTTGGCGTTGTTCATCACCACGAGGTTGGAGGGCGAGCGCCCCGTGGTGACGAAGTCCACCAGCGCGGAGAGCGCCTCGCCGGGCGCGTCCAGGCCCTGCGTCTTGAAGCCGCCCTCGCGCAGCTTCTGCCCGCCGTCGACGTTGAGCACCGTGGCGGCGAACCACTTGGGCCCGCTGCTCGGGCGCTCCAGCCGCACGACGATGACCTCCTCCACGCCCAGCGTGCCGCCCAGGCGCACCGCGTGGCTCCACGTGCGCTCCTCGTTGCCGTCCGCCGCGGACAGGCACGGGAAGGGCGCGGCCGTCACCGACCCCTCGTAGGCCAGGTCCACCAACAGCGGCGTGTCCGCCCCCTGCGCCTGCACCTGCCGGGGGAAGCTCACCGCGTCTCCCTTCACCACGGTCAGCTCATAGGACCCGGCGGGCAGCTCCAGCGTGAGCGGCGTCTGCCCCATGCCCAGGCCCTCCAGGTACACGTCCGACGCGGGCAGCGTGGACTTCAGGGACAGCTTCACCTTGGGCGTCCGGGCCAGGTCGCGGCGCAGCTTCTCGAAGGCCTGCCGGATGGAGGGGGCGTACTGGTCCGGATCCAACCGGTACTTCGGCTGGAGGCGCAGCACCTGGAGGAAGGCCGTGTCGCTGTCCTTCGTCTTCCCCATCGCCCGCTGATTGAGCCCGTGCAGCAGCTGCGCGTGCGCGAAGAGCTTCCAGCGCGGCTCGCCCGGCGGCAGGCGGCGGATGTCGCTCAGCGCGTCGTCCAGGAGCTGGGCCGCGCGGGCGTTGCGGCCCTCGTAGAACTGGTCCTGCGCCGCGTCCAGCTGGCGCTGCAGGTCCTCGAAGGAGCGCGAGGAGGCGGGGAAGAGGCGCTCGGCGAACTCGGGGGCGCTCAGCACGCGCTGCTCCGGGCGGGCGCGGAGGGCGTCGTAGAACGCCTTGGACTGGCCGCTCAGCTCCGCGTCCCGGCAGTCGCCGCTGGAGACCACCAGCCGGTGGGGCGCGGCCCGCGAGGCGGTGGCGCACAGCAGGCACAGCATCAGCGCGAACGCGGACGGCTTCGGACGGAAGGACATGGTCACGTGGGAGTGGAAGGGATGGCCGGACGGGCGATGCAGGCCGCGTTCCGCCCTCTACCGGACTGTCCACCCTCCAGGCCAGCGGCCCCTGGCCGCTGCTCCCCGGTCCCGCGCGTGGACGCCCGTCCGGGTTCCGGGGCCCCTCGCCTCGCTGGCTGCCCTCCGGGTGAGTCACCGGTGGCCCGGGTGCGACGCCGGGCGTCATCCCCACCTTTCCATGCACGAACCCATGTCGAACGTTCGGGCCGGCGGGCCCGCCAGCAAAGGACCCCACTCCATGGATCGCATGTGGAAGCAGAAGGTCATCGTCATCACGGGCGCCTCCAGCGGCATTGGCCGGGCCACCGCGCTGCTGCTGGCGAAGAAGGGCGCCCACGTGGTCCTCGCCGCGCGCCGGGAGGAGCCCCTGGAGGAGCTGGCGGCCGAGTGCGAGTCCCACGGCGTCCAGGCGCTGAGGGTCTCCACGGACGTGTCGGACGCGGCGGCCGTGCGGAAGCTGGCGGAGGCCGCGGTGGAGGCCTTTGGCCACTTCGACGGCTGGGTGAACAACGCGGGCGTCTACATGCTGGGCAGCCTGGAGGAGACGCCGGACGACGCGTTCCGCCAGCTCATGGAGACCAACTTCTTTGGCACGGTGAGCGGGGCGCGCGTGGCGCTCGCGCAGTTCCGCCGCCAGGGCTACGGGACGCTGGTCAACGTGTCCTCCACCTTCGGCACCGTGCCCGCGCCGTACCTGAGCGCCTACGTGGCCTCCAAGTTCGCGGTGCGCGGCTTCTCCGCGTCGCTGCGCCAGGAGCTGCTCGGCACGGGCATCGACGTGTGCACGGTGATGCCCGCCGCCATCGACACGCCCCTGTGGCGCCACACCGCCAACTACACCGGCTGGCGCATCCGCCCCGTGGAGCCCGTCTACACGCCGGAGCGCGTGGCCCGCACCATCCTCCGCGTGCTGCGCCAGCCCCAGGACGAGGTCATCGTCGGCCCCGCCGGCAAGAGCTTCGCGGCGATGCACGGCCTGTTCCCCCGCACGTTCGAGCGCACCATGAAGTCCGGAACGGACGTCCTGCACTTCCAGGACGCGCGGCAGGGCCCCACCCCCGGCAACGTCTTCCGGCCCATGGAGGAGGGGACCGCGGCGTCGGGCGGTTACCACGGCACCGGAAAAACATGGCTGCGGCGGCTCCTGATGGCCGGAGGGCTGGCGGCCGCGGCGGTGACGCTGCGCCGGCGTGCGGCCGAGCGACACCTGGAGGCGCGGCTGGCCCATGCCCTGGGGGTGTGATGAGCATGTTCCCTGGGGGCGTCCCCATGCCGGGGTGCTTTTCGTGACGGGGCCATGACATGAACTGGGGAAGAGTCGCGCCCGCCATGAACATTGCCGTCCTCGTCAATCTGCGTGCGCGTAAAGGGACCGAAGGGATGGGCGGGCTCGTCAAGGACCTGCTCCCCCGGGCCCGGGTGGCCCTCACCCGTTCGCTGGAAGAGGCGAGGGAGTGGGTGGACCAGCTCCGCCACGACCCGCCCAGCCTGCTGCTCGCGGGCGGGGGGGACGGCACCATCACGGGCCTGCTCAACGAGCTGCGCTCCCAGGGCGTGGCCCTGCCGGCCATTGGCGTGCTGCCGCTGGGCACGGGCAACGCGTGGGCCCGCGTCACCGGCGCGCCGCGTCCCCAGGTGGCGCTGAAGCAGATCGCCGCGTACGGCGAGCGCCTGCCGCCCCTGCGTCCCTTCTCGCTGGTGCGGGTGGAGGGCCGGGTGGCGCCCTTCGCGGGCACGGGCTGGGACGCGGAGATGATCCAGGACTTCAAGAACCAGCTCGCCGACGCCGGTCCGCTGAAGAGCATGCAGTCCGGCCTGCGCGGCTACCTGGGCGCCATGTTCACGCGCACGGTGCCGCGCCACCTGTTCGGCGAGGGCAACCCGAACGTCTCCGTCTACAACCTGGGCGCGTCCGCGCTGACCATGGATCCCACGGGCGCGGTGCGGCCGGTGCCCAACGGCGGCGCGGGGCAGCTGTTGTACCAGGGCCCCGCGGGCGTGGCGGGCGCGGCGACGACGCCGGAGTGGGGCTTCGGCTTCAAGGCGTTCCCGTTCGCGCAGGCGGTGCCGCACCGGCTGTCCGTGCGCGTGTACGGCGCGGGCGTCCTGGAGGCCACGCGCAACATGTTCCGCCTGTGGCGCGGCGAGCACCCCATGCCGCGCATGCACGACTTCTTCGTGGAGCGCCTGCGCATGGACTTCGACCGCGAGGTGCCCTTCCAGATGGGCGGCGACGTGCTGGGCATGCGCCGCTCGCTGGAGTTCGACCTGGCGGAGGAGAACGTCAACCTGGTCGACTGGCGCCGCCTCAGCCGCCTGGTCGCCGTCTGAGCACGCCCTGCCGGCGCTCCTCCTGTATCGCTATGGCAGGAGGAGGACGCCCCGGTTCTCGTCGTAGGTGAACAGCTCTCCGAACCGGGCCCACCGGGCGAGGGTGTCGAAGATGCGCTCGTAGTCCTCGGACGGCATGCTCAGGACGATGAGGTCCAGGACGAGCTCCCGGTCCAGCTCCTGGCGCGGATGCTGTTCGAGCGCCGCCCTCACCTTGCGGAAGAGCCCGAGTTGCAGGAGCTGCTCGCGCCACACTCGCTTGCGCTCCGAGGCGTCGCCCTTGAGGAAGCGGACGCCGCAGTCGGACAGCATCACCATCCGCTTGGGCGTGTCCACGAAGTCGAGCATCTCCGCGGCCTTCACCACGTTGATGACCTTGCCGAACTCCTGGTCCGTGTCGGCCGCGATCCGGAAGAGCTCCTCGCGGCCACCTCGCGCGTCCAGGTACTCCAGCAGGCCCACGAGCTCCCCGCCGGAGGCGTTGGGCAGCGGCTCCACCGGCGTCGTGGTCGTGGACACCGGGGCGGCTGGCTCCTGCGTGTCGGGCAGCTCGTGGCCGGTGATGATGTCGTGCAGGCGGTCCACCATCCGCAGCAGCTCGGGGGAGCGGTAGTCCCGGGGACGCGGCAGCCGGTTCTCCACCACGGTGCGCACCACGCCAGGATGCGCCCCGAGCACGACGATGCGGTCCGCCATGTAGACCACTTCCTTGATGTCGTGGCTCACCATCAGGATGGACGAGGCCTGCTTGTCCTTGGCGGACCAGATGTCGAGCACCTCGGCGCGGAGGCTCTCGGCGGTCAGGGCGTCCACCTGACTGAAGGGCTCGTCCATGAAGAGCAGCTCGGGGTCGAGCGAGAAGGCGCGCGCCATGCCCACGCGCTGCTTCATGCCGCCCGACAGCTCTCGCGGATAGGCCCGCTCGAACCCCTCCAGCCCCACCTTGCGGATGGCCTGGGAGGCGCGCGCGGCGATCTCGTCGTGCCCGAGCCCCGCCGCCTTGAGCACGACCTCGACGTTCTGCTCGACCGTCATCCACGGGTAGAGCGCGAAGGACTGGAAGACGATGGCCACTCCCGGGTTGAGGCCCTGGAGCGGGCGCCCGCGGTACAGCACCTCCCCGCGCGTGGGCCGCAACAGCCCGGCGAGGATGCGCAGCACGGTGGACTTCCCGCAGCCCGACGGCCCCAGCAGGCACACCACCTCGTTGGGGTGGACCTGGAGCGAGATGTCCTCCAGGACGAGGAGCGGCGCGCCATGGGGCTGGGCGAAGGATTGGCTCACCCCGCGCAGCTCGCAGAGCGGAACGGGGGAGGACGTGCCCAGGGCATCCTGGGACCGGGAGGCGATGACGCGATCGAGGCTCATTTGTTCAAGGAGAAGCGCGTCTCGGCCAGGCGGTGGAGTCTCCTCCACACCAGACGGTTGAAGGTCACGACCATCACAGACATGACCACGACGCTCGCGCTCAGCAGCGGGAAGTTCGCGGACGCCGCGGCCAGGCTGATTTGAGCGCCCAGGCCAGGGGCCGTGAGGACGCGCCCCCGGAAGGTGACGTACTCGGACACGATGCTCGCGTTCCACGCGCCTCCGGCGGCCGTCACCCAACCCGTCACGAGGTACGGGAAGACCGCGGGCAGGTAGAGGCTCCAGAAGCGCCGCCAGACGCCGAGCCGGTAGCTCGCCGCCATCTCGCGCAGGTCCGCGGGGATGGCCGTGGCGCCGGCCACGACGTTGAACAGGATGTACCACTGGGTCCCCAGCAGCATGAGCCACATGCTGCCCCACCCCAGACCCACGCCCAGGAGGCTCAGGGCCGCGATGACCATGGGGAAGAGCATGGGCGCGGGGAAGGACGCCACCACTTGAATCACCGGCTGGAGCAGCCGGGACAGGCGCGGAGACAACCCGATGGCCAGTCCCGCCGGTACGGCCCACAGCGTCCCCAGGCAGGTGGCCAGGAGCACGCGACCCAACGTGAGGAACGCCTTGCCCAGGGTGTCCCTCCAATGGGCGAGGGGGACGTCCCGGAGGATGAGCATCAACCGCGCGGCCCCGACGAGGAGGGCGCCCACGAGGAGGAGCAGCAGCGCCTGGGACAGCAGCCGCGGCAGCCGGGGAGACAGCCGCCCGCCGCGCCGGGGCGCCGCGCGAGTCGCGGCGTACGCGCGCCGCCTCCAGGCGCGCTTCAGCGCCGCGAGCAGGGTCGAGCGGCGCAAGAGGGTGAGGAACCAGGAGCCCATGCCAGCCACCTGCCCGCCCTCCTCCGTGCGGAACTTCTGCGCCCAGACGACCACGGGCCGCCAGAGGAGCTGATCCAGCACGACGATCATCGCGGTCATCGCGACGATGGCCCAGACCATGGCGGCCGTGTCCCCGTGCGCGACGGCCACGCTCATGTAGGAGCCCAGCCCTGGCAGGCGGAAGTCCCGGTCCCCCAGGACGAAGGCCTCGTTGATCATCAGGAAGAACCAGCCCCCCGCCATGCTCAGCATGCTGTTCCACACGAGGCCGATGGTGGCGAAAGGCAGCTCCACCCAGCGCAGGCGCTCCCAGCCATTGAAGCGATAGACGGTGGCGGCCTCACGCTGCTCCAGGGGCACCGAGCGCAGCGAGTGGTAGTAGCTGAACGTCATGTTCCACGCCTGCCCGGTGAAGATCATCACCACCGCGGCCAGCTCCAGCCCCACGTTGCTCCGGGGGAAGGCGGCGACGAGGGCCAGCACGAGCCCCGGCATGAAGCCGAGCACGGGGATGCTCTGGAGGATGTCGAGCAGCGGCAGCAGCACGCGCTCGGCCCGCGCGTCCTTCGCGGCCCAGTACCCATACGTGAGGGTGAACCCGAGCGAGAAGACGTAGGCGATGAGCCCCCGGCACAGCGAGAAGAAGGCGTAGCGCGGCAGGGCGGCGGGTGACAGGTCGATGTCCACCGTGGGCCGCAGCGTGCCCGTCCACTCCTCGACGGTGCGGGTGATTCCGAACAAGGCGCCCGCCAGGCCCGCGACGATGAGCAGGTCCACCCAGCCCGGAGCCCGGCTCGATTCGAGCGAGGCGTTCGACTCGCCGAAGGTAGAGGACGAAGAGCGGCGCACGCCGTCTGGCCTTGCGACACACGTGCCAGGGGCTCCTCGCGGGGGCCGGTGAAATGCCTGCTTGCCGGTACGGTGTCCTCTGGACACGATGTCGGCTGGAGGGTTCCCACGTGAGCCACACCTATGAGTACCCGCGCCCGGCGGTGACGGTGGACTGCGTCGTCTTCGGGTTGGACGAAGAGGACCTCAAGGTGCTGCTCATCCAGCGCGGCGTGGAGCCCTATCAGGGCCGGTGGGCGCTGCCCGGCGGCTTCGTGCGCATGGAGGAGTCCCTGGAGGACGCCGCGCGCCGCGAGCTGGAGGAGGAGGCCGGGCTGCGCACCAGCCACCTGGAGCAGCTCTACACGTTCGGTGCTCCGGACCGCGACCCCCGGGGCCGCGTCATCACCGTGGCGTACTTCGCGCTGGTGAAGCTGTCCCAGCATCACCTCCAGGCCTCCACGGACGCGCGCGAGGCGGCGTGGTTCTCCGTCTGGGACACGCCGAAGCTCGCGTTCGACCACGCGGACGTGCTGGCCACCGCGCTGCAGCGGCTCAAGGGCAAGGTGCGCTACCAGCCCATCGGCTTCGAACTGCTGCCGCCCAAGTTCACGCTGTCGCAGCTCCAGCGGCTGTACGAGACGGTGCTGGAGCGCGAGCTCGACAAGCGCAACTTCCGCAAGAAGATCCTCGCCATGGACCTCTTGGAGGAGCTGGACGAGGTGGAGCAGGACGTCTCCCACCGCGCCGCGCGCCTCTACCGGTTCGACCACAAGAAGTACAAACAGCTCGAGAAGGCCGGCTTCAACTTCGAGCTCTGACCTCCCTACACCTCCCGCCAGCTCCCTCGGCGCCCGCTGACAGGTTGTCACACGCCGCATTGACTTCGTGTCATATGGACACTATGTTCGTGTCGTAGATACACGAAGACGGGCGGTGCGGGCCGCCCGGTCGCCAGCAGGTTCCGGGTCGTGCGTGCCCTTCGAGGGCCACGGGAGAGCCATGTCCACGCTGCCCTTCGATGTCGCGGTGGGTTCGGTGCAGGGCCGGGAGCACGCGCGTTCGGGGCGCAACAACCAGGACGCCGCCTGCGTCCGGTGGAGCGAGCACGGGCTGGTGGTGGTGGTGGCGGACGGGTGTGGCAGCCAGCCGTGCAGCGAGCTGGGGGCGCAGCTGGGCGTGCGGCGGCTGGCGCAGGCGGCGCAGGCGAGGCTTCAGCGGGGCGAGGGGGTGGACGGCGCGGACTTCCTGCCGGGGCTGCGCGGGGACCTGCTGGAGTTGATGGAGGGACTGGCGTCCGCGCTGGGGCGGGACGTGTTGGGGGACCTGCTCTTCACGCTCGTGGGCGCGGTGGTGACGCCGGCGCACACGCTCGTCTTCTCGTCGGGGGACGGGGTGTGGATGCTCAACGGCCGGGTGCACGCGCTGGGACCGTTCCCGGGCAACGCGCCGCCGTATCTCGCGTATGCGCTGCTGCGCGGGGAGGACGTGCGGTTGGAGCCCCGGGCGGTGGTGCCCACGGAGGACGTGAACGCGCTGCTCGTCGGGACGGATGGGGTGGGGGACCTGCTGGCCCTTTCGCAGGCGCGGCTGCCGGAGCGCGACGAGCCGGTGGGCCCGCTGTCGCGGTTCTGGACGGACGACCGGTACTTCACCAACCCGGACGCGGTGCGACGGCGGCTGGCGCAGCTCAACCGTGAGTCGGTGCGCGCGGACTTCGTGGAGCGGCGGCTGCTGCGCACGCCGGGGTTGCTGACGGACGACACCACGCTGGTGGTGCTGCGCCGCCGGATGGGGAGGGCGTGAGGCCATGGACCTCTGGCTGGAGGGAAGGAAGGTCCGGTTGGAGCCGCAGCGGGCGCTGGGCAAGGGCGGCGAGGCGGATGTGTATGACCTGGGGGATGGCCGCGCGCTCAAGGTCTTCAAGCAGCCCGACCATCCGGACTACCTGGGCCTGTTGCCCGAGCAGGCCGCGGCGAAGGCCCGGCTCGCGGAGCACCAGCGCAAGCTGCGCGCGTTCCCCACGGGCCTTCCGGCGCGAGTGGTGACGCCGCAGGCCCTGGCCACGGACAAGAAGGGCGCGGAGGTGCTGGGCTATGCGATGCGCAAGCTGGACGGCGTGGAGCCGCTGCGCCGCTGGAGCGAGCCGGCGTTCCGCCGCGCGGGAGGCAGGGCCGCCGACGCGGTGACGGTGCTCGCGGGGCTGCACCGCGTGCTGGCGGCGGTGCACTCGGCGGGCGTGGTGGTGGGGGACTTCAACGACCTGAACGTGCTGACGGTGGGCACGGACGCGTACTTCATCGACGCGGACAGCTTCCAGTTCGGCGCCTTCCTGTGTCCGGTGTTCACGGAGAAGTTCCTCGACCCGCTGCGGGTGGACGCGGGCGCGCAATCGCTGACGCCCGCGCGGCCGGCGACGGTGGAGAGTGATTGGTATGCCTTCGCCGTCACCGTGATGCAGTCGCTGCTGTGCGTGGGGCCGCAGGGGGGCATCCACAAGCCGAAGGCGCAGGCGGCCCGGCTGAACGCGTTGGGGCGGCTGCTCCAGCGCGTCAGCGTGTTCCATCCGGACGTGCAGTACCCCAAGCCCGCGCTGCCGCGCGACACGCTGCCGGACGCGGTGCTGCACCTGTTCCATCAGGTGTTCGTGGAGGACCGGCGCGATGCCTTCCCGCTGCCGCTCCTGGAGGGGCTGCGCTTCACGGTGTGCGCGTCGTGCGGCCTGGAGCATGCGCGGGCCGCGTGTCCCACGTGCCAGCCGCACGCGACGGTGGCGGCCACGCCGGTGTCGGCGGTGCGCGGGCAGGTGACGGCGAAGCGGACGTTCACGACCCGCGGTGTGCTGCTGCACGCGAGCGCGGAGGACGGGGCGGTGCGCTTCGTCTACCACGCGGATGGCGCGTACCGGCGCGAGGACGGCCGCACGGTGATGCGCGGCGACCTGGACCCGTCGCTGCGCTGGGAGGCGCAGGGGGACGTGACGCTGCTGGGGCAGCGGGGGCGCGTGGCGGTGTTCATGCCGGGCCGGGGGCCGGAGTACCTGGGCGTGGAGGTCTGTGACCAGCGGCCGGTGTTCGCGGCCAATGCCAGACACCGGTTCTGGGCGGCGGGCGGCGGGCTGTGGCGGGACGGAGCGCTCGGCGCCGAGCGGTGGGGCGACGTGCTGCAGGGACAGACGCGGCTGTTCGTGGGCCCCCGGTTCGGCCTGGGGTTCCACCGCGCGGCGGGGCTGCGGGGGGCCTTCCTGTTCAACGTGGAGCGCAAGGGGCTGCGGGACGGGCTCTCGCTGCCGTGGCCTTCGGGGCAGCTGCTGGACGCGGAGGCGGTGTTCGACGGGGACACCGTGTGGTTGCTGCTCGCGGAGGAGGCCGGTGGACGCACGGTGCATCACGCGGTGCTGCTGGGGCCGGATGGGGTGGTGCGCGCGAGCGCCCGGGCCGACGCGGGGGACGGTTCGTGGCTGGGGACGCTGCGCGGGAAGTGCGCCGTGGGGGGCGCGCTCTTCTGCGCCACGGACGCGGGACTCGTGCGCGTGGAGCGCCGGCAGGGGCGCCTGGAGTCGGTGCGCGAGTTCCCGGACACGGAGCCGTTCGTGGACGCGGGCCGCGGGCTGCTGCTGTCGCGCGAGGGATTGACGGTGGTGGGGCCTCAGGACCTCACCGTGTTGCGCATGAGCTGAAACACAGACAGGGGGCTGGACATGACGAAGACGAGTGCGAAGGAACTGCCGCTGCCCGGGTTCTACAACTCCAACCACGCGGCGGAGTACGGCTACGGCCCGAACGCCGGGAAGCTCCAGCGTGAGGCCGGGGCGTGGAAGGCGGCGCAGGGCGTGACGGCGGCGGCCACGGACCGCTTCAACCTGCACCTGCTGCTCATCGACGTGCAGAAGGACTTCTGCTTCCCGGACGGCTCGCTGTACGTGGCGGGGCGCAGCGGGCGGGGCGCCATCGACGACAACCGCCGCATCGCGGAGTTCATCTACCGGAACCTGGGGACGCTGACGAACGTCACCGCGACGTTGGACACGCACTTCGCCTATCAAATCTTCTTCCCGTCGTTCTGGGTGGACCAGGACGACCAGCCGCTCCAGCCGTACCGCGAGGTGACCCGCGAGCAGATCGAGCGCGGCCAGGCGAAGCCGAACCCCGCGGTGGCCAAGTGGCTGTGCGGCGGCAACTACCCGTGGCTGCTCAAGCAGGTGAAGTTCTACTGCGAGGAGCTGGAGCGCGCGGGGAAGTACACGCTCTACCTGTGGCCGCCGCACTGCCTGCTGGGCAGCGACGGGCACGCGCTGTCGGGCGTGGTGCAGGAGGCGCGGCTGTTCCACTCGTACGCGCGCGGCGTGCAGTCGTGGGCGGAGGTGAAGGGCGGCAACCCGCTGACGGAGAACTACTCGGTGCTGCGGCCGGAGGTGCTGATGCGGCATGACGGCCAGCCGCTCGCGCAGCGCAACACGCAGTTCCTGAAGACGCTGCTCACGTCGGACGCGGTGGTGATTGGCGGGCAGGCCGCCAGCCACTGCGTGAAGAGCAGCATCGACGACCTCTTGGGGGAGATCGTCGCGCAGGACGCGGCGCTGGCCCGCAAGGTGTACCTGCTGACGGACTGCATGTCGTCGGTGACGGTGCCGGACGGCAAGGGCGGCTTCGCGGCGGACTTCACGCCGCAGGCGGACGCGGCGCTCAAGCGCTTCGCGGACGCGGGCATGCACCTGGTGAAGGCCACGGAGCCGCTCGCGAGCTGGCCGGACCTGCGCCTGGCGTGACGTCTGGCATGGGCACTCACACGACGGGAGGCACGGACATGAGCAAGGCGAACGGGACGGGTGTCACGAAGCTCTTCGAGGACGCGCACGCGGAGGGCATCCTGAGCCCCGCGGGGTTGCAGACGCTCACGGTGGTGGACCTGGGGGCGCAGATCCAAGCAGGCCTGGGCATCCACGTGGACGACGTGCAGGCGAGCGAGGTGGTGCTGGTGACGGTGATGCCGGATGACTCCGGGAGCATCGCGCACTCGGGGCACGAGAAGACGGTATGTGACGGGCACAACCTGGTGCTGGACGCGCTCCTGGCGAGCCAGCAGAAGGACGGCGTGCTGTTCCACACGCGCTACCTGAATGGCCACGTGCTCAATCCCTTCCGGCCGTTGGAGGACGTGGTGCGGATGCACTCCAAGAACTACTCGGCGGACAACGGGACGCCGCTGTACGACCAGGCGGTGGTGCTGCTGGGCACGGTGCTGGCGAAGGCGCAGGAGTTCAGCGGCAACGGGGTGCCGGTGCGCACGGTGACGCTGCTGATCACCGACGGCGCGGACCAGGGCTCGCAGAAGGCGCGGGCGAAGGACGTGGCGGCGCTGGTGAAGGACCTGCACCGGGTGGAGAACCACATCGTCGCGGCGATGGGCATCGACGATGGGGTGACGGACTTCCGGCGCGTGTTCCAGGAGATGGGCATCGCGGACCGGTGGATCCTGACGCCGGGCCAGAGCGCCCAGGAGATCCGCGCCGCGTTCCAGGTGTTCAGCCAGTCCGCCGTGCGCGTCAGCCAGGGCGCGGCCAGCTTCAGCCGCGCGGCGCTGGGGGGCTTCGGGGCCTGACGGGCGTCACGCCCGGAGGAAGCCTCCGAGCAGCTTGCGGACCTCCTCGGGGCGTTCCTCGGCCACCCAGTGGCCGGTGTCCGGGAGGATGTGGGGTTCGACCTGGGTGGCCACCGCACGCGCCTGTGCGGCGAGCGGTCCGCCCAGGGACTTGTCACCCCCAATGACCATCACGGGCATGGGGAGTTTGTTCCGGGCCAGCTCCCGGAAGGCCTTCTTGTCCTGGTCGAACGCCTGGAAGTAGCTCCACGTCGAGTGGAGCCGGCCCGGGGCCGCGTAGGCCTCCGTGTAGGCCTGCCGCTCCGCTTCGTCGACCGCGTGGGGATTGGCGGCGAAGTCGGTCCAGAAATGGTCGAAGTAGACGCGCTCGCGTCCCCGCACCAGCTTCTCCGCGGTGGGGCCGTTGAAGGTGAAGTGCCACACGTCCCGGCTGCGCATGACCTGGTCGGACCAGGGCTCGATGCCCGGCAGGAACGCGTCCAGCAGGGCCAGTCGCTCGACCTCGTTGGGGAACAGGGCGGCGTAGGCGTAGGCGACCATCAGGCCGATGTCGTGGCCCACGACGGAGACCTTGTCGAAGCCGAGCTTCTTCACCAGCGCGCGCATGTCCCGGGCCAGGGTCTCCTTGTCGTAGCCCTGCTCTGGCGCGGCCGAGGCGCCCGCGCCGCGCAGGTCCGGGAGGATCACGGTGTGCTGCTTCGCGAGCCCCGGCGCCAGGCGCCACCACATGAGGTGCGTCTGCGTGTAGCCGTGCAGCAGCAGGACGGGGCGTCCCTCGCCGCCGATGACGAAGTGGATCCGCGTGCCGTTGACGTCCTCGTCGCCTTCGCGGAAGCCCTGAGGGAAGAAGGGCCGGACGGCGCTCGGAGCCTTGGCTGGAGTCGTCGTGGGGTTCGGCTGCTGGCGTGTCATCGGCGCCTCCGCGCGAGAGCGGGTTCACGCCTCAGGGTGTGCACGCCTCGCGTCCGGGAGGTGCCGGGCCGAGCGGGGAGTCCGGCGCTCGGGCTCCTGGGTCCCTCATGCGTCGTGGGGCGGCTTCAGGCGGGACTGGATGAACTCCAGGTACTTCGCGTCGTCGCCGTCGAAGAGCTCCTCGCCGCCACCCATGTAGGCGCGTGCCAGCTCGTCGGCCGCGCGGGCTTCGTCACCCAGTTCGAGGGCGCACTGGCCGAGCCGCAGGTGGATGAAGGGATTGCCGAGCCCTCCCGGTGAGCGGACGGCTTCGCGGAAGTGCTCGCGGCAGTCCTCGAAGCGCTCGAGCTGGAAGTACATGTCGCCGATGGCGGCGCGCACCCAGGTGTTCTGCTGGTGGGCGTGGGTGGGGGCGGGAATCAAGGCGAGGGCGGCCTTGAAGTGTTTCAGGGCCTGCTCGAAGTCGTCCTCGCCCGCGGCGGCGTCTCCCTGGGCGCAGAGGTCGGTGATGCGTTCGTGGGTTTCATCCGAGATTGACGACATCGTTGCTCCGGGGACCGGGGAGACATTCGCGGTCCTCGGAGCACTCTACCGAGTCGCAGGCGGGGACGTCTTCGTCACGGGAGGAGGGGGCGCCCCTTGTGAGGGCTCCGCCAGGAACACCTCCGCCGCTCCGGGTTGCCCGCGTGCCTGCGCTTCCATCCGGTGGAACGCCGTGAGCGTCCGCGCCAGGCCCTCCACGCCTCCGAACTGGAAGCCCAGCTGCGTGCCGTAACGGATGCAGCCCTCCACCTTCTTCGGCAGGTATTCCGTGATGTCCACCGTCAAGGGACGCAGGCCCTGGGGCACGGCGGCGTCCGGATGCGCCCTCGGCTGCCTTACGGCGTAGGGCGTGTCCCGGTAATAGAGGATCCGGTTCGAGGGGATGCCCAGCCCCTTCACCGCCCGCACCACCTGCACGTGGTCCACGTGATGCCCCAGCGCCTGGGGCACGAAGACCCGGTCCGGCTTCAGGTCCCACAGCACCGGCTTCAGACACGCCGCCACCCTGGCCTCGATGGTGTCGTCCGCTCTCGGCGGCTGGAACAGGGCCTCCGGGCTCGCGTAGCCCCGGTGCGGCGCTTCCTCCAGGTCTCCCCACCTCACGTGGTCCACGCCCATGCAGGCCGCGAAGGCGCGGTCCTCGTCCCGTCGCAGGGCCATGTAGTCCACCTCCGGTCCCAAGCCCTTCGACGTCTGGCATTGCAGCGCGAAGCCCTTCGGCTCCGGCACGGAGCGCGTGAAGACGGTGACGAGCGCCACCGTCCACCGCTTCGCCTTCAGCGCCGCCAACGTGCCGCCACAGGAGAAGGCCACGTCGTCCAGGTGCGGTGACACGAACAGGGCCGTGCTCATAACAGGTGCGGCGCGGCCCGGAACCGGCACGTGTGGTCCGCGCGCTCCTCCGTCATCGCCGGGTCGTACAGGTGCGTCCATCCCGTGTCCGGCCGCGTGCCCGTCAGCTCCGCGTACACGCCCTGGATCCTCCGCCCCACCGACTGCCACGAGTACAGCTCCCGCACCTCGCGCAGCGCCGTGGCCGCCAGGCGCTGGCGCAGCGGCGCGTCGTCCATCAGGCGGCCCATCGCCTCCGCCAGCGCGACGCTGTCCTTCGGCGGCACCAGCAGCGCGTCCCTCCCGTCCTCCAGGCAGTCCACCACTCCCACCGCCCGCGTCGACACGATGGGCAGCCCGGACGCCATCGCCTCCAGCAGCGTGTTGGAGAACCCTTCGGAGTACGTGGGTGACACGAACAGGTCCCCGCTCCGGTACAGGTCCGGCGCCTCCGCGTAGGAGGACACGCCCGTCAGCTCCACCACGTCCTGGAGCCCGCCCTCTTCCACCCGCGCGCGCACGGCGGCCACGTCCGGCCCAATCCCAGACACCCGCAGCTTGAACCTCCGCCCGTCCGCCACCAGTCGCCGGGCCGCGTCCAGCAGCTCCATCACGCCTTTCCGCGCGTCCACCCGGCCGTGGTACAGCCACACCGGCGGGTCCCGCGGCTGCCCCAGCGCCGACTCATTCCGGGGATGGAAGCGCTGCGTGTCCGTGGCGCCGGGGACGATGGTGAACCGCTCCAGCGGCGTCCCGTGGTGCCCGCGCACCTCCTCGGCGAAGGACCTGCTCCCAATCAGCAGCGCCCCCGCGTGGCCCAGCACCGCGAGCATCGCCTGCTTGTGCGTCCCGCAGCACGTGCCCACCCAGTGCCCGTCCCCTCCCTGGATGGAGACGACGTTGGGCAACCCCAGGCGCCGGGCCGCCTCCAGCGCCGCCAGGCCGCAGGGGTAGCCATACTGCGCATGGATGAGGTCGAACGGCCGGCGCCGGTGCTCGCGGACCACCGTGTCCACCATCACCTCCAGGTCCTGCTCGAAGCTCGCGGGCTGGCCCTGGTTGATGCGCTGCTCTCCGAGCGACTCGCAGCCCAGCACCTGCGCGCCCGGAATCCCCGGCGGCGGTCCGCCCCCGTACACCGCCATGCCCGCGGGGTCGTTGCGGTACTGGCTCACCATCGTCACGTCATGTCCGCTGGCCACCAGCTCCCGCACCAGGTTCAGCGCATAGACGCTCATCCCCGAGATGGCCGGGAAGAAGCGCCGGGAGATGAAGCAGATCCGCAGCCGGTTCACGCTGTTCATGCCGCCACCTCCGCGCCCGTCGGCAGGCGCGCCCTCAGCCACTCCAGCGCCTGGGGCACCATGTCGTGCGCCCGGTGCGCGTCCCGGGACAGCTCCACGCACACCAGCCGCCCATAGCCCGCGCGCGTCAGCTCGCGCAGGACCGACGGCACGTCCACGTCCCCTTCGCCAAACGGCAGGTGCTCATGCACGCCGCGCTTCATGTCCTCCAGCGCCACCGTGCCCAGCACCGGCGCGAACTCGCGCACCGCCTCCGCGGGCGTCCGCTCCTGCGTCACCAGCAGGTGTCCCACGTCCAATGCCAGACGCACTCCGGGCACCCGCGCGTGCAGTCGCCGCCAGCCGTCCACCGTCTCCACCAGCATCCCCGGCTCGGGCTCCACCGCCAGCACCACGCCGCGCGCCGCCGCGTACTCCGCCAGCCGCGCCACCCCTTCCTCGAGCCACGGCCACGCGAGCGCCTCCGTCACGCCCGGAAGGGGCACGCCCGCCCAGAAGGACACCGCCTCTCCCCGGCACGTCCCGCACACGTCCACCGCGCGCTTCAGGAACTCCAGCCGTCGCGCACGTCCTTCCGCGTCCGGCGTGATGAGCGTGGGCTCGTGCTTCCGGCGTGGATCCAGCAGGAAGCGCGCCCCCGTCTCCACCACCAGCCCCAGGCCCAGCCGCTCCAGCCGCGTGGCCAGCTGCTCCGTGCGCTGCCCGAAGTCCGGAGCGAACGGGTCGAAGTGATGGTGGTCCAGCGTCAGGGCCACTCCGTCATAGCCGCTGTCCGCGATGAGGCTCAGCGCGTCCTCGAAGCGGTGATGGGACACGCCGTTGGTGTTGTAGGCGAAGCGCAGGGCCATGACTCATTGCCCCCCGAAGCGGCGGCTCGAGAGCACCGCCGGCACCGCGTGCCGGTCCGGCTCCCGGTAGAGCGCGTACAGCCGCCCCACGCGCGCCTCCGCCAGCCGCACGTTGAACCAGGCCGGACCGCCCAGCCGCAGCTCGGCCTCCGGCGTCAGCCGCACCGGCTCGGCTCCCGGCGGCGGCGCTCCCAGGCCCACCAGCGGATCCCTCCGCTCCAGCAGCCGCGCCACGTTGCGCTCGCCCACGCGGTTGTACGTCATCGTCTCCACCTCCAGGCCCGGCACCAGCGCCTTCACCACGTGCACCTGCCGCCCCGGCGGCGACAGGTCCGCGACCAGGATGTCGAGGCCCGACGCGTGCAGCTGCCGCACCACGTGGTCGCACCGCAGGGACGGGTCCTCCAGCGCGGGCGCGCGAGGGAGGTCCTCGAAGCGCACCTTCTGGCGGACCATCAGCGTGCACGCGGTCAGCTCGCTCAGCTCGGGGGCCGACAGCCGCGCCCACTCCACCATCGCGTTCAGCGCGCGCGGCTCCTCGGCCTCCAGGTCCACCATGGGCACGAAGCGGTCCATGTATTCCTGGGGCGCGACGCGGGCCACCTCGCTGAGCGGTCCGTGCATGAACGCCTTGCGCGCGCGCGAGCAGGCGTACTCCAGCAGCGCCTTGCGCAGCGCCCGGTCGCGGTCCGGGTCGGCCGCCTCGCCGCAGGCCGTCACCATCAGCGGCTGGTTCCCCACGGACACGTCCCGGCCCACGACGTACAGGTTCACCAGGCCGAAGTCCGTGCAGGCCAGCTTCGCCATCACCTCCACGCCCGCGCGCCGGTAGCGCTCCAGCAGCTCGCGCACGTCCGGCGGCAGGTCCGCGCCCTCCAGGTCCAGCGCCACGCCCTGGTCCATGGCGCGGTACACCAGCCCGTTGCCGTCGCGCTGGAGGAGCTCCAGCAGGCCGTGCGCCAGCGCCTGGGGCCGTGTCAGCCCCGCGCCCTGGCCGTTGGTGATGGGCGTGATGAGCGGAGCGCGCCCCTGCAACTGCCCGGGATGGATGGCGACGTACTCCTCCGGCACCAGCACCCGCTCGCCCGTGGACAGCCGCTGCATCTCCACCCAGATGAGCGGCATTTCCGGCTGATACGGACTGCCCGCGGGCAGCCCCAGCGTGAGCGGATCCGCCACCGCCGTGGGGCCTCGCGCGCGCACCAGCGCCGCGTAGCTCCCGTGCACGCGGGGCATGCGCCGCATGGCGAGCTCGCTGAAGGTCTCCTCCACCAGCTCGCCCAGCGCGCCCACCTGCGCCTCCTCCTCCGTGCGGCCATAGCCGTTGCCGTGCAGCACCGCGCCCGCGTCGTTCCCCAGGCGAAGGCTGGCGGAGGCCACCGGAATCCCCAGCCGGTCGATGGGGTCGATGCGGAACAGCTGAAGGGCGCCGGTGGACATGGCGCGGTGATAGGCATCGAGGGCTCGGGCAACGCTCATGACAGCTCCTCCAGGGGAAGGGGACGGGTGTGCGGCATGCCCGCGAGCAGCCGGTCGAACAGCGCCAGCGCGTGCTCGCGGGTGACGCCGCGCGCGAACTCGAACGGGGTGAAGACGTTCTCGAACGGGAGCGCTTCGAGCACCGCGCGGTAGCGGCGCAGCTCGCCGTGGCTCAGCGGAATCGCGTAGTGGAAGCCCTTGTGGCACGACAGCGCCGTGGGCCTGCCTCGCGCGTCCAGGTCCACCTTCAGCGCGTCTCCGCAGAACAGCGAGCGGGTCCGCGCGTCGTACAGCACCATGTGGCCCTCGTAGTGGCCCCCCACGCAGTGCAGCGTCAGGTCCGGCGCCAGTGCATGTTCGTCATCCACCGGCCAGCGCACCTGGAAGGCCTTGCTGTAGGGCACCGCCTCCCGGTGCAGCACGAGCAGCGGGTCGAAGTGCTCCTGCAACTGCCACAGCGCCCCGAAGCCGTGCGGGTGCGACGCCGACAGCACGTGGAGGCCGCCCATCACCTCGATGAACTCCAGCGCGGGCCGCGAGTACCAGGGCGCGCCCTCGAAGCCCACGTTGCCTTCGGGCCTGCGCAGCAGCCACCCCGTGGAGCCCAGGCCGAAGGGCGGCGTGCAGGTGAAGCCCCAGATGCCGGGCAGCGCCTCATGCCAGCGCGTCCCGAGCCGCTCCGACACCTGGCCCGCGGACTGGAACTCCCAGCCCTCGCGCGGCAGCGCGTTGCGCACGTCCAGGCAGGTGGGGCACCCCATGGGCTTCTCCCGGGGGAAGCCCGGCTGCCACGTGCCGCAGTGGGTGCAGGCGTAGCGGGTCAGTGGCATGGCGGAAACGCCCTTCCGTCCCGCGTCGCCTGCGACAGCAGCCCCACGAGCCGCACGTCACGCTCGGGCGCGTAGGGCTGCGGACGGCCCTCCAGCACGCACGCGGAGAAGGACTCCACCTGATGGAGGAAGGGGCTCGGGTCCTCCTCCGGCGGGAGGATGATCCGCGTCTCCCCGCCCGTCTTCGCGTCGGTGAGGGTCAGGGTGCCGCCGGGCGTCTGCCCCATTGTCTTGTACGCCAGCGCGCGCGCCTTCGTGCCGATGAGCTCCAGCGTGCGCCGGGGGTACGTGTCCGGGCAGTTGTAGGCCACCTGCAACAGGCCCAGCGTGCCGCTCTTGAACTGGCCCATCAGCACCGCGCCGTCATCCACGGCGTAGGTGTGCACGCGCCGCTGCGTCAGGGCGCTGAGTGACGCCCACTCGTCGCCCAGCACCACCTCCAGCAGGTCCAGGCCGTGCGGCGCCAGGTCGATCATCGCGCCACCGCCGGCCTGCTCCGGGTCGATGCGCCAGTTGTCCGGCGCCCAGTCCTCGGGCAGCCAGCAGGCGTAGTGGATGCGCGCCTGGGTGATGGTGCCCAGCGCGCCCTCCTTCACCAGCGTGCGCAGCCGCCGGTGCGCCGCGTGGTGGCGCTGGTCGAACGCGGTGGCGTAGTGCACGCCCGCGCGCTGGCACGCGGACACCATGCGCAGGCCGTCGCGCGCCGTGATGGCCATGGGCTTCTCACACAGCACGTGCTTGCCCGCCGCCGCGCAGGCCTCGGTCATCGCCACGTGCAGGTGATTGGGCGTGGCGATGTAGACGGCCTGCACGTCCTTGTCCGCCAGCACCGACCCCAGCGCGGTGTAGCGATTCACGCCGTCCGCGCGGATGCGCATCAACGCCTCGGCGCTCACGTCGCACAGCGCCACCAGCCGCGCGTTGCTCGCGCCCTGGAGCGCGGGGATGACGTAGTCCCGCGCCACCCAGCCACAGCCCACCACCGCCCAGCCCAGGCTTCGGGTCCCCGGCTTCGCCTCGAACATGATCACCGCCTCCGCAAAGAAGGTTCAGGAACCGCCGCCCGCTCAGGGCCACACCGCCGCTTCGCGCAGGACGTCGTTGCCGAAGGTCTGGAGCGGCCCGGGGTGGATGAGCTCCAGGTCCTCCATGGCCTGGCGCAGGGTGAAGCCCGCCGCGCGGGCGTGCGCCTCCAGCTCCAGCACCCGGTCCAGCGCGTCCGCGGCGTTGAAGGCGCGCGCCTCCGCCGAGTCCACGTTGCCGGTGAGCGTCAGCGCCTGCCGCACGACGCCCGCCAGCCGCTCCGGCAGCGCGGCCAGGGCCTCCTCCGTGAGGCGCTTCATGGCGGGCTCCAGCAGGTCGCCCAGCAGCGCCTCTCCGCCGTAGCCCGCGTCCGGCAGCGCCGCGTTGAAGAGGTGATGCGAGAGCCCCGCCACGAAGGGCAGGGCCGCAGACGCGCCGAAGCGCGGCGCGACGAGCACCGCGCCCACCGCCACCGCGTAGCAGTGGTCCGCGTGGCCCTCCTGCGGCGAGACGAGGATGCGCGGCCGGCCGGGGAACGTGGCCCCGGCGCGGGGCTGGCGCACCAGCCGCTCCACGAACCACGGCGGTGGCGCGTGACATGCCTCCTCCGGCGTCTGGGCGAGCGCCACGGACAGCCGCTCCTTCAGGCGGGCATCCAGCGGCGCGGCCACCGCCTCCAGGCCCCGGTGCAGCACCCGCGCCGCGTCCAGCGGGGACAGCCCCGCCCGCTGGAGGACGTCCATGTCCAGGCCGCCCAGCCGCACCGCCGCCACCGCGCGCGCCGTCTCCTGTAGCGCCACGGTGCGCGGAGCCATGCCGGAGGCCAGCGAGGCCCACGCGCGGCGGAAGCCGTGCGCCGCCAGGCCGTCCGGGTGGTCCGGGGTGCGGATGCGCTTGAGGTCCATCAGCTCCGACAGGAGCGGACGGAGCTCCGCCAGACGGCCGGCGGCCGCCGTGTCATGCGCGGGTGCGTTCATGGCGCTCAGCCCCTGATGCGTTCCGGGAGGCGCTCCACCTGCTGCGCGCGGCCCCTGGAGAGCCACGCCATCAGGCGGCGCTGCTGCTCGGGCATGGCGTGCTCCACGGGCTGGCCGTCCTGCGACATGGGGGCCTTGAAGAAGCCGCCCAGCGCGTCGATGACGCCGCACTCTCCCCGGCGCTTCGCCAGGTCCAGCGTGCGCGCGAGCTCCACGACGAGCGGCGCGGCGAGGATGGAGTCCTTGCAGAGGAAGTTGAGCTTCAGCTGCATGGGCTGCCCGAGGAAGCCCGTCACGTCGATGTTGTCCCAGGCCTCCTTGTTGTCCCCGCGCGGGCGGTAGTACTGGATGGAGACGACGTGGTCCTGGACCTTGTAGCCGAGGATGCTGTCCAGGGCGGCGCCCTTGGTGTCGAGCTTGTTCTGCCGCGACGCCGGGTCGTTGAGGGCCTCCCCGTCGCGGTTGCCCAGGATGTTGGTGGAGTACCAGCCGTCCACGTGCAGCGCGCGGTCGCGCAGCGCGGGCGCGAGCACCGTCTTGAGCAGCGTCTGCCCCGTCTTGCCGTCCTTGCCGGCGACGGGCGCGCCGGTGCGCTTCGCGAGCATGAGCAACGCGGGCACGTCCGCGGCGACGCTGGGCGTGAAGTTGGCGAACGGGATGCCGTCCCCGATGGCCGCGTACGCATAGAGCATCGCGGGGCCGATGTCCGGGTGGTTCGCGTCCAGGGCCTTCTCGAAGGACTCCGGCGTGGCGAACTCCGGGCGGGTGAGGTCCACGGCCTTCTCCGTGGAGGCCAGGTTCACCACCACCACGCGGTCCAGCTGCTCGGCCTGCTTGAAGCGGGTGAGGTCCTCGCGGATGGCGCGCACCTGTTCGCGCAGCGTGTTCGCGTTCTTCGTCGCGGTGCCGACGACGTTCTTGCAGAACCTCGCGTTGGAGGCCGCGGGCCACGGCCGCATGCGGCCCAGCGTGGGCGCCACCGCCTCCAGCTGCGCCTCCGTCAGCACCGCGTGGTTGCGCGCCGCGCGCGCCAGGTCATCCTCGAAGAGGTCCCAGCCGCCGAACGTCAGCGCGCCGTACTCCACCAGCCCCATGCCCTTCGCGTCGGCCAGGGGCAGGCCGCGCGTGTCCACCCGTCCCCGCCGCAAGAGCTCCATGCCCGCGACCGCCGTGGTCGCCACCGCGCCGCCCAAGCCCACCACCGCCACGCCCAGCCGCTCATCGCCCGCCATGTGTGAAGCCCCTCCCCAACCGTTGTGCCCCGTGCCCTCGCGGCGACACTCCGGTGGCTCCCCGAGGCGACAGGAGCCCCGGGGCTTGGGGGCGCTTGCCGCGCCCACTCGCTGCGAGAGTTTCGGGAAAGTCGCCACATGGCCGGGGGCTTTCAACTCAGCCCCTGGCCGGTGCGGACTGTCCGCTGGTGGAGGCGGGGCTCAGACGTGGCGCAGCTTCCAGCCGCCGCGCCGGAAGAGGGCGGCGCTGGCCAGGCCGAGCGCCCCGTAGGTGACGGCGATGGCGATGAACGCGCCCGCCGGCCCCAGGCCCAGCGGATGGGAGAGGACCCACGCGAGCGGCAGCTGGAGGCCCCAGGAGAAGAGGGCGTTCACCACGGTGGGGGTGGTGGTGTCCCCCGCGCCGTTGAAGGCGTGGGGCAGCACCGTGACGAAGGCATAGAGGGCCAGGCTGCAGCTGACGATGCGCAGGCAGCGCGCGGCGTGCAGGCCCACCTCCGACTCGGCGGTGAAGCGGTGGATGAGCGGCTCCGCGAAGAGGAGGAAGCCCACCGCCACCACGCCCAGGAACGCGAGCGTGTAGAAGCTGGCGCGCCACGCGGCCTTCTCCGCGCGGTCGGTGTCGCCCGCGCCCAGGCTCTGGCCCACCAGCGTGCCCGCCGCGTGGGACAGGCCCCACGACGGCTGCTGCACGAAGAGCAGGATGCGCATGGCCAGCGTGTAGCCGGCGAGCGCCGTGCTGCCGAAGGTGGCCACGATGCGCATCAGCACCAGCCAGCTGGACATGCCCAGCAGCGACTGGAGCGTGGCGCCGCCCGACAGCTTCAGGAGCGAGCGCAGCGTGGCCCCCTCCACGCGCAGGTGGCGGCGGCGCAGCTCCAGGCGGCCGCGGCCCTTGAGCAGGCGATACACCTGATACATCACGCCGGTGGAGCGCCCCACGGTGGTGGCCAGCGCGGCGCCGGTGACGCCCAGGGCGGGCACGGGGCCCAGGCCGAAGATGAACAGCGGCGCGAGCACGATGTTCACGGAGTTGGCCAGCCAGAGCGCGCGCATGGACGTGGCCGCGTCCCCCGCGCCGCGCAGGATGGCGCTGATGAGGAACAGCAGCGTGATGATGGGGAAGCTGGCCAGCATCAGCCGCGTGTAGCCCGCGCCGTGCGCCAGCACGCCGGGCTCGGCGCCCAGGGCCTCGAGCAGCGGCCGCGCGAAGAGGCTGCCCGCGAACGCCAGCGGCACGGACAGCGCGAGCCCCAGGCCCAGGGCCTGCACCGCCGCGCTGGAGGCGCGCTCCGGGTCTCTCTGCCCGATGCGGCGCGCGATGAGCGCGGTGGCGCCGATGGACAGCCCCAGCGGCAGCGTCTGGAGCAGCGTGAGCATGGACTCGGTGAGCCCCACGGTGGCGATGGCGTCCGCGCCCAGGCGCGACACGAAGAGCACGTCCACCAGGGCGAAGATGGACTCCATCACCATCTCCAGCACCATGGGCACGGAGAGGAGCAGGAAGGCGCGATCCACGGGCCCGGTGGCCAGGTCCTCGGTGGAGCCCTTCACCGCCTGCCACAGGGAGGCAAGGAGGCCCTTGCAGTCCGAGGAGGAGGAGGCGTCCGGGGAGGCGGATTCAAGCGGGGGTTGCGTCATGGATTGGGCGTTGCAACGGGACGCCTTGCGTCTTTCATCCCTCGCGGTTCCCCGCCTGCCGGCGCGCGTGGGCGGGTAGATTCAGGGCATGGCCTCCGGTCCCCGCGTCCTCCTCCTCGCCGAGCGGTTTCCTCCCGACATCGGAGGGCTCGCGAGAAGCGGCGCGCGCACCGCGGGCTCGCTCGTGCGGCTGGGCGCGCGCGTGGACGTGGTGGCCTGGACGCGCACGGCGCGGCCCGGGGCGCTGGAGACGGTGCCGGACGCGGGGGACGTGTCCCCGTTCGCGAAGGGCGTCACGCTGCACCGGCTGGGGTTGTTCGGCAGCGCGGACCTGTCCATGCAGCACACGCTCGACGTGCTCGGACATCTGCATTCGCGGCGCGGGTACGACCTGGTGTGGGGGCACTACCTGTATCCCCCGGGGTTCCTCGCGGTGGTGTTCGCGCAGAGCGCGGGGCTCAAGTCCATCCTGAGCGCGCGGGGCAATGACGTGGATCAGTTGATGTTCCCGCCGGGGGACTTCGCCCGCCTGCTCTGGACGTTGCAGCGGGCGGACGTGCTCACCGCCGCGTCCGCGGACCTGGGCCGGAAGATGGCGATGCTGCTGGGCCGCGACCCGGGCGTGGAGGTCATCCCCAACGCGGTGGACACGGCGCTGTTCTCACCGGGCCCGGCGGATGGGGTGCTGCGCGAGCGGTTGGGCATCCAGCCGGGCGAGGCGGTGCTCGGCTTCTCGGGAGAGCTGCGCCACAAGAAGGGGTTGCCGTTCCTCCTGTCCGCGCTCACGGAGGTGCGGCGCGTACGGCCCGCGTGCCTGCTGGTGATTGGCGAGGTGCGGGCCCGGGACGCCGAGCACCTGGTGGCCTACCGGGCGGAGCATCCGGAGGACGCGGCGCGCATCATCGTCTCCGGCGCGCTGGAGTCCCCGGCGCTCATCGCCGGGCACCTGCGGCTGTGTGATGTGTATCTCCAGCCGTCGCTGTGGGAGGGCATGCCCAACGCGCTGCTGGAGGCGATGGCGTGCGCGCGTCCGGTCATCGCCAGCGACGCGGGCGGCATCCCGGAGGCGGTGGAGTCCGGGGTGAATGGCTTCATCGTGGAGAAGGCGCTGCTCAACCACCTGGGGCAGGCGTGCCTGGACGTGCTGGGGATGCCGGAGGCGAAGCGCGCGGCGTTGGGCGCGGCGGCGCGCGCGCGGGTGGAGGCGGGCTTTCAGGCGGACGCGGAGGCCGCGGTGCTCTCCCGCGTGCTGACGCGCGCGATGCCCAGGTCGTCCGCGTAGGCGTTCACGAGCGCCTCCTGCGCGCGGCCCCATGGGAAGTCGCGCTCCACGCGGGCGCGGGCGTTGGCGCTCAGCGCGGCGCCGAGCGCGGGGTTCGCGGCGAGGTCCTTCACGGCCTCGGCGATGGCCTTGGGCGAGCCGGAGCGGATGCGGTAGGCCTCGGTGGCCTCCGCGAGCGAGCGGGTGACGGGCAGGTCGCTGACGATGGCGGGCGTGCCGGTGGCCATGGCCTCCAGGAGCTTCAGGGGGCAGCAGCCCTGCACGCAGTTGCGGTCGTTCACGGGCAGCGGCACGAGCACGAGGTCGCAGGCGTGGTGCAGCCGGGCGAGTTCCTCCTGGGGCAGGGGCTCGAGGATTTCGACCGCGCCCTGGAGCACGAGGTCGCCGCAGCGGTCCAGCAGCGCGCGGCGCGCGTGCTTGCGCAGCGGGCCCACGAGGGTGAGGGTCGCGCTCAGGTCGCGGCGCAGGAGGCGGCACGCCTCGATGGCGTGGTGCACGCCCTGCCACGAGGTCATGGTGCCGCTGTAGAGCATGCGCAGGGGACGGCCCGCTTCGGGCGCGCGCGGCGGGGCGTAGCGGAACACGTCCAGGTCCACGCCGTTGGGGATGACGCGCAGGCGCTTCGGATCCGCGCCGCGCGACACCAGGTGCTCCGCGGTGACGGCGCTGGGCGTGACGAGCAGGTCCGCGGCCTGGAGGCAGGCCTCCTCCTGCGCGAGCAGCTTGCGCATCAGCTCCGCGTCATCCGTGACGTCGGGGTGGTGGTACTTGAGCTCGATGGAGGGCAGGCCGTTGACCTCGTAGACGAGCGCGTCGGTGAGGGCGGCCTTGCGCCGGGCGATGGGGTAGCCCTCGAAGATGGAGCGGACGTGGACGACCTTCGCGCGCGGCCGGTCCCGCCACCACGCGCCCAGGTGCGAGCGGAACGTCAGCGCCTGGGCGATGAGGTCTTTCCCGCGGGCCCCCAGCGGGTGGTAGGTGACGTGGGGGCCCAGGGCAGGCGGGGGAGCACCGGGTGCATCGCCAATGGCCACGAGGTCCACCGGGCCGAACGCGGCGCCCAGGGCCTCCACGAAGGCGCGGATGTGCACGGCGGCGCCCTTGGGCGCGGGGAAGCGGTCGAAGGACGCGTAGACGATGCCGGACGAGGTGCCCATGGCCCGGTGCTACCGCGACGCCGGGCCGGCGGCAAACCGGGTGGGCCGGTCCGCGGCTCAGCCGCGGACGCGTGGAGGCCGGGTGCCCTGCTCCTGGGGCTCCTGCGGCGCGAAGGGCTCCTGCGTCGGCCGCAGTCCCGTCCGCTCCGCCTCGTTGACCGACTCGAGCGCCTCGCTGATGGCGGCCAGCTCTTCACGCACGCGGCTCAAGCCCTGCTCGGCGTCAGCGGGCGCGGCCGTGGGGCCGCTCTGTCCGTGGACCTGGACGAGCTGGGTGGCCACGCCCTCGATGCTCCAGCGCAGGCGGGTGAGCTCGGCATCCAAACGGTCCGCGTTGCGCGCCAGCCGCTCGCGCTGCGCCCGCTGTGCATCGATGGCCTCCACGGCGCTCTGGAGCGAGGCGCGCACCTGCGGATCCGTTGAAGCGGTGATGCGCGCGGAGAGCATCGTGCGCTCCGCGTCGAGCCGGCCCATCAACTCCGGGCTGACCTCGCGGCGCAGGCCCTGCTCGCGCTCCCGCAGGTCGTGGCACGAGCGGCGCAGCGCCTTCACGGACTCCTCGCCCCCGCTGAGGAAACCCCGCACGGCCGGTGAGGCCTTGCGGAAGGCGGCCTCCAGCCGGTCGCAGACCTCGTCAAGTTCGCGCAGCCGCGCATCCTCCTGGAGCACCGCGACCGCGTCCGGAGCACGCTTCAATGGCGCGCCAGGGCTCTCGGTCGAGTCGATATACCCACCGGCTCCCAGGTGACCGCCCGCGGAGAGCCGCGCATTCCGGCCGACGGTGGCCCCCGCACCGACGCTGGCGGCGCGCTCCACGGTCGCCCCCTCCTGAATCGTGGCGCCCCAGCCGACCATGGCGCCCCGCTGCACCGCCGCGCCGCGCTGCACGGTGGCGCCCATGCGGATGACAGCACCGCTTTCGATGACCGCCTCTGCCTGCACCGTGGCGCCCATCTCGATGACGGCACCGGGCTCGATGCGCGCCGAGCTGGCAATCTCCGCCCCCAGGCCGATCCGCGCGGCACCGTCCACCTGCGCCCGTGCGGCGCCCGGCGCGCCCATGGCTCCGCGCACGATGAAGAGGACGCCGGAGCCGACGGCGAGCGCGCCGGCGGGGATGAAGAGCCAGGGCGTGAGGAGGGCGCCCATGACGCCAATGCCCGCGCCCCCGAGGAGGAGACTTCCGCCCACCGTCCCCAGGACCCGCCGCGCCATTGCACGGCGCTCCTCGGTCCTGGCCCATGCGCCTTCGGCTGCCGCCAGCGCTTTCTGCTCCATGGTGCCTCCCATGTTCCGCACTGGGCGAGGTTCTAGCGTGAACGGGCGTGCCTTGCTCCAGCGGCTCAGGGCGCCGCGCGCCCGCCGATTTCAGGGAAGCGCGCGTAGGCGCGCAGCAGGACGTCGAGGTGAGCGGGGTCGTCCAGGTCCAGCGGCGCGTCCGTGAGCGGGACGAGCCACCCACCGCTGGCCATGCGGCGCGAGCGGGTCAGCAGCTCCGCGTCGCGCGATGGGTCCGGGAACCCGAGCAGCCGCGCGGTGGCCGCGGACCAGTAGTTCAGCCAGCCGAGGTGCTGGGGAATCTCTGGAGCGCGAAGGGTCTCCGGAAGCTTGAGCGCGGGAAGGCCTCTGGGGGGCTTGGGAGGGCCGCCCAAAGTGGGGCTTGTCTGCAACGCGATGTCCGATGCCGTACCGCTGGGAGTCACATGGCCCCAGAACGCGCGTGCTGCTTCTGCGACCGCTGAGAGCACCGCCGTGGCCACGGTGATGCCAGCCGCGTCCACGTGCCATTTCGCATGAACCTGGAGTTGAGCCTGCCGGCCAGCGGAAACACCCGCGGGGCTCTCCCAGCCCGTCAGCGTCACGAGGTGTCTCTCATCCCCATTGCAGAGCAGGGGCATTCCGCGGTCTGGCTGTTCCCTGGCGAGCCAGGCGTCCCTCCGGGCGAGGGGGATGAACTGGCCTTCGTCGGAGATGGACCACGCGAGCTTCAAGCCCGGCATGGCCTGCTCCATGGCGCGGGTCATCACGAGGGGGCGGTCGTCATCCGTCAGGAGCGTGGGCGCATGGGCGATGAGCAGTAAGCGTGGGGTTGCCATTTCAGCACCAGTCCATGACGACGATGGTGAGGCCAGGAGCCAGGCTGCGCAATGCCGCCATGTGCGCGGTGCTTCGAACTCCGACCGAAAAGTCGTACCCACAAGCCAGCGCGATTTCACGCTCGCGGAGCAGCTCCGCTACCTGCTTTCTGAGCACGATTTCCTGCAGTGACTCCGGATACGCATCGAAGTTATCGGTCTTGACCTCCCACAGCACACCCGCACGGAGCTGCATCGCGTCGAAGCGTTTGCCGTTGATGAGCACGTCCGACCCGGCGAAAGCGTTCGACGGCACCCGGTCCGCGCACTGGTTGTGCAGGGCATCGCCGCCCAGATGGGACACTGGCCGAGGTCGGCACTCCGGGGCTCGCTCACGCGGATCCGCGGAGCTTGGAGGCCCCGGCGGAGGAAACCAGTCCCGTCCCGCGGCGCTGCCCTCGGGTTCCGGGCTGTGCTCCGCCATGGGGTGTCGCTTGAGGGGCCGCGTCCGGGGCGCATCTTCATCCGGATACGCGTGCCGCAGCTCATACGCCTCCAGCTCCTCCCGGATGGCGACCGCCACCACCACCGCGCCCATGACGACCACGGCGCCCACGACGAGCTCCGGCTGCGTCAGCAGGCAGACGCCAACCACCATCTCCAGACTGGCCGCGTCCGCCGTGGCCACGGGACACCGGTGCCCCACATCCCGGAAGCGGACCCGCCGCGTGTCCAGCGCGGGAAAACACTGCTCCACCACGTCGGACCAGGGCCGGGAGGCCTCCCGTACCACGCACCGCCCGTCGTCCCTCCAGGGCAGCGTCGCCGCGCGCTGGAGGTTCGCGAGCCTCGGGCTCCGGGACACGGGCGCCTCCGTCGTCGCGCAGGCCGTGGCGAGGAGGAGCAGCAGCGCGGCGCAGGTGCGGAAACGCATGGCCCGGCTGCCATAGCATGGCGCGCATGCTCCTGAGCCCCGTGGTGATGATGATGGCGCTGCTGACGGCCGCGCCCGCTCCTGCTCCCAAGTCCCAGCCGCTCACGTGGATGGTGACCGGCACCGACGTGACGTTCGAGATGTCGTCCAAGGACCTGCGCGCCCTGCGCGGCGGCAAGGAGGTCTTCGGCCTCCAGTCGCGCAAGAAGGACTTCCTCGCGGACCTCGCGCCCGACCCGGAGGACACCCGGGACCGGTCCGACTGGGATGCCTCCCAATCCTTCAACGTGCTCTCCGTCGTGGGCCCCTGGGCGAGCTACGAGGAGTCCAGCTCCGGCTACACCGGCGGCGCCCACCCCTACGCGCATTCCGCCTACGTCACCTGGGACGTGACGAAGGACAAGGGCGCCTTCAACCTGCTGGACGTGTTCCCGGAGAAGGACGTCCTCGCAGCCCTCAAGGCGGACGGCTTCGTGAAGAAGCACATCGACGACGCGAAGGCCTTCAACGCCGCGAAGACGGTGGAGGCGCTGCTGGAGAGCCTCCAGCCCGGCGACGACTGTGTCGGGTTCCAATACGGCATCGACAGCGTGAAGCGCTCCGTCGCGTTCCACCACGTCGAAGGCGACAAGGTCGCCGTGCGCATCGCCTTCAGCTACGACAACGAGTCGTGCCGCGGGAACATGTTCGTGGTGGGCGTGCTGCTGCCCATCCCCGCGTCCCTGAAGCCCGCCCTGGAGCGCGCGAACACGCGCCAGGAGGGCTTCCTCATGAAGGACGCCAAGGCCGTCAAGGCGCCCTCCGTGAGCTTCGAGTGGGAAGGCTCCAAGTCGAAGAAGCCCTGATCAGGCCGGCTTCTCGATGTGGCCGTCCGCGTGCCGCGCGAAGCGCCCCTCCTCCCGCGCGTGCACCGGGTCGTGGCTGGGCCAGGGCCAGCCACCGAAGCCCGTGCGCTGGTAGTCCGCGAAGGCCTGCTGGATCTCCTGCCGCGAGTTCATCACGAACGGGCCGTACTGCACGACCGGCTCGCCGATGGGCCGCCCCTGGAGCAGCAGCAGCTCCGCCGTCTCCGGGCCGTTCTCCAGCACCACGTCCATGTCCGCGCGCAGCTCCACGGCGCTCCTCGCCGGCACCGCGCGGCCGCCCACGGACAGGCCCGAGCCCAGGAAGAAGTAGAGCATCCGGTTCGTGCCGCTCTTCGCCGCGGGCAGCGTCCAGCGCGCGCCCGGCTCCATCTTCAGCGTCCAGATGGCCACGTCCGCCTCCGGGTTCGCGGCCCAGGACTTGGGCGGCGACGGAGGCGCCTTCACGTCGCCCAGGTTGCCCGCCACCACGGTCACGTTCGTGGCGCGGCCCGCGTCATCCTTCGCCACGTGGCGCGGGATGACGTGGTCCCACAACATGGAGAAGTGCGCGGGCACCATCTTGTTGGCGCGCGGCAGGTTGAGCCAGATCTGGAACAGCTCGATGTGGTTGCCCTGGTCCTGCTTGAGCAGCGGGAACATCTCCGAGTGGTTGATGCCACCGCCCGCGGTGAGCCACTGCACGTCGCCCCCGCCAAAGCGCGCCGCCGCGCCCAGCGAGTCCGAGTGGTCCAGCAGCCCGTTGCGCACGATGGTCACCGTCTCGAAGCCCCGGTGCGGGTGCTGCGGGAAGCCCGGCACCACGGTGCCGTGGTACATGTTCCAGCCATCCCGGCCCGCGAAGTCCTGGCCGATGTCCCGGCCCGCGAGCGACGCGTCCGGCCCCATGCGCGCGTTGCCCTTGGGGTAGCGGTCATCATGGTGCACGCAGAAGAGGAACGGGTCCGGCGTGCGCCACGGGGTGGGGGACGGCCCGAGCGAATCCACCCGAACCACGGCTTGCTGTTGCTGTGTCTGCTGCTGACCCATCTGCTGCTCCTCCGCCTTTGCCGAGCCGCGTGAACATCCCGCGACGGTGGTGACACCCGCCGCCGCGATGAGCTTCAGCGCGGCCCTCCGGCTCACTTCATCCACGGTCCACCTCGCGCTCCATGCCGTTGGGGCCGTCCATCCTATCTAACGTCCCCGCCTTTCCGGCGCCCGGCCTGCCTGCACGGCCGGTGTGTCCACCCCTGGTGGGAAAGCGCGGAGCCTCCTACGCTCCCGCAGGACCCGCCCGATGGGCATCGCAGGGAGTCCACCGCCTTGGCGGTCAACGTCACCCGCTTCCACGAAGTCTTCCGCTACCAGTCCCGCGCGCCGGTGCCGGACCTGCTCAAGGACCTGGAGGTCCTGGCCCGACTGGATGCCCGCGCGGAAGGGCTGCGGCGTACGCTGAGGTGGTCCGGGTGGCTCACCGCGATACCGGGCGGGTTGATGGCCACGGTGACCTACGTCGTGTGGGCGGCCACCTTGAAGCGGGAGGAAATCATCGAGGCGGGTGCCCGGCTCCTCAAGCTCACGGGTGGGGTGGGCGGGGCGCTGCTCGTCGTGGGACTCCTGCTCCTCTTCTGGCGCTTCACCCTCCGGCGGCGGGACCTGGACAACCGCCGCTATGGCCTCGCCCGGGTCCTGCTCCGGCGCCTCCAGATGGACCTGGCTCCGAACGCGCCGGTGAGGCTCAAGCTGGACCTGTCCCCGCCCGACGAGCTCGACAAGCGCGTGAAGCAGGGCATGGTGGGGTGGTGGAACACGGACTTCTTCGTCGACCCGTGGTTCATGCTGGAGACCCGGCTGGCGGACGGCTCCTTCGTGCGGATCCGCATGGTGGAGCGGCTCCAGAAGCGCGAGCGCTCCAAGAGGAGCGCCAGCGGCAAGTCGCGCACGAAGACCAAGACCAAGGGCTTCGCCCGGCTGGAGGTGTCCGTGCGCGTGAAGCCGGCGCGCTACCCCGGCCTGGAGCGGCTCAAGGCCCGCGCCACGGACGCCGTGCGCCTGCCCCGGAATATCGAATTGGAGCGGGTGCGCGTCGCCGCGGACAGGATGTCCCTGCGCGCGCGGCTGTCCGACAGGTGGATGGCGAAGGCGGAGCGCGAGCCGGGGGACCCGGAGGTGCCCGCCTTCTGGACGCAGGCGCTGCCGAGGGACGACGCGTCCCGCACGGCGACGATGCTGCTGCTGAGCGTCTACCAGGTGCTGGGCTACGCCCGCCGGCGCGCGAAACTGCAGGCGGCGCGCGGGCGCCGCGAGTCCGTTTGACCCGCCTGGGAGCGCCCCCTACGCTCCCGCGCGACTCTCGCTGGACAAGGCCCTCCACCGTGGCGCTCGACCTCGACGCATTCCAGAAGACGTATGTCTATGAAGCTCGCGCTCCGGTGCCGGAGGTGCTGGCGGACCTGAAGGCCGTGGCGGAGCTGGACGCGCGGGCGGAGCGGAAGCGGCGCACCCTGTGGATCGCCGCCTGGAGCCTGATGGTCTTCAGCCTCGTCGCCGCCGCCCTCCTGTCCCTCGTGGTGGGGCAGCTCTCGTTCGCACAGCAGGACGCATGGGGGGGAATGCCCTTCGTCGTGGCCGTGGCGAGCTTCGTGGCGGGCATCGTGCTCTTCATCCTCCGGGCGCGTGCGAGCCGCACGGACCTGGACAACCGGCGCTACGACCTGGTGGCCACGTTGCTGAAGCGCTTCCAGGTGGACCTGGACGCGAGCGCGCCGGTGGCCGTGAAGCTGGACCTGGCGCCGGCGGATGACGCGCGCAAGCGCGTGGGCACGCCCAAGCGGGGCCGGTGGGAATGCGAGGACTTCACCGATGCGTGGCTGTCCCTGCACGGCCGCTTCGCGGACGGCACGCACCTGCACCTGTCCGCCGTGGAGCGCTTGCAGAAGCGCAAGCGCTACGGCCGCAGCCGCAGCGGCAGGACGAAGCTCAAGACCAAGCGCAAGGGCAGGACGCTGCTCCAGGTGGGGCTGCGCGTGAAGCCGGAGCGCTTCCCCGGACTCGCGGACCTGGGCCCGGCCGCGAAGCAGGCCGTGAAGCTGCCGCCGGGCGTCGCGCTGTCGCGGCTGGACGTGGCGAAGGACCGGGTGGAGCTGCGTGCCTTGATGGACGAGGAATGGGTGGCCCGGGCCCCCAGGACCCCGGCCCCTTCCGAGGTGCACCCGAGCAGGGGACCCCGGCCGCGGGAGCCGTCGAAAACAGATGCGTCGCGCACCGCGACGATGATGCTCTTGAGCCTCTATCAGGTGCTCCACCACTCCAGCGCCCGGGCCCGGCCCGGGGGGAGGTCCACGCCGTGAAGCTTCGTGTCCTGTTCCTCGTGGGGCTGGGCGTGCTCGGGGCCTCGGCCTGTTCGCAGGGCGGTGCTCCCGCGTCCAGCGCGCCGCCCACCCAGGCCATTCCCGCCGCCACCGCCGCTCCCTCCGCCGAGCCGCACGAATCCGGCGCCAAGCTCAAGTTCAAGGACGGCGATGACCGCGAGCGCTTCTCGCTCAAGCCCAAGGACGACGGCGCCAAGCTGGTGGACGGCGACGACAAGGAGGTCGCCCGCTACAAGTGGAAGGGCGGCGAGCTCAAGGTGTCCGGCCCGGATGACGCGGTGCTGGCCTACGTCACGGGCGGCCCGGACGCGTTCCAGGTGAAGGACGCGGCGAAGTCGGCCGTGCGCTACACGCTCGCGCGCGAGGGCACCGGGTGGCGGCTCACGGATGCCCAGGGCGCGGTGCTCTACACCGTGACCCCTGACGGCGGTGGCGCGTCCGTGAAGGGCGCGTCCGGCGCGGAGGAGGTCCACGTGAAGGTGCGCGACGGCAAGCTGTCCCTGCGCGACCCGTCCGGCAAGACCCTGCTCGCCACCAAGCAGCCGGTGCCGCCGGAGGCCGCCGCGTGCCTCGGCTTCCATTCGCTGGACCTGCCCATCCGCATGGCCCTGCTCTTCCGCCTCCAGTCCCCCGCGGGCGCCGCGTCGCCCTGAACCGGCTCAAGCCATGTCCCCATCCTTCCCGTCCGCCGAGCAGTGCCTGGAGACCTCCGGCTTCCTCTTCTCCCATCCGTGCGAGCGCGGGGCGACCACGCAGTGCATGCGCTGCCAGAAGCCCATCTGCGTGCTGCACATGCGCACGCTCGACGGTGAGGAGACCGTCTGCGTGACGTGCGCGCGCGCCGCCGACAACGGCGACGAGAACCGCGACGCGTCCAGCTCCGAGTACGACGAGGACGACCCCAGCTACTACTACGAGGACTACGGCTACTACGGCCGCGACGCGTGGCGCGGCTCCGGGTCCTCGTCCTCGGGCACCGACCGCAACGACTTCACCGAGGCCGACGGCGAGAGCGTGCGGCGAGAGGACGACGCCTCCTTCGAGGAGGACCTGGGCGGTAGCTGAGCGTGGCCGCGCGACGTCAGCACTGGCGCCTCTACGCGCTCGGCGGAGGCCTGGGCCACCTGACGCGCGCCGCGGGCCTGGCCCGCGCGGCCGTGGCGCGGGGCCACCGGGTGGAGCTCCTCACCAACAGCCCGTTCGCCCCCGGCCTGCCGCTGGAGTCGTTCCTCGGCTCCGGCGCCACCGTGCACCGTTTGGACGCGCACGGAGACAAGGCCGCCACCGTGGCCGCGGTGGCCGCGTGGCTCGCGCAAGCCCCGCCGGACGTGCTGGTGGTGGACACCTTTCCCCGGGGGCTCGCGGGAGAGCTGGTGGCGCTGCTGCCCGCGGTGCGCGCGCCGCGCGTGCTGGTGCACCGCGACCTGAACCCCGTCTACGTGGAGCGCTTCCACGTGGCCCGCGCCGTGGACGCGTTCGACCTGCTCGTCGTGCCCGGCGAGGACGCGCCCTTCGCGCACCACCCGCGCGCGGTGCGGACCGCGCCGTGGCTGCTGCTGGACGCGGACGCGTTGCTGCCCCGCGAGGAGGCCCGGCGGCGGCTGGGCCTGGAGGCGGAGGACGCGCGGCCCCTCGTCGCGGTGATGGGCTGCGGCCGGCCGGAGGAGGTGGCGGAAGCCGGGGCGACCGCGGACCGGCTGCGCGCGGCCTTCGAGGGACGGGCGGCGGTGCGGTGGCTCGTTCCCATGGCGCGGGACTCCGGGCAGGCGGTCTGGCCCGCGCTGGAGCTGATGCGGGGCGTGGACGTGCTGGTGGGCGCGGGCGGCTACAACACCGTGCAGGAGACCCGGGCCACCGGGACGCCGCTGGTGGCCTGGGCGCGGCCCCGGCTCTATGACCGGCAGGCCCTGCGACTGACGGCGGCGGAGCGGGTGGAGGACGCGGGGACGCTGGAGGCGAAGGTCGCGTCCCTGCTCCAGGCGGGGCCTCGTGAGCGGCCCTCGGCCTGGGGCAACGGCGTCCACGCGGCGGTGGAGGCCATCGAGCGCGTCGCGCGCTAGTGCTTGAAGCCCTGGTGGCCGGTGGCCGGCTCGATGCCGTGGGCCATGATGAAGTGATACATCACCTGCGGATCCTCCTTGGGCCCGCCCATCAGCTCCACCAGGAAGTGGCCCGCCTGCGGATCCGCGTCCGGATCCGGGGAGACGGTGACCTCGGAGATTTCGCGGCCCACCATCACCATCTCGCCCACCAGGGACTTGCCCTTGATGAGCTGGAGGACGTGCTGGCGCTCCTCCTCCATCAGCATCCAGTGGAAGTCGTCATGGTCGAACAGCGTCATGTCCGGAGAGCCACAGCGCAGGATGCAGTTGGTGTGCTCCTGGAGCCAGCGCCAGAAGGCATCGAAGTTCAGGGTGCGGGCCGGTGGGGCGAGCAGATCCATCGGGTGACCTCTTCAAGCAGAGCGGGCGTCCGAACGCCGGGTGCGCGCCGGGCCGCGTGTCCGTGCTGACTAACATGGCCGGGCCTCGGGAGGCCGGCTCCTTTTGAGGGGCCATCCCGGAGGTTGGCCTGCAAGCATTGGGGGTGCGAATCCACGATATCGAACGCTTGTTGCTTTCCTCAGGAACAGGGCGGCGACCATCTGGGTTGGCACGCGGCCCGGAGGGAGGATGCGCCACCATGACGAAGCAGGACGACGGCTGGAGGCTCGCACGGGAGGTGCCATGAGCCTGCGGGCCTTCTTTTCCACCGTGGTGGGGGGGCTGGTCCTGCTCACCCTGGTGTCCGCCACCCTGCTCGCGGTGCTGACGACCTCCCTGGAGGGGATGGCCTCCACGCTGAGTGAATCCGTGGAAGGCGTCCGGCAGGCCGAGGAGCTGGAGGTGGACCTGCTCGTCCACTCGCGGTTGCTGACCTCCCCGCCGGGGGTTCCCATGATGGCGGACCCGACGCGCGGGCGCACGCCCCTCCAGATTGAAGCCGACCTGCGGCGCCAGCTGCTGGACATGCACGCCATCGCCTCCACCCAGGATGAGCGCCAGACGACGGCGGAGGTGCAGCAGCAGGTCTTCGCCTACCTGGCCGCGCAGCATGCGCCGCTGGGGCCTTCCGAGTCCCCGGCCCAGCACGACGCGGCGGCGATGGCCTCGCTGGACTCGGCGCTGCGGTCGCTGGAGCACCTCATCCAGATCAACGTGGACCAGGCGCAGGAGGCCCGGCAGAACGCGGCGCACGCGAGCGAGATGGGCGACCTGCTGGGGCTGATTCTGGGCCTGCTGCTCCTGGCGACGCTGGTGCTGGTGGTCTTCTGGCTGCGGCGCTTCGCGCTGCGCCCGGTGACGGCGCTGCGCAGCGCCATGGCCGGCTTCGGCCGCGGCGGACGGCACCTGCGCGCGCCCGAGGAGGGCCCGTCGGAGATCCGCGACATGGCCCGCACCTTCAACGAGATGGCGGACAGCCTGGGCCACCAGCAGGAGCAGCAGCTGGCGTTCCTGGCCGGCGTGGCGCACGACCTGCGAAACCCCCTGTCCGCGCTGAAGCTGTCCACGGCGCTGACCAACCGGGGCGACGTGACGCCGGAGCGGATGCAGCGCACGCTGTCGCTGGTGCGACGGCAGGTGGCGCGCCTGGACCGGATGGTGGGGGACCTGCTGGACGCGACCCGCATCGAGGCCGGCAAGCTGGAGCTGCAGCTGGAGGTGCGCGACACGCGCGAGCTGGCGCGCTCCGTGGTGGAGCTGTACCAGTCCAGCGAGTCCGGGCACACGCTGGAGCTGGTGGTGCCGGACACGGCGGTGCTGGTGCGCGCGGACCCCGCCCGGCTGGAGCAGGTGCTGACCAACCTGGTGAGCAACGCGCTCAAGTACTCCCCCGCGGGCAGCCGCGTGGAGGTGTCCGTGGGCGGAGACGCCGAGCACGTGGTGGTGGCCGTGGCGGACCAGGGCATCGGCATGTCGCCAGAGGAGCTCGAGGGGCTCTTCATCCCGTTCCAGCGCGCGGGCAACGCGAAGCAGCGCGCACCGGGAGTGGGGCTGGGGCTGTCGGTGTCGCGGCGGATCATCGAGGCGCACGGCGGCCGCATCGAGGTGGAGAGCCAGCCCGGCCGGGGGTCGGTGTTCCGGGTCCACCTGGCCCGGGTGACCGCGGGCCCGCCCCGCGCGCCCTCGCCCTCCGACGAGGAGGAGCCCGCCGGGAAGGACTCCCGCGCGGTGCACTGAGGGCCGGGGAAAGCGTTGCCTGAAGCGGGCCCGGATGACGGCAAGGGATGCGCTCGGGCGGGGCAGGGCGTACCTTGCGGCCCCATGTCAGGAGCCGTCTGGATGAAGAAGCGTTCCTACCGGGCCGTGCCGCTGGCCGCCGCCCTGCTGGTGTTGGGAGGGTGCGCGGGGCGCACGCAGACCGAGCCCCCCGTGTCCCCCGCCGCCCCCGTGCGCGAGGCGCCATCCTCCGTCGTCCAGTCGCAGGAGGGCGGCTTCAGCGTGACCTTCCCCAGCCCCGTCACCGAGGAGCGGCGCGTGCAGCCCACGGACGTGGGCGAGGTGACGCTGCACACGTTCATCGCCGCGCGCGCGCAGGACGACACCGCCTACTACGTCTCCTATACGGACTTCCCGCTCGCGGCGGTGTCGCAGGTGAACCCGCGCGACGTGGTGGACCGCGCCAGCCAGGGCGCGCTGGAGGCCCTGGGCGCCACGGCCATCACCGCGAAGCCGCTCCAGATGGAGGGCGGCTTTCCGGGCCAGGAGGTGGGCGGGGTGTCCGGTCCGCGCCGGCTGCGGGGCCGCTTCTTCATGGTGGGCCCGCGCCTGTACCAGCAGCTGCTGCTGCACCCGGAGGGGCGCGCGCCCGAGGACGCGGACCGCTTCTTCGACTCGTTCCGGCTGGACCCGGCGGTGATGGGGCGGCTGGGGCAGAAGACGACGGGCGGCTGAGGGCCGTCCTTCTTCAGTGCAGCGGGGGCACGAACCGGCGCACCCCGCTGAGCAGGGCCTCGCGGTCGAACGGCTTGGAGAGCACCTCGCGGATGGCGGGGTGGCGCTCCTCGCTGGAGGAGATGGCCACGACGGGCACGTCCCGCAGGTGGGGCTCGCGGAGCAGCGCGTCCAGGAGCCGCCAGCAGTCGTTGCGCGGCGTCCACATGTCCACGAGCAGCAGCGCCGGGGGCGGGTGGCCGCCCAGCCAGGTGAGCGCCTCGTGGCCGTTCCCCGTGGCCACGACGGTGTGGCCTTCCGCGAGGAGGATCTCCACGAGCGCGTCGCGCAGGTCGCTGTCGTCCTCGACGAGGAGGAGGGGGGGAGGCACGCGGCTCATGGGGGCCCGACGCTTAGGGCAAACGCGTCCGGAGCGACAGGGAACATCTGCCGGGTGCGACCGGTAGCGCGCGGCGCTTTCTCACCCCTCGTCGAACATGGCCTGGAGCACGCGCCAGGCGAGCTTCACCTCCGAGCCGGTGCGGCACGCGAGGAAGTCGCAGATCTCCGCCACGCCGTCGGTGCGCTCCAGGTCGAACGAGTGGAAGAGCGTCTTGAGGGACACGTCCAGTCCCACGGACAGCTTGCCCAGCGTGTCCAGCGAGGGCGAGAACGCACCCCGTTCGATGCGGCGGATGGCATCCACCGACAGGTCACTGCGTTCGGCGAGCGCTTCCTGCGTGAGCGAGCGGCCGTTGCGCATGCGGCGCACGTGGTCGCCAAATCGCCGATGGAGCTTCGTCCACGTCGTGAGCCGGTTCTTCCCCATAATCGCGGCGGATAATTTGGGGACGCGCCGCACCATGTGAAGGGAGCATGTTCGCGGCCGGACCCTGCATTTGCGCTCGGGTACAGGAAACCCGTTCTTCCCAGGGACGGGCGGGCCTGGACGTGCGGTGCACGACGGAAGCGGTGTCCGGGAGGCCACGCCCGGGCGGCTTACGAGGCGGCCGAGCGTGGGGTCCAGAACATGCGTGACCCCGGGCTTTCGTCTACGCTCGCGGGCCACATGACGGTTCCCGATGTCTCGCGGCGGCTCCGGCGGGCGGGGTTGCTCGCTGTCCTGGCGGGGGGCCTGCTCCCCGGGTGTGAGTCCCGCACACCCCCTCAACGCTTCCCCCGGACGTCGACGACCGTGGCGGCGCCGGAGCCGAGTGCCGCGGGACCCGCATCCGTGGAGGCGCGACCTTCCGCGGGCCCCGAGGCCGCCGAAGCCGTGTCGCCCGAGGCGGTGCCTGCTCCCGCGAACCCGCCCGAGCCGGCGGGAGGCACGGCGCGTCCGGCGGGGCGCTCCGCGTTTCGCGCGCTGCCGCCCACCACCGAGCGCGCCGGCCACCTGCACGCGCTGGCCACGCGGCTGAAGGCTCCGGGCGGCGCGGTGGAGGAGCCGTGTCTGGAGCGCGGCGACGGTGGCTGCGCGCGGTCCGCGCTGGCGCCGTTCTTCACCGCGCTGGATGGCCTGCGGGAGGGCACGGCGAAGGCGCCCACGGTGGTCGCCGCGTTCGGCAACTCGCTCATCGCGGGGGACCGCATCGTGGACGTGATCCGCGAGGAGCTGGCGGCGGGCTTCGGCAGGGCGGGCCGGGGCGTGCTGCTGGTGGACCGCATGGCCCCCTACGGCGGACGGTCGCGCACGGCCGCGGTGAGCAGCGGCTGGCAGCCGCGCACGCTGGGCGAGCTGAAGGCGCCGCCGCACCCGTTCGGCATCACCGGCGTGTACCACCTGGCGACGGAGAACCGCGCCCGGGGCCGCTTCAAGCTGGAGGGCGAGCCGCGCGGGACGCTGTGGTGGCTGGACGTGAAGGGCGCGGGCCGCCTCGTCGCGTCCGTGGACGGCGCGGTGCTCGCGCGCACGGAGCCCCAGGGGGACGGGGCCAGCCGCGCCACGTCCTTCGACCTGCCCGCGGGCGCGAAGTGGCTGGACATCACCGCGGAGGGGGAGGGCGCCATCGTGCAGGGCGTGGTGCTGCAGAAGGACGCGCCCGGCATCGTGCTGGACATGCTGGGCGTGCCGTCGTCGGATGCTTCGCTGTATGCCCGGATGGAGGAGGACGCGCTGAAGGCGCAGCTCCAGCAGCGAGACCCGAAGCTGATGCTCTTCTTCCTGGGAGGCAACGAGTCCAAGCGCGTGGAGTGGAAGCGCACGGACCTGCCCACCGTGCGCCAGGACCTGGGCGCGCTCCTGCGCCGCACCCGCGCCGCCGCGCCCGGCAGCGCGTGCCTGGTGGTGGGCCCCATGGACGCGGTGCAGGACCCTCACGAGGAGGGCAAGCCCCTGACGCAGCGGCCGTTCCTGGAGGCCACCATCCAGGCCGAGCGCGAGGTGGCGCTCGCCGAGGGCTGCGGCTTCTTCAACCTCTACGCGGCGATGGGCGGCGCGGGCTCCCTCGCGCGCTTCAATCAGGCGGGGTTCATGCACGAGGACCTGGTGCATCCGCGCGGTCAGGGCCTGGACCTGCTGGGGCAGCTGGTCTCGGACGCGCTGCTGGCGGGATGGGTGAACGAGGGCGCGGTGCCGACGCCGGCGCTCACGACGTCGCGTGAAGAGGCACCGGACACCGGTGCGAGCGGCCAGACCGCGGAGGCGGTGCCATGAAGCGGCTCTTCGTCGCGCTGTGGGTGTTGCTGGGGGCGGGGCCCGCGTTCGCGCAGGCCCCCGCCGGGAAGCCCGCGTCCCCGCTGGAGTCGAGCGCGGAGGCCGCGACGGCGCCGGACGCGAAGGCCTCCTCCGAGTTCCCGCCAGAGGTCCAGCGCGCGCTGGACGCGCTGGTGCGCGCGGACCTGAAGGTGGGCCCCACCGCGGGCCTGTCCGTGGGCGTGATGCGGGGCGGCCAGCGGTGGATGAACGGCTACGGCTACCGCGACCTGGCGAAGAAGCTGCCGGCCACGGTGCGCACCACGTACCGCATGGCGTCCATCACCAAGTCCTTCACGGCGGTGGCCGTGATGCAGCTGGCGCAGGCGGGCAAGCTGGACCTGGACGCGGACATCCACACGCTGGTGCCCGAGTACCCGGTGAAGCAGTGGCCGGTGACGGTGCGGCAGCTGTTGGGCCACCTGGGCGGGGTGCCCACCTACGACAGCCCGAGCGCCGGCAACAACACCCGGCCGGTGACGACGAAGGAGGCCATCGCGCTGTTCGCGGACCGGCCGCTCGTGTCGGAGCCGGGCACGCGCTACCTCTACACGACGTGGGGCTTCAACCTGCTGGGCGCGGCGGTGGAGACGGCCTCCGGCCAGTCCTATCGCGAGTACCTGCGCGACCACGTCTTCGGGCCCGCGAACATGAGCCACGCGGACCTGGATGAACTCAGCACGCGCGATGCGCAGCAGGCGGTGGGCTATCGCGTCTCGGGCGCCACGCTGAAGCCGTCGCGCTTCCTGGACGTCACCAGCCGCTTCGGTGGCGGCGGCACGCGCGCGACGGTGGAGGACCTGCTGAACTTCGCGCGCGCGGTGATGAACAACACGCTGGTGTCCCGCGAGACGATGGGCCGCATGCAGGCGACGATGGCGACGCGCGACGGTCGCATCACGGACTACGGCATGGGCTTCGCGACCTATCCGCTGCGGGGCCACTACATCGTGGCGCACGCGGGGGGGCAGCCGGAGACGACGACGCTGCTGGTGCTGCTGCCGGCGGAGGACACGGCCATCGCGCTCGCCACCAACGTGGAGGATGAGGCGAAGCGGCTGCGCCGGCTGTCCATCCGGTTGATGGAGACGGTGCTGGACGAGGGCGCCCCCGGCCGGGGCGGCCACCTGACGGACCCCGTGGACGCGGTGGTCTACGAGGGCATGGGGCGGCTGACGAGCTACGGGCTCGCGTACCACGACTGGGCCACGCGCGGCCCGGGCACGCTGCCGCCGGAGAAGGACCTGCCGGGGGCCTTCGCGAAGGTGTCCGCGCTCTTCGACCGGGCGGCCATCGCCCGGGACAGCCGGGGCGCGATGGAGCGGATCCGCGGCGCGCACGAGCCGCGCGCCGAGTCGGTCTTCATCCGCGTGGGCGCGCACATGGCGGCCACGGTGGAGAAGGCGCTGGGCGTGGAGCGGCTGCGCGCGTACCGGACGCAGGGCGCGGCGGGCTTCTTCGCGGACTACCTGGCCGCGTGCGAGACCTTGAAGTGTCCGGAGGCGGAGCGCTTCAGCCCGTCCCTGCGGAGTGACGTGGCCCGCTTCGTCGCGGGGTGGAAGCGCGCGGAGGTGCCGGCGCTGAAGCGCACCCGCCTGGAGGCGGTGAAGGATCCGGAGCGGGTGTGGCCCTCGCTGAAGGAGGCGGCGGCGCGCGCCCCCGTGGTGCGGCCGGACTACACGGATGAGATGCTGACGCTGGCGGACCGGGCGAAGCGCAAGCCCGCGGACCGGATGCGCTGGCTGGAGCGCGCGACGGACCTGCAGCCGGACTCGATGGACGCGCACCTGGCGCGGGCGATGGGGCTGCTGGAGGCGGACCGGGAGCAGGAGGCCATTCCCCACGTGCGGGAGGCCTTCGAGACGCCGGAAGGGGCGCTGGTGCTGTCGCCCGCGGGCTTCCTGAAGCGGCTCCTGGACATCCGTTCGCCCAAGGTGGCGCGGGGCCTCTTGCGCGCGGCGGTGACGCTGCACCCGGACGCGCCGGAGCTGTGGGACGCGTTGGCGAAGCGCGAGCGCGCCCTGGGTGACGCGAGCGCGGCGAAGAACGCGCTGGCCCAGGCGAAGCGCGCCCGTCAGGTCCGCGCCGGGCAGGAGGCCCGGGCCCCGAAGGCGCCTGGTGCCGGGGCCCCGTCCGGAGGCGCGCCGACGCAGGACAAGGCCGGGAGCACGTCCCCCACGGCGCCGGTGGAGCCGGAGTCCTCACCGGAGCCGTAGAGGACGAACCGGGCGTGCGTGAGGGTGCCCGGGCCGTGCGAGGATGCGCGGCGATGACGCCCTCCTGTCCTTCCTGTCAGGCCCCCTTCACCCCCGGCGCGGAGACGTGCGCGCGGTGCGGGGCCTCGTTGCTGGTGGCTCCTTCCTTCGGCGGCGCCGACCCCGTCTGCGCCGTGCACCCCGAGTGGCGCAGCGTGGCCACGTGCCAGCGCTGCGGCGCGTTCGCCTGTGCCCGCTGCCTGCGCCAGGGGCCGGAGGGCGCCATCTGCGCGACCTGCCACGAGCGTGAGCCCCTGGCCCCGCTGCCGTGGGACCAGCGCTCGGAGCTGGGGCTGTTCAAGGCGTTCTGGCGGACGTGCTTCGGCATGTTGGTGCGGCCCGCGGACATCGTCCGGGGCGTCAACCCCGACGGGTCCGTGGGCAGCTCCCTGGGCTTCGCGCTGCTGACGGCCATCGTCGGCTTCGTGCCCACGTGCCTCGCCTACCTGGTGCTCCTCGGCGCGGCCATGAGCTTCCTGCCCGGGCTGAACTCGGGGGCGAGCGGCACGGATCCGAAGGCCGTGAGGCTGTGGGCGGTCGGGTTCATGGCGGTCTGGACCGTGCTCGTCCCCCTGTTTGCCACCGGCATCACCCTGGTGAACGCGGGCCTGGACCACCTCATCCTCCGCATGGGCGGCGTGACGCGCGGCTTCTCCGTGACCCTGCGCGCGTACGCCCTCTCCCAGGCGCCGTACATCGCTGGCGTGATTCCCTTCGTCGCCTTGTACGCCGCGCCCTTCTGGGCCACGGGCCTGCGCCTCTACACGTACCGCACGCTGCACCGCACCAGCTGGGGGACGGCGGTCGCGGGCGCGCTCGCGCTGCCCGTGCTCTCCACCTGCCTCTGCTGCGGCGGCTATGCCGCCTTCATGTTCTTCGCCTTCAAGAGCGCCGGGAAGGTCTGACGGCGCGCCTTACTGCTGCCCGGAGGCCGCCGTGGCCCCGTGCGGCACCAGCGACGCGGGCTCCGGCCAGAAGCGCGCGGCCCGCAGGCCGTCGAAGGACGCCGCCAGGCGCCGCGTGCCCACGTCGTAGACGCGCGCCTGCGTCTCGCCCGCGAGCAGCAGCAGGTCCCCGCGCGCCAGCACCCGCACGGGGCTGTGGGGAGGCAGGGCGAGCCCCTCGGGTTCCGCCAGGTGGCCGTCCTCCACCTCCCAGCGCACCGGCATCATCAGCGCGGTCTGCTCGCCCACGGTCCGCCACGCGAACAGCGGGCCGCCCCGCGACTCCACGCGCGCCCAGCCGCCGAACACGTCATGGCCCCGGTGGGGCACCACGGCATCCAGCCGGGCCGCGTCCTGGCTGTCCTCGTCCAGGCCCTGCGCCACCAGCGCGTCCGCGTCCCCGGCCACCGTGGAGGACGCCAGCATCTCCGTCGTGGAGAGCTCGAACACCGCGTCCGCGTCGTCGCGGGTGGCCACCGTCTCGATGCGCTTCCAGGCCCCCGCCTCCAGCCGGTACGCGTGCGCGAGCCCTGGCCCTTCCGCCATCTCAGGGATGGGGATGCGCCGGCCCTCGAAGAGGAAGTCGTCCTCGCGCCGCACCAGCTCGCCCGTGTACGCGGTCAGCGCCACCAGCCGCCCCACCGAGTCGAACCCCACGGCGCCCGTCAGCCCCTCCTCCGGCAACAGCTGCGCCGCGCCCTGGCCGGACGTCAGGTCCACGGTCCACACCCGCCCGGGCCCCCGCGCGCTGCCGGCCGGGTCGCGCACCGCCGCGTGCTTGCCGTCCGGGCTCCACGCCAGTTGCAGCCCCTCGCACGCCGCGTCCACGGTGACCAGGGCCCTGCGTCTGCCGTCCGACTCCAGTCGCAGCCAGGTACAGCCCGACGGCGCCACGTCCTGGAGCACCGACAGTGAAAACGGCGCCACCTTCACCCGGGCCGCCTCCGGCGTGGGGGCGGGCGCGGCCGCGGAGGCCTCCGGGGGCTTCTGGCAGGCGCTCATGAAGAGCAGGGCGCTGACGAGGCTCGAGGTGCGGACCATGTTGAACTCCTCCCGGAAAAAGATGACCTCAAAGGAATATGTCAGAGCACCAGGGGCGAGCGGAAGGCTCCCGGTGCCTGCATGGAGAGGTCGGAGGAGTGGATCAGCCCCGTCGCGCGGCTACAGGGCCATGTACGCGCGGGCCGCGGGGACGGAGTAGAACCTGCCCTCTGGCAGGACATACGCGGTGAGCTTTCCGCCGTAGACGCAGCCGGAGTCCAGGCCCACCGCGAAGGGGTGCTGCTGCAGGCCGCGCATGGCGTCGTGGCCGAAGATGACCAGCTCCGGGCCCTTCCAGAGGCTGCCCCACGGCGCCCCCGCCTCCAGCCGCTTCGACGGCGTCCCGTCCGCCGCGATGCTGCGCAGGTTGAAGAGGAACTCCTCCTTCTGCTCCTCCAGCGCCACGCCCGGCACCAGCCCCGCGTGCACCGCCACCGCGTTCAGCTCCGGGAAGCGCAGATAGGAGGGCAGTCTCTCCATCCAGGCCCAGTCCGCGGCGCTCAGCGTGTCCAGCACCTGCCGGTGCTCCGGCTTGAGCTTCTTGCCCTTCGCCGCGCGGCCGCCGTGCCAGCGCAGCACGTGCGCGTCGTGGTTGCCCTTCACCGCCAGGAAGCCGTGCTCGCGCGCCCGCAGCACCACGCCCGCCGAGTCCGGCCCCTTCGCCACCAGGTCGCCCACCAGCACCACCCGGTCGCCAGGCTTCCAGTCACACGCCTTCAGGAGCGCGTCCAGCTCGGCGGAACAGCCGTGCACATCTCCGATGAAGAGCGTTCGCATCTCCCCCTCTCTTTAACGCACTGTCCGCGAATGCCTTGCCCGGATTCTCGGGAGGCTCGCGTGCGGACGGGCGCTCGCGCGCCGCGTTACTCGGAGGGCGTGCGCAGCAGGCGGCTCAGGCTCACGTCCAACTGGCTGGAGATGAGCCGAAGCACGCTGTCCAACTGCGAACGCGTCAGCCGCAGCCGCTCGGTCAGCCGCTGCCGCGTTCCGTCCAGCAGCTCCTCCTGCGCGCCCACCACCCACCGCGCCGCCGTGGAGCGATGCACGCCGTAGAGGGCCCCCAGCTGGTCGATGCCCAGCCCATCCAGGTATTTCAGCCTCAGGAAGTTGCGCTGCCGGGCGGACAGCGCCGCCAGCGCGGCCTGGAAGGACGCGCTGAACTCCGCGCGGTACGTCTGCTTGAGGTACGCCAGCTCCGGGTCGTCCCCGGGCGCCACCAGCATGGACAGGTCGCCGTCCTCCGACTGCGCCTGCCCCGAGCGCTGCCGCTGCCAGTCCAGCGCCAGCCACAGCGCCGCCGCGCGCACCCAGCCCGCCAGCGGCCCCGTGCCCGGGTACGCCGCCAGCCGCGCCGGGGCCTCCGCGCTGCCCACCAGCATCCGCTGCCGGAGCGCCTGGCGGACCTCGTCCAGCCCGGCCGGGGGCAGCTTCAGCCGCGCCACCGCCGCGTCCACCTCCGGCATCAGGCGCTGCTCGAAGGTGGTCAGCGCCGCGGGCACCCCGTCCGCCGCCGCCCGGGCCAGGTACACGTCCGCCAGGTGCAGCCTGCCCCAGGCGTCCTCGTGGCCGTCCGCGGGCACCAGCCGGGCCAGGTGCGCGGCGAAGCGCGGCCCCTCCAGCGCGATGTCCGGCCAGGACCGCTGGGCCGCGTCCAGGGCCTGGGCCAGCCGCTCCTGGAGGACGGAGAGCGCGCCTGCCGGCTCCGTCTTTCCTCGGGCGGTCATGAAGGCCTGGGCTAGGGGCAATTCCGGGGAGGCCACGGATGGAACACTACCATCGGCCCCTGTCGCGCCGCCGTGTCACCCGTCATGTCGCGCAGACGCTCCCACCTCTCAGGTGTCCCACGGGACACGCTCTCGCGCCGCGCGTGTCCACCCGCGCACGCCCCCCTGGCCGTACGGGGCTGCCCCGTCCGCCCTCGTCCGCCCGAGCGGCATCCAGGCCCCGCGGCCCTCCGGCCACGGCCGCCCATGGCCTGCGCTTTGCTGGTAGAGCCCTCCAGGACGTTGCCTGGTGCGGAGGTACGAACGTGGAGGAAGTCAGTGGTGGGCTCGGAGCCGGGCTCGGAGCCGGGCCGGGTGACGCGGTGTACTCCTCGTGGCTGGAGGTGAGCGCGTCCCACCTCCAGCACAACGTGGCGGCGTTCCGCGCGCTGGAGTCCTCTGGCCCGACGCCCAGGGCGCTGGGCGTGGTGCTCAAGGGCAACGCGTACGGCCACGGCCTGGCCCAGGTGCTGCCGCTGGTGCACGCGGGCGTGGACGTCCTCTACTTCATCGCGCCGCAGGACGCGCTCACGGTGCGCGCGCACGAGTCCGCGCACGGCCTGCCCGCGCGGCAGGTGGTGGTGCTGGGCGCGGTGGCCCCGGAGGAGGCCGTCGTGCTGGCGCGCCAGGGCATCGACGTGGTGGTGGCGGACCGCTCCTGGGCGGACGCGGTGCCCGCCCTGCGCGCGGCGAAGCTGCCGCGCCCCCTGCGCGTGCACGTGCACATCGACACGGGGCTGGGCCGCGAGGGCTTCACGCTGGACCAGCTGCCGCGTGAGACGCGGTTCCTCGCGGACGCGCCGGACGTGTTCGAGCCGGTGGGCGTGCTCAGCCACTTCGCCAACACGGAGGACGTGACGGAGCAGGGCTACGCGCTGGCGCAACTGGATGCGTTCGAGACGGCGCTGAAGCACCTGGACGCCCAGCTCAGGCCCTCGAAGCCGTTACAGCGGCACATCGCCGCGAGCGCCGCGGCGCTGGTGCTGCCCCGGGCGCGCTACGAGGCCGCTCGCGTGGGCATCTCGCTGTACGGGCTGTGGCCGTCCCCGGAGACGCGGCTGTCCGCGCGGCTGGTGCTGGGGGAGCTGCCGGTGCTCAAGCCGGTGCTGTCGTGGCGGTGCAGGAGCCAGGTGGTGAAGTGGCTGCCGGCGGGCGCCTACGTGGGCTACGGCTGCACGTACCGCTGCCCGGAGCCCACGCGCATCGCCGTCCTGCCGGTGGGCTACTACGACGGCTACCCGCGCCTCGCGTCCGGCAAGGCGCACGTGCTGGTGAACGGGCGGCGGTGCGCGGTGCTGGGGCGCGTGATGATGAACCACCTGATGGTGGACGTGACGCGCGCGACGAATGACGAGCGCCCCGTGACGGCCACGCTCCTGGGCCGCGACGGCGAGGAGTCCGTGTCCGCCGAGGCCCTGGCCGGCTGGGCGCAGACCATCCACTACGAGCTGGTGACGCGCCTGGGCGCGCACCTGCGCCGCGTGGTGGTGGAGTAGCGCTCCTTCGCCGGGGAGCGCGCTACTCCCGCGGCGTGCCCTCGGTGAGCCCGGACGAGGGCGCCGTCACCGGCGCCGGGGGCTGCACCTTCCAGCGGCGGTGCAGCCACAGCCACTGCTCCGGGTGCCTGCGGATGGCGCGCTCCAGCGCCGCGGTGACGCGCGCGGTGTGCTCGGTGATGGGGTCCGCGCACTCGCCGGGCCCGGGCGGGAGGATGGGGCCCTCTATCTCCAGCATGTAGCGCGCGCCGGGGCCCGGAGGCCGCACGCCCATCACCACGAACACCGGCACGCCCGTGCGCTCGGCGGCCACCGCCATGGCGGGCGTCGTGGACGCGAGCCGCCCGAAGAAGGGCACGAACACCGCGGACTTCGCGGGCAGCGCCTGGTCCAGCAGCATGTACGCGGACTCGCCGCGGTTCACCGCGTCCGTAATCTCCTGGATGGCGCCCTTCGGGTAGATGAGCCCCGCGCCCGCGTCCAGCCGGTTCTGCGCGATGCGCGTGTTCAGCGCGCCCTTGAGCGGCCGCACCAGCGCGTTGAGCGGGATGCCCCAGCGGATCAGCATCTGGCCCACCAGCTCCCAGTTGCCGAAGTGCGCCGTCACCAGCAGCGCGCCCTTGCCCGTGGCCACGTGCGCCTTCAGCGCCGCGAACGCCTCCTCCCCCACGATGCCCTGCTGGTCCCAGTCCGGCGTCATCCGGTCCCCGGACGGCAGGGACTCCACCACCACGCGCGCCATGGTGAGGTACGCGCCTCGCGCGATGGCGTGGCGCTCGGCTTCACTCTTCTCCGGCATCGCCTGCGCCAGGTTGTCCAGCGCCACCTTGCGGCGGATGCCCAGCGTGTAGGCCAGGTTCGCCACGAAGCGCGCGAGCGCATCCCGCGCCTTCGGTGACAGGGCCGTGAGCAGCGCCCAGACGCCGCGCGTCAGGAACGCCATGATGGGGCCCGGCGGCGAACCGATGATGCGGCGCAGGTGCTCCGGCGGCCTTTTCCCCTCGGGAGGGGTGTTCGTTTGCGGTGACAGCGGATGCGAAGAGAGGGGAGCGGACACGGCGGCGCACTCCACCGCGAACAGGACCTGACAGCAAGGTCACGCACTGAATGCGCATCGCTACCTTGGCAGGCTGCTCTGGTCCAGACTGCGTGGCCATGCCCAACCTGCTCCGACCGGTGGCGCTGGCCACCGTTACCTTCCTTGCGGCATGCGGTGCCCGACAGGGCAACGCTCCCGCTCCCGGCTCTGTCGAAACGCCGCCTGTCGTTCAAGCGCCCGCCGCGCCCAGGCCGCCCGCGCTGCGGCTGCCGGACGACGTGCGGCCCACGAAGTACGCCATCGTCCTGAAGATGGATCCGAAGGCGGAGTCCTTCGAGGGCACCGTCGACGTGATGCTGGAGGTGGCCAAGGCCACGAACGTCATCTGGATGCACGGCAAGGGCCTCATCGTGAAGGAGGCCACGCTGGAGCAGGGCGGCGTCACGCAGACGCTCAAGCCCTCCTCCTCCGGCGAGGACTTCCTCGGCCTGACGCTGGAGAAGCCGCTGGCGGTGGGCGGCGCGAAGCTGCACCTCGCGTACACGGGCACCGCGTCCGAGCACGAGACGTCCGGCGCCTTCCGCGTCAACGAGGATGGCGAGTGGTACATCTACACGCAGTTCGAGCCGCTGGGCGCGCGCCGCGCGTTCCCGTCCTTCGACGAGCCCGGCTTCAAGGTGCCCTGGCAGCTCACCTTCCACGTGCCGGAAGGCAACGTGGCCGTCACCAACACGCCGCAGCTCGCGGAGGAGAAGGGCGCGGACGGCTGGCACATCTACCGCTTCGCCCCCACGCAGCCGCTGCCCAGCTATCTCATCGCCTTCGGCGTGGGCCCGTTCGACTTCCTGCCCGCGCGCGACGCGGGCCAGAAGCACGTGAAGATGCGCGTCATCACGCCCCGCGGCCGGGCCAGTGAGGGCGCGTGGGCCGCGAAGGTGTCGCCCGAAATCCTGGAGCGCCTGGAGGGATACTTCGGCATCCCCTACGCCTACGAGAAGCTGGACCTGCTCGCGGTGCCGCTGATGGGCGGCGCCATGGAGAATCCGGGCCTCGTGACGTTCAACTCGCGCCTCGTGCTGGCGAAGCCGGAGGAGGACTCCGTGGGGCGCCAGCGCGCGTTCGTGGGCACCCAGGTGCACGAGCTGGCGCACCAGTGGTTTGGCGACCTGGTCACCATGGCGTGGTGGGACGACCTGTGGCTCAACGAGTCCTTCGCCTCGTGGATGACCCCGCGCATCGTGGAGTCGTACCAGCCCACGTGGGACGCGCCGGTGGAGCGCGTGCAGGACCGCAACGGCGCGCTGGACGCGGACAGCCTGGTGGCCGCGCGCTTCATCCGCCAGCCCATCCACGACGCGGGTGACATCCAGAACGCCTTCGACGGCATCACCTACGGCAAGGGCAGCGCGGTGCTGGCCATGGCGGAGACGTGGCTGGGCCGCGACGTCTTCCAGAAGGGCATCCAGCGCTACATCCGCGCGCACGCGGGCAGGAACGCCACCGCGAAGGACTTCCTGGACGCGCTGTCCGCCGAGTCCGGCAAGGACGTGGCCCAGGTGATGAACAGCTTCCTGGACCAGACGGGCGCGCCCTTCATCGCCGCCACCCTGCTGTGCGACGGCGGCAAGCCGCGCGTGGCCCTCACCCAGCAGCGCTACGTGCGCCTGGGCTCCAAGGCCCCGGACGCGCAGTCCTGGAAGGTGCCGGTGTGCGTGAAGTACCCGGGCGAGGGCAAGGACGCCACCGCGTGCACGCTGATGACGGAAGAGAAGGCGGAGGTCGCGCTGCCGGAGGCGAAGGCGTGCCCGGCGTGGGTGTTCCCCAACGCGGACGGCGCGGGCTACTACCGCCTGCGGCTGGCCGACGACACGCGCGCGAAGCTGATGAAGTCCGGCCTGAAGAGGCTCTCGCGCGCGGAGCGGGTGGTGCTCCTGAGCGACTCGCTGGCGCTGGCGCAGGCGGGGCTGATGCCCGCGGCGGACGCGCTGCCGCTGCTCACGGGCGTGGCGGAGGACCCGGACCGGCAGGTGCTGGAGGCGGGCCTGGAGCTGATGGACCTGGTGTCGTCGCGGCTGCTCACGCAGGCGCAGGACGCGGACCGCGCCCGCTACGTCCGCGACACCTTCGGACCGCGCGCGCGCAAGCTGGGCTTCAAGCCTCGCGCGGGTGAGAGCGAGGACGTGCGCCTCCTGCGCCCGCGCCTGCTGATGCTCGCCGGCAACGAGGGCAACGACCCGAAGCTCATCGCGGAGGCGCGCGCGCTGACGGAGCAGTGGCTCAAGGACCGCAAGGCGGTGGCGCCGGACGTGGTGTTCGCGGTGCTCGCCATCGCGGTGGAGCACGGGGACGCGGCCCTGCACGCGAAGCTGATGGAGGCCCTGCGCGCGGAGAAGAGCCGCTACCAGCGGCAGCAGCTGCTGGGCGGCCTGAGCCACACCACCGACCCCCAGCTCGTGAAGGCGAACCTGGAGCTGCTGCTCGACCCGAAGCAGGACGTGCGGGAGAACCTGTGGCTCTTGATGGGCGCGTCGCGCGACCCGCGCACCCGCGACACCGCGGTGGAGTTCCTGAAGACGCACTTCGACGCGCTGGTGGGCACCGACGACAAGCCGGGCCTGCTGCCGGAGGGAATGGGCTCGCGGCTGCCGTACATGGCCGCCAACGACTGCGACGCGGGCAAGCGCCAGGAGTTCGCCGCGTTCTTCGAGCCGCGCGTCGGCAAGCTGCCCGGCTCCGAGCGCGTGCTGCGGCAGGTGATGGAGATCGTCGACCAGTGCGTCGCGCTGAAGGAGGCCCAGGGCGCGAGCATCGGGGCCTTCCTGTCCGGCAAGCCGGCGAAGGCGCCGCAGGCCGCGCCCGCGCCCCGCTAGCCTGCCGCTGAAACGACGCCGGGTCCGCGTGCACGGCAGCGCGCGGACCCGGTGGAGCTGCCTTCGTCGCGAAGCGAGCGGGGACTACTTCCGGCCGCGCGACATGAAGGACATGAAGGCCTCCTTCGCTTCGTCGGACGCGAGGCGCTGGACGAACTCTTCGCCCTCGCGCTTGAGGGCGGACTCCACCTGCTCGCGCAGGGGGCCGCGGATGAGCGCCTTGGTCACCTTCAGGGCCTGGGCGGGACGCTGGGCCAGGGCGCGGGCGCGCTCGGTGGCCACGTCCTTCAGCTGCGCCTCCGGGACGGCCTTGTTGATGATGCCGGCGCGCAGCGCGGTGGCCGCGTCGAACGGGTCTCCGAAGAGCAGCAGCTCCGACGCCAGCGCGAAGCCCGCCGCGCGCGGCAGCAGCAGGCTGCTGGCGCCTTCCGCGCACAGGCCCAGGTTGACGAAGGGCATGGCGAAGCGCGCCTTCTCCCCGGCCACCACGTAGTCGCAGTGCAGGAGCATGGTGGTGCCGATGCCCACCGCCGCGCCCTCCACCGCCGCGAGCACGGGCTTGGCCATGCCGGCCAGGGCGCGCAGGTAGCGGAACACGGCGCTGTCCTCGCCCGTGGGCGGGTGCTCCAGGAAGTCGCCAATGTCGTTGCCCGCCGTGAACGCGCCGCCCGCGCCGGACAGGAGCACCACCCGCACGTCGTCGCGGCGCTCCGCCTCCTGGAGGGCGGCGGTGGCGGCTTCATACATGGCGTGGGTGAAGGCGTTCTTCTTCTCCGGCCGGTTGAAGGTGACGGAGAAGACCCCGGCGTCGAGCTGCGTCAGAAGCGTGTCGGACATGGTCGGGCAGCCTAACGCGCGTCGGGCCGCAGCGCGCGCATCAGCAGCGGGGCCAGCGTCACGACCTGATGGGGGAAGGGCAGGTCCTCCCGGGGCTCCACACTGTCCGTGCTGACCAGCCGCTTCACCGGCACGCCGCGCAGGCGCTCCAGCGCGGGGCCCACCAGGAGGGCGTGCGTGGTGGCGAGGATGAAGTCATCCACGCACCCCTCGCCCTTCAGCTCCTTCGCCGCCGCCGCGAGCGTTCCGCCGGTGGACACCATGTCGTCCACCAGGATGGGGCGCATGCCGCGCACGTGGCCCAGGAAGCCGAGCGTCTCCACGTCGTTGCCGCTCAGCCGCGCCTTGTGCACCACCGCCCACGGACGGCCGAGCAGCTTCGCCAGCGCCTCCGCCCGCTTCACCGCGCCCAGGTCCGGCGCCACCACCACGGTGGTGTCCGTGACGTGGGGGCGCAGCGCGTCCGCCAAGAGCGGCAGCGCGGACAGGTGCTCCAGCGGTGCGCCGAAGCAGCCCTCCAGCGCCGGGTTGTGCAGGTCCACGGTGAACACCCGCGTGAAGCGGCCGTGGGACACCATGTCCGCCACCAGACGGCCGCCCAGGGGCTCACCCGGCCGGGCGCGGCGGTCCTGCCGCGCGTAACCGACATAGGGAATCACCGCCTCCAGCGAGGCCGCGCCCGCCCGCCAGCACGCGTCCGCGAGCAGGAGCAGCTCCATCAGGTTCTCCCCCACGGGCGGCGTGGAGGACTGGAGGACGACGACGCGGCGGCCGCGCACCTCCTCCGGGGGCACCTCGATGTGCAGCTCTCCATCCGGAAAGCGCTCCCGCTTCACCCCCACCGGCGCCGAACCGAACGCCTGGGCGAGCGCTCGGCCGAGGTGGGGACTGGCACTGCCGACGACGAGGGCGATGGGCATCATGGGGCGCACCCTAGCGCGGGAGCCGCTCGTGGTGCCCTGGCCTCCCGGGCATGCCGCCAGGAGAGCCGCTGTCCGTGCCTTCGCCGACACTCCCGTGGGCGAAGAACACCTTCCGGGAGTGGAGGCTGGCCAATGCGTTTCCGGGACCGGGCGGAGGCGGGACAGAAGCTCGCGGGGGTGCTCGCGCCCTACCGCTCCGGGGACGCGTGCGTGCTGGGCCTGGCGCGCGGGGGGCTGCGCGTGGCGTACGAGGTGGCCCGGGCGCTGGGAGCCCCCCTGGACCTGTGGGTGGCGCGGCGGCTGCGCGAGCCGCAAGGCCGCCTCACCCTGGGCGCGGTGACGGAGGGCGGCGGGCTGTACCTGGATCCCCAGGCTGCTCGGCGGACGAAGGTGCCGGGGGAGGCGCTCCAGCGCTTCGTGCATGACGAGGTGGACGACGTGGAGCGGCAGGCCCGGCAGCTGCGAGGCGGCCTCACGCCCCGCGTCCGCGGGTGCAGGGTGCTGCTGGTGGATGACGGGATGGTGACGGGCGCCACCGTGGCCGCGGCGCTCCTGGCGCTGAAGCAGCAGGGCGCGCGCCGGCGCGTGGTGGCGGTGGGCGTGGCGACGCCGCGCGCGCTGGAGCTCGTCCGGGGCCGCGCGGACGCGGTGCACGCGCTGCGCCTGGACCCCGCGCTGCGCGAGGTCTCCGACGCCTACGACGCCTTCCCCGCGCTCAACCAGGACGAGCTGCGGCGCTGGCTCACCCGCGCCCGGGAGGCCCACCCCGCGCGGGCGGAGGGCGTGGCGCCGGAGGTGGCGCCGGAGGTGGCGGGGGGCTGGTGGTTCTGACGGACCGCGCGAGGGCAGGCGAAACGGCGAACGACGAGGACACGAGGAGAGGACCGATGGACATCGAAACCGTGCATGCGGAGGACCCACGGCCCCGGACGCACTGGGAGCACTTCACCCGCGACGAGCTGCTCGGGGTTCGGGGCGTGGGCCGCTCCATGGAGCAGGCCTTCGAGATGGCGGCGCTGGGGCTCTGCGCGCTGGTGACGGACCCCCGGAGCGTGGAGACGCACGAGGAGTTGGAGGTCGACTGCCATTCGGCGGACCATGACGAGCTGCTCGCGGACTGGCTGCGGGCGGTGGTGGGCGCCATGGCGGGCCGGCGCCTGCGCTTCAATGGCTTCGTGGTGCGCCTGGACGGGCTCAACCTCTTCGGTCACGGCTTTGGCGAGCGCGCGGGGCAGTCGCGCCACGGCGCCAACGTGGCGGTGACGGGCGCGTCGCTCACCCAGGTCTCCGTGCGCCAGCAGCCGGAGGGCGTGTGGACCGCCGAGGCGTTGGTGGACTTCTAGGGCCGTGGACGGGCCGTGCGGGTGCGCCGCACGCCCGGACTCCCGGTGGACGTGCGGGCGCGGAGGGATGATTCGTCCACGGCAGGGGTGCGCCGGGGCTCGGGGCTGCTATAGGGACATCTCCCTCTTCGCGACCAGGACCCGCCGGACATGCCTTCCCGTGAACCCTGCTTTGTATGGCTCGACCTGGAGATGACCGGCCTGGATCCCAACACGTGCGGGATCATCGAGGTGGGCATCATCATCACCGGGCCGGACCTGCGCCCCATGGGTGAGTTCGAGCGCGTCATCTGGCAGCCGGAGGAGATGCTCCAGCGCATGGAGCCCGTCGTGCGGGAGATGCACACGAAGAACGGCCTGCTGGACAAGGTGCGCGCGTCGACGTCGTCCCTGCGCGTGGTGGAGCGCGAGGTGACGTCCTTCATCGCGGACTACTGCGACGTGGGCGAGGGCATCCTCGCGGGCAACTCCATCCACACGGACCGGCGCTTCCTCATCGACCACATGCCCATGGTGGACCGCTACCTGCACTACCGCATGGTGGACGTGACGAGCCTCAAGGTGATTACTCGTGCCTGGTATCCGGCGCTGGTGGAGCCGCGCAAGCCGCCCAGCGGGCACACCGCGCTCGCGGACCTGCGCTCCAGCATCAGCGAGCTGCAGTACTACCGGGACGTCCTCTTCCGCGCGACGCCGGGCTGAACGCCCGCTTCAGGCGCGAGGCCCCTCCGGGGGCAGCTGCTTCGCGATGGTGCCCAGCAGGTCGTCCAGCTCGAAGGGCTTGGCGAGGAAGTGGGAGCTGGCGCGGCGCTCCTCGTCCGTGAGGCGGCCCGCGCTCATCACGACCACGGGCAGGTCGCGCAGGTCCGGGTGGGCGCGGATGCGGCGCAACAGCTCGCCGCCGTCCATCACGGGCATCATCAAATCCAACAGCACCAGGTCCGGCTTGGAGGCCAGGAGCCGCTGCAGGCCCTCGTCGCCGTTGTACGCGGTGACGATGTCGTAGCCCTCCAGGGACAGGATGTCCTCGAGCGCCTCCACGATGGCGAGCTCGTCATCCACGATGAGCAACCGCCTCATGCGCGGCCCCCCGCACCCTTCCGTGCGCCACCTGGCACCCCCGTGGCCCAGGAGGCCGAGGTCGGATGGGACGGGTTTCGGGTAGGGTGGGACTCCACGCAATGGCTCCGGTTTCTCTCGCGGGAGAAGGTAGGTCCGCGCGGAATTTCGGCCAGGGGCTGGTGTGGGCCCTGTTGGGCAGATGGCGGTGGATGTGCCCTAGGGGGCGACCAGGCGTTCCCGGAGGATGTGCTTCTGGACCTTGCCCAGGGCGTTGCGGGGCAGGGCGTCGGTGAAGACGACGCGGCGGGGCTTCTTGAAGGCGGCCAGCCGTTCGCGGCACCAGTCCACCAGGGCCTGGGCGTCCGTGGGGGCGCCGGGGTGGGGGACGACGACGGCGACGACCTGTTCGCCGAAGTCCGGGTCGGGCAGGCCCAGCACGGCGGCCTCCGCGACGGACGGGTGCTGGGTGAGGACCTCTTCGACTTCGCGCGGGTAGATGTTGAAGCCACCGCTGATGATGAGCTCCCGGGCCCGGCCGGTGATGCGCAGGAAGCCGTCGGGGTCCCACTCGCCCAGGTCGCCGGTGCGGAACCAGCCATCGGCGTCGAAGGCCTCCTGGGTGGCGTCCGGGCGGCGCCAGTAGCCGGTGAACACGTGGGGGCCGCGGACCTCGATTTCGCCTGTCTCGCCGCGGCCCAGGGGCTTGCGGGAGCGCACGTCCACGACGCGGGCCTCCTGGCCGGGGAAGGGCATGCCCACGGTGCCGGGGCGGCGCTCGCCGTCGTAGGGCTGGGTGGTGTTCATGAGGGTCTCGGTCATGCCGTAGCGCTCCAGGATGCGAGCGCCGAAGCGCGCCTCGATGTCCAGGCACAGCTGGGGGCTCAGGGGGGCGGAGCCGGAGACCCACAGGCGCAGCGGGTGGGGCGTCACGCCGGTGCGGAGGGATTCCTCCAGGAGGCGGCCGTACATGGTGGGCACGCCGAAGAAGAGGGTGAGGGACGCATCGTCGTGCAGGGCGGTGAGGACGTCGGACGCGACGAAGCGGCGGCGCAGGTCCACGCTGGCGCCGGTGAAGAGGGTGCCGTGCAGGCCCACCATGAGGCCGTGGGTGTGGAAGAGGGGAAGGGTGAGCAGCAGCCTGTCCGCGTCCGTCCAGCGCCACGCTTCCGTGACGGCGCGCACGTTGGCGAGCAGCTGCCGGTGCTGGAGCATGGCGCCCTTGGAGCGGCCGGTGGTGCCGGACGTGTAGCCCAGCACGGCGAGGTCCTCGGCGCGAGGCAGGGGGAGCGGCGCGGTGGACGTGGCGCCCTGTTCCACGAGGGCGTCGAAGGCCACGGTGGGCAGGGACGCGGGGAGGTTCGCGGGAGGCGGCTCCACGGTGATGAGCCATTGGAGCGATGGCAGTGGGTCGCGCAGCGGCGCGAGCTCGGAGGCGCCGGAGGTGCCGGTGACGCAGACCTTCACTTCGGCGTCGGAGAGGATGTGGGCCAGCTCCACCTGGCGGTAGGCGGTGTTGACGAGCACGGCGACGCAGCCCGCGGCCTGGACGCCGAGCCAGGTGATGACGAACGCGTCGCTGTTCTCCAGGAAGAGGGCGACGCGTTCACCCGGAGCCAGTCCCCGGACCTTGAGTCCGCGAGCGAACGAGGTGACCCGCTCCGCCAGCTGTCCCCGCGTGTACGTCGTCCCTTCAAAGGACAGCAGCGGGCGCGAGGGTTCGTGACGGGCATGGTCCAGGAACACTTCAAGCAGGGAGGCCGGCATGGCGCGCGAGCCTACCCGGGACGGGATACGCTGGGCGCATGTCCGTGCAGAGGACCTATCTCATCCTGGCCTCCGCGCTCGTGCTCGCGGGCTGCATGAGAGCCGCCGCCTCATCTCCCGCGAAGTACGAGGAGGACCCCTCCATCACCTTCCCATCGTTCTTCGCTCAGCCTGCTGTCTCGCTGGGGACCGAAGGCACGGTGTACGAAATGGATGGAGACGTCCTGCGTGCGCTCACGGTCGCCGCGCGTGACTTGCTTCCACCGCAGGACGCCACCGTGTCCTGTGGAAGCCGCTGGGAGTCCCAGCAGTACCGGGTCGTCCGGCAGGGCGACGTCATCTTCATCCGCATCGACGAAGACCCGAAGGCCTGTGGCCGTACGCAGCCCGCGCTCGACTCAGGGGCGAGCTACGCCATCCACCGGGATGGCCGGATCCTCCGGCGGCTCATCGACGGCCAGCCCGACGTCGCGAAGCCCGAGGATGCTGGCGTGACCTCCACGCCTGGAGAACCCGGGACTGCATCCCCGGGTGTTGTGGGGGACGGGCCCTCACCGTTCCTGCCACGCTCCTGGCAGGACGCGGGCTCACCGGCTCCCGCGCCCCGCCCGTAGCAATGCATCAGAACATCGCCGCGCCCAGCGTGAGGCTGCACAGGAAGCCGCCGTGCTGGGTGGTGGCGATGTCCAGGTCGTCGAGGAGGTTCGGGTCGCGGCCGTCCGACGTGCGCCAGTTGTCCTCACGCAGGCGGTAGCCCCAGCCCACGCGCGCGCCCAGGTACATGGGGCCCATCGCCTGTCGCAGGCCCACCGCCACCGTCGCCACCGGCGTCATCAGCTTCTCCGTCGTGTACGACTCCGACTCGCCGCCGAAGCTGAGCGTGGTCGTCGACCTGCCGCCCATGTTGAAGCTCATGCCCGCCTCCAGGAACGGGCTCGTGCGCACCTCACCCAGCGGATACAGGCGCGCCCCCGGCCCCATCCGGATGCCCCACGCGCCCACGCCGGCGCTCAGGTTGAGTCCCAGGATGGGCGCGACCCGATACTCGAGCTCAACGCCGAAGATGCCCGAGGGACTGTTGAAGCCCGCCGCGACACCCAGGTCCAACGTCGTCCGGCCACCGCGTCGGCGGCGCGGCGCATCCTGATCCGCCGACAGGTCCCGTCCCGTCGAATCGCCGGACATCCCGTCGTACCGGGACCCGTTGTGGTTCATTCGCTCCGACACCCGCGAGTCCGAACCCGTGTCCGCGCCGGAGGCCACCGGAACCTCCTGCTCCGCCGCCACCTCCAGCTTCTTCGCCTCGTCCAGCACCGCCTGCGCCATCACCACCGAGCCCCTGTCGCTCAGGCTGGGATTGACGAACTCATACGCCAGCGTCTTGGTGCGCACCGGCGAATGCGTCGTGCTCAGCAGGTACGTCAGCCGGTACTTCTCCCCCGCGCGCGTCACCTTCGCGCTCACCGTCACGTCTGGAGAACCCTCGTGCTGCCCATCCATCAGGATGGCCTCCGAGGTGGTGTTCTTCAGCGCCTCGTTGATGCCGTAGCGCGTGCGCTCCGCCACGGTGCTCGCGGACAGGCCGCCCGCGTCCACTTCACTGCCCACGTCCGTGAGCTGGAGATACAGGGCATCAGCGAACGCGGAGAAAGGCAGAAGGGTGGCGGCCAGCAGCATGCCGGCGCGCGCCCGCGGAGCGGTGGAGCGCATGGGGAGTCTCGCGAAAGTGTGTGGGAGATGAATCGAGCCTGCAGACGAGCGGACGCCGACTCTATTCAGCGCCCACTGGAGCTTTCCAGTGTCCGCTCCTGGGACGCGCCCTTCGCGCAAGCGGTCAACGCGGCCGGACGTTCCTCCGTCACCCTCGTGTTTCCGGGCGCTTGGCCCGGCTCGGAGCCCTGGCACACGGCTCGCTATGGCCCGGGGCGTGGACATCCCGAAGGCTCGAGCACCGCGTCGCAAACCCTATCTCCTGGCCGCCCTGGGCCTCGCCGCGCTGGTGGCGGTGACGGTGGGCCTGTCCCGGCTGCGCCCCGCCGCGCCCACCGTGGACAAGGCCTCCGTGTGGCTGGACACCGTGAAGCGCGGCCCGCTGGTGCGCCAGGTGAAGGGCACCGGCTCGCTCGTCCCTGAATCCATCCGCTGGCTCACCGCGGACACCGCCGGCCGCGTGGAGCGGATCCACGTGAGGCCCGGCGCCACCGTCACCGCGGGCACGCTGCTCCTGGAGCTGTCCAACCCGGACGTGCAGCTCCAGGCCCTGGAGGCCGAACGTCAGCTCGCGAGCGCCGAGGGCGACTTCCTGGAGCTGCGCGAGCTGCTCCAGACGCAGCGCCTGTCCCAGCAGGCCACCGTCGCCACCCTCACCGCCGAGGCCGCCGACGCCACCCGCCGCGCCCAGGCCAGCACCGAGCTCTTCCAGAAGGCCTTCGTGGGCGATCTGGAGACGAGGCAGGCCCAGGAGAAGGCGCAGGAGTCCAGCCAGCGTCTGGAATTGGAGCGCCAGCGTCTGGAGGTCATGTCCCAGAGCCTGCGCCAGCGCCTGGCCGCGCAGCAGGATCAGGTGGAGCGCCTCAAGGCCGTGGCGCGCTTCCGCCGCCAGCAGGTGGAGTCCATGAAGGTGCTCGCGGGCGAGGACGGCGTGCTCCAGGAGCTGCCGCTGGAGCTGGGCCAGTGGGTGACGCCCGGCGTGCTCCTGGCCAAGGTGGTGAAGCCGGAGCGGCTCAAGGCGGAGCTGCGGATCGCGGAGACGCAGGCGCGCGACATCCTCCCGGGCCTGAAGGCGCAGGTGGACACGCGCAACGGCGTGGTGGAGGGCGTCGTGGCCCGCGTGGCCCCCGCGGCCAGCCAGGGCACGGTGCGCGTGGAGGTGTCCCTTCCAGACACGCTGCCCAGGGGCGCGCGGCCGGACCTCACCGTGGAGGGCACCGTGGAGCTGGAGCGCCTGGACGACGTGCTGTCGGTGGGCCGTCCGGCGGGCGCCCAGGCGGAGAGCACGCTGGCGCTCTTCCGCCTGCTGCCCGGTGGCGACGAGGCGGTGCGCATCCCCGTGAAGCTGGGCAGGGGCTCGGTGAACGCGGTGGAGGTCGTGCAGGGACTTTCAGAAGGCGATCAGGTGGTGCTGTCGGACATGACCGCGTGGGATGCGGTGGAGCGCGTGAGGCTGCGATGATGACGACGATGACGAACGACGGCGAGGCGAAGGCCATGGGCCCGGGCGTAGTGCCGGGCCGGGCGCTGCTCCAGCTCGACGGGCTGACCAAGGTGTTCGAGACGGAGGAGGTGGAGACGCACGCCCTCTCCAACATCCAGCTCACCATCCGTGAGAACGAGTGGGTGGCCATTGTGGGCCCGTCCGGCTCCGGCAAGTCCACGCTGCTCGCGGTGCTGGGGCTCCTCGACACCGCCACGCGCGGCAGCTACCAGCTCAACGGCAAGAGCGTCCTGGAGCTGTCGCCCACGGAGCGCGCGAAGGTGCGCAACCAGCACATCGGCTTCATCTTCCAAAGCTTCAACCTCATCGGAGACCTCACCGTCTTCGAGAACGTGGAGCTGCCTCTCACCTACCGCGGCCTGCCCGCGCAGGAGCGCAAGCAGCGCGTGGAGCGGGCCCTGGAGCGCGTGGGCATGGCGCACCGGGCGCGTCACCTGCCGGGGCAGCTCTCCGGCGGCCAGCAGCAGCGCGTGGCCGTGGCGCGCGCCGTGGCGGGAGACCCCCTCATCCTCCTGGCGGACGAGCCCACGGGCAACCTGGACTCGAAGAACGGCGAGGCGGTGATGCAGCTCTTGTCCGACCTGCACAAGGCCGGCTCCACGCTGTGCATGGTGACGCACGACCCGGCGCACGCGCGCATCGCCACGCGCACGGTGAGCCTGTTCGACGGCCGCGTCGTGCAGGACGAACAGCTCCGCTGAAGCAGAGGGGAAACGGCCATGGAACACCTGCTCGGCGATTTGCGCTACGCGTGGCGCTCCCTGAAGAACGCTCCCGGCTTCGTGGCGGTGGCGGTGCTGACGCTGGCGCTGGGCATCGGCGCGAACAGCGCCGTGTTCAGCGTGGTGAAGGGCGTGCTGCTCACCCCGCCGCCCTTCGTGCAGCCGGAGCGGCTGGTGCTGCTGGCCCCGAACTTCGAGGCCTTCGGTTTGAAGGCGGTGTCGAACTCGGTGCCGGAGTACCGGGACATGACCACGCACACGCGGGCCTTCACGGCGCTGGCGGCCTTCCGTCCCGACGACGTGACGCTCACCGGTGAGGAGTCGCCCCGGCGCCTGCGAGTCGCCATCGCCACGGCGTCCTTCCTGCCCACGCTGGGCGTCACGCCGGTGCTCGGCCGGGGCTTCACCGAGGAGGAGGAGACGCCGGGCCGCGACCAGGTCGTCATCCTCACGGACACCGCGTGGCGCACCCTCTTCGCGAAGGACCCGGAGGTGCTGGGGCGCGTGCTGCGGCTGGACGGCGTGCCGCGCACGGTGGTGGGCGTGCTGCCTCCGGGGGGCGTCTACCCGGAGGACATGGAGGTGGTGCTGCCCTTCGCGCCCACGCCGGAACAGCAGGAGGAGGCCCGGCGCGGCAACCGCTTCCTGAGCGTGCTGGCGCGGCTCAAGCCGGGCATGACGCTGGACGCGGCGCGCGCGGACCTGGTGCGCATGGGCAACGCACGCCCTCCGGAGCTGGTGAGCGATTACCAGCGGTGGGGCTGGTCCATGAGCGTGACGCCGCTGGAAGACCAGGTGGTGGGCGGGGTCCGCGAGACGCTGTGGCTGCTCTGGGGCGCGGTGGGCTTCGTGCTGCTGGTGGCGTGCTCCAGCGTGGCGAACCTGCTGCTGGCGCGAGCGGTGTCGCGAGGCCGCGAGGTGTCCATCCGCGCGGCGCTGGGCGCGGGCCGGCTGCGGCTGGTGGCGCAGTTCCTCACGGAGAGCCTGGTGCTGTCGCTGGTTGCGGGCGCGGTGGGGCTCCTGCTCGCGCTGTGGGGCACGGACGCGCTGGTGGCCACGGTGGGGGACAGCCTGCCGCGCGCCCAGGGCGTGAAGCTGGACGTGGCCTCCGTGCTCTTCACGCTGGGGGTGTCGGTGCTCACGGGCGTGCTCTTCGGGCTGGTGCCCGCGCTCCAAGCGAGCCGCGCGGACCTGCACGCGGCGATGCGCGAGGGCGCCCGTGCCACGGGGAGCCACCGCACGGGCCGGCTGCGCGCGGCGCTGGTGGTGGCGCAGGTGTCGCTCGCGCTGGTGCTGCTGGTGGGCGCGGGCCTGTTCGTGAAGAGCTTCCTCGCGCTCCAGCGCGTGGACGCGGGCTTCGAGTCCGACGGCGTGCTCACCGGACAGCTCGCGCTGCCCAGGGGGCAGTACCCGGAGCGGGCGAAGCAGGCGGCCTTCCTGCAGGCCCTGCTGCCCCGGCTCCAGGGGATGCCGGGCGTGGAGTCCGCGGGACTGACGAACGTGCTGCCGCTGGGGGGAACCACGGACAACAGCTTCGACATCGAGGGGCGTCCGCGCCAGCCGGGTGAGCAGTGGAAGGCGGTGGAGTTCCGCGCCGTCACCTCCGGCTACCTGCGCGCGCTGCGCGTCCACCTGCGGCAGGGCCGGCTCCTGGAGGACTCGGACGGGCCGGACGCGCCGTGGGCGGTGGTCATCAACCGCTCCTTCGCGAACCTCTTCTGGCCGAAGGATGACGCGCTGGGGCAGCGGTTGAAGCTGCACGGCAAGGACATGCAGTGGGCCACGGTGGTGGGCATCGTGGACGACCTGCGCGAGTGGGGCCTGGACGTGCCGTCGCGCCCGGCGGCGTACTACTCGCTGTCGCAGCTGCCGTCCGTGTCCATGGGCCTGGCGGTGCGCGTGAAGTCCGGGGACCCGGAGGCCCTGCGCGCCCAGGTGGAGGCGGAGGTGCGCGCGGTGGACGCGGACCTGCCGCTGTTCGACGTGTCCCCGCTCACGCGCCGGATGGACCGGTCCACCGGCCCCCGGCGGTTGTCCGCGCTGGTGATGGGCCTGTTCGCGGGCGTCGCGCTGCTGCTCGCGGCGCTGGGGCTGTCGGGCGTCATCGCCTTCTCGGTGACGCAGCGCACGCGGGAGCTGGGCATCCGCATGGCATTGGGCGCGGCGCGAGGCGACGTGCTGCGGCTGGTCCTGGCGCAGGGCCTGCGGCTGTCGCTCACGGGCGTGGCGGTGGGGCTGTGTCTGTCCCTGGCCCTGGCGCGCCTGTTGGGGGCGCTGCTGTATGGCGTGTCCGCGGACGACCCATGGACGTTCGGCGGGGTGGCGCTGCTCTTGACCGGGGTGGCGCTGGCGGCGTCGTGGCTGCCTGCCCGGCGAGCGACGCGCGTGGACCCCATCATCGCGCTCCGGGCGGACTGAGTTCCCTCCTTTCTGGCACAGTTGCGTCCCCTGGTGTCCCCCGTGTCCGAACCCACCGCTTCCTCCTCCCGTTCCACCCGCGTCCTCGTGGCCGATGACCAGCCGGACGTGCTGGAGGCGCTGCGGCTCCTGCTCAAGCGCGACGGCTACACGGTGGTGAGCGCGCAGTCCCCCGCGGGCGTGAAGGCCACGCTGGACGCGGAGGACGTGGACCTGGTGTTGATGGACCTGAACTACGCGCGCGACACCACGTCCGGGCGCGAGGGCCTGGACCTGCTGGGCGAGCTTCGCGCGAGGGACGCGCTGCTGCCCGTGGTGGTGATGACGGCGTGGGGGAGCGTGGAGGGCGCGGTGGAGGCGATGCGCCTGGGCGCGCGCGACTACGTGCAGAAGCCCTGGGACAACACGCGCCTGCTGGCCACGCTGCGCACGCAGCTGGAGTGGTCCCGGGCGCTGCGGCGAAGCCGGCGGCTGGAGGAGGAGAACCAGCACCTGCGCCGCGAGCAGGGGGGACGCTCGCCCATGGTGGGCGAGTCGCGGGCGATGCAGCCGGTGCGCAGGCTCATCGACCGGGTGGCGCCGTCCTCGGCGCCGGTGCTGGTGACGGGAGAGCACGGCACGGGCAAGGAGGTGGTGGCGCGGCTCATCCACGCGGCGAGCCCGCGCGCGGACCGGCCCTTCGTCGCGGTGAACTCCGGCGGCCTGTCCGAGGGCGTCTTCGAGAGCGAGCTCTTCGGACACGTGAAGGGAGCCTTCACGGACGCGAAGGCGGACCGCATCGGCTGCTTCGAGCTGGCGGACGGCGGCACGCTCTTCCTGGATGAGATTGGGAACATGCCGCTCACGCAGCAGGCGAAGCTGCTGCGGGTGCTCCAGACGGGGGAGCTGCACCCGGTGGGCTCGTCGCGGACCCGGCGCGTGGACGTGCGCGTGGTGAGCGCGACGAACGTGGACCTGGGCCGGGCGGTGGCGGAGGGGCGCTTCCGCGAGGACCTGCTCTACCGGCTCAACACGGTGGAGGTGCAGCTGCCGCCGCTCCGGGAGCGCAGGGAGGACATCCCGTTGCTCGCGGCGCACTTCCTGGCGGCGCAGGGCCAGCGCTACGGCCGCCCGAACATCCACCTGGCGCCGGGCGCCATGGAGGCGCTCATCGCGTATCCCTGGCCGGGCAACGTGCGCGAATTGGAGCACGCGGTGGAGCGCGCGCTGCTGATGGCGGTGGGCGACCGGGTGGAGGCGGAGGACCTGCTGCTCAAGCGGATGGGGCCGCAGGCCGCGGGGAGCACGCGCCTGGAGGAGATGACGCTGGAGGAGGTGGAGCGCTACCTCATCGAGCGCGCGCTCGGCCGGCACGACGGCAACGTGAGCGAAGCAGCGAAGGCGCTGGGGCTGTCGCGCAGCGCGCTCTACCGGCGGCTCCAGTACTACGGCATCAAGGGCGCGCGGTGAAGCGCGCGTCATGAAGCTCGCGCACGAACAGGACGCGCACGAACAGAAGTCGCGCGTGCCGCACGACCTGCGCATCCTGTGGCTCGGGGTCCTCGCGGGGCTGCCCGCGGTCCTCGTGACGCTCGCGCTCCTCTGGACGGGGGACTTCACCGCGAAGGTCCGCTGGACGCTGTCCGTGCTCGTGGTGGGCGTTCACGCCGGAGCATGCCTGGCGCTCCGCGAGCGCGTCGTGCGGCCCCTGCACACCGTCGCGGGCCTGCTGGCCGCGCTGCGCGAAGGGGACTACTCCGTGCGCGGCCGGGGCGGACACGTGGGAGACCCGCTCGGGGAGGTGCTCCTGGAGGTCAACGCCCTGGGCGACACCCTGCGCGAACAGCGCCTGGGCGCGCTGGAGGCCGGCGCGCTGCTGGGGCAGGTGATGGAGGCCATCGACGTCGCGGTGCTCGCCTTCGACGCCAGCGGCACGCTCAAGCTGGTGAACCGGGCGGGCGCCCGGCTCGTGGGCCTCCCGCGAGCGCAGCTCCTGGGGCAGCGCGCGGACTCCCTCGGCTGGAGCGAGCTGCTGGAGGGCCCCGCTCCCCGCCGCCTCACCCGCGTCTTCGCGCAACAGGACGGCGGCCCCTACGAGCTGTGGCGAGGCTCCTTCCGCGAAGGAGGCCAACCCCACCAGCTCGTCGTGCTCACCGACCTGCGTCTGGCATTGCGCGAGGAAGAACGGGAAGCCTGGCGCCGGCTGGTCCGCGTCCTCAGCCACGAAATCAACAACTCCCTCACCCCCATCCAATCCATCGCGGACGCGCTGCGAGACACCCTCGCCCTGGTGCCGCGCCCCGAGGACTGGGAGGAGGACGCCCGTCACGGCCTGGGCATCATCGCCCGCCGCGCGGAGGCCCTGTCGCGCTTCATGTCCGCGCACGCGCGGCTCGCGCGCCTGCCCCCGCCCAGCCTGGGGCCCGTGGAGGTGGAGCCCTGGGTCCGTCGAGTGGCCGCCCTGGAGCCGCGTCGCCCCGTCGCCGTGCGCCCGGGCCCCGGCCTCACCGTGCCCGGAGACGGAGACCAGCTGGAGCACTTGCTCATCAACCTGGTCCGCAACGCCGTGGACGCGGTCCTGTCGGACGGAGGCTCGGGCGGTGTCTGGGTTTCCTGGGCGGTGCACACGCCCGGCGCCGTGGAGGTCTGGGTGGAGGACGAAGGCCCCGGCCTCGCCGACACGTCGAACCTCTTCGTGCCCTTCTTCACCACCAAGCCCCAGGGCAGCGGCATCGGCCTGGCGCTCAGCCGGCAGATCGCCGAAGCGCACGGTGGCAGCCTGCGCCTGGAGAACCGCACCGACGGCCGGGGCTGCCGCGCGAGGCTCAGGCTCCCGCTGGACGCTCCGCGCGCGTGAGGCGCTTCTTGCTGGGCGCGGCCTCGGGCCCGGTGGGTATGGCGGGGACCGCGTCAGGCTCCGGCACGGGCGCGGCCAGCCGGTAGAGCACCGCGGTCGCCGCCCAGAAGAACATCACGCTGAACCCCACGTGGATCCACCGCGCCCCGGACCACTGCTGGATCGACGGGGGCAGCGCCTCCACCGAGACGAAGACGCCCAGCCACTGCCCCAGCCAGCACAGCCCCGTCACCCACAGCACGCGCTGCCACGAGGCCACCCGCGTGGGCCCGAAGGCATACCGGTGCAGGCCCCACAACAGCCCCACCGCGCAGCCCCACAGCGCCAGCCGTGTCAGCGAGAGCCCCCGGTGCGAAGGACCCAGTGGGTTCAGCTCCAGCACCCCGAAGCTCGGCGCCAGGATGAGCACCTGCACCAGCAGCACCCGGCGCACCCGCTCCGTCAGTCCCTTGAGGAGCTGCCCATACGTCCAGGTCAGCGCAATCATGGGGCCCTCCTCGGGCACGAATGAGCGGTGCTTCATGAGATGAACGGAGCGCCCTTTATTTCTTGATTTATTTGGTTGGGATGGACTCCCCGGCTTCCCCTACCCAAGCAATCTTCATGGGTTGGATTGCCTCCCCAATGACTATTCAAAGATGGACAGCTCGGAGAGGGTATAGAGATCGGCGGGTGGGGCGCTTCCGTCGTAGGTAAGGGATTCCACGGAGAAGCGCACGAAGCGCGCGGGCTCCGTGCTGGAGAGGGGGACATCCTGGAAGACGCGCTCTCGCCTGCCCAGCAGGAGCGGGGCGTCTCCGTAGGACGAGGCCTCTGCGGTGGGCTCGTTGAAGAAGCCGAGCTGTGCGTCGAGCAGGGATTGCTCGGTGGAGCTCAGGTCCCGCAGGACGACGCGTGCCAGGGATTGCCAGTGCTCGCCGTCCGCGCTGCCCTCCACGACGAGCGAATCCCTACCGCCGTAGCCTCGCAGATACTGAAGACCGCGCACCACCGCCCTGCGGGGCAGGGTGGGCCGGGGCAGGGTGATGACGACGCTGTGGACCCGCGGGTCGGTCTCCTTCTTGAAGAAGTCCACGGGCGTGAGCAGGCCATCCGTCCATGGACAGACATCCGGGAAGGACGGCTCGCACGGCGCGCCGCGGCTGATGGGGCGCAGTGTCCCCGCGGGCAGCGGTTCGGTGCCGGTGCGCCACTCCAGCCGGAAGTCCACGGAGCTCGCCTCGCTGCCCAGGGGCGAGAACAGCCACGTCCCTCCGCTGGCGGCCCGCAGCTGGACACGGGGACTGGCGAAGTCCTCCATCACCTGCGGGCTCGGCGTCCATGGAGAGGGGGCGCCTGTCTGGCGCCAGAGCAGCTCGCCGCCGGACGTGACCCACAGCAAGGGCTCCGGCGTGCTGGGCAGGATGGGGATGAGGTCGCCGTCCATGGAGCGCAGTTCCAGGGTGTCCGCCGTCACCGGCAGGGGCGGCGCCGGGGGCGCGGGAGGGAAGGCCACGCTGGGGCCCTGCTCACCGACGCTCACGACCGGGTGCGCGTCCCACGCCTTCAGCTCGGGCAGCTCCACGTCATTCTGGAAGGAGAACGCAAGGGATGCGCCGCTGCCGTCCGCTTCCAGCGGCAGCGACATCCGGAACACGCACCGTCTGCCGGAGGGGTCCGTCTCGACGACGTCCTGGTAGAGCAATTCCAGGATGAAGTCGCCGGAGGCGTCGGGGACGACGGTCCCGAAGGGCTGGAAGGACTCCTCCTCCGGATGCAGGCGCTCCAGGGGCAGCGGCTCGCCGGCGCGCGGTGAGCCGTCCCGGTGGAGCGCGCGGCCGTAGGCGAAGATGGGGTCCTCGGGATAGCGGTCGCAGCCGGTGACGGCGGAGGCCACGAGCGCCAGGGAGGTGACGAGTGCGCGTCGCATGTCAGTAGGTCGCCTTGAGCCCGAAGAGCGGGAGGATGACGGGGATGCGGATGGGGGCGCGGACGGGATGGGTGCCCCGGGGGTTGTTGGGGTCGAAGTCGGACTCGTCCCGGTACTCGTAGGCCACCACCTCCTGCTGCGCGGAGAGGTTGAGCACGTCGAGCGACGCATCCAGGGTGAAGTCCTGGTAGGCCCACGACTTCGCGATGCGCGCGTCCACGCGGAAGAACGGCGCCAGTCGCTGGGTGCGGTCCAGGTCCTGCCGCACCCAACGGTTCGTGCCGTCGCCGTCCGGCACCCAGCGCTGCGTCTGGGAGGTGATCTGCCCCGTCTCCGGGCGGCCGGTGTTGAAGTGCACCACCGTGCCCACGGTCCAGTTGTTGCCGAACTTGTAGCTGAGCGCGGCGTTGAACGTGTGCGCCTGTTCGAAGGCGAAGGGCAGCGTGCCCTCCACCGTCTCCAGGACCTTGTTGTCGTCGCTGAAGCGGGAGAAGCGCGCCTTCCGCCTGCTCTGCAGGAAGCTGTAGGACACCCAGCCGAACCAGTGGCGGCCCAGCGGGTGTCGGGCCATCAGGTCGAAGCCATAGGCGTAGCCGGTGGTGGCGGGGTCCGTGTCCAGGCTGAGCCGGCGGCGGCGGTTCTCCGCCACGTCCTTCAGGTCGAACTCCACCGCGCGGAACAGCGGGTTGAAGTACGCGTCCGCGCTCAGCTCCAGCCCCTCGAAGGCCTTCCACTCCGCGCCCACGTCGAGCTGCGCGCCGGACTGGAGGCCGTAGCGCAGGCTCGCGGTGTCGATGGCGGGCACGTGCACGAGCACGGTGGGGGGCTGGTGGTACAGGCCCGCGCCGCCCTTGAGCGTGAGGGTCTCCGTCAGCGCGTGGCGCACGGCCAGGCGCGGCTCCACCGCGGTGAAGGTCATGCCCGGCACCAGGTGGTACGCGTCCACGCGCAGGCCCGGCGTCACGGACCAGCGCTCCGAGGGCTTCCACGTGGCGGACGCATACGCGCCGGAGAAGGTGGCCAGCGCGCTCGGGCGCTTGAGCGGATCCGCGTCGTCCGAGGGGCGCCACCCTGGAGGCCGCGCGGTGCCGGCGAGCACGGTGGCGGAGCGACGGTGCTCCACGTCCGCGCCCAGGGTCAGGTCCAGTGAGGACGTCAGCGTCCGGCGCCATCCCGCGCGAGCGGAGACGCTCGCCTGACTCAGGCTGTACTCGCCCACCTGCTCGCGGATCAGCTCCCTTCCGGTGTCGCGCGTCCGTTCGCCGGTGAGGCCCAGTCCGTCCCAGCCCAGCGTGACGCCCACCTCGCCCTCGCCGCCCGCCACGGGGTGCGTGCCGCGCAGGTCGATGCGGTGGAAGCGCGACACGACGCCGCCTCCGTCCGCGGCGTCCCGCAGCTCCGGCGCGACGCCCACGTCGTCGGAGCTGCCGAGCGCGAACAGGCGCAGGCGGCCCTGGCCCACCTTCTGCTCGATGCGCGCCTGGTAGTCCCAGAAGCCCGCGCGCACCTTCTCCGCGTCCGAGCTCTGGAAGGTATTGGCCGCCAGCGAGATGAGCAGCGCGGTGTAGCTGATGCGGCCCGCGAGGCTGACGCTGGTGCCGGTGGACTCGAAGGGCTGTTCGATGAAGCCGCCCGCGTTGATCAGGTCCGCGTACGCGGTGAAGTGCAGCCGGTCCTCGCGCGGGCGGCTGAGGCGCCCCTCCACCGCGCCGCCCAGCACGCGGCCGTACTGCACCGGCGGCGCGCCCGAGTAGAAGTCCACGGTGTCGATGAAGTCCGGGTGCACCACCGCGGGCCCGAGCAGCAGGTGGTACAGCATCGGGATGCGCACGCCGTCCAGGAAGAAGCCCGTGGCGGCGGGCTGGCTGCCGCGCACCACCGGGTAGCTGATGCCGGACGCGAGGCTGCCCACGCCCGGCATCAGCATCACCACGCGGAACGGGTCACCCAGGGTGCCGGGCACCTCGCGGATCTCCTGCTCGTGCAGGCTGATGCGCGTCACCTCCGTGCGCGGGCGCTCGTCGCGCACCACGGTCTCGTAGGGGTTCACCTCGCGAGGCTGGAGCCGGTAGATGACCTGGAGCGTCTGGCCCTGCGTCAGCGTCTCCGTGAACGCGGTCGTCGCGTGGCCCGGCGCGCGGACCTCCAGCGTGTGCGTGCCCGGCGTCACGTCCACCGTGAAGCGGCCCTGTGCGTCCGTGGTGGCGGCGGGCTCGGGCGCGCCGTCCAGGAAGAGCGCCGCGTCCGTCAGCGGGCGGCGCGTGCCGCGCGCGCGCACCTCGCCGGTGACGCGAGTGTCGGAGGCGGGGACCTGCACGGGCGGCGTGAAGCGGTAGACGAACGGCAGGCGCACCGCCACGGGCGTGCCGCCCAGGGTGGCCGGGGTGAAGCGCAGGCCCGGGGCCGCGGCGAGCGCCGCGTCGGTGAGGCGCGGCTCGGCGGCGGCGCGCACCACCTTCACCTCCGCGACGCGGCCGTCCACGTCCACCCGAAGCTCCAGCTCCACCTCGCCAGGCGTACCTTCCAAGCCTTCCGGCCAGGAGGCGGGCGCCTCCGCGGTGAGGACCGGCGGGACGAGCGTCGCGTCCCCCGCGTCGGGGGACAGGCCCAGGCGGACGGCGTCCTCGGCGGAGAGGGCCTGACCCGCGTCAGTGGCATGGACGTCCACCTCCACGGCGCGAGGCTCGCTGGTGGCGGAGGGCACGCCCTGCGCGCGAGCAACCGCGCCGGACAGCAGCACGACCGCCAGCACCAGGCGGACAGCGAGGGGGGGGAGGAGCATGGGCGCGTGCTTCAACACCGGCCCCCCGCGAAAGTGACACCCTCGCGGGTGCCCTGCCATGACACCCGCGTCGCGCCAGTCCGTCCTCGGGGGCGGAGCGCTGTGCGAACGCGCACGGCCCGCTGTCCCGCGGTGCCGCCCCCTGGAGCCGCGACTCGAGCCGTCGTTACACTTTTTCATGTCGAGTGGAAGCCACGGCCACGGCTTCGCGGGGAGGGCGCATGCGCACGGTGAAGGATGAACTGCTGCTCCGGGCGATGGATCATGCGTTGTCGGCGCGAACGGTGGAGGCGGTGGAAGCGCTGGCGGCGCTCTATCGGTTGCTGGACGCGGAGCGCATTCCCGAGGACGAGAACTACGCCGTGTTCGCCACCGCGCTGTCGCGCCGGTTGGAGGGGGCGACGGGGGCGCTGCATCCGTACCGGGCCTCGGAGGTGGACGGAGGCGCGCCGCAGATTGAGTTGTTCCGGCGCTTGATGAAGCACCTGCCGCTGGCCTCGGCGGCGGACGCGGTGGCGAACGCGCTGCTGGCGGACTTCCTGAGCGGGCACGCGGAGGCGACGCTGCTGGACGTGGGAATTGGCCAGGGGCGGCAGGAGTGCAACCTGCTGCGGGCGCTGGCGAGGGCGGGCGCGCTGCCCCGGCACCTGATGGTGGTGGGGGTGGACCCCGGCGGCGCGGCCCTGGTGGAGGCGCGCGACGCGGTGCTGGCGGTGGCGGAGGAGGTGGGGCTGTCGCTCGAGTTCGTGAAGCTGGAGTCGCCGGTGGAGGACCTGGACGCGGCGACGTGGGCGGCGCTGCGCTCGGTGCGCCGGCCGCTGGTGGTGAACGCGGCGTTCGCGCTGCACCACATCGCGGAGAGGGAGACGTCGGGAGTGGAGGCGCGCGACGCGGTGCTGGCGCGGCTGGCGTCGCTGGGGCCGGTGGGCATGGTGCTGTGCGAGCCCCACGTGGACCACCACCGCGCTCCAGCGCGTGAGCGATTGAAGAACGCATGGCACCACTTCTCCCGCGTGTTCCAGTTGCTGGATACGCTGGACGTGCCGGGCGCGGAGCGGCGCGCCATCAAGCGGTTCTTCGGCCGGGAGGTGGACGACATCGTGGGCACGGTGAACGACGCGGAGCGGTGCGAGCGCCATGAGCTGGCCTCGGCCTGGTGGGAGCGGTTGCAGCGCGCGGGCTTCGCGCCGCGAGGCGGGCTGGAGGCGGTGTGCCCCGGCGACGTGCATCCGGCGGTGGGGCTGCTCAAGGGGGACGCGGGCACGGTGGGCATCACCTTCCGGGGCGATGTGCTGGTGTCGGTGCTGGCGGCGGTGCCGGGGGAGGGCGCGTGAGCGAACTGGAGGCGTTGGCGCCGAAGGTCATCGCGAGCTGCCGGAAGGCCGACGTGCGGCTGGCATTGGCGGAGGCGTGTACGGGAGGCCTGATGATCGCGGCGCTGACGGAGGTGCCGGGGGCGTCGGCGGTGGTGGAGCGTGGGTTCGTGCCGTACTCGAACGAGTCGAAGGGTGAGCAGCTGGGCGTGCCGCTGGCGCTATTGCAGGCGCACGGGTCGGTGAGCGCGGAAGCGGTGGAGGCGATGGCGGCGGGGGCGCTGGAGCGTTCGTGGGCGGACTGGGCGGTGGCGGAGACGGGCATCGCGGGGCCTGGGGGCGGGACGGAGGCGAAGCCGGTGGGGCTGGTGTTCATCGCGGTACAGCGGCGGGGGAGGGGCGCGGTGGTGGAGCGTCACCAGTTCGAGGGGGACCGGCGCCAGGTGCGGCACGCCGCGGCGGCGCGGGGACTGGCCCTCCTTTTGGAGGAGCTGGGCGTGGAGTCCTGAATAGGGGACTCATCCTTCCGGACATTGGCGGGGGGATGCTCGATGCGAGAGAAGGTTTGACGCGGACTCACGAAGGGGGCCTCGATGTATCGAATCGACGTGGACCGAACGGAATCCATCGTGAGCTTCGCGCTGGAGGGCTACATCCGGCTGGAGGAGATGAAACGCTTCGTGGAGGACCTGCGCGCCGCGACGGATGAGGTGGCGGGGCAGGCCATCAAGATCGAAGCGGACCTGCGCACGTTCCGGCCGGCCTCGCCGGAGGCCGCGGACCTCATCCGGAGGGTGCAGGAGTATGGATTGCGCTCGGGGGTGACGCGGGTGGCGGAGCTGGTTCAGAACCAGATCGTCGCGTTGCAGCTGAACCGCGTGGCCTCGGGGAGCGGCACGGACAAGATCCTCCGGCGCTTCTGGCAGGAGTCCGCGGCGAGGACCTGGCTGAAGCACGGGGACGAGGAGCAGGGCGTGGCGCTGCAGGGCTGAAAGGTCCCGCACATGACAGCGCGCGGCCCGAGGCGCCATCCCTCGTCATCGTGAAGACGCTCCTGCCCCGGGAGCTCGGTCAGTCCGTGGTGTAGCCTTCGATACCAAGAGGCCGTCCATGTCGCTGCGCGGACTGTGCGTGCTGTGGGCGCTGTTGGTGACGGGCTGCGCGACGTCACGGACGTGGCGGTTGGACACGGGTGATGGCCGGGCGCGTGAGTACACACCGCGCACGGACACACGACCCGTGGCGCTGGATGGTGACACTTTCGAGGAGACAGTGCGGACGCTGGCGCGCCAAGCGCCAGCATCGGTGCATCCGAGGAGGGAGGCGCTTCGGCTGTTGAATCCCGGAGCGGACCGTCCGAGGGCATCGCTGGGTGTCGTTTCCGTGGTGGATCCGAAGCAGGGCCGCGTCCGGGCCGCGCAAGGGAGCACGGAACTGGAGGCTGCCTACGGACGCTGGTGCGTGCGCAAGCGGCTATCCGGAGACTGTCTCCACCTGCTGGACCAGGGACTGACGCTGAACGAGGAGGGCAAGCGGACGCTGGCCTTCCGCATCGCGTTGGACTCGGTGTGGGAGGAGACAGTCGAAGCCCTCAAGGGGATGGTGGACCCCGAGGCGATGGTGTCGCTGCTGGTGTCGACAGGAGCGGTGTACTTCAGCCTGTGGCTGGTGCCGGAGCCGCTGTTGTCGAAGGGCGTGGCAGCAACGCTGACGGTGGCGCTGATTGCGTACCTGGGCTGGGACACGGTGTGGAGTCTGATCCAGGGTTGGAGGGTGCTGGCGTCGGAGGTGAAGGACGCCCAGACGTTCGACGGCATCCGGAGCGCGGGAGAAAAGTACGGCGAGGTGATGGGCAAGCAAGCGGCACGGGCCTTCGTGATGCTGGCGATGGCCGCGCTGGGCGGCACGGCGCAAACGCTGGCGACGAGGGTCGCGACGCTGCCGGGTTCAGCACAGGCCGCGCTGGTGGGAGCGGAGCAAGGAGGCTTCCGGCTGGTGGCTGCGGCGGAGGTTTCTGCCGTCGCAGTGTCCGCGACTGGGGAAGTGACGATCGCGTTGGCGCCCAACGCGATGGCGATGGGCGCGAAGGGACCGAATGTTCCCGTGCCGGGTGAAGTCCGGGTGCATCACATCGCTACGAACAAGTGGTGGGAGGCGACGCACAACGGTGGTCCATGGTCTCCCAGGTTCCAGAAGCTCTTCGACCGCGCGGGAATGTCACTGGACGACGAAGTGAATACAGTTGGCGTCCGAGCCCATCAGGGTCCGCATCCTCGCGAGTACCATGAGACTGTCTACTCGAGATTGAGTGATGCCTTGGGAGACTGCAGTACCATCCAGTCATGCAGGGACGCGTTGGTGGGGGAACTCCAAGCCCTGGGTCGGCTGATCTCCAGACCGAACACCCGGCTCAACATTCTTGTCACCCAACCCTGACGCATAGGGAGATGGATTTCGATGCGGTACTTCGAGCTTCGCGACGACATGGAGTTGAGGGACCGCTGGTTGCCAGATGAGCCCACAGATGCCCAGGGGCAAGAGATCGATGACATCTGGCAGTTCAAGAGGGGTTGCCCGGTCCAAATCAACGAACGTCTACGGATCCCCATTGGTCATCCTGGGAAGGTCCTCGACTACGCCACGACGAGCGTCGGTGGTGCGCCCATCGTCCATAGGCGAGTCGCATGCGTGTTCACGGAGCTTGCTCCTGACGAGGTTCAGCTCATCCCGGTCGATGTCGACGGGCAGTCGGAGACCTTCTTCATCCTCGTCGCGACGCGCACCATCCGATGCATCGATGATCAGGAGTCAGCAGAGGTGCTGTATTGGCTGCCTGAAGACGGGCGGCCAGAGAAGACCGGGCGATACAGGTCCGTCATGGGCATGCGTATCGACACGACGAGAGTGGGCGATGCCAAGGTCTTCCGTCCCTGGGGCTGGAGTGTCGTGCTCATCGTCTCCGAGGATATCAAGGAGGCGCTGGAGCGCTCCGGCGCCACGGGGATGTCGTTCCGGGAAGTCACCGGCCCCAGCGAAGTCAGCCCCGAGGAACGCGCGCACAACCGCATGCTCGGCGAGCTCTACGAACGTTCCACGAAACCCCGTGAAGCCTTCTGGCACACGCTGGGCACCATGGATGACAACTTCGTCATCCCCATCGTCGTCGGTGGTGGTTGGCCGGCGCGAAGCGAAATCTGGCGAGTCATCCACCGGCCTGAAGGACGCACGCTCTTCGTGACGGACGGCCTCTCCAACTTCTTCGCGGACAAAGCCGAACCCTCCGTGGGCTTCGGCCTGGAACTCGCGCTCGAAACCGACGAGCCCGTGGCGAACGTGGCGAAGAGCTGGCAGCAGCTCCTCCTCGAACGCATCGCCAATGAACTCGTGGGCCACGAACACCTGCGCGAACCCGCGCGCACCGGCATCCTCTCCATGGAAATCGACGGAGAGCGCATGCCCGAACCCCTCCTGACGAAAGACGGCCGTGTCGCCGTGCTCCTGGGCATGGAAACCCCCACGCTCCCCACGCACTTCACGCTGCCGGACGGACAGGTCCGTCTGGTCACCGTGAAGACGCTCATGCCCCGGGAGCTCACGTACCTGCTGGAGCACGGCCGGGAAGAGCTGCTCCATCGCTTCAACCAGTCCAGTCCCGGCCACCTGTCCAAGGCCTGGCGCCAGCCCGTGGTGTAGCTACCCCATCCCCAGCATCAGCCACACCGCCAGTGCCCCATACAGCGGCACGTTGAGCGCCAGCGTCAGCCGGTTGATGCGCCGGAACCGCGCCTGCTCCGCGTCCGCGAACCACACGCCATCCTCGCCGGTGGTGCGCCCCTCCACGGCCTGGTGGAACAGCGCCGCATAGGCCACCTCCACCACCAGGGTCACCAGCACCAGGCCCACCAGCGCCAGCGCCCAGACATCGCGCCCGTCGAGCACCCCGGCCCACTTCTCCCCGGTGTACACGAGCCCCGCTCCCAGCAGCGCGATGCATCCCAGGTCATGGCCCACGCCATACGGTGGCCGCCAGTTGCGAGACACATAGAGCATGTAGAGCTCCGCGGCGCCGCGCAGCCACATGGACACCGCGAAGGCGCCCAACACGACGCGAGCCTCCATCGGCACGGCCGCATCCATCGCCACCAGCGGGCACACGAGGAACCAGAGGAACACCGCGTACAGCAGCCACGCCAGCTTCGGCCCGGAGATGCGACCCCCCCGGCCACCCTGTGCGTTCTGCCGGCGCCGGAACACCACCGCCGCGCTCGCGCACGCCACCAGCGCCACGACCAACGACACCCGCGTCATCGAAGTGAGCATCAGGAAGAACGAGGCCGGGGATAGTGGTGGGGAAACCGCTCGACGTACCACGCGCGAAGCCGGGGCAGGTGCGTGAGGGACACCTGCGGGTGCAGGTGATGCACCACATGCATCCCCACGTGCCGGGGCGCCAATCCCATCCAGCCCCACCACCCGAGCCCATGGTCGCGCGTGCACGCGAACACATCTTCCAGCGTCCGCCCCCGAGCGGGCGTGGCGGTGTGCTCCGCGAGCAGCCGATGCGCGTTGAACCCCGCCGCCACGAGCAACGGCACCCCGTACCCCCACAGCACCGCGGAGGGCCACCGCACCGCCAGCGCCAGCACGCCCAGGTGGAACAGCACCTGCCCCGCCTCCGCGCGAGCACACGCCGCCACCTCCGCGTCGCGTGAGAGCACGCGCCCGGACCGGTCCTGGAGGAACACGCGCGCATACGCCGTGCGCAGCGAAGGCAGCACCCACGCGCAGAGCCCCACCGGCCCGCGCAGCACCCAGCCGGGAATCACGCCCAGGAGCAACAGCCACCGCCACGCCGTGCGCAGCCGGCCTCCGTCCGGAGGCTTGCGGTATGGATCCGTGGGCAGCCCCGCGTCACGGTGATGGCGGAGGTGGTGGTAGCGCATCGCCGCCAGCGTGGACGCGATGGGATATCCCGCGACGGTCTCCAGCAGACACAGTCGCCATTCGCGCCTTCGCGAAGGCAGGTGGACCGCGTCATGAAGCAGGACGCCCAGGGCATGCAGCCGTCCCGCGACGGCGAGCACCGCCAGCGGCGCGAGCACCGGAGGCGCCCAAGCCATGACCGCCCACCCCACGGCCATCCCCGCCCACTCCACGGCCGCCAGCCGCAGCAGGCCTTCCGGGGTGGCGGGGACGAGCAGCTCGCGAGGCACCGCCGCGCGGCGAGGCAGGGAAGAGGACATCGTGTGCCAGGACTCCACGCATGGGCGCAAGACGCAAGTCCCGTGCGGATTGGACACCCGGAGACGGGCGCGGCACGCTCCGCGCGTGCATCGGGACGGTCAATCATGAGTGTGCATGTGCCAACGACGCCGGCCCTGGCGGGCACGCGCGTGGAGTGGGGCGGCTGGGTCTTCCCCCGCTGGAACGACCCGAGGCTGCCCTTCGCGGCGCTGCTCACGCTCTACGGTGTGCTGGGCTTCACCTTCTTCGGCTTCAACCGCAGCCCCGGGCAGATGGCCTTCCTGGTCATCTCCGGCACGCTGCTGGACGCGGTCCTGGGCTGGGTGCTCAAGCGGCGCAAGGAGCTGCCGCTCTCCGCGTACATCTCGTGCTGCTCGCTGGCGCTGCTGCTGAACTACTCGCACGCGAGCACGCTGTTGTGGCTGCCGGTGTGGCTGGCCATCGGCTCCAAGTACGTGCTGACCTTCCAGGGGCGCCACGTCTTCAACCCGTCGATGTTCGCGGTGGCCGTGTCGCTGCTCACCACGCGCGAGCTCATCACCGCCGCGCCCGCCTACCAGTGGGCCAACGGCGAGGTCGCGCTGTCGGCCTTCATCGTGATGGCGGCGCTGGTGCTGTTCTTCTTCCGGGTGGGGCGCGGCTGGCTGGTGATCAGCTTCCTGTCCTTCTACGCGCTCCAGACCGCGCTGCGCGCGTACATCCTCCGGCACCACCTGCCGCCGGAGGTGCTGTTCCTGGGCACGCTGGGCGCGCCGTCATTCTTCATCTTCGTCTTCTACATGCTGACGGATCCAGCGACGTCGCCGGCGACGCCGAAGGCCCAGGTGCTCGTGGCGCTGGCCATCACCTGCGTGGACCTGGTGCTGCACCTGAAGGAGAGCGTCTACACGTTCTTCTACGCGGCGCTCACCGTGGCCACCTGCCGCTTCGTGTTCATGCACGCGCGCGAGCTGTGGCGCACCCGGGGCGCGTCACCGCGCGCGTTGGGGACCCCGGACGTGCTCCGGCGCCTGGGCGTGGTGGGCGGACTCGGGGCGGTGCTGGGCACGGGCTACGCGGTGACGGCGGCGCAGGGGGAGCGCTCTGCGCCGCTCGCGTTCCACCTGGATGCGCAGGACGTCACGCAAGCGGGCCTGGGCTCGACGATGGGACACACGTTGGAGGAGCTGGATCCTCGCGTGGCCCACGTCGCCAAGTGGCTGGTCGCGGTGGGTGACGCGGTGGCCACCGGCGACTTCGATGGGGACGGCAGGCTGGACCTGTTCCTCACGCACCCGCTGGGCACGCCGGAGGACCACGCGGGCCTGTACCGCAACCTGGGCGGGATGCGCTTCGAGCGCGTCCCCGTGCCCGCGCTGGAGCGCTTCGCCACCCGCTACAAGGAAGAGGGCCTGGCCGGCGGCGGGACGTTCGTGGACTGGGATGGGGACGGGGACATGGACCTCGCGGTGGCGGTGGCCTTCGGGCCGGTGCGCCTGCTGCGCAACATGCTGCGCGAGACGGGCACGGCGACCTTCGAGGACGTGACGGAGGCCGCGGGTGTGACGGACCACGCGGTGAGCCTGGGGCTCACGTTCCTGGATTACGACCGCGATGGGCACCTGGACCTGCTGGTGCTCAACGCGATGACGACGCACCTGCCGGACTACCCGGAGCCCGCGCCGCCGCTCAACCTCTTCAAGCTGCCGCAGCCCGAATACGCGGGGGACCGCCGCATGCTGCGCTTCATGCACGACGGCTGGCACAACGCGAACAACGGCGGACGCAACGTGCTCTACCGGGGCCGGGGCGACGGCACGTTCGAGAAGCAGGACGCGGAGGCGCTGGGGCTGAAGGAGACGCACTGGTCGCTCGCGGTGAGCACGGTGGACCTGAACCAGGACGGGTGGACGGACCTGTACGTGGCCAACGACTTCGGACCGGACGACATCTACCTGAACGAGGGAGGCCGGCACTTCCGCCACGTGGTGGGGAAGCGCTTCGGGGAGATTGGCCGTGACACGTACAAGGGCATGAACGCGAGCGTGGCGGACTTCGACCGCAACGGCTGGTTGGACGTGTACGTGTCCAACGTGCACCACTCGCTCCAGGCGGAGGGCAGCCTGTTGTGGATGGTAGGCCCGGGCGAGGATCCCTTCGTGCCCCGCTTCCAGGACGAGGCCACCTTCCGGGGCGCGTTGAACGAGCGCCGCTTTGGTTGGGGGGCCGCGGCGGGAGACCTGGACGACGACGGGTGGCCGGACCTGGTGCAGGCCAACGGCATGGTGGACGCGCGCCTGGACGCGCCGAAGTGGCGCATCCCGGAGGGACAGCGCAACGACTACTGGTACGTGAATCACAAGTTGATGCAGTCCGGCCCGGAGGTGCACACGTACGCGGACAAGTGGGGCGACATCCGGGGCCGCGTGCTCTATCCGAACGAGGCGCGCCGCGTGTACCTCAACCTGGGCGACGCGCGTCCGGGGCACTTCGTAGACGTGGCGAAGGAGGTAGGCATCGAGGCGCCGGACAACTCGCGAGGCGTGTTGATGGCGGACCTGGATGACGATGGCGACCTGGACGTGCTCATCACCAACCAGCACGCGCCGGTGTCGCTGTATCGCAACACCCTGCGAGCCAGCGCGACGGACGCGAAGCAGGACGCGCACTTCGTGGGCCTGTCGCTGGTGGGAGACGGTCAGCGCACGCACCGGAGCGCGGTAGGCACGCGCGTGGTGGTGTCCTACGAGGAGAACGGTCAGCGCGTGGAGCAGGTGCGCGAGGTGGGGCTGATGGGAGGCTTCTCCGCGTCGGCGGATCCTCGGCTGCACTTCGGTCTGGGCCGTCACGCGGGGCCGGTGAAGGCGGTCATCCACTGGTATGGCGCGGAGCCGCAGGAGGTGACGCTGGAGGCGGACCGCTACCAGGAGGTGCGCCAGCCGCCCGCGCCCACCGCGCTGCGGGGAGGGCCCTGAGCCGATGCTCTCCGCGATGAAGGGCACCACGGTGCGGCGCGAGGACCTGGACGCCGACACCCGGGCGCGGATGCTCGCGCTGATGCAGTGCTGCTACGTGGGCGTGAGCGCCGAGCGCTTCCACGCGGACCTGGACGCGAAGCAGTGGGTGTTCCTGCTGCACGCCCGGCGTACGCGCGAACTGGTGGGGTTCAGCACGGTGCGGGTGGCGGAGGAGGACGGGGTGGAGGTGCTGTACTCGGGCGACACGGTCATCCATCCGGACTGGTGGGGCCACAAGACGTTGCAGGTGGTGTTCGGGCGGTTGCTGCTCGCGCGCAAGCTGCGCCGGCCATGGCGGCCGCTGTACTGGTTGCTGCTGTCGGGCGGGTACAAGACGTACCTGCTGGCGGTGAACTACTTCCCGCGCACGCACCCGCGCAGGGACTGGCTGCCGCCGGAAGGACGCTCGGAGTTCTTGCGAGCACTGGCGACGCGGTGGTTCGGCGCGCAGTACGACGCGGCGAAGGGCACGCTGCGCTTCGACGGTGCGCACTACCGGGTGCGGGACGGCGTCTCGCCCATCGACCGGGACGCGGCGGCCCATCCGCACATCGCCTACTTCGCCGAGCGCAATCCGGGCCACGCCGAGGGTGAGGAGCTGGTGTGCCTGGTGGAGATAAGGGGCTGGGACCTGGCGAGGGCCCTGGCACGAAGCATCTGGGGCCAGCTGCGCCGCTGGGCCCGCAGGGATCGGAATGCCTCGCGGATCCGCGTGGGGACGTGACGTGCTGACCTCACGAGGGCTGCTGACCGCCATGCTGGCTGCGCTGACGCCGTCCGCGCTGCGCTTCCGCCACGCGTTGCGGGAGCCGGAGGTCGCGCAGGCGGAATGCCTCACGCGCATCCTCCGCGCCGTGGAGGGCACGGCACAGGCAAGCCGGGTGCCCCACTTCGACCGCATCCACACGGCGAGGGAGTTCCAGGACGCGGTGCCCATCACCACGCCGGACTCAGTGGCGGAGGACGTGGAGCGCATCGCGAACGGAGCAGCGCGAGTCCTCACCCGAGAACCCATGTTGCGCTTCGAGCTGTCCGGTGGTTCCTCGGGCGCGTCCAAGCGGGTTCCGGTGACACAGGGCCTGCTCCGTGAGTTCCAGCGAGCACTCGCGCCCATGCTGCACGAGGTGTTCCTGCGCCGGCCCGCGGTGCGCGAGGGCCCCAGCTACTGGTCCATCTCTCCACTGGGGCGCAGGCAGCACCGGACCGCGGGCGGCATCCCGGTGGGCTCGGCGGAGGACAGCGCGTGGTTCCCGCGTCCGTTGCAGCCGCTGCTCGCGCGCGTCTTCGCCGTGCCGGGCGCGGTGGGGCAGGCGCCACACGTTGAGCCGTGCCGCTACGTGACGCTGTGGTACCTCGTGCGGTGTTCAAACCTGTCGTTGATCAGCGTCTGGAACCCCAGCTTCCTCACGCTGCTGATGGACGCACTGGAGCGGCACGGCAACCAGCTCGCGGAGGACCTGGAGCGAGGCACGCTGCGGCCTCCCGAACACGACGCGGACGGTGCGCCCGTGGGCACCGACCCCAAGTGGACAGCGCTCGTGCAGGGGCTCCAGGGCGTGCGTGATCTCCCAAGAGCCCAGGTGCTGCGCGCCGCCTTGCGCGACGGACTGTCCTCCGCACGCACGCTGTGGCCAGGGCTCGCGCTGTTGAGCATGTGGACGGACGCCCAGGCCGCGCACGCCATGGCTGGCGCATGCCGCCGCTTCCCGGGCGTCGAGGTCCAGGGCAAGGGCCTGCTCGCCACGGAGGGTGTCATTACGCTGCCCCTCTTCGAGGCACCCGCGCCGGTGCTCGCGGTCCGCAGCCACTTCATTGAATTCATGGAGCCAGAGCGTCCAGAGGCGCGGCCTCTCCTGGCGCACGAGCTGACGAAGGGCCGTACCTACGCGGTACTCCTCTCCACGTCCGGCGGACTGCTGCGCTACCGGCTGGGGGACCTCGTGCGCGTGGAAGGCTTCGTGCACGCGACGCCCTGCTTGCGATTCCTCGGCCGAGCGGATGCCGTGTCGGATCTCGTGGGCGAGAAGCTCTCCGCCGCGCGAGTCAGCACGGTGTTGGATACAGCGCTGGGCCCCAGGCGTCCCATGTTCGCCATGCTCGCGCCGGAGTGGGGGACCCCACCGGCCTACCGCCTGTTCCTGGAGACAGACCTGCCCACGAGCCAGATGGACGCAATGGCCGCGAACGTGGATCGAGCCCTGTGTGAAGGCCACCACTACCGCTACGCACGGGAGCTGGGACAGCTCGGGCCGGTCCGCGCGGTGCGAGTGACCCAAGGGGCCCGGCGCTACGAAGCCCGATGCATCCAACTGGGCCAGCGTGCGGGCGACATCAAGCCCGTGGAGCTGCACCGTCAGCCCGGCTGGACGGAATGGTTCGCGAGAGGGACGTCATGAGTCGCAGTGAAGTGCGCGCGGTGGACCTGGACGCGGAGGCGGACCTCGCCCGCTGCGGCGCGCTGAAGGACTTCTGGTACGTGGCGTGTCTCTCCACGGAGCTGCCCGCGAACAAGCCCATCGCGCGCACCGTGTTCGGCACGGGGCTGGTCCTCTTCCGAGGGCCGGATGGCGCCCCCACCGCGCTGCGCGACCGCTGCCTCCACCGCAACGCGCGTCTGTCCCAGGGCGACATGTTCGACGGACGGCTCGGCTGTCCGTATCACGGCTGGGTCTACGACGCGTCCGGCGCGGTGGTGGAGATCCCAGCGCTCGGTCCGCCGCAACGGGGAGAGAAGCTGGACGCGAACGCCTGCGCGCACGAAGGGCTCAAGCCCGCGCCCTGTGAACTGGGCCGGCTCGCACGCTTCCCCACTCGGGAGCAGGACGGACTCGTCTACGTCTACCTGGGCGGGGACGTGACGCATGCACGCGCTGAGCCCTTCCGGGTCCCCTCCTGGAACGAGCGCGGCTGGACCGTCTACTTCATGGTGACGCGCTTCGCGAACGGGGTGACGAACCTGGTGGAGAACTTCATGGACGTGCCGCACACGTCCTTCGTGCACCGGGGCTGGTTCCGCAATCCCACGCGCAAGCGTGTTCCCTCCACGGTGAAGCGCCACGCGGGCCGCGTGCGGATGACCTACCACCAGGAAGAAGACGCGCTCACCGGACTGGGGCGGCTGTTCAACCCGCGCGGCCTGCCACTCGTGCACACGGATGAGTTCATCGTCCCCAACGTCACGCGCGTGGACTACCAGTGGGGCGACAGCGGCTTCGCCATCAACTCCCAGTGCACGCCCATCGGGCCCACGGACACGCTCGTCTACACGGCCATCAGCTACCGTCTGCCCTTGGACGTGCCCGGTGCGTGGGTGGGCCGGGCGCTGACGCCGCTGGTGCGCTGGTACACCCGGCAGGTCATCCAGCAGGACGTCCGCATCATGGAGACGCAGCGCCAGGGACTGACGGATGGCCCCGGTGGCGGCGTGTACTCGGGCACGGAGGCCGACCTGCACCACGCGGACATCGAGGCCTACCGCCGCTGGCTTCGTGAGGGCGCGCACGGGCCCGGCCCCGAGGACGCGGAGCGCGACGTGGTCTTCTGGGTCTAGGGAAGACCCCTCTCAGCCCATGCGTCGCAGGCCCGGCAGGTCCTCCGGACGGAGCACCCAGCGCGGCGGCTCCGGCGGCGACGTGCGCGTGCCCACCTGCGCCGCGGGGAAGCCCTCCACGAGCGCGTAGTCCGGGAACACCGCGCGCGCCTTCACCAGGCTGCCGGCCGCCACGTGGCAGCCCTTCCCCAGGTGACTGCCCTCGCAGAGGATGGCGCCCGGCTCCACCACCGTGCCCGCCCCCAGGTTGCACGCGTGCAGCACGCAGCCCGGGCCCACCACCACGCCCTCTTCCAGCACCAGCATCGTGTCCGGCTGCAGGTGCAGCACCGTGTTCTCGAGAATCTGCACCCGCGCGCCAATGCGCACCGGACCGTTCAGGTCGCCCGTGATCTTCACGCCCGCCCCGATGATGGCGCCCGCGCCGATGACCACGTCGCCGGACACCTCCGCGGAGGAGAAGAGGGTGGCGGTGGGGTGGACGAAGGGGTGACGGTCACGAAAGGCGTACAGCTGTCCCATGGGGGCATCCTCGGCGCGGTCGCGCGCGGAGAAAGGAGTCAGTGGCGCGGCGGGGAGCGACAGGTCACCGCCCCAGCGCTGTTGCAGGTGGGCCAGGTCCTCGGTGGAGAGCATCCGCAGGACCTGACCCGGCCGGCCCAGCACCACGGATTGATCCGGCACCGTCATGCCAGGCGGCAGCACCGAGCCCTCGCCCACCAGGCAGCGATCACCCAGCGTCGCGCCCGGCATCAGGATGGCGCCGTCGCCGATGTCGCACAGCGACCCCACGCGCGCGCCCATCACGAGCGAGCGTCGACCCAGCAAGGTCTTCTCGCCAATGGACGTGGGGCGCTCGGGGGTGCCCATGACCACCGCGTCCTCACGCAGGGTGGAGAAGGCTCCCAACATCACGGAGCCTCCCACCGAGCGCACGACGGCGCCGCGGGAGATGATGGCTCCGGGGCCCACTTGCGTGGTGCCCAGCAGTCGCGCGGACGAAGCCAGGGTGAAATGAGGACCCACCGCGGTGGGCTGAAAGGAAGCGGTCGCGGGTGAGGGACTCATTGGGATGCAGCAAGCTACTCCTGGCCCTCCCAAGGGCATGTTGTACGAAGGCGCGACCACGCCGTCCGACAGCCGACGCTCGCTCGCTGTCCCGGCGAGGGTGGGTGTCGCACCTTCAGATGTCAGGAGTCGGGGCCAGGGGACGTAAGAGCCCGCGTCGCTGGGCGCCACGTGTGGGCGTTTTGCGGTAGGAAGTCCCCTCGCTCTCGAAAGGCCGCACCCCGTGGAAGAGACACCCCTGGCGGACCGGAACACCCAGGTCCCCGCGCCCGTGGACAAGGGACCGTGGACGCTGGTGAAGGAGGCGCTGCACGGCACGGAACAGGACCTGACACGGCTGCCGCTCGGGCGGGCCATCTTCCTGCTGGCCGTGCCCATGGTGTTGGAGATGTGCATGGAGTCGGTGTTCGCCGTGGTGGACGTCGCCTTCGTCGGCCGGTTGGGCGCGGAGGCGGTGGCCACGGTGGGCCTCACCGAATCCATCCTCGTGCTCATCTACGCGGCCGGCATGGGCCTGAGCATCGGCGCCACGGCGATGGTGGCCCGCCGCATCGGGGAGAAGGACACGGAGCGGGCGGGGCGCACGGCGGTGCAGGCGATTGGGTTGGGCGTGGTCATCTCCACGGTGCTGGCCGTGGCGGGCATCGTCTTCGCGCGGCCGTTGCTGGCGGCGCTCGGAGGCTCGCCGTGGGTGCTGGAGCACGGCGTGGGCTACACGCGCGTGATGATGGGCGGCGTGGTGAGCATCCTGCTGCTCTTCCTCATCAACGCCATCTTCCGGGGGGCGGGTGACGCGGCCATCGCGATGCGCGTGCTGATGCTGGCCAACGGGCTCAACATCGTGCTCGCGCCGTGCCTCATCTTCGGCTGGGGGCCGTTCCCGGAGCTGGGCGTGGTGGGCGCGGCGTGGGCCACCACGCTGGGCCGGAGCGCGGGCGTCGTGTACCAGCTCTTCCGGTTGGCGCGCGCGAACGGCCGGCTCCAGGTGCGGCGCGAGCACCTGGCCCTGGAGCCCGCGACGATGCTCGCGATGTTGCGGCTGTCGAGCGCGGGCATGGTGCAGGCGCTGGTGAGCACGTCCAGCTGGGTGGTGCTGGTGCGCATCGTGTCGTCGTTCGGCAGCACGGCGCTGGCGGGCTACACCATCGCCATCCGCATCACGATGTTCGCGCTGATGCCCGCGTGGGGCCTGGGCAACGCGGCGTCCACGCTGCTGGGGCAGAGCATGGGCGCGGGAGACCCGGACCGGGGCGCGAAGGCGGTGTGGCTGGCGGGCAGGTACAACCTGATGGTGCTGGGCGCCATCGGCGTGGGCTTCTTCATCTTCGCGCATCCCTTGCTGGGGGCGTTCACGACGGATCCGGCGGTGGTGGACGCGGGGGCCACGGCGCTGCGCATCTTCAGCTTGAGCTTCCTGTCATGCGCGTACGGCATGGTCATCACCTCCGCGTTCAACGGCGCGGGGGACACGCGCACGCCCACGCTCATCGACCTGGGGTGTCTCTGGGTGCTGGAGCTGCCGCTGGCGTGGGTGCTGTCCCATCCAGTGGGGCTGGGCGTGGTGGGCGCGTACTGGTCGGTGCCCGTGGCCTTCGCGGTGATGTCCGTGCTGGGCATCGTCCTGTTCCGGCGCGGGCGCTGGAAGACGCGCGTGGTGTGAGCGTCAGGGCAGGCAGATTTCAAAGCCGGTGCGTCCCCCGGGGAAGGTCCTCGGGGGGCGCGAGGCGGGCGTGACGGCGTAGAGGTGGAAGTCCAGGCGCCGCTGGAGGAAGCCGTCGAAGGCGGAGGCCAGCGCGTCCCCGGAGTCCCGCTGCACGGTGAAGAAGTGGAAGCCCTGGCCGTGGAACGCGGCGTAGACGGCGTCGAGCAGCGCCCGCAGCACGGCGGGGTCCTCGGAAGGGATGCTGGTGTTGCAGAGGTAGAAGTAGCGGAAGTCGCCGCCGGGCGCGGGCAGGCGGGGCGCGCCGGTGACGGTGGCGAGCGCGTTGAAGCCCCGGCGCACCCACTTCATGGCGCCCCGGTACGCGAGCACGCGGTAGCGCTTCACGGCGTCGGGGTTCCACGCGGAGGTGCAGCCGACGAGCTGTCCGGCGGGGTCGAACGCGAGGAATGAATCCTCCACGCGAAGGCCGGGCCAGTGCGCGAACCGGTGCTCCAGCTCCCCGGTGTCGAAGCGGTAGCCGAAGGGGCGCGAGCGGTGATCCGCGTCCAGCAGCGCGGCCATGGCGGGCACGTCCTCGGCGGTGGCGCGGCGCACGGTGAAGCGGCTGGGGCGCGGCTTGCGGCGCAGGACGAACTGGAGCGAGACGGCGGAGAATGCGCGCAGCAGGTGGTAGTGCGGCTGCGCTTCCCGAGCCGCGCCCCGGCGCACCAGGGCCTGGAGCGCGGCGGCGTTGGAGGCCATGACGGCGGTGAGGAACACGTCCACGCCGTGGCGGCGGGAGGTCTCCTCCAGCACGGGGCCATAGAACCGGGCGAGGCCGCGAGCGCGGCGCGCGGAGAAGCGGGTGCGCAGGTCGCCCAGGTAGCCCACGCGGCACGGTGCGCCGTCCAGCCAGCCGTCGCGCACGTGGATGGCGCCCATGCCGTCCAGGCGGGACGGTCCGCCGTGGGCCCAGACTTCGGCCTCGCCGCGCTGCATGGCGAAGAGGCCGAAGTAGTCCGGCGACCGCTGCGTGCTGAGCACCAGGTCCCCGGTCATGGGCACGTCCCCGAACAGGTCCAGCAGCGCGGCGTTGTCGTCCCGGGTGGCTCGGCGGAGGGGGCTCATGGGGGCCGTGCGGCAGCGTATCCGACGCCGGAGTGGACTTCCGCCCCGGCCTCCCGTGCGCCACATTGCGGGCCTTCACACGCCGCACGGGGAGGACGTCATGGGGCTGTTGGGGTGGATCATCTTCGGCTTCTTCGCGGGGCTCATCGCCCGGGCCGTGCTGCCGGGGAACCAGCGCCTGGGCTGCATCGGCACCACGCTCCTGGGCATCGCCGGCGCCTTCGTGGGCGGCTTCCTCACGTCCGTCTGGCGGGGCACCAACTGGCGCGACCCGGAACCCACCGGGTTCTTCGGCGCCATCCTGGGGGCCATCGTCCTGCTCCTCGTGGCCCAGGCGGCCTTCGGCGGACGCTCCCGGTAGCGCTCCAACCGCCGGGAATCCGGGGCCTTGTCGCGGGTTTCGACGCCCGGCGGCCGGTTGTCCTACCTGCATGGACCCCCTTCCGGGGAAAGCACGGTTCCCAAGAGGATGCCGGGCACTTTCTGTAGTACACCGCGCCCCCAGGCATGCAGCGGGGGGCGGTCGGCCGCCGCTGAAGCCAAAGGAAAGGCGACGACATCATGATGAAGAAGACGATCCTGATCGCGGCGATGCTGAGCCTCACGGCCTGCCAGGGCCAGGGCGCGAAGCCGGGCGAGACCTCCGCCACCGGCAGCTCTACGGCGGGCACCGCCGGCGCTCCGCAGACCGAAGAGCAGAAGACGCTGTACGCGCTGGGCCTGTCCATCGGCCGCAGCATCAGCGTGTTCGACATGACCCCGCAGGAGCTGGAGTTCGTGAAGGCCGGCCTCACCGCCCAGGTCACCGGCCAGAAGTCCGACGTGGACCTGGAGACCTACGGCCCCAAGCTCCAGGACCTCGCGCGCGAGCGGTCGCTGCGCAAGGCCAACGCGGAGAAGGAGAAGTCCAAGGCGTTCCTGGAGGAGAAGGCCAAGGAGCCCGGCGCGGTGAAGACCGAGTCCGGCCTCATCTACAAGGAGACCCAGGCGGGCACGGGTCCCCAGCCCCAGGCCACCGACATCGTGAAGGTGCACTACAAGGGCACGCTCGCGGACGGCAAGGAGTTCGACTCGTCCTACAAGCGCGGTGAGCCCACGCAGTTCCCGCTCCAGGGCGTCATCAAGTGCTGGACCGAGGGCCTCCAGAAGATGAAGGTCGGCGGCAAGGCGCAGCTCGTGTGCCCCTCCGACATCGCCTACGGCGACCGCGGCGCGCCCCCGAACATCCCCGGCGGCGCCGCCCTGGTGTTCGACGTGGAGCTGCTCGAGATCGTGAAGCCCCCCGAGGCGCCCCCGGGCATGCCCGGCGGCATGGGCGCTCCTCCGGCCCCTGGCGCGAAGCCGCAGGCCCCCGGCGCGAAGACCCCGGCCGCCAAGCCGCCCCCGGCGACGAAGTAGTCACCGCCGCTCCCACGCGGGAGCGCTGATGAACGAGGGCCGGACGTGGGGGACTTCCCCTCGCGCCGGCCCTCTTCGCTTTTCAACGCGCTGGCGCCTCCGTCTCCACCGCGCTACGCCCGGAAGGCACGCGGAAGGCGGCCCGGATGAGCCCGGGCCCCGAAAGGACACGGACGATGAGGCCGGACATGAAGAGGCTCACGTGGGTGCTGGCGGCGGCGCTGATGATGACCGCCTGCGCGGCGGGCAGGCCGTCGGAGGTGTCGCGCACGCCCTCCGCCACGGGCGCCGTCTCCGAGGAGGAGTTCAAGGCCATGCACACCCTGCGCACGGACGCCGCCCCCGAGCGCAAGGGCCAGCAGGTGGAGCTGTCCGACGGCTCCAAGGCCTACCTGAGCCTGCCGCCCAACGCGAAGGGCCCCCTGCCCGGCATCATCGTCATCCACGAGTGGTGGGGCCTCAACGAGCACGTGCAGGCCTGGACGGACCGGCTGGCGGCCGAGGGCTACGCGGCGCTCGCGGTGGACCTCTACCACGGCAAGGTGGCCACCACGCCCGACGAGGCGCTCGCGCTGGTGAAGGCAGCGGACGACGACCAGGCCACGAAGACGCTGCTGGCCGCGCACGCGTTCCTCAAGGGCGACCCGCGCATCCAGGCCCCGCGCACCGGCAGCATCGGCTGGTGCTTCGGCGGCGGCTGGTCGCTGCGCGCCGCCATGGCCATCCCGGAGCTGAGCGCCGCGGTCCTCTACTACGGCTCCCCGGTGACGGATCCGCAGGAGCTGTCCACCATCAAGGCGCAGGTGCTGGGCATCTTCGGGACCAAGGACAAGTCCATCCCGCAGGAGACGGTGCAGGCCTTCGAGAAGGCCCTGGACGAGGCCGGCGTGCGCAGCCGCATCGTGGAGTACGACGCGGACCACGCCTTCGCCAACCCGTCCGGCGCCCGCTACGACGCGCGCGCCGCCGCGTCCGCCTGGGCGGAGACGTCCGCGTTCCTCGCGCGCACCCTCAAGCGCTGAAGACGCACGGGGCCGGCGGCCCTCAGTACGGCCGCTGGCCCACGTAGTTGCCGGGGGGCGCGTAGTTGCACACCCAGAAGTCCCACGTGGAGCCGTTCACGTTGCAGCGCTGCACGCCGCAGCCCAGGCGGCGCGTGTTGCGCCACACCACCTGCGTGTAGTGGCCACATTGCGCGCCCGTCTTGCAGGTGTTCTTCGCGTAGTCGTAGTCGGCCACCTCGGCCACCCAGGCCTTGGTCACCACGCCCTTCGTGTCCCAGTAGCCCGGAGTGGCCCACGCGATGTTCTCCCCGGCGTTCCCCCGGCCCGGGTTGTGGTCGAGCGCGCAGGTCTCCGCCCACTTCTGGGCGACCTCCGCCACGCTGGGGTCCCACGTGAGCGGCTCCAGCGCGGGTGACGGTGTGGGCATCGCGGCGGCGCGGGCGGCGTTGTGGGCCTCCAGCATGTCCCGGGCGAACTGCGTCAATTCCACGGTCCCCGCGTCGGTGCCGGTGCCCCCGTCCTCCTGGATGCCCGCGTCCACGGTCGTGTCGTCCGTGTCCCCGCCCGGGATGCAGGCGAGCAGGAGGAAGGGGCTGAGCAGTCCAATGGACGACAGGGAGCGGAGGCGGGAGGGGCGTCGCATGGGAGGGATTATCCGCGCGCGGGTGGGTGTGCGGGCAAGCGGACAGGAGGGCAGCCGGGATGGGGAGCGGTGGGGGGCCCGTGATAGGGTCGGGGTCCGGTCAGGAGGGGCGACATGAGCCAGGACGAAACCCGCGCGAGGAAGATCCAGACAGCTCTCGAAGGGAACGATGAGTTCAGTACCTTTTCCGTCGACCCGGACCTCAAGAAGCTGAAGATGAAGCTGGACCTCCAGTCGGAGGCGCAGCAGCAGGCCGGCCGCCCGGAGACCGCCCCCACGTCGGGCATGTTCATGCGGCTGTTCCACAAGATGTTCCGGGGTTGAGCACGATGGCGATGGAGTCCTACCGCGCGCAGTGGGAGCGCTCGCGGGCGTATCTGGAGACAGGGGACCTGGGGCTCGCGCTTCAGGAGCTGCGGGACGCGCTGACGCTGGCGCCGGACGACGCGGTCCTCTGGGAGGAGATCTTCAACCTGTCGCTGCTCGGAGGGCTCACGCAGAACGCCCTGGCCGCGGCGCTGCGGCTGCGCCAGCTGGCGCCGGAGAACCCCAACTTCATCGGCCTGCACGCGATGGCCGCGCTGCTCTCCGGCAAGCTGGCGGAGGCCCTGCCCCTCTTCGAGGAGGTCCTCCAGCGCGACCCCGAATCGGTGGAGGCCCGGCGGCAGCTCGCGCGGGCGCTGGACGTCGCGGGCCAGCACGGCCGGGTGCGCACGCTGCTGGAGGAGGCCGTCGCCAGGGAGCCCACGGACACGGGCGCGCCCAACGACCTGGCGGTGCACTACCTGGAGCATGTGCCCCAGGAGGGCCCAGGGCTCGCCGCGCGCGTGCTCGCCCCGGTGCTGGAGGCGCACCCGGAGGACCCCACCACGCACTTCAACCTGGCGCTGGCGCTGCGCCTGGGCGAGCCCGCCAGGGCCCGCCACCACGCGGAGCAGGTCCTCCAGGGGGATGACAAGGAGCTGCGCGCGAAGGCCCAGCAGCTGCTGGGGATGCTCCCCGCTTGAGCCGTCAGTCCGCGCCGGGGACCCCCGTCCCCGGCGCCATGGATTTCAAGAGACAGACCCTGAAGACCCCCGGCGCCGTGTCCTCCCTGTGCTGGAGCGGCGACGCGCTCGTGGACCCGGTGGGTGGGCTGGTGCGCTACCACCTGGACGGCACCCTCTCCGACCCGCATGTGCGTTACGCCTACCGCTTCGACCGCGCGGTGATGTCCCCGGACGGCCGGTTCAGCGTGCTGTACGAATCGCTGGGGACGGCGGGGCTGCTGCTCGATGGCACGCATGTGGTGCGGCAGCTGACGCGCGACTTCTACCACGCGGACACCCACGACTATCCCGTGGCCCTGCACACGCTCCCCAGCGGACGCACGCTGCTCGCGCACTGCCCGGAGTCGTACTGCGTGCTGGAGCTGGAGGACGCCGCCACCGGCGAGCGCCTCACGAAGCGCGACAACACCCCGATGGACATCTTCCACTCGCGGCTCCAGTTCAGCCCGGACGGGCGCTACCTGGCGAGCGCGGGTTGGATCTGGCACCCGGTGGACGCGGCGTCGGTGTTCGATGTGCCCCGCGCGCTGGAGGAGCCCGCATCGCTGGACCGCGCCGCGCTGATGGACGGCGTGGAGAACGGCATCTTCCTCCTGTCCGTGGCCTTCGGCGCGAAGGACGCGCTCGTCTTCGTCCGGATTGAAGAGTCCCGCGACGACGCCACCTTCTTCCTGGGCACGTACTCGCTGACGGAGAAGAAGGTGCTGGCGGAGGTGGAGCTGGAGGAGCCCGCGGGCCCGCTGATGGTCGTGGACGCGGAGCACGTGGTGGACTTCTTCGTCCACCCGAAGCTCGTGTCGCGCTCCACCGGCCGCGTCGTGCAGCGCTGGGAGGACCTGGACACGGGGAAGGCGCTGGGCAGCATGCGCAGCCACCTGCCCCCTCCGCCGCCCTTCGCCATGGACCCCGCGAACCGCCGCTTCGCCGTGGGGACGGCGAACGGCATCGAGGTCATCACGCTCGCGGCTCAGTAGGGCTTCTCGCCCACCCAGTTGCCCGGCGGCGCGTAGTTGCACACCCAGAGCTGCCACGTCTTCACGTCCGCGCCGAAGGGCGAGTTCTTCGTGCACAGCCGCGTCGCGCAGCCCACCGCCTTCGTGGTGCGCCACACCACCTGCGTGTAGTGGCCGCACATCTTCCCGGCCCTGCACTTGCCGGACGCGTAATCGTAGTCGGAGGCCTCGTCCGCCCAGCCCTTCACCACCTGCGCGGTGGTCCAGGTGTCCGGCGTCGCGGCGGCCAGGTTCTCACCGAAGCCGCCCCGGTCCGGGTTGTGCTCGAAGCGGCACTCCTTCGCGTAGGCCTCCGCCTTGCGCGCCGCCTCGTCGGACCAGGTGAGCGCGGGCAGCGCCGGCTTCGGCGTGGGACGCGAGGCCTTCGCCCGCGCCTCGTTGTGCGCGGCCACCATGTCGCGCTTCAGCTCCGCGGCGGACGGCACCGGCTTGCGAGCACCCTCGCGAGGCACGGGCGTGGCCTCGGCGGCCTTGCGCGCGACGGCGGTGGTCGCGGCCTTCTTCGTGGAAGCGGAGACGGGGCGCTGCGCGCTCGCGCTGGAGCCACAGCCGAGCAACGGGGTCAGCAGCGCCACGGCGAGCCCGCGACAGAACACAGGAGGAGCCATGCGCCGAATCATTCCGCACTGGCGCCCCGCGTGCAGGAGAACCGGACCGGGCAGGCGGACCCCGGGGGGCCCGAGCGCCCTCCCGCCCTACGCTCCCAGCCCGGAGAGCGACCCCGTCCCGTCGTCGCCGAAGGTCGTGGTGGGCACGCCGAACATGTTGAGCAGGGCGATGTAGAGGTTCGCCAGCGGCTGGCCCCCGAAGCGGATGTGCCGGCCCGGCGCGAGGGCGCCGCCCGCACGGCCCGCGAGCAGGATGGGCAGGTTCTTGTGCTCGTGCATGTTGCCGTCGGCGATCTCACTGGAGAAGTACGCGGCGGTGTGGTCCAGCAGCGTCCCGTTCACCTCCTGCACGCCCTTCATGCGCTGGAGGAGGTAGGAGAACTGCTCCACCTCCCACTTGTCGATCTTGGCCAGCGCGTCGTAGTTGGCCTGGGCCCGCTGGTGGTGCGAGTACGCGTGGTGCTCGCCGGTCAGCCCCAGGAACGAATACACGCGCTCGCTGCGCGCGTTGCCCAGCATGAAGGTGCACGTGCGGGTCAGGTCGCACTGGAACGCGAGCACGATGAGGTCCAGCATCGCCTTCGTCTTCTCGCGCACGTCCACGGTGTCCGCGGGCTCGGTGACGGCGCCGCACGTGGGGCCCGCGCCGTCCATCGCGTTCACGCGCAGCTCCAGCTCGCGCACGCCGGTGAAGTATTCGTCCAGCTTGTGCTGGTCCGTGGCGCCCAGCTTCGACTGGAGCGCCTTCGCGTCGTCGCGCACGGCGTCGATGATGCTCAGGCCATACGCCTTGCGCTTCGCCAGCTCCGCCTGCGTGGCGCCCGGGTCGAAGTCCGCGAAGAGCCGCTCGAAGGCCGCGCGCGGCTTCGTCTCCTTGGGCACGGGGCTGGACGGCCCCGCCCAGGCGATGTTGTTCGCGTACGGGCACGCGTACCCGGAGTCGCAGTTGCCAATGCCCTTGCCCTGGTCGATGCCCAGCTCCAGCGACGGGAAGCGCGTGGCCTTGCCCACCGCGTTCGCCAGCACCTGGTCCATGGAGATGCCGGTGTGGATGTTGGTGCCCTCCGTCTTGCGCGCCTTCACGCAGGAGAGGAACGCGGACGTCGCGGCGGCGTGGTGGCCGTCGCCGTCCGGCTTGCCGGGCAGGTTGTTCAGGCCGCTCAGCACCAGCAGGTCGCTCTTCACCGGCGCCAGCGACGCGAGCGTGGGCGTCAGCGAGTAGTTCGCGCCCTCGTCGTCGGGCGTCCACTTGGGCATGTGGATGCCGCAGGGCGTGTAGAAGGCCACGAAGCGGCGCGGGGCCGGTGGGGCGGCGCGGGCCGTGTTGGGGCGCATGACGTCCAGCAGGGGCAGCGCCATCAGCGCGCCCATGCCGCGCAGGAGCGTACGTCGGGAGAGGGTAGGGGTGCGGCTCATGGTTTGGGTGCCTCCGCCTCGCCGTGCCGCCGCAGGAACGCGTCGCTGCGGACGATGGCGAGGATGTAGTCGGTGAGCCGGCCACCCTGGGACTCGGCCTGCTGGGAGATGTCGCGCACGGTGCAGCGGTCCTGGTCTTCCGCGCCGCGCCCCAGCGCGTAGGTGAGCAGGTGCCGCGTCATGCACGCGGACAGGTCCGGGTCCTGCTTCACCACCTCGCGCATCTCCACCACGCCGTTGAACGACTTGCCCCCGGGCAGCTCGCCGCTGGGGTCCACCGTCGCGCCGCCTTCTTCCTTCGTGCGCCAGCGGCCCACCGGGTCGAAGTTCTCCAGGCCGAAGCCCAGCGGATCCATCAGCGTGTGACAGCCCGCGCAGGACGGGTTCGCGCGGTGCTGCGCCATGCGCGCCTTGATGTTGAGCGTGGGGTCCACCGCCGGGGCCAGCCCGCCCGCGTCAGGCGGTGGCGGAGGCGGCCCCTTGCACAGCAGCTGCTCCAACACCCAGACGCCGCGCTTCACCGGCGACGTGCGGTCCGGGTTGGCGGTGACGGTGAGCAGCGCGCCCTTGCCGAAGAGGCCCGCGCGCTCCGGGTGGTCCTTCAGCTCCACGCGCGTCATCGCGGAGGTGCCGGGCCTGGGCATCCCGTAGTGCGTGGCCAGCCGGTCGTTCACGTAGGTGAAGGGCGCGTCCAAGAGGTCCTCGATGCGGTGGTCGCCGGTGATGAACTCCTGGAAGACGAGCTGCATCTCCTGGCGCATGGCCGCGCGCAGCGGTTCGTCGAAGCCGTAGCGGGACTCCGGCTGGGAGAAGTCGAGCGCGCGCGTGTAGAGCCACTGGCCCGCGAAGTTGTCCACCAGCGCGCGGGCCTTGGGGTCCACCAGCATGCGCCGCACCTGCGCCTCCAGCACCTCCGGCTCGTGCAGGTGGCCGCCCTCCGCGGCCTGCAGCAGCGCTTCATCCGGCATGCTGCTCCAGAGGAAGTAGGACAGGCGGCTCGCCAGCTCCAGGTCGCTCACGGGATGCGGCGCGAGGGAGGTGGGGGCGGGGTCCAGCTCCACGCGGAAGAGGAAGTGCGGCGACACCAGCGCCGAGCGCAGCGCCAGCTTCACGCCCACCTCCGGCGTGTCGCCATGCTGCCGGGCCAGCGTGACGAACGCGGCCAGCCGCTCCACTTCTTCCGGCGTGACGGGCCGGCGCCAGGCCCGGCGCACGAAGGTCTTGAGCAGCTCTTTCGCGCACGCTTCCGGTTGGGCCGGGTCGAGCGCGCACGTGTTGAACGCGCCTCGCGCCCACGCGGCGTCCACCAGCACCTCCGCCGCGCGCGAGTACTTCTCCATCAGCAGCGGGGACATGCTGAGCACGTCCGCGTTGTTGTCGAAGCCGAAGCCGTGGTCGTCCGGCGGGAAGTCGCTCGCGGGCGAGCTCGTGTCCCCCAGCAGGTCGCGCACGGTGTTGTTGTATTCGGCGCGGTTGAGGCGGTGCAGCGTGACGCGGCCCGGGTCGCGCGCCGCCTCGCGGCACTGCGCGTCCTGCGGATCCACGGGCGTGTTGTCGGGGGCGTCCGGCCCCGGGAGCACCCTCGCCTTGGGAGGTGAGCCGTTGCAGCCCACGGCCAGCAGCACCGCCGCCGCCGCGAGGCTCCTCCTCCGCCATCTCCAACCGCTGGCCCTCACGTCGTGCACGCCTCCTCCGGGCCGCGAAAGGCCCCCGGCGAGCGCGCACCCAAGCAAATCCCTCACCAACGCCGCGTGACGACGGGCCGACGCACGGCTCCATCTCCGGGGGGGAGATGGGGACGCGCGGGGGAACGGATGGGGAAGAACCGTTCCGCGGCCGGGCTGGGTCCTGGGAGTGGGAGGCACCGCGCGCCGACTCCTGCCTCGATGGGCGGGGCAGGCGGCGCGGCGTTCCCGGAAGCGGGCGGGGAGGCGCGGCCCGCTCCCGGGGATGCAACCCGCGTTACTTCGAGTCCTTCGCGGTGCCCGTCGTCTTCGGGGCGCCGTCGAGGTACGCGCGGTAGGCCTCGAAGCCGTAGGGCCGGCCGAGGAAGTCCTTCACCAGCTCCGCGGCGGGCCTGGAGCCGCCGGGCTCCAGCACCGTCTTGCGGTACTGCATGGCCGTGTCACGGTCCAGGTAGCCGTTCTCCTGGAACTTCGACTCCAGGTCCTTCGCGATGACGGAGGACCAGAGGTACGTGTAGTACGCGGCCGAGTACCCATCCAGGTGCCCGAACGCGAGCTCGAAGTGGGTGCCGTCGCGGTACTCGTGGCGGAACGGGGACAGCTTCTTCTGCAGCTCCGCCAGCACCGCGGCCGTGTCGAAGCCCGGCGTGCGCGAGTAGTACTGGAGGCTGACCGCGGACAGGAACAGCTGCCGGCGCGCGTACAGGCCCGTGCCGAACTCCTTCGACGCGCGCAGCTTCTCCACCAGCTCCGCGGGGATGGGCTCGTTGGTCTCGTGGTGCTTGGCGAAGCTCTTGAGCACCTCCGGCTGCTCGGCCCACTGCTGCAGGAGCATGGACGGCGTCTCCACGAAGTCGCGCTCCGTGGAGATGCCGGAGATGGGCGTCCACTTCTGGTGGCCGGAGAAGATGGCGTGCATCAGGTGGCCGAACTCGTGGAAGAAAGTCTCCACCTCGTCGTGCGTCATCAGGTCGCCGGGGCGCGGGAAGTTGCACACCAGCACGCCCTCCGGCAGCCGCTTGCCCTCTTCCCCCGTGACGAGGTCGAACTGCGCCGCGTGCTTGTACTTGTCGTCGCGCGGGTGCATGTCCAGGTAGATGCGGCCCAGCGGCTTGCCGTTGTCGACGACGTCATACGCCTCCACGTCGGCGTGCCACGTCTTCGCGTCCTTCACCGGCTGGAAGGCCACCCCCCACAGGCTGGAGGTGATGCCCATCACGCCGTCCTTCACCCGCGCGTACTCCAGGTAGGGCCGCACCGTCTGCGAGTCGTAGCCGAACTTCTCCGCGCGCAGCCGGTCCTCGTAGAAGTCCTGGTCCCACGGCTCCACCACGGTGGCGCCCTTCACGTCCTTCTTCTTGCGCGCCAGCAGCTCCGCCATCTCCTTCTTCGCGCGAGCCTCCGTGGCCTGCGCCAGCTGGTCGATGAAGTCCGCCGCCGCCTGCTGCGTGCGCGTCATGCGCGTTTCGGTGGTGAAGGCCGCGTAGGAGTCGTAGCCCAGCAGCTTCGCCAGCTCGTCGCGCTTCTCGATGAGCTGCGCGAGCACGGCCTGGTTCTTGGGGAACGCGCGCTGACGGTAGGTGCGCCAGAGCTTCTCGCGCGCCTTCGCGTTCTTCGCGTACGTCATGAACGGGAAGTAGTCCGGGTAGTTGCTGGTGATGACCACCTTGCCGTCCGCGCCCGGCGCGTGCGCCTTCTTGTAGTCCTCCGGCAGCCCGTCCAGCTCCTTGGGCGTGAAGGCCACGCTGCGCGTGTCCTCCGCGATGTTCTGCCCGAACTGCTGGCCCAGCTTGAGGATCTCTTCATTGAGCGCCTTCACCTTGGCGCGCGTGGCCTCGTCCCGGTCCACGCCCGCGCGGCGGAAGTCCAGGAGCGTGCGGTCCATCCAGTGGCGCGTGGCCTCGTCCGCCTTGGACAGGTCCACCAGCGACAGCGCGTCGTAGACGCCGCGGTCCTGCGACAGCGCCACGCTGGCCGCGTCCACCTGCTGCTCGCACTCGCGGGACGCGTCGCGCATGGCGGCGTCCGGGTGCACCTCGTGCGTGAGGCTGGAGCGGTTGGCCGCGTTGATGATGGCCGTCTGCGCTTCGTCGTACGCCTTGAGGACGCCCTGGCCGTTCGTCTTCGGATCCAGCTTCTTCAGCGCCACCACCTGCGCCTGGGCCCGCTCCAGGTCCGCCTTGCACAGGGCCTTGAATGCGTCCGGCGTGCCCGCGAGGGACTCCGAGCCCTTCATGGGCGCCACCTGGGGCTTCGCGGCGTTGGCCGCCAGGCGTGCCTGGGCCTCGCGGTTCTGGGTGATGCTGCCGTTGGAGCAACCCGTCGCGGCGAGCGCCGCCAACACGGTGAGTGCGGGGATTCTCAAGGGGACTTCCTCCACAAGGGGAACGACGTGCTTCGCGAGGGCCGTCATGCCACATCCCCGCCCCTTCGCGCCCGTCCGCCGTGAAGCGCCAGGCGGGCCCCTGGCGCCGGCCGGGTGCCTGGAGGCCCCCCTGACGCAGCCCGCCTTGAGTCCCGTCCAACCGCCCGGTAATCCGGCGCTCGCCTCGAATTCCATGAATGTGATCCTGGCCGGAGGGTGAACACCGATGCGCAAGGCTCTGGGTGGTGCTGTCGCGGCGTTGTTGTTGTGGGGCTGTGGTGGCGCGGGCACGGAAGCCCCGCCGGCGCCCCCCGAGGGGCTGTCGCTCAACACCGGCACGGGGCTGACCGAGGGCACGTGGGCGCATGACGGGCAGGCGGTGTCCTTCGCCTCGCGCGAGGTGGAGCCCGGTGTGTACCGCGTGGAGGTGCGCATGCACGGCATGACGCTGACGGGCCTGATGGACCCGGCGTCGGGTGTGTCCACGCTGGACGGCTTCGCGGATGCGAATGTGCAGGACACGCAGGTGGTGGACGCGGACCGGCAGGCGCTGAGCGCGTTCTACGGGGCGCTGAACCAGGGGTTGCCGCAGGGTGACGCGGCGGCGCCGGAGGCCATGTACCTGCGCCGCGCGGTGGGCCTGTGGGCGCAGCAGCCCACGAGCGTCACGCTCAAGCGCACGGTGATGGGCGAGCAGGGCCGCGGCTACACGATGCTGTGCAGCTACGCGAAGTGCGCCGGCAAGTGGACGGGCAGCTGCGGCGGTACGTACAACTGGTACTCGTACGCGAAGCACGACTGCAACGTGGGGGGCTTCGACAACCCGAGGAACCAGCAGATCGCCCAGCTGGGTGATCACACGACGTGCAGCGGCGATGAGTACTACATGAACGGCACCACCTGGGTGTGCGGCGAGCCGGACCACTGGTCGCGCCCCAAGGTGATGGGCAACTGCTTCGGCCGCTGCGGCGGCGGCTGCGGCGGCGACACGCAGTACACGCTGGACGCCACCAACCACGACGGCTGCGTGCGCAACGGCCACATGCTGGCGTCCGCCTACTGCGATGATCAGTTCGTGTCCGCGTCGGACGACGAGCTGTTCGCGCCCAACTGCTACTGAGCAGGATGGGACGCGCGGTGAGACACGGGGTGGGGGCGGCGGGGCTGTGGCTCGCCGCGCTCGCCGTGCCCGGTTGTCCGTCCACGACGTCCTCCAAGGCGGAGGCAGGCGAGGCGGCCGTGCGCCGCTTCTTCCAGGCCCTGCCTTCCGGGGACTGCGCGGTGCTCGGCCCCATGTTGGTGACGGGGCAGGGCGTGCCTTCATGCGAGGAGACGGTGAAGGACCTGCGCGAGCACAACCTGGGCCTGGTGGACGTGCTGGACGCGAAGGTGGATGGCCGCGACCCGAACGCGGTGGTCGTGCGGGCGCGGGTGTCGCAGGGAGGGACGGAGCGCGCGGAGCCGTTCCTCTTCCGGGTGGAGCGCCAGGGTGACGGCTGGCGCCTTCGGTTGTAGGGAGCGTGGACGATGCGGAACCGCGATCGGGTGATGCTGGGCGGCGCGAGCGTGCTGGTGATTGCGCTCGGCGCCGTGCTGCTGTGGCCGGCCCGGAAGGCCCCTGGGGCGTCCGGTTCTGACACACCCCAAGAGGCTCCCGCGCCGGTGACGGCGGCGCCGGTGTCGCCGGAGCGCGCGGTGACGGTGCGGACGCCGGACTCCGCGCCGCCGCACGCCACGGTGGTGCCTTCCGCTCCCGGAGATGTGCCGCCGGAGCCGGAGGTGGCCAACGCGCCGCCGCAGCAGAACGACCCCATTCCAGAGGAACTGCCGCAGACGGCGCGCTGGAAGCTGGAGAAGACGGAGCACATCGCCACGCTGCTGGGGCGCGACGTGTCGCGGCTGGAAGGCGAGCGTCAGGAGGCGAGGGCGCGCGGGGACAAGACCCGCGGCGACCAGGTGGACGCGCTGCTCCAGCGCCACCGCCTCCGCCTGGAGGAGCTGCGCGAAGAGGCGCGCACCCTGGCCGAGGCCGCGCGGAACGAACCGCCCGAACCCTGACGGAAGGGGGGAGGGCTCCCCGCCGGGGGCGCTCGGCGAAGACCTGTCCGACAGTCGGACAGGTTTTGACGACCGGGCCGGGGGCCCTGCTCCCGCTGATCCGCGGAGACCTGTCCGACAGCCGGACCGGTCTCGGAGCGCGACCGGGGAGGTGGGCCGCATGCCCTGGGACCTGTCGGCCGCGATGCCCGCCCGCCTGTCCTCCAACTGGCACGCCGCGCCCGCTTCACGGGACGGCCCCACCGCTTCGCGCTGGGAGTACGAGCGCTTCTGCCGGGAACCGCCAGGCCCTCACATGGGCGTGACAGGCATGGCGCGACATGCGCATAGAAAAGGAGATGTCCGTTACCGCGACTGCCTCCACCGCACCGTCCAGCACCCCCTCCATTCGAGGCTCCCGGCTGGCATCCATCGCGGTGGCCAGCGCGCTGTTCATGGAGTTCCTGGACTCCACGGCGCTGTCCACCGCGCTGCCCACACTGTCCGTGGCGTTCGGCACCGACCCCGTCCACCTCAAGCTGGCGCTGACGTCGTACATCCTGGCCCTGGCCGTGCTCGCGCCCGCGAGCGGGTGGATCGCCGACCGCTTCGGTCCGCGCCGCGTCTTCATGACCGCCATGGTCGTGTTCCTCGCGGGCTCCGTGCTGTGCGGCTTCTCGAGGACGCTCGCGCAGCTCGTGGCCTTCCGCACCCTGCAGGGGCTGGGCGGCGCGCTGATGACGCCCGTGGGACGGCTCATCGTCGTCAACTCGGCGCCGCGCGAGAAGCTGGTGTCCGCGATGAGCTGGTTCACCATGCCCGCGCTGGTGGGGCCGCTCCTGGGGCCGCCGCTGGCGGGCTTCATCCTGGGTGTCGCGGACTGGCCGTGGATCTTCTTCATCAACGTGCCGGTGGGCGTGCTGGGCATGTGGGCCGTGGCGCGCTTCGTGCCGCCGCTGAAGCAGCCGGACCCGGGCCCCTTCGACACGAAGGGCTTCGCCATCGCCGTGGTCGCCATCACCGCGCTGATGGGCGCGGCGGAGACGGTGGGCATCGGCCTGGTGTCGTGGCCCGTGCAGGTGGGCATCTCACTGGTGGCGGTGGGCGCGCTCGCCTCCTACGTGCGGCACGCGCTGCGCACGCCGCGCCCGGTGCTCAACCTGCGCCTGTTCCAGGTGGACACCTTCCGCGCCAGCATGGTGGGCGGCGCGCTGGTGCGCATCGGCCTGGGCGCGACGCCCTTCCTCCTGCCGCTGCTCTTCCAGGTGGCCCTGGGCTGGGGGCCGCTGGAGGCGGGGCTCGTCACCATCGGGACGGGGCTGGGCGCCTTCGCATGCAAGCCGGTGGCACCCGCGCTCATCCGCCGCGTGGGCTTCCGCCAGACGCTCATCGCCTCCAACCTGCTGACCGCCGCGCTGACGGCGGTGCCCGCCTTCTTCGGACACGGCACGTCCATCCCGGTCATCATCGGCGCGCTCGTGTGCAGCGGCTTCATGCGCTCCTTGCAGTTCACCGCCACCAACACGGTGGCCTACGCGGACATCCCCAAGGAGGCGGTGAGCAACGCCTCCACCATCGCGGTGGTGACGCAGCAGATGGCGCTGAGCGTGGGCATCAGCTTCGGTGGCCTGATGCTGCACGTGGCGCGAGGCGGCGGAGACGTGCGCCTCACGCCGGACCGCTTCCTCCTGCCGTTCCTCGCCATCGGCGTCGTGTCGTCGCTGGCCGGGCCGCTCTTCCGCCGGCTGCGTCCGGACGCGGGCCAGCACATCGGTGGCCGGGCCGCGGCGCGCGGCTGAAGCGTCCGTCAAACGACGCCGCCGCCGCCGCAAGACTTCCGCCCGAGCCTCCGCTGGAGGGCGGGCGGGCAGGCAGCACCCCTTTTTCCCACCTTCATTCGTCCCGCCCTCCCCCCCAGTTTCCCGGCGGGGAATCGAACGGAGGGGGTGGGAATGGGTTGGGCGGCACTCACAGGGCTCCTGCTCGCGGGCATGACGGCGGCGACCCCGCCTTCGGCCGTCCCGGTGCGGGGGGGCAACGCGCTGACGCTGCCCGCGCACCGGCACATCGTGCGCGTGTCCCGCAGCGAGGGCTCCGTGCTGCTCGCGGCCGTGCAGCAGGGCGGGCAGGACGGGCACGGCCTGCGGCTGTTCCGCAGCGACAACGGCGGCAGCAGCTGGAAGCAGGAGGGCATCATCCACGACGGCTCCACCTACGACCGCGCGGACCTGGTGGCGGTGGGCAAGGACGTGGCGCTCGTCTACGCGGTGGAGACGCCGGACAGCCAGGGCATCAGTGGCTCCACGTCCCGCGACGTGTACTTCCAGTGGTGGCGCTACAGCGCGTCCAAGAACCACTGGCTCCCGGACAGGCCCGTGCGCGTCTTCGACTCCACCAGCTCCAGCACCGCGTACTACCGCGCGGAGCTGGCGCGCGACTCGAAGGGCCGCTTCTGGGTGCAGGCCTTCTTGCGGGAGAAGGACGCGAGCAACACGCTGGTCATCTCCGTGAGCAGCGACGGCGGCTCCACCTTCCGCACGCAGTCCGCGCTCGCGCGTGACATCCCGAAGCGCGGCGGTGGGCGGCTGATCAGCCTGGGCAGCCGGCTGATGATGCTGTGGAGCTCACACGACGGCCGCGACACCACGCACTACCGCATCCGTGATGACAGCGCGGCTGTGTCCAGCTGGTCCTCCACGCGCACCGCCTTCTCCGACGGCATCTACCACGGGGCCGCGATGAGCGCGGTGGCGGACGGGAAGGGCGGCCTGCACCTGGTCTACAAGGACAACTCCGAACGGCTCCTGTACCGCCGCTTCGACGGCAACGCCTTCGGTTCTCCGGTGAAGGTGCTGGAGGACGGGGACTGGGCCTCGCAGCCCGCGCTCGTGCGCATGGGCAGCAGCCTGTACCTCTTCTACAACCAGCCCCGGAGCGACGGCACCGGCTACCGGCTGTGGGTCCGCGCGCTGTCCTCCAGCGGCAAGCCGGGTGCGGGCAAGGAGCTCGCGTCGGTGTCCGGCTTCGCGGGCTACCCGGCGGCGCCGGACGTGCTGCCCTCGGGCGTGCCGCTGATGTGCTTCTTCGGCATCGAGCCGTCCTCCGGCTCCAGCGACCGGCTGTCCTTCTTCTCCATCAACGCGTCGTCGCTCAAGTCCCGGTCCGTCGCGGCGAAGCAGGCCCTGGCCGGCGACGAGGACGACGCGCGCTTCGCCGCCAGCGGCGGCTCCGGGTTCGAACCGCCGCAGGACCCCGGCGCGCTGGCGAGCGCCGCGACGAGCCCCGCACAGCAGGCGATGGCCGCCGGGTGTGGCGGTGGCAGCGCGATGCTCGCGGTGGGCGTGACGTTCTTCCTGATGGAGCGGGGCCGCCGCCGTCGCACGCGGCTGCTGCCCGGCTAGCGAGGCAGGGCCTCCCCGAAGCGGCGAGGCCAGGCCTCGAGGAAACGAACGCGGGCGGTCTCCCCGGGATGCCTCCCGAGGGGAACCGCCCGTGTGCGCGTCTCCCTGCGAGGGGAGACGCGGGAAGCGCGCGACGGTCAGGTCGTCGCGGGAGCGGAGTCCTGCGCGTCGTCCGGACCCGCATCGTCGGCGTCGCTGGCGCCGTCGGATTCCACCGGCGCCGTGGAGGCACCCTCCGCGCCCGGCGCACCGGCCGCCTGGGGCTTCTTGCCGCCAGCGCCAGGGGGCGGAGACTTGCGGGCGGCCGCCGCGGCCTGCCGCGCCTGCTCGCGCGCCTTCTGCGCGACCTTGGGCGTGGGGGCCAGGATCATGAACATCTGCCGGCCTTCCATGCGCGGCAGCTGCTCCGCCACGGCCACGTCCTTCAGGTCCTTGATGACGTCATCGAGGATGGCGCTGCCCAGCTCCTTGTGCGTGATTTCACGCCCGCGGAACTGGATGACGACCTTGGCCTTGTTGCCCTCTTCGATGAACCGGCGGGTGTTGCGCACCTTGAACTCGTAGTCGTGCTCCTCCGTCTTGGGACGGAGCTTCACTTCCTTGAGCTGGATGACCACCTGTGTGCGCTTCGCGTCCGAGGCCTTCTTCTTCTCCTCGTACTTGAACTTGCCGTAGTCCATGATCTTGCAGACTGGCGGCTTGGCCATGGGGCTGACCTCGACCAGGTCGAGCCCCTCGGTGCGAGCCCGCTCGAGCGCGGCCTCGAGGGTCATGACGCCGAGCTGCGAACCATCCGAGCCCACGACACGGACTTCACGCGCGCGGATGCGGCGGTTGGTTCTCTGGTCCCGGTTGGGACCGCGGCTGCTGTTTCTCTGTTCGCGAATGATGTGAACATCCTCCAAAAAGGGTTAGCGGACCCACCACCCGTGAAGATGTGGCGGACCCTCCAATGTGGCAGTCCCCTCCGGCGGAGAAGGCAGGCAGGCGTGCCTTCCGCCCCTAGGGGCAGGGAGACGTGCAACGGACTCTATCCGGTTCACGTCCCCCCGGGGCAAGGTAACGCGGGGCACCCCCCATTCCCATGACCCCCTGTTGCCTATGATGCGGCTCATGGTGAAACGCTCCGCCGCCTCCGCCCGGGAACGGACAGGATGCCGACCCTGGAGGGCGGTTGCGCTCGGGGCCTGGTGGGTGCTCGGCTGCCTGCCCTCCATCGGTCCGGTGGATGCCGCCGGCCCTTCCGATGCTTCCGGGCCTGCCGGGAGCCGGAAGGGAGCCCTGGTCCAGGGGACGGACGCGCCCGGGGACGCGGCGGCCGTGGCCCTGGTGGCCCGCCGCACGCGGTGTGGGGGGGAGGCGCCGGTGCTCCTCTGCTCGGGGGCCCTCATCGCGCCGGACGTGGTGCTGACGGCGGCGCACTGCCTGGCCATCTTCGGTGAGGCGGGCCCCTACGAGGTCTTCCTGGGCGCCCAGCTGCTCCCGGAGCCCGGGCCCGGAGGGCGGTTCGTGCGGGTCACCCGGGCCGTGGCCCACCCGGACTACGTCCCGGCCACGCACGCCTGGGACGCCGCGCTCCTGCGGCTGGCGGTGCCCGTGACGGACGTCGTGCCCTTCCGCCTCCCCGGGGCGGGGGACGCCCCGGTGGCGCCGGGAGAGGTCGTGCGGGCGGTGGGCTACGGGGACACGAAGGACGCCACCCGACCCGCGGGCCAGCGGCGGCAGGGCCCGCTCCAGGTGACGGGGGTGTCCGGCAGCGCCTTCCACGCCGGCCCCGCCCCGGCCATGACCTGCGTAGGGGACAGCGGAGGCCCGGTGCTGGGAGGCCCCGCCGGGAGCGAGGTGCTCCAGGGGCTCACCGTCAGCGGCGACGTGGCCTGCCGGACGGAGGCGGTCCAGGTGCGGGTGGACGCGTTGGCGGACTTCCTCCGCCCCTTCCTGGCGCAGGCCCCGCCTCCGGCACCCACCGCGCCGCTCCCCAGGGACGCCCTCTGCCGGGAGACGTGCGCGAGCGACGCGGACTGTCCCTCGGGCCTGCTGTGCGTCAGCGCCGGGGACGCCCCCGCCCGCTGCCTCCTGCCCGCGCTCCAGGCCGGGACCTACGGCGCGGCCTGCACGGAGGACTCCGCCTGTGGCACGCAAGGCATGTGCGCCCGGCTGGAGGTGGACGGGGACGCCGCCTGCCGCTGCTTCACCCCGTGCGAGGCCACCGTCGACCCGTCGACACCTGGGGACGAAAAGCCCGGGGAAAAAGGCGGCTGTGACACGAGCGCCGGAGACCTGGGTGCTACACTCGCCGTCCTGCTGGGGCTCTTCTGGCGACAGTCCCACCGCAGGATTCCGGGAGGCCGGTTCCGGGCGTGACTCGGCGTGAGAGCACCTACAGAACCGTAAATGTAGGCGAAACTCTGCGAATCAAACTCCGAGAATCAGGCACAGACGTTTTCGGCAGTCACAAAGGTCCTCCTCCCCATGGACTACAAGATCAAGTCGGGCGACACGCTGAGCGCGCTGGCCAAGCGCTTCAACACGGACGTGGATTCGCTGGTGAAGGCGAACCCGAACATCACCAACAAGGACCTCATCTACGCGGATGCGAATCTCAACATCCCGGGCAGCAAGGATGAGTTCCAGGCGCAGGGTGTCGCCAAGGGGCCGGACCTGACGGGCGGAACGCAGGGGGCGCAGTCCTCGCAGGCCGTGGGTGACGTGCCCCCGGGCCAGGTGGGTGACTGGATCAAGCAGGCCATGGACATCCTCAAGGCCAACGGCGTCCCGACGGACAAGATGAACCCCCAGGACATCGCGAAGATCATCGAGCACGAGTCCAGCGGCAACCCGAACGCCATCAACCTCTGGGACTCCAACGCCCAGAAGGGCACGCCGTCCATCGGCCTGATGCAGACCATCCAGCCCACGTTCGACGCGTACAAGCTCCCGGGCCACGACAACATCCGCAACCCGGTGGACAACATCATCGCCGGCGTCCGCTACTCCATCGAGCGCTACGGCTCCGTGTCCAACGTCCCCGGCATCCAGGGCCTGAACAGCGGCAGCGGCTACGTCGGTTACTGACCGGCGCGCAAAGCCAGACGCACCGCGCCCCGCGGTGGAAGACGGTCCGTTCCGTCTCCCACGCGGGGCGTCGTCATTCCAGGAACAGGCTTCTAGCCCCCGTGCAGCGGAGAGCGGTCGCGCGGGCCGCCCGCGCTCTTGATGTGGAGCTGGCTGGGCGCCTTCTTGCGCCCGCGCAACCCCGTGCCCCGGTTGTTGCGCTTGGGGCCGTGGTCGCCCGCGGCGGGGCCCAGCGTCACGCGCTTCAGGGCCTTCTGCATGAGCAGCCGCAGCGCCTCGTCGTGAGGCAGGGTCTTGCGCCCATGGCTGGCCTGCACGCTCGGCTGGGCCGCATGGGGATCCACGCGGCGTCGGTTCTTGATGCCTGCCAATCGGGTCCGAACGGACATGAATGTCCTCCTTTGAAGTGGAGGTAGGAACCCCGGCAGGTCATTGCCATCCCTGGCGACGGGCGGGACAGGGGCCGCTCCGGGAGCATGCGGGACGCGCGGCGCCCGGTGGCGCGGGACGACAGCGGGCACGCGGACTGACGGTCTCCCCGAAGTGGGAATCACGTCAGGAGCGGCATGCTCAGGTGAGGTCTTCGTTGCTGCGGCGGGCGCGCTTCTTCGCCTTGGGCTTGCTGTACTTGGCCGCCTTCGCCTTCTGCGGCTTCTCCGTGGCCTCCGGCGGGAACAGCCAGCCGTCCTGGGGGCGGGGCGCGGAGGCGTTCACCGGCTCCAGGTGCTGGCCGCGGCAGCCCCGGCACCAGGACTGCGGACGGCGCTGGCCCTGGCTCATGATGCGGAAGCCGAAGTCCTGCTCCGTGGGCCCCACGTGGCCGCAGCGCGGGCAGCGCGTCATGGACGTGGTGCCCGTCTCCTTGGCCTTCTCCTTCCCGTGCTCCACCACCAGCGCCAGCGCGGCGGCGAAGCCCAGCTTGCGCTCCGAGGGGACGTGGAACTGACGCCCGCGCTTGCGGCTGCCCCGGCCCATCACGGGCAGGAGGTCCAGGCCCCCCAGGAGGTTGCGCTGCTCCAGGACTCGCGACGGAGACGATGGCGGGGTCGAGTGGCTCACGCGATCATTTCTACGGGAGGGGTCTGACATGGCCGCTTCACGCGGCGGGTCGCCCGGTCCCGCTCCGTTCGGAGGTCTGGACACATGTTCAGTAACCCCTGGCATTTCCAGGGGATTCCTCCGGAGGCCGGGCGGGGGTGGGGCGCCAGGGGGCGGGGCCTGCCTGCCTGCCGGGCGCGGGCCGGCGCTCCGGTATCCACCTTCAGGAGGTCCCGTCCCCTCACCTCCGGAGGCGCCCATGGCCCAGGGCCACGAAACCGAAACCGAGAAGCAGGAACGTCACGCGCGGCGGCACGAAGCCCACGTGCGCGCCAGCTACGCGGCGTTCATCCGCCACCTGTGCGACCTGGGCGGCATGCCTCCCGCGCTCGCCGAGTCCGCCGCCGTGTCGGTGCTGAGCGCGCTGGAGCGCCGGCTCATGCCCAACGGGGCGCGCAACCTGGAGTCCCAGCTGCCGCGCCTGCTGGTGGAGTTCCTGCCTCCGCCGGAAGAGCGCCCGCCGCGCCCCCACCGCTTCGGCCGCGAGGAGATGGTCGCGTCCGTGGCGGAGGACCTCCTGATGCCGGAGGACCAGGCGGAGGTGGTGGTCCGCACGGTGCTGCGCGCCGTGCAGGACCAGATTTCGGAGGGCGAGGCGGACAAGGTCGCCAGCAACCTGCCCTCGGACCTGCAGGCCCTCTGGCGCCTCACGCAGTAGCGGCGGGGCGCCACGGGGACCCGCGCTACTCCGCGGATCCGCCGCCCGCGCCGTCGCCGGTGGTGAACACCGGGGTGCCGCCGGGGAGGCTGGGGTCGTGCGGGAGGCTGCCGCGCGGGCTGCGCAGGTAGACGAACGGCGTGGCGAAGAGGAAGTTGCTCACGCGCGACGTGTAGATGTCCGCGTAGCGCTCCACCTGCCGCGCCAGGTGGCTCTTGTCGTTGCCGGCGCGGGTGAGCAGGCCCCAGTGCGGGTTGGACAGCTCGCTGGCCGCGCGGGCCATGGGGCCCAGCTCCGCGTCCAGCGCCTCCAGCTCCGCGCGCAGCTCCGTGAGGCGCGTCACCAGGTCGCCCTCCGGGACGTCCGAGCGCGGGCCGTACTGGTGGCGCCGCCGCTGGAGCTCCAGGCGCACCTGGCAGCTCTCCGCCTCCAGGCGCTCCTTCTTGAGCATGCGCTCGCCGATGCGCAGCTCGGTGGCGCGGAAGGCGGCGATGGCGCGCACCTCGTCCTCCAGCTCGCGCAGGATGAGCGCCGTGCGCCAGCGCAGCACGTTCTTGCTGACGTGCACGTCGCCGAACATGTGGTCGCCCACGTAGAGGATCTCATCGCCGGACAGGCCCAGGTGCCGCTCCAGCTCCAGCGCGCTGCCGCCGAAGTAGGGCTTGTTCTTGTCGGGCGGCCCGGAGTGCGGACGCAGGAGCGCCTCGCCGCCCACCTCCACCACCTCGAAGAGGGTGGAGCGCGTGGTGAAGAACTCGGGCTTGCGCGCGCTGACGATGACCACGTCGAACAGCTGGCGCCAGGTCATGCCGTCCGGCAGGTGCCGGTCGAAGGCGAAGTGCATCATGGGCTCGGTGTAGGCCCACTCGCTGTTGGTGATGAGCAGCACCTTCTTGCCGGCGTTCTTCTGGTCCAGCAGCGCGAGCGGCGTCTCCGGGTCGTCGATGACGTAGCGCTCGGGGTCCGCGATGATTTCGGCCTTGAGGCGCCCCTGCATGTGCGTGGCGTCCAGGTTCTTGCGCACGTGCTCGTAGAGGTCCGCGTAGCCCATGGGGCCGGGGAGCTGGCCTGCGTCCAGGCGGTCCACCAGCTGCGCGTAGATGCAGGCCTCGGAGAGGGAGAAGAGCGTGTTGAGGAACACCCAGCGCCGGTCCGCCAGGTCGATGACGGTGCGGGTATAGGCCTCGCGCTGCGCCTCGAAGTCCATGGGGCGGCTGCCGTGCAGGGCCTTCTTCACGAAGCCGAAGCGGTTGGCCTTGAGGAGGTTGCCCTTGGCGGTGTCGATGATGAGCCCGCGGATGGCGAGCATCGGGTCGAACGTCAGGTCGGCCACGGGCCAGCCCTGCTCCACCAGCCGGTCGCGAATGTATTCGTAGGCCCGGCGTTCCCACGCCTCCACGCGGTAATGGATGAGCGTGTAGTCCATGTCGTAACCCACGGCCTTGATGGCACGCATGTTGAGGGTGCGGTTGCAGAACAGGCCGCGCTCGGGCGGAGGACCGGAGTAGTGAGGACGCATGGGAGCAAGGCTTGCCAAGGCTTCCACGCAAAGTCGAGCGGCCCGTGTGCCCGAGTCGCCTCGTGGGCAGGCCCGGGCCGTCCGGGTGTCGGAAAGATGGGATACAGGTGACGCGCGCGCCGCCAAGGGCCGGGCATGCGCGCAACCGAAGGGCAGAAGACATGTCGGGAATGACGCGGCGCTGGGGCCTGGCCCTGGCGGCGGTGCTGGTGGCGGGCGTGGCGGGGGCGGAGGAGGAATGGGACACGGTGGCCACCACGCCCTACCTGATCAAGGTGCGGCCCCGTCCGGGGACGAAGGCGAAGGACATCTGGGCGGAAGGGGAGCTCAAGGCGAGCGCGGCGCAGGTGCAGACGGCGCTGGAGGACCAGGAGTCGTACCGGCTCTTCATGCCGTACGTGAAGGAGTCACGGGTGGTGCGGCCCACGGATGACGGCGGGCGGCTCACGTACACGCGGTTGGATCTGCCGGTGGTGTCCTCGCGCGACTACATCTGCCACGTGGTGACGGAGTCGAAGGTCGCGCCGGACGGGACGGGCGTGTACCAACAGCACTGGAAGGCGGAGCCGGACGCGTTCCCCGCGCGCCGGGACGTGGTGCGGCTGCGGCTGAATGAGGGCAGCTGGAAGGTGGAGCCGAAGGGCGAAGGCACCTCCTGGGCCGTCTACAAGTTCACGGTGGACCCCGCGGGTTCCATCCCGGGGTTTCTGGCCAACATGGGGCAGAAGGACGCGGTGGTGGACACGCTGCGCGCCGTGGAGAAGCGGGCGAAGTCGCTGAGCGTGGAGTCGCCTCCCACGAAGTAGGGGATGGAGGCATGCGGGCCGGCTGTTCCTCCCGGACGCCATGGCTGACAACTCCAAGATTGAGTGGACGGATGCGACGTGGAACCCGGTGCGCGGCTGCGTGAAGCTGAGCCCCGGGTGCAAGCACTGCTACGCGGAGACGTTCGCCGAGCGCTTCCGCGGCGTGCCGGGCCACCCCTATGAGCAGGGCTTCGACCTGAAGCTGATCCCGGGGAAGCTCGCCGAGCCGCTGCGCTGGAAGGCATCCAGGCGCGTGTTCGTGAACTCGATGAGCGACCTGTTCCTGGACGACGTCCCGGAGGCGTACATCGAAGCGGTGGCGCGGGTGATGGCGCTGGCGGACTGGCACACGTTCCAGGTGCTGACGAAGCGAGCGGAGCGGATGCAGCGGCTCCTGTCCACGCGGCTCGCGTTCGCGGCGAGGCTGCCGAACGTGTGGTGGGGCGTGAGCGTGGAGGACCGGAAGTACGGCCTGCCGCGCGTGAAGCACCTGCGGGCCACGCCCGCGAGGGTGCGGTTCCTCTCCATCGAGCCGCTGCTGGAGGACCTGGGCTGGGTGGACTTCACGGGCATTGACGGCGTGATTGTCGGAGGCGAGAGCGGCGCGAAGGCGAGGCCGCTGGACCCCGAGTGGGTCCGCTCCGTGCGCGAGCAGTGTGCCGCGGCGGGCGTGGCCTTCTTCTTCAAGCAGTGGGGCGGCAAGCGCAAGGCGGCGGCCGGGCGGGTGCTGGACGGTCGCACGTACGACGCGCTCCCCCGGAGCACGGCGGCGCCGTTCCCCGACGACGCCCGGCGCCTGCGGCTGTTGGAGGAGGCCGAAGCGCTGGCGGCCCCGTGGCTGTCGCCGCGTGTCCCTGGCGGCGGGGGCGTGATCAGCGCCGCCGTTTCACCTTGAAGAAGTCGATGAGCGCCTTGAGCTTGGGCGCCACCTGGGCGCGGCTCGGGTAGTAGAGGAAGAAGCCGGGGAGGGTGGCGGAGTACGGTTCGAGCACGCGCACGAGCCGCTTCTCCGCGAGGAGCTTCCGGGTGCGGCTCTCCGGGACGTATGCGAGCCCCAACCCGGCGACGGCGGCGTCCAACACCAGCTCCGAGTCATCGAACACCACGCGGCCCTCGACGGAGACCTCGATGCGTCTGCCGCCGTCGGTGAGGCCCCAGCGGTAGAGGCTGCCGGTGGTCCGGCTGCGGTAGTTGATGCAGTCGTGGTCGCGCAGGTCGCGAGGATGCTTCGGCTTGCCGCGGTTCGCGAAGTAGGCCGGCGAGCCGACCACATGCATGACGATGTCGCCGCTCACGGGCATGGCGATCATCTCGCGGTCCACGAGCTCGCCCATGCGGAAGCCCGCGTCGAAGCCCTGCTGGACGATGTCGACGAGCGCGTCATCCAACTGGATGTCCACGCGGATGTCGGGATGGGCGGCGAGGAACTCCGCGAGCCGGGGCCCCAACACCTCCTGGTAGCCGAAGCGGGGCAGGGTCAGTCGCAGGAGTCCCGAGGGCCGGTCGCGCAGCTCGCCGAGGGACTCGAAGGCATCCTGCACGCCGTGCATCGCGGGCTCGAGCCGCGCGAGGAAGCGCGAGCCGGCCTCGGTGAGTCCCACGCTGCGGGTGGTGCGCTGGAGGAGCCGCACACCGACGCGTTCCTCCAGGGCCCGGAGGCTCTGGCTCACCGCGGAGGGGGTGACCTGAAGCTCCGCCGCGGCGGCGGTGAAGCTGCGTTTGTGAGCCACCGCGAGGAACGCCATCAGGCCGGAGAGGTCATCGCGCATTCCTTAGGGTAGCTACAAAGCGCATGCAGCGACGACGCGTTTCGGAGCGCGGGCCGCGGGCGTACTTCATGGACCACACGGAGGCGGTCATGAGCGCACAGGGCAACAAGGTCTGGTTCGTCACGGGTTCGTCGTCGGGGTTCGGCCGGAGCATCGTGGAGGAGGTCATCGCAAGGGGGGAGCGCGTCGTCGCGACGGCGAGAGACCCGCGCACGCTGGAGGACCTGGTGGCACGGGCACCGGACCGGGTGCTCGCGGCGCGGCTGGACGTGACGAGGCCGGAGCAGGTGCAGGAGGCCGTCACGGCGGCGCTGAAGCGCTTCGGCGCCATCGACGTGCTGGTGAACAACGCGGGCTACACCCTGCTGGGCGCGGTGGAGGAGACGAGCGACGCGGAATTGCGAGCGGCCTTCGAGCCACTGTTCTTCGGCGCGGTGGCGATGACGCGCGCGGTGCTGCCGCACATGCGGGAGCGGAGGACGGGCACCCTCGTGCAGCTCACGAGCGTGGCCGGGCTGGTCACATACCCGGGAGTGGGGGCGTACAGCGCCGCCAAGCACGCGCTGGAGGGCCTGTCGGAATCGCTCGCGAAGGAGGTCGCGCCATTCGGTGTGAAGGTGCTCATCGTGGAGCCGGGCATGTTCCGCACGAACCTGCTGGGCCCGTCGTACCGGCGGATGCCGGAGCTGGCGGCCTACGCGGAGTCCGTGGGCCCGATGCGCGCCCATGTGGCGCAGTCCGCCGGCACGCAGCCCGGGGACCCGGTGAAGGCGGCGAAGGCCATCGTGGACGCGGTGTCCGCGGGAGCCCCGACCCTGCGGCTCCCCCTGGGGCCGGACGCCCCCGGAGCCATCCGCGAGAAGCTGGCGCAGGTGCTGGAGGACGTGAACCGCACGGAGCAGCTCGCGCTGTCGATGGGGTTCTGAGACCCGGCCCCTCCCCGTGAGGCAGGGACTCGCGCCCGGCCAAGCCCTTGGAGTATGAAGTCCGCCTCGCGCCCGGCCGGGGAACGCGGCGTGATTCACCATGGGGAAGAAAGCCGTCAGCCGTTGGAGTCGCCTGGGCGCACTGCTGGGCGTGTTGTGCCTGCTCGGCGCGACCCGGGCCACGGCTTCCCCTGGCGAGGAGCCTCGCGCCGCCATCCGGCGCTATGCCCTCCTCATCGGCTCCAGCGAGGGCGGGGCCGGGCGTGAGCGGCTGCGCTACGCCAGCTCCGACGTGCTGGCCCTCTCGCGCGTGCTCGAGGAGCTGGGGGGGGTGGCCGCGGAGGACCGGCTGCTGTTGCTGGAGCCGACCCGGGACACGCTGGTGTCCTCCATCGCGCGGATGCGCCAGCTCATCTCCAGCACGCCTCCCACGGAGGCCCGGCGCGAGCTGGTGTTCTACTACTCGGGCCACTCGGACTCGGAGGGCCTGCTGCCTCGCGGTGAGAGGCTGGCCTACACGGAGCTGCGCCGGCTGCTGACCGACATCCCGGTCGAAGTGCGCATCGCCATCCTCGACTCGTGCGGCTCCGGCTCGCTCACCCGCTTCAAGGGCGGCGTGAGCCGGCTGGCCTTCCTCTCGGACGTGTCCTCGCAGGTGCGCGGGCACGCGTTCCTCGCCTCCAGCTCCGCGGACGAAGTGGCCCAGGAGGCGGACTCCATTGGCGCTTCGTTCTTCACCCACTTCCTGCTCTCCGGCCTGCGGGGCGCCGCGGACACGAATGGTGACGGCCGCGTCACGTTGGACGAGGCCTACCAGTTCGCCTACCACGAGACGCTCGCGCGCACGGAGCGCAGCCAGGGCGGGCCCCAGCACGCGTCCTATGACATGCAGCTGGCGGGCAGCGGCGACCTGGTGATGACCGACCTGCGCGGCTCGCAGGCCCGGCTCGCGCTGGCGAAGGAGCTGGAGGGCCGCCTCTTCGTGCGCAACTGGGGCAACCAGCTCGTCGTGGAGCTGCAGAAGCCCGCGGGGCGGCGCCTGTCGCTCGGGTTGGATCCGGGCCGCTACCACGTCACCCTGGAGCGCCCCTCGCAGCGCTTCGAAGCGGAGCTGGCCGTGGCGGGCCGGGGCGAGGCGGAGCTCCGGGTGGGCGACTTCATCCCCATGACGCTGCTGCACACCGCCCAGCGCGGCGGAGGCGATGCGCCCTTGGAGGACCGCGGCCCCTTGGATGCCCCCACCGTGCCGCTCAACGTGTCCTTGGTGCCGCCGCTGGCCACCAACACCTGGCTGGGGCCGCGGAGCCTGAACCATGTCTCGTTCGGCGTGCTGGGCTCGCGCTCCCTCCAGGTCCGGGGCGTGGGGCTGGCGGGCGGCATGGGCTGGGTGGATGGGACCCTGGAGGGCCTTCAGGTCTCCGGGCTCGCCAACGTGTCGGGCGGCGAGGTGCGGGGCGGCCAGGTGGCGCTCGGCGGAAACCTCGCGTTCGGAGACGGGCAGGGCGCGCAGCTCGCGGGCGTCCTCAACATCGCCGAGGGCTCCTTCACCGGGGTCCAGCTGAGCCTCACCCTCAACCGCACCGACGCGGAGATGCGCGGCCTCCAGGGCGGGATGATCAACACGTCGGAGGTGCTGCGGGGCATGCAGGTCGGCCTCATCAACATCGGCGGGGCCGTCACCGGGACGCAGGTGGGGCTGCTCAACGTGGGCGGCGAGGTGCGGGGGGTGCAGCTGGGCCTGCTCAACATCGCCGACGACGTGACGGTGCCCATCGGCGCGCTCAACATCGTGCGCAAGGGGCGGCTGGCGTTCGAGGTCTGGGCGGACGACATCGCGTCCGTGAACGTGGGCATCAAGTACGGCAGCCAGCGCGTCTACGTGCTGCTCACCCACGGCGTCCAACCCTGGGAGAAGACGTACCGCAGCTTCGAGTTCCTGGGGCTCGGGCTCCACTTCACCCCGTCGCCGTCGGTCTACCTGGACACCGACGTGAGCTATGGCAGGTGGAATTCGCAGTTCTTCGGAGCGGCGCCCCCGCATCGGCTCGGCCGGCTGCGGCTGATGGTGGGGTGGGAGCTGAAGCGGCGGCTCGCCTTCTTCACGGGCGTCTCCCTGAACTACTACGACGTGCCCAAGGACTCCGAGGACCGCGCGGTGAGCTGGATTCCCCAGCTGGCGTTGGGTGGGGAGGCCGCCGCCGACCGCCTCTGGCCCGGACTCATGCTCGGGGTCCGCATCTGAGCGCCTCCTTCCGGAAAGTGAATGGCCCCGGTGACAGATTTTCCGGGGCACGGTGTTTCCCTTCGCGCCAATTCGCTCCGCGAAGGGAAACACGATGTCCTCGATGGTCTTTTTCGCCCAGGTCCCCACGCAGGGCCTGGGGTGGCTGAGCAGCAAGCTGCTGGGGGTGACGATCTCCAGCGCGGAGTGGGTGCTGTGGGTGTTGGTGGTCCTGTCGGTGCTGTCCATCGCCGTGATGCTGGAGCGCTCGCTGTACTTCGCGCGCCACCGGCTGCGGGACTCGGAGGTGCTGACGCAGCGGCTGGCCCGGGGGGAGTTCGACGCCGTCCGTGAGTCGGTGAAGGGCCGGCGCGGCATGGAGGCCGCCGTCATCCTGGAGGGCCTGGCCTCCTCCGGCCGGGGCGCGGACGCCGTGGAGGAGGTCATCGCCTCCATCATCGCGCGGGAGCGTCCCCAGTATGAGCGCTTCCTGTCCTTCCTGGGCACGCTGGGCAACAACGCGCCGTTCATCGGCCTGTTCGGCACGGTGCTCGGCATCATCAAGGCCTTCCACGACCTGGGCGCCATGAGCGTCAAGGGCGCGGCCATCCAGGAGACCATCATGTCCGGCATCTCCGAGGCGCTCGTCGCCACGGCGGTGGGGCTGGCCGTGGCCATCCCCGCGGTGGTGGCCTTCAACGTCTTCAACCGCCAGCTCAAGACGCTCACCAGCCGCACCAACGCCCTGGGCCACGCCCTCATGGGCAGCCTGCGCTCGGAGGTCCGCTAGCCATGGCCGGGGGAGCCGCGGAGAACGACGACGAAATCAGCGGCATCAACGTCACGCCGCTGGTGGACGTGGTGCTGGTGCTGCTCATCATCTTCATGGTGACGGCCAACTTCATCGTCCGGGAGACGGTGGAGGTGGACCTGCCGCGCGCCGCCAACGGCGGAGAGACGGTGCAGGGGCTGGTCAACGTGGTGCTCGACAAGGAGGGCCGCCTGTTCTTCGACGGCACCGAGCTCGGCGAGGAGGCCCTGGCGAAGCGCATCGCGCAGGAGGTCGCCAAGGACAAGGACACCCGCGCCATCATCAGCGCCGACCAGTCACTGCCCTATGGCCGCGTGATGCACCTCATCGACGTGGTGAAGGGGCAGGGCATCGCGAAGTTCGCCCTCAACATCCAGCAGGACGCGGCCCCCGCGAAGGCGGGGCTCTAGCCCCATGAGCCCGCTTGCCCTGGAAGATGGCGCATCCGCGTTCCCACGCAGCGGTGGCTCGCGATGGCTGGTGGGCTTCGTGGCCGGCTCGCTCGCGCTGCATGCCGGCGCGCTGGTGCTGCTCGATGCCCGGTCCGCGGACCGGCCCGTGCCCCAGCGTCCGGTGGAGCTGGTGATGGTGGAGGTCCAGAAGCCGCCGCCGCCTCCCCCGGAGGAGGTGAAGGAGGAGCCCAAGCCCGAACCGCCCAGGCCTCGGGTCGTCCCCCGGCCGGCGGTGAAGGTGGCCCCTTCGCCACGGCCCACGCCGCCGCCCCCGGTGGATGCGCCACCGCCGCCCAACGACGCGCCCGCGCCCACGAAGGCCGCGCCCCTGGTGGTGGGCCTCTCCATGTCCTCCACGACGAACGCGGGGAGCTTCGCCGCGCCGGTGGGCAACACGCTGTACGGGCGCGCCGCGGACAAGGCGACCGCGCCCAAGGACGTGAAGGCCTACTCGGCGCCGAAGTACACGCCCATCTACCAGGTGGACAGCGAGCCGCGGCTGGCGGGCGAGGTGAAGATTCCCTACCCGGACGAGGCCCGCCGGGCGGGCATCGAAGGCACGGTGACGCTGTCCATCACCATCAACACGGAGGGGCACGTGGTGGCCGCGCGCGTGGTGTCGGGCCCGGGCTACGGGCTGGACGAGGCGGCGCGCGACGCCATCCTGCGCTTCCGCTTCAAGCCGGCCATCAAGGGCGGTGAGGCCGTCTCCACTGAAATGAAGTACGCGTACACGTTCCTGCTCGACTGAGCGCCGCCGTCCCGCCGTCCCACCCACCATCCCACCCCGACATGTCCTCGAACCTGAACGCCCGAGCCGCGCTCATCGCGGCCTCGCTCCTGACGGGTGCGTCCGCGCTCGCCCAGGGCCAGCCTTCCCGCCCGCCTCCCGCCACTGAAGCGGCGAAGCCCGCTCCACAGATGACCAAGGCGCCCGTCCTGGTGAAGTCCGTGGAGGCGGCCTATCCCCCCGACGCCGCGGCCCAGGGGCTCACCGCCGACGTGAAGCTGATCATCACCATCGCGGAGGACGGCACCGTCGCCGACGCGCAGCCCGCCGAACCGGTGGGCCATGGCTTCGACGAGGCCGCCCTGGAGGCGGTGCGCGCCTTCCAGTTCTCCCCCGCGGAGGTGGACGGCGTGCCGGCCCCCGTGCAGGTGGAGTACGTCTATCACTTCACCCTCTCCGCGCCCGCCGCGTCCCCGGACGCCCCGCCCGAAGAGGTGGAGAGGCCCAGGGCCACGCTCACCGGTCAGCTCATCTCGCGCGGCAGCCGCTCGCGCGTGGCGGGGGCCACCGTGCGCTGCGGGGACGACCCGGAGGCGCCCGAGGCCCTGTCGGACGAGGAGGGGCGCTTCTCGCTCCAGGTCGAGCCGGGCGAGTGCGCGGTGCGCGTGGTGGCGTCCAACTTCCAGCTCTACCAGACGACGGAGACGCTGAAGCCGGGGGAGACGACGGAGATCGTCTTCTACCTGGTGCCCAGGGGCGGGGCCTTCGAGACGGTGGTGCGCTCGGAGCGGCCGAAGAAGGAGGTGGTCCGCCGCACGGTGTCCCGCGAGGAGGCGCAGAAGACGCCGGGCACCTTCGGCGACCCCATCCGCGTCATCCAGGCGCTGCCGGGTGTCGCGCGCGCGCCGTTCAACTCGGGCGACCTGCTGGTGCGAGGCTCCAACCCGGGGCAGTCCGCCACGCTGATGGACGGGGTGCGCATCCCCCTGCTGTTCCACCTGCTGGGCGGGCCCTCGGTGGTCAACGCCGAGTTCATCGACTCGCTGGACTTCTACCCGGGCGGCTACGGCAGCCAGTACGGCCGCGCGGTGGGCGGCGTGGTGGACGTGGCCACGCGCAAGGGGGCCAGCGACACGGTGCACGGCTCGGTGAAGGTGGACTTCGTGGACGCCGCCTTCTTCCTCGAGGCCCCCGTCACGGAGGGCGTCAGCGTGGCCGCGGCGGCCCGGCGCTCGTATGTGGATGCGCTGCTGCCGCTCGTCCTCCCGAAGGAGGAGGGGCGCACGATGTCGGTGGTGCCTCGCTACTGGGACTACCAGCTCCGCGTGGACCTGGGCTCGCGCTCCAAGGAGGCCCCGGTGTCCGGCGCCGGGCGCAGCACCGGCTACATCATGGCCTTCGGCGCGGATGATCAGCTCTCCGTCGTGTCCTCCGGAGGCGACCAGTCGCGGGACATCAAGCTCGGCACCCACACCCAGTTCCACCGCATCAAGGGAGACTGGACGTACCGGCGCGGCGACTTCACCTCTGTCTTCACGCCCTATGTGGGCCTGGACAAGGTCCGCGCGGAGCTGGGGACCTTCCAGGAGGACGACCGCATCTACTCCGCGGGGGCGCGCCAGACGCTGTCGCTGGACCTGTCCTCCGCGCTCACGCTGCGCACGGGCGTGGATGCGTACTTCGAGCACGTGGAGGTGTCCGCGCTGCTCCCCATCTCCGGGGGCACCGACTACGTGCCCTTCCCCGGCGCCGAGCCTCGGACCGAGATGCAGCGCAAGGTCATCACGCTCAACGGCTTCGACGGAGGCCTCTTCCTGGAGGCGGACCTCAAGTGGGGCGCGTTCACGCTGACCCCCGGCGTGCGGGGCAACCTCCAGCACGTCAACGGCACGGACAACCTGGCCCTGGATCCACGGCTCTGGCTCCGGTACGCGGCCAGCGAGCGGACCGCTCTGAAGGGCTCGGCGGGCCTCTACAGCCAGCACGCGGAGACGTATCAGTTCATCCCGCTGCCATACGGTAACCCCAGGCTCGGGTATCAGCGGGCCTTCCAGGCCAGCCTCGGCGTCGAGCAGCGGGTCATGGACGCGGTGAACGTGGACCTGACGGGCTTCTTCAACCGCCGCTTCAAGAACGTCGTGACGCCCGGGCAGCTGCTCCAGGAGGGGGGCGGGTTCCTCCAGGAGCGCTTCAGCAACGACGGCATCGGCAAGGCCCTGGGCTTGGAGTTGATGGTGAAGAAGGCCCGGCTCTCTCCCACCGACAAGTGGAGCGGCTGGCTCTCGTACACCTTCAGCCACGCCGAGGACGGGCGCGCCGGGCCGTTGCCGGCCGTCACGGGCGGCTCCCGCGCGAACGCGGAGGAGCAGGCCTACGGCCTGAGCCCGTGGGACCAGACGCACATCCTCACGCTGGTGGCCAGCTACCTGCTGGGCAACGGCTGGGAGGTGGGCGGGCGCTTCCGCTACACCACGGGCCGGCCCACCACGCCGCTCCAGCACTCCTACGACGTGTTCCGGGGGGATGGAAACCGGTTCGAGCCGACGCCGGGGCCCTACCTCTCCGCGCGCTCGGGCAGCTTCCACCAGCTGGACGTGCGCGTGGACAAGAGCTGGCGCTTCGAGAACTGGACGCTCACCACCTACTTGGACGTGCAGAACCTCTACAACCGGAAGAACGCCGAGTTCGACCTCGACGACTACCGCTACCGCGGCAAGTACAAACTGCCGGGCATCCCCCTGCTCCCCGTCGTGGGTGTGAAAGGAAGCTTCTGATGAAGGCCCTTGTGACGTGCGGCCTGGTGCTCGCGCTGGGCGCCGTGGGTTGTGTGGATCCAGAGGACTCGCCGGACCGGGTGCACGACTTCCGGGTGCTGGGGCTCGCCACCGAGCGCCCGGAGCTCATGGCTCCCAGCTGTGACTTCACGCAGGCGGACCTGGACGCGTTGCGCGAGCCGGTGACGTTCCGCGCGCTGTTCGCGGACCCGGCCGGCGGCGGGCGCTCCATCCAGTACACGCTCTGGGCCTGCGCGGACGTGGACGACACCACGTGCGCGGACACGGCCAATCGCGTGCAACTGGCGGAAGGCTCCACCACGGAGAGCGAGCTGTCGGTCACCATCCGCCCCGGCGATACCCAGGCCCAGGACGGCACCCCGCTCCTGGTGCGCGTGCGGGAGAAGGATCCCTATCTGGGGCTGGGCGGGCTGCGCATGCCGCTGGTGCTCCACGCCCGGGCGGGCGACGAGGCGGTGTACGCGCAGAAGCTGATGGTCTTCTCATGCCCGATAGTGGAGGGGATGACCGCGAACGTGAACCCGGAGCTGCCGGGCCTGCGGCTCGACGACGCCCCGTGGGCGGTGGACGCGGTCCCGGAGCTGAAGGGCCAGGGGCCCTTCGTGATCACCGTGGAGGACCTGACGGGGCTGGAGGAGCACTACGTGGTGCCGGGGCTGACGTCCGGGCCGGTGGCGCTCACGGAGGCGTGGAAGGTGTCGTGGCACACCACGTTCGGTGAGTTCTCCGAAACGGAGACGGGCGGCGCGGACTTCGGTGGAGAGGTCGGGCGCCACCGCACGGAGTGGGAGCCTCCCGAGGAGGGCGGCTCCGCGCGGGACGTCACCTTCTGGGCCGTCGTGCGGGACGGGCGCGGAGGCCAGTCCTGGCTCACCCGCCGCGCGCGCTGGGCTCCTTGAGGGGATGCGGGGCGCGCTCGCGGCGGGGCTCCACGCTCATGCGGCCCGTCATGTCCTGACCCGCGTGGATGGATCAGCTCGAAGGAAACCGCACTCCTGGCAGGACGAGCAGCGGGGTGCCCTCCGCGTCCTGGAGCTCCAGCGTGTAGACACCACGCGCCTCAAGGGGCCGCGCTTCGGCTTCCACGATGATTCGGGCGGTTTCGGAGCCGGAAACCACCTCGAGCACCTCCACGACCCTCAGGGTTTGATGACTCGGACCGCGGAGGCTTGCCCTGGCGGCCCTGCCTGTCAGGGCCGTCCGGCCGGAGAACTCCAATTGCACCGCGACCCGGTGCACGGAGCGGAAGCTCCTGACCTGGAACTCCGCGCCCGCGAGCCCCATTTCGGGAGCATCCAATTGCAACGTCTGGACCCCACGTTGATCCAGGAGCTTCGTGGACAGCATCGCCGCCAGTCCCACGTCGGGACAGGGCTGCTCGGAAAGCAGAGGGGCCGTGTCGCCGGACACGCCTCCATCCGCGGCTGCGAGGAACGGAAGCAGGAACAGGAGCATGTGCTGCCCTCCTATTCGTCGTATCGCCACACGCCCCGGATGGACATCAGGTTGGGAACGACGGCGGTGTTCTCATTTCCCCCCTCGCTGCGAGGAACGCCTCGCGTGCGGTCATCCAGGAACCAGAGTTCGACGCAGACAGGAAATGTTTCACCCGTCTTGTTCTGACGCAGCTGCGTGAAACGGCCATAGACCCGTTTGGAGCCGACGTAGAGCGTGCCCGTGAGCATGGAGTTGTGCCTCACGTGCCCCTCGGTACCGACGGTGTACACAGCGGCACGTCCTTCTCGGACCGTGACGAGAGCGGAGCGCGTGCTCGGGTCGAACTTGGCGGCCCACTGGACGCCGTCAATCTCGAGCGCCGTCATGGCTGCCTTCGCGTCCTCCGGACAGTCCTCGGCGGGAGGCGTGGGCCGGTCCACCAGGGGGGCACTGGCGCAGGCCATGCCCGCCATGCAGGACGCGAGCGTCGCGGCCTTGAGCGCACGGTTGGCCTTCGGAGACGGCGGAGCAGGAGGCTTGTTCGTCACGGGAGCACGTTCCTCGGGAGGCGCCGCCGGGGAGGCAGCGGTCGCCGGGGGAGGGCCCGCGGGCTGCGGGGCGGCGACAGGAACACTGTGCGGGCGGTCCGGTGTGATCGCCAGTTTATGACCAATGGGGGAGGAAAGACTCTCCGGAACCTGTGGGGTTGTATGGCGAGTCCAGCCGCGCAGCAGGACCTCCCAGGTCCCAGGTCCCGCCACCAGCAACCCCAGGCACAGCACCACGCCCGCCCAGCCCCAGGCCGGGAACCGGCGCGGAGCCACCGCTTCCGCAGCCGCCCGGGGCCGGGGCGCGGGCGTCAGGTACGGCTGCGCCGGCCACGCCGGACGGCGGATCTGATTCGGCGTGCCCGGAATCTCATCGAAGACGTGCGCCTCGAACGCGGCCGCCCCTCCGGACAGCAGCCCCCGCATCAGCTCCGAATGGGCCGCCTCCCCCGTGCGCGGCCGCTGCTCCGGTTCCTTCTCCAACAGCCGCAGGATGGCCCGCGACAGGGGCTCCGGCACCTGGGGGTTGATGTCCCTCGGAGACGGCGGCAGCCGCTCCGTGATGGCCACCGCCAGCAGCTCCGGCTCCTGCTCCGGTGGGAACGGGTAGTGCCCCGTGACGGCCCGGTACAGACACACGCCCAGGGCATACAGGTCGTCCGCTTCGCGATAGGGATACCGCAGCTCCGGCTGCCTCCAGTGGCGCTGCTGGAAGCGGATGGCCTCCGGACTGCGCAGGTGCAGCGTCCCCGGGGGCAGGGTGGTGGTCGTGAGCGTCGTGGCCCCGGCCTGGTCCCCGGCCCCGAAGTCGATGAGCACCGGCACCTGCTCGCGAGCGCGGATCAGGATGTGCTCCGGCTTCAGGTCCCGGTGCAGCACGCCTCGCGCATGCAGCACCCCCAGCGTCATCGCCACCGAGCCCCCCACCATGGCCACCTGCCGGAACGTCGGGTTGACCGTCTCCACCCAGGTGTGGAGCGCCATCCCCTCCACCCAATCCATGACGAAGTACGGCAGCCCCTCCACCGGATCCGGCCACCGCCCCGTGGCATGCACCCGCACCACGTTCGGATGCCACGCGCGGTCCAACAGCAGCGCCATCTCCCGCAGCGCCCGGGCGGGCTCCGGATGCAGCGACACCTTGAGCGCGAAGCTCCGCCCCGGCGCCTCCAGCGGCTCCACCCGATAGACCGCGCCATACCCGCCCACCCCCAGTGTCCCCATCACTCGCCAGCACCCCACCACCGCGCCAGGCTGGAGCGCCCCCGGGAACACCTGTGACCCTTCCTGACCCATGGACGTGCAGGGTCTCATGAACATCACTCAACCTGGAAGGTCACTCCGGGCCGGGGGCCGGAGACAACCCTGGGTTCGTGTGTTCTCACGTCAGGAAGTCTCGCCCCGTGGACCCGGGCGGAATGCTCCCAGCGGAACAGAGGGAGGGTGACCGAAATGTGACATGCGCAGGGCGCGTATCAGGCCGGTGGTGTCAGACGGATTTGATGTATTAAGCCGCGTCTCATCGCAGTAATCCCCCCATTCAGGAGTTCCTGATGCGTCGTATTGGCTCAGCCCTTCTCGCCGTGAGCATGCTCGTGGGTTGTGGTGCGGGTTCCGAAGCTGGAACCACCCCCTCCGAGTCCGGCTCCACCACCCCGTCCGCCGAGCAGCAGCAGCAGGCGCCCCTCCTCACGACGACGAACGTCGACGTGGCCACCGAGTGCACGGGCATCCTCGAGTTCGCGAACACGGCGTCGTACACGCTCCTGGACCGCTACCTGCCCAGCAACGTGGTCACCAACATCGTGAACCGCCGCGCCACCGCGCCGTTCACGTCGCTGGCGGACCTGTCCTCCGTGCCGCTCGTCGGCCCGGCCCGGCTCAAGCAGCTGGAGGGCGGCGCCCGGACGCTGGACTTCATCGACGCGGACTGCGTCGGCATCATGGACGGCATCGCCATCTCCCATGACGACCAGGACGCCATCGTGGCGCTGGTGAACAGCATCTCCGACTCGGAGCTGCACGACGTCCTGCCGAACGCGTGGAACGGCGCCGTGAACCTGCTCAACGCGCGCAACGCCCACCCCTTCACCACCGCGCAGCAGATCGCGGACACGGCGGGCATCGGTGACGTGAGCTTCCGCAACATCCGCAACTCCGCCACCCTGAGCCGCCCGCTGGAGGCGCTCTTCGCCGCCATCAACGCCGTCTCCTCCAACGGCGACTACGGTGCCACCGCCCTGCGCCACTTCGACTGGTGGAACATCGCCATCCAGGATCACCACTACCGTGACAGCAAGGAGTGCTTCGGCCTGGAGCCGTCGAGCGTTCCGTACGGCGCCACCATCCGCCCGAACCTGGCCACCGCCGCCGAGGTGCGCGCCGCGGTCGAGAGCGCCTACCACTACGCCCGTGGCGAGACGAAGATCCCCGACGCGGTCCGCGACGCGGGCCTGGCGAACCTGGACGCGCTGACCCAGGGCCGCTCGTTCAAGGGCTGCATCCTCACCTACGAGAACGACCCCTGGAGCCGCAACACCGTCCACATCTACGTGGACACCACCAACGGCTTCAGCGTGATGACCGAGACCTGGTGGGCGGAGTAGTCCTCCCCGCCTGACGTCCCCGCCGTCCCGAAGCCCCGGGTTCCTCCCTCAGGAGCCCGGGGCTTTTTCATGTCCGGAAGCAGGCAGGGCCCCGGCGGGCAGGCCGCTCGCGCCCTCCAGCCCGGGAAGGAAACCGTGCATCCCCATGTGTCTATGGGTATAGACACGCCCATGTGCCCCCTGGTGAACACGAAGGACCTGATTGACGCCCAGGAAGTGGCGGGCCTGCTGCGCCTGCGCCACCCCAACAGCGTCAGCACGTACCTGCGCCGCTATCCGGACATGCCCCGCCCGGTGCTCGACCTGGGCGCCGGGCGCCCGCGCCTCTGGCTCAAACCCCAGATGCTCCGCTGGGCCCGCGCCCGCCAGGCCGCCACCTCCCACTCAAGCTCCCGAGACACCCGATGACCACCGCCACCCCCCGAACCGCCCCCGCCGTCCTCCCCGGGCCCAATGACGCCTGCTGGTGCGGCAGTGGCTCCAAGTACAAGAAGTGCCACCGCGGCGCGGACACCGTGGAGGCCCGCAAGCGGGGCACCGACACGAACCGCAAGCCCGTCCGCAAGGGGCTCGTCAGCCCCCGCCGCGTGGTGCCCGCCACCATCGCCCGGCCGGACTACGCGGACTCGCTCAGTGGCCGTCCCTCGCGCTCGCGCAACGAGCCGGACGTGAAGTCGCCGGACGTCATCGCCCGCATGCGCCGCGCCTGCCAGGCCGCCGCGCAGGTGCTGGTGGAGACCGCGCAGCACGTGCGCGTGGGCATCACCACGGACGAACTGGACGCCATCGCGCACGAGGCCTACCTCAAGCGCGGCGGCTACCCCAGCACGCTCAACTACCACAAGTTCCCCAAGTCGCTCTGCACCTCTGTCAACGAGGTCATCTGCCACGGCATCCCCGACAACCGGGCGCTGGAGGACGGCGACATCGTCAACCTGGACATCACCATCTACCTGGATGGCGTCCATGGCGACTGCTCGGCGACGTACCTCGTGGGCAACGTGGAGCCCCAGCACCAGCGCCTGGTGCAGATCGCCAGGGAGTGCCTGGACATCGGCATCGCGGCGGTGAAGCCCGGCCGGCCCATCAGCGACATCGGCCGCGCGGTGGAGGCCCACGCCGTGAAGAACGGCACCAGCGTGGTGCGCGCCTACTGCGGCCACGGCATCGGCGAGACCTTCCACACCGCGCTCCAGGTGCCGCACTACTACGAGCCGGAAGCCGACACCCTCATGCAGCCCGGGATGATCTTCACCGTGGAGCCGATGATCAACCAGGGCCACTGGGACCACCGCACGTGGAACGACGACTGGACCGTCGTCACCGCGGACGGCATGCGCAGCGCGCAGTTCGAGCACACGCTGCTCGTCACCGACACGGGCGCGGAGATCCTCACCGTCCCCTGACGGCTCCCCCGCCTTGAAACACCACGGGCCCCGGACGCGCTTCGCATCCGGGGCCCGCTTCATGTCCAGGCGGTGACTTGCGTTACGCCCGGCGGCGGCGCAGCTTCAGCGCCAGGCCGCACAGCATCAGCAGGCTGGTGGCGCCCAGCGGGCCCGGCACCGTGCTCTGGCAGTTGCAGCCGTCGGACTCGTCCGGCTTCTGCGGGTCGTCCGGGTCCACCACCGCGTCGTCGGTGACGAACACCGCGGTGGTGCGCGCTGGCACCGTGAAGCCGCCCGTGGCCGCGTCGTACGCGGACGTGCGCACCACGGGGTCCGTGGATGCCTGCTGCGCCGGGTGCAGCTTGAGCTTCAGGGACTTGTACCCGTCCGCCTTGAACGTCTGGGCGTCATCCGTGCCGTTGAAGAGCACGATGGCGCGCTTGCCCTCGGCGTTGGTGCCGTGGTCCTGCATGGCCATCACGATGAGGCCCGGAATCTGGTCCGGGCCGGTGTTCTCGAAGCGCACCAGCTGCTTCACCTCGTCACCGGTGCGCAGGCGGAACAGCCGCGAGCTCTTGCGGATGGTGAGCATCTCCTCGAAGTGGTCGCGCGCCCGGAGGATGTCCGCGCTCGCCGGCTTCAGCGCGGCGTCCGCCAGCAGCGGCCCGAAGAGCGGCCAGTTGCCCGAGTTGTCCTGGGCCGGGGGCAGGCCCACGCCCCAGTTGTTGGACTGGTAGGTCCAGTCCACCTGGTTGAACCAGTCCCCGGAGTTGAAGCTGTTGCGGTCCAGCGACTTGGAGCGCAGCAGCTCGTCGCCCGCGTGGAAGAACGGGATGCCCTGGCCCAGCGCCACCAGCGAGATGCCCAGGTTGTGCATGCGCACGCGCTCCGCCATGGGCAGGTCGCGCCGCGCCTTCAACTGCACCGCGTCGAAGAGCGTCTCGTTGTCGTGCGCGGAGACGTAGGTGATGACCTCCTGCGGGTCCAGCGTGTAGCCGGCCTTGGCCCCGTTGTAGTCCACCCCCTCCCCCGTGACGGTCGCGCCGGTGCGGTCCACCAGCGAGTAGTCCTTCAGGTTGCCGGTGAGGCCCACGCGGATCCAATCGCTGTAGCGCAGGAGCTTGTCCTTCTGCTCGGCCTCCGTGCCCTGGCTCGTGCCGTTGGGGTCGGACAACAGGCCCGTGATGAAGCCCTGCTCCTGCAGGCCGCTGAAGGGGCCACCGCCGCGAGCGGCGTCGCGCAGGCGGTCGTTGAACGTGCCGATGCCCGTGCCCGCCATGTTGGCCTGCGTGGCGTTGATGCCGCGCGCGTTGTTCTGCACCTCGCCGAAGTCCCATCCCTCGCCGTAGACGTAGATGGCCTTGCCGTCCACGCCGTCCTTCTCCACGGTGAGCGCGTCCAGCGTGGCGCGCAGCTTCACCATGTTGGACTTCAGGTGGTGGCCCATCAGGTCGAAGCGGAAGCCGTCCACCTTGTAGGCCTTGGCCCATGTCACCACGGAGTCGATGAGCAGCTTCTCCATCATCGCGTTCTCGGACGCGGTGTTCTGGCAGCAGGTGCTCGTCTCCACGTTCCCGTCGTCGCTGAGGCGGTGGTAGTAGCCGGGGACGATGCGGTCCAGCACGCTCTTGGCGTCCTGCCCGGAGGAGTGGGTGTGGTTGTAGACCACGTCCATCACCACGCGCAGGCCGTGCTGGTTGAGCGACTGCACCATCTCCCGGAACTCCACCGTGCGCGTCGTGCCCTGCGCGTTGGTGGAGTAGCTGCCCTCGGGCACCGTGTAGTGGTACGGGTCATAGCCCCAGTTGAAGCCGTCCAGGTCCGCCACGGCGCCCACCGCCGCCTGCTGCTTGTCGGAGTCCGGCGGCAGCGACACCAGGTCGCCCTGCGGGTGCTGCTGCTGAGCGCGGTCCTCGTTGATGGTCGCGATGTCGAACACCGGCAGCAGGTGCACGTGCGTCAGGCCCGCCTTCGCCAGCCGGGTCAGGTGCTTCATGCCGTCCGAGTCCCGGGTGAAGGCCTTGAACGTGCCGCGCTCGGCCTCCGGCACCGTCTTGTCGTTGATGCTGAAGTCGCGCACGTGCAGCTCGTAGAGGACGATGTCCTCCGGCGCCTCCAGCGCGGGCTTCGCCAGCGTGCTCCAGCCCTGCGGCGCGAGCGCCGGGTCCGCCAGGTCCACGAGCTGGCTCAGCTCGCTGTTGATGGAGAGGGCCACCGAGTACGGGTCGGTGACGCGGCTGGTGACGACCTTGCCCTCCTTGCGGGCGTAGACCTCCACCTCGTAGAGGAAGTAGCGGCTCTTCCATGACGCGTCGCCCGTGACGCTCCAGACGCCCTGGGCGCCGGCCGTCATGGGCACGCGCGTGGTGGTGGACGTGGGGCTGCCGTCCGCGAACAGGAGCAGGTTCACGCTCCGGGCGGTGGGGGCCCACAGGCGCAGCGTGGGGATGCCGTTCTCGAAGGTCGCGCCCAGCGGCCCGGTGTACGTGTCCAGGTCATCCAGCACGCCCGCGAACTGCACGCTGGTGGCGTCCAGCATCACGCCGTCCGCGTTCGTCGCGGACACGGCCAGCTGGCCCTTGAGCCACGTGGCCGCGTTGGCCACGTCCGCCTGCGCGAGCTTCAGCACCGGCCGGCCCACCAGGTTCGGGAAGCGCAGCGCCTGCGCGGCGGTGAGGCCCGCGGCGTCCGCCGTCAGCGTCACCGCCGTGCCGCCCTGCACCCCGGTGCTGCCCAGGGTCATGCCGCCCGTGGGCGCCGTGTGCAGCTTGAACACCGTGCCCGCGGGCACCGCGACCTCCGGGCTCCACACCAGCGTGTCGCGCGCGATCCAGTGCGCCCGCGCCAGCAGCAGGTTGCCCGCCGGAGCGTCCGCGGCGCGGATGGTCACCTTCTTGGACGCGCCGGAGTCGAAGGTGAAGATCATCTCCTGGCCATCCCTCTCCACCGCGAAGGCCGCGTTGCTGCCGGGGTAGGCGGTGGTCCACTGTTCATCGAGCGCGACCTTGCACTCGTAGCTGCCCGCGGGCAGCGCCTTCGTGGTGAAGGTGTAGATGCCGTCGCCGTCCGGGTCCTGCATCAGGGTGCGCAGGCAGTCCGGCGCCCAGTCGCCCGGACAGCCCAGCTTGCTCTGGAGCGTGCCCGCCACCGTGGCGATGGTGCCGGAGCGGTTGCTCGTCACGTACAGCGTGTTCGCGTCGAAGTAGAACTTCACCGCGCCCGCCGCCGCCTGGTTCAGCACCACGTCCGCGCCGCCGGGGCCGCCGTGCGTCTGTGACAGCGAACCGTCCAGCGCGACCTTGAAGTGCCAGGTGCCCGCCGGCACGTTGAACGAGCCCTGCCACTTGTCATCCGCCGCGTCGTACGTCAGCGCCGTCTGCGCGCAGGTGGGGTCGTTGTTGCTGGCACAGCCGGCGCCCTGCTGCAGGTCGCCAATGACAGTCACCGACGCGGGCGCCGCCAGCGACGACAGCGGAACGAGCGCGGCCATCAGCCCGCTGATCGCGAGCGCTCGCGTCATGCGGGAAACTGCGAAAGGAACTCTCAGGGGAAACCTCCAGGGGGATGGAAATCTCCGGCACCGTACCAGCCGCTCCTGTCACGAGCGCCCGCGGGTCGTTTCCAAGCTTTGGGTGACCTCCTGGATGACCCGGGTGGGGACATGACCATCCGCCCCATGAAGTCGGATGCGAAGGGCCATCAAACCAGGACGCGGAGCGGCAGAAACCAGGCGCTCCGTTGAGCCCGCCCGCGCCATGCGTCACACGGGTGTACAGAGGAAGACATTGGGGACATGGCGCGTTGCGCCATCAGCCGATTGTTCCGACGACCCTTCACCGCTTCCAAGACTGTTGGATACAGTGCCGCGCCCAGATGTCCTCCAGCCGCCCCCGCCGACAACCGAACGCTGTTGCCCACCGCGGTCGGTGGCGTCCGATGCTCCAGGGCCTTGTCGCCCTGTGTCTGGCGGGGTGCGCCACGGCCCCTCCGACCCCCACGAAGCCCGCGACGGAGTCCGCCGCGACACAGCCCGCCACGCCGGCGGCACCGGCCCCCGCTCCCGAACCCGTGAAGGAGGCCGCGCCCGCGCAGCCTGCTCCGGAGAAGAAGGAGCCCGCGCGGCCCTGGGCGGACGAGGTGCTGTACTTCGTGGTGGTGGATCGCTTCGCGGACGGCGACCCCACCAACAACGAGAAGGGCGACCTGACGGCCGCGGGCACCTTCCACGGCGGCGACCTGAAGGGGCTCACCGCGCACCTGGACGAGCTGTCTTCGCTGGGCGTGACGGCGCTGTGGGTGACGCCGCTGTTGAAGCAGATCCCGGGCTTCGTCACCGGCTCTGGCTTTCCGGACTGGGGCTACCACGGCTACTGGGCGGACGACTTCCACGCGTTGGATCCGCGCTTCGGCACGGAGGCGGACTTCAAGGCGCTGGTGGACGCGGCGCACGCGCGCGGCATCCGCGTGCTCCTGGACGTCGTCTACAACCACCCGGGCTACGACTCGCGCTACCTGAAGGACCACCCGGACTGGCTGCGCTCCGAGGGCCAGGGCACCTGCGGCTCGGATGATGTGACCACGTGCGTGGCGGGCCTGCCGGACTTCAAGACCGAGCGTCCGGAGGTGGCGAAGTACCTGATGGACGCGCAGATTGACTGGGCGAAGCGCTCCGGCGTGGACGGCTTCCGGCTGGACACCGTGAAGCACGTGGCCCACGACTTCTGGCAGGAGCACCGCCGCCGCACGCGCGCCGAAATCTCCCCGGACTTCTTCCTGCTGGGGGAGGTGTGGGGCGGCGATGTGCAGGTGCTGGCGCCGTACTTCACCCCGGACGAGATGGACGCGGGGTTCGACTTCGCCTTCCAGGGCAACGTGCTGGGCTTCATCCAGGGCCGCGGCCGCGCGGTGGCGTTCGACCACTACCTCCAGTCGCGTGGGAAGGTGACGCCGGGCCACCACCTGGCGCACTTCCTGTCGTCGCACGACGTGGACGGGGCGCTGCACCAGCTGCAGGGCAACGTGCCTCTCTTCCGCCTGGCCGCCACGCTGCAGCTCACCACCAGCGGCATCCCGGTCATCTACTACGGCGAAGAGGTGGGCCGCGCCGGCGGTGACTGGCCCGCGAACCGCGGCGACATGCCGTGGGGCAGGCAGGCGGTGAGGCCCGGCGCGGGAAAGAAACGCGACGAGGCGCTGCGCGAGTATTACAAGCGCCTCATCGCCATCCGCCGCGCGCACCCGGCCCTGTCGCGGGGCACGCACGCCGCGCTCAACACGGAGGGCGACGTCTACGTCTTCCAGCGGCGCGACGAAGCATCCGGCGACACGGTGGTGGTGGCGGTGAACCGCGGCAAGACGAAGGGCACGGCGTCGGTGCCGTGGCCGGAGGGCTGGACGGGCGTCGCGGAGGTGGAGGACCTGCTGAACGGAGGGCGGACGAAGGCTGGCGCCACGCTGGACCTGGCGCTCCCGCCGCTGTCCGCGCGCATCCTCGGGCGCGTGCCGTGAGGCACCCGCGGCATGCGCAGAACCAGACCCGGACGTGCTGTTGTCACCGGCGCGAGCGGGGCTCTTGCTGGAGGGCCTGATGGCCGGCGTGTCGTTCAAGGACGTGGCGAAGCGGTACGGGGACGTGTCGGTCATCGAGGGGCTCAACCTCGATATCCGCGACCATGAGTTCATGGTGCTCGTGGGGCCGTCCGGTTGCGGCAAGTCCACGGCGCTCCGGATGATCGCCGGCCTGGAGGAGATCTCCGGGGGCACCATCTCCATCGGTGAGCGCGCGGTGAACGCGCTGCCCCCGAAGGACCGGGACGTCTCCATGGTGTTCCAGAACTACGCGCTCTATCCGCACATGTCCGTGCGGCAGAACCTGGAGTTCGGCCTCAAGATCCGCAAGACGCCCAAGCCGGAGATGGACAAGCTGGTGGACGAGGCGGCGGAGATCCTCGGCATCTCGCACCTCCTGGACCGCAAGCCCAAGGCGCTGTCCGGCGGCCAGCGCCAGCGCGTGGCCCTGGGCCGCGCCATCGTGCGCAAGCCGGCGGTGTTCCTCTTCGACGAGCCGCTCTCCAACCTGGACGCGAAGCTGCGCGTGCAGATGCGCTCGGAGATCAAGAAGCTGCAGCAGCGGCTCCAGGTCACGTCCGTCTACGTCACGCACGACCAGATCGAAGCGATGACCATGGGCCACCGCATCGCGGTGATGAAGGACGGCAAGCTCCAGCAGCTGGGCACCCCGCTGGAGGTCTACGAGAAGCCGGTCAACGTGTTCGTGGCGCAGTTCATCGGCACGCCGCCCATCAACATGCTCACCGCCACGCTGGACGCGGACGGCGCGTCACTCACCGGCGACGGCTTCAGGCTGCCGGTGCCGCAGAAGCTGCGCGCCGCGACGGCGGGCAAGGGCGGCCGCAAGGTGAAGGTGGGCCTGCGCCCGGACAACATCCTGCCCGCGGGCAGCTCCGCGCGCGGCGAGTCCGCGGCCGCGGAGGCGCGCGTGGAGCTGGTGGAGCCCCTGGGCAACGAGCTCATCGTGCACGCCCGCCTGGGGGACAACCCGCTGGTCTTCCGCCTGCCGCCGCAGGCGACCCCGGAGCCCGGTGCCGCCATTGCCGTGACGGTGGAGCTGGAGTCCCTGCACCTCTTCGACGCTGAATCCGAGCTGCGGCTTTCCGTTTGATACCCCGGAGGATTTCCTCAATGACGCACCTGCGAACGTTGCTCGCGGCCCTCTGTCTGTGCGCAGTCGGCCTGTTGCCCGTCCCGTCCTTCGCCGCCACGGAGCTGGTGCTCTGGCACGCCTACCGCGCGGAGGAGAAGGCCGCGCTGGAGAAGGTGGTCGCCGAGTACAACAAGGCCAATGAAGGCAAGGTGAAGGTCACCACGCTGGCGGTGCCCTACGACGCCTACGCGGACAAGATCAGCGCCACCGTGCCGCGCGGCAAGGGCCCGGACCTCTTCATCTTCGCGCAGGACCGCCTGGGCGGCTGGATTGAAGCGGGCAACACGGTGGAGCCCATTGACTTCTTCCTGGATGACGCGACGAAGAAGCGCTTCATCCCCACGACGATGGAGGCGATGACCTACCGCGGGACGGCTTACGGCCTGCCGCTGAACTACAAGGTCATCACGCTCATCTACAACAAGAAGCTGGTCCCCACGCCGCCCAAGACATCCGGCGAGATGGTGACGATGGCCAAGAAGCTCACTGACGCGAAGGCGGGCCGCTTCGGCCTCGCGTACGCGTACAACGACTTCTACTACCACGCGGCGGTGATGAACGGCTTCGGCGGCGGCGTGTTCGACGCGAAGAGCGCCCCCACGCTGAACTCGCCCGCCAACGTGAAGTCGGTGGAGCAGGTCCTCAAGTGGAAGAACAAGGACGGCATCCTCCCCGCGGAGCCCTCCAGCGCGCTGATCACCTCGCTCTTCAACGAGGGCAAGGCCGCGATGGTGTTCTCCGGCCCGTGGTTCCTGGGCGAGGTCTCCAAGGACGTGGACTACGGCCTGGCCCGGCTGCCCACGCTGGATGAGAACAAGGGCACGCCGATGAAGCCCTGGATGACGGTGGAGGGCGTGTACGTGGCCGCCCCGTCGAAGAACAAGGAAGCGGCGTACGACTTCGCGAAGTTCCTCACCGACGCGGGCCCCGGCAGGACGCTGGCCCTGGAGGGCCGCCAGAGCCCGGCCAACCAGGAGGTCTACAAGGACGCGAAGGTGGCCGCGGATCCGCTGCTCAAGGCGATGAAGGACCAGGTGGACGTGGCGGTGCCCATGCCCAACCTGCCGGAGATGTCCATGGTCTGGACCCCGGCCACCAGCGCGATGAACACCGTGTTCAAGAACACCGCCACCCCCAAGGCGGCGCTGGACGCGGCCCAGAAGAGCGTGGCGAAGGACGTCGCCGGTCTGCGCAAGAAGTAAGCGAGGAGCTGAAGTGAGCCAGAACGCCTCCCAGCAGCCCCCTTCCGCGGCCGGCGCCCCCACGCCGGCCCGCGTCTCTCCGAACGATTCAGCGCCGGGCCCTGCGACTTCGGGACCCGCTGGCCGTGCGGGCGGCTACCGGGGGCGCGTGCTGGTGGGGCTCGCGCTGGCGCTGGGCGTGTCCCTGGTCCTGGCGCACGGCCTGCTCGCGCGCGCCAACCAGGAGCGCGCGGCCGAGCGCGAGCAGCGCACGTCCACCGTGTCCCTGCTGGGGCTGGCGGACCTGGTGCAGCGCGCGGGCGGCTCCAGCGACGGCGTGAAGGCCGTGGTGGCGGGCTGGCCGGGCGTGCCGGGGAGCTCCGTGCGCGTCATCGCCTTCAGCGGCATCAAGCTGGAGGCGTCCACCTTCCCGGATGACACCGGGGACAAGGCGGCGCCGCGCCGGCTGTCGCGCGAGGAGAAGCCGCTGTACGACCGGGGCCAGCGCCTGCGCGCCGCGGTGGAGACGAACCGCGAGGAGGGCGGCGCGCGCAAGCCGGAGGTGGAGTCCGAGCTGCTCGACAACGGCGCGAGCCGCCTGCTCTCCGCGCCCGTGGAGGTGGACGGGCAGGTGGTGGGCTCCGTGGAGGCCCTCACTCCGGTGGTGGTGAAGGGAGAGGCGCCGTCGTGGACGCCGGTGCTGCTGGCCTTCCTGCTGCCCCTGGCGGCGTGCGCGGCGGCGGTGTTCGCGCTGTCGCGCCAGGGCGTGCGCGTGGCGGTGGCGGCGGCGCTGTTCCTGGCGGGCCTGGGGGGCTACACCGTCTATTCGCTGCGCGCGCTGGACGCGGAGCTGCGCGCGACGGAGGACGCGGTCAGCGCGGAGCTGCGCACGCGCGGCGAGAAGGCCCAGGCGCTCATCGCCGCCAACAACCTCAACGCGGAGCCCGCGCTGAAGCCGGGCGCATGGGACGCGGACTCGATGCGCCGCCCGCTGGGCCGGCTGACGGAGTCCGGCGCGCCGGATGAGGGCAAGCTCGCGGCGCAGGGCGCCCAGGTGCGCGGCAACGCGACGAAGGCGCTGGGCACGCTGGGCGTGCTGGGGCTCGCGGTGCTGCTGTTCATCGGCCTGGGCGCGCTGCACCGCGCGGCGGCCACGGCGGTGGAGTACCGGCAGGCCTACGCCTACATCCTGCCCGCCATGGTGGGCATGGTGGTGCTGGTGTTCTTCCCCTTCGCCTACGGCATCACGCTGTCGTTCACGGACGCCAACCTCTACAACAGCAGCCAGCCGCTGTCGGAGCTGTGGGTGGGCTTCCGCAACTACGTGGACATCCTGGGCGACTTCAGCTTCGCGAAGACGGCGGCGGACGGCTCGCTGGTCTTCAACTACCTGAACTTCTACTACACGCTGCTCTTCACCATCGTGTGGACGGTCACGAACGTGACCATCGGCGTGACGGTGGGCCTGCTGCTCGCGCTGGCCCTCAACGTGCCGAACCTGAAGATGCGGCCGGTGTACCGCGTGCTGCTCATCCTGCCGTGGGCCATGCCCAACTACATCACCGCGCTCATCTGGAAGGGCATGTTCCACCAGCAGTTCGGCGTGGTGAACCACGTCATCCGGATGTTCGGCGGCGAGGGGCTCGCCTGGTTCGACTCCCCCCTCACGTCGTTCTTCACGGCGCTGGCCACCAACGGCTGGCTGTCCTTCCCGTTCATGATGGTGGTGTCGCTGGGCGCGCTGCAGTCCATCCCCGCGGAGCTGTATGAAGCGGCGCGCGTGGACGGCGCCAGCCGGTGGCAGCAGTTCACCGCCATCACGCTGCCCGCGCTGAAGCCCGCGCTGGTGCCGGCGGTCATCCTGTCGGTGGTGTGGACCTTCAACATGTTCAACATCATCTTCCTGGTGACGGGCGGCGACCCGGGTGGCTCCACCGAGATCCTGGTCACCCAGGCCTACAAGTTCGCCTTCGAGCGCTACCGCCACGGCTACGCGGCGGCGTACTCCACCGTCATCTTCGGCATCCTGCTGCTCTACAGCATGGTGCAGAACCGCATGAGCCGCGCCACGGAGGCCGCGTAGACCATGGCGCTCTTCTCTGAACGTCGCGAGGGCATCTCCCACGTGCCGCTGCACGCGGTGCTGGTGGCCTTCACCCTCTTCACCCTCTACCCCATCCTCTGGGTGGTGAGCCTGGCCTTCTCCGGCAAGCAGAGCCTGGCCATCGCCACGCTGCCGGAGAACCCCACCTTCTGGGACCGGCTGCGCGCGGTGACGCCGTGGCCGGAGACCTTCTCCGCCTCCAACTTCGTGTCGGTGATGTCCGACCAGCCGTTCGCGAAGTGGATGCTCAACAGCGCCATCGTGGCCATTGGCACCACGGTGCTGGGCGTCTTCATGGCGTGCACGGCGGCGTACGCGTTCAGCCGCTTCAAGTTCCCCGGCCAGCGCGCGGGCATGATGGCGTTCCTCGTGTCCCAGATGTTCCCGGGCACGCTGATGCTGATTCCGCTCTACATCATCCTGGTGCAGTGGCTGGGCCTGGGCAGCAGCCGGCTGGGCCTCATCATCGTGTACGCCACCACGTCCATCCCGTTCAGCGTGTGGATGCTCAAGGGCTACTTCGACACGATTCCCAAGGACCTGGAGGAGGCGGCGCTGATGGACGGCGCGTCCGTGGGCCGCATCTTCTGGAGCATCATCCTGCCCCTGGCCAAGCCCGCGGTGGCGGTGACGGCGCTGTTCAGCTTCATGACGGCGTGGAACGAGTTCATCCTCGCGGCGACGTTCATGGACCAGGAAGCCATGTACACGGCGCCGGTGGGCCTGCGCTTCTTCGTGGGCGGCTTCAGCCAGCAGTGGGGCTACTTCGCGGCCGGCTCCATCATCGTGTCCGTGCCCGTCGTGTTCCTCTTCCTCTTTTTGCAGAAGTACCTCGTCTCCGGTCTCACCGCCGGCGGCGTGAAGGGTTAGTCCCGCAGTCCTTTCGTCTGTCGTTGCAAGGAGCAAGCACCCCATGATCACCCCCCGCATTGCAGTCCTCACGCTGGCCGCCTCCCTGACCGCGGCACCGGCCCTGGCCGAGAAGGTGTCCTTCAAGGACCCCACCGGCGACGACAAGGGCCCGGGCAAGTACACCTACCCGACGGACCCCGTGTACAAGCCGGGCTCGTTCGACCTGACCGGCTTCAAGCTGGACCAGGGCGGCAACAAGACGGACATCGAAATCACGGTGAAGGCGTCGCTGGAGAACCCCTGGAAGATGGCGGACGGGTTCTCCGTGCAGGAGGTCTTCATCTTCATCGACACGGACCACAAGGTGGGCAGCGGCTTCACCGACAGCCCCCCGGGCCTGAACGTCGCCTTCGCGCCGGAAGACGCGTGGGACAAGGTCATCATCATCTCGCCGCAGGGCTCGTCGCGCGTGCGCGCGGAGGCCAACAACAAGGCCGGCGCGATGAAGAACGCCGTCGTGGTGCCCACCAAGGTGCGCGCCTCCGGCAACAAGATCACCGCCACCGTCATGAATGCGGACCTGGGCGCCGGTGACCCCTCCACGTGGGGCTACCAGGTCGTCATGCAGTCCAACGAGGGCTTCCCGGCGGAGAACGACCTGCTCACCCGCCGCGTGAACGAGTACGAGGGTCAGCACCGCTTCGGCGGCGGCACCGACACCAACTGCGATCCGCACGTGATGGACGTGCTCGCGGGCCAGGGCAAGGGTGACAGCTCTGAGGTCAAGGCTCAGTACGACATGCTCTCGTACGAGTGCGCGGCGGACGGCACCGCGTCGAAGAAGGCCACGCTGAAGATGGTCTCCGGCGAGAAGCGCCCGGCGGCGCAGGGCGGCGCGGCGGCGACCCCGGCCCCCGAGGCGGCTCCGGCCGCTCCGGCCCCGGCTCCGGCGCCCACGCCGGCCGCTCCGGCTGGAACGACGGTCGCTCCGGCGCCGACGACGGCCACGCCGACGAAGTAGTCGGTGGCGGACTGTTCAAAACAGTCTGTTTCAAGGTTTGATGCAACACGGGGAGGGCTGCCGCGGAGGACCCGCGGCGGCCCCGGGAGAGGGGATGACCCCCCTCTGAATCAAGCATTCGAGAAGGGTTTTCCGGAAATCATGAAGAATCGCAAGAACGTAGTGCGGGGAGCGTGTGCGCTCACCGTGGCGGTCGGCCTGCTTCCTGGGGCGGCCATGGCGCAGGACAGCGGCCCCAAGCTGAACATCGGCGGCACGACCTATACGAAGTACCTCTGGGGCACGCAGCGTGACCAGGGCGCGATGTACAACTTCACCACCGTGCCCGGTGAGGGCTACGGCGACAACGGCATCGGCACGGAGCTGGAGCTCCTGCTGAACGCGAAGATCTCCCCGCAGGTGGAGGTCAACGGCCGCATCCACAGCCGCTTCAACCAGAACTTCTGGACGAACTTCGGCGGCTTCGGTGGTGACCCGTCCAAGCCCTGTGTCGCGGGCGACTGCGGCGAGTTCGACCCGCGCTCCAACCAGTACATCAAGCTGCGTGGCATGTCCGTGACGCTGCGTCCGGGCTACCTCATCGACTCGGCGCTCATCGGCGCGACGGACCTGGGCCAGTTCGACCCGTTCGTCATCGGCCGCATCCGCTATATCGACCGCGACAACGCGGCGGCCATCATGCTGCAGGGCTCCAACCTGGGCCGGAAGCTCACGTGGGACGCGGCGCGCATCGCGCTGCCCCGCCTCTGGGCGGGCCCGGGCTTCAACACGGGCATCTTCCACGCGCGTGACGCGGCGTACGGCTTCCAGGCCAAGTACACCCCGTCCGAGCTCTTCGACGTGGGCGGCATCTTCCAGTACGCCAACGACCAGGAGATCAACGCGGAGGACAACAACTTCGACGACGGCCGCGACCTCACGCCGCGCTACCGCAACGGCGTGGGCGGTCTGAAGGCGGGCCTGCACATGGGCTCGTGGCTGGACGTGCGCGGCGCCGCGTACACGTCGTACTCCAACGCGAGCCCCGTGCTGTCGCCGGCGAACTTCGGCGGCATCGGTGGCTACAGCGCCGTGCTGGCCGGCCGTCACACGGACCAGACGTACATGCTGAACGCGTCCCTCAACGACCCGCTGGACGTGGGCCTGTCGCTGAACCTGCAGCTGTTCAGCATCGGCGCGGACTACGTGGCGGTGATGGCCAGCCGCCGCGAGGCGGACGTGCTCCTCACGGAAGGTCATGACGGCAGCTTCGCGTTCCCGGGCCCGTCCAACGCGGCCTACGGCATCTACAAGGGCAACCCCACCCGCATCGGCTACGGCGGTTGGACGAGCGAGGCCCAGCAGGTCGCGACCATCAACGTGGACAACGACTTCACGGACTTCGACGAGCCCATGGCGGAGACGGCCATTGGTTGGAAGGGCGTGACGGCGAACCCGGTCTACGCGAACGGCGCGCTGGAGGTGGGCGGTGAGTACTCGTTCATCACGTACAACACCAACTGGCAGGCGTACGGCAACGCGTCCAAGTCGCTGAACGACACCCAGTACCCGGGCACGGAGCTGGACTCCGGCGTGGGCCACAACTTCCGCACGGCCTACCAGCCCTTCCAGGACAAGAAGACGCACCTGGTCGCGCTGCGCGCCAAGTACGTCGTGGACGTGCTGAAGGGCATCGATGTGTTCGGCAAGTTCAAGTACATCCACGAGACGGACAAGCGCATGAACGACCCGCGCTTCCTGCCGTTCAAGGCGGGCGCGTGCCCGGGCGGCGCGGTGGCGTGCGACAACTCGCTCGTCAACGATTACAGCGACGGCAACACCACGGCCGGCCTCTACAGCAACCCGAACGTCATCACGAACAGCGCGGGTGACACGGGCTACCAGTTCAAGCCGTTCGACAACATCGCGGACGACGACCGCCTGCTGGACTACACGACGTTCACGGCTGGCGCGGGCTACCAGTTCACGGATGACCTGTACGTGTCCGCGAGCTACTCCAAGTTCTTCGCGGACCTGCTGGACGGCAACACGGCGTTCCAGGCGTACAACAACCACGAGATGGCGTCCGGCAAGCACAACAAGAACCAGGTGCTCGTCAAGGCGCGCTACATCCTGTCCGGCGTGGAGTTCGGCCTGGAGGGCCAGTACGCGTTCGGCACGTTCCGTCCGGACTTCGGCGACGGCTTCGTGGTGCAGTACGCGGACGACACCATCGCGGCCGACCACGGCGTGGCGGTGGGTTCGCGCGGCTTCACCAACCGCAACGGCGGTTGGAACAGCCTGGAGGAGCGCCACTTCGAGCAGATGCGCGTCAAGGCGTTCATGAAGGCGCAGTTCTAGTCACCGCTCGCCCTGCTTGCGGCGGGGCATGCGGTTGACGCAGTGGGAGCCCGGGGCGCCTGTGAAGGCACTCCGGGCTCCTTGCGTTTGGGGCACCGCGCGATACACCTGACGCGCTTGTTCCTCGTGCATGAGGTGCCCATCGATGTTCGTGCGTCCCCGCGTGTCCGCGCTCCTGCTCGCCTCCACCCTGGCCGCGTGTTCCGGCGGCAAGACGCGCGAGGACGCGCTGCTGTTCCGGCTGACGGATCCGGTGGGGGATGACCACGGCGACGGCGAGCTGGTGTATCCGCGCCGGACGGACATGGGGCCCGGTGACCTGGACGTGGTGGCGGTGGCGGCGTTCGCGGATGACCGGGCGACGCGGTTCGAGGTGACGTTCGCGCACCCCATCGCGAAGCCTTCGCGTGCGCAGGCGCTGGACCTGGAGGGGGCGACGGTCGCGGAGCGGGCCCGGCACGGCTTCTACACGTTCAACGTGGACCTGTACGTGGACCAGGACCGGGTGCCCGGCTCCGGGCGCACGGACACGCTGCCGGGGCGTGGGCTGAAGCTGGCGCCGGATTCCGGGTGGGAGAAGGCGGTGGTGCTGACGCCGCGCCCCTATGAGGCGCGCGAGGCGCTGCGCAAGCAGTGGCGCCAGGAGGCGCTGGATGCGTACGAGAAGAAGTCGGGGGGCATTGGCAGCAAGGTGGAAGCGGAGCTGAACGCGGCCACGGAGCAGGAGCTGGAGGCGCGGGTGTTCTTCCCCACCGTCATCCAGGTGAGCGGGCGCACGGTGATGTTCCTGGTGCCGGACCGCTTCCTGGGTGGGCGCGCGAGCGCGGACTGGGGCTACGGCGTGGCGGTGACGGGCGCGACCATCGACCGGCGCGTGGCGCTGGGCGGGATGTTCGGTGGGGACTCGTCCGCGAACCCGCGGCTGATGGCGATGGGCATCATGCCGGGGGAGCCGGTCCATGACCGCTTCGGCGGTGGGCGGAAGGGAGACCCGTCCCAGTCGCCGGTGGTGGACCTGCTGGTGGCGCCGGGGGCGACGCAGGAGGAGGTGCTGGGGCCTGCGAAGCCGGCGTGGCGCGCGGTGGTGCCTTCGGGGAAGGTTGTGGCGCCGGTGGAGGTGGCTCCTCCTGACGCGGAAGCGGGGGGCCCGTGGATGTGACGGACGCGGGGACCGTGGGTCCGTCATCGCCCGCCCCGTGACGGTCGCCTCGCGCGCTGTGCGCGGGAGGTCCTGGTTGCGGTGAGTCCGCGCGGCCGAGGATGGGTGCCTTGGAGGCATCCATGTCCTCAGGCCGGAGCTGGGCGGTGGTGATGCTGCTGTTGTTGCTGGGCACGGGGTGTTCAGCGACGCGTGGCGTCCGGCTGAAGACGGGGCGCGGGGCTCCGGTCGTCCATGTGCCTCGGACGGATGTCGCGCCTGTGGAGCTGGAGGAGGGTGCGTTCACCGAGGCGGTGCGGACGCTGGCGGAGGATGCGCCGGTGGCTTCGCGCCCTCGTGATGAGGCGTACCGGTTGTTCGCGGGCTCGTTCTCCATGAAGGCTTATGCCCGGGTCCGTGGGCGTTTGGGACTGGTCTCCGTGGCGGGGCCTTCTCGGGCTTCGTTGTGGATGGAGGACGGCGAACGGGAGTTGGCGAGCGCTTATGGGCGGTGGTGCCAGCGCAAGCAGACTCCAGGGGACTGTCTTCAGTTGCTGGAGGGCCGTTCCGCGCTGGATGAGGACGGACGGCGTTCGCTGGCGTTCGCCATCGCGCTGGATTCGGTGTGGGAGGAGACCGCGGATGCGCTGGTGGGGATGACGGACCGGCGCGCGGTGCTCACCACCATCGTCGCGACGAGCACCGTGTACCTGGCGCTGTGGTTGCTGCCCGAGCCCGTGTCGAAGGGCATCGCGGCGACGATGACGGTGGTGCTCGTCGCCTACCTGGGCATCGACACGGTGTGGAACCTCATCCAGGGATGGATCGAGTTGTCCGAGCAGGCCCGGGTGGCCCGGACGTTCGACGCGCTTCGTGACGCGGGGGAGGAGTACGGCGAGGTGATGGGGAAGAACGCGGCGCGCGCGTTCGTGATGCTGGCGCTGGCGGCGGTGGGGAGCACGGCGGAGACGTTCGCGGCGAGGGTCGCGACGCTCCCGGGTTCAGGGCAGGCCTCGCTGGTGGCCGCGGAGGTGGGGGGCTTCCGGCTGGGCGCGGCGGCGCAGGTGGAGTCCGCGGCGGTGACCTCTGAAGGTGTCACCCTGGTGCTGGCGCCGAACGCGGTGGCCATGTCCGCGCGGGATGACAAGGGACCCGTCGCGAGTGGGGCGGATGCGGAAGGGCACGAGCACCACATCGCATCCAACAAGTGGTGGAGCGCCACGAATCGCGGAGGCCCGTGGTCACCTCGGTTCCAGAAGATCTTCGACAAGGCGGGGATGTCGTTGGATGACCCGGCGAACAAGGTTCGCGTTCCGGGACACAAGGGGCCCCATCCGGAGGCGTACCATCGGAGGGTATTCACGACTTTGAGGGATGCGACGGCAAAATGCAGAACCATGCAAGACTGTCGCGCATCGTTGACGAAAGCGCTGCGGAGCCTTGCAAGCGAGATTCAAGAGAAGGGTACCGACTTGAATCGTTGGGTCACCGGCTTGGAGTGACATAGGAGCGCCGCCCGTGCCGACGAAGTACTTCGACCTTTATGAGCATGTCGCTGAAGGATTCTGGTGCTTGGGGCATCCGCTCGATGCTCAAAGGCGAGAGCTCGATGACCCCTGGCAATTCACCGAAGGTGTGCCTGTCCAGTTCAAGGGGCGGATCAAGCTCCCACTGGACTTGGAGGGGGAGTCTCGTGACTACGCGCACGCGGCGTTCGGAACGCCGGTCGTCAATGCGAAGCTGGCTGCCATCTTCCAGGAGCTGGCTTCAAATGAAGTGGAGTTGATTCCTGTCGAGGTCGACTCCCACGCTGGGCCGTACTTCATCCTCAATGCCCTCCGCACCTTCCCATGCATCGATACCGAGGCTTCCTCGGAGGTGGCCTATTGGAGAGAGGAGGACGGCATACCCGAGAAGGTGGGGAAGCTCTTCTCCATCTCCGGAATGCGAATTGACCCGTCGAAGGTGGGCGATGCGAAGGTGTTCCGTCCTTCTGAGTGGAAGGGCTCTCTCATCGTCTCCGAGGACATCAAGGACGCGATGGAGCGCGCGGGCATTACAGGCGCGAAGTTCGAAGCAGTCACGGGGCCTCCGACCTTCGACCCTGTTCGGCGTGCGGAGACGAAGAAGCGCGCCGAGTTGTGGCACCAGGCGCGCCATGCTCGTGCAGCCGTGTGGCAGGGGCTTGGCACCCTGTCTGACGATCTCTACATCCCTCCTGTCGTGGGTGGTCCTTGGCCCGGCGAGCGACAGAACTGGATAGCCATCGGCCGTCCTGATGGCCACATGCTCATCGTGACCGACGGTCTGTCCGACCCGTTCAACGACATCCTGGACCGTCCCACGGCGGGCTTCGGACTGGAGCTCGCCATCGAGACTCCGGAGCCACTGGGGGAGGTGTGGAAGAGCTGGCCGGTGCACCTGCTCGAACGCGTGGCCTACGAGGTCGCTGAGTTCGAGAAGCTCCGTGTCTCCCTGTCCAACGGCACGCTGTCCATGGAGGTGGACGGCGTGGGCATGCCGGAAACCCTCATCACCCCCGAGGGCCGCGTGGCCGTGCTCATCGGCATGGAGACGGATGCACTGCCCTCGCGCTTCACGCTTCCCGGTGGCGAGGTCCGGCTCCTCACCGTGAAGGCGCTGATGCCCGCGGAGCTGAAATGGCTGCTCCGTCAGGGCAGGAGCGCGGCAGCGGAGCTCATCCGCCGCTTCCACGCCGCGGGAGAGAGCTACCTCTCCCGCTCGTGGCGTCAGCCCGTCGTGAGTTAGCGCAGCCGCCAGATGCCCGTGGAGCGCGCCGGGAGGCTCGTCTTCCACGCTCCCGTGCCTCCCGAGAGCGGCGCCACGCCGGAGTCCAGGAACAGCGGCTCCGCCGTCGTGGCCTCCACGTCGAACGGGCCCACCGACTCCTGCGCGGTGGAGAAGTTGTGGATCACCAGCACCTGCTCGTCGCCCAGCGTCCGCACGAAGGCGAGCGTGCGCGACATGCCCGTCGTCGCCGTGAACAGCCTCAGGCCCCCGTTGCGCAGCGCCTCTGAACCCTGGCGCGCGTGGATGAGGTTCCGGTAGCGCGACAGCAGCGACCCCGGGTTGCTCCGCTGCGACTCCACGTTCGCCGTCTCCCTTCCGCCGGAGAACGCGTACCAGGGCGAGCCCGTCGTGAAGCCTCCACCCGCCGCGGCGCTCCACGGCATGGGCGTGCGCTTGGACTCGTCGTTGTTGGCGTTGCCGTTCCCCAGGCCCACCTCCTCGCCGTAGTAGAGGAACGGCGCGCCCGGCAGCGTCAGCAGCACCGCCGCCGCCAGCCCCAGCTTCGCTCCGTCGTTGGAGAACTGCGTCGCCAGCCGCACCATGTCGTGGTTGGTGAGGAACGGCGCGTCCGCCACCCCGGCCGGATAGTTGTTCTTCATCTCCAACAGCTTCGACGCCACGCCGCCGCTGTTGCCCGCGTTGATGCCTTCAATCACCCGCGCGGACATGGGGAAGTTGAAGTTGAGCGGAAGCTCGTCCCCACCCGGCACCGTCGCCGTGGAGCCGTAGTACTTCGCCACCGACGGCGTCTCGCTCCAGGCCTCGCCCACCAGCACCGCGTCCGGCTTCACCGAACGCACGTGCGCGGCGAACTCCTTCCAGAACGCATGCGTCTCCGGCGTGTCCGCCTGCCCCGCGCCGCCACCCGTCTCGATGAGGTAGCGCGCGGCATCCAGCCGGAAGCCGTCCACGCCGCGCTGGAGCCACAGCGTCGCCAGCCGCTTCACCTCGTCGCGCACCGCGAGCGTCTGGAGGTTCAAGTCCGGCATGCCGCCCCAGAAGACGCCGTAGTACCAGCCGGTGTCCTGCTGGTGCCACGTGTTGGTCTGCGAGTAGATGTCCCACGGCTGCGCCCACGCGGGGTTGTTCGCGCGCCACTGATACCAATCCCGCTTCGCCGACTGCGGCGAGGACTTCGAGTCCACGAACCACGGATGTTCCGTGCTGGTGTGGTTGATGACGAAGTCCAGGATGACGCGCATGCCACGGCGGTGCGCCTCGTCACACAGCCGTTGCAGGTCCTCCAGTGAACCGTAGGCCGTCTGGATGCGCTCGTAATCCGATACGTCGTAGCCGTGGTAGCTGGGCGACGCGAAGACCGGCATCAGCCACAGCGCGTCCACGCCCAGGTCATCCGTCGTCGCCGGGTTGCCGTCGTTCAGGTAGTCCAGCCGTGAGATGAGGCCCTGCAGGTCTCCCACGCCGTCGCCGTTGGAGTCCTGGAAGCTGCGGACGAACACCTCGTAGAACACCGCGCCCCGGTACCACGCGTCCCCCGCGGGCGCGGCGAGCGTGATGTTTCCAGGCGCGGACGGTGTCGGAGCCGGAGAGGGTGAAGAGCCGGCGCAGGCCGACAGCAGGGCCGCGCTGCAGAGGGAGAGTCCGCGGAGGGGGCGCATGGCCTCTTCCTCTAACAGCGAACGATCCACGCGGGCCAGCGAGCGGCCCGGATGATGCGCGGCCACCCGGGCAGTAGGCTGGTGACCACCATGTCTCATCCCGCGCGCCGCCTTCATTCCCTGCATATCCGGCAGGGGCACCCGGACTTCCTCGACCTCCCGTGGGAGCTGCCGCTGGAAGCGTGGCCGGAGCGTTCGCCGCGCGTGGTGGAGGTGCCGCGCGGCCTGTCCCGGCACGTGGTGGTGTTCGTCAGCTACGGCGCCACCATCTACGCCTTCAAGGAGACCCCCGCGCGCGTGGCGCAGCGCGAGTACGACCTCTTGCGCGGCCTGGAGGAGCGCCGGCTGCCGTCGGTGGTGCCCGTGGGGCTGGCGGTGCAGACAGAAGAGGGGCTGGAGGCCGCGCCCGGGGACAGGCCCGGGCTGTTGATCACCCAATACCTGGCCTCGTCGCTGCCGTACCGCGCGCTGTTCATGCACCAGGGCCTGGAGCGCTACCGCTCAAGGCTGTTGGACGCGATGGCGGGCCTGCTCGTGCGGCTGCACCTGGGCGGCTTCTTCTGGGGAGACTGCTCGCTGTCCAACGTGCTCTTCCGACGCGACGCGGGCGAACTGCAGGCGTACGCGGTGGACGCGGAGACGTCCGAGCTGCACGAGCAGCTCTCCGCGGGCCAGCGGGAGATGGACCTTCAAATCATGGAGGAGAACATCGCCGGGGGCCTGGCGGATCTGTCCGCTCGCGTGGAGCTGGCGGAGGAATTGCCCCAGGAGCTGGAGGCGTGGCAGGAGACGGCCGCGAGCATCCGCCAGCGCTACGAACGGCTGTGGGCGGAGATCAACCGCGAGCTCATCCTCCAGCCGCATGAGAGCTACCGCATCCACGAGCGGATCCGCACGCTCAACGACCTGGGCTTCTCCGTGGGCGAGGTGGAGCTCGTGGCGAGCGGGCAGGGCAGCCAGTTGCGCATGCGCACCATCGTCACGGACCGCGAGTACCACCGGCACCAGCTGCACTCGCTCACCGGCATCGTCGCGGAGGAGCGCCAGGCGAGCCTGCTGCTCAACGAGCTGCGGGAGATGAAGGCCACGCTCACGCGCAAGCTGGACCGCAGCGTGCCCCTGAGCGTGGCCGCGTTCCGCTGGCTGGACGAGCGCTACCACCCCACGCTGTCACGCCTGCAGAAGGACCTGGGCCGCGTGGCCGACACCGCGGAGCTCTACTGCCAGGTGCTGGAGCACAAGTGGTTCCTGTCCGAGCGCGCGAAGCGCGACGTGGGCCTGGACGCGGCCCTCCAGGACTACGTCGCGCTCACCCGCAAGCAGCCTGGCATCGTGCCGCTGTTGGAGGACGCGGCGCGGGCCGCGGGTTCCAGTTCGCAGGAGGTGGAGGAGGAGCCTCCTCGCACGCCTCCCGCGACGCGCTCGGCCGGGTAGCGTCAGCGGGAGACGCGGATGGGCGGTTCGATGAGGAACGGCTCGGTGGCCTTCGGGTCGTCCGGGTCGAACGCGGGCGACGCCGGCCCCGCGCCGGTGGGCTTCCACTTGCGCGGTACGCGCTCGATGCCCACGGGGTAGATGGTCAGCGCTCCGTCCTTCCCGATGCGCATGCGCAGGAAGTTCTTCCAGTCCGGCAGCGCGAGCGAACCGAAGGCCTCGTTGGAGTGCGCACCGAAGAAGTTCACGCTCAGCCAGAGGTACACGCCCAGGATGAACGGGCCCACGAGGAAGCCGCCCACGAAGGTGAGCGCGGAGGAGAAGAAGAACTTGCCCGCGAGGTGCAGCCAGCCGTCCGCGCAGTTCGCCCCATCCGGGGACAGCACCGGACACACGCCCAGCTTGCTCACCGTGAAGTACGTGGCGCCCCAGGCGATGAAGAACGCCGCCACGATGTGCGCCGCGCCGTGCAGGCCGCCCAGGAGCGCGCGCCACCGGCCGAGCGCCGCGTCCGCCAGCCCGGCCAGCCCGCCCACCGTCACCATCCCGAGGATGAGCGTCCAGGGCCGGTTGACCATGCTGTTGGCCACCGCCGTCACCACCTCCGGCAGGCGGGAGAGGCCCAGCGAGCCCACCTCCGCGTAGGCCGCGAGCGCGAGCAGCAGGTACCACATGCCGGTGATGAGGCCGAACAGCGGGCTGTAGCGGATGAGGAGCAGGTTCTTGCGCGCGAGCCTTCGCGACGTGGGCTCGTCCGGGAAGCTCTTGCGCAGCGTGGAGCCGTCGCGCAGCACGGGGGCCGCGGGCGCGTGCGTGGGGTGCATGAAGGCGCCGCCGCCTCCCGCGGTGATGCGGTGCTGGCCGGTGTCGTCCTCGTGCCGGCGGTAGTGGTGCAGGTCGCCCGCGAGGAACACGGCGATGCGCCTCCCCAGCACCTTCTCCTCCAGGTACTCCAGGTTGTTCTCCAGGTAGCTGCCCTTGGCTCTCCGCGCGGCCGCGGCCAGCACCCACGCGGGCTCCGCGTTGCAGAGGATGACGCGGTCGTCGGGGCCCATCTGCTCCGCGACGTGGCGGAAGTACTCCACCTGGGGCACGTCGATGTCGCTGTTGAGCTGCACGTCCGTGCCGATGAGCCACCAGTTCCTCGGCAGCTTCAGCGCGAAGTAGCTGCGGCTCTGCCGCGTGCGGCGCCCCGCCACCCAGCGCTGCGCGCAGAACAGCCGCATGAAGGCGGCCAGGCCGTCGTACCAGTCGTGGTTGCCCGGGATGACGAACAGGTCCGGGTGGGGCGCCTGCGAGCGGCGCATGGCGGCCTCATAGGGCTGCACCGTGCGCTCCTCGTACGTCTCGCGGCTGGCGCCGGGGTAGACCTCGTCCCCGCCGAACACCAGCACGCGGCCTCGCGGCGTGACGTGGGACGTCTTGCCGTCCTCCTCCGCGAGCTTGAGCTCTGGCAGCGCCAGGAGGCGCGCCACCGCGTAGGTGGAGTCCCAGCCGTCGCCGATGTCGGAGACGTAGTCGAGCCAGAAGTCGCCGTCCGCGCCCGACTCCTCCGAATAGTCGAAGTAGGGCTGCTGTGGCCGCACCACCGCCTCGATGAGCCGGTGGTCCGCGCGCGCGCCGAACACCGTGGCCACCACCGCGTCCAGGCCCGTGCGCAGCACCTGCGTGGGGTGCAGCCAGCGCACCATGTCCGCGTGCTTCCGCGGCTTGGTGGCGGTGGCGCTGCCCCGCTCGCGCACCTCGTGCGGCGCGGGCCTGGGGGCCGGTTCCTCCCAGGGCGCGGGCGGGTCGTAGCGGCGCTCCCCGTCGGGCTGCGTGGGCTCACCGGCCATCGCGAGGACCCGGGACGAAGGGGTGGGACGGAGCGGCGGGCGGCGCCAGCGTGGACCGGAGAGCCATGGACCCCTGGCTTAGCATGGCTGCACGGGACTCCTGGAGGGCAGGCAGGCGTGGTTTCCGTTCCCTGGCGGGATGGTCCCTGCGACCCTGGGGGGCATGTCGAACGCTGCCCTGAGAGACTTCCCCGTCGTCGTGCCCTTCCCCGTGCACTGGAGCGAGATGGACGCGTACGGGCACGTCAACAACGCCCGCACGTTCACCTGGTTCGAGTCCGCGCGCATCGCGTACATGGCCCGCATCGGACTGGTGGGGCCCTCCGCCGCGGGCGCGGACACCACGACGACGGACGGGGTGGGGCCCATCCTGGCGAACACGCACGCGGACTACCTCAAGCCCGTGGTGTTCCCGGTGAACCTGGTGGCGGGCGCGCGCGTCACGCGCGTGGGCCATTCCTCCATCACCTTCGAGCACGTGGTGGCGGGCGCGGACGACGGGGTGCTCTACACGCGCGGCGGCTCCATCATCGTGACGCTGCGCTACGCCACGCACGAGAAGGTGCCGGTGCCCCCGGCGGTGCGGGCCGCCATCGAAAAGTTGGAGGGGCGCGGCTAGAGTGGGGGCGGGTGTGGCCGTTGGGGGTGGCACGGGGTCACCTGATCCCAGGGCCCACGCGGTACGTAGGTTGGAGCGGAGCCACCCATGTCCCCATCCCCTTCCGCGAACACACCTTCCCGCTTCGCCGCGGACGTCGCGGCCGTGGGCCGCATCGAGGCCGTGAAGACGGTGCTGCGCGTGCTGACGCGCACCACGGGGCTGCGCATGGCGGTGGTGGCTCGCGTGACGCCCCAGGCGTGGACGTGCTGCGCGGTGCTGGACGAGCTGGGCTTCGGGATGAAGGCCGGGGACACGCTGGCCGTGGACACCACGTTCTGCGACACGGTGCGGGCCCTGGGAGGTCCGCTGCGCGTGAGCCACGCGAGCCAGGACCCGCGCTTCCGGGACCACCCCGCGCCGAGGCTGCACCACGTGGAGAGCTACATCGCGGCGCCGCTGTACCGGCGCGATGGAAACTTCTTCGGCGTGCTGTGCGCGCTGGACTCGAAGCCCGCGGACCTCCCCGAAGACGCGCTGGAGACCTTCCGCCACCTGGGGGACCTGGTGGGCTCCCAGCTGGAGCCGGAGGCGGCGCTGTCCGAGCGCGACCCGAAGCGGACGGGCACTGAAGAAGCGGCCCTCCTTCGCGAGCAGTTGATGGGCATCGTCAGCCATGACCTGCGCAATCCGCTCAACGCCATCTCGCTGTCCGCGGCGACGCTGATCCGCAGGACGGACCTGGATGAGCGGGCCCGCCGGGGGCTGCGGCGCATCCTCGACTCGTCGGACCGGGCGAACCGGCTCATCCGCGACCTGCTGGACTTCACCCACGTGCGCACGGGCATGCCCCTGCCGGTGAAGCCCCAGCCCATGGACCTGCACGAAGTCGCCGAGCAGGTGGTGGACGAGGTGCGGCTCACCGCGCAGGGGCGCTCGCTGGACCTGGTGTGCGAGGGCAGCGGGCGGGGGAACTGGGACCCCGACCGCATCGCGCAGGTGCTGACCAACCTGCTCACCAACGCCGTGCAGTACAGCGCGCCGGACGTGCGCATCCAGGTCGTGGCGCGCGGCGACGCGCGGGAGGTGGTGCTGGAGGTGACGAACGCGGGGACGCCCATCCCGCCGGCGCTGCTGCCCGTTCTCTTCGAGCCGATGACCCGGGGCACCACGGAGGGCTGTGCGCGGCGCAGCGTGGGGCTGGGGCTCTTCATCGTGAACCAGATCGTCCGTGCGCACGGCGGCGCGGTGGACGTGGTGTCCACGGAGGAGGCGGGCACCACCTTCCGTGTGCACCTGCCGCGCGGGTGTTGATCCGCATGCGTCGCGCAGGGACCGCTTGCGCACGACGCATGCGGGCGTGGTGACGTCCGCGCTGCGCGAAGGTTCGAGAGGGAACTGCCGCGGTCTCAGCCCTGTCCCAGGGGATGCATCCGGACCGCGCACATCAGCTCCGCGACCCGCTCCGGTGCGGGGGGCACCGGGCCCACCCTGGCGAGCTTCGCCGCTGCGAAGGCCGTGCTTCTCCTGGCGCAGGTCTCCAGGTCGTAGCCCTCCAACCTTGCCGCCAGCACCCCCGCCACCAGCGCGTCGCCCGCGCCCACCGTGCTCGCGACCTCCACGGGAGGCGGCAGCGCCCTCCACGCTCCGTCGTCCGAGATGAAGAGGGCTCCCTCGGCTCCCAGCGACACCACCACCAGCCCGATGCCTGCCGCGTGCAGGTCCTTCGCGGCTCTCGCCACTTCGCCCGCGTTCCTCAGCGGCCTTGCGACCAGCTCGCCCAGTTCGTGTGCGTTTGGCTTCACGAAGTCCGGCTTCGCGGCCACGGCGTGACGCAGGGGCTCTCCGCTGGTGTCCACCGCGACGACCGCTCCCCTGGCTCGCAGGCGCTCCGTCAGCGTGGCGTAGAGGGTCGTGGGCACTCCCGCGGGCACGCTGCCTGACAGCACGAAGCAGCCGTTCTCCTCCGCCAGCGCATCCAGCGTCGCCATCAGCGCTTCCAGGGCCTCCTCCGGCACTCGCGGGCCTGGCAGGTTCAGGTCCGTCACCGCGCCGCTCGTGCGGTCCACGACCTTGATGTTCACCCGGCTGGTGCCCGGCAGCCGGAGACAGCGGTCCTGGATGCCTCGCTCGCGGAACAGCGTTTCGAACAGCGGCACAGTGTCTTCCCCCAGGAAGCCCGCCGCCGTCACCGGCCTGGGGCCTCCCGCGAGGAACGCCGCCACGTTGATGCCCTTGCCGCCCGGCGTGCGCGTCTCCGCCACCACCCGGTTCACCGCGCCCGCCGTGAACCCCGGACACTCCAACGTCTGGTCGATGGCCGCGTTCAACGTCACCGTCACCACGCCTGGCTTCTTCGGCCTCACGCCTTCGTTCCCTTCCTCGCCAGCAGGCCGTGCACCAGGCCCCGCACCTCCGTGGCGTCGTCACACTCCAGCGCGCTCAGGGCCACCGCTTCCGCGTCCGCCATCGAGATGCCCCGCAGCAGCGCCTTCACCGCCGGGATGCTGGGGATGGCCACGCTCAGCTCCGTCACGCCCAGGCCGGACAACACCACCGCTCCGGACGGGTCTCCCGCGATGCCTCCGCACGCGCCCACCCAGATGCCCGCCTTCCTCGCCGCCTTCACCGTGAGGTCCACCATGCGCAACACCGCCGGATGCAGGCCGTCCGCGCGGGGCGCGAGCACCGGATGCCGCCGGTCCATCGCCAGCACGTACTGCGTCAGGTCGTTGGTCCCGATGGAGAAGAACGACACGTCCCTCGCCAACCGCTCCGCCATCATCACCGCCGAGGGCACCTCCACCATGATGCCCGTCTCCACCGGATCCGCGCCGACCTCCCGGCGCACGGACTCGGTGATGGCGCGGGCCTTCGTCAGCTCCTCGGGCGTCGCCACCATCGGATACATGATGCGGACCGGGCCCTCCTTCGACGCTCGCAGGATGGCGCGCAGCTGCGTGCGGAACAGGTCCTCCCGCTCGAAGCACAGCCGGATGCCTCGCACGCCCAGGAACGGGTTGTCCTCCGCCGGCAGCGACAGGTAGGGCACGTGCTTGTCCCCGCCGATGTCCAGCGTGCGCAGGATGAGCGGCAGGCCGTTCAGCGCTCGCACCATGGCGCGGTACGCGTGGAGTTGCTCCTCCTCGCCGGGCGGCTCATCGCGCTTCAGGAAGAGGAACTCCGTGCGCATCAGGCCCACGCCCTCGCCGCCCGCCTCCACGGCCTTGCCCGCCTCCGAGGCCTCGCTGATGTTCGCGGCCACCTCCACGCGCCGTCCGTCGAGCGTGATGGCCGGCCGGTAGCGGTCCAGCTTCTCCTCCTCGCGCTTCGTGCGGATCCGCTCGCGCTGGTGCGCGGCCCGGGCCTGGTCCCGCCCCGACGGCCCCACGACGAGCACGCCCAGGTCACCATCCAGGATGCAGTGCTGGCCATCGCGCAGCTCCAGCACGGACGGGCCCACCGCCACCACCGCCGGCAGGTCCAGCGAGCGCGCGATGATGGCCGTGTGCGACGTGGTGCCGCCGCCCGCGGTGCACAGGCCCAGGACCATGCTGGGATCCAGCTTCGCGGTGTCCGACGGCGCCAGGTCCTCCGCCAGCAGCACCACCGGGTGGTCCGGGAAGATGGGCTCGCCTTCCAGCACCCTGGCCAGGGGCCGCAGCACGCGCATGCCCACGTCCCGCAGGTCGGCGGCGCGCGCGGCCAGCACCGGCTCGTCCAGCGCGGCCAGGGCTGCCGCGCGGCTCTCGAAGACGCGGCGCCAGGACTCGCCCGCGCTCAGGCCCGCGTCGATGAGCCCGTGGGACTCCGACAGCATCTCCGGGTCGTCCAGCAGCTCCAGGTGCGCCTTGAAGATGGCGGCCCGCTGCGCCCCGGCCTTCATCAGGAAGCCCTCGTGCAGCTGGCGCAGCTCCGCCGCCGCGCCGGCCAGGGCCTCCTCCAGCAGGAGGTGTTCCCTCGCGGCGTCGGCGGCCCGCTCCTCCACCTCCAGGCGCTTGCGCTGGAAGGCCCAGACCGGCCCGGCCGCGATGCCCGGCGACGCGGACAGCCCCGCGACCAGCGTCCCCTCGTAGTCGAGCACGACGGCGGGGGCCGGCGTGGGCGCGGCGGAGGGCTCGCCCAGGCCGACCTCGAAGGCGTCGCGCAGCGCGAGGAGCGCCGCCTCCGCGTCCTCTCCCATCGCGGTGAGCGTGAGCGTCGTGCCTCCCCGGGCGCCCAGCTGCAGGAGCGACAGGAGGCTGCGGGCGTTCGCCTGCCGCCTCCCGTGGTGCACGGTGACGTCCGCGCGGAAGCGGCGCACCACCTCCACCAGCACGGTGGCGGGGCGCGCGTGCAGGCCGTGCGGTGAAGGGGACAGGACCTGGAGCGAGGGCGCGTCGAGCACGGGAGCGGCGCGAGGCTCCAGCTCCTCGCTGGGGCCGTCGAGCGCCTGGATGATGGCGTCCACGTCCAGCGTGGACGCCAGGGCCATCGCCTGCGCCTCGTCGTCCAGTACACGGGTGAGGTTGGCGAGCACCTGGAGGTGCTCGTCGGACCTCGCGGCGATGCCCACCACGAGGCGCGCATGGCCGCCCTCGCTCCAGACGACCCCGGCGGGGAACTGCACCACGACGACGCCCGTCTGGAGCACCAGGTCGCGCGCCTCCGGCAGGCCGTGCGGAATGGCGATGCCGTGGCCGAGGAACGTGGCGGACACCTGCTCGCGCTTGAGCATGCTGTCGACGTAGGCGGGCGAGATGAAGCCGGACTCCACCATCACCTGGCCGACCAGGCGGATGGCCTCCGCCTTGTTCGTGGCGACCCATCCCAGGCGGACCTGCGACGGTGTCAGCATCAGCATCGGGGCTCCTTGCTCCGGGGGCGCGCGGGCTTCACGTGAGGGAAGGCTGTGCATCCTGCCCGGGTCCGCCCGGGCCCGCGCGGGCTTCCCGAATCCCGTCTTCCGGGTAACAGCCCAGAGCGGGGAAGACCTCCCGCCGTGAACATGCCGGACAGCCGACGTCCCGCGTCCTCGCGCGTGACGCGCCGCGCGGGGGTGTTAAAGGGGAGGCCGTCATGTCTGACAGCGTCCTGGACTTCTACGAAGGGCTGGCCGAGGAGTACCACCTGCTCTTCGCGGACTGGGAACAGGCGGTGGACCGGCAGGGCGCGGTGCTGGACGCGCTGCTGCGCCGCTCGGGCATCGCGCCGCCTCGCCGGGTGCTGGACTGCGCGTGCGGCATCGGCACGCAGGCGCTGGGGCTGGCGTCGCGGGGCTACTCGGTGCACGCCACGGACCTGAGCCCCTCCGCGGTGGCTCGCGCGGAGCGGGAGGCCCGCGCCATGCACGTGAGCCTCACGACCGGCGTGGCGGACATGCGGATGCTGGACTGGCAGGTGCCCGGCACCTTCCACGTGGTGATGTCGTGCGACAACGCGGTGGCGCACCTGCTGGAGGACTCGGACCTGGAGGACGCCGCGAACGCCATGGCGTCGCGCCTGGTGCCCGGGGGCCTGCTGGTGGCGAGCCTGCGCGACCACTCGGCGCTGTTGGAGAAGCGGCCGCGCTTCACGGCGGAGCGGGTGCTGGACACGCCGCTGGGCCGCCGCGTGCTGTTTCAAGTCTGGGATTGGGCGGTGGATGAGAGGCAATACACCGTGCGCCAGTTCATCCTGCGCCAGGAGTCCGGCATCTGGCACACCACCGAGCACACCGGCGTCTACCGCCTGCTGCAACCCGTGGAGCTGGAGCAGGCGCTCACGAAGGCGGGGCTCGTGGATCCGCGCTGGTACACGCCGGAGGAGACGGGCTTCAACCAGCCGCTCATCACGGCCCGGAAGCCCTGAGCCGCATCACGCGCGCGACGTCCGGGGCGCGCACCGGGATGCCAGGGCCTCGTGCCACCACGACTCCAGCTCCGCGAGGACCAGCGGCGCCGCGTGACGGCGCACCGTGGCCGCGGCCTTCCACCAGACGCGGGCCGCGTCCTCCCCGGCGCGCAGCGTCTCCATCAGGTGCGTGTGGGGCAGCAGCGCGAGCAGCAGGTAGAACGCCAGGAGCCAGCCCAGGCCCTCGCGGAGGAACGGCGCGAGCGGCACCGGCTCCCGGGACGGAGCCTCGGCGCGTGCGTCAGGGCTCCCCTGTCCATGCGGCGGTCGGTCCACGGCATCCCTCCTGACGACATTTGTAGTCAGGAGGGATATGCCATGACTACGGCTGTAGTCAAGTGGTTGCCGGTGGACGGGTTGATGTCGGGTCCGCGCAGCCCGGGCTTGAGCGTCCCCGAGGGGTCCGCGCCTGCGCCAGGGTGGGGGCGCGCAGCTCGCCCGCGGGCGTGGGCAGGGCGAGGGACGCGTGGTGGACGCCCGCGCGGTAGCTGTGCGCCTGTCCCAGGCCCTGGACCCAATCCCGCTCGGAGGCCTTCACCTCGATGCCGGTGACGAGGACGCCCTCGGGTCGCGCCACGCTGCACAGGATGTCCGGACGGGTGCCCTCCAGCGTGAGCCGCGCCATGGGCTCCAGGTCACGGGCGAACGGGCTGCGGACATAGGAGGGATGCGCGTCCACCAGCAGGTGCACGACGCGCGACTCGCGCAGCCTCTGCGTGAGCAGGTGGTGCTTCAGCTCGCGGACGACCCTGGCCTCGGCGCGGGGCATGCGGCTCAGGCGCGCTTCGCGTCCGCGGGGGCGTTGGGGTGGCGCGCGAGCATCATGCGCAGCTGGGGCTGACGGCGGACCAGCTCCTGCTTGAGCAGGTGCGAGATGAGCGCGGGCGGCGCGGCGCTCCAGCGCGCGATGTTCTGCACCAGCATGGGGGAGCGGTACGTGCGCCCGCACAACAGCGACGTCGTCTTGCCGTCCACCGCCATGCCCACGAGCGCGCCCAGGGCCCGGCCCTCCGTGTTGAGGATGAGCTCCACCTTCTCCTCGGAGGGGCCGGTGGAGAAGCGCTGGCGCAAGAGCTCGCGCGCGGTGCGCCGGGTCTGCTCCGGCACGTCGCGGTCCACCGTGAGCTTGTGGTGCTCCATCAGGCGGCGCATCGCCCACAGGCGGCGGAACACCGCCACCGGCAGCTGCGGGTTGCGCACGAGGAAGCGCCGCACGCCCGTGTCCGACGCGAAGGCCGCCCGGGCCACCAGCGCCTCCAGGCCCACGGGGTTGCGGTGGTGTCTCGCGATGAGCCTCGCGTGCGGAAGGCCCACGCGTGAGTTCTCCAGCACGGCCTTGATGACGGCGGGCACCGGGTCGAAGCACAGCGCGGACAGCTCCGGGTCCTCCGCCCCATGCGCGAGCGCCACCCGCTGGTCCTCCGGCAGCGCGTGCAGCCGCGTCTCGAAGAGCTTGCGGTAGTCGCCCAGCACGGCTTCGGGCACGTCGTCCGTGGCGGCGGCTTCGTCGTCCGCGCCATCCAGGGCTTCCGCCTCCGGCAACGGCTCCGAGTCGCTCGCGTCGAGCGTGGGCGGTGCTTCCGACGGCCGCACCGTGTTCACGGCACTGACAGGCTCCGCGCCCGGCAGCAGCGCCCCCTGCGACACCAGCCTCGCGAGGATGTCCCGCAGCTTGTCCGGGGGAAACCCCGTCAGCGCGGGCAGGTCCTTCTCGCGCGTGTGCCCGTCCAGCCGCGACAGCACGAAGCCTTCCTCCGCGTTCAGCGGAAGCCGCCGCAGGTCCACCGAGGGGTTCAGCTTGGGCGTCCAGTCACTCATGCGCGCCCCCGAGTCTTTCACGACACGCGAGGTTTGCGCCTCCCCACCCGCAGGCCATCCCCACCGGATTGTTCCCGGCCCGCCCGAAAACGACAGGGCGCGTCGAGGGCCGCCTGGCTGCCCGCCTGCCAACGGTCCCGTCCGGGTTGTCGTGCCACGGGGCCGAGCGGTGTCCCGACCGGCACGAAGGGAGCCCGCATGGGTTGACGGGAGGCGGGCAGCTGGACACAACTTCACTTCATGTCCGACCGCATCCAGACCTATGCCGAGTTCTGGCCGTTCTATCTGCGCGAGCACTCGCAGGCGTCGACTCGCTGGCTGCACTTCGCCGGCACCACCCTGGGGGTGAGCCTGGGCGTCACCGCCGCCGTCACCGGACGTGGCGCGCTGATTCCCGCCGCCCTGGTGGCCGCCTACGGCTTCGCGTGGGCCAGCCACTTCAAGATCGAGCACAACCGGCCCGCGACCTTCAAGTACCCCCTCTGGTCGCTCGTCTCCGACTTCCGCATGGCCGCGCTGATGCTCACCGGCCAGCTGGGCCCGCACCTGGAGCGCGCGAACGCCGGCGCGACGGCCGCCGCCACCCTGGCGCCGGCCCCCGTCGAGAGCCGCTGACGCTTCCGCGGATCCGCTACCTCGGCGGTGGCGGGCCGAAGCGGCCCGCGCGGTACCCCTCGAACGCGCTCAGGATGTCCGCCTGGGTGTCGCCGATGAAGGGCCCGTAGCTCACCAGCGGCTCCCGCTGCGGCTGGCCCGCGTACAGCAGCACCCGCGCCCGCGTCGCCCCGGTGACGCGGACCGTGCTGTCGCCTCCCGGCTCCGGCCGGTCCAGCCAGCCCACCTGCCCGGGCCTCAGCGCCCGGCGGTCCGGCCCCACCGCGACCTCGCCCTCCAGCACGTAGAAGAAGCCGTTGTACGACGCGGGCAGGTCCTGCTCGACGGACGCGCCCGGCTCCAACCGCAGCTCCGCCAGCGTGACGGGCACGTAGTTCTTCGTCGCCGACCGCACCGCGCCCGACGTGCCGCTGTAGACCCGCACCTCCACGCCCGGCTCGCGCCGCACCGGCAGCTCCGAATACGCCAGGTCCTGGTAGCCCGAGGGCACCCAGCGCTGCGCCTTCGGCAACGTGAGCCACAGCTGGAGGATGCGCGCCTGGGCCAGGTCACCCTCCAGTCCTTCCCCGTGGATGACGCCACGGCCGGCCGTCATCCACTGCGCGTCGCCCTCGCCCAGCCTGCCGCTGTCGTGGGTCATCCCGCCCTTCACCACGACGGTCACCGTCTCGAAGCCCGCGTGCGGATGCGGCCCTCCCATGGGCTTGCCGTCGATGCGGTCATCCATCAACAGGATGAACGGATCCGACCGCGCGTAGTCCTCCGGCGAGATGACCGGCACCACCGTGTGCGCCGGGCCGAACTGCCCCTGGGTGGGCTCCGGCAGGTTGATGATCCGGTCCAGCCGGCGCTCCACGACTTCGCCTCGCTGCGTGCTCATGACGGTCCTCCTTCCGGCTCAGGTCAGCGCCGGGTAGCTCGTGAAGCCCTTCTCCTCGCCCGCGAAGAAGGTCGCCGCGTCCGGCGTGTTGAGCGGCGCGGACCGGCGGAAGCGCTCCGGCAGGTCCGGGTTGGCGAGGAACGGCACGCCGTACGCCACGAGGTCCGCCTCGCCGCGCTCGAGCACCGCCTCACCGGCCTGCGCGTCGTAGCCGCCGTTGGCGATGAGGGCCCCCGGGAAGGCCTCGCGGATCCGCGGGGTGATGCGCTGCTCGGGCGCCGGGGCGTTGGGGCCCGTGACGTTCTCCGTCACGTGCAGATAGCCCAGCCCCAGCCGTCCCAGCTCACGGGCCAGGTGCGTGAAGGTCTCCACGGGCGTGGAGTCCGTCATGCCCGCGTAGGGGAAGTTCTGCGGGTGGAGCCGGTAGCCCACGCGCTCCGCGCCCCAGACCTCCGCCACCGCCCGTGCCACCTCCAGCGGGAAGCGCGCCCGCTGCTCGATGCCGCCGCCGTACGCGTCCGTGCGGTGGTTGGAGCCGTCCCGCAGGAACTGATCCAGCAGGTAGCCGTTGCTGCCATGCAGCTCCACGCCGTCGAAGCCGGCCTCCTTCGCGTTGCGCGCGGCCTGGCGGAACTGTTCGACGACGCCGGGAAGCTCCTCCGTCTCCAGGGCTCGGGGCGTCACCGCGCGCTTCTTGCCCTGGAACGTGAAGACCTCCTGTTCCACCGGAATGGCGGAGGGCGCCACCGGCAGCGCGCCGCCGTGGAAGTCCGGGTGCGAGACGCGCCCCACGTGCCACAGCTGCGCGTAGATGCGCCCGCCCGCCGCGTGGACCGCGTCCGTCACCTTGCGCCAGCCCGCCACCTGCTCCGGCGAGTGGATGCCCGGCGTGCGGATGTACCCGACGCCCTGGGGGCTGACCTGGGTGCCCTCGGTGACGATGAGGCCCGCGGACGCCCGCTGCGCGTAATAGGTCACCGCCAGGGGGTTGGGGACGTTGCCGTCCGCCAGCGCCCGGCTGCGGGTCATGGGGGCCATCACCAGCCGGTTCTTCAGTTCGAGGCGGCCGAGGCCGAAGGGGGAGAGCAGCTTCAGTGTATTTGCCATGGCCGGTAGATGCTCCAGGCGCTATGGACGTGCCATGGCCTCAAGTCCAAAGAAATTGACCGAGCGTCCAGAGCTGCCGGAGTGGCAGGGGGCGGATGTGCTCGCGGAAGTGCTGGACACGCTGAGGCTGTCCACCCAGATGCACGGCCGGTTCGAGCTGTTCGCGCCGTGGGGGCTCCAGTTCGGGAGCGCTCCAGGCGCGCACATCGTCCTCATCGCGCGAGGTGGGGCCCGGCTGGAGGTGGAGGGCGTCCCGGAGGCGCTGGAGCTGTCCGCGGGGGACCTGGCGGTGCTGCCGCATGGCGGAGGGCACACGTTGCGCGACGCGGAGGGCAGCCCCGTGCACGTCCTGGAGCACGGGGCCTGTGCGAGTGCTCGCGGCAAGGGCTCCATCCGGCTGGGCGGCGACGGCGAGCGGACGACGCTGGTCGCGGCGTCCTTCCAGCTGGGCGTCGCGCCGCGCACGCTCCTGTTCAAGGAGCTGCCCCGCGTCATCCACCTGGCCGCGGACGACGCGGCGACGGCGCCGTCCCTGGCGTCCACGGTGCAGCTGCTGTTGACGGAGAGCGCGTCTTCGCACCCGGGCGCCACCGTCATCATGAGCCGGCTCGCGGACATCCTGCTGGTGCAGGCCCTGCGGGCGCACATCATGTCCTCGGGGTCGTGCCGGGAGAGCGGCCTGCGGGCGCTGGTGGATCCGCCCATCGCCAAGGCGCTCGCGCTCATCCACGAGCGGCCCGGGGAGCCGTGGACGGTGGAGAGTCTCGCGTCCGCGGTGGCCATGTCGCGGTCCGGCTTCGCCGCGCGCTTCAGCGAGCTCGTGGGGGAACCGCCCCTGGAGTATCTGGCGGGGTGGCGGATGATCAAGGCCGCCCAGCTCCTGCGCGAGAGCGAGCTGCCCCTGAGCGAGGTCGCGCCGGTCATCGGCTACCAGAGCGAGGCGTCCTTCAACCGCGCCTTCAAGCGCTGGGACGGGACGGCGCCCGGCGCGTACCGGCGCAGCCACCGCCGGGCGTGAGGCGTCAGCCCTCTTCCTTCGGAGGCGGGCCGCGCGTGACGCAACGTCAGGCGCTGACGCCCACGCCGATGGGGCAGCTCACGCCGGTGCCGCCGACGCCGCAGTAGCCGCCCGGGTTCTTCTGCAGGTACTGCTGATGGTAGTCCTCGGCGTAGTAGTAGGCCGGCGCCGGGAGGATCTCCGTGGTGATGTCGCCCAGGCCCTTCGCGTTGAGCGCGCCCTGGTACGCCTGGCGCGTCTCCTCCGCGGCGCGCTTCTGCGCGTCGTTCGCGTAGTAGATGCCGGAGCGGTACTGGGTGCCCGCGTCGTTGCCCTGGCGCATGCCCTGCGTCGGGTCGTGGTTCTCCCAGAAGACCTTCAAGAGCTGCGCGTACGTGACCTTCTTCGGGTCGTACACCACGCGCACGACTTCATTGTGGCCGGTGAGCCCCGAGCAGACCTCTTCGTACGTGGGGTTCGGCGTCAGCCCGCCCGCGTACCCCACCGACGTGGAATACACGCCCGGCACCTGCCAGAACTTGCGCTCGACGCCCCAGAAGCAGCCCATGCCGAAGAGGGCTGTTTCAAAGCCTTCCGGCACCGGCCCCTTCAGCGGGGTGCCCAGCACGGTGTGCTTCGGCGGAACCGGCATCTCCTGCGGACGGCCCGGCAGCGCCTCCTGCGGAGTGGGGAGCCTCAACTTCTTCGGGGACGTGAAGAACATGCTCTAGCTTTAGCCCCGAGGCTCCCCGTTTTCACGCCCGGCGCACGCCCACCCGCCCGCCCTGCATCCCACCAGGAATGCCCCGTCCTCCCGACGGTTTCCCAGGTCTCCCATGCACACCCGCCTCCTCGCCGCCCTCTGTCTCCTGGCGCCCGCCGCCGCCCTCGCCGCCAAGGACCCCCGCTGCGCTGGCAAGCCCGCCGCCCGCGCGGCCCGCTTCTCCGACACCGCCCTGAAGGGCGCCTCCGCCGCGGAGCGTTACGCCGCCTACGTCCAGGCCTGCGCGCTGGATGACGTGGTGGCCCTCACCCAGACGCTCGTCCGCTTCAAGACGGTGAGCAGCGAGTCCCCCGCCGCGAAGAACCCGGAGATGGCCGCCATGGGCCGTGCCCTGGAGGCGTGGGCGAAGCAGCACGGCTTCGGCTTCCGCACCGTGGGCGACAACGACGTCTTCGAGCTGTCCTGGGGCGAGGGCGAGCCGCTCCTGGGGCTCGTGTTCCACGGAGACGTGGTCCCCGCGCCCGCGCATGAGTGGAAGCGCGCGCCCTTCAAGCCCGTGGTGGAGAAGGGCCGCCTGTACGGCCGCGGCGTGGAGGACGACAAGGGCCCCATCGCGTCCGGGCTCGTCGCGCTGGCCATGGCCAGGGACCTGGGCCTGAAGCCTCGCGGCAAGGTGCTGGTCATCATCGGCAACGGCGAGGAGAGCGACTGGAACGGCATGAAGCACTACGCGGACACGCAGCCCAAGCCCACGCACGTCATCTCCGTGGACTCCGGCTACCCGGTGATGGCCGCGCAGTCCGGCTTCGTCGCGTGGACGCTGGAGGCCCCCGTGGGCACCGCGGCCGCCGCGCCCGGGGCGGGCACCGTCGCGCGCGCCGTGGACGTGAGCGCGGGCGAGTTCCTCACCCAGGTGCCCGGCGCCGCCACGCTGAAGCTCGAACCCGTGAAGGGTCAGACGCCGGACGCGGTGCTCGCCGCCGTGAAGGCCGCCATCTCCCAGGAGTCCCCTTCGCGCAAGGACCTCAAGGTGGAGGCGAAGCGCGAGGGCAACACCGTGGTGCTCACCGCCCACGGCGTGGCGGTGCACTCGTCCGTCGCGGACGAGGGCCACAACGCGCTCTGGGATTTGTCCGCCGTGGCCTCGCGTCTGTCATTGGAGGACAACGGCATCGCGGCGCTCTTGCGCGTGGTGGCGAAGCGCTTCGACGGAGACCACCACGGCGAGAAGCTGGGCCTGAAGTACGAGGACGCGCTGATGGGGCCGCTGCTCGTGGCGCCCACCGTGCTGCGCGTGAAGGACGGCACCGCGTCCCTGGGCGTCAACATGCGCCGGCCGCAGGGCCAGGACGCGGCCACGTTCAACGCGGCGCTGGACGCCGCCACGAAGCGGGTGGGTGAGGACTCCGGGGGCCTGGTGAAGGAGGGCTCCGGCCGCTACCTGGGTGACCCGCACGTGGCGGACACGTCCGGCCCGCTGGTGAAGACGCTGATGGACATCTACCAGCGACAGCGCAAGGCGCCGGACGCGGTGCCCGGCTCCATCCGCGGCGGCACCTATGCGCGGCTCTTCCCCCGCGCCGTGGACTTCGGGCCCGCGTTCCCCAACGAGCCCTACACCGGCCACGCCCCGGACGAGTCCATCGCGCTGGAGACGCTGGACCTGGGCACGCGCATGCTCGCGGAGGCCGTGCACACGCTCGCCATCGCGCCCGTCTCCGAGGTGAAGGCCACGCCGTGACGTCCGCTCACGGCGTCAGGTAGGCCCTCGGCGGGGGGACGCGGGGCCAGCGCACGGTGAAGGTCGTGCCCCTGCCTGCGGAGGTCTCCACGCGCACGGTGCCCTGGTGCACCTGGACGATCTCACTCACGATGTAGAGCCCCAGCCCCAGGCTGCGCTGCTTGGTGCTCTTTGCCGGCGGGGGCGACGGCTTGAACGGGTCGAACAGGTGCGGCAGCAGCTCCGGGGGAATGGGGTCGCCCTCGTTGCGCACCCGCATCACCACGTCCACGGCCTCGGCGGTGAGGGCGGTGACGACGGGCGTCCCGCTCTTCGCGTGTTGCAGCGCGTTCACCACCAGGTTGCCCAGCACCTGCGTCACCCGGTCCGGATCCCACTCCCCCCACAGGTCATCGCCGTGCACCTCCAGCAGGAGGGGCCGCTCCGGATAGACCACCTGCAACTCGTCCAGCATGCCCTGGCACAGCTCCACCATGTTGACGTGCTGGCGCGCCACGGGGATGCCCCCGCCCAGGCGGCTGCGCGCGAAGTCGAGGATGTCGTTGATCATCCGCGTCATCCGCGCCGTGGCCTTGCGGATGCGGTCCACGGAGCGGCGCGCGGCCGGGTCCAGCCCCGGGGCCTTCCCCAGCATGAAGGCCGACGCGTTCACCGCGTGTAGCGGGTTGCGCAGGTCGTGGCCCAGGACGGCGATGAGCTCCTCGCGGAAGTCGATGGCCTGCTCCAGCGCGACCTCGGCGCGCTTGTGGTCGGTGATGTCCACCACCGTGCAGCCCACCCCCAGCAGCGCGCCGTCCGGCGTGCGCACCGGGAAGTAGTCCGCGCGCCAGGTGCCCTCGCGGCCCCGCACCGGATCCGGCCCGACCAGGAGCGAGTCCAGCACGGGCTGCCCCGTCTCCAGCACCCGCCGCAACGCCTGCTCGATGGGGGCCACGGCGCCGCCGCGGACCATCTCCCGCAGCGTGCGGCCCCGGTGCGCCTCCACGGCCTTGTTGTTGAGGCGCGCGAGCATGCCGTTGATGCGAAGGTAGCGCAGGTCCGGATCCAGGAACGCGATGCCCACGGGCGCCGCGTCCAGCAGCGAATCCAGGAGCGCCAGCGACCGCTCGGCCTCATTGCGCGCCGCGTGCTCGCGCGCGTGCAGCTCCGTCTGGGCGATGTGCGCGGACGCCCGCTCCGCCACCGCGTGGAAGAGCACCACGTCGGAGTGGGTGAAGGCGAAGGCCGTGCGCGACCCCATGTACGCCACGCCCAGGACCCGCTCGCCATCCACGAGCGGCAGGCCGTACAGCGCGCGCAGCTCCGCGCGGCGCAGCGGCTCCACGACGACGCGCGGATCCGTGGCGGCCGAGCGGACGAAGAAGGGCTTCCGCTCCAGCGCCGCATGCCCGCTCACGTCCAGGCCCACCGGCACGCGCAGGCCCTTCACCTCGTCCGTGGTCAGGCCCACCGCGGCGCGCACCACCAGCGCGTCCCCCTCCAGCAGCATCACCGCCGCCGTGTCCACGGTGAGCGCGGTCTCCATCAGCCGGGTGAGGAGGCGCTCCAGGAGCGTCTCCATGTCCGGACCGTCCAGCGTCGCCTCGGCCATGCGGTCCAGCGTCTGGAGGATGCGCTGCTTGGTGTCCCAGAGAAGCGTCATCGTCCGGGTGACCACCCGGTCGAGCGTCTCCTCCAGCCGCGTGAGGTCGCCGGACCGCAGCCGCTGCCCTCGCGCCTCCAGGCGGTGGAGGATGCAGCGGCGCAAGAGCGCGTACTCGCGCGCGACCTCGCCCAGGTTGAAGCCCGCATCCAGCCGGGCCGCCGCGTGCGCCGCCCCCAGCTGCTCGTCCAGCGCCTCCGGCCCCTGCTCCATCGCGTCCGCGAGCGCGGTGAGCAGCTCCGGCAGGTGGTCGAGGAGCCAGGGCTGGCGGGCGGGGGCCACCCGGCTCAGGTGCTCCATCACCGCCTGCTGCCAGTCCGCCAGCAGCGCCTCGTGGTTCGCGCGCAGGAACTCCGCCGCGGGCAGGCCGGAGCCGCCGCGCGCCTGCTCATCCACGGAGTGAGATTCCCGCTCCTGCATCGCCCATCTCCCCGGGCCCTCGCCCGGTCGCGCCGCCCCTCGCGGAAAGTCTGCGCACGGAGGCCCCGTCGCGCCTCGCCCTCGCGGCGGGTGGACACCTCCGCCCCGAGCCCTCGGCCGCCGCCATCAGGCCGGGCCTTGGACGCGCCGCCCGGCCCGCCGTTCACCTTCATGCGCTCGGCCGTGCTCCCGGGACGTTCGCGCCCCAGCGCGGGGGGACGCTCGGGTAGGGTGGCCCGCAACAGCATGCGCACCCTCCTGCTCAACCGCTCCGCCGTGGCCCGCAACCTCCAGGCGCTCCTGCTCCTGGACGACCTGCGCGAGGCCTTCCGCACCGACGTCCTGGCCCGCACGGTGGCCCCGCAGCGGGTGCGCGCGCCGCTCCACTCGGAGGGCACCGCGATGGTGCTCTTCCCCGGCTGCGTGCCCGGCATCCCCGCGTACACGGTGAAGGTGCACGCGAAGTTCCCCGCGCAGCAGCCCGCAATCCAGGGCGTGGTGCACCTGCACGACCTGGTGACGGGAGGGCTGCTCGCGGTGATGGACTCCGGCCACCTCACCGCCGTGCGCACCGGCGTGGTGGGCGCGCTGGCCGCGGACGTGCTGGCCCGGCCGGACGCGACGCGCGTGGCGGTGATTGGCGCCGGCCGACAGGGCGTGCTCCAGCTCAAGCAGCTGCGGCTGGTGCGCACGCTCAGCCAGGTGCGCGTCCACGACACGAACATCGCGCACGCGAACGCCTACGCCACGCGCATGTACCAGGAGCTGAACCTGCCCGTGCGCGTGGAGACGTCCGTGGAGGACGCGGTGGCGGACGCGGACATCGTGGTGACGGCGACGTGGAGCCACCAGCCCTTCCTGCACGCGGGCATGGTGCGGCCGGGCACGCACATCACCGCGCTGGGCGCGGACGAGCCGGGCAAGGCGGAGCTGTCCAGGGATTTGCTCGAGCAGTCGCTGTTCATCTGCGACCACCGCGGCTTGAGCGTCTCCACCGGCGCGGCGGGCGCGGTGGGGCTCACGGAAGACGCCATCCACGCGGAGCTGGGCGAGGTCCTCGCGGGCCTCAAGCCCGGGCGCACCTCCCAGGACCAGGTGACGGTGTTCGCCGGGGTGGGGCTGCCCTTCCAGGACCTGGCCACCGCCTGGCACGTGTACCAGGCGGCGTCCGGCGACGCGGACGTGCCCACGCTCGACTTCAACGCGTAGCGCGGGCCGTCTCGCGTCCCTCAGGCCTCAGGGGGTGAGAAGAAATGCCCCTTCCGACTCGTCGAGCCACCCTTGCGCGATGGCGAGCAGGAGGTTGTGGGCGACGAGTGCGAGCAACCACGCGGCTTCGGCTCGCTTGCGACCTCGTACGTGAAGCCTGCGCAGTCCTTGGCGCTCCTTGACCTGCGCATTGAGCAACTCCGCCGTCGGTGCGCGCTGGGCGTAGGTGCGCTTGCCGGCGGGTGTCTGCATCCGCGCACGCCACGCATGGGTGAGGTCGCCTCGTCGGCCCCTGCTCCGCCCCTCCGGAGGAGGCAGGTTCTTGCGCGCCGGTAAGGGAGAAAAGACACGAATGCCCTGCGACTCAAGCGCGGAGAAGGCCTTGAGATTCCGATAGGCCCCGTCCACCAGCCAGGCTTCGGGCTTGAGTCCCAGGACGCGGGCCACCCAGTGCACCATGGGGAGCAGCTGCGCAGCGTCCGCCCCCTCATCGGTGACACGACCAGCCAATGCCAACCGGCTCTCGACGTCCGAGACGGCCTGCGCGTTGTAGGCGGGACGGAAGCCGCCGTCTGGCATGCGCATCACCTGGGCCTGTGGGTCGGTGAGAGAGGCTCGGGGCTCGCCATGAGCGCCCCCCTTCGCACGTTTCTTACGGCGTGCTGCCGCCGGCAATGCAGCGAGTGCGAGCGCCGCCCGGGCCTGTAAATCGGCCTGAGCGCGCTTGCATGCTGCACGTGCCTTGGCGCTCGCGCCCTGTCGGCACCGGCCGGCGGCAGCCGCCGCGGTTGCCCGCCTCTGCAGAGTGGCCTTTCGGTGAAATGAGGCAGCCCCTGCTGAAGCACGTACACGCGTGCCGTCCTGCGCGAGTCGTCGTGGCCGGAGCACGGCACCGCGGCTGTACAGGTCATCCAGCAGCTTGCCCAGCAACGCCCGGAAGGCAGGGCCTGAGCGTGTCATGAAGGAGGACAACGTATGCGCCGACACACTGACGCCGCCGCACAACCACCAGTACGCAACGTCCGTACGCAGCCTGGCTGCAATGGCGTGAGCGCTGGAGAGGCCCTCCATCTGCCCATACACCCACAGCGCCAGCAACAACCGCGGGTCCACCGCCGCACGACCCGCGTGATGCGCGCGCGCACGGATGGCGCGCTCGAAGTCCGACATGTCCAGCGCTTCGACAGCCGCCCAGACAGCGCGCACTGGATGACCTCGGTCAACCAACTGCTCGTAGGTCCGAGCCGCCAGCACCTGCGTCCGTTTTGGCCGGAGCAAACGCACTCGAGGCCGTTTGCTCCTCGCCATGGCGATTCATGCTCGCACAGCAGCGCTTATGCATCCCTCGAATTCATTAGAATCGTTAAATTTTTCTCAGCCCCTCAGGCCTTGGCCAGCGCCTGCGAGAGGCGCACGGCCTCCTCGTGCAGCTCGGTGTCCTCCGCCAGCGGCATGGCGAGCACCTTCTGCACCAGCTCCTTCGCCTTCGGCTCCTGGCCCAGGCGCGCCTGCGCGAGCGCCAGGTTGAGCAGCGGCTCCGGGCGGTCCGGGGCGCGGCGCACGGCCTCCTCCAGCACCGTCACCGCGCGCGGCAGGTTCGCGTTGGCCGGCTCCGCGGGGATGCGCAGGAGCAGCTGGCCCAGGTTGTTCGCCGCGCGCCAGCCGTCCGGCGCGATGCTCATGCCCTGCTCGTACGCGGCGATGGCCTTGTCGTACGCGGGCGGCTCCTGCGCCTCGAAGCAGGTGGCCTCCGCCATCTTCAGGGACTCGCTGGCCACGCCCAGGGACGCCATGGTCTGGCAGAGGTGGCGGGCCTGTTCAATCTGGCCGCGCGCCAGCATCAGCTGCGCGAGGTTCGCCTGGGCGTCCGCGTCCTTCGGGCGCTGGGCCGCGAGCGTGGAGGCCGCCTGGTAGGACGTGCGCAGGTCTCGCAGCGCCATGGACAGCACCGTCACGGACGCGAGCAGCCGCGGCTGGTTGGGCACCGCCTTCAGGCCCTGCTCCAGCACCTTGCGCGCCTCCACCAGCTTCTCCTGGGCGGACAGCGCGTGCGACAGGCTCAGGTACGCGGGCACGAAGCGCGGCGCCAGCGTGAGCACCTCGCGCAGCGTGGCGAGGCCGGCGTCCGTCTTGCCCGCCTCCAGCTGCACCTGGCCCAGCCGGTAGCGGAACACCGGGTTCTGGGGCGCGAGCTTCGCGGCCTGGGACAGCGCCTCCAGCGCGGCGGCGGCCTTGTCCTGCTTGATCAGCATCATGCCCTTGCCGAAGTGGGCCTCCGCGCGTTGGGGCTCCACCGCGAGCACGCCCTGGTAGGCCTTGAGGGCGGCGTCCAGCTGGCCCTTCTGGGCGGCGATGTTCGCGCGGACGAGGCCCGTCTCCGCCGTGGCGCCCTGGGCCTCCGCCTTGGCGAGCAGCCCTTCGGCCTGGGGGACCTTGTTCTCCACCAGCGCCAGCTTGGCCATCACCACCAGCGCGTCGCGGTGGTTGGGGTTCTTCGCGAGGAGCTTCTCGGCCTCGGCCCTGGCCTGGGCGACCTGGCCCTGCGCGAGGAGGGTTTCCAGAGAGTTCATGATGGAAAGTGTCCCCCAGGGGGCGGGGGCTGTCGAGCAACGGGGAAAAGGAAAGGGCCTCGCCCGGATGGACGAGGCCCTGGGAACGGGCTTCGGGTGCGGTAGGCCGCTGACTACCAGTGGCTCAGCGCGTTCTTGATGCCCTCGCCGACGTTCTTGATGCCCTCGCCGACGTTCTTGATGCCTTCGCCGACGTTCTTGATGCCCTCGCCGACGTTCTCCACGGCGGCCTTGGCGGCGTCGCCCACCTTGCCCACATCGACGGAGAAGCCGAACTCCAGGCTGGCGCCGATGCCCAGCGCCGCGCCCACGTCGAAGTTGGCGGACAGCTTGCCGTCCTTCAGGCCCACGTTGGCCTCGAACTCCACGCCGATGCCGGCGAAGGCCTCGGCGCCGGCGGTGACGGTCGCGGGGCCAATCTCCTGGCTGACCTCGGCGCTCGCGCGGGCGCCGGCGAAGGCCTCACCCTTCACGGAGGCCGCGGCCTGGCCGTGCAGCGGATCCAGCACCACCTGGCCCGTGGCGCTCGCCTCGGCGCCCACGTTGCCCTCGGCGCCCCACTGCGAGCGGCCCAGGGCGCTGTCCGCGTGGCCTTCCACGGAGCCGCGCACCAGGTCCGCCTGCACGTCCACGGAGCCCTGCGCGCCAATCTTGCCGTGCAGCGGATCCACCGAGACGCTGCCCTGCGCCGTCACGTCCGCCGTCAGCGCCTGGCCTTCCACCGTGTTGTGGAAGTTGCCGTTGACGTCACCGACGGTGTGGGAGCCGGAGGCCGCGGTCCAGTTCTTGTTCCACTCGCCGGAGGCCACCGTCTTGTCGAAGCGGCTGGTGTCCAGCTGCTTCTGGATGTCCGACGTGGTGTTCGGGTTGGCCTGGCTGCTGGTGGTGACGCGGTTGCCCTGCACGCCGCGGTTCAGGTCGATCGTCGCCTCGCCCTGGGCCCGGTTCTGCGTCTGGGCCTGCGCCTCGCGACGCACCTGCGTGCCGTTGGCCGGGGGCGTCGTGGTGGTGTTCCGGAACACGGGGCGGTAGCGGTTGGCTTCGATGGACATGGAAGAGGGCTCCGGCGGCGCGAGGCACGGTGGGAAAGCTTGTGACTTGAGAATTTATCGGCGGCGCCCCTGAGAAAGTTTCCGCTCCTCTTTTTTCTTTCTGATCCGCCGGGCCCTCAGGGCTCGGATCTCCCGGGAGCCAGGATTCCCTCGGGGTCGAAGGCCGCCTTCAGCCGCCGGCGCACCTCCGGGGAGTCATCCCGCACGGCCGGTACGGACTCCCGCGCCTGGAGTCCGGCTCGGGTCAGGTGATACCCGGCCTCCGCCAATTCACGGGTGAGGGCGCGGTAGCAGGCCTGGGCGCGGGCGTCCTCGCCCTTCGCGTCGCGGTCATAGGCGAGCGCGGTGATGAGGTAGAGGCAGCGCGGGGAGAAGGCGAGGAGGGCCAGGTTGGGCTCGAAGCCGAAGAGGCGGGGGACGCGGTCGGCGATCTCCGTGGCGCGCTTCGCCTCCTGGCCGGTGAAGGGGACGGCGACGCAGCACCAGATGAAGCCGCAGCGGTCCCGGTCCGGGTTCGGGTCCGGCGGCTGGGGCGTGCGCTTGCGCCAGTAGGTCATGGCGAGGTTGGCCTCGGAGGGGACGCCCTGGAAGCCGCCGTCGCCGTCCCGCACCTCGGGGCCGAAGGACAGCGGGCGGAAGGCCCCCTCCAGCGCGCGGGCGAGCCGCTTCTCCAGCAGGGCGCCGAACTCCGCGTCCGGGGCGGTGAGGGTGCCGCTGATGGCCCAGCGGCCGAAGCCCTCGCGGAACTTCTCGCGGGCCCAGTCCGGCAGGGGCGTGCGGCCCACGGCGGCGTAGGGGTACTGCTGGGTGACGCTGAACGCCTTGATGTCGTTCCAGAAGAAGAAGCTGCCCTTGAGCGTGCCATCCAGGGCCAGCGCCTGGAGCCGGTCCACGAAGTCCCACAGCTGCGCGTCGTCGTTCACGGCGCAGACGAACTCGCGCAGCCAGGGCTGCTTGCGCGCGAGCCAGAACGTCATCCGCGTCACCACGCCCAGGGAGGACTGGCTGAACAGGCCGTCCAGCACCGGGCCCAGGCCCCAGCGGAAGACGGGGGCGGCGCGCGAGCCGGGGAACCGGGCGTGGCCCGTCTCCAGGCGCTCGCCCGTGGGCAGGACGACCTCCAGCGCGCACACGTGCTGGAAGATGTCCGAGTGGGGGCCGCGCCCGTCGCCGCGCTCCAGCGCGTTGCCCACCAGGCTTGCGTCCGGGGAGCCGCCGATGGTGGTGACGAAGTTGGCGGAGCCGCGCTCGCGCAGGTACGCGGCGGCCTGGCGGAACGTCACGCCGGGCTCCACGGTGAGGTACGCCAGCTGCTCGTCGTGCGCGAGGATGCGGTTCATGCGCCCCAGGTCCAGCAGCACGCTGCCGTCACCCGGGGGCACGCGCGAGCCGTAGCCCCAGTTGCGGCCGGCGCTCACCGGGTAGACCGGCACGCGGTGCTCGCTCGCGATGCGCAGGCACGCCTGCACCTGCGCCGTGTCCGCGGGCCGCACGATGGCGGGGATGGTCTGCGTGGTGGCGAAGGTGGCCGTCCGGGCGGCCTCCAGCGCTTCGGGTTCCACGACGACGTGCGCCTCGCCCACGGCCTCCCGCCACGCGGCCAGGGCCGCCTGGAGCGGGGAGTCCACCGGGGCCTTCCCTTCGGTCTCGCTCACGGGGCCGCAGTATGCCCGCGCGGACGGTCTCCCGCTGGCCCTCCGGGCGGCGAGCGGGCGGGCGGGCCTCCGGGGTGGAGGGTCGCCGGGTGGACACCGACCATGGTCGCTCCCTGGCGCGTGTTCATCTTCGGCGTGGGGAGGTGTGCATGGTCGGCTTCATCACGTCACGCAACGGACGGTGGGTTCGGATTCTGGCGGGCACGGGCATGGTCCTGGGAGGGCTGGGCGCGGGCACCCCCCGGGGCGCGATGGTGGCGCTGGCGGGGCTGGCCCCGCTGCTGTCCGGCGCGTTGGACCTGTTCCTGCTGGGGCCGCTCATGGGCCTGCCCGTGCGGGGCGCGGACGTGCGGCGCGCGCTGGGGCAGCCGGAGGACGCGCCGCTGCTCGACCTGGCGCACGACGGCGGGCGCTCCCCCTACGCCCCGCCCAGCACGCTCCTGCACTAGCTACTTCGTGCTCACCTCGAAGGGGATGCCGAGCGAGCCGAACGGCTCCCCCGTCTGCGCGTCCACCAGCTGCAACTGGAGCGTCACCGCGCTCTCACGGTGGACCACGCCCTGGAAGTAGAGGAAGCCCTCCATCCTCCCGCCGGGCTCCAGCGTGCCTTCGGGCAGCGCGTTGTTGATCATGTCCGTGGTGGGCAGCGACGAGTCGTAATACGTCGGGCCCGGGTAGTACGGGGGATAGAAGGGGCCGCCCCAGGGGGGGCCGTACCAGCCGGGTCCCCAGCCGCGCCGCCAGGGGCCGGGGCGGTAGGCGAAGCCGCCGCCCACCCACACCCTGCCTCGCGGCGCCACCGCCGGGCTGATGGTCGCGGGCGCCTGCGTTTCGCGCGACGAGGTGGCCCGCCGGATGGCCAGGGGCGACAGCGCGCTGTAGCGGAAGCGCGACTCCTGGCCCACCAGCGCGAAGTCCCTGTACTGGAGCCGCAGCGGGCGGTCCCCCTGGTTCTCCACGCGGACGTAGACCGGGGTGAGGCGGCGCTCCAGGTCGGAGGGGGAACCGCGCCAGGCCGAGGCGTCCGCCGTCAGCCGCACCCCCGCCTGTTCCGTGATGGCGCTGCCCCTGTTGCCCTGGAGGACTCCCTCCGTCGGCGTGGGCCGCAGCGTCGTCTGCGCCGCGCAGCCCGCGATCAGGCTCAATGCCAAGGCCCCCAGTCCCAGTGCTCCACGCATCGCATGCCTCCTCACGCCTCAACGTAACGACCGCTGCGTTCGGTGAAGGACATGCCCCGGACTCCCCCCCGGGGAGCGGGCGGCAGGACGAGGCTCCGCTCAGGGCTGGGGCGTCACCGGCTGCGCGGCCTCTTCGAGGTACGAGGGCGCGGAGACGAAGTCCCAGACCTGGTGGCGCGCCCACTCCTCGAACTTCTGCCAGCCCACGCGCGGGTAGCTGTTGCGCAGGGTGAGGATGTCCGCGTGGTAGCCCACGCGGTCGAGCCACTCGAACATGGCCGCCAGGTCCTCGCTCTGCTGCCGGAGCTGGGCCAGGGGAATCTGTTCGAAGTTGATGCGGTGGCCGCTCACCATGGAGAGCAGCGCGGCGGCCTGCTGGCCCGTCACCTCGTCGGAGGCGACGTCGATGCGCTCGCCGATGAAGCGCTCCGGGTCACTCAGCACGTACAGCGCGAAGCCGGCCAGGTCCTCCACCGCCACCATCTGCAGGCCGCGCGTCGCGGGCAGCCCCAGGGCCAGCGTCCCCTTCGCCAGCAGGTCGTACGTGGGCGAGCGGAGGAGGTTCTCCATGAAGAAGGCGGGGCCCAGGATGGTGAAGGGCATGTCGCGCCGCCGCAGGTACAGCTCGACGGCGTGCTTGCTGTCGAAGTGCGGGATGCCCGTGAGCTCGGACGCGCCCGCCACGGACGAGTACACGAAGTGCCTCACGTTGGAGCGCTTCGCCGCGTCCGCCAGGTTCTTGCCGTGCTGGAGCTCCGCGTCCACGCCGCCTCCGCCAAAGGGCGTGGCCATGGCGTAGACGGCGTCCACGCCGCGCATGGCGCTCTCCAGGGAAGTCGGGTCGTCGAAGTCCCCCTGGGCCAGGGTGACGCCGGGCCGGCGCAGGGCCCGGGCCGAGGGGGCGTCCACGTCGCGCACCAGCGCCACCACGTGGTGGCCCCGGTCCGCCAGCTTGCGGAGGACGGCGCCGCCCTGCTGGCCGGTGGCGCCAGTGACGAGCACGGTGATGGAGAAATCCACGGGCATGGGTTCAGACCTCCGGATGCGACGTGTCATGGAAAGCTGGAGACGCCCCGTTTTTTTGGCGAGGCCCATCGGCCGCAGTGTCCTCCCCCGAGCACCGGCTCCCGAGGCAGGCAGGCGGCCGCCAGGGAGGGGCGGGCGGCGTGGCATCCTCCGGGTCCCATGAGCAAGCGTGACACCCCCCCGTCCTCCGAGCTGGTCTCCGCCGCGCAGGCGCTCGACGCCGAGCTGGCGCGCTTCGAGGCGCTGTCGGAGCAGCTGAAGGAAGCGCCCCTGACGTCGGAGAAGCAGCTGGAGCGTGCGTCGAAGACGCTCAAGGAACTGGCGGACCTGGACGACGCCCTGCGCCTGCGCGTGGGCGCGCTGGTGCAGGCCATCACCGGGGTGCGCAACCGGCAGCAGACGCAGGCGGACGCGGTCAACGTGCGCGCGCAGGAGCTGCAGCAGCGCACGGAGGTCTTCAAGGAGCTGCTCACGCGCTACGGGGCGCTGGGGCAGAGCGCGGCGGACCTCAACGGGCGCATGCAGGAGTTCGCGGCGCTGCGTCAGCAGGCCACGCGCACGGCGGAGGAGGACGCGCGGCTCACGGAGGTCTTCACCTCGCTCCAGGCGCGCATGGCGGAGGTGGCGGACGAGGCGGCCACGCTGACGCGCGCGGCGGAGGAGGCGAAGTTCTCCGACATCGGCCGGCAGGCGGAGTCGCTGCGCCAGCAGCTGCTCTCCGCGCGCAACAAGCTGGGCCTGCTGCACCAGAGCCTGTCGAAGTGAGCGGGCGCCCTCAGCTGAGGTAGGTGGGCTCGAAGTCGTCCGGGCTGTCGATGGGGCGGCGCCCGGAGAAGCCGGCCTTCACGTCGTGCCAGTGCGCCACGGCGCTCTCTCCGTAGCGCCAGCAGAGGTAGACGGGCTCCTCGCCGCGCCGCGCGTGGAAGTCCACCAGGCCGTCCGCGCCCTTGATCTCCAGGCCCATCTCCTGGAGCGGGCCCAACTCGCGGCGGATGCGCTCCAGGAGCTCCTCGCGCTCCTCGCGGAAGGAGCGCACCTCGGCGGTGTCGGGAGGGGCCTCCGGGCCGTCCAGCACCTCGGCCAGCTTCTGCACGCGCTCCACCCAGGGGCGCACACGCCCGAAGGTCTTCGTCAGCAACGGCACCAGCCGGCTGGCCTCTTCCACGCTGAAAAAGCGCATCGGGGGGACAGCATGCAGTGTGCGCCCCGCGCCCGCCACCCCGTTGCGAGTGGGGACGGGCGCCCATGTCACGGCCAGATGGACCTGTCTGAAACAGGTCAACGCCCGGGAGGGGCGGTCAGCCGCGCCGCAGCGATGCCAGGTTCTCCAGCAGCCAGCGCCACGCGGCCTCGCGCAGGGGGAAGGCGGCCTCGCGCGCGAGAAACGCGGGGGTGTGCTCCGCGGCGCAGCGGCCGGTGGCGTCATGGGAGTCCGGGGCGGAGTCCGGGGCGGAGCCCGGGCCGGCGTCGGTGGCGGCGAGGTCCGCGTGCAGCAGGGCGTGGAAGACGATGAAGTCCACGACGAAGGCGGGCACGGTGGGGCGGTCCAGCGCGGGGTGGACGCGCACCTCTCGCAGGCGTGCGTCGTAGCCGCCCAGGTGGATGGTGCGGCGGGTGCGGCGGCCGGGACGGCGGGCCCAGCCCACCTCCACGGCGTGTACGCGCCCGTCGAAGTACGCCGCGTCGAGCCGGGCGTGGACGGCCTTCAGGTCGAAGCAGCGGCCACGGGTGCGCAGGGGCGCGCCGGGTCTGCGCTCGCGGCGCACCTGGCCCTGGTGGGCGTGGCTGAAGGCCTCCAGGACTTCTCCGGAGGCGGCGTCACCGGCCACGTAGCGGGCCAGGGCGCGCACCACGGTGTCCGGCGCGTCCAGGAAGAGGTGGTGCAGGCGCAGGCGCACGCCTTCGGCGAGGCGGCGGTAGCTCACCAGGGTGGCGCGGTTGTCCGTGAGGCGCAGGTGCACCGGCAGGCCCAGGAGCGCGGACACGCGCCGGGCGAGCTCCGCGGCCCGGGGCAGCGCGTCCTCGCGCGAGGGCAGCCGCGAGCGCGCCGGGTCCCGCCCGGGCGCCGGGGCGTCGAACATCGCCAGCTGTCCGGGCGGTGGACGCATCGCGGGAAAGGTAAGCCCTGCCCCCTCCCTCTGGCCAGGAGGATGCGCTCGGGCGTGTCGGGCGTCCCACGGGACGCCGCGGCCCTCACGCCTTGGGGGGCGAGGGGTAGCGGCCCGCGAGCGACGCGAGCACGGCGAGCAGCTCCCCGGGCTCCACGGGCTTGGGCACGTGGCTCTGGAAGCCGGCGCGCAGCACGCGGGTGCGGTCCTCGGAGCGGGCGTAGGCGGTGATGGCCACCGCCGGGGTGCGGCCTCCCCTGGCGGGGGACAGCGTGCGCACGCGCTCGATGAAGCCATAGCCGTCCGTGCCGGGCATGCCGATGTCGGAGACGAGCACGTCCGGATGTTCCGCCTGGAGCACGCGGAGCCCCTCTTCCGCGGAGCCCGCGGTCACCACCTGGGCGCCGCTGTCCTCCAGGAGCGTGCGCAGCAGCTCCCGCGCGTCCTCTTCGTCATCCACCACGAGCACGCGCACGCCGCCCAGCTCCGGCGGGGGCACGCGCACCGGGGCCGGCGCGGGCGGTCTCGGCGACGGCGGCATGGCGGGGTCGCGCCGCAGGGTGGCGGACAGGGGCAGCCGCACGGTGAAGGCGGAGCCCCGGCCCTCGCCGTCGCTGGCGGCGGTGACGGTGCCGCCGTGCATCTCCACGATGTGCCGCACGATGGACAGCCCCAGCCCCAGGCCGCCCGTCTTGCGCGTGGTGCCGCTGTCGGCCTGGCGGAAGCGCTCGAAGACGTGCGGCAGGAAGGCGGCGGAGATGCCCTGGCCGGTGTCCTCCACGGTGAGCTCCACGGTGGAGTCGCGCCGCGCCACCACCAGCCGCACGTGGCCGCCCCGGGGCGTGAACTTCACCGCGTTGGACAGCAGGTTCCACACCACCTGCTGGAGCCGGTGCGGGTCACCCATCACGCTGCTGGAGGTGTCCACCGTGGAGTGCACCTGGATGCCGCGCGCGTCCGCGGCGGGCTTCACGGAGTCGAGCGCCTGCTGCACCACCGTGGCCAGCTCCACGGGCTCCACGTCCAGCTTGAGCTTGCCGGACACGACGCGGCTGACGTCGAGCAGGTCCTCGATGAGCTGCCCCTGTGAGCGCGCGTTGCGCTCGATGGTCTCCAGCGCGCGCTCGCGGCGCGGCTCGGTGAGGTTGCCGGTGCGCAGCAGCTGCACCCAGCCCAGGATGGCGGTGAGGGGCGTGCGCAGCTCGTGGCTGACGGTGGCGAGGAACTCGTCCTTGAGCTGGTTGGCCTCCTCGGCCTCGCGGCGCGCGGCGCTCTCGCGCACGAGCAGCGCTTCGCGGTCCATCTCCGCCTGCTTGCGGTCGGAGATGTCGATGACGCTGCCGATGTAGCCCAGGAAGTGCCCCTCCGCGTCGAAGCGGGGCGAGCCGGTGTCCACGGTCCACCGGTACTGCCCGTCGCTGCCGCGCAGCCGGTAGTCCATGCGGAAGGGCTGGCGGATGGCGTTGGCCTCCTCGAAGGTGCGCCGCGTGCGCTCCAGGTCATCGGGGTGGATGGCGTCCAGCCAGCCGAAGCCCAGGCCCGTGGCCTCGGTCTGGCCGGTGAAGGCATACCAGCCCCGGTTCACGTAGGTCGTGGAGCCCTGCACGTCCGTGATCCAGAGCATGACGGGGGCGTGGTCCGCCATGTTGCGGAAGCGGGCCTCGCTGTCGCGCACGGCCTCCAGCAGGTATTCGCGCTCCTGGGCCACGGCCTTCTGCTCGGTGATGTCGCGCGCGGCGGCGTAGATGAGGCCCAGCTCGGGCACGGGGCGCGCGGCCCACGCGAGCCACCGGTAGTCGCCGTCGCGGGTGCGGAAGCGGTTCTGGAAGCGCAGGGTGGGGATGCCCTGGGACAGCTTGCGCGTCTCTTCACGCGTGGCCTCCTGGTCGTCGGGGTGGACCAGGTCGATGGAGGGGCGCTGGTAGAGCTCCTCTTCGCTCCACCCGAGCACGTGGACGAAGTACGCGTTCACGCGCTTGAAGTATCCGTCCATGCCCGCGATGCAGAACATGTCGGGGGACAGCTGGAAGAAGCGCTCGCGCTCCTCGGCCTCGGCGTGGCCGCGTTCGGCGCTGTCGAACGCGAAGGGGATGGCGGCTTGGGCCAGCGTGTCGTCGATGCAGGTGCAGAGCACGCGCAGTTGAGGCAGGGACACGTCCAGGTCCGCGCGTTCGGCCCGCGCCAGGATGCAGTCGCGCAGCAGCGCGTATTCGCGCGTGAGCAGGGACACGTCGGCGCCCAGGCGCAGGCGCTGGCGGCCATGGGCGCCAGCGGCTTCGCTGTGGTGGTGCGGGGGCTGTCCGCCGGGGTCCTCCTCGGCCTCCACGAGCACGGTGTGGAGCTCATCGAGCAGGGCGGGCAGGGCATCGACCACCTGAGCATGCGACAGGCGCAGGGGGGCGAAGAGGGGCGACACCCGCGCGGCCCAGTCCTCCAGGAGCGCGTCGCGGTCCACGTCCAGCAGCTGGGCCACGGACGCGGGGGAACGGCCCTTCATGGGCGTCCGCTCTTCGGAAGAAGGGCCCCGCTCTTGTGAACCCGATGAAGCCATGAATGTGTCTACAGGTGCGGAGGCCGGGCTCGCATGGGCAGGGGCAGGGGGGCTGGCCCCTGCCGCCATGCCCGTCCACCGGACGGGCAGGCCTACAGCCCCAGGTACGTGAGCAGCGCGCCCAGGTCCGCGTCGGACAGGGCCTCCGTGCCGTAGAGCGGCATGTTGCCGCCCACGCCGAAGAAGGGCCCATGCCGCACCTTCTCGATGACGACCTGCGCGTGCGGGATGCCCGGGAAGAGCCGGTCGTACTCCCGCGTCACCTCCGGCAACACCGACGCCAGGTCCGTCAGCCGGCCCTCGCCCGTGTGCGTCGCGCCATGGCAGGTCTGGCACGCGGCCCGGTACACCGCTTCGCCGCGCGTGGCGTCGCCCCGGGGCACGTCCTGGACGTCCTTCACCACCGTGAAGGGCAGCGCGGGCGCCTGCGCGTCCGGGCTGAGCCGCGACAGGTATTCATACAGCGCGCGGGCGCGCGGCTCCTGCGCGTCCAGCTTCTTCACGCCGCGCATGAAGTTCACGTAGCAGAAGTTCACCGCGTCCAGCAGCTGCGTCTCGTTGCCGCCCCACCAGCTGGGCCGCGCCGCCACGTCGTGCAGCGTGTGCCCGGAGTCGATGCGCCCCGCCGGCGCCTCCGGGGTCGTCGCGTGACACGTCGCGCACGAGAAGCGGTTGTACTCGCTCTCCGACAGCTTCGAGCTCCGGAACAACGCCTCCCCGTAATCCGCCGCGGCCTGGGGGCCGTCTTCACCGCCACACCCGGCCAGCGCTCCCAGGAGCAGCGCCGCCACACTCCCGCGCACGCCCCTCACGGCTGCCCCCGGAGCAGGCTCACCGAGTCCGGGAAGATGCCCATCCGCACCGTGGACACCACCGTGCCCTCGCTCACGTCCACGACGTGCAACGTGCCCGGGCCCAGGTGGTCCCCCTCGCAGACCGCCAGCCCGTGGCGCTCGTCCGGCGTCAGCATGAACTGGTGCACGTTGAGACAGCCGGCCTGAGACAGCTGCACCGTGCGCAGCACCGTGGACGTCGCCGCGTCGATGACCGCCACCGCGTCCTCCTGCTGATAGGGCATGTAGAGCGTGCGCCCGTCCCGAGTGAAAGCGCCGAACATGGGAGAGCCGCGCAGGAACACCGTGCGCTCCGGGTTCATCGTGCGCGTCCCGGGCTCCAGCACCTGCACCTGCCGGCTCGCCAGCGAGCTGACCCACACGTCCCCCGTCGTGGGCGACACCGTGAGCGCGTAGGGCTGATGGCGCGGATTCACCGCCGTGCCCGCGCCTGCCGCCACCTTCACGCGCGTCACCGGCCTGCCCTCCGCCGCCAGGTCCACCACCGCGACCTCGTCCGACCAGCAGGCCACGTACGCCGTGCGCTCGTCCGCGGACAGGCGCACCGCGTGCGGCGCGGGGCACACCTTCACGCGCTCCTTCACCGTCAGGGTCTCCGCGTCGAGGATGACCATGCGCGCGACCATGTCCTCCTCCGTCCCGCCCTGCCGCGCCACGTCCGCGACGCGCAGGAGGTCGAAGTGCGTCTGGTACAGCGTGCGCCCATCCGCGCTGACGATGACGTCCCCCGGGTTGCGATCCACTCGCGCGGACGCCACCAGCCGGTTCGTCTTCGCGTCCAGCTTCAGGCAGTAGCCATCCGCCGTGCCCGTGCCATGCGCGCCATGCGGACCCGAGCCGCCGCCCGGCACGTAGTTGGAGATGCCCACGTAGTAGAAGTCGCCCGCGGGAGACACCGCCGTGTGGTGCGGCCCCTCCAACTCCACCGGGTTGAGCCCCACCGGCACGCGCGCCAGCTCGCCCCAGCCCGGCGTGCCCAGCCCGTCCATCTCCAGCAGGCTGAGGGAGTCATCCAGGCTGTTGGTCACGATGAGCCGCCCGGAGGGCCCCGGAGGCGGCACCGTCGAACCGCCGCGCGTCCATGGAGCCGGCTCCGCGTACGTCAGCTCGGGGATGTCCGTGCCCGGCTCCGGGGGGGCGGTCTCCGAGCACGCGCCCAGCGCCAGCGCGCAAAGCCAGGCAGCGCGCCTCACCTGGCCATCCCCATGGTGAAGGGCACGGTGGACCCCATCGTGTACGGCCCCTCCGTGATGCGGTTCTGCACCAGGTACGCGCTCACCACCTGGACCGACAGCCCCTTGCCCGCGGCCTCCTTCACCGTCTGCCAGGAGCCGTCATCCAGTTGCCACTGCAACTCCGACGTCAACACCTGGGCGATGGGGCACTCGCGTCCGGCGACTTGGACCTTCACCCAGTAGAGGTCGCCCGTGTACGGCGGCAGGTGGGCCTCGGCGGTGGGCAGCACGAGGTTCCCCAGCCACGCGAGCACCGAGCGCCGCGACTCGCGCGGAGGGCCCTCGGGGAGGGGGGAGGTGCGGCCCGGGCGCTCCAGCGACGCGCGCAGCGGGGACGTCCACTTCCACAGCGGCGCGGCCTGGTCCGTGAAGTACGTCTGCCCGGACTCGGGCGACACCAGCGTCACCGCGCGCGAGCTGTCCACGGGCTGGTTCCGCGCATCCTCCAGCGTGCGCCACGCTTCGTCCGTGGCGGCGCCCGCGTAGAGCGGCTCGCCGCACCCGGTGTCCTGGGGCTTGTTGTCGTCGTCATTGCATGCGCTCAGGGCCAGCAGCGCGACAGCGGCGGTGCTCCACGGCAGGGACGTCTTCAGTCTCATGGTCATGGGTCCTCGCGCCGCCGGCCGCGGCGCCACAGGGGAAGAAGGAACAGGGGAAGCAGCGTGCCCACGGGCGCGGCGGTGCAGCCCGAGGACGGCTTCGGCTTCGGGTCGGTGGGCGTGCCCGCGTCGTCGGCCGGCTGTGCGCCCGCATCCGGCACCCCCGCGTCCGGCACGCCGTCCGGGTAGAGCGGCGCGCCAATCGTCTGCGCGAGCTGGGGCCAGCGCGACGGACACAGCTCGCGCACGGGCGTGCCCGCGGGGCACTGATGGCTGCCCTGGATCTGCTCCAGGCTGAAGAGGGGCTCCCAGGTGGAGCCCTCGTCGCTGCTGCGCGCCAGGGACCAGTCATGGAGCCACGGCGAGCCGCAGCCGTAGATGACGTCTCCCACGCGCGTCACGCACGCGTTGCCGGTGGGCAGCTCCAGCTTGGCGAAGGGCCCGCCCGCCTGGCTGCGGAAGAAGGCGTTGTACGTGGACACCCACGCGGTGCCGCCGTCCGCGGAGAGGTCCATGTTGACGAAGACGTCGTCGATGCCCGCGCCTGTGCGCGCGGTGAAGGTGCGCCCGCCGTCCGTGCTGTGGAGGATGTGCGTGTAGCCCTGCGCGGACACGCGCGCCCAGACGCCGTGAGGCTCCACGGGGTCCGTCGCCGTCACCACGAAGTCGAACGGGCGCACCAGGTCCGGGAAGGCCTGCGGCAGCTCCTCCCACGTCTCGCCCGCGTCGTCGCTGCGGAACAGATACATGCGCGCCGTGTCCGTCGCGGACACGTAGAGCGTGCGCGGCTCCGCCGTGGACAGGCGCACGGCGGAGAAGAGGACCCCCGCGCGCTGGAGCGGCAGCGCCCGCCACGTCTCGCCACCGTCATCCGAGCGGAACACCCCGTTCGTCGCCGACGTGGAGCGGCCCGTGGTCACGTACAACACCGCGTCATCCGTGGGGTGCGCCGCGAGCCCCGTCACCCACGTGTCCTTGAACGCGGGATGTGACGACCACGAACACGCGCCGTCCTTCGAGGACAGGAGCGCGTTGCCCGTGGCCGCCAGGATTTCCCCCGTCCCGCGCCAGACAAAGGACTCCGGGCGCCAGCCGCCGTAGCCCATGGCATCCGGACACACCCAGCGCCACGTGTGCCCGCTGTCGCGCGAGATGACCGCGCCGAACGTGGCCCCCACGAAGAAGTCCTCCGGGTGGCCCCGTCTCAGCGTGACGTTGGCCGACTCTGGCAGGCCGGCGTGGGCCCACGCCGTGCCCGACGCCAGGACCCCGGTCACCGCCGCCCACACCCCCATGATTCGTCGCTTTCGCATCCGGTGCTCCGGGGCAGGCCCCATGGCCCCCCACGATAGCGCCCGGCCCGCGCCTGCATAGCGGCGCGTGCGCGGGACGGCCCCGGGCGTCACCGGCTCCCCATGCGGCAGGCAGCCAGCCGGTATCCCTGGCCCGCGGGGGCTGCGTCGTGGTCGCCACCGGGTGCCGCGGCAACCCTGGCGGCGAGGGGCCCGCACCGCCGGAAGGCTTGAGGTGTTATTGTAACTGAGTTACATAAGTAGCCATGCCCAAGGGAAACCGCACCATCATCCAGCTCGTGTCCTCGGCGGGGACCGGCTACTGCTACACGACGACGAAGAACAAGCGGAAGTCGCAGGAGAAGCTCCAGAAGCGCAAGTACGACCCGAGGGTGCGCAAGCACGTGCTCTTCGTGGAGGGCAGGCCATGACCCGGGCGCGTGAGGCGGTGGACTCGCGGCTGCCGGTGACGGTGCTGTCGGGGTTCCTGGGCGCGGGCAAGACGACGCTGCTCAACCACGTGCTGCACAACCGCGAGGGGCTGCGGGTGGCGGTCATCGTCAACGACATGAGCGAGGTGAACATCGACGCGAAGCTGGTGCGCGGCGGCGGGGCCGCGCTGCGCCGCGTGGACGAGAAGCTGGTGGAGCTGTCCAACGGCTGCATCTGCTGCACGCTGCGCGAGGACCTGCTGAAGGAGGTGGCGAAGCTCGCGAAGGCGAAGCGCTTCGACTACCTGCTCATCGAGTCCACGGGCATCTCCGAGCCGCTGCCCGTCGCGGAGACCTTCACCTTCGAGGACGAGGAGGGCCAGGGCCTGTCGAAGGTGGCGCGCCTGGACACGATGGTGACGGTGGTGGACGCGTTCAACTTCCTGAAGGACTGGGAGGGGGCGGAGGCGCTCGCGGAGCGGGGGCTCGCGCTGGCGGAGGAGGACGACCGCACGGTGGTGGACCTGCTGGTGGAGCAGGTGGAGTTCGCCGACGTGCTGGTGCTGAACAAGACGGACCTGGTGGACGCCGAGGCGTTGGGACGGCTGGAGGCGGTGCTGCGCCGCTTGAACCCCCAGGCGCGCATCGTGCCCTCGGAACGGGGCCGCGTGCCGCTGTCGGAGGTGCTCGACACGCGCCGCTTCGACTTCGAGCGCGCGAGCCGTGCCCCGGGCTGGCTCCGGGAGCTGCGGGGCGAGCACCTGCCGGAGAGCGAGGCCTACGGCATCCGCAGCTTCGTCTTTCGAAGCCGCGTGCCGCTACACCCGAAGCGCCTCTGGGACTTCGTGCACGGGAGCTGGAAGGGCGTGCTGCGCAGCAAGGGGTTCTTCTGGCTGGCGACGCGCATGGACATCACCGGCCTGTGGGCGCAGGCGGGCGGCGCGTGCAGCTTCGAGCCCGCGGGCCTCTGGTGGTCCGCGCTGCCTCGTGAGGAGTGGCCCGATGACCCGGAGGTGCGCGCGGAGCTGGAGCGCGACGTGGCGGCCGGGCCGTATGGAGACCGGCGCCAGGAGATCGTCTTCATCACCCGCGACGCGGACCCCGCGGCGCTGGCGGGCGCGCTGGAGCGCTGCCTGCTCACGCCCCAGGAGCTGGCGAAGGGGCCCAAGGCCTGGGCGCGGCTCAAGGACCCCTTCCCCGAGTGGCGCAGGATGGCTCAGGACGCGGACACGCCGGACACGTCCGCCGGTTGAGCGGCCACCCTCACTCGTCCTGGGAGGGCAGGTCCGTCACGGTGAGCGTGGCGATGCCCATGTTCGTCGTGAGCCCCGACGGCTGGACGCACGCCGCCAGCGTGGTGAGCGTGGGCACCGCGGTGACCAGGCGCACCGCGTGGCCCGCGTGGCGCCCGGAGCGGATGGTGCCCTCGGACGTGAAGACCTGCATCCCTCCGTCGACCACCGCCTCCACGCGGTCCAGCTCCACGGAGGACTTCTCCCCGTTGGACCAGCTCACCGTGGCGGACGTCGCGCCGCCCGCGTTGCCGATGCAGGTCGCGCGCTTCAGGTGCAGCGTCTCCAGCCCCACCGCCGTCATCACCACGCCGTCGTTGACGGGGCAGGCGCTGAACTGGAGCGACTCGCGCTGCACGGAGTTTCGCGGCGTGGTGAGCAGCAGCCCGGGGCGGTACGCCACCTGGAGCGACCCCGAGCAGACCACCACCGGGGAGTCCTCCAGCGTGCGCGCCGCGTCCTCCATCGACTCCGGCAGCTCCGCCTGCGCCAGCGCCTCCTCGCCCCACACCATGTCCTCCGCCGGAGCCTCGGCCTGCGCCGGAGCCTCGGCCTGCGCCGGGGCTTCCGCCCGCACCGGCGCCGCCGCCGGAGGCGGAGACTCGGGTTCATGGGCCCTGGCGGCGCCCGACGCGAGCACCAGCAGACAGCCACCCCGCGCGAGGATGGTCAGCGCGCGGCGCAGGTGGGACGACTTCAGGACATCGAGGGAACGGGAGAGAGTGGAGCGCGACATCATGGGGGAAGACACCTGGGGTAGGAATCCCTGGGACAGGGAGGCCCGAAGGTGGGGAAGCCCTCTCACGCACGACAGCCACCCCGAAGCGCAGGGTTGGCGTGAACCCCAACCTCTCAGGTTCCGCGCATCCGATTCACGCGGTGGACAGTCTGTCCAAGGCTTGTCGTTGATGGCCGTGATGGCTGGCTTTCCATGTTTCGGGATGCTACGGATTCAGGTTCCTGGACCCCGGCGTGGACGTCGTTTGTCCGTCAGGGCGTCCGGGAGGAACGACAAGGCCGTGACTCCAGACGATTTGGACGTGGGCGACGTGGCCGGGGGCCCTGGCTCCAGCGCCACTCGAGGGGTGTGGGCGCGGGTGATGAAGGGTTCGTTGGAGGAGGCGGTGCGCGCCTACGAGGCGATGGGGGCGGGGCAGCGCGAGCGGGTCCTGGAGGAGGCGTTGGTGGTGCCCACCGCCACGCGCACCCAGCTGGTGGAGGTGCTGCGGCAGGCGCGCGACTTCGCGGGCGCGGCGCGGCTGTTGGAGGCGGACGGAGACGACCGGGGCGCGGCGCCGCTGTACGAACAGGCGGGCGCGCCGCTGCTGGCGGCGGAGGCGTGGCTGCGGGTGGGGGAGCAGGCCCGCGCGGCGGCCGCCTTCGAGCGGGCCGGCTCGCTGGAGCAGGCGCTGTCGCTGTACCAGGCGCTGGGCGCGCGCGAGTCTCTGGCGCACCTGCTGGGCCGCATGCACCGGCCCCTGGAGGCGGCGAGGACGTTCCGGATGCTGGGCAACGCGCACGCGGAGCTGGAGATGCTGCGCGCGGTGCCCGTGGACGACCCGCAGCGGCCGGAGGCCGTGCTGCGCATGTGCGAGCTGCTGGACGCGGAGGGCGCCACGTGGCGCGCGCTGGTGCTGCTGGCGGACGGCATCAAGCACGCGTCCGGAGCGGGGCTGCTCCTGCTCCAGGCGGAGCAGGCGCGGCTGCTCCAGCACCTGGGGCTCGCGTCGGCGCCGGAGGGCGCGGCCGCGGCGGAGAAGGCCCCGCCGGTGGTGGATGGCTATGGCTATCTGAAAGCCATTCCCATCTTCGATGGTCTGTCTTTGGAGGACATGCGCGACCTCTACCGTCTGGCCCGGCCCGTCCTGGTGCCGGCGGGCACGACGGTGCTGGAGAAGGGCGCCAGGGGCATGGGGCTGGTGGTGCTGCTGGAGGGCATGGTGAGCGTGTCCACCGGCCCGGGGCCGGACGCGCGCCAGCTCAACATGCTGGGGCCGGGCGCGTTCCTGGGAGAGATTTCGCTCATCCTCGACGGCCCGGTGTCCGCGCATGTGCGCGCGCACACGGTGGTGCGCGCGCTGCGGGTCACGCGGGCGGACTTCCAATACTTCCTGGAGACGCACGAGGCCGCGGCCCTGCGCATCTACCGCCTCTTCACCCAGAGCCTGGCGGAGCGGGTGCGCGATTTGAGCAGCTGAACGGACTGCCCCTGGGAAGGGATGCGTGCGCCGCGCGGCTGGGTTACAGAGGCGCGCATGGCGCACCCTCCACACGCGCGGTCCCTGAAGTCCCAGGCGGCGGCGCTCGCCGCCGAAGGGAAGATGGACGCGGCGCTGGCCGGCTACCAGGCCGCCCTGCGCGATGAGCCGGAGGACGCGGAGCTCCACCAGCGCGTCGCGGAGCTGCTGGAGTGGCTGGGGCGAGCCCCCGAGGCCGCCCGCGCCTACGACGACGCGGCGCTCGGCTGGACCCGCGCGGGTGCGCTCCTGCGCGCGGTGGCCGCCGCGGTGCTGTCGCGGCGCGCGAGGCCCCAGACGGTGCGCGCCCTGGCGGAGCGCTTCGCCCAGCCTCCCGGCGCCCTGGCCCCCACCTTCGCCTGGGTGCCGGACGGCAAGGACGCGGGCGTGCCCGTCCTGTCCGCCGTGGGACGCGACGCCTTCGAGGCGCTCGTGGGGGCGCTGGAGGTGCGCGCCTTCTGGCCGGGCCAGCGCGTGGTGGAGGAGGGCCAGCCGGGCGACTCCATGTTCGCGCTGGTGGAGGGCCGCGCGGAGGTGGCGCGCCGGGTGGAGGGCAACGCGCGCCAGGTCGTCGCCACGCTGGGGCCGGGGGACTTCTTCGGCGAGGTGGCGCTGGTGTCGGAGGGGCCCCGGCTCGCCAGCGTGGAGGTGCGCGAGCGCTCCGTGCTGCTGGAGTTCAAGCGCTCCTCCCTCGCCCGCGTGAGCGCGGCGCACCCGGAGGTGGACGCGGCGGTGCACGCCTTCTACCAGCGCCGGCTGGTGGAGAACCTGCTGCGCACCAGCCCCCTGTTCACCAACCTGTCGCCCGCGCTGAAGCAGGCCATGTCGCGCGAGTTCGACCTGCGCGCCGTGCCCGCGGGACAGGTGCTCCTCACGCAGGGCCAGCCGGGCGACGCCTTCTACCTGCTCCTGCGCGGCCAGTGTCAGCTGTCGCTGGAGCAGCCGGGCCGCATCGTGCTGCTGCCGGAGCTGCGCGAGGGCGACGTGTTCGGTGAAATCTCGCTGCTGCTCGGCAAGCCCGTCTCCGCGACGGTGCGCACGAAGACGCCTTGCGTGGTGCTGCGCCTGGAGCGCGCCGCCTTCGAGCGGCACGTCGTCAGCCAGCCCGGCCTCAAGGGCCAGCTCATGCGCATGGGCACGGAGCGCCTCCAGCAGACCGCGAAGGCGCTCTTCGTCTAACGCGTCAGGCCTCCGCGTCCAGCCGCACGGGGTGCTCGCGCAGCCAGTCCTGCGCGCGGCGGACGCGGTCGGCGCCGGACGCGCGGCCCTCCTTCTCCAGGAGCTGCCGGTAGGGCTCCAGCTGCTCCGGCGTCCACGCGGGCAGCGCCTTCAGGTCCGCGAGCGCCACCAGCTCCTCCGCGCTCCGCCCCCGCGCCTCCTGCCGCGCGGTGAGCAGCGCCGCCAGCACCAGCCGCGCGGGCTCCGCCTCGAAGGCGATGGCCGCGTCGGTGAGCCACTCGCGCGTGGGCTCGTCCGCCGCCGGGTCCTTCGCGCCCGCGCGCATGCGCTCCAGCATGCCTTCGAGGAAGTCCGCGTCCACCGCGCCCTTCACCGCGCGCAGGAGCGCGGCGATGACCTGCCGCCGGGCCTCCGGGTCCTTGGGCTGCGTCTTCATCGCGCGCAGGGGCTCCCACAGCGTGACGGTGAGCCACAGCTCCTCTTCCGGAGAGAAGACGGACGGCGTCGCGGGGTCGCGCAGCTTCGTCTCCACCCGCTGCGCGCGCTCCTTCGCCTCGCGCGAGATGCGCTCCACCAGCGCGGGGTCCGCCTGCACGTGCTTCACCAGCGCGTCCAGCTCACCGGTCTCCGCCCTCCGCAGGGCCTCCGCGGCCTCGGGCGTGAGGGACTCCGGCGCCATGCCTTCCATCAGGGCCTCGTACTTGCGCACCACCTCCGCGTGCTTCTGGCTCCACTCGCGGAACTGCACGTCGAAGACGACGTCCAGCACCGGGTTGTCCTCCGGCCGCACCTTGCCCGTCTTCTTCGCCGCCGTGGCCAGCAGCGCGCCCACGCTCAGCGCCCGCCGCTCCTCCGGCGTGCGCCCGCCCTTCGCCGCCTGCGCGAGCAGCGCCGCGCCCAGCTTCTCCTGGAAGTGGCGCCCGCCCAGCTCGCGCACCACGCCCACGCGCAGGCTGTCTCGGGCGGCCATCGCGTCCAGGCCCTCCTGCGCGGCCAGCTTCGCGAGCGCCTGGCCCACGTGGTCGCTGAAGGCCTTGTCGTCGTAGCGCAGCCCCGGCTGGGGACCGGCGGCCTGGAGCAGCACGCTCAGGTGCTCCAGCGCCTGCGACAGGCGGGACACGTCCGCGTCACCCAGGAGCGCCATGGCGGCCTCCAGGTCCTGCTTCAGCGGGTTCGCGGGGGCGGAGGGAGGAGGCTGCGCGGCTTTCGCGCGGTCCTCGGCGGCGTGACAGGCCTTGTACTTCTTCCCGCTGCCACAGGGGCACGGGTCGTTGCGGCCGGGCTTGGAAGGGCTCACGGCCCGGCACCGTAAGCGAAAGCGCCCGGCCCTTCCATGAACGGAAGGAGCCGGGCGCCCCGGTGCTTCAGGAACGGTTCAGCGGGCTACTGCAGGTTGAAGCCCAACGTCAGGCCCAGCACGTGCGCGGAGCCGGAGTACGTGCCGGGCATGCCCGGCGCCGTGCTCTCCTTGTTCGCCAGCGCGACGAACTGGTAGCCCAGGTCCGCGCGGAACGGCTTGAACTCGTAGCCCACGCCCGCGGACACCTTGATGCGGTTGGCGTCCGGCAGGTCCGGCGTCAGCGTGCTGTTGGGGCTGGGGGACGGGTCGTACGTGAAGCCCAGGCGCACCTGCAGCGCGTCCGTCACGCCGTACTCACCGCCCAGCGAGTACTTCCACTTCGCGTGCCAGCGCTTGGGCAGCGGGTTGTCGATGGACGGGTTCTCGAAGTGGATGGCCAGCTCCGAGAAGGAGGACCAGTCCACCCAGCTCGCGTCGAACGCCAGCAGCAGGTTCGACAGCGGGCGGTACGCCAGGCCCGCCGTCACGGTGGACGGCAGGGTGACGTCCGCGTGCGCCTTCTGGTCCGTCAGCCGGCTCTGGAACTCCACCGGGATGTTCTGGAAGTCCGCCTTGCCCTGGAACGCGATGTCGATGGCGCTGCGGTAGTGGAGGCCCAGGTCCAGGTTGTCCAGCAGCTTGGCCTGCACGCCCACGTTGAAGCCGGAGCCCCAGTCCGCGCCACCCAGGTGGATGGAGCCCTCGCTGTTCACGAAGTCCAGGCCGCGCGTCAGCTCGATGGTGGCCCGGGCGATGTCCAGACCCGCGCCGAAGCGGAAGCGCGGGTGCAGCTCATACGCGAACGACGGGTTGATGTAGTACGTCGCCAGCGCGGACTCGTAGCCGCGGAAGCGGCCGCTGAAGCCCTCCTCCCAGCGGCTGCGCGCGCCGTAGGGCGTGTACACGCCCACGCCGAACGCCGCCTTCTCGAACGGCTTGTAGACCACGAACAGGTGCGGAGGCGGAGACAGCGTGGTGCGCTGCCCCTCCTGCTCCATGCCCGGCCGCTGGAAGTTGATGCTGGGCAGGATGCCCGTGTCGCCGAGCGTGATGTCGAGCTTCTTCACGCCGACCATGTTCGCCACGTTGTAATAGATGGAGGACGAGTCCTCCAGCCACGCCGTGGCGGCGCCGCCCGCGCCGGTGGCGCGAGCGCTGTGGGTGTCGACCTGGAAGCCCGCGGCCTGGCTCGTACCGGCCGCCAGGATCGCCACGAGGGAGAGTGTCTTTTTCATGGGTGTTTGAGTCCTCTCTCAGTGGTTCGCGTTACTGCGCCACGGTGCCGGTGGACAGGAAGCCGATGATCTGGTCCTGGGCGGCGTCACGCACGCTCACCGGGATTTGCGGGTGGTTGAGGAACGAGTGGCGGCCGGACGCCGGGATGCCCCCGATGAGCGACTCCGGGAACATGTACGTGGCCACGGTGCGCGGCGCGTCCTTGCGGTTGGCCGCGTTGATCAGCGCCTGGGTGTTCGCGTTCGGGATGACCTGGTCGCCCTCGATGTACTGGATGAACGCGCGGTGCACCTTGGGGTCCGTGCCGGCCGCCGCGTTGTTGTCCAGCAGGTACGCGTAGTTGCGCGCGTCCGCCGGGTCCAGGATGGTGTTCGCCAGGCTGATGAACGTGTCGAACGCCGGGGTGCCCGGGTTGACGCCCGCGGAGGCCAGCTGGGCCAGGAACGCGGTGCGCTGCGCGGAGAAGGCCGGCGCCGTCAGCAGCACGCTGGCCAGGTTGCCACCGGCCACGTTGAGCACCGAGCGGTGCACGCGCGGAGACACCGCGGTGGACATGGTGCCCATGATGCCGCCGAGGCTCTGGCCCACGTAGTCCACCTGCGCCGCGTTCAGCTGCACGCCCACGGCCGTGGACAGCTCGGGGCTCGCCAGCACGCGCAGGAACTGGCTGAAGTCCACCACGTGGTGGCGGAAGTTGTCGCGCGTGGTGAACAGGTTGCCCAGGTTCAGGAAGTTCCAGCCGGAGATGACCGGGACGCCGGAGCTGTCGCGCTTGAAGTCACCGCCCTCGCAGCGCTGGGTGTCCGCGCGGCACACGCCCTGCGACGGGGAGAGCACGCTGGAGCAGTACACGTCGGCCGGCACGCCCGGCGGGAGCGCCGAGGCGCTGCAGTCCGCGCCGTTCGCCGGCGTGCGCGCCACGCAGCGGCCGTAGGACAGGCTGCCGCGGTTGGTCTCGCAGCGCTGGGTGGCGGGGTCGGCGCACGCGCCGTCGTCGCCCACCGAGCCCGTGGTGCCCAGCACCGTGGCGGAGCCCACGCAGCTGGTGCGCTCACCGTGGTAGACGGCGTCCATCGCGACCACCGCGTAGCCCGCGCCGGTCAGCTTGTTGGCCACGCCGAGCACCGCGGTGCGGTTGCTCGTCAGGCCGTGGCCGAACACCAGCACCGGCCAGCCGGTGGAGGGCGCCTCGCCGTTCGGCACGAACAGCATGAACGGGTAGCGGGTGGGGCGCGGCTCGGTGGGGTTCAGCGTGTCGAACGGGCCCGTGAGCAGCCAGGGCGTGTTGGCCCGCACCTCGTAGACCGCGGCGATGTTGTTGGACGTGAACCCGACCCCGGACATCGCCGCCTTCACCTGCGTGGTGATGGGGAAGACGGAGGTGGGCGCCGCGGGCGTCCCGTACACGCCGCCCGGCAGCGTGTAGAGCTGCTGCAGCACGGACGTGGTGCTCTGGGTGGTGAACGCCCAGCCCAGGGCGATCTTCTTGCGCGGCAGGCCCGCCTTGGCCAGCGCGTCGAAGAAGGGCTTGTGGGCCGCGCGCACCGGCTCCAGCGCCGCCGCCAGCGAGTCCGGCACGGAGGAGATGGTGCTCTTCTTGGTCGCGGCGTCGTACACCGGGTTGGCCAGGCGCATCAGCGCGAACGCCGTCGCCGGGGCCACGTTGCGGCCGCGGGTGTCCTTCAGGTCCGTGGTCAGCACCGCGCCGTACTGGGTGGCGCCATCCAGCGGCGTCTTCGGGACGATCTGCAGCTGCTGCGGGACGTCGACGACACCCGCCGTGCCCACGCTGGTGCCGCAGTCACCGGTCTTCTCCACCAGGCAGGGCACCACGTCCGGCTGGGTGCCCTTGTCCAGGTTGGACAGCTTGAAGAACTTCACGCCCGCGGCCAGCGACGCCGCGTCCACGCGGGGGGCCGGACCGTCCGCCGCCTCGCGGAACATGGTGCCGTCCAGCACGCCCTGCGCGTCGCCGTTCTCCGACACGATGGCGCCCGTGGTGGAGAAGCCGTCCAGCGTGTTCAGGCCCGTGAACAGGTCCTGCTGCAGGCCCGGGGTCGTCGGGACGGGGAAGTTCAGGTGCGCCGCCGCGGTGGCCGTGGCCGGCACGCGCAGCAGGTCGTTGGGGAACGGGACGATGGTGGGGACGCGCGGGGTGGCCGCCAGGTTGATGGTGGCCTCCGGCTGGTTGACCACGCTGAAGGTCCACAGCAGGACCACGTCCTCGCGCTTGAAGCCCTTGGCGACCAGGCCCTCGATGATGGGCGCGTAGCCGCGGCGCAGCTGCTCCAGCCGCAGGGCGCTCTGGGTCTGGTCCGCCAGGCGCTTGGCCGGATCCGTCTCCGTGGAGGGGATGATCTCCGTGGCCGGGGCGCAGTCCGGCGCGGTCAGGTCCTCGCAGGTGACCAGCGGCCTCGCGGAGCTCGCGAAGGCCCACGTCGCCGACCCGATGACCGGGTAGCCCGCGGTCGTCTTCAGGCCGTTCTCACCGCCGATGAGCGCCACCGCGTAGCGGCCGCCCTTCGGCCACGCCGGCAGGCCCGTGTTCGGGTCCACCGGGGGGATGATGTTGATGAGGTCCGTGTCCTCGTTGTACGCGATGGTCGGCGTCACCGGCTTCGTCGCCAGCGGCGTGCCCGCGTACAGGTCGATGAAGACGACCGTCTTCGAGTTCACCGTGAAGGGATCCAGGTCCTTCACCTTGGTGTTGGCGATGGCGGACGTCGGGAAGCCGTTGAGCGAATTCAGGTAGTCGCGCGTGAACTCCTGCTCCGCCGCGGAGGCCGCCGGGTTGATGGGCGCCTCCACCAGCTTCGTGGTCTGGTTGATGGCCAGATCATTGGGAGAGGGAACGACGGCGGGAGAACCCGTGGGATCGAACTCCGCGAGACCGACGTTCGTATTCGGAGCGTCCTGCGCGATCTCCGGCGTGCAGGCGACGGCTCCCAGGGCCATGGCCCCGAGGAACAACTGTTTCTTCATGGTGGGAATCCCCTCCAGCCCAAGGTGAACTGCTGGAAACAATGCAGTGAGTAGCACGCCAATCCCGAGTCACAAAGTGAGAGGGGTTGACGCGCCGAGTCAGGTGTGGGGTGGCGCCGCGTGCATGCGGGTGGACGCTCACGCCGCGTGCGCGGCAGGGGGCGCGTGACGCGCGGGAGAACGCGGATACGCTGCCGTCCATGAAACGACTGCTGACAGTGTTGGCGATGACCGTGGCGATGGGCGCGAGCGCGGAGGAGGCCGGAGGCCTGACGTGGACCGCGCCCGCGGAGTGGGCCGCCCAGCCCCCCAGGCCCATGCGCGCGGCGACATACAAGGTGCCCGCCGCGAAGGGAGACGCGGAAGACGCGGAAATGGCTGTCTTCTATTTCGGGCAGGGGCAGGGCGGCGCGGTGGACGCGAACGTGAAGCGCTGGGTGGCGCAGTTCCAGAAGCCCGACGGCAAGCCCCTGGACGACAAGGACGCGAAGACGAAGCAGGAGAAGGTGAACGGGCTGCCCGTCACCACGGTGGAGGTGAAGGGCACGTACGCGGGCGGCGGCCCCATGATGGGGCCCTCCGCGCCCAAGCCGAAGTTCAAGCTGCGCGGCGCCATCGTGGAGGGGCCGGAGGGCGCGCTCTTCTACAAGCTCACCGGGCCGGAGAAGACGGTGAACGGCGCGGAGAAGGACTTCCGCAAGCTGGTGGAGTCCGTGAAGCCCGCGGCGAAGAAGTAGCGCGGGCAGGCGGAGCCGCGGGGGGCCCCGGAGCGCCGGGGGACGTCGGCAAGCGGATTGCTAAGGCCCTCCGGCACACGGCGCCCGAACGCCGAGCACCGGAGGCCTCACGTGTCGATGTGCCGCAGCCCTGAGTTCCAGAACCTCATCTCCCGCGCCATCACCCTGTTCCCGGAGGACACCGTCCTGGGAGCGCTCCAGCAGATGTACCGCCACGGCGTGCACGTGCTGCCCGTGGTGGAGGGGCGCGGCGGCGACCTGTTGGGCGAGGTGACCGAGGACGAGCTGCACCGCGTGGCCCGCCGCCGCCCGCTGGCGCGGCTGGCTGAAATTCTGACGGTCAAGGCGCTGGCGGCGCCGGAAGAAACGACCGCGGAGGCCGCGGCTCCGCTGCGGCTGGCCGCCTCCAGCGGCTGGCTGCACTGAAAGGACCCTGCGCGCCCATCCGGCGCGGGGGAGGGCAAGCCCGGTGGCCAGGCCGCCTGACCGCTGGTGGACACCCGCCCTTGCGCAAAGGGCTGGGAGCAAACACCTCCAGGTCTGACTGGCGGCTGTCTGACGACTCGTACTGGCGGGCGGGCTGCAATCCCGGAAGGAGGTCAACAGCCTGTTGGCGGTGCCCCCGGCTTTCCGTCGAGGGCGAGGAGGCGGGTCATGAAGGCAGTGGCGATCATCCTGGCGGCGGGCAAGCCCGGGCGGATGTCCCACCCCAAGGCGCTCATCGAGCACGAGGGGGGCAAGAGCTTCCTTCAGTCGCTGGCGTCCACCTTCGGCAAGGCAGGGGGAGGGATGAGCGTGCTGGGCGTGGTGGGCAGCGACGAGGTCGCGGTGCGCGAGCAGCACCCGAGCCTGGAGCTGGTGACGAGCAGGGACTGGGAGAAGAGCTTGATGGCGTCCGTGAAGGCGGGGCTGGAGGCGGCCCTGGCGGACGACCCGGACGTGGTGCTGCTGCATCCGGTGGACATGCCGGCGGTGCGCGCCACCACCCTCAAGACGCTGCTCAAGGCCGTGGGGGAGTCCGGCACGGTGCTCCGTCCGGAGTTCGAGGGCGCCCCGGGCTGGCCGCTGATTCTCACGGCGGACATGGCGCGCAAGCTTCACGACGCGGAGGGCGACAAGCTGGAGGAGGCCGTGCGGGCGCTCTCTCCGCGCCAGCTGGCCGTCAAGGATCCGGGGGTCGTCGTGAACATCAACACGCCGGAGGTCTACGAGCGGCTCTTTGGCGGCCCCCCGAAGCTGGCCCCGCCGCCCAAGCGGCGCATGAAGCGCGCGAACGCGGCCAACGGCGCAGGCGCGGAGTCCGCTCCGGCCTCCTACGCGGCGGCGCCGTCGGAGGAGTAGGCCGCGAGCCGCAGCTCCCGGGGGCCGCACGGTGCGCGGGGACCCCGGGAGTTTTTACTTCAGGCTTCCCGCCCTCAGAACGACAGGCCCAGGCCCGCGTAGGGACCGGAGAAGAGGTCCGCGTGCACCACGCCGTCCAGGTGGCCGCCGTCGCTGAGGTACAGGGTGCGCCAGCCGCCGCGCAGGTTGAGGGCGCCCAGGTGCAGCGCGAGCCCGGCCTGCATGTCCACCTGGCGGTGCGGGAAGGGCACCACCTGGATGCGCGCCTCCACGTCGAAGGGCGACGGGCCGATGCACGCCTCCAGCGACGCGGCGAGGCTGGGGCCCACGAAGATGGCGTCCGGCGCGTGCGCGCTGGCGATGCCGGCCTCCATGCGGAAGCGGCCGCGCTCGGTGGACCACGGCGAGAGGGTGAGGTGCGCGTCCAGCAGCGTCAGGCGGTCCGTGCCAGCCGAGCCGTCGTCCGGCTCCAGCGCGATGCCGCTGACGCGCGCGTCCATGCCCCAGCGCTGGCCGTCCAGGGCCATGAAGAGGTCCAGCGCGCCGCCCACGTCGCCGAAGCTGTCCCCCTGCACGTTGAGGTGCACGAGCGGCGCGGGCCGGGGCGCGCGCTGCCCGCGGGGCGCCTCCATGCGCGCGCGGCGGTGGTAGCTGGCCGGGCCGCTGATGAAGAGCACGTCGAACCAGCCGATGCCGACGCCGGAGGCGCGCACGCTGGAGCGCAACGGCGCGTCCGAGGCGCGGCCCACGGGCGTGGCGCGGTGCTCCTGCTCGCCGTCCCTGTCGTCGGAGTCCTGGGCGGAGGCGTTCTGCCTGGAGCGCTTGCCGAAGCGGGCCTCCGCGGGCGCGGACCCCATCAGGACAGCGACAGCGAGCGCGGCACCCAGCGTCTTCCAGAAGCCCACGGCGACCTCTCCTCTTCTCATGGGCCCGGGGGTGGGGCCGCGGCATGTGGACGCCTGCTCGCCCGGAATATTCAACCCGCGTCACCCCGGTGGAACCAGGGGCCCCGGGGCGGGGGGTGGTGTCCGGAAGGGGGCATGTGCACCCCTGGACACGTGGGCGGCTTCAGAAGGCCAGGCCGGCGCCGGCGTAGGGGCCCACGAAGCTGTCCACGTGCCGGATGCCGTCCACCCGGCCCTGGTCGTCCAGGACGAGGCTGCGCACGCCGCCGCGCACCACGAGGGCGCCCAGGTGCAGCGCCAGGCCGGCGCTCGCGTCCAGCTGCCGGTAGAGGCCCGCGGTGCCCTGCACGCGCGCCTCCAGGTCCACCGGGCCCGCCACGGTGGCCTCCAGGGACGTGGCGAGGCTGGGGCCCACGAAGAAGACGTCCGGCGCCTGGGCGGTGGAGACGCCGCCCTCGAGGCGCCACCGCACGCGCTCGGTGGCCACGGGCGCCCAGGTGATGTGCAGGGTCGCCAGGCGGAGGTCATCCGAACCGTACGAGCCGTCGTCGGTGGGCAGCACCAGCTGCGTGCCCTGCACGGCGATGCCCAGCGACTCGCCCTCGATGCCCAGGAACGCGTCCCCGGCGAGGCCGCCGCCCATGGCGCCCACGTTGAGGCCCGCGCGCACCTCCAGCGGCTGGACGTCGCGCTGCTGCTGGACGAGCCCGGGCCAGGAGCTGGAGGTCTCCGCGGCGACGGTCAGCAGCTCCGCCGCCGCCACGATGGCGTCACCGTAGATGTGAGCGGTGTACGAGGGCCGCGGGGGCGGCGGGCGGTAGGCGTGGGGCTCGTTGTACGAGCTGGAGCGGACGGGCGTGGCGGCGTGGACCCGCGAGCCCCGGTCCTCGCGCCTGTCGTCACGCTTCTTGTCCTCGTTCTTGTTCTCGGAGGTGTCCGGGGACTTCTTGCCGAAGCGGGCCTCCGCGGGGGCCGCGGCCAGGAGGAGGCTGGCGGCGAAGGTGGCGCACAGCGCGGGGCGGAAGGCGGACACGGGAGGCTCCGAGACAGGGGCGAGGTGGAATCCCCTGCGCCCCTGGACGGGCCGCCAGGCGTTCCATTCACTCCAGGTCACGCGTCAGCGCTGCGCCGTCTTCTTCGCCTTGGCATTCGCCTGGCGCTTCAGGGACCGCGAAGGCGGCTCGGTGCGGGCCACGGCCGCGCTCTCCGGCGTCACCGGCGTGGGGGACAGCCGCAGCGTGACGCGCCGGTTGCTGGCGCGGTGGGGCGGGCTGTCGTCGGGCACCAGCGGCCGGTACGCGGCGTGGCCCGTGGCGCTCAGCCGCTCCGGAGCCAGTCCCTCGCGCTCGCCCAGCTGGCGCACCACCGCCACGGCCCGCGCGGCGGACAGCTCCCACGCGGTGGTGGCGGGAGCACCGGGCGCGGCGGGGAGCACCTCGTCGGTATGGGACGCCACCGCCACGCGGTGGTCGGCGAGCGGCCCGCGGAACACCGCCGCGGCCTGCTTCAGCACGGCGGCCCCTTCCGGGGTGAGCCGTGTCGTGGCGGGCGCGAAGAGGATGCGCTCGGACACCTCCACGCGCAGGGCGTCGTCCTCCAGGGCCAGCGTCACGTCGCCCGCCTTGAGCGCGTCCTTCAGCGTCCTGCCCAGCGTCTCGAGCGCCGCCTCGCGCCGCGTCTGCTGCGCCTCCGCGCCCTTCGCCTGGAGCTCCGCCGCCGCGCCGCCCCACTCCTGCGCCTGCTGCTGACGCTCCAGCGCGCGCAGCCGCCCCTCCATGGCCTGCCGCAGCGTCTGCAGCTGCGCGACGTGGGCCTCGGACTCGGCGGCCTCTCGCTCCAGCTGCGCGTCCCGGGCCTCCAGCGCCTGGAGCGAGCGCGAGCCCAGCCACGCGCCCGTGGAGGCCACCGCCACCGTGACGGCCAGCAGCCCCCAGGGCAGCCACCGCCAACGTCCGAGCGCTGCTTCTCTTCGCGCGTCGTCCATGGCCCTGGAGGGTAATGTCCCCCCGGGTGTGGGCGGCAAGGTGGCGTCGTGCGACACCGCCCGCCTGCTTCAGCCCTGCGCCGCTCCGGACGGTTTCTTCCACCTGGGCAGGCGCAGCACGAAGCGCGAGCCCGGCCCGTCCGGCGGTGCCTCTACGAACAGGTCGCCGCCGTGCGCGCGGGCGAGCTGCCGGGAGATGTAGAGGCCCAGGCCCAGGCTCGCGCGGGCGTGTGCTCCGGAGTTGCGGGTGAAGCGCTCGAAGATGCGCTCGCGCGCGTCCTGGGGGATGCCGGGGCCCCAGTCGCGCACGGCGATGACGGCCGTGTCGCCTTCGCGCTCCACGTACAGCTCCACCGGCAGGCCCGGCGCGTACTTCATCGCGTTGGTGAGCAGGTTCATCAGGACCTGCTCCACGCGCGGCCGGTCCGCCAGCGCCACCACCGGGGCGTCCGCGTGCACCACCGCCACGCAGCCCGCGGTGGCCAGCGCCTCCTCCATCCGCGCCACCAGCGCGTGCACCAGCGAGGACAGCTCCACCGCTTCCAGCTCCAGCGCCATCCGCCCCGTGCCCAGCCGCGCCACGTCGAACAGGTGCGACACCAGCCGCGTCAGCCGGTCCGCCTGACGCAGCGCCCCCTGCAGGCCCTGGCCCAGCCGCTCCGACTCGTTCGACGGCAGCTTGTCCACCGTGCGCTGCAGTGACGACAGCTGCAGGTGCAGCGCGGACAGGGGCGTGCGCAGTTCGTGCGTCGCCACGGCCACGAACTCGTCGCGCGCGGCCACGGCCTGCTCCGCCTGCCGGTACAGCCGCGCGTTGTCCACCGCCAGCGCCGCGCGCCACGCCAGGTCCTCCAGCTGCGACAGGTCCCGAGGGCTGAAGCGCCGCGTGGGGGAGCACGTCGCCGCGCTCACGATGCCCAGCGTGCGCCCGCGCGCCATCAGCGGGACGACCATCACCGAGCGCGGGGCGAGCCCCTCCAGGACCTGCTGGTGCGCTTCGCTGACGGCGAAGGCGCGCATGGCGGCCTCGTCCACCTCGACCACCAGCTCCGGGCGCCCCGTCTCCAGCACCCGGCGCAGGAGCGTCTCGGCGCCGGGATGCGGCGCGTAGGGCATGGACTTCTCCAGCTGGGCCTGGAGCTGGTCGTCCCGGGCGCGGTGCTCCACGCGCTCCAGGTGCTCGCCGTCCTCGCCCAGCATGTCCACCAGGCAGTAGTCCGCCAGCTGCTCCACCACCAGCTCCGCCACGTTGCGCACGGTGGTGCGCCAGTCCAGGGACGTGGCCAGCCGCGTGGTCGCGTCCGTGAGGAAGCGCAGGTGCGTCTCCATGCGGCGCTGCTCGGTGATTTCGCGCACCACGCCGCCCACGCCCAACAGCTCCGTGCCGGAGCGCACCGGGAAGTACGTGGCCAGGAAGGTGCGCGGCTCCGGGCCCGCGACGTACTCCACCGGGTCGTCCACCACGGCCACCTGGGACTCCAGCACGTGGCGCAGCAGGTCCTCGATGGGGCCGCCCGCGGGGCCCATCAGCTCGCGGGGCGTGAAGCCCAGGTGCTTCTCCAGGGGGATGCCGTTGTTCTCCGCGACGACCTTGTTGAGCCGCACGTAGCGCATGTGCGGATCCACGAAGCCCATGCCCACCGGGGACGCGGCGAAGAAGGCCTCCAGCATGGCCGCGGACGCGTCGCGCTCGCGCAGCGCCTCGCGGGCCTCGCGGTACAGCCGGGCGCTCTCCACCGCCAGGGCGGCGCGGCGCGCGAACTCCGTGGCGTACCCCAGGTCGCGCTTCGTGTAGCGGCGCGCGGGCGACGCGGACACCAGGTTGATGATGCCGAAGCGGCGCCGCCCCACCGCCAGGGGCAGCAGCATGGACGAGCGCGGGGCCAGCGCCTCCAGCAGCCGGCGGTGCTCGGGCGAGCGGGACACCTGGTCCAGCCACTCCGGCGTGAGGTCGGAGATGAGCACGGGCTTGCCGCGCGAGAACACCCCGGCGAGCGGCGAGCCCGAGCCGGCCTCCGGTGGGAAGGACAGCGTCTGGTCGAGCAGCGCCTGGCGCCGCGGGTCCCTCGCGCTGAGCGCGAGCCGGTGCAGCTCGCCGTCCGGTCCCAGCACGTCCACCATGCAGTAGTCCGCCCACTCCAGCGTGGCCAGCCGCGCCACCGCCTTGAGCGTGGTCTCCCAGTCCAGGGACTCGGCGAGCAGCCGGCTCGCCTCGCTGACGAAGAACTCCGCGCGCTCGGTGGCCTTGCGCTCGGTGATGTCCACGTGGATGTTCACCGCGCCCACGAGCCGGCCGTCGGACGAGTACAGCGGCGCCGCGGAGTTGAGGATGGTGCGGCGCGCACCGTCCCTGCCGACGATGTCCACCTCCTCGTTGGAGATGGTCTGCCGGCTGCGCAGTGTGCGCGCCACGGCCCACTCCTCGCCGCGCAGGCGCTTGCCCGTGCCCGGCCAGTACGCCTCGAAGCTGTCGAAGTGCTCCAGGTGCATCCCCGCAAGCGCGGCCGGTCCCCACATCGCGCTGGCGGCGGCGTTGGCGGCGAGCAGCCGGCCCGCCGTGTCCACGATGACGACCCCCACGGGCAGGAGCTGCAGCACCGTGCGCAGCCACTCCTGCGGCACGGGGGTGGACTCCGCCAGAAAGGTGCCAGTCGGCTCGGACATGGGCGCGGAGCCCCCTTCCCCGCGGGAGGTTCTACGGTGGGGGTGGCGGGGGAATGGGACCACCCGACCCCGGTTGGATCCGGCTTTCCGGGAGTTGGCACCTGGATCCACCCGGCGGCAGGGCGGGGGGCTTGATTCGGAGCGGCCAACGGGGCGTCATTCGGGGCTTTCGTTCACGGCCGCGCTTCCAGCGGCCGGGCTGCCGCAAGGAAGGGTGGATGGGAATCGCGTGTGTGGTGCTGGACTTCGATGGGACCTTCACGGACGTGCTGGCGGAGGGCGAGCCCTTCCAGAGGCACTTCCAGGACGCGCTGTACCGGGTGCTGGGACAGGACGCGTCCCAGGCATGGGCGGAGGAGGTCGCCGCGCTGAATGAGGGCGTGGACCAGTACGGCTGGGAGGTGGGAGGGCGCATCGTGGCGCCGGCCACCGCGGATCCGTACCTGACGGCCACCTGCACCGCGCACCGGCTGCTCAAGCGCTTCGGCAAGGGCGACGACGAGGCCCTGCGCACGGACACGGTGCAGACGCTGTACCGGGACGCGTACCGGCACTCGGCCACGGCCTTCAAGGCGGAGGCGAAGGAGGTGCTGGAGGCGCTGCTCGCCACGGGCCTGCCCGTGTCGGTGGTGACCAACGCGCACACGGAGCTGGTGGAGGCCAAGCTGGACAAGCTGGCCCCCCAGGGCCGCGAGCGGCTGAAGGTCTTCGGCGACGCGCGCAAGTTCCAGCTGGAGGAGACGCAGCCGCAGGACGCGCGCTTCGACGCGCTGCCGGAGGCGCTCCACCTGGACGGCGTGCTGGGCCGGCCGGTGTACCTCAAGCGCGGGCGCTACTTCTCCGCGCTCAAGCGCATCTGGGACACCACGCACACGGGCCCGGAGTCCACGCTCGTCGCGGGTGACATCTTCGAACTGGACCTGGCCATGCCCGCCGCGCTGGGCGCGCACGTGCAGCTGGTGGAGCGCGCCAACGTGATGCCCTACGAGCGCGCCGCGGTGCAGCGGCTGGGCACGCGGGGCAGCGCGGACAAGAGCCTGCGCGCCATCCTGCCCCGGCTGCGCTGAAGGGGCGGCACGACACCCCCGGAACGCGGGGGGATGCGTGGACGCGTCCCCGGCGCGCTGAGCCTCCTCCACGCGGGCAAACGAAAAGCCCCGCCTCCCGGATGAAGGGAGGACGGGGCTGTCGTGACGGCGCCGCGCGTGGGGCGCGAAACTAGACCTTGGCGCCCGGGGTCGGCTGGAACAGCTCGTTGAACTCGGTGAGCGCCTTGTTGAGGGTCGTCTTGATGTCGGCCGTCAGCTCGCGCTTGGCGACCAGGTCCTGGACGAGGTTCGCGTACTTGCTGTCCACGAACTCGAGCATCTCCTTCATCCAGCGGACCACGTCACCCACCGGCACGTTGCGGATCCACCCGCGCTTGGCGGCGTCGTCCTTGTTCGTGGCGGCGTAGATCTGGATGACCTGACGCTCGACGGAGAGCGGCTCGTACTGGCCCTGCTTGAGCAGCTCCACCATGCGGGCGCCGCGCGCCAGCGTCTCCTGCGTGGCCTTGTCCAGGTCGGAGCCGAACTGGGCGAAGGCGGCCAGCTCGCGGTACTGCGCCAGCTCCAGCTTCATGGAGCCCGCGACCTGCTTCATGGCCTTGATCTGCGCCGCGGAACCCACGCGCGACACGGAGAGGCCCACGTTGATGGCCGGGCGGACGCCGGAGAAGAACAGGTCCGTCTCCAGGAAGATCTGCCCGTCGGTGATGGAGATGACGTTCGTCGGGATGTAGGCGGACACGTCACCCGCCTGCGTCTCGATGATGGGGAGCGCCGTGAGGGAGCCCGCGCCCTCCTCGTCGGACAGCTTGGCGGCGCGCTCCAGCAGGCGGCTGTGGATGTAGAACACGTCGCCCGGGTACGCCTCGCGGCCCGGCGGGCGGCGCAGCAGCAGGGACAGCTGGCGGTACGCCACGGCCTGCTTGGAGAGGTCGTCGTACACGATGAGGCCGTGCATCTTGTTGTCGCGGAAGTACTCGCCGATGGCGACGCCCGCGTACGGCGCGAAGTACTGCATGGGCGCCGGGTCGGACGCGTTCGCCGCGACGACCGTCGTGTACTCCATGGCGCCGTAGCGGGTCAGCTTCTCCACCACCTGCGCGACGGTGGACTGCTTCTGCCCGATGGCGACGTAGATGCAGTAAACGCCCAGGCCCTTCTGGTTGATGATGGCGTCGATGGCGACGGCCGTCTTGCCCGTCTGGCGGTCACCGATGATGAGCTCGCGCTGACCGCGGCCCACCGGCACCAGCGCGTCCAGCGCCTTGATGCCCGTCTGCAGGGGCTCGTGCACGGACTTGCGCTTCACGATGCCGGGCGCCTTCACCTCCAGGCGGCGGTGCTCGGTGGCCTCGATGGGGCCCTTGCCGTCCACCGGCTGGCCGAGCGCGTTCACCACGCGGCCCAGCAGCCCCTTGCCCACCGGCACGGAGGCGATCTGCCCGGTGCGCTTCACGGTGTCACCCTCGCGGATGTCCTTGAAGTCACCCATGATGGCGATACCGACGTTGTCCTCTTCCAGGTTGAGCACGAGGCCCTGGACGCCGTTGGCGAACTCCACCAGCTCGCCGGCGAGCGCGCCTTCCAGGCCGTACACGCGGGCGATACCGTCGCCCACGGACAGCACGGTGCCGGTCTCGGCGACGGTGACCTTCTTGCCGTAGTCCTTGATCTGCTCCCGGATGATTCTGCTGATCTCGTCGGCGCGGATTTCCATGGGGGTCTTGCGTCCTTGCGGAGGGGGCGGCCGAAGGAACGGGGTAGGCCGCCACGAAGCTTGATGTACCGGGTGGCCCCCTATCACGGCCACCGGGACTCTCGCAACGCACCACACGCCAGGGCCTTTCCCCACCCCGGCGCCCCTTTATCGCGCACGTAAGCCGGTGGCCCGGACGTGGGGGGCCATGCCCGCCCGCCGCCCCACGGAGCGCCCGGCCTCGAGCCCGGCTTCAGGCGCCGGACGCCGCGAGGCCGTCCTCGCGGGGCAGCCACACGATGAACCGGGTGCCGTCCACCGCCCCCGACTCCACGGAGACGCGCCCGCCGTGGGCCAGGGCGATCTGCCGGACGAGGAACAGCGACAGCCCCAGCCCGTCGTCCGCGGCGCACCCGGAGCGGTGCTTGAACGGCTCGAAGAGGGTGCCCTGGGACTCCGGCGGCACCCGGCAATCCGGGTCGTGCACCTGCACCGTCACCCCGTCCCAGCGCCCCGTCAGTTGGAGCACCACGGAAGCGCCCTCCTTGCCGTGGTGCAGGGCATTGCCCACCAGCGAGTCCATCAGCTGGTGGAGCCGCTCCGCGTCCCAGCAGCCCTTCAGGTCCCCGCCCAGGACGAGCCGCAGGTCGCGGCCCGGGTGGGCGCGCTGCCGGTCCGCCACCACGCGCTCCGCCAGCGCCCCCAGGTGGACGGGGGCGGGGTGCACGGGCAGGCCGTTGGACAGCCGGGCGCGGGTGAAGTCCAGCAGCTGGCGGATCAGCCGCTCCACCCGGCGCACCCCCTGGCCCACCCGTCCGACCTGCTCCGTCAGGGCTTCCGGCATCGCCGGCGCGTGCTGGAGGGCGAGCACCTCATGGTGGAGCGCCTGGAGCGGGGCCTTGAAGCCGTCCCCCGCGGCGTCCAGGAACTGGTCGCGGAAGTGCTCCATCCGCGCCAGGCGCTCCTCGGCGGCCTTGCGGATGCTCACGTCCCACACCGCCCCCATGCGCACCGCGCGGCCCTGGTAGGTGGCCGGCCGGCCCATGACCTCCACGGGGATGCGGCGGCCGTCGCGGTGGAGCACGGCCAGCTCATACGGGGCCTCCACGCCGCGCTCCATCACGTCCCGGGCGGGGGCGCGGAACTCCGGCGCCACGCACTCCAGGATGTTCCGGCCGATCAGCTCCGCCGTCTCGTAGAACCCCAACAGGCGCCCCAGGCCGGGGCTGATCTCCAGGAACTGCCCGCGGTCGTGGAAGAAGTACCCGTCGCAGGAGATCTCCACGATGGAGCGCATGTGCTCCTCGCTCGCGCGCAGGGCCGCCTCCTCGCGCAGGCGCGCGGAGGTGTCCCGCAGCAGCAGCAGCACGCCCACCCCGGGGCCCGCCGGCATGGCGCTCACGGTCAGGTGGCGCAGCGTGCCCACCTCGCCGAAGCGGCCCGACACCAGCTCCTCCGCCACGCGCTCCCCGGACTGCGCCCGCGCCAGCAGCGGCGACAGGGGCGGCGCCAGGCCCGGCCACGTCTCCGACAGGAAGCGCCCCACGCACAGCGCCGCCGGGCGGCCGCACAGCGCCGCCAGCAGGTCGTTCATCCAGACGAGGCGGGAGTCCCCATCCACCAGCGCCACCCCCCAACCCGGCGCGTTGAGCAACGCGCCCAGGTAGGGCAGGGTCTCCTCGGGAACCCCCGGGGACGGAAGGGCTCCGGGAAGCCGTTGGAAGACAGGCTGCGGCATGGGCGGGTCGTCTCGGAAAACGCGGGCTTGTCCGCGTTGACCAGAAGTATACCCATTCCCGGAGCCAGCGGGAAATACAGGTTTGGCTAGGACTGCGGGGCAACCCGGACAACCCGGCACGTTGGTCGTACCGGGAGCGGGGGAGGGGCTACTTCAGCTCGCGGCGCATCTGCTCCAGCTGGGTGCGCAGGGTGCCGTCGTAGAGGGTGCCCCCGACCTGGGCGGCCACGCCGCCGAGCAGGGAGGGGTCCACGCGGGTCTCCAGCACGACGTTGCGCTGGGTGAGCTGCTGGAGCGACTGCTGCAGCTGGCTGACGGCGTCCTGCGTGAGCGGCACGGCGCTGGTGACCTGGCCGCGGACGCGGCCCGCGCGGGCATCCGCCATGTCGCGGTAGAGCCGGGCGATGTCCGGCAGGTAGCCCAGGCGGTTGCGGTCCACCAGCAGGCGCAGCGCGTTGGCCAGCGCGGGCTCCGCCGGGGACGGCAGGGCCTTCAGCAGTGCCTCCACCACGTTGCTGCGCTGGGCGCGGCTGTAGGCGGGGTTGAGCAGCACGTCCGACAGCTCGGGGCTCTGGCCCACGACGGCGGCGAAGGCGTTGAGCTGCTCGGCGACGGCGTCGGTGCGGTTGCCTTCCGCTGCGACGTCGAGGATGGCGCGGGCGTAGCGGCGGGAGATGGAGACGTTCACCATGACGCTGGCGCCCTTAGCATGGGGCGTCCCTGGCGGCAATGATGCCGGCGCCACGCTCGGGGATGCCCGGCTCCTTCAAGATTCGCCGGACAGCGGACAGGCGGGCGTGCCCGGGGTGTGCGCCGGTGACGGTCCGTGGGCCCCGCGAGGCAGCCCGGCGCCCGGCACCGGACGGCCCGGGAGCGACAGGACTTGGCGGAAGCGGCCCTTGCCCGTAGCGTGGCCCCACCCTCGCCATGCAAGAACCTGTCATCGGCATCGACCTGGGCACCACCAACAGCGTCGTGGCGACCGTGGAAGACGGACGCCCGCGGCTCATCCCCTCACGCTCGGGAGGACGCCTCACGCCCTCGGTGGTGGGCCTCACCCGGGCGGGGGACCGCCTGGTGGGGCAGCCGGCCCAGGCCCTGGGGGAGGAGCACCCGGACGCGGTGGTGTGGGCCACCAAGCGCTTCCTGGGGCGCCGCTACACGCCGGAGCTGGTGCAGCAGGCGAAGGCCGTGGTGCCGTACCCCCTGGTGGCCGGCCCCACGGGCGACGTGCGCGTGAAGATGTCCGGCCGCGTGATGCCCGTGACGCAGGTGTCCGCCTTCATCCTGGGCGAATTGCGCCTGGACGCGCAGGCCCACTTCGGGCGGGACGTGCGCAAGTGCGTCATCACGGTCCCCGCCAACTTCGACGACAACCAGCGCCAGGCCACGCGCGAGGCGGCGGCCATCGCGGGGCTGGAGGTCGTGCGGCTGGTCAACGAGCCCACCGCGGCGGCGCTGGCATACGGCCTGTCGCGCGGCTTCGAGGGCAGCGCGCTGGTGTTCGACCTGGGCGGCGGCACCTTCGACGTGTCCATCCTGGACGTGAAGGCGGGCGTCTTCGAGGTGAAGGCCACGGGCGGCGACCACGCGCTGGGCGGCGAGGACTTCGATCAGCGCATCGTCCAGTGGCTGCTGGCCCAGGTGGAGGAGCCCTTCCAGGAGGCGGTGTCCCGGGACGCGCAGTCGCTGCGGCGCCTGAAGGTGGCGGCGGAGGCGGCCAAGCGCGAGCTCACCGACCACGAGGAGGCCACCATCTCCGTGTCCGGCCTGGGCGACCACACGGCGGGCGTGAAGCGCTTCACGGAGATCAACACCGCGCTCACCCGCAGCTTCTTCGAGACCCTGTCCGAGCCGCTGTCGCGCCGGTGCCTGGAGGTCTGCCAGAGCGTGATGGAGGAGGCGCGGATGGATCCGCGCTCGGTGGACGTGGTGCTGCTGGTGGGCGGGATGACCCGCGTGCCGCTGGTGCGCCGGCTGGTGGCGGACTTCTTCGGCCGCGCGCCCTCCACGGACGTGCACCCGGACGAGGCCGTGGCGCTGGGCGCCGCGGTGCAGGCGGACGAGCTGGTCCGCCAGGCGGGCCAGGCGCTGCTGTTGGACGTGGCCAGCCAGAGCCTGGGCGTGGGCGTGATGGGCGGGCGCGTGAAGCGGCTCATCCCCAAGAACACGGGCGTGCCCGTGGTGGCCAGGGACATCTTCTTCCCGGGCACCTCCGGCCAGGCCGAAGCGCGCATCCCCGTGTACCAGGGGGAGAGCGAGTTCCAGGACGAGAACCACAAGCTGGGCGAGGTGGTGCTCAAGAACCTGCACGTCGCCAACCGCGGGGAGACGCCGCTGGAGGTCGTCTTCGAATTGTCCGGCGAGGGCATCCTCGCGGTGAAGGCCACCGACCTGACCTCCGGCAACATGGAGCTGGTGCGCCTGGAGGCCCGGGCCGGCCTGCCGCAGGGCGAGGCGGAGAAGCTGGGCCAGGAGCAGTCCAGCTACGCCCAGGCGCAGGGCGTGGTGGACGCGCGCAAGGCGGAGGAGACCTTCCGCAAGCTGCTCGAGCGCGGGGAGAAGCTGGCCCGCCTGCTCCAGCAGAGCGCCCGGGAGAACCCCAGCCCGGAGGCCGAGTCGGCCGTGGGCACCGTGCAGCAGCTGCTGGTGGGCGGCAAGGACGCGCTGGCCGCCGGTGACGCCGCGCAGTGCGCTCTCATTGCCCGTCAGCTCACGAAGCTCCTGTCCGGCCGCGCCGAGCCCCGCGGCTGACGTCCCGCGGCACACGGAAGAGGCGTCCACCAGCGCACGTTGTATCGCCACGTCCGTGGTGCCTTTCGTGGAGTCCGCGTATCTCCGGAAGTCATGATGACCCCCGGCTTTTCTCCTCGCCCGAGAGATCTGGTCTTCGTGGTGGACGACTCGCGGACGGCGCGGGACGTGATGCGGCTGCACCTGTCGCGCATGGGCTGCGACGCGGTGGGGCTGGAGGGGGCGGATGCGTGCCTGGCGGAGCTGGCGCAGCGGACGCCGGCGCTCATCCTGATGGACCTGCACCTGGAGAAGCTCCAGGGGGACGAGGCGTGCCGCCTGGTCAAGGCGCACCCGGCGGGCCGCAACGTGCCGGTGGTGATGTTCACCGCCGCGGACGAGCCGCACGAGGTGATGCACTGCGGGCGCGCGGGCGCGGACGACTTCCTGCCCAAGCCGGTGAGCCAGGAGGCGCTGGAGGCGAAGGTGGCCGCGGTGCGCCTGTCGCGCGAGCGCGCCTGGACGGGCCCGCCGCGCGGCAAGGGCGTGCTGCTGGTGGAGGGCGGCCGCTTCCTGCACACCTTCCTGGGCGGCGCGCTGGAGCACGAGGGGCTGCACGTGCTCTACGCCAAGGACCTGGACGACGCGGCGGCGCAGGCCGTGGCCCAGGGCGAGCGGCTGGACGGCTTCGTGGTGGACGTGTCCCGGCTGCCGCGCGAGGCCCTGGCGCTGGCCACGCGCCTGCGCGAGCAGTTCCCGCGCAAGCCGCTGGTGCTGATGTCGCGGGTGGAGGAGGCGCCGGACGTGCTGGCGCGCGCGCAGGAGCTGTGCGGCGCGCCGCTTCTGCTCAAGCGGCAGCTGGGCGCGGACGAGCTGTTGGCGAAGGTGCTCGCGCGCCTGGCGCCGGGCACGGCTCCCCTGCGGGCCGCGGAGCGGGTGCCCTTCTTCACCGTGGTGGAGTTCAGCACCCAGGGCGGCCCCACGCTCAGCGGCTTCAGCCATGACGCCAGCCCCCAGGGGCTCTTCGTGCGCACGCTCACGCCCGCGCGCGAGGGCTCGCGGCTGTCGCTGCGCCTGGTGATGGCCGGCCAGCGCACGCCCTGCGAGGCGCAGGCGGTGGTGGCGTGGTGCAACCCCCCCGGGATGGGCAGCGCGTTCCGCTCGCAGACGGGCATGGGGTTGCGGCTGGAGGGCATGGACGCGCAGCTGCAGCAGCGCTTCATGCGCTTCGTGCCCCAGAGCCTCGGTTTTCCCCCCGCCGGGTCCGTGCGCGCCTCAGGTTTCTGAGAGCGGCGGCGTGCCCCTGGCGCGCCCCAACCCCCCGCAATCACAGACAGCGCAGGCGGGATCCTCCCCTGGCATGGGCGTGGCAATGTGCCTGGCCCCGCGAGGCTTTCGAGGGAGGAATCACGCATGCGCATCAGTCTTTTCGGAACCGTGGGGCTCGCGCTCCTGGCGGTGGGATGTGGTGACGGCAAGGCCCCGGACGGCCTGGAGAACGAACCCGTGCAGCAGTCGTTGAAGCTGACGACCTTCAACGACTGCTCGGCGCTGGAGCAGTACATCGAGGACAGCGCGACGAAGCAGATGCGCACCTTGCTGGAGCAGCAGAAGCCCGGCTATTGGGAGCGCTTCGGCCGGGGGCGCGGCGGCATCGTCTTCGGCCCGATGCCTCAGGAGGACTCGGCGGGCGGCGGCGTGAACGCCGGCGGTGGCAGCCCGGTGGCGCCCCAGGACTCCACCGGCACCAACAACCAGGTGGAGGGCGTGCACGAGTCCGACTTCGTGCAGAACGACGGCACGCGCATCTTCGTGCTGTCCGGCAACCGGCTGTACGCGCACCGCTCGTGGCCCGCGGAGCAGCTCACGCTGGCGGCGACGCTGGAGGTGGAGGGCTGGCCGAGGGAGATGCTGCTCGACGAGCACAACCGGCTGGTCATCGTCTCGCAGGTGGCGATGTCACTGCCGGGCACCCCGGCGAAGACGGGCGCGGGGCCGGGCGGGGGCATGATGCCCGTCGGGGACATCGCCTGCTATGGCTTCGGCTGCGGCTACTACAACGCTGACAGCACCAAGGTGACCACGGTGGACGTGTCGGACGTGGCGCACCCCGCGGTGGTGGATCAGCTCTACCTGCCCGGCGTCTTCAACCAGGCGCGCCGCGTGGACAGCAGCGTGCGGCTGGTGCTGTCGGACGCGTTCCGCTGGCCGGAGGACGTGAAGTTCTGGGTGGACTACTCGGAGGACCTCTACAAGGACGAGGGCAAGCTCACCAAGGCCATCGACGCGCTCATCGCCCAGAACGAGAAGCGCATCCGCGCGAACACGCTGGAGAAGTGGCTGCCCCCGGGCAAGCACGTGGACGCGGCGGGAGTGGAGACAGCGTTGCCCATGTCCTGCGGTGACTTCTACCGGAGCAACGCGCCGTCCGCGCTGGGCTTCGTGACGGTGGCCTCGGTGGACCTGGACGCGCGCACGGCGGCGCCGGGGCGCACCAGCCTGGTGGCGGAGCCGGGCACGGTGTACGCTTCCAAGGCGTCGCTGTACCTGGCGCACTCGCATTACTGGTGGTGGCCGCAGCCGGGGCAGAAGGACTTCACCTACCTGCACAAGTTCGACCTGAGCCAGCCGGGCCGCGCGGTGTACGTGGGCTCCGGCACGGTGGAGGGCACGCCCATCAACCAGTTCGCCCTGGATGAGTACGAAGGCGTGCTGCGCCTGGCCACCACGGTGTCCACCCGCGTCCCGGAGCCGGAGCACGAGGACTGGTGGTGGGGCCGCACCGCGACGACCAGCCGCGTGACGACGCTGGACGTCAGGAACGGCCGCCTGGCGGAGCTGGGCCGCAGCGAGGACCTGGCCGAGGGCGAGCGCATCTTCAGCGCGCGCTTCGTGGGCCCGCGCGGCTACGTGGTCACCTACCTCCAGGTGGATCCGCTCTTCACCTTCGACCTGAGCGACCCCGCGCACCCGCGCAAGGTGGGCGAGCTGAAGGTGCCCGGCTTCTCCACGTACATGCACCCGGTGGGGGACCACCACCTGCTGACGCTGGGCATCCACACGGAGCCGCCCAACGGCGGCTGCTGCGGCACGAGCAACGTGAAGCTGTCCCTCTTCGACGTGGGCGACCTGGCGAACCCGAAGGAGGTCTCCACGCAGCTGGTGGGCCAGGCCTACGGCTGGAGCGAGGCCCTCTACGAGCACAAGGCCTTCAACTACTTCGCGGCCAAGGGCCTGGTGGCCATCCCGTTCACGGACTACGCGTCCTACACGAGCTCTGAGGACTACTGGTCCAGCTTCCGCACGGAGCTGCGCGTGTTCCGCGTGGACCTGACGGCGGGCATCTCCCCGGTGGGCGCGGTGCCCATGTCGGACCTGTTCAAGACCGCGAGCCTGCCGCACTGGAGCTACTACTACGTGCCGGACGTGCGCCGCAGCGTGATGGCGGATGACTACGTCTACGCCATCAGCGACGCGGGGGTGCGCGTGTCCAAGGTGGACAGCCTCCAGACGCCGCTCGTCACGGTTCCGTTCCCGGTCATCACGCCCTGACGCGGGGAGGAGGGCGGGCGGTCAGGCGGGGAGGGGGATTGCGTCGCTTGCGCCAGCGCAATCCCGTCCCGAAGACGCTATAGGCCCCGCCATGCCGCCCGAAGTCGTCGACCCCGCCGTGTCGTCCTCCCCTCCGGCCCGTGGCGCGCGGGGGGAGCTGCGCGCCCTGCTGCGGCTGGCCATCCCGCTGTGCATCGCGCAGGCGGGCCAGTCCCTCATGGGTGTGACGGATACCTTCATCGTCGGCCGGGCCGGCACGTCGGCCCTGGCGGCGGTGGGCCTGAGCCACGCCCTCTTCTTCGCCGTCAGCAGCTTCGGGATGGGGCTGATGATGGGCGTGGATCCGCTGGTGTCCCAGGCCATTGGCGCCGGCAACCCGCGCCGCGCGCGGGACGTGCTGTGGCAGGGCGTGTGGCTGTCCGCGTTCGTGGGCGTGGTGCTGTGGGCGGTGCTCATCACCGTGCCGTCCGGCCTGCCGTGGGTGGGCGTGGCGGAGGAGCAGATCGTCCAGGTGCGCGCCTTCCTGCACTTCCGCGCGCCGAGCCTGCCCCTGATGCTCATCTTCCTCACGGTGCGCGCGTACCTGCAGGCCATCGGGATGCCCCGGCCGCTGGTGGTGTCCGCCGTGCTGGCCAACATCTTCAACGTGATGCTGGTGCCGCTGTTCGTCTTCGGCGGCGCGGCGCTGCCGGAGTGGGCGGGGCCGCTCACCCGCGTGCCGGCCATGGGCGCGGCGGGCGCGGCGCTGTCCACGCTGCTGTGCACGGCGCTGGAGGTGCTCATCGTCGCGCGAGCGGTGCAGGCCATCCCGGTCCCGGGCCGCTCGGCCCTCAAGCCGGTGATGGCGGATCAGCTGCGGGCCTTCTGGGTGGGGCTGCCCATCGGCCTGCACATCGCGGCGGAGGTGGGCGTCTTCGCGCTGGCGGGCGTGCTGTCCGCGAAGCTGGGGCCGGAGAGCGTGGGCGCGCACCAGATCGCCATCTCCTTCGCCAGCCTCACCTTCACCATGGCGCTGGGCATCGGCAACGCGGGCAGCGTGCGGGTGGGCTGGGCCGTGGGCGCGCATGACACGCCGCAGGCCCGCCGCAGCGGCCTGACGGCCTTCGCCACCGGCGCGGCCGCCATGTCGCTCAGCGGGCTCGTCTTCGCGCTCTTCCCCCGGAGCCTCGCGCAGCTGGCCGGCGCTCCGCCGGAGGTGCTGCCGCTCCTGCTGCCCCTCCTGATGGTGGGCGCCATCTTCCAGGTCTTCGACGGCGTGCAGGGCGTGGGCGCGGGCGTGCTGCGCGGCGCGGGCCAGACCCGCTTCACCTTCGTGGCCAACATCCTGGGCCACTACGCCGTGGGCCTGCCGCTGACCCTGCTCCTGGGCTTCCACCTGGGCATGGGCGTCCTGGGCATCTGGTGGGGCCTGTGCGCGGGGCTGATCACCGTGGCCGGCGCCGTGCTGTGGCGCTTCTGGCGCGTCAGCGCCGGCACCCTCCGCCCCCTGGAGGGCTGAGAGAGTTTGCCTGGATGTAAAGATGCGGCCTGGTTGAAAAGTCCAAGATTCTGGGAATCGGACGCAACCTGGATCGGGAAGTCCCGACAATTGGCGCAGGAGCTTACATGTCCAACTACCGCATCCGCCCTGGTGACACCCTCTCCGCCCTCGCTCAGCGCTTCGGCACCTCCGTGCAGAAGCTGGCGCGCGACAACAACATCTCGAACCCGGACCTCATCTACTCGGGCCGGACGCTGCGCATCGGCCACTCCGGGCGTGACGGCTTCGACGCGGGCGGTGGCCGTCAGGGCCTGCGCGGTGGCGGCAGCCGTGGCGTGGGCGGCGGCGGGGACGTGGGCGGCCCGATGGGCGTGGCCCCCACTGGCGGGACCGCCACGGGTCGCCGGCTGGCGGAGGCGGCGCGCGCGGCGGCCATGGGCATGGGCGGCTACAACAGCCAGGGCCTGTGCGCCACGGGCGTGAGCCGGGCCATCCGCAACTCCATGGGCATCGGTGTGTCGGGCAACGGCAACCAGATTGACGACAACCTGCCCCGCGACAAGTTCCGCCAGGTGGACATGTCCCTGGAGGAGGCGCTGAAGATTCCGGGCCTCGTGCTCACGTGGGAGCGGACCTCGACGGCCGCGGGCAGCATCTACGGCCACACGGCCATCACGCTGGGCGACGGCCACTCGTCCGCCAGCGACTTCATCGAGCGCAACACGACGAACAGCGGCCGCACCGGCTTCAAGGTGTTCATGCCCATCGAGTAGTGCCTTCCGGCACTCACGCTGGCGCATCCCACGAGCCTCCGGGTCCTTCCGACCGGAGGCTCTGTCGTGTCCGGCGTTCGTGACGGCGTCAGGCCGGCAGGTACTGGCGGATCATCTGCCGCCACACGGGCCAGTCGTGGGTGCCGCCGTGCCAGATGGACAGGTCGTTGCGGATGTCCTTCTGCCAGAGGACCTTGGAGAGGTTCTCGTTGGAGGGGCGGCAGAAGTCGTGCTCGCCCACGGCCAGGGTCATCTCCACGCGGCGCAGGGCGGACAGGAGGCCCGCGTCGTGCAGGTTGGGCAGCCACTGCGGCGCGGTGTGGAAGTACACCTGTTCGTCGTGGTGGCCGTCGAGGAAGTCCTCCGTCTCGAACTTGCCGCCCATGGAGATGAGGCGCTGGAAGACGTCCGGGTGGCGCAGGCCCACGTTGTACGTGTGGAAGCCGCCCAGGCTGCAGCCGGCGAGCGTGAGGCGGCCCCCGTTGGCGCGGCCCCGCACCAGCGGCACCACCTCATGCAGCAGGTAGTCCTCCCACTGGGCATGGCGGGCCACGCGCACGGCGGGGGCGACGCCCTTGTTGTACCAGGACTCCTCGTCCACCGAGTCCACGCAGGCCACGACGTAGCGGCCCGCGTTGATGCCGTCCGCGATGGCGCCGATGAGGCCGAAGTCCTCGGCCTGGAAGAAGCGGCCCTTGCTCGTGGGCACGAGGATGACGGGCTCGCCCGAGTGCCCGTACAGCAGCACTTCCATGTCCCGGTTCAGCCGCGGGCTGTGCCAGCGGTGGTATTCGCGGTTCATGGCCGCCACCTTAACCGGCGCGTTCGCGGCGCAGGCGAGGCGGCCACGGGGAGGCGCTCGGCTCAGCCGCCAGTGAACACCTGCCGGGATTGCTCCACACCCCTCCAGGGAGCGAGGAAGGCATCCGCCTCCTTCGCGATGAGCTCCAGGGAGGCGGTCAGCTCGTGGCCGTCATCCACCTCCACCAGCCGGACGTGGCGCTTGCCCTGGGCCCACGCGCGCGAATAGCGCACGTCGCAGGTGTCGTCCTGGCGGCCGTGGATGATGAGGGTGGGCACGCGCACGTCCGGCCAGGGGCCGCGCTTCGCGTCCATGAGCTGGGCCTCCTCCATGATGCCGTGATGCACGCGGGTGCGGCGCTTCTCCGCGTGGTCATCCGTCTCCAGGAAGCCGGTGCGCTTCCACTCCGCCCAGGCGTTGGGACCCAGGCGGCGCTGGAGCTGCTCCACGAAGTGGAACGCGGGGGCCAGCAGCACCAGCGCGCCCACCCGGGCGTCGGCTTCCGCGGTGCGCGCGGCGACGAGCCCGCCCAGGCTGGAGCCGATGACGACGGCGCGGTCGTTGGGGGCGCCCAGCGCGTCCCGCACGGTGTCCAGCATGGCGTGCAGGCCCAGGTGCTCCAGCGACGGCACGCGCAGGTTGAGGCGCTCCACGGAGAGGCCCTGCTTCGCCCAGTGGTTGTCCAGCCAGACGCCCTTGGTGGAGAGGGGGCCGGAGGCGAAGCCGTGCAGGTAGAGCCAGCGGGGACCCGGGGTGGGAGGCGGCGTGTTCATGGGCGCGCACTGTACCCGCGCTAGAAGCGCAGCACGGGGCCGGCGACGATGGTCTGGAGCGGCTTGGCGCACATGGTCACGCTGACGCCCGCGCTGGCGCTGGTGTCGTCCGTGGCCTTGGTGAACTTCACGTCGCAGAACTGGAGGGCGGTGGCGACGGAGATGCCCCACCGGTCGGAGAGCCAGCCGTCCACGCCCAGGCGGAAGGCCATGCTGGTGACGTCGAAGTCCTCGCGGCGCAGCTGGCCCAGGCTGTCCGGGGTGAAGGGCTGCGACCAGCTCTTGGCCAGCCGCGCGCCCACCCACGGCGTCACCGGCTTGTCGCCGAGGAAGCGCAGGCGGGCCTCCAGTCCCACGGCCGTGTAGTCCAACTGCACGCGGCTCATTTCGGCCGGGTTCTTCGCCTCCGCGAACTGCTGGCCCCAGGTCTGGGTGGTCTCGAAGACGACGCCCAGGGACAGGCCGGGCGGGGTCTCCACGGCGAGCCAGGCCTGGAGGGCGGGGCCCTTGGCGCGCCAGTCGCTGAAATGATCCAGGGTGATGCCCGCGCCGAGGGAGGCATAGCCATGCCACCCGTCCGCGCTCGCGGGCCCGGCGGACAGGACGCCCGCCAGGGCCAGCCACTTCCACTTCGTATCCATGCCGCCACTGTATGCCGGACCGGGGGCGAGGCTAGGCTGCCGGACATGTCCGTATCTTTCGAGGTCGCGGCGGCCCAGGTCCGCGACGCGCTCACCGACGCGAGCCGGGGGCTGGTGGAGCGCGAGGCGATGGTGGAGCTGGTGGCGCTGTCGGCGGTGGCGGGCGAGCACCTGCTCGTCGTGGGGCCGCCGGGCACGGCGAAGAGTGAAGCGGTGCGCCGGACGGCGCGCGGCCTGGGCGGGTCCTACTTCGAATACCTGCTGGGGCGCTTCACGGAGCCGTCCGAAATCTTCGGGCCGGTGGACCTGCGCAAGCTGCGCGAGGGGCTGGTGGAGACGGAGACGGCGGGCATGCTGCCGGAGGCGGAGGTGGCCTTCCTGGACGAGGTGTTCCTGGGCTCCACCGCCATCCTCAACACGCTGCTGGGCCTGCTCAACGAGCGCACGTTCCGGCGCGGCCACACGCGCATGCAGTGCCCGCTGCGCGTGTGCGTGGGCGCGTCCAACGCGCTGCCGGAGGACGACGCGCTGGCCGCGTTCGCGGACCGCTTCCTCGCGCGCATCTTCGTGGAGCCGGTGCCGGATCCGCGGCTGGAAGAGCTGTTGGAAGGGGGCGCGTCGCTGTGGGCGGACGCGGCGCCTCGCGTGGCGTCGCTCCAGTCCCTGGACGTGGTGGCGCAGGTGGCGCGGAGCGCGGACCTGGGGCCGGTGCGGCCGCATCTGGCGCAGGCGCTGCGGACGCTGCGGGCCGCGGGCATCGCGCTGTCGGACCGGCGCGCGGTGAAGGTGCAGCGGTTGGTGTCAGCGGCGGCGGCGCTGGCGGGGCGGACGACGCCGGGCGTGGCGGACCTGTGGCCGCTCGTCTACGCGGTGCCCACGAAGGAGGCGCAGGCGCTGGCGCGGGACGTGCTGCGCGACGTGCTGTCCGCGACGGAGAACCCGGCGCTGCCGGCCGCGGCGCTGGAGGCGAGCGCGGGGCCGCTGGCCCGGGCCCGACGCATCGCGCAGGCGGGGCAGGCGCTGCTGGAGGCGCGGCCCCTGGAGGGAGATGTGGACGCGGTGGCCGCGTGGCGGCTCAAGCTGGAGGGCGTGGCGCGCGAGATGGACGCGGGCTTCGCGCCGGAAGCGCTGCCGGAGGCGCTGCGTGCGTTGCGCGGCGCGGTGGCGGCGGCGCTGGAGGACGCGGGCCCTCGCGCGGCGTGAAGCGCGCGGCGGGAGCCAGCGTCACGGTGAGGCAGGGGACTCCACGTACTTCGCGAGCTTCGCGAGGGACATCCGCCAGCCCAGCTCGTTATCGGCGGGCGGCACTCCGGGCGGGAGCCCTTCGTGCGCGGCGTCGATGTCGGTGCCTCCGTCTTGCGCGTCGCTGAGCGTGAACGTGATGCGCATCTCGCCTTGAAGCGTGGGGTCGGAGGTTTCGAACTCGGTGGTTTCGATGACCTGCTCGTCTGGCACGAGCTTCACGAAGCGGCCGTGATGCGTGTCCGTGTGCGCCGTCGTCTTGCCGGTCTCCGTGAGCGTGTCGTAGGTGAGCGAGATGCGGAACGCGCCGCCTTCGCGGGGCTCGAAGACGTGCACGTGGCTGGTCATGCTGTCGGGCACCATCCACGTCGCGACCGCTCGGGCGTCAATGAGGGCGCTGTAGACGCGCGCGCGGGGGGCCTTCACGTGGTAGCGGATCCGGGTCGTGCTCATGCGCGGGGGCTCCTGGGGCTGTACAGCGGAGGTCCGGCGGACTGTCGCGCGTCATGCCCGGCGCGGTCTAGAGTGCCCGGGTGCTCAACGGGCGCAGGTCGCGGGAACAGGGCGTCATGAGGCCTCCAGCGGAACCCACCGTCGCGGGGCTTCCCGTGCGCTGGCGTCCCCGGGACCTGCCCCTGGAGCCCGTGGCCGTGGCCGGCATCGGACCCGTGGCGCTCGCGCTGGCGCACCGTGCTGCGCGGGCGGAGGACGCGGTGCTCGCGTCATGGACCGGTGTGGCGGGGACGGACGTGCTCGTGCTGCTGGGGGCCGCCGCTTCGCTGCCCTGGGTGGATGGCGCGGTGTACCTGGGCCGCGATTCGCTGGCTCCCTCGCTGCTGCTGCCGTGCGCGCTGGAGCCGGAGGTGGCGCCTCCGCTGCTGGAGCGCGCGCTGCTCGCGGGGCAGGGGGATGCGCCGCTCGCGGTGCTGCCCGGGCCCGGCGTGCTCGTCTCCGTGGCGGCGGCCCAGCCTGTTGTCCGCGCTTCGCTGGTGGCGTGGTTGACCGGCGCGGAGGCCGCTTCGTGAACGCGCTGCCTCCCGCGCTGCGCCCCTGGGCGGCGCAGCTGTCCCTGTTTCCGGAGGACCTGGCGCGGCACCTGGGGCCTCACGTGGCCCGGCTGTCGGCGGCGGTCGGGACGCTGCGGCCTCGCGGCGAGGCCGAGGGCGGTGAGCCTCAGGGCTACGATGGCCTCGCTTGCCGGGGGACGTTTGAACGGCTGCTCGTCAGTGAATGGCTCTGGGCCCTGGAGGCACCGGAGGAGCTGGTGCGCCGCGCGGCGTTCGGCGAGCTGTCGTTCCTCAAGCCCGCGTTCCGTCAGCCGCAGGGGGCGCGGCGCACCGTGGTGCTGCTGGACGTGGGGCCGGATCAGCTGGGCCTGCCTCGCATCGCGCACCTCGCGCTGCTGGTGGTGCTCGCGCGTCGCGCCGAGGCCGTGGGCGCGGCGTTCACGTGGGGCGCGCTCCAGACCGAGCCTGCCCGCGCCACCCACGAGGGGCTGAGCGGCACGTCATTGCTCGCGTGGCTCGATGCCCGCTCCCCCGTGCCCGCGTCCCCGGCGCACCTGGCCGCGTGGCGCGAGGCCCTGTCGCTTTCGCGGGCGCCCGAGGACGTGTGGCTCGTGGGCTCCTCGCGCCTGGGGCGGCTGGAGGGCTCGGAGGGGATGTCCCGCGTGGAGGTCTCCGAACCGATGGAGCCCGGCGCGCACCGGCTCTCCGTGGACGTGAGGCCCGCGGCGCGAGTGCCCCACTCGGTGGTGCTGGAGCTTCCGCCTCGGGATGATTGTGTGCGGCTGCTGCGCAATCCCTTCGCCTCCAGTCCAAAGGCTTCCGGGTGGCTGCCGCGCAAGGCCGGCCAGAGGATGGCGAAGTTCTCCTTCTCCGGGGATGGCCGGCGCGTGCTGCTGTTCTCCGGGGATGGCGCCGTGGAGGCCATGGCCGTGCCGCATTCTCCGCGCGCGACCGTGCCCAAGCCCCGGCGCGTCCAGGTGCCGCCCGGGCAGCGCGTGGTCGCCGCAGGGTGGCGCTCCTCGGGGGGATTGCTCGTGCTCGCGCGGGACCGGGACACGTACGTGATGCACGGGCACGTGCGCACGCCGAACGGTTACCGGAAGGCGCGCTACCACGTGGCGGGTGACTTCAACCGGCCGGATACCGCGTCGGACGCGCTCCCGTTGAGCCTCATGAGCTGGGTGGATCCGGGGGGGCGGGAACACCTGTGGGTGAAGAACGAGAAGGAGGCGCTGTTCTCGCTGGCGCCTCTCTCCTTGGAGCGCAGCTCGGAGATCAAGGTGGAGGAGGAGGGGGTCTCCGCGATGGCGGAGGTGGCCGCGCGCCCGGTCTGCGTGGTTCGTCCCCGGGGCGTGGCGGCAGGGCCCGCGTTCGTCATCTCGCGGCTCAGGGTGCTGTGCGAGGAGCCGGAACGCACGGTCCCGCTCAACGCGCGTGGTGGAGATGCGTACTTCGGCTACTCGCCGTCGGGGGCGCATCCGGACGCAGGGCTGCTCGCGGTGCGTGACAAGGGGCTGGAGTGGCGGCTGTTCCTCGACACGGGCGTGTCGGTCGTCGCCGTGCCGGAGGGGCACCGTGTGGTGGGCGTGGTGCAGCCGCCCGCGCCTTCGCTTCCCGGGCTGATCGCGTTGGATCCGGATCATCGCACCTTCCACCTCTTCTCTCGTCAGCCACCCCGGACGCTCGCGATGGCCAGTGGCCCCGTGGTGCAAGCCGCGGCGAGCCACGGGCAGGCGGTGTTGGGATGGCTGACGCAGGCGGGAGAGTTCGTGTTGTGGGACCTGATGGAGCAGGCGGTGTTGTTCCGCTCCCTCCAGGAGGCCACGCCGTGAGCTCCGCGTCCGAAGCCGTGCGTCCTCGCGCTCAGGTGCACCGGGGCACCGTGGTGGTGGCGGCCTGGTGGTTCCACCCGGCGATTGTGGGCGAGGCCGAAGCGCGCCGCCGCGTGCTGGAGGCCTGGAGGCCCGGTGTCACGGTCTGGGCGCTGGAGGGAGGCCACCTGCTGAAGCTGGCCACGCCCCACCCGAGCGCGGTGGAGTCCGCGCCTGGACTGCCGCTGGTGCTGGACTCCGGCGTGCTCACCAGCGCGCCGCTGAGCCCGAAGGAGCGCGAGCGACTGGCGCCGCCCCCGGGGGCCGTCGTGCTGGTGCAGGCGGGCGTTGCCCGGGTGTATGGGCCTGGAGCGCTGCGCCAGGTGGATCCGGGAACATGGCTGGACGTGTCGGCGTGGCGGCGCGTGCGCGTGAAGGGGCTGGGCGCGCCACCCGCGCCGATGAAGACCGCGGTGGAGCCCGTGCCCGCGCCCACGCGAGAGCGGTTCGGGCCCGGGGTGCCCGGGCTCGCGCCCGAAGCGGAGCGCATGCTGGCGCGCATGGAGGGGCGGGAGGTCCCGGCGGTGGAGGCCGAAGGCTTCTTCGCGAGACTGCGGCGGGTCTTCTCGCGGAAGCCCGGCGAAGCAGTGCTGACCGTCCGTCGTGAAGGCCTGTTCACGCGGCTGCGCCGGGCATTCCGCTCGCAGCCAGCAGGCGCGGTGACCGTGCATCGCGAGGGCCTCTTCGCACGAGTGCGCAGTGCCTTCCGAACGGAGGCGCAAGGCGCACCGGGAAGCGCGTTGGCCCCGAGTCGCGCGGGGTGGTTCGAACGTCTGCGGAGCGCGTTCTCGCCGGACACGGCCAATGCCTCCGCCACGGCCACTGGCGCACGGGCCGGTTGGTTCTTACGGCTCCTCGCCGGAATGCGCGGAGATGACCCCGCCAAAGCCTCACAGGGCTCCGGCGCTGGCGAGCCCCAAGGCCCGGGCGCGCTCGAACAGCTCAAGGCGTGGATGCTCCGGAACACGCCCCTCGGAGCGCTCGTGGGGCGGCGCAAGGGAGACTACCTGCGCCACCTCTTCGAGCTCTTCGAACAGGGCGACCTGGACGAAGCCCTGCGCCACGCCATTCCCCTGGGCAAGGCGATGGACGAACGCGCGCGGCTCGCGCTCGGTGTCCCCAGCCCGCGCGAGGAGCTGCGCATCCAACCCCACGGCCGCGGTGGGGCCGCGCAAAGCTTCGGCGGCGGCCCCGCCGTGTTCGATGCGCTGCGCGAGCGCTACCGCGAAACCTTCCGCCGCCTGGAGCGCGAAGGCCGCATCGACGAGGCCGCCTTCGTCCTCGCGGAACTCCTGGACGCGGCCGAAGAGGCCGTGTCCTTCCTGGAGCGCCACGGCCGCTTCCAGCTCGCCGCGGAGCTCGCCGAGGGGCGCAGCCTTCCGCCCGGCCTCGTGGTGCGCCAGTGGTTCCTCGCGAAGGACGTAGGGCGCGCGGTGGCCATCGCACGGCGCTCGGGCGTGTTCGCGGACGCCGTGCTGCGCCTGGAGAAGACCCACCCCGCCGAAGCGCAGGCCCTGCGCCTCTTGTGGGCGGAGTCGCTCGCGGAGGCCGGAGACTGGTCGGGCGCGGTGGACGTCGTGTGGCCGGTGACCTCCGCGCGACACCTCGCGCGCGCCTGGATGGAGCGGGGCATCCAGGCCGGCGGCACGGGGGGCGCGAAGCTCCTGGCGCGCCTGGCTCTCGAGTCCCCGGACGGCCTGGACGCCGCGCGCGAGGCCATCCAGGACCTGCTGTCGGATGAAACCGCCGCGCGCGCCCCGGAGCGCCTGGCCTTCGCCACGGTGCTGCCTCGCTCGGGCGCCTCCGCGGCCCGCGGCGCGCTCCTCGTCCCCACCATCCGCTCACTGATGCGCGACGAGAGGGTGGAGGGGCTCCCCTCCAACGCGCGGCTCCTCCAACAACTCCTCGGCCTCCAGGACCCCGCGTTGACCGCGCTGCGCACGGACATGCCGGCGCCGAAGGTCTCCTCCCAGCAGCCCTGGGCCGAGTCGCCGGACCTGCCTCACGTGCGCGTGTCGATGGACCGCGGCCACGCGGGCGCCCATGCCGTGCATGACGCCGTGGTGCTGCCGGGCCGGCGCGTGTTGCTCGCGCTGGGGGAAGCAGGGGCGCGGCTGGTGGGCCCGGACGGGCGCACGCTCGCGGGCTTCGACGTGCCGGCGTTCTCGCTCGTCCTCTCCGAGCAGGGCAATCGAGCCCTCGCGCTGGCGCGCCGGGGGGACCTGTGGCGCGTGTCGCGGCTGGACCTGGTGGAGCGCCGGGCCACACGCTGGTGCGACGTGGAGCTGGACGCGTGGGCCCCCACCTACGACGGGGAGCGGTGGTTCATCGCCGTGCGCGACACCGTGAGCATGGTGGACACGCTCGCCGCCGAGCCGCGCTCCTTGTGGCGCGTGCCGGAGGTGGGCGGCACCGTGCTCCGCATGGCCGTGGACGCGAAGCACCTCTCCTTCCTCGTCCTGCACCTCACCCCGGAGCAGGAGTTCGAATACCTGGATCGCTGGTGCTACGAGTTGCCGGGCGGCCCCACCTTGCGTGGGCGCTCGAACCTGCCGGCTCCGTGGGGGACGCCGGACGCCCTCGCGCTCACGCCCGACGGTGAGGCGATGGCCGGGCGCGTCGCGGTGCCCGCGGGCGACGAGCCCGGCGTGTGGACCTACGTGGCCCCCATCGTCGCGCGGCGCTACCACCGCCCGGCCCAGCGGGCCGCGGAGCGCGCGGGCGAGGTGCTTTCGCAATCCTGGCGCGTGACCCGCTTCCAGAAGGGCGAACTGCACACCACCGTCCTGCGCACCGTCGCCGACTACGCCCGGGTGACGGTGGAGTTCTCCGGCACTCCGCCCCAGGTCGTGCGCCTCACGGAGGACTGGTGCGCCGTCCACGACCTGCTCGGCCGCGTGGTGTGGCTGGACCTGCGCACCGGCGAGGTCCACCGCGTGCCGGTGGTGTGAACCCTCGCGTCAGGCGCAGCGCAGGTGGCTGGGCACGATGACGATGCTCGCCGTCAGCGCGCAGGCACCGTCGTCCACCTCCAGCACCACGCGCACGCCCTCCACCGTCACCAGCAGCGAGGGATGATCGCTGTGCAGCGCCATCAGCCACGACGACGCCAGCGGCAGCTCCGTGGCCGCCAGCTCCGCGGCGCGCAGGAGATGCACGCGCACCGCGTGGCGGATTGGAGATGGCAGGGCGTGCAGCGCGTAGAGCGACTCGTCCGGCACCCGCAGCGAGTACGGCATGCGCGGCGGTTCGGGAGGGCGCCCGGGCAGCTCCCGCAGCCGCTCCGCCAGGACCCGCACCAGCGCCTCCGGCTGCGGCGGCTTGCGCAGGAAGCCCAACACGCCATGCAGCGGCACGCTCGGCGCACCGCTCGCGGTGGACATCATCATCACCGTCAGGTGCCGCAGCCGCGTGTCCGTGCGCAGCTGCCCGTACAGCTCCCATCCATCCATCCGCGGCAACATCAGGTCCAGGAGGATGAGGTCCGGATGCTGCGCGCGCGGACGATGACGCAGCCAGTCCAACGCCTCCGCGCCATCCGCCACGGACGACACCAGGAAGCCCGCCTCCCGCGCCGCCCGGTCCACACGCTCCCGCCAGGACGGATCATCCTCGACGAGCAGCAGGTGGTGGATGCCCAGGGCCATCCCCGGATTCGACCTGCTTTTCCTCGGATTCTTGAAGCGGCCCTGGGTCCAGCGGGCTCCCCAGCGTCGCCTGCCCGACAGTGGGCCCCGGGGACTGTTTCCCTCCGACGCCTGGCGCCTGACCGCACTTGGGACCGTGCCGCTGTCATCTTGCAGAGAAGCTGTATGTGCACACCCTCTGGCGCGCCCATGGCCTACCGCTGTCAGCTGGAACCCCCGGTGGTGCGCACGCTCACGGCGTGTCCGCCTCCGGTGCGCGAGCAGCTCCAGGCGGAGCTGGGGGCGCTCGCCAGCCGGATGCCGTCGCTTCCGGCTCCGCCCGCGGGGCGCGAGGGGGCGACGGTGCTCGCCTGCGGCTTCCAGGTCCGCTACCGCGTGGAGCCGGACGCGGGGCTCCTGCGGCTGACGGCCCTGTGGCCGCTGGGGCTGGTCCGTTCGCCTTCCTCCTGACACGTCGCCAGACGGTCCTTGTCGCGTCGAGGGCGGGAGCCTAAGTCGGGAGGAGACCTCTTCTCATCCCGGACGCCCCCAGGTCCCTCCGACCCACGAGCCTCGCACCGTGTCCCTGCCCCTGGCCGACTTCCTCTTCCAGTCCCGCGACGTGCTGCAGGACGCATGGCTTCACGAAGCCCCCGGCTCCGGTGACACCTTCATGCACGGGCTGTCCGCGGTGGCGGCCCGCATGGCGAACCCGGACGCGCGCGTGTCCGACGCGCTGGCGCGCGAGCTGTCGCTCCTGGTGCAGGGCTCCGACGGGCACCCCACGACCACCAACTTCCGGCGCCTGCGCGACACGGTGCTGCGGCTGTGGCGCGAGCGGGGAGGCGACGACGCCGCGCAGGTGGAGCGCTTCCACGACGCCGTGGACGCGGTGGAGGCCGCGGCGCTGGAGGCCCATGTCCAGGCGCGGCTGCTCGCCTCGCGCGAGGCGGCGGAGGCGGCGCGCGAGCGGGGCGCTGGCTCGGATACGCCCGGGCCCCAGCGCTGGGAGGACATCTTCGCGCACCTGGGCGTGGGCGTGGCGGTGATGGACGCCGACGACAGCACGTTCGTGGCGGCGAACCCCGCGCTCGCGCGCATGCACGGGCAGCCTCCCGAGTCGCTCAAGGGCATGCGGCTGGAGGAGCTGGTCGCGCCCGAGTCCCGAGGCGCGCTGCCCCGGCACATGGCCGCCGCCAGCTCCAAGCCCTTCCACGAGTACGAAGCGCTGCACCTGCGCCGCGACGGCAGCCGCTTCCCCGCGTTCGTGCACGTGACGTCCCTGCGGGATGCCACGGGCCGCCGCGTGGGCCGCGCCGCCACGGTGCTGGACATCACCCAGCGCCGCCACGGCGAGGCGGAGCGCCAGCGCCTGCTGGCCACCATCGAGGCGGAGCGCGCGCGCCTGGCGGCGGTGTTGGACCAGCTGCCCGCGGGCGTGCTCATCGCGGAGGCGCCCAGCGGCCGGCTGCTGCTCGGCAACCGCGCGCTGGAGTCGCTGCTGGGCCACCCCTTCCGGCCCTCGGCCAACCTGGCGGACTACGAGGCGTCGCACCAGATGTTCACCGCGGACAACCAGCCGCTGCCGGACGACGCGTGGCCCATGGCCCGCGCGCTGCGCACCGGTGAGACGCGCCAGGCGGAGCCGCTCCAGGTGCGCCGGCCGGACGGCACCACCGCGCACCTGTTGGGCTCCAGCGCTCCCGTGCGCGACCGGGACGACCAGATTGTCGCGGGCGTCGTCACCCTGGTGGACGTCACCGAGCGCCGCCGCGCGGAGGATGCGGCGCGCGAGGCGGCGCAGTTCGGCGAGCGGCTCATCGCCATCGTCAGCCACGACCTGCGCAACCCCCTCAACGCCATCCAGCTGTCCGTCACCAAGCTCCTGCACGGCGACGCGCTCCAGGAGCGCGACCGCAAGGCCGTGTCCCGCATCGCACGCTCCGGCGAGCGCATGGCGCGGATGATTTCGGAGCTGCTCGACTTCACCCGCAGCCGGCTGGGCGGCGGCATCCCGATTGAGCGGGTGCCCGGCGACGTGCGCATGGTGGTGCGCCAGGCGGTGGAGGAGCTGGAGGCGGCGTGGCCGGAGCGCTCGCTCACGCTGACCGTGGGGCCGGGGCGCTACGACGGCGCCTGGGACGCGGACCGGCTGCTGCAGGTGGTGAGCAACCTGGGCGGCAACGCGCTCCAGTACAGCCCGCCGGACTCACCCGTGCGCTTCACGCTGTCGGACGCGGACACGAACGTGGTGCTGGAGGTGCACAACGGCGGAGACCCCATCCCGCCGGACCTGCTGCCGCGCCTGTTCGACCCGTTCCGGCGCGGCGCGGGCGGCAACACGCACGGCGGCCTGGGGCTGGGGCTCTACATCGTCGAACAGGTGGTGAAGGGCCACGGGGGCCGCATCGAGGTGCGCTCGCGCGCGTCCGAGGGCACCGTCTTCCGCGTGCTCCTGCCGCGCGAGCATGCGCCGCATCCCGCGACGCCGCCGCACGCTCAGTAGGCGGCGGCTAATTGTGACTGCTGGGAGCGGAACGGCTCCAACGCGCGCATCAGGTCGTCCAGGTCCAGCGGCTTGGGGATGGACGCCCGGATGCCCTGGGGCACGGGGCGGGTGGCGCCCGCGCCCGACACGACGATGACGGGCAGGTTCTTCAGGCGCGGCTCCTTCTGCACGCGCTCCATCAGCTCCCAGCCGCTCATCACCGGCATCATCAGGTCCAGCAGCATCACGTCCGGCAAGGGGCCGCGCCGCAGGCGCTCCCATGCGTGCAGGCCGTTGCCGGCGACCTCCACGGCGAACCCCTCCAGCGTGAGGAATTCCTCGAGCATCTCACGGCTGTCGACATGGTCTTCCACGAGGAGGATGAGGCTTCGCATGGCACCCGGGAGCCTCCCCCCGTCCGGCCCCTGTCGCAAAGTCCTCGTGTCCAGGGAACGTCCAACCCTGGACGGAAGGCCATTGGCAATGTGAAGCCCGCGCCATTGTGGGGGCCTTGGAGGGCAGGTGGCCGGCCAGGCGTTGAAGCCAACCCCCTGAAAAGTGGAGGGGGCCTCCCCCTTCCGGGCGCTGGGGGCGCGGAAGGCGAAGGCCCCACCGGAGACCGTCATCCAGGGGTTGTTCAGCCCCGGTACTGGTGCACGGACATGATGGGGTAGTTCATCGACGAGTAGCTGATGCGCTGCGAGCCGTCCGAGTTCACGTTGTTGGAGCCGATGAACTGGGGCTTGCCGTCCTTCCAGCCCGCGAACATCACCACGTGCTCGCCGCTGCCCACCTTCATGCAGACGACGTCGCCGGGCTTGGCGTCCTTGAGGCTCACGCGCTGGAAGTTCGGGTCGCGGTCCAGGTTCGACTGGAGCGTCATCACGGACGCGCTGTGCTGGCTGTTCTTGATCTGCCCGGCCTGCTCCAGGCACGCGGAGACGAAGTTGGCGCAGTTCACGTTGTTGGGGACCCAGTCCTCCATGTCCGCGCCCACGCCGGTCGTCTCGTACTTCAGCGAACCGGCGTTCTTGCCCAGGTGTGACACCGCGATGTCGTACGGGCTGCCGCCGGGGCCGCGAGTGGCCGGGCCCGCGCCGCCCGTTGGCGCCATCACGTCGCCCGCGCCGCTGTTGCCGCTGGACCCGCTGGACCCGCCGCGCAAGCCCTGGGCGCCGGACTCGAAGCTGTCGCGCGAGCCGGGGATGTTCAGCGTCGTGCCCGCGTAGATGAGGTCCTTGTTGGTGATCTGCGGGTTGGCCTTCATCAGCGAGTCCACGGACGTGCCGTAACGCTGGGCCAGGGCAGAGAGGGTGTCACCGGACTGGATGCGGTAGCTCATGGGAGGCTCCGAGAGGGGAGCAGTGACCCGACCGCGGTCACCGACTGCGATTGTTTCCATTCTCGGTATTCAAGAACCGGGGTTGCGTCCCCCCACCTGCTTTTCACGCCAGGCACGCACATGTGGGCGAGCTGGCGCACCCGAAGTGGAATCCAGGCTGGAGCCGGGCGAGCACCGGCGAATGGGGACCCGGAGCGGGGCCTGGCGCGGTGCGTAATTCCCGGGGGATTTCGCGGCGCGGACCGTCGTGCTTCTGACGGGCGATGCGGCGCGCTTGAACGGGTGGGGGAGGCCCGCGCATGGTGGCGGGGTGACGACCATTGCTCATCCCGACTTCACGGCGGCGCGGTTCGCCAGCTTCCCGGACGCGCGCTTCACCCCGGCACCGGCGGACGGTGTGCTGCCGGAGGGCTTCTTCACGACGACGAACCTGCCCACGTACGTGCGGATGGACGGGCGGTGGCGGATGCCGCGCGAGCCGCGCATGGACGGCGCGCTGGTGCTGGACGCGCAGGGCGAGCTCTGGGTGCGCGAGGGCCGCCGGGTGCGTGCGGGCGAGCGGGTGGTGGTGGGCAAGGCGGAGGACGGCAGCGAGGGCGTCTACGTGAACATGGCCTACCTGTCGGAGGGCGGGGAGGGCGAGTTCAAGTTCATGACGAGCGAGGTCTCGCGCGAGAAGCCCATCGACTACGCGCACATGGCGCGGCTGTTGGTGGAGGAGCGCGAGCGGGGCGGCTATCCCATCTGGGTGACGGGGCCGGCGCTGGTGCACTCGCGGGCGCGGGCGGACATGACGTGGTTCGTGGAGAACGGCTTCGTGGGGGCGCTGCTCGCGGGCAACGCGGTGGCGGTGCACGACATCGAGGCATCCATCTACGGCACGACGCTGGGGATGAGCGGCGCGGGCGAGGCGACGTCGGGCGGGCACGGGCTGCACATGCGCGCCATCAACCGGGTGCGGCAGGCGGGCTCCATCGCGAAGGCGGTGGAGGCGGGCGTCATCACCAACGGCATCATGCACGCGTGCGTGAAGCACGGGGTGCCGTTCGTGCTGACGGGGTCCATCCGGGATGACGGGCCGTTGCCGGACGTGGTGACGGACAACCTGGCGGCGCAGGACGCGATGCGCCGGCACGCGGTGAAGGCGACGATGGCGGTGCTGGTGGCCACGGCGCTGCACGCCATCGCGACGGGGAACATGCTGCCGGCGTTCGTGACGGAGAAGGACGGAAGCCTGCGGGAGCTGCCCACCATCTGCGTGGACTCGTCCGAGTTCGTGGTGAGCAAGCTGAAGGACCGCGGCACGCATCAGGCCTTCGGCGTGGTGACGAACGCGCAGGACTTCATGCACATCCTGCGGCTGTACGTGGAGCGTGAGCTGGCCGCGCGAGGCACGGCGCCGAAGCCGGCCTGAAGCCTTCAGCGCTGACTGAGGGCCGGAGCGGAGACGGCCTTCCAGGTGGCGCTCGACAGCCCGCCCTCGGTGCCGAAGAGGGCGGAGTCTCCGTCGGGGAGCACCGCGTACACGCGAGGGTCGGCCAGCTTCGGCAGGGCGCGCGTCTCCCCCGTGGCCGCGTCGAAGTACGACGCGCCGAGCAGCGTGCCCACCAGCGCCCCACCGGGCACGAGCGCGGCGGAGACGATGGCCGGGGAGGGCAGGCCGGACGCGGTGCGCACGCGCGTCCACTTCGCGCCGTCGAAGTAGTTGAAGCCGTCCTGGCAGGTGCCCGCGACCGCGCGTCCCTGCGAGTCGATGGACAGCGCGGTGATCCAGTTGTCGGTGAGGTCGCGGCCGTCGTGGAAGCGCTGCCACTTCTCACCGTCCCAGCGCGTGAGGCCGCGGTCCTCGCTGCCCATCCACAGGAAGCGGCCCGAGGCTTCGCCGACGGACGGATGCTTGCTCCACTCCTTGGGCAACGGCAGCCGCTTCACCAGCGACAGGGGCGACGTGCCGGGCGTGACCAGGGACGTGCCCCGGCCATCCACCAGCGCGATGCCGTCATCCATCTGGGACACGTTGAGCACGGACAGCTTTCCCAATGCCACGGGGTTGCGAGCCCCGTATGCGATTTGCGTCCACGTCTTCCCGTCATGGAAGCCCAGGCCATACGTGGTCGCGACGTAGAGGTTCGGTCCATCGCTGGTGATGCCCAGCACCTGGTCGCTGGGAAGTGAAGGTGAACGGACGGTCTGCCACCTTCCGTCACCACGCTGGATGCAGATGCCCCGGTCGAACGTGCCCGCCACCAACTGGCCCTGATGCCGGGCGAGTGCGGTGATGTGATTGCCGCACAGTTGCCCGGTGGGCGTGACGCGCTGCCAGCCCTTCTTCCCCTGGAAGAACACGCCAGAGGTCCGCGTGCCCGCCCAGCCATCGCGCAGCACGGTGGCGCCCTTGGGGACGCTCACGGCCTGGAGTGGCACGGACTCCGTCTCCCACGCGTGGACTTCACCGCGGCTGCCCACGATGCGCACGCCCTGCTCCGTCACCGTGAAGGACAGCGGCCCGGTGGGCACGTCGCGCAGCGCGGAGAGCCGGCCGGTGGCGCTGATGGAGAACGCGCCCTCGGTGGTGCCCACGTCCACGCCGTCGCGAGTGTCCGAGATGAAGCGCACCGGCCCTGGCAGCGACCACGCGCGCTCGCTGCCCAGCTCGAACACGCGCCCCTCCGCCGTGCCCGCGAAGCGCGGTGAGAACGCCGTGTACGTGGCGCCCGGCGTAAGCACGGCGGCCAGCGACTCCAGCCGGCTCACGTAGTCCGGAGTGCTCGCGTCGTCGGCGGGAGGCAGCGCCTGCCAGCGCACGTCCAGCACGGGAGTCACCTGGAAGCGCACGTCCAGCGACACGAGCCCTTCATCCGTGGCGACGAAGAGCCGGTCGCCCGTGGACTCCAGCGCGCGGCAGAAGTGGCTGGGCAGCCCGTCCTCCACCGTGAGCACGCGCACCGGACGGCCCGCGGGCGTGAACAGCTCCAGGCCGCCTTCGGTGCACGCGACGACGTGGCCGCCGAACGGCTCCAGGTCGTGCACGGTCTCGGTGTTGGTGACGGTGGCGGCCAGGGTCAGCGCGGTGAGGGTGGAGAGCATCATGCTCCACCCCCATTGCGAACTCCGGGCCAGCCCGGTGTGTCTCCCTGGAGCCACACCCGCGGCGGATCCGCCGACACAGGGGATGGACCGACTGGCTTTGGTCGAGCTCGGGCCGATGATGAGCTACCAGGTCTCCGATGACGACGGGGCCCATCGCTCGTCGACAGAGGGCGGGGCCAGGCTATTCATCGTGGACTAGCGCGCGCTGCCCGCCGGGACCCCGAGGCGCTGCTCATAGGCCTCCAGCGCTCGCCGCCACGCGGGCCGTGCCTCACAGCGCTCGCGATAGGCGGAGACCCGGGGGAATCCCTCGAGCACGCCCGCGTTGCGCACCTCGCGCAGCACCGTGGTCATCAGGATGTCCGCCACGGTGAATGCCTCGCCGGTGAGGTACGGACGCTCCCGGAGCCAGGCCTCGAGCGTGGTCAGGTGGTGCTCGGCGTACTTCACCAGCCCGGGACGCCGCTGCGCGCCGGTGGGGTCGGCGTCGCCGAGCAGGTCGACCATGATCAACTGGGACATGGGGAGCTCCACGGTGGTGAGCGCGGCGAAGCACCAGCGCGTCACCTGGGCGCGGCCCTGGAAGTCCGTGGGCATCAACTGGCCCGTCTTCTCCGCCAGGTACAGCAGGATCGCGCCCGTCTCGGTGAGCACGAAACCGTCGTCATCGAGCACCGGCACCTGACAGAAGGGGTTCAGCTGCCGGTACGCCTCTTCCCGGGTTTCCCCCGCGGGATGATCCACGCCGTGCACCCGGTAGGGCACACCCAGCTCCTCGAGCATCCAGAGGACGCGCAAGTCGCGCGTGAGCCCTACGACCTTCGAATGGACGCGGCCAAAGCCATACAGGGTGATCATCCCGGCATTGTCGATGCCGTGCCGGACCCTGTCGAGGCGGAACCGGCGGGGGGCGGCGCGCTCCACGAAGCGCTCCAAGACGCGCGCCGCCAACGCGCCGCTAGAACGACTCTTCCGCCAGGTCCATCAGGTCCAGGTTGCCGTTCTCCACCATGCGCGCGGCGTGCGCGATGCCGGGCAGGACCTCGTGGCAGTACCAGCGGGCGCTGGCCACCTTGCCATCGTAGAAGGCCTTGTCACCGGGGTTGGTCTTCGTGCGCTCCAGCGCCACCGCGGCGTGGCGCACCAGCAGCCAGCCGATGATGACCTCCGCCACGGCGAACAGCACGCGGTTGCCCTGGAAGCCCACGTGGTAGACGGACTCGCCCAGCTTGCCCATCAGCGTGCCGAGCAGCGTCTGCAGGTGGCCCACCGCCTCGCCCAGCGCGGCGCGCTCGCGAGCCAGCTCCGGACCGCCCTCGTCGCCGTCCGCCGTCGCGCGGACTCGCTCCAGCAGCCCCATCAGCGTCGCGCCGCCATCGCGCGCCACCTTGCGCATCAGCAGGTCCAGCGCCTGGATGTGCGTGGTGCCCTCGTAGAGCGAGTCGATCTTCTGGTCCCGGATGTACTGCTCGACGGGGTAGTCCGTCAGGAAGCCCGAACCGCCGTGCACCTGGAGCGACAGGGACAACAGCTCATATGCCTTCTCCGAGCTGTACCCCTTCACCAGCGGCAGCAGCATGTCGTTGAGCACGTCCGCCTCGCCCGCCGCCGTGGAGCGGTGGCCGCCCTGCAACTCGACCTGGTCCTGCACGGACGCGGTGAACAGGGCCAGCGCGCGCAGGCCCTCCGCGTGCGCCTTCTGCGCCATCAGCATGCGGCGCACGTCCGGGTGCTGGAGGATGTTCACGCGCGGCGCCGACTTGTCGCGCGCCTTCGCCAGGTCGCTGCCCTGCACGCGGTCCTTCGCGAACGACAGCGCGCGGAAGTAGCCCGCGGACAGCGCGGCCATGGACTTCAGGCCCACCGCCATGCGCGCGTTCTCGATGATGTGGAACATCTGCCGGATGCCGTCGTGCACCTCCCCCAGCAGGAGGCCGCGCGTGGGCTTGCCGTCGCCGAACGTCAGCTCGCACGTGACGGACCCCTTCAGGCCCATCTTCTTCTCCAGCTTGGTGCACACGACGTTGTTGTGCGCGCCCAGGCTGCCGTCCTCGTTCACCCAGTACTTGGGCACCACGAACAGGGACAGGCCCTTGGTGCCCGGCGCCGCGCCTTCCGGACGCGCCAGCACCATGTGGATGATGTTCTCCGCGATGTCCGACTCGCCGTTGGTGATGAAGCGCTTGACGCCTTCAATCTCCCAGACGTCGCCGTCCACGTGGCGGGCCTTGGTGCGCGCGGCGCCCACGTCGCTGCCCGCGTCCGGCTCCGTCAGCACCATGGAGCCGCTCCAGCGCTTGTCCAGGATGTGCGGCAGGAAGCGCTGCTTCTGCGACTCCGTGCCCAGCTTGTCGATGACGCGCGCCAACAGGTTGCCCAGCGTGAAGAACGCCAGCGCGGGGTTGGAGCCCAACAGCAGCTCGAACGCGGCCCAGCCGAGCGACGGCGGCGCGCCCAGTCCGCCCAGGTGCGTGGGCGTCTCCAACAGGTGCATGCCCGCGTCGTAGTAGGCGCCCATCGCGGCCTTGAGGCCGGGGGGCAGCTTCACCTCGCCGTTTTCCAGCTTGGGCGGGTTGTGCTCGGACTCGTCGAAGCTCTTCGCCAGCTCCTGCGTGCACAGCTGCGCGAACGTCTGCAGCGTCTGCCGGGCCGCCGTCTCGTCCAGGTCCCCGAAGGGCGCCTTGCCCAGCGACGTGTGGCCGATGTCCAGGAACTCGAAGAGGTTGAACTCAATATCGCGGAGGTTGGGCGTGTAGTGCAGGGACGACGACATCGAAGGACTCCTCGCGGCCGGGTGCGAATGCAACGGCCCCGCGCCAGTGAAGGCGCGGGGCCTGAAACGGGCCGCCAGGGTACCCGAGATTGATTCGCGGGTCAGTTGCGCCGGGAGTGGATGACGCGCAGCGTCTCGCGGCGTTCGAAGCGGTTGCCCGCGGCGTCGCGGGCGACGAACACCAACTCGTAGGAGCCCGCCGGCGTGCCCTCCGGGATGACGAGGGACTTCGTGAAGCGCAGGCCGTCCTTCGTGTCGAGCAGGAGCTGGTCCTCGCCGAAGAGCTCGCCGTACACGCTGACCTCCTGCGTGGCCTCCACCGCGTCCACGTCCAGCGTCAGCGTGTCACCGGGAGAAACTTCCTTCTGGGAGAGGACGACCTCGAAGTCGTTGCCCTGGGAGTCCAGGCGGTAGCGCACCTCGCTGCGCTCCACGCGGCCGTCCGCCAGCTCCGCGATGATGAACACGGTGTAGTAGCCGTCCTCGATGCCCAGCGGCACGAGGAACCGGCCGCGCCACGAACGGGTGACGGTGTCGAACGTGAGCGGCTTCACCAGGCCGAAGGGGAAGTAGGCGGTGACGCGGCGGGCGTCGCGCGGAGCGCGCACGGAGATGATGGGGTCGCCGGGCGGAATCTCCTCGCGGCTGAGCGCGCCTGACACCATGCCGTCGGGAAGCTGCACGGGGACCAGCTCGCGGACCGTCTCGCCGTTGGGGGCCGTGCGGGCCACCTGCTCCACCGCGACGAAGGACGTGTAGCGGCTCATCAGGTGGTACTGGAGCGCGGTGTCGGTGATGCCCTGGACGACCTCCTGCGTCTCGCCGCGGTAGCCCTGCACGGTGAGCTCCTCGATGCGCTGGCGGGCCCAGAGGCTCTTGAGGGCGTCGTGCTCCGGGGCGACTTCGGGGAAGTGCACGGGCACGTCGAAGTGGCGGACCTGGCCGCGCACGCGGCCGGAGATGCGCAGGAGGCCGTCACCGGTGCCGGTGAACCTGCCCACGAGGAACAGCGGCTGACCGGCGAAGAGGTCCGGCACGGACTTCGGGTACACGTCGCTGACGGGCAGGCCGTCGGTGTCCACCACCACGGAGGTGAGGACGGGGCCGCGCATGCGCTGCTCGAACTCGCGGGCGACGTCTTCCTCCGGGCGGTTGAGGTTGACGAGGGTGGAGGCGCCGCGGCCCAGCTCGCCCATCTTGGTGATGAGGTAGCGGTTGGTGCTGGAGCCCACGCCGGCGGCGAAGATGCGCGTCTCCTCGCGCAGGTGGTCCTGGAGTGTGCCGAGCACCTGCTCGTCTCCACCGATGAGGCCGTCCGTCATGAAGAGCACCATGCGCAGGCGGGCGGGGTCGTTGGGCGGGACCATGGCCTCCTGGGCGGCGATGCGCACGTCGGTGCCGCCACCACCCCAGAAGTTGGCCACGTAGGGCAGGGCGTTCTGGATGTTCTCCGGCGTGGCGGGGACGGCGGTGGGCGCGAACTTGGTCACCTGCGTGTCGAAGTTGAGGACCTGGAAGGTGTCCTCGGGCATCAGGTGGTTGAGCACTTCCTTGGTGATGGCCTTGGACTTTTCAATCGCGAGGCCGGACTGCGAGCAGGACGTGTCGAGCACCATGTAGAGCTCACGCGGAACAATTTCCCTCTGCGTGGGAGACAGCTGCGGGTTGATCATCACCAGGAAGTAGCCGTGGTCCGCGCCGGGGTCGCGGTGCATGAGGACGGCGGGGCGGATGAGGGCGTCGGCGACGACATACTCGAGGATGAAGTCCTTGTTGGGGATGCGGTCGTCGCGGCCCAGGGTCACGGTGGCGCGGGACTGGCCGTCGCGCTTCACGTCCACGCGGTGGGTGGTGGAGCGCAGCGAGTGGACCGGGAGGCCCGCGTCCAGGCGCACGGTGAGCTGGATGTCATGGCCGCTGCGCGTGTCGGTGAGCACCGGGGGCGTGATGCGGCTCGCGTCGGGGACGGTGGTGGTGTCGGCCTCCACGCCTTCGCCCTGGCGCGTGGGCAGCGGCTCGCCGCCGATGAAGCGGGGGGCGACGACCATGGGGAAGCTGAAGCGGTAGGTGCCGGCGTCGTAGGTGAGGCGCTCCACGTAGTGGATGCGCACGCGGATGGTCTCGCCGGGGAGGATGTTGGCGACGGACTGGGTGAAGATGTTGGGGCGCTCCTGGTCGAGCAGCGCGGCCGTCTTGCCCTCGGCCTTGGCGCGCTCGTAGGTGTCGCGGGCCTGCTCGCGGGTCTGGATGACGCCCGTGATGATGCGCTCGCCGATGTGCATCTCCATGCCATCCACGGCGGCCAGCTCCGGCAGCGGGAAGACGTAGAGCGCTTCGAGGGGCGCGGTGTAGGGGTTTTCAAACACCTGCGTCACGGTGACGGACGCGAGGAAGCCACTGACCTCCGCGTCCACCTCCGTGTGCTTGAGGCTGAAGGTGCGCGGTTCGGTGTCCGGGCAGGCGGTGGTGTCCTCGGCCTGCGGCTGCGCACGGAAGCGCGCCACGAGGGTGCCCTGGGCGACGCCCGCGGTAGGCGAAGCGGCGGGAGGGCAGGGTTGCTGAGCGGAGGCCGGGGCGGCCAGAAGACAGACGAAGAGCGTGGCGAGCAGGACTCGCATGGTCGGGAACCTTGGTTTCAGGGTGTGCCCGGGGACATTGCAGCCCCCGGGCCAACCCCGGTTCCCCTCTGAAACGACGAGCCGTGTGGCCGCGAAGCCACACGGCTGTGTCATCCGCCCTTGAGCTGCAGCGTGGGCACTGCGCCCTCACCGAGCACGAGGTGCACCTGACCCACCTTCGCGGCCAGGTCCTTGTACGCCTCCAGCTCCTTGAGGCGCACGAGCAGCGGGTTCTCCGCGAGCACCTTCGCCGTCTGTGCCATGGAGCGCGTCGCCGCCGTCTCCTCGCGCCGCGTGATGACGTTGGCCTCCGCCTGCTTCTGCGCCTGGATGACCTGGTTGAGCAGGTCCTTCATCTCCTTCGGCAGCACCACGTCCTTGATGCCGAAGCGCAGCAGCTCCAGGCCCACGCCCTCCGCCCCCGACTTCACCTGCGCGTACAGCTCCGCCGACACGGTCTCCCGCGCCGCCAGCAGCTCATCCAGCGTGCGCGTGGACACGGCCTCGCGCGCCGCCAACTGCATGGCCAGGTAGAGGATTTCATCCGGCGCCCGCGCCACCACCGCCAGCCGCCGCGCGTCCACCACCCGGTACGCCGCGGACAGGTTGAGCCGCAGCGTCACGCGGTCCTTTGTCATCACCTCCTGGCCGGTGACGTGGAGCAGCCGCTCGCGCAGGTCGATGACCGCGAACTGCACCTTGTGCGCGGCCGTCCACGCCGCGTGCCGGCCCGGCGGCAGCACCGCGTCCAGCACGCCGTTCACGTAGCGCAGCGCCACTGAACCCTCCGTGGCCGTGATCTCCACGTAGTCGCTGGACGGAACCAGCGCGCGCACCTCGTCCCGCAGGGGCTCCGTCGCCAACCCGGACACGTCCACGCGCTCCACCCGCACCGTCGGCGTCTCGGGCCGACCGGTTCGACCGGGCAGCCGCTGCGCCGTCCACACCTGGTGCTGACCCCGACCCAGCCACTTCACCGGCTGGCCGTGATGGAAGACCACCGCGCGCTCGTTCGCGCCCAGCTCCAGGACCTGGAGGTCCTTCTCCGGCACCAACGCGAGCTTGGCCTCATCCAGCCGGGTGACGGGTGGCTCCAGCGGCACGCGCTCGTAGCGGACGTGCTGGAACGGACGCACCACCCAGTGCCGGCCCGGCCCCAGGTACTGCTCCGCCTTCCCGTTCACCACCACGAACAGCCGCTCGTTCTGCGCCACATCCACCCGACCGATACCCATGACACGTCACCTCGACGACAAGAAAAGAGTGCAGCCCGGCTGCTGGAGAAAAAGACCCCGCCGCCCCACGGGCGCGTCGCGCGAACAGACCGTCCGGATCCGCGTTCAGCCTCCCGAATCTCCGCACCGGATGTCGGTCACGGACGGCGACCGGAGCGTTCCGCGTGAAGCACGGAAGCCTCCGGAGGCCCTGGCGACCGGCCAGTGTGCGGAGTGGAGAGGAGGACGCGGTGGACTCGCGTTGACACCAGCGGAAACGACGGGGTCCTGGCGAACGAAGGAGTCGAACCTTCAAATGCGAGATTAAGAGTCTCGTGCTCTACCGTTGAGCTAGTTCAGGTGAATGCCCGGTCAAGGGCCTCAATGCACGCCTCACGGTGTGGCGTGCGACCGGTGCGGCCTTCGATATGAAAGGAACCTCGGGCGGTGATGGCCGTGAGGAACGTCCGAACCCCATGCCTCGGCCCAAAGAGCCACTGCATGGAACCGGACGCCTCGGGACAACCCCGTGCGCCCCCCTGAAGCTGCCGACGGGGCCTCTGGACGCGCCTGTGCGGAAATCCTGACGGCCCATGTCCCAGGCCCTGGGGCACATGTGTCCAAGTGCTGCGCGCTCCATGCGCCATCTGGGAGGACACATGAAGCGAGCCGCTTGGGTCGTGATGCTGGGAATGAGCTGTGCGCTGCTCGGGGCCTGTGGGGAGGAAAGCGCCGGGGGCAGGGACGCCGGAAGAGAAGACACCGGGAGCGAGGACGCGGGCGGCGAAGATGCCGGCTGGAGCCGGGGTTCCCTGGAGGTGCATATCTCCATGGAAGAGGGCTCCTGCACCGTGGCGACGGCGACGGTGACCCTGAGGTCGGGTGATCCGAGCCGTCCCGCGTACCCGGATGTTGGGCCCGTGCCACTCAACGTAAGGGATGGCGTCATCGAGGGGACGACCCTCACCGACGGCGTCTACGTGGGGATGGCCTGGCTTGTGTGGGTGGACGGTTACGACAGCAATGGTGTCCGCGTGTACTCGGGGAACAACACCGTGGGCGTGTATGGCGACGGAGTCATGTCGCATGCGTTCATCAAGGTGACGCAACTGCCTGTGACCTGCCCTTAGGACGCTGCTCCTTCAGCCGCGCGTCACGTCCCACCAGCCGAACCACATCACGCGCTCCTCGGCCATCAGCTCCCAGCCCGGCCCGTGCACGTACTCGCGCACGCGCAGCCCCGCTGCCTCCACGGCGCGCGCCGTCTCCTCCGCGCTCCACAGGTGCAGCGTCACATCCGTGTCCGCCGTGCGCGCCCGGCGCGTGGGCTCCTCGTGCGCCTCCAGCCCGGGCCTGCGCTCCAGCACCGTGAACAACATCCGGCCGCCCGGCTTCAGCACCCGGCCCATGTGCCCCAGCACGCGCGGCAGGTCGTCACAGAAGTCCAGGCAGCCAATGGCCAGCGCGATGTCGAACGCGCCCAGGTCCTCCGGCACCGGCTCCAGGTAGCTATGCACGCGCCACGTGCCGGATGGCCGTGACTGCTTCGCCAGCTCCAGCATCTCCGGCGCCAGGTCCAGCCCCACCACGTCCACGGACGCGTCCAGGCCTCGCGTGTGCAGGCCCGGACCACAGCCCACGTCCAGCACGCGCATGCCCGGCTTCACCGCGTCCGCGACGAAGCGCTCCACCCGGTCGCCGTAGCGATGCAGCGCGGGGTAGAGCACCTCGTACGCGGAGGCGATCTCCCCGTACACCCGCGCGACAGCGGCCTCTTCACTCCTCCCGCTGTCCTTGGGGTCCACCATGCCGTGCGCTCCTCGACAACAAGGTGCGCACGCAATATCACGGCACGCCGTTGGACCCCGGTCCAGGCTTGCGGAACACCGCCAGCGACCGCCCGACCATCTCGAACTTGCCGGGCTTCATCTCCTCGTCGCCGCGCTTGTCGTCCGCCGTGTAGAGCTCCAGCCGCCACGCGCCGCCCTCGCCCGGCGGCGGCACCGTGAAGGTCACCGTGTCGTGGTGCGCGTTGAGCAGCACCAGCAACGAGTCCCCGCTTACGCGCTGGCCGCGCTCGTCCGGCGTGGGGATGGCGTCGCCTCCCAGCAGGAACGCCAGCGAACGCACGAAGGGCTTCTGCCAGTCCTCCGGCCCCATCTCCGAGCCGTCAGGCCGGAACCACGCCAGGTCCTTGTGCTCGGACTCCCACAGGTGCTCGCCCTGGAAGAAGCGGCGGCGCTGAAGCACCGGCTGCCCGTGGCGGAAGTGGATGAGCTTGCGCGTGAACTCCAGGAGGTCCAGGCGCGTCTTGTCCAGGTTCCAGTCCACCCATGACAGCTCGTTGTCCTGGCAGTAGGCGTTGTTGTTGCCCTGCTGGGTCCGGCCCATCTCGTCGCCCGCGACGATCATCGGCACGCCCGTGGACAGGAAGAGCGACGCCAGCAGGTTGCGCTTCTGCCGTTCACGCAGGGAGATGATGTCGGTGTTGTCCGTCTCCCCCTCCACGCCGCAGTTCCACGCCTGGTTGTCATCCGCGCCGTCGCGGTTGTGCTCGCCGTTGGCCTCGTTGTGCTTGCTGCTGTACGTGACCAGGTCGTGCAGCGTGAAGCCGTCGTGCGCGGTGACGAAGTTGATGGACGCCTGCGGACGCCGGCGCGCCGCCGCGAACAGGTCCGCGCTGCCCGTCAGCCGGTAGCCCACCTCCGCGGCCTGGTTCTCGTCGCCCTTCCAATACTTGCGCAGCGCGTCCCGGTACTTGCCGTTCCACTCGTGCCACGGCGCCGGGAAGCCGCCCACCTGGTAGCCGCCCAGCCCCACGTCCCACGGCTCAGCGATGAGCTTCACGCGGCTCAGCACGGGGTCCTGGTTGATGATCTGGAAGATGGGCGCGTTCGGGTCGTAGCCGCCCTTGCCCATGCGGCCCAGCACCGTGGCCAGGTCGAAGCGGAACCCGTCCACGTGCATCTCCTCCACCCAGTAGCGCAAGCTGTCCACGATGAAGCGCGCCGTCTGCGGGTTGGAGGCGTTCAGGCTGTTGCCGCACCCGGTGAAGTCCAGGTAGTGCCGCGCCTCCGGCATGGTCCAGTAGTACGACGCGTTGTCGATGCCCTTGAACGACAGCGTGGGCCCCAGGTGGTTGCCCTCGCACGTGTGGTTGTAGACCACGTCGAGGAGCACCTCGATGCCCGCCGCGTGCAGCGACTTCACCATCGACTTGAACTCCGCCACCGCGCCGCCCGGCGTCTTGCGGCTGGCGTAGCGCTGCTCCGGGGAGAAGTAGTTCAGCGTGCTGTAGCCCCAGTAGTTCGACAGGCCCTTGTCGTTGAGGAACGAGTCGTCCGCGAACTCCTGCACCGGCAACAGCTCCACCGCGGTGACGCCCAGCTTCTGCAAATGCTCGATGATGGCCGGCGAGCCCAGGCCCGCGTACGTGCCGCGCTGGTGCTCGGGCACGCCCGGGTGGCGCATGGTGAGGCCGCGCACGTGCGCCTCGTAGATGACCGTCTTGCGCCACGGGATGTCCAGGCGCCGGTCATTGCCCCAGTCGAAGAAGTCGCTCACCACCACGCCCTTGGGCATGCCGGCCGCGCTGTCGCGCTCGTCGCGCATCAGGTCCTTCTTCGGATGGTCCAGGGGGTAGCCGAACACCGGCTGCTTCCAGTCCACCTCGCCGTACAGCGCCTTGGCGTAGGGGTCGACGAGCAGCTTGTGCGGGTTGCAGCGGTGCCCCTTCTCCGGCTCGTAGGGCCCGTGCACGCGCAGGCCGTAGAGCGTCCCGGGCTCCAGGTCCGGCACGTAGCCGTGCCAGACGAACTCGGTCGTCGACGGCAGGTCGAAGCGCTCGAGCTCCTTCGACGGATCCGCCCGGTCGAAGAGGCACACCTCCACGCGGGTGGCCACCTGTGAATAGACCGCGAAGTTGGTGCCCGCGCCGTCGAAGGTCGCGCCACGCGGCCAGGGCTTGCCTGGCCACACTTCCCGCTTGCCGCTCATGCGTGTCACTCGATTCCGTGGAGAAATTGCCGACGGAATGTGGGTGCGACTGCGCCATGCGGCAAGACGCCCGGGCCTGCTGACTGTCCACCGGGCGGCGCTTTGGCAAGGGGTTGGTCCTGAAACGACCGGGCCGTCAGGCGGCGGCGGCGTGATCCAGGGAGCGCCAGGTGCCCAGGGCCCAGTCCTGCTCGTCCGGATCATCGAAGCTGACGACGCAGAGGGCGCGGCGCTGGCCGGAGCGGCACAGGGCCGTCAGCCGGCACTCGCCGGGGCCCATGTGCAGCGACGCGCGGCCGCTGACGCGGGCCCCGTGGTGCTCCAACTCCAGGGCCTGGCGCTCCGGACTCGTGGGCGCCAGCTGCTCCTCCGCGGAGTCCTCCAGGGGCACCACGCGCACGGTGCGGCGGTGGTCGCGGGCCACCCAGCTCCCATCCTCCAGGCGCGCCTCCGCCAGCGAGCCGGGGATGCGGATCTCCCAGCCCTCCGGGAGGGCCACCTGCACGGAGCCCCGCCGGTAGCCGATGGACGGCCCCACGCCGGGCGACTCCAGGGCGCGGCGGTGGACCTCCTCCGCCACCGTCCCGCCCACGCCCAGATAGCCGAGCACCTCCTGCCACTCGCGCCACGGGAAGGGGAGCGAGGGGGCCTCGCGCCACGCCTGCTCCAGCAGCCGGGCGACGTCGCGCAGGCGCTGGCGCTCCTCGTCCAGGAGCGGCGGGCGCCAGACGACGTCCGTCCACAGGCGGCACAGGGCGCGCGTGAAGCGCTCTCGCGCGTCCACGCCGGGGTTCCACCAGGGGAACACGTCCGTGCCCTTCCGGGGCTCCTCGAGCACGGTGCGCAGCCAGCGCTCGTCGCGAGGTCCCATGGGCGTGAGCAGCGCGCCCGGGTGCTGGAAGGTGTGGCCGAAGCGCATGGACAGCGCGAAGCCGGAGCTGCCCAGGCTGCGCATGCGCAGGACCTGGTCCACCGAGTGCTGGAGCCAGCCCAGGAAGTGCTCCTCCACGTGGCTCGGGTCACCGGTGTGGAAGTAGCCCGCCGCGTCGCCCACGCCCGCGTCCTCGTCGGGCGGGGCCCAGGAGATGCCGTGCTGGTCGCCCAGGGCATGGAGCAGGTCCACCACGTAGCGGTGGTAGCCGGGACCCGCGGCGCGGGTCTCCGCGGACACGACGATGCGCTCCTGGGTCGCCGCGAGCAGCAACACCTCCGGCGCGGCCGGGTGCAGGCGCAGGTGCAGCACGGGGGCGCCCTGCGGGCCTATGTCGATGTGGCTGTCCTCCAGCACACCCGCGGCGGCCTCCTGCACCCAGGCCTCCACGCGTTGCAGCCAGGGCCGGGACGCCTCCGGGGGGGCGAACAGCGGGTCGCTTGCTCCTCGTCGGCCTGCCAGCAACAGCTTCATGCGTTGGACGCCTTCGGTTCGGGTGCGCGCTGCGTGGACCTCTTTGGATAAGCCCCAGCCTGCTCCCTGTCACCTCGGAGCGACGCATTCCGAGCGAGGGGAGCATGCGGGCAGGGGAGCGCCCGGTGGCGGATGGCCCCGGGGCGCCCCAACCTGACAGGGGAAAGGAGGCGTTCGTCATGAGCAAGAAGGACGTGTTGCACATTCCCTTGGAGGGGCTGCCTCCCCCGCCGGAGCGCGAAGCCGGAACGGAGGAGCAGGAGCATGAGCGCCATGTGCCGTCGACCTTCGATCCGGGTGGCGGCCCCGGCAATGGCCCGGGTGACAACGGGAGCCCGCGCATCATCGAACCGGTGGGCCAGCCCTATTCGCCGGGCGTCAAGGTGACCTGAGCATCCCGGACCGGCGGCCCTCCAGACCCCGCTGACGCCCCGCGCGTCGGCGGGGTCTTGTTGTTCGTGCGAGGGGCGGGCGCTGGAAACGGCGAGGCGCCCGCGACCGGTGAGGGTCGCGGGCGCTCCCATGTCCATCCTGGTGGAGACTAGCGCGTGGTGCCGTTGTTGGGCGCCATCGTGCCGGTGGAGTCCGGCACCGGCGTGTTCATGTTGCCCTTGGTGCTGGAGCTGTTGTTCGGATCCAGCGTGGAGTCGTTGGGCAGGGTGCTGTTGTCGTCCGGGATGGCGTTGTCGTCCGTGGACGTGCCGGAGCCGCCCGTGCCCGGCTCGGTCAGCTCGCCGTCATGCACGCCGGGCTCCGCTTCACCGGTGCCCGCGCCGCCCGTGCCGGGGTTCATCGTGCTGTCATTGGCAGGCGGCAGCGTGGAGTCATCCGTCGTGCCGGACCCGCCGGTGCTCATGTCCGACGGAGGCAGCGTCGAGTCCTGCGACGTGCTGCCCGTGTCGTAGCCGGAGCCGCCGCTGCTGGGCGGAGGTGTCTGCGTGGTGCCGGTGCCGGAGGTGTCCGTCCCGGTGCCCGTGGAGTCGGAGGCCGGCATCGGCTCATCGCCGCGCGTCGCGGAGTGATCCGACTTACAGCCCGTGCCGAGCGCGAGAGCGCCCGCGAGAACCGCCGCCACCGTCAGCTGGGTCTTCAGGAACTTCTTCATGTGGATTCCCCCGATAGGAGTCTGACTGCTTGAAAGGTCCTGGCTGCCTGCACGACCGAAGGTGAGCAGGCCCCTGGATGTGTGCAGGGGTGGCTCATCCGCCTGCCTGCTCGGGGGACGGCAGGGGCGGACGGAAGGGGCGGCTTGCGTGGGTGGGCTTGTCCGCCCGTCGTCAGGCCTGTTGGCTCGGAGTGCGAGCCAGCGAGCATGGCTCCGCGGGACTCAGGGACTCGGGGGTTGGGTCACGTTGCCGCCACCGAGCGGCGTCACGGAGTTGCTGGACGTGTTGTTGTCCGGCGACAGCGGGTTGCCCTGGGAGCCGCCCGTGATGGGCGTGGAGGGCTGGGCGCTGCCCGTGATGGACGGAGGCGTGAGGCCGGTGGCCGGGGGCAGCACCGCGCCCTGGTTGGACATCGTGCCCGTCGGAGTCCCCGGTGTGACGGTGCTGTTGGAGGCGCCCGGCAGGTTGGCGCCGGGCGTGGTGGTGGCGGGCGGCAGCAGCGCGCCCGAGGTGGCGGTGGAGCCCGTGGAACCCGCCACGGTGGAGCTGGTGCCGGGAGCCAGCACCGCGCCCTCGCCTGTCACGGTGGTGGCGCTGCCCGGGGCGACCACCGTGCCGCCGCCCGTCACGGTGGTGGCATTGCCGGGACTCGGCGGCGCGGTGGTTTCTGGCGAGGTGAGGGAGACGTCCGGCTGGGTGCCGTACGGCTGCGGAATCACCGCGCCCGTGCTCGTGCCGCTGCCGCCCGCGCCCACGCTGGTGGTGTCACCCAGGGGCTGCGTCACCTGGTTGTCCAACGCGCCTCCCATGGGGGCGGGCGTGCCCGCGGGAGCCCCCGGGTTCGGCTGGCTCGTGGTGATGGCGCTCGCGGCGTTCGGATCCACCTGCGCGCTCGCGGAGCCCAGCGCCAGGGTGCCCGCCGCCACGCTCATCCAGATCCATTGCTGAGACATCGTCCCCTCTCCTTGCCGGTGTGGGGCCGGGCGGACGGCGCCACGGCCCGACTAATGGGTGGGCGTGGGCCGCTGGGGACCCGGGCCCTTCCCGATGAGTTGCTCACCCCGGAGGCGCGGGGGAACCGCACGGTGGCGCCGCTTGCGCTCGGAGAGCACCAGCAGCAAGGCCGGGAAGCCCACCAGCATGATGAGCAGGTTCATCCCGAACCCCACGTTCGCCAGGGCGCCAATCGAGTTGAGCCCGGGGTGGTCCGCGAGCAGCAGCGCGCCAAAGCCCACCACGCTGGTCATCAGGCCGCCGCAGATGGCCTTGCCCGTCTCCGAGTACACCCGCACGAAGTCGCTGCCCGGCTCGCGCAGCCGTTCAATCAGGTGCACGCCCGCGTCCACCGTCGTCCCGATGAGCACCGGGATGACCAGGATGTTGAGGTAGTTGAACTCCATGCGCAGCAGGGGCATCAGCCCCAGGAGCGCGAAGAGCGACACCACCGTGGGCATCAGGCACAAGAGCGCGGTGCGCAGCCCGCCCAGCGTCAGCCACATGGCCAGCAGCACCGCGAGCGTCGAGCCCAGCAGGATGAACGGCGCCTCGTGCGACACCAGGTTGAAGATGTCCGCCTGCACCATCGCCTCGCCGGCGACGATCGCGGGCCGGCCATCCGGCAGCTTCACCCCGCGGACCTCCTTCGCCAGCCGGCGCATGGCCTGGCCGTTGGACTGATCCGCGGACGGGTACACCAGCACGAAGCCGGTGCCCGGGCCGCCGCGCCCCTCGAACTGCTGGCGCACGCTGGAGGGCAGGTCCGCCACGGTGAAGGGCCGCGCCGCCACCTGCCTGCGCAGCTCCTCCAACTGCTGGCGGTGCTCGGGCGTGAGCTGTCCGTCGGGCACGTCCTCCAGCAGCTCCCCGATGTCCTTCAGGATGGCCTGCTTCTCCTGCTGCCGCTCCGGCACGAGCGTCGCGAGCGCCGCGACGAAGTCCACGGTGGAGTCCGCGCCCCGCTGCTGCTTGCGCGCCTGGAGCTCCCGGACGACCGCCGCCTCCTCGTCGCGGGAGCGCGTGAGCACCACGAGCGGGACCTGCGAGTAGCCGATGAGCTGGTTGACGGCGCGGTCCAGGACGAACGAGTCCAGGCGCTGGTCCTGCAACGAGCCGATGTTGTAGTCGAACCGCACGCGCGGCAGCTGCGTGAGCAGGCCCAGCACGACGAGCGCGGACACGGCGGTGAGCAGCCCCCTGCGGTGGGTGATGACGCGGCCCAGGGGGGCCTCCGTCGCCTCCGTGGAGGACGCGCGCGGCTTCCAGCCGTGGCGCGATGCCAGCCCCAGCGCCGCGGGCAGCACCAGCACGTACGCGACGATGAGCACCAGCATGCCCACCCCCGCGATGACGCCGAACTCGCGGAACGCCCGCAGCTGGGAGGAGCCCAGCACGAAGAAGGTGAGCGCCGCCACCAGCGCGGACACCACCGCCGAGCCACCCGTGTGCGTGAACGACTCGCGCGTGGCCTCCTCGGAGGGCTGCCCCTCCCCGCGCAGGATGAGATAGCGGCCCAACAGGTGGATGCCGTGCTCCACGCCCAGGCCGCCCAGGATGGCGCCCAGGAAGGCCGTGAGCAGGTTCACCCTGCCGTACGCCACGCCCACCAGGCCGTAGGTCCACGCGAGGCCCGCGCCCACCGGCGCCAGCACCATCCCCACCGGGAGCAGGCTCCGGAAGTGCAGGAGGAGGTAGAGCAGCACCAGCACCGACGCCACCGTCGAGGCCACCGCCACGTCGCGGGTGATCTGCGCCTGTTGATCCATCTTCTTCTGGAACGAGCCGGTGAGCTCCGTGTGGAAGCCGGGCCCGTACTTCGACAGGTCCTGCTGCTTCAGCACGCCCTGGACCTCGCCGATGATCTTCGTCGAGAAGGTGAGGTCCGCGGACGACGTCGCCGGCCTGGCCAGCACCACCACGCGGCGCGCGGCGGGATCCAGGTAGTAGTCGCTGGGGTGGCCGGAGAGGCGCGTCACCGCGCCGCCGCCGTACTTCCGCTCCAGGTCGGAGAAGTCCAGCGACGGGGCCGGCTCATCCTCCAGCGACACGAAGAGCGGGTTGGCGCGCTGCCGCTCCCAGCGCAGGCGCGCGTCGATGCGGCGCTCCACCTCCTTCAGGTCCTCGGGCGACAGGAAGTAGAGCGCGTGGCTGCGGAAGAAGCTGCTGGGGCGGGTGATCTCCACGTAGCGGATGCCCGGCAGCGCCTCCAGCTTCGGCGCCAGGTCCTCCGCGAACCGCTGGAGCTGCGCCGGGTCCCCGCCCTCGCCCACCACCACCACCCATCCCTGGGCGCCGAAGCGCTCCTCCAGCGTGTGCAGCGCCTGCACGCTTTCGAACGAAGGGGGCAACAGGTCCGCCAGGTTCGCGTTGAGGGACAGGTGCCGGGCGGACAGCAGGCCCAGGACGGACAGCACCACCGCGCAGACGAGCGCGGTGATGGGACGGCGGTGGTTGTGCGCGGCCAGCGCACCCATCGTGCGCTCCACGCGGTCCATCCAGCCGCGCTCCGCGGATGAAGTCGGGTTCGAGGCCATCGACCGTGGGCGTCCGCGCTCCGGGAGCCGGCACCGGCCGGACCGGGGCACGCGGCCGCATCCCCTCCAAGCGGCGCCTGCCTCCTGGCAGGGCCCGTGTCGAAGCAAACGCTGGCCATTCCGCGGACCGGAGGCATCACGGCGCGAGTGGTGGCCCGCCCGCTCCCCGGTGATGACAGGGGCTGGGGCAAAATGCCTCAAAGCTTCAGGGCGCGGCGGTTCCCCTGGCGTGCCCCATGCCGGGGCGGCATACATGGCGGGCTTTGTTCATGCTCCCCTTGTTCCCAGGTCCAGGCATGCGGCCAGCAGAGCCCTGGCCCGATGCCTGGACGCACGATGGTCCGGGGCATATACGCGTGAGCGTCCTGGTTCGTTCGGGCTCAAGGTTGTCCCCGCCGCCTCGGCGCGGGCTTTCAGCAGGAAGTCACATCCATGAGTGAGACGCGGTGGTCCGGTCGGTTCGAGGCGGCGATGGGCTCGTTGGCGGCCCGCAGCCACCAGAAGCCCTGGGTGGCGCTGTTCTTGACGCTGGTCCTCACGGGCCTGGGCACCTTCTTCGCGCGCGACCTGCGCCTCAACGCGGACCTGGCGCACCTGCTGCCCAAGTCGTTCCAGTCCGTGAAGGACCTGGACAAGCTGCGCACGCGCTTCGGGGGCCAGGGCAACGTGGTGGTGGCCGGCATCGGCGCGGAGCCCGAGCAGCTCAAGCAGTTCGTGGATGACCTGGCGCCGAGGCTGGGGACGCTGCCGGAGATCCGCTTCGTCAACGCGCAGCGGCCCAGCCAGTTCTTCGAGGAGCACGGCCTCTACTACGTGGACCTGGACGACCTGAAGACCATCGAGCAGCGCATCGACGCGCGCTTCGCGTGGGAGAAGGAGCAGGCCAACCCGCTCTTCGTGCGGCTGGAGGACGAGCCGGCCCCGTCGCTGGACTTCAGCGACATCCAGAAGAAGTACACCGGCGGCGCGAACATGCGGCTCGCGGGGCAGGGCGGCCTGTACTACCTGGATCCGCAGGAGCGCATGGTGGTGATGCTGCTCAAGGCCAAGGGCTCCTCCGCGGACCTGGGCTACTCCAAGGAGGTCATCTCCCAGGTGGAGGACTTCCTCGCGAAGCAGGACCTGTCGAAGTACGGCCCCGGCTTCCACACGGAGATCACCGGCACGTTCAAGAAGAAGATCGACCAGCAGGAGGTCATCACCAATGACCTGGCGCGCGCGTCCACGCTGGCGCTGGTGCTGCTGCTGGGCTACCTCATCTTCCACTTCCGCAGCGCGCTGTCCGTGGGCCTCACCATGGCGCCGGTGGTCGCGGGCCTCGCGTGGACCTACGGCTTCGTGGGCATCGCGTACGGGCAGGTGAACCTGCTCACGGGCTTCCTCGCGGCGGTGCTGGGCGGCCTGGGCGTGGAGCACGGCATCCACCTGCTGGGCCGGTGGGGCGCGCTGCGCACGGAGGGCATGACGTCGGAGGAGGCGGTGCGGGAGACGTTCCGGCACACGGGCTTCTCCGCGCTCATCTCCGCCCTGGTGGCGGCGCTCACGTTCCTCAGCCTGTCGTGGTCTGAGTTCAGGGCGTTCCACGAGTTCGGCGTCATCGCCGCCGTGGGCATGATGGTGAGCGTGGCGTCGTACCTGCTCATCCTGCCGGCGCTCTTGGGGCTGGTGTCGCGCTTTGGCTGGGTGCCGCGCGAGCACCAGTCCCAGTCCGGGCCCATGGCGCTCCTGGCGCGCTTCCTGCCGCGGCGCTACCGCGCGGTGGCGCTGGTCATCGGCGTGGCGCTGGTGGGGCTCATCAGCCAGGCGTACCGGGTGACCTTCAACTACGACTCCACGAAGCTGGATGACGTGACGCTGCCGAGCGTGCGGCTGGACCGCCGCATCGACCACATCCTGGGCTATTCAGCGACGCCGGTGGTGGTGCTGACGGACACGGAGGACATGGAGCGCGAGGTCGTGAAGCAGCTCCAGGCGCGCAAGGAGAAGTACGGCAAGGACTCCACCATCGACTTCGTGGGCGCGCTGGAGGACCTGGTGCCGCGGCAGCAGGAGGAGAAGCACGCGCTGCTCCAGTCCATCCACCAGAAGCTCCAGCGCATCGACCCGGCGCGCGTGGACAAGGCCCAGCGCGAGGACCTGGTGCGCGCGGTGAAGATGACGGGCGCGAAGCCCTTCACGCGGGATGACCTGCCGGTGAGCCTGCGCCGCCAGTTCGAGCCGGCGGCCGGCCAGAAGGGCGGCGTGGTGCTCGTCTACGCGAACGTGAGCCTGTCGGACGGCGCGGGCACGCGGCGCTTCACCAAGGAGGTCCGCAACCTCCAGATGCCGGACGGCAGCGAGGTGTCCGCGGCGGGCGAGGCGCTCATCCTGGCGGACATCCTGGACATGGTGGCGTCCGAGGGCCCGCGCATCCTGGTGGCCGCGGTGCTCAGCGTCTTTTTGGCCATGTGGCTGACGCTGGGCTCCTTGCGCAACGCGGTCATCTGCATGCTGCCCACGCTCCTGTCCGTCGCGGCGCTGGTGGGCCTGATGGCCATCCTGGGCCTGCAGTTCAACTACCTGAACATCGTCGTCATCCCGGTGCTCATCGGGACGACGGTGGACGCGGGCGTGCACCTGATTGAACGGCTGGGCGAGCCGGGCTCGGACTTCGTGAGCGTCTACGCGGAGACGGGGCGGGCCATCGCGGGCGGCCTGCTGACGAGCGCCATCGGCTTCCTGGCGCTGGTGTTCGCCAAGCACCCGGGCCTCAACTCCATTGGTGACCTGGCCAACCTGGGCTTCGCGGTGAACATGGTCATCGTGCTGGTGGGCTTCCCGGCGCTCCTCCTGCTGGTGGACCGCTGGCGCCACAAGCACAGCGCCACGCCCACCCCGGCGGGCGGCGACGGCGCCGAGCACCCCGCCGAGAGCTGACGAGCGACAGCCGCATCCGTGCGGACAAGAAGGCCCCGGCTCCTCCCGCCGGGGCCTTTCTGTTGGTGCGTCCGGCGCCCTCCATCCCCACCTTCGTCCAGTATGGGACGCTCATACTTCAGGTATCAGTCCGGGCCGATGTTCGAGAATGCCTTTCTCGAGGCCTGCTCGAAGCTCCACCCCGCGGTGCCGTTCCTCTTCTACGGCCCGCTCACGCTGGGCCTGCTCGGGTGGGGCCTGCACGCGAGAAGGACGACGCTGGGGACGAGCGCGGTGTTCGTGCCGCTCGGCCTGCTGACATGGGTGGTGATGGAGTACTGCATCCACCGGTATGTCTTTCATTGGGAGGGCAGGGGGCCGTTCACCCGGCGGCTGCACGAGGTGGTGCACGGCTACCACCACAAGTACCCGGACGACCCCATGCGCCTGGTGATGCCGCTGGGGGCGAGCGCCCCCGTCGTGGCCCTCATCGGCGGCATGCTGTGGTGCGTGGGCCGCCCGGCGCAGATGCTCCCGTACTTCGTGGGCATCGTCTGGGGCTATGTGGCGTACGACTGCATCCACTGGGCCACGCACGCGCATGCGCCGCGCACGGCCTGGGGCAGGAAGCTGCGCGCGCACCACATGGCGCACCACTTCGCGACGCCGGATCGCAACTTCGGCATCAGCAACCGGTGGATGGACCGCTTGATGGGGAGCGACGGCCGGCGCGACAGGACGAGGTGAGGCGCGTGGGGCGGGGCAGGCCCCCGCTCCTCAAGCGGCCTTGTCCGGCACGCCCGTCCACGCGGCCACGAAGTCCGCCAGGCCGCGCAGCTGACGGTCGTTGAGCGTCGCCTGCCAGCGCGCGTGGCGCACCGCCCGGTACGCCTCCGGCGCGTCCCAGCCGCGCGCCACCATCACCGCCAGCCCCATCAGCGGCCCGCGCCCCACGCCGTGCTCGCAGTGCGCGTACAGCACGCCGCCCGCGTCCAGCCGGGGCAGCGCCCAGCGCACGCCCTGCGACAGCTGCTCCACGGACGGCGGATGGCGGTCCGTCACCGGCAGGCTCAAGAGCTCGATGCCCAGCGCCGCCAGCGCCTCGCGGTCGTCACAGCGCTCCGCGCGCAGGTCGATGACGCAGGTGATGCCCCGGGCCTTCAGCTCGCCGTAGCGCGCGCGGGACACGCTGCCGCCCACGTGCAGCCACGGGTTCACCTGGGACACGTTGAGGGCGCGCTGGCCGGGCAGCTTGGTGGTCCACTCCACCCCGCGCGCCACCACCCGCAGCACCTGCTTGCGCACGAACCCCCGGACCCCGGGGACGTGATGCACCGACCGCAGCAACGACTCGCTCACGCTGAGGAACTCCCGGGCGGCTACTCGCCTTCCAACGTCACTTCCATCAACCCGTCCACCGGCGCCTTGCCCGGGCGCTCCATCACGCCCCGCAGCAGGTACGTCACCGGCGAGCCCACCATCGGTCGCACCAGCCCGCCCAGCACGCCCAGCGACTCCACCGGCGCGCTGCGCTGGAGCAGGGACGTCCCCTTGAGCGTCAGCGCGGGCTTGCCGTCGCGGTCGGTGAACTCCGCCCGCCAGGTGCTCTTGTCCTTCGTCCCCGTCTGCGTGAGGGCGAAGGACTCCAACAGCCGCGCGTCCCCCTTGTCCTCCCAGAGGTACACCGGCGCGTAGTCTCCGCTCTGCCCCTCGCGGCCCAGCACCACCGCGTACGGCGGCCCCTTCAGCGCGCGGAAGCGCACCCAGCGCTTCGCCACCTTCGCCGGCGCCACCGTGCTGCGCGAGTGGTCCACGTACCCGCCGCCCTTCAGCGTCACGCCCTCTTCCGCGGGCACGCGGAGCTTCACCGTCACGGGGCTGCCCGCCAGCACGACCTCGTGGCGGTAGCGGTCCTTGCCGCTCTCCACCACGGAGCCCTCCGGCGACCACGGCGCCGGCTTGCGCGCGTACTCCAGCTGCACCCGGCCGTTGTCCAGCGGCGCGTCCACCGTCAGGCCCGTGTCCGTGGCCCGGGCGAAGCAGGCGCCCATCGTCAGCTGGTCCTGGGCGGGGTTGTAGCTCCAGTCATTCGCCCCCATGCGCTTCTGCGGCGCCCAGGCGCGCTTGCCGGGCCGCAGCACCGTGGCGCGGCAGATGCCCGTGCGCGACCCCGGGCCGATGTTCGTCACCGACAGGTTCACCGTCACGTAGGTGCCGTCGTCCGTGTCCGCCACGAAGGTGAAGCTCTCTCCGTACCGGTCGTTGGAGTCGTACGACAGCTTCAGCACGCCACCACCCGCCGCCGCCACCCCCGGAAGCGAAAGCAGGGCCCCCAGCAGCAGGGCCCTCAAGCCGCGGGCGAGCGTGTCACGCCGCATGGGGCCGCTGCTCCATGAGCTCGTCCGAGGAGTGGTCGTTGAAGACGTAGTCGCGCTGCAGCGGCAGGTTCCACGCGAAGTAGACCACCCCGCGCACCATCCACCAGCCCAGCGTGTACGCCAGCTGCGGGTGCAGCGTGAGCAGCGCCACGCCGCCCGCGTTGAGCAGCGCGCTCGTCGCGCTCACCAGCGTGTAGCGCGCCAGCTGCGGCGCCACCGCGCCCTGGCTGCGGAAGGTGATGACCCGGTTGAGGGTGTAGTTCACCACGCCGCCCAGCACGCAGCCGGCCACCGTGGCCCACACCGGGGAGAGGCCTCCCCACTCCACCATGCCCAGCACCGCCACGAAGTCCACCGCCGTGGCGATGGCGCCCGCCGCCGCGTTGAAGCCGAACAGCGCCATGCCCGAGCGCGGCTGCACCGGCTTCTTGGGCGTCAGGGCCCGCACCAGCGTGCGGAAGCGCGACACCGCCGTGACGTTGCTCAGGATGGCCACGAACACCAGGCCCGCCACCGCCAGCCAGTGCATGGGGTGCTTCTGCTCCGGCCAGAACAGCGCCTCCAGGATGGGCGACAGCGCCGTGCCCACGCCCAGGAACAGCACCCGCTCCAGCCGCTGCATCGCGCCGTCACGCACGCTCACGCCCAGGCCCTCGCCCTTGGCGCGCACGTACGGCACCAGCGAGGAGCCCATCAGCGCCCCCAGCGCGGGCAGCAGCACCCAGGTGTCCCGGTAGTACCAGGCCAGGCCCATCAGGATGGCGGAGTCCACGTAGCGGTCCAGCACGGAGTCCAGCGCCGCGCCCGCGGGGTTGGCCTCCTTGCGGGTGCGCGCCACGCGGCCGTCCATCACGTCCAGCACGCCCGCGAAGAGGAACAGCCAGCCGCCCAGCGCGAAGCGGCCCGCCGCCACCGCCACGCCGGAGGACACGCCCAGCAGGCCGGACAGCATGGACAGCGCGTTGGCCGGCAGCCCCGAGCGCAACAGCACTGCCCACAGGGGCTGGATGACCCAGAAGAAGTAGTGGCGCAGGAAGAAGCCCACCAGCACCGACTTGCCGCGCGTCAGCGTCTCCGCGTCCCGGGGGATGCCCTTGATGGCGCAGCGGATGCAGAACAGCACCAGGCCCACGAGGAAGTAGGCGACCGCGAGGAGCGCGGGCGCCAGTGCGGTCCAGATGCGTGCCGAGGGGGACAGGTCTCCACTCAGCCAGGCCAGGATGTGGTCATGCACGGGTATTCCCTCCAGACGGCAGGGTCATGGGCGCCACTCCTGGCGCATCCACGGCCCGTCTAGCGAAGACAGCCCTCACGACGACGTAGGCCACGACCGCCGCGGTCATGCCCGCGAGCACGTCGAGGATGTAGTGGTGCGTGAGGTACACGGCGGAAAAAGCCACGAGCAGCGCGAACAAGCCCGTCCCCACCCGCCACGCGGGGCCCTTGTGCCAGAGCACGAGCACCATCATCAGCGGGTAGGCCGCGTGCAGCGACGGCATGGCGCCGAACACGTTGGGGTTGCGGCCGTAGAAGTTCGCGAAATAGTGGATGCCGAAGAAGGCATCGAAGCGCGCCGTGCCCGCCGGACTGGGTGGCGCCGCCAGGTTCGCGAGTCCCGGCCCGTACTTCAGGACGTACCAGGGGGGCGCCGCGGGGTAGAGGACGTACGTCACGACGCCAATGGCGTTCACCAGGAAGAAGGCCCAGCAGAGCTGTTCGAAGCGCGCGTCCTTCTTGAAGAAGAACAGGAGCGCCACCAGGAACACCTCGTAGATGTAGGCCGCGTAGGCGAAGCCGCACAGCAGGTCCAACGGCGTGTTGGGGTGGTGCGACCACCATTCGGGCCAGTTCACCCCTCCCGGGGCGGGGAACAGCGTCTTCTCGAGGTTGAACAGGTCGCCGGTGTGGATGGTGCCGCGCACCCCCAGCCACAGCGACTGGCTGTCCAGGATCATCCCGGTGAGCCACAGCGGAAACGCACCGCGGAGGAACCGCCGCGGGCCGGCGCCGGCCCAGGCCAGCACCACCAGCAGCAGGTCCGCCGCGGCGTGTTCCCACCGGACCCGCCCGGTGGCGACAACCATCGCGAGGTGGCCCGTCGCCATGAGGGTGACGAGCCACTTGAACGCGGTGTCGTTCTTAGCGGGAGAGCGGGAGGTCATCCCCGTAGTAGTCCATCCCCAGATGCGTGATGGGCTCTTCGCCCGCGACGACGCGCAGCGTGTTCTTCAGCTTGGTCAGCTGGATGAACAGGTCGTGCTCCACCGGCAGGCCCGGGTGGGCCATGGGGCTCTTGAAGTAGAAGGACATCCACTCCTGGATGCCCCGCCACTCCAGCCGCTTGGCCAGGTCCATGAACAGCGCGATGTCCAGGACGAGCGGCGCCGCCAGGATGGAGTCGCGGCAGAGGAAGTTGACCTTGATCTGCATCGGGTAGCCCAGCCACCCGGTGATGTCGATGTTGTCCCAGCCCTCCTTCGCGTCGCCGCGGGGCGGGTAGTAGTGGATCGACACCTTGTGCGAGTACTTGTTGTACAGCTCCGGGTACAGGTCCGGCTGCAGGATGGTGTCGAGCACGCTCGACTTGGTCACTTCCTTGGCCTTGAAGGCCTGCGGATCATCCAGCACCTCGCCATCCCGGTTGCCCAGGATGTTGGTGGAGAACCAGCCCTCCAGGCCCAGCATGCGCGCCTTGAGCGCGGGCGCGATGACCGTCTTCATCATCGTCTGGCCGCTCTTGAGGTCACGGCCCGCGACGGGCACGCCCTCCAGCTTGGCCAGCTCCTGCAGCGCGGGCGTGTCCACGGCCGCGTTCGGCGTCCCGTTGGCGAACGGCACGCCTTCCTTGATGGCCGCGTAGGTGTAGAGCGCCGTGGGGTTGATGTCCGGGCTGTTCGCGTCCAGCGCCTTCTCGAAGTTGGCCAGCGTCTGGAAGGCCTCCGGCAGCGGCCGGAAGGTCTCCACGCTGCTGCACACCACCATCACGGCGCGCTTGGCGTTGAGCTCCTTCTTGAAGTCCCGGATGTCCTGGCGCAGCGCGTCAATGCTCTCGCGGTGCGTCTTGGTGGACTTGATGTGGTTTGCCGCGATGCGGCGCACGAACTCGGGGTCGTGCACGCCCGGCTTCGGCTTGATGCCCTGGAGGAAGGGCTTCACCTGCTCCAGGTGCTTGTCGGTCAGCACACCCGAGCGCACGGCCACCTGGTAGGCGTCCTCGCTGATGATGTCCCACGCGCCAAAGACGACGTCGTCGAGCGTGGCCAGCGGCACCAGCTCGTTGAGCTTCACGGTGCGGCCGTCGGTGCGCTTGCCCAGACGGGCCGTGCCCATCTGCGTGAGCGAGCCGATGGGGGCGCCCTTGCCCTGCCGCGCCAGCTCCACACCCGCCATCAGCGTGGTGGACACCGCGCCCAGGCCCGGGATGAGCACCGCCAGCTTGCCCTCGGGCTTCGCGACCTTCTTCTTGTTCTCCATCATCCTGATTCCTTCGAAAAGGCGGGAAATCGCTCCGCCCAATGAGCGTCTCCGAGTCCGTCCATCCGGCGCCGGCAGGCTGCCGGACGGAAGGTGGAAAATCTCGAAAGCGGATGGTTGATACTCTAAACCGTCTGTCACTTCAACGTGATGTGAGGGCGGTCCCGGCTCGTACCACGGCGGCGGCCGGCTGCATGACTCGGGCCGGGGCGCGCTACAAGCCAGGACGAACGGCGCTGTCAGAGAAACAGCAAACCCGGGGGCAAAGGCCTCACCCACCGCGGCGGGCGTCCTCGGAGCGCCTGCCGGGTGGGCCGGGGTGGTACGGCTCTGCGCTTGCTCTGCTTTCGCACACACCCTGACACGTATGTCAGGTTTTGAGAAGGTGAGAACCGCCGGGTTTCCGGCGGCCTTCCGCCGGTTTCGCGATCAATTGTGCCGGGCGGCGCCCTTGTCGAGCTTCTGGTTGTCGCCCGGGCGGTACGTATCGCCGGTGAGGACGGCTTTCACGAAGCCGACCAGCTGGACCATCTTGCTGTTGGGCGTATCCCAGTACTCGGCCTTCTCCACGGAGACGCGCAGGAGGGCGAGGTGTGGATCATCCAGTCCCTGCGGGAACCAGGCCTTGAGGGAGGGGTTCCACAGCTCCCTGGCCTTGGCCTTGTCGTGGACCAGGTGGCAGCGGCCGCTGACGGACACGTAGCGGTCCCTCGCCGGGTCGGAGTAGGCGAGGTTGACGGAGTGGTCCTTCTGCACCTCGTCCACCTTCTGGGTGTGGTCGTGGGTGAAGAACCAGAGCTCTCCGTCGAAGTTCTTGTCGTAGGTCCACATGGGCCGGCTGCGCAGGCTGCCGTCGGTGTCCACGGTCGTCATCATCGCGACCTTGATGCCGTGGATGAGCTTGCCCAGGTGCTCCACCACGTCCTGCGGACTCTTCGTCGTCGTCATGTCCTCGCCTCCCTTGGGGGTTGAAGGTAGGCAGCGGTCAGGCAGCGAACACCGGGGGGGCGGCCGGGTCGGCGCCAGGGCAGCCGGGCGTGTGATAGGGGGCGTGCCGGGACCGCTCGCTTGTTTCTTCCCTGGGAACGAGGCCGCCGGCCCGGGAGCGACACGGATGCTGAAGACCGCGTGGAACGAGTGGAGCCTGAAGGCGCTGCAGCTGGAGACGGCGCTGCTGGCGCTGGAGGAGATCGAACTGCCGGACGCGATGCACGCGCTCCAGGACGCGGCCCAGCAGAAGCTGCTGGAGCTGGCGCGGGCGTGGCAGAAGACGCAGCCGGCGAAGGAGCCGCGCCAGTGGACGCGCGAGGAGAAGGCGGGAGGCGCGCCTCGCGACGAGGAGCTGGCGGACCTGGTGAAGGGCTTCCGCGAGGACGGCAAGGAGTGGACGCTCTACCGGCTCACCAGCGACAGGAAGGAAGTGGTGGAGACGGTGGTGTCGGAGGGGCGCGCGTGCATGGCGGCCGGCGGTGAGTACTACCTGGGCCAGTGGGACGCGGAGGAGGGCGTGCTGGAGGTGGGGCGCGACGACGAGGCCGGCGAGCCCGGCACCGGGCTGGTGCTGGAGCTGAGCGGCGAGCTGAGCTACTCGCCGTCTCCGGACCTCTAGTTCGACTCGAAGAACTTCACCATCCGCGCGCGCAGCTTCTCATCGGGCAGCCGTCCGAAGCCCGCCTTGACGTTGTCCTCCAGGTGGGCGGGGTCGGACGTGGCGGGGATGGGGCAGTTCACGGCGGGGTGGCCCAGGATGAACTTGAGGAAGAACTGGGCCCAGCTGGTGCAGTCGAACTCCGAGGCCCAGTCCGGCAGCGGGCGGCCCTTCATCTTGCGGAAGAGGTTGCCCTTGTCGAAGGGCTCCATCACCAGCACGGCGACGCCGTGCTCCCGCGCGGCGGGCAGCAGGCGCTTCTCGGCGTCGCGCATGGAGAGTGAATAGGGCAGCTGCACGAAGTCCAGCTTGCTGCCCTGGAGGTGCTTCTCCAGGTCGTCGAAGGCGCTGCGCAGGTAGTGGGTGACGCCCACGTAGCGGATCCTCTTCGCGGCCTTCAGCTCGCGCAGCACCGGCAGGTGCACGTCCACGTCCAGCAGGTTGTGCACCTGCATCAGGTCCATGCGGCCGTGGCCCATCTTCTGGAGCGAGGCCTGGAGCTGCGCCGCGCCCTCCGCCTTGCCGCGCGTCCAGACCTTGGTGGCGAGGAACGGCGTCTTCTCCTGACCGGACTGCTCCAAGAGGTCACCCACGACGGCCTCGGAGCGGCCGTACATGGGCGAGGAGTCGATGAGGCGCGCGCCCGAGGCGAAGAACTTCTGGAGGACCTCGGCCAGCGGGGCGCGCTCGCTCGCGGCGCCGCCGACGTCGAAGGTCTGCCAGGTGCCCATGCCGATGACGGGCAGGGCTTCGCCGGAGCTGGGAATGGGACGGGTGAGCATGCGGGGACCGGGGGTTGGGGATTGGGCGAGAGCGGAGAGGGACGGCGCGAGCGCGGCGCCAACGCCCGCCAGCAGGACCTCGCGGCGGGATCGGGGACGGGACGGGCGCATGGGGGAAGCGTAGCGGCCGGGGACGCCGGGCACCGTGCTTCGTGAGGGGGAAGGCGGGCAGGTGACAGTTCGGGATGGCACCGGTGTTCCCCTCGCCGCGAGGGGCGATTCCGCCCTGCTCGAGTCCCTTTGAGGAAGGTCCAGGCGATGAAGCGCAAGGTCGCGGTGTGTGTCGGGGTGATGGTCGCGGTGGTGGCGGGAGCGGCCGGGGCCGAGGAGCGGACCGGAGGGGCCGTTGCCGAGGATCCACGGCCCGCGCCCGTCGAGGATCCGCCCGCCACGGTCATCGCGGTTCCGGTCCAGGCGCTGTCGCCCGCGCCCCTCGTGGAGGCCGCGACGGGCGGTGAGCCCGCGCGGACCACGGACGCCCCGGTGGCGCGGCAGCGCTCGGACGCCGAGGAGATCCACGTCCCGGTGGTGCTGATGGCCCTGCCGCACGTGAGCACCGCGGGCACGGCCACGGAGCGGCTGGTGACCACGTTCGCGCTGGGGGCGCTCGGGACGCATGCGAAGCGGGTGGAGGGCGCGGCCATGTCCCTGGGCGCGAACTGGGTGGGCGAGGAGCTGTCCGGCGCGCAGCTCGCGCTCGGGATCAACGTGGTGCGGGGCGCCGCGTCCGGCGCGCAGTTCGCCGTGGGAGGCAACGTCGTCACGGGTGAGCTGGAGGGCCTCCAGGCCTCGGTGGGCCTCAACGTGGCGAAGGGCGCGGCGGCGGCCGGCCAGTTCTCCGTGGGCGGCAACATCGCGGGCGGCGAGCTGTCCGGCGGCCAGTTCTCCGTGGGCGGCAACATCGCGGGCGGCGAGCTGTCCGGCGGCCAGTTCTCCGTGGGCGCGAACATCGCGGGCGCGGGCGGCGTGGGAGGCCAGTTCACGGTGGGCGCGAACATCACGACCGCGCCGCTCAAGGGCGCGCAGCTCGCGGTGGGCGCGAACATCGCCCCGTCGATGTCGGGGCTCCAGGCCTCCACGGGCCTCAACTACGCGGGCCGGATGGACGGCGCGCAGCTGTCGCTCCTCAACGTGGGCGGGGAGGTGTCCGGCGCGCAGGTGGGGCTGGTCAACATCGCGGGGAAGGTGGACGGCCTCCAGCTGGGGTTGATCAACGTGGCGCGCGAGTCCCAGGGCGAGGCCGTGGGCCTGCTGAGCTTCATCGGCAATGGCCAGGCGAACCTGCAACTGTGGGCCAGCGACATCGCGTACACCAACGCGGCGGTGAAGTTCGGTGGCCGGCACTTCCACACGCTGCTGACGTTGGGCTTCAACCCCGGCACTGAAACACACCGTCGCCGTTACGTGGGAGGCATTGGTTTCGGCGCGCACATCCCCACGGGGTCATTGTTCTTCGACCTGGATGTCATTGGCAGTGGAGTGCACAAAGACAATCTCTTTCGTGATGGCGATGGCTTGAATGTGCTGGGACAGTTGCGGCTGGTGGCGGGCTGGCAGGTGGCGAAGCGGTTCGCGCTCATCGGCGGTGTCACCGGCAACACACTCGTGACCTGGGACAACGGGGATCGTTGGGAGGAATTGGGTATCGGGCCTGAGTGGCGCAGCGTCTCCGACGGGGGGCGCACCACCGTGCGTGTGTGGCCGGGCGTCCTGCTGGGCGTGCAGATCTGACGCGGTATCCGGCTGGAAATCCGGGAGGGAAACATGTGGAAGTGTCTGGGAGGGATTGCACTCGCGACGGGACTGATGTCCAGCTGCTACTACACCGACGAGATGCAGGGCGACGGCAACACGGTCATCGACTCGCGCGTGGCCACCAACTTCACCACCGTGGAGAACCGGGGCTCGCTGGAGGTGGTGGTCCGCGAGGGTGAGGTGCCGGACGTGAAGGTCATGCTGGATGAGAACCTCCAGCACCGCGTGCGCACCTTCGTGTCTCCGGGCAACACGCTCGTCATCGAGACGGACGGTTCGTTCGCGCCCCGGGGCCCGGCCCGGGTGGAGGTCCACGTGCCGCGCTTGCTGGGCGCGACGCAGGACGGCTCCGGCTCCCTGCGCGTGGAGGGATTCGAGCGGGTGAGGGAGCACGTGAAGCTGTTGGCCATCGGCTCCGGCTCGCTGAGGTTCTGCGGCGGGGTGCGCACCCTGGAGGCGAAGCTCAAGGGCTCCGGGAGCATGGACCTGTGCGCGGCCGGCGAGGGCCTGGCCGAGTGGGTGGACCTGTCTCAGACCGGTGCCGGGAGCCTGAGGTGGACAGGGGCCTCGAAGCAGGTGCGCACCCGGACGGATGGCGCGGGCTTCACGACGCTGACGGGAGTCACCAACCGGCTCGATGCCTGGCTGGTTGGCAGCGGCGGCATCGATGCCCAGGGGCTCCAGGCCGTGGACGCGAACATCCTGTCGGCGAGCTCGGGGCACGTCGCCGCGTACGTGGACGGGGGTGGGGCCGCCATCACGCTCGACTCGTCGGGGAACGTGGACCTGTACGGCCATGCGCTGTCGACCCAGGTGCGAGCTGGCGGCAGCGGCCGGGTCATCTGGCACTGACTAGCTTGTCCTCGACACCCGTGAACGGCGCGGGTGGGGAGGCAGGCAGGCCATGGCAGGGACCATGCGGGCGATGGTGCTCCACGCACCCGGACAGCGCCTGCGACAGGAGGAGCGCCCCATCCCGGAGCCCGGGCCGGAACAGGTGTTGCTGAAGGTGCACGCCTGCGCGGTGTGCCGCACCGACCTGCACGTGGTGGATGGGGAGCTGCCGCGCCCGAAGCTGCCGCTGGTGCCGGGCCACGAAGTCGTGGCCACGGTGGTGGACGCGGGCGCGCGCGTGGAGGGCCTCGCCCCCGGAACGCGGGTGGGCGTGCCGTGGCTGGGCTGGAGCTGCGGGAGGTGCCGCTTCTGCCGCTCCGGCCGGGAGAACCTCTGCGACACGGCGCGCTTCACCGGCTACGACATCGACGGCGGCTTCGCGGAGTACGCCGTCGCGGATGCGCGCTTCTGCTTCCCGCTGCCTGCTGCGTACAGCGACACGGAGGCCGCGCCGCTGATGTGCGCGGGGCTCATCGGCTTTCGCAGCCTGCGCATGGCGGGCGGAGGAGCGCGGCTGGGGCTGTATGGCTTTGGCGCCGCCGCGCACATCCTCATCCAGGTGGCCCGGAATCAGGAGCGCCGCGTGTATGCCTTCACGCGCGAGGGCGACGCGAAGGGGCAGGCCTTCGCACGGGAGCTGGGCGCGGAGTGGGCGGGGGGCTCGGACACGCTGCCGCCGGAGCCCCTGGACGCGGCCATCCTCTTCGCCCCCGTGGGCGCGTTGGTTCCCGCCGCGCTCAGGGCCGTGGACAAGGGCGGCGTGGTGGTGTGCGGCGGCATCCACATGAGTGACATCCCTTCCTTCCCGTACTCGCTCTTGTGGGAGGAGCGGGTGGTGCGCTCGGTGGCGAACCTCACGCGCCAGGACGCGGTGGACTTCCTGGCGCTGGCGCCGCGGGTGCCCGTGCGCACGGAGGTGCGGGTGTTTCCCCTGTCCGCCGCGAACGAGGCGCTCCAGGCCCTGCGCGAAGGCCGCGTGCGAGGCGCCGCGGTCCTGGACATGACGGCGGCGGGGGAGGGCCGCGCCGGAGCGAGTGCCCGCGCGCCTGGCTGACCGGATGCTTGGAGTGGGGGGGAATGCACAGTCTTCGCTGCACGGAGGCTGTGCACCCCATGAAAGCGCTCGAGGATACGAGGCTGTTCGCTGGCTACGACTCGGAACACCATCCGCTGGGCTCGTACGCCGCGCTCATCGGGACGTTCAGCACGTCGCTGCTCGGCTTCCTGGGATGGATGAATGCCTCGGGGAGGCGGCTGCCGGAGCGCATGGGCTGGAAGGACCTGGCGCTGTTCGGCGTGGCGACGCACACGGTGAGCCGGCTGGTGGCCATGGACCGGGTCTTCGGCGTGCTCCGGGCCCCCTTCACACGCTACGAATCCGGCAGCACCGCGGGCGAGGTGGTGGAGACCGCGCGAGGCGAAGGTCCCCGGCGCGCACTGGGCGAGCTGCTGGACTGCCCGTTCTGCCTGACGCCGTGGGTGGCGTCGGGCTTCATGATGGCGTCGACGGTGCGCCCGCGCGAGACGCGCTTCGTGGCCACCCTCTTCGCGGTCAGCGCGGCGTCCTTCTTCCTGCACCGGGCCTACGAATGGGTGGGCGAAGGGCTGCACCGCGCCCGGGCGCAGGCGCGCATCCTGGGCAAGCAGCAGAAGAAGGACGCCGACGCCGACGCGAACGTGCAGCTTCCGGGGCGTGGGCCGCAGGTCGTGGAGCCCGGCCGCGCCCCCATCCCGTCTCCGAGTTGAAGGCACTCGCGTCCAGGCCTCGCATCAGGCAATGACCGCGCGGGCCCTGTCGTAGAGAGGGGCATGCCCCTTCCCCTGCTCGTGGGCGCCCTGCTGACGGCGGCGGCTCCCTCCCTCCCCGATGCTTCCGCCGCGCGAGGGCCCTACCTCGACCGGCAGCTCACCGGCGCCGCGTACTGCTACGACCCGGAGAGCCCCTTGCTGCGCGAGGCCTTCCGCCGCCCGAAGCCCGCGCCCGATGCGCGCGTGGACAGCGCCGCGCTGGCGGAGGACGTGCGCTTCCTGCACCAGCTCCTGCGCACCACGTACTCCGGCTGGCCGGAGCTGCTCGCGCACCGCACCTTCGACCCCGATGCCTTCTTCCAGCACTGGAGCGCGAAGGTCGCCGCGTCCGGGCCCACCGTGTCCTTCCAGGAGGGCGTGCTCGCGCCCACCATCGCCATCCGCGAGGCGCTGACGGACAGCCACTTCGGCCCGTCCGGCATGCTGAACGTGCTGCGCGAGGAGCCACGGCTCGTCTTCCACGAGTACCAGGCCGACGCGCCTCCGGGGCTTCCCCTGGCGTCCTGCGACGCGAACACCGTGGACGGTGCCCAGGCGGACACGCTGCGGGTGGCGCCGGTGTTGAAGCCGGATGGCTCCCGGGGCCAGCGGCTCACCGTGTCCGCGCGCGGCGGAGGGGAGACGCGGACGCTCCAGTGCGGCGCCACGTCGGTGCCGCTCACGGTGCGCCCCGGGCTTGCGCCCCGGAAGTTCGAGCCGAAGGACACCTATACATACGAGCCGAAGGGCGACGTGGGCATCATCACCATTCGCCGCTTCTCCGGCCCACCGGAGGCCGAGGCGGGGCTGCGCCAGTTCGTCTCGGACGCGCCGAGGCACCGCAAGCACAAGCTGCTGGTGTTCGACCTCCGGGGCAACAGCGGCGGCGACGACGGCTACGTGTACGAATGGCTGGACGCGATGGTGCGCGGGCCGTGGTTCTCCTCCGGCGAGGTCTGGATGCACGGCGCCTTCTTCCCGTGCTTCCAATGGAACACCCGCGTGCAGCGGCAGGCCATGGATGGGTGGCTGGACACGCCGGAGGCGAAGGCGGAGCGTGAAGCCATTCAACCGAAGTGGCCGGTGAAGCCGGAGCCCTCGCGGCCCGTGTTCGACAGCGGCCGCGTGGAGGGCCACGCGAAGACGCCCTTCACGGGGCGCATCGTGGTGCTGGTGGACCGGGACTCCGCGTCCTCGGGAGAGAGCGGCGCATACGCCCTGCACCGCGCCACGGGAGCACCGATGGTGGGCGAGCGGACGTCGGGCTTCCTCACCTACGGCAACGCCCCCAGCTTCGTCCTGCCGCGCACGGGCTTCGCCTGGGTGGTGCCCAACAAGCGCAACTACTTCGACGCGCCCGTGGAGGGCGTGGGACACGCCGTGCAGGTGTACCTGGACGCGGAGGACATGGAGCGGCCGGTAGCGGAGCTGCTGCCTCGCTTGCGCAAGCTGCCGTGAGTCAACGTGCCCCACGCACCCGGGCGCGTGTCCCGTCATGCCCCGTCAACACGGGGCCGTTATAGGTGTCTCAGTGGGTCCCGGAGGTTGGCAGGACCCATGCAATGCCTTGAATCCACACCGGCTCCAGCACACCGGAGCCCCACCCGAGGCGGACGATGAAGCGCGCACTGCGAATCACCTACCGGGGCATGGAGACGAGCAACACCCTCAACGAGCACATCCGCGACCAGGCGGACAAGCTGGAGCAGTTCTACGACGGCATCACCGGCTGCAACGTGGTGGTGGAGGAGCCGCACCGCCACCACGCGCAAGGCCACCGCTTCCATGTCCGTGTGGAGCTGCATGTGCCGGGCAGGGACATCGTCGCGGACCGCGAGCCGGTGGAGCTCGCGGCCCACGCGGATGCCTACCAGGCCGTCACCGACGCGTTCGAGGCCGCGCGGCGCCAGCTCCAGCACCACGCGGACCGTCAGCACGCGTACCACCGCTAGTCACTGCAGGCTGACCGTGGTGCGCAGGAGCGCCAAGTACGACCAGTCGCGCGTGGGCATCTCCACGGGCGGTGTGTCGTAGTGGTTCACGTAGCCCGCGACGCCGAAGCCGAGGAAGCGCGTGGCCCACCCGTGGAACGCCACCGCGCCGCCTGTGGTGCCTCCGTGCACCACGTCCGGCGCGCCGCGGCCCAGCCACAGCCGCTCCACGCGCGCGGCCACTTCCAGTGAGCCGGCGGGGATGCCCTCCGAGCCCACGCCCGCGAGCGGCTCGGGCCACCGCGCTCCTTCGCGCGGCTTGCCGCGGAGCACCCAGGACGCCTCCACGCCCAGGCCCTGGCTGCTCATCGTGGGCAGGGCCTCGCGCGGCGTGGCCGGGTTGCCGTCCGTGTCGCGCGAGCGGTGCTCCCACGCGGCGGCGGCCTGCACGTCTACGCGCACCGGCCCCGCGTCCAGCCGCCCGTGCGCCTCCGTCACGGTGCGGTAGCCGGACACCGGAGGCGGCCGGTAGAAGAGGAAGTTCTGCGCCCCGCGCCCGCCGATGCCGGGCCGGTCGAAGGCGTCCTCCACGTGCGCGCCCGCGCCCACGCGGACGCCGCCGGAGCGCACGTCCAGGCGCGCGTCCACGGAGGGCTGGGCGTTGTCGTTGCCCAGCGGGCTGCCGGAGCCGTTGCCCACGCGCAGCCAGCCTTCTACGGGCAGCGATGCGGGCGTCCACTGCACCTCCGCGCCCAGGTCTCGGCGGGGCCAGAACGCCTGCGTCACCCGCGGCAGCTCCGGGATGGGCAGCGTCTCGATGCTCTGGTCGCGCGCGGCGGGGAACAGCGGCGTCTTCGCGTAGCCAATGGAGAAGCGCAGCCCCTCGATGACGAGGAAGTCCACGTACGCGTCCAGGAGCGCGGGCTTCTCCTGCGCCCACTCCGCCGTGCCCACGGCCACCAGCCAGGGCACGGGTTGGCCCCGGCCGCCCAGACGCAGGCGCGCCAGGCTGAAGCCGTTGTGTCCTTCGATGTCGTCGGCGTGGACGCGGTAGTCCACCTCGCTCACGAAGGTGGGGGTGAAGCGCGGGTAGTTCTCTTGCGCCTGGGCGGTTGCCGAGGCGAGCAGGGTCAGGGCGAGGACGGGAAGCGGACGGATCATTCGAGCGGGATGATGCGCAGGGTGTGGTTCGTGCCGTCTTCCGGGGTGCCGTCATGGTCGGCGATGAAGAGGCGCTTGTTCTTCGCGTCGTAGGCCAGGCCATGCGGCTGCTGGAAGCCGCCGGCCAGCACGCTGACCTCGCCCGTCTGGCGGATGCTCAGCACGGTGCCGTCGCGGCTGCCGGTGAGCAGCGTGTTGTTGGGCCCCACGGCCAACAGGTCCGGGCTGTTCAACGTGGCGAAGGCCACCAGCTGCGACGGTGCGGACAGCGGCGCGCGATACACCTTGCCCGCCAGCTGGTCGCTGATGAAGAGCGTGTCGTCCACCGCGAGCACGCCCACGGGCTTCTGGAGCGCGCCCACCACCTCCTCCTCGCTGCCCTCCAGCGTGAGGCGGGCCACGCTGCCCACGTTCACGTTGTTGTTGCGCACGAAGTAGCCGTCGTAGAGCTGCCCGTCCTGGGTGACGGTGATGCCGATGCGGCGGCGCACCGCGGGCAGCTTGGGGATGACGGCGGACGTGCCATCCGGCTTGACGTAGACGACGTCGCCCGCGGTGCCGCCACCGAAGCGCACCACCACCAGCGTGCCGTCCGACAGCCGCACCAGGCCACCCAGGCCCGGGCCGTTCGCGGGCGCCGGGGGCAGGTCCGCCACCTATCCCAGGAGGGCAGGTGGGGGAATCCGGTGCCGGACATTGACCCGGCCCTTCAGGGAGGGTGGCTGGAGACGCCCCGGCGGGACGGAGCCTCGCCGATGTCCGGCGGTGGTCGGATGCGCGCGGAGGCCTGTCTGACGTTGGACGTCCGGGGATGCAAGGATTGGCGCGGTGGAGGCGTCTGGGATTGGCTCCGCGCGCCTTTGACGGCCGTGCCATTTCCATTCGCGGGGGAACTCCATTCATGTCGCTCGACCACTACGTCACCCTGGGCCGCTCTGGCCTGCGCGTCAGCCCCTTCTGCCTGGGCGCCATGACGTTCGGCGAGGACCTGGGCTGGGGCAGCAGCGTGGAGACGTCCAACGCCATCCTGGACCGCTTCATTGAGCGAGGGGGCAACTTCATCGACACGGCGAACGCGTACACGTTCGGGCACTCGGAGAAGATCATCGGGGACCACATCGGACGGCACCCGGCGAAGCGGGACCGGGTGGTCATCGCGACCAAGTTCTTCACCAACCTGTATGAGAAGGATCCGAACGGCGGTGGCGCGGGCCGCAAGTCGGTGATGGCGGCGTGCAATGAATCGCTGCGCCGGCTCCAGACGGACTACATCGACCTGTACTGGATGCACGCCTGGGACGCGAACACGCCCATCGAGGAGACGATGCGGGCGCTGGACGACCTGGTGCGCGCCGGCAAGGTCCGCTACGTGGGCTTCTCCGACACGCCCGCGTGGAAGGTGTCGCAGGCGCAGGTGACGGCCTTCTTCCGGGGCTGGGCGCCGCTGGTGGCGTTGCAGATCGAGTACTCGCTGCTGGAGCGCACGGTGGAGGGCGAGCTCATCCCGATGGCGCGGGAGCTGGGGCTGGGCGTGACGCCGTGGTCGCCGCTGCGCAGCGGGGTGCTGAGCGGCAAGTACACGCGGGAGAACGCGGGCAAGCTGAAGGCGGACCGGGGCGCGCGGGCGGAAGGCTCGCTCAACGAGAAGACCTACCGCCTCATCGACGTGCTCCAGCGCGTGGCGAAGGAGCAGAACACCACGGTGGCGCGCGTGGCGCTGGCCTGGGTGCAGGGCCGGCCGGGCGTGGCCTCCACCATCGTGGGCGCGCGCACGCTGGAGCAGCTGGACAACAACCTGGGCGCGCTGGACGTGAAGCTCACTCCGCAGCAGGTGAAGGCGCTGGATGATGAATCCCAGCCCACGCTCAACTTCCCGGCGGCCATCCTCCAGGGCGCGCCGTCCTTCATGCACGCGGGCCTGCGCGTGAACGGAGTCCTCGGAGCGCCCAGCCCCCTGACGCCCAAGGCGGGTGCCCCGCGGTACTGATCAGCTGTGTCAACACAGGCGCTGTCGGCACACCGGCGCACAGTGTGGAGTGCGAGGCCGCACGTTTCGGGCCTCGGGCGTGGGCAAATGACCGCTGGAGCGTTCACGACAGGACGCTCGCGGTGGCGCGAACGGGGGTCGTTCCTAACATCGGCCCCCTGGCAGTGAGCGGCTGATCGGGCGGTCTGGCGCGGTATGGGCGGCGGGGAGGGTGGCGTGAGCGAGCTACTGACTGGCGATGTGTCTTCGCGGGCGCAGGTGGGCGGTTCGGACTTCTCCCGTGACCCCGAGGCCTTCGACGCGGAGCTGGATGCGTGCCTGGAGCGCGCGCTCTCCTTCGAGACGTCCGAAGAAGCGGAGCTCGTGCCGGAGTCGTTCGCGACGGGCCCGCTGCGCACGCTGCTCGACCTGGCGTCCACGGAGGAGTCCTGGTTGCAGTCGCTGCCGCCGTCCTCCAACGACAACAGGGAGCCCGCGCTCACGCTGTCCGAAGAGGCCGCGAACTTCATCATCCCGGAGTGGCTGCGCGCGGACGCGTCCCCGTCCAGCACCGCTCTGGCGTCCTTCTGCGGCGCCGTGACGACGTGGGACGCCGCGCCGCGGGCGCCCGTCTGGGCCGCGCCCGGCTCTCCGGCCGAGGCCTACGCGCCGCAGCCGTGGACGCCGTACATGCCGTACGCCCCCGTGGCACCCGAGCCTCCGCCGCCTGCCATCGCCGACGCGTCCACGCGCATCCTCGGCCTGAGCCCCATGTCCTTCGTCAGCGCCGTGGCGATGGGCGCGCTCGCCGCGGGCCTCTTCGTCGTCGCGGGCCTGCGGCTCACGGCGAAGGATGAGGCGCGGCCCACGCCGCAAGCGCAGGCGCTGGCTGCCCCCGTGGGCACGCAGGCGGGCACTCCAGGCACGCAGGGCTTCGCGGGCGCCCAGCCGGGCACCCTGGCCGCGGGGACCGCTGCTCCGGGCGTCCAGGGGCTCCCGGGCGCGTTGCCGGGCACCCAGGAGCAGCCCGCGCAGAACCTCCCGCAGGCCATCGCGGGCGGCGTGAACACGCCCGCGCTGACGGACGCGCAGCGCGCCGCGCAGGCCCTCGCGCCGAACACGCCCGTCCTCGCGGGCCCCGCGAGCGCGGGCCTGACCACCGGCCTGCACACGCTGGCCCCGGAGCCCACCGAGTCCCCGCGGCCCGCGCCGGTGACGAAGAAGAACGCCCCCGTGGCCCAGCCCGGGTCCGCGCCCGAAGCGCCCGAGGACCCGGGCGAGGTCCGCGAGCTGGCCTTCGGTGGCGAGATCTCCCAGGAGGAGCTGGCCCGCGCCGCTCAGGCCGCCGCCGCTGAACCGGAAGAGGACGAAGAGCCCGAATCCGAGCTCGACGAGGACTTCGCCCGCGAGCTGGGCTTCACCGACGACGCGAAGGCCACCGCCGCGAAGCAGACCCCGCCGGAGAAGACCGTCTACATCCCGCCTGCTCCGACCTCCGAGCGCGATCACCTCACGCCCGGCGACATCACCAACGTCGTCGTCACGAACCAGCCCGCCATCGCCACCTGCGTCCAGAACTTCAAGGCAGGCACCGCGCTGGAGAACGGCGGCCGCTTCCAGGTGCGCTGGTCCGTGGACACCACCGGCGCGGTGTCCGACGTCGCCATGGAGACCGAAGCCCTCAAGGGCTCCCCGCTCGCCGGCTGCATCGAGGACCAGGTGCGCGGCTGGAAGTTCCCGGTGCACCGCGTCGCGATGAGCGCCCCCGTGCACTTCCCCTTCGTCTTCTAGCCCGCCCCCTCACCCGCCAGGCCCACGCGAAGGGCACTGGACAGGTGAAGTATTCATTGATATGTATATACATATCCATGAATGTCGACGTCTTCCAGACCCTGGCCGACCCCACGCGCCGCCGCATCGTGGAGGCGCTGAAGGGCGGCGAGCTGTCGGTGAACGACCTGGTGGCCCGGGTGGACATCCAGCAGTCGGGGGTCTCCCGGCATCTGGGCATCCTCCAGGAGGCGGGCTTCGTCCAGGTCCGCCCCGAGGGCACGAAGCGGCTGTACTCGCTTCGCCCGGAGCCCTTTCAGGAGCTGGATGCCTGGGTCACCGGGTATCGCGGCCTGTGGGAGGCCCGGCTCGACCGGTTCGGCCAGGCGCTGGAGCGAAGACGCAAGGCACGCGCGGACAACACCCCCAAGAGCGGAGAGGAACCCCCATGACGACGACCACGACCGAGCCGCAGAAGCGCAGCACCGTCACCTTCGAGCGCACCTATCCCGCGACGCTCGACGAAGTCTGGGAGCTGTGGACGACGAAGGACGGCTTCGAGTCCTGGTGGGGCCCCGAGGGCTTCTCCGTGAAGGTGCACGAGCTGGACGCGCGCCCGGAGGGACTGCTGCGCTACGACATGATCGCCACCGCGCCGGAGCAGATCGCCTTCATGAAGCAGGCAGGCATGCCCCTCTCCAGCCCGAGCAGCCTCACGTACACGGAGCTGACGCCGAAGCGGCGGCTTTCGTATCGGCACGCGGTGGACTTCATCCCCGGCGTCACGCCGTACAGCGTCGCCACGGTGGTGGAGCTCCAGGCGAACGGCGGCACCGTGCGGATGACCGTGACCTCCGACGCCATGCACAGCGAGGAGTGGACGAAGCGGGCGTCCATGGGAATGCAGAGCCAGCTCACCAAGCTCGACAAGCGCTTCCAGCGCTAGATTGCGGCATGGCCGCGAGGGAGGAAGAAGACCCCATCGAGTTGCACCTGTGTCACCGTTGCCTGATGCGGCTGCCGGTGGATGCAGGCGGGGTGGACCTGCCGCGCCGCGTGCGCGAAGCCCTCAAGGCCCACGGCCTGGCGGACAAGACGCAGCTCATCCCCGCGTCCTGCCTGGGTCACTGCCCCACGGGGAGGGTCACCGTGCTCATCGTCCCCGACGCGACGGCGCGGGGCACGCACGCGAAGCTCATCGACCCGAAGGAGGACGGCGAGGACCTCGCGAGGCACCTGTCCGCCCGGCTCCCGACGAAAGCCGGGCCGCCTTGAGCAGCGCTTCCATCATGGGCACGCAGCTCGCGGTCCCCGTGCCGGCAATCGCATAGGCGGTGCCGTGATCCGGTGACGTGCGCGGCACCGGCAGGCCCAGCGTCACGTTCACCGTGCGCTCGAAGTCCAGCGCCTTGGCCGGGATGAGCCCCTGGTCGTGGTACATGGCCAGCACCACGTCGTACCTCGCGCCCACCTCATCCGGCCGGGCGAACAGTCCGTCCGCGGGGATGGGCCCGTGCGCGTCCACCCGCTTCGCCCGGGCGAGGCGGATGGCGGGGCCAATCACCTCCACCTCCTCGCGCCCGAGCATCCCGCCCTCGCCCGCATGCGGGTTGAGCCCCAGCACGGCGATGCGCGGCCCGCGGCCCACCACCGGCCGCAGGCTGCGCGACAGCAGTTGCAACTGCGCCACCAGCTTCTCCACCGTGAGCAGCCGGGGCAGCTCGGAGAGGGGGACGTGGTTCGTCGCCAGCGCGATCCTCACGCGAGGCCCGTCCATCATCATCAACACGTCCACGCCGAACGCGTCCGCCAGCACCTCCGTGTGGCCCATGAAAGGAATGCCGGCGCGCGAAATCTCTTCCTTGGACACGGGCGCGGTGCACAGCGCGTCCACCGTCCCCGCGCGCATCGCGTCGATGGCGGCGCGCACGTACGCGTACTGCGCCTTGCCGCCCTCGCGCGTGGGCTTGCCCGGCACGCGGTGCTTCGCCGGAAGGTGCGTCACCTCCACCACCGCTGGCCCCTCCGTGCGGCCCAGGTCCTCCAGGGCGACCCGAGGGAAGCGGCGGAAGAGGGGGAAGCCCTCCAGCGTGGGCCCGTCGCCGAACACCACCGGCACCAGCGCGCGGCGCACCGCGGGCTTGGAGAGCGCCCGGGCCGTCACCTCCGGCCCGATGCCCGACACGTCCCCCAGCGAGATGCCCACGCGGGGCCGCGCGTCCGCGGTGGCCACGGGACGCGGGCTCACATCTTCACTTCGACGTTGGCCTTCGAGCGCAGCTCCTGGACGTACTGGTCCAGGAACTTCTCCGTCTTCTCGTTGAGGAGCTTGGCCTCCAGCTTGGGCTTCATCTCCTCGAAGGAGGCCACCGCCACGTTGCGGCGCTCCTCCACCTTCAGGACGTGCCAGCCGAAGTTGGTGCGGATGGGCTCGCTGACCTCGCCCTCCTTGAGGTTGAAGGCGGCCTTCTCGAAGGCGGGCACCATCACGCCGCGCTTGAAGTAGCCCAGGTCTCCGCCGTCCGACGCGCTGGGGCCCTCGCTGCGGGCGCGCGCCAGGGCCGCGAAGTCCATGCCCGGCCGGCGGGCCTCCTGCGCGATGTTCTCCGCCTTCTGCTTCGCGGCGGCCACCTGCTCCGGCGTGGCCTTGGCGTCCACCTGCACCAGGATGTGGCGGGCGTGCACCTCCACGTCCTCGTTCTCCAGGCGCGAGTACTGCGTGTACGCGGCCTTGAGGTCCTCCTCGGTGACCTTCACCTTGGGGCCCACCTTCATGCGCAGCAGCTTGTCGCGCACCACGCGCTTGCGGAGCATGTCCTTGTAGCTGGCGAGCGTGAAGCCCTCGTTCTTGAGCAGCTGCTCGAACTGGCTCATGTCGCTGACGTTGTTCTGCTTGAGCACGTCCTGCACCAGCTCATCCACCTCCGCCTCGCTGGTGGTGATGCCCAGCTGCTGGACCTCCGCCTCCATCAGCTTCTCGCCGATGAGCGTGTCCAGCGCGCTCTTCATCAGCTGCGCGCGGGCCTCGGCGCGCTTGTGCGGATCGATCTCGGAGTTGACCCGCTGGAGCTCCGGCGCGGCGCGCTGCTGCACCTCCGACAGCGGGATGATGTCGCGGTTCACCACCGCCGCCACCTTGTCCACCAGCTCCGCGCGGGCGGACGTCGCCCCCGTGAAGAGCATCACCGCCGCCAGGAACGCCACCAGGTTCTTCATCGCAACGACCCTCTTGCTCCAAACGCCGGAAGCCCAACCCACCAGCTCCCGGAAAAGTCCTTCACTTCGCCGCCGCCTGCGGCGCCGGCCGCCCGCGGATGGTCTGCAGCGTGGCCTCGTTCACCACCACCTGGGCCTTGTCGCGCAGCTCCTTCTCGAACGCCTCCTGCGCCTCCGCCCGCTTGGCCTCCAGCAGGCGTGCCTCCACCTTCGCGCGAACCTCCGCCAGCTCCCGCTTCCTCGCCGACCTGCGCTCCAGCACCTTGAACAGGTGGTAGCCGTACTCCGTGGACACCACGTCCGAAACCTGCCCCACCCCCAGCTTGAATACCACCTCGTCGAAGGCTGGCGGCATCTGTCCTCGGGGGAAGAAGCCCAGGTCGCCTCCCACCTTGGCGTCCGCGCTGAGCGAGTAGCGCCGGGCGAGGTCGGAGAACTTCTTGCCCGCCTTGAGCTGCACCTGGAGCTTGCGCGCCTCGTCCAGCCCCTTCACCACCATCTGCGCCGCGTGGACCTCCTCCGGCTCCTGGAAGTCCGCCTCGTGCGCCGCGTAGTACGCGCGCAGCTCCTCCTCCGTCACCGCCACGCGCGAATAGACGTGGTGGGTGAAGAGCTTCTCGATGGTGAGCCGGCTCGCCTCCCGCGCGCGCAGCTCCGCCATGGACAGCTGCCCCTGGGCGAGCACCTCGTTGAAGTTGCCCGCCGGGTAGTCGCCCGACAGCCGCAGCACGCCCCGGTCCACCTCTTCGGGCGTCACGGCGATGTTGTTCTGCTTCGCGGCCTGGAGGAGCAGCATCCGCTTCACCAACGTGTCCACGAGCGCCCGCTTGAAGGGCTCCACCTCCTCGGGCGTGGGCTCCGGGCCCTCCGTGGTGGCCAGCTCCCGCGCCAGCTCCTGTTCGAAATCCGCCCGGCTGAGCGACTCGCCGTTCACGCTGGCCACGACCGTGGGGTCCGGCCCCTCCTGGGTCTGCGGCCGGCAGCCCGTCAGCCCCAGCACACCCAGGGCGATGCCCAGGGTGGCGATGACGGACCATGACATCGGGGAGGCGCGGAAGAGGGCGGGGCGCATGCGCGGAGGCCTCAAGGGAGGGGACAGGGGACCTGCCACGGTGATGCCGGGCCGCCGGGCTTTCAAGCGGGACGTCACGGCCGGGGTGGGAAGCGAACGGATGGGCCCATAGCGGCCTTCCGGGTAGCACGCCGTGAGGGCCCGGACAACCGGCGCTCCGGCGCGTGCCGGGCTCCGGTCAGACGGGCGTGGCGTGGGTGGACAGGAAGGCCTCCACCTGGGGGAAGATTTCATCCGGCGCCTTGCGGCCCAGGATGAGGTCCGCGTGGCCGTAGTCCGCCGCGAAGCCGTGGCCCCGGCCCGCGACCAGCATCTTCACCGGGCCGCCCAGGTGGTCCTTGGCCCGGGCCACCGCCATGGGCGGCGCGAGCAGGTCCCGGCTGCCGGCGATGAGCAGGAAGGGCACCTTCACCCCGGCGAGCGGCTCGCGGTAGTCGAAGCTGCCGTCATGGTTGGTGAACTGGCTGGTGATGATCCACCGGGCGAACTGCCGCCCCACGCCCCCGGACACATCCGCGGGCACGTTGGCGAGCGCCCAGCGCACCACCTGCGGATCCATGTTGTCCGCCAGCATCATGTACCGCGTGAGCGGCCCCGGCGGCGCCCCGAAGAAGGCGATGCTGGTGACGCGCCGGGTGGGGATGACCTTGAGCTTGAGCAGGGGCTCCATCCGCTGCACGAACTGCCGCAGGCCCGGCTGCACCGCGAAGGTGAAGGGGGCGCCCAGGGACACGGCCGCCCTCACGGGCGCCTGGGGGTTCCTGGCCAGGTGGGCGTAGAGCATCAGGCCGCCCTTGGAGTGGCCCACCCAGAGCACCTGCTGGGCACCGGTGGACATCACCGTGCGCAAGGCCGTTCTCACGTCGTGCTCGGCCTGGTCGTCGAAGTTCCAGTCCGAGCAGGCCCCGGCGAGCCCCCGGCCGCGCAGCTCGATGACCCAGGTCTCGAACCCCGCCCGCGCCAGGTAGCGCGCCAGGCTGTACTGCTCGTTGAAGTCCATGTGGAAGCGGTTGGCTCCCAGCCCATGGCACAGGAGGACGGGCTCCGCGAACCGGCGCTCGCCCCGAGGGTGGTAGCGCCCCAGCGCGATGGCCGCCCCGTCGTCCGTGGGCACCCGGTACAGCTCGTCCGGCTTGAAGGTGAGGGTGAGCAACCCCTCCTTGCTCCGCTCCACCGCCTTGGTGAAGAGGTCCGCCATCCGGCTCAACCGGGGTGCTGTGGCCTGTCGTGCTGTCACGCTTCTCAGTCTACGCCCGACACATGGCCGTTGCCGGAGTGTCGCACGTGAACCTCTCCCGAACGGCAGGACAGTTGCAGGGGATGTGGGTCCATCGCGGGGAGGTCGTGGAAATGGTGCAGGGCCGGGCTTTCAGGGAAGTTTTGTCGTCCTTCATCGCCACAGTTTTTCCCACAGACACACTGCTGGGAGCCCTGAAGGTGATGGAGCGGTATCACGTGCAGGTGGTGGGGGTGGTGGGGGCAGGGGGCAGTCTGGTGGGCGTGGTGCACGAGACGCAGGTCCTGGCGGGGTGGCGGACGGATCCGCTGGCGCAGGTGTCGGACGTGATGGCGCGCGTTCGCAAGACGCACGCGGTCCGCACGCGGACGCGGCGGCTGGCGCGCCTGCACGGCAAGCCAGGGAGTTGGCAGAAGCCTTCCTGAAGGGCGTGGTCCTGGCGGTAGAGTGGGGGCGCCGTGCCGGAAGCCCCTGCCACCGCCTGGACCGTGTACATGCTGCGCTGCCGGGACGGCACGCTCTACACGGGGGCCACCAACAACCTGGAGCGCCGCCTGGCCACGCACGGCCGGGGCAAGGGCGCCGCGTACACGCGGGCCCGGCTGCCGGTGACGCTGGTGTGGAGCGAGCCTGCCCCGGACCGGAGCGCCGCCCTGCGCCGCGAGGCCGCCATCAAGCGGCTCACGCGCGCGGACAAGCTGAGGCTGTTCTCGCTGCGTCCGAGCAGGCGTTGACGCACGTCCCGCCGGCTTGTTTGCGAGGTGGCTCCATTTCAGGGGCGCGGGATGCGCGCGGCGCGACAGTTGGCGCGGGGCACGTCAGTGTTTCATCGCCTGCTGATGAAACGGCCGGGGCCGCCGGGCGGGTGTACGGGACGCCGGGTGCCGAATTAGGGTGTAGCCGTTCCTAGCAGGGGGAGTTTCATGTCGCGTTCTCGCTCGTTCATGTTCGTCTTGCTTGCATTGGGTCTGGGAGGCGCGGGGTGCGGCCAGCCCAACCACCAGCCCGTCATCATCGCCGGACCGCGCCCGCTGGGCTCCCCGTCCACGCCGGGCGGTCTCCAGTTCGAGGAGGGCACCGTCATCCAGCTCCAATTGGAGGTGACGGACGCGGACAACGACGAAATCTACTACCGCTGGACCCAGAACCCCACGAACGCGGGCGGCGTCTTCAGCGACCCCAACATCGCCACGCCCACCTGGACGGCGCCGAAGCCGCTGGATGATCCGCACCAGCCCATCTACCTCTACGTGGAGGTGGAGGACCGCAACGGCGGCGTGCTGCTGGGCCAGTCGCCGCCGCTCTTCATCCTGCCGAAGCAGTAGCGCCGGGCATCAGGTGGCGGTGGCCGCGGGCGGCGTCGCGCCCGGGCGCTTCGCGCGGCTCCGGGCGCGCACGGCGAAGATGATGGCGGCCACCAGCCCCACGCCCGCGCCAATGCCCGCGCCCAGCAGCTGCGAGTGCATCAGTGAGGACGTCACGTTGCGCACCACCTCCGGCAGGTTGCACATGGTCTGCGTGGCGAGCGGCGTGCTGTTGTTCCACTCGATGTAGGAGGGAGCGGTCAGCGACGCGACGAAGGTGCCCAGCAGCGTGCCGGCCAGGATGAAGATGAGGAACGTCTTGAGCATGGCCATGGCGGGACCTCCTTGGAGGGTGGGCGGCGGGCCGTCCTTAGTATGAGCACGCCCGCCGCGAAAGGGGCGAAGGCGTGCTAAGGGGGCGGGTGTGCCGCTCCTGCCACTCGCCATCCTGTTCGGGGTCGTCTCGCTCGTGTGCGCGGCCCTCCTGCTGACGCACGCCTTCCGCCGCAGTGTGGGCACCGGGGTGATGGTGCTGCTCATCCCCTGCTACATGCTGGTGTACGCGTTCAGCCAGTTCGAGCACCCGCGCAAGAACCTCATCGTCGCGGGCTTCGTGGCCAGCACCGTGCTGGCGGCGGTGTTCCTGGGCATGGGCGCGCACGGCATCGCGGCGGCGGTGGCCCGCACGCCGCCCCCCGGCTTCTAATCCGGGGCATGAACGGAGCCGCCCCCAGCCCCATGGCTGCCCACTGTGGCCGGCATCCAGACGTGGTGGCGGTGGCCCTCTGTGCACGCTGCGGCGGCTACGTGTGCGGCGCGTGCACGGAGGTGGTCTGGGAGATGGCGTACTGCGCGCCCTGCGCGGAGCGCCACCAGCGGGACACGCGCCCGTCGCCCGCGGTGCGGCTGGCGCTGGGGGCCAACCTCCTGGGCCTCCTCTGCGCGCCGGTGGTGCCTCTCTTGTCGGTGTCGAGACAGATCGCGCCGCCGCTGCTGCTGACGTGGACGTTCGCCGCGGCGGTGGCGGGCACCGTCATCTCCACCTGGAAGATACGGCGCCACACGGAGCTGGGGGACCAGGGCTTCGCCATCGTGCTGCGCGTCCTGTCCGCGCTGAGCCTCCTGGGGCACCTCCTGGTGCTGGGCGCGTTCATGGCGCTGGGGCGCCACGGCCGCTGAAGGCCGTGCGCATTACACGCCGCGCGCGTTGGGGTCCCAGAGGTACTTGTGCATCTGGAGCTGGAAGCGCACCGGCAGCCGGTCCTCGATGATCCACTCCGCCAGCTCGCGCGGGTGGAGCTTGTCGAAGATGGTGGAGAACAGGACGCCGTACGGCTTCTGCCCCAGGTGGTGCTCGCGCACGAGCGCGCGTGACCACTCGTAGTCCTCGCGCGAGCCGATGACGATCTTCAGCTCGTCATTGGCGTTCATGGACGTGAGGTTGCGGTAGTCGTTGCGGTCGCACTCGCCGGAGGACGGCGTCTTCATGTCCACGATCTTGTGGACGGCCGGGGGCACGAGCCGCACGTCGATGGCGCCGCTCGTCTCCAGGAGCACCTTGAGGCCCGCGTCCAGCAGTGACTCCATCAGCGGATACACGCCGGGCTGGAGCAGGGGCTCGCCGCCCGTCACCTCCACGGTGGGCGTGTTCCAGGCGAGCACCTTCTGGACGACCTCCGCGTTCTTCATGCGGCTGCCGCCGTGGAAGGCGAACTCACTGTCGCAGTACGAGCACCGCAGGTGGCAGCCGGTGAGGCGGATGAAGCCGCACAGCATGCCGGCGTGGGACGATTCGCCCTGGAGGGAGAGATAGAGTTCCTTCACCACGACGGAGTCAGCGGTGGGGACGCGGCGGGGCTCGATGTGCGGGCGTGCGGCAGGCATGGCGTGCGGTGCGAAGGGGTGCATCAAGCGCACCCTTGGGGGGACGGGGTCAAGTCCGGCGGGCCTTCACCCGGTCGATGAAGGTATCGATGAGGTGGCGCGCGATGCTCAGGCGGGGCGGGATGCGCGGCAGGTCATCCACGCCGAACCAGCGCGCCTCGGCGATCTCCTTGCCGTCCACGGCGATGTCGCCGCCCGCGTACTCGGCCATGAAGCCCACCATCAGCGAGCGGCCGAACGGCCACGGCTGGCTGCCGAAGTAGATGACGTCCTTCAGCTCCACGCCCACCTCCTCCTTCACCTCGCGCCGCACGGTCTCCTCCAGCGACTCGCCGGGATCCACGAAGCCGGCCACGGTGCTGAAGAAGGGCTCCGGGAAGGACGCGTTGCGCGCGAGCAGCATCTCATCACCCCGGGTGATGAGGACGATGACCGCCGGAGAGATGCGCGGGTAGAACGGAGTGTGGTCCACCGGGCAGCGGCGCGCGCGTTCCCCGGGCACCAGATGCGTGGCCGTGCCGCACTTGCCGCAGAATCGGTGGTTCAGGTCCCACTCGGCGATGGAGAGCGCGCGTCCGGCCACGGCGAACGTCGCCTCATCCACCTGCTTGTAGAGCGAGCGGGCGGGCACGAACTTCATCCCGTCCGGCGGCGCGAAGTCCCCGGGCACGGGCGCGGCGTAGCAGTCGATTTCGTCCAGCACGCCCAGGAAGTGGGCGCCGGACGCGGTCTGGGGAAGGACCGAGCCGCGGGGCAGCTCGAGGCGGCCATCGCGTTCCGACACGAGCAGGTCCATGCCGCGCGCGGCGAACAGGAGCGCGGAGTCGCGCGAGCGAGCGGGCGGGTCGTATCCGGGCTGGAAGCGTTGGAGGAGGCTCACGGGGCCACCTTAACGGACGGCGCGGCGGGGCGCCGCGCGCTATGCTCCGGCCGCCCGCCACCGGGCACTGCCCGCCTTGGGAGCCTTCGACCTTGAACGCCCTCATCCTCCGCATCGTGTGCGGCCTGCTCTTCGCCGGAATGGTGCTGGGCGTGGTGCTCCATCCGCCGAAGGACCTCACGCAGGGGCTGGGCATGATGATGCCCCTGACCATGCTGCTGGGCGTGGCGCTGAAGGGGCCGAAGGGGCGCTCCACGATTCCGAAGAAGCGCTCGCCTCCGCCGCCCGTGTCCGGCGGAACGCCCGGCGTCTGAAGCCTCAGTAGACGTTCATCAGCTCCACGTCGAAGACGAGCACGGCGTCGCTGGGGATGACGGGCGGGGAGCCGCGCGAGCCGTAGCCCAGGTCCGAAGGGATGACGAGCTTGCGCTTGCCGCCCACGCGCATGCCGACGAGCCCCTCGTCCCAACCCTTGATGACCTGACCCCGGCCCACCACGAAGTCGAAGGGTTGGCTGCGCGAGCGGCTGCTGTCGAACATGGAGCCATCCGGCAGCCAGCCCGTGTAGTGGACGAGCACATAGCTGCCACTGACAGCCTCCTTGCCGGTGCCCACGACGAGGTCCTGCGTGTAGAGCCCGGAGTCACTCTTGTTCATCGCGGACAGGTTCACGCCCAGGGACTCGGCGTAGGTCACCTTCGCGGGGTCACCGGAGGAGGAGTCACCACAGCCAGCCAGGGCCAGCACCGCGCACAGCAGAAGGGAACGAAGCATGGCCCGCAGCCTGCCGCGCGCGAGCCCTGTGGGGAAGGGGGGCCCGCACCCACAGCCTGCCCGCTTGAGCGGAGGCTGCACGCGCACGTCGTGCTTGAAGCGCGTCCGCGCGGGGCTTATCCGTTGCGCCGCCCGCCATGCAGACGCCTTCTGAATCCGCGCCTTCCGCTTCGCTCCGTCCCTCGCTCGTCTGGCTGATGGCGGTGGCCGCGGCCGTCACCGTCGCGAACCTCTATTACAACCAGCCCCTGCTGGGAGACATCGGCCGGACGCTGGGTGCGGACGGGAGCGCACTGGGGCTGGTGCCCACGCTGACGCAGGTGGGCTACGCGGTGGGCATGCTGTTCCTGGTGCCGCTGGGGGACAGCCTGGAGCGCCGCAAGGTCATCCTCCTGCTGTGCGGCTGCGTGGGCGTGGCGCTGGTGGCGGCGGGGCTCGCCCCCAGCCTGCGGGTGATGGTGGCGGCGAGCTTCGCCATTGGCGTCACCACGGTGGTGCCCCAGATGATCATCCCGTTCGCGGCGCAGCTGGCGGCGCCGTCGGAGCGCGGGCGCGTGGTGGGCATGGTGATGAGCGGGCTGCTCATCGGCATCCTGCTGTCGCGCACGGCGGCGGGCTTCGTGGGCACGCACCTGGGCTGGCGCACCATGTTCTTCGCGGCCGCGGGCCTGATGGTGGTGACGGGCGTCGTGCTCCGCTTCACGCTGCCGGCGCAGCCGCCGGTGGCCTCCATGCCCTATCCGCAGTTGATGCGGTCGCTCATCCACCTGGTCCGCACGGAGCCGGTGTTGCGGCTGCACGCGGTGCTGGGCGGGCTGACCTTCGGCGCGTTCAGCGCCTTCTGGGCCACGCTGGCGCTCTACCTGCGCTCACTGCCCGGGCACTACGACGCGCAGGTGGCGGGCCTCTTCGGCGTGGTGGGCGTGGCGGGCGCGGTCATCGCGCCGCTGGTGGGCCGCTTCGCCGACAGGGGGGCCGGGCGGCGCATCAACGCGCTGGCCATCGCCGTGCTGCTGGCGTCCTTCGTCGTGCTGTGGCTCCTGGGGCAATCGCTGTGGGGCATCGCGCTGGGCGTGGTGCTGCTGGACCTGGGCGCGCAGGCGAATCAGATCGCCAACCAGGCGCGGGTGTACTCGCTGCGGCCCGATGCCCGCAGCCGGCTCAACACCCTCTACATGGTGACGTACTTCGTGGGCGGCGCCGCGGGCGCGTGGGCGGGCATGACGGCGTGGACGCGCGCGGGCTGGCCGGGCGTGTGCGCCGTGGGCGCGGTCATGTCGCTCACCGCGCTGGTGGCGGTGCTCTGGGGCGCGCGACGCCTGCCGGTGACCCACGCCCCCGCGGCCTGAGCTTCACCTGGGCTTCAGAGGTCGCGCTGCATGTGCCGGTGGGCGATGCCCACCTCTTCGAAGGGCTCGCCGTACACCGCGTAGCCCAGCCGCTCGTAGAAGGGGACGACGGGGGCCCGCGCGTGCAGGTGCACGTGGCGGAACCCGCGCTTGCGCAGCTCGTCCTCCAGCGCGCGCACCAGCTTCGCGCCCAGGCCCTTGCCCTGCAGGGACGGCTGCACCGCCATCTGGAAGAGCCGGCCGCCGCGCGAGTCCTCCGGATTGAAGAGCACGCAGCCTCGCACGTCGCCGTCCGCGTGGGCCACCAGGTGCAGGCTTTCGTTCTCGAAGGGGAACTTCACGTCCTTGCGGGCATGGCCCAGGGGCTCGCGCAGCACGCGGAAGCGCAGCTCCAGCTCGCCCTCGTAGAGCGGATGGCGAGGGTCGATGAACTCGAAGCGGAGGTCGGTCATGGCGCGCGAGTCTCTCAGAAGCTGCCGGTGAGCTGGAGGTTGAAGGTGCGGCCGTACTGGGGCACGGGGCCGGCGGACACGTCATCGCTCACGAGGAAGGCATAGCGCGTGTCGAGCAGGTTGTTCACGCCCGCGAAGTAGCGCAGCCGGCCGTAGTCGCCGGACACGCCGAAGCCCACCAGGAGCGCTTCGCCGCTGGCCGCGCCCGCGACGCCGGGCACGCGAGCGCTCTGGTAGGTGGCCTGCGTGGCGATGCGCATGTCGCCGTTGCCCACGGGCAGCAGGAGCCGCCCGGAGGCCAGGTGCGCGGGCGCGGCCTCCACCACTTCCTGCGAGGCGTTGCGCAGCGTCACATAGGAGTAGCTCAGGTCCACCAGCAGCCAGCGGCCCGGCTGCCAGTGCAGCCCGGCCTCCGCGCCCCACGCGAGCGCCTCGCCGGAGTTGTTCGCGTACACCAGGCACTGGGTGGGCGCGCTCGGGGTGCCGCACGCGGGCGTGGCCGCGGACTCGGTGGTGAGCGTGACGAGCCGCGAGATGCGGTTGTGGTAGCCGGCGACCGTCAGCCGCAGCTCGTTGGTCAGGTCGTGCGAGTGCTCCACCTCGAAGGTGGTGATGGTCTCCGGCTCCAGATGCTCCGCGGGGCGCTGGGTGAGGAAGTTGTCCTGATAGAACAGCTGGTAGACGTTGGGCGCGCGGAACGCTCGGCCGATGACGAGCTTGGTGAGGCCCTGCTCATAGGGCCGGCCGATGACCGCGAACCGGGGCGCGAGCAGCAGCGAGTCCAGGTCGGAGTACTTGTCCACGCGCAAGCCCAGCGACAGGCTCAGGCGCGGGTGCAGGCGCCACTCGTCCAGCGCGTATACGGACACGATGGAGCGCGTGCGCGTCTCCAGCGGCTTGTCCACCGCGGGGCTCACGCTCTTCTGGTCCACGCGCAGTTGGTGCTGACCCTCCACGCCCACGGTGAGGCGGTTGGCTTCGGTCAGGGCCGCGAGCAGGCGCCCCTCGGCGGTGAGCCAGTCCGCGTCGCCGGAGTCGGTGTTCGTCTCCGAGGTGTCGCCGCCATAGTTCCAGTTGCCCTTGTAGCGGAGCATGTCCACCGCGCCGCGCAGGGACAGGGTGAAGCGCTCGGAGAGTGTGCGCTCGTACCGGGCCTCGGCGAAGCCGCGCACGTCCTGCACGCGCGTGCCCTGCGCGCCCACCACGGTGCCGTAGGGTGCGGTGGGCACGTCCTTGCTGCGCCCATGCAGCTGGGCCACCAGCGACAGGTTGCCCACGCGCGCGCGCAGGGATCCGGTGCCGGCCTTCTCGCCGTCCAGGCCCGTGACGATGGGGCCCGGGTCGCCCAGGCGGGTGGTGTCCGCGCCGTGGGACTTCATGCCCGCCAGGCTGAAGAGGATGGAGCGCTGGGGGTCCTCCCAGGACGTGGTGGCGTGCACGAGCGTGGAGCCCAGCGCGCCCACGGCGCCGGTGACCTCCAGCCGCCGGTCCAGGCCCAGCGTGTCGCGGGGCACCACGTTGATGACGCCGAAGAACGCGCCCGTGCCGTACAGCGCGCTGCCCGGGCCGCGGACGACCTCGATGCGCTCCACCTCCTCCAGGTCCACGCTGAGGTCGTGCGCCGCGTAGCCCTGGCCGGCCCAGACATCGTTGATGGCATGGCCGTCCCAGAGGATGAGGATGCGCGTGTTGAGGTCACCCGGCGGGGCGAAGCCGCGCACGCCCACGTACGTGTACGTCCGGTCGTCGGTGAGGAAGAAGCCGCGCACGCCCGCCAGCGCCTCCGCCAGGGTGCGCCAGCCGAACGCGCGCAGCTCCTCCGGCGTGAGCACGGTGGTGGAGGCGGGGGCCTCGTCCACGGACAACAGGCGCTTGGACGCGGCGCGCACGGGGGGCGGCTCGTAGCGCAGGGTGGCGTGGACCTTCACCTCCTGGTCGGGGATGACAGTGACCTTCTGGCGCACGGGGCGCACGTCGCGGCTCTCCACCTCCAGCACGTGCTCCCCCTGCGGGAGGGTGACCACGGTGGGGGTGAAGCCCGCGGGCCGGCCGTCCACGCGCACGGTGGCGCCGTCGTGGTTGGAGGTGACGACGACGCGCCCGCTGGGCGCCGCCTGGGCGTTCAGCGTGACGGCGAGCGGTAGCGTGCCTTCGGCGGGCACGTCGATGACGTACTGGCCGGGCGCATGTCCGGGGGCGCGCACGTGCAGCACGCGCTGGCCCGGGGACATGCGCAGCTTCGTGGGGATGCGGCCCAGGACGGGGCCGGTGGGGGTGTCACGCACCTCCGCGCCCTCGGGCGAGCCGGTGATGTCCACCACGCCGGTGATGAGGCCGAGGTCCAGGTCCACCGGCACCTCCTTGCCCCGGACGAGGGTGACGGTGGCCTCGGTGGGGCGGTAGCCGGACTTCTGGACCAGGACCTTGTGGCGGCCCGGAGACAGCGCGAGCGTCTGTGGCGAGCGGCCCCGGCTGCCCAGGTCCGCGCGGTCGACGAAGACGTCCGCGCCTCGGGGGTTGGTGGTGACGCGCACCAGGGCGACCTTGGGGCGCAGCCGCTCCAGGGAGCGGGTGACCTCGGAGGCGTCCTCGGCGGGCAGGTCTTCGCCGAGCAGGTCGTTGTAATAGCGGTACGCCTCGTTGAACTTGCCCAGGGCCTCGAAGCAGCGCGCGATGTTGAAGAGGACGTTGCGGTTGGGGACCAGCCGGTAGCTGGTGAAGTACGAGCGCAGCGCCTCGGTGTAGTTGCCGTGCGAGTACGCGTCGTTGCCCAGCTCGAAGGCGATGTCCGCCTCGTCCGCCGTGTTGTCCGCGAGCGCGGGACCGGCGGTGAGGAGCCAGACGGACAGCAACCAGGGACCGAGGGGGGATGCACGCATGAGGACGCCTGCATTCTTCCCCCGATGCGGTGTCAGGTCCATGACACTGGCCACCGCATGGAGGCCCCCCGCACACCCGGCGTGGGTCAGCCGACGAGCGCCGCCGCCAGCCGCCGGGCCGCGGCTTCCAGCGTTTCCGGCGGGAGGTGCTCCGCCGGGGCCGCGTCGAAGGCGCCCCGACCCCGGAGGTGGGCGGGGGTGTCCGCGAAGCGGGGGACGAGGTGCAGGTGGAAGTGGCGCAGCACGTCGCCAATGGCGAAGGCGTAGACGTGCTCGGCGCCGAGCACCTCGCGCTGGGCGCGCATCACCCGCGCGGCGAACGGCCCCAGCTCCCGCGCGGCCGTTGCGTCCAGGTCATACCAGCCGCGCACGTGCTGAGCGCTGGTGAGCACCACCCAGCCGGGCACGGGACTGGGGGAGGCCACCCCGTGGAGGACGAGTCCGGGGGCCCTCGCGAGCACGCCACCCGGTGGGTGGACCTCCCCGCGAACGATGGCGCAGCCCAGGCAGGGGTCGTTGACGTCTGACATGGCGAGTCATCCTGATTCAGGGCGCTTGGACGCCCTTGGGTAGAATCCACCCCACCTTGACGGCGTGGGCTCGGGTCAGGGAGTGTCCGATTTCCGCCCTTTGGGTGCAGCTGGGGCGTGAAATTTCCGTCATACATTCAAGGTGGGGACGATGAAGAAGCATGTGCTGATGGCCGTGTTGCCGCTGCTGGCCTGGGGGTGCGGTGACCCGACTGACGCGGACAACGACGGTGTGGCGGACGGCATCCGGGATCCGAACAACGTCTCGGTGGTGGTGCCTTCCACGCCGAAGGGTACGGTGTCCGGGCAGGTGCTGACCACGACGCTGCAGCCGCTGGCGGACGTCACGGTGGCGATGACGATTGGCAGCCAGCCGACGGGCAAGTCCGCGACGACGGATGCGAGCGGCAACTTCGTGATGAAGGACGTGCCGGCGGGTGCGGAGGTGCTGCTGACCTTCAGCAAGAGCGGCTACTCGACGCTGCGCGCGACCTCCACGGTGCCGTCGTCCGCGGGCACGGTCCCCATCAACAACGGCAACGCGAGCTTCGGTCCGGTGACGCTGACGCAGCTGAACAGCTCGCTGAGCGTCAACGTGGTGACGCCGCAGGGCCGTCCGGCGGTGGGCGCGAAGGGCGTGCTCGAGGTGGACAAGGCGGGCTCGGTCATCCTGGGCAACGCCGACCGGGCCGCCTCCGTGGTGAGCAAGGTCTACGTGGAGGCCACGGCGGACTCCAACGGCGTGATGACCTTCACGGGCGTGCCCTCCGGCGTCGAGCTGGCGCGGCTGAACGGCTCGTACAACCTGTGGATCGCGCCGATGGACTCCAACGGCGACGGCGTGGTGGACACGGGCGGCTACGCGAAGAGCTACTCGGGGGCCGCCATCGTGGGGACCCAGGTCACGGCGCTCGCGCAGCTGGCGTACTCGAAGCCGTCGAGCGCGGGGAACCTGGCCATTGAAGGTGGCAACGTGGCCAGCCTGAAGGGGGATTTCGAGCCGCTCCGGAACATGGTGCGTCCGGGCGAGTCCGTCTACGTGTACTTCAACCAGCCGGTGCAGCCGGGTTCGCTGGTCGTGCGCCTGACGGACGAGTACGCGAAGGAGGGCCTGCCGGTGACGGCCTCCGTGAATGTCGGTGGCTACTCGGTGACCATCACCCCGGCCAGCGGCGTCGTGCAGGAGGGCAAGGAGTACAACATCTTTATCCGGGCATCTGCTGCAGAAGGCGGGAGCAACTACAGCCAGACGGGCTTCTTCTTTGGCGGTGACCAGGGCAGCCCGAGGGCGCTGTCCATTACGGACATCCGTTATCAGGAAACCTCCTCGATTGCGCCGGCCTCCAGCCAGCTCAACAGCGGCGAGACCGTCTATGTAACGTTCTCGGCCCCCATCAAGGCCTTGCTTGGTACGACGGCGCAGGTCTTCTTCAATGAAGACCTTGATGGCAACGGGGCCGTCGGCAACGTCCAGGGTGAGGTCGGAAATGCGCAGGGGTTCCCCCTCTTCTCGGCCGAACCCACTGCCCCCTACGTGACCAGTACCCCTGGCGAGAGGCCTGTCTTCGGCATCACCCCCTCGACCTACACCACGCGCTATTCCTTCACCTATGTAGGTTCGACTCCGTTCAGTCAGACCCAGATCGGCAGCCTGAAGCTCAAGGTCGAGTTCAGCAGGCTGATTCAGCAGGGATATGTCGATGCCTACGAAACCATCTGGGGCCAGGCCATCAATGAGGATGTAAGCGGCACTGGGATGGTCATGCAGCAGAAGAACCCAAACATCCCGTAGGCGCATGACCTAGTAACGCTGAGCAGCCAATGCCCCTGTGAAGCCCTGGCTTCACAGGGGCATTTTTGTTCTCGGCTCGGTCCTCTGGCAATTGAGTGAGCCGTCCCACTTCATGGACGGTCATCCCGCCATGGACTTGTTCGCCCCATAAGGGGCATGACTTCCAGAGAGTGATGCCCAGGATGTCGTATGGCACGGCCCAAGCAAAGGGCGGCCTGCCTGAAGCTTGGATAACCCCTGGACCTATAGCGGTGAGTCATGCGTTTTTGCCGACATCTTCTTGTGCTGGTTGCCCTACTACAGGCAACTGCCTGCTTGGAAATTCCCACACTGGAATCTCCAAGACTTACCGATGGTGGAAGCGAAACAGAAACATCTGTCCGCATTGACTGGGTGTCGCCAGAGACGAACTCCTATACCAATAGCCACGTTTTGATCAGGGTAGATGTTGCTGGCTCCAAGCCAGAGCGTTTGGAGTTGCTCGTGGACGGAGTTGTTGTTGCTCCGCTGTCGGCATCTTCTGAACTCCAGTTCGAAACCTGGACGCTTTCAGAGGGACCCCATGCGTTCACTGTGCGAGCGATTTTGGGAACGCATACCTTTGTGAGTTCGGAGCGAAGCATCAACGTCGACCGGACTCGTCCCAAGATAATTGATCAGACGCCCCTGAGCGGGGCGTTCCAGGTACTGGTAGACGCAGCGATTCAGGCAACCTTCTCGGAGCCGCTCAGGAGGGAGTCTGTCAGTGGGCAGTCCATTCACTTGCAAATGGATTCAGGGGATTTGGCTGCTGACATCGTGCTCTCCGAAGACGGAAAGGTGCTGACACTCGTACCTGGCACACCATTGCCCGTGGGAAAGTTGTTCTCTGTCGTTATTGATCCTGCGGTGACGGATTTGGCTGGGAACCCCCTGGACTCCTTGTCTCAGAAGTGGAGTTGGCACGTCCCGTCCTACTTGCTTCTGGGGGAGCCCCTATTTTATGGGAAATTCGAAAACAGTGGCGTTTTTGCATCATCCATTCGTGTTGGAAGGGATTCTCGGCCGATTGTGGCATGGATGCAGCATGGCTTGGTTCATGTGAGAGGTTGGACGGGCGAACATTGGGATTCCCTTGGCGGCCCCTTGAATGGTGATCCGAGTGGTGTGGCATGGACAAGCGTCTTGGATATAGACTCCGAAGGACGTCCTCTCGTTGCCTGGATTGAAACAGAGTTGGATAATTCCAATCGTCTTTATGTCCGGCGATGGACCGGCCTGACTTGGGAGTCCATGGGAAGCTTCTTGGTTCCAACCTTGAATCAGGGGCGCATGAACTGGCTGCAAGTCAATGCAACGATAGGGCAGGCTCCGGTCGTCGCCTGGATTGAAGATAGTTCGACTCAGTATCAAATGGTTTTCCGCCAATGGAACGGGACAGGATGGGAGTCACGAATAGCGCCACTCCCTCTGCAGAAGGAGCGGCGGCTATTTAGCTATGACTATACGTCCTTCGAGTTGGATGCGATGGGGAAGCCTGTTGTTGTATATAGTGAGTGGCAATCGAGTGCGTATGTGGGGCGGGTTTGGCGGTGGTCAGGGGGCGCATGGGAAGATATTTCGCCAAACACCAAAGATGTTGTGTGGGTTCATGCCATTGATGCCAGCGGTGATGTGCTTGTGGGGGTGAGGACCCTTGTGGGTGGCGTCTGGCGAACGATGGTCAAGAAATATGTTGGTGGTGGTTGGTTGTCCTTGGGAGAGCCCCTTGAGAGCATCCCGGGCGGTAATGATGAGATACCTGTCGAGTCCATCGCCTTGGACTCACAAGGTCGGCCAGTGGTGTTCATCAGCGAGTTGCTATCGGATTCTGATCCGCTTTCTCGTGTAGGTCAGGCGTGGCGATGGAATGGAAGCCGCTGGGAAGCCATAGGAGGTGTCCTCACTGCGCTCCCAGGCAAGTTCATCCACGGACGCCCGTCCTTCGCGTTGACGGCTGACGATGTGCCTATCGTTGCGTGGACGGAGCAGTTTTATCCTGCCGAATCCCATGTTTTTTCGGCCATTCACGTCTTCCGCCCCAACGACTGAAACCGGCACACCTGGGGGCGGATGTAGCCCCCACCCCCAGTCCCTCCGCGCACCTACACTGTCGTCCGCTGTGCCCCTGTCGCACAGCGGACACAGGACCTACCCTGGAAGCCGTCCAGGGAAATCTGGCGAGAACGGGCGCTTTTTGCTGGACGTGCTTAGATTCACTCCGCCCCTCCCGTGCATGCGAGGCCTCTGCTCCATGAAGAACGCGGTCCTGACATCTCCAGAGGGTGAGCCAACCGCGAGCGGTGGGCCCGCTCCCGTGAACTCCAAGCAGCGCGTCCTCGTCGTCGACGACTTCGACGACGCCCGCGAGATGTACGCCGAATACCTGGAATTCTGCGGGTTTGAGGTGGACACCGCCAAGAACGGCCTGGAGGCCGTGGAGAAGGCCCAGGAGGGTGAGCCGGACATCATCCTCATGGACCTGTCCCTCCCCGTCATGGATGGCTGGGAGGCGACGCGGCGCATCAAGCAGGACACCCGCACCCGCGACATCCCCGTGATGGCCCTCACCGGCCACGTGCTCGCCGGCAACGCCGAGCACGCCCTGTCCGTGGGCGCCGACGAGTTCGTCGCCAAGCCCTGCCTGCCCCAGGACCTGGAGAACAAGATCCGCAACATGCTCAAACCCAGCAAGGCGAAGCCGCGCTCGGGTCAGGAGTAACCCAGGCTGTGGCCCGGCAGTGTCCAGGGGTGGACACTCGGGTGCGGCACCCTGCGCCGGGTGGGGCTCCCGCGGGCCCCCGGGTTGACCCCTGGACGCGGGAAACGTAGGCAATCCTGGTGGGCTCTCCCGCCTCGTCCCCTCCACCCGACGCGTGGACTCCTCCCGAGGAGTTCGATGAGTACCGCATCGTGCGGCCGCTCGGACGGGGGCGTACGGGCCGGGTGTACCTGGCGCACGACACGCTCCTGGAGCGCCCGGTCGCGGTGAAGTTCATCCCGGCGCTGGGCTCCAACGCGCTGGCGCGCTTCCTGGTGGAGGCCCGCGCCGCGGCCCGCATCCAGCACCCCAACGTCGTCACCTTGTACCGGGTGGGACAGCTGGAGGAGCAGCCGTACCTCATCTCGGAGTTCATCCGGGGCGTCAGCCTGGATCGGCTGGCCCGGCCGGTGCCCTGGGAGCGCGCGCTGGGCATCGGGCGGGACCTGGCCCGGGGGCTGGGCGCCGCGCACCGCCGGGGCGTGCTCCACCGCGACATCAAGCCGGGCAACGCCGTCCTCACGGAGAGCGGCGAGGTGAAGCTGCTCGACTTCGGTCTGGCCAAGCTGCTCGACCGCGCCGAGGCCGGCGAGCCCGCTCCGGCGCGCGCGCCGCTGCCGCCGCCGGAGCTGCCCTCGGACTGGGACCCCGAGTCCAGCCCCGCCCTGGGGGCGCGCTCGCTGGATGGCGTCTTCCTGCCCTCGCTGCCGCGCGGCGCGCTGGTGGGCACGCCCTACTACATGTCCCCGGAGGCCTGGGCCGGCGAGGAGCTCACCGCCCGCAGCGACGTGTACTCGCTGGGCGTCGTGCTCTACGAGCTGTGCGCGGGCAGGGGCCCCTTCCGCGACGTGCCCTGGCGCGAGCTGTCCGAGGCTGTGCGCACCCGCGACGTGCGCCCCCTCCTGGAGGTGGCCCCGTCGGTGGACCCGGGCTTCGCCGCCGCCATCGACAAGTGCCTCCAGCGAGATCCGGCCCAGCGCCACGCGTCCGCCGCGCAGCTGCTCGACGCGCTGGAGGCGCTCACGCGCGAGGAGACGCCGACCGCCGTTCCGGAAGGCAATCCGTACCGCGGCCTCCAGGCCTTCGAGGCCGAGCACCGCGCCCTCTTCTTTGGCCGACGCCGAGAGCAGCGCGCCGTGCTGGAGCGGCTCAAGGCGGAGGCCTTCCTGCTGATGACGGGCGACTCCGGCGTGGGCAAGTCGTCCCTGTGCCTCGCGGGCATCCTCCCCGCCGTGGCGGACGGCGCGCTGGAGGACGGCCGGCGCTGGCGCACCGTGCGGCTGGTGCCCGGGCGCAGGCCCGTGTCCGCGCTGGCCGTGGCGCTCGCGCCGGTGCTGGAGGTGGACGAGGCGCCGCTCGCGGAGACGCTGCGCCAGGACCCCACGTCGCTCGGCCGCCGGCTGCGCGCGAAGCTGGGCACGCAGGGCGGGCTGCTCGTCTACATGGACCAGCTGGAGGAGCTGGTCACGCTGTCCCCGCCGGAGGAGGCCGCGCTCGCGGGCGCCGCGCTGGGGTCGCTCACGGAGGCCGCGGGGGGCTTGAGGCTGCTCGCCACCGGCCGCAGCGACTTCCTCACCCGCCTCACCGCCGTGCCCGGCCTGGGCCCGGAGGTGCCGCACGCGCTGTACCTCCTGCGCGCGCTCACCCCGGAGGAGACGCGCGAGGCCATCGTCGGCCCCGCCCGCGTGAAGGGCGTGCGCTTCGAGTCCGAGGCCGTGGTGGACGCGCTCGTCGCCTCCACGGCGGCGTCCGACGGCGGCCTGCCGCTGCTCCAGTTCGCGCTCGCGGAGCTGTGGGACGCGCGCGACGAGTCCCGGGGCGTGATGACCCAGGCGGCGCTGGACTCGCTGGGCGGTGTGTCCGGCGCGCTCGCCCGGCATGCCGACGCCGCGGTGGCGCGGCTGCTGCCGGATCAGCGCTCGGCGGCGCGCGGGGTGATGCTGCGCCTGGTGACGGCGGACGGCACCCGCGCTCGCAAGACGGACCGCGAGCTCGTGGGCGACGACCCCCGCTACCGCGCCGCGCTCGAGGCCCTGGTGCGCGCGCGCCTGCTCGTGGCCCGCGAAGGGGAGGGCGGCACCGCGTACGAGCTGGCCCACGAGGCGCTGCTCACCGGGTGGGCCACGCTGGCGCGCTGGCTGGTGGAGGCGGGCGAGCGCCGCGAGGTGCAGGCCCGGCTGGAGGCCGCCGCCGCGCAGTGGGAGCGCCTGGGCCACGCGCGCGAGTCGCTCTGGGGCCCGCGCCAGTTGGCGGAGACCGCGCTCCTGGAGCCCTCCGAGCTCACCCAGCGCGAGCAGTCCTTCCTCAGCACCTCGCGCCGCACCGGGGTGCGCAGCCGCCGGCTGAAGGTGGGCCTGGCGCTGGGCTTCCTCGCGTCGCTGGGGCTCGTGTACGCGGGCCTCCAGTGGCGCGACCGCCGCATCCTCGACGCGCGCGTGCGCGGCGAGCTGGCCGCGGCGGGGCTGGAGCTGGACTCCGTGCGCCATGAACGCGACGCGCTCCAGGCCGAGCGCGCGGAGGCCTTCCAGCTCTACGACACCGGCCACAAGGCGGACGGCGACCGGAGCTGGGCGAAGGTGGCTGGACACGCCGGACAGCTGTCCCACCACTTCGACGCCGTGGCGGACCGGCTGGAGCGCGCGCTGGCGCTGGCCCCCACCCGCACCGACGTGCGCGACGCGCTGGCGGACTTCCTCTACGAGCGCGCCCTGTGGGCCGAAAGCGAGCGTGAGCCCGTGCTGCCCGCGCTGCTCCAGCGCCTGCGCCTCTACGACACCGACGGCGTGCGCTGGAGCCGCTGGAACATGCCCGCGCACCTGACCCTCCAGGTGGACGCGCCCGGGGCCTCCGCGGAGCTGCGCCCCGTGTCGCGCGAGGCCACGGGGCCGGAGGCCGTGGGCGAGCCCCTGCCTTCCCCGGGCGCGCTCCCGTGGACCGGCCTCAGCGTGCCTCCGGGAGGCTACCAGCTCACCGTGCGCGCCCCGGGCTACGAGGAGTCGGTGCAGCCGCTGCTCCTGACGCGCGGGGAGTCGCGGCACGTCGTCCTGCCGCTCGTCCGAGCAGGGGCGCTCCCGCCGGGGTTCGTGTACGTGCCTCCGGGGGACGTGCGCTTCGGCAGCGCCGCCGAGTCCAGCGTGCGCGACTTCTTCAACGCCACCCCGCTGCACACGGTGCCCGTGCAGGGCTTCCTCATCGCCCGCCACGAGACGACGTACGCGGACTGGCTCCAATTCCTCGCGGCCCTGTCCCCGGAGCAGCGCGCCGCGCGCCAGCCCCGCGTGGGCACGGGCGGCTACGCCGGTGGCCTGGCGCTGGAGCCGGACGGCACCGGCTGGCGGCTGCGCTTCCAACCCGGCGGCGTGCGCTACACGGCGCGGACGGGCGAGCCCGTGCGGTACGCCCGGCGCTCGCAGCGCACGGAGCAGGACTGGCGCCAGTTCCCCGTCAGCGGCATCAGCTTCGCGGACGCGGAGGCCTACGTGACGTGGCTGTCCACGTCCGGCCGGGTGCCGGGGGCGCGGCTGTGCTCGGAGCTGGAGTGGGAGCGCGCCGCGCGCGGCGTGGACGGCCGCGAGTACCCCCACGGCAACCGGCTGGGCGCGGACGAAGCCAACGTGGACATCACCTACGGCAAGGACCCCGGCGGCTTCGGCCCGGACGTCGTGGGCAGCCACCCCGCGTCCCGCAGCCCCTTCGGCGCGGACGACATGGCCGGCAACGTGTGGGAGTGGACCCGCTCGTGGCTGGAGCCCGGCCGGCCCGTGGCCCGCGGGGGCAGCTTCACCTTCAACGTGACGAGCGCGCGGTCCTCCAACCGCGAGCTGCCCGAGGCCTCACTGCGCGACGTCACCGTGGGCCTGCGCGTCTGCGCGGACGCGCCCGTGACCGGCGGTTGAGCACCACCGGACACTGAAACCCCCGGGAACCGCTGGCCTCGCCCTGGGGGCCCTCCCAACTGGAAGCCACTGGACGCTGCAAGTGCCCGGACGGGCCTGTCGCGGTTGCCGCTCCCACCCCCCGGACAGACCTTGTGCCGGGTAACGCGGTGCGGGTCGGGGTCGGGGCAGGGAAGGGGCATCCAGATGAGGACGTTGCAGCGAGTGGTCGCGGCGTGTCTCGCCGTCGTGGCGGTGGGCTGTGGCACGGAATCGTCGGAGCCCGAGGCTCCCTCCCTGCGCACGCAGGTGGCGGAGCTCGTGTCTCCCAATGGGCGCAACCTCAATGGACGCAACCTCAACGGCCGCAACCTGAACAACAGCGAGCTGGGCGGCATGCTGGTGTCCGTGGCGTACGCGGGCGCGCACTCCGCCTTCGGCAGGCCGCTGACCAATGTGCGGCTGCAGGGCTCGGCCTTCGAGGGCACGGAAGGCACCACCCCCGTGTCGGGCGAGGCCTTCGTCGGGGCGCGCTTCGTCGGCAAGCTGGGCGACGGAAGCACCCTGCCGCTGCGCGTGGACAGCATCACCCAGGGCAGCGGCGCCGACAGCGACCTGTGGTCCTACCAGGTCTCCTACCAGGGCTCCGACGGCAGCTGGCGCCCCGTGTGCCAGGACGCCAACGGCGGGGCGCTCTCCGCCATCGCCGTGGCCGGCCGCTGGAACTACCTCCAGGGGGTCGCGGGGGGCGGCGAGAAGATTGAAGACGCCACCGCCTTCACCTTCGCCTGCGAGGGCGCCGCCATCGCGAAGTGCATGCACTTCGGCTACAAGCCCTGGGCCACCGCCGCCAACGGCGAGAGCCTCGCGGGCCACCACCAGGCCTGCACCCGCATGGTGCGCGCGGACTTCTGCGGCGACGGCGCGTCGCACACCGTGGACGGCCAGTGGGTCAACCTCTACGACGGCGTGGGCGTCCAGGCGGACACCGAGTCCTGGAGCGTGGAGGCCGAGTGGAACGAGTCCGGCGCGCGCTGCTTCACCTCGGAGACCCGCGCCCACGCGCCCGTGACGTGCTCGGGCCTCAACCCCATCCCCGACTGTGGTGACACCAGCCACTTCGAGTCCGGCACCCGCCTCATCAGCGAGTCGCCCTACGGGGCCGGCGGCCTGTAGCCTGACAGGTTACAGCAATCCCAGACTTGTAACTGATTACGTTACAATATCTGGAAGTCGATAAAAGTCAGTGTTTCGTGTTATGAGAGCGCACCGTTCGCCTCCGCGTCGCAAGGACCGGAGGGGGATGGGGCGCTTTCCGCATTCACGGTGGGGGACGGGCCCGGGGGGGCCGGGAGCCCGCGCACGGTGAAGGGAGGGTGCCCCATCGCGAGGCTGTCGTCGCGGTCACCCCCGTCGTGAGTGGAGCACACCCATGAAGCCCGTGCTGTCTTCGCTGTGGATGCATTCCCGGAGGCGTCTGCCGTTCGCGCTGCTGGCCTCGTCGCTGGCGGTGGGCTGTGGCCAGCCCGCTGAACCGTCCGAAGCCCCAGCGCCTTCCGCGCCCCAGGCGGAGTCCGCCGCCCGGGCCGTGGAGCCGTCCGGCAACCTGGAGGCGGCGCTGAACACGGCGGCGAACGAGGAGGAGGACGCGATCCCCGAGCGCCCGGTGGTGGAGTCCCTGTTCGCCATCCCGCAGGGCCCGGCCAGCAACGCCACGGCGGCCGTGTTCGAGCTGAAGCTGGACGCGAAGCGCGAGCAGAACGAGCAGTTCCGCGGCAAGACGCTGACGATGCTGGACGGCACCCAGCAGCTGCTCTTCCGCGACGACGGACAGGGCGGTGACGAGGTGGCGGGGGACCTGCTCTTCGTCGCCACCGGCACCTTCGACTTCGTGGCGCTCCAGGCGGAGCAGCAGCGCATCGCGCAGGCGCAGTCCCAGTCGCAGGAGCCGCTGACGACGGCGGTGTTCGAGGGCCGCGAGCTGGTGCGCACCGTCCCGGTGGCGGCGCTGTCCACCCAGTTCCCGGTGGGCCAGCGCGTGCCCATCCGCCCCATTGGCCTGGCGACGCTGGTGGATCCGGCGCGCTCGCTCATCATCCGTGCGCCGTCCGTGGTGAATGACCTGGGCCGCACGTGGGACCCGTGCACCAATGCGGGCAACCCGAACGGCAAGTGGACGTTCAACTACCTGATGACGGAGATGGCCAACCAGCCGTTCACCGGCGTGGCTCCGTCCACCTTCGTGCGCGAGTGGCTGCGGCAGTGGGAGGCCGCGAAGACCGTCAACGGCTTCACCACCCCGCCGCGCACCAGCATCGTGACCAAGCTCATCAACCCGTGGCCGAAGGTGGGCGGCGCGCTGGACCTGGCGAAGTCGCCCTTCAAGCTGGTGGCCATCGTCAACCGGCTGGACCTGGCGGGCAACAACCCTGCGTACGGCAGCGGGCGCGCGGGCGAGGGGCGCTTCATCTTCGCCGCCACCGAGGGCACGGGCTCCGCGTGCCACACGGTGCCCTTCCTGGTCATCCTGGAGTACGGGGTGGACAAGAACGACTGCGTGTCCATCAAGACGTACGCGCAGCAGTGGCAGGCCCTGTCGTCGATGACGCTGGGCAGCGCCACGTACAACGCGGCGCTGGAGAACCTCACCGAGCAGTTCGCGAAGCGCGACCTGTCCCCGCGCAAGCCCAACCGCAGCTCCATCAACCAGGTGCGCACCAACGAGAACTGGCTGCAGACGTCGCCCTGGGAGCTGAGGGAGTTCCGCCTCTGGAACAGCTCCATCAACCCGGCGTCGTTCGCCGCGCCGGGCCCGGTGCTGGGGCTGCTCAACAGCCACACCGTGGCCCAGACGCCGGACCGCGCGACGAAGAACACCCTGTTCCCGTCCTACGTGAACGCCAACGTGCCGCCCATCGTCGCGGTGCCGCCCACGTACACCGTCCCGCTCTCGTGGAGCACGGGCCCGTTCCGGGGCGGCCGCGCCATCGTGACGTCGACCTTCGCCAGCCCCAGCAGCCCTCCGTTCTGGAGCCAGCCCGCGGCGACCATCCCCAACCGCCAGGCCCGCCATGTCTTCTCGCTCAACACCTGCGACGGCTGCCACGGTGATGAGATTGGAACGCCCTTCACCCACGTGAACCAGGCGGGCGGCCTGTCGCCCTTCCTGAGCGGCGTGCTCACCGTGCCGGACCGCGCGGACGGCGCGCCCACGCGCACCTTCAACGAGGTGCTCGGGCGCCAGACGTTCCTGGACCAGGTGGCGAACCAGAGCTGCCTGACGCTGTCGTTCCTCAGCTCCAGCGCGGCGGTCCACTAGCTTCGTCGCGCATCGTCCCGGCAGCCTCCGTCCCCGCGCGTGGGGCGGAGGCCGTCGTCTTTCAGGACGCCGTGGGCATGGCTCCCCGCCTGTCCGGGGGACGGGCCGGGCGTGCGTCCTGGATTCACGGCCAATACGGGGGCGACTTCCCCGGCCGGGGAGGCGGCACCACGTTTACCCGGCTCCGGGGAGGCCCCCGGGTTGGACCTTGGGACTCCAGGGACCGGGGAGGCTGGCCGTGGAACGCACCGAAGAGACAACGGGCCGTCGTGCCCGGCGCGCGGGGAGGAGGCTGGGCGCCGTGTGGGCCGTCGTCTGGTTGGCCGGCGCCTGCGCACGGCGCTCCGAGGACGCCGCCGCCCCCACGACGCCCGCCGTGGTGTCGCTGGGGCCGGAGAACGTGGTGCGCGTGGCGCCGATGAAGCTGGAGACCGGCCCCGTCATCTCCGGGACGTTGCAGGCGCGGCGGCTGGCCAGCGTCCGCGCGGAGGTGGGGGGCAGCATCCTGGACGTGATGGCGGACCAGGGGCAGACGGTGAAGGAGGGGCAGCTGCTGGCGCGCGTGGAGGAGGGCACGCTGCGCGAGCAGGTGCAGGCGGCCAGCTCCACGGTGCGCGTGGCGCGCAATGCCTTGCAGGTGGCCAAGGGGGATGAGCAGCGCAATCAAATCCTCGTCAAGAAGGGCGTCATCACCCGCCGCGACTTCGAGCGCACGCAGCTCGCTCGGACGCAGGCGGAAGGACAGCTGGCGGACGCGCAGGCGCGGCTGAAGCTGGCGCAGGACCAGCTGGAGCGCACGAAGGTGACCGCGCCCTTCAATGGCGTGGTGAGCGAGCGGCAGGTGCACGCGGGCGACATCGTCCAGCCGGGCGCGCCCCTGTTCACGGTGGTGGATCCCGCCACGCTGCGGCTGGAGGCCTCCGTGCCCGCGGCGCAGCTGGGCCAGGTGCAGGTGGGCACGACCGTGGACTTCCGAGTGAACGGCTACGTGGGCCGCGCCTTCCGGGGACAGGTGGAGCGCATCAACCCGGCGGTGGACCCCGCCACGGGGCAGGTGCGCATCTACGTGAGCATCCCCAACACCGAACAGGTGCTCCTGGCCGGCCTGTTCGCCGAGGGGCGCGTGGCGTCCCAGTCGAAGGAGGCGCTGGCGGTGCCGGTGGACTCGCTGGACACGCGCCAGGAGCCGCCCACCGTGCAGCGCATCTCCAACGGCAAGGTGGAGGAGGTGGCGGTGACGGTGGGGCTGCGGGACGACGTGGCGCAGACCGTGGAGGTGACGTCGGGGTTGAAGGCCGGGGACGTGGTGCTGCTCGGATCCGCGCGCGACCTGACGAACGGCACGCCGGTGAAGCTCACCGCCGCGCCGGAAGGCCCGAAGAAGCAGCGGCCCGCGGCTCCGCCGGAGGCCCAACAGGGCGTGGGCGGCGCGGGCAATACCTCCGGCGCGCCCGCGCGGGCACCGGCGGCGGCCGGGGCTCGCACGCCCCCGGCCCAGGCTCCCGCGAAGTAGCTCCAGGCGCCTCCACACCTTGAAGAAGCACCGCAGGAGTCGTCCGTGTTCATCTCCGACTTCGCCATCAAGCGCCCCATCATCACCATCACGGCGATGGTGGCGCTCGTCGTGTTCGGCATCGTCGCCCTCATCAACCTGGAGACGGACGAGTTCCCGGACATTCAGCAGCCGGTCATCAACGTCACCATCGCGTACCCAGGGGCATCACCGGACACGGTGGAGCGTGAGATCGTGGAGCCCATCGAGGACGCCATCTTCGCCATCTCCGGCGTGGACGGGAAGAAGACGACGTCCAGCTCCACGGACAGCCTGGCGAACTTCACGGTCTTCTTCGACTTCGAGAAGGACATCCAGGAGGCGTCCCAGGACATCCGCGACGCCATCTCCAGCAAGCGCGCGGACCTGCCGCAGGAGATGGAGGAGCCCATCCTCACGCGCTTCGACCCGTCGGACCAGCCCATCGTGTCGCTGGTGCTGACGTCGGACACGCTGGACGTGCCCGCGCTGTCGCTCATCGCGGATCCGATGGTGGTGGGCGACCTTCGCTCGGTGCCGGGCGTGGCGCAGGCCACGGTGGTGGGCGGCGTGGACCGGGAGCTGACGGTGCAGGTGCGGCCCGCCGCGCTCCAGGCGGCGGGGCTGTCGGTGGCGCAGGTGGTGGCGGCGCTCCAGGCGCAGAACCTGGCGGCGCCGGTGGGCCGGCTCAACACGGAGCTGCAGGAGCGCACCATCCGGCTCAAGGGCCGCCTGGAGACGCCGGAGGACTTCGCGCAGGTGCCCATCGCGGAGCGCAACGGACGCACGCTGCGGCTGGGGGAGGTCGCGAACGTCTTCGCCGGCACCGAGGAGCCGCGCACCCTGTCGCTCTACAACGGCGCGCAGGCGGTGGGCATCGAGGTCATCAAGGCCAAGGGCCACAGCACCACGGAGGTCGCGGACGGCGTGCGCGAGCGGGTGAAGACGCTCCAGCAGCGGCTGCCCGCCAACGCGAAGCTCGAAATCGTCCGCGACGCGGGCACGCGCGTGGAGAACTCGGTGGTCAACGTGCAGCAGGCGCTGATTGAAGGCGCGCTGCTCACGGTGCTGGTGGTGTTCCTGTTCCTCAACTCGTGGCGCTCCACGGTGATTACGGGCCTGGCGCTGCCCGTGTCCGTGCTGGCGTCATTCGTGAGCGTGTGGGCGTTCGGCTTCACGCTCAACACGATGTCGCTCCTGGGCCTGACGCTGGCCATCGGCATCCTCATCGACGACGCCATCGTGGTGCGCGAGAACATCGTGCGGCACGTGGAGATGGGGAAGGACCACTACACGGCGTCGCGCGAGGGCACCAACGAGATTGGCCTCGCGGTGGCGGCGACGACGTTCTCCATCGTGGCGGTGTTCGTCCCGGTGGCGTTCATGTACGGCGTGGCGGGGCAGTGGTTCAAGCCGTTCGCGCTCACCATCGCGTGCTCGGTGCTGGTGTCGTTGTTCGTGAGCTTCTCGCTGGACCCCATGCTCAGCGCGTACTGGCCGGACCCGCAGGTGGAGAAGGGGGAGCGGCGCAACTTCATCTCGCGCGGGCTGGCTCGCTTCAACCGCTGGTTCGACCGGCAGGCGGACCGCTACAAGGGCGTCATCGCGTGGGCGCTGGACCACCGGCTCGCGATGGTGCTCCTGGCGGTGGGCTCGCTGGTGGGCGCGGTGGCGCTCCAGGGCGTCTTCGGCGGCGCGGGCTTCGTGCCGGTGAGCGACCGCGCGGAGATCGAGATGCTGGTGGAGACGCCCGCGGGCTCCAGCCTGGACTACACGCGGCGCAAGGTGGAGGAGGTGTCCCGCCTCACGCGCGCGCACCCGGAGGTCGAGTACACGTACACGACCATCGGCGTGCCGCTGCCCCTGCGCTCGCCGGGCGTGGACCAGGCGCTGGTGTACGTGCGGCTCAAGCCGAAGACGGAGCGCAAGGCGAGCCAGGAGGTGCTGGGCAAGACGCTGCGCCAGGAGCTGCTCTCGGTGGGCGGCGCGAGCGTGTCGGTGTTCACCAGCGGCTTCGGCGGGGCCATCAAGTCCATCCAGCTGGAGCTGCGCGGGCCAGAGGCCAGGGGGCTCAACCAGCTGGCGCATCAGGTGATGAAGGAGGTGAAGCAGGTGCCGGGCGCGGTGGACGTGGGCCTGTCCACGCGCGGCGAGAAGCCGGAGCTGGAGGTGGAGCTCAACCGCGGCGTCGCGGGCCAGCTCAACGTGACGGTGGGGCAGGTGGCGCAGTCCCTGCGGCCGGCCTTCGCGGGCCTGGACTCCGGTGACTGGGTGGACCCCATTGGCGAGACGCGCAAGGTGATGGTGCGGCTGGCGCCGCAGTTCCGCCAGAACCCGTCCGACCTGGCGCAGCTGCCGCTGGTGGTGGGCACCGGGCCCACGGGGGCTCCCATCGTCGTGCCGTTGGGGCAGGTGGCGACGGTGAAGCAGACCGTGGGGCCGGCGCAGATCGACCACCTGAACCGCGAGAAGGTCATCAACGTGCAGGCGAACGTGGCGGGCCGGTCGCTGTCGGAGGTGACGCGCGGCATCGAGTCGCGGCTCAAGGCGGTGAAGGTGCCGCCGGGCTACGAGCTGTCCACGGGCGGCGAGTCCGCGGATCAGCAGGAGGTGTTCGGCCGGGTGTTCCTGGCGCTGGGCGTGGCGGTGATGTTGATGTACCTCATCCTCGTCATCCAGTTCGGTTCGTTCCTGGATCCGCTGGCCATCCTGGTGTCCCTGCCGCTGTCGCTCATCGGGGTGGTGCTGGCGCTGGTGCTGACAGGGGACACGCTGAACATCATGAGCCTCATCGGCGTCATCCTGCTGATGGGCATCGTCGCGAAGAACGCCATCCTGCTCATCGACTTCGCCAAGTGGCAGCACGCGAAGGGGATGCCGTTGCGCGAGGCGCTGATTGAAGCGGGGCGCATCCGCTTGCGGCCCATCGTCATGACGACCTTCGCGCTCATCGCGGGCATGGTGCCGGTGGCGCTGGGGCACGGCGAGGGCGGTGACTTCCGGGCGCCCCTGGGGCGCGCGGTGATTGGCGGCGTCGTCACCTCCACGCTGCTCACACTGCTGGTGATCCCGACGGTGTATGAAATCCTGTCGGACGCCCGGACGTGGATGACGCGCAGGCTGCGCCGCGTGTTCAAGGCGAACGCTCCGGCCCACGGCCCGGTGCACGGCGGCGCGGAGGTCCGGCCCCAGCCGCAGGCCCGGCAGGACTGACGCGGAGAAGACGCTCGCGTCACCCTCAAGGAACGGTTGGCGCATGGGGCGCGGAGCCATAGGGTCGGGAGTGTGGAGCTCCTGTCCCTGCTGCCCGATTCGCACCGCTCGCTCATCACCGAAGCCCTGGAGGCCCTGGGCGTCACGCGCTGGGTCCTGAGCATCCATGACCCCAGCTTCCCGGGCCTCCCCGGAGAGGACCTGGGGCGCGGCTCGCCGTACTCCGAGGGCGCCGCTCGCTTCCTCGCGTTCGCCCGGGACATGGGCTTCACCGGCATCCAGCTGGGGCCGCAGGGGCAGACCACCTCGCACAACCCGTCGCCGTATGACGGCACGCTGTTCTCGCGCAACACGCTGAACGTGGCGCTCGCGCCGCTCACGGAGCCGTCCGGCCCCTGGGGCGCGCTGCTGTCCCCGGACACCCTGGACCGGCTCGTCGCCGGAGCGCCCGGGAGTGGTGGACCGGAGGTGCGCTACCTGGCCGCGTACAGGGGCCAGATGGAGGCGCTCCAGGAGGCATGGGACACCTTCCGCCGCGAGCGCGACCGCGTGGATGCTCCCGCGTCCATCCTCGCGCTCGTCCGGCGCTTCGCGGACTTCCGGCTGGAGCATCAGGAGTGGCTGGAGCGGGATGCCCTCTTCGAGGTGCTCGCGGCCCGGCACCACACGCCGGATGACTGGCGCGGGTGGGCGGACTCGCTCGACGGGCGCCTGTATGCGCCACGCCCTGGCGAGGTGGTGCAGGCGGAGGCCCGCATCCGGGAGCTGCTCACCGAGGAAGCCGACGCGGTGGAGCAGTACGCCTTCCGCCAGTTCCTCGTGCATGAGCAGCATGGGCTCCTGCGGGAGCGCGCGGAGGCCTGGGGCCTCAAGCTGTATGGAGACCTGCAGATTGGTTTCTCGCCCCGGGACGCGTGGGCGCGGCAGGGGCTGTTCCTCGGCGCGTACCTCATGGGCGCGCCGCCCAGCCGCACCAACCCGGAGGGCCAGCCTTGGAACTACCCCGTGCTGGACCCCGAGCAATACGTCACGCCGGACGGCCCCGGGCCGGTGCTGCGCTACCTGGACGCCCGGCTGGGCAAGATGCTCGCGGAGTATGACGGCCTGCGCATCGACCACCCGCATGGGCTCGTGTGTCCCTGGGTGTACCGCGCGGGCTCCGCGGATCCGCTGCGCGCGGTGCAGGGTGGGGCGCGGTTGTTCTCCTCGCCGGACCTGCCGGACCACGCGGAGCTGGCCCGGTACGCCATCGTGGCTCCGGAACAGCTGAATCGCTCGGTGCCCCGCTACGCGGATGGGTGGGTGACGGGGCTCACGGAAGACCAGGTGGCCCGGTACGCCATCCTCTTCGACTCCGTGGTGCGCGCGGCGCGGGAGTACGGCCGCGCGCGTGAGGACGTGCTGTGCGAGGTGCTGAGCACGCTGCCCTACGAGCTGTCACGGGTGATGGCCCGCGATGGCCTGGGCCGCTTCCGCGTCACGCAGAAGGCGGACCTGAGCAACCCGGCGGACGTGTACCGCAGCGAGAACGTGGCCCCCGAGGACTGGGTGATGGTGGGCAACCACGACACGAAGTCGCTCTGGCGGCTGGTCTCCGAATGGCAGTGGAGGCACACGCTGCGCGCCCAGGCGGACTACCTCGCGGAGCGCCTGCATCCCGAAGCGGAGGGACGTGAGGCCTTCTCGCGTCAGCTGGCGCAGGACCCGGGGCTGCTCGCGCAGGCGAAGTTCGCGGACCTGTTCGCCAGCCGTGCGCGCAGCGTGATGGTGTTCTTCGCGGACCTGCTGGGCATGCCGGACACGTACAACGCGCCCGGCTCCGTGGATCCGCGCAACTGGTCGCTGCGCATCCCCACGGACTGGGCCGAGCAGTATCAGCAGCGGCTTCGTGCGGGCGCCGCGCTCAACCTGCCGCAGGTGCTCGCCATGGCGTTGCGCGCGGGCGGCGCGGAGGCCCGGGCCCGGCATGCGGCGTTGCTCGGACGTCTGGACCGCGCGGCGTCCCAGCTGCGCGGCGGGGCCCCGTCACTCCAGGCCCCGCCCTCTGCCTGACCTGCTCGCCTCGCCAGACGAGGCGCGCCGCTAGAACCGGCGCAGCAGGCGGCGGGTGGCGCTCTGGTCGACGGTGCCCAGGTCCTCGTACTTGGTGACGAGGTTGTAGGTGTTCACGCCGCCGAAGAGGCCGCCCGTGTCGGCGGTCCGGACCGTCCCGTCCGCGTACACGGTTTCAATCTGCGCGGAGTAGGGCACCGCAACGCGGGCCTGGAGCATGAGCACGGAGACGCGGATGCTGCTGCGCGCCGGAATCTTCACGGGAACCTCGACGGACACCTCGTGCTCGTCGGTGCTCTCCTCCTCCTGGGTGTACTTCCAGGTGCCCTCGGCCTTGATGGTCACCTTGGCCTGTCCCAGGATGGGGAGGCCCGCCTTGAATTCGATCTCCTCGCTGACCGTGAGTCCCCGCTCATGGGTGAACGAGTAACGGTGGCCCTCGACGAACTTGAACGAGAGCTTCTGCTCCTGCTCCGTCCCCGTGATGTTCGTCACCGTCTGCGTCCCCGCCACCACCGGTGAGTAGTCCTCGATGGCGGCGAGCCCCATGTCGAAGCTGATGGACTTGATGCGCACCTGCCGCGAGTCCTTCACCTGGGCCCACTTCTCGTTGTCGGAGCCGCCATCCCACTCCCAGGTGATCAGCTGCTGACCGGCACGGTAGGGCCCGTCCCCCGGGATGTTGATCTTCTGCTCCCAGTCCGCGAAGGAGTTGAGGGGATTGAAGGTCTCATTCCCTTCGTTGCGCCACACCGCCAGGTCATTGGTGTCGATTTGCTCCACCCCGACCGTCACCAGGCTGGTGCCCTGCTCATTCGAGGCGCGGCTGATGGCCCGCCCCGTCCGCTTGTTGATCAACGCGAAGGCGTCGCCATTGCGCGCGGAGCGCACCTCCCACAACTGGAGGTCGTTGGTGTAGTCGAGGTTCTGGACGGTGACGTTGTTGTTGTCCGTGCTGGCACTGATGGCGAGTTGGGTGCGATCCGCGCTGTATGCCTTGGCGATGAACGACCGGTAGACGACGTCAGACATGTTTGTTTCCCCCTCAGGCCGCGGACCGGCGAAGGCCGCCGGAAGTCCGCGACGGTCAGGGCGGTGAGCAATTCACATGCCGATAGTGAACACTGGGGGAGGACGCCGCGTCTGGCCTCGTGGTGACGTCCTCGCGGAACGCAAGCGCGTCATCGCGGTACGCAGCGCCGCTTCAGGCGATGCGGCGCATGTCGAAGCGCGACTGGAGCTTCCATGTCCCGTCAGCCTCGCGCACCTCTCCGCGCCAGGTGAAGCGGTCCGGCCCGATGTCGGAGAAGCTCCAGCGGAGGGGCCTCCCGTGGTGCTCGCCCAATAGGACGAGCCGCTCTCCGTCCCGTCCCCCGGCCAGCCGGTTGATGACTCCGCCCGTCGGGCTGACCCAGGTGATCTGCCACCTCCCCTCGGCCCGGTCGAACGAGCGCACCGTCGTGCCGTAGCGCTTGTTGGCCCCGGGGCCCGGCCGCGCGGGCGCACGTCGCGACGGCACGATGAACACGTCCTGCAGGGCGCGTCCGTCCAGCACCCAGTGGAACCACCACTCGCCCGGGCTCTCGCGAACGCTTCCGTCCGCGTCGTGGTCCTGGATGGTCCCCTCCCAGCCTCCCACCAACCATCCGAAGGTGTCCGCCGCGTCGCCCAGCTCGCTCGAAGGGCCCGGGCTGAGCAGGGCCTCCACGAACGCCTGCTTCGCGGACAGCGGAGACGCGGGCGCTTCCGCGAGCCTGCGCCAGATGTCGCCGTAGTCGATGGGCAGCCCGTCCGCGTCCACGTCCATCATCGCGGTGAAGTCGCCCCCCAGGTTCTCGTAGCGGTAGCGCGCGGGGCCCGTGCGCGTGTAGCCCTGCCGCGCGGGGAGCACCTCCAGCGACGGAAACCGCACCCACGCCGCGAGGATCTCCGCCCTGGCGCCCTCGCCAAGCCGCAGCCGGTTGATGGGCAAGGTATTGGTGGACGGAGTCAGGCCCAGGTCCACGTCCGTGCAGCCCTTCAGCTCCTCCGCCACCTGACCGTTCTTCCGCCAGAGGCCTGCTCCGTCATGCTCCAGCGTGAGCGTCCGGTGCTCGCCACGCCACGACTGCGTCACGCTCACCCGGCGCGTGCGCCAGGCACCATCGCAGACGATCGAGTACTCCGCCCGCAGCGGCGCTCCCTCTTCCGCGACGAGGAGCAATCCGGAGAGCTCCGTGCCCTCCGGGCCGCGCCGCACCCGTGCATGCTCGAACCCCAGCTCATCCATCACGCGCCGCCAGATGAGCTCCCGCGTGACTGCCGTTGCCTCCACCGCCATGATTCGGTCACCCCGTTTGGATGTGTGGGGACACGATGGAAGGATGGGCCGTGGCCGACTTGGGGAAAGTGGACCTGACCACGGTGCGCCCGCTCGCCTCCGGGGCGGGGTGGCGAGTGCGGGACATCGTCTGCCGCTCCGGTCCCAAGGACCCTGTCTTCGAGGAACAGCACGCCTGGGTGTCCGTCTCCGCCGTCCTGTCGGGGCACTTCACCTACCGCTCCCGCAACGGCCGGGTGCTGCTGACGCCCGGCTCGCTGCTGCTGGGGGAACAGCACGCGTCCTTCTGCTGTGGCCACGAGCACGGCGTGGGCGACCGCTGCATCGCCTTCTCCTTCGAGCCCTCGCTCATGGAAGAGGTGGCGCGGGACCTGGCGGGAGTCACGCGAACGGACTTCCCCGCGCACCGGCTGCCACCGCTCCAGCGGCTCGCGCCGCTCATCGCGGACGTCCAGGCGCTGGCGGAACAGCCTGGCCCGCGCGGCGCGGAGGAGCTGGCGCTGCGCATGGCTGGTGCCGCGCTGAGCGGCATCCACGAGGGACGCGCCCGGCCCATCACCGCCACCGAGGAGCGCCGCGTGGCGGACGCGCTCCGCTGGCTGGAGGCCCGGCTCGTGGAGCCCGTGTCCCTGGGGGGGCTCGCGGAGGAGCTGGGCATGGGGCGCCACCACCTGCTGCGCACCTTCCGCAAGGTGGTGGGAGAGAGCCCCTACAGCTACATCCTGGGCCGTCGCCTGACACTCGCCGCCGAGCGCCTGCGGATTGATGGCGGGCGCATCGCGGACATCGCCTTCGCGTGTGGCTTCGGGGATCTGTCGGAGTTCGTGCGCCGCTTCCGCGCTCGCTTCGGCGTCACGCCTTCCGCGTATCGCGCCCGCTCGCGACCCGGGTCACCCAGGACGGACGTCGCGCACGACCCGAGCTGAGCGGTGGGATGTCACCCGGAGGCGCCCTCTCTTCACTCTGGGCGGGTTCCCGCAGTCTCCTTGGAAATCATCGCTATCGATGCTATCGGGACTGAGCAATTCTTGATCTGGACGAGGCACGAACCGCGTGGCGAAACATCGTGAGTGGGAGTTCGGAGCGCATCGCGCGTACTTCGAGGAGCCGGACCTGTTGGTGATGAAGTTCAACGGGCCTTCGAAGCTGGAGGACTCGAAGAAGGTGCTGGAGATCTGCCAGGAGGTGTCGAAGAGCGGACCGGTGTTCGTCATCTCCGACGTGTCCAACGCCAGCATCGAGAAGGACGCACGCGAGCTGCTGGTGGCGCAGGCGAAGGCCGAGTGGTTCCGCGGTCACGTCTACCTGGGCACGGGCCCGCTCCAGCGTGCGGGCGCGAAGGCGTTGATGCTCGCGCTGTACTTCACCGGCAAGTGGACGGTGGACGTGGACTTCGCGGACTCCGAAAAGGAAGCCCGCGAACTCATCGCGAAGAAGCGCCAGCAGCCGCCGAAGAAGTAGCCGCCTCCCTTGCGCCTCAGTGCTGGACGTCCAGCACGAGGCGCGTGGGGTTGGTCAGCTCCATCACGCGGAACGGGGCGCGGCGCGCGGTGCCCAGCACCCACGTCACCTCGCCCTCGAAGTCACACACGCGCTCCAGCTGCAGCACGGACGGCAGCGCGGGCTTGAGCGTGCGCTGCGCCACCGTGGCCTGTCCCTGGTCGTCATGGGCCCTCGCCGGCGTGAAGCGTGCCTCCAGCGCGGCCTCTCCCGGCAGCGCCACGTCGTCGCCGGAGCCGCACTGCTGCACCGGCGTCTTCACGTACCCCAGCTGGTAGCCCGGCAGGCGCGGTCCGTCGAACTCGAACACCGTGCGGTCGTAGTCCGCGTGCGTCCCGGTGCGGACCGCGCGCAGCGTGATGGACGGAGGCTCCCCGCGCGGCTTCTGCACCGTCGCCGTCGTCCATGCCGCCTCGCCGGCCCCGGTGCTTCCGCCCGCGTCCGGCGCGACAGCCGCCGAGGCCGGCGCCGGGCCCGCCGCCTTCACGTCCAGGACGTGGTGCACCACCGGCGCCGTGGCCGCCGGCCCTTCGCGGGGCACGGCGTTGGCGGGCGGGGGAACCGCCGGCACTTCCATGGGGACGGTCGGGGGCTCCTGCTTCTGGCAGCCCTGGACCAGCAGCCCCAAGGTCATTCCCAGCACATACCCGCCTGGTCGCAGTCGCATCCGGTTCCTCCCGTCGAATCCCGTCACCCGGGGACTCCCCGAGCCTTCGCATACAGCCCGCCCCACGACCATGGAAGATGCGACCTCGCGGCCCCGTTGCGTATAGGGTCCGCCGGGCCGCGTCCCCCTGGCCCCCCTTCGTGCACTGGAGAGCTCCACCCCATGGCCATCGACCTGACCTCCCTCCCGCGTCCCTCTCGCGACGACACCACCGTGAGCACCCTGGTGCGTGGGCTCGTGGGCAGCGAAATCCTCCGCATCGCGGCGGAGATTCGCGAGCTCGTGGCCAAGGGCAGCAAGGTGTGCAACCTCACCGTGGGGGACTTCAACCCGAAGGAGTTCCCCATCCCGGACGGCCTGCGCGACCAGATTGGCGCCGCGCTCCAGGGCGGTGAGACGAACTACCCGCCGTCCGACGGCGTGCTGGACCTGCGCCAGGCCGTGCAGCGCTTCTACGAGCGCTCCCTCGGGCTGAAGTACCCGCTGGAGGGCATCACCATCGCGGGCGGCGCGCGGCCCGTCATCTACGCCATCTTCCGCGCGGTGCTCGACCCGGGGGACGTCGTCGTCTACCCGGTGCCGTCGTGGAACAACAACCACTACGCCCACATGCTGGGCGCCAGGGGCGTGGTGGTGACCACGGACGCGGCGGCGGGCTTCATGCCCACGCTGGCGCAGCTGGAGCCGCACCTGTCCACGGCGCGCCTGTTGTGCCTGTGCAGCCCGCTCAACCCCACCGGCACCATGCTGGACCCGGAGGCCCTGCGCGCCATCTGCCAGCGCATCGTGGAGGAGAACCGCGCGCGCGAGGGCCGCGGCCAGAAGCCCCTCATCCTGATGTACGACCACATCTACTGGGTGCTGAGCTTCGGCAAGAAGCACGTCACCCCCGTGGAGCTGGTGCCGGAGATGGCGCCGTACACCGTGTTCGTGGACGGCATCAGCAAGGCCTTCGCCGCCACCGGCGTGCGCGTGGGCTGGGGCGTGGGCGCGCCCACCCTCATCTCCCGCATGCGCGACGTGCTGGGCCACGTGGGCGCCTGGGCCCCCAAGGCCGAGCAGCTGGCCACCGCGCGCTACCTGGACGACACGCAGGCCACCGAGTCCTTCCTCAAGACGATGCGCCAGCGCGTCGACGAGCGCCTGGAGGCCCTCTACAAGGGCTTCCAGCGCATGAAGGACGCGGGCCTGCCGGTGGAGGCCATCGCGCCGCAGGGCGCCATCTACCTCTCCGTGCGCTTCGACGTGGTGGGCAGGGACGGGCTCACCACCAATGACGCCATCCGCAAGCGCCTGCTGGAGAAGGCCCGCTTCGCCATGGTGCCCTTCCAGGCGTTCGGCCTGGCGGCGGACACCGGCTGGTTCCGCCTCTCCGTGGGCGCCACCTCGGTCGCCGAAATCGAGGAGGCCCTGCCTCGCGTGGAGGCCACCGTGCGGGAGATCCTCGCGGCGAAATAGCCTCTTTCCTCCACAGGCTGGCAGGCAGGGAATAGCCTGCCTGCCGTGGCGTTGAGGGCGCCGCCATCATGCTCAAGCGCTTCGTGGACGTCCGGGACGAGGAGGTGGGGGCGGTCCTCGGGGCGTTCGTCTACTTCTTCACGTTGATGTGCGGCTACGCCATCCTGCGGCCCATCCGCAACGAGATGGGCACCGCGGGGGACGTGAAGCACCTGCCCTGGCTCTTCAGCGTCACCTTCGTCGTGATGCTGCTGGCGGTGCCGGCCTTCTCCGCGCTGGTGGCGCGCTACCCCCGGCGGGTGGTGGTGCCGCGCGTCTACCGCTTCTTCCTCTTCAACCTGGTGGCCTTCTTCGCGCTGCTCAAGTGGGGCGTGGCGAAGGAGACGGTGGCGCGCGCCTTCTACGTCTGGTTGAGCGTCTACAACCTGTTCGTCGTCTCCATCTTCTGGAGCTTCATGGCGGACGTGTTCGCCAGCGACCAGGGCAAGCGGCTCTTCGGCTTCATCGCCGCGGGCGGCACCACGGGGATGATTGCCGGCCCGTTCCTGGTGGGCCGGCTGGCGGAGCCCGTGGGGCCGGTGAACCTCATCCTCGTGTCCGCGGTGATGCTGGAGGTGAGCGCGCAGTGCGTGCGCCGCCTGGGCCACTGGGCACGGGACGTGCAGCACCAGCCCGCAACGCGCGAGGGGCCGGTGGGCGGCGGGATGCTCGCGGGCTTGCGGCTGCTGGTGACGTCGCCGTTCCTGCTCGCGCTGGGCTTGCAGGTGCTGCTGTACGCGGCGACCTCCACGTTCCTGTACTACCAGGAGGTGCAGCTGGTCGCGTCGCTGGCGAAGGACGCGGCGGCGCGCACGGCGGCGTTCGCGGACATCGACTTCTGGGTGCAGGTGCTGACGCTGGGCATCCAGACGCTCGTCACCGGGCGGGTCATCTCCCGTCTGGGGTTGGGCGTGGCCATGGCGGTGGCGCCGGTGCTCACGCTGCTGGGCTTTGGCGTGCTCGCGTTCGCGCCGGTGCTGGGGGTGCTCATCGCGGTGAAGTCGCTGCGGGGCGCGAGCCACTACGCGCTGGAGCGCCCGTCGCGCGAAATCCTCTTCACCACGGTGGACCGCGAGGCCCGCTACAAGTCCAAGAGCTTCATCGACACGGTGGTGTACCGCGGCAGCGACACGCTGAGCGCGTGGCTGCAGGGCGGGCTCGAGGCGCTGGGCCTGGGCATGGCGGGCCTGTCGCTGGCGGCCGTGCCCGTGGCGGCGCTGTGGCTCGCGGTGGCCCTGTACCTGGCGCGCCAGCAACGCACGCGCGCCGCTGAGACCATCCCGCAGACGTCCCTACCCGGAGGAACCACGGCATGAAGCTGTCCCGAAGAGGCGTGATTCAAGCAGCGGCCGCGCTCGGCGCGGTCCAGGTGTTGGGCTGTGCGTCGTCCACCAGGGCCGGTGACGACAAGGGCGGTGATGCCCCGGGCAGGCCCCTGAACATCCTCATCCTGGGCGGCACCCGGTTCCTGGGCCCCGCGCTGGTGCAGGCGGCGCAGGCGCGCGGCCACACGCTCACGCTCTTCAACCGCGGCAAGTCCAACCCCGGCCTCTTCCCGGACGTGGAGAAGCTCCAGGGCGACCGCGACCCGAACAAGGGCGAGGGCCTGAAGGCGCTCCAGGGCCGCAAGTGGGACGCGGTCATCGACACGTCCGGCTACGTGCCGCGCATCGTGAAGGCGTCCGCGGAGCTGCTCGCGCCCAACGTGGGGCAGTACGTCTTCATCTCCAGCGTGTCCGTCTACAAGGAGATGACGAAGAAGGACCTCAACGAGTCCGACGCCGTGGGCACCATTCCGGACGAGACGAAGGAGGAGATTGACGACCTGAGCTACGGCCCGCTCAAGGCGCTCTGCGAGAGGGCCGCGGAGGCGGCGATGCCCGGCCGCACGCTCAACATCCGCCCCGGTCTCATCGTGGGGCCGGATGACGGCTCGGACCGCTTCACCTACTGGCCGCTGCGCGTGGCGAAGGGCGGCGAGGTGCTGGCCCCCGGCGACGGTGAGGATCCGGTGCAGGTCATCGACGCGCGCGACCTGGCCGCGTTCATCATCCGGAACGTGGAGCGCCGCACCCAGGGCATCTTCAACGTCACCGGCCCGGTGCAGCCCATGAAGATGAAGGGCATGCTGGAGACCCTGCGCGAGGCGACCGGGAGCGACGCGCGCTTCACCTGGGTGGACGCCGCGTTCCTGGAGCAGCAGAAGGTGACGGCCTTCGGGGACATGCCCGCGTGGGTGCCGCGCACCGGACCGGAGAGCGGCATCGGCGCGGCGAGCATCGCCAAGGCCATCCAGGCGGGGCTCGTCACCCGCCCGCTCGCGGACACCGCGCGCGACACGCTGACCTGGTTCCATGCGCTGCCCAAGGACCGCCAGGAGAAGCTGCGCTCGGGCCTGTCCGAGGAGCGGGAGAGGGAGGTGCTCGCCGCCTGGCACCAGACGAAGGGCACCGCCCGGGCGGACTGAGCGGCGTGCGTCACGCGCGCGGGGGGCTGCCCTCGCGCGCCTGGCTGTCGTGCGGCCGGGCGGCCATACAGGAGCCGCCGGGCAGGCAGCGGGCATGCGGTGGTGGCCGGGCGCGTCATGCGTCCGCACCTTGTCCGCCATGGAACGCGACCAGGACAGCAGGCATCACGTGGTCATCGTAGGGGCGGGCTTCGGCGGGCTTCAGGCCGCGAAGGCCCTGGGCAAGGCGCGCAACGTGCGGGTGACGGTGGTGGACCGCTACAACCACCATCTCTTCCAGCCGCTCCTCTACCAGGTGGCGACGTCCGTGCTGAACACCGCGGATATCTCCGCGCCCATCCGCAGCATCCTGCACGCGCGCAATACGGAGGTGCTGCTGGCCGAGGCGAAGTCGGTGGACGTACACCGCAAGGTGCTCGTCGTGGAGGGCGGGGAGATTCCCTACGACTCGCTGGTGGTGGCCACGGGCGCGTCGCACTCGTACTTCAAGCACCCGGAGTGGGCGCAGGTGGCGCCGGGCCTGAAGACGCTGGACGACGCGGTGCGGATCCGCGAGCGCATCCTGACGGCCTTCGAGGCGGCGGAGCGCGAGCCCGACCCGGTGCGCCAGCGTCAGTGGATGACCTTCGTCATCATCGGCGCGGGGCCCACGGGCGTGGAGCTGGCGGGGGCGCTCTCGTACATGACGCGGCACGGGCTGCGGAGGGACTTCCGGCACATCGACACGCGCGAGGCGCGGGTCATCCTGCTGGAGGGCCTGCCGCGCGTGCTGAACGCCTATCCGGAGGAGCTGTCCGAGGAGGCGAAGCTGGACCTGGAGGAGCTGCACGTCGACGTGCGCACCGGGGCCATGGTGACGGAAATCGACGACGAGGGCGTCACGGTGGGTGACGAGCACATCGCCACGAAGACGGTGCTGTGGGGCGCGGGGGTGGCGGCGTCGCCGCTGGTGCGCTCGCTGGGGGTGCCGCTGGACCGGGCGGGGCGGGTGCGGGTGACGCCGTTGCTCACGGCGCCGGGCCTGCCGGACGTGTATGTGATTGGCGACGTGGCGGCGGTGGAGCAGCAGGGCAAGCCCGTGCCGGGCATCGCGCCGGCGGCGATGCAGATGGGGCGGCACGTGGCGAAGACCGTCCTCTGCCGTCTGGCGGGCAAGCCGCCGCGCGCGTTCCGCTACCACGACAAGGGCAGCTTCGCGGTGATTGGCCGCGGCTTCGCGGTGGGCGTGCTCTACGACAAGTGGCGCATGAAGGGGCTGCCCGCGTGGCTCGTCTGGGCGGGCGTGCACATCGCCTACCTCATCGGCTACCGCAACCGCCTCTTCGTGATGCTGAACTGGGGCTACACGTTCATCACCCGGGGCGGCCGGAACATGCGGCTCATCACCAGCAACGTGGCGAAGCGCATGCCCGTCCTGGCGGCGTCCCGCCAGGTCCCCGGCCTGCCTCCTCCTCCCGTGCGTCCGGAGCTGCCGACGGCCTCGCGGCCCGCGCCGGTGCACTGAGCTGGGAAGACCTGGGACGTGGTGCGAAGTCGCCCCGGTGCCTGCTGGCGCCGGGGCGATTTCCGTTTTGATGCGGGCGGTCCCCGCCTCCCGTCCGCCGCGCCGGCCCCCTCGGAGGGCATGCAGGCGTGACGGAGCGGGACAGGGGACCCCTGGCCATGTCAGCCTCTCGCGATAGGGAAGGGGAGGGACGCACGACGTGGGGGGCCCGACCCCGCGGGTGGGCGGCCGGGGCGGGGAGGGGACAGGCCATGAGGTGGGATGAGATGGGCGAGTCGCCCGGATGGGACAGGACGGTGTCGAGGGACGGGAGCGTGGACGGTGGGCCGGCTCGCGGCGGGCGGGGCTCCATCCTCGCGGTGGTGGCGGAGAAGCCCGCCGTGGCGCGCGACATCGCCCGGGTGCTGGGCGCCACCGAGCGCGGCGAAGGCTTCCTGCGCGGCAACGGCTACGTCGTGACGTGGGCCATCGGCCACCTGGTGGGGCTGGCCCAGCCGCATGAGATTCGCCCGGAATGGAAGAAGTGGCACCGCTCGCAGCTGCCCATGCTGCCGGGGGACTGGCCGCTGGTGGTGTCGTCCTCCACGAAGGACCAGTTCGAGGTGGTCCGCCGCGTGATGAACGCGCCGGAGGTGTCCACGGTGGTGTGCGCCACGGACGCCGGGCGCGAGGGCGAGCTCATCTTCCGCTACATCTACGCCGCCGCCGGGTGCCGCAAGCCGGTGCGGCGGCTGTGGGTGTCGTCGCTCACCGAGCGCGCCATCCGCGACGGCTTCCAGCACCTCAAGGACGGCAAGGAGTACGCGCCGCTGGCGGACGCCGCCATGGGGCGCAGCCGCGCGGACTGGCTCGTGGGCATGAACCTGTCGCGCCTCTACACGCTGGCCAGCGGCACCTACGGCAGCATGCTGTCCGTGGGGCGCGTGCAGACGCCCACGCTGGCCATGGTGGTGGAGCGCGAGCTGGCCATCCGCGACTTCGTGCCCCGGGACTACCTGGAGGTCGTGGCCACCTTCTCTCCGCGCGGCAGGGGCGCGCCCGTGGGGGCCCGCTACCAGGGCACGTGGTTCCGCTCGGGGCCGGACGGCAAGCCGGTGATTCCGCCGGGCCATGACTCCGTGCGCGAGGCGCGCCGGCTGGACGCGGACGGCGTGGAGGCGGGCCGCGTCATCGACCGCGTGCGCGGTGGCAGCGCGGTGGTGGAGTCGCTGGACGCGGAGACCAAGCGGATGCCGCCGCCGCTGCTCTACGACTTGACGGAGCTCCAGCGCCACGCGAACCGGCTGTACGGCTTCAGCGCGCAGCGCACGTTGGAGGTCGCGCAGGCGCTCTATGAGAAGCACAAGCTCTTGAGCTACCCGCGCACGGCGAGCCGGCACCTGTCGCAGACGGTGGCGGACACGCTGCCGGAGGTGGTGCGCGCCATCGAGGCCCCGTACCAGGAGGACCTGGCGCCTGGCACGGGCGAGCGCCCGCTGGGCAAGCGCTACGTGGATGACGCGAAGGTGACGGACCACCACGCCATCATCCCCACGCCCATGCCGGCGTCCGGCGTGCGGCTGTCTCCGGACGAGCAGCGCCTCTATGACCTGGTGTGCCGGCGCCTGCTCCAGGCGTGGCACGAGGACCACGTCTGGAAGGTGACCACGGTCATCACCGCGGTGACGTCCAAGGGGGACGCAGGGCCCGTGGTGGACCGCTTCCACAGCGCCGGCACGCAGGTGGAGAAGGTGGGCTGGAAGGTCCTGGACGTGGGGGGCGGGCAGAAGCCGCCGCGCCTCAAGGCCGAGGGCAAGAAGGGCGCGGACAAGGACAAGGAGGAGGAGCCGGACGACGAGCCGCAGGACCTGCCGGCGGGGCTCGCTCGGGGGCAGGCGCAGGCGGTGGAGGACGTGGAGGCGGTGAAGAAGCGCACGCGTCCGCCGCCGCGCTTCACGGAGGCCACGCTGCTCACGGCGATGGAGTCCGCCGGCCGCACGCTGGATGAGAAGGAGCTGGTGGACGCGATGCGCGACACGGGGCTGGGCACGCCCGCCACGCGCGCCGCGACCATCGAGCTGCTGCTCGAGCGCGAGTACCTGATCCGCGAGGGCAAGCGCCTGGTGGCCACGGAGAAGGGCATCCATCTCATCGAGGTGGTGCACCCGGACGTGAAGTCCCCGGTGATGACGGGGCAGTGGGAGGCGTGGCTCCAGCGCATCGAGCGCGGCCAGGGCGCGCTGGATGCGTTCATGAGCGGCATCGAGGCGTATGTGCGGGAGGTCGTGGGCCAGGCGCCCACGTCACTGCCGCCCGTGCCGGCGGCCGTGGGAGGCGCGGCACGGAATGAGGTCGCGCCCGCGGCCGGGCGCTTCGAGGGCACCCGGCCGCATCCCGCGAAGGCGCCCGCCGAGGAGCTCTTCCGGACCCGTGAGGCCGCGGTCGCCACCGTCCAGAACGCGGCCCGCGCCAACACCGCGCGCGATGACGCCGGCGTGTCCGAGGGGCTCCGTGCCGGCGCGGCAGGGCCTTCTTCCGCCCACGGGACCCATGGCGGAGCCAACGTCCACGGCGGAGCCGAACCGCATCGCGTCCAGGAGCGTCCTCCCACGATTCCCTCCGCGGAGGTGCGCACCGCCTTCGTGCAGGCCTCCTCCGAGGGCTTTGGCCGGGCGAAGCGTCAGCCCCAGGCCGTGAACATGGGCGGCGCCCGGCCGGAGCGCGTGCATCGTGCGCCCACGCCCCCGGACAAGCTGCGCGGCCTCCTCAAGGAGGCCTTCGGCTTCTCCGACTTCCGCCCGTACCAGGAAGAGGTCTGCCGCGCGGCCACGTCCGGCGAGGACCTGCTGCTGGTGATGCCCACGGGCGCGGGCAAGTCGCTCTGCTACCAGCTGCCGGGCCTGGCTCGCGCGGGCACCACCGTGGTCGTCAGCCCGCTCATCGCGCTGATGGAGGACCAGGTGCTGCGGCTCCAGTCGCTGGGCTTCGCCGCGGACCGCATCCACTCCGGACGCGACCGGGCCACTTCCCGTCAGGTCTGCGCCGAATACCTCGAAGGCCGCCTGGACTTCCTCTTCATCGCACCCGAGCGCCTGGGTGTCCCCGGCTTCGTGGAGCTGCTGGCCCGCCGCACGCCCTCGCTCATCGCCATCGATGAGGCGCACTGCATCTCGCAGTGGGGCCATGACTTCCGTCCGGACTACCGCCTGCTGGGCTCGCGCCTGCCGCTGTTGCGCCCCGCCCCCGTGGTGGCCCTCACCGCCACCGCCACGCCGGACGTGCAGAAGGACATCGTCCAGCAGCTGGGCCTGCGCGGCTCGCGGGGCGGCGCCGCGCACACGTTCATCCACGGCTTCCGGCGCACCAACATCGCCATCGAGGTTCGAGAGCTCAACCCGGGGGCTCGCGGCGACGCCATCCTGTCGCTGCTCAAGAACCCGGCGCACCGGCCCGCCATCGTCTACGCGTCCACACGCAAGCACGCGGAGCAGTACGCGGACCTGCTGGCGCACGACTTCCACACCGCGCCGTACCACGCGGGCCTCCAGCCCCAGGAGCGCGACCGCATCCAGGCCGCCTTCCTCAAGGGGCACCTGGAGGTCATCGTCGCCACGACGGCGTTCGGCATGGGCATCGACAAGCCGGACGTGCGCACCGTCATCCACGCGGCGCTGCCCGCGAGCCTGGAGGGCTACTACCAGGAGCTGGGGCGCGCGGGCCGTGACGGCAAGGACTCGCGCGCGGTGCTGCTCCACGCCTTCGTGGACCGGCGCACCCACGAGTTCTTCCACCGCCGCGACTACCCGGACCCCTCGGTCCTGGAGCGCATCTACCAGGCCACCTCCAACGAGTTCGAGCCCAAGGCCACCATCCAGGCCCGCGTGCGCGGCGACCCGGAGCTCTTCGACAAGGCCCTGGAGCAGCTGTGGATCCACGGCGGCGTGGAGATGACCCCGGACGAGGACGTGCGGCGCGGCCGCGCGGGCTGGGCCGTGGCGTACATCGCGCAGCGCGAGCGCAAGCAGCTCCACCTGGAGCAGATGGGCCGGTACGCGGAGGCGCATGACTGCCGCATGCGCCACCTGGTCGCGCACTTCGGCGACGTGCAGGACTCCGGCGCCGCCTGCGGCCTGTGCGACGTCTGCGCCCCCGAGTCCTGCGAGGTGGTCCGCTTCGAGGAGCCCTCCGCCCTGGAGGCGCACGCGCTGGGCCGCATCCTGGAGGCCCTCCACGCGCGCGACGGCCAGGCCACCGGACGGCTCCACCGGGAGCTCTTCGGGGAGCAGCTCCACCGCCGCGACTTCGAGCGCCTCGTGGGAGGACTGGTGCGCGCGGGGCTGGTGCGCCTGGACTCGGACTCGTTCGACAAGGACGGCCAGGTCATCCAGTTCCAGCGGCTGGCCCTCACGGACGCCGGCCGCCGCGCCCGCGTCATCGCCCCCGGCCAGGTGGTGCTCCCCCAGGCGCGCGAGGTGCCCTCCAAGAAGCGCAAGGGCCGCACGGCCTCCGGCGGCACGAAGCGCACGTCCCGCAAGCGCGCCGAGGCCTCGCCCCGGGGACGCGGCCAGGGGCGCAAGGGTGCCGCGGATGCGTGGGCCTCGCGCGGCGCCTCCGACGACGCGGACTTCTCCCAGGAGACCTTCCCCACGGACGCGCCCCCGTCGGCTCGGAGTGGCTGGAAGGCGCGCGCCACGCCTGAAGCGTCTCCGGGCCCCCGGGCATCGTGGAACGCGTCCCGCAAGGCGCCCCGGGAGCCGGACTTCTCGGCGCCTCCGGCATCCCCCGCGCTGGTGGCGTCCCTCAAGGAGTGGCGCCTCACCGAGGCCCGCAAGCGCAAGGTGCCTGCCTTCCGCATCCTCACCGACCGCGTGCTGGACGCCATCGCCAGCGCCCGGCCCTCCAGCGGCGCGGAGCTGATGTCCATCCACGGCGTGGGCCCCGCGCTCACGGAGCGCTACGGCTCGCAGATCCTCTCGCTCGTGTCCCGCCGCCGCTGAGGGCAGGGCCCTCTGGCCCCGCGTCTCACGAAGGCCGCCCCGCCCCCTCGGGTGGGACGGCCGGAATCCGAGTGGATCCATTTCGGACCGCGCGTCGACACGGCCTGCACCGCGTGGGCAGCCCCGTCGCCCGTGAGGATCCGTCGCGGTCTTTCCGTCCGCCGCGAACCGCCTGACAAGGGAAAGCCCTTTCCTGGGCCGCAGGCGCGGAGAGCGGCCTGCCAGGCGTGGAAGCCGCGTTCCCTCGCTTGTAGGCCCACAGCCGGGTGCCACCTTCTCGTCCACACGCGCAATGGGAGCGGCGTGAGGGCACAAGGGGGCGCGCAATGGAGCTGGGTTTCGAGACGATTGGCAACGCCACACTCATCTGCCACGACAACGGGCCGGTGCTGGTGACCGACCCCTGGACGGACGGGGACGCGTACTTCGGCAGCTGGACGCTGTCCCACGAGATTCCCGAGGAGCAGCGCCAGTCCATCCTGGCCTGCCCCTACGTGTGGCTGTCCCACGGCCACCCGGATCACCTGAGCATGGCCTCGCTGGAGAAGCTGCGCGAGCGCACCCTGCTCGTCCCCAACCACGTGGGCGGACGGATCCGCGACGACCTGCGCGAGGCGGGCTTCAAGGTCCAGGTCCTCCAGGACCGGGAGTGGACGCGCCTGTCGCCGCGCATCCGCGTGATGTGCATCCCGGACGTGAACCAGGACGCGGTGCTGCTGGCGGAGGTGGGCGGCCGGCTCATCGTCAACCTCAACGACTCCGGCGACCGCGGCCAGGGCCGCTTCGTTCGCCGGGTCATCAAGGAGTACAGCGAGACGTACCTGCTGGCCCTGTCCGGCTACGGCGACGCGGACATGATGAACTTCTTCACCGAGGACGGGCGCCGCATCCTCCCGTACGCGGCGGCGAAGACACCCGTGGGACAGACGATTGCGCGCATGGCGGAGATGTACGGCGTGCGCTACTTCGTCCCCTTCAGCTCCATGCACAAGTACCAGCGCGGCGACAGCGTCTGGGCTTCCGAGTACACCACCACGCTGCCGGACTACGCGCGGGGCTTCCAGTCCACCACCTGCGAGATGCTCCCGGCCTTCCTGCGCCAGGACTTCACCAACGACGCCTCCACCTCCATCAACCCCAAGGAGCGCGTCATCAAGCCGGTGGACCCGAAGGAGTACGGGGACGACTGGAGCGAGCGCCTGGAGGCGGACGAGGTGAAGCAGCTGGAGCAGTACTTCCGCGCCGTCGAGCACCTGGGCACCGTGATGGACTTCCTCCGCTTCCGCGTGGGAGGCCAGGAGCACGTCATCGAGTTCAACAAGCGCCGCTTCCACAAGGGCATCACCTTCGAGGCGCCCCGCGGCTCGCTGATGACCGCCGTGAAGTACCAGGTGTTCGACGACCTGCTCATCGGCAACTTCATGAAGACCACCGTGCACGGCGGCTTCGGCAAGGGCAGCCTCTACCCGGACTTCAGCCCCTACGTGGCCAAGTACGCGGACAACGGCAAGGCCCGCACGGAGGCGGAGCTGCGCAGCTACTTCAACGAGTACAAGAGCCGCGACATGGTGGGCTACCTGCGCCACCAGCTGGATGCCCACTGCGTGCGCCCCCTCCAGCTGGGGTCCGCGGAGCTGCTGCGCACCCTGCTGCCCGCAGACTCCAGCGCCTTCCGCATGGCCAAGGAAACCTATTGGAAGGTGCGCCGCGCCATCCTCTAGGGATTCCCAGGAAAACTGCGCAGCGGGCCTGTACGGAACCAGGACACCTCACTGTTCCTTTCTCAGACAGTGAGGCTCCAGGGGTGAAACCTTCGTGTTTCAAGGTATTTACCTGGGGTGCTGTCACGTGAGTTGACGGTTGACGCGAGGAGGTCTGGAGCGGGGGCGCTCCAGACATCCTCGCGTTTCTTGTTTTCGCCTGGGGAGCCGCGGTTGGCCCGGCAGTTGCTGAATGGCCCGGCGCGCGGCCCGCAGCTGGCGGGAAGGCCAGGCGGTGGTCGCGCATCCCCCGAAGCACACAGGAAGAGTTCCCCGATGCTCAAGTTCCGCTCTGTTGCGATGCTGGCCGGTGTGTCGCTGATGCTCGGCGCGTGCGGTGGCCCCGAGTCCGCGCAGGAGTCCGACGTGAAGCCCACCTGGGATGAGTTCAAGGCCCAGGCCTACCGGGAGCCGTGGGAAGGCGGGAAGTACATCGTCAACGGCGACGAGGCGCTGGAGTCCGAGGAGGAGCTGGCGGCCTACTTCCACAACGTCGTTGAGTCGCAGCTGGGCAAGTCCCAGGACGGCCTGGCCGTGTACTACATCGGCGGCGACATCAAGTGGAGCAGCACGCAGAAGATGAACCTGACGTACTGCATCAGCGACAGCTTCGGCAGCAACAAGACCAAGGTCGTGAACGCGATGGCGAGCGCGACGGCGGCCTGGGAGGCCACCGCGAGCGTCAACTTCACCTACCTGTCCCAGTACGACGCGTCCTGCACCGCGTCCCAGACGGGCGTGCTCTTCGACATCCGTCCGGTGTCCGGCCAGTCCTACGTGGCGCGCGCGTTCTTCCCGAACTCCAGCCGCTCCGGCCGCAACGTCCTCATCGACAGCAGCGCCTTCGGCAGCCTGGGCGCGTGGACCCTGACGGGCGTGCTGCGCCACGAGCTGGGCCACACGCTGGGCTTCCGTCATGAGCACACCCGCTCCACGGCGAGCGGCTGCTACGAGGACAACCAGTGGCGTGCGCTGACCTCCACCTACGACCGCGCCTCCGTCATGCACTACCCGCAGTGCAACGGCACCCAGACGGGCGACCTCGTGCTGACCACCCTGGACAAGCAGGGCGCCCGCGCGCTGTACCCGTGAGCGTGAGCCTCACCGTTTGAAGGGCCCGGGGCCGGTGGGAGCGTCTGCGAAGGACGCGCCCGTCGGCCCCGCGCCGTTTCGCTAGAAGCGGGCGGAGACCTGCTCGGCGTCGGTGGGGCGCTCGAAGAAGATGAGCGTCTTGCCGCCCTTCTCTCCAATCTCCAGGCACTCCAGCGCCTTCGTCTGGTCATCCAGCTCCGCGTAGAGGCGGTCCGGTTCGAGGATGCGGTGGGTGACCTCCTCGCCCTCGCGGCCCACGATGATCTGCACGGCGCCGGAGTCGCTCCCCTTGGTCTCCAGGGTGATGTCCACCAGGGGCAGGCGGTCCGCCAGGGGCTGGTCGCCGGTCTCCGAGTCGATGGACTCCACGCGCACCCACTGGGTGGCGTCCTTCCTGCTGATGCCGGCGAGGTAGCTCGCCCACTCCTCCCGGGGAATTTCCTGATTGATGTGTGCCATGGGGCCGCCTCCGCGGGCTTTTCGTGTGCCTCAACCGTAAGGCGTCCGATTCGCGGGTGAAGGACGGGCCCGGCTGGACGACGCTCCTGTGTCCGCGCGGACCGGGCCCCGGCACGTCGGCTGCCCTCACGTCAGTCGCGCAGGGCGTGCACGGCGTCGTCCTTCAGCACCAGGCGCACGGTGGCGGCCTTCCCATGGCCGAAGTGCTCGTAGGCGGCGTGCTCCAGCACGGGGGCCAGGACGGTGCGCAGGCCGCGCGCGCCCGTCTCGCGCTTGAGGGCGCGGGCGACCACCCATTCCCTCACGGCGGGGTCCACGGTGAGCTCCAGCCCCTCGTGGGCGAACTCGCGCTCCCAGGTGCGCAGCACGTTGTGCTGGAGGATGTCTCCCAGCGTGGCCGCGTCCAGCGGGCTGAAGGACACCAGCCGGTTGAAGCGGCCGATGAGCTCCGGGATGAAGCCGTAGCGGGAGAACGCGGTGGTGTTCTCCAGGTGCTCGTCCGTGATGCGCGTGGCGATGGACTCCAGGTCCTTCTGGCCGCCCCTGCCGGGTTCGCGGCCGAAGCCCACGCGCTCCACGTGGGCCAGGGTCTCCGCGGTGCCCCGGAAGCCGCTGAACGCGCCGCAGGCGATGAAGGTGATGCAGCCCATGTCCAGGGACTCGGCGCGGATGCGGCTGGTGAAGCCGAAGTCCGGCGGGAAGGTGGCCTGCGGCGCGGACAGCAGGTGCAGCAGGCTGCGCTGCACGCCGAAGCCGCTCACGTCCTTGGTGGTCTGCTGGCCGGAGAAGCGGCTGTCGGAGCGGCTGGTGGCGAGCTTGTCGAACTCGTCCATGCAGATGACGCCGCAGGAGGCCCACGCCGCGTCGCGCTCGGCGGCTTCATAGAGCCGGGACAGCAGGGTGCTGACGTCGTCGCCCACGTAGCCCGTTTCGGAGAACTGGGTGGCGTCCGCGAGCACGGTGGGCACGCCCAGGATTTCGCGGAACAGGAGCTCCACGAGGAACGTCTTGCCGGAGCCGGTGGGGCCGAGGAAGAGGGCGTTCTCCCGGGTGCCGGGCTCCGGCTCCAGCCCCTCCAGGTACAGCCGGCGGATGCGGCGCAGGTGCCGGTAGGCGAGCACGGAGGCCGCGCGGCGGGCCTCGGGCTGGCCCCGGTAGCCCAGGTCGCCCAGGCGCGCGTCGATGTGCCTGGGCGACAGCACCTCCAGCGCGGCCACGCGCTCCTCGATGGACGGGCCTTCGGGGGAGGCGGAGGGGTCGACGCCGGAACGGGGGGACATCGCGGGGAGCTCCAGGAGGGTGGGGACGCCCCATCATCCGGGAGGCACCCGGGCGCGACAAGCGAGCCTACCGGATGTCGAGGATCCGGCCCCTTCCGTCGATGAGGTAGGTCGCGTCCCCATCCAGCAGCACGGCCTCGGGCGGCATGTCGCAGCGGCCAAGGTTGGGGGCGAAGTGGATGACGTACAGGTCGTCATTCACCTTCTGGATCCTGACGTCGTAGACATCCCGGCGATTGAGGCAGCGGACCAGCCTTTCGTCGTTGCCGGTGGCCTTCGCTCCTGGGGGCATGAAGTCCGCCAGCGCGACCTGGAACGCGGCCAGGGTCGGCCCGTCCAACTCGTTCGTCGTCTCGAAGGTCAGCGGGTCGCGGATGCGCTCTCCCTGCTCGCGAGGGACGCGCTCGGGGCGCTCGTACTTGTAGTAGCCGAAGTAACCGCAGCCCTGGAGCAGGGCACAGGCGGCCATTCCCAGGACAAGCAGAGCAAGACGCCGAGGTCGCCTGGGTCCATTCATGGCGTCCAGTCCTGTCCTTCGTAGAGTTCGATGTTGCCCAACTCGTCGCGGACCGCGCCGATGGGCACCCAGCCCCCGCCGCGAAGCGCGGCCACCTCGCGGTCCGTGTAGTCGTATTTGTAGGCGCGGCACTCGCCAGCCTTCTCCCGGTAGAAAAGCAGGAGCTGCCGCCGGAGCACCTTGCCGGTCCTCGAATCGGCGATCCGCGTGGGAACCCACCGGCGCTCGTCACCCAGGTCTGCCTGGGAGAACCGCCGGTTGTGCGGATGGTTGTGGCCCCTGCCCAGGATGACGGCGTCCAGGTGCCGTGGATCATCCAGCCGCGTGGGGACCCGGCATGACTTCGTGCGGCCCACGCCCGTGCCGTGGATGTCGGACAGGTGGCTGAGGTAGTACGCGTCTTCCGCGCCCGAGTAGTAGACCAGTGCGCAATACTCCATCCCGTAATCGCCCGACGACGCCCCAGGCTGCCGGGTGAGAATCTCACAGGCGCTCCCGGCGAGTTCCTCCATCGACGGGAAGGGCCCCGCGAGCGGACCGGTGACCTGGAGCTGGCCATCCGGCAGCTCACGGACCCGGACATCCGGGTTCGGCGTGGAGCAGCCCATCATCACCACCGCGACCCATACCCATGGGGCAGACCAGGGGCTTCGCTGAAGCGCCATGCCAAGTGCCCGGGTGAGAAGGGGCTCTCCTGGAACCAAATCGTTATCATGTTAAACAATTAAATAAAGAATAATCTGTCAATATGGAAAAATATGCCTGTAACGCTACCTTGTGGATTCCGGGCTGGCAACACGACGTGAGGGGTCCAGGAGGGCGCGAGTCCACGGACACCGGCGTGCGGCCTCCGTCCGCCGGTCCGCACTCGTGCACGCCCAGAGGTCGGCCCGTGAACAGCGGTGGGGCTTGGGTGCACGGGGTGCTCCCCGGGACCGCGTCCGCGCATTAACAGGGACCCGACATGGCTCATACGACTGAAGCGCGGTCCCAGGCGCCCCGGCTGGGGGCGTGGGTGGAGGGCTCCTCGGTGCGCTGGCGCGTCTGGGCGCCCGGCCACCAGGGCGTGGACGTGGTCCTGTACGACGCGGAGGACCGCGTCCTGCGCAAGGTGCCGCTCCAACCGGAGGCGGAGGGCTGCTTCGGCGGCGCGCTGCCGGACCTGGGCGAGGGCGCGCGCTACAAGCTCAGCGTGGACGGCGCCGAGCCGTTCCCGGACCCCTGGTCCCGCTCCCAACCCAAGGGCGTGCACGGTCCTTCCGAAGTGGTGGGCACCGACCATGGCTGGACGGACGCGCACTGGAAGGGCCCGGATCCGCGAGGCCTGGTCATCTACGAAGTGCACGTGGGCACCGCGACGCCGGAGGGCACCTTCGAGGCGCTCATCCCGAAGCTCGCCCACCTGCGCGAGTTGGGCGTCAACACGCTGGAGCTGCTGCCCGTGGCCAGCTTCCCGGGCGCGCGCAACTGGGGCTACGACGGCGTGGACCTCTTCGCGCCGCAGGCCACCTACGGCGGCCCCAGGGGGCTGCGCAAGCTCATCGACGCGGCGCACGCGCACGGGCTCGCGGTGCTCCTCGACGCCGTCTACAACCACTTCGGACCGGACGGGAACTACCTGCGCGCGTACTCGCCGCACTACTTCACCGGCAAGCACCACACGCCCTGGGGCGACGCGGTGAACTACGACAGCGAGGGCAGCCGCTTCGTGCGCTCGCTGGTGCTCTCCAACGTGGAGATGTGGATCCGCGACTACCACGCGGACGGCCTGCGCCTGGACGCGGCGCACGCCCTGGTGGATGACGGCCAGCCGCACCTGCTCGCCGAAATCGTCGAGCGCGCCCACGCCTCCGCCTCCGGCCGCCGCGTCGTCGTCATCGCGGAGGACGAGCGCAATGAACGCAAGCTCGTCACGCCCCCGTCGGACGGCGGCTACGGCCTGGACGCCGTCTGGGCGGATGACCTGCACCACCAGCTCCGGCGCGCCTTCGCGGGCGACCACGAGGGCTACTACCAGGACTACACGGGCAGCGCCGAGGACCTGGCCACGACGCTGCGCCAGGGCTGGTTCTACACGGGCCAGAAGTCCAGCAACCTGGGCCACGCGCGCGGCACGGACCCGAAGGGCCTGGCGCCGTGGCACTTCGTCCACTGCATCCAGAACCATGACCAGGTGGGCAACCGGCCCTTCGGCAACCGCCTGTCGGAGGACGTGTCCCCGGCCGCCTACCGCGCCATGAGCACGCTCCTGCTCCTGTCGCCCTTCACGCCGCTGCTCTTCATGGGACAGGAGTGGAACGCGCGCACGCCGTTCCTCTACTTCACGGACCACCACGCCGAGCTGGGCAGGCTCGTCACCGAAGGGCGCCGCAAGGAGTTCGCCGGCTTCTCGCGCTTCAAGGCCGAGGAGGTGCCCGACCCGCAGGCCCGCGACACCTTCACCCGCTCCACGCTGGACTGGAGCGAGCTGGACAACGCGGAGGCCGCGGGCGTGCACACGCTCTACAAGGAGCTGTTGCGCCTGCGCGCCACGGAGCCCGTGCTCACCAGCCGCCAGGGCACGCACGACGCCCGAGCCCTGGGCCCGGACGCGCTCGTGCTGGAGCGCCGCGCGGAAGGGGACACGCTGCTCATCTTCGTGAACCTGCGGGGCGCGCTGGTGCACTCGCTTCCCCCGCACGCGAGTGCGGGCATCGTCACGTGGAGTGAGAACCCGCGCTACGGCGGCGCCGTGGAGGCGTCCCCGCTCACCGGCAACGTCGTGCGCCTGGAAGGCCCCTCCGCGGCGGTGGTGAGGCTGCGCGAGTAGCCATTCCAGACGGCGAGTCGCAATCTCACACGCAAAGGCAGACATGGTTTCACGCGCGGCCCGCCACTCCGGAAGCGGAGGTGGCGGGCTGTCGCATTTCCTGTCCGTGAAACATGCAACGACAGGGAATGCCCTCCGGGGTGGGCCGGTAGACGCCCTCCCCAGGAGGAAGCACCGTGTCTCAATCCCATCCAACATCGTGGAAGCATTACATCACCACCGCGAGCATGCTCGCGCTGTTCGGGACTTCATCGCAGGCGCTCGCCGCGTCGGGCTTCACCGCCGTCACCGCCAGTGGAGATGACGGCAACAGGCCGTCCGCCACCATTGACGGCAACCTCACCACGCGCTGGTCCAGCGACGGCGTGGGGCAGTGGCTCCAGGGCGACCTGGGCAGCGTGAAGTCGCTATCCGCGGTGGACATCGCCTGGCACCGGGGCAACGAGCGGACCAACACCTTCGTCCTGGCCACGTCCACGGACGGCGCCACCTGGTCCACGGCCGTGTCCACGAAGTCGTCCGGCACCACCGCCAACTTCGAGCGCTACAGCTTCTCCGCGCGCAACGCCCGCTATGTGCGCGTCACCGTCAACGGCAACTCCGTCAACACCTGGGCCAGCATCGCCGAGTGGGCCGCCATCGCCGGCGCCGCCACGCCCACGGCCGGCGCGGACCGCTTCGGCGTCACCATGCTCTACCCGACGAAGTCCGGCGGCGAGTCGTGGACGCTGGCGGACAACGCGCTGGCGGACTCCCGCTTCGACCCGCAGAACACCATCACCCGCAACAGCGACGGCTCCTGGAAGATGAAGGACAAGCAGGTGCGGATGAGCGTCTTCACGTCCACGGGCTACGACGACCGGAAGATCCCCACCTACGACCGGGACGTGCTCGCGAGCCGCGGCTACATGCAGGCGCCCAACGACTGGAAGAACATCGAGATGACCGGCTTCGTGAAGGTCAACGCGGTGGCGGACGCGAAGGACAACTTCGCGTGGTACGCGCGCGGCGGGAAGCACAACGACAAATACTCCGGCTGCGAGGGCAGCAGCTACAAGGGCGGCCTGCACTACGACGGCCGCGCCCGCTGGGAGAAGGAGACCTGGCACGTCTCCTACGATCAGACGCCCTACGTCACCGCCACCTCCTCCCTCAAGGGCCGCTGGGTGGGCTTCAAGGCCGTCATGCGCAACATCACCGTCAGTGGCCAGACCGCCGTGAAGCTGGAGATGTACGTCAACGAGAACGCGGACAAGGTGACGTGGAAGAAGGTCTACGACTACACGGACGCCGGCAGGTGGGGCGGCGACGCCCAGCACTGCGGCGGCGCCGTGCCCGCCGCGCCCATCACGTGGGGAGGCCCCATCGCGGTGTTCCGCTGGGACAACGCCACGGACGTGGACTTCAAGTGGCTGAGCGTTCGCGAAATCCAGCCTTGAACCCCGCGTGAAGCGGGGCTCGCACGCGGCCTGACGCAGGACGGCAGGCCGCGTGCCGGGCAGGCGGGGAGGTCCGGGGCCGGGTGGGGCGACCCGCCGAACCCGGGGCTTTCCATCGACAGGGCGCGCCGGGGTGGGCAGCATGGCGCCGCCATGAACGTCGACCAAGCCCTCGCCTCGTCCGAGCGCATCTGGGAGCAGGAGATCCTCCCGGCGCTGGAGCGCTACATCCGCATCCCCAACAAGTCGCCCGCCTTCGACCCGGACTGGGTGAAGTCCGGCCACATGGAGCAGGCCGTCCAGCTCATCGCGGACTGGTGCCGCGCGCAGGCCAAGCACCTGCCCGGGCTGACGGTGGAGGTGGTGCGGCTGAAGACAGCGGACGGCAAGGACCGCACGCCGGTCATCTACATGGAGGTGCCGGGCACGCGCGGCGACGACACCGTGCTCTTGTACGGCCACCTGGACAAGCAGCCGGAGATGACCGGCTGGCGTGAGGGCCTGACGCCGTGGACCCCCGTGCGCGAGGGCGACAAGCTCTTCGGCCGCGGCGGCGCGGATGACGGCTACTCCGCGTTCGCGTCACTGTCCGCGCTGCGGCTGCTCAAGGAGCAGGGCGTGCCGCATGCCCGCTGCGCCATCCTCATCGAGGCGTGCGAGGAGAGCGGCAGCTACGACCTGCCCGCGTACATCGAGGCGCTCGCGCCGCGCATCGGCAAGCCGTCGCTGGTGGTGTGCCTGGACTCGGGCTGCGCGAACTATGAGCAGCTGTGGATGACCACCAGCCTGCGCGGCATGGTGGCCGGCAACCTGCGCGTGGACATCCTCACGGAGGGCGTGCACTCCGGTGACGCGACGGGCGTGGTGGCGTCTTCCATGCGCATCATGCGGATGCTGCTGTCGCGCGTGGAGGACGAGGCCACGGGCCACATCAAGGTGAAGGAGCTGCACACGGAGATCCCCGAGGGCCGGCGCCAGCAGGCGAAGGCCGCCGCGGAGACGATGGGCGACGAGCTCTACACGAAGTTCCCCTGGGTGGAGGGCGCGCGCCCGGTGACGACGGACGGCGCGGAGCTGGTGCTCAACCGCACCTGGCGCCCGGCGCTGGCGCTGACGGGCGTGGAGGGCGTGCCGGCGCTCGCGAGCGCGGGCAACGTGCTGCGCCCCTACACCACGTGGAAGCTGTCCATGCGCATCCCGCCGCGCGTGGACCCGAAGGCGGCCGCGAAGGCGCTGAAGGAGACGCTGGAGAAGGATCCGCCGTACGGCGCGAAGGTGTCCTTCGAGGGCGACAAGGCGTCGGTGGGCTGGGACGCGCCGCCGCTCGCGGGCTGGCTGTCGAGCGCGGTGGAGTCCGCGTCCAAGGCGTGCTTCGGCAAGCCGGCCATGGCCATGGGCGAGGGCGGCACCATCCCGTTCATGGGCATGCTGGGCGAGCGCTTCCCGGAGGCGCAGTTCCTCATCACGGGCCTGCTGGGGCCGGGCAGCAACGCGCACGGGCCCAATGAGTTCCTGCACATCCCCACGGGCAAGAAGCTGACCGCCGCGGTGGCGAGCGTCGTCGCGGCCCACTTCAAGCGGTAGTGCCTCACCAGGGGGACGGGGCCGCGCGTGCCCCGTCCTCCTTCACGCCTGGCCTTCCGGAGCCCCCATGCCGAGCAAACCCCGCCGCACGGGCCACGTCCGCGCGCAGCCCCTCATCGCGGTGCGCGACGTCGAAGCGAGCAGCCGGTGGTACCAGGAGGTGCTCGGCTGCGAGAGCGGGCACGGCGGCCCTGAGTACGAGATGCTGCTGAACAACGGCGAGCTCGTGCTCCAGTTGCACGCGTGGGACCTGGATGAGCACGCGAACCTGATGGGGCCGGACTCGGCGCCGAGGGGACACGGCGTGCTGCTGTGGTTCGAGACCACGGACTTCGACGCGTGCGTGGATGCGGCGCGGGCGCTGAAGGTGGAGTGGGTGGAGGCGCCGCACGTGAACCTGAACTCGCGCCGCTGGGAGTTCTGGGTGAAGGACCCGGACGGCTACGTCGTCGTGGTCGCGGCGGAGTCGCGCGCGCGGCGTTCCTGATGCTCGACGGGCCCCGAACCCGGAGCGTGCTTGTGCTACACCCGGGGTGCGCCCTGTGAGGACCCCATGCACGCGTTGGCTCTGGCTCTCTTCTTCTGCTTCCAGGCTCCCGAGACGAAAGAGCCCCCGCGCTACAGCGCCGAGCTCCAGGCCGTGCACGACCAGGCCGACGCCGCGCTGAACCCCACGAGTCTCAACTTCATCGAGGCGCGGGAGCACGTCCAGCGGCTCCTCAAGGAGGCTCCGGAGAATCCCCAGACGCACTTCCTGCTGGGGCGCATGCACATCCTGCAGGGCCAATACGAGGAGGCCCTTCGCGCCGTGGAGCGTGCGCTGGAGCTGGGCATCGACGGGGAGTCCCGCACCGAGGCCCTGACCCTGCGGGATGGCTTGCGGCGCCAGCTGGCCGAGCTCGACGGGGCCCGGAGCATGATGTCCGAGCGAATCCAGAAGGACCCCAATGACTTCGAGGCCCAGAAGGCGCTCGCGCTGTTCGCCTACGGGAAGCATGACCTCGTGACCGCCCGGACGCATGCGGTGCGCTTCACCGAGCTGCGGCCCGAAGACGGGGACGGCCACGCGCTGCTCGGCGCCATCCTCCTGGACCTGGGCGATGAGGACGGCGCCCGCGAACAGGCGCGACGGGCCCGCGCCATCGGCGACTCCAACCAGGTGCTGAGCCTCGAGGCGCGCCTCCAGGCGCTGAACCAGAAGAGGCTCTTCGTCGCCGTGCCCCTCGGCCTGGTGGCCTTCCTGGGCCTGGCGCTCGGCGCCTACTGGAAGTTCCGCCGCCGCGCCCGCATCGCTGTCTCGGGGTGAGTCCCGGGGTGGACCGGGCTGCCCGGAGCGGGCGAGGCGCACGCATGCGTGTCCGCGCGCTTCACCCGGGCAGTGCTTGTCCGCCGGACCGGCGGCACGGTGGGGCGCCTCAGCGGCCCGTCTTGATGCCCAGCGATGAGCCGGACGGTGGCTTCTTGGGCTGCGTGGATGGCCGAGGCGCCCGCTTCTGGAGCGCCACCACCACCGACGGCGCGTCCGCCGCGGACACCTGCCGCGTCACCGGCTCATAGCCATTGAGCGCGAGCGTCACCGCCACCGACGGCTCGCCGGGCACCAGCGGCAGCGCCATCGGTGTGAGGCCGCGCTCCTCGCCCGCCACCTGCACCGAGGCGCCGGGCGGCTCGCTCGTCACCGTCAGGCGCACCGGCTGGGGCGCGGTGTCCGCCGGCGCCGTGGGACGCGCGGGCGCCGGCGTGTGGCCCTGCATGTCCTCGGGCGCCCGTGTGGCCATGACGGGAGGCGGCGTCACCGCGCCGGAGCCGCGCATCAGCACCACCGCCGCGCCACCCGCCACCAGCGCCACGCCGCCCACGACGAAGGGCAGCCACGGACGGCGCTTCGGAGGCTCCGGCATCAGGGCCGCGGTGTTGCGCGTCTTCTCCGGCTCCACGCGCGTGGGCGGACGGGACGGCGGCCCCACCAGCTTCGACGCGCGCGACGCGGCCTGTCCTCGCGCACCCGACGTGGGCATCCCGTCCCGCGAGGAGTTGGACTGCGAGTCCAGGTCCACGTCCTCGGCCAGCTGGTCCAGCTTCGCGGGGTCCGCCTCCGCGGCGATGCGCTCCGCGTACAGCTCCCGCAGGTACGCGGCCAGGTGCGCGCTGCTGGACGGCAGCCGCAGGTTGAGCGCCCAGTCCTCCAGCGCCAGCCGGAACGCGGCGCAGTCCGCGTAGCGGCCGTCCGGCGTGGGCGCCAGGGCCTTGAGCACGATTTCGTCCAGGCCCGGCGGCACCTTGGGGGTGAGCTGCGACGGCGGCGGCACCTGGCAGTCGCGCACCAGCCGCAGCGTCATCAGGTCCGTGTCGCCCTTGAAGAGGCGCTTGCCGGTGAGCAGCTCCCACATCACGACACCGAGCGCGAACTGGTCGCTCCGGCCGTCCACCGCCATGCCGTTGGCCTGCTCCGGCGACATGTACGGGTACTTGCCCTTGAGCACGCCCGTCGCCGTCTGCTGTCCGCTGGTGGCCGCCTTCGCCACGCCGAAGTCGATGACCTTCACGCCCCCGTCGAACCCGACGAGCACGTTCTGCGGAGACACGTCGCGGTGCACCAGCTTCAGCGGCTGGCCGTGCCCGTCACGCGCACCGTGCGCGTAGGACAGCCCCGCCGCCGCGTCCGCGATGATGCGCACCACCAGTCCCACCGGCAGCGGGCGCTCCTGCTTGCGCGCGAAGCGGTCCAGGCGCCGCACGTCCTCGCCCTGCACGTACTCCATGGCCAGGCAGTGCCGGCCCTCAATCTCCGTGAGGTCCAGGATGGTGATGAGGTTCGGGTGGGAGAGCCGCGCCACCAGCCGCGCCTCCTCCAGGAACATCTCCAGGAACTCTTCGTCCTCGGCCAGGTGCGGCAAGATGAGCTTGAGGACGACAAGGCGCTCGAAGCCCGTCCCGTGCTCCCGGGCGAGGAACACCTGTCCCATTCCGCCCGACGCGATTTTTCGAAGCAGCTCGTATTTCCCGAAGACCACCGCCATGGGTGTCCGAGAGGATACCTCTCTTTCTCACCGGGCGGGAAACAGCCGACTTCCAAAAAGACCAAGGACCTGTCAGCCGGGAAGCAGCCCGCCTTCCTACCCGTGGAGGTGGCAGGCGGGCTACTGACGTCTAGGCCTTCATCTTGTACCCGGAGCGAAGGACCGCGTACGTGACGGCGGTGGCGACGGCGGCGGTGAGGGCGAGGATGCCGCCACCCACCCAGGGTGAAAACAGGCTGCTGCCGAGCATGCCGTAGCGCAGCCCCTCCACCATGTAGACCATGGGGTTGAAGAGGCTGATGTGGTTCCACGGCGAGGGCAGCTCGCGCACCGAGTAGAAGACGCCGCCCAGGAACGTGAGGGGCAGCATCACGAAGGTGGGGAAGAAGTTGATCTGCTCGAACTTCTCCGCCCAGACGGCGGCGAGCATGCCCAGCACGCTGAACACGTAGCTGGCCAGCAGGAGGAAGTAGAGCGTGGCCAGCGGGTGCTCCAGGCTGAAGCCGGAGAACACCGCCGCGACAATCCACGTGAGCAGGCCCACCACCAGGCCGCGCACCATGGCGCCGCCGATGAAGCCCACCATCAGCTCACCGGGGCCCAGCGGCGCCACCAGCAGGTCCACCACCGTGCCCTGAATCTTGGTGATGAACAGCGACGAGGAGCTGTTGAGGAACGCGTTGTTGGCGATGCCCAGGAACACGAGGCCCGGCACGATGAAGTGCAGGTATGGGTGGCCCTCCACCTCGTGGACGCGGCCCGAAATCGAGTAGCCGAAGACGATGAAGTACAGCGTGGTGCTGATGAGGGGCGACAGGACGGTCTGGCCCGGCACGCGCATGAAGCGCCGGACCTCCTTCGCGAACAGCGTCTGCATCCCGAGGACGTTCATGGGGTGTTTTTTCGAAGGAGCGGGGTTCAGGCGGCCTGCGAGGGGCGGCCGCGAAGGATTTCAATGAGCACGTCTTCCAGTCGCGAGCGGCGCGTCTCCACCTCCGCGATGGGCAGCCCGTCCGCGTAGAGCGAGCGGAGCAGCTCACCGGAGGGCGCGCAGTTGTCGCGCTCCACGTAGGTGAGCGTGCGGCCGTCAGCGGAGAGGTTCGCGGAGAAGCGCGTGCCCGCGGCGGGCATGGCGGCCTGGGGTTCGGAGAAGGTGACGACGAGGCGCTTCTCGCCGAAGCGGCGCAGCAGCGCGGCCTTGTCCTCGGTCATGAGGAGGCGGCCCTCGTTGATGATGCCCACGCGGTCCGCCAGCTCCTCGGCCTCTTCGAGGTAGTGCGTGGTGAGGACGATGGTGGTGCCCTCGCTGGCGATCTTCTTCACGTATGTCCACAGGTCGCGGCGCAGCTCCACGTCCACGCCGGCGGTGGGCTCGTCCAGGAACACGAGCTTGGGCTTGTGCACCAGCGCCTTGGCGATGAGCAGCCGGCGCTTCATGCCGCCGGACAGGGCGCGCGTGAGCGAGTCCTTCTTGGCCTGGAGGTTCAGGGCGGTGAGGACCTCATCGACGCGCGCGTCGTCGCGGGGCTGGCCGTAGTAGCCCAGCTGGATGCGCAGGGACTCGGCGACGGAGAAGAACGGGTCGAAGTTGATCTCCTGCGGGACGAGGCCCACCTGGTAGCGGGGCCCGTTGGGGTCCTGGTCCAGGTCCTTGCCGAAGACCTTCACGGTGCCGGCGGACTTCTTCACCAGGCCGCACACACTGCCGATGAGGGTCGTCTTTCCGGCGCCGTTGGGGCCCAGCAGGGCGAAGATTTCACCGGGGCGGATGCTGAGGTCCACGGCGTGGAGGGCGGTGAACTTTCCGTAGGCCTTGGAGAGGCCCTTCAGCTCCAGGGCGGGGGGCATGGGCTCGGACATGGGGCGCTTCCTCTAACACCTTCGAAATGGGTTCGCTGGTCAGCGTGCAGGCGTTTTCGCTCCTGGACGCGTGACGCGTCCCGTCCAACCGGACACGGGGCGGGTGCAGGCGCCTTGAGCCGGATGGGGCTCCCTGCTATCCGCTGGCCCCGCTCACGTCTTTCCGGCGAATCCCAGGAGGCCTTCCGCCATGGCCCAGAATTTCATCTTCACGATGCAGGACCTGCGCAAGGTCAAGAACGGCAAGGACATCCTCAAAGGCATCTACCTGTCCTTCTTTCCGGGCGCGAAGATTGGCGTGATTGGCCCCAACGGCTCCGGCAAGTCCACGCTCCTGCGCATCATGGCGGGGGTGGACACGGAGTTCTTCGGCATCGCGAAGCCGGACCCCACGGTGAAGGTGGGCTACCTGGCGCAGGAGCCGCAGCTCGACCCGAAGCTGGACGTGAAGGGGAACGTGGAGCTGGGCCTGAAGGAGATCCGTCAGGCGCTGGACCGCTTCAATGAGGTGAGCGCGAAGTTCGCGGAGCCCATGGACGACGCGGCGATGGAGAAGCTGCTCGCCGAGCAGGCGAAGCTGCAGGACTTCATCGACGCGACGAACGGCTGGGAGCTGGACCGCACGCTGGAGATGGCGATGGACGCCCTGCGGCTGCCGCCGGGCGACGCGGATGTGACGAAGCTGTCCGGCGGTGAGAAGCGCCGCGTGGCGCTCTGCCGCATCCTGCTGGAGAAGCCGGACCTGCTGCTCCTGGACGAGCCCACCAACCACCTGGACGCGGAGAGCGTCGCGTGGCTGGAGCAGGCGCTGAAGGCATACACGGGGACCATCGTGTGCATCACGCACGACCGGTACTTCCTGGACAACGTGGCGGAGTGGATTCTGGAGCTGGACCGCGGCGAGGGGGTGCCCTGGAAGGGGAACTACTCCAGCTGGCTGGACCAGAAGCAGAAGCGGCTGGAGCTGGAGGAGAAGTCGGAGAGCCACCGTCAGAAGACGCTCAAGCGCGAGCTGGAGTGGGTGCGGGCGTCTCCGAAGGCGCGTCAGGCGAAGAGCAAGGCGCGCATCGCGGCGTACGAGGACCTGCTCAACCAGTCTCAGGAGAAGCGCGAGCCGACGGGCGAGGTGGTGATTCCCCCGGGCGAGAAGCTGGGCGGTCTGGTGGTGGAGGCGAAGGGGCTGCGCAAGGCGTACGGGGACCGGCTGCTCATCGACGACCTGAGCTTCAAGCTGCCGCCGGGCGGCATCGTGGGCGTGATTGGTCCGAACGGCGCGGGCAAGACGACGCTGTTCCGGATGCTGACGGGCGCGGAGAAGCCGGACGCGGGCGAGTTGCGCGTGGGCGAGACCGTGAAGATGGCCTACGTGGACCAGAGCCGCGACGCGCTGAACGGTGAAAACACGGTGTTCCAGGAGGTGAGTGGTGGCCTGGATCACCTGGACCTGGGCCGCGCGGGCCAGATGCCCAGCCGCGCGTACCTGGCGGGCTTCGCGTTCAAGGGGCAGGACCAGCAGAAGCGGGTGAAGGACCTGTCCGGCGGCGAGCGCAACCGCGTGCACCTGGCGAAGATGCTGAAGGAGGGCGGCAACCTGCTCTTGTTGGACGAGCCCACGAACGACCTGGACGTGGAGACGCTGCGCAGCCTGGAGGACGCGCTCTTGAGCTTCGCGGGCTGCGCGGTGGTCATCAGCCACGACCGCTGGTTCCTGGACCGCATCGCCACGCACATCCTGGCGTTCGAGGGTGACAGCAAGGCGTTCTTCTTCGAGGGCAACTTCGAGGACTACGAAGCGGACAAGAAGAAGCGCCTGGGCCCGGACGCGCTGGAGCCGCACCGCATCCGGTACCGCCCGCTGACGAAGAGCTGAGGCACCGCGGTGTTGCTGTGCTCCGCCCTGTGAGTGGTTCCGGGGCGGAGGTGTCGTCGCTGGCCGAGGTGCGGACGGTTGCGCTGGAACCCTCCGCCCCAGTGACTCCCTATTGGGGCCCGGGTGTCACATGTCGTGCTTGTTCAGGTCGAGCACGAGCATCGTCTCAATGCTTCTTCAGACTACTGCGCGGCAAGCCATGACCGCGACTGGCTCGTGCGTGGAGGCTGCCTCCGAACTGGGCAGGACCTGGCCAAAGGCATCGGGTCCAGGCTCCGCGGAGACTTGACTGTCGCTCGTTCGTGGACGCACCGCAGTCGTCCTCCACCCAGCTCTGCATGCGAACTGCGTGAAGCCGTGCGTCGCAGGCGCGCCGCGCCTTCCCTGTCCATCGAGCGTCAGAGATGCGGGAACGGTGGCGTCCACGAAACGAGATGGGCATCTACAGTCCAGCCTGTAGGGCCGGGACGGCGCTCGGAACAACGCAGCTTCGGGCATTGGCTCATGTCTTGCTGACAACTTCCCGTGTTCCTGGGAGGCGCCAGGAAGGCTCGGTGTATCGACCTTCATTACGCACCGACTGAGTCCTGAGCCAAGCACAGGCTTTGGGATCTAGAGCACATCTCATAACCGTGCTCGGAGCACTCGACGGGAGGCCAGCGGTTTGATCTACCGTTGGAATGCTGTTGACCAACGAGCAGTGGAGCGCCATCGAGCCGCTCATTCCTGAAGGCGAGCGCCGCCCCCCAGGCAAGCGGGGTGGGCGTCCGTGGGCTTCAGCCCGGCAGGTCCTGGACGGCGTGCTCTGGGTGCTTCGGACGGGGGCGCCGTGGGCGGACCTGCCTCGCCGCTTTCCTCCGTACCAGACCTGCCACCGGCGCTTTCAGCGCTGGGTGGAAGCGGGCGTGCTCCCGCGCATTCTCGCGGCGCTGAGACGAGACCTCGAGCAACGCGGCGGCATCGAGGACGTGGAGGGCTTCATCGACGGCACCTACGTGCCGGCGAAAAAAGGGGGGCCTGCGTCGGCAGGAGCCGTGCGGGGAACACCACGAAACTCATGGCGCTTGCAGACGGCGATGGTCTTCCACTCGCTGTCCATATTGCAGGCGGAAACCGATTCGACAGTGTGCTCACCGAAGGAACTCTCGACGCTGCTTTCGTGGAGAGCCTTCCTCCCCGACTGATTACCGACAAGGCGTGGGATGGGCGTGCCCTGCAACTGCGCTTGAAGCAAGAGCGCGGCATCGAACTCATCGCGCCGAAGAGGAAGAACAGCCGACGCCATCAGGATGGCCGCATGTTGCGGCGCTACAAGCGACGCTGGAAGGTCGAGCGCCTCTTCGCGTGGCTCAAGCGCTGGCGCCGCATCGCAACGCGCTGGGAGCGGAAAGCCGAGAACTTCCTCGGCTTCGTCCAGCTCGGCTGCGTCATCCTTCTCCTCAGGTGGCTTCACCCGAAGACTCGGTTATGAGATGTGCTCTAGCGTGACGTCCCTGGATGACGCGAAGCTGGTGCCGTCGGGGCACTACACGAATGACGTGGGCGAGAGTTCCGCGCCCTACCGTTCCAGCGTGACGTCCTTGCTGAACACTGTCTCGGGAGCGCTGAACTCTGAGAAGTTCTCCTGCGGCATCGATGTGACATGCCACCTCGCCAGGGCGGGTGCGAACTGGCACCTCGGTAACCTGCTTGAGGCTTCTCAGACCTACGATCACTATGCTCCCGTCAGCTCGTTCGCCGCGACCTCTCTGACTGTCAATCACTTCATCCCATTCGTGGACGCGGGGGAGAGCGTCAACAAGGTGAAGCCTGGATGCACTTCTGGCGGTTTTGGACAGTGCGCCTCGGGAATCGCAAAGGCTGGTGGCCATACATTGTTGGCGGGTGCGGCAATCTACGGAATGGCGTCCACCGTTGGCGGCGTTGTCTCGAAAGGAACATCTCTCCTTTCGAAGGGAGCAGTAAAAGACGTTGCCAAAGGCGTGACAGAGTTTACTGCTCATGTACAGGGAGGGGGCGGTGTCATGGCGCAGCTTGGAGAAGACGGCTTTGTTGATCTATGGATCAAGAAGGCTCCTGGAACTCCGAGTGGTGGTCAAATGTTCCGGGAGGCTCTTGCCGCCTTCGGTGAGCGAGTCAAAGGGGTGCGAGGGACATGGATCAACTCCGCGGATATGGGAGATAAATTCAGGGCGTTCAAGCTGGCCGAGAGAGGATTGCTGTCGCCAGAGGATGCTGCACAATCTGGGACATTTACGGGAAAGATGTCTCTGAAGGCAGGGTTCAACAAAGTGCGGGTGTTGCTTAACGATGTTGACAAGGTGGTTGTGGAGTTTACCCAATGAACGACGAGGAGGTTTTGAACGCGCTTCGCGTGAAAGAAAAGCTGCTGACCCCTGTGGAACTCGCAGAACTGCTGGGAAGCATGCTTGAGGGTGGGGTCTCTCACAGTGCGATTGTTTCGTATTTCAAGAGAGCATTCCCATCCATCCCTCTGAGGGTCTTGCTGGAGTCAGGACTGTGGTGGAGAGTCGGAAAGGGAAGGCTTAGCGACCAAGGCTTTAATGAGCTCTTGAGGCCTTGGGTGGGACGGGTGGTTGACACGTGACCACTGCTCGCACTGGTGAGGACATCAGGTCGTCCAACAGGCCCTGACTAAAGGGCGGACCGGGCTGGTCAGGGGCGAGGGGCGTCTCCGGTGTCCCAAGGAACTCAGCCGCTCCGGTCGCCTCAGCGCTTCTTGAACGTGTCCCTCCGCGCGGCCCACCAGTCGCGCCACTCCTGCATTGCTGCCTCCCTTTCGGCCCGCGGACCCGCGGGCTGGAAGTGGAGTCAGGTGGACGTCGCGTCCCTCAGGCACATCTCCGCCAGGAAGCGTGTGCGGACGTCCTCGCTCTCCAACAGGTCGATGAGCTCCGGGATGGTGTGCCTTCCCATCGCCTCCCTCGCCCGTGCGAACTGCTTGGAATCCTCGTAACCGTCCGGCCAGTGACGTGCCGGAAGGATTGAAGACGGACCACGACCGTGCTCAGCGAGCGCCGCGAGGAGCGAGTTGGTCAGGGACTGGGCTGGAGGGGTGACTCGGGCGGGTCAGCGGCGCGTCGCCGCATCCACTCGTGAGGTAGCAACTCACCGATGCGCGAGTACGGGTGCGTCTGGACGCGCAACAGGACATCCGCGAGGTAGGCCTCGGGATTGACCTGGTTGGCCTCGCAGGTGGCGACGAGAGCGTAGAGGCCGGCGAGGTTCTGCCCTGCGGCCTCGTGGCCGACGAAGAGGAAATTCTTCCGGCCCAGGGCGGCCTTGCGCAGCGCCGCCTCGGAGCGGTTGTTGTCCAAGGGCAGACGCGCGTCAGAGACGAAACGCGCCAGGGCGTCCCACTGCTTGAGCGCGTAGGAAAGGGCCTGGCCCATGGGGCCCCTGGGCAGGTGGCGTGGGGCCTGGGATTCCATCCACGCACGCAGCGCAGTGAGGACGGGGAGACTTTGCTGCTGGCGCAGCGCTTGGTGCGCGTCCGTGCGCACGACGCCCGCGTCGCGGGCCAGCGCCTCCACCCGGTAGAGGGCCAGAATGAAGTCCAAGGCCTCGCGGGCCTCGGGCGCGGTGGGCAGCGCGTCGAAGAAGCGACGCCGCACATGCGCCCAACACCCGACGCGGACGCGCCCTTCGGGCAGCGTCACCGCGTTGTAGCCGGTATAGGCATCCACGACGAGGGCGCCCCGGGTGCCGCCCAGCACGTCCTCGGGCGTCGTGCTGGCCCGGCCGAGGCTGAAGCGGTAGCCGATGAGCCACTCGCCCGTGGGCGTCTGGGTGAGGAAGGTCCAGAGGTAGCCCTGGCGTGTCTTCTTCACGTCCAGCACGCGCATGGGCGTCTCGTCGGCCCACACCACGTCCGCGGACGCAATGCACTGCAGGAGGTGCTGCGAAAGAGGAAGCAGCACCGAGGCGGCCTGGTGGAAGAGGTCCGTCAGCGTGCTGCGACTCATGGGCACGCCGCCTCTCTCCACCCGCTGGGCCAGCCGGTGCAGGGGCATGGCGTCCGCGCACTTGGACGTCACCACGTGGGAGAGGAAGCCCGGGCCGTACTCGCCCCTGTCCACCACCCGGGCCGGAGGCGGGGCGGTGACGACGCCCCGGCCGCACGCGCACGCCAGCACCTCCTGCACGTGCACCTGCTTCTCGAAGCGGGCGGGCACGTACTCGTACACCACCGAGGTTTTGCCCTTGCCCAGGGGCCTCAAGTCCTCGCTGCCGCACGCCGGGCAGTGGCGCTCCTCGGCCGGCACCGCGTGGCGAATCTCCCGCGCCGGGGCCCCCTCGGCCTTGCGGGCGGCTCTCTCTTGCCGCTTCTCTTTCGCGGCCTCGGCCTGGGCCGCCGTCGAGTCCGTGGCTCCACGCAACTCGGCGGCCACCGTCGGCAGCTTCTCCGTCCTCCTGCCGAAGACGTGACGCTCCAGCGCCGCCATCTTCGCCTCCAGCGACGTCAGGCGCTCCTTGAGCTCTTCGGCCTCTTCGCGCCAGGGGCAGAAGTGGTCTTGGGGAAGCTCACGGGGCACCGGGCTTCAACACCCCGCCGCCGCGCCGTGTCCCGGGCCGGGCACGTCAGGTGCCCGGACGCCCGGGAGGCGTCCAGGCGGGCTGGCGCCTCACCTGGGCCACGTCGATGCCGTCCAGCAGCATGGCCAACTGCGTGGCGTCCAGCGTCACCGCCTGCGCGCCCGCGTCCACCGGCGGCAGCCGGAAGCGGCCCGTCTCCAGCCGCTTGTACAGCAGCACGAAGCCGCCCCGGCTCCACGTCAGTACCTTGATGCGGTCGCCCCGCCTGGAGACGAAGGCGAAGAGGTGCCCCGAGTAGACGTCCTCGCCCCATGCCGTGCGCACCAGCGCCATGAGGCCGTCAATCGACTTGCGCATGTCCACCGGCTCCATCGCCAGCACCACGCGCACCGACGCAGGCAGGGCGAACATCGCTTCAGCGCCCCAACGCGGCGACGAGCCGGGCCACGTAACCGACGTCGGTACCTACCGCGAATCGCACCCGCGCTCCGCTCGTGGCCACCACCACCAGGGACTCCGGCGCCGCGGGGGCGCTCGCCACTCGCACCGGCAACAGCCGCACGGCTTCCGCTCGCGATGGAGCGGACCGCCGATGCCGGTACACCCACGACTGCAACGTGCTCAGCCGCATGCCGTGCGCCAACGCGAACTCCCGCTGCGTCTGCCCGCTCGCCTCAAAGGCCTCCGCGATGCGCGCCCACTCCGGCTTCTCCACCTGCTTCGCCATGCCCAGCAGCGTCCGCCGCGCCCCGCTACCCCGGCAATCCCTCACGGCACGTCGTTGGCCGGACGGTTACGAATCCTCCGCCATGACGCGAGTGTTCCCACTCCGGGCCTCCCGCGCGAGCCCCGCTGGTAGACACTGTTCCCCACCGGGCTTCTAGGGCGCGGGCGGGGCCGCTATGGTCCCTCCCCAGCGGAGGACTCGCCCGCCAGGAGCCATGAACTTCGTCTTCATCTCCCCTCACTTCCCCTCCCAGTACTTCCACTTCGCCACCGCGCTGCGCGAGCGTGGCGTGACCGTCCTGGGCATCGGCGACACTCCCTACGAGTCCCTGCGCCACGAACTGCGCGAAGCCCTGCGCGAATACTTCTTCGTCCCCAGCCTCAATGACTCGGACGCCCTGCTGCGCGCCACCGGCTACCTCACCTGGCGCCATGGCCGCATCGACCGCATCGAGTCCCTCAACGAGTCCTGGCTGGAAGTCGAAGCCCGCCTGCGCGAGGACTTCCACGTGTCCGGCCTCCAGCCCTCGGACATCCTCAAGCTGCGCTCCAAGTCCGGCATGGCCGAGGTCTTCCATGCCTCCGGCGTCCCCCACCCGGACCTGCTGCGCGTGCGCGACGCGGAGCAGGTGAAGACCTTCGCCGCCCGCGTGGGCTACCCGCTCGTGCTCAAGCCCGACGTGGGCGTGGGCGCTGCCCATACCTTCAAGGTCGCCAGCGACGCGGAGGTGGACGCGGCGCTCGCCCACCCGCTGCCCACGTCCTATGTCGCGCAGCCCTTCGTGCGCGGCACCATCGTCACCTACGACGGCATCGTGGACCGCCACGGCGTCATCGTCTTCAACCTCAGCCACGAGTACAGCGATGGCGGCATGGAGACCGTCACCGAACAGCGCGACATCTCCTTCTGGAGCCTTCAGCACATCCCCGCCGCGCTCGACGTGCTGGGCCGTCAGGTCGTCGCAGCGTTCGGCCTGCGCGAGCGCTGGTTCCACCTGGAGTTCTTCCGCCTGCCTGATGGCCGCTTCGTCGTGCTGGAGGCCAACCTCCGCCCGCCCGGCGGCTTCATGACGGACATGATGAACTACACGTGCGACATCGACGTGTACCGGCTCTATGCCCGCGTCGTGACGGGCGACCCGGTGGCGGACTTCCAGTACACGCCGCGCCACCACGTCTGTCATAGCGCCCGCCGTCACGCGCGCCGCTACCGCCACACGCATCAGCAGATCGTGGAGCGCCTGGGCAGCTCCCTGCTCGTGCACCGCGAGCTGCCGCCCATCTACCACTCGCTCCTGGGCGAGGAGATGTACCTCACGCGCCACCCGGACATGGAATCCATGCGGGAGGCGGTGCGCTTCATCCAGGCGACGTGAGCCTCACGGCTCCTGCTCCCAGGTGAGCGCGTACTCGGTGCGCTCCCCGTCGTCGTACAGCTTCGTCGCGCGAGGCGCCTTCGCGCCGCCCACTGCCAGCAGGGACTCGAAGAGGGCCTCCGCGTAGCCGGGCCCCCTGAGGCTCGAGTTGAAGTGCAGCTCGAAGTGCGCGGGGCCGCGCTCCACGAGCGTCACCTCCGTGTAGTTGTCCGTGGCGCGCAGCACCTCTGGAATGCGGTGCACCACGCGCCGGGGGCCCAGCATGCGCACCACGCCCATCACCCCGCGCCCCAGCAACGTGGCCCCGTAGCCCTCCACGTGCGCCCGGGCGAGCCGGGCATAACCCTCCGCCAGAGGCAGGCCCGGGTACACCTCTTCGACGATGATCTCCAGGCACCGCGCCCAGAGCGGCACGGGGTAGAGCGGCAACAGCGGCCGGTCGAGGTCCACGCCCGCCTGCTTCAGCCGTTCCCGCAGGCGGGGGGACACCTGACCTCTCAGGCCGTGCTGGAGCAGGCCTTCCACGACCTGCACGTAGACCTGCCGCTGTTCGGGCGGCACCGAGCGGGGCCGGCGCGTCACGGAAGAAGACTCACCCGAGCAGCCACTGCATGGCGGCCGGAAGCCGGCGCTGCCAGTCCTTCTCGTGGTGCTCCCCGCCGGGCTCCAGCACGAGTGACACCTCGTGGTCCGCGTAGCCCAGGCGCTTGAGGTGCTGGAAGAAGTCGCGCGTACCCTGGCCGTAGTTCAGCGGCAGGCCGCCTGCGTGGATGAACTCGGAGTCGCCCGCGTCCAGGTAGATGCGCGTCCAGCGGCGGCTGTGCTCGCGCCACGCGTCGAACAGGCGGCCCTGGCTCCACATCACCGTGGGCGACAGCGCGCCGATGCGTCCGAACACCTGCGGGAACTTCCACCCCAGGTACAGCGAGATGAGCCCGCCCAGCGACGAGCCCATCGCGCCGGTCCACTCGCTGCCCTGGCGCGTGCGGTACGTCCGGTCGATGTATGGCTTGAGCTCCTCCACGAGGAAGCGCCCGTAGGCCTCGCCACGCGCGGACACGCCGTTGCGCGGCTCGTCCCACGGCGAGTACTCCTGGAAGCGGCCGGGACCGGAGTCCACCGCGACGATGATCCACGGCTCCATCCGCCCCGCCTGGACGTTCTCCTCCGCGACGCGGTTGGCGCACCACGTGTCGAAGACGGCGGACTCCGGATGCGCGAAGACGTTCTGCCCGTCGTGCATGTAGAGCACCGGGAAGCGGTGGGTCTGCCAGGCGTCGTAGGAGTCCGGCGTGTAGATGCGGACGGTGCGGTTGAACCCCTCCTGGGGAGAGGGGAAGTGGCGAAGGATGTGGACGTAGCCCATGCGCTGTTTCTGGGGCCGGACGGGGCCGGCCTCGCGAAGATGTGGCCGCAGCATAGCCGCACCGGCCCACGCCCACGTGACGCACGCGAGACCGCCGTCCCTCGCCTGGACCCCGAGTCCCGAGAAGGGATGGGCCCCATGTCGTGACTTCTCTGTAGGGAAGGGTGGTCCCGCTCGTGCAGAGGGCCCGCCGCGTGCGTTCCGTCCTCGTCTGCGTGTGGCTGTTCCTGCTGGGGGTGCCCTTCACGGTGCTCGCCGCGTCCTATGAGGTCGACCCCGAGGACACGGGGGAGCAGGCACTCTTCGCGTTGAGGGAGGACGGCGCCATCACTGCGGAGACGCTGTCCGCGCTGCTGGTGCTGCGGCGCTCGGGCGTGGATCCGGCGCATGCGTCGCGCGCCGGGCTGTATGCCTTGCCGGGACTGACGTACGCGCGCGTGGATGGGGTCGCGGCTTCTGGAGGGCTGACTCCGGAGGAGCGGCGACGGCTGGCCCCCTTCCTGACGACCTCGGCGCCGGAGCGGGTGACGGGGGATGCGAGGCTTTTGACGGCATTCGCCGCGTCGGAGCCGGTGCTGCCTCCACTGGCGCTCCAGGTGCGCGTCGCGGGTCCCCAGGGCTGGCGCGTGGGACTGCTCACTTCGCTGACGCGGCGACGGTTGGGCGCGGTGCATCGGGATGCGAACCGGCGGGCGCTGGTGGCGGAGGCGCCCGGTGTGTCGGTGGTCGTGCCCAAGTTCCACGGTCAGTGGACGGGCGAGCGGGCTTCCGTGCTGGTGGGCTCATACCGGCTGGGCTTCGGTCAGCGCCTCACGTTGGACACGACCGGGTTGCCCACACCGGAGGGTTTCCTGCCCGACGACACCGTGCGCGTGCCGGGTGATGTGGAGCGCTGGTGCTTTCTGGGAGAAGGGGCCTGCGCGCCCGAGGAGCGCGATGCGGAGGTGATGCAGGACTTTCAGTGGGACGAAGGCTTCCGGGGCGTGGTGGGGACGGTGCGGACGTCCGCGGGGGTGTCGGTGACGGGTTTCGGTTCGTACCAGTCCCGTTCGCTGATCTCGCATGCCCTGATGGAGCGGACGTCGTGTCAGGGCATGGCCTGCAAGGCGCCAGCGGTGTGGCTCGCGGGAGCAGGGGCACCCATGGGCCGTGTGGTGTCTCGCAAGCTGCCCGGCGTGTTCCATGAGTGGGCGGGCGGTGGCCATGTGGCGATGGGCTGGGGCTCGCGGACGCAGGTCGGAATGACGGCCTGGGGGGCGCGGCCGGTGTGGAGCGTGGAGGGCGCGATGCTCGATTTCCGCTCTACGGCGGGCTACCCGGCGGGCGGCGCATTCGGCGCGGTGGGCATCGACGGTGCGTGGGGCCTGGGCCCCGTGGACCTCTTCGTGGAGGCGGCTCGGACCTTCGATGCGGCGCCGGGCGGAGGTGGTGGTTACGGCGCGCTACAGCGCACGGTGGTCGCGGGCGCATCGAACGAACTGGAGCTGTCACTGCGTGCCTACGGGCGCGGCTTCGCCAATCCCTACACGGGGGCCATGTCGGGCCCGGATGAGTTGGAGGGCTTGCGGGCCCGGAACGAAGTGGGCGCGCGTCTGCGCTATCTGCATCGGTGGGAGGGCGTGCTGCGGCTGCGCGGGGAGGTCGATGCGTGGACGCTGCCTTCCGACGGCGCGGTGGTGGGGAGCGCTGGTACGGTGAACCTGCGGGCCTCGGCTCGGGTGGACTGGCGGCCGCATGCGCTGTTCCAGCCGTCATTGTGGGGCGAGTACCGGGACAAGGACGTCGGCGTGGCGGGGGATTGCTTCGACGGCTCGGGGGAGGAGCCCTGTTCGGGGTCGCTCCTGCGCCTCACGGCCCGGGTGAAGGCGGAGCTCCACGATGCCGTGTCCGTGGCCGCGCAGTACGCGCATGCCCGCGTGGATGATCCGGTGAACCGCGGTGTGCGGGAGGACGCGCACGCGGTGGTGGAGGCGCAGGTCCGGCCTTGCGAAACCGTGAGGCTGCGCGGCCGCGCCGTGTGGAAGGACGAGGACCTGTCGACCCGCAACCGGCTGGAGCAGTCCTTCCGGGCCACGCTCGATGCGAGCTGGACGCTGGACGCCGTGACGACGCGGGCCCGGTACGCGTGGGTCGTCGATTTGAAGGACGCGCGAGGTGCCCGGACGCCGCCGCATGCGCCCCGGCACCTGTTCGCGCTGGAAGTGGAGACGCGGTTCTGAAGGGAGCGGGGTGTGGTGTCTCGGGCAGTGCGGGGATGGGGCGTGCGGTTGGGATTGGGGTGGGTGCTGGGATGGATGGGGGCGTGCGGACTGCCCATGTGGGAGGAGGAGCCTCCGGCGTGTGAGGCATTGCTGCCGGGGGACCTGGTCATCACGGAGTACCTCAACGATCCCGCGGGCGCGGACACGGGGAAGGAGTACGTGGAGCTCCACAACCCCACCCGCGAGACCGTGGACCTGCTGGGCGTCACGCTCTTCACCGCGCGCGATGAGGCGGCACAGGAGCGGGTCTACACCTTCACCACGGGCCTCCCGGTGGACGCGGGCGGCTTCGTCGTGCTGGGCGACGTGCGCGAGGGGGCGCTGCCCGAACACGTGGACCTGGCTTATGGCGATGCGCTCGGCGCGCTGGGGAACAGCGCGGGGCTGCTGGGCCTGCGGTGCGGGACGCGCGTGCTCGACGTGGTGTCCCTCACCGCGCCGGCGAGGTCGGGTTCTGCCCGGACCTATGACGGCCGACTCGTGCCCGACGCGGAGGACAATGACGATCCGTCGCGCTGGTGCGATGCGCCGGGCAGCCCGGGCGTCGCGAACGCGCCGTGTCCCGTGCTGCCGGATGGCGGAGTGCCCTCCGGGGACGGAGGCCGCGTCACCACGTGCCTGCCACCGGGCGCGGTCTCGCCTCGCGAGGTCCAGCCTCCGCGTCCGGGGGAGCTGATCATCACCGAGGTGATGGCCAACCCGAGAGGCGACGACACGGTGGGCGAGTGGCTGGAGGTCCGCGCCACCGTGCCCTTGGACCTCAACGGGCTGACGGTGGGGACGGACACATCCGGCACACGTCTGGAGTCGGAGCGGTGTCTGTCGCTCGCCGCTGGAGAGTTCGCGCTGCTCGCGCGCAGGCGGGAGCAAGACGTGAATGGCGGCCTGCCGGAGCCGCTGGCCACGTTCTCCGTGGACCTGCGCAACGCGGGCGGCGTGGTCGCAGTGCGCGCGGGAAACGTGCTCATCGACAGCGCGCTGTATGGCCCGGCCGTGGACGGCGTGGCCACCCAGGTGTCCGCGCCGCTCACCGACGATGCGAAGAACAACGACGTCTCCACGTCCTGGTGCGCGGCCACGGAGCCCTACGGTGACAAGGGCAACCTGGGCACGCCGGGGCGGGCCAACCGCGTGTGCACCGCGAGCGACGCGGGCACGGCGCAGGCCACCTGCATCGACCGGACGACGGGCCAGGCCCGAGCGCTCCGTACTCCCACCGTGGGCTCCCTGGTGCTCACCGAGTTCATGGCCGACCCCGCCGCCGTCCCGGATGCGCAGGGGGAATGGGTGGAGGTGCTCGCGCTGCGCGAGGTGGACCTCAACGGGGTGACGCTCGCCAACGAATCCGGCAGCTCCGTCCTGGAGTCCCCGCTGTGCCTGTCGATGAAGGCCGGAGGCTTCGCGGTCCTCGCGCGCAGTGACGACGCTTCACGCAATGGCGGGTTGCCTTCGGTGCTCGGCACGTTCGCCTTCGGTCTGGGCAACGGCGCGGGCGCGCATGTCCTCAAGCTGTCCGCGCAGGGAACCGTGCTGGACTCCGTGGCCTTCACGAGCGCCGCGAGCCCTGGCGTGTCTTCGCAGCTGGATGCACGCGTGCGGGACGCCACCGGCAACGACGCGGCCGGGGCCTTCTGTGCGACGCCTTCGGGCGTGACCTATGGCGCGGGCGACCGGGGCACCCCGGGCCGGGAGAACCGGAGGTGCGCGCCATGAGGAGGCGGGGAGTGGGGTGGCTGCTGCTGCTCGCCCTGCTGTCCGCCTGCGGCGGCGGGGAAGGGGAGTGCGGCCCGAGCACGGGCGTGGTGGCGAAGGTCATCGACGGCGACACCGTGGTGCTCCAGGACGGCGAGCGCATCCGCTACCTGCTCGTGGATACACCGGAGACCACGCGGGGCCACGACGACTGCTTCGGCGAGGAGGCCACGGCGTTCAACCGCTCGCTCGTGGAGGGCCGCACGGTGCGGCTGCGCGACGCGGAGGCGTGCACGGACCGCTACGGGCGGCGGCTCGCGTACGTGTCCGTGGACGGCCAGGACGTGAACGCGCTGCTCGTGCAGCGGGGCTATGCGTGCACGCTGTTCATCCCGCCGGCCGGTGCCTCCCGGCGCGGCGAGTTCGAGGCCCTGGAGGTGGAGGCCCGCCGCGCCCGCCGGGGCCTGTGGGGCCGCTGCCCGGCGCCGTGTCCCAGGGGGCGGCGCCCGGCGGCGTCCGCGCTACGACAGCGTGTCCATCACCGCCTGGTTCAGCTCCGAGTCCAGCGGCCACGCGGCAGGACGACGCGACGTGGTGAGGTCCAGCGTGCCGTCCGTGAGCTTCGCCCCGAACGCGTCCCCCACGAACAGCCGCACCTTGCGCACCTGCTCCCGAAGCGCGGCGCCCACGTCGGGCGGCCCGGCCATCGTGCTCAGCACCTCGCCGGCGCGCTCGACGAGCCACGCCAGGGACTGGATGTGGGCCTCCTGCTCCAGGTCCGCGGGCGTGCCGAGCTCCACCGCCACCTTCGTGCCCCAGGCGCTGGACAGCCTGTCCGCCATCGCGGGCAGGTGCCGCCGCAGGTGCATGGGCGAGGACTCGGGCATCGACTTCGCGGGCGTGTCCAGCACCGTGGCGTCGTGGAGCGTGAGCGCCTCGATGACGCCGTCCGGGACGAACGTCACGTCCAGCGCGTCCCCGCGCGAGCCGTAGCCGCTGGAGGTGGTGAGCAGCACGCCGCGGCCCTGGCGGAACTCGCCGTACTCCCGGACGAGCCCCGTCACCTCGCGCCCGCTGCGCAGGAACACCGTCACCTGCGGCAGGTTCAGCGGCAGGCCTTCATCGCGGCGGCGCATGAGGATGCTCATCGCCTCCAGCACCTCCCAGGCGCTGCGCACGGGGCCCCGGGCCAGCGACTCCAGCGGATCCACCGGCTTGGACGTGCTCATGAGCGGCCCTCCGCCAGGACGTGTACCCAGGTCCACGTCCGCGAGGGCAACCGCCCCGTCGCCAGCACATCATCGCCGCGTCCGCCCGTTCTGCGTCCCACGAATGCCATGGCCTGCTGCCTCCCGTGTACCCGGGAGGCAGTCTCCCCCAGGTCACGGGTGGGACCCAGCGGATCTCGAGTCCGCAATGTCCCGGGGTTCAGTTGGAGAGGTGGGCAACCCACCCCGTCTCCGCCCGCAGGCCCCATCCATTTTGCGGCGTGTCATGCGCATCCTCCCTCCACTCCGTGCACGTCCAGGGAGCAAGGGTCCAGTGACGCTCACTCTTCCGACAGCAAGCGGCCTGTCTCGTCCGGCCAGGGCTCCCGGGGCGCCAGCATGAACCCGGTTGCATCCACGCAAGACTCGCTCGCGGACCTCGTGGAGGCGAGGCGCGAGGACATCATCCAGCGCTGGGGCGCCCGGCTGGAGCCCCCTCCCCCGGACACGGCCGAGGAACTCCAGGAGCGGCTGGAGGGGATGCTCAAGCTGGTGGACGCGCTCGTGCTCGTCCTCCGGCAGGATGCCCTGGAGGCCCGGTCCTCCACCGGGCCGGCCTGGGCCCATGCCCGGGAGCTGGGGCTGCGGCGCTTCCAGGCCGGCGCGCGCGTGGAGACGCTGGTGCAGGAGTACGGCCTCCTGCGCGAGGCCATCCTGGAGGTGCTGGATGCATCCCCCCGGCCGCTCGGCACGGACGAGCTGCGCGGGCTGTGGCGTGCGCTGGACCGCAGCCTGACGGAGGCCGTGGCCCGCTACGTCCACGAGCATGAACAGGCGCTGCGCTCGCGCGAGCTGCGGCTGCAGGAGATCCTCGACCACGCCCCGGCCGCCATCTACGCGAAGGACGCGGGCGGGCGGTACCTGTTCGTCAACCTTCCCTTTGAAGCCATCTCCGGGCACGCGCGCGCGTCGGTGCTGGGGCGCTCGGACCTGGAGCTGTTCCCCCGGGAGACGGCGGAGCGCTTCCGCTACAACGACCGCCGGGTGCTGGCGTCGAGGATGCCGCTCGTCTTCGACGAGGAGGTGCTCCAGCCCGACGGGGCGCACCTCTACCACACGATGAAGTTCCCCCTGCCCGGCGTGGGGGAGGGCCAGTCGTGGGCCCTCTGCGGCGTGTCCACGGACATCACCGCCACGCGCACGCTGCGCCAGGAGCGCGACGAGGCCCGCGAGCAGCTCCAGCGCGTGCTCACCCAATTGCCCGTGGTGCTGTGGGCCTTCGACACGCAGGGCGTCTTCACCCTCTTCGAGGGCGAGGGCGTGACGACCACGACCGTGTCCTCCCAGGGGATGCAGGGGCGCTCCGTATTCGAGGTGTTCCGGGACCGGCGGGACGTGCTGGAGGTCGTCCTGCGCGCGCTGGCCGGGGAGCGGATGTCCACGGAGCTCTACCTCATGGGCGTCTGGTTCGAGGTGCGCCTCCTGCCGGTGGTCGGTCCGGACGGACGGGTGGTGAGCGTGTCGGGCGTGTCGCTGGACATCACCGAGCGGCGCCGCGCGGAGCAGGAGCTGCGGGCGTCGGAGACGCGCTACCGGCTGGCCACCCTGGCCACCCGCGACATCATCTGGGACTGGGACCTGGTGACCGGGGAGATCCACTGGAGCGAGCTGGCGCCGCGCATCCTCCGGCTGGACACGTCCCGGCCGCTGCCCGTCATGGACATGGCGTGGTGGACCGCCAGCCTGCACCCCGACGAGCGCGAGCGGGTGACGCGGGAGCTCAGGCAGGCGCTCGACAGCCGTGACGGTCACTGGCTGGCCGAGTACCGGATGCGCCGGGGCGATGGGACCTGGGCCTTCGTCGAGGACCGGGGCCGCGTGGTGAAGGACCTCCAGGGCCGCCCGGTGCGCATGGTGGGCGCCATGCAGGACGTCACCGACCGGCACGAGGCGGAAGCCGAGGCGAAGCGCCGCGCCGAGTTCGAACAGCTGCTCATCGGCATCGTCGGCCACGACCTGCGCAACCCCATCTCCGCCATCACCATGGCCGCCACGACGCTGTCGAAGCGCGAGGACGCCTGCCCGCGCGACCAGAAGGCCGTGGCCCGCATCCTCTCCAGCGCCGACCGCGCGCAGCGCATGCTGCACGACGTGCTGGACTTCACCCAGGCCCGGTTGGGCGGCGGCATCCCCATGGACCCGCGCGAGGTGGACCTCCTGGACCTGGTGCGCCAGGTGCTGGACGAGGTCCAGCAGGCCCACCCGGACCGGCGCCTGGAGGTGGACGGACGGGGCGATGCCCGGCTGTCCTGCGACCCGGACCGCCTGGCCCAGGTCATCACCAACCTGGTGAACAACGCGCTCGCCTATGGCGACGCCTTCAGCCCGGTGCGCGTGCGCCTGCGCAGCCAGCAGGACACGGTGACGCTCGCGGTGAGGAACCTGGGGCGCCCCATTCCGCCGGAGCTGATGCCGCGCCTGTTCGAACCGCTCAAGCGGGCGGAGGCCCGCGACGGACACCGCAACGCCCACGGACTGGGGCTGGGGCTCTTCATCGTGAAGCACATCGTGGACGCGCATGCCGGGAGGCTGCGCGTGCGCTCCACCCACCAGGATGGCACCACCTTCCTCGTGAGGCTGCCGCGCCGGCCGCCTGCCCGGGAGTGAGGCGCCGCCTCCCGGGGCGCGCTTGCCCTGGAGGGGCGGCCCGGGTAGCAAAGGGGCTCCGGCGGCGGGGGGCCCCGCCCTTGCCGGAAGGAGAGCGGAGCGGCGCCATGAACAAGAAGTGGATCCTCGGGCTGGGGCTGGGTGCCGGCGGGCTGCTGCTCGTGGGCGGAGGGCTGGTCGCGACAGGGTACTGGGCGGACCGCGCCATGGGCGGCGGCGTGGAGACGCTGATGAACACCCAGGAGCGCGCCCAGAAGGTCGCCGAGCTCAACGCCCGCCATCCCTTCCAGGCGCCTGCCGCGGGCAAGGTGCTGCGCCTGGACGAGGCGCGGCTGGCGGCCTACCTCGCGGCGCGAGAGGCGACCCTGCCCGCCTACGAGGTGCTGCAGAAGGAGACCCTGGAGTACGTCCAGGCGCACGGCAGCGAGCTCAACAGCGGGAGCCGCAGCGCCATCCTCAAGGCCGCCGGCGCCTCCCTGCGCATGGTGGGCAAGGCCCAGTCCGTGCTCCTGCGGAACCTGGAGGCGCAGGGCATGTCCCCCGTGGAGTTCCGCAGCCTCACCACCGTGGTCTACCCGCCGCCCGAGGCGCCGCCGGCCGCGGGCGCGGCGATGGCGTCCCAGGCGTCGGATCCGTCGGATCCGGCGAACCTCGCGCAGTTGGAGGCCCAGCTCGCCGCCATCACGCCGCAGCTGGAGGATCCGAAGCTCACCGAGGCGGAGCGGCTGCAACTGGAGCAGCGCCGCGCCGGGCTGCGCAAGTACATCACCCAGATGGAGCTGGCCTCGGGCAAGGACGTGAAGGACGCCAACGCGGCGCTCCTGAAGAAGCACGCGGAGCGCATCGCGAAGGCGGCGAACCCCACTTTCGACGACCTGCTCACCCGGCCCCTGGACGCCGCCGGCACCGCGGGCCTGCCCACGCCCTGAGCGTCAGGCCTCCACCTGACGCACGGAGCGCCGGTGGGCGAGGCTCGCGCCCACCGCCGCGCCAATCATCACCACGATGATGGCCACGGAGAGCAGCGGCGGGAGGTGCACCCAGGTCTCCGCCACCATCTTCGCGCCCGCGAACGCCAGCACCCCGGCCAGCCCGTAGTGCAGGTACTTCAGCTGCCCCACCGCCCCGGCGATGACCAGGTACAGCGCGCGCAGCCCCAGGATGGCGAAGGCGTTGGAGCTGTAGAGGATGAACGTGTCGGTGGTGACGGAGAACGCCGCCGGCACCGAGTCCACCGCGAACAGGATGTCCGTCACCTCCAGGCCCACCAGCGCCACCAGCAGCGGCGTGGCCATCCTGCGGCCGCGGTGCTTCACCAGGAAGCGGGGCCCCTCCACCTGGTCCGCCACCGGCAGCCGCTCCGCCAGCCACCCCACGACGCGGCTGTCCTCCTGCTTCGACGGGTCCTCGCGCAGCACGCGCCACGCGGTGACGAGCAGGATGGCGCCGAAGACGTAGGACACCCAGCCCCAGCGCTGCAGCGCCGCCGCGCCCACGAAGATGAACAGGGCCCGGAACACCAGCGCGCCGAAGATGCCCAGGAAGAGCACCTCGTGCTGGTAGCGCTGGGGCACGCTCAGGCTCCTGAAGATGACGAGGAAGACGAAGACGTTGTCCAGGCTGAGGCTCTTCTCGATGAGCCACGCCGCCAGGTACTCGTGGCCCTTGTCGCTGCCCAGCGTCACCCACACGAAGCCGCAGAAGGCCAGCCCCAGCCCCACCCACGCCAGGCTCCACAGGATGGCCGCGCGGCGCGACTGCCCCCGCCCGCCCCGGTGCGCCAGCAGGTCCACCACCAGCAGCGCCAGGAGCAGCGCCCAGAAGACAACCCAGGCCCAGGAAGGGGTGCTTTGCATGACCCCTCCAACCTAGGCATCTCCCCGACTTCCGCTCGAGGAAAGGGTTCGCGCGGAGTCAAATCCTACCCATATCCCCCGTCCTGGCCCCGGCGTCCGGGAGGCGGGCGAGCGTTGTCCTCTTCCGCGCTCAGGATGTGATACTTCCCTGGAAGCCCAGGAACCTCACGGTTTTCAACACTCCAAAGGCGGTGCGATGAACACGGTCATCTTCGCTTGTACGCACAACGCGGGTCGCTCGCAGATCGCGGCGGCCTTCTTCAACCTGCTGGCGGACCCAGCGAAGGCGCGCGCCATCTCCGCGGGGACGCAGCCGGCCGAGCGTCTGCATCCCGAGGTGCTCGCCACCATGAAGGAGATGGGCGTGGACCTGGGCGACGCGAAGCCGCAGCGGCTGACGCCGGAGCTGGCCAGGACCGCGCAGATCCTGGTGACGCTGGGCGGCCTGCCGGACGCGCCGGTGGTGGCGGACCAGAAGCGCGAGGACTGGCCCATGGAGGACACGGTGGGCAAGTCCGCGGCGGACGTGGAGAAGATCCGCGACACGACGGCCGCCATGGTGTCGGACTTCGTGAACCGCCACGGTTGGGAGCGCCCGCAGTAGTCCGGGTGCTGAAGGGAGGACCTTCCAGCGCGTGACCGTGGGTGTCCGGGCCCGCAAGCAGGGCGGACAGACGGACGCGCGAGGAAGGAAGGCGAAGGCCGCGACGCCCGGCGTCGCGGTGGGGGGGGCTTCCCGGGCAGGGGCGGTGGGCAGGTGGCTTGAAAGAAGTGGGAGCTTGCCGCACGCTGTGTCCCCTCGCGGACACTCGGTTCGCGCACCCCACCCCCAGGTTCCAGGCTCCACGATGCTCTCCGTCCTTCTCGCCGGGCTGCTGACGCAGACGGCGCCGCCGGTCTCCGCCCGCCAGCAGGGCGTGCCCATTGGCCGGGGCGACACGGTTCCCAAGGTGGTGTTGAGCGCGCCGTCCGGCGGGTGGACGGTGGACCGGATGCTCCAGATTGAAGGCACGGTGAGCGACCCCACGGTGGACCCTGTGGTCGTGTCCATCAACGGCGACCGCTACCTGATGCGCACGCAAGGGGGGCGCTTCAGCCGCAAGTTCCCGGCGGCCAGCGGGAAGAACGTCGTGACGGTGATGGCCACCAACAAGGGCGGCACGGCGCGCGCGCAGGCGACGAGCTACGCGCAGGTGCCTCCGGTGCCGCTCAAGGCCATCCTCACGAGCGACACGGACGGCGTCTACACGGACCTGCACATCTACGAGCCCACGGACGCGAGCAGCGCGGGTGACACGCTGGACGTGACAACCATGGCTCACGTGTACTGGGCGAACACGGAGAGCCCGTCCGGCGGCACGTTCTTCCTCAACGAGCAGGGCGGCGACTTCGACCAGCCGGCGTACGGCCCGTACCTCTACATCCACCGCGCGCCGCCGAAGGGCGTGTACCTGGTGGCGACGAACTACTGGCCCAGCGGCGACAAGGCGCACACGGTGGCCACGCTCAACCTGGCGCTCTTCGAGGGCACCCCGGGCGAAATCCGCCGCCGCGTGCGCATCCCGCTGGCGACGCCGGGCACGACGCGCGTGCTCGCGTGGGTGAACATCCTGGGGGACGGGCAGGCGGAGGTGTACGTGCCGTCCGCGGACCCCAAGCCGAAGGGGAAGGGCTGGCCCACGAACCTGGAGGAGGCGCTCAAGGAGCTCCAGAAGAATGGCGACAGCGGCGGGGGAGACGACGGTTACTGAAGCGGCCGGCGCTCCCGGCTCGGCTCCGCCATGCGCGTCCTGATGCTCACGTTGTTGCTGCACGCCGCGCCCGCGCCCTCCGGGACGGCCCCCGTGTCCGCGCGTGAAGGCGCGGTCATCGCACCGGAGCCCGTCGCCGCCGAGACGCGCGCGCGGCTGCTCCGACGCGAGGTCGCGCAGGTGGCGCTCGCGCAGGTGAAGGCCCCGGACGCGGCGTGGCAGCCCGCGCAGCGCGACTGCGCGGGCCTCATCCGCTACGCGTACCGCACGGCGTACCGGCGCGTGGCCGCCGAGCGGCTCGCATCTCCGCTGTGGAAGGACACGCGCGGCAGCCCCTCCGACTTCGCGGACGCGGAGACGCTGCTGACGCGCAGCTTCGCGCCGCTGGGCCGGGGCGTGGAGGCGCGCGAACAGCTTCGCACCGGGGACGTGGTGGCCTTCCGCCAGGAGCACGACGACGGCCCCGTCTTCCACCTGATGCTCGTGGTGCGCCCGGAGGACCGGGCCCACGCGCCCGCGCGCGTCGTCTACCACCCCGGTGAGGCCGGCGCGCGGGTGCGCACCGGCATCCTGGATTCGCTCGCCACCGAGGCGCCGCTGGAGTGGCGCCCCGTGCCGGCCAACGCCGCCTTCCTCGGCTTCTTCCGCTTCAAGGAGTGGATGTCATGACGTCTCCCGTGAGCCCGCCGCCCCCCGCTGGAGGCGGAGGCAAGGGCCCCTCGTCCGCCGTGCGCATCGCGCTCATCGGCGCCCTCGTCGTGGGGGTGGGCGTGGGGGCCTTCGTCATCGGCCGCAGGAGCGGCGGCTCGGGCAGCTCCGGCCCCGCCTTCTCGTCCGGTGAGCCCAAGGGCCCGCCGTCCGCGGGCGCCTCCGTGGAGGGCATGCCGGAGGTGCCCTCCGAGCCCACGAAGATGGAGGTGCCCGGCGCGTCGGCCACGCCCGCCGTCTGGGTGGACGTGCACTCGCCCGCGAAGGTGCGCGACGCGCTGGCGCGCAACGCGTGGCTGAAGTCTCAGTGGGACAAGCCCCTGGGCCAGGGCTTCACGGGCGGCTGGGCCGCGTTCCTGGGCTCCACCGGCACCGACCTCAAGGCGTCCTTCAAGGGCGCGGTGCTGGACGTCATCGCCGGGCCGCTCCTGGACACGCCCTTCCGCACGGTGTGGTTCACCGGCGACGCGCGCGTGGGCACGCCCGCCCTCCTCGTCCCCCAGGCGAGCAAGGCGTCGCGGGCGGCGTGGGATGCGCTGGACGCCGTGGCGAAGCGCGGGGAGATGGTCGCGGACAGCTGCCCCGGCAACGCGGAGGGTAGGGTGCAGGTGCCGGACGGCGGCTTCCACCTGTCGCGCTGGCTCGTCGCCGAGCAGACGGTGTGGGCGGCGCGCACGGCGGACCGGCTGGTGCTCTCGCGGCACCCGGTGGTGGTGCTCCAGGCGCTGTGCGGCCCGCTGCCGGAGCTGGACGCGGAGGACGGCGTGGACGTGGAGGTGGGCTTCGACGCCAACGCCTACGGCCGCGAGGCGCAGCTCTTCACCCACGTGTTGGGCCTGGGCGAAGACACGCGGCTGCAGCTGGCCGTGGACGGTGACCGGCTGGTAGCGAAGGGCATCGCCGGGAAGCTCCGGCCGGACGCGAGCGCCGCCGACGGCAAGCCCCTGTCCGACGACCTGCTGAAGCTCGTGCCCGAGGACACGCCGGTGCTGTTCGCGTTCCAGCTCACGCTGCCGGAGTCGCTGGAGCCCGCGCAGCTCAAGGCCTTCTGGAAGAAGGAAGGCCCGCCGCGCACGCGCACGCGTCAGGTGGCCCTGGTGTGGACGCCGCGCGGCAGCACGTCGCTGGAGCCGGAGCTGGCGCTCCTGTGGGGTGATGAGAAGGACGCGGAGGGACTCTCCGCGCTGTTCTCCGGCGGCGCGCGGACGCTGGTGCGCTCCACGCTGTGCAAGCACGTGGTGCTGGCCACGAGCCAGGCGGAGGTGGAGCGGCTCCAGAAGGCGTGCGACGGCCGCGCGCCCAACATGCTCAACGCCGCGGGCCCGGTGGTGACGGGGCTGCGCGCGCCCTCCACGGTGGTGCTGGGCGTCAACATGGGGCGGCTGTTCAGCGGGCTCGCCATGGACGGCTACACGTCCGAGGCGCGCGTGGACCGCTCGTCGCCCCTGCCCAAGGCGGCGCCCCCTGAAATCGAAGCAGCCCGCCGCGACCTGGAGGCCCTGCCGTACCTGGGCTTCCGCGGCCGCGCGCAGGGCGACGTCATGCTGTCGGAAGGGTTCGGGACATGAAGACCTCCGTGCGTTTCGCGGCGCTGGCCGCGCTCCTGGTGTCCGGCGTGGCGCTGGCCAAGCCGCTCTACATCACCGTTCCGCGCTCCTACGGCAGCAGTGAGCCGGTGGCGGTGGACGTCGCCTTCGAGGACAAGGGCCCCGTCGAGCTGCGCGTGCTCCAGCCCGCGAACCTGGACGCGTTCATCCGCGCGCAGGGCGACCTGCGGCGCGCGTACGAGACGCCGCCCACGCTGCTCAACCCGGGCCGGGGCCTGAGCCGTGGCCTCAACGCGGTGCGCTCGCCGGGCATCACGCTGATGGAGGCGCTGTCGCCCGCCTTCCGCCAGGAGGTGTCGGACTCGCTGCCGCCCGCGCCGGACGCGTCCTCGTCCGGCGCGCCGCTGGCGAAGGTGGCCGAAGGGCCGGAGAAGCTGGTGGGCACGCCGCCGGGCTTCTCCGTGGTGCGCAGCCAGTGGCTCAACCTGGACCTGGGCGGCGCGAACCGGGACTTCAACGTGCCGGGCTTCGACACGGGCGACAGCGGCAGCGGCTTCCAGGAGCGCCGCGTGCTGCTCGCGCCGCTGCCCGCGGGCACCTACGTGCTCCAGTTGGTGCAGGGCCGGGTGGAGGGGCAGGTGGTGCTCGTCGTCAGCGACGTCACCGTGCAGCTCAAGCAGACGGACGGCCAGGTGCTGGTGCGCGTGGCGGGGCGCGACCAGCAGCCGCGCGCCGGCGCGCAGGTGCAGGTGTACCTGCCCGCGGGCAAGGGCCCCTCGGGCACCACGGACGACAAGGGCGAGGTGACGCTCGCGGTGACGGAGCCGCGCATCATCGCGACGGTGACGGCCGGGAAGGACACGGCCATCGTGGACACGGACTTCTACTCCGCGCTGGCGGTGGCGCCGGATGTGTTCATCTACAGCGACAGGCCCATCTACAAGCCGGGCAATGAGGTGAAGTTCCGCGGGCTCGTGCGCCAGCCGGACACGTTCCTCGCGCGCCTCTTCACGCCGAAGAAGCGCGACGTGCGCGTGAAGCTGGTGTCGCAGGAGGGCCGGGAGGTCGTCACCCGCGCGGCGGTGGACGAGTTCGGCGCGTTCAACGGCACGCTCAAGGTGCCGGACGACCTGGGCACGGGCGTGCTGCGCATCGAGGCGGACCTGGACGAGCACCCCCACCAGGGCGAGGCGCGCGTGCAGGACTACGTGAAGCCCACGTTCTACCTGGAGGTGCAGCCCAGGTCGGAGACGGTGGTGCCGGGCCAGACGGTGGCCGTGACGGTGCGCGCGCGCCGCTACGCGGGCGGCGTGCCCAAGGGCGCGAAGTACGAGGTGTTCCTCTACCGCAGCCTGCTGGACGCGCCCGCGTGGGTGGACGACTCCGGCCGCGGGGGCCAGGGCAGCGCGGTGACGTACGGCACCGCCTCCAGCAGCGAGGGCAAGCTGAGCGTGCCGGAGCGGCTCTACTCCTCCGTCGCGGAGCGCCAGGCCACGGACGACCCGTGGTCCAGCGCGAGCGCGTTCAACGCGGACGGCGAGGCCGAGGTGGAGGTCGCCGTGCCCGCGCTCCAGCCGGGCGAGGAGCGGCTGCCGTACCGCTACAGCCTCACCGTGCGCGCGCGGGATGATCAGGAGACGTTCGCCAACGGCACCGCCGCCTTCTTCCTGTCGAAGGTGGAGGTGCTGGGCCTGGCGCGGTACTCGGACGCGGTGGTGCGGAAGGGCGCGGAGGCGCAGCTGGCCGTGCGCGCCACCACGCTGTCCGGGAAGCCCTACGGCGTCACCACGGGCGAGGTGGCCTTCGTGCTGCGCCGCGCGGACGGCAGCGAGAAGACGCTGGGCACGCAGGCCTTCACCACGCAGCAGGACGGCACGTCCCGGCAGAAGGTGCCCACGGCCGACGTGGGCACGGTGCTCGCGCGCGTGACGGTGAAGGACAAGAAGGGCGAGGCGTGGACGGGCGAGGAGTCGCTGCTCGTCATCGGCGGCGCGGACGAGCCCGTGGCGCAGGTGCCCAACCTCACGCTCGCGTCGCTGTCCGGCTCGCTGGCGCCGGGTGACAGCGCGAAGCTGGTGGCGCTGATGCCGGACGCCTGGGGGCCGGGCGGCCGGGACGCGGGGCCGGTGTGGGTGACGCTGACGGGCGCGGGCCTGTATGGCACCTCGATGGTGCAGCTGAAGGGCCGCACGCTGGTGCACGACTTCCCGGTGGAGAAGCGCTTCGGCAGCGCGGTGTACGCGTCCGTGGCGTACCCCACGGCGACGGGCCGCTGGGAGGAGCGCACGGTGGCCTTCCGCATCGTCCCGAAGGAGCGCACGCTCACGGTGGCGCTGCAGCCGCGCCGCTCGGAGGCGCTGCCGCTCACGGAGCAGGCCATCGACGTGCGCGTCACCGACAGCGACGGCAACGGCGTGTCCGCGCAGCTGTCCGTGGGCGTGGTGGACAAGGCCGTGTACGCCATCCAGTCCGAGTTCCGCCCCGGCGTGCTCGACTTCTTCTACCCGCCGGCGCGCGACAACGTGACGAGCTTCTACTCGGCGGAGTTCCAGGGCTACGGCTACGGCGAGCAGCTGGCGCGCAAGATGGCGGGGCTGCCCGACCATGCGTTCGCGTCCATCAAGCCGCCCAACCGCAACGCGAAGGACCTGGAGAAGGACACGGCGCACTGGGACCCGGCCGTGGTGACGGACCGCGACGGGCGCGCGACGGTGCGCTTCACGCTGCCCTCCAACCAGACGCTGTGGGTGGTGACGGCGGTGGCGGCGGACACGTCCGGCCGCTTCGGTGAAGGCACGGCGGAGTTCGCCACGCGCGGCGGGCTGAACGTCTACGCGGCGCTGCCGCAGTTCCTGCGCGAGGGCGACGAGGCGCTCGCGTCCGTGCGGCTGGCCGCGGGTGAGAAGTCCAAGGGCAGCCAGATGTTGGACGTCAGCCTGCGCCCGGGCGGCGCGCTCCAGGCGGAGGCGCTGCAGCGCAAGCTGGAGCTGGGCGAGGGCGGCGAGCAGGTGGTGCCGGTGACGCTGCGCGCGGCGAAGACGGGTCCGGCGCAGCTCGCGGTGGACGTGGCGGGCGGCAAGGACCCGTTGCGCGACCTGAAGCGCTTCGACGTGGCGCCGGCCGCGGTGGAGGATCCGGTGCAGGTGAGCGCGTGGGGCGGCGGCGCGCTGGCGCTGGAGGCGCCGGAGGCGGCCACGCTGACGCGCGTGGAGCTGGTGCTCCAGCCCTCCACGGTGGACGCGGCGCTCACCAACGTGCGCGAGCTGCTCACGTATCCATACGGGTGCCTGGAGCAGCTGGTCTCCACGACGGTGCCCAACGTGGCGGTGTACCAGGTGCTCCAGAAGGCCGGCGCGCTGGACAAGCTGGACCCGGAGTCGCAGGCGCTGCTGGCGGAGGCGCGCAGCCGCTCCGTGCAGGGCACGGCGCGCATCCTCGGGCTCGCGGTGAAGGGCGGCGGCTTCACCTGGTTCGGCGGCTACAACGAGCCGAGCCTGCCGCTCACGCTCATCGCGCTGGACGGCCTGGCGTACGCGTCCGAGGCGGGGCTGGTGGACCGCGACGACGCGCGCATCCAGGAGAGCGCGAAGTGGCTGGAGGCGCAGGCGAACCTGCCGCCGGAGTACGACGCGACGCGCGCCTACGTGCTGGCGCGCCTGCAGGGGCCGCGTCAGGCGGCGCGGGTGCGCGCGCTGGTGGAGGCCGCGAAGCCGGGGGATTTGTACCCGCTGGCGCTCGCGGTGCTGGCCGCGGAGAAGGCGGGCGTGATGAAGGAGCCCGGCCTCCAGGAGCGCATCCAGGGGCTGGTGAAGGAGAGCAACGAGGGCTTCGCGAAGCTCGCGGGGCTCAAGGGGGACGCGGAGACGTCCGAGGCGTTCTACCGCTACCCGCTGCGGCGCGTGGGCCTCACCGCCATCACCGCGCACGCGGCGTCGTTCGGCACGCTGGACATCACGCGCGCGCGCAAGCGCATCCTGGAGATGCTGAGCGAGCCGGGCCTGTCCACCTTCGACCGGAGCACGGCGCTGTTGCACTCGCTCTGGCTGGTGGAGCGCGACGCGAAGGCCTTCAAGGGCATGGCGCCGCCGGAGGTGAAGGGCGCGTCGGCGCCGGTGAGGTTCTCGCCGCGCGGCATGGGCCTGGTCGCCACGCTGCCGGCGGGCACGCGCACGGTGGACGTGGGCGGCTTCGACGGCGTGGCCACGCTGCGCGCCGCCGCGGCGACGCCGCTCAAGGACGTGCAGCCGCGCGTGAACGGCATGTCCGTGGAGCGCGCGTACTACGTGCTGCGCGAGGGCGGGAAGGTGAAGCTGGAGGCGGGCGCGTCCGTGACGCAGGGCGAGGAGGTCTACGTGGAGCTGAAGCTGGACGCGCGCGGGGAGAACCGGGCGCGCTCGGCGTACTACGTGGTGGAGGACGCGGTGCCGGCGGGCTTCGTTCCGCTCCAGGAGGACAAGGTCTTCCGGGGGCCGCCGCACTCGCTGCCGCTGGCGCCGGAGGCGCTCAAGCGCCGGCAGCTGGACCCCTCGCACGCGACGTTCTTCTTCGAGGAGCCGGCGTGGTGGAGCGACAGCCCGCGCACGGTGGGCTACGTGATGCGCGCGCAGTTCGCGGGCACGTTCGCGGCGCCGCCCGCGACCATCGAGGACATGTACTCGGCGCGCATCCGGGGCCGCACGGCGTCAGCCGTGTTGAAGGTGGTGCCCTCGAAGACGTCCGTGAGCGACCTGTAGCCCATGGGGTGGGCCGTCGCCGTCGCCGTGTTGTTGTCGGCCTCGCCCACCTTCGTCACGCGGGGGGACGTGACCCCGGAGGCGGACCTGCGCCGAGAGGCCCAGGCCGCCTGGACGTCGCTGGAGGCGCAGTACGCGGCGCAGGCGGGAGGGCTTCCCAAGAGGGCCCCCGCCACCGTGTCACTCCAGGGGGGCACGTCGCTCGCGCCCGAGCGCAACGCGCAGGGGCGGCCTGGCGTGGTGGAGCTGCGGCAGAACACGCCCGGCGTGCTGGACGCGAGGACGCGCACGGCGCTGCGGCATGAGCTGGCGCACCAGTTGCTGTGGTGGGCCTGTCCCGCGTCCAGCGAGGACCGGCTGTTCCACGAGGCCTTCGCCCTGACGGTGAGTGGCGAGCTGCCCGCCTGGCGCGACGGCCCGTACCAATCCCTGACGAGCGCGGCGCAGGCGGTGGCGAGCGCTCCGTCGGTGGACACGCCGCGAGCGAGGAGGGGACTGGCGCGCATCCTGGGAGAGCACGCGGGGTTCCCCGCCGCGCTGACGCGCAGGCTGCGCCAGTGTCATGACGGCGCGCGATGGGCCGCGCCCCTGACGGTGGAGGAGCTGGCGGACGTGGCGGTGCTCGCGCCGGAGCCGGCCACGGTGGTGGTGAGCCGGCACTCGGGAGAGGTGCTGTTCGCCGAGGGCGATGTCCGCCGCGCGGTGCCCTATGGCTCCTCGCTCAAGCCGTTCCTGTACGCCGCGGGGACCGCCCTCGCGCGAGCGGACGCAGGGGCTTCACCTCGCGGCGCCAGCGACCCCGGAGGAGCTGTCACGGCTGCCGGAGCGAGTCCCCCGGTCCAGGGCGCGGCCGCTGGTGCTCCAGAGGCCCACGCGCCTCCGCTGCTCCCGCCGCGCCCGGGCGTGCAGGAGTGGGCCTGCGGCGCGGGGCTTCCTGCGAAGGTGGATGCACGGCTCGCGCTCCTGCGCTCCTGCAACGGCTGGTTCCTGGACTGGGAGGCCACGGGCCGCGCGCCCGGGGACTTCGGCGTCTGGGGCCCCGTGCTGTCCTCCGTGGGGCTCACCGGCCTGCCCGCGGACATGACGGAGGCCATCGGGCTTCGCTCCGCGCACGGGCTGTCCCCGTGGGGCATGGCGCAGGCGTACCGGCTGCTCGCGGAGGCGCGGCCGGACGTGCTCGCGCTGCTCACCGGCAACGTGGACGAAGGCACGCTCAGTGGCCTCGCCACGTCGAAGGCGCTGAAGGGCGTCGCCACCAAGACGGGCACGGTGCGCGACGCCGCGAGCCGCCCCCAGCTCGGGTGGATCGCCGCCGTGGACGCGGACCTCGTCGCCGTCCTCGTGCGGCCCGGCAAGATGCCCCGGCACTTCGTGGACGAGCTCCCCGCGCTCCTCGCCCGCGTGCGCCAGCAGGCGGGGCTGGACGCCGCGCGCGTGCAGGTGCTCGGCCTGCTGCCGTCCGCGACCGTGGAGGCCCGCTGCGCGGGCGCGGGCTTCTTTCTCGATGACGGCACCCCGCGCGCCGCACCCGCGGACTTCTCGCGCCTGGACGCGCTCACCGCGAAGGGGCCCGCCGTCTGCCTGGGCGGCCCCTGGCGCGTGCGCTTCCCGGACGGCCCCGACGGAGGCCGCGACTACGCGGGCGTCTTCACCTGGTCCACGCCCCCTCCGTACCGCCAACCCCCCGGCGTGCCCACCACGCCCAGCGCCCTCAAGGCGCGGCGCGGCTCCGACTTCGTCTTCCGCACCACGCGCGTGCAGTACACCGCCGGCGTCATCGCCGCCGAGGACGTCACGCTCCAGGGCGAAGCCCGCGTCGCCCTGGCCCGCGTGGCCGCGCACAACGAACGCCACGCCGACACCCGCCACCCCGGCCGCGCCGTCTGCGACACCACCCACTGCCAGGCCTTCCGGGGCACCGTGCGCGTCCGCCCGGAAGACTCCCGCGCCCTCCAGCGCAAGCCGCTGAAGTGGGACGCGTGGCTCACCTTCTCGCAAGGCGGCGACACCCCGTGGAGCGAGGTCCGCCCCCGCGCGGAGGTGGAGGCCCTGCTGGGCACGAACCTCGTCTCCCTGCGCTTCGACTCCGGCCGCGTGCGCTACCTGTGCACCGAAGGCACCCCCGCCGCTCCCTACGAGGACGCGCGCTCCCTCCCGTGCGACACGCTGCGCGCCGGCCTCAGGCTCCCCTCCTGTCCCCAGCGCGCCTCCTTCGACGGACCCCAGGTCCGCTTCGAGGGCCAGGGCCGCGGCCACGGCGAGGGCCTGGACGTCGAAGCCGCCAAGGCCAGCCCCGGCCTCTCCAGCGACGCCCTCCTGGAGCGCGCCTTTGGAGCCCGGGGCCCCCCGCCGCCCACCCCCTGAGTCCTCCCGCCGCCGCCCCCACCTGAACCCCGTGGGCTCTCTGTCACCCACACGGGAAACCACGAAATACGAGCTGACACGGGCTCCTGATAACAGCTATTACGGAAGAATACCGTAGCGCTGTTTGGTGCGAGGGGCCCAATGGCGGAGGGAATGAGCGAGGCGGAGGCCACGCGGCGCGCGTTGGAGGCGTTGCCGGAGGGCCTTCGGGTGCGCTGGGTCCAGGAGGGCCGCGGGGCCTGGGTCCTGGGCTGTCAGGACTCGAGGCCGAACCTGCACGCGCCCCGGGGCGAGGAGGTGCTCATCCAGGGCGAGCTGTGGCTGTTGGGGGCCCGCTACGTGGAGGGCGCGGTGCCGCGAGGCGCCCTGCGGGTGTGGCTGCTGGAGGGCCCGGTGCGGCACGTGCTGGCCGCGCGCGTGGCGGTGTGCGGCGACGACCTGACGCTGGGGCTGGGGCCCCCTGGGGCGCGGGTGCCGTCGGCGCGCGTGGTGTGTCAGCGCGTGGAGTGGCGGCCGTACTCGGTCGCGAACGCGGCGCCGCTGGCGGCGGGCTTCGTGGACCTGTGGCGCGGCCTGGGCCGGGGCGCACGGCTGGAGCGGCTGGTGCTGGAGGTGGAGGGCGTGGTGGAGGGATGCGCGCGCGTGTCCCCCTTCGTGGAGGTGGAGGCGGACCGCAAGAAGTGCAGCCGGAGCTCCGCGACCCGCCATCCGCTGCCAGCCTTCGAGGTGTCCTCCGCGGACGTGCTGCGCGACTGCCGCCTGTGGCTGCGCGCGACGGCGCACGCGCTGACCCGTGAGGCGCCCTTCCTGCGCGAGGTGTATCTGCCCGCGGGTGACGGCGCGCCCTCGTCGCCGGAGGCCACGGCCGCGAGCGAATCGGTGGGCGCGCTGCTGGAGCGGCGGCTGCGCTGGGCGGACGCGTGGCTGACGCCCTCCGCGCTGCTGGAGCTGGAGGTGTCGCGCGCGGTGCCCGAGGACGCGGGCGCCGGGGCGTGCTGGCTCACCGCGCGCTTCGAGCAGGCGCAGACGGGCGGGGCGGCCACCACCGTCACGCTGTTCGACACGCCCGTCTTCTCCCCGGAGGTGCTGTTGGTGCTGCGCGGCTGGGCCCAGGCCACGGCGCAGCGGCGCGGCGCGGTGGTCCGCGGCCTGCTGTCCGTGGAGTGACGCCGCCTCATCCGTTCCATCCATGGGGCCTCGCCCCCTGGGGTGGGGCGCTCGGCCAGGCGGCCCTGGCAACCGGCAAACGTGTCCACACCTTGCCTACGTCAAAACATTCATCCGCTTGAAGGCGGGGGAGGCAGGGCCCATGGGCAAGGCGAACTGGAAGACGCAGGCGGTGGCGGCGGCGGTCATGACGGGTCTGATGGGCTCCGCGGCTCATGCCCAGGACCAGACCAAGCAGCAGAAGCACGAGATGGAGCGGGGCAAGGCCGTGGGCAAGGCGGCCGCCAAGCGCGTGCAGTACGTGGGCAAGCTGGCCGTCTTCAACAACCGGCAGATCAAGCTGGCGCAGCTCGCGGAGCAGCAGGCGTCGGACCCGCAGGTCAAGCAGTTCGCCACCAAGCTGCGCGAGGAGCATGAGCAGAGCCAGAGCCGCCTGCGCGACTGGGCCCAGCAGAAGCAGATCGAGGTCAGCGCGCTCACCGACAACAACATCACCTCAGAGGAGATGATGGGAACGGGCGGCTCCGGCGTGCAGCAGGGCTACCAGGAGAAGATGCAGGGCACCGGTGAGAAGCTGGGCCGGGCTCACGACAAGACGACCGAGGAGATCAACACGCTCCAGGCGAAGCAGGGCCCCGAGTTCGACAAGGCCTTCGTGACGCGCATCGCGGAGGACCAGAAGAAGGGCATGTCCCTGCTCGAGGAGGGCCACAAGGAGTACAAGAACGACGCCACCTTCCTGGCGCTCCTGGGCCAGGAAGAGCGCATGGTCCGCGGCAACGAGACGCAGGCGAAGGAACTCGAGAAGCAGATGAAGCACGTGAAGTAGCCGTGCCCGCGTGTGTAGCGCGGTGGGCGCCGGGCCGCCGGGCCGGTTGACTCGGCCAGGTCCGGCGCCTATCCCCTTCCAGATGCGCACGGCACGCGTGGCGGTGGGGGTGGCATGGGGGGCGCTGCTGGGCGCGTGTCACGCGTCCGTGCCGGCCTCCCCCGCGGTCCCGCTCGTGGGCGCGACGCCCGCCGGCCCCTTCGCCGGCGACGCGCGCACCCTCTTCGACGGCTGCGTCCCGGTCCCGGACAGCGCCACGTCGCGCACGTACCGCTGCGGCGCGCTCTCCGTGTGGCTGCACGAACAGCCCGGCCTGAGCGAGGCGCAGGCCGTGGACTCCGGGCGCGCCCGCGTCCACGCACGGCTGGGCCCGGACCTCACGGAGGCCCGGGGCGAGCTGCCGCTCGGCGGACAGCCGCACCCCTCCTTGCGCTTCGAGCAGTGCTCCGGTGCGGACGGCGAGGGAGGCTGCCCGGTGGGCGGCTACGTCACGGCGGTGACGCCCCTGGCGGGCCACGTGCGGCAGCTGGGCTGCGTGGCGCGCGACGACGTCCGCGCGGGGCTGGGCCGGTGTCTGGAGTTGTTCGCGTACCTGGCCACGCGGGGCAACCCGGAGGGCGACACGCTGTCTCCGTCCGCGCTCGTCACGCCGCCCCGGCTGCCGTGGCGGGTGCTGTACCTGCCGGAGGGCTGCGAGCTCGCGGACTCGACGACGCGCGCGGGGAGGATCCGCTGCGCCGGGTCCACCTTCTCCTGGAGCGTCTTCCTGCCGGCGTGGCCCGGCGCGGACCAGGTGGAGCGCTGGCGCGACCGGAGCGTGGAGGAGCTGCGCGATGCGCTCCCGGGAGCCCGTCCGGTGGCGTTGCGCGACTGCTACGTGGAGGGCATGGCCACGCGCTGCGCCCGGTTCACCGCGCCCTCTCCGGACGGAAGCGGCGATGTCCAGGTCTGGGCCGGCGGCGTGGACCAGGGCGACTGGGGCCTGTTCGCGGCGTGCAGCCTTCCGGCGAGCGCGTCCTTCCCCTTTCCGGCCGCCTGCAACGGCGTGTTCGCTCCGCGCTGAAGGGACGTGGCGTTCGTGTTCCAACTGCAAGGGGTGTCCAAGCGCTTCGGTGCCGCGCAGGCCCTGCACCCGCTGAACCTGAACCTGCCGAAGGGGGCCACCACGGTGCTCATCGGTCCCAGTGGCTGCGGGAAGTCCACGCTCCTGCGCCTGCTCAACGGCCTCTTGCGGCCCGACACGGGGCGCGTGCTCTTCGACGGGCAGCCCCTGCCGGAGGACGCGGGCGCGCTGCTCGCCGTGCGCCGCCGCGTGGGCTACGCGCTCCAGGGCGGAGGGCTGTTCCCGCACCTCACCGGCGCGAGCAACGTCACGCTGATGGCGCGGCACCTGCGCTGGCCGGAGGCGCGGATCCGCGAGCGGCTGGCCGGGTTGATGGACCTGACGCGCTTCCCGGCGGACGCGCTGGAGCGCTTCCCGGGCGAGCTCTCCGGGGGCCAGCGGCAGCGCGTGGCGCTGATGCGCGCGCTGATGCTGGACCCGGACGTGCTGCTGCTGGATGAGCCCCTGGGCGCGTTGGATCCGCTGGTGCGCCATGACCTCCAGGCGGACCTGCGCGGCATCTTCGAGCGGCTGGGCAAGACGGTGGTGCTCGTCACGCACGACCTGGCGGAGGCGGCCTTCCTGGGCAACGGCATCGTGCTGATGCGCGAGGGCCAGGTGGTGCAGCAGGGCGCGCTGGAGGACCTGGAGGCGCGGCCCGCGGAGCCGTTCGTCACGCGGTTCATCCAGGCACAGCGTCCGCTGCCGCTGGGGAGGCCGGCATGATGCGCGCGCTGTCGCTCGCGTGGCTGCTGCTGTGCGGCGTCGCGTGCACGGGCACTGGCGGTGGCGGACCCCAGGTGCGCGTGGGCTCCAAGAAGTTCACCGAGTCCGTCATCCTCGGGGAGATGGTGGCGCAGGTGGCGAACGACGCGGGCGCGCGGGCCTCGCACCGGCGCGAGCTGGGCGGCACCACGGTGCTGTGGGAGGCGCTGCGCCGGGGCGAGCTGGACGTCTATCCCGAGTACACCGGCACGCTGCGGCAGGAGCTGCTCGTGGGGCGCGCGCTGCCGGACGACGCGGCGCTGCGCCAGGCGCTCGAGGGCGAGGGCCTGCGGATGAGCGCGTCGCTGGGCTTCAACAACACCTACGCGCTGGGCATGAAGGAAGCGGAGGCGGAGCGGCTGGGCATCCGGCGCATCTCCGACCTGAAGGCGCACCCGGAGCTGCGCGTGGGCTTCAGCAACGAGTTCATGCAGCGGGGCGACGGCTGGCCCGCGCTGCGCGACGCGTACGGCCTGCCCCAGCGCGACGTGCGCGGCCTGGACCACGACCTGGCCTACCGGGGCATGGAGAGCGGCGCCATCCAGCTCACGGACCTGTACTCCACGGACGCGGAGGTGGCCGCCTACGGGCTGCGCGTGCTGGAGGACGACCGGCACCACTTCCCCGCGTACGACGCCGTGCTCCTCTACCGCGCGGACCTGGAGACGCGCGCGCCCCGAGTGGTCCAGGCGATGCGCCGGCTGGAGGGCTCGCTGTCGGAGGCGACAATGGTCCAGCTCAACGCCCGCGCGCGGCTGGAGCGAGTGCCGGAGGCGCGGGTGGCGGCGGACTTCCTCCAGGCGTCGCTGGGCCTGACGACGGAGGTGCGCACGGACGGGCGGGGTGCGCGCCTCTGGCAGCGCACGCGCGAGCACCTGTTCCTGGTGGGGCTGTCGCTGGCGGCGGCCATCGCGCTGGCCATTCCGCTGGGCGTGGTGGCCGCGCGCCGTCCGCGTTTGGGGCAGGGCGTGCTGGGCCTGTCGAGCGTCATCCAGACGGTGCCGTCGCTGGCGCTGCTGGTGTTCATGATTCCGCTGTTGGGCATCGGCTCGAAGCCGGCCATCGCGGCGCTGTTCCTCTACAGCCTGCTGCCCATCGTGAGGAACACGGCGGCGGGGCTTCAGGGCATCCCGTGGGAGGTGCGCGAGTCCGCGGAGGCGCTGGGCCTGCCGTCCGGCGCCCGGCTGTGGCGCATCGAGCTGCCCATGGCGGCGGCGTCCATCCTCGCGGGCATCCAGACGGCGGCGGTCATCAACGTGGGCACCGCCACGCTGGGCGCGCTGGTGGGCGCGGGCGGCTACGGGCAGCCCATCCTCACCGGCATCCGCCTGGACGACGTGGGGCTCATCCTGGAGGGCGCGGTGCCCGCGGCGGTGCTGGCGCTCGTGGTCAGCGGCCTCTTCGAGGCGGTGGAGCGCGCGCTGGTGCCCCGGGGCCTGCGCGGCTGAGCGCTACACCGGCTCCACGCGGGACGCAGGCTCGGAGGCGGGCTCCAGGCGCGGCGCGTCCTCCGCGAGCCCCGCCGCGCACAGCCGCACCACGCACATCCACACGCAGTCCGCGAGCAGCAGGTGGATGAGCTGCATCGTCACCGGCGCCAGCAGCACCAGGTTGATGACGCCCGCGCACAGCTGCGCGGCGTAGACGCCGGTGAGCCACGCGGACGCGCGCCGCACGTCCGGCGAGGGCCGCAGCCGCGCCACCCAGCGGCCGCCGAACACCAGCAGCGCGCCCATGCCCACCGCGATGGCCGGGTGGAACACGCGCAGGCGCAAGAGCACGTGCGCCGTCTCCGACAGGTCCTGCTCGAAGCCGTGCGTGAGGCTGGACGCGGGGAAGAGCGTGTCGCCCAGCGCGGCCACCGCGCCGCTGATGCCCAGCACCAGCATGCCCACGATGCTCGCGCCCAGCACCGCGCCCACCGTGCCCTGGCCGCGGAACGCCATGGGCGCGCGGCCCCTGGACGCCCACACCACCAGCGTCTGCGCGCCCACCAGGAGGAAGGTGTTGGTCAGGTGCAGGCCCATCCACACCGCGCGGCCCAGGCGCGCGTCCTGCGCCACGTACTTGAGCAGCACGATGCCCGCGCCCACCAGCCCTTCGGTGAGCATGAACACCAGCGCCCAGAACGCCGCGCGGCGGCCGGGGTGGCCCTTGGGGAACTCGCGGCGGCCCCACACGTAGAGGGCCACGGCGAGCACCGTGGCCAGGCCGCTGGTGAGCCGGTGGGTGTACTCGATGAGGGTCTGGAGGGAGGGCGCGCGGGGGAGCACCTCGCCGTTGCAGACCGGCCAGTGGTCGCCGCAGCCGGCGCCGGAGCCGGTGGCGCGCACGAACGCGCCCCAGAGGATGACGCCCAGGCTGTAGAGGAGCACGCCCTGGCTGAACCACTGGAAGCGGCGGGTGGCGGCGGTGGGAAGGGTCATCGTGCCCTCCCAGTACCGCATCCGTTCCCAGCGAACCACCGCGCGTCCGAGTCCGCCCGGCCGCCGCGCGCCAGTGGCTCAACACCTGCGCTTATGGGGCCTCCCGCGGCAGTCCCCAACCCCCGGGGAAGTTGTTAGCGTCACCCCGTGCCCCGAGACCGCGAAGCGCCCCCTGTCTCCTCGTCCCCTCACGATGCGGCCGAGCGCCTGCGCCGGCTGGAAGCGGCCATCGAGGAAGGGCGCGCGCGCAAGGACGCGGCCCTGGAGGCGTGGGTGCGCCGGATGGGCCGCCTGCCCACCGAGAAGGAGCGGGACCGCTGGGAGCGGGAGTGGGAGCGCGGCGCGGAGCGGGAGCGCCAGCGGTGGGAGAAGCAGTGGGAGCGCGAGTCGAAGGAGGCCCTGCGCCGCGCGGAGCGGCAGGCCAAGCGCGACGCGTACATCGCCCAACAGCAGGCGCACCGCCAGGCGAAGCGCGCGGAGAAGGCGGCGAAGGAAGAGGCCTCACGCAACCCGCTGGTGGGCGTGGGGCAGCTCATCGTCGCGCTGGCGTGCGTGGCCACGGTGGTGCGGTTCCCGAACCAGTACTGGTGGCTGCTGTTCGTGGCGCTCGGCTTCTTCAAGGGGGCCGCGAAGCACCTGCGCGCGGCCAACAACCCCCTGCTGACGCGCGTGGAGGAGCCGACCGCGCCGGTGCTGCCGCAGGCGAAGGTGACTCCGGCGCCGGCGGATCCGCGCCTGGCGCGCGTGGACGCCGTCTGCGAGAAGCTGCTCGCGGAGCTGAGCGCGGGGCCGGGCGTGTTGCAGGAGATGGTGCGCTCGCCGGAGCGCACCGTGCAGGACCTGCGCAAGAGCTGCCACGAGCTCATCCGCCGCGAGCGCGAGCTGCGCACGGTGGCGCCGCCGGAGGACGTGCAGCGGCTGGCGGACGAGCGCAAGAAGCTGGAGACGCGCTGGGCCGCGGAGGAGGACGCGGTGGTGCGCGACCGGCTGCGCGCGGCGTTGCAGGTGTTGGATGAGCAGGTGCGCCAGCGCGCGGAGCTGACGAAGGCCGCGGACCGGCTGGAGGCCGAGTACACGCGCCTGGCCTACACGCTGGAGAACCTCTACGCGCAGGTGCTGCGGGTGCGCTCGGCGGACGCGGCGGACGCGGACGTGGCCGGCGCGGGCCTGCGCCTCAGCGTGGAGCAGCTGGGCGCGGAGGTGGACGCGGTGACGTCCGCGCTGGAAGAGGTGCACGGCGCGCCCGTGGATGGCCGGGTGCGCACGCGCTGAGCGCCCCTATTCACCCGCGTGCTTCGACGGCGGCGGGGCGCCGGACGGGCCGGTGATGCGGACGGTCTTGGCGTTGACGAACTCGCGGATGCCCAGGTCGGCCAGCTCGCGGCCGTGGCCGGAGTGCTTCACGCCGCCGAAGGGCAGGCGCGCGTCGGACGCGACGAGCGCGTTGACGAACACCATGCCGGCCTCGATGCCGTCGATGAGCCGGCGCTGCTCGTTCGGGTCCTGGGTCCACACGCTGGCGCCCAGGCCGAAGGGCGTCGCGTTGGCCAGCTCGATGGCGTGCTCCAGGTCGCGGGCGCGCAGCAGGGTGGCCACGGGGCCGAAGAGCTCGTCGTGGAAGGCGGGGGCCCTGGGCGGTGGATCCGCGAGGACGGTGGGCGGGTAGAAGTTGCCGGGGCCGCCCTGGGGCCTGCCGCCGAGCAGCAGCCGGGTGCCGGCCTTGATGCTCTCCTGCACCTGGGCGTGCAGCCCTTCGAGGATGCCGGGCGTGGCGAGCGGGCCGACGTCGGTCTTCGGATCCATGGGGTCGCCGACCACCATGGTCTTCATGCGTTCGACGAAGCGGCGTTCGAACTCCTGGGCGATGGGCTCGGCGATGATGAAGCGCTTGGCGGCGATGCAGGACTGGCCGTTGTTGATGAGGCGCGCGGACACGGCGGTGTGCACGGCCTTGTCCAGGTCCGCGCTGGGCATGACGATGAACGGGTCGCTGCCGCCCAGCTCCAGGACGACCTTCTTGATGGCGCGGCCCGCCGCGGCGCCCACGGCCCGGCCGGCGCCCTCGCTGCCGGTGAGCGTGACGGCCTTCACGCGCGGATCCTCGATGACGCGGTTCACCTCCGACGTCTCGATGAACAGGGATTGGAAGGCGCCTTCGGGGAAGCCGGCGGTGCGGAAGATTTCTTCCAGCGCGAGGGCGCACTGGGGCACGTTGCTGGCGTGCTTGAGCAGGCCCACGTTGCCGGCCATGAGGGCAGGGGCGGCGAAGCGCACGACCTGCCAGAAGGGGAAGTTCCACGGCATGATGGCGAGCACGGGGCCCAGCGGCTGGTAGCGCACGAAGGCGGTGTCGCCATCCACGTCGATGGGCGTGTCGCGCAGGAGCTTCTCCGCGCGGGTGACGTAGTAGCGGCACGCGGTGGCGCTCTTGCGGGACTCGGCCTTGGCGGCCTCCAGGGGCTTGCCCATCTCCTCCGTCATCATGCGGCCGAAGCGGTCGGCCTCGACTTCGAGGATTTCAGCGGCGCGGCGCATCCAGCGGGCGCGGTCGGCGAAGGACGTCTCGCGGTAGGCGCGGAACGTGTCCGCGGCCTTTTGCAGCTTGCGCTCCAGTTGCTCGGACGAGAGCACGTCGAAGGTGCGCAGCGTCTTGCCCGTGGTGGGGCTGATGGTGGCGATGGCCATGTGCGGGTGCCTCCCGGTGCGAACGTCCCCGGGTGATAACAGGCCGCACTCCCGTGACAATGCTTCCGGAGCTGGAGCGTCCAGGGGCGCACGCCCGGCCGATGACCGAACCATGACCGAACGACCGGGAGCCCTCGGCCAACGCCTCCCTGGTCCCGTGGTCCCATGGCGTCCGACTCGCAGGAGCTCGCGCGGAGGCTGTGCATGGGAATGGCCGTGGGAGGCAGGGGCGGAGTGAAGGCGGACATCAACGTCACCCCGCTGGTGGACGTGGTGCTGGTGCTGCTGATCATCTTCATGGTCGTGACCCCGCTGATGCGCGGCGAGTTCGCGCTCCAGCTCCCCTCCGCGGGGGACCCCGGCGCGTACCCCATGTCATCCGAGGACCTGCCCCCAGGCCTCGTGCGCCTCACCTCGGACGGTTCGCTGCTCATCGACGGCGAGCCCGTGAGCGAAGCGGACTACGTGCCGCGCCTGCGTGCCTTCCTGAACGCCCGCCCCAAGGGCCAACGCGGCCTGTACTTCCAGCCCGACGCACAGGCCCCGTATCCACGGCTCATCAGCGCGCTGGACGGCGCGAAGGCCGCCGGCGCCGAGACCCTGGGCCTGTCCATCCAGAGCCCCTGAGCGCCCTGGAGCCTGTCCGACACTCGCCGCGAAAAGACCGTGCCTGGCCCGCACCCGCTGGCCTAAGTCACGCCCATGTCACGAGGGCCATGGCGGTGGGTGTCGGGTTGGGACGTGATGGTGACGCGGCCGCTGGGGCTGCTGTTGCTCGTGGTCGCCTGCGTCCTGGGCTTCGTCTACCTGTCCGACGAGGTCACCGAAGGCGAGACGCAGGACATCGACGAGCGCATCGTGCGCTCCCTCCGCCGCCCCGAGGACCCCGCGCTTCCTCGCGGCCCGTGGTGGCTCGCGGAGACCGCGCGCGACGTGACGTCCCTGGGCGGCTTCCCCGTGCTGTCGCTCATCACCGTGGCCGTGTGCGGCTTCCTGGCGATGGCCCGCCGCTACCGCACCAGCCTCTTCGTCCTGTTCGCCATCGTCGGCGGATGGATGCTCAACGCGGCGCTCAAGAACGTCTTCAACCGGCCGCGCCCCTCCGTGGTGCCCCACCTCACGGAGACGCTCTCCACCAGCTTCCCCAGCGGACACGCCATGCTGTCCGCCATCACCTACCTCACGCTGGGCGCGCTGCTGGCCCAGTTCTCCGAGCACCGCCGCGTGAAGGTGTACCTCCTCGTCGTCGCCCTGGTCCTGTCCGGCCTCGTGGGCTGCACCCGCGTGTACCTGGGCGTGCACTACCCCACGGACGTGCTCGGCGGCTGGGTGGCCGGGCTGGCGTGGGCCCTCCTTGTCACCGTCGCCGCCCGCTTCATGCGCCGCCGCAGCCCCGCCCTGCGCGAGGAGGCCCATCGCCCCGTGGAATGAGCCTTGCGCCCCCCGCCCCCTCGCAGGATGAAGGGGCTCCCGCCCTCCCAGCCCGCGCCCTTCTCCCGTGTCCCTTCTCTCCGTGAACGCCCGCCACCCCCAGCCGCCCGCGAGGCGCGGATGATTCAGGCGTGGCTCTGGAAGCTGGGCCTGGGACGCGGCCGCGTGCACGTCTTCTACGACGAGGCCTACCGCCTGCCGCTCTCCGGCATCGAGTCCTCCGTGGGCATCGAGCCGCGCGGCACCGACTTCACCACCTGGTACCTGCTGGAGTCCGGCGTGGTGCGCGCCGCGGACGTGCGCCACCCCGTGCCCGTGTCCTACGCGCAGCTCGCGCGCGTGCACGACGCCCGCTATCTCGAATCCCTCTCCGACCCCGCGACCCTCGCGCGCATCTACGCCACCGACCCGTCGGAGGTCCCGGTGGACGCGCTCCTGGACAGCGTGCGGCTCGTGTGCGGCGGGACGCTCGGCGCGGCCCGGCTGGCGCTCGCGCGGCAGACGCCCGTGGTCAACATGGCCGGCGGCTTCCACCACGCGCGCCCGGACAGGGGCGGCGGCTTCTGCACCGTCAACGACATCGCGGTGGCCGTGGCGGACCTGCGCGCCGCCGGCTTCGACGGCTCCGTGGCCGTGCTGGACCTGGACGCGCACCCGCCGGATGGCACCGCCGCGTGCCTCGCCGGCCAGCCGAAGGTGTGGATCGGCTCCGTGTCCGGCAGCGACTGGGGCGCGCTGCCCCCCGGCGTGGACGAGACGCGCGTGCCCGACGGCTGCGACGACGGCACCTACGTGCAGAAGGTGCGGGACCTGCTTGCGCGCATGCCCCGCTCGGACATCACCTTCGTCATCGCCGGCGGGGACGTGCTGTCCGGAGACCGCTTCGGGCGCGTGGGCATCACGCTCCAGGGCGCGCGCGAACGCGACGTGGCCATCGCCGCCGCGCTGCGAGGCAGGGCCAGCGTGTGGCTGCCCGGCGGCGGCTACCACGCGGAGTCCTGGAAGCTGTTCGCGGGCACCGTGCTGGTGCTCGCGGGCCTGGGCCATCAGCGCATCACCGCGCGCTATGATCCGCTGAGCGCGCGCTTCCAGCGCATCGCGCACCTGCTGGATCCGGAGAAGGCGAGCACCGCCGGGACGGCGCCGGACTGGGAGCCCTTCTCGCTGGAGGACCTGGAGGGCCCGCTGCGGCTGGGGCCGGAGGTGCAGCCGCGCGTGCTGGGGCACTACACCGCGCAGGGCATCGAGTACGCCCTCTTCCGCTACGGCCTGCTGTCGTACGTGGAGCGCCTGGGCTACAGCCGCCTGCGCGTGCAGGTGGCCTCCACCGGCGGCACCGGCGACCGCATCATGGTGCTGGGCCACGCGGGAGGCCGCGAGCACCTGCTGTCGGACGCCGTGCTGGAGCGGCGCGTCCTCCAGGGCGAGACCTTCCTCTTCGCCAACTGGCTGTCCCTGCGCCACCCGCGCGCGCGCTTCAGCGACACGCGCCCGCAGCTGCCCGGCCAGGAGGTGCCCGGCCTGGGCCTGTCGCGCGAGACGACGGAGGTGCTGCTCGCCATGGCCCAGCGCCTGGGCCTGTCCGGCGTGGCCTTCCGTCCCATGTGGTACCACCTGGCCGTCGTCGCGCGAGGCCGCTTCCGCTTCGCCACCCCGGAGCGCCAGGGCCGCTTCGAGGCGCTGATGCGCGACCTGTCCACGCTGTCGCTCGTGGAGGCCACGCACGCCGTGGCTGAAGGGCGCGTGCGCCTGGACGGCCAGCCGTACCGGTGGGAGCCGGACGACATGCTCTGCCGCCTGACGCCCGTGCCCCTGGACGCGGAGGCCGTGGCGAAGGAGCGCGAGCAGTGCCGCTTCTCCGTGGAGCCCGCCGCGACGCCGGCGCGCGTCACGGCACCGCCCGTGAAGGCCGAGCCCCCGTGACACCGGAGCCGCGGCGCAAGCCCGGCCCGTGGTAGTCAGGACGGCGTGGACCTGGACGCGCAACGCCGTGAACAACACAAGCTGCGCCTGTCGTGGATGCCGTGGCTCTACTTCAGCCTCAAGCCGCGCCACCGCGAGTGGGCGGAGGCCTGGCAGCGCCAGGTGCAGGACCGCCTGCGCGCGCTGGAGACCGTCGAAATCGCCGAGGGCTGTTTCATCGCCCCGGAGGCGCGCATCTTCGCGGAGCCCGGCCGCACCGTGCGCATCGGGCCGGGGTGCAGCATCGGCGCGGACGCGTTCGTGCACGGGCCGGTGGTGCTGGGGCCGCGCGTCAGCCTCAACGCGCGCGTCAGCCTGGATGGCGGCGCGTGCGGCATCCGCATCGGCGAGGGCAGCCGCATCGCCACCGGCGCCACGCTCTACGCCTTCGACCACGGGCTCGCGCCGGACCGCCCCGTGCGCGAACAGCCCGTCACCTCCAGGGGCATCGTGATCGGCCAGGACGTCTGGGTGGGCGCCAACGCGGGCATCACCGACGGTGTCACCGTGGGCGACCACGCGGTGATTGGCATGGGCGCCGTCGTCACGCGCGACGTGCCCCCCTGGGCCATCGTCGGCGGCGTGCCTGCACGCCTGCTCGGCGACCGCCGTCAACGCCCCCGCTCCGGAATCCCCGGGGGGTGGGAGCCTCCAGACTCCGAGGGAAACCCTTGAGACCCAGGCGGGTCCATTGACTTTGAAACATTCGAGCGCCCTATGCTTCGGGCCGCGATGAGACGGAGAGAGGGCTCGGGCTCGGACGCACCGGGTGGGTTTCCCTCCAATTCGGGTTTCATCCCGTTTCATTCGCGATGAAGGAGGCCGCGGTGTCGCAGGAGCAACGCGAGACGGGGAGCGCTGTTGCTCCGGGGCAATCGTCCGTGGCGAGCGACCTCGTGGACACGCGTCGCTTCCAGCGCGCCGGGTCGCTGCTGCGCGAGGTGCTCTTCGAGCTGGACGCCGCGGGCCGGCTCGTCCTGGCGAGCCCCGCGTGGGAGCGCCTGGTCGGTGCCCCCGTGCTCGCGTGGACGGGCCGCGCGCTGGTGGAGTTGTTCCATCCGGAGGACCGGGACCAGGCGCGGGCGCTCCTGCGCACGGCGCTTTCACGCACGGACACGCCCACGCGGCTGGAGCTGCGGCTCGCGGGCGGCACGCAGCCGCGCTGGGTGGAGCTGTCCGCGGTGGGCGACCCGGAGCACCTGGGCGGCGTGCTCGGCACGCTGGTGGACGTCACCCCGCGACGGCTGGCGGAGGAGGCCGCCGCCACGCGCGAGCGCTATCTGGGCGCGATGGTGGAGGTGCAGCGGCGGCTCCTGTCTCCAGAGTCCGCCGGGGACTTGTACAACTCCATCCTGGAGCCGCTGGGCCGCGTCGCGAACGCCAGCCGCGCCTACGTCTTCGAGTTCCACCGCGACGCCTCCGGCCGGATGCTCCAGTCCCAGCGCGCGGAGTGGTGCGCGCCCGGCGTCTCGCGCGAGCTGGACAACCCGGACACGCAGGCGTGGCCGGTGGACCAGGCCTTCGAGCGGCAGCAACTGGAGCAGCTCCACCGGGGCGAGCCCGTGCAGGGCGGCCCGGTGGACTTCGGCGCGCACAACGCGCCGGTGCTCCTGGGGCAGGGCATCCAGTCGCTGCTGGTGCTGCCGCTGCTGGTGCATGGCGAGCCGTTCGGCTTCATCGGCTTCGACAACTGCGACGACGCGCGCCCCTGGTCGCACGTGGAGGTGAAGCTGCTGTCCGGCGCGGCCGGCGCGCTGTCCCTGGCGCTGGAGCAGCACACCACGGACGCGCTGCGCATGCGCACGGAGACGGCGCTGCGCCGCACGGAGGCCGGCTTCCACCTGCTCATCGAGGGCTTCCCGGACCCCGTGGTGGTGCACACGACGGACGGGATGCTCCTGACGGTGAACCCGGCCATGGCCAACTACCTGGGCTACCAGGATCCGGCGGAGCTGCTGGGCCGGCACCTGTTGGGCCTGGTGCGGCGCGAGGACCAGGAGGTGGCGCGCCGCCACCTGGAGGAGGCGCAGGACGGGGCGCTGGCGGCCCGCTCGCACGAGGTGCCGCTGGTGCGCCGCGACGGGCAGGTGGTGAGCGCGGACCTGGTGACGCTGGGCGTGCTCTTCGACGGCGTGCCCGCGCGCGTGACGGTGGCGCGCGACTTCACCGAGCGCAAGCACATGCAGGCGCAGCTCATGCTGGGGGACCGGCTGGCCTCCATGGGCATGCTGGCCGCGGGCATCGCGCACGAGTTGAACAACCCGCTGTCCTACGTGCTCTCCAACCTGGAGTTCCTGCACCGCGCGCTGGGCCCCATGCCCCGGCCCCTGGGCGCGGAGGAGCTCCTGGAGTACCAGCAGGTGCTGGACGACGCGCGCGAGGGCTCCGAGCGGATGCGGCAGATCGTCCGCCAGCTCAAGGTCTTCTCCCGGGTGGACGACGCGCACGAGGAGGCGGTGGACCTGCACCGCGTGCTGGACTCCGTCGCGCAGATGGCGGCCAGCGAAATCCGCCCGCGCGCCCGGCTGGTGAAGCAGTACGGCGTCGTGCCGACGGTGCGCGCCAACGAGGGCAAGCTGTTCCAGGTGTTCCTCAACCTGGTCATCAACGCCGCGCACGCGATTCCAGAGGGCTCCACGGACGAGCACGAGATCCGCCTCATCACCCGCACGGACGAGGACGGCCGGGTGGTGGTGGACGTGCGGGACACGGGCCGGGGCATCGCGCCGGAGCTGTTGCGCCGCATCTTCGACCCCTTCTTCACCACCAAGGCGCCGGGGCAGGGCACCGGCCTGGGCCTGTCCATCTGCGACACCATCGTGCGCGCGCTCGGCGGCACCATCACCGTGGAGTCCTCGCCGGGCCACGGCGCCACCTTCCGCGTCAGCCTGCACGCCGCCGCGCAGGCTGCTCGCGTGGCCTGACCGGCCCTGCGCGTTTCGCATCCGTGCGGCGGAGCGTGCCGTCCGTCCGCTGCCGCGAAATGGACTGAATCCGCCGCGCTCCTGTGTTCGAGTGTGGGGCGTCGGACGGCCTGCCCTCGTGTGCGCTGCCCTCCCAGGGGAGGTGGCGGCACCCTGGGAACCGCCGCCGCCGGGCCTTCTTCTTCCGGAGGCCATGGAGGATGTCATGCGCACGCTGAACGCCCGCTTCGCCCCCGTGCTCGGGTTGCTCCTGGGCTGCGTGCTGGCGCTGGGGCCGGGCGCCCGTCCGGGGCTGCCCTCGGCGCGCGCGGAGGAGCGGGCTGGGGAGGCGCCGGGGAACGCCTGCGCGGGCTCCGCGAACTTCCTCATCGGCTCGGCGCGCTCGGACATCACCGGCCCCGCGGCGGAGGTGGGGATGATGGGCTACGGGCAGGTGGGCCAGAAGACAGAGGGCATCCACATGCGGCTGTACTCGCGCGCGTTCGTCATCGGGTCGCCCTGCAACGGCCGCCGGGTGGCCTTCGTCAGCGCGGACCTGGGCATGGTGTTCCAGGCGGTGAAGCAGCAGGTGGTGGAGCGGCTGCGCGCGAAGCTGGGCGACACCTTCTCCGACGAGAACGTGCTGCTCAGCGGCACGCACACGCACTCCGGGCCGGGCGGCTTCAGCCACTACACGCTCTACAACCTGACCACCTTCGGCTTCGTGCCCCAGAACTTCGAGGCCATCGTCTCCGGCATCACGGACTCCATCCTCCGCGCCAACGCCCGCCTGACCGAGGGCTCGCTGCGCCTGTCCTCCGGAGACCTGCACGGCGCCAGCGCCAACCGCTCACCGGACGCCTACCTGCGAAACCCCGAGGCCGAGCGCGCCCGCTACCCCGACAACGTGGACACGCGCATGACGGTGCTGCGGATGACGGCCGCGGACGGGCGCGAGCTGGGGCTCATCGACTGGTTCGCGGTGCACGGCACGTCCTTTGGCAACACGAACCCGTACATCAGCGGGGACAACAAGGGGATCGCGTCGCACACCTTCGAGGTGGAGAAGGGGGGCCGCACGCCCGGAGGCCCGGACACCTTCGTCGCGGCGTTCGCGAACTCGAACGAAGGCGATGTCACGCCCAACATCCTGGGCGGCACGAACGGCGGCGGCGCGAACGACTTCGAGGACGCGGCCATCTCCGCGAAGAAGCAATACGACTTCGCCGCGCACCTGTGGGACACCGCCGGGATGCCCGTGATGGGCGGCGTGGACTACCGGCACACCTACGTGAAGATGGACGCGGTGGACGTCGCGCCCGCGTTCGCGGACGGCAGCGCGCACCGCACCTGCCCCGCGGCCATCGGCCTGTCCATGATCGCCGGCGCCGAGGACGGGCCCGGCTTCGGTTCGGAAGGGGCCACGTGCGAGTCCGTGCACGACGTGTGGAGCCAGTTCACCTGCGCCGCGGTCACCACGCCCTGCCAGGGGGAGAAGCCCATCGTCCTGGAGATGGGCACCATGAGGCCCTACCCGTGGTCTCCGGAGGTGCTGCCCCTGCAACTGGTGACGGTGGGGCCGCTGGCCCTGGTGGCGGTGCCCTTCGAGTTGACCACCATGGCGGGCCGGCGGCTGCGCGACACGGTGCGCGCGAACCTCCAGGGCGCGGGCGTGACGGAGGTGGTCATCGCCGGGCTGTCCAACGCGTACTCGGGCTACGTGGCCACGCGCGAGGAGTACGCGAAGCAGGACTACGAGGGCGCGTCCACGCACTTCGGCCCGTGGACGCTGGCGGCGCTGCAGCAGTCCTTCGCGGGGCTGGCGACCTCCCTTCGCGACGGGACGTCCGTGCCGCCCGGGCCCACGCCGCGCGACCTGCGCAAGGCGGTGGTGGGGCTGCAGCCCGGCGTGGTGTTCGACGACAAGCTGCTCTGGGTGGACTTCGGCTCCGTCGCGGAGGAGGCGAAGGCGTCGTATTCGCGCGGCGACACGGCGAGCGTCACCTTCTGGGGCGGCCACCCGCGCAACGACCTGAAGCTGGGGGGCACCTTCCTGCGCGTGCAGCGGCGGCAGCCGGATGGCACGTGGATGGACGTGGCGAACGACGGGGACGGCGTGGCGCTGTACCACTGGCAGCGCGAGTACTGCGTGCCCACGCTCGCGTGCTCGCTGGTGCGCATCACCTGGCCCATCTCCAAGGACACGCCGCCGGGCACCTACCGGCTGGTGCACGAGGGGAACTGGAAGTCCGGCTGGGACGGGCGCGTGCACCCGTACTCGGGAAGCTCTCGCCCATTCACGGTGCGGTAGGGCCCGGCGTCAGTCGCAGCTGCCGTCGGGGTTGCACCGCTTGTCGCACTTCTTGCAGTTCTGGCCGTTGATGCCGCACGCGTTCTTGTCGGTGCGGGTGACGCAGGTGTTGCCGTTGCAGCAACCGCCGCAGGTGGACGGGTCGCAGCGGCACTGGCCGCTGATGCACGCCTGCCCCGCGCCGCACGCGCTGCTCGACCCGCAGACGCACCGGCCCTGGTTGCAGCTGTCGGCGTTGGCGCCGCACACGTTGCCGGTGCCGCAGCCGCAGGTGCCCCGGTGGGTGCAGGTGTCGGCGCGCTTCTCGTCGCAGGACTCGCAGGCGACGCCGCCCACGCCGCAGGTGCGGAACGTGCGCGCCGTGCAGAACCCGCCGCGGCAGCAGCCGTCCGGGCAGTCCAGGCAGAAGGTGCCAGCGCCGCTGCTGGCCAGACGTACGCTGGCCTCCACCTCGTAGCCGCCGCGCACGTTGGCGGTCGTCTCGCCCGTGGCGGCGACGGTGCCGTCCTCGCGCAGGCCGTCCACGCGGACGGTGGCCTGGGTGCCGTCGCTGGCGCCCGCGAGGAGGACGCGGAACGTCTCGCCGCTGCGCAGGAGGCGGCTGGGGTCCTCGGGCAGCAGCCCTTCCGGCACGGGGGTGCCGTCCGCCACCGTGGTGGTGACGCGCAGTTGGGTGAGGTCGAGCGCGGGGTCGAAGTCCGCGGTGACGAAGAGCGCGGTGCCGGAAGCGGCGGCGGGGTCGCGGCAGGAGGCCAGCGCCACCGAACCCAGGAGGGTGCAGGACAGGAGGAGTCGGACGAGCGCCCGGCTGGAGGGGGCTCCCACGGAAGTCATGATGGTGAACGAGGGTAGCGGCCCCTCCGTCGTGAAGTGGAGGGCATGGTGGACTTGGGGCCAATGGCGTTGGGCAGCGGACGCTCACCCTCGGGCGTCCCGGGCTGCCGGGTGTGTTACCGGACGTACTTCTCGCGTGGCGCCCGGAGTGGGAAGGCCGCAGCATGGGGGAGCGCGAGAGAGACCGAGGGAGGCGGCAACGGCATGGTGGTCATCGTCATGGGCGTGTCAGGCAGCGGGAAGTCCACGGTGGGCCGGGAGCTCGCGGAGCGGCTGGGGTGGACGTTCGTGGACGCGGACGACCTGCACTCGGTGGAGAACCGCCGGAAGATGGCCTCGGGCACGCCGCTGACGGACGTGGACCGGCGGCCGTGGCTGGAGCTGTTGCACGCGCGGATGGAGAAGGCGCTGAACGCGGACGAGGACCTGGTGCTGGCGTTCTCCGGGCTCAAGCGCCTCTACCGCGAGCGCCTCACCGTGGACCCCGCGCGCGAGCGCTGGGTGTACCTGCACGCGCCCGCGTCCCTCATCCGCGAGCGGCTCCAGCAGCGCCTGGGGCACTTCATGCCGGCGTCGCTGCTCGACAGCCAGCTGGAGGCCCTGGAGGTGCCCGACGAAGCGTTCACCGTGGACGTGACGCCACCGTCGGGCGACGTGGTCCAGCGCATCATGGACGGGTTGGAGTTGAAAGCCCCCGGGGATGCGTCCCGGGCGTAAGGCCCTTCAGCGCACGCGCTCGGCGGTGGTGCCCAGGCGCTCCAGCAGCTCGCGGTACCACGTGAAGGCGCGCTCGGTGTGGCCCTTCAGCTCCTTCGTGCCCCACAGCAGCGTGAGCGTGCGGCGCGTGGTGGCGTCCGTCTTGGTGCGCTGGGCATCCTTCACCGCGTTGGCGCACGGGCCCTGCGCGTCGAAGAGGCACAGCAGGCCCTCCAGGTCGATGGTCTGCCCGGAGGCGTTGAAGACGTAGTGGTCGCCCTGGATGGCGATGGCGACGCGGAATGGCTCGCGGGCCTTGTCCAGGTCCACGACGCTGATGGGCAGGCCGCTGTGCAGCGATACGGCATTGCACGCGTCCACCGCGGCGTTGATGGTGCCCAGCGTGCCGTCGCCGGAGGCGCGCACCAGGTACTCCGACGCGGGCTTGCCCCGGCCCGTGGGCTTGTAGCCGCCGTGACGGAGCAGGTCCCGCACGGCGCCCCGGACCGCGTCGTCACTCTGGAGCGGCGCGGTGGCGCCGGGCTTCAGCAGGGCCTGCAGCCAGTCGGGCGCGGGCAGGTCCCCCAGGGGAGCGGCCCAGGAGGACGTGAAGGCGATGAGGTCCAGGAGCGGGTGGTTGTCGACGGTCAGCACGGCGGCACTCTACGCCACGCGCTGGTAGGGTAGGGATGTCTGCTGTTCCCCCCGTCCCCTCCCGGAGCCTCCGCATGCCCACGCTCATCCCGAAGCCCATCCGCGTGACGGCGGTGGGCAACAAGCCGAAGCTCATCGACGAGTACGTGGGCCGGGTGAACTCCAAGACGTCCAACATCAGCGTGGCCCACATGCGCAGCCCGGGCGGGTGGGAGGAGCCGGGCCAGACGCCCGAGTTCCGCGAAATCACCCTGGTGCTCGCGGGCACGCTGCGCGTGGAGCACAAGGGCGGGGTGATGGACGTGCACGCCGGCCAGACCGTGGTGTGCGAACCCGGCGAGTGGGTCCGCTACAGCACCCCCGAGGAGGAGGGCGCCGAGTACGTGGCCATCTGCACCCCGGCGTTCTCCCCCGGCACGGTGCACCGGGACGCCTGACCGTCACGGTCCAGGTTCCAAGCCGGGCGGAATCCCGGGCGGGGGCCTGCCTGCCCGGCCGCGTGGATGGCTCCGAGGCCGTTGGGGGTTCGGAAGCATCCCTCTGGCGGGCGGCTCGTGGCATAAGGGCGCGCCGCCTGATTCCCCGGGCCTCTTCGGTACGCACATGATCCGTCTCGACAACATCGGCAAGCAGCACGGTCAGCAGATCCTCTTCGTGGAGGCGTCCGCCGCGCTCCACAAGGGCGAGAAGGTGGGCCTGGTGGGCCCGAACGGCGCGGGCAAGACGACGCTGTTCCGGATGATGACCGGCCAGGAGTACCCGGACGAGGGACAGGTCTCCATCGACCGCGGCGTCACCATTGGCTACTTCAGCCAGGACGTCGGTGAGATGAACGGCCGCAGCGCCGTGTCCGAGGTCATGGACGGCGCGGGCCCGGTGAGCACCGTGGCGGCGGAGATGAAGCAGCTCGAAGCCGACATGGGGGATCCGGACCAGGCGGACAACATGGAGAAGCTCGTCGAGCGCTATGGCATCGTGCAGGGCCGCTTCGAGGAGCTGGGCGGCTACGCGCTGGAGGGCCGCGCGCGGGAGATCCTCGCGGGCCTGGGCTTCAGCGAGGAGATGATGGACGGCGACGTGGGCAAGCTGTCCGGCGGTTGGAAGATGCGCGTGGCGCTGGCGCGCATCCTCCTGATGCGGCCGGACGCGATGTTCCTGGACGAGCCCTCCAACCACCTGGACCTGGAGTCGCTCATCTGGCTGGAGGGCTTCCTCAAGGGGTACGAGGGCGCGCTCCTGATGACGTCGCACGATCGCGAGTTCATGAACCGCATCGTGACGAAGGTGGTGGAGATCGACGGCGGTTCGCTGACGACGTACTCGGGCAACTACGACTTCTACGAGGGCCAGCGCGCGCAGAACGAGGCGCAGCAGCAGGCGCAGTACGAGCGGCAGCAGGCGATGCTCGCGAAGGAGATCAAGTTCATCGAGCGGTTCAAGGCCCGCGCGTCGCACGCGGCGCAGGTGCAGAGCCGGGTGAAGAAGCTGGAGAAGATTGAAAAGGTGGAGCCGCCGAAGCGCCGCACCACGGTGCTCTTCGAGTTCCAGCCGCCGCCGCGCTCGGGTGACGACGTGGTGAGCCTGAAGAACGTGTGCAAGGGCTACGGCAAGCGGACCATCTACGACGGCCTGGACTTCCTGGTGCGTCGTTCGGAGCGCTGGTGCGTGATGGGCGTGAACGGCGCGGGCAAGTCCACGTTGCTGAAGCTGGTGACGGGCACGACGCAGCCGGATGAAGGCACGGTGGCGCTGGGTGGCAGCGTGAAGATGGGCTACTTCGCGCAGCACGCGATGGACCTGCTGGACGGAGAGAAGACGGTCTTCGAGCAGCTGTCGGACGCGTTCCCCCGGGCGGGGCAGGGCTCGTTGAGGGCGCTGGCGGGCTGCTTCGGGTTCAGCGGCGACGAGGTGGAGAAGAAGTGCCGGGTGCTGTCGGGTGGAGAGAAGGCGCGTCTGGTGATGGCGCAGATGCTCTACGACCCGCCGAACTTCCTGGTGCTGGACGAGCCCACGAACCACCTGGACATGGGCACGAAGGAGATGCTGATCAAGGCGCTGTCGCGCTACGAGGGCACGATGTTGTTCGTGTCCCACGACCGGCACTTCCTGGGCGCGCTGTCGAACCGGGTGTTGGAGCTGACGCCGGACGGCATCCACAAGTACGGCGGCGGCTACACGGAGTACGTCGCGCGCACGGGCCACGAAGCGCCGGGCCTGCGCAGCTGACGTGACGAACTCCACCGGCATGGTGAAGGTGGGGTTCTGGGACGAGGACACCCAGAGCGTGGAGACGCTCTGGGCGACCCCGCTGGGCCAGGAGAGGTACCGCCTGGAGAACAGCCCGTTCTTCGCGTACCGCGTTTCCTGGCTGGACGTGGTGGAGGCCCGGCCGGACGCGGGCGGACGGCTGGAGTTCCTGCGCGTCGTGGAGAAGTCAGGCCACCGGACGGTGCGGGTCATCCTGGAGGACGTTGAGTCGCCGAAGGCAACTCCTTTCCTGGATGGGGTGAAGCAGCGCGGATGCAGCTACGAGGGTTTTCAGCCCAAGCTGCTGTCCATCGATGTGCCCCCGGAGGTCCGGCTCGAGGAGATGACGCGCTACCTCATCGAGCAGGGCGTCCAGTGGGAGCACGCGGATCCGCCCTACGACGACCTGCATTCGGATGAGGCGTAGGCAGCGACAGCTCTCAATGGAACCCGTCTTGGATGTCGAACTTCTCGTGGGGATTGAAGGACTTGATCGCCATCAGGAGCATCCAGCTGGTTCCTCCGTCCGATGGGCCGATTTGTCTGCAGCAGATGCGAAGCACTGAGTCACTGAGGGTCCAGTCTTCGCACTGCTTTCCTTCCACCTCGCGGCTGGCGGAGGTGGGAGAGCCTAGGTCACCTTCGCCGGGTATCCACCCAGGGGGACGGTTTGCCCGAACGCTTCCGCTTCGGCTCGTGGCATGCCCTGGCGCAGTCGAGTCAATAGGGAAATGGACTGAATAGACTGCGATTGAGGAGTGGCGTTGAGCGACGCATCGGGTACCAATGCCTCCTGCGGGACTGGACTCGTCGAGTTCATTCCATGCACAGTCAAAAAACATCCTGTGACTCCCGCCAGGAGAATCCAGGACGTCCTATGGGGTGGCATCGCTAACCTCAGTATTGAAGAAGACGGTTGTTGCGTTCTGAGCTACTTCAGTAGTTGCATTTGGATCCTATCCACGGTGGCGAGATGCTCCTGTTCCGGGTATTCGATTCCGGCCCGCTCGAACTTGGGGCGAGCAAGTCGAACGGCATCTCGTATTTCATCCAGTAGCCAATGGATGTCCGGTGAGTGGACTTGTTCATCCGGAACGGCGATCTGAAGCATGAGCGTTCGTTCCTTGCGCGAGAATTTTGCCGTGCGGACTCCCGTGAACTCTGGCTTGAGAAGAGAGCCTGGCACATGGAAGACGATGTCCAATGCTCCGGAATCGCTCTTTTCTATCGGGCCTCGCGCCTTCCCGATCAGACGGATCGCATTTTCAATGGGGGCGTCGGCGAGTTCAGGACCGCCAAAGACGGCGCCAATGTACATCATGGGAGTCCCTTGCCTGCCCAGGGCTCATGGTTGAGTGGTCCGGGATCGAGTTCCACCATGTCACGTTCAATGTCGAGCATCAGTCGGCGCGGTCCTTGGTCTTCGATGAAGAGAAATTTGTCTTTCATGAACTTCGAAGGGTAGCGGCCTTCAGGATTCTGGCTGACGCCCCACTTCAAGTGTTCTCCCGTGTCTCGATCCGCGAGTCGATAGAGAAACGTCGTGCGTGGGCTGCTGGCAGAGTTTCCATGCGGCTTGATGGCGACATGGCACATGCCCCCATCCAGCCCGCCGTCGCCGAAGTGCCTCCAGAGAAAGGCCTGGATGGGCGCCTCCAGGAAGTTCTCATTGAGCCAGGTACCCGCGAGCCATCCGCCTGAGAAAGCGAGTCCTGCTCCTGCCACCCAGTTGAGGGACACGCCTGTCGCGACCGTCACGACGGGCGTAGGACCCGCGAAACGCCCACTTGGGTCAATCAGGTTGACCGGATCGTTGCCCACGTAGGCATAGAGGTTGGAGTCCCCGCCCGCGAATCGAATCGGGTCCTTGGCCGTCCATCGCCCCGTCTCGGCGTCGTAGTCCCGCGCCCCGAAGCGGGTCAGCTTCGTGTCCCGGTCATAGAGGCCTCCCGCGAAGCCGAAGGGCTGGAAGCCGGGGTTCGAGTCCGCGACGACGTTGCCCCAGACGTCGTACTCCATGCGCTGCACCACCGCGCCATTCCGGGTGTCGACCACGAGCCGCGGGCTCCCCAGTGGGTCCGTGAGGATGCGGTAGGTGATGCCTCCCTTGAGCATGAAGTCAGGCGCATGCCCCCGCGTCGCATGGACAAATCGGCTGACGACATTCCCCGCGCCATCGAGCTCCGCGATGACCCGCCGCCCCTCGTAGAGGAAGCCCTGGATGAGCGTGCCATCCACCCTCTTGCCGACCCGCCTCGACGCAGCGTCGAGCACGTACTCGACCTGCGTGCCCTCCGGGAGTTCGACGTGTACCAGCGCGCCAAGCGCGTCATATGCGTACTGGGTGGTGCGCGTTCCCTCCGTGCGCGTCTGGAGGTCCCCACCAGGTCCGTAGCCGTAGGTCTTGTTCCCAAAAGACAGGAGCCGGTCCTGGGGATCATGGGTGGCTGTTCGCAGCGTGTCCCGAAGGATGGAAGTGCGGTTGCCATTGGCATCGTAGGTGTTCGTCTCCAGCAGGACCCCGTCGCGAGTGACGGACGCCAGCCGTCCAGCCTCGTCATGGGTGAAGACGTCCGTATGGACGGTGGTCCCCTCGGTTTCGGTCCGCCGGACGATGCGGCCCGGCACGTCGCGCTCGAGTTGGTAGGACAGCAGCGGAGCGTCTCCGGAAGCTGCGGACCAGGACTCCAGCTCTCCATAGGCGTTGGAGGCTTCAACGGTGGAGACCGAGCCGAGCCGTGTTCCCTCAAGCAGGCCGCTGTCGTCGCGCCGTGACAGCGTCAGCGCTCCCGCAGAGACGAGCAGTCCATCCAGGTCATAGGTATACGCCACGGGCGTCTCGCCATTGACAGACACCGCCGCGACCCGGAGGTCCGTGTCGTGACTGTACCGGAGCGTCCCTGCCACGGCTCCCTTCCAGGACACACCGGTCACCAGCGGACCGTCGTGGCTGAATTCGAGCCCCACCCCGGAGGTGCTCGCGAGCGAGCGGAGACGTCCCGCACTGTCATAGCCAGTCGTGACGCGCGTGCCCGGGATGTTCAGGGTGAGGAGTCGCCCCGCGGCGTCATAGGCGAATGACACGGTGCCGCCGGGCGGGCGGAACTCGGTGAGGGCGTCATCCAGGTCGTAGCTGTAGCCCGACGAAAAGGCGCTCCCTCCAGGAGGCGTATAGGACGCCAGTGCCTCTGTCGCCGTGTACTGGAACGCGTGGGAGGGCCGCCCCGGTGGAGTCATGGAAGCGGGCCCGTTCCCCGTCACGTAGGTGAAGCCCGTGACACGGTCTCCAGGAAGCGTGCTGGAGGTGATGCGGCCAGCCTCGTCCCGCGTGAGGACGGTGGCGCGGCCCATCCCATCCGTCACCGAGCGCAGCGTGCCATCCGCTCCATACGTGAAGGCCCTTCGCCGGCTCCCCTGGACGACGGAGCCGGGGCGGCCTTCCTCGTCGTAGGTGAACTCCACCGGAAGCAGGCCGGACGCCTCGGCCTTGTAGAGGCGCCCCTGTGCGTCCAGCGTGAGGATGGACACCCTGCCCATGGGGCTGGTGGAGAGGAGCCTCCGGCCAGAGGCTTCATAGCGGACGGTGGTGGCCCGGCCATTCACCGTCATCGTGTCCGTCTGGGTCCCCACGTCCATCAGCGTTCCCTGGGGCAGGAGGGTCACCTCGCGCTGGTGGGTGGACGTGGAGGTCAAGCCGCTCGGCAGCTTCACGGTGCGCGATGCCACGAGCGGTGACTGCATGCCCAGGCGGGGCTCCGGCGTCTCCACCACCGTGGTGACCGTGCCATCCGGTGCGGTGTAGACCGTGGTGCCATTGGGTGAACGCAGCGTCGTCCACGCCGTCCCATCCGCCGCGGTGGTGATGCGCCGCTGGACGCCAGACTCCAGGTCTTCCAGCAAGTATTTCCGGGTGCGCCCCATCGCGGTGGCGAGCGTCACCGAATAGCCCGTCTCCTCCTGCGCCCGCGTTAGGGCCTTGAATCCTCCCGAAGGTTGCGAGTCCTTCGTCAGCCAGCCTTCCGGACTGTATTCGAACAGGTGCAGCCCGCCGCGCTCGTCTCGCAGGGACGAGAGCAGTCCCCCATCCTGGTAGGTCAACGTCAAGCGCTCCCTGCCCGGCCGGGCGACGAATGCGAGCCATCCATCAATCCCTACCTTCAATCCGGTGCGCTGACCGTGGGGCGCGAGGATGGCGGTCGGTGCCCCTGCCGCGTCCCGTTCAATCCGGGTGGTGAGGCCAGTCCCGTCCGTGATGGCAACCAACCGCGCGTCCTCGTCGTAGGAGAAGCGATACCGGACCGCGAGCGTCCATGCCTCCAGGGTGCAGAGGTGCCGGCCCTGCCAACCAAAGCCATACAGCTCGCTGCCGTCGGGGGAGGGGACGAGGTCATCGACCTGTCCACAGGGCGTCTCCAGGGTCCCCACCGGGTACTGAGGGGGCGCGGGGGAGGTGACGACCGGTGCCTCCGGTTCCCCTCCGGCGAAGACAAAGAGGCCGCCGTCCAGCGACACCCTGCGGACGACGAACTGGGACGCGTCCGCCACGAGGAGGCTGCCATCGAGCGCCAAGGCGAGCCCCTTGGGGGCGGTGAGGCTCGCGGAGGTGCCTTCCTCCAAGGGATCTCCTCCGCATCCGCCGTTGTTGATGGCCCAGACACTTCCATCCGGGAAGAGGCGGTGCAGGAGGCATCGGTGAGAAGACGACGTGTAGAGGCTGCCGTCAGGGCCGAGGGCAAGGCCCCAGAGCCAGCCTCGCGGCGATTCGTCGTACAGCTGCCGCCCGCGGGTCCTGCCGGTGCGCAGCTCCTCCTCGTCCGGTGAAGTGAGCAGCGTGAAGAGCCTGCCTTCCGTATCGACACGGCGCAGGCGGCGGTTGCCTGAGTCCACGAAGGAGATGAAGCCTTCGGGGCCCACGACCAGTGCACGGGGCGTATCCAGGTTCGCCCCGGTCGCGAGCCCGCCTTCTCCCGCGTTGCCACGGGCTCCCGTGCCGGCCACCGTGGAGATGATGCCGTCGGGCGTGACGCGCCGGATGCGGTGGTTGCCCGTGTCCGCGAGGTAGACGCTGCCGTCTGGCCCCACCGCGACGCCCGCGGGAGCATTCAGGTTCGCCAGGGTCGCGGGACCTCCGTCCCCGCCATCCGCCGCGAGTCCCGTGCCCGCCACCGTGGAGATGATGCCGTCCGGAGTGACGCGCCGGATGCGGTGGTTGCCCGTGTCCGCGATGTAGAGGGTTCCCTCCGGCCCAACGGCCACCGCCTGGGGAGTGTCCAGGCTGGCGATGAGCGCCCTGCCGCCGTCTCCCGCCGCGCCCTTCACTCCGTTGCCTGCCACCGTGGCGATGACGCCATGGGGCTTCACCTGGCGGACGCGGTGGTTGCCCGTGTCCGCGATGTAGACCGTCCCGTCCGCCGCGACCGCGACCCCCTGGGGCGCGGCGAGGCGCGCGTGCTTCGCCGGTCCGTGGTCTCCGCTGAAGGTCGGCGTCGCGGTGGCCAGCACCCGAGGCGTCTTGCCCAGGGATTCCCGCCCGGGAAGGGCTCCTCCCTGGCCCGGGTAGAGGGTGCTGCGCCACGGGTCGTAGGCGTGATGCGCGTCCAGGCTCCAGCCTCCCAGCTGGCTGAAATCCGGCAGGGAGACGAGCGTGGCGGTGTGGAACTGCCACAGCGTCATGTCCCTGCCGTCAGGTCCCTCGAACCGGGTGCTTCGATTCCCATACCGGGCCCAGGCCTGGGATTGATCATCCGGGCTCGGGTAGTAGCTCAATTCATAGACATAGCCGACCCGGATGCGGGCGGTCTGCTCTCCCCAGACCTGCCGGCCAAAGGCATCCAGGCCATCCCATACGAAGCGATAGCTCTGGTTCGGACGCGCGGGGAAGGCGCGGGCGAAGGACTGTCCCGCGACGTTCACGATGAGGACGATGCTCTTCAAGCTCGCGGGGACGTGGCTTCCGCTCAGCGGAATCCGGAGGGCCCGGTTGGCGCTGCGGGCCGTGGCCCGGTCACTGCGGTAGTGGAGCTGGAAGGGTGTCCCGGGAATGGACAGGACCTCGCCCAGCGTCTGGTTCTGGCATTCGATGATGCTGCCGCTCTCACAGTCGGGCTGGGCCTCGGGAGTCTCCGGCCGTGGCTCGGGCTGCTCGGGCTCTTGCGCATCCGGTGGCGGCCCGAAGGGCCAGTTGTAGTCAAACGGCGTGAAGTGCGTGACGGGCACCCGCCACAGGCTCTTGCCCACGGCATACAGGGATGCCAGGCGCGCACGCTCCGCATCGGTGATGCCCAGGGCGGTCAGGTGCTCGCGGTCGTCAGGCGCGCCGTCCCCATCCGCATCGATTTGAGCGAGCCCGTCGCGTTTCCCAACGAGCGCGATGATCCGCCCATTGTCCGAGGCGCGCCAGCGTCCCTGCCGCCGGTCGTAGTAGCCGGAGGGCACGACGAGACCCGCTGGAAAGGCCAGGAAGTTGTCCACGTAGCCCTGGACGGGCGGGCTGAAGCGAACCTCGGTGGCGCCCGTCTCCAGCGCTTCGTCCACGCTCAGTTCCACGGCGTAGGTGTAGCCGCTGGTGGAGGGCAGCACGCCGGGCATGGCCGCGGGGCCCTCTGGCCCCACGGTGTATTCGGTCGCGCGCACGTGAAACGGTCCCGTCAGGGGAACCCGGGTCCCATCGCGCAGGAACACCTCCGCCTGGGTTCCGGGTGAGAACAGCAGGGTGGCCTGTCGGCTGCCGGCGCTGTCCTCCACCACGCTGCCCCGCGCGACCTGGAACTCCGCGGCTCCCGGCGTGATGGCCGTGACGTTGGAGTCCAGGGCGGTCAGCACCACCTCTGGGAGTGGAACGAATTCGCGCCATGGCGCATTCACTTGTCGCTGGACGGGGAGGAACCCTGGCTTCTCCACTTCGATCGTCAGGGCCCCACCGCCATTCACGGCAAGCGAGTACTCACCTTGGGCATTCGTGAGGGTATGGCCTTGCTCGGGGTGCGCGAGAACATCGATGCGAGCAGCCTCGATGGGCTGTCCATTCCTTCCCAGCACCTTCCCGCGAATGACGGCAATGCGGCGCGGCTCCAGGGCTCCTTGGTCCACGTCCACCTGCACGGGGTTCGGGCCTTGGTAGAGAAACTCGATGGATGCGCCGAAGTCCGTCGGGACGGTGGGGGCGATGGCCGAGGGTGACTGCACTCCGCCCGCATCCCCTGAGAGGCCGCCATCCTCACCGCCACAAGGAGCGGATAGGCAGGTCTCGTCGGGATGGGAGGGAGCATCCTGTCCGGAGCATCCCCATGGCGCCCCTGCCAGCAACAGCAGGAAGCAATGCCATGGCATTGGTCCGGACCGAGGTCGCTTTTGCATTCATCCCCCCGAAAGGCAGAGTCGGCCTCTAGCCTGTCGGTCGTCAGCCAGGCAGGTCAACGAGGGGATGGGATGGGTTGTATGTCCTTGCGAAGCGACTCAACCTGTCCGCCAGTCGCACCGTACGTCGTTCCTTCAAGGGCCCGACACTTCGGCTCTCACCGCGCAGAAAAGCGAGGGCCGGAGTGCCAGGAGCTGAGAGATGCTCTGTTTCGGCGGTCAGCCTATTCGAACAGCTTGCTCGCGAGCCGGGCCAGGCGCTGGGCCTTGCCCCGATACGGCGGAAAGAACAGGTTCGTGAAGGACGTGCGGCCCTGGCGCACCACCGCGCGCTCGTGGCTGAAGGCCTTGAAGCCCGCCTCGCCGTGGTACGCGCCCAGGCCGCTCTGTCCCACGCCTCCAAACGGCAGATGCGGGTTCACGTTGTGCAACACCACGTTGTTCACCACCGTGCCGCCCGCGCTCGTCTCCTTCAGCAGGCGCTCCACCGTCGCCTCCTCCTGACTGAAGACATACATCGCCAAGGGCTTGCCGCCCGCGCGCACCTGCGTCACCACTTCATCCAGGGACTCGAAGCGCAGCACCGGCAGCAGCGGGCCGAAGATCTCCTCGTCCATCACCGCGGTCTCCGGCGTCACGTCCGCCAGCACCGTCGGCGCGATGTAGCGCGTCTCCGCGTGCACGCCGCCGCCCGCCACCACCCGCGCGCCCCCCGCCACGGACTCATCCAGCAGCCGGCACACGCGCTTGAACGCGCCGTCATCCACCATCCGGCAGAAGTCCGGCGTCGCCCGCCGCGCCTCCTCCGTCTTCCCGTAGAAGCGCTCCAGCGCGGACTTCAGCCCCGTGAGCAGCGCCTCCTCCTTCGACGCGTGCACCCAGACGTGGTCCGGCGCGATGCACGTCTGCCCCGCGTTCAGGAACTTCCCCCAGACAATGCGCTCCGCCGCCGCGTCCACGTCCGCGGACGCATCCACGATGACCGGCGACTTCCCGCCCAGCTCCAGCGTCACCCCCGCCAGGTGCCTCGCCGCCGCCTCCATCACCCGCCGGCCCACGCGCGGCCCACCCGTGAAGAAGAAGTGGTCGAACGGCAGCCGCAACAACGCCTCGCCCACCTCCGGCCCGCCCTCCACCAGCGCCACCTCATCCTCCGGGAACACGTCCCGCAGCAGCTGCGCCAGGAAGCGCGCCGTGCCCGGCGTCTTCTCACTGGGCTTGCACAGCACCGCGTTGCCCGCGGCCACCGCCGCCACCAGCGGCGACACCAGCAGGTGGAACGGGTAGTTCCATGGCGCCAGGATGAGCACCACGCCCTTGGGCTCCGGGTGCACCTCGCTCTTCGTGCCCGCGAGCAGCAGCGGCGCCCCCACCCTGCGCGGCCTCATCCACGCCTTCAGGTGCTTCTGCACGTGCGCCAATTCCAGCAGCACCGGGAGGATCTCCGTCGCCTCCACCTCCGCGGGCGGCTTGTGGAAGTCCTCGTGCAGCGCGTCCGCCAGCTCCTCGCGCCGCTCCAGGAGCAGCGCCTTGAGCTTCTCCAGCCGCGCGAGGCGCTCCTTGGGCCCCCTCTTCGCCAGCTCCCAGCGGCGCGCCTGGAGGCGGTCGAACACCGCCTGCAGGTCTCCCGGGACCAGGGCCTCCTCCACTGACACCACGCGCATTCCGGTTCCTCTCTCCAACCCCGGGACCTACTCCAGCATCCGGGTCGCGCGGGAGGCCCATTCCTGGGCCTTTCCCCGATACGGCGGGAAGAACACCGCAGCCAGCGACTTCATCCACTGGACCATCACCGCCCGCTCGTGGCTGAACGTCTTGAAGCCGTAGTGCCCGTGGTAGTTCCCCAGGCCGCTCATCCCCACCCCGCCAAACGGCAGGTTCGGGTTCGCCACGTGGATGAGCACGTTGTTCACCACCACCCCGCCGGACGTCGTGTGCTGGAGCACCTCCTCCACCATCCGCGAGTCCTGCGAGAACACGTACAGCGCCAGCGGCTTCCCGCCTTCGTTGATGTGCGCGTAGACCTCTTCACGCCGCTCGTAGGTCAGTACCGGCAACAGCGGCCCGAAGATTTCGGCCTCCATGATGGGCATCGTCGTCGTCACCCCGGACAGCACGGTGGGCGCCACGTACCGCGACGGCCCGTCCGCCGTGCCGCCCGCCTCCACCTTCGCCCCCGCGGCGACCGTGCGGTCGAGCACCTCCTTGAGCCGCCTCCACGCCGCCGGGTCCACCACCCGAGCGAAGTCCGGGCTCGCCTGCCGCTCCGCCTCCGTCTCACCGTAGAAGCGCGTCAGCGCCGCCTTGAGCGCCTCCAGGAACGCCTGCTGCTTCGACGCCGGAACGTAGATGTAGTCCGGCGCCACGCACGTTTGCCCCGCGTTGACGAACTTGCCCCACGCCAGCGCCTCCGCCGCCGCCTTCAGGTTCGCCGACGCGTCGATGATGACCGGCGACTTGCCGCCCAGCTCCAGCGTCACGCTGGAGAGGAACTTCGTCGCCGCCGCCATCACCTTGCGGCCGATGTTCGGGTTGCCCGTGAAGAAGAAGTGGTCGAACGGGTGCTGCAGGAGCGCCTCCGCCACCTCCGCGCCACCCTCGAACACCGCCACCTCGTTCTCCGGGTACACGTCCCGCACCAGCTTCGCCAGGAAGCGCGACGTGTGCGGCGTCTTCTCGCTGGGCTTGAGCATCACCGCGTTGCCAGCGGCGATGGCCGCGATGAGCGGCGCCGCCAGCAGCTGGAACGGGTAGTTCCACGGCGACAGGATGACCACCACGCCCTTCGCCTCGAAGCGCACATGGCTGGACGCGCCCTTGAGCGTCAGCGGCGTCGCCACCCGCTTGGGCTTCATCCACGACTTCAGGTGCTTCACCGTGTGGTTCAGCTCCTCCAGCGTCGGGTGGATCTCCGTCAGCTCCACCTCCATCGCCGGCTTGCGGAAGTCCTGGTGGATGGCCTCCGCCAACTGCTCGCGCCGCGCGATGATGGCCTCGCGCAGCTTGCGCAGCCGCGCGATGCGCTCCGCGGCGGTGCTGCGCGACAGGTTCCAGCGGTTCGCGCGCTGCGACTCGAACACCGCGCGGATGCGGTCCACCTCGACCGAGGCCTGGGGAAGGAGGGACGCGACGGCTTCCAGCATGACAAGGCTCCGTTTCTAGAAACTGTGAAAGAGGATCAGCGGACCTCGAGCCCGCGAAGAAGGGTGGTGATGGCCGCCGTCAGCTCGGCGGTGAAGTCCACGCGCAGGGGCGCCATGTGCGGCAGCGTCAGCACCTCGCGCGACACGGGCGCGATGTCCGCCATCTGCCGCAGCCCCGTCATCAGCGCGTGCACGTGGCGGATGAACTGGCCCGCCGTCGCCGGCGTGAGCGAGGGCAGCCGCGCCTGGAGCAGCGCCGACGTCGTGCCCATGGCCACCAGCACGCGCTCCTTGAACGCGCGCGCCTGCGCCACCGTCACGTTCTGCTCCAGCACCGTCTGCGCCAGCGCCAACAGCCGCGTGAAGGTCTCCTCGCCCTCCAGCGACCCGGCCACCGCGCGCGCAAGCTGGGGGCCCGTCCACGCGCCGCCCTCCGCCAGGCGCCCGTTCAGCTTCGCGAACCACGCGGTGAGCAGGTCGTCCAGGAGCGCCAGGAACAGCGCCTCCTTCGTCGGGAAGTAGAGGAACACCGTCCCCTTCGCCAGGCCCGTGCGCGCCGCGACGTCCGCCATCTTCACCTCGGCGAACGACGTGGCCTCGAACAGCGCCCGCGCCGCGTCCAGCAGCTCCCGCCGCCGCGCTTCCTTGTCCTCGTCCCGCCGCGCCCGCAGGGGGACCTCCCGCTTCGCGGCCAGTGCTCCCGCCATGACCCGGAGTTAAATGACCCCAGGTCATCGGTCAAGCCGCCGGGGCATCCTTCCATCCACCGGCCGACGGAGCAGGTGGGGCGGGGGGTGGAATGGTGTAATCCTGTGTGCGACGCTGGGTGACATGATGAGACCCATCGACGCGGAGCTGCTGTCGGGGAGCGCGCTGTACCAGGAGGTGGTGCTGCGCAAGCTGGCCCACGCGCGCGAGTCGGTGTGGATGGCCACCGCCAACGTGAAGGCCATGTACGTGGAGCGCTCGAAGGGGGCGTTCGTGCCGCTCCTGGAGGTGCTGGATGGGCTGGCCGCCCGGGGCGTGGCGCTGCGGCTGTTGCACGCGGAGCTGCCCAGCCGGCCGTTCCGGGCCGCGTTCGACGCCCGCTCGCGGCTGGTGAAGGGGGGGCTGGAACTGAAGGTGTGCCCGCGCGTCCACTTCAAGGCGGTGGTGGTGGATGGTGCGTGGGTCTACCTGGGGAGCGCGAACCTCACCGGCGCGGGACTGGGCGCCAAGGGCGAGGACGTCCGCAACTTCGAGCTGGGCTTCGTGACCGAGGACTTCGACACCATCGACCGGACGTGCGCCCTCTTCGAGGCGGTGTGGAGCGGCGCCGAGTGCCGCGGATGTCGGCTCCGCTCGGTCTGTCCGGACCCCATCTTGCCCTCCGGCGCCGGACAGGCGAAGAAACGGGGGCGGGACGGGGTTCGCTTGGGGAAATCCCGCCGCCTGCGCCGTCCTCGGGAGGACTCGACATGAAGCTGTACTTCGCGCCTCGCACGCCGCGCAGCGCGTCCGGGCGGACCCGCGCGGGGTGAAGCCTCCAGCTGCCAGCGCATGGGATGACGCGGACGCGGACGTCCGGGCCCGTCGTCGGGTCCGGCGGCGCACGTATTGGTGGTGCTCGCTGATCATCACGCTGGGCTCGCTGGCGCACCCGGTGGTTCTGGGCCGCTTCCACGCGGACTTCCTCGCCGTGCACCTGGCGTGGGCCGGCACGTTCCTCGTGCTGGGGGGCGTCGTCGGCGCGGGGTGGCTGCGCCCGCCGTTCAGCGGCATCGCGGCGGGCACCGTCAGCCTGACCGCGCTCGCGGTATGCATCGAGCTCACCGGCGGCCAGTCGAGCCCGCTGTTCCCCTCGTTCTACACGGTGCCCCTCTTCGTCACCGTCTTCGTCCCAGGGCAGCGGCTCCCGGTGTGGTTCGCCATGGCCGGGACGCTGCTGGCGGTGCTGCTGATGATGGGGTGGGCGCACGTGCCGTGGACGGGCATGGTCAGCCAGTGCTTCAGCCTCCTCTTCGTGTTCGCGGTGTCCGCGCACGGCGCGGAGGCCTTCCGCAAGCTGCGCGCGGCCGAGCGCAACGCGCACCTGGAGCGAATGGAGGCCCTGCGCCAGCTGGCGGAGAGCGAGTCGCGCCGCGCGCGCGTGGAGCGGCAGCGCGCGGAGGTGGAGCGGCTGGTGGTGGTGGGGCAGCTGGCCGCGGGCGTGGCCCACGAGGTGAACAACCCGCTCGCGTACGTGAAATCGAACCTGCACTACCTCCAGGAGGAATGGGCGCAAGGCGTCCCCGAGGACCTGGACGACGTGCGCCGCGTGCTGGAGGAGACGCAGCAGGGCGTGCTGCGCATCCAGCAGATCGTCACCGACCTGCGCCTGTTCTCCCGCGAGGCCCCCGACGGCGCGGAGTCCTGCGACGTGGCGGAGACGCTGGCCGAGGCGCAGCGGCTGGCCTCGGTGCGCCTGAGGAGCCTGGGCGTGGTGGAGCGCGACGTGGCGCCGGGGCTCTCCCCCGCGCGCGTCACGCCCCGCCACCTGGTGCAGGTGCTGGTGAACCTGCTGCTCAACGCCGCGGACGCGCTGGAGGCCGCCCGCTCCAGCAAGCCCGCGCACGTGGTGCTGCGCGCGCGCATGGAGGACGGCCGCGTGCGGGTGGAGGTGGAGGACAACGGGCCGGGCATCCCGGAGGCCGCGCTGCCACGCCTCTTCGAGCCCTTCTTCACCACGAAGCCGCCCGGCAAGGGCACCGGCCTGGGCCTGGCGCTCTGCCGCGACTACGTGGCGCGCGCGGGCGGCACCCTGGATGTGGAGAACCGCGCGGAAGGCGGTGCGCGCTTCATCCTCCGGCTGCCCGTCGCCGGGACTTCATCCCCCCCTGTCCACCGCGAGCCCCCCGCGTCCGTGGACGCGGAGCCCGCGGCCAAGTAGCGGCCCCTTCAGCGCTCCAGCGCGTGCGCCACCTGCCCCAACAGCCGCAGGCGCGGCGAGTCCAGCTTGCGCACGGTGCGCAGGAGGCGCCGCACCTCGGGACGCTCGCGGTACTCCGGCGGATCTTCCGCGAGCTGCGGCGCGCCGTCCTCCGTCACCGCCGCCGTCGCGCTCAACCCGAGCAACACGTCCGACGAGCAGTTGAGCACCAGGCACAACTTCCGCAACGTCCGCACGCTGGGCAGCATGTGCCCGCGCTCCAAACGGCCGTACACCTCGGTGGCGATGCCGACGCGCTCGGCGACGTCGGCCTGCGTCAGCTCCAGCCGCTGCCGGGCCACTCGCACCGCGTTTCCAATGAGGGTTGCCAGTCGCTGTTCCATGGCGTGGAAAACCTGTCGAAAGAGGAGCTTCTCCCCCCGCATTCCAGACGGAGAGGTACCGGGGAGAAGTCGCTGCCTTGCGTGACCTCGTGAGACACAGATTACGAGTGGGGTCTGACATCTCCGGGCGTGCGGACAGGGCCCGCAAACCCGCGACAATCCGCCGTTTCCGCCGTTCTGGCGCGCGCGTTTGGCAAGGCTTTCCAGGTGATTTTTTCGCGCGTGCGACGCGCGTCGAACCGGGGTGGTAGGCGCGCGCGGCTCCGCCCCTCCCATGACGTCAGGGGAAGGCCGTGCGAGGTCGCCCGACGTGGCGGGTTGCTCCGTGGGCTGGGAGACGGTTCGCGAGGGTCCGGGGAGACCGCGCGCTTGCGGCCGGAGGGGGCCGGAAGCGGGGCACGTCACCCGGGCTGCTTCAGGATTCGGACGGCAGCGTGGCGCGGGCTTCGGAGTACTCGCGCACCATGCGCTCCACGACGGTGGCGGCGGGCAGCACGTCCTTCACGAAGGCCACGCCCTGGCCCGCGCTCCAGGTGTCCTTCCACGCCTTGCCCTGGCCCGCGCGGAAGCGCTCCAGCGCGGCCTTGAGGAAGTTGCCGTGCACGCCCGTCACTTCCTTCGTGTACTCCAGGTCCTCGGGGTTGGCATCCACCAGCGCCTGCTTGTAGTCGGGCGCGGCGCCGGCTTCCTCCGTGGCCAGGAAGCGCGTGCCCACGTACGCGCCGTCCATGCCCAGCGCGAGCGTCGCGGCCAGGTGGCGGCCCGTGGACAGCGCGCCCGCGAGCACCACCGGCACGCCCAGCTCCTCCTTGAGCCACGGCCCCAGCACCATGGGGCTCAGGTTGCCCGCGTGGCCGCCCGCGCCGCTGCCCACGGCGACGAGCGCGTCCACGCCGGCCTTCACGGCCTTCTCCGCGTGGCGCAGCGAAATCACGTCGCTCCACACCTTGCCGCCGTACGCGTGCACGCGCTCCACGATGGGCGTGGGGTCGCCCAGGCTGGTGATGACCAGCGGCACCTTGCGCTCCACCGTCGCGGCCACGTCCTCCTCCAGGCGCTCGGCCCACTTGAGGATGAGGTTCACGCCGAAGGGCACCTCCTGGGGGAACGTGTGGAGGAAGTCCCGGTACGCCTGCGCGGTGCGGAAGTTGAGCGACGGCACCGCCCCGATGGCGCCCGCGCGCCCGGCCGCCTCCAGGAGCGCCGCGTTGGACACCAGGAACATGGGGGCTGCGACGATGGGATAGCGGATCCCCAACATCCGGGTCACCGCGGTGTCGATGCGCGTAGGAGCCATGCCGGCCATTGGAGCATGCGTGCACGCGAGCGCGAGGCCGAAAAATCGGCCTGGGCGGCGTTGTCAATCACGGCGTGTCCCGGCGGGGGAAAACCCCTGGTGTTTCCGTGGTTTACGTAGCACGTAGGGCTGACATAAGGTGCCTGCCCCGGCGCCAGGCCGGGAAACCGGGGAGTCCCTTCGGTGACGCGAACCGGGGAGCGCCGCCGAGCGCCTTCGCGGGGAGGCCAGAGCCAGTCGTGAGTGACGAGCGTCCGGACGCGCTGCTCAAGAGCGCACTCGAAAAGATCGTCTACTTCGAGGCCCGTGCGCAGCAGTTGCATGGCGAGCTGGCGTCCGCGCGCGACGAGCTTTCGCACCTCAAGGAGGACCTGTCGGAGGCGCGTCAGCGCGAGCTGGAGCTGCGCCGGGAGCTGGCCGGGCTGGAGGTGAAGAGCGCCCGCGCCCAGGCCGAGCGCGAGGAGCTGTCGCGGCTCAACCAGGCGCTGCGGCTGGAGCGCGACCAGCTGATGGCGAAGCTGCTGGACGCGAGCCGGATCCACTCGTCGGGCCAGCCGCGCGCGGTGGCGCAGGACGATGACGACGAGCTGGGGTTCGACCTGGCGTCGTTCATCTCGCAGCTGCGCAGCGAGGTCATCCTCCGCGGGGACGTGCCCGCGGTGCGCGCGCCGTTCAGCGGTCCGGCGGTGCCCCTGAAGGCCTCCGAGCCGAGCGTGCCGTGGACGGAGAAGCCCGCGCCGCCCATTCCGCAGCGGGCCCCGGCGGCCGTGGTGGAGTCGGGGCTGTCGCCGGTGGCGCGCGAGGCGCAGCGGCTGCAGAGCGAGGGCCGGCTGAAGGTGAGCGCGGAGCAGATGGCGGAGCTGTCGGGGCACGCCGGCAGCCCCACGGATGAGACGCTGTTCGGGTTCTCCGTGCGGGAGCTGTCCGCGGCGGACGCGGCGGCGCGCGTGCGGGCGGCGGAGCGGCTGAAGGCGCTGGCGCATCCGGCGGCGGCGCCCGCGCTGGCGGCGGCGCTGCACGCGGAGACGGACCCGACGGCGCAGGTGGCGCTGGTGCAGGCGTTCGCGGGGCTGTGCCGGGAGGAGGGCGCGTCGGTGGTGTCGCCGCTCCTGTCGTCGCCGGTGCCGGAGGTGCGCATCGCGGCGCTGAAGGCGCTGCTGGTGCTGGCGCCGAAGGACGCGGCGCCTCATCTGGCGCAGGCGATGAAGGACGCGGACCGGTCGGTGCGCCGGCGCGCGTCGCTGCTGGCCCTGGGGTTGGAGGGGGAGACGGCGCGGCGGCTGGGCGAGGACGCCATCCACGACGCGGACCCGGAAGTGCGCGCGCTGGCGGCGCTGGCGCTGGGCGCGGGCCGGGGCGAGAACGCGCGGACGCTGCTGTTGGGCGCGCTGGATGACGGCGAGGCGCGCGTGCGCAAGGCGGCGGCGCAGAGCCTGTCGCGCATCCTGGGCCACGACGTGTCCGCGGTGGTCGCGCTGGATGATGCGCACCGGCGGCGGGAGATCCGCCGGCTGGCGACGCTGCCCGTGAAGCCCGTGCGCGCGACGCTGGAGGTGAAGCCCGCCCGCCCGGCCCCCGCGGTCGCGGAGGCTCAGCCCGCCGCGGTGAATGCCGCGCAGCCGGTGGGGCAGGGCGCTCAGCCTGTCTCCGCGCCCGCGCAGGCCGTGCAGCCGATGACGATGAATGCCGCGCAGCAGGCGAGCGCTCCAGTCGCGGCGCCGCAGGCCATCCCGTCGATTCCCGCGCACGCCGCCGTACCGGTGTCGCTCGCGGACGTGGCCGCGAACACCTCGCAGTGGACCGCCGTCCCCATGGCCGCCCCCGCGCTCGCCGTCGCAACCGGGGGCGGTGCGCGCTCCGCCCCCGTCGCGATGCACGGTGGTGCGGCCCCGGCGCCTGCCCAGGTCTCGATGCAGGGCGCGGCGCCCGCCCGGGTCGCGAATGGCGGGCCCGTGTCCTTCGCCTCGGGGCCCTCCGCGCCGCCGTCGCGCCCGGTGGCCCCTGTTCCTCCTGCCGCGCCCGTGCCGCCTCCCGCCGCGCGGCGGACGCCCGTGCAGGCCGCGCTGGTCGCCATGGGCGCGCCGCCTCCCGCCCGGGCTCCCGCGCCCGCCACCCCGCCGCCGGTTCCTCCCCAGCGCGGCCCCTCTCCCGTGGAAGCGCTGTGTGGGGCGATGTTGCAGGAGGTGCGGGTCGCCGTTCGCGGACGCTCGCTCGCTGAGCTGACGTCCGGGCTGTCCGCCCCCGCGGAACTGGCCCAGGAGGCCGTCGCCCTGCTGGTGGCCCGAGGGGCCATCGTGCGAAGGGGGCACAAATACTTCGCCGCTTGAGGCAAGGTGCAAACGCACCCAGGCCTCACACGTCATCCGAAGGGTCGTTCATGGAAGCGCCGACGTACAGCTCGAAGCAGGTGGCCGAGATGCTCGGCGTGACTCCGAAGGGCATCCCCGCGGAGCTGCGCAAGGACGCCTACGGCCCGGAGGACGTGTGGGAGCTGCGCACGACGCTCAACAAGTTCCCGCCCACCGCGGGCCTGCGCAAGCAGCTCTTCCTCAACTTCAAGGGCGGCACCGGCAAGACGTCCCTGTCCACGTCCTACGCCTGGCGCCTGGCGGAGCTGGGCTACGCGGTCCTCCTCATCGACCTGGACAGCCAGGGCCACGCCACCAAGTGCCTGGGCTACGAGGGCGAGGATTTCGAGAAGACGCTGCTGGACGTGCTGGTGCGCAAGACGCCGCTCGCGCAGGTGGTGCAGAAGTCCACCCTGCCCAACCTGGACTTCATCCCGTCCAACCTGAGCATGTCCACGGTGGACCTGGCGCTGATGCCCATGGCCGGCCGTGAGTTCAAGCTGCGCAACGCGCTCAAGGACGTGGAGGCGCAGTACGACTTCATCGTCTTCGACGCGCCTCCGTCCTTCGGTCTGCTCAACCTGAACGCGCTGATGGCCGCGAACGACCTGTTCGTGCCGGTGCTCGCGGACTTCCTGTCCTTCCACGGCCTCAAGCTGCTGTTCGAAACGGTGCAGAGCCTGGAGGAGGACCTGAACCACGTGCTGGACCACGTGTTCATCGTGGTGAACTCCTTCAACGCCACCTTCAAGCTGGCCAAGGAGGCGCTGGAGGCGCTCCAGACGCACTACCCCGAGTACCTGCTGCCCACCATCATCCGGCAGTGCACCAAGTTCGCGCAGGCCTCCAGCGAGGGCCGCCCGGTCTTCGTGGCGGACCCCACGTCCAAGGGGGCCAGCGACATCCAGGCCATGCTGGACAACGTGCTGCCGCGCCTGGTGGCCGCGCACGCCGCGGCGGTGAAGGCCGGCACCGCGACGAAAGCCGGCTGAGATTTCCCCATGAAGAAAGCCTTCGAACAGAACGTGTCCCGCGCGAAGCCGCGCCTCCGTCTGGGGGCGCTGACGGGTGCCCTCGACCCGGCCGACCCCACGGGGACCGCCGCGCAGCCGGAGCCCGCCGCGCCGGAGGCGCCGCCGCCCGCCGCGGAGGCGCCGGACCTGTCCTCCGAGGTGCGCTCGCGCATCGAGCGCCGCGCCGGCCCGCGCCCCACCGCCGCCGAGGCGATGGAGGCCGCGCTCAACGCACCGCCCAGGCACACCGCGCCGCCCCCGGCCGCGCAGGGACTGCCGGCGGTGACGGCGCCTTCGTTCTCGCCGGTGTCGCACGCGCTGTCCGCGCTGGTGTCCCCGGAGGCGCGCCGCGAGGAGGAAGAGGCGCCGCCCGCGCCGTGGCTGGAGACGGACTCGCAGGAGACCGCGTCCGATTGGAACGTGGCGCAGGCGCCCGCGCCCGAGGAGTCCGTCTGGGACGCGGACGCCGTGCCGCCGGTGTCGCACCGTGAAGTGGCGGAGGCCGTGGCCGCGTCCGCGTGGAACGTGTCCGTCGCGCAGCAGCGGGAGTCCGCGGTCGAGGCCTTCGGCCGGGAGCCTTTGGGCGCCGAGCCGACGCCCACGCACCTGGAGCCGCCCGCGCCCGCCGCCGCGCGGTGGGATGCGCTGACGGCGCGTCCGGAAGCCGCGGCGCACGTGGACGCGACGCGCGTGGCGCCCCTGGCCCACTCGGTGACGCACACGGAGGCGCTGCGCGCCGAGGTGGCCCGCATGGAGCGTCCGGCCGCGCCGCCCGTGGAAGCCGCTCCCGCGCCGGTGCCGCCCCAGGCCGACGCGCGTGCGGCGGTCGCCGGCCCGGCGACGCACGCGGAAGCCGCTCGCGCCACGTTCGCGACGCATCAGGCCCCGGTCGAGGCCCCTCGCATGGACACGCGGGGGCCTCCGGTCACGTTCGCCTCGCCGCCTCCGGCGATGGCACAGGCGGAGGCCCCTCGGGGCGCCCCGGTCACCTTCGCGGGCCCGCCTCCCGGAGTACAGTTCGATGGACGGATGGGCGTTCAGGCCCTCCGCATGCCTTCCGAGGCAGAGCCCATGACGACGTACGCTGCCGTCCAGGCCCCCACTGTCACCACCACCGAGACGGTGGCCCGACAGGAAGCCGCCCCCGCCCCCGTCGAGGTCCAGACGCCCGCGCCTCCTCGCGAGGATGACTCCGAATCCCGCCGCGAGAAGCTCAAGGCCCGCCTCAAGGCCGTGCGCGAGAACCCGCGCCCGGAGCCGCTGCCCGCCACCGTCGCCGAGGCCGGTCAGCGCGCCGTGGAGCGCATCACCCACCTCCAGGCGGAACTCACCAAGATCAAGGCGCTCAACCTCACCCTCACGCAGGACCTGGAGGTCGCCCGCCGTCAGGCGGAGAAGGCCACCGAGGAAGCCCGCCTGCGCATGGACGAGGCCCGCCGCCTGTCCGCGGAGATGGAGGGCCGCGTGAAGCTGCTCGCGGACCTGGAGCGCGAACTGGCGTCGCTGGAAGGTGAGCGCGACGAAGCGCTCCTCTCCCTCCAGGAGGCGCGCCAGGCCCTCCAGGCCGCCGCCCGGGAGCACGAGGCGCTGGAGCAGGTGGTGGCCAAGGGCAAGCTGGCCCTGGCCGACAGCCTCGCGGAAGAGGAGCGCCTCGCGGTGGAGCTGGAGGGCGCCAAGGACGAGTCCGCCTCCCTGCGCCGCGCCGTGGAGACGCTCCAGGGCGAGCGCGACGTGCTGGCCCAGCAGGTCGCGTCCCTCACCGCCGAGCGCGCCGAGCTGCTGGAGGCGCGCAAGGCCCTGGAGTCCGTGCACCGCGCCCTCAGCCAGGCCACGGTGCGCTGAAGCCCGGCGCCTACTTCGCGTCCTTCGCCAGGTTCGTGGGCTTCTTCGGGGGGCCCACGATGGCGAAGGCCGCGGGCAGGGCCGGCCGGTGGAGCGACGCCACGTCCACCCGCGCGAGCGGATCCGCTTCGTTCCGCCGCGCCTGGACGAGGTCGGCAATCTGAGCCTGGCGGTCCTTCGCGCTGGGGTGGTTCGCCCAGAGTCCGCCGCCCCCGGTCGTCTGTCCGAGCAGCCGCGAGTACTCCCCCGGGTCGTAGCCCGCGGACAACATCAGCTCCACCGCGAGCGCGTCCGCCGCCAGCTCCTCGTCCTTGCGGTGGCCCTTGCCGGCGAGCTCCACGGTGCCTTCGACCATCTCCCCCATCAGCCCCGTGTCCGAGTCCAGGTCCAGCCGGCCGTCCAGCCGGCTCGCGCCCACCACCTTCGAAGCCACCGCCGTCACCACGGCGCCTGTCACCGCGGCGGTCTTGCAGGTGTTCACCTTCACGGAGACGTACTGGTGCAGCGAGTGCTTGAGCACGACGTGCGCAATCTCATGCGCCAGCACGCCCGCGAGCTGCGCCTCGTTGTCCACACCCTGGAGCAGCCGGCGCGTGACGAACACGTAGCCCCCGGGCGCGGACAGGGCGTTGAAGTTCTTCGCGTCCTTGAGCACGCCGAACGTCCAACGCAGCTCCGGGCGGGGGGACTGCATCGCCAGGTTGCGGCCCACCGTGTTGACGTAGGTGTTCAGCCCCTCCTCGGCGGTGTTCGACAGCATCAGCCCGTCGCCCTGCTGGGCCCAGTGGATGGCCAGCGCGCTGCCCAGCGCGTACTCCTCCTGGACGGCCGGCTCGACCTTCAGCTTGTCGCAGGACTGCACCTTCTCCGACGCCGCCACCACCCGGTTCACGTCACCGCCCAGGTTCGCGGCCTTCAGGCCCTTCGTCACCTGGGCGCACGACGTGAGGCCCAGGCCCGCCGCCACCAGCACTCCCAGTCGCGAGCGCATCACTTCACCCCCTTCTTCGCCTGGGGACCCAGCTTCGTGTTGGGGGCCACCACGGGAAACAACCCGGCCTGCCGCACGTGCTCGTCGATCTCCACCGGGGTGACCTTGAGCGCCAGGCCCTCCAGCTTCTGGAGCTGGGACACGGCGGTCGCGTAGTCGCCGCCCTTCTCCTTGCCGTACTTCTCCGCGCCCGGGCTCAGCGCCTTCACCGCCGCGCCGCTGGACACGAAGGACGCCGGGTCGATGGCGCGCGTCTGGCCGTCCTTGGCCACCAGCTCCATGTCGGGCGGCTTCGTGGACAGGTTCGTCTGGAACACGTAGCCGGCCTTGCCTCCGGGCTCCGTCACCTGGTGCCACTGCGCGTTCTTCGGATCCGCGCCCTTCCACGTCACCTGCTGGCCGGGCTGGAGCACCGCCACCACGTCCGCGGTGGGCGCGGCGCTCTTGAGCACGCGCGTGTTGCGTGCCTTCACGTAGAGCTTCTCGTCCTTCTTCACCGCCCACGCGGCCGTCGCCGGCACCCCCAGCGCCAACAGCAGGATGCCCCAGGTCCATCGTCTCATCGTCGTGCTCCCCTGACCTGATACGCCGTCACTTCTCCAGATTCGCGACGCCGTCGAAATTCTCCGGAGGCGCCTCCCGGTACTCGCGGCAGCGCTCCAGCAGCTTCGCCGTGGGACCGTCCTCCGGCGACCGCGCGGCCTCCGCCTCCAGCACCGCCGCCGCCTCCGCGAAGCGCGCCTCGCGGTACAGCCCCAAGGCCTCGTGGTAGCGCGCCACCGTGTGCCGGGTGGCCGCGTCCAGCTGGCCCTTGAGCGCGAGCAGCTCGTACACCGTGACGGCCTCCGTCTTGCCCGCCACGCGCACCCGGTCCAGCTCGCGCACCTCGATGTGCTCCTTCGCCAGCTCGTAGGTGCGTGGGCCAATCATGATGACGGACCCGTAGGCCTTGTTCGCGCCCTCCAGGCGCGCGGCCAGGTTCATGCCGTCGCCAATGGCCGTGTAGCTGAAGAGCTGGTCGCTGCCGAAGTTGCCCACGAAGTTCACCGCGCTGTTCACGCCGATGCGCGTGAACACGTCCGGGAACCCCTTCTGGCGGAAGTCCTCGCGCAGCGCGTCCACCGCCGCCTTCGCCGCCAACGCCCCCCGGCACGCGCGCACGGCGTGGTCCTCCTGGGCCATGGGCGCGCCGAAGAGGCACACCACCGCGTCGCCGATGTACTTGTCCAGGCACCCGCCCTCGCGCAGCAGCGCCCCGCTCACCGTCGTGAGGTACGTGTTGAGGATGCGCACCAGCTGGCGCGGGTCCTCCTTGAAGCGCTCGCTGAAGGTGGAGAAGCCGCGGATGTCGCTGAAGAACGCGGTGATCTCCTTGTTCTCCCCATCCAGGCGCGGCAGCTGCCGCGAGCGGATCATCTGCTCCACCAGCTTGGGCTCCATGAAGCGGTGGAACGCCTGCCGGATGAACTGCGTCTCGCGGTTGGCCACCAGGTGGTTGAACGCCAGCGCCGCCACGCTGGCGCCCACGCCCGCCAGCGCCGGCATCGCCATCAGCACGTGCGTGTGCGCGGTCTTGAGCAGCAGGCCCGTGAGCACGAGCAGCCCCTGCACCAGCGCCAGCGGCCAGACCACCTCCAGCAGCGTCCAGCGCGCCGTCATCAGCAGCACCACGGACACCAGCGCCATGAGGAACGTCAGGGCCAGGTTCACGGCCGGGGGCGCGCGGGTGATGAACGTCCCCGACAACAGCGTGTCCACCACCGTGGCCTGCTTCACGAGGCCCGGCTGTGTGGCGGAGAAGGGCGTGGCCTTGATGTCGTTGACGCCTACCGCCGTGCCCCCGATGACGACGACCTTCCCCTGGAACGTGTCCGCGGGCAGCTTCACGCGCTCACCGTGGGCGCGGTGGATCCAATCGTTCAGCACGGAGATGAGGGGCACCAGCTGGAAGCGCTCATGCAGCGCGCCGCCGTAGTCCAGCGCGGCGCTGCCGTCCGCGTCCACGGGCCACGTGCGCCCGCCCAGGCGGAGCGTGCGGCCGGAGAACGTGACCTCCTTCGCGCCCAGCAGGTCCGCCATCATGCGCACCGGCAGCGTCGTGTAGGTGTTGATGCCGTCCGTGTACGCGAAGAACGTGCGGCGCATGAAGCCGTCCGGATCCGCCTCCGTGTCCACCAGCCCGAACCCGTTCACCGCTCCCACCAGCGCGGGCGTCGGGGGCACCGGATGGCGGGGCGGTGATGACGCCGTCTGGAGCGGGCGCAGCGGCCCCCCTCCCTCCCTGCTCACCGGGAAGGCGAGCGCCCGCGCCAGGACCTCGGGCGTCAGCGCGGGCGTGGCGGGAGCCGGGGCGTCCTCGAACTCCTCCGGGAACGTGTCGCCGGGAGGCTCGGCCGGGGGCGGGGCCTCTGGCGCGGTCAGCGGCACGGGGGCCTGGAAGTCCGCGCGGACGAGCGGCTTCGCGGCGCCGCTGCTCACCACTCCCACGTAGAAGGGCAGGCCCGTCTCGCGCAGCACCTGCGCGAAGCCCAGGTCGGAGGACTCGTCGGACGCCCGCTCGTCCATCACCGCGTCGAACAGCACGGCCCTCGCGCCCGCGGCCTTCAGCTCCTGCGCGACGCGCGCCCAGAGCGTGCGCGTGTACGGCCAGTTGCCGAAGTTGGCCTGGAGCTGCGCGTCCTGGCTGATGGCATCGATGGTGCTCTGGTCGATGGCCACCACGACCACCTGGTCGGACCGGGCGCGCCCGGCCGTATACGTGCGCAGCGCGTGGTCATACGCGCTGTGCTCCGCGTCCTCCATCAAGGGGCTCGACTCGAACGCCCACGCGACGAGGGTGGCCGCCACCGCGACCCCCAGCATCAGGAGCCCGTGATGGCGCCAACGTTCCTGGATGGTCTTCCACGTCTCACCCGCCACGGCCCCTCCCCGCGAGGTCGGTGACGGTACGCTACTCCGAGACGCGCCCCCTCGGCACGTGCGCTTCGTCATGGAAGCGCACCCGCCTCCAAGAGGATCCAGAGAGGTCCGCGAAGCAAGGGGCCCTGCGAGCCTTCACAGTCCCTCGCGCCGTACGGCCGCCTGCCTGTTGCCAATGGTGGCAGGCCCCCAACCTTGAGCCCATGGGACCCGAGGCGATGACTTCCATCCCCGCGCTTCAACGCCCCGTCCCAGCCCAAAGGAGTCACCCCTTGGCCCTGGGCCTGTTCAAAGAAAGAGGCGTCCCCGTGGAGCGCCAGGCCTTCACCTGGAAGGACCTCGTGCGGCGGCCCTATAGCAAGTTGGATGACGACGCGTTCACCCGGACGCGCGTCATCCTGATGAACGGCATCGAGGCGGATGCCGTGCGCATGAAGCACAGCTTCGCGCTCTATGACCGGCTGGAGGGCAGCGACCCCAACAACTTCACCCAGTCCTATACCGACATCATCCCGGGCCGCCCCACCGCCGTGGAGCACCGCCATCCGCTGGACGACGTGCGCCGCGCGTATGACCGCAAGGCGGCGCATCCGCTGTCCAAGCTGCACGCGATGACCATCACCGCGTCCGAGTTCATGACGCACGACTGCTACATGACCGTAGGCCCCACGTTCACGGACCCCGTCGCGCGGCAGCTCTACACGGAGATCACCTCCATCGAGGAGCCGCACGTCACCCAGTGCGGCTCGCTCGTCGACCCGGACCAGTCCCTGCTGGAGCAGTGGATGCTCCACGAGGGCGCGCTCTCCAAGCTGGACGTCTTCGGAAGCTGGGACGGAGGCCCGTCGCGTGAGCTGCTCACGAAGAGCCTCGAGGACGAGCTGAGCCACTTCGCGCTCCTGAAGGAGGCCCTGGAGAAGCTGGGCGCGGACCCCACGGTGATGACGCCCTCCGCGGACCTCACGTCGGTCATCTCCATGGGGGTCCCGGCGGCCATCTCCGACGCGCGCACCAACCTGCGGCAGGCCACGCAGGCGCTGCTGGTGGCGGAGCTGACGGACCGCTTCCAGCAGGCGCTGGACGCGGAGGCCGAACACCTGGCGCTGGTGAAGGGCTGGCTGGCGGCGGGCGTGGCCACGGAGGCGCGCGCGCCCATGGAGTCCGCGTCCGTTCCCGTGCAGCCCTGAGCAGACAGCCGGGCAGGCCGGACCTGGCGGGCCGTGGCGCGAGGACACAGCTTGTGGGCTCGCACCACGGCTTCATCACGTCCAGGAGGAATGACATGCAGCTCAGCGAGCTGGGAGGCTCCGAGGGCCTGGAACGCAACGCCACGCTCAACCGTGAATCACTGGTGGCGCTGGGCGCCTTCGGCGCGCTCACCGCGGGCGCGGTCTTCCTCAACGCGCGCACCACCCGCGAGGCCGTGGAGGGGCGCTGGTACAAGCGGCTGAAGAAGCCGTCGTTCCAGCCGCCGCGACAGGCGTTCGGGCCGGTGTGGACGGCGCTCTACGGGCTCATCGCCGTCTCTGGCTGGCGCATCTGGGGCTCGCCGGCGGGCGCGCAGCGCTCGCGCGCGCTGGGGCTGTGGTTCGTGCAGCTGGGACTCAATGTCGCCTGGTCCCACCTGTTCTTCCGCAAGCGCCAGCTCAAGGCCGCGGCGGTGGAGAACTGGGTGCTGCTGGGCAGCATCGCGGCGTATACCGCCGCCGCCAGCCGCGTGGACCGCAAGGCGCCCTGGTTCATGGCCCCGTATCTGGGCTGGGTGTCCTTCGCCAACGTGCTGTCGACGGATATCGCGCGGCTCAATGCTTGAGCCGTGTGGCCCGGCTCGATGCCTGACGCCGGGCCGTGGCGCCTCGCGCGCTAGTTGCGCAGGCGCGAGGGGCGGGCCGCGTTGAAGGCCAGCACGGCGGCGAAGTAGCGCGCCTGGTTCTCCGACGTGCAGCGCACCTCCTGGATGCGCCCACCCACCTTCACCCGCACAAGCCATCCCTCGTTGTCGAGCGTGACCGGCGACTCGCTCGTCATCGTCATGTTCTCCATGGGTGCCTTCCCTCCCGTGAAGCGGGGGAGAGCAGGGGGCGTGCCAGGGCCGGGAAGCGTGGGATTCCAGCCCTTTGCATCGAGCCCCCGGCGGGGGCGGCGGGGCAGGGCTGAAGTTCTTTCAGCGAGGGCGCGGGCGCACCTTCAGTGGAGGTGGCGATCCGGCCACACCTGCGGCAGGGCGGGCCTCGCGGCGGAGAGTGTCGGCAGCGCGACGTAGAACGTCGACCCGCGTCCCGGCGTGCTCTCCACCCAGATGCGGCCGCCGTGGCGCTCCACGATGTCGCGGCTGATGTAGAGGCCCAGGCCCAGCCCGCCGTAGGAGCGGGTGGACGCGTTGCGCGCGCGGAAGTAGCGGTCGAAGAGCTGCTGCTGCTGGTCCTCCGGGATGCCGATGCCCGGGTCCGTCACGGACAGCAACGCGAGGTCGTCGCTCAATGACAGACGCACGCGGATGGTGCCGCCGTCCGGGCTGTACTTGAGCGCGTTCTCCAGCAGGTTGGAAACCACCTGCTCCAGCCGGAACGTGTCGCCATGGACGGAGATGGGCTCCGGGGGACGTTCGAACTCGAAGGTGTGGTTGCCCTTCTGGGCCTCCAGGCTGCCGAGCATGTGCTCCACCAGCAGGTCGAAGCGCGTGGCCTCGGGGTGCAGCGCCAGCCGGCCGGCCTCGATGCGCGACGCGTCCAGCAGGTCGTTGATGAGACCGGTGAGGCGCGTGAGCTGGTGGCGCGCGTGGCGCAGCACGCTGGGTTCCAACTGCTCGCCGCGCTCCAGGCGGCGCTCCAGCGTGGCCAGGCGCAGGCTCAGCGGCGTCAGCGGCGTCTTCAGTTCATGGCTCGCGATGGAGAGGAAGTCGTCGCGCACGCGGACGGCCTCGCGGGCCTCGCGGTACAGCTGCGCGCGCTCCTCCTCCGCGCGCCGGCGCTCGGTGATGTCCTCCACGAGCACGCCCACGCCCAGCACGCGGCCGTCGGGGGTGCGCACGGGATAGAAGTTGCCGCGGAACCAGCGCCGGGGGCCGGGGGCGCCCAGGTCGTCGTCGGAGGTGGACTCCTGGTCCACCAGGGGCTCGCCGGTGCGCAGCACGTACGCGGGCCCCTGCACCGCGATGGCGCCAGGCTCGCCGAGCAGCTCCGGCAGCGTGTGGCCGACGTGCGCCTCCGCTGGGATGCCGTTGATGCGGGCGAGCGTCTCGTTGACGCGCACGTAGCGCAGGCGCGTGTCCAGGAAGCCGATGCCCACCGGCGCGCCGCGGAAGAGCAGGTCCAGCTGGGCCAGGTTCTCCTCGCGCTCGGCCTCCACACGGCGGCGCTCGGTGATGTCCTCCACGATGCCGACGCCGCCCTCCACGGAGCCGTCCTCGGCGTAGCAGGGGGCGAAGCGCACGCGCACGGGCGTCTCCTTGCCGGAGGTGACCGAGCGGTAGTTGCCTTCGTAGTCGCAGGGCCGGCCGGCCAGGGACTCGCGCACGCAGGCCATGATGCGCTCGTCCTGGAGCGTGAGGAGGTTCAGGCCCACCAGGTTGCGCTTCGACGTGCCGATGACGCCCGCGAAGCGCTCGTTGCACGCGGTGATGATGGGCATGCGGTCGAAGTGGAAGATGCCCAGGGGCGCGTTCTCCACGAGCAGCCGGTAGAGCCGGTCCGCCGTCTCCGGGGGCGAGGCCACGTCCGGGCCGCCGGGGATGTGCTCCACCGGCTCCTCCAGCGAGTCAATGACCTCGTGCAGCCGGCGCAGCGTGAGCACGATGCGCTCCCAGCCATCCGTGCCGGAAGCGCCCACGGTCATCTCCACCAGCAGCTCCACGCCGTCGCGCCGCCTGGCGAAGACGCGCGTGGGCCGCCCGCCGAGCGCCCTCCGGCGCGACAGCAGGTAGCGCGGCAGGCTGAGGCCGTGGAAGCGGTGCAGGCGAAGCGGGAAGAGGTCGGTGACGGGCCTGCCCAGCAGCTGCTCGCGGTCCCAGCCCAGCAGCCGCTCCGTCGCCGCGTTGACATGCAGGATGTGCTCGTCCGGACCGCACGCGATGATGGGGTCCACCGCGGCGTCCAAGATGGCTTCCAGCTCCCGTGCGGCTCCTCCGGCCATGCCTCGCTCCTGATGGGGCCGGCACGCACCTTCCCGTTGCGTGGGCCGGCGCGGCCGGGAGCGGGGGCTGCCCGGCATTGGCGGGCGCGCGTCTTGGCGCCCGTGCGCGTCCCCTTTGCCTACAAATACACACTGTGGGCCGGAACGGCGCGTGGAAGCCGGAAGTCCGGAAGCCGCCAGCCCCCCTGGAGGCAGGGCGGGAGGCCTAGCGCCGGCGCTTGGGAGGCGTCGGGCGGGCGCGCTTCGCCGCGCGCTTGCGCGCGGGCTTCGCGTCGGGGGCGGCGGGGCGCATGTTGAGCGTGAGCGCCTCCAGCTTCTCGCGCAGCGTGCGCGTCTCCTGCTTGAGCGCGTCCAGCTCCTCGCGCAGGGACGCGACCTCGCGGGCCTGGGGGGCGCCTTCGCGCAGGGCGCGCACGGCTTCACGGGCGAAGCGGCGCGTGCGCGGGTCGCTGAAGGTCGTGCCCTCCAGTGCGGGCAGCAGGCGCCGGTCGCCCAGCGTGGTGGCCGCGTCGCAGACCGCCAGCTGCATGCGGAACTGCGGGTCGCGCAGCAGGTGGGCGAAGAGGTCCACCGCCTCGCGCTTGCGGTTCGCCACCTCCGCCAGCTTCGCCACCGCGCCCACGGCCGCGCGGCGCAGGAACGGAGGCTGGCCATACGCCGTGCGCGCCACGGCCACCGGGAACGCCGCCGCGTCCTGCGTCTCCGAGAGCCCGTCCATCGCGGCCGCGCCGATGACGTCCTGGAACGACGGCCTCGAGGCCGCGGCCTCCAGCAGGGGCAGCGCGTCCGGCGCGCGCACGCGGCCCAGGCTCCGCGCGGCCTCCGCCTCCACGAAGTAGCTGGGGTCCCCGGCCCCCAGCAGCGCGCGCAGGCTCCCGGCCACCTCCAGGTCGTGGCGGAACTCGCCCAGCGCGGCGACGACGGCGCGGCGCACGCGCGGGTGCTCCGTGGCGACCGCGCCCAGGAGCAGCGCGCGGGCCTCCGGCGTGCGGATGCGGCCCAGCGCCTTCGCGCACGCGGCGCGGGTGGCCCAGAAGCGCTTCACGTCCTTCAGCGCTCGGCCCAGCGCCTCCACCGACCTCAGGCCTCCGTCCTTCCCCAGCGCGTGCGCCGCCTCCGTGCTCGCGCGGGCCTCCGGCGCGTTCTCCAGCTCCTCGCGCCACAGCCCCACGGCCTTGTCCACGTCCAGCGTGCCCAGCACGTCGCGGCGCGGATCCACGCGCACCTGCGTGGGCGCGGTGGGGCAGGGCAGGTGGAAGCGGTGCTCCGCGTCCGTGATGTCCAGCCGGTGGCGCGTGTCCTCGCCGTTCACCGTGACGACCACCTCCAGCGGCAGGCGGAAGACGGGCGTGCCCGAGTCCGTGCGCTGCGTCTGGCGCACGGCGATGCGCAGGCGCGCGTCGTCCGCCTCGTAGCGGACCTCCACCTTCAGCTCCGGGTGGCCGGGGGAGAAGACGTACTGGTCGAAGACGGGGTCCAGGTTGTGGCCGGTGGCCTCCTCGAAGGCGCGCGCCAGGTCCACCGTCTCCACCACGCCGTGGCGGTGGGAGGCGACGTAGTGGCGCAGGGCGCGCACGAAGAGCTCATCCCCCACGCGGCGGCGCAGCTCGTGGAGCACCAGGCCGCCCTTCTCGTAGAGGTGGCGGTCGAACAGGTCCATGGGCGCGTGGAACTTCCGCGCGACGATGGGGCGCGCGTAGCGCTCGCGCGTCTCGGAGAGGTAGGCCTCCAGGTCGAGCGCCCGGTGGTGGTCGGCCTCGTCCCGATTGTCCCCGCGCTCCTTCCAGAGCACCTCGAAGTAGGTGGCGAAGCCCTCGTTGAGCCAGCCGTGGGGCCAGTCGCGGCAGGTGAGCAGGTCGCCGAACCACTGGTGCGCCAGCTCGTGGGAGATGAGCGGCTCCGGGTTGTAGTCCTGGTGCGCCCGCGCGTCGTGCAGCACGGTGTCCACCAGCGTGGTGGCGGTGGTGTGCTCCATGCCGCCCAGGATGAACTCCGTGACGAACACCTGCGCGTAGCCGCTCCACGGGAAGGGCTCGCCGGTGAGGGACTCATACGCGGCGATCATCTGGGGCGTGCGCGATACGCACCGGAGCGCGTCCTCGCGGCGGCCCTTGGGGAACAGGTAGCGCAGCGGCGTGGTGCCGGCGGTGTCGGTGGCCTCGTCGAACTCGCCCACCACCAGCGTGACGAGGTAGGGCGCGTGCGGCTGCGCCATGCGGTGGTGCTGCGTGCGCCGGCCGCCGGTGGTGACGTCGCTGACGAGCGCGCCGTTGGACAGCGACGTCATGTGCGCCGGGAAGGTGGCGATGACCTCCGACGTGGCCTTCTGCGCGGGCGCGTCCAGGCAGGGGAACCAGCAGCGCGCGTCGGTGTCCTGCCCCTGCGTCCACGCCTGGAGCGGGCGGTCCGGGTAGCCCGCGTCGGGACCCCAGAAGTAGAGCCCGCGGCGCGGGCGGGCGCGGTAGGTGAGCGCGATGTCGCACGCCTGGCCCGCGTCGAGCGCGCGCGGCAGCTCCACGCGCACATGGGCGCCGGAGTTGGAGAAGGAGACGGAGCGGCCGTCGACGCGCGCGTCGGTGACGTCCAGGTCCACGGCGTCGAAGGTGACGGTGGACACGGCGCGGACGGCGGACACGCGGGTGGTGCAGGTGCCGGACAGGGTGCGCTGGGGGAAGTCCAGGTCCAGCTCGATGCGCACGTGCTCGGCGCGCACGGGGCGGGGCGCGGCGTAGTGCTCGGTGGCGCCGGGGAGGCTGAACGGATGCGGGTCGGAGGACCCGGTGGCGGCGGGGGCGTGGCGGTGGCAGCAGCGCATAAGAGAAGCGGACTCTTTCGCATGCCCGCCCCCGGGTCGAGACGCTTTGAACCGTGCCTTGTCGGAATTCCAGGAGCCGGACCGGGCGGGCCCCGAGGGGAACGGATGGGGCCGGGGGCGCGAAGGCCCTAAGATGGGACCATCGTGCAGGCCGTTCTCTACTTCTCCGACAAGCAGGTGCGCGAGAAGCTCTTCGCCTTCGTGGACGCGGCGCAGGGGCTGCTGCTGGTGACCGGCGTGCGCCACGACGCGGGGATGACGCGTCCACCCCAGGCGCGCGAGCCCTTCGCGGCGTTGGAGGACCTGTTCGGGGAGGTGCTGGCGCAGGTCATCGTGGCGGACGAGGGCACCACGGAGGGCATGTGGCGCGACCCGCTGGGGGACCTGGGCGACCGGCTCTACCCGGACGACAAGAAGCGCGCCTACGTGGCGGCCACGGGCTACGTGTTGCTGGAGGGAGGCAGGCCGCGCGCGGTGGTGCGCAAGCACTCCAGCCCCGCGGAGGACGTGTGGTTCCTCCAGGAGGCCCTGAGCCGCCTGTCCCCGGGCATCCCCGCCCCCGACCCCGCGAAGCGCCCGGGGCACCGCCGCCCGGAGCCCGCCCCCCGAGCGCCGCCGCGCTACAGGCCCGCGAATGATGAAGCCACGCCCCCGCGTGGAAGCCGTGCCGTGAATCCGCCGCCCGCCCCGCCCGAGCCGAAGGACCCCTGGACGGTGCTGGGCATCGCGCGGGGCACGCCCCGGGACGAGGCGCGCAAGGCCTTCCGCGCGCTCGTCGCGCAGTACCACCCGGACAAGGTGGCCCACCTGGCGCCGGAGTTCCACGCGCTCGCCGAACGCAAGACGCGCGAAATCCTGGACGCATGGGAGGCGCTGGAGCGCGACGCGGGCTAGCCCTCGCCCCGGATGAAGTCCGCCGAGCCTGCGTGTTGGCCCAATGGGAGATCCAGTCCCTCCCCTCGACCTGGCCCTCCTCCCTCCCGCGGGTGGTGAGCGGGTTTGGCCGCGCCGCACCTCCCGCGCGGACAACGAAGGGCGCGTGACACAAGTGACACGCCCACAGCCCATGTTTCACATCCGTGACCGTTCACCCCGGGGTTTGTGTCAGCTTCATCTCGAAACTGTCACGACGCCAATCCCATTGAAAACTCTTGGGACAGCGCCGTCTGGCGACTTTCGCCCCCTCCAAAATCCTGTAGAGAGCATCGCGAGTTCCCCGGCAAATCCAGCCATCGGAGTCGCGTCCGCAATCACAGGCGCATGGCCTGGAAATGCTCTCACTGGTCGAAACCCACCGCCTCCTGTCCAGGAGATCCACCATGCGTCGTCGTTTGACTGGATTGCTGGCGCTCGCTGCCCTTACCGGGGCGGCTCCGGCGCTCGCGGATGACTGTGCCACCCTCGCCGCCAACCAGGGCAAGCAGCTGCTGCTGGTGACCGGCTCCACGGCCCTCAAGCCACTGCTCAACGTCATGGGCCCGAAGCTGGCGGCGGCCCCCAACAACATCCTCGTCGCGTACCTCGGCAACGGCTCGTGCAGCGGCGTCAATGGCGTGGTGGCTCCGGACCAGAACAGGGTCGCCGCGGGCTCCGCGCTGTCCTACTTCCCGGAGTCCTTCAACGAAGGGGCGGCGGGCACCGCGCCCACGTGCACCCTGTCGGCGGCCACCGCCACGCAGCTCGCCATCTCCGACGTCTTCTTGGAGACGTGCACCCGCGCGGCGCGCCCGTCCACCCTGGGTGACTTCACCGGCCCGGCGCAGGTCATGACGTTCGTGGTGCCGCCGACCAGCACCCAGACGGCCATCACCGCCGACGAGGCCTACTTCGCGTTCGGCTTCGGCGGCGCCCAGGGCAAGCAGGCCGCCCCGTGGACCGACCCCAACTTCTTCTTCATCCGCCCGGACAGCTCCGGCACCCTGCGCATCCTCGCCTCCGTCATTGGCGTGCCCAACGAGAAGTGGTTCGGCCAGCGCAAGAACAGCGCGGGCAAGGACGCCGGCTCCGGTGACGTGCTCGCCTCGGTGAGCTCCAGCGCCAACGGCGAGGGGACCATCGGCATCCTCGGCATGGAGGTGGTGGACGCGGGCACCAACCGCGAAAAGGTGAAGGTGCTGGCCCTCAAGGGCCGCGGCCAGAAGTTCGCCTACTACCCGGACGCCACCAGCACCTCGCACGACAAGATCAACGTGCGCGAGGGCCGCTACGCCGGCCTGGGCTACGCCCACCTCATCACCCCGGTGGACGCCCAGGGCGTGCCCACCAACGCCAACGCCAAGACGTTCATCGACGTGGTGATGGGCACGAAGGCGCTCGCGGGCGTGGACATGGTGAAGACGGTCGCCCAGGACGCCAAGCTCATCCCCCTGTGCGCCATGAAGGTCCACCGCACCGCCGAGGGCGGCGACCTGCACCGCTTCAAGCCCGCCACCGCGTGCGGCTGCTACTTCGAGAGCCTCGTGGGCACCGCCTCCGCCTCCTGCAAGGCGTGCACGGCGGACTCCCAGTGCAGCAGTGACCAGTCGTGCCAGAGCGGCTTCTGCGAGGCGAAGTAAGCCCGCGTGGCTTCAACCCCTGACCTCACTGAGGACACCTCCATGTCGACCCGAATGATGCGGCTGCTTGCCGCGGGCGCGCTCACCGTGCTCGCCCTGACCGGCTGCGGTGATGACAAGAAGCCCGATCCCAATCCCCCCGACGACGGCACCCCGACGGAGGAGGAGACCTGCTTCAAGACCCCCGCCGACACGAACAACGAGATCATCAACTCGTGCCCGCCCGCGGGCGTCACGCAAATCACCAAGAACCCCACCCTCCCGCTCAACGCGGACGGCACCCTGCCGTCGCTGCCGTAGTGAGCGTCCGTTGAACGCCCGTCCGCCGCGCTCTCCTCGTATGTCCCGCTCCCTGAATCCCCAGTTCTCTCGCCGCGCGCACGCCCGCCTTCGCGGGGGCGCGTGGCCGCTGGTCGCGGCCGCCGTGGTGGCCACCGCCAGCACCGCGTGGGCCCAGACGCCGCCCGAGGCCCCCGGGGGCAGCGGCGTCTCCTCACCCGCGGGAACCCAGGAGTCCCCGTCCATCGCCGCGCCGCCGGCCGATGGAGCGGGGAGGAGCGCGGCGGACGCGCGCCTCGAATCCCTCGAGCAGGCGCTCGCCGCCGAGAAGTCCAGCCGGGACGCGGAGGTGGCCGCCCTCAAGCTGGAGCTGGAGCGCCTGCGCCCCGCGCCGCCGCCCGCCCTTCCGGAGCCGAAGGCAGGCCCGGTGGACTTCCGGCTCACCGGCTTCCTCCAGTCCGACGGCGTGCTGATGCGCCAGTCCTCGGAGGACGAGCTGAACCCCGCCACGGGCGAGCCGCTCAACCAGACGCGCTTCCTCATCCGCCGCGCCCGCGTGCGCGCCGAGCTCACCGCGCCGTGGATCTCCGGCGCGCTCGAGCTGGACGGCAACACCGTCAGAGGCCCCGCCGCCCGCCTCCAGGCGGCCGAGGTCAGCCTGCGCTACCAGCCGGACGCGGACGCCCCGCCGCTGGCCATGGCCACCGTGGGCCTCTTCAAGATTCCCTGGGGCCACGAGGTGCTGGAGAGCGACCGCGTGCGCCCCTTCCTGGAGCGCAGCAACGCCGCCTCGGCCCTCTTCCCCGGCGAGTATGACCTGGGCGCGCAGCTGTCCGGCGGCTGGCGCTTCCTGCGCTACGCGGTGGGCGTGATGAACGGCCACCCCCTGGGCGAGAAGTCCTTCCCGGGACGCGCCCCGCTGGCCCTCAAGGACGTGGTGGGCCGCCTGGGCGTGGACACCCAGCTGGAGCGCGTCGGGGTGCGGGCCGGCGTCTCGTACCTCGTCGGCCACGGCTTCACCCGGGGCGTCGCCGCCACGAAGGACCAGGTGACCTGGCGCGACATCAACGAGGACGGCCAGGTGCAGCTGCCGGAGATTCAAATCATCCCCGGCTACCCGGCGCAGGCCTCGCAGTCCTTCTCCCGCGACGCGGTGGGCGCGGACCTCACGGTGACCGTGCCTGTCACGGAGCGGGTGACGCTGCAGGCCCTGGGCGAGCTGTACTGGGCCTCCAACCTCGACCGGGGCTTCCAGGTGGCGAACCCGGTGGGTGCCGGCCGCGCGCTGCGCGAGCAGGGCTATCTGGTGGGCCTCACCGCGCAGGTGGGCCCCCACCTCTTCGGCGGCGTGCGCTACGACTTCTACGACCCGGACCGGGACGCCAGCGAGGTGCGCAACGGCGCGCAGGTGGTGCGCACCAACGCGCTGTCCACCACCGCCGTGGTGCTGGGCGCGCGGCTGCCTCCCTACGGCCGGGTGATGGTGGAGTACGACCACAACACCAACGCGCTGGCGCGCACCACGAGCGGGGCCCCCACCACCCTGCCGGATGACGCGCTCACCGTGCGCGGCGAGGTGGTCTTCTGATGCGGCTCGCGACGACGATGGCGCTGGCGCTCCTGGCGCTGGCCGGCTGTGGAGAGACGAGCGACTCGGGGCTGGACGCGCTGATGCAGGTGGCCGGGGCGCGGCACTACCCCCAGGAGCTGCAGGCCCCCGAGGGCGGCCCCGACCTGGTGGACGTCACCACCTCCAACACCCTGGTGCGCGCCGGCGTCCAGGCCAAGTCCTTCAGCGGGCTGGCCGTCAAGGGCGCGGAGGCGGTGGCGCTCAGCTTCTCCGGCGAGCAGGGCCACTGGCGCATCCCCACCGGCAACGTGGACACCCTCAACCAGGACCTGGTGACGTTCAGCGCGCAGCTCGCCTTCTCGCCGCGCGTGGAGGCCGGGCACTACGAGGTGGTGGCGCGCGCGCTGGACGGGCAGGGCCGCGCCGGCCCGCCGCGCGCGCTCGGCGTGGACGTGATGGCCAGCGCCGCCCCCTCGGGCAGCCTCGTCATCAGCCTGTCCTGGGACACCCAGTCGGACCTGGACCTGCACGTCACCATCCCGGACGGGGTGGAGATCTGGGCGCGCAACATCAACTCGTACACGCCGCCCACCGTGGGCGTCATCGACCCCTCGCAGGTGGAGGCCGGGGGCGTGCTCCTCTACGACTCCAACGCGCAGTGCGTGCTGGACGGGCGCCGCCAGGAGGACGTGGTGTGGCGGCAGCCACCCCCTTCCGGCCACTACGTGGTGCGCGTGGACGCCTTCAGCCTGTGCGCCGAGGCCGGCGCCAACTGGAAGCTGGAGGCGCGCCGTGACGGCGTGGTCCTCGGCCGCGCCGAGGGCAGCGTGGTGGAGTCCGACACGCGCGGCACCCACGAGAAGGGCGCCGGCCTGCTGGCCCTCGAGTTCGACATTCCCTGAGCCGTTCCGGGTTTCATTTTCGCGCTTCGCGAGGAGTTGATGATGTTGGAGAAGATGCATGGCGCGGTGCAGATGGGCAGCACCGCGGTGCTGTGGCTGTTGATTGCCCTGTCGGTGCTGTCGGTGGGCGTGGTGGTGGACCGCATCGTGTACTTCCACAAGCGCCGGGTGGACCCGCGCAAGCTGGGCCGCGCGCTGGTGGAGCGGCTGCGCGCCGGGGACGTGGCGGGCGCGCGCGCGGTGCTCGCCCACCACAAGAGCATCGAGGCGCAGGTGCTGACCGAGGCGCTGGAGTGGTACGCGGACGGCGCGGACGCGGTGGCGGAGATCCTCGGCAGCGGCCTGAAGGACCGGCGGCCGCAGTTCGAGTCCGGGCTGCTCTTCCTGGGCACGCTGGCCAACAACTCGCCCTTCATCGGCCTGTTCGGCACGGTGCTCGGCATCATCACCGCCTTCAAGGAGCTGGGCAGCGCCCAGGCCGGGGGCGGAGGCATGGGCAACGTCATGGGCGGCATCGCCGAGGCGCTCATCGCCACGGCGGTGGGCATCCTCGTGGCGCTGCCGGCGGTGGTGGCCTTCAACTACTTCCAGAAGAAGTGCACCGAGGTGGAGGACAACGTGGCGACGCTCGGCGGCCAGCTGCTGGCCCACCTGCGCAGCGCGCACCCGGCGCGCGCCCCGTCCGAGGCGCCCGCCAACGGGGCTGCCGCGCTGGCCGCCAGGTCCCCCGTCCGTGAGCGCGAGGTGCAGACGTAATGGCCGGCACGCTCGGAGGAGGCGGGGGCCGCCGCGGCGGCACGATCTCCAACATCAACGTCACGCCCCTGGTCGACGTGGTGCTGGTGCTGCTCATCATCCTGATGGTGTCCTCGACGTACATCGTGGCGCAGACGCTCAAGGTGCAGCTGCCGCGCGCCTCCAGCTCGGACGGCATGGCGGAGAAGCCCACCACGGTGGTGGTCCAGAAGGACGGCAAGCTGCTGATGGACGAGCAGCCGGCGGAGGAGGCCGTGGTGCGCGAGCGCCTGACGGCCGCGGTGAAGGCAAACCCGGACATGAACCTGGTCGTGAGCGCGGACAAGGACACGCCGCATGGCGCGGTGGTGCACATCATCGACCTGGCGAAGGTGACCGGCATCACCCACTTCGCCATCAACGTGCAGGCCGACTGAGAAGACGACGCCATGCGCGGTAAGCCCCTTTTCATCTCCCTGGCGCTCCACGCGCTGGCGGTGGCGCTCCTCTTCTGGCTGTCGCGCACCCCCATGCAACACCGCGCCATCGCCGTCGCGGTGGTGGAGGGCGCCAAGAAGAAGCCAGAGCCCAAGCCCGAGGAGCCTCCGAAGCCCCCCCCGCCGCCGCCGCCGGCGCCCCGCCCGCGCCGCCCGGAGGCGGCGCCCGAGGTGGCTGCCCCGGCCCCGCCGCCTCCCGCGTCCACCCCCACGCCGGCGCCCCGGCCCGCGGCCCTCTCCACCGGCCTGACGCTGGGCAACGATGGCGGCGGCCCAGGCGGCGGCATCGCCGTGGGCGGGCTGACGCATGGCCCGACGACCCGCGGCGACCCCGAGCCCGCGAAGCAGCCCATCGCGCGGCGCGAGCCGGTGAAGCCCCCGCCGCCACCGGACGAGGACCCCTGCACCGAGGCGCCCACCAAGCCGGTGCCGCTCGTGCGCACGCCGGACATTGAGTACACCGCCCAGGCGCGCGCCGACGGCGTGGAGGGCCGCCTGGTGCTCTCCGTCATCATCTCCGCGGATGGCAGCGTGGCGCGGGTGGACGTGGTGAGCGCCGTGGAGGCGGCCCTGGACGCCGCCGCGGTGGCCGCGGTGAAGCTGTGGCGCTTCAAGCCCTCCACCGCCTGCGGAAAACCCGTGACCGGCGGCGTCTTCACGCTCGCCCGGCGCTTCGAACTCGGAGACTAACGTGGTGCGCGAAGGGCGAATGTTGGTGGCGGCAGTGCTGGCGCTGGTGTGCGCGCTGGGGAGCGCGCGCGCCCAGGAGCCGCAGCAGGGGGAGCTCACGAAGGCCCCCAAGCTGACCACCTTCGTGGAGGCCGAGTACCCGGCGGACAAGCGCGAGGCGGGCGTCACCGCCTCCGTGCTGCTGGGCATCGAGATCGCCGCGGACGGCACCGTGGAGGACGTGAAGGTGGTGGAGAGCGGCGGGGCGGACTTCGACGCCGCCGCGGTGGCCGCCGCCCGCAGGTTCGTCTTCGAGCCGGCCGAGGTGGACGGCGTGCCGTCGCCGGTGCGCATCGACTACCGCTACACCTTCAAGATCGACGAGGTGAAGGTGAAGCTGGGGCCGCAGGTGAACTTCGAGGGCGTCGTCCTCGAGCGCTTCACCAAGAAGCCCCTGGCGGGCGTCACCGTGACGGTCGTGGACACGGGCGCCACCACTTCTACGGACGAGCAGGGCACGTTCTCCTTCATCGACGTGCCGGTGGGCACGCACCAGGTGCAGCTCTCCAGCGCCACGCTCATCACCGTCTCCACGCAGGAGGACATCGCCGAGGCGAAGAAGAAGACGGTGCGCTACCTGGCCGAGGAGAAGCAGGAGGGCGTGGACGAGGAGGTGGTGGTGCGCGCGCCGCGCATCCGCAAGGAGTCCACCGAGGTGAGCATCCGCACCGAGGAGGCCCGGCGCGTGCCCGGCACGCAGGGCGACACCCTCAAGGTGGTGCAGAACCTGCCGGGCGTGGCGCGCTCGTCCTTCGGCAGCGGGCAGCTCGTCGTGTGGGGCAGCGCCCCGCGCGACACGCGCGTCAACGTGGACGGCGTGGAGATCCCGGCCCTCTACCATGTGGGCGGCCTGCGCTCGACGATCAACTCCGGGCTGGTGAAGGGCATCGACCTGACGCCCGGCGCCTACGGCGGGGACTACGGACGCGGCATGGGGGGCCTCGTGCGGGTGGAGACGCGCGCGCCCCAGGCGGACGGCGTGCACGGCGTGGTGTCCGCGGACGCGATGGACGCCTCGGCGCAGCTCTCCGCCTCAATCACTCCCACGCTGCGCGTGGCCGGCGCCGTGCGCTACAGCTACCTGGACCGCGTCCTCGCCGGCGTGGTGTCCCAGGACGTGGGCGACTTCTTCCCCATTCCCCGCTACAACGACTACCAGCTCCAGGGGCAGCTGGACCTGCGCAAGGACGAGTCGCTGAGCGTGCTGGTGCTCGGCTCGAATGACTACCTGAAGCGCACGGTGGCCTCCAGCGACCCGGCGCAGGTGCGCTCGGAGACGACGGACAGCTCCTTCTCCCGCGTCATCCTGCGCTACAACCGCATCCTGGAGGACGGCTCCAGCTTCGTGGTGACGCCGTCGGTGGGGCTGGACAGCAGCCATCAGCTCGCCACCTTCGGGCCCACGCCGGCGCTGCTGGACATGCGCGGCGTGCGCTGGGGCCTGCGCGGCAGCTACCGGCGCAAGGTGGATCGCGGGGTGACGCTCGCGCTCGGCCTGGACCTGCAGGGCGCGCCCACCCACGTGCGGCGCCAGGGCTCGCTCAACCTGCCCGCGCGCGAGGGCGACATCTTCGTCTTCGGCCAGCGCCCCAGTGACGAGAGCAACGCGGACACCTGGGACGTCAACCAGGTGACGGTGTCTCCATACGCCACCGCGGAGCTGCGGCTGGGCGCGCTCACCCTCAACCCCGGCCTGCGCCTGTCGGGCTTCCTGCTGGAGGCCAGCCGGCTGACGCCGAGCGTGGGCGGGACGCTGCCCATTGGCCGCTCCACCCTGACCCCCGTCATCGAGCCGCGCCTGTCCGCCAGCTACAAGCTGCGCAAGGACCTCACCCTCAACGCCGCCGCGGGCGTCTACTACCAGGCCCCCGCGCCCGAGGAGATGAGCGCCGTCTTCGGCAATCCCACGCTGCTGCCCCAGCGCGCCGTGCACGCCACCGCGGGTGCCTCGTGGCGCGTCACCGGCACCCTCACCGCGGACGCGGTGGGCTTCTACAAGACGCTCGACAACCTGGTGGCCCGCAGCCCCTACGCCACGCCGCAGCTCGCGCGCGCCCTCACCCAGGACGGCACCGGGCGCAGCTACGGCGTGCAGTTCCTCCTGCGCCAGGAGCTGTGGCAGAACTTCTTCGGCTGGGTGACCTACAGCCTCAGCCGCAGCGAGCGGCAGGACTCGCCGGCCGCGGCCGTGCGCCTGTTCGACTACGACCAGACGCACGTGCTGGGCGTGGTCGGCAGCTACCAGATGGGGCCGTGGACGCTGGGAGCCCGCTTCCGCTTCGCCACCGGCGCGCCCCGCACGCCCGTGGCGGGCGCCTTCTACGACGTCCGCGATGACGTGTACCAGCCGCTGTTCGGCTCGCAGAACTCCGTGCGCATTCCGTCCTTCTACCAGGTGGACCTGCGCGCCGAGCGCGACTTCCAGGTGGGGAGCGGCACGCTCAATGTCTACCTGGACATGCAGAACGTGACGAACCGGCAGAACCCCGAAGAAATCACCTACAACTTCGACTACCGCGAGCGGAAGTACATCGTCGGACTGCCCGTGCTCGCGGTGGCCGGCCTGCGCTACCAGTTCTGACGATGAAAGCTCCTCTGCCCCTCCTCGCCGTGGCCGTGCTCGCCGTGGGCTGCCGCCCGGACTTCGGCACCCGGTCCTCGCGCATCACCGAGCCGCGCATTCTCGCCGTGCAGGCCACGCCCGCGGAGGCACGCCCCGGAGAGGTCGTGACGTACCGCGCGCTGGTGGCGCTGGCGGACGGCGCGCCCGCGCTGAGCTGGTCCACCTGCGCCACCTCCAAGCCCGCCACGGAGAACAACGTGGTGGGCGCCAGCTGCCTGGGCAAGGACGTGCGCGCCTTCGGCGGTCGCGGCCCGGAGACGTCGGGAGAGGTGCCCGCGGACGCATGCACGCTGTTCGGTCCGGACACGCCGGCGCCCCGCCCGGGCGAGCCGCCCTTCCGCCCGCATGACCCGGACGTCACCGGCGGCTACTACCTGCCCGTGCGCGTGGACCTGCCGGGGTCGGACCCGGCGGTGGCGCTCGAGCGCATCCGCTGCAACCTGGTGGGCGCCAGCCCCGAGGTGGCCCGCGACTTCCGCGAGCGCTACGTGCCCAACCGCGCCCCGCATCTGCTGGAGGTGACAGCGCAGGTGAACGGCGCGCCGGTGGCGCTCGACGCGCTGCCCGCCGATGCCACCATCACCTGGCGCGCCCGCTGGAGCGGCCCGGAGGACGCGGAGCCCTCGGCGGAGACGTACGTGGTGTACGACGTCGCCTCCCAGTCGCTCGTCGAGCGGCGCGAGAGCCTGCGCGTCTCCTGGTACGCCACCTCGGGCGACTTCGAGGCGGACCGCACCGGCCGGAGCGAGGACGAAACCGAATCCTTCAGCGAGAACGCCTGGACGGCGCCGGCCACGCCCGGGCCCGTGCAGCTGTGGGTGGTGTTGCGCGACGCGCGCGGCGGCGTGGACTTCCTCGCGCTGCACGGAACCGTCGCCGCGCGCTGATGGCCGGGATGCCGCCCCGGGCGCTGTCCCCGAGTGACGACAAGACGGCGGCCAGCTCCCTCGCCGTCCTGCACGGTGCCTCCAGGCTGCTCTGGCCGCGTCAATCAGGGACAGCCTCTAGTGCACCGTGTGGCGCGGCTTCTTTCGCGACGGGTGCTTCAGCCGTGCCTCCAGGTATTCCTTCAACACCGTGGCGTTGTTGTGCTCGGTGTCGCGGGCGCCGTGGAGCAGCGTGATGCGGCCGTGGCGTGCGGCCTCCAGCAGCGGCTCCCACGCGTCGGGGTGCGCGTCCAGCTCGTGGATGTAGCGGGACCGGAACTCGTCAAAGCGCTCCACGTTGTGGGCGTACCACTGCCGCAGCTCCGTGCTGGGCGCCACCTCGCGGGGCCAGCCGTCCAGTCGGAGGTCCACCTTCTTGATGCCCCGCGGCCACAGCCGGTCCACCAGGAACCGGGTCCCCGCCCGAGGGTCCGGGCGGTGCTCCCCATAAACGCGCTGGAGTCGAATCATCGGCGAGCCTCCGGAAGGACACGCTGCCCACGCGAAGCGCGCGCGGGGAGCATCCGGCGGGGACGCGGCGGCCCGCTTCTCAGGTCAGCAGCACGGGGGCCGGTGCATCCAGCCGGAACCGCGCGATGAGCGGCACGTGGTCGGACAGGCCGTGGAAGCGGCTGCTCAGGTCGCCGAAGGGCCGCGTATCGGCCGTGTCCAGCCAGCTCACGCCGCCCCCGGAGAACAGGTGGTCCAGGTGCATGCGCATGCGCATGAAGCCCGCGGTGGGGAACGCGCGGGACACGGCCGGGTTGATCTGCCCCACCGCCGCCTGCGCGCACGTCAGGTGCGCGTCCCCCGTGAGGTAGCGGAACACCGGCGACGACGGCGGCGAGTTGAAGTCCCCGCACACGACGAACGGCTCCTGCTTCGCGTGCAGTCCGATGAAGCCCGCGAGCTTCTTCGCCTCGTGGAGCTGGTTGACGCCGCAGCCCATCTTGTCGCGCGTGGCCCAGAACTCGCGGGCGAACGGCGTGGGCAGGCTCAGGTGCGTGTTGAAGATGTGGAACGCGCGCAGGTCCGAGCGGCGGATGACGCGCATGTGCGCGCAGATGCGGCTCTGCTTGCGCTCCTTGAGCCCCTGCACGTGGTGGTGCGTGATGTGCTCCGGCGCCTGCACGTTGTGCTGGTCCACCAGCAGGGTGCGCGTGTTGACGAGCATCGCCAGGCCGGTGGTGTACAGGGACAGCTCGCCCACCTTGTAGTGGTGCGCGCGGAAGTAGAACGCCTCGTAGGGCATGTCCCTCCCCTGGAGGGCGAACGTCTCCTCCACGCGCGTCATGAAGGCTTCCAGCTGCGTCTCACCCGGATGGGTGGGCCGGTGGATGATGTTGCTGCGCAGCGACGAGGTCTCCACCTCCTGGAGGCAGATGATGTCCGGCAGCGGATCCAGTGTGGCCAATGCGGCCGCCACGCGGCGCTTGGGGCCGATGGTGCTCGCAAGCCCCCTCAGCATGTGTCCGAAGTAGCGGACGTTGTACGTGACGATGCGTAGCGCTGACGGCTCCATGGTCCGGTCGCCACCTCCCCGTGCCTCGCGGCGAAAAATGGGAAGCCCTGGGGCAAACGTCCAGGCCTCCCCGCTCTCTTCACCATGCGATGCGCGGGCGCCCGCCGCGATGTGCGAACAGGCGGGCTGAGCCCCTGCCCGCACGGCTGCTCACCGGGCCGGCTTCACCCGCACCATCGTGTCCAGGAGGTGCTCCAGCGCGCGCTCCGGGTCGTCGCACAGGCCCGTGTGCACGGGCCCCGTCTGGAGCATCGTGCTCCGGGGCGCCACCAACCAATGCCAGCGCTCCTTCTGCGGCAGCCGTCCAATGGGCCCCGCGTCCTTGCCGCCCACGCACACGCGGCGGAAGCTCTCCAGGTGGCCGCTCAAGAGCTCCACGTCCGCGTCCGGCGACAGCGCCTTGAGCCGGGCCACGTCCAGCTCCACGCGCGCGCCCAGGAAGCGGTGCTGCACGCAGAAGAGGACGACGCCCACGTTGATGAACTCCTCGCGCTCCACGCGAGGCACCAGCCGGATGATGGCGTAATCAAACGAGCTGGGCGTGGGCACGCGTCGCCTCCTCGATGAACGCCGGCGCCGCGTCCAGCCTGCGCATCAGCCACGTCACGTACGCCGCGCGGTGCTCCGCCGTGGACGCGAACGCGGGCTCCTGGCCCAGCCACGCCTCCGGAATCGCCGCCACGATGCGCTCCACCACCTCCCGCGTCACCTTCTGCCGCAGCAGGTCCCCGGCGTCCTTGAGCGCGTGCGCCCACGGCAGGAGCACGTGGTCCTTGATGGGCGCGAACCTCCCCTGGCTGCGCTCCTCCCACCCGTCCCACGAGTGGTGGAAGTACAGCGCCGCCCCGTGGTCGATGAGCCAGAGGTTGCGGTGCCACACCAGGAGGTTGGGGTTCTTCGGCGTGCGGTCCACGTTCGTCACGTACGCGTCGAACGCCACGATGGCGGACGCCACCTGCGCCTCCGGCACCGGCACCGCCAGCGGGTCGAACGTCACCGAGCGCGGCAGATAGTCCAGCGCCAGGTTCAACCCCGCGCTCGCCTTGAGCAGCTCACGGATTTCACTGTCCGGCTCGTTGCGCCCCAGCGTCGCGTCCAGCTCCACGAACACCAGCTCCGGCACCCGCAGGCCCAGCACGCGCGCCAGCTCGCCCGCCAACAGCTCCGCGATGAGCGCCTTGGCCCCCTGGCCCGCCCCCCGGAACTTCACGACATAGAGCCCCGCGTCGTTCGCCTCCACGATGGCGGGCATCGAGCCCCCCTCGCGCAAGGGCGTCACGTAGCGCGTGGCGGTGACCGTCCTGAGCATCCTCACGTCCTCGTCCGTTCCCGGGCACCCCGGGAGGCGCGGCTGTAGCACGGCCCCGCCCGCGGGGGGAACACGCCGCACCCACACGCACCTTCCCCACGCGCCATCAAATTGATTGCGCGCAATTGAATTGCGCACTACATATTCTCCATGTCGACGGATGACTTCCTCCGGCTGGACCTGCAGTTGTGCTTCCCGCTCTACGCGGCGTCGCGCGCGATGGTGCAGGCCTACACGCCGCTGCTGGCGAAGCTGGGGCTCACCTATCCGCAGTACCTGGTGATGCTGGTCCTCTGGGAGACGGACGGCGTGACGGTGAAGGAGCTGGGGGAGAAGCTGTACCTGGACTCGGGGACGCTGACGCCGCTGCTCAAGCGGCTGGAGACGCTGGGCTTCGTGCGCCGCGAGCGCTCCCAGGAGGACGCGCGCTCGGTGACGGCGTCGCTCACGTCCCAGGGGAAGGCCCTGCGCCGCAAGGCCGCGTCCATCCCGGAGGCCATCGTCTGCCGCACGGGTTTGTCGCTGGAGGAGCTGGCGCGGCTGCGCCGGGACATCCAGCGGTTGTTCGAGAAGGTTTCACGCAGCGCTTGAAGGCACACGCGGTATCCACTCACGCAAGGAGCAACACCATGGCCCCGGTCCAGATCTCGCCGCTCTACTCCACCACCGCCATCACCCACGGCGGCCGCAACGGCAAGCTGCTCCTGGAGAACAGCCCGCTGAACGGCCTGGAGCTGGCCATGCCGAAGCAGCTGGGAGGCTCCGGCAAGGAGACGGCCACCAACCCCGAGCAGCTCTTCGCCGCGGGCTTCTCCTCCTGCTTCGAGAGCGCGCTGCGCCTGGTCGCGGGCAAGGCCGGCAAGAAGCTGGATGAGAAGGCGGGCGTGAAGGCCACCGTCACCATCGGCAAGACGCCGGAAGGCGGCTTCGGCCTGGCGGTGGAGCTCCAGGGCATCCTCCCCGGCGTCCCCCGCGAGGAGGCGCAGAAGCTGATGGAGGCGGCCCACCAGGTGTGCCCGTACTCCAACGCCACGCGCGGCAACATCGAGGTGAAGGTCTCCGTCGCGGAGTAGTCCTTCACGCCCCCGGGCTCTCCCTGGAGGGAGGGCCCGGCAGCAGCGCCAGCAGGTTGCTCTGGATGTTCTGGCAGATGGTGTCGAGCGGCAGGTCGTTGTCGTCCGTGCCGAAGGGGTCCTCGATTTCGACGCCGATCTCCTCGATGCCGAAGAAGACATACGCGACGATGAACGTGGCCAGGACTGTCACCCAGCCAAAGCTGTCCACCAGCGCGAAGGGCAGGGTGAAGCAGTAGAGGATGAGCGCGCGGCGCAGGTGCACCATGTATGCGAAAGGCATCGGGGTGCGGTGGATGCGCTCACAACCTCCCAGGTAGTCGATGAGCTGTTGGACGTTCTGGTCCAGCTGCATCTGGACGTACTCGGGATAGAGCCCCTGCCGGCGGCCCTCGTCCAGCACGGCGGTCATCCGGCGGGCCACGGTGAGCGGCACGTGCTGGGCCTTGAGCGCGTCCGCCACCTCCTGCGAAGGCAGGGGGGCGGTGTGGGGGCCCAGGTGCCGCTGCTGCCCGCGCAGCCACGCGGCGGTGGCGAAGGGGAACGCGGCCGTCCAATGCACGAGCGCGGCGTAGAGCGGCGTCCTGCCCAGGAAGGGCTCCGACGCGCGGACCAGGTTGCGCGTCTCGTTGACGATGCCGCCCCAGAGCTTCCGGCCCTCCCAGAAGCGGTCATAGGAGGCGTTGGTGCGGAACACGAGCAGGAGGCTCAGTGAGATGCCCGCCAGCGTGTGCACCGTGGGGGGCACGCCCACGTCGCGCACGTGGTGGTGGAAGCCCACCACGGCCGCGGCCCAGACCAGGCACAGCAGCACGCGGCCGACAATCTCCTTCACCATCGAACCGCGCAGGTAGTGGAAGTAGCTCCACCAGCGATGCGGGTCATACTCAACCATGTGGGGGATACCCTCCGGGACGGGGCGCGCATGCTAACCGCAGCGCGACGCGTCGCGAGCGGTGCTTTGCGAGATTGCGGATGCCGGACGCTTCAAGCGATGGCCGGGCGTCGGGGGCATCAGCTAAGGAAGAGGGCGGTCCGTCCACCTCTCCGTCATGGAGGCGTCTCCCATGCGCCGTCACCTTCCGCCCCTGCTGATGTTCCTCGCCGCCATGGCGAGCGGTTGCAGCTTCCTTCGCACGGGCACGCTCCTGGACGCGCTCAACGCGCCGGAGTCTTCCAAGCCGGGGGACGTTCCGGTCCGCGTGCCGGCGGTGGAGCGCGTGGCGGGGCTGACGCGCGCGCAGTTGACGGACTCCTACGTGGACCCTGCCCGCGCGGGCGCGTGGATGGACGCGCTGGGCGCGTCTCCGGAAGCCGTGCTGGACATGACGGCGTGCATCGCGCAGCACGCGGGGCAGGACACGGCGTCCTGCTATGAGAACGCCGAGCACACGGGCTACATCGACCGGACGGTGAAGGCGTCCGCGTGGGGCGTGCCGCTGCCGGTGCAGTCCTTCTCCGTGGCGACGCCGGCCGGGGAGGAGGTGGACGCGCAGCGCTTCCTCGCGAACGCGATGGGGATTGGACCGTCGCTCGCGGCGCTGCAGCAGTCGCTGGAGGTGCCGCTGACGCGCGAGGTCCTGGCGCAGGGCATCCAGCGGGGCGCGGCGTCCGCGGCGGCGTACGTGCGGGCGCGCTCGTGGCACCGCGACCTGCAGCGGCCCAGCAACGCGGTGGTGCTGAGCGGCGGCGGCGCCAACGGCGCGTTCAGCGCGGGGGCCATCTGGCGGCTGCTGGGCATCCTGGAGCAGTGCCGGGGCAAGCCCGCGCCGGAGGGGTGCGGGGACGCGCGAATCGACCTGGCGGCGGGGACGAGCACGGGCGCGCTCATCAGCACGCTGGTGGACTTGTTCCACACGCCGGGCCAGGAGGCGAGTGCGCGCCGGCAGCTGTTGGGCAACTACACGTGCACGGTGGAGTCGGACCTGTATTGCGTGAACTCCACGTGGTTGTGGAATCTGGCGGACGACACGCGGGGGCTGGTGCGGTTCGACGGCATGTATTCGAAGCTGGAGCAGTTCGTCCAGCCGGCGCAGCTGCACAACGGCACGGAGCTGGTGGCGGTGTCGGTGGACTTCGAGACGGGCGACGTGTTCAGCGTGAGCGACCAGGACCCGGCGGACTTCAAGCCGGGCGCGTCGGACCTTGTGCGCAAGGGCGGGATGATTCACGCCGTCGTGGCGTCCATCGCGGAGCCGGTGCTGTCGGATCCGGTGAGCAAGCTGCCGTCGGCGGCGGGCGACCGCACGGGGACGTACTACGACGGCGGGGTGCGCTCGGGGCTGCCGCTGCTCCAGGCGGTGCAGCGCGGGGCGGAGCGGGTGCTGGTGATTTCCACGGGGGGGGTGAACCCGTCGCCGGCGCTGGAGCCGAAGAACGCGGTGAACGCGCTGATGCGCACCCTTGATTTGTTCGTGGAGCAGCCGCGCGTGGGCGAGGTGCAGCAGGCGGAGCTGCTCGCGGTGACGCGCCGGCTGGGCGAGTACACCGTCTGCGGCCTGCGCGGCGCGACGGAGGACTTCTGCCGCCGCAAGGGGCCGGGCTTCCAACCGCCCACGCTGAGGGCGCTGGGGGCGGGGCAGGCGGTGTGGATGGGCTCGGCGCGCTTCGACCAGGTGGCGTCCAGCTGGCGCAGCGCGTGGATGTTCAAGCCGGACGCAGGGCTGGCGAAGGCGAACGGCTATTCGTTCACGCCGGAGGTGATGCAGCCGCTCTTCGTGGCGGGCGTGGAGTCCATGCAGAAGCGCTGCGCGGAGGTGCTGGCCCTGTTCGACATCCAGGGCACGCTGGCGGCGAGCGAGTGCGCGCGCCAGGTGGTGGACGTGGCGGACGAAGCGCGCGAGGCGCTCCCGTCCGTGGCGCAGTGCCGCAAGGACAAGCCGGAGCGCCGCACGTGTAGGTGAGGCGGGCTACCGGCCGCCGTCCACGACCCACCTGCCCCAGCCGGCGAGCGCGGTCCCGTCCTCGGGCACGCGCTTGCCCTTGGGCGGGGCGCGGTAGACGGCGTCGGCGAGGGGCGTGAAGCGGGCCTCGTCCGCGAGCCCGTTCAGCGCGGCGCCCCACGGCTCGGCGGCGTAGGTGGTGACCTGCACGCGGCGCTCGGCGCCTTCACCCAAGGGCGATTCGACGACGAGGGCGGGGACGGGGTGCTGGCCGACGGTGAACGTCTCCCGGCGCGCCGGCGCGGCGCCGGCGGGGACGGGGGGCCACTGCTGCGGCTGGCTGAGGGTCTCGCTGACGGCGTCGAGCAGGGCCTCCTCGAGGGGCCGGGCCTCGGCCTCCTGGAAGTCCGCGCAGGGCGCGTCGCCGGTGGGGCCGGTCAGCTCCTTGCGCAGGACGAAGCCGCGCTCCGCGCCCAGGCAGACGCGGCGCACGGAGGACGTGCCGGAGAGGTCCTGGCGCACGTCGTACCAGGTGCCCGGGCCCCAGGGCCGGTCGAGCGCGGGCACGCTGCCCGCGGCGTCGGTGCCCTGGCGGAAGGACACGAGCGTGAGCTGCTGGCTGCCGCTGGCGCCGAAGCCGGAGAGCGTGGTGCTCGCGTCGAGCAGGCCGTGGGTGAGGTACAGCGGCCCGGGCTCGCTGGCGTAGAGGCGGTTCTGGAGGGGGCCGTCGCTGGGGCGGCGGTCGTCCAGGAAGCGGCGTGCGTCCCAGGTGCGGCCGGCGGCGGTGGTCTGTTCGGTGGAGCGCTGGCCGCGGTGTTCCTCCTTCCACGGCTGTGTCTCCTCCACGCGCATGGGCAGCACGCGAGGCTGGGAGAGGCGCGGGTGGGCAAGGGGCCGGCCCTGATCATCCGTGAAGGTGACGGTGAGCCATGCCCACGGCGCCTGCACGGCGACGACCTCCAGCGCGACATGACCGGCCACGCCCACGCCGGTGTCCGTGCCGGGGCGGCTCCGGTGGGCGGAGAAGGCGTACTCCACGCGGTCGCCCACGCGGGCGCGCTGCCACGGTGAGGGCGTGGCGGGGGTGGCTTCGGTGGTGGGAGCGCCAGCGTCCGTGATGGCGGCCTCAGGCTCGGAGGAAGCGCCGGGCTGTTCGGTGGCGGTGGTGCCGTCGGCGGGGGAGACGGCGCGGGGCTTCATGCTTTCGCAGCCCGTGCCCAGGAGGAGCGCGGAGCACAGCAGGAAGGGAGCGCGGAAGAGAGGGTGTCGCATGCGGTCGCTAGATACACGGAGCGACGCGTGGAGCCGCGCGGACGGTGGTCGCGTGCGTGGCGTCAACGTGCGCTGGTCGACAGCTCGGGGGCGGACTCCAGCCACGTGCCCCAGCGGGTGAGCCGGCTGTCTGACCGGTACTGACGCACACCGGACGCGGTCTCCAGGTACACGCCTTTCGACAGCGGGTCGAACCGCGCCTCCATGGGGAGCCCCCGGAGCACGGGGTTCCACAGGTCCGTGGAGTCGCTCGTGGACTGCATCCAGGGTGCCCCCAGACTGTATTCAGGGACTTCATCGAAGTACGCCGCCACGGGCTCCTGTCTCACATAGACATGGACCTGCCTGGGGAGCGGGGCACCGTAGTCTCGGGGAGGCCAGGCGGGGATGTAGACGGAGTTGTTGACGAGGTCGATCAACGCATCCTCCAGGGAAAGCACCTCCGCGCCCTGGAAGTCCTCGCACCGGTTCTCACCTCGCGGCCGGCTCCAGACCTTGCGCAGCAGGTAGCCCTGTTCCGCGCCCAGACAGACGCGGTTCACCTGGACGCCTCTGTCGGTGGTCTCCTGCGTCTCGTACCAGGTACCGGGTCCCCAGGGGTTGTCCATGGCGGGCGGGGTTCCGCCGGTGGTGCCTGAACCTCGCTGGAATGACACGAGCGCGACGTCGTGTGCGGCGGACATGGAGGGGCCGACAGCGCTGAAGGAGACCTCGAGCAGCCCATGGGTGAGGTAGAGCGGCCCGGGCGTCGTGGCGTAGAGCCGGTGCTGCGTGGGGCCGTCCCCCGGGGAGTCGTCTCGGAAGGTCCGCCGGGCCAGCCAGTGCTGCCCGGCCGCGAAGGCCCAGCGGAGGGTCGTGGCGGTGCTGCCACCCTCGATTCGAAATAGCGCACCCGTCAGTCCTCGCACCGGAACAGCGCGCAAGCTCCGTCCACGCACAGGGGCGCGAAGCACTGGTCCCCATCACCGTCCTCGCACTCATGTCCGCTGCCCGCCTCCGCCCAGACGACCTCCGGCGAGAAAGCCGGGGCGGATGACGTCGACGCACAGCTCCAGAGCAGCCCTATGAACAGCCAGCACAGGTCCCCCCGGAAGAACGCTTCGCGAAGCATGCCAGGAGCATGGAGGACGGGAGGAGGCTCCGGAACCTCCTCCCGTTCACGGCCCCCTCAGGCAAGGGGGCGCAGCGCGCCGTGGTCGTCGCAATGAGAGCCGTGGGGATGATGCAGGTGCCCGGCCACCAGGTAGTCCACATGGTCGCCATGAGGGACGGACTCATGGCCACACCGGGGGCCATGCTGGTGCTCCTTCGCGTGGTCCGAGCACTCGTGCGTGGGCGTGCACCGGACGGGATTGGCTGCGTCCGCGGCGATGCGGCACTCGCTGATGCCGGTGGCCTCCATGCGGTGGAGATGCCCTTCGTGGAGGTAGTCCACATGACTGCCATGTTGCACGGCCGTATGGCCACAGGCCTCTCCGTGCTGGTGGTCATGCGAGGTGTGCGAATGGCTGCCTTTGGAATTCATGAGCCGTCTCCCCTTCGGTAGGAATTGCGTTGCTGGAGGGACCGCTGTCTCTCAGCCCGGCCCCATCCGCGAAGGTAGCGCCGCTCCCCCAAAGGAACAGGGGCATGCCTGGGGCCACGCTGCTGCCTTTCCAGGGCTGGCTTGCAATTCAAACAAATGCAGTTGGATTTCAACCGTATTCCGGTTGCGATTATATCATCCAGGACTGGCATCCTCCCCCCAGGGAGGGGCAGGCGGGGCGCAGGGACACTCACCCGGAGTGGAACCCCCGGCCCCGCCACTGCTAGACCAGGGGCGCCATCACACCGCACCCGGAGCTCCGCGAATGCCTTCGCCCCTGTCCATCCGCCGTGTCGTCCTCTACAAGCACGGCGTCGGTTACTTCGAGCGCCGGGGGAAGGTGACCGGGAGCGAGACCGCGCACCTGGACTTCAAGGCGCGCGACATGAACGACGTCCTCAAGTCCATGACCGTGCTGGACCTGAACGGCGGCTCCGTGTCCGCCGTGAGCTATGACTCCACCAAGCCCCTGGAGCAGCTCCTCTCCGAAGCCACCATCCGCATCCCCGAACACGGCAGCCTCACCGCGCTGCTCGGCCAGGTGAAGGGGGCCCGCGTCCGCGCTCGCGTCGGTGGTGCGCAGGTGGAAGGCGCCATCGTCGGCCTGGAGTCCCTGCCCGTCGTCCAGGGGGAGACGAGCGTCGTGCGCCCCTTCCTCACGCTGCTCGTCGGCGCGTCGCTGCGCACGTTCGACGTGCTGGAGCTGGGCGAGCTGGAGTTCCTCGACGAGGCCGTGCGCAAGGACTTGGAGTTCTACCTGGCCACCGTCATGTCCTCGTACAAGAAGGACTCGAAGCGGCTGTCCATCCTCACCGCCGGAGAGGGCTCGCGCGAGTTGTTCGTCAGCTACGTGCTGGAGTCCCCGGTGTGGAAGACCAGCTACCGCATCCTCCTGGATGAGAAGCAGCCGCCGCTGCTCCAGGGCTGGGCCATGGTGGACAACACCGGTGACGAGGACTGGGTGGACGTGGAGCTGTCCCTCATCGCGGGCCTGCCCGTGTCCTTCGTCCACGACCTCTACAACCCCCGCTACCTGCGCCGTCCCGTCGTGGAGGTGCGCTCGGAGACCGGCGTCGCGCCCGTCATCCCCCAGGAGGCCTACGAGAGCGTCGCCGAGCCCATGGTGGACGCGGAAGAAGAGGGCTCCTTCGGCTCCGCCGACATGGCGTCCTCGTCCGGCATCATGCCCGCCATGGCCGCGCCCGCACCGGCGCCCCGCATGCGCGCCAAGGGCGGCCCCAGGGTGGGCGGCACCGGACGCGGCATGCGCGAGACGCTGGAGCAGAGCACCGCCGTGACGACGCTGACCAAGGAGGTGGGGGACCTCTTCGAGTATGGCGTGGACCGCCCCGTCACCGTGCACCGCAACCAGAGCGCGCTCGTGCCCATCCTGCAGCGCCCCTTCGAGGGCCGGCGCGTGCTGCTCTACAACCGCGCCACGCGCGAGAAGAACCCGATGGCCTGCATCGAGTTCAAGAACACCACCGGCCTCACGCTGGAGGGCGGCCCCGTCACCATCACCGAGGACGAGACCTACGTGGGCGAGGCGATGCTCGACACCCTCAAGCCCGACGACACGCGCTTCGTCCCCTACGCCGTGGAGCTGTCCTGCGTCGTGTCGGTGGAGGAGGACCAGGAGGACGGCCCGGTGTTCCGCGCGCGGCTCACCCGGGGCACCCTGGTGGTGGAGTTCTTCCACCAGCGCCGCACGAAGGTCCTCGCGCGCAACAAGGCGAAGCGCCCCCAGGTGCTCTTCGTGGAGCATCCGCGCACCGGCTGGGAGCTGAAGGACACCGCGGCCCCCGCGGAGACCACGGACGGCTTCTGGCGCTTCAAGCGCGAATTGGCCCCGGGCACCTCCGACACGCTCGTCATCACCGAGCGCACCCGGGGCCACCGCCAGTACTACCTGGGCAACGTGGGGCTGGAGGAGGTGACGTTCTTCCTCGACTCGCACTACATCGACCCGCGCGTCGCCCAGGCCCTGCGCGACGTGGTGGCCATGCGCGAGAAGCAGGCCACCGTGGCCCGCGACCTCCAGCGCCTCAACGAGGAGCGCGCCCAGCTCTTCAAGGACCAGGAGCGGATCCGCTCCAACATCGACTCGCTCAAGAGCGGCGCGTCCCAGCGCGAGCTGGTGGAGCGCTTCGTCACCAAGCTCAACGCGCAGGAGGACCGGCTGGAGGCCATCGGCCGGGAGCTGGAGCGACTCGAGCAGGAGCGCACCCGCCTCCAGGCGGAGGTCACCCAGCGCATCGAGTCGCTCTCCTACGAAGCGGACCTGTAGCTACTTCGCGTCCGCGCGGAACACCTCGCGGCCCGCGACCACCGTCAGCCGGACCTGCCCGGTGAGCAGGTCCGCCGGGGGCGCGTCCACGGGGTCCACCGACAGCGCGACGAAGTCCGCATCCATGCCGGGCTTCAGCCGGCCGCGCTGGCCTTCCGCGAAGGACGCGTAGGCCGCGCCCACCGTGAAGCCCTCCAGCGCCTCCTCACCGCTCAGGCGCTGGTCCGGGTGCCACCCGCCCGGCGGCTGACCACTGGCATCCTGCCGCGTGCGCGCCGCGTACAATCCCGCGAGCACGTCCGGCCGCTCCACCGGGAAGTCGCTGCCCAGCGCCAGCACGGCGCCCGCGCCCTTCAGCTTCTGCCACGCGTAGGCGTTCTGGATGCGCTCCGAGCCCACGCGCTTCTCCGCCCAGGGCATGTCGCTGGTGGCGTGCGTGGGCTGCACGCTCGCGATGAAGCCGTTGGCGCCCAGGCGCCGGATGTCCTCCGCCGTCATGATCTGCGCGTGCTCCACGCGAGGGCGCGCGTCCTTCGTCTTCGGGTCCCCCAGCTCCCGCGTCAGCGTGTCCAACAGCAGCGTGTTGGCGCGGTCGCCAATCGCATGCGTCGCCACCTGGAAGCCGCGGCCCACGAAGGCGTGCACGCGCGAGGCGTACTCCTCAGGCGACAGGAGCAGCAGGCCGCGGTGGCCGGGCTCGTCGCTGTAGGCCGCGCCCAGCGCCGCGCCCCGGCTGCCCAGCGCGCCGTCCAGCGTGAGCTTCACCGCGCGCATCGTCAGGAGCTTCCCCTGGAACGGGCCGTCCTTCAGGTACTGCACGCGGTCATCCGTCTGCCCATCCGCCATGGCGTAGACGCGCAGGGACAGGGTGCCCGCCTGGTCCCACGCCTGGAACAGGCGGAACGTCCGCAGGTCCATGCCCGCGTCGTGCACGCCGGTGAGGCCCACGCGCGCGCAGTGCTCCAGCGCGGCGCGCATGCGCGACGCGTGCTGCTCCTTCGTCGGCGCAGGCAATGCCTTCAGCGCCAGGTCCATGGCGTTGTCGATGAGCACGCCGCTGGGGGCGCCGTCCGGCAGCCGCACGATGGTGCCGCCCTCGGGGGCCTTCGTGTCGCGGGTGATGTTCGCGCGCTTGAGCGCCTCACCGTTGAGCCACAGCGCGTGGCCGTCGATGCGCCACAGCACCACGGGCGTGGCCTTCAGGGACTCGCCCATGTCGGCGAGCGTGGGGAAGCGCGGCGTGGCCCAGTCGTTCTGGTCCCAGCCCTGCCCCACCAGCCAGTCGCCCTGGTACGCGGTGGCGGGAGCCCTCTCCAGCCGCTGGCGCACCTCGTCCAGTGACGTGGTGCCCTCCAGCCGCACGCCGGAGAGCGCCTGGCCCAGCCCCGCCAGGTGCCCGTGCGCATCCGTGAGGCCGGGCACCACCGTGGCATCGCCCAATTCCACCACGCGCGCGGTGGGGCCCGCCGCGGCGAGCGCCTCCTCGCGCGTGCCCACGGCCAGCACCTTGCCGTCGCGCACGGCCAGCGCCTGGGCCTCCGGCTTCGCCGCGTCCAGCGTGCGGATGCGTCGGGCCACGTACACCGTGGGCGCGCCCGCGACCGCCTGCTCCGTGGGCGCTCCCTCCGGCACGCGCCGCGAGCAGCCCGCGCCCGCACACAGCACCAGCGCTCCCAGCATCCAACCGAGACGTCCTCGCATCATCCGCGCACCCGCCATGACCGTTCGCCCGGGCAGTCCGTCCCGGGACGTCGCGGGGCACTCTGACGCACGCCCCGCGCGACGGCCAGTTCCACGAGCCTGCCCGGTGCTCTAGTGCCCCACGCGCAGCGTGTATGTGTAATCAATGGGCGCGCCGAAGGGAGCCAGGGCCTGCACTCGCACCACGTGCTTCCCGGGGGCGAGCTGGAGCATCAGCCACCACCCGTCCGTCACGCCGCGCTGCTCGCCCCCCACGAGGCACGGATCCGGAATCCTCCCCACGAGGCTGGGGTCCGCGTCGAAGGTGAACAGGCCGCTCGTATGTCGATGACGGCGGGTGTCCACGCGCCGGCCATCCACGGTGACCACCAGGTCCTGCGTGCCGTTGTTGAAGTCCATGGCGCCCTGGCGGAGGAAGTCCTCCAGCGTCTGGCCCGGCGCCGGTTCGAAGGACGGGTCGGGGCACGGATAGTCATTGATGATGACCCACAGCGGTACCAGCACAGGCCGGTTCCGGGGGACGCGGCAGGTGCGCTGGTACGTGGTGTCCAGGTCGTAGGTGGGCACGAAGAAGACGGGGCCGTCCTGGTCCTCGTCGCAGTCCTGTTCCAGCCGCAGCATGGGGCTGCGGTCCGCTGGAACGCGGAAGTGCCAGCGGTACCACTCCTTCGCCCATGCGCTGATGGGCCGGCCGTACACGCGGGCTCCTGGCGGTAGCACCACCGCGCCTCGCGTCCAGGCTTCCGCGTCCAGCGCTTCCTCGGAGGCGGCGGGCTCCGGTGCCGTCTCGTCGGGCAGTGCGTCCGGCGCGCAACCCATGAGCCAGCCCATGAGCACCGCCACCGTGATGAGGTGTTTCCGCATGTGTGGACCCCTCCTTGAGAAGAGGGCTCCAAACTACGGACGCACGGGCGCGCCGGATTGTACGTGCTTGCGCGGTCCACGCCCCGCGTACACGGCGGCGCGGTACTCGCCGGGCGTGACGCCGAGGGTGCGGCCGAAGTGCTTGATGAGGTGGCTCTGGTCCGTGAAGCCGGCCGCGAGCGCCACCTCCGCCATGGGCAGCGGCCCCCCCAGCAACTCCTGCGCGAGCCGCAGCCGCAGGGCCCGCTGGAACACCTGCGGCGTCTGGCCGAACTGACGGTGGAACGCGCGCACCAGGTGCCACGGGCTGAGGTCCGCGACGCGCGCGAGCATCTCCAGGGAGAGGTTGCGCGTGGGGTGTGCCTCCAGCAACTCGCGCGCCCGCTTCACGCCCCGCGCGCACGCGGTCGCCCGCCGCCGTTGGGGCAGACCCGCGTGCCGCCGCAGCAGCGCCACCAGCAACCCCAGGAGCCGCTCCTCTCGCTCCAGGTGGGAGACGCCGCCGTCCTTCAGCGCGTCGAAGGTGGCGGTGAAGCGCTCCATCAGGGCCGCGTCCTGGAGCACGGGAGACGCGAAGCCGGGCAGGGTGCCCGGAGGCGCCCCGGTCTCCTCCGCCGCGCGGATGAGCAGCGAGGGCGGGACGTAGAGGATCCGGTACGCCCACCCGACGCTCGAGTCCGCCTCGCGGCCCTCGTGCATCTCTCCAGGAGGCACGACCAGGAAGCTGCCCACCGAGGCCACCACCCGCTGCCCCTGCAGGTGCAGCGACTCCGCGCCCGCGTCATAGGCACACAGCGAGAGGGCGTCGTGCGAGTGCTTGGGAAAGGTCCACCGGGTGTACGTCGCCTGATGGAGCTCCACGCCCGGGACCTCGGGCGCCACCCAGAAGCCGTCCCCTTGCTTCGTGCGTCGCATGGCTCCCCCTGGTGCCGCGCACCCTTCATGACAGGGAACGCACGGCGGGTGAAAGCATAGCGGACGGACCAGGACACGCGGCCCCGGAGGGCGTATGGAGCAGCGGGTGAGCACCGTCACCCCTCGCGGCATCTGTTTCGACCTGGACGGCACGTTGGTGGACTCGCTGCCGGACATCATCGACAGCTTCCTCCACGGCTTCACCCACCACGGCCTTCCGGCGCCTCCCGTCGCGGAGGTGCGCGCGCTCATCGGCCAGCCGCTGGAGGACATGTACACGCGCTTCGCGCCGGAGCACGCCACCTCGCTCTGCGTGACCTACCGCGAGCACTACCCGCTCAACTTCCACCGGCGCTCCCGGCCCTTCCCCGGCGTGGAGCGCGTCCTGCGCACGCTGCGCGAGCGGGGCTACCTGCTCGCCGTCGCCACCACCAAGCGCGGCGACATGGCGCGGCGCTTCGTGGACGCGATGGGACTGGGCGGCCTGCTGCACCACGTGCAGGGCACGGACGGCTTTCCGCACAAGCCCGCGCCGGACGTCATCCACCATGCCTTGAAGGCGCTGGGCACCGGCGGCCTGTGGATGGTGGGCGACACCACGCTGGACCTGCGCGCGGGCCAGGCCGCGGGCCTCAAGACCTACGCCGTCACCTGGGGCACGCACCCTCGCGAGGAGCTGGCCACCGCCACGCCGGACGAGCTCCAGCCGGACCTGGAGCGGCTGCTGCACCACCTGCCGCCGCTCGTCTGAGCCGGACGGCCTTCAGTGCTGGGCTTGCGGTTGGAGCGACCGCACCTGGCGCACCTGCTGGCGGCTGTCGAGCGGCAGGGCCGGCAGCGTGAGCTGATCCAACTCCCGCGGGCTGATGACCTGCACCACGTCCTTGTGGAAGAGCAGGTCCAGCGTCCAGCCCATGGCCACGCGCACCTTCGTCTCCAGCCTCGGCAGCTTGAGCAGGTAGATGGTGCGCCAGAGCACCCACGCGAAGGTGCCGGAGAACTTCAGCCCCAGGATGCGCGCCACGCCCGAGCGCTGGCCAATGGCCGCCAGCTGCCCCAGCATCCGGTAGCGGAAGGCCTTGCCCCGCTGTCCCTTCAGCGCCGCGCACACGTTGCGCGCCACCGTCACGCCCTGGCGAAGCGCGTGCTGCGCGGTGGGGGGGCAGGGCTTCCCGCCGTTGGTGATGTCCGGCACCGACGCGCAATCGCCCAGCGCCCACACGCCGGGGAAGCCGGGCACCTCCATGCGCTCGTTCACCTTGAGCCGGCCGTGCTCCTTCTCGCACGGGAGGTCCTCCAGCAGGGACGGAGGCGTGACGCCCGCGGTCCACACCACCGTCTTGGTGGGCACCACCGTGCCGTCCGGCAGCTCCACGCCCGCCTCGGTCACGTCCTTCACGTGGATGCCGGTGCGCACCTCCACGCCGTTCTCGATGAGCTTCTTGCGCGTGTACGCGCCCAGGTCCTCGCCCAGCTCCGGCAGCACCTCCTTGCCGCCGTGCACCAGCATCACGCGCACGTTCGCGTGCTGGATGTTGGAATAGAAGGGCAGGGCGCCGTGGATGAAGTCGTTGATGGCGCCCGCCGTCTCCACCCCCGCGAAGCCGCCGCCCACCACCACGAAGGTGACGATGGCGTCGCGCGCGCCCGCCGTCACGCAGTCCGCGTCCGCCTCCTCCAGCCGGTCGATGAGGCAGTTGCGCAGGAGCATCGCGTCGCCCAGCGTCTTCATGGTCAGCGCGTAGTCGCGCGGGCCGGACTTGCCGAAGAAGTTCGTCTCCGAGCCCATGGCCAGCACCACGTAGTCGGAGTCCAGCATGTGGGTGTGCCCGTCCAGCCCGCCGTGCGCCACCGTGACCTTCTTCGCCTTCAGGTCCAACCCGCTGACGTCGCCCTCCACGAACGTCAGGTGGGGCAGCAGCTTGCGCAGCGAGATGACGATGGCCGTCGCGTTCAGGTCGCTCGCCGCCACCTCGTGGAGCATGGGGGTGAAGAGGAAGTAGTTGTCGCGGCTGACGAGCGTCACCTCCACGTCGTCCCGCTTCCCCAACCGCCGCTCCAGGTGCAGCGCCGCGTACATGCCGGCGAAGCCGCCCCCCAGGATGAGCACCCGCTTGCGCGGCGGCGGCGCCTCCACGCAGAGCTCTTTCGACTTCTCGTCCGCCCCCATGCCCGCCTCCTCACGGCGCGAAGGACACCCCTCCAATGTCGGGGCGCTCGCGCGCGTCCGCATCTTGTGCCTGGGGGACGCCTGCCCGGCCGTCCGCCCTGCGGGCTTCAGGGGTGGTCCGGGTGCATGCGGTGCCGCCACGTCGTGCGCTGGGAGGTGTAGCGGGGGTTCTCGAAGAGCTTGATCAACACCATGCCCGCCACGAACCCGCCGATGTGCGCCCAGACGGCGACGCCGCCGGACACGTCCGGCCGCAGCGTCATCAACTGCGGCAGTCCGGTGATGACCTGGAGCACGAACCACCACATCAGCACGGCCCACGCGGGGATGGGGATGACGCGGATGAGGATGAAGATGATGAACAGCATGTTCACCCGCACGCGCGGGTAGAGCACCAGGTACGCGCCCAGCACGCCCGCGATGGCGCCGGACGCGCCCACCGTGGGCACCGGCGACGTGGGGTCCACCGCCACGTGCGTCGCCGCCGCCACCAGCCCGCACACCAGGTAGAAGACGAGGAAGCGCAGGCGCCCCATGCTGTCCTCGATGTTGTTGCCGAAGACCCAGAAGAACAGCACGTTGCCCAGCAGGTGCCCCCAGCTGCCGTGCAGGAACATGGACGTGAGCGGGGTGAGGCGGTTGATGGGCTCGTCGTCCACGACGCACGCGAGCCCGTCCCCCAGCGGCACCGCCTGTCCCAGGGGCGCGCGCCCGGTGAGCTCCCCGGGCACCAGGCCCAGCTCGCAGATGCTGGTGGCCAGCGCCTCCACGTTGAAGCCCGCGCCCTGGAGGAACACCCAGGCGAGCCCCAGGGCCGCGAGCAGCAGGTACGTCATCACCGGGGTGCGCAGGGTCGGGTTGTCGTCACTGATGGGAATCATGTCCGCCCGCCAGCATGGCCCCGTCCGCGGCCCCGCGGACGGCCTCGTGCGCGCGGATGTGCGGCGCCGGACGCATCACCGGAAGGCCGAGGGGCTCTACCAAACGAAGGTTGCCCGGTGTGGGTGACCCCTCCCGGTGCGGACCTGGACTTGGCTTCCGGGCCCGTGCCGGGCGAAATTCCGCAGCCGTCATCTCACTCATGGAGTCCGGAGCAATGAACCCGTCGAAATCGTCCCGCGCCTCGGCGCTGCTCGTGGTGTCCGTCCTCGCCCTCGCCTTCAGCGGCTGCGCCGCGCGCCGCCAGCAGGCGTACCTGGAGGACAAGGCCATGGGGCACGTCTACCGCAAGCCCATCGCGGAGGTGTGGCCGGCGGCGCTCGCCCTCATCAAGGAGAAGGGCTTCTCCGTGACGAACACCCAGACCGGCTTCGAGACCACCACGGAGTGGCTGATGACCAGCGCCCCGTCCTCCCTGGGCACCTCCTACGCGCGCTACCTGGTGCGCGGCTTCGAGCGCGGGCCCGGCCAGTGCGCGGTGGAGTTCCGCCGCCAGGACCGCTCCGAGTCCCGCGCCGCGGACGACACCAGCGGCCGCGGCAAGGACATGGGCGAGACCGCGGTCGGCGCCGGCAACTCCCAGATGAAGCGCGACTCCGAGCTGGAGTGGGAGCTGCTCCAGAAGGTGGACCCCGAAGCCGCCGCCGCCCTCAAGGCCGAGGCGCAGAAGATCGACTAGCCCCGCCCACCGTGGCGCACGCCGCCTGCGCGACGGGGACGTCAGTCGCGCAGCGGCAGCTCCACGGTGAGGCCGTCGAAGGCCACCTCCACCGGCCCCTTGAACGCCTCGCGCGCCTGCGCGAGCAGCCGTCCGGGGTCGGTGTCGTGGCGGCTGGACAGGTGGGTGAGGATGAGCCGCTTCGCCCCCGCGTCCCGCGCCACCTGGGCCGCCTCGCGCGCGGTGGAGTGCCGCGTCTCCACGGCGCGCTCCTGCTCGTCGTCGGAGAAGGTGGACTCGTGCACCAGCAGGTCCGCGTCCCTCGCCGCCTGCACCAGCGCCGGGCAGGGCCGCGTGTCGCCGGAAAGCACCAGCCGCCGCCCGGACCGGGCCTCTCCCAGCACGTCCTCCGGCTTCACCACGCGCCCGTCCGGCAGGGTGATGGCCTCGCCCTTCTGCAATTTCCCGAAGGAGGGCCCCTCCGGCACGCCCAGCGCCCGCGCCTTCTCCAGGTGGAAGCGCCCCGGGCGGCCGTCCTCCGCCAGCACGTAGCCCAGCGCGTGGATGCGGTGGTCCACGCCCACCGCCTGCACGGCGTAGCCGTTGCGGCGCACCACGTCCCCGTCCTTCAGCTCGTGGATCTCCACCGGGAAGGCCAGTGACTCCAGCCCCAGGTGCACGGCCTGGTGCAGGAGCCTGCGCGCCGGGGGCGGCCCGTACAGGTGCATGGGCGCGGTGCGGCCCATCATCCCCAGCGTGCGCAGGAAGCCGATGATCCCCAGGTAGTGGTCGGCATGGAAGTGCGTGAAGAACGCCGCGTCCACGGTGAAGCCCGTGCCGAAGCGCACCATCTGCCGCTGGCTGCCCTCGCCGCAGTCGAACAGGAGCAGGTCCGCGTCCGCCTTCACCGCCAGGCCGGACAGGCCCCGATGCAGGGTGGGCTGCGCGGCGGAGGTGCCGAGGAAGGTGAGCCTCAAGAGCGACATGCCAGCGCTTCCCACGTCGAGAGTGGCCTCCTCGCACGCGCGGAGTCCGTCCTCCGCGCGCGCGTTCCCGGGGGCATTTACCAGGGTGCGAAGGGGCGTGCTATGCAGCCGGCCCTTTCGGACCCGCCCCCATGACTGATTCCCTGACGGTCGGCCCCACGGCCGACCCCCGCCGGGTGAAAGCCCCGGACGGCCGCCTGCTCACCGTTCCTGCCGGCTGGGCCCTGCTCCCCCCCGGCGACGCCGGCCTCACCCGCCGCGTGAAGGCCGCCGGCCCCACCTGGACCGTGGTGGAGAAGGTGGGCCGCAAGCTCTTCTCCCGGGGCGTGTGGGCGCCGGAGGCCCACATCGTCCAGGCCCGCGCCGCCCTGGACGCGGAGCGCGCCACCCCCGCCTACGCCAGGAAGCTGGCCCAGGGCCGCGAGCGCCGCGCCAGGGAGCAGGCCGACTACGAGGTCGACTTCGCCAACGCCGTCCTGCGCTTCCTCGCCTTCAGCCCCGCGTGGCTCCCCCACGCCAAGCGCCTGGCCGTGCTCGTCGCCGGCCACGCCACCCCCGTGGGCAGTGGCACTGTCGCCCGCACGGAGCGCATCCCCATTGAGCGGCGCGCGGAGGCCGCCGTCATCGCCTGGATGCGCCACCAGACCACCAGCTATGACGACATGCGCATCCAGCGCGTGAAGGGCGCCCGCCGCGAGGTGCGCCGCGAGCTGGCGGAAATCTCCCGCGCCGTCCTGGACCTGCACCGCCGGGACGCCCCCCACGCCCCGCCCGCGTGTCCGCTCTGCTCCGCCCTCCTGCGCCCTCCGCCGACACGCCCCTCGGATTCCTGACCCGGCGTTCAGCAACGAATGGTTTATTTCTGACCGGCGGGTTAGGAATGCGCCGCCATGCCCCGCCCCGCAGACCCGAAAGCCCGCAGCGCGCTCGTCACCTCCGCGCGGGCGGAGTTCGCGAAGCGGGGCGTGACGGGCGCGCGCATCAGCGACATCACCGCCGCCAGCGGCCTGTCCAAGGGCGCCTTCTACCTGCACTTCCCCTCGAAGGAGGCCCTCTTCGCGGCGCTGGTGGAGGACTTCCTGGCGGCGCTGGAGCGGCTGGCCGCGGAGCGCAAGTCCCGCATGGACGGCTTCTGCGCCCAGCACGGCGGCCTGCCGGGCCCTGGGGACGTCGCCGCGCGCACGGAGCGCTACCGCGAGTTCCTGCGCATGGAGGCCTGCCTCGACGTGGAGATGCTGGAGCTCATGTGGGAGCAGCGTGAGCTCGTCACGGCGCTCATCGTGGGCAGCGCGGGCACCGCCTTCGAGTCCGTCATGTGGGACGTGGTGGACCGCGAGGTGGAGCGCATCGCGCGCGAGTTCCACCACCTGCGCGGTCGGCAGCCGGACACGCCGGACGTGGACCCCAGCCTCTTCGGCTCCTTCGTCGTCGGCACGTACCTGCTGCTGGCCCGGCGCATGGGCCGGCTGACGCAGAAGCCGGACCTGGCCAGTTGGGCCGTGGGCCTCCAGCGCCTGATGCACGAGGGCACGCTGCCCCGCGAGGCCGTGCCCGGGCCCGCCGCCGTCCTCGCCCGCCCTGCCCCCCCGCCTTCCACGCGCCGGCGCTCCGCCCGCGCGGCCAACCCGCACCGCCCTTCAAGGAAACGCCCGTGAAACCTTCCACGAAGCCCTCCGCCTCCCGCGCCCTCACCGCCCTGGGCGTGGCCGCCACGCTCGCGCTCAGCGGCTGCGACAAGGCGGACGCGTCCTCGCCGCCCCCCGCCGCCGCGGCCACCGGCCAGGACAAGCCGGCGCCGGCCGTGAAGGTCGTCGCCGCGCGCGGCGTGCAGGCCTCGCAGTCCGAGGAGGTGACGGGCACGCTGTACCCCGCCCAGGGCCTCCAGGTCGGCTTCGAGGTGGGGGGCCGCCTGGAGGTGGTGCGCGCGCAGAAGGGCCAGGCCGTGAAGAAGGGCGACACGCTCGCCCAGCTCAACGCCGAAATCGCGGACGCGCAGGTGGCCGGCGCGGAGGCCGCCGTCGCCGCCGCGGAGGCCGCCGCCTCCATGGCGCAGGACGCGGCCGAGCGCACGGAGAAGCTCAGCACCGGCGGAGGCGTCAGCGACCAGCAGCACAAGAACGCCGTGGCCGCCGCCGCGCAGGCCCAGGCGCAGGTGCTGGCCGCGAAGGCGCAGCTCGCGCAGGCCCGCGCGGCGCGCCGCCGCCACGACCTGAAGGCGCCCTTCGCGGGCACCCTGATTGAGTCCCCGGACCAGACGGGCGCCACGGTGGCCCCGGGCTCGCCGCTCTTCACGCTGGAGCAGCTGGACACGCTCATCTTCCGCACCACCGTGGCGGAAGGGGCCCGCGCGCTGCTCAAGCCGGGCACCAAGGTGCGCGTGACGGCGGTGGGGCAGGGCGCGTCCACCGACGAGGCCGTGGTGCGCACCATCCTGCCCTCCGCGGACCCCACCACCCGCCGCATCCCGGTGGAGATCGCCGTGCCCAACGCGGACGGCCGCTTCGTGGCCCACACGCTGGCGCGCGCCATGCTGAAGCTGGGCGAGACCCAGGACGCGCAGCTCTTGCCCACCACGGCGCTGTCCTCCTCCAACGGGGACCACGTCCTCGTCGTCAGCGACGGCGCCCTCCAGCGCGTGGACGTGCAGGTGCTGGAGCGCCGAGACCGCGAGGTGGTGGTGCGCGCCGCCGCCGTCCTCCAGCAGGTGGTGGACTACCCCACGCCCACCCTGACCCCCGGCACCCGCGTCTCCGTGAAGTAGCCGCAAGCCGCCCTTCTTCGCCGCGGCCTTCTTCCGTGCGCGGCGTGCGTGAGCTCTTCCCATGATTCTCAGTGACGTCTCCATCCGACGGCCGGTGTTCACGGCCATGGTGTCCCTGCTGCTCATCGTGCTGGGCGTGATGGGCCTCAAGCGCCTGGGCACCGACCTCTACCCGGACGTGAGCTTCCCCGTGGTGGTGGTCAACACCCTCTACAAGGGCGCGGGCCCGGGCGAAATCGAGACCCAGGTCATCAAGCCCCTGGAGGACGCGGTCGCCGGCATCAGCGGCGTGGACAAGATCCACTCCTTCAGCCGTGAGAACGTGGGCACCGTCGTGGTGTCCTTCACGCTGGGCACCGCCCTGGACACCGCCGTCCAGGACGTGCGCGACAAGGTGGGGCAGGCGGTCAACAAGCTGCCCACGGACGCGGACGCGCCCATCGTCAGCCGCGTGGACCTGTCCGCCGCGCCCATCCTCACCTACGCCGTGTCCGCGGACATGACCTCCCAGTCGCTGCGCAAGCTGCTGGATGACCGCATCAAGCCCGCGCTCGCGCAGCTGGCCGGCGTGGCGGAGGTGCGCATCACCGGCGGCGACACGCGCGAAATCCAGGTCGACATCGACCTGGACAAGGCCCGCGCGGTGGGCATCACGCCCTCCCAGGTGTCCCAGCGCGTCGCCATGGAGAACCTCAACCTTCCCGCGGGCCGCCTGCAGTTGGGGCCCAACGAGCTCACCGTGCGCGCCATGGGCGAGTTCACCAGCGTGGAGGACCTGCGAAAGCTGCCCATCGCCCGGGGCAGCACCGGCGCGCAGGTGCGCCTGGAGGAGATCGCCACCGTCACGGACGGCGTCGCCGAGCGCCGCACCACCGCGCGCCTCAACGCCCGCGACGCCGTGGTGCTCGAAATCGTGAAGCAGCCGGGCTCCAACACCGTGAGCGTCAGCGACGCGGTGAAGAAGACGCTCGCGCAGATGGGCCCCGTGGTGGGGCAGGGCTTCAAGGCCACGCTGCTCATCGACCAGTCGGACCTCATCCGCGCCAACACCCACGAGGTGTGGGTCGCCCTCATCTTCGGCGGCTTGATGGCCGTCCTCATCATCCTGATGTTCCTGCTGGACCCGCGCGGCACGTTCATCTCCGCGCTCGCGCTGCCCACGTCTGTCATTGGCACGTTCTTCGTGATGTACGTGCTGGGCTACTCGCTCAACCAGATGACGCTGCTGTCGCTGTCGCTGGCCATCGGTCTGCTCATCGACGACGCGGTGGTGGTCCGTGAGGCCATCACCCACCGCCTGGAGCAGGGCGAGGACCCGATGAGCGCCGCGTACCACGGCACGAAGGACGTGGGCCTGGCGGTGCTCGCGACCACGCTGGCCCTGGTGGCGGTGTTCATCCCCGTGGCCTTCATGCCCGGCATCGTGGGGCAGTTCTTCAAGCAGTTCGGCATCACCATCTCCGTGGCGGTGCTCATCTCGCTGTTCATCTCCTTCACGCTGGACCCCATGCTGTCCGCGCGCTTCGCCAAGGCGCACAAGCCGGGGGAGCGCCAGCACGAGCCCGCCGTCTTCCGCGCGCTGCGCCGCTTCCTGGAGGCCACGGAGTCCACGTACTCGCGCATCCTGGGCTGGGTGCTGCGCCACAAGTGGACCACCGCGGGCCTCACCGTGCTGGCGCTGGTCCTGTCCTTCGGCGCCGCCAGCCGCCTGGGCGTGGAGTTCATGAGCGCGGAGGACCGCTCGCAGCTCATCGTTGAATTGCAGCTGCCGGACTCCGCCAACCTCGCGCAGACCACGGAGCGCGCCGCGGAGGCGGAGACGCTCCTCAAGCAGCTGCCGGAGATCACGGACATCTACACCACCGTGGGGCCCAACGGAGACGTCTACAAGGCGCGCATGCGCGTGCTCACGGTGGGCAAGGAGCAGCGCACGAAGAGCATCGCCACCCTCAAGGAGGAGGCCCGCGCGCTGCTGGTCCCCAACCTGGTCTCCACGGCCATCACCCTGTCCGACCCGCCGTCCATCGAGGGCCTGGGGGACTGGTTCCCCATCATGGTCCGCGTGGTGGGCCCGGACCTGAAGCGCGTCAACGAGGAGGCCGAGCGCATCGCCGGCATCCTGCGCACCCTGGGCACCTCCGACGTGCGCGTGGACTCCAACCCGGCCAAGCCGGAGCTGCAGATCCAGGTCGACCGCGCGCGCGCCGCGGACATGGACCTGTCCGCCGGGGCGCTCGCCGCGCAACTGCGGCTCGCCATCGACGGCGACGTGACGGCCAAGCTGCGCGAGGGCACGGACGAGACCGACATCCGCGTGCGCCTGCGCGAGGAGGACCGGGCCACGCCGGAGCGCGTGCGCCAGCTGATGATCGCCACGCCCCGCGGCCTGCACCAGGTGACGGACGTGGCGGACGTGTCGCTCAAGAACGGCCCCAGCGTCATCGAGCACGAGAACCGCGAGCGCCAGGTGGCCGTCGTGTCCCAGCTGGCCAAGGGCGCCGCGCTGGGTGACGTGGCCGCGAAGCTCAAGGCCGCCATCGCCCAGAAGCCCCTGCCGCCCGGCTACGCCATCGTCTACGACGGCCAGATGAAGAGCCTGGATGAACAGAACGACGCGTTCGGCATCGCGTTCGGCCTGGCCTTCGTCTTCATCTACATGGTGCTCGCCAGCCAGTTCGAGTCCTTCAAGCACCCCTTCACCATCATGGTGTCGCTGCCGCTGGCGCTCGTGGGCGCGCTGCTGGGGCTCGTCGTCACGAACCACCACCTCAGCATGGGCGCGATGATTGGCGTCATCCTGCTGATGGGCCTGGTCACGAAGAACGCCATCCTCCTCATCGACGGCGCGCTCCACCACCTGCGCGAGGGCGACTCCGTGGACGAGGCCCTGCTCAAGGCCGGCCCCCGCCGCCTGCGCCCCATCCTCATGACGAGCGCGGCCATGGCCATTGGCATGGTGCCCACCGCCGTGGGCACGGGCATCGGCTCCGAGTTCCGCGCCCCCATGGCCATCTCCGTCATCGGCGGCGTCATCACCTCCACCTTCCTCACGCTGCTGGTGGTGCCGGTGGTGTTCGCGGGCATGGAGAAGCTGTCCTTCAAGAAGCGCAAGCCTCGCGCGGACGGGCCGCTCTCCGCGCCGCCCATGGACGCGCCCGCCGCGCACGACCGCGCGGCCTGAGGTCCCCTGGAAGAACAAAGGCGCGGGTGACGGTGTCGTCACCCGCGCCTTTCATTTGAGACAAGGGGGATGAAACAGGTCCTGGGTGGACGTCCTGTCGCGGGAGGCCGCCGGCTCCGGGCTTCACGCCGGAGACGGGGCACTCGCGGACGTCCTGCCCGGGAGACGTCTAGCGCGCAGCCGCCATGCCTTCGCCGCTCAGCAGGCGCACGCGCGCCTTGGCGAGCTGGTTCTGCGCTTCCTCCAACGACACACAATCCACGGTGATGTCGTCATTGGGGGATGCTTCCGACGCCACGCGGGCCGTCTGCAGCCGCGCGATGGTGGAGTCCGACACGTGCGCGCACATCACGCAGCCGTTCTTGCGCCCGTGGTCGACGATTTCGGAGAACAGCTTCGCGGACTCCGGCTCCAGCGGGCGAAGCCCCCGCATGTCGGCCAGAACCAGGTGCCGCCCTCCGTTGTAGCTATCCGTGGCCTTCTTGTAGACGGCCACGTACTCCTTCATCTCCGCCGGACGCATGAAACCGCTCATCCGGGCAGTGATGGTCCGACGGCTGACATCGTTGGTGACTTCGAACATAGGTGCGCCCTCCCTCGCGGCTCAAAGCCTAACAGACGTCTTTCGGACTTTCACCAGCCCCCCATGATTCCCGGCGGGGTGGAAGGTTTGAAAGGGATTGCGCGTTTTTCCGTCGCGGCAGGTTGTAAAAATGAAGAAGCCCGGCCCGCGTGAGCGGGACCGGGCTCCGGTGCTCTGGGTTTGACCCGGAGCGGGTTGGGATCAACCCACTGCGCGGACGTTCTGCGCCTGCAGGCCCTTGGGGCCGCGCGTCACCTCGAACTCCACCTTCTGGCCTTCCTGAAGGGTGCGGAAGCCGTCCATGTTGATGGCGCTGTGGTGGCAGAACACGTCCTCACCACCGCCGTCCTGAGTGATGAAGCCAAAGCCCTTCGCATCGTTGAACCACTTCACCGTACCAGTAGCCATGAATCGTCTTCTCTTTGTTGGTGGGGCGCGGCACCCACCGCTCGAGAGCGGTCGGTCCTCTCGAAATGTGAGGGCCTGAGTGCAGACAACAGTCTGCCCGGCGGGGAGGGGTGGGTGGAAGCCCCCTTGCTCGGCAGCCAACAGTTCGAGGGGTAGGCCTCCGCCCTACCCATTGCTGGCACAGGCAGGCGGGCGAGGGGGAGGGGCGGCTCCGGCGCCCGGGTGTGAGGGCATGGCTACCGTTTCCGGGCAAGGCCACCACGGCCGGGAGAGGAGTCACGTCATGTACGAGGTCCGAGGCCCCGAACCGCTGCTGCCCCCTGTTCCTCCGCGTTCGGAGGGCGCGCTGCGCCGCGAGTGGCGTCGGCTGCGGGACCACAGCGCGGCGGCGGGCATCCTGTCGCGTCCGCTGTTCGGCCGGCTGCCGCTGCGCCGCTGGCTGCCGCAGGACATGCACTCGGTGCTGGACTACGTGGGCGGGGCGGCGCTGGCGGTGGTGGGCAGCGCGTCTGGCGACAGGACGGCGAAGGCAGCCGGCTGGGCGCTGGGGGGCGCCGCGGTGGGCGTGTCGCTGTTCACGGACTACCGGTTGAGCCTGACGAAGCTCATCCCCATCGAGGCGCACGAGCTGGCGGACTACGCCTATGGCCTGGGCGCGGTGCTGGCGCCCTTCGTGTTGGGGTACGCGAAGCGCTCGCCCGTGGCGGCGGCGCTGCACGTGCTGTTGGGCGTGAAGGTGCTCGCCGTGTCGCTCGTCACGGACTACCGCTGCCAGACGGGCATGCACCTGGGCGGCGAGCTGGCCACGGACCCCGAGGGCATCGGGGCCTGATGTCACGGGCGAGGCAAGAGCGCCGGGCGGAAGTAATGGGGGCGCAGTCGTTCCACGGAAGACTGAGGCTCGGTGTCTCGGTGCGGCGACGCTGCTGGTCATCTTGGGACTGGGTGGTCAGCATCAAGTCTCGATGGCGGGCTTCCAGCACAAATCGCAGCCCGCGTGCTTGGGTGTCCCCTGTTCAATGTCGCCGGGGCTTCATGGAATCGTGAGCCCCGAGAGATGATCATTGGCTGCCCTGACGTGGGGCGACTGATGGGCCGCGCTTTGGGAGACTGAGCGAGCCGAGCGTCAGACTGGGGGGTGAGCAGGCTGCGGCAGGGGATCCTGCTCTGCTCGAAATGAGTGCTTCCTGGCGCCCCCTAATCGTTTTGGTGGACGTAATCCCCTCCGTAACGATTTCTGGAGCCACCTAAACGTTTTGAGCACGCTCGCCCTCAAGAGAACGATTTTTGGAGCCGCTTGAGCGGTTTGCATACGGGTCCTCTGGAACGAACGATTTCTTGAGTCGCTCTCACGTTATGGCAGCCCCGTTCCTTCCCCGGATGACGTGCCGGGTAGCCCGGTTGGCGTGACCCAATGCCCGCGCTTCCGCCGTCAGAGCGCTCTCGAACGATTCGTGCACGCCTGGGTGTTGACCTTCCTCCCAGAGCAGAGCCCATCGGTTATGCCCAGGTCATCCTGGAGCATGAGCTCGTCGTGCTGCCGCATCACCAGGTGTCCTTTGTCGCTCCTGGGGGGAGGCGCGAGCGCGTCGAGGGAGGGCAGAGCATCGTCATCTATCCCCAGGCCTACACTCCGGAACCAGGGCTCTTCGCTCAGCTGGAGTTCGCGCTCAAGTACGAGGGGGTGTCGCTCGAAATCCTCTCCGCCCTGTTTGAGAAGGTGCCAAGGGGAGTGCTGGAACCACTCCTCAAGGAGCACATCCAGCAACGGCCTACCGGGCAGTACTCGCGGCGGCTTTGGTTCCTCTAAGAGTTCCTCACCGGAAACATGTTGGACCCCCAGGAGTACTTCACCGCCACGGATGAACGGAGCCGGCGCCATCGCGTCATCAACAATCTGTTGGGTACCGTGGGATGCTGCCCCATGGTGCGGCGCACCGAAAAGCTTGAGCGCTTCGCCAGCCTGGAGCTGGCGAAGCAGGCCTCCCGGCTCATGGAGGAGTACGATGAGGACGCGCTCCGTCGGGCCGTCAATTATCTCTACGCCAAGGAGACCCGCTCCTCCTGTCGCGCTCGGGCTTCACGCCTCAGGGGCTCATCTTCCCCGTCTCCGCGGTGATGCTGCAGAAGCGCTCCGAGTACAACGCCTGCCTGGAGTCCTTCTGCGTCCCGCTCATGCAGCAGGTCGGCTACACGCGTGACGAGGAGTGGCAGGTCACGGTGAAGGGCAAGACCCGCAACCTGTACCGTGCAATCGATTGCACGCGGATGGCGGAGGACCTCTATGCATGGACCGACGAAACCATCCGCACGGAGTTCCGCAAGGAGCTGGAGTTCATCGTCCGCTACCGTCAGGCCCGCGAACAGATGGAGCAGGTGGTGGACATGCCGGACCGCCAGTTGAACCTGTTCATCCAGGTGGCACTCCACAACAAGGGCAGGCTGTCCGCCACCAAGCGCGCGTCGCACTTCGAGCTCCTCACCGACGAGGAGGTTCACGCGCTGGAGGCCATCATCCAGGAGCAGTTCTTCAAGGGTTCAGCTTGAGCACGAAGCCGTCCTGAAGCCGCCGCGACGGCCCGTCCTCCGGGGCGGGCCGGTTGAAGCCGCCGGCGAGCAGCACGTTCCCGGACGCGTCCACGCTCACGGCCCGGGCCAGGGCCACGGTGCCGGGGCTCGCGAACCCGCGCACCCAGAGCGACGTGCCCTCTTCCGGCAACAGCTTCGCGACGTACAGGCCCGGCGGCAGGTTGCCTCCGCCCAGCGCGGGGCCACCGTCATGGCCGCCTGCCACCGTCACCTGGCCCGCGTCGTCCGTCGCGACCAGGGGCGCGCCGGTGGGGAAGGTGCGCGCCCACCGCTGGCCGCCGCGCGCGTCGTAGGCCAGCAGGAAACCGTCCCGCGAGTCCGCGCGGTGGAAGGTGTCCTGGAAATACAGCCGGCCGCTGAAGCCGCCGCCCACGAAGACGCGGTCCGCCCCCACGGCCACGGACACCGCCGTGCCGTCCGTGCCTCTCACGTCGTGACTCCAGACAGGGTCGCCGTCGCGCGTGAGCTTCACCACGAAGGGCGTGTGCTGGCGCACCGTGACGAAGGTGGCGTCTCCAAAGGACACCGCCCCCGCGTAGCCGCCCACCACGTGCACGTCGCCAAAGTCATCCACCGCCACCGCCCGCGCGGAGACCTCGCCCTCGCCCGTGGGCATCCACACGCGGCTCCAGCGCTGCTCGCCCCTGGGCCCCACGCGCAGCGCGAAGCCCGCGTGCCTGCCCCGGGGCGTGGTCTTCAATCCCTCTCCCAGGTCGCGCGCGCCGGCGAAGTCCCCCACCAGCACCGCGCCTCCTTCATGGTCGGACGTGACGCCATTCACCGCCACCGGGCCTTCCCCCGGCAGCGAGCGCACCCAGTCCAGCGCGCCACCGCCGTCCAGCCGGGCCAGGAACGGCCCCTCTGGCAGCGTGGCGCCGTCGCGGGTGAAGCCCGCGGACAAACCCGTGAGGAAGACGTGGCCCTCGGCGTCCACCGCCAGGCCGCCCACGCGCGCACGCCCCGCGTGCTGGGGCGTCCAGCCCCTCGCCCATTTCAGCGTGCCGTCTGACGAATACCGCGCCACCAGCAGGTGGGGCGCCACCACGTTGCGATTGAAGGGCAGGGGCCCCGCCCCCAGGTCCATGGGCTCTTGATAGGTCGCCGCGACGAGGACGTCCCCGTCGGAGGTCACCACCGCGTGCGGAGCCTGTGGGTCCCCCACCATCAGGGTCCGCGACCACACGTGGGCCTCCTCGCCCTCTCGCGCTACCTGTCCACCCACCTCGCCAAGCACCGGGATGCGCGGTGCCGTGGCCCGGGCTTCCCCGCACCCCACGAGGAAGAGCCCCCCCACGCACACCGCCATCCGAAACCACGCCACCGCCGCCCCCCGTCCCGGTCCCAGCCCCACCACCGACCCCGACTCCCCCGCCCTTCAACCGCGCCCAGTCCTTGTGCAAGCGCGCGGCCAACGTGTCCCGGCAAAGGTGTTCCCTCGGGAATCCGAAAGAACCCCACCCCCGCGGCGCGAGGAGCTGTCCGCCTGTCTGAAAAAACTCCTGCTCGTGGGGGCGAGCCAGGGTGAAAAAACGCCCAGACGTTCGGACAGGTCGCTGGACTGCGTGAAAGTCATCACTCGCGCCCGGCCGCCGGGTGTCTGGCTTCCGGCGCCGCCCGGCGTCGTGGAGCGGTGAGGCGGGGCACGTTCGCGACGGGGTTGCTCCCGCAACCGGGTTGCGCGTTCGTCACGAGAGGTGTTGGAAGAATCCGCTCGCGCGGTGTGACCTGCCCAACGCGAATTCTTGACGCGTTTGAGTCACCCCGCTGTCTGCCATTGCGGCATCTTGCGTCCCGTCGAATCCGGGACGCTCCGGGTTCGGCGTTTCTCCCGCCCTCGCCACGTTTTCGTGACCGCTTGACGCGGCAGGGCCGGGGTCTGTCCGGGGGGACCCGGGCGGGCGCAGGGGGCCGTTCAACCTGAATCACGCACCAACCAGGAGCTGTCCATGAAGACGATGACGTGGGTGATGTCCGCTGCGGTGGTTGCGATGTCGGCGGTGGGCTGCGGTGGCGCGTCGGACGCCGCGGCGGCGCCGGAGCTGGAGACGGTGGCGCAGGACCTGGGCCCGAACCGGGAGTTCTACGGGTCGGACACCCTGAAGGACGCGATGATCGCCGCCAGCCTGGCGTCGGGCGCGAACCTGAACGTCCAGGGCAAGGGCTCGGGCGTGGGCGAGGGCTGTGTGCGCGATGGCTCGTCGCCCTACTGCACCGCGAAGCAGCAGGCGCTCGCGCCGATGTCGCGCGACTTCAAGGCGCCCTGCCGCACGGGTGAGCGCAGCAACATCATCGCGCTGGACGCGGTGAACGCGTTCGTGAACACCGCCAACCCGGTGACCGACATCTCCCTGGCGGACCTGCGCAAGATGTTCTTCGCCACGGACAGCGCGGGCGTCGCCATCCCCGGCTCCTGCGCCAGCACCCTCACCAAGTACCGCCGCGACGACCTGTCCGGCACCACCGACACCTTCAAGACGCTGGTGGGCGGCGGCACCTTCTGCTCCGACGTCACCGTCATCGCCGACGGCGCCCTTCCGGCGGCCTGCGCGGGGGAGACGAGCGCGACGAACTGCATCGGCAAGCTGACCGCGACGGATGCCAACGCCATCGGCTACTCCGGTGACTCCGCCGCCCGCACGGGCAACCGGGCGCTGACCGTGAATGGCATCGCCCCCAACGCCACCAACGTCCGCAAGTTCCTCACGGACAAGGCCAACGCCTATCCGCTCTCCCGCGGCCTGTTCCTCAACGAGAGCACCACCAACACCCGCTCCAGCAACGAGCGCATCCTCTACGCGTGGGCCTACAGCGCCGCCAACAAGCAGGCCTTCGAGAACATCCTGGTCAACCAGGGCTTCATCGCCTGCGACGCCACCGGTCCGCTCAAGTGCGGCGGCGTGAACAACGACGGCAAGGGCGCCGGCGCCTGCCAGTAGTCCGTCGCTGAAGTCCCACGCGCAAGGCCTCACCAGGCTGGGAGGGGGAATCCCTCTCCCGGCCTCTCCGCCGTGGAGCACCGCCGTCTCCCCCATCCGGAGAACCCGAAACCATGCGTTCCTTCAGCTCGCTGCTCGTCGCCTCCTCGTTGGTCCTGGGCGCGCCCGCGTTCGCCGCCTCCACCCCGTCTGAATCCCTCTCCGCGAGCGCCCCCTGGGTGTGCCGTCAGCCCGGCGGCGTCGTGGGCACCCAGGGGGAGATAGCCCTTCCCGTGGGCTCGGAGCCCCTGGGCATCACCGTGGGGCCGGACCTGAAGGTCTGGGTCACCCTGGCCGGCAGCAATGAGATTGGCCGCGTCACCCGGGAGGGACAGGTGACGCGGTTCGCGCTGCCCACGCCGTCCGCTTCGCCCCAGAACCTCACGCCGGCCCTGGACGGCAACCTCTGGTTCACCGAGCTGAGCGTGGACCAGGTGGGCCGCATCACGCCCGCGGGCGTGGTGACGGAGTTCTCCCTGCCGGAGCGGGGCTCGTCACCGTTCGGCATCACCGCGGGCCTGGATGGCAATGTCTACTTCACCGAGGTGACGGGCAACCGCATTGGCCGCGTCACGCCCCAGGGCGTGGTGACCGAGTACGCCATCCCCACCCCGGCGTCCCAGCCGCGTGGCATCACCGTGGGCGTGGACGGCCACATCTGGTTCACCGAGCTGGCGGGCAACAAGATTGGCGTCCTCACCCCGAAGGACGGCAGCGTGCGTGAGTTCGTCCTCCCCACGCCGGACAGCGGCCCCACCGCCATCATCCCGGGCCTGGATGGCGCCATATGGTTCGTCGAGCAGTTCGGCAACAAGGTGGGCCGCATCACCCCCGCGGGCGTGGTGACGGAGTACGCCGTGCCGACGCCGGACAGCGGCCTCTCCGCGCTCTCCCTGGGCGCCGACGGCAACGTCTGGTTCGTCGAGCAGTTCGGCAACAAGGTGGGCCGCATCACGCGCGCCGGAGCCATCACCGAGTTCGCGCTCCTCACGCCGGATGTCTTCCCGGCTGGCCTTACGCTCGGCCCCGCTGGATTCTTCTGTCTGGATGGCAATGTCTGGTTCACGGAGCGGTTTGGTGACCGGATTGGCAAGCTCCAGGTGGTCGCGACGCCCTGAGTCAGCGCCTGTGCCACGGATTGATGCGGATTCGTGACGTCAGGTGTTGCAAAGACTTGTCAAAGAGTGACAGGACCCCGGCGGTAGGGTGCCGCACCGGATTGGCGCCCTGCCGTGTTGCCTCCCATTGACAGGGTTTGGGCGCCGCCTTCGACGAACGAGGTCCCGAACCCATGCGGATGATGCGCGAGAGGACCGTGTCCGGTCCGAGCCGGAGTGGTGTGCTGCTGGCCCTGCTGCTCGTGACGGGCTGCTCCGGATCGGACCCGGGGCCGGTGAAGCCGGGCCCCCCGCCGGAGCAGCCCGTGTCCTGCCGTCCCACGCGCTCCGGGGAGCACATCCCGATGCGCGCGGGGGCTCCGGCGGCGACCTTCTCGGAGACCTTCGACGGGCTGAAGGCGCGGGTGGACGCGCAATGCGCCCGATGCCATGCGCCGCCCAATGGGGTGGGGGGCTTCCAATACACCGCGGACGTGGAGGGCCTGAAGAAGGAAGCGGCCCGGATGGCGCTGAAGACGTCCCAGGGCGAGATGCCCCCGCTGGCCACGCCCGACCAGACGAAGAAGGCGGTGGAGCTGTCCTGCGTGCTCAAGGCCTGGCTGGCGCAGGGCTCGCCCGCCGGAGAGTTTCCGGTGAGCTGCGAGGAGAAGACGCCAGGCGGCGTCACCGTGGCCGAAGGCGTGGCGGCGGACATGACCGACCTGGGCAACTGCGTCCCGGACGTCACGAAGGAGGGCGCGCTGGGCAGCGACCCGGACAAGGACGCGGCCTTCGCGGCGCTCACGCGGCTGCCGCCCCTGCTGTCGGACACGGACAGCGACATCATGACCTTCGACGCGGAGAAGCTGGCCGCGCGCGGCACCTTCGCCTTCGCGCCCACCTATCCGCTCTTCTCCGACCACGCGAAGAAGCTGCGCCTGGTGCACGTGCCGGCGGGCCAGTCCATCCGGTACGACGCGGAGACGAAGGCGTTCCACGTCCCGCCCAACACGCGCTTCTACAAGACGTTCTTCAAGGCCGTCGCCGGCAAGGACGGCTCCGTGCGCTACCAGAAGATCGAAACCCGGCTCATCGTCGTGCGCGAGCCCTGGGACCGGTCGCTCTTCGGCACGTACATCTGGAACAGCGAGGGCACCGTCGCGCAGCTGCATGACCTGCGCTACCGCAACGGGGAGCCGTTCTCCGACCGGGTCCTCGTCTACACGGAGAACGAGGCCACCGGAAAGACTCGCAACTACGCCATCCCCGGCGCGCACCGCTGCATCAACTGCCACTCGGGCTCGGAGGGCCAGAACTTCGTGCTCGGCTTCACGCCGCTGCAGCTCAACCGCCGCGCTCCCGGTGAGGCGGGCGTGGACCCGAAGGCGCTCATCGAGGAGGACGAGCTGGGGCAGGTGGAGCGGCTGGTTCACGCGGGCGTCATCACAGGCCTGCCCGCCACCGGCTCGCGCCAGGAGCTGAGGGATTCACTGCCGAAGCTGGAGGCTATCGCCCAGCAGGCGGTCCCCGCGGGCCAGCCCGCGCCGGGCAAGGAGGCCCTGGAGCTCCAGGGCTACTTCGTGGGTAACTGCGCGCAATGCCACAACCCGCGCGGCTTCGCCGTGCGGAGCAACCCCGCCATCGCCTCGCTGGACTTCTCCGCGGGCGGCGTGCTGTTCGGCTGGAACCCCTGCGGCGTGAAGGAGAGCAACGGACAGCGCACCTACGCCGTCTGTGATTCGGGCGGCCAGTCCGACTTCTTCCTCAAGGACCTGCTGCTCAAGACGCCCAGCAGCACGCTCTACCAGCGCGTCGCCCGGGACACGGACGCGCGCATCATCCACATGCCCGCCAACGTCCCCGGCGTCGACTGCCGCGCGGCGCTGCTGATGGCGCGCTACCTGGGCGCGCTGGAGTGGAAGGGCGAGGCGGACCTGTCCGCGGAGGAGCAGGCGGCGCGCAAGCAGGAGCGGCTGCGGCAGGCGGAGCAGGCCGTGAGCGCGTCGTGCGTGAACCCGTCGGACGTGCGGTGGATCACCGAGGACTTCACGGACAAGGTGCCCTACGAGCCGCGCAACACCGGGTGGAGGGACGCCATCGGGAAGCCTCCCTATGAGCACCTGACCCGCTACCCCATCACCGCCGAGCACGAGCAGCTGGCCCGGCAGAGCTTCCCCACCAACTGGTGGGTGGGCAAGACGGGCTGCTCCTTCCCGAGCCGGACCGCCCCGGACCCCATCGAGCCGTGGATGTTGGATTCGCTGGGCCGCCCCCGCTACAGCTGGGGACGGCTGTATGACTCGACGCCGGGCGCCACCGCGTTCCAGGGCATCTGCGCGAACTGCCACGGGCGCGGGGGCGACGGCCAGAGCGGCGCGGCCAAGACGCTGGTGGCCCTCAACGGCGCTCGCGTGGCCAACCTCACCGCGGGCCTCTTCGGCTCGACGGACGGCGTGCCGCACCTGGCGCCCTTCGAGCAGGCGTACGGCGCGAACGGCGGCGCCCGCTACCTGCTCTGGATGGCGAGCGGTGGCACCACGGTCCACTTCACCGAGGAGTTCATGCAGGCGTGGGTGAAGTACGGCGAGGTGGACATCGACTTCTCGGCGGACACGCGGGACTGGGCGTCGTGGGGGGCGAACATGCTCGGCGCGGCGCGCGGCGCGTGCGACCTCATCCGGCTGGGGAAGTTCGGCACCGCCACGCCGCCCAGCGCGAACGTCACGGCCCTGGGGGGCACGCGGATGTGGACGCGCGTGTGCACCGTGGACAATCCCCTGACGGACGGCATCCGCGACGGCTCGGACACCGCGGGGCTGCAGGAGTGGCTGCGCCACGCGGAGTTCAACGTGGGCGTGATGGCCTACTTCTTCCTCAAGGATGAGCTGTCCCAGCACCCCGCCGGCTGGAGCCACCCGCTGCGCGGCGAGTGCGAGAAGCGCTCCGTTCCCTGAGCCCACCCATGACCTCGCAGCAACCACCTCCCGGAGGGGGAGACCGCGTGATGAGACACCGCTTGAAGGCGTTTCTGTTGTGCGTCGGCGTGGGGCTGATGCCGCTCCTGGCTGGCTGTGATTCGAACGAGTGCGTGGACGCGTTCGACTGTCGCGACCAGGGGACCGCGCCCCAGGGCCAGACGTGGGCGTGCCAGGAATCGAAGTGCGTGACCCTCACCCTCACGCCCTCGAAGCCGGACGCGGGCGCCGACGCCGGCGTCACCCCTGACGCGGGGGGCGCCGATGCCGGCGTCACCGATGCCGGGACGGACGCGGGTGTCCCGGATGCGGGCGTGGATGCCGGGACAGGGACCTTCGCCTACGTGCGCTTCGTCAACGCGCTCTACGAGGGCAACTTCGACGACGGCAACACGCCCTGGGACGCCGCGCGGTACCGGATGGATGTCTATTCGAGCGCCACCGCGCAGCCCCTGTTCGCGGCGGTGGAGCCGGGCGACACGGGCACCCGGGACTTCCTCGCGGTGGCGCCGGGCACGAAGCTCACGTTCTCCGTCCGAGGCGCGGGGACGGCGGCCTCCGGGCCCGCGCTGGCGACGACCGGCGAGGTGACGCTGGCGGAAGGGGACCGGCTGACGCTGATGGCCATTGGCGGCATGGCGAGCCAGGGCACGGCGGAGTTCAACGCGCCGAAGCTCCTGGCCCTGGCGGACCGCGACTTCGGCGCCGTGCCGTCCGGAGAGGTGCGCGTGCGCCACGTGACCGCGGATCAGACGATCGCGGACTTCTTCCCCCGCTTCCTCAAGACGGACCAGGGCGACGAGCTCCCCGAGGTCACGCCCTTCACGGCGGACCCGGAGGTGAAGGGCCGCGCCATCCCGGAGACGACCACCCGGCTGCTGGTGCGGGGCAGCATCGACGCCCCCGAGCCCTCGCAGAGCGGCGAGCTGGGCTACACCCTGCCCGCCGGGGCGTTGGTGAAGGGACAGGCGTACTACGTCCTGTCTTCAGGAGACGACCGGCGCGCCATGAATGATCCGGGCGCCTCCTCGCTGCTGCTGCTCCCCGCCGGCAGGGACGGGGCGGTGCGCCTGAAGCGCGACCCGCTCTTGTACTTCTTCCACGCGCTCGCCTCGGGCGCCCCGCTGAGGGCCCTGAGCCAGGGCGTGCCCGTGGCGGCGGACTTCCGCTACGGCGCGGACCCCAAGCCGGGAGACGTGCCGGCCAGCGCGGCGGGCCACTCGCTGTCGTTCGTCCTCCAGTCGGACGGCACCACGTCCGTGCTGGACGGCATCCAGACGGGGCCGCTGGAGGCGGGCCGCCGCTACCTCGTCGTCGTGTCGGGCCAGGCGGGCGGGACGGGCGCGCTGGCGCCTCGGGCCTTCGTGGTGCCGGACTCCCTGCCTGTGGACGCGCAGGACGCGCGCGTGCGGTTCATCAACGCCTGCCCCACGTCCCCCGCGACGGGCGTCAGCCTGGGCTACTTCAACGTGGCAGGGGACGGCAGCAGCCGGGGCAACACCTTCACGCCCGTCATCCCGGACGTGGCGTACGGCGCGTCCGGCGGCCCCTCGGAGGGCGTGGCCTTCCCCGCGCCGACAGGCACCGACGTGACGGGCACCTACGCGTACTACGGCGTCCGGGGCACCGTGGGCGCTTCCACCGTGAACCGGTCCGTGAAGGGACAGCCCCTCGCCCGGCCTCACCTGTTCCTGCTGATGGGGGACTGGGCGGCGGGGCCCACGTTCCGCGCCTTCAACCTGCGCTCCAACACCTGGAGCGTGCTCACGCCCCGCGGCGACGCGCTCTTCCAGCCCTGAGCCTCCCGCCTCGCGGACAGCACGACGCCCGCCTGGGAGCTCCTCCCGGGCGGGCGTCGGTGCTTCAGGGCCTGGTATGGAACGGGCGGAGGGACTACAGCACCTTCACCGGCACTTCCTTGAGCACCTGGTCGCCGCGCATGATGGTCACGGTCCACGCGCCGGCCTTGGGCAGCCGCACGCCGGTCCACTGACGGGCGCGCCAGCCCTCGCCCTTCACCTTCACGTCCTTCGTCTCGCGCACGGTGTTGCCCTGCTTCACCTGCACCGTCAGGTCCTCGATGGAGTCCCCCTGGGGCACCAGGTAGCTCTGCCACAGCATCACGTTGGTGCCCGCCTTGACGCCCTCGGGGCCCACCTCGGCGGTGCACTCGTACTTGTTGGGGCCGTCCTTGGCCACGTCCGTGCAGAGCTTGGCCTCCACCAGCACGGGGCCCTGGCCCTGGCCCTTGTAGAAGTAGTTCCAGGTGTCGCGCACCGCGTCCGCGCTGGGGGCCTTCACGGACTCCGCCGCGGGCGCCGCCGCATCCTGCGCACCCGCCACCGCCGCCACACCCAGCACCGCGCACAGCACGCTTCCGTTGATCAGGCTCTTCATGTCTTGGGGTCCCCTCTTGAATGGTGAAGGCGGCCGGCCCACGTCCGGCCCCTCGGTGTGCGTGTCTACCATGGAACATTCCACGCCATTTCCCGCGTCCCGGGAAGCCCCGGCCCCGCCGCGCCGCGCCATCCCTCATCCGAACAGGAAGAAGCCCAGCGTCACCAGCGGCAGGTACGCGAGGAAGGCCACCAGCAGGAAGCCGAGGATGTCCTTGAACTCCAAGCGGGCCACGGCCAGGAGCGGCAGCGCCCAGAAGGGCTGGATGAGGTCCGTGGCCATGTCGCCCCACGCGTACGCCAGCACCACCTTCTCCGGCGCCACGCCCAGGCGGCCGGCCGCGTCCAGCAGGTAGGGCGCTTCGATGGCCCACTTGGATCCGCCCGAGGGCACGAAGTAGTTCACCACGCCGCTGTAGAGGTACACGATGGCCGGGAAGGTCTTCTGCGTGGACAGCGACACGAAGAGCTCCCCGATGCGGTCCGTGAGCCCCGTGGCCTTGAAGATGCCGTAGATGCCCGCGTACAGCGGGAACTGGAGCACGATGCCGTGCAGCACGCTCGCGGCCTCCTCGCTCGCCTTGAGCAGCCGGGCGGGCGTGCCGTGCAGCAGCACCGCCAGCGTGAGGAAGGTGAAGTTCACCACGTTGAGGTTGAGCGCCTTCCAGCCGCCGTTGAGCCACAGGTGCCGCGCGAACCACAGGAGGCCCAGCACGCCGAAGAGGGCGTTGAGCAGCCACGCGTGGTCCAACCACTCCGCGGGGCTCGACCTCCCCTGAGGCTTCTTGGGCGGGACGAAGTCGCCCAGCTTCTCCAGCACGGCGGGCTCCACCCGCACGGTGCGCTCCGGTGATGGATGGAGCGCCCACGCCAGCGCCGTGAGCAGCGCCACCGTGGCCAGCGTGAGGCCCACGTTGAAGGGGGAGAAGAGCGTCCGGTCGATGGGGATGACCCCCAGCTGCTTCTCCAGGAAGTGGCCCGGCGTCGCCACGAGCAGCGGGGCGGAGGCGGACAGGCCCGCGTGCCACGTGGCGCCCAGCCCGAAGTAGGCGCACGCCACCAGCAGCCGGTAGTCCACGTCCGGGCGCCTGCGCGCGATGAAGCGCACCAGCATGGCGCTGGCCACCAGCGACAGGCCCCAGTTGAAGTACGCGAGCGCCATGGACACCGCCGCCATCAGCGCGGTGGCGCTCCGGGGGCTGCCGGGCAGGCTGGCGACCTTCTCCAGCAGCGCCTTCACCGGCGCGGTGAGCGCGAGCAGGTAGCCGGTGAACATCACCAGCGCCATCTGCATGGAGAAGGTGAGCAGCTCCCAGAAGCCGCCCCCCCACGCGTCCAGCACCGCGGGCGGCGCGGCGCCCACCCAGCCCAGGGCCAGCGCCATGGTGAGCAGGGTGAGCAGCACCGCGATGGCGAAGGCGCTGGGGACGAAGCGCGCGGAGAAGCGGCCCAGGCCTTCAGCGAACCGGACGAGGGTTTCCACGGTGTGAGGGCTCCAGGCGGTCAGGAGGGCCCCGGCGCGAATCTCCCAGGGCGACACCCCGGGTTTTACGGTATGAGCAGTCGGTATGTCCCCTAGCGAGCAGCACCCCCCTGTCTTCGATCGCATCGCGACGGGGGTCCCCGGGCTGGACCCCATCCTGGGCGGTGGCCTGGTGGCCTCAGGCGTCTACATCGTGGTGGGGGAGCCCGGCGCGGGGAAGACCATCTTCGCCAACCAGCTGTGCTACTCGCAGGCGCGCCAGGGCACCCGCTGCCTGTACGTGACGCTGCTGGCCGAGTCGCACTCGCGCATGCTGGCGAACCTGCGCAGCATGTCGTTCTTCGACGCCGCCCAGCTGCCCCAGCGCATCTACTACGTCAGCGGCTTCCGCATGCTGGAGGAGCAGGGGCTGCCGGGGCTGCTGGAGCTGCTGCGCCGGGAGATGCGCAACCACGGCGCGGGCATCCTGGTGCTGGACGGCCTGGTGCAGGCGCAGGAGGCCGCGGGCAGCAGCCGCGACTTCAAGAAGTTCATCCACGAGCTCCAGGTGTCCGCCGGCCTGTCGCGCTTCACCGCGCTCCTGCTCACCAGCAGCGTGGGCCCCACCGTGCACCCGGAGTACACCATGGTGGACGGCATCCTGGAGCTGCGCGAGCGCACCGCGGCCATGCGCTCCTGGCGTGAGCTGCAGGTGCGCAAGTTCCGGGGCAGCGCCAGCCTCAACGGCGCGCACCACTTCCGCATCTCCGACGCGGGCCTGGAGGTGTTCCCCCGCCTGGAGACCATGGTCAGCCGCGCGCAGCCGCCGGACTGGGGCACGCAGCGCGTGAGGTTCGGCGTGCCCACGCTGGACGCCATGATTCCGGAGGGCATCGCCGCCGCGTCCACCACGCTGGTGATGGGCCCCCCGGGCTGCGGCAAGACCATTCTTGGCGCCAGCCACCTGGCGGAGGGGCTGCGGCTGGGCGAGCCCTGCCTGATGATGAGCTTCTACGAGGGGCCGGACCGGCTGCTGCACAAGGCGGCCAACGTGGGGCTGGCGCTGGGCAGCGCGGTGAAGGACGGCCGGCTGGTGCTCCAGTGGAACATGCCCGCCGAGTGCAACCTGGACCTGGTGGCGCACGCGATGCTGGAGGACGTGCGCAGACGCGGCGTGAAGCGCCTGTTCGTGGACGGGCTGAGCGCCATGGTGGAGACCACCCACGAGCCGGCGCGCATCAGCCCTTTCTTCGCCGCGCTCACCCAGGAATTGCGACGCCACGGGGTGACCACCGTCTTCACGCTGGAGACGCCGCGCCTCTTCGGCCCGGACATGGACGTGCCCCTGGGCACGGGCCTGTCCGGCGTGGCGGAGAACCTGCTGTTCATGCGCCACCTGGAACTCAATGGCCGCCTGCGGCGGCTGCTCTCCATCTTCAAGCTGCGCGACGCGGACTATGATCCGACGCTGCGCGAGTTCCACATCACCTCCCAGGGAATCGAAATCCAGCCGCCCTTCCAGCCGGCGCCCGAGTTGCTGCTCACCGGCATCGCCCGCTTCCCGGGCAACCACTCCTGACCCCCAGAGGACCCGTGGTTCCCGCGACCGAGACCGTGCTGGTGGTGGACGACGAACAGGGCATCCTGGAGGCGCTCGCGGACCTTCTCAGGGAGGAGGGCTACCGCGTGCTCACGGCGTCCCATGGCCGCGAGGCCCTGGAGCGCATGTCGGAGGTGAAGCCGGACCTGGTGCTCACGGACTGGATGATGCCCGTGCTGGACGGCCCCGCGCTCATCGAGCGCCTCCAGCAGGACCCGGCGCTGCGCCACATCCCCGTGCTGGGCATGAGCGCGGTGGACGTCAACGGCCTCAAGCGCCTGTACCCGGGCATGGAGTTCCTCCAGAAGCCGTTCGACATCCGAGCCCTGATGAAGCTGGTGCGCAGGGCCCTGGACGCGAATCCCCGCGTCCGGGGAGGGTGAGGCGCACCACCCGCGTGCCCGGAGGGTCCGCCATGTTCCACCTGCTCAAGTTGGGTCCGGTGCCCCTCTCCATGGGCACCACCGGCGTCTATCTGCGCATCGGCGGGTCCGGCGACCCGTCCGCCCCCGTCTTCGAACAGACGGACGAGGCCGGCGTGCGCGCGCTCCTGGCCGGCGTGGAGCCGTCCCAGGTGGCGTGCGAGCCCGCCCTGGCGGACGCCGCGGAGGCGCTGGGCCTGGCCGTGGCGCCCCCGTCCACCGCGGCGCTCTCCGCCCGGGCCGCCATCGCCACCTTCCTCGCGTGGGGCCAGCTGGGCGTGTCCGGGCTGGGCAGCGACAAGGCGCTGCTCTTCGTCCAGGCCGCCACCGAGTTCTGGGACGCGCAGCCCTGGGCGCACTGGGACGACAGCCAGGCCTTCACCGTGGAGGTGACGGGCGCGCACGAGCACACCTACGAGGGCTGCGTCTTCCATCACGACGAGGACGGCCCCTCGGGCTTCGCCCTCTACCTGTCCCCCGGCTCACTGGGGCGGCTGCTGGAGCTCCAGGTGCATGGCGCCGACAAGGCGGCCCAGTCCCTGCCCGCCATCACCGTGTCGCTGGAGTCCCGCCCCGCCTACGCCGTGGAGGCGCTGTCCGCCGCCGGCCGCGTGCCCCGGCTGCCCCTGCCCGTGAAGGCCGGTCCCCAGGGGCTCTCCGTGCCCTCCAGCCTGGAGTCCCTCATCCTGGTGGCCGCCCTGCGCGCCGTGGCCCGGCTGTCCCCAGCCCAGCCAGAGGCCCTGAGCAGCATGGTGGCCGGCGACGCCCACATGGACGTCCGCGTGCGCGCCCCCGCCCCCCGGGTGCGTAACTAGTCGGAATCAGGTACCTCCTGCCGTGACGCACCCGGACCAGGCAGGCGGCCAGCCCGTGTAGAGCTGTGAACAACCGTCGTTGCCATAAAGGTTGATTCACAAAGTATCAGGGTCCATAGGTGGAGACGTGACTGACGCCGGCCTTTCACCACGGGTCCAGCGCTTCCTCACGACGCACATCGATTCCATCGAGAAGCTGGAGGTGCTCCTCCTGCTTCGCGCCCGCACGGAGCGGGCGTGGACAGCGTCGGCGGTGGCCCTGGAGCTGCGTATCACCGAAGCCTCCGCGGCCCGCCGTCTGGCGGAGCTGAAGACGGGGGGGCTGCTTCTCCAGGATGGCGCAGCGGAGGGCGCCTACCGGTTCAGTCCCGGCCGGTCGGACGACGTGCAGTCCACGGCGGAGCTGGCGGCGGCGTACGCCGCGCGCCGGGTGAGCGTGATTTCGTTCATCTTCTCACGCCCCATGGACCGGGTGAGGGGCTTCGCGGACGCGTTCGTGCTCAATAAGGACAAGGACGGCGACGACCATGGCTGAGGCGGTCTACATCCTGTGTGGGCTGACGAGCGCGGCGTGCGCGCTGCTGCTCTTGCGCGCCTGGCGGCGCACGCGGATGCGGCTGCTGCTCTACAGCGGCCTGTGCTTCACGGTCTTCACCTTGAACAACGTGCTGCTCTTCGCGGACCTGGTGCTCATCCAGACGATGGACCTGTCGTTGGCGCGCACCGTCACGTCGCTCATGGGAGCTGGCGTGTTGCTCTTTGGCCTCATCTGGGACGTGTCCTGAAGGAGGGGACACCATGTTGAAGACCCTGCTCGATGGCGCGGTGTTGATGGCGTACCTGGCGTGCGCCCTGTTCTTCCTGCGCTTCTATCTCCAGTCGAAGGACCGGCTGTTCGCGCTGTTCTCCCTGGCCTTCACGCTGATGGGCGTGCACAACCTGTTGGGCGCGCTGTTGGCGCCGACGTTGGATGCCGAGCGCATCCACTACCTGTACGTCGTGCGCCTGATGGCCTACCTGCTCATCCTGGGGGCCATCTGGGACAAGAACCGCGCGGGGCGCGGAGCCCGGTGAGATGCTGCGCCTCCTGACGGGAGGATTCCTTCATGACCACGACCTCGCTTCCCCGCTTCACCCCGCGCCGCGCGTTGGGGCGCACGGGCTTCACCGCGACGGCGGTGGGCATTGGCGACCTGGCGGACCGCACGGTGCCGCGCGCGGAGCTGGTCGCCACGCTCGCGCGGGCCTTGGACGCGGGGCTCAACGTCATCGACACGGCGCCCGGCTACGAAGACGGCTTCAGTGAGGAGGTGGTGGGCGAGGCGCTGCGCGGCCGTCGCGAGGGGGTGTTCGTCATCGACAAGGTGGACGTGCTGGACGCGCCGGTGGCGCCGCAGGTGGAGGCGTCCCTCCAGCGGCTGGGCCTGCCGTCGGTGGACCTGTTCGTGCTGCACGCGGTGAAGTCGCTGGCGCAGTGGGAGGAGCTGGCCCGGCCGGGCGGCGCGATGGAGCAGCTGGAGGCGTGCGTGGCGAAGGGGAAGGCGCGCTTCAAGGGCATCTCCTGCCACCACCCGGATGCGCTGGTGGCGGCGGTGCGGTCCGGGCGGTGCGACGTGGTGATGTTCCCGCTGGGGCCGTTCGTGGACGCGCGCTACGTGGAGCAGGTGCTGCCCCTGGCGCGGTCGCTCGGCGTGGGGGTGGTGTCCTTCAAGACGTTCGGTGCGGGCAAGCTGTTGGGGGACACGGAGGGCTACGGCCGGCCGCTCCAGGCGCGTCCGCGCGGCAAGGTCGGCTCCGGCGGCGAGGCGCGTGACACGCCCGTGCTGCCGCATCTGTCGGTGGCGGAGTGCGTGCGGTACACGCTGACGCTGGAGCCAGACGTGATGCTGATGGGGATGGGGTTCCCGAACGAACAGGACGCCGCGCTCCAGGCGGCCGCGGCCTTCCAGCCCCTGGACGCGCCGGGGATGCAGGCGGTGAGGGAGCGGGCGCACGCCGCCATCCAGGGGAAGGGGGCGGTGTGGTGGAACCCGCCTTCACCCGAGGTCACGGCGCGCTGAGTCACCGTGGGGGCCGGCGGGTTGCCTGCCGGACACTCGCCGGGCGTCCGGTGGCCGCGGAGGCTTGTGGCAGGTCCTAGAGCGTCATTATCGGAATGCCCCATTGGTGAGGCGTCATCCCCGTGACGCCCTGGCCCGCGCTCCATGCCTGAACCGTCCCTCGAGCCCTCGACCGAGCCCGTTGGCGCGCCACCGCCGCCGCCGTCCGCCGCGATGACGAATGGCGTCTCGACCGGGGAGGTCGCGGCGTCCGCTCCCCTGGCCGTCATGCGGGAGCCATCCTCGGCCCGGGAGGAGGGCCGCTTCGCCTTCCTGGCCCGCGCGGGCGAGGTGCTTGCGTCGTCGCTGGATGAGCCCACGGTGCTGCGCCAGCTGGCGGAGCTGGTGGTGCCGGAGCTGGCGGACTGGTGCGCGGTGGATGTCGTCACGCCTTCGCACAAGGTGGTCCGAAGGGCCGCGACGCACCGGGACCCGGCGCTCGTGCCAGTCGTGTATGCCATTGGCGAGCGCTGGGCCCTCCAGGAGAGCGGCTCCCGGAACATCACCCACGTGCTGCGCACCGGCGAGGCGCGCCTCATCCCGGAGGTGTCCGAGCAGGCGTTCCTGGAGGCGGCGCGGGGCAACGCGGCCCTGGAGGACACCTGGCGCCTGGGGTGCCGGTCCGTGATGGTGGTGCCGCTGGTGGCGCGCGGGCGGGTGCTGGGATGTATGTCATTGATGTCCGGCACGGCCGGCCGCTTTGGCGAACCCGACCTGGAGCTGGCGCGGGGGCTGGCCCGCAGCGCCGCGCTGTCGCTGGACAACGCGCGCCTGTATGGCGAGGCCCGTCAGGCCCAGGCGCGCACGGCGCGGCTGCAGGCGGTGACGGCGGCGCTGTCGCGAGCGGCCAGCGAGGACGCGGTGGCGCAGGTGCTGGCGCGCGAGGTGTGGGAGGCGAGCGGCGCCACGCGCGTCGCGGTGCTGGCGCTGGAGGAGGACGGCCTCGTGCGCCCGTTGCGCGTGCTGGGGGACTCCGAGGCCGCGCTGGACGTCTTCGACCGCCTGGCGAGCGGTGCCGCCCGGACGAGGACTGAGGACATCCGGCGCGAGGCGGGGTGGTTCGGCTCGCTGGAGGAGTTCATCGCGCGCCATCCGGAGGGCGCGGACTGCGCGCGCCGCCAGGGGCCGGGGGCCCGCGCGGTGGTGCCGCTGTGGGGCGAGACGCGCGTGCGCGGCCTGCTGCTGCTCGGGTGGCCGGAGCCGCGTGTCTTCCCGGACGCGGAGCGCGCGTTCCTCGAAGCACTGGCGCACCAGTGCGCACAGGCGCTGGAGCGGGCCGCGCTCTACGAGGCGCTGCGCGAGCGCACGGAACGCCTGCGGCAGGCGCTGGTGACGGGCGACATGGGGACGTGGCGCCTGGACCTGGTGCGTGGCAAGGAGCTGCGCGACGCGGCGCTCAACCACATGCTGGGCCTGCCGGCGGTGGACTCCTCGGTGCCGGTGGGGGACCTGCTGGGGCTGCTCCACCCGGAGGACCGGCCGCACGTGGAGGCGGAGTTCCACCGCTTCCAGCGCGAGGCGCCAGCCTTCTTCGAGTTGGAGTTCCGCGTGGTGCGCCGCGACGGAGGCGTGCGCTGGCTGCACAGCGTGGGGCAGTCCTTCGCCGGGCCGGACGGGAAGGTGGCGGAGCTCACCGGCGCCATGGCGGACATCACCCGGCGCAAGGAGGCCGAGGAGCGGCTGCAGCTGCTGCTGGACGCGAGCCGCGTGCTGGCGCTGCGCATGGACGACGTGGAGGAGGCGCTGCCGGAGGTGGCGCGGCTGGTGGTGGACCATGTGGCCACCGGCTGTCTGGTGGACCTGACCGCGCCGGACGGCGGCTTGCGGCGGGTGACGGCGGCCCACCGCGTGGCCACGCACGACGCGCGGCTCAAGGCGGCGCTGGAGGACATGGGCCGGGGGCCCGCGCACCCGGCGCTCCAGTGCTTCCGGACCGGCGAGCCCTGCTTCCTGTCGCGCGTGGACTTCAAGCGCTGCGACGACGTCTCCACGAGCGACGCGCACCGCGAGCTGGTGGACAGCCTGGCGCCCACGTCGGTGCTGTCGGTGCCGCTGCGCACGCGGGGCCGCATGCTGGGCGTCATCACGCTCTTCACCGCCGAGCCCCAGCGCACGCTGGTGGCCGCGGACGTGACCATGGCGGAGGAGCTGGCGCTGCGGGTGAGCGTGGCGCTGGAGAACGCGCGCCTCTTCCACGACGCCCAGTCCGCGGTGCGCCTGCGCGACGAGTTCCTCTCCGTGGCGAGCCACGAGCTGAAGACGCCGCTCACCAGCCTCATCCTCCAGCACAACCTCCTGGGCCGGGCGCTGGAGGCGGCGGGCACGCCAGGCCCCGTCACCGGGAGGCTGGGCACCGCGCAGCGGCAGGTGCTGCGGCTGACGGCCCTGGTGGACAACCTGCTGGACGTGAGCCGGCTGTCCCTGGGCAAGCTGTCGCTGGAGCGCGCGGAGGTGGACCTGTCGCAGCTCACGCGCGACGCGGTGGAGCGGCTGGAGAACGTGTTCGCGCAGGCGCGGTGTCCGGTGAAGCTGGACCTGCCGCGCACGCTGACGGGCCACTGGGACGCGCAGCGGTTGGACCAGGTGCTGGTGAACCTGCTCACCAACGCGGCGAAGTACGGCGCGGGCCACCCGGTGTCGGTGCGCGCGGGCGTGGACGCGCGCGGCGAGGCCTGGGTGGAGGTGCGCGACGAGGGCATCGGCATCGAGGCGGACGCGCTGCCGCGCCTCTTCGGCCGCTTCGAGCGCGCGGTGAGCGAGCGGCACTACGGCGGCATGGGGCTGGGGCTCTACATCAGCCGCCAGATTGTCGAGGCGCTGGGCGGCCGCATCGACGTGGACAGCCAGCCGGGGCAGGGCGCCACCTTCACGCTGCGGCTGCCCCGGAGCCTGGCCGAGGCTCAGCCCCTGCCTCCCCGCGTGTGAGGAAGGCAGGGACCCGGGCTGTCTTCAGTGCTGGGGCCCCTTGGGTGGAGGCCCTTCCTGTTCGAGCGCGCGGTACTCGTCGTCCGTGAACAGGCGTGAGCGGATGAGGAAGCGCACGCCCTCCGGGGCCTCGACGGAGAAGCCGCTGCCGCGCCCGGGCACCACGTCCACGGTGAGGTGGGTGTGGCGCCAGAGCTGGAACTGCGGGCCGGAGATGTAGAAGGGCGTGCCGACGATTTCACCCAGGTACACGTCCTCCTGTCCCACGCGGAAGTCCCCGCGCGGGAAGCACATGGGCGCGCTGCCGTCGCAGCAGCCGCCGGACTGGTGGAAGAGCAGCGGGCCGTGGAGGCCCTGCATCTTGCGAAGCAGGGCCTCGGCGGCCGGCGTGGCGTCGACGCGCGGCACGGGCATGGGCGTGGCCTAGAAGAAGCCCATGGGCTTGGGGTCGTAGCTGACGAGCATGTTCTTCGTCTGCTGGTAGTGATTGAGCATCATCTTGTGCGTCTCGCGCCCGATGCCGGACTGCTTGTAGCCGCCGAACGCCGCGTGCGCGGGGTACAGGTGGTAGCAGTTCACCCAGACGCGGCCCGCCTGGATGCCCCGGCCCATGCGGTACGCGGTGTTCGTGTCGCGCGTCCACACGCCGGCGCCCAGGCCGTAGAGCGAGTCATTGGCCAGCGCGAGCGCGTCCTCCGCGGTCTTGAACTTCGTCACCGCGACGACGGGGCCGAAGATCTCCTCCTGGAAGATGCGCATCTTGTTGTGGCCTTCGAAGATGGTGGGCTCCACGTAGAAGCCCTCCGCCAGCGCGCCGGGCAGCGCCTTGCGCCCGCCGCCGGTGAGCACCTTCGCGCCCTCCTTCTTGCCGATGTCCAGGTAGCTGAGGATCTTCTCCAGCTGGTCGTTGGACGCCTGCGCACCAATCTGCGTGGCGGTGTCCAGCGGGTTGCCCTGCACGATGCGCTTCGTGCGCTCCACGGCCTTCGCGATGAACTCGTCGTAGAAGCGCTCGGCGACGAGCGAGCGCGACGGGCAGGTGCACACCTCGCCCTGGTTGAGGGCGAACATGGCGAAGCCCTCCAGCGCCTTCTGGGCGAAGTCGTCGTCCTTGGCGAAGACGTCCTCGAAGAAGATGTTGGGGGACTTGCCGCCCAGCTCCAGGGTGACCGGGATGATGTTCTCGGAGGCGTACTGCATGATGAGGCGGCCGGTGGTCGTCTCCCCCGTGAAGGCGATTTTCGCGATGCGCTTGTTGCTGGCGAGCGGCTTGCCGGCCTCGATGCCGAAGCCGTTCACGATGTTGAGCACGCCGGGGGGGAGCAGGTCGCCCACCAGCTCCGCGAACTTGAGGATGGTGACGGGGGTCTGCTCCGCGGGCTTGAGCACCACGCAGTTGCCGGCGGCGAGCGCGGGGGCCAGCTTCCACGCGGCCATCAGCAGCGGGAAGTTCCACGGGATGATCTGCCCCACGACGCCCAGCGGCTCATTGAAGTGGTAGGCGACGGTGTTGTCGTCCAGCTGGCTGAGCGTGCCTTCCTGTCCGCGGAGGCACCCCGCGAAGTAGCGGAAGTGGTCGATGGCCAGCGGCAGGTCCGCGGCGAGCGTCTCGCGCACGGGCTTGCCGTTGTCCCACGTCTCGGAGACGGCGAGCATCTCCAGGTTCTGCTCCATGCGGTCGGCGATCTTCAGCAGGATGTTGGCCCGCTCGCCCGCGGCCGTCCGGCCCCACGCGTCCTTCGCCTTGTGCGCCGCGTCCAGCGCCTTCTCGATGTCCTCCGCCGTGGACCGCGGAATCTCGCAGAAGGGGCGGCCGGTGACGGGGCTGATGTTCTCGAAGTACTGGCCCTTCACGGGCGGGACGAACTCACCGCCGATGTAGTTGCCGTAGCGGCTCTTGTACTCGACCTTGCTGCCCTTCTGACCCGGAGCTTCATAGACCTTCGACATGGGGACTCCCTGCGTTGGTTTTGACGCACTCGTGCGGGGGTTTGACGCGGAACAGACGATAGGCAGGTGACGCTCCGCGTTATGTGCGCAGGGGAGGATGCAAATGTTTGTTAATGGTTGTTCGCTGAGTCAGGTGCCCTGAAGACATACACGGTGCGGGGGGCGCCCGTCAGCGAGTGGTTGGCTCCGGGCGAGCGAGCCATCACCCGGGCGCGATGCGGGCGGGCGTGCAGGGTGCCCTTGCTGCCGTCCTCCAGGTCTTCCACCTCAAGAGGGAGGACGGCTCGCAGGGCCCGGGGGGCATGGCATGCAATTGTTTCGAGACCGCTTCGACGCCGGGCGTGCGTTGGGCCAACGGCTTCACGTGCGGCTCGGGGGGAGGGGTGACCTGTTGGTGCTGGCGCTGCCGCGCGGCGGCGTGCCGGTGGGGTTCGAGGTCGCTCGGGCGCTGGGGGCGCCGCTGGACGTGTTCGTGGTGCGCAAGCTCGGGACGCCGGGGCACGAGGAGCTGGCCATGGGGGCGATCGCCACGGGCGGTGTGCGGGTCCTCAACGAGAGCGTCGTGCGGGGGTTGGGGATTCCCGGGTCGGCCATCACGGCGGTCGCGGAGCGCGAGGCTCGGGAGCTGGTCCGGCGGGAGAAGCTCTTCCGCGACGGCAGGCCGCCGGCGCGTGTGGAGGGGCGGACGGCCATCCTGGTGGATGACGGGTTGGCCACGGGCTCCACCATGCGGGCGGCGCTCCGGGCGCTTCGCCAGCAGGGGCCCGCGAGCATCGTGGTGGCCGTGCCGGTGGCGGCGCCGGAGACGTGCGAGTCGTTCCAGGAGGAGGCGGACGCGGTCCTCTGCGTCCACACGCCGACGCCGTTCTACGCGGTGGGCCAGTGGTACGAGGACTTCACGCAGACCACCGACGACGAGGTGCGCGAGCTGCTGGCGCGAGCGGCGCATGAAGAAGGGGCGGCCCATCATGGCTGAGCAAGGAATCACGGAGCACACGGTGCGGCTGGAGGCGGAGCCTGGCGTGTGGCTGGACGGGACGCTGAGCGTGCCGGACGCGCCCTCGGGCGTGGTGTTGTTCGCGCACGGCAGCGGCAGCAGCCGCTTCAGTCCACGCAACCGGTACGTGGCGGGCGTGTTTCAACAGGCGGGGCTGGCGACGCTGCTCATGGACCTGCTCACGCAGGACGAGGAGGCGGCCGAGCGGTGGACGCGGCATCTGCGCTTCGACATCGAGCTGCTGGCGCGGAGGCTTCAGGGGGCCACGCGGTGGCTGGCGCGGGTGCCGGGGCTGGGAGGTCGGCCGCTCGGGCTGATCGGGTCGAGCACGGGGGCGGGGGCGGCATTGGTGGCCGCGGGGCGCGCGCCGGATGCCATCCAGGCGGTGGTGTCCCGGGGCGGCCGTCCGGACCTCGCGGGCACCGTGCTGCCAGCCGTGCGGGCGCCGACGCTGCTCATCGTGGGGGGGGATGACACGGAGGTGATTGAGCTCAACCGGCAGGCATTGGAGGCGATGCGCGCGCCCAGGCTGTTGGAGATTGTCCCCGGAGCGACCCACCTCTTCGAGGAGGCGGGGACGCTCGAGCAGGCGGCGAGGCTGGCCCGGGACTGGTTCCTCCAGCACCTTGCTCCGGCGGCACGGGAACGACCGTCCGGTGAGGCGCCGCCATGAGCCCGCGTCCTCGCATCGTGGTGGTGGGAGGCGTGGCCACGGACTATCTCGTGCGCGGCCCGTCGCTGCCGGAGCCGGGCGGGAGCGCGGAGGGAGGCATCTTCCAGGAGGCGCTCGGAGGGAAGGGGGCGAATGGGGCGGTGGCCGCGGTGAGGCTGGGCGCGGATGCCACGTTGGTGGCGCGGGTCGGGACGGATCGCCGCGGCCTGGAGCAGTTGGCGTCCCTGGAGCGGGAAGGGGTGGCGCTGGAGTCGGTGGCGTCCGACACGGAGGCGCCTTCTGGCGCGGTGCTGGTGATGGTGGATGGAGGCGGGAGGAAGCAGACCTTCTCCGCGCCGGGCGCCAATCACAGACTTTCCATCCGGGACGTGCTGCGAAACGCGGAGCGGATCGCCGCCGCGAATGTATTGCTCGTGCAGTTGGAGGTGCCCCTGGACGTGGTCCAGGCGGCGGTGCGTCTGGCGCGAGCCGCCGGCATGCGGGTGGTGTTGGATCCCGCGCCGGCCCGGCCGTTGCCGGAGGTGTTGCTGGAGGATGTCCACGTCATCCGGCCCAACGCGAAAGAGGCCCGGGCGCTGACCGGCATTTCGGTGCGTGACCGTGCCTCCGCGAGGCGTGCCGCGCGGAACCTGCTGATGCGCGGCGTGGGGGCGGCCATCATCGCGGCGCCCGGAGGCAGCCTCCTGGTGTCAGGAGAGCAAGAGGCGTGGCTGCCCGAGCTGCCGGTGGACAGCGTGGATTCCACCGGAGCAGGGGATGCGTTCTCCGCGGCGCTCGCTGTGGCCCTGGCGGAGTCCCAGCCGCTGCTCGCCGCCGCGCGCTTCGCGCAGGCGGCAGCCGCCATCGCGACGACGCGAGTGGGAGCGCAGGCGGGATTGCCCTATCGGGATGAGGTGCTTGGATTGCTGTCGGATGTGGGGCTGGATGTCCGGCCTGCGCCGCCATAGCGAAGACGTCCAAGACACATCGTCTGCTGTCTCACCATGCCTCTTCCGGGGGATGTCGGCGCGCGTGGGCCGTGGTCCATGCTGACGCCATTCATTGCCTGGGAGGCACTCTGTCCAATGCACATGCGGCCTGGGCACACGTGGATGAACAGGGACGGCCGCACCTGCTCGAGGAGCACCTGGAAGCCGTGGGCGAGCTGGCGGCGCGGTTCGCAAAGCGGTTCCAGTCCGAAGGCTGGGCTCGGCTGGCCGGCAGATGGCACGACCTGGGGAAGTACACGGTCGCGTTCCAGAACATCATCCGCCGCGAGAACGGCATCGAGGCCCACCTGGAGCAGGAAGGGCCGGTGGGCCCGCGAGACCACTCCACGGCGGGAGCGCTGCATGCACAGGCGATGCTGGGCGGTCAGGGATTGTTCCTGGCATTCATCATCGCGGGACATCACAGCGGCCTGGCGGACCAGGAGCAGCTCGAAGCGGACCGCCTCAACGCGCCAGACCGTCAGGCGCTGTACGCGCAGGCCCTGAAGTGGCCCATCCCGGAAGGGCTGCTGCGCCCCCATGCACGCCCGGCGATTCCGTCCTTTCTGGCTCCCAGGCCGGGTGGGCAGGAGTCGGCGCGCGAGCGGAGGCGGCGGTTGGAGATGTGGATCCGGATGACCTTCTCCGCGCTCTGTGACGCGGACTTCCTGGACACGGAGGCCTTCTTCGACGCCGGGAGGGCAGCTCTGCGTGGCGCTGGTCCTTCCATCGAAACGTTGCGAGAGCGATTGCGCGCGCACCTGGAGCGGCTGGAGGCGCGTGTGCGGGCGCGCGGACCCTTGTCGGAGGTGAACCGGGTGCGCTCCGAGGTGCTGGCCTCATGTCTGGCCAAGGCCGCGGAGCGCCCTGGAATCTTCAGCCTAACGGTCCCCACGGGGGGCGGCAAGACGCTGGCGTCCATGGCATTCGCGCTGGAGCACGCGGTGCGCAACGGGCTGGAGCGGGTGGTGGTGGCCATCCCGTTCACCTCCATCATTGAACAGAACGCGGCTGTCTACGCGGAGGCACTCGGCGAGGACGCGGTGCTGGAGCACCACTCCGGAGGGGATCCGCAGCGGGAGACGAACCGCAACCGCGTGGCGGCGGAGAACTGGGACCGCTCGGTCATCGTGACGACGACCGTGCAGCTCTTCGAGAGCCTGTTCGCGAACCGGCCCGGGCCGTGCCGCAAGCTGCACCGGCTGGCGGGCAGCGTCATCGTGTTGGACGAGGCGCAGACGCTGCCGCCCGACCTGCTCGCGCCCATCCTGGACGTGCTGCGCACGCTGGTGACGGACTATGGCGCGTCGGTGGTCATCTGCACGGCGACCCAGCCCGCGCTGGGACGACGGGCGGGCTTGCCGGAGGGCTTCGAGCAGGTGCGGGAGCTGGCGCCAGAGCCGCGCGAGGCTTTCGGGCGGCTGCGCCGGGTCCGGGTGCGCTGGCCTGCGTCGGAGGAGCCGCTGTCACACGAGCGCCTGGCGGAGGAGCTGGCGGCGGAGCGGAGCGTGCTCGCCATCGTGCACAAGCGAGCGGATGCGCGCGAGGTCTGCGAGGCGTTGGACCGGCGGCTGGGCGACACATCTACCTTCCATCTGTCCGCGCTCATGTGCGCGGCGCACCGGGGCGAGGTTCTGGGGCGGATCCGCGAGGCGGTGGTGAGAGGCGACTCCGTGCGCGTGGTGTCCACGCAGCTGGTGGAGGCGGGCGTGGACCTGGACTTCCCGGTGGTCTACCGCGCGTTGGGCGGGCTGGACGCGCTGGCTCAGGCCGCGGGCCGGTGCAACCGCGAGGGAAGGCTGGAAGAGGGCGGAGCGCTGCGCGTGTTCCTGTCGCCCACGAAGCCGCCGAAGGGCGTGGCGCGGACCGCGATGGCGGTGACGCAGGGGCTGCTCGAGGAGGCTCCGGACCTGGACCTCTTCGACCCCGCCCTGTACCAGCGCTACTTCCAGAGGCTCTACAGCGCGAAGTCCTTGGACGCGAAGGGCCTTTTGCCGCTCCGGGAGGCCCTGTGCTTCAGGACGACGGCGAAGCTGTTCCAGTTCATCGAGGACGACTGGTCCGCGCCGGTGGTCGTTCCGTATGGCGATGCGCGGGAGGCGGTCGCGGAGCTGGAGCGGCTGGGGCCCTCGCGTGAGCGCTTGCGGCGCCTGCAACGCTTCACGGTGAACGTGGAGAAGGGGAAGCGGGAGGTCTGGCTGAAGAGCCACTGCGCCCGCTGGGTGGCGGAGACGGTGGTGGTCCTGGATGCCGCGGACGGAGCCTACGGCAAGCGTCTGGGATTGGTGCCCGAGCGCGTGGGGACGTGGGCTCCCGAGAAGCTGGTCAGTTGATGAACACGAGAACGACACGCGGGAGGGCGACATGAGTGCACAGGTGAGCCGGGTGTTTCGTCTCCGGGCCCGGGGGCCAGTGGCGTGTTTCAGCCGGCCGGAGATGAAGGTGGAGCGGGTGAGCTACGAGGTGATGACGCCCTCGGCGGCGCGGGGGCTGCTCGAATCCGTGCTGTGGAAGCCCGCCATCCGCTGGCAGGTGCACGAGGTGGCGGTGCTGGCGCCCATCCAGTGGGTGAGCTTCCGGCGCAACGAGGTGAAGCAGCGGATGTCACCGGGAACGGTGTTCTTCGCGGACCACCCGGACAGACGCACGCAACGCAACACGGTGGCGCTGAAGAACGTGGACTACGTCGTGTCCGCGTCCTTCCGCAGGACTGAGCACGCCGGGCCCGACGACAACGTGCGCAAGTTCGAGGAGATGTTCGAGCGCCGGTTGGAGAGGGGGCAGACGTTCCAGGCGCCCTACCTGGGCTGCCGCGAGTTCGCGGCTGCGGTGGAGCCCGCGCCACCACCCGAGGAGGTGAAGCCCATCACGACCGAACCGGAGCGGCGGCTGGGATGGATGTTCTACGACTTCGACTATCGCAATGACGGCGTGGTGCCGTTGTTCTTCGACGCAACGCTGAGCGGGGGCCGCCTGCGGGTGCCTCCGCTGGAGGACGTGCTGCGCGAGCAGAAGAGAGGGGGCAATCCATGATTATCGGCGCGCTTTATGAGTATGCGCTTCGTGAAGGGTTGCTAGAGGACCCCGACGTCGAGCCGCTCGCGGTGGACTTCTTCCTGGAGGTCGCGGACGACGGTCGCTTCCTCGCGCTGGTGCCCACCTCGGATGAAGAGGGAAGAGTCCCTCGACGGGCAGTGCCTCGCAAGCCTCAGCGCTCCGGCACAGCCATTGTGGCCGGCTTCTTCGTGGACAACGCGAAGTACGTGCTGGGGCACGGTGGGGACGAAGCCAAAGCACGCCTCCACCCTGAGCGCAACGCGGCGTTCCGCGCGCTGGTGGATGCGACGGCGAAGGAGACGCAGGACCCGGCTGCACGCGCTGTGGCCGCGTTCCTGGGACGGCTCGACTCCGAACTGCCGCGCATCCTGAACCAGCGCGCTGAATGGACCGGTGAGGAACGACTCGCTTTCCGGTGGTCGGGAGATGACGCGTTGCTCGTGCACGAGAGACTGGCACTGCGTGACGCCTGGCGCCGGAGGCGAAGCGCGAAGCAAGAGGATGAAGGGCCTCTGATGCAGTGTCTGGTGACTGGGCGATGGGAGCCCGTGGCGCGGTTGCATCCATTGATCAAACGACTCCCGAATGCACAGCCACAGGGATCGCCACTGGTGTCCTTCAATGAGGACGCATTCTGCTCCCATGGCCTCGATCAAGGGTACAACGCGCCAGTCTCCCGGTCCGTGGCGGAGGGCTATGGCACAGCGCTCAATTACATGCTGTCGAGCGACGGGGAACGCCGGCACCGACGGGGGGTTGCACTCGGGAAGGATGCGGTGGCGGTCTTCTGGACGCGCGAGGCCGAGCAGGCGGTGGATGTGCTGCTGGCCTTGCTCGACGCGCCAGCCACGCAGCAGGAGGGCTCGAGCCCTCCGGGCGTACGACAGGCGCTCCACTTCGCGGAGGCTCCGCTGCGCGGCCTGGAGCCGGCGGTGTTCGATTACAAGCCCTTCTATGCGTTGGTGCTGGGAGGCAACACGGCGCGCGTGGTGGTGCGCGAGTGGTTCGAGTCCTCGGTCCGAGACCTGAAGCAAAGTTTGCGCGAATGGTTCGACGACCTGCGACTGGACGGAGGCAAAGGCCGACCCCTCTCCCTGTGGGGACTGCTGCGATCCGTGGAACTCAGAGGCAGGGATGGCACCCCACCAGAGCTGGCCAGTCGGCTCTTGGCCGCGGTGATGATGAATCGCCCACTACCGCGTGAACTGCTTGCGGCGGCTCTGCGTCGCCTGCGCGTGCCTGACAAGGACGATGCGCCGGGCTTCCAGTTGTACGCGCGCTGCGCGCTCATCAAAGCCACGCTGTTGCGGCTGCGACGTCTTTCCCCTCAACTCCCGGAGGTATCCGTGGCGCTGGATCCAAACAGTCCCGAGGTGTCCTATCAGTTGGGTCGGCTGTTCGCCGTGCTGGAGCGGCTCCAGTTCGTCGCGCTGGGCGACGTGGATGCCAGCATCAAGGAGCGTTACTTCGGCGCGGCGATGGCGAACCCAGGCATCGTGATGCCTCGGCTGGTCCGCTTGTCGACGCACCACTTGGCCAAGGCTGGACGGGAGCGTGCCGGGCGGTTGGATCGGGTCATTGGACAGATCATGAGCCAGTTCCCCGCCGAGGTCTGGCCGAACACGCTGACGCTGGAGTCTCAGGGGCTGTTCGCCGTGGGGTACTACCACCAACGTGAGGACCTCTTCAAAAAGGCTGCACCCGCCGAACCCGCTACGGCTGAGTCCTGAGTCTGTCTGTTCCTGTCCTGCTCCAGGAGTGAATCATGTCCGAACTCAAGAACCGTTATGACTTCGTCCTGTTGTTCGATGTGAAGGATGGCAACCCGAATGGCGATCCCGACGCGGGCAACCTGCCCCGCATCGATCCGGAGACCGGCCACGGGCTTGTTACAGACGTGTGTCTCAAGCGCAAGGTGCGCAACTACGTGCAGCTCCTGAAGGGGAGCGAGGAACGTTACGACATCTACGTGAAGGAGCGAGGGGTGCTCTCGACGCTCCAGATCAAGGCCTATGAACGGTTGGGGTTGAGGACTCAGGCCGGTGCCGATGATGTCGGGCCACATGAGAAGCAGCCAGCCAAGGGGAAGGGGGAGAAGAAGTCGCGTAAGGCTTCGGAGGCCGAGGTAGTCGACAAGGTTCGCGACGAGATGTGCCGGTACTACTTCGATGTTCGGGCCTTCGGGGCAGTGATGCCTGGAAAGGAGTCCAACTCCAACGCGGGACAGGTTCGAGGTCCGGTGCAGCTCACGTTCGGGCGTTCTTTGGATCCGGTGGCCGCAGTCGAGCACACCATCACGAGAATGGCGGTGACGACGCAGGCCGAGGCGGACAATCAGGGTGGAGGCAATCGCACGATGGGCCGCAAGAACACGGTGCCCTACGGGCTGTACCGGGCGCACGGCTTCGTGTCGCCGGCTCTTGCGAAGCAGACGGGATTCGGCGAGGCGGACTTGGATCTGCTGTGGAAGGCATTGGTGGAGATGTTCGACCACGACCGGAGCGCGGCGCGCGGTCTGATGGCGACGCGGCGGCTGCTGGTGTTCCGGCACGCGAGCGCCCTTGGCAACGCGCCCGCGCACAAGCTGTTCGACGCCATGTCGGTGCGGCGAAAGGATGACTCGAAGCCGCCGCGTGACTTCGCGGACTACGCATTGAGCATGGGTAGCATCCCGCAGGGCGTGGAGGTGATGGAGTTGGGTGGATGAGCGGAGGGCCCAGTGAGTCCGATGCCCTCGTGCCCATCTCTGGCTTGCAGCACCTCATGTACTGCGAGCGGCAGGCGGCGCTCATCCACGTCGAGCGAGTCTGGGAGGAGGACGCGGCGACCGTGGCGGGGAAGCTCTTCCATGAACGGGTGGACCGGGCGGGGACCGAGCGCCGCAGGTCTGGGAGGGTGGTGAGGGCGTTGCCGCTGCGCTCGGAGCGACTGGGCCTGGTGGGACAGGCGGATGCGGTGGAGTACCACGCGGACGCGTCGGTGCCGGGAGGGTGGCGCCCCTTCCCGGTGGAGTACAAGCGAGGGCGGCTGAAGTCGGAGCGCGCGGACCGGGTGCAGCTGTGCGCCCAGGCATTGTGCCTGGAGGAGATGCACGGCGTGGCGGTGCCGGAGGGCGCGCTCTTCTACGGCGCGAGCCACCGGCGAGTGAGCGTGCGGTTTGACGTGGCGCTGCGGCAGGAGACGGAGGCCGCGGCGCGCCGGCTGGCGGGCTTCATCCAGGAGCGGTGGGTGCCACGCGCTGTTTTCGACGCGCGGTGCCCGCCGTGCTCGTTGCGGGCCCGCTGCCTGCCGGAGCCGGTGTCTCAGCCGGGACGGGCGGCCCGGCATCTGGCGCGGATGCTGAACCTGGAGGAGGGGGAATGAGCCTTCAGCTCAACACGCTCTTCGTGACGACGGACGGGGCGTACCTGCGCAAGGATCATGAGACGGTGGTGGTCCGGGTGGAGGAGACGACGCGGGTCCAGGTGCCGTTGCAGCACCTGGCGTCGGTGGTGTGTTTTGGCCGGGTGGGTGTGTCGCCGGAGCTGATGTCCGCGCTGGCGGAGGCGGGCGTGCACGTGGCGTTCTTTTCTCCCACGGGGCGTTTCCTGGCGCGGGTGGAGGGCGTGCCTGGGGGGAACGTGGTGCTGCGCAGGGGGCAGTTCCGGTGCGCGGACGACGCGGCGCGCACGTTGGAGTTGGCGCGGGCGATGGTGGCGGGCAAGGTCTACAACGCGCGGCAGTTCCTGCTGCACGCGAGGCGCGATGCGGCGGAGGTCCGGAGGCAGGGCCTGGCGGACGCGGCGGAGCATCTGGCGTCGAGCCTGCGAGCGTTGGGACGCGCCGGGACACTGGACGCGGTGCGGGGTGTGGAGGGGAATGCGGCGCGGGAGTACTTCGCGGCGTTTCCCCTGCTGGTGAAGCGGGAGGACGAGGCGTTCCGGTTCGGGGGACGGAGCCGGAGGCCGCCAAAGGATCGCATCAATGCCCTGCTGTCATTTGGGTATGCGTTGCTGGCGCAGGACTGTGCGGGAGCCGCCGCGGGGGTGGGGCTGGACGCGGCGGTGGGGTACCTGCACGAGGAGCGACCGGGACGGCTCTCGCTGGCCCTGGACCTGATGGAGGAACTGCGAGCGGCGGTGGTGGACCGGCTGGTGTTGTCGTTGGTGAACCGGGGGCAGGTGGGGCCGGGGGACTTCTTGGAGGATGCCGCGGGTGGGTGGAGGATGAGCGACGCGGCGAGGAAGACATTCCTGGTGGCGTACCAGGAGGCGAAGCAGGTGGAGGTCCAGCACGAGTTCCTCGGCCAGCAGGTGCCCTGGGGGCGGGTGCCGCACCTCCAGGCGCTGTTGCTGGCGCGGGTGATCCGGGGCGACCTGGAGGCGTATCCGCCCTTTCGGGTGAGGTGAGGGGATGCTCGTGCTGGTCTGCTACGACGTGGCGAACGATGACGCGGCGGGGGCGCGGCGGCTGCGGCGCATCGCGGAGGCGTGCAAGGATCGCGGGGTCCGGGTGCAGTATTCGTTGTTTGAGTGTCGGGTGGGGAAGCGCGAATGGGTGGCCTTGCGCCAACGGTTGTTGGATGAGGCGGAGCTGACGAAAGACAGCCTGCGCTTCTATTTCCTGCACGCGGACGAGGAGACCCGGTGCGAGCACCACGGAGTGAGGCCGCCCTTGGATCCCACGGGGCCGCTCATCGTGTGATGCGCGCCGCGAACCTGGATGGACGGAGGGGCCGCCCGAGGTTCGCGCTCGGAAAATCCCGAGCGGGTCCGCAGGGTTGCGAGGAGGACGTCGCCCGATTGTCGAGGATGGACAGTGGGGACGTAGATGTTCGCGGAAATGGGCGGATTTTCTTTGGAAACTTCATAGGTTGTGACCAGTAGGGTCGCTCCGCTCTTCGGGGCGGAGCGTGGGTTGAAACCTTCGCCGCTCGTCAGCCAACACCCAGCGCAGGTGTCGCTCCGCTCTTCGGGGCGGAGCGTGGGTTGAAACCCAGGAGTGCCATTGTCACTTGAGAGGTAGACAGTCGCTCCGCTCTTCGGGGCGGAGCGTGGGTTGAAACTTTTCGTCCTGGGTACCTGTCACGCCGCTGTCGTCGCTCCGCTCTTCGGGGCGGAGCGTGGGTTGAAACACCAAGGTGAAAGTGCAGCCCGGGGACGCCCTTTGGTCGCTCCGCTCTTCGGGGCGGAGCGTGGGTTGAAACATCGGCCGCGCCCTGGCCACCTTCGTTGCGCGCCAGTCGCTCCGCTCTTCGGGGCGGAGCGTGGGTTGAAACTTCACCTGCCAGCAGAACGGCTGTGTCATCGAGCAGTCGCTCCGCTCTTCGGGGCGGAGCGTGGGTTGAAACTCATGCACCTGCGCGTAGTCCTCGCCGGGGCCCGTCGCTCCGCTCTTCGGGGCGGAGCGTGGGTTGAAACTCTCTCCACGTAGCAGACGGTGCGAGCGTCTGGAAGTCGCTCCGCTCTTCGGGGCGGAGCGTGGGTTGAAACATCGAAGCGATCCAGCCTCTGACCGATGCCATGCGGTCGCTCCGCTCTTCGGGGCGGAGCGTGGGTTGAAACCCTCGTGTTGGCTCACGAGCTCTACGGTGCGCTGGTCGCTCCGCTCTTCGGGGCGGAGCGTGGGTTGAAACCTGGAGGCGCCGTGACGACAACGACCGAGGCGTTCGGTCGCTCCGCTCTTCGGGGCGGAGCGTGGGTTGAAACGTCCTCTCGTACAACCAGGCCCACGTGGCCGTCCCGGGTCGCTCCGCTCTTCGGGGCGGAGCGTGGGTTGAAACCTGGGCTGGCGCGGCCTCCTCCGGCCAGCGGGCCTGTCGCTCCGCTCTTCGGGGCGGAGCGTGGGTTGAAACCCAGACCGACACGCGGAAATCCCTTCGGAAGCCGGTCGCTCCGCTCTTCGGGGCGGAGCGTGGGTTGAAACAAGGTGTACACGGTGGAGACCCTCGCCGCGCTCAGTCGCTCCGCTCTTCGGGGCGGAGCGTGGGTTGAAACTCTACACGGTCGTCCCACGCAATCGCTCCGGAATGTCGCTCCGCTCTTCGGGGCGGAGCGTGGGTTGAAACGCTTCGCTGTTTCCGTTGACGGTCGTCGTCGCGGTCAGTCGCTCCGCTCTTCGGGGCGGAGCGTGGGTTGAAACAAGGAGAAACGCTTGAACCTGACCCCCGAAGAGGTCGCTCCGCTCTTCGGGGCGGAGCGTGGGTTGAAACAGGGAGGGGAAGGGGAAGCACATCGGCTGCCCTGGTCGCTCCGCTCTTCGGGGCGGAGCGTGGGTTGAAACAACTGCGCCGTGGACATCCGCAACCGCGTCTACGTCGCTCCGCTCTTCGGGGCGGAGCGTGGGTTGAAACCTCTCGAAGATGCTTGGGCACGGGAGCGTCCAGTGTCGCTCCGCTCTTCGGGGCGGAGCGTGGGTTGAAACACCATGAAGGACAAGCGTCGGGCGACCGCGTTCGTCGCTCCGCTCTTCGGGGCGGAGCGTGGGTTGAAACATGAAGGCCTCCGCCGCAGCGCGGACGGCCGGAGTCGCTCCGCTCTTCGGGGCGGAGCGTGGGTTGAAACAGACTGGCACGAGCACGCGCCCGGTGTACGTTGGTCGCTCCGCTCTTCGGGGCGGAGCGTGGGTTGAAACAGTGCTCAGCGAGTGCACGACGCGGGGCAGCCAGCGTCGCTCCGCTCTTCGGGGCGGAGCGTGGGTTGAAACATCCGCGCCACGCGGTGTCCATGCTTCTCTTTCAGTCGCTCCGCTCTTCGGGGCGGAGCGTGGGTTGAAACCCACGACACACCCCGCCGACGCCGTTGGGTCCAGTCGCTCCGCTCTTCGGGGCGGAGCGTGGGTTGAAACACCGCCACGCCGACCGCCACCCTCGTGAACCTGGTCGCGTCGCTCCGCTCTTCGGGGCGGAGCGTGGGTTGAAACCAAGAGCAGTGCCGACGAGTCGTTGTGCGGTGCCAAGTCGCTCCGCTCTTCGGGGCGGAGCGTGGGTTGAAACTCATGCATCCTCGGCAATGCATGTCAGACCCCCTTGTCGCTCCGCTCTTCGGGGCGGAGCGTGGGTTGAAACTTGTCCGATTCAGATCCAGATTCAATTGGGAAACGTCGCTCCGCTCTTCGGGGCGGAGCGTGGGTTGAAACACCACCGCCACCTGGACGTCTCGTCGATCCGGATGTCGCTCCGCTCTTCGGGGCGGAGCGTGGGTTGAAACTCGATGACCGCCGACATCTCACGGAAGGCCACGACGGTCGCTCCGCTCTTCGGGGCGGAGCGTGGGTTGAAACACGAAGGCGCAGGAAGCGCTCGTGGCCGAGTACATGTCGCTCCGCTCTTCGGGGCGGAGCGTGGGTTGAAACCAGTTCGGGGCGGGACCGGGCTACCCGACCTAGTCGCTCCGCTCTTCGGGGCGGAGCGTGGGTTGAAACACGCGCAACGGCCAGAACCTGGTCTTCATCACCGCCGAGTCGCTCCGCTCTTCGGGGCGGAGCGTGGGTTGAAACCGCGTCAGGCCGCGCCCCTCGTCGCCGGAGGAGTCGCTCCGCTCTTCGGGGCGGAGCGTGGGTTGAAACGTACCCGGTGCGGATCTTATAGAGGCCCCGAATGTCGCTCCGCTCTTCGGGGCGGAGCGTGGGTTGAAACCTCGTTTCGTGGCGCAAAGGGGACCGGCGTCTCGTTGTCGCTCCGCTCTTCGGGGCGGAGCGTGGGTTGAAACATCTGCATGGTGCCCCCAGGTGCAACGCGGCGGAGTCGCTCCGCTCTTCGGGGCGGAGCGTGGGTTGAAACTACCCGCGCCTGGAGAAGTCGCGGCGCCGGTTGGTGTCGCTCCGCTCTTCGGGGCGGAGCGTGGGTTGAAACTCCTCGAAGCGGCGGAGGGCTTCACAGGTGACGCAAGGTGTCGCTCCGCTCTTCGGGGCGGAGCGTGGGTTGAAACGGCTGGGCCCTCCAGCAGATGCGCGCGGGCCGGACGTCGCTCCGCTCTTCGGGGCGGAGCGTGGGTTGAAACATCGTGGCATCGCCCGACGCGCGCAGATCCTTCGTCGCTCCGCTCTTCGGGGCGGAGCGTGGGTTGAAACATGTGCCGCTTGCGCTGTGTCATCCGCGGCGGTTCGTCGCTCCGCTCTTCGGGGCGGAGCGTGGGTTGAAACCGCGAGATGCTCAGCGACCGCGACGGGCTGGTGCGTCGCTCCGCTCTTCGGGGCGGAGCGTGGGTTGAAACAACCTCGCCAACCCGGATGCCCCGCCGAGCGCGGTCGCTCCGCTCTTCGGGGCGGAGCGTGGGTTGAAACCATCACGTCCACCACGCGCTGAAAGGCCCGGTCCGGAGTCGCTCCGCTCTTCGGGGCGGAGCGTGGGTTGAAACCGGCGCGTCCAGGCGGAGCGTGATGCGGCCCGCGTCGCTCCGCTCTTCGGGGCGGAGCGTGGGTTGAAACAAGGACGTCAGGAAGTGACAGGTCGTGCGCGGTTGTCGCTCCGCTCTTCGGGGCGGAGCGTGGGTTGAAACCAGCGCCTGCCGGAGGTAGACGGCGAGGTCGAGCGTCGCTCCGCTCTTCGGGGCGGAGCGTGGGTTGAAACACGTGCACCAGGTGGTTGACGCCCGGCGCAGGGAGGTCGCTCCGCTGTTCGGGGCGGAGCGTGGGTTGAAACACGAGCCCCGCACCCTTGTTCGCGCCTCCCGGGGGCGTCGCTCCGCTCTTCGGGGCGGAGCATGGGTTGAAACCACGACAGCGCGTCCCGGACCTCAACCCGCACCACGGCGGCCGCTACCCACCGCGCGAAGGCTCCCCGGATCCATCCCAGTGCCCGATCATCGCCGAGTTCCAGGTGGGCGCTCCGCTCCAACGGACGCGGGTCCTGGCGGAAGAAGCTGATGCCGGACGGGTGACGGACCCCGCGTCCCCACCGCACGCACCCGCGTCCCGCCAGAAGCCCGGAAACCCCCGTCATCCGCGCAGGACTCTTCATCCCGGGCCGATTTGTCGGCGGCTCAACACCGTCGGATCCGCACGTTCCTCTCGCGCCACAGGGCCTTCCCGGCTCCCTCGGCCAGACTGGCAATCACGGCTTACTTCGAGAGTGAATGGGATGTTTTCCAGCGTGGCCGTTCATGTTGGTGCGCACTGGAAACCCGCGCCGCGTGCTGTCATCTTCTTGGAGGGACTTTCGCTGCGGGGAAGCAAGGTTGAAGGGGAGTCGGGACGGAAGTTGCCCAAGGTCCTGCGGGCCAAACGTATTGGGATGTGCTGGACGGAAAACTGTTCCGTCCCGGGGCTGTAAAAAATCCCCGGAACCGAGGGGTGTCTGCTGATGAGCTGGGACCCACGCCGCACCCAAGTGTCGCAAAAGCGAAGCGGATCAACCGGTTGGCGCGCCCGTCCGCGTGAACCCGAAAATCCTGGCTCCTGGCACACGCCTCGCATCGGCCGCTGACGCTGTCCTGACCCCTGCATCGCCTTCCCTGCTCCCGAAACCCTCGTGCTCGCTTCTTCGCCACACATCTGTTCCTGCGGTCAGCCCCACTCGGACGCGGAGGCGTGTCCCACGCTGATGCGCGGGCTGGACCTCCATGGTGGCACGATGCTCTACGCCGGCACGCCGCCGCCGGGACCCGCGGTGGCGCAGCCTGAAACGCCCTCGCCCATGTCGTCTCCCACGCCCGTGGTGCCCTCGCTGGTGGGACAGGAGTTCGGCCGCTTCCGCATCGTGCGCGAGCTGGGGCGCGGCGGCATGGGCACCGTGTTCCTCGCGGAGCACGCGCTCATCCAGAAGCGCGTGGCCATCAAGGTGCTCCACGCGCACCTCGCCCAGGCGCCGGAGCTCGTCGCGCGCTTCCTCTCCGAGGCCCGCACGCTCACGCTCGTGCAGCACGAGAACGTCGTCACCCTCTACGACCTGGACTCGCGCGACGGGCGCCCGTACCTCGTCATGGAGTACCTGGAGGGGGACAGCCTGGCCAACTTCGCCCGCGGCCCCATGGCCCCGGCGCTGGTGGTGGACCTGATGACGCAGGTGTGTGACGCCCTGGGCGCCGCGCACGCGCACGGCATCGTCCACCGCGACCTGAAGCCCGCCAACGTCTTCCTCGTCCCCAGCCCCAGCGGCAAGCAGCGCGTGAAGCTGCTCGACTTCGGCATCGCCAAGCTCCTGTCGCGCCCCGCCGGGGAGATGACCACCGAAGTGGGCGTCCTCCTGGGCACGCCGGAGTTCATGGCCCCCGAGCAGTGCGGCGACGGCGTCGTGGACGCGCGCAGCGACCTCTACGCCGCCGGCGTGCTCGCGTACCTGCTGCTCACCGGCCAGGTGCCCTTCTACGGCCGCACCGCCGCCGAAATCCTGGTGGGCCACCTGCAGAAGGACCCCGTCCCGCCGCACGAGCTGAACCCCGCCGTGCCGGAGGCCCTGTCGCGGGTGCTCCTGCGCGCGCTGGCCAAGCGGCCCGAACACCGCTTCGCCTCCGCCGCGGAGCTGCGCACGGCCCTGGAGGCGTCGCTCGCACCGCCGCCCGCGGCCGCCGCCCCGCCGCTCACCGCGCTCCTGCGCGGCACGGGCACGCAGGCCCCCGTGGAGCTCAAGGGCGAGTGGGTGGGCCGCTCCGGCCTCTTCTTCCAGTCCTCCGCCCCGCCTCCCGCGCTCCTGTCGGACGTGTCGCTGGTGCTGCGGCTGCCCGGCGGCGACCTGCCGTGCGTCGCGCAGGTGGTGCGCCACGTCACCGCCGAGCAGGCCCAGGCGTGGAACATGGCCCCGGGCTTCGGCGTGCAGCTGCGCGACGCCAGCCCCGCCTTCCAGGCCCAGCTGGCCCAGTTGCGCAACGGCGCGCGCCCCACGCCCTCTCAGGCCCCGGCCACCGCCGCCATCCCCACGCCCGAGGACCCGCAGGCGGAGGTCGTGTTGCAGGGCTTCCGCCGCCGGCTCGCCGGGGACCCGTACGCCGTGCTGGAGCTGCCGCGCGACGCCACGCTGGAGGCGGTGCGCACCGCGGCCCAGCGCGCTCGCGGGGCGCTGGAGCTGCTCAAGGCCCGCCCGCTGTCGGAGAGCCAGCGCACCCAGGTGGACCGCGCGCTGGAGCGCGTGGCCGGGGCGCTCCACACGCTGGGCCACGTGGAGCGGCGCGTGGAATACGACGCCACCCTGGGAAACGTGGAGGGCATCGAGCGGTGCCTCGCCGCGGGCCTCACCGCCACCATGCTGGAGCAGTGCCGCCGCCGCTTCCTCGCCGGCAACACCGGCCGCGAGGGCCGCGCCGCCGTGCACCGGCTGTCCGGCGACGCGCTGGCGTCCGTGGGCCGGCTGGAGGAGGCGCTCGCCGCCTATGAGCTGGCGGTCCGCGCGGACCCCTTGGACCTGGAGGGGCTCAAGCGCTGGCGCTTCCTCCGGGCCCGGGTGCGGGGCTCGGCCGTCTCCAGGTAGGGGGGGCGGGCTCGCATCCATCTCCAGGTCGTCTTGCGTATGGAAGAGGAGTCCCCGTTAACTCTCTCCTCTTCCATGGCTTCCGACCCCGACGACAAGCTGCCGCCCCAGGGGCGCTTCAACCGCCTGCGCAAGCTGGCGGGCCTCTCCATGCACGTGGGCTCGGAGGTGCTCAAGACGGGCGCCCGGAAGCTCTCCGGCACCAGCCCCACGGAGCTGCTCAGCCTGGGCACCGCGGAGAAGCTGGTGGCCACGCTGGGGGAGATGAAGGGCGCGGCCATGAAGCTGGGCCAGGCCCTCTCCATGGACCCGGATCTGCTCACGCCCGAGGTGCGGCAGATGATGGCCCGGCTGCAGAACCAGGCCCCCGCCATGTCCTACGCGCAGGTGTCCCGCGTGGTGCAGGAGGAGCTGGGCGCGCCGCCGGAGGCGCTGTTCAAGGCGTTCTCCCCGGACGCGCTCGCCGCCGCGTCGCTCGGGCAGGTGCACCGCGCGGTGCTGCACGACGGCCGCCCCGTCGCGGTGAAGGTGCAGTACCCCGGCATCGACGTGTCCATGGGCCACGACATGGACAACCTGGGCCTCGTCGTGAAGACGGTGTCCAAGACGTCGCGGATGATGGACGGCACCGCCTACTTCCAGGAGTTCCGCGACGAGCTCATGCTGGAGCTGGACTACCAGCGCGAGGCGAAGCTCGCGCGGGGCTTCGCCAGGAGCGTGGCGCGGCTGCCGGACCTGTACGTGCCCCAGGTCATCGAGGAGCGCAGCGCCCGCCGCGTGCTCACGCTGGAGCTGTTGGAAGGCCAGACGCTCAAGGACTGGGTGACGACGTCGCCGGACCCCGCCGAGCGCTTCCGCGTCGCGCGCCAGCTCATCCGCGCCACCTACGGGCCGTTCCTGGACGCGGGTGAAATCCACGCCGACCCGCACCCCGGCAACTTCATGGTGATGCCGGACGGGCGCATGGGCCTGTTGGACTTCGGCTCCATCAAGCGCTTCAGCCCGGGCTTCGTCGAGGCCAACCGCCGCATGTTCCAGCAGGCGCTGCGGCTGGAGACGCTGGACGTGCTGGGCCTGTGCCGCGAGGTGGGCTTCTCCGTGGAGCTGCCGGAGGAGGAAGCGGAGGGGCTCCTGCGCGAGGTGCTCCACATCGCCGGACGGCCCATGCGCACGGCGCCGTACGACTACGCCGCCTGCGACATCAACCGCGACATGCGCAACCACTTCACGCGCAACGCCGCGCGCATCATGCGCATCCGGCCGCCGCCGGAGGCGATGATGTTCTTCCGCGCCACCGGCGGGCTCGCGCAGAACCTGCGGCTCGTGGGCGCCCAGGGCGACTTCCGGCAGGTGTACCTGGAGGTCGGTGAGCTCGTGGGCGGGTGAGCCCCGCCCGGCCCCGGCATCAGGTGCCGGCGGCGACGCGCGAGCGCTTGTGCAGCCGCTCCAGCTTGCGGGCCAGGTCCGCGCCCTGCGTGCTCTTGGACATGTAGCCGTCCGCGCCCACCGCCAGCGCCAGCGCGCGCAGCTTCGACTCGTCGGAGGCGGAGTAGAGGACGAAGCGCGTGTTCTCCGGGGCCTGCTGCCTGGCCAGTGCCAGCACCTTGTCGCCGCTCAGCGCGGGGATGTTCACGTCCAGGAGCACCAGGTCCGGCGCCGTGGTGCGCACCAGGTTGGAGACCCCCAGGGACGAGCGGTGGGTGCGCACCTCGAAGTTGTACGAGGACAACGAACGCTCCGTCAGCGCGAGCTGGTCCGGGTCATCGTCCACGATGAGGACGCGAATCTTGGGATCCGACATGGATGGCTCCCCCTGGAACCGACAGTTGGGTGCCCCGGCCGGCAGGATGCCGTCCCCGAAAACAGTGACCCGGGCACTCCCTGAGTATCGCCCACCCCTCCCCATCCTGGCCAGTCTCCCTGGAATTTTCTGGAGATATCCGGTGGAGACCACTCGCCTCACCCCGCCGGGTGGGCAGCGTCCCCAGCCTTGGTGGAGACGTGCACCTCGTGGCAGGGGGGCCTCCCGCCATGGCGGGGCCCGATGCTGCGCGCGAGCGTGCGCCCTGCCTAGCTTGGGACAGGGGGACACGTGCAACGCCACGACATCATCGTCATCGGCGCGTCCATGGGCGGCGTGGAGGCGCTGCGCCAGCTGGTGGGTCAGCTGCCCGGGGACCTGGCCGCCAGCATCCTGCTGGTGCTCCACATTCCGGCGCGGCCCCGCAGCTACCTGCCGGAGATCCTCTCGCGCTCCGGTCCGCTGCCGGCCCACCATCCCCGGGACGGGGAGCCCCTGGAGCCGGGCCGCATCTACGTGGCGCCCAATGACAGACACCTGCTGGTGGAGCCGGGCCGCGTGCAGGTGTTGAACGGGCCCAGGGAGAACGGGCACCGGCCGGCGGTGGACCCCTTGTTCCGCTCGGCCGCGAGCACCTATGGCCCCCGCGTGGTGGGCGTGGTGCTGACCGGCGCGCTGGACTGCGGCACCAGCGGCCTGATGGCGGTGAAGAAGCAGGGCGGGCTGGCGGTGGTGCAGGACCCGCGCGACGCGCTCTGCCCGGACATGCCCCGGAGCGCGCTGGAGCTCGTGGCGGTGGACCACTGCGTGCCCCTGGCGGAGATGGGCGCGCTGCTGACGCGGCTGGTGGAGGCGCCCGTCGCGCCGCGCTCGCGCAAGCGGTCGGGGCGGTTGGAGACGGAGGTGAAGGCCGTGGGGGTGGACATTCCTTCCATGGAGGACCCGCCCTCCCCGCTGGAGTACGCGAAGCCGTCCGCTTACGGCTGCCCCGACTGCGGCGGTGTCCTCTTCGAACTGGAGGAGGGCGGCCTCCTGCGCTTCCGCTGCCGCACGGGCCACGCGTACACGGCGGAGGCGCTGTCCGGCTCGCAGCAGGACCACCTGGACGGCGCGCTGTGGGCGGCGCTGCGGGCGCTGGAGGAGCGCGCGTCCCTGTCGCGCCGGATGGCCGCGCAGGCCCGGCGGCGCAACCACGCCCGCTCCGCGGTGCGCTTCGAGGAGCGCGCCCGCACGGCCGAGGCCCAGGTGAAGCTCTTGCGCCAGGTGGTGCTCGTGGCGCCCCCGCCCGGAGAGGCGGCCGCGGAGCCTCGGGTGCCCCAGGCCCCCGAAGGGTCGAAGCAGGCGAACTGAGGCGTCCTGCTTCAGCGCGCTCCGGCGCGCTCCGGGTCGGGTGCGGGCTTCAGCGCGGGGAAGGAGAGGAGGAACACCGCGCCGCCTTCCGGGCGGTTGGCCGCGGTGAGCGTGCCGCCCGCTTGCGTCACCACGTCGTGGGCCATGGACAGCCCCAGGCCGGTGCCCTTGTCGCCCTTGGTGGAGAAGAAGGGCTTGAAGATGCTCGACAGGTGCTCCTCGGGGATGCCGGTGCCCTCGTCCTCCACGGTGAGCCGCACGGCCTTGCCGGCCTTGAAGGCCCGCACGCGGATGGTGCCGCCCCGGGGCATGGCGTCGCGCGCGTTGATGAGCAGGTTGATGACGACGTAGCGCAGCTCCATGGCGGACCCGGAGATGCCGGGGAGCCCTTCGGGAAGCGCCACGTCCAGGCGCACCGGGTGGCCGCCCTGGCGCGCCTGGTGCTCGATGCCGCCCCGGATGATGTCCACCGCGTCGCGGACCACGTCCGCCAGCTGGACGCGCTCCCGGGCGGTGCCGGGCTTGCGGCGGGAGAAGTCCTGGAGCCGGCCCACGCGCGCCTCCGCGTCGGACACGATGCGGACGAGCGCGTCCAGGTGCTGCGGTCCCTGACCCGTGGGGACCACGTCGTGCTGGAGCAGCTCCAGCCGCAACCGCATGGCGTTGAGCGTGGAGCGCAGATCGTGCGCGATGCCCGCCGCCAGCTCGCCCAGGGCGCGCACCTTCTCGCGCTCCAGCAGGGTGGAGCGCGCGATGACCAGCTCCTCCTCCGCGCGCACCTGTTCGGTGATGTCTCGCGCGAGCACCAGCACCTGCCCCTGCATCTGACCGGTGACGCGCTCGGTGCGCACCTCCAGCACCCGGGGCTGGGGCTCGCGCGCCTGCCGGTAGCGGGCGACGCGCGCCGTGCCTTCGGTGAACGCGAGCACCGCCGCGGCCTCCGCCTGGCCCACGTCGCGCAGGGCCATCCGCTCCGCGCCATCCTCGTCGCGCCGCCAGGGGCCGCGCAGCCGCCCCAGCGCGTGCCAGCGGCCATTGGCCACCACCACGGTGGTGGCGTTCATCACCGCGAGCGCGCTGTCGCTGGTCTCCAGCGCCCAACGCGACAGCTGGAAGGTGATGACCTGCCGCCGGGTGTGCTCGCCCAGCTTGCGCACCAGGGCGGCGTGCTTCTTCATGAGCTCGCGGTACTTGCGCAGCAGCCCCGGGGGTTCCTGGACGCCGGGCTCCGGGACGGAGGGGGGCGGGGATGCGCGGCGCGGGCTCATGCCTTGAGCCTCTCTTGCAGGCGCCGGTTCTCCTCCAGCAGGGCGGTGGCACGGGTGGTGTCCTCGAAGAGGATGATGGAGCCCAGCGCCTGCGTGTCGGTGATGAGCGGCGTGGCCACCACCGTGGCGCTGCCCTTCCCCCCGTGCGGCAGCTGGTAGGGGATGTTCTCCAGGCGCAGCGAGCGGTTCTCCTGGAGGTGGCGGCGCAGCTTGAGCAGCAGCGCGCGCTTGAGCGCGGGCACGTGCAGGGTCCACAGCAGCTGGCCCACCGTCTCGCGCTCGGTGAGCCCCAGAAGCCGCTCCGCGGCCAGGTTCCAGGTGGTGATGCGGCCTTCGCCGTCCAGCACCAGCACCGCGGCGGAGAGGGTGCGGATGATGGTGTGCTGGCAGAAGGTGAGCGCGTCCATCTCCAGCGTGCGGTGCGCCAGCTCGCGGTTGGTGGCGTCCAGCTCCGAGTTGGCGGACTGGAGCTCCTCGTTCGTCGTCTCCAGCTCCTCGTTGGTGGACTGGAGCTCCTCGTTCGTCGTCTGCAGCTCCTCGTTCGCGGACTGGAGCTCCTCGTTGGTCGTCTCCAGCTCCTCGTTGGACGCGCGCAGCTCCTCCGTGGAGGACTGCATCCGCAGTTGGAGGGCCTTCAGCTCATCCTGCGCCGCGCGCAGGTCCTGCTCCACGTCGCGCAGGTGGCTGATGTCGTGGGTGATGTAGAGCAGGCCCTGCCGCTCCCCGGACGCGTCGCGCAGGGGCACCACCTGGGTGCGCACGGCGAGGGGCTCTCCGGTGGCGACCTCGATGAGGCCGTCCGCCGTCTCCCGCTCGGAGCTGCCGGAGCGCACGCGCTGGCTCTGCTCGACGAGCAGGTCGCCGCTGAGGCCCGGCAGGCCCAGCGTGGCCAGCTTCCTGCCCAGCAGCTCGCCCTCGTTGCGGCTCCACAGCCGGGCCGCCGCGCGGCTCCACAGCGTCACCGTGCCGTCGTTGTCCGTGGCGATGTGCGGACACGGGTGCGAGTCCAGCAGGTTGCGCAGGAAGGAGCGCTCGGAGTCCTGGCTGGGTTCGAGCAGGCGCGGCAGGCTCGTGGGCTCCGGGGGCAGCCGGTCCTGCGTCGTGCTGGTGACCTCCGCCTGCCCGTCCTTGCGGTAGATGCGCCGGGTCAGGTCGATGGGCCGGAAGAGCCGCGCCGCGAAGGGGATGAGCTCCGAGCGGCCCAGCACCATCAGCCCGTTGCGCCGCAGCGCGAACTGGAAGCGCGCCAGCACCCGCTTCTGCAGCTCGGAGTCCAGGTAGATGAAGACGTTGCGGCACAGGATGATGTCGATGCGCGACACCGGCGCGTCCGACACCAGGTTGTTCACCCCGAACACCACCGCGCGGCGGATCTCCTTGCGCACCGTGTAGCTGTTGCCGGTGCGCACGAAGAAGCGCGCCAGCCGCTCCGCGGAGACATTCTCCAGCTGCTCCGGCGAATAGATGCCCCGGCGCGCGGTGGCGATGGCGTCCTCGTCCACGTCGGTGCCGAACACCTTCAGCTCCGGACCCGGGTAGCCCGGCCCCATCGCCTCCGCCGCGATGATGGCCAGCGAGTACGCCTCCTCACCGGTGGCGCAGCCCGCGCTCCAGATGCGCAGCTCCGCGTCCGGCCGCTGGCGCACGAGCTCCGTCATGCTCTGCTCCAGCGCCTGCCAGACCTCGCGGTCCCGGAAGAAGCTGGTCAGCTTGATGAGCATGGAGGAGACCAACGTGCTCACCTCGGTGGGGTCCCGCTCCAACAACGCCAGGTAGGCCGCCCGGCTGCGACAGCGCGTCGCCTGCATCCGTCGCTCGATGCGACGCTGAAGCGTAGCCCGCTTGTAGTTGCGGAAGTCGAAGTTCCTCACCTGACGGACCTTCTCCAGGATGGCTTCGAGCTCGCTGTCGCGGGGAGGCTTGGTCGCCATGCGACGGACCTAACCCAAGGGTTTTGACCGGGCAAGACCGGCAACTCCCCTCTTCCGAGAGCATCACCGGCCGCACTCCTCGTCTGGGTCTCCGACGACAAAACGTTCGCTGGCCCTCTTCCCTGGCCGGTGGAGACAGGTGTCACTTCAAAGGGGCCGTGCGGATGGCGTACCGTGGATCATCCTTCCCAGGGGGTGATGGCCAGCTGTTGGGAAGGCAAGGGTGTCATCCATGGAGCTGAACTCAACGGGGCGGGAGATCCGCGTGGCGCTGCTGGAGGATCAGCAGGTGTTCCGCGAGAGCCTGGTGGCCCTGCTCGAACACGCGGGGATGAAGGTGGTGGCCCGGTGCGCGGAAGCGAGCTCGTTCCTGTCCAACATGCGCGCGGCCGCGCCCGACGTCGCCGTGGTGGACCTGCAGCTGGAGAACTTGAGCCGCGATGCCCCCATGGGCAGCGAAGGACCGGAGGCCGGACTCAACGCGCTGAAGTACCTGCATGACTTCCACCCGCAGGTGCGCGCGCTGGTGCTGTCCGGGCACCACGAGCCGGAGGTGGTGGAGCGCTGCTTCCAGGCGGGAGCGGCGGGCTACCTGTGCAAGCTCAACGTGGGGTGTGACGACGTGGTGCGCGCGGTGGGGCGCGTGGCCCGGGGCGAGCGGCTCTTGCCCGTGGACATGCTCCACGCCAACGTCATGCACCTGGAGGACCTCCAGGTGCCGGCCTCCGCGCTGTCGCGGCTGACCCTTCGTGAGCGGGAGGTGCTGGGCTACGTGGCGGCCGGCGCGGACAACCTGAAGATCGCCGCGCACCTGGGCATCACCGAGCGCACGGTGAAGGCCCACCTCACGAGCATCTACCGCAAGCTGGGGCCGGAGAACCGCGCCCAGCTCGCGGTGATGGCGTGCGAGCTGGGCGTACCCCGCCCCGTGCTGGCCTGACGCGCCTGCTCAGGGCGACGCGGTTGCTTCCGCGTCGTCCCGGGGGGCGCCCAGGTGCTGGAGGAACCACTCCCCGGCGAGCGCGGCCACCTGCTCCAGCTCCGACTCCTCCTCGAAGTGGTGGGTGGCGCCCGGGATGATGGCCATGCGCTTGTCGGCGCGGAGCGCTTCATGGGCCCGGTGGTTGATGTCCAGGCCCAGCGTGTCCGCGCCGCCCACCAGGAGCAGGGTGGGGGCCTGCACCTTCGGCAGCACCGCGCCTGCCAGGTCCGGGCGTCCGCCGCGCGACACGACGGCCTCCACCTGGTCGGGCCGGAAGGCCGCGGCCGCCAGCGCCGCGCCCGCGCCGGTGTGCGCGCCGAAGTAGCCCACGCGCAGGCCCGAGGTGAGGGGCTCGCGCTGGAGCCACCGCGCCGCGCCCGCCATGCGCATGCCCAACAGGCCCACGTTGAAGCGCAGCTGCCGCGTGCGGCGCTCCTCCATCTCCTCGCGGGTCAGCAGGTCCATCAGCAGGGTGCCCAGCCCCATCGCCTGGAACAGGCTCGCGGTCTGCGCGAGCCGTGGACTCTGGAGGCTGCTGTCGCTGCCGCGCGCCAGCACCACCACGCCCCGGGCCCCCGCGGGCACCGCCAGCCGCCCTCGGACGAGGACGGAATCATCGACCGGCACCTGCACCTCGCGCTCCAGATGCGTGCGCGACGCCGGTCTGACACCACGTTGCGCCTGCGACTCCCGCGCCTCCTCCCACTCGTGGTCCTGCCCCACCGCCTTCAACCCCGTTCGTGACCGGGGACCTGGCATACAGGCTCCTCCCGTCTGCGTTTGGCTGATTACAGCGTCCGGCTGAGTCACAGTCTGGCCACGGCCCCTTCCGGTGTGACCTGCCGCAAGGTGCCGGGTGTCCAGCGTAGGACAGGCCCGCGGGACAGGGGAGGACGCCTGGGGTGGGGGCCGGCCGCCGGGACGTCAGGGCTTCGTGGCGACCACCAACTCGAAGGGGCCGGGGAGCACGTGCGCGTGCGTGAAGCCCGCGGCGGTGAGCGCCTCCAGGTAGAACTCCACCTCGCGCAGCCGGCTCACGCACGTGTCCACGCCGATGAGGAAGTAGGACCAGAAGAACTGGGCCGCCAGCCGCTCCGGGGTGCGGAACTCCTCGCAGATGAGCACGCGTCCGCCGGAGGGCAGGGCGGTGAAGGCCGCCTGCATCAGCGACCGCGCCACCTCCGCGGGCCAGTCATGCAGCACGCGCACGAAGGACAGCGCGTCGTAGCCCCGGGGCAGCGGCTCCTTCAGGAAGTCGCCGCCCACGAAGCCCAGCCGTCCGGCGGAGAGGCCCGCGCGCTCGCGCGTGCGCGCGACGAGGGCTTCCGTGGCGGGCAGGTTGTAGACGTCCACGGAGAGCGACGGGTGCTGGCGCAGCAGGGCTTCCGCGAGCGTGCCGTCCCCGCCGCCCACGTCGAGCAGCCGGGCCTCGGAAGGCCACAGGGCGCCCGCGTGCGCGCGGAACGTCTCCAGGATGGGGCCCAGGCCCGCGGCCATGCTGGCCTCGAAGCCCTCCACCTGTTCGGGCGTGCGCGGAGGCCAGTCGAACGACGCGGCGGACATGGAGTGCTGGCCGTGCAGCGTCTCCGGCAGCCGGCCATGCAGGGCCCTCCAGTCGTACTTCTCGCGGTCGCGCTCCAGCGACCCCGGGCCGAGCACGGCTTCCGCCGCCGCGCGCAGGCCGGGCGCGCCGCGGTAGCGCGCCGCCTCCAGCGCGTCGCAGGTCTGCTCGCGCTGCACCAGTCCCAGGCTCTCCAGGCAGTCGAGGAACTTGTAGAGCCGCTTGGGGACCAGGCCGTGCTTCGTGGCCAGTTCTCCCAGCGTCACGGGGCCGGGCTCCAGCGCGTCCAGCAGGCCCAGCTTCAGCGCCGTCTCCACGACGTCCATCGCGCGGGCGCCGTTGAACAGCAGGTGCAGGAGGGCGCGGGGCGACGGCGCCTCACGCGTGAAGGGAGGCATCGGGCTGCTCATGCGACCTCCTTGCGCTGCTCTTCGAGGAGCGCGTCCATGAAGGCGTCCACTTCCTCGGGCGTATTGTAGAAGTGCGGCGCGGCGCGCAGGTAGCCGCGGTGGCTGCAGATGAAGCCGCGCGCCACCAGCCGCTGGGTCACCTGCGCGTCGCCGGGGAAGCCCAGCGCCACCACGCCGCCGCGCTGGTGCGGCTCGCGCGGGGTCACCACGCGGAGGCCCGCCGCGTCCGCGCGCGCCATCAGCCGGTCGGTGAGCTTCAGCGAGTGCTCGCGCACGGCCTGGATGCCCACGCCCTTGAGCAGCTCCAGCCCGGGCCGGGACAGCAGCACCATGAGCGGCGCGGGCGTGCCGCCCATCATCCGCCGCGCATCCGGCGCGTAGTCCGTCGTCTGCTGGAAGCCGAGCGGCGAAGCTCCGGCCAGCCACCCGGTGACGGCGGGACGGAGCGCGGGCAGGAGCCCCGGGCGCACGTACAGGAACGCGGCCTCGGAGCCGCCCAGCCACTTGTGCGCGCCGCCCATGAGGAAGTCCACGTCGAGCGCGCGCACGTCGATGGGGACGGTGCCCACGGTCTGGTACGCGTCCGTGGCGATGAGGGCCCCGGCCGCGTGCGCCGCCTTCGCGATGCGCGCCAGGTCCAGCACGGCGCCGGTGGCGAAGGCGCCGTGGGCGACGCAGACGATGAGGGTGCGCGCGTCGATGGCCGCCTCCAGCGCGGCCTCGTCCACGCGGCCGTCCTTCGACGGGACGACGACCAGCTCCGCCCCGTAGCGCGCGAAGCCCTTCCAGATGAAGGGCACCGTGGGGAACTCCAGGTCGGTGATGACGACGCGGCGGCGCTCTCCGGTGAAGTCCAGGCACGAGGCCAGGCGCGACAGGTGCGCGCTCAGGTTGGTGTCCAGCGCCACGGAGCCGGCCGGCGCGCCGATGAGGTCCGCCACGCCGTCCGCGTACGCCTGCATCTGGGACAGCCAAGAGTCCCAGGTGTCATCGCGCCACGCGCGCATCGTCCCCCAGTACTGCGCCAGCACGCCCTCCACGGCCCGGGGCAGCGCCCCGGTGGAGTTGCTGTTGAGGTACGTGCAGGTCTGGAGCAGCGGGTACTCCGCGCGCAGGGCTCCCGGGAGTGCCGCGTCGCTCACGACTGGCTCCGCAGCTCCTGGGCGTGGGCGTATGCCAGCGCGTGCGCGGCGTGCGGATGCGTGTGCGGCCCATGCGGCGCCGGAGCATGGGCCGCGTGCGCCACCGGCGCGGGAGCCGCCGCCGCATGCGGTGCCGGAGCGTGAGGCACCGGAGCGTGGGCCGCGTGCGCCGTCGGAGCATGGAGCGCCGCATGCGGTGCCGGAGCGTGAGGCACCGGAGCGTGGGCCGCGTGCGCCGTCGGAGCATGGGGCGCCGCGTGCGGGGCGTGGATCACCGGAGCCGGCTGTGCGTGCGCCACCAGGGCATGCGGTGCGTGCACCGTGGCCGCATGGGCCGCCGGGGCATGCTGCGCGTGCATCGGGCAGCCGCCGGCGCGAGCCTCATGCGCGTGAGCCGTGGCCGCATGGGCCGCCGGGGCGTGCACCGTCGCCGCATGCGCGTCCGAAGCATGGGCCGGGGCCGCGTGGGCCGCAGCGGAGTGCGCGTGGGGCGCGGGCGAGTGCGCCGCCGAAGCGTGCACCGCCGCCGCGTGGGGCGCGGGCGAGTGCGCCGCCGCCGCGTGGGCCACCGGAGCGTGCGCCATGGGCGCATGCGCCGCCGGGGCGTGCTGTCCGTTCATCGCGTGCATCGGGCAGCCGCCGCCGGTGCGCGCCTCTTGCGCCTGGGCCGGGGCCGCGTGCGCCACCGCCGCGGCATGCTGCGCGTACGCCGCCACGGGCACGTGATGCGCCTGGGCCACGGCCGCGTTCGCCGCCTGCGCCTGGGCCACGGCCGCGTGGGCCATGGGCGCCGCCTGCGCCACGGGCGCGTTCATCGCCGCGTCGTTCATCGCGTTGATGGCGGCCATCGGGCAGCCGCCGCCGGTGCGCGACTCACCCGGCGCGTAGCCACCCTCGCGCTTCCAGCCCGCGGTCAGCTCCACGCGCACGTCCCACAGCGCGCGGAACAGCGGCAGGTTCATCCGCGCCTGCAGCACCTGGGACGGCAGCCCGTCCAGCGCCTTCACCGTCCGGTCGATGCCAATCGTCCGGCGCACCAGCTGGTAGTGCGCGTACAGCCACCCCTGGAAGCACTCATCCACCGTCACCAGCTGCTCGCAGACGTGCTGCAGGTCCTTCGGCCCCCCAGCCGAATAGACCTGGAACAGCGTCAGCCCGCGGCGCGCCAGCATCCGCTCCATCGCGGACTCCAACCCGTCCGCCGCGTGGCGAAGCGTGTTGTAGCCCGGCGACTCCTGCCCGCTGCCGTTGCCCAGGCTGCGGCGGATGACCTGGTACTCGGCCGGGGTCATCGTCTCCAGGATGGACATCTCCGCGCTGATGCTGGAGAGGATCTTCTGCACCCGCACCAGGCGCGCGGACACCGCCCACAGCGCGTCGCGGTCCAGCTCCGCCACCACCTCCACCATCTCCCGCGACGCCAGCTTCAGGTACAGCTCCTGCGACTGGTGGACGATCTGGAACATCAGCTCGTCATGGGACACCAGCTCCCCTTCCGGCGACTGCAGCGACAGCAGGGTGCCCGTGTGCAGGTACCGCTCGTAATCCAGCTCCCCCTTGCCCACCCACTTCTTCAACATCACGTTGAACAGCGGTTGAGTCAGCTCCTGCTTAAGCTTTTCCGCGTGACTGTAATCAGTGGACGTGTGCAAGGTGCCTCCGGGGGGACGCAGGCAGTTCGTGGTGGGTGAAGCGCGCCCCAGTCCCGAAAGAACAGTGAGCGCGTAAATCTCTAGAAGCGACTACCTTACAGCCCTTTTGGTGAACTTCAAGTCATACCGGGCTTGCGGGTTATCGATTTTTGAGATTCCCATCCGACCGGAGGGTGGGGGAGTCCGAGGGGTCGGACTCACCCCCAGGAGGGGTCAGCTCTCAACCGGCGAGGGATTCCGGTTGGGCGACGCCGGGCGCGGCTTCAGCCGCATGGCGTTGAGCTTCTGGGCCAGGTCCGCGCCCTGGACGCTCTTGGAGATGTAGCCGTCCGCGCCGGAGGCGATGGCCAGCGAGCGCAGCTTGGCCTCGTCCGAGGCGGAGTAGAGGATGAAGCGGGTGCCCGGGGGGGCGTACTGGCGCGCCAGGCCCACGACCTTGTCCCCCTTGAGGGCGGGGAAGTTCACGTCGATGAGCACGAAGTCCGGCTCGGAGGCGCGCACGATGTTGGACACGCCCAGCGCGGACGTATGGGTCTGCACGTCGAACCCGTACGCGCTCAGCGAACGCTGCACGAGGTCGAGCAGGTCCGGATCGTCGTCCACCACCAGGACGCGCGGTTTTGCTTCAGCCATGGCTTCTCCCTAGGTACTGACGAATCGTCTCGATGAGCTGATCGCGGTCCAGGGGCTTGGTCATGTAGGCCGTGCAGCCGGCCGCATGCGCCTTGTCCTGGTACTCGCGACCCGCGTGCGCCGTGACGGCGATGACGGGCACATTCTGCCCATCCGGCAACGCGCGGAGCCTGCGGGTGACTTCCCAGCCGTCGAGCCGCGGCAGGGACAGGTCCATGAGGATGAGGTCCGGCGCGTCGTTGCGGGCGCGCTCCAGCCCCTGCTCGCCGTCCTCCGCCTCGATGAGGTCATACAGCCCGCCCAGGTAGCGGCGGACGATGTCGCGGTTCTGCTCGCTGTCCTCCACGTACAGCACGCGGGGCAGCTTGCCCGCGCTGGCAGCCCGCTGGGACATGAGCAGCCCCTTGGCCTGCGAGATGACGTCCTCCAGCGCGGTGCCGCCCTTGCGCACGAAGCCGGCGAAGCCGTCGCGCAGGAGCGCCTCTTCGTCTGGAGACAGCGTCTTGCCGGTGAGCACCACCACCGGCACGGAGAGCTTCTCCGCGCGCAGCCGGCGCAGGACCTCGAAGCCGTCCAGGTTCGGCATCATCAGGTCCAGCACCACCAGCGACGGCGGCGACACGCGCGCCTTGAGCAGCGCGTCCTCGCCGTTGCGCGCCTCGTTGGTGGAGAAGCCCGCGCGGCGCAGGTTGCGGCTGACCAGCTCGCGCGTGGCCGCGTCGTCGTCCACCACCAGCACGTCGCCCGTGGCGGCCGTGCCCGCGGAGGCCAGGCTCTTCTGCACCACCTCCACCAGCCGCTCCGGCTCCACCGGCTTCACCAGGTACTCGCACGCGCCCAGGCTGAAGCCGCGCGCGCGCTGCTCCTCCACCGACACCAGGATGACCGGGATGGGCGCCAGCGCGGGGTCGCTCTTCAGCTGGCTCAAGACGGACCAGCCGTCCATGCGCGGCAGGTGGATGTCCAGCAGGATGGCCTGCGGCTTCACCTCGCGGGCCAGCTTCAGCGCGGCGATGCCATCATTCGCCGCCACCACCTTGAAGCCCGCGGGCTCCAGCTGGCCGGTGACGAGCTGCTGGATGAGCACGTCGTCGTCCACCACCAGCACCGTGCTGCCCGGCCGCGCCATGGGCGCCAGCCGCTGGGCCACGTCGTGGAAGGGCACCAGGCGCTCCGTGGCGTGCGGGCTGTCCGCGCCCACCGTCTTCGCCAGCACGTCCGGCAGCCGCACCGTGAAGGTGGAGCCGCGGCCCAGCGTGCTCTTCACGTCCACCGTGCCGCCCAGCACGCGCGTCAGCTCGCGCACGATGGCCAGGCCCAGTCCCGTGCCGCCCACCTTGCGCGTGGTGGTGCCGTCCACCTGGCGGAACTTCTCGAAGATGAAGGGGAGCTGATCCGACGGGATGCCCACGCCGGTGTCCTCCACCGTCATCAAGAGCTCGCCGCCGCCCGCGGGCACCACCGTGAGCGCGACCTCACCCGTGTCCGTGAACTTGGCCGCGTTGCTCAGGAGGTTGAGCATGATCTGCCGCAGCTTCAGCGCGTCGGTGCGGATCTCCTTCGCCTCGCTGTCCACGTTCACCGTGAGGGCCACGTCCTTGCCCTTCAGGTACTCCTTCACGGTGGCCATGCACTCGTCGGCCAGCTCCTGCACGTCCACCGGCTCGGTGACGACCTCCACGCGGCCCGCTTCAATCTTGGACAGGTCCAGGATGTCGTTGATGAGCGCCAGCAGCGTCTTGGCGTTCGTCTTCACCACGTTGAGGTCGCGCCGGCCGTGCGGCGTCAGGCGGCCGCCCTCCTCGCGCATGAGCAGGTCGCAGTAGCCGATGATGCCGTTGAGCGGCGTGCGGATTTCGTGGCTGAAGTTCGCCAGGAACTCGCTCTTGAGCCGCACGGCGCCCTCCGCCTCGCGGGCGCGCTCCTCCTCGTTGCGCTTGGCGACGGAGAGCTCCTGGGCCAGCCGGTCCAGGTCCTCGTTCTGCTGGCGGATGATCTCCATCTGGAGCGCGCGCTGCTGATAGCTCGCCAGGGAGCGGGCGGACACCGCGCGCGTCTTCTTGATCTCCTCCAGGCTGGCGGCCAGCTGCTTGTTGGCGGCCTCCAGCTCATCCTTGGAGGCGCGCAGGGCCGCCTCGTTGTTCTTGCGCTCGGTGATGTCCTCCGTGACGCCCATCACGAAGCGCGCGACGCCCTGGTCATCCAGCAGCGGAATCTTGCGCGTGGCGAAGATGCGGTCCACGCCGTCCGCGCGGGCCACCTCCTCGAACGTCTTCATCCGGCGCGTCTCGAGGATTTCGGTGTCGATGGCGATGAACGAGTCCGCCTGCTCCGGCGGGAAGTAGTCGTGGTCCAGCTTCCCCAGCAACCACTCCTTGGTGACCTTGAAGGCGTCCGCGAACGTCTTGTTCACCACCACCAGCCGGCGCGTCTCCGCGTCCTTCACGAACAGCACGAAGGGCAGCGCGTCGATGATGTTGCTGAGCAGGTAGTTGGTGCGCTTGAGCTCCACGCCCGTCATCTGGTGCTGGGCGCGCTCGGCGTGCAGGCGCAGCTCGCGCGCCACCACGAAGGGCAGGTGGCCGTAGCGGTCTTCCGTGACGTAGTCGCGCGCGCCGGCGCGCATCACCGCGCCCAGCGTGTCCTCGCTCCAGGAGGGCGCGCTCACCACGAAGGCCGTCTCGCGGCCGCGCTTCACCCAGGCGGCCTGCACCGCCTCCCAGCCCATGCCCGGCAGCTCGGAGCCCACCAGCACCAGCGCCCAGGGGCGCTCCAGCGCCGCCTCCAGGGCCTCGGCCGTGGTGACGGGCTCCAGCGTGAGCATGGAGAGGATGTCCTCCTTCTCCAGCGCGTCGCGCATGGCGCGCGTCTCACGCTCGCTTCCCACCAGGAGCAGGGACAGGGTGTAACCAAGAGGCGCTTCGGCGTGGGCCACGTCGAACGGATGCTGGGCCATGGTCTGGTGACTTAGTTGGAGCCGAACGCGAGCACGGTCAGCGTGGTGTTGATGTGGAAGCCCGAGTAGATCTCGAATTGCACATTCATCCCAGCCGCGGAGGGTGCAAGTTTCAAGGATTCCGAGAGCTTCGGGATCTGACCCTGGGCCTGCGCGTACCACATGCGTCCGCTGCAGTGGAACAGGAGGGCGGCCTGGGGGTTCTGCACCCGCCTGGGCAGCTCCTCCTGGAAGAAGTCCCGCGTCATGCCCGCCAGGTCGCCGGCCTTCATCAGGTCCAGCTCGCTGCCCTCCTCCAGGAGGTTGGCGAACAGGATGGAGCCGTCCTCCAGGGGGCGCCACGCGGCGCGGATGAAGTACTCGCGGCCCACCTTGAGCGCGGTGGGGCGCAGCGCGAAGCCGCCCGGCCGGCCGAACTCCAGGTCCGCGATGTTCTCCACGCCCAGGATGTCCGCGTAGCGGCGGGCGGCGGGCTTGCCGTCGATCTCCAGGGCGCGCGTGTGCGTCTCGTCCACCTTGGTGATGGTGAGCCGCTCGCCGGTGGGCACGTACCAGTGCGAGCGCAGCGCGGCCCAGGGGGCGTTCGTCTTGAACAGGGCCACCAGCACGCCGTCGCCGGCGACCTCACCATCCACGTGGATGAGCGCGGACTGGCGCGCGGGGTCCGTCTCTGAATCGCTGGCGCCGCCGCCCACGAGCACCAGGGTCTGGTTCTTCTCCAGGATGCCCAGCAGCAGCTCTTCCTTCTTGTAGCGGAAGCCGTCGTCAATCACGAGGCCCACGTACCGGCGCGCGTCCAGGTCCTGCTGGCGCACGCCCAGCTCCTCGCACGCGCGCTTGATGGCCATGGCGCCCGCGGCGATGGCGTCCCCGGTCAGGCCTGAGCCCAGGCCCAGGCCCACCTCGAAGTCACCGGAGAGCGCGCCCAGCACCACGCTGTTCTCGTGGATGCCGTTGTTGTCCAGCTCGCCGGCGGTGGTGGCGCCCACCAGCCGGGTGTCCTTGGGCAGCCGCTCGCGCACCGCGCGGTTGAGCGCGCGCTGGTCGCGCTGCCGCGACGCGAACAGCGTGACCAGCTTCGGCGCGGGGCCGTGCAACTGGCGCAGGAGGTCCTCCGCGACGGCGACCGGATCCGTAAGGGTGGAGCGAGCCGTCTGCATCTTCACATGCGCCATGGAGGACCTCCGTGCGAACTGGCGGCGGCTAGAAGCCGCTGCCGGGGTGTGTCTTGTGGCAGCTGCCGGTGCACTGCTGGAACGACTCGCGGCCCCCGCCGACGTACATGCTCTCGATGGGGCCGAACTTCGCCACGTGGCTGTCCGGGTAGCTCTTGTGGCACGACAGGCAGGCGGCCTTGCTGGTGCGCTGCGTGGTCTCCTGCTTCAGGTGGCAGGAAGTGCACTTCTCCAGGGGCGCGTCGAAGCGGTTGGAGCGCGAGTGGATGAAGTGCGTGCGCACGAAGATGGGACCTTCCAGTTCGAAGCCCAGCGGAGCATGGCACGACGCGCACGCGGCGCGGTTGTCGTTCGCATGCAGGACCTCGCTCAGCTCGCCGCCCTTGCTGTGGCAGGTGTTGCACGGACCCGTGGTCAGCACCGCGTCCGTGTGGGTCTTCGTCCCCACCTGGATTTCGATGGTGCGCGACGCCGGCCGGTCCTCGCCCATGTACGCGCGGCGCGCCTTGGCGGTCACCAGGTAGGTGCCGGGCTTCGCGTCCGCGGGCAGGTGGTAGGTCCAGGTGTCGCTCACGGGGGCGTCCCAGCGGCCCTCGGTGGGGAAGAAGGCGCCGCCGAAGAGCTTGTTGGCGGGGGGGAAGGTCATGAACTGCGCATAGACGCCGTCGCGCGCCGGAGTGGCGATGGTCTGCACGTCCTGCGAGTCATCCAGGAAGGCCTCCAGGTCGACGATGCTCCGGATGGGCTGGATGTCCTGCGCCGGCCCGATGAGCTGCGTCATCATCATCCGTTCCTGGTGCTTGCGGCGATAGTAGGTCGTCGTGGGGTTGAAGAAGGCCTGATAGTACTGGATCCCCGCCGGGCTGCCGGGAGCGCCCGGAGGTGCGACCTCATTGTAGGTTGGGAGGCGCCCGGGCTTGTGCAGGGCCTTGCCCTTGCCGTCCTTCAGGGTCATCTGGAAGGTGACGTCCGACCCGGGGGCGTACGTGCCGTCCTTGCGGGGCGCCGTCAGGGGCTTGATGTCGATGGCGAAGCCGTAGTCGTACTCCGGCTTGGAGACCTGGGTGACCGGGATGTAGTACGGGGCGAACGGGCGCAGGCTCCAGCGCAGGCGCAGCCCCACCGTGCGGGAGTTGAAGGTGAGGGTCTGCTTCTTCGCGTGGGCGTACGCGTTGCGCAGCTCCACCAGGGCCTCTTCCTCGTAGGCCCGGGCGCCGTCGCAGTCCGTGAGCGAGCGGCAGTCGCGCGTCCACTGGATGGCGCGCATGCGGCGGATGAAGAAGTCGTCCGTCTCCGTGCGGCGGGTGTCGTCCGTGCCGATGTTCAACAGCACCGGCGCGCCCGTCAGCAGGCCGAGCGCGTCCACCGGCTCCACCGTGAAGAGGCTGGGCGCCTTCATCCATGCCGCGTCCCGGTAGAAGCGGCGGCGGGTGAAGGTGCCGTCCGCGTTGGCCAGGCCCACGAACTCCTGGTCCGCCAGGCGCACGCCGTTCCAGCCAATGACCAGGAAGTCGCTGTTCTGGCGCAGGCCGTCCACGCCCTCGTCCTTGGACGCGGTGATGGAGGCGCGCAGGTCAATCTGGTTCACCCAGAAGGTCTGCCCCGCCTTCACCTTGATGGGCACGCCCTTGCCGTTGTCCACCTCCAGCGCCAGGCCCACCGGCGCGGAGGACGACCCGCCGTTGCCGCCGCCCAGGAGGTCTCCCAGCGACAGCGCCTCGCCCTGGACCGCCAGCTCCGGCTCCTGGACGGAGGGGGCCACCGCCTCCGCGGACTCCGGACCACCGCACGCCACCGTCAGGCTGGCCAGCGTTGCCACCAGGCTCGCGCGGCCCGCCATGAACAGGCGGGGGGAAGTACGAGAACACCGCTCCCGAATCGTGAAAGTTCCACCCATGAGGGGACTCCTCCGAACGCGTATGTGCGGACGGCTGCCGGAGCAGCGTCGCGGCCAAAGAACCCCGGGGTGCCCTGGCGTCGGGGGGACGCTGGCGGAGGGGTCATGTCCAAATCCGGCATTCACCGGAAATGAACAGTTCTAGCCGTACGGAGAATATCCATAATCAACAGACCGATTCAACTTCTGAGAATAATTCCACTCAGAGGCGAACCCGGTTTGTTGGTGACTGAATGGGAAGGGGGCGTGGGGCGCAACCCACCCTGGAGGGTCAGGCTCGAATCATGTTTTGGACCTCCTTCTGTGCTTCCGGGGTGAACGGGAGTTCGACGGTGAACTCCGAGCCCTCTCCGGGCCGCGAGTGGACGCGGATGGTGCCGCCGTGGGCCTCCACGAGCTGCCGGACGATGTAGAGGCCCAGTCCGAAGCCCGGCGCGCGGCTGTCCGTCGTGACCCGCTCGAAGCGGGTGAACAGGCGCTGCTGGGCGTCCGGGGGAATGCCGACCCCGTGGTCCCGCACCGACATGCGGACCCGGTGTGTGCCCTCATCCACATCCACCCGCACCTCCACGGGCTGGCCCCGGCCGAACTTGAGGGCGTTGCTGAGCAGGTTGGTGAGGACGCGGTCCAGGCGCTGGCGGTCCCAGCGGCCGGTGGAGCCGGTGTGGGCGTGGACGGTGAGGGCGCAGCCGGCGGCGGCGGCCTGGTCCTCGTGGCGGGTGGCCACCTCGTGCGCCAGCTCCGCCAGGTCCATGGACTGCGACTGGAGCACCAGCCGGCCGCCGGACAGCCGCGACAGGTCCAGCAGGTTGTGCACCAGCTGGCCCAGGCGCTTCGTCTCGTCCTCGGCCAGGAGCAGGCCCTCGCGCAGGCGCGAGTCCTCGCCGTGCGCGGGCGCGCACTGCAGGCGCATGCGGCGCAGGCGCAGCTGCAGCGAGCTCAGCGGGGTGCCCAGGTCGTGCGCCGCCACGCCGATGAGCTCCAGCGCGTTCTGCGTCGCCGCCATCAGGCGGGCGTTGTCCAGCGCCAGCGCGGCGCGCGCGGACAGCTCCTCCAGGAAGGCCTGGTCCACCGCGCCGTAGTGGCGGTGCGGTCGGGTGGACAGCAGACACAGCGCGCCCAGCACGCGGTCATCCACCACGAGCGGCACGCTCAGCGCGGAGCGCACGCCCAGGGCGCGCCACAGCTCCGCGCAGGTGCTGCCGCTCACGGAGGACGGCAGCCGGTCCGCGTCCACCTCCGCGAAGCGCTCGGCGCGGCCGGTGTGGACGACGCGCGCGGGGCCGGGCTCCTCCGGCGACGGCCGGCGCATCAGCGGCTCCCACAGCCGCGCCTGGGTGGCCGCGTCCGCGCACGCCACCGCGCCGGGGCGCACGTCGCCGCTGCCGTCCGGCAGGTAGAGCACGCACGCGTCGGCGATCTCCGGCACGCACAGGCGGGTGAGCGCGGCGGCCAGCTCCTTGGCGCCGGCCTGCGGCTGGAGCACGCGGCCGGCCTCCGCGAGCAGCGCCTGCATGCGCTCGGTGCGCTTGCGCTCGGTGATGTCGCGCGTCACCTCCGCGAAGCCCTGCAGCGTGCCGCACTCCGCGTACAGCGCGGTGAGCAGCGTCTCCGCCCAGAAGCGCGAGCCGTCCTTGCGCAGCCGCCAGCCCTCGGACTGGAGGCGCCGCTCGCGCGCGGCCCGCTCGCGGTGGGACGCGGGCATCCCGCGCGCCACCACGTCCGGCACGTGCAGCACCTCCACGTGCTGGCCCACGATGTCGGAGGACGTCCAGCCGGTGAGCCGCTCCGCGCCCGTGCTCCAGCAGGACACCTTTCCGTCCGGCTCCAGGAAGCACAGCGCGTAGTCGCTCACGCCATCCATGAACAGGTGCAGCCGCTGTTCGCTCTGCAGCCGCTCCGCGTGCATGGGGCCCAGCGCGTTGCGCAGCACCATCACCAGCGCGACCAGGGCGCCCAGGCCCAAGAGGCCGGAGAGGATGTCGGAGGCGTGATGGAAGAAGGCCCCGTCCTCCACCGTCAGCGTGTGGGCCGTGGACACCAGGGTGGCAAGCAGGATGAGTCCGGCCAGAAGGCATACGGACCGACCCGCCCCGACCCGCTGAGCGAAGGTCCAACGTCGCAGCATGTGGCACTCCCCCCCGACGGCACCGAGCGCTTCTGTGCAGAAGGACGCTCAACATCACCGAAAAGGTGGGGTGAGCGACATCGCACTGTCGGGCAGGGTATCCTATAACCCTGTTTTTACCTGTTTGTCACGAAATGTTGGACCCTACCCAGGGGGATGGGAAGTTCTTGGCGGGCCAGATGCGGCGGGGCTGTCGGATGATGGACGTTGGCCCGGCGCTCTCTGGGAACGGGGCCTGGAATCAAGGGGTTGGAAGGAGGGGTGGTGCCCGTGAAATGGCCTTCCGGGCGCTGGAGCGTTATGGAGCGCCCCCCTCCTCGTCACCAGGGTGTTGCACGGCATATGGCGTCTCTCGTCGAAGGTCTGAAGGTCCGCTACCTCCCGCAGCCCGAATGGGGCGTGGGACATCTGGTGTCGCTGCAGGAGCAGGGGGCCAAGGCCCTCATCGCCTTCCCGTCCCGCGAGGATGCGCCAGTGCTGGTGTCCACGCGCGGTGGCGCGCTGGTGCCGTACCCGCTGCCCAGGGGCGAGCCCATCCAGACGCCCAGGGGGCGCAAGGCCACCATCCTGGGCGAGGAGCCGGGCGCTCGCGGGCTGCGCCGCTACGTGGTGCGCTTCGACGACACGGGGGAGGAGGACGAGCTGCCGGAGTCGGAGGTCCGCGCGCTGGCGCCGCGCTCCGACCTCATGTCCACGCTGCGCGACGGGCGGGTGGGGGACGCGAAGGCGTTCATGCTGCGCAAGCAGGCGCTGGTGCTGGACGACGAGCGCCGGGGCGACGCGCTGGGCGCGCTGCTGGCCAGCCGGGTGATGGTGAAGCCGCACCAGGTGGGCGTGGTGCAGCGCGTGCTGTCCGCGCGCCGTCCGCGCTTCGTGCTCGCGGACGAAGTGGGCCTGGGCAAGACGATTGAAGCGGGCATGGTGTTCAGCGCGCTCCGGCTGGTGGGCCTGGCGCGGCGGTGCCTGGTGGTGGCGCCCAGCCACCTCACCGTGCAGTGGCTGGTGGAGCTGTTCCACAAGTTCAACCAGCTCTTCACGCTGATGGACTCGGACCGCTACGAGCAGTCCCTCAAGGAGGCGCCGGACGTCTCCCCGTGGGCGCGCTTCCCGCTGGTGGTGACGAGCCTGGAGCTGCTCAGCCGCACCCGCGAGCACCGCGAAGAGGTGGCCGCCGAGGACGCCTTCTGGGACCTGGTCATCATCGACGAGGCGCACCACCTGAAGGGCGAGAAGGCCTTCGCCGCCGCGAAGGGGCTGGCCGCGAACTCGTGGGGCCTGCTGCTGCTCACCGCCACGCCCATGCAGTTGGATCCGGCGGAGTACCACGGCCTGCTCACCCTCATCGACGCGGCGACGGCGCCGTCGGTGAAGGGCTTCGAGGCGCGGCTCCAGCGCCAGGAGGAGCTGTCCACCGCGGTGCGCGCGCTGCTGGAGGGCCAGGACGCGAAGGCCGCCGTGGCCGCGCTGGCGAAGCGCTTCCCGGAGGACGCGAAGCTCCAGACGCTGAAGGAGAAGGAGGCGCTGCTCGCGCACCTGGCGGAGACGTACAGCCTGTCCGACCGGCTGGTGCGCAACCGGCGCGCGGTGGTGGGCGGCTTCTCCACGCGAAGGCTCCACCGGCACCCGGTGCGGCTGTCGCCGGAGGAGCTGAAGGCGCGCGATGCCGCGCTCGCCACGCTGGCGAAGGGCAGCTTGCGCGGCGCGCCCCTGGCCAACGTGCTGCGCCGCCTGGAGTCCAGCCCCGCGGCGTTCGCGGGCGCGGTGAGGTCCAACCCGGCGCTGAAGGGCGCGGACCTCAAGCTGACGGGCCGTGACGCGAAGCTCCTCGCGTTCGTGGGCGTGCTGCGCGGCATCTGGAAGGCGGAGCCGCGCGCGAAGGTGCTCGTGTTCACGGAGAGCCGCGACACGCTGGAGTCGCTCCAGTCGGAGCTGTCGCGCGAGGGCGTGGAGGCGCTGGGCTACCACGGCGACCTGCCGCTCGTGGAGCGCGACCGGCAGGTGGCGCGCTTCCGCGACCCGGAGGGGCCCCGGGTGCTCCTGTGCACGGAGGTGGGCGGCGAGGGCCGCAACTTCCAGTTCGCGCACCACCTGGTGCACTACGACCTGCCGTGGAGCCCCTCCACGGTGGAGCAGCGCATTGGCCGCCTGGACCGCATCGGGCAGACGCACCCGGTGGAGATCCACGTCTTCGACCCCGCGGGCACGCTCGCGTCGGACGTGCTGATGCTGCTGGCGGACGCCGTGGGCGTCTTCGGTGAGACGGTGGGCGGCCTGGACGCGGTGCTGGAGGAGGTGGAGGACCGCATCGCGGACCTGGCCCTGCTGCCCCGCGAGGCGCGCGTGGAGTACGCCGCGGAGCTGAAGGCCCGCGTGGAGGCGGCGCGCGAGCAGGTGAAGCGCGCGTACGACCCGCTGCTGGACGTGCGCAGCTTCGACAAGCCCGCCGTGGCCCGGCTGGTGGCCCGCGCGCAGGAGCGCATGGGGGACGAGCCCGAGGACGAGGACTCCGACGAGGAGGCGCCGCCGCTGGAGGACGGGCTGTGGAGCGTGGCCCGCGACCTGGACGAGCGCCTGGAGGAGACCGTCACGGAGCTGGCGCGCCGCGTGGGCATCGGCGTGGACACCGACGAACAGGTGGAGGCCTTCCAGGTGGCCTTCCAGTTCGGCCACGCGCTCAACGTCGAGGGCCTGCCCGGCATCGACGTGATGCAGGACCGCACCGTGCTGGGCACCTTCTGGCGCGACACCGCGGTGGAGGCGGAGGAGCTGGAGTACTTCGCCACCGGCCACCCGCTGGTGGAGGCGCTGTTCGGCTTCCTCAAGGACGGCCCCTATGGCCGCAGCGGCTTCCGCCACATCGAGAAGCGCGGCGTGAAGAAGCCCGCGCGCGGCCTGGAGCTGCTCTTCCACGTCCAGCTGCCGGAGCCCCAGGACACCTCGCCCGGCGCCCGCGTGCCCAGCCGCCAGCTGGCCCGCTTCCTCACGCGCACCCTGCTGCCCGTCGCCGTGGTGGACGGCCCCCGGGGCCCCGTGGCCGACCCTTCCGTATCGTCCGCACTGGAAGCGGACGGGAAGGCCCTGAAGGGGGACGAGGTCCACCAGGCCTTCCCCGGCTTCGGCGCCTTCGTGGAGGCCGCGCTGCCCGTGGCCCAGGGCGCCGCGGAGGCGGAGCTCGGCCGGGCCGCGCAGAAGGCCCGGGCCGCCATCGAGGCGGAGCGCGACGCGGCCGCCGCCCGCCTGCGCCTGTCCCTCTCCCACCAGGGGCTCGCCCCGGAGGCGGTGGAGGCCCAGGTTGATGCGGAGCGTCATCACTATGAGCGTCTGCTCCAGGCGCTCTCGGGGGCGAAGGTGGTGCTGGACTCGGCCTGCGGGTTCACCCTCAACCGCTGAGGCAAACAGTCGTGTAACAATGGAATCGGTCCTGTCGGGACTTCGGCCATTTGACCGATTCCCCAATCATCGAGAATCTAGGAGGAAGGCAGCCTCCCCCCATGGCCCTTCCCCATCCCCAACGTCGGCAGCACCAGTCCGGTCAGGCCGCGGTGGAGGCGGCGCTGTGCATGCCGCTCGTGGTGTTCATGGTGCTGGGCACGCTGCAGCTCTTCATGCTGCTGCAGGGCCGCATCCTGGCGCAGGTGGCGGTGTACCGCGCGGTGCGCGCGGGCAGCCTCAATCACGGCAGCTGCGAGGCGATGACGCACGCGGCGCTGGTGACGATGCTGCCCACGGTGGAGCACACGCGCACACCCGCGCAGCTGGCCAAGGCCTTTGAAGACCGCAAGCGCAACTACCTGCGCGTGCGCGGCTCTCGGGGGGCGCTCTTCACCGAAGGGCCCATGGTGGAAATCGTCCGCGAGTCCCCGGACACCAGCTGGGTGCGCAGCCTCGGCGAGGAGGACCTGATGTTCGACGCGCCCACGGACTCCGCGGTGGAGCTGCAGCGGCGCACGCTCGAGATCCGCATGGTGGCCTGGTACTACATGCGCATCCCGTTCGCGGACTGGGTGATGAGCCGCATGTTCCTGGCGCAGTTCCACCTGCGCAACTACACGGACGCGAACCCGCTCAACCCGGCGCAGAAGAAGTCCGACTGGTGGGCGGACACCGACGTGGAGCTGGGGCCGGATGACTGGCCCGGCGGGGACCTGGGGGCCCGGATGGTGCGCTGGAACGCGCAGGGCCACTACCTGTTCCCCATCCAGGTCCACGCGGCCATGCGGATGATGACCCCGGTGAAGGCATCGAACTTCAATGGAGGTGCCGGATGCAGCCTGCACGGCTTCTGAAGGCCCGCGCGCGCGGCCAGGCGCTGGTGCTCTTCTGCCTGACGTTCCTCCTGTTGACGCTGATGGTGCTGGGCACGCTGGGCTTCGGCATGCGCGCCAAGGAGCGCGTCGAGATCCAGATGGCCGCGGACGCGGCGGCCTACAGCCAGGCGGTCTCCACGGCGCGCACGTTCAACGCCATCGCGGTGATGAACCGCGCCCAGATCGCCCACATGGTGGCGATGGCGGGCACGCAGTCGATGATCAGCTACGGCAGCCAGCAGTACGCCGCGCGGCAGATGTCCCCGTGCCCCGTGCCCGCGACCGCGTGGTCCGCCCTGGACCAGGCGGCGGCCACGCAGGTGCAGCAGCTGCAGGGGCGCGCGGGCGACATGTTCCGCGCGGAGCTGGTCATGTACAACCAGCTCATCGGCACGCACCTGGCGAACCAGGGGCTCACGAACCTCATCGCCAAGGAGGTCAACCCGGAGCTCAGCGCCCCGCCCGAGGGCGCGAACAAGTCGCTGGCGGAGGTGTCCGGGGGCGCGTCCTCCGGCACCAGCTACGACGACCTGATGCAGCAGGAGAAGACCGGCACCGTGCCGGACACCTCCGGCGCGGTGATGCCCACGGGCGGTGGCCAGGGCACCGTCACGTTGAATGCCACCATGGGCAGCCTGGGCTGGACCTGGGTGCACAACCGGGCGAGCGGCAGCGCGGGTTTCGGCTCGGGCGCCGCCGCGCACAACCCCGGCTTCCATCACTACCCCAGCGCGTCCTCGATGGACTCGTCCACCTACCAGACCATCTCCGGCCGCAACTCGTGGGCGCACGACCACGGCCGCGCGGTGACGGGCACCTGCCCGGATGGCACCCCCTATGCCGCCGGGGCGACGGACGCGTGGGTGATGTCCGACGAGCGCCAGTCCCACGAGGACCAGCACGTCTACGGCGCGAACAAGCCGCCGCCCGGCCAGGGCGCGGAGAACAACACCACCGTGGATGAGCGCCACACGCTGGGCGCCTGCGTGGTGTGCCCCGGCATCTGGCCCTACTCCGTGGGCTTCAACGCGGGGCTCCTGCACGGCAACGCCGACGAGAACGACTACGGCCAGCCCAAGCTGTACGCGATGCTCCGGCGCGACTACGCCAGCGACCAGCGCCGCGCCCGGCCGGATCCGTGGAACCTGCTGTTCACCTTCAAGTTCGCCAACCAGGAGACGCAGTTCGACAACTCCGCGCCGCTGGGCCGCATCCTGCCCACCGGCCGCGAGGACGTGCAGCGCAACCAGGTGGCGCTGGCCGCGGGCATCGCCTACTACCACCGGCCCCGGCCGGCGGCGGTGGGCGGCGGCTGGGAGGAGCCGCCCAACTTCCTCAACCCCTTCTGGCGCGCCACGCTGGTGAGCACCGAGGGCGCCCGCGACGACAAGCCCGCGCGCAGCCTGGAGCAGGCGGGCTTCACCGAGCACGCGGACGCGCTGCGCCGGCTGGACAACGCCGGCTACCGGGGCGGCAGCAGCACGGGCGGGAGGTACTGACGTGGCCAGGGGCTCACGCACTTCCACCGCGCGCCGGGGACAGGCGCTCGTCGAGACGGCCCTCGGGTCCATGGTGTTCGTCACCATCCTCCTCTTCGGCATCTACTTCGCGGAGGTGGGCGCGCTGTCGCTCAAGGTGCAGGAGGCCGCCAACTTCGCGCTGTGGGAGGCCACCGGGCACGTGATGCACAACCCGCAGGCCGGCGTCTTCCAGCGCCCCCACGCGGAGGCCCTCGCGTCGTCGGAGGCCGCCGGGCGCTACCAGGACTTCGACGGCCGCTCCAGCCAGCAAAGCGGCGCGATGACCTTCCAGCAGGCGCTCGCGCGCGCCACGCGCATCCAGGTGGACTGCGAGCCGACGCGGCCCGCGGGCAGCCCCGTCGGAATCCTGGGCACCCGCCCGCAGGACGCGGACCCCGGCTCGGCGGCGCTGGGGCAGTCCATGAAGCTCGAGTCCGACGGCATCTCCTGCACGGCGTTCACCACGCTGCGCGCGGAGCGGATCGGCAAGTTCATGGAGCCGGAGTTCTTCAAGGTGTCGCACCGGAATGCCACCGACCCGTTCCGCGTGTGCGCCGCCGGGCGCGCGTCCGGCGGGCGCTGCACCGGGCGCTTCTTCATGCTGCTGGACGACTGGGGCCTGGCCGGCGTGGCGGAGGGCCGCGAGTGCCCGCTCAGCATCAACTCCGGCGCCACCTGCGCGAACGCGGACTACTACGAGTGGGCCAAGAGCGTGTACCAGAAGAACGGCGGTGGCGGCAGCGCCGGCAGCGCGCTGATGGCGGGCGTGGACGCGCAGGGCGGCGTGGACGAGGACCAGTTCTTCATGAGCTTCCGCGGCGCGGAGAGCCACTACGAGCAGAACATCGGCGGCTCGCACGCGGCCAACCAGACCGTCTGGGAGACGACCCCCTTCGAGGCGGAGAACATCTCCCCCAACTACCGGAACGACGGCCGGCGCAACAAATGGCTGGGAGGCGTGCCGCATTGACGCGGGCCGGGCGCGTGGCGGGCGCGGCGCTGGTGTTGCTCCTGGGCCTGGCCGCCCGGGCCCAGGCCCCGGGCGCGGGCGTGCCGGACGCGGGCGCGCAGCCGGACGCGCCGCGCTTCGCGTGGCCCCGGCTCCAGGTCATCGCCCACGTGGAGTCCAGCGACATCGTGGAGGCGGGGGGCATCCCGGTGGCGCTGCGCGCGGTGCACGTGAAGGAGAACATCCGCGACCTGGTGCAGCGCTTCGCGGACGCGTTCCGCGACGGTGGCCTCTACGTGCCGCCCGGCAAGGAGCAGGCGCAGTACGCGAACAACGCCGTGATGCTCACCGCGTTGGATCCGCGCCGCCGCATCACCTACACCGTGGTGATGATGCCGCAGCAGGACGGCACCACCACGCTGTACCTGGGGGAGGCCAACCACGCGCTCGCGCGTCCGCCGGAGGCCGCGGGGGACTTCGCGCCGCTGCCGCCGCAGGCCCACGGCGTGCTGCGCGTGAACGCGGAAGGGTCGCGCACGCTCACCTTCGAGGCCCCGCTCACGGGCCCGCAGGTGGACGCCTTCTACGACGACGCCCTGGCGAAGGCCGGGTGGAAGCGCGGCGACGAGGCCGGCCTGTACTCGCGGGCCGGCGCGGAGCTGCGGCTCACGCACCAGCCCTCCAAGGACGGCCAGCGCGGCGTGGTGCTCATCTATCAGCAGCGCGCGCGCTGACCGCGGCGCGCGCGTTGATCAGGTGCGCAGCTTCTCGCGCAGCGCCTTCGCGCGGCCCTGCATGTCAGGGTCCAGGCCGGTGAGCTCGATGGACTTCAGCCGCTGGTCCAGGCTCTTGGGCAGCTTCTTCTGGAGCGTGCCCGCCTCCTGGAGCGCCTCCAGCTTCGCCAGCGCCTTGTCCACGATGCGCTCGCGCGGGTGGTCCAGGAGGCTGTCGAGGAAGTACGCGTCCTCGGGCATGTCCGGGTACTTCTCCAGGTAGTCCACCACGCCCTTCACCCAGTCCGCGCGCGTCTCCGACTCCTGCACCTTGCGCAGGGCGTCCTTCTGGGCCTTGCGCTTGCCTTCGGGGTCGAACGTCTTGGCCAGGCCTTCGGGCAGCTCGCCGCCGGTGAAGAGGGCGTCCGCGGCGGACTTGTATTTCTGGTAGCTGGCGCTGCGCTCCAGCTTCTGCTGCGCCGGGTCGTCCTGGCGCGAGTGGTACTTGCTCTTGCCGCGCTGCGCGTCCAGCTCGCGGTAGGTCTTGTTGCGCTTGCCGGTGAAGCCGCCACCGTCGTTGTCGTCTCGGGCCATCCTCATCTCCCCTTGCGCGCGCTCCACAGCGCCGCCAGTCCCCGCCGGACGAGGGTGCGCACCTGCGCCAGCTCCTCGGGGGCGAGGGGGTGCTCCTCGTCCTGCTCCGCCTCGAACAAGCTTTCCGTCACGTATTCCTGGAGGGCGGCCGGGGCGGGCGGCGCATCCGGTTCCCTGTCCAGGGCCCTGGCATCCACGGCCGCGAGCCCCGGCGGCCAGCCCAGCTCCAGCATGGCGTGCAGCTCGAAGAGCAGGTGGCGGGCGACCCCATAACCTTCATCCGTGAGGCCAGCGGCGTCAAGCGCACCCAGCAGGCTGTCCTGCCGGTTCTCATACGCGTGCATCAGCCGCGTGCGCGCCTTGTCGTCGTCTTCCAGATAACGCCAGGCGGCCTCCACGAATTCGGCGCCGGGCTCGTCCGGATGGAAGGGCGCGGGCGGCTGGAGCCGCTCCTTCTTCGGGCGCGGCGGGCGGGGGCCGTCCTCCAGCCGCACCCCCTTGCCCTCCAGCACCAGGTCCCAGAGGCCCAGCAGGTTCTGGTACAGGCGGCGCGCCAGGTCCGGATCCGGGAAGCGGGGCTCCCCGTCGAAGAGGGTGGGAATCACCTGGGCGGCGTCGGCGCCGTCCGCGCGCGCCTCGCGCATGCGCTCGAGCACGTCGGCGGTGTCGCAGGGACTGCCGGCCAGCTCCAGCAGTCCGTCGAGCGTCTGTGCACCCTCGAACTGGCGGACGAAGTCGGGGGCTCGGTTCTTGGAGCGGCTCATCGTGGGATGGACGGTAGGCACAAGGCGGGCATCCGCGCACGGGGCATTCACCCAGAAGGGCGTCGCTTCCGTTTCGGGCGCGGCGCCCCTACTCTGCGGCAGTCATGGCCGTGGAATCCTCGTCCGACCCCTTGAAGTCCGCGATGCAGGAACTCTACCGCGCGCGCGCGGTGGAGGGCCCCATGGGGGAGAACGGCCTGCGCACCGTCTGGCACCTGTCTCCCCAGGGAGCGGAGCTGATGTCGCTGGTGGACGAGGATGGCCGGGTGCGCCGCCAGGAGCTCACGCTGCTGGATGAACACTGCATCTGGGCCAGCGGCCAGGGCGTTCGCACCGGCCGGGTGGAGGGCGGCCCGTCCCGTCCCGTGTCCACGGAGGTGCGCGCGGACCCGGAGCTGGTGCCCCAGCGGCTGGTGCGCGCCGCGCAGGCGCTCGCCACCTACGAGGGCCAGGACCGTTACATCCTGCACATGCAGCGCGTGCTGGCGCTGGCGCGCGAGGGGTTGGAGATGTCCAGCGTCACGTCGCCGGAGCCCCTGGGAGAGCGGCCGGGCCGGGGGGCGGGCGCCCGCGACACCGTCCCCATCCGGACCGTGACCTTCACGCCGGTGGCCCCGTCTCCAGAAGCCGTCCCGGCCGTGGCGCCGGCGCCCCTGGTGGAGGTGGCCCCGGAGCCGGAGCCGGTGGTGCTGCGCTACGGTCAGCCGCTGCCCAATGAGGTCATCCCCCCGGTGGTGCGCAAGTCGGAGGGGCTGGTGATGGTGGCCGTCTTCGGCTTCGCCGTCGTGGTGGGGCTCATCATGCTGTTCGTGCTGATGCGGGGAAGCTGAGCCGCAGCGGCGAGCGCTCGCCCATCAGGTGCGTCACGTCCGCGTCGGTGGGGACGCTGCCGGACGTCCGGTGGCCGGCGGTGACGCGCTCCGGCCCCAGCGTGGTGTGCAGCGGGTGCGCGTCCAGCACCAGCAGGACGGCCACCACGACGGTGAGCACCAGGCCCCCCACCCACTCCAGCGCGCGCGTGCGCCGGGCCTCCCTCGCGCGGTACGTCATCAGCCAGGTGAAGCCCAGCACCAGCAGGCAGGAGAAGCAGCCCCAGCGCACCGTGCGCAGCCGCGCCGCCTGCGCCATGCCCTCCGCCATCAGGTCCGGGCGGAGCTCGCCGGGGGCCCGCGCCAGCCGCGTCAGCAGCGTGAAGAGCTGGTGCGCCTCCAGCGTGCCCACCACCGCCATGCTCGCCAGCGCCGCGGACACCAGGCTGGCCAACAGCAGGCTGCGGCGCGTCTGCTCCTGCCCCACGCGCGCGGTGTTGTAGCGCGCCATGCCCAGCGCCACCGACAGCGCGCCCAGCAGCACCGCGCTCGTCCAGGCCCCCAGCAGGCGAGGCGCCATGGCCCTGCCCAGCCCGGCCGTCAACGCGATGCCCGCGTCCGACGCGGACACCAGCGGCAGCGCCGCCTGCAGCCGCTCCAGCAGCACCTCCGTGCCCAGCAGGCCCAGCGTCCACGGCACCGTGGCCATGCCCAACATCACCGCCAGCGGCACCGTGCGCCCCAGCAGCGTGGAGCCGGCCGCCAGGCTGAGCAGCGGCACCTCCACCACCAGCGTCACGACCAGCAGCAGCGAGAACGGCCCCGCGGAGGTCACCACGCTCAACAGCCCGGCGGGACTGCCCAGCAGCGCGGGCAGCGTGCCCCCCAGCACGCACACCGTGGTGGGAACGGCCAGCGCCACCGCGAAAAGCCCGGGCGCGACGTGAGGTCTGACTGGAACAAGCATTTCCAGTGAGAATAGGGGGACTGTGATTCCTTGTAATTCAGACGGGGGGACGTCCCACGAGCCAGTACACGACAGTGCAGACGGCGCCGGCCACGGGAGCGAGCACGATGCCCCAGAGGAGCGTGTGTCCGCAGTCCGCGCCCTCGCAGCCGATGCGCCCGTAGGCGAGCACGCCGCTGGTGAGCATGGGCAGGTGCATGCCCGCGATGAACAGGCCCAGGCCGCGCAGCACGAGCCCCCGGTACCAGGGCCGCGTCCACAGCCGGAAGACGAGCGGGACGAGGACGAGCGTGCCGGTGAAGGCCGCGGCCAGCGCGAGGTGCCGGGCGGCCACCGCGACGCACGCGCCCGCGGCCAGGAGCAGGGCGGGCACCAGCAGGAGCGCGTTGAGCGACAGTGGCTCTCGTTCGCGGGGCGGCGTCGGACGCATGGGCCAGGGCGGAAGGCTCGCAGGGCGTGCCCGGTCGCGCAAGGACGGGAATGGAGCAGGGAGGTCGGGCACGGGCCGCAGGTACACGCACTCCGCGAGCGGACGCCATGGCCCCGCGGGGTGGCGTTCAGGCGGCGACGGCGCCCTCGCCCAACAGCCGCGCGTAGCGGCCCCGCAGCGCGAGCAGCTGTTCGTGCGTGCCCGCCTCCACCACCTGGCCGCCCTCCACCACGGCGATGAGGTCCGCGTCGCGCACGGTGCTGAGCCGGTGCGCGATGACCAGCACCGTGCGGCCCTTCATCAGCGCCTGGAGCCCCGCGCCCACCGCCGCCTCGCTGGTGGCGTCCAGGGCGCTGGTCGGCTCATCCAGCAGCAGCAGGGACGGGCGGCGCAGGAAGGCGCGCGCCAGGGCCAGGCGCTGGCGTTGTCCGCCGGACAGGCGGCTGCCCCGCTCGCCCACGGGTTCATCCAGGCCGCCGGGCAGCGCGCGCACGAAGTCCTCCGCGTGCGCCAGCCGCAGCGCCTCCCACAGCGCGTCGTCCGTCGCGTCCGGCTGGCCCAGGCGCAGGTTGTGGCGCACGGTGCCGGAGAAGAGCACCGGCTCCTGCGGCACCCACGCCAGCTGCGCGCGCACGCTGGAGGACTTGAGGGACGACAGCGGCACGCCGTCCCACTTCACCTCGCCGCCGCTGGACGGAAGGAAGCCCAGGAGCACGGAGAACAGCGTCGTCTTGCCCGCGCCGGACGGCCCCACCAGCGCCACGCGCGCGCCCGCGGGAATGGTGAGGTCCACGCCGCGCAGGGCCTCGCGCCCGTCCGCGTAGGTGGCGCGCACGCCGGACAGCTCCAGCGCGCGCGTCAGGGGCTGCGCCTCCGCTCCTTCATCCGGAGGCACCGGCGCGTCCGCGAGCGCGAACAGCCGCTCCGCCGCCGCCAGCCCCGTGAGCACCTGCGACAGCGTGCCGCTCAGCGACTTCACCGGCTGATAGAGCAGGAGCGCCGCCGCCATGAAGGACAGGAGGCGCCCGGCGAGCGACGGATCCATGGACACCGCGCGGGCGCCCCACGCCACCGCCACCGCCACGCCGACGATGCCCAGCAGTTCAACGGTGGGGCTGAACGCGCCGCGGATGAAGAGCGAGCGGCGCATCTCCGCCAGGTACGCCTCCGCTTCCGCGTCGAACGTCTCCAGCGCGCGCGGCACCGTGCCGTACGCCTGCACCACCGGGAGGTTCTGCAGCTGTTCGGCGGTGATGGCGCTGAGCGCGCCCAGGTTCGCCTGTGAGCGGGTGGCCACCTTCTTGAGCGACCGCGCGAAGCGGTTCACCGGCACCACCGTCACGGGAACGACGACGAACGTGAAGAGAAAGAGTTTCGCGTCGATGAGGAAGCAGGTCGCCAGCAGTGCGACAATCTGCAGCCCATCCCTCACGTACGATGACAGCGCCTGGGTGACAGAGAACTCCACCAGGGGTACGTCGGAGGTGAACCGGGAGAGGATTTCTCCGGAGTGCCGCTGCTCGAAGAACGCCGGTGGCTGGGCGAGCAGGCGGCCGTAGAGAAAGCCCCTCAGGTCCGCCATCACCCGCTGGCCCAACCGCTGCATCAGGCCGCCCTGAAGGAACTGGGCGGTGGCCTTGACCAGCGCCACCGCGACCACCAGGAGGGGCAGCCGGGACAGGAGGGCCTCCGGCGCCAGGGTCATCCCCGCGACGGTGACGGGGGCGCCGGTGAGGACGGCGCGCAGGAGCGGCCCGACGATCCACGCGTACGCGGCGGTGGCCGCCGCGGCGGTGAGCGAGGCCAGCGTGCCCGCCAGCAGCAACCGGCGGTACGGGCTCAGGTAGCCCAGGAGCCGGCGATAGACGTGCGCGGAGGGACGGGGGGCCACGGAGGGGGCGCACTCTGTCACCGAGGCGACGGTGGCGTCCAAGCGAAAGGGAAGCGGGGGAGCGGGTGTGCATGGCCGCCCGCCCCACGGCCGGCCAGGGAGCACTCACGCCCGCCTGCGTTGCCGCATCCCACACATGCGGACAGCTTGAGATGCGCCATGGAAACCAACTCCGAGAAAGAAGTCCAATTCAATCCCGGCTGCGAGTCGGTCGTGGAGGACGAAGAGCGCCGCCGTCTGCTCTGGCTGATGGCCGAGTACTTCCGCACCATTGGTTACTCGGACATCAAGGCCCGCCTCCCTGGCTTCATGCCGCCGCCCGTGTTGTCCGGCACCATCGAGGACCACCGGCCGGACTTCACCTGCCGTCAGTCCGACTCCGCCCGCACGCCCATCATCCTGGAGATCGTCACTCCCGGCATGGTGGATGATCCAACCGCGGAGAACCGCTGGAGCCTGCTGGCCAGCGCCGCGAAGCTCTACAACGCCGAGCTGCACTTCGTGGTCCCCAAGTGGTCCACCGGCGGCCCCGTGGACCCGGCCCTCAAGCGCCGGCTCGCCCGCATGGAGCTGACGGCCAACCGCGTCTGGACCGTGTAGCCGGAGCCTCGCGTCACACGGGTTGGGCCCGGGCCCGGATTGCTGGCGTGTTTCGCTGCGTTATAGTGACTCCGATTCTCTACGCAGCTTGAAAACGCCAGCAATTTCCAGGGGTTTGATTCAATGGCAGGGGCCGCAGGGCAGAAGCGCGACTACTACGAGGTCCTGGGCGTCCAGAAGACTGTCTCGGCGCAGGACCTGAAGAGCGCGTTCCGCAAGGTCGCGTTGCAGTACCACCCGGACCGGAACCCCGGGAACCACGAGGCCGAGGAGAAGTTCAAGGAGGCCTCGGAGGCCTATGAGGTCCTGAGTGATCCGGACCGGCGCTCGAAGTACGACCGCTTCGGCCACGCGGGCAACCCCTTCGGGGACGTGGGCGGCGGTTTCCAGGGCGTCAACATCAACGACATCTTCGGGGAGATCTTCGGCGACATCTTCGGAGGTGGCGGCCGCGGCCGGCAGCGCCAGAGCCGGGGCGCGGACCTGCGCTACAACCTCGAAATCTCCTTCGAGGAGGCGGCGTTCGGCTGCCGCCCGAAGGTGACCATCCCCCGCCCGAAGAAGTGCGAGACCTGCTCCGGCTCCGGCAGCAAGAGCGGCGCGGCGCCCCGGCCGTGCGCGGCGTGCGGCGGCAGCGGTGAGCTGCGTTACTCGCAGGGCTTCTTCGCGGTGTCCCGGCCGTGCGGCGACTGCGGCGGCACGGGCGCCACCATTCCGGATCCGTGCAACAAGTGCCGGGGCTCCGGGAAGGTCGCGTCGGAAGAGGTCATCGAGGTCGCCATCCCGGGCGGCGTGGACAACGGCACGCGCGTGCGGCTGGCCGGCATGGGCGAGCCCGGCGACCGGGGCGCTCCCGCGGGCGACCTGTACGTGACGGTCATCGTGCGCGAGCACCCGCTGTTCCAGCGCGAGGAGTACGAGGTCTTCTGCGAGGTGCCGGTGTCCTTCACGCAGGCGGCGCTGGGCGCGAAGATCGACGTGCCCACGCTGGACGGCAAGGTGAAGATGACCATCCCGGCGGGGACCCAGTCCGGCAAGGTGTTCCGCCTGCGCGGCAAGGGCATCCCGCACCTGCACAGCCAGCAGCGCGGAGATCAGCACGTGCGCGTCATCATCGAAACGCCCACGGAGCTGTCCTCCAAGCAGCGCGAGCTGCTGGAGCGCTTCGCGGAGGTGTCCGGCGAGGAGACCCATCCGCAGTCGAAGTCCTTCTTCGACAAGGTGAAGGAGCTCTTCGGCTAGCAGGCCGGGCGTGCGTCCGGGGCCGCGCGCGAGCGTGGCTCCGGGGCCGCACGAAGGGGGAGGGGACGGGGCTCTCCCCTCGGTGACGCAAGCGGGCACGCGCGGTGCACTGAAGCGGACGTTCCGGGGGAATCTTCCCTCCGCTCAAGTGTCGACGGAGCCTCACCCGCGCTGCTATGCACCTCGCCATGGAAGTCCTCTCCGCATCGCGCCGCGCGCTCGTCGCCGCGCTGGCCCTGACCCTGACCGCCTGCCCCAAGACGCCCTCCCGCACCGACAGCCGGGACGGCACCGGGGATGAGACTGCCCAGAACAACCGCCCGCGCGTGGAGGTGAAGCAGGACGCCACCGCGAACGCCGCGCTCGCCCAGGCCCGCACCCAGGCGCAGTCGAACCCGGACAAGAAGCAGGCCGCGGAGGCCTACCTGTCCGTGCGCAAGGCGTACCCCGCCACCACGGCCGGCCAGGACGCGCTCTACAACGCGGGCGTCCTCTTCTTCGAGGCGAAGGACTACGCGAACGCGCGCCGGACCTTCAACGAGCTGCTCTTCGAGAACCCCCTCCACGCCCAGGCCGAGGACGCCAAGCACAAGCTGGCCGTCTCCGCCATGGAGGTGGGCGCCTACCGCGACGCGTACCAGACGCTCACCAGCCTGGCCGAGCGCGCGGAGGGCGCGGAGAAGGAGCAGCTCCTGAGGGAGGCCGCGCGCGCGGCGGAGGGCGCGGGCCTGTACTCGCAGGCGCTGTCGTCCGCGGTGAAGGAAGCGGGCGACGCCCGGACGCCCGAGGAGAAGGCGGCCGCGGTGCAGAAGGTGGAGCAGCTGGTGGAGGGCCGCGCCAGCTTCCTCGACATCGCCCGCGTGCAGGAGGGGCTGTCCCCGTCCAACCCGGCGTGGCCGGTGCTCCAGTTCAAGCTGGCGCGCATCTACTACCACCTGCGTGACTGGACCCGCCTGGAGGAGGCGCTCCAGACGTACCTGCGCGAGGCGCCCAACAGCGCGTTCGCGCCGCAGGCGAAGGAGCTGCTCGCGCGCGCCACCCGCCGCGTGGAGGTGCGTCCGCGCACGGTGGCGGTGCTGTTGCCCATGACGGGCCGCTACCAGCCCATCGGTGAGGCGGTGCTGCGCGGCGTGAAGCTGGCCCTGCAGGGCAGTGACATCGAGCTGGTGGTGAAGGACACGCAGGGCGACGTCAACAAGACGGGCCAGGCGATGGAGCAGCTCGCGTTCGACGACGGCGCCATCGCGGCCATGGGCCCCCTGCTGGTGGACGACACCAAGCGCGCGGCGCTGCTGGCGGAGGAGCTGCAGGTGCCGCTTTTGACGCTGAGCCGTCAGGAGGGCATCACGGACATTGGCCCGTACGTCTTCCGCAACATGCTGACGAACTCCGCGCAGGCGCGCGCCATCGCGGACTACGCGATGAACGTGAAGGGCTACAAGCGCTTCGCGGTGCTCTACCCGAACATCCCCTACGGCGTGGAGCTGGCGAACGAGTTCTGGGACGACGTGGTGTCGCGCGGCGGCGCGGTGCGCGGCGCGGAGTCCTACTCCTACGACCAGACGACGTTCACCGGCGAGGCCAAGCGCCTGGTGGGCCGCTACTACCTGGAGGACCGCGGCGACTACGCGGAGGCCGTGCGCGACGTGCAGGGTGAGAACATCACGGACGCGTTCCGCCGCCGCAAGGCCATGGAGAAGGCGAAGAGCGGCGTGGAGCCCATCATCGACTTCGAGGGCCTCTTCATCCCGGACGACTGGCGCCGGGTGAGCCTGGTGACGCCGGCGCTGGCGGTGGAGGACATCGTCACCAACGCGTGCGACCCGCGCGACCTGGAGCGCATCCGCAAGACGACGGGCAAGAAGGACCTGAAGACCGTCACGCTCTTCGGCACCAACCAGTGGTCCAGCCCCAAGGGCCGCTCGGGCCTGCCGGAGCTGCTGGAGCGCGGCGGCAAGTTCGTCACCTGCTCGGTGTACGTGGACGGCTTCTTCGTGGACTCGCAGCGGCCGGCGACGCAGAAGTTCGTGAAGGCCTACCGCGACGCGTACCGCGACACGGGCCGCGACCCGGGCCTGCTGGAGGCCATCGGCTTCGACTCGGCGCGCATGGTGCGGCAGGTGATTGACAAGCAGCGGCCCAACACGCGCGCGGCCATGCGCGAGGCGCTGGCGGGGCTGAAGGACTTCGACGGCGCCACCGGCAAGACCTCGTTCAACGACAAGCGGGAGGCGGACAAGCAGCTGTTCCTGCTGTCCGTGGACAGCAAGGGCGTGAACGAGATCAACGTGGAGAAGGAGAAGGCCGCCGCGCGCGGCTCGGGTTCATGAGCGTTCGCGCAGGGGGCTTCTTCCTCGCGGGCGTGCTGGCGCTCACGGGCTGCGCGCACACGGCCGTGGGCGTGGGCCTGTCAGCGGACACGCTGGGCCGGCTGGAGTCCACGCCCGGAGGCTTCCTCTCCGGCGCGGTGGAGGGCTTCGACGGCGAGCCCACGGTCCTCAACCTCAAGGACTTCATCTACGCGTTGGACTTCGCCCCGACGGGCTCGCGCGTGGCGTACACGCGCCTGGGGCTCGACGCGTACCACGCCTCCGTCTGGGACCTGGCGCCGGCCTCGGCTCGGCCCGGGGGCAGCACCGCGCCGGTGATGCGCGCGGATCCGTCCGTCAACGCGCAGCAGTACGACGTGGAGGGCGTGGCCTTCTCGCCGGACGGCGCGCGCGTGGCCACGGTGAGCCGCAGCGGCGCGGTGCAGCTCTTCGACGCGGCGACGGGCGCGCAGGTGGCGGCGCTGGCCACGGAGGAGCCGCTGGTGTCGGTGGCCTTCCATCCGGACGGCCGGTGGCTGGCGGTGGGCAGCGCGGCGGGCCTGGTGTCCCTGCTGTCCGTGACGGACCTGGCGTTCGGCGCGGAGGCGCGGCTGCACACGGGGCCGGTGAGCGCGCTGGCCTTCGCGGCGGACGGGACGCTGTACTCGGGCGGCTGGGACGGGCACGTGCGCGCGTCGGACACGCCGGAGCAGACGCAGACGCCGGGGGTGGCGCGCACGCACTTCGAGCGGCGCGGCGGGGCCACGGCGGTGCAGGGGCGCGTGGACAGCGGGCCGCCGGTGGTGCTGGTGCTGGACTCGCGCACGCCGGTGGTGGTGCTCACGGCTGCCGCGGCGGCGGCTGCCGGCATCGACGTGGCGCTGCTGAAGGACACCGTCACCGTGCCGGGCGCGCTGGGCAACACCGTGGCGCGGCTGGCGCGCGGACGCACGCTGCGCTTCAAGGCGCTGACGCTGCCGGGCGTGGACGTGGCGGTGTGCGACGCGTGCGTGCCGCAGGGCAGCCAGGGCGTGCTGGGCGCGCCCTTCAGCGAGCGCGTGGACGCGGCCTTCGACGAGGCGACGGCGGAGGCCGTGCTCACGTTGAGGGGCGCTGCTCCGCAAGGGGCGCTCCCGGTGGCGTCACGGGCGCTGTCGCCCCGGCGGGACTTCACCTTCCCGGCGCACGTCAACGACGTCACCGTGGACGCGCGCGGAAGGCGCCTGGGCGTGGCCTTCAGCCAGGAGAAGGCGGAGCGCACGCTCGCGGTGTACCAGCGCGAACGCAAGGGCGTGGAGGCGCCCCAGGGCCCGTGGAACGCGAGCGCCCTGGTGGACGCGGCCTCCGGTCAGGTGCTGCGCAAGTGGGAGCTGCACCACGGCGTGGTGTCCACCGCGGCCATCGCGCCGGATGGGCGCTCGCTGGCGTCGGGGGGATGGGACCGGCGCGTGTACCTCTTCACGGAAGGCGCGCCGGAGCCGAAGGGCGCGCTGGAGTTCGGCTGGACCGTGCGGCGCGTGCGCTTCTCACCGGAGGGGCGTCAGCTGGGAGTGGCCGCGTGGACGCCGCAGAAGATCACCGGCAACCAGGAGAGCGACCCGGCGGCGGTGGTGGTGGACGTGCGCTACGCGTCCCCCACGGTGGAGCCGCGCGAGGCCCCGGCGGCTCAGTAGTTGAGGAACACGGCGCTGCGCGGAACGCCGCGCTGGGCCAGCTGGACCATCACGTCCTGCACCATGTCCGAGGGGCCGCACACGAAGGCGATGGCGTGCTCCAGCCGCTCCTCGCCCAGGTGGGCCTGCACGTAGCCGGTGAGCCCCTGCCAGCCGCTGGCGCCGGGGCGGCTCACGGTGCACAGCACCCTCACGCCGTCCGCCTGCCACTGCTTCAGCTCGTGCTGGTACGCGAAGCCCCCCGCCGTGCGCGCGCCGAAGTACAGCGTCACCTGGCCATACGCGCCGCGGTCCTGGCGCACGGCGGCGATGACGGGACGGATGGCGGAGATGCCGGAGCCGCTGGCGAACAGCAGCAGGTCGCGGCCGCGCGCCCTCTCCATGGGGAAGCCGGGCCCCTCCGGCCGCGTCACCTCCACGCGCGCGCCCACGGGCAGTTGCAGGAGCGCGGAGGGCAGCCCGCCCTCGGCCTTGAGGAGGAACTCCCACCGCGTGCCGGCGGGGGCGGGCGGCGAGGCGATGGCGAACATGCCCGGCTGCCCACCGGGAAGGCGCAGCTGGACGTACTGGCCCGGGTGGACGTGCGCGCCCACGAGCGGCGTCCCGCCAATGTCGAGCACCCAGTCGGTGAGGCCATCCGCCGCGGGGGTGCTGGCGGTGACGGTGGCGGTGTGCCAGTCGCTCATGGGGACTTTCTAACCCGTCCTCCTGGCGCGTGCCTCCCCTGCTAGAGTCAGGCCCGTGAAGACCGTGTTCTGGCTGTTCATGTTCCTCGTCGGCCTGGCCGGCGTGGTGATTCCGCTCACGTACCTGTACACGGCCAGCAAGCTGCCGCGGCTGGAGAGCGAGTTCGACGTCGAGAGCCAGCTGCGCCACCGCATCGAGGGCGACCGGATGAGCATCCTGGCCGGCCGGATGGACCAGGGCGGCCGGGAGCGCACGCCGGTGACGTTCACGCGGCCGGACTTCTCGCGGATGCCCAAGGACCTGGTGGCGCTCTACATCCGCCAGATGGACTGCCCCACGTACTTCCAGACGCCGCGCGAGGACGGGCGCGCGTGGGCGTGGCGCCTGTTCGCCGGCGTGACGCTGGGCAAGGCGCCCCCGGGCGACGGCGCCTGCGAGCGCCGGCTGGCGGTTCGCATCGCGCGCGAGATGGGCATCGAAGGCGACCTGCAGCTGGCCGTGGCGGCGCACCGGCTGCACGCGTTCTTCCAGAAGGACCAGCTCGTCGCCTACGACCTGGCCACCATCCGCTTCGAGCGCGGCGTCATCGGCGTGGAGGACGCGGCCCGCAAGCTCTTCGGCCGGGAGCTGGGCGACCTCCAGCTGTCGGAGCTGGCGGAGCTGCAGCTCGCGCTGCCGCCATACGGGTATTACGGCGACATCAAGGCGTGCAAGAACGCGAGCCTCATCCGGCAGAACCGCGACATGCTGTTGCAGGACCTGGCGGGCTACACGCTGGTGAGCGAGGAGCGCGCGCGCAACGCCATCGCGCAGCCGGTGGCGTGCCTGTCGGTGAAGTAGCGGGCGCTCAGCGCCGCACCTCCGCGGGCACCTGCGGAAGCCAGCCCACCTCGAGCGCGCCCCACAGGCCCAGCAGGATGGCCTCCGCGGCGTCGTGCCGCAGCGAGGTGGGGCGCGGCGCGTGGGACCACCCGATGACCCGCCGCGCGAGCGTGTCCGCGGCGTCCTTCGCTTGAGCGCCACTGCGCTGCTCGCGCGCGTAGAGCAGCCGGTGGCGCCAGTCCTCCGCGGCCACGCGCAGCACGGGCAGGGCGCGGCGCAGGGCCTCGCGCTCCCAGACGTCCGCGACGGGGCCTCCGCCCTCCAGCACGAGCCACGCGAGCGGGGACGCGTCCTGGAGCACGGAGGGCACCGCGCGCTTGAGCCGCGCGTGCGTGCCGAAGTTCTGCGAGCGGTACCACTGCAGCCGCCCGTCCGCGCCGAAGCGCGCGAGCCCGCTGCGCAGCCCCAGGTCCACCGCGAGCAACGCAGGGCCTGGGGGCGCGGTCATGGTGGAGGCTACTTGAGGTAGGTGCGCTTCCAGCCGCGAAGCTCCTCGAGGATCTCCGCGCGGCCCGCCGCGTCGTCCGCGTTCTCCAGGCGCTTGATCTGCTTGTCCAGGTAGTTGAGGGCGGCCTGCTGGGTGAGCCCCTTGTAGCCCTGGCTGTCGGCGTACAGGGGGCTGGTCTTGACCTGCTTCACGGTCGCGAGGATCTGCTCCCGCACGGCGGACTCGCTCGAGGACTCCGCGCGCCTGGGCGTGGGCGCCGGGCCTTCGCGGACGGGCTTCATGGCCACGGCCTTCGCGACGATCGGCGGCTCTTCCTTCGCTGGGGGAGGCGGCTCGGCGGCGGGAGCGGGTGGCTCCTGCACGGGCGCGGCGACTGCCTCGGGCGGAGGCGGCGTGGGCTCGGCCTTCGGGGCGGGAGGCGGCGTCGGCGCCGTGGCGATGACGGGCGGCGGCGTCTCGCCACCGCCGCGCGTGGCGATGACCACGCCCACGGCGGCGAACAGCACGGCCGCGCCCACGGCGATGGGCGCGAGGCGGCGCAGGGATGACGTCTCCTCCTGCGGCACCACCAGGTCCTCTGGCGGAACCGGCGGCGGCACCTGGGTGGTGGGGCGGCGCGAGTCCGCGTCGCTGACGACGGCGGCGGGCTTGGGCGGCGCGGGCTCCACGGGCGCGGGCGCGGTGGGGTTGGTGCGCGTGGCGCGCAGGGTGCGGCGCAGCTTGGACAGGTGCTGACGCAGGGCATCCGCGGAGTTGGGGCGCGTCTCCGGGTCCTTGGTGAGCATCTGCAGGATGAAGGCGTCCACGGCGGGCGGCAGGTCGGGGACGAACTCCGACGGCCGGGGCGGGCGCGCCTCCACGTGCTTCATGAGCAGGTCCACCGGGGAGCTGCCGATGAAGGGCAGCCGGCCGGTGATGATTTCGAAGGTGACGACGCCCATGGCGTACAGGTCCGTCATGGGGCCCACGGCCTGGCCGCGGGCCTGCTCGGGCGCCATGTACTCCGGCGTCCCGACGACCATGTCCGTGCGCGTCTGCGCGGTGCGCACGGTGGGCCCTTCGCCGCGCTTGGCGAGCCCGAAGTCCAGGAGCTTCACGTAGCGCGAGCCGTCCGGCTGGCGCACGAGGAAGATGTTGCTGGGCTTCAGGTCGCGGTGCACCACGCCCGCGCCGTGCGCGGCGCCCAGGGCGGCGAGCACCTCATCCAGCAGGGACAGGGCCTCCGGGACGGGGAGGCGGCCCTTCTCCGCGAGGACGGCGTCCAGCGGCTGGCCATCCAGGTACTCCATGACGATGTACTGGCGGCCGTCGGGGAGCTGGCCGAAGCCGAAGATGTCGATGATGCCGCGGTGGCGGATGGCGTTGACGGCGCGGGCCTCCGCGAGGAGCCGGGCCACCTGCTCGGACGAGTGCGCCAGCTCCGGGCGCAGCACCTTCACGGCGACGCGCTTGCCGATGAGGGGTTGGATGCCGTCGTAGACGAGCCCCATGCCGCCCACGCCGATGCGGGAGCGCAGCTCGTACTCGCCCAGCTTCAGGCCGATGAGGGGGTCGGTGAGGGCCGTGGCTTCGCTGCCGGAGTGCTCCACGATGACCTTCGGTTCCGGTGGAGTCGGATGGAACGACGACAGCACGACGGTGCCGTCGCGAGGGCACACCGCCGTCTCGGACGGAACGGTGAGGCCGCAGGTTTCGCAGATCAGCTCGGAAGACGTCTCCACCGGGAGGGAGCGTAACAGGTGAAAACCCGGGAAGCGAAGTCACCGCCCCGGGGATGCCGGGCAAGCGGACAGGCACCTGCCCCCAGGTCTTGTTTTCTCACCCGCTCTTGTCGGACAGCGGGCGATGCGGTGGGTCAGGGAGTCCCGGCGTCGACGACGATGCAGTCGACAAAGTCCTGGGTGAGTCCGGTGGGGCCTGCGTTTCCGCCGACACTCACACCACCTGCTCCGCCCTGTCCCGTCACGACCTGGCTGTTGATGAGCGCGACACCCGCGTCTCCCAGGCACCAGACGCCGACGGACGGGCCGCCCGCACCGCCACCTCCGGCGCCGCCCGGGCCACCCGCTCCACCCTTCGCGCCGTTCCCGCCAGTGCCGCCATACACCGTGTAGACCGGGCCTGCGTCGTTCACGCGGAAGTTGGTCGTCGCTCCCTGTCCACCCGACCCTCCCGGACCGCCGCCGCCTCCAGGGCCGCCGGCCATGCCTTCCCCGCCCATGCCTCCCTGGCCCGGGTGGACCTGGGACATGCCGGAGAGTGTGACGCGAGAGTCGATGACGATGAGCGCGATGGACGCGCCTCCGTTGAGGCCGCCAGTGCCGGGCTGTCCACCACATCCGCCTGCGCCACCACCGCCTCCAGAGCCAGCGCCTGCCGTCGATTCATCCGGAACGGCCGGCAGGGAACTGGCGGAGCAAGCCCCTCCGCCACCGCCGCCACCACCACCACCACCCGCGGGACCCACCTCGCCCCCCTGTCCATGCTCGGTTTCACGAGGCGTCCAGGCTCCGGTCGCTCGATCCATCTGCCCCAACGACGCCAATCCAGGCCGGCCAGCGGCGCCCGCGTCGTTCGCATCCTGGCCTACCCCACCGTCGTGGCCATTCGATACGAAGCAGGAGCAGGGCTGTCCGGGGACGGGGCAGATGAAGGTTCCCTCCCCACCGCCCTGGCCTCCGGAACCACCTCGGTCCGAAGGCGCCCCCTTGAACCCTGGTTGTCCATCCCCACGGATGAGTCCGGAGCCACTCGCACCGCCCGTTCGAGCACCGCCCGCCGCGCAAACGTTCGCACCACCGCTCCGGCTGTTCCCGCCGGAGCCACTCTTGCCCTCCTGGCCCGTGGCGCCAGTGCCCCCGCTCGCCCCCTCTCCCCCCGTGACGCCCGAAGCACCGGTGCCACCGGTGCCAGACTCGAGGCGCGTGGCGTTCAGCGTGGTGTCCACGCTGTTCACGATCTTGAGCGCCACCGAGGCGCCGCCATCGTTTCCGATGGTCGCGGATGCGATGTGCAGTGAGTCCAGCACTACGCTCGCACCCGTTACGTCGCGCACCGTGAATGCGAGTGCTCCGCCGTCGAAGAACGTGGTTCCGCCTCCGTCGAGGAACCGGCCCCAGTAAGGGCTCGTGCCCCCTTGCCACTTGTAGCCGCCGTGGATTGAAACCGGGATGTCCACCACGGGCGCGGGCTCATTGTACGTCCCCGTGCCCAGGTACACGATGGTGCGTCCCGAGCCTCCGTCGCGGATCTCCCGGAGGGCGCGCGCCAGCGTCTGGAACGGCTTCACGCGGGAGCCGTCGTTCTTGTCGTCCAGCCCCCTCTCTGGATCCACGAAGTAGCCGGCGTCCGCGACGCCATCCACGCCGTCGCAGTCCGTGTCCTTTGCCTCGTCATCGGGGAGGTCGGGGCCTGAGTTGGGAACGGGTTCGCAGTCATAACCCCCGTCTCCTCCGCCTCCGTCCTGGCTGTCACCGCCGTCCTTCACATCGCAGCGGCCCGCGTCCCGGCACTCCTCGTAGGCCGCGTCGAAGTCCTGGCAGCCACCCATGCCGAGCACCGCACCGAACACCGCGCTCAGCGCGCCGACCTTCCAGAGGTTCCGCATGGTTCTCTCCGAGCTCACTGCCACGTCCCGGCGAGGCTCAACCCACCGCCCTGCGGCGTGAGCGTCACGGACGGCTGAACGTTCGTCTGCTTCACCGGCAGGAAGTACATCAGCGCGCCCGCCGCGATCGCCGCCGCGCCCACGCCGATGCCCACCACGCCAAGCGTCTGCGAGCGCTTGCCGGAGTCCCTCACGTCCTGCCCGTTGGGGAGCGGCTCCGTGCCCTCGGTCAGCTTGTTGTACTTGCTGTGCGACTGCACGTAGAACACCGCACCCACGCCCGCGAGCACCACGCCGCCCGCCGCCGGCACCCAGGCCCACTTGCGCCGTCCCGGCGTCTCCACCTTCGGCGTGTCCGTGAGGTCCATCTGGCTGGGCGGCTGCACGCCCGGCGTCAGGTCCGGCCCCGGCACCGGCTGCTTCTCTCCCGGCGTCACGTTGGGCGTCTGCTGCGCCACGGGCGGCGTCACCGGCGGCGGCGCCACCGGCTCCGGACGCAGCACCCGCAGCGTGCGCGGCACCACCACGTCCAGCGACTTGCTGAGCGCGTCCAGCACCTGGTCCTCGCTCACGCCGGGGACGGACTCCTCGACGAGCGGAGCGCCGTCCTGCGCCGTGTACACGCGCACGCCCGCCTTGTACGCGTTCAGGTACGGACCAATCTCCGTCACCATCACCACGTCCGTCTTCGCCGCCACACCCAGCGACGCGATGCAGGACGGCTGCGTGCGGTTGCAGCGCATCATCGCCGTGCGCTTCTTCTTCGGCAGCGTGCGCGTGACATCCTCGACGCGGATCACCTCCAGGCCCCGGGCCTTGAGCTGCTCGGCCACGTGTTCCTGGGCGGTTCCGACGAGATAGCGCGGCGTGCCCCGCGTCACGTCCGTGGGAGCCAGCAGCACGGTGACGGGTTTCGCGGAGGAGGGAGGCGCGGGCGCCTGGGCGACCACCAGAGTGAGCGCGGCGATGAAGGGGATCAACACGGGAGCACTTTCTCCCTGACCCGCCCTCCTCGCAAGGTCAGGATTCGCTGACCCGCGTGGTGGGACAGGGCCCCACCCACCCAGGGATGAGCCCGATGTCCTACGCCGAGCGCACCGCGTCGCCGGCCGCTACCGGCGCGGACGCTCCGGCGGCGGGCGGATCTGCGTCTTCTCCGACGTGTTCAGCTCCGTCCTCGGCCGGTCGTCGTCCTCGTCCTCATCGTCCGAGGGCGGTGGAGGCGGACGGCGCGTGGGCACCGCACCCGCGCGCAGCGTGTTGGCCGCGGGCGCGCCCGGACGCGCGGGAGCAGGCGGCGGACGGCGCGGAGGCGGGGTGTTGCGCGCGGGCGGGGCCTCCGCGAGCAGGTCCTCGGACACCTGAACCAGCGGTTCGGAGGCCGGTGATGCCCGGGTGTCCTCCTGCTCCGCGAACGGGTTGCGCGTGGGGGGCGGCGTCTTGTCGTCGTCCTCGGAAGGCGGCGGCCGGGGGGGCGTCGCGGGGCGCAGCGCCGGAGCGGCCTTCGCGGGCGGCGGGGCCGGAGGCGGCGCGGCGGCGGGCTTGGGCGCGGGCGCCGCGGGCTTGGGGCCGGAGACCGGGCCGTCCGGGGCCGCGTTGCGGAGCACCTGCTCGAAGCGGGCCCAGTCCTCCTTGAAGTGCGCCGGATCCGGCAGCCCCTGCTCGCGGTGCTTCAGCGAGGGAGCCCAGCGCAGGGTGTACGCCTCGCCCACGTGGAAGCTGGGCGGGGGCGGCACGCCGTAGGTGGCCGGGTCGAAGAAGGCGTCGTCCAGGTCGTCGAAGCCGTACGCGCGCGCCTTCTGGATGAAGTTGGGGATGATGCCCGTGGGCGCGTGGTAGCCCAGGATGTTGCCGTGCTCGTCCTTGGCGACGGGCGTGAAGACGAAGATGTCCTGCGTGCGGTACTCGCCCTTCTCCGTGAGGGGCAGCACCTCCGACAGGGCAATGGTCTTGCGGCTGCCGTCGTGGAGGCGCTCGCAGCAGATGACGAAGTTGATGGCGCTGGCCACCTGGGCGCGCACGGCGACCATGGGCAGCTCCACGGACGACATGAGGCACAGGGACTCGATGCGGCGCAGCGTGTCCGTGGGCGTGTTCGCGTGCGTGGTGGCCAGCGAGCCGCCGTGGCCGGTGTTCATGGCCTGCATGAGGTGGAAGGCCTCGCCGCCGCGCACCTCGCCCACCACGATGCGGTCCGGACGCAGACGCAGCGCGGAGTGCAGCAGGTCTCCCATGTTGATCTCACCCTTGCCGAACTTGTCGGCGGGGCGGGATTCGAAGGCCACGATGTGGGACTGGTTGAGCTGGAGCTCGGCGGAGTCCTCGATGGTGAGGATGCGCTCCTCGTCCGGGATGAGGGACGAGACGATGTTGAGCAGCGTCGTCTTGCCGGAGCCCGTGCCGCCGGCCACCAGCATGTTGAGCTTGGTGGCGATGCCGGCCTCGATGAGGCGCGCCATGGGCTTGGTCAGCGACTTGAACTTCAACAGCGAGTCGATGGTCAGCTTGTCCTTGAAGAACTTGCGGATGGAGATGGTGGTGCCGTTGCGCGCGATGGGCGGAATCACCACGTGGATGCGGCTGCCGTCGGGCAGGCGCGCGTCCAGGCGGGGGCGCTCTTCCGAAAGGGGGCGGCCCACGAACTGGGCCATGTTGCGCGCGGCGCCGAGCAGGCCTTCATCGGAGAAGGTGGCATCCGTCTTGATCAGCCGGCCCTTGCGTTCGATCCACACGTCAGTGGGGCCGTTGATCATGATTTCCGACACCGACTCGTCATCCAGGTAGGCGAGGACGGGCTTGAGGAAGGCGCGGAGTGACTCGGTGTACATCGTCATGGCGGGCGTGAGGCTAGCGCGCCCGGGCCCGGGCCCCAAGCTCCCGCCCTGATTGCCTGCTCGCTTTCAGGTGCGGCGGTCCGGCACGATGCCGTCCGGGGGCGGTTACCCGCCCTCCGCTTCCGAGGAAGGAACTCCAGCCCATGCGCGGTCCCTGGTGGTGCTGCCTGGTGTGCTGGCTTGGGGGCTGCGCGTCTTCCGCCCCGCGCGACCCGGACATCGTGAGGCCCGAAGCCGGGGCTCCCTTCCTGGAGGAGATTCCAGGGCCCCTGCTGGGGCCGTTCGAGACGTCCTCGGATGCGCTCCTGGCCGCGTGCGGGAGGATCCTCTCCAAGCCCCATGCGAGCGCGGACCGCCCGGATCATCCCAGCTTCAGCACCCACTGGCGCGTCTCCAGCGAGTACTGCGCATGGGTGTACTACACACCGGAACATCAGTACGTCGTCAGCCGGCTCACCGACCAGTCGAGGGTCGATCCGGTGCAGCGGAGCAAGAGCTGCCTGCTGCCCTCCCGGGTCGCGGATGCGCGGTATCCCGCCGACGCGCTCCGCTACGTCTACGCCCTTCACAACCATCCCTATGGGAGCGCGCTGTCCTCGAATGACCTGCGCTTCATCGTTTCCGAAGGGCGTGCGCATGGCTTCGAAACCGAGACGAAGGCCGGACGCGTGAGGCTCTCCATCGTCGCCTTCTTCTCCAACACCATCGAACCGGCATCATGTGACGGCTTCCACCAGTACATCCCCCTCACGGGGCAGTTGCTGAAGTGGACACGCACCGCATCGGCGGGATGGCAGTGCGAGCAGACGGGCCGCGTCACGTGGCACGATGCGGAGGCATTGGACTTCACGATCCAGAAACTCCAAGGCCCCTGTCTGAGAGGGGCAGGGCCATGAGGCGACTGCTGCTCGTGGGCGCGGTCCTGTGCGTTGGCTGCTTGCGGCGCGAGGCGAATCCGTCTGATTCGTTGGCGGTGGAGGATCGCTCCATCGTCTTTCCGAACATGTACGCACACGAGGTGCTGGAGGTCGGAGCGCCGGGGCAGCCGTACTCGTTGGACGGAAGCCTGGTTCGGGCCCTGGTCGTGGCGGTGGATGACTTCCTTCCCCGCGAACAGGAGGGCCGGTCCTGTTCGAGCAGGAGAGAGGCTCATCGCTTCCGGGTCCTCCGTGAAGGAGACATCGTCTTCATTCGCATGGACCTGGACCCGCGGGCCTGTGAACCCGGAGGGTTGCTGCTGGATGGCGGTGTCACCTACGCGGTCCGACTCTCCGACGGCCGCATCCTGAGGCGGCTCCACGATGGAGAGCCCGACGGGCAGGGGATTCCTGGTGGTTCCGATGCGGGTGTGTCCGGCAATCCCTCGGACCCATCCATTCCGGTGGGGGATACCTCCTGGGGAGAGCCGCTCCCTTCGTTTCCATCCCAGTGGCTGGATGCCGGCAGTCCCGCACCCTGAGCAGGCCGCCTCCCCGCGCAACGCCCGCCTCAGGACGCGCGCGCTGGTCTAGGGTGGGCCCTTCACGGAGGGTCGCAATGAGCCTGGCGGATGGGTTGCCCGAGGACTGGAAGCAGGTGCTGCATGACGCCATCCACGCGCCGTCGTTCAAGGAGCTGGAGACGTTCGTGCGCAAGGAGCGCCAGGAACACACCGTGTTCCCGTCGGAAGAAGACCTGTTCTCCGCCTTCCGCCTCACCCCGTACGCGGACGTGCGCGTGCTGCTGTTGGGGCAGGACCCCTACCACGGCCCGGGCCAGGCCCATGGCCTCGCCTTCTCCGTCCAGCCCGGCGTGCCGCCGCCGCCCTCGCTCGTGAACATGTTCAAGGAACTCCAGAGCGACGTGGGTGTGCCCAAGCCTCGCGACGGGTCGCTCATCCCGTGGGCGAAGCAGGGCGTGCTCCTGCTCAACACCGTGCTCACCGTGCGCCAGGCCTCCCCCAACAGCCACGCGAAGCACGGCTGGGAAGCCTTCACCGACGCCGTCATCCGCGCCGTCAGCGCCAAGGAGGACCCCGTCGTCTTCCTGCTCTGGGGCACGCCCGCGAAGAAGAAGAAGGCCCTCATCGACTCGAAGCGCCACATCGTCCTGGAGGGCGTGCACCCCTCGCCGCTGTCCGCCAGCAAGGGGTTCTTCGGCAGCAAGCCCTTCAGCACCACCAACGCCGAGTTGAAGAAGCACGGCCAGCACCCCATCGACTGGGAGCTGCCCTCGTAGGTGCGTGTCCCGGGGGTGGCTATAGTGCCCGCCCACGATGGCCATCACCCTCCTCGAAGACGCCGCTCGCCCCCAGGCCGCTGAAGCCGTCGCGGCCATTGAGTCCCAGACCTCCGCCGAGGTCGTGGTGGCCGTGCGCCGGGCCTCCAGCCCCTACGCCCATATCGACGCAAGGCTGGGCGCGGCCGTCGCCTTCGTCATGCTGCTGATCCTCCTGTTCATCCCGCAGGAGGTCCACCTCTTCGCCTTCCCGCCCATCGTGCTCCTGTCCTATGCGGCAGGCGTGATGGGAGGCCGCCTGCTGCCGTCGCTGCGCCGCGCGCTCACGCCGCGCAAGCTCCAGGAGGACTCCGTGCGCACCGCGGCGCGGGCGGCGTTCACGGAGCTGGGCGTGTCACATACGTCGCGCCGCACCGGCATCCTGGTGTTCGTCTCCCTCTTCGAGCGCCGCGTGGAGGTCCTCACCGACTACGGCGTGGACACCTCGCTCATGGGCGCGGAGTGGCAGGACGCGCTCACGCAAGTGTCCGCCGCGCTGACGGCGTCCACCGCGTCCGAGCCCTTCTTCCAGGCCCTGCGCCGCTTCCAGGCGCCGCTGGCGCGCGTACTGCCCCGCCTGGAGGATGACGTGAACGAGCTGCCGGACATGCCCGGAGCCGTGGCGTGAGGGGCTCGCGCTCCGTCCTCCTCTTCGTCGCGCTGCTCGTCGGGCTGGGCTTCGCCTCGCTCCCCGACTCCGAGGCGCGCCCCGGCGGCGGCAACAGCTACCGCGGTTCATCAAGCAGCCGCAGCTCGTCGAGCAGCCGCAGCTCGTCGAGCAGCCGCAGCTCGTCGTCCTCCTTCGGCTCCAGCAGCAGCCGGTCCTCGTACAGCTCCAGTCCCCGCTATTACGGCTCCAGCGGCTCGTCGTCCTCGGACGGAGGAGGCACGTTCGGGAGCATCTGCATGCTCATCGTCGTCCTGGGCGTGGTGGCGATCGTGTTCGTCAACCTGAGGGCCGCCTTGGGACGAGAGGACTGGAGCACTGCCGAGCCCCACGCACCGCCACCGCCGCCCCGGCGTCAGGGCTCGTTGCGAACGAAGCTCGCGGGGCTGGCCCGCGTGGGGCCCAAGGGCTCGGACGGGTCGACGCAGCCGTTGGATCCAGAGTTCTCCATCGTCCTCTTCGAGGACTTCGTCTACTCCCTCTTCGCCCGCGTGCACGAGGCGCGCGGCGGCGGCCGCCTGGACACGCTGGGCGGCTGGCTGTCCGACGGCGCCATCGCGTCGCTCCATGAGCTGGGCACGCCGGACGCGGTGAAGGCCGTGGTGGTGGGCGCCGTGACGTACGAGGACGTGAGGGGCGTGGGCCCGAGCAGCCGCCGCGTCAGCGTGGTCCTGCGCTTCGAGGCCAACTACACGGAGGTCTCCCGCGGCTCCGAACAGAGCTGGTACGTCGCGGAGGAGTGGCAGCTGGAGCGCGACGCGTCCGCGAAGTCCCGGCCACCCGAGGACGCTCGCGCGTTCAAGTGCCCCAACTGCGGCGCGCCGCTGGAGAACGTGCACGGCCACAAGTGCTCGTACTGCGACACGGTGGTGAACACCGGCGAGTTCGACTGGGTGGTGACGCGCGTGGCCTCGCAGGAGCGCGAGCGGCGCGGCCCGCAGCTCACCGGCACCACGCAGGAGGAGGGCACGGAGCTGCCCACCGTCAAGGACCCGCGCGCCCAGGAGCGGCTGAACGCGCTCCAGCACGACGACCCGCACGCGACGCCGCTGGCCCTGCGCAAGCGCCTGGAGTTCATCTTCCACGAGATGCAGACCGCGTGGGCCGCGCGCGAGTGGAAGGGCATGCGGCCCTTCCTCAGCGACAACCTCTTCCAGACGCAGCTGTACTGGATCAACGCCTACCGCCAGGCGGGCCTGCGCAACATCACGGAGAACGCGCACATCACCCACATGGTGCTCGCGCGCGTGACGCGGGATGCGTACTACGACGCCGTCACCCTGCGCGTGTTCGCGTCCAGCCTGGACTACACGGTGCGGGACGCGGACGGGGAGGTCGTGGGTGGCAGCCGCCACCGGGAGCGCGCCTACAGCGAATACTGGACGCTCATCCGCGGCCGGGGCGTGCAGGGCAGGCCCTCCACGGAGAAGAAGTGCCCGTCGTGCGGCGCACCGCTGTCCATCAACATGGCGGGCCACTGCACGCACTGCCAGGCACGGGTGACGTCCGGCGAGTTCGACTGGGTGCTCAGCCGCATCGAACAGGACGAGTCGTACCAGGGTTGATGGAACTAGGATGCGGCGCATCATGACCGCACCCTTCCTCGCCGCCACCGTCGTTGAACCGCTGGAATCCGGGCACTACCGCTCGCGCTACGAGGCGGCCTGGTATCAGGGCCGGGGTGCCTACGGTGGCGTGGTGGCGGGACAGGTGCTGCGCGCGCTGGAGCACCACCTCAATGACGCCAGCAGGCCGGTGCGCTCGCTCACCGTGCACTTCTGCTCGCCCGCGGCGGAGGGCGTGGCGGACCTGCACACGCGCATCGAGCGCGCCGGCAAGTTCGTCACCCATGCCACCGCGCGGGTGGAGAGCGGCGGTGTGGTGGTGGCCGTGGCCACGGCGACCTTCGGCGCCGCTCGCGGCGGAGCGCCCGGGTACATGGACTTCGTCATGCCCAAGGTGCCCGCGCCTCAGACGCTCGCGCCCATCCCCGACGACATTCCCATGCCGGACTTCTGCCGCTTCTTCGAGTACCGCTACTGCGTGGGCTCGGCGCCGTACTCGGGCGGGCCCGAGGCGGAGGTGGGCGGCTGGCTGCGGCCTCGCGTCCCCACCGCGCTGGACGCGCCGCTGTGCGTGGGCTTGATGGACGCGTATCCGCCGTCCGTGCTGTCGCGGCTGGAGGGCTTCCGCGCGGCGGCGTCCGTGGACTTCAGCGTGCAGTTCTTCCAGACGTTCCCGGTGGCGGGCATCGCGCCGGACGCGCACTACCTGCGCACCGGCCGCTCACGTCAGGCCGCGGAGGGCTACACGGAGGAGACCCAGCTCCTCTGGGCGCAGGACGGCACGCTGCTCGCGCAGTGCCGGCAGCTCGTCGCCGTGCTCGGTTGAACAGTCATCGGCGGACACCCGCTCGGCCACCGCGGCGTGGGGGTCGGAGATGGCGTCGGGCACGAGCGCGTAGCGGGTGAAGCGCAGGGCGTGGGAGCTCAACACCTGATCCACCCGCTGGCGTGCGTGCGGAACGGGGTACGTGGGCTCGCCTTCCGCCGCGGAGGACGGATCCAGGTGCAGGGGCACCGCGAACCGCGCCCCATGGGCCACGTTCAGGGTGAGGACCTTGAGGCGCACGCGCCGCTCAGGCGGCGATCTGCTTGCGCAACAGCCGCGTCAGCTCGGACGGGTCCACCGGCTTGGGCAGCAGCTCCGCGCCGTAGCGGATGGCCACGGGCAGCAGGTCATCCAGCTCCGAGTGGCCGGTGAGGAAGATGAACGGCGCCCGGCACCCCTGCAACTCGCGCATGGCGGCGAGCACGTCGGAGCCGTTCATGTCCGGCATGTTGTAGTCGCACAGGATGGCGGCGACGTTCTTGAGGTCCAGGTGGAACGCCTCCGCCGGAGACTGCACCGTGAGCACCGTGTAGCCCGCGGCCCGCAGGGCGTCTCCCACGGTCGCGAGGACGAAGAGGTCATCGTCGATGACCAGCACGGTTGGCATGGGCAGGCCCTCCAGCAGCGCCTCTCCGGCGCGGCGATGCGCCCGAGTGTAGCCGAGCCCACGCCCCCACGCGCCACGTCCCTCCGTCCAGGTCGCCGGGGTCGGACCCACCCACGTCGTAGCGTGTGGGTGGGCTCCAGGCCGGAGGTTGTCAGTGTTTCGCGGGCGTGACGGGAGACGGGATGAGGATGAGCTGCTCCTGGGGTGGGTTGAGGTACTCGGCGCCGGTGTCGGTGACGACGGCCATCTCCTCCACGGAGAGGATGCGCAGCGCGTCCGGGCTGCTGCCGTCCTTCCACGCGAAGAAGCCGTCGAAGGCGAACACCTGACCGGGCTGGAGCTTGCGCAGCGCGGAGCCCGCGGGAGGCTTGCCGGACGCCGCGCCGGACAGGGCAGGGCCGGCGTCATGGGCCCAGTAGCCCACGGGATGGCCGGTGCCCCACATCACGGGCTCGGAGCCCGCTTCGCGCATCCAGTCGCGCTGGGCCTTGTCCACGTCGTAGCCGCGCACGCCGGGCTTCATCGCCGCGAGCGCGATGCGGCTGCCCTTCTTCGACTTCTCCCACTTCGCCAGCGCCTCCGCGGGAGGCTGCGTCTCGCCCGGCGCCAGCACGTAGGCGAAGCGCTGGATGTCCGTCACCCACGTGCCGCCCACGCGGATGCCGAAGTCCGTCTGGATGAAGTCCCCCGGCTGGATGACGCGGTCGGTGGCGTTCGAGTGCCCGCGCGTGGGCCCGCTGTTCACGTTGGGGTTCTGGTCCGGCTGCCACCCGTCACCCACGCCCAGCTCCGCGATGCGCTTCTTGAGGAAGCGCGCCACGTCCGAGTCCCGCGTCTTGCCGGGCACCACGGTGCGGTACGCCTCCTCCTCCAGCTTCGCGGTGAGGTCCGCGGCCTTGCGCATGATGTCCACCTCCTCCGGCGTCTTCACGGACAGCCACTCGGAGACGAGGTCCTCGGAGGACACCAGCTTCTTGCGCAGCGCGGGGGACAGCGCCGCCTCCAGCTTCGCGCGCTGCGTGGCGGACAGGCCATCCGCGATGGACATCCGCTCCGACGCGTTGATGGCCACCTTCGTGAGCTTCGCCTTGGCCAGGCGCGCGGCGATGAGCGCGTTCACGTCCGCGCCGCGCTCGAAGGCCACCACCTCGTCCACGACGCCCATGTCCCGGAGCGCGGTGGCCTCGCCCTCGGGGGAGAGGGCGGTGGAGCGCAGCGTGTCGCCGTCGCGCAGGAACAGGAACGCGGCGGTGCCGCCGGCGTTCTCACCGCCCACGTGGCTGGCGAGCGGGTCGTTGTCGTTCTCACGGCAGAGCACCACCCACGCGTCCACGCCCGCGCGCGCCATGGCCTGGGGCAGCAGCTTCTGGATGCGCTCCTTGCGCACGCGCGGCCACGCCCCTTCCGCGGTGGGCACGGCGGGCGCCGCATGGGCAAGGGAGGCAAGCAGCAGGGCGGAGAGGAGGACGGGCCGGACACGCGTCATGGATGCGCTCTTCCTGGTGGGGGGAGGGCGCGGATTGTTCCACGGCCGGACGCCGGGCCAAGCCGGATCCGCCCTCCCCACGCGCATTCCATGCAACGCATTTCGCGACCTGCTGGCTTCACGGGATTCAGCCGTGAAGCCTTCGTGGGGGATGGGGGCCTGTCCTCCAGCGCATGTCAGACCTCCCTCCGGAAGAGGCGTGGCGTTCGTGTCTGTCATTCGCCTGGGACCGGGGGACAGCGCCAGCGGTGCGAGGAATTGCGAGCGTGCGGGCCGCTTCATCCACGCCACCCCTGGGGGGGCCCCATGCGCGTCGAAGAAACCAATGCCGCCGCGGAGTACGTCCCGAGCAACGAGGACCGGGAGCTGCGACGGCTGATGCTCCAGGCCCAGGTGTACGCGCCGTTGACGGAAGGGGTGCTGCGCGGGGCCGGCCTCAAGGCCGGCATGCGCGTGCTGGACGTGGGCTGCGGCGTGGGTGCCGTGTCCTTCCTCGCCGCGCAGATGGTGGGCCCCACGGGCGAGGTGGTGGGCGTCGACCGCGAGGCCCGTGTCCTCGCCTGCGCGAAGCACCGCGCCGAAGCGCAGGGCCTGTCCCATGTGCGCTTCCAGCAGAGCAGCCTGGAGTCCCTGCCCGTGGGCGCCCCCTTCGATGCCATCGTCTGCCGGCTGGTGCTGATGTTCCAGCCGGACCCGGTGTCCTTCGTGCGCCGCATGGCGGAGCACCTGCGCCCCGGCGGCGTGATGGCGCTGCATGAGCTGGAGCTGGCGGCCATGGGCTTGATGCACCCGAAGCTCCCCCTGTTCACCCGCATCTGGAACTGGATGCTGCCCACCTGCGAACGCGTGGGCATCAAGGTCCACATGGGCCTGGAGCTCGTGTCCACGCTGCGCAGGGCCGGGCTGGTGGTGGATGACGGCGTGGTGGGCGGACGGCTGGGCGTGACGCCGGACGCGGAGCCCACGCACGCCCTGGTGGAGACCGTGCGCACGCTCCTGCCCCACATGGAGCGGCTGGGCGTGGCGCTGGCCATGGAGGTGGACATCGACACGCTGGTCGCCCGCCTCACCGCCGAGCTGCACTCCCACGGCGCCGTCCTGGTGCCCAGCCTCATGGTGGGCGTCTGGGGCCACCGTCCAGGCCCCACCTAGCGCGGCCGTCTCCGGACGACTTCGTCTACACGGCTGCGTCTCCGGACGACTTCGTCTACACGACTGCGTCTCCGGACGACTTCGTCTACACGACTGCGTCTTCGCACGACTTCACGAGCGGCGGGGGAGTGGGTCGCTTAGAGTGGCCCCATGGCAAAGACGGCACCCCGCAAGTCCCCCGCGAAGGCGAAGAAGAAGCAGCCCGCGCGCCCCGCCGCGCCCGCGAAGACACCGGCCCGGCCGGTGAAGGCGAAGGTGGAGATGGTGGAGCCCCGCCGCGCCTCCGCGTCGTCCCCGAAGCCCCCCGTGCTGGAGGCCGAGCCCGTCTTCGACGCCGGCCCCGCGGCCGACCCTCGCGCGGCCACGCCCAAGAGCCTGCCCGCCGGTGAAACGAAGGGCCGGGTGCTGCCCTTCGAAATCGATCCGGCCCAGCTGGAGGCCGGCTTCCAGAAGCTCCGCGGTGAGCTGGTCCACTGGACCAACAAGGGCCGCTACACCAAGGTCCGCTTCAAGTTCCGGGGCAAGCAGCTGCTGCCCGACCTGCCCCTGGCCGCCGTCGTCGCCGCGGAGGGGCTGTCGTTCTACTGGGGCGGCATCCTGCGCGTGCTCGTGGCCAACGTCGTGGGCAAGAGCGTGCTGGAGGTGGAGCTGGTCAACGACGCGGACAAGCGCGTCCAGGCGGGCCGCGAGGCGCTCCTGTCCGGTGACGTGGACCAGGCCCTCACGCTGTTCCGCGAAGCCCTGGCCATGGACCGCGACAACGCCTCCGCGCACCTCAACGTGGGCGTCGCGCTGAAGCTGCGCGGCGACCGCGAAGGCGCGCTCGCCGCGTTCGAAGCGGCCAGGGCCCGGGACCCCGAGGGCGGCGTGGGCGCGGAGGCCGAACGGCTGGCCGCGAACCTCCGCCCCAAGGCCTGAAAGCGGGCCCGGAATGGCCCGGGAGGTGCCCCGGAAACCGTCCGGAATCCGGCCCGGGAAACGGCCTGCGGTGGGGCTGAAAACGCACCGCCCGGATGTTCCATCCGGGCGCCCCGGAAAGGCCCTCCCAAACGCTTGAAACCGGGCGGGCGGGCAGCCGGGGCGAATCCCCCCTGTTTCCCTTATTGACTGAGGGAAATCCGGGGGTTACGAACACTCTCCCATCGGGCGGAGCCCCCCTCGCGCGGGGCCCGTCCGCACCTTCCAGAGCCCATGGCTGACGACACCACCGACACGCCGGCAACGCCCCCCGCGCCTCCTCCGTCGAGCGGCGCCGGAGAGCTCATCCCCATCAACATCGAAGACGAGATGCGCCGGTCGTATCTCGACTACTCGATGTCCGTCATCATCGGCCGCGCGCTGCCGGACGTGCGCGACGGCCTGAAGCCCGTCCACCGTCGCGTCCTCTTCGCGATGAACGACCTGGGCAACCTCCACAACCGCGCCTACAAGAAGAGCGCGCGCGTGGTGGGTGACGTCATCGGTAAGTACCACCCGCACGGCGACTCCTCCGTCTACGACGCCATGGTGCGCCTGGCCCAGGAGTGGAGCCTCCGCTACCTGCTGGTGGACGGCCAGGGCAACTTCGGCTCGGTGGACGGCGACTCGCCGGCGGCCATGCGTTACACGGAAGTGCGCATGGAGCGGCTGGCGGAGGACCTGCTCGCCGACATCGACAAGGAGACCGTCGACTTCGGTCCCAACTACGACGACTCGTTGGAAGAGCCGCTCGTCCTGCCGTCCAAGTTCCCCAACCTCCTCGTCAACGGCAGCAGCGGCATCGCGGTGGGCATGACCACCAACATCCCGCCGCACAACATGACGGAGGTCATCAACGGCACGCTGCACCTCATCGAGAACCCGGGCTGCACCGTCCTGGACCTGATGGAGTTCATCGTGGGGCCGGACTTCCCCACCTCCGCCATCATCACCGGCCGCGAGGGCATCCGCCGCGCCTACGAGACGGGCCGCGGGTCCATCACCATCCGCGCGCGCACGGAGATCGAGACGAGCAAGAAGGGGGACCGTGAGTCCATCATCGTCACGGAGATCCCCTACCAGGTGAACAAGGCCCGGCTGATTGAAAAGATCGCCGAGCTGGTGCGTGAGAAGAAGCTGGAGGGCATCAGCGACATCCGTGACGAGAGCGACCGGCAGGGCATGCGCATCGTCATCGAGCTCAAGCGCGATGCCATCTCCCAGGTGGTGCTCAACAACCTCTTCTCCATGACGCAGATGGAGACGACGTTCGGCGCGGTGATGCTGGCCATCGACGGCGGGCAGCCGCGCACGCTCAACCTGAAGGAGCTGCTGGACCGCTTCATCGCGCACCGCCGCGATGTGGTGACGCGCCGCTCGCGCTACGAGCTGCGCAAGGCGCTGGCGCGCATGCACATCGTGGAAGGCCTGCTCGTCGCGCAGGACCTCATCGACCTGGTGGTCAGCCTCATCCGCGCGTCCCGCGACCCGGATGAAGCGCGCTGGGGCCTGATGCACATCCTGTCGCCGGAGCTCTACACGCGCGAGCGCTTCCAGAACCTGGAGCGCATCGACTACGCGAAGGCCAAGGCGCAGATGGAGCTCTTGGTCAGCCGCGCGCGCAACGAGGAGCCGGCCTACGGCGGCCTGGAGCACAAGTACGAGGGCGCGGGCTTCAGCGAGGACCAGGCGCAGAACATCCTGGAGATGCGCCTGCAGCGCCTCACCGGCCTGCAGCGCGAGGAGCTCTTCAAGGAGCTGATTGGCCTGGTGCGCGACATCGCGCGCCTGCGCGACATCCTCGCCAACGAGAAGAGCCTGCTCTCCGTCATCAAGGCGGAGCTCATGGAGATCCGCGAGCGCTACGGCGACAAGCGCCGCACGGAGATCACCGGCGCGGTGGATGAAATCACCAGCGAGGACCTCATCGCCGAAGAGACGATGGTGGTCACGCTGTCGCACACGGGCTACGTGAAGCGCTCGCCCCTGTCGGAGTACCGGGCGCAGAAGCGCGGCGGGCGCGGCAAGACGGGCGCGGGGACGAAGGAGGACGATTTCGTCACCAAGGTGTTCGTGGCCAGCACGCACGCGTACCTCATGCCCATCACCACCAAGGGCAAGCTGTACTCGCTGAAGGTGCACCAGATTCCGCAGGGCAGCCGCACCTCGCGCGGCAAGGCCATCGTGAACCTGGTGCAGTTCGGGGAGGGGGAGCGGCTGGCGCAGGTGCTGGTGACGCGCGACTTCCCGGAGAACCGCTACGTCTTCTTCGTCACGAAGAAGGGCGTGGTGAAGCGCACGGACCTGAGCGCGTTCGAGAGCGTCCGCGCCAGCGGCATCATCGCGCTGGGCATCGACGAGGGCGACGAGCTGGTGGGCGTGATGATCACCGACGGCACCAAGGACATCCTCCTGTCCACGGCCACGGGCATGAGCATCCGCTTCAAGGAAGAGGACGTGCGCTCCATGGGCCGTCAGGCCTACGGCGTGAAGGGCATCACGCTGGAGGACGGCGACGAGGTAGTGGGCGCGGACCTCCTGGACAAGGAGCCCGAGGCGGGCCAGACGCCGGCCGAGCAGAGCAGCGCCATCCTCACGGTCACGGAGAACGGCTACGGCAAGCGCACGGAGGGCAGCGAGTACCGGCAGCAGGGCCGTGGCGGCAAGGGCATCATCGACATCAAGACCACCGAGCGGAACGGCCGCGTGGTGGGCGTGGTGCAGGTGAAGGACAGCGACGAGGTGATGCTCGTCACCAACGGCGGCATGCTCATCCGCATGAAGGTGAAGGAGATCTCCGTCATCGGCCGCAACACGCAGGGCGTGCGCCTCATCGCGCTGGAGAACGGCGAGGAGAAGGTGATGGCCATCTCCAAGCTGCCGGAGGGCGAGGAGTCCGAGGAGGAGACGGAGACCACCTCGCCGGTGGATGCGTCCGGCGCCGAGGCGTCCCCGGAGGCCGCGCTGGCGGATGCTTCGGAGGCTCCGGCGGGCTCGGCCGGCTCCGAAGGTGAGCCCGGCTCGGAAGGCTGAGGCTTGAGGCGGTAGCGGTACGGGAGGGCCGGGCACGGGACGCGCTTCGATGCGCGCTCCGGGACCCGGCCCTCTTCGTGGGAACAGGTGCCGGGGCTACTTCGAGGTGAGGTCCTGGGGCACCTTGAGGCCGGCGGTGGCCTCGTCGAGCCAGAAGATGTTCATCACCCACCAGCGCTGGCCGTCGTTGAAGAGCTGGATGCTGTTGACGCCCTTGGCGATGAGCGGCCCGTCCTGCGTGCCGCGCGCCTCGTAGGTGCTCATGACCTGCATCAGGCCGCCGAAGGCGTGCGTCTGGCGGGCAATCTCCTTCTCGAAGAAGCCGTGCGTGGCGGTGGCCTCCTGGCCCCACGCCACGTAGTCGTCCGGGGTGATGGCTTGGGCCGCCAGCGTGGTCGCGCCCGGCGGCTTCCCCAGCGGGATGAGCTGGGCACCCGGATAGAACAGCGAGCGGAAGCGCTGCCAGTCGCGGGGCGCGCCAGCCGGTCCGCTGATGACGTCATAGAGGGCCTTGAGGATGGCGTCCTGGGACTTCACGTCCTCCGGCTTCGCCTTGGGCAGTTGGGCGAGCGCGGCCTGCGCGCGCATCGCGGCGGTCTTCGCCGGGTTTTGCTTCTCCGGAGCGGCGGGGGCGGCCGTGGCCTTGGGCTGCGGCGGAGGCGTGGCGGGGGCTTGAGCGAAGGACGTGGCTCCCAACAGGACGGCACAGGCGATGAGCAGGCGCGACATGGGGACTCCCGGAAGAGGGAAGGGCGGGACGGGAGCCTAGCCTCGCGGTGGGAAGCGCCGCAGCCGGTTCGGGGAGCCATGCGTCCGGCAGTCCCCGGAGACGGGACCCGGTGCTTGGCCCGGCCGGTGCCGCACCGTAGTGTGCCCGCCGTCATGGCCTTCCTCTCGCTCGATGCCCTCACCCTGAAGTTCCCTGGCGCCACTGCCCCGGCGGTGCGGGACGTGTCGCTGGCGCTGGAGCCGGGGGACGTGGTGGCGCTGATGGGCACCTCCGGCTCCGGGAAGACAGCGCTGCTGCGGCTGGTGGCGGGCCTGGAAGAACCGAGCTCCGGCACCCTCTCGCTCGCGGGCCGCGTGGTCGCCGGTCCGGACGTGTTCGTGCCCCCGGAGCAGCGCCCGCTGCGCCGCGTCCTCCATGACGGCGAGCTCGAGTCCGGCCTCACCGTGCGCGACGTGGTGATGGGCGTGCAGCCCAAGGGGGAGGGCCTGGCGCACGCGCGCGGCATGCTGGCGATGTTCCAAGTCGAGGACCTGGAGTCGCGCACCTGCGGCACGCTCTCCCGGGGACAGCGGCAGCGGGTGCTGCTGGCGCGCGCGCTGGCCTCCGGCACGAAGCTGCTGGTGCTGGACGAGCCCTTCGCTGGCATGGACGCTGGCCTGCGCGGCCCGCTGCTCGGGGAGCTGCGCCGCGTGCTCAAGGCGCGAGGCACCGCCGTGCTCTTCGCGACACACGACGTGGCCGACGCGCTCGCCTTCGCGGACCGGCTGGTGCTGCTGCGCGCGGGCACGGTGGAGCAGCAGGGCACGCCCGAGTCCGTCTACGAAGCGCCGCGCACCGCCTTCGCTGCGTACTTCCTGGGGGGCACCAACCTGCTGCCCGGCTCCGCCTTCGGCCGCGTCGCGCGCACGGCCCTGGGCAACGTGCCGCTGACCACCGACGCCCGCGGCGAGGTGATGCTCTCCCTGCGCCCGGAAGCGCTGCGGCTGGTCCCGGACACGGACGGCGTCGCGGTGGGCGGCGCGCTGCGCGCGGAGGTGCTGGAGCGCGCCTTCCGGGGCGCGCACGTGGACTTCACCGTGTCCTGCGCGGGCATGGCGCTGGTGGTGCGCGCCCCGGCCTCGGCCCCGTTTCGCGAGGGCGGCCGCGCCCGCCTGGAGGTCGCGGGCCGCGCGGATGTGCTGGAGGAGACAGCTGGGCCGGCCCGCTAGCACACCGGGCGTGCGAGCCCCGGGCACGAATGGTGCAATCACCCGCGTCCCCCATGCGTAGGGAGGGGTATGAACATCGCAGGCCTTCGAGGAATGGGGACCCGCTTCTTCCACTACCTGCGCGACCCGCAGGTGGCGACGTGGCGCAAGCTGGCCGGGCTGCTGGCCATCCTGTACTTCGTGTCGCCCGTGGACGCGATTCCGGACTTCATCCCCGTGTTCGGCTGGCTGGACGACCTGGGCGTGCTGTCCGCCGCCGCCTTCTTCGTGGTGCGCGAGGTCCAGCGCTGGCGTCCCAGCACGCCGTCCGGCGAACCGGCGTTCGACGGGCTCCCGCGTGACGAGGAGGGCCGGACGCGCGAGCCGACGCTGCGCCGCCACTCCTAGCCGGCGGTCTAGAACTGCCCGAGCACCGCGAGCCCCATCCCCCCATGACGTCCCATGGCCGCCGGGACGACGGAGACGGCCGGCGTGGCGTCTGGCGCATCGAAGTCACGCGTGAGGAACGTCGCGGTCCCCAGGCCGGCCACCACGCCCACGGAGGTGCCCACCAGCAGGGCATCTCTGTTGTCGGTGTTGAGCGCCAGGTACAGCGCGCTCAACCCCACCAGGCCGCCGAGGATGCCGCCCGCGTCGATGAGCAGCACCCGGCCCCGGGAGATGTCCAGGTTGCGCGACACGAGCGCGAAGGTGAGCAGGCCCGCGCCCACCACGCCCTGCTCGATGCCGATGAAGTCGCGCGTCTCGCCTTCCTGCGTGGCCATCAGCAGCCCCACCACCACGCCCGCCCACAGGCCGCCCGAGTTCGTCAGCGACACCTGCCCGGCGGTGGGCCGCGCGAACTCCGCCACCAGGATGCCCAGGCCCGTGAAGCCCAGCGCCCCCGCCATCACCATCCCCGTGGCCTGGTCCCCTTCCAGGTCGAACGAGCTCATGGACGCAAGGCCATAGCCAAAGCCCCACACCGTTCCGGAGTTGATGGCCGCCGCCTGGCCCTGCGTCAGCCCGCCCCGGGTCGTGAGCAGCGAAATCGCCGCGCCCGCGCCGCCGCCCAAGAGCGACAGCGCCACGTAAGCCCGAGTGTCCTGACAGTGGGAGATGGCGCACAGCAGGATGCCCTGGGTGACCCCGTGCATCGTCTGCACGACGGTCAACGATGCCCGGGCCCCCTGCGACGGCGCTTCCCTGGGGACCGCCTCCGGCGGCAGCGCCCCCGGCCGCGCCAGCGTGTCCTGCGCCAGCCGCGCGCCCGGCTCCAGCCGCGTCCGCGCCAGCCGCGCCAGCTCCGGTGCGTAAGGATGGTGGGGGCACACCAGCATCACGCGCTCCAGCAGCTCCAGCGCCTGTGCATCCTGTCCGTACACCAGCGCATCGAAGCCCGCCGCGTAGTCGGACTCGGCGGCGCAGGCCTCGTCGCTCGCCAGGAGCGGCGGCGCGGACACGGCGCCCGCGGACGGTTGGGGGAGGGGACCGGGCTGCGCGGCGACGAGGAGGGCCAGGACGAAGGGCGCGAGGAGCATGCGGGCGGCCACCCTAGTCGACCCCCGGGACGGAGCGGGAGACCCGGGACCCCGCTCCTCCTGGAGGAGGCATGGGGCCCGGGTGCCACCACGCGGGGGCCTACCGCGCCACCAGCGTCTCCAGGTGCTGGCGGAGCGCGGCCGTGTCCCCCAGCCGTCCGCCCAGGCCCGGAAGAGGCTTCGCGGCCTGCTCGATGCGGCCCCTCGTGCGAGGCCCCGCCGCCACCAGCCACGCCACGCCCAGCGCCAGCTCCGCCACGTCCGGTGCCTGTCCCAGCTGCGCGGCCAGCGCGAGCAGCGCGTCCACGGCCTTCTTCACCTGCGCGCCGTGCAGCGGGTGGCTGCTGGTGATGCCCTCGCGCAGGAGCACCAGCAGCACCCGGGCGGTGGCGCGAGCCTGGCGCACCGGCTCCGGCCCCTCACCCGTGCCGGCCCACAGCCCGTTCGCCAGCTGCCGGCCCAACAGGTCGCCCACGTCCTCGGTGAAGCTGGGGGCCTCCGCCACGGACAGCGACAGGGACTCCTCCTCCACGGACAGCGTCCGGGACGCTGCCTGCTCGTAGAGCACCTCCGCCTTCTGGGCGCGCGGAGCCGCCTGCGCAGGAGTCGGCGCCCCTGGAGCGGCGGCCTTGTGAGGCTTCGCGGCGGCCATCAGCCGGTCGAAGATGCCGCCCTTCTCCTTCTTCCGCTTCGTGGACTCCTGCTCCCTGCGCTCCATGGGCGCGGCGGCTCCCGTGGCCCCGGCGCCATCCGCGAACTCCTCCTGGATGGAGGCGCCGGTGGTGGGCTCAGGCCCCAGCGCGGGCGCGGAGGCGGGGGCGGCGACGCTCGGAGGCGGCGCAGGCACCGCGCCGCCCCGGGAGCGGCTGACCCCTCCAGGCATCGCTCCGGGCGCGGGCATCGGCCTCTGCGAGGAAGTGGCCCGCCTCACCTGGATGAGCGGCCTCGGAGCCGCGCCTCCGAACACGGGCGCCGGCGCCGGCATGTCGTCGTCCACGTCGTGCGGGGCCGCGTTGAACATGTTCCAGCCCGCGGGCGCGCTCACCGGCACCACGCGTGTCTCCGGCGTGCCGGATGCGCGACGGTCGCCCTGGCGCTCCTCCACCACCACGAAGGACGTGTACTTCGTGGCCAGCTGGTGCTCGATGGCGAGCCGCACGATGCGCTCCTTCATCGCGTCCGCGCGCCGGCCCACCAGCCCCGCGTCCATCCATCCCCGGATGCGCTCGGCGGCCCACAACTTCTCCACCACCGGCCGGTCCGACTGCGCGGGCAGCGCCAGCCGCACCGTGAGGGAGAAGGGCTCCCGGCCCGACCTCCCCTTCAGCGTCACGCTGCCCGTGCCCGCCTGCGCATAGCGCCCGAAGAGCGTCCACGGAGTGCCGTCCACCAGCGGCGGCAGCGTGGACGGAGCCAGCTCGCTGGCCTCCACGCCGTCGAAGGCCACCTCCAGGTCGGTGACGCGCGGCGCGAGCGCCCGCGAGAACTGCGCCACCACCTTCTCGTCGATGCGCTCCCCCGGGTGGATGAACTCCACCGCGCCGTCCGTGCGCCGCGCCAGTTCGCGCAAGAGCACGTCGCTCACGTTGGTGCCGATGCCGAACGAAAACACCCGCCCCGTCCCGCGCGCCGCGAGCACCGCGTCGAGGATCTCGCTCTCGTTGCCCACCTGGCCGTCCGTCAGCAGCACCACCACGCCGTCCGGCGCGGCCTTCATCGCGGTGACCATCGGCTCCAGGAGCTCCGTGCCGCCATGGGCCCGCAGCGCCGCGACCCACGCGTCCGCCTGCTCCAGCGTGCGCTGGGTGAACGGCACCGTCTGCGCGGAGAAGGAGCGGAACGCGTTCTCGAACGCGATGACGTTGAAGCGGTCGCCCTCGCGCAGGTGGCGCAGGCACAGCCGGAGCGCGGCCTGGGCCTGCGGCAGGCTGTCCCCGTCCATGGAGCCGGACGTGTCCACCACGAACACCACCTCCTGCCGGGGCGGCGTCGTCGCCAGGTTCAGCAGGTCCGGCACCACCGTGAGCGCGAACGTGCCCGGGCCCTCCGCCTTCCGGTGGGTCACGACGGGCGTGAGCATCACGTCCGGGTGGGCGTTGCGCATCGTGAGCACCACGTCCCGGTTCAGCGCCACCTCGTCGCCCGCGAGGTTCTTCAGGAACGCGTCGCGCTGCAGGTTCACCCGCGTGCGCGTGCCGTCCTTCGTGACGGTGAGCCGGTGGGATGGGCTCTCCACCACCACGTCACGGCCCACGTCGATGAGCAGGTCCATCCGCATCCCGTAGTCCACCGGGCCCTGCGGCGGGGTGATGCGGTCCGCGTCCGGCACCCGCGTCGTCGGGGCCGCTTCGCCGTGGCCGGTGCGGTCGCCGTGCACCGCGCCGGGGATGTAGCGGGGCGCCACCAGCGTGGGCAGCATCCAGCGCACGCTGCCCTCCTCCGCGGTGAGCGTCTGGAGGAACTCCACCTCCACCCGCGTCTCCTCGCCCGGCAGCAGGTTGCCCACCTGCGCGGTGAAGACGTTGGCGCGCTCCTGGTCCAACAGCGCCGCGCCGTGCCCTTCCGTGATGGCGTCGTCGTAGGCGCGGAAGGCCTCCTCGCGCTCCTTCACCACGCCGGCCACGCGGCGGCCCGCGCACGTCATGGAGAAGGCACTGAGCGTCGCGTCGGAGGGCAGGGGGAAGGTGTAGATGGCCTCCACCGGCTTCTTCTCGTCGTTGCGGTAGCGCTGCGTCACGCGTACCCGCGCGTGCCCCCCGAGCAGCTCTCCGGTGACCTCCACTCCCTGCAGGGGCACCCGGGCCCCCTCACGCGTGAACAGCCCACACTTCGCCTGCTCGTTCATGACGGCGTTCCTTCCTCGGACTCCTCGATGAGGGCGCGCACCCGCTCCGCCAGCGCCCGGACCTTCGCTTCCGCCTGCTCCGACACGTGCAATTCCAACCCCGGCGCCAGGAGCCAGCGCTGGTAACGCGCCACCTCCACCGTCGGGTCTCTCCCCGGCCGCTTCGGGGGCACCCGGGCCACGTCCTCCGGGACCGGAGGCGTCCCCGGGCCCACCGGCGACTCCGCCAGCCGGCGCAGCTCCTCCGGCGACAGCCGCAGCAGCTCCGCCTGGATGGCGTCCAGGGGCAGGAACCGCGCCTGGAGCACCCGGATGGCCTTGAGCCGCACCCGGTGCTCCTCTCCGTAGACCGTGTCCGGCCCCTTGAAGGGAGGCGCGGGCAGCAGGCCTCGCTGGACGTAATAGCGGACCGTGCGAGGCGAGACGCCCACCTCCTCCGCCAGCGCGGCCAGCTTCCACTCCGTCTGTGTCTTGGGCGTGCTCACGAACCTGACAGTAGGTTGTGACAGTTTAAGTGTCAAGATGTCGGTGGCGATTCGTCAGCGATGGTGTCTGGATGCGGGGAGGTGGCGGCCAGGCGGGCGGTGGGACAGAAGGGGGCATGAACGTCGGCGTGGACGGCCTGGACCCCTCCTCCATCCAGCTCATCGGCACGGCGGTGACGCCCGCGGTGATGGTGTCCGGGTGCGGCATCCTGGCCACGGGCCTGGACAATCAAATCTCGCGCATCACCGCGCGCATGCGGGACATGGTCCGGGAATGGCGCACGCTGCCGGAGGGCCACGCGCGCCGCCTCCTCCTTCGCGAGGAGGTGGCCATCATGGACCGCCGCCACGCCATCCTCGCGAGGGCCATCGGCTTCACCTACGCGGCGCTGCTGTCCTTCGTGGTGACGTCGCTGCTCTACCTGCTTCGCCGCAGCGTCGCGGTGCTGGAGGGGCTGCCGGTGATGTCCTTCTCCCTGGGCGTGGGACTGTTGGGCTCCACGGCGGTGCTGGCCCTGGCGTCGCTGCGGTTGAGTCGCCGCGCCATCACGCTGGAGGGCGCGGAGCTCTTCCGCGATGAGCGGGCGGGCGGCCCTCCTTCGCCCTGAATTTGTTCCGCAACGCACGCGAAGGTGCTAGCGGGGGCCTCCGAGGCGCGCGGGTCTGGTACGTCCCGGCCCGCGCGCCGGGTATCGCGCAGGATTCCGCAGCCTCTGTGGCTCAACCCTCACCGTGGAGCACGTGAACATGGCAAACGCCAAGGTCTTCTTCGACATGTCGATTGGTGGCCAGCCCGCCGGCCGCATCGTGATGGAGCTGTTCTCCGACGACGTTCCCAAGACCGCCGAGAACTTCCGCGCCCTGTGCACGGGTGAGAAGGGCACCGGCAAGAGCGGCAAGGCGCTGCACTTCAAGGGGACGCCCTTCCACCGCGTCATCCCGAGCTTCATGTGCCAGGGCGGCGACATCACGCTCGGCAATGGCTACGGCGGCGAGTCCATCTACGGCGAGAAGTTCGCGGACGAGAACTTCAAGCACAAGCACACGGGCCCGGGCATCCTCTCCATGGCCAACGCGGGCCCCAACAGCAATGGCTCGCAGTTCTTCCTCACCACCGTCGCCACCCCGTGGCTCGACGGCAAGCACGTCGTCTTCGGCAAGGTCGTCGAGGGCATGGACGTGGTGAAGAAGATTGAAGCCGTGGGCAGCCAGTCCGGCGCGACGCGCCAGCCCGTGAAGATCGAGGACAGCGGCCAGCTGTAATCCCGCCGCTGCTTCGCCTCACCCAGAAGGCCCATCCGTGCGACGCGCGGGTGGGCCTTCTTCGTTTCAGGACAGCCCGTGGGACGCGCCCTCGTCCTCCTCCTCTTCATGCACCTCCTCCGGCCGGAAGGGCCGCGCGGGCACGGCGCCGAACGCGCGCAAGAGCTCCAGGGGGATGGGCAGGATGGTGTGGTTGCCGCCGCTGGTGATCTCCACCAGCGTTTGCAGGTAGCGCAGCTGGAGCGTGGCGGGGTTGCGGCTGAGCACGTCCGCGGCCTGGGCGAGCTTCTCCGCGGCCTGGTGTTCGCCCTCCGCGGCGATGATCTTCGCGCGGCGCTCGCGTTCCGCCTCGGCCTGACGGGCGATGGCCCGCTGCATCTCGATGGGCAGGTCGATGTGCTTCACCTCCACGTTGGACACCTTCACGCCCCACGGGTCGGTGCGAGCATCCAGCACCTGCTGCAATTCGTGGTTGATGCGCTCGCGCTGGGACAACAGGCCGTCCAGCTCCACCTGGCCCAGGATGGCGCGCAGGGTCGTCTGCGCGATCTGGCTGGTGGCGTAGAGGTAGTCCTCCACCTGGAGCACCGCCTTGTCCGCCTGGATGACGCGGAAGTAGACGACGGCGCTGACCTTCACGCTGACGTTGTCCCTGGTGATGACGTCCTGCGGGGGCACGTCGCGCGCCACGGTGCGCAGGTCGATGATGACCATCCGTTCGATGAACGGGATGAGCCAGCGGAAGCCCGCGCGCTTGAGGCCCACGTAGCGGCCCAGCCGGAACACGACGCCGTTCTGGTACTCGGCGACGATGCGCACACCGGAGAGGAAGAGGAGGAACAGCACGGCCAAAGGGATGATCCATCCCAGCGCACCGACCAGTTCATTCATGGCATGGACTCCGCGACGGTGAGGGTGAGTCCCTCCACGGCGCGCACCACGACCCGGGCGCCCTCGCGGATGGGAGTGAAGGAGACAGCGCGCCAGCGCTCGCCATGGACGAACACCTCGCCGCCCGAAGGCGTGACGGGGGCCAGCGCCGTGCCCGACTCGCCGACGAGCCCCGCGTCACCGCCCCGCTGCGGCAGCCTGCGCGTCTGGGCGCTGCGGTACGCGATGAAGGCCGCGCTCCCCGCGAGCACGAGCGCCGTGGGCAGCATCACGCCCCACGACAGGCGGAAGGACGGCTCCACGAACCAGTCCGGTTCGAAGCGGTCCATCAGGAACACGCCCCCCAATATCAACAGCCCCACGCCCGCCACGCCCAGCAGGCCGCTGGTGACGAACAGCTCCGCGACGATGAGCCCCACGCCCGCGAGCATCAACACCAGCGCGCCCGAGCGCACCGGCAGCGTCGCGGAGGCCATCAACGCCAGCACCAGCGCCACGCCGCCAATGAGGCCCGGCGCCACCGCGCCCGGATGGGACAGCTCCGCCACCAGGCCCAGCGCCGCGACGAGGAACAGCAGGTAGACGAGCGAAGGCTGCGCGAGCGCATGCACCACCCGCTGTGACAGCCCCGGCTCCAGCGACACCACGCGGGCCTCGCGGGTGGCGAGCGTCACGTTGTCGCCGCCCGCCACCTGCACACGGCGGCCATCGACGGCGGTGAGGAACGCGGCCTCGGTGGGCGCGATGAGCTCCACCACGTGAAGCTGCACGGCACGGTCCGCGGGAACGCTGGCGCTGTCGCGCACGGCGGCCGCGGCCCACTCCGGATTGCGGCCCCGCTGCTGGGCGATGCCCTCCGCGAAGGCGACCGTGTCGTTCTCCAGCTTCCGGGCAAGCTCTTCACCGCCCACCTGCTCCACATCCTCGCCCTTCATGCCCACGGGGTGCGCCGCGCCGATGTTCGTCCCCGGGGCCATGGCGCTCACGTTCGACGCGAGCGCGATGAACACCCCCGCGCTGCCCGCCCGGGCGCCGGAAGGCCCCACCCACACGAGCACGGGAACGCGCGAGCCCAGGAACGCGCGCACCACGGCGCGGGTGGCCTCCAGGGAGCCCCCCGGTGTGTCCAGCCGCACGAGCAGCGCCGAGGCCCCGCCGTCCTCCGCGCGCTTCACGCAGTCCGTGAGGTACGCGCCGGATCCGGTATCCACCACGCCCTCCAGCTCGCACCGCGCGACGAAGGACGGTGAAGCGGGCGCCGCCGGAGCGGCAAGGCCCATGAAGAGAAGCGCCACGAGCCAGCCCCAGAGGGCGTGATGGCGCCAGCTCCTCCTGTCGACGTGCTCCCGCATGGCCGCCCCCGGTGCGCGCTCCCCACGCACACGCACTCGGTGAACGATGTGCATCGGACGTTCGGATGACCGGGATGAGAAGCCGGGGGCCCGGAGGGCATGCGGGCAGGAGGGGACCGCTACCCCGCTTGTGCATCCAATCCTGGACGTTGGAGGGGATGCGCGTTGCTGGAGGAGGACGCACCTCCTTAGCTTCAACATCGCGATTTTCTTCCAGGAGGTTTCATGCGCCGTGCCGTGCTCTTCATCGCTGCTCTGGGGCTGACCGCTGCAGCGGTGGCCTGCAAGACCACCCAGCCCCCAGGGACGGAGGACCAGCTGCCCATCCAGGGCCCGGACACGAACCGCGAAGTCATCCAGAACGTGCCCAATGAACCGGCGGGTCCCGCGGGTCCCATCAATGCGCCGGACGTGGATGGTGGCATCCCCGAGGGTGGCGGGTAGTCTTCCGCGCCATGACGGCGGAGACCACGGTCTACAAGGCGGAGCGCGTGTGGACGCTCGATGCGGAGCGTCCGCGCGCGGAAGCCTTGGCGGTGCGGGACGGGCGGTTGCTCGCGGTGGGCACGCTCGCGGAGGTCCGCTCCGCGGCAGGGCCCACCGCACGTGAAGTGGACCTGGGCCGGGCCACGGTGGTGCCCGGCCTGGTGGACGCGCACGCGCACATCCACGGCCTGGGCAAGAGCCTGACCACGGTGCGCCTGGAGAAGGCGTCCTCGGTGGAGGACGTCCTCCAGCGCCTGGCGAGGGCGCCCGCGTCGAGCTTCCAGGGCGACTGGCTGCTCGGCAAGGGTTGGGACCAGAACGAGTGGCCCGGCGCCGCGTTCCCCGGCCGCAAGGAGCTGGATGCGCGCTTCCCCTCGACGCCGGTGTTCCTCACGCGCGTGGATCATCACGCGGCCTGGGTGAACGGCGAGGCGCTGCGCCGCGCGGGCATCACGCGCGACACGCCGGATCCGCCCGGAGGCCGCATCCTCAAGGACGTCAGCGGCGAGCCCACCGGCGTCCTCGTGGACAACGCGATGGACATGGTGGAGGCCGCCATTCCCACGCCCACGCGCGAACAGCTGGAGACCCGGCTGCGGGCCGCGCTGGAGCGGTGCGCGCAGGTCGGGCTCACGGGCGTGCACGACGCGGGCATGGACCTGCAGGCCTTCCGCACGTTGCAGGCCTGGGACGCGGCGGGGACGCTGCCCCTGCGGGTTTACGCGATGGCGGCGGGGCAGGGTGAACAGCGCCACGCCTATCTGGAGCAGGGGCCCTGGCAGGGGCGCCACCTGTCGATGCGCTCGGTGAAGTTCCTGGCGGATGGAGCGCTGGGGAGCCGGGGCGCGGCGCTGCACGACGACTACAGCGACGAGCCCGGCCAGCGCGGCCTGTTGCTCCTCACGCCCGAGGAGCTCGAGGCGCGCGCACAGGCCTTCATGGCCCGGGGCTTCCAGGTGTGCATCCACGCCATTGGAGACCGTGCCAATACATTGGTCGTGGACGTGCTGCTGCGAGGCGCGGAGCGGACGGGCACACAGGCCCTGCGCCACCGCGTGGAGCACGCGCAGATCCTGCGGCGGGACGACATCCAGAGGCTGGGCGCGGCGGGCCTGGTGGCCAGCGTGCAGCCCACGCACGCCACCAGCGACATGCCCTGGGCGGAGACGCGGCTGGGGCGCGAACGGCTCAAGGGCGCCTACGCCTGGCGCACGTTGAAGGACGCGGGCGCGCACCTGGCGCTGGGCAGTGACTTCCCCATCGAGAACCCGGATGTGCTCGCGGGGCTCTACGCGGCGCGCACGCGGCAGGACGCGAAGGGCTGGCCGGAGGGCGGCTGGTATCCGGAGGAGCGCCTGAGCGCTGCGGAGGCCCTGGAGGGCTTCACGGTGGGGCCCGCGTGGGCCTCCTTCGAGGAGGCGCGGCGCGGGCGGCTGAAGCCCGGCCTGGACGCGGACTTCGTCGCGTTGTCGGCGGATCCGCTGGAGGGGCCCGCGTCAGCCCTGGTGGACGCGCGCGTGCTGGCCACGGTGGTGGCGGGCGCGGAGGTGTTCCGGGCGGCGGACTGATCAGCTGCCGAAGATGTGCGAGCGCGCGGCCTCGGCGATGGCGACGACGGCGGGGTGGCGCAGGCGTCGCTCCACGGTGATGGCGTAGAAGCACTGCTCGATTTCGTCGGTGTGCCCGATGGCGGTGACGTTGAACTGCCGCTGCACCTCGGCGTCGATGATGGAGGGCATGGCGAAGATGCCGTGCCCCTTCTGTCCGAAGGCCTGGAGCAGCGCGCTGTCGTCGAAGTCGCCGGCGATGAGGGGCCGGATGCCGAGCCGCTCGAACCACAGGTCCAGCGAGCGGCGCACCGAAGACTCCTCCGACGGCAGCAGCATGGGCGCGCCGTCCAGCGAGCGCGGGAAGTCCTTGCGCAGGTGCGCGAGCGGCTGGGCGGCGAAGAACGTCACGCCGCACTTGCCCAGCAGGTGGTTGAAGGACCGGACGCTGACGGGCTCGGAGCCGGGTGCGTCCGCGAGCACCACGTCCAGCTCATGCAGCGCCAGCTGTGCGAGCAACTGGGGCAGGGGGCTCTCGCGGCAGATGATGCGCAGCGAGGGACCGGCCTCCAGCGCGGGCTTGAGCAGCTGCTCGGCCACGAGCTTGGGGATGACGTCGAGCACTCCGACGTTGAGGCGCAGCTGCTGCCCGCTGGGCAGGCCGGAGACGACGTTCTTCAGCTCGTTGCCCAGGCGGAAGATCTCATCCGCGTAGCGCATGACGGTGCGGCCCACGTCGGACAGGACGAGCTTGCGGCCCTTGCGCTCGAAGAGCTGGTGGCCCAGCGACTCCTCCAGCAGCTTGATCTGCGCGCTGATGGTGGGCTGGGCGAGGTGCAGCTCCTCGCTCGCCTTGGCGATGCTTCCCGCCCGCGCAACCGTCCAGAAATACAGGAGATGGTGGTAGTTGAGCCACGCCATGACTTAGGAATAACCGAAGGTTTTCATCCAAACTAGCTCATTTTTTTATGAGTCACCCCCGCTTATTCCTAGGCCTGTCACCGCGTGATGGGGGCGCGGGGGACTGATTGGGGAGGTACGCGTCATGGAAGCCATCTACGAGGAGCTCGAGTCCACGACGGTGAAGGGTGTGGAGGCCGAGGTGGACTCCGCGGAAGTGGAGATGCGGGTGCGGGGGCACCTGGAGCTGGTCCGCCGGCTGGCCTGGAAGTACCGCTGGACGGGCCTGTCGTTGGAGGAGCTGATGGCGGAGGGCAACGTCGGCCTGGTGGAGGCGGCGCGCCGGTTCGAGGAGCGGGGCGTGCCCTTCGGCGCCTACGCGCAGCAGTGGATCCGCGCGCGCATCCGGGCGTACGTGTCCCGCACCTGGAGTGTGGCGGGGGGCCGCGCGCCGTGGATCGTCTTCCAGCTGCGCCGCGAGCGTGCGCGGCTGGAGGCCCGGTGGGGCGAGGGCCACCCGGAAGTGACGAAGCGGCTGGCCGAGGCGCTGGGCAAGCGGGAGGAGGACGTGGTGCGGGGGACGGACGCGCTGGCGAAGGACGTGTCGTTGAACGCGCCCCTGGGCTGGGAGGGGGACGTGACGCGGCTGGACATGCTGGAGTCGGAGGAGGACTCGGTGGAGGAGCGGGTGGAGCGGGGGGACTGGGCGGAGAAGCTGCACCAGAGCGTGGAGGCCGCCTGGCCGGAGCTGGACGCGCGGGAGCGGGCGCTGGTGAAGGAGCGGATGCTGGCGGAGGACGGGGTGAGCGCGGAGTTCCTGGCGAAGCGCTTCGGGGTGACGGCGGTGCGCATCCGGCAGATCGAACAGGGCCTGCGCCAGAAGCTGCGCCAGCGGCTGACGGAGGGGTGCACGGCGTGGGACGGCGAAGCGCCCCGTCTGGCGGCCTGAGTGTCGGGCGAGGGGGGAGGTTGGCGGAAAGAGGTTGACGTCGCGGCCCAGTGACCGTAAATCGGCGTCGCCGCTCGCGGTGCGCGGTACGCCCAAGTAGCTCAGTCGGTAGAGCAGGGGACTGAAAATCCCCGTGTCGGTGGTTCGATTCCGCCCTTGGGCACACCAGTACGAAGAATCTGAAGGGCGTCGGACTCCGGTCCGGCGCCCTTTTGCTTTGGGTCCGCTCGGCGTCGTTACGGGGGGCTGATGCGTCCGGGGGCGCTATTGGCGCCGGCCACGGTATGGCAGGAGCCGCAGGCTCCGGTGCTCTGCGAACTGCTCATGGCCCACTGGGTGCCGCCGTGGGTGACGCGGGCGGTGTAGGGGAACGCGAAGTCCTTCGCGTCTCCGGCCTTGATGAAGAAGTTGCCGGAGGCATTGGTCGTCAGGGTGTAGGCCTTCTGATTGGCGTCGGTGATGACGACCTGGGCGCCCTCGAGGCCCGCGCAGTCATCCGCCTCGTGAGTCGCGGCCTGGACGGTCCCCGCCACCACGAACTTCGGCCCCTCGCCCCGGTCTGTATGGCATTGGATGCAGTTGCCACCGGGATGCATCAGGGCGTTGCCGCTGTCGCCGCCCGTCCACTTCATGCCCGTGGAGCACTCGGAGGTGCTCACCGCTTCCAGGCTGCCTCCGCCGCATCCCGCGAGAAGACTGCCAGCCGTCAAACACAGCATGAGTACCGGGGGGATGCGTTGTGACATGGGTCACCTCTGGAAGGACTGTGTTTCATTCGAGGCCTTCGGCCTCGCGCTGTCAACGACACTCCCGGTATGGGGGGCTACGAGACAGAGGTAGGAATGCGGGAGCCATGATGGAACGGTGAGGAACGCCTGCTCGCTCGCGGACGAATACTGACTCCAAGCCGGGAGGGTGTCGATGCGTGCGAGTCACTGGGTGGGCTGGGCGATGTGTGGCGTGTCGGTGGGCTGTGCCGCGCCTCGGATGGTCGCCGCGTCGTCGGTGTCCGCGGACCTGACCGTTGAAGCCATCGATGCCCAGATTCATGTCGTCGCACCAGGCCCTGGAGGGGAGTGGTGGGCGATTGGGGAGGAGTCCTTTGAAGTCCCCGAACCGCGCGGCATCGAAGCCTTTCGCAGCACGGATGAAGGCAGGACCTGGCAGCGCGCCACGGACCTCTCCCGGGTGCTGAACACGGCGTGGGGAGAGAGGTCCCCGAGTGCCATCCACTCCCTCACCTGGTACACCCCGGAAGTGGGGATCGCGGCGGGCTCCCTCGGGCCCTGGGGCTTGCGCACCACGGATGCCGGTACGACATGGCGGGCGGTGCCGTTGTTTGATGAAAAATCGATAGGCGCGCTGGAGCGTGCGGGTTCCCGGTCCTGAAGGGCCTCTCTTTCATCAGTCCGGCCCAGGGCTGGGCCACGGGCTCGAATTCCACGCTCTGGGCCACGGAGGACGGTGGCGATACCTGGACGCCCCTGACGCCTCCCTTCCAACTGCTCCAGCTTTCTCGCCCCTTCTGGCGCTATTCATCGTCCCCTGACCTGCACGGGTCCTGCGTCTCACCCGGGACCTGGCATGGATCTCGGCCTCCACCGGGCTCTACAAGACGATGGACGGTGGCAAGACCTGGCGGGGGCCCATCTCCAGTCCGTCGGCCCCCTCCATGTCTCCGTCACACCGGATGGACGACAGGTGTTGACCCTCACGCCTCCGGAACTGCCGGTCGAACAATGGATTCCTGCCTTCTCGAAAGCCCAGGCCTTCCCCTGCGACACGGTGGCTTTCCCTTCACAATTGAGCACGCTCACCACCTACGTTTCAGGTCAGCCCATTCAAGAGGGCAGGAATTGACCGGGATGGTCAGGGGGGGCAGGTGATGGCCACCCGGGACGCGGGCAAGAACTGGTTTCGTCAAAGCAATACTTCAGGCGAATCAATTCGCGCGCTGGTGTTGCTTGAGAATGGAATCCTGCTCGCGGAACTCGATGGCGGGCGGCTTCTTCGCTCGAGTGATGACGGGCGGACCTGGGCACCTGGAAAGGGATGGGAGGCCCGTGACTTCGCCGTGGCCACCGGCCGGAATCCGGGAACAGAGCATCCGCTCGCATGTCTGCTGTCGACGTCCGACGCCATGCTTCAGATTGAATTTGAAAGCCGTGCGTGTTTCGGAGGCTCGACGAGTGCCTTGGAGCTGCGCGTCCGGACCGAGGGCACGCATTTGAAGGGGAGCCGGGAGGAATACCCGGACCCCATCCGCGTGGACCAGCGCCTGGACCGGACCATGGGAGAACAGCTCCTCCACAAGCTGGTGGACGCGGCGACGCGTGCCGAGCATGGCATGCGCTGTCAGTCGACCACGGAGGCCGAGGTGCGGCTGACCTGGTCCTGTGGCTCCGGCCTGTTCAAGACCTTTCAGCGTGCGACGCTCACCGGCAGTCTGTGTTCTTTCCGGTGGCAGCACGACGAGGGGGCCACCGAGCCCTACGAACGAGTCGATGGCGTCTTCGATACCGCCTGGGACGTGCTGGAGCAGGCGACCTCCCCTCGCCCGGACGAAGCACCGGGTGCACATCCGGGCGCGACGCGGTAGATGGGGGTTCCGGAGGTTCATCAACGCAATGGACGCGAACGTGGTGGCGGAGCTGGAGAAGGCGGGCGTGAAGGTGGAGGACCCCATGCGCCTGTTCATCCCCGTGGAACGGGACGAACAGGGCCAGGTGAAGCCCGTGGGCGACGAGGTGCCCGTGCGCTTCGGCGACATCACCGCCCACGTGCGCCTGCAGCCCGTCTCCGCGCTGTGGACCGGCAACAAGCAGCCCCCCGACTTCTCCCGGCCGCCCTTCCCCGAGTACGAGCCCTTCTTCTTCCTCATCGAGGCCACCGCCGCCGGCTTCTGCCGCGACACCCGCCACGCGGAAGTCGACCAGGAGTTCTCCCAGCTCTACCGGCACCTCGCGCGCCGGCCCGACGGGCACCACAAGAACCCGCTCTTCTCCTACCTGCGCGCCGCCGCCCGCCTGTACCTGTCCCTGCGCGACGTCAGTCAGGCGGAGTTCGAGGCCGTCGCCCAGCGCCTCCACCACTCCGCCAAGCTGCACGCGGGTCACATCGGCAGCACGAACTACTTCCAGGCCGTGCTGCGGCAGGTGCTGGGCGCGTAGCTCCCGCGACCAGGGTCACCTTCAGGATGCGCTCGCTGGGCCGCCTGGCATCCTTCCACCAAAGGTGCGGCGACCGGAAATCGGGCTCGCGGGAGGGCTACCCCATGGGTAGCTTTTCTAGCTGATGCCACGCCACTCATCCTCTTCCCAAGAAGACTCCCTCCGGCAAGAGCTCACCTGGGAGCACCTCCAGGAACTGGCGGGGCCGGAGCTGCTCAAGCGGGCCCGGTGGTTCGTCAACCGGGAGGCGGTGGAGGTGTGGCCTCCTTCCCGGGACTGCCTCCGGGGGACCGTGTCCGATGGCCCAGGGCCCCTGCTCAACGTGGCCCTCTACGTGGAGCCCGGTGCCGATGAGCTGGTGCTGTCGTGCGAATGCGACGCGTACTGGAATGAAGGGGTCTGCGTGCATGCGATCGCGGTCGGGCTCGCGTGGCTCCGGTCCGCCGCGCCTCGTGGGCAGAGGCGCGCTCCCCCGGCTCGCACCCGGCGGCCAGCTTCCGCGCGCCGCGCGAAAGACCCCGCGCGGCCCTCCCTTCCCGTCGCCATCCAGGCGTGGCTCGTCGAACACCACGTGGAGCGTGCCCGCATCGTGCCCGTGGCCGTGCTGGAGCGGCTGGTGTCCGGAGCCTATGCGCGTCGCGTGCTCCCCTCGCTGCGCAAGGCCACGGTCGTGGATGCACTGGAGGGCGGCCCGAAGCTCCAGCGCTTGAAGGACGGCCAGCAGGACGTACTCGCCGAGGCCGCCTGGCGCTGGGTGCGTGACGAGGCGGGACGCGTGTCACGCGGGCGGTCCCATGAAGCCTCCGCGAAGCCCCTGCCGCCCACGGACGCCCGCCTCGCTCCCCTGCAGGAGGCGCTGACCCGCGTCCGCGCGCGGATCCGTGAGCAGGCCGAGCCCCGGTCACTGTCGCCAGCCCCCACGCTCGAACTCCAGGAGCGTCCATTGCGGCTGCTCGTGACGGAGCCAGAACTGGCGGCGTGGCGCCCTACGCACCCGCCCGTGGGGTTCGAGGACGAAAGTCATGTCGAGCTCGATCCTCGCGCCCTGATGGAGGGCCGCCCGGGTGTGTCCTGTCCGTGCAGCCCCAAGGCCACCGAGGCGTCCTGTGTCCATGCCCTGACCGCCGTGGACGCGGCGCTGGCGTTCCTGGTGCTGCCGAAGCGGGCCTCGCGCGCCGCGAGGCTGGCGGAGCTGTTGGTCGAGGCGCCGGGCCGCGAACTCCTGTCCGCGCTGGAAGCGTCCCTCCTGGGCCGGGCGGTTCGTGAGGAGGCTCCGGCGACCGGAGACCTCGTCACCTTCCGGTTGGAGCTGGAGTCCCGGCGCGGCTGGCGGCTCCGGCCCCACCTGCACCACCCCTCGAAGAAGGGCGGTCTGACCCAGGGCCATGCCGTCTCCTGGTACGACCGCGACAAGGTATTCCGGTCGCTCACGGATCCGAATGAGCGCGAGGCCTGGTCCCTCCTCGACATGGAACAGCGGATGACCACGAACGGCATGTTTCTGGGCGCTGGCCTCGCGTCGGGCGCACCGTACACGCTGATGCTCCAGGCACTGCGGTCGCTCGCGCGCAGCCCCCGGCTCCGGCTTGCCGACGTTCCGGATGTCCCCGTCCAGGTGCGGGAAGCGCCGCTGGGCTTCGCCCTGGAGCAGGAGGAACAAGCCCTGCGCCTGCGGCCGGCAGTGGACGGACGCCCCGTTGCCGTGGAGGCGATGACGCCCCCGCCGGAGGGGCCGATGGCTTCCCAGCCCTGGCTGCTCGTGGAGCCCGGCGGGCCGAGCGTCACGCTGGTGTCCGTTCCTCCCAGCGCGGTGCCCCTGCTCGAATCCCTGGAGCGCCACGGCGCCTATGTGTCCGCCTACCAGCGCGACGCGCTGTTGGGCCATCTCTCCGCGCTGGAGGAGGCCTTCCCGGTAGCGTTGCCGCCCGCCCTGGAGCCCCGCCCCGTGGACATCCAGCCGGGCCTGCTGGTGCGGCTGCGCGCGGTGGAGGACTCCGCCCTGGAGGTCTCGCTCCTCGTGAGGCCCCTGCCAGAAGCTCCTCCCCAGCCCGTGGGCGAGGGCGCCCCCGTACTCCGGGGCCAGCGCGGCCGGGAACGCGTCAAGGTCCAGCGCGACCTGGAAGCGGAGCGCGCGGAGGCGGACGCGCTCCTGGCACGTCTGTCATTGCCGGCCGGGATGTATCACTTCACGCGTGACACCGCGGAGGATGCGCTCCAGCTCCTGGAGACGCTGGATCTGCTCACGGGCCCTGAGGTGCGCGTGGAGTGGGCGGAGCGGCCGTGGACGGTGTCTTGCCCGGAGCCCACGAACGTGCGGGTCCAGGTCCTGCGGGAGCATGACTGGTTCGGCGCGAAGGGGGGCGTGGAGCTGGACGGCGCGCGCGTGGAGCTGGCGGTCCTGCTGGAGGCCGTACGCCGCCGTCAGCGCTACGTTCCGCTGGGGAAGGGGCGCTGGATGCGTCTCACGGAAGCGCTGCGCGAGCAGTTGACGCCGCTCGCGGACGTGGCGCATCCGGGACGGAAGGGGCTGGAGGTGAGCGCCGCGGCGGCGCCCGTGCTGGAGACGCTGGAGAAGGTGGGCGCGCGCGTCCAGGCTCCTCCGGACTGGCGCCAGTTGGCGAAGCGCATCCGCGAGGCCCACGCGCGTCCGGTGCGCGTGCCCCGGGCCCTGAAGGCGGAGCTGCGCGACTACCAGCGCGAGGGCTTCACCTGGCTCGCGCGGCTGGCCTCGTGGGGCGCGGGCGCGTGCCTGGCGGATGATATGGGATTGGGCAAGACCGTCCAGGCACTGGCCCTGCTGCTGTCGCGCGCGGCGGAAGGCCCCGCGCTGGTGGTGGCCCCCACGTCCCTGCGCGGCAACTGGGTGCGCGAGGCCGCCCGCTTCGCGCCGTCGCTGCGCGTGCACGTCTGGCAGGACGCGGACCGGGATGCCCTGCCGGCCCTGCTGGGGCCCCGCGACGTACTGATCATCAGCTACGGCCTGCTGGCACGGGATGCCACGAAGCTCGCGGACGTGAGCCTCGCCACCCTGGTGGTGGATGAGGCACAGGCGGTGAAGAACCCGGACACGGCCCGGGCCCGCGCGCTGCGCACCGTGAAGGCCGGGGCCCGCGTGGCGCTCACCGGCACGCCGGTGGAGAACCGCCTGTCCGAGCTGTGGAGTCTCTACCACCTGCTCTTTCCCGGACTGCTGGGCGGGCGCGAGTCCTTCCACGCGCGCTTCGCCATTCCCATCGAGCGGGACCGGAGCACGGATGCCCGCGCGTCGCTGGCCCGGCTGGTGCGCCCCTTCCTCCTGCGCCGCACCAAGGTCCAGGTGGCGCGCGAGCTGCCGCCTCGCGTGGAGACGGTGGTGCCCATCACCTTGTCGGACGCTGAGCGGCGTGTGTACGACGACGTGCGGCTCGCGGCACTGGCGCGGCTGGGGGAGGGGGCGCCCGACGGGAACCAGCGCTTCGAGATGCTGGCCGCGCTCACCCGGCTGCGGATGGCCGCGTGCCACCCGCGGCTCGTGGATCCGGACTCGGGCCTGTCGTCCGCCAAGCTGGAGCGTGTCATGGAGCGGGTGGACGAGCTGCTGGCGGAAGGGGGCCGCGCGCTCGTCTTCAGCCAGTTCGTGCGCCACCTGGCCCTGGTGCGCGAGGCGCTGGAAGCGCGGGGCGTCGCGTTCCAGTACCTGGATGGACGGACTCCCGCCGCGCAGCGGCAGGCCCGCGTGGAGGCCTTCCAGCGGGGGGAGGGCGCGCTCTTCCTCATCTCGCTCAAGGCGGGCGGCACCGGCCTCAACCTCACCGGCGCCGACCACGTCCTCCACCTGGACCCGTGGTGGAACCCCGCCGTGGAGGACCAGGCCTCGGACCGGGCCCACCGCATCGGGCAGACGCGCCCCGTCACCGTGTCGCGGTTCGTGTCGGAAGGGACCATCGAGGAGGCCATCCTGGCCCTCCACGCGGAGAAGCGGGACCTGGCGGACAGCCTGCTGTCGGAAGCGGATGGCGCCGCCGCCCTGTCGCCGGAGCAGTTGCTGGGCTTGTTGCGCTTCGGCGCCGATGCGCACGTGGACTGAGGCCGCCGGAAACCCCCTCGCGGCGTTTCTGGAATAGGGTGCGCTGCCGCCCGTTCCCGGGCGCCGCCGAGGTCCCTCCCCAGGAGCAAGGATGTTCCGTCCGCCGTTGTCGTGGTTCGCCTGTCTGGCCCTCCTGGGTGCGCCCCAGGCCGGGGCCCAGGCCGTCTCCGAGCCGTCCGCGAGGCCCGCTGCTGCCTCCACCCCCGTCGCGAAGCCAGGCTCGGACATCCAGGCCCGCACGCTCAAGAACGGGCTCACCGTCATCGTCTGGCCAGACCACGACATCCCCAACGTGGCGCTCGCCAACTGGTTCCGCGTGGGCAGCCGCAACGAGCGCCCCGGCATCACCGGCCTGTCCCACTTCTTCGAGCACATGATGTTCAACGGCGCGAAGAAGTACGGCCCCGGTGAGTTCGACCGCGTCATGGAGGCCCACGGCGGCTCCAACAACGCCTTCACCTCCGAGGACGTCACCGTCTACCTGGACTGGTTCCCCGCGTCCGCGCTGCCCCTCATCCTCGACCTGGAGCAGGACCGGCTCCAATCCCTCTCCTTCGACCCCAAGGTCATCGAGTCCGAGCGCGGCGTCGTCTACTCCGAGCGCCGCTCCTCCGTGGACAATGACAACAGCGGCGCGCTCCAGGAGCAGGTGCAGGCCACCGCCTTCGTCGCGCACCCGTACCAGATCCCCGTCATCGGCTGGCCGTCCGACATCGAGTCGTGGCGCATGGAGGACCTGCAGCAGTACTTCAAGACGTACTACGCCCCCAACAACGCCACGCTCGTGCTCGCGGGCGACCTGGATCCGGCCCGCGTCTTCGAGCAGGTGGAGGCCACGCTGGGCACCATCCCCGCGCAGCCCGCGCCGGAGCCCGTGCGCACGAAGGAGCCCGAGCAGCAGGGCGAGCGGCGCATCGTCGTGAAGAAGCTGGCCCAGTCCCCGCTGCTCCAGCTCGCCTACCACGGGCTCGCCGCCAACGACCCGGACATGGAGACGCTGGAGCTCCTGGGCCTCATCCTCTCGCACGGGGACTCGTCGCGCCTGCACCGCAAGCTGGTGGACGAGGCGCGCGTGGCCATCCGCGTCCGGGCCTCCACCTCCGGGGGATTCGATCCGTCGCTCGTGTGGTTCGCCGTGGACCTGCCGCCGGGCGGCGACCTGGCGAAGACCGAGGCCCTGCTCACCGCGGAGCTGGCCCGCGTGGTGAAGGACGGCGTCACCGACGCGGAGCTGAAGAAGGCGCGCAACGTCGCGCTGGCCTCCTTCTGGCGCAAGCTGGAGACCAACAGCGGCCGCTCCCGCGAGCTGGGGGCCGCCGCCACCTTCCGCGGCGACTGGAAGGCCCTGTTCGAAGCGCCCGCGCGCTATGAAAAGGTCACCCGCGACGGCGTGAAGGCGCTGGCCGCCCGCATCTTCAACCCCGACCACCGCACCGTGGGCTGGCTCGTTCCCACCTCGGATTCCGCTGCCCCGGCCCCCAAGGAGGCCGCGCGATGAGTGCTCCCTTCCGGCCGTCCGTCTTGATGTCCCCCCGACCGCTGCGCTCCGCCCTCGCCGCGTTGCTGTTCACCTCCGCGTGCGCGACCGCGCCGACGCCCGCCGCCACCTCCACGGCCACGCCGCCCGCACCCGAGGCCCCGGCCCCGGCCACCCCGGCGCCCGCCGCCCCGCTGTCCACGAAGGGCGTGACGCTGCCGGAGACCACCTCCGTCACGCTGAAGAACGGCGTGCGCCTGCTCCTGGTGGAGAAGCACGAGCTGCCGCTGGTGTCCTTCAGCGCGTGGCTCAAGGGCGGCGCCGTCACCGACCCCGCGGGCAAGGAGGGGCTGGCCGCGCTCACCGCCGAGCTGCTCCAGAAGGGCGCGGGCTCCCGGAACGCGCAGCAGTTCGCCGAGGCCGTGGATGGCGCGGGCGGCGAGCTGGAGGTCGTGCCGGAGCGCGAGGCGCTCATCCTCAACGGCAGCTTCCAGTCCCGCGACACCGCGCTGATGGTGGAGCTGCTGTCGGACATGCTCGTGCGCCCCCGCTTCGACGCACAGGAGCTGGAGAAGGCCCGCGCGCTGCGCGTGTCCGAAATCGCCTCCGCCAAGGACGGCGACCCGCGCGCGCTCATCGGCGTGTATTTCAATGCCTTCCATTTCCCCGCGCACCCCTACGGCCGGCCCGAGGTGGGCAGTGAGGCGTCGCTGCCCACCATCAGCCGGAGCGACGTGCTCGGCTGGGCGAAGGCGAACCTGGGCGCGGACCGGCTCATCCTGTCCGTGGTGGGGGACTTCGACGCGAAGCAGCTCGCCGCGAGGCTGGAGACAGCCCTGGGCGGATGGGCCCCGGCGGCGCAGCCGCTGGCAGCCGTGCCTCCCACGGCGCCCACGAAGGGCCGGCGCGTGCTGCTGGTGGACAAGCCGGATGCCACGCAGACCTACTTCTCCATCGGCAACACCGGCATCCGCCGCACCGACCCGGACCGCGTCGCGGCGCAGCTGGGCAACACCGTGCTGGGCGGCCGCTTCACCTCGCTGCTCAACACCGAGCTGCGCGTGAAGACGGGCCTCACCTACGGCGCCCGCTCGACCCTGGAGCCCGCCCTCCAGCCGGGGCCCGTCGTCCTCGTGTCCTATACCCAGACGGCCACCACGGGCCGTGCCATCGACCTGGCGCTGGACGTGCTCTCGCGCTACCGCCAGACCGGCATGGACGACGCCATGCTCGCCTCCGCCAAGGCGTACGTGCTGGGGCAGTTCCCGCCGACGCTGGAGACGGGCGAGCAGCTGGCCATGAAGCTGTCGGAGCTGGCCTTCTACGGCCTGGACGCACAGGACGTGAACGGGTTCGCGGACGCCGTGTCCACCGCCACCCGCGACGGCGTGCACACCGTGCTCCAGCGCGTCCTGCCCGCCCAGGACGACCTGACGTTCGTCCTCATCGGCAAGGCGGACGCCCTGCGCGACGTGGCCCGCAAGTACGGGCCTGTCACGGAGATGAAAATCTCAGACAAGCGGTTCGCCCCGCCGGCGGCGCCGGGCCGGTAGACGGCGGACGGAGGTGGGCGCAAGTCTTGAATTGCGCCCACCGGAATTACCTATCAAAAAATAAATATCCAGAAAGTCAGACCCTTCACGTATAGAAGGCGGCGTCTGGTTGGGGCCGGAACCAGACAAGCATTGCTGACTGTCTGTTCAAAGGCCCATCATGTCCTTGCGACGCCTGTCGTTGTTGCTCGTCCCCACCTGCGCGGCCTGGCTGGGCTGCGGCGAGGCGCCTCCCCCCGAGGAGGTGCACCCTCCCGAAATGGCCATGGACCCCCGCGAGGGGGCCGCGGTCATCACCCACGAGGAGCTGCTGCCGGGCTGCGGTGAGCCCGACGCGGGCTCCGGGCCGGTGGACGCGGGCACGTCCGTGCTGGTGACGGCGGACACGCGCTTCCACACCAGCGCCGGGGTGACGGTGGTGCCCCAGGACCTGTCCAGCCTCGACCTGGAGATCCTCATCCCCCACGGCGTCGACTACGACCGGTACTCGGGCACGCCGGTGGCAGGGGGCGTGCGCTTCGACAACGTTCCCGAAGGTGAATACTTCCTGCGCTCGGGCCGGAACTACTACCTGACGCGCGAGCGTCACTTCGACCTGGGCGTCAACCGCATTGGCCGGCCCGACGCGGTCTATCTGCCCCTCACCGATTCCCCCGTATCGGCGGAGCTCTTCAACCTGGAGCCCTGGCAGGACTATTCGTCCGTCTCCGAGCCGGGCAGCTCCGTGCAGCTCATCAGCGCGGACGTGAACCTGTACAGCACGTTGTCCGTGTGGTCCCCGGCCGGCGACACCTCCATCGTCGACCCGTACGCCTCCGCGTTCTTCACCTACGGGGCGCCGGTCCTGGACGCGTCGAAGGGCGACCGCATCTACGTGAACCAGTTCAACTCCGTGCAGGCCGGGACGCTGCCGAGCGGCGGGCCCCTGGCGTACCAGTCCGTGGTGAGCAGCGCGCACCTGCCGCCGTTCTCGTTCATGCCGGACGGCACCACCCCGCTGGCGCTGTCCGCCACGCTGCAGCCCTTGCGGCAGACGCCCTTCTCCCTGGAGTGGCGCCTGAAGGAGTTCACCCGCTGGCGCTCGGACGCGAACCCCAACGGCACGCTCAACTATCCCTCGTTGTCGCTGGTTCCCGCGCCGTTCGGCTACCAGTACGGGTGGGTGGGCTACCAGGGCGAGCTGTTCAACATGTGGCTGCCGCGCGGAGAGGATGGCGTCATCGCGAGCCGGCTCGCCTACGGCAATCCCTATCCGTCCAGCTGGGGCGTGGTGGGCACCGCCGGCTATTCGTTCCGGTCCGCGACGCCCGTCGTCGTCGGGAGCCGGGTCCACTACCCCAGCGGCAACATCTTCGTCACCGACCGGCTGGACCACCTGGTCGCCGGCCCCATCCAGCCGGCCCTCTCGCCGCCGCGGGAGCTGCGCATCGACGGCCTGGACGCCTATGTGTCGCGCGTGGTGGGCACCAACCAGCCCGTCATCTCCTGGCGGCCCCCCGCCCTGGGCACGGCCCGGAACTACGTGGTGTCTGTCATCCAGTTGATGGGCACCTGGACCTCCAACCCCACGCTGCGCTTCGCCGTGCCGGGTGACCGGACCCAGGTCCGCCTGCCGCCGGGCCTGCTGCTGCCCGGCTCCACCTACTACGTGCGTGTGTTGGCGGACGGCTCGCCGCTCTACGAGCCCTCGCGCGCCCCGTACATCACCGGGGAGCTGTTGCCCTCCATCACCGCGGACACGTTCAGCGCCGCCTTCACCACGCCGTAGTTCCGGCGTGCGGGCCCGCTACCGCGCCGTCTGGCGGTGGCGGGCCATGCATTGCTGGTAGCGGGCGTCCACCGACTTCGCGAACCACGCGGTGGTGCGCTCCCCGCTCAGCTTCACGCTCTTGAGCGTCACCTGGGGCAATTGGGCATACGCGGGCGCCTCTCCCGTCTGCTTCGCGTACACGCGCTTCACGGCCAGGTACGTGTCCGTCTTCTCGAAGTCCGCCGTCTTCTCCTCCTCCACGTCCCGGCGCACCCGACGCTCGCTCAGGTCCGGCGCGTAGCGCTGGCGGAAGAGGAGCAGCGCCTTGAGGCTCTGGCTGTCCTCGCCCCGGGGCTCTCCCTTCTTGTCATACAAGCGCAGGTCGCCATCCGTCGCCAGGGGGACGCCGGTGAGGCGGCTGACCTGGGCCTGCAGCGCGGCGTTGCGGGAGCTGTAGACGCCTCCGTTGTAATCCGCGAAGCGGTAGAGCGGCGCGTCGTACGCGGCCTCGAAGCCCAGGAGCCGCGCGGTGCCGTAGCGCACGCCGCCCGCGCGCGTATAGAGCGACTCGCGCACCGCCACCGGATCCGCGTCCGGGCCCGCCTTCTCCACCGCGTAGCGCACGCTGACCTGCATGGAGCCCGCGGTGGTGACGGGGTTCTGCCCCGCGAACGAGGACGGACCGAACAGGGAGCTGGCCAGGTCCGCGGCCGCGTACGCCGTCGGGTACTCCGCCTCGTAGTACGCCAGCATGTCGCGGAAGAGCCGGTCCAGGTCCCGCTCGGTGCGCAGGGCATCCAGCCGCTCGCTGAAGGTGCGCTTCGCCCCCTTCGGCTTCGCCGCGAGCACCTCGTCCAGCAGCCGCCGCCCCAGGGGGCCCAGCCGTCCCGCCGTGGTGTCCAGCTTCTGGCGCACCAGCCTGGGCAGCCCCGGCACCGCGGGGTCCGCCTGGAAGCCGGACTCCTGTTCGATGATGGCCAGCACCTGACACACCACCGGCGCCGACGCGGGAATCGCCTCCGCGTCCAGCGCCGCCAGCACGTCGCGCGCCCAACCCTCGCGCTCCGCTCCCTTCACCTTCGCGGGCATCAGCCGCGCCACCTGCGCCACCGACAACGTGGGTGGCGCGGGCACCTCCGTCACCACCGGCGCCCGCGACGCGCAGGCCGTGAGCGCCAGCGCCGCACCCACGTACAACACGCCTGTCCAACGCCGGACGGCGGTCCGCGTCATGCCCGCCTCCCGCCGCAGGTGAGAGGGCGTCTCATGAAACATTTTTTGAGACATCCCGGAGGCGGGTCCGTTCCCTCCCGAGAGCCGGTGAATAGCGGCAAAACTGCTGTAAATTTCTTAAACTGCAATTCTTGAGTTCCACGCTCGAGCATTAGGAAAGGAGAAAGTGGCAAAACGCACTTTCTCCAAAAAGAAGTTGATCTGATGAATTCGAATGTGTCACGTATCATCCCGCTGTTTTTTCCTGGAGGTATCGCTTTGGCTCATCGACTGTTGAAGACGATTGGCGCAGCCTGGCTGGGTGTGGCTCTGACGGCGTGCGGCACGCAGGGTTCGACGGGGGAGGAGACGCAGGCTCCCGAGCAGGAGAAGTCGGGCGAGGACATCCAGAGCGCGCTGAACGCGCTCGGCGGCGCGCAGGTGTTGGGGGTGCACGCGGACGGCATCCCGGACAGCATCCGTGGCGAGCTGGGCCGGGTGGAGCGGACGCTGAACACGCTGCAGTCGAGCCGTCAGGCGGTGGCCGGCGTGGCCGCGGCGTTCCGGCTGAACCCGGACGACCTGGTGTTGCGCAAGTCGAGCACCGACGAGCAGGGCAACCAGCACCTGCGCTTCACGCAGACGAAGAACGGCCTGGAGGTCGTCGGCGGTGAGCTGGTGGTTCACGTGCGCCCGGACGGCACGGTGTTCCGCGCCAACGGGTCCGCGCGCGACGGCCTGAACGTGTCCGCCATGCCGCGCATCGCCGGCACGGCCGCTCGCGAAGCGGCGCTGAGCGCGACGGTGGGCACGGGCCTGGACGTCCAGGGCTCCCCCCGCCTGGTGTACGTGCGCACAGAGGACGGCGCGCTCCGCCTGGCGTACGAAGTGACGGTGACGGGTGAGAAGGACCTGATGCCGCTGCGCGACCGCGTGTACGTGAGCGCGGTGGACGGCTCCATCGTGCTGCGCGCGCCGCAGATCCACTCCGCGCTCAACCGCAAGGTGTACAGCTCGAACAACACCACCACCACCCCGGGCACGCTCAAGCGCTCCGAGGGCCAGGCGGCCATCGGTGACTCGCATGTCGACATGAACTACGACATGCTGGGCTACACCTACGACTGCTACAAGACGAACTTCAACCGCGACTCGCTGAACAACGCGGGCCAGACGCTGATCAGCTCGGTCCACTACAGCAAGAACTACGTGAACGCCTACTGGGACGGCACCCAGATGGTGTACGGCGACGGCGACGGCGTGAACTCCATCGAGCTGGGCAAGGACGCGGACGTCACGGTCCACGAGCTGACCCACGCGGTGACGCAGAACGAGTCCAACCTCACGTACTCCGGCCAGTCCGGCGGCCTCAACGAGGCCATGTCCGACACCTTCGGCGCCATCTGCGAGAGCTGGGCCTCCGGCACGTGGAGCACCGCGCCGGACGTCTGGATGGTGGGCGAGGACGTGTGGACCCCCGGCGTCGCGGGTGACGCGCTCCGCTACATGGACGACCCGGCGAAGGACGGCGTGTCGCTCGACTGGGCGCCGGACTACTCCGGCCAGGACGTGCACTACACCTCTGGCGTGCCCAACCTGGCGTTCGCGCTGCTCTCCAAGGGCGGCACGCACCCGCGCGGCAAGAGCACCGTGAACGTGCCGGGCATCGGCGTCCAGAAGGCCGGGCAGATCTGGTACCGCGCCAACACGGAGCTCTACACGGCGGGCACGACGTACGTGCAGGCCAAGGCCTGGACCATCCAGGCGGCGGCGGACCTGGGCTATGACCAGGCCACGCAGGACGCGGTGAAGGCGGCCTGGGAAGCGGTGGGCGTGGGCGTGACGGTTCCGCCCCCGACCTCCACCCCGCTGACCAACGGCACGCCGGTGACCGGCCTGTCCGGCAGCTCGGGCAGCAAGAAGTACTACTCGCTGGTCGTCCCCTCGGGCGCCACGAACCTCAAGTTCGTCACGACCGGCGGCACGGGTGACGTGGACCTGTACGTGCGCTTCGGCGCGGCGCCGGACTCGGCCACCTACGATTGCCGTCCGTACGCCAGTGGCAACGAGGAGACGTGCACCATCACCAACATCCAGGCGGGCACCTACTACGTGATGCTGAACGCCTACTCCGCCTACTCCGGCGTGACGCTGACGGGCAGCTACAGCACGGGCGGTGGCGGCGGTGGCAACGTGCTGCAGAACAACGTGCCGGTGACGGGCATCTCCGGCGCCTCCGGCTCCTTCACCCAGGAGTGGATCACCGTGGACGTGCCGGCGAGCAAGAAGGTCACGTTCTCCATCGCGGGTGGCACGGGCGACGCGGACATGTACGTGAAGTTCGGCTCCTCGCCGACGACCGCGTCGTATGACTGCCGTCCGTACCTGTCCGGCAACAACGAGTCGTGCAGCATCACCAAGACGACCGCGGGCAAGTACTACGTGAAGCTCAACGGGTACACGGCCTACTCGGGCGTGACGCTCAAGGCGGTCTGGTAGTCGCACCCGCTTCCAGCCCGGCTCCCTTCGCGTGAGGGGAGTCCGGGATGAAGACAGGCACCCGGGGAGCCTCCATGGCTTCCCGGGTGTCGTCGTTTCAGGCACCGGAACGTGCCGCCTAACGCCGCACCTGCACGTCGCGCGCGACGGTGCGGCCGCCCATGAGGACGAACTGCGCGCGCACCGGCGTGCCTTCCTGGAGCTCCTTGAGGGGCACGCGCTGGCCCTGGCGCAGACCGCGGCTGCGCTGGTCGAGTTGGAGCTCGTAGACGGTACCTTCGCCGTCGCGCACGTGCAGGGTGTTCCGGCCCACGCTGGTCACCCGGCCGCTCACCGTGCTGGACGCGATGATGACCTGCTCCAGCGGCCGGTTGGCGGAGGTGTCCGTCACCGCCGCCTGTGCCGCCTTGGCCGCGCCCTCGTACCAGGCCTCGTCATCGCTGGCCTGCACGGCCTGGGCGCCAATCATGACCCGCCCCTCGGCGGGCGCCCGCGTCGTGGGCGTGCCGTCCGGGCGGCCCTGGGGCTGCTGTCGGGCGTTCGCCTGTGCGTTGGGGTTGGGCGGGGCGCTCTGACGGGCCTGCGCCGTCTGGGCGGGCTCGTTCACGCGAGGTCCTGGGAGCGGCCGGGCAGCGGGCGGAGGCGTCGTATCCGGAGGCACTTGCGCGTTCGCGGCGGGCCGCGCGTCCCCGCTTGGAGGCCGGGTGGTGTCCACCGTGCTCCGCGCCAGCGCGGGCGTGGCCGGCACCATCAGTCCGCCGCTCGCGGAGTCGCGGGCCTGCATCGCCGTCGGCATCGCGTCCGCGGTGTCATGCTCCCGACAGCCGGGAGCGAGCGAGCACAAACCCACCATCCCCAACCACATCCACCGTCCACCCATCCGCCAACCCTCCCGCAGGCGAACCTGCGGACGACCCCCTGCCGGTGCAAGCGTCCAGCGTCTGGAAGGGTGTTGGCTTCTGGATGGCGGCTACGCGGGGAGCGTGGCGGCCACGGCGCGCACGTGGTCGCGCACCCGCTCCCTCGCGGCGATGAGCTCCGTCGCGCTCGAGGGGGTGTAGCCCAGGCACAGGACCACGTCATCCTCGGGGGCGGCGCGCGTACCCAGCGCCGCGTAGTCGAGCGAGCGCGGGGTGGGTTCCCCTTCCGGGTCATGGGTGAAGCGCCCGAACACGGTGGCCTGGCCGTCGCGGCCGGGGGCCGTCTCCTTGAGGGCGAAGAGGCGGCGCACGGCGGCGAGCGATTCCGGACGCTCGCGCAGGACGTCGGGGGACGCGGGGCCTCCCAGCTCCCACTCGAGGAGCTTCAGGCAGCCGCGCACGAACTCCACGTCGGTGATGACGAGCCCATAGAGGTACCAGTCCGCGCACGCGGCCTGGATCAGCCGCGCCTGCGCGTCGGTGAGCCAGCCGAAGGATGGACAGGTGAAGGTTTCACAGACAGTGGCGCGGTAGACGCCGCAGTCGCGCAGGTCCGTGCCTCCCGTCACCAGCGGGTGGCCCAGGCAGCCCACGCGCTGGCGCTCCGCGTCCAGGAAGCCCAGCAGGGGACATACCCGCACGATGGGGAAGAGCGCGGGGGCGTCCCGGTTCGCGGTGAGCTCGCGCGCGGCCTCGGCGTAGGCCTCGGGCGTGTGGGGCGTGCGGGACAGGCGCTCGGTCTGCGCCGTGAGCCTGCGGGTCAGCGCCGCGCGCGAGTGGTCCCGGAAGTTGTAGAGGCCGCAGCAGGCGCCGCAGGACGCGCCCCTGCCGGGCTGGCACAGGTGGAAGGAGACGGACATGTCAGAACCAGTCCGGACGCATGCGCGCGTAGGAGTCCTCGCCCGTGCGGCACAGGTGGGCGAGCAGCGGCACGCGCGGCACCTCCACGGCGAACCAGTACTGCGCGGCGGCGAGCTTGCCCTCGTAGAAGGCGGTGTCCTCCGGTGAGGGAGCGCGCGCGAGGCCTTCCTTCGCGGCGGCTGCTTGCGCGAGCCAGCGCCACGCGACGGCCACCACGCTGAAGAGCTCCAGGAAGTCCGTGCTGTGGCGGAGCATCACGTCCACTTCGCCGGCCATGCCTCGCGCGCCCAGCTCCAGGGTGAGGGACGCGGCCTGCTGGAGCGCGTCCTCCAAGGCATCGCTCCACGCGGGCTCCACCCCGGCGGCGCGGGCACGGGCGGTGGTGGCGCGCACCTCCTCGTCGAGCGCCTGGAGCGCGGCGCCGCCCTCCGCCACTGCCTTGCGCCCGAGCAGGTCCAGGCCCTGGATGCCGGTGGTGCCCTCGTGGATGCTGTTGAGCTTCTGGTCTCGCAGCCACGCTTCGGGGAGGTACTCGCTGGAGTAGCCGTAGCCGCCGTGGATCTGCAGCGCGAGCGCGTTGGACTCGAAGCCCTTCTCCGCGGGGAACGTCTTGGCGATGGGCGTGAGCAGGTCCAGCAGCAGCTGCGCGCGCTTGCGCGTGGCTTCGTCCGGGGCGTGGTGGGCGAGGTCCGACTGCGTGGAGGTGAGGAGCAGGAGCGCGAGGCCGCCCTCCACGATGGCCTTCTGGCGCAGCAGCATGCGCCGCACGTCCGCGTGTTCGATGATGGGGGACTGGGCGCGCGAGGTGTCGCGGATGCCGGCGGGGCGGCCCTGGGGGCGCTCGCGCGCGTAGGCGAGTGATTCCTGGTAGGCGACGGCGGCGGTGGACACGCCGTTGAGGCCCACCATGATGCGGGCCTCGTTCATCATCTGGAACATGCAGGCGAGCCCGCGTCCGGGCTGGCCCACGAGCCAGCCGTGACAGTCATGGGACTCGCCGAAGTTGAGGACGAGGCTGGGCAGGCCGCGCCAGCCAATCTTGTGGATGACGCCGGCCACCTGGACGTCGTTGGGGACGAGGGTGTCTCCCTGGGGCCTGCGCGAGGGCACGGCGAAGAGGGACACGCCGCGCGTACCGCCCTCGGCGCCCTCGATGCGGGCGAGGGTGAGGTGCACGATGTTGTCGGTGAAGTCCTGGTCGCCCCCGCTGATGAAGATTTTCGAGCCCTGGAGCCGGTACGTGCCGTCCGGCGCGGGCGTGGCGCGCGTCTTCACGTCCGCGAGGCTGCTGCCGGCCTGGGGCTCGGTGAGCGCCATGGTGCCGGTCCACTCGCCCCGGTACATCCGGGTCATGAAGGTGTCGCGCAGGAAGGGCGTGCCGAAGACTTCCAGCAGGTGCGCGGCGCCGAGGGTGAGGCCCAGGTAGCCATAGGCGCTCAGGTTGGCGGCCATGAGGTAGGCGCTGGCCACGGCGTGCACGGTGAGGGGGAGCTGTTGGCCGCCGACGTCGGCCGGGCGGGTGGCGGTGAGCAGGCCCAGGTCGGCCATGCCGGCGTAGAGCGAGCGCATGGCGGGGTGGACGCGCACGCGGCCGTGTTCGAAGACGGGCGGGGCGGCGTCCATGGGCCGGTAGGTGGGAGCGAGCACCTCGCGGGCGAAGCGGCGGGTGCTGTCCAGGAGGAGCGTGAAGGTGTCACGCGAGTGCTCCTGGAAGGCCGGCAGCGCGCAGAGGGCGGCGGTGTCCAGCGCCTCGTAGAGCTGGAAGTCCACGTCGCGGTCCGACAGCAGGGGATTGGGGCGGGGCACGCTCATGCCCGGGTTCCCTACCAGGACGCGATGGGGCCGTCGAAGTCATCGTGCGACGGGCATTCACCGTTGGACGCGGGTGGGGCTTCCGGGCGGGGAGCGTGCGGGGGCAGCGAGGGCTTGGGCTTTCCGGCGGGGGAGGGGGGGCTGTGCGGGTCGATGCCGGTGTCTGGCATTGGTGCACCTCCGTGTGGGGTGTCCCGGCGATTCCCGTCTGAAGGTGGGGCTCATGTCTGTCCATTGCCGGGCGGGGACGGTCGGGGAGGCAAGGTCCCGCAGGGCGTGTCGGCCCGGGCCTGCGGGAGGGGCGGGCGCGACGCACCGTTGGAGGTGGAGGTATTTTCCGATGATCATCGTCGGCTCGATGCTGGTGGGAGTCCTGGTCATGTTGCTGGTGATGGGTGGGGTCATCATGGGGGGCGTGCTCGCGCACAAGAACGCGCGCGACGACGAGGCGCGGTGGGCGAGGGAAAACGCAGAGCTCGCGGCGCGGCACGAGAGGGACAGGTCCGGACCCATGGGTGGGGAACCCGTGCACGCGTGAAGGCGTGAGGCGCATTCCTCGCGAGGATGCGCCGTGCGCTTCGTGCTGCCGTCACTGCTGGGGCTGTGGGTGGGGTGTGCGGATGGACGACTCCGCCCGCACCGGAAGTTCCCGCAGGCGACGCTGTGTCTACCGGGGCCGCGGAGCGTAGTAGCGACGCAGCCAGCGGCTGAGTCCATCCAGGCCGGGGAAGAGGACGCGCTCGGTGATGTTCGCCTGGTCGAGCTTGTCTCGTATCTCCCACTTGAGCGACGCCGGCACCACCAGCCTGCGCACGCCGTGGTGCTGGTGCCCCAGGAAGTCGTTCAGGCTCAGCCCCGGCCCGTTCATCACCGAGAACAGCGCGAACTGGTTCACGATGCGCGCGTCCAACGACGGCGGCTCGAAGAACAACACGAACGGATGCTCCCCCAGCCCGTCGAACGTCGGCAGGTCCTGCGCCACCGACGCCAACATCTCCGCCGTGAACACGTCCGCCCCCTCCACCCGCAACTGCTCACGCAGCGGCCGGGGCAGCTGCTCGTTCGTCTTGTGGTAGTCCACGCACCAGACCGCCCCGTCCTCCTCCATCAGGTCCACGCGCTCCGTCATGAAGTGCAGGGCCACATAGGGACTGAACGTCCAGTCGAGCAGCCGCGTCGGCATCCCGTGGTGCTGCGCCAGCGCCAGCCAGTCCCAGATGGACGTCAGGCGCTCCGTGCCCGGGACGCCCCGCGCGTACTTGCGGAAGGCCCGTAGCAGATCCCTCTCCTGCCGCACGAACGCCCCCTGGCGGTTCAGCGTCGCCGTCAAATCCAACGTCGCGTTCGGAACGCCCCGGAACACGAAGCTCGTGCGGAACCGGTGCAGGGGCTCGTTCCACGAGCCCGCGAACATCAGGTCCTGCAACTCCAACCAGGATGTGACTCGCCGCTCCTGCATCCGCTGGCCCCTCGCCGCCTGACAAGGTGGACCCTGCCCTTCAGGAACGCAGCGGCGGGCCCGGCGGGAGACGGCGCCGGACGCCCCTCCCGCCCGCTCCCCCTCCCAGCGGAGGGGCGCGCCAGCGGGCAGGACGCCCGGCCGTCTCCATCACGGAAACTGAAACAGAGACATCTCAGGGCTGCCCGAAGTCCGCGGGCTGCGTGAAGGCATACGAGCTGGCGCCCGGCGCCTTGTCCTGCTGGAACAAGGGGCACTTGGCGCAGGTGAAGCTCTCCCAATCCTGGCGGACCGCCACGTCGATGCATCCGCCGTAGAAGCGGCAGTGCACGTTGCGGTGCTCCTCGATGGAGAACGTCTCAGCCCGCAGCGGAGGGTGGAACCTGGTGGGACGCGGCTGTGGACAAGGCATGGGATTCTCTCTAGCCCCCCTCGTGGGTGCTGATTCCCTCTACTGACCGGTGCGTCGCGTCATTCCCGGCGTGCCGCTGTCCGGACACTGAACGCTTGCACCCCGGCTCATCGCTGCCAGCAGAAGACCGTGTGGGTGCGACACATTCAAAAGGCACAACAGCCTAATGACGTCGGGCGTCCCGGGCCCGCCCCGCCAGGATGTCTGCCTTCACGCGGAGCAACCAGCCGGGCAGGCCGTCGGAATCTTCACGCCTGGAGCGCTTTCCCGCGAGAATGCGGCGCGTGAGCTCCCCCGCCCGACCCCCTCGTGCTTCCTCCCGCTGGCTGAGCGCCCTGGCGCTCCTGTCCCTGGTGCTGCTCAGCGGCTGTTCCGCCTTCTCCCGCGCCGTGCGCGAGGGGGACGGCGCCGTGAAGGAGCGCCACTGGGCGGAGGCGGAGGCGGCCTACCTGCGCGCCCTGGCCGCGGACCCGGGGGCCTCCGAGGTCACCGTGAAGCTGCGCGCGGTGCGCAAGGCGTGGGGCGCGGAGGTGTACCAGGAGGCCGGCGCCGCCCATGCCTCCGGGGACCTGCCGTCCGCCACCAAGCTGCTGGTGCGAGTGCTGGAGCTGGACCCCGACCATGACGGTGCCCGCGCGCTGCTCGCCCAGACGCTGGAGGCGCGCGTGCAGGTGGCATTGGGGCTGCTCAAGGAGGAGAAGCTCCAGGATGCCCGCGCGGAGCTGGACGCGGTGCTCGCCGTGGCGCCGGACCACGTGAATGCGCGCAAGGGCGTGGACGCCGTGCAGGTGGCGTGGGCGAAGCGCTTCTTCTCCAGCGCGGAGTCACTGGAGAAGGCCGGCAAGCTGGGCAACGCGCTCGTGGCCTACGTGCGCGCGGACCAGGAGCGCGTGGGCGCCACCGCCGCCCGCGAGCGCGCGGAGGCCGTGCGGCAGAAGCTGCGCGACGAGGTGGCCTTCCTGGTGGTGGCCACCCCCGTGGAGGACAACGCCCAGGCCCCGGATGTCGCCCAGCGGCTGAGCGCGGGACGGCTGGCCGCGGCGCTCCCCACGCAGCTGCCCCTGAAGGTCGTGACGGAGGCGCCCCCGGGCCGCGTGGGCGTGAAGCTGGACCTGGCCCTGGAGCGCGTGCTGCCGCTCAAGGCGGTGGAGGAGTCCCAGCGCAGCCAGCGCTACCTCGCGGGCAACCGCTCCGTGCCCAACCCCAAGCGCGCTGAGTACGAGAAGAAGCTGTTGGAGGCGGAGCGCACCCTGGAGGGCGTGGAGCGCAAGCAGGCCGCCGTGCTGCGCGAGTACCTCAAGGCCCAGCTGGAGCTGGGCACGCTTCGCGACGTCGCCGAGCGCTGCCGCGAGCGGGAGAAGCGCGAGTGCCGCAAGGCCATCCAGGAGTGCGGCGAGGAGGCCCGCGACGCGAAGAGCCCGGGCAAGGTGCCGGGCGAGTGCGACCCGGAGCGCTGCTCCGGCCAGTGCACCCAGGACGAGGGCCTGATGACGATGAAGGCCAAGGCGACGCGCGTGCTGGAGGTGGCGGTGCAGGTGGCGCTGGACAAGGCGGAGTCCCAGCGCACCGAGGTGCAGCGCAACCGCGACGCCGTCTTCCGTGAGCCCATCACCGTGGAGGAGCCCATGTATTCGGACTTCGTCTACGACGTGCAGCTGCACCGGCTCACCGTGACGGCCACCGTGACGTCGGTGATGCGCGACCTGCTGACGCCCCAGCAGGTGGCCGCGCCGAACACGCAGGACTACGCGGTGCTGCACGAGGACCTGGCGCACAAGGGGTATGACCGCTACGGCGTGCTCGCGGACCCCGTGCAGCTGCGCAACGAGCTGGAGCTGCGCGTGGACGCGGGCGACAAGGCCGTCCAGGACGTGGCCCGGCACGTGAAGGAGCGCTTCGACCTGTACCGCGGCAAGCGCGTGGAGGACGCCCGGCGCGGCATGGTGCGCCCCGGCGCGGAGGACGTGGTGGAGACGGCCGTGCGCGCGCTGCTGCTCACCGCGGACGCGCCCCCGCAGGACATCCTCCAGCCCGTCGCCCGCGCGCGCGGCCTCACGAAGCCGGAGGCCCTGCTGGGCGTGGGGCAGTAGCCCCGGTCAGTCCAGGCTGGCGCTCATCTCCGGGCGCTCCAGCCGCAGCGTCTCCACCCGGCGCCGGCGCGCGCCCGCGATGGTCAGGTGCCACGCGGCCGCGGCCAGCCCCACGCAGAAGCAGCCCGCCCACAGCGCGCGGCCGCCCACGTGGCCCAGCATCGCGCCTCCCAGCGCGGGGGCGATGCTGGAGGCCAGGCCCCACATCATGTGGTACGCGCCCTGGTAGCTGCCGCGCAGCTCCGCCGGCGCCAGGTCCGCCACCACCGACGGCGCCACCGGCGAGTGGACGATCTCCCCCAGCGTCCACACCGCCACCGCGGCCATCGCCAGCGGCACCGTGGCTGGTAGCGCGTGCAGCCCGAAGCCCACGGCGGTGAGCACGCCCGCCACCGCCAGCGCGGTGGAGCGCCGCACCCGGGCCACCCCGCGCACGACGAACGGCTGGAGCGCGACGATGAGCACGCCGTTGACGGACATCACCAGCCCGTACTGGGCGGGCGTCAGCCCCTGCTGGGTGAGCGTCAGCGGCAGGCTCATGAAGCTCTGGTGGAAGAGCAGCGCCAGCGCGAACACCGGCAGGCAGAAGGCCAGGTACACGCCGTCGCGGAAGGGCGACAGCACCGCCCCCAGCGGCGAGTGGGACGCGTGCGCCGCCCGCGCCTCCGCGGGCCGCGTCTCCGGCACGAACGCCCAGACGCAGCAGCCGTAGAGGAACGTGGTCACCGCGTCCGCGATGAAGAGCAGCCGGTAGCCCAGCCCCGCCAGGAGGCCCGCCAGCGGCAGCGCGATGGCGAAGCCCAGGTTGATGACCCAGTAGAGCAACCCGTACGCGCGCGCCCGGTCCCGGGGCGCCACCAGGTCCGCCACCGCCGCGGACACCGCCGGCCGGTAGAGGTCTCCCAGGATGCCCAGGAGGAAGGCCGCCACCGCGATGCTTCCCGGCGTCTCCGAGTGGCCGATGAACAGCATGGCCCCCGACCCCAGCCACAGGCCCCCCGCGAGCGTCAGCCGCCGGCCCACCCGGTCCGCGAGCATGCCTCCCAGGGGCGCCGCCAGCACCGCGCCCGCGCCGTTGAGCGCCACGATGAAGCCCGCCTGCTCCACGCTGAAGCCGCGCTCGCGCGTGAGGTAGAGCGCCAGGAACGGCGCGACGAAGGACCCCAGCCGGTTCACGAAGGTGCCCACCCACAGGACCCAGTACGTCCGTGGCAGGCCACCTCCGCCCAGCGCTCTCAACACCATGGCAACGGGATTCATGGAGGATGCCCGACGGCCGTGGGAGGGACGCCTGACCGGGGCGTCCGCCAGCATGCGCCCGCGCCCCGCCCGTTTCCATGCGCGCTCCGTCACACGCGGGCGGTTGGAACCTCATGCATTCCAGTCGCGCGCGAAACGCGACTTCCCGGTACGTCCTTCATGGCGCTGGACATCCCCTCCGGGCTCCTCCAGGTTGCCGCGCCAACCCACACCGGGAAAGGCGGGCATGGGGCAGGTCATCGGACTCCTGGGGGTGTGCCTCCTGTTGGGCGTGGTGGCGCGCCGGAGCGGCCGGTTCCCGGAAGGGACGGCGCCCGCGTTCAACGCCTTCCTGCTCAATGTGTCCCTGCCCGCGCTGGTGCTGCGCGCCATGCACCGGCTGGAGTTCGCGCCCGGGCTGCTGGTGGCCGCCGCGGCGCCGTGGCTGCTCTTCGCGGGGGCGGTGCTCTTCATGCGGGTGCTCGGGCCCCGGCTGGGCCTGGCGCGCGAGTCGGTGGCGGCGCTCATCCTCACCGCGGGCCTGGGCAACACGGCCTTCGTGGGGCTGCCCATGGCCACCGCGCTCCTGGGGCCCCCGGCGGTGCCGGTGGCGGTGGTGGCGGATCAGCTGGGCTCGTTCCTGGTGCTGGCGACGCTGGCCACGCTCACGGCGGCGCGGGCCCGCGCCCAGGCGTCGCTGTCCGTCCGCACGCTCGCGCGCAAGGTGCTGCTGTTCACCCCGTTCCAGACGCTGGTGGTGGCGCTGCTCTTGCGCCCCTTCGCCTTCCCGGACTGGCTGGAGTCCGTGCTGCAGCGGCTGGGTGACCTGCTCACGCCGCTGGCGCTGTTCATCGTGGGCTTCCAGCTGCGGCTGAAGGGGATTGGTTCGCGTGCGCCGGCGCTCGCGCTGGGGCTGTCCTACAAGCTGGTGCTCGCGCCGCTGGCGGTGCTGGGCGTGCTGATGTTCCTGCCAGGGCTGGCGCTGGTGGTGAGGCAGACCGCGGTGCTCCAGGTCGCCATGGCGCCCATGGTGACGGCGGCCATCCTCGCGGCCGAGCACGATCTGGATCCGGAGCTGGCGGTGCTGATGGTGGGCGTGGGCATCCCGCTGTCCTTCTTCACCGCGCCGTTGCTCGTGTCGCTGGTGCACTGACGCCCGCGCGGCAGGAGGCGGCGCGTGGGTTTCTCGCGCGGTGCCCTCCGTGCGGTCGCACGGGCGTTCTCGTCATCGCCGCGCCGGGGAGCGTGCCCCCCGGGCGGGTGGTCATCGTGGTGATGCGGCGCCCGGGTTCAGGCGAGCGCCGTGGTCTGGAAGGAGAGCTCGACGCCGTTGGGCTTCACGCGCATCTGCGGACGCGACAGCACATGGCACTGCGGGCAGTAGCCGTGTGCGCCGGCCGGCGTGGCCCGGATGGAGACCGCGCCGCCGCACATCATGCAGCCCTCGGGAAGATCGAAGTCCGCGAACCGCTCTCCGCTCTGGGTCTCGAATTGGGTCATGCCCTTGAGTTAACGCAGGATCCGCCCGACACAAGCCGACCTGTCTCGCCCGCGAGGACCTGGTGTGGCGCCTTGCCCCACCTCTCCGGGACAGAAGACAGCCCTCCGGGGCAGCCCTGCAAACGTTACCGGTCCCGCCGCCCACTGCTCACCCGCCGACACCGCAACCCCTTGGGCGGGCTTGCGGGCGCTGGCACGGGGATTTCATGGCGCACCCCCTCGGACAGCAACGGGCCGGGGGAGGCGTGGGATGGGTGCAGGGAACACAGTGAAGGTCATGTGCGACCGGAAGGGCTGGCGGGTGGAGGTGGCCCATGCGGGGGGCTTGCGGCGCTACCGCTATGGAAGCGAGGCCCAGGCGCGCTACTTCGCGGCGGTGTTCGAGCTGGGGCCGAGCGTGCTGCCCCCCAAGAACCATGCGCGAAGGCGGCAGGGACCCCGCTTGGCTCTACCCAATGAGGCTTCTTTCGGAGAGGCTTGGCTTCATGAGTGATGCTCCCAAGGCCAAGTCCTTCCCCCTCCCCAACCGGCAGCACGTCACCAAGGAACCGGATCCGGGCGGCCGTTGGTCCGCGCAGTTCCCGGACATGATTGGCTACTCCAGCCAGGGCGGCGGCAAGGTGCCGGCCGACTTCGGGTGGAACACCAACCCCAAGCAGTGGCAGGAGGAGCTGACGCCGGAGACGCTGGCGGCGCGCTACGAGGAACTGCGCGTGCTGCCTCCGAAGCAGGAGGTCCCCGTGCTTCCCGCGCCCACGCCGGCCTCGCCCACGAAGCCCTGAGGCGTCCAGCCGCTCGCTTCCAGGGCCCGGAGCTTCCGGGCCCTGTCGAGGCACGGCTCCCTAGCTGAACGGCAGGCTGGCCAGCCGCTCGCGGAAGCGGGCGAGCAGGTCGCGCGCGCCGGCCTCGTCGAGCCCGGCCGCGGCCTCCTGGCGGCCCTTGCGCAGGAACGCGTCGAAGGGCGCCGAGCGACCCGAGAGCGCGCCCGCCGCCGCCACCGCCTCCTCCAGCACGCGCGCGGCGCCGGGAGAGCCCAGCTCCAGGTGCATCTCCACCTGCTCCAGCTTCGCCCCGCTCGCGGCCCACACCGCGCGGTCGTGCACGGTGAGCCACGTGCGGGTCAGCTCGTCCATCGCCTCGTCCATCAGCGCGAGGAAGGGCTCCACCAGCCCGGGCAGCACCTCCGGCCCCAGCTCGGCGCGCTCGCCCGCCTCGCGCAGCCGGCCCCTCGCCGCGACGATTTCGCGCTTGGTGGGCGTCCTCAGCGCGAGCGTCGCGGGCAGGGACACGAACGCGGCCAGGCTCTCCTCGGCCTGCCTCGCCAGCGCGGGCCGCTGGGCGTCCGTGGCCTTCGCGGCGCGCTCCAGCCGGCCCTGCAGCGAGCGGCGCAGGTCCGCGGCCGCGCCCCTGAGGGCGACGCGCGCGCCCATCTGGTTCGCGTAGCCGGGCACCACGTCCTCGCGGCGCACGTCCGCGAAGGCCGCGGCGGTGAGGTACACGAGGTCGCCGATGCGATTGCGGAAGTCCGCGCGCGACGCGGCCAGTTCCGACATCAGCGTCCAGCGGTCGCTCACCACCTCCGGCCGGCGCATCTGCACGCCCAGCTCCTGCACGCGCTTGGACAGGCGCTCCGCGCTGGCGTGCAGCACGGCCTCGGCTTCCTGTGACAGGCGCTCGTCGGAGCTCGCGGGCGGCGGGGCCCAGCCGCCGTCGTTCGATGAGGCGGAGCGCGCGGGCGGCGGGAAGGCGTCGCGGATGGCGGCCACCAGCTTGTTGACGTCCATCAGCGTCTCGCCGATGGCGGGCGCCATCGTCTCCCAGAGGGACAGGTCCGCGGCGTCGTCGGGTTCTGCGGTGGTGGGCTCGTACTTCACGATGTTCAGGTGTCCCAGCCGGTCGATGGCGACGGCGGCCGCCTGGTAGACCTTGTGCAGTCGCGCCGCGAAGTCGCGGTCCATCAAGGCTTCGAGCAGCGCATCCAGGCGGGGCGGCAGGGCATCCAGCGGGGGACGGTTCTTCGACGCGACGGCCATGGCGCTTCACCCTAGCGCAGCCACTCCGCGGATACGTCATCGGGGGGAGGTGGGGACCGGCTTCCCGCTTTCCGGCGTACAGTGGGAAGACGGGGAGAAAACGCATGACAGGTGGCATCCAGCGCCGGCGATGGGTGGCCGGAGGGGTCGGCTTGTTGCTTCTGGGGGGAGGCCTGGCCTTCATGGCTTCCGGGCGGTGTCTGTCCGCCTGGGTGTTCCAGGGCGTGGAGACGCCGGAGTGTCCGGACGGGGAGTTCCGCCAGACGGTGAGCGTGTCCGCCAACGGCCTCGCGCGCGGCGCCTCCAGCCGGGTGAATGTCTGGGCGCTGGCGCACGGCGTGGACGACAAGGGCCGAGCGTTCCAGGCCCCCGTCATCCGGGGCTCCGCGGCGCTGTTCCTGGTGGACGCGGCCGGCAAGGAGACACCGCTGCCGCTGGACGCAGACGGCCATTGGGAGCGCGGCGAAACGGGGGCCCTCGCGGCGCCGGTGTCGCTGCCGCAGGTGCCGGACGGCGACTACCAGCTGCGCGCGCGCGTCACCACGCCGCTGGGCGCCGGAGCGGTGGAGGCACCCTTGCCACTGTACGCGCCCGCGCGGGTGCGCGTGCTCACCGACCGGCCCCTCTACGAGCCCGGGCACCGGGTGCGCTTCCGCGCGGTGGCGCTGCGCGCGAAGGACCTGTCGCCGCTCGATGGGCGGCCGGGGACGTGGAAGGTGACGGACCCCTCCGGTGAGGTGGTGCTGGAGGAGCGCGCGCCCGCGGGCAGCTGGGGCGTGGTGGCGGGGGACTTCCCGCTGGACCGGGGCGCGCTCACGGGCACGTGGACGGTGTCGTGGAACAGTGGTGGCGCCTCTGGCGTCGCGCGCTTCACGGTGGAGCCCTTCACGCTGCCGCGCTTGCGGTTGGAGGCGAAGAGCTCGCGGCCCTTCTGGCGCGCCAACGACACGCCGGAGGTGACGGGACAGGTGTCGTACGCGTCCGGCGCGCCGGTGGCGGACACGGAGGTGACGCTGACGTGGAGCCACGCGGGTGGATGGCCTCCGCCGACGGAGTGGCTGCGGGGCGAGCTGCCGGCGAAGGCGCGCACGGACGCCGCCGGCCGCTTCCGCGTGACGCTGCCGCGCGTGCCCCAGGACCTGCGCGGACAGGCCACGCTGAGCGCGAGCGTGGAGGCGAAGGACCCCACGGGTGAGCCGGTGCGCGGCGCCGTGTCGCTCCTGTTGTCCGAGGACGCGCTGGCCGTGTCCTCCGTGACGGAGCTGGAGGACGGGCTGGTGGCGGGCTTCAGCAACCGCGTCTACCTGCGCGCCACCACCGCCTCCGGGCAGGTGTTGCCGGGCGCGGAGGTGACGGTGACGCGCGCGTGGGATCCGCGAGACAGGGGCGTGAGCGCGGTGGCGGACGAGGACGGCGTGGCCGCCTTCCAGTTGGATCCAGGCCCCGCGGTGAACGTGGTGGTGCCGCCCTTGCCGGTGCGCGTGCCGCCGCGTCCTCCGCCCGTGTCGTTGCTGTCGTCCCGGGACCTGCTGGGCACGCAGGCGGGACAGTCGTCACTGGAGGATCAATTGGCGCTGGAGCGGCTGCTGCCCGCGCTGCATCCTTGCGCGCGCTTCGTCTCCGTCTCCGGGAGTGGCTCCACGGCGGAGTTCGCCGTGCGGGTGGGCGCGTCCGGGCAGGTGCTGGACGTGGCGGGAGCGGACGAGGGCTTGGAGGCGTGCGTGGCGTCGGCGCTGCGCGCGAAGGGCCTGCCCCCGGGCGCGGAGCGGATGCTCCAGCTGAGCTTCCGGGTCCAGGACCCGGGCCTGCCGTCGCTGCGGTGGAGCACGGCGACCGCGCAGGGAGATGACCGGGGCGTGAGCGAGGGGCTGGCCGTCGCCGCGCTGGATGCGCGCGCGTGCCTGCCGCCCGCGTTGGACCGCGTCGTGGCCGTGCCCGCCGCGCTGACGTGGCGGCGGTGGGCGGACAGGCCGGAGCTGGCGGTGTCGTGGCTGCCGGAGCCCACGGGTGAGGGCGCGCTGCCCGCGGCGGCGCTGGCCTGCGTGAAGGAGCGCTTCGCCCGCATCCGCATCCCGGCCCAGACCCCGTCGGACGTCCAGGCGGGACGGCGGCCGCCGGAGGCCATGGGCGTGGTGCGCTTCATCGCGCAGCCCACGTATGGCGGAAACGGCATCCCCCATCCGCCCCAGCCCACCACGTTCCTGGGCTACGAGCTGAAGGTCCAGGCGAGGTGGGACGGCCGGGACATGGGGGAGACGAAGCTCGTGCTGCGCTCGGCGAGCCTGCCGCCGCTGCGCCTGCGCGCGACGCCGGTCCTGGCGAAGGCGGGCGAGCCCGTGAAGGTGGAGCTGCTTCGCGGCCCTGGCTTCACGGGCGAGGTGCCCGCGACCCTGGAGCTGGTGGCGGGACAGACGCGGCTCAAGGAGAAGGTGGATCCGGCCACGCGCTCGGCGCGCTTCACGCTGCCCCAGGACTTCGAGGGTTGGGCGCAGGTGGAGAGCATGGCGGCGACCGCGCGCGTGTACGTGGCGCCTCGCGCGTCGCTGTCGGTGGAGGTGTCGCCGGACAAGCCCGCGTACGCGCCCGGGGAGCTGGCGCACCTCCAGGTCCACACGCGCGTGGACGGGAAGGACGGGGAAGCGGCGGTCGGCCTCTTCGGCGTGGACGAGACGCTGTCCCAGCTGGCGCCGCTGCCGGGCGCGGACGCGCTGGACGGGCTGCGGCCCTCGCCGTCGGTGGCCATGCCGGCCTTTGGCGTGCTGGACGGCCAGGCGCTGGCCATGGGGCGGATCCGGGGCGCGAACGCGGCCGCGGCGGCGCTCCTGCGCGTGACGGCGGTGCCCACGTTGGAGGACGTGGAGACGCCCATGACGGCGAGCGCCACGAGCCCCTTCTCCCCGGACGCGGAGCTCACGGAGCCCTTCTACGCGGTGCTGACGGAGCTGCACGCGCGCACGCGCAAGTGGGAGGAGAGCGCGCCCGAGGGTGAGACGCTGGACCCCGCGGGGCTCGCCCGGCTGTGGTCGGAGTCACTGGCCGCGTGCGAGCAGCGCGGGCAGAAGGTGACGGATGCGTTCGGCCGCAAGCTGCGGCTGTCGCGGCTGCCGGAGGACCTGCTGGCCCTGACGGATCCGCGCGCGGTGGTGGTGAGTGGAACGCGGTTGCCAGAGGACGTCGTGAACTGGGGCGCGTGGGTCGCCCGGGAGGCGCCATGAAGCAGCGTTCGTGGATGTCCGGGGCCGCGGGCTTCGGGGTGGGATTCGTGCTGGGCGGGGTGACGCTCGCGCTGGTGGCGGGGGACGTCATCCGCCGCACCATGGGGCAGAGCGCCGCCGCGCTCGCGGGCGATGGGATGGTCGTGGCCATGCGCCCACCAGGCCCCGGTGGAGTGGATGGCCTGCAGCGCAAGGCGATGAGGAACTTCGGCTCGTCGAACGCCTATGACGACGAGGGGGGAACGCTGGGAGGCGGCGGACGGGCCGAGGCTCCGATGGCCGCCGCGCCCGTGCTCGAGGAGATGGCGGCGCCCCCGGAGATGGATGCGATGGCGAAGGAGCGTGGGGGCGCCCAGGACGGCGCGGCCGCGCCCACCCGCGCGTGGTTCCCGGAGACGTTCCTCTTCGAGCCGCTGGTGGTGACGGACGCGAACGGCGCGGCGACGGTGCCGGTGCGCGTGCCGGACCGGCTGACGCAGTGGCGGGTGCTGGCGCTCGCGCACTCTCGCTCCGGCGCGCAGGCGGGGGCGGTGACGTCCTTCGCGGGCACGCTGCCCACGTACGTGGATCCGGTGCTGCCGCCGTTCCTGCGCGCGGGCGACACGGTGCGCCTGCCGGTGCAGGTGGTGAACACCACCGACAAGGCGGTGGAGGCGGCGCTCAAGGTGGACGTGACGGGCGCGCAGGTGGAGTCCGGCGCTCGCACGGTGCGGGTGCCCGCGCGCGGCAGCGTGGTGGAGGCGGTGACGGTGAAGGCCGCAGGCGCGGGGCCGGTGACGGTGCGTGCGTCGCTGGGAGACACGGACGCGGTGGTGCGCGACTTCGACGTGTGGGCCACCGGGCAGCCCGTGGTCCAGGCGCGCGGCGGTTCACTGGCCGCGCCGCGCACGCTGACCCTGGTGGGCCCCTCGGACGCGCAGGCCGGCAGCGAGCGGGTGCGCTTGCAGGTGTACCCGGGCGCGCTGGGCGTGGTGCGCGCGGAGCTGGCGGCGGTGGAGCGCCGGCCGGTGGACGTGGCCGGGGACGCGTACGCGCTCCTGCTCGCGGGCCAGGCGCCGGAGCTCTTGAAGGCGCTGGGCGAGACGACGGACCCCTCCGCGCTCAAGGCGGTGTCGCTGATGGCGACGCAGCGGGTGCTCCGCGCGGCGCGGGCTCCCTCGGTGGACGTGGCGACGCGGCTCGCCGAGGGCGCGCTGGCCCACCCGGACAACCCGGTGCTCGCGAGGCTGGGCGAGCGGCTGGTGGCGCAGGTGGCCCAGGCGCAGCGGCCGGACGGCACCTGCCAGGGCGGTGACGGCTGGACGCTCCAGCGGCTGCTGGTGGCGACGGCGGACTGCGCCCGCACGGTGCGCGCGGCGTCAGGGACCCCGGAGGGCAGGCGGCGCTCGGCGGCCTTCTCCGTGCGCGCGGCGGGCGTCTTCGAGCGCTACCTGCCGCAGGTGAACGACGGCTACACCGCGGCGGTGCTGCTGGCGGAGGGCGCGGCGGAGGGCAGCGTGGCGGACGCCCTGCGCGCCCGCGTGCGCGGGGCGCTGAAGTCCGCGCCGGATGGCACCGCGTGGCTGCCGGTGGAGCCGGACACGGTCCGCGCGGACGGGCAGGAGCCCTCGGAGGCGGAGGCCACGGCGATGGCGGTGCTCGCCCTCCAGGGCGATGCGAAGGCGCCGCTTGCGGACCTGGGAGCCTGGCTGCTCGCGCACTACACGCCGGGCCTGGGCTGGGGGGATGGGCAGGCCAACCGAGTGGGGTTGCGCGCGGCGCTCGTCCTCTTCAAGGACCCGTTGCCGGCCCGGGTGCGCGTGACGGTGGCGCGCGACGGGCAGGTCGTCACGGAGGGCACCTACGACACGAAGGCGCTGCGCGAGGTGCTGGCCATGGAGGCCGCCGCGCCAGGCTCGGCGGGGACGCACGCGTGGACCGTGCGCGCGGAGCCAGCGGTGCCGGGGCTGGGCTTCTCCCTGGCGCTGTCCGCGGCGGTGCCGTGGAAGCGCGAGACCCGGGGCGGCCTGCAGCTGGCCGTGACGGGGCCGAAGGAGGCGCGCGTGGGGCAGCTGTCGAACGTGCGCGTCCAGCTGGCGGCGCCCGCGTCGCTGCCGCTGCGCTTCCAGCAGGACCTGCCCGCGGGCGTGCAGGTGGACCCCGCGAGCCTGGCCGCGCTCGTCGACTCCGGCCAGGTGACCTCCTGGGATGTGCGGGATGGAGCAGTGTCCCTGGACCTTCCTCCCAGGGAACAGGGCGCGCCGGTGCAGGTGGAGTTCCGCGTGCTGCCCACGCTCGCCGGGACGTTGCAGGCGGGCGCGGCGCGACTGGACGTGCCCGGCCGCTCGGACCTCACCGCGTCGCTGCCGCCCGCCACCTGGGCCGTGCGCTGAAGCCCTCCGGCGCCGTGGGGTCATTCCCCACTCACGGCGCCGGTGCAGGCCCCTTTCCGTCCCGCCTTGGGGGCGGTTGGAATGCGCGGCGGTAGCGCGGCAGGGGCCCGGCCCGCCAGGCGCTTCAGGCCCGGTGCAATCGCTGCCCGCATGCGTACACTGCTAATCGCATGGCGGGCGGAGATTGCGCGCGGCCGCGAGAGGAAACGGATGGAGCTTGAAGGCTCCGAACAGGAGGAACTGACCCACGCCCTCCTGGGCGCGTTCACCTCGGTGGAGGAGCTCCTCCGGATGGTCGAGGTGAAATGCGGCCGCAGCCTGGTGGCCCCCGTCGAACGGGAGGGGGCGGCGCGGGCGCGGGCGCTCGTGCACACCGCGGAGGCGGAAGGGTGGACGGACGTGCTGGTGCGCGGCGCGCACGCGGCGGCGCCGAGCCACCCGCGCATCCGCCGCTTCCTGCAGAGCTACCTGTCCTCCGTGCAGCGCAGCGTGTCCGGCAGTGCCCTGGCGCGCATCGTCCAACAGTCCAGGCTGGCCCTGTCACCGGCGGCCTGGCGCGACCGGCTGACGACGCTGTCGCGGCGCGTGTGCCGCGTGGAGCTGGAGGGAGGCCGTGCGCTGGGCACGGGCTTCCTGGTGGCGCCGGACGTGGTGCTGACGAACTCGCACGTCATCGAGCACCGGCTGCTGGAGGCGCTGCGCGTGCGCTTCGACCTGAAGGTGCTGCCGGACCGCATCGCGCTGCACCCCGGCCGCGTGTTCGCGGTGACGGCGTGCCTGGCGCAGAGTCCGCACAGCCCGGCGGACCTGATGCACCCGCGGCCGCGCGAGGCCACGCGCGACGAGCTGGACTACGCCTTCCTGCAGATCCAGGACGCCCCCGGCGAGGACCGGGTGGGGGACCGGCCGCGCGGCTTCATCCCGCTGGCTCCGTCGTCGCCTGCGGCGTTCGCGCCCGGCGCGCTGGCGCTGGTGGTGCAGCACCCGAAGGGCCGGCCCATGCAGGTGGCGCTGGACACGTTCCAGGCGATCAACCGCTCACACACGCGCGTCACGTACTGCACCAACACGCACCCGGGCTCGTCGGGGTCGCCCTGCTTCACGCCGGACCTGGAGCTGGTGGCGCTGCATCACAGCGGAGACCCGCGCCCCGGCCACGAATCCGCCGAGGACGACGAGGGCATCCCCCTGGACACCATCCGCTCCAGCCTGTCCTCCACCGTGCTGCGCCGCCTGGGCTGGGAGTGAAGCGCCGCGTGGCCGCTACACACCTGTGAATGGCGTCGGACATGCGGGGCCGGGGGAGGGGACTGCTATCGTCCCCGCGCATGAGCCTTCCCGCTCGACGTCTCATGGCCGCGAAGGTCCTGCTCTGCACGGGCGTGACGCTGGCGTGGGCCGTCCTCTGCCTGCTGCCCATGCTCGCGGACGCGGCGCCGCGCTTCGGCCTCGCGGGCCTGTCCTCCAACAACGAGGTGCGCCTGCGCACGTCCACCGCCCATCTGGAGACGGTGCTGCGTGTGGACCTGCTGGCGCCGGTGACGGACGCGTCTCCGGAGGCACCGCGCGACGCGGGCACGGAGGCCGCGCGGGTGACGGTGCTGGTGGATCCGCTGCTCGCGGCGGACGGCACGCAGGTGCCGGTGACGGTGCGCGTGGGCACGGCGGAGGGCGCGGCGGAGCTGCCCATCTCCGTGCGGCAGCCGGTGACGGTGACGCTGTCCGCGGACCTGCCCGCCGCCGGTGACTACCACGGCCGCGTGGTGCTGCTGGGCGACGGCACGCGGGAGGTCACCCCGCTCCTCGTGCAGCGCGTGGCGTCCGCGCCCACGGTGCAGTTCTATCCGGTGGCCCCCGCGCGCGGCTGGACGCTGGGGCCGTTCTCCGGAAGAGCCACGGTGCGGCTCACCTTCCGGGAGACCTCGGGCGTGGGCGGCGCCGTGGGCCCCGCGTCGGTGGTGCAGCTGGACCGCAAGGCGGGCGGCGGGGACGGCGCGGCGCCCGTGCAGGCGCAGGACGCGAAGTGGCTCTTCCGGGGGCCGGACGGCCTGCCGCAGGGCCCGGGGAAGGAGGGCGTCCTCCAGGTGCCCGCCTACGGCACCGGCCTCTTGAGCGTGGACGTGGACGACCTGCCGGAGTCCGGTGAGTACACCGGCACGGTGCGGCTGCTCGTGCCGGAGGGCGCGGCGGTGGAGCAGGCGTTCACCGTCTGGGTGAAGACGCCCGCGATGTTCGGCGCGTTCCTCATCTTCCTGGGCGTGGTGACGTCCGCGGCGGTGCGCTTCTACGTGCAGCGCGTGCGCCCTCGCGTGAACCTGCGCGACCGCGCGGAGGCCGCGCGCCAGAAGCTCCAATCGCTGGTGCCCGCCCGTCCGCTGGAGCAGGAGGCCACCGTGGCCGCGTCGCTGCGCCGCCAGGTGGACGCGCTCCTCGCGAACATCCAGCGCCCCTTGAGCGGGCTCGTCGTGCAGGACTCCGTGCTCGCGCTCTTCGAGGCGCGGCTCCAGCTCTTCTCCCTCTGGTCCGTCCTGCTGCGGCAGCTGGAGGGGCTCAAGGGCGTGGCGCTGCTGGACGCGGAGCGCAAGCTCAAGGCGGTGGAGACGCTGCTCCAGAATGATCAGGCCACGTCCGCGGACTTCACCGAGCAGGCGCAGATGCTGCGCACGCTCGACCTGGAGTCGGTGGCCCGCGCGGTGCTGGAGGCGCGGCTGACGGAGCTGGAGCAGCAGGCGCGGACGCTGGCCTCCCAGCGCGGGGATGATCCGGTGAGCCGCAGGCTCCAGGGGGAGCTGCCCCTGTACGTGCTGCGCGCGCGCCAGCAGCTGCCGGGGCCCGACCTGGAGGCGTCGCACCGGCTGGTGGAGACCGCGCGCGAGGCGTTCCTCGAAATCCTCGTGGCGGACCTGGAGGGCGCCCTCACCGTGAAGCAGCTGCCCGGCGGCTTCACGCAGGAGGAGTGGGCGGCGCTGCGCCTGCGCGTGGGCGAGCAGCTGGCCCGGGCGCGGGCCCGCGTGCACGCCAGCGTGGACGAGGCGTACCTCTACTACCAGGCCGCGTACGCGCTGTACCTGCGCGAGCTGGTGGACAACCTGGAGGAGGCGCTGACGCAGCTCCAGGCGCAGTCCGGCGGCGGGCTGAACACGAGCGCGGACTGGCGGACGGAGGTGGAAGCGCGGTTGGCGGCGGCGCGCGCGCTCCTGGACAAGGGCGAGGCGAACCTGGCCGCGCCGGAGTACCGCGCCGCCCGCGAGGACTTCGCGCGCCACGTCACGGCCCCGCCCCCCGCGGTCGCCCTGGGCGGCCGGAGCGGCCTGGAGCGCGTCCCCGCCGAAGTGTCGCTGGACCCCTTCTCGCAGCCGGCCCCGGGCGCGCCCCCGCCGCCCGCGCCGCTGCCCGGAGGGCCCGCCAGCGGGAACCTCTCCCCCCTGCCGCCGCCGTCCACCAAGGCGAGCACCGACGCGCTGGTGAACCTGGACTGGATTCCCCTGCCGCGCTCGCGCGACCTGTGGAAGGTGGAGCTCGCGGTGCTGGGGATGATGTCCATCATCGCCGTGCTGCTGGGGCTCCAGGTGCTGGACGTCTTCGCGCCCACGTGGGGCGGCTCCGGCGCGTGGATGACCGCCTTCCTCTGGGGCTTCGGCCTGCACCAGGTGGGCAACGCCACGTTCGACGGGCTGTGGGGCATGGTGTCGCGGCTGGAGAAGTAGCCTTCAGGCCTTCCGGCCGCGGATGGCGCGCGCGGCCAGCCGGTCCACCAGCGACGGCGCCACCAGCTTGAGCACCTGTCCCACGCGGCCGGTGAGCGTCATCACCAGCTCGCGCTCGCGGCGCTCCATGGCGCGCAGGATGAGCGCCACACAGGTGTCCACGTCCATGGTGGGGCCGGACTCGTCGCGGGGGCTCTGGCCCAGGGGCTGGCCCTCCGGCCCCAGCGCGTGCGCGCGGATGTCCGTGGCCACGAAGCCCGGCGACACCACGAGCACGTCCGTGCCGGTGCCCAACAGTTCGATGCGCAGCGAATCGAAGAAGCCCTGCATGGCGTGCTTGCTGCCGGCGTAGCCGGTGCGCATGGGCACGCCCGTCTTGCCCGTCAGCGACGACACGGCGACGAGCAGTCCCTTGCGCGCCTTGATGTGCGGCAGCGCGTGGAAGGTGCAGTGCACCGCGCCCAGGTAGTTGATGCGGATGAGGCGCTCGTAGAGGCCCAGGTCCTTCACGTCCTCGAAGCGCGAGTGCATGGTGATGCCCGCGTTGTTGACGAGCACGTCCACGCCGCCGAACGCCTCCACCGTGCGCTCCACCAGCCGGCGGCACGCCTCCGGGTCGCCCACGTCGGTGGGCACCGCCAGCGCCTTGCCGCCCGCGGCCTCGCACCGCGCCTTCACGCGCTCCAGCGCCTGGGCATCCCGCGCCGCCAGCGCCACGTTCGCGCCCCGTCCGGCCAGGGCCACCGACAGCGCCTCGCCGATGCCCGCGGAGGCACCGGTGACAATCACGGTCTTTCCTTGCATGCCGCCCATCCTCTCAGGGGCGCGGCCCTTCAGCCATGGCCTCCCGTGAAGGCCTCCGCGAAGTGGAGCCCGCCAATGAGCAGCAGCCCGCAGAGAAAGCCCACCAGGCGCTGGCGCGCGTCCGGGCCCCGGCGCATCTCCGGCAGCAGGTCCACCGCGCCGATGTAGAGGAACGAGCCTCCGGCGATGGCCAGCACCGTGCCCTGGAGCGACGGCAGCATCCGGGTGCCCAGGAGCACCCCCGCCGCGCCAATCGCGGCGGTGAGCTGCACCCCCGCCAGCGCGACGAGCGACCCCCCGCGAGACCAGCCCGCGGCGCGCAGGAGCGCGTAGTCGCCCACCTCCTGCGGAAGCTCATGGACGATGACGGCGAACGCGGTGGCGATGCCCGCCTGCGGCGACACGAGGAAGGCCGCCGCCACCGCCGCCCCGTCGCCCACGTTGTGCAGCGCGTCCGACGCCAGCAGGGTGACGGGCAGCGTGGGCGTGCCCGGGTGCGCATGGTGGCCGTGCGCGTGTCCGGCGGCGGCCTCCGCGTGGTGGGGGTGATGGCCCAGCGCCCACTCCAGGAGCGCCAGCGCGACGAAGCTGGCGAAGGCCCACGTGAAGGTCGCCGCGCCCTGGACCTCCACCGCCTGCGGCAGCACCTCCAGGAACACCGCGCTCAACAACGTGCCGGCGGCGAAGGCCACCAGCGCGGGCAGCCGCTGGTGCAGCCAACGCTCGGAGAGCACACCGCCCGCGAGCCCTGCCAGACCGTCCAGTCCCACGGCGATGAGGACGAACAGGACGGTGTGCGACTCCATCAGGGGGCCATCAGCCACGCGAGCACGGCCTGGGGGCTGTCCACGTGCACGAAGTGGCCGGCGTCCGGCAGGAAGGCCACGGGGCAGCCGCCGTCCTCCAGGCGCCGGGCGCTCTCGTCGGACACGTACCGGCTGCGCCCGCCGCGGATGCAGCGCAGGGGCGGGTGCACGGGGCGCTCCACCGCGGGCCAGAGGTCCTCGCCGTTGACGCGCCGGTGCAGGCGTTGGAGCGCTTCGCGGTCGAAGCGCCAGCGCACGCCGTCACCGTCCGGCGCCAGGTTCATGAGCAGCCAGTCCGACAGCGACTCCGACAGGCCATTGCCGGTGAGGCTCGCGCGCAGCTCCTTGCGGCTGTCCGCGCGCGGCGGGGCCTTCAGGAGGATGTCCAGCACATAGCCGCTCTCCGACAGGTCCAGCGGCACGGGGCCCGGCGCGATGTCGAGCAGCGCCACGCTGCGCACGTGCTCGGAGGCCTCCAGGCTGGCGGCGAGCGACACGCGTCCCCCCAGCGAGTGGCCCACCCAGTCCACGGGGCCCTGGAAGCCCTTCGCTTCGAGCGTGTCCACCACGTCGCGCGCGAGCGTGGCCAGGTCCGCGTCCGGGGACAGGGCCGGGGAGGTGCCGTGGCCGGTGAGGTCGGGCAGCAGGATGCGGCGGCGCGGATCCGCCTGCGTCCACGCGACGGCGAGCGAGCGCAGGTTGCGGCCCGTCCCGAGGAAGCCGTGCAGCATCACCGTGAGCACGTCGCCCGTGCCCACCTGGAAACTTTCGAGCACCACGCCACCACCACCTTGTGTCGCATGCCTTGACCTGGGGGCACGCCTGCCGCTTCATACCGCGAAGCCCCCTTTCGTCGAGGTGAACCCGATGGCATCCGTCTCCTGGTTGTTGCTGGCGCTCGGCGCCAACCCCGTCGCTGCTCCGGCCGCGGCCCAGGCTCCGGCAGACCCGAAGGTCGCGGTGGCCACGGTGCTGGACGACTGGCACCGCGCGGCCGCGGTGGCGAACGAGGCGCGCTACTTCGCGTACTTCACCCCGGACGCGGTCTTCATGGGCACGGACGGGGAGGAGCGCTGGACGGTGGACCAGTTCCGCGCGTGGGCGAAGCCCTACTTCACCAAGGGGCAGGCCTGGTCGTTCAAGTCGGTGTCCCGCAACGTGTTCTTCTCCAAGGACGGCCAGCTGGCCTGGTTCGACGAGTCGTTGGATACGCCCAACCTGGGCCCCGCGCGCGGCAGCGGCGTGCTGGTGAAGGACGCGTCCGGCTGGAAGATCGCCCAGTACAACCTCTCCGTCCCCATCCCCAACGACTTGATGGGCGAGGTGACGAACCGCATCGCCACGTACTCCAAGGCCAAGGTGGCCACACCGTCCGCGCCAGCACAGAAGCCTGCCCAGGCGCCCACCCCGCCGCCCGCGAAGGCGTCCGCGAAGAAGCCCTGACGCTTGCCTGCCTGCGTCATGGCCCGGCTCCATGACAGAACCATGACAAACGCATGGCGGAGCTGAGGCCCTCCGTGACGTCCTACGCTGTAGGTTGGCGTCCTTCGCTGCTCTGTACTGGAGGCCCCAACGCATGCGTGTCATCACCCCCGACCTTCTTGTCGCGGCCGTGACGGAACTCTCCCGGGGATCGAAGCTGGTCCGACTGAAGGACGTTCTGGCGTGGTGTGAGTGGAACGGGGTGGATGCCCAGGGAGATGGCCTCCGGAACCAGGCGCTGTGGGAAGCGGAGCGCGCCGAGGTCCGGGGGCAGCACCGGCTGCTGAAGTTCAAGAGCGGCGAGTGCAAGCAGTCCCGGCTGGGGTGGGCGCTCATCGCCCATGGAGCCAAGGCGCGGGAGCTGGCGACGGACCTGCGCTGGTGTGAACAGGTGTGGAATGGCGTGGACTGGGAGTGGCAGGGCGGCATCGCGCCCGTCCCCGAGCGCCGCCCCAACCGCGTCCGGAATGTGGAAGAGGCGCCCGCCTCCCCGTGAGCCCGGGACGTGCTTAAGTTCGGGCAGGCACCCTCCCGCGAGGAGGGTTTCTCCATGAACAATCCCGAACTCGAGCGCCTCATCTCAGAGAATCAGTTCCACCCCAACGTTGAATGGCGCCTCGTTCCTGGAAAGGGACGGGGCGTTTTCGCGCGCCGGTTCCTGCCGAAGGGCACGCTCGTGGAGTGGGCGCCCATCAGCCGCTTCCCCGCGAGCGACCTCAAGCCGGTGGACCACCGCGACTGCCAGGCGCAACACCATGTCTTCACCTGGGGCTCCGAGCCTGGCCGGGAGAAGGCATACGCGTGGGGCATGCTGGCGCTCTACAACCACTCGAAGACGCCCAACGTGGAGCTCATCGACGGGCCGGTGCCGGACACGGGCGCGGCCGTCGCGCTGCGCGACATCCAGCCCGGCGAGGAGCTCTGCCTGGACTACGGCATCACCTGGTTCGAGACGCACTGAAGCGCTGATGTGAGCGGCGAGGCGAACCCCGCCCGCGGCGGTGCTGCCGCGGGCAGCCAGGGATACTTCGCTCCAGGGCATGGCCTCACCTCGTGGAGGGATGTTCACCGGATATCGGTTCCGGCAACATTCCCTCTCATGCAAGGTGGGGTGCGGAAGTGACCATGGACAGACGGTGCGGTTCCTGGGCCAGGCGCTGTCGCCGGAGCGGGATGACCCTCCTGGTGGCAGGGAGTCTGTTCTTCGTGGGGGCTGTGTCATGGGGCGCCGGGCCCGACCGCTGGAAGGCGGCTCGCGACGAGCAGGGGTCCGCCGAAAAACAGCGCGCTGAAGCCCGTCAGGCATTGATGCATGCGCTGACGCCTCCTGTCCGCGCGGGAGGGTCCACCCAGGTCTGGCTTCAGCGCGTGGACGAAGTCCTCGCCCGTGCCGAGGAGGCCGGCAAGGTCTCCGGGGATGCGGAGCTGACGGCGCGAGCAGCCGAGGCGGCCACCTGGGCGCGGGAGGAGCGCCGGAAGATTCCCCTGATAGGGGCCGAGCGCGCAGTGGTCCTCCAGTTGCTCCACCTCTCCGCGGAGCCCTCCGCGCGGATCATCACCTGGGAGCGGGACTCCGTGGTGCTCCACTGCGCGATGGAGGCCGAGCGCTGCGTGGGGGTCTATCTGGTGGGCCGGGCCCGCGAGGGCCGCGTGCTCAATGCCCCCGAGCAGGCGGAGCAGACCGCGGCGCTGCTGACACAGGCCCTCGGGCAGCCCGCGCAGCTCCCCGCGCCGCCCGCGAGGGAAGGGGGCAGGGTGCCCACGACGTCGAGCTGGAAGGCGGGAGAGGTCCCCGTTGTCGCCCGGTGGAGGAGTTCGGACTTGATGGAGCTGCGCGTGGGGAGCGTGAAGCCATGACCACGAAATCGCCGGGCCTGCTGTCTGTCAGTTCCGCGCTGCTCGCGTTGATCAGCGGCGCCGCGCCCTCGGGGCTCCTCGCCCCTCGCGCGGAGACCTCCCATGACCCGCTTCGGCGGCGTGAGGAGGAGGACTCCCATCACGAGCTCCTCCTGGTGGAGCCTTCCGAGGGAGCCCCGGTCCTGCTCGCGGGGCATCGTTCGCACCGCTCCCATTCCTCACACCGCAGCCACTACTCCGGAAGCGGTGGGGGGTCCCGCAGCTACATTCCCAGCTACGAGCCTCCGGCTCCCACCCGGGCCCCAGCTCCCAGCGCTCCGTCCACGTCCTCCACCTCGTCCCCTTCGCCCAGCAGCGAGGCGAAGAAGACGACCGAGCCGCCGCCTCGCGCGCCCAAGCCGGCTCGCGTCTCCTTCGTGGCGTTCCCGGGCGGCCGGATCTTCGTGGACGACAAGGCGGCGGGGCAGGACGTGACGGCCCCCATGGAGTTGTCCGCGGGGACGCACTCCGTGCGCGTGGAGAACCGCTTCGTCGGGCGGATCACGATCGACGTCGAACTGCTCGAAGGGCAGACCGGAGAGGTGAAGCTTGAGTGGTAGTGCCATGGCTTCGCCGTCCGTGGAGGAGGCCCTGCGCTTCCAGGACGGGCGTATCCCGCTCACGCTCGACCTGCGCGTCTACCGCCTCACCGCCGTGCAGAAGGCCAGCTACCGCTTCGCGGAGCACTTCACGGTCCTCCTGGGAGCTCCGGAGGAACACCGCCTCTCGGTCACCTGCCTCTTCCGGCCAGACACCCGAGAACCGGAGGCGCTCGATGCCGTCCGTCGCTATTTCCAGGAGCTGTTGGACCAGGAACTGCGCGAGCAGATTGGAGAGGAGACCCGGGCGGTTCGCGCGTTGATCCTCGCCCAGGCCTTCTCGCGGACCAACCTCATCCGGCGGGACTGAGGGACGCCCCCATGTTCCAGGAACGCACGGCCTTCGAGCCCGACCGGGACTACCGGCTCGCACCCCTCCGGTTCAGCCCGTTGGATGGCAGCCGGTACGTGGTGACCAACGACGTGGGCGAGCACGTGGTGCTCTCGCGCGAACACCTGGTCGCCTTCATCCAGCGCACGCTGTCGCCGGACTCGGCTGCCTACAAGGCGCTCAAGTCCCGGCACTTCATGTTCGACCGCCAGTCCCGCGTGGCGTTGGACCTGCTGGCGCTCAAGTACCGGACCCGGGCCGAACAGCTCGCGGCCTTCACCGGGCTGCACATCTTCGTGGTCACCCTGCGGTGCGACCATTCCTGCCAGTACTGCCAGGTGTCGAGGCAGGTGGAGGACCGCACCCGGTTCGACATGACGCCCGAGCACGCGGAGCAGGCCCTGGCGCTGGTCTTCCAGAGTCCGTCACCCGCGCTCAAGATTGAATTCCAGGGAGGAGAGCCGCTGCTCAACTTCGGGCTCATTCGCCACGTCGTCGAACGTGCCCTGGAGCTGAACAGGACCCACGGCCGCGACCTCCAGTTCGTCATCGCGACGAACCTGTCCCGGCTGTCGGACGAGGTCCTCGCGTTCTGCCGGCAGCACGGCATCTTCCTCTCCACGTCACTCGACGGGCCGGCGTCCCTGCACAACGCCCAGCGTCCGGTGCGCGGAGGAGACAGCCATCAGCGGACCGTGGATGGCATCCGGCGCGCGCGAGAGGTCTTGGGCGAGCACGCGGTCTCCGCGCTCATGACCACCACCCGGACCAGCCTGGACAGGGTGGAGGACATCATCGACGAGTACGTGCGCCTTGGCTTCCACTCCATCTTCCTGCGCAACCTGAGTCCATATGGCTTCGCGGTCCGGCGCAAGGGTGGCCAGGACTATGACGTCGACCGGTGGATCGCCTTCTACACGCGCGGGCTCGCGCACATCCTGAAGCTCAACGCCCGGGGATATCCGCTGCGCGAGGAGTTCACCACCATCCTCCTCCAGAAGCTCTTCTCCCCGAGGGGCTCGAGCTACGTCGACCTCCAGTCGCCCGCGGGCCTGGGCATTGGAGCCCTGGTCTACAACTACGACGGTCACGTCTACGCGTCCGACGAGGGACGCATGCTGGCGGAGATGGGCGACTTCTCCTTCCGGCTGGGCCATGTCGCGCGGGACGGCCACGCGGCCCTCCTGGCGTCGGAGACGCTGCTGTCCCACTTGAGTGACACCATGCCGGAGGGCGTCCCCATGTGCAGCGACTGCGCGTTCCTCCCGCTATGCGGAGCGGATCCCGTCTTCCACCGCGCGACGCAGGGGGACGCCGTGGGCCATAAGGCCTTCAGCGCCTTCTGCAAGAAACAGATGGCGGTCCTCCGGCACCTCATCACGTTGCTGGAGGATGATCCGCCTGCCCGCGAAACCCTGCTGGGATGGTTGTGAATCATGACCCCGGCTCTTTCCACGGTGGGGCTGCGGCCCCTGTCCCGCGCCTCCTCTCATCCGTTCCTGGGGCGCCTCCGAGAGGGCACCGCATCCACGCCAGTCGCGGGGGTGCCTGAAATCCTCCTCGTCCGTGAGCCCCAGGGCGCGCTGCCGTCAGGCTTTCGCGCATACCTGCTGGAGGAGCCGGTTCCGGACGTGAGCGTCCCGGATGCCTATGTGCTGCCCTCCGGCTTTCTTCCGCTCGCGGAAGGAGACGTCGTGCGGGTGGAGCCCTCCAGCGGACGGTTGAGCGCGCTCTACCGGAGGGCCTCCCTTTCCAACAGCCTGCTGGTCACCGAGCGCTGCGACAACTACTGCCTGATGTGCTCGCAGCCTCCGCGCAAGCACGATGACTCCTGGCTGCTGGACGAGCTTCTGGAGCTCATCCCGCTCATCTCCCCGGAGACTCGAGAACTGGGCATCACTGGCGGAGAACCCGCGCTGCTGGGCGAGGGGCTGCTACGGCTCGTGGAGCAGTTGAAGACGCACTTGCCGGGAACGGCGGTGCACATGCTCTCCAATGGGCGGCGTTTCTCGGAGGAGGTCTTCGCCCGGGGCCTGGGGACGCTGAAGCATCCGGACTTGATGGTGGGCATCCCGCTGTACTCCGACCTGCCGGAGGCGCATGACCATGTCGTGCAGGCGCGGGGCGCCTACGATGAGACCCTGCGGGGCATCCTGAACCTGAAGCGGGCGGGCATCCGGGTGGAGCTCCGGGTCGTCATCCATGCCCTCACCCACGAGCGCCTCCCGGACCTGGCGCGCTTCATCGCCCGGAACCTGCTCTTCGTGGACCATGTCGCGCTGATGGGGCTGGAGCTGATGGGCTTCGCGAAGACGAACCTTCCGAAGCTCTGGGTGGATCCGCTCGATTACCAGGAGCCCCTCCGCGCGGCGGTGCGGACCCTGGACCGGGCGGGCATCAACACCTCCATCTACAACCATCCGCTCTGCGTGCTCCCCGCGGACCTCCATCCCTTCGCGCGCAAGAGCATCTCCGACTGGAAGAACGTCTACTTCCGGGAGTGCGAAGGCTGCGCCTTGAAAGAGGCCTGTGGCGGGTTCTTCGCTTCTTCGACGCTGAAGCGCAGCCGGGGGATCGCGGCCGCGCGTCCGTGACGCGCCTGCGCGGCGAGGAGCTCTGCCTGGACTACGGCATCACCTGGTTCGAGACGCACTGAGGCGCCCTCTTCGCGCTGGTGGCTTCAGACCGCGTCCTGGATGTGCTCCAGGTACGTGTTGATGCCGTGCTTGCCATCCACGCCGAACACCTCGCCGTTTCCGGCGGAGTCGAAGGTGTGGAGGGTGGCGCCTGCCGGGTACTGGATGGACGGGCCGCCGTTGAGGATCCCGATGCCCGGAAAGATGCCGGACACGATGCCGCTGACGATGTCCGTCACCGGGTTGAACCCATGCGTGCCCAGCCACGTGGGCACGGGGTCCTGGTTGTTGACGTAGAACGTGTACTTGGGCCCGTCCGGGAACGTCTTGCCCGCGCCCGCGAAGGTCGTGACGTGGATGTTCCCGAGCAGCGCCTCGCGCTTGTCGCGGTTGCCGTCACCGAGGATGGGCAGGTTGCCCCAGAAGCCGCCCATGTCGTTCTTGATGCGGTGATCCACCTCGCGCAGCGCCGTCGCCACGATGGCGCCGCCCTGGCTGTAGCCGGTGACGTTGACCTTCCTGCCGGCCTTCAGGTCGCTGTAGATGGCATCCGCCAGCGTCTGGGCCGCCTTGTTGTCGCCGAGTCCCAGCCGGTCCAGGCCCGTCTGCGTCACGTCCGCGGCCAGCCCCTCCGTGGCGTTGTAGATGGGCACCACGTTGGTGCCCGTCTCGTTCGCCAGCTTCTGGGCCTGGCCCGTGGCGTCTCCGTCGCCCTGCGTCTGCGTGACGATGCCGTTGACGTGGTACGTCGTCGGCGTCGGGGAGGCGATGGGCTTCTCCGGCTTGAACGGCGGTATCTCCGAGATGGAGAACCTGCCCGGCGGATACGCGTAGCCGTCCGCGCCCAGGAACATGCCGTCGTACGTCTTCGGATCCGCGTTCGCGTCGAGCTTCAGCGCGCCGCGCGCCACCTTCGTCGCGTCATCCAGCACCACCGTGCCTGCCTGCACCGTGCCCGTCGTGTTGGACTGGACGGGCGGGAGGCTGGTGGAGGACTGCGCGCGCTTCGCCTCGAAGACGTCCTTCGACGCCGGCGGACGGGCGACCGTGTTCTTCGCCGCCACGGGCCCGGTCTGTCCCTCCAGGGGGCGAGGCGCCACCTTCCGGACTCCGCCTTGACCCACACCGTCGATGGACATGCCCTGGAGCTCCCTGTTCTCGGTTCGAGAAGGGTTATCGGGAGCGGAGAGACAGAGTTGTGTCGGTCAGGACAGAAGGCGGACGTGGATGCCCGGCGTGCGGTGCTCGGCCGCGCGCTCCACGACGCGGCCCAGGCGCAGCAGCAGGTGCTCCTCGTAGGGCCGCCCCGTGAGATGCACGCCCACGGGGAGGCCCGCGCGGTCGAAGCCCGCGGGCACGGAGAGGGCCGGGCAGCCGGTGAGGTTCGCCAGTCGGATGAAGCGCATCAGCGCGTCCACCACCGGCAGGTTCGACTCGCCGGCCGGGAGCGTCGCTTCGGGGATGACGGGCGCGGTGCTCGCCGTCGTCGGCGTGACGATGACGTCCACGTCCGCCATGCGCGCGAGCAGCTCACGCGTCAGCCGGTGCCGGTGCCGCAGCGCGTGAATGAGGTCCGTGGCCCGGAAGTGGCGCCCCAGCGCCAGGTTGGTGCGTGAGTCGAGCCCGAACACGGATACGCGTGCCTTCACCTGCGGCAGCATCGCCTCCGCCATCTCGCTCAGGATGATGCAGCTGTGCGTCCAGAGAATCGTGTTCAGGTCCGGCGCGGGCAGCTCCACCACCGTGGCGCCCGCGCCGGTCAGTGCGCGCACGGACTCCCGGCACCGGGCCACCACGTCCGGATCCGCGTCCTCGAAATACGGCGTGCAGATGCCCAGGCGGACGCCCTTCAACGCGCCGTCCTCGTAGCCCGACAGGTGATGCGGTGGCTGCCCTTGGGCAACGACGTCGTGTCCGTCCGGCCCGGCCACAATCGCATACACCGCCGCGACGTCGTCGACGGTGAGGCCCAGCGGGCCCACGTGCGCCACGTTCCAGCACAGCGGCGGCACGCCCGTCTCCGGGATGCGGCCCCAGGTCGCCTTGAGCCCGACGACGCCGCACAGCGCGGCGGGGATGCGGATGGAGCCGCCACCGTCCGCGCCGATGCTCGCCGGGCACAGCCCCGCCGCCACCACGGCCCCGGAGCCGCTGGAGCTGCCGCCGGTGATGTGGCCCCGGTTCCACGGGTTGCGCGCGGCGCCGTGGTGCGGGTTCAACCCGATGGGGTTGATGCCAATCTCCTGCATGTTGGCCTTGCCCAGGATGACGGCGCCCGCGGCCTTCAGCCGGGCGGCCACCGTGGAGTCGCTCCGGGCCGGCTCGTTGCGGAACGTGGTGCCCAGCGTCGTGGGGAAGCCCGCCACGTCCAACTCGTCCTTGATGACGACGGGCACCCCGTCGAGCACGCTCAGGGGCGCGCCCGCGCGCAGCCGCTCCGCGGACGCCTCCGCCGCCCGCAGCACCTCCTCCGGCTTGTGGGCGATGAAGAGGCCCAGCCGGTCCGCGCCGGTGTCCAGCCGCTCAATCGCTTCATGGGCCCTCCGCGTCACGGCCACCGGATCCGTGCGCCCATCGCGGTAGGCGCGAGCGAACGCCGCGACCGTCTCCCGCTCCTGTGTCACGGGCGACGCGGCGACCGCGCGCGCTGCCTGCTCCACCGGTGTCTGTGATTCGGTGGCGGGCGCACCCGGGGACAGCGGGTACTGGACGGGCGGGGCATCCCCGGCGGACAGCGAGCGCCACGCTTCGATGCCGCTGTCCCGCATCAACTTCTCCACCAGCGCGGGGCCCACGCCGCCCCGCTCCAGCGTGTTGACCATCGCCTTGAGGGCCATGCCTGAGAGTCGCGGAGCCTTCACCGGAGCGCGTCGGTAGGTCATGGCGGACAGCCTACCGCCGCGTCGCGCATGCACGCAGGCCGCGTCCCCATGGAACGCGTCCGGACGCACCGGCGCAGGAGCGCGCTTGTGTCCGGTACGCGGCATATCGTGTGCACCGACCGTCGAGCATGCACGCGCGCCGCAGGTGGTCGCTGGACGCAGATGGCTCGGCTTGGGCTCCCCGGCTCTGGGGGATGCTGCTGTGTCTCGCTCTGTTCCTGGCCCCGCGTGCGGGAGCGACGGAGGCACCGCCCACGGCCGGGCCTCGCAAGGTCTATGTGAGCTTCGCCCTGTCTGGCTTGAGCGGCGTGGACGACGTCAACGAGACCTTCGACGCGGACTTCTACATGCGGCTGCGCTGGTACGACCCCACGCTCGCCCACGCGCCGCTCGGGAACCTGGACACGCCACCCGCGTGGCGCCCGAACCTGGAGATCATCAACGCCAAGAGCGTGTCCAAGCAGCTCGAGGAGGACACCTATCAGCTGGTGGCGCCGGGCGTCGTGCAGACGGTGAACCGCTACCGGGTCACGCTCGCGAGCAAGCTGGACCTGCGCCGCTTCCCCTTCGACGCACAGGAACTGCCCGTCCTCATCGAGGACTTCCAGCACTCCAAGGAGGAGCTGGTCCTGGTCCATGAGAAGGTGGGGACGCAGCTCCAGGGGGCGGAGTCGCTCGCGGAGTGCAGCGCCCCGCTCCATGGCGACGACGTCCTGGAGCTGGCCTCCAGCGGTCCGTCGGAGTGGGAGCTCCATGGGATCCGCGTGGGCACCGGGGCGCACCGCTACACCTTCTTCGATGACGTGGGCTACTCGCGCTTCAGCATCACGCTCCACGTCGAGCGGCGTCCCCAGTACTACGTCTTCAAGCTCATCCTGGTCCTGCTGCTGCTCGTGCTGGCCCCGTGCGTGGTCTTCTTCCTGGACCCGGAGAACCTGGGCGAGCGCAGCGGCATCTGCATCACCGCGCTCCTGGCGGTCATCGCCCACAACTACATCGCCTGCACCGTGCTGCCGCGCATCGCCTACCTGTGCGTGATGGACTACTTCATGTTCGGGGGCCAGGCGGTGCTGTTCCTCATCGTCGCGGAGAGCCTCTGCGTGCACCAGGTGGTCAAGCGCACCCAGGGCACGGAGCACGAGGCCCGCGCCCTGCGGCTCACCCGGCAGCTGGATCGCATTTGTCTGTATTCCATTCCCTCCGCGCTGCTCCTGGCGGGGACGGCCATCTACATGCTGTATGCCTGAAGGAGAGCCCATGCACCCCCATGACAAGCCCTTGCAGCCCGTCGTCGAGGAGTTGAAGCAGCTCATCGCCCGGAATGGTTGGGAGGGCCGCTTCTCCCAGGCCATCAAGGATGCCCGGCACTACCAGATCCCCACCCTCCGCCACATCGAGAGCCTGGACGATTATCTCCAGTGGATGAGCCGCCTGCTGGAGTGGGTGCCCACCGAAACGCCCAACGGCCGTCACGTCTACAATCACATCTGCGAGTTCTATTTCTTCCTGGACCAGAAGCCGGTGCGTGAGCTCCAGAACCACATCACCCCGAGCCGGCAGGCACCGGAGTTGACGGAGCTCTCCCGGTGGATGGTGTCCTACGCCAACGCGTGGGGGCGCTTCCTCGACACGCCCGAGTCGCTCACGCCGGAGTCGCTGCGCACGTTCTATGACTCACCGGCGTACAACATGGCCGAGTACATGCCGGCGCCCAGCGGCTGGAAGACCTTCAACCAGTTCTTCGCGCGCAACTACAAGCCGGGGATGCGGCCCATCGCGTCCATCGGGGATGACCGGGTGATTGTCTCACCGGCGGACTCCACCTTCGTGGGCTGGTGGCAGATCAACGAGCAGTCCACCATCACGGTGAAGAACCTCACCTGGTCCGTGATGGAGCTGTTGGAGGGCAGCCCCTACCGTGAGCGGTTCCGGGGCGGCGTCTTCATGCACAGCTTCCTCAACACGACGGACTACCACCGCCTGCACGTGCCGCTGCCCGGCCGGGTGCTGGAGTCGCGCGTGATTCACGGTCAGGTGTACCTGGACGTCGTGGCGAAGCCGGAGGCGGACGGGACGCACCGGCTCCACGCGGCGCGCCGGATGGACGCCGAGGACGGCACGGGCTACCAGTTCGCGCAGGCGCGCGGCCTGCTGGTGCTGGACACGCCCACGGGTCTGGTGGCGGTGCTGCCCATTGGCATGGCGCAGGTGTCCTCCGTGGTGATGACCGCGGAGCCCGGCAAGACGCTGCACAAGGGCGAGGAGTTCGCCTACTTCCAGTTCGGCGGCTCGGACATCGTCGTGCTGTTCGAGGCCTCCAGCAGCGTGGGGCTGACGGCCCGGCCCAACGTGCACTACAACCAGGGCAGCTGGATTGGTCAGGCCTTCCCCTGAGCGTCAGCGGTGCTTGGGGGACGGCGGCACCTCGGTGTCGAAGATCTTGTCCGACCCCGGCTTGCCAAACACCATCGTCTCATGGGTTGGCGGGAAGACGACGCCCGGGACATGCACGCCGGACGCCTCCCAGTAGTGCCCGGAGGCGTCCGTCGGGAGCACGAGCTTGTCTCCCAACGCGCGCGAGGCCGCCTGGAGCACCTCGTCGCAGGTCCGGCAGGGCGTCTTCACGCCGCCGATGAAGGCGGGGGTCGCCTCGCTCAACAGCCCCCGCGCGTCCAGGTCCATGAGCACCGGGTAGAACAGCTGCTCCGCGTGGATGTCCTTCTTCGTGAAGGTCCCCCGGCCTTGCTCCGGCACGACCAGGTAGACGCGGCCCGAGGCCACCATGAGCGCCGCCCAGTCCGTGTAGTCGCCGCCGTTCTTCGTGATGGTGAGCAGCTCGTGGTTCGCGCACTCCAGCGACGCGCGCAGCTGCTTGAAGATGTACTTCCATGGTGTAGAGCAGCGTGCAGAGCCGCCGCATGAAGGAGTTGGGGCCCAGCTCGCGGTAATCCCAGACGGCGTCGCGGCTGACGACCTTCGCGGCGTTCACCACCGTGGGCGCGGACTGGCTCAGGCAGGGATAGCTGATGCCGTTGACCGTCTCCCGGTGGGTCAGCTGGGGCTTGTGGTCGTCGAGCGACACCACCCGGCCCGTATGGGTGGTCGTCGTCAGCGGGTCCTGGTCGTTCTTCAGCGCCCCGGACTTCGTGTCGTAGTCCACCCGCCGCTTCTTCACCTTCGAGGCGCCCGCGGACGCGTGATACATTGCGTGGTGTGATGAGTCCGCGCCGCCGAATTCTCTCCCTCGCCCTGTGTCTGCTGGCGGCCGCCACTGGTTGCAAGAAGGAGGCGCCCGCCGCGCTGTCCAAGCCCACCATCGGGCTGGTGCTGGGGCTTGGAGGCCGGGGCGACCACGCGTTCAACGACTCCGCCCTGCGTGGGCTGGAGCTGTGGGCCGCGGGAGTGAAGTACGAGAAGGCTGGATACCAGGATGCCACCGCGTCCGAGCGGCAGGCCTCGCTGGCCCCGGACCTGGCGTCGCGGGGGGAGATGGGCCCGCTGGGCGTCACGCCGGTGGTGCTCCAGAGCCGCGTGGCGGAGGACTACGAGCCGAACCTCCAGCTGCTCGCGGAGCAGCGCGTGTCGCTGGCGATGGGCGTGGGCTTCATGCTGGAGAACGCCGTGGAGGCGGTGGCCCGGCGCAATCCCTCACTGTCCTTCCTGTTGGTGGACAGCCCGCTGTTGGACGCGCAGGGCCGGGTCATCACGCTGCCCAACGTGCGCACGGTGGTGTTCCGCGAGGAGGAGGGCTGCTTCCTCGCGGGTGCGCTGGCGGGGCTCGTCACGAAGACGGGCCGGGTGGGCATGGTGGGGGGCATGAAGATTCCCCTGGTGCAGCGCTACGAGGCGGGCTTCCGCGCGGGCGTGGCCGCGACGAACCCGAACGCCACGGTGCTGGTCAACTACACCGGCAGCTTCACCGACTTCGCCCTGGGCAAGCAGGTGGGGCAGGACCTGCTGCTCAAGAACACGGACGTCGTCTTCGCGGCGGCCGGCGTGGACGGCCTGGGCGCCATCCAGGCCGTGAAGGAGGCGCGCGAGGCGGGCAAGGTCGTGTCTGTGATTGGCGTGGACTCCGACCCGTCCCATCTGGCGCCGGAGGCGGTGCTGGCCGCCGTCGTGAAGCACGTGGACCTGGTGGTGTACGAGACCATCCGCGAGCAGCGCCAGGGGCGCTTCCAGGGCGGCAATGTCTCGCTCGGCTTGAAGGAAGGGGGCATGGGGCTCTCGCCCGTGCGGTTGGACTTCCCCGGCAAGGAGGAGGCGCTGCGCACGGTGGAGGCGCTGAAGGCCCGCATCATCTCCGGGGCGCTGAAGGTGCCCACGCAGGTGGTCCCCGCCGGGACGGCGGGCGCCAATCCCTGAACAGAGGCCCTGCTCGCACAGGTCGAACGGCGGCAAGCCGGTGCAGTGCGGCTGCCTCAAGGACCGCTTCGGGCTCTCCTGGTGGATCATCCCCACCTAATACTCCGGCAGCACGAACCCGGTGGCCGCACGGGTGACGAGCTTCTCGAAGACTCGCTCCAGGGGCTTCGTGGCGAGCAGCCGATAGAGGTGATTGCGCAGGAACAGGCTGGCCCGCGTGCGAGGCGCGAAGAAGCCGCCCACGTGGCTCGCGCCTGCCTGGCATTTCATTGCGTAGGGCCGGAGCCGGGCCTCGAATCGCGCGAAGGCCCGGGTGTGCGCGCCTGGATGTGTGAGCAGCTCCCCGGCGAGCACGTACGCGCCCACCATGGCCATGGGCGTGCCCTGTCCTCCCAGCGTGCCGCCCCAGGCCGCGTCTCCCAGCAGGACCACGCGCCCGTGTGAATAGCGCGGGAGCCGGACGGAACTGACGGCGTCGAAGTAGAGGTCCTCTGCCTCGCGCAGCGACTCCAGGAGCCGTGCTGTCCGCCAACCGGCTCCCGCGAAGGCTGCCGACACCGCTTCGCGCGCCACGGCCGGGGAACGCTCCTGGAGGCCGAGGGGCGCGCCGGAGAATACGAACAGCGCGCGGGCTTCGTCGTCGGCGCGGGCGCTGGTGATGCACACGCCGCGGCCGGGCTCGCTGTAGATGACGCCTCGCTGCCGCAGGCCGAGCACGTTCGGCAGCGTGCACCCCACGACGCGGAAGCCGTGGTGCTTCATGTGACCTTTCACCTCACCGAAGACGCGTGAGCGCACGTTCGAACGCAGGCCATCCGCGCCCACCACCAGGTCGAAGCGCTGGGGGGCGTGGTGCTCGAACTCGACCTCCACGCCCTCGGGCGTCTCGTGGAGCGCGGTGGCGCTGTCCCCGAAGCGGTACTCCGCCTGCTCGCGGGTGCGCTCGTGGAGCAACTGGCAGAGGTCGCCGCGCTGAATCTCCACGTCGCCGCTCATCATCAGCGCGGGCAGCTCCGCCAGCGTCCGGCCGGTGGCGTCGACGAAGGACTGCGTGCCCAGACGCGTCCGCCGTTCGTGGATGGCCTCCCACAACCCCATGCGCTCCAGCACGGCGCGGTGCACGGGCCCCCGGAAGTCGACGGCCTGTCCGCCGGTGCGCAGCGCGCGGGCGCGTTCGATGACGGTGACCCGCCAGCCTCGCCGGGTGAGCCACCATGCGAGGGACGGGCCTGCGATTCCTGCTCCAGCGATGAGGACGTGGGGTCGGGTCATGGTGCGTACGCTGTACGCATGTGCCTGCCTCCACAACGGGACCGCTGATGATGTTGCCGGGTGTGCTAGCTCAGGCGGGACGCTCGGGGCAGGGGCTGTGCCCACGAGGCTTCTGTACTAGTACACCAGGGCATGGCCCTCGCTCCGTATCAACGCATCGTGGACGACGTGAAGCGGCAGGTGCGCACCGGCGCATTGCGGCCCGGTGACCGCTTGCCCTCCACGCGGGAGCTGGCCCGGCGGTGGAAGGTCGCGCTCGCGACGGCGGCGCACGCGTTGCGGACGCTGGCGCAGGAGGGCGTGGTGAAGGCCGTGCCGCGCGTGGGGACCATCGTCGCCGGAGGTCCGTCCCGGACCGCGGCCACACGGGGCGCGGCGGACCTGACGCGCGAGCGCATCGTGCGCGCGGCCATCTCCGTGGCGGATGACGAAGGCCTGCCTGCGCTGTCCATTCGCGGGGTCGCGGCGAAGCTGGGGCTGCCGGTGATGTCGCTCTATCGCCATGTGGCGAGCAAGGACGTGCTGCTCTTCATGATGGCGGAGGTCGCCTTCGCGGAGGAGCCACTGCCGGCGAAGCCACCGCCCGGGTGGCGCGCGCAATTGGAGCTGGCCGCGAGGCTGGAGTGGCGCGTCTTCAAGCGCCATCCGTGGCTCGCTCGGGTGGTGAACCTCACCCGGCCCCAGCCGCAGGAGAACGCGCTCGCGTTCGCGAACTGGGTCATGCGGGCACTGGAGGAGACGCGGCTCCCGGCGCAGGAGGCGATGCGCGTCCACGTGCTGCTCCACGCATTCGTGCAGGGCATCGCGGTCAACCTCGAGTCCGAGGCGGACGCCGTCGCGCAGTCCGGCATGAACGACGAGGAGTTCATGCGGCGCAACCTGGACCACTTCACGCGTGTCGCGACGTCAGGCCGCTTTCCGCACTTCGAGAAGGTGCTGGTCGGCCTGCGCCCGGGGTTCGACCTCGACTTCGACGAGCTGTTCGAGCTGGGGTTGCGCGTGTGGCTCGACGGGCTGGAGGCACGGCTCGCGAGGCGGCACGGACGCTGAGCCGGAGGCTCACGGCTCGCGGCGCTCCATCTCCGCGAACCAGTCGAAGAGCGGGCGCGTGGGACCGCCCAGCCGCGCCACCGCATCCTCCAGCGCGTCCTGGTTGGCCCAGATGATGTCCGCGTCGCCGTGCTGGCCCACCAGGTCCAGGATGAAGTGGCAGAAGAGGCCGCCGTCGCGCGTGGCGGCGAAGCCATACGAGCGGCATGACAGCGGCCGGTGCGCGTAGACGCGGCACGCTCCTGTCTCCGGGTCCAGCAGCGGGCAGGTGTACGGGCGGGCCTCCTGCCGGGCCATGGCGTCGACGCGCGTGCGGAGCTCCTCCAGCGCTTGGGTGGGGAGCAGCCGGAGCCCTTCTTCCAGGTAGCTCCACTCCAACTGGGTGATGGGGAGCGGTGCGGCCAGGTGGCGGCAGCAGTGGTCGCACCCTCGTCGGCAGGGCCACCAGTCGTGGGTGCCGGAGATGTCCGCCGCACGCGTCTCCACGCGTGCGTAGAGGGCCTCCAGCGCGCGGCGCGCTTCGTCGGGCGTGCTCATCGGAGCGTCCTTCTATCGCTCCGCCGGCACCGGCGCATCCCTCCTCCCAAAGCCAGTCGCGTGAAGGAGATGACAGGCATTCCTCGTGGCGCTTTCGAGAGGGACCGCGCGAGGGATGTCCCACCTCGCCGACGCATCGAAAACCCGGAGTGCGCGACACCCTCGGACCGGAGTAGACACACGGCATGTCCGACCTGCTCGACAGCGGCGTGCGCCAGGGCGCCGAGGTGCGCTGCCCCGGGTGCATCCGCTTCATCCCCCCTGACGCCGCATGCCCGCACTGCCTCTGCGGTGCCGTCCCCCCGGAGCGCTATGGCTCCGCGCGGGCGCTGTTCAAGTCCGGCGTGGACCGCTTCGCCCTGGCGGCGCGCACCGCCGCGCTGGAGCCCGCCCAGGTGGCCGTGCTGGAGGCGCGCTACGCACGGCAGTGGGGCGCGGTGCTGCGCCTGTCCGAGGACGTCCGGCGCATCGAGCCCCACCTCATCCAGCGCGGCTTCGTGCGGGAGCTGGAGGACGCGTGGGCGTTGATATTGCCCATCGAGGAGGCATCCCTGGAGGAGATGCTCGCGCCCTTCAGCCCCATGCCGGACTCGCTGGAGTGGCTGGCGAACAAATCCCCGGATCCGACCCTTCGCCTGCTGGCCTCGCTCGCCTGCGTGCACACGGGCGCCTGGTCGCGGGAGGCCCGCTTCTCAGTGAGCAACCAGCTGCTGCACGGCGAGGGCCGCGTGGCGGTGGAGGCCATGCTGGCGATGACCCGCTGGCGCAACGGCCTCTCTCCGCGCCTGAGCACCGAGGAGCGCGAGCGGATCCGCAGCCTCGCCCTGGGCGTGCTCCATGTGCCAGAGCTGTCCGCGCGCGCCGCGGTCGCCTGGACACGGGCGTCGCATGAGGTGGCGCCAGCGAATGTCTCCGAAGCGCTGCACCGGGGCTTGTATGGCTCCGACCCTGACGTCCGCTTTGAGTGCGCCCTGTGTCTTCGCGACGAGATGGAGGTCGCCCGGTCGCTGGACTCCTCCGGCGAGGATGTCGCCGCCTTCGCGCGGCGCACCTTGAGCGAGTGGGGCTCGCGGCAGGTGCTCACGCGGCTGCAACGCGACGGAGACGCGGCCTTCGCGAAGGAGGTCCTCCGCGCGCTCCCCTCGCCGCCTCCGGAAGGTGCCCTGGAGGCATTGCTCGCCGTGTCGCTGCGCACGGTCGGATCGCTCGCGATGGAGCTGCTCTCCTTCGCGAAGCAGCGCTCCTTCCGGGAGTGGGGATTGGAGGACCAGCGGCCTTGGGCGCGCTGGGCGCGCTCGGCGCTGGGCGACCTGCCCGCGAAGACCGCGCTCGACTTCTTCGGCTGGGCCGCCACGCCTCCCCGCGACGACCCCGAGCCTCCCGAAGAGGAGGAGTCCGAGGCGATGTGGGCCTTCCTGGAGGAGGCCGTGCACGCCATCGACCGGGGCACGGCGAAGGACCGCGCCGCGTGCTTCGAGGACTCCGCGTTCGCGCGCTTCCTCCTCCACTCGGGCGTGGATGAACAGCGGCGGCTGAACGACTGGGCCCGTGACCCGGACAGCGGCGAGGCCTTGCTGGATGCACTGCTCGCGTTCCCTTCGCGGGCCCGGAGCCTGGGCGTCGTGGCCGAGCCCCGGAGCACGCAGAAGCACCCCGACCCCGGACATCCCGGCCGGCTGCTGATGGCCGTCTGGGAGGGGCCTGGACAGCACCTCCTGGTACCGCCGCTGTCGCGCCGGGCGCGCTCCTGGCGCTCGACCTTCGGCAGCGAGCTGCTCGTGGAGGCCGTGTGGCGGCGCTTCCAGTCCCATCCCGCCGAGCGCGGAGACCTGCTCACCGCGTTCGCGGGCTGGCGCGACCTCCTGTGGGAGCACCAGTGCGAGGTGGAGCCGGACGCCCTGACGCGCTTCCAGAGGTGGTGGCGCGTGGATCCGGAAGGGCTCTACCGCCAGACAGAGCAATTGCTCTACAACGCCCCGGTGGAGGCGCTGCCCCGGAGGCTGCGCGCGCTCTGGGACGCGGCGGAGGAAATGGTGGGCACGCGCCCGCGCACCGCCTCCCTCTCCGTGTCGAAGGGCGCCATGGCCCTGCGCAACGGACTGGAGTCCCACCACGCCCAGGTCCTCCAGGTCCTGGACGCGGAGCTGGAGCACTTCGAGTCATGGCTCCCCGCCTTCGAGCAGCGCGTGCGCGCCACCCCGTCCCCGCCGGAGGAGTCGAACGTCCACCGCGACTTCCTGGACGACACGCATGATGCGCTGCGGATGATGCGCGAGCGCCGCGAGCGCAGGCGTGAGGAGCAGGAGCGCGAGCGGCAGCGTGAAATCGACCGACAGGTGGCCGAGTCCCGCCGCCGCGACCAGGAGCGCCAGAGGGAGCTCCAGCGTCGCGCCGCGGAGGAGCTCCAGGCCCGGCAGGCCGCGGAGCGTGAGCAGCAGGAGACGCTCGCCCGCGTGGAGGCGCAGCGGCTGCTGGTGACGCTCCAGCCCCGCGTGCCGCCCAAGCCCGTGGACCTCGAGGTGGTCTTCCCGGAGTCCGCCTTCCCCACGCTCGTGGACTACGCGCGGATGATCAAGGCGATGCAGAAGGGCGGGGACGTGATGAAGCTCTTCGACACGCTGGGGCTCACGCCCGTCACCTGGGCCGCGCAGGCGAACGCCTGGGGCCAGGCGATGGTGGGCCGCATGGAGCTGGGCATGCGCTTCGGGGAGCTGCTGACGGCGCCCTGGGAGTGAGGTCCCCGGGCGCCTGGAGTGCGGCCCTGTCGCGCTACTGCGCGGTGGCGCCGCCGTCGAGGACCATCTCCGCGCCGGTCATCAGCTTGGACTCGTCCGACGCCAGGTACACCACGGCGTTGGCCACGTCGTCCGGCTCACCGAAGCGGCCCGCGGGGATGCCCTTGAGCATGCGCGCGCGCGTCTTCTCCGCGTTGCCGCCCGCCTGGGCCAGCGCCTCCACCATGGCGGTCTCCACGTAGCCGGGGTGGATGGAGTTGCAGCGGATTCCATAGCCCTTGTACGCGCAGTGCAGCGCCACGGACTTGGACAGCATGCGCACGGCGGCCTTGCTGGAGCAGTACGCGGGGAACTGCGGAACGCCCACGAGCCCCGCGATGGACGAGATGTTGATGATGGAGCCCTGGGCCCCGCATTCCCTCATCACGCGGATGCCGTGCTTGCAGCCCAGGAACACGCCGTCCAGGTTGACCGAGTGCACGAACCGCCACTCGTCCAATGACATCTCCTCGATGTCCTTCACGATGCCCATGCCGGCGTTGTTCACGAGCACGTCCAGCCGCCCGAACTTCTCCACCGTGCGCGCCAGCGCGCTCACCCACTGGTCCTCGCGGGTGACGTCCAGCGGGAGGAACAGACCGGCGTCGCCCAGCTCCTCGGCCACCGCGCGGGCCTCACCCTCGCGCCGGTCGGTGACCACCACCTTCGCGCCCTCGCGCGCGAGCATCCGCGCGGACGCGGCACCCAGGCCCCCCGCACCGCCAGTCACCAGGGCCACCTTGCCTTCGACTCGCTTCATGGTCGTCGTTCCTTCATGTGCGCGGCGGGTGCTTCACGCCGCGGGGTTGGGGGTGAGCAGGATCTTCCCGTTGCGGCCCGGCTCCAGCGCGCGCTTCACCGCGTCCTGGATGCGCTCCAGCGGATAGGTGCCGTCCACGGGCGCCTGGAGCGTGCCCACGGCCATCAGCTCCGCGAGGCGCGCGAGCGTGGCGTTCTGCTCCTCGCGCGGGGCGTCGCGCAGCCAGCGCGTCAGCCAGAAGCCGCGCAGGGTGACGTCCTTGAAGATGCTGGCCGCCGCGGACAGCTGGGGGCCCTTGCCGCTCATGGCGCCGTAGTTCACCAGCATGCCGCCCGTCGAAAGACAGTCGCCCAGGCGCCGCGAGGACTCGCCGCCCACCGCGTCGATGCCCAGCCGCACCTTCGCGCCGCCGGTGGCCGCGCGCACCTGCTGCGGCAGCTCGTCCGTGTCCAGCAGCACCGCGTCCGCGCCCTGGGCCTTGAGCTCGTCGGCCAGCTCCTGGCGGCGCACGACGTTGACGGTCTTCACGCCCATCACCTGGGCCAGGGTGATGAGGTAGCGGCCCACGGCGGAGTTGGCGGCGTTCTGCACCACCCACTCTCCGGGCTGGAGCGTCACGAACTGGCGCAGCATCAGGTAGGCGGTGGGCGGGTTGATGAGCAGCATGCTCGCCTGGAGCAGGTCCAGGCCCGGCGGAACGGGCAACAGCTGCGCGGCGGACGCGGTGAGGTGGGTGCGCCAGGTGCCGGCGCCCAGCGGGAGGAACACCCGGTCGCCCACGCTCACTGCGTCGGAGCCGGACACCTCCACCACTCGGCCCACGCCCTCGTTGCCGGGCGTGGCGGGCAGCTTGGGCAGCACGCCGTATTCGCCGGAGAGGGTGAGCAGGTCGGAGGGGTTGATGGGCGTCGCGAGCACGGCCAGCCGTGCCTCGCCGGGCTTCAGCGGCGCGGGGGGCTCCTCCACCACCTGGACGACGTCGGAGGGCGGCCCGAAGGCCGAGAAGCGCACTGCTTTCATGGCATTGCTCCCGCGCTGTGATGGCGGCGCCACCCTAACCGCCTTCCGCCCTGCTGCCGAGCGTGCGCTTTCGCGCCACTCGCGGTGTGCATCCACTGGTGGATGGATCGACTCCGCCTGCACGGCCGCCCCGAGGGTGCGGCGCTCTGTCTACCGCCGGACGCGGGGGAAGGGAGCCTGCCGGACGTCGACGATCAGGGCCTCGCCATGACGGTGGGGGCTGCACAGGTTCTGAAATGGACCCCTCGGTGGGGCGGGTGGGGATGGGCGAGGAGGGCGAGTGTGAGCAACGTGCACCACGAAGGGGCCCTGGCCGGGCTGGGAACCGCCGTTGGGGAGGGGCTTGGCAAGACACCGTGCGTCTGGAGACGCAGGCTGCTCACGGTGCTCAAACCCCTCTTCGCGCTGGGGGGCCTGGGGATGCTGGCGACCCTGGTGCACAAGGCTGGCGCGGGTGAGCTGAAGACGACGCTCGCCCAGGCGCTGCCGCTGCTCCCCTGGGTGGTGCTCATCGAACTGGGACGGCAGACATGCGACGCCACGGCGACGCGGCTGTCCTACGGCGCGCGAGCAGGGCAGGTACCGTTGTCGGTGCTGGTGCGAGCGCAGTTGATTGGAACCGCGGTGTCGAGCATGGCGCCCGCGGGCCGTGCGGCGGCGGAGGCGACGAAGGCCACGCTGCTGACGCCGTACACGGGAGGCGCATGCGCGACGGCGGCGGCGGCCACGTCGCAGTCCGCGTCATTGGGTGCGGGAGGGCTCATCTCCTTCCCATGCGCGCTGGCGGCGTACGTGATGACGGGGTGGAGTGCGTTCACGGTGGCGATGCTGGTGCATGGCTGCGTGTTGCTGCTCGCGTCCTTGGGAGTGCGAGCGGGGCTGCGGGCGAAGCGGCTGGGCGCGTGGATGCGCAGGCGGTGCGGCAAGTGGGGCACGCACGCGGAGACCTTCCAGGCGTCGGTGTGTGCAGGAGGGCTGTGTCCCTGGCGGCCGATGCTGGCGTTCCTGAGCAGCCGCGCGTTGCAGGTGATGCAGTACGCGGTGCTGGCGCACGCGGTGGGCATCGACGCAACGGTGGTGCAGGCGCTGTTCACGCAGGGGCTCTACCTGGTGGCGCTGGCGATGGGCTCGCTGGTGCCCGGGCAGGTGGGCGTGACGGACGGGATGTTCTCGCTGGCGGCGGGGGCGATGGGGACGACTGCGGCGAAGGCGATGTCCATCGCGCTGCTCGCGCACACGGTGCAGGCGGTGTTCGTGCTGGTGGGGGCGCTCACGCCGCTGGTGTGGCGCGCCAGGGCGAAGGTGACGACCGCCACGCCGGTGGGGCCGCCCGTGCTGCCCGCGCCGGTGTACCGCTAGGTCCTGGTCGCCGGGGCCCGGCGCTCGGACGCCTCGCGAACGAGCCAGTCCCGAAACGCCACCAGTTCGGGAGCGTGGCGCACTCGGGCCTGTAGACGACGTAGTTGGCGAGCGCGGAGGGGAACTCGACCTCCGGGAACAGGCGCACCCGCCGTCCGGCCGCGAGGTCGTCATGCGCCATGATGCTGCGGGCCAGCGCCACGCCCTGTCCGTCGATGGCCGCCTGCAGCACCGACGCGGAGTTGTTGATCCGCAGGCCCCGCTGCGACTCGACGTCCTTCGCGCCCGCCTTTTCGAGCCAGGCATCCCACGTGGCGAAGCCCAGGCGCGCATCCACGGACCGGTCGTGGATGAGCCGTAGGCCGCGCAGGTCCGACGGCCGACGCGGACGGCGGCCCTGCCGGAGGAGCGCCGGAGAGCAGACGGGATAGACCTCCTCTTCGAGGAGTTTCTCCGCGGCCAGCCCGGGCCAGCTCCCCGCTCCGTAGCGCACGCCGATATCCACCTCGCGCGCGGCGAAGTCGAGCAGCTCGGTGGACGCGTCGAGCCGCACGTCCAACTCTGGCCAGGCGGCCTGGAACCGCTCGAGGCGTGGCAGGAGCCACTTGGCCGCGAAGGCGGGGCTGACCGTCACGGTCAGTACACCGGTCGACGGGCCCTCCTTCAGCCGCGCGACGCCGACGCTCAGCCGCTCGAACCCCGCGCGGATGTCCGGCAACGCCCGCTGGGCCGCTTCGGTGAGGACGAGCCGCTTCCGTCCGCTCGTACCCCGGTGGAACAGCCGCGCGCCGAGCGCCTCCTCGAGGCTTCGCACGAGCTGTCCGGCCGCCGCCGGGGTCACATGAAGCTCGGCGGCCGCGCCGGAGAAGCTCTCGTGCCTGGCGCTCGCTTCAAAGGCACGCAAGGTATTGAGGTGTTCGGGTGCACTCATGGGCGGTCAAGGTTTCCTTTGTCCGAAGCCAAGAACATCTCGTTTGCGACGCCGGATGCCCGGGCGCATGAATCCTTTCGCCAGCGCGATAGCTCATCTTTCACGTAGCGCGGACGTCAAGACAGAGGAAACCCCCATGGCCTGCCTGCCAATCACTCTTCAGATTCCTCCCGCCAATCGCCCCGCGGCCGTGGGCGTGTACCAGCGCTACAAGGCGCCCTTCCTCGAGAAGATCTCCGGCGCGAAGTCGAAGGACCTGCTCGTCCGTGACGAGGATGTGCAGGTGCTCCACGGATTCGAGACGACGCAGCAGGCCCGCGCCTACCTCAAGACCGACCCGTTCACCGCCGATGTCGTGACCGCGCTGAAGCCGCTCCTCGACGCCGCCCCGGACGTCCGGATCTATCAGGCCGCATGAGGCGCTCTGCTGAGTGCGCGATTCACCCAGCAGCAGCGCATGAGTCATCCGCGAGGAGGACGGGCGGGCCGTCGTCATCGGGCATCGAGACGACAATCTCCAGGCCGCCTGGCCGGAGTTGGGCGTGTGGGACGCGCGGAGGATGTCGCGCGGACCCTTGCCCATGTGTAGTCGAACGCAGTGACGCGGAAGAGGCGAGGTTTCGGAGGATGCTGACGATGATAGGAGCACGCTGATGGATGAGCTGGTGAACCACGCACCGTTCCTTCGCGTCCTGCACGGGGCCCCGCGGCTGCTCACCGAGGGTTCCGTGGTCGAGCGCCTGCGCCGCCACCCCGCGGGGCTGCTGGATCCGCACGTGGCCAACGCAGGACTCCTCTTCCGTCCGGAGGGACGCGAGGCGCTCGCCAGCATCTATCGCGACTACCGCGACATCGGCCTGCGCCATGGCCTGCCCACGCTTCTTCTCACCCCCACCTGGCGCGCGAACGCGGAGCGGCTCGCGCGCGCGGGGCTCGCCGGCCGCGACGTTTTCGGCGAAGCGGTAGGGCTGCTCGCGGGCCTGCGAGAGGAAGTGGGCAGCCGGGGAGAGGGCATCTTCATCGGCGGGCTCGTCGGGTGTCGCGGAGATGCCTACCGGCCCGAGGAGGCCCTCCCAAGTGATGCAGCCGTGGCCTTCCATGCGCCCCACGTGGAGGCGCTCGCGAACGCCGGGGTGGACTTCCTCGTGGCCCAGGCGCTGCCGGCCCTCTCGGAGGCCGAGGGCCTCGCCCTGGCGATGGCGCGCACGAAGACGCCGTTCCTGTTGAGCTTCGTCCTCCGTCCCACCGGGACGCTGCTCGACGGAACCCCACTGGCCGAGGCCGTGGGGCGCATCGACGCCCTGCCCGGCGCACGTCCGACCGCGTACATGGTGAATTGCGTCCACCCCTCCGTCTTCCGCGAGGGCCTGTCGCGCCAACTGGCCGCCTCGCCCGTCCTCGGTGCGCGGGTGATGGGCCTACAGGCCAATACCTCCCGCCTCTCGCCCGAAGAGCTCGATGGACGCGCGGAGCTCGACAGCGAAACCCCGGAAGCGTTCGCGCGAGAGATGGCCCGAGTCCATGCGGAGCTCGGCACGCGCGTGCTCGGCGGGTGTTGTGGCACCGACGAGCGTCACATCGCCGCGCTCGCTCGAGCCCTGACAGAAGGAGTGCCAGGCACCCGGCAGCCGTGACGTCCTGTTCGGGGTGAGCTGCCTGGCCATGATGCACATGGCATGAATCCACCTCGTCCTAGCCCACAGCATCCGTCAGCCAGGGCCACGGTCTCCGGACCTGATTTCTGCTGCCATGAGAAGGTGAGAGCCCCCGTGGGGACACCCCGGCGGCGGCGAACTCCAGAAACCTGTCCGACAGTCGGACAAGTTTCGGAGGGCCGCGGTCGGTCTCTTGGCTCATCCAGGTGGAGGAAACCTGTCCGACAGTCGGACAAGTTTCGGAGAACCGTGGCTGCGGACCGCCTTCTCCGCGCGGCGGAAGCCTGTCCGACAGTTGGACAGGTTCCTGGCGAACCGTGGTCGGGGCCCTCCTCCAGCCGAGCAGCGGAAACCTGTCGGACAGTCGGACAGGTTCAGTCGGACAGGTTCCTGGCGAACCGTGGTCGGGGGCCTCGGCTACATCCGGGTGGGGGGAACCTGTCGGACAGTCGGACAGGTTTGGAGGACCGTGGTCGGGGGCCTCCGCCCAGCCGCGCAGCGGAAACCTGTCGGACAATCGGACAGGTTTTGGAAGAACGTGGTCGGGGGGCCTTCGCTTCCGTCGGGCCTCAAGAACCTGTCGGACAGTCGGACAGGTTTGGAGGACCGTGGTGGGGGAGACCGACTGCTTCAGGGCGGCGCGAACCGGTCCGACAGTCGGACAGGTTTTCGAGGACCGTCGCCGGAGGCCTTCGCTCCCGTCTGGAAATGGAGCCCGTCGGACAGGTTTGGAGGAGGGCCGTGTCGGACCGGTGATGTACAGAAGGGATGTTCGGGGGACTCAGGCCGGTCGCACCTGGACCGGTGTCCCGCTGAAGGCGGCGTTGCCGCTGACGACGTCCAGCGCCTGATCATCCGTGAGGTCGTTGATGCTGGCGCCCGCGTGCGCGCTGGCGACCTGTTGGCGGATGCCGGGGCGCTGGTGGCCGTAGCCGTGCGGCAGGCTGACGACGCCGGGCATCACATCGGGGGTGACCGCGACGGGCACGGTGACTTCGCCGACCCGTGAGCGGATGGTGGCGTTCGCGCCTTCGGTGAGGCCCAGGCGTGAAGCGTCGTCCGGGTGGACCATGAGCGTGCAGCGAGGACGGCCCTTCACGAGCCCCGGCACGTTGTGCATCCACGAGTTGTTGTCACGCAGGTGCCGCCTGCCGATGAGTAGCAGCTCGCCCTCGCGAGGTGCCGCGTCGTCCGGGAACGCGGCGCGGAGCCGGGCCACGTCCGCGACGAACAGCTCCGGTGCCAGCTGGATGCGCTTGGAGCGGTTGCGGAGCCGGCCGGGCAGACTGGGCTTCATCGGTCCCAGGTCGATGCCGTGCGGCGAGGCGCGAAGCTTCGCGAGCGAGAGGCCGGACTTCTTGAGCGGATGGAAGCGCGAGCCATAGGGCCCCATGCGAAGGCCCAGGTCGAGGAGGCGCTCCGGTCCCATCCGCTTGAGGGCCTGGTACTGGAGCAGCGCGCGAATGCTCCGTCCCTTTCGCAGGGTCTCCAGCCGGTGCTGGAGTTCCAGGAGGATCTCCCAGTCCTGGCGCGCGTCCGGACCCGCGGTGAACACCGGAGGCGAATACTTCGCCGTGTTGCGCACGGCGAGCACGTGGAAGACGAGGTCGTAGTGTCCGCGCTCCAGCAGCGACGCGGGAGGCAGGATGTAGTGCGCGTGGCGGGTGGTCTCGTTGAGGTACGGATCCACGCTCACCATGAAGTCGAGCTGTCCCAGCGCGGCGTCCAGCTGCGTGCCATTGGGTGTGGACAGCACGGGGTTGCCGGCCAGGGTGAAGAGCGCGCGGATGCGGCCCTCGCCCGGAGTGAGGATCTCCTCAGCGAGCGCCGCGACGGGAAGCTCCCCGGAGGACTCCGGCAGTCCCCGGACCCGGCTCTTCCAGCGGCCATGGCTGCCAGGGCCGACGCCGAACGCACGCGGCCCTCCGATGAGGTCAAAGGCAGGAAGGGTGAAGAGGGCGCCGCCCTCGCGGTCCAGGTTGCCGGTGACGATGTTCAGGACGTTGATGAGCCATTGGCAGAGCGAGCCAAACGGCTGCGTGGACACGCCGACGCGCCCGTAGCAGACAGCCCCGTCCGCGGCGAGGAAGTCCCGGGCGATGCCGCGAAGCACGTCCGGTGCAATGCCCGTGTGCGAGGCCGTGCGCTCCGGAGGGAAGTCACGGACGAGCGGGAGCACGGTGTCCAACCCATCCACGAATGCCGCGAGCCGTCCCATGCGGTGCGCGTTGCCCTCCAGCACGACATGCAGCAGGGAGAAGAGGGCGAGCGCATCGGTGCCGGGCCGGACGAACACGTGCTGGTCGGCGATGGCAGCCGTCTCGGTGCGGCGAGGGTCGATGACGACGACCTTTCCACCGCGCTCCTGGATGGCGCGCAGCCGGGCGCGCACGTCGGGCGTGGTCATCAGGCTGCCATTGGACGCGAGCGGGTTCGCGCCCAGGACGAGCATGTATCGCGTGCGGTCGATGTCCGGGATGGGCACCAACAGCTGATGCCCGAACATGAGGTGGGCCGCGAGCTGGTGGGGGAGCTGGTCGACAGAGGTGGCGGAGAACCGGTTGCGCGTGCGTAGCGCGCGAAGGAGCTGGGGGCCGAACATCATCGCGCCCAGGTTGTGCACGTTGGGATTGCCCAGGTACGCGCCCACGGCGTTGGGTCCATGCTCCTTCTGGAGGGCATGGAGCCGCTGCGCGATGTCGCGGAAGGCGTCCTCCCAAGACACTCGCTCCCATCCGGAAGCGGTGCGCTTCATGGGATGGCGGAGCCGGTCCGGATCCTCGTGCAGGTCGCGCAGCGCCACGGCCTTGGGGCAGATGTGGCCCCGGCTGAACGGGTCCTCCGCGTCCCCCTTGATGGACGTGATGCGCCCATCCGCCACCTCGATGCGCACGCCACACATCGCTTCGCAAAGATTGCAGGTGCGGAAATGGACCTGGGCCGGCGTGGAAGCGCTCATGGACGAGAGCCTACGCCGGCTCCTTCCAGAGTGGGACCGCTGGATGACAGACTGTTCCCCACGATGGCTTTCCTAGACGTGGATGTCCACGACGCCGAGGTCACGGGCGTGCGGATGGACCGGGAGAAGATGTTCCTGCAACTGGAGCTGGCGCTGCGGACTGGTGAAAAAGCTCGGGTGGATTTTGCCTGCGCCTGCGAGTGGTCACTCTCGCGCTTCCAGCGGCAGAACGTGCTGTTCGACATTCACGAATGGAAGGCAGGGAACGCCGCGACCGCTGAACGCTGCAGCAGCCTGGGACTGGACGCGTACTGGACGCAGCGGGTGCTGGCGGATGCGTTCACCCTGTATGAGGTGGCGCCCTCCGTGGGCGTTGGCGGATACGTCCTGGCTTGCTCCGCGACGGTGATTCGCTCCCCACTCGCGAGGGCAGCCGCATCGCATCCAAATGTCTTCGATCTCCTGGAGAGCATTCGAAAGCGCCCTGGGATGTATTTGGGCGGAGATGACTCGCAGCGGGTCTTGCTGTTGCGGAACCTGGAACATCTCCTGTCCGGGTATTCGCTCGCGCTGGGGGCTCATGGAGCTCCCGAAGCAGGCTTCAGGTTCCTCTGGAACTTCGCGGACTATCTCAGTGAGACGAGAGGCTGGAGCGCATCCTGTGGACCCATCTCCATGATCGTGAAGGCGGGCAGACGCAAACACGATGTGTGGACGCTGTTCTGGAAACTCGTGGACGAGTACCGCGAGTCACTGAGGGGCTGAGAAAAATTTAACGATTCTAATGAATTCGAGGGATGCATAAGCGCTGCTGTGCGAGCATGAATCGCCATGGCGAGGAGCAAACGGCCTCGAGTGCGTTTGCTCCGGCCAAAACGGACGCAGGTGCTGGCGGCTCGGACCTACGAGCAGTTGGTTGACCGAGGTCATCCAGTGCGCGCTGTCTGGGCGGCTGTCGAAGCGCTGGACATGTCGGACTTCGAGCGCGCCATCCGTGCGCGCGCGCATCACGCGGGTCGTGCGGCGGTGGACCCGCGGTTGTTGCTGGCGCTGTGGGTGTATGGGCAGATGGAGGGCCTCTCCAGCGCTCACGCCATTGCAGCCAGGCTGCGTACGGACGTTGCGTACTGGTGGTTGTGCGGCGGCGTCAGTGTGTCGGCGCATACGTTGTCCTCCTTCATGACACGCTCAGGCCCTGCCTTCCGGGCGTTGCTGGGCAAGCTGCTGGATGACCTGTACAGCCGCGGTGCCGTGCTCCGGCCACGACGACTCGCGCAGGACGGCACGCGTGTACGTGCTTCAGCAGGGGCTGCCTCATTTCACCGAAAGGCCACTCTGCAGAGGCGGGCAACCGCGGCGGCTGCCGCCGGCCGGTGCCGACAGGGCGCGAGCGCCAAGGCACGTGCAGCATGCAAGCGCGCTCAGGCCGATTTACAGGCCCGGGCGGCGCTCGCACTCGCTGCATTGCCGGCGGCAGCACGCCGTAAGAAACGTGCGAAGGGGGGCGCTCATGGCGAGCCCCGAGCCTCTCTCACCGACCCACAGGCCCAGGTGATGCGCATGCCAGACGGCGGCTTCCGTCCCGCCTACAACGCGCAGGCCGTCTCGGACGTCGAGAGCCGGTTGGCATTGGCTGGTCGTGTCACCGATGAGGGGGCGGACGCTGCGCAGCTGCTCCCCATGGTGCACTGGGTGGCCCGCGTCCTGGGACTCAAGCCCGAAGCCTGGCTGGTGGACGGGGCCTATCGGAATCTCAAGGCCTTCTCCGCGCTTGAGTCGCAGGGCATTCGTGTCTTTTCTCCCTTACCGGCGCGCAAGAACCTGCCTCCTCCGGAGGGGCGGAGCAGGGGCCGACGAGGCGACCTCACCCATGCGTGGCGTGCGCGGATGCAGACACCCGCCGGCAAGCGCACCTACGCCCAGCGCGCACCGACGGCGGAGTTGCTCAATGCGCAGGTCAAGGAGCGCCAAGGACTGCGCAGGCTTCACGTACGAGGTCGCAAGCGAGCCGAAGCCGCGTGGTTGCTCGCACTCGTCGCCCACAACCTCCTGCTCGCCATCGCGCAAGGGTGGCTCGACGAGTCGGAAGGGGCATTTCTTCTCACCCCCTGAGCCCCCCGGGCCCGTCTGCGGAGTAGGCCCATTTCCCCGGTTTCGTGACGCCACGCGCCATCCGCGCCGTCTGCTCGCCAACCGGGGAGTCACTTGAACCCCCAACAGCCTTGCCTTGGGCGCCTTGATGCCGTCCAATGGTGCACAAACCAATGATCGCGGCCAGTGGCGGTTTTCTTGGGCATGCGCACCGTTGCGATCACCGACGTCGGAAAGAGGGGGAAGGGGAGGGCGATGATGGGGACGGCGTGGAAGACGGGGGCGCGAGGGGTCGCGCTGGGGATGCTCCTGCTGGTGGGCGCTGCCGCCCACGCGGAGCAGGCGGGCGGGGTGGACATGCCGGATTCCCTCCAGGTGGAGGGCAAGACGCTGGCGCTCACCCACATGGAGCTGAAGAAGAAGCTCTTCTTCAATGTCTACGTGTGGAGCCTCTACATGGAAGAGGAACCGTCCTCCTTCAAGGAGGCCGTGTCGTCCAACAGCCTGAAACGACTGCACTTCCGCTTCCTGCGCACCATCACCCGCGACCAGCTGGTGGGCAGCTTCCGCGAAGGCCTGCGCCAGAACCCGGCCATGCGCCAGGACGCCCTCAGCCAGTCCCTGGAGAAGCTCCTGTCGTCCCTGCATGACGTCCGCAAGGGCGATGACCTCGTCCTCACCTACCTGCCTGGCTCCGGCCTCCACGTCTCGGGCGGCGCGTCCGGCGGCGTCTACATCCCGGGCAAGTCCTTCGCCGACGCCCTCTTCAGCTCCTGGCTGGACACCCACCCCATCTTCCCCAAGTAGGCCGCTCGTTCAGCAGGGAAGTTTGGCCTCAAATTGGATGCGCGTTTCTCCTCGGCGGCGGGTCTGAGCGCGGTAGTCTCAGACCCACCAACATCCTTGTCAGGAGGAATCGCACCTATGCGGACACGTCTGGTTCTGGCTGCCCTCGTTGCCCTCTCCACGGGCTGCGTCTCGCAGGGGAAGTTCAACGAGAAGGCCCTGGAGGCGGAAGGGCTGACGAAGAACCTCACGGATGAGAAGGCGGCCCGCGCGGCGGCCGAGGCGAAGGTGAAGGAGCTGGAGGAGAAGCAGGCCGCGCTGGAGCAGGAGAAGGCCGCGCTGCAGACGCGCCTGGACGCCTCCGAGAACCGCCTCACCTCCGCCGCGGCCGAGCGCCGCGCCCTGGAGGACAAGAACGCGCAGCTGGCCGCGCTCAACGATGAGCTGGGGCGCAACGCCAAGAAGCTCGCGCAGGCGAAGGAGGAGCTGGAGAAGAAGAGCTCCGAGTACGAGAACCTGGCCCAGTCCCTCAAGCAGGAGATCGCCGACGGCAAGATTGAATTGTCGGAGATGAAGGGCCGGATGACCGTGCAGCTCAAGGACAAGATCCTCTTCGCGTCAGGCTCCGCGCGCGTGGGCAAGGAAGGGCAGGAGGCGCTGGTCAAGATCGCGGACGCGCTGAAGACGGTGAAGGGCCGCATCGTGCGCGTGGAGGGCCACACGGACGACGTGCCCACCGGCGGCGGACAGTTCCCCACCAACTGGGAGCTGAGCCTGGCGCGCGCGATGGCGGTGGTGCGCTCGCTGCAGGACTCTGGCGTGGATCCGACCATGCTGTCCGCGGCGGGTTATGGGCAATACCAGCCGCTCGTCCCCAACGACACGCCCGAGCACAAGAGCCAGAACCGGCGCATCGAAATCGTCCTCGCGCCGGGCCTCGGAGGGCGCTAGGAGGGTGCGCGGGAGACCCGCGCACCCTTCATGAGAACGCTCCTCTGCGTCGTCTGTGTATTGCTTGCGACCGGAGCCGTGGCACAGGCTCCGGACGCAGGGACCCTCGCTGGCGATGCCGGCGCTCCCACGGGCGTGCTGACGAAGCCGCCCGCCCTCCTGCGTCAGGTCGAAGCCGCCTACCCGCCGGATGCCGCCGCCCAGCAGCTCGAGGGCACGGTGGTGATGTTCATCGACATCTCGGAGACGGGCTCCGTCACGAACGTCGAAGTCACGCAGCCCGCGGGCCACGGCTTCGACGAGGCCGCGGTGGAAGCGGTGAAGCAGTTCCAGTTCGAACCGGCGGAGGTCGACAACGTCCCCGCGCCGGTGCGCATCCAGTACGCGTACCAGTTCGTCTTCCGCGCGCCGGAGCCCCCGCCGGAGGCCGCGCCGGACGGCGGCGTCCAGGAGCCGCAGGGGCCGGTGAACTTCAGCGGCCGGGCGCTGGAGCGCGGCACGCGCAAGCCGCTGGTGGGGGCGGAGGTGGTGCTCACGGAGCTGGACCGCTCCGCGGTCACGGACAGCGAGGGGCGCTTCGCCTTCCGGGGAGTCCCCGTGGGCACGCATCCGGTCATCGTCGTGCTGGGCAACTACGACCGCTTCAAGACGCAGGAGACGATTGAAGAGGGCAAGGAGACGCAGGCCACGTACTACGTGCAGAAGCGCATCTTCAGCCAGTACGAGACGGTGGTCCGCAGCGACCGCGAGCGCAAGGAGGTGACGCGCACCACCATCACGGTGGCGGAGGTGCAGCGCGTTCCGGGCACGCAGGGCGACACGCTCAAGGTGGTGCAGAACCTGCCGGGCGTGGCGAGGCCCGCGTTCAACGGCGGCGCGCTGGTCATCCGCGGCACCAGCCCCCAGGAGTCCGGCGTCTTCCTGGACGGCCTGCGCATCCCCATCCTGTATCACTTCGGGGGGCTCACCTCCGTCTACAACTCGGACCTGCTGGAGGCAGTGGACTACCTGCCCGGCAACTTCTCCGCGTACTACGGCGACATCACCGGCGGCGTCATCAACGTGCGCAGCCGCGAGCCCCGCACGGACCGCCTGCACGCCACGGTGGGCATCAGCGGCATCGAATCCAACGCGGTGGTGGAGGGGCCCATCACGGACACGCTGAGCTTCGCCATTGGCGGCCGGCGCTCGTACATCGACCTGGTGCTCAAGGCGGTGCCGTTCGACGACGACAGCCTCCAGGTGGCCCCGCGCTACTACGACGCGCAGGCGAAGCTGGTGTGGAAGCCGAGCAGCCGCCACACGTTCACGCTGCAGGGCCTGACGTCGCGCGACCGCCTGGCGCTGCTGTTGGACCAGCCGGCGGACAACGACCCGTCCATCAATGGCGGCCTGGACGTGACGACCGGCTTCAACCAGCTGCGCCTGCGGCACCAGTTCCGCGAGGGCAGGCTGGCGCTCGACACGCAGGGGCTCATTGGCAACACGATCCTCGACTTCTCGATTGGCGAGCGCGGGCTGCGCATCGCGTCCACGGACCTGTATCTGCGGCCCACGGTGGAGTACGTGTTCAACGACCGCGTGACGGTGGCGGGCGGCCTGGACGTGGTGGCGAACCTGGCGAAGGTGACGGCCAGCATCCAGCAGCCGCCGCGCGAGGGCGAGCCGCCGTCGCCGCTCGTCACGGAGGACCTCATCAACATCGATGGGAACTTCACCCAGTACTACCCGTCCGCCTGGGCGGAGGTGCGGTGGCGGCCCATCAAGGACCTGCTCGTGGTGCCGGGCGTGCGCACGGAGAGCTACATCTTCACGGAGCAGCAGGAGGTGAAGCGCACGGTGAACCCGCGGCTCGCGGTGCGCTACGCGCTCACGGAGACGCTGACGCTGAAGGGCGGCGCGGGCGTCTACCACAGCCCGCCGGTGCAGGATGAGCCGTCGCCGGGGTTCGGCAATCCGGACCTGGGGGCGAAGCGGTCGCTCCAGTACAGCGTGGGTGCGGAGTGGCAGGCGCGGCCGGAGTGGTTCGTGGGCAGCGAGGTCTTCTACAACGACCTGGATGACCTCATCGTGCGCTCGAACGCGCGCGTCGAGCGCAACGGCGAGTCCGTGCCGGAGAACCTCAAGAACGGCGGCGTGGGGCGCATCTATGGCTTTGAGTTGCTCATCCGCCGCGCGCTGACGGACCGGCTGTTCGGCTGGATCTCGTACACGCTCAGCCGCAGCGAGCGCCGGGACGCGCCGGGGGCGCGCTGGCGCAAGTTCGACAACGACCAGACGCACGTGCTGACGGCCATCGCCAGCTACAAGCTGCCGAGGGGCTGGGAGGTGGGCGCGCGGTTCCGCTTCGCGTCCGGCAACCCGACGACGCCGGTGCTGGGCGCGAAGCGCGACGACACGACGGACGTGTTCATCCCGTACTACGGGCTGGTCAATTCCCAGCGGCTGCCGTCGTTCAACCAGCTGGACATCCGCGTGGACAAGAACTTCATCTTCAACACCTGGAACCTGGACCTCTACCTGGACCTGACGAACGCGTACAACAACCGGTCGGTCGAGGGCGTGGCCTACAACTACAACTACTCTCAGCGCGAGTTCTTCAAGGGCCTGCCCATCCTGCCCGTGCTCGGCCTGAAGGGAGCGTTCTGACGCCATGCGCACTCCCGTCCTGCTGTCTGTCATTGCGTTGCTGGGGCTGAGCGCGTGTGGTGGCCCCGACTTCGAGGCGCCCAGTGAGATTCGCCGCGTGCGGGTGCTCGGCATCAAGGCGGAGCCGCCGGAGCTGGCGCTGGAGCCGAACGCCTCCACGCTGCCTCCGCCGGTGACGTTCACCGCGCTGGCGGTGACGCCGGACGCGCGTCCGGTGACGGTGTCGTACGCGCTGTGCCGGCCGGACGTGAACCCCTACGGGGACGTGGCGTGTCCGGGGGACGGCGGGGTGCCGCTGCAGAACGGCGTGCTGTCATTGAGCGACCCGGCGGTGCAGGCGCTGCTCATCGCGTCGTTCCAGGCGGCCACGGGCAGCACGGGCGGTGGGAGCGGGGGGACGTTCGACTTCAACGACCCGAAGGTGCAGCAGGTGTTGCAGACCGGGCTGCCGCTGTTCGTGGGGTACGAGGCGACGGACGGCAGCGGGACGCCGGAGGGCGTGGAGCGGGGCGTGCGGCGCATCACGTTGCGCTCGACGGACACGCCCAACCAGAACCCGGTGATGCAGGACGTGCTGTGGAACGACGCGCCGCTGTCCGGGCCGCTGCCGCTGGACACGGAGGTGACCTTCACGCCGGTGCTGGGGGCGGGCAGCGAGGAGACCTACGTCACGGCGGACGGGACGCAGACGGAGCAGATCTTCTTCAGCTGGTTCGCGACGGGGGAGGGGGAGGTGGGGGCGTTCCGCTCGCTGGAGCCGGTGGATGGCAAGCCCGGCGACCCGACGACGACGTACACGACGGCCAAGACGCCGGAGCGCATCACCCTCTGGGTGGTGGCCCGCGACGGACGCGGAGGCACGGACTGGACGACGCGCACGGTGGACGTGGGGCCTTGAGGTCTCGGGTGCTCATGGGGGCTCTGTGGGGCGCCCTGTGCATGAGCGGGTGCGCTTCTCCGCCACCGCCAGGTGTCGTGCGCTACGACTCCACGCGCATGTCTGCCCGGTTGGATGGCCCGATGCCGGGGACGCCGCAGTTCGACACCGCGTGGGATGCGCTCCTTTCGACGTGCGTTGGCGCATGTCGAAGGAGTCTTGCGCCTGATTGTATTACGTCCCGGATGACCGATATGCGTTGAGCCAGTGGGCAGACCCTGTCCACAACCATCTCGCGACACCCACCAACCTTTCGAAGCAGGACCTCGCCGCGCTGGCGAAGATGGCGCGGATCCACGCGGAGGCGTATCGCTATCGGGTCATCCGGCAGGATGACGTCTTCTTCATCCTGATCCACGAGGCCCCGGACGCCTGTGGCAACGCCTTCATCGGTGTGGACACTGGCGCGCGCTACGCAGTCAGCCTCGAGGGTCGAATCCTGCGGCGAAGTGTGGGCGCGGAACCGGAGGCCCTTCCGCCGCCTCCGGAAGCCGATGCTGGAGTCCTGGAGGGGCTTCCGTCGGACGGCGGGAGCCCCTGACCGGCTTTCACCCCGTCAGCCACGCGGACGCGCGTCCCAGGCCCTCCGCCACGGAGGTGAACGCGTCCGCCGTGCGCACGCGCTCCTCCCCGAAGCGCTTCACGTACAGCTCCCGCACCGCCGGAATCTGCGACGAACCGCCCGTCAGGAAGACCGCGTCAATGTCCCGGGCCTCCGGGTGCTTCGCCAACAGCCCTTCCGTGCACTGCGACAGCTCATCCAACAACGTCCGGCTCGCCGCCTCGAACTCCGCCCGCGTCATCGGCTCGTGCAGGTGGATGCGCGCGTCCTCGAAGTCGATGGTCGCCACGTCCTCGCTCGACAGCTTCACCTTCGCCGCTTCAATGGACCGGAACAGCCGGTAGCCCAGGTTGTCCATCACCAGGTCGTAGAGCGCCTGGATCTCCGCCGGGTGGTCGCTCGTGTCGAGCATCACCTCCAGCAGCTCCTGCGTGGACTTCTCCCGGATGAAGGACATCTCGTGCCAGTTGAGCAGCTTCGCCAGCACGTGCTGCGGAATGGGCAGCCGCTTGTGGCTGAAGCCCTTCACCTTGTACGTGGACCCCGCCCCGAACTTCGGCAGCAGCTTGTGCCGCATGATCTCCGCGTCGAACCGGTCACCACCGATGCGCACACCCGTGGACCCCACCACGTCCGGCTTGCGGTCCAGGTTCCCCCGCCGCGACGGCCCCAGCCGCATCAACGTCAGGTCCGTCGTGCCGGCGCCGAAGTCCGCCACCAGCACCAGCTCGTCCTTCTGAAGGCGCGCCTCGTACGCGAGCGCCGCCGCGATGGGCTCGATGAGGAACTGCACGTGTGTGAAGCCGGCGATCTCCGCCGCCTTGCGCAGCCGCTTCTCCGCCAGCGCGTCCGCCTCCGGGTCTGGCGTGAAGACCGCCGGCCGGCCCAGCACCACCGCGTCCGGCGCTTCGCCCAGGTGGGCTCCGGCCGCCTCGCGCACGCGGCGCAGCAGGATGGCCACCAGGTCCTCGATGGTGTACGTGCGCCCCTTCACCTGCGTGGCCCGGAAGGACGAGCTGTGCAGGAAGGACTTCACGGACTGGATGAACCGCCCGTTGTTGTCCTCCAGGTAGCGCTGGATGGCGTCCGCGCCCGTGAAGACCTCACGCTCCTCCTCCGCGAAGAAGAGCACGGAGCGGAACAGCCGGGGCTCCGGGGTGTGGGGCTGCAGCGGCAGCACGGTGCCGTCCGGCAGGGCCAGGGCGGTATTGCTGGTTCCGAAGTCGAGTCCGCAGGCGCGCATGGGGGGGCGCCCCTTATCGCCATTCCCTCGCACGCGGTAGCCCCAAAGTGACCGCCGCGGGGCGGGCGGACGGACGAGCGCTCGCGATCCACTGGCTTGGCGCTCCGCGGGCCGCAGCCATCTTTGCCCTGTCATCCCTTTGACAGGAGAACCTCATGAAATCGCGCGCAGCATGGCTCGGCGCCGGAGTCGCCGCACTCGTAGTGAGTACCACCGCCTGCCAGGAGGGAGACCGCTCTCGTCAGACCTCCACGGACAACTCGCCCGAACAGCAGGTGGCGCAGGCCCAGGCCCAATCAGAGAAGGCCTTCGACGACGCGCGCGACGCGCAGAAGACGGCCTCCCGCGAGCAGCGCGAGGCCGCCCGCGCCCAGGAGGACGTGCAGCACAAGCAGCAGGAGCTCCAGGAGGCCCAGGCCAAGGCCCAGAAGGAAGCCCAGGAGGCCCAGGCCAGCCAGCAGCAGGCGCAGGCGCGCACCCAGCAGGCCCAGTCCGTGGCCCAGCAGGCCCAGGCCAGTGCCCTGGCGGCCCAGCGCCAGTCGCAGCAGAACCTCGCCACCCAGCAGCAGGCCTCCAACGAGACCGCCGCCGCCAACGAGCGCATCGCGAACCAGAACACCTCACAGCAGCAGGCCGCGAACGCGAACGCGAACGCCGCCACGCAGCAGGCGGCCATCGCCCAGGACTCCCAGGCGGCGCCCGCCCGGGAACAGCAGATCTCCGGTGACGTGCTCAGCGCGAGCGCCCAGGAGGTGCTGGTGAGCCAGCGCGGCGAACCCGAGCTGCGCCTGAAGGTGGGGCCCCGCACGCAGGTGCAGGTGGACGGCCGGGCCGCGAGCGCCTCGGACATCCAGGAGGGCGCGCAGGTCCGCGCCTCCTACCGCACGGACGAAAGCACCGGCGAGCCGCAGGCCCTGCGCATCGACGCCACGTCCCGCGCGCAGCCGGCCACGCCGGCGCCGGCGGAGAGCGGCGAGTCCTCGCCCGGCGTGCCGCGCTGAGCCCAACGCCGGACATGCCACGGCCCCGTGCCTTCGCGCTTCCCAACGCGAGGGGACGGGGCCGTGCCGTGTCGCAGCCTTGAAGGAGGCCTTCCGCGCGTTACGCGGCCAGCTCGGCCTGGTCCAGGCCGGCCTCGGCCATCAGGTTGGCCAGCTCCGCCTTCAGCTTGTCCTTGGCGCGGATCTCCAGCTGACGGGCGCGCTCGCGGGAGAAGCCGAAGTGCTCACCCAGCTCGCTCAGGGTCATCTCCGTGTCGCTCATCACGCGCTGCTCGATGATGAAGCGCTCGCGCGGATCCAGGCGCATCAGCGCGCGCTGCACCAGGTTGCGGGTGAGGCCCGCCTGCTGCCGGTCCGCGACCTCGTCCGCGTGCGAGGCAGACTCGGACTCCACGAAGTCCAGGTGCGTGGCGTCGCCGTCCTCGCCCACCGGCGCGTCCAGGGACAGGTCGCGGCCGCCCATGCGCTGCTCCATCTCGCGCACTTCCGTGGGCTTCACGTTCAGCTTCTTGGCGATTTCATCCGCGTTGACGATGGTGCCCTCGCCGGCGCCCAGCTTCTCCAGCTCGCGGCGCGTACGGGCCAGGCTGAAGAACAGCCGGCGCTGCGCCTGCGTCGTGCCCAGCTTCACCAGGCTCCAGTTGCGCAGCACGTAGTTCTGGATGTACGCGCGGATCCACCACACCGCGTAGGAGATGAGGCGGATGCCCTTCTCCGGGTCGAACTTCTGCACCGCCTTCATCAGGCCGATGTTCGCCTCCTGGATGAGGTCGGACATCTTCAGGCCGTAGGAGCGGTACTCGTAGGCGACCTTCACCACGAAGCGCAGGTTGCTCGTCACCAGGCGGTGGCCCGCGGACAGGTCACCCGCGCGGAAGGCGCGCGACAGCGTCTGCTCCTCCTGCGGGTTCAGCAGCGGGTACTGGTTGATCTCCGAGAGGTAGGTGGAGAGCGAGTCAGCGGTGGAGAAGGAGTTGGAAGCCTGCATGGGGGTCTCTCTCGGGGAAGAGGGCGGGTTGTGTGTCCGCCGGTTGCTGCGACGGGGAGACCTTTAGCAACGCACGGGCCAATGCCAGCCGGCATGCGACCTCAATGATTCCGGGGTGTTGCGCGAAACAGCAACAATGCTTAGGGCGGAACCCGGCACTTTTTACAGCGCGGGGTTTCGACACTTCTTCCGGGTGCCCCGAAGGGAGGGTTGCCAGCCCTCCGACCCGGGCACAGGGCGGATCACATCCAGCAGGGATGTGTGCACGCCCCGGCCCCCGCGCATGGTGACCCGGAGGGCAGGTGTCCGCCCGCAGCGCCGGTCGGAAGGGCTTCAAAGGCAAGGACAGACTCCCTGGATGGAGCGGAGCCGGGGCGGTCCAGCACGCTTCACTGGAGCGGCTGCTCTGTCCGCGCGTGCGTCAGGTCAACGCCTTGCGCAGGCGCTTGGGAATGGCCTCCGCGTGCCAGCGCTGCACCTCGCGAGCGATTTCCGCGGACCGCTCCGCGCGCTCGTCGCGGGCCTGGGGCAGCAGCTTGCGCGCGGCCTTGCGCTGGCCGGGCGGGGCTTCCGCGGCGGCGCGCTCGAACAGCTCCAGCCGCACGTCCGCGTCGTGCAATTCCCCCAGGCCGTCCTGCAACGGCACCAGGACCTCCAGCAGCGCGCTCACGGTGCGGCGGAAGGCGGGCTGGAAGATCTCCAGCTCGTAACGCAGCTTCTTCAGGTCCTTGCGCAGGGCGTGCGCGGACGCCGCGTCGGGCGCGTCCGCGTAGCGCTCCAGGCGCTTCTCCACGCGGCGCAGGCGCCAGCGCAGGTGGCTTCGCACGCGCTTGCTGGAGAAGCGGTGGGGGTCCTCCAGCGTGTCCAGCTTCTTCAGGAGGCGCGGCACGGTGCGGTCCGTCCAGCGCTCCAGCTCCGCGCGCAGCTTCTTCTCCTTGGTCTTCAGGCCGGACAGGTGGCTTTCGCGCAGGCCTTGCAGCGCCTTGCCCGCGTCCTTCTTTCCCTTCGCGGCCGTGTCCAGCCACTGGTCCTGGACGTGCAAGTCCCGCACGGCGCCCAGCGCGTCCTGGAGGCGCTTCACGTCCGCCTCCAGCCGGGTGAGCTTGCCGGTGGCCTGGAACACCTGGAGCGCGGCGCGCAGGCGGCGGGTGGCCACGCGCATGTCGTGCACGCCGTCCCCGTCCAACTCACCGTCCAGCTGGCTCTCCGGGTGGCGCACGTCGGCGAGCCGCCCGGCGAGGATGCGGCGCGCGGCGTCGCCCAGCGCGGTGTCGGGGCCCAGGCCCCGGATGGGAGTGGGTTGCGGCATGGGGCGTCAGTCCTCCTCGAGGGCGTACTGCTGGACCATGCGCTCCGCGGCATCCGGCCCATCCCAGCCGAGGATGCGCGCGTCCTTGTCCGCGAAGTGCACCACCGCGAGGAAGAAGTGCTCCAGCTCCTCGCGCTCGCGCTGGGACAGGTCCTGATAGGAACGGAGGTGGTCGGAGCGGGTGGCGTGCACCGGGACGAGCAGCAGGCGGTCATTGCGCTCGCGCTCGCCGTTCGTCGCGCCCCGCGGCTTCTGGTCCACCAGGAGCACGCCCAGCGGCCGGCAGGGCAGCACCACGCCCGGCCAGGTGGGCACGTCCCAGTACACCAGCGCGTCCAGCGGGTCGCCGTCCGGGCCCTTCGTGCTGGGGATGAAGCCCCAGTCGAACGGGTAGCGGAAGCCTCGCGTCAGCGGCCGGGACAGCGTGAAGGCCTGGAGCTTCGTGTCGTATTTGAGCTTCACCGTCGAGCCGCGGGGCGACTCGACGACGACGTGCAACGCATTCTGGTCGCCGCGCAGCGGCAGGTGGGTGAAGTCGGTGGCCATCACCCTTCAGGCTGGGGTCGCCCTCGTTCGTCCGGCAAGTGTCCCCGTGTCAGGGGATTCACTCGCCAACCCTGGAGCGGCGCCCGAGCGTCAGGGCCCGGAGCGCAGGAAGAACATCATGCCGAGCAGGAGCGCCCCCAGCCCCGTGGCGACGAGGCCGACGATGGCCTTGCGCTGGTTCTCCCGAGACCCGCCTTCTCGCCGGGCCTTCACCAGGTTCATGGTGTTGAGCACCAGGGACACGGGCTGGATGATGATCAGGAAGGGAATGAGCAAGGAAAGGAGCGACACGAGTCCCAGCACCAGGCCCACGTTCGGCGCCGTGACGAGGGAGTCCGGGGGCTTCGCGAGGACGCGGGCCCGCAGCTCCCAGCAGCCGGGGCACATCGGCATCGCCTCCCGGCGGACGCGGTTCTCACACCGGGGGCACATGAACGCGCCGCAACGGGGGCACACCTGGTTCGCGACGATGTCCTCGTGCCGCGCGCAGACGGCGCGAGTCGGAACGCCGTTCTCGTCCAGGCCCTCCTCGCCATTCCAGACCGGGGCGCGCAGCCCTGCCTGGAAATGGCCCATGAGGGCCCGCGCGGCGTCCCTATTGGGGATGGCGAGCGCGATGGTGCCCTTGTCGATGCGCCGCACCTGGGGACCCCTGCCGCGCAGGAAGAAGAACCAGGCCAACACGGGGAGCGCCACGGCCGACACCAGCGCGAGGAAGCCCAGCGGGCTGGGATGACGGGACGCCAGCAGGCTGAGCGACGTGAGGAGCAGTGCGATGGTCGTCACGGCCGAGACGCCCATGATGACCTGTCCGCGCTTCCAAAGGCTCCAGGCCTCTTCCGTGAAGGGAAGGGCGCCCTTCACCCGCTTCGTCATCGCGAGGGCGACGATGAGGGCGATGAGCGCGTTGCAGAAGATGAGGAGGCCGATCCAGCGTGGATGCCAGACGAACTTCACCGGCTTGAAGACCACGCCCTCCCCCTGCTCACCGGTGACGATGCAGACGGGGGGCAGGTCGAACTCGTTCAGCTCCCCCACGGGCAACTCGACGTGATGCATTGCGAGGAGTTGTAGTCCACCACCTGCAACGCATTCCAGCCCCTATTCCCTGGAGAGGCGCTGATGCAGGGGCGGTTCCGGCTGGCGGCGCGCCACCAGCTTCCGTGTGGCGCGCGCCGCGGCCAGGCCCCCCAGCGTGTACCAGGCCACGGTGAGCAGCGACGTGGAGGGGCGGGCCCGGGACGGCTTGCGGCCCAGGCCCAGCTTCGGTGGCAGCACCACCGCGCCCAGGCCCGCGAGCAGACCCAGCATCGCGCCGCGCAGGTAGGGGCGCCTGGGGCGTCCCAGCGCCACGAGCGAGAAATAGAGGCCGTTGGACAGCAGGTCCCCCGCCAATGTCTGGCGATGCAGCTGGCGCCCCTTCGCTGGCTCGCCGCCGAAGAAGCGGATGCCCTTCTCCAGCGAGCGCATGCCCAGCACGTCCATGCGCGGCGGGTGCTTCAACACGCGCCGGGCGCTCTCGTGAACGAGGGTGAGCGCGGTGGCGCCGACGAGGCCGGGACCCAGGGCACGGAACACGATGCGCGGCGGAGCGGGAGGTTCGATCATGCCTTCCAAGCTAGGCACCGCGCGCAGGGGATTCCCGCCCGCGTCCGCCTGCCCGCCTGCTCAGTGCTCCGCTGTGCCCGTGCGTCACGAGCTACAGCTCACCACGAGGTGCCGTCCCCACGTCGGAGGCGAGGCCGCATAGGCCTCCTGGCCGGGGTGTTCGTCGAACGGCGCGGACACCAGGGCGAGCACGCGGTCCACCTCCGCGGAGTCCCCCTCCTGGGCCCGGGAGATGGCCTGCTGAGCCACCCAATTGCGCAGGACGTACTTCGGGTTGACGCGGTCCAGGCGCGCGTGGCGCTCCGCGTCCTCGCTGCCTTCGGACGCCAGCCGCGCCCGGTAGCGCTCCGCCCATCCGTCGAAGCCCTCCGGAGGCAGGAAGTGGTCGCGCAGGGCGTCGTTGCGCGCGCCAGGACGGGAGTCGAAGCGGTTCAGCGCGCGGAAGAAGCGCGTGTAGTCCACGTGCGAGCCGGCCATCAGCGTGAACAGCTCCTCCAGCAGCGCGCGGTCCTCGTCGCGGGCCACCTTCAGGCCCAGCTTCTCGCGCATGCGCGCGAGGAAGTGCCGCGTGAACGTGGGCTGGAAGAGGGTCAGCGTGGCGCGCGCCTCGTCCTCGGTGATGAGCGTGAGCAGCGCCTCACCCAGGCAGGCCAGGTTCCACAGCGCGACGCGCGGCTGCTGGTCGAACGCGTAGCGGCCCTGGTGGTCGGAGTGGTTGCAGACGAAGCCCGGGTCGAAGTCGTCCAGGAACCCATAGGGGCCGTAGTCCAGCGTGAGCCCCAGGATGGACATGTTGTCCGTGTTCATCACGCCGTGCGCGAAGCCCACCGCCTGCCAGCGCGCGACGAGCTCCGCGGTGCGCTCCACCACCTCCGCGAAGAAGCGCGCGTGGCGGCCCTCCTGGCCCACGAGGTGCGGGAAGTGCGCGGCGATGACGTGGTCCGCGAGGGTGGCCACGTGCCCCGGTTGCTCCGTGTGGTGGAAGAACTCGAAGGTGCCGAAGCGCACGTGCGATGGGGCCATGCGCACCAGCATGGCGCCGGTCTCCACCTCCTCGCGGTACACCGGCGTGCGGCTGCCCAGGATGCACAGGGCCCGGGTGGTGGGGATGCCCAGCGCGTGCAGGGCCTCGCCGGCCAGGTACTCGCGGATGGTGGAGCGCAGCACCGCGCGCCCGTCACCGCCTCGCGAGAAGGGCGTGGGCCCTCCGCCCTTCAGGTGCAGGTCCCACCTGCCGCCGTCCGGGGCGCGCACCTCGCCCAGGAGCAGCGCGCGGCCGTCTCCCAGGCGCGGCACGTACACGCCGAACTGGTGCCCCGAGTACACCATGGCCAGAGGCTCCATGCCGGGCAGCGGCGTGGCCCCGCCGAACACGCGCGCGAACTCCGGGCGCTGCGCCTCCGCCGCGTCCAGCCCCAGCAGCTTCAGGGCCGCCGGGTTCACGCTCACCACGTGCGCGTCCGGAAAGGGCGCGGGGGCCACCCGGGCGGCGAACCCAGGGGGCAGGCGGGCGTAGGTGTTGTCGAAGACGAGCTGTTCGAGCGAGGCCATGGGTGAGGGCACTAACCGTCAGGGGATCTGCATGCCGCGCTGCACGGCGGGCCGGCTGCCCACGCGGTGCAGGTATTGGAGGATGTTGGGCCTGTCGCTGAAGAGCTCCGGGAAGAAGTCCCGCGAGGTCTTCAGCCACGGGTACGTGGCGATGTCCGCGATGGAGTACGTGGTGGCCAGGTAGTCGCGCGACGCCAGCTGCCGGTCCACCACGCCCAGGATGCGCTTCGCCTCCGTCTGGAAGCGGTCAATGGCATACGGAATCTTCGTGGTGGCGAAGCGCCCGAAGTGGTTGAGCTGGCCCAGCATGGGGCCCACGCCGCCCATCTGGAACATCAGCCACTGCGTCACCTCCGCCTTGCCGCGCGGCTCCGTGGGCATCAGCGAGCCCGTCTTCTCCGCCAGGTACAGCAGGATGGCGCCGGACTCGAAGAGGGCCAGGGGCCGGCCTCCCGGCGCGTCGTGGTCCACGATGGCCGGAATCTTGTTGTTGGGATTGATGGCCAGGAACTCGGGCTTGAACTGTTCGCCCTGGGTGATGTCCACCGGGTGCGTCTTGTACGGGATGCCCAGCTCCTCCAGTGCGATGGAGATCTTGCGGCCGTTGGGGGTCTTGAACGTGTACAGGTCGATCATGCCTTCACTCCCGTGAGCTGTTCGCTCACCTGCCAGAGCCGCTCCGCGAGCGCGTCGTTCCGGGCGGCGGACGACGGCTTCGCCTTGCGGCATTTGATGAAGTACTCGCCGCTCACGCCCGCCACCTCCGGCGACGACGCCAGGTAGATGGAGGTCCTCGCGCCCTTTTCGGGGGAGAGCAGGAAGGGGCCGGCCAGCTTGATGAGGTGCTTGAAGAAGCCCTGGCTGTTGTGTCCGAAGCCCGTGCGCACCGCGCCGGGGTGCAGCGCGTTCGCGGTGACCTGCGTGCCCGCGAGCCGCTTCGTCAGCCCCCGCGTGAACAGGATGTTGCTGAGCTTGGCGTTGCCGTAGACGCGGATGCCGTCGTAGCGGCGCTTCTCCGTCTGAGGATCCTCCAGGAAGTCCGCGTACGCCAGGCGGTGCCCTTCCGAGGACACGTTGATGATGCGCGCCGGTCCGCTCGCCACCAGCACGTCGCGCAGCAGGTGCGTGAGGAGGAAGTGGGACAGGTGGTTCGTGGCGAACGTGGCCTCGTAGCCGTCCACCGTCACCTGGCGCCGGTCGATGATGAGGCCCGCGTTGTTGAGGAGCACATCCAGCCGTGAATGACGGTCGCGGAAGGCCCGGGCCAGGTCCCGCACGGACTGGAGCGAGGACAGGTCCGCGAGCAGCGACTCCACCCGGGCGCCGGGAGCGGCCTCGCGAACCGCGGCGACCGTGGCCGCCGTGCGGGCCTCGTCCCTGCCGGAGAGCACCAGCGTGGCCCCCCGGCGCGCCAGCCCCTTCGCCGTCTCCTGACCGATGCCGCCGGTCGCTCCGGTGATGAGGCACACCTTGCCATCGAGACGGTCTTCGGGAAGCTCTGCCGCCATGGGACGCGTCCTCCTGGAATCCAGGGACGCGTTCTATACGCTCCCCACCTTCCCCGCGCAGGAGAACCTGCCGGGGAGGCGGGTGGTTCACATCAGGGGGTTCACATCAGGTGGAGACCTGACTGACGTCCTCGGCGGGGCGGCCCCGGCGGTTGCCGCCGCGGGTGGGCGTGATGCCCGGGCGCGCGTCGCCGTTGAGGTGGCTCTCCAGGAACCAGAGGTCCTCCTCGGTCTCGCCCAGCGTCTGGGTGAGGAGGTCCGCGGTGATGGGGTCGTTCTGGTCTCCGGAGCGCTGGATGCCGTCGCGCAGGCTGGCGGCGTAGCGGGCCACGCGCTCCACGAGCGCGCGGACGTGGGCGTCGCCGTCCACGGCCTGCAGGTCGTATTCCGGCAGCTGGCTGTTGTTGCTGGCCAGGCGGATGGTGCCCTGGGCGTAGCCGCCCAGCGCGCCCGCGCGCTCGGCGTAGGTGTCCGCGTGCTTGCGCACGTGCTTGGCCACGTCGTCGAAGAGCAGGTGGCGGCTGATGAAGTGCGTGCCCCGGATGTTCCAGTGCGCCTGCTTCACCTGCCAGTGCAGGTCGATGGCGTTGGCGAGCAGCGTGTTGAGCATGTCGATGAGCTCTTCGCGCGCGTCCTGGGGAAGGTTCACGTGGCTGGTCGTGTACATGGTCCCTCGCTGGTGGTTTGCGCGCGGCAGACCGTCGGCATGACGTCTCGGCGCTCCCCTCAGGGTGGGGATGGAGTGGGTCCTTGGCCACAATGAGGCGCGCGCCGTCTGGCTGCACGGCTGGCTCGGGGGGTGGCCGGCCGGGCGGCTTCAGGCCGCGCCGGGGGCGGTCAGCCGGGCGGCGATCTCCGTGGCGGCCCGCTCGCCGGACTCCACCGCGCCGTCCAGGTAGCCGCAGCCCTCGATGGCCGTCTCCGTGCCGGCCCAGTGCACGCGGCCGAACGGGGCCCGCAGCGCATCGCCAATGGCGGTGAGGGTGCCGGGGCGGGGCAGGCCCACGTAGCAGCCGGTGCTGAATGGCTCCTGCTTCCAATCCAGCGCCGCGACGGCCACGGGCGTGAGGGCCTGGGGGCCGAAGAAGCGAGCGAAGTCCGCCAGCGCGGCGCGGTGGAGGTCCTCGGCGGGACGGCCGGTCCACGCGCGGGCGGTGTCGCCCAGGAAGAAGCCCACGAGCGCGGGGTGGTGTCCGTTCGGGCCGCAGTCGTCGAAGCACAGGCGCACCGGGCCCACGTCGCTGACGGCCTCGCCGGACAGGCCCGCTTCACGCCAGAAGGGCGTGGCATAGGTGGCCACGACCTTGATGACGCTGCCCATGGGGATGTCCGCGTGCGCGCGGCGGCGGCCCGGCGGCAGATCCGCGCCAAGGTCGATGCGCTCCGCGAGCGCGGGCGGCGTGGCCACCACCGCGTAGCGCGCGCGGAAGGCCCGGCCGTCCTCCGTGGTGGCGGTGACGCCGCGGGCGTCCTGGAGCAGGGCCTTCACGGGCGCGGAGAGGACGACGCGACCCGCGGGCAGGGCTTCCGCCAGACGCCGTGAGAGGGATTGCGCGCCGTCCACGAAGCGCTCCGCCTGGGCGCCGCCCTCAATTTCGGTGAGCGGCATGAGGCCGCCGTTGGAGTGCACGTAGGAGAGGAAGTGCAGGAAGGACAGCTCCGAGGGCTCCGCCGCGAACACCGCGCGCGTGGCGATGTCCAGCGCGGCGCGGGCGCCCCAGGTGGGAACGTGGCGCTGCTTCCAGTCCTCCACGGTGAGGGCGTCCCACTCGGAGGCCCTGGGCGCGGCGGCGGGCTGCTCACGAGGCACGCGCTTCGCCAGGCCCTCCAGCTTCCAGACGATGCGCTGCAGGTCCAGCAGTGACAGGAGGGGCAGGGACGGGACCTTGCCCTGGTACGTGCGGCGCTCGCCGCGCACCTCCAGCACCTTGGTGCCCTGGTGGTGCTGGGGGAAGCGCTGGAGGCCCAGGGTGTCCGCGAGCTTGAGCACGTGCCGCTGCCTGGGGCCCACCCACTGGCCGCCCAGGTCCACGAGCCCGCCGCCCACGTCACGGGTGAGGGTGCGGCCGCCCACGCGGTCTCGCGCCTCCAGCACGGCGACGGTGGCGCCGGTGCGAGCGATGTCCCGGGCCGCGGTGAGCCCCGCGACGCCCGCGCCGATGACGACCACGTCCACGCTTTCACCCATGGTGTGGCGGACTCTATGCCGGAAGCGGCGGGTGGCTAGGATGCGCGCGGACCGTCAGACGGGAAGGGTGGAGGACCGGATGTTCGCGTTGGAGCTGGTGGAGAAGTTGCGGCGGGTGTCGCCGGGCGCGGCGAACGCGCTGACGACGCTCGCGGTGAAGAACATCGTCCCGCTGGCGGGGGCCATGGGCTACCGCGTGGACGAGGTGACGGACGCGCGCGTGAAGGCGACGGTGCCGCTGGACCGCAAGACGAAGAACCACGTGGGCAGCGTGTACCTGGGCGCCCAGGTGACGGTGATGGAACTGACGATGGGCGTGATGCTCTTCCGCCGCTTCCCGCCGGGCCAGTACAAGATGCTGGTCAACCGCATGGAGGTCGCCTTCCACGCGAAGGCGAAGTCAGCGGTGAGCGCGGTGTGCGAGCCCTCCGAAGAGCTGCTCGCGAAGCTCGCGTCGGAGCTGCGCGCGACGGGCGACAAGGCGGAGGCGTGGATTCCCGTGCGGCTCTTCGGCACCGACGGCCAGTGTGTCGCCGAGTCGCGCTTCCTGGCCGTGTTCAAGCGCGGGTAGCTACCGCGCCGGCTCCTCCTCCAGGAGGAAGTCGGCGATGGTCTTCCACATCGCCTCGAACTGGGGGCGGCGGAAGCCGGAGCCGGAGATGAGCCAGTCCACGTGCGGGGGCTGGTGCGCCGGCTGGTCGAAGTGGCCAATGGCATCCAGGTGGTCCGCGCGCACCGCGGTGAGCACGCGGCCATACACCTGCGAGCGCGTGGGCACGATGCCGTCGCACGCGGTGGGGCCGGGCATGGCACCGTAGGCCTGCACCAGCGCCGCGGTCTGCGCGGGCGTGTGCAGGGGCAGCTGCGTGAGCGGCATCCGCTGCGTCTGGCTGTACACGAACGCGTAGATGGTGTGCGTGAGCTGCGCGTATGGATCCAGGCCCGCCGCCAGCCGCGTGCGCAGGGACGGCGGCCGGGCCTGCGTCACCACGGAGCCGTAGCGCACGCCGGGCCGGTCGTGCGTGCCGCCGTTGAACAGGTCGATGCCCTCCGGCGTGAGCTGGGGGATGAGCGACGTGTCGCGCCCCACCTCCCACAGGAACTTGGCCACCGCGTCGCGCCGTTCGGTGGAGAAGTCCCCCAGGAGCTGGTCGAAGAGCTGATCCAGCAGCGTGGCCTTCCAGCCCAGCTGATCATCCGCCCGCGCCATCAGGTGGCCGAAGCGGAACACCACGCTCAGGGGCAGCCGGCCAAAGCGCAGCACATACATGGTGAACAGCGACAGGAGCTTCAACAGCTGCTGGCCGAAGAGCCCCAGGAAGAACGTGGCCAGCGGCGTGCCCGCGTGGGGCGCGGACACCGTCACCACGGAGCGCACGCGGCGCGCGAAGGGCTCCAGCTCCAGCGCGTCCGACACCTGCGCGCCGGGGGAGACGAACAGGCGCGCATCCAGACCGCCGGTGGAGTGGCCCACCAGGTGGATGGGGCCGTCGTCCCCGGAGGCCGTCTCGCTCACGGCCTTGAGCAGGTCCGCGGTGCGCTGACGGATGGAGGCCGTGGGGTGGGAGACGATCGTCACCACCTCCGCGTCGACTCCCCGGCGGGCGAGGTCCTGCTTGAGGAACTCGTACGCGTGGCCGAAGTAGAGGAGCTCGCCCAGGTTGGTGAATCCGAAGAATCCCGGGACGAGGTAGACGTGGTGCTTCACGGACATGGGCCCATCAGCATACCCCACGCTCCCGGGATGGGCTTGGAATACCCGGCGTCTCCCAGGGTTGACGCGCCCCCGGCCGCGTTGACAATCCCGGCGGTCCGTTCCCCCTAGCCACGAAGGAAGACTCCCCGTGTACCGCAGACTGCTCGCGCTTGGCCTGCTGTCGTCCCTCCCCGCCGCGGCGGAAGAGGGCATGTGGACCTACGACGCTTTCCCCGCCGCCCAGGTGAAGAAGGCCTACGGCTTCGAGCCGACCCAGGCGTGGCTGGACAAGGTGCGCCTGGGCTCGGTGCGGCTCGCGGGCGGCTGCTCCGCGAGCTTCGTGTCGCCGGACGGTCTGGTGATGACGAACCACCACTGCGTGCGCAGCTGCATCGAGGAGCTGACGACCGCGAAGGATGACCTCCTGGCGAAGGGCTTCCAGGCGAAGACGGCGAAGGAGGAGCGCCGCTGTCCCAAGATTGAAGCCAACCAGCTGGTGGAGATGACGGACGTCACCGAGCGGATGAACGCGGCGACGAAGGGCCTGTCCGGCGCGGCCTTCAACACCGCGCTCAAGAAGGAGATGGCCGCGGTGGAGGCCGCGTGCACCACCGGCGCGGACGTGCGGTGCGACGTGGTGACGCTCTACAACGGCGGCAAGTACCAGCTCTACAAGTACCGCCGCTTCCAGGACGTGCGGCTCGTCTTCGCGCCGGAGTTCTCCATGGCGGCGTTCGGCGGGGACGCGGACAACTTCAACTTCCCGCGCTACGGCTACGACGTGTCCTTCGTGCGCGTGTGGGACGGCGACGCGCCGGCGAAGAGCCCGGACTACCTGCCGTGGGCGAAGGAGGGCGCCAAGGAGGGGGACCTCGTCTTCGTCTCCGGCCACCCGGGCGGCACGGAGCGCAAGAGCACGGTGGCGGAGCTGGAGTTCCAGCGCGACGTGGCGCTGCCCCAGACGCTGCTGCAACTGGCGGAGATGCGGGGCGCGCTGCGTGAGTTCACCAGCTCCTCGCCGGAGCGCTACCGCGTGGCGCGCTCCAGCCTGCGCGGCGTGGAGAACGGCCTGAAGGCGCTGAAGGGGCGGCAGGAGACGCTGGCGGATCCCGCGGTGCTCGCGCGCAAGCGGCAGGAGGAGGCGGAGTTGCGCAAGCGCATCGACGCCAATCCCGAGGCGAAGGCGCTGACGCAGGGCATGTGGGAGGAGACGGCGCAGGCGCTGGATGCGTGGCGCCGGATGATGAACGACTACCGCATGAAGGGCGCGGGGGATGCGTTCCGCTCCGACCTGTTCTCCTACGCGCAGGCGCTGGTGCGCGCGGCGGATGAGCTGCCCAAGCCCAACGGCGAGCGCCTGCGCGAGTACACCGACGGCCAGCTGCCGGCGCTGAAGCAGCGGCTGTTGCGCGAGGCGCCCATCCCGGCGGAGCTGGAGGCGCTGACGCTGACGTTCGGCTTCAACAAGCTGCGCGAGACGCTGGGCGCGGATGATCCGTTCGTGCAGCGGGTGCTGGAGAAGGACGCCCCGGCGGACCTGGCGAAGGCGCTGGTGCGCGGCTCGAAGCTGGGCGACGTGAAGGTGCGCAAGGCGCTGCTGGAGGGCGGCAAGGCGGCGGTGGACGCGTCGAAGGATCCGATGATCGTCCTGGCGCGCAAGGTGGACGCGGAGACGCGCGCGTCGCGCAAGCGCTACGAGGACACGGTGGAGGCGGTGCTCAAGCGCAACGGCGAGCGGCTGGCGAAGGCGTACCTGCTGGTGAATGGCACGGCGGGCGCGCCGGACGCGACCTTCACGCTGCGGCTCAACTACGGGCAGGTGAAGGGCTGGGACGACAACGGCAAGGCGGTGCCCGCGCTGACCACGTTCGGTGGCGCGTACGGGCGCGACACGGGCAAGGAGCCCTTCAAGCTGCCGGCGCCGTGGGTGAAGGCGAAGGGCAAGGTGGCGGACGCGACGCCGCTGGACATGGCGACGACCAACGACATCATCGGCGGCAACTCCGGCTCGCCGGTGGTGAACCGGGACGGACAGGTGGTGGGGCTCATCTTCGATGGCAACCTGCCGTCGCTGGGAGGCCGCTACCTCTACGTGCCGGAGACGAACCGCGCGGTGGCGGTGCACGGCGACGGCATCCTGGCCGCGCTGGAGCACGTCTACGGCGCCACCCGCGTGGTCAACGAGCTGAAGGGCGCGCAGGCGGCGTCCGCGGCTCCGGCTCGCTGAGGCAGGCACGCCCGAGGGGGCGGGAGGACATCAGTCCTTCCGCCTCCATGGCTGCCCGCACGGCCGGGATGTCTCCTGCGTGCGCCTTGAACCGCTCCAGGAAGAGCCGCACCCAGCGGGCCGGCACGTCCTGGGTCTTTGTTGAGAAGCAGTACGCGCCCCGGCCGTCGAGCTTGAGCGAGTCCAGGAAGGGGTAGACGTCGTGCACGCCGCGCGCAACACCTTCTCGTCCGAGTGGATCACCGTCCGAGCCCCTTTCGGGGCTGCGCCGGAATGACGGGCTCCAGCAGCCCTTTCGCTTCCAGCTCGGCGCGCACGGAGGGGATGTGGCTCCGGTGTGCCTTGAAGCGCTGGAGGAACAGCCGCACCCAGTGCAGCGTGGGCGTCAGCGTGCCCCAGGTGTGGAAGTAGCCGCCCCGGGCATCGGGCTGGAGCGAGTCCAGGAAGGGATTCAGGTCGTGCACGCCGAGCAGCGGACGGTGCGGCGGCAGCACCTGGAGCTTGCGATTCGCGGGGGCCTGGTCGTTCAACGTCCGCGTCCATGCGTAGCGTTCGCGAAGGAAGCGGTTGAAGAGGCGGTGCCCGTCGTGTTCCTGGAGGAGCGCGCGCAGGAGCTGCACCTGCTCACCTCGATCCAGCAGCGCTCCCTTGCGGCGCTGCCGCTCGCGTCGCTGTGCGCACCGCCTGCGATGCTGACGCCGCGAGGCTTCGACGGGGTCCTCGAACGCGGGCGTGTCCTTCAGATGGAACCACGCATGCTCACCGATGACCCCCCTGGGCAGGATGCCGCGCACGTGGCCCGCTCGGGCTTCATGAGGCAGGTTCCGCGTGCGGGCGGTGGCCCAGCGAATGAAGGGGTTCACCTTGTCGCCCCAGCGCCGCAAGTTCATGGCCTGGCGGATCTCGATGTCCTCCCACGGAGCGCAGGGCGGAACGTCTTCCTCCCAAGCGCTGTTCCGCATCCACGCCGCCAACTCGCGCCGGGCCTCGCTGCGAGCCGCGCGGTGCACGCGGGCGCGATTCCAGCGAGCGTGCTCCCGGTTCTTCGCCGGCAGCAGCGAGCGCGCCATCTGCCGGACCTTCTCGTCTGAGTGGATCATCGCCCGCGGGCCCTCCGTGGCCGCCGCGGACGTGGCGCGCACCCATCACCTGACGCGCACTGGACGTCCCCCACCGCAGCACGTCGGGTGCAAAACAACCGTGAGACAGAACCTCCCGGGTGATTGGTGCGTCGCGTCAGCAAGGCGCTACGTTGATGACGCGGGGTTGAATCCATCTCTGTCTTCGCACGGTTGTGTTCCCCGGAACGCATCCGTCCGGGCGCCTTCCCGGGGTGGTTGGGAGCCGGTGCCCGTCGTGCGGTAGCATCTTGCTCGTCTCACGCCGGGGGGAGGGAGGATGCACGATGGTGGTGGAGGCTCCGGAGCCCCGGAAGATGTCGGCCATCATGTTCACGGACATGGAGGCCCCCGCAGGTCAACGCTGGCGGGATGAGTCGCTACAACAAGCGCTGCACGAGGAGCACGGCCAGCTGGTGCGCGGGCTGCTCGCGCGCCACGGCGGCCGCGAGGTGAAGCGCATGGAGGAGGGCGGCTTCCTGCTGGAGTTCGAGTCCGGCCCGCCCGCGGTGGCGTTCGCGCTGGAGTGGCGCGCCGCCGTGGACGCGCGCAACCGCGCCGTGCCTTCCGAGCAGCGCATGTCCGTCCGAGCGGGCGCGCACCTGGGCATGGTGGTGCACCGTGACGGCGACGTGTTCGGCGAGGGCGTCAACCTGGCGGCCCGCATCGAGTCCCTGGCGCGCCCGGGCACCGTCTACGTCAGCGAGACGGTGGCCGCGCAGCTGGAGGGCCGGCTGAAGGCGCCCCCGGTGAAGCTGGGCCGCAACGAGTTGAAGAACATCCGGCTGCCGGTGGCGGTGTTCCGCATCGACTCTCCGGCGGAGGGCCGCGATGAGCGCGCGCTCCTGTCTCGCGTGCGTTCACTGCTGGGCCGTAAGCGCGCGCCCGCGAACGGTTGAGCGTGGGGAGTCGGCCGCGCGGCGATAAGGTGCCGCGCCATGTCCGAGCTCACCCTGGTCGTTGGTTCCAAGAACTACTCCTCGTGGTCGCTGCGTCCCTACCTGGCCCTGGCCCACACCGGCCAGCCGTTCCAGGAGGTGCTGGTGCCGCTGGACACGCCGGAGACGGCGGCACTCATCGCCCTGCACTCGCCCAGCGGGCGGGTGCCGGTGCTCAAGCACGGTGACACGCTGGTGTGGGACTCGCTGTCCATCTGCGAGTACCTGGCGGAGGCCTTCCCGGAAGCGAAGCTGTGGCCCACGGACCGCGCGGCGCGCGCGATGGCGCGCTCGGTGACGTCGGAGATGCACTCGGGCTTCCAGGCGCTGCGCACGAACCTCCCCATGAACATCACCGCGCGCAAGACGGTGCCGGGGGTGGACGCGCCGGGCGTGCACGCGGACATCGCGCGCATCCAGGCGCTGTGGGAGGGCTGCCGCGAGCGCTACGGCAAGGGCGGGCCCTTCCTCTTCGGCGCCTTCACCATCGCGGACGCGTTCTTCGCGCCCGTCGTCACCCGCTTCGTCACCTACGGCGTCCCGTTCCGCCCGCAGAACATCGCGTACCGCGACGCGGTGCTGGGCCTGCCCGCGATGCTCAAGTGGACCGAGGCCGCCCGCGGCGAGCCCGAGCTCGCGCGCTACCGGTAGCTCACAGCCCCAGCGACTTCAGCTGCGCGTCGAACGTGGGCGCGTCCGTGAAGACGTACCCGCGCAGCCCCAGCGCGCGGGCCGCGTCCACGAACTCCGGCAGGTCGTCGAAGAAGGCGGCCTCCTGCGGCTCGCAGCCGGCCTCCTGGAGCGCCAGCCGGTAGATGGCCGGCTCCGGCTTCACGTGCCCCACCTCGCAGCTCATCACCAGCGCGTCGAAGCGCTGAAGCAGCGGCAGGCGGGGCTTGAGCCACGCCACGTGCAGCGCGTTGGTGTTGGACACCAGCACCCGCTTCACCCGCCCCGCGAGCCCCTCCACGCGCGGCAGCACCGCGTCGTGCACCGTGAAGTGGCTGCTCCACAGGGGCGCGAACTCCTCCATGGGCAGGTCCACGCCCAGCGCGCCGCACACGTCCCTCCGGATGCCCTCCGCGTCCAGGAGGCCCCGGTTCGCCGCCGTCCACCCCGCGCCGGTGAGCCTGCGCGCGGCCTCTCGCGGCTCCATCCCCGCCCGCGCCGCCAGCCTGGCGAAGAGCAGCGCGTTGTCGTGGAACACCAGCACGTTGCCCAGGTCCAGCAGCACGGCCTTCACGGCGGGGACGGCGGACACGAGGAGGCTCCCGGTTCTAGATGCGGTAGGCGCGCGCGACGCCTTCCATCTGGCTGGCGACGTCCTGCAGCCGCTTCGCCGCGCCGGTGGTGGACTTCAGGCTGGCCTGCGTCTCCGTCATCATGGAGGACAGGTCCGTCACCGCGCTGAAGATCTGCGCGATGCCCGCGTTCTGCTGGTTCACCGCCCCGGCGATCTGCCGCGCCGCCGCGGCGTTGTCCTGGACGATGGTGGCCAGCTCCTTCAGGTGGTCGCCGCTCGTGCGCACCTGCTCCAGGCCCTCCGCGACGCTGGAGTGGCTCTGCTCCGTCATCTTCGCCGTGGAGATGATGGCGTGGCCCAGGTCTCCCAGGATGTCGCGCACCTTCTCCGTGGCCTGGATGGACTGATCCGCCAGGTTGCGGATCTCCCGCGCCACCACGCTGAAGCCCTTGCCGTGCTCGCCGGAGCGCACCGCTTCGATGGCGGCGTTGAGCGCGAGCATGTTGGACTGGTCCGCCAGGTCCTTCACCGTCTGGGTGATGCCGCCAATCTGCTGCGTGCGCTCGTTGAGCTGCACGATGCGCATGGCCATCTCCCCGGACTGCTCGTGCAGCCCCTGGAAGCCGCCCAGGCTGTCGCGGATGGCGATCTCTCCCGCGCGGCCCACCTCCTCCGCGCGCGCCGCCACGCCCAGCACCGTCTCCGCCTTCTCCGCGGCCAGCAGCGACGTCTGCTTGATCTCCTGCGCCGTCACCTGCGTCTCCTGGAGCGCGGCGGCCTGGCGGGCCACGTTGCGCTCCTGGACCTCGGAGGCGAGGTTCAACTCCGCCACGGTCTCGCTGAGGACGTGCGTGCCCTCCTGGAGGCTGGTGGCCGTCTCGCGCAGGTTCTTCATCATCTGCCCGAAGGCCTGGGTGAGCTCGCCCACCTCGTCCCGTCCTGCCTTCACCTCCATCACCTGCGTAAGGTCGCCCTCCTTCACGACGCGGCGGACCACCTCACTGAGCGCGCGCAGCGGCTGGGTGATGCCGCGCGCCAGCACCCACGAGCCCAGCCCCACCGCCGCCACGAAGAGGGCGGCCAGGCCCAGCACCAGCTGGCGCATCCGGTTGAGCGGCGCGTAGGCCTCATCGAGGTCCACCTGGGCGATGAACCTCCACCCGTCTCCCACGTCGCGCACCTCCGAGCCGTTCACCGCGACCGCCTCCACGCGGCCCGCGTCGTCGTGCCCGCCCGGTCGCGTGTCGAACAGCGTCCGGCCGTCCGCGCCCCGCAGCTCCAGGGAGAAGCTCGAGTGGCCGCGGCGCTGGGCGCGGGCGAGCGCGGGCTTCACCAGCTCTCCCACCTGGCCCCAGTCGAACGCGGCGAGCAGCACGCCCAGCCGCTGGCCGCGCTCGTCCAGCACCGGCACCGCCAGGGGCAGCACGTGCACGCTGTAGATGGGGTCCTCCACCTCCACGCCCTCCGCGGTGGTGGTGCCGGCCTGCGCCTTCTTGAACCACGGCGACTGGCGCACGGCCTCCGCGCCCCCGGCGTACGCCTCGCGCAGCGCGGGCGTGCTGGCGGAGACCGCCACGCCGTCGTCGCTGAAGAGCACGATGCCGTTGAGGGTGAGGTAGCGCCGCTGCAAGAGCGACAGCATGGCGTCGCTCTCTGTGGGGTTCTTCGTGCGCAGCGCCTGGCGCAGGAGCGGGTCCTCCGCCCAGCTGTGCGCGCTCGCCTCGCGCTCCGCCAGGGTGGACTCCAGCAGGTCCTTGAACCCCTCGGCCTCCATGCGCAGCGCGGCGTCGATCTGCGCCTCCGTCTGCTGGCGCATCAGCCGGTCCTGCAGGCCGGTGAGCGCCAGGAGCGGCACGCACGAGACGAGGGTCATGTACAGCAACAGCCGCCCACGCAGCGTCAGGGACGGCAGGATTGAAGAAGGCATGGCACGCCGGCGCGAAGAAGAGGACCCGGATCCCTATACCAGAACCCGGGCCCCGAACCCCCTGGCCGACTGGCCGCCTACAGCACGGGCACCCGTTCAGGCAGCTCCCGCGCGGGCAGGTTGGAGTAGTCCGCGTCCAGGTCCAGCCGCACCCGCTGCTTCACGCGCGTGCTGAGCAGCCCCCGGAGCAGCCCCAGGAACCCCGGCGGCGCCGCGATGACCACCTGGTCGAACGCGTGCGTGTCCACCCCCTTGTCCAGGCGCGCGGACAGCTCGCGGGCGAAGCGCTCGTGCTCCAGCTGGCGACGGCCGTCCGGCTCGTTCTCCGGCACCGGGCCGTGCAGCGTGCCCGCGTTGGGGTTGTCCGCCTGGTTGAGCAGGTCGGCGGCCCTGGCTCGGCTCTCGTCATGTTGGAACTGCTCGATGAGGTCCCACTTCTCCGCCTTCGCATCCGTGGCGAAGAGCCGGGCCCGACTCGCGTTGGCCACCAGGATCCAGAGCCTCTTGTCCGCCATCTTCACGCCTCCTTGTCTCTTGAGGGATGCGGACCCCCACGGGTCCCGGCAAGCTTCCCCCAGCGAGCCGACTCCCCGTCGCGCGGAGGCCAGGCGGCCCGGCCGCCGCTCCCCTCCCGGCGGGGAACACTCCGCGTGCCCCCGGGGCCTTGCGACCTCCGCCCACGTTGACCCGCCGCATCCAAGCGGCGACCATCGCGCGCGGGGGATTTGGACGGGAGTGGGTTGTATGGAGACGTATTTCAATGTCCGTCGGATTCAGGTGCGCGGTCGCCGCACATGCCCCCTGTCCACGCGGCATACGGCAGGTGAATCGTCACGTGGCGAAAGTTTTTCTGCCTCACGCGCGACAGATGCCCTCCCCTGGGTTGCAGGGTGGCCCGGCCGTGGAAACTTGATCGCGCCATGGGCACTGACGACCTGCTTGCGCTCACAGTCCTGTCCGAATCGGGTGACGCCGTGACCGACGGGGGCGGGGCTCCGGTCGTGATGTCGCCGGCCGGACAGGAGGCCCAGGAAGGGACGGTGCTGGGCAACTACCAGCTGGAGAAGCTGCTGGGCGAAGGGTCCATGGGCCGGGTCTTCCAGGCGCGGCACGTGCGGCTGGGGCGCCAGGTGGCGCTCAAGGTGCTCAAGCCGGAGCACGCGCGGGACAGCTCGTTCGTGCAGCGCTTCTTCCAGGAGGCGCGCACCGTCAATCAGATCAACCACGAGCACATCGTGGAGGTCTTCGACTTCGTGGACGAGTCGCCCGACGGGCACGTCTACTGCGTGATGGAGCTCTTGCGCGGGCAGAGCCTGGCGGCGCTCCTGAAGGAGGAGGGCCTGACGCTGGAGCGCGTGCAGCGCATGGGCGTGCAGGTGTGCGCGGCGCTGGGCGCGGCCCACCAGGTGGGCGTGGTGCACCGGGACATCAAGCCGGACAACCTCTTCATCACGCAGCGCTCCGGGCAGCAGGACTTCGTGAAGGTGTTGGACTTCGGCGTGGCGAAGCTCATCACCACGCAGACGGGCGTGAGCCTCACCGGCACGCTGGACGGGACCATCATCGGCACGCCGGCGTACATGGCGCCGGAGCAGGCCGCGGGGCTGCCGGTGGATGCGCGCGCGGACATCTACGCGGTGGGCAACATCCTCTACGAGATGCTCTCCGGCCACCCGCCCTTCCAGGCGCCGGCCTTCGGGCAGCTGGTGGTGCAGATCATCACCCAGCCGCCGCCGCCCCTGCCCACGCACCTGCCCTCGGGCGAGCGGGTGCCGCCGGAGCTGGCGGACCTGGTGATGCGCTGTCTGGCGAAGGAGCCGGAAGCACGGCCCCAGCAGCTGGCGGAGGTCACCACGGCGCTCCTCCTGCTGCCCACCGCGCCGGTCGCGCCCGCGCGCGCGGAGGCGCTGGGGGTGGAGGAGGCGGAGCGGCCCACCCTGCGCATGAAGGTGCCGGGCCTCCTGCGCGATCGGCGGCTCCAGGTGTCCGCGGGGGTGGTGGCGCTCGCGCTGGTGTCGGGCATCACCACGTGGACGGGGCTGCGCTCGATGCGCGCGTCGCGGACGGCGGAGGCGCCGGCCGCCGTGGTCACCGCGGGGGCGCCGCTCGCGGACGCTCCGGTGGTCGAGGGCTCGGCGGACGCGGTGACGCTCACGGTGCAGTCGTCGCCGCCGGGCGCGAAGGTGGTGCGCATGGACACCGGCGAGGAGCTGGGCACCACGCCGCTGACGAAGGCGCTGAGCCGCAAGGCGGTGCCGCCGCAACTGCGGGTGGAGCTGGCCGGCTACGTTCCGCTGGAGCGCAAGGTGGAGCTCGCGCAGGATGCCGCCGCCGCGGAGCTGACCGTGCCGCTCGTGAAGGCGAGCGCGGGCCCCCGCCGCGCCCCCGCACGCACGCCGGGGCGCAAGGGAGGAAGTCGGGATGCGGTCATCGACCCATTCGCGTCGCAGTGAGCGCAAGGCCCTGGGCCTGGTGCTCGCGCTCGCCCTGGGGACGCCGTTCCCGGGGGTGGCGGCGGACGCGACGGTCAGCGCCTCGGAGACGCAGGCGCGGGAGAAGTTCTCCGAGGGCAACCTGGCGTACGACCTGGGCGAGTTCGACCGGGCGCTCAAGGCCTTCAGCGAGGCGTACCGCCTCAAGCCGCTGCCCGCGTTCCTCTTCAACATCGCGCAGTGCCACCGGCAGCTGAACAACCCGTCGCGCGCGGCCTTCTTCTACCGGCGCTACCTGGCGCTGTCGGAGGGGGAGCCGGCCAACGCGGACACGGTGCGCGAGCTCACCGCGGAGATGGACACGAAGGCGCGCGTGCAGGAGGAGCAGCGCCGGGAGCGCGAGCGCTTCACCCGGGACCGCGAGCTGCAGAAGGCGCGGGAGCAGGCCGCGCTGGCGGAGGCGCGCGCCAACGAGGCGAGGCTCGCCGCGACCCCGGCGGCCCCCGCGCCGGAGAAGAACGGGGCCTCCGACGCCCTGGCCATGCAGGTGCCGGACGCGTCCGTGAAGGCGGAGGCTTCAGCCTCCAAGCCGTGGACGCGCCGCTGGTACGTCTGGGCGGGCGCGGGCGCGGTGGCGGTGCTCGCGGGGGGCGCGGTGTGGCTCGCCACGGCGCCGAACCCGCGGGGCACGACGCTCGGCACCGTGGGGCGGTAGGCGGCTTCTCCCGCCGCCGGGGGGCCCGGGCTGTCAGCGCTGCGGCGGTGGCGCGGAAGCCTGGGCCAGCACCTGCGCGGCGATGCGGCCGATGCGGGCGTGGAACGACGGGGCGTCGTGGAAGGTGAGGCGCACGTCGCCTACCTTCAGCTCGTCGCCTGTCGTCAGCAGGCGCGGCTGTTCGGCCTCCAGCGCCTCGCCGTTCACCGTCACCGGCCGGGACTGCGCCAGCCGCTCCACCTTCCAGCCGCCGTCCGGTGTCGGGTGCAGCGCCAGCTGGTCGCGCGACACCGTGGCGTCATTCACCACGAAGGTGTTGTGCGACGCGCGCCCCAGCTTCAGGGGGCCGCGCTCCGCCACCCCCATCAGCTCGAAGCACAGCGCGTCGCCCGCGGGCAGGCAGTCGCGCAGGTCCATCATGGGCAGCCGCGTGGCCGCCACGTTCTGCTCCTCGGGGACGTTCCACGCGCCCGCCTCCCACACCAGCCACGCGTGCGGGTACTTGGCGTTGAACTTCTCCTGGAGTGCCATGTGCTGCCGGATGAGCAGCGAGAGCAACAGGGCTCGCATGCCTCAGTCATAACCCCATCCGCCGCTTCCGTGTCGCCCTGACGGCTACCCAGGTGTCCACGATTGGGCGAATGGACCGCGCGCCCATCCTACAACCGCGCCACCACGGCCTTGGCCATCCGCTCCGCCGCGCCGGAGGCCATGGGCAGGAAGAGGCACGGCTCCGTCACCTCCACCTCCTGCAGCCGGGTGCGCCCCGCGTTGTCCGTGGCCACGTCCACGCGCGCGTACAGCAGCCGCGCGCCTCCGGACGCCTCCATCACCTCGTGTGCCAGCTGGCGCTCCACCGGATCCTCCGGCGTGAAGCCGTGCGGCTCCGTGAAGCCCCGCGGCGCGGTGGACAGCGTGGGCGGGCGGCGCACCGCGTGGCTGAAGACGCCGTTGAAGAAGATGTAGGAGCGCTCGCCCTCCGTCTCGAAGGCGCGCAGGTAGGGCTGCACCATCACGTCGCCCTCCTTCGCCAGGAGTGCCACCCGTGCGCTCGCGTCGTCCCACTGCTCGCGCCGGAAGATGAAGACCTTGAGCCCGCCCGCGGCCACCGCGGGCTTGAGCACCACCGCGTCCCAGCCGCGCTCGCGCGCCGTGGCCGCCACGTCCAGCGTTCCGCCGGGCGGCACCCAGACGGTGGGCGTCAGCGGCAGGCCGCGCGCCTCCAGCGTCTTCAGGTAGCCCTTGTGCGTGTTCCACCGGAGCACGTCCGCCGGGTTGAACAGCCGCGTGACGCCGGCCACGCGGTCCGCCCAGGCGACGAACTCCTCGCGGCGCAGGTGGCTGTCCCAGGCGTTGCGCACCACCGCCGCGCGCACGCGGCTCCAGTCCACCGTGGGGTCGTCCCAGATGACCGGTTGTGCGTCCAGGCCCAGCGCTTGGAGCGCGGGCACCAGCGGCGCGTCCAGCGGGTTCATCTGCGGCAGGCCAGCGTAGGTGATGACGGCGATGTCCAAGGTGCAAGAGCTCCCGGTGAGGAAACGCGCCGCGTTCTAACGCGCTCCCGGGCTCCGCGCAGCGTCGCCCCCGGTGTCAGGCCGGGCGCGCCAGGGGCGGCCCGCCCACGGCCCCCGTCTCCACGGTCTCCTGCGTCAGCTGCTCCGCCAGCGCCTTCGCCTCGCGCGCCACCCGCCCCAGCTCCGCCTGGCCGTGCGGGAAGGGGGCCGCGGGGCCCTCCAGCGCCAGCAGCTGTTGCCGCAGCGCCGCGCCATGGGGCGTGCGCTTCGCCGGGTCCTTCTGGAGCAGCTGCATGACGATGAGGTCCAACGCCAGCGGCACCGCGGGGTTGAGCTGCGAGGGCGGGACGACCTCCTGATCCACCGCCGCGCGCAGGAGCATCTCCTCCGAGTGGCCGCTCAGCGCGCGCCGGCCGGTGAGGGCCTCGTGCAGCGTGAGCCCCAGGGCGAAGAGGTCCGCCCTGCCGTCGATGTCCCTGCCCATGGCCTGCTCCGGCGCCATGTAGCCCAGCTTGCCGCGCACGCTGCCGGCCACCGTGAGGTTCGCGCGGACCGCGTCGCGCGCGATGCCGAAGTCCGACAGCTTCACCTCGCCAATGCGCGACACCAGGATGTTGGGTGGGTTCAGGTCGCGGTGCACCAGCCGCAACGGCACGCCGTCCGCGCTGGTGCGCCGGTGCAGGTAGTCCAGCGCGGACGCCAGCTCCGCGGCCAGGAACGTCGCGGCGGCCACGGGCAGCGGCCGGCGGTTCCGCGGGTTGAGCAGGGCGCTCAGGGGCAGTCCGTCCACGTACTCCATGGCCAGGAAGTAGGTGCCGCCGTGGCGGCCCAGGTCGAACACCTGGACGATGTTGGGGTGGTAGAGCGACGAGCACAGCTCCGCCTCGCGCCGGAACATCGTCACGAAGGCCGCGTCGTCCGCGTACGACGGCAGGATGCGCTTCAAGGCCACCTGCTTCTCGAAGCCGCCCTCCGGCGAGTACGTGGCCCGGTACACCTCCGCCATGCCGCCGGCGCCCAGCCGCTCGTGCAGCACGTACTTGCCCATGACCTCCTGCTCACGCAGCGCCGCGAGCGCGCTCCGCGTGCGCTCCAGGAAGTGCCGCGCCAGCGTCGCCGTCAGCGCGCCCGTGGCCACGAAGAAGAACGCGCGCACGCAGATGAACAGCGGCGCCAGGGTGACGAGCGGCTTCTCCGGCAACAGCGGCCGAACGAAGCCGAAGTAGAGCGCCAGGTACTCCGCCGCCACCAGCGCGCCCGCGGCCAGCCCCAGGCGCGGGTTGCTGCGCAGGCCCGCCAGCGTCACCAGCGTGCCCCAGATGACCAGCGTGGGCGCGGTGAGCGCGTAGACCGGACCCTGGTAGCGCAGGTCGAACGTGAGCACCACCGCCGGGATGCTCACCTCGATGAAGACGTTCAGCCATGGGATGGCCGGGTGGAACGCGCCGGAGCGCAGCACCCACCACATGCAGCCGTAGTAGCCCGACAGCACCGTGGCCAGCCCCATCAGCGCGAACGTCAGGTCCCAGCCCATCGCGGGTCCCAGCGCCGCGGCCACCACCACGCAGATGGCGGACAGGATGCTCATGAAGCGCGCCACGGACAGCTCACGCGCCTGCGCGTCCCGGCGCAGGTGAGCATCCAGGAAGCGCGACACGGTGCTCGATGGATTCCGGGTAATCATGTCCCCCCTACTTTAGAACGTGGCAGGCCGCGTCATCTGCCTGCCCCCCCACACGTTGGGTGCGCTCCTACCATACCTCCCGCCGCTGGGTAGACCTTGGGGGCTCCATGAAGTGGACTTCAGGGGTCAGGTATCGCTGAAATGTTGCAGTCCTGCCTCACGCCGCATGCGAGGCACGAACGGCATCCCCGTCGCACCGATTCCTTTTTCAAGCACTGCCTTCGGGCAGGAGGCTTCATGCGCAGCTCCCGTTTATTGCTGGCCACTCTGGGCGCGGTCCTTTTGTTGGGCAGTGCCTGTAGTTCGGATGAACCAGAAGTCCCCCACCAGGTGGTCTGCGGCGACGGAAAAAAGGAAGGCGCCGAGCAGTGCGATGACGGCAACACCATCGGCGGCGACGGGTGCGAAGCGGACTGCACCCTCCCCCTCCCCGTTGCGAAGTGTGGCGACGGCAAGAAGGAAGGCGCCGAGGAGTGCGACGACGGCAACACCATTGGCGGCGACGGGTGCGAAGCGGACTGCACCCTCCCCGTTGCGAAGTGTGGCGACGGCAAGAAGGAAGGCGCCGAGGAGTGCGACGACGGCAACACCACTGGCGGCGACGGGTGCGAGGCGGACTGCACGCTCACGCCCACCCAGGCGGCGCAGTGCTGGGACAAGGCTCCCGCGCCGCTGCCGGACGGCGCCACCTGCGCGGTGACGAAGACGGGCACGGCGGGCAAGCTCTTCATCGGCATCGTGCTCAAGGACGGCGAGACGCTGGCGGGCGGCCAGGTGCTGGTGGACGCCCAGGGCGTCATCACCTGCGCCGCGTGCGACTGCTCGCAGGCGGCCGGCGCCGCGAACGCCACGGTGGTGACGTGCCCCACGGGCGTCATCTCGCCGGGCCTCATCAACCCGCATGACCACATCACGTACCCGGGCTCGCCGCTGGCGAGCACCAGCGTGGAGCGCTACGAGCACCGCCACGACTGGCGCACGGGCAACAACAGGCACACCCGGCTGAGCAACCCGTCCAACTCCAAGGCGGACGCGATCCGCTGGTCGGAGCTGCGCCAGGTGATGGCGGGCACCACCTCCATCGCGGGCGCGGGCGGGCAGGCGGGGTTCCTGCGCAACCTGGACGTGTCCGCCACCGCGCAGCAGGAGGGGCTGGCCGTGCCGTTCGCGGACTCGGACACCTTCCCGCTGGGCGACAGCAGCGGCACCACGCTGACGGACACCTGCTCGTACAGCTCGTTCCCGTCCTCGGCGACGCTCACCAGCCGCACGTCCGCGTATATGCCGCACATCGCGGAGGGCATCGCGGCCACGGCGCGCAACGAGTTCCGCTGCCTGTCCGCGGGCGCCGGCAACGTGCTGTTCCCGCGCACGGCCATCATCCACGGCGTGGGCCTCACCGCCCAGGACATCTCGGAGATGGTGGCGCACGGCACGGGCCTCATCTGGTCGCCGCGCTCCAACATCTCGCTGTACGGCGACACCGCGATGGTGACGGCGTACAAGCGGATGGGCGCGTCCATCGCCCTGGGCACGGACTGGATCCGCTCCGGCTCCATGAACCTGCTGCGCGAGCTGCGCTGCGCGGATCACCTCAACACCACGCGCTACGCGAAGACCTTCACGGACGAGGACCTGTGGCGCATGGTGACGGGCAACGCCGCGGACCTGGTGGACGTCTACGCGCGCGTGGGCCGCATCGCCCCGGGCAAGGTGGCGGACCTGGCCATCTTCCGCCTGGGCGCGAACGCGGCCTCGCCGTTCCGCGCGGTCATCGCCGCGGAGCCGGCGGACGTGGTGCTGACGATGCGCGGCGGCAAGCCGCTCTACGGTGACCAGGCGCTGGTGGACGGCCTCAAGGGCACGGACACCTGCGACGCCCTGGCCGTGTGCGGCACCCAGAAGGCCGCGTGCGTGAAGTCGGAGATTGGCAAGACGCTGACGGAGTTCAAGAACTCCACGGACACCCAGGGCCTCTACCCGCTGTTCGCGTGCGGCACCCCGGACAACGAGCCCACCTGCGAGCCTTCGCGCAGCGCGGTGAACACCAGCTTCCCGGTGGCCGCCGTCAACGGCTCCACCGTCTACACGGGCGTGGCGAGCGCGGCGGACGCGGACGCGGACGGCATCGCGGACTCCGTCGACAACTGCCCCACCATCTTCAACCCGGTGCGCCCCATGGACAACGGGCGGCAGCTGGACACGGACGGCGACGGCGTGGGTGACGCGTGCGACCCGTGCCCCCTGGAGGCGGGCACCACCGCGTGCCAGGCCTTCCGCGGCGACGACGACGACCACGACGGCGTGCCCACCTGGAAGGACAACTGCCCCTTCGTGGCCAACGCGGACCAGAAGGACACGGACGGCGACGGCAAGGGCGACGTGTGCGACGGCTGCCCGAACGACGCGAACGCGTGCTCGGTCGCGGACCCGACGGACTTCGACTACGACGGCGTGCTGACCCCGGCTGACAACTGCCCGCTGGTCGCCAACCCGGACCAGAAGGACTCCGACGGTGACGGCGTGGGCGACGCGTGCGACCCGTGCCCGGTGGCCAACGCCGCCGGCACCGCGTGCGTCACCACCGTCTACGACGTGAAGACGACGCCCCGCTTCGGCAACCAGTCGCTGGTGGGCACCAAGGTGGCGGTGGACGACGTGGTCGTGACCGCGCTGGATGCGAAGGTGGACAACGGCTACTGGGTGCAGGTGGCGCACTACCCGGCGGGCAAGGGGGCGGAGAACTCCGGCCTCTTCATCTACAGCGCCAAGTCCGCGGTCGCGGTGGGTGACAACATCCGCGTGGAGGGCTTGCTGAAGGACTACTTCGGGCTCCTGGAGGTGACGGACGCCAAGGTGACGAAGAACAGCGTGGCCAACCCGCTGCCGGCTCCGGTGGTGGTGCGCACGGAGGCCATCCGCACCAACGGCCCGCAGGCGAAGGCGCTGGAGGGCGCGCTGGTGGAGGTGCGCAACGTCTTCAACACCCGCCTGGAGAACACCAAGCGCGAGTTCATCGTGGACGAGAACAAGGCCGGCAACCCGGCGTCCTCGGGCCTGATGGTGGGTGACCAGGCCTTCAACTACCCCACGCAGGTGCTGGGCACGGAGTACACCGCGCTGCGCGGCGTGCTCACGTTCACCTTCAGCGACCACAAGCTGATGCCCCGGAGCGCGGCGGACATGGCCATCCCCCTGCCGCCCCTGCCGGCGCTGACGGCCTTCACGTCCGGCGGCTTCGCGCGCGTGGGCGGCACCCAGGCCATTCCCCAGCCCCTCACCGTGACGATGGCGAACACCTACCCGGTGGACGTCACCGTGACCATCGGCTCCTCCAACGCGGCGTCCCTGGCCGCGGCGGGCGGGCAGGTGGTGATTCCCGCCGGCCAGACCAGCGCCACGGTGGCGCTGGCGGCGAACGCGCCGGCCGCGGCGGTGACCCTCACCGCGACGCTGGGCACGTCCTCCCGGACGGCCACGCTGCGCGTGCTGGGCGCCAACGAGGCGGCCACCGCCACGGACCTCACCCCGGCGACGCAGCAGGTGGCGCCGGGCGGCACCGCGCGCTTCACCGTGACGTTCGACCGGCCGGTGGCGGCGGGCACGACGCTGGACGTGAGCGTGACGCCCGCGGGCTTCGGCGCCGTCAGCGCCCAGGCCGTGACGGCGGACGCGCTGACGGCCACCTTCGACGTGACCGTGGGCGGGGCCAGCACCGGCTCCGGCACGGTGACGCTGGGGGGCATGAGCGCCACGGTGAACGTCATCACGGACGTGCCGCGGCTCTCCTCGCTCACCCCGTCCACCGCCACGGTGAACGCGGGACAGTCGCAGGTGTTCACGGTGTCGCTGGAGTCCGCTCCGGCGCAGGACGTGCAGGTGCTGCTGGCGCTGACCTCGCCGGCCACGCCCTTTGGCGCGCTGTCCGCCACGTCGGTGACGGTGGGCGCGGGCCAGACGACGGCGACGGTGACGTTCACCGCCGCCGCGGACGGGGAGGGGGCGGGCTCGGTGTCCGCCTCGCTCAACGGCCTCACGCGCTCGGCGTCGCTGACCGTGCTGCCTCCGCCCGCGAAGCTCGCGAGCGTCACGCCGGGCGCGGCGTCCGTGACGGTGGGCAAGACGCAGACGTTCACCGTCAACCTGGACCGCAAGGCCCCCGTGGGCGGCGCGGTCGTGGACGTGGCGTTCACGCCCTCGGCGCAGGGCTCGCTGTCGGCCTCGACGGTGACGGTGCCGGAAGGCCAGACGTCTGCCACGGTCGTCTTCACCGCTACGCAGACCCCGGGCTCCGGCCAGCTCACCGCGTCCTACCAGGGCGTGACGCAGCAGGCGGCCGTCACCGTGGCCGCGGCGCAGGGCCACGTCGTCATCAGTGAGTTCTGCGGCGGCACCACCGCCAACGCGTCGGACGAGTTCGTGGAGCTCTACAACCCCACGGACGTGGACGTCGACATGACCGGCTGGAAGCTCCAGTACCGCGCGGCGGGCGCGACCTCGAAGTACGGGCAGTCGTTCACCCTGCCTGCGGGCGCGCGCATCAAGGCGCACGGCTACTACCTGCTGGTCGGCACTGCCTACTCCCAGAGCGCCACCGTGAAGGAGGACGCGACCTATGGGTTTAACACCTCCGCCAGCCCGACGGCTGGCGGCCACGTCCGCCTGGGCACGTCCGCCATCGGTGACGCGGACTACGACGTGAACACCATCGACATGCTGGGCTACGGCACGGCGGCGGCCCCTGAAGGTGGCGCGGGCCACGCCGCTCCGGCGCACCCGGCGTCCGGCGGCAGCCTGGAGCGCAAGGCCCGGGCGACCTCCACCTCCGCCACCATGGCGGTGGGCGGCGAGGATGAATTCGCGGGCAACGGCTACGACTCCGACAACAACGCGTCGGACTTCGTGCCCCGCACCGAGCGCCAGCCGCAGAACTCGTCGAGCCCCATCGAGATGCCGTAGTCCCGGCCTCCCGCCCCGCTCCCCTCACCTGGGGGAGCGGGGATGGAAAGCCTCCCTGAAATGAAAACGCCCGGTCCCTCGCGTGGGGGACCGGGCGTCTGTCTTTCCAGGCCAACCGGCCCGGTGGGTGCAGCGCCTCAGCCCAGGGGGCCTCGCACGTGGAGCCCGCCGGAGAGGATTTGATCCAACGACGCCATCAGCGGGTCGTAGTTCACCGTGCCCCGGTACAGGTTGTGGTGCAGGAGGATGCCCAGGTAGCCGCCAAACATCGTGTGGGCCATGTGCACGGGGTCCACCTCCGGGCGGAACTCATTGCGCTTCTGGCCGTAGCGGATCATCCCCGCCAGCACCGCCACGTAGAGGGAGATCTTCTCCCGCAGCGCCTCCGCCACGCGGTCGTTGGACTCCGCGGACTCGGCGGACAGCATCCCGAAGAAGATGCCGTATTCGCGGTGGTAGCGCAGGAACTGCGACGTGCGCGACACCACGAACACCAGCTGCTCCCGGCCGGACAGGATGCGGCGCTCGGCGAGCAGCGGCGCGAACTCCGCCAGGTAGCGCTGGTGCAGCTCCTCGATGGCCGCCAGCAGCAGGTCTTCCTTGGTGGGGAAGTGCCAGTAAAGCGCGCCCGGTGTCATCCGGATGGCCTTCGCCAGGTCCGACATCGTCGTCGACAAGTACCCCCGCCGGGCGAACAACGTGATGGCGGCCTCCAGGATTTCGATCCGCGTTCGCGCGGCCCGCTCCTGTTTGATTTCGCGCTTCGCAGGTTCCTTGCTCATTTCCAGGTAAATCTACACCTCACGCCGCCAGGAGCGTCACCTTAACGATTTCAGAGGGGGCGGCGACGCGCAGGGGCGGGCCCCAGAAGCCGGTGCCCCGGCTGACGTAGAGGTGGCTGTCGCCGTCCTGGAAGAGGCCGGCGTCGTGCTTCCAGATGGCGGAGACCGCGAGCGTGAAGGGGAAGAACTGCCCGCCGTGGGTGTGCCCGGACAGCTGCAGCCCCATGCCCGCCTTCGCGGCGACATCCCAATTGGATGGTTGGTGCGCGAGCAGCACGGCGGCGCGGTCGCGGTCGCGGCCTTCAATGGCGGCGTCCAGGTTGTAGCCCTGGGGGCCGTTGCGCATGGACCAGTCGTCCACGCCCACCAGGTCGAACGCGCCGCCCGCGTCGCCAAGGGTGACGTGACGATTGCGTAACACGGTGAGGCCCAGGCCGGTGAGCGCGTCCGCCCAGCTGCTCGCGTTCCAGTAGTACTCGTGATTGCCGGTGATGAAGTGGGTGCCCGTGCGCGCCTGGAGGTTCTGGAGCGCCGCGACGGAGTGGCGCAGGTCCTTCACCGTGCCGTCCACCAGGTCGCCGGTGATGACGACGAGGTCCGGCTTGAGCGCGTTGGCCCGCCGCACCAACTCGTCCATGAAGCGCCGCTCGATGATGGGGCCCACGTGGATGTCGCTCATGTGGACGATGGAGAAGCCCTCCAGCGTCTTGGGCAGGCCGGGCAGCCGCACCGCGACTTCGTTGACCACGGGCGGATGGAACGCGCTCCACATGCCGTAGCCGGTGAGGCCACCCGCCGCGAGCACCGCGCTCCCGGCGGTGGCCCGCGCGAGGAACAGCCGGCGCGCTTCATCCACCGGCGGCGCCGCGGGAGCCTGGGGCGGCACGGTGACGGACAGCTCCGTCAGCGACGGCGGTGGGGCAGGGTCCGGCGCGGGCGTGGCGAGCGGCGCGGCGACACCCCGGTGGCCCCGCGTGCGCGCCACCAGCCAGCGCACCGCGCCCAGCAGCGCCAGGGACAGGAGCAGGTAGACGGCGACGCCCATCCACGTCCACGCGGCCACGGCGACGATGAACGCGGAGGGCACCACGCGCGTCACCACCCAGGACAGCAGGAGCGGCAGGCACAGCGCCGTCAGCAGCACCTTGCCGGCGGTGCGCCAGGTGGGGTTCGTGGACGTGTCCCGGAAGAGTCGCCGGTACAGGTAGATGTGGACGTAGACCGACGCGACGCTGACGAGGAGGATGAAGAGGATGATGCGCAACGGGCTTTCCACCATGGGAGGCCCATCCTCGCGCGCGCGCGCCACGGCGCAACCGGCATGCGCGTGAAGAAGCGTGAAGCGTCGGGGGCCTCGACCCGGGAGGCGGGTGGCCGGCTACTTCTGGCGGGTGCCCAGCGCGGCGCCAATCTGCTGCCACTCCTGGGCATAGGTGCCGCGGGAGAAGGCGCGCAGTTCGTCGCCGGTCACCGTGCCGCGGGAGAGCGCCGTGTCGAGCGCCTTCACGATGGCGTTCTTGTGCGGCTGCTCGACGTACGGGTTGTTCTCGCGGAAGACCTCGCCAAAGAGCGTCTCCAGGCGGCCGTCCTGCTTCAGCCGCTCCACGATGCGGTTCTGGGACACGGGCGCGTCCGAGTGCGCGTGCAGCATCGCGGAGGCAATGCCGCTCTGCGCGTCCGCGTCCGGGAACTCCTCCAACAGCCCCAGCTCCATGTCCGCCTGGGCGATGGACTCCGCGTCCGCGGGCGAGGGCGGCGCCTTCACGGCCTGCGTCTGCGTGGGCGTGGGGCGGGACGGAGCGGCGCGCGCGGGCTCGAAGTCGCTGCGGCCCTGGAACGAGCGCACGTTGGCGTTGGCGGGCGTCCGGCCCTGGGCGGCTCCCTGCTTGCTGTCGCGCGTGACGTCGCTCCGCTCGGACCGCTCGAACTCCGAGCGCTTCGAGGGAAGAGACGGGCGGTTGCCACCATCGACGCGAGACATGAGGGGACTCCAGGCGCGGGGGAAGGCCCGTCGCGGTACTCGCGCCGGGTTGCGCACCTACATCCGTTATCGGTCTGTCCTTCCCCCAGGTTGCGTAACCCCCGGGTCCACAAGCCCCGCCCGTCCGCCCGCCTGCCGCGTCAGGAGCCCCTCCCAATCCGGGATCATCCAGCCTTGGCCGCCTTCCGTCCGCGCCAACCCCTTGATTCCCGGGGGCTTTCGTTCCAGGCGGAAATCCAGCCCTTCGCCGCGTCGCGTCAGCCGGCGGGCGAGAAGATTTCTTCCAGACCGGCGGGCAGGCTGGTCTGCCAGGCGGGGTAATTATGGCCTCCGCTGTAGGGCCGGTAGCTCACGCGGTGCCCGGCGGCGTCGAGGATGGGCCGGAGGCGCTGGTTGCCGTCCTGGAGTCCCTCGAAGCGGCCGCAGTCCATCCAGACATGCAGGGGCGGCTGGCCGGTGCGCCGGGCCAGGTCGAAGACGACCAGGTCATTGCCGTCGATGGAGAAGGCGCCGGACTGGGACAGCACGCGGCCGAAGACGCCCGGCAGGCGCTGGGCCACGAAGAGCGCCATCAGGCCGCCCAGCGACGAGCCCAGCACCGCGTGCGCGCCGGGCGTGCGCCGCTCATCCACCAGCGACAGGTGCTCGCGGGCCAGCGACAGCACGTGCTGCTCGAGGAAGCCCACGGTGGCCTCGCTGCACGTGTATTCGAGGGTGCGGGCCGGGCCGCCGTTGGACACGAAGGCCATGGCCACCGGGCGCATGCGGCCCGCGGCGATCAGGTTGTCCACCATCGTGGGCAGCTGGACCCGCTTCAAGTAGTCGTCGCCGTCCAGCACCACCATGAGCGGCACGGGGCCGCGCACGGGCGGCGCGTAGAGGGCCACCGCGCGCTTGCTGCCCATGGCCCACTCGTGCGTCTCCACCTGGTGGCGCGTCACGCGGCCCTTCGGCACGCCGCGCACGCGCCTGCCCAGCGCCGTGGCCTCGCCCTTCGGCATCCAGAAGCAGTGGTTGAAGTCGCCGAAGCCGTTGTCGGAGCGGCGCGGGTTGAACGCGTCGCGCAGGCGGCGGCCCTTCGCGTCCTGGAGCGCGTACTCCACATAGGCGTCCTCGGGCAGCGCCAGCGAGCGCGTCCACAGTCCCTTGCCCACGCGCTCCAGCGGCAGGGGCGCGCCGCGCCAGTCCTGGAAGTCCCCCTGGAGGAAGACGGGGCGGGGGCCCTTCCACACGAAGGTGGCGGTGTCTCCGTCGATGAGCGGCGTGCGCTCCTGGCGCGCGCGGGCTTCCAGCGTCCGGGGGTCATCCATGGGGCGTGCACCTCAGGGTGGGGACAGCAGGTCGCGCAGCGCTCCGGCCAGGTCGGGGTAGCGGAACTGGAAGCCCACCTCCAGCGCGCGGCGGGGCATCACCCGCTGGCCCTCCAGCGCCACGCGCGCCATCTCCCCGAAGCGGGCCTTGAGCACCAGCCCCGGCACCGTCAGCGCCGCGGGCCGCTCCAGCACCGCGCCCAGCGTGTGCGCGAAGGCCGCGTTGGTGACGGGCTCCGGCGACGTGGCGTTCACCGGGCCGGACAGGGTGGGGTGCTCCAGCACGAAGCGCATCAACTGGAAGAGGTCCTCGCGGTGCACCCAGCTGACGTACTGCTGGCCGCTGCCCACCTTCGCGCCCGCGCCCATGCGGAACACCGGCAGCATCCGGTGCAGCACGCCGCCCGCCGGGTGCAGCACCACGCCGATGCGCAGGCGCACCGTGCGGATGCCCGCCTCCTCCGCGCGCAGGGCCTGCGCCTCCCAGTCCTGACACACGTGGGAAAGGAAGTCGTCGCCGGGCGGGTCCTCCTCCGTCAGCGTCCGCGCCGCCCGGTGGCCGCCGTAGTAGCCCACCGCCGACGCGCAGACGAAGTTCCGCACGGTGCCGGCCTGCTTCATGGCCTCCACCAGCACGTGCGTGCCCTCCACGCGGCTGCGGTGGATGTGCTGCTTCGCCTCGTGCGTCCAACGTTGATCCACCGGCGCGCCCGCCAGGTGCACCACGCCCTCCGCCCCCGCGAGCGCGTCCGGCGACAGCGGCGTGCTCCCGTCGAAGAAGGACCCCGTCACCCCAGAAGGCAGGCGGCCGAGCGCGTGTTCCACGTTCCGGCTGAGCACGTGCACGGTGTGGCCGGCCTCCAACAAACCTTGAACAAGGCCTGGACCGAGGAAGCCGGTGGCGCCCGTGCACGTCACCCTCACGGTTGGGCCTCCCCGGTGGGCGCCGGGGTCAGGTCCTGGCCCACCAGCTCCCCGAGCACGGTGAAGAAGCGCTCCTGCTCCTCCGGCTTCATGCGGCCGGAGTAGCGGTAGAGGGGCGAGCCGTCCGCGTCCAGCAGCATCACCGTGGACGTCTTCGTGGGCAGCTTCAATGGCGGCTGGCCCAGGGTGCCCTTCAGGTCCACCAGGATGGGCACGCCAGCCTTCTTCTCTTCGTCACGCACGTACGACAGGGCGATCTCCCGCGCGGGAAAGAAGTCGTATTTCTCCAGATTGGCCACGGCGACGACGAACGCACTCTTCAAGAGTCCCCGCTCGCGTCCCCGAGCGAACAACTCCGCCTTCAACGCGGCGTTGAGTGTCGTGGAGTCCTTGTCCTCGTAGAAGAGGATGACGGGTTTCCCACGCCAGCGCGCCAGTTGGATCCGCTCTCCGCTGGAGGTGCTTAACGTCGCGTCCACCGGCTCCGGATCCGGGGCGCCGCCATGCGCGCTCCCCGCCGCCAGGGTCACCGTCAACGCACCTGTGAGCCATGCCTTCATCGGGAGTCTCCGTGTCCAAGGTTTCCGGTAAACATTGGACATAGTCTTGACAAACTCTGGACGCAAACGCTACCTCTAGGTGAAAAGGCTGCTGCCGTGCTCCCGACTTCGGAGATCCGCTTCATGGCCACCCTGCTTCCCAACGTGCAGCAGAGCTCCGCCGGAGCCGCGTACCCTGAACACGCCTGGCTGCAGCTCGTGCAGGCGCAGGTGGAGGCAGCGCTGGTCCAGTTGTTCGAGCTGCCGGACGAGCAGGCCCTGGACGCACGTTGGACACAGGCGGTGGGGCAGGCGCGGGCCTATGCGCTGCGGCCGGCGAAGCGGCTGAGGCCGGCGCTGGTGCTGGCGGGGCACGGGCTGGCGCGTGGGAGCACCGTGGTGCCGCCAGGGCTGTGGCGCTTCGCCGCGGGGCTGGAGCTGCTGCATACGTTCCTGCTCATCCACGACGACGTGGCGGATCAGGCGGAGCTGCGCCGGGGCGGGCCGGTGCTGCACCGGATGCTCGCTCCGGGGCGTCCGGGCGAGGACCTGGCGGTGGTGATGGGCGACCACCTCTTCGCTCGCTCGCTGGAGGCGATGCTGGAGTCGGGGCTGCCGGGCGCCTCGCGCGTGGCGCGCTACTACCTGGGCGTGTGCAGGCACACGGCCGCCGGGCAGTACCTGGACCTGGACCTGGCGCGCGTGCCGTTGGCGGAGGTGTCGCTCTTCCAGACGCTGCGCGTGGCGCACCTCAAGACGGCGCGCTACGGCTTCAGCGCCCCGCTGGTGTGCGGCGCCATGCTGGGCGGCGCGGACGTGGAGCTCCAGCAGGGACTGGAGCGGGTGGGGCGCGCGGTGGGGCTCGCGTACCAGCTGCGCGATGACCTCATCGGCCTGTTCGGCGACACGGCCGTGGCGGGCAAGGCGTCCGACGGCGACTTCATGCAGGCCAAGCGCACCTTCCCCGTGGTGGCCGCTTACGTGCGCGCCTCGCCCGCTGGCCGGGAGGAATTGGAGCGGCTGTGGGCGCTGCCGGTGGAGTGCAAGGACGACGCGGCGCTCGCCCGAGCGCGGGAGCTGGTGGCGGACTTCGGCGGCCGTGCGGCGTGTGAGCGCGCGGTGGAGCGGGCTTCTCGCTCGGCCCGGCGCTGCCTGCAGGCATTGCCCAACCCCCATGGCTTGAGGGACCTGCTGGACGCCCTCATCGCCCGGCTGTCGCATCGCGCGGCCTGAGGACACCGTCATGAGCGCACAGGGCAGACGGGTGGTGGTGGTGGGCGCGGGGGTGGGAGGACTGGCCGCCGCGGCGAGGCTCGCGCGGCAGGGCTTTGACGTCCAGGTCTTCGAGAAGACGCACGGGCCCGGTGGCCGGTGCAACCAGCTCCAGGTGGATGGCTTCACCTGGGACGTGGGCCCCACCATCGTGCTCATGCCGGAGGTGTTCGAGGAGACCTTCCGCGCGCTGGGCCGCCGCATCGAGGACTACCTCACGCTGCTGCGGTGCGACCCGAACTACCGGGTGCACTTCCGGGACGGCTCGGACATCACCTTCACATCCGAGCTGTGCGCCATGGGGCGTGAGCTGGAGCGAGTGGAGCCGGGCTGCTTCCAGCGCTACCTGGCCTTCATGGCGCAGGGCCGCGAGCAGTACCGCATCAGCCTGGACCACTTCGTGGGCCGCAACTTCGAGGGCGTGAGCGACTACTTCTCCCCCGGGGTGCTGGCGAAGATCTTCAAGGCGCGCGCGCACCGCCGCATGTACGCGGACGTCAGCCGCTTCTTCCGGGACGACCGGCTGCGCGCGGCGATGACGTTCCAGACCATGTACCTGGGCGTGTCTCCCTTCGAGTCGCCCGCGGTGTATGGCCTGTTGCCCTTCACCGAGCTGGGCGTGGGCATCTGGTTTCCGAAGGGGGGCCTGTATGCCATTCCCCTCGCGCTGGAGCGGCTGGCGCGCGAGGAGGGCGTGACGCTGCACTACGGCCGCCCGGTGGAGCGCATCCTCACGGAGGGCGGGCGCACCACGGGCGTGCGGCTCGCGGACGGCGAAGGGGTCTCCGCGGACGCGGTGCTGTGCAACGCGGACCTGCCCTACGCCTACGAGAAGCTGCTGGACCCGAAGGACGCGCCGTTCAAGCGGGGGGAGAAGCTCCGTTACACGTCCAGCGGCTACATGCTCTACCTGGGCATGAAGAAGCGGGTGCCGGGCCTGTTGCATCACAACGTGATGTTCGGCCGGGACTATGCGGGCTCGTTCGACGACATCTTCCAGCGCTTCCGCGTGCCGGAGGACCCCAGCTTCTACATCAACGTGCCCACGCGCACGGATCCATCGCTGGCGCCGGAGGGGAAGGACTCGCTCTACGTGCTGGTGCCGGTGCCGCATCAGCACCCCGGGCTGGACTGGAAGGTGGAGGGCCCGAAGGTGCGCGCGAAGGTGTTCCAGCGTCTGGCGGAGCTGGGCTCCCCGGACCTGGAGGCGGACATCGAGGTGGAGCGCGTCTTCACCCCGGATGACTGGGCGGGCACGTACAACCTGGCGCGCGGCAGCGCGTTCGGGCTGGCGCAGAACTTCTTCCAGATTGGCCCCTTCCGTCCGGCCAACGTGGATCCGCGCGTGAAGAACCTCTTCTTCGTGGGGGCCTCCACGCAGCCGGGCACGGGCCTGCCCACGGTGCTCATCTCCGCGCGGCTCGTCACCGAGCGGCTGACGGCGTGGGCCCGCAAGCAGGGCGTGGCGCTGTCGCCGCGTGAAGGCGCCCGCCCGGTGGAGGTGGCGGCATGACGGCCTCTCCGGCGCTCATCGCGCAGGGATACCGGCGCGCGAAGGCGGTCACGCGCCACCATGCGAAGAGCTTCTTCTTCGCGTCGTACCTCCTCTTCGGACAGCGGCGGAAGGCGGCCTTCGCGCTGTATGCCTTCTGCCGCCGGCTGGACGACCTGGTGGACGCGGGCGAGAGCGCGCTGCCGGGCGAAGCGGCCCTGGACCTGGCGACGCGCCTGGCCCGGGCGCGCGAGCGCGTGGCGGAGGTGTACCTGCCGCTGCCGGAGCTGGCCTCGAAGGAGCTGGGCCCGGTGTCTTCGCGCCAGCCCTCGGTGGACGCGCCGTCGCCGTGGGACCCGAGCGAGTTCGCGGCGCTGCGCCACACCATCCACCACTACCGGATCCCCGAGCAGCCCTTCCAGGACCTCATCTCCGGCATGGAGATGGACCTGACGAAGCTTCGCTACGACACGTGGGAGGAGTTGGACCTGTACTGCTACCGCGTCGCGGGCGTGGTCGGGTTGATGCTCACGCCGGTGCTGGGCTGTGAGGACGCTCGCGCGGTGGAGCCGGCGGCGGACCTGGGCCGCGCGATGCAGCTCACCAACATCCTGCGCGACGTGCGCGAGGACCTGGAGCGCGGCCGGGTGTACCTGCCCTCGGAGGAGTTGCGCGCCTTTGGCATCACCGAGGACGCCTTGCGCGCGGGGCGGGTGGACGCGAAGTGGCGCGACTTCATGCGCTTTCAAATCCAGCGCGCGCGGGCGTACTACGCGCGGGCGGCGGCGGGCGTGCGCTACCTCACCGGCTTTGGCAGTCAGCGCATGGTGCGGCTGATGGGCGCCATCTATGGCGACATCCTGCGCGACATCGAGGCACGGGACTGCGACGTGTTCAGCGGCCGCGCGCACACGACCACGGGGCGCAAGCTGGAGCTGACGGCGAAGGTATTCCTGCGGCCCCGGGCCGCGCTGCCGGAGGCGCCCCTGGCGTTGCCCTCCGCGCCGGTGCCGCTGTTGCCCACGGGCACGGGAGGTCCGCGATGAAGGCCTCGCGCGTGGCGGTGATTGGCGGCGGCATTGGCGGGCTGACGGCCGCGGGCCTGCTGGCGAGGGAAGGGCACGCGGTGACGCTGTTCGAGGGCGGCCCGTCGCTGGGCGGCAAGGCGCAGGCGGTGACGGTGGAGGGGCTCACGTTGGACACGGGGCCCACGCTGCTCACGTTGCCGGCGCTGGTGCGTGACACCTTCGAACAACTGGGCGCGCTGGACCTGCTGCCGCCGTTCACGGAGCTGGAGCCGCAGTGCACCTACCACTTCGCGGACGGGTGCGGCTTCACGGCGTACAAGGACCTGGAGCGCATGGCGGACAGCGCCGCGGAGCTGCGCCCCATCGAGCGCAAGGGCGTGCACTCCTTCTACGCGGAGGCCGCGGCCATCTGGCGCGCGGCGGGGGAGCCCTACCTGGAGGCTCCCTTCGAGGGCATGGCCGGCTTCATGGCGCGCGTGGCCCGCCGGGGCATCGGCGCGATGCTGGCGGGGATGAAGCTGGACACGCTGCACGCGCTGGCGGCGAAGCACTTCCAGACGCACCACCTGCGGCAGTACGTGGGGCGCTTCGCCACCTACGCGGGAGGGTCTCCGTACGCGTCCAGCGCGGCGTTCGCGCTCATCCCGCACATCGAGCATGCGTATGGCGTGCACCATGTGCGCGGCGGTATCGGCGCGTTGGTGGAGGCGCTGGGGCAGGCGGTGCGGCGGCTGGGCGTGACGGTGCACCTGGACACGCGCGCCCGCTTCGAGCGCGTCCCGGGCGGCTACCGCGTGGAGCCCGTCTCGGAGGTGTTCGACAGCGTGGTGGTGAACGCGGATCCGCTGGCGTCGCTGCGCCGGGAGTCGGAGCCGCTGTCGCTGTCCGGCTTCGTCCTGCTCCTGGAGGTGGAGGGGCGCACGCCGGTCCCGCATCACGCGGTGATGTTCGGCGGGGACTACCAGAAGGAGTTCGATGAGCTCTTCGCGGGACAGCTCGCGGCGGACCCCACGGTGTATGTCTGCAACCCGTCCGCCACGGATCCGAGCATGGCGCCGCTCGGGCGCACGGGGTTGTTCGTGATGGTGAACGCGCCGGCCATGCCGTTGGAGGAGGGGCGGGCGGAGCAGGCCCGGCGCGAGTGGGAGTCCCGCGCGGGGCGCGTGCGCGAGCAGATGTTCGAGAAGCTCCTGCGGCACCATCCGGCGTTGAAGGGGCGCGTGCGCGTGGTGGGGCAGCGCTCGCCGGTGGACCTGGCGGCGCGCGGGGCGCCGGGTGGCTCCATCTATGGCTTCCTGCCGCATGGCCGCTTCGGGCCGTTCCGCAGGCCGCGCATCCGGGGCGGTACGCCGGGGCTGTTCTTCGCGGGCGGGGGGACGCATCCAGGCGGCGGGGTTCCGCTGGTGATGCTGTCGGGCCGGTTCGCGGCCCAGATGGCGTCCGCGCACCTGCGGGAGGTCTCATGAAGTCCGTCCTCGCCCAGAGCGTCCTGTCCGCGGCCGCGGAGTCGTGCGCGTTGCCCGCGCTTCCGGACGCGGCGGGGGCGTACCGCTGGTTCTACGCGGACGTGAGCGCCGGGCCGTACAGCGCGGTGTGCATCTTCATGCTCGGGTCGTTGTTCTCGCCGCGCTACTCGGTGGCGGCGCGGCGCGGAGGGCATCCGCTGGCGTACAGCGCGGTGAACTTCGCGCTCTACCACCAGGGTGTGCGCAAGTTGTGGGTGCTGAGCGAGTACCCGCGCGTGGAATTGCAGGGCCCGGGGCGGCTGCGCATTGGCCGCTCCACGTTGACGCACGCGGTGGATGGCTCGGTGCGCATGGAGGTGGAGGACCGGACGGCGCCGTGGGGGCGTCCGGTGCGCGCGAGCCTGACGCTGTGGCCCCTGACGGGGCGGGGCGTGGAGGTGCGGCTCATGCCGGGCCTGCCGCATTACTGGCAGGCCCTGGCGCCCCGGTCGGAGGCCCGGCTGGAGGTGTCCACGTCGGGCGTGACGGCGGAGGGGCTGGGCTACCACGACACGAACCACGGCCAGGAGCTGCTGGGCGCGCGGCTGACGGGGTGGCATTGGGCGCGCACGCACCATGCGAACCACACGGTGGTGGACTACCACCTGCCAGACGGCGTGGCGCCGGTGCGCATGATGGCGGGGCCCTCGGGCGTGGTGTGCGAGCGAGGCCCGAATCCCGAGGCGCGTCCCACGACCCTGACGGGTTGGGGACTGCGCGTCCCTTCGATGCTGCACACGGGCGACGAGGTGGTGGGCACGCCGAGCCTGTTGGAGTCGTCGCCCTTCTACGCGCGCCTGGAGTCCCGGCGGGACACGCTGGACACGATGGGCGAGGTGGCGGACTTCCGCCGCTTCCATTCCCCGTTCATCCGCTGGATGGCGCACTTCCGCACGCGCATGGGAAGGGCGCCATGAGCGCGCTCGGCCTCTTGACGCTCGGGTGGACCGCACTGGCCGGGGGCTTCAGCGCGGTGGCGCTGGCGCGGCTGTATCGCCGTGCGCCCGTGACGGCCGGAGGCCCGCTGCCCTCCGTGCTGCTCCTGCGCCCCGTGGACGCGCCCACGCCGCTGGAGCTGGAGAATCTCGCACGCCCCATCGACTATGCGGGACCTCTGGAGCAGGTGGTGCTGTCTCCCTACCGTCCGCGCCTGGCCGCGGGGGTGCGCTGGCTTCCGAGCGACCCGGTGTGCCCCAACCGAAAGGTGGGCCACCTGCTCTACGCGCTGGGCACGCTGGATGTGCGCGGACGGGCGGTGCTCGCGGTGGACGCGGACGTGGCGGTGACGGGCGCGCTGGTGGAGGGGCTGGCTGCTCCGCTCGCGGCCGGTGCCGCCTTGAGCACCGCCGCTCCCACGCCGGTGGGGGCGGTGGACGTGGCCGGTCGCGCCATGGCCGGGCTGCTTCGCTACACGCACCACAGCTTCCGCGCGCTGCATGCGATGAGCGCGGGCGCTCAGGCCGTGTGCGGCAAGGCGCTCGGGTTGTCGCCGCGTGCGGCGGAGGAGCTGGTCGGACTGTCGGACCACATCGGCGAGGACCTGGAGCTGGCGAAGCGGCTGCACGCGCACGGCCTGGACGTGGCGCTGAGCCCCGCGCCCGCATGGGTGCCTGTGACACACGCGCTGCCCTGGCGTGTGCCACTGGAGCGCTTCACGCGCTGGATGCAGGTGCTCGCGAGCCACCGCCCCGGCCTGTACCCCACCGTGCCGCTGCTCTTCACTCCCACCGTGCCGCTGCTGCTGCTGGCCGCGTGGCTCCATGAGCCCGCCGTATGGCTCGCGGTGGGGGCGCTCGTCGCCGTGCGCACGCTGCTGTCGCTGCGCCTTGCCGCGCTCAGCCGCGTGCCCGACGTCGTGGACACGGCCCATGCGCTGACGGACTGGGTGCAGGGGGAGCTGCTGCTGCTCGCGGCCTTCACGGCCTCGCTGACGCGGCAGGGACGGGTGACCTGGCGCGGCCATACCTACGCGCTGGAGGCTGGGGGACGCATGGTGCGCGTGACACCGCGGTGGAGTGGAGGGCCGGGATGACCTACGCGCGCTTCCTGGGACTCTTCGTCGTCCTGCCCATCCTGCTCCTGCTCGTGCGCTACCGCCGCACGCTGTCATGGCGCGGCCTTGCCCCCATGGGCCTGCTGCTCATCATCGTCTACGCGTCCACGTCTCCGTGGGACAACATGGCCGTGAAGTGGGGCCTGTGGGGCTTCGACCCGGAGCGCATCTGGGGCGTGAAGCTGGGCTACCTGCCGCTGGAGGAGTACCTCTTCTTCGGCCTCCAGACGCTGCTCGTGGGCCTGTGGGCTCGCGACCGGCTGGAGCGCGTGCTGGCGAAGAAGCCATGCGCCGTGCCGCCGGAACAGGAGCCCGTCCGCGCGGAGCGGGCCCTGGAGCCTTCCGAGGTGTCGCCATGATGGAGACGCGCTGGGCGTACCTCATCCACCTGCTGGCCTGGACGCTGCCGGTGATTGCCATTCAACTGGTGGCGCTCGTGATTCACTACAAGGGCCGCTCGGGCGAGGTGCTGCGCGCGGTGCTGCCCCCGGCGTTCGTCATCGGCGTGTACCTGTCCGTCGCGGACCACCTGGCCATCTCCACCGGCATCTGGAACTTCGGCGAGGGCCGCCACATCGGCGTGTACGTGGGCGCCGTGCCGCTGGAGGAGATCCTCTTCTTCCTCATCACGAGCGTGCTGGTGTCGCTGGGGCTCGCGCTGTTCACGGCGCTCCTGCGGCGCAAGGAGGCCCGGGCGTCTTGATTCGCGCGGCCAAGGGTGGGCCCTTCGGGTGGGCGGTGGACCGGTACATCGGGTGGAAGGTCCGCTCGACGTTCCGCGGCCTGTGGGTGCGCGGCGAGCTGCCCGCTGACGGCGTGGGGCGGATCGTCTATCTGAACCACACCAACTGGTGGGACGGCTTCGTGCTGCACCAGCTCTGCCAGGTGGCGGGCTGGGACGGCTACTGCCTCATGGACGAGGACAACCTGCGCCGCTATCCCTTCCACGCGAAGATGGGCGCCTTCAGCATCCGCAGGCAGGACGCGATGTCGTCCCTGTCCTCGCTGCGGTACGCGAAGGAGTTGCTGCGCAAGCCGAACGCGGCCGTGTGTGTCTTTCCAGAGGGTGAACACCGGCCCTTCGGCGTCCTGCCGCTCAAGCTGGAGCGCGGCGTGGAGCTGCTGGCCCGCGCGGCGAAGGCGGAGTGCGTCCCCATCGCCATCCGCTATGCCTTCTTCGAGCACGAGCGGCCGGACGTGTTGCTGGAGGTGGGCGCGGTCCATGAGGCCGGACCGCTGGCGCGCTTCCAGGGCGGGCTGGAGACGGTGGTGCGGCGCGTGTCCGAAGCCACCCGCCTGGAGGGCTTCACGCGGAAGGTCGCGGGGGCGCGCGGCGTGGCGGAGCGCTGGGACCGCGCGAGAGGCCTGGGCCCATGAGCCTGCGCATCCGTACCATCGCCCGGCTCACCGGCATCCGCGAGGCCACGCTGCGCGCCTGGGAGCGCCGCTATGGCTTTCCCCGCCCGGAGCGCAGCGAGAACAACTACCGCGTCTATTCACGCGACGAGCTGGAGGCCGTCCGCCGCGTGGCGAAGCTGGTGGAAGAGGGCCTCTCGGTGAGCGAGGCTGTCGCCCAGATGCGCGACGAGCCCCGGACGTCCGTCCCGCCGGAGGCGCGGCACCTGGAGCGCTTCTGGGCGGCGGTGATGGTGCTGGACTCGGAGGGGGCGGACGCGGCGCTGTCCGAGGCCCAGGTGGGCCTGGACGCCATCACCTGCTGCGACACCGTCCTCGTTCCATTGCTGCGGGACATGGCCTCGCGCCTGGACGTGGCGCGCGAGCACATGGCGTCCGCGTTGGTGCGGCATCGGCTGCGCATGCTGCTGGCGGGGATGGAGCGCGTGGAGGAGGGGCCCCGGGGGCTCCTGGCGTGTCCGGAGCGGGACCACCACGAGGGTGGGCTGCTCGCGCTGGGCGTGCACCTCAAGGCGCGGGGCTGGCGGGTGACGTTGCTGGGCGCGGACACGCCCGCGGAGGCGTTGCAGGGGGCCTGCCGGCAGGTGCGGCCGGACGTGGTGGCGCTGTCGTTCATCCGCCGCCGGGATGCGGAGGACTTCGCCTCGGTATTGTCCGACGCGATGCATGCGTGCGCGCCCGCGCCAGTGGTGGTAGGCGGGCCCGGGGCGCGGGAGCACCTGAAGATGCTGTTCACCCTGGGCGCGCAGTACGCGGAGTCCGCGGAGGAGCTCATCGCCGTCTGGCAGCAGGCGCGAAACGCGCAGAATCGACCGTGAAGCACGCACACCATGGCTGAGCGCACCTATCGCATCCACATCGCCGCGGAGCTGTCAGGGGTCCGCGTGGAGCTCATCCGGGCCTGGGAGCGCCGCTACGGGGTGCTCGCGCCGGAGCGCACGCCCGCGGGCTACCGCGTCTACACCGACCGCGACGTGGCCCTGCTCAAGCGGCTCAAGGCGCTCACGGACGAGGGCGTGTCCATCAGCGAGGCGGCGAAGCTCTTGCCCCAGCTGCGCGCCGAACTGGAGGTGGCGCCTCCGCCCACCGTCAAGAGCCCCGAGGCGCGGACCGGGTCGCAGCTGGAGGCCTGGCGCGCGGCGGTGATGGCCGCGGCCGAGGCGTATGACCAGCCTCGCGTCGTGCGCGTCCTGGATGAAGTGCTGGCTTCGCTGCCGCCCTTGAGGGCCTTCGAGGACGTGCTGGTGCCGGTGCAGCGCGAGGTGGGCGAGCGGTGGCACGCGGGGGCCCTCACGGTGGCGCAGGAGCACCTGGTGACGCAGGTGGTGCGCGAGCGGCTGGTGAGCCTGCTGCACGGCTCGCCGCGGGGAGGACGCAGGCACGCGGTGCTCGCGTGCTTCCCGGAGGAGGAGCACGAACTCGGCCTGCTGGGCGCGGCGCTGCGGCTGCGGTACGCGGGCCTGCGCGTGACGCTGCTGGGGCAGCGCGTGCCGGCGGAGGGGCTGGGCGAGACGGTGGCGCGGTCACGGCCAGACGTGGTGGGCCTGTCGGCGGTGACCAACCGGGGCGCCGCGGTGTTCGAGGACGTCCTCAGGCGCACCCAGGATGCGCTGCCCGGGGGCCTGCCCCTCTGGGTGGGGGGGCCCGCCGCCCAGGCGCACGCGGACGTGTGCGAGCGCCTGGGCGTGAGGCTCTTCACCCGCGAGGACGACTGGGCGCGGATGGCGGGCTGACGTCCGCCGTGCCAATCAGTGCGTCAGCGCCTCCAGCGCCTTCGCCTGCGCGTCGATGAATTGCCCGTAGTCCGAGTCCACCTGCTCTGAGTACGCGCAGGCGAACTCCGCGATGGCGTCATCGAAGTGGCTGTTGTTGCCCAGGTATCCCGCGATGAGCGCGGCGTCGCCCGTGCGCGCATGGGCGCGGGCCAGCGTGGCCCCGCACGCGTCCGCGTAGTCCAGGAACACCGGCCCATCCATCTTCTCCGCGTCCAGCGCCCCCTTCATGTCGCGCAGCTGGCGCACGTAGAACGCGCCCATGCCCTCCACTTCCGTCCACCCGAGGAACAGGTCGGAGAAGGCCTGCATGCGCCGCTGGCCCACCACGACGCGCTCGCCCGCGCTCTGGAACTCGCTGGGGCCCAGGTAGGGCTCCAGCACGGAGGCCTTCGCCTCCTTGAGCTGCAGCACCAGCGGGTCCTCCCCGCCGTTGCCTTCGCACAGCACGACGTAGGCCTGCAGGCCCACGCTGCCCACGCCCACGACCTTGAAGCCCCACTCCTTGCGCCGGTAGCGCAGGCACAGGTCGCGCACCGCGCCGTCCAGCGACGCGAGGTAGCCCACCGTGAGCCGCTTGATGCGCCGCTCCAGCTCCGACGGTGACACGTCCATCTTCACCGCGGAGAGCGGGAAGAGCAGCGGCGGCTGGTAGGCCAGGTGCCGCTGGCCGTTGCGCTCCACGGTGAGCTTCTCCACCGCGTGCGCGCTGGTGTGGCGCCTGGCCTTCTCCACCGCCTCCGCGGCGAGCTTCGCGGTGCCGACGGACTCGGAGTTCTTCAGCTCCTGCGCGTCCACGTGGAGCGACCAGACCTCCAGCAGGCCGCGGGTCGTCAACTCGCGCATCGTGAGCCGGTAGGACTCCACGGCCTTGCGCGCGGCCTTCCTCCCGCAGCGCCCGCCCAGGCCGTTCTGCTTCGCGGCCACGACGAAGCTCGCGGCCAGCCGCTTCACGTCCCATTCGAAGGGGCCGGGCAGCGTCTCGTCGAAGTCGTTGAGGTCGAAGATGAGGTTGCGCTCGGGCGTGCCGAACAGGCCGAAGTTGGACAGGTGCGCGTCGCCGCAAATCTGACTGCGCAGGCCGCTGTGGGGCGTGTGGGCCAGGTCGCGCGCCATGGCGAAGGGCGTGCCGCGCAGGAAGGCGAACGGCGACTCGGACATGCGCTCATGGCGCACGGGCACCAGCCACGGCAGCCGCGTGGCGTTGGACTCCTGGAGCTGCGCGAGCGGGTCGCGTCCCCGGAAGGGCTTCCACGTGGCGTGGCTGCTTCGGGGACAGCGCTTGCGCAGGGCGCGGCCGGCCTCCATGCGCTCCTCCACGGAGCGGAAGTCCACGGCCTGGAGCCGCGAGGGTTTCAGCCTCCGGGGGGATCGCCGCGTGCGCTGCTGCTGTTCGGTGGATACGAGGGGAACCTTCGCGGCTCCCAGCTCGGATGTGCCTTCCGCGTCCATGGGGTGTGTGACTCCTCACCTCAAAGGTGGGGCGCCTCCCGGGAAACCGGAAGCGTCCGGCGCCGGCGAACCCTCCGCTCCTGGGAGCATGGGCGGATGCAGTGTTCACTCCTGGAGGGACGCCTTCCGTGGCGTGAGCCGGATGCCGCCCTTGGGACGCAGGGTGATGGCGGGGATGACCTCCGGCGCCGGTCCTGGCGCGGCGTCGAAATGCAGGCGCTGGAGCACCGAGGCCAGCACCAGGCGGATCACCATCATCGCCGACCCCGCGCCGATGCAGAGCCGGGGCCCTCCTCCAAAGGGACAGTAAGCGAAGCGCGGGATGCGCCGCTCCAGCCCGTCCGCCCAGCGCTCGGGACGGAAGGCCTCCGGCTCCGGGAAGTGGCGCGCGTTCCGGTGCAGCGCCCACTGGGACCACGCGACCACCGTCCCGGCGGGGACGCGGATGCCGTCCATGCGGTCGTCCGCCTCCGCCACCCGGCTCATGCCCCACGCGGGCGGATACAAACGCAGCGACTCCTTCACCACCTGCTCGCAGTACGGCAGCGACGGCAGGTCCTCCACCGTGGGCTCGCGGCCTCCCAGCACCGTGGCCAGCTCCCGCCGCAGCGCGGCCTCCGCCTCCGGGTGGCGCGCCAGCAACCACAGACAGAGCGTCAGCGCGACGGCGGTCGTCTCGTGCCCGGCGATCATCAAGGTCAGACATTCATCGCGCAGCTGCGCGTCCGTCAGGTGCTCGCCGTCCTCGGCCTGCGCCTCCAGCAGCAGGCCCAGCAGGTCCTCGCCGGGGCTCCCCTGCCTCCTCCGGCGCTCCACCACGTCGTCCACGACGGCGTGCAGGGTGCGCAGGGCGGCGCGGAACCGCCGCTGTCCTGGCGTGGGCACCCAGGCGGGCAGCGGGATGGGGGTGTCGAAGAGGAACTGGGCATGCAGCATCACCGACTCCATGGCCCGTCCCAGCTCCCGCGCCCGCGCGGAGAGGTTCGCGCCGAAGAGCGTCTCCGCCACCACGTCCAGGGTCAACGCCATCATCTCCGCATAGGCGTCGAAGGGCTCTCCCTCCCGTCGCGATGCCATCCAGGTGTTCGCGGCCCTCACCGCCACGCTCCCGTGCGAGGCCAGCAGGTTCTTGTGGAAGGCAGGCTGCATCATCCGCCGCCGCCGCATCCAGAAGTCACCGTGGCTGGTGAACAGGCCGCGGCCCACCACCGCCTCCAGGGCGCGCTTCTGGAAGGCGTCCTTCGGGTAGTTGCGGAAGTTCTTCACCAACACGTGCTCGATGCCCTCCGACGTGTTGAGCAGGTAGATGTCCGTCCCCACGAAGCGGGTCCGCACCACCGCGCCCTGGTCCGCGTAGCGCAGGAAGAAGCCCAGCGGATCCTTCCGGTACTCCAGCCCCAGGCCCACCCACGGCAGCCCCGCGGCAAGCCGGGGAGGAAGGACCGCGGAGTCGGAAGCGGCGGGGTGCATGCGGCGGCTCCTGGACGGGGCGCGAAGGACCTCCCCGAGCGCGCGAGTGTATCCGAGCCCGTTCGATGGACGCCCCACCGTGACGCCTCCCGCTACAAGCCCCGGGAGGCGTGTGACACGGGGGCTACAGCGGCTCGCCGCATCAGCAGGGCTTCCATCGGAATCCGGGAGACTTGTTTTCGCATGTTGCTGGCTCGGAGGGTGCGGGGACGGCCGCCACCGCTCGCGGGGCGGAGGTCTCGCGTGCGGTGTTTCACCTCTGGGTGAGACACGTGGTGGATGGCCAGCAGCTCACCGGTGACACCCTGGAGCTGGTGGAGCAGATCGGCGACGGCGCCTATCCCTACCGCCACTTCTCCGGCATCGACGTGAAGGGCTCCGCCGGCAGCTACACCCTCGTGAACGAGGCCACCTCCCAGGCCACCGCCGCCCAGGCGCGCTGAGCCATCCGCGTGAAGCACCTCCCGTCCCCCGGACGCGTGCCGGGGGCGGGGGCGTGTGGCTCAGCGGGGATGGAAGCACTTCCTGTCGGTGTTGTTCTCATCGCGGTTGTAGACGACGGCCTCCACCCACCGCACGACGTCCAGGCCCACTGCGCCGAACTCGAACATGAAGGCGGTGAAGAGGATCTCCTCCTTGCCCGGTGAGGGGGTGAAGCCTCCCAGGCCCTCGAGCGCCGTCCCCGAGTAGCGCAGCATGTTGGCCCCCAGCTTCTCCGTGTCCGTGGCGAAACCATGGGAGTTGGACACCGGGTCGTCCCCCGCCAGGGCGAGCATCTCCAGCACGTAGCTCACGACGGAGAGGATGAGCCCACCGACGCCAATGACCCCGAGCAGGCCCGCGTCCACCTCCTCCAGGACCTTCGCGGCGAGCTTCGTGTCCTCTCCGCTCGGAGGCCGCCAGCCCAGGTAGGCCACGCAGCCGGAGGTCATGGCCTCCACGGCGGTGACGCACCAGAGGATGACGTCCACCGTCCACTGGGCGGGGCTGTCGTCGGTGGGGAAGGTGCCCGCGACGCTCGTCGCGGTCGCGACGGCCTGGAGGGTGGTGATGACCTTCGCGAGCGGGCCTTCGATCTTCGCGATGCTGAGCAGCGCCGAGCCCTCTAGGAGGAGGGAATAGAGGAGTGAGGCGAGCTCCGCCGCGCCACCTCCCAGGATGGTGTAGGCGCAGGCCTTGGGGGCCAGGCCGGTCGTCTTCGCGGCCAGCTCCAGGGCCGGCTGCGCCCGCCAGGGCATCCGTGCCGGCTGGAGCGTGCTCTGCTTCCCCTGGGCCTCCACCTGGCTGGAGACGGGGGCCTCGCCCGTGAGCAGCTTGTAGACAATCGTCAGCGGGATGGCCGTGAGCAGGCTGAGGGCGCTCAGCATGGTCAGCTGCTCTTCACCCGTGAGCTTCTTGTAGAGCCACGTGATGACCGGGATGTTGAATGGCCGCAGCAGCACGTCCTGGATGATGGCCTGGGTCAGGTCCTCCACGACTTCGCAGAGGCCCAGCACCAGGTCTCGCATGGCACTCAGCAGCGCCTTGCCCGCCTCGCCGGCGATCAGCTTCACGATGGCGTGCAGGCTGAGGTTGCCCTGCTGCGCGAGCGTCTGGACGCCCTGGAGCAGCTCCTTCACGCTCGTCGCGACGTCCGACAGGATGTCCTCCACGGTCTGGACGAAGTCGCTGATGGCCTCCCTCACCGGGTTGTCCGGCGCGTCCGAAGTGCTCTGGCCGATGCCGCCGTGGGACATCTGGTAGGTGGAGAAGGTCGCGCCCGGGCTGGTGTTGAGGCAGTCGAGCGCGGACTGCTGCTCGGGTGTCGCAGAGGCCTGCGTCTGGGCCGTCACCTGCTGCGTGCTCACGTCCTGGAGGCCCAGGGCGGAGTCGCAGAGGCTGTCGAACTGGCCGATGACCGCGTCGAAGAAGGCGGTGATGGTGGCCTCCGACCCCGTCAGCTTGCTCGCGAGCGCCAGGAGCGCATCCTGGGTCATCGCTTCCAAAGCGCGCTGGGTGGCCAGGATGTCGTCCCACGCGAACAGGAAGCCCAGGAACGCGATGATGTCGTCAATCAGCACCGCCAGCTGCTGGAACAGCCAGCTGATGAGCTGGAGGGCTTCCTTGATGGTTCGCACGACGAACGTCACCACCTGCTCGCCAATCTTCACGAAGAACTGGAGCAGCGTCTTCGTGCCGCTGACGATGGGCTGGATGATGTATTCGTAGACGGCGCCCGCCGCGCTCTCGAGCGCCTGGAGCACGTCGCCCGCGGCCGTCTCGATGGCGTCCGTCACGGTGCCCAGCACCTTGAAGGACGTCTGGGTCCTGGCCATCGCCGTGGGCGCCATCGTCGGTGTCGCCGGCTCCAGAGGCGCCGCCGAGCCGTCCGCGGGCAGGCTGTCCATGGTGTCCATCAGCTGCTGGAGCGACGCCTGCACCTGCGCCACCAGGTCAGGGTCGGCGCCAGGGGGCACCACGGGCGTTCCGTCCGGCTTCTTCCACTGGGACAGGTCCTGGCCCTTCAGCTTCGCGGCCAGGTTCGCGCGCAGCTCCGCGCTGGGGTCCGCCGTCACGTCCTGGGCGAGGAACGCCGCGCTGAAGCGGAACACGGGCGTGCCCACGTCGGACACCTTGTTGATGAGCGTCACCGTGCCGCTGGCGTCCGTCTTCACCTCCACGCGGGTGCTGGGGTCCAGGTCCGTCCAGTAGCCGTTCACCATCACGCGGGACCACTCGGAGGCGTTCACCTGGACGGGCTGGCCCACCAGGGGTGCGCCCTGCGCGTTGGTGAAGCGCACCACCGTGGTGTAGCTGGCGAACTCCTGCCCGTTGGCCAGGGTGGGCAACACCATGTCCGTGTTCTGCCAGGCGGTGGTGTCCGGGTCCTGCCACAGGTACGTGATGAGGCTGTTGTTCGAGGACGTGACGAACAGCTCGCCCGTGGAGCGCTTCTGGTTGCGGCGCGGGGCCAGTTGGGCCACGTGCTCGCGCTGCTGGAGCGGCGCCGACCAGCCGTCGGTGGCACCCACCGCGTTGTTCAGGGAGAACAGCCGCTGGCTGCCATCCACCGCCCAGACGCTGACGCGCTTCGAGTCCTGCTGCGCCAGCACGGACGTCACGCCGGACAACACGTCCGGTGACGCGAGGGTCAGCGCGGTGCTCTTGGCGTTCTTCAACCCCGTGGAGGGGAACCACGACAGCCCGTCACCGCCCACGTACAGCGCGCTCAGCCCCTGGTTCTGGCGGTCCTCCAGCGCCCACAGGCGGCGCGCGCCCGACGGCGCCGTCACCGACAGCGTGTGCGTGGTGTTGGTGGACGGGTCCAGGAGGCTGGTGAAGGTGAGGCAGCGCTTGCCGGTGTTGTCGTCGAACAGCGACCAGGTGCCCCGGTAGGAGATGCCGGTGATGGAGGCCCGGGCCACCACCACGTCGTGCAGCGTCCGCATGTCCTTGGGCGGCGCCCAGTTCACCCACGCGCTGGCCGTATTGCTCGTGGACGCGTCCACGAAGTAGCGGCCGGTGGTGCCGTTCGTGTTCTTCACCTCCGCCACCAGCAGCGGCGCCTCGCTGGCGCTGACGAAGTCACCCAGCAGGAGCCGCTGCACGGGCATGCCCGCGGGGGCGCCGTTGCGCTGGACCCACGCGGCGTCGAGCGTGTTCCACGGCGCGCCGTCCGGCGTGGGCGTGAGGGCGGGAGAGACGAACACGCGGCTGCCGCCCGCGCCGTCATCCACGGCCACCGCCACGACGACCTGGCCCGAGGGCGCCTGGACCACCGCGTAGCCCTGCACGTCGTGGTTCGCGTCCGGGCTGAGCTCGACCTGGCGCCAGCCGGTCGTCACGGTGGTGTCGCGCAACATCACCCACAGCGTCTTGCGCGCGGTGTTCGCGGCGGACGCGCCCACACTGAACAGCAGCGGGGAGCCGCCGGTGTCCTCCGCGGAGGCGAGCGGGTACGCCGCGTCCACGGAGGTCGCGGCCAGGTAGTTGTACATCAGGCTGGAGGAGACGGACGCCGAGCCCGTCTGGGGAGTCTCAGACATGGAGGTTCCTCGAGATGTCGATGGGATGAGAGGGATTGCCGCTTCTTCAGCCAGGGAAGGACACGTCCACCTGGACGGCGCCTTCCGTGTTGAAGACGAACTGGCTGTAGGAGCGCGCGGCGCCCGTGGGCAGCACGACGCAGTCCTCGACATCCAGCGACATGGAGGCGTTGTCGCGGAAGGTGGAGGCCAGGTCGTTGGCGAAGGTCTGCGCCTGCTGCGTGATTTCGTCCTGTGGCGACGTGGAGGACCAGTTGAGCAGCTTGTCCAATGCGTTGAAGACCCAGCCATCCAGGGTCTTGTCCACGTCCGGAGCGGGCGCCTTGCCCAGCACGATGCTCACGGACGTCACCAGCTTGCCGCCGTCACCGGCCGCGAGGGTGAGGGTGCCTGTCCAGGGCTGCACGTAGGTGGCCCGGCCCAGGACGTCCTTCATGCCCAGGCCGATGAAGTCGAGCGGATACTGGCTGACCTCGATGTCCACCTGGAACTGGCCCGTCAGCGACAGCGTGCAGCGGTCGGTCTGGGTGAGGTTGGGCTGGACGGTGAAGAAGATGCCCTCGGTGCCGGCCACGTACTGGTCGAAGCCGTTGTTCACCTGGACGAACTCGCCGCGTCCCTCGTTCTTGCTGGCGTTGTCCCGCGTGCCGACGCACTGGTACGTCAACGGCGCCAGCCGCGAGATGGTGCCCGGGATGCCGGAGGCCGCGAGGATGGCCGGCAGCACCGTCGGCTTCAGGTAGCCCTCGCCCAATGTGTCCTGGCTGAGGAACAGCCGCGCGCGGGCCTCCGCCGGGGTGCCGTCCGGGTTGGTGGTGGCGGCCAGCGGCGCGGTGAAGCCGAAGCGCGCCGCCCACGCGGGCTCCTTCCGGCCCCGGCTCATCATGCACACGTTGAGCGTGCTGAAGTTCCCGTTGGTGCTGTAGCGGGTCGTGCGCTCCTTCGCGAACGTGGGGACGATGCTCGCGGGGCTGCCCGGAGCCTGCGTCGTGTACGCCACGTCCATGTGGCCCACGCCGGCCAGCGTGGCCTGGAGCGCGCTCTGTGCGGCCTGGCTGAGCGTCACGGGCTGGTTGCTCGCGTTCACCACCTGGAGCGCTCGGAACAGCGACGGCTGGGCCAGGTCCAGGAAGAGGCGGTAGACGGAGTAGTTGAGCGACTGGAGGCCCTGGATGTGCTGCTTTGCCTCCGACGTGGCCGCCAGCGCGTTCGGGTCCGTGACCTGCGCCTGTGACAGGTCCAGGGACACGATGACCGTCGTGCCCGACAGGTCCTGCGTCTTCGTCGCGCCGGACTCCACGTACTGGAGGGTCGCGGTGGTGAAGGGCAGGTGCACGTCCAGGTGGGTCGTCTGGTCGTCGGGGACCGACACGGTCGGGTCGCCCATGGCCGTCACGGTGAGCTGCGCGCCCCCGCTGGCGGCCTGCGTGAAGGAGGCTGGGATGAGCTGGTAGTAGCGCAGGGCGTGCAGTTGCTTGTTGATGAGCCCCACCGACAGCGCCCACACCAGGTCCCACTCATGGGGCGCGCGAGGCTTGAAGTCCACCCGGTAGGTGGTCGCGTGGTTGTCGCCGCTCTTGTCCGTCTGGGTGATGACCACCGGCGCGAGGCTGCTGTCCGTGGTCGCGGTATAGGACTCCGGGTGGGACGGACCGCTGGAGTAGTTCCAGTAGAACGAGAGGGGCACCTGCTCGTTGCCCGTCTCCAGCTTGTACGTCACCGTGCCCTCAGGACCCGGGGAGAGGGAGTTGTTCTGCTGGACCTTGAAGGTCGTGCTGGAGCCCGCGGCGATGCTGCTGGCGGGCGCGCTGCCACTGAGCGAGCCATCCTTGTAGTCAGGCCCTCCTCGGTTATCGATGGGGCAGCCGGAGTTGTTCTGGAGGGTGAGGGTCGTGGAGAGCGTCATGACAGGACCTGGCGCGTGAGGGGCATGCGCCGTGAAACACAACCTGTTTCACGGGCACCTCCCCTCCAGGTGCAAGGCCGGGACCAGTCGCAACCTCGCGTGATCACATCCATGCCCCATGTACACGCCTGGCGCTGCGTGCTGTACGAACGCACGCGCGTTGCTTCGCGCGCTGGCGCTCGTCGCCGAGCACCGGCCGGAGTTGCCTGCGGGTGATGGCCAGCGACTGGCGCCGCTCCATGGGCAGCTCTCTGGACTTCTACCGCCGCTCCATCGAAGCGCCAGCGGCGTTCTGGGCGGAGCAGGGCCGGCTCATCGCCTGGGAGCGGCCCTCCGACGCGGTGCTGGACGCCTCGCGTCCGCCCTTCGCGCGCGGGTTCGTCGGAGGGCGCACCCACCTGTGCCACAACGCGGTGGATCCCCGCGCGGACCCGCCGGCGCTCGTCTTCGAGTCCACCGAGACGGATCAGCGAAGGCGCGGCCTCCGATGGGGTAGCCCCTCAGCCCTTGCGCTTCGTTTCGCGCTTCGCGCCGGCAGGGGACGGGTCCTTGGGCAGGTGCCTCAGCCCCATCCACCCGAGCGCCGCGACGTGACGGGCCACGTTCTCCGTGGAGAAGGACTTGCCCTCCGCGGCCCACCAGTGGCCCACCTGCGTCACCATGCCCAGGAGCGCGTTGGCGTAGATGGGCGCCACCTTGGACGGGTAGCCGGCGCGCTCGAACTCGCTGCGGAAGACGTCGCCCACGCGCTGGGCCAGATCGTCGATGACGCGCGTCAGCCCGCGCCGCGTCGCCGCCGTGGGGGAGTCCCGCGTCAGCACCGCGAAGCCCGCAGGCTCGTCCTTCACGTAGGCCATGAAGGCCAGCACCGCGTCCTCGAAGCGCTGACGGGGCGTGCCCTGCGAGATGCTCGCGGTCACGCGCGCCACCAGGTCGTCCATCTCCCGCTCCACGATGGCCGCGTACAGCCCCTCCTTCGCGCCGAAGTGCTCGTAGACGATGGGCTTGGACACGCCCGCCCGCTGGGCCACCTCCTCGATGGACGTCGCCTCGTAGCCCTTCGAGGCGAAGACCGCCCGGCCAATCTCCATCAACTGGACCCGGCGCTCCGCGCCCGTGAGCCGCTGTTTCTTCCTCAAGTTGACCTCGAACCTACCCAACAGTAACTTACCTGAACGAAACCTACTGTCCCGTAGGTGGAATCTGGAGCCGACGCCGTCATGAAATGCTTCGTTTCAAGAGGTGTCGAGTCCACCGTGGGGCACGGATGAGCGCGGTGGTGCCGGGCACGGTGAAGCCGAAGCTGCGGGGCGTGCTGCACCAGTGGGCGGCGGCGTTCGCGGTGGGGGCGGGCGTGGTGCTGGTGGCGATGGCGCCCACGCCTCGCGCGGCGCTGGCGTCCGCGCTGTACGCGTTGAGCCTGGTGGGGCTGTTCACCATCAGCGCGACGTACCACCGGGTGAACTGGTCGCCGAGGGCCCGCGCGTGGATGCGCCGGGCGGACCACGCGGCCATCTTCCTGCTCATCGCGGGCACGTACACGCCGGTCATCCTGCTGGGGCTGCCGCCCGCCGTGGGCAACCCGTTGATGGCGTGGCTCTACGCGGGGGCGCTGCTGGGCATCCTGCAGTCGCTGTTCTGGGTGGATGCGCCCAAGTGGGTGACGGCGGCGCTGGCCATCGCGGTGGGGTGGACGATGATGCCGTACTTCGGCGAAGTCTTCCGCGCGGTGGGGCCGGGCGCGAGCCTGCTCATCATCGCTGGCGGGCTGGCGTACACGCTGGGGGCGCTCGCGTATGCCTTCAAGCGCCCCAACCCCCGGCCCGGCGTCTTCGGCTATCACGAGGTGTTCCACGCGATGACGCTGGTGGGCGCGGGGCTGCACTTCGCGCTGGTGCTGCGCATGGTGCGCGCGGCGGGGTAGGACGCTGCTCTCTCAGCGTCCCGCGACGGCGATCCGGCGCTTCGGGGGCGAGGCGGGCTCCGGGGCCTGCCGGCCCAGGTAGGTCTCTCCCCAGGACTTGAGCGCGGCAATCACGCCGCGCAGCGTCTGTCCTCGCGGCGTGAGGCTGTATTCGACGCGCGGGGGCACCTCCGCGTACACCTGCCGGTGCACGAGCCCGCTCTGCTCCAGCTCGCGCAGGTGCTGCGTCAGCATCCGCTGCGTGACGTCCGGGATGTGCTTGCGCAGCTCCCCGAAGCGCAGCGTGCCCTCGAGCAGGTGGTAGAGGATGAGCCCCTTCCACTTGCCGCCAATCACATCCAGCGTCGCGGACACCGGACAGCCAGCGGAGCAGTCATACGTCTTGTGCCGGGCCATGGTTCCCTTTTCGTACGTATGGGCGGAAATCCTGCGTACTTGTCCGATTCAACCTTCGGGACGATGTTGCACGCAAAGGAGCCCCCATGCGAGCTGTCGCCCTCACGAAGTATCTGCCCAGTGATCATCCCGAAGCCTTCGCGGACGTGCGGCTGCCGGACCCCACGCCCGGCCCTGGTGACCTCCTGGTGCGCGTGCACGCCGTGTCCGTGAACCCCGTGGACGTGAAGGTGCGAGCGCCCAAGGACACGGTGGAGTCCTCTCCCCGGGTGCTCGGCTGGGACGCGGCCGGCGTGGTGGAGGCGGTGGGGAAGGACGTGAAGCGCTTCCGTCCCGGGGATGAAGTGTTCTACGCGGGGTCCATCGCGAAGCCCGGGACGAACTCCGAGCTGCACGTCGTGGACGCGCGCATCGTCGGCCGCAAGCCGAGGGGGCTGACCTTCGCCCAGGCGGCCGCGATGCCGCTCACCTCCATCACCGCGTGGGAGCTGCTGTTCGAGCGCCTGGGCGTGCCCCAGCACAAGACGGGCACCCGGAAGGACGCGCTGCTCGTGGTGGGCGGCGCGGGTGGCGTGGGCTCCATGGCCATCCAGCTTGCGAGCAAGCTGACGGACCTCACGGTCATCGCCACGGCGTCGCGGCCGGAGACGGTGGAGTGGTGCAGGTCATTGGGCGCGCACCACGTGGTGGACCACCGCCAGCCCCTGGCCGGGCAGGTGAAGGCGCTGGTGCCGGGCGGCGTGCGCTACGTGATGGCGCTCACCGCGACGGAGCAGCACTTCCCGCAGCTGGTGGAGCTGATGGAGCCCTTCGGGCACATGGGCATCATCGACGACCCACAGACGCCGCTCGACGTGACCGCGATGAAGCGCAAGAGCCTGGCGCTGCACTGGGAGCTGATGTTCACCCGGGCGCTCTACGACGCGGATCCGCTCTCCCAGCAGCGGCTGCTCGACGCGGTGGCGGACCTGGTGGAGGGCGGCACGCTGCGGACCACGATGACGCAGGACTTCGGGCCGCTCACCGCCGCGAACCTCCGGCGCGCGCACGCGGCGGTGGAGACGGGCCGCACGCTGGGCAAGATCGTCCTGAGCGGCTTTGCCTGAGCCTCCCCGGAGGCCGTGAAGTCCGCCGAGCGCGCCAGTAGACTCCCGGTCCTCGTGGGCTTCATGGAAGACACAACCGGACACGCGTGGCGAGCCTGGGCGAAGCGTGCCGCCGCGTGGTCCGCGCCCGCGCTCTTCTCCGCGCTGGAGACCTACACGTTCAGCCGGGACATGCCCGGGGCGCCCGTGCTGTGGCGGGTGCTCGCCGCGCAGATGCCCGCCTGGTACGTGTGGCTGCCCCTCACGCCGTGGCTCACCCGGCTCGCGGCGCGCGAACCCCTGAGTCCTCCAAGGCCGCGCCCGGTCCTCATCCACCTGACGGCATGTCTGGGCATGGGCGCGCTGTTCGCCGCGGTGTACGCGATGGCGACGGGGCACTTCATGCCCGGGAGGGATGCTCCCTGGGCCGCGAGGTGGCTGAGAGCCTGGTGGGGTTGGTTGCCGATGATGGGCATGGCCTACGCGACGGTGTTGGCGGTGGCCTCCGCCACCCGGGCGTCACAGCGGGCGAGGGACAGCGAGCGCCAGGCCGCGGTGCTCGCGGTGCAGTTGGCCGAGTCCCGGCTGCTCGCGCTCCAGACGCAATTGCAGCCGCACTTCCTCTTCAACACGCTCAACGCCATCGTGGTGCTGGTGCGCGAGCGGGAGACGGACGAGGCCGCGCGCATGCTCGTGTTGCTGAGCGACCTGCTCCGGCAGTTGCTCCAGAAGGGAGCCACCCAGGAGGTGTCCCTGCGCGACGAGGTGGCCGTGCTGTCGCGCTACCTGGAGCTCCAGCAGCTGCGCTTCGCGGACCGGTTGCGAGTGGAGTGGAACATGGAGCCGGACGCACTGGACGCACGGGTGCCGCACCTGGTGCTCCAGCCGCTCGCGGAGAACGCGCTCCGGCACGGCATCGGCATGCGCACCGCGTCCGGGGTGTTGCGCATCGGCGCGAGGCGGCGCGGCGACGCGCTGGAGCTGACCGTGCAAGACGACGGTCCGGGGCTGCCCCGGGACTTCGAGCTCGAAGCAGCGAAGGGCATCGGCCTGTCGAACACGCGGGCGCGCCTCTCACAGCTCTACGGCGAAGCAGGGAGGCTGGGGATCGCCAACGCGGAGGGGCAGGGCACCGTGGCCACGGTCCTGCTGCCGTGGCGCTCGACGCCCGATACCGCCGGAGTGGCGCATGGCTGAGCTGCGGGTGCTGCTGGTGGATGACGAGCCGCTGGCTCGCAAGGGATTGCGGCAGGCCCTGGCGCGCCATCCGGACGCAGGGGTGTGCGGCGAGTGCCGCGACGGCCGCGAGGCGGTGGAGGCCATCCGCGCCCAGCGTCCCCACCTGGTGCTGCTCGACGTGCAGATGCCGGAGCTGGACGGCTTCGGAGTGCTGCGTGAGCTGGGCGTGGAGCACATGCCCGCGGTCATCTTCGTCACCGCGTTCGACACCTTCGCCGTGAAGGCCTTCGACGTGCACGCGGTGGACTATCTGGTGAAGCCCTTCGATGACGCGCGCTTCGACGAGGCGCTGGCCCGGGCGCGGCAGCGGCTGCGCGCTGGAGAGGCCGCGGAACTGGGGCGGCGGCTCGCGGACCTGCTGGCGGACGCGGGCCCCACGCCCCGTCCCGTCGAGCCGCCGGCGGACCGGCTGCTGGTGCGCGTGGGCCTGCGCTCCGTGCTCGTCCCTGTCGCCGACATTGAATGGGTTGAGGCGGACGACTACTGCGTCACGTTGCACGCGGACGGCAAGGCCCACGTGTTGCGAGAGAGCCTGGCAGCGCTGGAGGCGCGGCTGGACCCGGAGCGCTTCGTGCGCATCCACCGCTCCGCCATCGTCAACGTGGCGTGCATTCAAGAAGTGCACCGGCCCTCGCCCACGGAGCAGGTGGTGGTGCTGCGAAGCGGCCAGCGCCTGCGAGTGAGCCGCAGCCGCCGCGAGCACCTGGAGCGGCGTCTGGGCCGAGCCCGCTGACGCAGCCCGTCAGCCCGGCCCCCACCGCCCGCCGGGCCCGGTCATCCAAAACCTGTCCGACAGTCGGACAGGTTCCACGGTGCTCCAAACCTGTCCGACTGTCCGACAGGGGCCGCGGGTCTTCGGAGCCGGTCCTGCTGTCGGACAGGTTTTCGGATTGCGCCGCCGGCAGGCGGCCCTGGCCTCGTTCTCAGCTTCTCATCCCAGGGGATACGATTCAGACCCATGGGCCCGCGGGCATCAGGGGGCTCGGACCTTGTTCACGGCGGTGGTGAGCGCGCTCCAGTCCGTGGGCTTCAGGTGCATGCCAAACACCTGGCTCACCGGGAGCTTCTCCCGCGTGGCCACCTCCACCGTTTCGTCCACCTGCTGCACGTTGAAGAACGTGCCGTCGGGCTGGGGCTGCACCAGGTCGGATGTGTAGAGCAGCCCGTGCTCCGGCAGCCACGCGAACAGCATCCGCTCCCCCGTCTCCGTGCGCGCGGGGATGAGCTCCAGCCGGTTCTTCCCCGTGCCCAACATCCGCCGCCCGTCCACGACCTGGAGCTTCGCGGCGCGCGGCTTCCTCGCGAGCGCGTCCAGCACGAGCGTGCGCGGTGCCGCCACCAGCCGCTCCACCAGCGCGCGGTTGAGGTCCAGCACGTGCACCGGGATGCCTCGCGCCACGTACTCGCGCAGCCCGCCGATGTGCGGCCAGGCGTCACTGGTGGACACCACGGCCTTCACCTTCAGGCCCGGGAAGCGCTTCGCGGCTTCGTCCAACACGCGCGCGGAATAGCCGGACGCGAGCGGGCCCTCGACCACCACCACGCCGTCGTCCTGCGCCACCAGGGCCACGTTCCATGCTCCCGGCAGTTGCACCACGCCGGGCACCGGTTCCGCCGGTGGCGCGTCCGGACGGAGCACGGGCGTGTCGTCCAGCTTCCTCGTGCGGCGTGACTCGAAGCCCTGCTTCACGTCGTCCGGCACGGCGAAGTCCGCGTCCACGAGCGGCGGATCCACCGTCACCGACGTCACCGTGATGGAGTGGTGGGGCTGACCATTGCGCGCCCACTCCCAGTGGCGCGGGTAGCGCAGGCCTCCCTGTTCCAGCGTCCACGCCTGGAAGGACAGCACGGTGCGCACGTCGCCCCAGATGCTCCAGAAGGGATCCTCCGGGTGCGCGTCCAGCGTCTCCACGGCGGTGGGCAGGTTCGTGCGGGCGTTGAGGAACAGGCGCACGCTCGTGCGGTCCTGGTGGAAGGTCACGACGTGGTGGGGCACCTCCTGCAACACCGTGTCCGCCTGGGCTCGCAGGTCCTTCGCGTCCAGGGCGGCAAGCAACACGTGCTCGGGCGCGAAGGCCAGCCGCTCCTGCATGTCCTGGAGCTGCGCGGCTCCCAGTGGCCTCCACTTCCCCTGGAAGTCCGCCGCCGCCACGCCGTCCGTGAGCAGCATCGTCACGCCCTTCCACTCGTCCATCACCACCCCTCGGCTCTCGGACTTCTGGCGCAGGCGGCCCCGGCGCAGGTCGCGCAGCTCGTCGAACTGTTCGTACATGACGAGGAAGGGCGGCGTGGGGCGCTCGGATTGCTCCAGCAGGTTCCAATGGCCCACGCCCCGCACGCGCAGGGCCGTGAGCGCGCGGAGGCGGGCTTCACCGCCCATGGCCTCGGCGGAGGCGCGGACGTGGGCTCGGGCGGGGTCCTCGGCGGCGGAGGCGGACAGGGTGAGCAACAGCACGGAGACCGCGGACGACAGCAGGCGTCTTCTCATGGCCCCGAGGATGTCGCGGCAGGAACGTGCCTCCCGGGGCCATGCCGCCAATGACGCGAACGGCGCGGCGAACGGTACGCAGGCGGCGGCGAATGGCGGAGACCCGGCCGCCCCTTCCACTTCGGGCAGCCAGCCTTGCCTGGGGCCCGCCCGCACGGTCGGCCTCAGCGCGGCGGGAGGGTGCACATCTTCGCCGGAGGTGAACCGGCCCAGGCGAGGGGTGGACCATGAAGAAGACGGTGGCGGAGCAGTTCGCGGAGGTCCTCGCGCTCGCGGGTGTGAAGCGCATCTATGGCGTGGTGGGTGACAGCCTCAACGCCCTCACGGAGGCGCTGCGCCGGCGCGGCGACATCGAATGGGTGCCCATGCGCAACGAGGAGGCCGCTGCCTTCGCGGCGGGCGCGGAGGCGCACCTCACCGGGCAGCTTGCCGTGTGCGCGGGCAGCTGTGGCCCCGGCAACCTGCACCTCATCAACGGCCTGTATGACTGCCACCGCAGCCGGGTGCCGGTGCTGGCCATCGCCGCGCAGATTCCCTCCGTGGAGCTGGGCACCGGCTACTTCCAGGAGACGCATCCGGAGATGCTCTTCAAGGAGTGCAGCCACTACTGCGAGCTGGTCTCCGGGCCCAACCAGATGCAGCGCACCGCGGAGATCGCCGTCCGCAGCGCCGTGGGCAAGGGCGGCGTGGCCGTGGTGGTGCTCCCCGGCGACATCGCCATGCAGAAGGCCGAGGACGTGCGGCCCCCCACGCCGGAGTCGCTGCGCGTGTCGCCCTCCCAGCTGATGCCCGCCGCCGAGCAGGTGGAGCAGATGGCCGCGCTGCTCAACCGCGGAGGGCGCGTGACGCTGCTGTGCGGCGCGGGCTGCGAGGGCGCGGCCGCGCAGGTGGTGGAGCTGGCGAAGCGGCTCCAGGCGCCCGTCGTCTCCGCGCTCCGGGGCAAGGAGTTCCTGGAGAAGGACAACCCCCACTTCGTGGGGCTCACGGGGCTCATCGGCTACGCGTCCGGATACTGGGCGATGATCGACTGCGACGTGCTCCTGATGCTGGGCACGGACTTCCCCTACCGGCAGTTCTACCCGGACAGCGCGGACACCCGAATCATCCAGGTGGACGTGCGCGCGGAGAACATCGGCAAGCGCACGCGGGTGGACCTGGGCGTGGTGGGCAGCGTGTCCGCCACCGTCCAGGCGCTCCTGCCCCGTATCGGAATGAAGCGTGACACGAAGCACCTGGAGCGAGCGCTCGCGCACTACCGCAAGACGCGCGAGGAACTGGACGCGCTGGGGCAGGGCACCGTGGGCAAGAAGCCCATCCGCCCGACCCAGGTGGCCCGCGCGTTCGACCTCCAGGCGACGGACGACGCCATCTTCACCTGCGACGTGGGCCTGCCCACGGTGTGGGCCGCGCGCTACGCGACCATGAAGGGCGGCCGGCGGCTGGTGGGCTCCTTCAACCATGGGTCCATGGCCAGCGCGCTGGCGCAAGCCATTGGCGCGCAGAAGGCCTTCCCGGACCGGCAGGTCATCTCCTTCTCCGGTGACGGCGGCTTCACGATGTTGATGGGGGACTTCATCGGCCTGGTGCAGTTGGGGCTGCCCATCAAGGTCGTGGTGTTCAACAACAGCTCCCTGGGCTTCGTGGCCATGGAGCAGCAGGTGGGCGGCATGCTCGACGTGGGCACGGCGCTCCAGAACCCCAACTTCGCCGCGCTGGCGGAGGCCGTGGGCGTCAAGGGCCTGCGCGTGGAGGACCCAGGGCAGGTGGACGAAGCCGTCCAGCTGGCGCTCGCGACCCCTGGCCCCGTGCTGGTGGACGCCGTGGTCAGCAAGGCGGAGCTGGTGATGCCCCCGCGCATCACCGCGTCCATGGCCGCGGGCTTCACCCTGTTCGGCGTCAAGGCCCTGCTCAACGGCCGCACCAACGAGGTGCTGGAGCTGGCGCGCACCAACCTCTGGCGCTGAAACCCCTGCCATTCCCGAGGGTTGGGCGGGGCCGGAGAAAAATCAGCAGGGCCGCGAATCCATCCGGCCCGCAGCGGCCTCTTATCCCGCGAACGGGGATTTTCCCCGCCGCATGAGGCCGGTTCCTTGGGTTCGACTCCGATACCTGACGCGTTGCTGCTCGCCGCGCACGCGGGCGACCGTGACGCGATGGTGCACCTGCTCCAGCTCCAGAAGCCGAACCTCCGGCGCTACGCGCAGAAGCGCTGCCTCATCAGCGACGTGGACGACGCGGTCCAGGAGGCCCTGCTGGTGATGTCCCGCCACCTGGGCGCCGTGCGCAAGCTGGCGTCGTTCTCCGGGTGGATGTTCAAGATCGTCCAGCGCGAGTGCCGCCGCCTGGCCCGCACGGTGAGGACGCAGGACCCCTACGAGGAAGCGCTCGCGGACCAGTGGATGTCCGCGCACACGCCGGACTCGCTGCGGCTGGACCTGGCGTCCGCGCTGGAGTCGCTGCCGCCGCATTACCTGGAGGTCATCGTGCTGCGTGACTTCGAAGCGCTGACCATCCGTGAGATGGCCGAGCGCCTGGCGCTGGACCCGGCGGCGGTGAAGAGCCGTCTGCACCGCGCCCGCGTGATGATCCGCGAATACCTGCTGGCCTGAAGCCCCATCCCCCTCATCTGGAGTCCTGTCATGGCGAACCCCCTGTCCACCCTGGGCATCATCCACACGCTCGTGAGCGTGCCTCCCATTGTCTTCGGCGTCTGGGCCTTCGTGCGCGATGGGCGCGTCGACCCGGGGACACGCCTTGGCAAGGCGTACGTCGTCAGCGTGGTGGCGTCCGTGGTGACGTCGTTCGGCCTGTCGAGCACCGGCGGCTTCAACCCGGGCCATGCGCTGGGACTGCTGACGCTGCTGCTCATGGCGGTGGGCGCGGCGGCCCCCAGCGTGGGACTGCTCGGCCGCGCCACGGAATACGCGCGGACCCTCACGTACTCCGCCAGCTTCATGCTGTTGCTGGTGCCGGGCATCAACGAGACGCTGACCCGGCTGCCCGCGGGCAAGCCCCTGGCTGACAGCCCGCGGTCCCCGGTGGTGCAGGCGGCCCTGGCGGTGCTGCTGGGGCTGTTCCTCTGCGGCGCCGCGTACCAGGTGCTCCGGTTGCGCGGGCGTGGGTACGACCATGGGGGCGGGCTGCCTCACCGCTGAAAAGCGCGGGGCGTGTCGATTCGCGGGGAGCTGGTTCGACGTGAGGGTGAAGGCCCACGAATTTCCATCCAAACGGAGCACGCCATGGACGCCACCCTCTCCTCTCCCTCCGCCGTCGTCGTGGAGGCCACCCCGAAGAACAAGTCGTTCGCCCGCTTCATGCCGACGGCGGCCCAAGTGTTCATGGGGCTGGTGTTCTTCGTCTTCGGCCTGAACGGGTTCCTGGAGTTCATTCCCACGCCCAAGGACCTGAACCCGGCGGATCCGGCGGTGGCCTTCGGCATCGCGATGAAGGCGACGGGCTACCTGTTCTGGCTGGAGAAGGGCACGGAGCTGGTGGCGGGGCTGCTGCTGCTGGCCAACCGCTTCGTCCCGCTGGCGCTGGCGCTCATCGCGCCGGTCATCGTGAACATCTTCCTGACGCACGCCCTGCTCGCGCCGTCAGGGCTGGGGCTGGCGGTGATGCTCCTCGGGTCGGAGCTCTTCCTGGCCTGGTCGTACCGGGCGGTGTACCGCCCGATGCTCGCCATGCGCGCCAGGCCTTCCTAGTTCCGGGCCTGGAAGAAGCGTGCGCGGCCCCGTGCTCGCCACCAACGAAGCCGTGCGGGTGGCGAGGGCGGAGCGTGGCCGGAAGGGCGTGAGGCTCAGTCGCGCGGCGGGCCGCTGCGGCGCTCCAGCGCGCCCGTGGTGACGGGCAGCTCGGGGGCCTTCACGCTCCGGGCCCTCAGGCCCATGGCGACGGTGCTCTCCGAGGGCAGGCCCGCCCAGGTGCGCAGCCGCTCCAGCGCCGCGGCCTGGTCCGCCTCCGGAAGGCCCTGGATGCTGGCGCCGTGATTGCCGCCCGGCTCGAAGAACCGGTACGAGTCATTGCGCGCGCTCACGCTGAACGCGCCCGTGGACCATGGGTCGTTCTCTCCGTAGACGAGCAGGATGCGCTCGCCGAACGCCTTCACCCAGCCCTCCACGAGCGGCATGGTGAACGGGTTGAAGGGGTACGGCTTCATGTCGAAGGGCACGAGCGCCCGAGGGTCGTACTGCCGGGGATAGCGCTGGACGCCGCGCAGGTGGGACTCGTCGGACGCGTAGCTGCCCAGCTGCGTGCCGGCCTGGAAGTCGTAGGGCGCGTAGTATTCCAGGTCGCCGTCGCTCGTGTACGACAGGCCCACCACGGCATCCAGGAGGTCCACCAGGGCCTGCGCGGGGCCGCCCGGCGCGGGAATCACGTCACACAGCGACGCGTCGCCGTACTGCCAGAAGGCGAAGGCGAACTCGAGCGTGGTGAACTCCAGCGCCTTGTCCACGCCCAGGAAGCCGTAGGTGCTGCCGTAGTGCGCCGCGCCCGTCGCCTGGAAGAGCGGCTCCGTCTCCGCGCGTCGCTCCAGCACCTCGCGCTGGAAGGCGCGGATGTTCTCACGGCACTCGGGCGTGCCCAGCTTGCTCAGGAACTTCACGTAGCGAGGATCCTGCGTGCCGTAGCTGTTGGGCGCCACGTAGGCCACCGTCGCGTCCACGTCGCGCGGGAAGAACGCCCGGTGGTAGAGCGACGTCATGCCGCCCTTGCTGCCGCCGGTGCTGATCCACTTGCCGGGGAAGAGCGGCTTGAACGCCTGGACGATGCGGTGGTGGTCCGCCGCCGCCTGCTCGATGTTGAGCAGCTTCCAGTCCGCGGGCTGCGGGATGGAGGGCGTGAAGAAGCGGTGCTCCACCAGCAGCTGGTTGCCCTGCAGCAGGTAGGTGGGCTCGAACTGGGCCGGGGACGTGAAGATGCCGTACCCCGTGCTGGCCAGCACCATGGGCGCCTCCGCGCTCCGGAAGAGCAGCGTCATCCGCTGCTGGAAGCGCGCGCCCTGGGGATGCAGGTGGTCCGCCGGCTGGTCATAGCGCAGCACGAAGAAGCGCACGCCCGGTGCGGGCGCCGGCCGCTCCTGCACCACCGTGAGGCCGGGGACCGCCTGCAATTGCGCCAGGATGTCCGGCGCCGCGTCCTGTGTCTGGGATTGCGCCTGGACCTCCGGCGCGCTCGGGGAAGTGGACTCCGGGGGAAGCTCGCTGCCGCCGCAGGCCTGGAGCCCCAGCGCCAGCACACACGCCAGCACCGCGGGATGACCGAAGAAACGTGACATGGGTTAAGCCCTCCTTGTGGGAAAGACAGAACTAACATGCCGGTCCTGTATTTCCGGAAGAAGGACTTCCCAGGTGCCTTGGACGTAAGGTCACGCGTCATGAACGTCTATGAGATTCGCGGAGCCTTTGGCCTGGACCACCTGGTGCGCGCGGAGCGGCCGGACCCCGTCCCCGGACCCTTCCAGGTGCGCGTGCGGGTGAAGGCCACGAGTCTCAACTCGCGCGACCTGATGATGGTGGAGGGCCGCTACAACCCGCGCCAGAAGCTGCCGCTGGTGCCCAACTCGGACGGCGCGGGCGTGGTGGACGCGGTGGGGCCGGGCGTCACGCGCGTGAAGCCGGGGGACCGGGTGATGACCCTGTTCGCGCAGGGCTGGCAGGCCGGTGAGCCGACGAAGGCCATCACCGGCACGACGCTGGGCGGACCGCTGGACGGCGCGCTCGCGGACACGATGGTCCTGCATGAGGACGGCGTGGTGCCCACGCCCGCGTACCTCTCCGACGAGGAGGCCGCCACGCTGCCGTGCGCGGCGGTGACGGCGTGGAGCGCGCTCGTCACGCAGGGGGCGCTCAAGGCCGGGGACACGGTGCTGGTCCAGGGCACGGGCGGCGTGTCCATCTTCGCGCTGCAGATTGCCCGGCTGTTCGGCGCGCACGTCATCGTCACCTCCAGCCGCGACGACAAGCTGGAGCGGGCCCTGAAGCTGGGTGCGCAGGAGGGCATCAACTACGTCACCACGCCGGACTGGGAGAAGGCGGCGCGCACGCTCACCGGCGGCGTGGGCGTGGACCACGTGGTGGAGGTGGGCGGCGCGGGCACCTTCGAGAAGTCACTCAAGGCGCTGCGCGTGGGCGGCACCGTGTCCGTCATCGGCGTGCTGTCCGGCGGGGCGGGCCCCGTGTCGCTCATCCCCATCCTGATGCAGAACCTGCGCGTGCAGGGCGTGTTCGTGGGGCACCGTCAGTCCTTCGAGGCGATGACGCGCGCGTTCGCGCTCAATGACATCCACCCGGTGGTGGACCGCGTGTTCCCCTTCGCGGAGGCGCGCGCCGCCTTCGAGCACATGAAGCAGGGCGCGCACTTCGGAAAGATTGTCATCCGGGTGAGCTGACCCACGCGAAGTGGAAGTGGGCCTCCACCGTGGCGGTGGAGGTGCTCTTGGGCAGGGGCGGGAAGGGCGCCGCCTTCTTCACCGCGGCGAGCGCGGCGGCGTCCCAGGCCTTGGAGCCGGACTCGGTGAGGATGGCGGTGGAGACCAGCTTGCCGTCCTTGTCGAGCACGGCCTGGACGATGGTCTTCTTGCCCGGGGCCGGCGTGCCCTTGGGGCCCGGCTGCTTCCAGGCCTTCGCCACGCGCTGGAAGGCCTGCTGCTGGTAGGCGGGGCTGTCCACCGAGCCCTGGAAGTAGGTCTGCAGCTGCGGACTGCCGCTCGCGGCCAGGGCCCCGGAAGCGAGGGCCAGCGCGAGCACCACCACGGCGGTTTTCGGGATGCGGAGCATGGGCCGAATATAGGGCCCGCTCAGCTCCTCGGCTGGGGGCCCCGGGACGGCGGCGGTGCCTTCGCTTCGGGGGGCTTGCTGGCGCCCTTCTCCGGCAGCCAGGACAGGTCGTACACGGCCGCGTCGCCCGCGCTGCGCATCAGCACCACGGAGGCGCCGTGCGCGCCGCTCATCTCCAGGCCGGCTGAGAAGAGGCCCCGGTAGAAGCCGGCGATGACCACCGGGCGGCAGGTGAGCACGTAGCGCGTGGGCCCCGTCTGCTCCAGCCGCGCCTCCAGGTAGTTGGTGCCCGTGCGCAGGTTGCGCGTCATCCGCTCCAGCATCCGGTGCGGCCCCAGCAGCCGCACGCCCGCCAGCAGCGCGCTGCCGATGAGCGTGGACCCATAGCCCTCCAGGAAGCGCCGGCCCACCACCTCCGCGCCGTCGTCCAGCGTGGCCATGGGCGCGAGCACGGACGCCGCCAGCTTCAGCGACCCCACCCACACGTCCAGCGGATAGGCCACCGCCAGTTTCCCACGCGGATCGATGCCGACCTCGCGCAGCTGCCGCGCGCACGGTTCGTCCAGGTGGTCACCCAGGGCGCGAATCAGCCCTTCGAAGCTCTGCTGGAACACAAGGCGTTCGGGACTCGTCGGCATGACCGCCCACGCTACCCGTGTGAGCGGGGCTGTCTCAACCCGGGCTGTTCCCAGGATTCAAGAACTTTTCGTGGATTGTTGGAAAACGCGGTGCGGCAGAGTCTCGACGGGTCGGCCGACGCGGTTCGACGCGTCGGACGAGAGGGCTGGGGTGGGTGCGGTAGGGTCGTGGGCCATGTCGCATGACCCTCTGGCCGACATCTCCACGGCCGCGATGCAGGAGCGCGGGGGCTCGCGAGGAGCTCCCCGCGAGGTCCCCGCGCTGACGGTGGTGTCCCACCCGGTGCCCCGGCGTGTCGGGGACCGGCGGCTGCTGGACGCGCTGGGGGTGGGGCGCGCGGTGGCCCTGTCGCGCAACGCCCCGGACTTCGCGAAGCCGGGCAGCGCGTTGGGGCTGCCGCTGGCGGATCCGTTCGTGAGCCGCAAGCCGCTGGAGCTCTCCGCCCTGCCGGACGGAGGCGTGCGGCTGGCGGTGCCGGAGGACGGCACGCACGTGGTCGCCGCGGGCGCGCTGCTCCAGGGCGCGAGGGACTTCGCGCCAGCGGAGTTGAAGGAGGGCGTGGCGCTGGAGCTGTCGGGCCGCGTGGTGCTGCTGCTCCACTTGGTGGAGCTGGACGGCGAGGGCGCGGCGGACGCGTTGGGCATGGTGGGCGAGAGCGCGGGCCTGCGGCGGCTGCGCAAGCACATCGAGCGGGTGGCGGACCTGCCCGTGCCGGTGCTCATCCGGGGCGAGACGGGCACGGGCAAGGAGCTGGTGGCGCAGGCCATCCACCGGCTGGGGCCGCGCCGGGCCGGGCGCTTCATCAGCGTGAACCTGGGCGCCATTCCCAAGGAGCTGGCGGCGGCGGAGCTGTTCGGGGCGCGCAAGGGGGCGTACTCGGGGGCGACGCGGGACCGCGAGGGCTTCTTCGGCGCCGCGCACGGGGGCACGCTGTTCCTGGATGAAGTGGGCGAGGCGCCGCCGGAGGTGCAGGTGATGCTCCTGCGCGTGCTCGAGACGGGGGAGCTGTACCCCGTGGGCGCCAGCCAGCCGGTGACGGTGGACGTGCGGCTCATCGCCGCGACGGACGCGCACCTGGAGGAGCAGATCCGCGACGGGCGCTTCAAGGCGCCGCTGCTGCACCGGCTCGCGGGCTATGACCTGCGCGTGCCCGCGCTGCGCGAGCGGCGTGAGGACGTGGGCCGGTTGTTCTTCCACTTCGCGCGCGAGGAGCTGGCGGCCCTGGGGGAGGCGGCGCGGCTGGACACGGAGGATCCGCACGCGGAGCCGTGGCTGCCTGCGCCGCTGGCGTCGAGGCTCGTCCGGGCGGCGTGGCCGGGAAACATCCGGCAGCTGCGCAACCTCACGCGGCAGCTGGTCATTGGAAGCCGGGGGCAGGCGCAGCTGCAACTGGACCCCCAGCTCGACGAGGCGCTGGGGGCGGAGACGTCCGGCACGGCGGCTGCGGCATCGGGGGCCGCGGCGAGGGCCGGCGCTCCCGTGGCTCCGGCACGGGGAGCGGGCGCTCCCGAGGTGCGCGAGGCGACCGGGCCTGCGGGAGGAGTGGCGTCCCCCTCGGCTTCGTCGCGTGGCGTGGACACGGCGCAGGCGCGCGAAGCGGCGGTGCCCCGGCGCAAGCCCTCGCAGGTGACGGAGGCGGAGCTGCTGGCCGCGCTGCGCGCCAGCGCGTGGGACCTGAAGGCCACGGCGGACGCCCTGGGGATTCCCCGTCCCTCTGTCTACGACCTCATCGAGCGCAGCCCGAACCTGCGCACCGCGGGGGACCTGGGCGCGGATGAAATCACCCGCTGCTTCGAGGCGTGCGGCGGCGACCTGGGTGCGATGGCGCGCACGCTGGAGGTGTCGAGGCGCGCGCTGGGGCGGCGGCTGAAGGAGCTGGGGTTTACGGCGAAGGGGGCGTGAACGGCGTCGGGCGTCGCGTGGCACGCTTGCTGCTGAGCCGCCGCGTCGTCGGTCTTCAACCTCCTGGAGGGTTCCCCATGCGAAGCCGTGTCCTCTTCCCGCTGTGCCTCGCCGGACTGCTGCTGGCCTGTGCCAGCGGCTCCCGGTCCACCACGCCTGAAGCGGCATCGTCCGACGCCGGGCCGGTGCAGCCCTGCACCACGAATCCGCCGCCGCCCGCTGGAGGCGTGGTGGTGAACATCACGGCCAGCACGGAGGGCAAGGTGCACTTCAGCACCAAGACAGTGCGGGTGCAGCCCGGGCAGACGGTGAGCTTCGTGTCCCAGGTGCAGCAGGACCGGTGCATCGGCGTGTCCAAGAGCGGGTTCCTGGCGGATGGGAGTCCAAACCCGCTGTCGGTGCCGGGCTGCCAGGTCGCCTCGTGGACGATGAACACCGCCGACCATCTGGATGAAACAACGGCCTTCTGGTCCTGCCCGACGAGCGACTGCTCCAAGTGCGCGCAGCCGAAGGGCAGCATCAAGGACACCATCAACGGCACGCTGGAGGTCTCCGGGCGCGGCGAGGACTGAGCGGACGGTTCCCCCCGCCTCGCTTGAACGCGGGGCCGGTCAGGCCCCGCGGGCCCTGGTCGGCCGGGGGGCCTTCTTGGGCGGCTCGGCCGGGGCCACGGGGCCGGTGCCCGCGGTGACGGCCCGGAGCTCGTCGAGTCCGAGCTGGATGTGCCGTGAGAGGTCCTGCGCCCTCGGGTCCTCGAGCCAGCGCTCGAACGCGACCTTGAAGACCGCGATGCCTGCCTCGGCGCTCAGGCTCGCGGTGGGCTCGGGGACGCCGCGCTTGCGCAGGGCGCCCGCAGCGGCCGAGGCGAGGGAGGCCAGCTTGATCAGCTCCCGCTCCCGAAGCTCCGCGTTCGCGACGAGGAGCGCCTGGCGGGCCCGGGCGTAGTCGCGGCGGTCCTTGAAGAAGGGGGTCAGCGACTCGAGGGCCGCCGCGACCGTGTCGAGCGGCGCTGCCCCCTGGGGCGCGTCCGCGATGGTGGCGACGATGCGCTCGTGGAGCAGGTCCGAGCCCCCGAACAGGACCTCCTTCTTGTCGGTGAAGTAGCGGAAGAACGTCCGCTCGGTGAGCCCCGCGCGCGCGGCGATCTCCTCCACCGTCGTCCGGTCGTACCCATGCTCCTGGAACAGCGTCATCGCGGCCTGTGCGAGCCGGTCTCGTGCGTTGGGTTCCCAGCGGCCCATGGCCCCAAGCATAACCTGATTGCAGTCACTGACATCACTTGTTAGTAGTGATGTCAGTAGCTGACATCAAGGAGCTTTCCATGCGCGTATTCGTCACGGGTGCGTCGGGTTTCATTGGTTCGGCGGTGGTTCCGGAGCTGTTGGGGGCGGGGCATCAGGTGGTGGGGCTTGCCCGCTCGGAGGCTTCGGCCCGGGCGCTGGAGGCGGCGGGGGCGCAGGTGCATCGCGGCTCGCTGGATGACCTGGAGAGCCTGCGCGCTGGGGCGGCGAAGGCGGACGGGGTCATCCACCTGGCGTTCATCCACGACTTCTCCCGCTTCGAGGACTCGGTGCGTGCGGACGCGCGCGCGATTGAGGCCATGGGCGCGGTGCTCGAGGGCTCCCACCGGCCCTTCGTCAATGCCTCGGGGCTGCTGGGGCTCAGGCCGGGTCGCACGGCCGTGGAGACGGACGCGGCGGCCCCGACGGGACGTGGAGGGGCGGAGGCGACGATGATCGCGCTGGCCTCTCGGGGGGTACGCACGTCCATCGTGCGGCTTCCGCCGTCGGTCCATGGAAGGGGCGACCATGGCTTCGTGCCGCACCTCATCGCGTCCGCGCGGCGGAAGGGCGTGGCGGCCTACGTAGGGGAGGGGGCGAATCGGTGGCCCGCGGTGCACCGGCACGACGCGGCCCGGCTCTTCCGGCTCGCGCTGGAGCGGGCCCCCGCGGGTTCGGCGCTCCACGCGGTGGACGACGAGGGCGTGCCCACCCGGGACATCGCGAGCGCCATCGGCCGCAGATTGGGAGTGCCGGTCGCATCGAAGACGCCGGCAGAGGCGGGCGAGTTCCTCGGCTTCCTGGGGACGCTCTTCGCGCTCGATGCTCCAGCGTCGAGCGCCCGCACCCGCGAGCTGCTCGGCTGGCGGCCCGAAGGGCCCGGGCTCCTGGCCGACCTGGACGACGAGCACTACTTCACGGCGGACGCAGGCACGGTCCTGTGAGGGCGATGGCGGGACGCTGGCGCGTCGCTCCGCGCGCCAGCACTGATCATCCAATCGGCGAGGGGAGGGCGCGCGCCCACAGGTGTTTGTCGTGAAAACCCTCCCCCCGTACGATGCCCGGAGCCATGCCTCCACCGATCAAGGTCCGCCTTGTCCCACACGATCCGCGCTGGGCCGAGGCCGCCGTCGCGCACGGTCAGGAGCTCAAAGGTGTGCTGGGCGCCATCGTGCGCGAGGTGCACCACATCGGCTCAACAGCCATTCCGGGCATCACCGCCAAGCCGATTCTCGACCTCATCCCCGTCGTCGTCTCGCTGGATGCGCTCGACGAACGGCGGGGCGAGCTCGAGGCGATTGGCTATGAATGGTGGGGCGAGCTCGGCCTCCCCGGACGGCGCTACTGCACCCGACATGATCCAGCGACCGGAGCGCGTGTGGTGCAGCTCCACTGCTTCGTCGAGGGGGCGCCCGAGATCACGCGGCACCTCGTATTTCGCGACTACCTGCGAACGCATCCGGTCGTCGCGCGCGCATACGACGATGAGAAGTCGCGGTGCCAGCGCCTCTACTCCGACGATTCCCACGCGTACAGCGACTGCAAGGCATCCTGGATCAAGCGCGTCGAGGCCGAAGCACTGGCAGCCCTCGGCGCTCGTTGAATGAAGGCGACGCACCCCGTCGCAGGGAGTGGCGTCGGAGCCGCAACGGAAACGACGACCCCCGAGGAACGAAGGCGCTGGCCTCCGACGCCGTCACTCCGGCGCGGGTGCGCCACGCCGTCCACCGCACAAGCCACCGGTGGCCTTGTTGAGGAACGCGGTGCGTGACCACGGCGTGGAGGCGCCGTCAGTCTGGCGGCAGCTCCGCGAGCGCTTGGCGCAGGTCATCGCGTAGGCCACTCGCGTCCTTCCAACGCGGGCGCGCGGTGAGCACGCCTTCGATGAGGGCGAGCCCCTGCTGAAGATGAGCACGTGCGTCCGGACCGGAAGCAGCCTCGCCCCAGTCACGAAGGAACGCGCCGTAGGCCAGGCGCGCATCCAGGTTCTCCGGCTCCAGCTCCAGTGCCTTCTGGAAGTCGTTCGCCGCGACCTCAAAGGACGCGTCCTTCTTCTGTCCCCGCCGGACACCATCGCGTGCCTGAAGCGCCCTCACCTCGCCGCGCCAGCGCCACGCCTGCGCGAGGGAGGGGTTGAGCTTCATCGCTCGCTCCATCGCCTCCGTGGCCTGCGCGAGCGCCGGACGTGGATCCCTTCCCTGTCTCAGGGCATACGCCGCCACGGTGTGGTGCACCTGGCCCAGGTTGGCCCACGGTTCGGCGAGTCCCGGCAGCAACGCGGTGGCTTGTTGGAGTGCGGTCTGCGCCTCCTTCGCGCTCGCGGTGGGAGCCTGGCCTCGCGTCAGGCGCCAGGTCGCGCGCCACATGCGCACCTCGCCCAGGTTGTTGTAGGCGAAGCCCACCTTGGGCGCGATGGCGATGGCCTGCTGGAAGGCCTGCTCCGCCTGGTCCAGCAGCGGCTCCGGTGAATCCCCCCGGTTCCATTCCTCGCGGGCCTGGTCGAGCAGGATGGTTCCCACGCCGTTCTGGAGCGGAGGCAACTTCGGATTGATGGCGATGCCGCGGCGGTAGGACTCCAGTGCTCGGGCAAGCCCCGGCCCCGCGTCGCCGCCGTGGTCTCTCAGGCGCAGCGCGAGCGCCCGGTGCACCTCCGCCAGGTAGAACCACGCGACGACGTGTCCGGGGTCGAGCGTGCTCGCGCGCTCCAGCGCGGCCTGGGCCTCCTCCAGGTCCGCGTCCCTTGATGGCGCGCGCGGGTGGTTGGCGCGGTTCACGTACGCCGTGCCCAGGTTGATCCACGCATCCGGCCGCTTCGCGTCCAGCGCCAATGCCCGCCGGTAGGCGTCGATGGCCTGCTGCCGGAAGGGCAGGGAATCTCCTCCGCGCCCGTCCTCCGAATCCGCCCACACCTTGAAGACCAGCCCCAGGTCCAGGTGGAAGTCGTAGTCACGCGCGGACTCGGGGATGGATTCGAACGCGGCGACGGCGGCGCGCAATTGTTCGCGCGGATCCTCGTTCCGCTCCTGCCGGTAGCGCGCCCACTGCCACCAGCCCATGGCCAGCGCGTGGCGTGCCTCCACCTTCCCGGGAGCCAGCCTCAGCGCCTCCTTCGCCGCGTCGAGCGTGCGCGCGAGCAGCGGCTCCAGGTCGCCTCCGCTGCTGAGGCTCGCCTGGGCGTAGCGCCGGTGCAGCCGTGCCTCCAGCACCCAGGTGTCCGCTTCATCGGGGGCCGCCGTGCGCGCGCGTGACACGGCCTCCATGCCTCGCGTGTACGCGGGCAGCACGTCCCCGTTGCCGGACAGCTCCATCAGCACGGACTCCTGCTCCAGCTCCGCCCGGGCACGGTGCACGGCGGCCACGCTGCGGCCGATGTCCGCCGCGGCTTCATAGGCCCGGCGTCCGGCCTCCAGGTCGTCCCGCGCCGCGTTGCGCTCACTCGCCAGAGAGTGGCGCACGGCGCGCGCGAGCAGGACGTCCCCACGCAGCAGCGGCGCTTCGTGGAACCACGGCAGCCGCGTGCCCAGCGCGTCCAGTGACTTCAGCGCGTCCTCGAAGCGCTCCTCGTGGAAGGCGCGGAGGGCCTCCGCGTATTCGGGCGCGGGCACCTCCGCACCCCGGCCCTGCTCCAGGTAGGCCAGCGCCGGGGCTCGGGAGTGCGTCTGGGCTTCGCGCCGCTTCGCCTCGCGGCGGGCCTCGTCCGGGATGCGGTCCGCCTCCAGCCGCTCGCGCTGGTAGCGGTGGCCCAGTACCAGCGCGAGCGCATACGCCACGCGCGGCTCGCGGAAGCCCTTCGCCCAGGCGGCCTCCAGGTGCGTGAGGGCGGCCTCCTCGTCCCCCAGCGCGACGAACCCGCGCCCCAGCGCATAGTGACCCGGACCTTCCGCGACAGGGCCGGCGTCCCGCATGGAGGACTCGATGTCGCGCATGTGGGTGCGCAACGCTTCACGGTCCGGCCGTGTGTCGTGCAGGGGCGCCTGGCCGGAGTAGCGGGCCTGGGCCTCGATGCGTTCGACGCCTTCGGTGAAGCGCCGGGTCAGGGCTTCCCGGCGAGACACCTCCCGCCGCGCCATCACACCCTGGCCCACGGCGCCCGTCATGGCGAGCGCGGTGATGCTCGCGACGACGACGGCGGCCCGGTGAAGGGCCACCCACTTGCGCACGCGGTACGCAGGGCCCGTGCGCGCGAGCACCCGGTCCCCTTCGAGGAACCGCGTGAGGTCCTCCGCCAGCGCCCTCGCCGAGCCATAGCGCCGCGAGCGGTCCTTCTCCAGGCACTTGAGGACGATGGCCTCCAGGTCCGCCGGAATCGCCGCGTCCAGCTCGCGGGGAGGCCGCGGCTCCTGTGTGGCGATGCGCCCGAGCACCTCCAATCCATTGGCACCCGTGACAGGCGGTTGGCCGGTGAGCAGGTGATACAGGGTGGCGCCCAGGCTGTAGACGTCCGCGCGCCGGTCCAGCCGGGTGACCTCACCCCGGGCCTGTTCAGGGGCCATGTACTGGGGCGTGCCCAGCACGGTGCCCGTGGCGGTGGCGGCGTCGTCGCTGCTCCAGTCGCGCGCCAGGCCGAAGTCCATCACGTAGGGGCGCAGGGCGCCGTCCCCGCCGCGCTCCACGAGGATGTTGGAGGGCTTGAGGTCGCGGTGCACGAGCCCGGCCAGATGGGCCGCGTGTACCCCCAACGTGGCGTCGCGGAGCACGAGCGCCTTCTGCTCCACGGACAGCGCGCCGGCGAGCGCGTGCAGCGGCGCCCCCGCGATGTACTGCATGGCGATGTACGCGCGGCCCTGGACCTCGCCCACCTCGTACACGCGGCAGACGCGCTCGTGGTCCACGCGGGCCTGGGCGCGGGCCTCGGAGATGAAGCGGCGGGACAGCTCCGGGTCCTCGTCGCGCACGAACTTCAGCGCCACGTCGCGGTGCAGCCGCAGGTCCCGCGCCAGGAAGACGCGCCCCATGCCGCCCTGACCCAGGAAGCGGAGGGGCCGGTAGAGCGTCCAGTGCGGAACCGGGAACGCGGGGCCTTCCCCCCCGGCTGCCCGCATGGCCCCCGGAGGCAGCGTGTCGTCGGCCGTGCCCGGCGCGGGATTGCGCTCCACCTCCATGTTCCGTCGCAACGACACGAGCGAGTCCGCGCTGAGCCGTCCCTGCTCCATGAGCCATTGCAACGGGGACACGCCGCGCCGGGCCGCCTCTTCGCGCACGGCCTCCAGGTCCTCGCGAGAGAGCAGGCCCTCGGCCAGGGCCATGCGCAGCTCCGCTTCGTTCGCCTCAAGCACGCCCGGGAGCGTACCGGAGCCCCCAGTCCCCACGCACGGCGGCGCGGCGCGACTTGAAGTGCCCGGCCGCCCCTTCCCAAGATGCGCGCATGAGCTCCGAGTGGGTCCTGGAAACGCCGCAGCCGCCGCCGGACGCGCGCATCGCCTATGGCGAAGCCGCCCAGCAGTTCACCGAGCTGCGCAAACCCAGGGGCAAGGGCCCGCACCCCGTGGTCCTCTTCATCCACGGCGGCTTCTGGCGCGCCGAGTACGGCCTGGAGCACGCGGGCCACCTGTGCGCGGACCTGACCCGGCGCGGCTTCGCCACGTGGAGCGTGGAGTACCGGCGCGTAGGCCAGGACGGAGGCGGCTTCCCCGGCACCCTGGAGGACGTGGCCTCCGCGGCGGACCACCTGATCAGCGCGGCCCCGTCGCTGGGATTGGACCTGTCCAACGTGGTGGCCATGGGCCACTCCGCGGGCGGCCACCTGGCCATGTGGCTCGCCGCGCGGCGCCACCTCACGCCGAAGCAGCCGCTGTACCGCGACGCGCCCCTAAAGCTGAGGGGCGTGGTGTCCCTGGCCGGCGTGCTGGACCTCGCGCAGGGCGCGGCGCTGGACCTGGGGCGCGGCATCGTGAAGACCTTCATGGGCGGCACCCCGGAAGAAGTGCCCGAGCGCTACGCCGTGGCCTCGCCCGCCGCGCTCCAGCCGCTGAAGCTGCCGCAGGTCCTCCTCCACGGCACCGAGGACGACACCGTCCCCTTCAAGGTCAGCGAGGGCTTCCACGCCCGGGGCGTCCAGCGGAAGGACCCGGTGCACCTGGTCCCCCTGAAGGGCGCGGGCCACTACGAGCTCATCGACCCGCGCTCCATGGAGTGGCCGCGCGTGGTGCAGGCCGTGAAGCACCTGCGCTGAGCATCCAGGCAGCCGGGCCCCCGGCCTCACGCCCGGATGGGGAACCGGGGAGACACCTTGCGCCCGTCCTCGTCGAGGGATGCGCACCCTGTCCTTCGGTCCGGGAGGCCGGGAGGAGCAGACCGCATGGCGATGATGGACGTGATGCGCGGGCCGGGCATGCAACGGCTCTCACGCGGCGCGAAGGAGGCCGCGAACCACCCGTGGGCGAAGAAGCTGGGCCGCATGGGCTACGCGGCCAAGGGCTGCGTCTACGCCATCATCGGCGTGCTCGCGCTGAAGCTCGCCGCGGGCGAGGGCGGCCGTGCCACCGACAGCCACGGCGCCGTGGCCACCGTGGCGCACGGGCCCTTCGGCATCGTGCTCCTGTCGCTCTTGTCGGTGGGCCTCATCGGCTACGTCGTGTGGCGCTTCGCGCAGGCGTTCGCGGACACGGAAGGGAAGGGCTCGGACGCGAAGGGACTGGCCACGCGCGCCATGTACTTCGTGAGCGGCGTCATCTACGGCTCGCTGGCGCTGTTCGCCGTGAAGACCGCGGTGGGGGCGTCACAAGGGAGGGGCAAGGGCACGCGCGGCTGGACGGCGACGCTGATGGAGCAGCCCTTCGGCCGCGTCCTGGTGGTGCTGGTGGGGCTGGGCATCATCGGCTTCGCGCTGAAGCAGTTCCACACGGCGTGGAAGGCGAAGTTCCGGGAGAAGCTCACGCTCACCGGCCTGGCGGCGTCCCATCAACACCGCGTCGAGCGGATGTGCCAGTTCGGCATCGCCGCGCGGGGCGTCGTGTTCGCCGTCATCGGCGGCTTCCTGGTGCTTGCGGGCGTGGACGCGAACCCCGGGGAGGCCAAGGGCCTGGGAGAGGCCCTGGCCGTCGTCGCCCGCCAACCCGCGGGCGACGTGCTCCTGGGAGTGGTAGCGGCGGGCCTGGTGGCCTACGCCGCCTACCTGTTCCTCCAGGCGCGCTACCGCCAGCTCTAGAAGAGGTTCCAGAGGTACTGGTTGGTCACCTCGTGGTGGAACTGGATCTCCGCGTCCTTCACGCGCGTGCCCAGCTGCTTGGGGCAGCGGTCCGCGGAGGCCACCTTCAGCTCCGCGTACTTGCCCTGCACCTGCTCACCCAGCGCCTGCGCGATGAACTGGCTGCCCTTGAAGAAGCGCACCGCGTCGTAGATGTTGTCCGGCAGGAAGCGCGTGCGGCTGCGCTTGGTCTCCGCGTCCTCCTGCGGCTGCGGCCCCTCCAGGCCCGTCTTCAAGAGCGTGTAGAGGACCATGTACGGGTTCGCGTCCGGCGCCACCGAGCGGCACTCGACGCGCGCGCTGCGCTCGTTGCCGAACGGGATGCGCACCATGGCGCCGCGGTTGTTCGCGGAGGCCTTGATCTGGTTGGGCGCCTCGTAGTGCGGATCCAACCGGCGGTACGCGTTCACGCTGGAGTTGAGCACCAGGCAGATGTCGTTCGCGTTGGTCAGGATGCGGTCGATGAAGTCCCAGCCCATCGCCGACAGGCCGTCCTGGCCGCCCTTGTCGTAGAACAGGTTCTTGTTGTTCTTCGACAGCGACATGTTGATGTGCATGCCATTGCCGTTCACACCGGTGACGGGCTTGGGCAGGAAGCTGGCCGTCAGCCCCTGCTGCGCGGCGACCTGGCGGCAGAGCAGCTTGTAGAGCTGGATCTGGTCGGCGGCGACCAGCGCCTCGCTGTACGAGAAGTTCATCTCGAACTGGGAGGGCGCCACCTCCGGGTGGTCCTTCTCGTTCTGGAAGCCCATGGCGCGCTGCGCTTCCGCGGCCTTGTCGATGAAGGTGCGCAGCCCGTCGCCCGGCAGCGCGTGGTAGTAGCCGCCGATGGAGATGAACTCGAACTTGCCCTCTTCGTGGTAGTGGCGCTCGGCGTCACGGCCCTTGAAGAGGAAGCCCTCGATCTCCGGCGCCGCATGGAACACGGTGCCGTCCTTCTGGAACAGCGCCTCCGTGGCGCGCTTGAGCTGGCCGCGCATGTCCGAGTGGTACGGCGTGCCGTCGCGCTCCAGCACCTCGCAGAACGCCAGCACCTTGCCGGGGCCGAAGATGTCGGACGGCAGCCAGTAGAACGCGCTCCAGTCCACGTTCAGGCGCAGGTCGCTCTCCGCCTGCGCGGAGAAGCCGCGGATGGAGGAGCCGTCGAAGGTGAGGTTGTCCGCGCTCTTGAGGAGGAACTTCTTGTCGTAGTCCAGCATGTGCAGCCGACCTTCCAGGTCGGTGAAGCACACGGTGACGGCCTTGATGCGCTTCTCGTCGGCCAGGTACTTGATGCGCTCCTCGCGGATCTTGTCCGGCGACTCACGGCGGAGGCGCTGTTCCTTCACCCGGAGGTTGAGCTCCTCCAGTTCGTCGTAGGGAATCTCCAGGAAGTCCCGCAGCGGCTTCTGCTCCATGGTCCTGCCTCCACGCGTGTCCCCGGTTCCGGAATACCGGCGGGAACATCAAAATCACGGGCGCAGATATTTATATTCCACGTCGCGAAATCAAGCCTAATTTCTGCGAACTGAAGCCTAAAGGTCGTGCCGGGTCGCTCACGCATGCCTGAACGTCAAGGGACGGAGTGCCTGATGCCCTGGCCAGTGGACACTGCGCGCCGCACCGCGTTGGCCGGGTGTCCGACTCTGGACGGGCGGGCCTACGGGAGGGGGACGAGCCCGGGTTCGGGCAGCGGGGTGCCGGCGGGCCAGAGCACGTACGCGGCCCCCCGGGAGTGCTGCCAGGCACGCCACAGCTCGGCGCGGGGGTAGGTGGCGTGGGTGGTTTCGTTGGAGGCGAAAGCAGGGTCATTGACCACGACGTCCCCCTTGTCGGTGAAGCCCTTCACGACGATGAGGTGGCCGTCGGTGCGGCGGGCGGCGCCGCCGGGGAGCTCGCCGGGTTCGTAGGCGATGCTGATGCTGACGGGGATGCCGGCGGCGATGAGGCGCTCCACGGGAGCGAAGGAGTCGAAGCGGGCGACGAGCCCATGCAGTGCGCCGTCCGCCATGCTGGCCGCGTAGGCGGTGTTGAAGGCCCAGTTGCCGGTGCCCTTGTAGACCCAGTCATAGGTGTGGGCGGCGGCGGTGGGCACGGGGTGCTCCAGGTCCGCGCGGCCCAGCCTCCGGCTCCAGTAGCCGAGCAGCATGGTGGTGGACGTGGGGGAGCACCAGACCTCGCCGCCGTCGGGGTAGATCATCTGCGAGTAGCCCGGCACGTCGAGCACGACGCCCCACGCGGTGTGGTCCGACGTTGCGTCCTGGGGTGTCCGGCGCGTGTCGGTGACGGCGGCGGCGAGCGCCCGGACGCGGGGGCTTGCGTCCGCGCGTTCGGAGAAGAGGTGGACGGTGACGCGCAGGGCGTCCGCTCGGCGCTTGAGGTTGAGCGTGTCGGTGAGGACGTTGCCGTCGGCGTCCCCTTGGTTGTCCACGCTGTGGCGCGCGACGGTGGTGGTGTCGAAGGCCCAGATGCCCAGCTCGTAGTCCTTCGTCCAGGTGCCTTCGATGCGGGCGGAGACGGTGAGCTTCACCCAGGTGCCAGGAGGCGTCTGGGCGTCGAAGGATGGCACCACGCTGTCGAAGCCGCCGGGGACGGGCTGGACTTCAGAGGTCGCGGTGCCGGCGCGGAAGGTGCCGCCATTGTAGAAGCTGCCGCCGTCGAACCAGGTGCCCGCAGGGAACGGGTCGGTGCCCTCCTTCGCGGTGGCGGGGTCCAGCTCCAGCGCGCCTTCCGCGGTGACGCGCGTGCCGTCGCGGGAGAAGCGCGCGAGGTCGCCTGACACGGAGGTCTTCTGCCACAGGCGCGCGGGCGAGCCGGCCTCTGGAGTCTGCGTGTCCGGAGGCGGGGACGGCGGCGAGGAGGCGCAGGCCCAGAGGCAGGTGGCCAGCAGGACGGCGGAGAGGACGCGGGCGCGGGCGTTCACGGGGTGAAGCTTCGCAAACGCTCGCGCGGGGGCTCAAGTCGGATTCCTGGAAAGTCCGGCCGGGCGGACAGATGCCGGTCCAGAGGCTGGAATGTCGGACGTGATAGGTAGAAGGCCCTGCGCACCCTCGTGGCCCTGACCGCTTCCGCACCGCCAGGGAGTTGGCCATGGCGCGGAAGACACAGCGGCCTTCGTCCGGGGAACAGGCGGCTACGCCCAGAGGTCCTGCTCCAGCGTGTCCAGCAGCGCCAGCGCCGCCTCCGGCGTGGGCATGCCCGCCTCCGTGACGATGCTCGCGTCGAACGGCACCGCGACCTCCTGCCGCAGCAGCGCCACCGCGCGCCGCTGGGCCTCCTTCAACGAGGCCCGCTCCTGCTCGGAGAGGCGCGGCCGGGCCCACTGGTCGATGTCCCAGGACAGGGCCGCGTGCCGCGTCTCGTCCTCGGCGATGTGGACCATGGCCTGCCGCACCTCCAGGTCGCGCGCGTGCATCGCCTGGTGGTGCGCGAGCAGCGCGCCGTACGTCTCACGCACGCAGCCCTCCACGGCGTTCTCCAGCGCCACGTCCACCAGCGAGCGCAGGGGCAGCTCCTCCACCACCGGGCGCTGGGGCGTGCCACCGAAGCGCCGCGCGATCCGCTCCGTCACCTGCGCGTGCATGACCTCCTCCATGGCGCTGCGGCGTGCCGCGTCCTGGAGCCCCAGGTCCGCGCCGTGCAACGCCAGCTCATCGCGCAGCCGCAGGAAGGCGTGCACGGAAGCTGCCTCCAGGTGCGCCGCGTTCGCGAAGTAGCGGCCCAGTGCCTCGTCGCTCTCGCATGCCTCCGCGGCCTGGAGCCCCACGGGCCGCCGGCCGATGTTGCAGTTCGGGTCCCCCTTCTCCAGGACGCGCTTCTCCTGCTCCGTCACCTCACCTGACGCGGACACCTTCAGCACATGCTGCGTCAGCTCCGTGCCCGGCCCGCAGGCGTAGCCCTTCGTCCCGATGACGTTGAAGCTGCCGTCCGCGTTCTTCTTCACCGCGCCCTGCTCCTTGTTGGAGCAGAGCAGGGTGTAGCCCGAGGCGAAGGTCTTGAGCACCGCCTCCTGTCCGGTGTCGATGGTGCCCAGCACCTGCTGGAGCTCCGCCAGCGTTGCGTAGGTCTTCACCTCGTCACCCCGCGTCGTCACCAGGAAGGCGTCGCTGCAGAAGTCCAGGCAGACGTGGTGGAAGCCGGCGTTCACCGTCGCGTGCTCCAGCGCGGTCTCGCACGCGGGGACGTCGCTGGCCGTCGCACAGGCCTGGCCGGAGGACGCCGCCGCGAAGGGCACCGAGACCTGGCCGGGTCCGTTCGTGCTGATGTAGCGGAGCTGCACGAAGTCCGGCGCCGGAGTCAGCATGAGGTCGCTGACGGCAGGGCCGCCGTCCGCGCAGGTGATCTCCGAGTAGCCCTTCAGGTCCACGCTGCCCTCATCGCCGCCACAGCCCACGAGCACCAGCGGCGTGGCGAGTGAGGCATGCAGGGCCCGCGAGAAGAGACGACGCAGTCGATGGATGTTCACGGAAGGCAGCTCCCCCGAGAAGGTGTGCCCGTGCGCCAGAGCAATGCGGATGCCAGGGCCTCGTCCAGAGGGAAGACGCGCGGTCGCGGTGCTCGGGAAGCCTGGGAATGATCAGAATCCTGAGGCGGGATGCCTCAGCTCCTGACGCATGTGTCCGAGCGCCCGGACGCGACGGGGGAGGTCACCAGGACGTTTGCCGGATGTCAGACCGGGTGGATAGCGTGCAGCGCATGCCGGACATCCGCCTGCCTGCCGAAGCGAAGTACAAGAACGAGCTGGACGCACTCGCCGCGCATGACGACAAGCCCCGCCCACCAGGTTGGGCGCTGTCGCCTCGCGCCGTGGAGACGTACATCCTGGGCAGCCCCAAGCCCGTGGGCGGCGTCGCCATCACGCCCAAGTACGTGGGCGACAAGGGGCTCATCCAGGTGTGCATCGCCACGCTCGCGTCCGACCGCGCGCTGATGCTCGTGGGCGAGCCGGGCACCGCGAAGAGCTGGCTGTCCGAGCACCTGTCCGCGGCCATCAGCGGCACGTCCGCGCTCGTCGTCCAGGGCACGGCGGGGACCAGCGAGGACCACATCAAGTACTCGTGGAACTACGCGCTGCTGCTCGCGCAGGGGCCCACGCCCGCGGCGCTGGTGCCGTCGCCCATCCTGCGCGCCATGCGCACGGGCAAGTTCGCCCGCTTTGAGGAAGTGACGCGCACGTCGCCGGAGATCCAGGACTCGCTCATCTCCATCCTGTCGGAGAAGCAGGTGTCGGTGCCGGAGCTGGGGGAGGTGACGAGCGCCCAGCGCGGCTTCAATCTCATCGCCACCGCGAACACGCGCGACCGCGGCGTCAACGAGATGAGCGCCGCGCTCAAGCGCCGCTTCAACTTCGTCACCGTGCCGGTGGTGGAGGACCTGGAGCAGGAGATTCAAATCGTGACGAAGCGCGAGGCGGAGCTGCGCACGGACTACCAGGTGGGCGTGCCGCCGCCGGAGGAGCTGTCGCGCGTGCTGCTGACGCTCTTCCACGAGCTGCGCAAGGGCGTGACGAAGGATGGCAAGACGAAGGTGCGCACGCCGGGCGCGGTGCTGTCCACGGCGGAGGCCATCAGCGTGCTCTTCAACAGCTCCATCCTCGCGCAGCAGTTCGGCTCCGGGACGTTGACGTCGCAGGAGCTGGCGGCGTCGCTGGTGGGCGCGGTGGTGAAGGAGCAGGAGGACGACGTGAAGGCGCTGCGCGAGTACATGGAGACGGTGGCCAAGGGCCGCACGGGCCCGTGGAAGGAGCTGTACACCGCCAGCAAGAAGCTCTTGAGGGGCTGATGGACCTGGCACTGCTCGCCCGGGTGCAGCACTTCCCGGTCCGTCACCACTCGCCGCGCACCACCGCGGTGCTCCTGAAGTGGCTGGAGCGCGTGAAGCCCGCCGTCGTCCTGGTGGAGGGCCCCTGCGACGCGACGGCGCTGGTGGACGTGCTGTGCGACGCGCAGACGCGGCCGCCGGTGGCCATCCTGGGCTACCGCACGGATGGCACCCCGTCCTCGTCGCTGTGGCCCTTCGCGGCGTACTCGCCGGAGTACCAGGCGCTGAAGTGGGCCCGGGCGAACGGCGCGCGCGTGGAGTTCATCGACATCCCGGTGGGCGTCGCGCTCGCGGTGGACCGCCAGGCGCCCGGGCTGGGAGTGGAGACGGAAGCGCAAGCCCCCGTGCCCGATGAGGCCATGCCTCTCACGGAGGCGTTCGCGCGCTCGCAGGGCCACCGCTCCTTCGAGGAGTTCTGGGAGGCATCCTTCGAGGCGCCGGACTGGAGCCCGGAGCAGTTCCGGCCGGTGCTCACCGCCTGGGCGGAGGTGGTCAACGCCGGCCCCCGGCAGGCCTATCACCGCCAGCGCGATGCCTTCATGGCTCGCAAGGTGCTGGAGGTGGTGGGAAGCGGCGTGGCGCCGGAGAAGGTGGCGGTGGTGGCGGGCGCCGCGCACACCGCCGCGTTCCTGGCGGGCGACGTGGACCCGGAGGAGGAGGCGAAGCTGCCTGAAGCCGGGCCGTGCGCGGTGACGGTGATTCCGTACAGCTTCCCGCGCCTGGCGGAGCAGCTGGGGTACGGCGCGGGCAACCGCGCGCCGCACTTCTACCAGAAGGCCCACGAGGCGAACTGCGACTTCCGGCGGGCCACGCTGGAGGTGCTCCTGGACTTCGCGGCGCACCTGCGGATGCGCGGCTTCTCCGCGTCGCTGTCGGACGTGCTGGAGGCGTACCGGCTGGCGGTGACGCTGTCGGACCTGCGCGAGAAGAGCGCCCCGGGGCTGGATGAGCTGCGCGAGGCCACCGTGGCCACGCTGTGCCGCGGCGACGCGACGCACGTGGACGGCTTCCTGTGGAAGAGCGTCATCGGCCATGAAGTGGGGCAGGTGGCGAGCCGCATCGGGCAGAACTCGCTCCAGGCGGAGTTCTGGCGCGAGGTGGGCGAGCGCCGGCTGCCGCGCACGGACAGCCCGGAGACGTTCACCCTGCGGCTCAACAACCCGGTGGAGGTGGGCTCCTCCGTGTTCCTCCACCGGCTGCGCGTGGCGGGCATCCCGTACGCGTCGCTGTCCGGGACGGGCTCGTCGCGCAAGCAGGGCGCGGAGGGCGAGGCCGGCGGCTATGCGGCGCTCACCCGGGTGCGCGAGGCGTGGCAGGCGCAGTGGACGCCGTCCACCGACGTGGCGCTGGTGGAGAAGATTGTGTTGGGCGACTCGCTGGAGGGCGTGACGACGCGCGTGCTCCAGGAGCGGCTGACGCAGGCGAAGACGACGGCCGAGGCGGCGGACGTGCTGCTGGAGTCCGTCATCACCGGCTGCTCCCAGACGGTGGCCCAGGCGCTCACGGCCTGTGACGCGCACGCGGCCACGGACGCGGACCTGCCGTCGCTGGCGTCCGCGGCGCGGGCGCTGTCGGGGTTGATGGCTTACGGCACTTCACGCGCGCACTCGGACGTGGGCGACGAGGCGGTGGCGGCCCTGGGGGAGAAGACCTTCAACCGGGCGCTCCTGCGCGTGCGCGAGGCCAGCGCCTGCGCTCCGGAGGCGGTGCCCCCGGTGCTGGACGCGCTGCGCACGCTGCAGGAGGTGGCGCTGTCCCAGCCGCGCGCGGACAAGGCGGCCTGGTTCGCGGAGGCGCGCGGGTTGATGGAGAGCCACGCGGTGCACCCCGCGACATCGGGGCTGGCCACGGGCCTCTTGTACCTGGCGCGCGAGCTGCCGGAGGCGGACGTGGCCCTGGAGGTGGGGCGGCGGCTGTCCGCGGCGGTGGAGCCCTCGGACGCGGCGGCGTACCTGGAGGGCTTCCTCCAGGTGAACGCGCTGGTGCTGGTGAAGAGCCGCGACGTGGTGAAGGCGCTGGATGACTTCCTCACCCGCGTGGAGCCGGAGCGCTTCCGGCAGACGCTGCCCATCCTGCGCCGGGCGCTGGGCGCGCTGGGGGCCACGGAGCGCCGCTACCTGATGGAGAACGTGATGGGCGTGCGCCAGTTGAAGGACAAGGGCCGCGCGGTGAAGGCGGTGCTGGAGGAGAAGGACAAGGCGACGCTGAAGGACCTGAGCGCGGACCTGGGCAAGGCGCTCGACGACCTGGATGACCTGCTATGAGCGTGGACCCCAAGGACCTGGACCCGAAGGACCGCGACGCGCTCTTGCGCTGGCGGCTGGCGCTGGGCCCGGAGGCGGAGAAGACGGGGGCCTGCCCCTCGTTGAGCGCGCTGGGGGCCAGCGCGGACACAGTGGACCTGAAGGGCGACGACCTGGAGGGGCTGGATGACGCGCTCTCCTTCGTCTACGGCGAGCGCTCCGCGGGAAGGGGCGGCTCGAAGCCGTATCTGCCCAGGTGGCTGGGCGCGCTGCGCGACTTCTTCCAGGACGACGTCATCGCGCTGGTGCAGAAGGACGCCATCGAGAAGAAGGGGCTCACCCAGCTGCTCTTCGAGCCGGAGACGCTGCCCTTCCTGGACAAGAACCTGGAGCTGGTGACGACGCTGGTGAGCGCCCGGGGGCTCATCCCGGAGCAGGCCAAGGACACCGCCCGCGCCATCATCCGCGAGGTGGTGGAGGACCTGCGCAAGAAGCTGGAGTCCCCGCTGCGCACGGCGGTGCTGGGGGCGCTCCGGCGCGACCGGACGAGCCCCATCCCCATCGCGCGGAACATCGACTGGCGCCGCACCATCCGCTCCAATCTCAAGGGCTGGGACGCGGAGCGGCAGCGGCTCATCCCGGAGCGCTTCTACTTCTGGCCCAACCAGCGCCGTCACCACGAGTGGGACGTGACGCTGGTGGTGGACCAGTCCGGCTCCATGGCGGAGAGCGTGGTGTACAGCTCCGTGATGGCGGCCATCTTCGCGTCGCTGGACGTGCTGCGCACCAGCCTGGTGCTGTTCGACACGGAGATCGTCGACATGACGCCCGTGCTGTCGGACCCGGTGGAGGTGCTCTTCTCCGCGCAGTTGGGGGGCGGCACGGACATCAACCGGGCGGTGGCCTACGCGCAGGAGCACTACGTGCGCCGGCCTGAGAAGACGCTCTTCATCCTCATCACCGACCTGTACGAGGGCGGCAACGCCGAGGAGCTGGTGGCCCGCTTGAGGCAGTTGGTGGACTCACGCTCCAAGGTGCTGTGCCTGCTGGCGCTGTCGGACAGCGGGCGGCCGTCCTACGACCACGCGATGGCCGAGCAGCTCACCGCGCTGGGGATTCCCTGCTTCGGGTGCACGCCCCGCAAGCTGGTGGACGTGGTGGAGCGGGTGATGCGCAACCAGGACCTGGCGCCGCTGCTCGCGTCGAGTGACACGAAGGGGGAGCGTCATGGCTGAGGTACGGCCCGTCATCGGGATGGGCGGAATGACGGAGATCATCAGCGACAAGGCGGAGCTGGCCAAGGGCGCGGCCCTGTTCGACGGCAAGCAGCTCACCAACCTGTCGCGCTTCGAGAACCGGCTCTTCGCGGACGCGGCGGGCTCGGGGGCGACGCCGTACAAGGTGTCGCTGGTGTTCGGCGAGGCGCGCTCGGACGTGAAGGGGCGGTGCTCGTGCATGGCGGCGCGCTCGCGCCCCTTCTGCAAGCACGCGGCGGCGCTGCTGGTGGCGTGGGCCCGGGCCCCGCAGGCCTTCGTGACGGCGGAGGCGGCCCCGGCCGCGCCCCCGGGTACGGGCGGCGCGAGGAAGAGCGTGAAGAAGGGCAAGGCGGAAGCCGGCGACCTGATGAAGGCGGGCGTCACGCAGGTGTCCACGCTGGTGCGCGAACTGGGCCTGTCCGGCGTGGCGTCGCTGGGCGCGGAGCGGCCGGAGCAGGTGCGCGCGCTGGGCGAGGCGCTCCGGGCCAACGGCCTGCGGCGGCTGTCCGCGCGGGCGGTGGAGCTGGCGGGTCTGTTGGACGCGGCGGCCGCGCGCACGGGCACCTTCGAGGCGCCGGCGTACACGGACCTGGTGGCGGACATGCTGCTCACCGCGCGCAAGGTGGAGAAGCACCTGGGCGGCGAGGCGCTGGAGTCCCGCCACGTCGAGGAGCTCATTGGCAAGACGTGGACGAAGAAGGACCGCACGCCCGTCACGGGGCTCGAGCTGGTGGAGTACGCGTTCTCCTCCAAGGTGACGCCAGACAGGTTCCTCATCCGCGAGAGCCGCTTCGTGGACCTGGCGTCCGGCGGCCACTACAGCGAGAAGCAGATCCTCCCCGCGAACCTGAAGACGGTGGCGCCGAAGATGAGCCACGCGGGCTCGGTGCTCCAGGACGCGCATGGCGGGCAGTACCCGGGCTTCGCGCCGCACCGCCTGGACCTCGAGTCGTGGAAGGACGGGGCGACCGTGGACCGGGCGGCGCTGGAGCGGCTGGTGGAGGTGGCGCTGCCGGACGTGGCCGCGGTGATGGCGGCCTTCCAGGAGCACCGCAAGGACGTGTTCGCGCCGGACCTGCTGCCGGTGGCCGTGCGGGTGGAGACGCTGCTCGCCAGCGGGGCCCGCTCGCAGCTCGTGGATGGCGCGGGGCGGGGCCTCTTCCTGCCCGCGGATGCATCGCTGGAGGAGCCGCTGGCGAGCGCGCTGGAGGACGCGAAGCTCCTGGTGGTGCTCGGCGACGTGGGCCTGGAGGCGGCGCTGCCGACGCTGTTCCCCTCGGCCATCGTGGTGCGGACGCCGGAAGGGTTGGACCTGCGCCCGCTGACTCGCGCCTCGGACGTGCCCGCGTCGCCCCGGCGGCGAAGCCGGGTCCGGGCCCCCGCGACGCCGAGCGCGCTGCCCCGCAGCGGGTGGGCGGACGCGGCTCGGGCGGCGGGTGCGTCGCGGGCGGCCATCGCGCTCGCGGAGGTGCGCGACGAGCTGGCGGACGCGTTCGCCAGCGGCCTGGCGGCGCTGGGGCCTCGGACGGTGGAGCCGCTGGTGTCCCGGCTGAAGGAGCTGGGTCTGGAGAAGCCGGGCGCGCTGCTGGAGGCGCTGGCGCAGCGCTTGGATCCGGCGGAGCGGCTGGATGACTTCATCAAGGTGTACCAGGTGCTGGGCATCGCGCTGGTGAGGCTGGCGGGCGCGTTGCAGGTGGACGTGGCCGGGCTGGAGTCCGTGCCCACGCACCCGAGCATCCACGTGGTCCGGCCGGCGGAGGTGCTGAGTCCGGGCGAGGCGATGGTGCGCCGGGCGCGCGGGGAGCTGACGCGCTACGAGGCGGCGGCGCACGCGGCGCGCTACTACGCGGACCTGGGGCCGGACGCGCTGCTGCGGGACCTCTATCCCGCGTGGAGCGACGGCTCGGCGAGCGCCTTCGTGGCGCGCACGGTGGCGGCGCGCGGAGAGGAGGCGCTGGAGGTCGTGCGGGGCGCGCTGAACGAGCGCCACAGCCGCATGGTGCGCCGCACCGCCATCCGAGTGCTGGGCGCGATGGGCGGGGTTCAGGCGCGGCGCGACCTGGACGCGTTGACGCGCGCCGGGCACGACGTGGGCCTGCGCCTGTTCGCGCGGGAGACGCTGGAGGACGTGCAGGCCCGGGAGACGGGCGAGAAGGCCGTGGCGGAGCTGGCGCGGCGCCGCAAGGACAAGGCGGTGCCGCTGATGCAGGCGGCGCTGTCGGAGACGACGAAGGACGCGCGTGCCGCGGCGGTGGCGCTGCTGGCGGACCTGGGCACCGTGGCGATGCCCGTGCTGCGCCAGGTGCTGCACTCGGACCCGGCGCGCGAGGTGCGGCGCGAGGCGGCGGAGGCGCTGGCCCGGATGGGGGACGCGGACGTGCTGGACCGGTTCGTCGACATGGTGCAGGGCCGCGGCCACGACGACGTGGAGGCGAAGCACGCCGTGTACGCGCTGGGCATGCTGGGCGACGTGCGCGGCGCGGAGGCCCTGCTGCTGGCGTTCGCGGACGGGTGGAAGCCCGGCGTCGTCGCGGAGTCCATGCGCACGCTGGGGCTGGCCCTGCTGCGGCCCGCGCTGAACCTGGCGGAAGTGCGCCCGGAGGTGCTGGAGCGGCAGGCGCTGCGCGGCCTCTTCGAGGCCTTCGACCCGTCCATCCTGGCGAAGGAGCTGCTCGCCCGCGTGCTCAGGGCCAGCACGCACGTGGACCTGCTCACGCGCGCGGAGGCGTACCTCAAGGTTGCCGCGGTGAACCCGGCGGTGGGCAAGGTCGTGGCCGCGCGGCTCATGGCGCTACCCGCCGTGGCGGATGACAGGGCCCTGGCCAAGGCGGCGAAGAAGCTCCTGTGACGCTCAGCTCGCCAGCTTCGAGGTGACGTCGATGCTGGTGGGCGAGGCCGGCACGGAGAAGGGCTTCCCGGCGGCGCCGCCGAAGTCGAGCGTGTTCAGGTTCACCGAGTACACCAAAGGGTTGCCGTAGAAGCGCACGGACAGGGTGAGCGCGACCAGGTCCTTCACGACGACCCACTGCGTGTAGTCCAGCGCGTCCTCGCCCAGCTTGTTCGTGGAGCGGCTGGTCCCGGCCGGGATGTCCACGGTGTTGAGCAGGTGGAAGGCGAGCGTGGTCGCGTCCTCCGCCGTGATGAGGGGCTGCGAGTACTGCTTGAGGTACGCGGCGCGCACGAAGCGCGCGGGCGGCGTCGAGTCCCCCGGCAGGCCGCGCATGCCGCTGCCGTGGCCGGCCGGCGCGAACGACCCGGAGCCCAGCTCCGTGGGCTTCGCGTCCCAGGGCGTCAGGTTGGCGTAGCCGCCCAGGTTCTCCAGCTGCAGCGGGAAGGGCGGGTCGTTGGTGCAGACGCCCACGGGGTTCTCGTAGACGTGGAGCTGCCCGTGGGTGAACTCCACCACGATGCTGTTGCCCTTGGCGTCGTGGATGGGGAAGTGCAGCGGGAGCAGCTTCGCCAGCAGGTCGCCCTCCCAGACCTGCACGCTGCCGCTCGACAGCGCGTTCCGCACGTCCGCCACGGAGCCGCACGTGCCCAGCGCCCAGCTCACGAAGTCCACCAGCGCCAGCGCCTGCGCCGGCTGGCTCACCTTGGGATAGGCGGAGCCCGGCAGCCACAGCGCACCCACGGACAGGCCCTGCGCGTTGAGGCCGTCCGCGATGACCGTGTCCGTGAGCGCGGTGATGCCCACGAAGCCATACGTGGACTTCCACCTCAGGCCGGGTTTGCCGTTGGGGGCCATGGACTGGAAGGACTCGCCCGCCGCGTGGACCAGCAACTGCGAGTTCAGGTCCAGCCCGAACTCCATGCTGCGGCCGTTGACGGCGATGGGCCCGGAGTCGACGCGGGTGTCATTGCCGGTGATCAGGAAGTCGGTGCACATGGGCGTTCCTCACTGCGTGGCGGCCAATTCCTCCCACGACGGTGGGAGCGTTCCACGGTGCCGGGATGCCATTGCACGGCGCGCACCAGCAGCTCGTCAAACCGACAACCCGCCAGTTTCCAGGAGATTTGCGTGGAGGCCCGGCGCGGCGGGTCTCCACGCGCGTCCGGACGGGAGGCAGGGGCGTCCTGGCCCGACGCGGGGCATTGCGTGGCGTCCAGAATCCGGACAGCCTCCGCGCCGCATGACAGCCTCCGCGCCGCCTCCCGAGCCTCCGCCGCGCCACGACGACGCGCTCGACGCGTACGAGCTGCCGTTCCTGGAGCGGCTGTCGCTGCAACTGCTGGGCATCGTCATCGCGGTCGTGCTGCGCGTCACCGACCTGCTGCTGCTCCTGCCGCGTCCCGGGCTCATGAAGCCCTATCTGGGGTTGTGGTGGCAGCGCCTCGTGCGGACGCCCTACAGCGCGCGCCGCACCTTCGAGATGGCGCGGGTCCTCCAGACCACGGGCCAGTCCTTCCGCGAGCTGATGTATGGCGAGACGCCGCTGGTGACAGCGCTGTGGTTCCTGAGGAAGGCGGGAGTGGGGCGCGGCAGCCGGGTGGTGGACCTGGGCGCGGGGCGCGGGCGCGTGCTGCTCGCCGCGCGCTGGTGGGGCGCCGGGGCGCATGGCGTGGAGCTGCTCGCGGACCACGTGGCGCGCGTGGCGCCGTGGCTCCAGCCCGCGGGCATCACGCTCACCGTGGGCGACATGACCCGCGCGCCACTGATGGACGCGACCCACATCTTCTGCAACTGGGTGGCGTTCAGCCCGGAGACGAAGGCCCGGCTCGTCGCCCACCTGCGCACCTGCGCCCCCGGCACGCGCATCATCACCGTCACCCGTCCCATCCAGGCGGAAGGCTTCCGCGGCCATGTTCACCAGTGGATGCTCTTCACCTGGGGGTTCGAGAAAGTCTGGGTTCAAGAATACCGCCCGGACGCAATCACAAACTCCTGACGCGTTGATGTCAGAAGTTGGTTTTAGTCTGCCTGCCTTCACTCGCAGTTGGATGGGAAAGGCAGGCAGTCATGCACTTCGGGTTGAAATGCCGCGGCGCCTTCACCGCGGCGATGGTCGCCTTCATCGTGGGTGGGGGCGCGGCGCAGGCCGCGCCGGACGTGTCGGCGGACCCTACGGACAACGCGGGCTCGCGGACGTTCGCGGCGCAGTCGGACATCGCCGCGGTGCTCGCGTACTGGACGCCGGAGCGCATGGCGGCGGCGGTCCCCGTGGACGTGCCGACGACGTCGGGGACGGCGCCCATCAGCCTGCGGCGCACGCCGGAGGACAAGGCGTGGGGCCAGGTGGACGGCGCGGAGCCCCGGGGCGGCGTGCCCATGGGGGCGGCGGACATCCACTCCATGAGCGGCCGGGTCTTCTTCACGGGCGACCAGGGTGGGAACTTCTCCTGTTCCGGCAGCACGGTGAACAGCAACGGCAAGCGGGTGGTCTTCACCGCGGGCCACTGCGTGCACGGCGGTGGCGCGGGGCGCGGCTGGCATTCCAACTGGGTCTTCGTGCCGGCGTACCACGCGGGCTCGCCCTACGGCGTGTGGAGCGCGTATCAGCTGTGGTCGAAGAACGGGTGGATCAACAACGGGGACCGCGCCTATGACGTGGCGGCGGCGGTGATGAACCCGCTCAACGGCGTGCGCATCGTGGACGCGGTGGGCGGCCAGGGCATCAAGTGGGGCATCGGGTACGGGCAGTACATCTACCAGTTCGGCTACCCGGCGGATCCGCCCTACAACGGCTCGCAGCTGCTCTACTGCGCGGGCACCACCTGGAACGAGAGCGGCTTCCCCACCATCAGCTGCTCCATGACGGGCGGCGCCAGCGGCGGCCCGTGGCTGGAGAGCTATGGGCAGACGTTCTGGGCGTACCTGTACTCGGTCAACAGCTGGCAGTTCTGGAACCCGGATCCGACCCACGTCTACAAATGGCAGGGCCCGTACTTCAGCTACGACACGGCGGGCAGCCTGTACGACCTCGTGAAGGACATGTAGCGCGTGTGCCCTGGAGGGAGCGGCGTCGCGTCCGCTTCCTCCGGGGGCCGGTGCGTCAGCGCGTCAGGTGCTTCAGGGTGAGGTAGACGAACTCCGCGCCGGGCTGGAGGGACGCCGCCGGGACGCGCTCGTTGGGCGCGTGCGCGGTGCGCGCGTCATCCGGAGTGAGCGCGAAGAGGTCGATGCCATACGCGTGGATGCCCGCGCGGCGCAGCGTGGCGGACTCCGTGGTGCCGGTGGACATGCGAGGAATCACCGGCGCCTTCGGCCACACCTTCGCGGCGGCGGCCTTCACCGCGCGGAACATGGCGTTGTCCCCCACGGGCGACATGGGCGAGTCCGGCGGCGACACGTCCATCTCCACCTGGACGCCCGGGTCGTTCACGGCCGCGATGATGCGCTCGCGCACGGCCACCGGGTCCGCGTCCGGCAGCAGGCGGCAGTTCACGGTGGCCTCGGCGGTGGCGGGGATGACGTTGGACTTCGTGCCCGCGTTGAACACCGTGGGCACGCAGGTGGTGCGCAGCACGGCGCCCAGCGCGGGCTCAAGCCGGGCCACGGCGGCCACCGCGTCCTCGGGCGGCGCGTCCGGCGCGGCGGCGATGCGGCGCAGCGCTTCACCCAGTTCTCCAGGGGTCGCCTGGGCGCGGCCCTGCACGTGGAGCCGGGCGGCGGGTGTCAGGTGCGCGGGGAAGGTGAGGGCGCCCACGCGCGCCACCGCCGCGGCCACCCGCACCAGGGGGCCCGCGTCCACGGGCGGCGCGGAGGAGTGGCCTCCGGGGCCCGAGGCCTTGAGCGTCACGTTGCGGGACACGCGCTCCGCGGCCTGGAGCGCCACGAAGCGCACCTCCTTGCGGTCCGGCGACAGCTCCGTGAGGCCGCCCTCGTTGAGCGCGAGCTCCGCCTCCTTCAGCTCCGGACGGTGCTCCAGCATCCAGTCCAGTCCCTGTCCGGAGCCCACCTCCTCGTCCGCGCCCAGGTACAGGAGGATGTCGCGCGAGCGCGTGCCGCCCTCCTGCTTCAGCCGGCGCAGCGCGAGGATGCTCGCCGCCGCCATGCCCTTGTTGTCCTGCACGCCGCGGCCGTAGAGCAGTCCGTCCTTCTCCGTGAGCGTCCACGGGTCGGTGGCCCACTCGGCCTTTGTGGCGGGCACCGTGTCCAGGTGCGCGAGCACGAGCACCGGCCGCCCCTTGCCGCTGCCCTTCAGGCGCACCAGCAGGTTGCCGCGACCGGGCGACGGTTCGATGAGCTCCGGTTCGAGGCCCGCCTCGCGCAGCCACTTCTCCGCCACCCGGGCCGCCGCCGTTTCGTTGCCGGGCGGGTTGGAGGTGTCCGCGGCGACGAGCTCCGCGAGCAGCGTCCGCAGCTCATCCTTCGGCGCGGGACGTGATGACGCGGCGTGGCTTGGACCCAGCGCGAACAATGCGATGACGAAGAGCAGGAGACGCATGCACGGGAGGCTCGCGCCTTCGGGCCCTGGAAGGCAACGGAAGCGGTGTTTGCAGGGAGTGCCGTGTTAAGGGTGGAGCCCTGGAGGGATTCCGCCATGGCCTCGCCGTTGAGCTTTCGCACCGTGGAGCTGCCGCTGCGTCACGCCTGGACCATTGCCCGGGGCACGAGCACGGTGAAGCGCAACGTGTTCGTGGAGGTGCGCGCGGAGGGACACGTGGGCTACGGCGAGGCCGCGCCCAACGTGCGCTACGGCGAGTCCTGGGAGTCGGTGGAGGCCGCGCTCCACAAGTTGGCCCCCGTGCTGGAGGGCCGCGACCTGCGCTACTTCCGCGACGTGTCCGAGGCCGTGGACGCGGCGCTGCCGGACAACCCCGCGGCGAAGGCGGCGGTGGACCTGGCGCTGCATGACTGGGCGGGCAAGGTGATGGGCGTGCCGCTGTACCGGATGCTGGGGGTGGACCCCACGCGGCAGCCGGTGACGTCCATGTCCATTGGCATCGACGTGCCGGAGACGCTCGCGGTGAAGGTCCGCGAGGCGGCGGACTTCCCGGTGCTGAAGGTGAAGCTGGGCGTGGACCGCGTGCAGGAGGTGTTCGGCGCGGTGCGTTCGCTCACGAAGCAGACCCTCCGCGTGGACGCGAACGAAGCCTGGAAGCCGGACGAGGCGCTGGCGCACATCCAGTGGTTGTCCTCGCAGGGCGTGGAGTTGGTGGAGCAGCCGCTGCCCGCGGCGGACGTGGAGGGCGCGAAGTGGCTGCGCGCGCGCTCGCCGCTGCCGCTGGTGGCGGACGAGTCGCTGACGAAGGCAGCGGACGTGCCGAAGCTGGCGGAGGGCTTTCACGGCATCAACGTGAAGCTCCAGAAGAGCGGCGGCATCCGCGAGGCGCTGCGCATCATCGAGACGGCGCGCGCGTGTGGCCTGAAGGTGATGCTGGGCTGCATGGTGGAGACGGGGCTGGGCATCGCGGCGGGCGCGCACCTGGCGCCGCTGGTGGATTGGGTGGACCTGGACGGCAACCTGCTGCTCGCGGAGGACCCGTACCGGGCGCATCCGGTGGTGAAGGGGCGCATCCAGCTGGGAGCGGGCGCGGGCCTGGGCGTGGAGCCCCGGTGACGCCGCCGCTCATCCAGGACCCCATGGCGGTGCTCGCCGTGCTGCTCGCGGTGCTGGCGGGGCTGTATGCGTCGCAGCGCTTCGCGGCGGTGGAGCGGTTCTTCAACGTCGTGCCGCTGCTGGTGTTCGCGTACTTCGTGCCGACGCTGCTGTCGAACACGGGCGTCATCCCCACGCAGTCGGAGCTGTACCGCTTCACGCGCGTGTACCTGCTGCCCGCGAGCCTGGTGTTGCTGGTGCTGTCGGTGGACCTGCCCGCCATCGCGCGGCTGGGGCGCAACGCGGTGGGCGTGTTCCTGGCGGGCTCGGTGGGCATCATGGTGGGCGGGCCGCTCGCGTATCTGGCGCTGGGGTGGCTGGTGCCGGCGGAGCTGGGAGACCAGGCGTGGAAGGGATTGGCGGCGCTCAGCGGGTCGTGGATTGGCGGTAGCGCGAACTTCGTGGCCATTGGCCAGAGCGTGGGGGCGCTGGACAGCACGTTGAGCATGCTGGTGGTGGTGGACGTGGGCGTGTCCAACGTGTGGACGGCGGTGCTGTTGTCCTTCGCCGGGCGGGAGAAGGCGATGGACGCGAGCATCGGCGCGGACCGGACGGCGCTGGACCACGTGCGCGAGGAGTCCGCGCGCATTCAAGCGGCGTCCGCCCGGCCCGCGAGCCTGTCCGACCTGCTGTCGATGTTGGCGGTGGCCTTCGGCGTGACCGTGGTGTGCACAGCGCTGGCGAAGCGGCTGCCGGACCTGGGCAACGTGGTGACGGGCTTCACGTGGGTGGTGCTGCTGGTGACGACGGTGGGCGTGGTGCTGTCGTTCACGCCGGTGCGCAGGCTGGAGGGCGCGGGAGCGAGCCGCGTGGGCTCGCTGTTCCTCTACCTGCTGGTGGCGACGATTGGCGCGCAGGCGGAGTTCCGGCGGCTGTGGGACGCGCCCGCGCTGGTGGCGGTGGGGGCGGTGTGGATGTGCATCCACGCGGCGGTGACGATGGGCGTGCGGCGGTGGCTGAAGGCGCCGGTGTTCTTCGCGGCGGTGGGCTCGCAGGCGAACGTGGGCGGGACGGCGTCCGCGTCCGTGATGGCGGCGGCCTTCCATCCCGCGCTCGCGCCGGTGGGCGTGCTGCTGGCGGTGCTGGGATACGTGTTGGGCACCTACTGTGGCCTGGTGACGGCGCTGATGCTGGAGCAGGTGCACCGGCTGATTCATTGAAGGGAGTCGCGGATGCGGACGGTGCTGCTCTGGACGGGCCTGCTGGTGATGGGCGGCTGCGCGACGGCACCGGAGCCGAGCGCGCCGCGTGAGTCCCTGAAGACGGTGGTGGAGTCGCTGGCGAGCGAGGCCCCTCGATTGTCTCCCGGGACGGACCTGTCGCTCGCGGTGATGGACCTGCGCACGGGGGAGAGGGCGAGTGTCTCCGGCCTGGAGCCGCACATCTCCGCCAGCTCCGCGAAGGTGCTCTGGGTGGCGGCGGCGTTGAGCCAGCGGGAGATGGCGACGGTGGAGCCGCTCGCGGAGAAGGTGTTCCGCACGTCGGACAACGAGGCCTCGGGCGAGGTGATTGACCTGGTGGGCGGGCCGGATGCCATCAACGTCTATCTTCGCGGCCTGGGCCTGGGGCACACGGCGCTGACGAAGTGGAATTACGGCCGGGAGCGCTGGGCGACGAACTCGCCGCGCGTGATGGGGCGGGACAACTACTTCTGCGCGGATGACATGGTGTCGTTCCTGGGGCGGTTGGACCGGCGGGAGGTGTTGGCGCCAGGGCCCACGGCGCGGCTGCTGAGGTGGATGGAGCTGACGCCGCGCGAAGGTTGTGGCGGTTGGCTGGGGACGCGCCTGCCCGCGAGCACCCGTGCGTCGCTCCAGCACAAGGGCGGGTGGCTGCCGCCGGGCTGCTGTGGTGATGACGCGCGCTACAACGTGCTCAACGAAGTGGGGCTGGTGACGCTGCCGGATGGTGGACGGTACGCGGTGGCCATCCTGGCCTCGCGAGGACCGGACTGGCCGAAGCAGGCGTTCTTCGTGGAGCGCGCGTCCTGTGTCCTCTACCGGCACCTGGCGAAGGACGCGGCGCTGGATTGCGGTGATGCGCTGGCCCGGGCTGGTGGCCCGGCGCCCGTGGTGCTGGAGCCCGGTGCGCCCGCGCCGGACTACGACTGCGAATGAGGGATGGAAAGACGCCGCCGGACATGCAGCCCGGCCGCAGGGATTGAGAGGCTGAGAACCGCGTAGAGGCTCCCCGTCGGCGGCGCACCGCGAAAACCTGTCCGACAGTCGGACAAGTCCGGGCCACGGGAACCTGTCGGACAGTCGGACCGGTTGGGGCGGCACGGGAACCTGTCGGACAGTCGGACCGGTTGGGCCCTGGGGAAACCTGTCCGACTGTCGGACAGGTTTTGCAAGGCCGGGCGGGAGGGGGCGGCCGATGCGCCCCGTGTCCTGGCATGGAGCGTGAAAGCAGGACTGATGGTTCCGTCCCGCGCGGGGCGCCAGGGGGAGTCTGGGCTGTTAGGGCTATCCGAGGTGAATCACGGGAGGCTTGGCCATGATGGATTCGCAGGCGTGGCGCAGGTTCGCGGAGCGGCTCGGGGTCGAGCACTCGATCATCCAGGCGCCGATGGCAGGAGGCCTGACGCCGCCGGAGCTGGTCGCGGCGGTGTCCGAAGCAGGAGGCCTGGGTTCACTGGGCGCCGCCTACGTGCAGCCGGAGGACATTGTCCAGCAGGCCCGCGCGGTCCGCTCCCTCACCTCGCGGCCCTATGCCATCAACCTCTTCGCGCCACAGCCCGCCGTGCCTCCGGCGGACCCCAAGGCCACGCTCGCCATCCTCGAGCGCTTCCATGCGGCGCTGGGGCTGCCTCCTCCCGTGATTCCGGCGGCCGCGATGCCGGACTTCGCGAAGCAGGTGGAGGCGGTGCTCGATGCGGCGCCCACCGTGTTCAGCTTCACCTTCGGCATTCCACCCGCGCCGGTGCTGGACGCGTTCCGGTCGCGCGGAATCCTCATCGTGGGCACGGCGACGAATGTGCGCGAGGCCCAGGCGCTGGAGGCTGCGGGCGTGGATGCGATTGTCGCGCAGGGCTCCGAGGCGGGTGGCCACCGGGGTTCCTTCGGCGGATCATTCGATGCGGGCATGGTGGGGACGATGGCGCTCGTGCCGCAGATGGTGGACGCCGTGCGGGTGGCGGTCATCGCCAGCGGCGGCATCATGGATGGACGCGGCATCGCGGCGGCCCGGATGCTCGGCGCGGCGGCCGTGCAGCTGGGGACGGCGTTCCTGCGGTGCCAGGAGTCGAGCGCGGCGGCGGCCCACAAGGCATTGCTGCGCGAGGCCCGGGATGAGTCGTCCCGCATCACCCGCGCCTTCTCCGGGCGCCCGGCCCGGGCCATTCCCAACGAGCTCACGACCACGCTGGATGCGTCCGGCGCCATCCTGCCGTTCCCGCAGCAACACGGGGCCACTCGCACGCTGAGGGCCGCGTCGTCGAAGCAGAACGACACCCGCTTCATGGCCCTGTGGGCAGGGCAGGGCATCGGGCTGTCGCGAGAGGTCCCGGCGGCGGACCTGGTGCGGGCGCTGGTGGCGGAGACCGACGCCGCGCTGTCCGCCGTGCGCGGCTGACTCAGGATGGCGAGGGCGGGCCCATGCTCCGGCCCGCGATTCGCTGGCGCAGCGCCACGAAGTACATGCTGCAGAACGTGGCCACGAGGACCGCGGCCTCATCCCAGTAGTCCAGCGGGTCTTCGTTCTCGTCCAGCAGCGACAGGCTGAGCAGGCACAGCACCACGTGCACGGCGAACACGGGCAGCGACGCCTGCCCCAGCGCCTCCAGCACCTTGGGCCGCAGCCACTGGTACAGCTTGGGCGCGAGCCAGCTGGCGAGCAGCGCCACGGCCAGGAAGTTCAAGAGCCGCAGCGGCGCGAGCGACCACTTGTCGAACAGCACGGCGGCGGCGCCCAGGTCCACGTCGAGGTGCCGCATGACGAAGAACCCCAGGCTGACGACGATGGCGCCCGTGAGGAGCCGGCGGGACACGGGCTCGCGCTGCTCCGGCGCGGTGGCGCGCGCGACGCCCAGCCACACGCCAAGGACCCAGAGGAACTGCCACGCGAACAGGTCGAACGCGCCCGAAAGGTCGATGCTCAACGGCGGCCACGGCAGCACGGGGATGGCGGCGAGCAGATCATACAGCGCGCGCTTGAGCCCCACCTGCGCCCAGACCCAGATGAGGGCGCTGAGCCCCAGCACCCGGGACCAGCCCTCCTTGCGCGCCCCGACCAGCACGGCGGGGGTGAGCAACAGGAGCACGACGTACAGCGGAAGGATGTCGAGCAGCGGGGGACAGTAGAGGAGGAACAGGCTGCTCCACAGCGCGGTGAACGGGTCCTGGTGGAAGAAGCCGAGCAGGTTGTGGATCGCGGGCCTGCGCGCGGCGACGCCCAGCGCGGCGATGATGGTGAACGCGAAGCCGAGCAGGGCCACGTGGTAGCCGTACACCTTGAGGGCGCGGCTCCAGAGGCTCTTGAACACCGCGGCCGTGTCCGGCTTCTTCGCGTGCACCACGCCCACGAGGAACGCGGAGAGGAACACGAAGCCCTCGGCGGCGGACACGAAGCCGAACGGCTGATTGCCAATGACGCTCAGCCGGGTGGGCAGGTGCGTCAGCGTCATCAAGACGAGCAGCACTCCGCGCAGGCTGTCGAACTCGGGGCGGCGTTTCATGACGGTAGACTCCCTTCACCCATGCCACAGCCCCGCGTCCCGGGTAAACCTCACCGCGTGCGCTGTTCCGCTGTCACTGTCCGGCTGACACACGCGGCCGTCATCGCGTGGAGGCTGCTCATCGGGGCCGGCTGTGCATCGTCCCGGAGCGTGTGACTGACCACGGGCCGAGGCCCCGTCCACGTTCACACACCGCAACGGGACGTCCGGCCGGTGGCGCTGGATGCAGATGTCTTCGTGGACTCGGTCGCCCGGCTTGCTCGCGCCGCGCCTGTCTCCACGCACCTGGTGGAGGCGGCCCAGCGTCTGCTGGCGGCGGCCTATGGCCGGTGGTGCAAGCGCAAGTCGCTCTGCGCAGACTGTCTCCGCCTGCTGGAGCACGGACCCACGCGCTGGCCTTCTCCATCGCGCTGGACTCGGTGGGGGACGAGACGCAGGACGCGCGCCCTGTCCCTGAGCTTGTGGTTGTCGCCGGAGCCCGTGTCCAAGGGCAACGCGGCGACCCTGACGGCGGTGCGCATCGTGGGCGAGCAGTACGCCGAGGTGATGGGAGGGAACGCCGCGCGGGCCTTCGTCGTGCTGGCCACGGCGGCGCTGGGGAGCACCGCGCTGAGCAATTCCACGCCTCCGTGCGTCACGGCGGCTGTCCGCCAGACTGCTCTTTACCTGGGGCCGGTTGCAATCACGGGGCACACGGCTACATTCAGCACTTCAGCGCATTCGCAATCCCCCGGGTCCCTCGTCAGATGACGGTTTCGCTCACAGCCTGCATGCAGCCCGCGCCGCGCCGGATTCCCGTGCGCCGGACGCTGCCCGCGCACGGCCGAGCTACCGCCTGGCTTGTCACCCACGCCGCCCGTCTCGCGTAGTTCACGACGGACGGCGTCCGCTCCACCCCGCTGAATTCCCGCGCCGCGCGTTTCCCCCCAGGAGCCCGTGCCGCCCCATTCCCCCCTTCCACGCTGGAGGCATTGCCATGACCCTGATGACCCACGACCACCCCCTCATCATCACCGACACCGACCTCCAGCGTCTGGAGCGCGTCGTCGAGCAGTACGGCAACGCGCGCAACGCGGAGCTCGTGGAGCAGCTGGAGTCCGAGCTCGCCCGCGCCGTCGTCACCTCCTCGTCCGCCATCCCCCGCGACGTCGTCACCATGAACAGCACCGTCGTCTTTGAAGACGAAGAGGCCGGGGAGACGCGCGAAATCACCCTCGTCTATCCCAAGGACGCCAACAGCGAGGCCGGCCGCATCTCCATCCTCGCCCCCGTGGGCAGCGCCCTCATCGGCCTGACCGTGGGCCAGACCGTGGAGTGGCCGCTCCCCAATGGCCGCACCCGCCGCCTGCGCATCATCGCCGTGCCCTACCAGCCGGAGGCCGCCGGCCACTTCCACCTGTAGGCCCGCGTCCTCCCATGACGCGTCAGCGCCGTGTCCGCGTTCCCCGCTGACGCGTCAGGCCCTGGGGCTCCCGGCACGCCCCGCCGGATTCCCGAGTCATTTCCTACCGTTGGGATGCGGACAGTCCCTGGCCTTCCACGTGCAATCCACTGCGCGCCCTTCGCTTCACGAGGGGCCAGTGCATGTGGAGGAACGCTTGTTCGCACGAAGGCATCACCTGGCGCTCGGAGGGCTGACCGTCCTCTGCGCCTTCAGCGCCCAGGCCCAGAGCAGCATCCCGGGCATCGAACTGGAGCGCCTGCAGCTCAACCCCGCCATGCGTGACAGCCTCGTGCTGTCCACCGGAGACCTGCTCCCCGCAGGCCAGTTCCGCATCGGGTTGACCGCGGAATACGAGAACCGCCCCCTCGTCTTCGTGGAGAACGGCGAGCGGCAGGCCGACATCATCTCGAACCGCGTGACGGCGATCGTGAGCGGCGCGTACTCCCTCACGAACTGGTTGGAGCTCGGCGCGCAGGTGCCCATCGTCGCCCAGTGGGGCCCGGAGACCACGGGCGTCGGTGTGACCCGCCCCACCACCAGCGCGCTCGGCACCCCGTGGGTCCAGGCCCGCGTGGGCTTCCTCTCCGAGAACCGGGGCGGTCCGTTGGACCTGGGCCTGCACCTGGGCGCGGCCCTGCCCCTGGGCAGCAAGGACGCCCTCACCCGCGACGAGGGCTTCACCTTCTCCCCGCGCCTGGGCGCCGGCAAGCAGCTGGGCGGCACCTTCCGCGTGGGCGCGGACGTCGGGGCGCTCGTGCGCACGAAGACGTACGCGCTGACGCCGCAGACGCAGCCCTACCTGGATGAGATGGGCGTGGAGCTCAACGGCGGCGTCAACCTCTCCGCCGGCCTCTGGGGCCTGAAGGAGGAGGTGCTCGTGCGCGGCACCATTCCCACGCAGAGCTCGCCCAGCTCGCTGGAGGCGCTGCTGGGCCTGCGCGTCCCCAGCGCGGACGGCACCGAGCTGTACGTCATGGGTGGCCCGGGCTTTGGACGGACGCCGGGCACGCCGCGCTTCCGCGTGCTCGCGGGTGTGTCCTTCGGCACGCCCCCCGCGCCCAAGGGCCCCATCTGTGTCGCGGGCCAGCCCCACGTGGCCGCCGAGTGCCCCGACCTGGATGCCGACGGCGACGGCGTGAAGAACCGCGACGACCAGTGCCCGACGACGCCCGGCCTGGCGCAGCTGCAGGGCTGCCCGGACAAGGACGACGACCAGGACGGCATCCCCAACCTGGCGGACAAGTGCCCCACGCAGCCGGAGAACAAGAACGGCTTCGAGGACGAGGACGGCTGCCCGGACGACCCCGACTCCGACGGGGACGGCATCGTGGACTCCAAGGACCAGTGCCCCCACGAGCCGGAGACGTTCAACGGCTACAAGGACAAGGACGGCTGCCCGGACGTGGAGCCGGACCGTGACGGCGACGGCATCGTGGACCGCCTGGACAACTGCCCGGACGAGCCGGGCACCGAGGCCAACGGCGGCTGCAAGGAGGCGCCAATCGCGCGCATCGACTCCGGCAGCATCCGCATCCTGGAGGCCGTGTTCTTCGAGAACAACAAGGCCGTCATCCAGAAGCGCAGCCACGCGGTGCTCGACAAGGTCGCGTCCATCCTCGTGTCCCATCCGGACATCGAGAAGGTCCGCGTGGAGGGCCACACCGACAACACCGGCAAGGCCGCGTACAACCTGGACCTGTCCCAGCGGCGCGCCGAGGCGGTGGTGGACTACCTGGTGGGCAAGGCCGTGCAGCGCGAGCGGTTGGAGGCGAAGGGCTTCGGGCCCACGCAGCCCATCGCGGACAACGCGAAGGCGGACGGACGCGCGAAGAACCGCCGCGTCGAGTTCAAGATCGTCGGAGAGGCCGAGGGCGTGCAGGTCACGCCGGCCTCCTCCACTTCCCCTGGCACTCCTTCGAAGTAAGGCAGACCGTTCATGTTCACGACCCTGATGAATTCCCTCCGGGGAGATTCACCCCGCATGGCCCTGCGCGCGGGCATCCACGCCCTGGCCCTGTGTTCGCTGTTCCTCCTCGCCGGTTGCGAGTCGGGCGGCTCGCGGCCCGCGGCTTCCGAAGAACCCGTGCTCACGAGCCAGGCTTCCACCCTGATGGGCGACGGGCGGCTCCAGCCCGGCGAGGAGTGCGACGACGGCAACACCGTGAGCGGCGACGGCTGCTCGTCCACCGGGAAGGTGGAGGCGGGCTACCTGTGCAATGTTCCCGGCAACGCGTGCTCGCTGGCGAGCCTGTGCGGAAACGGCACCGCCGAATCCGGCGAGCTGTGTGACAACGGCGCCACGCCCGGCAACGGCTGTACGGCCACGTGTGACCTGGCGCTGTGTGGCAACGGCGTGTTCGACAACCGCCAGTACCCGTCCTTCGCGCAGGAGATCTGTGACGACGGCAACCGCTTCGAGGGCGACGGCTGCAGCCGTCAGTGCGAGGTGGAGCCCGGCTTCGCCTGCACGGGCAGCCCCAGCCGCTGCGTGCGGGCGGGTGTGGCGGTGTTCAACACCGGCGTGGACGCGCAGAACCGGCGTCTGCCCCTGGGCGGAGTGGATCCGCACTGGTTCTACGCCGGCACCACCACCGGCGCGGACACCGGCGTGCGCAACGCGAACGACTGGCCGCTGGAGATGCAGACCGCGCGCTTCATGTCGCCCAAGAGCGCGCAGACGTGCGTGTACCAGGACTTCCTCATCCCCTCGACCACCAACATCGCCCAGTTCCGCCTGCGCCTGGCGACCTTCAACGATAACGACTTCGACGGCGCGAAGGTGAACGGCGTGGCCATCACGCCTGTCACCGTGAGCGAGCCCCCGGGCCAGCCCTGGCAGAAGAACATCTTCCGCGAGTTCGGCACCACCGCGGCCTGGCACCCGGGCCTCAACCGCATCGAGCTGTGCAACGAGAACGAGGCCAGCCCGCCGAACGCCTTCCGCTACCTCTTCGTGGACGCCTACGACGACCGCTGCGGTGACGGCGCCATCTCCCCGCGCGAGGAGTGCGACGACGGCAACACCGCCAACGGCGACGGCTGCAGCGCCACCTGCGGCATCGAGGCCGGCTACGGGTGCGCCGGCGCGCCCAGCACCTGCGCCAGGACCTGCGGCAACGGCAACCTGAACCCCGGCGAGCAGTGCGACGACGGCAACACCACCAACGGTGACGGCTGCAACGCCAGCTGCCGCGTGGAGAGCGGCTACGCCTGCCCCACGCCGGGCCAGGCCTGCGTGGCCACCTGCGGCAACGGCGTCCTCAACCCGGGCGAGCAGTGCGATGACGGCAACGTCTTCAGCTCCGACGGCTGCTCCGCGTCGTGCCGCATCGAGACGGGCTACGCCTGCACCGGCGCCCCGTCCACGTGCGCCCCGCTGTGCGGCAACGGCGTGCTCGACCCCGGCGAGCTGTGCGACGACGGCAACACGAACATGAACGACGGCTGCTCCAACGCCTGCACCCTGGAGCTGGGCTATGCGTGCGCCACGCCGGGCCAGCCCTGCGCGAAGACGTGCGGCAACGGCACCGTGGACCCGGGCGAGCTGTGCGACGACGGCAACCTCACGTCCGGCGACGGCTGCACCACCGAGTGCCGCGTGGAGGACGGCTATGCCTGCTCCACGCCGTCCTCGGGGCCGTCCGTGTGCGCCCAGTCGTGCGGCAACGGCACCGTGGATCCGAACGAGACGTGCGATGACGGCAACCACGCGTCCGGCGACGGCTGTAACGCCAGCTGCCTCGTGGAGGACGGCTACAGCTGTTCGGGTCAGCCCAGCGCCTGCGCCACCCTCTGCGGCGACGGCAAACGCGCGGGCGCCGAGGCGTGCGACGACGGCAATACGACGCCGGGCGACGGCTGCGACGCCACCTGCGCCGTGGAGCCGGGCTACAGCTGCCCCGCCCCTGGCGCCGCGTGCCTCAGCACCTGCGGCAACGGCACGCGGGAGGCCGGTGAGCAGTGCGATGACGGCAATACGGTGGCGGGCGACGGCTGCAGCGCCACCTGCGCCGAGGAGCCTGGCTGGCACTGCAACGGTTCTCCCAGCACCTGCGCCACCCTCTGCGGCGACGGCATCCGCGCGGGCGCCGAGGTGTGCGACGACGGCAACCTGGTGGGCGGCGACACCTGCTCGCCGCGCTGCCTGCTGGAGGTGGGCCAGACGTGCACCGCGCCCAACGTCTGCGAGGCGTTCTGCGACCCGGTCTCCCAGAAGTGCGTGGCGGAGGAGCCCCCGCCCGTGACGCCGACCCCGGTCATCACCGGCCCCACGGCGAACGCCACGGTGACCACGGGCACGCCGCCCATCACCGGCACGGGTGAGCCCGGTTCGACGGTGACGGTGCGCGAGGGCACCAAGGTGGTCTGCACCGCCACCACCGACGCGAGCGGCCACTGGACCTGCACGCCCACGACGCCGCTGGTGGATGGGCCCCACTCCGTGACGGCCACGGCCGAGACGCCCACGAGCAGCCCCAGCTTCCCGTCCCCCGCCGTCCCCTTCGTCGTGGACACGGAGATCCCGGCCCCGGTCATCTCCGGCCCCGAGGCGAACGCCACGGTGACCACCGCCACGCCCGCCATCTCCGGCACCGGCGAGCCCGGCGCGACGGTGACGGTGCGCGAGGGCAGCACCGTCCTCTGCACCGCCGCCGTGGACGCGGCCGGCCACTGGAGCTGCGTCCCCACGACGCCGCTGACGGACGGCCCGCACACCGTGACGGCCACGGCCCGGACGCCCGCGGGCGTCACCAGCCCGCCGTCCACCGCGGTCCCCTTCGTGGTGCACACCGTGGTGCCGGACCACCAGGCCCCGGACACCTCCATCGTGAAGGGCCCGCAGCCCACCACCTCCAACCGCACGGCGGACTTCGAGTACGCCTCCACGGAGGAGGGCTCCACGTTCGAGTGCAGCCTCGACGGCGGCGCCTGGGGGCCCTGCCGGGACAGCTACACCGTCGGCAACGGGGACCATGTCCTGCGCGTCCGCGCGGTGGATGGCAGCGGCAACGTGGATGAGACCCCCGCCGAGTACACCTGGACGGTGGTGACCACGCGCGCCTTCGCGGGCGGCGGGTGCAGCACCGCGCCGGATGCCTCCTGGCTGGCCCTCCTGGGCCTGATGGGGGGGCCGGGGCTGCGCCGCCGTCAGCGCCGGGCCGCATAGCGTCGTCTCGCGGAGCCCGCCGGAGGGGTGGGCCTTTCCCCTCCCGGGAGCGCCCCCACGCTCCCTCCCATGGCGCCCTTCCGGCGGCGCTCCCGTGTTTCACGGCCTTCCCCGTATGCTTCGTCCGTGCCCGGGGCTGGTCATCAGACGTCGTACGAGGAGGAGGTCCTGCTCGCGCTGGACGAGGGGCTGCTGTCCTCCGAGGAGGCGGCGGCCCTGCGCGAGGAGGCCCTCCGCCTGCACCGCGGGCCCCTGGAGCTGCTGAAGGAACGGGGCCGGCTGACGGAGGACACCCTGGACCTCTTGCGGCAGGACCTGGCGCGCGGCTACACGGACCGGGGCGACGCCCCCATCCAGGAGGCCGCCACGCTGTCGACGGCGGTGCCGTCCTCGCTGGCCGTGGGGGGCGTGCCCTCCTTCCCGGTGCCCGGCTGGGACCGCTACGAGCCCGTGCGCTTCCTGGGGCAGGGCGGCATGGGGCAGGTGTTCCTGGCCTATGACCCGCTCCTGCGCCGCAACGTGGCCCTCAAGTTCGTGCGCGACGGGGACCCGGAGCTGGCCCGCCGCTTCCTGGCCGAGGCCCGCGCCCAGGCCCGCGTGCGCCACGAGCGCGTGTGCGAGGTCTACGAGGTGGGCGAGGTGCGCGGCCACGCCTTCATCGCCATGCGCTACGTGGAGGGCCCGTCGCTGGGGCTGCTCTCCAACTCGCTCACGCTGGAGCAGCGCGTCTGGGTGCTGTGCCAGGCCGCGGAGGGCGTGCACGCCGCGCACCGCGTGGGGCTGGTCCACCGCGACCTGAAGCCCGGCAACATCCTGGTGGAGCGCACGGAGGACGGAGGCTTCCTCCCGTTCGTGATGGACTTCGGGCTCGCGCGGGACTGGCGCGAGGACAGCACCACCCCGAACGCGGTGCTGGGTACGCCGCACTACATGGCGCCCGAGCAGGCCCGGGGCGAGGGCCACCGCCTGGACCGCCGCGCGGACGTCTACGCGCTGGGCGCGACGTTGTATGCGCTGCTCACCGGGCAGCCTCCCTTCACCGGCGGCACGGAGAAGGAGGTGCTCGCGAAGCTCCAGGCGGAGCCGCCGCCGCGTCCGCGCGCGCTGGAGCCGGACATCCCGGAGGACCTGGAGGCGGTCGTCCTCAAGTGCCTGGAGAAGGAGCGGCCGCTCCGCTACGACTCCGTGCGCTCCTTCACCGACGACCTGGAGCGCTTCCTCTCCGGCGAGCCGGTGCGGGCCCGCCATGGCGCGCGCTACTGGCTGGGCAAGAAGGTCCGCAAGCACCGCGCGGCGCTGGCGCTGGGCGGCGTGGTGGTGACGGTGGTGGCCGGCGCGCTCACCCAGGCGAAGCTCGCGCGCGGCGAGGTGGAGGAGCGCGAGCGGCTGGCCCGCGCCTTCACCGAGCGCGTGGAGCGCATCGAGTCCGCGGCGCGCTACTCGGCCCTGTCGCGCCTGCACGACACGCGCAAGGACCGCGAGGCGCTGCGCGCGAGCATGGCCGCGCTGGAGGCGGAGATTGCTCGCGGGGGCGCGCAGGCGGTGGGCCCCGGTGAGTACGCGCTGGGCCGGGCCCTCTTCGCGCTGGATGACCTGGACGGCGCGCGAGGGAAGCTGGAGGCCGCGTGGGCGCACGGCTACCGCGAGCCCCGCGTGGCGTGGGCGTTGGCGCAGGTGCTGGGCCACCTCTACCGCGAGCAGCTGCTCCTGGACGTGGAGCGCCGAGCCCCCGCGCAGCGCGAGGCCCGGCTCAAGGAGCTGAACGAGCGCTATCGCGACCCGGCGCTCGCGTACCTGCGCCAGGCGGAGGGGCCGGACGTGCCCGCGCCGCCGTCGTTCGTGAAGGCGCTGTTCGCCTTCTACGAGGACCGCTCGGAGGACGCGCTGGCGCTGCTGGACGCGCCGGGCGCGCAGGCGCCGTGGTTCTACGAGGCGCCGCTGCTGCGCGGCGACATCCTGCTCGCGCGCTCCATGCGGCGCTGGAACGGCGGGGACCGGGCGGGCTCGCAGGCGGACCTGGCGCTGAGCCGCGAGGCGTACGCCGCCGCCGTCGCCACGGCGGAGAGCCAGCCCGTCGTGCACTCGGTGCTGGGGCGGCTGGAGCTGGCCGCGCTGGTGATGGAGCTGTACGGCGAGGGCAACGTGCTGCCGCATTACGAGCGCGGCCTGGAGGCGCTGTCGCACGCGCTCGCTGTCGCTCCGGACCACGCCCGCTCGCTGGTGCTGGTGTCGCGCTTCCACCGCCGGCTCGCGGAGCAGCGCACGAACCAGGGCGGAGAGGGCGTGGAGGCGCTGCTGGAGAAGTCCCTGGCCGCGCTGCGCACCGCGGAGGCCGTGGCCATGCCCAGTGAGCGCATCCCGCTGGAGCGGGCCCTCACGCATCGCCAGTGGGCGCGCTATCAGCAGTTGCACGGGGCGGACCCTCGCGAACAGCTGCGGCTGGCGATTGCGTCGTTCGAACAGCTGCGCCCCGAGGACCGCGACTACGCGTTCCACGCCAACCTGGGCCTCGCGTGGCAGGGGCAGGCGGACGCGGAGGCCGCGCGCGGCGGAGACCCGCTGCCGCTCCTGGACAAGGCCATCTCCGAGTATCAGGCGGCGCTCCAGCTGAGCGAGCAGCAGCCGTTCTCATGGATCAACCTGGGCGTCGCCTACCGCAAGCGGGCGGACCTCTCGAATGCACCCGACGCGACCGGCGACCTGCGCCGCGCGAACAGCGCGCTGACGCGGGCCCTGTCCCTCAACCCGGACAACTTCGGCGCGTGCTTCAACGGCGCGGAGGTGGCGGAGCAGCTGGCCCGCGCGCGGTATCTCAAGGGCGAGGACGTGAGCGTGGACCTGGAGCGCGCCTTGACGCTGTACCGGCAGGGGCTGGCGCTCAACGCGAAGCAGCCCGCGCTCCACAACGCGCTGGGCTCCGCGGTGTTCTGGCAGGCGGAGCTGCGCGCGGAGGAGGGCGGCGACACGAAGGCGCTGCTCGACGAGGCGAAGGCGTCCTTCGAGAAGGCCCGGGCCCTGGCGCCCACGCAGGGCTTCGCCTTCAACAACCTGGGCGAGTGGGAGGTCTTCCGCGCGGAGCTCCAGCTCGCGAAGGGCGAGGACCCCAGCGCCGCGCTGCGCGCCGCGGTGGATGACTACACGGAGGCGCTGAAGCGGCTGCCGGACGACGCGGACCTGCTCGCGAACCTGGGCAAGGCCTGGGTGCGCCACGCCGCATGGACGCTGACTCGAGCGGGAGAGCCGGCGGCGGACCTGGCGAAGGCGGAGACCGCGCTGAACCGGGCCCGCGAGCTCAATCCGCGCCTGGGCAATGTCTGGCGTTACCTGGCGGAGGCTTCTGGCGTGCGTGCGCGCTGGATGGCGCAGGGCCACGGCGTGGCGGAGGACGCGTTCACGCTCGCGGCCCGGTCATTCGATGAAGCGATGAAGCTCGACCCGCGGCTGGAGTACCGGCTCGCGGCGGCGGAGCTCCACGGTGCGTGGGCGCGGTGGCGCATCCACGAAGGGCAGGACGCGACGGAGGGGCTGAAGCGTGGGCTGGAGCTGGCCGACACGGTGGTGGCGGCCCGTCCCCGGTGGCTCGAAGCGCGCGCGGTGCGGGACGGACTGGTCGCGCTTCGCGGCGGGCCGCGTCCTCCGTCAGAGGCACCCGTGGCCGGCGCACCCACGCCCTGAGCTACGGGCGGACCTCGCCCCGTGGGTCGCTGCTCACATCGATGCCGCCGTTCTTGCGGTCCGCCGGCGGGGAATGGGCATCCTGGGGCGGGCGGGTCTCGATGCTCACCTCGAAGGTGTGGAGCCCCTTGCTCGCATGGGGGGAGACCGTCCGGTGGGGGGGCACCAGGCTGAAGGGCTTCAGCTCGAACGGGCCAGGGTCGGTGAAGCAGGCGCGGGAGGTCGCGGCGTCGGGGAAGGTGACGGTGGCGACGGTGTCGGCCTTGTAGCCCCTCAGCAGGAAGACGACCTTGTCGCCGTGTTTCACATCCGGGCTGGGGTGGTAGGTGATGGGCGCTTGCGGGGAGGGAGCGTCCGGGCAGTGTTCCTTCCAGATCGTCACGGTGATGATGGCCATGGTCCCGCACCGCATTGCAGTCCCTGGACCAACGCGCGGACCGTGAGCACCGCCGGATGTTTCACGGCCGCGAAACAGGGCTGCGGTCCCCGGACGCGTCAATGGCACGTCACGGTCCGGGGCCGACGTGTCCGGTGACTACCGGCGGAGCTCCTCCGGCGGGTCGCTGGTCACGTCGATGCCGCCGTTCTTCCGGTCCAGCTTGAGCGGATCAACCTTGTCCTCGCTCCGGTTGCCCGACCCGTCGTCGATGGTCGCGTCGAACGCGTAGACCCCCTTCAGCGCCGTCATCGACACGGTCAGCGGGGAGGTCGCCAGCGCGTGGGTCCCTCCAAGCTGGTAGGGGTACGGGTTCGTGGCGGAAACGGTGAGGCAGTTCCCGTCGGGGAACTTGATGGTGGCGGTGTAGGCGGGAGGGTAGCTGCCCATCGAGAAGATGACCTTGTCGCCATGCTTCACTTCCGGACCGGGGCTGTAGGTGATGGGAACCGTGGAGAGGTCGATGGTGATGGTGTTGGACATGGGGCCACGTAGCATTGCAGCACCCGTACCAACACGCATGTCTTGAACACCGGCCCGGATGTTTCACGGGCGTGTGCTCCCGGACGCGTCAATGGCACGTCATGGCCCGGGAGCTGACGTGTCCGGCGACTACCGGCGGAGCTCCTCCGGCGGATCGCTGGTCACGTCGATGCCGCCGTTCTTCCGGTCCCACTCATGGCCCTTGCGAGCCTGGGACTCCTGCCCGTTGTTGAAGTCCACGTCGAAGTCATAGACGCGCCGCTCCGCCGTCATCGCGACGGTCAGGGGCGAGGTCGCCATCGTGGCGCCTCCCAGCGTGTATGGACCGGACGTGGTGAGGCAGGTGCCGTGCGGGAACGACACGGTGGCGGTGGCGTTGAACGCGCTGCCCAACGTGAAGACCACGGTGTCGCCGTGCTTCACATCGGGGCTGGGGTAGTAGCTGACGGGGGTCGTCGAGACGTCAATGGTGATGTTGGCCATGGTGCCCGTGGTCTTTGCAGACGCTGTACCAGCCTCAGCTGCCTTCCAACCCCAGCTCACGCACGCGGCGCTGGAGCGCGCGGCGGGAGACCTCCAGCTTCTGCACCATGCGGTCCAGGTCGCCCCCGCACTCATGGTAGCAGCGGGTGATCTCCTCCGGGCTCAGGTCGCGCGCGGTGCGCAGGAGTGAACTCTTGTCGATGAGCACGTACACGGACGAGCGTGGGATGCCCAGCCAGTCCGCCGTGGCCTTCAGGTCCCACGCGCAGGCGCGCAGGGCCTCCAGCACCTCCTGCTCGCTCACCTCGGAAGGCTTGCGCCGCGAGGGGGCGCGGACCTCCGACGGCGGAGGCGTGTCCTCCGAAGCAGGGGAGGGGGCCTGCGCGCTCAGCGGGTGGCCGGGGATGGGGAGCGCGTCGGCGTCCAGCGACTGCTCCAGCCGGGCATCCACGCGCAGCCCGGGCAGCCCCCGGCTGCCGATGACCAGCTGCCTCGCGACGTTGCGCAGCTGGCGCACGTTGCCGGGCCACGCGGAGCGCACCAGGCGCGCGGCGAGCGACGCGGGCAGCCACGGCTCGGCGCGCGCGTCCGAGGAGCTCAGCCGCCCGGCCTCGCCCGTGGACTCCAGCTCGTGGCGCGCGAAGTGGAGGAACAGCGGCGCGATGTCCTCGCGGCGCTCGCGCAGCGGCGGCACGGTGATTTCAAAGCCCGCCAGCCGGTGCAACAGCGGGGCCTTGAAGCGGCCGTCGTGGATGCGCGCCTCCAGGTCCGCGTCCGTGGCGGTGACGAGCCGCACGTCCACCCGGACCGGCGTCTGCCCACCCACGGGGTAGACCTCGTGCGTCTCCAGCACGCGCAGGAGCGCGGCCTGGACCTCCGGAGGCGCCTCCGCCACCTCGTCCAGGAAGAGCGTGCCGCCGTGGGCCGCGCGGAAGAAGCCCTCCCGGTCGCGCGCGGCGCCGGTGAACGCGCCCCGCAGCGCGCCGAACAGCTCCGAGGCGATGAGGTCCTTCGACAGGGCGCCCAGGTTGACGCTGACGAAGGGGCCCTCGCGGCGTGGGCTCCGCGCATGGAGCGCGCGCGCCACCAGCTCCTTGCCGGTGCCGGTCTCGCCCCGCACCAGCACGGGCACCTGGAGGTCGGCCACGCGCAGCACGTCCTCGCGCACGCGGACGATGCCCTCGCTGTCGCCCACCATGCCCAGCGCCGCCAGGTCCGCCTGGACGCTGGCGCCGCGCACGGTGACCTGGTGCAGCAGCAGCGCCACGCGCCCGGCGAGCACCAGCGGCACGCCCGCCACCAGCGCCTCCCTTGGGAACTCGCGCCCGCCCCGCACCGGCTCGCTGCCCACCCACACCGGCGTCCCGCCCTCCGGCACCAGGAGCCGCACGCCCCCGCCCGTCCCCGCCTCGAAGCGCACCGGCGTGCGGCTGAGGAACGGGTCCCCCAGAGGCAGCGCCAGCACCGAGCCCGGGCGCCTGAAGTCCGGCGCGTTGCGGGACAGCGCCACCGCGCGCTCCCCGGTGAGCAGCCCCTCCAGCAGCAGCCGCTCCCCGATGCGCTGGGGCTGGGCATGGCCAATGAGCGTCAACGCCGGCATCACCTGGGCGCCCTGCGAGGACGTGCCCTGGGTGCGGACGGCGGTCGTGGAGAAATCCGTGGGGTTCTTGAGCGGCATGGTGCTTCTGGGAAGCCTACAACGGGCTGGCTGCCCCTGGACCGTGCAGGCGTCGCTCCTCCTCATTCCTTGGAGCCCTCACGGAAGGCCGACCCCACGGCTGCTCGCACGGGGGACATGGGCCGTAGGACCCGCGGCCGCGTTCGCGGTCCTGCTCCGTGAATAGTGTTGAGAGGCGCGCCGTGTGGATCTTCGAGAGAACGAGAAAGCGCGGGACCTCCATGTCTTCTTCATCGACCTCGAACATCACCGCTTTCGACGCCGTCCTCTTCGACCTGGATGGCGTCGTCATCGACACGACCGAGCTGCACTACCGCGTCTGGGAGGAGTTCGCCCGCGAGCGGGGCTACATCCCCACGCGGGAGCAGCTGCTCGCCACCAACGGCCGGCGGGCGGGAGAGACGTTGCGCGCGTGGTTCGGCGAGGAGCTGGACGATGAGCAGGTGGCCGCGCTCACGGACGACCGCGAGCGGGCCTTCCACCGGCTGCTCGACCACGAGCCGGTGGCCCCCGTCCCCGGCGTGGGCGGCTACCTGATGTCCCTGAAGCAGGCGGGCGTGCCCTATGCGCTGGGCACGAGCGCCCTGGCGCAGAACGCGGAGCGGGCCCTGGAGCGCGTGGGGCTGGAGCACCTGTTCCCCGTGCGGGTGACGTCCACGGACGTGGTGCGGGGCAAGCCGGATCCGGAGGTGTACCTCAAGGCCTCGGCCGCGCTGGGCGTGTCGCCGCACGCGTGCGTGGTGTTCGAGGACGCGGTGGCGGGCCTGAGGGCCGCGCGGGCGGCGGGCGCGGCGTGTGTCGCCGTCGCCACGTCTTTCCCGCGCGACGTGCTGCTGCGCGAGCGGCCGGACTGGCTGGTGAAGGACTTCCGGGACCTGCCCCAGGCGCTGCGCCCCGGAAGTCAGGGCCTCACGGCGCCGACGGCACCTCACCCGTGAGCACGCAGATGAGCGCGTCCGGGTCGCACTTCACGGGGAACAGCGGGTTGATGCCGGAGCCGCGCAGCCGTCCCGCGTCGTAGTCCGGGTACGGGTCGCACAGCGCGTCGTCCGGCAGCTTCGTCGTGCTGTTCTGGCACTTCACCACCGGCCAGATGCCCTTCACGGAGTACTCGGCGGTGCAGCCGTTCTCCGAGTAGACGAGGTCCGCGGTGAACTGCGTGCCCGGAATCTCCGGCGTGTTGTAGATGCGCAGGTTGCTCCACGTGTAGCCATAGTCCTGCGCGGGCAGCGTGCCGCCGCCGTCCGCCGTGGACGCGGCCACCTCCAGCCGCGTGGGCGTCAACTCCGGCACCGAGCAGAAGTGATCCGCCCCCGGCGTCGGGGAGGCGAAGGGGCCCACCGCCGTGGCGGACGCCTTGGATTCCTCCGTCACCCGGGACGCGAAGCTCGCCAGCAACTGGCCCAGCCGCGCGCTGCGCACGCCCACGGTGTCGGGCGCGGCCGGGTCGGGGCTGAAGAACTTCTGCAGGCCCAGCGACTCCGGCTTGAGCTGCGCGCAGACCCGGTCCGGGTTCTGTCCGGGCTTGAGCTGGTACGTCGCGGCGAACGAGCCGGTGGAGTTGTTCGACACGGAGCGCGCCACGACGCACTCGGCCTCCGGCGCGCGGCCGCACGCGTTCACGGCGACGACCGCGGACGCCACCCCTGCACTCACTGCCATCCAACGAAGCTTCATCGCGTAGGTCCTCATGGATGTCAGGCCTCAGAAGCTGATCTTCGCGCCCAGGCGGATGGAGCGCGGTGCCTGGTAGGCGGTGGGCCGCTTGAAGTTGGGGTTGATGTCCGCCTCGCCAATGCGGGGGTTCCCCGTGCCGGTGGAGATGACCTTGCACTTGGGGTTGTTGTCGGTGAGGCAGGCGGTGAGGTCCTCCGGCTTGCCGCCCTGTTCGATGGCGAAGACGCGCGTGGTGGTGAAGGTCTGGTCCACGTCCGTGTACTGCTGGAAGTTGAAGAGGTTGAACACATCCAGGGACACCGTGAGGACGGAGTCCTTCACCAGCCGCTGGTTGAGGCCCACGTGCCCGTCCACGCCGTGCACCCAGGGCAGCCGGCCCGCGCTGCCGCGCGGCAGGATGAACGTCTCCGAGCCGCTGCGGCGCGGGTGCGCGCCCAGGTAGTTGAGCGGCGTGCCGGAGCGCGCCCGGTAGTTGCCGCCCACGTTGATGCTGGTGCGCGGCCCCAGCACCAGCTCCTTCGCGGCGAACACCTTGAATGCATGCGTGCGGTCCCCGGGCAGCGGGCCGTCGCGGTTGACGGTGAGCGACACCAGGTCGAAGTCGCGCGTGAGGTTGGGGGACAGCTGGCCGGTGTCCGCGCGGAACAGGCCGGAGTAGTTCCCGCGCAGGTGGGACCAGGTGTAGCTGGCCTGCGCCAGCCACCCGTTGGTGAACGCGCGCTGGAAGTAGACGTTCACCGCGTCGTACTTGCGCTTCGCCAGGGGGAAGTCCGTGGAGTAGCCCTTGCCCGGGTTGCCCAGGAAGAAGGTGCTGCCGTCATCGCGGCTCATGTCCTCGATGACGTCGTTGAGGGCGCGCCGGGTGTAGGTCGCGCCCACGCGGCTCGCGGTGAACAGCTCGTACTCACCGCCCACGACGTACTCGTCCGCGGACTGGGCGCGAATCTGGGGGTCCACCGGCACGCGGTCGCCGCCCTGTGCGTCCCAGAACTGGTTGGGGTTCTCGCGGCTGCCAATGGGCTTGCGGTTGGCGTCCACGCAGTCCACCCGCAGCGACCCCTCGTTCGACGGGTCGCACGGGGGCTTGAAGTAGGTGGCGGACAGCAGCTGCTGCTGGGGGAAGGACAGGTCCGCCATGTCCAGCGGGACGTTCTCGAAGAAGCGCGCGAAGTTGGCGAACAGCTTGGCGCGGCCACTCTGCGTCGGGTCGTAGATGATGCCCAGGCGCGGGGACCACTGATTGGGCAGGTGCAGGCCCACCTCGCCGTCCAGGCCGTAGATGGTCTGCACGTCGTAGCGCAGGCCCACGTTGACGGTGACCTTGTCCAGGATGGACCAGCTGTCCTGGAGGAAGCCGCCCACGGTGGTGGACGTGGAGGTGCCTTCTTTATTGGGCAGGAACACCGGCTGGTCCGGGCCCACCATGTAGCCGTACTGGTTCTGGGTGAAGAAGCAGGTGCCGTCGGTGCACTCCTGCCAGGGCGCGAGGCCGGTGCGCGCGCGGTTGTTGTAGAAGCTCATCCGCTCGATGTCCGCGCCGGCCTTGAGGATGTGGTGGCCCAGGGCCTCCACGAGGTAGGTGCCCATCACCTTGCCCTGCACGCGGTCCAGCCGCTGGATGCTGATGGTGCCGGGGCCGCCCGTGGAGTAGGCCGTCACGGGACAGCGCAGCTTCTTCTGTTCGGGCGTGGTGCCGCAGGCGTCCGCGTCCGGGAGCGTCTCGAACTCGTTGATGGTGTGGTAGTTCCGATTCGTGCTGCGGCGCCAGGCGATGTTGGACTTCGCGGACAGGCCCTCGCCGGAGCCCAGGCCGGAGCCGTCCGACGGGAGGACGGAGTCCGCCTGGTGGTGCCAGCCGAGCGTCGCGTCCACGAGCAGCTTCTTGTCGAAGAAGGACGACGCCTGCTTCGCCACGATGTCCAGCGCGCTGTTGCTGCGCCGGGTGGCGATGGCTTCATACGCGCCCTGCACGTAGCTGGTGCACGACAGGCTGGAGCACACCTCCGGCTCGCCGTCGTCGCTGAAGGAGTACTTGCCGCTGCCGCCGGAGGAGCGCGGCGTGCCGAAGACGGACACGGACAGGCTGTGGTCCGGGTTGAAGTTGTAGGTGAGCTTGCCCAGGTACTGCACGCTGCGCTCATCCGCGAAGCGGCGGGTGCGGGTGCCCTCGATGGGGGTCGCCAGGGAGAAGCCGGTGGTGGGGTCCTTGCGGCGGTCGTTCACCTTCTCGCACTTATAGCTGCCGATGTCCTCCGCGGTGCACAGCTCGTAGCTGCTCAACTGGCGGTCCACCTGGATGCGATTGAAGGACGGCGCGAAGCCCACGTAGAACCAGAGCTTGTCCTTGAGGATGGGGCCGCCCAGGTCGAAGCCGAAGTCGCCCAGGTTGTGGGCGCTGCCCTGCGCGGAGATGACGCTGCCCTCGCGGAGGATCTCCTTGCCGGACGTCTGGAACGCGCCGGGCGCGTAGTTGGCGAACACGGAGCCGTGGAACTCGTTGGAGCCGGACTTGGTGACGACGTTGAGCACGCCGCCGGTGGAGCGGCCGTACTCCGGCATGTAGCCGCCGGTGATGACGTTGACCTCCTTCACGAACTCCACGGACAGGGGCGTGCCCAGGGTGCCCACGCCGGGGTCGTTCACGGACAGGCCGTCCACGACGAACTGGCTTTCAGGGGACGAGCTGCCGCTGATGCTCACGCCATAGCGGTCCTCGGTGGCACCAGGGGCCAGCTCGGCCAGTCCCTCGAAGGAGCGGGACGCGGAGCCCTTGGTGCCGGGGCGGATGACGGCGATGTTGCGGATGAACTCCTGGTCCACGGTGACGCCGGCGGCGCTGGAGCCCACGTCCAGGGTGGGCGGCGAGCCGACGACCTCGAAGTCGACGGTCATCGTGTACGGAATCATCTCCACGTTGAAGCGAATGGTGCGGTCGATTCTCAGCAGGATGCCGTCGCGGGCATAGGGCTGGAAGCGCTGGCCCTCGAAGTGCAGCGTGTACGTCCCGGGCGGCAGCTGGGGGATGCGGTACAGGCCGCTCTTGTCGGTGAGGACGGTGCGCTCGCCCTGAAGTTGAGGAGAGGTGGCGGTGACGACCACGTTCTCCAGCGGCTGGTGATCCTCCGCGTCGACCACCGTCCCGGTGATGACCGAGTTGCCCTGGGCCCAGGCCCCGGCGCCCCACAACACGACCATGAGCCACAGCCCACGGATGAAAAAGATTCGTCTGAGCACGTCTGCGCCCCTCCCGGCGAAGGCGGCGAACTTTGTCGCAAAACGTGATAAACCTACCAGCCCAAATCAAAAAGACTTTGCCGCCAGAATGGAAAATGGCTGGCCCGTTGCGTCAGGTCCGGGGGGAGGGGCTCAGAGGATGTTCTCGGGCTCGGAGGTGAAGAGCGCGTGGAGGAGCGTGGTCTGCGGCGGCTTCATCAAGTTGACGTAGAGGGGCACGGGCGTCTGGGCGACTTCGAGCGGGAGCGCCGTCGCGCCGTATTCGGTCTCGATGTGTCGGGCGACCGTGTCCGCGATGCCTTGCAGCTCCAGCGGGATGGGGCCCAGGAAGACCTTCGTGCTTCGGAGTTGAGTCCCCAGGTACTCCTTGCGGATGCAGTGCACCGTATAGACCGGAGCCAGAATGCTGAGATACCCGGCGACCACCCACACCTTCTGGGGACGGTGCATGATCTTCTCGTGGCGGGGATAGACGAGCGCGCCGAAGCTGGGATTCGCCGTGGGGGGCGTGTAATCCCAGACCTTGCCATCCGGGAGTGCTTCCTGAATCTCCTCGAGCAGGGCCACCCAGCGGCCGAACTCCTTGCGCTTCTCGTTCCAGAGCGCTTCGTACCTGAGGTACTCGGGACTGGGGTCGAGCCGGAAGTCGTAGGCCTGATCTGCTCGCCAATAGCGACGTGCGATTACAAGCAACTCTTCAGTGGAAGGGCTCATCGCGTCTTGCGGCTGGGGACGACGGGTGTTGTTTCCTGACGACAGTCCTTCGACACCTTCGAACCTCCGATGGCCCCTTTGAGTGCGAGTGTGAACGTGTTCCTGAAGTCCTCACAGGCCAGGCCCAGTGCCGTGACGGGTGTGGCCGCGCTGAAGACAGTCTGGGCTGCCAGATTCGCGCAGTCTGACGAGATGCGCTGAGCCAGTTCGAGTGGGATGGGGCCATCCCTCGCGGTCTGCATGGGGACTTCGACGCCCAGCTGACAGATGAGGACCTCACCCGAGTCGCGCCGGAGGGGCACGCGGACGCAGGCGGCCCGCCACCCTCCTGGCCCCGGGCTTGAGTGTTCCACGATGGTGACGAACCGGAAATGCCGGGGCTGGAGGCTCCCCTCCACCACCGTGCCCGTACCCGTCGCGCAGCCCGTGAGCAGACATCCCAGCCCCAGGCATACCGCCCGCTTCGTCGCGTCCATGGCCTTCCCCCCGGAAGGCCACCGACGCCACTTCGGGCTCTCTTCAACGCACCATCGTCGAAGAGGGTGGAGTGTCCGCTGACATACCCTGACGCATCAGAAGCCCCGCAGCGCTCCACCGTCGCAGGCGATGGACTGGCCGCTGATATACGCGGCGGGCTCCGACGCCAGGAACGTCACCAGCGCCGCGAACTCCTCCGGCCTCCCCAGCCTCCGTGCCGGGATGTTCGGCGCCACCTTCTCGTCGGACAGGCCCAGGTCCTTCATCCGGTCCGTCGCGTGGTAGCCCGGCAGCGCCGCGTTCACCGTGATGCCGTACGGCGCCACTTCATTGCTCAGGCTCTTCACCAGCCCCAGCAACCCCGCGCGCAGGCCGTTGGACACCGTGAGGTTGTTCATCGCCTCGCGCGCCGCCGTGGACGTCACCAGCACGATGCGGCCCCAGCCCTGCGCCTTCATGCCCGGCAGCGCTTCCTGGATCGCATCCACCGTGGCCAGCCACAGGCTCTGGAACCCTGTCTGCCATTGCTCCACCGTGATGGCCTCGAAGCCTCCCGACGGCGGGCCTCCCGCGTTCACCACCAGCACGTCCAGGCCGCCCAGCTTCTGCGTCACCTCGCGCACCAGGCCGCGCGCGGCCCCCGGCTGCGTCAAGTCGCACGGCACCGCCAGCGCCGCGCCCAGCTCCTTCGCCGCCTTCTGGAGCTTCTCCCCTCCGCGAGAGGACACCGCCACCGTCGCGCGCTCCTTCACCAGCGTGTCCGCGATGGCGCGCCCCAGCCCCGACGACGCGCCCGTCACCAGCGCGCGCCTACCCTTCAAGCCGAAATCCATCCGCGTGCTCCTCCATGAAAGGGGTCAGCCGGCCGCGAATCAGCTTCGCCGCACGGTCCAGGTCCACGTCGTCCGGCCGCTTCAGCTCCCGCGCCAGCTCCGACACGATGCCGCCCGCGATGCTGCCCACGCCGTACGCCAACCGGTAGGGCACCCGGCTGAAGCTCACCAGCGTGTAGCGGCTGACGAACTCGCCCGGGAACGCGTTGAGCAGCACCTTCTCCACGCCCTTCTCCAACAGGAAGCGCGGATCCGCCGTGCTGTCGCGCATCTCGATGAAGTTCTCCACCGCCATGTCCGCGATGGCGTCCGCGTTCGTCTTGCGCAGCCGCTCGAACTCACCGAACGCCGCCGCCCAGTCCGTCTGCTTCGACAACAGCGCGTCCAGCACCACGCAGTCCTCGAAGCCGCAGTTCATCCCCTGGCCGTAGAACGGCACGATGGCGTGCGCCGCGTCGCCCAGCAGCAGCGTGCGTCCGCCCGAGTGCCACGGCGCGCACTTCACCGTCACCATGTGTCCGGTGGGCCGGGAGAAGAACTCCTCCACCAGTCCCGGGATCATCGCCTTCGCGTCCGGGAACTGCTCCTGGAAGAACGCCTCCAGCGCCGAGGGCGTCCGCAGCGACGCGAAGCTCACCGGCCCCTCCCACGGCAGGAACAGCGTGCAGGTGAAGCTGCCGTCTTCATTCGGCAGCGCGATGAGCATGTACGTGCCGCGCGGCCAGATGTGCAGCGCGTGCTTCTCCATCTGGAAACGCCCGCCCTCGCCCGGCGGAATCGTCAGCTCCTTGTAGCCATGCCCCAGCGTCTCCGAGTCCGCGTGGAACCCCGGCTGCGACTGCATCGCCTGCCGCACCGCCGAACCGGAGCCGTCCGTGCCGAACACCACCGCGTCACGCACCTCGCGCGTCGCGCCCGTGGCCTCGTCCAGCACCGTGAGCGCCCCCGTCGCCGGATCCGCCTGCGTCACCCGCTGACGGAAGCGGATGGCCACCCGGCCCGTCGCCTCCGCCTGCGTCATCAGGAACGTGTTCAACCAGCCGCGTGACAACGAATTGATGTGCTGCGAGTCGTCCTTCCCATACGGCTGGAAGGCCAGCTCACCCTTCACCGGGTGGATGACCCGCCCGCGCATGGGGATGGCGTGCTTGAGCGCCTCCTCCTCCAGGCCCACCTGTCGCAGCGCATGCAGGCCGCGCGTGGAGATGGCCAGGTTGATGGAGCGGCCCGCGTCCAGCGTCTCGCGGCGCATGTCCGGGCGGCGCTCCAGCACCTCCACCGTGTGGCCCCGGCGGGCCAGGTACAGCGAGAGCAGCGACCCCACCAGGCCCGCTCCCACCACCGTCAGCTTCGGTTCATTCGAGGGCATGGGCCTCCAGCGCCTTCACGAAGCGGAAGACGTCCAGGTACGTGGTGTAGAGGGGCGCGGGCGCGGCGCGGATGATGTCCGGCTCGCGGAAGTCGCAGATGATGCCGGCCGCGGACAGGCGCTGGAGCAGCCGCTTCGGCTCGCCCTTGAAGCGCAGCGACAGCTGCGCCCCGCGCTGCTTCAAATCGCGCGGCGTGGTGATGGTGACGAACCCCGCGGGCAGCCGGTCCAACAGGAACTCCAGGTAGCCCGTCAGCCGGTCGCTCTTGGCGCGCAGGGCCGCCATCGTCGCCTTGTCGAACAGCTCCAGCGACGAGCGCAGCGCCGCAAGCTGGAAGATGGGCGGGTTGGACAGCTGCCACCCCTCCGCGCCCGGCAGCGGGTCGAACGTGGGGCCCATCTCGAAGCGCGTGGCCTTGTTGTGCCCCCACCAGCCCTCGAAGCGCGGCAGCTCCGGCGAGTGCGCGTGCCGCTCGTGCACGAACACGCCGCCCAGGCTGCCCGGTCCGCCGTTGAGGTACTTGTACGAACACCACACCGCGAAGTCCGGGCCGTCGTCGTGCAGGGACAGCTTCAGGTTGCCCGCCCCGTGCGCCAGGTCGAAGCCCACCTTGCAGCCCTGCGCGTGCGCCACGCGCGTAATCTCTTTCAGGTCGAACGCCTGCCCGGTGAGGTAGTTCACGCTGCCCAGCATCACCAGCGCGATCTCCTTCCCGTGCCGCTCGATGGCCTCCAGGATGTCCTCGGGCCGCAGCGTGTCCTCGCCCTCGCGAGGCGTCAGCCGGAGGATGGCCTCCTGCGGGTCGTAGCCGTGGAAGCGCGCCTGCGACGCCACCGCGTACTGGTCCGACGGAAAGGCGCCGCCTTCAATCAGGATCTTGAAGCGCTCGCGCGTGGGCCGGTAGAACGACACCATCATCAGGTGCAGGTTCACCGACAGGGTGTTCATCACCACGACCTCCACGGGCTGCGCGCCCACCACCCGCGCCACCTGCTCCGTGAGCAGCTCGTGGTAGGGCAGCCACGGGTGCCGGCCGTGCACGTGGCCCTCCACGCCCAGCCGCTCCCAGTCCTCCATCTCCATCTGCACGTACTTGCGCGCCTTGCGCGGCTGGAGCCCCAGCGAATTGCCCGCCAGGTAGATGGTCGGCGCGCCGGAAGGGGAGGGCGGGAAGAGGAACTCGTCGCGCAGGGACCTCAGCGGATCCGCCGCGTCCAGGCCGTAGGCGAATACGTCGCTGTTCTCGTAGACAGGGGCCGTCATCGTGCGAAGTCCTCGTGCGAGCGCCCCAGCCACTCCAGGGCATTTCGAGACAGCAGCCGCTCGCGCACCGCGGGCGCCAGGTCCGTCAGCGATTCGATGAGCGTGCCGGGCCGCTCCTCGCCCAGCGGGAAGGGGTAGTCACTGCCCAGCGCCACCTTGTCCGCGCCAAACAGCTTCACGATGGCGCGCAGGGTGTCCGCGTCATGCACCAGCGAGTCCACCCAGAAGCGGCCCAGGTAGTCGCGCGGCGCGACGGGGTTGTCCACGGCCACCAGGTCCGGGCGCACTTCAAAGCCGTGCTGGATGCGGCCCAGCGTGCCGGGGAATGCGCCGCCGCCGTGCGCGAAGGCGAACCGCAGCTTCGGCAGCCGCTCCATCACCCCGCCGAAGATGAGCGAGCAGATGGCCAGCGACACCTCCGCGGGCATCCCCACCAGCCACGGCAGCCAGTACTTCGCCATCTTCGCCTCACCCATCATGTCCCACGGGTGCACGAAGAGGGCCGCGCCCAGGTCGCTCGCCGCCTGGAAGAAGGGGAAGAGGGCGGGGTCGGACAGGTTCAGGTCGTTGACGTGGCTGCCAATCTGCACGCCCGCGAAACCCAGCGTGCGCACGCAGCGCTCCAGCTCCTGGATCGCCAGGTCGGTGGACTGGAGCGGCACCGTGCCCAGCCCCACGAAGCGCCTGGGCGCGGACGCCACCGCGCCCGCGAGGTGGTCATTGAGGAAGCGCGCCACCTCCAGGCCGTCCTTCGGCTTCGCCCAGTAGCTGAACAGCACCGGCACCGTGGACAGCACCTGCACCTGGACTCCGTGCGCGTCGCACTCCGTGACGCGCTGGTGCGGGTCCCAGCAGTTGCTCTCGATCTCGCGGAAGAACTTGCCGTCGTCCCGCATCATCCGCGCGCGGCAGGGCGCGTGGTGGTCCAGCGTGATGAAGCCGCCGTAGCCGAAGCGCTCGGCGAAGCGGGGCAGCTCCGGGGGCAAGAGGTGCGTGTGGATGTCGACCTTCACTGGGGCGCACCACCCCGCGTCACCTTCGTGCCGCACCGCTTGCAGGTGCAGTTCTCCGGGTTGCCGTAGAAGTGCTCGAACACCGGCGGCAGCTGCGTCACCAGGTTGGTGACGTGCAGCGACTCCTCATAGAGCTTGTCTCCGCACTTCGGGCACAGCCACAGGAAGGAATCCAACTCGTCCGGCTGGCGGCGGCGCTCCAGCACCAGGCCAATGGTGCCCGGGGGCCGCTGCGGCGAGTGCGGCACCTTGGGCGGCAACAGGAAGATCTCCCCCTCGCGGATGGGGACGTCCTGCACCTGCCCCTCGTCGATGACGCGCAGGGTGATGTCGCCCTCCAGCTGGTAGAAGAACTCCTCGCCCTCGTTGACGTGGAAGTCCGTGCGCGAGTTGGGCCCGCCCACCACCGTGACCATGAAGTCCCGGTCCGCCCACACCTGCTGGTTGCCCACGGGGGGCTTGAGCAGGGGGCGGTGCTCGTCGATCCACTTCTTGAAGTTGATGGGGGTCAGTCGGCCCATGTCACTCGTCTCCAATGGTGGCGATGCACTTGAGTTCAATCGCGATGGGCGTGGGCAGCGCGTTGATCTCCAGCGTGGTGCGGCACGGCGGGTTGTCCTTGAAGTACTCCGCCCACAGCCGGTTGTACGTGGGGAAGTCCCGCTTCATGTCCGTGAGGTACACCGTCACGTCCACCAGCCGCTCCCACGACGAGCCCGCGTCCTCCAGGATGTAGCGCACGTTGCGGAACACGGAGTGGCACTGCGTCTCGATGTCGTAGGAGACGATGTTGCCCGCCGCGTCCAGCTCCACGCCCGGGATGGCCTTGCTGCCGCGCTCGCGCGGGCCCACGCCGGAGAGGAACAGCAGGTTCCCCACGCGGCGCGCATGGGGATAGAGCCCCACCGGCTCCGGGGCCTTCTTCGAATCGATCCGCTCGCCAGCGCTCACGTGTGGCTCTCCAGGGCTCAAAGCTTGATGCAGACGTTCTTGGGCTCGGTGAAGAAGCGCAGCGCGTCCCAGCCGCCCTCGCGGCCCACGCCGGACTCCTTCACGCCACCGAACGGCGTGCGCAGGTCGCGCAGCATCCAGGTGTTCACCCAGACGATGCCGCTGTGCAGCCGCGACGCGAACCGGTGCGCGCGCGTCAGGTCCTTCGTCCACACGCTGCCCGCCAGGCCGTAGCGCGTGGAGTTGGCCCACGACAGCACCTCCTCCTCGTCGTCGAAGGGCATGAGGGTCGCGACCGGACCGAAGATCTCCTCCTGGTTCGTGCGGCACGTGGGCGCCAGGCCCTCCACCAGCGTGGGCTCCACGAACCAGCCGTTCGCGCAGCGGCCGGGCACGCTCGCGCGCTGGCCGCCGGTGAGGATGTTGCCGCCCTCCTGCTTCGCGAGCGCGATGTAGCCCATCACCTTCTCGAAGTGCTCGCGCGACACCAGCGCGCCCTGGTCCGTGCCCTCCACCAGCGGGTCGCCCACCTTCAGGGCCTTCGTGCGCGCGACCAGCGCCTCCTTGAAGCGCGGATACAGCGGGCGCTGCACGAAGATGCGCGGGCCGCACAGGCAGATCTGCCCCTGGTTCGCGAACGACGAGCGCAGCGTGGTGGCCAGCGCCTCGTCGAAGTCGCAGTCCGCGAAGATGACGTTGGGGTTCTTCCCGCCCATCTCCAGCGACAGCTTCTTGAACGACGGCGCGGCCACGCGGGCGATCTCCGCGCCCGTGCGCGTGCTGCCGGTGAAGGAGATGGCGCTGATGTCCGGGTGGCGCGTGAGCGGCCCGCCGACGTGGGGCCCCAGGCCGTGCACCAGGTTGAGGACGCCCGGCGGCAGCCCCGCGTCGCGGCACACCTGCGACAGGAGGAAGGCCGTCATCGGCGTCACCTCCGACGGCTTGGCCACCACGCAGTTACCGGCCGCCAGCGCGGGGGCGATCTTCCACGTGAGCAGGTACAGCGGCAGGTTCCACGGTGAGATGCAGCCCACCACGCCCAGCGGCGAGCGCAGCGTGTAGTTGAGCGCCACGCCGTCCATGGGGTGCGCTTCGCTGGAGAACTGCGTCGCCGCGTCCGCGAAGAACTCGAAGTTGAGCACGCTGCGCGGGATGTCCACCGTGCGAGCCACCGACAGCGGCTTGCCCGTGTCGATGGACTCCGCCCGCGCGAAGGCGTCCAGGCGCTCCTGGATGAGCCCCGCGATGCGGCGCAGGTAGCGCGAGCGCTCGATGGCCGGCAGGGCGGCCCACGCGGGGAAGGCCCGGCCCGCGGCCTCCACGGCGGACTGCACGTCCGCCTCGCGCGAGTCCGGCACGTGCGCGTAGCGCTGACCCGTCGCGGGCTCCGGCTTGTCCAGCCACTGCCCCCCCGCCGCGGGCACCAATTCTCCACCGATATAGTTGAGGACCTTTTCCAAGGCAGCGCCCTCCCAGGCAGACGCGGCAATGTACGTCGCGGCTGTCCACCGTCTCCAGGATTCCGAACGGAGGACGTCGGGTGGCGCTCGCTTGCGCGGCTGACCGGCGCCCGGTGTCACAGGACCCGCTCCAGAGGTGAATCCTTGGTGGAATTGCGGGCCGGGCATGGAAAAGATTCGCGCATGACCTCGACTGTGGACGTGGCGGCCCTGGCAGGAATCCTGGACGCGGCGCGGCGCGAGCGCCGTGAGGTGCCGCCCCTGACTCACGCGCACCCGGACCTGACGGTGCCGGACGGCTACGCGGTGCAGGCGGAGGGCATCCGGCTGCGCGAGGCCCAGGGGGAGCGGGTGGTGGGCCTGAAGATGGGCTTTACGTCGGAGGCGAAGCGCAAGCAGATGAACCTGGGCTCGCCCATCTTCGGCGTGCTCACGGACCGGATGCGCGTGCAGCCCGGCGGCGTGGTGCGCGTGGGCGCGGGCATCCACCCGCGCATCGAGCCGGAGATCGCCTTCCGCACGTCGAAGGAGCTCAAGGGCACCGTCACGCGCGACGAGGTGCTGGACGCGTGCGAGGCCGTCTTCGCGGCGATGGAGGTGCTCGACTCGCGCTTCGTGGGCTTCAAGTACTTCAGCCTGCCGGACGTGGTGGCGGACAACGCGTCGTCCTCGCTGTTCGTGCCGGGCACCCTGGAGCGGGGGCCCCGCGACCTGGACCTGACGAAGCTCCAGATGCGCATGGAGGTGAACGGCAAGGTGGAGGGCGAGGCGCGCTCGGACGCCATCTCCGGTGACCCCGTGGTGTCCCTCATCCAGTTGTGCGCGCTGCTCGCGGAGCGCGGTCAGGTGCTGCCCGCCGGGAGCCTGGTGTTGTCCGGCGCGGCCACCGCCGCCTACCTGATGAAGCCCGGCGACCACGTGCGGCTCACCGTGGACGGGTTGGGCACGGTGGAGGTGACGGCGGGGGAGTAGGTCGGCGCGCGCTTCTCCAGCGTGAGGACGCCGCTGGTGCCCGGCTCGCTCCGGGCCAGCACCCGCCCGTCGGAGGAGACGATGACGGCCGGGCCCGCGAGCGACGCGCGCACCGCGGGCAGGTGCTGCTCCACGGCGCGCAGGATGACCGCCCCCACGGCCTGCTCCTGCGCGAAGTGGCTGCCCACCAGCGGCAGGTCGCTGGCGAGCACGGCCAGCAGGGTGCCTCCCGCGGCCTGTCCCTGGAGCGCGGTGGGGCGGCTGAAGGCCTCGTAGCAGATGAGGGGCACGACGCTCCGTCCCGCGACGGACAGCCGGGGAACGGCGGTGCCCGGTGTCAGGGGCTCACCGCTTCCGCGCAGGCCCAGGAAGGCGCGCTCGCCCACCGGGACGAGCACGGCCTTGCCCCGGCTCTGCGTGAGGCGCCCCTCCGCGTCGAAGGCGCCCGCGGCGTTGAGGTAGTGCCCTTCCGTGCGCAGCGTGAGGCCCGCGATGCCCGCCACGGGCAGCTGCGTGTCCGCGAAGGCGGCCAGGGGCACCGGGTGGGGCAGGGCGCCCTCGGGCAGCCGTTGGTTGCCACGCACCGTGCTCTCCGGCCACACGAGCAGCGACGTGCCCTCGGGCACCTGGCGCGGCAGGTGCGCCGACGAGGCCAGATGCACCACGCCCACGCCCGAGAGCGCGTCGTCCAGGGGGGCGGTCGCGGGCGCACACGCGAGCGCGCCCAGGACGAGCCCCGCTGGCGTCAGCAACCGGAGGTCGCGCCGCGACGCCGCCTCGCCCACGCTGGCGGAAGCATAGAGACACAAGAGGAGCAGGGGCCCCCAGCCCACGAACGCGAGGGCATTCAGCACCGCGGGCTGTGCCCACTGCGAGTGCAGCAGCTGCGTCATGGAGAAGCCGCAGGTGAGCTCCGCCACGGCCTCGCCCGCCGCCCAGGCGAAGGGCAGCCAGAAGCGCGGCGGCACCCGGCGCGCGGGCGTCAGGACCCACGCCATCGCCGGCACCTGCGAGGCCGCCGCTGTCATGGCCCACCCCAGCGCCGCCAGCGTGAGCGCGGCCCCGGCGACGCCCGGCGCGAAGTGGCGCGCGGTCCCCACCCACCAGTGCAGCGCCACCACCTGCCGCGCCAGCGCCGCCAGCGCGAGCATGCCCGCGGCGCGAAGGCCGCCCGGCGCGCGGTGCACGGCCGCCGCCACGCACGCGACGCCCACCCACGCCAGGGGCTGCGCGGCGGGGCCGAGGAAGGCCGCGCCCTGCAACAGTCCCGCGAGCAGCGCGAGGCCCCAGGTCATCACCGGCGGAAGCGCTCCGGCCCCACCGGCGCCAGGGCCGTGACGCCCGGGCCGGAGAGCTCCACGCCCACGAGGTTCGGCAGCTTGCGCACGAGGCGCGCCTCCAGCGCGTCCACGTCCCAGCTCGCCAGCGTGTCATGCGCCTGGCGCAGGGTGTCCACGTCCAGCCTCCAGCGCGTCAGCGGCTTGCCGGAGCGGGTGTGGAGACGCTCCGCGCGCGCGTCGGCGGTGCCGGGCTGGAAGAAGTCCGCGTCATAGAGCAGCCCCCGCGGTGGCAGCTTGTAGGTGGCGCCCACCACCAGCGCGCTAGGGGCCGCGTCCGCGAGCGCATCCAGCAGCGGCAGCGAGAAGCCGTAGCAGGTGTCCAGCACGATGAGCTCCGGACGGTAGCAGGCCGCGACGCGCGCCAGCCTGTCCGGGCCGGTGTGCAGGTACAGGGGCGGCAGGCTGTGGCCGCTGAAGATGAGCACCTCCGCCGCCGCGTCCGGGGGACAGTCGAAGTCCTCCAGCGCGAGGTTGGGACACGCGTCGTCGCCGACGCCGCAGGCCGCCTGCTGGAGCGGCAGCGCGTCCGCGCGAGAGAAGACGGAGACGACGCGCGGCGCTTCCGTCGCCGCGCGCCGGGGGGGCGGCTCACGCGAGCACGCCCCCGACAGGAGCACCAGCGCCCCGAGGACTGCCTTGGGATTCAGGGCGGACATGGGGCGCTGGCTCCAGGACAGCGGGGAGACGCCTACCAGCAGGCGCAGCCGACCTGCTTGCAGTAGTCGCGGCAGTACTGGGTCATGCCGTTGTTCACGTTGCAGCCCTTCCGGCTGTACTCGCGGCTGCACAGCAGGAAGGAGCCCGTCAGCCACACGACCACGACGACGGCCACGACCGCGTGGCCCTTGCTGGTGTCGCTCTCCGGAATGTACTTGTGGACGGTGTCGAGCAGCACGACGAGCGAGTAGTCAGACACCGGGTCCATCACGCCCGTCTTGTGCAGCAGCTCCGCGGCCTCCCGCTCGCTCTTCGCCATCGCGTCACCCACCCGGATGGTGCCGTCGGCGTTGAACGTCATCTTCTGCTCGCCGGCCTCCGTGACGATGAGGGCCTCGCCCGTCTCGTCCCGCATCTCGTAGTGGCTCTTGCTCCCCGTCTCCTCGTCGAAGATGTCGATGACCGTCGTGCCGTCGCCGCGCGTGAGCTCCTGGCGCAGCACGAACGCGAGCGTGTGGGGCGCCTGTCCGTCTTCGCCCAGCACCTGGACGCGGCCGTAGCGCTCCAGGTGGTTGTCCACCACCTGCGCCGGCTGCACCTCGCGGTGGAGGACGCGGCTCTGCAGCATCTGGGTCTTCTCCAGCGTCCACGGGCTGGCTTCCGGGGTGCGGCTGCATCCCACCTGGAGGGTGAAGACGCTCAGCAGCAGCAGCGCCACCGCGGACTGGAACACAGGGCGCGAAACAGGGGACACGTCACGGGGGTTCATGGGGTGTGACTCCTTGCGGACGACCCGGCGTGCCTTCCGAGAGGGAAGGACGCTCCAGGTCGCTCCTGGCCCCTTGAGCACGGTGCATGCCAGCGCCCGCCCGCGAGCCAATCCCTGTCACCGCCCGCCCAGCGTGTGGCCATCCCAGTCACAAAGACGCTTGCCTTTGTAGCCATGGATGTCACGTTTTGTGCGGATACTAAACAAGGTCTGTATTCATCCCCTGCCCGCGCTCAGTGCAGCAGGCCGTCCTTGGGCTGGAGGGGAGGGGGCAGCGCGGACTCGCCCAGCATCTGCCGCAGGTTGATCTCGATGGTGCGGCACAGCGCCGTCATGGGCGTGTCGCTGACGCCGTTCTCGAAGGGGTTCTCCACGTCGCGGCCCACCGCGTCCATGGCGATGAAGAGGAACGCGATGAGGGCGGTGACCAGCGGCGTGAGCACGCCCAGGTCGGTGACGATGCCCAGGGGCAGCAGCGTGAGGTACACGCGCACCATGGCGTGCGGAAGGATGTCGTACTGCCGGGGCAGGGGGGTGTTCTTGATGCGCTCGCACGCGCCCAGGTAGTTGGTGAGCTCCGTGAGCGTCTGGTCCATCGCCACGCGCAGGTAGACCTTCTCCGGGTGGTCGACGTCGCTGTAGATGCGGCGCATGCGCGTGCCCATCCACAGGAGGATGGCCGAGGGCACGTTCTGTTCGACGCGCAGCGCCTCCAGCACGGACGGCCGGAAGAACGGGCTGATGTCCGGGAAGGGGTCCTGCCGCCGCAGGTGGCACCGCAGCGCGTTCACGAAGCCCATCTGCGCATACACGAGCTCGCGCGCATCCTCGGCGATGCCCTCGTGCATGCCGGTGATGACGCCCCGGGGCGTCTCCCTGCCCGGGTGGATGAACGTGGCCAGGCTTCCGCGAGGCTCGCCCGGTCCGCGCAGGTCGCGCGCGTGGCCAAGGGGGTCCCGTACCGCGCCGTCCCCCACCTGGGACCAGGCGGGTGCCAGCGCGGGCCCCTCCGGCTGCACGGCCATCTGCACCAGGCGGGATGGGGTGGAGGGCATCTCCGGGGTGCCGTCACTGCGCTGCGCGCGGGGCGCGGGGAGGAACGTGAGGACCTGCCGGGCGAGCGTCCGCGACGCATTCACCAGGCCGCCCCAGATGGTGCGCGCCTCCCACCAGCGCTCGTAGGCGGAGTTGTTGCGGAAGGCGAGCAGCACGCCCAGCGCCGCGGCCAGCAGCGACACCGGCAGCGCCGGCACCGACAGCCACCGGGCGCCCAGGACCTCGTAGCCCAGGGAGATGGCCAGCGCGATGGCGATGTGGACGGCGACGGGGCGCCCCGCGTAGCGGAGGATGATCCGCCAGGACAGCATCCGACCGACGATCATCTCCCGGGGCTCCTCTGCATGGGCCGCGCTGCGTGAGGAGTGGGATGTAGTGATGCCCCCGCGAGGGGGCAATGCGGCGCGTCACCATGCGGCCTGAAGTCGCCTCCGCACGCCCGGGGACGTGCGGAAGCGGACGAAGCGACGGCCGGGCGCCCGTCAGGCCCGCGACTTGGTGAAGACGAGGTTCGTCCCCGTCCCCGGCACCGTCACGGTGAAGGTGCGCTCCACCGTGGCCAGGCCGTTGCCGCCGCGCGACGCCAGCTCCAGGAAGAACGCGCCCGTGGCCTTCAGGTGGAAGGACTGGGCCCACGACTGGGACAGCGCCTTGAACGCGCCATTGAAGACGGAGGGCGAGCGCTGCTCGCCGTTGCGCAGGTCCAGCAGGCCCGAGCGCAGGTCGCGCCACTTGGACACGGTGCCGGGGTTCTTCTGGATGACCTCCGCGAACGTCAGCATGCCGTTGCCCGGCTGCCCTTCGACGTACGCGAAGTGCCCGACGAGCGGGTTCTTCTTCAGGGTCGCGGCGGCCGTGTTCGCGGCCAGGGCGGCGGGCCAGTCATGCTCCAGGTACCCCTTCCACAGGGGCGCGTAGACGGACTCGCGCACGGCGGGCCGGTCGCGGCACGGCACGCCGTACCAGGGCAGGGCCCGGCCCAGCGCGCGGGCGAAGGCGGAAGGGGCGTCCGGGTCGGCCGCGTGGGTGATGACGTCGCGCATCGTCCGGTTGTCCAGCTTCAGCTCCACCCGCGTCTCAAGCTCCTTGCCGCCGGACGCGTCGCGGATGCGCTGGAGGACCTCTTCCTCCTCGGCGTCATCCAGCGCGCCCCAGATGATGGCCTCGTCCACGGCCTGGCGCAGGTCGTCGTCCGACAGCTTTCGCGCGTCGTGGGCCAGCAGCAGGTACAGGCCCAGGTCGAAGTCCGCCACGGTGGGCGACTTGCGGAACTCCGCCATGTCCGCCTTGAAGTCCGCGGTCCAGCGCATGTACGGCGTGAGCAGCGCGCCGCTGTAGCCGCGCACGCCCAGGAACGCGATGCGCTGGGGCGCCTCCTTCTCCAGGCTGTTGCGCTGCACCACCTGGGTGAGCTCGCGCGTGTCGTTGCCGCCCAGCGCCCACCTGCCCAGCTTCAGCGAGAAGCCCCAGGCCTTGGACTCCTTGTTGACCTCCTTGAGCAGGCACTGCTCCAGCGCCATGCCCTCATCCCGCATCTTCTGCATCGCGCCGTCCAGCCGCCCGGTCACCAGCAGCGGGTGCAGCGTGCGGGCCTGGGCGTCCGTGCACACGGTGGACAGGAGCGTGGTCTGCTCGCGCAGGCGCACGTATTCGTAGCGGAAGCCCGCCTCGAACTTGGACTCCGCCAGCGCCTGGATGCGGGTGCTCACGTCCGCGCGGAGCTGGTTCCACCGCGCGCGCAGCGCCGTGATGTTGGCCTCCAGCTCCTGGAGGCCCAGCCGGTCCAGGATGAGGCGCAGCGCCTTCGCCTCGTCCTCCGACAGGGTGTGCGCTTCCAGCTGCGTCATCAGCGATTCGAACCGGGACAGCGGCACCGACAGGAGCCCTTCGAGGACGTGCTCCACCTGGGCGACGACGGCGGACGGGTCGGTGAGGCTCGCCTCCACGTGGAGGCTGGCTGTCACGCCCGCCTCGCGGGCCACGGCCTTCTTCACCTGCACGCGCACCTGGCCCGCGGCGGGGCGGGAGAAGATGACGGCGTAGTCGTCCACCGCCTTCACCCTGGCGGACACGGTGGCGCCCGCCTTGGCCTCGAAGGCGAGCATCGTGCTGGCGGACAAGAGCTTCGTCAGCGTCTGGAGGTTGGACGTGTAGACGTCCGTCCACTCCAGCGTCGCCGTGACGGACAGCTCGCCGCGCGCCTGGAAGGCCATGGCGTCGCCCACGCCCAGCGTGTCCAGCGACGCCGTGAGCAGGGGCAGCCGCAGCTCGGGCGCGTCCTCGTTCAGCGCGGTGCGCGCGTTCGTGTCCTGCGTGTGCCGGTGGTAGTCCGCCAGGAGCACGCGCACGTCGCCGTTGGCCGCGAGCGCCACGTAGGGCAGCGGGAAGCCGGCCTCCGCCTTCACGCGCGCCTCCACGCCGTACTTCAGCCACGCGGCGTCGCCGCCGTAGACGAGCGCCGGCGCCAGCTGGGTCGTCGCGTCGCCCGGGGCCTCGCCCACCACGCCCGCCGCGTCCACGTCCGCCGGGGCGTCATAGCCCTCCACGAAGCCGCGCGCGGACACGTCGAACGCGAACGTCAGGGGGCCCAGCGTCTGTCCCGCGGGCAGCGCGTAGCTGGCGGTCGGCAATTCCACGCGGATGTCCGTGCCCCTGAGCGGCGCATCCGGCAGCACCTTCGACACTTCATCCAGTTGCACCAGCTTCCACGACATGACGGCTCCCTCCCACGACGTCCTCGGAAAGGCCGCATCGTACATCGCCGCCCCGTCGCGGGAGGCCGGATGGGAGGAGGGCGCGACGGACTCAGGGCACGTCGTGCGCCTGCTGGCGCGAGGGCGCTCCGTCCGCCTTCACGACCAGCGCGTCGGGCATCAGCCCCTGCACGCACGAGTGGATCTGGGCCTGGGTTTCATCCACCGGCTTCAGCACCAGCGTCGTCGTCCGGGTGGGGAGCGCGTGCGGCCACTGGCCCGTCTCCGCGCGGGCCGCGTCGACCTCCGCCAGCGCGATGAGGGCCTCGGAGCGCAGCGTGCGCAGCTCCAGCGCCTCCATGTCCTCGGGTGACAGCCGCACCGAGGGGGCCTCCTCCTGACGGAAGTGCTCCCCGGCCTTCCAGATCTCCAGGGCCGCCAGCGAGCGGCGGCGCTCCTCGGCCGGTTGATCCACCACGGCGAGGAGGCGGTCCGCGTCGTCCACCCACTGCCGCCACTGGCGCCTGCGCGACAGGGCGTCCGGCAGCGCGGGGGCGTCGAACCAGGTGGGCGGCAGCGCGGCGCGGCCGTCGTCGGACAGCAGGTCGCGGAAGGCGTGGAGCTGCGCGGTGACGGACTCCTCGTGCAGCGCCAGGGACACCGGCGGGATGCCTTCGTGCAGCCGGGTGAGCTGCGAGATGGCCTGGCGCTTGCGGGGCAGGGAGGCCGCGTCGAGCGCGTCCGCGCAGACCCGCCACGCGCGCCCCTGGCTGGTCGCGGACATCCGCTGTCCCGCGAGCCCGCCACCCAGGGCCAGCTCCCGGCTGAGCGCGAGCGTGTCCACGCACGTGTCCACGGCCTGGTCCGCCATGCCCCGCGCCATGAGCAGCCGCGTCTCCAGCGCCGCGTCCTCCACCACGTGGAGGAGCGCCTGGAGCAGCACGTCCCGTCCCGGCACCGAGGGACCGGCCAGCGGGTGCAGGTCCTCCGGAAGGCCGCCGGACTCCGCGTGGGTGGCGTCGAGCACCTGCCGCGTCAGCGGGCGGTCCTGCTCCAGGGCCTCCAGGCGGGCGGCGGGGAGGTCCGTCACCGGCGCGCGACCGTCCGTCACCGCCTCCAGGGTGGCGGTCTCCGCGGCGGTGGGCGCGGGGAGCTCGCGCATCCGCTTGAGCAGCGCGGGCAGGAGCGGAGTCACCGCTTCACCGAAGGTGCCCGGCCGCGCGGGGGCGACGTGCGCCGGGCGCGGATGTGCCGCCTGCGTCAGCATGCTCACCTCGCGCAGGAGGCGTTCCTCCAGCGCGTCGGTCCGCAGGTGCTGGTACGCCAGCGCCCCGAGGCTCACGAGGACGGACAGGGACACGCCTCCCATGAGGGCGGGGAGGGGGCGCTTCAAGGCCATCGGTAGGGGACTCCAGGAGGGGGGCCTGGAATCTCGCATGAAACGCCGGAGCCCCACAGCCTCCCCTCAGGGCCCCGTCGTCCGGCGGGCAGGAGGCCTCGCCTCCAGGTCATGGCGCCTGTCAGGCCGGCTACCGGGCAGGCAGGCGCGGGCGCCACCCGGGGGGAGCCGCGAGCCTCAGGGGGACGCCGGGGACGCCGCCTCGGAGGGGGCGGTCCGGGACCCACCCAGCCGGCGCAGCAGGAGGTCCGCCAGGTCGCGGGCCTGGGAGCGGATCTCCGGCACGGCGGTGGTCTCCCACAGGTCGCCCCGTCGCGTGGGGCCCAGCGTGAAGAGGTGGGGGGACGGCCGGCCGCGCGCGTCCAGCACCGCGCCGTCGGACGCGGTCGCCAGCCCCATGCCCAGCACGTCCGCGCGGGCCTGTCCCGCCTCCAGCAGGCCGCGCAGGACGGGCTGGCTGCGCGAGGCCGGGTTCGACTCGGGGCCGGTGCAGTTGATGACGTGCTGCACGCGCAGCACCTGGGGCTCGCGCTGGCCCCGGGGCCGCAGGTGGACCGCCACCGCGTCCGGCTCCAACTCGAAGCGCAGCACGTGGCCCGCGTGGAGCACCAGGCGTCCGTCGCTCCGCCACGCGGCCATCACGTCGTGGATTTCCGGCGCCATGCGGTGGCGGTGCACCTCCCAGTACGCCCGCAGGTGGCGCAGGAACCGCCGCCGCTCCGGCTCCGACAGCCGCTGCCACAGGGGCGTCGTCACCGGCCGCAGCGAATCCACCGCCGCGCGCCAGTCCGCGCCCGCCGCCGCCTGCGCGTCCACCTCCTGGCGCATCGTACGCAGCACGTCGCGGATGCGCAGCGTGCTGAACGGCACCACGTCCTGCGCGGCAGGGGACGCCACCTCCGCGTCGCGGCAGCGGTCCATCTCCCGGCGCACCGAGCGCAAGAGCTCGCGGATGCGCAGGGGCTCCGCCGCCGCGGGCGTCCTGGCTCCATGCGCGCGGTGCGGGTGCGGCAGCATGCCGTGCCGCGACAGCGCATGCACCCTTCCCTGGTGCCCGCGCTCGCCCAGCGACAGCACCGTGTCCACCATGGTGAGCGCCGTGCCGATGAGCAGCACCGAATCGCTGGAGGCGATGCCCTCCAGCGCCCCGGGGGCCCACGGCGAGCGGTGATAGCGCGGGCTCGCGTACAGCCCGCCGTCCGGCACGCGCAGGTCCGCCGGCAGCGCGTTGCCCAGGGCGAGCACCCCGCTGCGCGCCTCCAGCACCTGGCCGCTCGCGAGCGTCACCCGCACGCCGTCCGCCGTCTCCAGCACCGAGGTCACCTCGTCGCGCGGCGTCTCCAACTGGACGCCCGGCGCGGCCCGAGCGGCGGTGTCCCTCAGCACCGTCTCCAGGTATTGGCCATAGCGGCGGCGCTCGGCGAACGCGGACGGTGACGTCTCCGGCGCCTCCGCGCGCAGCCAGCGCAGGAAGTGCTCCGGGTCGTCGACCCAGGCGCTCATGCGGCCGGCCGGGACGTTGAGCAGGTGACGCGCGCTGGTGGTCGAGTACGCCACTCCCCGCCCCAGCCGCTCCCCCCGCTCCACGAGGGCCACGCGCAGGGGCGCGCGGGCGCCCCTCAAGAGACAGGCCGCGAGCAGCGTCCCGCTGGCGCCCGCGCCGATGATGATGACGTCCTGCCGGGAGTGCACCGCCCGATTCTAGGTCCGCACCTCCGGGATGCCATCCCTCCAGAGGTCGTCTCCCTCGTGGAGTGTCCGTCGCCCCACGACCGTTGGCCCTCCGGTCCCACCGTGGAACGTCGGGGCCCGGCGGACCTCACAGCGCCTGTCGCGCCTCTGGCACCGCGGGGACGGAAGGGGCGGGGGACGGCACCGCCAGCCGCTCCCCGATGCGCGTCAGCCCCTCGCCGTCGCGGGCGCGGGCGTGCACGAGCGGATAGTCCGCGAAGGCGGTGCCGAACCACCGGTCCAGCACCACGGTGTAAAGGCCGTAGTGCCCCTGGTAGCGCGCGTGGTGCAGCGCGTGGAACGTGGGGGTGAAGAAGACGCGGCCCACCCAGGACGTCACGAAGCGCTTGGGCAGCCACTCCGTGTTGCCGTGCCCGAACGCGTTGAGGACGTAGTTGGTCAGCAGGTAGGCCAGGATGCCCACCTGCGTGCCCGGGAACAGGTGCATGGCCGCGAAGTGCAGGCTCAAGCCGCCGCCCATCAGCACCACGCGCTCCACCACGGAGAACGACAGCGCGGTGAGCGGCTCCGTCACCTGCGCCACGTGGTGCTGCGCGTGGAAGCGATAGAGGCGCGGCAGGTGCAGCAGCCGGTGCGTCACGTAGAACCACACCTCGAAGCCCACGAACATCCACGCGTAGGACCACAGCGCCGTGGCCAGGCTGAACGGGGCGTACAGCGGCCCGGTGAAGTACCGGAACGCTCCGATGAGCGCCGCGTCCGTCGCCACCACGCCCACCGCCGCGAGCGCCTCGCTGCGCAACTGCCCCTTCGACAGCTCCCGCCGGAACACCCGGAAGCGCTCCGCCAGCCGCGTGCGCCACACCAGCCACCCGCCCGCCACCGCCAACAGCTTGATGGCCCCGGAGATGAGCAGGACCAGGAGGAGCAACACCGGAAGGGACGGATGGTCGGGCAGCAGCATCAGCATCACGGACCTCGAAGGCCAGCACACCCCCGGGCCACGCGCGCCCGGACACCCCATGGATAGTGCCCATCCGGTGTTATTGTCAAATCTGACAATAGAGAAGGGCGCGGTGGACGACGCCCGGCTGGCTAGGATGCGCCGCGATGGCATCCAGACGTCCCCAGGTCCGGGCCCCGTCCCGGCGCACCGCCGCTCCCCGTCGCCCCGCGAAGCCCGCCGCGCCCCGCAGGCGGCGCACCCCCGAGGAGGCGCGCGAGGCCATCCTCCAGGCCGCCGAGCCGCTGCTCGTGGAGCAGGGGCCGGACCGGGTGGGGCTGCAGGCGGTGGCGAAGGCGGCCGGGGTGAGCCACGCGCTCGTCACCCACTACTTCGGCACCTATGAGTCCCTGGTGCGCGAGGTGCTCCTGCGCCGCAACGAGCTGTTGGCCGCGTCCTTCCGGGAGCAGCTGCTCGCGGCGGAGGCGCCTCCGGACGCGGGGGCGCTGCTCGAGCGCTTCTTCGCCGTGGTGCAGGAGGGCCAGCACAGCCGGCTGATGGCGTGGGCGCTGCTCACCGGCCGCGCCGAGCACATGCCGCTGGTGCGGGCGCAGGGCCTGCGGCTGCTGGCGGACGCGCTGGAGTTCCAGGCCGGCCGCGTGGCGCAGGCGCAGGACACGCCGCCGCCCTCGCGCGACGCGGTGGACATGACGCTGCTCGTGGCGCTGTGCGCGTCGCAGTGGTTCCTGCTCGCGCGGGAGATGCTGCTGCCCGTGATGGGCCGCCCGGTGGACCCGGCGTCGGACGCGCGGTTTCGCCAGGTGCTCGGCGGGATGCTCCAGCGGGCGCTCGGGATGAAGCCTCCCGGCGAAGGCTGAAAGGTGCCGTCAGGTCCAGTCCGCCTGCGAGCGCGGCGGCTGCACGAAGGCGCCGGCCACCGGCAGGGACACGCGGAAGATGCTGCCCCGGCCGGGCGCGCTCTCCATGGTCAGCGTGCCGCCCAGCGAGGTGACGATGCCATGGCACACCGCGAGCCCCAGCCCCGTGCCCACGCCCAGCGGCTTGGTGGTGAAGAAGGGGTCGAAGATGCGCTCGCGGTGCTCGGGCGCGATGCCGCAGCCGGTGTCGCGCACCTCCACCAGCACGTGGCCGGGCTCGCCGGGACGCGCCACCACGCGCACCTCGTTGCCCTCCGCGTTCCCCGGCGGGATGGCCTGCGCCGCGTTGAGCAGCAGGTTCAGGAACACCTGACCCAGGCGGGAGCCGTTGCCCTGCACCGGCGGCATCCCGTCGCACTCCACCACCAGCCGCGCGCGGTGCCGCAGCTCGTGCATGGCCATCTTCGCCGCCGTGCGCACCACCGCGGCCAGCTCCGCGGGCCCGCTGCCCACGTCCTCCGCGCGCGACAGCGTCTGCAGGTCGCGCACGATGAGCCGGATGCGCTCCGCGCCGTCGCGCGTCTCCGCCAGCGCCTCCAATATCTCCTGCCGGTCCTGCTCCGACAGCCGCTCCTTCTGCTGCAGCTCCTGGTGGATGTACTCCAGGTTGCTCAGGATGAAGGCCAGCGGGTTGTTGATTTCATGGCCCACGCCCGCCGCGATGCGCCCCAGCGCGATGAGCCGGTCCGCGAAGAGCAGCTGGGCCTGCGTCGCGTGCAGCTGCTCCAGGCTGCTGGACAGCTTCGCGTTGGCGGCCTCCAGCGCCGCGGTGCGCTCGCGCACCGTCTCTTCCAGCAGGCGGCTGTTCGCGCGGAAGGTGGCCGCCGTGGAGCTGGCGCCGGGGCCCAGGCGCTCGAAGGCCTGGCGGAGCGTGTCCCGCCTCCGCGCCATCGCCTCCAGCCGCCCGACCTTCGCTCGTAACGTCATCGCCAGGGGCCATCCAACACCGCTGCCCCGTGCCCGGCAAGATGCGCGGGGGTACATGATGCACTCGGGCCGACACCGCCCGGCTTCACGTCCCAGCTGTGATTTTCCATTCGGGGCTCGAGCGCGCGGGAACGCCCCACCGCACGCCCGGACACTTCTGGACACGCGGCCACGGGTGAGGCCGAGGCCGTCCACGTCCAGCACTTCACCGCGGGTTCAACCGGTGCATCCGCTTCAGGCGCCGCAGTCCGCGCGGCAGCTGTCCGCCGTGTTGCTGGAGCCCGCGTGCTCGGTGAACTGGCACACGCCGTCGCCGCAGCGGAACAGCTCCTTCGGCTGCACGCGCGTGGTGATGGCCGGGTACGTCTTCCCGTTGTACGTGCACTGTGTGTAGTAGGGCTTGCTCGGGTCGCCCTTCGTACAGAACTGCGCGCAGCTGCCCACGTTGAGGATGGGCGTGCAGTTGTCCGCCTTCAGCGTGAGGCCGCACGCGCGCGTGGAGCTCTCCGCCGCGCTGAAGTCGCGGTCGCGCGCCGCGAACAGGCCCTCGCTCGCGAAGAGGTTGCCGAAGAAGCACGCCTCCCGCTCACTGAACTTCGAAAGCTCCTCGGCGGAGTAGGGGACCTCACCGCCCGCGGCCGTGCGGCCCAGCGCGGACAGTTCGATGTGCAGGCCGTACTTGTTCGTGTGCGCGGCCAGACACGCGCTCACCACCTGCTGCTCCAGCTCCGTCGCGGGCTTCCCCGAGGACCAGCCCGGCGCCAGCCCCAGGCCGCCCTGCCACGTGTACTTCACGCCCGTGGCCGTGGACTGGAAGGCGCGCGTCTCGCCCTCGGGCACCGCGCACTTCACGACGTACGCCATCACCATGGCCGCGTCCGCGTTCTGGTTGAACCAGTCGTTGAAGCTCGCGGTGGCCAGCCCGTTCAGGGTCATGCCGTTCAAGGTCATGCCGTTCAAGGTCATGCCGTTGAGGGTCATGCCGTTCAAGGTCATGCCGTTGTCCACCTGCAGTGCCTGCTCCACGGACGCCGGGTCAGCGGCCCTCGAGGCGTCCTCTGGCATCGCGCCGCCGCAACCCACGAGGGCAATGAGGGCCCCCGTCAGCAGGACCGACGTCAGGGGTCTGCGTGAGGTGGTCCGGTTCCACCACTCGCTGCATCCACTTCCAGGCCGAAAAGCAGGGGTGAGGCGCATGTTGGGGGCTCCCGCTCGGGGGTCGTCGGAGGTCCGACTTCCAGAATGTCAGGCAGTCCAGGCTTTCAGCCAGAAAGGTGCTGAAACTGTCAGACAGGGGAATCGTGACGGATTCAGGATCGGAAATAAATGCGACTCCGTCAAAAAATTACTGTGTGGGTCCAATTCGTACGGGGCCGGAGTAGGACCCTGAAGGTCGTAGGACCACCACGGAAGACAGGGGATGACAGAGGAGCGAAGAGGGGGACGGAGGGGGCTGAACGGCTCAAGGCAGGGGCGGACTGTCGAGGAACTGCGACGCGGGACGGGTGACGGCGAAGCCACCGGGCTCCCTTACGTTCCAGGTTGCCACATGTGTGACCGGACCGCCTACCACCTCGGCCTCGCTGGAGTCGCCGCGGGTCTCCGCCTCGCCATGGTGGAGACAGAGGTGGACGCGGGCGTGGGCGGCCTCGGCCAGCCGCTGGGCCTCCGCGTGCAGGTCGCGCAGGGGTTGCAGGGCGTGGAGGGGCGCGCCGCCGTGGGCCAGGGGCCGCACGCCCAGGAGCGTGGTGCCCGTCTGGAGCGCCAGGATGAAGCCCTGGGCGCGCAGGCCCTGCTCCAGCGTGTCCATGACGGTGGCGAGCGCGGCGTAGGCGGTGTCGTCGTCCAGGTCCGCGGCGGAGAGCACCACCTCCGCGTTCACGGCCAGTGCGGGGCGCGTCTGGCCCTCCACCTGGTTGGGCTCCTCGGTGGCCTCGCGCAGGGCGGTGAGGAAGGCGTTCACGCTGGGGTAGCGGCGGGTGGCGTCCTTGTTGAGGCAGCGCAGCACCACCGCGTCCACCGCGGGGGACACCGGGGCCTTCACGCTGGGGCGCGGCGGCGGGGCCTCCAGGTGCATGCGCTCCAGCTCCAGTCGATCATCCGACTGGAACGGGTAGCGGCCGGTGAGCAGCTGGTAGAGCAGCACGCCCAGGGCGTACACGTCCGTGGGCGGCCCGATGCTGCCGCCGCGGAACTGCTCGGGCGCCATCGCGTGCGCGGTGCCCAGGCGCTGGCCGGCGGTGGTGAGCCCCTCCTGGCCGGGCTCCTGCTGGATGAGCTTCGCGATGCCGAAGTCGAGCAGCTTCAGCCGGGGCTTCTCCCCCTCCTCCACGACGAGGATGTTGCTGGACTTGAGGTCCCGGTGCACGACGCCCGCGCGGTGCGCCGCCTCCAGCGCGCCGCAGACGGGCTCCAGGTACGCCAGCGCCCGCGACGCGGACAGACGCCCGCGCTCCTGCACCACCTGGCTCAGGGTGCGCCCGGAGAGCAGCTCCATCACGTAGTAGGGGCTGCCGTCCGGCATCAGCCCGAAGTCGTAGACGTCCACGATGTTCGGGTGGTGGATCTGATTGACGACGCGCGCCTCGCGCACGAACCGCTGGAGCATCTCCCCCTGGTCCGCCAGGTGCGAGTGCAGCACCTTCACCGCGGCGAGCCGCCCCAGGATGCGGTGCTCCGCCTCGTAGACGCTGCCGTGGCCTCCGGCCGCCAGCAGGGACTTGAGGACGTACTCACCCGCGAGGGTGCCCGGCCCGCGCTCGGGACGGGTGGGTGTGGGGTGCCCCTTCTCCGTGGCGCTCGCGGCCGCGCGCGCCTGGATGCGGAAGGTGCTCTCGGAGTCCGCCGCCATGAATGCCCGCACCCTACCATCCATGGGGTGGGTCGCGAGTACCCGTGCCTGGTTGGCTGCCCTGCCTGCCTGCTTCCTCGTTCACCAGGAGTCAGGCTCCCCGCCCTGAAGGTGGAGGGGACGTTCATTGGAAGCCGTTGGGGTATGGTGGCGTTCCGGGGCCAACGCTTTGGGCCCGCACGGAGCGCGGCGTCATGCACGACAGGCGGCGAGGAGACGGCCGGCCCGAACGCAGGGAAGCGCCGGGGGGCTGGCATACATGATGACGTTGGTGGACGAGCTCACGACCTGCGCGGGCCAGTCGGTGACGGCCCCGTCCTCGACCGGGGCGTGCCTCATCCTCATCAGCACCACGACGCCGGCCGCCATCGGCAAGGCGTACCGGCTGGAGCCGGGCGAGCACGTCATCGGGCGCGGCTCGGAGGCGGAGGTGCGCATCGACGACCACGGGGTGTCGCGCAAGCACGCGCGCATCCTGCGCAAGCCGGACGGCTCGTGCCTCGTGACGGACCTGGAGTCCACCAACGGCACGTTCCTCAACGGCCTGCCGGTGTCCACCGCGGAGCTTCAGGAGGGCGACCGGCTCCAGGTGGGCACGGTGACGGTGTTCCGCTTCTCCCGGCGCGAGGTGCTGGAGCAGCGCGAGGAGCAGCTCAGGCAGGCCCTGTCCGCCGCGCGCGTGGGCATCTGGGACTGGAACGCCAAGACGGGGCAGGTGACGTGGAGCGAGCACGTGGACCGGCTCCTGGGGCTGGCCGTGGGCAAGCTGTCCGGCCGCGCCATGGACCTCGCGGAGGTCGTGCACCCGGCGGACCTGCCCCGGCTGCGCGCGAACCTGGCCACGGCGCTCCAGCAGCGCTCGCAGGTGGACGTGGAGTACCGCATCGAGCCCGCGGGCAGCGGCTACCGCTGGATTTCGTGCAAGGGCGACGTGCTGCTGGACGCGGCGGGGCAGCCCGCGCGGGTGACGGGCACGGTGATGGACATCACCGCGCGCAAGCAGGCGGAGCAGGAGCTGCACCGCCAGGCGCTCATCTTCGAGAGCATCTCCGACGGCGTCGTCATCACGGACCTGGCGGGCGGCATCATCGACTGGAACACCAGCGCGGAGCGCATGTTCGGCCGCAGCCGCAAGGAGGCCATGGGCCAGACGCTCTTCAGCGTGCTGCACCCGGGGGAGGCGGACCGGCTGACGGGCGCCATCCTCACCGCGCTGGAGGTGCACGGGCGCTGGAGCGGGGAGCTGGAGTTCAAGCGCGCGGACGGCATGGCGTGCGTCTGCGAGTCCGTGGTGGTGCCGCTGCGCGACGCGGAAGGCCGCGTCATCGCGAACATCATGGTGCACCGCGACCTGAGCGAGCGCCGGCAGCTGCAGGCGCGGCTGGTGGTGGCGGACCGGCTGGCCAGCGTGGGCACGCTGGGCGCGGGCGTGGCGCACGAAATCAACAACCCGCTGGCGTACATGCTGGTGAACCTGCACCTCATCCGCGAGGGGCTGGACAAGCTGGAGGCGCAAGGGGCCCCGTCGGAGCCGGTGGCCTCCATCCAGCAGCTGGTGCGCGAGACGACGGAGGGCGCGGAGCGCATCGCGACCATCGTGCGGGACCTGAAGGTGTTCGCGCGCGGCGAGCAGGAGTCGCGCCCCATGCCGGTGGACGTGCGCCGCTCGCTGGAGCTGGCGTGCAAGATGGCGGACAACGTCATCCGCCACCGCGCGCGGCTGGTGACGGAGTTCGAACCCGTCCCCGCGGTGGAGGCCAGCGAGGCGCGGCTGTGCCAGGTGTTCCTCAACCTGCTGCTCAACGCGGCGCAGGCCATCCCGGAGGACCCGTCCTCCGTCACCGAGCACGAGATTCGCGCCATCATCCGCCCGGGCGAGCCGGGCAAGGTGGTGGTGGAGGTGCGCGACACCGGCGTGGGCATGACGCCGGAGGTGCTGGGGCGCATCTTCGACCCGTTCTTCACCACCAAGGCGGTGGGCGTGGGCACGGGGCTGGGGCTGTCCATCTGCCACGGCATCGTGGAGTCCATGGGCGGCTCCATCCACGCGGAGAGCACGCCGGGGCAGGGCAGCACCTTCCGCGTGGTGCTGCGCTCGGCGGCGCACGAGCCGGACCTCTACCCCCGGCTGTCGGCGACGGCGCCGGCGGGGGCGCGGGCGCGCATCCTGGTGGTGGATGACGAGCCCAACGTGACGGTGGCGCTGCAGCGCTCGCTGGCCACGGAGCACGAGGTGTCCACGGCCAACAGCGCGCAGGCGGCGCTGCGGCTGGTGAACGAGGGCGGCCGCTTCGACCTCATCCTCTGTGACGTGATGATGCCGGGGATGACGGGCATGGACCTGTACTTCGAGCTGGGGCGCTCGGTGCCGGAGCAGGCCGGGCGCATGGTGTTCATGACGGGCGGGGCCTTCACCCCGCGCACCACGTCGTTCCTGCGGGACGTGCCCAACCTCAAGCTGAGCAAGCCGCTGGACCTGGCGCAGCTGCGCGAGCTGGTGGGCCGCTCGGCGGAGGCGTCTCGATGAGCGCCTCCTCCGGTCACCCCGCGGCCCCTCCCGAGGTCGCCGCGGGGCCGGAGGTCCCCACTCCCGTGGCGGCGGGGGTCGTCCCCGTGGGGGCGCCGGCCCCGGAGGGCCGGGAGTGGACGGCCCGGTCGCTGGGCGTGGGGCTGCTCATCGGCGCGCTGCTGGCCGTCACCAACCTCTACATGGGGCTGAAGACGGGCCTGTGGGACTCGGGCTCCATCACCGCGACGCTGCTGGGGTTCAGCCTCCTGGCGCCCTATGGCCGCAAGCGGGGCGCGCCCTACACGCCGCTGGAGAACAACCTCACGCAGACGTCCGCGGCGGCGGTGGGGGCGATGCCCGCGTCGGCGGGGCTCCTGGCCGCGATTCCGGCGCTGGCCATGCTGGGCACGCGCGTGCCGGGCTGGGGCATCGCGGTCTGGGGCCTGGTGCTGGGCGTCTTGGGCGTGCTGGTCGCGGGGCTCCTGCGGCGGCGCCTGCTGGAGCAGGAGGCCCTGCCGTTCCCCACGGGCATCGCCACCGCGGAGCTCATCTCCACGATGCACTCGGCCACGCCTTCCGAGGCGCAAGGCGCGCGGGGTGGCGGGGGCCGGACGCTGGTGGGCGCCGGCGTGGTGGCGATGCTGCTCACGTGGATGCGTGACTCGCGCGGCTGGCTGCCGGGGATGGTGGCGCTGCCGGGCCGCGTGGCCGGCGCTTCGCTGGAGTCGCTGACGTGGGGCGTGGGGATGAGCCCCATGCTGCTGGCGGTGGGGATGATGACGGGCCCGCAGCTGGCGTTGAGCATGCTGCTGGGGGCGGCGCTGGCCTGGGGCGCGCTCCCCTCGTGGCTCCTGGGCACGGGGGTGGTGGCGGGCGCGGGGTACGAAACGCTCACCGCGTGGCTGATGTGGCCCGGCGTGGGGTTGATGGTGGGCGGGGCGGTGGTGTCGCTCGCCGCGCAGGCGCGGGACTTCCTGAGCGCGGCGAAGGACCTGCGTTCGGTGGGCATGAGCCGCGGAGGGCTGCCCCGCTGGAGCCTGTGGGTGGCGGCGGTGGCGTGCGTGCTGGCGGTGGTGCTGGGCGGGGCGCTGTTCGGGCTGGGCGTGCCGTCCATGCTGCTGCTGCTCGCGCTGCTGGTGCCGGTGTGCGCGGTGTGCGCGCGCGGCGCGGGGCAGACGGACGTGTCCCCGGTGGGCCAGATGGGAAACCTCGCGCAGGTCGTCTTCGGCGGGGTGCGGCCCGGCGAGCTGCCGCCCAACGTGGCGGCGGGTTCGGTGGTGGCGGGCGCGGCGGCGCAGACGGGCGTGAGCCTGTGGTCGCTGAAGGCAGGGCACCTGCTGGGCGCGTCGGCGTCGCGGCAGCTCGCCGCGCAGCTGGTGGGCGTGGTGGTGGGCGCGGTGGTGGCGGTGCCCGCCTACCTGCTGCTGGTGGACACGTATGGCGTGGGGACGGCGGTGTTGCCGGCACCCTCGGCGGCGCAGTTCCGGGCCGTGGCGGAGGTGTCCGTGCGAGGCCTGGCGAGCCTGCCGCCCTACGCGGGCTGGGCCGCGCTGGTGGGCTTCGCGGTGGGCGTGCTGTCGACGCTGGCCGCGAAGAGCCGGGCGGCGAGGTGGTTGCCGTCACCGGTGGCGATGGGCATCGGGTTCATCACCCCCGCGTACTTCGCGGTGACGCTGTGCGTGGGGGCGGGGCTGGTGGCGCTGGCGCGCCGGTGGCCGAAGATGACAGAGGCGCATGCGTCCTCGGTGGGCTCCGGCGCGCTGGTGGGTGAGTCGCTGATGGGGTTGATCATCGCGGCGACGGCGGCGCTCTCGCGGTCGGCGTAGCACCAGCGCTACGCCGCGGGCGTGAGGTCCCGCACGCGCTCCAGCGAGCGGCGGATGCGGTCCTCCATCAGGTTCGGCATGTGCGCAGAGCGCGCCAGCGCCTCACCGAGCGCGAGCATCGCCTCCGCGAAGTCGCCCCGGCGCCCGGCCGCGAGGCCCATCATCTCCAGGACCTCCAGCGGCTCCTGCTCCACGGACACCTGGGCGGAGCGCTCGCGCAGCGCGTGCCACTCCTCCGCCGTCGCGTCCTTCGCGGACAGCTCCACCATGGAGAAGAGCACCTCCTCCGACGGGCTCAGGTGCGCGCCGTGCCGGTTCGTCGCGATGGCCTGCCGCACCTGCTCCAGCAGGTCTCGCGCCGTTTCATACCGGCCCGCCCACGCCATGGCCCGCGCCTGGAGCAGCAGCGCCCAGGGACGGTGCGCCACCTCCGGATGCCGGCGCTCCAGCGCCACGGCCCGCGCGATGTGCGGCGCCGCCGCCTCCGAGTCGCCCGCCTGGTAGTACAGCTCGCCCAGGTTGATTTCGCCGAAGTACTCCCAGCCCACCACGCCCAGCTCGCGCCCCAGTTGCATGAAGCGCTCCTGGTCCTTCAGCGCGTTCGTCAGGTCGCGGCGCGCCACCCACAGGTTGCGGCGGTTGTTGATGGCCGCGCCCAGGTGGAGGCGGTCGCCGCGCTCCGTGCAGATGCTGATGAGCTCATCCAGCAGGCGCTCCGTGCCGTCGATGTTTCCCATGCTCGGCAGGATGGCCACCATCAGGAGCAGCGCCACCACCAGGGACTCGTAGCCCGCGTCCCCCAGCTTCCGCGCCCGCTCCGCCGCGGCCTCCAGGGTCATGAGCGCGTCCAGCCACTCCCCCTTGCGGAACTGCGCGCGGCCCAGCGCCAGCAACAGCCGCGTCTGCACGTAGGGCGACGTCACCGTCTCCGCCAGCTGCTGCGCCTCCTGGGCCCGCGCCTCGCTGCGCGCGTAGTCGTTCACCCAGTCGAACGCCATCGCCTCGTCGAGCAGCAGCTCCACCTCCGCGCGTGAGTCCCCCTGGCTCCGCGCCCGCTCGCGCGCGATGGCGAAGTCCGTGAGGGAGTCCTCGTACCGGCCGATGCGGTAGCGCATCAGGCCCCGGCCCCGCAGCGCCGTGAGCCTGCGCAGCTCGTCCTCGGGCTCGATGAGCTCCAGGGCGCGCGTGTACATGGCCTCCGCGTCCAGGTACGCGTGGCGGCCGCGCGCGGACTCCGCCAGGTCGATGGTCAGCGCCGCCGCCTCGTCGCGCAGGCCCGCCGCCGCCGCGTGCAGCGCGAGCCGGGCCAGCCGCTGGCGCTCCTGCGCGCCCGCCGGGCTCAGGTAGTGGCGGTACGCGGCGTGGTGGATGCGCGCCTTCTCCTCCGCGGGCAGGCTCGCGACCACGGCCTCGCGCACCAATTCGTTGCGGAAGCTCAGCCCCTCCAGCCGGTGCTCCACCAGCAGCCCCAGGTCCAGGAGCCGCCGCGTCGCATGCCCCACGTCCAGCGGGAACTGGGCGGCGGCCCCGTCGCGCTCCAGCTCGCGCACCACGCCGTCCGCCGCCGTGGCGGTGAAGGTCGCGCCCAGCAGCGCGCACAGGCGGGCATGCGCGGCGAGCGCCGGGGGCAGCGCGCCCAGCTCGCGATCCGCCAGCCACTCCACCAGCCGCAGCTCCGGCAGGCGGTCCAGCTCGTCGGTGACGAGGTACCAGTTGCCGCCCGGCGAGCGCTGGCGCACCAGCCCCTGGCGCTTGAGGCCGCGCACCAGCTCCACCAGGAACAGGGGCACGCGCTGCGCGCGCTCGACGATGCGCTCCACCGCCTGCGCGGGCACGTTCTCCACCGGCTTGAGCAGCGCGCGGCACAGGGCGTGCGCGTCACCCGGGGACAGGCCGGACAGGTGCAGGTCCAGCTGGCGGGCGGCGCGGGCGCCCCAGGCCGGGCGGCTCTGCTCGAAGCCCGGACGCACCAGCACGCAGACCCACAGGGGCACGCACGTCTCCGCGAGCGCGGCGTACTCCAGCGCGTCCAGCGCCGGCTCCTCCGCGAAGTGCGCGTCGTCCAGGATGAGGCACAGGGGCCGTTCGCGGGCGCTCGCGGCCAGGAGCTCACCCGTGGCGCGCATGGCCAGCGAGCGCAGCGCGCCCGGGGCCGCGGCCCAGCTCTGCAGCTCCGGTCCGCCCGGCGCGTACCACCCGAGCGTCGCGGCCACGCCCGGCCACAGCTCCATGCCCAGCCGGGGCCCCAGCCGGTCGAGGATGGCGTTGCGGCCGACCTCCTGCGTGTCGGTGTCCTCGCGGTCGAAGCCGTGCAGCGCCATGCGCAGCAGCGTGCGCAGCGTGCCTTCCGGATCGCCCTGCACGGGCTCGCGCGAGCGCAGGGTGTAGACGCGCGCGTGCGGCAGCGCGGACCGCAGGCGCAGGCCCAGCGTGGAGGCCAGGTGGCTCTTGCCATGGCCCCGCTCGCCGCGCACGGTGACGATGGTGGGCGCCGAACCCGACACCGTGGACCGGGCGCTCTCCCACAGCTGCTCCAGCTCCGCGTCGCGGCCCAACAGCATCGCGCTGCCCAGCTGCAGCACGGCGACGTCCGGCCGGGGCGCGCCGCCCGAGGGCGCGGGGCGCATCAGCCCGGAGCGTCCCGGCACCGGCAGGCACGGCACCTCCGGCACGGCCTCCGCGGCGGAGGCGGAGAGCAGGGGGCCGCGCACCTCCGGCAGGTGGGGGTAGCGGTCCTCACGCGCGAAGATGGCGCCCAGGTAGCGGGGGGCGCCGTCGCGGCGGCGCTGCACGGTGACGGAGGCCACGTCCACGAGCGAGGCCGGGGCGAGTCCCCGCTCGGCCATTCCTTCGGCGGCGCGCAGGGCGCGGCGCACGGGGTTCTCTCCCACGTCGGGGTCGAAGACACCGGCGAAGTGCTCGCCGTCCGCGAAGGCCATGTGGCCTCCGTAGGCGGCCAGGGCCTTCTGCATCGCCACGGGGTTCGCGCGCGAGGAGGTGAACAGCACCGCCACGGAGCGGCGCGTCTGGGCGGGGCGCACCTCCGGCAGCAGGGTGAGCCGGGGCGCGGGCTGCACGGCGGACTGGCCCGCGTGGTCCAGCGCCGCGCGCAGCGCCTGGGCCACGGCGGCGGCGTCGCGGGGACGGCGCGCGGGCTCCTTGGCCAGGCAGCGCAGCACGACCTCCTCCACGGGCGGCGCCACCGGGGCGTACTCCGACGGAGGCGGAGGCCGCAGCGACAGGTGCGCTTGCAGCACCTCCGTGAGCGAGCCGAAGAAGGGCGGACGGCCGGTGATGAACTCGTAGAGGATGACGCCCAGCGCGTACACGTCCGTGCGCGCGTCGAGGACGGCGTGGCCGGCGCACTGCTCGGGCGCCATGTATTCGGCGGTGCCGGCGAAGGAGGACGTGTCGCCGGGCGTGCCGTCGTCGGCGGGAGCGTCGGGGGTTGGACGCTGCACCAGGCCGAAGTCGAAGACGCGGGCGCGCCGGTGGGCGTCATCCAGGAAGACGTGCTCGGGCTTGAGGTCGCAGTGCACCAGCCCGTGCGCGTGCACGACGGCCACCGCCTCCAGGAGCGCGCTGGCGCGAGGCCCGAACTCCTGCGGGGACATGGGCCCGGACACTCGCGCCAGCCAGTCCGCCAGCGTGGGCAGCGTCACGAACTCCATGGCGAGGAAGCGCTGGCCGCCGGGCAGCGTGCCCACGGCGTGGAGCGCGGGCACGGTGGGCGGCCCGATGACGCGCAGGGCCTCCGCCTCGCGGGCCAGCTGGGCCTCCGCGAGCGCGATGCCGGGGCGCGCGAGCTTCAGCGCGATGCGTTCGCCCTCCGCGCCGTCGGCGGCGCGAGGGAAGGCGGTCAGCAGCACGCCGAAGCCACCGCGCGCGACGACCTTCTCGCAGCGGTAGCCCGGGACGTCGGGCACGACGAGCGAGGCATCGGAGGACGGAGCGACGGGAGGCGGGACGCCGGGCGGGCACGGCGTATGAGAGCCCTCCCAACGCCGCCCGCATGTGAGGCAGCGCGGCACGGTCGCCACTCTATGCCACTGCCGTCGTGATTTCCGAACCCCCGCGGTCGCTCGAATGGCGGGCGCGTGAAGCACTCGTCAGAACGCCAATCAAGCCCGGAGGGCATCCAGGCACCACACCACGTCAATCGCGTGACACATGACATCCCGGGCGAACGAAGGACCAACGGGTCGCCCGCGCACCGGCTGCGTCATTTCGCACCGCGCCGCGCAAGGATGTCAGGACTCCCTGCCAGCCCTGTTCAAAAGGAGGAACAGGCATGAGAGGGATTCCGCCGTCACGATGCGGGGAATGGCTCTGGCGCGAGGGGTTGTGCCTGGTGCTCGTCGCGGGGCTGGTGGGTTGCGTGGGAGGGCGTGCCTCTTCATTGCCGGTGGGGTTGCAAGGCTATGCGCGCTACCACAGCGCATCGCCGGCACCGCTGCGCGGGGACGACGCTTCCGAGGGAGCCGGCGGCACGGTGGGGGATGCGCCGGAGTCTCCCGTGCGATTGCCACCAGGGACGGTGCTCATCGGGAGCTCGCGCGAGCAGGCGCGGCAGGCCGTGGAGTTGGGCCTGCTGGAGGTGGACGCGTTCGAGAAGCTGCTCCTGCGCGCCGGGCTGGAGGACCTGGAGGAGCTGCCGGTCCGCCGCAATCCCTTCACGCCCGCGGACGCGGTCGAGGTGCTGAACCGGCTGATGGAGAAGCCGGTGACGCTCGGCACCTATCCGCCCCGCATGGCGGTGGGCTTCCTGCTGCGCGAGGTGCTGGAGGGCGGTGCGGTGTCTCGCGAGGAGCTGGTTCGCCGGATGGAGCGCTTCGCCCGGGAGCGGGTCGCGGTGCTGCGGCCGGATGGGTATCTGGCCTGGGCGCTCGATGGGCGCACGCAGCAGAAGGTGGCATCCGTGCAGTGGAGGGAGGGGATCTTCCGCGCGGGCCCCTTCGAGTTGGGGCGCTTCTATAGCGGCAAGGGCGGCGTCTTCCGCGGCGTTGTGGTGGCGCTGATCACGTCATCGCCCGAGTACTGGGAGCGCTTCCAGTCCATGACGGAGGGCGAGCAGATCCGTGAAGCCGCGCGGCTGACCACCAACGTCGTCGCACTGTGGGGCACTGCCTCGGCGACGACGCGCACGTTGACCCGCGCGGCAGTGGGCATGGAGGCCACGGTGCCCGTGCTCGCCGTGTCCGCGGAGGGAGTGCTGGGCATCGAGCGCGTCGCGGTGCCCGTGGGACGAGCGGCGGCGGTGCTGAGCGGAGGACCCGGCGCGGCCATCATCCTCCAGAAGGCCGACGCGGCACCGGCTCCAGACGAGCCGGGACATTGGGGACCCGCGAAGGAGTCGATGTCCGACCGCGCCCGGCGCTACCAGGAGCAGATCTCCGGGCACTCGGCGGACGAGGCGTATTGGGTGGGAGACGTGAAGTTCGACGGGTTCCGGGACGGAGTGCTACTGGAAGCCAAGGGACCCGGCTACGCGAACAAGTTCCAAGAAGGCTTGGCGCCAAAGCCCTGGTTCGAAGATACAGGTGCACAAGGGCTCCTTGACCAAGCGTTTCGACAAAGCGATCGAGTGCGCGATATGGGAATTCGCATCGAGTGGCATGTCGCGGAGAAGAAGGCTGCTGATGCCATCAGGAGACTTCTCAAGGGGGCTGGTATCAAGGGGATCGAAGTCGTTCACACACCAGCACGTTGAGCCAAAGACCCCATGACGACCGAGCCCGAGCCCCGGGACTATCCGGATAGCTTCTTTGTCAGTGCCTACTGGGGGGCGCGGAAGGAATCGCCCGAGGCATGCGCCAGTCGTGCGGCGGTCTTGCTTGAGGCCCTGGCCGATTGTGATCCACTTCTGGACCACTGGTACAAATCCATCAGGTCCCGAAAGGGTACGAAGAAACTGTCATTGATGCCGCCCGATGTGTCCGTGCTCACGGACCTGTTCCGACAGGGCACCAACCGAGAAGGGGGGCGCATTTTCGAGGAACTGGGCTTCATGCTCTGGATCAACAACGGAGGTGCTCCCTCCGATTATGCAAGCCTGCGTCTTCGCTGCGGAGACTACGCCGGGACCTCCCCCAACTCCTGCTTCCTGTCCCTTCCATTTGACGGACCCACCGCGGAGCGGGTGTTGACCCCCTCCGTGCTGGAGTCCGTGATGCGCGGAATGGTGGCCGCCTGGGAGCCGGACTGGACCGTGGCCATGTCCGACGCCCATCAGGAGATGGACGATCCAGACAACAAGACCAACGCCTGGGTCGGCTGGCTCACCTACTTCTCCAAGCAGCGAGGCACCGTGCCCCCATTGCCCGCGCCCGTGCGCATCGAACCCGTGGAGGACAAGGGCACCCTCATCGTCCTGACCCCGGAGCGCTTCACCGTGGCCAACCCGGAGCACATGGCGCTGGCCCGACGCGTGCGCGAGCTGCTCACCCGGGCCGGGCTCATCAAGGCCCGCTGAAAGAACAACGGCGCGCTCCACCCCGGCCGGCGGAGCGCGCCCACCACACTCACGGCCTACCGCTGCGGCACTTCAAGCGCGCGCAGCAGCGACCCATCCTGTCCGGGCACCCGCGCGCGCAGGAGCAGCGCGGCCCCAGGCTCCGCGGACGTCAGGGCCTGCGCCGCTTCCGCGACGCCAGAGACCTTCTGATCACCCACCTGCGTCAGCACCATCCCGGGCGCCAGACCCGCGCGCTCCGCGGCGCTGCCGGGCTCCACCGCCACCACCTGCGCGCCGCCTTCGCCGTCCCGAGCCTCCGACAGCCGCATGCCCAGCCGCTTCGACAGGGGCGCGGGCGTCGAATCGCGGGGCGTCACCTCTTCTTCACCTCGCTGCGTCGGCCGGGTGCCCAGCTTCACCGGCACCTCCAGCTCCTTGCCGCCACGCACCAGGCTCACCTTCACCTCGCTGCCCGGCTTGAGCAGCGCCACCGCGCGCGTCAGCGCTCCCGCGGAGTCCACCGCGCGGTCGCCCACGGAGGTGATGACGTCCTCCTCGCGCAGGCCCGCCTTCGCGCCCGGCCCGCCCGCGCTGACGCCGGCCACCACCGCGCCCTTCGTCGCGTCCACTCGCAGCGCGCGCGCCAGCTCCGGCGTGAGGTCCTGCACCGCCAGGCCCACCCAGCCCCGGCGCACCACGCCCGTCTCCTGGAGCTGCGGCAGGAGCGCCTGGATGAGGTTCGCCGGCACCGCGAAGCCAATGCCCGTCGCGCCGCCGATGATGGCCGTGTTCATGCCCACCACCTCGCCCTTCATGTTGAAGAGCGGGCCGCCGGAGTTGCCCGGGTTGATGGCCGCGTCCGTCTGCAGGAAGTCGTCATACGGGCCCGCGTGGATGTCGCGCGCCCGGGCGGACAGGATGCCGGCGCTCACGCTCGACGCGAGCCCGAAGGGATTACCAATGGCCATCACCGGGTCGCCTACGCGCAGGCCATCCGAGTCCCCCAGCTTCACGAACGGCAGGTTCCCGGACACGCCCTTCAACTGGATGAGCGCCACGTCCGTGAGCGCGTCGCGGCCCAGCACCTCCGCGTCGAAGGCGCGCCCGTCCTCCAGCTTCACCCGGACGGTGTCCGCGCCCTCCACCACGTGGTTGTTCGTGAGCACCAGTCCGGACGGGTCGATGACGAAGCCCGACCCGAGCCCCTGCTTCGCGGGCATGCCGCCTTCACCGAAGGGGTCCTGTCCGCCCGGCATGCCGAAGCGCTCGGCGAGGCCGGGAGGCAGGCCCTGGAACCTGCCGCCCATCGCGGGGCGGGCGCGGGCCTGCACCTCCACGTTCACCACCGCGCCCTTCACCGTGTCCACGAGCGGCGCCAGCGACATGAGCGCGCCGGGCGATCCAGGTGTGGGCGTATAGACCGCCGGCTCCACCTTCGCGCCCGAGGGCGTGGTGGCCGTCTTCAAGGACAGCGTGGGGTGGGCAGGGGGAGCCACGTCCGCGGCCGGCTTGCAGGCCCCCAGTGCAACCAGGGGCATCAGCGTGAGCGTGCGGGCAAGGTGGCGGCGAGACGGAAGTGTGCGAACCATCGTGCGTTCTCCTTGGGTGTGCGGTGGCGGCCGGAAGCGGGGCTTCCGGGCGGAAAAGAGGACAAGGAAAGAGTCGAACCGGATGCGGTGGGCGCCCTGGGAAGGAGGCAGCGGTCCCGTTCCACCAGCAACACCGGGAGTCACCGGTGGCCCAGCTGCCTGAAGGGAGCTCTTGGAGGAAGCCCCGCATCCGGTCCGACGCCCTGACCTCATTGCAGTCCATGGGCCAACCCCTTCCGGACCGCATTCAGAGGGGAGGCCGGCCCCGGAAGGCGCCGCGATGCGGGGCAAAGTGCCCCAACCGGGGCATTTCGCCCGGGGGCACGCTGCCCCACGCCCCACCGGCGCGGCTCCCTCCGTTCATGGCACGGCGGATGCTCATGACTCAGCAGTCCTCTGCGCGAGTGTCGCCGCCGCGGGCACCTTCACCCCTTCCAGGAGTTCATGCCCATGGTCCACGAGCAGCCAGAAGGGGTCGCGCGCGTCGCGGCCTGGGAAGACCCTCATTCGGAGCCCGCGAAGGCGCCGCGCATCCTGGTCGCGGATGATCAGACGGAGATGCGCACGCTCATCCGCAAGATGCTGGTGCGGCGGGGCTATGAGGTGGTGGAGGCGTCGGACGGGCCGGGCCTGGTGCGCGTCCTGGTGGAAGGGCTGACGGCCGAGGAGTCGCGCGCGCCCGACCTCATCATCACCGACGTGCGCATGCCGGGCTTCACGGGCCTGGAGGTGCTCGCCCGGCTGCGGCGCGAGCAGTGGACCACGCCGGTCATCCTCATCACCGCGTTCGGCGACGTGCAGCTGCACCGCGAGGCCCTGCGGCTGGGGGCTGCCTGTGTGCTCAACAAGCCGTTCGACATGGACGAGCTGCGAGGCGCGGTGGAGGTGGCGCTCGCGGCGACGCGCGAGTGACGCCGCATCCGCGTGATGGCGCGCTAAGGTGGCGCGGTCCTTTCGCTCGCGAAGCCGCCCTGTCTTCAAGGAAGCCCATGCGCCGCCTCCCCTGGTTCCTGCCCTTGTCCCTGTGGTGTCTGGGGTGCGCGCCCACGCAGCGCCAGACGCCGGATGCGGGCGTCGCGGACCTCACGCCCAAGAAGCTGGTGGCGCGCATCGTCCACACGTATCCGCACGACCCCACGGCCTTCACGCAGGGGCTCCAGTTCCACCAGGGACAGCTCTACGAGAGCACCGGTGAGAAGGGCGACCTGCGCCGCATCTCATTGGAGCAGGCGTCGCCGCTGTGGAAGCAGTCCGTGCCGGACGTGTTCCCAGAAGGGCTCGCGAGCGACGGCGAGCGGCTGTACCAGCTCACCTGGCAGGACGAGACGCTCTTCGTGTGGAACGGCGCGCCGCCCGCGCAGGAGAAGCAGGTGGAGTACTCGGGCGAGGGCTGGGGCCTGTGCTACTGGCACGGCCAGTTGGTGCGCAGCGACGGCACGTCCACGCTGCGCTTCCACGACCCGAAGGACTTCCACGTGAAGTCCCAGGTGCAGGTGACGCTGCAAGGCACGCCGCGGGACATGCTCAACGAGCTGGAGTGCGCGGAGGACGGCGTCTACGCCAACGTCTGGCACACCAACACCCTCTTGAAGATCGACTACGCCACGGGCCGCGTGCTGGCCGTCATCGATGCGTCGGCCCTGGCGCAGGCGGTGCGCGGCCGGGTGCACAGCTACGAGGCGGTGCTCAATGGCATCGCGTTGGAGCCCGGCACCGGCCGCCTGTTCCTCACCGGCAAGCTCTGGCCCGACCTCTTCGAGGTCGCGCTGGAGCCGGCCCCCGCGCAGTAGTCCCTCCAGTGGATGGGCCAGTCCGGTCCACTGCCGGCGAGGTCGCACAGCAGATGACCGCGGAACGCAGCCACCGACAGCAGCCCCACGGCCACCCGCTGTCTCGCCAGTGCCGCACATGCCGCCAGCGTGACGAGCGCTCCCACGTACCCGTGAAGAATCACGTGGTGATAGCGCCCGTAGAATTCTTCACCCGCCATCAATGACAAACCATCCAGGTCCGGTGCGAGTCCCGCGCAGGTGACCAGGACGCGGTCGCGCCGTTCGCGCAGGCCCTGCGCCAGGAGCCAGGACGGTTCCGCATGGACGATGGGGTTCATGGGTGTGCACTAGCGTACGGCAGCCCGGGGCATCGGCGAAGGTTCCCAGGGCAGCGCGTTGAGGAGGTGGGAGGCAATGACTCTTCATGAATCCCATCTCCGCCGACCTGCCGCTGGACATCGCCACGCGCTTCGAAGCGCACGCACGCGATGCGCCCGGGGCCGTGGCGCTCCATTTCGAAGGCGGCGTGCTCCGCTATGACGCGCTCAACCGGCACGCGAACCGGCTGGCGCGACGGCTCCGGGCGTGTGGGGTCGTCCTCGACCAGCCCGTGGGCATCCTCGCGGACCGCACACCGGAAATGCTGGTGGGGTTGCTGGGCATCCTGAAGGCAGGGGGCGCCTATCTCCCGCTGGATCCAAGCCATCCTCCAGAGCGGCTCGCCGCGATGATGGAGGACGCCGGGGTGCGGGTCCTCGTCGGACGGCGTGAGGCGGTCCAGGGGCTGCGCTTCCAGGGACACATCGTCGAGCCTCCCGCCCGGGAGGAACCGCCCGAAGCGCTCGATGCCGTGAACGTGAAGGGCGGGGCGGGGCCGGACTCGCTGGCCTATGTGCTCTACACGTCGGGCTCCACGGGGAGGCCCAAGGGCGTGTGCATCCCGCACCGGGGCGTGGCGCGGCTGGTGCTGGACGCGGGCTTCATGGGCTTCCGGCGCCAGGACCGCGTCCTCCAGGCCGCGTCCCTTGCCTTCGACGCGTCGACGCTGGAGATCTGGGGAGCGCTCCTCAACGGCGCGACGCTGTGCCTGGTTTCAAGGGAGACGCTGCTGTCGCCTCCGCTCCTCGCGGAGAAGCTCCGGCGGGACGCCATCTCCGTCGCGGTGCTGAGCACGTCGTTGTTCCATCAGCTCGCCTCGGCCATTCCGGACGCGTTCGGAGGGCTTCGCGTCCTGATGGTGGGCGGTGACGTGCTGGACCCCAAGTGGGTGGCGCGAGTCATGGCGCACGGGAAGCCCCAGCGGCTGCTCAACAGCTACGGACCCACCGAGTGCACCACCTCCGCGACGGCGTATGAGCTCCACGTCCCTCCGGCTCCGGGCACGTCCATTCCCATCGGCGGACCGCTGGCGAAGCTCCAGCTGTATGTCCTGGATGACGAGGGGACGCCGTTGCCCGTGGGCGAAGTCGGGGAGCTGTACCTGGGCGGAGAAGGGCTCGCGCGGGGCTACCTGAACCGGCCGGGGCTCACCGGCGAGCGGTTCCTCCCGGATCCGTTCGGTGGCGTCCCTGGCGCGCGGATGTACCGGACGGGAGACCGGGTGCGGTGGCGGGAGGACGGCAACCTGGAGTTCCTGGGGCGGGCGGACCACCAGGTGAAGATCCGGGGCGCTCGGGTCGAACTGGCGGAGATCGAAAACGTCCTGCGCGCCCACCCGCACGTCGCTGACGCAGTGGTCCGCGTGCATGAGGTGTCTTCGGGAGACAAGCGGCTCGTCGCGTATGTCTCCCGGCGTGGGGAGGCGGCGCTGACGGACGCGGAGCTGCGTGCGTATCTGGGCTCGAAGCTGCCGGACTTCATGCACCCCCATGCGGTCATGGTGATGGACCGGATGCCGCTCAACTCGAGTGGCAAGGTGGACCGCTCGCGGCTCCCTGCGCCGCGCTTCGGTTCGGAAGCGGGTGAGGTGCCGCGTACGCCCTTGGAGGAGGAGATCGCGCGCGTCTGGTCGGACGTCCTGGGAACGCGGCACGCGGGAACCCAGGATCGCTTCATGGAGTCGGGTGGGGATTCACTGCTCGCCATCCGCTTCATTGAGCGGCTGGAGCAGTCGCTGTCGGTCCGCCTCCCCGTGCGGACGCTCTTCGACAGTCCGAGCATCGCGGAGCTGGCGCGGTGGGTGGAAGCGGCACGGAGAACGGACCGGAGCCGCGTCCTGCCCCCCATCGTCCCGGTGGACCGGACGCAGCCCCTGCCCCTGTCTGATTCCCAGCGGCAGTTGTGGCTCCTGGAGCAGATGGCGCCCCGGCGCGCCGTCTACAATGAGCCCTTCACGCTGTACCTGCCCGGTGACCTCCAGCCCGACGCGCTGGAGCGAGCGTTCCGTTCGCTCATCGCCCGGCATGAAGTGCTGCGCACGACCTTCGGCGCCACGCCCGAAGGCCCCTTCCAACGCGTGCAGCCGGACATGCCGTTCCACCTGCGGCGCGTGGACCTGCGCTCCGTTTCCGGGAGCATGAGGAGCGCGAAGGCGTTGCAGTTGGCCACCCAGGAGGCACGTGAGCCCTTCGACCTGGAGCACGGGCCTCTGCTGCGGGCGACGTGGATGCGCTTGAGCGCGACGGAGAGCCGCCTCGCGCTGGTGATGCACCACCTCATCGTGGATGGCTTCACGATGGAGGCGTTCCTCCAGGAGCTGCACCGGTTCTATCTGGCGGAGGAACCCTCACTGCCACCGCTGCCGCTCCAGTACGGCGACGCCGCTGTCTGGCAACAGGGGCGTTCCTACCGGGAAGCCATCGCGCCGGAGCTCGACTGGTGGAAGCAGACGCTCGCGGGGGCTCCACACCTGGAGTTGCCCACGCAGCATGTCCGCCCTCCAGTCCCGAGCTTCCGAGGGGCCAAGCACGTTGTGCGGATCCCCGGTGACCTCCTGGAGGCGGTGAAGGCGCTGGGGCGCGGTGAGGACGCCACGCTCTTCATGACGATGCTGGCGGCGTTCTTCGCGCTGCTGCACCGCTACTCGGGAGCGGAGGACCTCGTCGTCGGAGGTGCCTTCTCCGGACGCGGCCGCGAGGAATCACGAACCATCACCGGGCACTTCGTGAACCTGCTGCCGCTGCGGCTGCGCTTCACCGAAGGGCTGACCGTGTGGGGCCTCGTGGCACGAGTGCGCCAGGTCTGCCTGGAGGCGCTCGAACATCAGGAAGCGCCGCTCCTGCGCATCGTGGAAGCGGTGAACCCGTTGCGCATCCCCGGCGCCAACCCGTTGTTCCAGGTGTCCTGCACGTTGGAGCCGCGCATCGCGGTGCCGGAGTCGGATTGGCGCGTGGAGCCCCATGACGTCGACACCGGGACATCGAAGCTCGACCTCTCCATCGAACTGGATGAACGGCCCGATGGCATGTCCGTGCGGTGGGAGTACGCGCTCGACCTCTTCGAGCCATGGATGATCCACCAGCTGGGCCAGCACTTCGTGACGCTGCTGCGCGAGGCCGCGCACGACCCGGACCGGCTGGTCGCGACGCTGCCGCTCCTCTCGGAGGCGGAGCAGACGCAGGTGCTCGCCTGGGCGCACGGACCCATGGAAGACGTGCCGCACGCGGACTGTCTGCACCATCCGTTCGAAGCGCAGGTGAAGCGCACCCCGGATGCGCCGGCCCTCGTCTTCCAGGGGCGGGCCTTGAGCTACCGGGCGCTGAACGTGGAGGCGAACCGGCTGGCCCATCACCTCGTGGCCCGGGGCATCGGGCCGGGTGACTTCGTGGGTGTGTGTGTCGAGCGCTCCTTCGAATTGATCATCGCCCTGCTGGCGACGCTGAAGGCGGGCGCGGCCTACGTGCCGCTGGATCCCGCGTATCCCAGGGCGCGGCGGGAGTTCACGGCGCGGGATGCGAAGCTCAAGCTCATTCTCGCGCAGGCGGCGACGTTCGCGCTCGTGGACGGTGTGGACGTCCCGGTGGTCGCGCTGGAGCAGGTGCGCGGCGGCTCAGAGGACAATCCCCGAGTCCACGTCACCGGGGATGACCTCGCGTATGTCATCTACACGTCCGGTTCGACGGGACAGCCCAAGGGCGTGTGCATCCGGCACCGGAGCGCGGTGCACCTGTCCCAGACCGTGGTCTCGCGGTTCGGCTTCGCGCCGGGCCAGCGCGTGGCGCAGTGTGCCCGGTTCGGCTTCGACTTCTCCGTCGCGGAGATCTTCCCGACGCTCTCCTCCGGCGCCACGCTGTACCTGCTGAGGCAGTCGGACATTGCCGCCGGTGAGGAGCTGGCGGACTTCCTGCAGACCCAGCGCATCCACACCGCGATGTTCACGCCGTCGGCGTTGGGCTCCATGACGTGGCGGGCGCTTCCGGACCTGAAGACGCTCGCGATTGGTGGTGAGGAGCTGCCCGCGCGACTCGTGGACACGTGGGCTCCTGGACGTCGCTTCATCCAGGTCTATGGCCCCACTGAAGCCACGGTCTTCACGACGGCGGGGGACTGCGTGGCTGGAGAGGGCCCATACCCTATCGGCACGCCCCTCCCCGGTTACGAGGTCTACCTCCTGGATGAAACCCTGACGCCCGTCCCCGTGGGCGTGCGAGGCGCGCTCTACATCGGGGGCGAGGGGCTGGCGCACGGCTACCTGAACCGCCCGGAGCTCAGCGCGGAGCGGTTCATCCCCCATCCCTTCAGCGCGGAGCCGGGAGCGCGCCTCTACAAGAGCGGCGACATCGGCAGCCACCGCCCGGACGGCGGCATCGACTTCCATGGGCGGTCGGATCGCCAGCTCAAGCTGCGAGGCTTCCGCATCGAGCCAGGTGAAATCGAGGCCGTGCTGCGCAAACACCCCGATGTCCGGGACGCCGTGGTGGAGCCCCGGCTGCTCGCGGGAGAGCGGCACCTCGTGGGCTACGTGATTCCACGGGATGCCGCCGGGGCGGCGCGGCTCCAGACGCCCGCGTTCAAGGACGCGCTGGCTGAGGCGCTTCCCCCGCACATGGTGCCCCGCGAACTGGTGCTGGTGGAGGCGTTCCCGCTGGGGCCCACGGGGAAGCTCGACCGCGATGCGCTGCCGATGCCTTCGGTCAGGACCGCGACCGCTCCTGTCTCCACGGAGCGCGAGGAGGCGCTGGAGCGCATCTGGTGCCGGATTCTCGGCGTGGAACGCATCGGCAGGCAGGAGGGCTTCTTCGACGCGGGCGGGAACTCGCTGCTGCTCGCGCGGGTCCAGTCCGCGCTGGCCCTGGAGCTGGGCATCCGCGTGAGCATGGCCACGCTGTTCCAGTTCCCGACGCTCGAATCCCTGGCGAGGCACCTGGACGCGGACGCCAGCGCGCCACCGGAGACGCCGGAGCCCACTCCTCGTCCCGTGCGGTCCTCGGAGCCCATCGCCATCATCGGCACGGCCGGCCGGTTCCCGGGGGCTCCCAGCGTCGATGCGCTGTGGACGCTGCTGGTGGAGGGCCGCGAGGGCCTGTCCCGCTTCAGCCGCGAGGCGTTGCTCGCCGCGGGCGAGGATCCCCAGCTCCTGGAGAATCCCTCCTATGTCCGCGCCTCGGGACTGCTGGAGGACGTCGAGTCCTTCGACGCCGCCTTCTTCGGCTACAGCCCGCTGGACGCGCGGCTGATGGATCCGCAGCTCCGCCTGTTCCTGGAGTGTGCCTGGGAGGCGCTCGAGGCGGCGGGCTACGACCCGAAGCGGTTGCCCGGCAAGGCGGGGCTGTTCGCGGGCTCGGGAGTGCCTCGCTACTGGTTGGATCAGGTGCTGCCGCGCTTCCGGTCGCTGTCCGTGGCCTCGGATGCGTACCGGTCCATCCTGGGCAATCCGTGGCAGTTCCTCGCCACGGCGACGGCGTATCAACTGGGCCTGCGTGGTCCCGCCCTCACGGTGCAGACGGCCTGCTCCACGTCCCTGGTGGCCGTGCACCTGGCCTGCCAGAGCCTGCGGGCCGGTGAGTCCGACGTGGCGCTGGCGGGGGGCATCTCGCTCTTCGCGTCGGGCCCCTCCGGCTATCTCCACGAGGCCGGCGGCATCACGTCTCCGGACGGACACTGCCGTCCCTTCGACGCGAAGGGGCAGGGGACGGTGCCCTCCAGCGGCGTGGGCATCGTGGTGCTCAAGCGCCTGGAAGACGCGCTGCGGGATGGAGACACCATCCATGCCGTCATCCGGGGCTCGGCCATCAACAACGATGGAAACGCCAAGGTCGGCTTCACCGCGCCGGGCGTGGAGGGACAGCGCGACGTCATCGTGCGAGCCCACGCCGACGCGGGCGTGGCCCCGAATGACATCACCTACGTCGAAGCGCACGGCACCGCGACGCCGCTGGGGGATCCGCTGGAGGTCCAGGCGCTGCGGCTCGCCTTCGGAGCGCGTGAGGCCTCCGCGCCCGCCGTTGTCCTGGGCGCGCTCAAGAGCAACGTGGGGCATCTGGACTCGGCGGCCGGGGTTGCGGGGTTGATCAAGACGACGCTGGCGCTGGAGCACCGCTTCCTCCCGGGCACCGTCCACTTCGAGCAGCCCCATCCGGAAGCAGGCCTGGAGCGCTCGCCGTTCGTCGTGAGCCGGGAGGGACGGCCCTGGTCCGTGCCCGAAGGCTTCTCGCGCGTCGCGGGAGTCAGCGCGTTTGGCATTGGGGGGACCAACGCGCACGTCGTCCTGGAAGAGGCGCATCTCACGCCCCCCGCCGCCGTGAGCCCTGCGGTGGAGGTGCTGGTGCTCTCCGCGCGCAGCGGGGCGGCATTGGAGGCGGCGTCGCGGCGGCTCGCGGATCATCTGGAGCGGCATCCCGAGCAGCCGCTGGCGGACGTCGCGTACACACTGCAAGAGGGACGGACCGCGTTCGGCCACCGGCGCGCCATGGCTTGCGAGACATCGACGGAGGCCATCGCGAAGCTCCGGCGGAGCAGCTCCGCGCAGGTCGTCGCATCGCCCCCTCCTGAAGTGTGCTTCCTGTTCCCGGGGACGGGCACGCAGGAGCCGGGCATGGGCGCGACGTGGTACCGGCGCGCTCCGGCGTATCGCGAAGCCTTCGATGCGTGCGCCGCGCTCTTCGGCTCGGAAGTGGAGTTCGAGCTTCGCGCCGCGCTGCTCACGAATGCGCGCGGGCCGCGGTCAGAGGAGGCGCTGCGGATGCCCTCCCTGGGCATGGCCGCCATCTTCACGACGGAGTACGCGCTGGCGCGGCTCCTGGGCGCCTGGGGCATCCACCCGACGAGCCTCCTGGGTCACAGCCTGGGCGAGTACGCCGCGGCCTGTCTCTCCGGCGTCCTGTCGCTGGAGCAGGCCGTGTCCCTGGTCGCGCTGCGCGGCCGTCTCTGCGATGCCCTGCCTCCGTCCGGCATGCTGGCCGTGCCCCTGTCAGAGGGGGTGCTCACGCAGGAGCTGCCACCTGGATTGTCCCTGGCCGCGGTCAACGGGCCGGTTCAGTGCGTGGTGTCCGGGACGCTGGAGGCATTGGAGGACTTCGCGGCGCGGCTGCAAGAAAAGGGCGTCAGGGCGAAGCGGCTGCCGAACGCGGTCGGGTTCCACTCCGCGCTCGTGGAGCCCGTGATGCAACCGCTCACGGACCTGGCCCGGTCGATGCGGCCGAAGACCCCGACGATTCCCCTCGTCTCCAACGTCACGGGCACCTGGCTGACGGCGGACGATGCGCGCGATCCCTCGTATTGGGCCCGCCATCTGCGGCACGTGGTCCGGTTCTCCTCGGGTCTGGAGCTGCAGATGGAGGACCGTGAGCGGATCTTCGTGGAGGTGGGGCCGGGACGGACGCTCTCCACGCTGGCGCTGCTGAATCCCCGGGCGGGACGTGAGCGGCTCGTGCTGCCCACGCTCGGCGTGCCCGAGGGACGACGTCACCCGCCGGAGAGCGATGAACAAGCGCTGCTCCACGCCGTGGGACAGCTCTGGTCCGCGGGCCTCCCCGTGGACTGGAGCGCGGTGCGCGGGAGCGGTCCCCGCAGGCGGGTCGTGCTGCCGACGTATCCCTTCGAGCGCAAGCGCTACACGCTGGCGGAGAAGACGCCACGGCGCCCCACGCCCGAAGTCACGCATGCGGCCCGGCCGCTCCGCCACGAAGAGGTGTGGGCCTCCATGGAGGCGCTCTGGAAGGAGCTGCTCGGCGTGGACACGCTGACGCCGGACAGCCACTTCTTCGAACTGGGAGGCACCTCGCTCCTCGTCGTGCAGCTCAACCGCGAGCTCAAGTCGCGGCTGGAGGTCACCCTGTCGCTGCACGCGGTGCTGGAACACCCGACGCTGGGCGCGTGGGTGCGCGCGGTCCAGGATGAGCTGGAACGAACGGGGAGGCCGCTCCTCAAGGAGTCTCCGCTCCGCATGGAGCTCCAGGCGGGCCGGCATGGACGGGCGCGCCTCTTCCTGGTGCAGCCCATCGGGGGCACCGTCTACACGTACCTGCCGCTGGCGAAGCAGCTGGGCGCGGACACGCCTGTCCACGCGTTCCGTGCATATGGGCTGGAGCCCGGCGAGGCGCCCTATCGAGACGTGCCCACGATGGCGCGCGCCTACGTGGACGAACTGCTCGCCTTTCAGCCGCGGGGACCCTACTGGCTGGGTGGCCACTCCTCGGGTGGCGTCATCGCCTACGAGATGGCGGCGAAGCTGTTGGAGCGGGGCCACTCCGTGGCGGGCGTCTTCCAGATCGACACGGTGACGGTGGACGACTCGCGCAGGCTGGGCATCCGGAGCATGGGAGACGTGCTCCAGCTCATCCGTGCGTTCCAGGAGATCTCCCCCCGCGCGGCGGAGGGGCTGCGGACGGCGATGGAGGACGACACGCGGCTGCGCGACGTGGTGCTCGCGACCAACGAGGCCATCGCCGCGTATGCGCCAGGGCGTCATGCGGTGCCGCTCGTGTACCTCCGGGCCACGGAGCGGGACGCGGTGCTGGATTCGCACGCGGAGGAGGGGTGGAGGGCGCTGACGACCGCTTCGTTCCAGGCCCACGACGTGCGCGGCAACCACTTCACCATCATGGAGGAGCCCCAGGTGACGGCGGTGGCGCGCATCATCCGGGACAAGCTGACGTCGGGAAGCGAAGGGGACGACGAGCGCGGCGCGGGATGAGCCCCTGTTCACCCCGGAGGAAGGGGCGACCGTCGCGGCGTGCCCAAGAGCTCCAGCGTGCGCAGCGCCACATCCGCCAGCGTGGAAGAGCACGGCATGCAGCCTCCGCCACAGCACGGAGGCCAGTCGCCCTCCGGGTCCCGCAGCAGCGGATACACGCAGGCCCGCAGGGACTGCGGCAGTCCCGCGTCGTCACACGCCTGACGCAGCGCTGCCTGCACGGTGGCATCCTTCACGTCCATCGCTTCCACTTCCTAACCGACACCCGGAACGAAGGCAGCCCATGCGCACGGCATCGTCCACCCGGCGGCCTCCACGTCGCGTCCTCGCGGTGCTCCTGGCGGCCCTCACCTGCGGTTGCACGAGGGCCCACCTCACCACGCCACCGGATGATCCCACGGTGCGCCTCATGGATGCCTTGCGGGCGCACGCACGGACGCACGCTCCCGTGTGCTCGCCGGACGTGGCGTTGCTCCGGCCCGGAGGCGGCATCGACCTGGAGCGCCTCCACGCCGCCGGCCACCCCGTCGTCGTCTGGACCGTGAACGACCTGCCTACGATGCGGGCCCTGCTCCAGCGCGGCGTGGACGGCATCATCAGCGACCGGCCGGACCTCCTCGCCCAGGCGGTGCGCGACTTCGACGCCAACGGCGACGGCACTCCCGGCGACCTGCTGGACGCGGACGGCCTCATCGACCCGAAGCGCTTCGATGCGCAGGGCCACCGGGGCGCGCGCAACCTGCGGCCGGAGAACACGCTGCCCGCCTTCGAGGCCGCGCTCGACCACCGGATGACCACGCTGGAGCTGGACACCGTCCTCACCGCCGATGGCGTCCCCGTGCTCTCCCATGACCCGGACCTGTCCCCGGCGAAGTGCCGCCACGCGGATGGAAGCCCGCTGACCACCCCCGTCCCCGTCGCGACCCTCACCGTCGCGCAGCTCCAATCCGCCTACGTCTGCGACCGCCTCCTCCCGCATCGGCCGGAGCAGACGAACGACCACACCTGCTCGCCCGAGGCCGTCGCGTTCGCCGCGCGTACGGGCCTGCCGGACCCCTACACCGTCCCCACCCTGCGTCAGCTGTTCGCCTTCGCCGCGGACCAGGCGGACGCCGCCCATGAAGCCCGCGACCCGCTCCGCGCCCGGAACGCCCGCCGTCTCCGTTTCAATGTGGAACTCAAACGGACGTCCGTGAAGACAGACATCGCCCCGGCGCATGGTGATGCGGTGGCCCGGGACATCCAAGAGGCAGGGCTCGTCGGGAGGGTGGACGTGCAGTCCTTCGACCTGCGCGCCGTGCGCTCGGTGCAGGAGCGTCACCCTGAATCGCGCGCCGTCCTCCTCCTGGAGACCCGCCCCACCGAAGTGGATGTGAAGGCGGCCGAGTAACCGGACGGTCCACTTCCCGCTCGGGAAATCAAGGAGTTAGTCAGTCGACGAAATCAGCTTGCGCAAAATCATTAGGGGCCTTACTAGACGCCCCGCTTTGGTTCCCCTGCGCCCCAAGAACGCCACGCCGATGAAGCTCGTGCCCCGGTACGAGCGGCTGAAGCAGATGGCCCAGCGGTTTCCCGCGCTCGACCCCAGCGCCATCGAGACGTGTCTGACGATGCTGCGGTTGTCCAATGAGCTGACGGAAGCCTACGAAGCGCACTTCGCCCGGCATGGCGTGTCACACGGGCGCTTCGTGGTGCTCGTGCAGCTCTTCGCCGCGGAGGACGCGGGCGAGACGCTGCGCCCCGCGGACCTCGCGGAGCTGGCGAGCTGCACCCGCGCGACCATCACGGGGCTCCTGGACACGCTGGAGAAGGACGGCCTCGTCTCCCGCGTGAACCACCCCGAGGACCGGCGCATGTACTCCGTGCACCTCACGCAGAAGGGCCGCGACTTCATCCTGGGCATGATGCCCGACCACTACCGCCGCATCGCCGCGCTCATGGCTCCCTTGAGCCTCGAGGAGCGGGACACCCTTCGCGCCCTGCTGGCCAAGGTGTCCTCCGGCATCCCCGCCCTGCGGGACCCCTGAAGCCTTCCCACACCCCTTCTTCAACGCCGCATCGAGCAACAACCATGACGACCCGTACCGCCTCTCCCCTGGAAGCGCCCGCTCCCTCCACCGACGCCCCCGCCGCCACGAAGCCCGCGAAGCGCTCCCGCGCGAAGCAGGTGCTGCCCGTCCTCGTGGGCGTGGCGGTGCTGGGCGCGGGCGCGCGCTACCTGCTCACCCACGGCCACGAGTCCACGGACGACGCCCAGGTCGAAGGCCGCATCGCCAACGTGGCGCCGCGCGTGGCCGGGCAGGTGGCCCGCGTGCTGGTGAAGGACAACCAGACCGTGAAGGCCGGCGACGTGCTGGTGGAGCTGGACCACGCGGACCTGGACGCCAAGCTGGAGGTCGCCCGCGCGGACGTGATGAGCGCGGAGGCCCAGCTGTCCAACGCCCAGGCGCAGCTCACCCTCACGGAGGCCAACGCGGGCGCCAACCTGCGCCAGGCCCGCGCCGGCGTCACCCAGGCCTCCAGCGGCATCAGCTCCTCCAAGGCCGCGCTGGACCAGGCCCGCGCGGACGTGACCGCGGCCGAGGCGCGCTTCAAGCTGGCGGAGACGGACCTGGGCCGCATCAAGCAGCTGCGCGAGCAGGGCGCGGTGGCCCAGGCGGACCTGGACGCGCGTCAGGCCTCGTATGATCAGGCCAAGGCCCTGTTGGACCAGTCCCGCGCGCGCCTCACCTCCACCGAGGCCGGCATCCAGAGCTCCTCCGGTGGCCTGGAGGCCGCGCAGGGCAAGCTGACCGCCGCGGAGACGGCGCCCGTGCAGGTGCAGGCCGCGCAGGCCGCGCTGAAGCTCGCCGAGGCCCGCCTCAAGCAGACGCATGGCGCGCTGACGCTCGCGGAGCTCGCGGTGTCCTACGCGCAGGTGCGCGCCCCGGTGGACGGCGTGGTCAGCCGCCGCACCGTGGAGGTGGGACAGATGGTGGGCCCGGAGCGCCCGCTGATGGCCATCGTTCCGCAGGACGACATCTGGGTGGTCGCCAACTTCAAGGAGGACCAGGTCGGTGAGATGCGCCCGGGCCAGCCGGTGGACGTGAAGGTGGACGCGTTCGGCAGCCACTCGTTCAAGGGCCACGTGGACAGCCTCGCGGGCGCCAGCGGCGCGCGCTTCGCCCTGCTGCCGCCGGACAACGCGTCCGGCAACTTCGTGAAGGTCGTGCAGCGCATCCCCGTGCTCATCCGCTTCGACGGCGACCGCAAGGACCTGCCCATCAAGCCCGGCATGAGCGTCTACGTCACCGTGGACACCGGGGCCGAGCCCGCGCCGCAGCGGACCGCGGCCGTGGACACCCGCAAGGAGTAACCCACCGTGGACGCACGCCGCGACGTCATCCAAGGTTCCAAGACGGGCATCACCATCGCGGCCATGGCCGCGGCGCTGATGTCCGTGCTGGACATCTCCATCGTCAACGTGGCCCTGAGCGACATCCGCGCGAGCTTCGGCACGCCGTTGGATCAGATCGCCTGGGTGTCCACGGGATACATGATGGCCAACGTGGTGGTCATCCCGATGACGGGCTGGCTGCAGCGCCGCTTCGGCTATCGGAAGTACTTCACGTTCTCCGTCCTGCTCTTCACGCTGGCCAGCGTGCTGTGCGGCCTGTCGTGGAACCTGCCCTCGCTGGTGGCCTTCCGCATCCTCCAGGGCATGGGCGGCGGCGCCATCATCCCCACGTCCCAGGCCATCCTCTTCGCCCGCTACCCGCGCGAGGAGCACGGCATGGCGGGTGCCCTCTTCGGCCTGGGCGCCGTGACGGGCCCGCTGCTGGGGCCCACCGTGGGTGGCCTGCTCATCGAGGCGGCCAGCTGGCACTGGATCTTCCTCATCAACGTGCCCGTGGGCCTCTTCGCCGCGTACATGGCGTGGCGCTACATCGAGCAGCCCCACTTCGAGCCGTCCATGGAGAAGGTGGACCGCAACGGCATCGCGCTGCTCGCCGTGGGCATGGCCTGTCTCCAGTACGTGCTGGAGGAGGGCAACCGCGAGGACTGGTTCGACAGCAGGCTCATCACGCTGCTGGCGGTCATCGCGGCCATCGCGCTCATCACCTTCGTCGTCCACGAATTGGAGACACCCAGTCCCGTGGTGGACCTGCGCGTGTTCGGCAACCGCAGCTACTCCGCGGCCACGGGGGTGAACTTCCTCGTGGGCACGGCGCTGTTCTCCGGCTCGTTCCTCTTCAGCCTCTTCTGCGGCTCGGTGATGCGCTACGAGGCGTTGGACATCGGGCTCATCTTCCTCAAGGGCAGCGCCATCCAGGTCATCCTGATGCCGCTCATCGGCAAGTTCGGCGGCAAGGTGGATGGGCGCTACCTCGTCGCCTTCGGCGTGCTGGGCGTGAGCCTGTCGCTGTGGACCAACGGGCACCTGGCCACGCGCGTGGATGAAATCACCCTCATCACGCCGGTGTTCATCCGCGCCTGTTCGCTGGGTTTCATCTTCGTGCCGCTGTCGGTGATGGCGCTCAGCAACCTGCGTCCGGAGCAGCGCGGCAACGCGGCGGGCCTCTTCAACCTCACCCGCGAGCTGGGCGGCTCCATTGGCACGGCGTGGATGAGCAGCGCGCTCAGCCGCTCCACCCAGGCCAACGTCACCGCCGTCACGTCGCACGTGGACGTCTACGGGCAGGTGGCCCAGGAGCAGGTGGCCCAGCTGACGGGCGCCATGGCCGCGAAGGGCGTGCTCAATCCCACGGGCGCCGCCTACGGCCTGTTGAGTCAGCGCATCAGCGCCCAGGCGCTGGTGCGGGCCTTCAACGCGAACTTCCTCATCCTCGCGCTGCTGTTCGTCTGCGCCCTCGTCCTGGTGGCCATGCTCCAGAAGGCGGATCCCAAGGTGAAGGTGGAAGGCGCGCACTAGGAAGCACGGCTTTCCGGAAACGACAAAGCGCGGGTCCCCGAGGCACTGGGGGCTCGCGCTTCTTCGTTTCAGGAGGGCACGGGGACGACGCCCGCCGCGTCAGGCCAGGAGCGAGGCCGCCAGCGCCAGCATGACCAGCCCGATGACGCCATCCAGGAGCCTCCAGGCGAGGGGCCGCGCGAAGAGGGGCGCGAGATACCGGGCGCCGAAGCCCAGGCCGCTGAACCACGCGCAGCTGGCGGCCATGGCTCCGGCACCGAAGAGCGGCGCGCCGTGGCCTCCTTCCCGCGCCGCGACGGAGCCCAGGAGCACGACAGTGTCCAGGTACACATGGGGATTGAGGAACGTGAGCGCCAGCGCCGTGCGCAGCGTGCGCCCCGAGCCCGCCTCCCGCCCGCCCGCGGCCTCCAGCGCCGCGCGGTCAGGGCGGAGCGCACGGAGGAGCGACGTCACCCCGAACCAGGCCAGGTAGGCGGCGCCGCACCACTTCGTCACCAGGACGAGCCACGGGAGCTTCACGATGAGCTGCCCCATGCCCGCGACGCCCGCGGCGATGAGGAGCACGTCCCCGGCCACGCACACGCCCACGACCAGGGGGACGTGCGCGCGCAGCAGCCCCTGTCTCAGGACGAAGGCGTTCTGGGCTCCGATGGCCACGATGAGTGAGGCGCCCAGTCCGGCCCCTCGCAGAAGCGGTGACAGCTCCATGACGACCCTCCGGGTGCCGCGCGCTTCGCGGCCCCACTCGGCAAGGTGCCCGCCCGCAGGTATGAAGTGGAGCTAAACCTCCTGAACCGGATGAAGGAACGCTAAACCATGCTCGATTACCCGCTGCTGGAGGCGCTGGCGGCCGTCGTGCGTGAAGGCTCCTTCGAGCGCGCCGCCCGGGTCCTCCATGTCACGCCATCGGCGGTCTCCCAACGCGTCAAGCTCCTGGAGGAGCGCCTGGGCCAGACGCTGGTCGTGCGGGCGCAGCCCTGCCGCCCCACGGCGACGGGGGCGGTGCTCTGCGGGCACGCGGAGCAGGTCGCGCTGCTGGAGCACGAACTGCGCACCCGCCTCCCGGAGGTGGGGACGTCCCCGGGCCCGCGCCCGACGCTGCGGCTGGCGGCCAACGCGGACAGCGTCGCGACCTGGCTCGTGCGCGCGCTGGCGGGCTTCACCTCTCGGCACGCCGTGCTCTTCAATCTGGCCGTGGACGATGAAAGCCACACGGTCGAGCTGCTGCGGTCGGGCTCGGTGCTCGGCGCGGTGACGTCACAGGCCGAGCCCGTCCAGGGGTGCCGCTCGACGCGCCTGGGCGCGATGCGGTACCTGGCGACCTGCTCCCCCGACTTCCACCGGCGCCACTTCTCCTCGGGCGTGACGGGGGCGGCCCTTGCCGGCGCGCCGTGCCTGCGCTTCGACACCAAGGACGCGCTCCAGCGGACCTTCCTGCGCCGGCTGACACGCGCGCGCGTCGAGCCGCCGACGCACTGGGTGCCCAGCCCGCATGGCTTCGTGGACGCCTGTCTCGCGGGGATGGGCTGGGGGATGAACCCCGAGCCCCTCATCCGCGAGGAGCTGCGTGCCGGGAGGCTCGTGGAGCTCGTGGCCGGCCGGCACCTGGACGTGGTGTTGTACTGGCAGCAGGGGCGACTGGCGTCCCCGCTCGCGGAGGAGCTGTCGCGGACGCTCCATGCAGCCGCCCGCGCCTCCCTGCGCTAGGCTACCGGCGCCACTTCTGCGCGGCGGTGCCGTTGCACTCCCAGAGCTGGAGCGGGGTGCCGCTGGCGGAGTTGCCGCTCGTCACGTCCACGCACTTGTTGGCCTGCGGGTTCACCAGGTCGCCAGCGCCGGAGAGGATGAACTGCTGCGCGGGGTTGCCGTTGCAGGTGACGAGCTGGATGGCGGTGCCGTTGGCGCTGGAGCCCCAGGCCACGTCCATGCACTTGCCGAAGGCGCGCACGGTGCCGTCCGACATGAAGGTCCACTTCTGCGCGTCCGTGCCGTTGCAGTCCCACAGCTGCAAGCGGGTGCCGTCGTTGGAGTTGGAGTTCGGCACGTCGATGCACTTGTTCGCCAGGCCGATGATGGGCCCGCCGGAGCCGCCACCGCCCACCGTGGTGAGCTGCAGGCCGTAGACGCTCAGGATGGGGTTGAGCGGCTGGAAGACGGTGGTGCCGCCCGTCGTGCAGTTGCCGCCGGCGCCGGACGTCACGCCCTGGGCCTGGTTGCCGGACAGCCACGAGCCGCCGGAGTCACCGCCCTCGGCGCATGCGTTGGACAGCGTGAGGCCGTACACCGGGCCCACGTTGTAGTTCACCGTGACGTTCTTCTGCTGGATGACGCCGCAGCGCCAGCCGGTGGTGGAGCCCGAGCGACAGACGGACGCGTTGATGCCCGCCTCCTGCGACCCGTACACCAGCACGTTGCCGCCCGCGTAGTTGTTCACCCACGGCTGTGACCCCCAGGAGCCGTTGGTGCGCACCCAGGCCCAGTCATTGCCCGGGAAGGTGGACGCCACCACCGTGCCCTGCGCCACGCCGTTGACGCCGCTGGTGGTCGTGCCCGCCCCTCCGCAGTGTCCCGCCGTCACGAAGCCGCCGGACACGGGGAAGCCGATGGAGCAGCGCGCGCCCCCCGGGTAGTACGCGTCACCGCCGCGCAGGTCGTAGACGGGCTTGAACTCCTCGCGCGACGGCACCGTGCGCACCGCGGCGTGCTTCACGCCCGCCTTCGCGACGAAGTCCGTGCCGCCCGTCAGCGCGGAGTCCTGCGCCAGCACCACCACGCTGTTGGTCGTCACGTCCACGTACCAGGCGTGCACGGCGCGGCCCGCCATCCGGCTGCCCTGGTCCAGCTGCGCCTTCACCGCGTCCAGCTCCGCCAGCGTGTACTTCACCCTCTGGGGTACCGCCCCCGCGCGGCGCACCGCGTCCGCGTCCGCGTCCGTCGTCACGCCCACCACCAGCGCGCTGCCGTCCGCGTTCATCCACGCGCCGCCAAAGCGCTCGCCCAGCTCCGCGCGCAGGTGGCCCTCCACGCGCACCGCCGCGGCCTCCGACGCCAGCCGCTGCTTCGCGCCGTCCGCCGTCAGCCCCAGGTCCCGCTGCATCGCGGACAGAAGCTCCGGCGACACGTCATGCGCCAGCGCGGCCTCCGCCGGGGAGGGAGCCGCCATCGCCATCGAGGGGACGATGCTCAACGTGGCGCCAGCGAACAGCGCCGTCGCCGTGGAGAACAGACCAGGGGTCCGCTTCATCGGGTCCTGCCTTTCGTGCTTCGGGGGAGCCCGGAGCGAAACCCGACAAAGCCGTGATAGTCAATTAATTCAAGAATTACTTAAATTCTCCGACATTTTTGTGCTGCCGAAGAAAGTCTTTGAGAACAAGAAGGCCCGGCGCGTCACAGGACGCACCGGGCCTTGGGACTTGCTTCGGTGACGGGCGGAAGTCAGCGCTTCGCGCGCGGGGCCAGCGCGCGGGCGGGGGCCCGGCGGCGGCGCAGCGCGGCGGCGCCCAGGAGCAGCAGGGCGCTGGCGAAGGGCAGGGTGCCGGAGGTTCCGGACGCGCTGCAGCCTCCCGTCGCGGCCTCGGACGCGTCCGGCACGCCCGTGGGGTTCTTGGACACGGGCGTGGTGCCGGTGGTGGGGGGCTGGCCCGTGGTGGGCAGCTGGGGGGAGGGCTGCTCCGGCGTGTTCGGCGTCGGGGGGGCGATGACCGGGGTCGGGTCTTCCGCGGGGATGTTCGTGTCGTCCGGCACGGGCGTGGGCGCGGGCGTCTCCTCCACCGGCGCGGGCGCCGGCGGCATCACGTCCTCGAGCGTCGTCGCCATGGTGAAGCCGTCATGGAAGATGGACGCTTCGGGCTTGATGGCGGCGTCGCGGTACAGGCCCATCTTCAGATAGTTCAGCTCCTTGCCGAACTGGTTGGCGCCGTAGGTCTTCGGCAGCACGTGCTCGCCGTTGTGCCACAGCTCCACGAAGCCGGCCTTCTTGTCCGAAGACCACTTCACGTGCAGCACGAAGTCGTGCCAGTTGCCCTTGTCGATGGAGGTCTGCCACAGCACGGGCGTGGTGTTGCCGCCCACGCGCAGGTTGATCTTGTCCCCGCGCACGAAGAACTCCAGCGGCGGAGAGCCGCAGCAGCTCTCCTGGTGCCACTGCGTGATGACCTGCCACGAGTCATTCACGGGGTAGTTGGTGGGAAAGAGCGTGCTCCACTTGTAGTAGTACTCCTTCCCCTGCGTCTCGTGGGTCACATAGAGCAGCTCGTTGCGGTTGCCGCTGGCGCCAATGGGATCATCGCCCTGCTTCACGGTGGCCTTGAGTGCGTACCTGCCGTCACGCACCACATCCGTCACGACCTGCAAGCGGCTGTTGGCAACGGCCTGCTGCCGCGTCCATTGCGACGTGTTGCCGGTCTCGAAGTCGCCCTTCCAGAGGATGCTGGCGGATGCGAGGGCCGGCATCAGGGAGGCCGCGGCAACGAGCGTAAGGAGTCGCTTCAAACAGGGGTCCTTTCGGTCCGGGTTGGGCCAAGGGGACACGCGGCGGGAAGGAAGCCTTCCCGCTGCCACTCGCCTGCCAACCCCCTGGCGCCCGCCCGCCCGTCGGGACGCCTGGTGGGCAATGAGGGGGCCAAGGCCCTGCCGCCCGTCGCTTCCCCAGGCATGCCGAAGCGCGTGATTCCGGGTGGATGCGGGCGCTCAAACCATCCGCCGTGAGCCGCCGTGCAGGCAGGCCCCCGGGCGTCATCCCCCCAACAGCCTGACGTCCCGGCGTCCCGTCCCTCCCCCGCGCCGGACCTGGGAAGTGGGGCCTTTTTTCAAGATCGGCCGAGCAGCCCGTCTATTGGTGCGTGTATCGCCCCAGACATCCGATGCGCCTGTTGTCCCACCGCCCGCCTGCCCACCGCGTCATGAGACGCCGGGAGGCACGGGGCGAGGCCAGGTCGGCGTTCGTCGGAGGTTGGTGTAGAACCGCCCCAAGGGGCAGCAGGGGGGAGATGCCCGAGGGGACCGCATGGTGAAGCCGGCGAAGAAGAGTCTCTGGGCGCTGGCGCTGGCCCTCCCTCTCCTGGTGGGTGGGGTCGCGGCCCTGAAGCCCCGGGCGCAGCCGTCCCCCGTCCCGGACACCTTCTGGACGGAGCGCAGGGCGGCCGCCCGCATCGAGGCCCGCCTCACGCACCCGGAAGCGGACCGCTACCGTTCGCGCGCCCCCGCGGGAGGCTGCCCGGTCCCCGCCGAGCCGATGCCCCTGGGCCCGCTCGCCCGCATGGAGGCCCGGGAGGACTGGGGCGGCATCGCGGCGGCCTATGCCCTGGAGGGCGAGTGGAACCAGGCGTCCTCCTTCCTGGAGCGTCTGCCCGCCTCGCCGGAGCGCGACAGCGACCTGGCGGCGGTGGCGCTCGCCCGCGGGGACCATGAGCGCGCGCTGCGGCTGCTGGACGCGGCGCTCACCGCGAAGCCGAACCTGACGCAGGCCCTGTGGAACCGCGCGCTGGTGTTCCGGGAGATGGGGCTGACGCTGCGCGCGTCGGAGCTGTTCGAGGAGGTGGCGAAGCGCAACGAGCCGGGCTGGGGGCGTGAGGCGCACGCCCAGGCGCTGGCCCTGCGCGAGGCCACGCTGGAGCGCCAGCGCCAGTGGAAGGATGCGCGCGACGCGACGCTCGCCCTGATGGACGACCCGAAGGCGCCGCTGCCCATGGACGCGGCCCGGTACATGCCGGGCACCGTGCGCGGCGTCTTCTATGACGTGGTGCGCGCCGCCGGGTCGAAGGAGCGCGCGCTGGCGCTGCTGCCCCTGGCGAAGGAGCTGGACCGGGTACAGGGCGGCAGCGTGCTCACGGACTACGTGCAGCGCGTGGCGAAGCGGGACTTCTCCCGCCGGTCGGACGTGGCGCGCCAGTACGCGGAGACGCTGCGCGCGGGCCACGGCATCCCGGAGGCGCTGCTGGACCGGGCGCGGGTGTCCGGGGATGACGACATCTACCTGGGCGCGCTGTTGCGCACGCGCAGGGGCTCCCTGAACCACCTCAAGGACACGCTGGAGCGCATCAAGCGGCTGGAGGACCCGTGGTTCACCTACGTCGCGGACCGCGACCAGGCCTTCAAGGAGATCTCCGACGGAGCGTGGTGGAAGGCTGAACAGCGGCTCTTCGGCGCGCTCCAGCGCTGCCGCGAGAATGGCCTGTCCGTGCGCTGCCTGGAGCTGGAGAAGCGGCTGGCCATCTTCTACTACGACATGCAGCGCGTGACGGAGTCCGAGCAGCACGCGCGCGTGCTCTGGGCCGGCGCCCGGCAGCTGCGCGAGTGGGAGCTGGAGTTCAGCGCGTTGGAGGTGCTGAGCCAGGTGTCGCGCTCGCGCAACGATCTGGGCAGCGCCCGCGCCTATCTGGAGGAATGGATGGCGCGCGGCCCCACGCGCAGCTGCGCGTGGCCCCACGTGCAGCTGGCGCACCTGCACTACCTGGACCTGCGGCCCCAGGAGGCGCGGCGCGAGCTGGACATCGCCGCCGCCTGCCCGGACAACCCCATGGAGCCGGTGTTCGGCGCCACGCTCGTGGAGTTGACGCGCTCCAACTTCGGCCCCAACGACCTGGAGTGGCTCTCCCGCGTGACGACCAACGCGCTGGCGGGCCCGGTGGTGCAGGGCGGGGACCGCGTCTACGCGGACTACCTGGAGGGCCGCTTCCACCTGGACCGCGACCGCCAGAAGGGCCAGCTCCACCTGCGCAAGGCCATCGACGCGGCGGACGCCCTGCCGCGCGGCGACGCGCTGGGGCGTGAGGCCTGGGCGCTCAGCTACTCGTCGCTCGCGGTGGACGCGGGCCGCGCAGGGGAGTTCTCCAAGGTGGTGGAGCTGATGGCCGCGCAGCTGGGCACGCCCGTGCTCACGCGCTGCGCGCTGGCCGCCAGCGTCCACGCCGAGCGCACCGTGCTGGTGGCGCTGGGCCCCCACGGCGAGGTGAAGGGGCACTACGACGACACGCGCAAGGAGCCCTTTGCCCGCGCGGACTCGTCCCGGCTGGTGCCGGAAGGGCTGCGCAAGACGCTGTCCGGCTGTGACCACGTGGACGTGCTGGCGTGGGCGCCGGTCTTCGGCCGCACGGATCTGCTGCCGTCCGACATGGCGTGGAGCTTCCGCCTGGGCCGCGCCCAGGGCCCGCGTCCGGCCGCCAGCGCCCAGTCCGCGCGCCGGCTGGTGGTGGCCGGCGTGGAGGCCCCGTCGCTGTTGCAGCTGCCCCGGCTGCCCACCTGGACGCCGGACGCGGAGCCCGGGGGCGCGCCGCCCAACGTGCTGTCCGGCTCGGACGCCACGCCCTCGCGCGTGCTGGAGAGCATGGCGGACGCCACGGAGATTGAAATCCACGCGCACGGCATCACCGACCCCAGCATCTCCGGCGCGTCGCTGGTGGTGCTGTCCCCGGAGGTGAACGGCCGCTACGCGCTCACCGCGGACGTGGTGCGCGAGCAGAAGCTCAAGGGGGAGCCCACCGTCTTCCTGGCCGCGTGCAGCGCGGGCCGCACCACGGCGCTGCAGAGCACGGAGCCCTTCAGCCTGCCGGCGGCCTTCATCGACTCCGGCGCCCGCGCGGTGCTGGCCTCCACGGTGGACATCCCGGACGCGGCGGGCCGCTTCTTCGACGGCGTGCGCCGGAGGATCCACGCGGGCTCGCCCGCCGCCATCGCGCTGCGCGACGAGCGCCAGGCGTGGCTCGCGCGGGACGGGCGGGCCGGATGGACGCTCTCCGTGCTGCTGGTGGAGAAGGCGGACTGACGGACGGGCTAGGGGGGGGCATCCAGGTGCGTGTTTCCGCCAGGGACGACGAAGTGGTGGAAGGTGACGCTGGCGCTCACGTCCAGCGCCTTCACCCAGTGCCACCACCCCACGGGCAGGAACACCATGTCCCCGGGCTCCAGCACCGTCTCCAGCACCGTGGCCTCGGCGAACAGCGGGTGCGCCACCAGGTCCGGCGCGCCCGCGTCCACATGGCTGAAGGTGCCCCGGTGCGGGTACACCCGGTGACGCTCGTAGGACGGCACCAGCTTCACGTGCTTGCGCCCCATCACCTGCCCCAGCACGATGTTCATGTTGTCGTGGTGCAGCGGGGTGACGGTGCCCGCCGGGCCCAGGAGCAGCGTCATCTGATCCGCCAGGAGCGACGGGTCGATGATGCCCTCCAGCGCGCGCAGGTCCTCGCGCAGCGCGGACAGCCCCCCGTGGCTCCAGTTGTCGTTGCGCGGAACCATGTAGTAGTCGTTGGTCTCCCGGCCGGACTCCACCATCGCCAGGAAGTCCGTGAAGGGCATCCGCGAGCGGTGCCGGTCCTGCTGGGCCGCGTGCTCCGGGTTGGCGTCGCGCCCCGTCATCACCTCCACCTCCACCTGCCCGAAGTGTTCGCGGAAGTAGGGCACCGACCACTTGCCCAGCGCGGGCCAGCCCTTCATGGCCCCCCGCAGCACCACCGGCCGGTGGCCGAAGTAGTAGCGGCGGAAGAACTCCTCCGGGGCCAGCCCCTCACGCACCTCCAGGACGCGCCCGCCGTCCTGGTTACGCAGCGCGCTGTAGGTCTCCATCAGCGACTCCAGCCACCCGAAGTGCCGGGCCACCTGACGGCACGCCTGGAAGTAGGGGTGTGCCTCCGCGGCGGCCACCTCCGCCCGCGCGACTTCCAGGGGCACCCCCGCTCCCTCCAGCACCTGCTCCACCTCCTCCATGCCCACACCCAGCGCCAGATTCTCCGCCAGCCACTGGCGCCACTCCGGCCGCAGCGGGGACTTGTCCTCGTTCATTCAGAACTCCTTGAAATCCTTGAAGGATTGGCCCGGGGGGGCCCTGCTGCCGGTGTGGCGGGGCGTGGTATGGACTGCCCCATTCTGTCTTTTTCCAACCCACCTCAATGCTGACGCAGGACTTCCGTCGTACCAGGAGAAGCCATTCATGACCCCCGGAGACCCGTCCTCTCACCGCCCTGGCGCCTTCGAGCCGGACCACAGCGCTCCCCACGTGAAGGGCTCCTACGTGAACTGCGAGAACCGGGCACCGCGCCGGCGCCGCCCGCTGCCGCCGCCCTCGGTTCCCCCCCTGCTGGAGGGGGCGGAAGGCGTTCGCTGAAGGACCTGGCGTCCGGGCTTGTCTGCCCTTCCGGGCATTTTTCTCTCAAGAAACGAACCGCTCGGCGTCTTTAAACAGGAAAGCCCACCAGTCACTTCGGGGCCTTGTGTCATGGCCAACCTCTTCAACCGGGAAAAGCGCCACTTCGAGGCGTTCATCCAGCGACACCGGCCCAGCCTGCTGGCGGTGGCGCGGCGGTTGTGCGCCCGCGGCACCCTGGACCCGGAGGACCTGGTCCAGGAGGCCTTCGAGCGGGCGTTGCCGGAGTACGGCCACCTGAAGGACCGGACGGAAGCGGCGTGCGCGGCCTGGCTGTGCACGACGATGACCAACCGGTTCCTGGACCACTGCCGCCGTCAGCGCACGGAGAGCCGGGGGCTGCCGCACCTGGCGCTGGTGCAGGACCTGCCGGTGACAGGGGACGCGGACCAGGAGAACTGGGAGCTGGTGGGCAACGACGCGTTCCAGGCGGCCATCGAGCAGCTCAAGCCGCACCTCCGGGACGCGTACAAGCTTCACGCGGAAGGCCGCCGCTACCAGGCCATCGCTGAACATTTCAACGTTCCCGTGGGGACCGTGGGCAGCTGGCTGACGCTGGCGCGCCGGGACCTGAGGGAATTGCTGCTTCCGAGCGTCGCGGTGGCCCGGGAGCGGGGAGCTCAGTCATGAACGCGCATTGCACCCGGCTGCACCTCTTCATGGACGGCGAGCTGTCCGAGTCCGACGCCGAAGCGTTCCGGAACCACCTGCCGCGCTGTGCCGCCTGCGAGGGCGGCCTGAGGGACCTGCTCCAGTTGGAGCTGCTGGCGGCGCGGGCCCTGGGCACGGGCGTGGCGGAGGCGCCGGCGGCGAAGCCGGAGGGCCACGTGGTGGCGCTGGGCGCGTGGGTGCGCCGCAACGCGCGCGTGGTGGTGCCGCTGGCCATGGCCGCCAGCCTCTGCGCCATCGTCGTGCCGCGCATGATGCCCGCCGGAGAGGTGCCAGCGGTCGTCTTCCTGGAGAACCAGTCCACGCGTGAGCTGGAGGCGCGCCTTTCTGATCCGCGCGCGGACAAGCACCGTCCCTACAGCCCCATGCGCGGCGGCGCGGAAGGCGCGGAGGCGGGGAAGGTGACGCTGCCCCTGCGTCCCCTGGCGGAGATGGAGGAGCGCAGGGACTTCCGCGGCATCGTCGCGGCCTACGTGCTGCACGGCCAGTGGCAGCAGGCGCAGGCGGTGCTGGCGCGCGAGCCCGCGTCGCTGGCGCGCGACATCGACCTGTCGGTGGTGGCGCTGCAGGACGGCCGCTACCAGGACGCGCTGAACCTGCTGGACCCGGTGCTGCGCACGGACCCTCGCAACCCCCAGGCGCTGTGGAACCGCGCCATCGCGCTGCGCGAGCTGGGCCAGAAGGACCTCGCCGCGCACGACTTCAACCAGGTGGCGGACCTGGGTGAGCCGGGCTGGAGTGACGAGGCGCGCAGCCTGGCGAAGGGGCTGAACGCCTCGCGCTGAGCAGCACCTGGAAGTTCCCCCGCGCGTTGCGAGCGTCCACCACCGGGCGCTTTCGCGCGGGGCTCCGCCGCACCGCTCGGGATGACGTGACAGGCTGCCGGGGTTGCCGGAACACTCCAGGAGCCGCCCATGTCCGAGCCTTCCTCTCGCGCTTCCGCCGACTACGCGTCCACCCGCCGTGACTTCCGGTGGGAGCGGCCAGCGCACTTCAACTTCGCCACGGACGTCATCGACAGGCACGCGGCCGAGCGGCCCCAGGCCCCCGCGCTCCAGTGGTCCGACGAGTCCGGGCGCTCGCGGCGCTTCTCCTTCCAGGAGCTGAAGGAGCGCTCGCTGCACGCGGCGCGCTTCCTCACCGGGCTGGGCCTGAAGCGCGGCGACCGGGCCTTCATCCTGATGCCGCGCGTGCCGGAGTGGTGGTTCCTGGTGCTGGGCTGCATCCGCGCGGGCATCGTCTTCATGCCCGGCACGCCCATGCTCACCGCCAAGGACATCCGCTACCGGCTGGAGGTGTCCGGCGCGAAGGCCGTCCTCACCGACGCCAGCTGCCTGGACCGCTTCGAGGGCGTCGCGGGCCAGGCCCCCGGCGTGACGACGTGGGTGTCCACCGGCGACGCGCCGTCCCCCTGGACGCGCTACACGTCGGAGGCGCTGGCGGAGTCGCAGGCGACGGCGTTCCCGCCCACGAAGGCGGAGGAGCCGCTGCTCATCTACTTCACGTCCGGCACCACCGGCATGCCGAAGATGGTGCTGCACACGCAGGCCAGCTACGGCCAGGGGCACCTCATCACCGGCCGCTACTGGCTGGACCTGAAGCCAGAGGACCGGCACCTCACGCTCAGCGACACCGGCTGGGCGAAGTGCGCGTGGGGCAAGCTCTTCGGCCCGTGGAGCGTGGGCGCGTGCAACGTCGTCTACGACTTCCGCGGCCGCTTCGACCCCGCGGGCTTCCTGAAGGTGCTGGAGCGGGAGAAGGTCACCACCTTCTGCGCGCCGCCCACCGCGTGGCGCGCGCTGGTGCTCCAGGACCTGAAGGCGGTGGACCTGTCCTCGCTGCGCCACTCCCTGAGCGCGGGCGAGCCGCTCAACCCGGAGGTCATCCAGACGTGGAAGGAGGCCACCGGGCTGCACATCCGCGAGGGCTACGGCCAGACGGAGACGGTGGTCATCGTGGGCATCTTCCCCGGCATGGAGCCGCGCGTGGGCTCCATGGGCAAGCCGTCCCCGGGCTTCACCGTGGGCGTCATCGACGAGCACGGCCACGAGGTGGCGGACGGACAGGAGGGCGACATCGCCGTGCGCGTGAGGCCGGAGCGGCCGGTGGGCCTGTTCGCGGGCTACCTCAACGACGACGCGGCCAACGCCGCCAGCAGCCGGGGGGACTGGTACATCACCGGCGACCGCGCGGTGCGCGACGCGGACGGCTACCTGTGGTTCGTGGGGCGCTCCGACGACGTCATCAAGACGTCCGGCTACCGCGTGGGCCCCTTCGAAGTGGAATCCGCGCTGATTGAGCACCCTGCGGTGGCCGAGTCCGCCGTCATCGGCGTGCCGGACGACAAGCTTGGCCAGCGCATCAAGGCGTACGTGCTGCTTACGCCGGGCCACACGCCGTCACCGGAGCTCGCGCAGGAGCTGCAGGACTTCGTGAAGAAGACCACGGCGCCCTACAAGTATCCGCGCGAGATTGAGTTCGTCACGGAGCTGCCCAAGACGGTGAGCGGGAAGATCCGCCGCGCGGAGCTGCGCGCCACCCAAGGAAAGTAGGCGGCGCGCAGGGCGGGGCCGCGGGACTACTTCAGCCAGTCCGAGTGCACGAAGCCGGCGTCGGGCTTGTCCCGGCGCTGGTAGGTGTGCGCGCCGAACGCGTCGCGCTGGGCCTGGGTGAGGTTCTGCGGCAGCTCCGCGCTGCGGTAGCTGTCCATGTACGCCAGGCTGCTGCTGAACACCGGCACGGGGATGCCCGCCTTCGTCGCGGCGCCCACGAACCGGCGCCACGCCGGGGCCATCTTGTCCAGCACCGGGGCGAAGGCCTCGGACACCATCAGGTTGGGCAGCGTGGGCTGCCGTTCGAAGGACTCGCGCAGCGGGGTGAGCAGCTTCGCGCGGATGATGCAGCCGCCCCGCCAGATGCGGGCCATCTCCGCCAGCGACACGCCCCACTTGTACTCGTCCGACGCCGCCTGGATGAGCCGCATGCCCTGCGCGTACGTCACCACGCGCGCCGCGTAGAGCGCGTCGTGCGCCCACTGGGCCAGCTCCTTCTTCTCTTCCGGGGACAGGGAGATGTCGGGGCCGTGGAGCTTCCTGCTCGCGGCGACGCGCTCCTCCTTGCGCGAGGACAGGTTGCGCGCGTCCAGCGCGGACGCGATGGAGGGCACCGGCACGCCCAGGTCCAGGGCCACCTGCACCGTCCACTTGCCCGTGCCCTTCTGGCCGGCCTTGTCCAGCACCAGGTCCACCAGCGGCTTGCCCGTCTCCGGGTCGCGCTTGCGCAGCACCTTGATGGTGGTCTCCAGGAGGAACGACTCGGCGATGCCCTCGTTCCACTTGGAGAACAGGTCGGCGAGCGCCGCGGTGTCCAGGCCCAGGCCGCGGCGGAGCACGTCGTAGGTCTCCGCGAGCAGCTGCATGTCCGCGTACTCGATGCCGTTGTGCACCATCTTCACGAAGTGGCCCGCGCCCTCCGGGCCCACGTGGGTGACGCACAGGCCCTCTTCACTGCGCGCGGCGATGGCCTCCAGCACCGGCCGCACCAGCGCGTACGCGTCCTTGGGGCCTCCGGGCATGATGGACGGGCCGTGGCGCGCGCCCTCTTCACCGCCGGACACGCCGATGCCCAGGAAGTGGAAGCCCTTCTCCTTGCACAGCGCCTCACGGCGGCGCGTGTCCAGGTACCAGGAGTTGCCCGCGTCCATGATGACGTCGCCGGGCGACAGCAGCGGGAACAGCCGGCCCATCATCTCATCCACGGGGGCGCCGGCCGTGATCATCAGCAGGATGCGGCGCGGGCGCTCCAGGCCGGCAACGAACTTCTCCAGCTCCGGGAAGCCCTGCAGGGCCTGCTTCGGGTTCTCCTGCTGGACCTTCTGGATGCTCTCCGGGTGGCGGTCCCACACGGCGACGCGGAAGCCATGGTCCGCGATGTTGAGGGCGAGGCTCGCGCCCATCACGCCCATGCCCGCCACGCCGAACTGCGCCGGCTTCGTCTGTTCGCTCATCGTTCCCTCCAGAGGGCCGCCTCACCCGTGGGCGGCGGGGTCCAACATCCACTGCGTATTCGTCACGTGCGATGCGGGCAGGGACATATCGCCCGCGAGCACCCGCCGCATGGCATCCCGCTTGCCCTCGCCCGCCACCAGCCCCAGCACCGCCCCCGCGCCCTGGAGCACGGGGAAGGTCAGCGTCATCCGCCACGGCGGCGGCTTGGCGCGCTGCTCCACCGCCAGCACCCGCCGCGTGCGCTCCCGCAGGGCGGGGTGCCCGGGCATGAGGCTCGCGGTGTGGCCGTCCTCGCCCACGCCAATGAGCACCACGTCCAGCTTCGCGGGCAGCGTCTGCTCGTAGTCGCGCGCGGCGGCGTCGCGGTCCGTGCGCTCGCCCTGCATGCGGAACACCTGCGCGTCCGGGAGCCTCAGCGGCGTCAGCAGCGACTCCTTCACCAGCAGGTAGTTGCTGTCCTTGTGGTCGGGCGGCACGAAGCGCTCGTCCACGAAGTAGACGTCCACGCGCTCCCAGGGGAGCGTGCGGTCCGCGAGCAGCCGGTACGCGGGCCGGGGCGTGTTGCCGCCGGACAGCGCCAGGCTCACGCGCGGCTTCGTCGCGAGCGCCTTTTCCAGCTCGCGAGCCATCCAGTCCGCGGCCTCGCGGGCCAGCTGCGCCGCCGGGACGACGAGGGACTTGCTCATAGCGTGGACCACCGCCGGCCGTTCTGCGCGGGCAGCGCGTCCGCGGCGTCCGGGCCCTTGGTGCCCTTGGCGTAGGTGTGGACCTTGCCGCCGTCGTCCGTCTCCAGCGCCTTCAGGATGGGCGTGATGTAACCCCAGGCCTGCTCCACGCTGTCCTGGCGCGCGAAGAGGGTGGCGTTGCCGCGCATGCAGTCCAGCAGCAGCCGCTCGTATGCCTCCGGCACGGGCTTCTTGAAGCTCTCCGCGTAGTCCATGTCCATCCGGACGCCGCCGATGTTCACGTCCTCGCCGGGAATCTTGGACTCGAAGGACAGCGCGATGCCCTCGTGCGGCTGGATGCGCAGCGTGAGCACGTTGGGCTGCAGCCGCTGGCAGGTGGCGCCGCCGCCGCTGAACAGGCCGATGGGCACCGACTTGAAGTGGATGGACACCTCCGTCAGGCGCTTGTTCAGGTTCTTGCCCGCGCGCAGGTAGAAGGGCACGCCCTGCCAGCGCCACGAGTCGATGTTCATCTTCATGGCCACGTACGTGGGCGTGCGCGAGCCCTTCTTCACGCCCTTCTCGTCCTGGTAGCCCTCGTACTGGCCCACCACCACGTGCTGGGCCACGTCGCTGCCCTCCACCGGGCGCAGCGCGCGGAAGACCTTGGTCTTCTCATCGCGGATGTCCTCCGCGCCGAACGACACCGGGGGCTCCATGGCGCACAGGGCCAGCACCTGGAGCAGGTGGTTCTGCACCATGTCCCGGATGACGCCCGTCTCGTCGTAGAAGCCGCCGCGCCCCTCCACGCCAATGGCCTCGGCCGCGGTGATCTCCACGTGGTCGATGTGCTGGCGGTTCCAGAGCGGTTCGAAGATGGCGTTGGCGAAGCGGAAGACCAGGATGTTCTGGACCGTCTCCTTGCCCAGGTAGTGGTCGATGCGGAAGATCTGCTTCTCATCCAGCGCCGAGCCCAGCGTCTTGTTGAGGGCCTTCGCGCTCTCCAGGTCGTGGCCGAAGGGCTTCTCGATGATGAGCCGGCTCCAGGGCTTCTGGCCGGGCTGCTCCTCGCGCTTGATCAGCCCCGCGCCCGAGAGGCTCTGGATGATCTGCGGGAACGTGGAGGCCGGCGTGGCCATGTAATAGAGCTTGTTGCCGTCCGTCTTGTGGCGCCTGGAGATGTCCTGGAGCTTCTGGCTCAGGCGCTGGAAGGCCTCCGGGTCGTCGTAGCCGCCGGAGGCGACCTCGATGGTCTCCGAGAAGCGCTTCCAGGTGGCCTCGTCCAGCGGCTGCGTGCGGGCGAACTTCTTGAGGCCCTCCTTCACGTGCTCGCGGAAGGAGGCGTCGTCCAGCTTGGAGCGGCTGAAGGCGACGACGGCGAAGTGCTCCGGGAGCAGGCCGGAGCGGGCGAGCTCGAAGAGGGCGGGGAATAGTTTGCGTTCGGCCAGGTCGCCCGTGGCACCGAAGAGGACCAGGGTGCAGGGGTCCGGGCGCCCCGCGCTGAACACCGGTTCGCCCTCACGGGGATGGGTTTCGATGTGCACTCCCTGCGCGTCCATGCGGTTCTCCCTCCGGGTTCGCCGGGAACCTTAAGGCGCTAATCTGGCGGCCCTGCAAGCGCATTGCAGGAGAATGATGCGGGCCTGACGTCTTGCCTGCCCCGGCGCTCTGGCCCGCCGGGGAGCGCGCGGGCGGCCGGGCGCGAGGGCGCGTTGGGAATCGTGGTACTCCTGACGCCCTGACGCCCCGGGTCTCGCGCTGAACGGGCCTCTTTCTACGCATGCGCTACGTCGTCTCGCTGTGGTTCTTCGCGCTGTTCCTCATCACCGCGCCCATCCTCTTCACGTTGGGCGCGGTGTTGTTCGTGGTGGCGTACCCGTTGGACCCCGACCGCCAGTGGCTGCACGCGCTGGTGTGCCGGTGGTGCTATGGCCTGTGGCTGCACGCCTCTCCCGGGTGGCGCGTGCGCGTGGAGGGGCGTGAGCTGCTGCCCAAGGGCCCGTGCGTCTACGTCGTCAATCACCAGTCGTTCGCGGACATCCTGGCGGTGATGGGGCTGTTCACGCCGTACAAGTTCGTGGCGAAGGCGTCCCTGTTCCGTACGCCGCTGGTGGGCTGGATGATGACGCTGCTGGGCTACGTGCCCATCGTGCGCGGCAGCTCCACGTCCATGGAGCAGCTGTTGGGCCCGTGCCGCCGGTGGCTGCGCAAGGGCATCCCGGTGCTCATCTTCCCGGAGGGCACGTACTCGCCCGGGGAGGTGCTGCCCTTCAAGCGAGGCGCGTTCCACCTGGCGCTGGAGGAGCACGTGCCGGTGGTGCCGGTGCTGGTGCGCGGCACGCGCGAGCTGGTGGACGGGGATGGGCCGTGGATGAGCCCTCGCGCCAACGTCACGGTGCAGGTGATGCCGGCGCTGCCGCCGGAGACCTTCGGGCCGGATTCGGCGGCGCTGGCCACGCGCGTGCGTGAGCAGTTCGTGGAGGCGCTGGCGCGGGTGGGGTGAGCGCCGCGCTCAGGCGTGCTCGGAGCCGGGCAGCTCTTCGTCCATCGGGGCCTCCGCGTGCAGCGGGGCCTCCACGGTGTTCGTCGCGGGCAGGGACGGCGCGGCCTCGGCGACGGCGCGGGCCAGGTCGTGGGGCGCGCGGATCAACGCCTCCAGCGCGGTGGTGCTCGCGGGGACGCCGCGCTGCTCCACCTGGAGCCAGCCGCCCTTGATGCTCACGCGGCGGTGGCCCTTGAGGCCCAGCAGGCGCTGACGCACGCCCGGCTCCAGGATGACGGGGCGCGCTTCCGGGGCCAGCCCCTCCACCTGGAAGGCCGCGTCCAGCTCCGCGTCGCCCAGCGTCTCCTCGCGCGGGGTGGCGGCGCCGGGAAGCTTGTCCTCGGGACGCTCGTGCTCCAGCAGCAGGTCCGCGGGCAGCGCGCCCTCCAGGTCCAGCCGCAGCACCGTCACGGTGTGGCGCTTCTTGCCGCCCGCGCCGCGCTTGCCCGTGGCCAGCAGCAGCGTGCGCCCCTGATAGCGCCCGTGCACCTCCATGCGCCGCTCCGCGATGGAGAGGCCATGCGCCTTCGCGAAGGTTTCCCACGCGGCGCGCTGGCGGCGCTTGAGTTCGAACAGCGTGGCGAGGACCAGGGCGCCCAGGACGAGCAGGGACGCGAGGATGCCGAGCGGAGAGAAGACACCGGAAAGCATGACGGCGCATTGTGCACTGGCCTCGCGGCGCGTGGACCATCAATCCGACCGCGGATGCACCGCCGTGCGCCGGGCAGGCTTGCGGCGCGGGTGCGTGGACCGGGGGAAGGAACGCCTCACGCGCGCAAACGTGTGGAATCCCACGGGGCTCGCGCTGCTGCGCGCGCACGCGGCCCCGGAGTGCACGCATGGCGCAGCGCCCCCACGCCACGGGTGCGTCCCCCCGGGTGGTGCGGGCCGCGCGGCGCGGACTCCGTGGCGCGTGGGGCGGGGAGGACGGGACGCGTCGGGCAGGCCACGGATGCAAGCGCGCGGAATGACGCCCTTTTTCGACAATGTCAGAGGGGGCGGGTAAGGGAGCGAGGGCTCGCCGCTTGGCGTCGGGGATGGGGCCGGGCGACGCTGCCCGGCCCGCACCCGCCACCGGGCCACGAGGGAGGGTGAACGCCGGATGCGCCTGCTGCACACGTCGGACTGGCACCTGGGCCACACGCTGTATGACGTCTCACGCGAAGCGGAGCACGCCGCGTTCCTGACGTGGCTGTTGGACACGCTGGAGTCGCAGGAGGTGGACGCGCTCCTGGTGGCCGGGGACATCTTCGACACGGCCAACCCCAGCGCGGAGGCGCAGGCGGCCTGGTACCACTTCATCGCGCGTGCCCGGCGCACGCTGCCGAAGCTGGACGTGGTGGTGGTGGGCGGCAACCACGACTCCGCCGCGCGCCTGGACGCGCCGGATCCGCTGTTCCATGCGCTGGGCGTCCGGGTGGTGGGCGGCCTGCCGCGCCACCGGGGCGGCCTGGAGATGGAGCGGTTGGTGGTGCCGGTGCACGACGCGCGCGGGAAGGTGGGCGCGTGGGTGGCGGCGGTGCCGTACCTGCGGCCGTCGGACCTGCCGTCCGTGCCGGACAGCGAGGGGGACCGGTTGGTGGAGGGCGTGCGCGCCGTCTATTCGGAGGTGCTGGACGCGGCGCGCAGACGGCGCAGGTCGGGGCAGGCGCTGGTGGCCATGGGCCATTGCTACATGACGGGCTCGGAGCTGTCGGAGCTGAGCGAGCGAAAGATCCTGGGCGGCAATCAGCACGCGCTGCCGGTGGAGCTGTTCCCGGAGGACGTCGCGTACGCGGCGCTGGGCCACCTGCACAAGGCGCAGCGCGTGGGCGGCCGCGAGGGCGTGCGCTACAGCGGGTCCCCGCTGCCGCTGTCGCTGTCGGAGGCGCACTACCGGCACCAGGTGCTGGTGCTGGATGTCGAGGACGGAGCGCTGACGCAGGTGCGTCCGCTGTCGGTGCCGCGCACCACGGACATGATGCGCGTGCCGGGCCGGGACGCGGCGCCGCTGCCGGAGGTGCTGGAGCTGCTGGCGGCGCTGCCCGCGTGCGAGGCGGGAGCGCCGGAGTCCATGCGGCCGTACCTGGAGGTCTGCGTGTCGCTGCCCCGGCCGGAGCCGGCGCTGCGCCACAAGGTGGAGAAGGCGCTGGAGGGACGGGCGGCGCGGCTGGTGAAGCTGACGCCCTTCTACACGGGCACGGGCGGGGCGCTGGCGGACGCGCGGCCGGGGCTGTCCCTGCGGGAGCGCACGCCGGAGGACGTGTTCCTCGCCCGGTATGCGCGGGACTTCAAGGAGGCTCCCTCGCCGGGCCTGCTGGAGGCGTTCCACGCGCTGCTCACGCAGGTGCAGGAGGACGCGTCGTGAAGATCCTGGCGATTCGCGGCAGCAACCTCACGAGCTTCGCGGGGGACTTCGCGCTGGAGCTGGACCGGGCTCCGTTGGACCGGCTGGGGCTGTTCGCCATCTCCGGCGCGACGGGGGCGGGGAAGAGCACGCTGCTGGACGCGCTGTGCCTGGCGCTGTTCGACCGCACGCCCCGCTTGGGCGGGCCCAGCAAGGTGCTGGTGGGCCGCGCGGATGAGGACGAGGAGGCGCGGCTGTCGGCCTACGACGTGCGCGGCATGCTGCGGCGCGGGGCGGGGAAGGGCCACGCGGAGGTGGACTTCCTGGGCAGGGACGGGCGCCGCTACCGGGCGCGGTGGAACGTGTGGCGGGCTCGCGAGCGCGCCGAGGGGCGCTTCCGGCCGCAGGAGCTGACCCTGACGGACGTGGTCTCCGGACAGGTGTTCGGCCGCACCAAGGGCGAGGTGCTCCAGGCGATCCAGGAGCGGCTGGGGCTGTCGTTCGATCAGTTCCGGCGCTCGGCGCTGCTGGCGCAGGGCGAGTTCGCGGCCTTCCTGCGCGCGGACGCGAACGAGCGCGCGGAGCTCCTGGAGCGGATGACCGGCACGGAGGTGTACAGCCGGGTGTCCATCGCGGCGCACGAGAAGAACGCCAAGGAGCAGGAGGAGCTGAAGCGGCTGTCGCAGGGGCTCGCGGCCATCGCGCTGATGTCGGACGGGGACCGCGAAGGCGTGCGCGTCCAGCTGGGGGAAGAGGAGGCCGCGCGGGTCCGCGAGGAGACGCGGCTGCGCGAGGCGGAGGCGGCCCGGTCCTGGTACGCGCAGCGCTCGGAGTTCGTGGGGCAGGAGCAGCAGGCTGAGCGCGCGGTGGCGCGGGCGGAGGCGGAGCGGGAGGCGGCGGCGCCTCGCGAGGCACTGCTGGAGTCGGTGCGCGCGGCGGAGGGCTTCCGTGCGGTGGTGTCCGCGGTGGAGGCCGCGGAGCAGGGCTGCGCGAGGGCGGAGGCCGACCAGTTGGAGCGGGCGTCGCAGGCGGAAGCGGCGCTCGCGGCGGCGGCGGCGCAGCGGCAGGTGCGGCTGCAGGCGGAGGCCGCGCGGGCGGCGGCGCTAGAGGCGGAAGCGTCGGTGCGTCCGGCGCTGGAGGAGGCCGCGACGCTGGACACGCGCCGCGCGGAGGCGGAGCGCGAATCCCGTGAGGCCGCGGAGCTGGCGAAGCAGGCGCAGGCCGCGGAGGCTTCGGCGCGTGACGCGCTGACGCAGGTGCAGGCGGCGGAGGCGAAGGCGCAGGCGCTGGTGGATGCGGCCGAGGCGTGGCGCACGTCGCATGCGGGCTGGGAGTCCCTGGCCACGGAGTGGCCCCGCTGGCAGCGCGAGCTGGAGCGCTTCGCGGTGGCGCTGAAGGAGGAGCAGGGCGCGGGCGCGGACGCGGAGCGGTTGGGGAGGGACGCGGACCGGCTGGGCACCGAGGTGCAGGCGCGCCGCGAGGAGCACCAGGACGCGGTCGAGTCGGAAGCGCAGGCCCAGGCCCTGGCGACGCACGCGGAGGCCGCGCTGGGCGAGGACGGCGGCGCGGCCAGGCGGGCGCTCCGGGAGGCGCTGCTGGCCCGGCAGGACGCGCTGGGGGCCCTGGCGCTCGCGGGTGAAGGCGCGCGGGCGGAGGGGGCGGCGGAAGCTGACGCGGCGGCGGAGGTGAAGGCGCACCGCGAGGCTTCATCGCGCGCGGCACAGGAGGCGAAGGACGCGGCGGCCCGGCGGGCGACGCAGGAGGCGATGCTCCACGAGGCGCGCCGTGCGCAGTCGCGCGCGGAGGCGACGCAGGGGCTGGCGTCGCACCGGGCCGCGCTGCATGACGGAGAGCCGTGTCCGCTGTGCGGCGCGCTCGAACATCCGTATGCCCGGGAGGCGTCCGCGCTGGAGGGCCTGGTGGCGGAGGCCGCGGCCCGGGTGCTGGAGCTGGAGTCCGCGCGCGATGCCGCCGCGAAGCAGGAGAGCGCCGCGAGCGTGCGGCAGGCGACCGCGGACACCGCCGCGACCCAGGCCGAAGGCCGGCGTGACGCGGCGGCCCGTAAGCGCACGGGACATCGAGACTCCTGGCGCGCGGCGCGCGAACGGTGGACCCGCGCGGTGCTGCCCGCGGAAGCCAGGGCTTCGCAGGCCACCCCGCTGGATTCCTCCAACGCCGCGCCCCCCGAGGACGCGGAGGACTCCGCCGCGCAGGCGTGGCTCCTCGCGGCGAAGGAGGACGTGCGCACGCGGCTCGCGACCCTTCGCGAAGAGGAGGCCTCCGCCGAGCTCCGGGCCAGCGCCGCTCGCGAGGCCCGGGCCCTGCTGGAGACCCGGCGCGTCCGGCGCGAAGGCGCGGCCGAAGCCCTCCGCAAGGCCGAGGACGCCGGTTCCCGCGCGGCCCAGGCCCACCGGGATGCGCTCCTGCGCCGGGACACCGCCCGCGACGCCCGGGAGCGCGCCCTCGCCGAAGTGTCCCCTCCCTTCGCCAGCGAGGAGGCCACCTGGAAGGACAAGCTCGCCGCGGACCCCGCGCGCTTCCAGAGCCGCTGCCTGGAGCGCGTGACGAAGTGGCGCGAGAAGCTCGCGGAGCTGGAGGCCTCGCGCAAGCGCCTGGAGGAGGAGCAGGGCCGCCGCGCCCGTGAGGAGGTCCGCCTCCAGTCCCGGCTCGAGGACGCGCAGACCGCCGCGCACCGCGCGAGCCTCAAGGACGCGGCCTTCCAGGATGCCTCCAGGGCCCGCGCCCGGCTGCTCCAGGGCCGCCCCACGCAGGAGGTGCGCGCGGAAATCCAGGCGCGGGTCGACGCCGCCCAGGCCACCTACGAGCGCGCCCGCGAGGACTCCGAGGCCCTCCAGCAGGCGGAGAAGGTGGCCACCGCCCGCGCCGAGGACGCCGTGCGCCTTCGCGCCGAGGCCTCGCGCGTCCTCGACAACGCCCAGGCCGTCCTCGCGGAGCGCCTCGCCGGCCACGGCACCACCCTGGTGGAGCTCAAGTCACTGCTGTCTCGCGGCGCCGCCTGGTGCGACGCGGAGGCCCGCGCGCTCAATGCCCTGCGCGAGTCCGTGGCCCAGGCCCGCGCCATCCTCCTGGAGCGCCGCGAGCGCCGCGTGCGCCACGAGGCCTCGGAGCTTCCCTCGCTCGTGGAAGGGGACGTCGCGCAGCTCTGCGAACGCCTGCGCACCGGCGTGGAGGTGCGCCGCCGCGCCGAGGCCCTGCTGCGCGCGAAGCTGGACTCCGACGACGCCGCCCGCGCGCGCCACGGCGCGGAGGCCCGGGCCCTGGAGCAGCGCCGCGCCGACGCCGAGGTGTGGAAGACGCTGGGCGACCTCATCGGCTCGCACGACGGCAAGAAGTTCAAGGTCTTCGCCCAGAGCCTCACCCTGGACGCGCTGCTCCTGCACGCCAACGCGCACCTGCGCGAGCTGGCCCGCCGCTACCGCCTGGAGCGCGTGCCCGGCCATGACCTGGACCTCCAGGTGGTGGACGGCGACATGGGCGACGAGGTCCGCAGCGTGGCCAGCCTGTCCGGCGGAGAGAGCTTCCTCGTGTCGCTGGCGCTCGCGCTGGGCCTGGCCTCGCTGTCGTCGGAGACGACGCAGGTGGAGACCCTCTTCATCGACGAGGGCTTCGGCACGTTGGACCCGGAGACGCTGGAGGTCGCGCTGGCCACGCTCGACGCGCTCCAGGCCACCGGCCGCCAGGTGGGCATCATCTCCCACGTGAGCGGGCTCGCGGAGCGCATCGGCGTGCAGGTGCGCGTGGTGAAGCAGGGCGGCGGCCGCAGCAAGCTCGTCGTCGAGGGCGACGCGGGGCTCGTCGTGCCGGCGGAGCAGCAAGAGGTGGCCTGACGCCTCAGCCCGTCACCGGCTCCGCGCCCATCAGGCCGCGCACCACCGCGGCCACCGCCAGCGGCGTCGCCACGCGGTCGTCGCTCAGCGACGCCAGCGCCCGCGCGAACTGCTCCGCGGAGGAGAAGCGCTGCGACGGGTGCGGCGCGAGCGCCCGGTCCAGCACCAGCGCCAGCGGATCCGACACCTCCGGCGCCACCATGCGCACGGGCGTCACCCGCAGGCCGCGGATGGAGGCCTCCACCTCCTCCGACGTCCCCTCCGGATAGGGCGACTCCAAGGACAGCAGCTCGTACAGCAGCACCGCCGCCGCCCACAGGTCCACCGCCACGGAGACCTCGCCCGCGAGCAGCTCCGGCGAGCGGTAGTTCTGCTTGCCCACCCGCCGCGGGTCCACCTCCAGGCCCGCGCGCGAGCGGGCCACGCCGAAGTCCGCCAGCTTCACCTCGCCGCCACGCGACACCAGCACGTTGTGCGGGGACACGTCGCAGTGCACCACCGCCAGCGGCAGGCCCTTGGCGTTGGTGGCCTGGTGCGCGTACGCCAGCGCCTCCAGCACGTGGCGCACCATCATCACGGAGATGTCGATGGGCAGCTCGATGCGCCGCCGCCGGCACTGCGCCAGCACCTTCCCCAGGTCCGTGCCGTCCACCAGCTCCAGCGCCAGGTAGGGCCCATCCGCCAGCTCGCCGTACTCCCGGAAGCCCACGATGTGCGGATGGACCAGGCACCGCGCCAGCTCCGCTTCGTGCAGGAGCTGCTCGCGCGCCTCCGGAGCCCTCAGGCGCTCCGGCCGCACGCGCTTGAGGGCCACCTCCTCGCCCGCATGGAGGCCCTGCAGCATCCGCGCGCGGAACACCTCCGCGTTGCCGCCGCGCCCCAGCCGCGACAGCAGCTGGAAGCGGCCCAGGTCGCGCGGCCACCCTGGCGTCTGGCCCTCCTCCAACGTCATGCCTTCTCCCCGGCCAGGCTCGCCAGGTACTCGTCCAGCGTCGCGGAGAAGGTGGCGTCGTCGCTCAGGAAGGCCAGCCCCACGCCTCCCGTGTACTGGTCGTCCACCACGTGCACCACCAGCGCCTCGCCCTGCAGCCGCTGGCCGTTGGGAAGCTTCACGTCCACGGTGACGACGCTGTCCTGCGGAGGGCGGTGCGCCGTGCGCACGAAGAGGCCCCCGTTGCTGATGTTCAGCGCGTGCTCGCGCACGAAGTCCAGCTCCGTGCGGAACTCCATCTCCAGCTTCACCGCGAAGCGCCGGGCCCGGCGCGGGGATTCATCCCGGGACGGCGCGGACCCCGGCGCGCCCGTGCTCGCGGTGGGCGCGGATTCGGGAGGAGGCGCGGCCTGGGGCGCGGACGCCGGGGGCAGGGGACCTCGCGCGGACAAAGCCTCCAGGTGCTGCCGCAGCTCCTGCGCGGCCTGCGCGCGCTCGTTGCCGGCGAAGGGCGTGCCGCCCGCGAGCGTGCGTGAGCGCAGCGCGTCCCGCTCCGCCTTGGGCAGCCGCCACAACTCCACGAACGTGCCGCCGCTCTTGCGCACCTCCTCGCCCAGCCTCTCCACCGCCGCGCGCGGATAGCCGGGCACCTCCACCTTCACCTCCAGCGCGCCGGCGTCGTCGCGAAACGCCACCAGCAACTGCATCGACTGCGCGGACGGCAGCAGCGCGCTCAATCCCTCCACGACGGCCGCCGCCTTCTCCGGCGAAGCCGCTCCCCCCCAGACCGCCGCAAGACCGAACACAGGCACGGGGCGGACGATAACCGAGCCCTCCTGGCCCCCGTAAAGACAGTGCAGTCGGAAACAGGCGACACCGGTGAACGCCAAGTTTACGAATCGTGATTCCGCCTCCGTCCCAGGGCGTACCTACATCGGAATCAGACGCGCCTCCCTCTATGCTGCGGGTGTTCTCCGTAACCCCCCTTTCCGGAGTGCAGACCCGTTATGCGCAATTGGATCCGACTCTTCTCCGGCACGCTGCTCGCTGCCACCCTCGTGGCGGGCTGCGGCGGCAGTGACCCGGGCCCCGACCCCGATCCCAACCCCCCCAGCGACGGAGGCGGCAACTCCGACGCGGGATTTGATGCGGGCTTTGACGCCGGCTACGTCGAAGATGCAGGCGTCATCGAGGACCCGGACCCCGACCCCGGGGAAGTCCCCACCGACCCGTATGATCCGAACAACGCCAACAAGGATTCGGACTGTGACGGCCTGACGGACCAGGAGGAGTTCTCCACGGTCTACGCGGGCGGCCTGAAGACGAACCCCGGCCTGCGCGACACGGACGGCGACGGCATCCGCGACGGCGTGGAGGTGGGCCGCACGTCCACGGTCAGCGTGGATCCGAACTGCCACTTCCGCGGAGACCAGGACCCCAGCACGGTCACCTCGCCGGTGAAGGCAGACACGGACGACGACGGGCTGCCGGACGGCCTGGAGGACGCCAACCGCAACGGCAAGCGCGACGCCACGGAGACGGACCCCAACGCCGCGGACACCGACCGTGACGGCATCCCGGACGGCGTGGAGGACGCGAACCATAACGGCTCGGTGAGCCCCGGCGAGACGGACCCCCGCCTGCGCGACACCGACGGCGACGGCCTGCCGGACGGCCTGGAGAAGCAGACGGGCACGGATCCGCTCAAGCCCGACACGGACGGCGACACCTGCTCGGACGGCGCCGAGGACGTGAACAAGAACGGCAAGGTGGACCCCGGCGAGACGGATCCTCGCAAGGCGGACTGCAACGCGTCCGTCCCCGACTCGGACTTCGACGGCATCCCGGACGCCATTGAAATCGCCACGGGCACCAACCCCAACAACCCGGACACGGACGGCGACGGCGTGGCGGACGGCGTGGAGGACCGCAACAGGAACGGCCGCGTGGACTCCGGTGAGACGGACCCGCGCCTGACGGACTCCGACTGCGACGGCCTCCAGGACGGCCCCGGCCGCGACGGCTTCCTCGGCGAGGACTTCAACTCCAACGGCAAGGTGGATCCCGGTGAGACGGACCCCACCAACCCGGACACGGACGGCGACGGTCTGCTCGACGGCGTGGAGCGCGGCGTGACGACGGCCGCGGCCCCCCGCAACAACTGCGGCTACGTGGGCGACGCGGACCCCACCACGAAGACGGACCCCACCAAGGCGGACACGGACGGCGACGGCATCCCCGACGGCGCGGAGGACTCGAACCAGAACGGCCGCGTGGATCCGGGCGAGCTGAACCCGCTGGACCCCAAGGACGGCGCGGCCAACACGCCCGCGGGCAAGGCGTGCAGCGTGCAGAACCTGCGCACGGTGACCTTCAAGGAGGACAGCGGCGCGGACATGCGGCTCGCGCTGCCCAACACCTTCAAGAGCGCCAACCTCCTCAACCTGAAGGACAACGGCCAGACCGTGGGCGTGATGGGCTATGACGACACGAAGCAGGTGACGTTCATCGCGTACAAGCGCAAGCAGGTGGGCGCCTCCACCACGCCCGCCGGGGACGAGGCGGGCATCCGCACCGGCGCGGCGCTGCTGTCGCCCGCGGACGTGGAGTTCACCCAGACGTTCACCACGTGGGACGGCTTCCCCGCGGCGGTGGCCCGCTACAGCCTCACCGGCACGGCGGATCTGAAGGCTTTCACCAACTCGCTGGCGCGCCAGCTGGTGCCCGGCAGCACGGAGACGCTCGGCGGTACGGCGGGCATCGCCGGCCCGTTCAAGATCCAGGCGCAGTACGTGCACCGCTCCAACTCGAGCGTGGTGGTGGTCATCGCCATCACGCCGGCGGCCCGCTACAACGAGTCGGCCACGGGCAGCCTCTTCACCATGGCGGACACGGCGGGCGGCTCCGCGCTGGCGCAGTTCGGCGACGCGGACGCGGTGCAGTGCGAGGTCTTCACTGGCAACACCGCGGTGGTGGACTTCCTCTTCGTGGTGGACGACTCCGGCTCCATGGCCTCGTCGCAGACCTTCCTCGCCGGCGCGGCGACGGCGGTGGCCAACAAGCTGAGCAACGCGACGATGGACTGGCGCCTGTCCATGGTGACCACCAGCTACGCGGTGGGCAACAGCGCCAACCGCAACGTCATCCGCCCCTTCACCACCAACATCGACCAGTTCAAGGCGTGGCTGACCCAGAACGCGGTGTGCAACAACAGCGTGTGCGCCGTGAAGGGCGGCACCACCCAGAACCCCACGTACACGCCGCTGCCCAACACCACCTGCACGGCCAACACCAACTGCTGGGTGGACATCAAGGGTGACTCCAGCGAGCGTCCGCTGGAGGCGGCGCGCAAGGCCATCAACGACATGGCCGCGTCCACGGGCGGCGCGGAGACGAAGATCCGTCCTGGCGCCAAGGTGGTGGTGATCATCCTCACGGACGTGAGGGACCAGTCCACGGACACGGTGGCCAACTACACCGCGTACTTCCTCAACAACGGCACCACGTCCGGCACCACGAGCAACCCCACGGGGCAGCCCATCCAGGTGCACGGCATCATCTGCCCGCCGGACGGCGCCCGCTGCTACCCGGATGAGGACAACACCAACCCGCGCCACCTGGACGTCATCCAGGCCACGGGCGGCGTGTCCGGCAGCATCCGGGACAACACCTCCATCACCAACACCATCAACGCCATCGTGGACAGCGTCATCTCGTCCGTGGGCTACCGCACGCTCAAGCCGCCGATTGGCGCGTCGCTGAAGGTCGCGGTGGAGGCGGTGGTGGACCCCGCCGTCTGCCCGAGCATCGGGGACCTGCCGCGCAGCCGCACCAACGGCTTCGACGTGGACGGCATCAACCGCACCGTGTCCTTCTACGGCGCGTGCCGTCCCAAGGAGTCCGGCAAGACGCAGGCGGCGCTGTCCTACCGCTACTGGATCGACCGCACCGCCAAGGCGGACGGAAACCCGCCGCCGTGCGCGTCCGACACGCAGTACTACGACCCGAACGACCCGGACTTCTGCAGGGGCAAGCTCGCCTGCAACCGCACCACGGACAAGTGCGAGTGCCCGGCGGACTGCGGTGGCACGGCGCCCCCGGGCCAGGTGTGCAACACGGACCGCGCGGTGTGTGACTTCACGTGCGCGCCGGACTGCGGCGGCGCGTGCGGCACCTTCGAGACGTGCAACACGAACACCTGCTCGTGCAGCTGCGTGCAGTCCGCGACCTGCGCGGCGGGCTACAAGTTCGACAAAAACGCCTGCGGCTGCGTCTGCGACACGGCGGCCCTCAACTGCGGCACCGGCTACGGCGCCAACGCGGGGCTGTGCGCCTGCGTCTGCAAGCCGGACTGCGGCGGCTGCGCGCCGGGCTTCACCTGCAACGTCAGCGCGTGCGTCTGCGAGAAGCCCATCGGCTAGCCCGCAATGAAAACGCGCTCCCGGTGCCTCATGGACCGGGAGCGCGGCGGTGATTCCGAAGCCCCCGCTCCGCGACGCCCCTGAAGGGGACAGCGGGCCGGGGGCTTCTCCTTTCCCGCTACTTCACCGCGGCCAGGCCAGCCGGCGCGCCGGCGGCGCGGTACACGGGGTAGAGGCCCAGGCGCTCGTCCCAGGACGGGTGGCGCTCGGCGAAGAAGCGCAGGCGGGCGCGCGGGTCCCTGGCGAAGGCCGCGTCCTTCAGGCGCTCCTGGAAGGCGGCCTTCACGCCCGCGTCCTTCTCCAGGAGCTCCCGGGCGAAGGGCTCCAGCACGTAGTCCTCGATGTATTCCTTCTGCTCGAAGTGGGCGTTGAAGAAGCCCCACGCCAGGAGCGAGTCCGGCCCCGCGGGCTCGAAGAGGTGCGCCACCAGCTCCACGTTCTTCTGCGCCACCGGCACGTAGAGCGTCCCCACGGGCAGCTCCTGCGTGTCTGGCTTCCACTCGCCCCTGGCGGTGAGGCCCTGGCGGCTCTCGTTGGAGCGCGCCTGGAACTGGAAGTCCTTCGAGCGGAACGACTCCACCGGGGCGGCGGGCACCGCGCGCGTGAGGCGCTGGAACTGGATGCCGTGCGCGGCCAGCTTGGGCGCGACCCACGCGGCGTGCGCGGCGGGCACCAGGTAGCCGCCCGTGGGCAGCGTCGCGGTGACGGCGGGCTGGATGTCCGGCGCGTACGGCACCTTCCACGTCTGGGGCTTCGTGTCGTCGTAGCGGATGTACGGCTGGCCGGAGACGTCCGACGTCAGGCGCTCGTAGGCGTAGCCCTTGAATTCAATCGCCTCGCGCCTGGGCGTGTTCTCCCAGCCGAGCACCACCTCGCGCACCTGACCGGAGGTGGCCTTCTGGTCCTCCGCCTTCACGGCGGCCAGGAGCGCGGCGCCGTCGCGGCCCACGAGCCGCAGGAGCCCCTCCAGCACGTCGCGGGTGGCCTTCACGCGCTGCTCATAGTTCTTCCAGGAGTGCGTCTCCACGAGCACGCCGAAGCGGTGGTGCACGGACCAGAAGGCCTGGCTGAAGCGCGGCGGGGGGACGCCGTAGGCGAAGCCGCTCGTGGGGTCGTCCTCCTTGAGGAAGGACGGGTAGAAGCGCAGCGGCTGGTGGCCCTGCGCGGTGAGGCCGGTGAAGAGCTCGTCCACCAGCTTCGTGCCCGCTTCGCGCATCGCAGGCGGGCCGGACTTCTGGGGCTCCAGGCTCACGGACACGTCGGGCTCGAACTTCGCGCCGTCCGTGACGTGCAGGTCCACGTACACCAGCGGGTCCCAGGCGTTGAGGTACTTGAGCATCAGCACCATCTCCGGTGCGTCCGCCTTCACGTAGTCGCGGTTGAGGTTGAGGTTCTGGGCGGTGACGCGAAAGCCCATCTCCTCCGGGCCCACCTGGTTGGGGCGGTGGTTGGGGTTGAAGCGCTCGTGGCCGTCCACGTTGAAGACGGGGACGAAGACGGCGGTGACGTTCTTGAGCAGGTCCTGCGCGGAGGCGCGGTTCTGGAGCGCGTCGCGCAAGAGCCAGAAGCCGGCGTCCTTGCCGTCGATTTCACCCGCGTGGATGCCGCCCTGGAAGAAGACGACGGGCCGCCCCTTCTTGCGCGCGGCGTCCGCGGTGAGGATGCCGTCCGGACTCACGACGAGCGCCACCATCGGGCGGCCTTCGGGCGTGGTGCCCAGCGTGTCGCAGCGGGCCTTGCCGGGGAACGCCTTGGGGAAGGCGCGGCAGAGGCTCTCTGCTTCCGCGTAGCGGCCGGTGCGCTTCCAGCCGCTCTGCTCGGAGACGGTGGTGAGGGGGGGAGGGGCCTGCGTGAGGATCAGGGCTGCGAGGGCGGGCAGGAGCATGGGTGCTTGAGACCACAAGCCCCGCCAGCGCTCAACCGTGCCGCACGGTGTGTGTACCGCCCACGGGCAGCACATGCACACGGTCTCTCGGCCAGCCCCGGCGCAGCCATTCGGCATCCAGGCGGACGGGGGGCTCGTCCAGTGGCTCGTCCGTGAGCTTGAACGTGCCCCAGTGCATGGCGAAGAAGTCCCGCGCGCCCAGGTCCTCGAAGGCCTGCGCCGCCTCCTCCGGGTTCATGTGCTGCAGCCGCATGAACCACGCCGGGTCATAGGCGCCAATGGGCAAGAGCGCCGCGTCCAGCTGGGGGAACCTCGCGCCAATCTCCTTGAAGCCCTGGAAGTAGGCGGTGTCGCCGGAGTGGTAGACGCGCGCGCTGGAGCCCTCCACCACGAAGCCGCCCCAGAGCATCTGGTTGGCGTCATTCAGGCCGCGGCGGCTCCAGTGCTGGGCCGGCACGTAGTGCACGCGCACGGGCCCCACCTGCGTGGACTCCCACCAGTCCAGCTCGTGGAAGGCCAGGCCCTGGCCCTGGAACACCGGCGCGTGGCCCAGGCCGGTGATGATGCGGGCGCCCACCTGCTTGAGCGTGGGCAGGTCCAGGTGGTCGTAGTGGTTGTGGGAGACGAGGCTCGCGTCGATGCGCGGCAGCTTCTCCATGGGCACGCCGGGCGGCACGTTGCGGCGGATGACGACGTTGATGGCGTCGCGCAGCACCGGGTCGATGAGCAGCGACACGCCATCCAGTTGCACCAGCCAGCTGGCGTGGCCCAGCCAGGTCAGGCGCGCGCCCTCTCCGGGGGCGGGCGGGGTGGCGAGCGCGGCCAGGTCCGGCTCCACGTGCGGCACCGCGGCGTGCGCGGGGGCGCTGCGGCGTTTGCCCGTGAGCTTGTCCGTGACCGCCCACTTGAAGACGCGGGTGAAGGGCTGCGGTCCGCTGCCATCCAGGTTCTTGAAGCGCATGGCCATGAGTGGCTCCCGGCAACGGGGGTCCCGTCCCTTGAAGATGGTCCGTGCCGCTCCGCACGGGTCTGACAGTCCAGCGGCGAGGCGGTGGGCCGGCCTTCAGCGCGGCTCGTGCTCCGCGAGCGCCTTGTCCAGCGCCTCCGCCTGCTGGCGGACGTCCTCGTCGGTGTCCTTCGCGGCCCTGGCCAGGTGGGCGCGGGCCCGGGCGGCCTCCGTCTTCGCCAGGGCCATGGCCATGCACAGGTTCGCCTTGGGGTGAGCCGGAGATGAGGCCAGCGCGGGCTTGAGGACCTCCGCGGCCTGTGCGTCCTCCTGCTTCTCCAGGTGGAACATGGCCAGCAGGCAGGCTGGCTCCACCGCCGAGGGCTGCTGCTTCAGCGCCTCCCGCAGGAACTCCGTGGCGAAGCCGCGCTGGTCGTGTTCGTCCATCGCGAACGCCATGGCCTGGAGCTCCTCCACGGTGGCGTCGCCCCGCTGCTTCACCTGGTCCACCAGGCGCTGGGCGTTCTCGAGGTGGCCGGCGCGCAGCTCCTTGATTCCCTCGGAATACGGAGAGCTCTTCACGGTGTCTCCCAATGCACCACGCGGTGCGTTGCATCCATTCTGCGCGACTTCGGGCGGGGGGCCGCAACTTTGGGGAGGCGGTTTCCGAAAAATCGAGAAGACTTCTCCCCCCAGGCCCCCATGATCATCCGCAACTCGCCCGTCCGCCAGCCGCTGACCTCCGGTCCGGAGACCTCCGCCGCGCGCCCCGCCGCTCCCGCCGCGCGCAACGCGGTGAAGGACTCGTTCTCCTCCGGCACCGCCGCCGCCCAGCGCACGGGCGCCGTCACGAACGGGCCTCCGGGGGACCACGGCAAGCTGATGAGCGAGTACCTCACCGGCGCTCGCCCGCCCCCGGCGGACTTCGAGAAGGTCATGGGCTACAAGCCCTACGCCATCCAGACGCCGCACGGGCAGCGCATGCAGGATCCGCTCGGCTACGCGTCGGTGCCCGGCAAGATTGGCCCCGTCGAGGAGTTCGACAAGGCGGCCAAGACGCACGACTACGGTTACGACATGCTGCGGTACTACGACCGCAAGGGCACGCCGCTGAAGCCCGAGGCCCGCAAGGCCGCGGACGCGCAGTTCCGCCAGGACATGTTCGACTACGCCAACGACCAGAAGGGCACGATGGCGAAGTTCAAGTACCGTGCGTGGGCGCAGATCTACGCCACCGCGGTGGAGCTGAACTCGCGCGTGCAGGGCTACGGCCCTCCGTAGCCGCAAGGGAGACGCATGGACGTTGAAGGGCCAGACGCGGGGCTGCCTCCGGACCGGGAGGACGTGATGTCCGCGCTCCTGGCCCAGCAGCGCCGCTTCCGCGCCTTCGTGGAGCGGCGCGTGGGCAACCGGGCCGTCGCGGAGGACCTCCTCCAGACGGCCTTCGCCCGCACGCTGGAGAAGGGCGGGGCGCTGAAGGACGGCGAGGGCGCGGTGGCGTGGTTCTACCGCCTCCTGCGCAACGCGCTCGTGGACCACCACCGCCGGCAGACCGCGGAGGGCCGCGCGCTGGCGGTGGAGGCCCGCGAAGGGGACGGCGCCACGGAGGACCTGGAGCTCAAGGGCGCGGTGTGCGAGTGCCTGCACGACCTGCTGCCCACGCTCAAACCCGAGTACGCGGAGCTCGTGCGCCAGGTGGACCTGGAGGGACGCGCGGTGCCGGACGTGGCGCGTGAAGTGGGCATCACCTCCAACAACGCGGGCGTGCGGCTGCACCGCGCGCGGCTCGCGCTCAAGCGTTCGCTGGAGCGCGGCTGCGGCACGTGCGCGGAGCACGGCTGCCTGGACTGCTCCTGCAAGCCGCGCCGCTGAGGCGCTGGCTCAGGGGCAGGTTGCCGCGTCGTCGTTCATGTCGATGTGCACGCCCGACGGGTCGCCCTGGAACACGCTCGCCGCGAGCGCGGTGGCCCGGCACGTGGGCAGCTTCGGGTTGCTCACGACGACGAAGTCGGCGGACACGCGCGCCAGCTCCGGCAGCGCGAGGTCCGTGAGCGTCGCGTTGCCCTGGAGGTTGAGGCTCGCCACTTCGCGCAGCAGCGCCAGGTCGCCCAGGGACGTGAGCGCCGTGTTGCCCAGCACCTCCAGCGAGCCCAGCCGGGGCAGCGAATGGAAGCCCTCCAGGGACGTCAGCACGGGGTTGCCCACGGCCGCCACCGCGCCCGCGCTCCGCAGGAGGGGCAGGCGGTGCACGCGCTGGAGCTTCTCGTTGTACTTCAGGGAGAAGTCCTGGGCGACCTGCTCCAGGGAGGCCATGTCCCCCACGCTCACCAGCGCCGGGTTGCCCTGGATGAAGATGCGGCCCGCGTAGGAGAGCCGCTCCAAGCCCTTCGTGTCCGTCAGCCGCGGGTTGCCGATGATGTCCAGCTCGCCCACGGAGGAGAGCTTGCCCAGCGGGCGGAGCTCTTCCAGCACGGGGTTCCCGCGCAGCTCCAGCGCGCCGTCCACGGAGGTCAGCGCTTCCAGCCCGGAGGGGATCGGGAGCGCGCTGTTGTTCGTGAGGCGCACGTCGCCATGGACGCGGGCCAGGCGGAAGAAGGGCAGCCGGTCCATCCAGAGGTGATTCTCGATGATGAGGGACCCCAGCAGCTCGGTGATTCTGGGCAGCAGGCCGGGCTCCACCAGCGAGTTGTTCGCGCGCAGGATGACGCTGAAGCGCGGCTGCACCGCGGCCAGCCCCTCCAGCGTGGGGAGCATGGGGTTGTTCTCCACGAGCAGGCTGCTTTCGACCCACAGGGGGAAGTCCGGCGCAGTGCCCAGCGTGAGTGAGTCCAGCAGGGCGTTGGCGCTCACCATCACGTCGCCGCCCACGAAGCGCAGCGCGGGCAGGGACAACCGCCGCAGGCTCGCGTTGCCCCGGGCCATGAGGTCCTCCTGGATGACCGCGAGGGCGGGGAGGGACGCATCGGTCAGCGTGGGCGCGGAGATGATCAACCTGCCGCGCAGGTGGGTGACGCCCTCGAGCGCGACCAGGTCCACGGGGCTCGACACGGCGAAGTCCCCGTCGTGCACGCGGGCGGTCTGACAGACGTACGCCACCGGGCTCGTGAGGCCGCCGACGTCTGGCTGGCCGTCGCCGTCCTTGTCCTGGAAGGCGTCCACGCGCGTGCCGCCCCGGGCGCAGTTCGGCCCCGGGCCTTCCGCCTGGTGGCGCACCTTCAGGACCCCCGGCGCCAGGCCACAGACGTAGCTGGTGGCCTCGATTTCGGACGTCGCGAGTGAACCGTCGCCGTCCAGGTCGAGGCCGGACTCCAGCGCGGTGCCTCCGCTGCCGTCCTTGTCGCACGGCGCGGTGAAGGCCGGGAGCGCGCGCAGGCGGGACAGGACGGGGGCCGTCTGGTCGCAGGCGTAGACCGTCTGGGAGATCTCCGCGTCCTCCAGCAGCCCGTTGCCGTTGATGTCCTGGCCGGCGTCGGACACCCGTCCGCCCAGGGGGCACCGCTCGCCCGGAGTCACCGGCCGCACGCGCAGGAGCACGTTGGCGACCGAGGTGGCGCAGACATAGTCGGTGGCGGAGACCTCCGCGTCGTCGAGCAGCCCGTTGCCATCCAGGTCCAGGCCGGACTGCACCGCCTGGCCCCCCAGCGTGCAGTTCACGCCGTGGGGTTCGGCCCGCGCGCGGGTACGGACCGGGGGCAGGGCGGCGCCGCAGACGTAGTCGGTGGCGGTGACCTCCGAGTCGTCCAGCTCCCCGTCGCGGTCCAGGTCGAGGCCGGACTCCACCGCGTCTCCGCCGAACTCGCAGTGCCCGCCCGGCGGCTCCGGGCGCACGCGGGTCTTCACGTCGCGCTGGGTGAGCTCCGACAGGTCGATGGCATCACAGCCGCTGGTGAGGAGGGCCAGCACGGCCCCCCATGTCCCCCACGTGCGTCGCATTCGATGCCCTCTCCGGTCGGGCCCCGACCTTGCCTCCCAGGCCATACGGAGCGAGGGGATTTTCCAGGCTGTATTTCCCTGAAGCCCGTCCGGCGCGGCGTGCAAGGCCTTGGAAATCCAGGCCTCTGGCGCCGCCTCCTATCGGAAATCGCCCGCCCCGGACAGCCCCGGGCTCGCCTGGTCCCCCGCCATCCAATGCGGGGAGCGCGTGGGCGGCATGGGCCGGCGGGGAGGGCGGATGGCACATGTGTAAGAGCGCGCAGGGTGCCGCGTTGGCCCGGGGAAAGGAGGCTCCACCATGACGCATCCCCATCCGCATTCCCCCGTCCCGCCTTCATCCCGTCCGCCGCCCGCTTCCGAAAGGGGGGGACCGGCCATCGACCCCGTGTGCGGCATGAAGGTGGATCCACGCGCCCCCAGGGGCGGGAGCTGGGAGCGCGAGGGGCACACCTGGTTCTTCTGCGCCCCGAAGTGCCGCCAGCGCTTCCAGGCGGACCCCGAGCACTTCCTTCATCCCCAGCCGGCGCCGCCGCCCGCCGCGCCGGGCGCCGTGTACGTGTGCCCCATGGATCCGGAGGTGCGCCAGGACGCGCCCGGGGCCTGCCCGAAGTGCGGCATGGCGCTGGAGCCGGAGGCTCCGCCCGTCCTCCAGACGCGCGTCGAGTACACCTGCCCGATGCACCCGGAGGTGGTGCGCGACGGGCCCGGCACCTGTCCGGAGTGCGGCATGGCGCTGGAGCCGCGCACGGTGACGGTGGAGGAGGCGCCGGATCCGGAGCTGCGTTCGATGACGCGCCGGTTCTGGGTGGGGCTGCTGCTGAGCGTGCCGCTGATGCTGCTGGGCATGTCGGACATGCTGCCGGGGAGGCAGGCGGGGTTGTCGCCCTCGGCGCTCGTGTGGGCACAGTTCGCGTTGGCGACGCCGGTGGTGCTGTGGGTGGGGGCGCCGTTCTTCCAGCGGGGCTGGGCCTCGGTGAGGAACCGGCACCTGAACATGTTCACGCTCATCGCGCTGGGCGCGGGCGCGGCGTACGTCTTCAGCGTGGGGGCCACGCTGTTCCCGCACCTGTTGCCGGAAGGCGCGCGCACGGGGCACGGCGGCACCGCGCCCGTGTACTACGAGGCCGCCGCCATCATCCTCACGCTGGTGGCGCTGGGGCAGGTGCTGGAGCTGCGCGCGCGCCACGCGACCTCCGGCGCGCTGAGGGCCCTCTTGTCGCTGGCCCCCGCCACGGCGAGGCGCATCGCGGACGATGGCCACGAGGAGGACGTGCCGCTGTCCGGGGTCCACGTGGGGTGGCGTCTGCGCGTGCGCCCCGGGGAGAAGGTGCCGGTGGACGGCGAGGTGCTGGAGGGCGCGAGCGCGGTGGATGAGTCGCTCGTCACCGGAGAGCCGGTGCCGGTGGAGAAGGGGCCGGGCGCGAAGGTGACGGGCGGCACGGTGAACGGCACGGGCTCGCTGGTGATGCGCGCGGAGCGCGTGGGCCAGGACACGCTCCTGTCGCGCATCGTCCAGCGCGTGGCGGAGGCACAGCGCACGCGCGCGCCCATCCAGCGGCTGGCGGACCGGGTGGCCGGCATCTTCGTGCCCGCGGTCATCGCGGTGGCGGGGGTGACGGCGACCGTTTGGGGCGTGTGGGGGCCGGAGCCGCGGCTCGCGCACGCGCTGGTCAATGCGGTGGCGGTGCTGATCATCGCCTGCCCGTGCGCGCTGGGCCTGGCCACGCCCATGTCCGTGATGGTGGGGACGGGGCAGGGCGCGCGCATGGGCGTGCTCATCCGCGACGCGGCGGCGCTGGAGCGGATGGCGGCGGTGGACACGCTGGTCGTGGACAAGACGGGCACGCTCACGGAAGGCAAGCCCCACCTCGTGACGGTGGAGCCCGCGCCGGGCGTGGACGCGTCCGAGTTGCTGCGCCAGGCCGCGAGCCTGGAGCGCGGCAGCGAGCACCCGCTGGCCGCCGCCGTGGTGGCGGGCGCGAAGGAGCGGGGCGTGTCCCTCGGAGGCGTGGAGGGCTTCCAGTCGGTGACGGGGCAGGGCGTCCGGGGCCGCGTGGACGGACGCGACGTGGCGCTGGGCAACGCGGCGCTGATGCGGGCGCTGGGCGTGGAGGCGCAAGGGCTGACGGAGCGCGCGGAGGCGCTGCGCCAGGAGGGGCAGACGGTGGTGCTGGTGTCGGTGGACGGCCGCACGGCGGGGCTCCTGGGCGTGGAGGATCCGCTGAAGCCGTCCACGCCGGAGGCCCTGGCGCGCCTGCGCCATGAAGGCCTGCGCGTGGTGATGCTCACCGGGGACAGCCCGACGACGGCGCACGCGGTGGCGCGCAGGCTGGGGCTCACCGAGGTCATCGCGGGCGTGCAGCCGGACGCGAAGGGCGACGCGGTGAAGGCGCTGCAGGCCCGGGGGCGCGTGGTGGCCATGGCGGGCGACGGGGTGAATGACGCTCCGGCGCTCGCGCGGGCGGACGTGGGCATCGCCATGGGGACGGGCACGGACATCGCCATGGAGAGCGCGGGCGTGACGCTGGTGAAGGGCGACCTGCGGGGCATCGCGCGGGCGCGCGGCTTGAGCCAGGCCGTGCTGCGCAACATCCGGCAGAACCTCTTCTTCGCCTTCGTCTACAACCTGCTGGGGGTGCCGCTGGCCGCGGGCGTGCTGTACCCCGTGCTGGGGCTGCTCCTGAGCCCGCTCTTCGCGAGCGCGGCGATGAGCCTCTCGTCGGTGTCCGTCATCGGCAATGCCCTGAGGCTGCGGCGGCTGAAGCTCTAGGGCCTCCGCCCTTCCACCCAGAGGCCGCCCTGTGTGCCGCCAACCTGCCCGCCTGAAGGGGGCGTGCACCCAGGCCCGGGCCCATTAGACTGGGCGCATGAACGCCCGCGAGGAGGGGCGCGCCCCGAGTGCGCCCCCCAGTCACATCTCCGTCGTCCGGCTTCCGAACTCCTGGTTCATCCTCTGCACGTCGCGCGAATTGGGGGACAAGCCACTCGCGCGCACGCTGCAGGGCACGCCCCTGGTGCTCTTCCGGGGCGAGGGGGGCAAGCCCGGCGCCCTGATGGACCGCTGCCCGCACCGCAACGTGCCCCTGTCGCTGGGACGCGTGAAGGACGGGCAGTTGGAGTGCGGCTACCACGGGTGGCGCTTCGACACCGGGGGGCAGTGCCGGCTCATCCCGGGGCTCCTGGGTGAACCCGAGGCCCGCTCCCGTTGCGCCGCGTCCTACGCGACGCGCGAGCAGGACGGCTTCGTCTGGGTCTACTCCACGCCCGGCGTGGAGCCCACGTCGGAGCCCTTCCGCTTCCCGCTGCTGGACGCGGCGGACTACACCACCGTGCGCCGGGTGCTGCGCGCGCCCGGGTCGCTGCACGCGGTGCTGGAGAACACGCTGGACGTGCCGCACACGGCCTTCCTCCACGGCGGCCTGTTCCGCACCGCGGAGAAGAAGAACGAAATCGACGTGGTGGTGCGCAGGAGCGCGGACCGCGTGGAGGCGGAGTACCTGAACGAGCCCGCGCCCAAGGGGCTCGTGGGGAGGCTGCTCGCGCCGGGCGGCGGGGTGGTGCAGCACTTCGACCGCTTCCTCATGCCCTCCATCGCGCAGGTGGAGTACCGCATCGGAGACAAGAGCCACATCCTGGTCAACTCCGCCATGACGCCGGTGGATGACTGGGACACGCTCGTGTACGCGGTGGTGACGGTGAAGCTGCCCGTGCCGCGCTGGCTGCTCAAGGCCGCGGTGCCCTTCGTGCTGCCGGTGGGCCTGCACATCTTCGGGCAGGACGCGCGCATCCTGGAGAAGCAGACGGACACCATCCGCCGCTTCGGCACGGAGACCTATGCCTCCACGGAGATTGACGTGCTGGGGCCCAGCATCCTGCGCCTGATGCGCGCCCAGGAGCGCGAGCGCACCGGGCCCGCTCCGGACACGGTGCACGAGACGCGCGTGCGCATGCGCACGTAGCTCACCCGCCGGGAGCGTTTTCCCAACCGCCGAGCAACCCCTCCAGGAAGTCGATGAGGCCCGCGAGCATGGAGCGGGCTTTCGTCTGCTCGGAAATCCAGAGGTTGTCCGTCAGGGTGACCGTATTGGTGCTGCCGGGTTTGAGCAGGCTCGCCACCGCCGCGATGACGGCCTTCTCCGGGGAGAAAGGCTTCCATTTCGCAGCACGCCGCTCTGCTTCGTCGAATCCGTCGACATATGCGCGGGCGCGCTGGAGCAGAGTGCCGTAGACCGCTTCTCCCGCTTCGATGATCAAATGCTCGACGACGCCCTGCTGGTTGTTGTCAGGGAGTACGAAGATGCCAGTCTTCGGAGCGCCGTTTGTGAGCTCGCCCGGCGTGGTTGGAAAGTCCGGGAACAGTGGGCGGAACCCCTGTTGGTATTTCCTGGCCACATCCGAAGGCGCCTGCTTGTCGGCATCCGCGATGACGCCGAAGGCCGCAAGCTTCTCGTGCAGGTCGTGGTTCAGGAGCAGGGCGCTGACCTGCCTGATCAGGTCGCTGCCGCCCCCGGTGTAGATGGCCAGGGAGGTGACGCCATCCTCGAAGATCGACGGCATGGGCAAGCGCTCATAGAGGTTGCCCGTTTGGGACGGATAGCGGGGGATGAGGGGGGTCCAGAAGCCGTCAAGCTCATCGCTCTGCCCCCCAAAACGCTTGAAGCCGAGCAGCTTCAAGGACTGGCCGACGACGGCCTGGTCGGTCGGTCCTTCCACCGCGAGCATCGCGTACTTCACACGCGGATCTCCTGACCCAGTTCCTCACGCAGGACGGTGAGTTGCTCCTGCGAGAACCGCTTGGCCCGGATGCTCCCGTCCTTGCTCTCCAACCGGTAGACGACCATGTCATCGGAAGAGGACGCGCTCGCGGCGAGCAGGGCGTCGACCGCTTCGAGACTGTGGGTCGTCGCGAAGAGCTGCACGTCCAGCCGCTGGCAGGCCTGGATGAGCCAGCGAAACGATGCATCCAGCGCCCGGGTATGGATGGCGGATTCGATCTCGTCGACGAGCAGTATCCCGCCCTGGACCGTGGCCAGACTGACACCGAGCAGGAGCACCCGACGCATTCCATCGCCGAAGGTGTTGAGGGGGGCTCTGCCCAGACGGCGATGGCGTAGGTAGATGGCCGCGTCGTTCCGGGGGCGCTTCAGGATTTCGAGATCCTCGATGTAGGGGTCGAACTGCTTCAGGAGTTCGAGCACCGTCGGTTTGAGGTCTGAAAAAACGGCGTCTGACAGCGCCTCGACTTCGAGTTGCCGGATGCGGTGGCTGAACGGAGTGACTGTGGCGATGGGGGGAGCGACCGTCTGATGTGCCAGGGCGATGAGGGAAGGGCGAGACTCCCAGAAGTCGACCGAGAAGCGCTCTTCGTAGGACGGCGCGAGGCCACTTGATGACGGCGCGGCATCGTTATCCGTCAGCGTGGCATGGAACCGGAGTCTGGCCCCGTGTCGGACTACGCCTTCTCCGAGGGGAGGGAACTCCGGCGCATCCCCTGAAGGAGGCTCTTCACCACCCAGGAGATAGCCCTCGATCTCCTCGAAGTGAGTACGCGATTCCCGCGTTGGGAGGCTGCCCTGGCCACTGATGTGGACCATGCGTGACTCAGGCGGAGCCTCCGCGACATCCTCTTCTTTCGCTTGAGGAAAGAGCCAACGCAGCCCTTCGATGATGGCTGAGCGGGAGAGAACAGGGTCCCGCCGGCTCACTGCCTCCACCCATTCTGCTGGGCTCAGCGGTCGTGCGTGCAAGGCCACAGCCTCCAGCACCGTGCTCTTCCCGGAGTTGTTGCGCCCGACCAGCACATTGACGCGCCCGCATCCGGTGAGCTCCACGTCGCGGAGCCCCCGGAGCCTGTGGATGGTGAGGTTCTCAATGGGGAGCATGGGGTGCCCAGGCCACTCTAACCCTTGGCGGGCCGGGGCTGCACGAGCTCCGTGGAGAAGTAGCGCTCCATGCGGTCCGGGAACACCGTCACCACCTGGGCCTGCGGGCCCAGCCGCTTCGCCGCCTCCACCGCCGCCGCGTAGTTGAGGCCGGAGGACGGGCCCACCGGGAAGCCGCGGCGGATGAGCGCCCGCGCGGTGCGCATGGCCAGGTCATCCGAGATGTCCAGCTCCACGCGGCCCGGCATGTCCGCCTCGTGGTACAGCCGCGACAGGCCGTCCACCACGCCCGGCACGCGCGCGCTGAAGCTGCAACATTCAATGTCGCAGCCCAGCCCGGCGATGGGCCTCGCGACGAAGGCCGTCACCGGACAGCCGGCCTCCGCGAACGCCTGGTACAGCCCCACGATGGTGCCGCCCGTGCCCACGCCGCTCACCACGCCGTGCACCAGCCCGCCCGGCACCTGCGCCAGGATCTCCTGCCCCGTCCACACGCGGTGGGCCTCCGCGTTGTCCGGGTTCTCGAACTGACGGGGCGCGAAGCCGCCGCGCTCCTTCGCCAGCGCCTCCGCCCGCGCGATGGCGCCCCGGATGCCCTCGGCGCGCGGCACCAGCTCCACCTCGCCGCCGTAGGCGCGGATGGCGATGAGCCGCTCCTCCGTCACGCCCTCCGGCATCACCGCGGTGAAGCGGCAGCCCATCTGCGCGCTCGCCAGCGCCATGGCGATGCTGGTGGAGCCGCTGGACGCCTCCACCACGTCGCCGCCCGGGCACAGCTCCCCCAGCCGCCACGCCTTCTCCAGCATGTACCGGGCGATGCGGTCCTTGGTGGACCCACTGGGGTTGAGGAACTCCAGTTTGCACCAGATGGTCGGACCTTCCGGGTCCAGCCGCACGGGCACGAGCGGCGTGGGGCCCACGGCCTGGAGGAAGCGACCATCAGCGGGGAGAGGGCGGCAGGGAGGGCGCATGGGTCATCCCTACCGCGAAACGCGCCAGCGGGGGAGCCAGCCTGTCGTCCAGCGAGCGTCTGCGGCCGACCGGTTCCCTGGCTGTTCCGTCAGAGAAGACATTTTCCCATGTGCAACACTTGGCGCGCCTCGGGGCAGCCATTACGAAGGAGGGCCACGGTCTTCTTCCGCCCGCATGTCCTCCGCGCCCATCATCCTCAACGTCAACGACGACCTGGCCAGCCGCTATGTCACGTCGCGTGTGCTGTCCCTGTCGGGCTTCCAGGTGCTGGAGGCGGGGACGGGTGCGGAGACGCTGTCGCTCGCGGACGAGCACACCGACCTGGTCATCCTGGACGTCCGCCTGCCGGACATGAGCGGCCTGGAGGTGTGCAGGCGCTTGAAGGCCTCCCCGCGCACCCGCAACGTGCTGGTGCTGCACCTGTCCGCGCAGGCGGTGGGCCCCGCGGACCGGGCGCAGGGGCTGGAGCACGGCGCGGACGCGTACCTGGTGGCGCCGGTGGATCCCGAGGAGCTGGTGGCCCAGGTGCACGCGCTGTTGCGCCTGCGCCGCGCCGAGCGCGAGGTGCGCGTCCTCTCCGACCGGGTGCAGCAGCAGCGCCGCCTCCTGGAGCTGGCCATGTCCGCGGCGGCGGACCCCATCGCGCTCTACGACGGCGACGGGACGCTCATCTACGTCAACCAGGCGGTGGCCGCGTCGCGCGGCTCGCACCACGTGCACGTGCCGGGCAGGAACATCGACGCGATGCGCGCGATGGACCCGCAGCTGGAGTCCTTCGCGAAGTCGCTGGATGCGGCGCGGCTCACGGGGCAGGTGCAGCGCGGCCGCGTCACGCTGTCCTCGGACCAGGGCCCCAGGCACTTCGAGTACACGATGTCTCCGGCCACCGGCCCCACGGGCGCGGTGGAGGCGGTCATCGCCACCGGCCAGGACGTCACGGAGCTGCGCAACGCGGAGGACTTCCGCGAGCAGTTCATCGGCATCCTGGGCCACGACCTGCGCAACCCGCTCAACGCGCTGTCCATGTCCGCGCAGCAGCTCCTGCGCCAGGGCGAGCTGTCCGACCGCCAGCGCGTCTTCACCGGGCGCATCCTCACCAGCGCCGAGCGCATGGAGCGGATGATCCGCCAGCTGCTCGACTTCGCGCGGGCGCGGCTGGGCGCGGGGCTGCCGGTGGTGCGCTCGCGGTGCGACCTGTTCGACGTGGTGCGCGGCGCGGTGGACGAGTCGCGCGCCAGCCAGCCCCACCGCGAGGTGCTGCTGGACCTGCGCGGCGACGGGCGCGGCGCGTGGGACGCGGACCGGCTGGAGCAGGTGGTGACCAACCTGGTGTCCAACGCGCTCAAGTTCAGCCCGCCGGAGACGCCCGTGCGCGTGAGCGCGGAGGGGCTGGAGGGCGAGGCCGTGCTGCGCGTGCACAACCAGGGCTCGCCCATCCCGGCGGAGCAGCTGCCGCACCTCTTCACCGCGTGGCGCCGCGCCGGCCGCAGCGACCGGGAGCGCGGTGCGGCCGGAGGGCTGGGGCTGGGGCTCTACATCATGGAGCGCATCGTCAATGCCCACGGCGGCACCGTGCAGGTGACCTCCACGGAGGCCCAGGGCACGACCTTCACGGTGCGGCTGCCGCGAGACTGAAAAAGCTACGGGTTTGACGACTCGTGGACGGAAGCGTTGCGTCGACCCTTCCGGATGCGCAGGGGCGCCCCCACCCTGGGGGCATGGTCCCATCCGAAAAGCAAATCTTCGCCCAGAGCGTGGAAGCCCTCTTCGTGCGTGCGCTGGGGCCCTACCTGACGCGTGACGGACGCCAGAAGCTGAAGGCCGCGGGCCTGAACCTGTCCGAGCCGCTGCGCCCCCACTACTCGCTGGAGCAGTGGCGGTCCTTCCTGGACATCGCCGCGCGGGACGTCTTCCCCGGCCAGGCCCTGGAGGCGGCCTACCTGGAGCTGGGCGCCCGCTACCTGAAGGGCTTCCAGCAGACGTCCGTGGGGCGGGCGAGCATGCAGCTGGTCACGCACCTGGGCCCGCAGAAGACGCTGGAGCGCGTGCCGTACAACCTGCGCGCGGGCAACAACTTCAACGAGGTCCGGGTGGAGGAGCTGACGAAGCAGGACGCCACCCTGTGGGTGAAGGACGTGCTGGCGGACAACCCCTTCTTCGCCTGCGGCTTCCTGGCGGAGACGCTGCGCGCGTCGGGCGCGGGCTCCCCGGAGGTGAAGCCCATCGCCTTCGACGGGACGGCGGCGACGTACCGGCTGACGTGGTCGCAGGCGACGGCGCAGCGGCCCGCGGGCACGCTGGCGCCGGTGCGCCGGCTCTACGGGTAGCGCACGGGCGCGGGCGGATCATCCGGCGGCAGGGGGATGAACTCCGTCTCCGTGGGCACGGGGGCGAAGCGGCCCTCCTTCCAGTCCGCCTTGGCGGCCTCCAGGCGGTCCTTGGAGGACGACACGAAGTTCCAGAAGAGGTAGCGCGGGCCGTCCATGGGCTCGCCGCCCAGGAGCATCATCCGCGCGGAGGACTCCGCCTTGAGGATGATCTCACTGCCCGGCTTGAAGACGAGCAGCTCGCCGGGTTGGAAGCGCGTGCCCTCCACGTCCAGGGTGCCTTCGACGAGGTAGAGGCCCCGCTCCTCGTATTCGGTGGAGAGCTTCAGGCGGGAGCCCGCCTCCATCTTCGCGTCCGCGTAGAAGAGGTCGGAGTGGGCGCGCACGGGGGACCTGCCGCCGTGCACCTGGCCCGCGATGACGGTCAGGTGGACGCCCTCGCCGTCGATGACGGGCAGCGTGTCCGAGGGGTGGTGGACGAAGGAGGGAGCGGTCTCCTCGTGCTGCTTGGGGAGGGCGACCCAGGCCTGGATGCCGAAGAGGCGGCCGCCGGCGGCGCGGGGCTCGGGGGCGGTGCGCTCCGAGTGGGCGATGCCCTGGCCGGCGGTCATCCAGTTCACGGCGCCAGGGCGGATGGGCTGCACGAAGCCCAGCGAGTCGCGGTGGAGGATTTCGCCCTGGAAGAGGTAGGTGACGGTGGACAGGCCGATGTGCGGATGGGGGCGCACGTCCAGGCCTCGGCCGGGGTCGAAGTCCGCGGGGCCCATCTGGTCCAGGAAGATGAAGGGGCCGACCATGCGTCGGCGCGCGGAGGGCAGGGCGCGGCGCACGTGGAAGCCATCGCCCAGGTCGCGCACGCGCGGGACGATGAGCGTCTCCAGGGAGGGCGGGGGCTCACGGCCCTGCAGGTCTTCTTCCCAGCTCATGGTGTGGCTCCTTTTCGGGGGCGCAGTGTGCCCCACTTCATGCCGTCACGTGCCCTGCTTCGTCGATGTCGTGTGCGTGTTCGTGGATACAGACGAGCCCCGCGGTGCAGTCCGCGTTCGTGTCGCGAAGGTGCGTACCGGAGGAGGAGCAGCCCGCGAGCGCCAGCAGGCTCGCGAGCCCCAGGTGCCACGGCCTCAGGGGGAGGCAGCCTTTCGTGGAGTGGGAGCCGGCCTGTGTGCCGCGCGCATCCCAGGACGCACCCGGAGGGAACCGTGAGCCGCACCTGGCGGCGGACCGGGTGGCATGCGTGAAGCGTCGGGCTTTGAGGCCGCGGGGTTTTCCACCGGTGCGGGCGCGCGCTTAACCTGCGCCACGCATGAACCCCTGGCTCACGACGCTCGCCATCGTGGCGCTTCTGGTGTTGGCACCCATCCCGCTGCGGGCCTGGCGGCGCGATCGGCTCCGGCGTCGCTGGCGGGCGCTGGGGCCGAAGCTGGAGCTGTCCCCGCCGGAGGCGTCCCCAGGCACGCTGCTGGTGGGCCGCTATCGGGGGTATCCGGTGGAGGTGTTCCTGGCTCGCACGGGGGGCTCGCGGCTGCGGCTCCTCCTGGATGCGAAGCTGCCGGAGGGCTTCGCGTTGACGCCCCAGCGGCGGGGACCGCGGGGTGTGTCGCCGGTCCAGGACCTCCAGGTGGGGGAGCCCCTGCTGGACGCGGCGTATCTCATCCAGGGGGCGAATCCGGCGGCCGTCCTCCGGTTGCTCAAGGAGCCCGCCGTGCGGGCGGCGCTCCTCGCGCTTCAACAGCAGGGTGTGCGGGTCCATCTCGCGGGTCAGGAACTGCTCGCCCCGGTGCGAGGAGCCTTCAACGAGGAGACCTGCCGGGCGCTTCTGCGGGACCTGACGCGGGTTGCGTCGGCGCTACGGGAGGCGGCGGAATCGCACCGCTCGCAGGCGGATGCCGCACGGGATGCGGCCCGGAGGGAAGTCCCCATTGTCGGGAGCAGGCATCCCGTGCCCGCGCGCAGGGACTTCCAGGAGCAGGCGGCGCTGCGCGAGCTGTTCAATGCACGGTTGACGCGGCACAAGGCGTTGGTCTTCGGGGGCGGTTTCGTGGGGCTGCTGGTGGGCGTGCCCTTGTGGCTCTGGGCGCGGCACATGCCGCATGAGGGATGGGACCTGACCGGGCTTCCCTTGATGTCGTTCTTCGTCGGAGCCGCGTCGGCTTACGCGTGGAGCATCCGGTACCTGCTGCTCTGTCCGTCGTGTGGGAACGACGTGCGCCATGAGGTGCCGGATCCAGAGACGCCGGATGCAACCATGATCGAGCTGTCGCTCGACCGCTGTCCGCACTGCGATCTCCGGTTGCGGTGAGCGGTGCGACTTGAGGTCACGGGCCTCATCGGCGTTGGTGGTCGCCTTCACGGACTGGCCTGGGAGGTCCGCCGTTAGAAGGACAGAAGGACGTCAGCGAGCTTTCTTGCGCGCAAGCTCCCGCAACCGGGGCAGGGGCTTCGCTGGCTTCTCCAACGCGTCCACGAGCCGGTCGAAATCATCGGCAAGCAGCACGACTCGGACTGCCTCGCGTGCTGTCCATTCCTGCCGGTTCGTGGAGGGCGGGTCGTCTTCTTCGAGCGTTGGAAGTTTTGGGGCCATGGCTGCAACGGAGCCGAGTGCTGACGCGGTGTTCTACGACGATGTGACGCCTGCCCGCCTGAGCACCCTGTGCCCCGCTGAGAAGACGAATCCGTCGCCAGTTCAGGGGGATACGCAGAGCCTCCAGTCTCCATGACCCGGCGGCCGCAGTCGGCACCCCCCGTCCGTTGACGACGCGCTGTACCTGTGTTCAGGCTGGCTTCTCGGGAGCCCGCCATGTCCCCTCAAATCGCCCTCGCCTTCACGTCGGAGTCCGCGGCCCATCCGGCGCTCGCCGCCTTCCATCCGGTGGTGCGGCGCTGGTTCGCCTCTCGCCTGGGCGAACCCACCCGTCCGCAGATTGAAGGCTGGCCCCTCATCCACGCGGGCCATGACGTGCTCATCGCCGCGCCCACCGGCAGCGGCAAGACGCTCACCGCGTTCCTCGCCGCGCTGGACTCGCTGTTCCGCCTGGCGCTCGACGGCACGCTCTCCGACCACACCCACGTCCTCTACGTGTCGCCCCTGAAGGCCCTGGGCAACGACGTGCAGAAGAACCTCCTCCAGCCGCTGGAGGAGCTGATGACCCTGGCGCGTGAGGAGGGCTACGAACCGCAGCAACTTCGCGTCCAGGTGCGCACCGGCGACACGCCCGCCGGCGAGCGCGCCCAGATGGTGCGCCGCCCGCCGCACATCCTCATCACCACGCCGGAATCCCTCTACCTCTACCTCACCGCCGAGCGCGCCCGCGCCACCCTGCGCCACGTGCGCACGGTCATCGTGGACGAAATCCACGCACTCGCCCGCGACAAGCGCGGCAGCCACTTCGCGCTGTCCATGGAGCGCCTCAAGGCACTCACCGACGTGCGCCCCCAGCTCTTGGGCCTGTCCGCCACGCAGAAGCCGCTGGACGCCATCGCGGGCTTCCTCACCGGCGCGTCCCTCACCGAGTGCAAGCGCGTGGAGGTGGGCCACCAGCGCCCATGGGACCTCACGGTCGAGATCCCCGACGCGGAGCTGTCCTCCATCGCGAGCCACGAGATGTGGGGGCAGGTCTATGACCGGCTGATCCAGCTCTCCAGCGAGCACCGCACCACGCTCATCTTCGTCAACACGCGCAAGATGTCCGAGCGCGTGGCGCACGACCTGGGCGAGCGCCTGGGCCAGCAGTGGGTGGCCGCGCACCACGGCAGCATGTCCCGCGAGATGCGCCTGTCCGCCGAGGAGCGCCTCAAGGCTGGCCAGCTCCGCGTGATGGTCGCCACCGCGTCGCTGGAGCTGGGCATTGACGTGGGCAACGTGGACCTGGTCGTGCAGTTGGGCACCACCAAGGCCATCTCCGTGCTGCTCCAGCGCGTGGGCCGCGCGGGCCACCACAAGGCCGGCATCTCCAAGGGCATCCTCTTCGCGATGACGCGCGACGAGCTGGTGGAGTGCGTCGCGCTCCTCAACGCCGTGCGCGAGGGCGACCTGGACGCGGTCCGCATCCCCAAGAAGCCGCTGGACGTGCTCGCGCAGCAAATTGTCGCCGCGTGCGCGTGCGAGGAATGGGACGAGCGCGCCCTCTTCAGCGTCTTCCAGCGCGCGTACCCGTATCAGGACCTCACCTGGGAGGAGTACCAGCAGGTGCTGGAGATGCTCTCCGAAGGCGTCGCCGAGCGCCGCGGCCGGGGCAGCATCCACCTGCACCGGGACCGGGTGAACCAGCGGCTCAAGGGGCGCCGGGGCGTGCGCATCACCGCGCTCACCAACGGCGGCGCCATCCCGGACACGTTCAACTTCGCCGTCATGGCCCAGCCCGAGGGCAAGGTGGTGGGCACGCTGGACGAGGACTTCGCGGTGGAGTCCTCGCCCGGGGACATCTTCCTGTTGGGCAGCACCGCGTGGCGCATCCAGCGCGTGATGGGCGCCACCGTGATGGTGGAGGACGCGAAGGGCGCGCCGCCCAACGTGCCCTTCTGGCGCGGCGAGGCGCCGGGCCGCACGGATGAGCTGAGCCTCCAGGTGGGCCGCCTGCGCGAGGAGCTCCTGCGCCACGACGACCCCGCGGGCTTCCTGGAGAAGCTCTTGCGCGTGCCGCCGCCCGCGGTGGACGCGCTGCTGGGCTACCTGCGGCTGGGCCGGAAGATGCTGGGCGACGTGGTGCCCAGCCACAAGCAGATCGTCGCCGAGCGCTTCTTCGACGAAGCGGGCGGCATGCAGCTGATCATCCACGCGCCGTTCGGCAGCCGCATCAACCGCGCGTGGGGCATGGCGCTGCGCAAGCGCTTCTGCCGCTCGTTCGACTTCGAGTTGCAGGCGGCGGCGACGGAGGACGGCATCCTCTTGAGCCTGGGGGAGCAGCACTCGTTCCCGCTGGCGGACATCTTCGACTTCCTGCATCCGGACAACGTGGAGGAGGTGCTGGTGCAGGCCATCCTCCAGTCGCCCATCTTCGGCACGCGCTTCCGCTGGGTGGCGTCGCGAGCGCTGACGCTGTACCGGGTGATGGGGGGCAAGCGCGTGGCGCCGAACCTCCAGCGCGCGCGCAGCGAGGACCTGCTGGCGGCGGTGTTCCCCGCGCAGGTGGGCTGCCAGGACAACCATGGCGGCGCGGACGTGGAGCTGCCGGACCATCCGCTGGTGAAGCAGACGATGGACGACTGTCTGCGCGAGGCGATGGACATCGAAGGGCTGCGCGAGGTGCTCCGGCGCATGAAGGACGGGCGCATCCAACTGGTCGCGCGAGACGTCCCGGAGCCGAGCGTCTTCGCGCACGCGCTCATCAACAGCCAGCCCTACACCTTCCTGGACGACGCGCCGGCCGAGGAGCGCCGCGTGCGCAACGTGGCCCTGCGCCGCGCGATGCCGGCCGAGGACGCGGCGGCGTTCGGAGCGCTGGACGCGAACGCCATCCGGCAGGTGGTGGAGGACGCGGCGCCGCCGATGCGCGACGAGGACGAGCTGCACGACGCGCTCCTCCAGCTCGTGCTGGTGCGAGCGTCGGAGGTGCCGCGAGGCCTGGAGGTGGGGCTCTTCAAGCAGGGCCGCGTGGCCTGGCTGGAGCGCGAGGGTGGGCGGTTCCTGGTATCAGCGGAGCGTGGCAACGCGGTGCGAGCGCTCTTCCCGGACGCTCAGACGCAGCCGGTACTGCCGGTGCTGGAGTACGACCGGCCGGTGGAGCGCGACGCGGCGGTGCTCCAGGTGGTGCGCGGGCGGATGGAGATGGTGGGGCCCACCACGGTGGTGGAGCTGGCGCGGCTCACGCTGTTGGATCCGGACGACATCAACCTGGCGCTGCACAACCTGGAGAGCCAGGGCAGCGTGCTGCGAGGCCAGTTCCGCGCGCAGGACGACGTGCCGGTGCCTCGGGACGCGGACGGGAGCCCGGTGCTGGAGTGGTGTGACAGGCGTCTGCTCCAGCGCATCCACCGGCTGACGGTGGGGCGTCTGCGCCGCGAGATTGAACCGCTGAGCCCGCAGGACTTCATGCGCTTCCTCTTCCGGTGGCACCACCTGGAGGACGTGGACGCGCTGCGGGGCTCCACGGGATTGCTCAAGGCGGTACGGCTGCTTCAGGGGTACGAAGCGCCGGCCTCCGCGTGGGAGCGTTTCCTGCTGCCCGCGCGCATGCGGGGCTACACGCCGGACCTGATGGAGCGTGCCTGCTACGCGGGCGAGGTGGCGTGGGGGCGGGTGACGCTGAAGGATCCGCCGAAGCCCCCGGGGCCGCGCCGGGGCGCGCCGGTGGAGGCGCCGGAGCCGGTGGTGGCGAAGCGCTCATCCCCGACGCGCAACGCGCCGTTGACGTTCACGGTGCGCGAGGACCTGGAGTGGATGCTGGCGGCGGCGCGTCCGCACGCGGTGTTGGCGGACGGGGGCGTGTGGATGCCGCCGGACCTGAGCGCGGCGGCGAAGGACGTGGTGGGCGTGCTGGAGCGGCGGGGCGCGTGCTTCTTCCAGGACCTGGTGACGCGGGCGAGGCGGCTGCCGGCGGAGGTGGAGGACGCGCTGTGGGAGCTGGTGGCGAAGGGGCTCGTCACGGCGGACGCGGTGCAGAACCTGCGCATCCTGCAGAGCCCGGCGCACCGCAAGCGGCAGAAGCTGCTCAACCGGGGCGGGCCGGGCCGCTGGAGCCTGCTGGCGCCGTCGGAGCCGAAGTCGCAGGAGGAGGTGACGGAGTCGCTGGCGAAGCTGTTCCTCCAGCGCTACGGCATCGTCTGGCGCGACCTGGTGATGCGCGAATCATTGGCGCCCACGTGGAGAGACCTGTTGTTCGTCTACCGGCGCATGGAGGCGCGGGGCGAGCTGCGAGGAGGGCGCTTCGTGTCGGGCTTCGTGGGTGAGCAGTTCGCGCTGCCGGAAGCCGTGGACATGGCGCGAGCGGTGCGACGCGCGCCTCCGTCAGGCATGCGCGTCCAATTGTCCGGAGTGGATCCGCTGAACCTCACGGGCGTGGTGACGCCGGGCCCGCGCGTGGCCGCGCTGCCGAACAACGTCGTCACCTACGTGGATGGGATTCCGCAGGGCGTGGACGCAGTGGAGGACGCGTCGGAGAACGAGGACGCGGAAGTCGATGGAACGCTTGCGCAGGTGAACTGACTCCCGGGCGGGGTTGGGGCGCGCCGGGCATCGTGAGTAGGATTCCGAAGGGGCGACTTCGGCACGACGCTCGGAGAGCGGTGGACCACGCATGCGTTTCAAGAGGACCCTTTGCGGCCTGACGTGGCTGCTCATCCTGGGCAGCGCCTGCAGGCACGTGAGCGCGGAAGAGTCGCTTCAACTACGAGATGAGCTGGAGCGTGCCCTTGATGCCGATGCGCTGTTGGTGAGTGACATCTATGCCGGGCGCGACAACTTTGAAGCCTTCTTGAGAAAACATGGCGAGAAGGCCGTGACGTTCTTCGAGCGGCTCGTGAAGGAGGCCGCGAGATCCGGGGACGATGGGGACTCCTTCCAGATTAGAGCTGCCATCGACGGACTGGTCTTTCTGAAAGATAAACACGCGAGGCAAGCACTTGAGGAGCTGGCCTCGAGCGACAAGGTGGACTCCTACCTTTCACGAGAGGCTTTCGATGCACGGGTCAAGCTTTCGCCCGGGAGTGAGCGGCTGGGAATTCTCGTTGCTCGCTTGCAACGTAACCGTCCGGCCAGTGACGTGCTGGAAGGATTGAAGACGGACCACGACCGTGCTCAGCGGGCGCCGCGAGGAGCGTGAGTTGTTCAGGGACTGGGCTGGAGGGGCGAAGCGGGCGGGTCGGCGGTGCGTCGCCGCATCCACTCGTGGGGTAGCAGTTCACCGATGCGCGCATTCGGGTGCGTCTGCACCCGCAGCAGGACATCCGCGAGGTACGCCTCGGGGTTGACCTGGTTGGCCTCGCAGGTGGCGACGAGGGCGTAGAGGCCCGCGAGGTTCGCGCCCGCGGCCTCATGGCCGACGAAGAGGAAATTCTTGCGGCCCAGGGCGGCCTTGCGCAGCGCGGCCTCGCTTCGGTTGTTGTCCAAGGGCAGACGCGCGTCGGAAGAGAAGCGCGTCAGGGCGTCCCACTGCTTCAGCGCGTAGGAGAGGGCCTGGCCCATGGGGCCCCTGGGCAGGTGGCGTGGGGCCTGGGATTCCATCCACGCACGCAGCGCAGTGAGGACGGGGAGACTTTGCTGCTGGCGCAGCGCTTGGTGCGCGTCCGTGCGCACGACGCCCGCGTCGCGAGCCAGCGCCTCCACCCGGTAGAGGGCCAGAATGAAGTCCAAGGCCTCGCGGGCCTCGGGCGCGGTGGGCAGCGCCTCGAAGAAGCGGCGCCGCACATGCGCCCAACACCCGACGCGGACGCGCCCTTCGGGCGGCGTCACCGCGTTGTAGCCGGTATAGGCATCCACGACGAGGGCGCCCCGGGTGCCGCCCAGCACGTCCTTGGGCGTCGTGCTGGCCCGGCCGAGGCTGAAGCGGTAGCCGATGAGCCACTCGCCCGTGGGCGTCTGGGTGAGGAAGGTCCAGAGGTAGCCCTGGCGTGTCTTCTTCACGTCCAGCACGCGCATGGGCGTCTCGTCGGCCCACACCACGTCCGCGGACGCAATGCACTGCAGGAGGTGCTGCGAAAGAGGCAGCAGCACCGAGGCGGCCTGGTGGAAGAGGTCCGTCAGCGTGCTGCGACTCATGGGCACGCCGCTTCTCTCCACCCGCTGGGCGAGTCGGTGCAAGGGCATGGCGTCCGCGCACTTCGACGTCACCACGTGGGAGAGGAAGCCCGGGCCGTACTCGCCCCTGTCCACCACCCGGGCCGGAGGCGGGGCGGTGACGACGCCCCGGCCGCACGCGCACGCCAGCACCTCCTGCACGTGCACCTGCTTCTCGAAGCGGGCGGGCACGTACTCGTACACCACCGAGGTGCGGCCCTTTCCCAGCGGCTTCAAGTCCTCGCCGCCGCACGCCGGGCAGTGGCGCTCCTCGGCGGGAACCGCGTGGCGAATCTCTCGCGCCGGGGCCTCCTCGGCCTTGCGCGCGGCCCTCTCTTGCCGCTTCTGCTTCGCCGCCTCGGCCCGGGCCGCCGTCGAATCCGCGTCCCCTCGCAACTCAGCCGCCACCGTCGGCAGCTTCTCCGCCCTTTGGCCGAAGACGTGGCGCTGCAGGGCCGCAAGCTGCCCCTTGAGGGCGTCCACCTCCCCGCCAATGCGGCTCACCTCGGCCTTGAGCTCCTCGGCTTCCTCGCGCCAGGGGCAATGGTGGTCGAGAGGGAGGACTCTGGGCACGCCAGGGGAACACGCCATGGCGCGGAGGCGTCCCGGGACAGGTGCGTCAGCTGCCCGTGCGCCCGGGAGGCGTCCAGGCGGGCTGGCGCCTCACCTGGGCCACGTCGATGCCGTCCAGCAGCATCGCCAACTGCGTGGCGTCCAGGTGCACCGCCTGCGCGCCCGCGTCCACCGGCGGCAGCCGGAAGCGGCCCGCCTCCAGCCGTTTGTACAGCAGCACGAAGCCGCCCCGGCTCCACGTCAGCACCTTGATGCGGTCACCCCGCCTGGAGACAAAGGCGAAGAGGTGGCCCGAGTAGACGTCCTCTCCCCATGCACCGCGCACCAGCGCCATGAGGCCATCAATCGACTTGCGCATGTCCACCGGCTCCACCGCCAGCACCACGCGCACCGAGGCCGGCAGGGCGAACACCGCCTCACCGCCCCAGCGCCGCGACGAGCCGGGCCACGTAGCCGACGTCGGTGCCCACGGCGAATCGCACCCGCGCCCCGCTCGCGGCCACCACTTCCAGCAGGGACTCCGTCGCCGAGGGACTCCTCGCCACCTGCACCGGCAAGAGTCTCACCGGCTCGGCTCGGCTCGTCGCGGCACGTCGTGCCCGGTACACCCACGACTGCAACGTGCTCAGCCTCACGCCTCGCTGCGCTGAGAAAGCCTTCTGCGTAAGCCCGCTCGCCTCGAACGCTTCCGCGACGCGCGCCCACTCCGGCTTCCCCACTGGCTTCGACATGCTCGCCAGGGTCCACCGCGCCGACGCCTCACTCAACGCCTCTCAGCACGTCGTTGGCCGGACGGATACGATCTGTTCTTCGTGTGGTTCTCCCCGAACCCATCGCGCAGCGGCTTGAATGAGCCCAGCCTGGACTGGAGGTATCGGTGATTCGATTCGGACCGTGGAGCACCACCCTGGGGCTGGCCGCGGGCTTTGGCACGCTGGTCTCCGTGCTGCTCCTGACGGCCGCTGGGAACCGCCCGGCGAACCGGCTCCTGGCCGCGTTGCTCGGCGTCTCCGTGCTGCGGCTGATGCCCTATGTGCTGGGCTTCGCGGGCTTCTATGACGCGCATCCCTGGCTGTCGTTCGCGCCGTTCGACCTGGGCCTCGCGACCGGACCGCTGCTCTACCTCTACGTCCGCCGTCTCGTGACGCCCAGGCTGCCCGCTCGCGCGTGGCGGCACTTCGTTCCCGCGGGCGTCATGCTCGGCTACACGCTGTGCGCGTTCGCGCTGCCTCTTGAGCAGAAGCTGCGCTGGAATGACTCCATCCACGAGCCCTGGATTGCTCCCATCGAATCCGCCGCGAACATGGTCTCGCTCGCGGCGTACCTGGTGGCCACGGTCCGCTTCCACGGCCGCTATCAACGCTGGCTCCTGGAGCATGTCAGCGACCAGGACTCGCACCGCCAGCCGTGGATCGCGACCGTGCTCGTGTCGCTGGAGCTGAGCTGGACCGCGACCGTGGGCTTCGCGTTCGTGGACCGGTTCCTGACGCCCCTGAGCTACTACGACCGGTTTCCCCAGTACCTGCTCTTCGCGGCCATCGTCCTCTGGCTGGGACTGGAGGGCTGGCGCCATGCCGGACATCGCTTCCCTCAGTGGGCACTCCGCACTGACGGTGCTCCCGTTCCGGACCGCGACTGGTCCGCCCTGGCCGCCGGTTGGGAAGCACGCATCCGGAGCGCGGGATGGTGGCGCGAGCCGGGCCTGACCCTCTCCGAGGTCGCCCGCCGGCTGGGGACCAATGAGAGCTATGCCTCGCGAGCCTTCAACCGGGGACTGGGCCGCAACTTCAACGCCGTCATCAACGCCATGCGCGTGGCCGCCGTGCAGGAACGCCTGTGCTCCGGTGATCCCACGCCCCTGTTGACGATGGCGCTGGAGGCAGGCTTCGCGTCCAAGGCCAGCTTCAACCGGATCTTCCGCGAGCACACCGGCCTCAGCCCCACGGCCTGGCGGACGGCTCAACAAACGAAAAACCGCGCGCAGCCAGGACTTGAGACGACGGAAGGGGACGTGCCGGCATAGCTCTCCGGCCATGCTGCTCCCTGCGCTGGCCCTGACCCTGCTCCTCGCGGTTCCTCCGCCTCCTTCCAACACCCTGGACGCAGCGAAGGCACGCGCTGACGTCGCGCTCCTCCGTCGCGCGCTGGAGAACATCCATCCAGGCCTCTACCGCTATCGCACCAGGGCAGAGGCCCAGGCTGCCTTCGCCCGGTTGGAGGCAGCGGCGTCCCGTCCCATCACGGACTTGGTGCTCTGGCGGGAGGTTTCATTGCTGATCGCGGAGATCCACTGCGACCACACGAAGGTGGAGCTCCCAGAAGCGCTGGAGGCCTGGCGTCGCACCCAGCCCTCTCACCTGCCGCTGCGCTTCAAACTCATCGAAGGCCGGATGATCGTCGTCTCGAACGATGGTCAGCCCGGCGCTCCACCGCCCGGCGCCGAACTCGTCGCCATCAACGGCATGCCTGTGCCCCGTGTGTTGCCCACCCTGGGCCGCACGGTTGCCTATGACGGGAGCACCGACCAGGCCATCGCCGCGAAGCTGGGGTCGGACAGCGACCTCATGGGAGATGACTTCAACGAAGCCTGGCCCGCCTTCCATGGGTTCTCCTCGCGCTGGGAGCTCGACTGGAAGCGCCCGGGAGAGCGCCAGCTCACGCATGCCACCCTGGAGCCCATCCCGTTCACGCGATGGACCGCGCTGCCCTGGCCGGGAAGCCCCTATCGCGACGAGTTCTACAAGGCCATCCGCTGGCGGCTCGACGGCAAGGTCGCCACGCTGCGCATCGACACCTTCGTGAACTACCGCAACCCCGTGGACCCCGAGTCCTTCCTGGGGAGCTTCTTCAAGACGCTGAAGACCCGAGGCGTGGAGCACCTCGTGCTCGACCTCCGGGAGAGCGGCGGGGGTTCGGATGAGGTGGCGGTCGCGCTGTTGCGCTACCTGCTCCCGGAGCCCTTCGTCTGGTTGAAGCCCGCGCTGCTCAAGTCCATCCGCTACGGAGACCTCTCCCAGCACATCGAGAGCTGGGGCAACCGGCAGGAGTTCTTCGAGCCGCCGCTGGAGGACTTCCGGCGCACGAAAGAGGGCGCCTGGGAGCGGCTGCCTCGCCCGGACGACTCCGCACGGCAGCTCCAGTCCCCCTCGCCGGACCGCTTCACCGGACGCATCACGGTCCTCGCCGGGCCCATGAATGCCTCCGGCGCGACGATGACGCTGGCGCAATTGAAGGACAAGGGCAGCGTGCGGCTCGTGGGGGAGGAGAGCGCCGGCAGCGCGGAGGGTCCCACGGCCGGCCGCATCTTCCTGCTGACGCTGCCCCACAGCGGCCTGCGGATCCGCATCCCCATCGCGTGGAACCAGACGAACGTCGACCACTTCCTCGCGGGCCGCGGCGTCCCCGTGGACGAGACGGTCATCCCCACGCTCCTCGACTTCGAGTCAGGACGGGACCGCGTGGCCGAAGTCGCGAAGGCTCCCACGCCGCTCGCCGTCCCCTCGCTTGCGTCCGTGCTGGCGGGGAACTGGGGCGGCACGCTCGACTACCGCGACTTCGGCAGTGACAGGCGCGTCGTCCTCCCCACGCTGCTCACCTCGACGGGGGAGGGAGACGAGGTCCACCTCGCCTTCACCTTCGATGACGGTCCCCACAAGACCGTCCGCACCTCGCAGGTCCTGTGGATCCGCGCGGACGGCGGCGTGCTCGAAAGTGAAGAAGGCGACGCGGCCCAGGCCATGCGCATCCTCGAACGTCGCGGAGGACCTGACGCCCGCGAGCTGACCGTGGTGGCGGAGGGCTCGGGACACGAGAACGGAGCACCCGTCGAGGTACGAATGGTGCTGCTCCGGCGCGGCGCCGTCCTCTCCCTCAGCCGGCTGACACGGCGTCCCGGGGAGCCGTTCCTGCTTCGCCACGTGTACCGGCTGTCCGCACTGCCCTGAGCCGCCGCCCCGGCAGGCCTCCAGGCCTGTCCGACAGTCGGACAGGTTCGTGCAGTGCGCCCCGGTCGCGCCTCGCTGCACCCGGGGATGCTGCCGGGCCCTTGTCCTGAAGTCTGCTGCTAGAGGCACTGGCTTATGGTGAATTGGACTCCATCTCTTCAGATTTAGACTTATTTCGATTGAAACTAGGCAACGTCCAATTGAAGTTAGCCCGCACCAGGTCTATGTTGCGTTGCGTCAGCTCTTGGGAGAGGTGCGGCGATGCAGAAGTGGATGGCGGTGGTCCTGCTGGTGGCGGTGGGGGTGGCGGGACTGGTGGTGGCCCCGGCGGCGCAGGTGAAGCAGGGCGGCCCCATCAACGCGGCGGACACGGCCTGGCTGCTCACCGCCACGGCGCTGGTGCTGCTGATGACGCCCGGCCTGTCGTTCTTCTACGGCGGCATGGTGCGGCTGAAGAACGTGGTCTCCACGCTGATGCAGAGCTTCATCGCCATGGCCGTCATCAGCGTGCTGTGGGTCGTCGTGGGCTTCAGCCTTTGCTTCGGCGACAGCTTCCACGGCCTCATCGGGGATCCGCGCACCTTCTTCATGTTCAGCGGCGTGGGCGGTGAGACGCACCCGGACCTGGCGCCCACCGTGCCGCTGCTGCTCTTCGCGCTCTTCCAGCTCAAGTTCGCCATCATCACCCCGGCGCTCATCACCGGCGCGTTCGCGGAGCGCGTGCGCTTCAAGGCGTACCTGCTCTTCATGGTGCTCTTCAGCCTCTTCATCTACGCGCCGCTCGCCCACTGGACGTGGCACCCGGAGGGCTTCCTGCGCCAGTGGGGCGTGCTCGACTTCGCGGGCGGCACCGTGGTGCACATGTCCGCGGGCCTCGCCGCCCTCGCGGGTGCCATCGTCCTGGGCCGCCGTCAGGTGCACCTGACGCACGCCACGCATGCTCCCGCCAATGTGCCCTTCGTGATGCTCGGCACGGGCATGCTGTGGTTCGGCTGGTTCGGCTTCAACGCGGGCTCCGCGCTGTCCGCGTCGTCCCTGGCCACGCTGGCCTTCGCCACCACGAACACGGCCTCCGCCTCCGCGATGCTCGGGTGGATTGCGTTCGACTGGCTGCGCGGCCGCAAGCCCAGCGCCATGGGCGCCTGCGTGGGCGCGGTGGTGGGCCTGGTCGCCGTCACGCCCGCCGCGGGCTTCATCACCGTGGGGCAGAGCATCGTGGTGGGCCTCGTCGCCAGCTTCGTCAGCAACGCCGCCGTGCACTTCAAGAGCCGCACCGCGCTGGATGACACGCTCGACGTCTTCCCCTGCCACGGCCTGGGCGGCATCGTCGGCATGATCCTCACCGGCGTGCTCGCGAAGGACGTGGGCCTCATCCATGGTCAGACGCACACCTTCCTGATGCACATGCTGGCGCTGGTCATCGTCTCCGTCTTCTCCTTCGTGGGGTCGTTCATCCTCTACAAGATCGTGGACCGCATCGTTCCGCTGCGCGTCACCCGTGAGCAGGAGGAGGAGGGCCTGGACTTGAGCCAGCACGGCGAGACCGTGGGCGAGGTCCCCACCGTGACGCTCGCCCCGCCCGCGCCCGCCGCGAGCGCGCCTGGCACGCCGGAGCCTGCCGCCCCGTCGGAGCCCGTGCCCGCGTAACATCGTTCCCCAGTCAATGCCGTGCGCACGGGGCCCCTCGCTTCACGCGGGTGGGCCCCGTGGTGCGTTGGGGCTCCGAGCGTACAGGCCCCGCGAGGCAGGAAATCTGTCGGGAAGGGGATGCGTGGCGTCCTCGCGGCTCATTCGCGCGGGCAGCTCCCTGTTCGGGGCCTGACTGCGACCCGTCATGGGGGCGACGTCTCCTCAGACACTTCGTGCTCGCGGCGTTCCCTCAATGCCAGCCATCCCGCGAAACGGCTGGCATGACTGAGGGGAAGTGCATGCTTCGGAAGTGCGAGGAATGGAGAGTCGCCGCCGTGGGAGCCGTGCTGTTGATCTGCGGTTGCGCGAAGGAGCCGGTGCAGGTGCCTTCGAAAGAGGGCTCCCTGGAGGAGGCGCGGAGCGACACTCGGAGCCTGGACGAGCTGCCGGTCGTGCCGGGCCTGTCCGTCGCCGGAGTCTTCGCGCAGAAGCTGGAACAGCCCACGGCCCTGGGGGAGACGATGGCCGTGCACGTGAAGCTGCCACCCCCGGCCAACGCGGCGCTCGCGGGCAGCCTCGTGCGCGTGGTCGGAGACCCGGCGCGACCCACGGTCCTGTTTCACTCCGACACCCTGGTCCGGCTGGGCGCGATTCAGTCGAGCCCCGGCCCCGACTTCTTCACCTTCTTCTCGCGGGTCCCGGACTCGGAACTGGAGCGTCGTCAGGAAGACGAGCGACGGCTGGCCGCGGGCGAGTTCGGGATGCCCACCCGGGAGACCGTCCTGTTCAACGGCCGCCACCCGGTTGCCCGTGGCGAAGGGCTCCCCCTGGACGCCAACGCGTTCGCGCAGGGCGCGCTCGTGCCCCAGACAATCTGTCCGTGGATGCCGGCCTCCACCCAGGCCTGGTGGGACCGGACGCAGGTGATCCGCGACCCGGCCGTGGTGCTCGACCCGGCGCGCACGTGGGACCCGTGCACGGGCGCGGGGAAGAAGGGCGGGGTCTGGACGTTCGCGCACCTCATGCGGGAGATGGCGCATGGCTCCGGCTCGCGCCCGGAGGCTTTCGTGCTGAGCTGGCTGTCGCTCTGGCTCAATGACTTCCAGGCCAACGGCGACACGGTGCCCGCGCGCCGCACGATGTATGACGAGGTGATTGCCCCCTGGGCCGCCGCCAGCGGCGCGTCCTCGTCCCTCCAGTTCAATGCCGCCACGGGGCGCTGGGAGGTGGCGTTGAGCAAGCCCCTGGACCTGGACATCGCGCCCTTCCGGCTGCTGGCCATCGTCAACCGCATCGACCTGGCCGGTACCTCGAGCGACTCCGGCAAGCCGTCCAACCCGGGCGAGCTGCGCTTCATCTTCGGACTGACGCGCCCCTCGCCCTGGGGACGTGGCACGGAGGCGACCTGCAACCTCAAGCCCTTCACCGCCAACTTCGAATACGGCGTGCCGGGCGATGGATGCCAGTCGGTCGTTGGGTGGGCGCGGCAGTGGACCGCGCTGGGGATATCTCCCTTCCTCGACGCGACCTATCGGGCGCGGCTCGAGCAGATGACGGAGAGCGTCGTCCAGCGGGGGCAGGCTCCGGGGAAGGGAAACAAGAACGCGCTCAACCAACTGCGCACCAACGAGGCCGCCCTGGCGCTGCCGTGGGAGATGCGGGAGTTCCATCTGGCGGACGAGCACCCCGTGACCGGCATCGACACCCCTTCCAACGGGCTGCTGCGCGTCCACACGATGGCGTTGACCCCGGATGACGCGACCCACGACTCCCAGACCGACCCGGACGTGGACCTCTTCGTGCGCACGGTCGTCAAGAACAGCGTCGAGCAGCCCGTGACGCTTCCGGCGCGCTGCGCCGCGCACTTCACGCTGCCCCGCACCGTCAACGGCAGACCCTTCCTGGGCGCCAACACGCTGGTGGGGCCCCCCACCCACTGGCGGGCCGTCAACGCCGTCTCCACCGACGCCGCGGAGGTCTGCGCGCGGAAGGAGTTCTCCCTGAACACCTGCAACGGCTGTCACTTCGCGGACACGGGCACGAATGACTTCTCGGGCGTGGACAACCTCGCCTTCACGCACGTCAGTCCCACGTCAGGCATTCCGGCCCGGCTGTCGAAGTTCCTGACGGGCGGGGGCAGCGGCTCCATGTTCGTCGTGCCGGACGCCCAGTTCGGAGGCCCGGTGGCATCGTGGCCGTACGCGGAGCTGCTGCGCCGGCACCAGCGGCTCCAGGAGCTGGCCTATTGCACCACCTGCGGATGGTTCCTCGGCCCGGACGCGGGCTTCCTGGACCAGCTGGCGTCGCTCGCTGGGGGCGTGCCCCTGGACGTGCCACCCGGCGCACCGCGGCCGGCGCTCACGGTGAGCCCCATCCGCGACATCGGCGTGGTGCAGCGACTGCTGGAGCTGCGCCCCAGCTTCAGGACGCAGCCCCAGGAGCTGCCGCTCGACTTCCTCCAGCCGCCCGCGGCCCGCGTGCACTGACGGGACGCGGCGCTAGAACGCGCAGTCCTGGCCGCGCGTGGGCAGCGCGGAGGCGGCGCCGGACAGCCAGGTGTCCAGCGCGCGCGCCGCCTCGCGGCCGTCCGCGAGCGCCCAGACGATGAGGCTCGCGCCCCGGCTGGCGTCGCCCGCGCAGTACACGCCCGGCGCGGAGGTGGCGAACCTCGCGTCCACCTGCACCGTGCCGCGTGGAGACAGCGTCACGCCCAGCTCCTCCACCAGCCGGTCCGTGTCCGGCCCGGTGAAGCCCATGGCCAGCACCAGCAGGTCCACCTCGAACACCTGCTCGGAGCCAGGGACCTCCACCAGCTTCATCGCGCCGCCCGGCTCGCGCTGCACCTCCACGCGCACCGCGTGCAGCCGCTCGAGCTGACCGTCCGCGCCCTCCAGCCGCTTCGTCATCATCGCGAAGGCGCGCTCGCCGCCCTCCTCCTGGCTGGACGACGTGCGGAACACCAGCGGCCAGCGCGGCCACGGGTTGTCCTTCGAGCGCACCTGCGGCGGCGCGGGCAGGAGCTCCACCTGCGTCACGCTCACCGCGCCCTGGCGCAGCGCCGTGCCCAGGCAGTCCGAGCCCGTGTCGCCGCCGCCCAGGATGATCACCCGCCTGCCCCGGGCCTCCAGGCGCGCGTCCGGCGGCGCGCCCGCCGTCACCACCCGGTTCTGGTGCTCCAGGTAGTCCATGGCCTGCACCACGCCGGACAGCTCGCGGCCCGGGACGTCCAGCTCGCGGGCCTTGCGCGCGCCCAGCGCCAGCACCACGCCGTCGTACTGCTCGCGCAGCGCGCGCCAACCGGGAGTGACCGCCACGTCCTCGCCGGTGCGGAAGACGATGCCCTCCGCCTCCATCAGCGCGAGCCGGCGGTCCAGCACCGCCTTCTCCAGCTTGAAGTCCGGGATGCCGTAGCGCAGCAGGCCTCCGGCGCGAGCGTCCTTCTCGTACACCGTCACGCTGTGCCCGGCCGCGTTGAGCTGCGCCGCCGCCGCCAGGCCCGCGGGCCCGGAGCCCACCACCGCCACGCGCTTGCCCGTGCGCCGCGCCGGAGGCCGGGCCTTCACCCAGCCCTCCGCGAAGGCGCGCTCGGAGATCTCCTTCTCCATCTGCTCGATGGTGACCGCGTCCCGGTCGATGGCGAGCACGCACGCGGCCTCGCACGGCGCGGGGCACAGCCGTCCGGTGAACTCCGGGAAGGTGTTGGTGCGGCTGAGCACCTGGTACGCCTCCTTCCACTGGCCCCGGTACACCGCGTCGTTGAAGTCCGGGATGAGGTTCCCCAGGGGACAGCCCTGGTGGCAGAAGGGGACGCCGCAGTCCATGCAGCGCCCCGCCTGCCGCTTCGCCTCGTCCGCGGGCAGCGGCAGGTGCAATTCACGCCAGTCCTCCAGGCGCTCCACCTTGTCCCGCTTGGGCGCGTGGACGCGCTGCCACTCCATGAAACCCGTGGGCTTGCCCATGGCTCAGGCCCCCCCGCCAACGACGTGGAGCTGCTGCACACCCGAGGCCGGTGGCGGCCTGCGCGCGGCTCTCCGCGCCTGGAGCACCCGCTTGTAGTCGGACGGCATCACCTTCATGAACTGCGGCACCATCAGCTCCCAGTTGTCGAGCACCCGCCGCGCGAGCGCGCTGCCGGTGTGGTGCAGGTGGCGCTCAATCATCCCGTGCACGAGCCAGATCTCCGACTCGTCCACCAGCGACTCCAGCTCCACCATCTCCAGGTTGCAGCGCTCGCGGAAGGAGCGCTCGCGGTCGAGCACGTAGGCGGTGCCGCCGCTCATGCCGGCCGCGAAGTTGCGGCCCGTCTGGCCCAGCACCACCACCACGCCGCCCGTCATGTATTCGCAGCCGTGGTCGCCCACGCCCTCCACCACCGCCTGCGCGCCGCTGTTGCGCACCGCGAAGCGCTCGCCCGCGAGGCCCCGCAGGTACACCTCGCCGGCCGTGGCGCCGTAGAGCACCGTGTTGCCCACCAGCACGTTCTCCTCGGGCGCGAAGCGGCTGCCCTCCGGCGGGTAGACGATGATGCGTCCGCCGGACAGTCCCTTGCCCAGGTAGTCGTTGGTGTCGCCCTCCAGCTCCAGCGTCACGCCGGACGCGAGGAACGCGCCGAAGCTCTGGCCCGCGGAGCCCTTCAGCTTCACCCGCAGCTTCCCGTCCGGCAGCCCCTGCGCGCCGTGGCGGCGGGCAATCTCACCGGACAGCATGGCGCCCACCGCGCGGTGCGTGTTCGCCACCGGCATGGACAGCATCAGCGGCGGCCCGCCCGCGAGCACGGACTGCGCCTTCGTGAGCAGCTCGTGGTCCAGGTGGTCCGACACGTCCTTGCGGTGCGGCGTCTGGCAGTGGCGCGGCTCGGTGGCCGGCGCGGCCGGCGCGGTGAGCAGGGCGGACAGGTCCACCTTGCGCGCCTTCCAGTGGTCCACCGCCTCGCGCTGGCGCAAGCGGTCCACCCGGCCCACCAGCTCATCCAGCGTGCGCGCACCCAGCTGCGCCATGGACCGGCGCAGGTCCTCCGCCAGGAGGAGGAAGAAGTTCACGACGTTCTCGGGCGTGCCCTGGTAGCGCTCGCGCAGGGCCGCGTCCTGCGTGGCGATGCCCGCCGAGCAGGTGTTGAGGTGGCACTTGCGCAGCATGATGCAGCCCACGGACACGAGGCTCGCGGTGGCCAGGCCGAACTCCTCCGCGCCCAGCAGCGCCGCCACCAGCACGTCGCGCGCGGTGCGCAGCCCGCCGTCCACCTGCACGCGGATGCGCGAGCGCAGGCCGTTGTGCACCAGCACCTGCTGCGTCTCCGCCAGCCCCAGCTCCCACGGCAGGCCCGCGTGCTGGAGGCTGGAGAGGGGAGAGGCGCCCGTGCCGCCCTCGTAGCCCGCCACCACCACGCAGCCCGCGCCCGCCTTGGCCACGCCCGCGGCGATGGTGCCCACGCCCACCTCGCTCACCAGCTTCACGCTCACGCGCGCCTTCGCGTTCACGGACTGGAGGTCGTAGATGAGCTGCGCCAGGTCCTCGATGGAGTAGATGTCGTGGTGCGGCGGCGGGGAGATGAGCGTCACGCCCGGCGTGCTCCAGCGCACGCGGGCAATCCGCTCATCCACCTTGTGGCCCGGCAGCTGGCCGCCCTCGCCGGGCTTGGCGCCCTGGGCCATCTTGATTTGAAGCTCGTCCGCGTTGACCAGGTACTCGGCGGTGACCCCGAAGCGCGCGCTGGCCACCTGCTTGATGGCGCTGCGGCGCGAGTCGCCGTTGGGGTCCTTGGTGTAGCGGCGGGACTCCTCGCCGCCCTCGCCGCTGTTGGACCGGCCGCCCAGCCGGTTCATCGCGATGGCCAGCGTCTCGTGCGCCTCCGCGCTGATGGACCCGAAGGACATGGCGCCGGTGACGAACCGCCGCGCCAGCTCCCGCGCGGGCTCCACCTCCTCCAGCGGCACCGGCGTGCAGCCGTCCGTCACCACGTCCAGGAGGCCGCGCAGGTTGCTGTGCTCGCGCGTCTCATCGTCCGCCAGCTTCGAGTACTCCTGGAACAGCGCCGCGTCGTTCGCGCGCACCGCCGCCTGGAGCTTCGCCACGGTGGCCGGGTTCCACTTGTGCCGCTCGCCCTGGCGGCGCCAGCGGAACTGCCCGCCCACCGGCAACAGGTGCTCCTCCGCGTCCGCGGCCGGGCCGAAGCCGCGCGCGTGCCGCTCCACCACCTCGCGCCCCAATTCCGGCAGGCCCACGCCCTCCACGCGCGACGACGTGCCGGTGAAGTGCTTCTCGATGAGGCTTCGCTGCAGGCCCACCGCCTCGAAGAGCTGCGAGCCGCGGTAGGACTGGAGCGTGGAGATGCCCATCTTGGACATCACCTTGAGCAGGCCCTCCTCCAGGCCGTGGAGGTACTGCGCCTGCGCCTTGTCCTCGTCCACCTTCAGCTCACCCGCGTCCGCCAGCGCGCGCAGCGTGTCGAGCGCCAGGTACGGGTTCACCGCGGACACGCCGTAGGCGAACAGGCACGCGAAGTGGTGCACCTCGCGCGCCTCCGCCGTCTCCAGCACGATGCCCGTGTACATGCGCGTGCCGTCGCGCACCAGGCGCTGATGCACCGCGGACACGGCCAGCAGCGCGGGGATGGCGGCGTGCGCCGAGTCCACGCCCCGGTCGCTCAACACGAGGATGCTCGCGCCCGCGTCCACCGCCTCCACCGCCGCGGTGCACAGCCGCTCCACCGCGACCTCCAGCGCCACCGCCGCGCCGCCCGCGTGCGGATACAGCAGGCTCAAGGGACGCGGCTCGAAGAGGCCGGTGTCGCCGCGCAGGTTCGCCAGCCGCGCCAGCTGTCCATTGGTGAGGATGGGGCCGGGCAGCGACAGCCGGTGGCACTGCTCCGGCGTCTCCTCGAAGGTGTTGCCCTCCGGGCCCAGCGCGGTGGCCAGCGTCATGACCAGCGCCTCGCGCAGCGGGTCGATGGGCGGGTTGGTCACCTGCGCGAAGAGCTGGTGGAAGTAGTTGAAGAGGGTGGGGGCCTGGTCGCTCAGCACCGCCAGCGGCGTGTCCGTGCCCATGGAGCCCGTGGGCTCCTTGCCCGTCTCCGCCATGGGGACCAGCGTGGTGCGCACGTCCTCGTCCGTGTAGCCGAACGCGCGCTGAAGCCGCCACAGCGCCTCGCCCTTCACGCGCGCGGGGGCCGGGACCGAGGGCAGGTCCTCGAAGGTGAAGACGTTGCGCTGGAGCCAGCGGCGGTAGGGCCAGCGCGAGGTGATGTCGCGCTTCACCTCCTCGTCCTCCAGGATGCGCCCTTCGGTGGTGTCCACCAGCAGCATGCGGCCCGGCGTCAGCCGGCCCTTGCGGCGCACCTGCGACGAGGGCACGTCGATGACGCCCGTCTCCGACGCCAGGATGATGCGGTCGTCCTCCGTCACCAGGTAGCGCGCGGGGCGCAGGCCGTTGCGGTCCAGCGTCGCGCCAATGAGCTGCCCGTCCGTGAACGCGATGGCCGCGGGGCCGTCCCACGGCTCCAGCAGGGACGCGGAGTACTCGTAGAAGGCGCGGCGCTCGTCGCCCATCTGCTTGTGACCCTCCCACGCCTCCGGGATCATCATCATCATCGCGTGGGGCAGGGTGCGGCCGCCCAGGTAGAGCAGCTCCACCATGTTGTCGAACTGCGCGGAGTCGCTCTTGCCCGGGACGATGATGGGCCACAGCGGCTCCAGGCTCCCGCCCAGCTTCGCCGTCTGGAGCAGCCCGCGCCGCGCCGTCATCCAGTTGCGGTTGCCACGCAGGGTGTTGATTTCACCGTTGTGCGCGATGAAGCGGAACGGCTGCGCCAGCTCCCACGTGGGGAAGGTGTTGGTGGAGAAGCGCGAGTGCACCAGCGCCAGCGCGCTGACGAACTCCGGGTGCCGCAGGTCCGCGTAGAAGCGCGGCAGCTGCCGGGGCAGCAGGAGCCCCTTGTAGATGAGCGTCTCCGACGAACAGCTGGCCACGTGGAAGCGCCCCCGCGGATCCACGCCGCGCGCCAGCACGCGGTTCTCCACCAGCTTGCGGATGCGGTAGAGCTTGCGCTCGAAGGCGCTGGGCACCACGCGCCGCCGCGCGATGAAGAGCTGCCGGATGACCGGCGCCGCCTCCCGGGCGAGCGGCCCCAGCTCCTCCGGCGCCACCGGCACGTCGCGCCAGCCGAGCAGCCGCTGCCCCTCCTCCTCCACCACGTCCTCGAACAGCGCCTCGCACGCGCGGCGCGCCTCCGGCTCCGGCGGCAGGAACACCTGCGCCACGCCGTACTGGCGGCGCGGCGGCAGCTCGAAGCCCAGCCGCGGCGCTTCGTGGTTGAAGAAGCGGTGCGGCAGCTGCACCAGGATGCCGGCGCCGTCGCCCGTCTCCGGGTCTCGCCCCGCCGCGGCGCGGTGGCTCAGCCGGTTGAGCAGCTCCAGCGCGTCCTCCACGATGCCCCGGGAGCGCTGTCCCCGGATGTGGGCCACGAAGCCCACACCGCATGCGTCGTGCTCGGTCTCCGGCTCGTACAGCCCGTAGCGCGGAGGAAGGGTGAACGGCATCGTCGAGACCCCTTTTCCCGCATGACGCGGGAAGCCAAGCTGTTGAGCTTCCAGGCTAACGCGGTGTGTCGCAGCCCGTAAAGACAGGGTGACTCAGGGGGTCGAGTCACCGCGCGGAGTGGTGGCGGGGAAACAGGCCCTTCGCGAGCCCCCACGGCGCGTGCGTCTTCCCGCACGTGCGGGGGTGGACGGCGAACAGTCCCCTGCGATGAACGGCCAACATTCGCCGCAATGGGTTCTTTCCAGCCGCCCCTCCGCTTCCCATCCTCCGGAGACCTTGGACCTGCTGCAGCGGCTGAAGACGGAAACGCGCTCCCACCATGAGCGCACGGAGGGCGTGTTGCGTCTGATGGACGCGCACCTGACGCCCGCGGACTACCGGCGCCAACTGGAGGACTTCCACGGGCTCTACCTGCCGTTGGAGGCGCGGCTCGCCGGGCCCCTGTCCTCCCTGGAGCCGGCGTTGGAGCTGGCGTCGCGCTGGAAGACGCCGCTCCTGGAAGAGGACCTGCGCGCCATGGGGCACGACGCGGGGTCGATCGCGCGGCTGCCGCGCGCCGCTCCGTTGCCGTCGCTGACGGGGCTGGCGGAGGCCCTGGGCTGCGCGTACGTGCTGGAGGGCTCCACGCTGGGCGGCCAGCTCATCCTGCGCCACCTGCGGCGCCACTTCGGTCCGGACGCGGGCGTGGGGACCTTCGCCTTCGTCCGGGCCTACGGCGACCGGGTGGGCCCCATGTGGCGTGCCTTCGGCGCGGTCCTCACCCAGGCGTCCCAGCGGGCCGCCTCCGACACCTTCGACGCGGCCGTCGTTCAAGGCGCCCGCGACACCTTCGACGCATTCGCTGCCTGGATGACGCGAGAGCACGATGCCCCCGTCCGTCTCTGATGCCGACCTCAGCGTCTGCGACCGTGAGCCCATCCACCTGCTGGGCGGCATCCAACCCCGAGGCGTGCTCGTCGCCTTCCAGCGGGACACGCAGGCCGTCGCGGTCGTGAGCGCGAACGCGGACGCGCTGCTGGGCGCCGGGCCGGACGCGCTGCTGGGCAAGCCCCTCTCCGGCGTGCTGCCGCACGGACTGCTCGCGCGCGTGGAGGCGCACGCGGGGCCGGGGCCCGTCGTCGTGGAGGTGTCCGGACAGCACTGCTCCGCGCTCCTGCATGAGAGTGACGGCCTGCGCGTGCTGGAGCTGGAGCCGCTGGCCGCCGGGGACGTGGGCGCGGAGGAGACCGCGCTGGGCGCGGTGCAGCGGCTGGTGTCGCCGCTGGCGCGCGCGAAGGGGACGGTCGCGCTGCTCCAGGAGGCCGCGGACGCGGTGCGCGAGCTCATCGGCTACGACCGGGTGATGGTCTACCGCTTCCACGCGGACTTCCACGGCGAGGTCGTGGCGGAGAGCGTGCGCGAGGGCGTGGACTCCTTCATGGGCCTGCACTACCCGGCGAGCGACATCCCCGCGCAGGCGCGCGCCCTCTACACGCGCAACCCCGTGCGCCTCATCGCGGACGTGAACGCGAAGGTCGTGGGGCTGGTGCCGCCGGTACTGCCCGGCACCCGGCGCCCGTTGGATTTGTCCGGCTCCGCGCTCCGCGGCGTGTCGGAAGTCCACCTGGAGTACCTGCGCAACATGGGCGTGGGCGCGTCCTTCAGCGTGTCGCTGCTCAAGGACGGGCAGCTCTGGGGGCTGATGGCCTGTCACCACCTGACGCCCCGGACGGTGTCCGCCGCGCGTCGTCAGGCGTGCGAGGTGCTGGCGCGGCTGTTGTCACTCCAGCTCTCCGCGGAGGAGCGGAGCCTGGAGGCCGCGGGCCAGGCGCGCCGCGCGGCGCTGCTCAACGCGCTGGTCCTGCCGGGACTGGGGGAGCGCAGCCCCGCGAAGGCGTTGGAGGCCCAGGCCCCGCTCTTGATGGAGCTGACGGGCGCTCACGGTATCGCGCTCGTGCTGGGCGTGAGCGCGGGTCCGGAGGCCTCGCCCCTGCTGCTCGGCACCACGCCCTCCGCGGAGGAGGTGCGCGCCCTGGTGGCGTGGCTTGCGCAGCGGACGCCGTCCGATGAGCCCTTCCACGTGGACCGGCTGGGAGCCGTGTACCCGCCGCTGGCCTCTCGCGCGGACGTGGCCGCGGGACTCCTGGCGGTGCGCCTGGACCCATCCGTGCCGCACTACGCGCTGTGGTTCCGCCCGGAGGTGGCGCGCACGGTGACGTGGGCCGGCAACCCGAACAAGCCCGTGCGCCCGGAGCCGGGCCATGAGCGGCTGCGCCCCCGCGCGTCCTTCGACGCGTGGCGCGAGGAGGTGCGGGGCGCCTCCATGCCGTGGTCCGCGCAGGACCTGGAGGCCGCGCGCGCGCTCAGGGGCGCGCTGGTGGGCGTGGTGCTGCGGCACGCGGAGGAGCTGGGCCGGCTGTCGCGCGAGCTGGCCCGCTCCAACGCGGAGCTGGACGCGTTCGGCGGCACCGTGGCGCATGACCTCAAGGAGCCGCTGCGCGGCATCCTCCAGTACAGCTCCTTCCTCCAGGAGGACTTCGGCGCCACGCTGGGCGAGGACGGCCGGCAGCAACTGGACGCCCTGGCGTGGCTGGCGAAGCGCACCTACGGCCTGCTCGACGACCTCTTCGAATTCAGCCGCCTGGGCCGGCTGGAGCTGTCCTGGGCGGAGGCGGATCAGCAGGCCCTGGTGGAGGATGTGCTCATGACCCTGGGCGCGAGGCTGGAGGAGGGCAGGGTGGAGGTCCGCCTGCCCCGCCGCCTGCCCACCGTGGCCTGTGACGCCGTCCGCATCCGCCAGGTGTGGGCCAACCTCATCAGCAACGCGGCCAAGTACCAGACAGCCGAGCCCCGCTGGGTGGAGGTGGGCTTCGTGGGGCCGGGCGAAGCGCGACCGGAGGCGGCGCGGCACGTTGACGCGCCCTACCTTTTCTACGTGAAGGACCCGGGCATCGGCATCGCTCCGCAGTTCCACGAGGCCATCTTCGAGCTGTTCCGCCGCCTGCATCCCGCGCAGGCCTATGGCGGCGGCTCGGGGGCGGGGCTCGCCATCGCGCGCCGGCTGGTGTCGCTGCATGGCGGCGCGCTCTGGGTGGACTCCGCGCCGGGGCAGGGCTCCACCTTCTCCTTCACGCTGGGCAAGGGACCGCGGCCATGAACCCGTTGCTGCTGGTGGAGGACAGCGACCCGGACGCGGAGGCGCTGATGCGCATCGCGAAGCGGCTGCCCCTGCCCGTGCCCGTGGTGCGCGTGCGCGACGGCGAGAACGCGCTGGACTACCTCTACCGGCGGGGCAGCCACGCGGACGCGGAGCGCCCGGCCCTCGTCCTGTTGGATCTGCACATGCCCGGCATCAGCGGGCGCGACGTGCTGGCCACGCTGAAGGCGGACCCCGACCTGCGCTCCATCCCCGTCATCATCTTCTCCTCCTCCCTGGAGACAGGGGACGTGGAGGGCGCCTACGCGGACGGCGCCAACAGCTACCTCTTCAAGCCGGAGATTGGCCCCCAGCTGCAGGCCACCGCCGAAGCGCTCCACGCCTTCTGGTTCAAGGCCGCGCGCCTGCCAGCGGCGCAGGAGCCGGAGGCATGAGCCTGCGAGTGCTGCTGGTGGATGACGGCATGGCGGACCGCCTCGCGGTCAGCCGCGCCCTGGCACGTGACCCGGACATGCAGTGGGAGGTGGTGTCCCTGTCCAACGCGGAGGACGCGCTGGCGTACCTGTCCGCGAACGCGGTGGACGCGATGCTCCTGGACTACCACCTGCCCGGCATGAACGGCGTGACCCTGCTCCGGCAACTGGGGGAGCTGGGACTGGCCCGGGTGCCGGCCGTGGTGGTGCTCACCGGCAGCGGCAACGAGCGCGTGGCGGTGGAGGCCATGAAGGCCGGCGCCCAGGACTATCTGGTGAAGGAGGTCTTCAGCCCGGAGCGCCTGCGCCTCAGCCTGCGCGCCGCGGTGGAGACGGTGCGCATGACGCGCGAGCTGGAGGAGCGCCGCCTGCGCGCCGAGCGCGCCGAGGCCGCCGCCCGCGAGGCCCTGGCCGTGCGCGACGAGCTCTTCTCGCTGGCGACGCACGACCTCAAGGGCCCGCTGCAGATCATGACGCTCAACGCCCAGGTGCTGCGCCGGCAGATTCCCGCCTCCGCGATGACGCCCGCGCTGGAGACGCGCCTGGGCCACATCGTGCGCGCGGCCCACCGCATGGGCGAGCTCATCGACCACTTCCTGGAGGTGACGCGCGGCCAGGAGCGCCCGCTCAAGCGCGAGCCCATGGACCTGCTGGCCATGGTGCGCGGCAAGGTGCGGGAGCTGGAGGCCAACGCGTCCCGCCACCCCTTCGTCCTGGAGGCGCCGGAGGGGCGCGACTTCACCGGCGAGTGGGACGCGCACGCCCTGGAGCGCGTGCTGGAGAACCTGATGGGCAACGCGGTGAAGTACAGCACCGCGGGCTCCACCGTCACCGTGCGCCTGTCGGTGGAGGAGGGCGAGGGGCAGCAGTTCGTGCTGCTCGCCGTGACGGACCAGGGCATCGGCATCCCGACGGTGGACCTGCCCTTCGTCTTCGAGCGCTTCCACCGCGGCGGCAACGTGTCCCAGGAGGTGTCCGGCAGCGGCGTGGGCCTGGCCAGCGCGCGCCGCATGGTGGAGCTGCACGGCGGGACGCTCGCCGTGAACAGCGTGGAGGGACAGGGCTCCACCTTCACCGTGCGCCTGCCCCGGGGGGCGGGAATCACCGCGGGGCCCACGCAGGTGCCTGCCCCCGCGAGCGGCGGCCCCGTGCAGCCCGCGTCGTAGCGCGGCGCCTCAGGGCACCGCGGGCACGCCGCCGCGCAGCATGAAGAACACCACCACCCCGGTGACGCTCACGTAGAGCCAGATGGGCGCCAGCCACCGCGTCACCTTGCGGTGCCGGGCGAACTGCTGCCGCCAGGAGAAGTAGAACGCCACCAGCGCGAGCGGCAGCACCGGCATGGACAACAGCACGTGGCTGGCCAGCAGCGTCAGGTACAGCCCGCGGAAGTCGCCCACGTAGCGCGTGTCCCCGTGCACGAAGTGGTAGGCGAGGTAGCCCACCAGGAACAGCGAGGACGCGATGAACGCGCTCACCATCAGGTTCTGGTGCACCTTGCGCGCGCCGCGCTTGATGGCCACCCAGCCGCCCGTGAGCAGCGCCGCCGCCGTCGCGTTGAGCCCCGCGTTCACCGCCGGCATGAACCGCAGGTCCACGCCCATCCCCGCGCCCCCGCGCCGGATGAGCAGCAGCCACGCCAACAGCGACAGCGCGCCTGCGGACACCACGCCAATCGCGATGAAGAAGGAGCGGTCCTGGGTGGACGAAGGAGAGGGAGAGAACCCGGAAGCGGCGTTGGACATGCCTCCCCTTGTGGCCCGCGTCCGCTCCCACTTGCAACAGGGCCGCCAGATGGAGGCCTGCCCGGGCCTACATGTCGGTTGAATGGAATCGGTTAGGGCAACTGGATCTCAAACCGGAAATTCCTTCATACTTCTGAACACTGCGTCACCCCCGACCCCCTCTCGGAGGTTCCCCGTGTTCAGCGTGCGTTGCCTTGCCCCCCTGGCGGGCGCCGCCCTCCTGTTCGCCTTGCCCGTCGCCGCTGAAGAAGCGGTGTGCGCGCCCGTGGCGAAGGTTCCCTTGGAGCGGCATCTTCGGCAGCTTTCTCTCGATTTGCTGGGACGTCCTCCGACCATGGAGGAGTACAAGGCGTTCCAGGCGAAGGGCTCCGTCACCGCGGAAGACGTGCGCGCGATGATGAAGGACGAGTCCTTCTACGCCCGGATGCGCGAGTACCACCGCGCGCTGCTGCGCTCGAACATCAACGGGAGCGTGCAGGGCAACGGCGACTACCGCGTGTCCGGCACGCCGCTGAGCTTCGCGGGCAACAACTCCAACAGCCTTCGCGGCGGCCAGAGCCAGCGCTGTGACGGGGAGATTGCCCAGGACAACTGCAAGGCGAACCCGCAGGACGCGCACCAGGACAACTCCACGCCCCCCGCCTGCCGCGACGCGCAGGGCGTGCCGCTGCCGGTCAGCTACGACTACGACACGAACTACTACCAGTGCCGCCAGCTGGACGTGGCCTCCACGTCGCCGGAGCTGAAGTTCGCGGACTGCAACGCGCTGAAGGCCGACGCGACGTACGGCAAGTACGTGAACTTCTGCGACAACCGCTTCCTGGCGTCCGCGGGCAAGTCCGTGGGCTACCTGTGCCTGCCGGACCCGAACAAGAACACCACCAACGTGCTGGTGCCGTCGCCTTCCACGGGCGTCATCACCGCGTGGGTGCAGCCGCCGGGCGGAACCGGCACCCTGACGTTGAGCCGCTGCGGCTTCACCATGGCGCGGCGCAACGGCGTCGAGGGCACCTGGGTGCCGCAGCAGGGCTGCGTGCAGCGCGAGGGCTACGTCACCACGACGGTGCAGCCCTACTGGTCCACCACCACGGAGGCCGTGAAGGTGTGCGCCGTGGAGGCGCAGAACCGCCCGACGAACCCGTACACCGGCGAGTCCTGTGAGACGGCGCGCTTCAACGGCGACCGCACCTGCGGCTGCGGCGACAAGATGCGCCGCTGCGAAATCGCCGAGGTGCACACCGCGCGCGTCGCCGCCTTCAACGAGGAGCCGCTCTACATCACGGACTCCGTGGTGCGGAACGACGAGCCCTACTTCAACATCCTCACCACCCGCCGCTCCTTCATGAACGGCCCGCTGTCCGAGTTCTACCGGCAGCGCCAGGGCGTGGGCGTCTTCAGCATCAAGTCCCCCGTGGACTCCGCCGCGCTGCCCGACGTGACGTACGCGAACGCCACCCAGTGGAGCGAGTACGTCCGCGACAACACGCACTCCGGCGTGCTCACCACGCCCGAGTTCCTCTACCGCTTCCCCACGCAGCGCGCCCGCGTCAACGAGTTCTACGAGGCGTTCCTCTGCAAGCACTTCGCCCCGGCCGCGGACGCGAACCTGCCGCCCCCGGACGACGCCTGCAACCGCGAGAACAACCTGGCCAAGCGCTGCGGCTGCAACTACTGCCACGCCACCATCGAGCCCACGGGCGCGCACTGGGGCCGCTACGCGGAGCGCTCCGCGCTGTTCCTGTCCCCGGATCAGTTCCCCCGCCTGGACGTGAAGTGCCGCGACTGCGCCATCAACGGCGACACCAACTGCGGCGGCGAGTGCAGCCAGTACGTGATGCAGGCCTTCGACGGCGACGGCGCCAGCTCGCTGGGCCTCCTGAAGACCTACCTCTACCGCACCGCGGATGAGGAGAAGAACATCGAGGGCGGTCCGCAGGCGCTGGTGAAGCGCATGATGGAGACGGGCGACCTGGAGCGCTGCACCGTCAAGCGCATCTGGAACGAGTTCCTGGGCCGCGCCATGACGGCCGAGGAGCAGCGGCTGTACCTCCAGCAGATGTCGCAGGACTTCGCCAAGAACAACCACAGCCTCAAGGGCCTCATCGAGCAGGTGGTGATGTCCGACGCGTACCGGAGGATCGACTGATGCGCCGCCTTCTGCTGACCGCGCTGCTCGCGCTCGCCACGGGCTGCACCCAGGGCTCCGTGGACGCCCCCGCCAAGCCCGTCCCGCTGGACGCCCAGCTGGACCCGGTGCCCAACCCGCACGGGAACACGGACTCAATCGATCCGCTGCCGGACCCGGAGGCCCAGGGCGGCAGCGTGGGCCGCGCGCCCCGCCGGCTCACCGTCGCGCAGCTCAAGGAGTCCATCCGCATCGCCGTGGGCATGGAGTGGGACGAGCTGGAGTCGCGCGCCCAGTCGCTGGGCCGCGCCGACTACGCGCTCATCACGTCGGAGAACACGGAGCCCAACCTCGTCTTCGCGCGCTTCCTGGACGACGGCGCGCGCAAGGTCTGCATCGCCCAGGCGCAGAAGGACATCGCGCAGGCGGACGTGAGCCTGCGCACGCTGGGGCGCACGCTGCCTTCGCCCATGAGCGACTTGACCAGGCTCACGGACTCGCAGGTGAACGAGACGCTCGTGTACCTGTCCACGCGGTTCTGGGGCGCGCCGCTCGCCGGTGAGGAGCTGGCCCGCTACGCCGCGTTCTTCCGCAAGGCCGCCGCCCGGGCCGAAACCCTCAAGAAGCGCGACCAGGCGCTGGCGGTGGTGTGCATCGCCATGCTGACGGACTCGCGCTTCATCACCTACTGACCTTCACGGTGCCCGCGATGAAGAAGACGCGCCAAGACGACCTCTGCTGCCCCGAGCGCCGCACCTTCCTCAAGGCCGGAGCCGGCTTCATGGGCTCCCTGCTCCTGGGAGGCATCCCCTTCAAGGCCGTGGCCCAGGCGACGAACCTGGCCCCTCCCGACCGCTGCTTCGTCTTCGTGTATTTCAACGGAGGGTGGGACCAGCTGCTCGCGTTCGACCCGCGTGACCCGGCGGTGTTCACCGCCGACCGCGTCAGCGAGACGCGCATCATGCCGGGCTACAACCTGCTCACGGACTCGCGCTTCCAGCAGACGCCCATCCTCCCCAAGACGCGCGCGGGCGCCGAGGCCCCGACGATGACCTTCGGGCCCGCGGTGGGCGCGCTGGCGGACCACTACGACCTGATGACGGTGGTGCGCGGCATCAACATGAGCACGCTCACCCACGAGGTGGGCTACCGCTACTTCCTCACCGGGAAGATGCCCATTGGCAGCGCGGCGCGCGGCTCCTCCACGGCCACGGAGATCGTGGGCCAGATGAAGCCCACGGTGCCCATCCCGTCCATCGCCCAGGGCGTGGAGTCCTACAACGACCGCTACGGCGGCTACGCCAACGCGCTGCGCGTGAGCGGCCTGGCGGACCTGGTGCTCACGCTGGATCCGCCCACCGCCGCGCGGCAGCTGGACAGCGAAATCGAGAAGAGCCTCATCGACCTCAACGGCATGCCCATCACCTGCGAGGAGCAGGCGCTCACCGCGCGGGGCGTGGGCACCGCCTATGAGAGCAGCCGCGGCCAGATGCAGTCGGTGATGGAGAACAAGCTGTCGGACTCGTTCCGCTTCCAGCTGGCGGCGAACCAGGCCGTGCGCGACTTCTACGGCCTCAACGGCCAGTCCTACCCGTACAACAGCGCCGCGGGCCGCGCGGCCATGGTGGCCACCGCCCTGAAGAAGGGCATCAGCCAGTGCGTGTCCATCAACATGGCCGGCGGCCTGGACACCCACTTCGGCACGCAGCAGACGCACGCGACCAACCAGCGGGCGGGGTTCGACGCGCTGAACCTGCTGGTGAATGATCTCCGCCAGACGGCGCACCCCGGCGGCGGCAACTTCATGGACCACACCACCATCCTGGTGTTCAGCGAGTTCGCCCGCACGCCCACCATCAACGCCACGGGCGGCCGCGACCACCACCTGTCCAACAGCTGCCTGCTGATGGGCGCGGGCATCAAGCACAACCTGGTGGTGGGCCGCAGCGGTGACATCGGCATGTCGCCGGGCACGGTGGACCTGCGCACGGGCGCCAATGATCCGAACGGCTCCAACATCTTCCCCGAGCACATCATCGCGACGGTGCTGGCCTCGGCGAAGCTGGACTACAGCATCACGCGGGTGGACCCGCTGCGGTTCATCCTTGCCTGAACCTTGATGAGCACCTCCCTCTCGCGTCTCCGGCCGCGCCACGGTTCCCCCACCGTGGCGCGTTTCCTCTCCCCCTCGCTCCTGCTGTTGTCCGCGGTGCTGTTCTCCGCGTGCGGCGAGGACGCACCGCCGGGCAGCGACCCGGCGAAGCCCGCGGCATTCACGGCCACGCAGGTCTCCACGGCGCAGTCCCTGGCCGCGGCGCCCGGCTTCGCGGACCAGTCCGGCGGCGGCATCTTCGCCACCGCGACCGGTGAGGCCGTGCGCCTGCGCCTGGACGGCACCAAGGCCGCGCTCGCCCCCCACCCGCAGAACAAGGCGCCGCTGGGCGCCGTTCGCGCCACCTTCCGCCTGGGGCCGCACAGCGCCCTGGTGGAGACGGACAGCGGCCTGTTCCTGGCGGACCAGGGCTGGCTCATCGAGCCGCTCTGGCAGGAGGTGCTGGGCACCGGCATCATCGCCACCGCGCAGACGGCGGACGGCGCCGCGTGGATTGCCCACCCCAAGGGGCTGTTCCAGATCCAGGGCGGCGCGCTCGCGTCGCTGAAGCTGTCCGGTCAGCCGCTCACCGGCATCACCGCCATGACGGCCGCGCCCGCGGAGGACGGCCTCGCGGGCCTGTGGTTCGCTCGCGAGGGCCGGCTCAACGTGGTGGTGGCCTCCGCGCCGGGCGTCTACCAGGTGCGCGGCTCGGATGCGCCGTTCGGCAGCGGTGAGACGGTGCGGGCGCTCGCGGGGCTGAGCGCGGGCACGGGCACGGCGGGCGAGGTCTGGGTGCTCACCAGCACGCGCCTGCTGCAAAGGAACAAGAACGGCTGGACCCCCGTGTCGCTGCCGGCGCTGCCCGAGCAGCTCCTGGGCTCGGGGCGCTACCTCTGGGCCCGCGCGGGCGACCGGCTCTTCACCTACGACGCGGACGCGAAGGTGTGGGGCTCCGCGCAGGGGCTGCCCTCCGGCGCGGTGACGCTGCTGGCCGCGGACGAGAGCGGCTGCGCGTGGGTGCGCGTGGGCGACCAGGCCCTGGCCATCAGCCAGACCCCCGCCCCGCGCGTGACGGGCATGCACCAGGGCATGGTGGTGGTGGAGGACGGGCTCGTGGTCCAGGCCCGCCTGCCGCCGGGCACCCCGCCCAAGAGCGTGGTCTTCCAGTTGGAGGGCCAGGAGATCACCGCGGCCGGGCCCGCGTTCAGCATGGGCGGCCTGGAGGCGGACGGCGAGACGCTCAAGGCGTTCTCCTTCTCCTCCCTGACGTCGGGCGGGCACGCGCTGAGCGTCGTGTCCCGCTTCGAGGACGGCACGGAGGCGCGCCGGCAGTTGCACTTCACCTACCAGCCGATCTCCACCGTCCCCAGCTGGGCGCGCGACATCCGGCCCATCCACGAGGCCCGCTGCGCCAAGTGCCACACCACCAGCCCCGGCCGGCCGCTGAACACCTATGAGTTGTGGAAGTCCAACGCCCAGCTCATCAACGCGGCGGTGCGCGACCTGCGCATGCCCGCGGACGGGCCGTTGGACCAGCAGGGCATCGCCCTCATCCAGCGGTGGGTGTCCTCCGGCGCGCTGCCCTGACATCCCTTCTCCACGATGGCTTCCCCTTCCGTGCACGCGCCCTTCCGAGACAGCTCCATGAAACGCCTTCTCCGCGCGGCCCCCCTCGCCGCGCTGTTGTCCCTGGCCTGTGACGGTGAGCTCAAGCCCGCCGAGCAGCTTCCCTACGTGGGCCCCTGCGAGGGCCTCGCCCCGCTGACGCTGTCGGCGGAGCCCACCACGGTGCGCGCCAGGGACGTGGCCACGCTCACGGCCCGCGGCGGCAGCGGCCACTACTCCTACCGCGTGGAGGCGGGCGGCTCCTCCGGCGACGTGCGCGGCAACCGCTTCGTCGCGGGCTCCACGCCCGCGGAGGACACGCTGACGGTGGTGGACGAGCAGTGCGGCGGCTCCACCAGCGTGCGGGTGAAGGTGATTGCCGGCTTCGGCGTGGCGCCCGCGCGCGCGATGCTCAGGCCGGGCACGTCCTTTCAAATCCGCATCGACGGACTGGTGGGCACGGCGACCTTCGCGCTCACCACCAATGGCTCCGGCGCCACGCTCAGCGACACGGGCCTCTACACGGCGGGGCAGGTGGAGGCGCCGGACGTCATCACCGTGCGCGACACGAAGTCCGGTGACACGGCGGTGCTCCAGTACACGGTGACCAAGGCCGCGAAGCTGGTGGGGGACCCGCAGTACCTGGGCGTGCCGTCGGGCTCCTCCGCGCCGCTGAGCGCGGCGGGCGGCTCGGATACCGTGACGTGGACGAAGAAGTCCGGCCCCGGCTCCGTGGTGAACGGCCGCATCGTGCTGGAGGCGGGCGCGACGGGCACGGTCGTGCTGGAGGCGAAGGACGCCTTCACGGGAGATACCGCCCCGGTGATGGTGCGCGTGCTGGACGAGCTGACGCGGCCCCTCCTGCCGCACGGCAAGCTGTCGGACGCGGCCACGCTGGTGACGGCGGACTTCGACGGCGACGGCATCCAGGACCTGGCGGTGGGCCAGCGCGAGAGCGAGCTGTCGCGCCCCACGGGCGGCGCGGTGTTCATCTACAAGGGCACCGCGTCCGGCCTGCCCACGAAGCCCACCTGGGTGCTGACGGGCGAGACGGAGGGCGCGCTCTTCGGCGACATGCTGGCCGCGGGCGACCTGGACGGCGATGGCATCGCGGACCTGGCGGTGTCCTCGCCGGCCGCGGACGTCACCATCGGTGACTCGGGCGCGGTGTACCTCTACACGTTCAAGGCGGGGCAGGGGCCCACGCTGCTCCGGGGCGCGCTCACCGGCCTGGGCCGCGGCGGGTTCGGCACGGGCATGGCCATCGCGGACGCGGATGGCGATGGCGACATGGACCTGTTCGTGGGCTCGCCCGGCGCGGACCTGTCCACCCTCCCCGGCATCAGCCGTCGCGGCGTCATCGACATCTTCCTCCTCACCAAGGGACAGCCCGTCCCGGACCTGCCGGCGGTGCGCCTGGGCGGCCAGGACCTGAAGTTCACGGGCGAGTTCGACCTGAAGAGCACCACGGAGCTGGGCCGGGCCCTCGTCGTGGCGGACCTCAACGACGACGGCCGTCCGGACCTGGCCGCGCTGAACCGGCTGACCCGCTTCAACGCGGACGGCACCATCAACGGACAGCAGATGGCCGTGGCGGTGTACTTCGCGCGCGCCACGGCGCCGCGCTATCGCCCCGCGCCGGATGAGTACGTGCTGGTGTCCAACAGCGCCGTGGAGACGTTGGCCAACGAGGGCACCTTCCGCCTGGGCGCCATCCCCGGCGAGGGCAACCGGCCTCCGCTCCTCGTGGTGATGGCGGACAAGGCGGACGCGCCGGACCTGCGCACGTCGGGTGGCGTGGCGGCGGCGCAGGACGCGGGCGGCGCGTACCTGTTCGACCTGCGGGGCGCGACGTTGGTGGATGAGCCGGCGAAGGTGAAGCCCGCGACGGTGCCGCTGACGAGCGCGTTCGCGCGCTTCTACGGCGACGCGCGCGGCATCACCGCGGCGCGCAGCTGGGCGGTGATGGACGTGGATGGTACGCCCGGGCCGGAGCTGCTGCTGGGCGCGCCGTACGCGTCGGTGACGGCGGGCACGGCCACGCTGGGCAACGCGGGCAAGGTGCTGGTGTATCCGCTCACCGGCCTGTCGAAGGACACGGTGATGAACAAGCCGCTCGCGGCGCTGGGCGGCGCGGCGAAGGCGGAGGTGCTGGGCGCGGGCCTCGCGACGTGGAACCTGCCGTCCGGCCCGGTGCTGGCGGGCTTCTCCGGGCGCGCGACCTCCGCGGCGGGCGCCTTCGTCGGGCGTGTGGATGTCTTCAACAGGGCCGGTGCCTCCATCGCGGAGTGGTCGCGCAGCGGCATGGACGTGACGGCGAAGGCCAGCGTGGAGCGCTTCGGCGAGGCCGTGGCGGTGACGCGCCTCAACGGCAAGGTGATGGCGCTGGTGGGCTCGCCGGGCTTCTCCGGCCCGGGCCCCAACAACGACGGCGCGGACATGACCGTGGGCCGCGCGTACACCTTCGACACCGCGGAGCCGGGCAAGGCCATCGTGTCCGGAGAGGGCGCCAGCTCCCCGTGGTACGGCGGCCGCAACGTGGGCGTGGACGTGGCGTTCACGGACTTCAACGGCGACGGCCGGCCGGACATGGTGGCCGGCGCCACGGCGCTCGTCATCCCCGCCACGAACTCCGCCGCCACGGAGCGGGACCCCTACGTGCAGAACGCCTGCATGACGACGGCCACGCAGTCGCTGGGCGGACTGCTGGTGTCGCTGGGCCAGGCGGACGGCACCTTCAAGCCGGCCTACCGCGTGTTCGCGCCGTCCGTGGTCGCCACCTGCGACGACCCGGCGGCCACGAAGTGCAAGCGCACCACCATTGGCCGGGGGGTGGTGGGCGGCTTCGACTTCAACGGCGACGGCAAGCAGGACGTGGCCGTGCTGCGCGACCGCGGCATGGACGTCTTCCTGGGCCGCGCGCCCGAGGACACGTCGCTCGCGAAGATGACGCTGGCGTGCGACCCGGCCTGGTCCTGGCCCGCCATCCCCATCGTCTGGCCGCCCACGCAGTGGAACACCACCTCGCTGCCGACGACCTCCGCCATCGCTTCGGTGGGAGACCTCAACGGGGACGGCTGCGACGAGGTGGCGTGGCGCTACTCGGACAGCGCGCACTCGGGCATCGTGATCGCCTACGGCTTCGACACGGGCGGCACGAGGTGCGCTGGCCGTACGGTCGGCTCCACCGTGCGCATCGCCGCGGATGCGGAGGTGGGACGCTCGCTGATGAACCTGGGCGTGGCCACCACGCGCGCGGGGAAGTTCCTGGGGACCTCCGGGGCGGACTACCTCGCGGTCAGCGCCAACAACTACCTGGTGGACGGCGTGAGCCAGCAGGCGGTGCTGCTCATCCAGACCTCCAAGCTCACCCCTCCGGCCTCCGGTGAGACGGTGCTGGACCTGGTCAACCTGGCGCCGCTGAACCTCACCTACCGCGCCCGCGCGGTGAGCTTCGGCACGTCGCTGTCGGGCGGCAGGGACCTCACCGGCGACGGCGTGCCGGACCTGTGGGTGGGCGCGCCCAACGCGTCGGTGGCCTCGGACGGTGACGGCGCGGCGTTCCTCTTCGCCGGTGGCGCGAAGTCCACCGGTGCGCTGTCTCCCTTCCTGCTGGTGGTGGGCGACGGCGCCGAGCGCTCCTTCCTGGGCCAGTCCATCGCCGTCACCCCCGGCTCCGGAGGCTCGCCGCCGTCGGTCATCATTGGCGCGCCGAGGAGCTACCGCACCGGCACGCAGAACGGCACGGCGTACGCGCTGCCCCTGCCGTTCTGAGTCACGCCGCGGGAGGGGCCTCTGGAGGTGCCTTCACCTCCGGAGCCTCGTCGCGGTTGGCGAGCGCCGCCGCCGTGAGGATGAGCACGCCGCCCGTCATCAGGGACGGCGTGAGCGGCTCACCCAGGAAGGCCACGCCCAGCGTCACCGCCACCAGCGTGTCCAGCAGCGCCATGGCGCCCAGCGCCGCCAGCGAGATGCGCGGCAGCAGCCAGTACAGGCACTGGTAGGTGAGCACCGTCCCGCCCAGCGCCAGGTACAGCAACGCGCCCACCGCCTTCAGGGTCCAGTGCGCCGGCTGGTTCCACTCCAGCAACGCGGACGCGGACAGGAGCAGCACCGAGCTGCTCATCGACTGCACCAGCACGAGCAGGTGCGGCGGCACGTGCGTCATGTGCCGGCGCACCAGCACGTTGGCCACCGCCACCACCGACGCCGCGAACAGCGTCATCGCGCAGCCCAGCACCACCTGCCCGGAGAAGCTGAGCGACACCAGCTCCCGGTGCTGGAGCGCCACCACGCCCGCCAGGCCCAGCCCCGCGGCCAGGAGCTTGCGCGGGGTGAGGAGCTGCTCCGGAAAGACGATGCGGCCCACCAGCAGCAGCCACACGGGGAAGGTGGAGAAGAGGAGCGCGGACCAGCTGGATGGGATCCACTGCTGCGCCACGAAGAGCATCCCGAAGGGCACCGCCAACTGGAGCACGCCCAGCCCCGCGATGCGCCACCCGGTGCCACCCCCCAGCGCCGTCCCGCGCGAGCGCGCGAAGGGCAGCAACGCCAGCCCGGCCACCAGCATGCGCGTGCCCACGAAGCGCAGGGGCGGCAGGTCCTCCAGCCCCACCTTCACGGCGGCCCACGTGGAGCCCCAGAGGAGGAAGCAGGTGGCGTAGGCCAGGGACACCTTCCACCGCGGCGCGGACTTCACGGCCGGGGTCACGACGAGCACGGACGACATAACGGCGCGGGCACTAGCACGCGCCGCCCTTCTGGGAAACAGCCGTTCAGTGCGGGCCGTGTCAGCCGCCTGCTCACCCGTCTGGCAGCACCTGCTTGACCCGGCGCACGGGGGCGAACAGGTCCCCCACGGCGTCCAGGCGCTTCTTCAGAGTCTTCAGGCGGAAGCGGTACGGGTCCAGGCGGCCGTTCACCTCGCTCCACTCGAGCGGCGCGGAGAAGGGCGCGCCCTCCACGGCGCGCAGGGAATAGGGCGCCACCACCGTCTTGCCGCGCGCGTTCTGCCCCGCGTCGATGTAGAGCCGCCCGCCGCGCTCGCGGATGGAGCGCTCCGTGGTGGCGATGTCGCCCAGCTCCTCCGCCAGCTCGCGCGCCCGCGCGTCCGCGAAGGCCTGCGTGCGCGCGTACGTGTGGCCCGGAGCCAGCGGCACCAGCACGTGCAGGCCCCGCTTGCCGGACGTCTTCGGGAAGGCCTTGAGCCCCAGCTCGTCCAGGCGCGCGTGCAGCAGGGTGGCCACCTTCACCACGTCCTTCCAGCCGCCCTCACCGGGGTCCAGGTCGAACACCACGAAGTCCGGCTGCGCCAGCCGGGGCGCGTGGGACAGCCACATGTGCAGCGTGAGCGCGGACTGGTTGGCGAGCCACAGGAGCGCGGACGCGTTCTTCACGTTCACGTGGCGCAGCGTCTTGTCCTCGTGGCGCACGCGCAGCGTGGGCATCCACGACGGGATGCCGGACAGCTCGTGCCGGAAGAAGCCAGGGGCCTGGATGCCCGCGGGCCACTGCTGGTGGGCCAGGGGGCGGTCCTCGAGCACGGGCACCAGCAGCGGCGCCACCTGCTCGTAGTACGCGAACACGTCCGCCTTCGTCAGCCCGGACTCCGGGAACAGGACGCGGTCGCCGTGCGTGAGCTCCACTGCCGGCGCGCGGGAGGACCTTCCACGCGTCGCCGTCTTCGCGGCGGGCGCCTTCCGGGCCGCGGTGCGCGCGGAGGCCTGCACCGGCGCGCGGCGTGAGCCCCGGCGCGCGGCGCCCTCGATGGGGGCGGGGTGTTCGCGCACGACCTCCTGCGGGACCTTGTCGCTGCGCAGGCCCTGGAACACGGGGTGGCGCAGGCGGCCATCCTTCGTCCACTCGGTGAAGTTCACCTGGGCCACGTACTTCGGCTTCACCCAGACGGTGTCCGTGTTCGTGGGCGCGTCCACGGCGGCGGGCTCCTTCGTGCGAGTGGCATCCAGCAGCCAGCGCAGCTCGCGGCGGTCCTTCGACGTGTAGCCCGTGCCCACCTTGCCCACGTCGTGGAAGCCGTCCCTGCCGCGCACGCCCACGCGCAGCGCGCCAATCTCCGACTTCGCCTTCTCGTTCTTGATGGGCAGGTAGCCCAGGATGACGACCTCCTGGCCCGCGACCACCTTCAGCTTCAGCCAGTCCCCGGAGCGCGTGCCCGTGTACGGCGAGTCCTTGCGCTTCGCGATGAGCCCCTCCCATCCCTTGCGCCGCGCCTCCAGCAGGGCGCGCGACAGCGGCAGGTCCACCTTCTCGGAGAGCTGGAGGGGCAGCCGAGCCCCGGCCATCAACTGCTCCAAGCGCGCGCGGCGCTCCGTGTAGGGACGCTCGCGCAGGTCCTCGCCGTCCAGCCACAGCAGGTCGAAGGCGATGAAGCGCTGCTCCGCGCCCTCCTCCGTGTTCTGGAGGATCTGGAAGCGCGAGCGGCCCTTCGCGTCGAGCGCGACAATCTCCCCATCCACGACGACGTCCTTCACGGGCAGCTCGCGCAGCGCGGCGGAGAGCCGGGCGAAGCGGCCCGACAGGTCATTGCCCCGGCGGCTCTGGAAGGCGAGCTTCCCGTGCGTGATGGCGCACACCGCGCGGAAGCCGTCGTACTTCACCTCGTAGGCGTGCGTTTCGTCATGCACCTCGTCGGACACCGCCAGCCGCGCCAGCATGGGGGGCCACACGCGCTCCAGCAGCTTCTCCGGCGTGGCCGGTGGACGGGCCGCCTTCGCGGGCTTGCGCACGCTCTTGCGCAGGCGGGGCCCGGGGACCGTGCGCACGGGCGCCGCGGGCTTCTTGTTGCGCAGCACCCCGGGCTTGTGGGGCCCATGCGTCTCCACCTGCCCGCTCTTCACGGACTCGGGGCGCTCCACGGTGACGTCGTAGCTGGCCCGGGCGTACTCGTCCTTCGCCTTGAAGAAGAGCCACTGCGCCTTGCCGCCGCGCGGACGGGTGCGGATGAGGTGCCAGCGCCCCTGGAGCTTCGCGCCGTGCAGCACGACCTCCAGGTGCCCGCGCTTCAGCTGGGCTTCAGCGTCGCCGGGAGGCACGACCTCGAAGGTGCCGGACTCCCACAGCAGTGAATCCCCGCCGCCGTACTGCTCGTCCGGGATGTGGCCCTCGAAGTCCGCGTAGGAGCGTGGGTGGTCCTCCGTCTGGACCGCGAGCCGCTTCACGGAAGGGTCGTGGCTGGGACCCTTGGGGATGGCCCAGCTCACCAGGACGCCGCCTATCTCCAGCCGCAGGTCGTAGTGCAACCGCGTGGCGTCGTGCTTGTGGATGACGAAGAGGGGGGCCTCCGACCTTGGCGCCACCCTGTCTGGAGAGGGCTCCGGGGTGAGCTGGAAGTCGCGCTTCGTCCGGTAGCGGCGCAGCCGCCTCTGCGTGTCGGAGGTCTTCACCCTCCAACGCTCTGCACAGGAGGGCGGGCGCGCAATTCCTCCCATCGGTTGGTGGGCAGGCGGGAGAGCAGGCGCTCCGCGCGGACCCGGCACCGGATTTTCCGGCCACACGCCGCGACGGAGGCCCCGTCCGTCCGCCTGCCCCGGGTGCGGAGGAGGGATGGGTGCTGGGAAGGGCCGTTGGTTCCGGGGGGATGAATTCCCACATTGTTCGGGCCCAAGCAGTCATCACACCCGGTTGGAGGAGGCACCCATGGCTGACAAATCCGAAGTGGCGCGCCTGCACAGCCTGGCGCAGCTCGATGCCGACGCCGTGGGCGCGTACGACGTGGCCATTGCCCGTATCGGCCCCGCGCTGGTGCGCGAGCGCCTCAACAGCTTCCGTGCGGACCACCTGCGTCACGTGCAGGACCTCAACGCGCTCATCCTGCACTTCGGGGCGGAGCCGGTGACGCTGCGCCCGGACCTGAAGGGCTCGGCGATGAAGGGCCTGACGGCGATGACGGGGCTGATGGGGACGGAGGCGACGCTGTGGGCCATGCTCGGCAACGAGGAGCTGTTCGACCGGGCCTATGAGCTGGCGCTCCAGTTCGAGTGGTCTCCGGAGGTGAAGGCCCTCATCCGCCGGCACCGCGAGGACGAGCGGCGCCACGGGACCTGGATCCGCGACGCGGTGCGCACCCGTCCCTGGGCGGAGCGCCGGATTCCCTCCTTCCTGGACACCGCCGAAATGGGCGCCTGAAGCCGCTACCGCGCGTCGCGGGGAACTGGCATACGCTGCCGCGCGTGAGCGACATCACTGTCTACCAACCCGACTTGCTCTTCGTGGAAGGGCGTTTCCACGAAGGCCGTGCGCTGGCGGTGGGCGCGGATGGCCGGATCCTCGCCAAGGTACCCGAGGGCGCGCGCGTGGAGCGGCTCGCGGGGCGGGCGCTGCTGCCGGGACTGGTCAACGGCCACTCGCACGCGTTCCAGCGGCTCATCCGCGGGCGCACCGAGTACGTGGCCACCGCCGGCGGACAGGACGACTTCTGGTCCTGGCGCGAGGCGATGTACCGCGCCGCGGAGGCGCTCACGCCGGAGGAGATCCACGTCGCCTCGCGCCAGGTGTTCCTGGAGATGGTGCTCGCGGGCATCACCACGGTGGGCGAGTTCCACTACCTGCACCACCAGCCGGACGGGACGCCCTACGCGGACCGCAACGCGCTGGCGCACGCGGTCATCCGCGCGGCCACGGACGTGGGCCTGCGCATCTGCCTGCTGCGGGTGGGCTACGCGCGCGCGGGCTTCAACGTGCCCCCGAACCCGCGCCAGCGCCGCTTCATCGACGCGGACGTGGACGCGTTCTTGTCCACCACGCAGGCGCTGGCCCACGCGGTGCGCGGCGACCCGCGGGTGAACGTCGGGTTCGCGCCGCACAGCATTCGCGCGGTGTCGCGGGACTGGCTGACGCAGGTGGCTCGCGCCGCGCCTGCCAGCATGCCCATCCACATGCACGTGGCGGAGCAGCCGAAGGAGATTGAGGCGTGCCTCGCGGAGCACGGCTGCCGTCCGGTGGAGCTGGTGTCGGACGTGGGCCTCCTGGGGCCGCGCTTCACGGCCGTGCACGGCGTGCATCTGTCGGAGAACGAGGTGGCGCTGCTCGGCCGCGCGGAGGCCACGGTGTGCGCGTGCCCGTCCACGGAGCGCAACCTGGGGGACGGCATCGTTCCGGCGGACGCGCTGGTGAAGGCCGGAGCGAGCGTGAGCTTCGGCTCGGACAGCCAGACGGTGGTGGACCTGCTGGACGAGGCGCGTCAGCTGGAGCAGCACCTGCGGCTGGTGCGGCTGCGCCGCGCGGTGCTGGACCCGGGGACGGGGACGCTGGACGGACTGGCGGCGCGGCTCTTCGACATGGCCACGGTGCAGGGCGCACGGAGTCTGGGGATGGGCACGGGCACGCTGGCGCCGGGCGCGTCCGCGGACTTCTTCACGGTGGATGTGAACCATCCGTCGCTGGTGGGCGCGGGGCCCACGTCGCTCCTGCCGGGCATCGTCTTCGGGGCGGCGGGTGGGGCGGTTCGCGACGTCGCGGTGGCGGGCCGGCTCGTGGTCCGGGACGGCCGCCATCCGCTGACGGAGGAGAGCGGCCGGGCCTTCCAGCAGCTCGCCCGGCGCCTCTACCCGTAGGTCTGGGACGCGGTTCGATATGCAGGGGCCGCCTGGTCGTTGGCGGTGTGGGAGGTCGCGGATGCGTTCTGGAATCGGGCTGTCGCTGCTGCTGATGATGGGGTTGGCCCTGGGCGCTTGCGCCGGGCGGCAGGACCTGGAGACGCCGGACTACGAGGCCATCTACGACGTGCCCCTGGAGGAGATGTGGCCGTCGGTCCGTGAGTACTTCACGGACGCGCATCTGCCCTACCGCGAGGACCGGGGCAGCCTGGTGCTGGAGACCGAGTGGAAGCAGGAGTTCGGCGGCTCGAAGATCGCCGGCTACTGGCACCGCTACATGGTCGTCGGCAGGCGCGAGACGCCGACCAAGAGCAAGCTGTTGATCATCCGCATCACCAAGACGGTGAACAAGGCGCTGGCCCTGCCGGGGCGCGAGCTGGACTGGGGCGTGGGGCGTGGGCTCGGCGGAGCGCTCGGGGACCGCGACACGGGGGCGCCGGGGGATCCGTCCTCGACCGCGAGCGGCGCCTACGGCGTCTCCATCGAGGACGATCAGGACCGGCTGGCCTTCCCCGTGGGAGAGAACGCCTTCTACGTGGACTCCGGCCAGGGCACACGCGACCTGACCATGGAGTGGCGCGTGTTCCGGGGCATCATGCCCAAGCTGACGAAGAAGCAGCCGGTGAGCGCGAGGCAGCCGGTGGCGAAGGCGCCGGGCGCGGAGGAAGCGCCGGTGTTCACCGAGTGCGGCCAGTCCATCCTCGGCCTGAAGAAGGTGGCGAAGGAGGGCGGGGTGCTGCTGCTGGGGGAACTGCACGGCACGCAGGAGGTGCCGCGCTTCATCGCGCAGTCGGTGTGCCAGCTCGTCACGGCCGGTATGCCGGTGACGGTGGGGCTGGAGCTGCCGGTGGAGAACGAGGAGCGCATCCACGCCTTCCTCCAGAGCCCGGGCGGAGAGGTGGACTGGCTCAAGCTGATGGAAGCCCCGTTCTGGCGCAGCCCGTATCCGGACGGCCGAGGCAGTGAAGCCGTGGCGAACATGCTGGAGCAGCTGCGCCAGCTGCGCGCACAGGGCCTGGACGTGGCGGTGTTCGTCTATGACCATCCGAAGCTCGCCGGCCAGCCGCGCGAGGACGCACTGACGAAGACAGTGCTCGAGCAGGTGAAGGCGACACCGCGGCGCTTCCACCTGGTGGTGAGCGGCAACGTCCATCCGCGTACGGCGAAGGGATTGCCGTGGGACAAGCAGTACAAGCCCATGGGCTACCTGCTGAAGGACCAACTCAAGGACGTCACCGCGCTGGACATGGCCTACGACAGCGGCACCGCGTGGATCTGCGCGGCGGATCAACAGGGACGCAAGCTGGACTGCGGCGTGAAGGAAGCGAAGGGCAAGGACAACGGAGACCGCTTCTTCGTGCACACCTGGGGCTCGACCAATCCGGACGGCTACCACGGGGTCTTCTACGTGGGCCACGTGACGGCGTCCGAACCCGCCATCCAGAAGGGCCTGGGGAACCCAGACGCGGCGCCCGCGCAGGAGCCTGCGTCCGCTCCGTAATCAACACCCAGGGGGACGACAGGGGCCGTGCGAGTCACCGGAGACGGTGCCCCGCGCGGCCTCTGGCTTTTGTGGGGACGCGATATATCCATTCCGTGCGCAGCGTTGTCCATCACGTCAGGGAATGTGATGGAGATACAGCGAATGCGCACGAAGCTGAAGATGGGATGGCTGGCGTTGCTCCTGGCGGTGGGCTGCGCCGGGCGGCAGGACCTGGAGACGCCGGACTACGAGGCCATCTACGACGTGCCCCTGGAGGAGATGTGGCCGTCGGTCCGTGAATACTTCACCGAGGCGCATCTGCCCTACCGGGAAGACCGGGGCAGCATGGTGTTGGAGACCGAGTGGAAGCAGGAGTTCGGTGGCTCGAAGGTCGCTGGCTACTGGCACCGCTACATGGTCATGGGCAAGCGGGAGACGCCGACCCGGAGCAAGCTCTGGATTACTCGCATCACCAAGTCGGTGAACAAGACGCTGTCGCAGCCTGGCAAGGAGTTGGACTGGGGAGTCTCCCGGGCGCTTGGAGGCGGGGACGGGCTCAGCCTGAGCGCTGAGGACGACGGGGACCGGCTGGCCTTCCCGGTGGGAGAGAATGCCTTCTACATGGAGTCGGGGCAGGGCACGCGCGACCTGACCATGGAGTGGCGCGTGTTCTGGGGCATCATGCCCAAGCTGGCGAAGAAGCAGCCGGCGAGCGAGGCGCAGCCGGTGGCGAAGGCCGCGGCGACGTTCACCGAGTGCGGCCAGTCCATCCTCGGCCTGAAGAAGGTGGCGAAGGAGGGCGGGGTGCTGCTGCTGGGGGAACTGCACGGCACGCAGGAGGTGCCGCGCTTCATCGCGCAGTCGGTGTGCCAGCTCGTCACGGCCGGCATGCCGGTGACGGTGGGGCTGGAGCTGCCGGTGGAGAACGAGGAGCGCATCCACGCCTTCCTCCAGAGTCCGGGCGGAGAGGTGGACTGGCTCAAGCTGATGGAAGCCCCGTTCTGGCGCAGCCCGTATCCGGACGGCCGAGGCAGCGAAGCCGTGGCGAACATGCTGGAGCAGCTGCGCCAGCTGCGCGCACAGGGCCTGGACGTGGCGGTGTTCGTCTATGACCACCCGAAGCTCGCCGGCCAGTCGCGCGAGGACGCGCTGACGAAGACGGTGCTCGAGCAGGTGAAGGCGACACCGCGGCGCTTCCATCTGGTGGTGAGCGGCAACATCCACTCGCGCACAGTGAAAGGGCTGCCGTGGGACAAGCAGTACAAGCCCATGGGCTACCTGCTGAAGGACCAGCTCGACGACGTCGCAGCGTTGGACATGGCCTACGACAGCGGCACCGCGTGGATCTGCGCGGCGAACACGCAAACCAGCAAGCTGGACTGCGGCGTGAAGGAAGCGAAGGGCAAGGACAACGGAGACCGCTTCTTCATGCACACCTGGGGCTCGACCAATCCGGACGGTTACCACGGGGTCTTCTACGTGGGCCACGTGACGGCGTCCGAACCCGCCATCCAGAAGGGCCTGGGGAACCCAGACGCGGCGCCCGCGCAGGAGCCTGCGTCGAGTCTGTCGTCCGAAGAGGCCTCCGCGCGACGCTGAGGGCACGGCCACACTGGCGTCGCGGCGCGGGCGGTGGCATGGAGGTGGCCTGACTGGAGGCCGTCCCATGAGCGACACGCTGCCCGCGCTGCGGGCCACCCTGGCGGAACTGGTGGCGCTGGACACCACGTCCTCGCGCCCCAACGCGCCCCTCATCGACTACGCCCAGGCGCGCCTGGAGGCCGCGGGCTTCACCGCCGAGCGCCAGCACTACACCGACGACGCGGGCGTGGCGAAGGTCAACCTCATCGCCCGGAAGGGCGACGCTGACCGCGCCGCGCTGGCCCTGGTGGGCCACTCCGACTGCGTGCCCTACGACGCCGCCTGGACGGACGCGCTGCGCCTCACCGAGCGCGACGGCAAGCTCTATGGCCGCGGCGCCTGTGACACCAAGGGCTTCATCGCGTGCGCGCTGCACACCGCCACCCGCAAGGACCTGCCGAAGCTGGACGCGCCCCTGCTCGTCATCCTCACCGCGGATGAAGAGGTGGGCCTCGTGGGCGCCAAGAAGCTGGTGTCGGCGGGCCTGGGCCGCGCGAGGCACGCCATCGTCGGCGAGCCCACGCGCCTCATCCCCGTGCGCGCCAACAAGGGCTACTGCCTGGCGGAGGTGGAGGTGCTGGGCAAGGAAGGCCACAGCGCGTACCCGGAGCTGGGCGCGTCCGCCATCTTCCGCGCCGGCCGCTTCCTCCAGAAGCTGGAGACGCTGGCGAACACCGTCCTGCGCGAGGACCGCGACGAGGGCTTCCAACCGCCCTTCACCACGGTGAACGTGGGCCTCATCCAGGGCGGCAAGGCGAAGAACGTCCTGCCCGGCTCCTGCCGCTTCACCGTGGAATGGCGCCCCATCCCCGGCCAGGCCGCCGAGCGCGTCCCCGAGCTGATGGAGCACATCCGCCAGGAACTCACGCGCGACGAGCCCGCCTACGAGGCGCGCATCAAGGTGCTGCGCATGGACCGGGGCGTCCACACGCGCGGCGACGCGGACGTGGTGCGCTTCCTGGAGCAGGTCAGTGGCAACGCGTCCGAAACGGTGTCCTTCGGCACGGAGGCCCCGCAGCTCACGGAGCTGGGCGCGGAGGCCGTGGTGTTCGGCCCCGGCGACATCCGCGTCGCGCACCAGACGGGCGAGTTCGTCCCCATGGAGGACCTGGTCCGCTGCGAGGCCGCCCTCACGCAGGCCGTGGCCCGCTTCTGCACGGGCGGCTGACGGCCCACGCGCTTCAGGGCTTCTCTGAAGCAGCGTCGACGACCTCGACGTTGCGGAAGCCCTGGCACGCCTCCTGGAAGCCGAGCACGTACTTCAGCGAGCGCAGCTCCATCGTCAGCTTGTGCCACAGCTTGCGCAGCAGGCTGGGTCGCGGCGCGGGCACGCTCGTCACCAGCGCGCCCAGGTCGATGTAGTGGGTCGGCGTGCGGCCCATGCCCTCGAAGTCGTGCTCCAGCCCCTGGCTGAGCTGGCGCAGCTCCGGCTCCAGCCGCTGGTGCACCGCGTCCGTCATCAGGACGTACTCGCGCACGGGCACGTCGTTCTTCAGCATCCGGTGCACGAGGATGACGTCCACCCCCGCCAGCTCCGTGAGGTGCTTCACCTTCTGGAAGGCCACCTCGCCGGCGTGGGCCACGAACTTGAGCGTCAGGCCGCCCACCTGCGTGCACCCGTCGCACGAGCACATCCGGTCCAGCGCGAGCTGCTCCCGGCGCTCCAGGAAGGCCCGGCGGATGGCCGCGACCTGATTCGCCACGGGCGCGGCGTCCTCGCCCACGGCGTAGAAGAAGGCCGCGTCCCCTTCGAGCTTCGCCAGCTTGAACCGGCCGGACGCGTCGATGACGGCCTCCAGCAGCCGCGCCACCGTGTCCTGCGCGTGCGCCAGCCCGAAGCGGTGCTGCCGCATGAAGCGGGTGTAGCCACCGATGTCCGCGATGAGCAACAGCGCCTTCTCAATGGCCATGAGCCGCCGCAGCCTACCTGAAGTCCCCGGACGTGCGTCAGTGCCGGGGCAGGGCGCAGGTGCCCACGTCGCGCAGCAGCTTGTGCGCCTCCGCGAGCAGCGCGTGTCCCTTCACCTCCGGAGGCACGCGCGCGATGAGCTTCATGTCCGGCGTCAGCCGGTAGAAGCCCTTGGAGCGCTGCACCAGCCCCGCCACCTTCGCGCCGTCCAGCAGCGCGTCGCCGCCCAGCGCCAGCGACAGCCGGCCCGGGCCCGCCTCCAGCGCGCGCAGCCGCAGCTCGCGCATGTCGATCTTGAGGAGCGTCACTTCGGAGAGGGCGTCCACCTCGTCGGGCGCCTCGCCGTAGCGGTCCACCAGCTCCGCGCGCAGGTCCGTCACCTCGTCCGGGTGGCTGGCCTGGCTGAAGCGCTTGTAGAACACCAGCCGCTGGTGCACGTCCGCCACGTAGTCGTCGGGGATGAGCGCCGGCATGGGCAGGTTGATGTCCGGCTCCACGTGCACCTTCGGCGGCTGGCCCTGCAGCTCCGCCACCGCCTCCTCCATCAGCTGCGCGTACAGGTCGAAGCCAATCTCCGCGATGGCGCCGGACTGCTTCTCGCCCAGGAGGTTGCCCGCGCCGCGGATCTCCAGGTCGTGGCTGGCGATGGAGAAGCCCGCCCCCAGCTCCGTGAAGTTCTGGAGCACCTCCAGCCGGCGCTGCGCGTCCTTCGTCACCGGACGGCGGGTGGGCACCAGCAGGTACGCATACGCGCGCTCCTTGCTGCGGCCCACGCGGCCACGCAGCTGGTAGAGCTGCGCCAGACCGAACTGGTCCGCGCGGTTGACGATCATCGTGTTGGCGCTGGAGATGTCGATGCCGCTCTCGATGATGCTGGTGCACAGCAGCACCTGGAACTTGTGCTCCGTGAACTGGAGCATCACCTTCTCCAACTGCCCTTCGCCCATCTGGCCGTGCGCCACGCCAATGGAGACGTTCGGCAGGAGCTTCCTCAGCTCCTGCTCCATGGACGGCAGGGACTCCACGCGGTTGTGCACGAAGAAGACCTGTCCACCGCGCGCGATTTCGCGCTCCACGGCCTCCTTGATGACGGCGTCGTCGTACTTCATCACGAAGGTGCGGATGGCCCGGCGGTCCTGCGGCGGCGTGGCGATGATGCTCATGTCGCGCACACCGGACATGCTCATGTGCAGCGTGCGGGGGATGGGCGTCGCCGTCAGCGTCAGCACGTCCACCTGCGTGCGCAGCCGCTTGAGCGCCTCCTTCTGCTTCACGCCGAAGCGCTGCTCCTCGTCCACCACCAAAAGCCCCAGGTCCTTGAAGGCCACCTCACCGGCCAGGAGCTTGTGCGTGCCGATGACGATGTCGACCTTGCCCTCCTTGGCGCGGCGGAGGATGTCGCGGATCTCCGGCGGCTTGCGGATGCCGGAAATCACCTCCACCGTGACGGGGTAGTCCTTGAAGCGCTTCTTGAACGAGTGGAAGTGCTGCTGCGCCAGCACCGTGGTGGGCACCAGCACCGCCACCTGCTTGCGGTCCAGCGTGGCCTTGAAGGCGGCGCGCATCGCCACCTCCGTCTTGCCGTAGCCCACGTCGCCGCAGACGAGCCGGTCCATGGGCTGCGGCTTCTGCATGTCCGCGAGCACGTCCTCGATGGCCTTCGCCTGGTCCGGCGTCTCCTCGAACTCGAAGTCCGCCTCGAACTGGGCGAAGTAGCGGTCCGGCGCGGCGAACGCGTAGCCCGGGTGGGCCTTGCGCGCGGCGGCCATCTGCAACAGCTCCGCCGCCATCTTGAGCAGCTGCTCCTTGACGCGCTTCTTCGTCTTCTCCCAGCTCGTCGTGCCCAGCTTGTCCAGCTGGACCTTCTCCGGGTCTCCGCCGGTGAACTTCTGGATGAGCCGCATGCGGCCCACCGGCAGGTAGATCTTGTCCCGCCCCGCGTACTCCAGGACGAGGAAGTCCCCCGGCACGCCCTGCACCTCCATCTTCGTCAGGCCCGCGTAGCGCCCGATGCCGAAGTCGGTGTGGACGATGAGGTCGCCTTCCTTCAGGTCCTTGAAGCCCGCGGCGAACGCATCCAGCTTCTTGCTGCGCTTGACGCGGCGGCGGGAGCGGACGCCGAAGATCTCCTCGTCCGCGAGCACCGCCAGCCGGCCTTCAGGGTCGATGAAGCCCTGGCTCACCTCGCCGGTGAACAGGTGCGCCCACACCGCCGGCTCATAGAGCTTCGCCGGATCCTGCATGGGCTCCGTGTGCACCTTCACCATCACGGAGCGGTCCAGCAGCAGCCGCTTGAGCCGGTCCGCCTGGCTCAGCGTGCCGCACGCCACCGCGCACGCGACGCCGGTGTCGCGCCAGCGCTGGAGCCGCTCCACCAGCGGGGTGAGCGCGCCCTCCTCGCCGTGGTGCGCGAGGATGGCCTCGCGCAGGTCCTGCGTCGTGCCGAAGGTGAAGGCCACGGGCACTTCGGACTGCGTGAGTGACAGGCCACCGCCCTCCACCACGCGCAGGGCCTTGAGGCCCGCGGCCACGCCGTCGCGCGTGAGGAAGTGGTGCTCCGGTGGATAGGTGAGGTCCTGGCGCGCGTCCGCCTCCTCCACGCCCTTCGCCAGCTCCGCCTGGAGCTCCTCCTGGGCGCGGTCCAGCCCCACCGGGTCGTCCAGGTAGACGACGGGCTCCTTCGTCCAGGCGTTCAGGTAGTCGAACACGGAGGCCAGCCCGCCCTCGAAGAAGCCGGGCAGCAGGCCCTCCAGCCCGAAGCCGGGCAGCCCTTCGCGCAGCGCGTCCAGCCGCTCGCGCAGCTTGATGGTGGGCAGGTTGATGCGGTCCGCCACCGCGCGGGCAGCGGCCTCGGCGCGAGGGCGCGTGTCGTCGGTGAGCAGCAGCTCGCGCGAGGGCACCAGGTCCACGGCCTTGAGCGCGTCCACCGTGCGCTGCGTCTCCGGGTCGAAGACGCGGATGGACTCGATGGTGTCCCCGAAGAACTCCAGGCGCACCGGCCGCTCGTACAGGGGGCTGAAGACGTCCAGCAGGCCGCCGCGCACGCTGAAGGTGCCCTTGTCCTCCACCAGCGGGCTGTTCTGGTAGCCCATCAGCGCCAGCTTCCGCGCCAGCGAGTCGCGGTCGAAGTCCTGGCCCACCTCCACGCGCTGGGCCAGCCCCTCCATCACCGCCAGCGGCAGCACGCGGCGGTGCAGGGCGCGCAGGGACAGCACCAGGGCCGGGAACGGCGTGCCGCGCGCCAGGTGGAACAGCGCGCCCAGCCGCTCTGTGATGGGGCCGGGCTCCGGTGACAGCTCGTCGTACGGAAGCACCTCGTCCGCGGGCAGGCGCAGCACGCGAGGCTCCAGCAGGCTGCCGGTGCCTCCCAGGAAGAAGGCCAGGTCGTGCGCGAGCGCGTCCGCCGCCTCTTCATCCACGGCCACGCACACCAGGGGCGCGCGCAGCTCCCGGTGCAGGCGGGCGAGCAGGTGGCCACGCGCCGCGCCCTTCACCCCCTGTGTCCGCGCGCGGTGTCCCGCGCGCAGGGAGGCCAGCAGTCGGGCGAAGGCATCGCCGGAGGAGGGGGGAGCGCCGCCGGGCCAGGACGTGCCGTCGGACTTCGGGGAGAGGGAGGTATCCATTCGGGGGCCCGTGTGGGGCCCTCGGCTAATTAGGGTGCGCCTTCTCCCAAATCAACGCTGGATGCGGACTCCTGTCGTGTGCAGGAGCGCAGCGGGACGGCCGGTGGGCGGGGAGGCTCACGCGCGCCCGGGACATGGGAAGGTCCCCGGGCGCGCGGTCTCACCTGCTCAGGGCACCGAGCACGCCGCCGCCAGCCGCGTGTCCTTGCGGCTGGCGTCGCTGGTGGTGGCCGCCAGCGAGTCGCAATCCATCACGTTGGACAGGCCCGTCAGCGGCTCCACCATGAGCACGCTCTTGGCGCGGTTGGAGGTGAAGCGGAACTGGATGGAGCTGTCCGCCGGGGCCGCCGCGGTGACGGCCACGGGATCGTTGAGCACCCCCCGCATGCAGTCCATCCTGTTGAACGCTGGCCGGCCGGAGCCCGGCAGGAAGCACAGGTTGTTGATGTTCGAGGCGTTCATCGTGGCCGGGATGATGATGTCCGGCCCCGTCTCGGTGCAGCACGCGGGCATGGTTCGGCACGTCCTGCCCATGCACGTGTCAATGGGGCACTGGCCCGTGCCCCAGTCATCCGGGGTATTGACGTTGGGACCGCACTTCAGCCGCTCCCAGCGGGCCACGGTGTGCTGCTGGCCGTCCGGCTGGAGGACGTTGTTCTCCACCACGATGCGCACCGGCTGGTTCGTGCTGATGGCCAGCTGGCGCGCGCGCAGCGCGCTCGACCACAGCTCGCGCGTGGCCGTGTTCTCCTTCTGTCCTCCAATGCTCCCCTGCATCCCCGCGACCGCCAGGGTGATGCACACGGCCACCACCGCCAGGGCGGCCATCATCTCCAACAACGTCATGCCACGCGTGTGCTTCATGGTTTACCCGCCGGGTCCACCGGCCGCTGCAGGCCCACCGTCATGTTGCGCGCCGCGACGCGGAAGGTGTAGCGCCGGCGCGTGTAGCCGTCCTTCGCCAGGCCCTCCTCATCCGTGCCCGTCATGTCCGCGTCCCGGTTGATGCGCCGCGTGCGGATGACCAGCGTCACCTCCAGCTCGCGCACCCGCTGGCGCAGGCGCTTGATGACTTCCTTCTTCCGGTCCGCGGCCGGAAGCAGCGTCAGCTTCGGGAGGTCTTTCCCCTCGGAGTCCAGGTCGTCCGTCATGCAGGCCTTGAGGATGTACTTCGCCTCGTCACAGTCGGAGATGGCTGGGTGGGGCACGCCAGGGTTGCGGTGGTTGGTTTCACCGGCGACGCTGGGGTACCACTCCAGCGCGTAGTATCGGGTGGGGTCGCCCTTGAGGTCCTTGTCGAAGTCCACGACGCCCTCGCGCACGGTCATCTGCTCCACGTCGCGGCTCACCACGGACCAGGCCGCGGCGCCCGGCGCGCGGTACTCCAGCGTGGGGATGCCACCCTTCCAGTTCACCCGGTAGGCCGCGCCACTCAGCCGCATCGCCAGCCAGTTCACGACGTCCGAGGGGTCCTTGGGCGTCCAGATGCTGGTGGCGGTGCCGAAGTCCTCGCACTTGGGGGATTCCGCGAGCCCTCCGTTGACCGTGATGATGGAGTTCGCGGCCGCGTTGGACGCAATGCCGACGATGCTGACCGGGCAGGCCGGCCGGTTGCCCCCGCTGACCATGACGGCGGAAGCCGGGCCGCTGGGGGTGACCATGGCCGTCGAGGCGTTGGGCCTGGCGCAGAACTCGGTCTTGGACTGGCGGACCTTCCCCGAGGCGCACGGCGCCAGGGTGATCATCCCGTTCGTGTCACCCCAGTAGAACTGGATGGCGTCCGAAGCCGGGAAGCCCGCGGGCGGCATCGCGAAGGTCGGGTCCGCGCCGAAGGGCGTGCCCACGCCCGTCGTCAGGTCCGGTTGACGCCAGACCGTGATGGCCGAGCGCTCGTCGACGACGCCGCCGGTGAAGAAGGAGATGGGCGCGTTGCCCATGCCCGTCCCCGCCCGGGAGATGTCCAGCGTCAGCATCTCCTTCACCGCGCGCCCGGTGACCTGCGCGGTCATCGTCTGTTCCTCGAAGAGGGCCCGCTTCTGCATCTGGGCGCCCACCACCAGCCCGGTGGTGAGCACCATGACCCCCAGGGCGCTGGCGATCATCACTTCCAGGAGCGTGAAGCCCCGACCATGGAATGAAGAGTGTTTCACGGTGCCATCCGACTCTGCATGACGACCATCTGCCGGTCCGCGCGGATGCCCGGCTCGTTCCAATTCACGGACACGCGCACATTCACGACCGTGCCTGTGCTGCCCGCGGCGAGGTTGCGGGTGAGGGACGGCTCACCCGTGCCGCCGCCTGCCTCCATCGTGCCGGGGACCTGTGGATTGTCCACGTCGACGTTCACCGTGTACATGCGCGCCACGACCTTGGGGTCCGTGGGCGCCGCGTCGCGCAGGAGTCCATCCGCCGTCTGCCACACGTTGAACGTCTGGTCCCTCACGGTGTCGCAGGTCGGCGAGCCCTGGCAACCGCGCTGGAGGATGTTCTCCAGCGTGCGCTCCGCGATGAGCTGCGCCTGGTTCGCGGTCAGGGTGCGGCGGTTCGAGCGGGTCGTCTGGCTCACCACGGTCATCGCCGCCGCGACTCCCAGCAGCATGACGGCCATGGTGGCCATGACTTCCAGCAGGGTGACACCCCGTGATGCGCGCTGCTTCATTGCGGCAGTCTCCCGTCGGGCAGCGGCTCCCAGAGCATGATCTGCGAGCGGGAAGATCCCTTCGTGCCTGCCTTGTTGTTCCAACTCTCCGGATCGCCCGTGACCTTCATCTTACCCGTGGCCGTGAGCACAATGAGGTGCTCGTCGTGGACCACCGGCGCGGAGATGGCGTGGCCTTCCAGCGCCGCCGGGCCACCGCCGGCCAACACACCGCTCAACTGGTTGGCCGTATACGCCTCGCCATGCGCGTTCGCGTCCAGGCTGCAGATGTCCGCCGCCGTGCCCACCGCGGTCGCGGCGTAGATGCTGTTCGCGCTCATGGCCACGCCGCCCCACAGCTTCTGGCCCGGAGACAGCTTCTGCACCCAGAGGGGCTTGAGCTCCGCGCAAGGCTTGCTGCCCGTGGGATCCGGGTCCTCGAAGGCCAGCAGGTGGTACTGGTACGTGGGGTGCGCGGGGTCCGGCTCCTTGTAGCCGTCCGTGTACTTGTCCGGGCTGTCGCTGGTACCGAAGTAGAGGCGCACCGCCGGGCCCGCGTCCGTGCTGACCACCTTCACGGCCACGTTGGAGTAGAGCTCCTGCAGGTCCAGCTCCTTCTGGCTCGCGTCCGGGTGGTTCTTCAGCGCGGAGGCCGCGTGGGCCACCATGCACTTCTTCACCTGGCTGCCAAGCTTCCTGGAGGTGGCCACGTCCTTGAGGTTCACGCGCCAGACGCTGCCGGCCGTGGTGGGCACGTACATGACGTCGTAGGAGCCGTCCTGGTCCAGGTCCACCAGCGGCGTCTCCGCCGCGATGCCGGAACCCTGCTCGAAGGTGAGGACACCCGCGTACTTGGCGGAGCCGTACTCGAGCGGCCTGCCCGTCTTCATGTCGAGCAGGTAGACGGCGCCCGCACGCAGGTCGCCCGGGTCGTAGTCGGTGCCCACCACCGCCACCCAGCGCCGGTCCTTGTCGTCCGAGGAGCCCCAGGAGATGCGCCCCAGGGACGGCGAGTGCCGGGAGCCCGAGTTGTCCGGCATCAGCACGGGATTGGGGGCGTTGGGGACGTTGGCCGCGACGGCGGCGGTGAAGGCGGACGCCACGTCGTTGTCCGCCAGGCTGAACTCCCACAGCGGCAGCGGGTACCAGCTGTCCGTGGGATTCGTGATGTCCATCGCGAACACCACCGGGCTGGCCTTGCCCGTCGCGGAGACGAGCACCGTCTTGGCGCCCTTCTTCTTCTGCGCCGTGGTCTCGGGCTTCCAGGTGTACTTGATGGAGGCGTCCCAGTCGTTGCGGTCACCAAAGTCCATGTTGGCGATGCTGGGTGACGCGTCCATCTGCGGCTTGGGCAGGGTGCCCGAGCCACGGAAGCGCACGTACTGGTTGCGGTACTGGCTCAGCAACAGGTTGGGCATGTAGGCGAACGCCTCACTGCCGGAGCCGTACTCACGGGGGGCCGGGGTGCCGTTGTTGGGGCACGACTTCGGGACGAAGTAGCCGCGGTACTGACTGCTGCCCGGGGTGCAGGGGTCGGTCACGTCGTTGCGGAAGTCGCCCGCGTCGAAGGAGTGGAGCACGCCCGACATCGTACCCACGAAGGCCCGGGTGCTCCGGGTCTTCAGGGGCTCCAGGAAGTTCGCACGGAAGAGGTCGCGCTCGGCGGGCTTCGTGTTCAGGAACCAGGGGTCCTGATACGGGGGCACGGCCAGCGCCACGGTGGAGATGTTGATGCCGCCGAAGGGCCAGGGCCGGAACTTGTCCGTGGCGATCGCCGCGTTCGCGTTCTCGTAGCCATACAGCCAATCAATGAGGAACTGCCGGTCGCTGTAGGGCGACGTCGACGCGGCCACGGTGCAGATGCCGTCGTGGTTCAGGTCGTAGAGGTAGCGACCGTCGATCTCGCTGTACGTGTTGCACAGGGAGGCGGGCATCAGCGTGTTGGCCACGTCGTTGTCCTTGACGTCCTTGCGGTCTCCCGAGGTGTTGATGGTGTAGAGCTTGCGGTTGAGCGGATTGGACGCGGCCAGCGACAGCGCCATCACACGTCCGGCCTCCCAGCGCAGCTTCGGCTCGGTCGCCTTGGGGTTCTCCGGGTTGTAGAGCGACTGCAGGAAGAGCCGGCCACGGATGGAGTAATCCTTGCCACCGTCATAGGCGCGGTTGCCCGGAGCAGGCAGGGCGCCCGGGGTGTTCCAGCCCACGCCCCAGTTCTGGCCCGGCGTCTCGTTCACGCCCCAGACGGCGACGTTGCCGATGGTGCTGGGGCTGGAGCGCGCATACGCGCCCGAGCGCACCGCCTGATAGCCGATGTCGACGTCGTCGATGATGGGACGGCAGAGCTCGCTGGGGCTGCTGATGTCCACCTTCCAGCACAGCTGCGAACCGGTGAGGCCCAGCGCCAGGATGTCGATCTCCACCTCCTGGTCCGGGTACTGCTTGTTGTTGTCGAGCGGCACCGGCACCCACGTGGGGTTTTCGTTCTTCTGGTACTTGCCGTCAGTGCCCAGCACGCGGCAGTCCACGGCGATGGAATAGGTGATGGTGGGCTTCACACCGCTCGCGGTGCAGGCGCCCGCGACCTCTTCCGTCCAGCAGGGGGCCTTCGTGCAGCCGGAGTTGGGGCGGATGTTCTTGGGCGGGTTGCCCGGGGTCGCGTACGGGGCGACGTCGTCCTGGCGGCGGAAGCGGACCTTGGTGATGGTGAAGTCAGGGCCCAGCTTGTCGCCCGTGTCGCTCATGACGTCCGAGGTGATGGTGGTGGACTTGGCGCCACCGCCGTTCTCCTTGTTGATCATGAACACGATGTCGTTGAAGTCGCGGTCACCGCCGCCGTTGAGGTCCTCGAAGCCGAGGATCCACCGGAAGGGGTCCGTGGTCGGCGCGCCCACGATGACGTGGGGCATGAAGTTCATCCGGTCGATGGCGGGCTTCAGGTTGCCGGGCTCCGTGCCAGGGCGCATGATGGTCACGCGCTCCTTCGGCATCTTCAGGTTCTTGTAGGCGACCGTGTCCAGGCGGTTGAGCGTGTCCTGCTCCAGCCAGCCGCAGGCCTTCTGGGAGGTGCCCGCGATGGTGCAGGCCGAGGCGGACGTAGGCGAGCTGCAGCTCTCGTTGTAGCTGCAGCCGATGTTGCGCTCCGCCACCTTGTTGTCCGCGGGCGCCTTGAAGTTCTGGTCCATGTTCCAGGTGGCCTTGGAGAAGAACACGGAGACGGATGTCTGCAGGTGCAGCAGGCACTTGCCGTCCTCGGCGGCGTTGCCCGTGTAGGGCTGGCGCTTGAGGCACGGAGCGACCGTGTCGTTGTCCGTGTTGTGGCGGGCGTCGTAGTAGACGACGGCGAAGAAGACGATCTCCTTGCCGCCCTGGACGAGCCCCAGGTTCACACGGCGGTCGCCGGTGTTGATCTGGTTGTAGTTGGTGTACTCGGGATCACCGACCGGGGGCGGGGGGAGCTTGATGCCGCGGAAGTCGTACTGGGAGACGTTGTAGTCCGGCACACCGTCGTAGGTGTCGCTGACGTCCGCGACGGGGGCGAGGTTTCGGTGGACGGTCTTGTCGCTGTCGTCATCCACCAGCAGGAACACCATGCGGCCGAGGCCCAGGTTGTTGTTCTCCGGAGCGGCCGGCTCCAGCAGGTTGGGGATGTAGTTGAACAGGCCGCGATCGCCCGTGCCGGTGTCGACCTCGTTGACGCCGACCCAGTCGTTTTCGATGTTGTAGGCGCTGGAGTCCGCGCGGCCTGGACGCGCGTCCGTCACGTCCTTCTTATGAGCGAAGGTCTTGGCGCAGGTGTTGCGCATCGCCAGCTCGGGCTCGTTGTACTTCTTGCCCCCGGACGTGAAGGTGACGTTGCAACGCCGTGACTGGCCCACGTACTTGATGGGCAGGACGGTGTCGTCGTCCGGCGTCATGTTGTAGATGGCTTCGTGCAGGTCGAGGATGCCGTTGTTGTTCTTGTCGACCAGCTCGTGGGTGACGGGATCCGCGTAGCCGCGCGCCACCACGTCATCCATGTACATGTAGCCCAGCGAGTGCGACGCACCGGCGGACTCGTACACGTAGTCGATGGTGACCGTCTGGTCGAACGGGAAGGAGATGTTCTCCGAGTCCAGCTTCTTGAGGTTGGTGTTGAGCTGGAGCCGGCCGTCGGGGCGCAGGATGATGGTGTTGTTGGCGACGGTGAGACCGTCTGGGCCCAGCTTGAAGTCGCCCTGCTTGTCGTTGGACAGGTCGTCCTGGCAGAGCTGCTGCGCGGTGGTCAGCGAGGGGGTCGCGACCGTCAGCACCAGCGCCGTGAGGGTTCGTTGAAAGAACGTGCGCATCACTTCTTCCCCTGGTTCTTCGGCTGGGAGTTCGCCTTCGCTTCAACATCCGCCTTCTGGAGCGCCGCGGCCTGCTCCTCCATCTGCCGGCGCAGCCGCATCCGGCGCGTCTCCTGCGGAGGCTCGACCACGACGGTGGCCAGGTAGCTGGTGAGAGCATCCAGCTCATCAGGCCTCAGCAGGCGCGTGTCGCAGTCCGTCTTGGGGTTGAGTCGGTGGGGAGACTCCACCCAGGTGCGGACCTCCGCCAGGCTCTTCTTGCGCAGCACCTGGTCCATATAGGGGCCCACCGGCGGGCGGATGCCGAGCATGCTCCTCGGCTTCTCCGTCGGGGTCCGGGCCTGGTGACATTGCGCGCAGGCCTTGTTGAAGGCCACTTCGCCTCGTTCCTGGGCGCTGGCGAGCGCCGGGATCAGGAGCAGCATGAGCGTCAGGCGTTGCATGGGGGCTCGTAGGGAATGCGAGGTCAGGGGTATTGGGAGATCTCGGTCGTGGAGCGATTCTCGACCGGCTTCTCGTCCGAGTTGGAGCTTGAATCTTTGGTCGAGCCGCAGCGGGACTGGCCGCAGCCGGGCATGAACTGGGAGTCGCCATCCGCGTTGGTCACCAGGGCCTGGACCATGGAGCGCGTCGGGCGGCCGTTCGGGGTGGTCACCTCGCCCACGGCGAGGATCCACAGCTGGTCGTTGACATCCACGGTGTTCGAGTCGTCATCCACGTCATCCCGGACGAAGACGCGGTAGCGCACGTTGTTCTGCTCCGGGAAGTCGACGCCGTCGGGGATTTCCGTGGGAGCCAGGCCCGACTTGAGCACGGTGTAGTAGTTCCATTTGCCAGCCCCCGCTCCGGGCAGCAGCTCGAACCAGGGGGGATTGGCGCCGGCGAGCCCGGGGATGTCGTTGACCGGAGTGGCCCCACCCAGTGCGGCGGGCAACGCCAGCTGGGCCTGGCCACTGTTCTTCGCCATCAGCAGGCGCACTGCCTCACGGCCTTCGGCCAGCCCCGCCTCGGCGGCGAAGAACGCCTGCTTCTGGCGGCGGGTGTCCGCCTGGGTGTCGGCCTCGCGGCCCACCACGCTGTAGCTGAGCATCACCGCCATCGTCACGACCATGACCGCGCCCAGCGCGAGCAGGAGCGTGAAGCCACGGGACTGACGGCGGGGGGTTGGGCGACGCACCATCGGGGGCTCCTTCACGTGCCTCTGGGGGGAGGCACGTCTTGGGAAGCCCGATTTAGCAATCTTCGTGCCTGGAGGTCGGAGGCTCAACCCGCCGGAATAAGGGATGTCCCTCATCCGGGGGGGTGCCGTCTGACGTCAACCGGCTGCGCAAACTTTGCGAGCCCCCTCATTCTTGCGAGGCGGGCTCGCGGCTCTCAGCGCTGGCCGGCGCGGATGGCGGCGCGCAGGCGGATCATGTCGTCCAGGACGCCGGGGTCCACCAGCTCCAGCGCGGCCCTCTGGGAGATGGCGCGGGTCTGCTGGCGGTACTCCTCTTCGTCCTCCTCGCCGCCGCCCTTGCCGCCGTCGCTGCCGCCCTTTCCGCCCTTGCCGCCACCCTTGCCGTCGCCACCCTTGGGCATCAGCGCCACCGGCTGGGAGATGCCCGGCTCCAGGCGGGGGAAGGCATTGGCGTCGGCGCGCACCGAGGTGAAGAGGCTGACCAGCGACAGGCAGAACACGATGGCGACGGTGAGGGTCTTCATGGCGGCTCCAATTCTCCCAATCCCCACGACGCCTGGACGCGGAGGGTTATTCACAGGCGCTATTCCTTCGCCTTGAAGGTGCGGATGTATCCCACCAGGGCGTCGATCTGCTCCGCGGTGAGCCGGTCCTTGTAGGCCTTCATCTTGGGGTTGTGGGGCGAGCCATGGGCGATGACCTTGCGCAGCTCCGCGTCCGACTCCGCCTTCTGCCAGGTGGCCCGGCTCATGTCGGGGATGGACTCCTTCTGGCCCATGCGCGTCTGGGCGCGGCCGTCCGGGCCATGGCAGTTCTTGCAGCTCTTGTCCCAGAGGGCCGCGGCGTCCTCGGCGTGGGTGACGGCGGGGGCACACAGCAGGAGGGTGGACAGCAGGAACCACCGCGAGGTCATGCACGGTCTCCAGGGGAGGGGGACGCCAGTATAGCCACGCCCTCAGGACCCCGCCCGGGGCCAGAAGGCCACGGTGGGGCGGCCGGGGGGCTGGAGCCAGACGGACTCCAGGAAGCGCACCGCGTTCTGGTCCGCCCGGTCGTTGCGGGTGAACAGCGCCTGCGCGCTCGCGAGCACCGCCAGCGTGGTGAGCCCCGCCACCCAGGCCGCGGGCGCCAGCGCGCGTCCATCCGCGTCGCGGCCCAGCGCGACAAAGACGCAGGCCGCCACGGCGATGAGCGCCGCGAACAACACCGCGCCCGCCAGCGCCGTGGGCAGCCCTGCGAAGGCGAGGAGGTTGGGCGGGAGGTAGCCATCCACGAGGAGCGGCCGGGCCAGCGCGAGCACGGGGGTGGAGACGTCGTCGGGGATGTAGTTGACGAACGTGGCCAGGCCGGTGACGACCACGGACGCCGCGCACAGCATGGCCGCGATGCCGGACAGCACCGGCCGGCCCGCGCCGCGCAGCCGCTCCAGCACCAGGCCCGCGGGCAGGAGCAGGAAGGGCACCAGCCCCGTGAGGTGCCGCGGCCCCGTCGTCCAGCCCCACGAGTCGTAGGTGAACGACGAGGTGAAGTACGTGTAGCCGGCGAGCGTCGCCGCGGACATCCAGAAGAGGGCGCGTCCTTCCGGGGACGTGCGGCCCAGGCGCTTGAGCAGCACCAGCCCGGGCAGCGCGAGCAAGAGGAACGGCGACAGGGTGAAGAGGCCCCGCAGCGGGGAGAAGAACGACAGCGTGAAGGCGCGCGGATCCGGCGTGCGGATGCCCAGGAAGCCGCCCAGGTGCCACGGCTGGTAGGCCGCGTCGTTGAGGTGCTTGTAGCCCGTCTCCAGCGGGTGCCCGAAGGTGGCCTGGTGGTAGAGCCCCAGCGCCACGATGAAGGGCAGCGCGCCCAGCACGGCGAGCCCCGTGGCCCGGCCCAGCTTCTTGAGCCTTGCGGCCCAGGGCTCCGGGGTGCCCAGCACGGTGAGGACGGCGTAGAGGATGAGGCCCAGCACGCCCAGCGCGCCGGTGTACTCGGCGGCGACGGTGGCGCCCGCGCACGCTCCGGCCACGACGTAGCCTCGCTCGCGCCACTCGCCCCGCGACAGGCGCCAGAGCGCGTAGAAGCCCGCGAAGAGCAGCACCGCCGTCGTCTGGTGGCTCATGAAGAGCAGCGAGTAGCTGAACGCGAGCGAGCCCAGCGCGTACGTCACGGTGACGCCGTCCGCGACGACGGGCGACAGGAACGCGGAGAGGAACCGGCGCACCAGCCACAGGAGCCCCAGCGTGGGCAGCACCGTGAGGAAGAGGCGGCTGAAGAAGACGAGCGGCACCTCCGGCACGGCGTAGCGGTGGCCGCCGCCCACGGCCCGCAGGGCCGCGTACACGGGCACCGCGGCGAAGGACAAAAGTGGCGCCTTGGACGGGTAGTAGCGCCCGTCCATCACCGACAGGTCACCCACCGGGCCGTAGTCGCGCAGGGCGCGGTTGATCTCCAGCGTCCCGTCCTCCACCAGGGCGCGCGTCTGCCACAGGCGGCACAGCTCGTTGGGCGAGCGCAGGCCCGGGTGGTACGGGAAGAGGAGCACGTAGAGCGCCACCATCGCGGCCCACAGCGCCTTCGGCAGGCCGGTGGCGCGGGGCAGGGGCGCCACGCCGGGTGACGCCGGGGCCGCTTCGACGGGCGGCGGGGGAGAGTCGGGCGCGGCGCTCACGCGGGCGTCAGACGGCGCGGCCGACGGCGAACAGGCTCATGCCCACGGGCAGCTTCACCTGGCGCTCGGCCTGGGCGAACAGGGGCGCCAGCGTGTCGTAGAGCTTGAGCTGGAGCTTGGGCACCGCGCGGCGGCGCAGGATGCGGCTGTTGACGAACCAGCCCGGCAGGCCGACCAGGTTCATCCACTCCAGCGTGTCCACGCGGAAGCCGTTCTCCTCCAGCACCGCGCGCAGGGACTCCGGCGTGTAGCGGCGGTAGTGGCCCACCGCCTCGTCGATGGCGCCGAACAGCTGCGGCAGCGCCGGCACGAGGATGAGCACGCGGCCGTCCGGCTGCAGGATCTGGCGGAAGCGGCGCACCGCGGACGCGTCGTCCGGGATGTGCTCCAGCACGTTGGACAGCACGATGGTGTCCAGGTTCTCCGCCTTCAGCGACTCCCAGTCCGCCAGCGCCACGTCGGAAAGGTAGGGGCGCACGTGGGGCTTGCCGCGGAACATGTTCTTCAGGCGGTCCACGTAGAAGCGCTCCACCTCCAGCGCCACCAGGTGCTCCGCGCCGCCCTCCAGCTCGCGGGTGATGGTGCCGATGCCGGCGCCGATCTCCAGCACGCGGCGGCCCATGTGCTCGCGGAAGCGGCGGCCCAGCCACTGGTTGTAGTGGATGGCGCCGTCCATGCGCTCCAGGGTGGAGTAGCCCTCGTGCTGGTTGTCCGCGTCATCGCGCACGGTGGCGTAGCGCACCAGCGTGCGCAGGCGGGCCAGGTGAGCGGAGGCCGGGCGGCGCGGCACGGCCTGCAGCGGCGGCAGCGTCACCTCCGTGAGGCGGAAGAGCTGCGCGGCCATCTTCACCACCAGCTCCGCGTCCACCGAGTCGTCGTCGCTGGTGAGCTGGATGGAGCGCAGCGCGTCCGTGCGGAAGGCGCGCAGGCCGGTGAGCGGATCCGCCAGGGGCACGTCGGTGACGAAGCGGGTGATGCCCCCCAGCGCGCGCTCGGCCACCATCTCCGGCGACATGCCGGGGCGCCGGCCGAAGACGCCGTCCGCGGTGTCGTCGCGCAGGGGCTGCACCAGGGCGTCGTAGGTGTCCGGCGAGTAGGCGGCGTCCGGATCCTGGAGCACCGTGTGGGTGCCGGTGACGTGGGGCAGCGCGGCGCGGATGGCCGCTCCCTTGCCGCCCTGGGCGGCGAGGATGTGGATATTGGGTCCGGGCGCGACGTCCACGGAGCCTTCGCCCGCGAGCACCACCTGGGCCTGACCGGACAGCGCATTGGCGAACCGGGCGGCGGCGTCGGCGGTGGCGGGGCTGAAGGGCAGGACGACGGAAAGAGCTGGAACCATGGCGCCGCTCACTACCACAGGCTCTTCCGGGGTGCGCGTTCACGGACCGGCCCGGAACGGATGGAAGGGGGGCATCCAGGCGGCGTCCGTTGGATGGACAACCCGCCCCTCCCGTTGCACGCTCCGGACGTTGTTTCCCCCAGCGCGATGTGGGTGCAGGTCGGGTCCGGAGACATTCGGGCCGGTGGAGACCGCCCGCGGCAGCCACTTCCGGAGAGACGCGACGTGGAAGGAACGGTGTTGGACCCGGCCGGTGGGGCTCCCGGTGCGACGTCCGCGAGCATGATGCACCGACTGCGGGGCGTCTGGCGCCGGCGGTGGGTGATGCTCGGGGTGGCGTTGGGGGTCACCGCGCTCACGGCGGCGTGGACGCTGCGGCAGCCGCGCATCTACTCGGCCAGCACCTCGCTCATCATCGACGTCACCGCGCCCCGCATCCTGGACGGCGAGGTGAAGGAGGTGATGGGGGAGGAGCGCAGCAACTACTGGTTCAACAAGGAGTACTACGCCACGCAGAGCGAGATCATCACCTCGCGCGCGGTGGCCAGCCGCGTGGTGGACCGGCTGGGGCTCGCGAAGGACGCGGCCTTCCTGGGGCTGCCCGCGAACCAGGACCCGGCGGAGCGCGCGAAGGCGCTGGAGGAGGCGGACGCGGTGGGGCTTCTGCGCTCGCGCATCCTGGTGGTGCCCGGCAAGGACTCGCGGGTGATGAACATCGGGGTGGAGGACACGGACCCGGCGCGCGCGGCGCTGCTCTCCAACGAGGTGGCCGCCGCGTACATGGCGGAGAACCTGGCGCTCAAGCTGCGCACCACGGAGGAGGCGCGCACGTGGCTGGAGGGGCGCCTGGACGAGCTGGGCCGCCAGTCCAAGGCGGGAGAGATGGCCGTCTACGACTTGAAGAAGGACGCGGACATGCTGTCCACGTCGCTGGAGTCGCGGCTGTCCATCGTCAGCGAGCGGATCAACTCGTACAACCTGAAGCTCACCGAGGTGCGCACGCGCATCGCGGCGCAGCAGGCGCGCGTGGACGCCATCCACCGGCTGCGCAAGGACGCCGGCAACGACGAGACGTGGGCGGAGGCCGTGCCCGGAGCGAAGGACGGCCCCATCCAGGACCTGAAGTCGCGCTACGGCGAGCAGAAGGCCGCGTGCGCGGAGCTGAGCGAGCGCTACCTGCCGGAGCACCCGAAGCTCCTGGAATGCAACCGCAAGCTGGAGGTCGTGCGCGCGGACCTGCTCAAGAGCCTGACCAACGTGGTGCGCTCGGCGGAGACGCAGCTGGCGGAGGCGCAGGGCGAGGAGAAGAACCTCAACAAGCTCCTGGACGAGGCCAAGGCGGAGGCCTTCCAGGTGAACAAGAAGGCCATCGAGTACGGCCGGCTCCAGCGCGAGTCGGACAACACGCAGCGCCTGTACGAGCTGGTGCTCAAGCGGCTGAAGGACATCGAGCTGTCGGGGCTCTTGCGCACGAGCAACGTGCGCGTGCTGGACGCCGCGCAGCCGGTGATGGTGCCGGTGCGGCCGCACACGCGCCGCAACCTGATGGTGGGCTGGGTGATGGGCCTGCTCCTGGGGCTGGGCGTGGCGCTGTTCCTGGAGATGCTGGAGAACAGCGTCACGTCGCAGGCGGACGTGGAGGACGTGCTGGGCCTGGCGTTCCTGGGCGTGGTGCCGCGCATGGAGGCGACGAAGTCTCCGGGCGACCGGGACCTGTACGTGCACCGCGCGCCGCGCTCGGCGGTGGCGGAGTGCTGCCGCGCGGTGCGCACGAACCTGCTGTTCATGTCGCCGGACCACCCGTGCAAGACGCTGGTGGTGACGTCCAGCGGCCCCCAGGAGGGCAAGTCCACCACGTGCATCAACCTGGGCGTGGCCATGGCCCAGAGCGGCAACCGCGTGCTGCTCCTGGACACGGACATGCGCAGGCCCCGGCTGCACCGCGCGTTCGGCGTGCCCAATGACCTGGGCATCAGCTCGCTGGTGGTGGGCGAGGGCTCGCTGGACAAGGCGGTGAAGAGCACGGAGGTGCCCAACCTCTTCGTGCTGCCGTGCGGCCCGCTGCCGCCGAATCCCGCGGAGCTCCTGCACACGCGCGCCTTCAGGGAGTTGCTGCGCGCGGCGGGGGAGAAGTTCGACCGGATCATCCTGGACAGCCCGCCGCTCAATGCCGTCGTGGACGCGGCGGTGCTGGCCACGCAGGCGGACGGCGTGGTGATGGTGCTCAAGGCGGGGCGCACGGACCGGGGCGCGGCGAAGCGCGCGCTGCGCTCGCTGGCGGACGTGCAGGCGCGGATGTTCGGCGCCATCCTCAACGACGTGGACCTGCGGCAGCCGCGCTACGGCGACACGTACCTGGGCTACCAGGGCTATGGCCCCACGCAGGACGAGCCCAAGGGCGGGGTGGCGCCGTCGTGAAGGGCGCGGGCCTGCGGGTGCTGCACCTGGGGAAGTTCTACCCTCCGGCCTCCGGCGGCATGGAGGCGCACGTGCGCACGCTGGCGCTGGCGCAGGCGGCGCTGGGCGCGCAGGTGGAGGTGCTGTGCGCGAACCACTCGGTGGACGGCACCGGCACGAGCCACGAGTTCCACGGGCGCAGCCCCACGCGCGAGGACTGGGATGGCCCGGTGCGCGTGGTGCGCCTGGGGCGGCTCGCGTCCGTGGCGCGCATGGACGTGATGCCGTCGCTGCCGTTCGTGCTCCAGCGGGCGCTGGCGCGGGGCGTGGACGTGGTGCACCTGCACGTGCCCAACCCGAGCATGGTGCTCGCGCTGGACGCGGTGCCTCGCCTGCCCGCGGTGGTGGTGACGCACCAGAGCGACGTCATCCGGCAGAAGGTCGCGGGCGCGCTGTTCCGCCCCTTCGAGTGGATGCTGTATTCGCGCGCGGCGCGGCTGTTGGCCACGAGCGAGGCGTACGTGCGCGGCTCGTCGCTGCTGTCCACCTTCAAGTCGAAGGTCCGCATCCTGCCGCTGGGCATCGAGCTGGAGCCGTACCTGCATCCTTCCGTGGAAGCGCGCGAGGCCCAGGCGCGGTGGACGGCGGAGGCGGCGGGCGGGCCGCTGTGGCTGATGGTGGGCCGGCTCGTCTACTACAAGGGGCTGTTCACGGCGCTGGAGGCGCTGGTGCACGCGCCGGGGCGATTGGTGGTGGTGGGCGAGGGGCCGCTGGCCGCGGAGGGACGCGCGCGGGCCAAGGCGCTGGGCATCGAGGACCGGGTGACGTGGGCGGGGTATCTGTCGCCGGAGGCGCTCGCGGGCGCGTACCGGGCCGCGACGGCGCTGTGGTTCCCGAGCAACGCGCGCAGCGAGTCGTATGGCCTGTCGCAGGTGGAGGCGCTGGCGAGCGGACTGCCCGTGCTCAACACCGCCGTGCCGGACTCCGGCGTGGCGTGGGTGAGCGTGCACGAGCGCACCGGGCTCACCGTCCCCGTCGGGGATGCGCGCGCGCTGGCCGCGGCGGCGCGCCGGCTGGTGGAGGAACCGGGCCTGCGGGAGCGGCTGTCGCGAGGCGCGCAGGAGCGTGCGCGGGCGGAGTTCGCCCATGACGTGATGGCGGCGCGCAGCCTGGAGTTGTACGCGGAGGCGCTCGGGCGCCGGCCCGTGGCGGAGGACCGGGGCGAGGCTTCCGTCCGGCACGTCGCGGGTGGGCGCTGAAGGTCCGCGCATGCACGGGTCACGCGAGTCCAGCGGCGAGCGCGGTGATGGCGCGGAGGCGGGCGCGCCGCTTCGCGTGCTGCACGTGTCCAGCGGCAACCTGTACGGTGGCGTCGAGACGCTGCTGCGCACGGTGGCGCTCACTGGCGCGGGCCGGACGGGCGGCGCGGTGCATGCGTTCGCGCTCTGCTTCGAGGGACGCATCGCGGAGGAGCTTCGCGCGGCGGGCGCGCCGCTGACGTTGCTGGGGCCGGCGAAGGTGAGCCGTCCCTGGCGGGTCTGGGAGGCGCGGCGCTCGTTGGCGGCGCTGCTCCAGCGGGAGGCGTTCGACGCGGTGGTGTGTCACGCGGCGTGGCCTCAGGCCCTCTTCGGGCCGGTGGTGCGCACGGCCGGTGTTCCGTTGATCTTCTTCCAGCACGATGCGCTCACCGGTTCGCACTGGGTGGAGCGGTGGGCCCGGGTCACCTCTCCGGCCCTGGTGCTGTGCAACAGCCGCTACACCGCGAGCACGCTTTCGAGCGTGTATCCGCGTACGCCGTTCAGCGTGCTCCATCCTCCCGTCCGGGACGGAGGCGCTGACCTCACTGCCTCCGAGCGCGCATCGCTCCGAAGCGAGCTGGGCGCGGACGCGTCCGATGTCGTCATCGTTCATGCCAGCCGCATGCAGGAGTGGAAGGGCCAGCGGCTGCTCCTCGAAGCGCTGGGCCGGCTGCGCCAGGTGCCACGCTGGACGGCGTGGTTCGCTGGCGGCGCGCAGCGCTCGGAAGAGGCCGCCTACGAAGAGGGCTTGAAGGCCCAGGCTTCCGCGTTGGGCCTTGGGGACCGCGTGCGCTTCCTGGGACAGCGCTCGGATGTGGCTCGGCTGCTGCGCGCGGCGGAGGTGCACTGTCAGCCCAACACCGGGCCGGAGCCCTTCGGTCTGGCGTTCGTGGAGGCGCTCTACGCGGGTCTTCCCGTGGTCACCACCGCGCTGGGGGGCCCCCTGGAGATCGTCGACGCGTCTTGCGGCGTGCTCGTGCCACCGACGCCGGAGGCCCTGGCCCGGGCGCTGCGCTCACTTATCGACGATGAAGCGGTTCGACGGAGGCTGGGCAGCGGCGGACCCGCTCGCGCGCGGGTGCTGAGTGATCCAGCGGAGTTCCTGGAGGGAGTGGAGGACGCGGTGCGCTCCGTGCTCCGGGGAGCTGTTCCGTGAAGGAGGCCCGCTCCGCGTCCTCTCCGCGTCCCCAGCTCCAGGGCCCGGGGGTGCTGCACCGGCGCTATGTGCGCCGCGCGCCGCAACCCTCGACGACGCAGGCCGTGCCCGCTAACGCGCCCGCGTCACCAGGACTGCTGGGGTCGGGCCACGTGGTGGTGGCGTTCATCGCGCTGCTCTTCGTCTGCCAGCTCGCGCTGCTGATCGAAGCGCTGGCGCCGGTGCGCGTGGTGTTCCGCATCCTGTCATTCGGCACGAGCCTGGCCCTGCTGTTCCTGGTGAAGGGCCCGCGCCTCAAGCATCCGGCGATGCCCTTCCTGCTCGCGTCGGCGGGGCTCACCGCGCTGAACTTCTTCCACCCCGGCACCAACACCCCGCTCGCGGCGGCCGCGCAGCTGGGCGTCCAGGTGTCCGTGTTCGCGCCCCTCTTCTGGGCGAGCCGCCTGCGCATCGACGCGAAGATGTTCGGTCGCGTCGTCCTGCTGCTCTTCCTGTTCAACGTCGCGAGCGCCTCGCTGGGCATCCTGCAGGTGACCTTCCCCGGACGCTTCCAGCCCGCGCTGTCCGCCATGGTCGAAAGCCAGGGCGAGGGCTACGTGCGCAGCCTCCAGTTCGAGACCGCGAGCGGCGCGCGCGTGTTCCGCCCCATGGGCCTGACGGACGTCCCGGGTGGCGCCTCCACCGGCGCCTTCTATTCCGTGCTGCTCGGTGGGGCCCTGCTCCTCAGCCGCCAGGGCATGGCCCGGAAGGTGTTGGGTGCGGCGGGCATCGGCGCCGGGCTCATCTGCCTCTACCTGGGACAGGTGCGCGTCGCGGCGGTGACGTTGCTGGTGTGCATGGCGGCCATGGCGCTGGTGCTCACCGTGAGCGGCCGGTGGGTGCGGCTGGTGACGCTGGCCGCGGTCGTGGGGGGCTTCGCCGTCGTGGCGTTCGGCTGGGCCGTCGCGGTCGGCGGCGACGCGGTGCTCTCCCGGTGGAGCACGCTCACCGCGTCCGACCCCTCGCAGGTGTATCAGTCCAACCGCGGCCGCTTCCTCGACGAGACCTTCGACGAGGTGCTCCCGGAGTTCCCCCTGGGCGCGGGCCTGGGCCGCTACGGCATGGCCAACGCGTACTTCGGCGACAACACCGACCGCACGAGCCCTCCGCTCTGGGCTGAAATCCAGTGGACCGCCTGGGCCTATGACGGCGGATGGCTGGGGCTCGTCTGCTATCCGCTCGCGCTGCTGGCGACGTTGTGGTGGGGCTTCCAGGTGGCGCGGCGCCGCGATGATTCCGCGGGCGAGTTCTGGCTCTGGGGCAGCCTCCTCTTCGCGTATGACCTGGGCGCGTTCGCGCAGACCTTCAGCTATCAGTTCTTCATGAGCCAGATGGGCATGGAGTTCTGGCTGCTCAACGCGGCCTTCTTCAGCGCGTACTGGAACCGGAATGCGGCCGTACACCCTCATCAGCGGTGACTTCGTCTCCACCGGAGGCATGGACCGCGCGAACCTCGCGCTGGCGGACTGGCTCGCGCGCCAGGGCGGGCCCGTGCGGCTGGTGGCGCACCGGGTGGAGGATTCGCTCCTGCGCTATCCCAACGTGCACTTCGTCCGCGTGCCCAAGCCCGCGAACGCGTACCTGTTGGGCGAGCCCCTGCTCGATGCCGTGGGGCGCTTCTGGGCCGCGCGCACGTTGGCGCAAGGCGGACAGGTGGTGGCCAACGGCGGCAACTGCGAGGTGGCCGCCGCCAACTGGGTCCACTACGTCCACGCCGCGCATGCGCCCGAGCCCGTGGGCAGCCCCTTGCGCAGGCTGAAGGGCCACGTGAGCCACCGCATGCACCTGCGCGGCGAGCTGCGTGCGCTGCGCCGCGCGCGGATCATCCTGGCGAACTCGCAGCGCACGCGGCAGGACCTGCTGGCCGCCACGGGCGTGGAAGAGTCCCGCGTCCACGTCGTGTACCTGGGGGGAGACCCGGCGCGCTTTCCTGCCACGTCTCCCTCGCTCCGGCGCGAGGCACGGGCATCCCTGGGCTGGGCTCAAGAGCGGCGGGTGGCGCTGTTCGTGGGCGCGCTGGGCGACCGGCGCAAGGGCTTCGACACGCTCTTTCATGCGTGGGCGCAGCTGTGCGCGCGACGCGAGTGGGACGTGGACCTGTTCGTGGTGGGGGCGGGCGCGCAGCGAGAGAGCTGGGAGCGCGCGGCGCGTGAGCAGGGGCTGGGCGAGCGGATCCGCTTCCTGGGCTTCCGCGACGACGTACCCCGCCTGCTGGCCGCCGCGGATCTGCTGGTGTCGCCCACGCGCTACGAGTCCTATGGCCTGGGCGTGCACGAAGCGCTGTGCGTCGGCATCCCCGCGCTGGTGAGCCGCTCGGCGGGCGTGGCGGAGCGCTTCCCTTCCTCGCTCCACGAGCTGCTGCTGGACGACCCCGAGGACTCGGGCGAATTGGTGCGGCGCCTGAGGGAATGGCGGGCGCGGGGCGGAGACTGGATGCCCGCCGTGGCCGCGTTGTCCTCGGAGCTGCGCGCCTGGACGTGGGACGCGATGGCGGCGGCGGTGGTGGCTCGGCTGGAGGCCTGAGCCTCACTCAGGTTCCGCGCTGGAGCACCTGGTCGAAGAAGTCGAGGTGTGCCTTCGCGACCACCGGCCAGGCGAAGCGGGACACGGCGCGCTCCCGGCCTCGCGCGGCCAGGTCCTGGCGTTGCGCGGGGCTCTCCAGCAGCTCCGCGAGCGCGGTGGTCCATGCGGGGGCGTAGGACTCCGGCAGGATGCGCCCGCCATCGCCCACGGTGTGTGGAATCTCTCCGGAGTCGCTGGCGAACACGGGCACGCCACACGCGAACGCCTCCGCGAGCATGCGGCCGAACTGCTCCTTCCACGCGGGCGTCGTCTGACTGGGCGCGCAGAGCACGTCCATCGCGTTGAGCGCGCGCGGCACCTCCGCGTGCTTCACGCCGGTGACGACACGCACGCGGTCTCCATGGCGCGCGGCCCATGCGCGCAGGTCGGACTCCAGCGGGCCGCCGCCGACGAAGAGGGCTCTCCAGGGCGTCTGCAATGCGTTGAGCGCGTCCATCAGGAGGCGCAGGCCCTTCTCCGGGACGAAGCGGCCCAGGTAGCCCACCACGGGCGGCCCTTCGGACTGCCAGCCCAGGCCCTCGCGGAATGCCCGGCCTGCTTCGGGATCCGGACGGAAGTGCTCCACGTCCACGCCCACGGGGATGAAGCTCGAGGGCCGCTGCGCGTAGCCGGGACGGGTGAGGAGGTTGTCGTGCACCGTCTGGCCCCAGGCGATCCACCCCGTGGCGCGGTGTACGACGAAGCGTTCAGCCTGCGCGAAGGGCGGCGGGTAGCGCTTGGCCAGGTTCTGGAACGTGCAGAAGACGAGCGGCACATTGCGCGGCGTCAGGAGCGCCACCTCCAGACCGGAGAAGACGTACGGCTCCTCCCACAGGTGCACCAGGTCCACGCCTTTCGACAGCTGTGCTCGCAGCTCCGGTCCGTAGACGAAGCCGTGCAGCGAGCGGCTGAAGAACGCGCGCACGCCCTCCAGGTTCACGGCTTCGTTGGGGTCGCGCTGGAGCACCAGCGGGCTCAGGTCTCCGTGGAAGGACTTCGGCGCCACGGCCGTGACGTCCCAGCGGCCCGCGCCCACGCGGGACATCTCGTTGGCCAGCCTCCGGTTGAGGGTGACGACGTAGGAGTGCGAGACGGTGACGAGCTTCCGGGGACGCATCATGAGTGCCCTCGGGCGGGGATAAGGCTCCGGTACACGGCGAGGATGTCCCGGGCATAGCGCTCGCGGGAGAAACGGCGCACGGCGGTGTCGCGGGCCGCGCGGGCGAGGGTGTCTCGCAAGGCGGTGTCCTCCAGTAGCCGGCGCAGGGCCGACGCGAGCGTGTTCGCGTTGCCGGGTTCGATGGCCAGGACGTCCTCGCCATCCCGCAGGGATTCGGCCGCGCCGCTCGACTTGGAGATGACCGCGGCCCGGCCGCAGGCGAGCGCCTCCGCGATGGTGAGTCCGAAGGGCTCGCGGCGTGTGCTCGCGTGCACGAAGACGTCCAGGGCGCGGTAGACGCGGGCGGGCTCGGGCTGGAACGGCACGAAGCCCACGCGGCCCGTGAGGCCGTGGCGCTCGACCTGTTCGCGCAGCTCCGCGTCGGTGAACTGCGAACCGGCCGTGCGGTAGAGCGGCGCGCCCACCAGGTAGAAGCGCACGGGCAGGGAGGGGGCTTCACGCGTCAGACGGGCCGCGGCCTCCAGGAAGACGTCGTGTCCCTTCCAGCGCGCATACGTGGCCACGAGCCCCACGCGCAGCGTGCCGGGAGGCGCGGGCGGGAGCGTGGCCAGTGCATCCAGGTGCGCGCCGTCACCGGGCGCGGGAGAGAACCGCTCCACGTCCACGCCGTTGGGCACGACATGCACGGGCACGTTCCCAAGCACCGTGCGCGCGTCGTCACCCACGGCCTGGGAGTTCGCGATGGCGGCCGAGGCCAGCGGATGCAGGCCGGAGAGCGCGCGGCTCACGAGCGGACGCTCGCCGAGGAAGTCGTGCACGTGCCACACGCGCGGCACGGGCAGTCCCGTGGTGGCCGTGCTCAGCAGGTGCGTCTTGATGCCATTGGAGTGCAGCAGGTCCGGAGCCACGTCGCGTACCGCGCGCCTCAGGTCGAGACCGTAGCGGGTCAGCAGCAGGGGCGTGGGGGCCAGCTCACGAGCGAAGCGCCAGAGCCCCGCGCGGCCCTGTTCACGCAGGCCGCTGTCTCCGAGCGCGGAGAGGCGGTCGGGCAGGGCGAGCACCCGCGCTTCCACCCCGAGCCTCCGAGCCATCTCCACGAGCGGCCCATCCGTGCCCGCGATGAGGTGCAGCGACAGGCCGGGCTCCAGCGTGCGCAGGCACGCGAGGAGATCCACGAGTGCGCGCTCGGCACCGCCCAGGATACCCACGGGGTTGAGAAACAGGATCCGCACGCGGACAGGACCGAATCAGACCCGCCCGGGTCGGTCAAGGCGATGCAGGTACGCATCCAGCACGGTGCGCGCATGGGCGCTCCACGTGAAGCGCGAGGCGCGTGCACGCCGCGTCTCCGGAGATGGCGCGGGCACGCGACCCGTGAGCAGTGCATCCACCGTCTCGGCCCATGCGGCCACGTCGCCCACCGGGCAGTACGTGCACGCTTCCGCGCCCACCTCGCGCAGCACCGGAAGGTCGCTGGCCACCACGGGGACACCGCACGCCAGCGCTTCGATGATGGGCAGGCCGAAGCCCTCCGCGTCGCTGGGCACCAGCACCGCGCGGGCGCGCCGGTACAGGCCCGCGAGCGTGGCCCGCTCCTGCCGGGGCGGTTGCAGCAGCGCGTCCTTCAATCCGAGCCGTGCCACCTGCGCCTGTTGGGCCGCGTCCAGTTCGCCGCCTTGCTGCACCAGCATGAGGTCCGGGTGCCGGGCTCGCAGCGTCGCGAAGACGTCGAAGAGCACGTCCAGGCGCTTGCGGCGGATGGCGCTGCCCACGTGCAGCAGGTACGGCCGGCCCTTCAGCGGCGCGAGTATCCCGTCGCTGTTGTCGCCCGGGACGGGCTCGAGCCGGTACTCAGGTGACACGCCGTAAGGCGCCCAGACGAGCCGCTCGGGAGGAACCACGCCGTGAGCGAGCAGTTCGTCGCGGACCTGCTGCGTGCTGTGAAAGACGATGGCCGCGCGCTCCAAGCCCTTGAGCGTGGCTCTCGCCATCATGCGGAACCACGTGGGACGCGGTTCGCGGTGGGGCTCCAGGATGGAGCGAAAGGCATCCAGGTCATGGCAGTAGACGCCGGTGCGCTCCGCGGGCAGCGCGTGGACGAGTTGCGCGTAGGTGTGATCCACGACGTGGAATGCATCGTGGCCCCCGCGCTCCCTCAGCAGTCGCGCGGGATAGAGGCCGAAGCGGGTGAGGAGCCGATCCGCGTTGAAGGCGGCCTTGCGGCTGCCCACGCGGGGCAGGGCGCGCACAGCATGGGGAATGGACGGGCGCACGCGCGTGACGTCGACCTCGGCGGAGAACGCCGCGAGTCCGTCCACGAGCGCTTCGCCCACCAGGTCCATGCTGGGCCAGCCCTCCTCGCGCGGATCCATCAGCACCTTCAACCGCAAGTCACGCCTCCGGTCAGGGGATGCCGTTCTTGATGCGCATCTCGTGCTCGCCCACGATCCACTCCAGCGCCCGCGAGGCCTCATCGCTCACGGTGCCCACCCAGCGCGGGGCCGGGGTTGTGTCCTTGCGCATCTCTTCGAGCACCGGGATGAGCGGCAGATGGCCCGTGGTGCCCAGCGCGTTGACGGCGCAGTAACGCATGTCGGGCGAAGGGTCCTTCAGCGCATCCAGGAGGGCTTTGACCGCGACGTCGAACTCCGGAGAGTCCGTCCTCACCTTCGCGAAGTTGTACGACAGGTATTCGGCTGCCTGGCCGCGAATCAGGGGCGTCTCCTGAACATCCTTGAGGAGGCCGACCATGAGGTCCCACTGCGCGAGATCACCGTGCCAGGTCAGCGCGTAGAGGAGGGCGTGCCGTGTCTCGACACGCGTCTCCCCTTCGAGGAAGCGGAGCAGCGTGGAGGTGGTCGACTTGTCGTAGCACAGCAGGTTCGACGCCTTGTACATCGCGGTGCGGTCGTCTCCCAGGATGGCCTTCAGCGCGGCGTCACGCTGTTCTGGCGTCAGGGATGTGTCGCGCCCAGTTCGACGCATCAGGTGCCCCACCGTGTGCTCCAGCGCGAAATGCCCACGGTAGACGCGGGCCGCGTGCTTCCCCAGGGCCCGTCGTTCCTCCTCGTGCGCCAGCAGATGTTCCGTGAGCGCCAGCAGCGCGGCGGGGGACGCATCGTCCGCGAGTTGCACGGGGCACAGGCCACGCCATAGCGGTTCGCTCAAATGCCCGTTGTTGGTGACGATGGGCATGCCCAGTCCCAGGCCGGCCATCGCGCTGCTGCGCCGGGCGCTGATGCCATCCGGGTAGGGCTGCAACATCAGCTCCGCCGCGCGCAGGTGCGCGGCCACGGCCTCCGGTGCAAGACCGTCCCTCGCATGGAGCCTGCGGCCCATCGCGGGATGTTTGCGCGCGAGTGCCTCACACCAGCCCTGGCTGCCTCGTCCCAGCAGCAGCGCCTGCCGCCGCTCGTCCCGCTGTAACAATGGCACGAGCACCGCCTCCAGCACTCCCGCGATGGCCCCGCCATACGTGCCGAAGTGCGCCACCGTCGGGCCACCTCCCAGCGCTTCACGCACCGCGCTCACGGCTTCCGCCGGTACGTCGAGCGGCAGGGGACTGGGAATGGGACACCACAGGGCCTGTGAGCGCAGCGGTTCGGGTAGATGATCCGCCCAGGCGGGAATGGAGACGTAGGCGCGCTCCACGCCGAGCGCCAGCGTGCGCAGCATCACCCGCGTGACCCCCGCGAGCACCTGATGCTTCCACGGCGCGCGGGGACTCCACGGGTACACCGCCTCATGGATGAACAGCTCGCGTTCGTCCTGCCGCCTCGCCGCGAACCAGGCGCAGAACGGCACGTTCATCGCCTTCATGCCGAACGCATGCGGCACGTACTGGAGCAGCAGCCTCCGAGGGCCCGGCATCGCATCCAGCTCGCGCGTCAGGCGCACCAGCCCCTTCGGCGTGAAGATGCCGGGCCACCGGTGCACGGTCACACCCTGATCATCCGTGACGCCCTCCGCCCCGGACGTCCAGACGTGCACCGTCTCACCCTCTTTCAAGAGGGCGTGGGCGATGCTCCGCGAATGGTCGGAGACGCCGCCAGGAGCGGGCGGATACTCCCCCGTCAACAGGTGCCACGCACGGCTCACGGAGCCCGCCTTGCGCGCAGGTGCTGGACCACGGCGCGCAGCTCACCCAACAGCGACAGGCCCCGCCGCGAGGCCTCGCGCGCGAGCACCAACGCGGTCAGCACCCCCGCCGCCACCAGCGCCTGCACGAGCAGCCCGCCCTGTCCTGTCGCGAGCCGCGAGAAGCCCAGCGCCAACGCGAGCAGCGCGCCCACCGTGAGGAACGGCTCCATGACCTCGAACTCGAGCCGCGACAGGTGCGGGTTGCGACGCGACACCAGCCGCGCGGTGACCCACAGCTCCGTCAACGTGACGGCCGTCGCGCTCACGCCGACGCCGACAATGCCCCAGTGCATCACCGCCAGCGCGCCCAGGCCGAAGCGCAGGACGCTCGACGTGGTGGCCACGTACATCCGCTCCTTCGCGTGGCCGCTGGCGTGCTGCTGCGAGTGCAGCAGGCCCTGCACCGCCTGCATCGACGCCTCGATGGTGAACCACTGCACCAGCGCGGACGCGAGGCTCCACCGCTCGCCAAACACCACCGGGATGAAGGGCGGCAGCGCGATGACGCCGAACGGAATGGCCAGGCACAACAGCGCGCTCACGCGCCGGATGGACGTGCGCAGGTAGTCCGCCAGCGCGACCGTGTCCTGCTGCATGCGGCTGTAGGCCGGATACGCCACGCGGGTGAGGACGCTGCTCAGCGCCAGCGGCACGGAGGCGAGGGCGCTCGCCCAGTTCACCAGGCCCACCGCGTCCTTGCCCTCCATGCGCCCCACCACCAGCGGAATCCAACCCTGGAGCGCCGCGGGGATGATGCCCGTGAGCTGGAACCAGATGCCGAAGGACAACAGCCGCTTGACGATGTCCCACCGGAACGCGCCCCGGGGCCGCCAACCCGCCGCCGCCCAGAACATCACCATCCCCAACCCGCCCCGCACCAGCCCGCCGCCGATGAGCGACCACGCCCCGCAGTGCAGCCAGGCCAGCAGGATGGTGCTCGCCGTCTGCGCGATGCTCTCCACCAGCTCGATGCGCGCGAGCGTCGGGAAGCGCAGCTGCCGCTCCAGCATCATGATGGGGATGACGCGCAGCGAGTGGAAGAACAGCCCCAGCCCCATCACGCTCACCATGGCCGCGCCCGAAGGGCCCAGCTCATAGGAGCGCGACAGCCACGGCGCGAGCAGCAGGATGACGCCCACGATGAGCACCGTGAACGCCTGGTGGCTCCAGAAGGCGGTGCTGATTTCATCCTGCGTGGGTTCGTGCTGCTGGCGCACCAGCGAAGCGCTGAGGCCCAGGTCCCCCAGGAACGCGCCCATCGCGGCGGTGAAGGCCACGATGGCGAACGCGCCGTAGTCCCCCGGGAACAGCAGGCGCGACAGGGCGAGCGAGCTCACCACGCGCAGGCCCAGCGAGCCGAGCGTCCGCAGGCCCAGGGCGATGATGGAGCGCTGCGCGCGGACCTTCACGTCCGAGGTGCCCAGGGGCTGGGCGTCAGGGGCGTCCGGCGCGGAAGGGGAAGTGCTGCTCATGGGAAGACGGGGCGCTCCACGAAGGGACCTCCTCCGGAGCCTATATGCGCCCCCGCCTCCGGCGAACAGGGGCACGCGCGGGAGGGCCTCTCCACGTCCCGGAAGGAGGGCCCGCATGCAGCCCCGTGGGGCGGGCGGCCGACCGCGGGGTGCCCGGCACGATGCCGTGGGCTGGCGCCGCGCTGCGCAGATTGTTCCGCGTGCGGCCCATGGAAGCCGCGAACCACGGGGGCGACATGGCCGACGCTTCAGCGACGAAGAACGGACACCGTGCGGGGAATGGGGCACGCAACGGCAAGACCGGCATCTGGGGAGGCATCGACCTGGGCGGCACGAAGATCGAAGCCGTCATCGTGGATGCGCGCGGCGAGGTGCTGGGCCGCGCCCGCCACCCGACCCCCGTGATGGGCGGTCCCGGAGAGGTGGTGAAGGAGCTGTACGGCACGCTGGACGAGGCCGCGCAGACCGCGGGGGTGAAGCCGGTGAAGCTCGCGGGCGTGGGCGTGGGCGTGCCGGGCTCGGTGGACGCGAACACCGGCACGCTGTCGCATACGTCCAATGTCGCGGGCGGCTGGGACGCACCGTATCCCCTGGCGTCGGACCTGGGCGACCTCGTGGGCGGCGGCAGCAGGGTGGTGCTGGGCAACGATGTCCAGGTGGCCGTCGCGGCCGAGTACAAGCTGGGCGCGGGGCGCGACTTCCGCTCGGTGCTGGGCGTGTGGTGGGGCACGGGCGTGGGCGGCGGCCTGGTGCTCAACGGCGTGCCGTGGCGCGGGCAGGGCTCCGCCGGAGAGATTGGCCACATGGTGGTGAAGCCCAACGGCGCGCGCTGTGGCTGCGGCCGGCGCGGCTGCCTGGAGGCCTACGCGGGGCGCGCGCGCATGGAGCACAAGGCGCATGTGGCGGTGGAGAAGGGGGAGAAGACCGTCCTCTTCGACATCATGCGCGACAAGAAGCGCACGCGCCTGTCCAGCGGCGTCTGGGAGAGCGCGCTGAAGCAGAAGGATCCGCTGGCGACGCGGCTCATCGAGCGGGCCATCGACATGCTGGGCGTGGCCATCGCCTCGGTCATCAACCTGCTGGACGTGGAGGCCGTCATCATCGGGGGCGGGCTGGGGTCGCGGCTGGGCCCGCTGTACCTGGGCCACATCGAGGACGCCATGCACCCGCACCTCTTCATCACGGAGCGCAAGCCCTCGATGCTCATCGCGGAGCTGGGGGACCTGTCCGGCGCCATCGGAGCGGCGCTGCTCGCCGGCCCGCGGATGTGAGCTATGAAGCGCGCGCATGCGCGTGCTCCTGGCCATCCACCACCCGCTGTCCCAGGACCTGGGCGCTCCCGGCGTGACGCTCGCGCTGGGCCGCGCGCTCCAGGCCCGGGGCTGCACCGTGGACTTCTACAGCTACGGGGAGGCCTTCCCCGGCGTGGAGCACTTCAGCGCGCTCCACAACCTGCGCTTCCCGTGGGTGCTCTCCGCGCACCTGGCCCGCGTGGCGCGCCGCTATGACGTGCTGGATGTCACCACCGGGGACGCGTGGCCCTGGGCGCAAGCGGGGCGCCCCGGCGCCGCCCGCCGTCACGCGCTGGTGACGCGCAGCCACGGCCTGGAGCACTCCTTCTCCCGGCGGATCCGCGCCGACGCGCGCGAGGGCCGGCTGCGCCTGAGCTGGAAGTACCCGCTGTACCACGGCGGCTTCCGCCTCTGGGAGGTGGAGCGGACGCTGCACCTGGCGGATCACTCCATCCTCCTCAACGAAGGCGACGCCGTCTTCGCGCGCGAACAGCTGCGCGTCCCCGCCGCGAAGCTGAGCGTCATCGGCCACGGGCTCGACGCGGCCTTCCACGGCCTCTCCCTTCCGCCGCCCACGCAAGGCCCCCTGCGCCTCGCGATGGTGGGCTCCTTCCTGCCCACCAAGGGCCGCGAGGATGTCATCGCCGCCGCGACCCGGCTCCAGGCCCAGGGGCTCGCCTTCACCCTGACCCTCTATGGCACCGGCACCCCCGAGCCCGAGGTCCGCGCCGCCTTCCCCGCGCCACTCCAGCCCCAGCTCCACGTCGTCCCCCGTTATGCGAATGCGACGTTGCCCGGCCTGCTCGCGCGCGAGGAGGTGCTCCTCTTCGCCAGCCGCACGGAGGGCTACGGCATGGCGCTGGTGGAGGCCATGGCCTCCGGGCTCGTGCCCGTCTCCACTCCGGTGGGGGTGGCTCCCTCCGTCGTGCACCCCGGGCGCACGGGGCTGCTCTTCCCCATCGGAGACGTGGACGCGTTGGTGGCCGCGGTGCGCGAGCTGGCGGCGGAGCCGTCCCGGCGGTACGCCCTGCGCCGCGCGGCCCAGGCGCAGGTGCAGGGACTCACCTGGCCCGACATCGCCGCCCGCACCCAGGCGCTCTACGAAGAAGTCCTGCGAGTCAGGGCTGATAGCAGGTAGGCAGGCGAGTCGTGACGCACCTGCCACGCCAGGACGTTGACGCGCTCCTCGGGTGGCCGTCACGATGCAGGGCGGACGCTCCGCTCGCATGGTCACCTTCTTCGTCGCCTTCCTCGTGTCGCTCCTCGTGGCGCTGGTGCTCACGTGGCGCGTGCGTGAGCGTGCGCTGGCGTGGGGCTGGTTGGATCAGGCGAACTCCAGCCGCAAGGTGCACGTGCGGGCCGTCCCCCGGCTGGGCGGCATCGGCATCGTGGGGGGCTTCTTCGCGCCGCTGTGCGCGCTGTTCCTCGTGGACTCGGGCGTGGGGGATCAGTTCCTCGCGCAGACCACGCTCATCGTCGGCCTCTTCGTGGGCGGCGCCATCATCGCGGGGCTGGGCTTCTACGACGACCTCCGGGGCGCGAGCGCGAAGCTGAAGTTCTCCGTGCAGTTCGCGGTGGCGCTGGGGCTGTACGCGCTGGGCTTCCGCATCGAGGTGCTGGCCAACCCCTTCGGCGCGGAGCTGACGCTGGGGCTCTTGAGCCTGCCGTTGACGGTGCTGTGGGTGGTGGGCGTCATCAACGCGCTCAACCTCATTGACGGGTTGGACGGGCTGGCGGGCGGCGTCGCGTTCTTCGGCGTGGGCACCCACTTCCTGCTCGCGCTGATGCGCGGGGACGTGCTGCTGTGCCTGCTGATGGTGTCGCTCGCGGGCGCCATCCTCGGGTTCCTGGTGTTCAACTTCAACCCGGCGTCCATCTTCATGGGGGACACGGGCAGCATGTTCCTGGGCTTCGTGCTCGCGGCGGTGTCCATCAAGACGTCGTCGAAGAGCGGCACCGCGGTGGCGCTGCTCGTGCCGGTGATGGCGCTGGGCCTGCCCATCATGGACACGCTGCTGGCCATGGTGCGCCGCTCGCTGCTGGGCAGGCCCATGTTCAGCGCGGACCGGGAGCACATCCACCACCGGCTGATGAGCCGCCTGCTGTTGTCCCACCGCACCACCGTGCTGGTGCTCTACGCGCTGTGCACGCTGTTCATGGTCACCGCGCTGGCGCTCAACTTCGCCAACAGTGTGCAGAGCGCGCTGCTGCTCAGCGGCATCGGCGTGGTCATCATGGTGCTGATGCGCAAGCTGGGCTACCTGGACATGCTGCGCCACATGGACGTGGTCCAGCAGACGCGCCAGCGCAACCTGGAGCTGCGTTCGCTGGTGCGCTCCGTCATCGGCGCGGTGCGCGACGCCGGCTCGCTCCAGGAGGTGTGGAACGCCGTGCGCCCGCTGTCCACGGGGCTGAGCCTGTCCGCGCTGGAGCTGCGCCTGCGCCGCCCGCACGAGGACCTGGACGGAGGCGTCGTCTTCGAGTCCCAGCATCCCGATGCCGGCGCCGCGGCCGCGTGGGAGGTGCGCCTGGACGTGAAGGAGGCGGACATCCTGTACGGCGCGCTGCGCCTGGTCTGGCGCGACGGCCGGGCCGCCATCGACCGGGACGAGGAGCTGGCGTTGGAGGTGGTGGCGGACGCGGTGGCGGAGCGCGTGGGGCAGCTCGTGGCGCTGGAGGCCGCGGAGCCCCAGCGCATCATCGCGCTCCGGCGGTGAGCCCATGCGCGACGCTCCGGCCCTGCTGACCCTGCTCCGGGCGTGGCCCGATGCGCCGGCCGCGCCCGTGCTCCTGGACGCGGACGCCTGCGACGCGCTGGTGAAGGCCGCCGTGCGCCACGGCCTGGCGGGCTTCGTCGAGCACGCGCTCATGAAGGCGGGCTGGACGCTGACCCCGGACGCGGGAGCGCTCCTCACCCGCGAGTCCCGCTCCGCCGCGGCGCGGGGCCTGCGCGTGCGGTCGCTCTTGTCGCGCAGCCTGGCGGCGCTGACGACCCTGGGCGTGACGCCGGTGCTGCTCAAGGGCTACGGGCTGGCGCGCAGGCTCTACCCGGAGCCGCTCCAGCGCGCGACACATGACGTGGACCTGCTGGTGCCCCGCGCGCGGGTGCTGTGCGCCGTGCACGCGCTGGAGGGCATGGGGCTCACCGCCCGGGCCGGCGACGTGGACCGGGACGACGCGCACCACGTGGAGCTCTCCGGCCCCGAGGGGTTGGTGGAGCTGCACTACCGCGCGCTCGCGGGCTACGGCCAGGCGCTGGAGGGCGACGCGCTGGTGGCGCGGGCCATGGACGCGACGCTGGACGGCCACCCCGTGCGCTACCTGAGCCCCGAGGACGAGGCCGTGTACCTGGCCCTGCACGCGAGCAACCACCTGTTGCAGCGGCTGGCGTGGCTGTTCGACCTGAAGCTGCTGGCGCGGGCGCACCCGGGGCTCGACTGGGACCGCGTGGTGACGCGCGCGCGGCGGACCGGACTGCCCCACCTGGTCTGGTACGCATGGGATGCCGCCTGGCGGCTGCTCGACGCGCCCGTGCCGCCGTGGGTGCTCAAGGCGCTCTCACCGCCCCGGTGGCAGCGCGCGCTGGCGACGCGGCTGTTCTCCGGGCCCCGGCTGGTGGGCGCGGACCTGGCCCGCAACAAGCCCGCCTGGGTCGCCGCGAAGCTGGCCCTGGCACCCCGGGCCCGGCCCATGGTGCGGTACGCGCTCCGGCGGCTGCGCGGCGCCCGGCCCCCTCTCGAGACGGGGGCGGAGCCAGGGGCGCCACGGCCCGTCCGCTCGCCCGCTGGAAGACGGTGATTGCGGCGGGCAGGCCCGTCCCATTAAAGGTGCCGCACCATGGCGCCTGGCCTCCTCGACATGTTCAGGGTCCTGTCCTCGTTCGACCCGCCGCGCGGCAAGCTCAAGGGCGCGCCGTGGGAGGCCTACGTGGACTGGGCCATCTCCCAGGGACTGGCGCCGCTCGCGGCGTACAACCTGGAGTACCGGATGGGCGGTGGCGAGGCGCCGGAGTGGGCCCGCGACCGGATGATGTCCATCTACACCGGCTCCGTGAACGACAACGTCATGAAGCTGGTCCACTTCAAGCGCATCGTGGATCAGCTGGAGGGCCGCAAGCTGCTGCTGCTGGGCGGCGCGGCCTTCGCGGAGGCGCTCTATCCGCACGTGGGCTTCCGGCCCGTGCTGGACATCCAGGTGCTGGTGCGCCGCATGGACGTGGACGGCTTCGCCGGCTACCTGTCCAACCACGAGTTCGTCCCGGAGCCGGACACCGGCAACACCGGCGCGGCGCGCGTGGTGTCCGACGGCCGCACCCCCATCCACATCTACGCGGACGTGCTGGGCGCGAACCGCCGTGAGCAGTTGGCCGGCATCTTCGAGCGCGCCCGACCCATGAAGGTCTACGGCCAGTCCGTCTTCCGTCCGGAGCTGGAGGACGCGCTGTTGCTCACCGCGCTGGACCAGGCCCATCACGGGTATGACGTGCCGTGGCTGTCGTTCGTGGACCTGCGCGAGCTCATCACCGGCGCCACCTGGATGGGCGGCGTGTACTCGCGCCCGCTGGACGTGCCCGCGCTCCTGTCGCGCGCGGAGGCGTTCGGGCTGGAGCGCGCTCTCTACACGTCGCTGGCCATCGTGGCGCGTCTGTTCCCGGAAGCCGAAGCGCAGGCCACCGCCGCCTTCCCGCCGCTGCGCCGCGCGACGCGTGAGCTTCTGGACCGTGGGGTGGTGGGTCCGGTGAGCACCCCCGGGCGCTCTTCCGCCCTGCGGGGTGTGGACCGACTGCGGCGCATCCTCACGGGACGATAAGGCTGTCTGGTCGCTCGGCGTGCCGTGGACCCGGGCTTTCTTTCGGTGCGCGGGTCGGCGTATGAGTCCATGACGCCACCTGTCGAAACCAGGACACTGAAAGAATGCGCATTGCCATTATCGGATCGGGTTACGTCGGACTCGTCGCGGGCACCTGCTTCGCGGACTCGGGCAACGACGTCGCGTGCGTGGACATCGACGAGCGGAAGATCCGCATGCTCCAGGACGGGCAGGTTCCCATCTACGAGCCGGGGCTGGAGGAGCTCATCCGCAAGAACGTGAAGGAGAAGCGCCTCACGTTCACCACGAACCTGGCCGAGGGCGTGCAGAACGCGCAGGCCGTGTTCATCGCCGTGGGCACCCCGGAAGGGGAGAGCGGCGAGGCGGACCTCCAGTACGTGCTGGCGGCGGCGCAGGCGGTGGGCCGCGCGATGAAGCAGTACACGGTGGTGGTGGACAAGAGCACCGTGCCGGTGGGCACCGCGGACAAGGTTCGCGACGCCATCGCCAAGGTGACGGACGTGGAGTTCGACGTCGTCTCCAACCCGGAGTTCCTCAAGGAGGGCGCCGCGCTGGACGACTTCTTCAAGCCGGACCGCGTCGTCATCGGCGCGAACACCGAGCGCGCGCGGAAGATCATGGGAGAGCTCTACGCGCCGTTCGTGCGCACGGAGAACCCCATCCTGTTCATGGACACGCGCTCCGCGGAGCTGACGAAGTACGCGGCCAACGCGATGCTGGCCACGCGCATCTCCTTCATGAACGACATCTCCGCCCTCTGCGAGAAGGTGGGCGCGGACGTGGACTTCGTGCGCAAGGGCCTGGGCGCGGACAAGCGCATCGGCTACCCGTTCCTCTTCCCGGGCGTGGGCTACGGCGGCTCCTGCTTCCCCAAGGACGTGAAGGCGCTGGTCACCACGGCGCGTGAGTACGGCCTGGAGCTGGACCTGCTGCGCGCGGTGGAGCGCACCAACGAGCGGCAGAAGAAGCTGCTCGTGAACAAGGCCGTGAAGCACTACGGGTCGCTGGAGGGCAAGAAGTTCGGCGTCTGGGGCCTGGCGTTCAAGCCGAAGACGGACGACATGCGCGAGGCTCCCTCCATCGAGGTCATCGAGGGGCTCATCGGCAAGGGCGCGTCCGTGATTGCGCACGACCCGGTGGCGGCGCACGCGTCCAAGCGCGTCTTCGGCGACCGCATCCGCTACGCGGACCTGCCGTACGACGCGCTGGAGGGCGTGGACGGCCTGTTCGTGGTGACGGAGTGGAACGAGTTCCGCCACCCGGACTTCGACCGCATGAAGAAGCTGATGAAGTCGCCGGTCGTCTTCGACGGCCGCAACATCTTCCAGCCCGAGCGCATGCGCGAGCTGGGCTTCACCTACTTCGGCATCGGCCGGAAGTAATGAAGCAGCAGTCCGGAGGTTCGCTGGATGCACTGACAGGGCTGCGCTTCCTGGCGGCCCTGCACGTCGTGTTGTTCCACTTCGGCACCCCGTGCATCCAGGGCGTGGCGCCGGAGTGGATGGTGCAGGGGGTGGCCTCCGGCTATGCGTCCGTGGGGGTCTTCTTCCTCCTGTCCGGCTTCGTGCTCGCGTACAACTACGTGGACACGGCCGGAAGGATGCAGACCCCGCCCCGGGCCTTCTGGAGCGCGCGGGTGGCGCGCGTCTATCCGGTGTTCCTCCTGATGTTCCTCTTGTCCGCGGTGCCCACGGCGCAGGGCTCGCTGGCGGCGAACTCCGTGCCGGTGTCCATGGCGAAGCTGGGCACGGCGGGGCTCACCACGCTGATGCTGCTCCAGTCGTGGGTGCCGAAGCTGGCGCTGTACTGGAACCCGCCGTCCTGGTCCGTGTCGGTGGAGGCGTTCTTCTACGCGGTGTTCCCCGCGCTGGCCGGGCGGCTGGAGCGCTTCCGGGGCGCGCGCATGACCTTGGCGCTGGCGGGCGCGTGGCTTCTGGGGCTGCTGCCGCCGGTGCTCTACCTGGTGCTGCGGCCGGACGGGCCGGGCACGTTGAACGCGGCGTTCGGCGGCGCCTGGCTGGCGGTGGTGAAGTTCAATCCGCTGATGCGCCTGCCGGAGTTCCTCCTGGGCGTGCTGCTGGGGCTCGTCTTCGTGCGGGAGCGGGCGGCGGCGACGTCCCGGCGCTCCGGCGCGGTGATGGCGCTGGCGGGCGCGGCGCTGCTGATGGTGGGCTTCTCCCAGGGCGCGGCGGTTCCGTATCCGCTGATGCACAACGCGCTGCTGGCGCCCGCGTCCGGGCTGCTGGTGTACGGGCTGGCGCGCGGCGGTGGTCCGCTGGGGCAGGTGCTGGCGCGGCCGTGGCTGGTGCACCTGGGCGGGGCCAGCTACGCGCTGTACCTGCTGCAGTACCCGGTCAGCGAGCTGGTGCACTGGATGGAGCGGTTCGTGGACCTGTCGTCACCCACGCGCTTCCTGGCGGTGCTGCTGGTGTTGCTGGTGCCCGCGTCGGTGGCGGTGCACCGGTGGGTGGAGACGCCGTGGCGCACGCGGGTGCGACGCGGGCTTCAGCCGTGGGTGGAGGGCACGCCCGCGCCGTCGGCTTCGGCGCGCGTGGCGCCGGGCGCCTGATTCGCGGGAGGGACCGGGCACCGTCCCTTCAGCGGGCGAGGCCGCAGGCCTTCTTGCCTTCCTCGGTCTCGATGGCGCGGCAGTCGCAGCCGTCGAGCTTCGCCTCGCAGACCATCTCGTCCTCGGCGGTGGGCTCCACGCGGCCCTCCTCTTCGGCGGCGCGCTGCTGACAGGCCTGCTTCTCCACCGAGTTCAAGGCGCACTCGCAGAGCTTCTCGGACAGCTCGCGGCAGGCGGTCTTGCACGCGGTGAGTCCGGAGAGGGAGGCGCAGAGGACGGCGGCGGTGAGCAGGAGGCGACGCATGGGGTCGGGCGAAGATGCCAGATGGTTCCCCGGATGCAAGCGGTGTCCCCGGGGGCACGTTCATTCGCGGGCCCGGTCCCTGGACGGACGTGCCCGGGGAGCAGTCGTCCAGGCGTCACCTCCGCCGTCCGGCGGGACAGTCCACGGAGGTCCCCGAGGAGCGTGACATACTCCCGCGCCGCGCATGGCTCCTGGCTCCCACCGCGTCTCCCGGTACACCGTCTCCGCGGAAGTGGCGCTCGCGGCCCTGGTGGTGCTGGGGCCGGTGGCGCTCGGCGGCGCGGCGCACTGGGTGTCCTGGCCGCTGGGCGTGCTGTCCGGGGCCGCGGCGGTGCTGGCCGTTGTCGGGGCCCGGCGCCAGGGAGACACCCTCCGCGTGCCGCTCCTGGCCGCGCCGCTGGTGGGGGGCGCGGTGTTGTGCGCGCTGCAATTGGTGCCGCTGCCACCGGGGCTGCTCTCGTGGGTGAGCCCGCAGGCCGCGGCGCTGCGCGAGGACGTGCTCGTTCCGCTGGGGCTCACGGGCTGGCGCCCGGTATCGCTGGAGCCCTCCGCCACCTGGCGTGAGCTGGCGAAGCACGTGGCCTACCTGCTGACGTTCGTCGCGGCGGTGCAGGTGTGCCGTGCGCGGGCGTCGCGGCAGCGGCTGCTCGCGGTGCTGACGTTCACGGGCGCGGCGGTGGCGACGGTGGGGCTGGGGCACGCGCTGTCCGGCGTGGAGACGCTCTTCGGGCTGCGGGCGTACGTGCATGCGCGGCCGCCGCTGGTGACGCCGTTCGGCAACCCCAACCACCTGGCGGGCTTCCTGGGGCTGTGCTCGACGGTGGCGGTGGGGCTCGCGCTGTCGAAGCAGCCGCGTGCGCGCGCGTGGCCCTTCGCGATGGCGGCGCTCGTCTCCGGGGCGGGCGTGATGCTGTCGCTGTCGCGCGCGGGCATCGTGTTCTTCGTCTTCGGGCAGGTGCTGCTCGCCGCGTGGCTGATGAAGCAGCGGCGTGAAGCACGCACTCCCGCGAGGCCCGCGTGGGGCCGGGGCGCGGCGGTGCTGCTGGGGCTGCTGGCGACGCTGTCGGTGGGCGCGTACCTGGCGGCGGATCAGCTGTGGGCCGAGGCGCGCACCGTGGACGGCGTGGAGTCCCTGCGCCACGGCAAGATGGAGCCCTGGCCGATGATGGCCCGCGCGGCCCGTGCCTTCCCGGTGTCGGGAATGGGGCGCGGCGCGTTCGAGGCCGCCTTCCCGCGCTACCAGACCGAGCCCAACCCCAACACCTTCACGCACCCGGAGAACGAAGTCTTGCAGGTGGCGGCGGAGTGGGGCGTGCCGGGACTGCTGCTGCTCGGGCTGGGCGTCTGGGCCTTCGTGAAGCGCGTGCGGCGCGAGGACCACGGGCCGGTGGAGCTGGCGGTGCTGTCCGGCGTGGCGGCGCTGGCGCTGCACAACCTCTTCGACTTCAGCCTGGAGCTGCCCGCGTGCGCGGTCGCGGTCGCGGTGGTGCTGGGCGCGGTGTCCCGGCCCCGCGAGGCCGAGCGGATGGCCGTGCGCCGCACGCGGTGGGAGACCCTGTCCGCCCGCCCCGCGCTGATGCTGGCGGCGGGGCTCACGGTGGTGATGCTCGTCGCGCTCGTGCCGGGGCGGCGGAGGATGGCGGACGCGGAGGCGCTGCTGGCGCAACGCGTGGCATCCCGTGCACCCGGCGCGGAGGTGCGCGCGCTGGGGCTCCAGCTCATCGACGTACACCCGGCGGACTACCTGCTGTACCGGCTGCTGGCGATGGCCTCCGTGTCGAGCGGCGCGGCGGGTGCGAACGACGCCCTGGCCCTCGTCAATGACACGCTGTACCTGCGGCCCCTGGATGCGCCCGCGCACCGCGTGGCCGCGCGGGCCCTGTTGCACCTGGGCCGGCGCGAACAGGCGTTCCTGGAGTACCGGCTCGCGCATGAGGCCGGGGATCCGCGCGTGTTGATCAGCGAAGCGATGCCCCGGGCCCGCACGGTCGAGGAGCTGAAGGCCCTCACGCCCGAAGCGCCTGGACAGGCCGTGGAGCTGGCGGAGGCGCTGCTCGCCGTGCCCGCGCGCCGCGCGCTGGGGCTCGGATGGCTCGCCTGGGCGCGCGAGCACTTCGAGGGCCGGCCCGAGGCCACCGCGCTGTGGATGCAGGAGTCCCGCGGACGATTGGCCCAGGGAGAACCTGCCTCGGCGGAAGCCGCCTGCGCGGAGGTGGAGCGGCGCGCTCCGGACGCGCTGGCCACGCACCTGCTGCGCGCGGACGTGTGGCGTGCGCAGGGGAGGGGGGCGGAGGCACTCCAAGTACTGGAGGCGCTCGCGAAGCGCTTCCCGCGGGACGTCGAGCTGGCCTTCACGCTGGCCACTCGCCAGCAGGAGGCGGGCCTCACGCGGAAGTCCCGGGATACGCTGGCCGCCGTGGCGCCGTACCTGACGGACCTGCGCCAGCGCGCGCGCCTGTTGTCACTGGAGGCGGACAGCTTCGAAAAGGAAGGCCTGCTGGCCCGCGCGCTGGAGCAGCGCCGCTCGGTCGTGGGGCTGCTGCCCGGTCCGGAGAGCCACTTCGCGGTGGCCCGGTTGCAGGAGCTGCTGTCGCGCTACGACGCCGCGGCGCGCTCGGTGCACGAGGGCCTGCGGCTCATGCCGCTCGAGGACGCACGTCGCGCCGAGGGAGAGGCGTGGGCGGCGCGGCTGGAGGAACACGAGCGTGCGCTGCGGGACGCACACAAGAAGACGCTGCTGGAGGATGCGCAGGCGCGGGACCCGGAGCCGCCGGGCTCCCCGGCGGTCAGCGACGCTCCCGCGCCGTGATGGCCTCAGGCGGGAGCGCTGGAGTCCTCCAGGGGCGCTCTGTATGAGGGCCTCTGCTCCGCCTCCTCCTCTTCTTTCGCCAGGGGCTGGGTGAAAGACGCGACCAGGGGCCACTCCAGGCGCGCGAAGTCCTGGAAGCGCATCTCCAGGGCCTCCTCGTGCGAGCCCGCCCGGAACAGCAGCCGCTCGTTGACGCTCAGGGATTCATCCATCGCGACAGGCAGGCCGTACAGCTCTCCGAAGGGAGGCTCGGCGCCCGTCTCGCAGTCCGGGAAGTGGTCGACGAACTCGGCTTCCGCGGCGAGCCTCGCCGTGCGGACACCCAACGTGTGGCGCACCTGCCGCAGGTCCACGGCCGACATCGCGGGCACGACGACGATCCAGGGCTGCCGATCCGCCATCACGATGACGGACTTGGCCACGCGCCAGCCGGGCACGTCGAGCGCATCCGCGAGCTCCATCGCCGTGACTGCCCGGGCGTGGGCATACCGCTCGAAGGGGACGCGGTGCCGCCGCAGATAGCTCTGGATGGCATTCGGGATCATGGGGGACATCACCTCCTTCGCGTTCAAGGTGTGTCCGGACGACGCGGGTGGCCATTCGTCACCCAGACGAGGCGGCCGTGACTGCCTGCCCTCATCCGGTGCGCCGGAGGGCAGGCAGGCGGGCATGCTCACGTCACTGCTGGAAGTCGTACACGCTGCCCAGCTTGAGCAGGCGCGTCAGCTCATCGAGCGCGGTCATCGTCTCTCGCGCGAGCGCCGGGTCGCGCACGTCCTCCGGCTTGAGCACGTCGCGGTAGTGCTTGCGCACCCACGCCGCCAGCGATTCGTGCAGGGCCGGCGAGTAGAAGACGTCCGCGGTGATGGCCGCGCGCTCCGCGTCCGTGAGCGTGATGCGCTGACGCAGACACGCCGGGCCACCGCCGTTGTTCATGGACTGTCGAACGTCCAGGTAGTGCACCGCCTTCACCGGGTTGTCCCCGGCGACGACGCGCTCCAGGAAGGCGCGGGCGGTGGGCGTCTCGCGGCTCTCGATGGGCGCGATGATGGCCATGGTGCCGTCCGGCAGCGACAGCACCTGCGAGTTGAACGGGTACGCACGCACCGCGTCCTTCACCGGCAGCTCGGCGTCCGTCGCCACCTCGAAGCGCAAGGCGTCCCCCAGCTTCTCGCGCAGCGTCTGGAGGAGCTTCGGGTGCTCCACGAACGCCAGCGCGTGCAGCATGAGGAAGCGCTCGTTGCCCACCGCGAGCACGTCCGTGTGGAACGCGCCCGCGTCGATGCCGTCCGGGTGCTGCTGCGGCAGCAGCACCTGCTCCGGGGCCAGCCGGTGCAGCCGCGCCAGGGCCTGGCTGGACTCCAGCGTCTGGCGCGCGGGGAAGCGCTGCGGCCCCTTCACGTCCTGCCACGCGCTGCGGCCCCAGGCGAGCAGGTGCACGGCCTTGTGGCCCGGGGTGAAGAGGCGCGTGTGGTTGGCCGCGCCCTCGTCCGCGAAGTGAGAGCCGCCCGGCAGCGGGGCGTGCACCTGGAAGTGCTTCGCGTCCGCGAAGATGGCGCGCAGCACCGCGTGCGTGGTGTCCGCCTCGATGGCGCGGTGGAACATCTGCGTGAGGTTCGCGGGCGTCAGGTGCACCCGGCCGTCCGCCGTGTCCGCCGACGGCGCCACCGTGGCCGCGTTCGCCGTCCACATGGCGGAGGCGCTGGAGGTGAGGCGAAGCAGGTGCTCCGCGTCGCGCGCGGCGCGGGTGATGACGTCCTCGTCGGAGCCCGTGAAGCCCAGCGCGCGCAGGGTGCGCAGGGACGGGCGCGGCTGGGGCGGCAGCACCGCCTGGCCCACCCCCAGCTCCGACACGAAGCGCATCTTCTCCAGCCCCTGGAGCGCCGCCTCGCGGGGGTGGCTGGGCTGGCCGCCGTGGTGTTGTGACGCCAGGTTGCCCGGCGAGAGGCCGGCGTAATTGTGGGTCGGGCCAATGAGGCCGTCGAAGTTGTATTCGCGCATGGGATATGGAGACGCGTCGTGGAGCGTCCCCCTTTAACAAAGCGCCTCAAGCGTTACCTGCGCTACCTGCTCATCGCCGGGATGTTGCGCGTGCTCCAGTTCCTGTCCCTGGGAACGGCCCGGGCCCTGGGCATGACGCTGGGCGGCTGGGCGTACGCGCTCGCGGGAGGGGAGCGCAGGAAGGCGCTCAAGTCGCTGGCCCGCGCCTTCCCGGAAAGGACGGAGGCGGAGCGTGACGCGCTCGCCCGGGGCGCCTTCCGCCACCTGGCCGCCGCGGCCCTGGAGGTGGCCTCCTCGCGCGCGCTGGAGGCCGGGCTGGAGGCCCTGGTGGCCTGGCCGGAGGAGGACCGCCGCGTGCTGGAGGCCGCGCTGGCGAAGCGGAAGGGCGTCGTCTTCGTGTCCGGACACGTGGGCAACTGGGAGCTGCTCGCCCGGCGCGTGGCGAAGGCGGGCTACCCCAGCCAGAGCATCGCCAAGGAGACCAGCGACCCGCGCCTCACCGCGCTGGTGGAGGACTTCCGGGCCAGGGGCGGCGTGCGCAGCATCTGGCGCGGCCAGGAGGGCGCGGCCCGGGCCATGCTCCGAGCGCTCCGCGGCGGCGAAATCCTGGGCATCCTCATCGACCAGGACACCAAGGTGCAGTCCGTCTTCGTGCCCTTCTTCGGGGAGCTGGCGGCCACCCCGCGCGCGGCGGCGGACCTGGCGCTGCGCACCGGCGCGGCGGTGGTGGTGGGCTTCTGTCAGCGCGAAGGGCAGGGCTACCGGCTCACCATGGAGGAGGTGCCGCACCCGGACGCGACGGAGCGTGAAGCGGCCGTGCAGGCCCTCACCGCCGCGCTGTCGCAGCGCATCGAGGCGGCCATCCGCCGCGCGCCCGAACAGTGGGTGTGGATGCATCAGCGCTGGAAGACGCGTCCTCCCGAGGACGTTCCCCCAGCCCTACCTGACGCGCCGTCCGCCCCGGCACGGTGATAAGGAAGACCTCGTGCCGCGCCTGCTTGCCCTGAGCCTCCTGGGACTCCTCGCCACCGGCTGCTCGCCGCGCCGTCCGGCTCCGGGCGCCGTGAACGAGCCGCACCCGGACGTGGTGCTGGAGGGCGCGCACCTGCGCTCCTATGAAGGCGACACGCTCCAGGTCTCCGGCACCGCCGCGCGCGTCCTCTACCGGCGCGCGGGCGGCGAGGTGCAGGCCACCGACGTCGTCGTCAGCCTGCCTCCCGGCAAGGGCTCGCCCGCGTCACAGCAGGCGGGCACCACCATCGCCGCGCCGAATATGGACGGAAGCCTCGCGTCCAAGACGTGGGTGGGCTCGGGCGGCGTCGTGGTGCGCACGGGGGAGGGCCTGGTGGCCAACACCCCCCGCCTCACCTACGACGCGGATGCGCGGCGGGCCCACGGCGAGGAGGGCGTGACGATGAAGGGCCCCGACTACCAGATGCGAGCGGACCGCTTCACGCTGTCCGCCGCGGACCAGACGTTCACCTTCGAGGGCACGGTCCAAGCCGTGCTGGGTGGAGCGACGGAGTGATTGAGTTCCTCGTGATGGCGCTGTTCCTGGCGCAGCCCGCGTCCTCCCAGGCCGCCGCGCCTCCCACGCCCGGCGCCCCGGCCGTCGCGCAGGCCACGCCGGCCGCGAAGCCCGGTGCCGCCGCCCCGGCTCCGCCCGCCGCGCCGGCCCCGGGCACCCCGGCCCCCCCGCCGGGCACGTCCCTGGCGCCCACGGGCCTGCGCAACCCGGTGGACCTGTCCGCGGACCACGTCACCGGCGACCGCAACCAGGCGGTGCTCACCGGCAACGTGGTGGTGAAGCACCAGACCATGGACATCCGCTGCGACAAGATGACCGGCTACTACAACGCCACCCGCCAGGTGACGCGCGTGGTGTGCGCCGGCAACGTGCGCGCCGTGGACGGCGACCGGCAGGCCCGGGGCGAGCGCGCCGACTACGACGTGCCCTCGGGCGTGCTGGTGGTGACGGGGTCTCCGGAGGCCCGGCAGGGCAACACCTACCTCACCGGCACCAAGGTGCGCCTCATCCTCGGCAACGAGCGCCTGGAGGTGGAGAACGCCCGCATCCTCGTGGATTCCCCGGCCTCCACCGTCGTCCCCGGCACCCGCAAGAAGGCCCCCGTGCCCAAGGCCACGGGGGTGACCCCGTGAGCGGCGCGAAGCTGTTCGCCGAAGGGCTCCAGAAGTCCTTCCGCGGCCGTCAGGTGGTGCGGGGCGTGTCCTTCAACGTCGCCCCCGGTGAAGTCGTGGGCCTCCTGGGCCCCAACGGCGCCGGCAAGACGACGAGCTTCAACATGGTGGTGGGTCTGGTGACGCCGGACGCGGGCCGGGTGCGCGTGGGCGACGAGGACCTCACCCACCTGCCCATGCACCGCCGCGCCCGCCGTGGCGTGGGCTACCTGCCGCAGGAAGCCTCCGTCTTCCGCAAGCTCACGGTGCGCGAGAACTTCCTCGCCGTGCTGGAGCTGGAGAAGGGCCTCACCGCCCAGGACCGCAAGAAGCGCGCGGACGCCCTCCTGGAGGAGTTCGGCCTCTCCCACGTCGCCGAGTCCTGGGGCGAAACCCTCTCCGGCGGCGAGCGGCGGCGCGCGGAGATCGCCCGCAGCCTCATCCCCGCCCCCGGCTTCATCCTCTTCGACGAGCCCTTCGCCGGCGTGGACCCCATCAACGTGGGCGACCTCCAGCGTCAGATCCACCTCCTGCGCGAGCGGGGCCTGGGCATCCTCATCACCGACCACAACGTCCAGGACACCCTGGGCATCTGCGACCGGGCCTACATCATCGCACAGGGGCAGATCCTCGAAGAGGGGACGCCCGCGCAGATCGCCAATTCGGCCCGCGCGAAAGCCGTCTACCTGGGAGACCGGTTCCGTCTCCAGGCTCCGTGAAGAGCCGCTCTCCCGGTATGCCTCCAGATGCCTGGGGTGAAGTTGGCCTCACTTTTGCGTCGACGTTTGAACATCTGCCAGGCAGGCGGGGGTTGCGACAACCTGTCGGATTTCCAGCGGATTTTTGACGATGCAAATCAGAAACCATGCGCTGGGACACTGGACGCGGCGGGGGGTTGTTGTTAGGTTGGCACGGTCCTTGATTGGAGTTCCCAATCAAGTGGCCCGCTAGCCTTCTGGAGACGCCCCCGCATGGCGATGGAACTCAAACAGAGCCTGAAGCTCGCCCAGCAGCTGGTGATGACGCCCCAGCTGCAGCAGGCCATCAAGCTCCTCCAGCTCTCTCGCATGGAGCTCCTGGACCAGGTGCGCGAGGAGATGGAGCAGAACCCGCTCCTGGAGCAGCCCGAGGAGGGCATGCCCGGCGAGGTCGCCGACAAGGAGCCCGGCGAGGCCTCGCTCGAAGCGGACAACACGGAAATCGCGCGCGACATCGACCTGCCGTCGGCGACGCCGGAGACCGCCCAGGAGTTCAAGGCGGACGGCGAGGGTCCCCCGGAGATTGACTGGGAGTCCTACCTCAACAGCTACCAGTTCAACGAGCCCACCACCGCCTCCAACAAGGGCAACGTGGCCACGGACGACCTGCCGTCGTTCGAAGCCAACATGGTGAAGAAGGAGGACCTGGTCGACCACCTCCAGGAGCAGCTGGGCACGCTGCGGCTCAACGAGGCCGAGCGCCGCGTGGGCGTGCTCATCCTGGGGAACCTGGACGACGACGGCTACCTCAAGCTGCCGGAAGTGGAGGGCGACCCGCTCATCCGCCTGGCCAACGAGGCGGACGTGCCCATGCACGTGGCCGAGCGCACCCTGCGGCGCATCCAGAACCTGGAGCCCCGGGGCTGCGGCGCGCGCGACCTGCAGGAGTGCCTGCTCATCCAGCTGCAGGCGATGAAGGACCCGAACGCGGCGCTGCTGGGCCTCATCATCAAGCGGCACATGAAGTACCTGGAGAGCAAGAACCTGCCGGCCATCGCCAAGGACCTCAAGGTCTCCCTGGAAGAGGTGGTCGCGGCGGCGAAGCTGCTCCCGAAGCTGGACCCGCGGCCGGGCCGCAACTTCAGCGGGGACGACGCGCAGTACATCACCCCCGACGTCTTCGTCTACAAGCTGGGGGACGACTACACGGTGGTGCTCAACGACGACGGCCTGTCCAAGCTGCGCATCTCCGGCATGTACCGGAACGCGCTCAAGACGGGCGCGGTGAGCCCCGGGCAGACGAAGGAGTTCATCCAGGACAAGCTGCGCAGCGCGATGTGGCTCATCCGCTCCATCCACCAGCGGCAGCGGACCATCTACAAGGTCACCGAGAGCATCGTGAAGTTCCAGCGGGACTTCCTGGACAAGGGCATCGCGCACCTGAAGCCGCTCATCCTGCGCGACGTGGCGGAGGACATCGGCATGCACGAGTCCACCGTCAGCCGCGTCACCACGAGCAAGTACGTGCACACGCCGCAGGGCATCTTCGAGCTGAAGTACTTCTTCAACTCGTCCATCGCGCGCGTGTCCGGCGAGGACACGGCCAGCGAGGCCGTGAAGCACCACATCAAGCAGCTCGTGTCGCAGGAGGACCCGCGCAACCCGTACTCGGACCAGAAGATCGTCGAGCTGCTGCGCGCGCAGGGCACGGAAATCGCCCGGCGCACGGTGGCCAAGTACCGCGAGGTGCTGGGCATCCTCCCCAGCAGCAAGCGCAAGAAGTACTTCTGAGCCGTGCGCCGCCCTCCGGCCCTGAGCGTCCAATCATCAGGGCCGGAAATGGGGCATAAAGCGGGTCCATGGACCCCGTGCTCCCCACCGATGTCGGCGTTCCCCGTCGTGAAGGCGTGCCGCTCGTCGTGCCTCCCGTCACCCTGGAGGGGAGGGCGGCGCGGCTGGAGCCGCTGAGCCTGGACCACGTGCCCGCGCTCGCGGCGGTCTGCGAACCTGAAATCTTCACCCACTTCTCGCGCGTGCTGCGCACGCAAGACGACGTCGCGGCCTACGTCACCGCCGCGCTGAAGGCGGCCGCGGCGGGCACCGAGCGGCCCTTCGCCATCATCGAGCGGGCGAGCGGGGGCGTGGTGGGCACCACGCGTTACATGGACATCTCCCGCGAGTACCGGACGCTGGAGATTGGCTCCACCTGGCTGGGCCGCCGGGCGTGGCGCACGCGGGTGAACACGGAGTGCAAGCTCCTGCTGCTCACGCACGCCTTCGAGACGCTGGGCGTGATGCGCGTGCAGCTCAAGACGGACAGCCGCAACGCGCGCTCCAGGGCGGCAATCGAGCGGCTGGGCGCTTCCTTCGAAGGCATCCTGCGCAACCACATGCTGGTGCGCGGCGGAGTCGTGCGGGACAGCGCGTACTACGCGTTCATCGACACGGAGTGGCCCGGCGTGAAGGCGCGGCTCGAAGGACTGCTGGCGCGGCAGTGATAGGGTGCCGGCCGCCATGACCCTTCTCTTCCCGAGCCCGCGTCGAACCTTCTCCTGCCTCACTGCCCTGGGGGCGCTGGTGGCGCTCACCGGCTGTGGCGGCGGCGAGACGAAGGTGATGACGCTGGCGGAGCTTTCGGACCGCTCGCTCACGTACGCGCTGACGGACGTGGACGACGCGGAGACGCCGGACGCGCAGGGCGCGCACCGCTTCACCGTCAGCTACTCCGTGAAGGCGGACGGCCCTTGCTCGCGCTTCGCGGACGACGTGACGGCCACCCTCAACGGCCAGCCCATGACGCTGGTGCCGGGCAGCGCGTCGGACGTGGGCGGACGCTCGGAGGCGTGTGAGAACAGCCGCGCCTACTTCAACTACGACCCGGCCGCCTGGGGCCGCGAGCCGGTGGAGGACATCGTCGTGCAGCTGAAGGACTCGAGCGGCACCGTGCGCCTGGTGGTCCAGAACGCCAAGGCCAAGCGCAAGTTCACGTTCCAGGGAGAGGGCGCTCCGGACAAGCTGCGCGTGGGGCAGTCCTATGTCTTCCTCTGGGAGCCGTCCACGGAGGTGCCCGGCCCCGTGGAGGCGCTGCTCCTGCGCGAGGGGGGGCGCGCGCCCGGCGTGCTCGCCGTCACGCAGGACGGCAACAAGGTCACCCTCCCCATCCCCGCGGGCACCCCGCAGGCCAACCACACCCTGACGCTGGGCGCGGACCTGGTGGGCGCCGTGACCGAGTGCACGGGCGTGGCCTCGTGCTCCGGCGCCATCTACCACGCGCAGGACTTCGTGCTGTCCGTGGTGCCCTGACGCACAGGGCCTGTCGCAGGAGCTCATCGGCCGGGGCCTCCGCGTGAACGCCGTGGCGCCGGGCCCCGTGTGGACGCCGCTCATTCCCCAGTCCCATGACGGGGAGAAGGTGAAGGAGTTCGGCAAGAACTCGCCCACGGGACGTCCCGCGGAGCTCGCGCCCTCGTACGTGTTCCTCGCGTGCGGCGAGTCGCGCTTCGTCACCGGAGACATCCCGGGCGTCACCGGAGGCATGTTGCTGGCCTGCGCACCACGCACTCGGGGTGGGGGACTCCCGGCCGGAAAATGAGGCCCGGGTCGCAGCCCCCACCACGTGCCCGCCAGCGGACACAAGACGTGTCCTATTGCGGTCGCTTGCGCGAGCGCGAGCCGTGTACGGGAAGTTCCAACCTGGGGGGCCGGGTTGCTTTCGGCGTGGGCTCCGTTTCTGATCTGTGACGGAGCTTACCTCTCTCCCTAGGAGGCAGCCACGCATGCAGCTCAACATCACCTTCCGTCAGTTCGGAGCGTCGGATTCGCTGAAGGAGTACGCCCGTGAAAAGGTCGAAAGGGTGAACCGACTGCTGGACCGGGCTGGTGAGGCCCACGTGGTGCTGTCGTTGGAGCGGCACCTGCATCATGCGGACATCACCATCCACTCCGGCGCATGGATCCTCCGGGGGCGTGAGAAGAGCGATGACATGTACGCGTCCATCGACCTGGCGATGGACAAGATCGAACGCCAGCTGCGCCGCTACCGGGACAAGCTCAAGTCGCACCACGGCCGTGAGAAGGTCCACCACCGCCAGGACCTGGTGAAGGTGCGCCACGACATCTTCGAGGTCCACGACGCCGAGGCCGCCGAGGCCGCCCCCGAAGAGGCCAGGCCCGCGGCCCAGGCCGCGCCCGTCGCCCAGGCGCCGGTGGCCGAGTCGGGCGTCGCCCGCCTGGTGCGCACCACGCATCTGGCCATCCAGTCGCTGTCCGTGGATGACGCGGTGATGCAGATGAACTTGATGAACAACGACTTCTACGTGTTCCAGAACCAGCAGTCCCAGGCGCTGTCCATCGTCTACCGCCGCAAGGAAGGGGGGTTCGGCCTCATCGAGCCGCACCTGCCCGCCGCGCCGGTGGCCGCCACCGGCACCTGACAGCCAGGCTGGGGCCTGGGTCCGGGAGCATCCCCGGACCCGGGGCCCGGGGTGGGGGAGCGGCCCGGGCTGACGCGCAGTGAGCGAAGCGCCTGTGACCGCCCAGGCGACCCTTGCGCGAATCCAGTGTGAGGAGTAATTGCCGGCCGAGGAATCATTGCCGGCCCGGAGCGCCAGTGCGGGAGCGCCATTGAGAATCGCCGATTTCCTCAGCCCCCAGGCGGTCGTCGCGGACATGCAGTCCAAGACGAAACCGGAGGTGCTGCGCGAGTTGAGTGCCACGTTGGCCCGGGCGCACCCGACGCTGCGCGAGGACCGGCTGGTGGCGGTGCTCCAGGAACGCGAGAAGCTGGGCAGCACGGGCATTGGTGAAGGCGTGGCCATTCCGCACGGCAAGCTGGCGGGCATGGACAGCCTCCAGGCGGCCTTCTGCGTGTCGCGCGCGGGGGTGGACTTCGAGTCCATCGACGGCAAGCCCACGCACCTGTTCTTCGCGCTGGTGGCGCCAGAGAACAGCGCGGGGGTGCACCTGAAGGCGCTGGCGCGCATCTCGCGGCTCTTCAAGAACCCGCGCTTCCGGGCGGCCATCCTGGAGGCGCCCACGGCCGCGGACATCCACGCCCTCATCGTCCAGGAAGACGCGCGGCCCTGAGGGCCTGACAGGAGGCGCCCCACATGGACGTCGTCCTGCGTCCCATCAACGACCGCTTCTTCCACGAGCAGGTGCTGCCATTCTTCACGCGCGCCATGGGGGATGCGTCCGGCGCGCTGGAGGAGCTCGCCAACCACCTGGGGGACGCGCAGGCGTTCACCCTCTGCCAGCGGCTGGCCTCGTCGGCGCTGCCGGGGGGCGTGGGGTCGGTGGACTCGGATGGGTGGATGGACCTGGTGGACCGGCTGGTGTTCCAGCCCTGGCGCGAGGCGCCCGGCGGCTGGGAGGTGGGCGGCGCCCCCGGTGGCTACGCGGACGAGTGGGACGAGGCGCTGAACCTGGCGTTGATGGTGGAGGACCCGGCCTATCCCTACTGGGACGTGAAGGCGGCGCGAGTGGTGCGCGACAACTTCCGCCGGCGTCCCCCGGGAGAGCAGGGGCTGGCGTCGCTCCTGGCCGGGCAGTGGGAGCCCTTCCCGGAGTTCCCGCCGGACCGCGTCTTCGTGACGCAGGGCCGGGGCGAGTACGCGGTCCGTGAGCGGTTCGCCTTCGCGGACTGGGCCTGGCGGCCGGCGAAGACGGTGCTGCACTGGCAGGTGAACCTGCCGCGCAAGCTGGAGCGGCTGCTGGCGCGCGAGCAGGAGCGCCTGAAGCTGCCGATGCTGCCGGAGCGCGACGAGGTCTTGGGCTACTGGACGGGGAAGCTGCCCCAGCCGCCGCCCTTGTCGGTGCTCTTCTCCGGCCTGGGGCCGAGCGCGGCCACGTGGATCCGCGAGCTGGGCGCGCTCACGCTGCACCTGCGCACCGCCGCGCAGACGAAGCAGGGCCTGGCCGCGCTGGTGACGCGCGGGACCACCGTGCGGCTGTGACCTGACGGCCAGGTCCCTGGCCGGTGCTTCCAGGGTTTCCCTGTTCCGTTGATTCCGGCAATGATCCGGCGCCATGCGTCGCTTCGTGTCTCCGGTGGGTCCCCTGCTCCTCGTCGCCGCCGCGGTGCTGACTGGCGGCTGTTCCTCCTCGAAGAAGGCGGAGGCTCCGCGCACGGACCACACGTCGCTCTACGGGGCGGACGCGGTCTACGCGGTGGGGGTGACGCAGGCGCTGACCTATGAGGACGCGGTCCGTCACCGCACGTTGAAGCCGGTGGTCTGGTACCCGGTGGCGCCCGGCACGCCGATGGACAACCGCGCGCCGTCGGACCTGTTCAAGCCCTTCTACGGCGCGAAGGACGCACCGTTGGCGGAGGCGCGGGAGCGCTGGCCGGTGGTGCTGCTGTCACACGGCAGTGGTGGCTCGGTGATGGACCTGTCCTGGTTCGGTTCGAACCTGGCGGCGCACGGCTTCATCGTCGTGGGGGTGAACCACCCGGGCAACACCTACGGAGACACGAGCCCGGAGGGCTTCGCACGCGCCTACGAGCGTCCGCAGGACTTCACGGTCATCCTGGACCACCTGCTGAAGGATCCGAAGTGGGGCCCGCGAGTGGATCCGGAGCGCATCGGTGCATCGGGACACTCCATGGGGGGCTACACGGCGCTGGCGCTGGTGGGCCTGAACCTGAACCTGGAGTGGATCGAGAAGCGCTGCAAGACGCCAGGCACTCGAGAGGAGATTGGGTGCGAGGCGCTGCGCGACGTGGACTACAGCCGCATCGACATGAAGCACGCGCGCGCGTCGTATCTGGATCCGCGAGTGAAGGCCGCGTTCGCGATGGCGCCGGGCATGGCGGCTTCGTTCGAAGCGCGGGACACGGCGGACATCCAGAAGCCCGTGGAGCTGGTGCTCGCGAAGGGCGACGAGCTGATGCCGCATGAGGCACACGGCATGCACCTGTCCGGGCTGCTGCCAGCCGCGACCACGACGACGGTGGTCCTGGACGACGCGGGACACTTCACCTTCCTGCCTGAGTGCTACCCGAAGGGCTTCGACGTCATCGCGATGCTGTGCCGTGACCCGGTGGCGGGAACGCGCCCGGCCTCGCACGCACGGACGAACGCGGAAGGCGTGGCCTTCTTCCGCCGCACGCTCGACGTGCACTGATGCTGTTCGAGAACAAGCGTGGAGAGCGCTTCGCGCTCCGCCTCGTGGGCTACCAGTTCCCCGATGGGGATGACGCGCTGAACTGGCTGAACATCGAGATCGATGCGGTCTTCGCCTCCGTCGCGTGGAGGGCCACCGACCCGGCGCTCGAGACCTTCGAGGTCGCGGCGTTGGCGGACTGGCTCGAGGGGCTCGCGGCGGAAGCGCCCACGCAGGAGTCCCTGCACTTCACCGAGCCCAACCTGGTGTTCAAGCGGCTCGCTGGCGACGGGAGGGAAGTCCACGTGCGGGTTCAGGTGAGGGGCGAGTTGCGGCCCCGGCCAGCCATCGATTCCTTCGGGGCGAAGGTGCACGCGGACTTCGCGCTCGACGCGGTTGCGTTGAGGCGGGCCTCTGGGTCCCTGCGGGTACAGCTTCAGCGCTTCCCACCCCGTGACGAGCCAGACCCCGACACCTGAGGTCCGTCCGGTTGGATGAGAAAGAGAGAATCCTGCGGGGGCGCCCCGTCGGCGGCGCTCTGCGGAAACCTGTCCGACAGTCGGACAGGTTTTTGAAGACCGTGCCAGGCGGGGGGCGCAGGGATGCTCGGGAACTCAGGCCGGAGGCGCGGCCTTCGGCGGGCTCTCCAGGAGGATGGTGACGGGCCCGTCGTTCACGAGCGCGACCTTCATGTCCGCGGCGAAGATGCCGGTGCCCACGGTGAGTCCGCGCTGGCGCAGCGCTTCACAGGCCCGCTCGTAGAGGGCCTTGGCCGCGACGGGCTCCATCGCGTCGATGAAGCTGGGCCGGCGGCCCTTGCGCGCATCGCCATAGAGCGTGAACTGGCTCACGACGATGAGGTGCTTGGACGTGTCCTCCAGCGACAGGTTCATCTTTCCGTCGGCGTCCTCGAAGATGCGCAGCGTGGCCAGCTTCTCCACCATCCACGTGAGGTCCGCGTCGGTGTCTCCCTTGCCCACGCCCAGGAGCACGAGCAGGCCCGGGCCCATCTCGCTCACGCGCTTCCCGTCCACCGTCACCGACGCTTCCAGCACCCGCTGCACCACGGCCTTCATGTCTTCGTCACCTCCGTGCCTGCTTCCTGCCAGGGACGCCCGGGGCCTTCAAGTCACCGCCCCTCGTGGCGTGGATCCATCGCGTCGCGCAGCGCATCGCCCAGCAGGTTGAAGCCCAGCACGGTGAGCGCCAGCGCGATGCCCGGGAAGAGGGCCACGTGCGGTGCCACCAGCAGGTACTGCGTCCCCTGGTCCACCAGCGCGCCCCACGATGGCGTGCCCGGCGGGACGCCCAGCCCCAGGAAGCTCAGGGAGGCCTCCGCGACGATGGCGCCCGGCAGCGCGAACGTCGCCTGCACGAGCAGCGGCCCCGCCGCGTTGGGCAGCAGGTGCCGCACGAGGATGCGGCCCGGCCCGCTGCCCAGCGCCCGAGCAGCCTGCACGTAGTCACGCTCGCGCAGCGTGAGCACCTGTCCGCGTGTCAGCCGCGCGTAGCCCGTCCACCCGGTGAAGGACAGCGCGAACACCACGTTGGCGAGGCTGGGCCCCAGCACCGCGGTGATGAACAGCGCCAGCAGGATGCCGGGGAACGCGAGCAGCACGTCCACCAGCCGCATCAGCGCTTCGTCCACGAGCCCGCCCGCATGGCCCGCGATGCCGCCCAGCGTGATGCCCACCGCGGCCGACAGCACCACCGCGAAGAAGGACACCTCCAGCGATACGCGCGCGCCGTAAAGCACGTGCGTGAGCACGTCGATGCCGTTCTCCGCCGTGCCCAGCAGATGCCCGGACGTGGGAGGCGACAGCTCACGCGTGAGGTCGATGGCGTCCGGCGCGTGGGGGCTGAGCCACGGCGCGAACAGCGCGGTGAAGACCCAGACGCACGCCACGACCAACCCGAAGCGGGCACCCCACGAATGCAGCCGGAAGCGAGGGGCCGCGCTCATGAGCGCCTCCGAACGCGCGGGTCGACCCACGCATAGGTGAGGTCGGTGAGCGTGTTGACCAGCACGTAGCAGAACGTGAAGAGGAGCACCGTGGCGCGCACGGTGTTGTAGTCGCGCTTCTCGATGGCGGTGAGCAGCAGCGTGCCCATGCCCGGCCACGCGAACACCTTCTCCGTCACGATGGCGCCGCCCAAGAGCGCGCCGAACTCCAGGCCCAGCACGGTCACCAGCGGCAGGAGCGCGTTGCGGAACGCGTGCCTCCACAGCACCACGCGAGGCGACAGACCCTTGGCCCGGGCCACCGTGACGTAGTCCTCGCGCAGGGCCTCCAGCATCGTCGCGCGCGTCATCCTCGCGAGGAACGCGGCCAGCGCGGTGCCCAGTGTGAACGCGGGCAGCACCAGGTGCCGCCACGACTCCGCGCCCGACACGGGCAGCCAGTCCAGCTTCAACGCGAAGAGGATGATCAGCACCGGCCCCAGCCAGAAGCGGGGCAGGGCGACACCCGCCACGGACACGCCCATCGCCGCCGCGTCCACGGCCGTCCCTCGCCGCGCCGCCGCCGTCACGCCCAGGGGCAGCGCCAGCGCCAGGGACACCGCCAGGGCCGCCACCGTGAGCAGCAGCGTGTACGGTAGCGCCGCGCCCAGGGCCGGCAGCACCTTGCGCTGGAACGGAGGCAGCGACGTGCGCAGCTCTCCCGTCGCCAGGTCGCGCGCGAACGTCCAGAGCTGCGCGTACCAAGGCAAGTCCAACCCCACGGCCTGCCGCAGCGCCGCGCGGTCCACCTGCGTCGCCTGTTCCCCCAGCATCACGTCCACTGGATCTCCAGGCACGAGGTGCAGGAACAGCGACACGAGCAGCAGCGCGCCCACCATCGCGATGACCGCGGACACGAGCCTCCGGGTCACGGCGTCACCTCCCGCGCCTTCGCCAGGGGCAGCAGCAGTCCGTGCGCGCTGGGCTCGAAGTCCGCGAGCCGCGTGGACACCACCGCGACGCTCGCCTCATGCCACAGCGGGATGACGGGCAGCGCCGCGTCCAGCTCCCGCTGCGCCTCCGCATACAACGCCTTCCGCTCCTCCCGGGGCGCCTGCGTCGCCGCGTCCAGCACCCGGTCCAGCGCAGGGTCCTTCAGCGCGCCCCGGTTGAACCCGCCCCAGTGGTTCTCCGGTCCGGGGATGTTCGCGGAATGGAACGCGCCCCGCAGCAGGTCCGGCTCCATCACCGCGGCCCACTTCAACGTGAACAGCTCGAAGCGCCCCCGGCGCACGTCCTCGAAGAACGTCCCGAACTCCAGCGCCCGCACCTCCACCGCGATGCCGCCCTTCGCCAACTGCTCCTTGAGCACCAGCGCCACCGCGCGCCGGAAGCGGTCCGTGCTCGTCTTGAAGGTGAAGGTCATGCGCGGCCGTCCCCCAGGCCCGTCCGGATCCGGATACCCCGCAGCGTCCAGCAGCCGGGCCGCCTCCTCCGGCGCGTAGCCGCACCCCGGCGTGGACGTGAAGGCCCAGTGCTCACGGGGCAACATGCTGGACGCGGGCTCCGCCAGACCGTGCAGCTTGTGCTCCACCAGCGGGCGCACGTCGATGAGGTGACACAGCGCCTGTCGCACGCGCACGTCCGCCAGCGGCCCCTCGCGCAGGTTGAGCCCCAGGTACGTGAAGCCCGTGCCCGGCTTCGTCACCACGCGCAGGTGGGGCGCCTGCCGCAGCGCGGGCAGCACCGCCGGGGACACGCCGTTCACCACCAGGTCCGCCCGGCCCTTGAGCAGCTCCAGCACCCGCGTCGTCTCGTCCCGCACCACGCGGAACGTCAGCCGCGACACGGCGGGCTTGCCCGCGTACCAGCCTTCGAAGGGGACCAGCGTCAGGTGCTCCTCATCCGGCCATGACTCGAACCGGAACGGGCCCGCGCCTGTCGGATGGGCTGCTTGCGCTTCGATGCCCTGCGGCCCCGCGCGCTCCGAGGGCAGGATGGCCGCGGACAGCTCCGCGAGCAGCGGCGCGTACGGCCGCTTCAGATGGAAGCGCACCGTGCGGGCATCCACCACCTCCACCCGCTCCAGCGGCTCGTACCGCTCACGCTTCGGGCTGCCCAGCTTCGGGTCGCGCAGGGCATCGAAGGTGGCCTTCACGTCCTCGGCGGTGAGGGCGCTCCCGTCGTGGAAGGTGAGCCCCGGCCGCAGGACGAACTCCACCACCGTTGCGGAGACGTCACGGAAGGACTCCGCCAGCTGGGGCACCGGCCGGCTCGCGTCATCGAAGGTGATGAGCCCCGGACTGATGAGCTGCGCCAGCCGCTGTCCGTGTGCCGTCAGGGCGAAGCGGTCATCCAGGCTGTCCGGTGGGGCCTCCAACAACACCGTGATGCCCGCAGGGGGCGCAGGCTCGCGGCAGCCGGCGCCCAGCACCAGCATCAGCGCGAGGGCGAACACCCGGACGGCACGGAAGGGCAGGGGAGGCATGGCGTCTGTCACGGGGTGGATGTCAGGCGGGACGTCCATGCTGCGACAGCCTCCTTCCTGTTTCCAGGAAGCAGGCAGGCGGGCAGGGTCATGACGAACGTGGATCCTCCCCCCTCCCTTGCCGCCCCTTTCGTCCCTTCTTCATAATGGATCGCGACTTCCCTGGAGCGTGCGTGCAGGTTTTTCGAACCAGACCCTTCTGGGCAGCGACCGCCATTGCCTTGTGGCTTCCTTCCGCCACGCTGGCCGCGTCGCCGTCCGCTGACAAAAAGGCCGAACGCGAGGCGCTGAAGAACGCGCTCGTACAGGTGATGCAGCGCACCGCGCTCAAGAGCAGCCGCGTCGGCGTGCACATGCAGAGCCTGGACGACGGCACCGTGGTGTTCAGCCACAACGCGGACGAACTGCTCAACCCGGCCTCGAACGTGAAGCTCGTCACGTCCTCCGCGGCGCTCGTCTCGCTGGGGCCGGAGTACCGCTACGAGACGGAGTTCCTCGTCGACCAGGAGCTGCCCGCGGACGGCAAGGTCAAGACGCTCTACGTGCGCGGCAAGGGCGACCCCACCATCACCACCGAGCGCCTCTACGGCATGACCTCCGAGCTGCTCCACGCGGGCCTCAAGGAGGTGCAGGACATCGTCGTGGATGACTCCTGGTTCGACGCCGAGCGCACCCCGCCCGGCTATGACCAGGAGGACTCCGACCGCGCGTACATGGCGCCCACCGGCGCGGTGAGCCTCAACTGGAACGCCGTCGCCGTCTACGTGCGCTCCGCCCCCGGCGGCAAGGCCGTGGTCGACATGGAGCCCCCCAGCGACTACTTCGTCGTGGACAGCTCCGTCACCAGCGGCCCCGGCCGCGCGCGCCGCGTGTCCGTGAAGTCCGACGGGTCCGGCGAAAAGCAGAAGATCATCGTCAAGGGCCAGGTCCCCGACGAGCGCGGCGCCGTGAGCGTCTGGAAGAAGATCGACAACCCGCCCATGTACTTCGGCGGGACGCTCAAGCAGCTGCTCGTGTCGCGCGGCGTGAAGGTGAAGGGCAAGGTGAAGCTGGGCCTGACGCCGTCCCGCGCGAAGGTCGTGTACGTGGCCCAGTCCGACACGTTCGACATCGTCCTCAAGCGCCTCAACAAGCTGTCCAGCAACTTCATCGCGGAGACGCTCCTCAAGACGATGGGCGCGGAGCTGCGCGGCGCGCCGGGCTCGTTCGCCAAGGGCATCGACGTGGTGGAGGAGTTCCTCGACCGCGACGTGGGCATCCCGCGCGGCACCTTCGTGATGAAGAACGGCAGCGGCCTCAATGACGCCAACCGCTTCTCCACCGCGCAGGTGGACCGGCTGCTGCGCCACATGTACGAGCGCTTCCCGCTGGCCCCGGAGTACCTGTCCTCGCTGGGCATCGCCGGCAAGGACGGCACGCTCAAATACCGCTTCGACGGCACGGACGCCGTGGGCCGGCTGCGCGCCAAGACGGGCACCCTGGAGGGCGTCTCCGCGCTCAGCGGCTACGTGCAGTCCGCGGGCGGAGAGAAGTTCTCCTTCTCCATCATGGTCAACGACTACGCGGGCCGCGCCGGCCCCGTCGTCGCGGGCATGGACGCCCTGGGCGCCGCCGTGGCCGCCACCGGCTCCACGCTGGGGCCGGGCAACGCGCTGGCCGCCCTCAATGAAGGCCAGAAGGCGCAGGGCGGTCTGCCGGACATCGCCAACCGCGTGAAGACCTACCTGGAGCTGGGCAAGCAGCGCGATCAACGCAACATCGGCTTCCTGCGCACCGCGTGGCGCAGCGAGCGCGACCCCGCCGTGCGCGCCGTGCTCGCCGAAGGCCTCTACCAGTCCAACCCGCACGACTACCTGGGCACCCGCACGCTGCTGGACAGCTACTCCGCCACGGATGACGTCTACGGCCGCCTGCGCCAGGTGGCCCGCGCCCTGTCCGTGGGCGTGCCCGGCGTGAGCAGCATGGTGGAGCTGGCCTCCGGCGGAAACACGGAGGCCCTGGCCCGGGTGCTGGAGCTGTGCCGCGCGGCCGGCGCCGCCCAGGACCCCCAGGCCCAGGAGGAGCTGGTGGACGGCCTGGGGGAAGTGGCCCGCACCGCCCCGGACGAGCTGGTCGCGGCCCTGCGCGCCGCCAGCCCCGCCGAGCGCGACGCGAGCGTGCCGCTGCTCGCCCAGGGGCTGCTGAAGACCGGCGACACCACCCACCCGTTCTGGAAGTCCCTGCGCAAGCTGGGCTCCGGCGGGGCGGATCCGCAGCTCGTCGCCTTCGCCAGGGGGCTGGACTCCACGCTCACCACCAAGACGGCCGAGGCCCGCGCCTCCCAGCGCGCCCAGCCCGTCCAGGTGGTGGCGCCGGCTTCCGCCACGCCCAACGTGGTCCCTGCCTCCGGCGTCCTCCGCCCGGGCGGGTAGGCTTCCCGCGACGTCTCCCCCGCCCGGACCGCAGGCGTCCGGGCGGGCGCACCGCTCCTCCCGCTCCCTCCACGCCCAACGCCCTGGAATCCCTGAGGCTTCCCGCCCGGGGAGCAGGCGGACGTGCGCCCTGACACCCCCGGCCGGTTTCTCGCCAGGGGAATGTCAGTGGTGGATGCTATGGGCTGAAGAACCTGTCGGGGCGTGTAGCCCCGCGGGTTGTGCCGGGCCCTTGGTGGGCCTGGTTTCGGGAGGAAACATGGCTGGAGGCGTGAACAAGGTCATTCTCATCGGCAACCTCGGGGCGGACCCCGAGGTGCGCTTCACCCCGGGCGGTCAGGCCGTGGCGAACTTCCGCATCGCGACGAGCGAGAGCTGGAACGACAAGAATGGCCAGAAGCAGGAGCGCACCGAGTGGCACCGCATCGTCGTCTGGGGAAAGCTCGCGGAGCTGTGCGGCGAGTACCTCAAGAAGGGACGGCAGTGCTTCGTCGAAGGCCGTCTGCAGACGCGCGAGTGGATGGATAAGGAGAACAAGAAGAACTACACCACCGAGGTCGTCGCCACCTCCGTCACCTTCCTCGGCGGCCGTGACGCCGGTGAGGGCTACGGCGGCGGCAGCGGCGGCGGGCGCCGGCAGCAGCAGGGCAACGGCGGCTACTCCCAGGGACGCGACGACTACGGCCAGCCGCCCCCGATGGGCATGGACGACGGCGGCGGCATGGGCGGCAACCCCGGCGGCGCGGACGACGACATCCCGTTCTAACGCCCTGGGGCCTCTCCCCTGAAAAGCGAACCGGCCGCTCCTGGATGCCAGGGGCGGCCGGTCGTGTTTTCAGGCGCCGGGACCTCTCGGTCCCGGCGATGGACCCAGGCCCGCTTCAGCCGACGTCCAGGCCCGCCGGGCCGTACGCCGCGCCCGCCGTGTAGAGGGCGTAGATGGTGCCCCAGGCCATGGCCAGCAGGACGAGGAAGATGAGGATGGAGATGGGCTCGAAGCGGCGCATGGAGCGGTCGCTCGCGAAGATGCCCCAGCCCATGGCGAAGGTCTGCAGGCCGTTGGCCAGGTGGTACGCGGTGCCCAGCGTGCCCAGCAGGTAGACCACCAGCGTGGGGCCGTGGAAGTGCATCTCCCGGGCGATCTCCATGAAGGGCTCCGCGTGGCCCTCCACCAGGCGCGGGTGCAGGAAGGCCAGCCAGATGTGGGCGCCCAGGAACGCGAGCACGCCCAGGCCGGCCACGCGCTGCACGAGGTACTTGAGGTTGCCGTAGTTGTTGTACGCGAGGTTGTTCGGCTTGAAGCTGAACATGCGCAGCACGCCCCACGCGGCGTGGATGAGCAGCGGCAGCATGACGATGATGAACGTGAACGCCTGGGCGAACGGGTTCGCGTACTCCGTCACCGACTTTTCCCAGGCCGTCGCGCCGTAGAACGCGGACAGGTTGTCCCACAGATGGTTGATGACCCAGATGCTCAGGGGCACCACGGCGAGGAACGAGCCCAGCCGCGACTTCAGCAGGGGCGTCCGGTCGGTGATGGCTTCGGCGGTGGCTTGGGTGCTCATCGAGTCTCCAGCGGGGCGCGCGGATGGGTGGGGTGGAAGACCCCCGCGAGCCCAAGTCAGGGCCTGGGTGCTACGGCCAGCAGGCGGTTTATAGCCGTTCCGTCTCGCCGGCTGGATTTCTTCCGCATCCGCTGGCCCCACCCGTGGCAGCCGGGGAACACCGACTCATAAGCCCGCGCGATGCGAGCCCCCCGCCCTGACTGCTGGCCTCCAGGCGGGCGTCCTGTCTCCGTCCCTCTTCCATTGGCGGGCGCGAACGGGTGGGGCACGCTAACCAGCCCTATGCCTGATGAGCTTGTCAGTGGATTGTTGAAGGCGTCGGACCTGCGCCTGGTCCTGGCCACCACCGGGGACCTGTCCCGCCAGGCCCGCGCCACGCACCAGAGCATGCCGGCCTCCGCCGCCCTCCTGTCCCAGGGCCTCACCGCCGCCGCCCTCATGGGCTCGCTCCGGAAGGGCACGGACTCCCGCATCAACCTGCAACTGGAGTGCGACGGCCCCCTGCGCGGCCTCTTCGTGGACGGCGACGCGAACGGCGTCGTGCGCGGCTACGTGAAGAACACGCTGGTGGAGTACTCGGGAGCGGAGGGGCGCTACCACTGGCGCCCGGTGCTGGGGAACCAGGGCTTCCTGTCCGTGCTGCGCGACCAGGGCGGCGGCGAGTACTACCGCTCGTCCGTGGAGCTGGAGCACTTCGACCTGGTGGCGGACCTGGAGCGCTACTTCCACCAGTCGGATCAGGTGCCCTCCCACCTCCTGATGACGCAGCTGCCGGGCCCGGTGGACGGCCAGGAGGATCCGCTGGCCACGGTGGTGGGCCTGCTGGTGCAGCCCCTGCCCGACGGGGACCGGGAGGCCTTCCGCGCGCTGGGCACCCGCCTCAAGGCGCAGTTCCAGACGGCCGTGCAGGCGCACGCGAAGGACGGGGCCCTCACGCTCTTGCGCTCGCTGGTGCCGGAGGCGGACCTGGAGGTCATGTCGCGCTATCCGCTGCGCTTCACCTGCTCGTGCAGCCGCGACCGCGTGAAGCTCGCGCTGTTGGCCATGGGCCGCGAGGAGCTCCAGGACCTGCTGGAGAAGGAGGGCCAGGCGGAGGCCACCTGCCAGTTCTGCACGACGCGCTATGTCATCCCCGGCGGGGAGATTCAGCGGATGCTCGCGGAGGGCAGCGCCTGAACCTGCCCTCGGGGACAGGGACGCTGTTTTGAAGACAGACATCCTTTTCGCACCGGGGGGATGTTTCAGCGCCTCACATCCCCCGGTGAAGCAGGCGCGGCGGTTGTGGCGGGGTCGCGGTGCTCGGGATATGACAGGGCCGCCGCACTTCACCCGGAGCTTTCGTCGTGGCCATCAAGCGGGCAGCGCCGCCGAAGTCCCAGGACCCTCGCACCCCTTCTTCGAAGTCCGTGCCCTCCGCCTCCCAGAAGGCAGGGGCGGAGAAGATCGTCTCCATTCCCAATGACATGGTGCTCGCGCCCCAGGTGGAGGCCCCGCGCCAACCCACCGGCCGCGACCAGTCCCGGCACAAGTCCACGGGCGTGGTGGAGCTGTCGTGGGCGGAGTTCGACCGGCGGGTGCAGGCGCTGGCGCGCACCATCCGCCAGGGCTGGGAGCCGCAGGCGGTGGTGGGGGTGGCCCACGGCGGCGTGTTCGTGGGCGGGGCGCTCGCGGGCGCGCTCGGCTGCGAGTTCTTCCCCGTGCGCATCAGCCGCCGCAGCCGCGACAAGGCCGAGCGCCCCCAGGAGCGCGGCCAGCCGCAGGTGAGCGAGGAGATGCCCCGGGAGCTCAAGGGCCGCCGCGTGCTCATCGTGGACGACATCGCGTCCAGCGGGGACACGCTGGAGCTGGCCTCGGCGCTCGCGAAGAAGATGGGCGCGACGGAGATCCGCACCGCGTGCCTGATTGCGCGGCCGGAGGGCTTCACGCCGGACCACGTGGGGCTGTCCACGGACGCGCTCTTCGTCTTCCCGTGGGACTACCAGCCGGTGATGGGCGACGCGCACCTCGAGGACGACCCGGACAAGGCCGGGGCCTGAGTCCCGCGGCAAGGGCGCTGACGCGGCGATGATCATCGGGACGGCGGGCCACATCGACCACGGCAAGACGTCCCTCGTGAAGGCGCTGACGGGAACCGACACCGACCGGCTCCCGGAAGAGAAGCGGCGGGGCATCACCCTGGAGCTGGGCTTCGCCCACCTGGCGCTCCCGGACGGCCGGGTGGCGGGCGTGGTGGACGTGCCCGGCCACGAGCGCTTCGTGAAGGCCATGGCCGCGGGCGCGGGCGGCGTGGACCTGGCGGTGCTGGTGGTGGCGGCGGACGAGGGCGTCATGCCCCAGACGCGCGAGCACCTGGACATCTGCCGCCTGCTGGGAGTGAAGGCGGGCGTCGTCGCGCTCACCAAGGCGGACCTGCTGGAGGGGCTGGGCGACGACTGGCGCGCGCTGGTGGAGGCGGACCTGGCCGCGCTCACCGCCGGCACCTTTCTGGAGGGCGCGCCCGTGGTGCCGGTGTCCTCGCGCACGGGCGCGGGCCTGGAGGAGCTGAAGGCGGCGCTCGCCCGCGCGGGTGCGGCGCTGCCCCGGCGCCCCTCGGAGGGCCCCGCGTTCCTGCCCGTGGACCGGGCCTTCACCATCAAGGGCTTCGGCACGGTGGTGACGGGCACGCTGTTGTCCGGCGCGCTGGCGGTGGATGACTCCGTGTCGTTGCTCCCCGCGGCGGCCGGCGCGCGCCCGGGCCCCTTCCGCATCCGCGGCGTGCAGGTGCACGGCCGGTCCGTGGCGAGCGTGGAGGCGGGGCAGCGCGCGGCGGTGAACGTGGCGGACGTGCAGACGGAGGACGTGCACCGGGGCATGGTGCTCACGCGCGCGGGCGAGCTGCCGGAGACGTCCATGCTGGACGTGGAGCTGACGCTGCTGCCGGCCGCGGAAGCCCCCCTGCCCGGGCGCCGCAAGCTGCTGCTGCACCTGGGCACGGCGCAGGTGGAGGCCACGGTGGCGCTGCTGGACCTGGGCTCGCTCGCGCCGGGGGAGACGGCGCTCGCGCAGCTGCGGCTGGAGTCGCCGGTGGGGGCGCTCGTCGGTCAGCGCTTCATCCTGCGCGGCTCGCGCGCGCTGCCGGGGCGGGGCGCCACGCTGGCCGGAGGGCGCGTGCTGTCCATCACGCCGCCGCGCCGGCGCCGGGGCGCGTCCGAGGTGGTGCGGCCGCTGTTGGAGGCGGACGCGGCCGGGCTGGTGACGTGGCTCTTGCGGCAGGCGGGCTACGCGGGGCTCACGCAGACGGAGCTGTTCGGGCGCTCGGGGCTTGCGCCCAAGGTGCTCACGCGCACGCTGGAGCTTCAGGGCGCGAAGGGGCAGGTGCTGCTGGTGGACCGCGACCGGCGGCTCTACGTGGCGCACGACGTGTTCGAGGGACTGCGCCAGCGCTCGCTCGCGCTGCTCGCCGCGTTCCATGAGCGCGAGCCCATGCGCGAGGGCCTGTCGCGCGAGGAGCTCCGCCAGCGGCTCTCCGGCCAGCTGGACGCGCGCCTGTTCCAGCGCGTGGTGCAGGCGCTGGTGGACTCCGGCAGCGTGGAGGCGGAGAAGGACTGGGTCCGTCTGCAGGGCCGGGGCCGCACGCTCACCCTGGGCGACGAGGCCGCGCGCACGCGCCTGGGCGCGGAGCTGGCCGCGGCGGGGCTCGCGCCGCCCACCGTCACGGAGCTGTCGCAGAAGCTGGGCCTGCCGCCCGCGAAGCTGCAGGAGCTGTTGAAGGTGCTGGTGGCGTCGGGCACGGGCGTGCGGGTGAGCGAGGAGCTGTGCTTCGACGCGGGCGCCCTGGAGGACCTTCGCGCCCGGCTGGTGACGTATCTGAAGGGCCAGAAGGAGATCACCACCCAGGGCTTCAAGGAGCTCGTGGGCCAGAGCCGCAAGTTCACCATCCCCCTGTCGGAGTACTTCGACCGGGAGAAGGTGACGCTGCGGGTGGGGGACAAACGGGTGCTGCGTCGCGGATGAGTTCCAAGGCCTACAACGAGCAGGACCTGCGCGCCCTGGTGGAGCCCTTCACCCAGCCCATGCTGGTGCTGGAGTCGGAGGGGCGCGTCTGGGTGGCCAATGCCGCGTATGGGCGGCTGTTGGGCCTGCCCCTGGACCAGGTGGAGGGCCGCTCCTTCCTGGACTTCGTGCAGCCGGAGGAGCGCAGCCGGATGGCGGAGCGCTTCCGCCGGCTGGCCACCGGCGCGCAGCTGGATGGGCGTCCGCAGCTCTACAAGGTGCTCAGCGTCCACGGCACGCCGGGCGAGGTGTTCGTGCAGGCCAGCCACCTGCGGCTGGAGGATGGCCGCTTCGCCCTGCTGGTCAGCTGCATGGTGCTGACGGACCGCCCCATGGAGCTGGGGGTGGCGGAGCAGCTGGTGGACACGTCCGCGGGGCTGGTGTCCGCGCGCTCGGAGGAGGCCGTGCGGCGCGTGGCGCTGGCGGGCCTGGAGGCCGCGGGCTTCCGCGCGCGCATCCTGCGCTGGGACGGCACGCGGCTGGTGGTGCGCGACGGCGTGTCGCTGCCGGCGGACTCGCACCTGGCGCTGGAGGCCCTGTCGGACGGGCGGCCGGTGTTCGGTGGCGCGGACCAGGCGCAGCCCACGCACGCGTACCTGCCGGTGGGCGGCCCCCAGTCGGAGGTGCTGTGGGTGGCCGGCCCGTGGGTGGCGCCCCGGCATGGCTCGGTGCTGACGCTGTTCGCGAAGGTGGTGGGCGCGGCGCTCGCGGACTCGAGCCTGCAGGCGGACGGCGCTCGCAGCCGCTGGGAGGTGGAGGCGGTGGCGGAGATGGCGCGCTTCGTGGCGCAGCCCGTGCCCCCGCCTCCGGAGATGTTCCTCGCGCGCGTGGCGGAGCTGCTCCAGGCCAAAGCGGTGGCGCTGCACGTCGCCTCCGCACCGGGGCAGCCCCCGGGGCTCGTCGCCCACGTGGGGCTGGAGCAGGGGAGCGACGCGGACGCCGTCCAGGCCACCGGCGTGCTGCTGGCCGCGTCGCTGCGGGAGGGCGGAGGCGTGCTGTCGTCCGAGTCGCAGGGGCGCGCGTTGGAGACGCTGTCCCAGGGCCGCTTCGGCAGCGGGACGGCGGCGCGGCTCACCCGCGGCGGTGAGAGCCTGGGCGTGGTGCAGGCGCTGCGCGCGAAGGAGCGCCCCTTCGATGAACGGGACGCGCGGCTCTTGTCCACGCTCGCGGAGCTGCTGGTGACGCTGTTGGAGCAGCGCCGCCTGCGCGCGGAGTCCGCGCGTCAGCTCACGGAGACGCGCCTGCTGCTGGACCTGGCGCGCACCACGTCCGGCGTGCTGGAGACGGCGAGCATCCTGGACGTCGCGTCCGACTTCCTGGTGCACCTGCTGGACGTGTCCAACTGCTTCATCCTGCTCCACGACGAACAGGCCAAGGTGCTGCGCGGCGCGGCGGCGTCCGCGGCCCACCGCGACCTGTTCCGCACGGTGGTGGTGCCGCTGGACAGCGACGACCTGGCCGCGCGCGTGGCCCAGGCGCGCAAGCCCATCGCCGTGGAGGACCTGACGTCCGCGAGCATCTCCGTGAGCGCGGTGCTCATCGACCGGCTGGGGGAGAAGGCCCTGCTGGGCCTGCCGCTCACCTCGCGCGAGGAGCTCATCGGCGTGGTGCTGGTGGACGACGTGCGCGGCCCGCGCCCCTTCGGCCCGGAGCTGATCGAGCTGGCGGAGGCGACGTGCGGCCAGCTGGCGCTGTCCATCGCCAACGCGCGCCTCTACGAATCCCTCTGGGCCAGCTACGCGGAGCTGGCCGCCACCCGCGCGGAGATGGTGAAGCGCGAGCGCTTCGCCGCGCTGGGCGAGCTGTCCGCCATCGTCGCCCACGAGGTGCGCAACCCCCTGGGCGTCATCTTCAACGCCGTGGCCACGCTCCGGCGCATCATGAACCCCAGCGGCGACACGGCCATGCTGCTGGACATCGTCGCGGAGGAGAGCGACCGCCTCAACCGGATGGTCGCGGACCTGCTCGACTTCACCCGCCCGCGCGACCCGGTGCTCCAGCCGGAGGACCTCCTGCGCGTGCTGCAGGACGCCTTCGAGGCCGCGAAGGCGCAGGCCCTCACGGAGCGCCCGGTGTACGTCTCCGTGGAGGTGGAGCCCGGGCTCGCCGCGGTGCCCATGGACCGGCGGCAGATCCGCCAGGCCCTGTTCAACGTGGCCGTCAACGCCATCCAGGCCATGCCCCAGGGGGGCGAGGTCCGGGTGCGCGCGCGCCGGGACACGCACGGAGGACGCGAGCAGCTGAGAATCGACGTGATGGACCAGGGGCCGGGCATCCCGGCCGAGCTGCTCCACCGCGTCTTCGAGCCCTTCTTCACCACCAAGGCCCAGGGCACCGGCCTGGGGCTGGCGGTGGTGAAGCGCATCCTGGAGGAGCACCGCGGTGAAATCGCCGTGGAGAGCGCTCCCGGACGCGGAACCACCTTCACCTTCTGGCTGCCGCTCACGCAGCCCCAGTCCCTCTCATGACCGACGCGACCACACCGGTTCCCCGAGGACGCATCCTCGTGGTGGACGACCAGCGCAACATGCGCGCCACCACCGCCCTGCTCCTGCGCGCGGAGGGCTACACCGTCTCCGAAGCCGCCACCGGCGAGGAGGCGCTCATCCTGCTCGCGAGGGAGCGCGTGGACCTGCTCCTCACGGACCTGAAGATGGAGCCCATGGACGGGCTCACGCTGCTCAAGCGCGCGGTGGAGGTGGCCCCGCGCCTCCAGGTCATCATGATGACGGCCTTCGGCTCCATCGAGAGCGCGGTGGAGGCCATGCGCATGGGGGCGTACGACTACGTCACCAAGCCCTTCAAGGAAGGCGAGCTGCGCTACCGCGTGGAGCGGGCCCTGGAGCGCGCCAAGCTCCAGGCGGCGGTGGACAACTTCGCCACGGAGTTCAACGAGCGCCACGGCCTGTCCGCGCTGGTGGGCCGCAGCCAGGCCATGCGCGAGCTCACCACGCGCCTGCTGCGCGTGGCCCAGAGCGACGCCACCGTCCTCATCCAGGGCGAGAGCGGCACGGGCAAGGAGCTGGTGGCCCGCGCCCTCCACGCGCACAGCCGCCGCAGCCGCCAGCCCTTCGTGCCCGTCAACTGCGCGGCCATCAGTGAGACGCTGCTGGAGACCGAGCTCTTCGGCCATGCCAAGGGCGCCTTCACGGGTGCGGTGAAGGCGCGCCGCGGCCTCTTCGAGGAGGCGGACAACGGCACGCTCTTCATCGACGAGGTGACGGAGACGAGCCCCACCTTCCAGTCCAAGCTCCTGCGCACGCTCCAGGACGGCGAGGTGCGCCGCGTGGGCGAGTCCACCGCGCTGCGCGTGGACGTGAGGATCGCCGCCGCCACCAACCGCGACATCGAGCTGGAGGTGAAGGAGAAGCGCTTCCGCCAGGACCTCTACTACCGCCTCAACGTGGTGCTCTTGCGCGTGCCCCCGCTGCGCGAGCGCCTGGAGGACGTGCCCGCGCTGGCGCAGCACTTCCTGGACCGCGCCAACGCCCGCAGCCCCCGGCCCCGGCGCCTGTCCGAAGCCGCCGTGGAGCACCTGATGACGTACCGCTTCCCCGGCAACGTGCGCGAGCTGGAGAACCTGGTGGAGCAGGCCGCCGCGCTGGCGGAAGGGGACGAGCTGCTCCCCGAGGACTTCCCGCTGCGCCCCCAGGGCCGCGTGCTCCCCGCCGCCGCGCCCGCGCCTGAATCCACGGGCCTGCCCCCCACCGACGTCGCGCGTCCTGGCGGCGCGGAGGCCTCGGGGCCCACGCTGGCGGAGGTGGTGGAGGACGCGGAGCGCCGCGCCATCCTCCAGGCGCTGGAGCGCCACGGCGTGGACCTGGCCCGCGTGGCGGACGAGCTGGGCGTGTCCTCCACCACGCTGTGGCGCAAGATGAAGCGCCTCAACCTGCGGCCTCCCGCCGGGGCCCGCGAATAGCCTCCCAGCGAACCCGCACCTGCCTTCGGGGACGAGTTCAGATCCGAAATCACCCCCGTTCAGGGATGAAAAAACCAACCTCCTGAATTCGTTGATTGTTTTCATCCATGAAACGCGATTTCAGGGCTGCAATGGGGAAGGGCGGGGGTGGGAGTGTTGGGCGCTCGTCCAAGTCCTTGAGAACTCTGGAGTTTCGTCCCGAGCGGGCGCTGGCATGGCACCTGCTAAAGGTTGGCCCGGGACGCATCGAAGCGAGGCTGAAAGTGGTTCCCCCCCACCCTTTCAGCACTTCCGGTGCGTCACCTTGAGAAGACCCGCGGCCCGACACCCTCACGGGTGCCGGGCCGCCTTCTTTTCCGCTCCCCGCATCGTCCGCCGCACGGCCCGGGCCCGCATGACGCGGCGCGGGCCCATTTCACTTCTGCAATGCCCGGCGGCCATGACGCCGTGAGCCATGCCCCGCAACGACAACGCCCGCCAGGGCCGGGGGCCGAGGCGGGCGTCGGGCGGCAGCGCGCTGCCGGCGGTGGGGACTACTGGCCGAACAGCGTGCCGGCCTGGGCGAGCCAGTCGGTGACGTGGCCGGGGAGGATGCCCAGCAGCACGACGGCGACGGTGGCGATGACGAGCGCGGCCTCCGTGCCCCAGTTGCGCTCCAGCGGCTGGGCGCCCTCGGGGACGGGGTGCATGAACATGTAGACCACGACGCGCAGGTAGTAATACGCGCCGGCCGCGCTGCTGAGCACCGCCACCACGGTGAGGCCCACCAGGCCCACGTCGATGGCGGCCTGGAAGATGAGCAGCTTGCTCATGAAGCCCACGGTGGGGGGGATGCCGCCCAGCGACAGCATGAAGGCCGCCATGGCGAACGCCCAACCCGGACGGCGCTGCGCGAGGCCCGCGAAGCGCTCCAGGTCCCACGCGGTTCCCTTCTCCTCGTCCTCACGGCGCTCGAGCGCGGAGACCATGGCGAAGGCGCCCGCCGCGCTGAAGGTGTACGCCAGCAGGTAGTACAGGATGCCGCGCAGCGCGTCCGAGCGGGCCACGTCCAGCGGCGTGCCACCGGACAGCGACGACGCGGACAGCAGGCGGAAGTGCTCGCCCGGGGCCGCGACGAACAGCGCCGCCACGCCCAAGAGCAGGTAGCCCGCGTGCGCGATGGAGGAGTACGCCAGCATGCGCTTCACGTTGCGCTGCGGGATGGCCATCAGGTTGCCGGCGATCATCGTGAGCAGCGCCAGCGTGGCGAAGAGCATCAGCGGCAGCTTGGGGTCCATGCCCTTGCCCACCGTGACGAACACGCGCACCAGCGACGCGAACGCGGCCGCCTTCACGCCCGCGCTCATGAGGGCCGTCACCGGGGTGGGGGCGCCCTCGTACACGTCCGGCGTCCACATGTGGAACGGCACGGCCGCCACCTTGAACGCGAAGCCCGCGGCGATGAGCACCGCGCCCACGTAGACGAGCGCCGGCGTGGTGGACAGCGCCTGCTGCAGCGGCCCGGCGATGTCGTTGAGCTTCGTGGTGCCCGTGGCGCCGTACAGGAGCGCCGTGCCGTACAGCAGGATGGCGGAGGAGAAGGCGCCCAGGATGAAGTACTTGAAGCCCGCCTCGCTGGGGCGCGTGCCGCGGCGCAGGTACGCCGTCAGCGCGTACGTCGCGATGGAGAGCACCTCGATGTTGACGAAGATGGTGATGAACTCCGACGACATCGCCAGCAGGCTCATGCCCGCCGAGGCGAAGAGCATCAGCGCGTAGAACTCACCGCGCTCCGCGCCACGACGGCGCAGGAAGCCCACCGCGCTGAGCGCCGCCAGCCCCAGGCCCACGCTCACCACCAGGGTGAGGAAGCTGGAGAAGGGGTCCAGCACGCCGAAGCCGAGGAACACCTCGTGGGGCGGCTCGAACATCAGGCCCACGGCCACGGCGCTGCTGGCCACCGCCGCCACGACGGTGAGCACCGCCTGGTAGCCGCGGGACGCCGTCGCGGAGAGGAACACCTCCGACAACAGCAGGACGGAGGCCGCCACCACCATGATGATGGCGGGCAGCAGGGGAAGGAAATCCGCCAGGGTGAGATTTGGCAGGTTCATGGAGTCTTTCGAGGCCTACTCGCGAGCGGCGAGCGGCGCGGGAACGGAGGGGCGGGCCGCGGCGGCGGTGGAGGGCAGCGACATCACCTCCACGCGCAGCTGGGCGTCCTTCGCCGGGGTGGCGCCCGGAGCGCCCACGCTGGCGCGCGCCACGTAGCGGTCCGTGGACGGAGCGATGCGGTCCAGGAAGGGCTGCGGCATCAGGCCCATCACCGCCACCAGCACGATGAAGGGGGCCACGGTGAGCATCTCGCGCACGTTCATGTCGCGCAGGTGCTGGTTCTCCCGGTGCGTGATGCTGCCGAAGAACACCTTCTGCACCATCCACAGCATGTACGCCGCGCCCAGGATGACGCCCAGCGTGGCGAACGCGCCGAAGCCCAGGCCCAGGCTGCTCTTGAACGTGCCCATCAGCACCAGGAACTCGCCGATGAAGCCGTTGGTGCCCGGCACCGCCACCGACGAGAAGGTGATGATGACGAACGCCGCGGTGAACACCGGCATCACCTTGGCGATGCCGCCGTAGTCCGACATCAGGCGCGTGTGGCGGCGCTCATAGAGGAAGCCGAACAGGAGGAACAGCGCGCCCGTGGAGATGCCGTGGTTGAGCATCTGGTACGCGCTGCCCGTGGCGCCCTCGCCGGTGACGGCGAGCAGGCCCAGCATGCAGTAGCCCAGGTGGCTGACGGACGAGTACGCGATGAGCTTCTTGATGTCCCGCTGCGCCAGGCACATCAGCGCGCCGTACACGATGCCAATCACCGCCAGCACCGCGAGGAACGGACGGGCCGCGTGCGCCGCCACCGGGAAGAGCGGAATCGCGAAGCGCCAGAAGCCGTAGGTGCCCATCTTCAGCATCACGCCGGCCAGGATCATGGAGCCCGCCACCGGCGCCTGCACGTGCGCGTCCGGCAACCAGGTGTGCACCGGCCACATGGGGACCTTGATGGCGAACGCCAGCGCGAACGCGGCGAACATCCACGGCCCGTAGGTGTGCAGCGTGGCGGCCAGCCCCGTGAGCGACGCGCAGTCGCCCGCCGCCCCGTTGGTGCACGCGGCCAGCTGCTGGTTGGCGGCGAGCAGGTTGTTGTAGAGCTGCCCGTAGTCGAACGAGCGCGTCCCCGCCGGACCGCTGATGAAGTACACGGCCACGATGGCCACCAGCATCAGCAGCGAGCCGACCAGCGTGTAGAGGAAGAACTTCACCGCCGCCATGCGGCGATCCTCGGCGCCCCACACACCCACCATCAGGTACATGGGGATGAGCATGGCCTCGAAGAAGATGTAGAAGAGCAGGACGTCCATGGACGCCAGCGCGCCCAGCATCGTCGTCTGGAGCACCAGCAGCGCCAGGTGGAACTCCTTGATGCGGTGCTGGATGTACGTGGTGGAGGCGAGCACCACCAGCGGGCCCAGGAACACCGTCAGGAGCAGCAGGCTCACCGCCAGGCCGTCCACGCCCAGGTGGTAGCTCATCCCGAACTGCTGGAACCACGGGACGCGGTACTCCATCTGGAACTCGGCGCCGGACGGGTCGAAGCGGAAGTACGCCCAGACGCCGAACGCGAGGTCCAGCAGCATGCCCACGAAGGTGATGGCGCGGACCTGGCCATGCTCGCTGGCAGGCAGCATCAGCACCAGCGCCGCGAAGACGAGCGGCAGGTAGATGACGACGTTCAACAGGTGGGTGTCGAAGAAGCTCATGAAAGCACCTGCACGAGGGCGTAGACCGCGCCGCTCAGGATGGCGAGCGCCATGATGGCGGCGTAGGTCTGGGCGTCGCCCGTCTGGAGCCGGCGCAGCCCGAGGCCCACCTTCTCCGTGACGTACGCGGTGCCGCGCACCAGCACCGTGTCGATGACGAGCGCGTCCACCACGCGGAAGAGGACGTAGGCCACGAACTTCACCGGCCGGATGAGGATGAACTCGTAGAGCTCATCCACGTAGAACTTGTTCTGCGCCGTGCGGCGCACCGCGCGCGCGAACGCCGGCACGGGCTGGCCCACCCGCGAGGGGAAGAACTTCAGGTAGGCGAACGCCGCCGCCGCGCCGCCCGCGAGCGCCCACATCCACGCGAAGACGTAGTCCCCGACGGACGGCGAGCTGGTGTCCAGGTGCACCGTCTCCGCCACGCGGGCCACCGTCTCCGCCGGGCGCAGCACCGGGGACAGGAAGTTCTCGAACACCGGCTGCGTCCCGCCGCCCGGGCGGGGCATCAGGGGCAGGGCGTAGACGAAGGTCACGAAGGCCAGGAACGCCAGGATGACCAGCGGCAGCGTCATGTGCCACGAGCTCTCGTGCGCGTGCGCCAGCTTCGCCTCCGGGGACCGCTTGCCCGTGAAGGTCAGCAGGTAGACGCGCGACATGTAGAACGCCGTGGACGCGGTGATGAGCAGGCCCATCACGTAGACGAAGGTGGAGACCCACTCCAGCCCGTGCAGGTGGTTGTGGTGCACGCCGTGGAAGATGGCGTCCTTGGAGAAGAAGCCGGACATGAGGGGGAAGATGCCCGTGATGGCCAGCGTGGAGACGAGGAACGTGGCGTGCGTCCACTTCATCTCCTTCCACAGTCCGCCCAGCTTCTTGATGTCCGTCTCGTCCCCGTTGCCGTGCATCACGCTGCCGGCGCCCAGGAAGAGGCAGGCCTTGAAGAACGCGTGCGTCATCAGGTGCATCTCGGCGGCCCAGAAGACGCCCATGCCCACGCCCATGAACATGATGCCCAGCTGGGACACCGTGGAGTAGGCGAGCACCTTCTTGATGTCGTCCTGCGCGAAGGCGATGAGCGCCGCCAGGAGCGACGTGAGCGCGCCCACGATGGCGATGGTCGCCATGGCGGTGGGGGAGAGCACGAGCAGCGAGCTCATGCGGCAGAAGAGGTACACGCCCGCGGTCACCATCGTGGCGGCGTGGATGAGCGCGGACACCGGCGTCGGGCCGGCCATCGCGTCCGGCAGCCACACGTACAGCGGCAGCTGCGCGCTCTTGCCCGCGGCGCCCAGGAGGAACAGCAGCAGCGCCGTGGTCATCACGCCGCCGAAGGTGTAGCCGGCCAGCGGCCCGGACTCGATGGGCGTGGCCAGGGACACCGAGCCGCCCGTGCCCTCCGGCAGGGCCAGGGCCATCTTCTCCAGGCCCTTGAAGGTGACGGGGCCCTTCTGGGAGAGGCCCAGCGCGTAGCGGTCCCGGCTGCTGCCCGCGGCGTTGTAGTCGCGCGGATCCGCCTGGCGGTTGAAGGCGCCCACCGTGAGGATGAGCAGGAACGTGGCGATGAGGAACGCGAAGTCACCGATGCGGTTGGTGACGAACGCCTTGCGGCCCGCCCACGCCTTCGCGCTGTCCGTGTACCAGAAGCCGATGAGCAGGTAGCTGGCCATGCCGACGCCCTCCCAGCCCACGAAGAGCAGGACCAGGTTGTCGGCCATCACCAGCGTGAGCATCGCGGCGACGAAGAGGTTCAGGTACGCGAAGAAGCGCCAGTACCCGTCGTCGTGCTCCATGTAGCTGGTGGAGTACAGGTGGATGAGGAAGCCGACGCCGGTGATGATGAGCAGCAGGATGCCGGACAGGTGGTCCACCAGCAGGCCGAAGTTCACCCGGAAGTCACCGGCGGCGAACCACGTCCCGTAGTCGTGCGCGATGGCGTAGCGGATGGTGTCCCGCTCGATGCCGAACGGGTTGGCCATGCTCACCACGCGGCCGCCCGCCGCGTCGCTGGTGGCCCAGAAGGCGAGCACGCTCAGCACGAAGGCGCCGGCGATGGCGGAGCACGCCACCAGGTGCACGTTGGCCCGGCCCAGCCACTTGCCGAACACGCCGCACACGAACGCGCCCAGAAGAGGCAGCAGGATGATCAACCCCAGCGAGGGCGAGAACACCTCCGGGGGGATGGGTGCCGTTCTGAAGAATTCGACGATTCCGTCCATGGATGGGCTCAGGGGTGACGGGGCGTTAGTGCTTCATCGTCCGGATGTCGTCGACGTTCACGGACCCGCGACTGCGGAAGACCGCGATGACGATGGCCAGACCGATGGCCGCTTCCGCGGCCGCCACGGCGATGACGAAGAAAGCGGAAACGTGCCCGGTGCCTTCACCGTGCATGCGCGCGAAGGCCAGGAACGTGAGGTTGACCGCGTTGAGCATCAGCTCCACGCACATGAAGACGACCAGCGCGTTGGTGCGCACCAGCACACCGAACATGCCCATGCAGAAGAGGGCCGCGGCCAGCAGGAGGTAGTAGGTGATGGGGACCATTGGTTGTCCGGAAGGTCGCGAGGGTCAGATGCGGGACTTGGCCACCACCACCGCGCCCACCATGGCCACCAGCAGGAGCAGGCTGACCGCTTCGAAGGGCAGCAGCCAGGTGGTGAAGATGGTCTCGCCGATGGACGCCATGGTGCCGAACGCCGCCTGGCTCTTGGCGTCCAGCGCCGCGGGCTGCGCGTTCAGCCGGCCCAGCGTCACGCCCAGCACGGCCAGGAGGCCCAGCGCGGAGGCGCCGCCCAACAGCCGCGTCGCGGAAGGCTTCCCACGGTGGGGGGCGTCACCCAGGTTGAGCAGCATGATGACGAAGAGGAAGAGCACCATGATGGCGCCCGCGTAGACGAGCACCTGCACGGCGGCCACCGTGTGCGCCCAGAGCAGCACGTAGATGCCGGCCAGGAAGAAGAACGTCGACACCAGGGCCATGGCGGAGTTGATGGGGCTCCGCGCGGTGATGACCAGCCCCGCCGACAGCAGCGTCATGACGGCGAAAACGCCGAAGAGGACCAATTCGATGTTCAAGACCAGTCTCCGAAGGAACCCCAGGGGTGGTCACCGTACGGGCAGCGGTGCTCGCGCACGTGAGCCTCGAACTCGTCCCGGAACCGCATGAGGAAGGAGTGCGTGGGCAGCGCCGCCGCGTCGCCCAGCGCGCAGATGGTGTTGCCCAGGCCGATGGGCGGGTAGGGCGCGATGGAGGAGGCGACCCCGGACAGCAGGTCGATGTCGCTCATCTCCGCGCGGCCTTCCTCGATCTTGCGCAGCAGGCGCGTCTGCCAGGGCGTGCCCTCGCGGCACGGGGTGCACTGGCCGCAGGACTCTTCCGCGTAGAAGCGGGCCACGCGCCAGAGGCTGCGCACCATGCAGGTGGCGTCGTCCATCACGATGACGCCGCCGGAGCCGGCCATCGTCTGCTTCATCTTCAGCGCCTCGAACTCCAGCGCCACGTCCAGCTCGTCCGCGCCCAGCACCGGCGCCGAGGAGCCGCCCGGGATGACCGCCTTGACCTTGCGGCCCTTGGGCATGCCCTGGCCGTACTTGTCGTCGTGGATCAGCTCCAGGATGGTGGTGTGCATCCCCACCTCGTAGACGCCGGGGCGGTTCACGGAGCCGGACAGGCACACCAGGTGCGTGCCGCCGGACTTCTCCGTGCCCAGCTTCGCGTACCACTCCGCGCCCCGGGCGAGGATGGGCGGCACGCTGGCGAGCGTCTCCACGTTGTTCACCACCGTGGGGCTGCCGAACAGGCCCACCACCGCGGGGAAGGGGGGCTTCAGGCGGGGCCAGCCCTTCTTGCCCTCCAGGGACTCCAGGAGCGCCGTCTCCTCGCCGCAGATGTACGCACCGGCGCCGCGCACGAGGTAGCAGTTGAGCTCGTAGCCCTCCTTGCCCATCAGCGACTTGCCGAAGATGCCGGCCTTGTAGGCCTCATCGATGGCGGCCTGGGTGCGCTGCGCCTGGAACTTGAACTCGCCGCGCAGGTACACGTAGCAGGTGTGCACGCCCAGCGCGTACGACGCGATGGCGATGCCCTCCAGCATCATGTGCGGGTCGTTCTCCAGGATGTAGCGATCCTTGAAGGTGCCCGGCTCGGACTCGTCGCCGTTGACGGCCAGGTACTTGGGCTTGGGGCTGTCCTTGGGGACGAAGCTCCACTTCATGCCCGTGGGGAAGCCCGCGCCGCCGCGGCCGCGGAGGTTGGACTTCTTCACCTCGTCGATGATGGCGGCGGGCTCCATCGTGAGCGCGCGCTTGAGGCCGTCATAGCCGCCGCGCGAGCGGTAGCTGTCGAGGGTCCAGGACTGGGGCTTGCCCCAGGCCGCCGAGATGACGGGTTCGACCGCCTTTGCCGTAGAGGCCATGGATGAACGTCCTAGGAAAGCAAGGGGGAGGAGGGGCGGCTCACGTCAGCTTCGCCAGGATGGCGTCCAGCTTCGCCTGGTTCAGGCGCTCGTGGTGATCCTCGTTGATCTGCAGGCAGGGCGCCGTTCCGCAGGAGGCCAGGCACTCCGTCTCGCGCAGGGTGAACTTGTCGTTCGACTCCCCGGCGGTGAGGCCCAGCTTCTGCTCCAGGTACGCGAGCATCTTCTCCGCGCCCCACAGCGAGCAGGACAGGTTCGTGCAGACGTCGATGACGTACTTGCCCGGCTTCTTGAGGTGGTACATCACGTAGAAGCTGGCGACCTCGTAGGCGCGCTCCGGCGTGACTTCCAGGTTCTTCGCCACCAGCCGCAGACCTTCAGGAGGCAACCACCCCTTGAGGTCCTGCAGCAGGCGCAGCGCGGGAAGCATGCCGGCGCTTTTGCGATCAGAGGGGTAGTGCGAGAGGATTTCCGCGATCCCCGCGTCGAACTTCTTCTGCTCTTCAGGAGTGAACAGGGGCTCCGCCATGGCGGGCCGGTACGTATTGCCGCAATGGCTTCGTTGTCAACATAAACCCTCGGCGGTAGACTGGGCCGCCCTCAGCAAATTACCGAGCGATTTCAACCCCTTGTTATGAGCTTGGACCCTGCGGACCAGCGGCAGCACCCTCGTGTCCCCACCATCCTCCGGGTGGACTACGCCCACGGTCGGCCGCTGCGGGACGTGACGGAGAACCTCTCCGCCGGAGGGTTCTTCGTCCAGACCGAGCAGCTGTTCGCGGTGGGGGATGAGCTGCGGCTTGCTCTTTCTTTCCCGGGACTGCTGGATCCGGTAGAAGTCGCGGGGACGGTGGCGTGGGTGCGCATCGCCGCCCCGGATCAGCCGGGTGGCGTGGGCATCCGTGTGGAGAGCGAGCAGGACCGGCGGCGACTGGGTGACATCTTGAGTGCGGCGGGACCCAACGACAGCGCGGCGACCCCTTCCGAGCAGGACGGGTACCGTGTGCTCATCGTCGAGGACAACCCCCACATCATCGAGATGTACAGCTACGTGCTGAAGAAGCTCGCGAGCAACGACCTGCACGGGAAGGTCCCGCTGGAGGTCCACTTCGCCCCGGACGGCCACCACGCCCTCTTGCGGCTGCGCGAGGACCGCTTCAGCCTGGTGATGCTGGACCTCTACATGCCGGTGATGGACGGCTTCGCCCTGGTGGAGCGCATCCGGGAGGAGGAGGAGCTCAAGGGCATCCCGGTCATCGCGATCTCCGCGGGCGGCAAGGAGGCCCAGGAGCGGGCGATGCAGCTGGGCGTGGACATCTACCTGCGCAAGCCCGTGCGGTTCGTGGAAGTGCTGGAGACGGTGAAGCAGCTCTTGCGCATCCGGTAGGGCCGCGGGGCCTGGCGCGGCTTCGACGCGCCGGACGTTGAAGCGCCGGGCGGGTGCCGCGTAGAGTCCCGCGCACCCATGACGAAGCCCGCCATCCATCGTGACACCGTCAGTGGCGAGGCGCTGCTCATCCTGCAGAATCTGCGGGAGAACGGCCGCCTGGGACGCTCGAACAAGCTGGCTGACGTGAAGGCCGCCCTCGAACCGTCCGTCTCGCTGGAGTTCGACAGCTACTTCTTCTTCCTGCGCAAGTTCCACTACATCGCCATGGACCGCGAGGCCCAGCTCAAGCTCACCGAACAGGGTGAGCGGGTGGTGGAGGGGGACCTGCAGGACCGGTTCGCGTCCGAGGTCGACGACTTCTTCGCGGATCAGCTCCTGCCGGCGGAGGACGCCACGCACATCGGCCGTCCGCTGGACGAGGACGAACCGATGAGCGTCCCGCCGCCGCCGCCGGAGCTGCTCCTGGATGAGACGGAGGTGGACCCGTCCTCCTCGGCCGCGGCGGCAACCCCGGTCCCGGTGGCGCCGCCGCCCATGCCGCCGTCGCGCACGCAGCGCGTGGCGATGCCGGCGCTGGACCTGGCGCAGGCCGCGACGCAGATGCAGCCCGCGGCCCAGCCCGGGCCCATCGCGACGCCGCCGCCCCAGCCGGTGCGCGCGGAAGGTCCGGCGGAAGGACGCCGGGAGACCTTCATCGGGCTGCCGCCGGCGCCCGCGCCCCAGCCCGTGGTGACCGCGCCGGCTCCCAGCGCGTCCCAACCGCTCATCATCACCCCTCCGCTCGCCGCCGCGCCCGCTCCGATGCCCCCTCCCGCCACGCCCCCCGCTCCCGCAGCCCCGGTTCCCCACGCCGCCGCCGCAGCGGCCGCCGCGAAGGGCGCCAGCGACCTGGACCTGCGCTACCAGAAGTTCGACCCCATCGGTACGGGGCCGCTGGGGACGGTCTTCAAGGGCCGCTACAACGCCCTGGGGCTGGACATCTGCATCAAGGAGCTGAAGGACATCTTCGGCTACTTCTCCTTCCTGCAGCGCGGTGAGGTCCTCAAGCGCCTGAAGAAGGAGCTGTGCGCGCAGGCGCAGGTGCGCCACCCGGGCGTGGTGCAGGTCATCGACCAGAACGTGGACTCGGCTCGGCCCTACTTCGTGGTGGAGCTGATGCGCGGCAGCCTGAAGGAGCGGCTGGAGGCGTCCGGCGGCAAGGGCATTGACGTGCCGCACGCGCTGCGCACCTTCCTGCAGCTGGCGTACGGCCTGAAGGCCGCGCACGCCGCGGGGCTCACCCACCACAACATCAAGCCGGAGAACGTCCTCTTCGACGCCTACGGCAACGCGAAGCTCGCGGACTTCGGCATGAGCCGCGTGGTGGAGGTGGACGCCACCAAGGGCATGCCCCAGGTGTTCGTGGGCACGGGCGGCATGGTCTACATGGCGCCGGAGCTGATGAACAAGGGCGTCCAGGAGGCGGGCCCGGCCGCGGACGTGTACGCGCTGGGCATCCTGCTCTACGAGATGTTCACCGGGCAGATTCCGGGCCGCCGCTCGCCGCTGCCCTCGGAGGTGAACCCGGAGGCGCCCAGCGGGTTGGATCAGCTCTTCGACAAGGCCACGCAGGACCGGCGCGAGCAGCGCTACCCGGACGTGGACGCGATGCTGGCGGACTTCTACAAGGCCTTCCCGGAGCGCGAGTACCTGGACCGCGGCGCGCTCATCCTGTCGTCGGATCCGCAGGAGTCGTAGCGGTCGGCCGGGCAGGCGGGCCTCTTCGCGAGGCTCGCCCGTCCCCGCTTGGACCTGTCAGAGTGCGGCGCGTCATGCTCACGCGCCCCTCCGACAGCGTCCTCCTCACCGTCACCGGCAAGGACGGCCCCGACACCACCGCCCGCCTCACCGGCCTGCTCGCGCAAGCGGGCGCGGAGCTGCTCGACGTGGAGCAGGTGGTGGTGCAGGGCCTGCTCACCCTGGCGCTGTGGGTGCGCCTGCCGGACGGCGCGTCCCTCCCGTTGCTCCCCGAGCTGGCCCGCGAGCTGGGCGTCACGGTGGACGTGCTCGCCGTTCCCCCGGCCGTCGCGCCGCCAGGAGCGGAGCCGCTGCGCTACGTCGTCACCGCGGCGGGCAAGGCGCTGGGCGTGCAGGACGTGCACGCGCTGACACAACGGCTGGCGGAGGGGCACGCGCGCGTGGAGCGCATCACCCGGCTGAGTGAGACGCCGCTCGCGGCGGTGGAGCTGCACGTCACGCTGCCGCCGGACGCGGACCCCTCCGCGCTCAAGCGCGCGCTGCTGGCGCTGTCCATGGCGAGCCCCACGTTCGACGTGGCCCTCCAGCGCGAGAGCCTCTACCGGCGCGGCAAGCGGATGGTGGTGATGGACATGGACTCCACGCTCATCCGCATCGAGGTCATCGACGAGCTGGCGCGGGCGTACGGCGTCCACGCGAAGGTGGCCGCCATCACCGAGCGCGCCATGCACGGGGAGATGGACTACGACGAGTCCCTGCGCCAGCGCGTGGCGCTGCTCGCGGGGTTGGATGCGCGCGTGCTGCACGAGCTGGCCGCGAACCTGCCGCTCACGGAGGGCGCGGAGACGCTCATCCGCGTGCTCAAGCGCCTGGGCTACCGCACCGCCGTCATCAGCGGCGGCTTCTCCGTGGCGGCCGAAGCGCTCCAGCAGCGGCTGGGCATCGACTTCGCGTACTCCAACGCGCTGGAGGTGCGGGACGGGAAGCTCACCGGCCGCACCGTGGGCACCATCGTCAACGCGCGCCGCAAGGCGGAGCTGCTGGAGACGCTGGCGAAGCAGGAGGGCATCCTCCTGGAGCAGGTCATCGCCGTGGGCGACGGAGCCAACGACTTGCTGATGCTGGAGAAGGCGGGGCTGGGCATCGCCTTCCGCGCCAAGCCGAAGCTGCGCGAGGCCGCCGACACCTCCATCTCCGCCGGCGGGCTCGACACCATCCTCACGCTGCTGGGGCTCACCGCGCGCGAGCTGCGCGAGGTGGGCTGAAACGAAGGCCGCCGGGCTTTCAGGGGCGCATGCGCGCGCCCCTGGCCCGGCACCCCTTCGCCTCCCCCGAAGCCGCGCGGCGCCGCCAGGCGGCCGTACCGCCATGGGTCCGTTCAATCGCCGCCATCCCGTGCGGTGGGCGGGTCCCTGGTGGCGCCAATGATTGGCAGCTCCAGGGAGCGCCTCGCGCGGTGGCCCTGCGTCTTCGTCGTGCCGGAATGTAAGGGGTTTCCCGGAGCCTGAATGCCTTGCCATTCCAGGCGAAAAACATCCTAGGCGCGCAGGCGGAGCCACGCCCGAGCTGGACAAAAATATCCGACCTCTTGGGTTTTGTCCGGCGGTTCCGGGTAATCCAAGGAGTTGTAATTACTTGCTTTCGCGGTGTGGCCCGCGCTGGCCCCGCGATTGCTCATGGCCAGACAGCCCGTACAGCCCGCTCGCGCAACGCAGTTCCAACCACCTGGAGGTCATGGACCATGAGGCAGACATGCAGTCCCACCTGGAGAGGAGCGCTGCGGTGGCTGTTGATGGCGCCAGCCCTGCTGTGGGGGCCACTCGTGCACGCGGACGAGCCCGTGTACGAGATGGAAGCCGCGGCGCTGGCCAGCTACTTCACCGTCGATATCTACACCGTGAAGAAGGGCGGGGAGAGTGCCTTTCTCACGCAGTCGTTGCGCTCGGGGCCCTACGACCGGATCGCGACAGGCTTTGGCAGTGAGAAGATCGTCGAGGTCCTGCCCACGCAACGGGACGCGGACTCAACCTACATCGTCCTGGGACGCTACTTCGATCCGGACATGGGGGCGTCCATCACCCGGTACCGGCAGACCAAGACGGATGCGCTGACCAGCACTTCGCCCACGCGGCTGCAGGGCAAGCTCGTGGATGTCATTCTCAGCGACTGGAGCTGGGAGCACAACCACGCCAAGGGGCTGAAGAAGGCCGCCAACACCTTCGTGCGCGCCATGCCGTACCAGGACTCGAAGGTGTTCCAGGAGTACACCGCTTCGCTCAACTTCATGAAGATCGGCTACGTGGGCCAGACGGCCAGCGTGGAGTTCTTCGACGCGAAGACGCCGCTCGATGACATCCGCAAGGCCATCACGGGGCGGCCGGGCATGTCGGGGACCGCCATCCTTTCCCTCTCGGATGGCAGTGGCTACGCGGCCTACACCGAATACTACGAGCTGCCTTCAACGCTGAAGACCGCGAAGTTGAGCCGCGCCGCGGGCCGCGTCGCCGGCGCGGCCACTGGCGTCGTCATCGAGAACTACATGGCGCGCTGACGCCCTCCCCGAACACGAACTGGAAATGCCAACCATGCGAAAGCTGATTCCATTGTTTGTCTTCGCCTGCGCGCTCGCGGTGTCCACGCCGGGCGCCGCCCAGCCCCCCAATGCCCAGGGGCCGGTCGCGCAGGTCATCGTCTACGACGTGGCCCCAGAGTCGGAGCCGCAGTTCAAGCAGGCCCTGGAGTCGACGCGGGCCCTCTACCAACGCGAGCCCGGTTTCATCAATGAACGCGTGCTCGACAGCCTGGATCCGTTGGCCCTCAAGTACGCCACCTACGCCCGGTTCTCCAACGCGGTCGCGGCGGAAAACATGCTCAAGCGCAGGCTGGACGCGGTGGCACCGTTCGTCCGCCGGGCTCCGGAGGTCCACCTGGCCGTCTTGACGAGCGCGTTCACGCCGGACGCCATCGTGCGCAACCCGACGGGGCGTGACTTCGCTCCAGGCAAGGTCCAGCAGGTGGCCCACCTGGGCATGTTCATCCCGTTTCCCAAGTACTGGGAGCAATACGAGAAGGCGCTCGATGACGTGAAGACCGTCACGCGTGGCCGCAAGCCGGCGGGCTTCCTGGGGGATGACGTGCTCGTGGAGACGTCCGCTCCCGTTCCGGAGCAGCAGACGCCGTACTCGCCGCGCGCCACCGAGGCCGCCCGGATGTCGATCAACTACGGCGAATACGACTCCCTGGAGGACGCGGAGAATTCGTATGTGCGCCGTCACGGTCCCGTCGAGGACCCGAAGATCGCCGCGCTCGCGCGGGTGTTCTACGGCTCGCTCCAGGTGCCCGCCCGTTTCTACATCTTCCGTGTCGTCGACAACTACGGGCCCACCTCCTCGAACTCCCGGCAGGGCCGCGTCAAGCACCGCTGAGCTCGTCACGCTCCAACCATGTCCACTTCCGACATCTCCCGTCAGGGCGGTGAATGCCCTGTCTTTGTTCAAGCCCAAGCCGCCTGCACCTCGAGATGGAGGACGCTGGGGGAGATCCACGCCGCCGTGCGGAGCGAGTCCCGCTTCGACGCGGAGCGGGATCGCCTGATTGCAGAAACAGACCTCGCGGTGGGAGCGAACCTCCCACCGCGAGAGTCCCGCAAGATGGACCGCTTCTCGCTTCTGACGCTGGCGGCGGTTCGTCCCCTGGTCGCCAGGCTCTCGCCCGGAGAGCGCGCCGCGTGCGGCCTCTTCGTGGGCAACATGCTGGCGGGCTGGACCTTCACCGAGCCCCAGATCCACGCCCTGCACACCCAGGGACCAGGCGCGGTCAGCGCCTATCTGGCCACGGCGTGGTTTCCCGCCGCGGCGCAGGGGCACGTCACCATCGCGCTGGGCCTGCATGGCATCGCGAAGACGGTGACCACGGACCGCTGCTCCGGAGGTCAGGCCATTGGCATGGCCTACCACCGGCTCCGCCACGGGCCGCCGGGCGAAGTCATGCTCGCGGGGGGCGTGGAGGCACCCGTGACGCCCCTGGTGTGCGCGGCGCAGGAGGACGCGGACCGGTCCTCACGGCTCGCGGAGGCCTCCGCCTTCCTGCTGCTGCGCGCGGGAACCGCGCCTGCGGGAGCCCCCATCATCGGTGCCCATGTGAGCTTCCGCCGCTCCAGCGAGGACGCCACCGAGGAGCGTCTGCGTGCCTTTCTGGAGCGGCTCCCCCATGCGCTGCCCCTGGAGGCGGTGGTGTGTGACGCCCCGCCCTGGAGCGCGGCGGAGCAGGCCGTGCATGCGCTGTCACGGCGCATCCTCGGCGCGACGCCTCGGTTGCTCGCCGTGGGCCGCGCGGTGGGGGACGCGCTGGGCGCCGGCAGCGCGCTCGCGGCGGCGCTCGCCTGTGAGGTTCTCCAATCCCTTCCACCCGGTCGCTCGGTGATTGCCTTCTCCCTGGGGCATCAGTGCGCCGACCTGCTGTGGCTTCACACCTGAGGAACGACCATGGTCCCCCAACCTCCCGACGTGACCGAAACCATCCTCGAGGCCCTGCACACGCTGGGGTACCCGCCCGCCGCGGTGAAGGCCTCCACCCAGCTCCAGGACGACCTGGGCATTGATTCGCTGGAGACCGTGGAGCTGTCCGCCATCGTCTGTCAGCGATTGGGATTGCCGCCGCGGGTGAGCGCGGACGTGCGTGACGTGCGCACCGTCGCGGATCTCGCCGCGCGCATCCGGCCGCTCCTGCATGAGGGCCGTGGAGACACGGAGTCGTCGCCTTGAGGCACTCATCCGCATGGTTCGCGTGGAGCCTGCTCGTGGGGGTGCTGTTCGCGCCCTGGGCCCGCGCGGGGCAGACGCACGTCGTGGACCTCACGGACGCGCCGCCGTACATGACGCCGCTGTCGCTGCGTGTCCGGGTGGGGGACACCCTCACGTTCAAGAACCACGGGCCGGAGATGGTTCACTCCATCACCGACGACGCCCTCATCCTCTTCTCCGGCGACCTGGCCGTGGGCGCGACGTGGAGCTACACGTTCAAGCGCGCGGGGGTGTACCCCTACGTCTGCTTCCGCCACCACTTCATGCGTGGAACGGTGACGGTGGAGAACGCGGATGGCACGACGGACTCGCCGCCGGAGTTCGCCTATCACGCGGCGTTCCGGGAGTTCGTCATCCCCACGCTGCGCGCCGTGCCGCGGATGATCATCCCCAGCCGCACGGATGACACCCTGTGGTTCACCGAGGGCGGAGGGGACTTCTACGGCTTCGAGAACATCCCCGCGAACAACAAGCTGGGCCAGGTGGATGATGCCGGGCGCATCGTCGAGTTCGCCACGCCCACGCCCGGCGGTGATGGGAGCACGGTGGGGGTCGACTCGCTGGTGATGGATGGCTCTGGCGCCGTCTGGTTCACCGAGCGGCTCACCAACCGCATCGGCCGGCTCGACCCCCAGGGCACCATCCGGGAGTTCCCGCTGCCGAGCCCCAAGGGCTACGCGCTGGGCATCGACCTGGATGCGAAGGGACGCATCTGGTTCGCCGAGCGGTACGCGAACCGCATCGGGTTCATCACCCCGGACGGCAAGGTGACGGAGGTGGAACTGCCGGGCAAGGACTCCGAGCCGCGGACGGTCTACGTCGATCGCAAGCAGCGCGTCTGGTACACGGCCCGGACCGCGAACGAGATTGGCTACTACGAGCCGGCGCGCCGCCGCTTCGTACGACTCAAGATCCCGACGGAGAACGCCCGGCCCACGGGGATCGCCGAGACGAGTGACGGCACCATCTGGTTCGTGGAGATGGTGGGCAACAAGCTCGCCAAGGTCGTGGGGGAGCAGATCGTCGAGTACGCGCTGCCCACGCGGTTCGCCGCGCCGTTCAAGATCGTCGCGGACGCCAAGGACCGGCTCTGGTTCACGGAGGTGTTCGGCAACGCCATCGGGATGATGGACCCGCGCACCGGGAAGATCCTCGAGTACAAGATTCCAACCCCTGACAGCCGTCCCGGTGGCATCACCGTGGACCGCAAGGGCCGTGTCTGGTTCACCGAGCAGACGGGCAACAAGATCGGCATGGTGGTGCCGGAGGAACTGGCGCGCCACCCCGACCCCATTCCCGGGCCGTCCCTGCGGCCGGTGAGGGACCCGGGCCAGGGCACGGAGCCGGTGGCGCCGTCCAGCGCCCCTCCAGGAGGGCGGGAGGGCCCGCCCGCGGAGCGCCCCCCTTCGCCCCAGGGGGCGCCACACGCGCAGCGGGGACAGGAGGACTTCCCGCTGCCGCACCCTGGAAGCGGCCCGGGAAACGAGCTCATCGAGGACGCCGAAGGGGTGCTCTGGTTCAACCAGCTCTACGGCAGCCGCATTGGCGCCTTCAATCCGCGCACGCGCCACTTCCGCGAGTACGCGCTGCCCAGCGTCTCCAGCATGCCCTCCGGCATGGCGATGGACCGCGCGGGCGAGTTCTGGATTGCCCAGTTCCGCACCAACGCCCTGGCCCGGCTGGTGCCACGCACCGGCCAGGTCGACGAGTTCCCGCTGCCCATCGACGCCGCGCTGCCCTCCAGCGTCGCCGTGGATGAGCACGACGACGTGTGGCTCACCTTGCTGGGAGCCAATCGCATCGCCCGGTTCGACCGCGTGGGAAGCCGTTTCGAGCTGTTCGAGATGCCCCGTGAAAACAGCAGCCCGCTCCACCTGGCGGCGGACCGGCGGGGTGGCCTGTGGATCTCCGCGTCCGAGGAGGCCGGAAACTACGTGGCGCGGTTCGACACCGCGCACCGCGCCTTCGAGGTCCATGCGATGCCCACCCCGGACAGCTCGCCCATCGGGGTGCTGGTGGATGACGCGGCGGTCTGGGTGGCGGAAGGCGGGGCCGGCAAGCTCGCACGGCTGGATTTGAGCACCCGGCGCTGGGACGAGTTCACCGTGCCGGCCCATGACGCGGAGCCCGTGCGGCTCACCAAGGATTCGCGCGGGCGCATCTGGCTGACGGACGGCGGCGGGTTGGGGGGCGTGGGAGGCAACCGCATCGCGGTGTTCGACCCGGCCACGCGCTCCTTCGACCTCATCCCCATGCGCACCGCGGGTGCCAAGCCGCGCGGAATCCTCGCGGCCGCGGACGGAAACATCTGGTTCACGCAGCAGAACGCAAACCTTCTCTCCCGCATTCCCTCTCAAGGTCACTGAACAATGGAAAACTTCTCCGTAGGTGTTCGCATTGCCCGTGATGCACGCACCGTGCTCGACGCCTTCTGGCGGCTGGAGTCGTGGCCCACCGTGGCGCCACACGTGCTGAAGATCGACATGCTCTACGAGGACGCGCAGGTGCAGGTCCTGCGGATGACCGTCCAGAGCCGCGGCCGCACGGATGTCTTCAAGACCGTGCGCATCCTGCAAGGCAACGCCATCTTCTACTACCAGCCTGAACCGCCGCCGTTCCTGCGCAGGCACTACGGTTGGTGGGAGGTGGCCAGCGAAGCGGACGCCACCATCATCACCAGCCGCCACGAGGTGGATTTCCACCTGGACGTGGCCCAGCGCTACCTGGCGGAGACGGGCGCGACGGACCTGGGGAGCGGGGCCGTCGTCCCGCAGATGCTGGAGCTCATCCGCAACAACAGCCTCCAGACGATGCTGGGGCTCAAGCGCCGCATGGAAGGCTCGCAGGAGGTGACCCATGCGGCTCGCTAGGCTGGGGGCGTTGCTGCTCATGGGGCTGGGCGTCGGGTGCTCCGCGTCGCGGGCGGAGCAGGCGCCGGACAGGGCCGTGGCCGCGGAGGCCTCCGAGCCGGGACAGCCCGCCGGCGGCGCGCCCGGGCAGGACGCCTATGCGCAGTCCGCGGTGACGAAGGTGCAGGCGCGCCTCCACCAGCTGCGCTCCAGCGCGAAGCGGCCCTTCTCGCTGTTCACGTATGACGTGCCCACCCCTCACGCCGTGCCACACATCATCGCAATCGATGACAAGGACCGGATCTGGGTGACGGAGAGCGGAGGCCGCTTCGCGCGAAACTTCATTGATGTGCCCGCGGTCAACAAGGTCGCGCGGTTGGACCAGGCCGGCACCATCACCGAGTGGACCACCGGGACGGAGGGCTCCAGCCCCATGGGCATCCTGTTCGGTCCGGACGGGGACATGTGGGTTGCCGAGCGCCTGGCCAACCGCGTGTCGCGCCGCAGCGCCGATGGCTCCCGGCTGATCCACTACGACATTCCCACGCCGGACGCATGGCCCACCGCCATCGCGCTGGACTCCCAGGGCCACGCCTGGGTGACGGAGACGATGGCGGACAAGCTCGCGCGAATCGACGCGAAAACAGGGCAGATCACGGAGGTGCCGCTGCCCGCGGCCAAGACCAAATCCACCGGCATCGCCGTGGACAAGCAAGACCGCGTATGGGTGGCCATGCGCGACGTGGGGACGCTGGGCCGCTACGACCCGCGCACGGGCGCGTTCGAGCAGTTCAAGCTGCCCACCGCGGACGCCAAGCCCTGCGGCCTGGTCGTGGACGGGGCCGGGCAGGTCTGGTTTTCCATGCGCAACGCCGGGAAGCTGGGCCTCATCCGCGAGGACGGCTCCATCCAGGAGTTCGCCACGGACGACCGCCATGGAGGCCCCTTCATCCTGGCGGCGGACAAGCGCGGGGACATCTGGTTCAGCGAGCTGTTCTCCAACCGGGTGGGGCGCTTCGACCCGAAGGCGCGCACGTTCGAGTACTTCGCGCTGCCGGGCAAGGATGCCTTTCCGGCGGGCATCGCGCTGGATTCCAAGGGGAACGTCTGGTTCGCGCAGCAGGGCGCGAACATCGTGGGCGTCATCGTCCGCACGGACCTGTCCTACCTGGCGGGGGAGACGCCGGCCGCGGGCCCGGGCGGAAGGATTGTCAATGCACGCCATGAGTTCGTGGAGATGGAGGTCCCCACGCCGCAGTCGGTGCCGGGCATCGTCGCGGTGGACGCACGCGACACCGTCTGGTTCACGCAGATGGGCGGCGGCTGGGTGAGTCCGGGCTTTCCGCCGGGCCCCGGCGGGAGCGCCATTGGTTATTACAAGGACGGGGCCCTGCATGAGCTGAAGACGCCCACGCCCGAGTCCGGCCCCACGTCCATGTCGTTGGACCCCTGTGGCGACGATGTCTGGGTGACGCTGCGAACCGCGAACAAGATTGCCCGCATCCGGGACTTCCGCATCACGGAGTACTCCATCCCGGTGCCGGGGGCGTTGCCCGTGGGCATCGCGGTCGACCTGGACCACAACGTGTGGGTCGCCTTGAGCGATGCGAACAAGCTGGGACGCATGACGCCCGAGGGCCAGTGGCGCTTCCTCGACATGCCCAACCCCAAGGCGGAGCCCCGCACCATCTTCGTCGACAGCAAGAACGAGGTCTGGTTCGCCCAGAAGACGGGCAATCGCATCGGGCATCTCGACAAGGAGCGATGGACGGTGGAGACGTGGGAGCTGCCCACGCGTCTGGGATGGCCGCTGTCATTGATGGAGGACGCGGACGGCAACATCTGGTTCGCGGAGATGCGCAGCGACAAGCTGGGCATGTTCGACCGCAAGACGAAGAAGATCACCGAGTACGCGCTGCCGGTGCAGTCCGCGCCGTTCAAGGTGAACTACGACCCGCGCTCCAACGCCATCTGGGTGTCAACGGTCTTCTACAACGCCATCCTGCGCTTCGACCTCGCCCAGAAGCAGGTGGTGTCCATCTACAAGATTCCCGCGGAGGGGGCGTGGATGGGCGGGCTCGATCGGGACAGCCAGGGGTGTCTGTGGTTCTCCGAGCAGTTCGCCAACAAGCTCGGGCGGCTGTGCATCGAGGGTGTTTCCCAGGTGAAGCTGGGCCCTGGCGCGACGCCCGGTTCCAGCCTGTCCGCGGGGCGGTAGGCACCATGGAGCCACGGCGATTCATGGTGTTCCGCGCCGCGTTCGCGGGGGTCCCCTACGGAGCCCTGGAGGCGGCCACCCTGAGGATGGAGGAGGGCGTGGGGTGGACCCCGGCCCTGCTGGGCGCCGCGATGGACCTGCGGCGGCTGGCGACCCAGGCCGCGCTCGAAGGACGAGGCCAGTCCGCGGCCCAGGCCTGGCTGTGGACGGCGAGCGCGTACCAGGCGGCGTCCCTGGGGCTGCACCTGGCGGCGGAGGGCATGCCCTGGTGGTCCGGCGCGCTGCGGCTGCGGCACCGGGCGCGGATGGCGTACCGGCGGGCGCTCGCGCTGGAGCCCCGGCTGGGCCGCGCGGTGCGCATTCCCACGCCGCGGGGACCGGTGGGGGGCTACCTGCGCCTGCCGGGGCCCGGGCCCGCGCCCGCGCCCGTGGTGGTGCTGTTCAACGGGCTGGATTCGGTCTGCGAGGTGGAGCTGCACGCCTTCGCGCAGCCGCTGCTGGCGCGAGGACTGGCGGTGCTCGCGGTGGACCTTCCCGCGGCCTTGGGGGTGCGGCCCCGCGCCCCGCTGTTCGAAGTGGAGCAGGTGGCGCCGGCGCTCGCGGACTGGGTCGCGCGTCAGCCCGGGCTCGATGCCCGGGGGGGGCTGGGGGCCCTGGGGGTCAGCTTCGGCGGACACCTGGTGGCGCGGGCGCTGGCGGGGGAGCCGCGATTCGTCGCGGGCGTGGCGGTGTCTCCCAACGCCGTCTTCGATGGGACGCTCATGGCGGTGGAGCGCATGCGCCGGATGCTGGCGTTGTCGTTCAACCTTCGCGACGGGCACCAGCTGGAGGCACTGGCGGCCCGCGTCCACCTGGGCGGGCTGCCGGTGCCGGAAGGGCGGTTGCTGCTGCTCCACATGGAGCAGGACCGGCTCTTCGGGCCCGAGCACGCGGAGGCCTTCTCCTCCTGGGGCCGCGCGCACGTGGACGTGTGGGCCTGGAACGCGGAGCACGTGGGAACCAGCCGTGTGCACGAGTGGCTGCCGCACGCGGCGGACTGGCTGCTGGAACACCTCGAGTCACCGAGCAAGACGTTGGAGCGGAGGGCGAACGCATGGGCGGCACGCGAATGAAGAGTCGAGGCGGTACCTGGGCCGCGGTGCTCTGGGCGCTGGCGGTAGGGCTGGGGTGCGGGGAGGGCTCGCGCAAGACGGAGCCGCGCACAGCTCCGGAGTTGCCCGTTCCCTACTTCCAGGAGTTCGCGCTGGACCACCCCGGCAGCGGTCCCGCCATTGTCGCCGTGGATGAGCAGGACGCGGTCTGGGTGGCATTGGCGAAGACGGGCAAGCTCGCGCGCTTTTCGAACGGGGCACTGGAGGTGTTCCCGTTCGGCCCCGAGAGCCGCCCGGTCGGCGTGGCGGTGGGCGCACCGGGGACTGCGCACGAGGGCGCGGTGTGGGTGGCCGCGAGCTACGACAACAAGCTCATCCGCTTCGACCGGACGACGCGGCAGAAGAAGGAGTTCCCCCTGGAGGGGAAGAACACCTGGCCCTTCAACGTGGCGCTGGGACCGGACGGGACGGTGTGGTTCACCCAGCGCTTCGCGGGGCAGGTCGGGCGGTTGGAGCCTTCTACCGGGACGGTCCGGAACTATCCGTTGCCGAACCGGCAGGCAGGCCCCGCGGGGCTGGCGGTGGACGCGCGCAGCGGCGTGGTCTGGTTCACCGAGGGCTTCACCGACACGGTGGGGCGCCTGGACCCGGCGACGGGGGAGATCCGTGAATGGCGCCTGGGCACGGAGAGCACGGGGGTGGTCAGTGGTCCGGCGGGGCTGGCGGTGGACGCGAAGGGAGGCGTCTGGTTCGCCAAGCTGGAGGGCCGGTTGGGCTACCTGGCGCCAGGCGCGGAGGTGCCCCGCATCATCGACGTGCCCGCGGAGGCGCGGCGGCCGGCCGGCATCGCGGTGGCGCCCTCGGGGGATGTCTGGACGCTCGCGTTGGATGGGAACCTGGCGCTGCGCTACCGGCCCGCCACGGGCGCGTTCACGATGTTCCCCCTCCCCACGGGCGCGCCCGACGTGGAGCCCAGCGTGCCTCCCGCGGCCCGGAGCGCGCGGCCGTTCGGGTTGGGCTTCGACAAGCAGGGCAACCTCTGGTTCTCGGAGCAGTACGCCGGGAAGCTGGGGGTGCTGGACCTGGCGCCGCCCTCCATCCAGGTGCTCTCTCCGGCCGGCGTCGCGGAGGGCGGCCGGACGATGCTGTCGGTGCGCATCACCGACCGCGTCTCCGGGGTGCGTGACGTCGAGTACCGCATCGATGGGGAGCGGGTGACGCCCGTGCAGGGCTTCCTGGAGCTGGTGTCGCTCCAGCCAGGAGCGCATACCCTCACCGTCCATGCCACGGATGGGGCAGGGCAGGCCGCCATGGCCGAGTCCCGCTTCGAGTATCGCCCGGGCCGGCTCGCGCTCCGCTACGCCCTCGCGCGTTTGACGCCCCGGGACCTGGAAGGCAAGCGGGTCCAGGACCGGCTCGTCGCGGAGGCGGAGCAGTTGGGAGAGCAGGACGTCCGCGACGGCCTGGCGCGCATCCAGCGCACCCTGCGGGAGGAGGCGGGCCGCTTCCAGCCGTTTCCGCAGGGGGCGTACCAGGCGCTCGTCGACTCCATGGGAAGGACCTCCGCCGGCCACGTGGAGGTCCGCGTGCTCGACGCGCCCCCCTACTTCGACCGCAAGGAGCTGGTGCTGCGCGCGGGGGACAGTGTGCGGTGGCTGTATGACTCGCCCAACACCGGCCACACGGTCTCCACCGCCACGCACGTGGTCACGGTCGAGGCGGAAGGAAGGACGTTGTCCTCGGGGGTGCTGAAGTCCGGGGACCGCTTCTCCTTCACGTTCGAGCAGCCCGGTCAGTACGTGGTCCGGGCGCCGGAGTCCCCGGACGCGGTGCTGGCGGTGAAGGTGGGGAGGCCATGAGGGCGCTGAAGCAGCTGTTGGACCTGAGCGCCCCCTTCGGTCCCAACCCCGGAGAGCGGGTGCCGGTGCTCCTGGAGCGACTGTCGCACGAGGCGGGGGGCACGCACCTCGCGCAGCTCGTGGGCATGGACCCGTGCTTGTTGGAGGGAGGCCGGGCCTGGGCGAGCGAGCGGATCACCGCCATCACCCACTCGGGAACGCACATGGACGCGCCGTTCCATTACGCCCCCACGGTGGAGGGCCGGCCCGCGCGCACCATCGACGAGATGCCGCTGGACTGGTTCTGGGGCGAGGGCTGCTGTGTCCGCGTCGAGGCGGGGAGCTCCGAGCTCCTGGTCTCGCCGGAAGAGCTGCTCGCCTGGGAGGCGCGCGAGGGCCGCCCGGTCTGCGCGGGGGAGATCGTCCTGTTCCACACCGGCGCTGGCGCGCACTTCGGACAGGAGGGCTACTCGGACCGGGGGCGGGGGCTGTCCGTGGAGCTGGTGCGCCTGCTCGTGGCGCGAGGCGTGCGCGTCTTCGGCACCGATGCGTGGAGCATGGATCCGCCCTACGGCGTGATGCGCCAGCGCCTGGCGAGGTTGGGTCCGGAGTCCGTCTGGGCCGCCCATTTCGTGGGGCGCGAGTTGGAGTTCTGCGTGATGGAGAAGTTGTGCAACCTGGAGCACCTGCCGCCGGCGGGCTTCCGGGTCGCGTGCTTCCCCATCAAGGTGCATCGGGGGAGCGCGGGGTGGGTGCGCCCCGTGGCCTTCCTGGAGCCGGTGGATGCGCCATGAACTCCAGGGGGATGCTCGCGCTCCTGGTGGGCGCATGGCTGTCAGGGGCGGCGCAGGCCGGCGCCAAGGACGCGACCCGCAGCGCACCAGGGGCAGGCGCCGCGCTGTACCGCGAGCGGTGCCAGGGCTGCCACGTGCCCCGGCCTCCAGGGACGGGGGACCTGCTCGACGTGGAGCGGACCCAGGGGCCGGACCTGTCCCACGCGGGCTCGCGGCTGCGGCCCGCGTGGGTGGAGTCCTGGCTGCAAGCGCCCACGCGCGTGCGCCCCGCTGGCTGGCTGCCCTACCGCTACGTGGTGCCCACCGCGGACGGAGACCGGGTGGACCCGGCCCTGCTGCCCGCGCACCCGGTGCTGTCGGCGGCGGACGCGAAGGCGGTCAGCACGTATCTGGCGGGCCTCAAGCGCGAGCTCAATCCACACCCGGTCGCGGAGCCCAACGGCGCCATCCGCGCGCAGGTGCACTTCTACAAGCTGCTGCCATGCGGGGGGTGCCACCAGGCAAGACCCGGACAGGGGGGCGTCTCCGGGCCGGAGCTGTTCTCCGCGGGGGCGCGGCTGGAGCGCGAGTGGATGGAGGCCTACATCTCCGAGCCCGGCTACTGGCTGCGGACCCTGATGCCGCGAGCGGATGCCCGCGGTGATCAGATCGCCGCCATCGTCGACTACCTTGTCCAGCCATCCTCCCCCGCGCCGACCTTGTCCCCCGAGCCGCCCGGAGCGCGGGTCGCGGCGGAGGCCGTGCCCGAGCCGAAGGGGCGCGCGGCCAGGCTGTACCGGTTGTTGTGCTCGCAGTGCCACGGCGTGCGTGGAGATGGGCGGGGCATCAATGCACGCCAGCTGTTCGTCCCGCCCCGCAACCACCGCTCGAAGCAGGAGATGGAGATGCTCACCCGGGAGGGCGTCATCACCGCCATCCGCTCCGGGGGGAGCGCGGTGGGCAAGTCATCCCTGATGCCAGCCTGGGGCTCGGTCCTGGACCGGCCCGACATCGAGCGGCTCGCGGACTACGTCATGAAGTTGAGCGGGGGGACCCCCCTCCCGGGAGAAGACACCCAGCCATGAACCCGAAGCGTCGTCGCGTCGTCATCACAGGAGTGGGGCCCGTTTCCCCGGTGGGCGTGGGGCGGCGGGATTTCTGGAACAGCATCCGCGAGGGCCGCAGCGGAACGACCGCGCTGACCGGCTTGCCGGGGGCCTTCCCCGTCGAGACCCTGCGCTCGCGGGTGGTGGGGCGCATTCCGGATGCGCTGTTGCCGGAGGACGCGCGGCGCCACACCGACCGCCGCGGGCTCCTGGCGGAGGTGGCGCTGGACCTGGCGCTGGCGGACGCCCGGCTGCGCGACGTGCGAGGCCTCCGCTCCGCGCTCGTCATGGGGAACGCGGTGGGAGCCCCCATCGACGTCGAGGCCGCCTTCCTGCGCAGGGCGCGTGGCGAAGCGGCCCATGAGCCGCCCGCCGCACTGCACCGGCGGTTGTCCTTCCACACCGTCGCGGATGAGCTGGCGGCGCGCTGTGGCTGCGAGGGGCTCGTGCTCACCGTGTCCACGGGCTGCACGGCCTCGCTGGATGCCATCAGCGCGGCGTACGACCTGGTGCGCACGGGCGTCGCGGACGTGGCGCTCACGGGCTCCGCGGAGGCGCCCCTCACGCCCATGGTCTTCGCGTCTTTCGACGTCATTGGCGCCACCACCCGCCGCAATGACATTCCCACCGCCGCATCCCGCCCCTTCGACCGCCACCGCGACGGCTTCGTCCTGGCGGAAGGGGCGGCCCTGCTCGTGCTCGAGGAGCGGGAGCACGCCCTGTCGCGTGGCGCTCCCATCCTCGCGGAGGTGACAGGCTTTGCCTCCTCCAGCAATGCCTATCACATGACAAACCTGGCGGCTGACGGTCAGTCCCTGGCGCACTGTCTGCGCCTGGCGCTGGCGGACGCGAACCTGCCGCCGGACGCCGTGGACCACGTCAGCGCGCATGGCAGCTCCACCCCCCAGAACGACCTGTGCGAGACCAACGCCATCAAGGCCGTGTTGGGGGCCCATGCTCACGCCATCACGGTCAATTCGCTCAAGTCGATGCTGGGCCATGCCCTGGGGGCTTCGAACGCGCTGGAGGTGAGCGCCTGCGCGCTTTCCCTGCACCACCAATTCCATTTCCCCACCCTCAACCTGGATGAGCCAGGGGAGGGCTGCGACCTGGACTACCTGGCGCGGCGGGGACGGCCCGCGGCATGCGCCCATCTGGTGAAGCTGAGCAATGGCTTCTCCGGCATCCATTCCGCGCTGGTCATGGCGGCGGTCTGAGGCGATGCGCTCCCACTTCGTCAAGGCCGTGCTGCTGGTGTGCACCACGTTCTGGGCGCTGGGGGGCCGGGCCCCTGCGTCCGCCCAGCCTCCTCCCAGCAATCCTCCGGTGCTGGAAGAGTCCCTGGAGGAGACCCTCCCGCCCCCGTCCGCCCGGCTGGACCTGCTGCGGACGAAGCTCAAGCCCAAGCTGGAGAACGGTCAGCCCGTCTGGGAATACGAGCTGGTGGTGAGCGAGCGCAAGCTGCGGCTGGTGGACGGGACCCCGTACAAGGTCTGGGCCTTCAACGGGAGCATCCCCGGGCCCACGCTGGTGGCACGGGAGGGAGACCGGGTTCGGATCCGCCTGGTGAACGAGACCTCCAACCCCCATTCCCTGCACTCCCACGGACTGTGGGTGCCGCACCGGATGGATGGTGCCCCGCATCCGCATCCGCCGGGCCACTCGCACCAGGAGCCGGAGCTGCCCCCCTGGGCGAACCCGGTGCCTCCGGGGCAGAGCTATACGTACGAATACATCGCGCGGCCCGCTGGCACGCATTGGTATCACTGCCACGTCAACACCAACGAGCACCTGGACCGGGGGATGAGCGGGGCGCTCATCATCCTGCCCCGCACGGCGGAGCCGCCAGTGGACCAGGACCTGGTGCTGCTCCTCGACGAGTGGAACCGGGACTTCGCGGACCTGGGCGTCCCGGGGCAGCCGAGGGACATGGGCCACTACGACATCTTCACGCTCAATGGCCGTTCCTATCCCGAGACGGAGTCGTTCCAGGTGCGGGTGGGGGATGTCGTGCGGGTGCGCTTCATCAATGCCGGGGCCCTGTCCCACTCCATGCACCTGCACGGCCATGAGTTCCTGGTCACGCACAAGGATGGACAGCCATTGACCGACCCCGCGCTGATGGACACGGTGACGGTGGGGCCTGGGGAGCGGGTGGACATCGTCTTCGTGGCGAACAACCCGGGGGACTGGCCGCTGCATTGTCACGCCTCCCCGCACGTGACGAACGCGGGGCGCTATCCGGGCGGGATGATGGCGCACTTCCGGGTGGGTCCCGAGCGCTTCCCGCGCCAGGGGGAGGGACCGGTTGGACCCGGGATCCGGAGCCTGCGCGAGGCGTGGCGGCTGTCCGCCGTGAAGGCCTTGAAGGTGGACGTGGAGCGCGCTCCCGCGCCGTGAGCGGCCGCGGGGGAGGCGCTCCTGGCGCGGCTCCAGGTCGCGGCGGGAAGTTCCTCGTATCAACCCGGCACGGGAATGGCTGGGGAGAAACGCTCTGGCAATGACGCCCGGCGCGGGTGCCGGAGAGCTCGGGCAACGCCGAATCGAAGAGCCTCATGGAAATGGTTGGTCGCAGTCCGGAGCACCTGCGGGTGCTCGAGCAGTTGGCGAAGGTCGCCCCCACCCAGACGGAGGTGTTGATCACCGGGCCAACGGGAGTGGGCAAGGAGCGGTATGCGCGCTACCTGCACGAGCGCAGCCACCAGCGCGGCTTGTTCGTCGCGATCAACTGCGGGGCCCTGCCTTCGGAGTTGCTGGAGAACGAGCTGTTCGGACATGTGTCAGGGGCCTTCACCGGCGCGCGGCCCACCAGCGAGGGATTGGTGGCGAGCGCGGAGGCCGGAACGCTCTTCCTGGATGAGGTGGATTCGCTGGCCCTGGCGAGTCAGGTGAAATTGCTGCGCTTCATCCAGGAGCGTGAGTACCGCAGGCTGGGGGAGAGCCGGATGCGGCGCGCGGACGTGCGCATCGTCGCGGCGACCAACGGGGACCTGCTGGAGGCCGTCCGCAAGGGGGCCTTTCGCTCGGACCTGTACTTCCGGCTCCGGGTGGTGCCCGTCAGGGTTCCGCCCCTGCGGGAGCGGCCTGCCGACATTCTTCCCCTGCTGAGGGCTTTCACCGAACACTACGCACGGGCCTACCGGCTCTCCGCCGTCGAGTATTCGCCGCGCACGATGAAGTGGTTCCATGAGTATTCCTGGCCCGGAAACGCACGCGAACTGGAGAATGTGGTCCGCTACCTCACGGCGCTCCAGCTGGACAGGCCCGTGGAGCCCGGCGACGTGGACCTGTTGGACCCGGAGTCCGGCCCGCAGGACGAACTGCCTGGAATCCGTCTGGATTTGAGCTTCCAGCGCGCCAAACGTGACCTGATTGACCATTTCGAGCGGCGCTACATCACCGAGGCGCTACGGCGGCACCGCGGCAATATCTCCCAGGCGGCCCGGGCCAGCGGAAAAGCCAGGCGGGCCTTCTTCGAGCTGATGCGAAAGCATGGCATCCATGGCGGAGATGCCCGGTGAGGTGCTCCCTGTCTGGATTGACGTTGCAGGTTGGGTTGGTCTATTCCTGCCTTTCGTGAACAAGAGGACTGTCATGTGGATTGCTGGCGTGCTGGGCTCGCTGGTGGGCCTGATTGGCATCGTGGCTGTCGTTGGAATGGCCTTGCCTCGCGAACATGTCGCTACGCGGAGCATCGTCCTGAAGCAGCGGCCGGGTGAGGTGTGGCCGGTGGTCGCGGACATCGCGGAGTGGCCCTCCTGGAACAAGAATCTCAAGCGCGTGGAGCGGCTGGCGGACAGGGAGGGCCGGACGGTCTATCTGGTGGAGGACTCGAACGGCGCGCTGCCCTCCGAGGTGCTGCAGGTGACCCCTCCGCCGGGCGCGATGCTGGTGACGCGCATCGCGGACCCCGACCTGCCCTTCGGAGGGACGTGGACGTGGACGGTGGCCCCCGAAGGGGAGGGCTGTCGCGTGTCCATCACGGAGAATGGTTCGGTGTCCAACCCCGTCTTCCGCTTCGTGTCACGCTTCGTGATGGGGCATCACCGCAACATGGATTCGTACCTGAAGGAGCTGGGCCGCAGGTTTGGTGAGGCCGTGCAGCCCGCTTGATGCGGTGGGAGGTCCAGATGGGGTCCGAGGCGAGGTGCGAAGCTTCCTTCCAGGGGCAGTCCGGTGAGGGACGGGCCTACCTTGAGAGCGAGGGGTTGAGCTTCAGGGGCGACGTGCGTTTCAACATCCCCGTGAAGAGCGTGCTCAAGGTGCACGTGGTCGCGGGGGCGTTGAAGGTGACCACGGCCGAGGGCGTGGCGAGTCTCGAGCTGGGGCAGGAGCTGGCGGAGAAGTGGGCCCACAAGCTGCTCAATCCCCGGAGCCTCCTGGACAAACTGGGGGTCAAGGCCGGGCAGAAGGTCTGCACGCTGGGGGTGAAGGACGCGGCCTTCCGGGAGGAGTTGACGGCGAAGCTGGGGGCTGCCCCGTCCAACCGGGTGCTCAAGGACAGCGACCTGCTCTTCTTCGCGGTGGAGACCGCGGAGGACCTGGAGCGGCTGACGGCGCTTCAGCAGGGCATCAAGCGCGACGGAGCCATCTGGATCATCCGGCCCAAGGGCAAGGCGTCCCGGTTGTCCGACGGGGAGGTCCTCCGCGCCGCCAAGGCCAGCGGGCTCACCGTGGTGAAGGTGGCGAAGTTCTCCGAGACGTACACGGCGGAGAAGCTCGTCATCCCCGTGGCCCAGCGGTAGGCGCCGCGGGCGGGGGTGGCTGAAGGCGGCCGTCAGGCCTTCAGAGGCGCATGCGCGCGGCCAGCTCGCGCTGCTGCACCTGGCCCTTCTCGAAGACGAGCTCCAGCAGGGCGCGGAGGATTTTCGAGCTCTTCTCCTGGTTCTGCTGCACCGTCTGCAGGCGGGCCAGGTCCTCCTCCGTCCACTCGCTGGTGGGCGTGCCGCCCGCGAGGATTTCATCCAGGATGTCCGCGGCGCTGGAGCTCGCGGCGGCGGGCGCGGGGGCGGCGCGCGCGGCGGGAGCCGGGGCGGCGGCGGGAGGCGGGGCGGCGTTCGGGTCGACGATGTCGCTGATGCGCTTGACGACCGTCTTGCCGCTCATGTCCACGACCTTGAACTCCTCCTCCTCGGGGAGCTCGCCCGCGTCCTGCTGCTTCGCCGTGTCGGGCTTGAAGCGCTTCTTCTCCACCGGCTCCTGGCCCCGGTAGTGGCGCAGGATGGCGTGCTCGATTTCTCGGTCGCCCGCCACCATGGGGACCACACGGGCGCGGCTGCGCGCCGCGACCTGGTCCAGCGTGGCCAGGTCCGTGGGGTCGGACATCGCCAGGACCAGCGTCTTCCCGTTGTCCTTCAGCTGCACGGGGAAGATGCCCTTCTGCTCCGCCAGGCCCACGTCCACGCGCGCGAGCGCGGCCGGGTCCTTGGTCAGGTTGCCCAGCTGCACGCGCGGCATTCCCAGGCCCTGGCAGATGGCCTGGGTGATGGTCTCCTCGGACGCCAGCCCCAGGTCCGCGACGACGCGGGACACGCGTCCGCCCCACTGGTCCAACGACGCGAGCGCGCTGCGTAGCTGCAACTCGTCGATGACGCGCGCCTTGACGAGGATGTCCGCGATGCGATTCCGGGAAGGGGGAGCCATGGGGTGGGGATTCTAGCGTCTGATGGCGCGGACGCTCAGTCCACGTCACTGAACATGCCTGGAAGGCGTGGGGACCATGCCTCGAGGGCAAGGAGGCCTGGACCATGCAGCCGTTCGCGGACGCCGCCACCCAGCTGTGCCCCTATTGCGGTGAAGAGGTCGAAGTCGACGTGGACTCGCTGGGCGCCTCCTCCGAGTCCTACGTGGAGGACTGCCCCGTCTGCTGCCGGCCCTGGCAGGTGCGCGTCACCCGGGACGAGGACGGCGCCCTCGTCACGCTCGGCCGCGACGACGACTGAGCGGCCGGACCGTGGCCCGCTGGCAGGAGGGCAGGCAGGCGGGCCCGGAGCCGCTTTACGAAGGCTCCAGGCCGCGCGGGGGCGTTGCTTGACACGTCCCGAAGCATGGTTCTCTTGAGTCTTGTGAGGCGCTGCCGGGCGCCCTCGGAAACGAGGTCCCGGCCGCCCGCTTCAACAACGACCGTGAACCCGCACAACGTGCGTCCCCAGGGGCGTCACGAACAGGAGAAGACCATGCTGAACGCTCGCCATCCCTTCAACAACGCCGCCATCACCCACCCGCTGCTGCGCGACTTCGACTTCCTCTTCCGCGAGCTGGCCTCGCCGGGCGTCCGCAACGACGCCGAGCGCACCGTCACGCCCGCGGCGGACATCGTGGAGGCCGAGTCCGGCATCACGCTGCGCGTGGACCTGCCGGGCCATGACGCCAAGGCCATCCAGGTGAAGGTGGAAGACGGCGTGCTGACCGTTCGCTCCGAGCGCAAGGAGGAGACGCTGCCGGAGGGCAGCACCCTGCGCCGCCAGGAGCGCGCCTCGGGCGTGTACGCACGCCAGTTCCGCCTGCCGGAGACGGTGGACGCGGCCCGCGTGGAGGCCCGCTACGACAATGGCGTGCTCACCCTCACCCTGCCGCGCCGCGAGGAGACCAAGCCCCGCGTCGTCGAGGTGAAGGTCCAGGGTTGATGCCCATGCATCAACACCCCATCAGGGAGGCCGCTGCCCTCGCTGCGGCGAGGCGCGGCGACTCCCGCAAGCAGCCCTGCGACCCGAGGGCTTCCGCGGTGGCCGGCGGAAGCCCCCGTCCCCTTACTTGCGAGCAGCGCTGGTGTTGAGCGCCAGCGGCACCCGGAACAGCTCCATCACCTGCGTGACGTCCAGCGGCTTGGCCAGGCACGCCACCGCGCCGGCCTGCTTGGACTGCTCCACGACGTCGGGCGTGTGATTGCTCGTCATGGTGATGAGGCGCACGCCCTCCATCTGCTTGCGCGCGCGGATGCGCTTGCAGACCTCGATGCCGTCGATGTCCGGCATGTTGAGGTCGATGATCATCCCGTGCGGCTTCTGCTCCGACACCAGCAGCAGCGCCTCCACGCCGCTCGTGGTCGTCTGGAGCTCCACCTGGTTCGCGTGCGGCTTGAACGCGCGCTTGATGGCGTCCAGCACCGGGCGCTCGTCGTCCACGACCAGCAGGCGCACCGTGCTGCTGCCCAGCTCCTCGGGCACGGGCATCTGGTGGGTGACCAGGAAGGTGCGCAGGTCCGTCGAACGCACCCGGCGGTGGCCACCCGGAGTCCGGAAGGCCATCAGGATGCCGCGGTCAATCCACTTGCTCACCGTCGACGGGTCCACCTGAAGCAACCGACTGATGTCGTGCGTCGTGTAGAGCTGGTCCGTCATCGCCGTACTCCCCTCGGACTGCATCGTTCCACTAGCCATGGAAATAAACACCTACCTTGAATGCGGGGTTTGATCAACCCACCCTACGAAGTGCTGCGTTTCCCTGTGGTTCTCATCAGTCCGACGGCGTCTTCCCAACGACCACTGGCACGGAGGCACAGCTCCACGAGCTCCCGGGCGGCTCCGTGACCGCCCACGTTCTGGGTAACGAAGTCCGCTTCCTGGCGCACCTCTGGAACGGCATCCGCGGGACAGGCGGAAAGCCCTGAGAGCGACAGGGGGTCCAGGTCATTGAGGTCGTCTCCCATGTACGCGCACTGGTTCGCGGGTATTTGGAGCTGATCAAGCAATTCAAGGAGTGCGGGACCCTTCTCCTTGCGGCCCTGGAAGATGGCGGCGAGGCCCAATTCTCGGCCTCGGGCCTCCACGATGCGGGACGAGCGCGCGGTGAGGATGGCGGCGGGCAGGCCCACCAGCCGGGCCATGACGAGCGCATGGCCGTCCTTCACGTTGAAGCGCTTCATCACCTCGCCGTTGTCGCCGTAGTACAGGGCGCCGTCGGTGAGGACGCCATCCACGTCGAACACGAGCAGCCGCACGCGCGACGCACGGGACGTCAGCTCTTCCTTGCCCGGCTTGGAAGGCGCTTCCGTCTGCATGGCCTCCCCACCTTTCGCGTCCATCAACTGGCTTCGTGACCCAGCGCGCGGCGGATGCTGAGCACATCTCGTACCACGTCCTCGAACATCTGTGGATTGAGCGAGCACGGACCGTCACACAGGGCACGATCGGGGTCTTCGTGGACTTCTGTGAATAAAGCGTCAATCCCGGCGGCGGCGGCGCTGCGGGCGAGCAGCGAGACGAACTTCCGCTCACCGCCCGTCTTTCCGTCGCTGGAGGAGGGGAGCTGGACCGCGTGGGTCGCGTCCATGCAGACCACGAGGCCGGCCTCGCGCATCTGGGCGAAGCCGCGCATGTCCACGACGAGGTTGTTGTAGCCGAAGGAGGAGCCCCGCTCGGTGACGAGCACGTTGGGGTTGCCCGCCTCCACGGCCTTGCGCGCCGAGTGGACGATGTCCTTGGGGGCCACGAACTGTCCCTTCTTCAAGTTCACCCCCTTGCCCGAGCGGGCCACCGCCTCCACGAGGTCCGTCTGCCGGCACAGGAACGCCGGTATCTGGATGATATCCACGACTTCAGCGGCAGGCCCGACGTGGCTGGTTTCGTGGACGTCCGTGAGAACGGGCACTCCCACCTCCCGTCGCACGCGGTCCAGGATTCTCAGACCTTCCTTCAAACCCGGCCCACGGAAGGACTTGCCGCTGGTCCGGTTGGCCTTGTCATAGGAACATTTGAAGGCATACGGGACGCCCAGCCGGGTGGTGATGCCCTTGAGGAGGTGGGCGTGGCGCAGGGCCATCTCCTCGGACTCGATGCTGTCCGGGCCGGCGATGACGAAGAGGCGCTGGCCGGGGCCGACCTTGTGGCCGCACAGCTCGATGGAGGGGGTGTTGCTCATGAACGCACCGGGCCCTGGCTCCGGGTGGCGTCCCGCTGGGCGAGCGCCGCGCCGATGAAGCCGGAGAAGAGGGGGTGGGGGGCGAAGGGCTTGCTCTTGAACTCGGGGTGGAACTGGCAGCCGACGAAGTACGGGTGGTCCGTCAGTTCGATCATCTCCACCAGGTTCAGCTCCGGGTTGTGGCCGGAGATGACGAGCCCGGCCTCCTGGAGGCGGCCGCGGTAGGCGTTGTTGACCTCGTAGCGGTGGCGGTGGCGCTCCTGGATGGAGTCCTGGCCGTAGAGCCTGTGCGCGACGGTGCCGGGCTTGAGGGCGCACGCGTAGCTGCCCAGGCGCATGGTGCCTCCCTTGTCCTGCACCTTCACCTGGCTCTCCATGAGCGTCACCACCGGGTGGGCGGTGTGCTCGTCGAACTCCAGGCTGTTGGCGCCCTTGAGGCCCAGCACGGTGCGGCTGAACTCCACCACGGCCATCTGGAGGCCCAGGCAGATGCCGAAGAAGGGGAGCTTGTTCTCACGCGCGTAGCGGACCGCGGCGATCTTCCCCTCCGTGCCGCGCACGCCGAAGCCGCCGGGCACGAGCACCGCGTCCACGCCCGCGAGCGTCTTCTCCGGCCCCTGCGCCTCCACGTCCTGGCTGTCCACGAAGCGCAGCTTCACGCGCACGTCGTTGGCGATGCCGCCGTGGAGCAGGGACTCGTTGAGGCTCTTGTAGCTCTCCGTGAGGTTCACGTACTTGCCCACGATGGCGACGGTGACCTCGCCGCGCGCGGGCTCGTAGATCTTCCGGGTGATGGTCTCCCACTTCTCCAGGTGGGGCGCGCGGCTCCAGATGTTGAGCACCTCCGCGAGCCGCTCATCCAGGCCCTGGCGGTGCAGCTCCAGGGGCAGCTCGTAGATGCTGCGCACGTCCGGGGACGTGAACACGTTGCCGTTGTCCACGTTGCAGAACATGGCGATCTTGTCCTTCAGCTCGCGCGAGATCTCCCGGTCGGTGCGGCACAGGAGGAAGTCCGGCTGGATGCCAATCTCGCGCAGCTTCATCACCGAGTGCTGCGTGGGCTTGGTCTTCACCTCACCCGCGGCGCCGATGTACGGCAGCAGCGTCAGGTGGATGTAGACGGCGTTCTGGCTGCCCACGTCGTAGCGCATCTGGCGGATGGCCTCGAGGAAGGGCAGCGACTCGATGTCGCCCACCGTCCCGCCGACCTCCACGATGACGACGTCCACGTCCTGGGAGGCCTGGCGGATGCTGGCCTTGATCTCATCCGTGATGTGCGGAATCACCTGGACGGTCTTGCCCAGGTACTCGCCGCGGCGTTCCTTGGTGATGACCGCGTTGTAGATGCGGCCGGAGGTGAAGTTGTTGAGGCGGCTCATCCTCGCGTGGGTGAACCGCTCGTAGTGGCCCAGGTCCATGTCGGTCTCGCCACCGTCCTCGGTGACGAAGACCTCGCCGTGCTGGAAGGGGCTCATCGTGCCCGGATCCACGTTGATGTACGGATCCAGCTTGATGAGCGTGATGTCCAGCCCGCGGTTCTCGAGGAGGGCGCCAATGGATGCGGAGGCCAGTCCCTTCCCCAGCGAGCTGACCACGCCGCCCGTCACGAAGATGAACTTGGTTTTCTTGGAGCGCATGTCCCTTCCTGCCAAGAGGGCCAGGAGGCGTCAAATATTCTCTGACGCACGGACGGCCGGCTGGCCTCAACCCACGAGGTCCGTCCTTCACTGTGCGTCCCAACCCCCGGGCCGGGCGACGGCGAACTGCTGGGCGGTGGGCTGGCCCACGCGGAACTGGCGCAGGGCACATCCCCGGCAACTCCAGCCTTCCCAGCCTTTCTTCACGACCTGGTGCAGGCAGGCGTCGTAGTTGGGACAAAAAAGATTGCGCTGGTCGTCCACCATCTCTTCGTCACGGAGGGCGGAAGGCAGTGGGATGGGGCACGGCGTGATGGACACGGGAGTATCTCCGGCAGGCGACCCCGACGGTCGTGGATGGTGCTTCCCCCCGGCGGCCACGAACCGGTGGGTGGACAGGACATTCCCGGTGGGGTGGGGGACGAAAAAAGTCGCCCCCGCCGGCAAGGGCGGGGGCGACTCGTTACCGCGAGCGTCGGCTTTCCGCCGGGCCAACCTGCGCTAGCAGGCCACCGCGACGGAGGCAGACGCCTTGATCATGCTGTCGTTCAAGGCATCACCTCCTTTCTTGCGGCAGCAGAGATAATGCGCGTCTTCATTTCGCGCCATGGAACCCGAGGGGTGGGCGGGCTCGGCCAGGGAACGAGCGTTCAGGCGGCGACGACCTGGCGCTCCACGAGGCGGCGGTACAGGCCGTCCTGCGTCATGAGGGTGGCGTGGGTGCCGCTCTGCACCACGCGGCCGTGCTCCATCACCAGCACGCGCTGGGCGTTGGCCACGGTGGACAGGCGGTGGGCGATGATGAGCGTGGTGCGGCCCTGCATCAGCCGGTCCAGGGCGTCCTTCACCAGGTGCTCGCTCTCTGAATCCAGGGCGGAGGTGGCCTCGTCCAGGATGAGGATGCGCGGATCCTTGAGCACGGCCCGCGCGATGGCCACGCGCTGCTTCTGGCCGCCGGACAGCTGCACGCCGCGCTCGCCCACCTCCGTGCGGTAGCCGTCCGGGAAGCGCTGGATGAAGTCGTGCGCGTTGGCGGCCCGGGCGGCGGCTTCGATCTCCGCGTCGGTGGCGTCCGGGCGGCCGTAGCGGATGTTGTCCGCGATGGAGCAGGAGAAGAGCAGGGGCTCCTGGGCGACCATGCCCACGTGGCGCCTGAGCCAGCTGGGGTCCAGGGACTTCAGGGGGCGGCCGTCCAGGAGCAGCTGGCCCTGGAGCGGATCATAGAAACGGGAGAGGAGCGCGGCGAGGGTGGACTTGCCGGCGCCGGAGGAGCCCACCACGGCGACGACCTCGCCGGCGTTGACGGTGAGGTCGATGCCCTGGAGCACCGGCACGTCCGGGCGGGTGGGGTAGGCGAAGTGCACGCCGCGCAGCTCCACGCTGCCTTCGACGGTGGCGGGGCGCTCGCCCTCGTTGACGGGGATGGCGGGCGCGCGGTCCATCAGCTCGAAGACGCGCTCGGCGGCGCCGGAGGCGCGCATGAAGTCCGCCCAGAGGTCCGCCAGGGAGCCCAGGGAGACGGCCACGAGCATCGTGTAGATGAGGAACGAGGTGAGCGCGCCCACGGAGAGCTCGCCGTTCACCACCAGCCGGCCGCCGTACCAGAACACCACCACCGCGGCGATGTAGCCCGCGCTGGAGGCGCCTCCCATGAAGGCGGCGGACTGACGCGCGCGGTGGCGGGCGACCTCGTAGGCGTTGCGCACGGTGTTTCCGTAGCGCGCGACCTCCGACGCCTCCGCGGCGAAGGAGCGCACGGTGCGCATGCCGGACAGGCTCTCCTCGGCGACCTCGCTGGCCTTGGCGAGCGCGTCCTGCACGTTGCGCGACAGCCCGCGCACGCGCCGGCCGTAGACCATGCCGCCCACGGCGACGAGCGGGACGATGGCGAGCATCAGGAAGGTGAGCGACGCCGAGGTGTAGAAGAGCAGCACGATGCCGCCCAGGGCCTGCACGGCGTTGCGCAGCCCCTGGGAGATGTTCACGCTCACCGTGTTCTGGAGCACGGTGGTGTCGGAGGCGAGCCGGCTGGTGAGCTCTCCGGTGCGGTGCGTGTCGAAGAAGGCCACCTCCTGGTTCATCAGGCTCCGGAAGAAGTCATGGCGCAGGCGCATGACCACGCGCTCGCCGGCGTTGGCGAACAGATAGAAGCGCAGGGCGGTGGCCACGCCCTGGACCAGGAACACGGCCAGCATGACGAGCGCGGCCTTGTCGATGAGGGCGCGGTTCTTCGCGTTGAGGGCCTCGTCGATGAGGATGCGGACGCCCTGGGGGTAGACCAGGCTCGCGGCGCTGCTGATGAACAGGAAGAGGGTGGCGACCAGCAGCGTGCCCAGCTCGGGGCGGGCGAGCGCCATCAGGCGGCGCAGGGTGACCCTGGAGGGGCGTGGAGGTGTTGGAGCGGTGACGGAGGGAGGCACCGGCGGAGCGTACCGGACTGTCGGGGGACGTGCAGCCCGGACGGCGTCCGCAGGGCCGGGATGCAGGCGGGAGGCCTGGGTGCTATTCCAGGGCCGTTCCACGCGAGGAGGGGCCATGGAGAAGCGCGTCTTTGGCAACACCGGGGTGGCGGTGCCCGTCATCGGACAGGGCACCTGGCAGATGGAGGACGACGACGCGAAGGCCGTCATCCAGGCCCTGCGCGCCGGGCTGGACCTGGGGCTCACCCACCTGGACACCGCGGAGCTCTACGGGCACGGGCGGGTGGAGGAGGAGCTGGTGGCGAAGGCCATCGAGGGCCGGCGCGACGAGGTGTTCCTCGTGTCCAAGGTGATGCCCTCCAACGCGACGCGGAAGGGCACGGTGGCCGCCTGTGAGCGCAGCCTGAAGCGGCTCGGCACGGACCGGTTGGATTGCTACCTGTTGCACTGGCCCGGTTCGCACCCGCTGGAGGGCACGGTGGCGGCCTTCGAGGAGCTGGTGGAGGCGGGGAAGATCCGCTCCTGGGGCGTGAGCAACTTCGGGGTGGAGGACCTGGAGGAGGTGCTGGCCCTCGCGGGCAGGGGGCGCATCGCGTGCAACCAGGTGCTGTACCACCTGGAGGAGCGCGCCATCGAGCACGAGGTCCTCCCGTGGTGCGAGTCACAGGGCGTCGCGGTGGTGGCCTACAGTCCGTTCGGCAACGGCCGGTTCCCGTCACCGACCAGCGCGGGCGGCAGGGTGCTGGCGTCCATCGCGAAGGCGCATGGCGTGACGCCCTTCCAGGTGGCGCTCCAGTTCCTCGTGCGCCGGCCGGCGGTGTTCGCCATCCCGAAGGCGAGCGACGTGGCGCACGTGCGCGACAACGCGGGCGCGGCCTCGCTGAAGCTCACGAAGGAGGAGCTCCAGCGCATCGACGCGGCCTTCCCCAGGGGCGACGCGCCGGACGAGCTGCCGGTGATTTGAGCGCGGTCAGCCGCGCTGGCGCAGCACGGCCTCCACGCGGGCCACGTCCTCCGGCACGTCCACCGCCACGGTGCGCCAGGACACGCTCGCGCAGCGGATCCGCAGGCCGTGCTCCAGGGCGCGCAGCTGCTCCAGCTTCTCCGCCTCCTCCAGCGGGGTGGGGCTGAGCGAGGCGAGCTGGAGCAGCGTGTCGCGCCGGTAGCCGTAGAGGCCCAGGTGGGCCCAGCGGCGCACGGGGGCGCCGGCGTCGCGCGCGTGCGGCACCGCGGCGCGGCTGAAGTAGAGCGCGTCGCCGTTGAGGGCGAGCACGGCCTTCACCACATGGGGGTTCTCCACCTCCTCCGGGTCCAGGGGGCGCACCAGTGTCCCCATGTGGACGGACGCGTCCTGGAAGAGGTCCGCGAGCACCTTGAGCGCGGCGGGGTCCACGAGCGGCTCATCCCCCTGCACGTTCACCCACACCCCCACGTCCGGGCGGGCGCGGGCGACCTCCGCGATGCGGTCCGTGCCGGTGGGGCAGGCGGGGCTGGTCATCACCGCCTTGCCGCCGAAGCCCTCCACGACGTCGCGGATCCGCGCGTCATCCGTGGCCACCCACACCTCGTCGAAGGCGCGGGCCTCCTGGCAGCGGCGCCAGACGTGTTCGACCATGGGGCGGCCGGCGATGAGGGCGAGCGGCTTGCCAGGGAAGCGGGTGCTGGCATGGCGGGCGGGGATGACGGCCACGGTGCGGGAGGCGGGCATGGGGCGGCATCTATCAGATTCAGGACGTCCCGCCGCGCCCGGGGCGGGTCTGCCCTGCTCCCACCACTGGCGGGAAATCGCGCCATGCCTAGCTTCCGGGCGACATGAAGAAGGTCATCCACATTGTTGGCGCGCGTCCCAATTTCATGAAGGTGGCACCCATTCACCGGGCCATCTGCGCGCGTACGTCCCTGCGGCAGCTCGTCCTCCACACCGGCCAGCACTACGACGCGAAGATGAGCGACGTCTTCTTCGCGGACCTGGGCTTGCCTCCACCGGACATCCACCTGGGCATCGGCTCCGGGGGCCACGCCGAGCAGACGGCGAGGATGATGGTGGAGATGGAGAAGGTCTTCCTCCAGGAGAAGCCGGACCTGGTCTCCGTGGTGGGCGACGTGAACAGCACCATCGCCGCGGCGCTCGTCACGTCCAAGCTGGCCATTCCGCTGTCCCACGTGGAGGCGGGCCTGCGCAGCTTCGAGCGGCACCAGCCGGAGGAGATCAACCGCGTCGTCACCGACCGGCTCTCAGACCTGCTGCTCACGCCGTCGCGCGACGCGGACGCGAACCTTTTGAAGGAGGGCATCGACCCGAAGTACATCCACCTGGTGGGCAACGTGATGATCGACTCGCTCCTGTCGTCCAAGGAGAAGGCCGACCAGCTGCCCACGCTGAAGCAGCTGGGCCTGACGCCCAGGGGCTACGTGGTGGCGACGCTGCACCGTCCGTCCAACGTGGACAACCCGAAGCTGCTGTCGGGCCTCCTGGGCGTGCTGATGGACGTGGCGAAGGAGCTGCCCGTCGTGTTCCCGGTGCACCCGCGCACCCGGAAGATGATCGCCGAGCAGGGGCTGGGCGCCCAGTTGGAGAAGACGCCGGGGCTCAAGCTGGTGGACCCCATGGGCTACCTGGAGTTCCTGTCCGTGACGTCGCAGGCGAAGCTGGTGATGACGGACTCGGGCGGTCTGCAGGAGGAGACCACGGCGCTGAACGTGCCGTGCCTCACCATGCGCGAGCAGACCGAGCGCCCCATCACCGTGGAGGTAGGCTCCAACGAGGTGGTGGGCACCGACCCCGCGCGCATCCGCGAGGCCGCGAACCGCGTGCTCGCCGGGAACTTCAAGAAGGGCCGCGTGCCGGAGCTGTGGGACGGCCGCACGGGCGAGCGCATCGCGGACCTGTACGCGCGCTTCCTGGGCGTGGAGTCGAAGCGCGCCTTCGGGTGAGCCGGACGGGTCGCGTGGAGCAGTCAGGCCGCCGGGTGCTCGCGTCTTCGTGCGCGGGGGCCGGGCGGCCTCCTTCGTTCCGAAGCGTGGTAGAGCGTCGGGTCCGCCATGCGTGAAGACGCCGCCTCCGCTCCTGCTCCGGACCTGCCCGACGGCTACGTCGACATCCCGTTCGTCGTGGAGCCGAACTACGCGGGGTGGCGGCTGGACCGCTACCTCTGCGAGAAGATCCGCCGCATGGACCTGGAGCGCGTGCGTGGCATCATCCTGCGCGGCGTGCTGTGCGACGAGTACCGGCTCAAGCCCTCCACGCCCGTGTACCCGGGGCTCACCTTCCGGATCCGCCGCCCCGCGAGCCAGGAGCCGGTGACGCCCACGGAGCTGCCCGTCGTCTTCTCCGATGACTGGCTGCTGGTGTTGGACAAGCCGGCGGGGCTGCCCATCCACCCCACCGCGCGCTACCACAAGGGCACGCTGGTGACGCTGCTGCGCGAGCGGTTCGGGGAGCGCTTCGCGGAGCCCGCGCACCGGCTGGACCGCGAGACGAGCGGGCTGGTGGTGTGCGGCCGCACCACCGAGTCCTGTCGCGTGCTGGGCGGGCTGTTCCTGTCGCGCGACGTGCACAAGGAGTACTTGGCGCTGTGCGAGGGGCAGCCTCCCGAGGACACCTTCGTGGTGGATGCGCCCATCGCGGAGGGGACGGACCTGATCCGCATCGCGGTGCGCATCGACGCGGTGGCGGGCAAGCCCAGCCGCACCCGCTTCCAGGTGCTCGAGCGCTTCACGCATGACGGCGCGCCGTTCGCGCTGCTGCGCTGCTTTCCGGAGACGGGGCGGCAGCATCAGATCCGCGTCCACCTGCGCGAGGCGGGCTTCCCGCTGGTGGGGGACAAGATGTACGGGCCGGACCCGGGTTACTTCGACCGCTTCAGCAAGCACACGCTGGAGCCGGAGGCGTGGGCCCGGCTGCGGTTGCCCCGGCATGCGCTCCACGCGGAGCGCATCACGTTCCCGCATCCGGGCACCGGGGAGGCCGTCACCTTCACGTCGCCGCTCCCCGATGACTTGAAGGACTTCATCGCCGGGAAGGCTTCGGCGGCGAGCCGCTAGGCCAGCTCACGCAAGAACGACGCGACCCCTTCGGCCAGGCGCTCGGGCTGGTCATACGGGAGGCCGTGGCCGGCGTCCCGGACCTGGGTGATTCGCACGCGTGGGTTGAGGCTCCGCAGCTCCGTTGCCATCTCCAGCGTGACGACGGGGCTGCTATCTCCGATGACGAGCAGGGTCGGGACGTCAATCGCGCCCACCACGTCGCGAGGGTCGGGGTTGGGCGGCGTGAGGACGTCGAAGGCCTCTAGGCGGGTTTTCAGTCTCGCCTCGGCAAGAAGCTCGATGAGCTCAGGCTGGCGATGCGGCTGCCGGGCCAGGGCCTGGGCCACGAGGTCCGACTTGCTCATTCCGAGGAGCTGGCGGTGTTGCCCGGCGACGTTGCTGTCGTGCACCTCGCGTTGGCGCTCGGGGCTCAAGAACGTCGGGTCGACCAGGACGAGGCCGCGGAGGCCCGCGGTCCGTCGGCTCGCCACCACCGCGGCGGTCATGCCGCCCATCGAGTGGCCCATCAGGACCGGACGCGAGAGCCCCAGGCCGCGGATGAGGCCCTCGACGTCGCGGGCGTGATCGTCGTACCGGTAGCCGTGGGGCGGCGTGCTCGAACCGCCGTGCCCTCTGGCGTCGGGCATGATGACGTCGAACTCACCTTCGAGCCCGCGCGCCACGGGAGTCCAGCAGGCGCCGCTCCCGATCAACCCATGGAGCAGCATGACGGGAGGGCGGGCGCCTCCGGTCCGGAGGTAGTGGAGGTTGATGCCGTTCGCTTCGCAGACTCCACTCATCCAGGGCGTCATGCGCCTGTTCCTGCCTGCCCCGGCTCCGCAAGGGAAGCGCCATTTCGCGCAGCCGGGGCAGGCCCCGCTTCAGCCCGCCTTGCGGAGGCTCTTGGCTCCGGGCACCACGCGCAGCAGCTGCGGAGGCATCCGGTCCACGACCTGCTCCGTGAAGCGGGCGAAGATGCGGAAGAGGACCGGCAGCAGCACCAGCGTCAGCGCGCACGCGGAGATCGTTCCGGACACGATGACGATGGCCAGCGGCTTCTGCATCTCCGAGCCGATGCCGTTGCTCAAGCACGCCGGCACCAGGCCCAGCGCCGCCAGCGCCGCGGTCATCAGCACCGGACGCAGGCGTTCCCGGCTGCCGTGGAGGATGGCGTCATCCAGCGACTCGCCCGCCTCCCGGCGCTCCGCGATGGCGCTCATCACCAGCACGCCGTTGAGCGCCGCCTGGCCGATGAGCGCGATGAAGCCCACCGCCGCCGCCACGCTCAGCGGCATGCCCGCCCAGTACAGGCCGAACACGCCGCCCATCAGCGCGAAGGGCACGTTGAGCAGCGTCACCACCGCGCGGCCAAACGAGTTGAACGCCTTGAAGAGCAGCAGCAGCGTGAGCACCAGCGCCACCGGCAGCACCGTGAGGAGCCGGTCCATCGCGCGCTCCTTGCTTTCGAACTCGCCGCCCCACTCGACGCTCGTCCCGGCGGGGGGCGGGGCTTCCTTCTCCACCAGCGCCTGCGCGTCCTTCACGAAGGAGCCCAGGTCCCGGCCGCGCACGTTCATGCGCACGCCGATGTAGCGCCGGCCGTTCTCGCGGTTGATGGACGCGCGGCCGAAGCCCGTCTTCACCTGGGCCAGCTCGCTCAGCGGCACCAGCACGCCGCCCTCCACGGGCACGCGCAGGCGGGAGATCTTCTCCACGTCGTCGCGGCTGGACATGGGCAGGCGCATCACCACGTCGAAGCGGCGCTCGCCCTCCCAGAACTCGCTGAGCGGCCGGCCGCCCACCGCCGTCTGGAAGACGTGCTGGAAGTCGCCCAGCGACATGCCGTGGCGGGCCAGCGCCTTGCGGTCCGGCGTCACCTGGATGCTGGGGACCTCGCCGCTCTTCACGATGCCCAGGTCCGCGACGCCGTCCACCTTCGACAGCGTGCGCTTCACCTTCTGCGAGTACTCCTGGAGCACCTGGAGGTCGTCGCCGAAGAGCTTCACCGCGAGCTGGCCCTGCTGGCCGCTGATGCTCTCGTTCACGTTGTCGCCAATGGGCTGGCTGAAGCTCACCTCCATGCCCGGCACCTCGGACACGGACTTCTGGAGGACGTCCAACACGTCGTCCAGCTTGGGCGTGCTCTTGGGCCACTGCGCGGGCGGCTTGAGCTTCACGAAGAACTCCAGGTTGTTGGTGAGCTTCGCGTCCGTGCCGTCCTCCGGGCGGCCCAGCTGGCTGAGCACGCCGTCCACCTGCGGCGCCTGGCGCAGCAGGCTTTCGATGCGCGGCACCATCTTGCGGCCCTCCGACAGGGAGATGTTCGAGGGCATGGTGAAGGTCAGATAGAGGCTGCCTTCGTTGAGCGCCGGGAGGAACTCGCTGCCCATGCGCGGGATGAGCGCCCCCGCGAAGAGCAGGCCCGCCGTGCACAGCGCCACCACGATGCCCGGGTGCTTGAGGCTCCAGGTCAGCACGGGGCCGTAGGCCTTGTCCGCCGCGCGCAGCACCGGCGACTCCTTGTGCTTCACCGGCTTGCGGTAGACGAACGACGCCAGCACCGGGATGAGCGTGACGGAGAAGACGAGCGCGCCCAGCAGCGCCGCCACCACCGTGTTCGCCATGGGCGCGAAGATGCGGCCCTCCACCCGCTGGAGCATGAAGATGGGCAGGTACGCCGCGATGATGATGAGCAGCGAGAACACCGTGGGGCGCACCACCGCCTTCGTCGCGCGCTGGATGCGCTCCATCGGCGTCTCGCCCTCGTACTGGTGGCCGGACATGCGCGCCAGGATGCTCTCGATGATGACCACGCCGCCGTCCACGATGACGCCGAAGTCCACCGCGCCCATGGACAGCAGGTTGGCCGACATGCCGCGCATCTTCAGGTAGATGAACGACGCGAGCAGCGAGAGGGGAATCAGGACGCCCACGACGATGGCGGCCCGCAGGTCCAACAGGAAGATGAAGAGCACCAGCGTGACGAGCAGCGCGCCCTCCAGCAGGTTGTGGCCCACCGTGCGCAGCGTCGTGTTCACCAGGTCCGTGCGGTCGTAGAACGGGTCGATGCGCGCGTCGTCCGTCTGGAGGCGGCCGTTCACCGCCTCCACCGCGTCACGCACCCGGGCGAGCACGGTCGACGGGTTCTCTCCGCGGCGCATCAGCACGATGCCCTGCACCACGTCGCCGTCGCCGTCGCGGCTGACCACGCCCTGGCGGGGCGACCAGCCCTCGTTCACGTCCGCCACGTCCTTGAGGAACACGGGCGTGCCTTCATGCGTGGCCACGCGCACGTCGCGGATGTCGTCCAGCGTGTGGAAGAGGCCCTCGCTGCGGATGACGAACTGTTCGGAGCCGCGCTCCAGCACGCCGCCGCTGGCGTTCTCCGAGCCTTCCTTCAGCGCGTCCTCCAGGGTGTCCAGCGTGAGGCCGAACGCCGCGAGCCGGGCGGGGTCCGGCTGGATGTGGATCTCCTTGAGCAGGCCGCCGTAGCTGACGACGTCCGCGACGCCGTCCACGCGCAGGAGGCTGGGGCGCACCACCCAGTCCTGGAGGGTGCGCAGCTTCATGGGGTCGCCCTTCGCGCCCTTCAGCGTGTAGCGGTAGATTTCACCGATGGGCGTCGCCAGCGGGCCCAGGGAGGGCGTGATGCCCTCCGGCAGCTCCGCGTCCCGCAGGCGCTCCAGCACCTGCGCGCGGGCGAAGAGCACGTCCGTGTTGTCGTTGAAGCTCAACGTCACGAACGACAGGCCGAACATGGAGAGGTTGCGCAGGCGCGTCAGGCCCGGGATGCCGTTGAGCGCGCGCTCCATCGGGAGGCCAATCTGGCGCTCCACCTCCTCCGACGGCTGGCCCGGGTAGAGGGTGATGACGTTGACCTGCGTGTCGGTGGGGTCCGGGAAGGCCTCCACGGTGAGGTCGCGGAAGCAGAAGTAGCCCCAGATGGCGGCCAGCAGCGTGAGGAACACCACCGCCGCGCGGTTCTTCAGACTGAAGTCGACGAGCTTTTCGAACATGGGCGTCTTTCGATGCGGTGGGGGGCTTCAGTCCGCCAACTCGATCTGGTTCTCCAGGAGCAGCGCGCCCCGGGCGACGAAGCGGTCACCGGAGGACAGGCCTGCGCGCAGCTCCACCTCGCCGTCGCGGCGGCGGCCCGGCGTCACGGGGACGCGCTCCAGGCGGTTCGAGTCCCGGGCGACGAAGACCACGGAGCGGGAGCCGTTCGTCACCACCGCGCTGTCCGGGACGCGCACGCGCTTGATGCCCTCCGGCGCCGTGGGCGTCACCTCCACGAAGGCGTTGGGGCGGAAGCGGCGGTCGCTGTTGGGGACGCGCACGCGCACCTCCACGGTGCGGCGCAGCGGGTCCACCACCTCGGAGACGCGGTCCACCTTGCCGGCGCGGACGATGCCGTCCCGCGTGGTGACGGTGACGTCCTGGCCGGGGGACATGTCCAGCGCGTCCGCCTCCTGGAGGTCGGCGATGACCATCACCTGATCCAGGTCCGACAGCCGCACGAGCGGCTTGTCGCGGTCCGGCGTCACCTCCTGGCTGGCCACCACGTCCAGGTCCACCACCGTGCCGGAGCGCGGGGCCTTCACCCAGAAGAGGTTCTCCCCCTGCGAGGACACGCGGAGGCTGCCCTGCTTCGCCTTGGCGGCCTCCAGGGAGAGCTCGGCCTGGCGCAGCTCCGTCTGCGCCGCGAGCAGCTCCTTCTCCGGCGCGGCGCTCAGGGCCACCAGCTCCTTGAGGCGCTCCGCGGTGCGGCGCTTCTCCGCGACGTCGGCCTCCGCGCCGCGCAGCTCGCGCAGCAGCTCCGCGAAGGCGCCGGAGCGCACGCTGAAGAGATCATCGCCCTGCTTCACGCGGTCGCCGGGGTGCACGCGCACCTCCTCCACGCGGCCCGCGAGCGGGGCTCCCACGGACGCGGTGCGCGCCTCGTCGAACTGCACGCGCGCGGGGGAGGGGAGCGGCGTGAGGGCGTTGCCTTCCGTGGCGACGGCGAGCTGCACGTAGTGCCACTGGGGGGCGCCGTCCGGCAGGTGCACCGTCTCACCGTTCACGGTGGGGCCGCGGATGGCGGTCTCGCTCTCCGCGACGGAGTCCGTGGGGGCCAGCACGTAGAGCAGCACGCCGGTGCCCAGGAGGCCCGCTCCCGCGAAGGCCATCCAGACCGGGGTGCGGCGCGAAGAGGTGGAGGGGGTCGTCGGGGCGGCGGAGGTGTCAGGCGTGTTCATGGTGGGGCTTTCAGAAAAGGGGTTGGGAACGTTCAGGAGCGGGGAGCCGTCAGCGTGTCCGGCGCGCGCGGACCGGCGGCGCTGGCGCGGGCGATGGCGATGGTGAGGTGGTAGGCGGTCTGATCCAGGTCCGCCGCGTGCAGCACCAGCTCTCCGTAGGTGCGGCGCGCGAGCAGCAGGTCTTGCAGCGCCGCGCCCCCGGCCTTCACCGCCGCGTCCAGGCGCTGCACCACGCCCTGGGCCAGGGGCAGCGTCTGCGTGTGGAGCTTCTGGCGGCGCTCCTGCACCGTGCGCAGCTGCTGGTTCAGCGTGGCCGTCTCCCGCTCGGCCTGGGCCGTGAGCTGCTCGCGGGCGGTCCTCGCGGATTGAGCGCTGACGCTGGCGGCGTGCGCGTCCGCCTGGCCGTGGTCGAAGAAGGGGAGGGGAATCGACATGCCCACGAAGAGGGAGTTCTGCTGGTTGCCCGCGATGACGAACTGGTCCCGCGTGTAGCCGGCGCGCACCGTCGGATCCGGAATCCAGCGGCGCCGCGCGAGCTTCAGCGAGGACCGCGCGGATTCCTCCTGCGCGCTCAGGGCCCGCAGGTCCGGACGCGCTTCGATGGCGGCGGGCGCGGGCGCCTTGTCGAGCCGCGCCTGGAGGAAGGACATCGCCCGCTCGTGGCTGCCGAAGGGCTCACACGGGATGCCCGCGAGCTGCGCGCAGGCCAGGAGCGCGTCCGTCAGCTTCGCCTGCTCCTCGCCCAGCGACGTCTCCAGCGTCTGCGCCTCCAGCGTGGAGCGGTCCACGTCCAGGCCCGCGGCGTCGCCGTGCTGCTGCCGGGCGCGCTGCAGGTCGGTGAGCTTGCGCGCGTCCTCGGCGAGCTTCGTCAGCTCCGCGATGCGCACCTCCGTGGAGGCCACGTCCGCGGCCCGCTCCAGCACGTCGTAGGTGCGGGCCCGGAGCGCGGCGTGCACGTCCAGCGTGGTGGCGGACAGCGCCGCCTTCGCCGCGTCCTGGCGCGGGCCGCGCTTGCCCAGCTCCACCAGCTCCGACAGGCCCACGACGTAGTTGGGCACGTCCGTCAACCGGCGCAGCCCCGGCGGGTTGGTGGCCCCAAGGGGGATGGTGTTCATGGACACGTCCAGCTCCGGGTTGGGCAGCAGGTGCGTGCGCTGGTGGTCCGCGCGCGAGGCGGCGACGCGGGCGCGGTCGTCCGCGAAGTCCGCGGAGTGCTCCCAGAGGAGCTCCGCCAGACCGTCCTCGTCCGGCAGGTTGGAGAGCAGCAGCGAGGCGGAGGACGAGGGGCGCTGCTCGGCACTGGCGGTGAGACCGAGCAGGGTGCCCAGGGCGATGAGAGCGGGGAAGGAACGGCGCAAGCGGCAGGCTCCGGTGAGAATCCGGAGGGCCCCCATCGCAAGCCGCGTGCCTGGGTTTTCCTCAGTAAATCCGAGGGGATGTGCCACTTCGGGACTTCAAAAAACTTTCAGTCCCGGCCGACTTCAAAATCCTTTCATCGCCCCGGCGCGGGCACTGCAAATCCCTTCACGTGTCGCCCAGGCGCTTGAGGAAGGTCGGATAGGACAAACCGAGCGCCTTCGCCGCCTCCATACGCCGGCCGCCCTGCCGCTCCAGGACCCAGCGCACATAGGCGCGCTCCAGGTCCTCCATGGGCACGGGCTCCGTCACGCTGAAGGCTCCCGGCGGCGGCGGTGCCGCGGCGGGTGCCTCCGCCCGCGCGGCGATGGTGGAGGAGGGCGTGCCGCTGATGACCTCCAGCTCCAGCTCCGGTCCGGGCTCCAGCACGAGCGCCCGCTCCAGGATGTTGCGCAGCTCGCGCACGTTGCCCGGGAACGCATAGGCGGCGAGCCTCGCGCGGGCCTTCGGGCCCAGGGTGACGTCGCGCCGGCCCAGCTCGCGGCCCAGGTCCGCGAGCATGCCCTCCGCCAGCGGGAGGACGTCCTCGCGCCGGTTGCGCAGCGGGGGGATGTCGATGCGGAACACGCCCAGGCGGAACCAGAGGTCCTCGCGGAAGTTGCCGCCCGTCATCTGCTTGGGCAGGTCCCGGTTGGTGGCGGCCACGATGCGCGCGGTGCTCGTCTGCTCCGTGGTGCCGCCCAGCCGGCGGAAGCGCCCCGAGTCCAGGAAGGTGAGCAGCTTCGCCTGGAGCGGCAGCGGCAGCTCGCCCACCTCATCCAGGAAGAGCACGCCGCCGTGGGCCACCTCCACCAGCCCGCGCCGCGCGGTGCGCGCGTCCGTGAAGGCGCCCTTCTCGTGGCCGAACAGCTCGCTCTCCACCGTTTGTTCCGGCAGGGCCGCGCAGTTGATGTGCACGAAGGGCGCGCCGCCGTCCTTGGACGCGAGCGCGTGCAGGTGCCGCGCGAGCTGCTCCTTGCCCACGCCGGTTTCACCCAGGAGCAGCACGGGGCTGCGCGGCGACGCGGCGATGCGCTCCAGCATCGCGAACACGCGCTGCATGGCGGCGGACGCGGGGGGCACCAGCCGGCGGCGGCCGGACAGCTCGGCCTCCGCCGTCTCCAGCCGGTCTCGCAGGCGGCTGGCGTCCACGGCCCGGCGCGCGCGCAGCACCAGGTCCGCCAGCTCCACGGGCTTGGCCAGGTAGTCCGCCGCGCCCGCGCGCACCGCGTCCACCGCGCTGGCGATGTCGCCGTGCGCCGTCACCATCACCACCGCCACGCCGGGCGCGTGCGCCTTCAGCTCCGGGAGGAACGCGAGCCCGTCTCCGTCCGGCAGGCGGCGGTCCAGCACCACCAGCACGGGCGTGGCCTTCGCGAGCGACGCGCGGGCCTCGTGCAGCGAGTGCGCCACCGTGAGGCTGAAGCCCTCGCGCTGCAGCGCCACCGCGGCGATGGAGGAGAAGGCGCGGTCGTCGTCCACGAAGAGGGCGGGGAGGCTCATGGCCGGGGCACTCGGGGAAGGCGGAGGAGGAAGCGGCTGCCGCCGGGGAGGCGTTCAAAGGTGAGCTGTCCGCCCTGATGTTCCAGCGCCTGGCGCGTCATGGCCAGCCCCAGGCCGATGCCCTTGGGCTTGGAGGTGTGGAAGGGCTCGAAGAGGTGCCCCTCCATGTCCTGCGTCGGTCCGCCCCCGTTGTCCTCCACCGTCACCACCGCGGCGTCCGCGTCCATGCGGGCGCGAACGTCCACCCGGGGCTCGGCCACCTTCCCCAGGTCCTTGGCCGCCACGGTGGCCTCCATGGCGTTGCGCACCAGGTTGTCCAGCGCGGTGGTGAGCAGCAGCGGGTCGCACGACAGGGGCGCCGCGTCCGGGGGCACGTCCACGTCCACGCGCACCTCGCCGGCCTCCGGCAGCGAGCGCAGGCCCTCCACCACGTCGCGCACGAGCCGGGACAGGTCCACGTCCACGCGGCGCACGACGGGCGGCTTGCCGAAGTTCAAGAGCGACGTGGCCAGGTGCGCCAGCCGGTCGATCTGTCCGTGCAGGGTGCGCACCACGAGCCCGCCCTCGCCCTCCGGGGAGACGAGGCCGGCGGCGGCCTTGAGGCCGTTGAGGGAGTTCTTCACCTCGTGCGCGATGAGGCTGGCGGCGCTGCCCAGCGCGGCCATCTTCTCCTGCTGCGCGGAGCGGGTCTCCACCTCGCGGAACAGGCCGTAGACGCGGCGCCAGTGGACGGTGAAGAGCACCAGCGTGCCCACCTGGAGCAGCGCCAGCACCAGGAGCTGCACGAGGAAGCGGTCGCGCAGGCCGGACAGGAGCGCCGACTCGTCCGCGGCGAGCACCAGGTGCAGCCCCGTGCCGGGCACGGGCGTGGCGGTGAGGAAGGTCTCCGGCCTCACGTCCAGCGAAGGGGGACGGACGCCCTCGCGGATGAAGTCGCGCAGCTCTCCGGAGGCGCGCGACACGTTGGCCCACGAGGGCGGCTCGCTGGGCAGGAAGAGGTCGCCCGAGGCGTTGAGGACGAGCAGCTCCAGGTCGTTGCTCAGCGGCCGTCCGCCCGGCAGCGCCATCTCCGTGTCCAGCAGGCCCGCGAGCACCGCGGTCGTCTTCCCCGCGCGCACCACCGGCACCGCGACGACGAAGAGGGACGCGCCCGGCGCGATGGCGTCCACCACCGACGTCTGGCGCGCGAGCACCTGCTGGAACCAGGGGCGCGCGGCGAAGCCGTCCTGGCCCTGCGCTTCCTCGAGGGGCGGGTCGCTCCAGCGCAGCTTGCCCTGCGCGTCCAGCACCATCACGCCCGCGTGGAAGAGGCCGGCGCGGGGCGTGGTGAGGTCCTGGAGGTCCTCCGTGGGCAGCTCGCGCTTCACGTCCGGGCCCACGCCTTCGGACACGCGCAAAAGCTCCGTCTGGAGCAGCTTCAGGTGCAGGCCCAGCGCCTCCGCGTAGACGCGCGCCTCGCGCGTCATGCGGGACTGGAACTCCGCGCGAGTCACGGCGACGTCGCCGCGATAGGAGAGCAGCGGCCCGGCCACGGCGACCGCGCCCAGCAGCACGAGGCCCGCGACGACGGAGCGGACGAACTGCCGCTCCGCCTGCGCGAGCCCGGGCCGGCCCTGGGGCGGGGCCGGCGTCTCAGGCGCTGAGCTTGGTGGCGACACCCGCGCCCTGGGACAGCTTGTCGGTGAGGTACTGCCCGGAGAAGCACGCGGTGCAGTAGGTGCTGCGCTTCGGGTCGTCCACCGCGGTGCCCAGTCCCTCCAGCGACAGGTAGCCCAGGGAGTCCGCCGTCACGTACTTCGCGATCTCCTCCGTGGAGTGGCTGGCGGCGATGAGCTCCGTGCGGCTGGGCGTGTCGATGCCGTAGTAGCAGGGCCACTGCGTGGGCGGCGAGGAGATGCGCAGGTGCACCTCCACGGCGCCCGCGGCCTTGAGCATCTTGACAATCTTGCGGCTGGTGGTGCCGCGCACGATGGAGTCATCCACCACCACCACGCGCTTGCCCTTGAGCACCTGGCGCACGGCGGACAGCTTCAGCTTCACGCCGAAGTGGCGGATGGACTGCTGAGGTTCAATGAAGGTGCGGCCCACGTAGTGGCTGCGGATGAGGCCCACGTCGTAGGGGATGCCGCTCACCTGCGAGAAGCCGATGGCCGCGGGCACGCCGGAGTCCGGTACCGCGATGACCAGGTCCGCCTCCGCGGGCTGCTCGCGCGCCAGCTGCATGCCCAGGCGCTTGCGCACTTCGTAGACGCTGCTGCCGAAGAGGACGGAGTCCGGCTTGGCGAAGTAGACGTGCTCGAAGATGCAGCGGCCCAGCCGGGGCGCGGGCTTGAAGGGCATGCTGGAGCGCAGCACGCCGTTCTCGATGACGACCAGCTCCCCGGGCTCCAGCTCGCGCACGAGCTCCGCCTCGATGAGGTCCAGCGCCGTCGTCTCGCTGGCGAGCACGTACGCGCCTTCCTTCATCTTGCCCAGCACCAGCGGCCGGAAGCCGTTGGGGTCGCGCACCGCGATGAGCTTGTCCTCGGTGAGCAGCAGGATGCTGTAGGCGCCCTCCACCCGGCGCAGCGCTTCCACGAGGCGCGCCTCGAAGCCAGGCTGCTTGGAGCGGGCGAGGAGGTGCATCACCACCTCCGTGTCCGCGTCCGACTGGAACAGCGCGCCCTCCGCCTCCAGCTCCGCCTTGAGCTCCACCGCGTTCACGAGGTTGCCGTTGTGCGCGATGGAGAACTGGCCGCCCGCGTAGTTCACGAACAGGGGCTGGGCGTTCTTGATGCCGCTGCCGCCCGCCGTGCTGTAGCGCACGTGGCCAATGGCCGCCTTGCCGGGGAGCCCTTCAATCACCGGCGCGGTGAAGATGTCGGCCACCAGGCCCATCTGCCGGTGCGCGCGCAGGGTGTGCCCGTCGGACGCGACGATGCCTGCGGACTCCTGTCCGCGGTGCTGCAGGGCGTGCAACCCCAGGTACGTCAGGTTGGACGCCTCTCCGTGACCCACGATTCCGAAGATGCCGCACATGGCGCGCTGCCTTACCCCTTTCGACCGCGAAGCGGAACAGGAACGCACGCCTCGACGGTGGGTATTCCACCATCAGCCGACGTCGGCCCTTGTAGGCCAGCCAAGGTGCCGTCGCCTGAAAGGTAGGAGCCGCCGGGATGCCCCGAGCGGTTACGCTCCCCGCCGGCATGTCCACCTTCCGGCGCTCCTTCCTCCGCTCCCTGCTGCCCTTCGCCTTGCTAACGGCCGGGGCCGCCTATGCGCTCGCCTCCTGGAACTGGTGTGGGAGGTGGGAGGAGCGCACGCCCGAGGTGCTGTCACAGGTGCGTGGCGAGGGCGCCCTCAAGGCGGGCGCGGCGAAGGTGGCCCTCTCCCCGCCCTTCCCGGTGGTGGTGGCGGGCTACGTCCCGCCGCACCCCGAGGCGAGCCAGGCCGAGCTTCCCGTCCATGCGAGGGCCCTGGTGTTGGAGGCCGGCGGCGCGCGTGTGGGCGTGGTGTCGCTGGAGCTGCTCCTGGTGACCCCGGAAATCACGGCGCGGGTGCGTGAGCGCGCGGCGAAGGCGGGGGTGGAGGAGGTGCTGGTGGTGGCCACGCACACGCACTCGTCATTTGGAGGCTACGACGCACGGTGGGTGGCCCAGCTCTCAGCCATGGGGCGCTACCGGGAGGCCTCCGTGAGCGCGGTGGTGGCGGGCGCGAGCGAGGCGCTGGAGAAGGCCGCGGCCTCCCTGGCGGACGTGACCCTGGAGGTGGGCGGCGCGGCGGACGCGGGGCTCGTCTATTCCCGCTCCGGCGGAGAGGTCCCGGACGGCCGGCTGACGCGGGTGGGACTGCGCGGGGAGGCGGGGTGGGTGGCGGAGGTGCTGGTGTTCGCCGGACACGCCACGCTCATCCCCCGGCAGCGGGCGCTGGTGGATCCGGACTACCCGGGGCGGCTGAGCGCGCTGCGCGAGGAGGCGGGCGCTGGCGTCTCCCTGTTCGTGCAGGGCAGCGAAGGCAATGCATCCGTGGCCTTCAACGAAGGGCAGGGCCCCGAGCGCGCCCTGGGCTTCGCGCGCAAGCTGGCGGCGCTCGCGGACACGGCGGCCCCCGCCTCCGTGGCGGAGCCGGCGCGGCTGGCGTTCGCGCGCGTGCGGACGGCGCTGCCCCGGCCGGACGCGTCGCGGCTGGTGCCCGCGCTCACCCGGGCGGCGGGGGACAACTTCCTGTGCGGTTCGTCGCCGCGCGAGGCGGAGGTGGACGCGCTGGTGCTGGGGCCGCTGGAGCTGCTGTCCATCCCCGGCGAGCCCACCGTGGGCGCGGGCCGGGCGCTGGCGGACGCGTCCGGGGCCTCGCACGTGCTGGGGCTCGCCAACGGCTACGTGGGCTACGTGGACACGCCGGAGCAGGTGCGCGCGGCGCAGGGCGAGTCCCGGCGCCAGTACTACGGCCCCGCCCTGCTGGAGCGCCTGGATGCCGCCGCGCGCGTGGCCTCCGGCGCGGTGGGCTTCTCCCCCGGGAGGTAGGCGGGAGCGGAGGCCCGCCCGCCTGCCTGCCCTGGGGACCTCCTGACGTCCGGCCGCCGTGAGGTGGCACCGTCGCTGACGGAGGGCCCGCTGCCTACCTTGGTCCTCGGATCGTCGGATTCGCGGGAGGGGGCACGGGATGAGGTGGGAAGGCGGACGTCGCAGCTCGAACATCGAGGACCGGCGGGGCGGTGGCTTCGGACGCCCGCTCGCGGTGGGCGGCGGCGCCGCGTCGCTGGTGGTGGCGCTGCTGGTGATGTTGCTGGGCGGCGACCCATCCGACGTGCAGGTGGGCACGCGCACCGCTCCGTATTCGCAGCCGGGCACGGGCGGCTCCGGGAACGTCGACCCCCGGCAGGAGCAGCTGAAGGACTTCGCCTCCGTGGTGCTCGCGGACACGGAGGACACCTGGCCCCGCCTGCTGGAGCCCCAGGGCATCCGCTACGTGCAGCCGCACCTGGTGCTCTTCACGGACGCGGTGCAGTCCGCGTGCGGGATGCAGGAGAGCGCGGTGGGGCCCTTCTATTGTCCGGGCGACCAGAAGGTGTACCTGGACCTGAGCTTCTTCGACGAGCTGGAGGGCCGCTTCGGCGCGCCGGGTGACTTCGGCCGCGCGTACGTCATCGCGCACGAAGTGGGGCACCACGTGCAGAACCTGCTGGGCATCTCCCGCAGGGTGCAGTCGCTGCGCAACCGCACGAGCGAGGAGCAGGCCAACCAGCTCTCCGTGCTGACGGAGCTCCAGGCGGACTGCTTCGCCGGCATCTGGGCCCACCATGCCCAGAAGGAGCGCGACATCCTGGAGCAGGGCGACGTGGAGGAGGGCCTGGGCGCGGCCAGCGCCGTGGGCGACGACACGCTCCAGAAGCGCGCCCGGGGCTACGTCGTCCCCGAGTCCTTCACCCACGGCTCCGCCGCGCAGCGCATGACCTGGTTCAAGCGCGGCCTGGAGCAGGGGACGCTGGAGGCGTGTGACACCTTCAACGCCCGGCGGTAGGGGCGCGAAGAGCCTCAGCGCGCCCGCGCGGCGCCTGGCCCGTGCATCGACGGCAGGCGCTGCTGCTGCGTGCCGATGAGCGGCTGCTGGAGCTGATACGTGCCGTTGAGCGGCTGCTGCAACTGGTACGTGCCGTTGAGCGGCTGCTGAAGCTCGTAGGTCCCGATGAGCGGCTGCTGCAGCTGGTACGTGCCGACGAGCGGCTGCTGAAGCTCGTACGTCCCTTCGAGCGGCTGCTGGAGTTGATACGCGCCCGCGAGCGGCTGCTGGAACCCGCTCTCCGCGGGCGGCTGATACCAGTAATTGTTCCAGAAGGTGTTGTCGCCGGATTCACTTGTCAGTGATTGCGCGTTGTCCGGGCGCTGTGAGTCATTGCCCTCCGGGACGACCACTTCGTCCTGCTGCGCCAGGACCATGGCCGGACCGGACGCGAGCGCCACTGCCAGGGTCACCAGGGTGCCAGTGCGCATGGGAACCTCCTTCCTTGGGGCGCGGGAGAGGGAACCGCGCCGCGACCTGCTTCTCAAGATGACCGCGCGGGTGGGCTCCGGCGAGCGCCTCGCACTGCTCCCTGGCCTGCTTGCGCGCCAGTCATGAAGCCGTGCGTCATTCGCATTTCGGACACATTGCGGACAATAGGCTTACCGCGTGCACGTGCTTTTCAAGCACGGCCAAAGGGGCGCCGCGTCAAAACACAAACGTGAAACTTGTGCTTGTCGTCAGTGTGTCTTTGCTCCGAGCATGCCGCCTTCCCGCTGCTTCGCGGGTCGCGGGTGCTTCCCCGTGGCCCAGGTGGAGCGGCCTCGCGGAGGAAAGACATGCCCCGTTTGCAGTGGACCCGCGCGACGAGCGCGACGCTTCTGGCCCTGGTAGGGGCCCTTTCGCTGACCGCCTGCTCGGACGACGACAACACCACGCCGGACTCGGGCGTGAAAGTGGACGCGGGTACCAATACGGACGCGGGCACGGACGCGGGGACGAACACGGACGCGGGCACGGACGCGGGCAGCGTGGACACGGGCATCCCCTGGGACGGCGGCAGCGCGGGGACGTTCTCCTGCGAGGGCAAGGCCCAGGCGACGCTGAACTTCGCGCCGGGCCAGGAGGAGGCGCTCCAGGACCAGGTGAACACGCTGGCCGAGTGCACCACCATCCAACTGGCGGCGGGCACGTACACCTTCGACAACGCCATCACCATCCGCCAGAAGGGCATCACGCTGGTGGGCGCGGGCAAGGGCGCCAAGGGCGAGGGCACGGGCGGGGCGAGCAGCACCGTGCTGGTCTTCACCAACGCCGCGGCGAACTCCAACGGCCTGGACGTGGTGGGTGACCGCTTCACGGTGAGCGACCTGGCGGTGTGGAACGCGAAGAAGGACGCCATCCGCGTGGAGTCCTCCATGGACGTGGTGATGCGCCGCGTGCGCACCGAGTGGGCGCAGGCCGACAAGGAGAGCAACGGCAAGTACGGCCTGTACCCGGTGAAGTCCAAGTACGTCGTCATCGAGGACTGCGAGGCCTACAACGCCGCGGACGCGGGCATCTACGTGGGGCAGACGCAGTACGCCGTCGTGCGCAACAGCGTGGCGAAGCAGAACGTGGCGGGCATCGAGATTGAAAACACGCAGTACGCCTACGTGCTGGGCAACACGGCCCAGGACAACACCACGGGCCTGGTGGTGTTCGACCTGCCGGGCAACCCCATCCGGGGCACGGACATCCGGGTGAAGAACAACATCATCACCGGCAACAACCGGAACAACTTCGCGTCCGTCGCGGCCAGCAGCAGCACGGTGTCGCAGGTGCCGGCGGGCACGGGCACGTTCATGCTGGCGTCGCGCCGCGTGGAGCTGACGGGCAACACCTGGGGCAACAACAACACGGTGGACGTGGCGGTGCTGAGCGGCCTCACCATCGAGCCCAACCCGGCGCTGTGGGACGCGGCGGGCGGGAACTTCGCGAGCTCCGACGTCTTCATCCACGGCAACACCTTCCAGGGTGGCAGCGGCGACAACGTGGACAACGGCAACCTGAGCCCGCAGCTGCGTCCGCTGGGCGCGGCCCTGGCGGCGCTCTACACCTACGGCGAGCAGCAGGGCGCGAAGGGCGTGGAGCACCTGGTGTGGGACGGCGTGGACCCCTACAACCATGCCCGCGCGGAGGTGAACCCCATCAACATCTGCTTCGCCGACAACACGCTGCCCGCGGGCACCGTCAACGCCATCGCGGACCTGGACCTGGTGGCGGCGGGGGAGCTCGCGGCCAAGGGCAACTTCGCGGGCGGGTGGGCCCTCACGCGGCACTACCCGGCCACGAAGGCTGAGTTCGCCTGTTCGGGCTTCAGCCCCGCGCTGACGATTGGCGACAACATCCGGTAACCGCGGTCAGGGAGCGTGACACCCATGTCGACGTCGTTCGTGAATCCCCGTCTCTCCGTGGTGCTGCTGGCGCTGTCGCTGGCGGCCTGCGGGTCCTCCGACCCGGAAGTCCCCGGGCCCACACCCGACTCGGGCACCGTGCCGGATGCTGGAACCGGGGACGCGGGGGGCCCGGACGCGGGTGAACCGGACGCCGGTCCCGTGGACGCGGGGACGGATGCCGGAGCGCCGGATGCGGGCGAACCGGACGCCGGCCCCGGGGATGCGGGGCCTTCGCTGGCCATCCCCAACGTGCTGTCGGGCTTCGGGCTGTTCACCGGAAGCCCGGCGAACGGGGGGCTGGTCCCGGTGGAGGGCAACGTGCCCTACACCCTGTCCACCGCGCTGTTCTCCGACTACGCGGTGAAGTCACGCACCCTCTACATCCCCCCTGGCAAGACGGCGCACTACGAGCCCGTGGCCGCGCTGGACCTGCCGGTGGGGACGCTCATCACGAAGACGTTCGCCTTCCCGGCGGACCTGCGGAAGCCGGACCAGGACGTGCGGCTCATCGAGACGCGCGTCCTGGTGCACCAGCCTTCCGGTTGGGAGGCGTGGCCTTACGTCTGGAACGCGGAGCAGACGGAGGCCACGCTGGCCACCGGCGGCCGCACGCGCGACGTGACGTTCACCGACCTGGACGGGGAGACGCGGTCGTTCCGCTACCCGGTGCCCTCCAAGAACCAGTGCCAGCAGTGCCACCACCTGCTGGACGGCCAGGGCAATCAGGTGATGCACCCCATTGGCGTGAAGGCGCGCTACCTGCACCGCACGAACACCTACGGCGGTGTGGAGCATGATCAGCTGGAGTACCTGGCATCACTGGGCAAGCTGGACAGGCTGCCGGCCGCGGTGGACCTGCCGAAGGCGCCGGACGCGTTCAACCCGCAGGCCGCGGACCTGACCACGCGGGCGCGCACGTACCTGGACATCAACTGCGCGCATTGCCACAACCCGAAGGGGACGGCGGGCGTCACCAGCCAGCTGTTCCTCAACTTCGACAACACCAGCGTGTTCAACCTGGGCGAGTGCAAGCGCCCGGGCTCGGCGGGCAGCGGCGTGGGCGGTGAGTTCGACATCCTCCCCGGCAACCACGCGGAGTCCATCCTCTGGTACCGGCTGCACACGGAGGAGGACGGCAAGATGATGCCGCAGATTGGCCGGACGATTCACCACAAGGAGGGCTCGCAGCTCATCGCGGATTGGATCGACTCCATGACGCCGAAGACCTGCAAGTAGCGCTCAGGCGGCCGGCGACGGGGGCTGGGGCTCCTCCAGCCCCACGTTGCCGGACGCGCGGAGGACGACGGTGGTCATCACCACCGCCGTGCCCGTGACGCTGCGCAGGGCCGCCGGCATGGACGCGGAGCTGGAGGCGCCGACGAACGCCACCTGCATGCCCGGCGCGGCGCGCCCCGGAAGAAGCGCAGCGGGTTGATAGGTGCGGGCGGTGTGCTCTCCCAGCTTCACCAGCGCGAAGCCCAGCAGGCCCGCGAAGAAGCTGACCTGGGGCATCTTGCCTTCGGACAGCGCGGCGGTGGTCCGCGGACCCCAACCCCCTCGCGGGTCCCGCGCCGTGTTCCCGTCCGCGGGATGCCCCACATCGTTGCGACGCACTCCCCGGCCCCCTAGGCTTCCTGACCGGTTTTCCCATCAATCCACTGCCGGGAGTGTTCCCTTGAAATTCACGAGCAAGGACGTGTCGAAGCTGCTGGACGAAGTGAGCGGATCCGAGGACCTCATCGGGTACGCCTGCGCCACGTCGTATCTCAACGGCCAGCACTACACGTGGAATGGCACGCAGTGGGTGGGCACCTACTTCCCGGAGCTCAAGTATCCGGTGGGCGAGGACTCGAGCAGCTCCTGCTAGGCGGTGTTTCAAGGCCCTGCCTCCCATGAAGGTCGCCATCGTGGACAGCGGTGTGTCGGTGGGCTTCCTTCGCGGGGCGGGGCTGTCGCTCGCCGGGGCCGCGAGCTTCACGGTGGACCGGGAGGCGCGGCGCCTGGAGTCCCGGGTCCATTCGCGGGAGGAGCTGGCCGCGTGGTGTGACGGCGGCTCCGTGCTGGAGGACCTGGAGGACACGCACGGCCACGGCACCGCGGTGCTGAGCATCCTGCGGGGACAGGGCCGTCCTCCTGACGACGTGGCGTGGTACGTCGCGCGCGTGCTGGATGGGCGGATGCGCGGCGACTCGCTGTGCCTGCTGGAAGCGCTGGAGTGGCTGACGCGGGACGTGCGGCCGGACCTCATCAACCTGAGCCTGGGCACCGTGGGACGCGCCTTCGAGGCTCCGCTCACCGCGCTGTTGGACCGCGCGGTGGAGCAGGGCAGCCTGGTGCTCTGCGCCGCGGGGCCCGTGGCCGGCCTTCCGTCCGGGATGCCGTCGGTGGTGACGGTGGCGGACGCGGCGACGGCCCACGCCCTGCGCCGCGGCGACGTCGTGGACCACGTCGAACACGCGGCCTCGGTGCGGCTGTACTCGGACGGAGCCTGGTGCGAGCGCCCCCTCACGAGCAGCTACGCCTGCGCGCTGGCGGCCGCGCAGGTGCTGCGCGAGGGAGGTCCTCCCGGCTGGCGGCGCGTCACCGCGTCACGGCGGACGCGGTGACGTTCGCCCTGGCGGGCCTCAGGCCGGGACGCGGGTGTTGTCCTGGCGGTCCCAGTGCCGGTGCTTCGCGAGCGACTGCGCGAACGCGGTGGCCAGCGCCGCCCCCGCACCCGCCTTGGAGCCCGCGACGACGCCGGGCGCGGCCGGGTCGATTTCACAGGCCTTGAGCACGTCCTCCGCGTCCTTGGACGCGCCCACCGTCTTGCAGTGCAGGTAGGCCTCCTGCACGAAGTGGCGCGACTCGCCGTCCTTCTTCAGCGTCTCCACGCTCTTGGCGCCGCCGGGGATGAAGACGCCGTCGTACTCCACGGAGGCGGTGGTCATGGCGCTCTTGTCCACCGGCACGTCCTTGCCGTTGGACGCCTTCACCGAGCCCAGGCGCCTGGCGATGACCGTCAGTCGCGCGCCCTGCGCCTCCAGCTCCTTGCGCAGCGCCATCAGTTCGTCCGCGTCCACGCCGTCCGCGACGAGCACGCCCACCTTGCGGGTCTTGATGGAGGGCTTCATGGCCATCTTCATCGCCTCCATGCTCAGGGCCTTGGACGCGGGTGGGCCCTTGGGCGTGACGGGCGTGGCCTTGGGGGCGGGAAGGCCCAGCCCTTCCGCCACGGCGGAGACGAGCAGCGCGTCGATCTTCGCGAAGTGCTCCAGCATGCGCTCCTGGATGGCCTTCGTCTCCACCTTGCCCAGTTCGAAGCGGCACGCGTCGATGAGGTGCTGCTGCTCCGGCTCGGAGAGGCTGCGGAAGAAGAGCGCCGCCTGGCTGTAGTGGTCGTTGAAGGAGGCGGAGCGCTCGCGGACCTTCTTCCCGTCCACCTGCTCCGGGTAATGCACGTAGCCGCCCTGCTTCTGGGAGGCGAGGAACGGGCAGCCGCCGCCCAGCGAGTTGGGGAAGTAGTTGGCGCGGCCTACGTTGCTCGTGTGTCGGCTGAAGCCGTCCTGCTGGTGGTTGTGCACCGGCGCCACCGGGCGGTTGATGGGGATCTCCGCGAAGTTCGGGCCGCCCAGGCGCGTCAGCTGCGTGTCCAGGTACGAGAAGAGGCGCGCCTGCATCAGCGGGTCGTCCGTGAAGTCGATGCCCGGCACGACGTTGGCCACGCAGAAGGCGACCTGCTCCGTCTCAGAGAAGAAGTTCGTCGGGTTGCGGTTGAGCGTGAGCTTGCCCACCGGCTGCACCGGGACGACCTCTTCCGGGATGAGCTTGGTGGCGTCCAGCAGGTCCACGCCCAGCGCCTGCGCGTCCTTCTCCTCCAGGATTTGGATGCCCAGCTCGTACTCGGGGAAGTCGCCCTGCTCGATGGCCTCGAAGAGGTCGCGGCGGTGGAAGTCCGGGTCCTTGCCCCCCAGCTTCTGGGCCTCGTCCCAGACGAGCGAGTGCGTACCCAACAGCGGCTTCCAGTGGAACTTCACGAAGCGCGCGGTGTTCTTTTCGTCCACGAAGCGGAAGGTGTGGACGCCGAAGCCCTGCATCATCCGGAAGCTGCGCGGGATGGCGCGGTCGGACATGATCCACATGATCATGTGCAGGGTCTCCGGGACGAGCGACACGAAGTCCCAGAAGGAGTCATGCGCCGTCTGCGCCTGGGGAATCTCGTGGTGGGGCTCCGGCTTGGCGGCGTGGATGATGTCGGGGAACTTGATGCCGTCCTGGATGAAGAAGACGGGGATGTTGTTGCCCACGAGGTCGAAGTTGCCTTCCTCCGTGTAGAACTTCACCGCGAAGCCGCGCACGTCGCGCGCGGTGTCCGCGGAGCCTCGCGAGCCCGCGACGGTGGAGAAGCGCACGAAGACGGGCGTCTTCTTGGACGGGTCCTGGAGGAACTTCGCGCGGGTGTACTTGGCGAGGGACTCGTACACCTGGAAGTAGCCATGGGCGCCCGCGCCGCGCGCGTGGACGACGCGCTCGGGGATGCGCTCATGGTCGAAGCGGGTGATCTTCTCACGGAAGTGGAAGTCCTCCAGGAGCGTGGGGCCGCGAGCGCCGACCTTGAGCGAGTCATCGGTGTGCTCGACGCGGATGCCCTGGTCCGTGGTGAGGAAGTTGCCCGTGGGCTCCGAGCGGTCCCGCGCGAGCTGCTGGTCCTTGCTGTTCTCATCCACATGCACTGCGTCCGGCTGCTTCTGTGAGGTCACCGCGCCACCTCCTTCAAGGGGGCGCGCAGGGTGCCGGACGCGGTGGAGGCCGCACGCCTTACGTGGCGTGTCTGGGAGGTGCAGGACGCAAGGCGGCGGCTGTGTCCGGTGGCGTTCGTTCGCGGCGTTGGCCAGCGAGCGTCAGGCGTCCTTCACGTCCAACACCTTCGATGCGGTGGCGCTGGACCTCGCGTTCACCTGAGGGCGTCGGCGAGCGATTGATGGGACCTCCAGGGTCCAGGAGGAACCGTCCGCCCTGGAACGTCAGACGGGCGTGCTACCTCTCGCCGTCATGGATAGAGTGATGGGCGGCGAGGACTGGAGGGAATCCATGGGAAAGAAACCCGCGACCTACGCGGACCTGGAGGCACTCCCGGAGGGGGTCGTGGGGGAGATTGTCGCGGGGGAGCTGTATGCAAGTCCGCGGCCGGCATTCCCCCACCTCACGGCGGCTTCGTTCCTGATGGCGCTCCTGGGCAATCCCTTTGTCTTCGGACTGGGAGGCCCGGGAGGCTGGTACATCGTGGTCGAGCCCGAACTCCGGATGGGGGACGATGTCCTCGTTCCGGACCTGGCCGGCTGGCGGCGCGAGCGACTCCCGAAGGCGCCGAGGGGCGCGGCCCTTGCCCTTCCACCAGACTGGGTCTGCGAGGTGCTCTCTCCCTCGACGCGGCTCCTGGACCGCGAAGTGAAGCTGCCGGTGTTCGCGCGCGAAGGGGTGGGGCATGTCTGGTTCATCGACCCGGTCCTTCGCACCCTGGAGGTGTTCCGGTGGGAGGCGGGGCAGTACGTGCACCTGGCGACCCACTCGGGAGCTGGGCCTGTGTTCGCTGAACCCTTCGAGGCCGTGGCCTTGAAGCTCGGCGCGCTCTGGGACGAATGGGGCTGAGTGCCGCGCCCGCTCGCGTTCGCCGTTGGCGGCGGGCTGCCGGGCGAGCGCGGATTCAGGTGCGCACGGGTCCAAGGCGCGCGAGTCTTGCACCCATGCGGCTGGGCAGCCCCCCGGAGCTCGTCAAGCTGGTGCTGACTTCGTGAGGAACGCGTCCAGCGCGGCGTTCACCGCGTCCGGATGATCCAGTTGGATCCAGTGGCTGGCGCCCTCCACCACCTGGTGCGCCACGCCTTCTCCCAGCCGGTGGAGGCTGCGGGGCAGGTCGTTGTCCGGCGCGACGAGCGAGAACTTCGGCCCCGGGTAGCGCGCGAGCGCGGCCTTCAGGTCGAAGCCCAGTCTGGAGCGCTGCACGGCCGTGACGGCGGACAGCGGCGTGGCGTCCAGGTCCGCCAGGAGCCGGTCTCGCACGTCCGCGCGCGACCCCGCCATCTCCGCCCAGTCCTTCCGCATCGCCTGCGCCACGTCGGGGGCATCCAGTGAAGCGAGGTACGCGGTCATGTGCTCCTCGGAGTACTGGCGCGCGTCCGTGAGCGGATCCACCAGGAACAGGCCCGCCACCTGCCGGGGATTCTCTCCCGCGTACGCCAGCGTCACGCCTCCGCCGATGCTGTGCCCCACCAGCACGAAGCGGCGCAGCCCCAGCGCCCGCACGACGGCGGCGATGTCCGTCGCGAGCGCCTCCAGCGTGTAGTCCTCCGGATCCGGAGCGGCCGAGCCCCCGTGCCCGCGCAGCTCCATCGCGATGCCCCGGCGGCCCGTCCGGGCCAGGTGCTCCAGCTGCGCCTGCCAGTGGGACGCGTTGCCCGCGACCCCATGCACGAAGACGACGGGCAGCGCATTGCCTCCGCCTCCGGTGTCCACCAGCCGCAGGTCGCCCGCGGGCCCCGCCACGCGGAAGTCGTCGAAGCGGACGCGGTGGGGCTGGAAGGCCTGGCCTTCCGCGAAGGGGACCTCGTAGTGGGTGACGTGCAGGTCCCGGTCGATGAGGTAGCGGTCGTCCTCCGGGAAGAAGATGGCGCGCTCCGGCGCGTCCCCCGCGAAGCGCTTCACCGCGTCCATGGACTCCCAGAGGGTGACGAGGAGGAACTCCGCGCGCCCGTCCGCCACCTTGCGCAGGCAGTACGCGGCCAGGTTGCCCGGCGTGCGCCGGTAGTGCGTGAGGCCCGTCTGGTGGAGATACGCGAGGTACGCGTCCGCGTCCTCCGCCTTCGTTACTCCGCGCCAGGTGCGTGCGAGCATTCCAGGTTCCTCGTGCAGGAAGAGGGGGAGCCCCGCATGTAGCGCGCCGGGTGGGGCAGGGGCCACCCCGCCGTGGTCCGCGCGTGGGCAGACGACACTTGGCTTGGGGGCGTGCGTCACCGACGATGTCGCGCACGTGGACGCGAACCCTGGCGCACCGACTCCCGCGACGGACTCCCTGCCGGTGGACGAGGCCCGGCCCGGCTGGCGCGGGATGCTCGGGGGCCTGTCGCTGGTGCTGCCCGCGCTCTTCTTCTTCCGGGCGACGTTCACGCGCGACGTCTTCCTGGCGGGCGACACGCTGCGAGCCTTCTATCCGATGCGGGCCTACTGGGCCTCGCGCGTGTCTCGTGGCGAGTTCCCCGACTGGTTCCCCTACGACGGCTTCGGGCAGTCCTTCCCCGCCATCTTCATCTCCGGCGTGTTCCACCCCACGGCGCTCCTGCACCTGGTGCTGCCTCTGGGCGTGGCGGTGAAGCTCACGGTGCTGCTGTGCTTCCCCGTGGCGCTGCTGGGCACGGCCGCGCTCCTGCGCGAGTGGGGCGTCCCTCGCGCGGGCGCGCTGTTCGGGGCGCTGACGTTCACCTTCAGCGGCTACCTGGTCTGCATCACGAACAACCCCACGTACCTGCTGGCCGCGAGCACCGTGCCCGCCGCGCTGTGGGGCGTGCTGCGCTTCGTGCGGCGTCCCTCGGCCGCGCGGCTGGCGGTGGGCGGTGGCCTGCTGGCGCTGGTCGCGTTCGGCGGGGATGCGCAGGCGTTCGCCGTCACCCAGGCGTTGGGCATCCTGGTGGCGTTGACGGAGCCCGTGACCGCGACGGGGACATGGGCCCGGCGCGTGGGCGCGTGTCTGTTGCTGGTGCTCACCGGCGGGCTGCTGGCCGCGCCGCAGCTGCTCCCCGCCGCGGGGCTGGTGATGACGGGCGAGCCCGGTGCCCGGTCGCTTGTGGAAGCGCAGTACTTCTCGCTGCACCCGCTGCGGGTGGGAGAGCTGGTGCTGGGCCCGTTCCTGACGGAGCCGGTCGGGGTGCGCGGCATCCCGGAGATGGTGGTGCGCAAGCTCATCCGCGTGGGCGGCTTCACGCGCGCGTGGGTGGACTCGCTCTACGTGGGGACGCCCGCGTGCGTGCTGGCGCTGGCGGGCCTGGGGGCATCGTGGCGCCAGCGGCGCACCTGGGTGTTCGTGGCCGGGTGGCTGCTGCTGCTGGCGCTGGTGCTGGGGGCGTCGCTGCCCGTGTACGGCTGGGTGTACCGGCTGCTGCCGCTGTGGCGGCCCTTCCGCTACCCGGAGAAGCTGGGGTCCTTCCTGGTGCTGGGGCTCGCGGTGGGCGCGGGCCTGGGCTGGCGGCGCTGTCTGGGGCCGGGTGGGGCGCCGCGCGCGGTCATCCTCTCGGGCATCGGTGTGGCGGCCCTGTGCGCGGCGGTCGCGCTGGGCGAGGCGGTGGGCGGGCTGTGGACGCGGGGCTGGGTGTCGCCGCACTGGCCGGATGCGCCCGCGGCGGCCGTCGAGGGCCTGTCGGACAACGTGGTGCGCATGGGGGCCATGGCGGCGGGGCTGGCGCTCCTGTGCGCGGTCCTGGCGTGGCGGCCCCGGTTGGGCGTGGGCCTGGTGGTGCTGCAAGGCGCGGCGCTCTTCCTGGAGAACGGGCCGCTCTACCAGGTGTCCCCGGCGGAGATGTTGGAGACGCCGCCTCCGTTCGCGGAGCGGATCCGCGCGTCCGCGCCGCCGGAGGAGCCGGTGCGGGTGAACACGGTGGTGAAGGGCTACTGGGCGCCGCCCCTGCCCGGCTACGACTTCAAGGACCGGTTGAGCCTGGGGCAGGTGGCGGTGCTGGCGCCGGACACGTCGGTGTTCTGGGACATCGAGAGCGCGCAAGGCTACCTGCCGGGACGGAGCTCGCGCGTGCTGCGGTTGATGGGTGATGCGAAGCGCTGGAACTTCGAGCTGGCGCCGCGCCTGTCCACTCCGTTCACGGTGACGCGCACGCAGGAGCTGGCCGAAGGGCCGCCTCCGGGAGCGCGGGTATTGGCACAGGAGCCGCTCTTCGGGACGACGCTGCTGGCGCACCCCGGCGCGCCCGCGCGGATCCACCTGGCGCGCCCCGAGTGCGTGGCGACGTTCGATGACGCCCTGACGCGGATGACGGCGCCCGAGCCCATGGCGTCCGGGGCCGTCCTCGTGGAGTGCGCGGCGCCGCTGCCGGTGGAGGACGCGTCCGGCACGGGCACAGTGCAAGTGACGCGCGAGTCGCCGGAGCACTTCGCGGTGGAGGTGGAGGCTCCAGCGCCGTCGGTGCTGGTGATCAACGACGCATACCAACCCGGCTGGACCGCGACGCTGGACGGCGCGCCCGTGTCCATCCTCGCCGCCAACGTGGCCGTGCGCGCGGTGCCGGTGCCGGCGGGACGCCACACGGTGGTGATGCGCTACCGGACGCCGGGGCTCGTCCCCGGGCTGTGCCTGGGCGCGCTCACGCTGGGCGCGCTGGGCGCCGCGATGGCCGTGTCGCGGCGCCGTGCCCGGAGCTGACCGGGGCTCAGCGCGGCGCGGGTGTCGCGGTGCTCGGGGCGCTGAACGCGGGCGGAGAGGCGGTCAGCGCTCCGACGGAGTACGTGCCGTCGTATCCGTCTGGATCCTCCGCGTTCTTCTGGAGGGTGATGCCCGGGGCCTGGACCTCCCCCCGGCCTCGCAGGGAATGCTGACCACAGGCGTCCGCCGTCATTCCACGGCAGATCCACGCGGAGCCTCCGGCGTTCACCATGTCGAGCGACACCAGGCCGGGCTCCGCTTCGAGCAGCCGGTGCGTCATGAACTGGAGCTTCTCGTCCCAGGGCGCGCCCACGTCACGGCGCGCGTGCAGGTTGCCCACGAGCACGATGAAGGTGTCCCCGCGCGCTTCGCTCCGCGCCTGACGGAGCTGTGCCGCCATCGTCTCGTCGCGGTCCTTGCCACCCGCGTCGAACGCCACCACCCGGACCGGCAGCCCCGCGTGCTTCCATCCGCGCACGCGCTCCAGCAGCTGACGCATGGCCTGGCTGCTGCGGCCATCCTGCACCTCGCGCCGCCAGAAGGCGCTGTCGAGAGGGCCTTCGGCTTCCCCCGCGACGAACGCATCCAGGCTCGCCTGCTCCTCCACGGGCAGCTCCAGGGCCAACCGCACCGGCTGTCCCGCCGCCGCCGCGTGACATGCCAGCCGCCCCGCGAAGGCCGGCGCCTCCTGGGTGCCGTGGACCTCTCCCAGCACGACGAAGGCCGCGGGCTTGAGCACCGCCTCCATGCCGGGAATCACCGGACCGCAGTCCGCCTTCACGGGCGCCACGGGGGCTTCGCGCGTCGTCCGGCACCCGGTCAGCAGACAGGTGGCCAACAGCAGGGAGCTCAGGGATGGTCGCATGGACGTGAAGCCTCCGGAGAAAAGGGGAAGCCGCAGTCTCCCGCAGCCCCGCACGCCTGAAAACACGACGGCCCGCCCCGGAAGACGGAGCGGGCCGGTTCCTGCCTCGCGCGTCGGCTCGACGCGACGGGCCGTGTCAGGCGGTGGGGACGACGACGCTCGGGCTCTCCCGGCGCTGGGCCGACGTGAGCGCCGAGCGCTGCAACCACCCGGCGAGCCCCAGCATCGCGAGCCCCGAGGTGCGCAGCGTGCGCAGCAGCTCCACCGCCTCCGCGGGATTGCCGGGCAGCACCGGCGCCAGCCACTCGCGCGCGTCGTAGAAGAGCCACACCGCGCCGGAGATGCCCATGGCCCACCACACCCAGGCGAGCCGCCCGCCGCGAAGCATGTACGCGACGCGGAGGATGGGCGCGACGAGCAGGATGGTCGTCATGTCCCCCAGGCTGGACGCCAGCGCGATGACCGCCGTGCACGTGGCCGCGAAGTCCTCGCCCAGGTGCCTCACCGCCGCGATGAGCGCGGGCCCGCCCACCGCGAGCGCCGCCACCGCCGCCACCGCCCACAGGAGCGTCGCGCGCGGACTGGACGGCGGCTGGAGCCCGGACTGCTTGTAGGTGCGCGCCAGCAGCACCAGCGCGAACGTGGTGCTCACGTTCGCCAGCACCACCACGCCCATGCGCACGGGCAACAGCGGCGACTGCGCGAACGGCACGTCCGGCACCGCGTGCATCCAGTAGCTGCGCAGGGCCGTGCTGACGAGCGACAGGAGCGCGCCCACCGTCAGGAGGCCCCACACGCGGCGCAGGTAGTCCCCCGCGCCGAACGACTTCGCCGCCGCCGCCGTGCCCAGCACCGCGAGCAGGCCCACGGCCCAGCCCGCAACGTCGCCCACCATTGCCAGCTGACGCGCGTCCTGGAACGACGTGGCCACCGCGGTCAGGTGCACCAACTGGAGCACCAGCACGGCGCCCAGCCAGGGCGCCACCTTCGCGAGCGCGCGACCCGAAGAGGGACGGGGGGCGTTCATCGCAGCTTCTCCATGGCCTTCGACAGCTCCGTGAGGGTGTTCGTCGTGCGCGCCGCGCCGATGAAGACGTTGAGCATGGGCTTGAGCCCCTCCAGCACCTGCGGCACGTCCTGCACGCCCACCTGTTCGGGTGGACGCTTGAGGGCCCGCAGCGCGGCGGTGTGGATGGCCATCTTCGCGGTGAAGTCACCCAGGAGTGGCTCCAGGTGATGCATCAGCACGTCATGCCATCCAGGGGCGGATGAGGGGGAGGACGAGGGAGTCTGCACATCACCTCCGCGGGGGGGGGAGACCCCCAGCGTAGGGACATTTTGAACCCGGTACGAGGGCTCGCCTGCTCTCGGACCCGCACAAAATGCCCGGGCGGGGCCGATTTCGTCGTGAACCCTGGAAAACAGTGTCCGCTTCAGCGACGGCGGGGCTTCTTGTCCTCGTCCGGCTTGGGGGCCGGCCGGGGCTCATGGGGTCCCTTGAGGATGTCCTCGAAGCGGGACTTCTGCTTGCGGCGCTTGAAGAAGAGGGCGGTGCGGCCCAGCAGCTGCGCGAGCTCGGAGCCGGTGGCCGCGGCGATGCTGTCGGCGCCTTCGTGGCGGCCTTCCGGGCCTTCGTTGATCTTCACCTTGATGAGCTCGTGGTCGTTCAGCGCCTGCTCGACGGCGGCGATGACGCCCTCGGTGACGCCGGACGAGCCGACGATGACCACCGGCTCCAGGTGGTGGCCGAGGGCCCGCAGGTGGCGGCGTTCTTTCCCGGTGAGGGGCATGGGGGGTGTCTCCTTGAAAAGGCGCGCACCCTACTTCTTTTGCGACGCCATGCGGACCTCTCGCATCGCATCGATGTGGTCCGGTTGCAGCTCGACCGTCCGCTTGAAGTGCTTGAGGGCGCCGGCCGCGTCGCCGCAGACCTTGGCGATGACGCCCAGGAAGTAGTGGGCGGGGGCGCAGCGCTCGTTGCGCTTGATGGCGGCCTGGATTTCGCGGAAGGCCTCCGGCTGGGCGGCCTTCTTGTCCGGAGCGGCGAGGAAGCGCGCGTAGCCCCGCCAGGCGAAGAACTCCGGCTCCTCGGCGTTGAGGGCGATGGCGTCGTTGAGCATCTTCACGGCTTCCGGGTACTTGCGCGCCTTCACCAGGATGCAGGCCTTCTGGAAGAACTCCTCCGCCTGGAGGATGGCCTGGACGTCCACGCCGTCGCCGCCGCCGCTCTTGAGCTCTTCGAGGTAGGCCGCGCGGCTCTTGTCGTCGGAGAGGGCGCGGTAGGCGTCGCCGATGTACGCGAACACCTCCGCCTTGAGCTTCTCCAGCTCCGGCGGGGCGCCCGGGGGCAGGGTGTCCGGGTGGTAGAGCTTGGCCAGGCGGAAGTAGGCGATTTTCACCGCGCTGCCTTCGGTCTGTTCGGTGAGCCCGAGCCGCTGGAAGTGGTTCTGGCCCTTCATGGTCGCGGCGAGCTGGCGCAGCGCGGGCAGTTCGTCCGAGCCAGGGGCGGGGCCCGAGGCGGCGGGGGCCGGCGCAGCGGCGACGACGGGCGGAGCGGGCCGGGCACCCGGGCCCGCCACGGGAGCGGCGCCGGCGGGAGCACCTGGAGGCCGGGCACCGGGGCCGGCGGTGGGGGCTGCACCGGCAGGGGACGCAGCCGGAGGACGCGGGATGGCACCCGGGCCCGCGACAGGCGCGGTGCCCGGACGCGCTGCACCTGGGCCCGCCACGGGAGCGGCGCCGGCGGGACGAGGCGCGGCACCTGGACCGGCGACGGGCGCACCAGGGCCGGCCACCGGCGCGGCGGGCCTGGCTCCAGCGGGCGCACCGGGCACGCCCGGACCCGCGACAGGCGCACCGGGGGCGGCCACCGGCGGGGCCGCGGGGCCCACGACAGGCGCGGCGGGCCGGGCTCCCGCGCTCGCGGTCCCCGGACCCGCGGCGGGCACGTCCGGACCGGTGGCTCCAGCGACAACGGCAGGCCCGGAGGCCGGCGGCGGGGGGGCCCCCTGCGCGCGAGAGACCGCCGCGAAGGAGACGCCGTTCAGCTCCTTCATCAGGAACGCCACGCGCAGCAGGTGGTCCGTGTCCTGCGGCAAGTCCTGGAGCAGCTGCCCCAGCGAACGCACGCCGTCGATGAAGGAGAGCGCGCGCACCTCGTGAGGCGTCAGGCGCAGGTCGCTGGAGGCCACCCGGCCTCCGGACTTCATGATGGGCATGGGCAGCACGAAGGCCAGCCGCCGCTTGAGGTCCGCGGACGGCATGCGGCGCACCTGGTCGCTCAGCAGCGCCCAGCGGTTGCCCAGCGGCATCGCCTTCTGCGCGGGCAGGTCCTTCGCCTCGAAGGTGAACGTCCCGGACTCCGCGCGCAGGGCCTTGCTCAGGAGGCCCAGCGCCCGCTGCGCCAGCTGCGTGAACGCCGTCGCCGGCTGCAGCAGCCCCAGCCCGAACAGCGCCGCGAGCAGGTCACCTCCGAAGCGCTCCTTCGCGCCCTCCGCCTGCTGCAACTGCTCCGCCGTCAGGAGCCGCGCCCCCAGCAGCGACACGCCCAGCGCGTCCTCCGCGTGCGACGAGTCCACGAACTCCGGACTTCCCTTGCGGAAGTGGACCGACAGCGTGCGGTCCGAAAGCCCCAGCATCAGGAGCCCCGTCTGCTCGCTCGCGGCGATGCGGCCGTACAGCTGCAGGGGCGAGTACTGCTGGAGCTGTCCCTGCGGCGGCACCGTGTTGGTCCCGTCATCCTCTGGCGTCGGCGCGGGCTGTGGCGCCTGCGCGGTCGCGGCCGGACGGGCCGCCGCACCCGGAGGGGCTCCCGCTCCAGGGGCTCCGGCAGGACGCGCCACCGCGCCAGGAGGACCCGGAGGCCGCGCGGCGACAGGACGTCCCGCCGCGTCGACGGGCGGACGCGCCGCGCCGGGAGGGGGGCCTCGCATCGCGCCCGGACCTGCCATGGGCGCGGCGCCAGGACCCGCCATGGGCACGGCGCCAGGACCCGCGACGGGGACGCCAGGACCGGCGACGGGCGCAGCAGGTCTGGCGCCAGGGCCCGCGGCGGGCGCGGCGCCAGGCCCGGGCGGCGGAGGCGCGATGGCGGCCGGCGCGGATTGCACCAGCGACGCGGGTGCTCCGTCCCCCCACAGCTCGCGGGGGAACACGTCCCGCACCTCCGGGAAGCGCCAGGGGAAGGCGAACTGCAGCCCGTCGGTGGAGACCTGGAGCTTGCCCTGGATGGAGCCGCTGTCGATGAGCAGCTCGATGGTCGGACCCGTCAGGGGGCCCCAGGTGGTGCCCCGATCGTTCCGCACCCAGTACTGCCGGACCTCGCCCTCCGCCATGTGCCGTTCTGCTCCCACTCCCTGGACCGCCGGGGAGCGGGAATTTTATCGCCGCCCGTGCCCACCTCCAAGCAGACGACCTCTCACGGGCAGGCGGGCAGGCGTTTCAGGGCGTGGCGCCCTCTATCGCCGCCAGCCCCACGTTGGCCAGGCACGCCGCGTCGGCCTGCTGCTGGGCGGGCGGGTCGAAGCAGTAGACCTCGCTGTCGAAGACCTTGCAGAGGCCCGCCGGGGTCCCCGAGCACGCCACCTTCCCGTACGCCGTGGTGCAGTTGTAGCCGCACACCGGGCCCGTCTCGCTCAGCTTGCACTGGGGCGCCGGCAGGTCCTTGCCCCACGCGCAGAGCGCCGCGGGCGACGGGTCGAAGCAGGTGAGGTGGCCGTTCTGCGCCTTGCACACGCCCAGGGGCGTCTTCGCGCACCGCACGCCCTCGGAGGCGTTCACGCAGTTGTAGCCGCACGCCACCTGGAGGCCGTTGCTGACGCACTGCGCGCGCGGCGCCTGCCGGCCGAAGACCGCGAACACCGCGGCGGGCGGGTCGAAGCACGTCACGTTGCCGCCCTGGCTGCGGCACACGCCCGCGGGCGTCCTCGCGCACTGCACCTTGCCGAAGTCCGTGACGCACCCGTAGCCGCAGCCCACCACCCCGTCGATGGTCTTGCACTCCGAGTCCGGCAGCCCGGCGCCGTAGGCCTTCACCACGTAGGCCGGCGGGTCGAAGCAGACGGCCTGCCCGTCGATGACCGTACAGCGGCCCTGGAGCGTCTGGGCGCACCGCACGCGCTGGCCATCCGACTTGCACGCATAGCCACAGGACACGTGCCCGTCGATGGCGCGGCACGTGGCGGTGGTCGCGTCAGGCGGGGAGGGCGGCGCCGCCAGCGTCAGCGCCAGCACGGTCATCAGGGTCGCGAGCATGAACCGCATTGACCCCCAAGCTTCCCCGCGACGCAAGCAACCGGCCGGGACGGCGCGCCGTCCGGGTGATAAGCGGGCGCCACCGTGGACCTGGACGTCAGCGCAGTGAAGCTGGTGCTGTTGTGTGTCGCCGCGCTGAGCGCGGGCTTCGTGGACGCCATCGCGGGAGGCGGGGGGCTCATCACCCTGCCCGCGCTCCTGACGGCGGGCCTGCCGGCGCACGTGGCGCTGGGCACCAACAAGGGGCAGTCCGTGTTCGGCTCGGGCGCGGCCATGGTGCGCTTCGCGCGGGCGGGCCTCGTGGACGGAGACCTGGCCCGGGTGACGTTCCCCTTCGGCCTGATGGGCGCGTTCGGCGGCGCGGCGCTGGTGCTGCTGCTCAAGCCGGAGGTGCTCAAGCCGCTGGTGCTGGTGCTGCTCATCGCGGTGGCGGTGTTCCTCGCCTTCCGCCGCACGCCGCCGAAGCGCGACGGCGTGGAGCCCTCACCCCGGCCGCGCGCGCAGGCCATCGGCGCGCTCATCGCGCTCTGCATCGGCACCTATGACGGCTTCTTCGGGCCGGGCACGGGCACCTTCCTCATCGTGGCGTTCTCGTCGCTCCTGGGTCACGGGCTGGCGCGCGCGTCCGCGGACGCGAAGGTGGTGAACTTCGCCTCCAACCTGGCGTCCGTGACGCTCTTCGCGGTCCGGGGCGTGGTGCTGTGGAAGGTGGCGCTGCCCATGGCCGCCGCGCAGTTCACCGGCGCGTGGCTGGGCGCGCACATGGCGGTGAAGGGCGGCGACCGGCTGGTGCGCGGGGTGGTGCTGTGCGTGGTGGCCGCGCTGGTGCTGAAGCTGGGGCGCGACGTGTGGCTGGGCTGGGCGGCCTGAGACAGGCGCGCCGCCGCCCGGCCCTTCAGCCGATGTGCACGAGCAGGCTCAAGCCCCGCTTCGCCACCGCGGCGGTGAACTTCTGGAGCTCCACGAAGTAGGAGAGCAGCTCCTCCAGCGGATCCACGTCGTCCGTGGGCTCCTCCTCGTCCCAGGTGCCGGGGTAGATGTCCTCGGCCTGGAGCCGCGCCGGGTCGAAGCGCTCGCGCAGGGCGTCCACGGGCGTCTGCTTCAGCGCCTCCGCCAGCGCCTTCACCGAGGCCGCGTCGAACACGCGCGCGGTGCCTTCATCCGAGGGGATGTCGCCCACCTCGTCGCCGCCGCGCACGAGGAAGTCCAGCGGCGGCTGGCCCTCCCACGCCGTGCCGGTGAGCAGGTACTGGAGGCCGTGCCACGCCTCGCCGATGTCCAGCTCCAGGAACGCCGCGCCCTTCGGGTCGCCGAAGTCCTCCTCGTCCTCCAGGAAGGGCTCCAGCGACTCGGGCGCCTCGCGCAGGGCCTGGCGCTGCGCTTCGGTGGTGCTGCGCAGCGTGCAGAGCATCTCCATGGGGCGGGCTACTCCACGACGACGAGCTTGGCGTTGTTCTCCACGGCGGTGCCTTCCTTCGCGTGCACCTCCGTGACCTTGCCGGCCTTGGGGCTCTTGAGCTCGTTCTCCATCTTCATGGCCTCCACGACCACGAGCCCCTGGCCCTCCTTCACCTCGTCACCTGGCTTGACCAGCACCTTCACCACCTTGCCGGGCATGGGCGCGAGGACGACCTGGCGGCCCTCCACGGAGAAGCTGCTCGCCGCCGCGCGCATGCGCAGCTTGCGCTCGTCCGCGACGTCGGTGCGGTTCACCTGCCCGCGCACCAGCGTGCCGATCTCGTCGCCGTTCTCCTCGAACTCGACGTTGTACGACTGGCCGTCCACCAGGAGCGACAGCGTGCCCTGGTCCACGGACAGCGCGTCCACCTGGAACGTCTTGCCGTTCACCGTGAGCCGGTAGCGGTCCTGGCCCAGGGACTCCAGGTCCACCGGCACCGCTTCCTTCTGGCCCTGCTGCTTCGTGAAGTAACGCATGGGAAAAGGTCCTTCCGGGAGGCTTGGCGGGAGGAAGAAGGTCTCAGCGGCGGCGGGTCTTCAGCGCCAGACGCCACGGGCTGATGCGGCCGCTGGGGTCCGAGCCACCGGCGCGCGACGGCAGCGTCTTCGCGCGCTTCTGGTCGCGCTGGAAGGCGTGCAGCGTGCTCGCCAGCAGCGCCACCTCGCTGAGCTTGGGATCCTCCGCGCCCTGCAGCGCGGTGTGCTCGCGGGTGAGGAAGCTGGTGTCGTAGTCCCCGCCCACGAACTCCGGGTGGGACAGGATGCCGTGCAGGTAGCGGATGTTGGTGGTGATGCCCTTCACCACGTACTCGGAGAGCGCGCGCTTGGCCCGCGCGATGGCCTCCTCGCGCGTGGCGCCCCACACGGACAGCTTCGAAATCATGGGGTCGTAGTAGTTGGGCACCGTGAAGCCCGCGTACACGCCCGAGTCATCACGCACGTTCGGGCCGCCCGGCACGCGCAGCGCCTGGATTCTCCCGGGGCTGGGCATGAAGTTGCGGGACGGGTCCTCCGCGTACACGCGGACTTCAATGGCGTGACCGCGCGGCGCGGGGGCCTCGAAGAGGGGGAGCTTCTCGCCCTCGGCGGCCTTGCTCTGCATGGCCACCAGGTCCAGGCCGGTGACCCACTCCGTGACGGGGTGCTCCACCTGGAGGCGGGTGTTCATCTCCAGGAAGTAGAAGTTGCGGTGCACGTCCACCAGGAACTCCACCGTCCCGGCGCCCACGTAGTTGACGGCCTTGGCCGCCTTCACCGCGACCTCACCCATCTTCGCGCGCAACTCCGGCGTGAGGATGGGGCTGGGCGTCTCCTCCACCACCTTCTGGTGACGGCGCTGCGCGGAGCACTCGCGCTCGTTCAGGTGGATGGTGTTGCCGTACTGGTCGGCGAAGACCTGGATCTCCACGTGATGTGGCTTCTCCAGGTACTTCTCGATGTAGACCGCGTCGTTGCCGAACGAGCTCATCGCCTCGCTCTTGGCGGAGCGCCAGGCGGAGTCGAAGTCGGCCATGCCCTCCACGCGGCGCATGCCCTTGCCGCCGCCGCCGCCGGCGGCCTTGAGCATGATGGGGAAGCCGATCTTCTGCGCGTACTCGCGCGCCTCCTCGATGGTGGCGATGGGCTCCGTGGTGCCGGGGACCACGGGCACGCCCGCCTTGATCATGTTGGCGCGGGCGCGGGTCTTCTCACCCATGGCGTCCATGGCGGAGGCCGGCGGGCCGATGAAGGTGATGCCGGCCTTCTCGCAGGCGCGCACGAAGGACGCGTTCTCGGAGAGGAAGCCATAGCCGGGGTGGATGGCGTCCGCGCCGGACTGCTTCGCGACCTCCAGGATGCGCTCCTGCACGAGGTAGCTCTCGCGCGAGGGCGGGGGGCCGACGAAGTAGGCCTGGTCGGCGGTGCGCACGTGCAGCGCGGAGCGATCTGCTTCGGAGTACACCGCCACCGTGGCGATGCCGAGGTCCTTGCAGGTGCGCATCACCCGGATGGCGATCTCGCCGCGATTGGCGACGAGCACTTTGCGGATCTTGGGCATGGGCGCCCGTCTAGCATGGGGCGCCCGGGATTGCCTGCCTCTACTTGCGCAGGTTCAGGTACTGGTCCATCAGCTGCCGGGCCTGGGCGAGCTTCGCCTCGACGAAGCGGTCGTCCTCGTCCGGCTCCGGGGGCGGGGCGGGGCGCGAGGGGGCCTCCACGGGCTTGCCGTCCGTGCCGAAGTCCACCGCGGCCGCCAGCAGGTTGCGCGCCGCGCTCCCGCTGAAGAGGCGGGCGAGCGCGGTCGTCTCCACGTCCAGCCAGCGCGCGGCCTGGCGCAGGACGTCCAGGTATTCCCCCTCCATGGCGCGGGGCGGGCGGCTGGGGGCGGCCATGCAGACGCGCGCATAGCTGTGCTCGCGGTCCACGTACATGCCCATGGCACGGTCGCGGAAGTCGCGGGAGAGCGCCTGCGTCATGGCGTCCACGTGCTCCTCGGGGGAGGGCACCTTGCCGGACGCCTTGCCGGAGACGAGGGGAATCTCCGCCACGTGCCAGCCGCTGTCGGTGAGCGTTTCCGGACGGGGCTCCACCCACTTCACCTCGGGAGTGGGCAGGTCCAGACCCTCACACACGCCCTTGAGCGTCTGACGCAGGGCGGTGAGGTTTCCTTCGACGTCGGAGAGGAACAGGACGAGTCTGCGCTGCTGGGACACGGGGGCTCCTTGAGTGGCCCCGTGAAAGCCTCGGCGTTACCCGCGAATTTCCGGAACGCGCCACGCCCGCCTGCCCCCCAGGGCGACGGGGGACGTGCGGGCGCGGGCAGGGACTTCTTCTACAGCGGGATGTTGCCGTGCTTGCGCGGCGGGTTCTCCTGCCGCTTGTCCTTGAGCATCTCCAGCGCGCGGATGACCTTGGCGCGGGTCTCCTCGGGACGGATGACCTCGTCGATGTAGCCCAGCTCCGCCGCCTTGAACGGGTTGGCGAACTTGTCGCGGTAGTCGTCCGTGAGCTTCTTGCGCTCGGCGTTGGCGTCCTGGGCCTTCAAGAGCTCGTTGCGGAAGATGATGTTCACCGCGCCTTCGGGGCCCATCACGGCGATTTCCGCGGTGGGGTATGCGTAGTTGATGTCCGCGCGGATGTGCTTGGACGCCATGACGTCGTACGCGCCGCCGTAGGCCTTGCGGGTGATGACGGTGATTTTGGGGACGGTGGCTTCCGCGTACGCGTAGAGCAGCTTGGCGCCGTGGGTGATGATGCCGCCCCACTCCTGGTCCGTGCCGGGGAGGAAGCCGGGGACGTCCACCAGGGTGAGCAGGGGGATGTTGAAGCAGTCGCAGAAGCGCACGAAGCGCGCGGCCTTCACGCTGGCGTCGATGTCCAGGCAGCCGGCGAGCACCGCGGGCTGGTTGGCGACGATGCCCACGCTCTTGCCGTTCATGCGCGCGAAGCCGACGACGATGTTCTTCGCGAAGTGCTCCTGCACCTCGAAGAAGTGCTTCGAGTCGACGATGGCGCGGATGATCTCCTTGATGTCGTAGGGCTTGTTCGGGTTCGCCGGGACGATGGACTTGAGCGACTCCTCGGCGCGGAACGGGTCGTCGTCGCACGGCTGCGCGGGCGGGTCCTCCTGGTTGTTGGAGGGCAGGTACGAGAGCAGCTCGCGCGTCATGGCGATGGCGGCCTGCTCGTTCTCCGCGGCGAAGTGGGCGACGCCGGACTTCTGGTTGTGCGTGAGCGCGCCGCCCAGGGCCTCCTTGGAGACCTCTTCGTGCGTCACCGTCTTGATGACGTCCGGGCCGGTGATGAACATGTACGACGTGTCCTTCACCATCATGATGAAGTCCGTGATGGCGGGCGAGTACACCGCGCCGCCCGCGCACGGGCCCAGGATGAGGGAAATCTGGGGGACCACGCCGGACGCCAGCGTGTTGCGCAGGAAGATGTCCGCGTAGCCGGCGAGGCTCTCCACGCCCTCCTGGATGCGCGCGCCGCCGGAGTCATTCAGACCGATGACGGGCGCGCCCACGCGGGTGGCCAGGTCCATGATCTTGCAGATCTTCTGGGCGTAGGCGCCGGAGAGCGAGCCGCCGAAGACGGTGAAGTCCTGGGCGAAGACGAAGACCTGGCGGCCCTCCACCGTGCCGTAGCCGGTGACGACGCCGTCGCCGAGGATCTTCTTGTCACCCATGCCGAAGTCGTGGCTGCGGTGGGTGACGAACTTGTCCAGTTCGCTGAAGGAGCCGGGGTCGAGGAGGAGGTCGATGCGCTCGCGGGCCGTGAGCTTGCCGGCCTCGTGCTGCTTGGCGATGCGCTCGGCGCCGCCGCCCTGCTCGGCCTGCTGCTCCATCTGCTGGAGCCGTGCGCGCAAGGGATCGTTCTCGGGGGTCGTGGCCATGGGGGGCCGCTCTAACACGATTGGCGGGCGGTGGCAGCGCTTCCCTTGCCCCTGGAGGGGTGGGCGGCCCTCCGGGCTGGGGGTGCGCGGGGCGGGGAGGAGACGGAAGTTCAGGATTTCCGACACCGCGTCTTCCGGGGGGAAGGCGGGCAGGGAGGCTTCGCGATGCGTGACAGGCCGGGGGCACTGCGGGTGGGGACGTTCCGGGGAGTGCCCATCCGGGTCCACTTCTCCCTGCTGATAGCGCTGCCGCTGCTGGCGCTGTCGTTTGGAGGGGCGCTCCAGCGGGCGGCGGACACGGCGGACGTGCCGCCGGGCGCGCTGGGCGGGCACCCGTGGGCGTGGGGGCTGGCGGTGGCGGTGGGGCTGTTCGTGTCCGTGCTGCTGCACGAGATGGCGCACACCTTCTATGCACTGCGCCATGGCGGCGAGGTGCGCGGCATCACGCTGATGATTGTCGGGGGTGTGTCGGAGCTGGGGGAGGCGCCCAGGCGGCCTCGGGACGAGGCGTTGATGGCGCTGGTGGGGCCGCTGACGAGCCTGGGGCTGGCGGCGTTCCTGGGCGTGCTGACGTGGGGCGCGCACGGCCTAGGGCTGTTCCAGGTGCAGTTCGCGCTCTTCACGCTGGCGATGCTCAACGTCGTGCTGGGGGGCTTCAACCTGTTGCCGGCGTTCCCCATGGACGGGGGGCGCATCGTGCGCGCGGCGTTGACGCCCCGGATGGGGGTGGTGCGGGCGACGCAGGTGGCGGCGTGGTTGGGGCGGCTGTTCGCGTTGGCGTTTGGCGTGTGGGGCCTCATGACGCTGAACCCGTTCACGCTGGTGGTGTCGTTCTTCGTGCTGATGGGCGCGGAAGGGGAGTCCCGGCAGGTGCGGATGAAGGCGCTCCTGGAGCGGGTGAAGGTGGAGGCGCTGATGACGCCGCGGATGGTGGGCGTGGACCTGGACCTGACCCTGCAGGACGCGCAGTGGGCGCTGAGGCGCGAGCACGCGGGCATGCTGCCGGTGACGAGCGCGGGGCGTCCGGTGGGGCGGGTGACGTGGGTGGCGGTGCAGGCGGTGCCGGAGCCGCAGCGTGGAAGCCGCCTGGTGCGCGACGCGATGGAGGACGGGGTGGTGGCGGAGTTGCGCGAGGACGGGTGGACGGTGCTCCGGAGGATGGCGGAGGCGCGCGTGCCCATGGCCGCGGTGGTGGACGAGGAGGGGCTGCTCGCGGGGACGCTGGACTGGAATGACCTCCAGCGGGGGCTGATGCGCGCGGAGGAGGCGGAGCGCCAGCGGTCGCGGACGGGGTGGCCCCGGGAGCGGCCGGCGTAGGGACCGCGTTCAAGGGGACATGCGTCCACCGATGGCCGGAAAGCGCTCATAGGTTCGCAGGAGCGTTTCGAGATGGGCGGGATTGTCGAGGTCGAGGGGGGCCGCGGTGAGACGAACCATCCAGCCACCGGTCGCGGTGCGCCGGGCGCGTGACAGCAGCTCCGCGTCGCGCGCCGGGTCTGGGAACCCGATGTGTCGTGCGGCAGCGGCCGACCAGTAGTTGAGCCAGCCCAGGCGATGGGGGCACTCCGGCGAAGGGATTTCCCGTGTGAGCTTGAGTGCTGGCAGCCCACGAGGCGGAGGCTTGGGGTTCGCTGCCTGATTCTTGGTCTGGCGCGCGATCTCCACCCCAGCGGGGAAAGGTGTCGCGTGGCCCCAGAACGCGCGCGCTCCCTCCGCCATGCCTACCAGCAGGTCCTCTGCCGCCGCGAGGTTGCCGGCACTCATCGGCATCTCGGCGTGGACGTCGAGCAGCGGTTGGCCTCCTGGCCCGGAGTCCGCGGAGATCCCCAGCCCGTAGACCGTCACGAGTTCGCTCTCGTTGGGGCCATTGCAGACAAGAGGAAACCCTGGCCCATCCGGCCTGCCTCCCAGGACCCAGGCATCGCGCTGGGGGAGAGGGTAGGGATTCCCCTCGCTGGAAATGGCCCAGTCCAGGTGCATGCCCGGGAGGGCGCGCTCCAGGCCGTGGACGACGTCCAGGGGGCGACGATCATTGCCTGTGAGCGCGGGCGCATAGGCAATCATGACGAGATCATTCCGCCGCTTCATCATCCCTGCACCAAGCCATGAGGACGATGGTTCCTTCGGGGTGTGCTCCGACATGGACTGCCGCGTGAGTGGCCGGGTCCGGGGCGCAGCTTCGTCTGGATACGCGTGCCGCAGTTCGTATGCCTCCAGCTCCGCGTGGATGGCGGCCGCAACCACCACCGCACCGATGATGATCACCGCGCCCACGGCGATCTCCGGATGGTCAGAAGGCAGACCCCCACCATCGTTTGCAGGGCCGCCGCGTCCGCCGAGGCCACGGGACAGCGATGCTCGGAGTCCTCGAAGCGGATCCTTCTGGAGTCAAGCGACTGAAAGCACCGCTCCACCAGCATGGCCCACGGTTGGGAGGCTTCCCGGACGACGCATTTCCCTCCGTCCCGCCAGGGCAGCGTCGCCGCCCTCTGGAGATTGGTGAGTCGTGACTCCCGAGTTGCTGACTCCTTCAGCCGTGGCGGCGACGCCGCACAGGCGGACAGGAAGAGCAGGAGCGCGGTGGCTGTGAGAAGGCGCATGACCGTTCTTCAAGGCTTCTCCGGCAGCGACCAGTTCATCTGGAAGCGGTGCGCGCCGTTGGGGGCGCTGTCCAGCCAGCCGGTGATGCTGTCGCTCTTGGCGAGCAGGGGGCCCAGCTCCGTGCTCGCGCCGAAGAACGCGGCCAGGCGTTCGTCGCCCATCACGTCCATCAGCGACACCTGGGACAGGCCTCGCGCCAGCTTCTTCGGATCCAACGTGAACTCCACCGCGCGCTTCAGCGGCGCACCCTTCTCCGTCAGCGACGCCAGCAGCGCCTGCGTCACCGTGGAGTCGTTGCCGAACACCAACTGCTTGCCCTTGAGCCGCACGTAGACGCTGCCACCCTTGGCCTCCATCGCGTAGCCGTCCTCCAGCGCCTTGGCCCCTGGGAACTTCGCCATGGGCGCCAGCGCCGCCTTCACCGCCGCCGCGTCCGCCACCTCCGCCGCCAGCGCCTGCTTCGCCGCGAAGAAGCGCACCTCCGGTTTGCGCAGCGACCCCTTCACCGCCACCGAGTCCACGCCGAACAACACCTGCCCCGTGAGCTGCTTCGCCAGCGCGTCCGTCACCGCCTTCACGTCCGCCGCCGGGCACGCGGGACACACCGTCCGCACCGCGTCCGCCACCGACCCCACCGCCTGCGCCACGCCTGTCGGCGCCACCTGCGCCCTCGCGAAGAGCAGGCCCGTGGGGGACATGGCGCCGTAGGGGCTGGTGCCCTGGGGCTGGAAGGGCGGCAGCGGCAGCTTCGCCGCCGTGCCCTCCACCTTCAGCCCCGTCGCCGTGCCGTCCAGCGCCAGCACGCCGTCCTTCGTGGACACGTACAGCACACCCGGCACCGTGGCCATCCTCGCGTCCGCGGCCGGCGCCTTCAGCGCCACCAGCTTCGCGGCCTCCTTGCGGAGCGCTTCGTCCGAATCCGTGCTCAGGAAGGCACACGCCTCCTGCCCCTTGAGGACGTAGCCGCCGTAGCCGCCCGTGGCGCTCGGCGCTCGCAGCGTCGTCACGCCCTTCACCGTGCCCGCCTTCACGTCGCCGTTGCGCGCGAGCACGTTCGCGGTCGCTTCCTGGAACACCTTCGCGTCCTTCACCCGCGTGCACGTGATGCGGCCGTCCTGCCGCATGGACACCGTCAGCGGCCCTGTCGCGTCGATGCCCAGCGCCTCCATCGCCTCCGGCTTCCCCAGGTCCAGGGGCAGCAGGGGATGCAGCTCGCCGCGCCACGCCTCCGGGTTCAGCATCTGCGAGGACGCTCCGGCCCGCGTGAAGAACGCGTTCAACCCCTGCGCCTGGTCCAGCCGCGGGAGGTGGAGGACCGTCACCGCGGAGGCGGCGACGCGGGGCGTGGGTGCGGCCGCCAGCGTGGCGGCAAGTGCGAGGGCGAGCATGCCCCCACCTGAGAGCGCCACACCGCCCCTGTCAAGGCACTCCCACCCGGGACGCCCACCATCAACGCCCGCTCGCCCTACTTCGGCAGGCGCCCCGTGTTGGCCCAGTCAATCATCCGCTCCGCCAGCTCCTCCGCGTTGCGGCGCAGGTAGGCCAGCTGCAACACCTCGTCATCCGTGTGCGCCAGCGCCATGCGCACCCGCAGGCTGTCCACGAACCGCAGCACCTGCTCGATGCTGAGCGACACCTGGTCCTCCAGCGCCCCCGCGAACCCTGCCACCTCTGCCTCCGCCGAGCAGCCCTCCGCCAGCAGCGCCGCCACCAGCGCGGACCGCGTCACCCGGTGCTCGCGCTCCCGCGTGTCCCGCAGCTGGAGCCGCCGCGGTTGCGCCCTCCACCGCGCCCCGCCGTTCGCTCCCTGCTCCCGCCCGTACTGCCCCCGCGATTGCATCGCTCGCATCATCCGTGCCCCCTCTTCGAACGAGACCTGGGTCCCTCTACGGGCGTGACCGGCATTCCTCCTCCCGTCCACGAACAGGGCTCGTGGATGGAAGGCTTTCCATGGAATAACGATTTGTGCCTGCTTTCTTGCCCCGCCCCCGGGGATGCTCGGACTGTCATGCGAGGACACTCCTGGCAGGTGGGAAAAGCCTCTCGCCGGCGCCGGTCTCTCCGCCGGCGAGAGGTCACCGGGGAGTCCCGGTGTCTTGCTGCCTTGAAGGATTGTCGTGAGGCGGTATGCGTGGTGCGGGGCCCGCGGGAGGGGGCAGGTGTTCAGGTGGGGACAGTGTGCGGCCCTCTGGACGGATGGGATTGAACCTACAATCTGCCGCATCGTTCTGGGTCCGGGTTCCGGGGGACAGCGGTGGTCCGCCGCGTTCTTGTCGGGACCGTCACGGCCTTCCGGGGGGAAGCCATGTCGAACCTGCTCGACCTGCCGCGTCAGGCATTGATGGACTTGCGCTCGCGCATCAGCCACCTGCCGCTCGTGTCTCATCTCCACCGACGGCGCTCGCCCAACAGCCTGGCCCTGTCCAGCCCGGCGCCGCAAGACTCCGTGTTGGCGGATCCACAACGCGTGGAGGCGTGGCGCCGCGCGGTGGAGCGCTACGTGCGCCCCAACCAGGTGGTGGTGGACGTGAAGGCCGGCACCGGCCTGCGCACCTTCCTCGCCGCGCACCAGAACCCGCGCAAGCTGTACTCGGTGGATGACTCTCGCCTGCTGGACACCACGCAGTGGGTGGCCCGCCGCAACGGCCTGGACCGCATCGCCTTCGTGCGCGAGCCCACCTGGCACTTCCAGCCGCCGGAGAAGGCGGACGTGCTGCTGCACGAGCTGCTGGGAGATGCGCTGCTCGACGCGGGGCTCGTGCCCCGGATGCTGGACTTGCGCTCGCGCCTGCTCAAGCCGGGCGGCCGCATCCTCCCCAACCGCTTCGAGGTCTTCGTGGAGCCCGTGCAGCTGCGCGAGGAGGCGTGCGTCCCCTTCATCTGGACGCAGCACCTGCCCCACGTGGACTTCCGCTGCCTCCAGTCGCTGCGCGAGGCGATGAGCCCGTCGTACTTCACGCGGCTGGTGCGCTCGTATGAAGTCGACCACCTGCTGTGTGAGCCGGAGCCCGCGTTCGGGTTCGACCTGGAGACGATGCGCGCGGAGGGGCTGCCCTCGCGCGTGCGCATCCAGCGGCCGGTGGAGGAGGACGGGCGGGTGGACGGCTTCTGCCTCTTCTACCGGGTCGCCTTCGACGCGGAGCTGGCCTACGACGTGTCGCCCATGCGCGAGCGCAACACCACGTCGATGACGCTCCTGCGCGTGGAGCCGCGCGAGTTCAGCCGCTACGACACGCTGGAGTTCGAGCTGGAGCTGCCCAATCCGTCCGACCCGCGCACCTGGCGGTGGCAGTTCACCTGACGGCAGTGCCGGAGGCCGGAGTGATGCCCGGTGGACAGGCTTCCTGTCTCCGGGTGTCGCCGCGGGGGGGCGCACTGCCTAGCTTGCATTCCGCATGCGCCCGCTCCGACTCCTCGTCCTGCTTCTCGTCTCCGGTGCCGCGCTGCCCGCCGCGGCCCAGGCCCCGCGCACCGTGGCGGGCGTGTGCGGCCGTACCAACTGGGTCTGCGTGGCGGAGTGCATCGACGCCGAGTGCGTCGACAAGTGCCTGCGCGAGGGGTGCGAGGACGCGCTCAAGCGGCTGAAGGCCTGCACGAGCAAGGCGGAGTGCGCGCCGGACGACACGGCGTGCGCCGCGAAGTCCTGCGGGCTCACCTGTGAGCGCTCCTTCGAGCCCGCGCCCAAGAGCCCGGAGAAGCTGGTGACGAACCCGTGCGAGGGCGCCAACGCGCCGAAGGGCACGGCGGTCCCCAAGGAGCTGGTGGGTACGTGGGTGCTGTCCGCGGCGAGCATCCCGGACACGGTGAAGCCGGGGGAGGAGCAGCGCATCGAGGTGCAGCCCCGGTCCGACTACGCGCGGGCGCTGCAGGTGACGCCCACCGGGTGCTTCGTGCTGCGGACGACGCTGGATGACGCGACGCTCGGGCGCGGCAGCATGCTGGATGTTCGTGCGTGGGGCCGGCTGGAGGTGACGGACAAGAAGCACCTGGCGCTGCGCACGCAGGACGGTCAGGCGGTGGGCCCGGTGTGCGGCAAGGAGCGCGTGGTGCCGCTGTCCCAGGGCCGCTTCAAGGGCGGCGAGTTCACGTATGTCATTGAAGCGAAGGACTCGCTCATCCTCACCGTGCCGGGGGCCACGCGGCAGACGTTCCAGTTCGAGCGCGAGAAGCCCGAGGCGCCGGAGCCGCCTCCGAAGCCTTGAGGAGGGCCTTGCCCCCACCGGGGTGCACGGGTGAGAAGGACGCCATGGCAGGCCGCGAGCGGATGGCGAGCATGGACGCGGCGTGGCTCCAGATGGAGGAGCCCGCGAACCTGATGATGATCACCGCGGTGCTCTGGTTCGACGGCGCCGTGGACCTGGAGCGGCTGCGCGCGGTGGTGCGGGAGCGGCTGGTGGAGCGCTACCCGCGCTTCCGGCAGCGGGTGGTGCCCGGCCCCCTGGGCGCGCCGCATTGGGAAGACGCGCCGGACTTCAACGTGGATGAGCACCTGTCCACGCTGCGCCTGCCGGAGTCCGTGGGGCGCGCGGGGCTGGAGGCGCTCGTGGGGGACTGGCTGGGCGTGCCGTTGGAGCGCTCCCGTCCGTTGTGGCACTTCCATCTGGTGCGGGGCGCGCCGGGCGGGGACGTGCTGCTCGCGAGGCTGCACCACTGCATCGCGGACGGCATCGCGCTGGCGCGGGTGCTGCTGTCGCTGACGGATCCGGTGGAGCCTGGGGCGGCGGCAAGCTCGGACGCCGTGCTGGCCGCCGTGCTGGAGGCGGAGTCCAGCGTGTCGCGAGCCGCCGTGCTGGAGGAGGTCGCCGACGCGTCACGCGCGGACGTGCCAGCTGCGGACGCTGAAGCATCGCGGGTCGTCGCGTCCGAAGCAGGGGCCGACGCGCCGCGAATCGCCGAGCCGGAGGCTGACGTCAGCGGGTCACCGGCCGCCGCGACGGAGCCGGAGACGGAGGCCATCGCGATACGGACGGATGAGCGCCCGCCCGCGCCACGGGCAGCCCGGACTGAGGACTCCGAAGCGGTGATGCCCTCCACGGCGGTTCAGCGGCCGGGCGGCTCTCGTTGGCTCAGGTTCGCCCGCGGCGCCCGCGCGGCGCTGCACCGGGGCGCGGAGCTGGTGCGCGAGCCCATCCTCGCGGGCGACCTCGTGCGTGAGGGCGCGAAGGGCGCGGCGGCGCTGGGCAAGCTGCTCGTGCTTCCTCCCGACCCTCGCACGTCCCTGCGAGGACCGCTGGGCGTCCGGAAGCTCGCCGCGTGGTCGGAGCCCATTCCCCTGGAGCGGGTGAAGGCCGTGGGCCGGACCCTGGGCGGCACGGTGAACGACGTGCTGCTCACCGCGGTGACGGGCGCGCTGCGGCGCTACCTGGCCGCGCACGATGCGCTCTTGGAGGACGTGCACGCGCTGGTGCCGGTGAACCTGCGGCCCCTGGATGCGCCGGTGCCTCGCGAGCTGGGCAACCGCTTCGGCGTGGTGTTCCTGCGGCTCCCCGTGCACCTGGCCGAGCCGCGCCGCCGGCTCCGGGAGGTGGCGAGGCGAATGGAGCACCTCAAGCGCTCGCCGGAGGCCGTGCTGACGTCCGGGACATTGGAGCTGCTGAGCCACGCCCCCGCCGCGCTGGAGCGCGCCCTCGTGGACGTGATGGGCACCAAGGCGTCGCTCGTCGCCTCCAACGTGCCGGGGCCGCGTCAGCCGGTGTCGCTCGCGGGCAGCCGGCTGGCGGGGCTCACGTTCTGGGTTCCCCAGGCCGGCCACGTGGGCCTGGGGATCAGCCTCTTCAGCTACGCGGGACAGGTGACCGTGGGCGTGGCCTCGGATGCGTCGCGCGTGCCCGACCCGGGGGCCCTCGTCGCCGCGTTCCAGGAGGAGCTGGACGCGCTGGAGACGCCGGCCCCCTGAGCGCTACTTCGCGAAGAGCTTGTGCGGGTCGTACTTGCCGCGCACTTCCTTGAGCTTCGCGCGGATGGCCTCCGGCCACGCGCTGTCGAAGTGCTCCGCGGAGCGGATCTTGCCCATGAAGTTGATGGTCATCTCCGGCGACAGCCACGGCTTCAGCTCCGCGCGCAGGCCCTCCAGCGCGCCGGGCAGCACCGTCTCGAACAGCGGCGGGTGCATGCCCACCAGCCCGACGACGAAGTTGCCGCCGCGCCCACCCACCGCCGAGCCGCCCGCCACGTCGTTGCTGCACGCGCCGCCCAGGTGCCGCACCTCCAGCATGAAGAACGGCGTCTGCACGCCCGCGCCCACGTGGCGCAGCACCGCGGTCGCGAAGTCCTGATCCACGTGCGTCAGCATCAGCCCGTTGGTCCACGCGGGGCTGGGCTTGTCCGGATCATTGTGGATGCGCGCAATCTGGGACGCGGGCAGCTCGCCCAGCATGTCCAGGTACACCGGGGCCAGCGCGCGCAGCGGGGCCGCCAGCTTCTCGCCCTCGGGGATGGGGCCTGGATACGCGAAGCGCAGGCTGAGCACCGTGCGCCCGCGCAGCGGCGGCGGGATGAAGTCGAACGGCGGGAAGCGCATGACGGCGATGCTCGTGGACACGCGCGCGTCCGCCTCCGCCGTCCACTTCACCCAGCCGCGCAGCACGGCCTCGATGTGCTCCTCCGCGAAGAAGAGGCTGCCCGCGTAGAGCGAGCGCAGCTCCACCAACTTCAGCTTCACCTCCGTCACGATGCCGAAGCCGCCCTTGCCGCCGCGCAGGCCCCAGAACAGGTCCGGGTGATGGTCCGCGCTCGCCTCCACCGTCTCCCCGTCGCTGGTGACCAGCGTGTAGCCCACGACATAGTCGGAGCTGATGCCGTGGCTGCGCACCAGCGGCCCCAGGCCGCCGCCCAACAGGTAGCCCACCACGCCCACGTTCGTGGACGAGCCCGCGATGGGCGCCAGGCCATGCTTCGCGGCCTCCGCGACGACCGGCTCCCAGCGCGCGCCCGCGCCGATGGTGGCGATGCGCGTCGCCGGGTCGATGCTCACGTGGTTCAGCGCCTTCGTGGAGAGGAGCACGCCGGAGGTGACGGACGCGTAGGTCCCGTGCCCCGTGGCCTGCACGGAGACGGGCAGGTGGTTCTCCCGGGCGAAGCGGATGGCCTCCGCCACATCGTGCGTGGACTTCACCGCCACCACGTACTGCGGCGAGTGCGTGACCACGACGTTGAAGCCCGCGCACTCCGGGGCATAGCCCGCGTCGTTGGGCGTGTAGACAGGACCGCTTACGCGGTCGGCAAGGGACTGGGTCATGGGGCGTGGCTCCTTTGGGTCAGCCAATTGCGCGAGACAGCATAGACCCGGAAGTCGGGTTGCACACGCAAGCGCTTCGTGACGGCACGTTCTGCTGTCACCTCTACGGCAGACCGTGCTCCTCCAGCTTGTTGTAGAGCGTGCGCCGGCTCACCCCGAGCAGCCGCGCCGCCAACGTGCGGTTGTCCCCCGCGCGCTTCAGCGCCTCCAGCAGCGCCGCCTTCTCCACGTCCTTGCGACGTGACTCCAACGTGACGGAGTCCGGTGGCGACGGAGGCGCGGGCGCGGCGACCGGCGCGAGTCCCGGCTGGCGCGAGAGCTCGCGCGCCACGTCCTCGCCGGTGAGCACGGGCCCATCGGAGAGGACCACCAGGCGCTCCAGGAAGTTCTGCAGCTGGCGCACGTTGCCGGGCCACGGCTGGGCCTGGAGCGCGCGCAGGCCGTCCTCGCTCAAGGCGAAGGGCGGCCGGCCGTTGGTCTTCGCGTGCACGACCAGGAAGTGGCGCGCGAGCAGCGCGATGTCCTCTGGCCGCTCGCGCAGCGTGGGCAGCCACAGGGGCACCACGTTGAGGCGATAGAAGAGGTCCTCGCGGAAGGTGCCCCGGCGCACGCCGTCCTCCAGCGACTGGTGCGTGGCCGCGACGAAGCGCACGTCCACCTTCACCGTCTGGGTTCCGCCCAGCCGTTCGAACTCGCGCTCCTGGAGCACGCGCAGGAGCTTCACCTGCACGGCGGGAGACACGTCGCCAATCTCGTCGAGGAACAGCGTGCCGCCGTGCGCCAGCTCCACGCGGCCGGGCTTGCGCGTCGCCGCGCCGGTGAAGGCGCCCCTCTCGTAGCCGAACAGCTCGCTCTCCAGCAGCGTGTCCGGCAGCGCCGCGCAGTGCAGCTTCACGAACGGCCCCGAGCGCCGGGGGCTGCCCTCGTGCAGGGCCCTCGCGGCCAGCTCCTTGCCCGTGCCGGACTCGCCCCGCAGCAGCACCGTGGCGGTGCCCTGCGCGGCCTTCGCGATGAGGGCCTTCACCTCCGCCATCGCCCGGCTCTGGCCCATGAGCAGGTGGTCCAGGCCGTCCGGCGCCTTGCCCGTGCCGCGCGCGGGCTCCGGATCCTGGCTCGCGTGGAGCAGCGCCTTCTTCAGGGTGAAGAGGAGCTCCTCGCGGTCGAAGGGCTTGAGCACGAAGTCCGCCGCGCCCGCCTTCATCGCCTCCACCGCGAGCGGCACCGTGCCGTGCGCGGTCATCAGCAGCACGGGCACGTCCGGCCAGCCGCGCCCCACCTCCGCGAGCAGCTCCATGCCGCTCATGCCCGGCATGCGCACGTCGCTCAGCACCACGTCGATGGGCCGGCGCGACAGGTGCGCCAGCGCGTCCCTCGCGTTGGAGGCCGGATGCGGGGTGAGGCCCGCCTGCGTGAGCAGCGCGCCCAACACCTTGAGCAGCGCGGGATCATCATCGACCACCAGGACGTGGCCCTTCAGTGCGTCGCTCACGCGGCTTCTCCCTCGGATGCCGGGGCTGGGGTGACGGAGGCTGCCGGCAGGCGCAGGCGGAGGATGGTGCCACGGCCCTCGCCGCTCGTCAGGGACGCGGTGCCGCCGTGCGCCTCCGCCACGCGCCGCACGAAGGCCAGCCCCAGGCCGCTGCCCGCCGCCTTGGTGGTGAAGAAATCGTCGAAGGCCCGCTCGCGCGTGCGCGCGTCCATGCCGCTGCCGGTGTCCTGCACCTCCACCACCACCGCGTCGCCGTCCCGCTGCGTGCGCACGGTGAGGGTGCCGCCCTCGGGCATGGCCTCGAAGGCGTTGCGCACCAGGTTCTCCAGCGCGTTGGCGAGCAGGTCCTCGTCCCCCGCGCACCCGGGCAGGCCGGGCGCGAGCTCCTTCTGGAGCACCACCGCGCCGGGCGTCGCGAAGGCCTGGAGCGACAGCACGCCCTCCACCAGGCGGTTCAGGTCCAACGGCCGCCGCAGCGGTTCGACTCGCGCGAGGCGCTGGTACGTGCCGGCCACGCGGTCCAGGCGCTCCACCTGCTCCAGCAGCAGGTCCAGGAAGTCCCCGTGCGCGTCCCACGAGTGGCCGCGCGCGTGCTCCTCCTTGAGGTACTGCGCGGCGCCCTTGAGCGCGGCGATGGGGTTCTTCAGGTCGTGCGCCATCTGCGCGGAGAAGCGCCCCAGCGTGGCCAACTGCTCCAGGCGCTCGCGCTGGGTGACGAACGCGGTGACGCCCCGCCGCGCCGCCGCGAGCAACGAGAACGTGATGGCGGTGGTGCCCACGACGAGCGCCCCGGACTCGGCGGCGAAGACGCGGAAGAGGGTGAGGTACGCGAGCACGCCCACCAGCGCGAGGACGACGGCGTGCACCGCCGCGCTCGTGGCCCGCGCGTCCTTGCCGAAGAGCTGGAAGCGCAAGGACGCGGTGGCCATCACCGGGAGGCCCAGCAGCGTGCCCATGCTGCCCAGCCTCGGCACGGGCAGGGCCATGTCCGCCGCCAGGTCGGTGAGCAGCAGCGCGACGAGCAGCGTGAGACCCAGCAGCATCAGCCCCGCTCGTGCCCGCTCATCCTGCGAGTCCTCCGCGCGGGTGCGGCGCAGGTGGCGCGTGAGCAGCACGAAGCCCGTCGTGAGGATGGGGATGACGCCCACCGCGACGGCGAGCCCGAAGCCGAAGGTGTTGATGCGCGCCTCCAGCGCGGGCACGCCCATGGCGATGAGCATGGTCAGCGCGAGCGCGCCCATCACCGCGTAGGTGCCGTACAGGACCTGGGCGGAGCGGCGGCGGCGGCCCACGAACGCGAGGATGAAGTGCACCGCGCACGGCAGCGTCATCAGCGCCGCGGCGAAGCCCATCAGCCGCCAGCCGGAGTCCCCCGAGCGAGCCAGCCCGAAGGCGGAGAAGTTCCACGACGACAGCGCGATGGACAGCAGCGACAGCGGCAGCGCGAGGGGGCTCTTGCCCACGCGGGCGAGCGCGATGCCGGCGAGGGCGAGCTGCCCCGCGCACGCCAGCAGGCTGACCCACATGGCGCCGGTCATCGCGCGCCTCCCGCGCTCAGAGCATGCCCAGCCGGCGGGCGTTGGCGGGGTCGACCGCCGCGGACTCCCAGCGCCGCACCGCCGACTCGCGCTCCACGTCGGGCGCGTCCGCGTAGTAGCCCAGCGTGTCGTGCAGGGCGCGGCTCAGCTCCTCGATGGCGGCGAGCCGCACGTCCAGCTCCCGGTGGCGCAGCGCGGCCACCAGCCAGTCCGCGCGACGGCGGCTGCGGTTCTCCGCCCACCACGCGGACCACTGGCGCGGCTGGAGGCCCAGCGTGGCGCGGGTGACTTCGCGCAGCGCCTCCGCGGCAGCCTGCGCGCACATGGCGTCGTCGCTGCCGGTGAGGTTGATGAGGCCCTCGATGGCGTCGCGGTCGTGCAGCGTGCCCAGCGCGCGGGCCGCCAGCGAGCGGCGCAGCGCGTCCCGGCTGGCCATCTCCTGGCGCAGGTCGCGCAGGGACGCGTCCAGGCGAGGCAGGTGCTTGAGCGCGGCGGCGGCGACGCGCGCGGCGCTGGAGATGTCCGGCTCCATGTCGAACAGACCGCGCAGCACGCCGTCCACCAGCTCCGCGTAGGGCAGGTTGCCCGCGGTGAGCAGCGCCAGGTAGCGCGTATCCGCGTCGTTCGAATCCAGGAGCGGCGCCAGCGCCACGGCCGCGGGACGGCCCAGGCGCGACAGCGCCGCGGGGATGGGGCCCAGCTCGTCCGCCTCCGGCAGCTCCACGACGGGCAGGCGGCTCCAGGCGGTGGGACCGGGGAAGTGCTGCGCGAGCACGCGCGCGCTGGCTTCCGGCGAACGCGCCAGCTCCGCGATGGCGCTGGAGCGCTGGGACGCATCCGGACCGGTGAGCCGGCGCAACAGCGGCGTGAAGTCCGGGGGCGGGCGCTCCTCGGGAGACAGCACCCGCGGAGGCAGCGCGGCGGCGCGGCCCAGGTTGGCCACGCCGCCACGGCCGAAGACGGGGTTCCATCCGAGCCCGGCGACCACGGCGGGCGCGGGCGCGGGCTGGACCGGGGCCGGGAAGCCGGGCACGTCCACGTCGATGGTGATGTCCTCCTCGGGCGCGCGCAGCTCGGACACGCGCTGCTTGCGGAAGAGGATGAGCTCCTGGAAGGCGGCCGGCAGGTCCTGGCAGAACAGGATGTAGTCGCTCAGCCGGCGCTGGCTCATGGGCTTCTGGCCGCAGTCGCCGTAGAGGATGGCCACGAGGCGGCCCTTCACCTCGACCGGGTACAGGAAGACGGTGCGAGGGGCCTGACGGCCGAAGAGCTCCAGGTAGTGCCGCGTGAGCGCGTCCGGCGGCAGAGGGCCCGCATAGCTGCCGCGCGTGACCGCGACGGTGCGGAAGACGCTGCTCGCGTCGAGCGGGATGGAGACCTGGGCCAGGGCGTTCGCGTCCCAGCCCTCGCCGCGCGAGTCCCAACCACCGGCGGCGCCGCGCACGACGGCGAAGGCGGCCACGTAGTCGAACGTGCGGCGGCCGAAGCGCAGCGCCACGTCCAGCAGCCGGTCCAGGTCCCGCGTCGCCTCCCGCAGCGCGGAGCGGGCCTGCGGCAGCGTCCACTCCGGCACGGCGGCGTCCGGCGCGCTGGAGGCACCCGGGACGGACGTGGGCTCCGGCGCGCGAGGCCGGTTCGCGCCCGGGGTGGACGCGGGGTTGCTGAAGATGATGAACGACGGCTCGCCCCGGGGCGGCGCGGGGGGAATGGGCGGCGAGGTCGGCGTGGCGGCCTGGGGCGCGCGGGCCTGCGGCTCGGGCGCGGGAGGCCACACCGCGGGACGGGCTCCCGGGGGCTGCGCGGGGGCGCCCGCGCGGTTCGCCGCGGCCTGGGGACCGGTCGCCGGCGCGCCCTGTGAGGCCGGCGCGGACTGGACGGTGGTGCCCGGTCGCTCGGAGCCCTGCGTGGCCTGCGGCGCGGTGGTGCCCGGACGGGGCGGCTGTGCCGTCGTCGCGGAGGGGCCCGGCCCGCCGAATCCCTGCGTCACGGGCCCCGGTCCGCCGAGGCCCTGCGCGGCCGCGGGAGCCTGCTGCACGGTGCTTCCAGGACGGCTTGGAGCCGTCTGCGGCGGCGTTGCGTACGCACCGGGCGCGGCGGGGCGGCCGCCCTGGGCGGGACCCTGCGGTGCGGAGGCGGGCGTGTTGGCTTGTCCCACGGGCGACAGCACGGGGATGGGCTGTGGCGGCGGGACGGGACGCTCTCCCGGCGGGTAGAGCGTCGGCGGCGCGGCATTGCCCGACGCACCCCGGTTCGGCGCCTGCGCGGGCGGGGTGGCCGGCATGTTCAGCCGCAGGGGCTCACGCGTGTACGCGGGCGGCGGGATGTCCGCGGCCACCGGCGGCGGCGTGGGGCGCTGGACCGCGCGGGCCGTGGTCACCGGCCCCGCGGAGGTGTTCAGGCGCAGCGGCTCGCGCACGTACGCGGGGGGCGGGATGTCCGCGGGCTCGGGCCCACGCGCGGCGGCGGGACGGGGCGCGGCGGGCACGGGCTCCTGGGCCACGGAGCGCGCCAGCTGCTCCACCATGTCCACCGTCATCGACTCGTCATCCGGCGGCGGAGGCGGGGGCGGCGTGAGCGACCCGGCCTGCCGGGCGAGGGCCTCCGCCAACTGGACGAAGCGGGGCGGCAGCGGCTGGCGGTAGATGACGGAGATCCACTCGCGCACCCGCAGCTCGATGGCGACCCACAGCTCCAGCGGCTTGCCCAGCAGGAAGCCGACCTCGTCCAGCTCCTTCTTGGGCACCGGATAGGCGCACGCCACATGCAGCGTGTTGCCGTCCAGCGACAGCGGGACGACGCTCAGGCGTTCGGCGATCTTGGGAGGGATGAAGCTGGCGACGTCGAGGTTCGGCTCGAAGTCCACCAGGTTCACGGGCCGGAAGCCGGAGGCCTCGCCCAACATCGCGAGGACGTCCGCTTCGGAGAGACCGCGCTCCAGGAGCGCCGTGTCCAGGTGGCCTCCCAGGGCTTGATGCTGACGCAACAACTCCCCGGCCTGCTCCTGGGTGAGGAGGGCGCGCGAGACGAGGTGCTGGGCAAGACGCGAAGGCATGAAGGCCGCGGCATCTTACGGCCGCGGCCGCAAGGCACAATGAGCCGGTTTCAGCTCGGTTGGACGACGAAGGTGGACGTCAGCTTGTCATGGAGCGTCTGCCCGCGGCGATCGAACAGCGCCATCCAGAAGCCGCCCAGGAAGAGAACAAAGGAAAGCCCGGCGAGCAGCGCCCGGAAGATGGCCCGGCCCGGGGTGGGCGCCATGCCATGGGTGTCCACCAGCCGCAGGCCCAGGAGCAACCGTCCCAGGGTGCGTCCATTCCACAGGAAGGCGGCGACCGCGCAGTACACGGTGGCGAGCACCACCACCAGGACCGCGCCCGGCAGCAGCACGGTGTGCAGCGCGCGCAGCCAGGCGACGAACGCGTCCAGGCCGGTCAACCCCGGCTGCGGCCCCTTCACGCCGGCAATGGACGAGGCCAGGGTGATGTAGGCCGCCGCAACGGCGCCGATGGCCGCGGTGTCGACGGTGAAGGACAGCAGCCGGCGCCACAGCGACGCGGGCCGGGCGTGGACCTCACCCGAGGCCGGGGCGGCCGGGACCGCGGAGACCTTCGACTTCGTGGGGGCGGCGGGGGCGGCGGCGGGGGCGGGCGAGGTTTCCATGCGGGACACTCCCGGAGCGGTCGCGGGAGCCGTGGCGAAGGCCGGCGTCTCCAGCGGAGGCAGGATGGCCGGGTCGTCCATGACGGGCAGGCCCGGAGCGGCGTCCCGGCGAGCATCCATCAAGGGCAGGCCTGAGGAGGCCCGCGGTGCATCCCAGTGCTCGGAGGTCGACGGTCCGGAGGCGGAACCGTCCATGGAAGGCAATCCGGACGGAGCCGGCGGCGCGGCCGCGCCCATGCGGGGCAGCCCCGGAGTGGCTCCGCTCGTCGGACCGGAGGCCTGGGCCTGCGCGGCCGGACGAGGCAGCCCTGCGGCGGGAGCCTCCATGCGAGGCAGTCCGGGGGACGCGTGGGCGGCGTTGCCATGCGGCGGAGCCACGGCGGCCTGGGGGCGCGGAATGTGCGGCTCCGTGCCGTAGGCCGGAGTGGGCGCGGAGCCCGGGCGGGGCTCCATCGCAGGCTGCGCGGCGCGGGGAACTGCGACGCCAGGATTCTGGAAGCCCGGCTCCGACAGGGCCGCGGTGGGCGCGGCACGCGGAGGCACGGGCGCGGCGGCGGCCATCGGAGCCACGCCCGGAGGCGCGGCGGTCATCGGCGCCACGCTCGGAGGCGGCGCGACGGGGCGCGGGGGCGCCACGGCACCGGCAGGCGCGTTCCCCGAAGGCGGCGTGGCGCGAGGAGGCACGGGAGCCGCGGCACGAGCAGCCTGCTGCGCGGGAGCGCGGACGGCCGGACCTTCCGCGTGCGGCGCGGGACGGGCCGCCGGATCCGCGTGCGGCGCGGGAGCGCGAAGCGTCGCATCGGCCTGCGGCGCGGGGCGGGCCACCGGAGCCGCGGCGCGGATCGTCGCATCCGCGGGGGACGCGGAAGCCTGCGCGGCGCGAGCCGGGTTGGGTGCCGCGGCATGACCTGCCACGTCGCCCTGGGGCATCGCGGCGCGAGCCGCCGGATTCACCTGGGGCGCGGGCACTCGCACGGTCGCATCGGCGGCCGGAGCCTGCGCGCGGCTCGCCGCGCCGGGGGCGGGAGGCGGCACGGCGGCGCGAGGCGCGGCGGCCGGAGCCTGCGCGGGCCGGGGCGCGCCGGGAGGCACGGGCGCCATCCCCGGACGGACCGAAGGGGTCATGCCCGGCGGGGTGACGGGTCCGCGAGGTGGCTCCATCGCGAAGGCCGGCGTGCCACGCAACGTCTCCGGCTCGTTGTTCAGCGTGATGGGGTCTTCGCTGCCCGCAGCCGGGGCCGCGCGGCTTCCTGCCCGGCGATCAATGTGGATGTCCCGGTCGAGCAGGCTCGGGACGGGGGCCACCGCGGGTGGGCGCGCGGCATTCGCGGCGCAAGCGGGGCAATCTCCGACCGGCGGCAGCGAGGCGCCGCACTTCAGGCACTTGGACAACGGATCCTCCCGGTGACGCGGACAACCGTCGCCATGAAAGGCCGCATTCAGGCCTGTAGCAAGAAAAGGGCAAGCCCCCCGGCGGTCCCTCGCCCGAGGAACCGTCAGGGGCTCGGCCGCGCCAATCGCAACCCTCCCCGTGGGGACGGCGCGTATGGGATGCCTCACGCTAGGCGTGGATGCGGCGCCGTCCCGCTGCTCCCACGAGGAGAAGCACGATGATGGCTCCCACGACGGACATGATGATGCCCGAGGCACGCAGCTCGAACAGGCGACCGTTGCGCTCGAAGAGCGAGCCGATGAGACCACCCACCAGCGAGCCCACCATGCCCAGAAGGGTCGTGGCCAACAGGCCCATGCTCTGCTTGCCCGGCAGGATGGCCCGGGCGATGAGGCCCGCGATGAGGCCGATGATGATGAAGGTGATGATCCCCATGAGAGTCTCTCCCGTGTGAGGGACCCGCGAGGTCCCGAGTGGGAGAAACGTAGGAATGGGCACAGGGATCCGTGACCAGGGATGCGAGCAGGGGCCGTCCGCTCGACTACTAACCGAGCGACCCGTCTAGGTGCTGCATGACCGCGAGCGCCGCGAGCGCCGCCGTCTCCGTGCGCAGGATGCGCGAGCCCAGCGTCACCGGCCGCGCGCCCATGGCCCGCAGTCCGTCCACCTCCTCACGCGCGAGCCCGCCCTCGGGGCCAATCACCAGCGCCACCGGCGTCCCCGGCGCCACGCTCCGGAACGCCTCGCCCAGCGGCACCGCGGACTCCTCTTCATCCAGCACCAGCAGCAGCGTGCCCGGCGTCAACGCGCGAGCCGCGTCCAACAGCGGCTGGGGCGGATGCACGTGAGGCACGTCATCGCGCCGACACTGGCGCGCGGCCTCCTCGACGATCTTGGCCCACCGCTGCGTGCGCTCCCCGGCGCGCTTCGGCTCCAGCTTCACCACGCTGCGCACCGTGGCCACCGGGTGGAACGCGGTGGCGCCCAGCTCCGTGCCCTTCTGCAGCACCAGCTCCAGCTTGTCCCCCTTGGGCAGCCCCTGCAGCACGCTCATCTCGCGCGCGGGCGGCGTCACGCGCACGGCCCCCAGCAGCAGCCGCACGGACTCCGCGCCCAGTCCGGTGACGCGCGCCTCGAACGCGCGCCCCTTCCCGTCAAACACCTCCAGCGCGTCGCCGTCCTCCAGCCGCAGCACATGGACGAGGTAGTGGCGGCGCTCGCCCGTGAGCGTCACGTCGGCGGGGGCGGGGTCGGGCAGGGGAACGAAGAGGCGGACCACGGCGGCTTTCCTTGAAGGGGAGGGCGCCCGCGAGGATAGCCCCCCAGGCGTCCAGGCGTGTCCTTTCCACGCTCCACGAACGCCCGGCGCCTGCCTGTTCCTGCTATGGCGCCCCACGCCCATGGCCACCCTCGTCATCGAGTCCACCCGCTCCGGCTTCGTCGAATCCCTCCACACCGTGTCCGTCGCGGTGGTGAGCGCGGAGGGCACGCGCGTCGCGTACGCGGGAGACCCGGAGCGCGTCACCTTCTGGCGCTCCGCGGCCAAGCCCTTCCAGTCCCTGCCCATGGTGCAGGACGGCGCGGCGGACCGGTACGGCTTCGGTCCGCGTGAGCTGGCGCTCTCGTGCGCGTCCCACTCCAGCGAGCCCGTGCACCGCGCGCTCGCCATGCGGATGCTGAACGCGAGCGGCTGCGAGGAGCGCCACCTCGCGTGCGGCCCGCACCCGCCGCTGTCGCCCGCGGTCGCGGAGGAGGCCCTCAAGGCGGGCGTGGTGCTCACGCCCCGGTGGAACAACTGCTCCGGCAAGCACGCGGGGATGCTCGCGCTGGCCCGGCACCACGGCTGGGACCTCCACGGCTACGCCAGCGACGGCCACCCGGTGCAGGAGCGCATCCAGGATGAAATCGCCAGGTGGACGGGCCTGCCGCGCGACGCGCTGGTGAAGGCCGTGGATGGCTGCCTCGCCGTCTGCTTCGGCCTGCCGCTCAGCGCCATGGCCACCGCGTGGGCCCGCTTCGGCGTCTCCGAAGCGCCCGCGGCCCGGCGCCTGCGCGAGGCCATGCTCGCGCACCCGGAGCTGGTCGCGGGCAAGGGCCGCGCGTGCACGGACCTGATGACCGCCTTCAAGGGGGAGGCCGTGGTGAAGATTGGCGCGGAGGGCGTCTACTGCGCCGCGCTGCCCCGCGCCCGCCTGGGCGTGGCCCTCAAGGTGGAGGACGGTGACGCCCGCTGCGCCGCGCCCGCGCTCCTCGCCGTCCTGGGCCTCCTCGCGGAATCACAGGGCCTGTCCCTGCCCATGACGGGCCTGGACCACCACGCGGAGCCACGCATCCTCGACACGCGCAATGAAGTCGTGGGCTCCCTGCGCGCGGCCGGAGCGCTCGCGTTCACCTGAGTCCCCGGAAGCCGCCCGCTGTGGCGCGGAAGGTCACACGCGCGGCGTCATCTGTAACCGGCCCCGCTACAACCGCGGCGGCGCGCCGACCGCCCTCCAGGGACACGGCGGCAGGCACGCGGACTGCAATGCCTCTCGCGCACACGGCGGGACTCGCGAGGTCCTGACGCCAAGGGGGAAAGCCTCGCGAGTCCAGATGGGGTCGGGTGAGCGAGCGAGCGCGTTCGCTGCCCGACCCCCTCTTGTTCCTAGCGCTTCAAGTCGATGCGCACCCACTCGCCCTGCTGCGCGCCCTCCAGCACGGTGCACCCCAGGGCGCGGTACGCGGCCTCCACGTCCGCGCGCTGGTGCGCGAGCACGCCGGCCAGCACCAGCCGGTCCTTCGCCTTGGGCACGATGAGGGGCGCCAGCTCGATCAGCGTGTTGGCCAGGATGTTCGCGAGCACCAGGTCGAAGGTGCCCGGCACCTCCGTCAGCTCGCGCCCGGAGATGTCCAGGTCGGGCGTCTGGTTGTCGGTGCAGTTCTCCTTCGCCAGCTCCACGGAGGTGGGGTCGTTGTCGGTGCCCACCACCTGGCCCGCGCCCAGCTTCTTCGCCGCGATGGCCAGCACGCCCGTGCCGGTGCCCACGTCCAGGACGCTCGCGCCCGGGTGCGTGGCCATGAAGTCATCCACCGCCGCCAGGCACAGCGACGTGGTGGGGTGGTCCCCCGTGCCGAAGGCCATCTTCGGCTCGATGACCAGCTTCACCTTGTCCGCCGGCGCGTTCGCCACGTCCCAGGGCGGGCCCACCCACAGGCGGCCCACCTGCACGGACTTGATGAGCGACTTCCACTCGTTGCTCCAGTCCTGCTGGGGCTGCTCGTCCAGCGACAGGCGCGCGGTGGGGTGGCTCTCCGCCACGGCGTCGCGCGCCTCCTCCGCGCTCTCGCGGTCCTCGAAGTAGGCGACGACGATGGCCTCGCCCTTCGCGGGGGCGCGCACGCCCGGCATGGTGGGCGTCTCCGCGTCACGGACTTCCAGGCCCAGGGCGCCGGACTCATGGAGGAGGTCCTGGAGGATTTCGGAGGACTCCTCCGCGATATCCACGGTGAGTGACAAGTAGGTCTGGGACATGGCGCCCCTTCTACCGCACCCGGTGCGGCGTGGAAGCGTCGTCGTCGTGACGCTTCCACGCTCGCGAAGAAACCGCGGGACCTCAGGGGCCGACGACGGCCGTGACCACGCGGTCGAAGTCGATGACCCGGCGGGCCACCTCCCGCACGTCCTCCGCCGTCACCTTCGCCACGCGCTCGGAGTAGTGCAGGAAGTTGTCCAGCCCGATGCCGTAGCACGTGTCCAGCGCCAGCAGCGTCGCGCGGGCGCTGTTGCGTTGCAGGTCGATTTCATACGTCCCGATGATGTGCTGCTTGGCGCGCTCCAGCTCCGCGGCCGGAATCGGCTCGTCGCGGATGCGCTGCAGCTCGCGGCGCATGCCCTCCACGGCGGCCTCCACCTTCTCCGGGCTCGTGCCCATGTAGACGGCGAAGTAGCCCGGGTCCAACCCGTCCATGGAGAAGCTGCTCACGCTGTAGGCCATGGAGCGCTTGTCGCGCAGCTCGATGAAGAGCCGCCCGCCCTGGCCCGACAGCACCGTGGACAGCACGTCCAGCACCACGCGCCACGGGTCGCTCATCCGCGCCGCCTGGAAGCCCATCACCAGGTGCGTCTGCGCGCGCGCGAGCACCTTCTTCTCCGTGCGCGGCGAGGACGGCGGCGGCTCCGGCCGCACCTGGGGAGACGCCAGCGCCCCGCCGCGCGACTTGCCGAAGTACTCGTTCGCCAGCGCCCGCACCTCGTCCACGTCCACGTCGCCCACCACGCTGAGCGTCATCTGCGACGGATCCATGTACGCCCGGTGGTACGCGCGCAGCTGCTCGGGCCCCAGCGCCTCCACGGAGGCCTTCTCGCCCAGCAGCGACAGCCGGTACGGGTGCTGCTGGTAGAGCGCGCGCGAGAACAGCTCGAACGCCAGGCCCGACGGCTTGTCCTCGCGGGTGAGGATGTCCTGGAGCAGCAGCGCGCGCTCGCGGGCCACCTCCTCCTCGCGGAAGGCGGGGTTGAGCAGCACGTCCGCGAACAGCCGGAAGCCCGGCTCGAAGTAGCGCGACAGGAAGTCCGCCTTCAGGCTCACGGAGTTGCGGCCGCCCTGGCCGGTGACGTTGCCCGCGTACAGGTCGCTCAGGTGGGAGATGTCATCCGCGCCGAGCGTCGTGGTGCCCTTGGTGAGGGCCCGGCTGAGCAGCGTGGTGATGCCGTTGTTCTCCGGCGTCTCGTAGCGCGCGCCGCCGAGGAACGCCGCGCGCATGGAGAACAGCGGCACGTGCGGCTCCACGCGGATGATGAGCGTGGCGCCGGAGGGCAGCTTCTCCTGCACCACCTCCGAGCGCGCGGACACCCCGGCGCTCCGGGCCGCGCGCGGCGGGGCCTCCGGGGGCGGCCGCCGGGCGGCGCGCTCCGGGGGCGCGAGGCCGGGGCTCTTCGCCGCCTCGTCCAGCGCGGCGTGCACCTGGCCTTCCGTCAGCTCCGACGCGTGCGGCACCAGCGCGGTGACGATGGCGTGCTCCAGCCGCAGGTACTTCTGGGCCACGCGGCGCAGGTCCTCCGGCTTCAGGTTGCGGATGTCCTCCAGGTAGCGCGCCTCCGACTCCAGGCCGCCGGGCGACGTCTGGTACGAGCCCATGTTGCGCGCGGTGCCCTGCACCGTCTCCTTGCGGTAGACGGACTCCGCCTCCACCACCGCCTGCACCGTGCGCAGCTCGTCCTCGGGCACGCCCGTGGTGCGCAGCGCCTCCAGCACGCGCGCCGTCTGCGTGAGCGCCTTCATCGCCTTCTCGGGCGGCAGCGTCAGCGACACGGAGAAGATGCCCGGGTCCTTGGGCGTGTACGCGGACGCGTGCACGTCGTTGACCAGGTGCTGGCGGCGCTTCACCTCGCGCACCAGCCACGACGAGTTGCCCTGGCCGGCGATCATCGCCAGCACGTCCAGCGCGGGCACGTCCGGGTGCTCCAGCTCCGGGATGGAGAAGGCCAGGTGCACGTAGGCCTCCTTCACGTCCTCCTGCTCGATGTGCACGCGGCGGCCCGCGGGCGCCGGATCGCGCGGACGCGGCACCGGACCCGCGTAGGGCCGGCCCCAGTCACCGCCGAAGATTTCGTCCACCCACTGCCGCAGCTGCGCCTCGTTCAGGTCGCCCGCGACGGAGAGCACCAGGTTCCTGGGCGTGTAGTGCCGGTGGTAGAACTCCAGCACCTTCTCGCGCGTGAAGCTGCGCACGCTCTCCTCGGTGCCGATGACGGGCAGCCGGTACGGGTGCGTCTGGAACGCGGCGGAGAACAGCCCCCGAGACGCTCTGCGCGACGGCGAGTCGTAGCTGCGCTTGATCTCCTCGCACACCACCTCGATTTCGCGCGCCAGCTCGTCCTTGTCGAACGAGGAGCGGCGCACCGCGTCCCCCAGGATGTCCAGGCCCGTGCGGGCGAACTGGCTGGCGATGACGATGTGGTAGACGGTCTGGTCGAAGGACGTCCAGGCGTTGATTTCGCCGCCGTGCGCCTCGATGTCCCGGGCAATCTCACCGGGGCCCCGGCGCTCCGTGCCCTTGAAGAGCATGTGCTCGTGCAGGTGGGCGAGTCCGGCCTGGTCCGGCCTTTCGTCCGCGCTGCCGGCCTTGACCCAGACCTGGAAGGCCGCGACCTTGGCGGCGTGCTGCTCCTCGAAGACGACGGTGAGCCCGTTGGGCAGGGTGTAGCGGATGGCCATAGGAGTGGTCCGAAGCTGTCATCCCCTCCCGAGGAGAGGCAAGGCGAGGTGTGATGTTTGCTCCATTGGCTAACGTCCCGCCCCCGCCACGTCGAGCGGACCGTGCCGCCCGCCTCCCACCAGGCAGGCGAAGCGCCATCGCCGCCATCGCGCAACTGGTGGAAACCCCCCGTGGCCGGTAACCTGGGGCGCGCACATGCCGTCTCCCCCGGACGAGGCGGATCCGCTCGCGGACCTGAAGGAACTGCTGGATGACGGCGACGCCCCCGTGGCGGCGCCCGCTCCGGCCCCCACCAGGCCGCTCGCGGTTCCCAGGCCTCCCCCCTCCGCGCCTCCTCCCCTGCCGCCCCGGCGGCCTGCCACGGGCCTGCCCGCCGACCCGGCGTTGAAGCCTGCCGCCGTGCCCGTCGCCCGGGTGCCCACGACCCCCGCGCCCATCGGCGGTGGAGGGTTGCCCACGACCACGCCTCCGTCCCCGGCGGCCGCGGCGCGCAGTCCCGGCAAGGGAGACCCCTTCGCGGAGCCCGCCGAGCCCCGGCTGCCCATGGGCGGCTCTCCGGAGGACAAGCTGGAGTTCTTCCGGGGCATCCTGAAGCAGAAGACGGAGACCCTGGCCCGGGCGCGCGCGCTCTACGCCGAGCGCGAGTCCGAGGTCGCGCAGCTCAAGGCCGCGCTGGAGAAGGCGCGCAAGGAGGGCGGCGGCGCCGCGGGGCCGTCCGCGCAGGACGAGCAGCGGCTGAAGCAGGCCCAGGCGCGCATCGCGTCGCTGGAGGCGGAGCTCGCCGCGTCGGAGGCGGACCGCAAGGACCTCACGCGCGCGCTGGCGGAGGTGGAGGCGGAGCTCCCCCGGCTGACGGAGGAGCTCCAGGCGGAGCGCGAGTCGCGCGGGGCGATGGCGGAGGAGCTCGTCGGCGCGAAGGAGGCGCTGGGGCTCGCGCAGGACCGCGTGGCGGAGCTGGCGTCCGGCAAGTCCGAGGCGCAGGGCGCGCTGGAGGCGGTCCAGGAGCAGTACCAGGCCACGCTCGCGGACGTGGAGCGGCTGACCGCCGAGCGCGACGCGCAGGCGCTCAACATCAGCCAGCTGGAGACGGCGCTCGCGGAGGCCCGGGGCGCCATGGGGGCCCTGGAGAGCGAGAGCGACTGGTCGCGCAGCTCGCTGGAGGAGGCGCACGCCCACGCGAAGGTGATGGAGGGCGAGCGGGACGCCGCGCGCCGGCAGCTCGCGGTGGTGGAGGACGGGCTCAAGACGCTCCAGACGCAGGTGACGGAGCTGGAGCGCTCGCTCGCGCTGAAGGACGCGGACGCGGTGGGCCTGCGCGCCGCGCTCACCGCGCGCACGGCGGAGGCCGCGGAGTTGCCGGCGCTCCGGAGCGCCCTGGAGGGCCGCGCCGCGGAGGCCGTCCGGATCCACGCGCGCGTGCGCGAGCTGGAGGCGGAGGTCGCCCAGGCGCGTGAAGCCGCGCGCGCCGAAGTGGAGGACGCGGAGGTCCGCGCGCGCACGCTTGAGTCGGAGCTGGCCTCGCTGCGCGAGGTGCTGGAGGCCGCGGAGGTCGAACAGGTCTCGCTGCGCGACCGCATGGAGTCGGACGCGGCGGCGCTCGGCGAGGCGGTGCACGAGGCCGAGGCCCGGGTGCACGAGGCGGAAGGCAAGGTCGCCGCGCTGGAGGCCCAGCTGGCGGAGCTCACCGCCCAGGCCGTGGCCGTGCAGACCGAGCGCGAAACGCACCAGCAGCAGCTCGCCGCCGTGGAGCGCAAGCTCGCCACGACCCAGGCGGAGCGCGTGGGCTTCTCCGCGCGCGTGTCCATGCTGGAGACCGCCGCGGGCCAACGCGAGGCGGAGCTGCAGCGTCAGCAGGCCCTGGTCGCCAAGGCCCAGGAGGAGCTGTCGCTGGAGCGCGCGCGGCGCGAGGCGGTGGAGGCCGAGCTCGCGGACGCCCGCGTGCAGGCCGCCGAGGCCGAGGGCCGCGCCGAGGCGCTGAGCGCGGGACATGACGACCAGCGCGAGGAGCTTGCCTCTCTCAACGAGCAACTGGAGGCCGCCCGCGCGGAAGCGGACAAGGTGGACCGGCTCCAGCAGCGCGTGAAGATGGTGGAGGGCGCGCTGGAGGTCTCCGAGTCCAAGCGCCGCGTCGCCGAAGCGCAGGCGGCCCGCGTGAAGGACCTGGAGGCGAAGCTCGCGCAGTCCGGCGCCACGCTCCAGTCGGAGCAGGGGAGCCGGACCTCGCTGGAGGCCCGGCTGGCGGAGGCCAGCGCCGCGCTTCAAGCGGAGCAGGACGCCAGGGCCGCGCTGGAGACCCAGCTCGAGGAGGCCCGCGCCGCGCTCGAGGCGGAGCAGGCGGCGCGTCAGGCGCTCGAAGCGAAGGTCGCGGCGGCGCCAGCGGCGGGCGCGGACGTGCCCGCGGATTGGGCGGCGGAGCGTGAGCAGCTCAAGGCGGACGTCGCCTCCATGAAGCGCAAGCTGATGGCGGCCGAGGCAGCGCTCGAATCGGCTGCCAGCACCAAGGCGAAGGTGGCGCGATTGGAAGCGCAATTGAAGGCCCTGAAGTAGAGGTTGGACCTCCATGTCCTTCGCCGCGCCCACGGATCCGCTGACGGGCATGCAGGCGGCCCGCTTCGGGCTGTACCTGCACTTCCCGTACTGCCTGGCCAAGTGCCCCTACTGCGACTTCGCGGTGGCGGTGGCGCGCCAGGTTCCTGAAGAGCGGTACGCGAACGCGGTGCTGGCGGAGCTGGACGCGCGCCTCGCCGCCAACCCGTCACTGCGCACCAAGCCGCTGGAGTCGCTCTTCCTCGGCGGCGGCACGCCGTCCCTCTGGCACCCGCGTTACGTGGCGCGCGTGCTGGAGGGCATCGCCGCGAGGATGTCGCTCGCGTCGGGCCTGGAGGTCTCCCTGGAGGGAAACCCGGAGCGCTCGGACGCGGAGCGCTTCGCCGGCTATCGCGCCGCGGGCATCAACCGCCTGTCCCTGGGCGTGCAGTCCTTCCAGCCGGAGACGCTGAAGGCGCTGGGCCGCGCGCACGACGCCGCCATGGTGGAGGCCGCGGTGGCGGCGGCGCGCGAGGCGGACTTCCCCGTGGTGGCGCTGGACTTCATCTACGGCGTGCACGGCCAGACGGTGGCGCAGGTGGAGGCGGACGCGCGCCGCGCGGTGGCCCTGGAGCCCGAGCACCTCTCCACCTACGCGCTGACGGTGGAGCGCGAGGTGCTGGCGGAGTCCACGCCGCTGTCCAAGCAGCTGGACCGAGGTGAGCTGTTCCTTCCGGACGACGACGCCGTGGTGGCCATGGCCCGCGTGGTGCGCGACGTGTACGGCGCGCACGGCCTCACCCGCTACGAGGTCTCCAACCACGCGCGCCCCGGCCTCAGCTCCCGGCACAACGCGCTGTACTGGACCGGCGGCGAGTACCTGGCGCTGGGCGTGGGCGCCACCGGCATGCTCCTGTCCCCCGCGCCCCACCGCTACGTGAACCTCCGCAGCCCGGAGGCCTACCTGCGCACGGTGGAGGAGGGGCGGCTGCCGGAGGCGAGCCGCGAGGACCTGGGCCCCGAGGAGCTCTTCGCCGAGCGGCTGAGCATGGGCCTGCGCCTGGTGTCGGGGGTGGACTGGGAGGCCGTCTGTGAGCGATACGGCCAGCCCGTGGAGCCCCGGCGCGCGGAAGTCGAGCGACTCGTGGCCCACGGCTTCGCCACGCGCCAGGGCCGCAGGTTGGCCCTGACGGAGCGGGGGGCGGACGTGCACAGCGCCATCTGCGCACGGCTGTTGTAGGCGGCTCCAGGAAGGACGATTCGACCGTGCTGACCAAGTGGTTGTTGTGGATGGGCCTCACGATGCTGACGGGCAGCCCGCTGCTGTCCCTCGGGCTGGTGGCCGTGCTGCTGTTCGCCGCGGACCGCTTCACGCTCCAGGTGCTGCCCAGCCCCATGCGCATCTTCAAGCGCTGGCAGCGCGCCGGTGAGCTCGCGGGCACCATCCTCACCAACACCCACGACCGCCGCGCCCGCGCGGAGCTGGCCGACATCCGCGTGGGCCAGAAGCGCTATCAGGAGGCGGTGGACCTCTTGCGCCCCAACCTGGACGCGGGCGACGACGACGTGGACACCCTCTACCTGCTGGGCGTGGCCTACCTGGGCGCCGGCGACGCGCCCCGGGGCGAGCTGCTGCTCACCGAGGCCGAGCGCCTGGACGCCGACTACCGCCAGGGCGCCATCGACCTGGAGCGCGGCCGCTTCCGCCTCCAGCGCGGCGACCTGAAGGGCGCGCGCGAAGCCCTGGAGCGCTTCCTCCAGGTGCGCCAGGGCTCCGTGGAGGGGCGCGTGCTCCTGGCGCGCGCGCTGGACAAGGAGGGGCTGGACGTGGAGGCCAAGGAGGCCCGCGACGCCGCCTGGCGCGAGTACGCCGCCGCCCCCCGCTTCCAGAAGCGCCGCGACCGCTGGTGGGCGTACCGGGCCCGTCCGTCCCGCCCGCTGGCGTACGCCGCCATCGCCCTGGTGCTGATGGGCGTGGGGGCGTACCTGACCCGCTACCTGCCCACGCACGACACCTCCGGGCCCTACGGCGCCTTCGAGGCTGCGCCCTACGCCGCGGACGACATGGGCGGCGACGACGCGGAGTAGTAGGCTTTCCGCGCATGTTCCCCCCGCCGTCCCAGGTGCTGCGCCAGCGCGAGGGCCTGCTGGCGGACACGCCCTTCCCGCTGCTCCTGCACGCGCTGATGGTGGAGGAGCGCACCTGCACGCTGGAGCTCAAGGTGCGCCAGCGCGAGAAGCGCATCACCTTCGAGGACGGCGCCCCGGTGGCGTGCCAGTCCAACCTCCTGCACGAGACGCTGGGCAAGTACCTGGTGGAGAAGGGCCGCCTGTCGGAGGCGGACTACCAGAAGTCCCTGGCGGAGAGCGTGTCCTCGGGCATGCAGCTGGGCGGGCTGCTCGTGCAGAAGGGGCTCATCAGCCCCTTCGACCTCTACAAGCAGCTCCAGGCGAACCTGGCGCACAAGCTGTTGGACTGCTTCCGCTGGACGGACGCGAAGTACCGCCTCATCGCGGACGTGGAGACCCCGGACGCCACCGTGCGCGCCAACAGCGCGCAGCTCATCCTCACCGGCGTCTCCACCCAGCTGCCCTTCGACACCGTCGCCACGCACTTCACCTTCACGGACGACCGCCGCTTCGGACAGATGCCTGGCGTGGAGTCCGCCCCCAAGCTCTCCTCCAAGGACGCGCGCCTGTTCCAGGCCCTGCGCCAGCGCCCCAACTTCAACGAGCTGCTGGAGCGCACCGGCTTCGACATGGACTCCGTGCTGCGCCGGCTCTACGCCCTGTGCCTGTTGGGCGTGGCGGGCTTCGTGGAGGACGTGGACGCGCGCGCGGAGGAGCTGGCCCGGAAGGCCCCCGCCGCCCCCATCCCCGCGCCCGCTCCGGTGCCCGTCTCCACGCCGGTGCCCGTGCCGTCCCAGACACCGTCGGGCACGCCCTTCTCGGACGAGGACGAGGCCGCGCGCAACGCGCTCGTGGGCGCGTTCCTCAACCACCGCAGCCTGGATCCGTTCGCGCTCCTGGACGTGCCGGAGGACGTGCAGCCGGTGGCGCTGCGCAAGGCGTTCCTCGCCGCCGCGGACCGCTTCTCCCCGCTGCGCTTCCAGACCGCGGAGCTGAAGGAGAAGGCGGAAGGGCTGCTGGCCGCGTACGCGCGGGCCTACGGCTCGCTGTCGGAGCCGGAGCAGAACGCCATCTGGAAGAAGCGCCGGCAGGCCCACCGGGAGAAGGCGCGCAACGCCACCGGCCGGCCCTCCACCGCGGAGCAGTTCCGCATCCGCACGGACCTCCTGGACGCCACCAGCCAGTTCGACGAGGGCAAGAGGCGCCTGGAGGCGCGCAACTTCGCGGGCGCCTTCGAGTACTTCGAATACGCGTGCGACATCGACCCCAAGCCGCTGTACCAGGCCCACCGCGCCTGGGCGCGCTACCTCATGAGGCCAGAGGCCCATGGCCGGCTGGTGCTCCAGGAGCTCCAGGAGCTGACCCGCCAGGAGCCCGGCCTGGAGGAGGGTTGGGCCTTCCTGGGGGACGTCGCCCGGGGCGAGGGCCAGTGGGCGCTCGCGGACGAGGCCCTGCGCAAGGCCTTCAAGCTGAACCCCCAGCAGCGCCGCTACGTGGCGCTCATCCAGGAGATCGCCCGGCGGCGGTGAACGCCCGCCGCCGGAAGGGCCCGGGCACTACAGGGCGTCGAGCTGGGCGCGGAGGCTCGAGGACAGGCCCACGCCGTCCGACAGGTCCGTCATCGCCTGGTCGACGATGGGGAAGTTCGTGCTCGTGATGGTCTTGGTCTCCAGCAGGCGGAACAGCTCCTGGAAGTCCTTGTACTGGGTGACGGGGCCCAGCTCGAAGCTCTCCTCCGGCCTGGCTCCGTGGCGCTCGCTGTTCACGCAGTAGAGGAACAGGGGCTGGAAGAACCGCTCACCCGCCGGCACCTCGATGGACACCCGCTGGGCCAGCATGCCGTTCTGCACGGCGCGGTTGCGGGACACGAAGATGAGGCCCGGCGGCAGCTGGAGCGTGATGGGCCCGTTCGTGGTGTTGCGGAAGATGAGGCACAGGCGCACGTTCTCGCCCTGCCCCTTCGCCTCGTCCTCGTACTTGTTGTCACAGTCCGTGGGGTCGGAGTCATTGTAGCCATGGATGGGCTGCTCCAACTCCAGGCCCTGCGGAAGCGTGAACGTCGCCCCTTCCGGCGCGGACTCGTTGCGGCCCAGGCCGGGACGGCCCTCGACGATGGGGTCGCCGCCGCCCCCGTCCTTCTCGTCGTCGTCGCCGCCGCACGCCGCCAGAGCCACCGTCGTCGCGACCAACGCCGCGCGCCATGCCAATCGCCAGTTCATTGCCACTCCTCTGATGACTGCCTTGCCCGGCCCGATTGCTTCAACACCGCACCCGTTCGAGACCATGCATGGAGCGCAGCGTCAAGCGCCGTGACCCGGGCCCTCCCGCTACCCGACAACACGCCAGGTCACCCTCCACCCGGACCGGTCCAGTTGACGGATGGTGTCCAGCGGCGCGGGTGGGGGATAAGGTAGGAGAAGATTGGGGTCGGGAAGACGCTTACCTCATGTGACTCCTGGGGATGGTCATGCGGTCCAGATACGAATCAGGGCAGGTGGCCGTGGAGACCGCCATCGTTCTTCCCCTGTTCATCTTCCTGCTGCTGGGCATCCTTCAACTGGGCCTGATGCACCAGGCGCGCCTGCTGACGAAGTACGCGGCCTACAAGGCCGTGCGGGCCGGCTCCCTGCACAACGGCAACGTGGAGATGATGGAGCGCGCGGCGCTCGCCGTGCTGCTGCCCATGATCAGCCAGGCCGGCAGCGGTGGCGCGGAGAAGATCACCCCCGTCAACGGCGCCTCGGAGTTCAACCAGAAGTGGAACGCCGTCTCCAAGAACAAGATGCCGGAGGTGAACCTCAAGTACGCGGAGGTGCAGATCTGCGGCCCCTCCAAGAACCTGATCACCTCCGACACCCACGACAACAGGGAGGCGGACTTTGATGACGCGAGGATCGCCTCCGGCAACGGTTCGGGGGGCGGTCAGGGCGACTGGGGAAAGAGCCTCCGCACCAAGCTGAGCATCCAGGTGACGTTCAACTACCGGCTGCCCATCCCCTTCGCGGACGTCGTCATCTACAACATCGCGCGGGGGCAGAGGACGCTCCCCTGGGTGCTGCGTCTGGGCAAGGAGGAGGACCAGACCAAGCTGTCATACGTCAAGTACAAGATCGATCAGAACGACGCGGCCGCCGCTCAGAAGATCTACATCCTGCCCATCCGCGCCACGTACATCATGCGGATGCAGTCCAATCTGTACCTGTCGAACTCGAACCTGCCGGATTCGTATCTCACGAACAAGTGCACGTTCACGTTCGACTCCCTGGGGTGACCGAATGAAGACCCGTCATGCTCGTGGAAGACGGAGCCGGGGCCAGTCGCTGGTGCTCGCCTGTCTGTCGTTCCTGCTGCTCGCGCTGATGACGACGCTCAGCTTCAACCTGAGCCACGCCCTGCGGGAGAAGATGAGCCTGCAGCAGCACAGCGACACGATGGCGTACTCCATGGCGGTGCTGGAGGCGCGCTCGCTCAACTATTACGCCGTCACCAACCGGGCCATCGCAGCCTCCTACGCGGCCATGACCAGCGTGCACGGCTACATGGTGGCTGCCAGCGTCACCGGCGACATGATGACCGCTGGCGCCTGGAACTTCGGCATCATCGCCGTCGAGGAGCTGGCGCAGTGCTACCCCAACCTGTCGCACTGTGCTCACGCCATCGAGGCGGGCATCATCGCGGGCAAGTACAGCCAGAAGGCGAACACCTACAACAACAAGGTGAAGAACCTGGAGTCGGCGTTCAACAAGGTCATCAAAAACCTCAATGACATGACGGACTCCCTGCACTCCTCCCAGGCCACCGTGCACATGGCGACGCGCAACGCCCTGCGCGGCTCCGGCCTGGACGACCTGACGGATTACAACGCGCCCGGAGCCAGCAACGTGAGCGCCGGGGTGGGGGGGCTCAACATCAAGGAGTTCGACTGCGTGGTGGACGGGATGGACTGCCAGAAGGCGCCCAGCACGGACGTGAAGGCGCGCGCCCGCTCCATGACCGAGGTCTCCAACGCGACGCGCCCGAGCTGGGCGGCGGACCGGAGCATCCCGGTGCTGATGAACGGCATCCCCACCTACCTCAACAACACCTTCCAGAAGTCCCTGCTCAAGGACATCCCCAGCCGGGGCACGCACATGGGCCTCGGCCATTCCGGCACGGCGAAGGTCGTCGAGTCCATGAGCGGCATCCATGGCAACGGCCAGTACGGCGGCAACACCGGCAAGATGGTGGGCGCCGACGAGCACGGCACGCTGATGCAGCAGTGGCGCGACGGCTTCTCCGCCTTCCCCTACAAGGCCACCCTCAGCAGCGCGCAGAGCGGCAGCGAGCACAAGCCGGGCGGGGCGCACAGCGGGCAGCACACCGAATTTTCGGGCATCAACACCAAGCAGCTGTCCTCGTGCGCCAACTCGGGGAACTGCTTCATGAAGTTCCGCGGCATCGCCGACCCGGATGAGGACTGGGGCCAGCCGCACGTCTACAGCTACGTCACCAAGCAGTTCTTCGTCGGTGGCGGGACCAAGGCGCCCTGGGAGCTCAACAGCTCCGGCACGATGCGCTTCTCCCACGGGGCGCAGGGCGAGGGCGACCTCCGGCTGGCGCCCGGAGAGGGCGCCGCCCTGTCCAAGGCGCTGGTCTACTACCACCGGCTGGGCAAGGACGGCTGGAAGGAGGCGCCCAGCCTCTTCAATCCCTACTGGCGCGCCAAGCTCCATCCGTTCAAGGCCCCGGAGGCGGCCCGGGTGCTCGGCGCCGCGGGCAACTCGGAAGCCGGGCAGATCGCGACGGGCGCGGAGGACCTGACCCTATGAGCATCCGACTTCGCAGGGGCCACCGCGGCGCCGCCTCCGTGGAGATGGCGCTGTCGATGATCGTCCTCATCCCCATCTTCCTCTACGCCATCTTCCTGGACGACCTGCTGCGCTACTCACTGGACGCCCAGGAGGCGGCGCTGTCCACCGTCTGGGACTACACCACGCAGGACTACAGCAAGGACCTGCCGCAGAACAGGTCAGGCAGTGCCGGCACGGAGATCCAGTACTTCTCCCGCCTGACCTTCTGCGACCACGAGTCCGGCATCGACCGCACGGACCGGCAGGGCGGGGACGGCTCGTACCTGGACTGCAGTGATCCGGACCACCACAAGGCGGTGGTGGCCCACGTCTGCTGGATGAACAGCAACGCCAAGCAGGTGACGTGCGAAGCGCCCGACAGGGGCGCGGGCAGCTCGGTGGAGCCCCGCCACCGCATGTACCAGAACGAGTACACCAAGGGCGGCCTGGTGAAGTGCTCGGCCCGCGCGGTGGTGGAGAACTACATGCTGCCGGAGACGTTCCTGCCCCAGTTCGGCAAGGAGCCGAAGCTGGTGAAGAAGAACTGGAAGGGAGAGGGCGACGTCCACAGCAACGCCGAGGCCGGCGTGGGCGGCGAGGATGGCAACGCCTACTTCCTCAAGGAGCAGAAGCTGGCGATCATCACCGACACCTGGGCCATCACGGAGAACGCGGACCGGGAGCCGGGGGACAAGGGCGGCGGCGAGATGTATTCCCGCGTCGACTTCGTCTACAGCCGCAGCCCGAAGTACGCGACCATGGCGCAGGCCTACGCGACCTTCAGCCAGAAGATCACCCAGGACCTGCTCTCGCCGCTGGCCCTGGTGATGGGCGACAGCCCGCTCAAGCCGAACCTGGCCGTGAAGCCCCACGACGGCCGCACGCCCACGCCCTCCATCAGCATGGCCCAGGAGGGCCGTGGTGGAGGCAAGGCCAACTACTTCACCACCGAGTGGAAGGACTGGGACAGCAACAAGAGCGAGGCCATCTACAAGCACGGGCAGCGCGGCGAGTGGTACATGGGCTGTAAGGACGCGGAGAAGTGCTGAAGGAGCTGGCCCATCACCCCGCCTTCCGCGCGGGGGTCCTGCTGTTCTCCGTCGCCGTGGTGGGCGTGCTGCTGGGCGTGGCCTGGGAGGACGCCACCTACGGCAAGGTGGAGTCCGAACTGGAGCGCATGGAGGACCAGGCCGAAACGATGGAGGCGAAGCAGGAGGGCGTGCAGCGCTCGAAGCGGGAAGAGGCCATCCTGGCGCGCTCGCTGACGTACTTCCCTCCCTACCCGAACGCGGGGCGTCCGGCGGCGCTGGCGGCGGACTACCTGGGGCCGGACGTGCCCATCGCCGTCGCCTTCTTCACCACGAAGGACTCGTCGGATCAGGTCCTCCAGCACTACCGCAAGGTCATCCTGGAGCAGGGCCTGCCCGTCATCGGGGTGCGCTTCAGCGAGAACGCGGGCTACGTGGGGTACTGGGAGCCGGAGGCGGAGGAGATCCGCCTCGTCTCCACGCTCCAGCAGGGCGGCGAGACGATGGCCTTCGTCTCCGCCGGGCAGATGGGCAACATGCTCCAGCGCAGCGCCGCGAAGATTCCGGATTGGGTCCCGGTGCCGCCGAACCTGCGGGAGGCCTCCACGCTGACGTTGAACATGGAGGGCCTCCAGAACACCGCGGTGAGGGGCCGGGTCGGGGCGCAAAGCGTGGAGGAGGCGGAGCTGGCCTACCGCGGCACGCTGCGTCTCATGGGCTGGAAGGCGGAGCCTGGCAGCTCTCCAGGCTTCCAGCAGCGCGAGTTCGTGGTGAGCAACACGGGCATGCGCGGGCAGGTCATCCTGAAGCAGGCGACGGGCAGCGACGAGGTGGAGTTCCACCTGTCGCTGATGCAGAAATCGGAGGCCTTGCCATGAGCACCGCGCGAAAGGGACGCGAGGACATGAAGACGCAATGGGGTTGGGGACTGGCCGTGGGCGCGGTGCTGTTCGTCGCCCCCTCGGCCTGGGCCAAGGACTGCGCCCAGGTGTGCATGGACGACCTGGCGCGCAACAAGCAGCTCTGCAAGGAGCGCTCGAAGAAGCAGGTCGAGTGCGTGCAGATGTTCACGAAGGTCAAGGACATGTGCCTGAAGGAGTGCAAGAACCCCTCGAAGGACGACTCGCCTCCTCCGGAGGAGGGGGAATGAAGGCGCCCCGGGTCCTGTCGCGGCTCCAGCGCGGCCAGGCCATGGCCGAGTATGGCGTCATCACGGCGGCGTTCTTCGGCTTCACCGTGATGAGCTGGCCGTTCCTCGTCCAGCTGATCCGCGCCCTCAACACCTACTTCCAGTCCATCTACTACGTCATCCAGTCGCCCATCCCCTGACGTGGGGACGGGCGGCCGGAGCGGGTGAGGCGGCTCAGGGCTTCACGGTGGTGACGAACACCGCCTTGCCGCCCTCCACCTTCATCACCACGGCCTGCTTCACCGCGTCCCGGTTGGCGTCCAGGTTGATGGTGCCCGCCACGCCCGGGAAGTCCTTCGTGGCCGCGATGGCGTCGCGCAGCGCGGGGCCGGACGTATCCGGCGCGCGCCTCATCGCGTCCACCAGCAGGCGCCCGGCGTCGTACGCCAGCACCGCCACGCTGTCCGGCACGCTGCCGTAGGCGGACTTGTACTTCGCGAGGAAGTTCTGCACGACGGGGTCCGGGTTGTCCGGCGAGTAGTGGTTGGAGAAGTAGCTGCCCTCCAGCGCGGAGCCGCCCAACTCGTACAGCTTGTCGGAGTCCCAGCCGTCACCGCCCAACAGCGGCACGCGCAGGCCCACCTCGCGCGCCTGCCGCGCGATGATGCCCACATCCGTGTAGTAGCCCGGGACGAACACCGCCTCCGGCTTCATGTTCTTGATGGACGTGAGCTGCGCGCGGAAGTCCGTGTCGCCCTTGGAGTAGCTCTCGTTGCCGGCGATGGTGCCGCCGAACTCCTTGAACTTCTGGTTGAAGACGTCCGCCAGCCCCACGGAGAAGGCGCTCTTGTTGTCCGTGAGCACCGCCACCCTGGACACCTTCAGGTTCTCCCGCGCGAACTTCGCCATCACCAGGCCCTGGAACGGGTCGATGAAGCAGACGCGGAAGATGTAGTCGCCCTTCTTCGTCACCTCCGGGCTGGTGGAGGTGGGCGTGATCATGGGCACCTTCGCCGCCTGCGCCTTGTCCGCCATGGCCATGGACACGGACGACGCGGCCTCGCCGAGCAGCGCCACCACCTTGTCCTGGGCGATGAGCCGCGTGGCGGCCTGGGCGCCTTCCTCCGGCCGGCCCTGGCTGTCGTAGACGCGCACCACCAGCTTCTGGCCGCGCACGCCGCCCGCGGCGTTGGCCTCCTGCAGCGCCAGGTCGATGCCGTTGCGCGCGGAGATGCCGAAGGTGGCCTCGGAGCCGGTGAGGCTGCCCACCTCGCCAATGAGGATGCTGCCCTCCGGCGGAGGCCCCGGAGGCGCGGCGGTGGCGCCGCCCTCTTGCGTGGCGGGCGCGGGCGCGGGGGCCGGGGCGGACTTCTTCTCACAGCCCGCCAGGGCCATGGCCAGCGCGGTGAGCAGGAGGGGGAGGGAACGGCGCATCGGTGAGGCTCCTCGGAGGGCAGGCGGGTACGGAAAGAGGACCGCTCCACCCTAGCTTGCCCGGCGGAGTGCGGCGAACCCGCACCCGACGTAACGGGCGGGGGAGCGCTTTGGATTTGAATGTGGACTGAAGAGGTCCACATTACATAAGAGGCCGTCGCGGGCATCGGGCCCGTGACAGCCACAGGAGACACCCCTTCATGCTCCGGATGAGCAAGATGACCGACTACGGCATCGTGCTGATGGCCGAGCTGGCGCGCGCGGACGGGGAGACCCGCACCACGCGAGAGCTGGCGGCGCGCACGCGTGTCCCGCTTCCGTCCGCGAGCAAGGTCCTGAAGGGCCTGCTGCAGGCGGGGCTGGTGGTCTCGCACCGCGGGGCGAGCGGCGGCTACGGCCTGTCCCGCCAAGCGGAGGCCATCTCGCTGGCGGAGCTGGTGACGGCGCTGGAGGGGCCGGTGTCCCTCACGGAGTGCGGCCAGCACCAGGGCTCGCCCGCGGGCCCCTGTGAGTTGGAATCCGTGTGCCAGGTGCGCAGCCACTGGCGCCTCATCAATCAAGCCATCCAGGAAGCGCTGGGGAAGCTGACGCTCGCGGACCTGCGCGCGCCCGCGCCCCGCATGCCGGAGCGGCTGGTGGGCCTGGGCCTGCCGGCGTCCGTCGGCGCTCCTTCTTCCGCTACGGGAGTCCGTTCATGAGCAGCACCGAAACCATCCAGGAGCTCACCCGCAGGGGCTACCAGGCGGGCTTCGTCACCCAGGTGGAGGCGGACACGCTGCCGCCCGGGCTGGACGAGGACGTCATCCGCGTCCTGTCCGCGAAGAAGCACGAGCCGGCCTTCATGCTGGAGTGGCGCCTGAAGGCGTACCGCCACTGGCTCACCCTGAAGGAGCCCTCGTGGCAGGCGGTGAAGTACAACCCCATCGACTACCAGGCCATCCGCTACTACTCGGCGCCCAAGCAGAAGCCGAAGAAGGACAGCCTGGCGGAGGTGGATCCCGAAATCCTCCGCACCTACGAGAAGCTGGGCATCCCGCTGGAGGAGCAGAAGCGCCTTCAGAACGTGGCGGTGGACGCGGTGTTCGACTCCGTGTCGGTGGCCACCACGTTCCGGGAGAAGCTCTACAAGGCGGGCGTCATCTTCTGCTCGTTCTCCGAGGCGGTGCGCGAGCACCCGGAGCTGGTGGAGCGCTACCTGGGCACGGTGGTGCCCTTCTCCGACAACTTCTTCGCGGCGCTCAACTCCGCGGTCTTCAGCGACGGCTCGTTCTGCTACGTGCCCAAGGGCGTGAAGTGCCCCATGGAGCTGTCCACGTACTTCCGCATCAACGCGGCGGACACGGGCCAGTTCGAGCGCACGCTGCTCGTCGCGGACGAGGGCGCCTCCGTGAGCTACCTGGAGGGCTGCACCGCGCCCATGCGCGACACCAACCAGCTGCACGCGGCGGTGGTGGAGCTGGTGGCGCTGGACGGCGCGTCCATCAAGTACAGCACGGTGCAGAACTGGTACCCGGGTGACGCGGAAGGCCGGGGCGGCATCTACAACTTCGTCACCAAGCGCGGCATCGCGCACAAGGGCTCCAAGATTTCGTGGACCCAGGTGGAGACGGGCTCGGCGATTACCTGGAAGTACCCCAGCGTCATCCTCAAGGGGGATGACTCGGTGGGCGAGTTCTACTCGGTGGCGCTCACCAACCACCGGCAGCAGGCGGACACGGGCACGAAGATGGTGCACATCGGGAAGAACACCCGGTCCACCATCGTGTCCAAGGGCATCTCCGCGGGCCGCGGGCAGAACACGTACCGGGGCCAGGTGAAGATGCTCAAGAGCGCCGCGAACGCACGCAACTACACGCAGTGCGATTCGCTGCTCCTGGGCGACGAGTGCGGCGCCCACACGCTGCCGTACATCGAGGTGAAGAACGCGACCGCGCAGGTGGAGCACGAAGCGTCCACGTCGAAGATTGGCGAGGACCAGCTCTTCTACTGCCGGCAACGCGGCATCTCCCAGGAGGACGCGGTGTCAATGATTGTCAACGGCTTCTGCCGGCAGGTCTTCAAGGAGCTGCCCATGGAGTTCGCCGTGGAGGCGCAGAAGCTGCTGGGCGTGAGCCTGGAAGGGAGCGTGGGGTGATGGCGTCGTTGTTGAGCATCCAGGACCTGCATGCCCGCGTGGCCGGCAAGGACATCCTCAAGGGCATCAACCTGGAGGTGGGCGCCGGCGAGGTGCACGCCATCATGGGGCCCAACGGCTCCGGCAAGAGCACGCTCGCGGGCGTGCTGGCCGGGCGTGAGACGTATGAAGTGACGAAGGGCTCTGTCACCTTCGACGGCAAGGACCTGCTGGGCACGCCGCCGGAGGAGCGCGCGAAGGCGGGCGTGTTCCTGGGCTTCCAGTATCCGGTGGAGATTCCGGGCGTGGGCAACCTGCACTTCCTGCGCACGGCGCTCAACGCGCAGCGCCGCGCGAAGGGCGAGGAGGAGCTGGACGCGATGGACTTCCTCTCCCTGGCCAAGGAGAAGGCGAAGCTCGTGCAACTGGACGCGGCCTTCATGAACCGCTCCGTGAACGAGGGCTTCTCCGGCGGAGAGAAGAAGCGCAACGAGATCTTCCAGATGGCGGTGCTCCAGCCCCGGCTGGCGCTGCTGGATGAGACGGACTCGGGCCTGGACATCGACGCGTTGCGCATCGTGGCGGGCGGGGTGAACGCGCTGCGCTCGAAGGACCGGGCGATGGTCGTCATCACGCACTACCAGCGGCTCCTGGACTACATCGTGCCGGACCACGTGCACGTGATGTCCGCGGGCCGCATCGTGCGCTCGGGCGGGCGCGAGCTGGCGCTGGAGCTGGAGGAGAAGGGCTACGGCTGGATTGGTGGGGAGGGGGCCGGCAAGGCGAAGGAGGCCCGGCCGTGAGCCTCTCGCACTACGTGGACGTGGCCCGGGCCTTCCAGGCGCGGGCGGATGTCCCCGCGTGGCTCCAGGCGCTGCGCGAGGAGGGCCTGAGCCGGTTCCAGGCGCGCGGCCTGCCCACGTCCAAGGACGAGGAGTGGAAGTACACGCCCGTCTCCACGCTGTCGTCGCATCCGTTCCAGCCCATGCGGGACGTGTCCGCGGGCGAGGACGTGGCGCGGGCGGTGGAGCGGCTGGCGCTGCCCGGCCCCCGGCTCGTGTTCGTGGACGGGCGGTTCGTGCCGGCGCTGTCGGTGCTCGCGGGCCTGCCGCGCGGCGTGGTGCTCAAGCCGCTGTCGCAGGCGCTGCGCGAGGACGGGGCGCTGCTCCAGGAGACGCTGGGCCGGACCTCACGGCCTTCGGCGCATGCCTTCACGTCGCTCAACGCGGCCCTGCTGGAAGAGGGCGCCCTGCTCACGCTCGCGCCCCGGGCGCTGAGCGAGGTGCCGGTGCAGCTGCTGTTCCTCGCGCGTGGCGGCGACGGGCCGGTGCTGGCCAGCCCGCGCGTCGTCGTGGTGGCGGGCGAGGGCAGCGAGGCGACGCTGGTGGAGACGTACGCGGGCCTGGGCACGGGCGCGACGTTCACCAACGCGGTGACGGAGGTGTCGCTGGGGGACAACGCCAGCCTGCGCCACTTCAAGCTCCAGGCGGAGGGCGACGCCGCGCTGCACCTGGGCGGGCTGTATTCGCGGCAGGGGCGCGACAGCCGCTTCCAGTCGCATGCGTTCTCCTTTGGCGGGCTGCTTTCGCGCAATGAAGTGCACGCGGCCTTCGCGGGCGAGGGCGGCGAGTGCGTGCTCAACGGCCTGTTCGTGGGCCGGGGCACGCAGCACCTGGACAACCGCACGGACCTGGACCACGCGGTGCCGCATTGCTCCAGCCGCGAGCTCTACAAGGGCGTGCTGGACGACCGCGCGCGCGGCACGTTCCACGGGAAGATCCGCGTGCGCGAGGACGCGCAGAAGACGGACGCCAGCCAGCAGAGCCGCAACCTGCTGCTCTCCGAGGGCGCGCAGGTGGATGCCCGGCCGCAGCTGGAGATTCTCGCGGACGACGTGAAGTGCGCCCACGGCACGGCGGTGGGCCGGTTGGATGACAACGCGCTGTTCTACCTGCGCTCGCGCGGCATCCCGAAGGGGGCGGCGGAGCGCATGCTGACGCAGGCCTTCGCGAGCGAGCTGGTGCGCGCGGTGCCGGAGGGGCCGGTGCGCGCGCGGGTGGAGCAGTTGCTCGCGGAAAAGCTGCCGGGTTCGGCGGAGGTGATGGGATGAGCGGGCCTGGATTCGATCTCGCGCGGGTGCGCGCGGACTTCCCCATCCTCCGGCAGGAGGTGCGGGGCCGGCCGCTGGTGTACCTGGACAGCGCCGCCACGGGGCAGAAGCCGCAGGCGGTGCTGGACGCCATCACGCGCTACTACACGCACGACAACGCGAACGTGCACCGCGGCGTGCACATCCTCTCCGAGCGCGCCACGCAGGCCTTCGAGGACGCTCGCGAGACGGTGCGCCGCTTCATCCACGCGAAGGACGTGCGCGAGGTCATCTTCGTGCGCGGCACCACGGAGGCCATCAACCTGGTGGCCGCCACCTACGGCCGCAAGCACGTGGGCCCGGGCGACGAGGTGCTCATCTCCGCCATGGAGCACCACTCCAACATCGTGCCCTGGCAGATGGTGTGCGACGCGGCGGGCGCGAAGCTGCGCGTGATTCCGGTGGATGAGAGCGGCGAGCTGCGCATGGACGCCGTGGACGCGCTGCTCACGGAGAAGACGCGCCTGTTGGCCATCACCCACGTGTCCAACGCGCTGGGCTCGGTGAACCCCATCAAGGAGCTGGTGGCGAAGGCGCACGCGAAGAACATCCCGGTGCTGGTGGACGGGGCGCAGTCGGTGACGCACTTCCCGGTGGACGTGCAGGACCTGGACTGTGACTTCTTCGCGTTCAGCGGGCACAAGCTCTTCGGGCCTACGGGCATTGGCGTGCTGTACGGCAAGCTGGCCATGCTGGAGTCGCTGCCGCCGTACCAGGGCGGCGGGGACATGATCCTCTCCGTGACGATGGAGAAGACCGTCTACAACCGGGTGCCGCACCGCTTCGAGGCGGGCACTCCGGACATGGCGGGCGCGGTGGGCCTGGCCGCGGCCATCCGCTACCTGGAGTCCGTGGGCATGCAGAACGTGTCCCAGCATGACCAGTGGCTGCTCGCGTACGCGACGCAGGCGCTCCAGTCGGTGCCGGGGCTGAAGCTCATTGGCACGGCGCCGCACAAGACGGGCGTGCTGTCCTTCACGCTGGAGGACGTCCACCCGCACGACGTGGGCACCATCCTGGACCAGGAGGGCATCTGCATCCGCACCGGGCACCACTGCGCCCAGCCGCTGATGCAGCGCTTCGGGGTGGCGGCCACCGCGCGCGCGTCGCTGGCGCTCTACAACACCCCGGAGGACGTGGACGCGCTGGTGAAGGGCCTGAACAAGGTGAGGGAGGTGTTCGCGTGAGCTCGGACCTCAAGGACCTGTATCAGGAGGTGGTGCTGGAGCACTCCAAGCGCCCGCGCAACTTCCGGGTGGTGGAGGGCGCCACCTGCGCGGCGGAGGGCTACAACCCGCTGTGCGGCGACCAGCTCTCCGTGACGCTCAAGCTGGAGGACGGCGTCATCCGCGACATCGGCTTCCAGGGCCAGGGGTGCGCCATCTCCAAGGCGTCCGCGTCGCTGATGACGGGCGCGGTGAAGGACAAGACCCGGGAAGAGGCGCAGGCCCTCTTCGAGCGCGTGCACGCGCTGGTGACCGAAGGGCCGGACAACGTGGACGTGGAGTCGCTGGGCAAGCTCGCGGTGCTGTCGGGCGTGAGCGAGTTCCCGGCCCGGGTGAAGTGCGCGAGCCTGGCGTGGCACACGCTGAACGCGGCGCTGGACGGCCGCACCACGTCGGTGTCGACGGAGTAGGGAGGCGACATGCGAGGCGCGATGACGGTCATCGAGCGCGACGTGGACGCGATGCTCATCCCCAGCGGGGACAAGGTGTTGCTGCCGGCGGGCTCGGAGTTGACGGTGGTGCAGACGCTGGGCGGCAACGTCACGGTGCAGGATCCGTACGGCCAGCTCTTCCGCATCGACGAGAAGAACGCGGACGTGCTGGGCGAGGAGTACGCCGCCAAGGCGAAGACTCCCGATGAGAGCGTCACACCCGGTGAGTTCCACGAGGAGCAGGTCTGGGAGCAGCTCCGCACGGTCTACGACCCGGAGATCCCGGTGAACATCGTGGAGCTGGGGCTCGTGTACACGTGCAAGGCGACGCCGCTGGACGAGGGCGGGCAGCGCGTGGACATCGAGATGACGCTGACCGCGCCCGGCTGCGGCATGGGGCAGGTGCTGGTGGAGGACGTGCGCTCCAAGGTGTCCGCGCTGCCCGGCGTGAAGGAGGCCCACGTGGAGCTGGTGTGGGAACCGCAGTGGGACCAGAGCCGCATGTCGGACGTGGCGCGGCTCCAGTTGGGTTGGATGTGACGTCTCCGGGCTGCTTCGGGCCCTGAGGCGTCAGGCCAGGGCCTTGCGCCCCCGTGCGACCAGGCCCAGCGTGGCCGCGGCGGCGAGCCCGCCCGCGAGCCATCGGGGCCAGCGCGGCGCGGCTTCCGTGGGAGCGCGGCGGGCGATGGCGGGGGACATGCGCTCCGCGAAGAGCTCCACCATCGCGTGCTCGAAGGCGAGCAGGTCGTGCGGCCCCCGGCTGGACACCCAGTTGCCGTCGCGCACCACGGGCTCGTCCGTCCAGTGCGCGCCCGCGTTCTCCAGGTCGTTGCGGATGCCCGGCCAGGACGTCAGGTGCCGGCCCTCCAGCAGGCCCGCCGACGCGAGCAGCCACGGCCCGTGACAGATGACCGCGATGGGCTGGTCCAACAGGTCCGCGTCCTTCACGAAGTCCAGCGCCAGGGCGCTCTGCCGGAGGAAGTCGGGGTTCATGAAGCCGCCGGGCAGGAGCAGCGCGTCGAAGTCCGCGGCCTTCACGTCGCGCAGCGTGGCGTCCACGCGCACCTTGCGGCCGGGCACCAGCAGGTTCATGCCCCGGATGCGGCCCTTGTGGAGGGAGACGATGGTGACGTACGCCCCCTCGCGCTCCAGGCGCTTCACGGGCCGCGTCAGCTCCACCTGCTCGAAGCCATCCGCCGCCAGCACCGCCACCCGCATCCCCTTCAGCCTCTTCATCGCCACGTCCTCCCCGTGTCCATGGATGTCCCCACGACCCGAAAAGAGACGGTGGACATGCCCCGCCGGGAGAGGAAGCGGGGGGCAGGCGGGCAGGCGGGCGCTCGGGGGGGCGCCGGGATGAGGTCCTCCGCTGGAGTGGTGCGGCGCGGCATGCGGCGGCGCTGGACGCCTCCGGAGAACGGCTCTACGACACAGGCCCTTTTCTGGAGGCGCACGGCATGTCCCCCTCGTTCTCTCCCCGGATGCACCGCGGCCTGCTCGCGAGCACCGCGCTGCTGCTGGTCCCCCTGGGCTGCGCCACGTCATCGCAGGCGGGCGCCGCGCGTGACGAGGCGGCCCTGCGCACGGAGGCGCCGCCGCGCGTGAAGCCGAGGTGGGGGCTGGTCATCCACGGGGGCGCGGGCGTCATCTCGCGTGAGAACCTGTCGCCCGAGCGCGAGGCCGCGATGCGCGCCGCGCTCACGGAGGCACTCCAGGCAGGGCACGCGGTGCTGGCGAAGGGGGGCCGCAGCCTGGACGCGGTGACGGCGGCCATCCGCGTGATGGAGGACTCGCCGTACTTCAACGCCGGCAAGGGCGCGGTGTTCAACCACGACGGCGTGAACGAACTGGACGCGGCGGTGATGGACGGCAAGACGCGCATGGCCGGCGCGGTGGCCGGCGTCCACCACATCCAGAATCCCATCGACCTGGCGCGGCTGGTGATGGAGAAGTCGCCGCACGTGATGATGGTGGGCGACGGCGCGGAGGCCTTCGCGCGGTCGCAGGGCATGCCCCTGGTGGACGCGAAGTACTTCTACACGGAGGAGCGCTGGCAGGGCCTCCAGCGCGCGCTGGAGCAGGAGCGGGCGAAGGAGGCACCGCCCGCGCAGCCGCAGCCGCAGCCAGGCTCGTCGCTGACGCCGGGCGTGGATCCCATCACCGGGGACCACAAGTTCGGCACGGTGGGCGCGGTGGCGTTGGACCAGGAGGGCAACCTCGCGGCGGGCACGTCCACGGGCGGCATGACCAACAAGCGCTTCGGCCGCGTGGGGGACTCGCCCATCATCGGCGCGGGCACCTACGCGGATGAGCGCTGCGCCGTGTCCGCCACGGGCCACGGCGAGTTCTTCATCCGCTACACGGTGGCGCGCGACATCTGCGCCCGCGTCGAGTACCAGGACCTCCCGCTGCCTGAGGCCGCCAACTCCGTCGTCAACGACGTGCTGGTGAAGGCTGGCGGCGAGGGCGGCGTCATCGCCATGGACCGCCAGGGCCACGTGGCCATGCCCTTCAACTCCAGCGGCATGTACCGCGGCTACATCGGCGAGGACGGCACGCCCACCGTCGCCATCTTCAAGCCCTAGGCAGGCGGCCGAGCCCGGCGCGCGGGCCCCGCTGTCCCATGCCGAGAGAGAGCCATGGCCTCGCGCGCGTCCACGTGGCGAAGCTCGTGCTCAAGGACATGGTGGCGCGCAACGTGGGCCGCGGCCGCCACGGTGCTGCCGGCCCCGGTCTCCGCCGGGCAGCACCGCAAGCTGTCCGAGCCCGGCTCCGCGCACCACTGACGGGCGCGCGGAAGCGGTGCGCGGGCTACTGCTTCACGAGGAACAGCTCGCGCACCTGGAGCAGGTCCACGTCACCGGCGAAGGCGGAGAACTTCTCGTACTCCGCCGGGGAGATGCGGGCGCGCGGCAGGTTGAAGGTCTCCGCGATGGAGAGCGTGCGCCCCTCCTGCTTCTCGGAGCGGGTGTAGTGGCCGAACTCGCTGTCCACCTTCAGGCCCGCCTGCGGGTCGCTGAGCTTCCAGCCCTGGGGCAGGGTGACGGTGACGTTGGTGCGGCTGGCCTCCGTGTCGTCGATGAAGAGCGGCGTGGTGCGGGTGGACAGCTGCACGTAGCGCCGGCCCAGCAGCGCGGGGAAGGTGAGGGGACCCAGCGCCATGCGGCTGTCGCCCTCCATGCGCCCGAAGCGGGGCACAGTGAACGCGTAGCGCAGCACGAAGGGCGCGCCCACCTGCTCCTGGCGCTCCAGCTTCACGGACGACAGCTCCGCGCCGCCGAAGTAGCGCGCCACCGCGCCCTGGAGCGCCTGGTTGCGGCTCTCTGCGGAGAGCTGCTCGAAGGCCTCGGCGATCTGCGCGGCCTCGAAGCCGGAGTAGGTCTCCTCGCCCTGGCCCTTGAGGCTGCCGTCGGCGCCCAGCTCCAGGTTGAGCTTCACGTCCTTGCCCGCGCGCGGCTTGAGCGGCGGTGTCTTCACCTTCTGCAGGGGCTTTCCGGGCTCCGGCAGCAGGTAAGCTTCACGCTCGCCCATGGCGGTCTCCGGCAGCTCGCCGAAGGGGCCGAAGCGCACGGACGTGTCCAGCCACACCGGCTGCTCCCCCGGCACCTCCACGCGCAGCGCCGCGTAGGGCAGCAGCGCGTCCGCCGGGAAGAGGTAGGGCGCGGGGTCGGTGTTGAAGGTGCGGATCGCCGCGAGGCGCGACGGGATGCCCAGCGCCTCCAGGCCCGCCTTCATCACCGTGAGCCGGCTGCCGCGGTCCTGCGCCACGGTGGACGCCGCGGACTGCGCGAGGCTCGCGTCGCGGCCGGAGAAGCGCTTCATCACCGCGGCGTGCAGCGCCTTCACCGCCTCCAGGCCCTTCTTGCCCTCCGTGGCCTGGCGCGCGAAGGCCTCCACCTCCGAGGTGCGCAGCCACCGGTCCTGGAACGCGTCGCCGTACACGCGCGCCAGCCCGTCGTTGCCCGTCTCGCCCGCGCCCACCATCACGAAGGGCAGGTACTCGTTGCCGGAGGGCGGCGCGTCCGGCTCCGGGATGAACGGCGGCACGCGGCGCGCGTCGTAGTGGAACACCTCCACGTCGCCCTTCACCTCGGGCGGCGGCGCCTTCATGCCGTGCGCGTCCACCTTCATGCCGCTGCCCTTGGGCGCGACCACGGTGTACGTGCTCCACGCGTTGGGCTGGTTGGCGATTTGAAAGTAGAACGCGGACGCGGTGAAGCCCGGCTGCGCGGGGCCGCGGTCGCTCTCCGCCAGCAGGTACTCCACCTCCACGGAGTCACCCACCTGCACGCCGGGCAGGCTCATGGTGTCCTTGCCCTCGATGTTCTCCGGCTCCAGCACGCGGCCGTCGGCCTTGAGCGTGCGCAGCGCCAGCACCTGGGCGCCGCGGGGGATGTTCACCTCCGCGATGTCCTGCACGCCCGACTGCTCCAGCGCCTTCTGGATGGTGTGGATGCGGTTGACGAGCGAGCCGTCCGGGTTGACCTGCACCGCCGCCGCGTCCAGCACGTACGCCGCCGAGCTGCCGCCGGTGACGGGCGCCGCCTCGTAGGCCTTCAGCGCCTCCTTGCCGTCGATGGCGTACGCCGCCAGCAGCTCCTTGCCCGTCTTCGCGCGCTCCACCGCGCGGCGCAGCGACAGGTCCGTGCCGTCCAGCTTGAGCGCCTGCTCGCGCACCTTCAGCGCCTCCGCGTGCTGGCCCGCGTACTCGCGCACGTCCGCCAGCCGCTTGAGGACCTCCGCGTTGCGCGGCCACACGGTGGACTGCCCCTGGAGCACCTTCGCCGCGTCGTCGTAGCGGCGCAGGCTCACGTAGACGCTGGAGAGCGCCGCGGCGGTGGTGAGGTTGTCCGGGTCCCGAGACAGGAGCTGCGCGTAGCCCTGCGCCGCGCCCTCCAGGTCGCCGCGCGTGCGCAGGTGGTCCACCCGCCGCGCCTCCGCGCTGGGGCAGCCCTCCTGCGCCTTCACCAGCTCGTCGGAGCGGGCCACCGCGTCGCGCCGGCGCGCCAGCGAGTACTGCATCCCCAGCGCCTCGCACAGGCCCGGCTGGGCCTCCAGCGCCGAGGCCAGGGAGACCTCCGCCTGCGCGTCCACGTCCAGCGCCAGCGCGGCGCGGGCCATCAGGAGGTGCACCGGGAAGCCCGCGGGCTTCACCGCGTCGCGCGCCGTCTTGAGCGTGTCCAGCGCGGAGGTCGGCTGGCCGTCATCCAGGAAGAGGTCCGCGCGCAGGAGCAGCGCCGCCACGTTGCCCGGGTCCTTCGCCAGCGCCGCCTCCAGGTCGCGCGTGGCCCGGCCGCGGGCCACCTTGGACGGGATGCGGCGGTCCTGCGCGGCCTGCTCCGCGCGCAGGGTGAGCAGCGCGGGCGTCGTCGCCTCCAGCCTCGCCATCAGCCGCTGGGTGCCGTCCAGGTCGCGCGCCAGGCCGTCGCGCACCGCGAGGAAGGTGCTCAGCGTCTCACCGGCCTCGCCCTGGAGCGCCTGGGCCAGGTCCTCCGCGCCCGGGTACATGTCCGGGGCCTCCACCTGGCCCGGGGCGCTCGCGTTCCAGCGCGGCGCGGGCCCGGTGGCGGCGGTGAGGCGCACCCCGGAGGGGCTCCCGTCCGCCTTCACCAGCGCGAAGGACAGGCCGCCCTGGGTGTTGTCGCGGGACATCTTCACCACGAAGCGGTGCTTGCCCGCGGGCAGCTCCAGCGCGCGCACGGTCACCGTGGACGCGGTGTGCGCCCAGTCGCGGCGCTCCAGCACGGGCGCGCCGTCCATCATCACGCGGTGCGACGTCTGGCTCACCGTGCGCAGCACGTACACGCCGTCCTGCGCCACCTCCGCGTCGATGCCCAGCGCGTACATGTCCCCGTGGCCGGGCTCGCCGCCCAGGGCCAGCCGTCCGTCCGGCGAGCGCAGCGTGCGCACCGTCAGCGGGCCATACGCGCCCGTGAAGGGGCCCGCGAAGGAGCCGTCCTTCTCCGGCGCGATGGGCTCGTCGATGGCCAGCACGTGGAAGGGGGAGAAGGGGCCCACCAGCGTGGCCTCGCTCGCGCCGCCCAGGTCCTGGAGCGTCCGGGCCTGCGCGGCCGAGTCCGCGCGCAGGCTCGCCACGGACAGGCGCGCGGCGCGCAGCAGGTAGGCCGTCTCACCCCGGGCGCCCGCGGCGAGCGCGGCGTCCACGCCCTGGAGGATGCGGTCGTCCTCCGCGCGGGACGTGCCCACGCGGTCCAGCACGTAGCGCGCGGCGATGACGGCCACCGGGTGGCGGGGGCTGCGCCTCACCAGCTCCAGCGACGCGATGAGGGCGCGATCGGACTGGCCGTTGCGCCGGGCCAGCAGCGCCTGCCCCTCCAGGGCGTACGGGTCGCCGGGGTCCTTCTTCACGGCGGCGTCGAAGCGCTCCTGCGCGAGCTTCACGTCGCCCGCGACGAGGTATGCGTGGAAGCCCGCGAACGCGAGCGTGCGCGCCTCCGCGTCACCCTGGCCGGCCCGCTCGGCGGCGGACTCGAGCACGTGGGGGGCGACGACGGAGGAGGGCCGGGGGCAGCCGGTGAGGCCGGCGACGAGTGCGAGCGCGGTCAGGCCGCGGCGGAAGGTGCGCATAGGGGTGTCGAGGGATAATGCAATCCCCCCGGAGAGGCCATATTCCCCTTGAGGTGCTTGGTCCCGGGCCGCCCCTGGTTGTTTCCCTAGCGGCGCTTCGTGGCGGGCTTCGCGGGGGGCGCCTTGACCGGCGGGCGCTTGGGCGGGGGCTGCGGCGGGGCGGGCTTCTTGGGCGCCACCGCCTTCGCCGGCACCGTGTTGGCGGCCACCGTGCGCACCGGCTGCTGCGGCACCAGGACCACGGGCGAGGCCGGGGTCTCCACGGCCTGGGGCCAGTCCACCGCGTAGGTGAGCCCCTCCACCACGCAGGTGCCCTCGATGCAGCCGACGGCCGGCGCGGGGGGCTCGCCGAACTGGGCCTGCCAGTCCGGGCCCAGGTTCAGGGGCTCCGCGATGGGGCGCTGGTCCTTTCCGTGGCCCACGAAGGCCTGCAGCACGCCGTCCTCGGTGATGAACAGCTCCAGCCGCACCTCGCCCTCCGGGGACGCGAGGCCCAGCATGGCGCCGCTGCGCTCGCCCAGCGACCACTCCAGCGACAGCGGCACTCCCGCGCCGTGGTGCACGAGCGTCACGTAGCGGCCGTCGCGGCCCATCAGGCCCAGCGAGGCCACCGGCTCCGGCGGCGGGCCGTTCCAGAGCTCCTTCAGGCGGCGCTGCCACGTGGCCGGGGGCGCCTCGGCGCGCACCCGCGCGGTCAGCCGGGCCACGCCGCCCACCAGCCCCACCACGTCCACGCGCGCGCGGCCCACGCGGGGCTCGCCATCCTCCAGCGGCGGGAAGACGAGCGCCTTGTTGTCGAAGCTCAGCGTCCGGCCGGCCGCCACCACCTGCGGCGCGTCCGGCCCCTCGCCCATCGTCACGCGGCGCTTGTCCGGGGTGACATCCTCCACCCGGCCGGGGCCCTTGAGGGTCTTCACCGGCCCGAGCTCCCCCATGATGGCCCTGCCCGGCAGGGGCAGCGAGACGTGCACCTCTCCGCTGCGGTGCCACGCCACGCCCAGCACGCCCACGGCGGCCAGCACCGTCAGCCCGGCGGCCGTCTGCGCCGTCACGCGCACCGCGCGGCGCATCGCGGCCTTCGCCCGCTGCCAGCGCGTCAGCCGCAGGGGCGGCATGGACAGGAGGCTTCCGGGGACCAGCGGCTCCAGCTCCGCGATGAGCGCGGTGACGGACGGATAGCGCTCGTCCGGATCCGGCTTGAGGCACCGCATCACGATGGCGTCCACGCGCGGATCCAGCCCCGGGCGCTTGCGCGAGGGCGGATCGAAGGTGCCCAGCGGCACCTCGCCGGTGAAGGTCTCGTAGAGGATGACGCCCAGGGAGAAGATGTCCGCCCGCTCGTCCGCGCTCTTCGCGTCCACGCGCTGCTCGGGCGCCATGTACGAGATGGTGCCCATGGACACGTGCGTGGACGTGAGCGCGAAGCGCGACGCCGCGGACGCGTCATCCAGGAAGGACGCCAGCCCGAAGTCGGACACCTTCGCGATGCCGCCGGCCTGCTGATCCAGCAGGATGTTCTCCGGCTTCAGGTCGCGGTGGATGACGCCCCGGCCGTGCGCGTACTCGATGGCGCGGCAGATTTCGAGCATCCGGCGCAGCAGCACCGGCGTCTCCATGGACGGGCTGCGCATGAGCTCGCGCAGGGACGGCCCGTCCACGAACTCCATCACCAGGTAGTAGGTGGTGTCCGTCTTCCCCTTGTCGACGATGGCGACGACGTGGGGGTGGCTCAGCGTCGCCAGCGCCGCGGCTTCCTTCTGGAAGCGCGCGATGAACGACGGGTCCTTGGCCAGCTCCGGATTCAGCAGCTTCACCGCGACCGTACGGCCGAGCGACAGCTGGGTGGCCTTGTGGACCTCTCCCATGCCGCCAGCGCCGACGAGCTTCTCCAGGCGGTAGCCGCTGACGAGATCAGGAGGCCGGGAACGACTGATGGCGGTGGGCTCGAACGAGGACATGGGCGGGGAACAGGGCGGCGAGGCTAGCAGAAACGGGGCGCCGCGTTAGCGCTCCCCAACTGCCCCTCCGGCCCCCTCCCGCTCGCCGGGTGGGCGGGCGTCCATGACCCGGGTGGAGCCCCCAGGAGGCTCCCACAGGGAGGCTCCGGTGTCGGCTCAGGTGTCCCCGGCGACGGGGCGCAGCACGCTGGTGAGGTTGGTGCGCACCTGCGACAGCGAGGAGCGCATGCTCGCGTGCCGCACGGACGCGCCCACGGCCCGCGCCAGCGACTTGAGCAGCGAGATCTCCTCCGGGCGCCAGATGCGCGCCTGGCGGCAATCCTCGAACGCCACGAACCCCCACCACTGCTTGGCCGGGACGATGGGGCACAGCAGCACGGACTGCACGCCCTGGCGCTCCAGGAGCTCGCGCATCATCGGCGGCGCGTCCTTGGCGAGGCAGGAGACCGTCATCTGCGCCTCCAGCATGTCCGTCCACGCCATGGCGTAGTCGCGCAGGGGCAGCGAGCGCAGCACCGGGTGCGCCAGCGGGGACACCACGCCCGGCTCCGCCCAGGCGTAGCGCAGGTCCGTGAGGAACCGGCCCGCCAGGTTCGTGGTGCGGTTCTCGAAGAGGCACGCACGGTCCACCTTCAGCGGGCGGGCCACCATGCCCAGCGCATCCGAACCCGTGGCCGGGCACAGGCCCTTGTCCAGGAGCAACCGCGACGCTTCGGACACCTTCGTGAACGCTTCCACCATGACCGTCTCGCTTGAAGGGGGGGAGGGGGGCACCCCTTCCTGTCGTGGATGAGCTGTCATCCACACATGTCCTGTTATGCGCGATTCCTTTGTTCCTGTCAAATGGTGGTTTTACTGAAAACCCAAGAAGAAGTGAGCTGGGGTGGAGCCGGACTTCGCGAAACGCGAACAGGAGCGCCCTCGTGAAGAGAGCGCCCCTGTCGGGCACGGCGTGTGGTGCATCCCCTGGAGGCGGGTGAACGGGCTACTGCGCGTTCTTCGGGGCGGGAGCGGGCTTCTTCAGGGGCTTCTGCTGGGTGCCGGCGCCCTCCTTGTTCTTCAGCACGGCCTCCGCGCGGCCGGAAGCCTTGAGCTCCGGCTCCGCATCGGTCTTGGCCTCGTGCTTCGAAGGCGCGTTGGGGTCGGCCTGGATGTCGCCGGTGGGGGTCTCGAGGGTGCCGGTCGCGGGGGTCTTGACCGGGGGCTTCGTCTCGGTGGGCGGCTTGGGCGGGGCGGCGACGGCGGCGGAGGCGGCGAACAAGGCGGCGACGAGGAAGGTCTTCATGGTGATGGGCTCGGATTCACATGACGGCGGCCGGTGCGGGAGTGCGCCAGGCATCATCGTCATCGCGCCTCTAGATGGAGCCTGGGGTTTGTTTATTCACCCGTTGTCCTGTCACGTCAGCGATTTCCGCTCCGACTGCGCGCCAGAGACGACAACAGGGGCGCCCTCGCGAAGAGAGCGCCCCTGCCGGGCACCACGTCCTGTTCCGTCCCCTGGAGACGGCAGGGCGCGAGCGAAGAGAGGGATCAGCCCTCGGACTTCGTCTCGGTGGTGGTCTTCTTCTCGGTCTTGGTCTTGGTGCCCTTCTTGCCGGCCTTGGTCTCGTGCTTGGTCTCGGTCTTGGACTCGGCCTTCATCTCACCCTGCGCCTCGGGGGCGGGGGCGGCGGCCTCGGTCTTCGCCTCGGCGGCGGGAGCCGGCTGCGCGGGGGCGGCGGCGGGGGCCGGGGTGTTGGCAAACGCGGCGGAAGCGGCGAACAGGGCGGCGACGAAGACGGTCTTCATGGATGACTCCGGGCACGACACGCCGACGCGGAATTGCATCGGCTGTTGCCAGGGCCATGAGCACCCGCCGTGCCAGCGCGGGTTTTGAGCAACTTCGCGGGGTTCTCCGGGTGGGAGTGGATCCGCCATGGGGAGAATCTCCTCAGTTGCAATTGAAACAATGGGTGCAAGCTCCCCAGGCAGGCGCACGTTGCTTTGACGGCAACGGCGCTCTTCTGCAAGCTGCGCCGCAACCTTCCGTTCCGAGCGCCACGCGCCGGGGCATGAAGGGGAGCACGGAGCCCGGATGTCCTCGTCGTGCATGTCGCGCGACCAGGCGTCGGGAGAGATGGCGTATGCGGCACCTGTTGGTGGCATGGAGTGTGGCGTGGCTGGGAGTGGGATGCGCCGCGACCATTCCCCCCGAGCGCCTCCAGGCCCAGGTGACGGAGACGGAGCGCTGGCAGCGCGAGTACCAGGCCGAGCGTGAGCGCACGGAGGCGCTGGCGGCGAAGCTGGCGGCCCTGGAGTCCGCGCTGGAGGAGCTGGCGCAGGAGCGCGCGGAGGCGGAGCAGGGGCGGGTGGAGGCGGAGCAGGCGCGCGCGACCGCGCTGGAGGAGCTGGCGCGGCTGGAGGCGGAGCGCCACACGCTGGAGGAGCACAACGCGCAACTGCTGGCGCGGCAGCGTGAGCTGGCGGCGCTGCACGAGGAGCTGTCGGACGTGTGGTACGAGTCCGCGCTGGAGCGCGCGCGGCGGCGCACCCAGCCGCCCCTTCCGGGCGCCCCTCCCACCGAGGCGACCAGGCCGGTGCCGTGAGTTTCGCGGGGGCGTCCGCGCGGCGGCGCTCCCTGGTTCTTCTTCTGTTGTCGACCCAAGGAGCGTGCCCGTGGCGATGAACTCGCGGACCCCCATCCGTGGATACCGCGCGGGTTTCTTCTTCGTGGTGATGCTGCTGTCGGGCGTGACCGGCTTCATGCTCTGGACGGAGGTGCGCACCGGGCATCAGGTGGACGCGCTGGTGCTGGAGGCCCTGGAGCGCGCGAGCCTCATCGGCCGCATCCGCGTGGACGTGATGTCGCTGGAGTCCGCCATCGAGGCGCACGTGCGCGCCAGCGGCGACGCCGAGCGCAAGGAAGCCGACGCGGTGATGGAGGACATCCTCAACAGCATCCGCCAGTCCTCGGAGGCGTACATGCGCCACCTGCCGCCCGGGGAGAAGGAGGTCTGGCTGCGCTTCAACGACGCGTGCCAGGGATTGGCGGATCAGGTGCGCGCGGCGGCGGTGTTCTCACGCCAGCGCGACGCGGAGCGCGCCCGGCGCCACCTGGTGGAGAGCATCCGTCCCCTGGCGGCGGAGGTGGACCAGCTGGCGGGACAGCTGGCCACGGAGAACGCGGCCGACGCGCGCGTGCTGGTGGGGCGGCTGGGCACGCTGCGGGTGCGCAACACCGCCCTGGGCGCGGCCACCACGCTGCTGGCCATCCTGCTGTCCATGCTGGTGGGCTGGCACATCATCTCCCTGCTCAAGCGCCAGGACGCCACCATCCAGGGGCAGCTGGAGGAGCTGGGGCGGCACAACCAGGAGCTGGATGCGTTCACCCGGCGCGTGGCGCACGACCTGATGGGGCCGCTGTCGCCGCTCAAGGGCTACCTGACGCTCATCCGGCGCTCCGGCGCGGTGAAGGACCCGGGCGCGCTGGAGATGATTTCACAGTGCGAATCCAGCGCGGTGCGCATGGGGGAGCTCATCGAGGCGCTGCTGCGCTTCTGCCGCGCGGGCACGCGGGGCGACGGGACGATGGGGGAGCTGGACACGGCGGTGAGCACGCTCTTGTTGGAGGTGAGCCAGACGGCGACGGCGCTGGGCGTGTCGCTGGAGCGCGAGCTGGAGCCGGGCGTGCTGGTGGACTGTCCGGCGCAGCTGCTCCAGGTGGTGGCGCGCAACCTGTTGTCCAACGCGGTGAAGTACACGGCGGGGCGGCCGGATCCGCGCGTGAAGGTGCGGGTGGCGACGGAGGGGGCGGACGCGGTGGTGGAGGTGACGGACAACGGGATGGGGATGAGCGCGGCGACGCAGGCGTCCTTGTTCCAGCCGTTCTTCCGGGCCGCGGAGGCGCGGGGCATCCCGGGGCACGGCCTGGGCCTGGCGACCACCCGGCGCGTGGTGGAGGCGCACGGCGGCACGCTCACGGTGCACTCGGAGGAGGGGAAGGGCACGCGGATCCGCGTGCGGTTCGCGCGAGCGGCGCGCACTCCGGCGCCGCTTGTGGTGGAGTCGGGAGCGCAGCGTGACGCTTCCTCCATCCGCAAGGCCTCATGAGCACAGCCCGAATCCTCGTCGTCGATGATGATCCGCATGCGCGGGACCTGCTCCAGCGCCTGCTGGGCGTGCTGGGGCCGGTGACGCAGGCGCCGGACCCCAAGGGCGCGGCGGAGCGGATGAGCGAGCAGTCCTTCGACCTGGTGCTCACGGACATGGCCATGCCCGACCCGGGCGACGGCCTGAAGGTGCTCCAGCTCGTGAAGTCGAACCTGCCGGACACGCCGGTGATTGTCGTGACGGCGTTCGGCAACATCGAGGGCGCGCTGGACAGCATCCAGCAGGGCGCCTTCGACTACCTGTCCAAGCCGTTCGACGTGGACGCCATCATGCGGGTGGCGAAGCGCGCACTGGAGCAGAAGCGGCTGGTGGAGGAGAACCGCACGCTGCGCAAGCAGGTGGAGCGCACGTCGCTGGTGGGCCGCAGCCAGGCGCTGCTGGAGGTCTACAAGCAGGTCGCCCGCGCGGCGACGAGCAACGTGCCCGTGCTCATCACGGGAGAGACGGGCACGGGCAAGGAGATGGTGGCGCGGGCGCTGCACAAGCGCTCGGCGCGGTCCTCGGGGCCGTTCATCCCGGTGGACTGCGGCGCCATCACCGAGTCGCTGATGGAGAGCGAGCTCTTCGGCCACGCGAAGGGCAGCTTCACGGGAGCGTCCGGCGCGCGGCGGGGCCTGTTCGAGGAGGCCAGCGGCGGCACGCTGTTCCTGGACGAGATTGGCGACGTGGGGATGAAGGTCCAGTCGCAGCTCTTGCGCGTGCTCCAGGAGGGGGAGATCCGCCGCGTGGGCGAGAGCGTCCCGGTGAAGGTGGACGTGCGGGTGCTGGCGGCGACGAACAAGGACTTGAAGGCGAGGGTGGCGGAGGGGCTGTTCCGCGAGGACCTGTTGTACCGGCTGGACGTGGTGCACCTGCACCTGCCGCCCCTGCGTGAGCGGCGCGAGGACATCCCGGCGCTGGTCGAGCACTTCGCGGCGTTGCATGCGCGGGGCGGGGTGCGGCCCGTGGTGACGGCGGACGCGATGGCGCGGCTCACGGTGTACGACTGGCCGGGCAACGTGCGGCAGTTGGAGAACGTGATGGCGCGGGCGCTCGCGCTGAACGTGACGGGCGTGTTGGGGCCGCCGGACTTCCCGGAGCCCATCGGTGACGCGCCCAAGCGGCTGATTGGTCTCGCGGGGGATTTGCCCAGCCTCGCGGAGCTGTCGAGGCGCTACGCGGCGCACGTGCTCCAGCACGTGGGGGGCAACAAGAGCGAAGCCGCGCGCCTGTTGGGCGTGGACCGCAAGACGCTCTACAAGCTCCTGGAGGCGCAGGAGTCGCCCGAAGGGATGCCGCCCGCGGAGGGGCGGAGCTGAGCCGCGGGGGCACTTTCCGCCGTTCGTGGCAATCACCGCTCAGGACGCAAGCCCTGCCCACCCACGCGCTTGCGAGCGCAGGTGATCGCACCTGGGCCGACGTTGAGGATGTCGGCGGGGACCCGTAGCGTTCCGGCTCGTATGCGCCGCCGCTGGTTGCCCCTCGGACTCCCCCTGGTTCTCTTCGCGTGCGCTCCGGTGGAGCCTCCCGTTTCCACCGCTCCGGTGGACGCGGGCACCGTCACCGCGCAGGCCGTCACGCCCGAAGCAGAGGGCGCACCGACGGAGTCCGTGGAGGCGTTGCGCTCCGCATGGCAGGCCACCGCGCCGGAGCCTTCGGATGACGGCGGCGTCAGGCATGCCACCGCGTCGGCGCTGCTGGGCGTGGTGGAGGGCGCGGACGACGCGGGCAGCTCGCTGTCGTTGTCGGTGGATCCCGTGCTGTCGCGCTCCGCCTCCGTCGGCTCGGACACGGAGGCCCTGCCCGGAGAAGAGGAGCCGCAGGTCATCACCGAGTCCGAGGTCCCCGTGCTGGAGCTGGGGCCGGATGGCGAGCCGGTGGTCGACGTGGAGGACGCCATCGAGTCCGGGGCGGATGCCCTCGCGCAAGGCCATGCGGATGCGTTGGACGGGGGCGTCATCCCGAGTTCTCCGTCCGGGACCGGTGGCACCGATGGCGAAGAGGACGCAGTCGCCGAAGCACCGCTCACGGATGTCGACGCAGGCATGGAGCCCTACGCCATTCCGTACGCACCGGACGCGGGCTCGCTGCGCGTGCGTCGCTCCATCGCGGTGCGCTCCGAGCCCCGGCAGGACTCGCCTTCGCTGGGCACCGTCGCGCAGGACATGCGCGTGATGTGGCAGGGCGCGATGCGCGGACCGGATTGCGACACCTGGGTGCAACTGCAACCGCGTGGCTGGGTCTGCGAGCGCTACCTGGAACAGAACTTCCGCGAGCCCCGGGTCCGCCCGCTGCCCCGGGTGGCGGAGGGCGCGCTCACGCCCGGCATCTACGCCCGCGTCGTGGGGCACCGCGTGCGCGCGTATCCGAGCCTCGCGCTCGCCCGGAAGAGGAAGCAGGGCGTGCTGCTCAAGGGCTCCGTCACCGTGAAGCTCCTGGGCCAGGTGAAGGTCGGCCGGCGCACCTTCTGGCGCACCTCCGAGGGGCAGTACTTCGAAGCGCGCGTGCTGCGCGAACACCGCCCCTCCGACTTCAGCGGCCTGGACGCGGAGGCGCTCGCGTCCCTGCCCATGCCCTTCGCCTGGGCCCAGTCGCGCGCCGCCCCGCGCGCCGACGTGGTGGTGCGCAAGGCCCCGGACGCGCGCGCGGAACGCGAGACCGAGCTCCCGCCGCGCACGCTCGTGTCCGTGCGCGAGCTGTCCCCCGATGGCCAGTGGGTCCGCATCGCCGAGGACCACTGGGTGGCCCGCGACGACCTGCACGTCGCGTGGCCGCTGGCGTCTCCCTCCATCGTGGAGCCCGGCGCGCGCTGGCTGGACGTGGACCTGGAGGCCCAGACGCTCATCGCCTACGAGGGGGACCGCCCCGTCTACGCCACGCTCATCTCCTCCGGCAAACCCGGCACCGACACGCCGGAGGGCCTCTTCCGCATCTGGGTGAAGTTCGCGGAGGCGGACATGACGGGCAGCATGGGCAAGGCCAGCTACCGCGTGGCCACCGTGCCGTGGACCATGTTCTTCGAGGGCGACTTCGCCCTGCACACGGCCTACTGGCACGACCGCTTCGGCGAACCCGTGAGCCACGGCTGCATCAACCTGGCCCCCAAGGACGCGCGCGCCCTCTACGGGTGGACCACGCCCGAGGTTCCCGCCGGCTGGTCCATGGCCCACGCCATGCCGGACGACCCCGGCACCTGGGTGCGCATCCGAGGCCAGGCCCACGAAGCGCCGAAGAAGCGCCGCAAGGGCGCCCCCGTCGTCGCCGCCGTCCGGGACCTCTAACCGCCCAGCACGGACACCGTGACGCGGCGGCGGTGCGGCGACGTGCGGTGCTCCCAGACGTAGACGCCCTGCCACGTGCCCAGGTCCGCCTCGCCGTCCTTCACCGGGATGCTCAGGGACACCTGCGTCAGCACCGTGCGCACGTGCGCCGGCATGTCGTCCGGCCCCTCCGCGTCGTGCTGGAACAGCGGGTCCCCGTCCTTCACCAGCCGGGAGAAGAACGCCTCCAGGTCGCGCTGGACGACCGGGTCCGCGTTCTCCCCGATGATCAGCGACGCGCTGGTGTGGTGCAGGAACAGCGTGCACAGGCCCTCGCGGATGCCCGTGCCCTTCACCGCCCGCTGCACCTCACCGGTGATGTCCACCAGGCCCCGGCCTCGCGTGGACACCGTCAGCTCCTTCGCCTGATACACCCCAAGCCTCCATCCCGCGGGTCAGCGCCCGTCCAGCCGCTTCACCAGGAACGCCGCCAGCTGCTCCAGTTCGTCGGTGATGATGGTGTGCCCGCCATCGAAGGGTAGGAACTCCACCGGCAGCCCCGCGCCTGTCAGCAGGTCGCGCAGGCGCTCGCCCTCCTGGAAGGGCAGCACCGGATCCTGCCGGCCGTGCCCCTGGAACACGGGCAGCGACGTCCTCGCGCGGACCTTGGGCTCCCACTCCTTCCCGGCCACCATGGCCCCGGACAGCAGGCACAGGCCGGCGGGGCACTCCTCCAGCCGCAGCGCCACGTCCGTGGCCATCATCGCGCCCTGGCTGAAGCCTCCCAAGACGACGCGATTCAGCGGCACCTGGAGCGCCGCCACCACGCTCATCAACGCCCGGCGCGCGGCGGGCATCCCCGGCGGCACGCCCTGCGAGTACTGCGCCCAGTCGCGCCCCTGGCCCATCAGGATGGCCGGAGGAATCTCGAACCACGCACGGCCGCCGGGCATGCCCAGCGCGTCCAGCGACAGCGGCGCCTCCGGGAAGACGAACCGCACGGCCTGGGCCAGCCGGGGCGCGGCCACCATCAGCTCCGGCGCCAGCGCCACCAGGTCCGAGCCCGGCGCGCCGAAGCCGTGGCTCAGCACCACCACCAGCCCCGGCGCCGCGCCCTCGGGGAGCGCGTCCACCACGTGGCAGGTCAGCTCTCCCAGCTTCGTGCGCACGTGGCGCGGACGGAGGCTCACGGCTGCGCGTCGCTGATGGTGATGTGCTGGATGACCATGTCCGTGTCCGGGCGGTCCTGGGCGTTGCGCGGCGTGTTGGCGATCTTCTCCACCACGTCGTAGCCCTTCACCACCTCACCGAAGATGGTGTGCCGGCCCTTGAGGAACTGCGGCGTGGACGTGGTGATGAAGAACTGGCTGCCGTTGGTGCCCGGGCCCGCGTTGGCCATGGCCAGGAGGCCCTTCTTGTCGAAGTCGCGGTTGCTCTTGAACTCGTCCTGGAAGCGGTAGCCCGGGGAGCCCCGGCCGGTGCCCGTGGGGTCGCCGCCCTGGATCATGAAGTCGGGGATGACGCGGTGGAAGATGAGGCCGTCGTAGAGCGGCTTGCCCTGCACGGGCTCGCCCGTCTTGGGGTCGATCCACGGCTGCTCGCCGGTGGCCAGGCCCACGAAGTTCGCCACCGTCTTGGGCGCGTCCTTGGAGAAGAGCTTGAGCACGATGGTGCCCTGGTTCGTCTCCATCGTGGCCCAGAGGTCCTGTCCCTCCAGGGCCTTCTTCTGGAAGCCCGTCGCGGCGGCCGGGTCCGTCTGCAGGCTCACCGTGCGGGGGGCCGGCTGGGAGTTGGCGGGGGCCTTCGCCGCGGGCGGCTGCTCCTTGTCCTTGGAGCACGCGGTCAGGGCGAGGCAGAGGAGTCCAGCGGTCAGGAATCGGGTGCGCATGGGGCGCGCATCCTAGCGGCTTTCGACCCGGCTCCAGCGTGTTAAAGAGAGGCTTCATCCCGGAGGTTTCCCCTGTGACAACCGGACAGGAATGGCTGGTTGACGCGAGCGGCTGCGCGCCGGAGCGGCTCAAGGACGCGGCCGCGCTGGCGGCCCTCTTCGAGGAGCTGGTTGTCTTGATGGACCTGAAGGTCGTGGGCCAGCCGCAGTGGCATGTCTTCCCGGAGCCCGGCGGTGTCACCGGCCTGGCGCTCCTCGCCGAAAGCCACCTGGCCCTCCACACCTTCCCGGAGCACGGCTTCGCGGCGCTCAACGTCTACTGCTGCCGCACCCGCGCGTGCCCGGACTTCGAAGCGCTGGCGGCGAAGCACCTGGGCGCCACGTCGTGCCGTGTGCGCGAGCTGTCGAGAGGAGCGGAGGCGTGACGCAGGGGGCGTGTCCGTCGTGCGGCGCGAGCGTGGAGTTCTCCGTCGGATCCGCGCAGGTGGTGGTGTGCGGCCACTGCCAGACGATGGTCGCCCGCGTCGGCGCGGAGCTGGAGGCCCACGGCAAGGTGGCCCGCGTCGTGGAGACGGACTCTCCGCTGCGCCTGGGATTGGAAGGCCGCGTCAACGGCACCGCGTATCAAATCGTCGGGCGCCTTCAGAAGGACCACGGCGCCGGCCCCTGGGACGAGTGGTACGTGGAGATGTCCGACGGCCGCACCGGCTGGCTCAGCGAGTCCGAGGGCGCCTTCCACCTGCTCTCCGCCGCGGGCGTGGAGGAGGGCATCGAGCTGGAGCGCCTCCACCCGGGGGACCGGCTGCGCCTGCGCAACCGCCCGCTGGTGGTGGAGGAGCGCGGCCACGGGCGCGTGACCGCCGCGGAGGGGCAGCTCCCCAGCGACGTGGATCCAACGGCGGACAGCTCCTACGTGGACGCCACCGGTCCTCGCGGCCTGTTCGTCACGCTGGACTTCGGCACGCGCGACCGCGATCCGGAGGTGTTCCTGGGGCAGAAGCTGGAGCTCGCGCAGCTGGGCATCCCCGTGGGGGAGATGCGCCCGCGCGCGCGCCAGGTCCAGCTCCAGCAGGCGCGCTGCACCCAGTGCAACGGCCCGCTGGAGCTGCGCGCGCCGGACCAGACGATGCGCGTGGCGTGCCCGTACTGCGGCGCGCTGATGAACGCGTCCCAGGGCAAGCTGTCCTTCCTCAAGCTGCTCCAGAAGCCGGCGCTGCCGGCGGCCATCGCGCTGGGCCAGAAGGGCACGCTCGACGGCGCGGAGTGGATCTGCATCGGCTACCAGGAGCGCTCGTGCGTGGTGGAGGGCACGCGCTACCCGTGGATGGAGTACCTGCTCTACCACCGGGCGCGCGGCTTCACCTGGCTGATGGAGTCCAACGGCCACTGGGTGTTCTTGAAGCCCCTGGCCGCCGGTGACGCGAACGTCGTGCCGCGGAGGTCCGCGTTCTACGAAGGCCGCCGCTACAAGGCCTTCCAGTCCGTCACCGCCGTCACCGACGCCGTGGTGGGCGAGTTCTACTGGAAGGTCTTCCAGGGAGAGAAGGCGCGGGCCACGGAGTACGTCGCGCCGCCGTACTCGCTGAACGAGGACGCCACCGACAACGAAGTCACCTACACGCACGGCGAGTACCTCACGCCGGAGCAGGTGCGCGACGCGTTCAAGCTGAAGGAGCCGCTGCCCAGGCCCCGAGGGATCGCGCCGAGTCAGCCCAACGCGCGCAACGCGGCCATGCAGCGGACGATGCTCTGGTCGCTGGTGTGGCTGGTGGGCCTGTTCGCCCTGGCCGCCTACTTCAACGTTCGCGCCCTCAACGCGCAGGTGCTGGACCTGCGGGTGACGGTGAGCCCCGGCGCGGCGTCCGGCACTCCCAGCGCCATGCACTTCAGCGAGCCCTTCGAGCTGCTGCGCGACGGCAACGTGCTGGCGCAGATCACCGTGTCGACCCCGCTCGACAACTCATGGGTGGGCGTGCAGGGCGACCTGGTGAACCAGGACACGCAGGACGTGGCGAGCTTCTACGAGGAGGTCAGCTACTACCATGGGCGTGACAGCGACGGCTCCTGGAGCGAGGGCGGCCAGGGTGGCAGCGTGTACCTGTCCACCCTGCCCAAGGGCCGGTACGTGCTGCGGACGACCACGTCGTTCGACCCGGTGCTGGCCAACCAGGCCCGGGCCGGACAGCCGCCCGTCGCCTACAAGGTGGTGCTCATCCACGACACGCCCAACGGGAGCTGGTTCATCATCGCGCTGGTGCTGTTGATCCTCATCCCGGCGCTGTCGTTCTTCAGCGCCAACAGCTTCGAAACCGAGCGCTGGAAGGAAAGCAACCTGTAGCGCTCGAGGCCCGCGGGCCGGAGGTGGACGATGAAGTACCTGGGCGGCTTGGTGCTCGTGGCGTACGCGTGGGCCACCTATTCGGGGTGGGCTCCCTTCAGTGACGAAGAGCGCGGCAAGGTGACCGGAGACGTGAAGCGCGGTCCCGGCGGCGTGCTGCTGTGGACCGGTGGATTCATGGGAGGCAAGTGATGCTGTTGCTTGGAGTGGTGGTCACCCTGCAGGGAGTGCTCGCGAGCGTCATCTATTCGCTCATCGGCCTGGCGGTGTTCGTGGCCGGCTTCTACGTCATCCGCCTCATCCTGCCGTACGACGTGCACAAGGAGATCGAGGTCGACCAGAACACCTCGCTGGGCATCGTCATCGGCTCGTTCATCCTGGGGCTGTCCATCATCATCGCGGCGGCCATCAGCGGCTGAAACACGTGAAGCCTTGAACAAGACGCTGCTCTTCCTCACCGTCCTCGTCATCGCGACGTGCGGGCTCATCTACGAGCTCATCGTCGGGACGCTCGCCAGCTACCTGCTGGGGGACAGCATCACCCAGTTCTCCACCGTCATCGGTGGCTACCTCTTCGCCATGGGCATTGGCAGCTACCTGTCGCGCTTCGTGGAGCGCGGGGTGGCCCAGCGCTTCGTGGAGGTGGAGCTGGCCGTGGCGCTCGTCGGCGGGCTGTGCGCGCCGATGCTGTTCCTCACCTTCTCCCTCACCCGCGTGTTCCCCGTGGTGCTGTACGGCAGCGTGCTGGCCATTGGCACGCTGGTGGGCCTGGAGATTCCCCTCCTCTTGCGCATCCTGCAGGACCAGCTCAAGTTCAAGGACCTGGTCAGCCAGGTGCTGACGTTCGACTACCTGGGGGCGCTCGCCGCCAGCGTGGCCTTCCCGCTGCTCCTGGTGCCCAAGCTGGGGCTGGTGCGCACGTCGCTGCTCTTCGGGCTGCTCAACGCGGGCGTGGGGCTGTGGAGCACGTGGCTGCTCGCCCCCGTGCTGGCCAACCCCGTGCGCCTGCGCATCAAGGCGGTGGCGCTGTGCGCGGGGCTCCTGGTGTGCTTCGCGCTGGGGGACCGGCTCACCACGTTCTACGAGGATCAGCTCTACGCGGACGAGGTCGTCCACGCCACGAGCTCCCCCTACCAGCGCATCATCGTCACGCGCGGCAAGCGGGGCTTCTCACTGTTCCTCAACGGCAACCTCCAGTTCGCCAGCATCGACGAGTACCGCTACCACGAGTCCCTGGTACACCCGGTCATGGTGCGCGCGCAGAAGGTGGAGCACGTGCTGATTCTTGGCGGTGGGGACGGGCTCGCGGCGCGCGAGGTGCTGAAGTATCCGGAGGTGAAGTCCATCACGCTGGTGGACCTGGACCCCGCCATCACCGGGCTGGCCGTGAACTACAAGGAGCTGGCGGCGCTCAACCACCACTCGATGACGCACCCGAAGATGCGCGTCATCAACACGGACGCCATGCAGTTCCTGGCCGAGGGCACGAACACCTGGGACGTGGTCATCGTGGACTTCCCGGACCCCAACAACTTCGCGCTGGGGAAGCTCTATACGACGGGCTTCTACAAGATCTTGAAGAAGCGCATGGCGCCGGGCGGGGTGGCGGTCATCCAGAGCACGAGCCCCCTGTTCGCGCGGCGCTCGTTCTGGTGCGTGGAGGGCACGCTCAAGGCCGCGGGCTTCTGGACGCAGCCGTACCATGCGCTGGTGCCGTCCTTTGGTGAATGGGGCTACGTGCTGGTGGCGCACGAGCGGCCCGGCCGCTACCGCCCGATGCCGGAGGGGCTGGCGTTCCTGGACGAGGACACGCTGGAGGGGCTCACGCGCTTCTCCCCGGACATGGGGCCGCTGCCGGCGGAGGTGAACCGGCTGAACAACCAGGTGCTGGTGCACTACTACGAAGAGGAGTGGCGGCGGTGGAACTGACGCGGCGCGAGCTGGTGGCCGCGTTCCTGGGCGCCTCCGTGGCGAGCGCCTGCGCGCGGCAGGCCGCTCGCGCGCCGGTGCCGGGCGCCATCGTGGACCGGGTGGTGGACACCGGCCACAAGCTGCGCGGCGGACCGCTGCCTCGCGCGCAGGACCTCGAGCCGGTGGAAGTGCTGATTGTCGGCGCGGGCGCGGCCGGGCTGTCCGCCGCGTGGCGCCTGTCAGCGGCGGGCGTGAAGGACCTGCGCGTGGTGGAGCTGGAGGCGGAGCCCGGGGGCACGTCGCGCTCGGGCAGGAACAGCGTGTCCGCGTTCCCGTGGGGCGCGCACTACCTGCCGTCGCCCCTGGAGGACCGGGGGCCGGTGATGCGCCTCCTGCGCGAGATGGACGCCGTCACCGGCGTGGACGCGCAAGGCCACCCGTCGTTCGCGGAGGAGCTGCTCATCCAGGAGCCCGACGAGCGCATCTTCTACAGGGGCCACTGGTACGAGGGGCTGTACCTGCGCCCGGGCGCGAGCGCGGAGGACCTGGCGGAGCTGGAGCGCTTCGACGCGCGGATGAACGCCTTCGCCGCCGCGCGAGACGCGAAGGGGCGCAAGGCGTTCGCGGTGCCGGGGGCGCTCTCCAGCGACGACGCGGAGTGGACCGCGCTGGACCGGCTCAGCATGGCGCAGTGGATGGAAGCGGAGGGCTTCCGCTCGCCCCGGCTGAAGTGGTTCGTGGACTACGCGTGCCGCGACGACTACGGCGCCACCTCCGAGCACGTCTCCGCCTGGGCGGGCATCTGGTACTTCACCGCGCGGCAGAACGGGCAGGGCGAGCGCAGCGACGGCTTCCTCTCCTGGCCCGAGGGCAACGGCCGGCTGGTGAAGCAGCTGGCGTCGTCACTCCGCCCGCGTCAGCTGGAGACGCAGGTGCTGGTGCACACGGTGGAGCCGGGGGACGACGGCTGCCGCGTGCACGCGCTGGACGCGCGCACCGGGGCGCCCCGGGCGTTCCAGGCGCGGCAGGTGGTGCTGGCGTGCCCGCGCTTCATCGCCGCGCACGTGGTGGCGCCGTGGCGCGACGCCCGGCCCGGGTGGATGGACGCGTTCGCCTACAGCCCGTGGGTGGTGGCGAACCTGACGGTGTCCCAGCCGCCGGCGTCGCGCGGCTTCCCGCTGGCCTGGGACAACGTCTTCTACGAAAGCCGCAGCCTGGGCTACGTGGTGGCCACGCACCAGGCGCTGCGCCAGGACGCGCGCGGGCCCACGGTGCTCACCTGGTACCTGCCCATGGCCGGCGCGGACGTGAAGGCGGAACGCAATCACGCCCTCTCCGCGACGTATGCGGACTGGGAGGCGCTCGTGATGGCGGACCTGTTGCCGGCGCACCCCGGGGTGGGCGCGCTCGCGCAGCGGCTGGAGGTGCAGCGCTGGGGCCACGCCATGGTGCGGCCCCAGCCCGGCTTCATCTGGGGCGAGGCTCGCCGCGCCGCGCAACAGAGCCTGGGGCGGCACCTGCACTTCGCGCACACGGACCTGGGCGGCATGGCCCTCTTCGAGGAGGCCAACTGGTTCGGCGTGCAGGCCGCGGAGCGGGCCCTGGCGGGAATGGGGCTCAAGAGCGCCAGTTGGTTGTAGTCATTGGAAGCGGGAGGGAAGGGCACATGAAGGACAGTCGCTTCAGCCGCGCGGAGTTCCTGGGTCTCACCAGCCTGCTCGCGGGCTCCACGCTGTTCCCCGGACGCGGCGAGGCGGCCCCGGACGGGGGCACACCGTCCCTGCGCACCGTCAAGTCGCCGGGGCTCGTGAGCGCCCCCGCGGCGAGCCCGGGCACCGCCGCCCCCAAGCCGGGGGCGCCTTCACCGGCCGAGGTGGAGCAGTTGTACCGGAGCTGCACCGCGTCCCTGCCCGTCACCTCCACGTCCGACGACGGCGCGGAGTACGTGCGCATCGGCGAGTGGATGCAGCGCCAGAAGCTGTCCAGCGACGTCTACGGCAATGGCGACTTCGTGCAGGCCTTCGAGAAGAAGATCGCGGACCTGCTGGGCTTCGAGGACGCGTGCTTCATGCCCACGGGCACCATGGCGCAGCTCATCGCGCTGCGCGTCTACGCGGACTCCAGCAACGTGCGCACCGTGGGCGTGCACCCGTCGTCGCACCACGTGCTGCACGAGGACGACGCCTACTCCGTGCTGCACCAGCTGCGCGCGGTGTACCTGGGCCCGTGGACACGGCCGCTGCTGGCGGAGGACGTGGCGCAGGCCCGCGACACGCTGGGGACCGTCAGCGTGGAGCTGCCGGTGCGCTGGCTGGGCGGGCAGCTCCAGACGTGGGAGCAGCTCCAGGAGCTCAAGCGCACCTGCCGCGACAAGAAGGTGAAGCTGCACATGGACGGCGCGCGGCTGTGGGAGAGCCAGCCCTTCTATGGCCGCTCCTATGCGGAGATCTGCAAGGGCTTCGACTCCGTCTATGTGTCCTTCTACAAGATGGTGGGCGGCATCGGCGGCGCCGTGCTGGCGGGCAGCCGCGACTTCATCAAGGAGGCGCGCGTGTGGCGCCACCGCCACGGCGGCAACCTGTATCACCTGGCCCCGCTGGTGGCCTCCGCCGCCATGCGCTTCGACGGGGCGCTCGCCGCCATCCCCGGCTACGTGAAGCGCGCCAAGTCGCTCACCGCGCTCATCGCGGCGGATCCGCGCGTCACGGTGCTGCCGCAGCCGGTGCAGACGAACATGTTCCACGTGTTCCTGCGCGGCTCACCCCAGGCCTACGCGAAGCAGCGCGACCGCATCGCGCGCGAGGACCGCGTCTGGGTGGCGTGGGGCTTCGGGCAGACGCGCGTGCCCGGCGTCGTGTCCACGGAGCTCCAGGTGAGCGAGGGGCTCCAGAACATCAGCGACGCGGACGCGGCCAGGGCCTTCCTGCGCATCCTGGAGGCGGCCTGATACCGGGCCGCCAGCGCTGACGTCGGGTGTCAAAGTCAGACACCCGACGTGTGAAAAACAGCACGGCGGCGCCGCGTCAGGCCGCCTTCTTGATGCTGTACTGCGGCTCCTGCGACTGCGCCTTCAGGAAGAACTCCGAGTCCAGCAGCATCACGATGCGGCCCTGGTCGTCGTGGAACGCGATGGGGCCGTGCGCGGTGAAGTGGATGAGCGACTCCTCCAGCGCGGTGGTGGCCGGGTGCTCGGCGCCCAGCGGCTCGAACTCGTAGTCCCCCGCGCGGGTGATGCCCAGGCGGTCGTGCGTCGAGCCGGAGAGGATGAAGATCTCCGCCGGGCCCAGGTGCTTGTGCGGCGCGAAGACGGCGCCCTTCTCCATCTTCAGGATGGCGCTCCACACGCCCGTCTCCGCGCTCACGCGCAGCAGGCGGTAGGCGGTTCCAGGACCGAGCGGCTTCCACTCGAGGTCCGCGGTGTGAATGATTCCATCCATCATCGCCATTCCGGACATGAAAGCCTCCACGGGTCGGCTGGGCAGCGGTGTGTCTACAGCCATGATAACGCCGAGGTTTGAAATCCTTGCAAGTTAGTCGCACGTGTCGGGTTGTTGTCTTTGAGTCATACCTTTGTCTCAGGAAGATTCCGCGACGGCTGTCCGCAGGGGCCGCTCCCGGCCGCATTTTCTGATCAGATAAAAAGCGGGTGGTGATAGCGGACCCGCGCGAAACCCGTACCCGCGGCACGTCCGGGCCTCACTGCCGGAGGCGCGCCGCCCGGGGCGGGCCGGTGCCGGGGAGGGCCAGCTGGTAGGCTCCCGGGCCTGATGCCCCGCCTCTTCTCGCCCGCGCAGGCCTGGCTGTTCGGCCCTCGCGTGGACCTCGCCGTGTTCGCCGGCAGCGCACTCGCCTCCGTGGCCTTCGTGCTCGGGGCGCCGTGGCTGGGCGCGGAGGGGGATACGCCTGTGTGGGCGTGGCTGTTGTTCGTGGTGGGCGTGGACGTGGCGCACGTCTGGTCCACGCTGTTTCGCACGTACCTGGATGGCGAGGAGGTGTCGCGCCGGCCGGGGCTCTACGTGGGCGCACCGCTCGCCGCGTACGTGGCGGGCGTCTTCGCGTACCTGGTGTCGCCTGGCGCGTTCTGGAGCCTGTTCGCGTACGTGGCGCTGTTCCACTTCGTCCGCCAGCAGTACGGCTGGGTGGCGCTCTACGACCGCAAGGCGCGCGCGTCCGACTTCGAGCGGCGCCTGGACGCCGCGGCCATCTACGCCGCCACGCTGGGCCCCGTCGTCTGGTGGCACGCGAACCTGCCCCGCGCCTTCTGGTGGTTCGTGGAGGGCGACTTCATCGCCGGCCTGCCGCCGTGGATGGGCACCGTGGCGCTGGGCGCGCACGCGGCGGTGCTCACGCTGTGGGCGGGCTTCCAGGCCCTGCGCATCGCGCGGGGAGAGGGCGTGCAGGCCGGCAAGGTGCTGCTGGTGGTGGCCACGTCGGTGGCGTGGTTCGGCGGCATCGTGCTCGCGCGGGACGACTTCGCGTTCACGGTGATGAACGTGGTGCTGCACGGCGTGCCGTACTTCGCGCTCCTGTTCCGCTACGCGCGCGGGCGCCACGCGGAAGGCGGCTTCGGCGGCCTGGGCGTGCTCCTGCGCGCGGGACTGCCCGGCTTCCTGCTGTTGCTCGTGGGATTGGCGCTGGTGGAGGAGGGGTTGTGGGACGTGCTGGTGTGGCACGACCGGCCGGTGTTGTTCGGCGACGGTGGCCCCGCCCTGGAGGCTGATGTGCTGGCGCTCGTGGTGCCGCTGCTTGCGCTGCCGCAGGCCACGCACTATGTGCTGGACGCGTTCGTGTGGAAGGCCGGGAAGGAGCCCGCGCTGCTGGCCCGGCTCGGCTGGGCGCGGGCGGGCCAGGAGGCTGCAAACGTCAGCCAGGCACACAAGGTGGTAGCCATTCCCGGGAGGGGTGAATAGAGCTAGTGGGTCTATGGCTCGACTCCTGCTCGTTTCGAACCGTCTTCCCGTCACCGTCAAGGCGGAGAAGGATGCCGTCTCCGTGGTGCGCAGCGCGGGGGGGCTCGCCACCGGGCTCAGCCAGCCGCATGAGCGCTCTGGCGGCATGTGGATTGGCTGGCCCGGGGATGTCTCCCGGTTGACGGATGGGCAGCGCGCGCAGGTGGAGAAGCAGCTGTCGGACCTGCGCTGCGTGCCGCTGTACCTGTCCGCCAGCGAGGTCAGCCGCTTCTACGAGGGCTACTCCAACCGGGTGCTCTGGCCGCTGTGCCACTACATGCTGGACCGCATCCCCCGGCAGGACCGGGACTGGGAGGCGTACCGCAAGGTGAACGAGCGCTTCGCCGACCTGGCCGCGAAGCACTACCAGCCGGGCGACACCATCTGGGTGCACGACTATCAGCTGATGCTGGTGCCCGGGATGCTGCGCCAGCGGCTGCCCCAGGCGCGCATCGGCTACTTCCACCACATCCCGTTCCCGTCGTCGGAAATCTTCAGCACGCTGCCCCGGCGCGGGGAGCTGCTCAAGGGCCTGCTGGGCGCGGACCTCATCGGCTTCCACGCGGTGAGCTACGTGCGGCACTTCTCCGGCACGCTGCTGCGGCACCTGGGGTTGGACACGGACATCGACCGCGTCCTCTTCCAGGGGCGCGAGGTGCGCGTGGGCGCGTTCCCCATGGGCATCGACGCCGCCGCCTTCGAGGCGCTGGCGCAGGAGCCCGGCGTCCTGGAGGAGGTGAAGACGCTGCACGAGCGCTCCCACGGCGAGCGGCTGCTCGTGGGCATCGACCGGCTGGACTACACCAAGGGCATTCCCCGCCGCCTGCTCGCGGTGCAGCGCGTGCTGGAGCGGGCGCCCGCCTTGCGCGGGCGCCTGCGCTTCATCCAGGTGGCCGTGCCCAGCCGCACGCAGGTGCAGGCCTATGCCGAGTACCGCGAGACGGTGGACGAGCTGGTGGGCCGCATCAACGGCCTCTACGGCACGGTGCACAGCACGCCCGTGCACTACCTCTACCGCGCGCTCAACGAGAAGCAGCTGGTGAGCCTCTACCGCGGCGCGGACGTGATGCTGGTGACGCCCGTGCGCGACGGCATGAACCTGGTGGCCAAGGAGTTCTGCGCGGCCCGCCCGGATGAGGACGGCGTGCTCGTGCTCAGCGAGTTCGCGGGCGCGGCGGCGGAGATGCGCGACGCGCTGCTGGTGAACCCCTACGACGTGGAGGACATGGCGGACGCCATTGAACAGGCGCTGGAGATGCCCAGGCCGGAACGCCAGGAGCGCATGCGCAACCTGCGCGCGAGCGTGAAGTCGCGGGACGTGCACTGGTGGGTGGAGCGCTTCCTGGACCGGCTCCAGGGCCTGCCCTCCGTGGCGGAGAGGCCGCCGCTGCCGGACGGCATGGCCGCGCTGGATGCGCTGAAGGGGCCGGGGCGCAAGGTGCTGTTCCTGGACTACGACGGCACGCTCGTGGGCTTCGCGCCCACGCCGGAGCTGGCCGCGCCGGACGCGGAGTTGATGACGCTGCTGCGCGAGCTGAGCGCCCGGCCGGACCTGTCCGTGCACATCGTGAGCGGCCGCCCGCGCGAGACGCTGGAGGCGTGGTTCGGGGAATTGCCCGTGGGCCTGCACGCGGAGCACGGCCTGTGGTCGCGCATGCGGCGCGGCCAGCCGTGGCAGGCGCTGCCGGGCGTGTCCTTCGAGTGGAAGCCGAAGGTGAAGCCCGTGCTGGACGCGTTCGCCGCGCGGGTGACGGGCTCGTTCGTGGAGGAGAAGACGGCGTCGCTCGCGTGGCACTACCGCAAGGTGGACGCGGAGTTCGGCGCGCTCCAGGCGCGTGAATTGCGCCTGCTGCTCTTCGAGAAGTTCTCCCAGGAGCCCATGCACATCCTGCCCGGCGACCGGGTGGTGGAGGTGCGGCCCCGGGGCGTCCACAAGGGCCGCGTGGTGTCGGAGGTGTTGAAGCAGGAGGCGCCGGACGTGCGCGTGGTGGCCCTGGGCGACGACGTCACCGACGAGGACCTCTTCGCGGCCGTGCCCGCGGGCGGCATCACGATTCACGCGGGCAACAAGCACACGCGCGCGGCGTACCGCGTGGAGGGGCCGCCGCAGGTGCGGCGCTTCCTGAAGGGGCTGCTCGGGAAGTAGCCGCGGGGCGCGGCGTGGGCGTCAGAGGTTGAAGCCCACGTTGCCCACGGAGATGCTGGGGCCGAAGATGAAGGACCACTTGCTGGAGGGCACCACGGTGTCGGTGCTGGGGTCTCCGCTGGTGCGCCGGGTGATGTCGCCCCGGAACTCGCGGGCAATCCACGCCTGGGCGCCCACCGCCGCGCCCGGGCCAATGGGCACCCGGAGGCCCAATCCCAGCACGGCCGCGAGCGTGGGCGGGAACTGGATCTCCCCGGACTGCGGCACCAGGCCCAGGCCCATCAGCCCCATCTCGATGCCCAGGAGGCGCTCCTGGCCCTCGTTGTTGAGCAGCGCCAGGCGCGACAGCACGCCGAAGTTGATGGCCAGCTGTCCCGACGGCTGCGTCGCGCGGTAGAGGCCCGCGGGGATGGTGGCCATGGTGTAGAGGCGGAACATGCCGCCGCGCACGATGGCGGTCCACTGCGCGGACGGCAGGCCCGTGCGGTCCACCGTGGAGAGGGCGTAGCGGGACTCGTCCGCCACGTGCGACACCTGCACGAGGATGCGGTCGTACTGGCCCAGGTTGCCCTGCACGGGGATGACGCGCATCTCCCCCTTGGGGCGCAGGAACAGGCGCTGATCCACGCCGCTCTCGCCGCGCGTGGAGCCGTCCGACTTCGTCACGGTGATGCGCAGGGTGATTTCCTGGTTGCCCTCCTCCGGCGTGAGGCGCTCGCGGTGGATGATGACGCGGCAGGTGTTGCGCATGGCGTACTCGATGCGGTGCGGGCGGCTGGGCGTGAGATTCTCGTCGTTGCCCTCCTTGTCCGCGCAGACGAAGTCCACCAGGTTCTCCACGTTGGTGGGCACGCTGGCCTCGCGCACCGCGCGCTGCACGCGCTCGTCGGTGATGAACAGGTCGGCCGTGGCCAGCTCCGCCGGCAGCGTGGGCAGCCGGTAGCCGAAGCGCAGCGACACGAAGCCGCCCGCGGTGGCCTCGCCCTGGACGAGCGTGGCGGACTCGCGCATCGTCACGGTGTACGCCCCGCTCAGCGGGCGCAGCACGAAGCGGCCCAGGCCGCCGTTGGACGCCACCGTCACCTCCGCCGGGCGGTTGGTGGGCACGAAGTCGATGGGGCCGTGGCCGGGCAACTCCAGGGTCGCGCGGGGGACGGGCGCCGCCTGCGTGTCCGACGTCTCCGACGCCACCACCGTGCCGTCCACGCGCGAGGTGATGGCGGTGACGGTCACCTGCGGCTCGTTGGTGCCGCTGGTGCGCAGGAGCACGTAGGTCCCGTCCTGGGCCTTCACCACGCGCTCCACCCGCACGCGCGCGCCGTTCACCGTCCACAAGAGGCCGCGCGGGTCGTGCGCGCAGGAGGGGTCCAGGCGCATCACCAGGCCGGAGTTCTCCGCGTCGCGCAGCACCGTGCCCTCCACCGCGGCGAGGGGACACGCGAGCACGGGCAGCGTCTCCGTGAAGGAGGTCTCCAGCGCGTCGCCCTTCGCGAAGAACACGCGCGGCACCAGCCGCAGGCGCAGCGTCACCGTGGGATTCAGCCCCGGCACGTTGCGGATGGACACGGCGCCCTCCGCCACCTCGCAGCGCGCGCTGCCGCAGTCCACGGACGCGATGGCCTCCGAGTGCGTCACCGCCGCGTAGCCGGGGCCCTTGGACAGGTCCACGCCGGAGGACTGCACCAGGGGCCGCGTGAGCACGGTGCGGCCGGGGCGCAGGTGGAAGTATTCGTCATCCAGGAAGCGCCCGTTGGCGTCGTACGTCGTCACGTCCGCGCCCCTGCGGCCAAAGGGCGGCACCCACGACAGCGTCGCGTCCGTGGGCAGGCCGGGCGCCAGCGGGACGGCGCACTCGTTGGGGCCGTTGGGCTCCAGACAGACGTCCTGTCCGTCCAGGGAGCCCGTCTTCGGATCCACGCCGCGCGGTGTTCCGGACCAGGCGATGGCCACGTTCTTCAGGCCCGTGCCCCTGAGCTCCAGGCGCCCGTCGTCCGGGTAGAACGTGGTGGAGGCGCTGTCGATGCGCGGGAAGGGCCCGGTGGCCAGCACCACCACGGTGTCGGTGGTCGTGGCGCAGGAGGCCTCGTCCGCGGCGACCTTCAGTTCCAGCGTGCGGTTGGTCTCATCCGCGCGCGCGGGCGGCTTGAGGGTGCGGCCCTCCGGCCCCATCACCCAGCCTCCGCGCACGGGGCCGCACAGCACGCCCTTGGGGATGACCTCCACCGCCCGTCCACCCTCGGGGACCTGGACGACGGGAGCGGCGGTGGCGACCGTCGCCACCAGCAGGCAGCCAAGGACGAGCGCGCGTACAGGGTGCATGCCCCTGCTAAAGCACGGAGGGCCGAGTCCGGGTCAAGCCCTCCGTGCGACTCGGCGGCAGGCAGGCGCGCCGAATGTCAGCGATTACCGCGAAGCCGTCTTCTGCCCCGGCCCCTGGAGGAGGATGCGGCGGCCGAAGGCGCGGTCCACGCGGCCCAGGAACTCGCGGAACTGCGGGTACTCGTCCGCCTTGATGCGGGCGACGGTGAGGGCCACCTCGCCGTCGGCGATGAGCGCCCCGTTCTCCACGCGGTAGCTGAGCTTCACGCGGCCGAACGGGGTGGTCTCCTCCACCGCCTGCGGCATCTCCGCCACGGTGTAGCCGCCGGGCAGCGTGTAGCGCAGCTTGAAGGTGTTCACCCAGGGGCTCTGCATCACCAGGTCGAAGCGGCGCTCGGCGAGCGACGCGTAGGCCTGCTGGTACGTGCGCCCCGTGCCGAAGGGCAGGAAGCGCAGGCTGCCGCCGGGCAGCACCTCCGTGTAGCGCGGGATGCCCATGGCGAAGTCCAGCGTCACGTCGTCGTCCAGGCGGGTGGTGTCGCTGAGCTTCACCTCGCGCACGGTGAGGCCGGGGAAGCTCTGCGCCCACGCGCGCTCGAAGGTGGACTTGCGCGTGGACTCCGGGCGGTACGCGCGGCGGTAGTCCGGCGCGGACTGGCCGGACACGCTGCTCACGCCCTTCACCTCCGCGCTGCCGTCCGGACGCAGCGCCACGTCCATGCTCAGCGTCGTCTTGTTGTCGTCCGCCTTCGCCTCGGGGGTGGTGAGGAAGTTGCTGGTGCCGTTGGGGTCCACCACCAGCACGTTGGCCACGCGGTCCGCGCTGGGGAGCTCCCTGGCCCCGTGGAACTCCGCGGTGCCGTCCAGGTACAGGTCGAACTTGGGCACGTACGCGATGGCGTGGTTGAAGGCCGCCAGCGACGCGGGCTCCGCGTCCAGCGAGCCCAGGTTGCGCATGCGCAGCAGCACCAGCCGGCTGTCCACGCCCGCCACCTTCAGCATGGCGTGGATGAGGCTCGCCTTGTCCTTGCAGTCGCCGAAGCGGCGCGCGAGCACGCGGTCCACGCGGTACGGCTTGAAGCCGTGGATGCCGAACTCCAGCGCCACGTAGCGGGTGTTGGTGACGACGAACGCGTAGATGGCGCGCACCACGGCCAGCTGGTCCTTGCGGTCCACGCCGGTGAGCACCTGGTCCACCGTGGACTTCAGCTCCGCGTTGGGCTGGAGCTGATCCCGCACGAGGCCCCACCAGTAGTGGCCCACCTGGTCCCACGTCTTGTACGTGGAGATGTGCAGGTTCTGGGCGACCTCCGCCCAGCCCGGCATGCCCGGCTCCGGCACCACCTTGGAGACGTGCTTCGCGCCGAAGCGGTACACGGTGCGGCCGGCCTCCGGGGACTCCTGCTGCTGCTCCACGCCCGCCAGGCGGCTCTTGTTCCAGTACAGCGGCCGCTCCTTGGGCATGTCCACGACGTACTGGAAGCGCACCTTCGGGTAGACGCCCTGCACGCTCTCCACGTCGCCCCAGTAGTCCGACAGCAGGTTGTCCTGCGCGGTGTCGTCCAGGCGGTAGGTGAGCTCCAGCGTGTCACCGGGGGCCAGCGACGGGAACGACAGGATGCGCGCGCGGGCGTCGTAGTACATGCCCGTCCAGGGCTCGTTGATGTTGCGGTCCGCGTCGCCGTAGCTGTCCACCACGGAGCCGTCCGGCTTGGTCACGCGGGCGCGCAGCACGCGCACCTCCTGGCGGTCCGGCGAGTACGTCACCGGCACGCTGCGGAACGCGTCCACGCCGCGCTGGTTGTACACGCGCACCACCACCTGCTGGAGGCGGCTGGCCAGGCCGCTCTTCTGCACGCGCACGTAGCTGTTGTCCACGAGGTACAGGGCGTCCTCGTTCATGTAGCCCTCGGCCTCCTTGGACAGGGGCTTCGCGTCCACCAGGTACTGGGTGCCCGCGCTCTCGGACTCACCCTTGAGGGTGCGCAGGGCCTCCTTGAGGCCGGGGTTCTGCGGGCGCAGCGCGAGCGACTTCTCGAAGGCGGCCAGGGCGGGCTCGCGCAGACCGGCGGCGAGCAGCGCGCGGCCCTCGCGCTCATACACCTCCGGCTCGTCCGGGGAGAGGGCCTTGGCCTCCGTGAAGAGGACGGCGGCCTCCTCCACGGCGCCGTTGGCGGCCTTGAGCTCCGCCAGGCGCACGCGGCTGCCGTTGTCGAAGGGGTTCAGGTCGGTGAGCTTCGCGTACTCGCGCTCGGCGGCGTCCACCTTGCCCGCGTCCGCGAGCATGGCGGCCAGCTGCCGGCGGGTGGCCGTGTCGTCGTAGCGCAGCGCCAGCACCACGCGCATGCGGTCCATGGCCTCCTGGTCGCGGTCCAGCTGGCGGGACGCGGCGGCGGCCACGCGCACCACGCGGGGCACGCGCGGCTGCTGACGGAAGGCCTCCTCCACCAGCGCGTGCGCCCGGGCGCGCTCGCCCAGGGCCTCCGCCGCGCGAGCGAGCAGCAGCCGCGCGCCCGGCACGTTGCGGCCGTCCTCCACCTCCAGGATGGGGGTGAGCAGCGGCTGCACGCGCTCCGGGTGGCCGCGGTCCAGCTCGTGGTCCGCCAGCGCGAGGCGCGCGGGGGCGTAGGTGGGGTCCGCCTTCACGGCGGCCTCCAGGAAGCGGCGGCGCTCGTTGAGGTCGTCCGTCTGGGTGTTGGCGGCCAGGACCTGGAGGCGCGCGTCGCTGGGGGCGTTCTCCGCCGCGAGCGCGGCCTCGGCGGTGGCGGTGTGCTCGCGCTCGTCATACGCGCGGAAGAAGGCCAGCACCTGGGCGTAGTCGCCGCGCAGCTGGGCGTCGTCCGGGTTCTTCTCCACCAGCGTGCGCAGCGACGAGGTCAGCGTGGGCAGGGGCTGCGGCGCGGGCGCGGGCATGCGCTCCAGGGCGGGGGCCCTGGCGGGCAGCGAGGCGCGGGCGGACGCGGACTCCGAGCGCAGGTAGAAGCCCAGCGGGCCGGACTCCTGGCACACCTTCAAGAGCACGCGGTTGAGGCCCTTCTTGAGCTTCACGGACACGCGCGTCTGGTCCGGGCGGGGCAGGTTGTAGCGGTCCTCCTTGGACGCGAGCTGCCCGTTCACCCACAGGCGGTAGCCGCCGGAGGTGCCCAGGCCCAGCGCCACGCGCGAGTCCTGCGGCACCTCCAGCCAGGTGAGCGCGTACGCCACGGACTCCTTGTTGGGGCGCACGGCGGTGGCCAGGTCCACGTAGCCATCCGCGGACGTGACGGACAGCTTGCGCCAGGTGGCCTCGTGGCCCTTGGCGCCGGGGTAGCGCGCGGTGAGGTCCAGGTTGGCGGCCTCCGGACCGAAGTCCGTGTCGCAGCCGGCCTTGCCCTCGTTCTCGAAGCCGCCCACGACGTAGTAGTCGTTGATGAAGCCCAGCCACTGGCGGACCTCGTTGGCGCGCACCATGCGGCCGCGTGAGCGCTCCGCGTCCATGAGGAGCAGCTGCGCGGTGGTGCGCGTGTTCGCATCCGACGTGCGGCGCGACGCGATCTGCTGGTAGGTGCTCACCAGCGGGGTGAGGTCCTCCACGTCATCCACCAGCGCGTGCATGCGCAGCAGGGCGGCGCCGCCGCGCGGCGAGTTGGCGGCCTTGACGGCTTCGGCCGCGTACTCGCGGGCCCGGTCGTCCGCGTTCGGCTTCGCGAGCCCCAGCACGGGACAGGTGAGCACGACAAGTGCGGCCAGCGATGTGAAACGCGACATCCGTTCTCCTCGAGTATCGACGGCGCCCGGGGGCAGGCAGGGGGCGGTGACGCCAGTGAACAGGCGGACCCGTCATGGCCTTCCCCTGCATGCGGCCCCGGACGGCGGGCAGGCAGCCAGTTCGCGCCCCACTCTATGCCGGACCGGTGTGGGGCGGGGTGGGCCCGTGAAGGCGAGGGCGCGAAAACGCACAGGGCCGGCGCGGGCTTGGAGTGCCCGGGCCGGCCCCGATGTGTGCGTCCCCTGGGGGAGGCGTCAGTGGAGCTTGTTGTAGAGGGCGTTGACGAGGCTGCCGTCATCGCCGCTCAGCTCCCAGAACATCGCGCCGCCCAGGCCCTTGGCCAGGATGTAGTCCGACTTGGCGTTCATGCTCTGCACGTCGTCGTAGGCCACCCAGACCTTCGTGGACGGGCTGTAGACGTAGGCCTGCTTGCCCTCCGGGTGGAAGAACTTCGTGTAGCCGGAGCCCGCGCGTTCGAAGTTGGCCTTGAGGTCCTTGTAGTCGAACACGCCGGTGAGACCGGACTGGCCATCATCCCAGGTGCCCTTGGTGGGGACGCCGGACTGGAACAGGCCGTTGTTCACGTTGGGCACGTTGCCCCAGCCGCGGCCGTAGAACGGCACGCCGACGACGATCTTGGACGCGGGCACGCCCAACTGGAGCATCTTGGAGATGGAGCCGTCCGTGTAGAAGCCGTCGTTGGCGCCCGGGTCGCCCGTCACGCGGTCGAGCGCGGAGTGGAAGTTGACCGTGCTCTCGAAGGCGCCGTGGTAGTCGTAGGACATCACGTTGATCCAATCGAGGATGCCGGCCAGCTTCACGGTCTCCTGCTTGTTGGCGAGCAGGTCCGGCGACGCGCCCGACGCGATGGTGAGCAGGTAGGGCTGGCCCGTCTGCGCGGTGACGGCGGACAGCTGGGTGCGGAACTCCTGCATGAGCAGGGTGTAGTTCTGCTTGTCCGCGGGGCTGCTGATGTTGTCCGGCAGGCCGCCGCCGGTGGGGTACTCCCAGTCCACGTCGATGCCGTCGAAGACGCCCACGCCGTTGGCCGGGGTGACGCCGGGGAACTGGCCCTTCACGTACAGGTCCACGCAGGACTTCACGAACGCGCTGCGCGACGCGGCGGTGGCGGCCACCTGGGAGAAGTACTTGGACCAGGACCAGCCGCCAATGGAGATGAGGAGCTTGAGGTTCGGGTAGGCCTTCTTCAGCTCCTTGAAGGCGCGGAAGTTGCCGCGCAGCGCGCCGGGGTCCCATTCACCGGGGAAGCCGAAGCCCTTGTCGATGTCCGCGAACGAGTCTCCGAGGATGCACTTGCCGTCCGGGGAGATGTTGGAGAAGGCGTAGTTGATGTGCGTGAGCTTCGACGCCGGCACGTTGGACACCTGGTAGTTGCGCGCGTAGATGCCCCACGCGGCGAAGTAGCCGACGAGCCGCTTGCCTCCCGGCGGAGGCGTGCCGGGCAGCTCCACCACGACGCTCACCGTCTTCGTGCCCACGTTGCCGGCGGCGTCGTACGCCTTCACGGTGTACGTGTACGTGCCGTTCTGCGCGGACGTGGAGAACGCGCGGGTGAACGACGACGCGGTGGCCACGAGCGTGCCGTTCTCCAGGATTTCAATCCGGGTCACGCCCGTGTCGTCGGTGGCGCTGGCGGAGATGGTGACGGAGCCCGCGGCGGTGATGCGCGATGCGCTGGCGCTGGCGGTGACGACCGGCGGGGTGACGTCGCCGTTGGAGGGGATGGCGACGGTGACGGTGACCGTCTTCGAGCCCACGTTGCCGGCGGCGTCGTATGCCTTCACGGTGTACGTATACGTGCCGTTCTGCCCGGCGCCGGAGAAGCTGCGCGTATAGGACGACGCGGTGGCCACGAGCGTGCCGTTCTCCAGGATTTCAATCTTCGTCACGCCTGTGTCGTCGGTGGCGCTGGCGGAGATGGTGATGGAGCCCGCGGCGGTGACGTTCGTCGTGCTGCTCGACGCGGTGACGACGGGGGCGGTGGTGTCGCCGCCGCCCGTCACGGGGCCCAGGTCCAGCCACAGTGCCGCCACGGCCACGGGCGTCCAGTCCGCCTGGGACGTGTGGGCCTGACGGCACTGGTAGACGCGGCCTTCATAGGTGACGCGCGTGCCCACGGCATAGGCGACGCCCACGGCCCATGCGGCATCCAGCGGCGCCTTCATCACGCTGCCCGGGCCTCCGGCTTCGGGAGCGAAGGACTCCTGGCCACAACCGGCGACGGTCAGCGCGGACGCCACCAGGCCCACAATCCAGTTGCTACGACGCATTCGTGTTCTCCTCGCCTGCGGTACACGCGGAAGGAGTCACGCGCCCATTTTTCCGGGTTAATGGCTGGCTTTGGATTTTGTCTGTCCGCCCACCCATGTGCTGTGAACGGAAAGGTCCGGCGTCAACAGCACGAGGTCCGCGCGGTGTCCGGGGGCGATGCGGCCCCGGTGGCCGTGCACGCCAATGAACGTGGCGGGATGGAGCGAGGCCATGCGCAGCGCCTCCTCCAGCGGAACCCCGAGCGAGTGGAGGCAATGGCGCACGGCCGCCGTGAGGTCGATGTCCGCTCCCGCGAGCGTGCCATCCTCCGTCTCCAGGCGGCCATGGCGGCGCAGGATGGTGCGGCCCTGGAGCGTGAAGGACGTGACGGGCGTGCCGACGGGCGGCATGGCGTCCGTGACGAGGAACACCTTGCCGGGCGGTTTGACCTTGAGGAGCAGGCGCAGGTTGTCCGCGTGCACGTGCACGCCGTCCGCGATGACGCCGCACCACGCGTCGTCGTGATTGAGCGCGGCGACGATGGGGCCGGGCTGGCGGTTCATCACCGGGGGCATGGCGTTGAACAGGTGGGTGAAGCCGCGCACGCCGGCTTTCAGGGCCTGGGTGGTGCGCTCGCTGCTGGCGGCGGTGTGGCCCGCGCTGAGCACCACGCCGGAGCTCGCGAGGCGGCGCAGCGTGGCGTCGTCCACGCACTCGGGCGCGAGCGTCATCAGCACACGGCCTCCGTGCGCGGCGAAGCGGCGGGGCAGGGTGGTGAGGTAGTCCAGGTCGCGAGGGTCGGGCGCGCGGATGAAGGATGGTGCGTGGACACCGGCGCGCTCACGGCTGATGAACGGGCCCTCCAGGTGGATGCCGAGCACTCCACTGTCGGGGCGCGCGGTAGCGGAGAGCGCGGCCTCGCAGGCTTCGCGCATGCGGTCGGCGTCGTCGGTGATGAAGGTGGGCAGCAGGCCTGTGGTGCCGCACGTCCGCATGGCGGAGGCGATGGCGAGCGCGGCCTCCTCGGTGGGTGTGTCGTTGAAGAGCACTCCGCCCGCGCCGTTGACCTGCACGTCGACGAAGCCTGGGGCCAGCAGCGTGTCACCGGGCAGCGTGTGCACGGTGGCGCCAGTGGGGACTTCGGACGAGGGCACGACGGCGTGAACGGTGCCGTCCCCGATGACGACGGCATGCCCTTCGAGGAGCTGGTCCCCGGTGAAGACGCGTGCGCCTTGGAGGACGGTGGGCATCACACGGTCTCCGTGACCTTGCGCAAGTGCTTGGGTGCATCCGGATCCAGCCCACGTGCTGCCGCGAGCTGGTGCACCGCGAAGTAGAAGCTCTGCACCTGGCAGAGCGGCGCGAGCGCCGCGGGAAGGCCCGGCAGCGTGGGCAGGGCCCGAGCGCCGGTGACGGGCAGGGCGGAGTGGACGTTCGCGCCCAGCTCGACCATGCGCTGCACGACGTCGCGAGTGCCCTGCGCGGCGTTGTCGTCCTGGCCCAGCGCGAGCACGGGGAAGCCCGGACGCACGAGCTCGAGCGGACCGTGGAGGACCTCCGCGGCGCTGAAGGCCTCCGCGTGCAGGCGGCAGGTCTCCTTGAGCTTGAGGGCCATCTCCAGCGCGGCGCCCAGGCCACTGCCCCGTCCGACGACATAGAGGCTGTGGGCATCCTTGAGCGTCGCGAGCGCCGGCCACCAGTCGAGCTTCCCCGCGGCCTCCAGTGCGTCCGGGAAGCGCCGTGCGGCCTCATGCAGCTCCGCGGAGTCCGACCAGTGCGCGACGAGCTGGAGGAAGGCGAGCCCGGAGAGCAGATAGGACTTGGTGGCGGCGACGCTGTGCTCGGGGCCGGCGGACAGCGGGATGCCCACGTCGCACAGCGTGGCCAGCGGCGAAGCTTCGTCGTTGATGAAGCCCAGGACGACGGCGCCGCCCGCGCGGGCGGCCTCGGTCATGCGCAGGAGGTCGGGGCTCCGGCCGGACTGGGAGACGGCGATGAAGAGCGCGTCGTGCAGGTCCAGGGAGCGCGTGTTGTAGACGGACGCGACGCTGGGGCCGAGCGATGCGACGGCGCGGCCCAGCGTGGTTTCGATGAGGTACTTGCCATAGACGGCCGCATGGTCGGAGCTGCCTCGCGCGCAGGTGACGACGAAGCGGGGTGGCGTGCGGCGCAGGCGAGCGCCCAGGTAGGCGAAGGTCTCTCGGCAGCGTTCGAGCTGGCGGCGGGCCGCGTCCGGAGCCTGGGCGGCCTCCCGTGCGAGCGCGGGAAGGGATGGGGTTTTCAGGGTGGGGTCCACGCGCAGGGGATAACAGCCTCCAGGGGTGGACGGGGTGACGAAGGCGTCAGGCGTGATGCGCCCGACATCCGGCGCCTGGTTCCGGAGGTCGTGACGTCAGGCCGGACCTGGAGCGGGCAGGCCCGGCAGGCACCGCCGGATGCCTTGACGGCGAGGGAAGGGGCGGAGGAGAGAGGACCTCATGCTGAAGACCGCCCTGGGCCGTTTCCGCGTCGTCGCCTTCTGGGAAGGCCTGTCCTTCCTGGTGCTGCTGCTCATCGCCATGCCGCTGAAGTACGTGCTGCACATGCCCCTGGGCGTGCGCGTGGCGGGCATGGCGCACGGCCTGCTGTTCATGGGGTACCTCTACACGTTGATGATGGCGGCCATCGAATACCGCTGGGGCGCGAAGCGGATCGCCGTGGCTGTCGTGGCCTCGGTCGTGCCGGGCGGGACGTTCTGGCTGGACGCGAAGTTGCGTGGGGAAGCGCTCGCGCTGGAGGCGGCGAAGACGCGCTGATTCACCGCTTGTCGAAGATGATGAACAGCACGGTCAGCTGCATGAGGAGGAAAGGTGGGGTGTTGAGCACGAGGCCGATGACGGCGGGCACGACGATTCCGGGGCGGAGGCGGCTCCGCTCCAGGATGAATGCCGCGACGCCACAACCCAGGCCCAGCGCGAAGCCCGCCAGCACGATGAACGCCCACACGTTGCTGGTCGTCGCACGCGCCAGGGAGCCAGCGTGGAGGTCATTCGTCGCGAAGCATAGACGACGGTCTGGGAATTCCTTGGCGCATTGCTTGCTCATCGCCCGCGCGGGGCGATTGACCTGAAAGCCTGCCCGACGCAGGCTGACGGTCATGGGACGTCATACCGACAAGGTTGGAGATGCCTTTCCCCGGGCGCCTTCGCAGGAAGAATGGGATCGGATGGGGCAGGAGGAGCGGGACCGGGTGGTGGCAACACTGCCGAATGAGGTGACGTACGAAGAGATGGCGATGCCCGAGGGGGACGACCATCAGGAGCCCAAGTTGCTCGCCCGCGAAGCGCTCCGGGGCTACTTCAAGCGTCGCGGGCGCAAGGCTTACGTAGGCTCGGAATTGCCCGTGTATTACCCGGCGGAGCGACGGTTCGCGCCGGACCTGTTGGTCGTGCTGGACGTGGAGAACCACCGACGGAAGAAGTGGTTGGTCAGTCACGAGGGGCACGGGCTCGACTGGGTGATGGAGATCCACGCCGGAGGCGATCGGAAGAAGGATGCCGAGTACAACGTGAGCCGGTATGCCCGTCTGGGAATCCCCGAGTACTTCATCTTCGATGGGGGAGGGCTCGCGTTGGAGGGCTACCGGCTGGCAACACCGGATGCGCGCGTCTACACGCGCATGGAGTCCCGGAATGGTCGCTTCACCTCTGAGGTGTTGGGGCTCGACCTCCAGGTCGAAGGCGAGGACGTGCGCTTCTGGGCAGGCAACGCGCCGTTGCTGGTCTCCGAGGAGTTCATCGAACGCCTGGAAGATCAGACGATGACCCTGCAACGGCGTGCCCAGGAGGAATCCCGGCGCGCGGATGAGGAATCCCGGCGCGCGGACGAGGCCGAACGCCGTTTCAAGGAACTCGAAGCCGAGCTCGCCCGGCTGAAGAAGTCCCAAGGCTGAACCCGCGGACCTCAGGCGAGGGTGAACGCCCTCGCCAATGTCAGCACCTCCACGCGCGTGGCCCCAGCGTCCCGCAGGGCGATGGCGGCGGCTCGCGCAGTGGACCCCGTGGTGAACACATCGTCCACGAGCAGCACCTCCTGCCCCTTCACCGCTCGCGACGCCGCGAACGCTCCCGCCACGTTGCCCGCGCGCTCCGCTTCACTCAGCCCCACCTGCCTTCGCGTCTCCCGCGTGCGCTCCAGCCAGCCCGCAGGTGCTGTCCGCCCCGAGGCCTTCGCCAACTCGCCCGCCAACAGGTGCGCCTGGTCGTACTGCCGTTTCCGGAAGCGCCGCACATGCAGCGGCAGCGCCACCACGCACCCGGGCGCGCTCCTCAGGAACCGCCGCGCTTCGTCCGCGAGCAGCACGCCCAGCGGCGCCGCGAGGTCCGGATGGTCCTCGTACTTGAACCGGTGAATGGCCCTCGCCACCGGGCCTTCATGCGCGAACGGCGCCCACGCCCGGCTGAACGGCGGCGGCACCGTCCGGCAACGGGGACAGGTGTTCCTCGGGAACGCGCCTGGTTCCGCGCATGTCCGGCAACACGCGGGCGGCAGCCGCTCCAACGCCGTGTCACATGTCTCGCAGAACACCGCGCCCACGCCCGGCAGCACCTTCGCGCAGGCCAGACACATGGGCGGGTAAATCAAATCCAGCAGGGCCTTCCACATCACCGGGACTCCCAGGGGCAGCGCATCCGCGCGCCCCTCATGCGAGCCCCGTGCCGCTCACTCCGCCGTGCGGCTCCGCGTCTTGTACGTGAGCACCGGCGCCAGCGTCGCCACCACCCGCACCAGCCCCGCCTCCACCAGGTCCGTCACCACACGGTCGATGGCCTTGTACGCCGGCGGCGCCTCCTCGAAGAGCAGGTCCCGGTCCTCGCACACCACGTGGCTCTTGAAGGACGTGCGCGTCAGCGACTCCGCCGTGAAGCGCTCCTTCATCCGGTCCCGCGCCGCCGAGCGCGTCCACTTGCGCCCCGCGCCGTGCGCCAGGCTGAACGCGCTCTGCTCGCCCGTGCCCACCGGCAACACCAGATAGCTCAGCGCGCCACGACTGCCGGGAATCACCACCGGCCCCTCGTCCCAGGGCGCCGCGCCTTTTCGATGCAACCACCCCACGCGCCCGCCCGAGTGTCGCGCGGTCACGCTGTTGTGGCACACGTCCAACACCCGCCGCCCCGTCGCCCCAATCCCTTCCAACGCCCGTTGCGCCACCAGCGCCCGGTTCGCCTTCGCCCACAACACCGCGCCGTCGTGCCGCGTGAGATAGGCGCGCGCCTCGTCCGAGTCCGCCGCCAGTCCGCCCGCCGCATGCCGGTCGACATGCTTGCGCAGGATGGCCTCCCCCAGCCCGCGCGACCCCGAGTGCACGAGCAACAGCAACCGCTCCTCCCGCAGGCCCAGCGCCTCGAAGACGCGCGCGTCGTGCACCTCCTCCACCCGCTGCACCTCCGCGAAGTGGTTGCCGCCGCCCACCGTGCCCAGCGCCGCCTCGAAGCCCGTGCTCTGCGCGCCGTGCTCCGCGAGGACCGCGCCCGTGTCCCCCTCCCACGGCCCCTCCAGGTCCAGCTTCGCCGCCCACCGCTCCGCCTTCGCCTTGCGCGTCGGCAGGTCCACGTCCCACAGGCCCATGCCACAGCCGATGTCGCTGCCCACGAGGTAGGGATAGAGGAAACCCTCGGACTCGAAGGCGGCGCCCACCGGAGCGCCCTTGCCGGGATGCAGGTCCGGCAGTCCCACCGCGAGCCTCATGCCCGGCAGCCGCGACACGGCCTCCAGTTGGCGGACGGCCTCGCCCTCCACCCAGGACTGGGGCGAGGCGATGATGCGCACGGTCGCGGCCGTGGAGGTTTCAGAAGAGGGTGTGGTCATGATGGCCGCTCCCGACGCGGACCCTTTCCACGCCCTGACGCCCCGGGACCGCCTGCCCGGCCGCCTACTTGTGGTAGGGCTCGCCCTTCAGGATGGTGAACGCGCGGTAGAGCTGCTCGATGAGCACCACCCGCGCCAGCCGGTGGGGCAGCGTCATCCGCGAGAGCGACATCACCTGATGCGCCGCGCCGCGCACCGAGTCATCCAGCCCCTCGTCACCACCAATGACGAAGAGCAGGTCCTTCGCGCCCGTCTGCGCCTTGGCGACGTAGCGGCTGAGCTCCACCGAATCCAGCAGCGTGCCGCGCTCGTCCAGCGCCACCAGCCAGTCCTGCGGCTTGCGCTTGCCGAGGATGGCGGCGGCCTCCGCGGACTTCGCCTCGCCGGGCTTGAGCTTGCGGCCCGAGGCCTCGTTCAGCTCCAAAAGCTCGAAGCGCGTGTAGTGCTCGAGCCGCCGCGCGTACTCCTGCACGGCGGGCTCGAACAGTCCGGAGCGGTCCTTTCCGATGGAGAGGAGGCGGACCTTCACGGGACTAGGACAGCTTCTCCCGGGGCGCGTCCGCCCACAGGCCGTCCAGGTCGTAGAAGGCGCGCACGTCGCCGTTGAACAGGTGGGCCACGACGTCGTCGTAGTCCAGGAGCACCCACTGGCCCGTCTCAAAGCCCTCCGTGCTGATGGGACGCAGCGGCTGCGGGTCCTGCTTGAGCTGCACCTGGACGTTCTCCGCCATGGCGCTCACCTGGCGGTCGCTCTCGCCGGAGGCGATGACGATGTAGTCCGCGTAGGACGTCATCCCGCGCATGTCGAGGATGACGACGTCCGTGGCCTTCTTGTCCAGCAGCAGGTTGCCGATGCGGCGCGCCAGCTCGCGCGCCTTCGCGTTCTCCGCGGGCTTGGGAGGCGCGGGAGGGGCGGCGACCTTCGCGGCCTTCTTGCGCGCGGGGGCCTTCTTGCGCGCCGCCGGACGCAGGCGGGTCTTCGCGGCCTTCTTCGCGGCCGTCTTCTTGCGGGCCGGAGCCCGGGTGCCGGTCTTCGCCTTCGCCTTGGATGCAGGGGTCTTCTTCTTCGTGGCCATGTGGCGGCTACCCTATCGCACCCTTGGCAAGCTTCCAGCGCTCCTCTAAGGGGATCCGTCCATGAGCGACGCCCGCCTGGAACAATTCAAGAAGATGACGGTCCAGTTCCCCGACGCCCCCATGGCCTGGTTCTCCCTGGGGAAGCTCCACCTGGAGCGCAAGGAGTACGACAGCGCCATCCAGAGCCTGGAGAACGCCGTCCGCCTGGACCCGAAATACGCCGCCGCCCTCGTCTCCCTGGGGGACGCCTACGCGGGGGCCGGCAAGACGGACAAGGCGAAGGAGGTGCTCACCACCGCTCGCGACCACGCGCTCGCCCAGCAGCACCCCAGCCTGGCGGAGGAGATCGACGAGCGCATCGCCGACCTGGACTGACGGGCCTTCGCGCCTAGTCCGTGTCCCGCCAGGTGAAGCCCACGCCGAACACCTGGCGTGTGTAGTGCAAGTCATTGCGCGGCAGGCGCGTGCTCCAGAGGCCCCAGGACAGCTCCAGGTCCACGCGAGCGGAGACGGGCCGGGCCAGCTTGAGGGACAGCGAGTTCTGCCCCTCGTCCTCGTCCACCAGGATGATCTCCGGCGACAGGTAGATGCCATCCGGATAGCGCGAGAAGCCCAGCGTCCCCTGCGCCAGCAGCGTCAGCCGCCACGGCAGCCGCACCCCGGCGCTGGCGGTGAGCCGGTGGCGCATCGCCGTCTCGCCGAAGCTGTTGGAACTCACCTCCTGGAAGGCGTAGCTCAGCGACAGCTTCACCGGCCCCCGGTACGCCCAGCCCGCCCCCGCCACCAGCGCGCCGTCCTGCCTGCGCCCCGGGGACGTGGTGTGGCCCGGGAAGGGACGGGCGAGGGGGCCGTAGCGGCGCGAGCCCCATTCCCCAAACACGCTCAGGGTGTGGCGCGGGGTCAGCCGGTAGCGGCCCAGCACCCCCAGCTCCGGGCCGCCGAAGTCGGCGGTGGGGTCCGGGCGGTACACGAAGCGGCGGGCGCCCGCGCGCAGGCGCAGGGCCAGGCGCACGTCCGGAGCGTATTCTGCGAAGAGGCTCGCGCCCAGGTCCGAGTACGCGCGGCTGCCACCCCGCCGGTCCTTGGCGTGCCCTTCGGCGCCCACGCCCCACTCGGTGCCCAGGGCGAGCGAGCCCTCCAGCGCGCCCGCCTGCACCAGCGTGTCCTCGCTCTCGTACTCCACGTACTTGCGCGCGCCCAGCTCGTAGCGGCCCACCACCTGGGCGCGCTCGCCGGTGCCCTTGCCTTCCGCCACGCCCAGCACGCTCAGGGCCAGGTCCGAGCCGGGACCGGGCGTGAGGCGGTCGGAGAAGTCGCGCGGGGCGTTGCTGTCCACGAGCAGCCGGCCGGTGCCCCGGAGCGAGCCCTGCCACTCGGCCGCGCGCGCACGTCCGCCCCAAGGCAACGCGAGGGCGACGAGGAGCGGGAGGAGGCGGCGGTCCAAGACGCGCGCACCATACCCCTTCCCGAGGGCATCCCCACGCTCGCAAGTGTCCCGGCCGACCGCGTCGCCCCGGGGACATCCGGGGGGCGCCCACGGTCGGTGACGGCACACCCGGCCGCCCGGTACATTGCCGCCATGTCTTACGCGTCCTTCCTCGCGGTGGCGGCCGGCCTGTCGCTCACCGCCTGTTCCCCCTCGTCCTTCACCACGGAGGTCCGGGGCGAGGCGACGGTGCCCGCGAGCCCCGCCGGCACCGCCACGCTGCTCAACGCCTTTCCAGCCATCAGCAGCTTCTCCGCGCTGGACTTCAACGAGAACCAGGACTTCAAGAACCGCGACGTCACCAAGGACGAGGTGACGCGCGTGCAGGTGAAGAAGATGACCCTCAAGGTCCTGAGCCCCAACGACCAGGACTTCGGCTTCCTGGACTCGCTGGAGGCCGTGGCCCGCGCGGGCAACTCCGAGTCTCGCTTCGCTTCCCGGGCGGGCATCGCGGGGCTTGGCCTGAATCCTCCCAACCCCACGGTGGAGCTGAACACGGATGGCAGCCTGGACCTGAGGTCCTACGTGGCCGCGCCCAGCATGGCCATCATCCTGCGCGGCACGGGGCGCCTGCCGGAGCGCGAGGTGCGCGTGCAGGCCACGGTGGTGCTGGAGGTGGAGGGCGGCGTGCTGTAGCCGGCCGCCGTGCGCGGCCTCAGGGCGCCAGCGTCTTCGCGCGCTGCTCCAGCGCGCCCGCGCGCCCGTCCAGTTCGTGCTCCAGGGACTCCAGCCGCGCGGCCTCCTGCTCCATCAAGCCGACGTCCTCCGCGCCGCCCGCGGCCAGCGCCTGGGCGCGCACCGGGTCCACCTGGGGACGGCGGTCGCTGGCGGTGACGGAGGGCGGTGTCCCCCCCGCGGAGACCTCGCCCCCGTTTCCGGGCGCGGGGCCGCCCGCGTAGTTCGGCGCCTGGTCCGACTCGCCCGCGCTCACCCACGGCAGGCGGCCACTGCCCCGCTGGGTGGGCGCCAGCTGCAGGCCCCGGTCGCCCGACGTGCGCATGCGCAGGCGGCGGTCCTGGTCGTCGAACATGGACTCCTCCCCCAGGAAGTCGTTCATGCGGCGGTCCAGGTCGCGCTCCTCGCGCACCTCGGTGATGCGTGTCTTCAGCGCCTGGAGCCGCTGGCGCACCTTGTCCTGGGTGTCGCGCAGCGCGTCCGCCTGCGCGAGCAGGTCCTCCGGATCATCCCCGCGCGCCGCGCCATCCAGCGCCGGCACCTGCGAGGCGGGCAGCGCCGCGCGCACGGCCTCCCGCTCGCCGCGCACGGAGCGCATCTGCTCCAAGAGCCGCGCCCGCTCCGCCCGGTCCGTCGTCGCGTCCCACGCCGCGCGCAGGCGCGTCAGCTCCTGGGACAGCGCGCCGTGCAGCGCCAGGTGCGCGCGCTCCACCTCTCCGTCCGCGCCGGACACCGACTGCGCCAGCCCCGTCAGCTCCCCGCTCAGCTCCTGCGAGCGGCGCAGCGCGGCCTCCAGCTCGCCGCCGGGCGTGAGCTTCCCCTGGCGCTGCGCCTTGAGGGACTCGATGCGCGCGGCCAGGCCGTTGAGCTCGTCGCGCAGCCCCTGCTGCCGGGTGCGCAGGGTGCGTGCCTCCGTGCGCGCCGCCTGGGCCTTCGCGCGCGCCTGCTCCAGGCCGGACATCGCCCCGGCGGGAGCCGCCACGAACAGGCACAGGAGGAGGGGGAGGACACGCGACATCATCAAGGGGACACCGTCAGCAAGGCGGATGCCAGTCCTTCCCTCCTACCCCGTTCCCGGGCCCGACGGAAAGCGCCCTGGTTCCGGACACCTGCACGGGCCGGGTGGGGTGGGGTGGGTGGGCCGGACGGTGGAAAGTCATGGCGCCGGGGCGGAGGTGACGGATTTCCGAGGCCCTGAAGCGCCGGGGCCCACGCGCACCGCGTGGGTGGCTATCCCTCCTCGGGGCGCTCGCCGCGGGGCAGGAAGCCGTACTTCTCCAGCTTGTAGTACAGCGCGGAGGTCTTGATGCCCAGCAGGCGGGCTGTCTCCGTCTTCACGCCGCCGGCCTTCTCGTAGGCGCGCGCGATGAGCTGGCGCTCCAGGTCCTCCAGGATTTCCGGCAGGGGGCGGTCGCCCTGGGGCACGGGCAGTCCCGCGTCCATGCGCGGCGTCTGGCCGGCCAGGTGCGGGGGCAGGTCCTGCGGGGTGAGCGTGTCGCCCTCGGCGAAGACGAGCGCCTGCTCCATCACGTTCTCCAGCTCGCGCACGTTGCCGGGCCACGCGTGGCGGGCCAGGGCGCGCAGCGTCGCGTCGTCGATGCCGGTGACGCGCCGGTTGACCCTCGGCGCGTGCTTGGCGACGAAGTGGCGCGCCAGCGCGGGCAGGTCCTCGGGGCGCTCGCGCAGGGGCGGCAGGGTGAGCGGGACGATGTGCAGCCGGTAGTAGAGGTCCTCGCGGAAGCGGCCCGCCTTCACCTCCGCCTGGAGGTCGCGGTGCGTGGCGCTCACCACGCGCACGTCCACCTTGAGCGTCTCCTCGCCGCCCACGCGCTGCAGCTCCTTCTCCTGGAGCACGCGCAAGAGCTTTGTCTGCACGGAGGCGGGAATCTCTCCAATCTCGTCCAGGAAGAGGGTGCCGCCGTCGGCCAGCTCGAAGCGGCCCAGCTTGCGCTTCACCGCGCCCGTGAAGGCGCCGCGCTCGTGGCCGAACAGCTCGCTCTCCAGGAGCGTCTCCGCCAGGGCCGCGCAGTGCACCACGACGAAGGGGCCGTCCTTGCGCGGGGAGCGCTGGTGGATCATCCGGGCGACCAGCTCCTTGCCGGTGCCGCTCTCGCCGCGCACCAGCACGGTGGCGTCGCTCGCGGCCACCTTGCGCACCTGCGCGAGCAGCTTCTGCATGGGCTCGCTGTCGCCCACGAGGTCGCGGTGGGTGAGGGCGGCGTCGGCGTCGTGCGCGTCCGTGCGGGCGGTGAGGCGCTCCACCTGGCGGCGCGTGGCGGACAGCTCCAGCCCCTTGTCCACCTTGGCGCGCAGCACCTCCGGCGGGAAGGGCTTGGTGATGAAGTCGTAGGCGCCCTCCTGCATGGCCTGCACGGCCGTCTCGATGGTTCCGAAAGCCGTCACCACCATGACGACGGCGCCAGGGTCCGCCTGCTTGAGGGCGCGCGTCACGGCGATGCCGTCCAGGCCGTCCATCTTCAGGTCCGTGACGACCAGGTCGAAGGGGCCCTTCTTGTACGCGGCGAGCCCGTCCGCCCCGCTCTTCACCGCGGACACGGTGTGGCCGGAGCGGGTGAGGGTGACGGTCATGCCCTCGCGGAGGGTGTCGTGGTCGTCGATGACGAGGATGCGGGCCATGCGCCTGCTCGGGTGGGAAGGGTGGGGTGCCGCTGAGGGGCCGGCGGCGGAATGCACACGCCAAGCCACCCTACACCGGACCTGCCGGGATGGATGCGCGGCCCCGTGAAAGCGCTGGCGTCCCGGGCCGGGCGGGTGTCTATCCCGGCGCATGGCCCATGCCCCCGCTGCCCTCGTTGCCCTGCTCGCGCGCCACGTCCCCACGGACGACAAGGAGCGCGAGGACCTCTCGCGCATGCGCGACTTCGCCACGTCGCTGGAGTCGCCGTTCTCCCGCTCGCAGGCGGAGGCGCACTTCACCGGCAGCGCGGTGGTGGTGGACGCGACGGGGGAACGGGTGGCGCTGCTGCACCACGCGAAGCTGAAGCGGTGGTTGCAGCCCGGCGGGCACGCGGAGGCCGGGGACGGCGGCGACATGGAGGCCACCGCGCTGCGCGAGGCCCGCGAGGAGACGGGGTGCCGTGTGCACCTGCACCCCAGTGCGCCGCGGCCGTTGGACGTGGACGTGCACGTCATCCCCGCGCGCAAGGACGAGCCCGAGCACCGCCACCTGGATGTCCGCTACCTGGTGGTGGCGGAGGACCCGGAGGCACTTGCGCATGATCCGGCGGAGTCGTTCGGCATCCAGTGGCTGGGTTGGGACGAGGCGCTGGCGCGCGCGGATGAGGCGCCGCTGCGCCGCATGCTGCTCAAGGCGCGCTCGCTTGCTCGCCCGGAACGTCAATGACCCTTGTCGGATGAGTGTCTCTTGGATGAATGTCCAAGCGCCAGATTCCTGATTCACGCGCGGGGAGTTCGCGGGGTTTGAGACAGAAACCGGCTTGAGACGGCTTCATGTCCCGGGGGGGCATGGATGAAACACAGACACCCCGGCAACCTGGGGACACGCTGGGTGGAGGGGGGGCGGCCATGACGGCTTGTCGTCCACCCAGGAGCAGGAGCACGTTTCATGTCGTCGCCGGACGCCGTGTCGCATGGCACCGCCGTGGAAGAATTCTCTTACGCATCCTCGAAAAATGAGAGTGCATCCCGGCCCTATCAGCCCGCCGCCTTGAAGCTCACGCCCCATCCTGTCTGGATGGAGACGATGTTGAGCACGCTCAAGCCCGCGTGGGACGCGGCGTGCATGCCCACGCTGTTCCGGGAGACAGCGGAAGGACGGCATCCGCCCCTGCACGCCTGGCAGCGGTTCCTGGTGCACTGCTTCCCCATCGTCGAGAACTTCCCCAAGTACATGGGGCTGTCGCTGGCGAAGACGACCTATGGCGTGCGTCCGGGCGACGCGAGCATCCGCCGCTGGCTCCTGCAGAACCTGAGCGTGGAGGCCCGCCACGCCGAGTGGTGGATCGACTGGATGCAGGCGTCGGGCGTGGACGCCTCCAGCGCCTTCGAGTCGCCGTGGAGGCCCGAGGTCCAGGCGCTCCACGAGCACCTGCTGGCCACCTGCCGCGATGGGTCGCTGGCGGAGGGCATCGCCGCGTGCAACTGGGCCATCGAGGGGGTCACCGGCGTCTGGACGCGCGCCGTGGTGGAGCCCTTCACCGCGTATGCCCGGGACGGCGTGCGCATGGACGCAGCCGCGCTGCGCTGGCTCCGGGCGCACGCCCGCTACGACGACGCGCACCCGGACGAGGCGCTGGAGATCATCAAGCTGTCCATCGACGTGACGGCGGGGGAGCCGGTGCGCGTGGAGACCGCGGCGCACCGGTCCCTGACGTTGCTGGCGCGCGTCTTCGAGTCCTGCTGCGAGGTGTGAGTCCCCGCGCGGGCTGAAGCAGCCGCTTCATTGGCGGTGATGTCGCAGTCGCAGTCGCAGTCGCAGTCGCAGTCGCAGTCGCAGTCGCGAGGCATGCCGGTCCGGCCTTTCGCTGGACCGGAGGGGGGCATAGAGACATGAATGAGACAGAAGACATCCGGGAGCTGGCCTGGCGTGGGATGTGGTTGTTCCTGCGGTGGGTCCTGCCGCCCTCCATCGTCTGTGCCTACCTCATCGCGATGGCGATGGGGCTGTCGAGCCGGGAGGGGCTGCTCGTCACGGCCACGGTCCTGCCGTTCATCGTGCTGGTGTTCGGGCTGCTGCATCCCTACGTGACGCTGCGGTGGCTGGCGCGCTGGGCCCTGCGGAACCACGCCGGGGACGGCCCGGGGGACCGGCTGCGGCGCGTGCTGGAGTTGCCCTGGCGCTCCATGGTCTTCACCACCTGCGCGGCGTGGACGTTGGGCGGCTTCTTCTTCAGCCTCCCGGTGTGCCTGTGGTTCGGCAAGGACTGGTTCCGGCTGGGGCTGGGCACGCTCATCGCGTTCTGCTTCGGCGTGGTGGTGGCGTTCCCCATCGCGCTGGGGCTGGAGCGGCTGGCGCTGCCGTGGGCGCTGCGCGAGCAGGACGCGCATCCGGAGCTGGCGCCAGCGGGCTCGGGCCCCTTCTGGCCGCGGCAGACGTGGTTCCTGCCCTTCACGTTCCTGTCCACCATCTTCGCCACGGTGGCGCTGAGCGCGTGCGTGGTGGTGGTGAAGCTCCTGAACGTGCGCAACCTGCTGAAGGAGGTGCTGCTGGCGGACGGCGCGAAGCAGGCCGTGGCCCGGTTGGATGACGTGGGCAGCTCGCTGTTCGCGGACCTGGGCTTCGCGCTGCCCTGGGTGGGCGCGTTGGTGTTCATCCTGCCGGCCTTCACCACGTGGATGCTGGCGAGGCGGCAGGCGACGAGCGCGCGCGCGGTGCACGAGGCCATCTCCGGGTTGGCGTCCGGGCGGATCCGCTCGCCGCGCTGGGTGTCCACGGACGAGATGGGCGACCTGGCGTCGGGGATGAACGACGCGCTGTCCCGGCTGCGGAGGTTTCCCCGGCTGCTCCAGACCTCCGCGCAGCGGCTGGGCCAGGCCGGCACCGAGCTGCGCGTGTCGAACGAAGAGCAGCGGCAGGGGCTCACCCGGCAGGCGGCGGCGCTGCACGAGGCGCAGGTCACGTCGGAGGAGCTGCGGCGGGCGTCGCGCGTCGCCGCGGACTCCGCGGAGGAGGTCCTGCGCGTGGCCCGTCGCGCGGAGGCGCTGGGGCAGCAGGGCGAGACCGCGGTGGTCCTGAGCCTGGAGGGGCTGGCGGCCATCCGGAGCGCGGTGTCCGGCATCCAGCAGCGGCTGTCACGCCTGGAGGAGAGCACGGCCCAGATTGGTGAAATCACCGGCGCGGTGAAGGACCTGGCGGACCAGTCCCACCTGCTCGCCGTCAACGCGGCCATCGAGGCGGCGCGCTCGGGCGAGGCGGGGCGGGGCTTCGCGGTGGTGGCGAAGGAGATGCGAGGGCTGTCGGACCAGTCCGTCCAGGCCACCCGGCGCATCCGCAACATCCTCGCGGAGATCAGCCAGGGCATCCGCGACGCGGCGTCCATGAGCGAGCAGGGCGGGCGTCAGGTGGCCGCGGGGTTGGACCAGATGCGCGCCTCCGGCGAGTCCCTGCGCGCGCTGTCTCAGAGCTCGCAGGAGAGCTCCGAGGCCGCGCGGAAGATCGCCAACGCGGTGACGCGGCAGAACGCCGCCTTCTCGCAGATCACCACCGCCATCGCGGACCTGTCGCAGCTGATGGACAGCACCCTGCACCGGCTGTCCTCCACGCAGGAGGCCACGCGGACGCTGCAGGTCGTCTCCGGGGAGGTGGGGCAGATGGCGCTGCAGTTCGACGTCCAGGACGCGGAGTCCGTCAGCGTGCCGGTGCCGCCCCGGGTTCGGGAACAGGGCATGGCAAAGACAGGGTGAAGACGGTCTCGCCCGGCGTGGAGCGCAGGGACAGCTCGCCGCCGTGGGCGCGGACGATCTTCCTCGCGAGCGGCAGCCCCAGGCCGGTGCCCTGCTCGCGGGTGGTGAAGAAGGGCTCGAAGATGCGCTCGCGCTCGGCTTCGGGCACGCCCGGGCCCGCGTCCTGGACGTCGATGGTGTAGCGCCCGTCGCGCACCTCGCCGCGGATGCGCACGTGGCTTCCCGCGGGCGCGGCCTGCACCGCGTTCTTGACCAGGTTCACGAGCGCGGCGGTCAGCAGGCTGCCATCCGCCTCCAGGTGCGCGGGCGCGGCGGCCACGTCCAGGCCCACGCCCCTGCCGTGCGCCTCCGCGGAGAGCAGCTCGCACGCGTTGGACACCAGAACCGGCGCCTCCATGGGCGCGCGCGCCAGCGGCTGCTCGCGGGCGAAGGCGAGGAAGTCCTCGACGATGCGCTGGAGGTAGGCGACCTCGCGCTGGATGCGCTCCACGTGGCCGTGCGCGTCCGCGTGGGCGCCCGCGCGCAGGTCCTCCTGGAGGAGGCCGGAGAAGAGCGCGATGCCGCCCAGCGGGTTGCGCACCTCGTGGGCCACGCCCGCGAGCATCAGCTTGAGCTGCCGGTCCCGGCTCTCCAGCGCGCCGCGCATGACCTCCAGCTCGCGCGCGAGCACGCCGATTTCACGGGTGGGCTCCGGCGGCACGGGGGTGGTCAGGTCGCCCCGGCCGATGCGCAGCGCGGAGTCCATCAGCCGCCGCAGCGGGCCGGCCAGCCCCCGGGCGGTGAGGACGGCGATGACGGCGAGCACGGCGAGCGCCACGGCGCTGGCCATGACGAACGTGCGCCACAGCCGCCGCAGCGGTCCGAAGAAGGCCGCGCTGCCCTCCACGCCGATGGCGCCCACCACCTGACCGTCCTGGACCACGGGCGCGTAGCCCGTCTTGTAGAGCAGCCCGTCGGAGCCGGTGAAGAGCACCTGGCTGGCGGCGCGCTTGCCGGCGAGGACGCGCGTCAGCTCCAGCCGGTCGCGCGCGAGGTCGGGGAGTTCGGTGCCCACGGGCAGGTTGCCGCCCGCGTCCGCGCGCACGCGGCCCCGCGCGTCCACGGCGTACACCCGGCGCACGCCGCTCGCGGCGCGCACGCCGTCCAGCAGGCGCACGAGGTTCTTCCACGTGCGGGTGCCGGACACGTCGTCGCCGGGCTCGATGGTGAGCATGCGCTCGCCGCTGACCTGGCTGGCGGTGGCGGCGGCGAGCGCGGACAGGCTCGCGCCCAGCTCGTCCTCCAGGCTCGCGCGGGCGAGCGCGTACACGGAAGCGCCCGCGAGCGTGAGGAAGAGCAGCGTGGGCAGGAGGAACGCCAGCAGGAGCCGCGCGGACAGCGAGCCCAGCGCGTCCCGCAGGCGGGAGGAATGGGGGCGTTGCTTCATCCGGGCGGCGCTCCTCGCACCCCCGCATCAAACGGCATGCCCCCGTCGCTGGCCAGTCCTTGTTCCGCGCCGGAGCGGGTGCCCTCGGATGCCAGGGACGCGCGCGTCAGGAAGGGGTTCGCGAAACGCGTCAGACCCGACTGCTAGATGAGAGGGATTGAGGGGGCGCGCCATGCGAACAGGGTGGCTGGGAGGATTCAGCGCGGGGCTGATGGGCGTCCTGTCGCTCACGGCCTGTGGGACGCCGGGCTCGCGGGCCATGCCGGTGGGGATGCACGGCTACGGGCGCTATCACAGCGCTTCACCGGCTGCGTTCACGCGCGACATGGACTGGCGGAACGCGGGTCCGGGCGGCGCGGTCAGTGGTGAGGAGCTGGGGCGCTACCTCGCGTTCATCCGCGAGAAGCGGGCCGCCCTGAAGCAGCTCTCCGAACTGGAGACGGAGCGTCAGGTAGGGCAGGCCGCGCTCGATGACCTGCTGCTCTGGGCCTCCGCGCGGACGGAGGAGGAGCTCGCGAAGGACGAGCCGCTGGAGGTGTACCTGCGGCTGAAGGCCCGCCACGCGCAGGCCCTGCTCGACGACGCCAGGCGCTCCGCGCGGGTGGAGGCGAAGCTGGAGGAGTTCCACCGCTGGGCGGACGCGCGCCGTCAGGTCCTGGCGGACGCGCACTTCCGGAGGCTCGGGAGCGACGGGCTGCTCACCGAGAGCGCGCGCTACGAGGAGACGCAGCAGGCCTTGCTGGACGCGGTGCTGGACTGGGCCTACACGCACACGGAGGACCCGGACTTCCCGCGCAAGGGCCCCAGCGAGGTGGCGGCCTACCTGCTGGCGCGCGACAGCTTCCTGGCGTCGGCGGTGGAGGCCAGCCGCTTCGCGTCCCCCACCTGGGACCCGGCCCGCGAGCCCCCGGGCATCGCGCCGGAAGAGCTGGTGCTGGAGATCGCCCTGGGGCTGCTGCCCGTCACCGGAGAGGTGTCGGACGTGAGCGGCGCGGTGCTGGGGCAGAGCCTCCTGGGCTACCCGCTGACGGACGGCGAGCGGCTGCTGTGCGCGGTGAGCGTGGCGCTGCCGGTGGTGTCGGGGCGCCTGTTGCCGGAAGGAGCGCAGGGTGTGGAGCAGGTGGCGCTCCTGACGGGCCGGAGCCTGCGCGAGGTGCGGGTGCTGCAGCGGGTGGTGCAGCACCTGTCGCCGAAGGAGGCGCAGGAGTTGAGAGAGGTGCTGCGAGCGGCGGGACGCGGTGAGCCCGTGTCCGCGGAGGACGTGGAGAAGTTGCGGGCGCTGGCGAAGCGGCTGGAGGTGCCGCTCGCGGAAGCGGGCCGGGTGCTGGCCCGGGGCGACCGCGTGGCGCGGGTGGGCTTACGGGCGACGGCGGAGGGCGCGAGCCTGGTGCCGGGCAGCGCGGAGCACCTGGCGCAGGCGTGGGTGGACTACCAGTTCCGCCACCCGGGCAAGTACCCGCGCTTCAGCTACGCCGTGGATCCGGAGTGGGAGCGGCTCTTCCAGACGGTCATCCAGAACAAGGGCGCGGGTGGTGCGTTCGAACAGTCCGTGCTCCAGGGCCGGAAGCTGCCGAAGAACACGGACCCCTTGTTGCCGCCGCCGGGGAGCAAGGCCCAGGGCTTCATTCCGGACGCGGTGTCAGGTCACGAGGGGGACCTGGTCTGGGGCAGCGCCTACGACTTCGTCGAGGTGATTGGGCGCAAGGAGCTGGCGCTCACCGGCAACCTGGAAGCCATGCTGGAGTATGTGAAGCGGTATGGTGGCTCCATCGAGCTCTGGATCCGTTCCGCCAGACATCCCGAGGGCGCGATTCGACTCACGGCGCCGCTGGATGCGCGGCTCGAGGAGCTCAAGCAAATGAACCGTGCCAACGTCCGGTCCTTTCCTTGAAGCGACGCTGCGGAAGGCCAGCTCGTCGACACTCCGGGCCGCGAGGCCTTCTTCGACCTGCCCCCCTCACGAAGCCCACGCGCGCGCCAGACGTGTCCTGGATGCTGCACACGCGCTGACGTCCCTCCGTCAGTCGAACATCGCCGCCAGCGCCTCGCTCAGGGTCTCCACGCCCACCACCTGGAGCTTCGTCGCCTCCACGCGCCGCGCGCTGCCCGCGGGCAGCACCACCCGCTGGAAGCCCATCTTCGCGGCCTCCGCGAGCCTCGGCTCCACCTGGCCCACCGCGCGCACCTCGCCCGCGAGCCCCACCTCACCCAGCACCAGCGTCTTCGCGTCCAACGGCCGGTTCTGGAGGCTGCTCACCAGCGCCGCGCACACCGCCAGGTCACACGCCGGTTCGCTCAACTGCATGCCGCCCGCCACGTTCACGAACAGGTCGCAGCCCACCAGCGGAATCTCCTCCTTCTTCTCCAGCACCGCCGCCAGCAGCGCCACGCGGTTGCCGTCCACGCCAATCGCCGTGCGCCGCGCCGTGCCGTAGCCGGTGGGCGCCACCAGCGCCTGCACCTCCACCAGCAGCGGCCGCGTGCCGTTGAGCGTGCTCGTCACCACGCTGCCGGACTTGCCCTGCGGACGCTCGGAGAGGAACAGCGCGGACGGGTCCGCCACCTCCACCAGCCCCGCGCCCTTCATCTCGAAGACGCCAATCTCGTTGGTGCTGCCGAAGCGGTTCTTGTGCGCGCGCAGGAGCCGGAACGGGTGGCCCCGTTCGCCCTCGAAGTAGAGGACCGTGTCCACCATGTGCTCCAGCACGCGGGGGCCCGCGATGGAGCCCTCCTTCGTCACGTGCCCCACCAGGAAGGTGGGCACCCCGCTGCGCTTGGCGAACGCCATCAGCCGGCCCGCCACCTCGCGCACCTGGGTGATGCTGCCCGGCGCGTTGCCCAGCTCCGGCAGGTACATGGTCTGGATGGAGTCCACCACCAGCGCCTGCGGCTTGAGCGCCTCCGCCGCCTGGAGCACCCGCTCCGCGTCCGTCTCCGCGAACAGGTGGATGGCGTCCCCCTCCACCCGCAGGCGCTCCGCGCGCATCTTCGTCTGCCGCAGGCTCTCTTCACCCGACACGTAGAGCACCGGCCCGTGCCGAGACAGCTTGTCCAGCGCCGCCAGCAGCAGCGTGGACTTGCCGATGCCCGGGTCGCCTCCCAGCAGCACCAGCGAGCCGCCCACCACGCCGCCGCCCAGCACGCGGTCGAACTCCGTGATGCCCGTCCTGCGGCGCACCTCCGTCTCCGCCGTCACGTCCTGCAGCTTCACCGGCCGGGAGGAGCCCCCCGAAGCGCCCCACGCCGGGCGCTTGTCGTCCACCTTCGCTTCGGTCTCCTCCAGGAGCGAGCTCCAGGCCCCGCAGTCCGGACACTTCCCGAGCCACTTCGCCGTCTGGTAGCCGCAGGCCTGACAGGTGTAGTGCGTCTTCGCCTTCGCCATGGGTTGGAGTGTCTACCCCAGACCCCTGACGTTTCCCCGCCTCATGCGCGCGCCATGCCAGCAGGGCAGGCAAGCAACATGCCGTGGATCAGGTAGCGAGTTGCCCTACAGGGCGGGGCAACCCACTTTCTGGACCACGGGCGACGCGGGAAGCGCGCCCCCCACACAGGGAGAGTGCCATGGGGATTATCGCTTTTCTGGTGATTGGTCTGGTCGCGGGTCTGATCGCTCGAGCCATCATGCCGGGCAACCAGTCGATGGGGCTCATCGCCACCACGCTGCTGGGCATCGCCGGTTCGTTCGTGGGCGGCTTCATCGGGTCTCTGTTCTCCAGTGACGGCCGGGTCTTCGACCTGCACCCCACGGGCCTGTTGTTCTCCGTCCTGGGCGCACTGGTCGTGCTGTTCCTCGTGGGCTTCGCTGGCCGCGGACGTCGCGTCCACGTCTAGCCGCACGAGGCTCCCCGGCCGATGAGGCGGGAGACAGCCTGGGGACGTCCGTGAGGAGCGGACGTCCCTTTCTGTTTTCGCGGGCCTTTCCGGGCGGGCCCCAAGAGGGGAGGGCGACTCGTCAACCCCATGTCGCGAGAGCGTTGACAATAGGCTCCGGGCCACGCACCGTCGGCCCCCTGACGCCTCCCCAAGGAGCCCGCATGTCCGACACCGCCGAGTCCTTCCACGGCCACGCCCACCACGCCGCCCCCGTCCCGGAAGGGGTGACGGTGCGGCACGACTGGTCGCTCGCGGAGGTGAAGGCGCTGTACCAGTTGCCGCTGCTGGACCTCGTGCACAAGGCGCAGACGGTGCACCGGCAGGTGTTCGTGGAGAACAAGGTGCAGCTGTGCTCGCTGCTCTCCATCAAGACGGGGGGATGTCCCGAGGACTGCGCGTACTGCCCGCAGGCGGCTCGCTACAAGACGGGCGTGAAGGCGGAGAAGCTGATGGCGGTGCCGGAGGTGCTGGCCGCCGCGTCCCAGGCGCGCGCCGCCGGGGCCACCCGCTTCTGCATGGGCGCCGCGTGGCGTGAGGTGAAGGACGGCCCGCAGTTCGACAGCGTGCTGGAGATGGTGAAGGGCGTGCGGGCCCTGGGCATGGAGGCGTGCGCCACGCTGGGCATGCTCACCGACAGTCAGGCGAAGCGCCTGCGCGAGGCGGGGCTGTCCGCGTACAACCACAACCTGGATACCTCTCCGGAGCACTACGGCGACATCATCTCCACCCGCACCTATGACGACCGGCTGAAGACGCTCAACCGGGTGCGCGACGCGGGCATCTCCGTGTGCTGCGGAGGCATCATCGGCATGGGCGAGTCCGTGGACGACCGCTGCAACCTGCTGCGCACGCTGGCCAACCAGGAGGTGCACCCGGAGTCGGTGCCCATCAACGCGCTGGTGGCCGTGGAGGGCACGCCGCTGTCCGACCAGCAGCGCGTGGAGACGGTGGACATGGTGCGCACCATCGCCACCGCGCGCCTGCTCATGCCGCAGTCCATGGTGCGCCTGTCCGCGGGCCGCATGCAGATGAACGAAGAGGCGCAGCTGCTCTGCATGATGGCGGGCGCCAACTCGCTCTTCTTCGGGGAGAAGCTGCTCACCACCGGCAACCCCGAGTACACCCAGGACATGGCGCTCCTGGAGAAGGCGGGCATCCGCCCCCTGGAGCCCCGGCAGGACCGGTGAGCTCCGTCACGCAGGTCGCGGACCGCTGGGCGCGCGAGGACCTGGAGGCCCTGTCCGCGAGGGGCCTCCGCCGCGCGCTGGAGCCGCTCGATTCGCCCCAGGGCGCGGAGGTGCGCCTGGGGGACGAGCGGCTGGTCAACTTCTCCTCCAATGACTACCTGGGCCTCGCGGCGTCGCCCGCCGTGCGCGCCGCCGCGGCGTCCGCGCTGGAGCGTTACGGCGTGGGCACCGGCGCCAGCCGCCTCGTCGTGGGGGACATGGTGCCGCATCAGCGGCTGGAGGCGCGGCTCGCCCGCTTCGAGCGCGCGGAGGCCGTGCGCCTCTTCAACTCCGGCTACGCGGCCAACACCGGCATCCTGCCCGCGCTGGTGGGCCCCGGCGACGCGGTGTTCTCCGACGCGCTCAACCACGCCTCGCTGGTGGACGGCTGCCGGCTGTCGCGCGCGCGCGTCGTCGTCTATCCGCACTCGGACGTGGCCGCGCTCACCCACGCGCTCGCGCAGACGCCCGCGCGGCGCAAGCTGGTGGTCACCGACAGCGTGTTCTCCATGGATGGGGACGTGGCCCCGCTGCGCGAGCTGGTGGCCGCGTGCGAGGCCCACGGCGCCGCGCTGATGGTGGACGAGGCGCACGCCACCGGCGTCCTGGGGGCGCGCGGCGCGGGGCTGTGCGAGGCGCTGGGCGTGGAGGAGCGCGTGGACCTGCGCATGGGCACGCTGAGCAAGGCGCTGGGCGGGCTGGGGGCGTACGTGGCCACCTCGCGCGCGGTGGCGGACCTGCTGGTGAGCCGCGCACGGCCCTTCGTCTATTCCACCGCGCTGCCCGCCGCCCTGTGCGCCGCCGCCGAGCGCGCCGTGGACCTGGTGGAGCACGACCCCGTTCCGCGTGAGCGGCTGTGGGGGCACATCCGTCGTTTCACCGAGGGTCTGCGGGCGCTGGGACTGCCCGCTGAACCCCGGAGCGCCATCTTCCCGGTCATCCTGGGCGAGCCGTCCCGCGCGCTGGATGCGGCCGGTCGCCTGCGCGAGGCGGGCCTCCTGGTGAAGGCCATCCGCCCGCCCACCGTGCCGGACGGCACCAGCCGGCTTCGCTTCTGTCTCTCCGCGGCCCACACGACGGGCCACATCGACCTGGCGCTGGAGGCCCTGCGCCGGGTGGGAGTCTCCCGTGGCACCTGAGGCACTCCAGTTCTTCGTCACCGGCACGGACACGGGCGTGGGCAAGACGCAGGTGTCGTGCGCGCTGCTGTCGCTCCTGAAGGACGCGGGCCATGCGCCCCAGGGTTTCAAGCCCTACGAGAGCGGCTGCGCGTCCCTGCGCGCCCCGGCGGACGCGCTGTCCATGCGCGAGGCCGCGGGCAGCACGCTGCCGGTGGACGCCGTGTGTCCGCACCGCTTCAAGGCGCCGCTGGCCCCGGGCATCGCCGCGGCCCGGTTGGGAAGGGAGCCGGACTTCCGCGTGACGCTGGACGCGTGGAAGCGGCTGAAGGGCGGATCCGTGGTGGTGGAGGGGGCAGGGGGGCTGTTCGTGCCGGTGGATTCGAAGCGCGACGTGGTGGACCTGATCCAGGCCTTCCGCCTGCCGGTGGTGCTGGTGGCGCGCGCGGGGCTGGGCACGCTCAACCATGTAGCGCTGTCGCTGGAGGCGCTCGCGGCGCGGAGGGTGTCCGTGCGGGCGGTGGTGCTGTCGCGCGGGGTGCCCGGGCGCGATCTGGCGGAGCGGGACAACCGCCGCTACCTCGAGGCCCGCCACGGCGTGGAGGTGCTGGGGCCCGTGCCGTATGTGGAGGACCCGAGAAAGCGCCGGCAGGCCTTCCGGCGGGCGCTGGCGCCGCTGGTGCCCGAACGCGCGCAGGGCCGATAAATCGGCCTCCGGCGCATTCGCCACCGGGCCCGCGTGCTACAGGCCGCGCAAGTTTTCGCGTGGTGGTGGCCGTGATCTGGACGTGACATTTGTTCCGCGCGAGAAAGCCGGGCACGAATGGCGGACATCATCGACATCACGCTCCTCGCGGACGTCCGGCGCTTCTTCCAGAAGCTCATTGAACAGCGCGGGCTGTCCTACTTCCTCCAGAAAGACGGTCCGCGGCTGTTCCAGATTGAGCCGTCGAAGGTCGAGCTGGTCCTGCGCACCGCGGTCCGCACCCGGAACCCGGAGCTGCCCGCGCCTCACGAGAAGGCCATCGAGCACTGCCGCCTGGAGCTGCGCCGCGAGCTGATCCGCCGCGTGGCCAGCGCCATGCTCCAGACGGGGCTGTGAGCCGCTTCTCGCTCCGCACCGGCTTCCCGCGCACCCTCAACCCGCTCTCCCAGGCCGTCGCCGAGCGCCACGCGCGCGGGCTGCCCCTGCTGGACCTGGCGGAGACCAACCCCACGCGCGTGGGGCTGCCCCTGCCCGGCGCGGAGCTCCTGCTGGCGGGCGCGGCCTCTCCCCATCCACCGGAGCCCGTCGCTGGACGCGGCGGCCCGGCGCCGTCGAAGGCCCGTGACGGCGCCCTGCCGGCTCCGCCAGGAGAAGGTGGCAGCGCGGCGCCCTCGCCCTTCAGCTACGCGCCGGAGCCCTTCGGCCTCGCGTCCGCGCGCGAGGCCGTGGCCGCGCACCTGTCCCGGCGGGATGCGCCCGCGGAGGCCGCGCACGTCGTCCTCTCCGCCAGCACCAGCGAGGCCTACGGCTGGCTCCTGAAGCTGCTGTGCGACCCGGGCGACACCGTCCTGGTCCCCGCGCCCGGCTACCCGCTGGTGGACGTGCTGGCGCGCCTGGAGGCTGTCCACACGCGCTCCTACCGCCTGCCCGCCGTGCACGGCTTCGGCCTGGACGCGTCCCGCGTGGAGGCCGCCGTGGACGCGCGCACGCGCGCGGTGGTGGTGGTGAACCCCGGCAACCCCACCGGCCACTTCCTGCACGAGGACGAGCTCCACGCGCTTGTGGACGTGTGCGCGCGCCACGGGCTGGCGCTCGTCTGCGACGAGGTGTTCTCCGACTTCGCGTGGGACGCGGAGCCGGGGCGCGTGACGAGCGTGGCGGGGCGGAGCCTGCCGTGCCTGACGTTCTCGCTCTCCGGCCTGTCCAAGGTGGCGGGCCTGCCCGGCATGAAGCTGGCGTGGCTGCACGTGGGCGGCCCCGCGCACGCGCGCGACGAGGCCCTGGCCCGGCTGGAGGACGTGGCGGACGCGGCGCTGTCGGTGGCCACGCCCGTGCAACTCGCGCTGCCCCGGTTGCTCGCCCACGCGCCGCGCTTCCAGCAGGCGCTGCTGGAGCGGGTGAGGGGCAACCGGGAGCGGTTGATGCAGGCGCGCCCGGTGGACGCCGCGTGGGACGTGGTGCCCGCGCACGGCGGCTGGAGCGCGGTGCTGCGCATCCCCCATCACCCCGGAGAGGAGGCCACCTGCCTCAAGCTCCTGGAGGAGGGGGTGCGCGTGCAGCCAGGGTACTTCCACGACTTCGGCGGCGGTGCGTACCTCGTGCTGTCCCTGTTGCCGACGCCCGAGGTCTTCACCGCCGCCCTGGAGCCGCTGACGCGCGTGCTCAGTCCGTCGGCGGGTCGATGAGCTGCACGGTCTTGAAGGTGGTGCCCGTCACCTTGAACAGCTCGTAGGGGGAGGGCGCCTCGCCCGTCTCGTTGTTGAAGTTCAGCTCGCCGCTGGCGCCCTTGACGTCGATGACGGTGCCCGCGCGCAGCGCCTCGCGCGCCGCGGTGAACTGCGTGGGGCCCAGGGGATAGACGGTCGCTGTCTGGCCGGAGGCGGGCGTCAGCTTCGTGAGCCCCTCCGCGATGCGGGGGCCGGTCACCGGCTGCGGGTTGTTGTTGTCACCGCCCACCGCGTACGCCGCGCCCAGCGCCACGAGGTACATGGCGTCGTACGCGTGCGTGACGAAGGAGTACTGCCCGGGGTCCGTGCTGTAGGCCGTGATGAAGCGGTCCGCGAAGAGCTTGTAGGTGGAGTCGCTGGGACGCGCGGACGCGGGCGCCGTGCCGTACGTGCCCGACAGCTCCGTCTCGACCTCCTTGCGCGAGGTCAGCAGGGTGCGGTCCTTGCTGGCGTCGGTGAGGAACCAGCGGTTGCCGTAGGCCATGCCCACCTTCTTGTCGATGGCCTCCAGCAGCAGGCGGGAGTTGTCCTCGGGGAAGCCCGCCAGCACCGTCAGGTCCGGCTTGAAGGACACCAGCCGGGTCACCGCGCCGCTCACGGACTCGTTGCGCGTGTACTGCGCGCCCGTGACGTTGTCCTTGTTGGGGATGCGGTTCTGGATGGCGTCGAACAGGCCCGTGCCGTACGAGTCACTCACGTACGCCACGCCCACCTTGGTCGGAGGGGTGAACGTCACGCCCGGGTCGTTGATGGGCGTGACGCCCTGGAGCACGTTCGCGATGACGCGGCCCTGGAGCACGTCCGAGGGCGTGGTGCGCCAGACCAGGCCCACCGTGCCGCCGTTCTTGTCCGACAGCGTGGTGAACGCGGAGCTCGTTGCCGTGTGGCTCATCAAGAGCACGTTCTTGGGCGTGGTGACCTCGGAGAGGGCGAGCGTCTGCGCGCTGCCCGCGCTGATGATTGCCACCGCGCCCTTGTCGTTCACCATCCAGCTGGCCTGCGTCACGGCCCGGTTCGGGTCCGCGCCGGTGTCGCAGACGTACATCACGAACTGGCGGCCACCCACGCCCTGCGCCTGGTTGATCTCATCCAGCGCCAGCTTCAGCCCGTTGAAGCGCTGCTGTTCAATCTCCGCGTTGCCGCTCGCGTTGGTGAGCGGCAGCGCCGCGCCCAGCACGATGGGGTTCGCCGCGGACGTGGCGCCCACCACCTGGTCGCACCCCGCGGGCTGCGGCAGGCAGTAGCCGGACGTGCAGACGCTGTTGGCGCCGCAGTCACTGCTCGTCGTGCATTCGGAGAGGCCGCCCGCCGTGGTGAAGCTGCACCCGGACGACAGCAGCGCCATACCCAACGTCATCATTCCCAGCGCGCGCATCAGAAACGTCCCTCCATGCCAATGCCGGTGCCACGCGGCGCGAACGTCACGCGGACCTCGCCCTGCGCGGGAGGGCCTTCCTTGGGGTACAGGATGATGGCGGTGATGGCCCCCGCGAGCCCCACGCCGAAGCCGATGTCCGCGAGCAGCGCCTTGCTCTTGGTGCTGTCCGACAGCCGCTGCTTGTCCGCGAGCGTCTTCGCGTTGTCGAACTGCTCGCGCTGGTCGCGCGCCTGCAATCCGAAGATGACGCCCGCGCCCACGCCCAGCACCGCCACGCCGCCCGTGGCGAACGCCGCGATGCGCTGGTTGCGGTAGGACTTGATGGCCCGGTTCAGCTCCGCCTGGCGCTGGCGCTCGCTCTCGTCCTGCGCGCGCCGGGCCGTGGCCTGCTCCTCCTCCGCCCGCTGCCGCGCGGCGTCCGCCTCCGCCTCCAGGCGCTTCTTCTCCGCGTCCGCCGCCGCCGCCGCCTGGTCCTCGCGGTCCAGCTGCACGCGGAGCCGGTCGATGGCGCGGTTGCTGTTCTTCAGGAGGGTGGGGTCGGTGTCCTCGCTGGAGGACGTGACGTATTGCCGGTAGTAGGTCATCGCCTCGCGGGGCTCGCCCGCGTACTCCAGCGCCACGGCGATGTTGTAGACGAGCCGCGGGTGCGGCTGTGCCTCGTTGGCCTGCTTCAATGCCTCCGCCGCCTCGCGGTACTTGCCCGCGTCATAGAGGCGCTTGCCCTCCTTCAGGAGGGCCTGCACGTTGACCTTGGAGCCACCCCGCTGCGCCAGGGCGGACCCTGGCGCCAGCGCCAGCGCAAGCGACAACACGAAAACCAGTCTCATGGGGCCGGAAGCCTACCGCCGAACATTCCGGCCGTCGAAGCACTGGCCCCTTGAAAAAGCACCGGGGCCACCCCCGGCTCCGTATCACCCGGAGCGGAAGCGGCCCCGTACAGGGCCTTCCCTGGCGTCAGACGGCGCTCAGCCGTCCAGGCGCGCGATGAGCAGCTTGCGCTGGAGCATCAGGGCCTCGGGGGCCTTGGTGCCCAGCTGCTCGAAGAAGACCTCCTGGCTCTTGAGCTCGGTCTTCCACTCGTCCTCCTTGATGGAGGTGGCCTCCTGGACGGCCTCTTCGGTCAGGTCCAGGCCCTTCAGGTTGAGGCCCTGGTCCTGGCGCGGCACCCAGCCCAGGAGCGTCTCCTGCGTGGGGACGCGGCCCTGCACGCGGTTCACGATCCACTCCAGGACGCGCATGTTCTCGCCGAAGCCCGGCCAGATGAACTTGCCGTTCTTGTCCTGGCGGAACCAGTTGACCTGGAAGATCTTCGGCAGCTGGGGGATGGACTTCTGCATGTCCAGCCAGTGCTGGAGGTAGTCACCCATGTGGTAGCCGCAGAAGGGCAGCATGGCCATGGGGTCGCGGCGCACGACGCCCACCTTGCCGGTGGCCGCCGCGGTCGTCTCCGAGCCCATGGTGGCGCCCAGGAACACGCCGTGGGTCCAGTTGAAGGCCTGGATGACCAGCGGGACGGTGGTGGAGCGGCGGCCGCCGAAGATGATGGCGCTGATGGGAACGCCCATGGGGTCGTTCGCCTTGGCGCTCAGCACCGGGTTGTTGCTCATGGGCGCGGTGAAGCGGCTGTTCGGGTGCGCCGCCTTCTCCGCGCTGCCCTTCTTCCAGGGGCGGCCCTGCCAGTCGGTGAGCTCCTCGGGGACCTCGCCGTCCTTGCCCTCCCACCAGACGTCGCCGTCGGCGGTGAGCGCCACGTTCGTGAAGAGCGTGTCCTTGGAGATGGTCTCCATGGCGTTGGGGTTGGTCTTGTTGTTGGTGCCGGGCACCACGCCGAAGTAGCCGGCCTCCGGGTTGATGGCGTACAGGCGGCCATCCGGACCCGGGCGCATCCAGGCGATGTCGTCGCCCACGGTCTCGATCTTCCAGCCCGCGTACTCCTTGGGCGGGATCATCATGGCGAAGTTCGTCTTGCCGCACGCGGACGGGAAGGCGGCGGCGACGTAGGTCGTCTCACCCTTGGGGCTGGTGACGCCCAGGATGAGCATGTGCTCGGCGAGCCAGCCCTCCTCGCGGCCCAGGTAGCTGCCGATGCGCAGCGCGAGGCATTTCTTCCCGAGCAGCACGTTGCCGCCATATCCGGAGCCGAAGCTCCAGATGGTGTTGTCCTGGGGGAAGTGGCAGATGTAGCGGCGGTCCGGGTTCACGTCGCCCGTGGAGTGCAGGCCGCGGTTGAAGTCGTCGCTGTCGCCCAGCATGTCCAGCGCGGCCTTCCCCATGCGGGTCATGATCCGCATGTTGAGCACCACGTAGTCGCTGTCCGTCAGCTCCACGCCAATCTTGGTGAAGGGGCTGCCCAGGGGGCCCATGGCGTAGGGCACCACGTACATGGTGCGGCCCTTCATGCAGCCCTGGAACAGGTGGCCCAGCTTCGTATAGGCCTCCTCCGGATCCATCCAGTTGTTGGTCGGGCCGGCGTCCGTCTTGTTGGGCGTACAGATGAACGTGAGGTGCTCGACGCGCGCCACGTCGTTGGGGTTGGAGCGGTGCAGGTAGCAGCCCGGGCGCTTCTGCGGGTTGAGCGGGATGAGCGTCCCGTCCTTCACCGCCTGCTCCGTGAGGCGCTGCTTCTCCGCCTCGGAGCCGTCGCACCAGACGATGCGGTCCGGCTGGGTCATCGCGGCCATCTTGGCCACCCAGGCCAGCAGCGTGGGGTTCTTCGTGGGCGCCTGCTCGGTGGCGGCGGCCGCTTGCGTCGAAGCCATGGAGGTCTCCTCGGGGTGTTTCATTGCGTGGGGTCTTCCCGCATTCCGCGTCGTGCGAGGGGGGGAAACCCTACAGCGGAAGGAACACCAAACCTTCTGGACCGGGGGCCCAAAAGCAACTGACGTCCGGCAGTCAACCGGACTTTCGACCGCTTTGGCCTAATTCCACTTATCAGCGCCCGGGCGCTCATCAGTAAACGGCGCGGTGCGGCACATGCTGGCAGCGCACCGTGCCGTGCCCAGGTTGAGGGGGCGTCCGCGCCCATGTCCATCGCCCTCGTCCTGGCCGTCATCGTCGTCGCGTTGGTCCTCTTTTCCATGGATTCCATCCCCATCGAGTTCACCTCGCTGGCGGTGGTGTGCCTGCTGGCGTTGTCCGGGGTGCTGACGCCGGCGCAGGCGTTCGAGGGCTTCAGCAACGACACGGTCATCTTCATCTTCACCCTGCTGGCGATGACGCAGGGGCTCGCCTCGACGGGCGTGGTGCAGTGGGTGGGGCAGCGGATGGCCGTCTTCGCGCGCTTCGGTCCGCACGTGTTCCTGGTGGCGATGATGGGCGTGGTGGCGGTGTTCTCCGCGTTCATCTCCAACACGGTGACGACGGCGGCGTTCCTGCCGGTGGCCATTGGCGCCGCGCAGCGGGCGAGGGTGCCGCGCAGCAAGGTGCTGCTGCCGCTGGCGTACGCGTCCATGCTGGGCGGCACGGTGCTGCTGTTCGGCACGTCCACGAACCTGGTGGTGTCCGCGGCGCTGAAGCGGCACGGGATGCGGCCCATTGGCGTGACGGAGCTGGCGCCGGTGGGGCTGCCGGTGGTGCTCCTGGGCATCGCGGTGGTGGTGGTGCTGGGGCGGTGGCTGTTGCCCTCGAGGGAGGGCAAGCCGGGCACGGAGGGCTTCGCGCTGCGCGACTACCTCACGGAGGCGGTGGTGCCCGGGGATTCGGGCTACGTGGGCCAGCCGCTGGCGGAGCTCACGAAGGGGCTGGGCCTGCGCGTGATTGGCGTGGTGCGCGGCGGCGAGACGCTCAACGCGAAGCCGTCCTACGTGCTGACGGGCCAGGAGCGGCTGCTGGTGGAGGGCAAGCGCGAGGACATCCTGCGGGTGAAGGACCTGCGGGGGCTCGCGTTGCGGCCGGACGTGCGGCTGTCGGACGCGGAGCTGGAGGGTCCGGAGTCGATGCTCGTGGAGGCGAGCGTGCCGCCCGACAGTCCGCTGGTGGGGCGCAGCCTGCGGGAGACGCTGTTCGTGGAGCGCTACGGGCTCCTGGCGCTGGGGCTGCACCGCCGGCCCGCCATCCAGCGGCTCACCAAGCTGCAGCTCCTGGGGCGCGCGTGGGACGAGCACTCGCTGTCCACGCTGCCCCTGTCCGTGGGGGACGTGCTGCTCCTGCGTGGCCCGCGTCAGAAGGTGGCGGAGCTGGAGCCGGGCCATGCGCTGATGGTGCTGGAGGGCCACGAGTACGAGCCGCCGCGCTACGCGAAGGCGCTGCTCGCGGTGCTCATCTTCCTGGGCTCGCTGACGGCGGGCTCGCTGGGGTGGATGCCGCTGTCGCTGGCGGGGCTCACCGGCATGCTGCTGATGATCGCCACCCGGTGCGTGGACGCGCGCGCCGCGTTCCGCGTGGACTGGCGGGTGGTGCTGCTCATCGGGTCGATGATGGCGCTGGGGCTGGCCATGGAGGTGAGCGGCGCGGGGAAGTTCATTGGAGACCACGTGGCCCGGCTGGGCGCGTTTGGCGGGCCGCGCATGGTGCTGGCGCTGTTGATGGTGCTGACCATCGTGCTGTCCGCGCCCATGAGCAACCAGGCCGCGGCGCTGGTGGTGCTGCCGGTGGCGCTCAACGCGGCGTCACAGCTGGGCGTGGACGTGCGCCCCTTCGCCATGGGCGTCACGCTGGCGGCGAGCTGTTCCTTCATCACGCCGCTGGAGCCCAGCTGCGTGCTCGTCTACGGGCCCGGGCACTACCGCTTCACCGACTTCTTCCGGCTGGGCACGCCGCTGACCGCGGTGGTGGTGGTATTCCTCGTCTTCGCCGTGCCCGTGGTGTGGCCCTTCCACTAAGGCGTGAGCCTCAGTGGATGGCCGCGCGCAGCCCCACGTCCTCGAGCACGCGCGCCTCCTGCTCGAGGAGGTACCGCAGGCGCGCGTCCACGGCGGCCTCGTCCCCGTTGGAGGCCGTCACGGCCAGGCGGTGGAAGAGGGACTGGTGGCCATCTTCCGACTGGGCCAGCTCTCCGTAGAAGCGCGCGAGCGCCGGGTCGGTGAGCCCCTCCGCGAGCAGGGACAGCCGCTCGCACGAGCGCGCCTCGATGATGGCGGCCACGAGCAGGCGGTCCACGCGCCGCTCCAGGGCGGGCGTGCGCACGTGCTTCTGCAGGCCCTGCGCGTACGGGTCGCCGGCGTCCTTGGTGAGGGTGAGGCCGCGCGCGGCCATGAGGTCCAGCACGCGCGCCAGGTGGGCGCTCTCCTCGCGCGCCAGGCGGGCCATCTGCGACGGCAGGCCCGGCAGGTCCGGGTAGGCCTGGAGCATGGACAGCGCGTTGGCGGCGGCCTTCTTCTCGCAGTGGGCGTGGTCCACCAGCACCGCGTCGAAGTTGGCGAGCGCCAGCGGCAGCCAGCCGGGGTCGGTGGGCGCGTGGAGGATGACGGGGCCCGCTCCGGAGAGGGGACGGCGGGAGGGCGTGGGGCGGCTGCTCATTTCGGGCGCGGACTGTAGGGCATCCGCCGGGCGCCGTGCGCGTCCGAGTCGCGGGGGCCTCCCGGCCTGCCTCCTCCCGGGACGTGCCAGCCCGGGCACGGTGGGGGGCCGCCCACCGCACCCGGACGGGCTACAGCGGCGGGCGCGTGCCTTCCTTCGCGGCGATGAGGGTGACCACGTAGTCCGTGCCCTCCTGCACCTCGCTGGCCACGAAGATGGAGCCCGGCCACGCGCGCAGGCCCTCCATCAGGAAGGGCGCGCTGTCGGCCGCGCTCCGGTGCACCAGCTCCACGCGGCAGAGCGTGGAGCGGCAGTCCAGCGCCTTCACGTGCGAGCTGGAGGGCAGGTGTTGGCGCAGGGTCTCGTTGAGCGTCTGCGTGGCCCGTCCGCTCCAGTCGCTGTCCACCGGCTCCTCGGAGAAGGCGGTCATCACCCGCGCGCGCGACTGCTCGAAGGACGGGGGCGGCGGGCGCATGGGCGGCGGCGGAGGCACTTCGTCCGGAGCCTCCGCGCCGTCCGCCTCCGCGGCACCGGGGGCCTTCGCCGCGGCCGGGGCCTGCGCGCGCGAAGAGGAGGGCTGAGCGGCCTGCATCGCCCACAGCCGCATCGCGGTCTCCGCGGCGGCGCGGCGCTCGGCCTGGTTCGCGTCCGTGCTCGCCGCGCTCTTGCGCACCTGGGCCCGCAGGTCCTCCAGCTCCTGTTCGGACGACTGCTGATGGCTCACGAGCGCGAACAGCACGCCGGCGATGGCGGCCGTATTGGTGAGGGCGAGGACGGTCTGGAGCCGGGAGGACATGGGACGCTCACGCAAGAGGCGGGGAGGAGGAACGGGCCGCGCGAAGGGGAGGAAGGATGCTGCCCTCGCGCGACCCAGGCATCGGGACCGCGTCGTGCGCCGGGCACCTCACCCGGCGCACGTCAGGAGGCGTGCATCAGTCGATGGTGAAGCCACCGATGATGCCGCCCGACTGCAGGCCGCAGCGGAAGACGATGGCGAAGTCCTCCCACACGTAGCGGTCGCCCGTGTTGAGGGTCTGCCACGCCATGGGGCCGGCCACCGTGTACGTGGTCGCGCCCAGGTTCGCGCCGTTGCCCACGCCGTTGACCGTGGTCGTCTCGCACCAGCTGTTGTTGCCGTAGATCTGCACCGTCGTCGGGTGGTAGCCGACCGTCCACATGGGCACCGTGGCGATCGCCAGACGCGTCGTCGTACAGCTGTTGGTCAGCGCCGAGTAGCTGCTCACGTTGAAGCACGACGCGTCGGAGGCATAGGCGGCCTTGAACGCGGCGCCCGGGTAGTACTGCCACGCGGCCGCGGTCCCCGCGCTCAATGCCACCACGCCGAACGCGCACACCTTCGCCAACGTCTGGAAACCCTTCATCGAACCTGCTCCCTGGAGATGCGGCGGTGATTGGGGCCGCCGGGCACGCGAACGCGCGCGCCGCACCGCCTGGGAGCAAGCACCATGCCCTCGTCCGAGAAGACGAGTTTTCAGTTGTTTACGCTTCTTTGGGTGAATGCCAGTTGTTCCGGGAGCAACAACCGGTGTTGCCTGTGTTGCTCCGGGGGCTACTCCACCAGCACGAGCCGCTGGGTGCGGCCGGCGTGGTAGCCCACCTTGCGCGCGATGCGGGCGGTGCTCTCGTCGCGCTCGTCCACGCGCATGGCGAGCCGGGGCAGCGAGGACAACAGGTGCCGGGAAATCTGTCCCAGGCACAGCGTGGCGTGGCCCTGGCGGCGGCGGGACGGGGGCGTGTACATGCCCTCCAGCTCCGCGCCGAACTGCGAGCGGCAGCCGATGTCCACCTTGAACACCAGCTCGCCGCCCTCCTCCAGCACGTAGGTGCGGCGCTGGCGCACGCGCTGGAGGACGCGGGCCTCGTAGTGGGCGGGGTCCTCCGCCAGCGGGTCGCGTTCGAGGATCTCCCGCACGTAGCCCTGGGCCAGGGGGAGCAGGCGGGGCACGTCCTCCTCGCGGGCCAGGCGCAGCGTGGGGTTGGTGAAGGGGCCCAGGTCGTCCGCGGAGACGCTGAACAGCCGCTGGGTGCGAGACAGGCGCGGCTTGCCTTCACAGAGGCTGCGCACCAGCGCGTCCACGGAGGACTTGTCCCCCACGGTGGCGCGCAGCTTGAGGCTGGGGGCGAGCGCGTCCGCGATGACGCCGGTGGCGCTGGCGTCGCTGGCGCTGGGCACCACCAGCCCGCCCTCGCCGCCCACGAAGACGGCCGCGGTGAGGACGCCGCTGTCGAAGCGGCCGTGGAAGGAGAAGGCCGCCTGGCGCTCCGGCGCGGCGATGCCGAACTCCTCCAGCAACCCCAGGAGGTAGAGGTTGTGCACGGGGTCCTTCGCCAGGAGCGCGCGCAGGGCGTCCGTGTGGGAAGGCGCGAGCTGTTCGACGGTGACGGGCATGCGCGGGGGAGCCGGAAGGGGCCTGAACCTTACGCGCAACCCCACCTCACGGGCCAGCGTCCCCAGGCACCGTGAAACGGAACGGGTAGAGCACCGTCGCGGACCCGCCCAGGTGGGGCGCCGGGAAGCGCGCGTCCAGCAGCGAATCCAGCACGCACGCCTGCACCATGGGGTCCGGGATGGTGCTGGAGACGAGCACGCCCCGGTTCATCTTTCCCTCGGAGCCCTCGCCCTCCACGGTGAAGCGCAGCTTCACTTCGTGTGTGCCCCGGTTGCGTTGTGCGGCGTCCTGGAAACATTGCTGCACGAGCGGAGTCACCGACTGGATGGCCAGGCGCAGGTCCTCTGCGTCGATGCGGCCTTCGGAGGACTCCACCACCGGCTCCACCACCTCCACGCGGCGCGGATCCGGCGCGTCGAAGTCGTCGCGGGGCGGCGGGGCGCGGGGCGGCGCTCGCACGGGCGCGGCGGGGCGCGGGGGCGGCTCGGTGGGGGCGGGGGACCGGGGGAGCTCGGGCGCGATGGGAGCGGCCTCCCGGGGGGGAAGGGCTCGCGGCGGCGGGGCGGGCTCGGGCGGCCGTGGGACGTCCATGAAGTGCGTCAGCCACGCGGCGCCCAGCGTGAACAGCAGGAACAGGCCCAGGCTCAGGCCGGGGATGAGGAGCCAGCGGACGAGGGTGCGGTTCGAGGACGCCATGGGCCGGGAGCCCGCGTGTCATACCCGCCTCACGGGGGGAGCGTGAAGCGGGGATGCACGCGAGCGCCCGATGCTACGGATACACCTCGCGCCGCGTGGTGGGCGTGGGCGTCGTCGGCGGCGTCACCACCGCGCCCTCGGCGCGGATGCGCTGCCTGCGGCTGACCCCCAGCGTGGCGCCGAGCACCGACGCGATGAGCCCCAGCGCGAGCCCCACGAAGATGCCCCAGAAGACGCGGCCGGAGCGGTCCGCCACCTTCAGCGCGCCCTGCTGCGCCTGTTGGCCCACCTCGCTGGCCTTGGCCTTGGCCTGGTCCACCTGCTGCTGCACGCGGTCGGCGACCCCTTCCGCGTCCTGCCGCGACAGGTTGGTGTTCTTCGCGATGTTGCTCACCAGCGTCTCACGGTCCATGTGACCCTGGCGCACGCCCTGGGTGACGATGTCCTTGGTCGCGGCCTCCAACTGGTTCGCGGTGACGGGGGGCTTGCCCTGCTGCTGGAGGCGCTGGTTCACCGGCCCGAGCGCGTCGTTGGCGTCCAGGCCGAACGCCTTCGCCGCTTCGCCGCCGCCCGTCACGGCGCCCACGGCCGCGGCGCCGCCCGCGCCCACCGCCGCCTTGCCCACGTTGAACACCGCGCCCACCACGTTCGACACCAGCATGCCCACCACCACCACGCCGGTGAGCGTGGTCAGGCCCCAGAGCACCAGGCCGTGCAGCGCGCCGCCCCCCTTGTCCACGATGCCCGCGCTACGCGCGGCCACCATGCCGCCCACGAAGAGCGCGACGAGCGGGACGATGACGCTCCAGATGCCGGTGAAGGTACCCGCGGACTTCGCGCTCCCCGGGTTGGCCGGGTTCACCGACGACAGGCCCAGTGCCAGCCCCAGCGTGTAGAGCAGGATCCAGACGCCCAGCGCGGCGAAGGTGCCACCGAAGATGGCGCCCCAGCTCAGCTTGTACGCACTCCCCGGCACTGCTGGGATGATGCCGGCGCGTTCGCTCTCGACAATGGCTGCCATTGGACTTCACCCTCGCTTCCCGTGTGCCGTCCGGCCGCGCTCGGGCACAGCCGGGACGGACGTGTCTGGATGAAGGTGTGCACACTGCGCGCCCCCTCTTTCCACTGCCTCACGGTCGCCCCGTGCCGGAGGGTGGGGTGGACGGCAGGGGCGCCTCAGCGCAGGCCGAGCGCGTCGAGGAGCTGTGCCTCGCGCGCCACCACCGGCGCACGCGGAAGCACGTCCGCGCGGTAGCGCGCGACGAGCGCGGGCAGGGTCACCGGGCCGCCGTCACCCAGGCCGCTCCATGCGGCGAGCAGGCCCAGGACGTGCTCGGGAGGCCGGCCGCGCGCCCGCAGCTCCCCGAGCGCGAACGCCCCGTCGCGCTTCGCCAGCCGCTTGCCGTCCTCGCCCATGACCAGCGGCACGTGGAGGAACGCGGGCGCGGGCAGGCCCAGCGCGGCGTAGAGCTGGAGCTGCCGGGGCGTGGAGGGCAACAGGTCGTCCCCGCGCAGCACGTGGGTGATGCCGCTGGCCGCGTCGTCCACGACCACCGCCAGCTGGTAGCTGGCCACGCCGTCGTTGCGGCGCACCACGAAGTCCCCCACCAGCGCCTGCACGTCCTGGGCGTAGGGGCCCATGAGCTCGTCCACGAAGCGCACCTCGCCCTCGCGAGCGCGGAAGCGGTACGCGGGGGCGCGCGTGCGGGCGCGCTCGGAAATCTGCGCGGCGGTGAGGTGCGCGCAGGTGCCCGGGTAGCGCGGGCCCTCGTCGGACAGGCCATGGGGCGCGCTCGCCGCGCGGGCAATCTCCGCGCGCGTGCAGAAGCACGGATAGATGAGCCCCTCGCGCTCCAGCTTCGCCTGGGCCTCGCGGTAGACGCCGTCGCGCTCGCTCTGGATGAGCGGCGGCTCGTCCCAGTCCAGGCCCAGCCAGCGCAGGTCCTCGTAGAGGTCCTGGAGGAACTGGGGGCGGCATCTGGCGCGGTCCAGGTCCTCGATGCGCAGGAGGAACGCGCCGCCCGCGGCCCGTGCCTGGAGCCAGCCCAGGAGCGCGCTTCTCACGTTGCCCAGGTGCATGCGGCCGGTGGGGCTGGGGGCGAAGCGTCCTCGCATCGTGGCGGGAACCATAACGTCCCCGCCCGTGGGGCAGGGAGAGAATGCCCCGTTGCTTCCCACCGTTGCTTGGGGTGTGACTGCCTCCATGCGCTTCCTGCACTGCTCCGACGTCCACATCACCGGGGACTACTTCGCCCTGCCGCTGCACAAGCTGGGCTGGCGCCGCTGGGTGGCGCTCGTCGAGCTGACGGCGGGAGGCCGGGCGAAGGCCTACCGCGACGCGCAGGCCACGCTCTCCACCATCGCCCGCGAGGCGGGCACGCACGGCGTGGACCACTTCATCCTCTCCGGCGACCTCACCGCCTACGCGCTGGAGGGCGAGTTCCGCGCCGCCCGCGCCGCGCTCTCACCCCTGTCCCCGACGCCCGCGCGCTGCACCGTCATCCCCGGCAACCACGACGTCTTCACGCCCGGGGCCGCGCGTGAGGGCCGCTTCGCGAAGCACTTCGGGGACCTGCTCGAAAGCGACCTGCCGGAGTACCGCCGCGAGGGCGCGTTCCCCTTCGTGCGCCTGGTGGGCGGAGGCGCCGCGGTGGTGGGGCTGTGCTCCGCGCGTCCGCTGCCCACGCCCGGCCTGTCCTACGGGACCGTGGGCCCCGCGCAGCTCGAAGGCCTGGCGGCCCTGCTGAAGGACGCCCGGCTGGACGGCCGCGCCATCCTGGTGGTGGTGCATCACGCGCCGCGCAGCGCCGCGAACCACGCGGATGGCTGGCATCACGGCCTGCATGACGCGGACGCGCTCCTGAAGCTCCTGCCCGGCCCGCGCTTCGCGGTGCTCCATGGCCACATCCACCAGCGCTACCACCACCCGGCCACCGCGGACCGGCCCCACCTGTTCGGCGCGGGCTCCTCCACGCAGGCAGGCAAGGAGGGTTACTGGCTCATCGAGGTCCAGGACGGCCTCGTGGTGGGGGGCACCCAGCACGTGCCCGCGTTGTGACAGTTCTCCCGGGCGGCGGTACAAGGGGCGCACATGACCCCAGCGCTCCCGTCCCCACCCGCTGAGTTGTCCCTGGAGGAGTACCGCTTCCTGCGCGAGCTGGGCCGCGTCACGGACGACCTCCTGGAGGAGAGCCTTCGGGAGCGTGAGACGCTCACCCAGTGCTTCCTGCGCTGCTTCCCCACGCTGCTTCAGCGCCTGGGGGCGCGCGCCATCGCCCTCACCACGCGCGACGAGGAGCTGGTGGAGCAGACGTGGAGCGAGGGCGACTGGGGCGGCGTCTTCCCCGGCGGGCTGCTGGCGGGCACCGTGGGGATGAGCGTCCATGACACGGGCACGCTGCTCACGCAGACGCTGGACGTGGCGGGCTCACCGGTGGGCACGCTGGGCGTGCTCTACGCGGGGCCGCCCGGCGACGCGGGCACCACCGCGAAGCGCCTGCGCGCGCTGGACGTGGTCGCGGAGGAGCTGGACACGGTGCTGATGCTGGTCCACACCGCGTCGGAGAAGCACCAGCTCATCCTCCAGTGCAACGAGCACCTGGCCAACCCCGTCTTCGAGGCGGGCATGGACCAGGCGGTGCGCACGCTGACGCAGCGGGTGCGGCTGCCGGGCTTCCTGCTCCTGTACCGCGACGCCGTGCAGCCGCAGGTGCTGCACTACCGCACGTACCGCCATGGGCAGCTGGAGTACGAGAGCGGAGAGCAGCCGGGCGCGCAGCTGGAGGCGCTGCTGCACCAGCACGGCGCGCGGCTCCTGAACGGAGACGCGGGCGCGCTCAAGCGCCTGTTCGACGGGCGCACCACGGAGGCGGTGCTCATCTCCGCGGCCACGCGCAGCGAGCCCCTGGGGAAGATCGTCGTCTGGAGCAACGAGGGCTTCTCCGCGTACGCGATGGACCTCATCCGCGTGCTGGCCTCCACGCTGAGCCAGCGCCTGCTGGACTACAACCGCGAGCGCATCCACCTGTCGCAGTTCTTCCCCACGGACGCCATCGACGCGCTGCTGGAGGACCCGGACTACGCGCGGCACCTGCGCGCGCAGGAGCAGGAGGTGGGCATCCTGTTCGCGGACATCAACGGCTTCACCCGCATCTGCGAGCAGGGCTTCGACAGCGCGCGCAGCATCGGCCGCTTCGTGGACGAGTGGAGCGCGCGCGCCGTGGACTGCATCTGGGCGCACGGCGGCGTCTTCGACAAGATGGTGGGCGACTGCGTCATCGGCTTGTTTGGCCCGCCCTTCTTCCAGACGGACCGCGTGCGCCGCGCGGAGGCCGCCGTGCGCGCGGCGCAGGGCATCCAGGCCTTCACCGCGGAGCTGAGCGGACGTGAAGAGGTGGCCGCGCTGTGCCGGCGGGTGAAGCTGCCGGGGCTGGGCGTGGCGGTGGGCGTGAACCTGGCCACCGCCAACTGCGGCCTCTTCGGGCCCAACCGCAGCTACACCGCGTTCTCCAGCGGCATGAACCAGGCCGCGCGCCTGCAGTCGCTGGCGGGCTTCCGTGAGACGCTGGTGATGGAGAGCGTGCACGAGGCGCTGAAGCAGTCACGGGAGCCCTTCGTGCGCAAGCTCCAGTTCGGCCCCCTCACGGAATCGCCGGTGAAGAACGTGGCGCAGCCGCTGCGCCACTACCGGCTCTTGCCGTAGCCGTCAGGCCAGCAGGTGCGTGCCCGCGTAGCGGCGGGAGAAGTGGATCCACCGGCGCTCGTCCACCTCCACCTGCCACTCGCTGTTGGGCGTCAGCGGCAGGCGCTGCTTGAGGAAGCTCTCCAGGTGGTCCGCCGCCTTGAGCGGCGTGAGCCCCGGCGCGCGGAAGGCGATGTGGAGCGTCACGTCCAGCGATGGCGCCACATCCACCGATGCGCAGATGCGCAGCGGGCCCACGCGCCGCTGGTACTGGGTGTCCTGCGCCGGCCACGTGGCGGAGCCCTCGGGCTGCGGGGGCGCCTGCTCGAGCCAGTTATCGGGGATCAGGATGAAGTCGAGCAGGTTGCTGCTCGCCTCTTCCACCGTGCCGTGCTCCTGGATGGAAAGCATTGCCCACCTCCGCCAGAGAAGCCGTTGGGGTTGCGTGGAAGCCGTCGTAAAGAATGTGCCCACGAGCCCATGCCACGCAAGGGCCCACGAACATCCGCGTCCCGCGCACATCTCGTGACGCGCGCGCATCGGCGCAACGGACACTAGCGCCGCGGGGTGACATGGCAGGTCGGGGGGTGTGCCGCGCGACCCCGCGCGTTGCTCAGGAGGTGACGGGGAGGGAGCGGCGGGGCTTGCGCTCCACGGCGGCCTTGAGCTGGCCGCAGCCCGCGTCAATGTCGATGCCGCGACGCTGGCGCACCGTGCTGGGCACGCCGTGCGACGTGAGCACGTCCTGGAACGCGCGCACCGCGTCAGGGACGCTGGGTCCGCCGTCGTAGCCCACCGTGGGGTTGAGCGGGATGACGTTCACGTGCGCGTCCATCCCGTGAAGCAGTTGCCCCAGGTGGTGCGCGTGCTCCGCGGTGTCGTTGCGGCCGGAGATGAGCGTCCACTCGAAGAAGATGCGGCGCTTGCGCTTCGCCACGTAGTAGCGGCACGCGTCCATCAGCTCCTGCAGCGGCCAGCGGCGGCCCGCGGGCACCAGCGCGGCGCGCTCGGCGTCGGTGGCGCCGTGGAGGCTCACCGCGAGCTGCACCGGGCGCGCCTCGTCCGCGAGCCGGAGGATGCCGGGCACCACGCCCACGGTGGACAGGGTGATGAAGCGCGGCGCCAGCGCCAGCCCCTTGGGGTCCACGAGGATGTCCACCGCGGCCATGGTGTGCTCGTAGTTGTGCAGGGGCTCGCCCATGCCCATGAGCACGATGTTGCGCAGGGCCTCTCCTTGCGCGCGCAGGAGGCGCGTGACGTGGAGCACCTGGCCCACGATTTCGCCCGGCGTCAGGTGGCGAGACAGGCCCATCTGTCCGGTGGCGCAGAAGACGCAGCCCATGGCGCACCCGGCCTGCGTGCTCACGCACACGGTGGCGCGGCCCTTGAAACGCATCAGCACTGTTTCAATGGTCTGCGCGTCGTGCAGGCGCAGGAGCAGCTTGTGGGTGAGCCCGTCGCTGCTGAAGCTCTCATGGTGCGTGGCGAGCGTGCCCAGGTGCGCGCGCTCCTGGAGCGCGGCCTGGAGGTCCGGGCGCAGGCCCGCCATGTCGCCCAGCGCGCTGACGCCGTCGCGGTACAGGCCCGTCCACACGCGCTCACGGTACTGGGGGCTGAAGCCCCAGCCGGCGAGCCGCGCGTCCAGCGCGGGGCGGGGCAGGTCGTAGAGGTTGACGGTGGCGTCCGGCATGACGGGACCTGGGATAACACACCCGAAGCTCGAGCACCCGGGTCCGCCGGCCTGGAGGGCGGACGGGGGAGCGTGGAGGCCTGGCGCCTCCCCTGGAACGTGGCGGCGTCCAGCGGGTGACACCTCGCGTGCGAGCGCGCCGCGCCGTGCCAATCGTGGAGGGCCTATGGGACTGGCCATCCAGCAGGAGGAGTTCACGCCGGAGGAGCACGCGCGGTTCGTGGCGCGGCTCGGGGAGAGCCTGGAGGCGCTGAGGCAGGTGCTCCAGCGTCCCGGCTTTGGCGTGGGGCCCGCGACGATGGGCGCGGAGCTGGAGGTGGCGCTGGTGGACGGCGCGGGCTCGCCGCTGCCGGTGAACCAGCAGGTGCTGGCGAAGGCGAAGGACGACCGGCTCACGCTGGAGCTCAACCGCTTCAACATGGAGATGAACCTGCGCCCCTCGCCGCTGGCGGGGCGGCCGTTCACCGGGCTCCAGGCCCAGCTGGACGAGCTGCTGACAAAGCTGCGGCGCGCGGCGGCGACGGAGGGCGCGCGCGTGGCGCTGGTGGGCATCCTGCCCACGCTGCGGCAGGCGGACCTGGGGAAGAACGCGCTCACGCCGCAGCCGCGCTACCGGGCGCTGTCCGCGGCCATCCGCAAGCGGCGCGCCGGGCCCTTCCAGGTGGCCATCGCGGGTGACGACACGCTCAACCTCGCGTGGGAGGACGTGACGCTGGAGGGGGCGAACACGTCGCTCCAGCTCCACCTGCGCGTGGCGCCCGGGGACTTCGCGCGCGTGTACAACGCCGCGCAGCTGGCCACCGCGCCGGTGCTGGCCGCGAGCGGCAACTCGCCGGTGTTCCTGGGCAAGCGGCTGTGGGAGGAGACGCGCGTGGCGCTCTTCCAGCAGGCCACCGACGACCGCGGCGAGAGCGACGAGGCCGCGCAGCTGCACCCGCGTGTGACGTTCGGACACGGCTGGGTGCGCGAGGGCCTGCACGAGCTGTTCGCGGAGGCCGTGGCGCTCTATCCCACGCTGCTGCCGGTGATGGGGCAGGAGTCCCCGCTGGAGGTGGTGGCCGCGGGCGGCCTGCCGAAGCTGGAGGAGCTGCGGCTGCACCAGGGGACGGTCTGGTCGTGGAACCGGGCCATCTATGACCCGAGCGGGGAGGGCCACGTGCGCATCGAGTTCCGCGCGCTGCCCTCCGGCCCCACGACGGTGGACATGGTGGCCAACGGCGCGTTCCTGCTGGGGCTGACGCTGGGGCTCGCGGAGCGGGTGGACGCGCTGCTCCCGGCGCTGCCCTTCTGGCAGGCGCGGCGCAACTTCAAGCAGGCGGCGCATCACGGCCTGGGCGCGACGCTGCTGTGGCCGGCGGAGACCGCGCCCAGCCCCCGCGTGATGCCGGCGGTGGAGCTGGTGAAGCAGCTGCTGCCGGTGGCGCGGCGCGGGCTGGTGGCGGCCGGGGTGGAGGCCGCGGAGGCGGAAGGGCTGCTGGACATCATCGCGCAGCGCGCGGCGCTCCAGCGCACGGGGGCTCGCTGGCAGCGGGCGGTGCTGGCGCGGCTGGAGGCCCACATGCCCCGTCAGGACGCGCTGGCGGCCATGCTGGAGCGCTACCTGGAGCTGTCGGAGGAGGGGCTGCCGGTGCACACCTGGCCGGTGGAGCGCTGACGTGGCCCGGGGGCCTTGTCGGGACGGGGAGGGCGCGGTGAATAATCGCGGCCCTCCGTGGGTCAGCCTGTGAGGCCACACGCCTCGTGTTGAAGGGTTCCGTTCCCGTGATTGCCTCGCTCCTCTCATCGTTCCGCTCCGGCGCCCGCCGGAGGTCCCTCCTCGTGCCGGCGCTCCTGTGCGCGGGAGTCCTGTCCGGGTGCTCGACCATCCGGGGCAAAGCCAACGACCTGGCGGAGAAGGGCCGCTTCGTCGAGGCGGCCGAGGTCTACGTGAAGCTGTTGCAGGACGAGCCCAACAACCCGGAGTATCGCGCGTCGCTGGAGGACCTGCGCTGGCGCGGCCTGTCGCAGCTGCTCACCCAGGCGCGCCAGGCGCGGGTGGAGGGGCGTGACGAGGACGCGGAGGGCAACCTGGAGCAGTTCCTCGCCTACAAGGTGAAGTGGAACTCCAAGCTGGATGGCGGCATGGAGAGCTCGCTCTTGGAGGAGATGGCGGGCACGCACCAGCACCTGCGCCAGCTCATCATCGAGCCCGCGAGGCGGGGCAACGCGCTGACCGCGGAGTCGCATCTGGTGCGCAAGCGCGCGCTGCTGGCGCATTCGGAGATGGTGCCCATCCGCCGCGACATGGAGGAAGCGGTGGCGCAGGGCGGCGTGGCGACGTGCGCGAAGCTGAAGGAGTCGCTGCCCGGCGGCGCGCAGCACTGGGCGGAGCTGGTGTCGCGCTACTGCGGGCACTACCAGCAGCCAGCGCCCCGCGCGGGCATGTTCCCGGAGGCGCTGGGCGTGCCCACGTGGCAGGTGTCCGTGGATGGCATCAGCAACGACGTGGTGCAGTACCTGACGACGCGGCTGTCGGGCGCGTTCGAGGCCTCGCCCTGGTACTCGGAGGCGTCCCAGCGCCATGCGCCGCTGACCATCTCCGGCAGCCTGAGCGAGCGGCGCATGAGCGAGCCGGTGACGTTGACGGCGCCGTGGACGGAGCGCGTGCCGTACACGGACCATGAGGACCGCACCGCGACGGCGGACGTCCCGTACACGGTGGAGGAGTCCTACGAGGACAAGGGCGTGATGAAGAAGCGCCTCGTCCACCAGACGAAGAAGGTGGAGTACACGACGACGGTGGAGGTGACGAAGTACCGCGACGTGGAGCGCTCGTTCGACTACCACGCGCAGCGCCGGGGCGTGGAGTACCACTTCGCCGTGGTGGCCCAGGGCCTCCTCCAGGAGCGGCACGCGCCGCTGGCGGTGAAGGCGGAGCGGTCCCTGGAGGCCTCCGGCTACGAGCACAACATCACCTTCGAGCCCGGCGGCGTGCGGCCGCAGCGCTTCGAGCGGCCCGACAAGGAGAACTGGCTGGACGGCCAGCTGCGCGGCTACGAGCAGGTCTTCTTCGCCTCGCTCATCGAGCGCTGGCAGGACGCGTACTGCAAGGCGCCCACCTTCGCCGTGGAGGACGCGGCCCGCTGCGCGCGAGGTGGCGTGGAGCTGCCCGGCCCCGCGAAGCAGGCCCTGCGGGATGAGCTGGGCGACGACGCGGCGCTGGTGCACCAGTTGTTCGTCTGGAACTGAGTGCGTAGCACATGCAGGTTGAACGACAGGGTGACCGCAGTGAGCAACCACCCTGTGGCTATGTGGGCGCTCCATTGACTGTGATGATGCGGTCCCGACTGGATTGGTCAGTCTTTGCTGTCAATTGCCTCCCTTGAGGGGGCATTCCCAGATGTTCACCTTCTTCAAGCTCCGCTGTGATACAGCGGAGCATTGGTGCAGGAATATCGCGAGCCGACGCCGCATGGGCCGCTCAAGAATTCTTGAGTTATGCGTGCATGAACTCAAGGAATTGCTTAAAAGAACCTCCACTCTTTGTTAGTGCGTCTTGAATTTCGGATAGGCGGCGTCCAAGCCGAAAACGGCGCTGTTGGCCTCCTCCCTGATATGTGACTTCTTGGAGAATACCTGTCCGGTAGCAGGCAGGTAGAATTTCGTCAAAGAATATGCCGCCCGACTTCCCCATTTTTGCACGAAACACTCCTTCATTGACCTCCGTTGCTCGCAGAAACAGTCGCAACATCCTGGTGATGAGAATGATCTCCTCATCGTCGTCATGCACTTCTGTAGAAGATGTCTGCTGAAGAGGTGCTTGAGGAAATGTGAAGCCAATCCGTTCGAGTTCCTGCTGGATGCGCACTGGGCTGAAAATAGATGTCTCCGCTCCAGTATGGCCTATGACATGAATACGACACGAAACGAGCGTGGTGCCCTTCACAACCAGTCCGATGTCTATATCAAGTCGTTCGAACTCACATTCCGTAAAATGGCAATCTTCGATCTTGGCGTCGCGCAGGGATGAGCCAAGGAATGTGCAGTTTCTGAAGTCAATTTGATTGATGTGCGACTTGATGAAGCTATCTTGAGGAAATGTAGCCCCCTCAAGAGTCAATGGGCCGGTTTTGTTTTGAACCAAGCGCATTGCGAGTGCTCCGAAATTCTCTCTCACGAACGATGCGCGTGTCTCAAGGTTGGTCGTTGTCTGTAGCTTGCCGAGTATTCCGACCCGATCGTTGCTTGCGGCAAGCTGGCCAACACAAGTCTCCACGGCGAGTGCGGGAAGCGTGCCGGCCCGCAGCACTGAGCGAATCTGCGCGTCTGAACCGCTGGATAGGACTTGGGCTAGAGCGCGACCTAGATAGTAGTTCTTGAATTCCTCATGGTCGAACCCGAATGCGAGCTTTGAGGAGTCTGGTTGTGAAAGCAATGCGTGTTGTTTTGTTCTGTCGATAATTTGGCGTGTGGTTGTTAGGTTTTTATTCTTGTTTTCACAGAACACCTCTGCAACTGTTTCGATTAGATCGTGCCGGAGAATGTCTACTTGGTTTTCCCACATCTCCTGGGCAAGCATTGAGAGTAATTCTTCGTGCTCTGGTATGGTCAGGAGAGGACGAGGTGGCTCGCCGCTTCGATCTAGCCATTTTTCTTCAGCTTCTCTTTTGACGATTGTGCGGACGAATTGTGAGAAATATTCGCTTGGGCTGATCTGTTTTAACAACTCGTCGCGCTCTTCAACTGAAGAGGCCACATCCAGAAGTCGGCGTACAAGCACTGCCCTGGTTAATAATGGGTGATCCGCACCCAATGCGACACTCACGTCGTCATAAAGACGGTCGGCGTTGGGGATATTGCGTTCCTGAGCATAAATTAAGAATTTTTGTTTGTCCCATCGGATCAAGTCAAGCCGAGCGAACGAAACCTGCGTTTTTCCCAATGCGTCAAATAGGCGACCTTGTGTTTCGAAACTCCTATACTCGAAATAGGCCTTTCTTGCTGCTACAAGCACAGAGCCTGAGCCTGAGAATGTTTGAAGAAGATTGCCAAGGGCCGAAACTGCCTCGCCAGATGCACTCTCAACAAACATTTCTTCAAAGCCGTCTAGGGCAGGAACAAGTACGCCCATTTTGACTAGCTCGACGAATCCTTCGAAGAACAGACCGGGAAATCGAAGTCTGTTAACTAATGAGGCTACGATTACGTCGTCAAGGCGCAGGAATGAACGCCCACCCAGTGAGACAGGTATTAAAAGCCAGTCTGCCGTTTTGGTTTTGAAGGCGTGGGCTTGTTTGCGTGCGAGTTGACTGATTAAGGTTGTCTTTCCTTCTCCTGCGTCGGAAGTGAGGTAGAGTATGGAACACATTCCCGCAGGGCGTTCAGAAAGCACCTCGGTCGTAACGTCTAGGGCGTTGTCGATTGATTGCGGATTCTGCTCCGGAGCTCGCTCAAGGCGGTCAAGCAGTCGCGCGGATGGTGTGACGAAAAACTGTTCGGGTGGTATTTGAGAGAGGATGCGATCTGCTAGCAGGGGTAGTCTTGCGAGTCTATGTACGATCCATCGCTCTGCCGGTTGTTGGTATTCGTTTTCTTCAATTAGGAGGCGCCCCTCTCGCATAAGCATCTTGCCTGTTATGAGGTCATCGCCGTGTTGAATGGCAATATGTCCTTTGTGAAATTCAATGTCGGACTTCGTGTCTGCGAATGTGGTTGCGATTCGTTTGAACGATTCAATGTCCATTGTTTTTCATCCAGGTTGATTGGTATCCGGCGCCGAGATCGGAATGGTAGTCCGCTTGGCTGGCATTGTCTGGGGAGCGTATGTGCAGTATTGCTGCGCCAAGTTGAATTGCAGTTCGGACTCCAGGCCAAATGTCGTCATCCGAGCAGACCACGATGGTTGGTTCTTTGTCGCCATGTGTGGCCAAATATACTAGGTCTGCGGTGATCATTGAGTCTACGAGTTTTTGTTCCGCTTTGTAGAGTAAGTCTTTTGTTTTGATTGTGCATGTGGTTGCGGGACATCTTCCGCTCTTGATGAGCTTGGCGATTCCTGAGAGCGCGCAACTTGAGTCCATGCAACCAGCTTCAGTGGGTTCCCTGCTTCGTAATGCTTGCGGAGGTTTTTTCTCGCGATATGTATGGAGTAGATGCCTTTTGGGTTCTGCTAGAAGGCTATAGGCTAGTTCGACTTGGACCCTTAGCGGTTGAGGGGCTGTGTCGATGTTAATGGCGTGCGGGAAGTTGGCTGCTACGTCGGCTGCCAGTTGTTGGGCTCGGCGGGTAGGGCCTTGTTCTTCATACCAACCGCCGTAAAGACGAACCTGTACTCGTGTTGTTGTGGAGAGTGTCGGTTTGGCGGCGTCAAATATTGTGTCAACGGCTTTGAGCAGCGGTCCGCTGCGAGTCAAAGGTGCGATGTTGTCGAAGTCGACAAGAATGTGCATTGGGCTGATTTGTCGAGGGGTGAGGGCGCTTTGGGGAGGATGGAATTTTAGTGTTGGCTGTGCGGTGGAGTCTAGGGGGTGTTCTTGCCTTGTGGTGGCGGAGTGATTTGTTGTGTGGTGTAGAGCGCTTTGGCTTTGGCGAAGGGGGCTGTGTTGGGTGGTATTGGCTTTTGGGGGCGGCGGTCGGGTGGGTGATGGTGTTGAATGTAATGGGCGACTTTGCTTGGTTGATGCGCGCTTTTGGTGGTAGTACCCCTTGATTTGGGGGCTGCTGTATGGATGGCCTTGTTTTGCCGAGTATGCCATTCTGTGCCTTGGTTTTCTTCAGCCCTCGTCCTCCGCGCCCTTGCGCAGGCCCAGCATGCGGCGCAGCTCGCGCGCGGACTGGCGGCTCACCTCCACCGCGTGACCTCGCGCCGTGCGCGCCAGGTAGCCACCGGTCTCCAGTGGCTCCAGCCGCGTGACGTGCGCCAGGTTGAGCAGCGCGCGGCGGTGCACCCGGTGGAAGTGCTCGGCGGGCAGCTTGTCCGCCAGCTCGTTGAGCGTGAAGTCGGTGAGGAAGTCGCCCTGCGCGGTGAACACCGTCACCAGCTCGTCCTCCAGCGACGCGTGGGAGATGGCGTCTGGCGACACCAGCACCAGCCCCTGCCGCGTCGGGATGGGCAGCCGCGTCAGCGCCGGCTTCTCCGCCGAGGCCACCGGCGCCGTCACCGGAGCGGGCTTCACCCGCGTGGGCAGCCGCGCCCGCGCGCGCTCCAGCGCCTTCTGCAGCCGCGCCGCCTCCACGGGCTTGAGCACGTAGTCCACCGCGCCGTGCTCGAACGCGTTCACCGCGTGCTCCGCATGGGCGGTGCAGAAGATGACATGCGGCCCTCCCTCCGGCAGCAGCGCCATCGCGTCCAACCCGCTCAGGCCCGGCATGTGGATGTCCAGCAGCACCACGTCCACGCCGCCCGCGCGCACCGCCGCGAGCACCGAGTCGCCGTCCACCGCCTCGCCACAGACGCTCACGTCCGGCAGCGCGGCCAGCAGGCGCGCCAGGCGCCTCCTGGCCAGCAGTTCATCGTCGGCGATGAGGACGCGCAGGGGCTCTCTCACGTGAGGACTCCGGGTTGGGGGCCCTGGCGGGGCAGGGTGACGGTGACACGGGTGCGTCCGTCGGCGCTCTCCAGCGACAGGAGCGCGTGGCCGCCATACGCCAGCGCCAACCGCCGCTCCACCATGGGCAGGCCCACGCTGCCCTCGCGAGGGCCCTTGGACGCGCCCGGGTTGTCGATGGAGACGATGACCGCCCCCCCGCGCGCGACCACGCCCACGCTCAACGGGCCCCGGTGGCCGGCCGCCGGGCCGTGCTTCACCGCGTTCTCCGCCAGCGGCAGCAGCACCAGCGGCGGCACGGGCACGTCCGCCAGGCCGTCCGCCACGTCCACGCGCAGCTGGAACAGGTCCGGGTCGCGCAACAGGTGCAGGTCGAAGAGCGTGCGCATCAGCTCCAGCTCCTGCGACAGCGGCCAGGAGACGCTGCGCACGCCCGCGAGCACCGAGCGGAGCATCGTGGACAGCCGCAGCACGGCGGCCTCGGCGACCGCGCCGTCCTCGCGGCACCACTCCGCGATGGCGTTGAGCGTGTTGAAGAGGAAGTGCGGATCCAGGTGGCTGCGCAGCGCCAGCAGCTGCGCCTGCTCCGCCTCCCAGGCGAAGCGGGTGGCGCGGGCCCGCTCGCGGGCCAGCGTCTCCTCGAAGCCGATGTCCCGCCCCAGCCCCCAGCCCGCGACGAGGAACAGGCCGCCGCAGATGGCCAGGTTGTATGGCTCCGACAGGAACGTGGGCTGCATCTGCGTGACGCGCGGCAGGGCGTAGCCCACGGACAGCACCACGCCGCTGCCCACCGCCGCATAGAGAAGCAGGCGGATGCCCCCGTGGCTCAGGTCCAGCCCTTCCGGGAACAGCACCCGGTACGACACGGGCGCCACCGCGACGCACAGGAGGCACAGCAGGAGCCCGAGCCAGAACGCGCGCGGATCCAGGCTCCAGCGCACCTGCGCAGCGAGCAGCGGCAAGGACACCAGGACGATGGGGACCAACCGCCACGGCGCGACGAGCGCGCGCAGCGTGGCGCGAACGATGGAGCCTTCCGACGACGTCTCCGGCATGCGGAAGGCGGATGCTACACCGCCCCGCGTCCTACCGCTGGGGGACGGTCGCGGGGACGAACTCCAGGACGAACGTCCCGGCGAGGACCGCGGGGAAGAAGAGGACAGCAAGCATGGACAAGAGCGGCGAGCGCAGTGAGAACATGAGGGGCGCCTCCAGTGTCCGTGAAACATGCCCACGCACTCTGGCAGCGACCTGGTGCCCTTGCTGGGAGGGTTGCCCCGGCCGTCGAGGGGCCGGGGTGAGCGGTCGCTCAGGTGCTCCGGGTGGCTTGTCCCGCTGGCCCTCCCAACATGTCCGCCAGCCGCGCCGCCTCCCGGATGCAGTCGTTGACGCCCACGCCCCGGTACGCGTTGCCGGCGAGGTGCAGGCCGGGCCAGCGCTTCAGCCGCTCCTCCATCGCGGCCAGGCGCTCCAGGTGACCCACGGTGTATTGCGGAATCCCGCGCGGCCAGCGGATGACCTCCGTCAGCTCCGGCGTCGCGGTGAGGCCGGCCATCGACTTCAGCTCCTCGCGCGCCAGCGCCACCAGCGCGTCCTCGTCCCGCGCGACGACCTCCGGCTTGCGCGCGCCACCCATCAGGCACGTGAGCAGCACGCGCCCGCCCTCCACGCGGAAGGGGAACGTGGTGGAGACGTGGATGGTGCCCAGCACCGCCTTGCCCTCCACCGCCGGCACCAGGAACCCGAACCCGTCCGGCTTCGGCACCGTCCCCGGCGCGAAGCCCAGGTGCACCACGGCGATGGGCGCGTACGGGATGGCGTCCGCCTTCGCCGCCAGCTCCGAGTCCAGCGGCCGCACGAGTGAAGCCGCCACGGGCGCGGGCACCGCCAGCACCACGTGCGACGCGCTCAGCTCCGCGGGCTGCCCCCGCTCCTGGAAGCGCACCCGCCAGCCGCCGTCCGCCGAGCGCTCCAGCCCCTCCACCTTCGCGTCCGTGCGCACGCTGTCGCCCAGCGCCTTCGCCAGCGCGTCCACCAGCACGCCCAGGCCCCCGTCGAACGTGCTCATCTGCCCGGTGAGCCGGGGGCCGGCCTCCGCCGCGCCCGGGGTCTTCGCCTGGCGCGCCGCGCGCTGCGCACGGATGGCGCCCAGGATGAGGCTGCGGTGCTCGCGCTCGAACTTCACCAGCTGCGGGAAGGTCGCCTCCACGCTGAGCTGCTCCACGTCACCCGCGTAGGTGCCGGTCTGCATCGCGTCCAGCAGCACCTGCGTCGCCTCACGTCCCAGGTGGCGCCGCCCCAACTGCGCCAGGGACTCGTCCGCACCCGTGGGGTTGCGCCCGCTGAGCAGCTCCGCCACCACCCGCAGGCGGGAGGCGAGGGGGAGGATGTCGGATTTCAGGAACGCCGGTGGCGACGTGGGCAGGGCTCGCAGCGCGCCGCGCGTGAAGACGTAGCGGTTTTTTGCCGCCGCATCCGCCGGACGGATGCGAGCTGACACTCCGAGCGCCTCCGCCAGTTCACGCATCGTGGGCTCCCGGTCCAGGAAACTGTTGGGCCCCGCCTCCATCACGTAGCCCCCACGTGCATGGGTCTGCACGTTTCCACCCACGCGTGACGTCGACTCCAGCACCACGGCATCAGTACCGCTGGCCCGCAATCGATAGGCCAAGGCGAGCCCGGTGATTCCTCCTCCAATGACCGCGACCGTCATGTCATCCGACTCCTGCCTGTGTCGTGGGCGACTCCCACCCTTGTCCTGGGGTGAGCAAGTCTGGGCGCCATAGTGCGAAGGCAAGAGCTTTGCCAAGGAGCGCCTCTGGGCGCGTTAATAAAGGCATGCGCTATGTCATCACGGGAGCAAGCCGTGGCATTGGTTTCGAGTTCGTGCAGCAGTTGCTGCGGCGGGGAGAAACCGTGGATGCGGGTGTGCGGGCTCCGGAGCTGGCGCGCCGGCTGGAGCCGCTGCTGCTGGAGGCAGGCACCCGCCTGCGGATCCACACGCTGGACGTCACCCGCGCGGACAGCGTGCGTGCGTTCGCGGAGCGCATCTGCCGCGAGCCGGTGGACGTGCTCATCAACAACGCGGGCGTGGCCGGCCAGTGGGCGGGGCTGCATGAGCTGGACTACGAGGACCTGGCGCGCACCCTGGAGGTGAACGCGCTCGGGCCGCTGCGCATCACCTCCGCGCTGCTGCCCGCGCTGCGCCAGGGGATGGGGCGGAAGGTGGCGAACGTCACCTCGCGCATGGGGTCGCTCTCCAGCAACACGGAGGGCGGCGCGTACGCCTACCGCATGTCCAAGGCCGCGCTGAACATGGGCGTGCGCTCCATGTCCAACGACCTGCGCCGCGAGGGCCTCGCGTTCGTGCTGCTGCATCCGGGTTGGGTGCAGACGGACATGGGCGGCCAGGACGCGCCGCTGCCACCGGAGGAGTCCGTGCGCGGGATGTTGCAGGTCATCGACAGCATCTCGCTGGAGCACTCCGGCCGTTTCTTCGACTACGAGGGCGCCGAGGTGCCCTGGTAGTGCTCCTCGGGGACAGGGTCACTGTCCTCGGATGAACACCCGCCTGCTCCTGGGAGCAGGCAGGCAGCCCCGGGGTGTGAGGCCCGTGCTGGCGCCTGCCTGCCTTCATCCCCATCTCGTCGCGGGGACGTGCGCGGGGGAGGGGTGGAATGGCGTGGCGGCGGTGGGGGCCCACGGCGTGGGTGGCGGCGTGTCTCGTGGCGTGTGGTCCGGGCGCGTCCACGCCGAAGCAGGGCGCAGTGACGCCGGACGACGTTCCGGTGACGCCCGTGACGCCGCCGGCCCCTCCACCCGAAGAGCAAACGTCTCCGCCGCCCGGGCCCCCACCGGACGAGGCTCCGCCTCCCGACGAGACGGCGGAGGAGCCGCCCCCGCAAGAGGAGGTGCCACCGGTGCTGACGGCCTGCGCGCCGGAGCCCGCGGCGGACGCCTCCGTGCCCGAGTCCGAGCGCGCGGCCCGCCACGACTACGCCTGCACCGGCATCGCGCTGGAGGGCTCACTGGTCTCGACGGTAGGCAGGCCGGTAGCGAATGCCGTGGTGAAGGTGGGGGACGCTCAGGCGCGCACGGATGCGAGCGGCCACTTCCGCTTCCCCGTGTTGCCCCGGCACAACCGGCTGCTCACGGTGGAGGCGGAGGGCTTCCGTCCGGCGGTGGTCGCGGTGGAGCTGCGCAAGAGCCTCACGGAGACGCGCGTGACGCTGCCGCCGGTGCGCCTGTCGCCGAAGGACGGCGTGCGGATGCTCTTCGCGGGTGACGTGTCGCTGGGCCGGCGCTTCCTGGATCCAGACGACGCCACGCCGCGCAACCAGCTTCCCCGGGACAACCCTGCGGCGCTCATCCGCGTGTCGGAGCCGCTGCCGGGCACGAAGGCTGTCTTCGCGCACGTGCGGCCCTACTTCCAGGCGGCGGACTTCCGCGCCGTGAACCTGGAGACGCCGGTGACGGACCACCCGGCGACGCCGCATGACGAGAAGGCCTATGCGTTCTTCACGCTGCCCGGCTCGCTGCCCGCGCTGCCATGGCTGGGCGTGGACTACGTGAGCCTGGGCAACAACCACGTCTACGACTACCTGGCGCCGGGGCTGGCGGACACGCTCTCGCACGTGGCCGCGACGGGGATGGCCTACAGCGGCGCGGGGCAGAACGAGAACGAGGCCTTCGTACCGGCGCAGGTGTCGCTCTCGGGGGCGAACTACAGCCTCGTGTCCATGTGCTCCATCACCGGCAGCGCGCACGAACAGCAGTACGTCGCGGGCCCGAACCAGGGCGGCGCGGCGGACGCGCGGAACATGGCGCGGGTGTCCGCGCTGCTGGGCGCGGAGAAGGCACAGGGGCGCGTGCCGGTGGCGGTGCTGCACACCGGCGTCGAGTACAGCGTCCGGCCCTCCACCCCGACGGCGCAGCGGATGCGCGACCTGGTGGACGCGGGCGCGGGGCTCGTCATCGCGCACCACCCGCACATCCCGCAGGGCTTCGCGCGCCACGAAGGCGTGCTGATGGCGCAGTCGCTGGGCAACTTCGCCTTCGACCAGGACCGCATGGAGACGATGGTGGGCCTGATGGCGGAGGTGGAGGCCACGGGCGCGCGCGTGGACCGCGCCCGCGCGGTGCCCGTCTACATCGAGGACTACCGCCCCCGGCCCGTCGCGGGCGACCTGGCGGACAGCTTCCTGCGCAACCTGGCGGAGCTGTCCCGCGAGGGCGCCGTGGAGCTGGTGCCCCAGTCCTCCTGGGGCGAATTGCTCCCTGAAGACAGACACGCGTCCGTGAGCGAGCGCACCGTGGACGTGCCGGTGACGGTGGATGGAAGCGGCCGCGCCACGGTGGACCTGCGGCCCCTGCGCCACGAAGGGGAGTCCGTGGCGGTGGCGACGCTCACGGGCGCGGACGTGACGGGCGTGAAGCTCAAGGCCGGGCGCGACGTGCTGTTGCACGGCGACTTCGAGGACCACGACGTGGACGACGACGCCAACGAGGCGGCCCGCTGGAGCGTGGGCCCGAACGCCGGCTACGTGTGCCAGGACGGGCCGCACCGGGGCGCCGCGGCGCTCTGTCAGCGGAGAGCGGCCAGCGACTCACGCGGCGCGGCGGTGAAGCTGGTCAACCGCTTCCGTCCGCCGGGCTTCGCGGAAGGGCCGCCCAACCGCGACCTCACGGCGGTGGCGTGGCTGAAGGGGCAGGGCGGCGGTGCGTTCTTTGCGAAGGTGCAGTACCTGCCCGTGGAGTCGTACACCCTCTTCGGCGAGCAGACGCTGCTGCGCCACGACGGCGGCACCTACGACTGGACGCTGGTGGCGGAGGACCTGCACTTCCCCGCGGATCCGCTGAAGCCGGACCTGTGGAACGCGCCCTGGGCGCTGGACCTGACGCTCAACACCGCGCCCCCGAAGTCCGGCGAGGGCGTGACGGCGGTGGACGACCTGGCGCTGGTGGCCTGGGAGAAGCAGGCCACGGGCGGCACGCTCACGCAGCAGACGCCGCACGCGCGGGACTTCGTGCGCGTGGAGGCCAAGGCGGGCACGTACACGCTGCGCGTCACCTTCCGCGAGCACCGCGTGCCCTGAGCCCCTGCTTCACGGGAAGAGCAGCTGCGTCTTCCAGCCCGCGCCGTCACGCAGGTACACGTTGCGCTCGTGCAACCGGCTGGGGCGCGCGTGCCAGAACTCGATGCGGTCCGGCACCACGCGGAAGCCGCTCCAGTGCGGCGGGCGCTCCACCGCGCGCCCCTGGAAGCGCGCCTCCACCTCCGCCACGCGCTGTGCCAGGAGCTCTCGCGAGGGCAGCTCCTCGCTCTGGAGGCTGGCCCACGCGCCAATCTGGCTGCCGCGCGCGCGGCTCTGGAAGTACGCGTCGGCTTCCGCGTCGCTCACCTGTTCCACGCGGCCCTCGATGCGCACCTGCTGCTCCAGGGGCTGCCAGAAGAAGCACAGCGCCGCGTACGGGTGCGCCCGGAGCTGCTGCCCCTTGCGGCTGTGGAAGTTGGTGAAGAAGACGAAGCCGCGCGCATCGAAGTCCTTGAGCAGGACCACGCGCGAGCTGGGGCGGCCCTGGTCGTCCACGGAGGCCACCACCATGGCGTTGGGGTCCACGGGGATTGCGGCCTTCGCCTGGGCGAAGAGGTCCGCGAAGCGCTGGATGGGGTCGGGAGGGATCGTCGTCACGCGGCGCACCATAGGAAACCGCGCCTCCCCGCGCACGTTCGCGGTTGACTCCCTGTCGGGACTCGCACGCAATGGCAGGTCTCATGAAGATCCTCTTCATCGCCTCGGAGGTCACCCCCTTCTCGAAGACGGGGGGACTGGGCGACGTGGCCGGGGCCCTGCCCACGGCGCTGGCCGGGCTGGGACACGACGTGAAGATCGTCACGCCCCGCTACCAGGACGTGCGCAATACCGGACAGCTGCTGCCCACGGGACAGTCCCTGGTGCTGCGCTTCCCCTTCGGTGAGACGGGCGGCCCCATCCTGTCCGCGCGCCTCTCCGAACGGCTGGAGGTCCTCTTCCTGGAGAACGAGGCCTTCTACGGCGGCCGCAAGGGGTTCTATGGCACCGCGGGCGGTGAGTTCGCGGACAACCCCCGCCGCTTCGCCTACCTGTGCGTGGGCGCGCTCCAGGCCGCGCAGCGCCTGCGCTTCTTCCCGGACATCATCCACCTGCACGACTGGCAGACGGGCCTGGTCCCCGTGGCCCTGCGCCGCGGCTTCCAGGGCACGCCGCTCGCCCGCGCGAAGTGCGTCTTCACCATCCACAACCTGGCCTACCAGGGGCAGTTCCCCAAGCACACCATGGAGGACCTGGGGCTGCCGTGGGACCTCTTCACGCCGGAGGGCGTGGAGTTCTACGACCACGTCAACTTCCTCAAGGCGGGGCTCGTCTACTCCGAGGCGCTCACCACCGTGTCGCCCACGTACGCGCGTGAAATCCAGACGCCGGAGCAGGGCTACGGGCTGGATGGCCTGCTGCGCCGCCGCTCGCACGCGCTCACCGGCATCATCAACGGCATCGACGCGCACGAGTGGAACCCCCGGACGGACTTCTTCCTGCCGGCGCGCTACGACCCGGAGGACATGACGGGCAAGGCCGTATGCAAGCGCGCGCTGCTGGAGCGCTTCGGCCTGCCCACGGAGGGCAACGCGCCGGTGTTCGGCATCGTCAGCCGGCTGGCGTGGCAGAAGGGCGTGGACCTGCTCCTGGAGACGCTGCCCTCGGCGCTCCAGGCGGACCTGAGGTTCGTGGCGGTGGGCAACGGCGACCCCGCGCTGGAGGAGGGGCTGCGGGCGTTGCAGGCGCGCTATCCGAAACAGGTGGGCGTGCACATCGGGTTCAACCCGGAATTGTCACATCTGGTGGAGGCCGGGTCGGACTTCTTCCTCATGCCCAGCCGCTACGAGCCATGTGGGTTGAACCAGATGTATTCACTGCGCTACGGCACGGTGCCCATCGTCCGGGCCACGGGCGGGCTGGTGGACACGGTGGAGGGCGGGCTGGACGGCAACGGCATCCTCTTCGAGGCCTTCCACCGCTCGGCGCTCCTGGCGGCCATCCGCCGGGCGCTCTCCCTGTACGCGGACCCCGGGCGGCTGGGGGACTTCCGGGTGCGGGGCATGGGGAAGGACTTCTCCTGGACCGCGTCCGCCCGGAAATACGAAGCCCTCTTCCGCTCCCTGGTGGATGAATAGTGGGGCCCCTGGTGGATCCGCGCTAAAGTTGCGGCCGTGGCGGAAGCTCCGGACCTGGGTGGCTATGAAGTGGTCGGCCGGCTGGCGGTCGGTGGCATGGCCGAGGTGTATCAGGCGCGTGCCCGTGAGACGACCCAGCGTTCCCCGGGCGAGCCCGAGGAAGTGGTCATCAAGCGGCTGCACCCGTCCTTCCGCAACGACCCCGCGTATGTGAAGGCCTTCGTCGACGAGGCGAAGCTGACGGTGCGCCTGCGCAACGCGCACATCGTGCGGACGTTCCGGCTGTTCCGCGCCGGGCCGGACTACCTCATGGTGCAGGAGCTCGTGAGCGGCCGGACGCTGGGCTACATGCAGGAGCTGTTGATCAAGGCCGGCGCCGCGATGCCTCCGGAGTCCGCCTGTTACATCGCGTGGTGCGTGCTCAAGGCGCTGGACTACATCCACCGCGCCAAGGTGGGGGAGAACGGCGCCACCATCGTCCACCGCGACGTGAACCCCGCCAACGTGCTGCTGGGCGTCCAGGGCGACGTGAAGCTCACCGACTTCGGCGTGGCGGAGGTGGAGGGGATGATGCGCGGCGACTCCGGCGCGCTGCGCGGCACGCTGCCGTACATGAGCCCGGAGCAGGTGCTGGGGCAGGCGGTGGACGCGCGCACGGACCTGTACGCGGTGGGGGTCATCCTCTGGGAGTTGTGGGCGGGCCGCCGCCTCTTCAACGGCGACAACGAGGCGCAGCTGATGCACCAGGTGCGCGACGCGCGCGTGCCGCTGCTGTCCTCGCTGGCGCCGGACCTGCCGGACTACGCGGCGCGGGTGGCGCGCAAGGCGCTGTTCGCGGACCGGGCCCGCCGCTTCCAGACCGCGGCGGAGTTCATCAAGGCGCTGGAGGTGCTGGCGCGCCGCGCGGGCTGGCCCCTGACGGTGGAGGCGCTGCAGCCTCTGCTGGGCGGCTGATGCGCTCGCGGCGGGCGGTGCTCGGGCTGGGCTTGTCGCTGGGCCTGACCGGCTGCCTGGGCGCGGTGCCCTTCCGCCCGCGCGCCTACGACGAGGCGGTGCGGGTGGAGGCGGTGGACGTGACGTTCACGCGGGAGGGCTCCGGGGCGCTCACGCTGAAGCTCCAGGTGAAGAACCCGTCCTCGGACGCGGCCACGCTCGTCCGCGTGGACTTCGACCTGCGCGTGGACGGGCGGCGCCTGGCCACCGGTGAGCAGGTGCTGGGCGTGCCCGTGGATGGCGACGGCGAAGTTCCCCTGGAGGTCCGCTTCCCGCTGGCCGTGGCGCGCGGCGGTGGCCGTCCGGAGGGCGGCTCGCACGGGGTGCGGGTGCAGGGGGGCGTGGTGCTGCGCTTCGGAGGCTCCGAGCGGCGCGCGCCCTTCCAGGACGCGCGCTCGCTGGACATCGCGTGGCTGCCGGGCGGGGAGTCCAGCCCGGCGCCCTGAAGGCCTCAGCCCTTCGCGTCTGGAGCCGAGCCGGAGTCGGCGGTGGGGCGCGGCGGGCCTGCCTGGCCATCCCCGGCGCCGGGGGCGGTGCTCTTGAGGCGGGACATCCGCACGCGGTCGATGCGGGCGCCCTCCTTGGTTGCCACGACGAACTGCCAGCCGTTGTAGGTGAAGCGCTCGCCCACGTCCGGCAGGTGGCCCGCGAGCGAGGACAGGTAGCCGCCCAGCGTGTCGAAGTCGCCCTCCGGCAGCGGGAAGCCGAAGAGCTTGGTGAACTGATCCACCTCCATGGCGGCGTCCACCAGCGAGCTGCCGTCGGCCAGCTTCTCGACGAGCTTCTCCTCCACCTCGAACTCGTCGCCGATGTCGCCCACGATTTCGCGGAGGATGTCCTCCAGGGTGACGACGCCCATGAAGCCGCCGTACTCGTCGACGACCATGGCCATGTGGATCTTCCGCTTCTGCATGTCGCGCAAGAGGTCGCCCACGGGCTTCATCCACGGCACGAAGTGGGCGGGGCGGATGATGTCCTGCAGGACGATGAGCTCCGGGTGCTGGAGCAGCGGGATGAGGTCGCGCGCGTGCAGCACGCCGACGATGTGGTCCACGTCATCCTTGTAGACGGGGATGCGCGAGTGGTTCTCCTCCGCCAGGATGCGCAGCACCTCGTCCGGCGGCGTGGTGACGTCCACGGAGACGACGTCCGTGCGGTTGACCATCACGTCGCGGCAGCGCTTGTCGGACAGCTCGAAGATGGAGCGGATGAGCTGCGGGGCGCTCTTGTCCACCTCGTTGCGCGCGGCCTGCGCGGCGAGCAGCTTCTCCAGCTCCTCCAGGGGCGGAGGGGGCGGCTCGAAGCGCAGGGTCCGGCCCATGGTGCGGGCGCCCAGGTTGAGCAGGCCCAGCATCAGGCGCATGGGCGGGTAGAGCACGGCCACCAGCAGGGACACGAGCCCCGACAGACGCAGGGCCCAGCGCTCCGGGTTGCCGTTGGCCAGACCGCGCAGCGTCACCTCGATGAGGCTGGCGAGCACGCCCACGAAGAGGGCCCCCGCGCACACCGTGGCGATGGGCACCCAGGCGGCCTCGGCGTATTGGCTGAAGTCCAGGAGGCGCGGCGGGACGAAGGCGCCAATGGCGGCGGCGAGGAAGCCGGACAGCACCATGCCCAGGCGCAGGGCGGTGGCGGCGGGTTCACGGTCCGTCTTGTGACGGAGCACCCGGCGGGCGGCGACGCTCCTGCTCTCTTCCGCGAGCTCCTGGGCGCGCAGTTCGGACGTCCCGTAGAGCGCGGACTCCGCGGCGGCGACCAGGGACCTCATGAAGCAGAGGGCCAGGCAGGCGACCCAGAGGGTCCAGGTAGGCATAGGGGAAGGTTCTTAACCCGTGCTAGAGGGGCATACCACCCTGGCGGGAGGCACCATGCGGGGACGTCGGATGTACGTCATTGGCGGACTGCTGGGTGCGCTCTCGGCGCCCTCGTCGGCCTGGGCCTGGCCGGTGGACCAGGCGCTGACGCTGGAGCCCGGCAGGGAGACCTTCCAGAAGCTCACCGCGGTGGACTGGGCGGAGTCCGACGCGCCCAACGTGGTGACGGCGGAGGCGCTGTCCCAGAGCGGCGAGCTCCTGCTGACGCCCCACACCGAGGGCATCGCGCGGGTGCTGCTGTACGCGGAGGGGCGCTTCGCGGTGTGGCGGGTGATGGTGGGCCCCATCGAGCTGCAGAACACCGCCGCCCAGCTCGCGGCGGCGAAGAAGGCGTGTCCGGACCTGAAGGCCACGGAGGGCGTGGAGCGGAGCCTGACGGCGACGGTGAACGACAACGCGTGCCGGCTGGCGCTGCGCGCGTTCTTCAAGACGCACGCGTACCTGGCGAAGGAGCTGGACCTGACGTTCGCGGTGCCGCAGCTGCAGGCGCAGCTGGAGGACTTCGCGGCGGGGATGCCGCCGGGGCTGACGGTGCGCTACAGCGGCGCGGGGCTGGTGCTGTCCGGGAAGACGGACCGCGAGGGGCACCGCAAGGCGCTGTGGGAGCTGTTCAACCGCGCGGTGGGCCGCGTGCCGCTGGAGGACCGCACGGAGGTGGAGGCGCCACAGCCGAAGCCGGCCGACGCCGCGACGCAGGAGGCGCTGGATGCCACGGTGTCGGACGTGCCAGTGGACGCCGGGGTGCCGCCGGCGCCGCCGCCGGTGAAGCGCAAGGCGGCTCCGAAGAAGCCGCGCTGAGCTTGGGGCACGCCGGAGGGCATCCGCTTGCGGTATGACCGTGGGTGGAGGTCCGACGGAATGACGAACGGAGTGAAGCGCGCGGGGTTCGCGCTGGTGTTGGCGCTGACGGTGGGGCCGGGGGCCGCGTGGGCGCAGGTGGATGACGGCTCGGCGGTGGTGATTGACATGCCGGAGCCGGACCGGGGCTGCCCGGCGAAGCCGGAGTTCCTGCCGATGACGCCCATGGGGCAGGTGGGCATCGACCGGCTGGGGTGGCTGGTGCACCAGGCCATCATCCCGTCCTCGAAGGACAAGTTCTTCCAGGCGGGGGCGCGAAGCCGCTCCGGGGTGAAGCCGGTGCCCATGGACCAGGCGAAGAAGCTGGGCGCGCTGGACACCACGAAGGCGCCCATCTGGGTGTTCGGCAAGGAGAAGTCGAAGGCCTGCAAGGGCACGCCCATCGCGTACTGGGCGGTGCGGATGGGCACGGATGAAGACCGCCAGACGTACCTGATGGCGGAGCTGGCGACGGAGTGCGAGGTGCTGCCGCCCGGGCGGCTCGCGGGCACGCCCATCGCGCTCCGGCAGAAGGAGGAGCCCACGGGCTGCGTGCTGCGCCGGCCCAACCGGAGCCTGACGGGCAAGGAGACGGACGGCATTCCGCCGGACTACGCGGAGCACATCCCGCCGCAGGACTGCGCGTCGCCGGAGTGCGCGCGGCTGTGGGAGTACTTCGGCGTGACGGGCGACGAGGGCGAGGGCGCGTTCGATTTGACGGTGTCCTATCTGCACAAGAACGGCAGCAACCCGTGCAACTGGACCTCGGAAGACCTGTCCATGTTGTTCGTGCGCACGCCGCAGGGCACGGCGCTGACGCCGCTCAAGCCGGGAGGGCAGCTCTTCGGGGGCCTCTGGGACTTCAGCGGCCCGCGCTACATCCTGAGCCGGGAGATGGGCGTGCTCTACGCGTACGACTACCAGAAGCTGAAGGCCGCGCCGAAGGCCGTGCGCTACGGGAGTCCGACGGAAGAGGACCTCATCCACGCGAAGCGCTCGCTGTCTCCGTGCAGGAAGTAGCCGCGCTCAGGCTGTGAAGCCAAGGCCCCTGTCCTCGGATGAAGAAGTCCTCCGCGAAGAAGCGCCTCACGCGCACGAAGTCCGCCGCGACCAAGGCGACGGCGCTCGCCGTGCCTCGAGCAAAGCGGGCGATCGTCGACGGCGGAGACATGCGGTTCGCCGAAATCATCGCGCTCATCGAGGCGGCCCGACGACGCGCGCACCAGGCGGTGAACACGGAGCTGGTGGCCCACTACTGGGAGCTGGGCGAGTACATCAGCCGGAAGATCGCCACCGCCGAGTGGGGCGACAGCATCGTCTAGGAGCTCGCCGCCGATCTCGCGAGGCGCTACCCGGGTGTCCGGGGCTACACGCGCCCGAACCTCTTTCGGATGCGCCAGTTCTACGAGGCATACCGGTCGAACTGAAAAGTCTCACCGCTGGTGAGACAATTGCCGTGGACGCATCACCTCATCATCCTCAGTCAGGCCAGGCCCGTCGAGACACGCGAGTTCTACATCCTCGCCGCCATCAAGGAGCGCTGGCCCAAGCGGGAGCTCGAACGGCAGATCCGAACGGGCGCCGTCCTTCGCGAGGCGCGTTCCACGAAGAAAGTCTCGCCAACGGCGAGACAAACGCACCCGACGGCAATCGACGAGTTCAAGAACGCCTACAGCATTGAGTTTCTCGGCCTCGCCGCCGAACACTCCGAGGCCGACCTCCACGATGCGCTTCTCCGGAACCTCGGCCGCTTCCTCACCGAGTTGGGGCGCGACTTCTGTTTCGTCGGCTCGCAGTACCCGGTGCAGGTCGGTAGCCAGGACTTCGCGATCGACCTCGTGTTCTTCCACCGAGGTATTCAGTGCCTCGTCGCCTTCGAGCTGAAGGTCGACAAGTTCAAGCCCGCCGATCTCGGTCAGCTCTCGTTCTACGTCGAGGCGCTTGACCGCGACGTGAAGAAGCTCCACGAGCGGCCCTCGATAGGCGTACTCCTCTGCGCGACGAAGGACGACGAGGTCGTCGAGTACGCGCTCGCGCGGACGACGGCGCCCACGCTCGTCGCCGAGTACCAGACATTCCTGCCGTCCAAGGAGCTGCTGCGGGCCAAACTCCACGAGTTGTACGCTCAGCTCGCGCCGGAGGATGCGGTCGTTCCCCGCGCGACGTATCTCCGGAGACGCTCATGAGCGGCACCTCATCCCTCGAACGTCGTGCCACTCCACGACGCCCGTGAAAGCAACGGTGTTCGGTGGCAGGCGTACATCTCTTCGACCGCACCCCCTGGTCTAAACGTACTTCTCGACGAACTCCCTGTTCCTGCCTCGCTCCATTCTCGCGCACCTCGGCAGGTCTCCATTGCGCTCACGAACTGCTGCGACTTCGGGACCTGTCAACGTGAAGGAGACAGTGGGTTCATAAGCCCTTGTACGCTGCTAACAGCATCCAGGGGCTTTTCGCGTGAAGCGCTCCGGAAGGAGAGAGGCCCGTGATGGCAAGCTCCAGCCTCGAAGGGCAGTTGGTCGATGCACAAGGCAACCTCATCGGCAGGGTGCGTGTGTCAGCGAAAGGCGGCCGTTGGTCGGGAGAGGTCGACCTCAACGGCGCTGCACCGAGCATCGTGTCGCTCTTCGCTGAATTCGAGGAGCTGGTGAACGAGCAGGTGCTGTCCCTTCTGGACGACATGGAGGCTCAAATCGCCCGGCTCGGTGCACGGTTGCTGGTTGCCGGGGAAGAGGCTCTCCCCGTGGAAGACCTGCAGATCTACCCAGCAGAGCGGGTGGTTTCTTTCCGAGCCCCCACGCTGCTCGTGAAGTGACGTCACCCATCGCAAGATTCGCCATGCGCCTTTATCGTCCCGTCGGGCTTCAAGAGTTGCTGTTGATCTACCGCTCGGGCATGCGGCGGTTTCCACCGCGTCTGCCGGAGCAGCCCATCTTCTACCCGGTGCTCAACGAGCCATACGCCCGGTAGATCAGCCGGGAGCAGATCGCCACCGGGCCCCAGGTGGTGGAGGCGATCCGGAAGGTCTGGACGGAAGCCTTCCCGGAGCTTCCCCTGGGACTCCAGCCCGCTTAGTGCGCGCTGGACCCGTGATACGTCTTGCGCAGCTTCAAGTCCGACACGTCCACCGTGCCGTCCTGGTTGTCCGTGCAGTACCAGAATGAATCGTGCGGTGCCTGGACGCCGCCCTTCTGCGTGCGCGTCACGCCGTTGTAGACGGAGCCGGCGATGAGGTAGCGGAACACCTGCGGCGCCTCCGCGGTCACCAGTTCGTTGTTCTGTTGCATCTCCTTCCAGACCACGCAGTACTGCTTCAGCGCCGCCCAGGCGCCCTTGGAGTAGCGCGGGCTGGCCAGCATCCACACCTCCAGCTGCGGGCACATCTCCGTGCCACCGTCGTCCGCGGCGCCGTAGTGCATCGCCGCGCAGACCTCGTCCGCGCGCATCTCGTTGAGCGTCACGTCACCCTGCGCCTGCCAACCCGCGAGCCGGGAGAACTGGAAGCGGCGCATCATCAGCGCGTCCACCCGCGTCAGCGACGGCGCCATGAAGGCCGTGGGCTCAGGCAGTGCGAACGCGCCGGCACCGTGCGGCCCCACGCCCGCGTCCAGCACGTAGCCTCCCCACGTGTACATGAGGAACAGCGACCACGCGTCCTTCACGAAGGCCCGGTACGAAGTCGGCGTCCCGTTCGCCAGACCCCAATTGAGGATGTCCGTCATCGCCGCGACGGCCCAGTCGTCCGACTCCTGGTACCAGTAGTACCAGCGATACGCCTTCCCTCCCGCCGTCCTCAGGAACGCCTCCATGCCCCGTACGGTGACGTTCTTGTGCGCGGCGAAGTCCCGCTCGTACGACGCGACCTGCGCGTCGAGGCACCAGAAATAGATTTTGACGCTCTGGCCCGCGCAGCGGGCCGCCAGGGCCTTGGGGCCGTTGATGTCGCGGTTCCGGTCCGCCGGAGGAGCACCAATCCAGGTGTAGTGGATGTCCATCCCCGGAAGCCTACTCCGTCCACGGCCCCCGCCGCGTGGGCTCCCGCAGCGCCTGCCCGAGCGCCGCGAGGAAGCGCTTGCGCGGCCAGGACTCCGCCCCGAAGCGCTCCAGGTGCTCCGTCTCCACCTGGCAGTCGATGAGCTGGAAGCCCCAGCCCTTGAAGCGCTCCACCGCCGTGGCGAACGCCACCTTCGACGCGTCCGGCGCCAGCGCGAACATGCTCTCCCCGAAGTACGCCGCGCCCAGCGACACGCCGTACAGCCCGCCCACCAGCACCTCGCCGTCCCACGCCTCCACCGAGTGCGCCAGCCCCAGCTCGTGCAGCCGGATGTACGCCTGCTTCATCGCGTCCGTAATCCAGGTGCCGTCCTGCCCCGGCCGGTGCACGCGCGAGCACGCGTCGATGACCTTGGGGAACGCGGTGTCGTAGCGCACCGTGTACGTGCCCCGGTTCATCACCTTGCGCAGCGAACGCCCCACGTGAATCCTGGCCGGCTCCAGCACGAAGCGCGGGTCGGGCGAGTGCCACAGGATGGGCTGCCCCTCGCTGTACCAGGGGAAGATGCCCTGCGAGTACGCGGCCACCAGCCGCTCCGGGCGCAGGTCGCCGCCCACCGCGAGCAGGCCGCTCTTGTCCGCCTTGGAGGGCGGGGGGAACAGCTCGGGCTCGTCGTCACTCAGCAGGTAGATGGGCACGCGTGCGCGCCAGTCTAGCGGGACACGTTGAGCTTCACTTCACCCTTGAGGACGTAGGGGACCTGCAACAGGGGACCCTTCAGCTCGCCCTTCACGCTGTAGGGCAGGACGCCCTTGGAGATGAGCGCCTTGACGCCCGGGCCCCAGGACTGGGCCGTCACCGCGACCTCCACCGGGTACACGCCCGTGGCGGACGCATCCACCGTGTCCGCCTGGGCGGTGGTGCCCTCCTCCAGCGGCCGGTCCGAGACGGCGACCTGGTAGGTCAGCGAGTCCAGCCGCAGCGGGAAGGGGTTCGGGTTGCGCACGCCCAGGCGCAGGTTCATCTGCACCTCCTCCGGCGAATAGCGGGCGGCGTCCAGGCTCTCCACGATGACCTCCGGCAGCCGGGGCACCCGCACGGCGCGGCTGGCGGCGAAGGGCAGGGTGTCCTCGCTGCCGTCGGTGCGCACCACCAGGGTGCCGCGCAGCGCGATGAGCACCGTGCCGCCCTGGGCGCTCAGGCGGGCCAGGTCCTCGGGGCTCTTCACGTAGGCGGACTTCTCCTCGATGGAGAAGTTCGCGGGCGTGCCCGGCGCGAACGGCACCCCCAGCTTCGAGGACCCCGTCTTCACCACCTTCCCGTCGGCGACGAGCTCGTAGTCGGCGCGCTCCACGACGCCGTTGGCGGTCCCGGTGATTTGTCCGGTGTAGCGCACGGAGGCGTCGGTGAGCCCCTGGGAGACGACGGCGGTCTCCTGGGCCGTCAGGGCAGGGGGGCCCCCGGAGCGGACCGGGGCGGAGGCGCACCCGGAGTTGAGGGCGAACAGCGCGGACACCAGGGCCAGCAGGCAGGTCGAGCGATTCACAAAGGACATATTGGGGAGGGCAGGCGCTGGTCCCAAGGGGATTTCCGCTAGACTGTCCACCAACCGTGGCTCCCCGACGTCCCAACTTCAACCGGACCCTGCGCTCCCTCATCCGGGACATCGCCGCGCGCATGCCCGAGTTCAGCCACGTGAAGGTGGGCCGCATCCTCGTCGTCGCCGGTGAGGCCCGCCGCGCGTCGCGAGGCACGGTGAAGCCCCTGTGCTTCAAGGGGGGCAAGAGCATCGACAAGGCGGGGCGGCGCAAGCCGGTGGTGCGCATCCGGGGCCGCCGCATCCTGTACTGCATCACGCTCAGGCCGCTCTTCTTCCGGGGCTCCACCGCGAAGTCGCGGCTGGAGACGCTGATGCACGAGCTCTTCCACATCTCGCTGCGCTTCGACGGCACGCTGCACGCGGGCCGGCGCCACGCGAAGCTGGGCGCGGAGTTCGGGCGCCGCCTGCGGCCGCTGGTGCGCCGCTACCTGAAGCTGTGCCCGGAGGCGCTGCTCGCGGACCTGGCCTACACGGGCGAGGTGCGGGTGCTCCAGTGGCTGGAGCGTCCGGGCCCGGCCTATCACCCGCGCGCGTCGCACCGCCGCGTGCGCAAGGTCTACACGGAGGACCAGCTCTACTCCGGCGTGGCCCGCATGGTGACGCCGCGTCCGCGCGTGGCCCGCGAGGCCCACGTGCGCGACGACAAGGTGCACTGAGGGGCCTGGGATGTCCGGGCCCACCGACTTCGTCAGCCTCGGCGCGCTCCACCGCGAGCTGGAGGAGCTGTTCCTCCAGCACCAGGAGGCGCTGATGGGCATGGACCTCGCCGCCGCGCGCGAGCGGCTGGCGAGGTATCGGGACGAGCTGACGCGGCACCTGGAGGCGGAGGAGGCCCTGCTGCTACCGGAGCTGCCGCGCGCCGGACGGATCCGAGGCGCGGCGCCCGAGCTCTTCACCGGCGAGCACCAGCGCATGCGGGAGTTGCTGACGAAGTGCCAGGAGGCCGTGGACGCGCTGGACCCGGGCGCCCCGGACTACCGCCGCGCGGTGCTCCGGGTGTTCGACATGGAGAGCACGTTCAAGCACCTGGAACACCACCACTCGCTGCGGGAGGAGACGTACCTGTTCCCCGCGTTGGATGGGGTGCTGGGGGCGGAGGAACGGCGGGCCCTGCTGGCTGCGTTCCTCGCGCGCACGGAGCCTACTGCTCCGAAGGCGTGAACCGGGCGAGCTCGAAGATTCCGAGCGCACGCTCCAATTGAGCCACCTCCTTGAGCGCGTTCTCGAAGCCATGGCTCCCCAGCAGCTTGTGTTCCTGCTCCTCGAAGCGCTCGCCGAGCTCCTTGAATTGCTTCGCATCGAAGAGGTCGCGGAAGGCGGGGAACAGGACCGTGTCCTCGCGCGCGGCGTGCGGCCGGTACATGTCGCTGAACTGGGTGAGCTGCATCGCGACCGCGGCCCTGGGTTCGGGTTTCGTGAGGGCGTCCCGACCCGAGGTCGTGGCGAGGATGGACTCGGTGATCTTGCGCCCGGCGGCGTGCTGTTCGAGCAGCACCTGAACGAGCTCCTGCTGCTGGCCCGCCTTCACCAGCCGGGGGAACACCTCCGTCTCCTCCGTCTTCTCGTGGTAGTTCTCGCCAAAGCGGCGCATGAGGCGCGTGGCCTGGACGAGCACCTCCACGGGAGCCTTCTCGTCAGGACTGCCGAGGCGGCGAGCAATCTCCTCGTACACCAGGAGCGTGCGGCGGATGATGCCGTGCTCGCGCATCAGGTCCTCGGTGGCGTTCACCTCCGCGGGCTTGGACTTGCTCTGGGGCTTGGGCGCCGCGGCGAGGGCGTCGCTGGCCGTGGCTCCCACGCCCAGCAAGGCGACCGTGGACAAGAAGCTGCGGCGACTGGGGGCTTCGCTCATCGACAATCTCCTTGAATACGCGTGTCGGGAATCCGCCGCTCCCGGTCTCTCACGGTGGACTTATGGGCTGATGCCTCGTCGGCCGAACCTGTCCGACAGTCGAACAGGTCTGTCCGCGGCGCGGCTGGCAGGGCGGGCGAGCGGGAGAGCCGTCGTCCTCCTGGCTCTGCTTGGAGTCGGAGCGCGCGTGCTGTCCTTTCGCCCGCATCCGGCCCCGGTGTGGGGTGCTGGCTCGAACGAGGTTTCCTCCAGGTGGGACGTGGGTTCTGGGCGTGGTGCGGGGCGCTCGTGGCGTGGGTGCTCACGGGCTGCGATTCGGGCGCGGCGCTGACGCCCTGTGCCGCTGACTGCGAGGGCGCGGCCTGCGCGGCCTGTGTCACATCCCTTCCTGAAGAGACCGCCCGGCCCGCGCTCGCGTGTGATCAGCTTCCCGCGCCCTCGCGGTGCCTGGGGCCCCGGGTGCTGGAGCGCTGTGAGGGCGGTGCCGTGCACCGGGAGGACTGCGCGGAGGACACGACCTGTGTCGAATCTCCCGGGGGCGCCTGTGTCGCGGGCACGGCGTGTGTCGACGGCGTCTCGCGGTGCACGGAGTCGCGCGCGTTGCAGGTGTGCACGAATGGCCGGTGGGCCGCTCGGGCCTGTGACGTGGCCTGTGAAGCCGCGCCAGGCCGGGGCTTCTGTGGACGGCCCGGGCCCACGTTGAGCGGCTTGGTGCGCTACGCGCGACGCTTCCCGGATGCGGAGTTCCGTGCGTGGACGCCGGACGTGGAGCCGGTGCCCGCGCGTGGATTCCTCATCGTGTCGTTCCAGGGCACGAAGGTGCTGGACTCGCAGGTGACGGATGAAGCCGGCCGCTTCACGCTGACGGTGTCGGCCTCTCCCGGCGAGGACGACCGCGTCGTCGTTTACGCCGCCGGGCGGGGGCGGGATGGCGCGGTGGCCTACGCCGTGGCGGACCCCGGCCTGCCGGGCGCGCAGTCCGTGAAGACGGCGCCGGGGGACGCGGCCCGCATCTGGAGCTGGTCCCGCACGACGCGAGAGCTGTCCGAACAGCCCGTGTTCAACCTCGCGGAGTCCGAGGGCGCCGGCGCGGCCGCGGTGTTCGACGTGCTGGGCACGGCGTGGCGCCGGATGCGCGAGCGCTACGACGGACGCGACGGCATGTCCGTGGTCGCGTGGCTGGGCTTCGGGACGACGTGGTCCTGCGGCGCGTGCTTCGCGCCCTGGCCGGTGACGACGGTGGGCCGGAGCTGGGAGTCACAGGTGTGGCTGCCGGGGGACTCGGATGCGGCGTGGTGGTCGGACGCGATGGTGATGCATGAGCTGGGGCACTGGGTGATGGCCAGCCGGGGCACCAGCCCGGAGGAGGGCGGTCCGCACTACGTGGGCGTGCCCACCCTCCCGGGACAGGCCTGGAGCGAGGGCTGGGCCACGTGGTTCAGCGCGGACGCGCGCCGCAGTCCCCGCTACTTCGACCGGCAGGGCGGGACGATGTTCTGGGTGGACCTGTCCGCGCGAGCCTCCTCGGTCAGTCCCTGGACGCGGCCTCGCGCGGAAGACGGCCTGCTCCAGACCGTGGACGAGAACGAGGTGGCCGCCATCCTCTACCGCACGGCGGCGGGCACACCGTCGAGCCAGCCGCTCTACGACGCGCTCGCCGCGCCCGCGATGAACCGGTCGCCCTGGGCCCGCGGCTACACGCGGCACACGTGGAAGCGCGATGAGCAGGGCGCGCTCACGGACGTGCTGGACACGGGCAAACCGTCGCCGTGTCTCGCGGACTTCCTGGACGCGCTGAGGTGCCGGGGCTTCCCGAGCACCCTGGTGGACGCGGCCACCGAACCCGCCACCGCCTTCCCGTACCCCAGCCACGCGCCCCTGTGCCCATGAAGCTTCCCCGTCCAATGCAGCGAAGCCGGCGGTCCCTCCTGCGCCCCTGGATGCGGAGACGCGTGGCAGGGGCCGTGCTGGCGCTGGCGCTCGTCGGTGCACTCTCCGCGAGCATGGCGTCCAGCGTGGAGCGCGTGCGGCGCAAGAAGCCGCCACGGTCTTCCGAGCCACCTCCGCGGGCCCAGGAGCACTCCGGCCCCATGTCCTCGCCAACGCTCCTCGCGTCAGCGCGGTCGGTGGCGCTTCCCGCGGAGGGAAGGGACGCGTGGAGCCTGAAGTCGCGCGAGCGTCAGGGCTCGCGGGCCACGCCAGCGAAAGCGCAGCCCCTGGATGCGACGGCCGCCCGCGCCATCGCGCCCACGCAGGGCCCGGAGGAAGGCGTCACCGCGACGGACAGCCCGTGGTCACCGTCCACGGTGCTTCCCGCCACGGCGCGAATCCCCGCGCCGCTGCACGTCTCCTGGAGGGTGGTGGACGCCAGCGCGGACACGGTGCGGCTCGTCGCGCGATTGGACCGGAGCCCGGGCTTCACCGCGCCCGTGCAGGTCTCCCTGCGCGTGCCGCCGAGAACAGTCCTCCGGGAAGGCCCCACGTCGCCCGTCGTCCTGGACGGCGAGACGCGCGAAGTGCCCTGGACCCTGGGGCTGCCCGAGGGCGGCGGCCCCGATGACGACCTCGTGCTGCTGGCGAGCGCCGGGGATGGGGCCTTCGGAGTCCACGCGGAGGCCCGCTACCACTTCGGTGGGGCGCTCGCGGAACCACCGCGGCCCACGCCCACAGGGCCTCCGCTGCCAGACGCCCTCATGCGCTCGAGCGAGTAGGCCCAAGCCCCAACATCCCCGCGGTGCACCTGCCGCCGCCGACGCGGCCCGGACCTGTCCGACTGTCGGACAGGTCCGCGCGGTGCGCCGCGGGCGTCGCCTGACTACGGCGTGTCCACGGCCAGCTTCTGCAGTGCGGCCTTCGCGTCCGCGTGGTCCGGCTGCAGCTGCACCGCGGCCTCGTACTCCTTCTTCGCCTCGGCCTTGCGGTTGACGGCTTCCAGCAGCTGCGCGAGCGCGTAGTGCGGCTCTCCCGCGCTGGCGTCCACCTGCGACGCGCCCCGGAAGGCCTTCTCCGCCTCCTGCAACTTGCCCTGCCGGTACAGCGTGTGCCCCAGGTACAGCAGCCCCAGCGAGTTGCGCGGCTCCACCGCCAGCACGTCGCTCAGGACCCGCATCGCCTTGGCGTCGTCACCGCCTCGCATGTACAGGAAGCCCAGCTCCGCGCGGGCCTCCAGCTGCGCGGGGTCCTTCGCCACCACCGCCTCCAGCTCCGGCACCGCCAGCTCCGGCCGGCCGCGCCGCGAGTGCAGGATGCCCAGCCGCGCCAGCGCCGCCGTGTCCGCCTCATCGCCCTCGGCGGGCGTCAGCAGCTTCTCCGCCGCGACGTAGTCGCCCATCGAGAGCAGCAGGTCCGCCAGCCCCAGCTTCGCCGCGCGGTGCTTCGGATCCTCCTTGAGCACGGCCTCATAGAGCGGCCGCGCCTGGGCGCCCACGTGCTTCTTCGCGTACGCGTCCGCCAGCATCAGCCGGTTGTCCACCGTGGGCTGGAGCTTCACGCAGGCCGAGTACTGCGCGATGGCGCCGTCCAGGTCGCCCTTGGCCTTGAGCGCGTCACCGTAGCCCGCGCGCACGCCGGGCTCGTCCGGGAAGGTCTCCACCGCCGTCTTCAGCGTGGCCAGCGCGTCGTCCACCTTGCCCAGCTCCAGGTACGCGCGCGCCAGGCCCTGGTACGCCTCCGTCGTCTTCTTGCCGTCGTCGGCGCTCTTCTCGATGGCCTTCTGGAACGCGGACACCGCCTGCGTCTTCTTGCCCTGCGCCAGGTACAGCTGGCCCAGCTGCGTGTACGGGCCGCTCGCGCGGCGGGGCTCCAAGAGCAGCGCCTTCTCGAAGGCCTTCGTCGCCCGGGCGTTCTCCCCCAGCTGGAAGCACGCGAGGCCCAGGTTGAAGTGCGCCTCCGCGTACTTCGGATCCAACGTGATGGCCTTCTGGAACGCGTCCGCCGCCTTGCGCGCGTTGCCCTGGCCGTCCAGCACCACGCCCAGGTTGTTCTGTGCCCGCGCGTGCTTCGGGTCCGCCTTGAGCGCCGCCTGGTACTCCGCGAACGCGCCCGTGACGTCGTTCTCCCGCATCAGCACGACGCCCAGGTTGTAGTGGGCCTCCGCGTCGTTGTCCTTCTGGCGGATGGCCTCGCGCAGCGTCTCCTTCGCTTCCGCCGACAGCCCCTTCTCCGCCAGCGCCTTGCCCAGGTTCACCCGCGCCACCTGGAGCCCGCCGTCCAGCTTCAGCGCTTCCCGGTATGCCTCGATGGCGTCGTCCGTGCGGTTGGCGCGCTGGAGCACCTCGCCCAGGTTGAAGCGCAGCTCCGCGTCCCTGGGCGCCAGCTCCGTCGCCACGGAGTACTGGGTGATTGCCTCGTCCGTGTCGTCCTGGATGCGCGCCAGCAGGCCGCGCTCCGAGCGCAGCGTGGCCTCCTCCGGGAAGGCCGCCAGCGCCGCGTCCAGCACCGCCTTGGCCTTGGGCGCGTCCCCGGACAGCCGCAGCGCGCGCGCCAGCGCCACCTTCGCCGGCACGCCGTCGGGCGTGAGCCCCACCAGCTTCGTCAGCGGGGCCACCGCGCGGCCCGGCTGGTTCTGCGCCAGGAAGGCCGTGCCCAGCTTGTAGAGCGCGTCCGGGTCGTCCGGGAGCTTGTCCGCGCGCGCCGCCGCGGGCTTCTCCGCCGGAGGTGCCTCCGGAGCGGGCGCCTGGGCGGTCAACAACTGGAGGAGGAGGACGCCGGCTTTCGTCATCACAGGTTCTCCACGTATGGGCTGGCGCGCGCGTCGAAGGTCTTCTTGGCCAGGGCGGCCTTCTTCGCCTCCCACGCCTCCTTCGCCGTCTGCGCTTCCTTCGTGTGACCGGAGAGGTTCGCGCGCTCTTCCTTCACAGCGGCCTCGCACTTGGACACCTGTTCCTCGAACGCCTTCGGCTCCAGGCGCTCACTGCCCGGCACCTTCGCCTTGCGCGCCGCCGTCAGCCGCGCCAGCTCGAAGCGGGCGAACGCGCAGCGCAGCGACAGCTTCTCCACCTCGCGCAGGCCCACGTTGAGCCGCTGGTGCGCGCGCAGGAACTCCACGCGGGCCTCCGACTCCGCGATGGCCAGCTTCGCCACCTCGCGGGAGGACGCGTCCGGGGCGCGGTCCTCCTCGTCCTCGGCGGCGGCCTGGCGGCTCTTCGCGCGGCGGATGTTGTCGCGCGCGCGGTTGACCTCGTTGTCCGCCTCGTCCACCCGGTCGATGGCCAGCGCCAGGTCGTTCTCCGCCTCCAGCAGCTCGATGCGCGTCTCGTACGGCAGCTTCTTCACCAGCGCGTCCGGCACGCGCATGCCGTAGCTCGGGCCGCAGGCGGCGGTCAGGAGGGTCAGGCTGAGGAGCAGGGGGCGCTTCATGGAGCAGTGGCCTCGAAACGGCTGAAGATGGTCCGCCCGGAGTAGACGTCGGTGCCGTTGGCGAACGTGACGTTGAACTCGCCCGACACCCGGTCCCCGGGGTTTTTCGGGAGGGACTTCACGAAGAGGTTGCCGCGCTGGAGCAGCGGGAAGGGCCGCACCGGCTCATCCAGCACGCTGCGGTCCACGCTGCCCCGCTGCGAGCCGTCCGCCAGCGCCTGTGCCAGGTCGATGTCCAGCGAGCCCGCGTACTCGGCGTCCGGCAGCATGTCCGCCACCCGCGCGCTCACCTTCAGCACCACGTCCTGTCCGGTGCCCTGCGCGTTGACGAAGCTCACCGCCAGCGTGCCCTCCGCGAGCGCCGCCTCCGTGCGCTGGTAGCGCAGGTCGATGAGCTCCGTCACGCTGCCCTCCAGCCGGCCGCTGCCGTCCTCCCCACACGCGGAGGCGGCGAGCAGCGCCAGCACCGGGGCGATGCGGCGGAAGGGCGCGCTCACTTGCATGCCTTCCACCCCGCGTCCACGTCCGGACCGTTGAGCGTGCCCATGTCCTTGAGCACGGCCAGCTCGCGGCGCGCGCCGTCCGTGTCGCCGAAGCGGCAGCGCAGCGCGGCCAGGTTGAGGCGGGCCTTGTCGTAGGTGGGGTCCGCCTCCAGCGCCTTGGCGTATGCCTCGCGGGCGCCCATGGGGTCACCCAGGTTGAGCATGGCCCAGCCCAGCGCCGCGTGCGCGGACGCGCGCGTGTCCTGCAGCTCCGTCACGCGCCCGAAGGTCAGCTGCGCCATGCCGTACTGGTGCGCGTCCAGGTAGCCCATGCCCAGGGCCTCCAGCGCCTCCGCGGTGAGCACCTTCTCCGCCTTCTTGCGCAGGTCCTCCAGCGCCGCGGGATGCGTGGGCGCGCCGGGCTGCGGCACCGGCAGCGCGGCCACGTCCGTGCGGTTGCGGCAGCCCATCACCGCCGCGCTGAAGACCTCCAGCGACTCCGCGCGGGACAGGCACGCCTTGAAGGCCTCGTCGGAGCGGGCCTTGAGCGGCGCCACCTGCTGCTTCACCGCGTCGTTGAACTGCTTCGTCTCCGCGGCGGACAGCCCGCCGGGCACCGGCGTCTGGTCCACCACGTCCGCGATGTGGCCGTACGCGAGGGCGATCTTCCACAGCGACGCCACCGCCCACTCCGGATACCCGAGCGACGCGGCCTGCGTGTACACGCCCTCCATGGCCTGGAGCGCGGCGACCTTCTCCTCCACCTTGTCCGCCGGCAGGTCCTTGTAGCCGCGGTACAAAATCTCACCCAGGTACCAGAGCCCCTTGGCCGCCTCTTCCGTCTGGCCGTTGGGGCCCTGCACCGCGGTGGTGAGCGTGGAGATGAGCGCGTCCGGGCTGGCCGTGGGCGCGGTGGTGGCCTGCACCTCCGCGAGCACCGCCGCGGCGGCCACGTTGTTCTTGTCCAGCTTGAGCGCGGCTTCCGCCGCCGTCTTCGCGCGCGAGTAGTCCTTCTGCTTCAGGCGCGTCTCCGCGAGCAGCGCCAGCACCTCGCCCTTGCGCGCGCCCGCGGTCTCCGCGGCCGTCTCCAGGTTGCGGGACGCCTCCGGGTACTCACCCAGCGCGATGCGCAGGCGGGCGCCGGCCATCCAGCCGTCCACCGAGGCCACGTCACCCGCCAGCTTCTGGCCCACCTGCTCGAACCAGCCGGCCGCCTCGTTGAAGGCCGCGGCTTCCGCCGCGTGACGGCCCAGCGTCAGCAGCACGTCCGACAGGTACTGGCTCTTCGGGTAGGACTGCACCAGCTTCGTGCCCAGCTCGCGCTCGCGCGGCAGGTCGCGCTTCTCGCGCGCGGCGGTGAACGCGCCGTAGAGCGCCTTCTCGCCGATGTCGCTGTTCTTGTTCTCGTCCGCGACCTTCATCAGGCCTTCGATGACGTCGCCTGTCTCCTGCGCGCTCTGCAGGGCCAGCTCGTCCAGGGCCTCGGCCTTGCTCTGCGTGAGGATCTTCTGGACCTCGCCGCGGAAGCCGGAGGGCAGGGCGGACGCGAGGAACTTGCGGCCCGTCTCGTCCAGCTTCTTGAAGTCGTTCACCTGCCGCAGGCTGTCCAGGGCCAGGTTGCCCGCCACCGGCGCGTCCTTGTACTGCGGATGCGCCAGCGCGAACGCGGTGAACAGCTCCGCCGCCTTCGGGTACTCGCCGTCCTCGTAGTAGGCGCGCGCGATGTTGAACTTCACGTCCAGCACGTGCGGGCTCTGCGGGTAGCGCGACACGTAGCTCGCGCCCAGGAGCTTCAGCGCCTGGCGCGCGTCGGCGACCTCGAAGGCGTTGCGCTTCTGGGCCTCCTCCGGCTTGAGCGTGGAGAAGTGGGCCAGCAGCGCGCCGTACATGGCGGAGTCCACGGCCTTCTCGTCCTTGGCCTTGTCCTCGTAGCGGGCCAGCTCCTCGAACTGGCGCGCGGCCTCCGGGAACTCCTTGGCGGCGAAGAGCGCGTCCGCGCGGTTCTTCATGATGGGCCGCACGTACTGCTCCGGCCGGAACAGCCCCAGGTACTCGCGGTAGGCGTCCGCGGCCTTCACGTACAGATCACGCGAGTCCGCCTTCTGCGCGGCCAGGTGCACCTGCGTGGACAGGTCGCGCGCCATCTCCTCCAGCTCCGCGAGCTGCTTCTTGCGCTCGGACTCCGCCAGCTCCGGGTCCGTCTTGCTCTCCACCGCGGCGCGCACGAGGAAGCGGATGTCCTCGGGCTCCGGCATCACCTTGCCCTTGGCGGCCTTGAGCGAGTCGTACAGCTTCTGCCCGCGCTCCAGGTCCATCTCCGGGTCGGGCTGCACCTCCATCAGCTTGCGCAGTGCGGGGATGGCCCACTCGTACTGCTGCTTGATGAAGTAGCGGTTGCCCAGCTTGTCCAGCGCGAGCGCGTACGTGGCGCGGCTGTCGCTGAGCTTCTCGAAGTAGTTGAGCGCGCCCTTGGGCGGCTTGGCCTCCGTGTAGCTGTAGACCAGGTCCAGCAGCGCCTCGCGCTTGACGTTGAGCGCCTTCTTCACGTCCACGCCGGGCAGGGGCGCGCTGGCGGCGGCCGCCTCGAAGAACGTGACGGCCTCCGCGTGCTTGGCCTGGTTCACGCGGATCCAACCCATCTTGTAGCGGGCCAGGTCGTGCACCGGCGACGGCGGCAGCTCCAGGATGGCCTGGTAGTGCTTCTCCGCTTCGACCAGGTCCGCCTTGTCGAAGAAGTGGTCGCCCAGGATCTGCTCGGCCTCCAGGCGCAGCGGGCTGTTGGGGAACTTGCGCGTCAGGTCGCCCAGCGTCTTGAGCATCTCGTCGAACTGGCCCAGCTCGCGCTGCTCGTGCGCCAGGTAGAACGTCACCTGGTCCCCGTCCTTGAAGTCCGGGTACTCGCGCAGCAGGCGGTAGTACATCTGCACCGCCTTCTGCTTCATCAGGCGCGTCTCCGGGGAGACGATGGCGCCCGTGGCGCCCTCCGGCCGGGACTCGGCCTGGAGGTAGTACACGTAGCGGCTCTTCTCCACGTAGAGCTCCGCCAGCCGGAACTGCAGGTCCGGCAGGTACGGCGCGTTGCGGCTCTTGGAGATGAGCTTCTCCGTCTCGCCGATGGCGCGGTCCACCTTGAAGATGTCGCGCTTCAGCTTGGCGATGAGCTCCTCGCGCTCCTTCGCCTTGGACACGATGGGGTTGGCGTTGGGCCCGATACGGCCGCCGGGGCCAGGGGCCGCGGCCGCGAGCAGCGCGGCGGTGATGAGGCCGGTGAACGGGCCGGTCATGGGGTTTCCTCGATGCAACGGCTCTCGATGCGGACCCGGTAGGACTTGAGCTCGTCGTTCCAGTATTCGTTGTCGAACTTGAAGGCGACCTGCGCGGGCGACAGCAGCTCTTCCTCTTCCGCCGCCACCACCTGCGCGCCCTTCTTCACGCGCTCGTACAGCTTGAGGCCGACCTCGTACTCCATCAGGCGCACCTGCTCCGCGGCGCGCAGGAGCGTGTCCGCCTCCTGGCGCACGGCGTCCTGCAGCCGCGCGTCGTACACGCGCACGGCCTCCGCGTGGGACAGGTCATACATGCGGGTCAGGTGCCCGAAGAGCCGCTCGCCGAAGCTGCCGGCGTAGCGGCCCAGGCGCTCGCCCTCCAGGTCCAGCAGGGACACGAACTTCGCGGCGCGCTGGGTGCCGCCGTGCGCGTTGGCGGCGCGGCGCAGGCGCATGTCCTGGCTCAGGTCCTCGCGGTTGCGCACGGCCTCCAGCGAGTCCGCGTACCGGCGCGTCAGCTCCTTCGCCGCGCGCTTGGCGGGCAGGTAGTGGCACAGGTCGCGGAAGATGAGCGCGCGCAGCAGGTACTTGTCCGGCATGAACTCATCGCGGAAGGACGGCGCGTCCAGCGTGGTGAGGATGCCCAGCGCCGCGCGCAGGTCCCCCAGCTTGTAGCGGGTCCACGCCTCCTCCAGGTAGAGGCTGGCGCGGCCGGGGTCCAGCTCCGGCAGCTTCACCTTGCCGTACGCGTCCAGCGCGCCGGGGAAGTCCTTCTTCTCGTAGCGCAGGCGGGCCACCGCGAGCGCCGCCTCGTTGCGCGCCTCGCGGGTGAGCTTCTCGTCCTCGGACAGGGTGAGGAAGTCCTTCACCATCTCCTCCGGCGGATCCTTCACCTGCTTGAGCCGGGTGACGAGCAGCGCGAACTTCGCGCGGCTCGCCTCCGCGCTGGTCTCCGGCAGCTTGGAGAAGTGCGTGTTCGCCCAGCGCTCGTTGCCCACGCGCAGGTCCACCAGGCCCTGCTGGTAGTGCGCGTAGGCGCCCGTCTCGTCCGGGAGGAAGCCCAGGTCGAGCGCGCCGAAGACCTGCTCGTCGATCATCACCTCGTCGTGCGGCCGGTCCGTCAGCCCCTTCAGCGCGTCCAGCGCGCGCGGCAGCACCTGGGGGTTGGTGCGCTCACGCGCGATGCGGGCCAGGTAGGTCGCGCCCGCGTGCGTGAGGCCCAGGTCGATGAGGCTCCTGGCGAGGAAGTACTGGCCCCACGCGTAGTTGTCGTCCGTGCGGGGCGTGGTCTCGAGCCACGCGTACAGCGGGCCGGCGGCGTCGCGCGGCTTGCCGTCGAAGTACGCCTTGAGCGCCTTGTCGAAGGTCTCCGGCGCCACCTTCTGCGGCGGGGGCGGCGGCGCTTCCGCGACGGCGGCCCTGGCGGGGGCGGGCGTGCCCGCGGCGGTGCCGGCGTCCGTGGGACCGGCGGTGCCGGCGTCCGTGGGGGCGCCAGCGGCCTTCGCGGTGGCGGCGGCCGGTGGGGGAGGCATGGGCAACGTGCCCGCGTCCGGCGCCGCGCGGGCGACCGTCGGGGACACGAGGAGCGCGGCGCTGGCGAGCGCGGCGGCGATGAGCGGGCGTGACGTCATTCCGTGGCGCCGAAGTTGAAGGCCGTCCCAATCTGCAAGGTGGGCACGTTGATGATGCGCGACGCCCCCGCGAAGACGGTGTTGTTGGTCACGTCCAGCCGGAAGGACACGTTCTTGCTGGAGAACACGCGCACGCCCAGGCCCAGGTTGACGGCGGGGCGGAAGCCGTCGCTGCGGTCCACCTTCACCACCGTGCCGCCGGCCAGCAGGAAGACCTCGAAGTGGATGACGTTCGTGTTGAGCAGCGACGTCTTGCCGTACAGCGGGCTCCACATGAGGTCGCTTCCCACCATCCACTGCACCTGGTCCTCGAAGGCGGCGGAGACGGGGGACACGTCGAAGTCGCGCTCCAGCTGGCGGCGCAGGCTGGTCTGCACGTTGTAGCTGTACGTGCCACGGGCCACCTGCCACGCGAGCGTGTCGCTGAAGTGGTACGCGTAGCCGACGGTGCCGATGAGCCCCTTGTAGTAGGCGTCCGCGGGCAGCACGCCCACGCCGAGCGAGAGCTCATGGTGCATGCGGTACAGCCGGTCCTGCACCGCGGAGACGGTGCCGGGGTTCTCGAGTTCCTCGGCCTGGGCGCGCGCGAGGCCGGGCACCAGGCACAGGAGGGAGAGCAGGAGGAATCGCACGGGGACTTTTTCCTGTCAGGAGGCGGGGGCGGACGCGAGGGTGGGGGTGAGTCCCCGCGTCAGTAGCCGACCGAGTTGAAGAGGAACGGGTAGGTGATGATGACGAGGCCGCCCTTGGGGGCGGGGAACTGCCAGCCCTTCAGGCTGCTGAGGATGCACGCCTCGACGGAGGCGTTGCGGAGGGTGGAGGACTTGGTCTTGGCGGAGGCGACGTGGCCGTTGAGCCCGATGGCCCACTCCAGCACCACCTTGCCAGCGAGGCCGGGGTCCTTGAGCAGCGCGCGTTCGTAGCAGCCGTGCACTTCATTCAGGTGACTGTTGATGACCTTGGCCACGGCCTCGCGGTCCACGGTGCCCTGCGTGGAGGAGATGCTGCGCGCGGTGGCGCGCGTGACGGTGCCGCCCACCGCGCCCTTGCCCACGCTGCCAGCGCCCAGCGCGCCGATGCCGCCGCCGCCCTTGCCGCGCAAGAGCTCCGCGCCCAGGGTGGCGCCGCCGCCCTTGCCGCCGCCGCCCAGGCCGAAGGTGCCCAGGCCCGCGTTGGCGATGGGCGCCTTTCCGATGAGGCCGGACAGCTTGTAGTTGGTCTGCTTGACGTTCTTGCTGCCCGGGCCGCTGCCCAGCTTGTCCACGGCGGCCAGGAGGTCGTTGGCGGCGGGGCCCGCGGCGGACAGCTTCGCGAGCGCCTTGAGGGCCTTGCTCTCCGGCGCGGCGGCCACGGCCTTGGGGACCTGGACCTCCTTGACGGGCTTGGGCGGGGCCTTCTCCGCGACGGCGGGCTTCTCCTTGACGGGCTCCTTCTGCTTGAGCGCCTCGAGCTTCTTCTTGGCCTCTTCCTTCTTCTTGGGCTCGGGGGCGATGAGGCGCAGCGCGACGGGCGGCAGGTTCTTCTGGGTGAAGTCCGCGGTCGCGGGCCCCTGCGGCCGGGTGGCGATGAACCAGCCCAGGCCGCCGCCGAAGATGGCGAGGAAGAAGAGGGTCAGCCAGGGCAGGCCCTTGAGCGGGTTGACGAAGACGCGCTCGGGGGCGGGGGCCGCGTAGGCGACGAGCGACATCTTGCCCTGGGTGAGGCGGGCGGCGGCGCCGTCGCGCAGGGTGACGAAGCGGCGGCTGCCGTCGGACTCGAGCGCGGCGGTGGTGACGGGGGTGAAGCGGCCGTCGCCGTTGGCCTTCTCCACGTCGGTGCCGGGGGGCACGAAGAGGCGGTAGTTACCGCTGACGGACTCGGCGAGGGTGAAGGCATCGCCTTCCGGGAGGGTGAAGCCCCACAGCGGCATGGGGGCCTGTTCCTCCAGGGCGGCCTTCACGGGCTTCTTCGCGTCCGGGGCGAAGCGGCGCGCGTCGCGGCGCACGGCGCCCCAGTAAAGCTCCAGGTAGAGCTGGGCCGCGCCCTTGCCCGGGCCGATCTTCGGCGCGTGCGTGGGGCGGCTGGCCGGGGCCGCGTCGAGGACGAGGGGGCCGGAGTCGGAAGCGGCGACGTCGGTGTCCACGCCCGCGAGCAGGTCGTCCGCGACGAGCAGGCTGGGCATGGCCTCCGAAGGAGGACGGCGCCGGGCGGAGGGGACGGTGCCCGCGGGAACGGCGGGGGCCGGGGCGGCCTTCGGGGCAGCGGGCTGTGCGCGAGCACCGGGCTGCGCGTGCGCGCCCTGGGCTCCGGGGTGTCCATTGACGGCCTGGGGGTGACCCGATGGCTGAGCATGGCCCGCCGGACCGCGCGCCGCGGGCTGTGCGTGCGCACCGTGCTGCGCCTGCGCGGCCTGCTGCTGCGCGTATGCAGCCTGCTGGGCCTGCTGTTGCGCGAGCGCGGCCTGCTGAGCCTGCGCGGCGCGTTGTGCCTGCTGCTGCGCGAGCGCGGCTTGCTGCGCCTGCTGCTGTGCGAGCGCGGCCTGTTGAGCCTGTTGCTGCGCGTATGCGGCCTGCTGCGCTTGCTGCTGCGCGAGCGCGGCCTGCTGAGCCTGTTGCTGTGCGTATGCGGCCTGCTGCGCTTGTTGCTGCGCGTACGCAGCCTGCTGCGCTTGTTGCTGCGCGTATGCAGCCTGCTGAGCCTGCTGTTGCGCGTGTGCGGCCTGCTGAGCCTGCTGTTGCGCGAACCCGTTCGGCGCGGCGGGCGGAGCCCCGGAACCTCCGAGGAGCGCGGCGACCTCGGGCGGCGGCTGCGGCTTGGTCTCGACGGGACGCTGGTTGAGGATCCGCGTCTTCAGGACGAACGGACCGCACAGCACCTCGTCCACGGAGCGGATCTCACAAGCGGTGACCTGGTGCCCGTTGACGAAGACGCCGCTGGTCCCGCCGCCCGCGTCCTGGATCGCGGTGCGGCCGTTCTGGAAGTACAGCAACGCATGGCGCGGCGACACGGACGCGTCATCCAGCCGCAGATCCGACGACGCATCGGAGCCGAGCGCGTAGGTGCCGGGGACGAAGACCTCCGTCCCCACCAGGAGGCCGTCGCGGAGGATGACGACTTGCAGGACGCTGGGCTGGCCGCTCAACGGTGACGCTCCCTTCGAAGGGTGATGGGCGGTACGGCCCTACTGATCGTAGACGGTGGCGAGCGTCTCCGAGCGGAAGCTGTCGCGCTCGCGGAGCATGGACCGCGTCTTCAGCTCCTTGCGGTCATACAAGTACACAGCGCCGGACTTGTTCGTCTGGCCCTGGATGAGACGGTCATCGAAGTCGATGCGCGACGGGCCGCGCTGCGGCGGCGCGGACGACGCGGTGGCCGAGGCATCTCCCGTCACCGGATCCGTCACGGCCGTGCTCGACTTCGTCTCGATGCGCGGCGGCGCCTTGCTCGAGCCCTTCTTGGCCTTGGCCGTCGTCGGCTTCGCGGCCTTCGCCTTGGGGGCACGTGTCCGCCCCTGGGCCAAGGCATCGTTCGCGGGGGAGAGGGGACCGAAGCCGAGCACGCTGGCGACGGCACAGAAGAGGAGGAAACGTCGCATCATCAACAGGTTAAGCGATGCGAGCCCCGACCTGTCAACGCACACTCCGGCCACATGGCGCGGCCTGTGGAGATCAAGTGTGGGGGGCAGTCCACCTCACCTGGGGCGGGCACTCCACGCCCTGAGCTGATTCGTGCCGGTACGCTGAAAACGTCGCGTGAGATTCCCTCCGCGCGGAGCCTCCCGAGCATGCGAGCAGACGTGGTGCGAAGTCATCGTGACACGGTGGGCGAATGGAGGATGCTCGCGCGCGGAGGCATGCACACGCGTGATGGGTGTCACTCGCAAGCGGGGATGGATCGCGGCCGGGCTCGGAATCGGAGTCATCCTGGGGCTCGGGGTCGTCGCGCTGAAGCCCCGGAGCGCGCCCCCGCCGCCTACTCCCGAGCGTCCCGCCGCGCCCGCCGCGCCGCGCTCCATCCTCCATGCCGTGGGCCCGAAGCTGACCAGCAACCAGACCTCGCAGCCGGTCTCCCTCTACGGTGAGAACCTGGTGCCGGGCCTCCGGCTGGTGCTCGGCGCGCCCCTGTCGAGGGAGGTGCCGCTCACGGTGACGGACGCGCGCCATGCCTACGCGAGGCTTCCGGCGGACCTCGCGCTCCCCGAGGGCATCTTCCAGACGGACGTGCAGCTGTCGCTCGCGGCGACGACCGGCCCGCGGCCCACGGGCACCGCGCGGCTCACCGTGGTCAACGACGCGGCCTTCCCGGACCTGAGGGCGCTGGCGCTGTCCCCGGACGGGCGCACGCTCTTCGTCGCGTCGCCGCCCACGGACACGGTGTTCGCGCTGGACGTGGCGTCGGGGCGCGTGGAGGCGATGCCGGTGGGGGACGGGCCGTCGGCGCTCGCGACGTGGAGGGACGCCAGCGGGCACCCGTGGCTGGGCGTGGCCCATCAATATGAGGCGGGGCTCTGGCTGTACGCGCTGGACGCGCCGGAGCGGAAGCCCCGGGTCGTCCCCGCGCCCGCGGGCGTATGGGGCCTGGAGGTGGACGGAGCGAAGGGCGTGGCCTTCGTCGCCGAGCACCTCCGCGACACGGTGCGCGCGCTCGCGCTGGAGGACGGCCGCGAGCAGTGGAGCGCGGCAGTGGATCCGAACCCGCGCGCGATGGCGCGGTGGAAGGGGTTGCTCGCGGTGGGCAGCCTCCAGACGGGGCAGGTGGTGCTGCTGCGCCAGGATGATGGCCGCGAGCTGGCGCCCGTGGTGCCGAAGCCGGGCGTCCCCATCATCGGAGGCGCGACGGAGGCCTTCTCCGCGCAGGTGATGGGCGGCAAGGCGCCGCGCGCCCTCGTCGCGAGCGACCGGCTGAAGCGCCTCTTCATGTCGAGCCTGGGGCCGAACGTGGGCCCCAACGCCCAGCGCATGGAGGTGAGCGCGAACAGCGGCGTCGCGGTGCTGGACCTGGACCGGCAGGAGGTGGTGCGGCACCGGGGCTTCGGCGCGGGCGTGACGGAGGGGCTGGCGCTGGATGACCGCGCCGGGCTGCTCTACGCTGCGGACGTGGGCCTGGGGCAGGTGCGCGTGCTGGACGCGAAGGCGCTGGTGAAGGGCGACGCGGCGTCGCGCGAGGCGGTGCTGCAGACGCTGCCCGTGCCCGCGCCGGAGGGCACGCCGTTCATCCGCCCGGCGGAAGACCTGGGGACGAAGGGCCGGGCGGGGCTGGAGCTGCACTCCGGGCCGCGCTCCCTGGCGCTGTCCCCGGACGGGCGCACGCTCTACGTGCTCAACCGCTTCACGGGCACGGTGGCGCTGGTGGACGTGAGCGAGGCGAAAGCGGGCAAGGCGCGCGTGGTGCGGCAGTGGCCGGTGGTGGACGTGCACTCACGCGAGCAGCGCCGGCTGGGCCAGGTGCTCTACTTCACCGACGTGGGTCGCACCGGGATGAGCTGCGACGCGTGCCACATCGAAGGCCACACCGGCGGCGTCTTCTTCGAGAAGACGCGCCCCATGCGCATCTACCGCTCGACGACGGCGCTGGGCAGCCGGGACACGCCGCCCTACTTCACGCCCGCGAGCACGCGCAGCCTCGCGGAGACGGCGGAGACGGTGGGCGGCCGCAATCGCTACCACAACCCGGATCCGCTGCCATCGGAGGTGGAGGCCCTGGCGCTCTACACCGCGCTGCTGCCCACGCCGCCCAACCCCTACCGGGGCGCGGACGGAGCGCCGCTGGAGTCGGTGACGCTGCCGGACGGAAGGACCGGCCATCCGGCGAGGGGCCTGGCGCTGTTCGAAGGGAAGGCGAAGTGCATGGCCTGCCACCCCGCGCCCCTCTTCACCCTGGACCAGGACCCTTCGACGCGGGGCCAGTACCAGGACGTCGGCACGCCCATCGCGCTGCCGCTGCGGTTGGAGCAGCAGCAGCTGGTGACGGGAGCGGCGCCGCCGTCGCTGGTGGGAACCTGGGACGTGTGGCCGCTCCTGACGAGCGCCACGGCTGGCTACGCGGTGCAGGAGGACCGGCTCGTGGTGGGCTCGCGCTTCCCGCTGCGCACGCTGCTGGAGACGCCGGGCCTGAATCACGGCGCCGCGCAGGACCTCACCCCGGAGGAGCGCGACGACCTGCTCGCGTACCTGCTCACGCTGTGAAGAGGGCTTCGGATGCAGCAGCCCCTCGCCCGGGCGCTCCTGGGTGCCGCGCACGCCGGAACTGATGGATGGGCCTGGCTGGCTTAGCGCGCGGAGCCGGAGTGGAACGGCAGCAGCACCGCGGCCCGGACCCGCGTGACCATCGCTTCGTGGAGCAGGGGCCAGCCGAACGCCGCGAACGTGAGCACGGCCATCATCCCGCTGAACATCCACAGGCCCATCATCACCGCGATGCCCAGGTGCATGCCCAGCGTCAGCGCCACCCAGAGCCCCCGCGTGCGCCGGGGCCAGATGCAGAACGCGTAGCCCACCTCCACCGCCAGCGTGCCCCACGTGGACAGCTTCACCAGCCACGGCACCGCCGCCAGCCACGCGAAGTCGAACTGGCCATACTGGGGCTGCATCAGCACCTCCCAGATGGCCGTCCCGTCCCGCCACACGGGGCCCAGGAGCTTCTCCAGCCCCGTGGACAGGTAGATGAGGCTCAGGTGCAACTGCAACACGCGCAGCGACAGCGTGGCCAGCGCGGACGGCGCGCCGGAGAGCCGCCCCGCCCGCATGTCCAGGGAGAAGGCCGTGCCCACCGGCATCACCACGCAATAGAACAGGCTGATGTGCGCGAAGGTCTCCACGCCATAGGAGAAGAAGCTGATGCTGTTGAGCAGCACCGTATGGATGACCCAGGCCACCACCGCGGACACCCGCGTGTGCAGGCCCAGCAGGAGCCCCAGCAGCGCCACCACGTAGACGAACGCCAGGCCCTGGAGGCCGGCCACCTGGGAGATTCCCAGCGGCGCCAGCGCGGCCACCACCGCGTCCACGCGGGGCACCGCGGGAGATGCCAGCGCCTCCGAGACGCTCCAGGGCACCCAGCCCCGGTTGCTCAACAGCTCCGGCAGGCTCTCCGACAGGCTCCACGCCTGGATGAGCAGCAGCGCCGCCACGCCGATGCGGAGCACGCCCAGCGGCTGCGGGGAGGTGGGCTCGCCGACGAACGCCGCCAGCCGGGCCCTCACGGCGGACCTCCAGGACGGGGCGCTCATGGCGTCACCTCCCCGGCGGACGCGGGCACACGGCGCTCGAACACCGCGCGGTACGCCTCCGACCAGACGGGCCGCTCCCCCCGCTGGTGCGCCTCCATGCCAGGCAGCTGGAGCGAGTCCACGCGCACCGTGACGGAGCGCGCGTCCGGGTGCCGGCCGAACATCGCCGCCGCCCACGCGCGGGCCAGCGCGTCCCGGCTCTCCGGCAGGCCGAAGCGCAACATCATGGAATGGATGCGCACGTTCACCGCGCCGTTGTCGGACCGGAAGTCGTCGTGCAGCTGTTCGCCGGACGCACCCTCCAGGTCGAAGGAGACGCGCACCGCGGGGCTCACCCCGGGGGCGAAGAAGCTGAAGCCACTGCTCGCGCCCGTCCAGTGCGCATACGCCTGCGCCCAGGGCTTCACCGCGTCCGAGACCTGCAGGAAGGGCACGTGCAACGCGCCACAGGCCACCAGCAGCAGGTGCGCCGCGGCAAGGCCGGTCAACAACCCGTGCCTGGGAGTCAGGGGGTGTCGCATGGGGGCTCCAATGTCGAGCGCCGGAGATGGGCCTCCGGCGTCGGGGGTGTCTTGAATGAGCCGCTACATGGCTTCAGGGGGTTGTGAGGGCGGGCCGATTCAGCCGCAGTTGCCGGTCGTGCCGCCGCCGAGCACGTTGCCGAGGATGCCGAGCAGGGTGCCCGTCGTGTTCCCCAGCAGGCCGCCGGTGGTGTTGCCCAGGATGTTGCTCAAGAAGCCGCAGCCGCAGCCGGAGCCGGAGCCGCCCGCCAGCGGGCCCGTCTTCGACACCATGACGACCTCTTCCATCGATACCGCCATGCGCGGGTCGTGGCTCTTCACCTCACGGTTGTGCGCCATCGCGCCCGTCGCGCCCAGCGCCAGCACGAACATCGCCACGGTCCCGCCGACCTTCATGTGCGTCTTCTTCATGGCTTGCTCCTTGGGGATTGGACTGCATGGGCAATGTCTTTCCTTTTCGAGGAATCGGAACCATCCCGGTAAGACCAGGAATCTGTTTGAAGCTGGTTCCAGGCAGGATGTGGACATTCCAGCGTGGCTGGCGGCGTCTGTTCTTCTTCGGGCAGGGCCGTGTGGGCCCGGGGGCGTGACTTCGTGCGGAGCCATCCCTCGCGTCGCTTGCGTCAGGTGGGGGAGCTGAGGTCTACAATCCGACGGATGCGTTCCTCCCCCCGGGTCGCCTGGTTCCTGATTCCAACGTTGTGCCTGTCGTGCACCGACTCGGGTCTCTATTCGATTGACGACCGCGCGGGCGGCACCAGGGACCGCGTCAACTTCGCGGGCGACCTCTGCGTCCCGGAGGCCACCGGCGACGCGTTCCCCGTGAAGGTCGTGTTCGCGCTCCAGGGCGGCACCGGCGTCGAGCCGGAGGTCGTGGGCTCCGCGGTGGACGGCCTCACCACGCTCGCCTCGCGCTTCACCGGGCCGCAGGTGCGCTTCGGGCTCGTGGCCTTCCACTCGGTGGCCACCGGCCTGCAGGGGAGCTTCACGGACGCGGCCGCCTTCCAGTCCGTCCTGCCCCGCTACGCCAGCTACCAGCAGCAGGGCCCCATCAGCATCCGCTCCGCGCTGCGGCTCTCCAAGAGCCTCCTGTCCGGCGACATGCAGGCCTCCTGCAAGGGCGAGGTCGCGCGCACGCGCTACGTGGTGGCGCCCGTCATCCGCAGCTCCGACGTGAGCTGTGACAACCCGGCGTACAACATCGGCATCGACCGCCGCTGCTCCGCGCTGTCCCAGGCGGCCGGCTGCAACGCGACCCCGGAGGCCCAGGCCGGGTGCAACGCCGCGTGCAGCCAGTGCGAGCTGACCGCCGTGGTGGGCGAGCTCAAGGGGCTGGTGGAGCAGCTGGGCGCGGGCGACGTCAGCGTCCAGCCCGTCTACGTCCGGGGCCAGACGCCGGACCCCGTCACCCGCCTCCAGGTGGCCGCCATCGCCAACGCGGGCGGCAGCGCGCCCGTGGAGACGGACTTCGCGGGCCTGCCCAACGCGCTCGCGCGGCTGGACTACGGCGCGCTCGGCAACGCGCTCAAGCTCAAGCGCTTCCTGGCCTTCAACCGCAACGTGCAGGTGCGCAACGGCCAGATGTACATCGACAGCGACGGCGACGGCGTGGGGGATGACGACGAGCGCGCCATGGGGCTGGACCCCACCGTCCCCGACACCGACCAGGACGGCCTCATGGACGGCGTCGAGCTGCGCATGGGCCTGGACCCGCTCGCCGTGGACGTCATCAGCGGCTGCAGCGTGGTGCAGGACACCGACGGCGACCGGCTCAACGACTGCGAGGAGCGCGTGCTCGGCACCGACCCCTGCGTGGGAGACACCGACGGCGACGGCCTGCCGGACCTCGTGGAGGCCCTGTCCCAGACGAACCCGCTCGTCGCCGAGGACCTGCTCGACAGCGACCGCGACGGCCTCTCCAACGTGCAGGAGGTGGAGGCCCACGGCGACCCGCTCAGCGCCGACCTCGACTTCCACCGCGAGCGCGGCTACGGCTACTCCATCGTCCCGCTGCCCCCCACCGGCACCAGCGGCCGCGCCTGCTACCGCACGCGCGTGGAGAACGTCTCGCTGGTCCCCACCCTGGAGCGCCCCCACCCGCTGATTCCCGGCGAGGTGATTCCCGCGGGCACCAACGAGGTCTACCTCTACCTCCAGGTGGGCCGGGACAATGATCCGCGCGGCGCCGGCGTGGGCTCCCTCTTCATCCAGGAGATGCACTACGACCCGGACACGGGCCGCACCCCCGCGGGCATGGTCCCCCTCGTCTCCAACGACTTCATCGTGGGCACCTGAGTCAGGCCCCGGGCGTGGGGTGTCCCCCACAGTCTCAATGGGGTGTCCCCCCCACACCCATCCTGTAGCAGTCCCTTGCGAACGCGCAACCCCTTGAAGTTCCTGACCCTGAAACTCCTACAGACGCGGGATCGCCTCTTGCTAGGGCGTCGGGTTGTGAAAGGAGTCACCATGATGAACGGTCGCATTGCCCCCCTGTTGGCGCTCGGCGCCTTCCTGGTGCTGAGCCCCCGCACCGTGCAGGCCCAGCAGCAGAACCCGGACAACCCGGAGTGCCTCGGAGACGAGTGCGGTCGCCCCAAGGAGGAGGGTGGCGGCTGCGGCTGTGGCTGTGGCTGTTCCATCTGGGTGGCGTACACGGACGACGGCAAGACGCTGTCGTACACGGACGACGCGGACGGCGACGGCAAGGCGGACGACAAGGACAACTGCCCGTTCACGTCCAACCGCGACCAGGCGGATGGCGACGGCGACCGCGCGGGCGACGCGTGCGACAACTGCCCGGCCGTCTCCAACGCGAACCAGCTGGACACCGACGGTGACGGCATCGGCGACGCGTGCGACCCGGACGACGACAACGACGGCAAGCTGGACGGCGAGGACAACTGCCCCTCCATCCCCAACGCCAACCAGGCGGACAACGACCACGATGGCATCGGCGACGTCTGCGACGACGACGATGACAACGACGGGTACAAGGACGGCGTGGACAACTGCCCGCTCATCGCCAACCCGGACCAGAAGCTGCCGGAGGACGTGAGCCTGTGCCGCGTGGACGCGGACGGCGACAACATCTCCGACAACCTGGACAACTGCCCCGGCCTGCCCAACCCGGACCAGAAGGACGCGGACGGGGACGGCATTGGCGACGCGTGCGACCCGGACATGGACAACGACTCCGTGCTCAACGCCGTGGACAACTGCCCGCTGGTGGCCAACCGCGACCAGGCGGATGACGACGGCGACGGTCTGGGTGACGCGTGCGACACGCGCTACTGCGTGGTGCTCAACAAGGACCGCCCCAACGACTGCCTCGACCCGAAGGCGCCCTTCAGCGTGGGCACCGGCGGCCTGCTGAACGTGGAGAAGACGGGCATGGCGGTGCGCCCGCCCCTGTTCGCCAACCGCAACGGCGCGGCCATCGAGTACACGTGGACGGTGGTGAAGCGTCCCTCCGGCTCCACCGCGGTGGTGGAGAACCCCAAGGGCGCCGTCACCTACAGCCGCCACTGGGAGTACCAGTACGTGGATGGCAGCGTGCCCAACTTCAAGCCGGACAAGGAGGGTGAGTACGAACTGCAGGTCTCCACGCGTCTGGCCTTCGCGGACCGCGTGTTCCCCGACCAGCGCAGCTCCGTGTCCAGCCTCTTCGTGACGGTGGGCAAGCAGGACTCCGACGGCGGCGGTTGCACGTCGCTGCCCGCGGGTGGCAGCGCCGCGGCCCTGGGCGCCGGCGTGCTCGGCCTGCTGCTGCGCCGCCGCAAGAAGGCGTAAGAAGGATGTCCCCCATGCCAGGAGGCCCGCATCGCATGCGCCGTCTGCTCGTCGTCCCGCTCCTTGCGACCGGCCTCCTGGCCCTGGGTGTGCTGTCCTGCTCCGACACGCTCCTGGAGCCGCGCGCCCAGGAGCAGTCCCAGTTGGATGACCGGCTGAAGCTCACCGGCCGGGTGTGCACGCGCCCGGCGAACCCCACCGGCTTCCCGGTGAAGGTGGTGCTCGTCGTGGACGAGTCCGGCAGCATGTGCGTGTCGGATCCGCCGGGCTCGCAGGAGGGCAGCGGCTTCTGCGAGCGCGCGGAGGTGCAGGCCATCATCCCGCCGGGCGTCACCGAGCCCGCGCGCGTGCGCGCCCTGAAGAACCTGGTCAATGGCTTCAAGCGCATCAACGACCGGCGCGAGGGCAACATCAGCATCGCCATCGCCCCGTTCGAGACGAACGTGAAGAACACCTGGCCGCCGGCCTCCACGGGGGACCGCTTCGCGCCGCCGGGCAACATCAACGGCTACATCGAAGGCCTGCAGTCCCAGCTGGGCAAGGGCACGGACTACCAGGGCGCGCTCGCGTACGCGTACAGCCTCATCGCCAGTGACATCGAGGCGGTGTCCCAGTCCACGCCGGAGCTCTTGCCGCGCACGCGCTACGTCGTCGTGTTCCTCACGGACGGCACGCCGTACCCGCGCTGCTCGGCCAACGACAACCTGTCCGTCTACGCGGGGCCGGACACGCCGGACCTGACCTGGCGCGACTCCATCAGCAGCTTCTGCAACGCCACCAGCACCACCGACGCCATCAACGGCTTCGAGGTGGGCACGGACCGCAACCAGAACTACCAGCTCTTCAGCTACGTGCGCCGGCTGATGGAGCTCAAGACGCAGTACAACGTGGGCGACGTGCGCATGCACACGGTGCTGCTCTTCAACGAGGAGGCCGTGCGCGCGTGCGGCCCCATCTGCCAGGACATCTACGGAACCTACCCGGGCGTCCCGGAGGCGCAGTACCCGGCCGCGGCGAAGAAGATCGCCTCCTACCTGCTCAAGCGCTTCGCGGAGATGGGCAACGGCGTGTACCAGGAGTTCAGCGACACGGCGGAGATCTCCGAGCTGGGCCTGGGCGCGCTGGACTACTCCTCATTCGCGTCGCCCAACGTGATGAAGACGCTGCTGGTGGAGCCCCTGAGCTCCGCGCCGGGGGATGACGGCCGCGTGCTGGACAGCGACGGCGACGGCGTGCCGGACGCGCTGGACAACAGCTTCACCCTGAAGACGAACCCCTTCATCATGGACAGCGACGGGGACTGCCTGAGCGACGGCTTCGAGTACCGGCGCATGGACCAGGGCTTCAAGCCGGGCAACGACCTGGACGCGCGCGGCTGCGACCCCAAGTCCCCGCTGACGCCCAACTGCGTCTGCCGCGACACGGACGGCGACGGGCTGTCGCAGTTCGCCGAGGACTACCTCAAGACGCGCCAGGGCATCGTGGACAGCGACGGCGACGGCGCGCCGGACGGGCTGGAGGCGAAGTACGGCCTGAACCCGCTCCAGTCCAACGTGGCCGGCCTGGACACCGACGGCGACGGCATCCCGGATGACGAGGAGCTGCGGGCCGGCAGCGACCCCACCCGCCGCGACCGGCTCTTCCACGACAAGTACGGCATCCAGTACGAGGTGAAGAAGGTCGAGGGCGGCAACGACACGGACGGCGTCTGCTACGACTTCACCGTGTCCAACCTGCAGCTGGTGACGCCGCCGGACCGCGCGGGCGTGAAGCAGGGCTACAACCTGTTCAAGGTGTGGTTCGCGGAGGCGCCGGAGAGCGGCGTGGCCACGGACTACGGCGTCTGGCGCACCGCGTGCGCGTGGGCCCAGTACGCGCCGCCCAGCGTGCGCGTGCCGCTGGGGCCCGACCTGGCCCTGGATGACGGTGACTTCCGCCGGCCGGATCAACTGGTGGACCCCTGGAAGACCCAGGGCAGTTGCGTCGGCGTGTCGCCGTCGCAGGGAGGCGCGTCGCCGTGAGCCGCGCGGGACGTTGGTGGCTCCTCACCCTGGTGGGGCTCGTCGTGGTGGTGGCCTGTACGGATACGTACCTCTTCGACCCGCGCCGCGACACGGAGGTGCCCGCGGACCGGGCCGTGTCGCTGGAGGGGCGCTTCTGCACGCTGGGCGCCAATGAGGTCGTCCGGCCCATCAAGATCATCGTCGCCATGGACGCCAGCCAGTCCATGCGCGTGAGCGATCCGGACGGCACGCGCGCCACGGCGCTGGTGGACCTGATTGAGAACCTCCCGCAGGACGACGAGGTCTCCATCGCGGTGATGCTCTTCGCGGGCAGCACCACGGCGTTCCTCACGCAGAACCCGGGACCGCCGCTGGAGGACGGCTTCGTGCAGGTGTCGAAGCTGGACGCCACCGCGAAGGCCATCCTCACGGAGAAGCTGCTCACCTTCCGCAACACGGACACGTCGCCGAACCGCGACTCGACGGACTTCGTCAAGCCGCTGTCGGACATCTACTCGCTCATCAACACGGACATCGCGCGGGCGCGGCAGCAGCCCAGCGGGGGCGAGGCGCTGGCGCAGGCGCGCTACTCGGTCATCTTCCTGTCGGACGGCAAGCCCACCAACAACCAGGACGACGAGCTCATCCGCGGCGACGCGGTGGTGCGCATCCGCCAACTGCGCGACCTGGTGGAGGACGTGCGCTTCAACACCGTGCACGTCTTCAACCCCACCCAGCCCGTGCCGTCCGTGTGCGACCTGGTGTCGGAGGACGGCGGCTTCGGGGACGGCGGCTGCCCGCTGCTCATCATCAACCAGAACGCGGACCGCCTGGAGAAGATGGCCACGCTGGGCGGCGGCAACTTCCGCGACTTCCGCAACAACGAGCCCATCAACTTCCTCAACTTCCAGTTCGGCCAGGTGCGCCGCGCCTTCATCGTGAAGGAGTTCGTGGCCTCCAACTTCTCCGCGCCCCCGGGCAGCCCGCTGGGCGAAGCGGACACCGACGGCGACGGCCTCAGCGACGCGCGCGAGTACGAGCTGGGCACGAACCCCAACCTGCGCGACACCGACGGCGACGGCTTCAGCGACGGCGTGGAGGTGTACTTCCGCGACCGCGGCGTGGACTTCAATCCCACGCAGGTGGCGCTCCCGGACGGCGGCGGCCTGGACAAGGGCTGCCCGCCCGCGCTGCGCGGCGTGGACACCGACTGCGACGGCCTCTTGGACTGCGACGAGCAGTTCATCGGCACCAACGCCACGCTCCAGGACAGCGACGGCGACGGCATCCCGGACGGCATGGAGTGGCGCGGCGGCACGCAGGGCTCCAGCAAGGACCTGGACGAGGATCCGGACACGGACGGTCTGGTCAACCGCAGCGAGGTGCGCATGCACATGCGGCCCCTGCAGGTGGACACCGCGAACCTGGCCTCGGACGCGTACCGCTACAGCATGCAGGCGGACGGCCCGGTGGATGCGCAGGGCCGCCAGTGCTACCGCTTCCGCGTGGACAACGTGCTCCTGGCACCCACCATCGCCATGATCGCCGACGGCGGCGTGGACGGGGGCGTGGACGCCGGCACGGTGCAGCGCGGCGCGGGCTACAACGACATCTACCTCTCCGTGGCCATGCTGCCCGCGGATGACCCCACCGCGCGCACGCTGGTGCGCACCTTCCGCGTGGACTCCGTGCGCTACCCGGTGGGCGGCATCAAGTCGCCTCCGGATGGCGTGGTCCGCGTGAACCCCGAGGACTTCGTGGACGGCTGCCCCGGCGTCGTCCCGACCCTCTCGCCCGTCCCCTGATTGCCTCCTGGGTCCCCCATGCGCCTTCGCACCCGACTGCTCCCGTTCGCGCTCCTGCTCCTGGCCGCCTGTTCCTCCGGCGGGGACGACACTCCGGACGCTGGCACGGGCGTGGTGGAGGACCTCTGCAACAGCCGCGACGAGGCCCTGACGAACGCGGACTGTGAGTTGAAGCCCGGCGTGCCGCTGGAGCGCTTCCTGGCGCTCACCGGCGACGTGAAGGCGGGCGACGAGGACTGGTACAGCATCCGCATCCCGGCGTCCGCCAACGCGCGCACGCTGGTGCACATCACCGGCACGTACCTGGCGTCCAGCACGCCGGTGAACCTGTCCATCACGGTGCAGGAGAAGGACAAGAACACCGCGCTGGTGGCGAAGTCGGACCAGCACGGCGCGGGCGCTCCGGGGCCGGTGGACATCGTGCTGCCGTACGGCACGCCGGATACGCAGCTCATCGTCGTGGTGCGCGACGCGCCGACGAACCCCGCGCGCCCCAACTACGATGCGCGCAACCGCTACCGCCTCACCGTGGAGCTCCTGGAGAACCCGGACACGAACGAGCCCAACGACGTCACGCCCACGCCCATCGCGCTGGCGGCGCAGGGCGCCGTGCAGGTGGGCACCGCGAAGGGGTACCTGGCCACGGACGGCGACGTGGACCGCTTCAGCTTCCCGCTGACGGCGGGGAAGATCGCCTACGTGCGCATCACCGCGCCGGACCAGGGCTTCGTGCCCAACTTCCGCCTGTCCTATGAGCTGTTGCGCCCCAACAGCACGGACAAGGAGTCCGAGGGCAACGTGCTGCCCAAGGTGCACCCGGGCGTGCTGGCCACCGCGCGCAAGGTGAAGCTGGCGGGCACCTGGGTGCTGGTGGTGAAGGGCTACCGGGGCAACAACGAGCCCGTGCCCGCGGGCGACCTGCGCCAGCCCTACGAGGTGGAGGTGCGCGTGGTGGACGAGGCGGACCCCAACGACCAGTCCGGGGACAACGACGCCTACGCCCGCGCCTTCTCGCGCAGCCTGGTGGGCTCGCCGGGGACGTCCACGTCCTTCACCGGCCGCCTGGGCTACGTGTCCGACCGCGACTGGTTCGCGCTGACGCTGCCCGCGTACGCGAAGCCCAGCGTGCTGCGCTACCGGCTGGTGGAGGTGCCCACCACGACCCGCTTCGACCCGCTGCCCCTTCCGCTGGGCCAGATGGCGGACCGGCAGGTGCTGGTGTTCACCACGGTGAGCACGTCCGTCACCGCGGAGAATCGCGCCACCTGCTCCAGCGATGCCAAGGTGTGCCCGCGCGACGTGCGCGAGTTCCCCGACGCGCCGGGGCTGGTGCAGGCGTACTGCAACAACGCGGAGGCCGTGCTGTGCCTCCAGTCGCTGCGCGAGGAGTCGGACCCCGCGCGCTTCCCCAACCTGAGCAACTTCCAGGGCGCGCTGCCGGTGCCGGCGCACGCCGCGACGGTGACGTACCACTTCGTGGTGCAGGACGACGGCAACAACTGGGCGGATGACCGCGACTACCGGCTGGAGGTGTCCTGGGCGGACGACGACGCGGAGGAGGTCGCCGCCTACAGCGGAGGCGTGGAGCAGCCGCGCGCCAAGGTGCTCAACGGCGTGGGGGCGGGCAACCTGCCGGCGCCGGGCAACGCCACCTTCGAAGCGAAGGGCCAGCTGTCCTACGGCCTGGGCCGGCTGCGCGGCAACGACCGCGCCACGGGCCTGGGCGTGCGCGGCCCCACGGACTACGACGCGGTGCCCTCCGACACGGACACCTTCGAGTACCAGCTGCCCTCGCTGAGCGCGCCGGAGGACGCGGCGTGGCTGGTGCAGTGGGAGGTGGACAACCTGCCCGACGGCGGCACGCCGCACGGGCTGGCGCTGGATTTGACCTTCTGCGACGGCAACGCCACGGACGGCGGCGCCTGCACGCCGGTGACGGCCACCAGCACGGGCGGCGCGCTGACGCTGGCCTACAGCTCCTCGGTGATGCGCGCGTGGCACACCTCCGCGAGCGCCCCGCTCAGCAGCTACCAGGCGCTGTACCAGCTGGAGAAGACGGCCTCCACGACGCGCGTCACGGTGGCGCCCTACGCGTGCTCCTGCCTGGAGCGCCGCTTCATCAAGGGCGGCACGCTCAAGGTGGCGGTGAGCGCCACCGAGCGCACGGACTACACCCCGGTGAACTACACGCTGCGCACCGCCTACGGCGACTACCCGCGCAGCTACACGGCGGCGGATGGCGGCTCGCCCACGGCGTGCCCGGCGCCCACGCAGGATGGCGGCACGTGGGTGGGCGGTTGCCAGTTCACCCGGTAGCTGCGCCGGGCGGGCGGCGGGGCTTCACGCCTCCGCCGCCTCCCGGGGCACCGCCGGGACTACGGCGCGATGCCCTTGCCCTTGAGCGCCAGCTCGCGCGTCTCGCCGTTGGGGGCGTTGGTCTTGAGGGTGAGCGTGCCGGTGAACTCCTTGGCGGCGTTGGGCTTGAAGGCGACCTCGACAAAGGTGCGCTGGAAGGTCTCCAGCTTCATGGGGCCGTTCTCCGGCCAGGTGTCCGGCTTCTTCATGGTGAAGACGCTGGGACCGGAGAGGGAGGCCTCCTTGATCTCAAGCGTCTGGAGGCCGCGGTTCTCGATGTAGAGCGTGTTGAAGGTCGTCGTCCCCACGTAGGTTCCAGCGGAGAACTCCGTATCGAAGCTCAGCTCCGTGCGGTCGATGAGCAGCTGCGGCGTGTTGGGCAGGTCCTCGGACTCGCCCCCGCAGCCCGCCAGGGCGATGATGGTGAGGGGCAGCCACAGGTTGCGCAGGCGCATGGACATCCACTCCTCGGTGAGGTTTAGAAGAATGTCTGGTGTTGTAACACGGAATGTCTCGCGACTGGCGTGCGCGGTGATGGGATTGATGCTGTTCGCGTGCGGCGGCTCGCGCGACGACTTCATCGGCGCGCGTGTGCTGGATTCCTGCAACGCGTCCTGGCCCGTGTGCAATCAATACGCGGGCTGCATCCTCGGGCCGGAGAGCTACTCCGAAGGCCGCTTCCCCGGCCGCGGCCAGGTGCTGGTGCGCGTGCCGGAGGCGTCCACCATCAAGGTGAGCTTCTTCCTGGAGGACGTGACGGCGGCGGGCGAGGAGACGGCCATCACCGTGCATGAAGAGGGCTGCCGCGCCCGCCAGCGCAAGGCCTCCACGGGCCGCGCGGCGTTGGACCAGATGGAGAAGTTCGGCGTCTTCACCCAGCAGGCGGACGTCACCGGCGTGGGGGACCACCTGGTGGAGTTCGACTCCGACATGCAGGCGCGCTACGTGATGAAGGTGGACGTGACGCCGCTGCGCCTCCAGTAGCGCGAGCGGCGTGTGGGCGCCCTCAGCCCTTCAGCGTGCGCACCAGATGGTCCGCCACGCGGAAGCTGTTGGCCGCGATGGTGAGCGTGGAGGGCACGCTGCCGCCGGTGGGCATGAAGCTGCCGTCCACCACGTAGAGGTTGGGCACCTCGTGCGCGCGGCAGTGCTTGTCCAGCACGGAGGCCGCCGGGTCGTCGCCGAAGCGGCAGGTGCCGTGCTGGAGGATGGTCGTCTCCCCCTGCGTGCCCACGCGCTCCACGCGGTCCGGGTCCAGGCGCATCAGCACCTCCTCCCCGCGCTCCACGAGGAAGCGCGTGGCGGCGAAGTCCGCCGGGTGCCGGTCCAGGGTGATGGCGGCCACGGGGATGCCGTACTTGTCCTTCACCCCGGGCTCCACCGTGACGGACGTGCCGGGCGTGGGGAGGAACTCCGCGTAGATCTCGAACTCGAGGATGCGCGAGTCGCGGTACGCGCGCATGCGGTCCTTCAGCTCCTTGCCGAACACGCCGGACCTGCCGCTGCCGGCCAGCCCCACCGCCGCGTAGATGGGGTTGGGGTGCGCCCACATGAAGCCCAGCGTGCCGCCCTTGCGGAAGCCGTGGCGCGCGTCCGGCATCACGTAGAAGTCCTGGAGGCTGCGGTTGACGAAGGGCGCCGGGTCCGTGAGCCACGGCCGCGCGTCCTTCTGCCTGGACACGCGGAAGTGCGCGCGCGAGCCGCCGAAGGAGCTGAAGAGGAGGTTCTTGCCGACGAGCCCGCTGCCGTTGGCGAGCCCGTTGGGGAAGCGGCTGGAGGTGGAGTTGAGCAACAGGCGCGCGCTCTCCACGGCGGTGGCGGAGGCGATGATGAGTTTCGCGGGCTGCTCCTGGGTGACGCCTTCCGGGTCCAGGTACACCACGCTCTTCGCGCGGCCCTGCTTGTCCACTTCAATGGAGCGCGCCATGCAGCCCGGTCGCACCTCCACGTTGCCGGTGGCGAGGGCGTTGGGGATGAGGCTCGCGAGCGTGCTGCTCTTGGCGCCCGTCTCGCAGCCGTAGCTGCCGCACAGCGCGCAGTAGGCGCACGGAGCGCGGCCCTTGTACGCCTTGCTGATGATGCCGCGCGCGGTGGGCGTCGCGTGCCAGCCCAGGGCCGCGCACACCTTGTCGATTTCGGCCGCCACCGGGTGCACGTCCAGGGGCGGCAGCGGGTAGGGGCCGCTGCGGGGCTCGGCGAAGGGGTGGGGGACGGCCTGTCCGGACACGCCCAGCTCCGCCTCCGCCTTGTCGTAGAAGGGGGCCAGCTCCTCGTAGGAGATGGGCCAGTCCGCCACGGTGGTGCCGGGCACGGCGCCCAGCGTGGAGCGCAGGCGGAAGTCCACCGGCTTGAGGCGGTAGAAGAAGCCGCTCATGTGCACGGTGCCGCCGCCCACGCAGTTGGCGGTCCACGCGGCGTTGCTGCGCTCGTAGCGGCCCTTGGCGCCCTGGCGCACCAGGTGCGGCTCCTCCCAGGGCAGCGGCATGAAGAAGTTGCGGCGGCTGTTGAGGATCTCGTCGTGGACGAAGTCCTTGGGCTGGTAGTGGCGGCCCTTCTCCAGCACCACGACCTTGAAGCCCGCGCGCCCCAACTCCAGCGCGAGCGGCGCCCCGCCCGCGCCGCTGCCCACGATGCACACGTCCACCTGGGAGAGGCTCACGGGTGGTGACCTCCGCACTCGCGCAGGCACTTGGGTCCGTCGTAGCCCTCCGGGGGCGCCATGGCGATGGTGCCCACGGTGTCGAAGCCCATCAGGCGCCAGCCCACGCGGCCCTTGTTGCCGCCGTAGGACGGGTCGCCCAGGAAGCCCTCCAGGCTGAGCGTCATCAGCAGCTCGAAGAAGTGGGCCTCGCCGCTGCCGGCCGGGCTGTCCTTGAAGAGGGTGAGCAGCTCGTCCTGTTGGGCGGGCGTGGCCTGCGCGAAGCCCTTCTGGAACATGCGCTGCGCGCGGTGCTCCAGCGCGGACAGGCCTTGCAGGAAGTCGCGGTGCATGGACTCCAGGCCCTGCGTCTCCAGGATGTGGTCGATGTAGAGCGCCACGTCCGCGTCCTGGGCGCCCGGGTCCTCGTCGCGGGGGATGAGCCGCTCGGTGGCCGCGGCGACGACGGCGTACTCGAAGGCGGAGAAGGTGCGCAGCGCCTGCCCGGTGGCGGTGGTGCCGGTGGGCTCGGCGGGCTTGGGCGCTTCCGCCTCCTTCGAACGTTTACACGCGGCGCCGCCCAGCAGCACCACGCCACCGCCGAAGAAGGTGAGCCGCTGGATGAAGGTGCGCCGGGACAGCTTCGGGGGGAGCGAACGCGCGCGAGCCATGGCGCGCGAGCCTAACCCAGGTGCCAGTGTTTCACGGCACCGGAGATGGCGCCGGGGTCGGTTGGCCGCCCACCGCGTGCGATGCGAATGCACCCCGAGGCGTGACGGACAACGCGCGCGGCTGACATAGGATGGCGCCCTCAACCAGGCCGACTGAATCAAGGAGAAGAACCGCATGAAACGGCACGCGTGGCTACTGGGGGCGGCGCTCGCGCTGGGATGTGGCGGCGGCAAGCCGGCCAACCCGGACGCGGGCTCGAAGCCGCAGGACGATGGCGGAACGACGGAGACGCCCTTCGCGCGGCTGAGGGTGGACACCGAGCCGAGCGAGCAGACGGCCATCTCCAACATCGCGATGGCGGTGGGCCCGGACGACCGCATCGGCATTGCGTACTTCGTGAAGGTGAACGACACGGACTCCGAGCTGCGCTACCGGGAGGTGAAGGATGGCCAGGTGCAGGCGACGGCGGAGACCATCGCCACCGTGCAGCGCGTGTACGGTGTGTCGCTCGCGTTCAGTCCGTCCGGGCAGCCCGCGGTGAGCTACCTGGGCGGCGGCAGTGACAAGTCCGTCTTCTGGCTCCAGAGCGACCTGGCGGTGTCCTACCGCAACACGAACGGCACCTGGACCGAGCACATCGCCGTGACGAAGGGCGACGAGGCCGTGGCGGGCAACCCGGTGAGCGACACGGGCTTCCTCGTCGGGCTCAATCCCTCCATCGTCTTCAGCGGCAATCAGGCGCTGGTCGTCTACCGCGATGGGCACAACGGACAGTTCCCGCAGCAGGACTGGGCGGGCAGCGACGTGGAACTGGCCAGCGGCGGGCCCACGGCGTGGCAGCACCGGGTGGTGGCGTCGGGTGGCGACCAGAAGGGCGCGTACGGCGGACATCTCCAGATGCTGATGGCGGACAGCCAGCCGGCGCTGGTGTTCGACCAGGCCTTCGGGGCCGCGGACGCACCGGGGCAGAACGTGTACTTCCAGCGCCGCAACACGGACGGCATCACTTGGACGCCGCCGGTGCAGGTGCAGGCGGTGGGTAACACGATGCTGGGCGCGTCGCTGGCGTATGACTCCACCGTGGGCTTCGGCATCGCGGCGGTGGACCGCTCCAACAGCCGGCTCACGCTCATCACCTGCGCCGGCACGACGGGGACGAAGTGCGCGGCGGCGGGGGACTGGTCGACGCCGGACCCCGTGTACCAGACGGGCTCTGGCGGCTGGTATCCGTCGCTGGCGTTCGATCCGAAGACGCACGACCCGTCCATCGCGTTCCACATCTGCTCGCTGGAGTCCGGGCGCAACGAGGGCAGTTGCTCGCCGTCGGACGACGCGCTCGTCATCGCCACGCGCGTGGAGGACCAGTGGCGCGAGGTGACGGTGGACACGGCGGGCGGCTGGTCGCCGAAGCTGGCGTTCCTGTCCACGGGCCAGCGGGTGGTGCTCTATCGCGTGCCGACGACGGGCGTCCTGACGCTGGCGGTGGAGCGGTGAGCCTCGCGGGACGCGCCGTGGCGGCGCTGGGGCTCTCGGGCCTGCTGTGCGGCGCGGGCGCCGTCGCGTGCCGGGGCGACAACGAGCTGTCCGGCAGCGTGTCGGAGCTGTTCCCCGTCACCGACGTGTCGCGGGTGGAGATCCGCCGCAACCCGGAGGCGCTCCAGGTGAGCTACTTCCGCAACAGCGGCCTGGACGTGGACCTGGTGGCGCGGCTCACGGTGGACACGGAAGGCGTGGACCTGAAGCCGGGCGCGAAGGTGCAGCTGGGCGGCACCACACCGTCCGGCCGCGACCGCGCGTCGGTGGTGCACGTGGCCGCGGGCGAACCGGCGCGCGTCTTCACCCAGGTGGAGCGCGGCGACCTGGTGCTGGACGAGGGCGGCAACCCGGGTGAGCTCACGCGCGGGGACTTCTCCCTGTCCTTCAAGAAGGGTGATGGCTACGGCGCCGGGCGCAGCATGGAGGGGACGTTCAAGGCCGAGGCGCTCGACGCGGGCTTCGGGCCGGACCTGGGTGACGTGGTGGTCGACAAGCCCGCGCCCTGAGTCCGCCCCAGGGCTTCCGGTAACGAGCGTTGCCGGAAGCCCTGCTGGTTCACTTCACGGCGTGCAGGCGTCGAGCGAGGCCATGCCCTGGGAGAACTCTCCCTGGTGCGTGGCGAACTGCGCGAGCGCCGGAGCGCCGCCGTCCTGGAAGAGCTGGCGCGCGGTGTCCACCGCGTCCCGCGCGTGCACCGTCACGGTGGAGCCGCGGGCGTCCGTCACCTTCACCGCGCCGTCCGCCTGGCCCTGGGCACGGATGAGCAGGGCGCCCGCGTCGTCGCGCGCGACCATGCCATCCTCCAGCGGCTCGAAGTAGCGCACCACGGGCTCCTTGCCCTCGCGCTGCAACTCCAGACGCATGACGCCGGACTCCGGGTCGCGGGTCATCTTCAGCGTGTCCGTGGGGCTGAGCTTCACGATGCGCGTGTTCGGGTCTTCGCCCTCCACGCTGCCCACCGGGTTGCTCCCGCTCCAGAACTCAATGCTGTTGACGACGAGCGAGTCCACCAGCGCGCCGATTTCATAGACGGGGATGATGACGAAGACGAGGAACACCAGCCACTGGACGAACTTGTTTCCGGAGACGCCCTTGTTGAACTGCCAGATCTTCTGCGTGAGCTTGAACGAGCCGAAGCAGCCCGTGGCGTGCATCATCAGAACACCCGCGCACAGCACGCCAAGCCAACGGGACGAACGCATCTGCATTGAAATCTCTCCTGGGAATGGGGCAACGCCTGACAGCGGCCGCACCATGCCATGAAGGATCAATCAGACTCGCTCTGGACCAGTCCGTACTTGTGCAGCAGCGAATAGAGATGCTTGCGGTCCAGCTCCGCCTCTCTGGCGGCGCGGGCGATGTTGCCGCGGGCACGGCCCAAAAGTCGCGTGAGGTACTCGCGCTCGAAGGCACGTATGAGTTCGTCCTTGCACACTTTGAACGGCCCGGTGAACTCCACCGGCAGGAAGTCGCCGGCGGGCGCGGGCACGTCGCGGGTGAACTCGCGCAGGAGGTTGTCTCCCGCGAGGCCCGGGATGTCCACCATGTGCCGCGCGCGCTCCAGGGCGTTGCGCAGCTCGCGCACGTTGCCCGGCCACGTGTGTCCCAGGAACTGCTCCTGGATCTTCTCCGGCAGCCGGGGCCACAGGCCTTCGCCCGCGAACGCATCCACGAGCAGCGGGATGTCCTCCTTGCGGTCGCGCAAGGGCGGCAGGTTGACGGTGAAGACAGACAGGCGGAAGTAGAGGTCCTCGCGGAAGCGGCCCGCCTGCGTCTCCGCCCAGAGGTCCTTCTTGCTGGCCACGACGATGCGCGCGTCGAAGGAGATGGGCGTCGAGGAGCCCAGGCGGCGGAACTCGCGGTCCTCGATGGCGCGCAAGAGCTTGGGCTGCAGGTCCAGGGCGAGGTCGTCGATTTCGTCCAGGAAGAGGGTGCCGCCGTGGGCTCGCTCCAGACAGCCGATGCGCTGGCCCACCGCGCCGGTGAAGGCGCCCTTCTCGTGACCGAACAGCTCGGACTCGATGAGCGAGTCGGACACGCTCGCGCAGTCGAAGACGACCAGGGGCCCGGCGGCGCGGGGGCTCAACTTGTGGATGGCCTTGGCGCCCGCGCCCTTGCCAGAGCCCGTCTCGCCCACCAGCAGCACGGTGGAGTCCGTGGGGGCGATGCGCTGCAGGAGCGCGAAGATCTGCCGCATGGGCACGCTGCGGCCCACGAGGTCGCCCAGCCGGTCCTCCGCGGTGGGCTCCACCTGCACGGGCGCCATCTGCGGGCTGAAGCGCAGGCGCACGTCGCCCACTTCCAGGAGGGCGCCGGGGCGCAGGTAGGCCTCTCGCACCTGGGCGCCGTCGAGGAACGTGCCGTTGGTGGAGCCCAGGTCCTGCACGAGGAACCGGTCACCCTGGCGGCGCACCACCAGGTGGTTGCGGCTGACGGTCGGGTGGTCGATGACGACGTCGTTGTCGGTGGACTTGCCGACGCGCAGGTCCTCCGTCGCGAGCGGGTACACGGTGCCGGCGCGTTCGGTATCCAGCAGCACCAGGTGGAAGCGCTGCGCGGACAGCCGTTCTCCCTGCGCCCGTGCGGCGACGACGGTGTGCGTGGGAATGGGGGCGGGAGGCACGGGGGGCATGAGCGGGCGGGGATTCTAGACGGCTTCTTGCCCGCGCGGGCTGTCTCTCGGTGCACACCGTGCCCGCCCGGAGGGCGGCCGGGCTCGGCGCGTCAAAAGCGTGTGTGGCAGATGGTTTTCTCGCGGTGCGAGAGGGACGGCTGCGACCCCTGATTGGGGTACTTCAGGATGAAAGCATCGCGCGAGCCCTGGTGGGTGCTGGAGACCTCCTCCGCCTTTCCATCAAAGACAACGGCCGCCCTCCCCATGATGGGAAGGACGGCCGTGTCGGGGCTTCGGTGTGGAGGCGCCGTCAGTCGCCTTCGTAGATGCCGATGAGGCCCGGGGTGACGACACCCGTCTTCGTGTTCTTGAGGCCCTCGAAGGAGACGAGGACGCGGCGCGTGCTGGAGGATCGGTCGAACTGGATGTCGGACACGCTGCTGGAGGAGGTGAGCACGTTGCCGAAGACCTCGGTGCTGTACTTCACGGTGCTGCCACCCTTGAGGCGCGTGATGCCGCCCCACCAGTTGGCGCCCACCCAGAGGCTGCCGTCCCACGGGTCCGTCGCCACGGCGGACGTGGGCGCCATCGCGGGGGTGTTGCCGTTGGCGGGCATGTAGTTGACCAGGTCCTTCATCACCTTGGTCTCCACGGTGCCGTTGGCGCTCAGGCGCGCGAGGCCGTAGTAGAAGGAGCTGACCCACACACCATCGTTGGCCGCTGGCGCCATGCCGGAGACGTTGTCATCCACGCGCTGGGCCTCGGTCGGGTAGTTCGGCACGGCGTCAGGCCAGATGTCGAAGCGGTTCCAGTCGTAACCCTTGTTTTCCGTCTCGGATTGGGCCTGCCAGTAGTTGTCCCCGTTGGTGCCATAGCGGAAGCGCGTGGAGCGGATCTGCCCGCCGAAGAAGACGTCGTGGTTCTCGGTGATGGAGATGCCGAAGTAGCGGTCCGACAGCAGCTCGCCCTTGGAGCCCGCGATGGCGGGGTGCACGTGCTCGTAGAGGCCCGCGCACTCGAACTCCCACTTGAAGCCTTCCGTGGTCCAGGGCCGCGGATCCCAGCAGTACGACGGAACGATGCCGTTGAACTTCGCGTTGCCCATGGCGAAGCCGTGGTTGCCGCCGAACCAGACGACCTCCTTCACCGGGTCGTAAGCGATGCGGTAGATGGTGCAGAGCTTCTCGCGCCCGCGCATTTCGTTGCTGACCTTCTTGGGCCCGGTGTGGATGTCGTAGTGCACGACGTCGATGCTGCCGTCGGCCTTGAGCGTCACCTTGTCCGCGTCACCGCTCTTGTAGACGCTCGCGTCCGGCTCGCGGTGGTCATTCTCCGCCTGATCCCACTCGTCCTCGCAGGTGGGCATGCCCGCCTTGGGCGGCTTGCCCGCGTAGCCCACGAACACCGTGCCCGCGGGGCCGCCCGCCACGGAGATGACCTTGAGGTACGGAACGCCCGGAGGCGCACCGCCCACGCCGTCGCGCATGCGGCCAAAGGGACGAAGGCCCTCGGACATCGTGAAGCGCTGAATCGTGTGGGAGCCCTTCTTGATGAGGAACAGGCCCTCCTCACCGCCCGCGACCCAGACGTTGCCGCCCTGGTCGGCCGTGATGCCATACACGTAGCGAGGCGCGCCCTGTTCCTGGTTGTAGAAGGTCCACCCCGGAGCCGAGGGGAGGGGATAGGTCTGCACCTTCTCTGCCGGGCCCGTGCCCCCGTCGGTGCCCGTGCCCGCATCCGTGCCGGTGCCCGCGTCCGTGCCCGCATCGGGAACCTGCGTGCCCGCATCGGGAACCTGCGTGCCCGCATCGGGAACCTGCGTGCCCGCATCGGGAACCTGCGTGCCCGCATCGGGAACCTGCGTGCCGGCGTCCGGCAGCTGCGAGTCCTCCACGGGCGTCACCGGCACCACCGGGTCGTCCACCCGCCCCGTTCCGCTGTCGTCCCCACCACACCCCGTCCAGCCCAGCGCCCCTGCCAGGAGGAGCGCCCCCCACCGCAACCCTTGCTTCATATCGACGGCCACCTCACCCCGGTCCGGGGGAAGGTCCCCCGGCGCGAACCCATTGTTCGCCGGCATCAAGGCAAGGAGGGTGCCAGCCCCCGGAGGCCGGCAACCGTCGGAACACCGGCAGTGCGCGCCCGTGGAGCGGCAGGGGGTGGGCAACCTTGTACCCACTGTGTGAACGCCAGAGTCCCGGTGTGCCCCCCAACCGTGCTAGGGCCTGGGCAATGGCTGGGAACGACTCACGCGGCCGCACCCCGTTGTCCCTGGTGGGACAGGAGCCGGACCTCGTCTTCTACACACGGCAGGCCTCGGAGCTCGGCGGGCCCGTGCTCGTGCTGGGCGCGGCCAATGGCCGGGTGCCCTGGGCGCTCGCGGGCCACGGCTTCACCACCGTGGGGGTGGATCCCTCCGAGGCGATGATCCGCTCCGCCGAGGAGCGCCGCGCCTCCGAGGCCCCGGACGTCTCCGAGCGCACGCGCCTCATCGCCGCGGATCCGCGCGCGCTGCGGCTGCCGGAGCAGTTCCCCCTGGTGCTCGCCCCACAGCACGCGCTGGGCCTGATGGCCGGCCGCGATGACCTGGAGGCGTTCCTCGCCACCGTGCGCCACCACCTGGCTCCGGGCGGAACGTTCATCTACGACGTGCTCAACGCCCCGCGCGAGCCCGTGCTGCCTCGCGATGACGACGAGCCCGGCTCCGCGGTGGAGCCCCGCCGCCCCCTCTTCGCCCTGCACCTGCGCGAGCGGCGCACCGCGGGAGGTCCCAGCCCCATCCGCCGCCTCAAGCTGCGCCACTTCCTCCCCGAGGAGCTGGAGAACGCCCTCGTCGCCAGCGGCCTCACGCTGCGCGAGCGCTACGGCCGCTTCGACGGCAAGCCCTTCGACCTGGAGGACCTGCGCCAGATTGGCGTCGCCGGGACGTGAGCCGCTGCTTCAGCGCTCGAAGCGGTAGCCCAGGCCGCGCACCGTGAGGAAGTGCCGGGGCGCTTCCGGGTCGGCCTCGAACTTCAGCCGCAGCTGGCGCATGAAGTTGTCCACCGTGCGAGCGCTGCCCTCGTAGTGGTAGCCCCACGCGCCGGACAACAGCTCCTCGCGGGTGAAGGTGCGGCCCGGGTGCGCGAGGAAGTGCGCCAGCAGCTTGAACTCCTGCGCCGTCAACTCCACCGGCTGCCCGTCGCGAGCCACCGTGCGCTGCGCCAGGTCCACCTTCACGTCCCCGAACGTCACCGGCGGCTGCGTGGTGCCCGTGGCCCCGAACCTCCGGCGCAGCACCGCCTTGATGCGCGCGAGCAGCTCCTGGAGGCCGAAGGGCTTCACCACGTAGTCGTCCGCGCCCAGGTTGAGGCCCAATATCTTGTCCGCCTCCTGGCCCCGCGCGGAGAGCACCACCACGGGCGTGTCCCGGCCGCGCTGGCGCAGCTCGCGGATGACCTCGTAGCCGTTCAGCTCCGGCAGCATCAGGTCCAGCACCAGCAGGTCCGGCGCCTCGTCCAGCGCCTTGGCCAGGCCCGTGCGGCCATCCTGGGCCTGGAGGACCTCGTAGCCCTCGAAGCGCAGGTTCATGGACACGCCGGTGAGGATGGACAGGTCGTCCTCCACGACCAGGATGCGCTGGGGCTTCTCCTCGGAAGGGACGGACGTGCTCATGCGCGGCCCACCGGCAGCTGGATGGTGAAGCAGCTGCCCTGGCCGGGCTCGCTCCTCACGGTGATGCGGCCGCCGTGCGCGTCCACGATGCGCTTGCTGATGGCGAGCCCCAGGCCGCTGCCCTCCGTCTTGCGCGTGAGCAGGTTGTCCACCCTGTAGAAGCGCTCGAAGATGCGCTTCCGGTCCTTCCTGGCGATTCCCACCCCGTTGTCCTCCACCGACAGATTCACGTGGCCGCCCTCTCTCCATGCCCGGAGGGCGATCCTGCGGTTCGTGGGCCCACTGTACTTGTAGGCATTCTGCAACAGGTTGAGCAGCGCGCCCGCCACCGCGACGCGGTCCACGTCCACTTCGGGCAGCCCGTCATCCACCACCACGGTGAACTCCATGCCGTCGCCGTGACGCTGCGTGCGGAAGGCCGCCACCGCCGCGTCCACCACGTCCGTCACCGGCAGGGACTCGCGCTGGTACACCTTGCGGCCGCTCTCGATGCGCGCCCAGTCCAGCACCCGCTCGATGAGGTCCGACAGCCGCTCGGTCTCCTTCGTGAGCAGGTTGAGCACCTCCTGCGTCTGCGCCGGGTCCTTCAGCCGGCCCAGGGCCAGCGTCTCGATGAACATGCGGATGGAGGTGAGCGGCGTGCGCAGTTCATGGCTCACCAGCGACACGAAGTCCGTCTTCATGCGCGACAGGCGCGCCTCGCGGTAGAGCACTCGCGCGGTGTAGCCCACGCCGAAGGTGAGCGTCAGGTAGAACAGGCCCAGCAGCACGCCGTACACGGCGCGGTTGCGCGTGGAGGCGCTCGCCACGGGGTCCTCGCCCGTGGGCAGCACCACCAGGCGGAAGTCCTGCAGCGGCGCGGACAGCACCCGCTCCGCGAGCACCGGCGGCCCCAGCGCGTTCTGCCGCGCCTGGGCCACCTCCGACATCAGCCGGTTGACGAGCCCGCCTTCACCGGACGTATCGCGCGGCACGGGCAGCAGCGTGAAGCGCACGGGCTCCGACGTGGCCCGCACCTGCGCCTTGTCCGCCAGGAGCGCGTCCAGCGCCGCGTTCGACAGGCGCACGCCCCGCACGGTGGCGCCCTGGCGCTCGGCGGCCACCATCACCGCGCGGCCGCTGGTGGCGAGCGAGAAGACGGTGGGCACCGTGGGCAGCGAAGCGGCCTCCGGCACCAGCGCCGCCAGGGCCTCCGCCAGCTGCGGGTCCTTCGTGCGCACCAGGCCGTTCTCCACGTGGAAGGTGCCCTCGGGGTCGGACAGCTCCTGGTCGTCCGGCAGGAGGAACGCCAGCCGGTCGCCCCCCTGCACCAGGCGCCCGCTGTTGAGCGCGCGCGGCACCTCCGCGGACAGGTCCGCCAGCGTCCCCCGCCACGCGGACTCCAGGCGTTTCTCCACCGCGGCGCGCTCGTTGATGATGGCCACGACGCCGAAGCCCGACAGGCCGGCCGAGGGGAGCACGACCAGCAGGATGAGCAGCGCGAACGTGCGCCGGAAGCTGAGGATGACGGGCGCGGGACGGGTCACGACTCCTGAGTGTCTACACGCGACGGCGGCCGGGTGCTCGCGGCTTTTGGGGGGAGGGGGATGCTTCCCGACACTGTCGGGGGACACACGGCGGGTGTGGAAGGGTTCGACTTCCGGGGGGCGGCTGGGGGAGCATGCGGCCCGCGGGAAGGCGTGTGAGCTGGGCCGGCACGCTCCCGACAGGCCGTGGGGCTTGCGCGCATGCTGGGGCCGGAGGAGCGCGCGACGCCTTCGCGGGGAGGGCAGTTCCGATGCGACGGCAGGGATGGGCCGCGCTGTGCGCGGTGACGACGCTGGTGCTGTCGGGTTGCAAGGAGCGCGAGGTGGCGGGCACCTGGAGCAACGCCTCCGGATCCGTGGCGCTCAGCCGGGATGACTCGCTGCTCTACGTGGTGGACTCGGACAACGGCATCCTCGCCGTGGTGGACACCGAGCGCCGGGAGAAGGTGTCCGAGGTGCGGGTGGGCCCGCGTCCGGAGCGCGTGACGGTGGGCCCGGACGACACCGTGTACGTGACGAACCGGGGCGGACGCAGCGTGTCCGTCATCCGCAAGGGAGAAGCGGTGGAGGCCGCGCGCATCCCGGTGGGCGTGGAGCCCACGGGGCTCACGGTGTCGCCGGACGGCCGCACGCTGTACGTGGTGAACAGCGCCACGCGTGAGTCCGCCGCGCGGGGCAGCCTCACCGCCATCGACACGGACTCGCTCACCGCGCGCTGGGAGCTGCCGCTGGGCGAGGAGCCGCGCGGCATCGCGCTCCTGGAGGACGGCCGCAAGGCGGCGGTGACGCTGTTCCGCCAGGGCGACGTGATGACGGTGGACCTGTCCAACGCGGACCAGCCCCGGGTGATGCGCGACGGCACGGACCTGCTCGCGAAGGCCAACCGGCCGTTGGCCGCGGGAGCCATCGGGGCTCGCTCGAACTCCGATGCGCCGCTGCCCCCGTCTTCCCAGGCGGGTCCGCGCTCCTTCCGGTCGCGCGGCATGGTGGACCTGTTGGGCGCTCCGGACGGACGGCGCCTCTTCGCGCCGGTGCTGTGGTCGCGCGAGGACCCCCTGGGCGGGCCCGTGGACGGCAGCGATCCGGCGCTGGGGGACTCCATGTACGGCGGCGGGACGCCGTGCGGCGCGGCGGCGGGCGGCGGCGTGGTGGCCGCGGGCCTCATCACCTTCGACGCGGAGGGCGAATCGCCCCGGCCGGTGGTGGACGACCTGGACGAGTGCAGGCCGCCGCCGGAGGAGAAGCCGGACTATCCCACGTCGCTCATCGCGAGCCCGTCGTTCACGAAGTCCCTGCAGGGGCCGGCGGCGGCGGTGGTGGACCCCACGGGCGCGTGGCTGTTCCTGGTGAACCAGGGCTCGAACAACGTGGCCGTCGTGCCCTCGTGGCGCCGCTCCGGTTCGGACCTGGAGAGCACGTTGAGCCCGGTGCGCCAGCTGGTGGACGTGGGCGCGGGGCCCAACGGCATCGCGCTCACGCGAGACGGGCGCAAGGCGTACGTCTACAACGCGTTCGACCACACGGTGAGCACGCTGGTGTCCTCCGGGAACGAGCTGGGCGGCATCCGCGAGGAGGGCCAGCGCCTGGCCATCGCGGGCGACACGCTGTCGCCCATGGCGGCGGCGGGCCGGCGGATGTTCTTCAGCGCGGTGGATGAGCGGATGACCCGCCCTTCCGTGGCGGTGTCCTGCGCGTCGTGCCACCTGGAGGGCCGCGAGGACGGCCACGTGTGGGGCTTCCCGGACGGGCCGCGCCAGACGCCCAGCCTGGCGGGGCGCATGACGACGGCCACGGCGCCCTTCCACTGGAGCGGCGAGTTCTCCGCGCTGGGGGACTTCATGAGCGCCACGGTGAAGGACCGCATGGGCGGCCAGGAGCTGGACACGGACACGGTGGCGAAGCTGGGCGCGTTCATCGACGCCATCCCCGCGCCGGACAACGCGTTCAAGGGCGAGCCGCTGACGGCGCAGCAGGCGCACGGGGCCGCGCTCTTCGCGCAGGCGAAGTGCGACACGTGCCACTCGGGCGCGGCGTTCACGAACAACACCAACGTGGACGTGGGCACGTTCGTGCGCTCGGGTGTGCTGCAGGACGCGGTGGCGGTCATCCGCTCGGGGCTCAACACGCCGTCGCTCCTGGGCGTGGGCCGCACCGCGCCGTACCTGCATGACGGCAGCGCCCCCACGCTCAAGGCCCGCCTGATGAAGGGCCGCGAGACGAACCTGCACGGCATGACGTCGACGCTGTCCGACGCGGACATGGACGACCTGGTCGCGTACCTGGAGACGCTGTAGCGGGGAAGGGGGCACGGGCCCGACGGCGCCCGTGCCCCGCCCGCGGTCAGCGCGGGTCGTGCCGGTCGATGAAGTCCGGTCGGTCTCCTCCACGCCGCCGTGGGACCCGAAGGGAAGGGCGGGGATGGGGGAGCGCGTCTCGGGTTACTGCGCCGAAGGCGCGGGCTTCCGCGGAGCCGGCGCCACGGGCCGCACGTTCGCGGGACGCGGAGCGGCGACGGGCGGGGGCAACAAGGTGCCCGTGGGCGAAGGCGCGGAGAGCTGATCCGTCGTCCCCGTGCGCGGCGCGGTGAGGCTGTTCATCGGCTCCAGCGGCGCATCCAGGTGCAGGTGGTCCCCCGCGTCGCCCGGAGGTTCCGTCCCTGCGTCCGCCGTTGGATCCACCCCGCCGTGATTCGACGTCACCGCGAGCCGGGCCACGTCCATCGCGCGGTCGGGGTCATCCCCCAGCCAGGTCACGACGACGACGCATGGCGTGTCGTCATCCCACGCCACCACCTGCGTCATGCCCTGCACGGGGTTGCGGCGCGCGGCGGCCCGGCCCAGCCCCGGAATCTCCTCGCCGTCCGCGTCCAGCATGGGCGCGAGCAACGCGCGCGCATCCGCCTTCGCGTAGTGCGGCTGGCAGTCATACGCCACCGACACGGACAGGTCCGCCTGCGCCGCCGAGCGCAGCGAGCACACCGGTCCGCACGTGGGACACGCCCGCTCCTCCTTCATCGTGAAGCCGTTCAGCGTGAGGTCGCGCAGGTCCGCCGGGAGCAGCTCCTCGCACGAAGGCATGGCCAGCGTGGACGGCCGCCCTGGCAGCCCGATGCCCCCCGCGTCCGACGCGTCCGTGCCCGCACCGGGCCTGGTGCACGCGCCCAGGGCGAGCGCCATCAGCAGTGCACCCCGTCCGACCCTCATCCCGTTGGCTCTCCTCACCGACGCCATGCGCGCGGGCGCGGATGGTAGACCGTGCCCGTCCTTCGTCATCAGCATTGTGGAGGGGCTGCCGCTTTCTTGACGCGACCGGATGGCGGGAGGGATGGGGGGCAGGCCGGCCTCGTTCACGGCCGGAGCGTGGGCTAGGCTGCCTGCCGTCCTCCACCATGCGCCTCTCCGGTCTCCTCAGCCTGACGCTCCTGGCCCTGGCGCCGGCCATGCCCGCCCGGGCCCAGACGCCCACCCCGCCTCCCCGGAGCGCGGTCCCTGACGAGTCCTGGAGCGAACCCGGCCAACCGGCCGCCGAGCCGCCCCCCGCGCCGGCGGCGCCCCCCCGCCCCCAGGCGGCACCCGCGGAGGAGGTCCCCTCGCCCATCCCCGACGCCGAGGGCTGGGAGGCCTTCCCCGGCGCCTCCAACCCGGCCCCCGCGTCGCCTCCGCCGCCGCCGTCCAGGGCCCCGCCACCCCCGTCGTTCGACGCGCCGCCGCTCGCCGAGCCCCCGCGCCCGTCCCGCCGCGTGAAGGCCCCCCGTCCTCCACGACCGCCGCTGGCCCCCAACCGCTACGGGCTCTACGGCGGGCGCTCACTGGGCTCCGGACACATCGGCGTGGGCATGGAGCTGGGCTTCCCCTTCGTGTCCGCGCGCGCCGTGTACGGCGTCCTGGAGCCCCTGGACCTGGGGCTGGGCGTGGACACCGTCTACGGCCTGATGACCGAGCTGCGGGCCAGCGCCCGCCTCACGCTGATGGACAGCGACAACGCCAGCCTGGCCTTCGTGGTGGACGGCGGCCACGCGTTCTTCCTGCGTCCCGCGGACACGGAGGACCGGGGCGCGCGCTACCTGAGCGGCCGGCGCGACTGGAACGTGGCCCCGGGGCTGGTGATGTCCTTCCAGGGCGACAGCCCGCGCGCGTGGAGGCCGTACATGGATGTCCGCGCGCTCATGGCCTTCGACATGGACCCCGTCCAGCGGGATCCACTGGGCGGCAGGCCGCCCGCGTGGAAGCTGGATGCGGCCGTCCTCATCCGGCTGGGCGCGGAGATTCCCGTGGGAGAGAAGACGTCCTACGCTGTCTCGCTGGGTGGCGACTTCCGCAGCCGCTCCACCGACGCGGAGTTCATGCCCACGGTGTCCGTGGGCGTGGTGTCCACCCTGTTCTGAAATCCCCCTCACACGTCTCGATCCGAGGTCATCCCATGCGCGGCAGTGTCATTGGTTCAGGTTCGTTCGGAACGGCGCTCGCCAACGTCCTCGCGGTGAATTGCGACGAGGTCCGCCTGTGGGGCCGCGAGCCCTCCACCGTGGAGGCCATCAACACCCGCCACGAGAACGCCACCTACCTCAAGGGCATCCCCCTCTCCGAGCGCGTGCGCGCGACCACGGACCTTCAGGAGGCGCTGGCCGGCTCGGAGATGGTGGTGCTCGCCACGCCCAGCCACGCCACCCGTGAGGTGCTCGCGCGCGCCAGGGACTTCCTGCCCAAGGGCGTGCCGCTCGTCACGGTGTCCAAGGGCATCGAGAACGGCACGCTGCTCACCATGACGGAGCTCCTGGAGGACTGCCTGCCGGAGGAGTTCCATCCGTACATCGCGGTGCTCTCCGGCCCCAGCTTCGCCAAGGAGCTGGCCCGGCGCATGCCCACGGTGGTGACCATCGCGTCGCACTGGGACAAGGTGGCCCAGCGCTGCCAGAAGGCGCTCCAGACGGACACCTTCCGCTCGTACACGTCCACGGACGTGGTGGGCGTGCAGTACGGCGGCGCGCTGAAGAATGTCATCGCCATCGCCGCGGGCATGGCGGACGGCCTGGGCATGGGCCACAACGCGCGCGCGGCCATCATCACGCGCGGCCTGGCGGAGATCACCCGGCTCGCGGTGAGGAAGGGCGCCAACCCGCTGACGCTCTCCGGCCTGTCCGGCATGGGTGACCTGGTGCTCACCTGCACGGGCGAGCTCAGCCGCAACCGCCACGTGGGCATGGAGCTGGGCAAGGGCCGCAAGCTGCCGGACATCCTCGCGGAGATGAAGGAGGTCGCCGAGGGGGTGAAGACGGCGAAGAGCGCGCGCGACCTGTCCATCAAGACGGGCGTGGAGCTGCCCATCTGCGAGCAGGTCTACCTCATCGCCTACGAGGGCAAGAACGCCAGGATGGCGGTGGTGGACCTGATGACGCGCCAGCCGAAGTCGGAGCTGTCCGGCGGCTGAAGAGGGCGCGGCGGACGGGGCTCAGTAGCGGCGCGGCTTCGCTTCAGGGGCGGCGCCGCGCACGCGCCACACGGTGAGCCGCTCGGAGTTGGTGTGGCTCAGCACCAGGCCCTCCGTCTGCATCTCCTCCAGCAGGCGGTTCGTCTTGAGCCGGTCCAGCCCGATGCTGCGGCCCAGCAGGTCGCCAGGCATGCCGCTCAGGTTGTGGCGCAGCTCGTTGATGATGGCGCGCTTGAACTCGTTCTTCTGCAGGCCGTCCAGGTCCTGCGACCGCCACGAGGACAGGATGCCCCAGCCGATGAGCAGCAGCGTCACCACGGCGAGCACCGGGTAGACGATGTGGCTGTTCTTCTCGAGCAGCTCGATGTAGCCGGTGGTGATGGACGAGACGGGCCGGTCGTAGTCCGGCCCGGAGTCCTGTCCGGGCAGACCTTCGATTTGGGCCGTCAACAGCGGGATGAGCAGTTTCAGCGCGGGAGCCAAGGCCCCCCGACTCTACGGGGAGGGCCCCCGCGCCGACAACCCGCCCGCCGTCACACCACGCCGATGGACTCGGACGCACCCTCGGCGAACAGGGTGGTGTCCGCCTTGGCCAGGAGCGTCGCGAGCCCCTCGCGCTTCACCGCGCTGATGGCCACGCCGCCCTTGGAGCGCAGGAGCGACTCCACCTCCTCCGCGGACAGCTGATCCGCCTTGTTCCAGACCATCAGGCGCGGCTTCTCCGTCAGGCCCAGCGAGTCGAGGATGTTCTCCACCGCCTCCACCTGGTCGTCGCGCGCGGGGTCGCTCGCGTCCACCACGTGCAGCAGGAGGCTCGCGTCGTACAGCTCCTCCAGCGTGGCGCGGAAGGCCGCCACCAGGTCCTTGGGCAGGTCCCGGATGAAGCCCACCGTGTCCGTGATGATGACCTCGCGCTCCTGCGGGAAGCGCAGCCGGCGGCTGGTGGGGTCCAGCGTGGCGAACAGCTTGTCCTCCGCCAGCACCTCCGCGTTGGTGATGGCGTTGAGCAGCGTGGACTTACCCGCGTTGGTGTAGCCCACGATGGAGATGACCGGCACCTCGCGCCGGTTGCGCTGCGCCCGGCGGACGCTGCGCTCGCGGCTGATGACGTCGATGCGGCGCTCCAGGTTGGTGATGCGCTCGCGCACGCGGCGGCGGTCGATTTCAAGCTTCGTCTCACCGGGGCCGCGGCCGCCCACGCCACCGCCCATGAGGCGGCTGAGCGAGTCATCCCCCTGCACCAGCCGGGGCAGCCGGTACTTCAGCTGCGCCAGCTCCACCTGCAGCTTGCCCTCGGCCGTCTGCGCGCGCTGCGCGAAGATGTCCAGGATGAGCTGCGTGCGGTCCAGGATCTTCAGGCTCGTCGCGTCCCCGATGTGCCGCCCCTGTGACGGGGTGAGGTCCTTGTCGAACACGAGCAGGTCCACCATGGACTGCATGGAGCGCAGGTTCAGGTCCTCCAGCTTGCCCCGGCCGATGAGGTAGCGCGGATCCGCCTCCCGCTTCATCTGGAGCACGGTGTCCACCACCTCCACGCCCGCGGTGCGCGCCAGCTCCTTCAGCTCCGCCAGGGACGACTCCGCCCGGGCGCGGTTGCCGTCCAGGCACACCGCCACCAGGATGGCGCGCTCCTTCCCGGACACCGTGCGCGCGGCGGCCTTGCGGTTGAACTCCTCTTCCAGCGCGTCCAGCGTGGACAGGAGGTCCGGCTGTTCGCCGTGCACGGAGGGCAGGGTGGACACGTGCCAGAACTCGCCCGTGCCGTTCTCCGGCACCAGGTAGGCCCAGTGCAGCACGCCGGGCAGGCCTTCGTGGCCCACGCCCACGGCCGCCACGCAGTCCAGGCGCAGGAGCGCGAGGTCCGTGAGGTCGTCCTTCGTCAGGGGTTCGCTCTTGAGGTGCGTGTGCACCAGCCGCAGGCCGCGCAGGCGGATTTGACCGGCGCGCGCACGGCCGATGTCCGGCAGCTCCAGCTTGTGTGCGTTGCCCACCACGACGTGCTCGATGTCGCCCTTGCGGTTGATGAGGACGCCCACCTGGCGGTTGAGCTCGTGCGACAGCTCGGTGAGGTGGCGGGCAAGCTCCGCGGACACGATTTCGCGCGGATCCACGCGGCGGCGGAAGGTGTTGCGCAGCCGCTGCTGCTCGCTCGACTTCAGGCCCAGGGTGTTGCCGTAGATTTCCTTCAAACCGTTTCTCCTGGCGCGGGCATCGGACGGCCCGCGCCGCATTCAGGGCATTGGATGGACTGGGGCCTTCCGCGTTTCATGACAAAGGCCTCCAAGTCCGCCCGCCGCGAAGCCTGGTGAACAGCCAGCCGCCGCGCGTCCTTTCCCGTTCCAGCCTACGCTGCTTCCCGTGACTGAAACCGCACGCAACGCCCTGCGCGAGGCCCGCCGCGTGGTGGTGAAGATCGGGACCAACGCGCTGACGAGCGCCACGGGCCGCTTCAACCGCGCCCACTTCGAGGCGCTGGGGCAGGACCTGCTGTGGGCCGCCGGGGGCCGGGAGCTGGTGGTGGTGTCCAGCGGCGCCATCGCGCTGGGCATGGAGCGGCTGGGGCTGCCCGCGCGCCCCCGGGACATCCCCGGCAAGCAGGCGTGCGCGGCGGTGGGGCAGAGCCGCCTGATGCAGGCGTACGAGGAGGCCTTCGGCCACGCCCCCCGCACGGTGGCCCAGGTGCTGCTCACCCACGAGGACGTGCAGGAGCGCCGGCGCTACCTCAACGTGAAGCACACGCTGGAGCGGCTCCTGGCCGCGGGCGTCGTGCCGGTCATCAACGAGAACGACACCGTGTCCGTGGACGAGCTGAAGTTCGGCGACAACGACACGCTGGCGAGCCTGGTGGCCGGCGTGGTGGAGGCGGACGCGCTGGTCCTCCTGTCGGACGTGGAGGGGCTCTACACCGCCGACCCGCGCAAGGACGCGGATGCGCGCCTGATGCCCGCCGTGCCGCGCGTCACCCCCGACGTGCTGGCCCTGGCCGGCGATGCCACCAGCGCGGTGGGCACCGGAGGCATGGCGTCCAAGGTGCGCGCCGCCGCCCGCGCCGCGGAGCTGGGCATCCCCTGCGTCATCACGTCCGGCGCGGTGCCTGGCCGCCTGCGCGGCGTGCTCCAGGGCGAGGCCGTGGGGACGCTCTTCGAGCCCGCCGGACGGCGCAGCGCGCGCACCGCGTGGATCGCCCACGCCCTGCGGCCCCGGGGGCGGCTGGTGGTGGACGCGGGCGCGAAGGAGGCCATCGTCACCGGCAAGCGCAGCCTCCTGCCCAGCGGCGTGACGGGCGTGGAGGGGGAGTTCGGCCGGGGAGACCCGGTGGACCTGACGGACGCGGCCGGGACGGTGTTCGCCCGCGGCCTGTCCACCTACGACGCCAACGAGCTCAAGCGCATCGCCGGGCGGCGCAGCGCGGACATCGAGGCGGTGCTGGGATACCGCTACCTGGATGAAGCGGTGCACCGCGACGACCTGGCGGTGCTGTAGCCGCGGTCCGGGCAAAGCCGCCTTCGCTAGATGGAGCAGGAGACGGACTTCACCGTGCCGGGCGCCTCATCCGTCAGCCGCATCAGCGCGCGGAACTCCGGGGAGTCCACCTTCATCAGGAGCAGCGAGACCTCCAGCTCCCCGGGCACCCGGCCCAGCTGGAGCTTGCGCTCCTGGCCGTGCAGCAGCGCGAGCTGCGAGTGGCCTTCCCCCTCCGGCAGGGACAGGTCCACCTGGAGCTGGAACGTGTCGCCCTCGCCCTTGGGCGTGAGCACCAGCCGGTAGTCCGGCACCGTGGAGCCCGGGCGGCGGCGCTCGGCGCGCAGCGTGCGGCCCGCCTCACCCAGGAGCTTGGGCTGGGCGATCAGCCGGCCGTCGCGCCGGACCTCCAGCGCGAAGTAGAGCGGTTCGTTGCGGGCGTGCGCCGGGGCGGAGACGAAGGCGAGCAGCACCAGCGCCAGCCCGGGAAGCCACTTCTTCAGCAGGGAGGTGCGGTCCATGGTCGAGCCCTCGTCAAAGCTTCCGTCCGCCGCGTCGGCCCCACGGCGGCCAGCGGAGCTTCCAGGAAGCCCGCTGTCGCTTCTCACCCAAATCGACAAGGTCCAAGGAATAACCCAGACGCGGCCCGAGTGCGAGCCCCACGCCGGGGGTTGTCTGCTGGCTTGCGGACGAAACGAGGGGTACATGGCGATACCTGCTTGCCTGTTCAGGTGAGGGCGGCTATCCCCCCTTGGACGGAGGCGCGCCCCTCCCGTGTTCCTTTTCTGTTCGTTTCACGCCCTGCTCCCCTCTCCCACCCCGGAAGTCCCCGGTCTCTTGATCTCCCGGGTCCTGTCCGCCATGGTCATTGATCACCTGAATGGACCGCACGGAACGCATCCTTGATCTCGTGGCACTGCTGCTCGACGCGCGGGAACCCATCTCGTGGGCCGAGCTGCGTGAGCACTTCCCCGCGGACTACGGCGGCTCGGACGACGCCGCCGAGCGCAAGTTCGAGCGCGACAAGGCGGAGCTCGTCGAGCTGGGCTTCCCGCTGAGCTACGTGCAGGGCGACGACGAGCGGCGCGACGGCTACCTCGTCGACCGCAACGTCTACTACCTGCCGGAGGCGGACCTCACGAAGGAGGAGCTGGCCGTGCTCTACGCCGCCGGCTCCGCGGCGCTCGCGTCCGGCGCGTTCCCCGGCCGCGACGACCTGGCGCACGCGCTCCGGAAGATCGGCTTCTTCGCCGGTGAATCCCTGCCCACCCCGCGCGTGCGCATGGAGCTGGGCACCGGCCAGCAGGGCCAGGAGAAGGAGGTCTCCGCCCGCCTGGAGCAGCTCTGGGATGCGTGCTCCGCGCACAAGTGGGTGCAGCTGACCTACGGCAGCCCCCGCAAGGACGGCGTCACGGAGCGGCGCGTGGACCCATATGGCCTGGCGCTCAGGCGCGGCGTCTGGACGCTGGTGGGCTACTGCCACCTGCGCCAGGGCCTGCGCACCTTCCACGTCCACCGCATCCGCGAGCTGAAGGTGAACACCGCCCGGCCGCGCACCCCGGACTTCGAGGTGCCGGCGGACTTCTCGCTGGACGCCCACGTGGCGTACTTCCCCTGGCAGTACCGCTTCCACGAGCCATTGGAGGTGACGCTGCGGCTCACCGGGCCGCAGGCCTCGCGCGCGGGCTCGCTGTTCCCGGGCGCGGCGCTGGAGCCGGTGTCGGAGGGCGTGGTGCGGGTCCGCTTCCCGGTGACGTTCCTGGACGGGCTGACGCGCTTCGTCCTGTCCCTGGGGGAGGACTGCCGCGTGGAGGGGCCGCCGGAGGCGCGCGAGCGCCTGGAGCGGATGGCCGCGAACATCCTGGCGAAGCACGCGCCGGTGGAAGGTCAGCGGGTGAGCGCATGAGCAACGTCCATGAGCGGCTGCGCCGCCTGCTGTTCCTCGTCCCCTACGTCTCCAAGCACCCCGGCGTCACCGTGGAGGCCCTGGCCAGGGCCCTCAACATCAGCCGCGAGGACCTGCTGGAGGAGCTGGACCTGCTCACCTGCGTGGGCCGGCCGCCCTTCAACCCGGACGACTACATCGACATCTACGTGGACAACGACCGCGTCTACGTGGACCTGGATCAGCGCCTGTTCGCGCCGCCCCGGCTGACGGCGGGCGAGGCCGCGGCCCTGGCCGCCGCGGCGGAGCTGCTGCGCCCGGCCACCGGCGACGCGCTCCAGAGCGCCCTCACCAAGCTGGAGGGCATCATCCCGCCCGCGGCCCGCGAGCGCTTCCGGGACATGTACCGGAAGATCGACGCCTCCGCGGACGCGCCCCCGGCCCTGGGGCCCCTCACCCGGGCCATCCTGGAGCGGCTGGAGGTCACGTTCGGCTACGCCAGCCCCGGCCGCCCCACGGAGCCACGCCGGGTGCGCCCCTACGAGCTGCTCAGCCACCGGGGCCAGTGGTACCTCCAGGGCTTCTGCCACACCCGCCAGGACGCGCGCCTGTTCCGCCTGGACCGCATGGAGGACCTGGCCGTCACCACCACCGCCTTCCAGCCCCCGCCGGATGCCCGCGCGGACGTGCCCAACCCGGCCCGGAGCGCCAGCGAGGCCTCCGTCCGGGTGCGCTTCACGCCCACGGCGGCCCCGTACGTGAAGGAGCGCTTCGGCCAGGACGCCCGCCCGCTTGCTGACGGAGGGGTGGAGGTGCGGGTGGCCGGAGACAGTGAGCGCTGGCTCACGCAGTGGGTGCTATCCTTCGGGGGAGAGGCGGAAGTGCTGGAGCCGGCGAGCGCGCGCGCCGCCGTTGCCCGAGCCGTACATGCCTCGATAGGCTCCTAGGACCCCATGGCCTTCCAACTGACGATCTCCGAGGGAAAAGACGCCGGCAAGGAGTTCGTCTTCGACCAGGACTCCGTTCTCATCGGGCGCACCTCCGAGTGCGACGTGGTGCTGTACGACCCCGGTATCTCCCGCCGCCACTGCCGCATCTTCAGGGACGCGGACGGCTACGCCGTGGAGGACCAGAAGAGCGCCAACGGCACGGTCGTCAACGGCGCCGCCGTGCAGAAGCAGCTCCTCAAGGACGGCGACACGCTGACGCTGGGCCCGGTGACGTTCCTCTTCGCGCTCGCGGCGGAGGACGCGACCACCGGCGAGGACGAGAAGCCGGCGGAGGACGGCGCCAACAGCACGCGCATCGTCTCCATCGACTCCGTGCGCAAGTCGCGCAACAAGAAGGCCGCCGCGCTCGTGCCGGAAGGCGCGGACGAGGAGGACCTGCAGGGCATCCGGGCGGAGTCCACGCGCATGAACATGCGCGCCATCCGCCGGCCCACCTCCTCCGCCCAGCGCGCGGTGCCGCAGGAGCCGCCCCCGGAAGAGGACGCTCCGGCCGCCCTCGAGAAGCCCGCCCCCGCGCCCCCGCCGGCGCGCCGCACCGGCTCCCAGTCCTCGCGCGCCGTGGCCCGCACGCCTCGCGCCGGGGCCTCCAGCGGCGGCGGCCTGTCCGCGGCCGAGCGCGCCCGCATCCGCCGCGAGACGCCGGGCCTGATGGCCAACCTGCGCCTGTTCTGGGCGGAGGCGAACTCCAAGGTCCGCGCGGGCGTGATGGCCGGCGGCGGCGTGGTGGTGCTGGGCCTCTTCGCCCTCATGTACTGGCTGGTGCTGGGCGGCGAGGAGAAGGTGCAGAAGGGCGAGGAGCCCGTGCGCCTGTCCAACCAGCCCATCACGGACTCGTTCGGCCTGGGTGACGGCGTCACCTGGAGCCGGCCGGACATGAAGGTCTTCGAGTGGGAGTTCGTCGCCGCGACGCGCGCGGTGGTCATCCTCCACTACCAGGCCCAGGGCATCTCCAAGGACGAGGTGGTGGTGAGCGTCAACGGCGTGGACGTGGGCAAGGTGCCCCCGGACACGCTGGCCAGCCAGGAGCGCTCGCTGGAGCTGATGATCCCGCCCCAGCAGCTGCGCAAGGGCGAGCCCAACCGCATCATCTTCGACAACACCCGCAACCCGCCGGGCGAGGACACCTGGCGCATCTGGAACGTCTGGGTGGAGCGCGCGCTGCTGCCCGAGGATCTCTCCACGCAGCAGCTCATCCAGAACGCCAACGAGCTCTTCAAGAAGGGCCGCAAGAACTTCGACACGCCGGACATCGGCGCGCGCAACCGCTACGAGGCCTGGAAGGCGTTCCGCGAGGCGTGGCTGATGCTGGAGGCCCACCCGGATCCGAAGCCGGACCTCTATTACGAATCCCAGGAGGCCATGAAGCGCGCCCAGCAGGAGCTGGACCGCACCTGCTCCAAGCTGCTGCTGGAGGTGGAGGGCTACTACAACCAGGGCCACTTCAAGCAGGCCGCCTCCACGCTGGACCACATGCGCGAGTACTTCCCCGAGTACGACCAGCCGTGCGCCACGCGCGCGGAGAACAAGCGCATCGAGTACGGCCTGTAGCCAAAGCCGTCCGCTAGCGGACGGTGCAACCCCGCCTGGGAGGCAGGTGGGGCCCCTCCGGCTTGCCGGTGCCTCCCCCCGTTCCCACCCTGAAGGGGGTGATGCGTGAGCGGGTGGGAGAGGAGGGTCGGACAGAAGGCTGGGTTCCCGCGGCGCGCTCGCCGGGGCCGGTGCCCGAGCACGCTCCGGTGTGGAGCGCCGGGGTGTCGCGGCGGCTGCTCGCGCGGTACTACCTGCCGCAGCAGCACACCCTGCTCCAGGGCAACGCGTGCCGGCTCCTGCGCGACGGCGTGGAGGCCTATCCGGAGATGCTGGAGGCCATCCGCCGGGCGCGCCGCTCCATCCGCCTGGAGACGTACATGTTCGTCACCGACGCGGTGGGCGAGCTCTTCGGCCAGGCGCTGGCGGAGGCGGCCGAGCGCGGCGTGCACGTGAAGGTGCTCTACGACGCGGTGGGCTCGTGGACCAGCCGCAAGAGCTTCTTCGAAGGACTGCGCCAGCGCGGCGTGGACGTGCGGGCGTTCAAGCCCTTCAGCCTCCAGCGCGGGCTGCGCCACCTGCTGCGCCGGGACCACCGCAAGATTCTGGTGGTGGACGGCACGGTGGCCTTCACGGGCGGGGTGAACATCGCGGCGCACTGGGCCCCGGAGGGGCAGGGCGTGGCCTGGCGCGACGACGTGCTGCGCATCGAAGGCCCGGCGGTGCACGAGCTGGAGCGGCGCTTCCTGGCCACGTGGCGGATGATGTTCCGCGACCGCCTGAGCCGGCTGCGCCGGCGCATCCGCGGCGCGGCCCGGACGCTGGACGCCCCGCCCCGGAAGGGCGACGTGGGCCTGGCGGTGTTGTCCAGCCGCCGCAGCATCCACCGCGCGTACCTGCACGCCATCCGGCGCGCCCGCAAGAGCGTGCTCATCGCCGCGGGCTACTTCGTGCCGGACCGGCGCATGGTGGCCGCGCTCAAGGACGCGGCGAAGCGGGGCGTGGAGGTGAGCCTGCTGCTCAACGGGGGCAAGAGCGACCACCCGTTCCTCGAGCATGCGACGCGCGCCTTCTACGAGCCCCTGATGGGCGCCGGCATCCGCATCTTCGAGTGGCGCCGGGGCGTGCTGCACGCCAAGACGGCCGTGGTGGACGGCGTGTGGGGCACCATCGGGTCGTTCAACCTGGAACGGTTGTCGCTGGCCTTCAACCACGAGGTCAACGCCGTCTTCGCGGACCCCCGGCTGGGGCGCGACCTGGAGGACTCGTTCCGCCTGGATTGCGGCAACTGCCGCGAGGTGGACCTGTCCGTCTTCCGCCGCCGCCCCCTCTGGCAGAAGGCCGTGGAGCGCGTGCTGTACTTCTTCCGCAAGGTGCTCTGAGCGGGTCTGTAAGTCCGGGGTTCGAACCAACCGTCCACCGCCTTCAACGCGGTGCAGGAACCCTTTGCATGCCGGGGGGGACACGCCTAGAAGTTGCGTCATTCCGGCACGGAAGGACGGCAACGCACATGACGGACAGTTTCGGCACCAAGGCCCAGCTCAAGGTGGGCTCGGCCACCTACGACTATTTCAGCCTGGCCACGCTGGCGAAGGCCCACCCGGCGGTCAACCGCCTCCCGTTCTCGCTGAAGGTCCTGCTGGAGAACCTGCTGCGCAACGAGGACGGCCGCGTCGTCAAGCGCGAGCACATCGAGAAGATGCTCGCCTGGGACCCCAAGGCCAACCCGGAGACGGAGATCTCCTTCCACCCCGCGCGCGTGCTGCTCCAGGACTTCACCGGCGTGCCCGCCGTCGTGGACATGGCCGCCATGCGCGAGGCCCTGGCCGCCATGGGCGGTGACCCCGCGAAGATCAACCCGCGCAACCCGGCGGACCTGGTCATCGACCACTCGGTGCAGATTGATTCGTTCGCCACCACCGCGGCCTTCAAGGAGAACGCGGAGCTGGAGTTCGAGCGCAACCGCGAGCGCTACGCCTTCCTGCGCTGGGGCCAGAGCGCGTTCAAGGGCTTTGGCGTGGTGCCGCCGGACATCGGCATCTGCCACCAGGTGAACCTGGAGTTCCTGGCGCAGGTGACGTTCCGCCAGGGCAGCACCGTGTACCCGGACACGCTGGTGGGCACGGACAGCCACACGACGATGATCAACGGCCTGGGCGTGGTGGGCTGGGGCGTGGGCGGCATCGAGGCGGAGGCGGCGCTTTTGGGCCAGCCCATCACGATGCTCATCCCGCAGGTGGTGGGCTTCAAGCTCACCGGCAAGCTGCCCGCGGGCGCCACGGCCACGGACCTGGTGCTCACCGTCACGCAGATGCTTCGCAAGAAGGGCGTGGTGGGCAAGTTCGTGGAGTTCTACGGCGAGGGCCTGAAGGGGCTGTCGCTGCCGGACCGCGCCACCATCGCGAACATGGCCCCGGAGTACGGCGCCACCATCGGCTTCTTCCCGGTGGACGAGGAGAGCTGCAACTACCTGCGCTTCACCGGCCGCCCGGACGACGTGGTGGCGCTGACGGAGGCGTACGCCAAGGCGCAGGGCCTGTGGCTGGACGCCGGCGCGCAGGACCCCCTCTTCAGCGACACGCTGGAGCTGGACCTGGCCGCCGTGGTGCCCAGCCTCGCGGGCCCCAAGCGTCCGCAGGACCGCGTGCCCCTGAAGGACATGAAGTCCGGCTACGAGAAGTCCCTGGTGGAGATGCTCGCCGCCGGCAAGAGCAAGGGTGAGGACGACGAGGGCCCCAAGGGCGGCGCCAAGGCCCCCGCGGCCCCGGTGCCCCCGGAGCGTCTGGCCCAGGCCGTCACCGTGAAGGCGGGCCGCCAGAGCTACCAGATGGGCCACGGCGCGGTGGTCATCGCGTCCATCACGTCCTGCACCAACACGTCCAACCCGGCGGTGCTGGTGGCCGCGGGCATCCTGGCGAAGAAGGCCGTGGAGAAGGGCCTCAAGCCGCAGCCCTGGGTGAAGACGTCCCTGGCCCCGGGCAGCCGCGTGGTGACCGAGTACCTGCGCGACGCGGGCCTCCTGCCCTACCTGGAGGCCGTGGGCTTCCACGTCGTGGGCTACGGCTGCACCACCTGCATCGGCAACTCCGGCCCGCTGCCGGAGTCCGTGTCCAACGCGGTGGTGGAGGGCGACCTGGTGGTGGCGGCGGTGCTGTCCGGCAACCGCAACTTCGAGGGCCGCATCAACCCGCACGTGCGCATGAACTACCTGGCGAGCCCCCCGCTCGTGGTGGCGTACGCGCTGGCCGGTGAAGTGGGCCGCGACCTGGACACCGAGCCCCTGGGCACGGACCCCAACGGCCGCCCGGTGTTCCTCAAGGACATCTGGCCGTCCAACGAGGAGATCAAGGAGACCATCCGCACGGCCGTGAAGCCGGAGCAGTTCCGCCGCCAGTACGCCAACGCCATGGAGGGCGACACGCTCTGGCAGCAGCTGCAGGTGAGCAAGGGCTCCACGTTCAAGTGGGATGACAAGTCCACCTACGTGCGCAAGCCGCCCTTCTTCGAGAACCTCCCGAAGGAGCCCAAGGCGGTGCAGGACATCAAGGGCGCGCGCGTGCTGGCGCTCCTGGGGGACTCCGTCACGACGGACCACATCTCCCCGGCGGGCAACATCGCCAAGACGAGCCCCGCGGCGAAGTACCTCATGGCGGAGGGCGTGGAGCCCAAGGACTTCAACTCCTACGGCGCGCGCCGCGGCAACCACGAGGTGATGGTGCGCGGCACCTTCGCCAACATCCGCCTGAAGAACCTCCTGGTCCCGGGCGTGGAGGGCGGCGTCACGGTGCACATCCCCACGCGTGAGCGGATGAGCATCTACGACGCGTCCATGAAGTACCAGGCGGACGGCACGCCGCTGGTGGTGCTGGCGGGCGCCGAGTACGGCACGGGCTCCAGCCGCGACTGGGCGGCCAAGGGCACGCAGTTGCTCGGCGTGAAGGCCGTCATCGCCAAGAGCTTCGAGCGCATCCACCGCTCCAACCTCGTGGGCATGGGCGTGCTGCCCCTGCAGTTCGAGGCGGGCCAGGACGCGCAGTCGCTGGGGCTCACCGGCCACGAGACGTTCGAGATCACCGGCATCGCGGACGGGCTGGCGCCGCAGAAGAAGCTCACCGTGAAGGCCACCGGTGAGAACGGCACCCGCGAGTTCACCGCGCTGTGCCGCATCGATACGCCGAACGAGCTCGACTACTACCGCAACGGCGGCATCCTCCAGTTCGTGCTCCGCCAGCTCGCCAAGGCGTAGACCTCGCGGACGTCACGCGGTGGTTCGCGGCCCGGCCGCCCTCGCTGCATGGGAGGGTCGCCGGGCCGTCGTCTTTCATCCCGGCTACTCCGCGCGCAGGCGCGTCCAGGCGGCCACGTAGCGCGACAGGCGCTCGGCGTCCTTGGGGGTGACGTCCTTCAGCCGGCGCACGTCCATGTTGTCCTCCAGGTCCGCCAGCTTCACGCGGCGGGCCAGGGGGTGGGGGCGCAGCCGTTCGATGAAGGCCTCGTAGGTCTCGCCCTCGCGCTTCGTCAGGCAGTCCAGCGCGGACAGGACGTCCTCCGGGTAGCCCAGCTCGCGCAGGCGCTCCAGCGTGTACGGCGTGTCCTCCACCACGTCATGGAGGATGGCCGCGGTGCGCTCCGCGTCCGACGACAGCCGCAGCATCACCCGCAGGGGGTGGAGGATGTAGGGCTGTCCTGCCTTGTCGCGCTGACCCTGGTGCGCGGCCACCGCCAGGGCGATGGCGTCTTCGAGCGTGGGCATGGACCAGAGCTTCGCACGCCCGGCGGGCGGCTCAGTGGTTGAGATTGCCGGAGCCCGTGCCGCCCGCGGACTGCGCCGTGTAGGCGTGGCCGCCGCCGTTGTACTGGAGGATGCCCTCCACGGAGAGCACGTTGGGGTCCTGCTGGTTGCTGTCGCCGCGGCGCGGAATCAGCGTCTCGCTGATGCACAGGGCGCCCACCACCACCTGCTGATCATTGTCGCGGTCCCACGCCGGGGCGAGCGGCTTGAACTCGTCCTCGTTGTCCCGGATGTAGATGTACACGTCGTCCTTGCCGTCGCCGTCCAGGTCCGCGAACAGCGCGGGGTTGGCCATCTTGATGGCCGCGCGTCCGGCGGCGGTGCGCGGGTCGGCGGGGGCCGGGTTGGTGGGCGAGTGGATGGGGTCGTAGACGCCCGGCAGGCCCAGGAAGGTGTTCCATCTTGCGTAGTTGCGGCCGAAGTAGCCGCGCGCCAGCTGCAGGCCGCTCTCCGCGCAGCCCTGCCGCTGCCCCGTGCGGCTGAAGGTGACGGCGCGCGTGCGCTCGCTGCTGGCGTAGGCCATCACGCCCGCCACCAGCCCCAACAGCACGGTGACGAGCAGCACGACGAGCAGCAGCGTGGCGCCGCGGGCGGAGCGGGACGAGGGGCGCGGGGACATGGCGGAGGTCCTCATGGAAGACGGGCTCACAGGCTGGCCGAGGCCAGGTTGGGCAACTCCGCCCGGCGCGAGAAGAGGCTGCGGAAGTAGCCGTCCGCGGCCCCCGGGGCCGGGGCGTGGTTCTCCACCGCGAGGGGCAGGTCCTCGGAGAGGACGGCCTCGTTGCGGTTGTCGCGCCGGGGCGAGCGGCCGGTGGCCACCACGCTGACGCGCACGGAGCGCAGGCCCGGCGTGAACTCCGGCCTGAGGCCGTTCTGGAAGGCATAGTGGGCGGGGTCGCCCGTGTTCGAGGCGTCCAGGCCGAAGGCCACCTGGAAGTCCTCCACGTAGTCCTGCACCACCACCGGGTCGCCCATGTCCACGAAGGGGCGCCCCGCCGCGTCGTTGCCGGGCCTGCCCTCGGCGCGCATCAGCGCCTTGCGGCCGGTGTTGGCGTTGGTCCCGATGAAGAAATGGAGCAGCCGCACGGGGAACACCAGGTCTCCGCGCTGGAAGCCGCCCTTGTGGGGCGCGTTGGAGAAGCCCGGCACGCCGGTCTCCAGGTAGGTCACCGTGGCCGTGGGCGGGGTGCTCGCCACCGCCGCCTGGGTGAGCAGCGCGGCGCTCTTCATGTTGCTGGCCACCAGCATGCGGTTGGCGGGCGCGGCGCCGCTGGGCACGCCCACGCAGTTGACCTCCAGGGCGCCGGTGCCCGGCTTCACCACCGTCATCGCCGCGCCCGGCGCGCAGTCGCGGCCCAGGTAGTTGCGGTCCGGTACCACCAGCCACAGGTCGTCGCTGCCGTCCACGCCCGGCACGTTGCCCGTCGTGGTGGGGGCGAGCACGCCCGCGCCCCCGCCGTCCCCGCCGAAGATGGGGTTGATGCGCTGGGGCACTCCGCCGGACACCACCCAGAGGCCCTCGGACATGCCCGCGCCGGCCTGGCGCACGGCGGACAGCAGCGTCTCGCCCGCGAGCCGCGCGTTGTCATGGCTGTCCGCCACGTGCTCCGTGTTGTGCACCACGCGCCCGCCCGCCAGCAGCAGGGCCGTGGCCGCGGCGAGGATGATGGTGGCGAGCGCCGCGGCCACCATCGTCTCCAGCAGCGTCATGCCGCGCGCCTTCGCGAGGGCCCTCGTCTGGCGGCTCATAGGACGAACACCTCGCTGTGCACGATGGCGCGCTCCGGGCTGTCGTTCTTGCGGTACGCGCGCGTCCAGAAGGTGAAGGGCAGGGCGCCCGCGGGCACCAGCGCCTGCGCCGCGGGAGACAGGTCCTTGGGCAGCCCCTGGGTCACCAGTATCTCGCGGCAGTAGACGTCGCGGGGCAGCACCGAGTCCGGGGTGGCGGCCGTGCAGGGCGTGCCGGCAGGCACGTCCAGCGCCGGCTCCACCTGCCCGGTGGGGCGCACGCGGAAGTAGGCGCCGGTGCCCACGTCACCCGCCACCGGGGCGCTCGGGTCCAGCGTCCAGGGCGCCGTGCCCAGGGCCAGGTCCGGCGGGAAGAGCGCGGGCCGGGTGACCGCCTGGGCGGCCAGGTCCGCCTTGGACGCGAGCCACAGCCGCTGCACGCGCGCCTCCAGCAACATGCGCCGGCCCTGGAGCACCTGGCCGTCCTTCACGTCGCGCGTGGCGGCCACCATGCCCATCACCGCGCCCACGGCGGCCAGCGCCAGGATGCTCATGGAGATGAGCACCTCCAGGATGCCGCTGCCCCGCCGCGAGGCGGAACGAGGGAGGGTTCTCATTCGAGCAACCTCTGGCTCCAGTTGAGGAGCTGGTAGAGCACGCCGTTCTCGCCGTCCACGGAGTCCTTCGCGTTGGGGCTGGAGGCGCCGGTGTTGCCGCCGTTGTCGATGCGCGTGACGCGAAGCGCGCTCACCTCCGCGCCCACGACGTAGTCCGTGGAGGCGCCGCCGTTGTCGCGGTGGTAGACGGCCACGCCGCCGTAGTTGGCCAGCGACGCGCCGCTCATGGGCTGGATGTTCTGCTGCGACGCCGCCGTGTTGCCCAGGTCGATGCTGTACGTGTGTCCGCGGACGGACGCGCTCAGCAGCATGGGGTCGTTCACGGACTCCTCGGCGGTGCTGAAGTACGCGGTGCGCCCGGCGATGGTGATGTTGCCGTAGACGTGCTCGGGCGCGGCGAAGATGAGCGGGAAGGGCGAGGGCTCCTGGAGCACGCCGTAGGTGGTGGACTCCGTGTGGGCCGTGTTCGCGCCGATGGGCGAGCCGTCCAGCCGCTTGCCGTCCGCGCCCAGCGGCAGCCGCAGGCCCGCGTCCAGCAGCAGCGCGTGGAAGCGGCCGCCCACGGTGTCCGGCACCCAGTCCATGCCGGCGGTGCCCACCAGGGCCACCACGTTGCCCTTGTACCGCCCGAAGGCGGAGGTGTCCGCCGCGTCGCGCGGGATGCGCGCCAGGCCGACGTTGGTGCTGATGGGCTGGCTGGTGACGGGCAGCCCGCCGATGTTCATCGCCGAGTACTTGCAGGGCGTGGACTCCGTGCAGACAGGGCCCATGCGCGCCACGTTGACGTTCATGCCGGTGGACGCGTCCAGCTCCCAGAGCCGGCCCTCCATGTCCCCCACGTAGAGGCGCGCGGCGCCACTGGAGTCCTGCGCCACGGTGGGCGCGGCGGGCGCGCTGTTGTCCACGCTGCTGCTGTAGGCCTGCTGCCACTGCCAGAGCTTCTGGCCGGTGGCCACGTCGATGGCGAACACCTGCACGCCCTTGGCGGGAGAGGCCGGCGAGCCCGGCACCGCCGGCGCGCCGGAGCTGTTGGAGGCGACGAAGACGGCGTACACGGGCTCCATGCCCAGCCGGCCCACGCCCACGGACAGCCCGCGCGAGCCGCCCAGGCCGCTGTAGTCATAGAGGCCGCTCGCCTGACGGCCGGGGTCCGCGCGCGGTGGCAGGAGGAAGAGGCTGGAGTCCTCGTCCCAGGTGTACGTCCAGTCCGTGCCGCCCAGGGGCTTGTCCGCCAGCGACACCGCCGAGTACTGCGCGCCGGAGGTGGCGTAGTGGCTGCCCACCAGGTGCCACAGCAGCGAGGGCTTGAGCGGGTTGGTCACATCCAGGGCGAACAGGTCGCGCCCCGTCTGTCCCACGTTGGCGACGAGGACGGTGTGCCACTCGCGGCGGCCGGTGCCCACGAAGTCCGCGAACACGTCGAAGACGACGGGCGCGCTGTTCACCCGCGCGGTGTTGTTGCGCAGGCCGGCCAGCTGCGTGGCCGGCAGGAAGCTCCAGAGCTCCGTGCCTGGCAGGGGCGGAGTACCGGCGCGGAAGCGCTGGGCGAAGTCCGTCTTGAAGCGGGCGGTGGCGTCCGGGTTGGGGAACTGGAGGTTCTCCAGCGGGCCTTCGTAGCGCGCGCCGCCAGAGACGTAGAAGGCGTGGACCTGGCCGTCCAGGCCCGCCGCGTACGCCACCGTGGGGCGGTCGGCGCCCTGGTCCTTGACGTAGGGGCTGGCGGTCACCACCACCGGCGACGAGTGGATGAAGCCGCCCAGGTGCGCCTTGTTGTCCGCCGCGTCGTTGTTGCACTGGCTGGTGGTGGGCTGGAGGATGGGCGTCTCGCCCGCGCCGTCCCGGCCGGACACCGTGGCGTAGCAGTAGCCGCGCACCCGCTGGAGCATCATCGCCACCGCGTTGAAGTCCACGGACAGCTGGGTCTTGTTGATGAACTCGTTGGTGAGGCCGAAGTCCGGGCCGGCCAGCTGCGGCGAGTACTGCGTCGCCTGCTGCAGGTCGCAGATGCCGTCCGAGCCCTTCACGAAGTCGTAGCGGAAGCTGCCGTCGCGCGTCGTGGCGCGGCCCAGCTTCAGCACGTCCACGCAGCCGGGGTTGGGCGAGGAGCCGTAGTTGCGGTTGATGCGCGTGCCGGAGACCTCCTCCGGCTGCCAGCCCACCTGCAGCACCCCGTGCGGCGCCGTGCGGTTGGCGCCCAGGGGCGGGTTCTCCGTCACCTCTCCGCCGAAGTAGGTGAAGAGGTTGCGGTCGCCGGGCGCGGGCATGCGCGAGTCCGCGTTCCACAGGGTCCCGTCCGACAGCGAGTTCTCCCCCGCGGAGAGCGCGTCTCCGCCAATGAGCGAGTGCGCGCGCAGCGTGCCCGGGTAGTAGGGGAACACCCAGTGCGAGCCCTGCGCGGGCGTGTACGTGTCCGCGCCGGGCGGGTAGCCCGTCACGGCGTTGTACGAGGTCTTGAAGAGCAGGGCGCGCGAGCCGTTGCTGTCGCTGCCGTTGGTGTCGTCCAGCGCGACGGGCGCCGACACGGTGCGCTCGCTCTGCAGCGGCTCGCTGCCCAGGTTGAGCAGCGTGTTGAGCACGATGCGCGTGCCCGCGACGCTCCCCTTGAAGTCGTGGCCCGCCAGGTAGACGATGGTCGCCTTCTGCGGATCATTGTCCTTCTGGTTGAAGGAGAAGAAGTCGTGGCCGCGCTGGTTGTTCGCCGCCACCTGCGCCGGGTTGTCGTACTGGTGTCCCGGGGCGTAGTCCTTCCAGCTCACCGCCAGCCGCCGCACGCCGTTCTTGAAGGTCGTGCGGTAGTTCTCCGTGTGGCCCGACACGTTGTTGAAGCGGAAGTCCCCCAGTTGGGAGAAGGGGTCGCCCGGGTTGGGGTAGAGGATGCACGCGGGGCGGGGCGAGGACTCGTTGCGGTAGTCCGGGTCCGTGCAGTTGCGGCCGTTCCAGGTGGCGCCGCCGGACAGCAGGTTCTTCTCGAAGGTGCCGTCGCCCTGGAAGCGCGAGGATTGCACCAGCGTGCCGTTCGGACGTTCGGTGTGCTCATAGGACCAGATGCTGGCGCACTCGGCGAACAGGCCGTTGCCGCGCTGGTTGGTGAAGTACGCGATGTTGTTGAGGACGTTCTCCGCCTGGTTGGCGGCGCCGTCGCCGTTGGCCCGGTATTCGGGCCGGGTGCTGTTGCCGAGCTCCCAGTGCGGCGCCCAGAACACGCGGTAGCGCGGGCGCTGGGTGGCGGGGTCCTCGGCGTTGAGCAGGCCGTGGGGGAAGGCGGCCGTGGAGATGAGGTCCGCGTTGGCGTGGAGCGCGTCGTAGATGAGGCCGGGGCGCCCGCCGTTGAGGGTGCAGCCGCTGGTGCTGCCCTGGGGGCAGCCGCCCGCGCCCGGGAAGTCCAGGCCCGCGTTGCGCAGGTAGTCGTCCAGCATGCCGCCCTTCACGTAGGAGCTGTCCGTGGCGTTGTGGTCGTCCCGGTCCAGCAGCGCGATCTTGGGCGGCACGCGGTTCAGGCGCCGGCCGATGGGCGCGTTGAACTCGATGGTGGCCTGGTGCATGCGCACGTAGAAGCAGCCGCTGCCGTTGGTGAACGTGGCGCAGTTGCACTGCCTGCGGAACTTGTTCGGCGCGTCCGGACCGGCGGAGGAGTTCAGGAAGTCGAGCGCGTTCTTCGCGTCCTTCGCGTCGATGATGAAGGCGCCGCCCATGTACTGGACGTCTCGGAAGCCGTTGGCGCTGGTGAGCGTCGCGCTCGCGAAGTTCGGCCGCGCGTCGTTCGTGCTGGTGGCGAAGTTGTCGACGGCCGCTTCCGGGAACAGGCCCCCGGAGGGCAGCGTCTGCATGGGCGGCACCGGCACCACGGGCGCCGCGTCCGCGCGGGAGATGTGGAAGTCGCAGCCGTCATTCCAGCTGGGGTCGTTCCACCGGCCGTTGTTCGGCGAGGGCGGCAGGTGCTTGTTGGTGGGCACGCACCGGTTGGGGGACTGCTTCGTGTCGTCGATGGCCAGGTACACCGTCACCGGGTGGTTGGCGTTGAAGCCGCCGGCCTCGTTGGACTGCAGGAGGCGCCACACCAGGCCGTAGGCCGACAGGCTTCCGCAGCCCTGCTGGAAGGTGGCCTGCTCCGGGATGATGAGCGCGCCCTGACTGAAGGTGACGATGTCCGTGGCGGACGCCGGCAGCGCCGTCAGCAGCGCCAGTCCCAACAGGATTCGCCGCGCCGCGGAAGCTCTGGAGGAGAAGGGGGCCAAGGGTTCACCGGGGGTTGGGGACTCAAGGGACCCGGTCGGGGTCCGGGTCTACCCTCGGCGTGTGCACATCGTATGCCCCGGCGTGGGGGCCTTCCGTGCGGGGGAGCGTCTTGGAAAGAAACCGTGTGGCTGTGGGCGGCCTGCATCAGCGACTACGCAAACGTTGCGAGGTCCGCACCTCCTGCATAGCGGCGGACACTCAGTCGCCCAGCCGGCTCCCCCGGCCGGCCTTCTTCTCGGAGGTGCGCTTCTTGTCCTCCAGGCGCCTGCGCTTGGAGCCCAGGGTGGGCCGGGTGGCCTTGCGGACCTTGGGGACGAAGGTGAGGGCCTGCAGGCCGGCGCGCAGGCGGCGCACGGCGGCATCCTTGTTCTGGGACTGGCTGCGGCGCTCGGTGGCGGTGACGGACAGCTCCGTGGGCGGGTGGGTGAGGCGCACGCCGCTGGCGGTGGTGTTGCGGTGCTGGCCGCCGGGGCCGGAGGCGATGAAGAACTCCACGTCGCAGACCTTGAGCAGGGCCTCGTCATCCAGGGCGAGGGCCTCCCGGGCGGCCTGGCGTCGTGCGGGAGCAATGGGGGTGGTCGGCGGCGTCATGGCGGTCCTCAAGGTAGCGCCGCCGGGACGCCGCTGGTACCCCGCGCCTGACACCCGGGAGCAGGGCCCCCGGGCTCTTCGCGGCTCAGCGGAGGTTCAGGTTGAAGGTGAAGCCCGTCTTGGCGGTGCGCCCGGTCTCGTCGGTGGCCACGAACTTCACCGGATAGGGCAGGGTGCTGAGGGAGCGATCCGTGGTGACGCGCACCTGCGCGGTCGTCTCTCCCGGAGCCAGGGTGATGGGGTCGACGGCGAGTCGCTTGGTGGGGGACTCGAGTGAGATGGTGAGCGCGCCGGTGAAGCCCTCCGCGCGCGTCACCGTCACCGTCGTCTGGCCGGACTGGCCAGGCGTCACGTTCACCTGGCGGGGCTCCACGGCGATGGCGAAGGACGCGTTGGGCTCGGGGGGCTCCAGGATGACCAGGGAGAGGTTGCCCCGGGTGGTGACGTTGTTGGCCGGGTCCTCCGCGATGAGCTGCAGTGCGTTCACGCCGTAGCTCGTGACGTTGGGGGCCACCGTGATGGTGGCGGTGGTGCTGACGATGGTCTCGCCCTTCGGGAGGGAGAAGTCCGGGCCGAAGGTGACGCCCCGGGGGGCGGTCGCCACGCTCACGCGCACCTCCCCCAGGTTGTCCGCGATGCGCTGGATGGCGATGTCATAGGGGACGGAGTCGCCGGGCGCGGCGGTGGCGGTGTCCTCGCCTCCCCACTCCAGGTGGTAGTAGGGGACGTTGCCGCCACAACCCAGGGCCAGCGCACTGACGAGGACGGCGAGACGGGGGAGGGAACGCGGCATGAGGGGCTCCTGGCGCAGCGAAGCAGGGGGTGAGCATGGAGCCGGAGCGCGCGGGCCCGCAAGCGGCTCCGGGGAAGACGGGCGTCAGCGGAACAACGAACAGGCGGAGAGATAAGTCCCGACGTGGGCCTCCAGCGTCGGCGTCAGCGGCCGCGCGTAGCCGCCGCCCAGCGTGAGCACCACGGGGAGTCCGCGCTCCTTCGCCGCCAGCATGACGCGCAGGTCCCGCTCGCGCAGCCCCGCGTGGGTGAGCGACAGCCGGCCCAGGGTGTCCTCCTCCAGCGGATCCACGCCGGCCTGGAAGAAGAGCAGGTCGGCGTGGGCGGACTGCAGGACGTGGGGCAGGTGGGCGTCGAGCACCGCCAGGTACTCCGCGTCCCCCACGCCGTCCTCCAGCCCCAGGTCCAGGTGCGAGGGCTGCTTGCGGAAGGGGAAGTTGTTCTCGCCGTGCATGGAGAAGGTGAAGACGGACGGGTCGCCCGCGAAGACGGCCGCGGTGCCGTTGCCCTGATGCACGTCCAGGTCCACCACCACCGCGCGGCGGATGGCGCCCTCCGCCTGGAGGACGCGGATGGCCACGGCGATGTCGTTGAAGACACAGAAGCCCTCCCCATGGTCGGGGAACGCGTGGTGCGTGCCGCCGGCCAGGTTCGCGCCGAAGCCGTCCTCCAGGGCGGCGCGGGCGGCGGCCAGCGTGCCGCCCACGGACGCGCGCGCGTTGTCCACGAGCAGGTGCGACCAGGGGAAGCCCAGCCGGCGCAGCTCCGCGTCGCTGAGGGTGCCGCCGAAGAAGGCGTCCAGGTAGCGCGCGGTGTGGACGCGCTCCAGTTCGCTGCGTTCCGCGCGGGGCGCCTCGTGGAAGACGGTGGACGCAAGGACGCCGCGCGCGAGGAGGAGCTCGCGCAGCAGGCGGTACTTCTCCATGGGAAAGCGGTGCCCGTCGGGCAGGGGGACCGAGTACCGGTCGATGTGGAAGACGCGCACGGCCCCAGGGCGTAACTCCCGTTCTGGAGGGGTGCAACCGGGGGCGTAGAACTTCCGGAAGGCCTGTCCGTTACAGGAGCAGGCGGCGCGGATGTGCCCGCCCCGCAGGTCCGTCTTTCCGGAGCCCACCCATGAACCTGAAGCCCCTCTCGCGGGCCGTCCTGACGGCCGCGCTCGCCACCGGTCTGTCCGCCACCTCCGCCTGGGCCGTGACGCCCGTCCCCGCGACGTCGCCCACCACCGCGAAGCCCACGGCCGAGAAGCCCTCCGTGAAGGGCGAGCCCTCGAAGCCCACGGGCACGCCCGCTGCCGGGACGCAGGCGTCCACGGCGCAGGGCACGCAGGCCCAGGGGCAGGACGCGCAGGCGCAGGCCCAGGGGCCACGGCCTGAAATCGAGGTGGCGTTCGTGCTGGACACGACGGGTTCGATGGGCGGCCTGCTGGAGGGCGCGAAGCAGAAGATCTTCTCCATCGCGTCCCGCATCGCGAAGGGCAAGCCCACGCCCCACCTGAAGGTGGCGTTGGTGGCGTACCGCGACCAGGGCGACGACTACGTGACGAAGCGCTTCGACCTGAGCGACGACATGGACGCCATGTTCGCGGAGCTGCGCAAGCTCGATGCGAACGGGGGCGGGGACTTCCCCGAGCACGTGGGGCGCGGTCTGGGGGAGGCCGTGTCGCTGCTCAAGTGGAGCCAGGACCGCGAGGTGATGAAGGTCATCTTCCTGGTGGGCGACGCGCCCCCCGCCCAGCGCGAGGCCGCCTGGGACTTCAAGCTCTGGTCCAAGCGCGCGAAGGAGCGCCACATCGTGGTGAACACGGTGCGCTGCGGCTCGGACCCCACCACCGAGGAGTCCTGGCGCTACGTGGCGAAGCTGACGGACGGCACCTTCGACTCCATCGACGCGTCGGGCGGCATGGTGGCGGTGGCCACGCCCTATGACGCGGAGCTGTCGCGCGTGAACGCGGAGCTGGCGTCGAAGACGCTCTACGGCGGCCGCGAGGAGGCCCGGGCCATGAACGTCGCCCGCGCGGAGGCGACCAAGGGCATGGCGGCGGAGGCCGTCGCGGACCGCATCAGCTACATGAAGAAGAGCCGGGGGGCGGGCATGAGCGCCCCCAGGGCCGCGGCGGTGAGCAGCGCGCCCGCGGCCGTCGCGGGCGGCGTGGATCTGCTGGAGGAGCCGGCCGCGCTCGACAAGCTCAAGGACGACGAGCTGCCCCAGGAGCTCAAGGGCCTCAAGAAGGAGGAGCAGGCCGCGAAGGTGAAGCAGCTGGCCGCCGAGCGAAGGGCGCTGGAGGAGAAGGTCGCGAAGCTCGCCGCCGAGCGCGACCAGTGGCTCACGAAGAACGCCCCCGCCAGGGAGGACGCCTTCGACGCCAACGTGATGCGGAGCGTGAAGGCCCAGGCCGCGAAGTTCGGCGTCGCCTACTGAGCCTGGCTACTCGCGGGTCACCGCCCGGAGGACGAGCTCCCGGCGTTGATCCAACAGCCGCATCGCCCAGGGCCGCGTCGCCAGGTACACGCCGAAGTGGAGCACCGCGCACCCGAGGATGAAGGCCACGGACTGCCAGCCCGGTCCGTCCTTCCCCGCGGTCCGCAGCGCATGGCCAAAGGGCATGCAGCCCACGCTGGCCGCGAGGATGCCCAGCATGGACGCAGTGAGGGGGATGCGGTCGCGGCGCTTCAGGCTCGCGTGGAACTTCACCGGGAAGTACAGCGACAGGAAGTTGCCCGCGGCCAGCAGCATGGGCACCACCGCCGCCACCGCGGCCATGGCGCACAGGAAGTCCACCCACGAGCCCGCGCCGAAGTAGACCCGGTAGAAGGCGCCCACCATCACCGCCATCCCCAGCGCGGCCACGCCCTGCACCCGGTTCTTCGCGCGCAGCACGTCCGCCAGGTTCATGGGCGCCGCCAGGAACACCGCGAAGCCGTGGCCGTCGTAGGCGAAGGTGTTCTGCGAGAACGTGGACGCGATGACCACCGCGCCGTAGATGCTCAGGCCGCCCATCACCCACGCGTCCGCGCTGCCTCCCACAAGGAACACGAAGAGGTCCCGGCCGGAGAGCAGCTTCAGCAGGATGGCCAGGATGAAGGGCACCGCCGCCAGGAGGCGCGCGCGCGGGTTGCGCCACAGGTCCAGCACCTCGCGCCGCAGGAGCGTGTCGAAGCGCGAGCCCGTGGTGGCGAACGGGTCGTGGTCCCTGCCATCCCCCCGGTCGCCGCCGGAGCGGCCGCCCGCCTGCCGGTGGAAGCGCATCAGGAGCGCGTACGCCACGCCCATGCCCATGCCGGTGAAGAACAGGAGCCCGAAGGCCTCCAGCATCGCGATGCCCACGCGCCCGTGCGCCAGCTGTCCCAGCCCGTCACCGAAGAAGCCCGGCGGCACCTGGCTGAGCGCCACGGCGGCGTTGATGATGAGGCTCATGTCCAGCGCGCCCACGCCCGCCTCGCCCACGCTGGTGAGCCACGACGTGTCGATGGGCGGGATGAACGACGCGGCGACGAGGAACGCCACCATGCCGCCGCCCATGATGCGCGCGCTGTGCTTTTCGCGGAGCACGTTGATGACCGTGTAGAGGCCCACCCGGCTCCACGCCGCGCAGCAGAGCGCGAACAGCACGTAGAGCACCACCGCCAGCCACGGCGACGCCAGCCGGTGGCGCGACGCATAGCCCACCGCCGCGCCGGTGAGCGGCGCGTAGAACACCAGCGCGCGCGGCTCGAAGAGGCTGGCCACCGTGGAGCCCATCAAGAGCCGGAACGGCGAGATGGGGAACGCGGCGTAGCGCGACAGTTCCGAGTGGTCATCCACGCCCGCGGACAACAGCGGCCACGTCACCCAGGTGGCGGCGGTGACGAAGCACAGCAGGTTGAGGATGAAGTACGGCCACACGTTGCTGTGCACGATGAGCGGCAGCCGCATCAGCTTGAAGAAGCTCAGGCCCAAGAGCACGCCCGGCGCGCTGGAGCCCGCGAACGCCGCCACCGCGAGCAGGCGGCTCTTGCCCGGCCCCTGGTTGAGGCCCAGGTGCAGGCGCAGGCCCCAGAGCAGCAGCAGGTGTTGGAAGAAGCCGGGGACCTTCGGACGCGGGCGGCTCACGCGGACTCCTGGCGCAGCGGCACCACGTTCGCCGCGGGCTCGCCGTAGAACGACAGCTTCGCGTTGCGCGCGGCCGGCACGGCGATCAGCTTCTCGAACACCGCCTCCAGCGTGGATACGCCGTGGCGCTGGCGGAGCGCCTCCACCGGGCCTTGATCCAACATGCGCCCGCCCCGGATGACGCCCGCGTGCGTGGCCAGCCGCTCGGCGATCTCCAGCACGTGCGTGGTGAGCAACAGCGTGACGCCCCTGCGGGACAGCTCGCGCAAGAGCTCGCGGATGACGCCCGCGGCGAGCACGTCGATGCCCTCGAAGGGCTCATCCAGGAGCACCAGCTCCGGCGCGTGGATGAGCGCCGCCGCGATGGCGAGCCTGCGGCGCATGCCCTTGGAGTACTCGGCCACCAGCGCACCGGCCTTGTAGGTCAGCTCCGTCAGCTCCAGCAGCTCCACCGCGCGGGACGCTGCCTCCGGGCCGTCCAGCCCGTACATGCGCGCGCAGAAGGTGAGGTACTGGCGGCCGGTGAGGCGCTCGAAGAGGCTCAGCTCCTCCGGCACCACGCCCACGCGCTGCTTGACCTCCAGGGGCTTTGCCACGGCGTCCACGCCGAGCATGCGGATGGTGCCCTGGTCGGGTCCGTACACGCCGGTGAGCAGCGCGATGGAGGTGGACTTGCCGGCGCCGTTGGGGCCGAGGAACGCGTAGAAGGCGCCCCGGGGAATCCGCAGCTCCAGGCCGTCCAGCGCGGTGAAGGTTCCGAAGCGCTTGACGAGGCCGCGGGCGTCGATGGCCAGCTCGGCCGGTTCAGCAGGAGGGGGCGTCATGAAGGACGCCATCACACCATGGCTCGGGGGGCCGCTCACAATCCTCGGGTTGACGGAGGGTGCGGCCCGCCGGGCGCTTTCCGACTCAGTGCACCATGGCCACTTCCGGCGGCCCGACGATCTGCTGCACGGTGGCGCGCACCTTGTCCAGGTCCACCGGCTTGGAGATGTAGCCGGCGGCGCCCACCAGCTCCGCCTCCCACTCGAAGCCGTAGCCGGAGATGATGATGATGGGCAGGTTGCGCGCCCGCGGCATCTTCTTGAGCGCGTCCAGGAGGCCCCAGCCGCTCATGACGGGCATGCGCAGGTCCAGGAGCACGGCGCCCGGAATGTCGTCCTCCAGCAGGTCCAGCGCCTCGCGGCCGTTCTTGGCCTCGGTGGTGGCATAGCCCATCTCCTGGAGGGCATCGCAGATGAGCGTGCGGTGACTCGCGTCGTCGTCGACGACCAGGATGAAGTTCGACATGGGCTTGAGCCTCTGGAGTGGCGGCGTCTGCTTGGGGACCGCGATTCTATGGGGACGAAGATGGGAATGCCCCTTCCATTGCGGAAGGGCCTTCGTTTCTTTTCAACATCTCGACGCGCCGGGGGACGGTGATCCGCCCTCGCCATAGAGCTGCAGTGTATTGCCGCCCAGCACCCCCGCGAGCGCGGCCTCGTCCAGCCCCAGCCCGGCCAGCGCCCGCAGCTCCCGGTCCCACGCATAGGGGATGTTGGGGAAGTCCGTCCCGTAGAGGACGCGCTCGGGCCGCGCCTCCAGCGCCTTCCTGGGCAGGGGCACGGGGAAGTAGCCGCCCACCGCCATGGTGGTGTCCAGCCAGAGCGTGTCGTGGCGCTCCAGCAGGCGCGCGTACGCGTCGAACTCGTCCGCGCCCAGGTGCGGCACGCACAGCTTGAGCGTGGGGTGGTCCTTCAGCACGCGCTCCACGCGCTCCGCGGCGCAGAGCTGGTATGGATCCACCGGGTACTGGGCGCTGGACGGCTCCCGCCCCGAGTGCATCACCAGCGGCTTCCCCGCCCGGGCGCACGCCTCATAGAGTTCGTGCAGTTGGGGCGCGTCCGGCGCGAAGGCTTGCACGTGGCAGTGCAGCTTCACGCCCTTCAGTCCCAGGGCGAACGCCTCCTCCAGGATGCCGACGGCGCCAGGCTCGCCCGGATACACGGTGCCGAGCCCGATGACGCGGGGCTCGGCCTTCGCCACCTCCGCCACGAAGGCGTTGAGCGCGCGCGCCATGCCCGGCTTGTGGGCGTAGTGCAGGGCGACCACGCGCTGGACGCCCCGCGACAGCAGGAAGGACACCACGTCGGGCGTGTGCAGCTTGTAGCGGATGGGCCAGCCGTACCGGTCGAACCAGCGCCAGACCGCCTCGAAGACGCGGTCCGGGAACAGGTGCACGTGCGCGTCCACGACGGGCGGCAGGCCAGGGTCCACGCGGGGCCCTTCCTCGTCCGCCAGCGCGGGCATGGGCATCTGGATGCCCCGCTCCCGCCAGGTCGCGGCCGGCGAGGAGGCCAGACACGGCACCGGCGCGTCGGCGTCCCCGTGCGTGTGCTCGTCCGGAGCGTGCTCGGCGTGGGGCGTCTGGGGGGGCGTCATCCGCCCGTGCCCGGTCCGGAGGGCTTCTTCGCGTCCTCCTCGTCCAGGCGCCGCAGGTAGCTGTTGTGCGCGTAGCCCTGGCGCTCCAGCCGCTGCGCCTCGATGGCGTCCGCGACCTTCGAGCACACCTGGCCGAGCATGCGCAGGGACTCGGCGATCAACCGCTCCGCGTGGTCCTGCGCATTGGCGGACGGAATGATGGGGCGGTCGCGACGGAACGGCAGGGGCAACTTCATCCGCTGGAATCTAAGGGATGCCCCCCGCGGCTGCCACGCGTCACTCCGGCCCCGTCCCCTGGCCGCCCCTCCCCATCGGACCCGGGGGTCACGGAGTGTTGACAGCGCGACGCGGCATGCGCCCCGGCCCGGGGTTAACCGCGTTGACAGTGCACCACTTTACATTTTGCGCCGGCCGGCCCGCCGGGGCGCCCCTGCGCACGCCCGTGAGCGTTGGCAACCACTCGGAATCCCGAGGGGTTTACGAATTTTCAAGTGGGGGGATGACAGCGGGGGGATTCATCTCTACATTGCGACCGTCGGATTTCACTCAAGAGGGTCCTGCGCATGGCTTACGACGGCGAGCTTGTGAAGATGCAGAATGGTCGCTGGGCGCGATTCCAGCGGTGCCAGGTGTACCGGCCGGGCGTGACGGACGCCGGTGAGACCATGCTCCTGATCGCGGTGGAGCTGGAGGAGCGCTATCAGCAGCTGCTCGACGAGGCGGCGGACTCCCTCGCGGAGTACCGCTCCCAGGGCGTGCCCGTGCAGGTGCGGCTGGCGCCGGACGCGCAGGGGTTGACCCTGCACCCGGAGGAGCCGGTCTCCATGACGGTGAACTAGGCCCCTCCCCAGGGGTGAAGGTGTAAAGCCACGGGCCTCGCGCTTCACCGCGCGGGGCCCGTTGCATTTACAGCGCTGACAGGAGCGGGCGGGCGTCCACTTTTCAACGCACCGCGCGCCACCCGCACGGCGCGCGAATGGCGCGCTCAGTCGTGGATCTGGAAGAAGCGGGCGGCGTTGTCCCGGGTGACCCGCCGCACGATGCGCTCGGACAGCTTCGCCTTGCCCAGCAGGTTCGCGGTGCGCGCGAGCCCCAGGATGTCCCCCGCGCCGTCGCCCGCGTCCGAGTCCAGCACCAGGCGCTCGCTGCCCAGCCGCCGCACCAGGGCCACCGCCCGGTCCGCCTGGAGCGCCTCCGGGTGCAGGGTGAGCCCCGCCCAGTGGCCCACCTCCAGGATGGTCCGCACCGTGCGCGCGTTGGCGTGGTCCACCAGCGCGCGCGACGGCAGCAGCCCCGACTGGCGCAGCAGCGTGAGGATGCGCCGGGTGTGGCGCTCCTTGTCCTTCAGCGGCGTGTGCACCACCACGCGCAGCTTGAGCTGGCGGGCCAGGGCGAGCTGCTCCAGGAAGGCCTCCTCCTCCTCCTCGCCGCCCACGTGCAGCCCCGTCTCGCCCAGGGCCACCACCCGGCCGCCCTCGAAGTAGTCCGGAAGGTGGCCCAGCACCTCCGACAGCCCCCGGCGCGGGATGCAGCGCGGGTGCACGCCCAGGGCGGCCCAGGCGCGGATGCCCAGCCGCTCCAGGCGCGGCAGCTGCTTCTCCACCAGCGCGTCGAAGTGCTGGCGCAGCCCCTTGGCCGTGGGCTCCGGGAAGTGGTGCGCCACCACCAGGGCCCGCTCCACGCCGAAGAAGCGCATGGACTCCAGGTCCTGGTCCGTCAGGGCCTCCGGGTGGAGGTGCGCATCGAAGAGCGGGATGGGCTCGGCCACGGGCAGCGGTTCTCCTTCGCTTCAGTCCTGGCCCGTCGCGGCGCCCTCGTTGCGCGGGTCACTGGAGGAATAGCGCAGGTCGGTGCGCGGGTCGCTGTAGACGGCCTCCGCGTCGCCCCAGGCGTCCACCCGGCGAATCTTGTGGCCCTTGGCCTCCAGCACGGACAGCGTCGCCGGCTCCAGGCCCCACTTGTCCACCCACAGTTCGTCCGGGAGGTACTGGTGGTGCAGTCGGCCCGCGCCCACCGCGCGCGTCACGTCCATGCCCTGGTCCACCACGTTGCTGATGGCCTGGATGACGGTGGTGGGGATGGTGGAGCCGCCGGGGCTGCCCACCGCCAGCATCACCCGCTTCGGGTCCTCCTTCGCGAACACCAGCGTGGGCGACATGGAGGACAGGGGCACCTTGCCGGCCTGGATGGCGTTGGGCTCCCCCGTGACGAGCCCGTACGCGTTGGGCACGCCCGGCTGCGCGGCGAAGTCGTCCATCTGATCATTGAGCAGCACGCCGGTGCCCTTCGCCACCAGGCACGAGCCGAAGCTGTAGTTGACCGTGGTCGTCATGGCCACCGCGTTGCCGTCCTTGTCGATGACGGAGATGTGCGTGGTGTTCTTCTTCTCCGGCTCCGGGGTGAGGGGCTGCGCGTCCCTGCTCAGCGTGGAGGCCGGACCACCCTGCAGCGGCGCCAGCAGCGACGCGCTGGGGGTGGCCTTCTTCGGGTCGATGCTGCCCGCCAGGTCCGCGATGTGTCCGGGCGACGTCAGCCGCTCCAGCGGCACCTGCACGAAGGCCGGGTCGCCCAGGTACTTCGCGCGGTCCACGTACGCGCGCCGCACGGCCTCCACATAGAGGTGGAGCGACTCCGGATCGCGGTAGGGCAGGCCCTGGGGCCGCAGCTGCTGGAGCATGCCCAGCACCTGCACCACCGCGAGCCCGCCCGCGCTGGGCGGCGGCATGGTGAGGATGCGGTGCTCCCGGTAGGTGGTCTCCAGCGGCGCGGGGCTGCGCGTGTGGTAGCTCGTCAGGTCCTCCTGCGTGAGCAGCCCGCCCGCGTCCTGCACCGTCTTCACCAGCGCCTGCGCCACCGGGCCTGAATAGAAGGCCTTCGCGCCGCCCTTCGCGATGCGCTCCAGCGTGCGCGCCAGGTCCGGCTGTTTGATGAGGTGCCCCAGCGGCGGCACGTCCGGCGTCCCCTGCGCGTTGGGCACAAGGAAGATGCGCGCGGCCTCCGCGTCCTGGGCCAGGCACTTCGTGCGGCCCCTGGCCATCTGCTGGTACTTGGGCGTCACCCAGAAGCCCTGCTTCGCCAGCCGGATGGCCGGGGCCAGCACCACCGCGGGCTTGAGCCTGCCGTGCTTCGCCAGGAGCTCCAGGTAGCCCGCCACCGCGCCGGGCACCGCCACGCTCAGCGCGCCGTCCGTGGACAGCCCCGGCACCAGCGCGCCGTCCTTCAGGTACATGTCGCGGGACGCGCCCTTCGGGGCCACCTCGCGGAAGTCCAGCGCCCGTGTCTCACCGGACTTCGCGTCGTGCACCAGCGCGAACCCGCCGCCGCCCACGCCGGAGTGGTAGGGGCCCACCACCGCCGCCACGAACGCCGCCGCCACCGCCGCGTCCACCGCGTTGCCGCCCTTGTCCAGCATCTGGAGCGCGGCCTCGCTCGCGGGCGGATACGCCGTGGCCACCGCACCTCCCCGGTAGGGACGTGCCGCACCCGCCTGAGTCGCCACCAGCAACACCGCGAGTCCCAGCGCGCGGAGCGACTTCCGTCCCGCGGCTCCCATGTGTGCTTTCCCCACCTGTGGACGCCTTTCCTTGTGATTTCCGGCCGTTCCCTAATGCACCAGGGGCCGCACCCGGGCCAGGGTTTCAACAGGACGACATTTTTTTCCTTGGATTGTGAGCGCAACAGGAGCAATCTTTACTCATGTGCAGCAACGGGTGGTGTTCATGAGTCCTCCGAACCCCGTGGAAAGCCCGGCTTTGGTTCCGACCGCGGCCCCCACCCCGGCGCGGCTGACGACGTTCCTGAAGCCGCGCTTCGGCATCACGGTCCAATGCAACACGTTGTGTGTAGCAGTCAGCGTACGCCCCTCCCCGGAGGCTCCGCGATCAGCGTTGGTGGCCGGGCGCGGTTGACGAGTTGATCGGCGGTCCCTAATTCTCCGCCGCATATGACAGCTCTGGCGGCGGTTGTGCTTTGCGCGGGCAAGGGCACGCGGATGAAGTCGGAGAAGGCCAAGGTCCTTCACCCCATCCTCGGCCGTCCCCTCTGCGCCTATCCCTTGAAGCGGGCCCTGGAACTGGGCGCCTCGCACGTGGTGCCGGTGGTGGGCCACCAGGCTTCGGAGGTGGAGAAGTCCATCCGCGCCCACTTCCCGGACGCGCCCCTGCGCTTCGCGCTCCAGAAGGAGCAGAAGGGCACCGCGGACGCGGTGAAGGCGGCCGAGGACGCGCTGAAGGGCCATGAGGGCCGCGTCCTCATCCTCTATGGAGACGTGCCGCTCCTGCGCAAGGAGACGCTCCAGGCGCTGCTCGCCGCGCACGACGCCGCGGGCGGGGTGCTGGCGCTGGTGTCCACCACGCTGGAGGACCCCACCGGCTACGGCCGCGTCATCCGCGAGGGCGGCAAGGTCGCCCGCATCGTGGAGCACAAGGACTGCACCCCGGAGCAGCGCGCGGTGAAGGAGTGCAACGCGGGCATCTACTCCGTGGACGCGGCCTTCCTCTGGAAGGCGCTGGCGGAGATCAAGCCCGTCAACGCGCAGGGCGAGTACTACCTCACCGACCTGGTGGAGATGGCCGCGAAGGTGGGCCCCGTGGGCGCGGTGGACGCGGACGCCACGGAGACCGCGGGCGTGAACGACAAGGTGGAGCTGGCGGCGCGCGCCCGCGTCCTCCAGCAGCGCATCAACGAGGCCCACATGCGCGCGGGCGTGTCCATCCAGGACCCCGCCACCGCGTACATCGAAGAGGGCATCACCATCGGGACCGACACGGAGGTCGGCCCCATGGTCTCGCTCACCGCCGGCACCGTGATTGGGAAGGGCGTCACCATCGGCCAGGGCAGCGTGCTCACGGCCTCGGTCGTGGCGGACGGCACCCACATCAAGCCCTACTCCGTGCTGGAGGAGGCGCGTGTCGGCGCGCGTTGCATCATCGGTCCGTTCTCCCGGCTGCGCCCCGCCACGGAGTTGGCAGAGGAAGTGCATCTGGGGAACTTCGTGGAGACGAAGAAGGCCCGCATCGGCAAGGGCAGCAAGGCCAACCACCTGACTTACCTGGGCGACGCCGTCATCGGTGCGGGCTGCAACATCGGCGCGGGCACCATCACCTGTAACTATGACGGGGTGAACAAGCACCTGACCGAGCTGGGCGACGGCGTCTTCATCGGCTCGGACAGCCAGCTGGTGGCTCCGGTGAAGGTGGGTGACGGCGGCTATGTCGGCGCGGGCACCACGGTGACGAAAAATGTGCCTCCTGGGAGCCTCGCTGTGTCCCGTGCACCACAGGTGGTGAAGGAGGGCTGGGTGGCGGCCAGGAAGGCACGACAGACGAAGGTGAAGACGGGGTAGGTCGGGTGCTCGCCTGCCGTTCGGTCGGCGGGGCGGGGTTGGGCGTGAACGGATTGCCCGTGGTTTGCTCCGGCGGCCACGGGACGAGAAAGAGGCAGGAAGAACATGTGCGGGATTGTTGGCTACGTCGGTGACAAGGAATCTGCTCCCATCCTGGTGTCGGGCCTGAAGAAGCTCGAGTACCGGGGCTATGACTCCGCGGGCGTCGCGGTGGTGGGGAGCAACCAGCTCAACGTGGTGCGCGCGACGGGCAAGCTGCGCAACCTGGAGAACCGCGTGGTGCAGGACCTGCCCAGGGGCACCACCGGCATCGGCCACACGCGCTGGGCCACGCACGGCCGTCCCTCCGACGAGAACGCCCACCCGCACACGTACAAGAACGTGGCGGTGGTGCACAACGGCATCATCGAGAACCACCTGGCCCTGAAGGCGGAGCTGCGCGCGCGCGGGCACGTCTTCTCCTCGGAGACGGACTCGGAGGTGTTCGCGCACCTCATCTCCGCGGAGGTGGAGCGCGGCGTGGACCTGCCGGACGCGGTGCGCTCGGCCATCAAGCAGGTGAAGGGCACCTACGGCCTGGTGGTGGTGTGCGCCAATGATCCGGGCCGCATCGTGTGCACGAAGGACGCGTCGCCCATGGTGCTGGGGCTGGGCCAGGGCCAGAACTTCGTGGCCAGCGACGTGCCGGCGCTGCTCGAGCACACGCGCGACTTCGTCTACATGGAGGAGGGCGACCTCGCCGTCGTCACCGCCGCGAAGATCGACATCTTCAACCGCGACGGGAAGCTGGTGAACCGCCCCACGCGCCGCATCGACTGGACGCCGATGATGGCGGAGAAGGGCGGCTACAAGCACTTCATGCACAAGGAGATCTGGGAGCAGCCCCGCGCCATCGCGGACACGCTGCGCGGCCGGATGCTCCTGACCGAAGGCGACGTCCACTTCGAGACCTGGAACCTCACCCCGGAGCAGGTCCAGTCCTTCACCAAGGTCACCATCCTGGCCTGCGGCACGTCCTGGCACTCGGGCGTGGCCGGTAAGCACATGATCGAGTCCCTGGCGCGGCTGCCGGTGGAGGTGGAGCTCGCCAGCGAGTTCCGCTACCGCGACCCCATCGTGGAGAAGAGCCACCTGGTCATCGCCATCAGCCAGTCCGGCGAGACGGCGGACACGCTCGCGGCCTTCAAGGAGGCCAAGCGGCTGGGCGCGCACACCATGGCCATCTGCAACGTCATCGGCAGCGCGATGACGCGTGAGGCGAACCTGCACGTCCTCACCAACGCGGGCCCGGAGATTGGCGTCGCGTCCACCAAGGCGTTCACCACGCAGTTGGTGACGCTGTACCTGCTCGCGGTGAAGCTGGGCCGCATGCGCGGCACGCTGTCGGTGGCGGGCGCGCAGGAGCACCTGACGCACCTGACGCAGGTGCCGAAGATGATTGAGGACGTCCTCAAGTGCGAGCCGCAGGTGAAGCGCGTGGCGCGCGAGTTCATGAACGCGCAGGACTTCCTCTTCCTCGGCCGCGGCCCCATGCACCCGGTGGCGCTGGAGGGCGCGCTCAAGCTGAAGGAGATCTCGTACATCCACGCGGAGGGCTACGCGGGCGGTGAGATGAAGCACGGCCCCATCGCGCTCATCGACGAGAAGATGCCCGTCGTCGTCATCGCGCCGAAGCAGCCGCACATCGCCTACGAGAAGATCATCGGCAACATCGAGGAGGTCCGCGCACGCGGCGGCAAGGTCATCGCCATCCTGGACGAGGACGACAACCAGGCGGACACCCTGGCCGACCACGTCATCCGCATCCCCGCCGCCTGCGCGCTGCTCGCGCCGGTGGTGGCCACCATCCCGCTGCAGCTGCTCGCGTACCACGTGGCGGAGATGCGCGGGAACGACGTGGACCAGCCGCGCAACCTGGCCAAGAGCGTGACCGTCGAGTAGCGCCTCCCGGCCTCCAAGCCTGAGCAGCGAAAGAGCCCGGACGCCCTTCACTGGGGGCCCGGGCTTCTTCGTTTCCGGCATCCGCGGCGCCGGGCCCCGTTGCCCGCTGGAAGTCGCGGGCCCTCCCACTTTGAACCCCACGCACCGCCCCGGTTACAGTTTCCTCACCGTGTCCGATGCCTTCCGCCCACGTTCGCGCACACCGGCTCCCCACCCGGGAGGGGAGGTGGAGCCTCCGTCGGACCTGGCGCCCTGGGAGCCTTCGGCGGAGGCTCCGGCGCGGGGCGGCTCACCCACCCCGCCCACGGACTCGCCGCTGCCCATGTTCCTGCTGGCGCAGCAGGCCCGGCGCGCGGAAGGGGACGAGCAGAAGCGCCTGGCCTGGAACCTCAACCGGCTCCTGGAGGAGCTGGGGGCGCAGGGCGGGGGCCGGACGGAGGCGGACGCCTTCCACCGGCTCCTGGAGGGGGGCAGCCTGGACGGGCTGGTGGACTCCGACGGGCGCTCCTGCCGCGCCACGGCGGTGGAGGCGCTCCTGGCGCTGGGCTTCCCCTACGCCCTGGAGGTGCGCCCGGAGGACCTGGAGCACCTGAAGAATGCCCCCGTCCCGGGCGCCCGGCTGACACCGCCCCCGGGCGGCCCGTTTCCGGCCCTGGCGGTGGGCCTGGGGGCGCTGGCGCTCCAGGTGGTCCTGGGACTCACCGGCGTCGTCATGCCCGGCGGGCTGCTCATCCTGCAGGGGCTTTTGACCCTCCTGTCGCTGACCCTGCTGACGGTTGCCTCCGTGGGCACTCCCCTGTATCGCGGAGCCCTGGCGCTGCTGACGGTGGTGTCCGGGCTCGGGTTGGGGATGGTGCTGGTGCCGGACGTTCCGGCGGGTTGGGCGGCCGGATTGGGCGGGCTGGTGGCCGCCTTCCTGGCTGCCCTGCGCAAGAGCTGACCGCCAGGACCCGAAACGGATGTCAGAGGGGTGGACTAGGGTCTACCCATCGCGTACTAAAAGCGCGTTCAGGTGGACCGGGGTGGTCCACTCTTCCAAGGAGCGACGAGAAATGGCCGTGAATCAGGAGAAGGAAAAGGCGATCGAGCTGGCGCTGGCGGCGGTGGAGCGTCAGTTCGGCAAGGGGTCCATCATGCGGCTCGGCAACGACGAGCCCATGATGAAGGACGTCCAGGCCATTTCGACGGGTTCGATTTCACTCGATATCGCGTTGGGCGTGGGCGGCGTGCCGCGCGGCCGCATCATCGAAATCTTCGGGCCGGAGTCCTCCGGTAAGACGACGCTGTGCCTCCACATCGTCGCGGAAGCGCAGAAGCGCGGCGGCGTGTGCGGCTACATCGACGCGGAGCACGCGATGGACGTGGGCTACGCGCGCAAGCTGGGCGTGCGCACCGACGACCTGCTCCTGTCCCAGCCGGACACCGGTGAGCAGGGGCTGGAGATCGCGGAGATGCTGGTGCGCTCCGGCGCCATCGACGTGCTGGTGGTGGACTCGGTGGCCGCGCTCGTGCCGAAGGCGGAACTGGAAGGCGAGATGGGCGACGCGCACATGGGCGTGCAGGCGCGCCTCATGAGCCAGGCGCTGCGCAAGCTCACGGGCACCATCTCCAAGAGCCAGACGTGCGTCATCTTCATCAACCAGATCCGCATGAAGATTGGCGTGATGTTCGGCAACCCCGAGACCACGACGGGCGGCAACGCGCTGAAGTTCTACGCGTCGCAGCGCATGGACATCCGCCGCGTGGGCGCCATCAAGAACGGCGAGAACGTGGTGGGCAGCCGCACCCGCGTGAAGGTCGTGAAGAACAAGGTGGCGCCGCCGTTCAAGGAAGTGGAATTCGACATCATGTACGGCGCGGGCATCTCGCGTGAGGGCGACCTCATCGACCTGGCCTCCAACGAGAACATCATCGAGAAGAGCGGCAGCTGGTTCTCCTTCAAGGGAGAGCGCATCGGCCAGGGCCGGGAGAACGCGAAGGAGTACCTGCGCGAGCACCCGGAGACCTACAAGGAGGTGGAGGGCCTGGTGCTGGAGAAGTACGGCATCGGCAAGGCCGCCGGCGCGGCGGCTGCCCCCGCGGCGGAGGCCTCCGAGCCCGCGGAAGGCGAGAAGCGCCCGCGCGTGAAGGCCGTGAAGTAGCCCTCGAAGCCACTGGAAGGGCCCGTCGCGCACCTCCGGGGGGAGCGGCGTGGCGGGTGAAGTGGAGAAGGGGCCGGTCCCAGGTGCTGGGGCCGGCCCTTTTTTCTTCGCCGTGAGAGGCATTGAGGCGCGTGGCGGAAGCGTGACGCGCGGGGTCATCACCGGGCTGTCGCCGGGATGTTTCGTGTGGAGGACGGAGCGCCTCTAGACTTCGCGGCCTGGGAGCCCCTTCACCCCTGCTCCCCGCTGGAGTCCATCGCCTTGTTCAACCCCTTCAAACGCCGCACGTTCCTGCAAGCCGTGGTTGCTGTCGCGGCGACGACGACCTTTGGATGCTCCGACGACGACGCGACGGCGCCTTCGGATGGCTCGCCCTATTTCCCGCAGTCGCTGGCGTCGGGAGACCCGCGTCCGGACAGCGTGGTGTTGTGGGTGCGCGTGGAGGACACGGCCCGCGGCGGGGCGGACCTGCCCCTGCGGCTGGAGGTCTCCCCCACGGAGGACTTCAAGACGCTGGTGCTGGACAAGAAGGACCTGACGGCGCTGGCGGAGCATGACCACGCGGTGAAGGTGAAGGTGACGGGGCTGTCCGCGCGCACGACGTACTACTACCGCTTCTCCTACGAGAAGGACGGCCAGAAGCACACCACGCGCATCGGGCGCACGCGCACCGCGCCGGCGGCGGGGGATGACGTGCCGGTGAAGTTCGTGTTCGCCAGCTGCCAGGACTTCATTGGCCGCTACTACAACGCCTGGCAGCGGCTGTCGCAGCTGGACGCGGACCTGGACTTCGTCGTGTTCCTGGGCGACTACGTCTATGAGACGACGGGCGACTCGTCCTTCCAGTCCGACGGCGCGGGCCGCGCGGTGCGCTTCAGCGCGCCGGAAGAGGCGCTGCCGCAGGGCTCGGGGCTCACCGCGTTCCTCGCGGCGAACTCGCTGTCCAACTACCGCGACCTGTACAAGACCGTCCGCGGCGACAAGCAGCTGCAGGCGGTGCACGAGCGCTACCCGTTCATCATCGTCTGGGACGACCACGAGTTCTCCGACGACTGCTGGCAGGACGTGGCCACCTACGAGGACGGCAAGCGGGACGAGACGCAACTGGACCGCAAGCTCAACGCGGAGCAGGCCTTCCTGGAGTACATCCCGCTGGACACGATGCAGTCGCCCGAGGGCGCCATCGACGTGGCCAAGGAGCCGCGCTTCCCCCACTCGCGCATCTACCGTGACTTCGAGTACGGCAAGCACCTGAAGCTCCTGGTGACGGACTACCGCAGCTTCCGGCCGGACCACCTCATCCCGGAGGACGCGTATCCGGGCGCCGTGGCGCTGGACGAGGCGCTCCTGAGTGCGGCGCTGCAGGGCCAGCCGGACGCGGTGAAGCAGACGTTCCAGGCGGACACGTTCGCGTACGTGAACATCGACGACGCGGCGTACGCGAACCACAAGCAGGTGCTGTTGGGCGTGTACCTGAGCCAGGCGAAGGCCGCGGGCCTGACGGACGCGGAGGCCGCGCAGAAGGCCGCCAAGTGGGTGAAGGGCCCGCTGGCGCTCTACTACGTGAACCAGGTGCTGAAGGCGGTGAACGCGCAGCTGGTGATTTCGCCGGCGGGCAAGCCCCGGGGCCTGGCGTACGCGCACATGGGCAAGGCGGCGCTCTTCAACATCCAGGGCTCGCGCTACGTGGTGGTGAAGGACACCTTCGACCTGTTCGCGGCGGTGAACTACCAGGCGACCGGGGGCAAGAGCGAGGACGTGTTCGGTCCGGACCAGGAGAAGTGGTTCCAGCAGACGCTGACCACGGCGACGAACACCTGGAAGATGGTGGTGAGCTCCACGTCGCTGTCGGCGCTCATCTGGGACTTCCGGCAGCAGGCGGACATCACCGACCCGACGCTGCGCCAGCGCTTCTACTTCAGCGTGGACCAGTGGGACGGCTTCCCCACGAAGAAGAAGGTGATGCTCAACACGCTGAAGGCGGCCGGCGTGTCCAACGCGGTGTTCATCTCCGGCGACATCCACGCGTCGTTCGCGTCGGTGGAGGAGGGCGTGCCCACGCTGACGGCGCCGGGCATCACCTCCGGCTCCATCAAGAGCCTGGCGAGCCTGGCGCTGATTGGCGCGGGCTACGCCACGGGCGCGCCGGTGTACCAGCACGCCGTGACGGAGATGGAGAAGACGCTCCAGGCGTCCAACCCGAACCTGCGCTTCGCGGACGCGGACTCGCACGGCTTCGTGGTGATGGAGGTGAAGGCGGACGAGACGCTCGCCACCTTCCACCTCATCCCCGCCGCCGAGGTGGCGAAGGACTACTCCAAGCGCGCGGGCAGCGAGCTGGAGGCGAAGTTCACCTCGAAGACCTTCCGCGTGAAGAACAGCGACATCCAGCCGGCCTGAGCCGGACGTTGAGCATGTGAAGCGAAGGGCCGCGTGGGAGTGCTTCCCGCGCGGCCCTTTTCATTGGGGAACGAGCGGGCGGCGCGTCTCTGGGAGGCGCTGGCGGGCCGGGGTATAGACGGGCGCCATGCACGTCTATGCCGCTGCGTTGGCCCAGGAGCTGGGCATCAAGCCGGAGCAGGTGGACCGGACCCTCGCGCTTCATGAGGAGGGAGGCACGGTCCCCTTCATCGCGCGCTACCGCAAGGAGGCCACGGGAGGCCTGGACGAGGTCCAGATTCAAGCCATCCTGGACAAGGCGTCTGAGCGCGCGGAGCTGGACGGGCGGCGCGACACCATCCTGCGCAGCATCGAGGAGCAGGGGAAGCTGACGCCGGAGCTGACGAAGGCGCTCCAGGCGGCGCGCACGCGCGCGGAGTTGGAGGACCTGTACCTGCCCTACAAGCCCAAGCGCCGCACGCGCGCGGCCATCGCCCGGGAGAAGGGGCTGGAGCCGCTGGCGGACCTGGTGTGGAAGCAGGAGGGCCAGCGCGGGGAGAACCTGGACGCGCGCGTGAAGCCCTATGTGAACGCGGACAAGGGCGTGGCGGACGTGGCGCAGGCGCTGGCGGGCGCGCGGGACATCTGCGCGGAGCGGGTGGCGGAGGACGCGAAGCTGCGCCGCGAGGCCCGCGACCTGTGCACGCGGCGGGGCACGCTGCGCTCGGACGTGGTGCCCGCGAAGAAGGGCGAGACGACCAAGTTCGAGAACTACTACGGCCATGAGGAGCCGCTGTCCCAGGCCCCGTCCCACCGCGTGCTGGCGCTGCTGCGCGGCGAGGAGGAGGGCGTGCTGAAGGTGAAGCTGGGGCTGCCGGACGACGAGGTGAAGGGGCTCTTCACCTCGCGCGTGGTGACGCGGCCGCAGTCGCTGTTCGCGGGCGAGTTGCGCGCGGCGGTAGAGGACGGGTGGGACCGGCTGATGGGGCCGTCGCTGGAGTCGGAGCTGCGCGCGGAGCTGAAGGAGCGCGCGGACAAGGGCGCCATTGGTGTGTTTGGAGAGAACCTGCGGCACCTGCTGTTGGCGGCGCCGGCGGGGGCTCGGGCGGTGCTGGCGTTGGATCCGGGGCTGCGCACGGGCATCAAGCTGGTGATGCTGGACGCGACGGGGACGGTGGCGGAGACGGCGACGCTCTATTCGGAGCGGAGCGCGGACGAGCGGGCGCGCGCGGCGAAGCTGCTGGAGGCGGTGGTGCGCAAGCACAAGCCGGAGCTCATCGCGGTGGGCAACGGAACGGGCAGCCGCGAGGCGGAGGTCTTCACGCGGGACACGCTGAAGGCGATGGGCGTGCAGATTCCGGTGGTGTCGGTGAGCGAGCAGGGCGCGTCCATCTACTCCGCGTCGGAGGTGGCGCGGGAAGAGTTCCCGGAGCTGGACGTGTCGCTGCGCGGAGCAGTGTCCATTGGACGGCGCTTGCAGGACCCGCTGGCGGAGCTGGTGAAGATCGACCCGAAGAGCATCGGGGTGGGGCAGTACCAGCACGACGTGGACCAGGGGCTGTTGAAGAAGAAGCTGGGCGAGGTGGTGGACTCGTGCGTGAACGCGGTGGGCGTGGACGTGAACACGGCGTCGCCGCAGTTGTTGGAGCACGTGTCCGGCGTGGGGCCGTCGCTGGCGAAGAAGCTGGTGGCGCACCGGGCGGCCAAGGGGCGCTTCACGACGCGGCGCGAGCTGCTCAAGGTGAGCGGCCTGGGGCCGAAGACGTTCGAGCAGGCGGCGGGTTTCCTGCGGGTGCGCGGGCCAGAGCCGCTGGATTCGAGCGCGGTGCACCCGGAGCGCTACGCCGTGGTGGAGCGGATGGCGAAGGACCTGGGCGTGGACGTGGCGTCGCTGGTGGGGAACGCGGCGCTGGTGCGTCAGATTGATGCGAAGCGCTACCTGGGGCCGGAGCTGGGCGAGCTGACGCTGAAGGACATCCTGGCGGAGTTGGAGAAGCCGAGCCGCGACCCGCGAGGTGACTTCACGGCGCACGCGACGCGGGATGATCTGCGCACGCTGGAGGATGTGAAGGAGGGGATGGTGTTGCAGGGCGTGGTGACGAACGTGACAGCGTTTGGAGCGTTCGTGGACGTGGGCGTGCATCAGGACGGCCTGGTGCATGTGTCGCAGCTGGCGGCGCGGTTCATCAAGGATCCGTCGGAGGTGGCCAAGGTGGGCGACCGGCTGACGGTGAAGGTCCTGTCCGTGGACCTGGCGCGCAAGCGTCTGGCGTTGTCCGTGCGCGCGGTGCTGGAGGGTGGAGCGCCGCAGCCGTCCGGGCGGCCGGCCCAGGCAAAGCCCGTCAGTTCACCGGCTCCGCAGCGTCCGGCGCAGAAGCCGGCGAACCCGGCTCCGCCGCAGAAGAAGCCGGAGCCGTTCAACAACCCGTTCTCGAAGTTGAAGCGCTGACGCACGTGGCCCACTTTCAAGACCTGACCCATTGCAGCTACATGCGCCAGTGGGAGCAGTCGTCGCTGGCGGTAGGCTGGCTTGAAAGGGGGCACGCGTATCCCCGGGGCGCCGTGGAAGAGAAGTTCTTCGCGGCGCTTCTCCGCCTGTGTGCGAATCCCTGGCAGCCGCCGGTGGTGTCTGCGGGCTTCCATGTGTGCTCGCTTTGCCAGTTCGCGGGGAGGCTCAAGGGCACGTCTTACTTCGGTGCGGGGGGCGCCACCGGGACGGCGAACGTCTTCATCCCCGGGGAGACGCAGGTCTTCATCGCTCCGACGATGATCGTCCACTACATCGACGCGCACGAGTACGTGCCGCCCATGGAGTTCCAGGACGCAGTCCTCCAGTGTCCTGAAATGCGATCCCCCCTGTGTCAGGGAAGTTGTCGCCTCGGCTGACGTGCCGAGCTGACGACGCCCTGGGGGCGAGAGCCGGTAGGACGCAGTGCCGTACACGGATGCATTCAAGGCGCAGATGGTGAAGCGGATGGTGGGCCCGGGCGCGGTAAGTGCCGCGGCGCTGGCCCGCCAGGTGGGCGTCTCGCAGCCGACGTTGTCGCAGTGGTTGCGCGAGGCGAATAAGTTGGCGGCAATGACGCCCCCGTCCGAGGAGAAGAAGCCTGCCGGTCCGAAGAAGTGGACGCCCGAGGAGAAACTGCGCGTGCTGGCGGAAGCGCACGGACTGGAGGGCGAGACGCTGGGAGCGCTTCTGCGCCGGGAAGGGCTGCATGAAGAGCAGTTGGGGGAGTGGCGGGCCGCAGCCGCTGGAGCCCTTTCCCAAGGCGCGCAGACGGCTGCCGCCGGGGCCCTGACGGCCAGCCAGCGTCGGCGGCTGGCCTCGTCGGAGAAACGGGTGAAGGAGCTGGAGCGGGAGCTGCGCCGCAAGGAGAAGGCGCTGGCGGAGACGGCGGCGCTGCTGGTACTCGAAAAAAAACTTCAGGCGATGGGCTGGGACGAGAAGGACGTGGACGACGAGGACGACGCAGCGGACGAGAAGCGCGGGAAATGACGCTCGCGCACGTGGAAGCGGCCCTCCTGCAAGGCGTGCGGCTGGAGGCCGTCTGCGAGCGGCTCGGGGTGGCTCCGCGCACGATTCAACGCTGGAGGAAGCCGGAAACGGCCCAGGACGGGCGGTGCGGACCGCGCACCCGACCCGCCAACCGACTCTCCGAAGGCGAGAAGCGCCGCATGCTGGCGGTGGCCAACAGCGAGGAATTCCGCGACGTCTCGCCCAAGCAACTGGTGCCCAGACTCGCCGACCGGGGCGAGTACCTGGCCAGCGAGGCGAGCTTCTACCGGGTGCTGCGCGAGGCGGGACAGCTGGCGCACCGTGGCCCCGCGAAGCCACCCACGCCGCGCCCCAAGGCCGAGCATACGGCCAGCGCCCCCTGCCAGGTGTGGAGTTGGGACATCACCTACTTGAAGGGGCCGGTGAAGGGCACCTTCCTCTATCTCTACCTCGTGGTGGACGTCTTCAGCCGCCGCATCATGGGCTGGCGTGTCCACGAGGAGGAGTCGTCCGCGCATGCCGCGGCCCTCATTCGCGACAGCTGGCGCGAGGCGGGCTGCCCCGAGGGCCTGGTACTGCATTCGGACAACGGCGGCCCCATGAAGGGCGCCACGATGCTGGCCACGCTGCAATGGCTGGGCGTGGCGCCTTCCTTCAGCCGGCCCCGCGTCTCGGACGACAAAGCTTTCTCCGAAGCCCTTTTCCGTACGCTGAAGTACCACCCCTGCTTCCCCCAACGAGCCTTCACGTCGACGCAGGCTGCGCACACATGGGTGGTGCGTTTCGTCGCCTGGTACAACACCGAGCACCAGCACTCCGCCATCCGCTTCGTCACGCCGGACGCCAGACACTTCGGCCTCGACGCCGCGCTGCTCGCCCAGCGCCACCAGGTGTACCAGCGCGCCCGCGCCCGTCACCCCGAGCGCTGGAGCCGCGACACGCGCGACTGGACTCCAGCAGGCCCCGTGCGCCTCAACCCCTCATCGGAAGTGCAGGAGCTGAAGCACATCGGCTGAACCCTCTCACGCGACAACTACCTTGACGCTCACCGACCCCGTGGTGCGCCTGATGCTGCTGAAGAAGGGGTGGTTCCAGGGCTGCCTCTACAACCAGGAGACGGACGAACGCCCGCAGCTCTACTTCGATCACATGCTGAAGAGGGGCAACGCGTATGATCTGGCGAGGGAAATCCGCAAGGGCCTGGACCTGACGGACGCCGAGTAGCCCGGGACGGGCCGCGAGTGAGCACGCGCGGCCCGTCGAGGGCATGGGGGGTTGGAAGGCTGTCACCGCGGGCGGTTTTACGTCGACCTGGAACTAGGGGCTGTCCCTGATTAGCGCAGCCAAAGAAGCATGGATGCGACGTGCAGGACGGCGAGGTAACTGGTCGCCGTCTTGTCATAGCGGGTGGCGACAGCACGAAAGCGCTTGAGGTCGTGGAAGAAGCACTCCACCCGGTAGCGCAGCCGGTACAGGGTGCGGTCCAACGGCAACGCCCGCTTGCGGCTCGGGTTTGAATGGATGACAGGCTTCATCCTGAGCTTTCGAACGTTGGCGCGAATGCGGTCGGCGTCATAGCCGGTATCCGCGATGAAAGCGGCGCCCTCGGCGTGCGCCAGAAGTTCTTCGGCCATTGTGGACTCGTGCTGCTGGCCTGGCGTCAGCGCGACGTGGAGCGGCTTACCTCCCGTCGTCGTGACGGCGTGAACTTTCGTTGAAAAGCCTCCTCGAGAACGCCCCAAAGCATTGCTTCGGATCCCCCTTTTCCGCCCGCGGCGTCCTGATGCGCCCGGACGACAGATGCGTCAGCGAGGGAGCCGAGTTCATCCACATCGAGCCGAAGCGCCTTGAAGATGGCTTCCCAGCGCCCCGTCTTCGCCCAGCGATGGAATCGATTGTAGACCGTCTTCCAGTGACCGAACCGCTCGGGCAAGTCCCGCCACTGCACCCCAGTCTTCACGCGCCACACCACGGCGTTGATGAAGTCACGGTCCCCTCGCTTCGAGCGAGGGCCGCTCCTGGAGCCCAGCAGGGGTCCGATGCGGCTCCACTCGGCATCGCTCAGTTCATGTCGGCGCACAGCCTGCGTTGATCATACTTGGCCCCAGCCAGTAACTCCGACTCGGGGCCCAGCCCCAACGTGCCGGAGGACCGGCCCGTCGGGTCGATTCGTGAACACGAGATCAGGGACAGCCCCTAGTCCTACAGCTGGAGTTTGAGCCGTGCCTTTCGGGGTCGGTAGTGGCACTGCATGGCCACGGCTTGGTGGTGGCGTCGCCAGCGACTCCACACCAGCACATGCGCAATCGGAGTTGCCACACGGCGCAGAAGCGCTACCAGGAGCGCCCGCCCCTCCTGGACGGAGTAGCGGACGAAGGGCGTCCGTAGATGCCGCGCCGGGCGAGAAACGCGCGCATGGGGTTTCTGCGCCTCGGCAGGCCGAGCGCTTTTGGGGGCAGGCCCTCCTGGAGTTGCGAATTGGCCACGGCACAGGCGGCGGCAAGAAAGACGTGGGCCAACAGGCACAACGTCATGTGCCAATTCCAGGCCGTCCACGTGCGCACTTTATAGTCGGCGAGGCCCACCTCGTTCTTGGCGGATTCGAAGTCCTCCTTGAAGGCCCACCGGCTGCCCGCTGCACGCACCATCGACTCCAGCGAGGCATTGCGCCGGGCATGCACGACGTAGAAGGCCACCTTCCCGTCCGCGAGGCTTCGGCGAAACAGCAGCCAGCGTGACAATCCGAGGTGCCGATTGAGCCGCATGCGCGCCCAGTCGTAGACGCGTAGGCCCTTGGTGCCCGCGCCCGCGGATAGACGCACCCAGGCGTCCGGCGGGACTTGCTCCACCATTCGACGATCCCATCAATCGAGCCCTGGGTTTGATGCACACCTCCTCCGTCGTGGAGGAACTGCGGCAGGCCCTGCTGGAGTAGTCTCACCGGTACAACGAGCACTGGCTGCTCGAGCGCCGCAACCTCCTCTCGCCGAGGCAGGGCCCGGCGAGTGCTGATGCAGTTGAGGCAGGCGGCCTGGTTAACACCAATCTGGCGTCTCAACAGTCCGGTGCGGTGCGCATCTACCGGGCAGCGCATTCGAGAGCTGGACGTCATCGCTCGAGGTCGCAGAGGAGTTCGCAAGAAGGCGCGGTACGGAGGTGATGCGGCTCGACTTGAGAACTGTCGATCCCAGTCGGATTGCAGCAGACCTGCGGACCCAAGCCGGCCGAGTTGCTGCGGCTGCGCAAGAGCAAGCGCAGCATTTGAAGAATGTGCTCCTATTCAATAAGGATGCCGAAGTTGTCCTTCGCCGCTGACAGAGTGAGCTATGTCGAATCTGAATGCCCTGGAGAAAACGCTGCGTTCGTTGTCCGAACGGCTCGAATTTGGCAACCCATCGCGAATCGGAAACATTCGTCTGGCGGGAATCGAACGCCTGGAGATCTCGCGCGAAGTCCAAGGGGTGACTCGCTACCTCCGCATCACTCCAGTTGAAGACCCGCTTGGCGCTTGGGAGTTCGAGGTGTTGCTTGGAGAGTTCGGCAACGCCGACCAGTCACTCGATCTCGACGGTCGGCGTGGAGGTACTCAGCAGTACATCGTGGATCTTGCTCAGCGCTGGCTCTTCGAGCGCTGCTCGTGGAATGACATCAGTTCGTAGTTCTCGAATGCGGCCTCAATGAGGGGGCGGCTATAGTTGGTTACTCCCTCCGCGTCGTGCCCAGCCTCCTTTCTCCCAGGGACGCAGGAGGCACTGGTCCCAGGGTTTTGCTCCAGTGCCCAGGCGCGCGTCAGCGTGCGCCTGGGCACGTGCGGAGCCTAAGCGATGTCGCTTCAGCCACGGACGGCATCGCAGAGCCGGTGAGCGGCCTGGGGGGCCACCTGCCACCTCGGCATACCCATGGCCTTGTCGCTGCGGATGCGGCTGGTGGCATGAGGTGGGTGGGTGAGGATGCTCACGGGTTGGATGCGAGATGGCGGGCAGTGAGAAGGACAGATGGGTTCGCGACGTGGCCGGAGTTCTTTTCGGGCTTTCGAAGAGGTTAGGCGTCCCCATGGGGGACATCGAGTGGTTGCTTCTCCGGTGTGAAGACCCCCTGTCATACGGGGGAGGTACCTGCGCGGCGCGTCTGTCCAGCCGCTCGTCAAGGACGTTCGAGCCTTCGAAGCCAACTTCCCTGGCTTGCTTCCTTGGGAGCTACTGGATGGGCCTGGCTGCTAGATGCGAGTGGCAGGCCGAGGGGCATCGCTCAGGTCCAAGATTGGAGACACGTTTGGGATGAGGGATGCTGGGCGCGGGCGGTGAGGAGATGACCAAGCGTCTCGTGGTCGAAGTGGTGCCTCCGAGCCTGTCGCGGAGATGGTCTTCGCGGCTGCTTCCGGCTCAATCTCAGTACAGGAACTGCTCGGTAGCCCGCACTCGCCCCTCTTCATCTAATATCACCAGGAATGCTTCGTAGTTGTCGGTCGGGCCACGCTGGTCGGAGTAGCGCAGCACCTGCTCGTGACCTGATGCGCCTTCATGGGAGATCCTGGCGAGAGGTTGCCCAAGCTTCCGGATGACCTCCGCCTCCGACTCTCCGACCCGGATTTAACGGAAGGCGGCTTCCAAAAACCCCTCTACGAATCGCTTCCGTGGGGCGTCGAACCATATGACTGCGAGCACGATGAAGATCGTCAGGCCGAGCAGCAGTCTGAGTTCCCGACGAATCGATTGCTTCATCTTTTGCACAGCCTTGATCATCTGGCCGGAAAAGCAGAGCAGTCACACACGAGCCACGCTCCAGGCGCTACTTCCTTGGCCTTCCCGCAGTCTACGAAGTCCGCCCCTTCGTTTCGTTGAACGTGGCGCCCCAATATCTCCTTGTTGCCGGAGACGTACAGGGCACATCCCCTGGACTTGTCCTGGCGGACCTGGATGCCGTAGTCGACACGGCCCTCGAGGATGGGCAGGAGAAACCGTCCCAGCGCGATGCCTGCCGCCAGGGCGATGAGCACTTTGTATCTGGACGGAATGGCCAAAGGACTCAGTCCAACGGAAACAACCGCGCTTCCGTCGCCAGCACCTCATTGCGAGCCAGCAACCCCGAGAACCGCTTCGTCCCGTTCCGCGCGTCGAACCGCGCCGCGATGTCTCTCGCCTGCGACTCCAGCCAGTCCTTCAGCGCGCGCGTCCCATAGCCCCCGTCCACCGCGTGCAGCGGGAACGCGTGCGGCAAGCGCAGACTCACCTCGTCCCGGCCGTCCGCCGCCACCTGTCCCATCAGGAACGCCGCCGCTGTGTAGAAGCTGAACCGGTCCCGGTAGCTGGAGTGCTCCAACGCCCAGCCCAGGTGCTTCTCCAGCAAAGTCAGCCCGCGCGACAGGTTGCCCGTCAGCGCCAGGAACTCCAGGTGCTCTCCCACCGTGGCGAGGAACTCGCGGTTCTTCGCCACCATCGCGTAACCGCGCAGGTGGCAATCCCTGGCTTCCTTCATCCGCTCCAGCTTGAAGAGCGGATACAGCAGCGTGCCCAGCGTCAGGTGCGGAATCTCCGCGCAGGACTGCCTTCCATCCAGGATGGGCCTGGCCTTCTGGATGGCCTGTTCCCACTCGCCCTTGTCCACGTGGTGGTCCAGCTCGTCGTCCAATTCGCAGACACGGCAGTCCGTCAGGTGGTCCCTCGGCGTCACGAGCCACGCCTCCCACAGGCGCTCCGCCTCCTCCGTGTCTCCCATGTCGCGCGCCATCTGGTAGCGCAGCTTCAGCGCCGCGCGCTTGCCCGCGTCCAGCTTCGCGAAGCTCTGCTCCACGTCATCCAGCGCGTCGGCGATCTGCTTGCGGCTGATGTGCGGGAACTCGTCCAGCCGGCCCACCACCCACTTCTGCTTCCAGAGCATGTCCTCCGGGTCGAACCGCTGCGGGTCCTTCTTCTGCTGGCCCCGGCACCACGCGAACGCCACCAGCGCCTTGTCCGGATACCCCCCGAATGTCGCCGCGTCGATGAGCGCGTCCCGCAGTTCGTACCCCAGCGGCACGTCGCCGTGCACGTCCACCAGCCGCACCGCCTCCTCCAGCGCGCGCACCTTCGCGTCGCCTTCCGGCAGCGCGTCCGCTTGCGCGCGCAACGCCTCCACCTGCTGCTGCCAGTCCGCGGCCATCAGTGCATCCCCCTCGAGCCCGGACCGGACGAACCGCCCCCTCCGCCACCTTCATCCAACCGCGCCGAGATGAGCCCCAGCAGTCCATGGTTGAGCAGCGCCATCTCCTGCGCGTTCAGCGGGTGCTGTCCCAACAGCAGCGCCTGCACGTAGAGCATCTCCACCGACAGCTTCAGCAGCTCCCGCCCCTCCACCGCCGCCAACCTTCGCACCACCGGGTTGTGCAGGTTGAGGCAGAGCAGCGCGCGGTCCTGGCCGCCCGTGCCCGCCATCACCCCGTCCAGCACTCCCGCGTACAGGTCGTCCGACTCGTCCCGTGCCCGCTCCGCGTCCCTCCGGAATGCCCCTTCCGCGTCCGAGCTGTAGAGCGTGGGCACCTCCGCCGGGAAGAACTTCTTCACCTCCACCCCGCAGCGGAATGGCGCCAGCACGCCTTCCGCCAGACGCAGCAGTGGATAGGTGGCCTCGCGCTCGTCCAGCGTCAGCTCCTCGAAGCTCTGTGGCAGGTCCGCCGACGAGAACGGCGCCACCTGCGCCTCCGGCACCACGTGCGGCAGCTTCTCCAACAGCGCCGTGTCATGCGTGTACGCCGCGTTCAACACGCACAGCCCCTGCGCCCCCGCCACCCGCGCCACCTGCCGGAACCCGTCCAGCGTCGGCGTGTAGCGCACCACCGGCCATGACCGCCGGTAGTCCGCGAGCGTCATCACCCCGAGCGATGTCTCGAAAGGCAGCCAGTGGATGACCAGCCGGTAGAAGTCATCGTCGTCCAGCGCCAGCCCCTTCACCGACAGCCCGTGCAATGCAATCAACCGCTGCAACGCCCGAGGGTCGTCGTGCGCCAGATCCATCAGATACCTGCGCAGGGACTGCCCCAGGGCCTCGCGCGCCTTCGAAAGCACCGTGTCTTCGTAGAAGGACTCGCGGCTCGCGGTGGGCCTCAGCCCGTTCGCGTTCACCACGCACTTCACGAAGAAAGCCCACTCCGGCAGCAGGTTCTCCGCGCTCTCCGACAGCAACATCTGCTTCAGGTACACGCGGTGCTTCTGTCTGGCATTGAAGTGCGGCGACGCCGGCAACACATACGCCACGCCGTCCACGTCCCCCGCCTCGGAGCGCAGCGGAATCACATCCAGGAAGTCCGTGCCGAACACCTCGCGCCCGTAGGCGAGCAGCGCCTGCCGCCGGTCCCCTGGCGTCTCGTAGAAGCGGCGCCAGGGCGGGCCGTCCGGGGTCAGCGCTTCCGTCCGCCCCTCCACCGTGAGCCGCACGGGGAAGGGCAGGAGGCCGCCGTAGTGCTTCGCCAGCTGGCGCACGCGCTCCGGCGTGAACCATTCCGCCATGTCCTGACGGGCGACCAGGTAGACGTGCGTGCCGGGGGCGTCCAGCGGGTGCTCGGAGACGCGCACGTCATAGGTGCCGTCGTGCCGGCCCCGCCACTCCAGCGTCCTCCCGTCCCCCTTCGCCGAGCGCGTCACCACCAACAGCTCGTCGCACACCATGAAGCATGACAAGAGGCCGATGCCGAACTGGCCGATGAAGTCCTTGCGGCGGGCCTCCAGTTGCTCGCGCTTGGAGGACTCGCCGATGGTGGCCAGGAAGCGGTGGATCTCCTCCTCCGTCAGCCCCACGCCGTCGTCCGTGAAGAGCAGGGTGGGCGGCCCGCCGTCCTGCTTCTCCCGCAGCTCCAGCCCCACCGTTCCCGTGGCCCGGGGCTCCAACTGCTGGCGGGCGCGAATGGCGTCCGTGGCGTTCTGGAGCAGCTCCCGCACGTAGACCCCGGGCGAGCTGTACAGGTGGTGGGACAGGAGGTCGATGACCCCACGGAGGCTGACTTGGAATCGATGGTCCACGCGGCCGTCGAGCGTAGCGCGCTGCATCCTCCCCCGGGGTCACAAACCCCCGCCGTGGGGGGATGAAGGCCTCTGTGTCCTCTCCCAGGCAGCCGGACGCGCCAGCCCCCTTCCGCCTCCCTGATGGGGTGGTATGTGGCGCCCCAGCCGTGCGGCGCCCCCGGGCGGCACGGCGACATGTCGTCTTTTTTCCTCCCTCCTGGAGCGGACAACGATGGGAAACAAGCTGAAGGCAGTGGTGGTGGGCGCGGTGCTGGGTGTCGCGGGCGCGGCCTTCGCGCAGGGCACGCCGACGACGCCGGCGGCTCCCAAGACGGAATCCAAGGCGGCCAAGGCCCCCGCGGCGGGCAAGACCGAGGTGACGTGGTGGGGCCACGCCGCCTTCGTGGTGAAGACGCCGGGCGGCGCGACCATCGCCATCGACCCGTGGCTCACCAACCCCAAGGCGCCGCAGGGCGCCACCTGGCCGGAGGCGGTGGACGCCATCCTCGTGTCCCACGGCCACTTCGACCACGTGGGTGAGACGAAGGCCCTGGCCCAGAAGACCAACGCCAAGGTGTACGGCTCCTTCGAGCTGGTGAACCTCCTGGGCCTGCCGGAGGCCCAGGCCGTGGGCGCCAACGCGGGCGGGACGTTCACGGTGAAGGACGCCACCATCCACCTGGTGGAGGCGGTCCACTCCAGCAGCTACCAGGCGGACCCGAAGGGCGCGTCGCAGTACGCCGGTGCGCCGCTGGGCTTCGTCATTGAAATCGCCAACGGCCCCACGCTGTACCACGCGGGTGACACCGGGGCCTTCCAGTCCATGGCCCTCATCGCGGAGCAGTTCAAGCCCACCGTGGCCATGCTGCCCATTGGCGGCCACTTCACCATGGACCCGCCGCAGGCCGCCGTCGCCACGAAGCTCCTGAAGGTGAAGACCGTGGTGCCCATGCACTACGGCACCTTCCCCGCGCTGGCCGGCACCCCGGAGGCGCTCACCACCGAACTGAAGAAGGGCCGGGCCACCACCAAGGTGCTCACCCTGGAGCCGGGCAAGGCGACCCGCCTGTAGTCCTTCCTGGCGAGAGGCACCTGCGCGCGCGTCCGCCCTGGGTGGACGCGCGCGCATTTTTTTCCGCCACCCATCAGCCGCTGTTGCCGGACGCGAGCGGAGGCCCGAGGTCGGGTGGCATCCCGGAAGCGACTGGGTTATTCCCCGCACGGTGTGCCCGAGAGGGAAGCTCCGGCCGCACGCGCTCGAGGGGTGTACCGGTGTCGGTGCTGGTTTTTGGAAGGGGGACCTGGCTGGCCACGCTCCTGGCGGACGTGGTGGCCGCGCACGCGCGCTCCCCCGCGCCTGTCACGACGCCGCCGCTCCTGGACTCCGCTTCCGGCCGCGCCCGGGGCCGCGCCTTCCTGCGCCGCACGCTGCGGGCCTCGGGGCTCGTCTATGGCACGCCCGTACCGCTGCCCCCGCCGGTGGACGGCGGTGAGCCCGTGGATGTCCCCGCGCGCGCCGTGGAGGACGAGCTGTTCCATGCCGTGGTGCGCACGCTGGCGCGCATGGCGTTGGACCTGGCGCGGGTGATGGATGCGCCGGAAGGCCCTCGGGTGGAGCAGCTGCTCGTGCTCTTCGCGGTGCTGGCGGGCGAGCTGGACCTGGCCATGGCGCTGGACGCGCGGCTCGCGGCGGGGCTGCCGGTGCCCCGGCGGATGGTGGGGCGGGTGGAGGATGCGCTCGACAAGCGGGCGCCGTCGCTGGCCGGAGACCCGGTGTACGGGCTGGTGCTGCACAACGGCGCGCAGTACGCGGACGCGCAGCTGTTCTGCCGGCAGGCCATCGACCTGTTCTCGACCGGCCGGCTGTCGCGCGTGGCCGTGGAGCGGCGGCGGGACTTCGCGGCGAAGCAGAAGGCGCTGCTGGTGGACGTGCTCACGGCGCTCGCGTGCGTGGACCGCGAACCCAGCCCGCCCGCGCGCCGCGCCATCCTCCGGCAGGTGGAGGGGCTGAAGCTTCCACACGCGCTGGAGGGCGAGGTGAAGGCCGCGGTGCGTCAGTCCTTCGAGCGCAAGCGCGACGTGCGGGACGTGGTGCGCCGCGTGCGCAGCGTGGACATGCGCCACCTGCTCCTGGAGCAGGCGCTGCTGGCGGCGCTCGTGGACGGCCGGCGCACGCGGCGGGAGCGGGCCTTCATCGACACGCTGGCGGGCGCGCTGCACGTGCCCCACGCGGAGCTGCGCCGTCTGGAATTGGAGATGGCGGAGTTCTACGCGCGGCACCGCTCGCTGGTGGATGTCTTCACCGTGTCGGACGCGGCGGGCGCCATGGGCGAGGAGCTCATGGGCGGCATGCAGGAGACGCTGGAGAAGAACTTCCACCGGCTCATGCAGGAGGCGCGCGAGACGGGCGACCTGGCGGTGCTGCTCACCAAGGCGGCGCGGCGCCAGAAGCTCACCGACGACGAGCGCCAGCGCATGCGCGCCCAGCTCATCGACGTGGCGAAGGCCATCCCCGCGCTGGCCATCTTCGCCGCGCCGGGCGGCATCCTGCTCTTGGCGGCGCTGGCCAAGGTGCTGCCCTTCAGCCTGCTGCCCAGCGCCTTCCAGGACGAGCCCCCGGTGGACTCCGACGACGAGGACACGCTGGAGCGCGAGGCCGTCTGACGCCTCGCGCCTCAGTTCGCCTCGGTGAGGGTGACGCGGAGGTGCTGGGACAGGGGCGTGCCGTAGCGGGACGGGGGCACGCGGCGCACGGTCTTGTCGGTGTCCAGGGTCCACTCGGGGGCGCCCTGGTGGGGGCCCACGGCGGGCTCTTCATCCAGCTCCGTGCCCACGTCCCACAGGTACACCTTGGACGTGACATCGCCCGTCACGGGGGCGTTGGCCTTGTCGAACAGCGCGATGCCCTGCTCGTCGGTGCCGAAGAACCAATCGTTGGACTGGCCGAACATGGTCGCGAAGGACAGCCGGTCCGCGGGGCGCGCCGTCACGGTGAACTCGTAGGCGTGGCCCGGCAGGAGGGGACCGGGCGAGGACGCATCCACGGGCGTGGTGAAGGTGCCCGACGCGCTTACGCCGTTGGGCGGCGTCGAGGCGAGGGCGTTGGCCAGCCGGGCCGTGTCGCCCGTCTCCGCGAGTGCCTCCAATCCCTGTCCCCGGTCCGGCGCGCCCTCCGTGAAGAGCGGCGCGGCGGCGTGGTGCACGGCGAAGACGCCCGGTGACAGCGGCGTGGCCACGCCATTGAGCGGCGTGAGCCACGTGTGGAGCGCGGTGGGGTCTCCGGTCTCCGCGAGCGCCTCCAAGCCCAGTCCACGGTCCTCCTGTCCCTCCGTGAAGAGGGGTTCGTTGCCCGCGCCCACCACCCAGACGCCCGGGGAGATGCGGACGGGCTTGATGCCCTCGGAGGTGCTGAGGGTGTTGCGGTCGTCGGAGACGTTGCTGATGCGCACCGTGAAGCGGTGCGTGGCCGCGTCGTGGGCCAGTTGCACGCGGATCATCAACGCGAGCGCGGGCAGGGTGAACGTCTGGCCGTTGCTGAGCACGGGCTGCGTGCCCACGCGCCGCACCCTGGGCGTGCTGTCCTTGAGGCCCGGGCCATCCGTGGCGGTCGCCTGCTTCGGGCCGGTGTGCGCGCCCACGGCGGGTTCCTCGTCCACCTCCGTGCCCGCGTCCCAGAGGATGACCTGTGAGGTGATGTCGCCGGCCAGCGGCTGCCCGTCGGCGGAGTAGAGCGGAATGCCCCGGGGCTCCGTGCCGAAGAACCAGTCGTTGGACGCCGCGAACATGGCGGCGAAGGAGAGCCGGTGGGTGCGGCCCGCGGTGAAGCTGAACTCGTAAGTGTCGCCCGGGGCGAGCGGGCCTGGTGAGGTGCCGCTCACCTTCGTGTCGAACCGGCCGGACTTGAGGTTCTGGAAGGGCGCCACGTTCTCGATGCGCACGCGGAAGCGCCGGGAGGACGGGTCGGTGTCGTCGCCGGAGTTGCAGGCGGACAGGGTGAGCAGGCCCAGCGCGGCGCAGGCGGCGCCACCACGGAAGGAGCGGATGGACATGGACGGAGTCTCCATGGGCCTCGCGGAAATGCGAAGCCCGGCATTGCTCCCTCTACGCGCTGGGGCTGTTGGCGGTTACGTCCGGTGCGGATGGGATTGGCCGCGCGGTGGGGCGGGGCAGGAGGGGCGTCAGGAATTGCACCAGCGCCGCGAGGTCGCCTGGCCGGGACGCGTGTCCCACGTAGCCGTCCGGGCGCACCAGGATGAGCGCATCCCTTCCAGGGACCACGTCGTAGGCGTGGTGCGCGTGGCCGTCCCTGTCGGACAGGGCCCCGGGGATGGGAGCCGCGCCCTTCCCGAGGATGCGGACGACGCGGACGGATTCGTGGGCCCACGCCTCGACCTCCGGGTGCGCGGCTCCAAAGGCGAGCAGCGTCCAGTGGGGGCCGCGAAACCTGTCCGACAGTCGGACAGGTTTTCCGTGTGCCTCCGCGCAGGGCGCGTCCGGGGCGCGGTCTCCCGCCTGTACGCGGGCCGTGTCGCCGGGGACTGCCGGGGCGAGCGGGCCGCCTCGATAGCTCAAGCCCAGTTGCCGCAGCTCGTCGCCGCGGTTCAGGGCCTTCATGCGTCCCTGCCGCATGCCGTCGAACAGCTTCGAGGACAGCCCGAGCACCCGGGCGGCGATGGGCAGCCGCTCCGCCTCGTAGGTGTCGAGCAGGGCTGGAGTCGCGCCCTGGAGCACGTGGCCCAGCTTCCAGCCCAGGTTGTAGGCGTCCTGCACGCCGGTGTTGAGCCCCTGGCCTCCAGTGGGAGGGTGCACGTGCGCGGCGTCGCCCATGATGAACACGCGGCCCACGCGGTAGCGGTCCGCCATGCGCACGTTGGGGCGGTACACGGACAACCAGCTCGCGTCATGCAGGCGCACGGCCCGGCCCGGGCGCGCGGCCTCCTGGATGCGCTGATGGAGCGCGGCCTCGGTGAGCTCCGGCATGACGCCACCGGGCTTCACCTGGAGGGCGAGCTGGAAGTGGTTCGTGCCGGGCAGCGGGCACAGCGCCACCACGCCGCCCTTCGCGAAGGGCCAGATGTGCCAGTGCGTGTGGTCCAGGCCGTCCACGCGCACGTCGCCCACGACCATGCGCTCCTCTTCGAGCGTGACGCCGTTGAAGGCCAGGCCCAGCTCCTTGCGCACGCGGCTGTGTCCACCATCCGCGCCGACCAGGTACTCCGCGCGGACGGTCTCCTCCGCGCCGTCGCGGGTGAGCGTGGCGGTGACACCGGCGGTGTCCTGGGTGAAGCGGGTGAGGGCGGCGCCGAACTCCACCGTGACACCCAGCGATGCCAGCCGGTCGCGCAGGATTCCCTCGGTACGAGCCTGCGGCACGAGCCAGGGATTGGCGTGGGGCACGTCCGGGGTCGCGGCGCGGCGGGCCATCATGGTCCAGCGCCCCACGACGAAGCGCCGCCAGTGGAGGCGGAGGCTGGGATAGGGATTGCCCGCGGCGAGCACGGCGTCGAGCACGCCCAGGTCGTCCAGCACCTCCAGCGTGCGAGGCGAAAGGCCCTTGCCGCGAGAGCCGACGAAGGGATGCGGGGCCGCGTCCATGATGCGAACGCGGACGCCCCGGCGGGCAAGGTCGCACGCGAGCGTCAGGCCGGTGGGACCGGCGCCGATGACGAGCACGGGCAAGGTGGCATGGGACATGGATGGTCTCCTGTCGCGAGGACGCAGGTGGCTCGCGAGCGACGGAGACAAGAATGTAAGGGACTGCTTATGTTGTCAGCTTGCGTTCCCACCCCAGGAGTCCGGCATGCCGCGCGCGAAGCTTTCCCCTCGGAAGATGCCCACGCAGGAGCGCTCGAGAGCGACGGTGGACGCGTTGGTGCAGGCGACTGCTGACATTCTGGTGCGCGACGGCTCCGCGAAGCTGACCACCAACCGCATCGCGGAGCGGGCCGGCGTCAACGTGGCCTCGCTGTACCAGTTCTTCCCCGGCAAGGAGGCGCTGGTGGCGGAGGTGGCGCGCCGGCACGCGAAGGAGCAGCGCGCCGCCGTGAGGGAGGTGCTGGCGACGCGGAAGTTCCGCACGCTGGAGGAGCTCATCCGGACGCTGGTGGCGATGGGCTTCGCGGCGCACGCGGTGAATCCAAAGCTGCACCACGCGCTGACGCAGGAGTTGCCCGCGCGACCGGCCAGGAGGTGGGACGCGGAGGACGCGCCCATGTTGGAGGCACTCGGCAGCTTCAAGACGGACGTGCCGGATCCGGAGCTGGCCCTGTGGCTCATCGACACGGTGTCCCACGCGGTCATCCACCGCGCGGTGGTGGAGCGCCCCGAGTCCCTGTCCCAGGGGCTGCTCCAGGAGGAGTTGGTGACGCTCCTCCTGCGCTACCTGAGGCGGAAGTGACGCCCGGCTTCACCGCCCGGACGCCTGCGCGTCCACGGCGGCCAGCTCGTCCTTCGTGAGCTTCACCTCCGCGCCCGCGAGGTTCTCCTCCAGGTGCTTCACGGAGGACGTGCCCGGGATGGGCAGCATCACCGGCGAACGCGCCAGCAGCCAGGCGAGTGCGATCTGCGCGGGCGTCGCGTTGTGCTTCTTCGCCACGGAGTCCAGCGTGCTCCCCGGCTTCGCCAGCCCGCCTGTCGCCAGCGGGAACCACGGGATGAAGCCCAGGTTCTGCTTCTCGCAGTAGTCCAGCACCTTCTCGTGCACGCGGTCGGTCAGGTTGTAGCGGTTCTGCACCGACACGACGTCCACCACCTTGCGCGCCCGCTCGATCTCCTCCACCGACACCTCCGACAGGCCGATGTGGCGGATCTTCCCCTCCTTCTGCAGCGCCTTCAACTCACCCAGCGACTCCTCCATCGGGACCTTCGGGTCGATGCGGTGCAGCTGGTACAGGTCGATGCGCTCCAGCTTCAGCCGGCGCAGCGACATCTCCAGCTCCTGACGCAGGTACTTCGGCGCGCCCACCGGGTGCCACTCGTTGGGGCCCGTGCGCACCAGGCCCGCCTTCGTCGCCACCACCACGCCCTTCGCGTAGGGGTGCAGAGCCTCCGCGATGATCTCCTCGCTGTAGTAGGGGCCGTAGGAGTCCGCCGTGTCGATGAAGTCCACGCCCAGCTCCAGCGCTCGGCGCAGCACGCGCACCGCCTCCGCCCGGTCCTTGGGCGGACCCCAGATGCCAGGGCCGGTGAGCTGCATCGCGCCGTAGCCCAACCGGTGGATGGGCAGGTCCCCGCCCAGCTTGAAGGTGCCGCTCTTCTCCGCGGGTCGTGTCGAGGTTCCGCTCATGAGTGCTTCCTCCGTGCAGATGAATGCCCCAATGGATGCAGGTGCAGGAAATGGGTTTCCCGCGCCTCAGGCCGTCCGGTACCGCCCGGCCAGGCTGTGGGTGGCCCCACGCAGCAGCCCCGCCTCGGCCTTCTCCAGGGCCACGAGCGCCTCCGCGGCCTCCAGCCCCGGGACGCAGACCGTCTCACGGCGCTCCAGCGCGACGAGCGACGCGGTGACGACGTCCTCGGGCGACATGGTGCCGGGATAGCCGCCGTTGAATTCGGTGAAGGTCATGCCCGGGCAGACGACCTGCGCCACCACGGGCGAGTCGCGCAGCTCCCCCGAGAGCGTGCGCGTGAAGTGGACGAGGAACGCCTTCGCGCCCGCGTAGGTGGCCCGGTAGGGCAGGGGACCCGGCGGCATCGCGCCAGAGAAGGCGAGCAGCGAGGCCACGTTGATGACCGCGCCCTTGCCGCGCGCCAGCATGCCGGGCAGCGCCGCGCGCGTGGCCAGCATCGGCGCCATCATGTGCAGGTTCGCCAGCCCCTCCAGCGCCGCGGCCTCCACCTGCGCGAAGGGGCCGTAGCCGCCCACGCCCGCGTTGTTGACGAGCAGGGTGAGGTCCTCGCCCGCCGCGCGCCCGGCCACCCGCTGGAGGTCCCCGTGCTGCGTGAGGTCCGCCCGCAGCACCTCCGCGCGGACGCCATGCGCCGCCGTCAGCTCCGCCGCCAACGCCTTCAGCCGCTCCTCGCGCCGGGCGACGAGGACGAGGTCATACCCCAGCGCCGCCAGCCTCCGGGCATACACCGCGCCAATTCCCGCGGACGTGCCCGTCACCAATGCTGTCCCTCGACTGCCTGCCATGCCTGCTCCTGGATGGGTGAAGAGGGGGCGCTCCCGTCACCCACGCATGAATGCTGGAGATGGCGACTGTCGCTGCGAAGCGCACGCCGCCGGGGCCGCACCCTCGGCCGCTGGGTAACGAAGGGCGGCCGGACGTGCAAGCCGGACCGCACGTTCCGGGAATCAAAACGCTGGGGCCTGCTCCCTCCGCGCGCTCAGCCCGAGGCCTTGACCGCCAGCTCCGGCACGTCGCGGAACTGTTGATGGTACAGCTCCGCGTAGAGCCCGCCCTTGGCGAGCAGCTCCGCGTGGTTGCCCCGCTCGACCACCGCGCCGTGCTCCAGCACCAGGATGAGGTCCGCGTGGCGGATGGTGTTGAGCCGGTGCGCGATGACGATGCTCGTGCGGCCCGACAACAGCTGCCCCAGCGCCAGCTGGATGAGCGCCTCCGTGCGCGTGTCGATGTTCGCCGTCGCCTCGTCCAGGATGAGCACCCGCGGATTCGCGATGACCGCGCGAGCGAACGCGAGCAGCTGCCGCTGGCCCTGGCTGAGCGTCGCGCCACCTTCACCCAGCACGGTGTCGTAGCCCTGCGGCAGCCGGGTGATGAAGTCGTGCGCGTGCACCGCCTTCGCCGCCGCCTCCACCTCCTCGCGGGTGGCGTCCGGCTTCCCGTAGCCGATGTTGTCCGCCACCTTCCCGCTGAAGAGGAACGGCTCCTGGAGCACCATGGCCATCTGACGGCGCAGGCTCGCGCGCGTCACCTGGCGCACGTCCTCGCCGTCCACGCGCACCGTGCCCCCCGTCACGTCGTAGAAGCGCGGCACCAGGCTGGCCACCGTCGTCTTGCCCGCGCCCGTGCGCCCCACCAGCGCCAGCGTCTGGCCGGGCTCCAGGCGGAAGGACACGTCGCGCAGCACCGGCCGCGCGGCGTCGTAGCCGAAGGACACCCCTTCGAACACCACCTGCCCCTGGAGCGGCCCCAGCTCCACCGCGCCCGCCACGTCCGGCGGCTCCGGCGCCTCGTCGAGGATGGCGAAGATGCGCTCCGCCCCCGCCAGCGCGGACTGCATCAGCGCGGCCACGGACGCGGCCAACTGCACCGGGCGGAAGAACTGCTGCACGTAGATGAGGAACGCCGCCACGCCGCCCACCGTGAGCTGGCCGCTCAGCGCCAGCGCGCCGCCGTAGCCAATCACCAGCGCGGTGGACAGCGTGGAGAGCAGGTCGATGGCCGGCGAGAACGCGGACGTGATGCCCACCGCCGCCACGTTCGCGTCGCGGTTGGCCGCGTTGCGGTCGCGGAAGCGCTCGATGTTCTTCTCCGTGCGGTTGAACGCCTGCGCCTGCCGCACGCCCCCAATCTCCTCCTGGAGATTCGCCGTCACGTCGCCCACCGTCTGCCGCGTCTTGCGGTAGGCATTGCGCGCCCGCGACGCGAAGAACCACGTGGTCAGCAGGATGGCCGGGATGAGGGAGAAACACGCCAGCGCCAGGCGCGCGTTCATCGCGAACATCGCGACGAGCACACCCACCAGCCCCAGCACGGACCCCAACAGCTGCGTCAGCCCCTGCGCGAAGAGCTGGTTGAGCGTGTCCACGTCACTGAGCAGGCGGCTCATCAGGTCGCCCAGCGGCCGGCGGTCGAACCACGACAGCGGCAGCTGCTGGAGCCGCTCGAAGAGCCGCTGGCGCAGCTCCGACAGCACGTGCTGTCCCGTGTGGCCCACCCGCCACGTGTGCGCCCGCTGCGACAGCAGGCCCACGGCGTAGACGACGAACAGCAACGTCAGCGTCCGCAGCAGACCCCAGCCATCCCCCGAGCCGATGTCCCGGTCGATGGCCCGGCTCATCAGATAGGGCCCCAGGGCCTGGCACGCGGCGCCCACCAGGATGAAGACCCACGCCGCGGTGAGCGTGCGCGCGTGCGGACGCAGCTCGCCCAGCAGCCGGCGCAGCACCTTCCCCTGATTGCGCGCGCGGCCACCCTCCAGCTCCGCCATCGCCTCGATGCTTCCCGGGCGCCTCATGCCACCTCCTCCTGGCGCGGCGGCAACAGCTGCGACCCGAGGATGTCGTTGTACAGCTCGCTGGTGGCCTTCAGCTCCTCGTGGCGGCCCATCGCGGCGATGCGCCCCTCGTCCAACACCAGGATGACGTCCGCGTCCCGCACGGTGCTGATGCGCTGGGCGATGACGAGCGCCGTCCGCCGCTTGTCCCGCATCAGCGCGTCCAGCGCGCCCTGGATGGCGGTCTCCGTGCGCGCGTCCACCGCGGACGTGCTGTCGTCCAGGATGAGCAGGCGCGGATCCGTGAGCAGCGCCCGCGCGATGGCCAGCCGCTGCCGCTGTCCGCCGGACAGCCCCACGCCGCGCTCTCCCACCAGCGTGTCGTAGCCCTGGGGCAGCTCGCGGATGAACTCCGCCGCCTGGGCCGCCTCCGCCGCGGCCTCCACCTCCGCCTGCGTCGCCTCAGGGCGCCCGTAGGCGATGTTCTCCCGCACCGTGCCGGAGAACAGCAGCGCGTCCTGGAGCACCACGCCCATCTGCGAGCGCAGGCTCGAAAGCGTCACGTCCCGCACGTCGTGCCCGTCCAGCAGCACCGCGCCCCCGGTGACGTCGTAGAAGCGGGGCAGCAGGTTGATGAGCGTGCTCTTGCCGGAGCCCGTGGTGCCCAGCACCGCCACCAGCTGCCCGGGCTCCAGCGTCACGCTCACGCCGCGCAGGATTTCGCGGTCGCTGCCCGCGTAGCGGAAGCGCACGTCGCGCAGCTCGATGCGGCCCTGCAACGGGGGCAGCGCCACCGCGCCCGGGCGGTCCGCCACCTCCACCGCCGTGTCGAGCAGCTCGAAGAGGCGCTGCGCGGACGCGCTCGCCCGCGCCATGCCGGCCGCGAAGAAGCCCAGCGTCATCAGGGGCATCAACAGGAAGGCCAGGTAGCTGTTGAAGGCCAGCAGCTCTCCCAGCGTCAGCCGCTGGTGGAGGATGCGCCAGCCGCCCACGCCCACCACCATCAGCAGGCCCAGGTTGGAGAAGAAGGCGACGAAGGGGAAGCTGTCGGCCAGCGAGTCCACCACCCGCAGGTTCTTCTCCTTCAGCTCCGCGTTGGTCTTCCCGTAGCGCGCGAGCTCCCGCGCCTCGCCGGAGAATGCGCGCACCACGCGCAGCCCGCGCAGGTCCTCCTGCAGCGTGGTGTTGAGCTGGCCCAGGAGCGCCTGCAGCTGGCCGAACAGCGGCCGCATCCGCATCATGAACCGGCGAAGCACCCACAGGATGGGCGGCACGGAGCTCAGCTCCGCCAGCGCCAGCACCGGATCCATGTAGAGCAGCAGCCCCGCGCAGCCCACCAGCATCGCCGCCGACGCGGCGAACTGCACCACGCCGCTGCCCACGAAGGTGCGCACCGCCTCCACGTCGCTCGTCAGCCGCGTGAGCAGCTGCCCCGTCTGCGCCTGGTCGTAGTAGCTGAAGGACAGCCGCTGGATGCGCGCGAAGAGCGCGTCGCGCAGGTCGAACGCCACGCCCTGTGAGGCGCGCTCCGCCAGGTAGCCCTGCAGGAAGTTGAACAGGCCGCGCCCCAGCGCGATGGCGACCAGGCCTCCGACCGCCAGCCAGACGGGTCGTATCTCCCCGCGCGCGAGCCCCTGGTCGATGGCGATGCGGATCATCTGCGGCGCGCCCAGGTTCGCCACGGACACGAGCAGCAGCGACAGGAGCGCGCCCACCGCATCCACGCGGTAGCGGCGCAGATAACCCAATGCCCGCAGGATGGGCGGACGGCCGGATGCGGGTGGCGCGGACGTGCTCACGGAAGACCTGGACTCCTGCCTCCCCGCCCGGGAAGGCGCGCGCATGATGGGCGCCCGTCAGTACCACTTCAAGCACGACGCGCGTCGTGAAACGGCGGTTGCGCGCCGCGCCAGGGCCCGTTAGGTGGGCCGCCTCCCCGCACACTCCGTCACGAGGTGAACGACATGGAATACCGGCAGCTGGGTGGTTCTGGTTTCAAGGTCCCCGTCCTCAGCCTGGGCACGGGCACGTTCGGTGGCTCGGGTGAGTTCTTCAAGGGCTTCGGCTCCAGCGACGTGAAGGAGGCCACGCGGCTCGTGGACATCGCGCTGGACGCGGGCGTGAACATGTTCGACTCCGCGGACGGCTACTCCGCCGGGCTCGCGGAGGAGATCCTGGGCAAGGCGCTGGAGGGCCGACGCGACAAGGCCATCATCTCCACCAAGGCCACCTTCCGCGCGGGGGCCGGGCCCAACGACGTGGGCTCCTCGCGCTTCCACCTCACGCGCGCCGTGGACGCGGCGCTGCGCCGGCTGAAGACGGACTACATCGACCTGTTCCAATTGCACGCCTTCGACGCGATGACGCCCGTGGAGGAGGTGCTCAACACGCTGGACGGCTTCGTGCGCGCGGGGAAGATCCGCTACATCGGCTGCTCCAACTTCTCCGGCTGGCACCTGATGAAGTCGCTCGCCGTGTCGGAGCGCTACAACCTGGCGCGCTACGTGGCCCACCAGGCGTACTACTCGCTCGTGGGCCGCGACTACGAGTGGGAGCTGATGCCGCTCGCGCTGGACCAGAAGGTGGGCGCGGTGGTGTGGAGCCCGCTGGGCTGGGGCCGCCTCACCGGCAAGCTGCGCCGGGGCGCGCCGAAGCCGGAGACAAGCCGCCTCAACAACCCCGCCACCGCGGCCGGCGGCCCGCAGGTGCCGGAGGAGCACCTCTTCAAGGTCGTGGACGCGCTCGACGCCGTGGCGGAGGAGACCGGGAAGACGGTGCCGCAGGTGGCGCTCAACTGGGTCCTGCAGCGGCCCACCGTGTCCAACGTCATCATCGGCGCGCGCACGGAGGAGCAGCTGCGCCAGAACCTGGGCGCCATCGGGTGGAACCTCACGCCCGCGCAGGTGGCCAGGCTGGACGCCGCGAGCACCGTGCCCTGGCCATACCCGTACTTCCACCAGCGGCAGTTCTCCGAGCGCAACCCGTTCCCCGTGACGTGAGCGGGGCGTGAAGCGGGAGGCGGCCGGGGCCTGGGTCCGGCGCCTCCGTCCCGGGGGCAGGTCCGCCGCCCCTCCGGACGATGCACCTCATGCACGAGAACTTTTCTCTCCGCGTGGAGGCCCGCTCGCCCATGTCCCTCAAGGAATACAAGCCCGGAAGTCCCTTCCCCGGCGTCATCGGCCGCACCTGGGAGCAGTCGTCACCCGCGTGGCCCTCGCCCCTGCGCTCGAAGCCCGGCGCGCCCAACGTCCTGTTCATCATCCTGGATGACCTGGGCTTCGGGCACCTGGGCTGCTACGGCTCGCCCATCCGCACGCCGAACCTGGACCGGCTGGCGAAGGGCGGGCTGCTCTACAACAACATGCACACCACCGCGCTGTGCTCGCCCACGCGCTCGTGCATCCTCACCGGCCGCAACCACCACTCCAACGGGATGGGCACCATCACCGAAACGTCGCTGGGCTACCCCGGCTACAACGGCACCATCCCCTTCGAGAACGGCTTCCTCTCCGAGATGCTGATGCAGGCCGGCTACAACACGTATGCCATTGGAAAGTGGCACCTCACCCCCGCGGAGCAGACGAGCGCCGCCGGGCCGTACTCGCGTTGGCCGCTGGGCCGCGGCTTCGAGCGCTTCTATGGCTTCCTGGGCGGGGACACGCACCAGTACTACCCGGACCTCATCCACGACAACCACGCCATCCGCCCGCCCGCCACGCCCGAGCAGGGCTACCACCTCACGCCGGACCTGGTGGACCGGGCCATCGACTGCGTCGCGGACACGAAGCAGGTCGCGCCGGACAAGCCCTTCTTCCTCTACTTCGCCACGGGCGCCATGCACGCGCCCCACCAGGTCCCCCGCGAATGGGCGGACAGGTACGCGGGCCAGTTCGACGACGGCTGGGACGCCTACCGTCAGAAGGTGTTCCAGCGGCAGCTGGAGCTGGGCGTGCTCCCGAAGGGGACGCAGCTGTCCCGGCACGACCCCGACGTGCAGGACTGGGACTCGCTGCCCGCCGAGGAGAAGCGCCTCTACGCTCGGATGATGGAGGTGTATGCGGGCTTCCTGGAGCACACGGACCACCACATCGGCCGGCTGCTCAAGTTCCTGGAGGACACGGGCGAGCTGGACGACACGCTCATCATGGTGCTGTCCGACAACGGGGCTAGCGCCGAGGGCGGGCCGCACGGCTCGGTGAACGAGCTGAAGTTCTTCAACAACGTGCCGGAGTCCCTGGAGCAGAACCTGGCGGCGCTGGAGGACCTGGGCGGCCCGAAGTACTTCAACCACTACCCGTGGGGCTGGGCCTGGGCGGGGGACACGCCGTTCCGCCGCTGGAAGCGGGAGACGTATCGCGGCGGCACCACCGACCCCTTCCTCGTCCACTGGCCCCGGGGCATCCAGGCGAAGGGCGAGGTGCGCACGCAGTACGCGCACGCCATCGACATGGTGCCCACGGTGCTGGACTGCCTGGGCCTGGAGCCGCTGGCGGAGATCCGCGGCGTCACCCAGTCACCCATCGAGGGCGTCAGCTTCAAGCACACGTTCAACGACGCGAACGCGAAGAGCCGCCACCGCACGCAGTACTTCGAGATGTTCAGCTCGCGCGCCATCTACCATGACGGCTGGCGCGCGGTGTGCCCCTTCCCCGGCCCGTCCTTCGCGGAGGCCGGAGAGGGCTTCGGCGAGTCGATGCTCGACGAGGACCGGCTGCGCGAACTGGATGCGCACGGCTGGGAGCTGTACCACGTGGCGGAGGACTGCTCCGAAACGAAGAACGTGGCGCAGGAACACCGGGGCAAGCTCATCGAGATGATCGCCCTCTGGTACGCCGAAGCCGGGCGCTACCAGGTGCTGCCGCTCGCGTCGCCGACGCGCGAGGTGTTCGCGCTGGAGCGCCCGCAGTTGACGAAGGACCGCACGCGCTACGTCTACCGTCCGCACACGTCACCCGCACCGGAGAACGTGGCGGTGCACGTGCTCAACCGCCCCCACACCATCACCGCGCAGGTGGAGGTGCGGGACGGCGCGGAGGGCGTGCTGCTGTCCCACGGGGGCCTCACCGGCGGCTACACGTTCTTCATGCAGGACCGAAAGCTGCACTACGTCTACAACTTCGTCGGCGAACAGGAGTTCCACATCGAATCGGCGGTGGAGGTGCCCCAGGGGCACTCGACGCTGCAGTTCGAGTTCGAGCCCACCGGCAAGCCCGACCTGAAGGTGGGGCGGGGCGCGCCTGGACGTGGCCGACTCTACATCAACGGCGACCTGGTGGCGCAGAGCCCCATCGACGCGACCATGCCGTTGGCCATCAGCCTGGGCGACGGGCTCACGTGCGGCCGGGACGAAAGCTCCTCCGTCAGCCAGCGCTACCGCGCGCCCTTCGAGTTCACCGGCACGCTCTACGAGGTGACGGTGGATGTGTCCGGCCAGTACGTCCGGGACACGAAGACCGAACAGAAGGTCGCCCTGGCGAAGCAGTGAAAGACAAGAGGCCCGGAGGGGAGCAGGGGGCTCCCCTCCGGGCCTGGAACTTCCGCGGGATTACTTGGTCACGCCGACGGCGGTCCAGGCCTCGGCGACCTTCTTCGCCTCGGTGGAGTCCTTGCCGTACAGGTCCGTGGCCGCCTTGATGGTGGCGGCGCGGGCCTGGGAGAAGTTCGTCTGCGGCGTCATGTACGTGGTCAGCGCGCGGCCGAAGATCTTCAGGCTCTTCTCCATGCCGATGCCGCCCTTCACCTCGATGCCGGAGGTGCGGTTCTTGCCGCCCTCGGTGAGCAGGTAGAAGGCGTTGTTCGCGATGCCGCTGGAGCCGTGGACCTCCGTCATCTTCGGGAAGTCCTTGTAGTTGTCGATGGAGTAGCCGTCCGACTTCGGGTCGTTCATGTAGCGGAGGGCGTCCGTGTTGTCGCCGTTCTTCGGCGTCCACGCGTCCTCGCCCACGGACCAGTCGAACTTCACGGCGCTGTTCTTCTGGCTGGCGTACCACTCCACGCCGGTGCCCATGATGTCGCTGAAGGACTCGTTGAGGCCGCCGGACTCGCCCTCGTACTCCAGGCCCGCGGTGCGCTCCGTGAGGCCGTGGGTGATTTCGTGGCCCGCGATGTCCAGCGTGGTGAGCGGGCCGGACTCCTTCCCGTCGCCGTCGCCGTACTGCATCTTCTCGCCGTCCCAGAACGCGTTCACCAGGTTCACGTCGGTGTGCACGTAGGAGACGAGCTTCTCACCCTTGCCGTCGATGGAGTCGCGGCCGAGGATGTCCTTGTAGAAGTCGTAGGTCATCTCCGCGCCGTAGTGCGCGTCCACCGCGGCGGCGGCGCGCGACGGGTCGGTCTTCTCACCCCAGACGTCGTTCTTGTCCGTGAAGGCCGTGGTGCCGGACGCCTCGGGCTTGTTCTTCGCGTCGTAGGTCACGATGCCCTTGCCGCGCGTCTTGTCCTCCAGCGAGTACGTGCCGTCCTTGTTCTTCGTGGTCTGCAGGTCGACCTTGCCGCTGTACATCGTCTGGTCATCCGCCACGCGGCCCGTGCCCGGCTTGGTGGGCGTCGTCGGCGCCGGCGTGGTGGGCTTCGGCGTGGGCGTGGGCGTGCTGCCGCCGCGCTTGGCGGTGGCCTCGCGGCTCAGGTGGCCCAGGGTGTTGTACTGCTTGACGGACTCGCCGGTGTTCGCGTCGATGAAGTAGTTCATCGAGCGCGGCTCCTTGCCGTTGGACAGCGACGTGTCCGTGAGCGTCACGTGGTAGGCGGCGTGGTACTGGCCGTCCTTGCCCTTCACGATGACCTTCTCGGAGGTGGGGGCCTTGGACGTGTCGCCGTTGAAGTCCTTCTGCGCCACGGCCAGCGCGTCCTTCGCGGTCAGCTTCGTGGGCGCCTTGCCCAGGCCCACCGGGATGTTGGACACGTCGCCCGTCAGGCTGTCGAACTGACCCTTCGCGTCCAGGTGGCCGATGATCTGCTCACCGGCGACCTTCAGGCCCTCGTGCATGCGGTCCATGCGCACGTGCGTCATGCCCAGCTGGTCGCGCTCCACCGAGCGCGGCGAGAACGACGTGCCGCCCGTGATGCCGGTCAGCTGCGGGTTCTTCTGGTTCACGTACGCCACCGTCTGCTGCACGGCCTGCTGCGCCTGGGGGCTGGAGAGGTCCACCGGGCCCGGCGTCAGCTTCTGGCCCACGCCGCTCAGCGCCACCGTGGCCTTCGCCTTGGACGGCGCGCCCGTGCTGAAGCTCGACTGCGAGCTCATGCCCACCGGACCCTGGGGCTTCACGGTGTTCACCGGCTTCGTGTCGGTGCGGTTCTGGGTGGCAACAACGGGCTTCGAAAGGTCGGTGCGCAGGGCCATGGGGGGCTTTCAGGGGAAGGTGAAGCGGACAAATTGATTCTCGTGTCAGCCGTCCCGTTGTTGCGTGTGGGTGCCTGCTTACACGGTCATGAGTGGAGTCAACCTCATGAATTCACAGGTGAAGTCTTCGTCCTACATCCGCCCCGGAAGCACATTCCGACCCGCAGGTTGGCAGGTGCGTGGGGTTGTATTTCCGTTCATTTTCACCCGGGCTGTGCACGGCCGTCCACCCACACCCCGTGTCTGGACGCCCGCCCGGCCGCTGCTGCCCGCCCGCCATGCATGCCGGGGGGCAGGGGCGGAATCCGGCGCTCGCGCACCCCATCTTCATTCTTCAGGGAGGTTCACGGGAGGAAGGAGCGGGGATGCGCGAGGACGGAGGCGACACGGCGGCGGAGGGGTGGGTGGCCCCCCGGGGGCGGGCGGCGCGGGGACACCTGCCCCGCCATGTCGCGGGCCTCTTCCGCTTCCAGCCAGGCCGGCCCGCGGTCGCCGCGGGACTCCGCACGGCGCTGGCGCTGGGTGTGCCGTTGATGGTCTCCGCGCTGCTGGGCAACCCGGCGGCGTCGTGGGCGGGCATGGCGGGCCTCTTCGTCGCGCTGGTGGACAAGGGCGGGCCGTACCGCACGCGTGCGCGCTCCATGGGGACCATGACGGTGCTGGGCGCGGGGGTGGGGCTGCTCATCGTGCTGCCCAGTCCCTTCTGGGTGGACGTGGCGCTGACGCTCTTCTGGGTGACGGCGTGCGGTTTCGCGCGCAGCTTCGGAGACACGCCGGGCATCGTCGGCATGCTGCTGGCCAACCTGTTCGTGGTGTCGCTGGCCCTGCCGCAGCGTGGACCGGCGGCGGCGCTGGTGCAGGCGGCCTGGTTCGTGGCGGGCGGCCTGTGGTCCATGTTCCTGGCGCTGGTGTTGTGGCCGCTGCGGCCGTACCGCCCGGCGCGGCTCGCCATCTCGGCCTGCTACGACGAGCTGGCGGACCTGGCGGACGCCGTGGCGGGCTGGCCCATGGAGGGGCCCTCGCGGGTGGGCACGTGGGAGTCGGTGCAGCGGGCCGCGCGCATGCGGCAGTCGCTGGAGGCGGCGCGCGCGATGCTGGGGGCCACGCGCCAGGGGCGGCAGGAGGAGAGCGGCCGGGGCGAGCACCTGCTGGTGCTGCTGGAGGACGCGGACGCGCTGTCGCTCCTGCTCACGGCGATGTCGGAGGCGCTGGACGAGGCGCCGCGACAGGGCGCGTGCCGCGCGGCGCGCATCGAGGCGCAGCATGCATTGGGCGCGCTGGCGGTGGAGCTGCGGGGCGTGGTGGGCGCGCTGGCGCGGGGCTCGGTGCCGGCGCCGACGTCGTGGGACGCGGAGCGGGTGACGCGCGTGCTCCAGGTGGACGGCGGCCTGCCGGAGCCGGCGCGCTCGCAGTATTCGCACGTGGCGGGGCTGCTCGGGCGGCTGCGGGAGTACAGCGCGGTGGCGCTGGACGTGGCGGCGCGGCTGGAGAGCGGCAAGCCGCTGCCGGAGCGCGACCTGGAGGTGCTGGGGCAGGGGGCTCGCCGCAAGCGCTCGGCATGGGCGGTGCTGCGCGACCACCTGACGCCGGAGTCGGTGGTCTTCCGGCACGCGCTGCGGCTGGGAATCACCGCGTCGGTGGCGACGGCGCTGGCGGAGGGGCTGGGGCTCAACCACTGGTACTGGGTGACCATCTCGGTGATTGTCGTGTTGCAGCCGTACGCGGGGCTCACGACGGAGAAGGGGCTTCAGCGCGTGGCGGGGACGTTCCTGGGCAGCGTGATGGCCATGGGGCTGGCGCACGTGCTGCCCGAGCGGTGGATGATGTTCGCGGCCATCGTGTTGCTGGTCTGCGTGTCGGTGAGCGTGCGGCCCCTGAACTTCACGGTGTACCAGGTGCTGCTGGCACCGGCGCTGGTGCTGCTCGCGGAGATTCAAACAGGGGACTGGCGGCTCGCGGGCGTGCGCATCCTCAACACGCTGTTGGGCGGGGGGCTGGCGCTGCTGGGCATCCGGCTGCTCTGGCCCAGCCCCGAGCACGCGCGCTTCGGCGAGGAGGTGGCGTGCGTGCTGAAGGCGGACCAGGCCTACCTGCGCGACGTGGCGCGGACGCCGGTGTCCTCGGAGGTGGCGCTGCGCGAGGCCCGGCGCAAGGTGGGCGTGGCGCTGCTGTCCGCGGAGGCGTCGTTCCAGCGGCTGCTCAGCGAATGGAAGGGACCGGCGAAGGAGCTGGAGCCGGGGATGGCGTTGATCACCTACGCCCGGCGCTTCTCGGCGGCGGTGACGGCGCTGGCGGCGAGCCGAGCCTGGCATCCGGGGGCGGACCTGGGCCCGGTGGTGCGCTACGTGTCGGACGCGCTGGAGGAGCTGTCCGCGGCGCTGGTATCGCGCCGCGTGCCGTCCGCGCTCAAGCGCGAGGCGCCTGACTTCGGGGACGCCGATGCGCTGGCGCGCACGCAGGTGGAGCGGCTGGTGCGCCAGCTGCGTGTGCTCCACCACGCGGTGGAGCGCATGCCACCCGCGCTGCGCTCTTCGGAGGACGGCGCTATGCCCGCTCCAGCTTGACCATCAGCCGGCGCAGGTCCTCGTTCACGCGCACGAAGTTGGAGTTGCCCCGCTCGTCCTCCAGCTGCTTCTTCAGCGCGGGCAGGGACGCCTCGCGCAGCTTCTTCGCCGCGCCGGGGGCGTCCGCCAGCCAGTCCACCGCCTGGATGACCGCGGCGCGCGCCTCGGTGTCGCGCTCGCTGAGCCGGGTCGCCAGCGCCGGGCCGTGGTCCACCGCGCCGGAGCGCCCCAGCTCCAGCGCCGCGCGCTGCAGCAGCGCCGCGCTCGCCTTGGACAGCCGCTGCGACCAGCAGCCCGCATCCCCGCTGCACGCCTGCGCCGCCTCCAGCACCGCGCCGTACCCCTGAACCTGGTCCGCGCGCTTCCTGCCCAGCGCCGCCGCGTCCTCGCAGCCCTCCTCGCCCGTCTCCTTGCAGTCCGCCGCCGTGCGCGCCGGCTCCGCCGCGGCCAGCTTCGCGAGCAGCGGCTGCTCCCGCGCATCCCCCAGCAGCGCGATGCCCTTCACCGCGATTTCGCGCGCGTACCAGTCCCCGGTGCCCGCCGCCTTCTCCAGCGCGGGAATCGCATCGCGGCTGCCCAGCAGCGACAGCGCCCGCACGTACGCGTCCCGCACCGTCGGATCCGGCTCACCCACGAGCCCCGCCAGCGGCTTCACCGCCTCCGGCGCGCGCATCCTCCCGAGCGCATCCGCCGCCTGCATCCGCACCAGCGCTTGAATCTGCGGATCCGAGTGCGTGAACGACAGCTGCTTCAACAGCGACGGCACCGCGCGCTTCTCCCGCAGGTCGCCCAGCACCTGCGCGGCCTTCATCGGATAGCTGGCCGGGTTCACCCCCTGCGCCTTCGCCCACGTGAGCAGCTCCGCGTCCTTGCCCTCCAGCACCGGCAGGAGCGCGTCCGCCGCGGGCGCGCCCAGCTGGAACAGCGCGAAGCTGCTCTCCACGTAGAAGGACACGCCCCGGCGCTCCTTCGTCAGCGTGCGCATCAGCGCCGGCACCGCGCGTGGATCTCCAATCTGCCCCAGCGCCTCGATGGCCTTCTTGTTGAGGAACGGCTCCGCGGCCTCGTCCGTGGCCAGCTGGATGAGCGGCTCCACCGCCGGCTTCGCCCTCAGCGCGCCCAGCACCTGGATGGCCTCGATGCGCGTGTAGTTGTCCTTGCTGCGCAAGAGCGGCACCAGCGACGGCACCGCGCGCTCATCTCCAATGCGCCCCAGCGCCCCCACCACCGCCTTGTTCACCTGCTGCGCGGGCACGTCCGACGCCCCGGGGTCCAGCGCCGCCGTCAGCGGCTCCAGCGAGGAGGGGTGGTGCAGGTCTCCCAGCGTCCGGGCCACCGCCGCCTTCACCTCCGGCCTGCGCTCCGAGGACAGCCGCGCGTGCAGGAAGGGGAGGAACTGTTCATTGACATTGCCCGACGTGCGCAGGGACTCAATCACACGCACCTTGTCGTCGGGCCGTTTCGCCCCCTCCAGACTGGACTGCCAGTACTCCGGTGTCTTGGGGTCCTCCTTCTTGCAGCCCCCCAGGGCAAGGCAGGACACGGCCAGTGAGAGGGCGACGAATGAGCGGGACATGGGGCTCCTTTGCGTCCGAACGTCTGGGCTTTCGTCGGGTGTAGACCTCTCCTGACGAAGGACGCAAACCTCCCCCACCTCCTGGGGTACGCTGGTCAACGACATGGCCCCTGCCGAAGACAGTCGTAACGCGTCGCGTCCGACCATCATGCGCCGCACGTACCTGCTCGACCGAGAATTCCAGCTCAAATACATCCTGCTGCTCACCGGCATGGGCGCGGGGAGCATGTTGCTGTTCGGCGTGCTCGCCCAGCAGGTGCACCGGATGGCCGCCGAAGGGGGCCTGTCCGGCGAGGAGACGCTCTGGTGGCTCACCGGCGTCGCCACGGTGGGCCTGGGCATCGCGCTCGGGTTGTTCGGGCTGCTCTTCACGCACCGTGTGGCGGGCCCGGTGCATGTCATGAGCCTCTACGTCGCGGCGCTCGCGGCGGGCCGTTATCCGCGCCTGCGCCCCTTGCGGCGCAAGGACGAGCTGCGCGCCTTCTTCGCGCGCTTCAGCGAAGCGGTGGACCGCATCCGCCAGCGCGAGGCGGACGAGGCGTTGGCGCTGGAGAAGGCGCTGCACGCGCTCAAGGACCTGGCCACCACCCCCGAAGCGCGCGAGGCCCTGTCCACGCTGGAGGCGCTGCGTGCGCGCAAGCGCCAGGCGGTGGACACGGCCGCGCAACCCGCCACCTTCAAGTCCGTGGCCTGACCCCACCCCTCTTCACCCACGAGATTTCCCTCGCATGAGCAGCCGACCCCGCATCGTCTTCATGGGCACGCCCGAGTTCGCCGTGGCCTCGCTGGAGGCCTGCTTCGACGTGGGCGACGTCGTGGCCGTCGTCACCCAGCCGGACAAGCCCAAGGGCCGGGGCAACGCCGTCACCGCGCCGCCCGTGAAGGAGCGCGCGCTGGAGAAGGGCATCCCCGTGCTCCAGCCGCAGAAGCTGCGCACGCCCCCTTTCTCGGAGGAGCTGCGCCCGTACGCCCCCGACGTCTGCGTGGTGACGGCGTACGGAAAGATCCTCCCCAAGGACCTGCTGTCCCTGCCCGCGAAGGGCTGCGTGAACGTGCACGCGTCGCTCTTGCCGCGCTTCCGGGGGGCCGCGCCCATCCAGTGGGCCATCGCGCACGGGGACCGCGAGACGGGCGTGTCGCTGATGGTGATGGACGAGGGCCTGGACACCGGCCCCGTGCTGGCGATGAAGCGGCTGCCCATCGTCCCGGACGAGACGAGCGCCACGCTGCACGCGAAGCTGTCCGCGCTGGGCGGCGACATCCTGCGCGAGTCCCTGCCGCGCTACCTCCGCGGCGAGCTGACGCCCCAACCCCAGCCGTCCGAGGGCATGGTGCTGGCGCCCATCATCGACAAGGAGGACGGCAAGCTGGACTTCACGAAGCCCGCGGTGGAGTTGGATCGCCGCCTGCGCGCCTTCACGCCGTGGCCCGGCGCGTACACGCTGCTGGGCGGCAAGGTCTTCAAGGTGCACCGGATGCGCGCGGCGGAAGGCAAGGGCGCGCCCGGCACGGTGCTGTCCGCGGGGACGGAGGGCATCGAGGTCGCTTGCGGCGAGGGCTCGGTCGTCCTCCTGGAGGTCCAGCCGGAGGGCAAGCGGGTGATGCGCGCGGCGGACTTCCTCTCCGGAAACAGATTGCAGCCGGGCAGTCAGCCGTTCACGTCGTGAGCGCGCCCGCGAGCGCCATGTGGAATCCTTGCGCGATGGAGTCTCACGGATGGGCATGAAGCTGCTGGTGTTGCACGGGCCGAACCTCAACCTCCTGGGCGAGCGCGAGGACGTCGCGGGGGGCCGCCTGACGGACCTGGACGCGGCCCTGCGCGCGAAGGCGAAGGAGCTGGGGCTGGAGCTGACCATCGTCCAGTCCAACCACGAGGGCGTCCTCATCGACACGATCCACGCCGAGCGGCAGCGTGTGGAGGGCATCCTCATCAACCCCGCGGGCTACTTCACGTCCTACGCGCTGAAGGAGGCGCTGGAGGCGGTGGGGCTGCCCGCAATCGAGGTGATGCTCAAGCCGCCCGCCCGCGAGTCCGTGGTGGCGGAGGCGTGCGCCATGCAGGTGCTGGGGCTGCACGGCTTCGACCCGTACATCCAGGCCCTGGAGACCTTCGCGAGCGGCATCTTCCACCCCGCCATCCCCGGGCCGGTGAAGTCGCTGGGCCGCCGCAAGAAGGGCGCCGCGGCGGACGAGGAGGAGGACTCGCGTCCGAAGCCCAAGCTCGTGGGCCGCGTGCACCCGCTCAAGAAGGTCGACACGCCGGCGCCCACGCCGCTGCCCACGCCCGCGCGCTCGCTCCGGCGCACGGCGGAGGCCGGGGGCCCGCTGAAGACGCTGGGCCGCAAGTCCACGCCCACCGTGGTGAAGGTGGAGGGCAGGCCAGGCAAGACGCTGGGCCGCGCGGCGAAGGGCGGGGCCACGCCCGCGTCGGACCTGCTCACGCGGGCGCTCGTGCGCCAGAAGATCGCGGACCGGCTGGCCGGGCGGCTCAGTGAAGCGGAGCTGGCCAGCTGGGCCCGCGCGAAGTATCAGCAGGTCCAGCGTGGTGAACCGGCGGAGAGCGGCCACCGCGAGCTGCTGGAGGACAGCCTCCAGAGCCTCACCCTGTCCCATCTGCCCGCGACGCGGATGACGGACGAGCAACTGGTGGACCTGATGACCCGGCTGGAAGAAGGATGAACGCCCGTATCCTCGCCATCAACATCCTCGCGCGCGTGCGCGCCACGGATGCCTACCTCAACGTGGTGCTGGACACGGTCCTGTCGGAGACGCCGCCGAAGGACCCTCGCGACGCGGGGCTCGTCACCGAGCTGACCTACGGCGCCACCCGCCGGCAGCTCGCGCTGGACTACGCCATCACCCGCTTCGCGGACCGCAAGCTGGACGCGCTGGAGGACAAGGTGCTGGCGGCCCTGCGCATCGGCGCCTACCAGCTCTTCCACACCCGCGTGCCCGCGCGCGCCGCCGTGGCGGAGACGGTGCAGGCGCTCAAGGACGTGGGCCTCGCGCGCGCGGCGGGCTTCGTCAACGCCATCCTGCGCAAGCTGTCCGAGCTGCCCTCGCCGCCGCTGCCCTCGCCGGCGAACCGGGTGGAGTACCTGTCCGTGCGCGAGAGCCACCCGCGCTGGCTGGTGGAGCGGTGGATCCGCCAGTTCGGCCCCGAGCGCGCGGAGGCGATGCTCGTGGCCAACAACCAGCCGCCCCCCGTCGTCATCCGCGCCAACACCTCCCGGGTGACGCGCGACGCGCTGCTCGCGCAGCTGAAGGACGTGGGCGTGGAGGCGCGCGCCACGGAGTCCTCGCCCGTGGGCATCGTGCTGCCGTCCGTGGGCCGCGTGGAGGACGTGTACGGCTACGCCGAGGGGCTGTGGCAGGTGCAGGACGAGGCCGCGCAGCTCGTCGGCGTCTACGGCGCCATCCCGGAGTCCGCGCGCGTGCTGGACGCGTGCGCGGCGCCGGGCGGCAAGGCCTGCCACCAGGCGGAAGGCCACGAAGTCGTGGCGGTGGACCTGCACGCCAACAAGCTGCGGAAGATTGAAGCGGAGGCCCAGCGGCTGGGGCTGTCCGGCCGCCTGAAGGCGTTCGCGCACGACGCGTCCGAGCCGTTCCCCGAAAGCTGGGGCGAGTTCCACGCCGTCGTGGTGGACGCGCCGTGCTCCGGCCTGGGCACGCTGCGCAGGCACCCGGAGCTGAGATACCGCCGCAAGGAGGAGGACGTGGGCCGGCTGGCCGCGCTCCAGCGGCGCATCCTGGAGAACTGCCAGGAGGCGGTGCCGCCGGGAGGGCTGCTCGTGTACGCGGTGTGCACGCCGGAGCCGCAGGAGGGGCAGGACCAGGTGGACATGTTCCTGCGCAGCCACCCGGAGTGGACGGCCGAGCCGCCCGTGCTGCCCGGCCTCAAGCTGCCGCTCGCGCAGGCCTGGCTGCGCACGCTGCCCGGGCCGGAGGGCTTCGACGGCTTCTTCGCGGCCCGGCTGCGCAAGCTCTACTGAAGCGCCTCCGGGGGCTTCAGTCCTCCTGCGGAATCTGGGAGGCCTGCTTGAAGGCCTCCAGCACCGCGGCGGACGCGCGGTCCAGGTACTTGCCCTTGCGGATGAGCAGGCCGATGGGGCGCGACACGGGCCCCTCCGCGAAGGGCTTGGACACCAGCGAGCCGCCCTTGATCTCCGCGTGGGCCGTGGCGACCGGGAGGATGGCCACGCCCAGGCCCATCTCCACCGCGCGCTTGATGGTCTCCACGTTGTCCATCTCCATCACCGGCGTGATGTCGATGTTCTTCTCCCGGAACAGGCGGTCCAGCGCCTTGCGCGTGGGGGCCTCCCGGTCGAAGGCGATGAAGGGCACGCCCGACAGCGCGGTGAGGCTCACCTTCGCCTTGCTGGCGAACGCGTGCTGGGGCGAGCAGACCACCGCCAGCCGGTCGTCGCGGAAGGGCAGGATGTCCACGCCCGCGCGCGGCTGCGGGTAGGCCACGATGCCAATCTCCGCCGCGCCCAGGATGACGTCGTCGTAGACCTGATCATTGCGCCGGTAGTTCAGGCGCATGTTGACCTTGGGGTGCGTCTTCAGCAGCTGCTTCTGCACCACGTTCAGCTCGTGCAGGCCCACCGAGTAGATGGTGGACACGGTGGTCGCGCCCTGGACCTCCGTGGCCTGCTCGCGGATCTCCTGCTCCACCTCCGCGAAGCGCGCGAGGATCTCCTTGCAGCCCCGGAAGAGGCGCTCGCCCGCCGGCGTCGGCGTCACCTGCCGCGCGCTGCGCGAGAGCAGCTTCTGCTCGTAGCGGTTCTCCAGCGCGCGAATCTGCTGGCTCACCGCGGACTGGGTCACGTGATTGAGCTGCGCCGCGCGAGAGAACGAGCCCGTCTCGACCACGTCACAGAACATCTTCAACGATTCGAGCTGCATGGGCCGTCTCCTACCCTCAAACCTAATGGCCGGGCCAGTAGTAATTAGTAGACCTACCCCGCGCGCGAAAATGACCTACAGGGAAGGCGCCCTGGCTGCTTGCGCGGCGCGGCGGAAATCCTTGGGCTCTCAAACGGTGGAGTCATGGGCGTCACCGTGGGGGTCGTCCGGGGAGCTGGGAGGCGTGTCACCGGGCGGGCGCGGGCGGGTGAGGGCGAAGAGGGCGGCGCCCAGGGCGACGAGCGCGCCGCCACAGAGCGTCTGCACGCGGCCCAGGTCGCGCTCCGCCTCGCGGATGAGCTGGCACTCCTGGCCGGACAGGCCGGTGCAGTCCGCGGGGGCGAAGAGCGGCTTCACGCCCAGGCCGAGCAGCGCCAGGCCCCCCAGGAGCAGGCCGGCCATCAGCCCGAGCGCCGCGGCGCGCAGGATGGAGGCACCCCGGTTCGAGGGCTGGGAGGTCATGGACCGGGAGGCGTAGCACCGTCCCGGGCGGGAAGGGACAGGGGAGGGGGACCCGGGCGTATGCTTCCGGACCATGCGAATCCTGTATGGGGTCGTCGGCGAAGGGATGGGCCACGCCACGCGCTCGCGCGTGTTGCTGGAGGCGCTGACGAAGGAACACGAGGTCCACATCGTGGTGTCCGGGCGGGCGCAGCACTACCTGGCCCAGCGCTTCCAGAACGTGCACGGCATCTGGGGGCTGACCATCGCCTACGAAGGCAACTCGGTGAAGAAGTGGCAGACGGTGCTGCAGAACCTGCAGGGGGCCGTGAAGGGCTGGCCGCAGAACGTGCGCCAGTACTTCGACCTGGTGGAGGGCTTCCAGCCGGACGTGGTGGTGAGCGACTTCGAGACGTTCAGCTACCTGTTCGCGAAGAACCACCGGTTGCCCGTCATCAGCGTGGACAACATGCAGGTCATCAACCGCTGCACGCACGACCCGGCGCTGCTCGCGGGCCATGAGGAGAGCTTCGAGGCCACGCGCGCCATCGTGAAGGCGAAGCTGCCCGGGGCCTTCCACTACCTCGTCACGTCGTTCTTCTATCCGCCCGTGCGCAAGCGCCGCACCACGCTGGCGCCGTCCATCCTCCGGCCGGAAATCCTGGAGGCGAGGCCGGAGGCCGGAGAGCACCTGCTCGTGTACCAGACGGCGACGACGAACACGCACCTGCCGGAAATCCTCAAGCAGTCCGGCGTGCCGTGCCGCGTGTATGGGCTGCGCCGCGACCTCAAGGAGGACGTGGTGGAGGGCAACCTCACCTACCGGCCCTTCAGCGAAGCGGGCTTCATCAACGACCTGCGCACCGCGCGCGCGGTGGTGGCGGGCGGCGGGTACACGCTGATGAGCGAGGCCGTGTACCTGCACAAGCCGGTGCTCAGCATCCCCGTGGGCGGCCAGTTCGAACAGGTGCTCAATGCCCTGTACCTGGAGAAGCTGGGGTACGGGATGTATGTGAAGGAGTTGAGCCTGGACGCGCTGAAGACGTTCCTGTCCCGCGTGCCCGCCTGCGCGGAGGCCCTCGAGGGCTACTCGCAGGACGGGAACAAGGCGATGCTCGCCGCGCTGAATGAACAGCTGGCGCAGGCCTACGAGCACCGCGGCCACTGGCGCATGGAGATGGCGGAGATGGACGGCAAGGCCTGAGAGGCCGCCCTCCCCCGGGGTGTCCCGGGCGTCAGTGCAGGGACACCCCGTTCTCGTTGTTGCGCTCCGCCGCGCGGCGGCTCAGCTCCGTGAGCCACGAGCGGGTGATGGGCGTCTCGCTCTCGCGGCCCTGGTGACGCTCCGGGGTGCTGTCCTGGGGCAGCAGCCGGTTGGCGAGGTCCAGCACGCGCGCGGTGAGGTTGGGCGCCAGCGCGCGGCCCACCGCCCCCAGCTTCGCGGGCATGCCCACCAGCGCCTCCGCGTCACCCCTGCGGCACGCCTCGATGATCTTGCGCGCCACGCGCTCGGCGCTCATGGACAGGCCCATCATCGAGTTGCCCACGTGGAACCACGCGTACTCCTTCTCGTTGTCGCCCTTGAAGGTCGCGTTGCGCGGGCTGCCGGTGCGGATGAGGGACGGGCACGCCGTCGTCACGCGGATGCCGTCCTGGGCCAGCTCCGTGCGCAGCCCGTCCGACAGGCCCACCAGCGCGAACTTGCTCGCGGAGTAGGGCACCAGGTGCGGGATGCTCAGCTTGCCGCCCATGGAGGACACGTTGACGATGCGGCCCTCGCCTTTCGCCTTCATGTCCGGCGCCACCGCGAGCGTCGTGTACAGCGGCCCCCACAGGTGCGTGTCCACCGCCTGCTCGAAGTCCTCCAGCGTCATGGACTCCAGCGGGCCCACCATGATGACGCCCGCGTTGTTGATCAGCACGTCCACCGCCCCCCACTGCTCGTGGACGGCGCCCACCATCGCGTCCACCTGCACCTGGTCGCGCACGTCGCATCTCAGCGTCAGCACCTCGCCGCCCAGCCGCTCCAGGTCCGCGTGGGCGCGCCGGAGCGAATCCACGTCGCGTCCGCAGATGGCCACGCGCGCGCCCTCCTTCAGGAACATGCGCGCCATCACCAGCCCCAGCCCCCGGGAGCCGCCGGTGATGAGCACCGTCTTGCCCTTGAAGCTGTAGCGCGAACTCAGGACGCGCTTCAGGCCCACCACGGTCCCCACCCCGGCGGCAATCGCGCCCAGGGAGAGGCCCTTTCGCTTGGTGTGTCGTCGGTCAGCCATGGTGCGACCCTCCAGGGGAGGCAAGGGGGGGGGGCGGGACGCTCAAGGATTGGAGGCCGCGGCCTGGTCCTCCTGCTCGCGGGACACCTCGCCGTGGAGCGACGGCGGCTCCTGTCCGGGCAGGTCCTGGAGCAGCTTGCGCATGCGGCGCAGCGCGTCCTTGCCGCCAACGCGGTTCTTCAGCCGCCCATCCGGGCCGAAGAGGAGGAAGGCGGGGTGCTTGACCACGCCGTAGGCGCGCGCCAGCGAGCCGTCATCCATGGCGATGGGATGGCGCAGGCCGTGCTCGCGCGCGAAGCCCTCCACCTTGTTGGTGTCCCGCAGCTCCGGGTCGGAGTGCGTGACGTCCACGCCAATCACCTTCAGGCCCTTGGGCCCGTAGTCCACCACCCACTGGTTGATGGCCTCGAACTGCGCGGCGCAGTCCTCGCAGTCCAGGGTCCAGAAGTGGAGGAGGACAGGCAGTCCATCGAGCTCCGAGACGTGGACGGGGGCGTTCACCCACCCGCCTTCCGGGTCCAGCAGCGTGAGCGGGATTTTCGTCGAGGCCATGCGAGCTCCCTATGGGAAGTGGAAAGCGCTTCAAGGGGACGCGACTCAAGGTATGCATGCGCCACCGGTTGCTCGCGGCGGCGCGCCCGTCCGTTCGCCTGCCCGGCAAGGCGTGGTGGCTCGCTCCGTCCTCCGGTGGGCGGACGGGCGTGGAGGCCGTGAGATGCGCATCCCCGACTTCGACCTGGAGCGGTACTTCGCGCGCTGGGAGTTCGCCGCGCCCTACCTCCTGTGCTCCTCTGACATCGAGGGCTGGCGCATGGCGGACCTGCTGGCGCTCGCGTCGCCGGAGGACCGCGCGCGCTGGGACGGGCTGACGCTCGGCTACACGGAGACGTCCGGCCTGCCCGCGCTGCGCGAGGCCATCGCCGGGATGTATCCGGGCCTGTCCTCCGAAGACATCCTCACCTTCGCGGGCGCGCAGGAGGCCCTGTTCGTCGCGATGAACGTCCAGCTGGGGCCCGGCACGCACGCCGTGGTCACCTGGCCGGGCTACCAGTCGCTGTACGAAGTGGCGCGCTCCGTGGGCGCGGACGTGACGCTGCTGCCGCTGCGCGAGGAGGACGGCTGGGCGCTGGACCTGGACGCGCTCACCGCCGCGCTGCGCCCGGACACGCGCATGGTCGTGGTGAACTTCCCGCACAACCCCACGGGCGCGCTGCCGGACATGGCGACGTTCCAGAAGCTGTGCGCGCTGTGCGAGGCGCGCGGCATCCACCTCTTCTCCGACGAGGTGTATCGCCTGCTGGAGTACGACCCGAACGACACGCTGCCGCCCGCCGCGTCGTGCCTGCCGAAGGGCGTGAGCCTGGGCGTGATGTCCAAGGCGTTCGGGCTCGCGGGCCTGCGCGTGGGCTGGCTCGCCACCCGGGACACGGAGCTGCTCGCGCGCTGCCGCGCCTTCAAGGACTACACGTCGCTCTGCAACAGCGCCCCCAGCGAGCAGTTGTCCCTCATCGCGCTGCGCGCCCGCGAGCACGTGCTGGAGCGCAGCCGCGGGCTGCTCACCGCGAACCTCGCGCGGCTGGATGACTTCTTCGCCCGCCACGCGGACACCTTCCACTGGGTGCGCCCGCGCGCCGGCAGCGTGGCCTTCCCCCGTCTGCTACGAAACATCCCGGTGGCTCGTTTCACCGAGTCACTGATTACCCGCGAGGGCGTGTTGCTGTTGCCGGGCAACGTGTATGGCTTTCCGGGCAATCACTTCCGGTTGGGGTTGGGTCGCGCCAACCTGCTGGAAGCACTGGAGCGGCTGGAACGCTTCGTGCGGGACGGCGGCCTGGACACGCGGGGGTGACGGCGCGAGTCGGCGCGGCGCGTCAGGGTTTTCACTGACGGCGGGACTTTCAGCTTATCGCATTCGGGTGAAACAACCCCTAGAGTGGTCGTCCCCTCGCCCGGCCTGGGGCCGTGCGGAAGCCCTCTCATCCCCCCGAGAGGCCAGGAGAGACACTCCGATGAAGATGCTGATTGGCGCGGCCGTGACCGCCGCGACGCTGTTGGTGGGTACCGAGGCCGCTGCGACGAACTACTCGCTGTGGATCCACGGCCGGAATGGCGGCTCGACACAGGCGGGCAACTACAACGACTTCAGCTACTGGGGGCCGTCCTCCACCGCGGCGGGTGTCAACAAGAAGGCGGTCAACTGGAACGGCACGCAGCGCGTGGGCTCGGAGAACTACCGCATCCGCAACGCGCTGGACTGTTTCTGCACGGGCACGAACTGGTGCTACGTCGCCGCGCACAGCGCTGGTGACCTGCAGATCGGCTACGCGCTGTCGCTGTACGGCGGCAGCACGCGGCAGGTGAAGAACGCCACGCCCAACGCCAACGGTGAGTGCGGCAACGTGGGCACCTCCACGCAGGTGGGCTGGAACATCAAGTTCGTGGACGTGGCGTCCGGCGCGGGCGGCGGCAGCGAGCTGGCGGACCACGGCGACTGGGCGGTGAGCGAGCCGCTGGTGAGCGACCTGGTCACCACCACGGCGCGCGCCATGTACAACCACAACACCACGCGCAACGTGTGGTTCTACATGTTCGCCGGCGCCAAGGGCACGCTGTACTCCGGCATCCTCCCGGGGCAGGACGACGAGGCGGTGGCCTACCACTCCACGGGGGGGGTATCCGGCAGCGGCAACGGGTCCTACTGCAACCCGGGCGACTGGTTCTGCGGCGGCACGCTCAACACGGGCACGGCCGCGTGCAGCGACGGCCGGGCGAAGTGGAGCTACCACACGGTGTCCTTCCGCGATGACAGCGAGGCGTTCAACCACTACGCCAGCGGCAACTGGGCCGGCATCGTGTCCAAGGTGCGCGCGGACATGGTCACGTACGCGTACTAGATTGGAGGCTTCTCCCGTCCCCTCCGGCGAAGCCCGACCATGACACGCGACCGCGGTCCCTTGTCCTCCACCTCCCGGCTGCGCCACTGCCGGTGGTTGCTTGCGCTCGTGCCCCTGGTGCTCGTGGGTGGGGCGTTCTTCTGGTGGCAGGGAAGCGAAGGGGCCGCGGCGCCAGAGGGCGCACAGGAGTCCGCCTCCGCCCCGGCGTCCGCCTCCCGCGAGGCGGCAGCGGGGCGCGGAGGCGCGGCCCTCATGGCCGAACCCGCCGCGCCGTCACTGCTCAGCCCGGAGGCCCGCGAGCGCGAGGCCCGCCGTGAGTTGTGGCAGAAGCGGCTGGAGCGCGCGAAGCGCTCGTTGGAGTCCTACGAGGCGGCCACGCGCTACCCGCCGGAGTCGCGGCCCAGCCGGGAGCATCCGGACCAGATGGAGCTGGCGGAGCCGGAGCGCACGCGGCCGCTGAGCCCGAAGGCCGCGGAGGACGGCACCTCCGACGTGCAGCTGCGGCTCAAGCAGGACAAGGTGTTCGTCGTCGGTGACGAGTCGGTGCTCTTCACCGTGGCGTGCGAGGACGCGCGCCGCGCGCCGCGCCCGTGCGAGGTGGTGTCCGCGCTGGCGCACGAGGCGGACCACCTGACGGACGGCGGCGGTGCGCCGGGCATGCCGGTGACGTTCGTGGACTCGGGGCAGGGCGGCGACGCGGTGGCGGGGGACGGCGTGCTCACCGGCCGCTTCCAGCCGTCGAAGCAGGGCTTCGCGCTGTTCTCCGGCACGCTGCGCGTGGTCATCCGCGTGCGCTCGGGCTCGCTGGAGGACTCGGCGTTCTTCGACGTGCTCTACACCCCCGCGCCGCCGGCCACGTTCACCGGCAAGGTGCGCGAGGTGCTGGAGAACGGCTCCCTGGACCTGTACCTGGCCGTCCAGGTCCGCAAGGCGGGGCGGTACGTGGTGGCCGGCCGGCTGGACGACGAAGGCGGCGTGCCGTTCGCGGTGCTGTCGTTCAACGAGGAGCTGCAGGAGGGGACGCAGGAGGTGAAGCTCAACGTCTTCGGCAAGATGATCTGGGACGACAAGCCCACCTTCCCGCTGACCCTGCGCGACGTGGAGGGCTTCCTGCTCAAGGAGATGGGCGACCCGGACCGCGAGCTGATGGCCACGCTGCGCGGGCCCGTGCACACCACGCGCGAGTACGCGCTCCAGCAGTTCTCGGACGCGGAGTGGCGGAGCCCGGAGCGGGACCGCTACAAGACCGAGCTGGAGAAGGACGTCATGGAGGCACAGAAGCAACTCGACGCCGCGCTCATGGACACGCCCGCGCCCTGAGCGTCAGGCCCCGCCCGGGGCTCAGGATTCGGCCGGAGGCGGCGGAGGCGTCCGGGCCCCGTCGACCTCCACGAGGTCCGCGTCCTGCACGTCCTCGATGACGTCCGCCGCCGCGACGGCGGGCGAGGACTCCCGGGGTTCCACTTCGGGGGCCATCACGGCGCCAGGCTCCGGTTCGACGGCGGGCGTCTCGCGCCGCACGGGCGGGAGCGGTGTGCCCGTCGCGAGGGCCTCCGCGTAGGCCGCGGCGTAGGCGGCCTCCGCCTGGACGGCCTCCGGGGTGAAGTCGTCCGCGTCCGCGAGGAAGTCGTTCGACATCGGGGCGGCGCGGTGCGCGTCGTCCGGCGGCAGCTCCGGCACGCCGTCCTCCAGCGTGGCCAGGAAGCCGTTCGAATCGTCCGGTGCACCGGGCGCGTCCAGACCGTCCGCTTCGCCGGACGCGTCCAGGCCGTCCGCTTCGCCGGATGCGTCCGGGGCGTCATCTTCCACGCCCAACTCGTCGCTCAGCGCGGCCAGCTCCTCGTCGCTCAGGCCGGACAGGTCGCCGGACTCCAGGAGGAAGAGCAGGTCCTCGGCCTCCTTCGAGGAGACGGTGCTCGGCTGGGTGTCCAGGTGCTGGAGCTCCCACGCGGCCGCGTCCGGCGACAGGATGTCGGAGGGGTCCAGGGATGGATCCGCCGGCGGGGCCTCCGCGCGGCGCTCGGTCTGCTGGAAGTGGCGCGCCTGCAGCATCGGCGTGGACGCCTGGGGCATGCCCAGCCGCTGCGCGTACGCGGGCGCGGCGGCCTCGAAGGTGCTCTCCCCCGCGAAGGTGCGCAGGTGGGGGTTCTCCAGCAGCGCGGCGCGGGGCTCCGGGTCCTCCGTGGAGGACGCGCCCGGCGTCAGCCCCAGGTCCGCGAGCAGCGCTCCGGCCAGGTCGCCTTCGGCGTCCGCGTTGAAGTCGCTCTCGTCGGAGAAGCCCCGCCGCACCGGCTCCACCGGCGTCATGGGCTCCTGCTTCACCGGCGCGGTGACCTCCAGCTCGTTGGAGATGGACCAGGCCCGGGACGTCGAGATGCCAGAACCCACGCGGCGGATGGATGTCATGGTTCTCCTCGGGTGATGGCCCGCAGGTCGGGCGGCTCATGCATTGTCCGCCGGGCCCGGCGGGAGTTGCTAGGGGGGGCCGCGAGCAATCCCCATCCGCCGCGAGGCCCGATATCCTACCGGCGCCCATGACTGCCACCCTGGCTGTGCACGTGGACGCCGGCCCCGCGTCCTCCCGCGATGTCCGCCCTGTCGCCCAGAGCGTCCCGGCCGTTGGAAGGTCGCGATGGGACAGGGTGGAGCCGACGACAACGTCGGACCGCGGACAGGCGCGGAGGGAATGCGCATCCGCGTGTTCTCCCCAGGCGACAACTCCCTGGGGGCGGCCTGGGAGGGAAGTGACCGGGCCGTTGGCCTCCCGTTTGCTGGACGGGAGCCTGGCCAGGAGGCGGTGGTGATGCGATTCGAGTGCGCGGGCCAGACCCACATCGGGCGGCGTCCGCACAATGAAGATGCGTACTGCGTGCTGCCCGAACGGGGGCTGTTCGTGGTGGCGGACGGGTTGGGCGGACAGGAGGGCGGCGAGGTCGCCAGCCAGTGCGTGGTGGACACCTTCGCGGGGTTCAGCGACCGGCTGGACCGCGACCGTGACGGCACCTGGCCGGACGCGGTGGACCCCGCGCGCAGCCGCGAGGAGAACTACCTGGCCGCGTGCACCGCGCTGGCCCAGCGCACCCTGCGCGTGCGCCGCGTGGGCAAGCTCAAGGAGATGGCCTCCACGGTGGTGGCGCTCGCGGTGGGCGAGCGCGGCGCGGCGGTGGCCCACGTGGGCGACAGCCGCCTGTACCGCCTGCGCGAGGGCCGCCTGGAGTCGCTCACGCGCGACCACTCGCTCATCGAGGAGCTGCGCGCCGCGGGCCGCGAGCCGCCCGGCAATCCGGCCAACCTGCGCCACCTCATCACCCGCGCCCTGGGCACCGACAACGCGGAGCCCACGCTGCAGCGGCTGGAGACGCAGCCCGGGGATGTCTTCCTGCTGTGCTCGGACGGGCTGTATGAGCCGCTGGGACCGGAGGGGTTGATGGAGCTGTTGCGCGTGCCCACCGCGCAGGCCGCGTGCGAGGCGCTCGTGGCCGCCGCGTACGAGGCCGGGGGCCGCGACAACATCACCGCCGTGGTGCTGCGCGTCGCGCTCTGAGCGACGCCCGCCGCGTCTGATGCTGGGAGTGCGTGGGCGATGAACCCCACAGGTCGCTCCTGACCGCCGACCCGACGCGATGGGTCCGCTCGGACGGAGGGGGAGTCACCGAGAACAGGGACTTCAATCCTTCGCAGTTTCCAGGGTAATCTGGGGCGTCGCCCCCCCCTCGCGTCCCCCTTCCCCCGAGTACCCGTTGCGTATGACGCTCAGCCTTGCCGCGCGCCTGACCGCGGCCCTCACCGCCGTTGTAATCGCCCTCACGCTGCTGACCGTGACGCTCATGGGGCTGTCGCTGCGCTCGCGCGTGGAGTCAGAGATGGCCTCCGCGCTGACGCGGGACGCGACCCGCTGGCAGGCGCTGAAGGACCAGGAGCTGCGGGTGCTGGCGGAGCTGGGGCACGTGGCGGTGGCCAACCCCGCGTTCGCGCGGGCCTTCTCGCGGGAGCGCGCGGAGACCGCCGCGCTGCTGAATGAACAGCGCGCGGTGCTGGACGTGGACCTGCTGGTGCTGGTGGGTGTGGACGGTTCGGTGATCGCGTCCACGGGCGAGAGGGAGCTGCCGGGCATCGCGAAGGTGGTGCGCAATGAGGGGCAGGTGCTGCTGCCGGCCAGGGGCGCGCCGCTGCTCGCGGTGGCGCAGCCGGTCCAGGTCAACGGCGCGCCGGTGGGCTCCCTGGTGGTGGGCACGCAGCTGGGCGCGCCGGACCTGGGGCGCTTGAGCGTGGGCAGCGAGCAGCTGGAGTCGCTGCTGCACGTGGGGCCCCGGATGGTGGCGGAGTCGCTGCACGTGGCCCAGGCCCCGGCGCTGCTGGCGGCGAGCCAGGGCACGGCGGACGGCGCCGAGGTGGACGTGGGCGGCGTGTCGCTGCACGTGGCGCGGGTGGCGGTGGGGGAGGGGCTGGAGCTGGTGCTGGCGCGCGGCGCCCAGGCGGAGTGGGCGCGGATGCGGGCCACGCTGCTGGCGGTGCTGGGGCTGGGGCTGCTGGTGGCGCTGGTGGCGGGCGGAGGCGTGTTCCTGCTGGTGCGGCGGATGATGGCGCCCCTGGGCGCGCTGGCGGCGGCGGCGGCGCGGGTGGTGGCGGAAGGGGACTTCAGCGGCACCCTGAACATCCACTCCCAGGGGGAAATCGGGCAGCTGGCCTCCTCCTTCCAGGAGATGATGGCGCGGCTGCGCTCGGTGCTGGTGGCGCTCAAGAACTCCGCGCAGGAGCTGGAGGCGACGGCGCTGGAGCTGGCGAACTCCGCGTCCGACCAGAACCTGGCGGTGACGCGGCAGGCGGCGGCGCTGCACCAGACGCAGATCGCCGCGCGGCACCTCCAGGAGAGCTCGCGGGCGGCGGCGCAGCGGGCCACGGGCGTGCTGCGTGACGCGGAGAAGGCGGGCGCGGTGGGGCAGGCGGGCGAGTCCGCGGTGGCGGGCAGCGTGGGCGGCCTCACGCACATCCGTTCGCAGGTGGAGCGCATCTCCAACACGGTGTCGGAGCTGCGGCAGCACACGCGGCAGGTGGGCGACATCACCGGCACGGTGAAGGACCTGGCGGATCAATCCAACGTGCTGGCGTTGAACGCGGCCATCGAGGCGGCGCGCAGCGGCGAGGCGGGCCGGGCGTTCGCGGTGGTGGCGCGGCAGATGCGCTCGCTGGCGGACCAGTCCGCGACCGCCACGGCGCGCGTGCAGTCCATCCTGGGGGACATCGGCCGGGCCATCTCCGAGGCGGTGCAGACCAGCGAGGGCGGCACGCGCGAGGTGGAGGGCGGCCTGGAGCAGGCGCGCGCGGCGGGAGAGAGCCTGCGCGCGCTGGCCCTGGTCATCCAGAACAACAGCGTGTCCGTGAAGAGCATCGCGGACATGGTGAGCCAGCAGGACGCCGGCATCGCGGAGCTGTTCGCCGCGCTGAGCGACCTGACCCGGCTGGCGGACGAGACGGTGGAGCGCGTGGCCACCAGCGCCGTGGCCGCCGCGCGCCTCACCACCGCGTCCCACGAGGTCAGCAACATCGTGGGGCAGTACCGCCTGTGACGCAGGCGGTGGGGCCGCGCTACGCCGCCTCACCGCCGTCGATGGCGTAGGCCGCGCCGGTGATGGGGGCCGCCGCGTCCGACGCGAGGAAGAGGCACATCGCGGCCACCTCCTCCGGCTGGATGATGCGGCCCATGGCGCTCATCGCGGCCAGGGCCTCGCGGGCCTGCTCCTCGCTGCGGCCCGTCGTCTTCGTGATGGCGGCCGTCGCGCCCGCGAACATGTCCGTCTCCACCCAGCCCGGGTTCACGATGTTCACGGTGACGTTCTTGCGCGCGTACTCCACCGACAGCGCGCGCGTCAGGCCCAGCAGCGCGTGCTTGGATGCGCAGTACGCGGACGTGTACTTCGCCCCGCGCGTCGCGGTGATGGACCCGATGTTGATGACGCGCCCGCCGCCCGCGGACGCTATGGCCGGCATCAGCTCACGGCACAAGAGGAAGGGCGCCGTCACGTTCACGGCCATCACCTTCGCCAGATCCGCCGTGGAGGTCTTCGTCAGCGGCGCGGACACGGTGATGCCCGCGTTGTTCACCAGCACGCGGGGCGTCCCCGCCGCCAGCACGGTCCTGCACGCCGCGAGCAGCGCGGACTCGTCCGCCACGTCCACCGTCAGCGCGCGGATGCGCTCGCCGCCCTCCTTGCGCAGCGCCTCCAGCGACTCCGCCGAGCGCGCCAGCGCCCAGACGTCATAGCCCTCGCGCGCGAATGCCAGGGACACCGCGCGGCCGATGCCGCGGCTCGCGCCTGTGACCACCACTGTCTTCGTCGTCTCGTTCGCCATGGCCGGCCAGCATAGGTCCACGCGCCCGCGTTCGTACGCGGCGTGCTCGACGTAATGCATCAATTGCGCGGTCGGGGACTCTTCAAGACATCCGCCAACGCATCGGGGTTCTCCGCATATGACGTCCTTCAAGCACGGCTTGGTGGCCGCTTCCTGCCTGATGCTCGCGTCCACGTCCGCCCTCGCGGCGGCGCCCACCGGCCGCGCCAACCCGCGTCTGATGGGCGCGCGCGCCATCGTCGCGTGCGATGCCGTGGAGGAGTCCCGCGGCGTGGCCAGCATCTCGTTTCCCGCGGGCATCAGCGGCGTGGTGCCAGCGGCCGTCCGGACGTGGCCATCGCCACCATGTTCTACCTCTCGGGGGGATGACGCCGAGGCGGTCCTCGCCCGCACCGACGCGGGCGACACGGCCCAGCAGGCCATCGACCCCGTGTTCTCCGTGGATCCGCCTTGGGGACTACGACGGCCGCATGGATGGTACCTGGAACGACGCCGCCGAGCAGGCGCTGGATGACTTCAACTGGAACAACCTCTTCTTCCTCAAGCCCATCGTGGTGGTGAACGGCCAGCGGAAGGTCGACGGTCCGCTGGTCAACTCCCTGCGCGACGCGGACCCGCGGGCGCTCAAGCCCGCGACACCCTGAGGCACCGGTGGTTTGACGGCTCCCGCATGGCGACGTCAAGCTCGCCGCCATGCCCCGCGCCGACATCACCGACCTGTTCCTTATCGACGACCTGCTGTCCGCCGAGGAGAAGGCCGCCCGCGACGCGGTGGCCCGCTTCGTGGACGCGGAGGTGCTGCCCATCATCGGGAAGCACTTCCGTGACGGCACCTTCCCCGCGCACCTCATCCCGGGCCTGGCGGAGCTGGGCGTGCTGGGCGCGAACCTCCAGGGTTACGGCTGCGCGGGCATGAACACCGTCAGCTATGGCCTGGTGCTACAGGAGCTGGAGCGCGGCGACTCGGGCCTGCGCAGCTTCGCGTCCGTGCAGGGCTCGCTGTGCATGTTCCCCATCCACGCCTACGGCAGCGAGGAGCAGAAGACACGCTTCCTGCCGGCCATGGCGAAGGGACAGCTCATCGGCTGCTTCGGCCTCACCGAGCCGGACTTCGGCTCCAACCCCGGCGGCATGCGCGCCCGCGCCCGGAAGGACGGTGACAGCTGGGTGCTCAACGGCACCAAGGCGTGGATCACCAACGGCTCCATCGCGGACGTCGCGGTGGTGTGGGCGAAGACGGACGACGGCGGCCCGGAGTCCGTGCGCGGCTTCCTGGTGGAGAAGGGGATGCCCGGCTTCAGCGCGCGTGAGATTCCCGGCAAGTTCTCCCTGCGCGCCTCGCGCACCAGCGAGCTGTCGTTCCAGGACGTGCGCGTGCCGGACCGCAACGTGCTGCCCGGCGTGGTGGGCCTCCGGGGGCCGCTGTCGTGCCTCAACAACGCCCGCGCGGGCATCGCGTTCGCGGTGACGGGCGCGGCCATCGCCTGCTTCGAGGGCGCGCGCGAATACGCGCTGGCCCGCACGCAGTTCGACGGCAAGTCCATCGCCGGCTACCAGCTCACGCAGGAGAAGCTGGCGGACATGCTCCAGGAGATCGTCAAGGCGCAGCTGCTCAGCCTGCGGCTCGCGCGCCTCAAGGACGAAGGCAGGAGCAACCCCGTCATGGTGAGCCTGGCCAAGCGCAACAACGTGAAGAGCGCGCTCGACATCGCCCGGGTGGCCCGGAGCATCTACGGCGCCAATGGCATCACGGACGACTACCCGCCCGTGCGCCACATGCTGAACCTGGAATCGGTCTTCACCTACGAGGGCACCCACGAGGTGCACACGCTGGTGCTGGGCAAGGCCATCACCGGCATCGACGCGTTCGGCTGAGCCGCGCGCGGAACACCCGGTGGAAGCCGCGCGCCTCCCCTCGCTCCCGGACGGGAAGGAGGGGAGGGCACGGGAAGGAACGTCAGGACTGGGGGCCGCCTTCGCCCGACGGCTCGGACGACGGCTCGGATGCCGCGGCCTCGGAGGACGCGTCACCCTCGTCGGCGCCCTCCGCGGAGGCCTCGGGCTCGTCGGGCGTCTCGACCGCGGTGCCGGAGGCCTCTGCGGCCTGCTGGGCCTTGAGCTCCTCGTCGTTCATGAAGCCGACGGGGTTCTCCTTGCGGTTGAGGAAGCGCACGGCCTTGGCGGACAGCGCGTACATCTGCTCGGCCACGGAGGCGGGCACCAGCGAGTGCTCGATCTGCGCGGGCTCCGGACGCTCGACCACGCCCAGTTCGCCGTCCTCCAGCTGCTTGGCCTGCGTGGGGCTCAGCTCCATCCGGCGCAGCTTTCCCTTGCGCGTCATGAAGTAGAACGCCGTCTCGCCCGGCTCCTGCGCCACCTGGGCGCCGAGCACCAGCTCGCGCAGGGCGCGGTCCAGCTCCACCTGCTTCTTGGACTCGGCGCGCTGGTAGGCCTTGGAGCCCGGCATGGGCGGCAGCTTGGGAATGGGCTTCTCCGTGGGAGCGCCCGGACGCGCGCCGCCACCGAAGCCGCCCTGCGGGCCACTCCGGAAGCCTCCGCCCTGGCGCGGCGGACCGCCCGCTCCCTGACGCGGGGGACCCCCGGCGCCGCGCGGCGGACCGCCACCGCCCTCGCGGCGCGGCGGACCTCCGCGGTCGTCGCGGCGCGGCGGGCCTCCGGCTGTCCGATTCTCATCACGTCCACGGGGGGCCGGGGCGCGTGGGGCGCTCCCCCGGTGGTCCTCCTGGCGCCGTGGCGGCGTGGGCGTGGCGTCGGACTTCTTGGCCTGCTCCTCGGAGACGAGGCCCGCTTTCAACAACTTGTCTCGCAGGTTCTGCATGGGTTGGGCGTTCTATCCCTTGCACGGCCGCACGCAAGCCACCGCTTGCCGCTCCTGTCCCCCCCACGTAACTTCCCGCCCCCGCCGTCCTGGTCGTGGAGGTTCCGTGAGAAGTCTGACGAAGTCCGCCGTCGTCGCCCTGGTCCTGGCCGCCGCAGGCTGCTCCGACCCCGTGGACAAGGCGGCCAAGGCCCGCATCTTCTCGCCGGAGGACCCGCCCAAGGTGGTGGCTTCCGCGAAGGAGAAGCTGCCGCCGGAGGACGTCGCGGACAACCCCCAGGTCTCCCGCCGCATCCTGGGCATGGACGCCGCGGAGGTGACCGAGCGGCTGGGGCCCCACTTCTTCCAGTCCACCCTCAGCTACGAGTGGGCCGGCCCCAACGGCAACAACCCCGTCAAGCTCACGGAGACGCGCTCCTTCCGCGCGGGCCCCGGGGGCGTCAACGGCGACTTCCACGGCATCCTGGAGAACTCGCGGGACCAGGGCCTGGAGGTGATGCGCGTGAAGGGCCAGGTCTTCGCCCGCAACCGCTACGGCCCGTACCGCCAGCGCCTGCGCGACCGCGGCATGGCGGAGCGCACCCGCACGGAGCTGACGGGCGCCATCCGCGACTTCGACAGCCTCTTCCAGGGCCGCATCAAGCTCACCCCCGCGGGCACCGTCACCCACGAGGGGCGCACCGCCTGGAAGTACACCGTGTCCCTGGGCCCGGCCCAGGAGGCCTCCGCCGCCCGGAAGCTGCCCGCCGCCTTCACGCCCAAGAACGCGGACGAGACGACGAAGCGCCGCGCCAACTTCTTCGCGTACCGGCTGCCGCGCTCGTTGGAGGGCGAGGTGCTGGTGGACGCGGCCACCTCCGTCGTCCTCAAGGCCCGGCTGGACGGCCGCATCGGCGTGCCCCAGGAGAAGACCCCGGAGGCCGCGGAGCTGCGCATGACGCTGGAGTCCGCCCTGACGGACATCGGCAAGGACCCGCAGCTTCAGCCGCCCCAGGACTTCCTGCCGGACGCGGACAAGCCCCAGGGCATCGCGGACGCGCTGGACCACTTCGGCATCCAGCGCAAGAAGGCCGGGGACTCGCCCGGCACCCCGGGCGCCACGCCCGGCGCCCCCGACCCGGAAGACGAGGGCGAGGGCAACTGACGCACCCCGCCGGACCTCCAGGCCGTTGGAAGCCCTAAGGGTTTCCGGCCTGGAGCGCCGTACGCCTTGGGGGCTGTGACGGCCGTGTCCTGCACGGACCCCCGTCCCGCCCGGAGCCTTCCCGCAAGTGCCTGACGCGGCTGGGGAACCTCCCTGGCCCTGGCCTTGCTCTGGGGGGAGGCCATGTTTCGTTCCGTCCTTCCCCTGGCGTGCGCCGGACTCGCACTCCTGGCGACCCCGGCCCTCGCTGAACCCGCCCGCAACCTGGGCATCACCGTCGCGCCGCTGGGGGCCTACGTGCTCCAGGGCGACGCGGAGGCGGGGCGCACCGTGGGCTACAGCGCGGGCCTGGGCTGGGCGTACCGCAAGCCGGGGGCGGTGCTGGAGGTGGGCGGGCACCTGGCGTCCAGCCGGCACCTGACGGAGGTGACGCCCATGTCCGTGCGCGTCGTGCCCCTGGGAGACACCCGGGTGCGCCCCTTCCTCGGGGTGGGGGCCAGCCTGCTGGTGCCCCACTCGCGGCCCCGGCCCGAGGCCCCGGACGCGCTGGGCACCCGCGTGCTCCAGGTGGGCTTCGAGCTCTGCGGCGGCGTGGGGCTGGAGCTGGGGGACAACCTCTTCCTCTCCGCCGAGGCGCGCTACCAGAACTTCTCCGCGAAGGGCGCCCCCCTCTCCGGGCAGCGGCAGAGCCTGCGCTCCACGTTCCTGGGGCTGGGTCTGCACCTGTAGCTGTAGCGGCCGGGGCGGGTCGCTACAGACTGGCAGCGGCCTGTTGGAAGAAATTTTGACGGCCCCCTTGCGTCCTCTACAATCCTCGTCGGTTGCGGCCCAGACGCATCTGACATGCTCGGGTGTTCAGGCGTGCACAACAGAGGGAGCGGAGATGGAGCGCAAGGTCGGAAGTAGCACGTTGACCGCGAAGGAGGTCAAGGCGGCGCTGGAGAAGTCCACCACGCTGACGGCCGAGGAAGAGAAGGCCCTGCGCATGCGCCACGGCGCGGGCGCTCCCAGCCAGACCGCGCCGCTGCCCCGCGCCGCCGGTGCCAACGCGGAGCTCGCGGACGAGCTGCTCGTCATCGAGATGCAGCTGATGAAGGCCATGCGCGCGCGCACCGGCCAGACGCGCACGGCGGCCAACGCCGCCAAGGCGCCCGCCGCGGTCCGCACCCGCGAGACCCCGGCCAACGCGGCGAAGGACAAGATCGTCCGCGCGCTGCGCGCCAAGAAGAAGTAGGGCCCGCGCCCCTACTGATTGAGGATGGCCACGAGGCGTGCTCCCGCCTCGGGCAGCGCCAGCGGCGTGCCCGAGACCTCCGTGGCCAGTCCTTCCGCGTCGGCGGCGCCGCCCCGCGCGAAGAGCCCCTTGAGCCAGGTGAAGGCGGCGGGGTTGCGCCAGAAGTCCTCGTTGAACCGCTCCAGCAGGTGCGCGGTGAGCCGGGTCTCCAGGGCCCAGGCCCGCAGGTAGCGGGTGACATAGAGCTGCGAATCCACGTCATGCAGGAAGAAGCCCGGGTGCGGCTGCGCGAAGAGGGCGCGGCGCTGGCCGTCGGCGTACTCGTCCGCGCGGTCGGCGGAGGAGCCCTTCGTGGTGAGGGACAGCTCGTAGGACAGCTTCGCGCAGTGGCGGCGCAGCACGGCCAGGGCCTGGAACGCGGCCAGGCGCACGACGTCCTTCGTCGTGCCGGACGGCAGGCCCAGGTAGCGCTTGAGCCAGGGCGGGGACAGCAGCAGCCGCTCGAAGGTGGCGGCGTACGCTTCCGTCACGGAGGCGTCGCCCAGGCGGCGCAGCTCCATGGGGGCGTCCGCGTCCACGTGGGCCAGGTGCCACGCGTGGCCCAACTCGTGGAGCAGGTCGCCCAGCGCGTCCATGCCGCTCCTGGGCTGGAGCACCAGGCGGATCTCGTCCGGCACGCGCACGGCGGCGACGAAGGGGCGTGACGCCTTGCCGGGGCGGGCCTCGTCGTCCAGGCGGATGCGGCCGCCGGCGTGGGGATGGAGCCCCCAGTCGGACAGCCAGCGCATCACGGCGGGGACGGTGTCCTCGCGGCGGAAGTGCGCGTCCATCCACGGGGCGCGCAGGGCATGCTGCACATCGTGGCGCCGTGCCTCGCCGCCGGGCAGGGGGCGCAGGTTGGGCTCCAGCTTGCGCAGCACGTAGGCCAGCACGTCGCGGTAGGCGTCCTCGGTGCGCCGGAGGGTCTCTTCGGCGGCCTCGGCCAGCTTGCCCGCGTCGATGCCGGTGACGTCCTGGCGCAGGGCGGGGTAGCTCGGGAAGCCCAGCACCTCCGCGGCCTGGAGGGCGGCGTCGCGCCGGTCTCCGTAGGGGCCCCGGTTCTCCCAGAGGAAGTTGCCGGCGCCGCGTTCCAGCAGGGCGCGGCGGGAGCGGCTGGGCTCGCGCGGAAGCTGGGACAGGGCCTGGGCCAGCGACAGCGTCGTGTCGTCCGCGGGGATGTGGGAGCGGGCCTCCAGCGCGACGACGGCGTCCGCCGCGGGCAGGGCGAGCGACTCCTCCACCTGGGTGGCGATGAGCTCGCGCACCAGCCGGAGGCGGCGCAGGGCGACGGGGTCGGGGGCGTCCTTGCCCTGCGCGCGGGCGAGCGCCTCGTTGGCGGCGGCGAAGGTCTCCGGCGAGGACAGCTCCGGGAAGGATGCGTACAGGCGCGCGACGGGGAGGTCCGGGGCGAGTCCGGCGCCGTAGCGGTACTGGAGGGTGGCCAGCTCGGCGAGGAAGTCATCCAGCCGCGACCGGACGGAGAGCAGGGGGCGGTCCATGGCGGCGCGGAAGGTAACAGGAAGCCCGCGTCACGGCAGGGAGCACGCGCATAGAGTGTCGCGCCATGCTCTCCGCCCCCGCTGCCCGGCCGCGTGCCCCCCTGGAGTCCCCTCTGGACGGGGAGGGCGCGCGATGAAGCGCCGGACCTTCCGTGCGGGGGGGGCACACGTGGGGCGCGGGCTGGTGGAGGCGGTGGCCGCGGAGCTGGCGCTGCCGGTGGCGGATGTGCGGCGGCTGGTGGACGTGGGGGCCGTGTACGTGGCGGGGCGGCGCGCGCGGGACGGCGCCGTGAAGCTCCAGCCCGCGCAGGTGGTGACGGTGGTGCTGGAGGAGGCGGGGCAGAGTCCGCTGGAGGCAGAGCAGCCGGCGGCGCCCTTGCGCGTGCTGTTCGAGGACGCGGACGTCATCGCGGTGGACAAGCCCGCGGGCCTGAACGCGCAGCCCACGGAGGGGCGCGTGGGCGGAAGCCTGGTGGACCTGGTGAGCGACCACCTGGGCCGGCAGGCGGGGCTGGTGCACCGGTTGGACCGGGAGACCTCCGGGGTGACGGTGTTCGGCAAGACGGCCGCCGCCACCTCCGCGCTGGCGGAGGCGTTCCGGGAGGGCACCGCGCGCAAGCGGTACCTCGCGGCGACGGGGCCGGGACTTCCGGCGGGCGGGACGGTGGACCTGCCCCTGTCGAAGGACCCCTCGCGGCCGGGACGCTGGCGGGCGACCCGCGCGGCCAATGGCGTGCCTGCGTGGACGGATTATCGGACGCTGTTCGCGGGGGAGGCGTTCAGCCTGGTGGAGCTGCTGCCCCGCACGGGGCGCACGCACCAGCTGCGGGCGCACCTGACGGCGCTGGGGAGGCCCATCCTGGGGGATGCGCGCTATGGCGGCGCGGCGAGCGCCGGGAGCTTGAAGGCGCCGCGCTGCCTGCTGCACGCGCACGCGCTGGAGCTGGGCCATCCGCGCACGGGCCGGCCGCTGCGGCTGGAGGCGCCGGTGCCGGACGATTTGCGGGCGTTCTTCGAGGCGGCGGGGGGGCGCATCCCCGAGGGGCCCATCGTGGCCGTGGAGGCGCCCTGAGCGGCAGGAACACCGGGGCTTTTCGCGCGCGGACAGAGTGCCCTCGTCGCGCGCATCGTGTGTAGACTGGGGGCTTCATGGGTGGCGGGAGACACGGCAAGGGCCCACGGACACCGGAGCCCTCCCTTCGCGGACCGGGGCTGGACTCGCGAGGCGAGGACGTGCGAGGCGCGGTGGCCCAGGTCTGCCGGGATGCCGCCCGGCTGCTCCGGGAGGGGCAGGCGGCGCGCGCGTATTCGGGCCTGGTGTCCGCCAGCCGTTCCCTGCCGATGACGCCCCGGCTCGCGGCGGTGCTGGTGCGGTGCGCGCTGCGGGCGGGCACGGAGCGCGCCGTCATCACCCTGCTGGACGCGGCGATGGTGACGGAGCGGGGCGAGGTGCGCCGCGCGGTCCGCCGGCAGCTGTCGCGGGTGCTGCGGCGCACGGGGCAGGAAGCGCGCGCGGCGGCGGTGCTCAACGGGTTGTTGATGGACGCGCCCGACGACGCGCGGGCCCGGTTCGTGCTCGATGTGATGCGCGAGCGGGTGGCGAAGGCGCGGGAAGCGGCGCCGCGCCAGCCCCCGGCGGAGGACGACGAGTCCCGGACGAAGACCGTGGAGGTGTCCGCGCTGGCGCTGTCGGATCCGGAGTTGGGGAACACGGTGGTGGAGATGCCGGTGGTCTCCGTACCGGCTCCGTCCGCGTGGGCGCCCCGGGCAGAAACGGTGCAGGTCCCGCTGGGAGCGTGGGCGAACCCGGGACGGGCGGTGTCGCGAGGCCCGGACTTCCCCTGGGACGACGACGGGCCGGGCCAGGCCCGCGTTGCGACTCCGCCGAGGGGCGCGAGGTCTGTTCCGGAGCCCAAGCCGTCCGTGACGGCGGCGGGCCCTGCATCCGTTGATGCACGTGGGGCCGAGGAGACGCCGGCGGCGGGTGAGAAGGCGGGTGATGGGGCGCGGCCGCTGAGCGACCAGGGCACCGCCGCATCGGATGCGCCGTCTCCAGGGGATGGGGGTGGGACGTCGAAGGTCCTGTCGTCCGCTGATGCCTCGTCTTCGTCCGTGGAGGTGGCGCCGGGTGCTGCCGTCACGTCGACAGGGCCCCGAGACTCGGCAGAGGGCACCGTTGGCGAAGCGAGCGCGCAGTCGCATCCGGCTGGGAACGGTGCCGCGGCTCGGAGCCCTTCGTCATCGGAGGTTCCCGAACAGGTCGTCGCGGCGATGAGCGCGTTGCCGTTGTCGGACGCGTCACCCGCGTCGGAGCGCGCTGCGACGGCATCGAACGCATCGCCGTCGGTGGACGGCTCCACGGCGGCTGAGCACGGCACGGGTGCGACGTCGCCGGTAGACGCGACACGCTCGCTAGAGCACGTCGGAGCCGCAGCGGCCTCACCGTCACCAGCGAGCGTGACCCAGGGGCATGAGGACGTGGCCGCGACGTCGAACACTTCGTCGGACACGGCCGCGGCATCCGAGGAGAAGCCTGTTGCCGCACCTCCTCCTCGCCCGGTGTTCGAAGCGACGCAGGTCTTCGGCAAGAGGCTCGAGGATGCGTCGCTGGAGGATGCCGCACAGGCCCCCGACGAAAAGCCCGCATCACCGCCGCCATCCCAGGAAGCATCCGCTGCGGTAGCGGAAGCGCCCTCGAAGAACGCAGGTCACGACGCGCCGGCGCGTTCACCTGGCGCCGGGCTGGTCCCGGGAGCACCTTCCAAGGCCTTCGACGAAGACGAATCGACGTCGGAGAGCGTCTCCCCGCATCCGGCCGGGCCTGAAGCGGAAGCTCCGGCGAAGTCGTCCGACGAGGCCGCCTCGACAGCGAAGAAGACGCCTCCTCGCCCACTGGATGCGGTGCTGGTTCCCGGCGCTCCCGCGAAGAACTTCGACGCGGACGAGCCGACGTCGGAAATCACTCCGCCGCCTTCGCAGGATGCCTCCGCGGCGGAACCGAGTGCCCCTCCGCGCCCGCCCAGCGCCGTGCTGGTGCCCGGTGCGCCCGCGGTGGCGTTCGACGATGAAGCGTCGACTTCGGAGATCATCCCGCCCGGGCGCGTCGAAGCGGAGAAGGCAACGCCGTCCCGTGACGAGAAGTCAGCCGCACCGCGACGGGCCTCTGTCCTGGTTCCCGCCTCTTCGAAGCCCGCGTTCGACGAGGACGAGGCGACGTCGGAGGTGGTCTTCCCGCAGCCGGAAGCCGCCACGCCGGGCACCTCCACCGCCGCGCCCACGCGCGACTCCACGCGCGCCCCTTCGGTGGAGTCCTCCCAGCTCGCCGGGGCCCCGGCTCCGGACGCTCGCACCGTGGAAGAGGGCTCGGAGCGAGCGCAGTCCCAGCGCCAGGAGGCGCAGCTCATCGCGCGCCGTGCGTGGCGCGAGCTGGCCCAGCTGTACCTCAAGCGCGCGGACCGCGCGAAGGACGCCCCCGAGCGCGCCGAGGCCCTCACGCGGCTCGCGGAGGTGATGGAGAACGAGCTCCAGGACTCCGCGGGCGCCGCTCGCATGTACCGGGAGATCGTCGAACTCACCGGCGAGCGCACCGCGTTGCGTGAGCAGGTCCGGCTGCTGTCCCAGCGCGAGGACGCCTCGCTCGTGCGCCGCGCGCTCGATGACGCGATCTCCCGCGCGAGGACCTCGCGGGCCCGCGCCGTGGCGCTGCTGACGCGAGGCGAGCGGCAGCTGAACATGGGCAACGCCGCGAAGGCGCGCGAGGACTTCGAGGCGGCGGATGCGCTCGTGCCCGGGATGCTGCCGGTGCTCGCGGGGCTCGTGCGCAGCGTCTCCGACGAAGAGCGCTTCGCCCAGGTCGAACGGCTGCGCGCCGCCTGTGCCGCCGCGCCGCGCCGCGCGCCGGATCGCCTGGAGGCGCTGCGGGTGCTCGCGCAGACCGCGGAGGAGTCCCTGGGCGACCTGCGCATCGCGCAGTGGGCCTGGGCGGAAGTGCTCGCGGAGAACCCGGACAATGATCAGCCCCGCGAGCACCTGCTGGCGCTCGCGCGCCGCCTGGGCGACCTGCCCGCGCTGAGCGCGTTGCTGCACGCGCAGCTCGCCCGCGAGCCTCGGGGCCCGGCCGCGCGCAAGGCGCACCTGGAGCGGGTCGCCACGCTGGAGGCGATGGGGGACGCGGGCGCGGCCCTGGCGGAGCTGCGTCAGGCCGTGCGCTTCGAGCCGGGGCACAAAGAAGCCTGGCTGCTGCTCGCGGACCGATGCACCGAGCGCGAGCAGTTTGGCGAGGCCGCCTGGGCGCTGGAGAACGCGGCCACCGCGACGGAGGACGACGAGGAGCGCCAGCGCACCTGGGAGCGGCTCGCGCTCTTCTGCCGGGAGGTGCTGCACAACACCGAGAAGGCCCGCCTCTACGCGCGCCGCGCCGAGAGCCTGCGCAAGGCGCGCGAGCAGCGCGCCCGTCCGCCCGCGCCGGAGCCAACGCGCCCGGCACAAACGCAGGCCGTCGGGGTACCGCCGCCGTCGGTGCTCGTGGCGCCGCCGGTCGCCGCGGGGAAGGCGCCCGGGAAGCGCAAGGACCTGTCCGACGAGGTGACGTCCAACACGGATGTTCCGTCGCTGCTTCAGGCGGAAGCGGCGGCGGCCGATGCGCCGGCGAAACGCTCGTCGCGGACGAAGGACGGCGCGGGCCGGAAGGGCAGCGAAGCGTCCGGGACCGACGCCACCGACGAAGGGAAGCGCGGGCGTGCGGGGGCTCGAACCGAAGGGGCCGACCGCGCGCCGAAGAAGGATGCAGGGCGCGGCGCGGGAGCCACTCCGGACGCATCGACCTCCACGAAGGCCGCTTCAGCAAGCCAGGCTCCGGTCGCGGACGGCGCCGCGAATCCACGCAAGCGCGACGCCGCCAAGGCCCCCGTTGCGCGAAACGGGTCGATGGGGGCGGGCGCCGAGGGAACGGAAGCGCAGCGCCGCCCCGCATCCGGGAAGGCCCTGGTGGGCAGCACTGCCTCCCTCGCGGAGACAGCTCCCGGCGCGGAGGTCGGCCTCCCGCCAAAGGCACCCTCGGGACGAAATGCGTCCGCAGGCGGCGCATCGCCCGCCACGGAGACACCTCGGCAACCCAAGGCCCCCTCGGGACGAAATGCGTCCGTCGGCGGCGCATCACCTGCCACGGAGACACCTCGGCAACCCAAGGCAACCTCGGGACGCCACGCTTCCGTAGGCGGAGCATCGCCCGCCACGGAGACACCTCGGCAACCCAAGGCCCCCTCGGGACGCCACGGTTCGGTCGCGAGCCCGCCGCAAGACGCGGAGCCACCCCGTCGCGCCGCGTCCACGAAGGCGCCCGCGGAGAGCGCTGTCTCCCTCGCGGAATCCGCCCCCGCACCCAGCGGCATGTCCCGGGCCGCGAAGCCGCCTCGTGGTGCGGCGAGCATCCCGGCCCAGGAACCCCACCCCGCGCCGGAAGCCGCTGCAGAACACAAGCCGCGAGCCGCCGCACCTCCGCGCGAAAGGACCACGGCCTTCGGAGCAGCGCTCCCTCCGGACGCGGAGCCCGAAGTCCGCAAGGCCGCCGCCCCCGAGGACAACGCCTCCCAGCCGCAGGCCACCGCCAGGAACAAGAACGCGGGCACGCAGGTCCGCGAAGCGCCCTCGCGCGTGGAACGCGCACCTCGCGCCGGCCACGCACCCCGGGTCGCGTTGTCCGCCAGCGGCGTGGAACCTCCCGCCGCCCCGCGCGCCCCGCTGTCCGCCAGTGGCGTGGAACCGCCGGCCCCCTCGCCGCGCGCCGTGGGGAGCAGCTCGCGCCCCGCCGGCTCCAAGGGACGCGGCGCTCCCGAAGCTCCGCCCGACATCCCCCTCCTCAGCCAGATTCCGTCGGAGGACGAAGACGAGGACGCCCAGGAACTCGGCGCCGGGCCCGTGGAGGCCACGAGCGTCATCGCGTGGGAAGCGCCCCCCGGCCGCATGGACCCCGTGCGCCGCATCCACCGCGCCGGCCGTCCCGAAGGCACCGTCTCCGGCCCGGCCCCCACGCGCCCGCAGGCCGGAGGCCGCCCCACGGTCGGCTCCTCCGAGACCCGCGAGACCCCCGCCGCCGCTCCAGACGTCGCGCCCCCGGCCGACGCCACCTCCGCGGAGCCCATCGTCTTCAAGCTCGTGCGCGAGCGCCCGCTCGACCCGAAGGGCTACCGCGGCCTCGTGGACCACTTCGAACAGCGCGGTGACGCCACCCGCGCCGCGCTCATGCGCGAGCTCGCCGACGCCCTGGAGGGCCGCGATGTCCCCGCGCCTCGCGCGCGGCGCGCGGCCCTCACCAACCAGGAGCGCGCCGGCCTGCGCCACCCGGGCCTGCGCACCCCGGCCGGAGAGCTGCTCGCGTGCGTGGGCATCGCGCTGTGCCGGCTGTTCCCGTCGCCCGCGCGCATCGCGAGCACCTCGGAGCCCCTGCGCTCCTCCTCCGGCCCCGGCGCCACCGCCATCCTGGATGCGCTGAACACCGCCGCGCGCCTTCTGGGCGTGCCCCTGCCGGAGCTCGTCGCGGGGGACGACGACACCGCCAACATCACCCCGCTGCACACCACCACCCCGCGCCTCGTCGTGGGCCGGCTCCTCGTGCAGCAGCCTCCCACCAACGCCGAGCTGCGCTTCCACGCCGGCCGCGCGCTGTTCTCGCTGTCACCGGACCTGCTCGCGCTGCGCGCCCTGCGCAAGGACCACCTGCTGCGCGCGCTCGCGCTCCTGTCCTCCGTCCTCAAGAACCCCAAGGACGCCGGCGACGACGCCCGCGTGGTGCGCGAGTCCCTGTCCCCCAGGGCCCTGGAGCGCGCCGCCCTGCTGATGGAGCCCGGCACCCGCGACTTCGACGCGTCCCTGCTCGTCGCCGCCGCGCGGGACTCCGCCAACCGCGCGGGGCTCGTCGCCTGCGGAGGCCCCGGGCCCGCGCTCACCGCGCTCCGGGCCCGCCGTCCACACGACTCAGAGCTGGAGGAACTGGTCCGCTTCGCCGCCTCCGAGCGCTACCTCGCCCTGCGAGACGCCTCCGAACCCGCCCGCGGCCGCTGATCAGTTCGCCAGGATGCGCAGCGTGAGCACCAGCAGGCGCCCGTTCAGCCCGCCCAGGTCGTGCTGGTACGCCAGGTCCACGCCGCCGCCCCCGGGCGACATGAAGCCCGCGCCCACCGTCACGCGCGACACCTTCTGGAAGCCGTCGTACGTGTAGCCCACGCGCACCGGGATGGTCTGGTCCAGGATGTACTCCGCGCCCGTGTTGTACGTGAACACCGTCGAGTCGCGCGTCTCGAAGTCCCCGCGCACGTCGAACGCCACCACCACCGCCGGCCCCACGTAGGCCGCGTGAGCGGAGTAGTAGCGCGTCAGCTCCACGTTGTCCGTGTCGATGAGGTTGTGCCCGGACACGCCAATGGTCAGCTCCTCGCTCAGCCGCAACAGCAGGCCCGCGTCCATCGTGATGGAGTTGGCGAAGCGCGACTGTCCGCTCAGCCGCAGGTAGTGCCCCGACAGGCCGATGAGCAGCGACTGCCCCAAGGGCAGCGCCGCGCCCAGCGTGCTGTAGCTCGACTTCGTCCGCGCCCCGCCGCGCCCCAGGGACAGCCAGTGGTAGTCCACGCCCAGGGCCAGCCGGCCGCTGCTGGAGTCCGCCAGGCTGATGCCCAGATAGCCCTCCTTGTTCCGAGGGTCGTATGCCCCCGTGCCCTCGATGCGGTAGGCCGGGAACAGCGCCATCGCCGCGGGATTGCCCAGGAGTGCATCCGCCCCCAGTCCGGTGGCCCGGTAGGCGCCGCCCATGCCCAGGGAGCGCGCATTCGCGACCTCGCGCAGCTCATCGGCCCGTTCGGGGGTGGCGGCCCGGGAGGTGAAGGGGAGCACGGACAACGTCAACGACAGGACGGCGACGATGGCACGGAGCGGCATGGCTGGGGGGAATCTATCCGGCTTGCTGGGGTTCTGGGCCACCAATAGATTCCCCGCCCCATGTCCTCCACCGACACGAAGGCAGCGAAGCTCATCCGCAAGTGCGTCATTCCTGCAGCCGGCCTGGGCACCCGTTTCCTCCCGGCCACCAAGGCCGTGCCGAAGGAGATGCTGCCCATCGTCGACACGCCCACCCTCCAGTACATCGTGGAGGAGGCCGTCGCCGCCGGCATCGAGGACGTCGTCGTCATCAACGGCCGCGGCAAGAGCGCCATCGAGGACCACTTCGACATCGCCTTCGAACTGGAGACCACGATGCGCGCCCGCGGCAAGACGGCGGACGCGGACAAGCTGCGCGCCATCGCGAACCTGGTGCGCATCATCAGCGTGCGCCAGAAGGAGCCGCTCGGCCTGGGCCACGCGGTGCTGTGCGCCAGGAGCGTCATCGGCAACGAGCCCTTCGGCGTCCTCCTGGGGGACGACATGATCGACTCGCCGGAGGATCCGGGCATCGGCCAGCTCGCCCGCGTCTACCAGCAGCACCAGAAGGCCGTCATCGCGCTGATGGAGGTCCCGGAGAGCGAGACGCACATGTACGGCATCGCCGCCGGCAAGGACCTGGGCAACGGCGTCATCCAGATCGACCACGTGGTGGAGAAGCCCAAGAAGGGCACCGCGCCGTCGAACCTGGCGGTGATTGGCCGCTACGTGCTGCCCCCGTCCATCTTCCCCATCCTGGAGAAGCAGACCACGGGCGTGGGCGGCGAAATCCAGCTCACGGACGGCCTGGCCACGCTCCAGAAGAGCGAAGGTCTGCTGGGCTACAAGTTCCAGGGCCAGCGCTACGACGCCGGTGACAAGGTGGGTTACCTCAAGGCGAACATCGCCTATGCGATGAAGCGCCCCGACCTGCGCGGAGGACTCCTCGAGTACCTGCGCGAGGTCGTCAAGACGGAGAAGCCGTGAAGCGTCTCATCGCCGTATCCGCAGTCCTCGTCTCCCTCGCCGCCGGCGCCTACGTGCTGCCCGGCGGTTCCATCCTCCGGCGCATGGCCAATGCGCGCGAGGAGAAGCACCTGGCGGCCTTCCGCGTGGAAGGCTCCGTCATCTTCTCCTCGTCGGGCGTCCAGGAGGCGGGGGCTGCCCTCAACGTCCCCGCGGACCGCCCGGAGCTCCAGGGCGACGGCGTGCTGTCCGTGAAGGTCCCGGGCCGCTGCCGCTTCGACGTGAGCTCGCCCGACAGCAGCCTCAAGTCCGCCACCGTCCAGGTCTCCGGCAAGAAGCGCGTGGAGGGTAAAGAGCTGCCCGCCGTGTCCGTGCTGGTGGCCCAGGTGTGCGCCCTGCTCGCGCAGGACGCGGGCAGCGCGCAGGACACCCGGGTGGCCCAGGAGTCGTACCTCCAGGGGCTCGGCGTCAACACCAAGGTGACGTCGCTCGCGCGCTTCGGCGGCGAGGTGGCCTACGTGCTGGGGGACCCGGTCGAGGGCAAGCCCCAGTTCTGGGTCTACAAGGACGCCTTCCGGGCCGCGCGCCTGCGCTACACGGACACGGCCGGGACGGCCTGGGACGTGCGCTTCCTGGACTATGCCTCGCCCGCCACCGGGGACTGGATGCCCCGCACGGTGGAGGTGTGGAAGGCGGGCCAGCGCATGGTGCGCTTCACGGCCCTCAAGGGGGACAACCGCTCGGCCGTGCCGGACCGGCTCTTCACGCCCTAGCGCGTCACCTTCGATTCGCTTGCGGTGGGCGGGGCCGGCGGTGAAAGTCCCGCCCGTTCCAGGGCCGGGATTTCCCCGGTTCCCGGCGCGGAGGCGATTCGAATGAAGCTCTATGGCAACCCGATGAGCACGTGTACCCGCAAGGTCCTCATCGTCCTGGCGGAGAAGGGCCGCGAGGCCGAGTTCATCCACGTCGACCTGCAGAAGCACGAGCAGAAGTCGCCCGCGCACCTGGCGCGCCAGCCCTTCGGCGTGGTGCCCGCGCTGGAAATGGACGACGGCTTCATGATGTACGAGTCGCGCGCCATCGCCCGCTTCCTGGACCGCACCCTGCCGGGCACCCAGCTGACGCCCGCGGACCCCAAGGCCTACGCGCTGATGGAGCAGTTCATGGGCGTGGAGCAGTCCTACTTCTCCGGCCCGGCGATGAAGATCGTCATGGAGCGCTTCTTCAACACCAACAACGAAGAGAACGTCGCCAAGGGCCGCGAGGGCGTGAAGAAGCCCCTGCAGGTCATCGACGCGGAGCTGGCGAAGCGGCCGTTCCTCGCGGGCAATGACTTCTCGCTCGCGGAGGTCTGCTGGGCGCCGTACATGGAGTACCTCTTCATCGTGGGGGAGAAGGACCTCGTGGCCCCGTACAAGAACGTGATGGCCTGGTGGGACCGCGTGTCCAACCGCCCGTCCGTGAAGAAGGCCCACGGCCGCTAGTCCCCTCGCACGACCTCGTGCCCTCCGAGAGGGCGCTTCGGGCCTCTTCCGCCCCCTGGCTGCCAGGGCGGGAGGGGCCCTTCGTGCTTCCAGAGGCAAGAGGAATGTCAGACGCCCCGGGCACAGTGGATCCCGGGTGCAGGAAGGGCGGGCCGGGGACGTCGGCGGCAAGAGGGCGGTCATGGAGCAAGAGCACTTCGCGCTGGGTGGTTTTCCGCAGGGCCCGTCAGGCGCCCCCTCTCGCGGTTCCATTCCGCTGCGGACGCGGCGTACGGAAATGGGAAGGGACGTGGCGCAACGGGAGCACGCCGCTACAGTGCGCCCCGTCGTGAGCGCCTCCCCTGCCCAACTTGCGTCCGTCGCCGTGGGGCGTCCCGTGCGCGGGGAGTTCACCTACCTGGTGCCGGAGTCGCTCTCCGACAAGCTCGCCCCGGGGCAGCGCGTGCTCGTGCCCTTCGGCCGGGGCATGGCGCTGGGCTTCTACCTGGGGCCCGCGAACGCGCCGGTGGAGGGCGGCGTGCGGCTCAAGCCCATCCAGCGCGTGCTGGAGGACTCGCCGTCCCTGCCCAAGGACCTCATCGCGCTCCTGCGCTTCACCGCCGAGCACTACCGCTATCCGCTGGGCGAGGTGATCCGCGGCGCGCTGCCGCCGGGGCTCTCCACCGCGGTGGAAGAGAAGGAGGCCCGGCCGGACATCCAGTTCTTCGTGGAGGCGCTCGTCGCGGAGGTGCCGCCGCAGCTGGCCCGGGCCCCCGCGCAGGCGGCGGTGCTCCAGTACCTCCTGGCGGTGGGCGGGCGCGCGCCGCTGGAGGAGGTGACGCACGCCATCCCCGGCGCCCGCGAGACGCTGAAGAAGCTGGCCACGCGCAAGTTCGTGAAGTGGGTGGAGGTGACGCTGCAGCCGGGCGTGCGCGAGGGGCTGGTGCAGAACCGCCCGGACCGCCTCACCCCGGAGCAGGCCCTGGCGGTGAAGGAGCTCCAGGGCGCCGTCGACGCGGGCGGCTTCCAGCCGTACCTCCTGCACGGCGTCACCGGCAGCGGGAAGACGGAGGTGTACCTGCGCGCGGTGGAGCACACGCTCGCGCGCGGCCTGGGCAGCCTGGTGCTGGTGCCCGAAATCGCGCTGACGCCGCAGCTGGTGGGGCGCTTCCGCAGCCGCTTCGGCGGGGACGTGGCGGTGCTGCACTCGGGGCTCAAGGACCGCGAGCGGCTGTTCCACTGGCAGGCGCTGCGCAAGGGCACGGTGAAGATTGCTGTCGGCGTGCGCTCGGCGGTGTTCGCGCCGGTGGAGCACCTGGGGCTCATCGTCGTGGACGAGGAGCATGATCCGTCCTTCAAGCAGGACGAGAAGCTGCGCTACCAGGCCCGCGACCTGGCGGTGGTGCGCGGCAAGCAGGCCAGCGCGGTGGTGGTGCTGGGCTCGGCCACGCCGTCGCTGGAGACGCTCCAGAACACGCGCTCCGGCCGCTACAAGCTGATCGAGTTGAAGAACCGCGTGGATGACCGGCCCATGCCCTCCATCAACCTGGTGGACCTGCGCGTGGAGCGTCCTCGCGAGGGCCAGGTGACGGAAGAGGCGCCCATCCTGAGCCCGCAGATGCTCCAGGCCATGGAGGAGACGGTGGCCAAGGGGCAGCAGGTCATCCTGTTCCTCAACCGCCGCGGCCACAGCACCATCCTCCTGTGCGAGGTGTGCGGCCTGTCGCTCAAGTGCCACGACTGCGACGTGTGCATGACGCACCACCGCTCCCAGAACCGGGTGGTGTGCCACTACTGCGGCGTGGCGTTCCCGGTGCCGGACCGCTGCCGCGAGTGCACGGGCCCGCTGCTCAAGCTCGGCATCGGCACGGAGCGCGTGGAGGCGGAGGTCCTGGAGCGGATGCCGCACGCACGCGTGGCGCGGCTGGACCGCGACTCCGCGACGAGCGCGGAGAAGCTGACGGAGCTGCTGGCGTCCTTCGCGCGGCGTGAAATCGACGTGCTGGTGGGCACGCAGATGGTGGCCAAGGGCCACGACTTCCCGGGCGTGACGCTGGTGTGCGTGGTGATGGCGGACACGTCCCTGGCGATTCCTGATTTCCGGGCCGCCGAGCGGACCTTCCACCTGTTGACCCAGGTGGCGGGGCGCGCGGGGCGCGGGAAGGACCCGGGGCGGGTGCTGGTGCAGACCTACAACCCGGACGCGGAGCCGGTGAAGCGGGTGCTGGCGCACGACTTCGACGGCTTCTCCAAGCAGGAGCTGGAGTGGCGCAAGGCGCTGGCCTATCCGCCCTTCGCCCGCATGGCGGCCGTCCGGCTGGAGGGGGAGCACCCGGAGCAGACCGCGGGGGTGGCTCGCTTCCTGGGGAACCTGGTGGGGCGACACATGCCGCCGGCGTCGGCGGGCGTGCGCCTGTTGGGGCCGGCCCTGGCGCCCATCGCCCGCATCCGGGGCAAGACGCGCTGGCAGTTGCTCCTGAAGGCGCCGACACATGCGGCGCTCGCCCCACTGCTCGCCCGGCTGGAGGCGGCGTTGGCGGATGTGCCCAACGGAGTGAAGGTCGTGATCGACGTGGATCCCGGGGCCATGCTGTAGACTCCCGGGCTCCCCCATGGGCGCCTCGGTCCTCCTCGTACACGACGACATCGCCACCATCGCCGCCGTCCGGCGACTGCTGTCCCGCGAAGGGCACGAGGTCATCCTCGCGACCTCCGCCGCGGACGCGCTCATCGCCTTCGGGCATCACCTGCCGGAGCTCATCGTGCTCGCGCCGGGCGTGGAGAGCGGGCGCGGGCACGTGGTGCTGGAGGAGCTGGTGCTGCACCCGGACGGCCACAAGGCGCGGGTGCTGCTGCTGAGTGAGTCCATCGAGGGCTTCAGCGCGCCGGTGGCGCCGCTGCCCCTGGACGGCCCCAGCTTCGTGACGCTGGTGGACACCTTGATCCGCGCGCCGGCGGAGGCGGATGGCTGGCGCGTGGTGGAGAACCGGACGCTGCAGGAGCCGGCGAAGGGGGGCGCGCCCTCGGACGAGGACTGGCACGTGACGTCGCCGCGCTCGGTGGGCGGGGACCCCGCGCTGGCGAACGCGCTGTTCGGAGACCTGGCGCCGCTGAACCAGACGGACTGGGAAGTGGCGGCGATGACGCGCGAGGAGCGCAGCGCGCACGCCGTGAACCAGCAGCGCGAGCGCAGCACGAACGTGGCGGTGAACGCCGCGCTGGAGCAGGCGCACCTGGAGGTGGAGACGGAGGCGATCGCGTCCATCGACTCCGCGCTGTCGGTGGGCACGAGGTCCCACGGAGCCGAGGCGGGGGAGGGCGACTCCGGCGAGGCGTGGGGCGAGGAGGATCCGGACGCGAGCATCGGCTCCGAGTGGGACGGGGCGCCGCCGGAGGGCCGTGCGCCGGAAGCGCGCACCACGTTGCGCTTCCCGTTCCCGAACGAAGAGGGCGCGGAAGAGGCGCCGCCGGAGGGACAGCTCGCGTTCCGTGAGGAGCGGCTCACCCCGCCGGGGCTGAAGCCGGTGAAGCCCGCGCCGAAGCTGGGGGACGAGGGCTTCTTCGACGTCGACTCGGACGAGGGCGGTGGCGCGGCGAAGGACTCGGAGCCGGAAGGCTCGGCCCCGCTGGCGTGGAAGGAACTGGAGCCGGATCCAGAGCTGGAGGGGCGTGCGTCGCCGGGCGGCGTGGACGACCCCGACGAGACGGACTTCGGTTCGGTCGCGGACGACGTGGCGGCGGAGGAGCGGGCCGCGGCGGCGAGGGAGGCGGAGGACGACGCACCCTCGGAGCCGACCGCGGAGGAGCTGGCGGCGGCGGGCCTGTCGAACTGGGACGTCCTGGAGGCGGACCTCAAGGCCTCCGCCGATGCGCGCGAGCGGGAGGAGTCCGCTGACGACACCTCGAAGCCAGTGGGTTCGGACTGGTTCGACTCCGAGACCGTCGATGAGGTGAAGTCGGAGGGCTCCAAGCCCCTCCAGTGGTCGGAGCCCGCGAACGGTGAGGCCGCGAAGGCGGGCAAGGCCACGGCGTCGAGCGACGGCGCGACGGCGGGCAGCGCCGCGCCAGGTGCGAACCCGGAGAGGCCGCTGCGCGTCGCGGCCCGTGTGCCGCTGCGTTCGCCGGGCAAGGCCCCCGTGGGGGTCGTGGTGGCCGGTGGCACCTCGGCGGGCAGTGAGGCCGGGGCGGTGGTCGCGTCGGGAGCGGGGGAGGGGCCCGCGGGCCTGAATGACAACCCCGGTGCTGGCGATACAGCGAAGGCCGGTGGGACCTCCTCACCACGGAGCAACGCGCCCGGCGCGGATGCCGCCTCGTCACGCGCGGAGAGCGCGACCCACCGGCTGGAGGTCCAGGCGCCGTCGTCCGTGATGCTGGTGCCAGGAGGAGTGCAGCGGGCGAACAAGCCGCGCGCCCAGGAGCCGGAGGCATCCGCCCCGGCGCGCACGGACGCCGCCGAGCCGTCGTCGGAGCTCATCGCGGAGCTGGAGTCGCTGCGCGAGGAACTCGCGATGGCCCACGCCGCCATCGAGGAGGCGGAGGCCCGAGCCGCGGACGCGGAAGCCCTGGCCGAATCAGAGCAGTCGCTCCGCGTGGAGCTGGAAGAGCGCATCGCGGGCGAAGCGCGAGCCCGGGAAGACGCCCGGCTCGAAGCGGACGCCGAGGTGGAGGCCCGGAGCGCCGTGGAGGTGAGGGCCGAAGCGGAGGTCCACGCCCGTGCCCGCGCCGAGTCCTTGTTGGAGCAGGCCTCGGCGGCCCATGCGGCCTCGGAGGTCCGGGCCGTCTCGGCGACGCAGGCCCTCGCGGAGGTCGAGGCCCGGCTCGCCTCGGAGGCGGGCGGGCGGGTGGAGGCGGAGGCGCGCGCGGCCGCGGAGGAGCGTGCCCGCCTTGAAGCCGAAGCCATCGCGGAGATGGTCCGGCTGGAGCTCGCCGAGCTCGAGAAGCGTCTCGCCGCGGAGGTCCAGGCGCGCGAGGAGGCCGAGCTCCGCGCCCATCAGGAAGCACAGACGCGCGCAGAGGCCGAGGCCCGCGCCGAGCTGGAGCAGGCCGCGCGCTCCGACGTGGAAGCGCGGCTCGAAGCCGAGACCGAGGCACGGCTCGCGGCCGAAGCCCGAGCGGAATCCGAATCCAGGGCCGCGCGTGCCGAAGCCGAGCAGGCGCACAGCCACGACAGCGAGGAAGCCGCGCTCCGCGCGGACCTGGAGGCCCGGCGTGCCGAAGCCGAGGCCCGCGCCGAAGCGGAAGCGAAGGCCCGGACCGCGGCCGAAGCGAAGGTGAAGCACTCCGCGCAGGCGCTGTCGCTGGTGGAGGTGCGGGCCCATCATCTGGCCCAGTCGCTGGCCGAGTCCGAAGCGAAGGCGAAGCAGTCCGCGCAGGCGCTGGCCCAGGCGGAGACGCGGGTGCAGCAGGTCACGCAGGCGCTGGCCGAGTCCGAAGCGAAGGCGAAGCAGTCCGCGCAGGCGCTGGCGCAGGTGGAGGCCAGGGCGCAGCAGTTGGCGCAGGTGCTGCTCCAGGGCGAGGCCAACGCAAGGCAGTCCGCCCAGGCGGTGAGCCAGGCCGAAGGCCGCGCCACGCAAGCCGAGGAGGCACGCGCCGCCGCGGAGGCCACCGCCGAACGCACCGCCGAACGTCTGGCCGAGGCGGAAGCCCGGGCGACGAAGGCAGAGGAGGCCCTGCTCGAAGCCCAGGCCCGAGCGGAAGAGGCCGAGGCGGCGAAGCAGCAGAACGAGACGCGGTTCGCGGAGACCCTGAGCCAGGCCAACGCCCGGATGGAGCAGCTCAAGCAGGCCCGCCAGCGAGCCGAGGCCAAGGCGGCGCAGCCCGCCGAAGCCCTGCTCCAGGCGGAGGCCCGCGTGGAGCAACTGACGCAGGCCCTGACGCAGGCCGAAGCGCGAGCCACCGAAGCCGAAAATGCCCGCGCGGCCGCCGCCGAGCAGCTGAAGCAGGCGCGGTCCGAAGCCGAGGCGCACGCCGAGCAGCTCCAGCGGCTCCAGACCGAATCGGGGAACCGCGCGGACCAGTTCACGCAGTCCCAGGCCGAAGCCCAGGCCCGCCTTGAGCACCTCATCCAGGCGCGCACGGAAGCGGAGGCCCGAGCGGAGCAACTCGCCCAGGAGCGCGCCGAAGCGGAGGCCCGAGCGGAGCAACTCGCCCAGGCGCGCGCCGAAGCGGAGGCCCGAGCGGAACAACTCGCCCAGGAGCGCGCCGAAGCCGAAGCCCGGGCGGAACAGCTCGCCCAGGCGCTGGCCAACGCGGAGGCCCGCACGGAGCAGCTCACCCAGGCCGAGTCGCGCATCGAGCAGCTCACGCAGGAGCTGACGCAGGCCCGCACCCGCGAAGAGACGCTCGCGAGGACGCAGTCCGAGCTTGAGGCTCGCGTGGAGCAACTCACGCAATCCCTCGCTCAGGCGGAGTCCCGCGCGGAGCAGTCCACGCACGACCTCACGGACGCGGACGAACGCGCACGGACCCGCGTGGCCGAAGCCGAACAGGCCCGCGCCGAAGCACAAGCCAACGCCGAACAGCAGCTCCAGGCCCGCACCGCCGCGGAGGCCCGAGCCCTCCAGGCCGAGCAGAAGGCCACCGAAGCCACCGCCAAGGCCACCTCCGAAGGCCGGCTGCGCACCGTGCTGGAAGTCCGCCTCGACTCCGAGGCCCGCGCACGTCAGGACCTCGAAGCCCGCCTCGAAACCGAAGCCCAGGCCCGCACCGCCGCGGAAGCCCGCCTCGCCGCCGAGTCCCAGGCCCGCGACGCGCTGCAAGCCCAACTCGACCAGCTCCGAGAGGAACTCACCCGCGAGCGCGAGACGCGCACCCGGCTCGAAACCGAAGCCGTCGAACAGCGCCTCCAGGCCGAACGTGAGCGCCAGGAACTCGAAGCCCGCGCGCAACGGGACGCGGAGGAGGCCGCGGCCCAGGCCCGCGCCACGCTCATCCCGCTCGAATCGCCCGGCCGTCCGGAGATGGCGGTGGCCCGCAGCGGCAGCCTCACGCAGGAGGGCCTCGCCCGCCTCATCCTGAGGCTCTGCGACGCGCGAATGGAGGTGCGCCTGGAGCTCAAGGTGATGAACGCCTTGCGCGTCCTCTGGCTGCGCGACGGAGCCCTCGTCGGCGCCGCGTCCTCCGCGCAGGGCGAATCCCTCATCGACCGGGCCCGCGCGGACGGCCTCATCGACGCGCGACAGGAGGCCGAGCTGCGGCTCGTGCGCAGCGCCACCACCGGCACGCTGCTGGAAGCGCTGCGCGGACGCGGCTACGTGCGCGAAGCTGAATCCGTCCCCCTGGTCCAGCGCTACACCGAACAGGTCTTCCTGGACGCGCTCGCGGAACCCTCCACGCTCTACCGCCTGGTGCCGGAGCCCGCGCCCCACGAGGTGGCGCTCGCCGCCGCCACGCGCCCGCCGCTGCACCTGCTCGCGGAAGGGCTGCGCAACACGCTCACCGCCGAATCGCTCCTGGACGCGGCGGGCTCCCTGCGCGCCCAGGTCTCCCGAGGCGACGCGCACATGGCCCCCGCGGACTTCGGTCTCTCCGCCCGCGAGCTCCAACTGCTCCAGTCCGTGGATGGAGAGCGCACGCTGGAGTCGCTGCTCCTGGGCTCGGGCCTGCCGCAGGACAGCGCGCTCAAGGCGCTCGCGGTGGCGCGGACGCTGGGCCTCATCGCGCTGCATCCACCGTCGGAGGACGCCCGGGGCGACCTGCCGCCGGAGCTGGACGTGCACCGGCTGGAGGCCAAGTTCGAGGAGATCCAGGACGCGGACTACTTCACCGTGTTGGGGCTCGCCCGCTCGGCCGGAAGCGAAGAGGTCAAGCGGGCGTACACGCTGCTCGCCGCGGAGTTCCACCCGCTGCGCTTCGCCGGCCATCCGGACCCCGCGCTCCAGCACCGCGCGCAGCAGATCCGCGCGGTGTTGACGGAGGCCGCCCGGGCCCTGGGAGACGACCGGCTGCGGGGCGAGTACGCCCGTAATCTGCTCGACTGATGCCCGGGGGAACGGTTGCCCGTCGCGGTCCGGAGGGGTTAAGAGTCCCCTCCATGGTTCGCGAGATTCTCATCTGGCCCGACCCCATCCTGAAGCAGAAGGCCAAGCCCGTGGCGAAGGTGGACGACAAGGTCCGCGCGCTCATCAAGGACATGTTCGAGACGATGTACGCCGCCGAGGGCGTGGGTCTCGCCGCCCCGCAGGTGGGCGTCCTCCAGCGCATCATCGTGCTGGACACCCGGCCGCAGCAGCCGGAGTCCAAGCCCCTGGCGATGATCAACCCGGAGTTCGTCTCGCTCGAAGGGGAGACGACCTACACGGAAGGCTGCCTCTCCATCCCCGGTGAAGCCGAGGACGTGGACCGCGCCGCCATCGCCACCGTGCGCTACCTGGACGAGGACGGCCAGGAGCAGACGCTGCGCTGCGACGGCCTCCTGGCCATCGCCGTGCAGCATGAGGCGGACCACCTGGACGGCACCGTCTTCGTGGACCACGTCTCCACGCTCAAGCGCGAGTTCATCCGCAAGCGCATGAAGAAGCTCAAGGCCTCGCGCGAGCAGGGCGCCCCGGCGTCCGCCTAGGTCTTCGCGGTGGCGCGCACGCCCTTCTTCGGGCACTTCGCCGCCACCACGCAGGAGTCGCAAGCGGGCGAGCGCGCGAAGCACGTGCGCCGCCCGTGCCACACCAGCAGCTGATGCCCCAGCGTCCACCGCTCGCGAGGCAGCAGCGCCTGCAGGTCCTTCTCCACCTTGTCCGGGTCTTCCTGCGTGGTGAAGCCCAGCCGGTACGCCAGCCGCTTCACGTGCGTGTCCACGGGGAAGGCCGCGTCGCCGCCCAGGTGGATGCACACCACGCCCGCCGTCTTCAGGCCCACGCCCGGCAGCTGCGCCAGCGTGTCGCGCGTCAGCGGCACCTGGCCGCCATGCTCCGCCACCAGCGCGCGCGCCGTGGCCACGATGTTCTTCGCCTTCGCGCGGTACAGCCCGCAGGTGCGGATGAAGGGCTCCACGTCGGAAGGCTCGACGCGCGCATAGGCCTGCGCGTCCGGGAAGCGGGCGAACAGGGCAGGGGTCACCAGGTTGACGCGCTTGTCCGTGCACTGCGCGGACAGGATGACGGCGACCAGCAGCTCCAGGGGCGTCCGGTAGTCCAGCTCGATGCGAGCGTCCGGCATGGCCGCTTCCAGACCGTCCAGAACCGCCACCGCGCGCTGCCGCTTCTCACCCACTGTCTCTCGCCGGGCCACGCGGGCGTTGTATGTCACGGGGCGGCTCCGCCCAAGCGCCATGGCGGGGCACCCACTTCCACGCAGCGAGGAGAACCATGAAGCCCATCGACTTCCGCTCCGACACCGTGACGAAGCCCACGCCCGCCATGCGCAGGCTCATCGCCGACGCGGAGGTGGGCGACGACGTCTATGGCGAGGACCCCACCGTGCGCCGGCTGGAGGAGCGCGTGGCGGAGCGGCTCGGACTGGAGGCCGCCGTCTTCGTCCCCTCCGGCACGCAGGCGAATCAGATCGCCATCGGCGCGCACTGCCGCTCGGGCGATGAGGTCCTGACGGAGGAGGGCAGCCACATCATCCAGTACGAAGGAGGCGCGGTGCCGGCGCTGTGGGGCGTGCAGCCGGGCCCCCTGCCGGGCGAGCGCGGCCTGCTGAAGCCGGAGACGGTCGTGGCGGCGGTGCGCGAGGACAACATCCACAACCCGCGCACGCGCCTGTTGTCGCTGGAGAACACGCACAACCGCGGCGGCGGCACGGTGTGGCCGGTGGAGCGCTTCCGCGCGGTGGTGGAGGCGGGGCGCAAGGCCGGGCTCGCGGTGCACCTGGATGGCGCGCGCCTGTTCAACGCGGAGGTGGCGGCGGGAAAGCCCGCGTCCGCGTGGGCGTCGCTGACGGACACGACGTCGGTGTGCTTCTCCAAGGGGCTGGGCGCGCCGGTGGGCTCGGCGCTCGCGGGCAGGGCGGACGTCATCCGCGAGGCGCGGCGGCTGCGCAAGCGGCTGGGTGGCGGCATGCGGCAGGCAGGCATCCTCGCGGCGGCGGCGCTGTACGCGCTGGAGCACCACGTGGAGCGCCTGGCCGAGGACCACGCCAACGCGCGCCGGCTGGCCGAGGGCCTGGCCCAGATTCCGGGCGTGAAGGTGGACCTGGCCCGGGTGGAGACGAACATGGTGTTCGCGGACCTCGTGCGCCCGGCGGCCGAGGCCTCCGCGCTGCTCCTGAAGCAGGGCGTGCTCGCCAACCCCACGGGCCCGCACTCCATCCGCCTCGTGTGCCACCTGGACGTGTCCACGGCGGACATCGACGACGCCCTGGCGCGCATCCGCAAGGCCTTCGCGGGCTGACACGCGCGGCACCCGTCGGGGGCCGTCGCGGCCCTCCAAAACCTGTCCGACAGTCGGACAGGTCCGGACGGGGCCCGGGGCTGGCGGCCCAATGACGGTCCTTCGGGATCCGGGGATGCGCTCCCTCCACGCCGGGTGTGGTCCGCACGTACCTGGGCGCTACGGAAAATGATCCACGCCCCGGCGCGGGTTGACGGACCGGCGCGCGTGATAGTCTCGCCCCGCCGTGCGCCGACCTGCCGTCCTCGCCCTGTTGGCCCTCTCCGCCTGCGCCACGCCGCAGCCGGGGAAGATGAGCTTTGAGGAGCTGTACGCGACCGCGGGTGACAGCGGCTCCGCCAGCGACAGCGGTCCCTTCCTCCCCCACGAACCAGTGCGCGCCCGGGGCCCGCTGGTGCCCGAGCGCTCCCCGGAACTCGAGGCCCGCCTCCGCTTGTTCGCCGAGCAGGCCCAGGCCTACCGCGCCAAGGCCCAGCGCGGCAGCGCCATGCCCGCCGAACAGGTGCGCAACTGGGAGGCGGTGAACGCGGCCCTGGACGCCTTCCTGGACCGGCCGATCGAGTCCACCGACACCCGCGACCTGACGCGCGCGCGGGGCGTGATGGAGGCGGAGCTGGAGCAGGACGCGCGCCTGTACGGCGACATGCCGGGCCCGCTCGCGGAGGCCGTGGTGGTGCGCGTGGGCCGCCTCATCGTGCGCGCCTCCACGCTGCGCCGCTGGGAGACGCCGCCCGAGCCCTCCGGCCCGCCGCGCCTCGCCTGGCCCGTGGCGCCGGTCACCATCACCAGCCTCTACGGCGAGCGCTGGCACCCCATCACCGGCCAGCTCCGCCGCCACTCGGGCGTGGACCTGGCGGCCTTCCGGGGACAGCCGGTGGCCGTGGCGGAGAAGGGCGTCGTGCTGCGCGCCGGCTGGAACGGCGACCACGGCAAGATGGTGGAGGTCCAGCACGACGGCCAGTGGGTGACGCGCTACAGCCACCTGTCCGAGGTCCTGGTGACGACCGGCGAGGTGCTGGCGAAGGGCGACGTGGTGGGGCTCGCGGGGGACACGGGCCTGGCGACCGGTGTCCACGTCCACTTCGAACTCTGGCACGACGGTGCTTCCATGGATCCGCTGGAGGCGCTCGTCGCCCCCGAGTCGGGCCCGGACGCCTCCGACGAGGAGCGCCCCGTGGCCCGCATGCCCGCGGAGTCCCCCGTCCTCACGTCCCAGGGGCGGCACCCGGCGGCGGGTTCACGCCCCTGAGGAGGACGGGCCTGGAAGGGCCCAACGACTACAGCGAGTTCTTCAGCTCCTTGGCCGGACGGAAACCGACCGTCTTCGACGCCTTGAGCTTCATCATCTCGTTGGTCTGCGGGTTGCGGATCTTCCGCGCCTTGCGCGAGCGCAGCGACCAGGTGCCGAACCCGGGGTAGCTGAAGCGCGAGTCCTTCTTCACCGCCTTGCCGATGTTGGTGAAGACGCTGTCGAGGATCTGGGCGGCTTGCTTCTTCGTGAGCCTCGACTGCGCAGCCACCACCTCCACGAGCTCTGCCTTGGTCATGACACCCCTCCCTCTGTGCGTTGTCTGGCGTTGAACGAGCGGATGGCGGAGGTAACAAATCGAGGTTTCGACTGTCAATGCGCCACCTGCTCCCAGGCCGGAAATTCGGCCTCCGGATGAAAACTGGCCTCTGAAAATACACCCGGTAGAGAGAGGGAGGATCGCATCTTTTGATACATCCTCACACTCCTGCTTTTGCCATCCGGGAAAGTGATCGCTTGATGATCGATTCCGCATGAAAGGCATTGGAAAATCGATCACTTGGCGGTGGGGGCTGATCCAGCTCCAGCAGGGTGCCGTCAGGGGGCTAGAGTGCCTGCCCGCATGTCCACCCGACTGCTGCCATGGCTCCTGGTCCTGCTGTGCGCCTGCTCGCGGCCGACGTCCCGGCCCCAGCCCCAGGCGGCGGCCGAGCTCTGGGTGGACGGCGCGGCGTCGAACGGTGACGGCACCCGGGAGAGGCCCCTGAGGACGCTGACGGAGGCCCTGGCCCGTCCGGGCCCGAAGCGGGTGCACCTGGCCGCCGGCCGCTACGAGGGTCCCGTCCAGCTGTCAGAGGGAACGAGGCTCATGGGAGAGGGGCCCGGCACGGTCCTGGCGGGGACCGGCCCGGGCATGACCGTGGTGGACGCATCGAGGGACACCGCCGTGGAGGCCCTGCAAGTGGCGGGAGGGGACTGGGGCATGGAGGCTCGGGGCCCCGTCCAGGTCCATGCCGTGACCTTCCGGAGTCAGGCCCGGGGAGCCATCCGCCTGGCGGCAGGTTCACTGGAGGGCAGAAGCCTGCGCTTCGAGGCAGGAGCGGGCAGCCAGTCCCGGACCTGTTCCCTCCTGGACACAACGCTTCCCGCGGAGCCCCCCTCCACCGAGGCTCCGGATGGCCTCGGCGTGCTCGTGGAGGCAGCAGCCCCGGGGGATGCGGCGCCCTCGCTGATCCTCCGGGACGGCGTGTTCGTGGGGCCCTACGAACGCGCCGTCCGTGCCCGGGGCGGGGCCACGGTCCGCCTGGAAGGGGTGTGCTTCCAGGGGCCTCGGATGGCGCTGAGCCAGGAAGGCGGCGCGGCGGAGGTGGAGCGGGCGCGGGCCTCGGGAGGTGCGGGCACGGCGTTCTCCACGGTGGAGGGCGCGCTGACGCTGGTGGATGTGCGGGTCCAGGGCCACGAGTACGGCGTGACGGCCAACCGGGCGCGGGTGTCGGTGCGAGGCTTCACCTCGGAGCACGCCACGCGCGCGGGCCTCGGGCTCACGGCGACGAGCGGCCTGCTGGAGGACGTGGCGGTGAAGGACGCGGGCAGCTACGGAGCCCTGCAGCTCACGGCCTCGGACCTGGAGGTGCGGCGCTTCCGCCTGGAGGGTTCGAGGGAATACGGCGTGGTGGCGCTGCAGGGGCGGCTGCGCTTGCGCGACGGCGTCATCACGGGTGTGAGCACCGCGGATGGCGTCGCGGGGGACGGCCTCCACCTGCGCCAGGTGGAAGCGGACGTCGACACCGTGAGCGTCCAGGGCGCGAAGGGCTCCTGCGTGTTGGCATCCCAGCATGCGCGGGTGACGCTCCAGAAGGCCCGGCTCTCGGGCTGCGGGCTCGCCGGGTTGGCGGTGGATACACAGGCCACCCTGGAGTCCCGGAACATCGACGTGCGAGACACCGCCGGTTCCGTGGTGCTGGCCATCGAAGGAGGGCAGTTGCAGGTGGAGAGCCTCACCGCGAAGGACGCGCGAGGCGAACTGGTCTCCACCGACTGCGAGGAGCAGACGCGCGTCCACCTGCGCCACGTCGACTCGAGCACAACGCGAGGCCTGCGCTCCCCCTGCGTCCAACTCGACGCCCGCCCTCGCGCCGGAACGCCTCAGCCCTGAGGGGGAGCACTCGTGGGAGGCAGCGGCGTGGCGCGCCTTTCGAGCCACTCGCGGATGACAGGGTAGACCTCCACGGGCGCGCCGGTGCCGAAGATGAGGTCTCCGTGGCCGTAATCCATCTTGTCCCCGTGGTCCCGGCCGAAGACGTGCAGGGTGCGGTCCGGTGAGGTGAGCAGCGCGTACTGCGCCTCCACGTTGGCCGCGGTGGCCAGCCGGTCCGCGCTGCCGCCCATCACCAGCACGGGCATCTGGAGCTTCGCGATTCCCGCGCGCCAGTCCGTCTTGCGGTCGTAGGAGCGGAACGCGTCGTGGGAGATCCAATCCTGGAACTGGAGCAGCACCTTGCGGCTCATCGCCGCCATCATGTTGACGGACAACTGCCGCAGGACGCGCGGAGGGACGTGCCGGGGATTCACCACGATGTCCGACAAGGGCAGCGCCAGGTAGCCCAGGAAAGGTGCCATGCTGGCGCTCACCCACGCCTGCCGGATGCTCCCGGGCCACGCCGCGCGCACGCCCAACGAGATGAGCGTCCGCAGGAACGGCTCCGACTTGAGATACACCGGCGCTCCCAACTCGAGCAGACCCGCCAGCTTCTCCCCATCAGGCCCCTGCGCCACGCCGTAGCCCACCAGTCCTCCCAGCGAGTGGCCCAGCCAGAAGGCCTGCTTCGCGCCGGACTCCTTCAGCGCCAGCTCCAGCAGCGCAGGGCCGTCGTGCAGGATGTGGTCATCGACGGTGAAGTCCGTGGCCCGCCGGCCCTGGGGCGGACGCTGCGAGTGCCCCGTGCCGCGCCACTCCACGCTGAAGCAATCGAAGCCGGCCTCGGTGAGGTAGTGGGCGACGGAGTAGGGTGGTTCGAAGTCGAAGGTGAAGCGGTTGGCCGCCAGCCCGTGGCACAGCAGGACGGGCTCGGCGAAGCGGCGCACCGGGGCCCGCCGCGCGTGCACGGTCAGTTCCCACCCATCCGCGCAGCGCACGCGCAGCCTGTCGGGAAGAGGGCCCTTGAGGCGGTACCACCGCCGCACCAGCAGGACCCACACGACGTTCACCAGCACCAGGACGCCCGCGGCGGTCAACCCCCACAGGGCCCACTGCCCGTACGGCATTTCTCCTCCCATGCGACCCGGGACTGACTCCGGAGCGAATAAAAGCCTGCTAAGGTCCGTTCCCTCGCCGTTTCTGCCACATGGGCAGCCGACCACCTGGGGAAGTCGAGGGAACGATGAAGCTGCGGAAACTGATGTTCGTGCTCCCGAACCTCTTCACCGTCACCTCCATCTTCTGTGGCTTCTACGCCATCACCTTGTGCGCGGGTGAGGCTGAACCGGTGCAGCTGTACCAGGCCGCCCTGGCCATCCTCTTCGCCATGTTCTTCGACGGGTTCGACGGACGGGTGGCCCGCCTGACGAAGACGCAGAGCGACTTCGGCATGCAACTCGACAGCCTCGCGGACGTCATGTCCTTTGGCGCGGCGCCGGCGCTGCTCGTCTATAAGTGGGCGTTGGCCCCCATGGGCTTCTGGGGCCTGTTCATCTCCTTCGCGTTCATGGCCTGCGGCGCCATGCGGCTGGCGCGCTTCAACGTCCTCGCCATGCGCAACCCGCACGGCGGTGGCGGCTGCTTCTTCGTGGGGCTCCCCATCCCGCTGGCGGCCGGCGTGCTCGTCTCCCTCGTCATCTCCCACCACGTGGCGTCCCAGGGCGAGGCGCTCGGTGACGGCGCTCGCGTGCCGGTGGCGGTGGCGGTGGGCGCCCTGTCGCTGCTGATGGTGTCCACGGTGCGCTACCGCACCTTCAAGGACGCGCGCCCCAGCCGCAAGACGGCGCTTGTCTTCATGGCCATGGCGCTCACCGGGGCCTTCATCGCCCGGCAGTTCCACCCGGCCTGGGTGCTGGTGACGTACTTCATCGCGTACCTGCTCATGGGGCTGGTGGAGTCCGCGGTCTCGGTGCGCAGCCGGCTGGCGTCGCGCAAGGTCGGCGCCGTCGCGGCGGTCGCGGTGGCGGCCGGGCTTGATGAGGAGGACGACGAGGACTCCGAACCCAACGCCACCACGGACGACGGCCCCGCTTTCCTCTGAGCAGCCAGGCACGGATGCCGGGACGCGGACCGTGCCCTCCCGACCCGGGGCCGCTAGGATGCCCGGCCCATGCGCGTCGAGCTGCTGTGCACCGGTGACGAGCTCGTCACCGGCCTCATCACGGACACCAACAGCACCTGGCTGGAGGCCCGCCTCTTCGACCTCGGTGTGAAGGTCGAACGGGTGACGCTGGTGGGGGACGTGCGTCCCGGCATCACGGGCGCGCTGCTGGAGGCCTCGGCGCGCGCGGACGTGGTCATCGTCTCGGGAGGTCTGGGCCCCACTGCGGACGACTTCACGCTGGAGTGCGCCGCCGCCGCCGCGGGCGTGACCCTGGAAGAGGACGCGCGAGTGCTCGGCTGGCTGAAGGAGCGCTATGCCGCGCGAGGCATGCCCCTGAACCCGGGGGCCCTGCGCATGGCGCGCATCCCCAAGGGCACCGAACCGGTACGCAATCCCCAGGGCTCGGCGCCAATGGTCATCCAGCGCCTGGGCCGCGCCCACCTGTTCTTCCTGCCAGGGGTCCCGCGCGAATACCGCGCCCTGGTGGACGGAGAGGTCCTGCCGCGCGTGTGGACCTGGCTCGCCGCGGAACCCCACCGCACGTTCCGGGCCTTCCGCCTGCTGCGGACCGTGCGCCTGCCTGAATCCATGCTGAACGAGCAGGTGATGCCCCTCGCGCCCAGCCACCCCAGGGTGGTGTTCGGCTTCCGGACGCACGCTCCGGAGAACCACCTGAAGCTGATGGCGGAGGCCCCCACGCAGGAGGAGGCCGACGCCGCGCTCGCCGCCGCGGAGGCCGCGTGCCGGCAGGTCCTGGGCACGCACGTGTACGGAGCGGATGGCAGCGAATACGCCCCTGTCCTCCTGGACCTGCTGGCACGCGCGGGCCATACGCTGGCGGTGGCGGAGAGCTGCACGGGCGGCCTCGTCGCGCAGCAGCTCACGGCCGTCCCCGGCTCCAGCCAGGTCTTCATCGGGGGCGCGGTCGCCTACTCGGAGAAGATGAAGTCCGCCTGGGTGGGCGTGTCTCCGGACATCCTCGCGAAGCACGGCGCCGTGTCCTCCCAGACGGCGCTCGCCATGGCGGAGGGAGTCCGCGCCGCCTGCGGCGCCACGTTCGGCCTGTCCGTCACGGGCTACGCCGGCCCCGCGGGAGGCACGCCCGAGGACCCCGTGGGCACCGTGTACTGCGGCCTGTCCGGCCCCGGCATGGAGCCCCGCTGCGAGCGGATAACGGTCGCGGGTGACCGGGACCGGGTCCGCCTGTTCGCCGCGTCCCACGTGCTGGAGATGTTGAGGTTGCACCTGCTCGCCGCCCCTGTGTCGCCATGAGTCGCTCCAAATCAAAGCGTCCCCGTCCTTCCGCGATGGAAGCGCCGTCCACGGTGCCCCCATCTCCCGCCCCTCAAGGGGAGCCCGTCGCGGCCCCACCCGAGCCCTCCGCGCTGCTTGTCAGCCCCACGGCGCCAGCGGAGCCCTCCAGTCCCTCCCTGTCTCCCGCCGGGACGGAAGCGCATCCCGTGCGGAACGCGGTGCGCCAGTGGCTGTCGGCCCACCGGGTGGAGGTGGCGCTGTTCCTCATCGCGTTCGCGGTGCTGTCCAGCTTCAGCTCGCAGCGCTTCCTCCGGCAGAGCGCCGCGCCGCACTTCATCTACCAGGCGCAGTCCTGGCTGGACGGACGGCTCGACGTGGATCCCCAGGTGTTGCCCAACCTGGAGGACTGGGCCTGTGTTCGGGTGGTGAACGGACACAAGGTCCGCTGCGAGGGACGTCCGCTCCCAAGTGACCGCTGGTTCGTGAGCTTCCCGTCCTTCCCCGCAGTCGCGATGCTCCCCTTCGTCGCGCTGCACGGCTACCAGTTCAACGACACCTCCTTCGGCGTCGTCGTGGGCGCGCTCGCGGTGGCGTTGTTCTATTCGTTGCTGCGCTTCCTCGCGAAGCAAGGCGAGACGGAGCGCAACCGCGACGACAACGTGGTGCTGTCGCTGGTGCTCGCCTTCGGCACGCTGTTCTTCTACTGCGCCATCCGGGGCGAGGTCTGGTTCAGCGCGCAGGTGATGGGCGTGGCGCTCACGTGTCTGTACGTGCGCACCTCCGTGAAGGCCCGCCGCCCCGTGCTCGCGGGGGTCTTCTTCTCCATGGCGGTGCTCACCCGCACGCCGCTGGTGTTCGCGGGCCTCTTCTTTGTCCTGGAGGCGCTCTGCCCCGGACCGGACCGGCTGGCGCAGCTGAAGGCCCTTCCGGCCACGTGGAGGCCAGCCCTGCGCAAGCTCGTCCTCTTCGGCGCGGGGGCCGCACCCCTCGCGGGGCTCGCGGCCGCGTACAACGCCTACCGCTTCGGCAAGCTCGGCGAGTTCGGCCACTCGTACCTCTACAACAACCGGGTGAACGTCGACATCGACCGCTTCGGGCTCTTCAACATCGAGTACCTGTCGCGCAACCTTCAGGCCGCGTTCCTCAAGCTGCCGCAGGTGTCGCTGTCCCCGCTGAGGCTGTCGTACGACCCGCATGGGCTGACGCTGCTGCTCACGCTGCCCCTGCTGGTGTTCTTGCTGGTGCCCCGCACGCGCCCCCGGCTGCACTGGCCCCTGTGGCTGACCGTGGCGGTGTGCGCGCTGCCCGGTCTCTTCTACCAGAACACCGGTTACATGCAGTTCGGCTTCCGGTTCAGCCTGGACTACACGCCCTACCTGTTGCTGCTCTTCGCCATTGGCGGATGGTCGCTGCGCAACCGCTCGGTGGTAGCCGTGCTGGCGCTTGGCGTGCTGGTGAACTTCTGGGGGGCCGTGGCCTTCCGGGGCTACACGGAGTTCGTCCGGAACTGGTAGGCCTCCAGGGCCCGGCGGCTTGAATCCGCCGGGTTCCCACCGCACATGAAGGGCGACATGCAACCTCCCACGGGTCAGCCACCACCAGGCAAGCGTTGGCACACGCGTGAGGACAGCGGCATCCGCCTGGATGCGGCGTTGCGCTGGTGGCACGACGACGAGCCCATCGAGCATCCGAAAATCATCGAGCTCTTCAACGCCTCGCTGGTCCTGGACGAGGACGGGCGCTACCAACTGCGCATCGCTCCGGACTGGTGCTACGTCCAGGTAGAGGACGCGGCCTACGAGGTCCGCACCGTGGACGTCACCCCGGACGAACGTGTGTCCCTGCGCCTGAGCGACCGGACCGCCGAAGCCCTGGACCTGAAGTCGCTCCAGCTCACGCCGGACGGAGTCCTCACGTGCCGCGTGAAGCAGGGCAGGGCGAAGGCCCGCTTCTCCCGCGATGCGCAGTACCAGTTCGGTGAGCTGCTGGAGGAGGGCCCCGGAGGGCACCTGGTTTTGCGCGCGGGCCAAAGCCAATGGGAACTCCCTCTCTCGCTGGATGCGCTCCAGGCCGCGACCTAGGCGGCCTCGGCCGACGAGGGCTGCGCGGACGGTGAGGGGGCGCCCACCAGGTCGCGGGCAAGCGCCTCCAGGACGTCCGGGTGCTCACGCAGCCATTCGCACGCCCGCTCACGGCCCTGGCCGATGCGCTCACCCCGCAGGCTGAAGTGGCTGCCCGACTTCTCCACCATGCCCGCGCTTACGGCCAGGTCGAGCACCTCGGCGGCGCGGTGGATGCCCGTCCCATAGAGCACGTCGAACTCCGCCTCCTGGAATGGGGGCGCCAGCTTGTTCTTCACCACCTTCACGCGCGCCCGTGAGCCCACCACCGAGTCGCCCTCCTTGAGGTTGCCCGTGCGGCGGATCTCCATCCGCACCGACGCGTAGAACTTCAGCGCGTTGCCGCCCGTCGTCGTCTCCGGGTTGCCGAACATCACGCCAATCTTCATGCGGACCTGGTTGATGAAGATGATGCAGGTGCCGGAGCGGCTCACGGCGCCCGTGAGCTTCCGCAGCGCCTGGCTCATCAGCCGGGCCTGGACACCCATGTGCGCGTCTCCCATCTCTCCTTCAATCTCCGCGCGGGGGACCAGCGCCGCCACCGAGTCCACCACGATGAGGTCCACGGCGCCCGAGCGCACGAGCTGCTCGGTGATTTCAAGCGCCTGCTCCCCGGTGTCCGGCTGAGCCACGAGCAGTTCCTCCGTCCGCACCCCCAGCTTGCGTGCGTAGGACAGGTCCAGGGCGTGCTCCGCGTCGATGAAGGCCGCGACGCCTCCCACGGACTGCACCTGCGCAATCGCATGCAAGGTGAGCGTCGTCTTGCCGGAGGACTCATTGCCGAACAGCTCCACCACACGCCCTCGCGGATAGCCCCCCACGCCCAGGGCCCGGTCCAACCCCACCGAGCCCGAGGGGATGACCGCCACCTTCTGCTCCGGTGCGTCCGCGCCGAGCGTCATCACCGCGCCCCGGCCGAACTGTTTCTCGATGGACGCCACCGCTGCCGCCACTGCCTTCAGCTTCTCCGTCAGCCTGCTCATCTCGTCTGCCTCCCTCGCCGCCCTGCGGGCTGGATGCCTCGGCGGTGGGCAGAGCAACGCTCATGCCGCGCGGGCGCCCAGCGAGGCGGGCCTGCAAGGGCGTCCAGGTTGGTCCACTCCGTCCGGATTGGCGGAGCGGCATGGCTGTCTCCCGGGTGCTGAGAAGGCAAAGGTGGGAGCACCTCCGCATAAGCAGACTCAAGAGGCCGTGACAGACCTGCTTGAGGGGATGAAAGGCTTTGCGTTGAACCTCGAGCGCGTCGACGTGACCTCTCCTCACGTGAACAAGACCCGTGAGAACCTTCCCCATGTGGTCATCCTGGGAGGCGGCTTCGGCGGCCTCTACGCGGCCCGGCACCTGCGAAAGGCAGGGGTCCGCGTCACGATGGTGGACCGTCATAACCACCACCTCTTCCAGCCTCTGCTGTACCAGGTGGCCACGGCGACGCTCAGCCCCAGCGACATCGCCTCGCCGCTGCGCGCGATGCTCGGTCGCGATCATGTCCAGGTGCTGCTCGCGGAAGTGACCGGCGTGGACACCGCGCGCAAGCGCGTCCTCCTGGCGGACAGCGAGCTGGCGTACGACTTCCTCATCGTCGCCACCGGAGCGACGCACTCGTACTTTGGCAATGACGGCTGGTCGCGGCACTCGATGGGATTGAAGACCGTCGAGGATGCCCTGGAGATCCGCCGTCGCGTGCTGCTCGCCTTCGAACAGGCTGAGCGCGAGCCGGACCCCGAGCGCCGCCGCGCGCTGCTCACCTTCGCCATCATTGGCGCGGGCCCCACCGGCGTGGAGCTGGCGGGGGCCCTGGCGGAGATCAGCCGCAATTCATTGTCGGGTGATTTCCAGAACATCGACCCCCGGGATGCGCGCGTCATCCTCATCGAGGGGATGGACCGTGTGCTCCCCACCTATCCCGAGCATCTCTCGGGCGAGGCCCGCCGGGTCTTGGAGAAGCTCGGCGTCGAGGTGCGCACGGGCACCCGCGTCACGAAAATCGACGACGAGGGCGTGGACATGGGCCCCGAACACCTGTCGGCCCGTACGGTGCTCTGGGCCGCGGGGGTGGAGGCCTCGCCCGTGGCCCGCTCGCTCGGCGTGGAACTGGACCGGGCGGGCCGCGTCCCGGTGACGCCCGAGCTCACCGTGCCCGGACATCCCGACATCTTCGTGGTGGGGGACCTGGCCCTCGTGAAACAGGAGGACGGAAGCGCGGTGCCGGGAGTCGCGCCCGCGGCGATGCAGGAGGGGAAGCACGCGGTGCTCAACCTCCGCCGACAGCTCGCGGGTCAGCCCATGCAGCCCTTCCGTTATTGGGACCGGGGCACCTACGCGGTCATCGGCAGGGGCCATGCCGTGGGTGTGGCCTTCCGTCGCGTGAAGCAGTCCGGCTTCACGGCGTGGCTGGCCTGGCTCTTCATCCACATCACCTTTCTCATCGGATTCAGAAGCAAGCTGGCCGTGCTGCTCAACTGGGCGTACGCGTACCTGACCTTCGGCAGGTCCGCGCGCATCATCACCGGCCCCGCGCCCCTGTTGGAGGAGCGGGGCGTGCAGCCACTGCTCGCGAGTGGAAGGTCAGCCGATATCGCCGGTCGGGAGCCCGAGGCTCCCGCCGTACTCGGGGGGCTGGTGCCTGAGAGGAGCGGGCCGGGGTGAATCATGCGCCGCTCCCCGGGTATTGAAGTAGAGCCAGCCCCGGCGGTCCAGCATCCGGCAATCGACGGCGAGCCTCATGTCCACATCCTCGATACGTCCATGCCCCTCCAGGTCCGCGCGCGTCAGCGCGAGCTTGAGGATGCGGTCATGCGCCCGAGCGGAAAGGCCATGCTGAGTGACCGCGCGCTCCAGCGCCTTTTCTGCACCCGGTGACAACACGCAGTAGCGGCGTAGGAGGTGCGAAGGCATCTGGGCATTGCAGTGCACCCCTGGCAGCTCCTGGAAGCGGGCCCGCTGTCGTTCGCGCGCGGCCTCCACTCGCTGCCGGTAGTAATGGCTGGGCAGCTCCTGGGTCTTCGAAGCGAGGTCGTGGTACTCGACTGGCCGCGTCTGCACGGTGATGTCGATGCGGTCCAGCAGGGGGCCACTGATGCGCTCGTGGTAACCGAAGACGCGATGTTCGGGGCAGCCACACTTGCGCCCGGGGACGTTGAAGTAGCCGCAAGGGCAGGGGTTCATCGCCGCCACCAGCATGACCCTACAGGGATAGGTGATGTGCTGGGTGGCTCGCGCCAGGTGGATGGCGCCTTCTTCCAGGGGCTGGCGCAGCACCTCCAGCACGTTCTTGCGGAACTCCGGCAACTCGTCGAGGAACAGCACGCCATGGTGCGCCAGGGACAGCTCGCCTGGGCGCGCAGTGGGGCCGCCTCCCACGAGCCCGGCATCAGACAGCGTGTGGTGGGGCGCCCGGAACGGACGCTCACGCATCAATGCCTGCTCGTCTCCCAGCAGCCCCAGGATGGAGTAGACCTTCGTGACCTCCAGCGCTTCGTCGAAGGTCATCTCGGGCAGGATGCCTGGCAGCCGCCGCGCCAGCATCGTCTTGCCCGACCCTGGAGGGCCGGCCATCAGGATGTTGTGTCCGCCAGCCGCCGCGAGCTCCAGCGCCAGCTTCAGCTCCGGCTGCCCCCGTACGTCGGCCATGTCCGCGGACTCCGTGCGAGTCCTGCCCACGGAGGTTCCCGTGCGCGTCAGCGGCGCCAGCGGGGCCGTGCCGGTGAGGTGCCCCACGGCCTCTTTCAGGTGGGCCACGGGCAGCACATCGAGTCCTTCCACCAGTGCGGCCTCGGCTGCGTTGGCGGCGGGCACCATGACCCCCTGGAAGCCGCCATTCCTCGCCGCCACGGCCAGCGGGAGCACCCCTTTGATGGGCTTGATGGAGCCGTCCAGCGACAGCTCACCGCCAAAGAGGTAGCGCTCCAGCGGCTCTTCCTCCATCAACCGCGCCGCAGCCAGGACCCCCAGCGCGATGGGCAGCTCGAACGCCGCCCCTTCCTTGCGGATGTCCGCGGGCGCCAGGTTGACCGTGATCCGCTTCTGCGGAAGGTCGAAGCCCGCGTTCTTCAGCGCGGAGACCACCCGGACCTTCGATTCCCGGGCTGCTCCCTCCGGCAGCCCCACGACGTTGAAGTAGGGCAGTCCGAGGGCCATGTCGACCTCGCACTCCACCACTACCGCGTCGATGCCCATCAATGCCCCCGACCGCACCCTCGCCAGCATCGTCTCCCCCTTCCAGCCCGTATGGGAGAGGGTGAGAGCAATGCCCGTACCGGCGCCCTGTCCCCACGGCCGGCCGGCCACGGCCATCCCGCGTGGCAGACGCCGGGTCCCAGGAGAAGACACGGGGGCTGAAAAACGAAGAAGCCCGCTGGCGTCGGAACGCCAGCGGGCCTCGGATGCAATCGGTGACGGCGTGTTCGCGCGTCAGCCGTGGATCAGGGCGTCGGAGCAGGGGCGGGCGGCGCACCATCCGGCGTGGTCTGCGTGCCCTGGATGACCGCGTTCTGGGGAAGCTCGGTGGCCATGCCCAGGATCTTCGCTCCCGCGGCGCGGGCGCCGTCGAGCGCCACCACGAGCTTTCCGTAGTTCGCCGCGTCATCCGCCATGAAGAAGACGACCTTCTCGTCCGGCTTCTTGGCGTTCAGCATGCGCTTGAGGCGGGCGACATACTCGGACGCGGGGATCTGCTCCGTGTTGATGGAGTAGGCGCCGGCCTTGTCCACCTGCACGACGATCTGCTGATCATCCGGCTCCGGCGGCGGCTGGTTCTCCTCCACCTCCGTCTCCGGAACGCGGACGAGGATGTCCTTCTCCAGGAGGGGCGTCACCACCATGAAGATGATGAGGAGCACCAGCACCACGTCCACCAGGGGCGTGACGTTGATCTCCGAGTTCGGCGCGGACGCGGGCTTGACCCACTGACGCTGCTTGTGTCCTCGGGACATTACTTCTTCTCCTCCACGCCCAGGGCGATCTGCTTCGCCTTCGCCTTGCGGGCCGTGTCCAACACCTTGCGCACGTCGCCCACGTTCAGGGCGTTGTCGCCCTTCAGGAGGATCTTCTTGCCCGGATCCTTCACCAGCTCCGCGGCGATCTTCTCCTGGAGCCCCTTCTCGTCGACCTCATCATTCTCCACGAACATCTTCTTGTCCGGGGTGATGGAGAGGATCAGCGGGTCGGCTTCCTTGCCTTCCTTTTCGATCTCCGTGGCCTTGGGCAGCTCCACGGACTTGCCGCGCTGGAGCATGGGCGTCACGACCATGAAGATGATGAGGAGCACCAACACCACGTCCACCAGGGGCGTGACGTTGATCTCACTCTTGACGCCCCCTTTGGGGCCTGCTGACATTCCCATGCGTGCACCTGTATCCGGGAAGGGACGCCCACCCCGGGGCAGCACGGCTTCTCAGCCGGACCGCCCACATGGGTGGGGTGTCTCAGGGGTGGAGCTTCGGACTAGGCCGCGTGCGACGAACCGCCGCCCACGTGCCGCGCCACCACGTCCAGGAACTCGTTGGAGGACTCGGAGATGTCCACGGAACGGGCATCCACCCAGCCCTGCAGGAAGTTGTAGGCCATCACGGCGGGGATGGCCACCAGGAGGCCGAACGCCGTGGTGATGAGCGCCTCGGAGATACCGGCGGAGATGGTCGCCAGACCGCCGGAGCCCGCGGCCGCCATGAGCTGGAAGGCGTTCACGATACCCATCGTGGTGCCCAGCAGGCCGACGAACGGCGCCGTCGAACCGACGGTGGCCAGCAGGCCCAGGCCGCGCTTGAGGCTCTGCACCTCACGCTGCGCCTGGCGCTCCAACGCGCGCGCCACGGATTCCACCGCCAGGTCCTTGTTTCCAGGGGTGATGCGGTACGCCGTCAGGCCGGAGTTGATGACGCGGCCCAGGTGGCCCACGTCCTTGCCCAGGTTGGTGTTCGCGGCGGTCGTCAGGTCACCCTTCGCGAGGATCGCGCCCATCTTGGCGGCGAAGTTGCGGCTGTCCGAGCGGGTCTTGCGGAAGACGATGATCCGCTCCGCCATGACGACCAGCGACGCCACCGACATGATGGCAAGGGTGAAGATGATCATGCGGGCGAAGAGGCCCGTGTGATGCCAGATATCAGCAAGGGAGAATTGCATGGCGTTGGAGCGCTCCTCCTCACGAGCGCGGGGTTATTTTCGGCGGACTGCTCAAGCGGGACTGCCTGCTTTGGATCAGCGCGGCAGCTTCAGGTTGAAGTTGAACGTGTACTGGACTTCGACCGGCCTGCCCTGGAACGTGACCGGCTTGTAGCGTGAGGCGGTGAGCACGTCCATCACGGCCTGTTCCATGTGAGGGAGCGGCTTGATGACCCGGCAGCGCTCGACCTTTCCCTCGGTCGTGATCACGCACTTCACGATCATCAGACCCTGCACGCGCGCCTCGATGGCCTCACGCGTATAGGACACTTCGGGACCCGCGATCTTCTCAGGACGCGTCATGCCCTGGCCGAACGCCAGCACGTCCGTGCCCGTTCCACCCAGCTGACCGCCCACCACGCCGCCGATCACGCCGCCCACCACGCCACCCACCACACCGCCCGCGACGCCACCCTCCACGCCGCCCTCGACCTCGGCCTCGCTCGCTTCCTCCTTCTCGGGCTCGGGCGCGGTCTCCGTCTCTTGCGGCTTCTCCTTCGGGATCTCCTTCGGCTGCACGATCACGTCCTTGGGCTTCTTGGGCGTGACCTTCTTCTCCGTCTTCGGCTTCGACGAGGCCGGGGGAGGCGGAGGCGGAGGCGGGGGCGGGGGCGCCATCGTGGCCTTCAGCGTGACCTCGACCTCCTTCTCCTCCACGGGAGGCGGACGCGTGGAGAGATAGGCCACCAGACCCAACAGGCCGAGGTGAAGCACCGTGGAAACGCCAGCGCCCACGCCGAAGTGAGACCTGGGTCCTTGCCCGCGGTCAAGGACTGAATCGAACATGCACGTAACTCCTCTTCACCAGTGGACTACCCGTCCCCGCCATGCCCGGATTTGAAGGGCGGCCACCATACAGAAAAGGGCTCCGGGTTCAAGCAACCGTGTCTGGTGCCGCTGCCGTGATCGCGCAATGCCGCACTGGTCACCAAAAAGCAACGGTCTATTGACAACTGCTTGACCTCGGCTATTTTCCCGAGTCATTTTCGGTTGCAGCCCACCTTGGAGGGGTTTGGTATGCAAGTGAAACAAGTACTTCGGGAAACCGGAGTCGTCCTTGCTGCGGGTCTGTTGTACGGATCCGCAGCTTTCGCGCAGTCCAGCGTCATCATCGGCACTGTCATCAATACTGAGGACAAGAAGCCGGCAGCCGATGTCGTTGTGACCGCCACCTCGCCCAACCTGCAGGGCGAGCAGACCGTGGTTACCGACGCACAGGGTAACTACCGTATTCCCCAGCTCCCGCCGGGCACGTACACGTTGCGGTTCGAGAAGGAGACGTTCAAGCCTTACGCCCGCCCCGAAATCCAGCTGCTCCTCAACCGCACCATCCGCGTGAACGTGGAGCTCCTGCCGGACTCCTTCACGCAGACGGTTGACGTTATCGGCACCCCGCCGACGATCGACGTCGGTTCGACGAACCAGGGCGTCAACGTCGATCAGGAGTTCATCAAGCGCATCGCGGTGGCCCGTCCCGTGGGCAAGGGTGGCGCGACGCGCTCCTTCGAGTCCCTGGCCGAGCTCGCCCCTGGCGCCCAGGCGGACCAGTACGGCGTGTCCATCAACGGCACGACCTCGCCTGAGAACGGCTACGTGGTGGACGGTCTGTCCACGAACGACCCGGCCTTCGGCGTGAACGCCAGCCCGTTGAGCATCGAGTTCGTGCAGGACGTGAACATCATCACCGGCGGTTACATGCCGGAGTTCGGTCGCTCCACGGGCGGTGTGATCAACGCGGTGACCCGGTCCGGCTCCAACGAGTTCCACGGCTCCGTGTTCGCCAACTGGACCCCGGGTGCCCTGGAAGGCAAGCGCAAGCTGGTCGTCGAGGACGGCAGCACGATCACCGGCCTGAACGCCCTGAGCAACCTGGGCGACTTCGGCGCGACCCTCGGTGGCCCCATCCTCAAGGACAAGCTCTGGTTCTTCGCCGGCTTCGCGCCGTCGTTCCAGCGCTACCAGCACACCCGTGCGCTCAACGCGTTCCAGCTGACGGCCCCGTTCGACCCGACCCCGGGTGCGACGAACACCGTGGCGAAGGACGCGAACGGCTTCAGCGTCGTCCAGGAGATCCCGGGTTCCGAGCGGAAGTACTTCGCTGACGCCCGCACGATCCAGTTCATGGGCAAGCTGACGTACCTCATCAACCAGGACCACAACGTGTCGTTCGCCCTGAACGGCACCCCGACCGTGTCGGGTGGTCTGGGCAAGCTGCGGATCAACCCGAAGACGGGTGGTCTGCCGGGTGCGCAGATCAGCCGTCCTGAGGACATCGGCCAGGTCGAGGACCGGGCCAACACCACGGCGCTCGCCCTCAAGTACGCCGGCGCGTTCATGGACAAGAAGGTCCTGGTCGACGCCAACGTCGGCTGGTTCCACCAGACCGCGGGCGTCACCCCCGCGGACGGCACCGCCCTCGGCTCGACGGATGGCCTGGCGGGCTACTCGCTGGCCCAGTACACGCGCCGCCGCACGCTGACCACGTTCGAGAGCGTCCCCAACGCCGCGGAGTACTGCGGCGCGACGACGGCGGAGCAGCTCCTGCGCTGCCCGTCCACGAACTACCTCGTCGGCGGCCCCGGCTTCATGTCCGAGGCGACGCTGGATCGCTACCAGATCAACGCCAAGGCCACCTACCTGCTGAACGCCCTGGGCACGCACGTGTTCAAGGCGGGCGTCGACACGGAGTTCCTGAACTTCGACCAGAAGAAGGCCTACTCCGGTAGCGTGTACCTGGTGGAGGCTGGTTCGGCCAGCGACCAGATGTACCAGGGCGTGAGCCGCCACATCTGGTCCGACAACCGGCGCTACGGCTACCAGACGGCCCCGGACACCCCGGTGTTCGAGACCCTGCAGCAGTCCTCGACGAGCGGCACCACCATCGGTGGCTTCCTCCAGGACAGCTGGTCCATCGCCAATCGCGTCACGCTGAACCTCGGCGTGCGCTACGACGTGCAGAACATGTACGGCGGCGACGGCAACCTGGCGCTGAAGCTCGGCAACCAGTGGTCGCCCCGCCTCGGCGCCGTGGTGGATCCGTTCGCCAACGGCCGCGCGAAGCTGTTCGTGAACTTCGCCCGTTACTACGAGCAGGTTCCGCTCAACATGATGGACCGCGCCTTCCCGGGTGAGCGCCGCTTCAGCGCGCGTCGCTACCTGACGGAGCCGGGCGGGGCCGAGGCCGGCTGCGATCCTTCCACCCTGGAAGGCCAGCGCGGCGGCTGCTCGGATCGCCAGTACATCGTGCCGCGCGCCGAGTCGACGCTGAACTCCAACCAGTACTTCAGCGGCGGTCTGGTGCAGAGCGAGCCGGTCGATCCGGACATCAAGCCCCAGTCCTCCGACGAACTCGTGGTCGGCGGTGAGTACGAGCTCCTGGCGAACACCCGCGTGGGCGCCAGCTACACGCACCGCGACATGAACTCGGTCATCGAGGACATGAGCCGCGACGACGGCAACACGTACTTCCTCGGTAACCCTGGCAGCGGCTTCGCCAAGGAGTTCCCGAAGCCGGTTCGTGACTACGACGCGGTCACCGTCTACCTGAACCGCACGTTCACGGACGGCTGGCTGGCGCAGGCGAGCTACACGTGGTCCCGTCTGTACGGCAACTACCCCGGTCTGTTCCGCCCGGAGAACAACCAGCTCGACCCGAACATCCTCGCGGACTTCGACCTGATCGCCCTCCTGAACAACCGTACGGGCCTGCTGCCCTTCGACCGTACGCACGCCATCAAGGTGTTCGGCGCCAAGGAGTTCAACATCTCCAACGCGCTGTCGGCGAGCATCGGTCTGTCCTACCGCGGCAACTCCGGTACGCCGATCAGCTACCTCGGCGCGTACCCGGGCTACGGCCAGGATGAGACGTTCATCCTGCCGCGCGGCAGCGGCGGTCGCACCCCGTGGGTCAACAGCGTTGACTCCAACGTGGGCGTGAACTACCGCGTGAGCAAGGACAGCGTGGTGTCCTTCACCCTGGACGTGTTCAACCTGTTCAACTTCCAGACGGCGGACCGCGTCGACCAGTCCTACACGTTCTCTGAAGTGCTCCCGGTCTACGATCCGAAGACGGGGAAGGCTGGCACCGCAGCTGACCTGCCCACGAAGACCAGCCCAGGCAGCGTCCCGTCCGCGGAGGGTGGTGTGCTGGCCTACGACGACGTGAACCAGAACTTCAAGAACCCGGACCGTTACCAGGCCCCGCGGCAGATCCGCTTCGGTGTCCGGTACACGTTCTAGTCACCCGACCACGTGAGGAAGATCAGCAACATGCGCAAGAGCATTCTTTCATCGCTGGTGATGCTGACGGCCGCGGGCAGCTTGACCGCCTGCGACGTCGAGCAGCCGACTCCCGGGTGCATCGTTCAGGACGCGACCGCCGGGGCTTGGTGGGCGAAGTACGACGTGGTGACTCCTCCGACCGGCACCAAGACGGGCGGCGGCACCTGCGGCGCGACCGAGGCGCTCGAGGTAGGTGACAACCTGGGCGTGTGGAAGTTCGCGGACCCGAAGACGGGGAGCAACATCCTCGTGGTTCGGCCGCAGTACATGGCCCGGTTGGGCTCGGCGGATGCGAACAACACGTTCGACAGCCTCCAGGTCACCGGCAACCTGAGCGCCGACACCACGGACGACTTCTGCCTCGCACCTGATTTCAACACGGCGACGGTCAACCCCACCACGGCCGGGGTGACGTCGAACATCACCTACACGCTGAAGAACGTGAAGGTGTACTCGTCGCCCAGCTCTCCCGGCACCCAGATGACGGGCGAGGTGACCTTCGTGCGGAATGGTTGTACTTCCACCTACGTCATGCGTGCGGTGTGGCCTGCGACCCCCTGCGATCCGCGCGTGGACCAGACGGATGCTGAGCTGGGCTTCGCCAACTGCGGCTCGGGCTCGGGCATCAACCCGGACTTCTCCGTTGAGTGCGAGGCGGTTCCGAAGCGCTTCTGGACCGGCCGCTTCCTGACGCCGGAGGAGCAGGAGCTGGAAGACTGGCCCGCGGATTACAACGAGGGTAAGTGCATCCCCTCGAAGGCGATCCCGTCGTTCAAGTAGTCGGCACTGACCGACCCTGAAGGCCAACGCGGCCCCGGCAGCCCCTCCCCCACGTGGGAGTGGCGGTCCGGGGCCGCGCTGTTGTTAGGTGTCTGGAATCCACGTCGGGAGGACCATGGAGGGCCGTTACGAACTCATCGAGCACGTCTGCTCGCTGCTGGCGGACGAAGCGGGGACGCTCCGGAAGGAGGCGCCCTACCGGGTCGCGCTCTGCTACCCGAGCCCCTACCACGTGGGCATGAGCTCGCTGGGCTACCAGGCCATCTACCGGGAGGTGCATGCGCACGCGGGAGCCACCGCCGAGCGTGTTTTTCTTCCCGATGATGTCGAGACATACAAGAGAACAAGGACGCCATTGTTTACCTGGGAATCCCAGGCAAACGTGTCTGGCTTTGAAATGCTTGCCTTTTCAGTTGCCTATGAATTGGAGCTTTCAGGCTTGTTCACGATGTTGGATTTGTCTGGTTTGCCAGTTCTTTCTTCGGAGCGGGATACAAGGCATCCGCTGGTGGTGGCGGGCGGGCCGCTGACGTTCTCCAACCCGGATCCGCTGGAGCCCTTCGTGGACGTGCTCGTCCAGGGGGAGGCGGAGGATTTGATCCACGTGCTCTTGGATGCCGCGGCCTCCATGGAGCGCGAGGCGCTGTTGGATCACCTGGCGAAGGTCCCCGGATTCCGGGTGCCCGGCCGGGGGGGGACGCGCTACCACGTGGCGAAGGCGACGGACGCGCGGCTGCCGGCGCGCACGCAGATCATCACGCCTCACACGGAGCTCCGGTCGATGTTCCTCATCGAACCGGAGCGGGGCTGTTCCCGGGGCTGCCACTACTGCGTCATGCGCCGCACCACCAACGGGGGCATGCGGACGGTGCCGCCGGAGCGGGTCCTGTCCCTCATCCCGGAGCATGCGAAGCGCGTGGGGCTGGTGGGCGCGGCGGTGACGGACCACCCGCGCATCGTGGAGCTCTTGCGCACCATCGTGGACTCCGGGCGCGAGGTGGGGGTGTCCTCCCTGCGCGCGGACCGGCTCACGCAGGAGCTGGTGAATCAGCTGCGGCGGGGTGGGGCGACGAACCTCACGGTGGCCGCTGACGGAGCGTCCCAGAAGATGCGGGACTTGGTGGACCGCAAGCACTCCGAGGAACAGATTGTCCGCGCGGCCCAGTTCGCTCGCACGGCGGGCATGAGGCAGCTCAAGGTCTATAACGTGGTGGGCCTGCCGCACGAAGAGGACGCGGACATCGACGAGCTGATCCGCTTCACCACGGAGCTGTCGCGCATCCTGCCGGTGGCGCTGGGGGTCGCTCCCTTCGTGGCCAAGCGGAACACGCCGCTGGACGGCGCTCCCTTCGCGGGGCTGCGGGAGGTGGAGAACAAGCTGGAGCGGCTGCGCAAGGGCTTGCGCGGACGGGCGGAGGTGCGGCCCACGTCCGCCCGCTGGGCCTGGGTGGAGTACATGCTGGCCCAGTGCGGCCCGGAGGCGGGGCTCGCGGCCCTGGACGCCTGGCGCGCGGGGGGGAGCTTCGCCGCATGGAAGCGGGCCTTCCAGGAGCGCGGGTGCGAGCCGTACATGGCCCGCCGCGTGGAGGACGGACGGCGCCAGCCCACGATGTGGCCCGTCGTGCCGGGTCGCCCGCCGCCCCAGCCGTCCGCCGCCTGACGGGGCCCGCAAAGGCCGTATTCGCCGGGCTCCGCTTTCGCTAGAAGACGGCCATCGCGGGGCCGATGGCCGGCACTCGCATGGCCTCGGAGAGCATCTGGTGAGCACGCAGCGCGTGGAAAAGTCGTGGCAGAAGACGGGCCTCAAGGACTACTCGACGGAGGCCCTGCTGGCCACGCTGGGGCACTACGGTGTCCCCATGACCGAAGAGGACTACCGCAAGCTGGCGGAGTCCGCCTATCCGCTCGGCATCGCCCAGCAGTGGGCGGCGAAGTGGAAGGGCACGGGCCCGTTCAAGGACTACGTCGTGGCCGCGGCCGTGGAGCTGTGGCGCCGCTGGATGACGGACCGCGTGTCCCCGCAGGAGTTCACCACGTCCCTGGCGACGCTGATGCAGGTGCTCGTGCACAAGCTCAACGGCGCGAAGGAGGCCCCGGTGGCCTCCTCCTTCGAGCACCTGAAGGCGCTGCGCTCGAAGCTGGCGGTGGATGACAAGGGCGCGCTGCCCGCGCCGTTCCTCCAGGAGGCGCTGGCGCCCTTCTCGGAGAAGGACGCGGAGCTGTTCGACAGCCTGGCGGAGTCGCTGGCCGCGCAGGGGCACCTGGAGGACGCCACGGCGTTCGCCGACGTGGAGGAGTTCCTGCTGCCCGACCGGCGCGGCATCTCCCAGGCGGTGGTGCGCGCCGCGAAGGGCGAGCGCGAGCCCGCCATCCAGGACCTCAAGAACCTCATCCACGACACGGCGCGCGCGCCCATCTCACGCCTGCTGGCGGTGGACGGCCTCATCCATCTGCAGGCGTGGATTGACGCGAGCGTCGAGGGCCGCGGCCTCCTGGCGGAGGCGGAGAAGGCCAACGACATCCACCTGGCGCTGGACCTGGTGCCCCGCCTGGAGCACATCTTCAAGCAGCAGAACGACCGCCAGGCGCTCCTGGAGCTGATGGGCACGCAGGAGCGGCTGGAGGCCCTGCACGACAAGATGCACCCGGGCCACCGCGCGCACCGGCACCAGCACGCGCAGCCCCAGCCGCGCCGCCGTCGCTAGGCGTCACGCGGGGCCTCAGGTCCCCGTGCGTCGGGGGCCCCGGTCTTCCGGGGCCTCGGACACTTCAGGCTCGCTGGCCGTGGATGCCGCCGTGTCCGGCGTGCCGGACTTTTCGCCGGGCTTCTCCGGCGCCGCGCGCTTGAGCTTCACGGTGATGACGCCGGGCACGCCTTCCGCGACGTCCCGCACGGGCACGACGGCGCCCACGGTGGTGTAGCGGATGGCGCCCGTCTGGGTGAAGGCGTGCTTGAGGGCGTACTCCTTCGCGCGGGGGAGGAACCACTCGCGCACCCGGGGCAGGGGCAGCGCGTGCAGTTCGCCCTGCGTGAGGAAGACGTACACCATCAGGTCCGCGCCGCTGTAGAGGAAGCAGCCGGGGGTGTCCTTCTCCAGGTTGGAGATGAGCTCGAAGAAATAGCGGCGGCGGGTCGCCTGGCGGTCGCCCTTCACCTCGATGCCGCGCACCTCGCCGGAGGGCAGCTCCCAGAGCAGGTCCACGCCCCGGTGCTGGAAGCGCGGATCCAACTGCACGTCGTGCACGCGAGACCCGGGCTCCGTCTCCAGGAGCCACGCGCGGGCGTGCTGCACGGCCCGGTCGGCCGCGCCCTGCACGCCCCTCATGCTGAAACTGCGGCCTCCCATCGCGGCTAGCGGCGCAGCTCGACGCCGGAGGCCACGAGCTGCACCTCGCGGGGCTTGCCGTCGGTGCCGCGCGGGACGATGGCGCCCTCGGCCTCGTAGTGCTTCGCGTGGGCGTCGCTCAGCTCCGCGACCTTCACCACGCCCTCCACGCGCGCCTGCGAGCCCGCCGAGTCCAGCGGGACGAAGAAGCCGTAGTCCTTGAACGTCACGCGCACGCCGGGGCTCTTGGCGTCCTGGGCCAGCTCCATCCAGCAGCCCTTCTTCTCACACGCCTTGCGCACCTGGCCCTCCACGCGCACCACCTTGCCGTCGTGGGCCTGCGGCTTCGCGAGCAGCTCCGACAGCTTCACCGTGGGCTCGCCCTTGAGGGGCTCGCCGCGGGTGAGCGTCCAGCCGGTGCTGGCGGCCTTGGCGGCCTCGGGCGTCTTCGCGTCGGCGGGGTGGTGGCAGTCGCTGGATGCTTCCGCGGCCTTGGCGGGCGCGGGCGCCTTGTCCGCCGCGAGGGCCACGAGGGGAGCGGCGACCAGCATCACGAGGGCGGTGCGGAGCATGTGCATGCCCGTTCGCTTAGCCCAGGTTTCCCGGGCCCGGCAAGGCACCCCTTCCATCCTCGCGACCTATCCCGCACACTCGGCGCGAGGTGCGCATGAAGGTCACCATCCCCGCCCCCAACCGCCGCTGGGGCACATTCGAATGGCTCGGGCTCGTCGGGCTCTTGGGGCTGCTCATCGGGCGCTACGTCCCGGTGGCCCGCATCATCCCGTTCTGGGGCTGTGTGCTGCGCGAGCGCACGGGCTGGCCCTGCCTCGGCTGTGGGCTCACCCGCGTGGCGGACCGCGTCGCGCACCTCAACATCCCGGGGGCCTGGGAGGCCAACCCCCTGGGCACCGTGTGCGCGCTGCTGTTCGCGCTGGCCGCGGTGGGGACGGTGCTGCACGTCCTCTTCGCGCTGCCCATCCCGGAGGTGGAGCTGGAGGAGCGTGAGTGGCGGTGGGCGCGCATCGCGTTCCCGCTGGTGTTGCTGGTCAATTACGCCTACGTCGTGGTGCACACCCGTTTCCCGCACCTGCTGTCCTGAAGGGCGGGACCCTGTCTTCCTCCGTGCTCTCCGCCTTCCTCCTGCTGGGCTACCTCTGCGGCTCCGTGCCCTTCGGCGTGCTGCTGACGCGGTGGCTGCGCGGAGTGGACGTGCGCGCCAGCGGCAGCGGCAACATCGGGGCCACCAATGTCACGCGCGTCGCCGGCAAGAAGCTGGGCGCGGTGGTGCTGCTGCTGGACGCGCTCAAGGCCGTGCTGCCCGTGGGGCTGGCCGTGTACTTCATGCCGGGGGACGCGCTCGCGCATGCGCTGGTGGGCCTGGCCGCGGTGCTGGGGCACGTGTACCCGGTGTGGCTCAAGCTCAAGGGCGGCAAGGGCGTGGCCACCGCGCTGGGCGTGCTGGTGGTGCTGGCGCCCCAGGCGGCGCTCGCCGGGGCCATCATCTACGGGCTGGTGGTGTCCCGGTGGCGCGTGAGCTCCGTGGGCTCGCTGTCCGCGGCGGTGGTGGCCATCGCCACCGCGTTCCTCACCGCGCCCGCGCGCGAGTATGTGCTGCTCACCGCGGGGCTATTCGTCCTGATGCTCTGGACCCACCGGAGCAACCTCCAGCGGCTCGCCCGGCGCACCGAGCACCGGCTTTGAGCCGGGCGGCAGCGGCGGAGCGCGGTAGCCCAAAAGCGTGCAGGGGATGGGGCCGTTCCACACGTCGCGCCGGGCGATGGGGCGCGCGTGGAAGGCGCTCTCGAAGGCGGGGTTGCCGGACAGCACCCAGACGCGCCAGCCCGGCAGCGCGCGCAAGCTGTCGCCCAGCTTGAAGTAGAAGGTCTTCATGCCCTTCTGGCCGCCGGAGCCGAGCCGGTCTCCATAGGGCGGGTTGGTGAGGACGAGCCCGCCGCCCTCGGGCAGGGGCGGGAGCTTCGTCGCGTCGCCTTCCGCGAGTTTTATCTCCTCGCCCAGCCGCGCCGCCTTCACGTTGCGGTCCGCGGCCTCCAGGGCCTCGTCGCTCTTGTCGAAGCCGAGGATGGGGACCTCCACCTTGCGCTCATTGCGCCGCGCATCCGCGCGCAGGTCCGCGAGCAGCTCCTTCGCGCGCGCGCCCAGGTGCGGCCAGCGCTCCACCGCGAAGCTCCGGCCGATGCCAGGGGCCCGCTTGCGCGCGATGAGGCCGCCCTCGATGACGAGGGTGCCCGAGCCACACATGGGGTCCACCAGCGCCTCCGTGCCCGTGTAGCCCGCCGCGCGCAGCAGGGCCGCGGCCAGGTTCTCCTTCAGGGGCGCGGGCGTGGGACGCACGCGGTAGCCGCGCCGGTGCAGCGGCTCTCCGCACAGGTCCAGGGAGAGGGACAGCTTGTCCTTCACCAGGTGCGCCACCACGGACACGTCCGGGTTGCGCGTGTCCACGTCCGGCCGCGCGCCCAGCTTGTCGCGCATGCGGTCCACGATGGCGTCCTTCACCTTCAGCGCCACGAAGCCGGAGTGCGCGTGCCCGGTGTCCTTGAGGTTCGCGTCCACCGCGAACGTCACGTCCGTGGTGAGGTGCTCCTCCCACGGCACGCTGGCCACCGCGTCGTAGAGCCCCTGCGCGCCGGGCGCGTCGAACTCGCCCAGCGGGTAGAGGACACGCATGGCGATGCGGGACCAGAGGCAGACGTTGAGCGCCTCGTCGAGCGCGGCCATGAAGCGCACGCCGCCTCGGTCCTGGCGGATGCGCCTGGCGCCGAGCTCCTTCAGCTCCTCGGCGAGCAGGTCCTCGGTGCCGCGCGCGGCGGTGGCGAATAGGGCAAGACGTTCAGCCATGGTGCACCGCCCTTAGACGACCCCGGGGCGATTGGGAACTGCTCAGGTGGCCACGACCTCGTACATCGTGAAGGTGGCGCCCTCCTGGGCCGCGCTGGCCGCCTTCGCCCGCTGGAAGTCCTCCGACTGGAAGTAGGCCCGCATGGCGTCCCGGTCCGCCCAGCGCGTGATGAGCAGGATTTCAGGCGAGCGCTCGAACGAGCGCAGCACCTCCAGGCCCAGGAAGCCCGCGTGGCCGTCCACGCGCCGCGAGCGCTCCTGGAGGCGGTGGACCCAGCCGTCCGCCTCTTCGGGGGACGCGCGGAAGCGGGAGATGGCGACAATCATTCGGCCGTCCGGGAAAAGGAGAGGGGGCGCCCGGAAGCTCCTTCCGTGACGCCCCCGAGGGGAAACCGCCGGGGGACGGAGGTCCGTTCCCCAGGCCTTGATGTCGTGGTGGCGGGCTACATCGCCCCGGCGCCGGGCATGTCGCCCAGGCCACGCAGCAGCACTTCGCGGGGCTTGGCGCCGTCCGCGGGGCCCACCACGCCGTCGCGCTCCATGCGCTCAATCATGCGCGCCGCGCGGTTGTAGCCGATGCGCATCTTGCGCTGGAGCATGGAGATGGAGACGGAGCGCATCTCGCTGACCGCCGCGAGCGCCTGGTCGTAGAGCTCGTCGGACAGCTCGTCCTCCTCGCCACCGCCGCCCTCGCCCTCCTCGTCGCGCGGCTTGAGGATGGACTCGTCGAAGACGGGCTTGCCCTGCGCCTTGAGGTGGTCCACCGCCTTCTTGATTTCATGCTCGGAGACGTAGGCGCCGTGCACGCGCTGCAGGTGGGCGCTCGTGGGCGGCATGATCAGCATGTCGCCCATGCCCAGCAGGGCCTCCGCGCCCACCGTGCCCAGAATGGTCATCGAGTCCGGCTTCGAGCGCAGCATGAAGCTGATGCGCGTGGGGAAGTTGGCCTTGATGATGCCCGTGACGACGTCCGTGGACGGACGCTGGGTCGCGACCATCAGGTGGATGCCGGCCGCGCGCGCCATCTGCGCGAGGCGCGCCACGTAGGTCTCCACCTCGCGGCTGGCGACCATCATCAGGTCCGCGAGCTCGTCGATGATGACGACGATATAGGGCAGCTTCTTGAGCTCCTTCTTCTCCGGGGAGGCGGCCTCCACCGGCGTGGACTCCTCGCTGTCCTCCTCGAACTCCGCGTCCTCCTCGCCGTCGGCCTCCAGGTTGGGGGCAGGCTCGGAGACGATGGCCTCACGCAGCTCCTCGTCGTCCTCGCGAGGCAGGGCCACGCCCAGCCCGTCGCTGGCGGATGCGGGGGCCGCCGGCATGGTGCTGCCCTCCACGTCCACGACGAGCATCTTCTTGGGCTTGGACTTCTTCTTCGCGGCGGGCGCGGAGGCGGGCTTCTCCTCCGACGCCTGCGTCTCCACCAGCTTGTTGAAGCCGGCGATGTTGCGCACGCCCGCCTCTGACAGCATCTGGTAGCGGCGCTCCATCTCCTCCACCGCCCAGCGCAGCGCGAGCGCGGCCTTCTTGGGGTCGGTGACGACGGGGAGCAGCAGGTGCGGGATGCCCTCGTACACGGAGAGCTCCAGCATCTTCGGGTCCACCATGATGAAGCGGACCTCCTCGGGCGTGGCCTTGAGGAGGATGCTCATGATCATGGAGTTCACCGCCACGGACTTGCCGGAGCCGGTGGTGCCCGCGATGAGCAGGTGGGGGGCCTTGGCCAGGTCGAGCACGTACGGCATGCCCTCGATGTCCTTGCCCACGCACATGGACAGCTTGCTGCTGCTCTTCTGGAACGTGTCCTGCTCCGCGATCTCCTTGAGGAACACCGTCTCACGGTCGCGGTTCGGCACTTCGATGCCGACCACGCCCTTGCCGGGGATGGGGGCGACGATGCGCACGCGCATGGCCTCCATGGCCATGGCCAGGTCGTCCTGGAGCGCGGCGATCTTGCTGACCTTGATGCCGGGTCCGGGCAGGAACTCGTACATGGTGACGACGGGGCCGGGGCGGATTTCGACCACCTCGCCCACGATGCCGAAGTCCGCCAGCTTCGCGCGCAGCTTCTCCGCCGTGACGAGGAACGCGTCCTTGTCCAGCGCGGAGCGCTCCTTCTTGTCCGCCTCCAGCACGTCCAGCGGCGGCAGGGAGAAGCTCTTGCGGTCGCCCACGAACTCGAACTGGTCCTGCGGCCGCTTCACGGCGGTGGGCTTGGGCGGCGCCTTGGGCTCCACGATGAGCGGCATGCGCGCCAGCGCGGAGGGCGGCGCGGGGACGAGCGCGTTGCCCGGCGCCGCGGCGGGCTGCTTCTCCGCGGCCACGGGCTTCGCGGCGGGCTCGGCGGCCGGAGGCGCGAGCGACGCGGCGGGCACCGGCGGCGTGGAGGGCGCGGCGGGCGGGGTGACGATCTGGGGCGTCTTGCGCGCGCGGCGGGGCGGCTCGGCGGCCTCCGCGCTGGCGGGCAGCTGCGGCTGGGGCGCGAGGAAGGACGCGGCCCAGGCCGGGTCGGCGCCCGGCTGACGGCGCTCGGCGCGCTCGGGCGGCAGCGAGGGCTGCTCGTCGGAGGCGTCGTCGGTCTCGTCCTCCCCGGACGGCTCCTCGCGGGCGAGCTTCTTGTCCAGCTTCTCGCGCTCCTTCTGCTCCTTGAGCGCCTTCTTCGCGTTGGCGGCCTGCTCCTTCTCCGTCTGCTTCGCCAGGCGCACGGCCTCCTCGGCCAGGGCCTCCGCCTCGGCGGCCTCGGCCTCCTCGGCCAGGCGCTCGGCCTCGGAGAGCTCCTCCTCCTCGGCCTCCAACTCCGCGAGGAACGCGGCCTCCTCCTCCTTCTCCTGCGCGAGCCGCGCCTGGCGGGCCGCGTAGTTGACCTTCTGCTGCTCCCAGAAGACGTGCGCGGCCTCGGAGGCGCGGCGGCCCAGGACGGTGAGGCCGGCCCACACCAGCGAGCACAGCTTGAAGAACGTGTACTGGGTGCCGACGATGAACGCCGCCGCGCTGATGGCGGTGACGAGGATGATGGTGCCGACGGTGGAGAACATCCCCTCCATCAGGCCGCCCAGGCTCGCGCCCAGCGCGCCGCCGGGCGGGTGGGCCCAGCCCTTGTCCTTGGCGAACATGAGCTGCGCGAGCACGGACACGCTGCAGGTGAGCAGCGCCAGGGAGATGATCTGCGGCAGCCGGCGCCGGTCGCGGTTGCCCACGAAGAGCACCACCGCGGTGTAGATGCCACCCACGGGGATGAGGTAGGCGCACACGCCCAGCGCGCCGCGCAGCGTCTCCGCGATGAGGTGGCCCATGGGGCCCACCGCGTTGTGGAAGCCGGGCCCCACCCGGTCATGCGCGTCGAACGTGGCGACCGCCAGCAAGGCCAGCAGCGAGGCGGCCAGGATGAAGACGCCGATGAGCGCACGTTTGGCGGGGCTGGCCGCGCCCGGCGCCTTCATCCGCTTGTTCGCGAGCGCCTTGCGACGCGTCGCGATCTCCTGCCGGGAGAGCACCGCCTTCTCCGCCCGACCACCCTTCTTGGCCGCTGTCATGGACCCCTGTTCCCTCTGCCCGATTCCAGCCGCGTAGCGAGCTGTAGCAATCCGCCCGGCGAGAATAGGGAGGGAGGGGGCGGGGTCAATTTTCCGGCAGGTGTCCGAGGGGGCTGGACAGGGCCTACATTTCGGGCGCGTCCCCGTGGCGAGAGGGTATGGTGCCCGCCGCCAAGGAGACCCCAAGACCATGTCCAACGTGACCCCCGACAAGCCCTCCCACAACGAAGACGACTACTTCGCGCGCGAGGAGATTGAAGCCAAGCGCAAGCTGGCCCTCCAGCAGGCCCAGCAGACCGCGGTCCAGCAGCGCGAGGCGCTCAAGCAGTTGCACTACATGAAGTGCCCCAAGTGCGGCATGGACCTGCAGACGCTGAAGCAGGGCAACGTGGAGCTGGAGAGCTGCTTCAACTGCCACGGCATCTGGCTGGACGCGGGCGAGCTGGAGCAGGTCATCCAGCAGCACGGCCACGAGGGCAGCGGCAAGGTGATGGCCGCCGTCCTCAACCTGTTCAAGCGCACGCCGCCGTCCCCGTAGCACCTCGAATCCGGAGGAGGTTCCCCATGGCCCTCACGCTCGAGCAGGTCCGGCACGTGGCCACCCTGGCGCGGCTGTCGCTGACGCCGCAGGAGGAGGAGCGCTACGCCACCCAGCTGTCCGCGGTCCTGGACGCGGTGGCGGAGCTGGAAGCGCTCGACGTGAGCCAGGTGGAGCCCACCTCCCACGCGACGCTCGCGTCCTCGCTCTTGCGCGAGGACGTGCTGCGTCCGTCGCTGCCCCCGGAAGCAGGGCTCGCCAACGCGCCGGCGAAGGTGGGCAGTGCCTTCGCGGTCCCGAAGATCCTGGAGTAGCCCGCCATGTCGTCGCTCACCGACCTGTCGATGCTGGAGCTGGCGGCGAAGCTGGCCTCGCGCGAGGTGTCCTCCGTGGAGGCCACGCGCGCGAGCCTCCAGCGCATCGCCCAGGTGGACCCGAAGGTTCGCGCCTTCCTGCGCGTGGACGAAGCCGGAGCGCTGAAGGCCGCCGAGGCCAGCGACGCGCGCCGCAAGGCCGGCAGCCCGCTGAGCGCGCTGGACGGCGTGCCCGTGGGCCTCAAGGACATCTTCCTCACGGAGGGCGTGGAGACCACCTGCGCCTCGCGCCTGCTGGAGGGCTTCGTCCCGCCCTATGACGCCACCGTGGTGCGCCTGCTGAAGGAGGCGGGCCTGCCGCTCGTGGGGAAGCTGAACATGGACGAGTTCGCCATGGGCTCGTCCAACGAATCGAGCGCGTACTTCCCCACCCACAACCCGTGGGACCTGACGCGCACGCCGGGCGGCTCGTCCGGTGGCTCGGCCGCGGCGGTGGCGGCGCGCGAGGTGTTCGGCGCGCTGGGCACCGACACGGGCGGCTCCATCCGTCAGCCCGCGGCGCTCACCAACACGGTGGGGCTCAAGCCCACGTACGGGCGGGTGTCGCGCTACGGCGTCATCGCCTTCGCCTCGTCGTTGGATCAGCCGGGGCCCATGGCGCGCACGGTGGGGGACACCGCGGCGCTCTTCCAGCTCATCGCTCGGCATGATCCGCTGGACTCCACCTCCGCGGACGTGGAGACGCCGGACTGCCTCACGGGGCTGGAGGACGGCGTGCGCGGCCTCAAGCTGGGCGTGCCGCGCGAGTACTTCGCGGAAGGGATGGACCCGGAGGTCGCGGGCACGCTGCGCGCGTCGCTGGAGGAGCTGGAGAAGCTGGGCGCGACGCTGGTGGACGTGTCGCTGCCGCACACGAAGTACGCGCTGGCGACGTACTACCTGCTGGCGTCGTCGGAGGCGTCCAGCAACCTGGCCCGCTACGACGGCGTCCGCTACGGACAGCGGGCGAAGGACGCGCGCGGGCTCAAGGAGCTGTACACGCAGACGCGGGGCCAGGGCTTCGGCGCGGAGGTGAAGCGCCGCATCATGCTGGGCACCTACGCGCTGTCCGCCGGCTACTACGACGCGTACTACCTGCGCGCGCAGAAGGTCCGCACGCTCATCCGCGAGGACTTCACGAAGGTGTTCCAGCAGGTGGACGCCATCGTGTCGCCCACGTCGCCGGTGCCGGCGTTCAAGCTGGGGTCGAAGGTGGACGACCCGCTGTCCATGTACCTGATGGACGTCTACACGCTGCCGTGCAACCTGGCGGGCCTGCCCGGCCTGTCCGTGCCGTGCGGCTTCACGCAAGGCGGGCTGCCCATGGGCATGCAGCTGTTGGGGCGCCCGTTCGACGAGGCCCGCCTGCTTCGCATCGCCCGCGCCTTCGAGCGTGAGCACGACTTCTTCCGCCGCGCCGCCCCCGTCTAGCGGGCGCGAGACACGGGTGACACCGCCATGCCCCTGAGCGACTTCCAGACGGTCATCGGACTCGAGGTCCACGCGCAGCTGCTCACGCAGTCCAAGATTTTCTGCGGCTGCTCCACCGCGTTCGGCGCGGAGCCCAACCACCACACCTGCCCGGTGTGCCTGGGCATGCCCGGCGTGCTGCCGGTGCTCAACCAGCGCGTGGTGGAGTACGCGGTGCGCACGGGCCTGGCGCTCGGGTGCACGGTGAAGCCCACCAGCGTGTGGAGCCGGAAGAACTACTTCTATCCGGACCTGCCCAAGGGCTATCAAATCACGCAGTATGATCAGCCCATCTGCGAGTGGGGCGAGCTGATCATCGACACGCCCTCCGGTGAGAAGAAGGTGCGCGTGCGGCGCATCCACCTGGAGGAGGACGCGGGCAAGAGCATCCACGACGCGTCCGCGTCCGCGGGGCAGAGCCTGGTGGACCTGAACCGCGCGGGCGTGCCGCTGATGGAGATCGTCAGCGAGCCGGACCTGCGCGACGCGGACGAGGCGGTGGAGTACCTCAAGGCGCTGCGCGACGTGCTGGTGTACCTGGGCGTCAACGACGGCAACCTGGAGGAGGGCAGCTTCCGCTGCGACGCCAACGTGTCGGTGATGCCCAAGGGCTCCACCACGTTCGGGCAGCGCTGCGAGCTGAAGAACCTCAACTCGTTCCGCTTCCTCAAGCAGGCCATCGAGTACGAGGCCGCGCGCCAGGTGGACGTCATCGAGTCCGGCGGCAAGGTGGACCAGGAGACGCGCCTCTGGGACGTGAACAAGGGCGTCACCCGGTCCATGCGCTCCAAGGAGGACGCGCACGACTACCGCTACTTCCCGGAGCCGGACCTGCCGCCGCTCCTCGTGTCGGACGCGCTGAGGGACGCACAGCGGCAGTTGCTGCCAGAGCTGCCGCGCGCCAGGCGCACGCGCTTCATGAGCGAGTACGGCCTGCCGGCCTACGACGCGCGCATCCTCACCGCCGAGCGCCCGCTGGCGGACTTCTTCGAGGCCTGCGCGAAGCACGTCTCCGACGCGAAGAAGCTCTCCAACTGGTTCCTGGGGGAGCTCAGCCGCCTGCTCAAGGAGGAGGGCACGCCCCTCTCCGCGCTGAGCTTCACCCCGGCGCAGCTGGGCGAGCTGCTGACCACGGTGGAGAAGGGCACGGTGTCCGCGAACGCGGCGAAGGACGTGCTCGGGGAGATGTTCCGCACGGGCCGCGCGCCCGCGGACATCATCGCGGAGAAGGGCCTCGCGCAGGTCAGCGACGTGGGCGCCGTCGAGGCGGTGGTGGACGACATCCTCGCGAAGAACGCGGGCGAGGTGGAGAAGTACAGGGCCGGCAAGAAGAGCGTGTACGGCTTCTTCGTGGGCCAGGTGATGAAGGCCATGAAGGGCAAGGGCAACCCCGGCCTCGTCAACGAGCTGCTCAAGAAGAAGCTGGGCGATTAGCGAGGCACGGTGACGTGGAGCACGTCCTCGCCGCGTGGAGCGGCGGACCGGGCGAGCACGTGCACGTCGTCCGGCCCCCGGCGCTCCAGGATGAGCGAGGGGGCCTCGAAGGTGTTGTCGAAGAAGCCGCCGGTGAGCTGCGGGTTCACCGCGTAGCGCACGCGCTTCAGGGTGCGCAGCTGCGTGAAGAGGCCCTCGTTGAACCACTGCTCGCGGCGCAGCTGCGTCTCGCCGGGCGCGTTGAAGGCCCAGGGCGCGTCCCAGCTCCACGCGTTGGCGGAAGGCTGCGCGATGACCTCCACGCCCAGCGCGTCCAGGTACTGCGCGCAGGGCACGAAATAGGGTTCGCCGGACGTGTGCGGTTCGCGGAAGCCGTCGTAGCAGACGAGCGTCCCCAGCTTCCCGAACGGCGTGTCCAGCACGGGCAGGTCCTCCGGGCGGCCCGGGCTCAGGTGCAGCACGTCCTCCTGCGTGGGCACCAGGTTCACCTTGCGCGTGACGGCGACGCAGTGCCCGTCCGGTGAGAACGTGTAGCTGGTGTTGAAGGTGCGCGCGCCCGCGGGCTCGTACTCGGGCGTGTCCGGGCCCAGACGGTTCATGGGCAGCAGCGCGCTGCCGGCCACCACCCACAGCCCGAAGTCCCGGGCGATGCCGGAGAAGGTCTCGTACATCGCGCGGTGCACGCGGGGCGCCACCGTGGCGTAGAGGCATTCCTCCAGCGTCGGCGGGTGGAAGGCGCTCCACGTGCGGAACATGCCGAGCCACTCCGCCAGCGCCACGCGCGCCATCGCCCCGTTCGTCGTCTTGCGGCGGCGGACGCGCGGGAGGTGCCCCAGCAGCCCCAGCGCCGCGCCCACCATCTCCGGCCAGACAGCGAGCGCGGGATTCAACGGCCGGCCCTCTGGGTCGCGAGGCCGCAGCGCGTCCACGCGGGCGGCGAGCGCCCGGTGATGCGAGGCGAACGTCGCCTGCGAGGCGTAGTCGTCGAGCGTGACGCGCGGCTGGATGGCGAACAGGTCGAGGGAGGAGGCCACAGTGCCGCGAGGATGGCACCGGCCTCCAGGCCGCGCGAGCGGCCCGGACATGGACCGTCAGGTTCCAGCAATGCCACCGTCGAGGCCGTGCCCATCAGGGGGACCCGTGACGCACATGAAGAGGACGCTCCACGTCGAAGTGCACCCGTTCGTCGACGCGGCGGAGGCGCTCGCGGGACGGAAGGCGAAGGCCCGTGGCGTGGCGCCCGACACCACCGTGTGGTGGCTCGCGGACGGGGAGGGTGATGGCGACGAGGTCCTCCACTTCGCGGACGCGTGGGACTCCTGGGAACGATTCACGCTGCCTCGCGATGCCCCGGACTTCGACTACGTCCAGCCGCTCCCGGGCGGTGAGGTGCTGCTCGTGAACGCGCGGTGCCGCTACCTCTCCGAGAGGGCGCACGAGCGCAACGCCCACGTCTACGAGCCCGAAGGTGCGTTGTCGCGCGAGCTCACCCTGGGGGACGGCATCGCTGACGTGCAGGCGACATCCGACGGACAGGTCTGGGTCAGCTACTTCGATGAAGGCGTCTTCGGCAACCGGGGCTGGGGCGGGGATGAAACCCGGCGCCCCATCGGCGAGGACGGACTGGTGCGCTTCGATGCACTGGGACGGCGGCAGGAGAGCGGCGTGCGGATGGCGCTGCCCGGGGAGCAGAGCATCTCGGACTGCTACGCGCTCAACGTCGCTTCGGAGCGGGAGACCTGGTTCTACAGCTACACGGACTTCCCGCTCGTGCGCATGCGGCCCGGCCAGCCCTCCACGCTCTGGCGCTCACCGGTACGGGGCGCACACGCCATCGTCGTCAGCGACACGCACGTCCTGTTCGGGGGCGGCTACGACGATGCCTTCCAGCTCCAGCTCTTCTCGCTCTACGACCGGGGCCACCAGCGCCTGGGGCCCGGGGCCCGCGTCATCCTCACGGATGAGACGGGCCGCCCGTGGCAGCCCTCGTGGCTCAAGGGCCGGGGAAGCTGGCTCCACGGCGCGGAAGGGACTCGCCACTTCCGCGTGCCCATGGAGGAGCTGATCGCCCTGGCGGCGGCTACTTGAGGAAGCCCAGCTCGCGCAGGCGCTGCTTGAGGAACGCGTCCGCGGTGATGGGCGGGTGGCGCGCCGGGTTGTCCGGCGTCTCCGTCTGCGGCAGCGGCTTGAGGATGCAGTCGGAGAACGGGTGCACGAAGAAGGGCATGGAGTAGCGCACCGTGTCCTGCTCGGGGCTGGGCGGGTTCACCACCCGGTGCGTGGTGGACGGGATGACGCCGTTCATCACCCGGCTCAGCATGTCGCCCGAGTCCACGACGATCTGCCCGCGCAGCGTGTCCACCGGAATCCACTCGCCGTCGCGCGTGAGCAGCTCCAGGCCGCCGGCCGTGCCCTCGCACAGGAGCGTGATGAAGTTGATGTCCTCGTGCTCCGCGGCGCGCACCGCGCCCGGGATGAAGCGGTCCTTCAGCGGCGGGTAGTGGATGAGCCTCAGCACCGAGTTGCCGTCCACCGTCATGTCGCTGAGCGTGTTGCGCTCGATGCCCAGGTACTCCGCCAGCGCCTGGAGCATCACCGTCGCCGCGCCGTCCAGCTCCCGGTAGAGCGTCAGCGTGTGCTCACGGAAGGTGGGCACCTCCTCCGGCCAGACGTTGGCGCCGTAGTCCTCGCGGTAGGGGTGACCCACGGGCAGCTCGCGGCCCACGTGCCAGAACTCCTTCAGGTCCCCCACCTTGCGGTTCTTCGCGTGCTCCTGGCCAAACGCCATGAAGCCCCGCTGCCCCGGACGCTCCGGCACCGCGTAGCGCGTCTTGGTGGACTCCGGCAGCTGGAAGAAGCGCTCCACGTCCGAGTAGGTGCGGCGGATGAGCGCGTCGTCGACGCCGTGACCCTCCACGGTCACGAAGCCGAACTCCTTGAGCGCGTCGCCAAACACCTGGACGAAGCGGGCCCGCTCCTCGGGAGTGCCGGAGCGGTAGTGGGACAGGTTCACGGTGGGGATGCGTCGAGCCGAGCGGGACATGCCGCGCATCCTACCCGCGTGACATCTTCCTGACACGCCGCAGTCCGCCGCCCAACCGTCACCCCGGCCCACGGGCCGGGTGCCCCCCTCATTTTGCGACACCCATCCTTGGCGGCAATGGATGCAGGGCTTCCAGGATGTGCAGATTGGGCAGGGAGTTGGCCAGGGGGGCGCGGTATGGCCGAAGTCGCGAGGAACGAGCGCACGTGCTCAGCGTGCGGGCTTGGACATGGCGAGGAGACGTCGTGCGACACGCTCGTCCGGGAGGCGGGGGGCGGGGGTGCGCGCACCGGGGAGTCGCCGGCCGCCGTGGCCCCTTCGGAGGAGGTGGATCCGCTGTTGGGCACCCAGATGGGCAGCTTCCGGCTGGTGCGCCGGGTAGGCCGGGGCGGAATGGGGTCCGTCTACCTGGCCGAGCACGTGTCCATTGGCAGCCGCGTGGCGGTGAAGGTGCTGCACGAGCACCTGACGCGCTACCCGGAGCTGGTGCAGCGCTTCCATGCCGAGGCCCGGGCGGTCAACCTCATCGGGCACGAGAACATCGTCAGCATCTTCGACCTCAACGCCGCGGCGCCCCGGCCCTACCTCATCATGGAGTTCCTGGAGGGCGCGCCGCTGTCCGCATGGGTGGGCACGGCGATGTCGGCCGGGGCGGTGGTGCCCGTGCTGGCCCAGGTGTGTGACGCGCTGCATGCGGCGCATGCGCGGGGCATCGTCCACCGCGACCTGAAGCCGGACAACATCTTCCTGGTGAAGCGCGGGCGGGGGATGCCGTTCGTGAAGGTGCTCGACTTCGGCATCGCGAAGCTGGTGGACGCGAGCATGCCGGAGACGGTGGCGGGCATCATCGTGGGGACGCCGGAGTACATGGCCCCGGAGCAGTCCCTGAGCCGGCGCCTGGACGGGCGCGCGGACCTGTACGCGGTGGGCGTCATCGCCTACCAGCTGCTCACCGGGCGGCTGCCCTTTCCCGACGAGGGGCTCACCGCCCAGCTCGTGGCGCACCAGACGCGGCAGCCGCCGGCCCCGCGCGCCATCTGTCCCTCGGTGCCGGCCGCGCTGGAGGCGGTGGTGCTGCGGGCCCTGGCGAAGACCCCGGATGAGCGCTTCCCCCACGCGCTCGCCCTGCGCGCCGCGCTGGAGCAGGCCCTCGCCGTGCGGCCCCCCCTGGCGCGGGCGGCCGTGGCCGCACCTCGTCCCTCGGCGGGGGCCTCCCCTGGGACTCCGGTCACGGGGCCCCGGCGCACCCCGTTGTTGGAGCCGCCGGGCCCGTCCGGGGGAAGGACGCTCCCGGGGGCCGTGCAGGTGGTGTTGCAGCCGGGCGCTCAGCCCCGGACCTTCACGGGCTCGGACCTGACGCGCGGGGGCGTGTTCCTTCACGCGACAGGGGAATTGCCTCCGCTGTTCGCCCAGGTCCGCGTGGTGCTGCCCCTGGCCTCGGGGGCGCTGTCCGTCACGTGCGAGGTGGTGCGCCACGTCTCGCCCGAGCAGGCCCAGGCCTGGGGCATGCGCCCGGGCTTCGGCGTGCAGTTCGTCGCGCCGTCCGCCGCGCTGAAGGCCCGCGTGGAGCAGCACCTCGCCGGCGCTCCGGTCTCTCCGGCGCCCGCCTCCCGGGAGCCTCCGGACGACGCGGAGGCCGAGCGCGTCCTGGCGCTGTGGCGCGATCAGCTGGCCGGGGAGGGGACCCACTACACGGTGCTGGGGGTGCCGCGGGACGTGGAGCTGGACTCCGCGCGGGAGCGGGCGCGCGAGCTGTGGAGCGCCCTGTCCGCGCTCAGACAGCGGCCCCTGTCGCGCGGGCAGCGCTCGCGCCTGGAGACCATGCTGCTCCGCGTGAGGGACGCGGGGGACACCCTGGGCGTGCCGCAGCGCCGGGCCCGCTATGATGCCCGGCTGGGCAATGCCCGGGGCGTGGCGCGGTGCCTGGAGGCGGGCCTCACGGCGATCCAGGCGGACGCCCTGCGCCGCGAGTTCCTCGCCGAGCAGCCCCGGGCGGTGGGCACCGCGCGCGTGCACTTCCTCACGGGCAGTGCGCTGGAGCGCGACGGCCAGCTCCAGCGGGCCCTGGAGGCCTACGAGCGCGGCCTGGAGCTGGATCCGCTGGAGTGGGAGTATCAGCAGCGCCGCCGCGTGGTGGGACGGGCGCTGGGGGCGCGCCTGGCCCACGCCCGAAATGAAAGAGCCCGATTCCCTGGGGAGGGAACCGGGCCCTGACACCACGGCAGGTGCCGCGGACGAGGCGACGACTAGTCGGCGTTGATGGACGCCGCGCAGGCCGCGCTCACGGAGCCGCCCTTGGTGGAGCAGGCCACGATGTCGGACAGGATGCGCTGCTGCTCGGTGGAGGACTTGTCGGAGCAGGTCTTCACGCCCTCGATGCAGTCGACGACGGCGTCCAGCTTCTTCTTGTCGTCGTCCGAGCAGTCCTTCAGGGCCTCCTTACAGGCGTCCTTCTCGGCATCGGTCGGCTTCGTCGGGTTGCCGCTGACGTCGAAGCCACACTCCTCGAACTTCTTGGACAGGTCCTTGGCGACGTCCTCGTTGCGATCGCAGTAGTCGCCGCCGCAAGCGGTGAGCGTGAGCGAAGCCATGGCCGCCAGACCGAACAGGATCTTCTTCATGATATTCTCCCCCTCAGGGATGAGGTACAGGTGGAAAGCAACCGGAGCGCATCCTAGTGAGCGCCCGTTCGCGGTCCAGTGGACTTTATTCCGGGAATTCTATTCAAAGGCAAATAGGGAGCCGGGGGGCGGGTTGATCCGCCAACTGCCTTGACTCCCCCTCGGGATTCTCGTAAGTCCCGCCGTCTTTTAGCGCGCCGGGCGGTCCGCCGTCCGAAATGCGCGTTGGATTCCATGGGTTGAACCAACCCGAAGCTGACAGGGGTTCGACGATGTACGCAGTCATTCGCACGGGCGGAAAGCAGTACCGCGTCGCCGAGGGCGACGTGGTCCGGATCGAGAAGATCGCCGGTGATATCGGCGCCGAGGTCTCGTTCACCGAGGTCCTGCTGCTGGGCGGCTCGGAGAGCCCGAAGGTGGGCCAGCCGACGGTGGCGGGCGCGAAGGTCGTGGGCAAGGTGCTGGCGCAGGACAAGCACCGCCGCGTCCTGCACTTCCGCAAGGAGAAGGAAGGCTGGACCCGTCGCCGTGGCCACCGCCAGCCGTACACCGAGGTGAAGGTCACCTCGATCTCCGGCTAGCCGTCTTTCCGGGCATTCCCCACACGAACTTCAAGGAGCAGGTGTCATGGCCCATAAAAAAGGTCAGGGTTCTTCGCGCAACGGGCGTGATTCCAACCCGCAGTACCGTGGTGTGAAGGTGTACGGCGGTGAGACCATCACGGCGGGCAGCATCCTCGTCCGTCAGGTCGGCACGGTCATCCACCCGGGCACGAACGTGAAGCTCGGTCGCGACTTCACCCTCTTCTCGACGGTGGACGGCGTGGTGAAGTACGAGCGCCTCGGCCGTGACAAGAAGAAGGTGTCCGTGTACCCGGCCGCCGCCGAGCAGGCGAGCGCCTAGTCTGTGGCCCTGGGGCGACCCAGGGCACGGGCATTACCGAGCGGGTCGTTCCCGGTCCTCCGTTCCCATGGGAACGGGCGGATGCGAGGACGGCCCGCTTCGTGTTTTTCCAGGAGGGCAGTCGCCCCATGAAGTTCGTCGACGAAGTACGCATCTACGTGAAGGCGGGAGACGGCGGGAACGGCGCCGTGGCCTTCCGGCGTGAGAAGTTCATCGAGCGCGGCGGCCCCAACGGCGGGGACGGCGGCAATGGCGGCTCCGTGGTGTTCGTGGCGAACCCGCAGCTGACCACGCTCCTGGACTACCGCTACCAGCAGCATCACCGCGCCAAGAACGGCGAGCACGGCATGGGCAGTGACTGCAATGGTCACGGCGCCGATGATCTGGTGCTCCAGGTGCCGGTGGGCACGCTGATCCGCGACGAGCAGACGGGGGAGCTGCTGGTGGACCTGAGCGACCCGGGCCAGCGCTTCGTGGCGGCCAAGGGCGGCCGGGGCGGCCTGGGCAACATGAACTTCGCCACCTCTACGCGCCAGACGCCGCGCTTCGCGCAGGACGGCACGAAGGGCGAGGAGATCACCCTCCGGCTGGAGCTGAAGCTGCTGGCGGACGTGGGCCTGCTGGGCTTCCCCAACGCGGGCAAGAGCACGTTCATCTCGCGGGTGAGCCGGGCGCGGCCGAAGGTGGCGGACTACCCGTTCACCACGCTGGTGCCGAACCTGGGCATGGTCCAGTACAAGGACAACCTGTCCTTCGTCATGGCGGACATCCCCGGCATCATCGAGGGGGCCAGCGAGGGAGTGGGCCTGGGCCACCAGTTCCTGCGCCACGTGGAGCGCTGCAAGGTGCTGGTGCACCTCATCGACATGGGCGCCGAGGGCGAGGGCCGCAAGCCGCTGGACGACTTCAACATCCTCAACGCGGAGTTGAAGAAGTACAGCGCGGAGCTGGCCACCAAGCCGCAGGTGGTGGCCGCCAACAAGCAGGACCTGACGGAGGGCCGGGAGCGGCTCGGGCCCTTCACGGAGGCGCTGCGCCGCCGGGGCATCCGCGTGTACCCGGTGTCCACCGCCACGGGCGAGGGCATGCAGGCCCTGATGGACGCGGTGGCGGAGGTGCTCTTCACCGGCCGCACCGACAAGCTCCACGTCGAGGCGCCGGCGAAGAAGGCCGCCACCAAGGCTCCGGCGAAGGCCGCCGCGAAGAAGACACCGGGGAAGAAGGCCGCGAAGCAGGCGGTGCGCAAGGGCGCGGCGAAGAAGGCCGCCGCCAAGAAGGCCTCTCGCAAGCCCGTGGCGAAGAAGGCCGCGCGCAAGGCGCCGGTGAAGAAGGCCGCCGCGAAGAAGGCGGTGCGCAAGGCTCCGGCGAAGAAGGCCGCCCGGAAGGCGCCAGCGAAGAAGTCGGGCGGGAGGCGCTGAACCGATGGCGGGAGGAGGCCCTCGCTACGAGAAGTTCGAGCGCGAAGCCGTCGAGCCGGAGCAGTTCCTGCTCGACGTGCGCAAGGAGAAGATCGACCGCGTCGTCAGCCAGCGCACGCGCAACTTCGTGGTGGTCCTCGACCGGCTGGAGGACAACTTCAACATGGCCGCGGTGCTGCGCACCTGCGAGTCCATGGGCGTGCAAGAGGTGCACGTCGTCATCAACCCGGAGGCGCCCTTCATCCCCAACTCGCGGGTGGCCCAGGGCTGCGACAAGTGGTTGGACGTGCACCTCTACAAGACGTTCGCGGAGTGCCGCGAGCACCTGAAGGGGCGCGGCTTCAGCCTCTACGCGTCGGCGCTGCGCGAGGGGGCCACCAACCTCTACAGCCTGCGCTTCGACACCAGGTTCGCCATGGTGTTCGGCAATGAGCGCTACGGCGTGAGCGACGATGTGCTCACCGGCGTGGATGGCACGTTCTGGGTGCCCATGAAGGGCTTCAGCCAGAGCCTGAACATCTCCGCGGCCGCGTCCGCGAGCATCACCCGGGCGGTCGCCTGGCGGGACGAGCACCTGGCGGGGGGCTCCGGGGACCTGACGCCCACGGAGGCCCAGGAGCTGCGGGAGCGCTTCTACCTGCTGGGCGTGAAGCAGCGGAAGCGTCTGGTCAAAGCCACACAGCGGTGAATGCCGGTCCCCCGGGGGCCGTCCGGATGCGGTAGATGGACCCTGCGGGCGCCCCAGGTGCCCGCTCCGGAGGCGCACGCCATGTTGCTGGAATCCCTGCTCTTCACGCTGCTCACGCAGGCCCCCACCGCGCCCGTGGCGAAGCCCGCGGCGACCGCCAAGGCCCCTGCCGCCGCGGCCAAGCCCGCCGCTCCCTCGGATGCCGGCACGGCCGCGATGCCCCCCGCCGCGACGTCTGGCGACGCGAGCGTGGCCGCCAGCGCCCCGAAGCCCGCGCCCAAGCCGATGACTCCCGAGGTGAAGTCGCTCGTGGACCGGATGCAGGCCTTCTACGAGAAGACGGGCGACTTCAAGGCGGGCTTCAAGCAGGACTACAAGTACAAGGCCTTCCGCCGCACGCAGACGTCCACGGGCACGGTGACCTACAAGAAGCCGGGCCTGATGCGCTGGGAGTACGAGAACCCGTCCAAGCGGACGTTCGTGCTCGCGGGCAACAAGGTCTACATGTACGACCCTGAGGCGCAGACGCTGTCGGTGGCGGCCATGGACACCAGCCAGCTGTCCGCGTCGGTGACGTTCCTCTTCGGCCAGGGGAAGCTGGCGGACGAGTTCGCCATCACCAAGGGCGACTGCAAGGACTGCAAGGGCACGCTGCTGGTGCTGGATCCGCTGAAGAACGAGCCGCGCTTCCGCCAGGTGCGCCTGGAGGTGGACCCCTCGACGGCGCAGGTGCTCAAGAGCACGGTGGTGGATCCGGACGGCAGCGAGAACACCATCGCCTTCCTGGACCTGAAGACGAACGTGGGCATCTCCGCGGACAGCTTCAAGCTGAACCCGCCCGAGGGCACCCGCGTGGACGACTTCACCAAGAAGGCGCAGTAGGACGGCCGCCCACCATGCGCGGCGTGCTGCTGGCGGGATGCGTGCTGGTGCTGGGCGCGGGGTGTCACCCCGGCGCGCCCACGAGCCCTCCACGTCCCACGAGCCTCGTGGGGCAGACGCTGCCCCTGCTGTCGTCGCCCGCGCTGCGGCTGACGGTGGCGGGGCGGCTGGGGAACCGGGCGGTGCCGGTGGTGCTGGACGTCACGCGGCCACTGTCGCTCGTGTCCACGGCCTGCTTCGACGGCGCGCCGCCCGCGCCCGCCGGGACCGCGCGCGTGCCGGAAGCCTCGGGAGGCCATCGCTCCTGGCCGGAGGTGCCGGCGCCGACGGTGACGGTGGGCCCGGTGGCGCCGCTCCTGCGCACGCTGCTGCTCTCCGGTGAGACGGGCTGCTCGGTGACGCTGGGGCAGGACGTGCTGTTCCCCTATGCCCTCACGGTGGAGCCGCTGCGCCGCGAGGTGACCTTCACCGCGTCGCGTCCCCGGGAGGACTACGACGCGGAGCTGCGCGCGACGGACGCGGTGCGCGAGTCGCACGTGGTGGAGCTGAGCCGCGAGCCGCTGGGCGACTGGCCGCTGCTGGCCGTGCAGGTGACGCAAGGGGACGCGAGCATCACCGGCCCCTTCGTGCTGGGCACGCGCGAGCCCTTCTCCCGACTGGCGGTGGACCCCGCGCTGGGCCAGGGCTTGCAACCGCTGGAGACGGCCGCGGGCCTGCCGCCGCGCACCTTCGTCGTGGACTCGGTGGAGGTGGCGGAAGGGCTGGGCGTGAAGCCCCTGGTGATGGAGGCCGCGGGGCGCTGGCCGTCGCAGAGCAGCCTGGGCCGGCTGGGGCCGGACGTGTGGGGCCGCTTCACCGCCACCGTGGACGCGCAGGGTGGGGCGCTCGTGCTGCGCAGGCCCCACGTGCGCACGCCGGAAGGCGGCGGCCGTCAGCAGTGCGCGGGCGAGGGCGGCGCGTTCAGCGAGGAGGCCTGCTACGGCATCTTCGTGCGCACGGAGCCCGACGGCGTGGTGGCTCTCTCCGGCGAGGTGTTCCGGGATGTGCCGGAGGGCGTCCGCCTGTACGTGGAGCCCCGGGGCGCGGACGGTCAGCGCCTGGAGACGGGCTGTCAGGTGGGCCTGAGCTTCCCGGCGGCCACGCGCGGCGCCAACACCCAGCACCGGCTGCCGTGGGCGTCGCTGTCGAAGACGCTGCCCGCGTGCCATGCCGCGCTCCAGGGCGCGAAGAGCTACGCGGTGTCGCTGGTGGAGGAGGGGCGCCAGCCCGAGTGCCCCACGACGTGCGCCTTCGTCACGGAGTCCGCCTCGCGGCGCACCGTGTGCGAGTGCCAGCCCACGCCGCTGGGCGAGGGCGTGGCCGTGCCGACGAAGGGCTCGGGCCCGCAGCCGCCGCCCGTCGAGGAGCGCGAGCTGGAGCCCGAGGATCCAAGGTAGCGCCCACGAACGGCTCGTGACCGCCACCTGCGGGGCGGCATGAGCCGAGGCCTGATGCGCCGGTGGGGCGCGCGCCGCGCCGGTCTTCGACGTAGCGGCCTCCACACGAACGGCTCGGGCCCGCGACCGCCTCCAGTGGGAGGACGGGGCGGGCCCGGGGCACGGCCTTCACCGGTGACGAACTACTCCGGCCGCGGCTCCGGCGGACGCACCAGCGCCTTCAGCGGCACGGGCGCGGGCGGGGCCTCGCGCGGGGTGTGCGCGCGCTGCTTCGGATCCGGACGCTCCACCACGCGGGCGATGAGGTCGTAGTCGTGCGCCTCCGTCACCTCCACGGTGACGAACTCGCCCGGGTACGCCAGGCCGTCGTTGATGTAGACCTGCCCGTCGATCTCCGGCGCCTGCCCCTCGTGGCGGCCCACCAGCAGGTGCTCGGACTCCTCGCTGGGGCCCTCCACCAGCACGGTGAGCTTCTGGCCCACGAGCTTCTTGTTCTGCTCGCGGTTGATGCGCTTCTGGATGGCCATCACCTCGCGCCAGCGGCGCTCGATGGTCTTCGCCGGGACCTTGTTCGGCAGATCAAACGCGGCGGTGCCTTCCTCGTCCGAGTACTGGAACACGCCCAGACGCTGGAAGCGCTGCTCCTTCACGAACTCCTTCAAGAGCTCGAAGTCCTCCTCCGTCTCACCCGGCAGGCCGACGATGAGCGAGGTGCGCATCACCAGGTTCGGCACGCGCTCGCGCAGCTTGGTGAGCAGCTCCTTGAGGAACTTGGAGTTGCGGCCGCGCTTCATGGACAGGAGCAGCTTGTCGCTGGCGTGCTGCACCGGCATGTCCAGGTACTTGGCGATCTTCGGCTCGGTCGCGATGACGTCGATGAGCTCGTCCGGGAACACGCGCGGGTAGGCGTAGTGCAGGCGGATCCACTTCACGTCCACCTTCACCAGCTCCTTGAGCAGCTCGTGGAGCTTCGGCTTGCCGGGCAGGTCATGCCCGTACGCCGTCAGGTCCTGCGCCACGAGGTTCAGCTCCTGCACGCCGCTGTCCGCCAGCTTCTGCGCCTCCGCGAGGATGTCCGCCACCGGGCGCGAGCGCTGGCCGCCGCGCAGCGTGGGGATGATGCAGAACGCGCAGGCGTTGTCGCAGCCTTCGGAAATCTTCAGGTACGCCGTGTACTTCGGCATCGAGTTGATGCGCGGCGTCTCCGCGTTGTGGATGTAGTCCGGATCCGGAATCACCTGGCGCGGCGAGGCCTCCGCCGCCAGGAGGTCGCCAATCTGGGCGTACGCGCTGGTGCCCAGGAAGTGGTCCACCTCCGGCATCTCCTGCGACAGCTCCTGGCCGTAGCGCTGGGACAGGCAGCCGGTGACGACGAGCGTCTTGCACGAGCCCGACTTCTTCAGCTCCGCCATCTCCAGGATGGAGTCCACCGACTCCTGCTTCGCCGGCCCGATGAAGGCGCACGTGTTGACCACGATGACCTCGGCCTCCGAGGCCTCCTGCACAAGCGAATAGCCGCGGGTGCGCAGCGTGCCCAGCATCACCTCGGAGTCCACCCGGTTCTTCGGGCAGCCGAGGGTCATCATGTACAGGCTCTTGGTCTCTTCCACGCGCGTCTACCGCTTTCCCAGTTGCGTCCGCTCGAAGTGGTCCGCACTCCAAACGAAGTTGATGATGGCGCCGTTCGAGTAACCGATGTTCAGCGCCCCGTCTTCTTCCAGCTCCACCGATGTAGCGCGACCCAGCGCACACGTGGCGGCCGGCCAGTCGAGCACCCGCTGGGCTGTCTTCCCCGACACCACATAGAGCCCCATCCGGAGCTCGTCGTCGGAGTCGCATTGACCCTCGACGGCATAGGGGTTCTTCCCAGTGAGGACACTAACGACCGGCCGTCCGTCCGGCAGGCTCAACGTCTCCGGCAGGTTCACGCCCATCTTCGAGGCGTCCACCGCGTTGGGCGCCACCAGCGCGCGCAGCGAGGCGGGGGTGAGGTTCTCATCCCCCTGGGCCCAGTCCGGGTAGCTGAACAGGCCCCAGCCCAGCCAGCCGGTGGGCGCCGCCTCCAGCGTGGTGACGCTGGCGGGGGGCTTGAGCTTGAGGTTCTTGCGCGCCTCGTCCGGCAGGCGCAGCGCCTCGCCCTCCGCCATCGTGCCGCTCTTGCAGTTGGACACCGGCACCACCTTGGCGCCCACCTGGTCCTGGTCCTCGTAGGTGATGCAGAGGTCCATGACGAGCGGATCCACCGCGGGGAAGCGGGGCAGGGCGCGCACCGGGATCATGGCCACCACGGACAGCGTGTCGCCCTGGCGGTGCACCGCGGCGTTCACCAGGCCCTGCGCGAACCTGGGCGTGTTGCTGTCGGGGCCGGAGGTGCGCTGGCCGTCGAAGGCGAAGCGGTAGGTGTAGCCCGCGGAGGTGGGCCCGGAGTCCGGGAAGTTCAGCGAGAGGGTGATGATGTCACCCGCGAGCAGCTGGTTGTCCGTGGCCTCCACGCCCACGAAGAGCGTGTCCTTGCGCCAGCCCACCCGGGCGGAGAAGTTGGCGGTGGCCCCTTCCGTGGGCAGTGACTTGAGGACCAGCGGCGAGCCGAAGTCCTTGAGCCCCTTCTCCGGCAGGGGCGCCTTCTTGAGGATGGGCACCGGCTTGCTGGGACGCGACGCGCTCTGAGCGAGCGAGGCGGTGGCGAGGAGCAGACAGAGGGGCAGGGGGGCCAGACGGGCGGCGTGCATGGCGGAGGGGCGCCTCTAGTCGCGGAAGTTGGTGAACTGCATGTCCAGCTTGAGCTTGTCCTGCTCCTTGCGGAACAGCGCGATGGCCTCCTGCAGGTCGTCGCGGTTCTTGCCCGTGACGCGGAGCTGATCCGCCTGGATGGAGCCCTGGACCTTCAGCTTGGACTCCTTGAGCAGCTTGATCAGCTCCTTGGACTTCTCCACCGGGATGCCCTGCTGGAGCTTGATGGGCTGCTTGACGTTGCTCATGCCCGTCTTCTCGATGTCGCCGAACTCCAGCACCCGCAGGCTGATGCCGCGCTTGGCCAGCTTGCTGAGCAGGACCTCCTTGGCGGCCTGGAGCTTCTCCTCGCTGTTGGTCTTCACCGTGAGCGCGGAGTGATCCGGGGCGATGTCGATTTCGGCCTTCACGCCCTGGAAGTCATAGCGGGTGCTGAGCTCCTTCCGGGTCTGATTGACCGCGTTGTCGAGCTCAGCCAGGTCGATTTTGGAGATGACGTCGAAGGAGGGCATGGGGGGTACCTTTTCGCGCCCTTACCATACCTACACCCGGACGACCAAGGGCACCACCAGGGTGCGCCGGGAGGTGTGTTGCTTGAAGGCCCGCTTCACCGCCTTCGCGAGCTCCTCCCGCACCAGGGCGTCATCCCCACGGAGCAGGGGGTTGAGCTCCTCGAAGAAGGCCCGGGCCTCCTGGGCCACCTGGGACAGCACGCCCTGTTCGTCCGGGTTGAGGCCCTGGCCGGACAGCTGGGGCCCCGCCACCAGGGCCTGGGTGTCGCGCCTCAGCACCACCGCCGCGGCCACCACGCCCGTCTCCGCCAGCCGGTTGCGCTCCGCCAGCGCCTCCTGCGTCACGATTCCGTCCCCGAAGCGCTCCCGCAGGATGCGACCCGAGGGCACGCTGCCAGTGAAGCGGCCCCGCCCCTCCTCGAACGTCACCACGTCGCCGTCATGGGCCAGCAGCAGGCCCTCCGGTGCCAGGCCGGCCTCGCGGGCGGTGGTCAGGTGTCGGTGCAGGTGCCGGACTTCCCCATGCACGGGGATGAAGTGCCTGGGGCGGATCAGCTCCAGCACCCGGCGCTGCTGGGGGCGGCTGGCGTGTCCGGAGACGTGCACGCCGGGCTCCACCTGCGCGTAGACGATGCGGGCGCCGCGCCAGTGGAGCTGATCCAGCAGCGCGCCCACGGAGCGCTCGTTGCCGGGGATGGGGCGGGCGCTGACGATGACGGTGTCACCGGGCTCCAGGCGCACGGGCCCATCGCCGTTGGCCAGCTGGGTGAGGCCCGCGCGGGGCTCGCCCTGCGCTCCGGTGGTGAGCACCGCCACCCGGTGGGGCGCGAGCTTGGGCACGTTGTCCAGGTGCACGAAGAGCGAGTCGGGCACGTCCAGGTAGCCCATCTCCCGCGCCAGCTCCACGTTGCGCACCATGCTGCGGCCCTGGAGCGCGACGAGCCGGCCGGTGCGCTCGCACAGGTCCAGCAGGTGCCGGATGCGGTGGAGGTTGGAGGAGAACTGGGCGACGACGATGCGGCCCTTCGTCTCGTGGAAGAGGCGCTCGAAGGTGGTCTGCACCACGCGTTCGCTGCCGGTCTCGTCGGTGTGCTCGGAGTTGGTGGAGTCCGACAGCAGGCACAGCACGCCTTCGTCGCCCGCCTCGCCCCAGCGCTCCAGGTCCGTCTTGAGGCCGTCGATGGGGTCGGGGTCCAGCTTGAAGTCGCCGGTGTGGATGACCGTGCCTTCGGGCGAGCGGACGATGAAGCCCACCGCGTCCGGCACGGTGTGCGTCACGCGCGTGGCCTCCACCTGGAAGACGCTGCCCACGCAGAAGGGGGTGCGCGGCTCGATTTCGCGCAGGTCCGCCTCCACGCCCAGCTCCTCCAGGCGCTGCCGCGCGAGGGCGAGCGTGAAGCGCGTGCCGTAGATGGGGACGGGCACGTCGCCCAGCAGGTAGGGGAGCGCGCCGATGTGGTCTTCATGACCGTGCGTGAGGAGCACGCCCTTCACCTGGGCCGCGTTGCGCCGCAGGTGCGTGAAGTCCGGGACGATGATGTCCACGCCGGGCATCCCCGACGAGGGGAACATCAGGCCGGCGTCGATGAGCAGCATCTCCCCACGACAGGCGAGCACCATGGCGTTGAGGCCGATCTCGCCCAGCCCGCCAAGAGGGATGACGTGGAGCATGTGGCCGGAAGTGTAAGGGCCCGGACCCTTTGGTGCGTGGGAATCCGCACGCCTCCTCCACCGCGCCCCCGTGCCCGCCTGCTTGACGGATTCAAACTAAAGGCTTAGTTGTATTTGAACTAAGGTCTTAGTTCGAGGCCGGGAGGCACTGTCCGTGACGAAGCCGTCGTCCGCCGAGGAGTCCAAGCCGCTCACCCCGGTGGAGCTGGAGCTGATGCAGCTCGTGTGGAGGTTGGGGGAGGTGAGCGTGGCGGACGTGCTCGCGGCGCTGCCGCCGGAGCGCAAGCTGGCCTACACGTCGGTGTCCACGGTGCTTCGCATCCTGGAGCAGAAGGGCGTGGTGCAGAGCCGCAAGGAGGGGCGGGGGCACCTGTACTCGGCGCGGCTGTCTCGCGAGGCCTACGAGGCCCAGAGCGTGCGCCACCTGGTGGCGACGGTGTTTGACGGGACGCCTTCGTCGCTCGTGGCGCGGCTGGTGGAAGCGGTGCCGCTGTCCGCGGAGGAGGTGGAGCAGATCCGCAAGCTCCTGGGCCGCAAGGGAGGCCGGGGATGAGCGCCTTCGTCCGGGACATGCTGGCCGCGTATCTCACGGCGGCGGTGCTGGTGGCGGTGGGCTTCGGGCTGCTGCGCGCGGTGGTGGCGTGGGGGATGGAGCGGAGGCTGGCCGCGCGGCAGCTGCTGCGCGTGGGGCGGGTGACGCTGGGGCTGTCGGTGCTGTTGCCGTTCGCGGGGCTCGCGGCCCGGGAGTGGATGCCGTCGGCGCCGCTCTTCACGTTCGAGCGTTCGCTGGTGCGCTACGCCGCACCGCCCATGTCCGTTGACTCGAGGCCCGTGCGCGGAGGGGTGACGGAGGCCGCGTCGTCGGGCCCGGAGCTGCCGCTGGCGATGATGGGGCTGGCGCTGGTGGCCATGGGGGCGTTGGGCTTCCTGTCGTGGGAGCTGCGGCGGTATGCGCGCTTGCGGCGGAGGCTGGAGGCGCTGCCCGTCCTTCGTCGCGTGGGCCAGGTGCGCGTGGTGCTGGGGGATGCGGCGGAGGGGGCGTTCTCCGTGTGGTTCCCTCGTGGCGGTGCGTGGGTGGTGGTGCCCACCGATGTGTTGGAGGACGCGGAGGCGCTCCGGCTCACGGTGCGGCACGAGCTGCAACACCACCGCCAGCGGGACACGATGCTCGCGTACGTGCGGCTGGGGTTCGACAGCGCCTTCTTCTGGAGTCCGTTCGCTCGGGCGTTCTCGCGGTGGTTGGCGGAGCGTCAGGAGTTCGCCTGCGACGAGGCGCTCGTCACCGTGAAGCACGTATCCGCGGACGCGTATGCGCGGTGCCTGTTGCAGGCGTCGCTGCGCGTCCCTGGTTCCCTTCCCGCCGGAGTCACCGGCATGTCCCACCCCACTGTCAGGAGGATCCACATGTTGTTCCAGCCCCGTCCCCGCAGTTCCGTACGCACCCTGGGTCTTTCGTTGTCGCTGGCGTTGGTGCTCGCGCCGCTGGCGTTGTGGGCGCAGGGCACGGTGCGGGGGCGCGCGGTGTCGTTGACGGAGGCGCGCGCGTTGGCGGAGGCGGGACCGAAGGAGGGGGACCTGCCGGTGGTGGTGGACGCCGCCGTGGTGGATCAGCTCAACAAGTTCGTCACCACGCGCAAGGGCCGCGACTTCATGCGCAAGGCGCTGGCGAACCTCCAGGCCCACCGTGAGGCGATGACGGGCACGCTGCGCTCGCGCTCCCTGCCGGAGGGCCTGCTCGCGGTGGCGATGGTGGAGTCGGCGGTGCGCAACCTGCCGGAGACCTCTCGCGAGCCATCGATGGCGCCGGGGCAGCGGGGCGCCGGCGTGTGGATGTTCATCCCTGAGACGGCGCGCCGCTATGGCTTGAAGGTGGAGGCGGGACGCGACGAGCGATTGGACGTGGCGCGTGAGACGGAGGCCGCTGCGACCCTCTTCCAGGCGCTGTATGAGCGCTATGGGGATTGGCGGCTGGCGCTCGCGGCGTACAACCAGGGGGAGGGCGTGGTGGATCGCGTCATTTCGGAGACCCACGTGCGCGACGTGAGCGAGCTGGTTCGCACCGGCAAGCTCAATGACTACACCGCCACCGTGCAGGCCGGAGTCCTGCTGCTTCGCAATCCGCACCTGCTCGACTGAGCCAGCGGTGGTGTCTGTCCACTGCCTGGGGAATGTCCCCGTGGAGCCCGGGTTCGGATGCGCGCCACCCTGCTTTCGCGCGAGGATGGCGACGCTCGGTGCAAGGGGTGGGAAACGCCATGAAGATCGTCGCGCTCGTTCGTCCTGCGGGTGAGGTTCCGGAAGCAGCCCAGGTGCTCGCCGCGGCGGCGGGCATGGCACCGGCGGAGGCTCGCATGCGGCTGGCTCCCGAGCCTCCCGCCCTGCTCGCACGACTGGCTCCCGACGCGGCGGATGCCCTGGTGAAGACACTGCGGGACGCGGGGCTCGCGGCGCTCGCCATCGATGAGTCGGAGGTCGCGGAGCGCGTCACGGCGCGCACCGTGACGTTCGGCGCCGCGCAGGTGACGTTCACGCCTCGCGCGGGGGCTCCGCTCACCATGGCGTGGGAGGACGTGACGGTCATCCTCCGGGGCGCGTCGTCCCTGCGCACGCAGAGCGAGCACACCGAGAAGACGACGAAGGTGGCCCTGGGCACGGCCCTCGTCACTGGCGGCCTGAAGATGACGAAGACGACGGAGAAGAGCGTGCGCGGCTCCCAGGAGGAGACATCGCAGGTCGTCTTCGTCTTCGACCGCGACGGCCGGGGCGCCGTGCTGCCGGAGATCGGGTTCGACTTCTCGTGCATGGGACCCGCGATGCAGCCGTCGCGCACCGCGAACATGGTGACCCTGGCGCGACTGGTGCGCGAGCGTGCCCCGGGTGCCTTCTACGACGAGCGGCTCTTGCGGCTGGGACGCCGGCCTCTTCCCTTCGTGCTGGGCGGAGCGGTGCAGGTGGTGAGCGGCGCCACGTCCCATTCACGCATCAACACCGCGCAGGGACTGGACGTGCTCGCGGAAGCCATGCGCCTGGGCGTCGCGCAGGGCTACCTGCCCTGACCCGCCCCGCGCGGCGGAGGCTTCGCGCGGGCGGCCAGCGCGCTCAGGTGAGCGGCGTGTTGGAGTCCGGGGGCGGACGGGAGATCCACGCGGCGATGAACACGTCCAACTCGCCTCGCATCACGTCCTTCACGCGCGGAGTGCCAGCGCCCGTGCGCGGATCCTCCACGCGCGCGCCCCGGCCCAGGAAGTAGCGGCGGGCCTCGTCGGTGCTGGCGCCCTGCCCGGCGACGACTCGCGCGGCGATGCCCTTGAGCTCGTCCAGCTCCCCGGCGCCGATGAGCGTGAGCACGCGGCCCGTGGCTTCGTCCTTCGCGGTGACTTCGTTGCGCACGCGCTGGAGGTACTCGCCTTCGCGGCTCTTCACCGGACGGCCCTCCAGCACCAGCAGCTCCCGCTCCAGCTCCTCCAGCGGTCCGCCCCGGTGCACGCGCACGTACGCGCGCTGGCGCTTCTCGTCCTCCAGGCGGCGGTGCAGGCCCGCCTCGCCCGCGAGGAAGCCGTAGGCCCCGGGGCCGGCGATGCGCACCACCACGCGCGCGGGCTCCCCCGCCTCCGCGACGGCGGTGGCCTCGTAGCCCCGGCGCTGCGCCCAGCCCAGGTACATGGTGGCCAGCTCCTGCACCCACACGTCCTGCAGCTCCGACGTGTCGCTGGCGCAGATGTCCACCAGCGCCTCGTTGTCCAGCGGCGTGGCCCCGGAGGCATTCAGCGCCTCCGCCATCTGGACCTCGCGCGCGACCTCCTCCACCTGCTTCGCGGCGGAGCCGAGCTGCACCTCGTTCTTCGCCTCGCGCACCAGCCGGCGTCCGAAGTTGCACGCGGCCTCCAGGCGGTCCAGCTCTCCCAGCTGCGCCTCCACCATGCGAAACGCGCGGAGGACCTCCGCCGCATGCTGCGGGTCGTCCCAGAGGTTGGGCGCCTGCGTCTCCGCGAGCAGCGCGGCGCGGCGCTCCTCCAGCTCCGGCCGTCCCGCGGACGCCGCGAGTGCGCGGGCGCGGCCCACCAGGCGGTCCATCTCAATCAGCAGCGACTTGCGGTCCAACCGGCGCTTCACCGCCGCGGCCTTCGGCGTGGGCAACAGCAGCTGTGCCGTCACCTCGCGGGGGGGCGGCACGGGCTCCGCGACCGCGACCACGCGGCCTCCGGGACGGGCCTCCACGCGCACGGGCGTTCCCGGCGGCAGCGGCCTGCGGGCGATCTCCACCGCGAGCGCCGCGGTGAGCGTCTTCTCGATTTCACGCTGCAGGTAGCGCGCGCCGAACTGCGGCGAATAGCCGCGCTCCACCAGCCGGTCCACCACCTCCGGCGTCACCTCCACGTCCAGGGCGCGGGCGCGGATGCCCTCGCGCTCCAGCACGCGACCTACCTCTCGCTGCGCAATCTTGCGGATGTCCACGCGCGACAGCGGACGGAAGTGGCAGATGGCGTCGAAGCGGTTGAGGAACTCCGGACGGAAGGCCTCCGCGATGCGGCGGTCCACCTCCGACACCTGCTCCTCCGCGCGCTTGTGCGCGGCGAAGCCCATGCCCGCCTCGCGGTACACCTCCGAGCCCACGTTGGACGTGGCCACGATGAGCGTGTTGTTGCACGACACTGCTTCGCCCGCGCCGTTGACGAAGGTGCCCTCGTCGAACAGCTGCAGGAAGCGGTCGTGCACGCTGCGCGCGGCTTTCTCGAACTCGTCCAGCAGCAGCACGGTGAACACCTTGCCGTCGAGCAGCGCGGACAGCTCCCCGCGCCGCGTCTCCATCGCGGGCGCCCACGACGCACCGAAGGGGACGCTCTCGTCGCCGTCGTTGGGGTAGTCCGCCATGTTGAGGCGCACCAGCCTGTCGGCGGAGCCGAAGAGGTACTCCGCCAGCAGCTTCGCCAGCTGCGTCTTGCCCACGCCCGTGGGCCCGGCGAAGAGGAACACTCCCAGCGGGCGGCGCGGGTCGTTGAGCCCCGCCTTGAGCAGCGCCACCGAACGCAGCACCGCGCCCACCGCGTCCGTCTGGCCGAGCAGCCGTTCCCCGAAGAAGCGCTCCGTCTCCTCCAGGTCCAGCGGCATCGCGTCGTCCACGACGAAGCGGGGCAGGCGCGTCGCGGCGCAGAAGCGGGTGAGCACGTCCTCCGGCCCCACGTGGTCGCGCGCCATGCCCGCGGCCTCCGCGGCCGTCTCCTTGAGCAGCTCGATGGCCTTGCGCGGCATGTGCTGCGCCAGCAGGAACTTCGCGGACAGGCGCAGCGCCAGGTCGCACGCGGCCGGGTCGATGGGCAGCCTCAGCGCTCGCTCCAGCTCCTCCGCCACGCGGCCGACGATCCAGCGCGCCTTCTCCAGCGGCGGCTCGTTCAGGGGCAGCAGGTGGAGCCGCTCGGCCAGGGCCTCGTCGGCGCGCAGCAGCTCCTGCACGCGCTTGGGTTCCGTTTCGAAGATGAAGCGCAGGCCGCCGGTGCGCAGCGCGCGCACGGCCACCGGCGCCAGGGGGCCGCCCAGGGCCACCGGCAGGTCGCGAATGTAGACGATGGGGCAGGGGTGGCGGCCCAGGTGGATGAGCAGCTCCTCGAAGGACTCGGCCGCCTGGCGCTGGGTGCTGCGCGCCAGGATGTTCGCGACCGACACCTCCACGAGCCGCGCCTGGGCCAGCTCCCCGTCCACGCGCCCCTCGGCGATGCGGCGGGCCACCTCCTGCACGAGCGCGCTCTTGCCCACGCCGGGCTCACCCGCCAGGAGCGGGTGCTTGCCTCCGCGCGCCAGGAGTCCCAGCACCTCCGTCACGGCGGTGTCCACGCCATGGGCGGCCGGCAGCTTGCCCTCCCGCGCCAGCGCGGTGAGGTCGCGGTCGATGAGCCGCTCCTGATCTTCGTTCTTCCTCGTCGCCATGGTGTGGTCCGGAACGCCCCCTCGACGTGCGGCACTCTAACCGTTGCTGCGCGGAAGCGAAGTCCCGGCCCGCCTCGTGGGTCGGGACCCTATGCTTCCAGCTCCGTGTGCCAGTAGGCCACGTCCCTCAGGAACTTGCGCCAGGACAGGGGCAGGCCCTTCTCCACGAGGAACGACACGACCAGTGCGTCCGGCAGCCGCTTCGGCTTCGCGGGCACGGTGCGCAGCGTCATCCGCGCCTGCGCCGGGGTGCGGTTGCCCTTCTTCTGGTTGCAGGGCACGCAGGCGATGACGATGTTCTCCCAGCTCGTGCGGCCGCCCTGCGCGCGCGGCAGCACGTGGTCGTACGTGGCCTCCGGGCGGGTCACCTTGCGGCCGCAGTACTGGCAGCGGCACTGGTCGCGCTGGTAGACGTTCTCCCGGCTGAAGCGCACGCCGCGCGGGCCCTTCCAGAGGGCGCGCACGAAGCGGATGACGGACGGCATGCGCAGCTCCACCGTCACCGAGCGGATGACGCGGTCCTCGTACTCCTCGACGACCTCCACCTTGCCCTGGACCAGCAGCATGACGGCGCGTTGCCACGGGATGCGTGCGACGGGTTCATAGGACTGGCTCAACACCAGCGTTTCCATGACACGGGGCCTTTCGGGCGGGACAGGCCGCCAGGGAGTCGAACCCTGCTCGCCCGGATTTGGAGTCCAGGCGGCACCCGGTGCGCGGCCTTCGTGGGTGAGGGAGTGGGGACGCCGGGAGTCGAACCCAGCGGGCTTCCGAGGGCTCCGGCTCTACAGGCCAGCGCGTCTCCGTAACGCTCTATGTCCGCGGAAGGAGAGCGGGAGTCCGGACGTGAAGAAGGCCGGGTCCCCGTGTCGGGAGCCCGGCCTCCAGGGCCACGCCGCGTCAGGGACGGAGCAGGGCGCCTTCAGGAGCCGGGCGAGGCGAGGCGATAGGACGCGAAGTCCCGCCAGCGGCACGTGGAAGAAGCGGTCACCGGGCTGGGACGCGAGGCCGCGTCGATGCCGTGACCGGAAGGATTCAGGTGCTTGAGGTTCATCGGGGCCTGCTTCGTCGCCTGGCGCATCGGGACCGCTCCTTTCGCCACCAGCGACGGCGGCGGAAATTCAGTCCTGACAGGCAGGTAGGCAGGCCGTTAGGACTCCGCGCATGAAAGCCATCCGCTACCACCAGTTGGGAGGACCGGAGGTCCTGCGTTGGGAGGAGGCGCCGGAGCCCGTGCCCGGGCCGGGCCAGGTCCTTCTGCGAGTCCATGCCGCGGGCGTGAACTTCGCGGACACCGAGCGCCGCCGCGGGCTGTACGACGCCCAGGTACCCCTGCCGCGCATCCTGGGCAGCGAGGCCGCGGGCGTGGTGCGCGCGGTGGGACCCGGCGTGGACACGTCCTGGGTGGGCCGCCGCGTCGTCGCCTTGACGAAGGAGGCCTACGCGGAGGCCGCGCTCGCGCCGGTGGAGGAGCTGCTGGTGCTGCCGCCAGAGGTGTCCTTCGAGGAGGCCGCCGCGCTGCTGGTGCAGGGGCTGACGGCGTACCACGTGGTGCACACCGTGGGGCGCGTGGCGGCGGGGCAGACGGTGCTCGTCCACGCGGCGGCCGGAGGCGTGGGGCTGCTCGCGGTGCAGCTGGCGAAGGCGGCGGGCGCGCGGGTCATCGGCACGGTGTCGGGCGAGGCGAAGGCGAAGCTGGCGCGCGACGTGGGCGCGGACGCCGTCATCCGCTACGACCAGGAGGACGTCGCGGCGAGCGTGCGCGAGCTGACGCAGGGGCGCGGCGTGGAGCGGGTGCTGGACTCGGTGGGCGCGAGCACGTGGCAGGCCAGCGTGGATGCGCTGGCGCCCTTCGGACATCTGGTGAGCTACGGCAACGCCAGCGGCCATCCGCCGCCCGTGGAGGTGGAGTCCCTCTACGCGAAGTCGCTCACAGTGGGCGCCTACTGGCTGCGCACCCCCACGCCCCCGGAGGTTCAGCGCAAGGCGCGCGAGGCCCTGCTGGCGGAGGTCGTGGCGAAGCGCCTGCGCCTCGTGGTGGGCCTGACGCTGCCGCTGTCCCGCGCGGAAGAAGCCCACCGCCAGCTGGAAGGGAGGAACACGGTGGGCAAGGTCGTGCTGGTCGCCGAGGACTGAAGTCTTTCAGTGCGCCGCGGGCGCGCCCGCCACCGGCGGTGACGCAGCGGCGCCACGCCCGATGCGCAGCACCACTCCCGCCGCCGCGAGGCAGATGACGCCCGCGACGACCCAGGCGGGCGTGTACGTCTCCAGCGACGTGCGGATGACGCCCGCGCCCAGCGCGCCCAGGCCCGCGCCCACCTGGTGCGCGGCCACCACCCAGCCGAAGGCGATGGGCCCGTCTTCCGCGCCCACCGTCTGCGTCGTCAGACGCACCGTCGGAGGTACCGTGGCGATCCAATCCAGGCCGTAGAACACCGCGAACAGCGGCAGGCCGAAGAGGGACAGCTCGAAGGCGCTCGGCAGGTAGAGCAGCGCCAGCCCCCGCAGGCCGTAGTACCAGAACAGCAGCCAGCGGTTGTCGAAGCGGTCCGACATCCAGCCGCTCGCCGTCGTGCCCACCAGGTCGAAGATGCCCATCAGCGCGAGCAGCCCCGCCGCGCGAACCTCCGGGATGCCGTGGTCCATGCACGCCGGAATCAGGTGTGTGCCCACCAACCCGTTCGTCGTGGCGCCGCAGATGAAGAAGCTCCCCGCCAGCAGCCAGAAGTCCCGCTTGCGCGAGGCCCGCCCCAGCGCCCCCAGCGCGTTGGCGAGCGGGTTGACGCTGGGGGCCTTCACCTCTTCCTCCTCCGGTGCGGCGCCATAGGGCTTGAGCCCCATGTCCGAGGGCCGGTCCCGCACGAGCCACGCCACCAGCGGAATCACACACGCCACGATGCCCGCCACGGTGAAGGACACGATGCGCCAGCCGTGGTGCTCCACCAGCATCGCGAGCAGCGGCAGGAATACCAGCTGCCCCGTGGCCGTGCTCGCGGTCAGCACGCCCATCACCAGCCCGCGCCGGGCGACGAACCAGCGCTGCACCACCGTGGCGCCCAGCACCATCGCCGTCGTCCCCGTGCCCAGCCCCACCAGCACGCCCCAGAAGAGCAGCAGTTGCCACGGCGCATGGATGAAGTTCGTCAGCGCCACGCCCGTCGCGATGATGCCCAGGGACACGAGCGTGGTGCGCCGGATGCCGAACTTCTGCATCAGCGCCGCGGCGAACGGCCCCACGAGCCCGTAGAGCACCAGGTTCACCGACACGGCCGAGGAGACGAGGGCCCGGCTCCAGCCGAACTCCCGCTCCAGGGGAACGATGAAGACGCTCGGCGTCGCCCGCACGCCCGCCGCGCAGAGGAGCACCACGAAGATGGCCGCCGCCATCACCCAGGCATAGTGGATCCGATGGGGCTTCATGACCGGTGCCTCCTTGAAGCGGGCCTGTCCGGCCCACGTATACTTCCTGGCAGCGATGTCTCCAGACGACCCTCAGCGCACCCTCTGCAACTGCCTGGCGCTGCGACAGGCCAGCCGGCACGTCACGCAGTTCTATGATCAGGTGCTCGCGCCCAGCGGCATCCGGACGACGCAGTACTCCATCCTCCACCGCGTCCTGTCCCAGGGCCCGCTGACCGTGAACGCGCTGGCGGAGCAGCTCGTGATGGACCCCTCCACGCTCACCCACAACCTCCGGCCCCTGTTGAAGGACGGTTTCGTGGTGCTGGAGGTGGGGCGCACGGACCGGCGCCAGCGCGCCGTCGCCATCACCCCGGAAGGGCAGGGCGTCTACCGCAAGGCCCGGCCCCTGTGGCTGCGCGCCCAGGCGGACTTCGAGCGCGCCGTGGGGGACTCGCAGGCCTCCGCGCTGCGCGACCTGCTGGCCGCCGTCGCCCGGACGGGCCTGGGCGATGCCGTGGAGGAGGTGGAAGCGCCTCCCACTCCCAAGCGCGCGCCCCGGCGCGGCGGCTGAGCGCATCCCCACGACTCACCCCTCCTCGAGGAACTTGAGGAACGCGGCGACCTGCTCCGCCCACAGCTCCGGGTGCGCCTGGGTGAAGTGGCCGAAGGACTTCGCGTGGCCCTCCTGCACCACGAAGCGGCCGCGCTCCACCCGGGGCATCAGCGCCTCCAGCGTGCGCAGGGAGATGGGGTTGAACTCGTCATCGGAGAAGTTGAGCGCGAACACGCGGGCCTGGATGTCCCCGAGCGAGCCCTCCGGGTCGTAGTCCCGAGAGGACTCCAGCGCGTACAGCATGTCATTGGCGTCCATGCCCGCCGCCTGCGCCCGCGCGGTCGCGATGAAGGCGTCCGCTGCCCTGGCGTCCGGCAGCGTGGCCTGCAGGTGAGGCACGCCGTCCAGCATCATCCGGAAGACGGGGAACGCCTCCACCCAGCCCCGGGGCTGCGCGGTGTAGAGGCCGCCCTTCCACTCCGGGTCGCCGCGAATCTGTCCCGCGACGAAGCGGCGCCACAGCAGGTTGCGCCCGGCGATGCGAGTCGGCAGGGACACGATGGGCATCACGCCCTCCACCGCGTCCGGGTACAGCTCGCTCCACTGCCACGCGTTCATGCCACCCATGGACAAGCCCACGATGGCGTGCAGGCGGCGGATGCCCAGCGTCTGGGTGACGAGCAGGTGCTGGAGCTCCACCATGTCCCGGTAGCCATAGGCCGGGAACTTCGTGCGCAGGCCGTCGCTCGGCTTGCTGGAGCGGCCATGGCCCACGCTGTCCGGGAAGATGAGGAAGTACTTCGTCGCGTCCAGCGGACGGCCTGGCGCGAACAGCGCGTCCTGGAAGGGCTGGCCGCGGAGCACCTCGCCGCTCGCGCTCGTCCAGTGCAGGAGCAGCACCGCGTTCGTCACCGCGCCGGAGGCGTCCCGGCGCGGCGTGCCCAGCGTCGCATAGTGGATGCGCACTTCCGGCAGCACCGTGCCGTCCTGGAAGCGGTGGCCGGTGAAGACCGCGTCCGCCTCCCGGGCCGCGAGCGCGGCGGACGCCAACGCGGGGGGCTCCACCGGCGCTGCTACCGGAGCCGAGTCGTTCCCGGAGCGCGCGGTGGCGCACCCCAGGGACGAGGCCCCCAGACCCAACAACATGGACAGCAGGAGCGATGCCCGGCGCGGTGAAGTCATCACGCCGGGAGAAATACCTGCATGTGCAGGTACTGTAAAGCGGCCCTCAGGGCTTGGGGGCCGTGGCGGTGGCGGGCCGCAGGTAGCGGTCGAGGAACTCCAGGGTGCGCCGGTCGACCTCCGCCTCGTTCTTCTTCTTCTTGAAGCCGTGGCCCTCGTCGGGCAGCAGCAGGTACTCCACTGGGACGCCGTTCCTCTTCACCGCCGCGACGATGTCGTCGGACTCCGCCTGGAGGACGCGCGGATCATTGGCGCCCTGCACGACGAAGAGCGGCTTCTTGATGCGCTCCGCGTGGAAGAGAGGGGAGATCTCCCTGAGCATCGCCTCCTGCGTCTCCGGGTTGCCCATCTCCTGGAACATGGCCTGGCGGAAGGCGCCCCACTCGGGAGGCATGCTCTTGAGCGTGCGCAGCCAGTTGGAGGGGCCGAAGATGTCCACGCCCGCGTCGAAGGCGTCCGGGTGGAAGGCGAGCGCCGCGAGCACCATGTATCCGCCGTAGCTGCCCCCGAGGATGGCCACGCGCGAGCCGTCCACGTACGGCAGGCTCGCCAGGTACTTGCGCGCCTCCACGCAGTCGAGCAGCGGCTCCTTGCCGTGCTTCTGGTCGTCCGCCTTGAAGAAGGTCTTGCCGTAGCCCCGGCTGCCCCGGTTGTTGATGCCCAGCACCACGTAGCCGTGGTTGACCAGGTACTGGGCGAAGTTGTTGTAGCCCCGGGTCGTCTCTCCGCCCGGGCCTCCGTGCACGTAGACGATGGCGGGTGCCTTGTGCTCCGCCGTGGCCTGGTGCGGCTTGAAGAGCAGGTTGGGGATCTCCATTCCGTCGAAGGACTTGAAGCGCACCACCTGCGCGTCCACCAGGTCCTCGGGGTCGAGCTCGCGGCTCATCGTGTCCGTCAAGCGCGTGGTCTTCTTCGTGGCCAGGTCCTGGACATAGATGTTCGCGGAGGAGCGGTCCGTCTCCATCACGACCGCCAGCTGCTTCTCGTCACGGGAGAAGACGGCTTCGGAGATCATCCCAGCGGGGAATCCTGTCAGCGGAAGCTGGGTGCCTGCCTTCAGGTCATGCAGGCGCACCTCGTAGCCGGCGTCCACGTTGACGACGGAGACGCGGAACGCCCCCGAGTGGGAGAAGGCGGTGACGATGATGTCCCAGTCCGCCTTCTCCACGTCCTCCCACTTGCCGGCCTCCTTCGCCGGGCGCACCACGCGGGTGAACTCCGAGCCGTCGTCCGTGAGGACGTACAGCTCCCCGGTCACGGGATGGATGTCACCGACCTGATAGCGGGCCGCGCCCGTGTGGGGCGTGAGGTTCTTCATCGTCTTCGTCGCGACGTCGTAGCGCCACACGTTGCCGTCGGACGTGGTGGTGGCCTCCTCCAGCGCCACCCAGCTCTCGTCCGGGGCCACGGCGGCGACGCCGAACCCCTTGTCGTTCTGGACCAGGAGCTTGCGCGCGTACGTCTTCGCGTCATAGCGGTACACGTCCATGGCGCCCGGGTCGCGCTCGTTGGTGGTGATGTAGAACGCGCTGTCGTCGTGGCTGAAGCCCAGGAAACCGGCGGCGCCCTTCTTCATGGGCGTGAGGTCCTTCTCCTTGCCGTCCGGTGTGCGCACGTAGACGTGCGTCTGCTCATCGCCGCCCTTGTCCCGCTCGAAGAGGAAGCGGTTGTCGTGCGGGAAGGCGCCAACCACGTGGACGCTGTCCGTCTTCGAGCGCGTCAGCGCGGAGGGCTTGCCCCCGCCCACCGGCACGGTGTGGACGTTGATGATGCCGGACGCGTTCGACGAGAAGAGCAGCTGCTTGCCGTCCGAAGTGAAGACCGGGCTCATCACCTCCGTGGACCCCATGAACTGCTCCACCGTGTACTGCTTCGACGGACGGGTCACCGGCGCGTTCGCGGCCGGAGCGGGCCTGGGGGCCGGCGGGGCGGCGGGCGGCGCGGCTCCCAGCAAGGGCAGGAGCAGCGTTGGGGCAAGGACACGGGACAGGGACTTCCACGCGGGCATGTGGCCTCCGGGGACGGCGGACCGGAGAACTCTGGCCCAGGCCCCGCCGGGTTCAAAAAGAGCGGGCGACAAACCTGACATAAGGCTGTCACGGGCCGGGGCGACATTGGGTGCGTTCCTTCAACGCGGCACCGGAGATTCCGCCATGACCCAGAACGACCTGTCGAAGACCCTCCCCCTGCGCGGCCTGCACACCTACGCGGGCGGCTGCCTGTGCGGCGCCGTGCGTTACGAGGCCACCGTGGACCTGGCCGGTGTGACCCGCTGCAACTGCACCATCTGCATGAAGTACGGCTACGGCGGCGGCGTGGGGATGAAGCCGGACGCGTTCCGGCTGCTGAAGGGGCAGGACGCCCTCAAGAAGTACGGGCGCGACGGCAGCCCCAACACCCGCAGCTTCTGCGGCCGCTGCGGCGTCGTGTGCTTCGGCGACGGCGACGTCCCGGAGCTGGGCGGGAAGTTCGTCTCCATCTACGTCAACACGCTGGATGACGTGGACCCGTCGCTGCTCACCTTCCAGTACTGGGACGGCCGGCACGACAACTGGGCGGCGGGTACGCGGCCCACGCCGTGGCCCTTCCAGGCCGCCGCCTGAAGACGCCAGGGACGGGCGCGGGCCTTCAGCGCCCCTGCCCGTCACCGGTCGTGACTACACATTCCCCGCGGCGGCCCGGCCCGCGGCGCGCCCGGAGAAGATGCAGCCGCCGAGGAACGTCCCTTCGAGGGCGCGGTAGCCGTGGACGCCACCGCCTCCGAAGCCGGCCACCTCGCCTGCCGCATAGAGCCCTGGGATGGTCTTCCCCTGGGCGTTGAAGACGCGGCCCTGGAGGTCGGTCTCGAAGCCACCCAGCGTCTTGCGCGTGAGGATGTTCAGCTTCACGCCGATGAGCGGCCCCGCGGCGGGGTCCAGGATGCGGTGCGGCTTCGCGGTGCGCACCAGCTTGTCGCCCCGGTAGTTGCGCGCCTGCCGGATGGCGGCCAGCTGCAAGTCCTTGCTGAACGGGTTGTCCATCTGGAGGTCGCGGGCCTTCACCTCGCGCTCCACGGTGGCGAAGTCCAGCAGCGGCGTCTCCGTCTTCGCGTTCATCCCGGCGACCAGGTCGCGCAGGTTGTCGGAGACGACGAAGTCCTCGCCCTTCTCCTTGAAGGCCTCCACCGGGCCCATGGCCTTCTTGCCCACGGCGCGGTTGAGCACGCCCAGCCAGTCCTTGCCGGTGAGGTCCGGGTTCTGCTCGGAGCCGGAGAGCGCGAACTCCTTCTTGATGATCCACTGGTTGAGGATGAACCAGGTGTGCTCGTGGCCCGCCTTGAGGATGTGCTCCAGCGTGCCCAGCGTGTCGAAGCCGGGGAACAGCGGCGGCGGCAGGCGCTTGCCGGTGGCGTCCAGCCACAGCGAGCTGGGGCCCGGGAGGATGCGGATGCCGTGACGGGGCCAGATGGGGTTCCAGTTCCGCAGGCCCTCCGTGTAGTGCCACATGCGGTCGCGGTTGATGAGGCGTCCGCCCGCGGCCTCCGTGATGGCGATCATCCGGCCGTCCACGTGGTCGGGCACGCCCTGGATCATGAACTTCGGCGCGGGGCCCATGCGCTGGGGCCATGCCTTGCGCACGAGCTCGTGGTTGCCGCCGATGCCGCCGGATGTGACGATGACCGCGCCCGCGCGCAATTCGAAGTCACCCGTCGTCACGCGCGAGCTGCTGACGCCGCGAGGGACGTCCGTGGGCTCCAGCACCTTGCCGCGCACGCCCACCACCGCGCCGTCCTGTGTGAGCAGTTCGTCCACGCGGTGGCGGAAGAGGAAGGTGAGGGTGCCCTTCGCTTCCGCGGCCCTGGCCCGGCGCACGAAGGGCTCCAGCACGCCGGGGCCGGTGCCCCAGGTGACATGGAAGCGGGGGACGGAGTTGCCGTGGCCCACGGCGCCGTAGCCGCCGCGCTCCGCCCAGCCCACCACGGGGAACCAGCTCATGCCCTGCTGGACCAGCCAGGGGCGCATCTCGCCCGCGGCGAAGTCGACGAAGGCCTCCGCCCACTTGCGCGGCCAGTGGTCCTCCTCTCGGTCGAAGCCCGCGGTGCCCATCCAGTCCTCGAGCGCGAGCGCGTGGGAGTCCTTGATGCCCATGCGCCGCTGCTCGGGCGAGTCCACGAGGAACAGGCCGCCGAACGACCAGAACGCCTGGCCGCCCAGGTTCTGCGGCCCCTCCTGGTCCACCACGGCGACGCGCTTGCCCGCGTCCGCGAGCTCCGTCGCGGCCACGAGCCCCGCGAGCCCTCCGCCCACGACGATGACATCCACTCCCTGTCCCATGCCGTGCCTCCCGGTAGCGATTGGCGCGCGGATGATAGCGGTTCAGGAAGATTGCGCGGGGGCCTTCACATGCGCACCTCAAAAGCAGGAGGTGACTCAGCCATGTCACGCAAGACCATGGATTGCCGGGAGGCCCCCAATGAGGCCCACTGCACGCTGACCATCACCGGCGAGGAGGACGAGGTGATGCGGGCGGCGGTCGACCACGCGGTGTCCGTCCACGGTGAGAAGGACGGCCCTGAGCTGCGCGAGATGATCCACGCCTCGCTCAAGGATGAAGGGGCACCCCTGCGCGGCTCCGGCGCGGAGCAGCGGCCGGCCATGCAGTGAGGCGGCCTCCCAGACGCCAGGCGGCGCCCCGCGACGGGCCGGGCACCGCGGCGCTCCGGAGGGTAGACTCCCGCGCATGGAATCCGGAGCGAAGGGCAGCACGGGACCGCTGGGCCACGACGCCGCCGCCTACGCGCAGCGTCAGGAGGGACTGTCCCCGGAGCCGCTGCGGGACGCGGCCTGGACCGTGGCGGGGCAGCGGGCCTTCGGCGTGGTGCTCGACGTGGGCTCGGGCAGCGGCGGGTGGATCCGCCGGCTGCGACAGAACCCGGCCATCGAGCGCATCCTCAGCACGGACATCCACGACGCGGGCGCCAGCCGTCTGCCGGGCGTGGAGTTCCAGCAGCGGGACGTGTCGCGTGACGCGCTGCCGTGGGGTGACGCGTCGGTGGACTGGGTGTTCGCCATTGAGGTGCTGGAGCACCTGGCCAACCCGCGCCACTTCGTGAAGGAGGCCTTCCGCGTCCTCAAGCCCGGAGGCCACCTCTTCTTCACCACGCCGAACAACGACAGCCTGACCGCGCGGCTGTCCTTCCTGGTCCGGGGCTACTTCCCCGCGTTCTGCGACCAGGACTACCGCGACTCCGGGCACATCACCCCGATTACGGAGCTGGACGCGCGGCGCATGGCCGTGGAGGCAGGCTTCCAGTCCATCGAGTTCGACTACCCGCTGCCCGGGCGCATTCCGCGCAGCAGCGTGTACTGGCAGCGCTTCCTGCCCGGGCTGCGCGGCCGGTGGTGGAGCGATGGGCTGTTCGCGCTGCTGACCCGGCCCCGCTGAAAAGACGCGCGACAGGACTGGCCGCCTGTTCAGTCTCCGTGGTAGCCCTGCCGTGAACCCACGAGGAGCGCGGATGCAACAGCGGTGTTTCTGGGCGGGGAATGATCCGCTGTATCAGGCCTACCACGACGAGGAGTGGGGCGTGCCCGTGCGCGACAGCCGCGCGCTCTGGGAGATGCTGATGTTGGAGGGCTTCCAGGCGGGGCTCGCGTGGATCGTCATCCTGCGCAAGCGCGACGCCTTCCGGAAGGCCTTCAAGGGCTTCGACCCGAAGGTGGTGGCGCGCTTCACGGAGAAGGACGTCACGCGCCTGCTGGCGGACGAGGGCATCGTGCGGGCGCGCGCGAAGATTGAAGCGACCATCGGCAACGCGCGCGCCTACCTGAAGATGCAGGAGGCGGGCGAGGACTTCTCCACGTTCGTCTGGGGCATGGCGGGCGGAAAGCCCATCCGCAATGCGTGGAAGGGGCGGGGCGACGTGCCGGCGAAGACGCCGCTGTCGGAGGCGTACTCCAAGGCCTTCAAGCAGCGCGGCTTCAAGTTCGTGGGGCCCGTCATCGTCTACGCGTGGATGCAGGCCACGGGCATCGTGGACGACCACACCGTGGACTGCTTCCGCCACGGCGTGCGGCACCGCTGAGCGCGAAGCGTTGACCTGGGAGGGCTTGTGGCGCCGTGGGGACCTGGTGGATGTCCGCGGTGCGGATTCGAAGGGAAGGGAGACACGGAATGCGGCTCAGTGTGATGAGCGTGATGGTGAATGATCAGGCCCGGGCCCTGAAGTTCTACACGGAGGTCCTGGGCTTCGTGCTGAAGGTGGACGTCCCGGTGGGCGCGGGGGGCGACCGGTGGCTGACCGTCGTCTCTCCGGACGCGCAGGAGGGCACGCAGTTGTTGCTGGAGCCCATGGGTTTTCCGCCCTCGCGCGTGTACCAGAAGGCGCTGTTCGACGCGGGCATCCCGGCGGCGTCGTTCGGCGTCGACGACTGCCAGGCGGAATATGAGCGCATGGTGAAGCTCGGCGCGGTGTTCAAGAGCAAGCCCGCCAACATGGGCCCCGTCACCGTCGCCGTCCTCGAGGACACCTGCGGCAACCTCATCCAGATCGCGCAGATGATGTAGCCGGCCCTGGCCTCCGGGGGCGTTGCGCTACGCTGGGACCATGTCTTCGGAGCGCAACAGGGGCCGTGTCCGCACGGTGGAGGAATGGCTGGAGCGACTCTCCTCGCGGGATGTGAACGCACGCGAGGAGGCGCTGTCGGCGTTGGAGGAGTCGCTGGTGTCCGGGGCGCCGGAGTCGCGGGAGCGGACCGCCCGGGCGCTGCTGGAGGAACTGGGACGGCCCGGGACGGCGGCGGTGGAGCCGGTGCTGTTCCTGTTGCAGCGCAGCTGGTGGCCCCCGCAGGCGAGCCTCGCCGGGCTCGCCGTCAAGAACGTGGTGGAGGTGCTCGCGCGCATGGAGGCCGAAGCTCCGGCGCTGGAGCACGCCGCGAGCGTGCTCACCTTCGTGTGCCGGGTGGACCCGTCCTGGCTCCGCGCGCTGGACGGGCTGTTCCAGCACCCGGAGGCCTCGGTCCGCGCCGCCATGGCGCGCGTCGTGGGCCGCCTGGGAAACGCGGCGGCGCCGGCGCTGCCCAGGCTGCTGGAGCTCCTGGAGGATGACGAGCCCGTGGCCCTCTCCGCGCTGGAGTCCCTGGCGGCGCTGGCCCTGCTGGCGCCGGACCTCACCGCGCCCCGGTTGCTGGAGGTGGTGCGCGGGTCGGACGGCGCGCGCCTCTACCTGGCCCTGGTGACCCTGCGGGGCATGCTGGATGAGTTGTCCCTGGATGAACTGCCCGTGCCCGCCTTGCCGGACCTGGAGCCAACGTTGCTGCGCACGCTGACCGCGCCGGAAGCGCCCATCCGGCAGGAGGTGGCGTCCCTGCTGGGATTGAGCGGCCCCTTGTCGCCCGCCGCCATCGCTGCCCTGCGCGAGCACCTCCGGGACGAGAGCCCCCACGTCGCGGCCCGCTCCGCCGTGGCGCTGGTGCGCTCCGGCGCTCCGGCGGCGGAGGCTCTCTTTCTGCTGAAGGGCCAGTTGGGGCCGGCCGCATCGCGCGAGCTCCAGGAGGCCGCGGTGGCCGCGCTGGAGGAGGCGGGCCCGGCCCGACTGGGCCGGGCGAAGGGGATGCTGGAGACGGTCGCTCGCGACGCGTCGGGGCTCACGCGCGAGGCGCTCTTCGAGCTGTTGGGGCAGATCCCCTGAGCGCACGTGCGCGCCGTCAGCACTCCAGGTTGGCGCCGGGGCTCACGCCGAGCAGCGAGCAGAAGTACTTGTAGGCGTCCACGCGGCTCTTCACCTGGGCGGGGTTGCGGCCGTTGCACTCCAGCGAGCCGTTGAGGGTGCGGATGGTCTCACCGAAGCCCGCGCCGTTCACCATGGCGTTGTGCGCCGTCATGGAGCCCGCGCCCGTCTGCGTGGTCCAGAACCAGAAGCCCGAGCGCCACGAGGCGTTCGCGTCCTGGGCCAGCAGCTCCGGGTTCGCCTGGAGCGGCAGTCCCAGCGCGTTGCCCGCCGCGCAGTAGTTGCCGTTCCACGACAGCTGCATGGGGCCGCGGCCGAAGTACTTCTTGTTCGGCGCGCAGGTGCAGCCCGGCGGCCCCCACGACGTGTCGCAGTAGGAGCTCGTCTGGTTGATCTCCTCGATGTAGACGAGCCCGCCCGTCTCATGTGAGGCATTGGCCAGGAAGGCGGCCACCTCGCGCTTGCGAGTGTCCGTGTCTCCCGTGGTCGCCAGGCCCGGGAAGGTGTTCGCGGCGGCGATGAGCGCGTCGTAGGTGTAGAAGCCGTTGCGGTTGGGGAACATGGTGTTGAACGTGTCGCGGGTGAGGATGCCCGCGAAGCCCGTGCCGCCGCCTCCACCGCCGCCGGAGACCAGGTCGAACGTCCAGCGCTGGTTGTCGCGGTCCGGATAGAAGGGGTACTGGACGATGAGCGTGCCGTTGTCCGGCGAGCCCCACGACAGGTCCATGGCCATGCCCGTGTGGCGCGGGTGGAAGCTGAACTGCACGCCGCCCCGGTTGATGAACTGGAACTGCTGGTTGGCGCCGCCCACGTAGGTCCACTGGTGGAGGACCGCGTTCTCCGCGGTGCTGACGCCCTCGATGTCCAGGGCCTTGCCGCTGTTGACGTTGATGATCTTGTAGAACCCGCCCGACGTGGGCGAGATGTGGAACTTCTGCGCGTTGGTGCCGTTGCAGTCCCACTGCTGCACCTTCGCGCCGTCGGCCGTGCTGGAGGACGCCACGTCGATGCACTTGTTCGTCCGCACGGAGCGGATGACGTAGTCCCCCTCCGTGATGGTGGACACGACGGCGGCGCTCTCCACCTGGCCGACGGCTGCTTGCGCGGTGTCTCCGGTCTCCGGCCCCGAACAGCCCGCCAGCGCGCCCACGACTCCCAGCAACGACAGACCGCGGATGACTCCCTTGTGGCTCATGACGTCTCCCATGGGTACCGCCAGCAGGTGGAGGAACTCCTGGGAGGTGGATTCATACATCCCAGGTGAACTTTGTTTTCTGGATGAACAAAGTTTCCCGGGATTCATGCCATTGGGCCTGGTATCCAGTCAATCCGGGGAATCCGAAAGGTGCTTCAGGAAGCGCTCCGTGAAGAGGTACGCGTCCCCCGGCCACCGCGCGGACACGTAGCGCCCGTCCTCCACCACGAAGGCGGGCGTGTGGTCCGTCGCGGTGCCACGCTTGGAGAGGACGCGGGGGCCGCGCTCGAAGTGGCCCGGGTCCGCGAGCGCGGCGATGACCTCCTCCTCCACGTAGGCAGGGTAGGTCCGGTAGTAGCGCCCCAGCTTCCACGCCGTGAGCAGGTACGCGGAGCGCTCCATGTACTTGGGCAGGCACGTGGTGCGCGTGCCGTGGAGCACGCTCTTGCCGGTGGCGGGGTCCTTCGCGCGGGCCAGCACCAGCACGCCGTGGCAGATGGCCGCCACGGGCCGGTGGAGCGCCCAGAACGCGGCCACCTTCGCCTGGAGCGCCTCGCTGCCCAGGTACTGCCGCATGCCCGGCGCGTGGCCTCCGGGAAGCAGGAGCGCGTCGAAGTCCGACGGCGTCACCGCGTCCCAGGTGAGGGGCTTCTGGAAGGCCTCCGTGAGCGTGAGCTCGCCGTAGAAGCGCTTCGGCTCCGGATCCGCACCCAGCTGTCCGAAGAGCACGCCGGTGAGCAGCAGCGGATCCGCGGCGGGCATGTGGCCCTTCTCCGTGGCGAACACGACGTCGTGGCCCGCGTCGGTGAGCATGCGCCAGGGCACGGCCACCTCGGTGACGTCGAAGTCGTGGTCAGGCAGCGGAACGAGGACGCGGCGGGTGGAGGCCATGCGGTCAGTGTTTCCCGCGGCCTCGGGGCTGACAAGCGGACTTCAGGGTCCGCACCCCATGACGGGCTCGTTCGGGTTGGGAGCCACTTCGGCGCGCACCCGGAGCGAGTGGCCCTCTTGGAGCTGGAGGTCCTCGCGCACGTACAGGTGGTAGTACATCCGTTCGAAGCGCAGCGTGTATCGCCCCGGTGGCAGGTGCCCGATGCGGAAGTTTCCCTGTCCATCCGTGACAACGACCTCCTCCTTCCCGAGGGAGGGCGAGACCGCTGTAACGACCATGTCCGCGATGGGCTTCTGGGTTGCGACGTCGATGACGGTTCCGAAGATGGCGCTGTCGGACCCGGCACTCGCGGGCGTTGCGAACAGCCACAACACGAGGCACGGCAGGCCGTGGAACAGGAACCGCATCGGTGACCCCCTCTCAACTCAGGAACCGCGCTCGACCTCCAGACGATAGCCCACGCCGCGCACGGTCTGGATGGAGAAGCGGGACGCGCTGGTCCACTTGAGCTTGCGCTTCAGGCTGGAGACGAAGTTGTCCACGGTGTGCGGATCCACCACCACGTCCGTGCCCCAGACCGCGTCCAGGATCTCGTCGCGCTTGAGCGCGCGCTCGCGTTCCTTCAGGAAGAAGGCCAGCAGGTCGAACTCCTTGCGCGTCAGTTCCACCTCCGCGCCCTCGGGTGTCTCCACCCGCCGCCGGTCCAGGTCCACGCTGTAGCCCGCGAAGCGCAGGATCTTCGCCGGAGCCACGCCACCGCGCCGCAGGTGAGCGCCCACGCGTGCGAGCAATTCGCGCAGCCGGTAGGGCTTGCCCAGGTAGTCCTGCGCGCCAGATTCGAAGCCGCGCACCACGTCTTCTTCCAGCGTGCGCGCGGTGAGCATCAGCACCGGAACGCCCAGACCCTCCTCGCGCAGCGAGCGGCAGAGTGCATAGCCGTCTCCATCCGGCAGCATCACGTCCAGGAGGATGAGCTGGAAGTCGCGGCGGGAGAGCTGCTCGCGCGCCTCCTTCACCGTGGCGGCCTCCTCCACTGCGTAGCCGCCCTGGTGCTCCAGGTTGTCGCGCAGCGCGAGCCGCAGGTTCGGGTCGTCCTCCACGACGAGGACGGTGGGGACGGCGGTGGTCATGCGGTGCTCCGGGCTTCGGGCCGGTACTCGGGAAGGGTCAATTCGAAGGTGGTGCCTTCAGGGCTGGAGGCGGCCACGCGCAGCGAGCCCCCATGCAGCCGGGCAATCTTCCGGCACAGCGCGAGCCCCAGCCCGCTGCCGGGCACCTCGCGGCCGTCGCGGCCGGACAGCCGGTAGAACTCGCCGAAGACGCGCTCCCACTCGGACGCCGGGATGCCGGTGCCGTTGTCCGTGAAGTGCACCCGTCCTCCGGAGAGCGTCTGGACATGCAGCCGCACGGGGCTGCGTGTGTTGTACGCGCAGGCGTTGCGCGCCAGGTTCGCCAGCAGGAGCCGCAACAGCTGCGCGTCCGCGTTCAGCTCGCGCGCGTCCACGTCCGCGGTCAGCTCCACCAGCACCGGCGCGCCGGACTCCAGGTCCCGGCGCAGCTGGGAGACCAACTCGTCCAGTCGCATCGGCGCGAGCTTCGGCACCCAGCGCCCCTTGTCGATGCGGTTGAAGGACAGCAGGTTCTCCACCAGGAAGCCCAGCCCGTCCGCCTCGCGGATGATGCGCGCGGGGTAGTCCTTCGCGTCCGCGCCCTCCGCCACCCGCCACTCCAGCGTCTCCGCGAGCAGGCGGATGGAGGCGAGCGGCGTGCGCAGTTCATGCGACACCGTGGCCACGAAGTCGCTCTTCAGCTCCAGGAAGCGGTACTTGCGCTGCTGCGCCACGAAGGCCAGCGCCGCGATGATCAGCGCCAGCGCCGCGCACAGGGCCAGCATCAGCGTCTTGAGCCGGTAGCGGCTCTCCAGCGCATCCTCGCCCCGAGCCCACGCCGACGACTCCACCGCCACGGGCAGCGACGCCAGCGTCAACACCGGCGCATCTCCCGGCAGGGTCACGCGCCCATCCGCCTCCAGCAGGCCGCGCTCACGCATCTCGCGGGTGAGCCCCGCCAGCAGCCCGGGCAGGTCCAGCGCGAGGCCGCGCACGTCTCCGCCCGACAACGGCTCCAGGTACCAGCCGGAGCGCGTCAGCACCGGCTCCAGCACGGCCTCTGGAAGAGGCAGCGGCGACGCGGCCAGCTCGCGCGCCCGTGCCTCGAAGTCCGCCGCCGGCACGCCCACGCGCGCGGAAAGGGCCGACACCTTCCCGCGCAGGAAGTCGAAGTCCTCCGGGGTGAAGCGCGAGCGCTTGAGCAGCAGCAGCCGCTGCAATCCCTCCAGCCGTCCTCCACCCTGTCCATCCAGGAGCCCGTCGCGCACCAGGGCCCGCATCAGGTCCGGCACCACGTCGCCCCGCGCCGCCACGTCCTCCAGGACGACCAGCATCGAGGGCAGGTCCCGCGTGGACGCGAGCACGAAGTGGGTGCGGTGCTGGAGCAGCGCCATCAACGACAGCAGCGTGGCCCTGCGGTCCTTCGCCTTCAGCGCCTGCTCCACCAGCGCCATTCGCTCCAACTGCTCCTTCCACGGGCCCTCGTCCTCGTCCGCGACCTCCGTGCCCGCGCGCAGCCGCGCGTAGCGGTCCTTCGCGGGCGAGTCCCCGGCCGTGTCGAACAGCGCCAGCCGGGGCAGTACCTGCTCCCCCTGTTCCCGCAGGTACAGCCCCGGCGTGGCCACAAGCGGGTCCTCCTTCGCCATCGCCAGCGTGCCGCGCGCAGCCTCCAGGCCTTCGCGCAGCGCCTGCCCCAACGAGGCGCGCGCGTACTGCTCCAGGGCCTCGCGCCGGGAGCGGAGCGAGGCCCGCGCATCCTCGCGTTCCGCGGCGAAGATGCGGTGGAGATACCCCAGGCCGACCCCGAGCCCGGCGAGGCCGAGCACGAGGGCAACGAGGGTGGGCAGCAGCCTGCGCGGCATCCGGAGGTCCCTACTTGATGGTGGGGACGCGGTCGGCGTCCATGGTGCGCACCGGCGCGATGGACTCGAAGCGGTCCTCGCGGCGGTCCAGCTTCTTCGCCAGCCGGATGAGCTCGCCCAGCTCCGCCACGTCCTCGCGGGCCTTCAGCGGCGTGCCCAGCTCCTCCCACAGCGACACGAGCGCGTCGTAGGTGAGCGGACGCGCCCAGTAGGAGCCGCGCAGCTTCTCCGCGAAGGCAGCGGCGACGTAGGACAGGCGGGTGGGGGACGCGGCCTTCTCATAGGCGGGACGCAGGAGCGTCACGGGCATCGCCTTCTCGATGAGGCGCGAGCTGCCGCCCTCCGGCGACTTGTAGCGGATCCGCAGCGTGCCGAAGTTCGTCTGCGACGGGTCGCGCAGCTTCACCTCGTAGAGGGCGGTGACGGCATGGCCCGCGCCCACCTCGCCCGCGTCAACGCGGTCGTCGTTGAACTGCTGCTTCGTGAGCAGCCGGTTCTCGTAGCCGATGAGGCGGTAGCGGGACACCGTCTTGCGGTCGAACTCCACCTGGAGCTTCACGTCCTTGGCCACCACCTGGAGGGTGCCGGTGAGGTTCTGCACGAAGATACGGCGGGCCTCGTCCAGCTTGTCCACGTAGGAGTAGTTGCCTTCACCCACCTGGGCCAGACGCTCCATCAGCACGTCGTTGTAGTTGCCCATGCCGAAGCCCACGGTGGACAAGGTGATGCCCGCCGCCGCCTGCTCCTTCACGCGCGCCCAGATGCCGTCCGCCTCGGTGATGCCGTTGTTCGCCACGCCATCCGAGCAGAGGATGACGCGGTTGATGCCGCCCTGGAGCATGTGGCTCGCGGCCAGCGCGTAGCCCAGCTCCATGCCAGCCTGTGCGTTGGTGGCCCCCTCCGTCTGGAGGCTGTCGATGGCGTCCAGGATGGCGGCCTTCTGCGTGGCGTTGGTGGGGGCCAGCACCTGATGGGCGGTGCTGCCGTAGACGACGATGGACACCTGGTCCCGCTCATCGAGCGCGTCCACCAGCAGGCGCAGCGAGCGCTTCACCAGGCCCAGCCGGTTCTCCATGGCCATGGAGCCGGACACGTCGATGACGAAGACCAGGTGGGCCGGCTTGCGCTGCGCGCTGCTCACGTCGCGCGCCTTCACGCCGATGTGCACCACCTGGTAGCCCTTGCGCGCGGGGGAGGGGAAGCCCTCCACGTTCACGCTGAAGGGCCCGTCCGGGGCGTTGGCGTAGCCGTAGTCGAAGGTGTTGACGAACTCCTCCACGCGCACGGCCTGCTCGTCCGGAAGCGCGCCGCGCTCCAGGTAGGCGCGCGTCAGCGTGTACGACGCCGTGTCGGTGTCCACGGAGAAGGTGGAGAAGCGCTCCTCCTCGGTGTCCACGGTGGGGTTCACGCCGTAGCCCTTGAAGTACATGTCGAAGAAGGGCCGGTCCTTCGGGGCCACGGTGCGCTCCGGCGCGGGCTGCGGCGTGGGGACCGCCGAGGCCTGGGGCGCGCGGTACACCGTCTGCGGCGTGCCGTCCGGGACGAGGACGTGCATGTACGGCAGGGCCCAGGACGGTGCGCGCGCGCGGTCGTTGGTGCTGTTCGGATCGCCATCACCGTGCGGCGCCAACTCCGCCAGGGATTCGTAGCTGCGTGTCGGACCGCCCCTGCTCGCCGGGCGCGACACCGCGATGCGCTTGATGAACTCCTGGTCCACGTTCACGCCCTGGTTCGTGGAGCCTACGTCGATGGTCGGCGGCGCACCCACCATGGTTTCCGTCGACGAGAAGCTCTCGGGGAGCATCTCCACGTTCACGCGGATGGTGCGGTTGAACGGCAGCCGGACTTCAGGACGGGCGAAGGGCTTGTACGACTCCCTTTCGAACCGCACCGTGTACGTGCCCACGGGAAGCTGGGGGATGCGGAAGTTCCCGTTGGCATCCGTGACGACCGTCTGTTCGCCCACAAGGCTGGGCGAGGTCGCAGTGACGACCACGTCCGCCAGGGGCTTCTTGGTTTCGGTGTCAATCACCGTGCCAATGATGACGCTCGTGGCGGCGGCGCCCGCATCTGGCTGGGCCATCGCGGGGACGGCGGACGTCATCAGGAACAGGGGCAGGGCGCTTCTCAAGAGAGACTTCAGCATGGACCACCTCTCGCGCATCAGGGTGGAGCCATCATCCAGATGCACCCCGCATCGAACCGCATGGGGGGCTCGTCTCCTCATCATGGTTTCATCATGGCGGGAAGTCGTGCCGGGAGCGGGGGGGGCTGATTAGAAAGGCCGTCCATGACGGCACTCGACACCCTCTTTCCCACTGAAGAGCAGATTCCCCCCGGCGTGCGGCTGCCCGCGTACCTGGAGCAACGCGAGTACCTCGTGGGAGGCGAGCTGCGCACCTGGACCGGTGACCTCAACCCGGTGCTGAGCCCCGTGTTCGTCCGGACCCCGGAAGGTCTGAAGCAGAAGGCCATTGGCGCGACTCCGCTGCTCACCTCACGCGAGTCCCTGGACGCGCTCGCGGCGGCCGTGAAGGCCTATGACTCCGGCCGGGGCGTCTGGCCCTCCCTCAAGGTCGCGCAGCGCATCGAGCACGTGGAGCGCTTCCTCACCGCCATGCGCGCCCAGCGCACCGCCGTGGTGAACCTGCTGATGTGGGAGATTGGCAAGACGCAGCCGGACTCGGAGAAGGAGTTCGACCGCACGGTGGACCTCATCGTGGAGACCATCCGCGCGCTGAAGGAGCTGGACCGCACCTCGTCCCGCTTCGTCCAGGACCAGGGCATCATGGCGCAGATCCGCCGCGCGCCCATGGGCGTGGCCCTGTGCATGGGGCCGTACAACTACCCGCTCAATGAGACCTTCAGCACGCTCTTCCCCGCGCTGCTGATGGGCAACACCGTGGTGTTCAAGCCGGCGAAGTTCGGCGTGCTGCTGGTGCGCCCCCTCCTGGAGGCGTTCCGCGACTGCTTCCCGCCCGGCGTCATCAACATCATCTACGGCCGGGGCCGCGAGACCGTGGGCGCGCTGATGGAGAGCGGGCAGGTGGACCTGTTCGCCTTCATCGGCACCAACAAGGGCGCCAGCGAGCTGAAGCGCATGCACCCCCGTCCGCACCGCCTCAAGTCCGTGCTGGGGCTGGACGCGAAGAACCCGGCCATCATCCTGGAGGACGCGGACCTGGATAACGCGGTGAAGGAGTGCATCACCGGTGCGCTGTCCTTCAACGGCCAGCGGTGCACGGCGCTCAAGCTGCTAGTGGTGCACCGGAGCATCGTGGACGCGTTCCTCGCGAAGTTCACCGCCGCCGTGGACAAGCTCAAGCCCGGCATGCCCTGGGACCCGGGCGTCGCCATCACGCCGCTGCCGGAGCCGGGCAAGGGCGCGTACCTCCAGGGGCTGGTGGATGACGCGGTCTCCAAGGGCGCCCGCGTGGTGAACCAGACGGGCGGCCAGGCGTCGCGGTCGTTCTACTCGCCCGCGGTGGTGTACCCGGTGACGCGGGACATGCGGCTGGCCACGGAGGAGCAGTTCGGCCCGGTGGTGCCGGTGATGGTCTTCGACGACGACGCGGAGGCCGTGCGGCTGGTGGTGGAGTCGCCGTTCGGCCAGCAGCTCAGCCTGTTCGGGAAGGACTCGGCGCGCATCGGCCGGTTCATCGACGCGTTCTCCAACCAAGTGGGCCGCATCAACCTCAACTGCCAGTGCCAGCGCGGGCCGGACACCTTCCCCTTCAACGGCCGCAAGGACTCCGCGGAGGGGACCCTGTCCGTGGCGGACGCGCTGCGGGTGTTCTCCATCCGCACGCTGGTGGCGACGAAGACGACGCAGGACAACACGGCGCTCGTCCAATCCATCCTGACCCGCCGAGAGTCGGATTTCCTCACCACCGACTTCCTCTTCTAGTCCCGCCTCGGCCCTTGGTGCTAAGCCCTGGGGCAACCCATGGCGCGCACCACGACCCTCGAGCTGCACAAGGAAGAGATGAAGTTCTCCGCGGGGCACTTCACCATCTTCTCCGCCACGCACCGCGAGAACCTGCATGGGCACAACTTCTCCGTCTACGTCGCGCTGACGGGGGAGGTGTCCGACGATGGCCTGCTTTCGGACTACGGACCGCTCAAGCAGGCCATCATCGCGCGCTGCAAGGCCTGGAACGAGACCTTCTTCCTGCCGGACCGCTCCCCGCATCTGCGGCTGGAGCGGGACGCGCAGGGCAACCACGTGGCGCACTTCAACGGCGAGGAGCTGCGCTTCCTCGCGCGCGACGTGACGGTGCTGCCCGTGGCCAACGTGTCGCTGGAGGAGCTGGCGCGCGTCTTCGGCGAGGCGCTGGTCGGTGACGGCAGCGCCATGGCGCGCGACCACATCACGCGGCTGGTGGTGAAGTGTGCTTCGGGCCCCGGCCAGTGGGCCTCCTGGGAGTGGAATCAGGATGTCTGATCAGGTCCTCATCACCGGCGCCAGCCGGGGCATTGGCAAGGCGGCGGCGGAGCGCTTCCGCAAGGAGGGCTGGCGCGTCATCAACGTGTCGCGAGGCCCGTGCACCGTGCCGGACGTGGTCAACGTGCCGGTGGACCTGGCCGTGCCGGGCTGGGAGCCCGCGGTGGAGCAGGCGCTGCGCGAGGGCGCCGGAACGGGACGCCTGTGCGTGGTGCACAACGCCGCCCTCTACGAGCACGACGACGCGCTGACCATGGACGCGGACCACCTGCGCCGCGTGCTGGAGGTCAACGTGGTGGCCCCGCTGGTGCTCAACCGCCTGGCGCGGCTGCTGCTCACGCCGGGCTCATCCCTGCTCTACGTGGCGTCCACGCTGGGGGAGAAGGCGGTGAAGGGCGTGGCGTCCTACGTGACGACCAAGCACGCGCTCATCGGGATGATGCGGGCGACCTGCCAGGACCTGGCGGGGACGCAGGTCCACACCGCCGCTGTCTGCCCGGGCTTCACGGACACGGAGATGCTCCGCGAGCACATGGGGGCGGACCCTGTCGTCCGGGCGAGCGTGGCGGGGATGACGACGTTCGGGCGCCTCATCGCGCCCGAGGAGATCGCCAACGTGCTCTACCTCTGCGCCACCACCCCGGTCCTGAATGGCGCGGTCCTCCACGCCAATCTGGGGCAGATCGAGCGCTGAGACGGCTTCAGCCTTCCTGCGCGTAGACGGTGCACGAGGACGTGCAGGTCTCCGCCACGCGGATGCGCGCGACGGTGGCGCCGGGCACGTTCACCCGCTCGAAGAGCCACGCGGCCAGGAGCTCGCTCGTGGGGTTCTCCAGGCCCGGGACGTCGTTGAGCAGCCGGTGGTCCAACTGGGCGTGCAGCGGCTGCCAGGCGGCGTTCAGCTCCGCGAAGTCCACGATCCACCCGAACCGCGGGTGCACGGGGCCGCGCAGGGTGATTTCGATGCGGTAGCTGTGGCCGTGCACACGCGAGCACTTGTGCCCTTCCGGAACGTGGGGCAGGCGGTGCGCGGCCTCGAAGGTGAACTCCTTCGAGATTTCAGTGACGAGGGCGGGCTTCTTCACGGATACGGGCTCCATGCGGCGGCCTTGTATCCGCGTTCCCCCCCTGCGTCCACGGGTCGTCTCAGGGGGCGGACACTCAGACGCCGAGTACGGCTCCCAGCCGTGCGAGCACGCCCGGCCAGCCCGGCTTCATCCCCTCGAAGGCGCGGCGGCCCATGGGCGAGTCCAGGTTGAAGCCCTCGTGGATGAGCGTGAGCCGCGTCCCCGCGCCCTCTGGCTGAAGGCGCCAGGTGAGGGTCGTGTCGAGCACGCCCGTGGCGAAGCGGTACTGGAGGAGCCGCTCCGGCTCCACGGCCAGCACCTCGCACGGCTGCTGGCCCCAGGGACCCATGTCGAGCGTGAAGCGGTGGCCCACGACGGGCCGCACGTCTCCCGCGGCCCACCACTTCGCGTGCAGCGCCGGGTCCGTCAATGCCTTCCACACGGCGGAGGGCGGATGGGCATACACATGGTCCAGTTGAATGACGGCGGGGGGATTCATTTGCGTGACTCCTCGTCGAGCACGTCCTCGAGCGCGGCGAGCCGCTGCTTCCAGTAGTGCGTGAAGGCCTTGAGCCAGTCTTCCACCTCCGACAATGGACGCGGATCCAGGTGGTAATAGCGCTCGCGGCCGCGTGGCTCCTCGCGCACGAGCCGTGCCTTGCGCAGCACCTGCAGGTGTTCGGACACGGCGGGGCGGCCCAGGTCGAAGCCGCTCGCCAGGTCGTTCACCGCGCGCGGCCCCTTGCGCAATTGCAGCAGGATTTCCCGGCGCACCGGATTGGAGAGCGCCGAAAAGACATCCAGGTCGGACATGGATGGGATTGATACGTCGGAACTATCCGACGCGTCAAGAGGCGTCGGAAATCTCCGACGTGTCAGCGGACGCCCGTGACGGGAGGGCTACCGGCGGGCGGCGCGCGCCTGCGTGAGGGGGGCGCGCTGTTCCCGGCGGACGGGGAGCCTCAGCAGCTGGGCGTAGCGCGCGAGCCGGTCCTCGAAGCGCCGGGCGTCCCGGCCCCAGTGCACGACGACGTTGCGCTCCGGGTCCTTCCGGTGCGTCAGCGCGATGCCGTACTCGTCCTGCGCGCCAATCCAGTCCGGGTGGTGGCGCCGCTCGCAGTCGAGCCCCACGTAGTGCTCCAGGGGCTCGCTCCAGGTGAAGGCGCGCAGGGCTCCGCTGCCGCGCAGGGACACCTGGGAGTCCGTCACGACCACCTCCAGCCGGGTGAGGACACACCGCAGGAGGAGCGTCACGGACACGAGGAAGCCCAGCACCACCCCCAGCGGCAGCCCCCACTCCTCGCGCAGCCGGTCCAGGGACAGGTCCTGGTCCAGCGCGTAGGCGGCGGGGAGCACGGCGAAGAGCACCAGACCGAGCAGGGGCCACACGACCTGTCCGGCCAGCGGACGCGTGTGGAAGCGCAGCGGGAGGTCGCCTCCCATGTCCATCTTCCGTGGGACCGGGGAGAGCACTTCGAAGAAGGACATGGACCAGGCGTCTCGGGAGGAGCGGGCGGAGGATGTCTGCCTTTGCGTCAAGCTCAACATGGCCGTGGACGTGCTGTCCACGGCTTGCCGGGTTGTCCTGGAGTCGCCGGCAATGGCCAGGCGTCGGATTCACCCCAGGGGCGTGCCAGGACCCAGGGCCCGGGCTGGGTGGAGCTGACGGCGGTACGCGGCGGGCGTGTGGCCCACGTGCCGCTTGAAGGCCTTGCCAAAGGCGCTGTCCGTTTCGTAGCCCACCGCCTCCGCGATGGCGGTCATGGACGCATCGCTCTCCGCCATCAGCCGCGTGGCGGTGTGCATCCGCCACTGCGTGAGGTACGTCAGGGGGCTCTCTCCAATGACTTGCTGGAAGCGCGCCGCGAACGTCGAGCGCGACATGCCAGCCAGCCTCGCCATGGCCTCCACCGTCCACGGGTGCTGGGGACGCTCGTGCAGTTGCTGGAGGACACGGCCCAGTTGCGCGTCCTCCAGCGCCCGGAGCCAGCCGCTCTTGCCTTCGGGGAACGCCTCGACGTGCATGCGCAGCGCGTGGATGAACAGGACGTCCGCGAGCCGGGTGGCGACCAGCTCGTGCCCCGGCCGGCCGGCTTCCATCTCCGAGGCGACGAGCTGGATGACGGACTCCACCTGTCGCGTGGCGCCGCTTCCGTCGCCCCGGACGTGGAGGACCCGGGGCAGGCCCACGAGGAGCCGGTCGAGCCACGCTCCCGCGAACCCGAAGCTGAAGGAGATGAGCGTCGTCTGGAGCCCGTCTCCTCCATGGCGCAGGACACCGCCGCAGCGGGCGCCGGTCTCCTCGTAGAGCTCCGGCAGGGGGCGCGTGCGCGTCCGGGGTGAGTCGCGGAGGGAGTGGGGCGCGTTGCCCAGGATGAAGACCCAGTCGCCCGCCGCGAGCGCGCTGCGCTGGCCCTCCATCTCCAGCCAGCAGCTGCCGCGCGTCACCGCGTGGAAGAAGCCCGGGTGCCCCAGGTCAAGCTTCAGTCCCCACGGCGCGCTCAGCTCCAGCCGTCCGTACACCTCCGTCTTCAACCGCAGGCTGCGAAGCGAATCCGCCAGGACATCCATCTCGAGCGCTCCCTTCGGACGATTGGACGAGAAACACGGAGCTTCGCACATGGAACGTCCAGCGTCGCGGGACTACCCATCGGCCTGGAGAAAGGACGCTTCCATGACCATGACATCGACACAGACGCGCTCGCGGACCTTCCACCTGCTTCGGGCCGGAGGGGCCGCGGCCGTTCCCCTCGTGGGCCTCGCGACCCTCGCGGTGCTCGCGGCGCCGCACGTCCGCGGCATCGGGTTCTTCCCGGTGCTTCGCTTCGCGGTCATCGCGCCCGCGTGCCTGCTCGTTTCCGTGACGGTGGCCTTGCTGTATCCCGCGCTCGCGGCGCGGGTACCGCGCCCGAGGCTCACGCTGTCGCTGGGGCTCGTGGGGCTCTCGCTGCTGATCCTTGGCGGGATGGTCCTGGGAGGACCGGCGGGCCTGGTGGTCGCGGCGGCTCCCGCGATGCTCGCGGTCGCTGTCGCCGTGTCGTGGCTCGTTCCTCGCTTCGTGGTCCGTCCCCGGTGGTCACGCGTGGGCACCGCCACGCTCCTCCTGCTGGGTCTGCTGGAGGCCGGGGCGTTCGTCCGGGCGGTGTCGAGTGAGCGGGCATCCCCCACGCGCGCGCTGACGGACGCAGGCTCCCGGTTCGTCACGCTGCCGGGCGGCGCGCGCATCCACTACGTGGATGAAGGGCAGGGGGAGACGCTGCTCTTCCTTCATGGCAATCCCGCCTGGTCGTATCAGTGGCGCGAGCTGATCCGCGGGCTGCGCGGTTCGTACCGCTGCATCGCGCTCGACTACCCGGGCTTCGGCCTGTCCGAGGCTCCGGTGGGTTTTGGCTTCACGCCCCGGGAGCAGAGCCTCGTGGTCGAGGCGTTCGTCGAGCAGCTCCAGTTGCGTGACGTGACGCTGGTCATGCAGGACTGGGGTGGCCCGATTGGACTCGGCTTCGCGGGACGCAGGCCGGAGCTCGTGAAGCGCATGGTGCTGGGCAGCACCTGGGCCTGGCCCACGAGCACGGGCGAGCCTCGCGGCATCTTCTCCGTCATCGCGGGTGGACCCGTGGGCGAGTTCCTCCAGCTGAACTTCAACGGCTTCGCGTCCTTCGGCATCCAGAACGGCGTCACCCGTGAACTGCCCACCGACGTGTTGGAGGCCTATCTACGGCCCTTCGTCCCCCTGGAGCGTCGGGGCATCGCGGCCTTCTACCCGGGGCAGATCACCGCCGCGACGGCGTACTTCCAGGAGGTCGAGGCGGGCCTGCCGCGTCTGGCGGACAAGGATGCCCTCCTCTTCTGGGCGCACCTGGACCAGGGCTTCCCCCGCCGCGACACCGAGCACTTCGAGAAAATCTTCCCGAAGCACCGGACGGTGGAGCTTCCCAATGCCAACCACTTCTTCTTCGAGGACACGGCGGAGCAGGTGGTCGCGGAGGTTCGCGCGTTCATGCCCGCGGCCCGTCCCTGAGCCGGACGCGTCACCGGGGAGGTCATGGGCGTCTGGCGCACGGGTTGCTAAATGTCGCCACGCCAGCCGGGCAGGGTGCCCGGCCGTGGCTCCCTGGCCGCGATGCTCCCCGACTCTTCCCACCCGCTCGCGGCACCCGGCCCACGGCGCGGCTTCCTGGCCACTGCCGTCCTCGTGCTGCTGTGTCTGCCGCTGCCCGTGCCCCTGCCTCCGCCAGTGTCGTCGCCGCCCCGGCTCGTGCTCTGGGCCTGGGAGCGGCCGGAGGACCTGCGCTTCCTGGAGGGGCACGCGGTGGATGTTGCGTTCCTGCTCGCGACGCTCGACCTCACCGAGGAGGACGTCCACGTGCTGCCACGCCGGCAGCCGCTTCGCGTTCCGTCCGGCACCGCATTGAAGGCCACCGTGCGGTTGCAGATGCTTCCAGGGAGCTCGTTCGCGCGCTTCGGACCGGAGCGCCTGGAGGCCCTGGCCGGGCACCTGGATTCGCTTGTGCGCCGCCGCCCTGACGTGACGGCGTTGCAGCTCGACTTCGATGCCCGCGCGTCCGAGCACGACGCCTACGTCGACCTGCTCCAGCGGCTGCGTGCGCGCCTGCCTCCGGGGATGCCGCTGTCCATCACGGGGCTCGCGTCGTGGTGTGTGCCCGGCAGCTGGATTGTCCGCGCGCCCGTGGACGAAGTGGTGCCACAGCTCTTCCGCATGGGCCCGGAGGGGCCGGTCTGGCGTGCGCGTTTCGCGCGCGGCTTGCCCCGCCCGTGCGCGGGCAGCATGGGCCTGGCAATGGATGAGTGGCAGCCCGTGCCGCCTGGCATCTCGACCCTCTACCTCTTCAACCCCCGGCCGTGGACGCCCGATGCGTTCGCTCGCGCCGTGGGGGAGACCCGACCATGAAGAACGCAAAGACAGTCCTGGGGCTCGTGGGCCTCGCGGTCCTGCTACCTCCCGTCATCGCCGACGCCTGCGGGCCCGACCTGGGACCCGAGCCCCGCTTCCACGTCATCGACCACCCCGACCGGCCCTTCGAGACCTACGCGGCCGGCGGCCTGGGCGTCCTTCGCCGCACCTTCGATGGGCGATACCTCGCCTTCGCCTATCGCTCGATGATGGGCATCCCCACCACGGCCGGTGAGCAGAAGCACCTGGTGGCTGGGTGGGTGGACGTGGAGTCCCGCTATGGGCCGGACCCGAGCTGGGCCCGCGAACAGTGGACCGCCGTCCGGCAGGAGGTCGCGCCCTTCAAGGACCTGCCACAGGTGGACCCTCTCCAGGTGGCGGAGGCCTCCAATGATGCCTACATCCACGGCGATGCCTTCCTGCATGCCGCGGCCACGGCCCGCGCGCTCGCGAAGGAATGGAAGCAGCGCCCGGCCCTGCTGAAGGAATGGGTGGTCCACCAGGATTCCGTCTTCAGCAAGGCCTGCACCCTGGCCGACCCGGAGCCGGGTCTCGAGGAGTCGCTGACGCCACGGGAGCAAGCGCGCCGCAAGGCCGAGCGCGACTACCAGGCCGCGGCCATGCACCTGTACTGCGGGAGGTTCGACTCGGCGGCGGAGGCCTTCCAGGCCATTGCCAACACGGCGGACTCCCCCCACCGGACGCTCGCCGCGTACCTCGTGGCGCGCACCCGCGTGCGCGAGGCGATGTCCGCCCAGGAAGACGGCGACCTCGCGGAGCGCGAGCACGACGAGGCCTCGCTCGCGCGCTTCACCCGGGCGGAGGCGGCCATCCAGGCGGTGCTCGCGGATCCGAAGCTGCGCGAAGTGCACGGCCCCGCGCAACGCCTGCGGGTCCTCGTGCGCTGGCGCCTGTCGCCGGGTGCCCTGCGGTGTGAGCTGTTCTCGCGGGTGCTGGAGAAGGGGACGGGCTCCGCGCTGGAGTCGGAGCTGGCCAACATCTCGACGGGCCCGGACGACAACGCCCTCTCGTGCCCGGGGCTGAAGCCTCAAGCGGCGGAGCTCTTCGCGTGGCTCCAGCTCATGGCCGCCCCCGTCCCCGAGGAGTCCGATGCTCCGGAGGCGCCGTGGCCCGCGAAGACCCACGTGACCGCCGTGGCCCGCTGGAAGAAGTCCGGGCATCAGCCCTGGCTCGTGCTGGCGCTGCTGTCGGCCCGCGCGGACTCACCGGAGGTGCTCGCGCTGCTCGCGGACGCGGCGGCGGTGCCGTTGGAGTCTCCCGCGGGCATGACGCTCGCGTGGCGCTCCGTGCAGTTGCTGCGGGAGCGGGGACAGCTGGCGGAGGCCCGCGCGCGGCTGGACGCCATTCCCCTGGAGCGGGTGCGCGACCTGCCGTCCACGGACAACGCCCTGCGGGAGGAGCGGCTGCACCTGGCGAACACCTGGGACGAGGCGCTGCGCAACGCGGCTCAGTTCCGGGTGGACGAGTTCGTCGCGGTCCCCCATCAGGACTGGAATGCCCCGACGCAGGAGACCGCACCCATGGGGCTCAGCACCGCGCGGGCGTCCTTCCTGGAGACCCATGTCCCCACGCGCCGGCTGCGTGAGTGGGCCGCGCTTCCGTCAGTGAGCCCCGAGCTGCGCCGGCAACTGTCGTGGGCCGTGTTGGCCCGCGCCGCCGTGGTGGGTGACGACGCGGTCCTCAAGGCCCAGGCTGCCACGCTCGCGGAGTCGGAGCCCACGGCGCGCGCGGAGCTGCTGGCCCTGGCGGGGCGGCCCTCGGCGGAGGAGCGCCTCTTCGACGCGCGGCTGCTCATCATGGGGCTGCCGGTCGTCTCCGCGAGGCTGGAGCCCGGCAGGGACCGCCTGGCGGATGTCTCCCCGAAGCTGGACCTCACGCAGGACATGAGCTGGTACCGGAACGGGTGGTGCGTGCCGGGGCCAAAGAACCTGGGGGAGGCCCCCCTGAAGACGCCGCTCCCGTTCGCGAGCCCGGAGGAGCGGGCGGACGCCGCCGCGGAGTGGAAGGCGCTCAACGAGGCGGGCAACTCCGTGGCCTTCTTCTCCCGCGTGGCATTGGACTGGGCGAAGGCGCACCCGGACGACCCGCGCTCACCCATCGCGCTGTACCGCGCGGTCCGCTCCAGCAAGCGCGGCTGCGGCCAGAACACCCCAGAGGCGAAGAAGGCCTTCGCCTTCCTCCACAAGCAGTACGGCAAGACGGAGTGGGCGCGCAAAACACCCTACGTCTACTGAGGCGGGGGCATCCGTCCTACGATGCCGTCGGCATGATGACGCTACGGACGCGAAGACGGGCAGCGGTTCCCACCGTCGTGGGGCTGTTGATGCTGCTCGTCTTCGTCTACTGGCCGGTGCTCGGCGGTTACCTGTTGGCGGGCCGGGATTTGTTCCGCATCTTCTTCCCGGACTCTGCCTTCCTGCTGGAGTCACTACGCGCGGGCGAAATGCCCCTGTGGAACCCCTATCTGCGCCTGGGCCAGCCGTTCGCGGCGACCCTCTATTCGCAGGTGTACTACCCGCCTCGCTGGGCTGCCGTTCTGCTCACGGGCCCCATCGTGTCCATGACGGTGATGCAGTTGGGGCACGTCGTGCTCGCGGCGGTGGGCGTGTTCCTGCTGTGCCGGAGGCTGCGGGCTTCCTGGTCAGCGGCCGTCGTCGCGGGCACCACGTTCGGGCTGTCGGCGCTGATGACGCGGCTGGGGACCCAGCAGAATGTCGTCGACGCCGCGGCCTGGAGCGGCTTCATCGTTGGCGCCGCGCTCGACCTGCAACGCCGCCCGGGGCGCGGTCCCCTGGCGTGGCTGGCCGTGTACGGCGCGCTGTCCCTCTTCGCTGGTTCGCCGGAGACCACGCTGTGGCAGGGGTTGGTCGCAGTGCTGGCCGCGGGGGGCGCGCCCTGGCGCGGGCCGGAGGCTCGCGTGCGCTCGGTGGCTCTCGTGACGGCGGGCTTCGCGCTGGCGGCGCTGCTCGCCGCGGTGGCGCTGCTGCCCACCGCCGAGTTCGCGAGGCACTCCCTTCGCGCGCAGGAGTCCTGGCGCTGGCCGCTCGTCTGGTCCATGTCGTGGCCCCAGGTGCTATCCGCGATGTGGCCGCTCGCGGACTGGCCCCGGGACCGCTACTGGGGCGAGGATCAGTGGTTCATCCTCAGCGTCTTCTTGGGGACGCTCCCCTGCGCGCTCGCGGCGCTGGGCGCCCTGCGCGGACCCCGGCGGGCCCGGCCCTTTATGATGGCTGCGCTGGTGCTTGTGGCACTGAGCCTGGGCCGGCACTTCGCGCCCGCGGCCTGGGTGCTGCTGCACGTGCCTCCATTCTCCCTCTTCCGCTACCCGGTGAAGTACTTCGTCGGGGCCGCGTTCTGCGTGTCCGTGCTCTCCGCTTTCGGGGTGGATGCCCTGGGGCGGCTCGCGCGGCGCCTGCGTCCTTCGCGCCTGCGCGCGGCCGTGGCCCTGGTGGGCATGGTGGGCGCCATGGCCGCGCTGGGGCCCGTGGCCCGCAACCTGTCCATGCGCGCCTCCGCCGAGGCGGGCGCCCCCTGGGTGCCGCTGTGTCTGGGATTGGCCGCGCTCGTGGTGCTCTGGCCTCGCGGCGGCTTCGCGCGGCCCCGCCAGGTGCGGCAGGGTGTCGCGATGCTCGCGGTGCTGGAGGTGGCGGCCTCGCACGCGCTGCTGGGGCGGCCGGGATACGCCCCCCTGGAGTCACTGCTACGGCCCTTCTCCCTGCGCGTCTTCCTGCCCCAGCCCTACCTGGGACGCATCAGCGTGGACATCCAGGGCCCCGAGGATCCCTCGCGCGATGGCACGGGGAATACCGTCGAGCGCAGTCTCGAACAGCTCATCCCCAACCGCTTCGTCGAGGCGCGCCTGCCCGCCCTGGAGGGCTCGGGGGCCCCCGAGCCCTTGTACTCGGAGGTCTTCCACGACGCGGGCCAACGGACTGTCTTCGACCTGGTGGGCGTCACCCACTATCTGCGTAACGGGCCACCGCCCTACGACGACCTGGACTTGCTCCACATGGCGGACGACGGCACCACCCTGTCCCGCTCGCGCACCGCGCTGCCGCGCGCCTTCCTGGTGCAGCGCGCCCGCGTGGTGACGGACGCCGAGGCGCTCGCGGCGGTGATGGAGGACTCCCAACCCTTCCGGCACACGGCCTTCCTCGCTTCGGGAGCGCCGCTGGATCTGCCCTCGTGCACGGGTTCCGTGGAGTGGACGCTTCAGGGCGCCCAGCATCAAGAGTTGAAGGTGGAGGCCTGCGACGAGAGCTACCTCGTCGTGTCCGACAGCCACTACCCCGGCTGGACCGCGACGGTGGACGGGCAGGACGCCCCCATCCACCGGGCAGACCTGGCGCTACGGGCCGTGCGGCTGCCGCGCGGAGCCCACACGGTCCGCTTCGACTACCGGCCGCTCAGCTTCCGCCTGGGCCTGACCCTGTCCCTGCTCAGCGGGCTGGGGCTCGCGGCAGTGATGCGCTGGCGTCCGCGGGCGCAATGACGCCCGGGCTCACTTCCGGGGCCTCACGACGCGGAGGAGCTTCCGCTGGAGGATCCGGTGGCGCGCCTCCTCGGTCAGGCGCGTGGACTTCACCTCCAGGTAGATGGAGGGATGGTCCGAGTAGAACTTCCCCTCGGACTTCAGGTGCCGGGAGCCGCTCGCGCCCATCAGGCCGGACATGCCGGGGCCCACCAACTCCAGGTCTTCCGTGTCCGCCTGGTAGAGGCCCATGTAATGGGCAGTGCCGGTGGAGTTCGAGTACTGCTGGTGGAAGCGCGGGATGGCCGCCGTGCTCTTGTGGGGCAGCATGTACGTGGGCCGGGTCTCCGGCCGGCCGTCGACGTAGACGCCCCGGCTGCCCTGGGTCGTCTCCTGAAGGTCCATGTTGAAGTCGCCCACCATCACCTGGATGCCCTCGGACGCGCAGAAGGCCTGCAAGGCATTGCGCTCCACGAGCCGCTCCTGCGCGTTGGAGCCCGTCAGCGACGCGCGCAGGTGCACCCCGGCCACCGTCAGCGAATGGCCATGCGAGTTCCCCAGCGTCACCTTGAGGATGTACTCGTCCTTGGCCTTCAGCTTCGCCTGGATGGACGCCGTGTTGCGCGTGACGGTGCGGGCCTCCAGGTAGAAGCCGTCGTCCTTCGTGGGGTCCACCTGCCGGTCGATGTCCTCGCGCAGGTAGAGGGCGACCTCGTTGACGTGCTTGATGCCCTTGACCGTCGTGTCGTCAATCAGGTGCCTGCGGACGTAGGACATCCCCAGGCCGGAGACGTCGATGCGGTCCGGGAACGGCGAGCCCGTGGGGTTCTCCGACAGGAAGATGAAGACGGGGTAGTGCTTGTAGCCCCGCAGGTTCCGCTCGATGCGCTTCCTGCGCTTGTCGCTCCACTGCGACGTGTCCACCCCCGGCCCGTTGCTCTCCAGCCATGACTGGAAGTTGTCGTCATGGTCCTCGTCGCGGACGTGCATGTCGCGGATGAGGTCGCACTCCTGCTCCACGATGTCCGCGAGCTTCGCCGCGATGTCCGGCCCCTGGAGGAAGTCGCTGGGGGCCAGGCCCGGGACGAGCGGGGCCGCGAGGTTCGCGCCGTCCACCCGCATGCCGCTGGCATCGAACGAGGCGTTCAGCCCCTTCACGCCCTGGGTGGTGTTGGCCTTGTAGAACTTCTTCGCGGCGTCGAAGGGGATGAAGAGGATGGAGACCCGCATGAGGGTCGAAACGTCATATCCCTCATCGAATTCGCGCTTCGGCATGGCGGGCCCCGGAGTGAGTCTAGCAGTCCTGCCGGATTCAGCGGTGGGGGGCCGCTCCATTTCGCAGCAGCAGCGCGGCGCGGTGGATGGCGGCGCGGATGCGGACGTAGGTGCCGCAGCGGCAGACGTTGTCGCTCATGGCGGCGTCGATGTCCGCGTCGGACGGCTGGGGGTTTCTCCGCAGCAGCGCGACGGCGGCCATGATCTGCCCCGGCTGGCAGAAGCCACATTGGGCCACGTCCTCGGTGATCCACGCCTGCTGCACGGGGTGCAGCCCCGTCGCGCCCGCGAGCCCTTCGATGGTCCTTACGTCGCGGCCCGCGATGTCCCCGACGGAGTGGAGGCAGGGACGGAAGGCTTCACCATCCAGGTGGCTGGTGCACGCGCCACAGACGCCCACGCCGCAGCCGTACTTGGGGCCGGTGATGCCCAGCATGTCGCGCAGCACCCACAAGAGGGGCAGGTCCGCGGGCGACTCCACCGACACCGGCTGACCGTTGAGGAGGAAGGAATGGGCCGGCATGGTCAGGCTCCCTCGTCGAGGATGGGGAAGCGGGTGGGCATGACGCCCGTTGCCCGGGCGATGGCGTTGGCCAGGGCCGCCGCCGCGCTGGGGTAGCCCAGCTCTCCCACGCCGCCCACGCGGTCGTCGGAGCGCACCAGATGCACCTGGATGGCGGCGGGCGTGTGCTTCATCCGCAGCCACCGGTAGTCCGCGAAGCTGCCCTCGCGCACGGCGCCCGCGTCGATGTGGAGCCCGGCGCTCAGCGTGGTGGACATCGCGTCCACCGCCGCGCCTTGCAGCTGCGCCTCGATGCCCTTCGGGTTGATGGGCAGGCCCACGTCCGCGGCGATGACCACGCGCAACACGCGCGGCGTCCCGCTGGTGACGTCCACCTCGACGAGGTGGGCGATGGCGCTGTCCCACTCCTCCAGCACGGCGACGCCTTGCGCGACCCCGGGCGGCAGCGCGCGGCCCCAGGCACCTTCCTGCACCACGCGGTCCAGCACGGCCTTGAGCTTTCGCGAGGTGAGGCGGGAGCGCCGCAGCTCCACCGGATCCCTCTGAAGCTCGCGAGCCAGCTGGTCGACGAAGAGCTCGTTCGCCACGCCCACCTGGCTGGTGAAGACGGAGCGGAAGGAGGCGGTGGGAATGGGGAGCGGAACCTCGGCCAGCTCCTGCGACACCCAACCGAACTGGTAGGGGACGTGCTGGGTGAGCGCGAAGAACACCGCGCTGGTGACCTCCGGCAGGACCTGCCCGGCCAGCGAGGTGAGCAGGTCTCCGAAGCCGTGGGGAAACTCCACGGTGGGGATGGCCGCGCGGTGGTGCCAGCCGAGGATGGAACCTCCCATTCCCAGCGAGGCGAGGATGCGGTGGTGGCTCGCGGGCCGGTAGTGTCCGTGGCGCATCTCATCGTTGCGGCTCCACATCAACTTCACCGGCTTCCCGAGCGCCCGTGAGATGAGCGCGGCCTCCACCGCCGCTTCGGTGAAGAAGCGCCGGCCAAAGCCGCCTCCCGCGCGGATGGGATGCACGGTGACCCGCTGCGGGGTGAGCGCCCAGCCGAGCGCCGCGGCGACCTGGCTCCGCGCGAACTTCGGATCCTGGACGCCGGACCAGATCTCCGCGACGTCGGCCGTCACCCGGGCCACGCAGCTCTGCGTCTCCATGGGGGCGTGCGCGAGGTAGGGAAAGTCGAAGCGTCCCTCCACGACCCGGGTCGTGAGCAGCGGGGGCAGCGGACGGGGACCGATGGCATCGCGCAGCCGGGTCCGGATGTTGGCGTCGGAGAGATGGCTGGCCGGGCCGGGGGACCAGGTCACCTGCAACGCATCGCGCGCGGAGAAGGCCTGCGCGAACGTCTGGGCCGCCACCGCCACGCCCGAGGGAATCCGCACCACGCCCACCACGCCAGGCATGCCCCCGGCGGTGGAGGCATTGAAGGACTGGACCGTGCCGCGCAGCGTGGGAGGCCGCGCCACCACCGTGGGCACAGCGTCCGGAATATCGAGGTCCAGGGTGAAGCGAACCGCGCCGGTGACGATGTCGCGCGCGTCGACGCGCCCCGTGGGCTGACCGACCACCGTGTACTTGCTCGGGGATTTCGGAAGAGGGGAGACCTCCGGCAGCAACACGCGCGCGGCGTCCTCCGCGAGCTCACCGTAGCCGAGCCTTCGGCCGTCGGGGGCGCGCACCTCTCCCTGCGCGGTGGTGAGCGTGAGGGCCAGGACATGCCAGCGGTGCGCGGCGGCGGTGACCAGCCGCGCCCGGGCCTCCGCCGCGGCGGCGCGGAGCGGACCCGCCAGATAGCGCATGGAGGAGGACAGCCCGGTGAGCTGGATGAGCCAGCGCGGATCCGCGTCGGCGGTGTGCACATCCACGGCGTCGAGGCTCGTATCGAGTTCCTCGGCGACGAGCATGGACACGGCGGTGGTGATGCCCTGGCCCATCTCCGTACGGGGCAGGGTGGCGACGACGCGCCCGTCGGTCCGGACGGCGACGTAGAGGTTGAGCGGCGTCTCCTCCGGTGCCGCCGCGGGCTCCGCGGCCTGTGCGGAGGGAAGGTCCAGCCCGCATCGCGCCGCGATCATCAACGTGGGCGAGGCCACCAGCCACGTGAGGAACTTGCGGCGGTCGAAGCCACTGGGAGGTGCTGCATCCGTGGGCAGCGTGTCGGCCATGACGAAAGTGTGTCACGCGGCCAGGACCGCCCCCCAATGCCCTGGCAGGCCCTGTGCGGCACCTGTCACCTGGAACGCGGAAGCATTCAGGACAGGACCTCGGAGGGGCCCGAAACGCCGTGTTGTTTGAGCGAAGCCGACATGCAACGCGGCGCGCGTGGCGGATGCAGGGGCGGGACGTGCACATCGCTTCGGTGGATACTGGTGGCTGGAACCCCCATGGAGGCGGGGTGCGAGGACGGCGGTCATGCGCAGGTGGCTCATCGGTGGCGTGTGGGTCCTGGTCGCGTGCGGCCTCGTGCTGTTCTGGGCGTTACGCTCTGATGGGCCGTCCGCGACCGGAGGCGACTCAGAGGCGACACTCACGCGGAAGCGCCCCACCCACTCCGCGTTCGCGTCGGGGCATCCCATGCAGGCGGAGGGCGATCCCCTTCCGACCTCGCAGTCCCCGAACGAGGCGGAGGGCGTCCTGGACGTGGAGGTGCTCGCGGAGGGGAAGCCTTTGGCGGGCATCACCGTGCGGCTCTACGCACAAGGGGCAGTGACGTCCGCGTGGACGCTGGCGGGCACCGGCCTCACGGATCCGACAGGCCATGTCCGCCTCGCCTCCGGCCCCGGCCGCTATCTGGTGGCGGTGCGCGCTCCAGGCCGAGCCCCCTTCCTGCGCGATGCGGTCCGCCCGCTCGGCGAGTCGCGCACGTCCGTGCGAATTGCCCTGGGGCCCGCGCAATCGCTCACAGGCCGGACGGTGACGCGTGAGACGAATGAACCGCTGCCGCTCGTGGAGCTCATCCTCACGGCGCACCCCCGCGACCTGCAGCCCTGGGAGCGCGTGGCGGCTCCCGACGACGAGCGCGTCTATGCCACGAGCGACGAGCGGGGGAGCTTCCGCATCGATGGCCTCGCTCCGGGCACCTATCTGCTGGAGGCCCGCTCCCCCGGCTACGCGCGCGTGGTGCTCAGCCGTCTGCGCATCCCCACGGAAGGCCCGCTGACGCTGGCGCTCCGGCGGGCGAGCGTCATCGAGGGCTTCGTCGTGGACGCGAAGGGCCTGCCCGCCGCGGATGCGGAGGTGCGCGTGGGCGGCAGTCCGTCGCAGGTGGTGACGACGGGAGCGCAGGGCGGCTTCTCCGTGGAGGTGGAGCCCGGCTCCCATCCCCTGTCCGCGCGGCGCGGCGAGGAGACCGGGGCGCTCGACATGCCGGTCGTCTGTGTCGCGGGCGGCACCGTGCGCGGCGTGCGCATCCAGTTGGGACCCGGCGCGGTGCTGGAGGGCCGCGTCGTGGAGGAGTCGTCAGGAGGGCCCGTGGAAGGGGCTCGTGTCGATGTCACGCCCTCGGGCGAAGACGGAGGCCCTGGCTCCGCCGTGTCGGACGCGGAGGGGCGCTTCGTCGTGCGAGGGCTCGCACCCGGCAGCTACGACGCGAAGGTCACGGCGGCGAACCACTCGCCCGCCACCCGCTCGGGCCTGACGGTCACCCAGGGCGAACGCTTCCCCGTGGAGTTCAAGCTCTCAGGCACCGGTTCGGTGGAGGGCCAGGTGCGCGACAGGAACGGTGCGCCGGTGGCGGCGGCCCGGGTCTCTGGCGTCAACGACTGGAGCAACGAGTCAGGCGCGAGCCCCATGGAGGTCCGCACCGACGTCGACGGCCGCTACCAGCTCGAGGGGCTCGCCGCGGGTCGCCTGTCCCTCACCGCGCGCCATGACGGGGCGACGGTCGGCGTCACCCAGAACGTCACCGTGGCGGCGGCCCGCGCGATGCGCGTGGACTTCACGCTGGAGAGCACCGGCACGGTGGAGGGCCGGGTGCGCGCGGCGAGAGGCTCACTTCCGCCCGCGCTGCTGGAGGTGACGGCCGTGGGGGATGAGGCCCCGCAAGGAGCGACCCTGGGCGTGGGCCAGACCGTCGTTGACGCGGACGGCGTCTTCCGGATGGTGCTTCCTTCTGGGGGCTACACGCTCGTGCTCATGGCGCGTGGCCGTTTCGTCCAGGGCCAGCGGGAGCAGGTGCGTGTGGAGGCGGGGCGGACGACCCAGGTCGACTTCACCTGGGAGGAGCACCACGACGTGAACGAATACCGGGGCGTCGTCCTGGAGCCGGATGGCTCGCCCTCGCCCCACGCCACCATCACCCTCACGGCGGGGGAAGGACAGTGGATTCCCCTGTCGATGACGCCCACGGATGAAGAGGGACGCTTCGCGGTTCCTCACTCCCGCGTGGGAGGTTCCGCCACGCGCCGCCTGATGATGGTCGCGCGCAACGGCGGACGCTCCAGCGAGGCCACGCCCATCGTCCCGGAGCAAGACGTGGTGGTGCGGCTGCGGCCCTCGGCCTTCCTCCGCGGTTGCGTGGTGCGCAAGGGCGAACCCGTGCGCGGCTTCTCCGTGTCGCTCCAGCTCCAGAAGGGATTCCTCTCGGATGGAGATGGGCCCTTCGAGTTCTCCGGCGATCGCTTCGAACTGCGCGATGTCCCTCCCGAGCCCGTGAAGCTGACGGCGCGCACGGTGGACGGCTCTGTCGGGGAAGTGCTGGCCTCTCCCGGCACGGGCACGGTGCTCGAAGTGGACATCCCCCTGACGACGCCGGCCACCGTGCGTGGGCGGGTGGTGGACGCGGCCACGAAGGCGCCCGTCTCCGGTGCGTTCATCTTCATCGAGGGTGAGCGCTCCTCCCCTGGGCAGTCCGACGCGGAGGGCCGCTTCTCCCTCGATGGAGTGCGCGCGGGCGAGCGCCTCCTCGTCCTCCTGGGAAGCCCTTCCCAGGGACATCTGCGCCGGCCATTGAAGCTGAAGGAAGGTGAGGTGCTGGACCTGGGGGACGTCGCCCTGGAGGTGACACCGTCCACCCCGTGAGGCTTCAGCCGGACTTGCGCCGCCATCCCGGAGGCGCACCGTCGCGCAGCACCTCTGCCACCGCCACCGCGCAGGCGAAGCTGGTCGTCATGGGGATCTGCATCCAGTGGCCCCCCATGTAGAGCTTCACCTCCCGCTCCTTCACGACGTGGTCGACCTTCACGTCCGCCCCCACGCGTTCCATGAGGGCCGGGTCGCCCACGGACACCACCGACTCCAACTGCGCGGGCAGGGTGGGCATGCCGCCCGCGGACGAGGCGATGATGGCGCCTCGCGCCGCCGCGCGGTCCACCAGCTCCCGCATGGACGCCTCCAGCGCGCGGTGGGTCGTGCCCAAGCTCAGGTTGAGCACGTCCACGCCCACCTCGTCGAGCATCCACGCCATCGCCTCCACGAGGCACAGTGAGTGTCCGCGGATGTTCCGGTCGAGGACGCGGGCGACGTAGACCTCCACGTCCGGCCATGGACGGACCTGGTCGTAGAGGATGCTCAGGATGCCCGTGCCATGCCCGTGCGTGTCCTCCAGGTCCAGCGTGCCCGTTCCGTCCCTCCACGCCTCCAACTCCTCCCGCTCATAGGCACGCGCCTCCAGCACCTGCGCGTCCAAATCGAGCGAGAAGGACGCGGCTCCCGCCAGATGCAGGCCGTGCTCGCGCAGGAAGGCCACCTCCACGCCGCTGTCGATGATGCCCACCTTCTTCACGGAGAACCGCCTCCCAGCCGCGAAGGCCTCCAGTGCTTCAGCTGCTGGAGCACGTAGGTGCCCAGCGACACGGATTCCGTGCGGGGCGGCACGGCATCAGGAACGGACACGGTCAGATGCACGAGCGACCCCGCGAGCGCCATCCCCGCGCCGAGCACCACGACGAGCAGGAGCGTGAGCGTGCCAATGCGCCGCACGACGAAGAGGCCGGCGTGGTCGGGGTCCTCCAACAGGGGCAGCGGTGCGGAGGAGCGTGGACTCTCGTTCGCCATGATCGGACACCTTTCCGTCCGCGCTAGGCGGCGTCCGCTTCGCCCATGCCCGCGCGGAACAGCCGCTGGTACGGAGCACAGCGCGCGAGCAGCTCCGCGTGCGGCCCCTGACCCACCAACTGGCCTCCCGCGAGCATCCACACCTCGTCCGCCAGGGGCGCGTTGGCCAGCCGGTGCGTGATGAACAGCACCGTCTGCCCGCGCTCCCGGGCCCGAGCGAGCAGCGCGCGCACGATGGCGGACTCCGTCTCCACGTCGAGCTGCGAGGTGGCTTCATCCAACAGCAACACCGGCGCGTCGCGGAGCACCGCGCGGGCCAGCGCCAGCCGCTGCCGCTGTCCGCCGGAGAGGCTCGCGCCCGCCTCGGCCACGGGCGTGTCGTAGCCTTGCGGCAGCGCGGCAATCACGGGCTCCAACACACACAGCCGCACCGCCTGGAGCAGGTCCTCTTCGCTCACGGCAGGGAGCCCCAGGGTGAGGTTGTCGCGCACGGTGCCGTGGTACAGCTCCACGTCCTGCCACACCACCGCGAGCTGCCGGCGCAGGTCGGACAGCTCCAGCGTGCTCGCGTCCTGCCCGTCGTACAGCACGCGTCCCCGGCCCGGCGCCTCCAGCCGCGTCAGCAGCCGCGCGAGCGTCGTCTTCCCGGAGCCGCTGGAGCCGACGATGGTCACCACCGTGCCGGGCCGGATGCGCGCGCTCACCTCGCGCAGCACGTCCTGGCCGGGCAGGTAGCCGAAGGACACGTCCTCCAGCTCCACTCCGCCGGAGAGCCGCCGCGTCGGAGGGGCCGGCGGCGTCAGCGAACGGGACGGATCCTGCTCCGGCGTCTCGTGCAGGTACTCGAAGAAGCGGCGCAGGTGGACGCCGCGCTGCTGAAGGCCGGTGACGAAGGCGATGGCCTCGATGACCGGCCCGCGCAGGTATGCGGCATACGCCACGAACGCCACGAAGCCGCCCAGCGTCAGCTTGCCCTGGAGGATGAGCCCCCAGCCCAGCCAGGTGAAGAGCGCCGTCTGCGCCGCCTCCACCGAACGCTCGAACAGCCGCAGCACCCCTTCCACCCCATGGGCCTTCAGGTGCGCCCGAAGCACGGACCGCATCAGCCCCGCCGCGCGCTGGTACACGAACGGCTCCAGCGCCAGCACCTTCGTCGTGCGGCTCTGCCGCAGCGTCTCCACCTGGAGCGCCTGGAGCGCGCCGTGCACGCCCATCACCTCCTGCCACGCGAGCCCCATGGCGCGGCCGATGCCGAGCGGCACCGACACCACGATGGGCAGCGTGGCCACGGCCGCCAGCGCCAGCTGCCAGTGCAGCGACGCGAGGGTGAACGGGATGACGACCAGGAAGGTGAGCTGTGAGAAGACGAGCCGGATGAACCCCAGCACCAGCGCCATGCCCGCCTTCGCATCATCGAAGCGGCTGGTGAGCTCCCCCACCTGGCGCCGGGAGAAGAAGCGGTCCGGCAGGTGCTGCAGGTGGTTGAAGAGGTACAGCGCGGCGGAGCTCTCCAGCTTCACCGTGAGGTAGGAGGAGTAGTAGCCGAACAGCGACTCCGCGAGCGCCGCCGCCACCGACGCGGCGAGGATGCTCAGCACCAGCACGTGCAACAGCCCCAGGTCCCGCGGAGACGACACGTGGTCGAACAACAGCCGCGTGAGGAAGGGCGGGATGAGCAGCAGCCCGGTGATGACCGGCCCCAGGAGCGCGCTCCTCGCGAGCGCGCCCCACGCCGGACGTAACAGCCGCAGCAGCGCGACGAGGTAGCGCGCTGACTGCCGCAGCCCGGGGGGCCCTTCCGCCTGCATCGCGCAGTCCGCTTCCATCACAGGTGCGTGAGCACGCTCCGAGCCAGCGCGTCCGCTTCCTCGGGGATGGCGTGGACGCGCAGGCCCGTGTGCTGCTCCAGCTTCCGCCGCGCACCTTCCAACACCTCGTCCCGGACGCCCAGGAACCACGTCTCCGTCCACCGGCTGCCCAAGAGCTTGCGCCCGCCCATCATCGCCAGGCCCACCACCGTGCAGGGCACGTGGTGCTCACGGGCGAGCAGCTCCAGGTACTCGCGCGTCGCGACCACGTCCTCCGGCCTGGTGTCCACCGACACGGTCAGCACCACCAGGCGCGGCAGGAACGTCTCGTAGATGTGCGTGGAGGCGTTGGCCCGGCGGTCCTGCCCCTGCGGCACATAGAGGAGGCCGTTCTGCCCGCCGGTGATGACCAGGTCGCAGTCCTTCGCCAGGTCCGCCATGAGCCGCCGCTCGAACGCCAGCCGCTGCGGCCCTTCCACGCGCAGCACGCGCGAGTAGCCCGTATCCGAGCCCAGCAGGATGCCCGTGGGCTCCGTGGCGTGGTGACGCACGCGCACGTGCTTCGCCAGCGCCTCTCGCAGGTAGACCTGCGTGGTGAACTTGCCCTGCACCGTGTCCGTGCCGAAGACGCCCAGCAGGTTGCGCGGCCCATAGTCCTCCGGGCCCGGCTTCGCGAGCGCGTCCTGCTCCGGCACGGCCACGCGGAAGAAGAGGTCGGGGTCCGGCTCCAGCCCGTCGAAGAGGTCGTAGTAGAGGATGTCGTCGTACAGCGACACCACCGGCAGCCGCCTGCGCGTGGCCACCTCCAGCAGCGCGCGGACGTGCGGCACCTCCGTCTCGAAGTTGAGCGAGCAGGTGAACACCACCGCGTCGAAGGCGTGGCGCGCGATGTCCGCCGGATCATTCACCACGGGCACCGACAGCGCCCCGGCCTGGATGTACGTGCCCGCGTCGCTGAGCGTCACCGTGTCGTCGAACACGACCGTCGCAGGCGCCGGGCTGCGGTCGCGGAAGCGCAGGAGCGCGTAGCCCTCCTTGTTGTACTTGAAGACCGCGGTCCGCTTGCCCTGGAGCACCTCCATCACGTGCGCGCGCGTGTACATGTGGCGGCTGCGCAGCGTGGGGTTCTGCTTGAGGGGCAGGTGCTGATCGCCCTCCCAGATTTCACCCAGCTTCCGGTAGAGCACCTCCGGGTCGTACTTGGGATAGGTGCGGGTGTCCGGCGCGATGAGCAGCGGCACGCCGTAGTCCGGCATCTGGAAGATGTGTTCGCGCTCGGAGCCCTCCACGCGCAACGTGTAGCGGCCCTGCGGGTGCAGGAGGAAGTACTGGAACGCGACGCGCAGGCCCGCGACCTCCAGCACCTCCGCGTCGAGCGTGAGCTCCCGGCGCGCCTCGGTGTTCCGCCCCTCCAGGGACAGCCGGCGCAGGAGGAACGGCGGCTGCTCCTGCCCGCCGGCCTTGCTCACGTGGATGAGCACGCACTTGAAGGGGTCCACCGGGAAGGACGTGAGCAGCTCCGGCGAGAAGTCCTTCAACCGCGACACGACGTCCGCGTAACGCGCGAGGAACAGCGAGCGCGCCCGGTCCCGCTGCGTTGGATCCGGAATCATGAACAGCAGGTCGCTGCCGCTGAAGACCTCGAAGCGGCGCCACGTCTCGCGCGTCTCCGCGTCCACCGGCTCCGGCAGCTGCGCCTCCACCAGCTTGATGAGCGCGTACATCCACGCGTTGCCCGGCGTCAGCCAGTGCTCGCTGTAGAAGTCGCGCCCCCACGTCGAATAGTAGAGCCGGGGCAGCGTCGGCGGCTCCGGCGGCGGCGCGGCGGCCTGGATTTCAACGGGCGCGGCGGGCTGCATGACGCCGTCCAGCCACTCGATGCCCTCGTGCCACCAGTGCCCGAACAGCTCCGTGTCGAACGCGAGCACGAACGTCTGCCCGTCCTGGACGAGCGAGCGGCGCGAGTCGAGCAGCTCCCAGAACTCGCGCACGTGCCGGGTCACCTGGGCGCGGGCGGCGTCCACGTCGTAGAGCGCCTTCTGTCCCAGGTCGACCTTCTGGCCCGTCACCGCCTGGTACTTGAGGCCCGTCCACACCTGCCCCCGCTTGTTCGCGGGCACGGGCACGCCCAGCTCCTCGAAGTACTCGGGCCGCAGGTCGAAGCCCACATCGCGGAAGAACTCGCGGTACACCGGGTGCGCGGGGAACGTGGACTCGGGCGACTTCCACAGGTACAGCCCGATGCGGTAGTCGTGGACCATCACCTCCAGGTCCTCGTGGCGGAAGACGCCGCTGGGGTCCTGGGGCTGTGATGCGCCAATGCCCGTCAGGCTGAGCGCGGTGCGGCGGATGCCATGGCGCGTGAGCACGCGCTCCACCCCCGGCTGGAAGGCGCACTCGGGCAGCCAGAGGCCGTCCGGCTCGCGGCCGAAGATGTCCTGGAAGGACTCCACGCCCCGCGCCACCAGCCGGTCCGCGATGGCGGGCTGGAAGAAGGGCAGGAAGTTGTGCTGCGGCGTGGAGGTCCACAGCTGCACGTTGGACGGGCGCGAGCGCCCCAGCGTGGCGAACACGTCGCGCAGGCTGTGCTGGCGCAGGAACGCGAGGCTGTCCTCCACGCGCCGCAGGTACATGCCCGCGGTGCGGTGGACCCGGGAGAGCGCCTCGTCCGACAGGGATTGGGGATACTTCTCGTAGCGGTTGTAGAGCTCCAGCCGCGACGTGCGCTCCAGCTCGCGCGTGGCGATGCGCTTCAGCAGCTGGAGGTAGCCGGTGTAGCGCTCCTCGCAGGCGACGAGCTGCTCCACGAGGCACGGGGTGAAGGACATCACCAGCGTGCCGGCGAAGCGCTGGGCATCCCAGCGCTCCAACATCCGGAACAGCGGGATGTACGTCTCCGTCAGCGCTTCGAAGAGCCAGTTCTCCGGCTCATCGAAGAGGGGCCCCTCGCCCAACACCTGCGGCATGTGGGTGTTGAGGATCAGGGTGAGGCGCGTGTTCATGAGGGGACCGCGACACGGAGGGGGACGGGGAAGCACTGCGAACCGCGAGGCTAGGCGCCGCCGCCGCAGTCCTCGGTGGGGGACGTCGCGCCGTCCTCGGAACACAGCCGGTGGGCTGAGTTGAAGAGGTCCTGCCAGACCGTTCCCGGCCCCGAGGCGACGAGCGAATAGGTGGTGCTGGAGAAGTTCGACGTGGCGAAGCCCTGGACGTCCGGGCCTCCGTGGACCTGCTCCAACAGCTCCGAGACATCCTTGCGCGTGAAACGCATCGGGGACCTCCGTGTTGCGGGGGGAACGGCAGGGGAGAGGCGCGGGTCTTGGGGCTAGTAGCAGCCAATCTGGGCCGCGTCCTCGAACACGGTCTGCCCGCCGTCCTCGCACATGCGGTGGTTCGGGTTGTAGACGTCCTGGAGGATGTTGCCGCCCGCGGATGGGGTGATGTTGTACAGGGTGCCGCCAATCGTGGACGTCCAGAATCCCGTCACGTCGGGGGTGCCCTGCACGGTGTCGAGCAGCTCGGAGATGTTCTTGCGCGTGTACCGCATGGTGGGGACTCCAGGGGATGAGGGGAGATCAGCGGGGCCCCGAATCCTAGGAAGGGACGGAGAAGCGAGCAAGCCGTGGAGTCCTTGGTGTCTGTAACTGTCAGGAAATGCGCGTCATTTCCTGTTTCACAGGTGTCACAGGACCCCTCTCCGGGAAGGCGGAGGCGCACGCCGTGGCGATGAGCCGGGGGCGGATCATCGCCACGGCGTCGGCCCTGCCTACTCCCGCGCTTCGGTCAGCCCGGGCGGGCAGCTGAAGGTGGCCGGCACGGACCACAGCTGGCCGTCACCCGTGGCGGCGATGCCGGTGAAGAAGATGCGATTGCCCACGCGGATGAACGAGTTGGGAGAGGAGACGTCCGCCAACCGCCCCTGCGTCGCCGTGGAGCCCCGGGTGAAATAGGGGAAGGTGGGGCCAATCGGCTGGGACGTGCCGCCGAAAAGGACCTGGCCCGAGCCTGTGGCGAACAGGGGATAGTAGTACCCGTACTCCACATAGGGATTGTCGAAGAGCTGGCGGGTCCCCGCGGCCGTTCCATTCGTCGCCCACAGCGAGACATCCGCGGGCACGGGGTCGTCATTGACGATGTCCACCTCGAAGTAGAGGTCACCGCCAGAGACCACGGCCGTCCGCACGGCGGGATACGCGCGTTCGTCGGAGGCATAGGGGTTGGGCAGGGTGGTGATTCCCGTCTTGCCACCGCCGCTCAGCGAGAGCCGGTCGATGCGCAGCCGCCGCGTCGCCGGGCTGTCCAAGGACGCCAGATAGACATGGCTGCCCAGCGTCCCGAGCAGGCTCACCCGCTTGCCGAAGGAATCCAGGCGAAGGGTCCCCGCGGCGGTGCCATTGGTCTTCCACACCTCGTAGTTGGGGCCGTCCTCCAGGATGAACACCGGCTGCTCACCCGGGCGGCTCACCTCCGTGAGGTAGGTGAGTCCCGCATCCAACCGCTTGACGGAGGTGGTCCCGGCCAGCGTGCCGTCGGTGCGCCACAGCGTGGTGCCCGTGTCCTCGGAGAAGAAGAAGAGCAACGCGTTGTCGACCTTCATGGTGTAGTTGCCCAGGCCGGTCATCCCATTGAAGGTGCGCACCCGAAGCGTACCGGCGGCCGTCCCGTCGGACCGCCACAGCTCCGGCCCGGCCAGGCCTCCCGGGAGCGGCACCCAGCGGAAGAACACCAGGCGGCCATCGAGCTCCGTGGCGTTGGTCAGCACGGAGCCCTGCGCGCCGGGCGTGATGTCCTTGACCAGCCGCGTCCCTCCCGGCGTCCCGTCACTGCGCCACAGCTCCATGCCAGTGGTGTCGGTGCGCACCTGGAAGAAGAGCGTGTTGCCCACCGCGACGAGGTGCTGGGGCTGATAGACGCCGGGCGGCCCCGGAAACGACTTCACCTTGACGGTGCCCGCCGCCGTGCCGTCGCTGCGCCACAGGACCGAACCGGTCGAGTAGGTGGAGGTGACGAAGAAGAGCGTCCCCTGGACGTTCGTGAACTCCGTCATGACGTCCACCTGGCCCGCGGGCTGGAGGGTCGCCACCGGGGACGCCACCCCTGGGGGGCACGCCTGGGCGGTCACCTCGCGGGAGTCCTCCGCCACGGTGGCCACGGGGAGTGCCTCCGCTGGTGAAGGACCACCCGACAGCTCATCCTCCTGCAATCCCCCACAACCTACCCCGGCCAGACCCAACCACAGCAAGGCGCTCCAATTCCTTACATGCATGGCATCTCCTCCCGGTCTGCTGCACTCGGAGAGTGGGGTGTGATGCTTTGTTTTCCAAGGGGCGCCGTGAAGGGAATGAGTTGTTCTTGGACGTTGAGTTGGCTGGTCCTGATGTCTCCATGCACCTGGGGGCTGTCCGGCGAGGTGGGTGGATGGCCATTCCTCGCGCATGGCCCCGCGCGGCCTGGCTCACGGCTGACGGCGAGGCAGTCCGATGAGGTAGGTGATGGTCATTCCATTGGCCCGGTGAACGCCGCTGTGCCAGCGATAGCCATTGGCGTCGAGCCCCTCGGTCAACTCATCGAGGTCTTCCGGTGTGTAGGTCCGCAGCGACGACACCACGCCATCCCAGAGGATGAGCAGGGGGATGATGGGAATGAGGTAGGTGAACATCAGCCGCCACCAGCGCCGCGGGCGGATGAGCGGGGTGAAGCCCCAGACCAGGGGCACGATGAGCAGGATTTGGAAGAGGACGTACAGCGCCGAGCGCTGCGTGAGCTCGAAGGCGGCGATGGGAACGCCTCGTGTGGCGGCGTCCGCGAGGAGGGCTTTCGCCTGCTTCGGACGGAAGTGGTGCAACGCCTCGAAGAGGGTGCGCAACCCTGTGAGCTCCTCCGGAACGCGCATGACATCGACCGGAGTGTCGCGGTACCGAGCACCTTCGGGCAGCTCCGGCACCGGGGTGGGGTGGAGGTCGGTGAGCACCACCTCGGCCTCACCGTGCAGGCGGCGCAGCGCTGGGAGCAGGGTGCGCCAGGGGCCGCCCGTCCCCGAGCACAGGTCGATGATGCGGTCCGTGCCGGACATGCGCAGCAGCTCCGCCAGCTGGGGGGCCACGGTGTCGTAGGGGCGCGTCTTGTCGAGCACGACGTGCAGGTAGTCGGCCTCGCCCCGGCGCAACGGCGTGGGCAGCCACGACTGGTCGAGGAACTCGAAGAGGTGGAGTCTGGGGAGCAGGTTCATCGCGAGGAGGATAGAGCCTCCTCGCGTCCGTCTTCCATCGCCTCGGACCCTACTTGCTCACCGCGATGGACTTGCGGAACAGCGCCAGGCTGTAGACGAAGAACCCCACGCCCACCGCGCTCACCATCAGGAACTGGCGCCAGACGGCCCACAGTCCTCCTCCACGGTAGACGATGACCTGCGAGAAGCTCACGAAGTGCCGGGCCGGCAGGAGGTATGTGCCGTACTGCAGCCACTTGGGCTGGCTCTCCACGGGCGTGCTCCCGCCTGAAAGCAGCATCAACACCAGGACCACCAGGATGATGAGCAGCGCGAACTGCGCCATGGAGCGGGAGATGGTCCCCAGGAAGATGCCGAGCGCCGTGGCGAAGAACAGGTAGAGCACGACGCCCACGAACCACAGCACCACCGAGCCCGCGAACGGCACCTTCAGCACCATCCGCACGACCAGGAGGAGCGAGGCCCCGGTCGCGACCAGGATGACCAGCCCGTTGGCCCAGACCTTCGCCATGGCGATCTCGAACGAGGTCAACGGCATCACGAGCAGGTGCTCCAGCGTTCCGTGCTCGCGTTCGCGGATGACCGCGGCGCCCGTGAGCACGACCGTCAACAGGGTGATTTGGTTGATGATGGCCACCACGCTCTTGAACCAGGACGACACCCCGTTGGGGTTGAAGAGCTTCCGGACGACCAGGCGGACCGGCTTCGGTCCCGTCGCCTCCGTGCGCTTGAGGAAGGAGGAGGTGCGGTCGTTGATGATGTTCTTGATGTAGCCGGCCCCGATGCCCGCCTGCTGCATGGCGGTCGCATCGATGTTCACCTGGATGTCCGGGTTGCGCCCCGCACGGAGGTCGTGCTCGAAGCGGGGCGGAATCACGACGACGAACATGAACCGGCCCCGGTCCATGTCCGGCTGGATGTCCTCCGAGGTGATGACCTCCGGCGACTTGAAGCGGGGCGGATAGAAGGCGTTGAGCAATTCCTTGGACAGCGCGGACCCGTCCTCGTCGACGAAGGCAATCGAGGCGTTGTTCACCTCGCTGGAGGTGCCCGTGGCCTGGACGTAGATGGCCAGGGTGAACGCATAGACGACGAACACGACCAGCACCGCGTCGCTGAGCAGGCTGCGCAGCTCCTTGAGCCCGAGCCACAGGATGTTCAGCAGCGAGTTCACCGCTATTTCTCCTGCTTTCTCAGGCCCATCACGCTGATGGCCAGGAGGATGGGGACGCACACCGCCAGGAAGAGGACGTCCCCCAGGAGGAGGCCCGCCCCCAGTCCCTTGGTGAAGGCGCCCAGGCTGGCGTGCATGTAATAGGTCGCCGGCCAGATGGAGCCGACGAGCTTGGCCCCCCCCTGCAGCGTGGAGACGGGCTGCAACAAGCCGGAGAACTGGATGGTTGGAACGATGGTCAAGATGGCCGTGACGAACACGGCCGCGACCTGGCTGCCGGTGAAGGTGGACGTCACCATCCCAATGCCTGTCGTCGCCGTGACGTAGAACACCGTGCAGAGGACCAGCGTCAGGAAGCTGCCCTTGATGGGGACGCCGAAGACCACCAGCGCCAGGACGGTCAGGATGAAGAAGTTGGCCATGCCAATGGCGACGTAGGGCAGCTGCTTTCCGAGCAGGTACTCCAGCCTCCCCGTGGGCGTGACGTAGAAGTTGATGATCGACCCCAGCTCCTTCTCCCGCACGATGCTGACCGTCATGAGGATGGCGGGGATGAGCAACAGCAGCAGCGCCGGGACGCTCGGCACGATGGAGTAGATGCTCTTGAAGGTGGGGTTGTAGAGGTAGCGCTCCTCGATATTGGCCGTGTACTCCTGCGCGCTGGCGGACCGGAAGCCGCTCGCGGGATCCCGGAGCATCCGCTCGTGGACCCCCTGGACGTATTGCTCGACGGTGTCGCCACGGAAGGTCATGGCGCCGTCCACCTGCGCCAGCACCTCGGGGCCGGAGCCCCGGCGGAAATCCAGACCGAAGCGGGGTGGAATCTCCAGCACCACCGAGACATCGTCGGATTGGAGCCGGCGCAGCGCATCGTCCGCGGACGGTGATGGCGGAGTCCGGGCGAAATAGGGCTTCGCCGAGCTGAACTGCTCCAGGTACGTGCGGCTCTCGGGGGACTGGTCCAGATCCAACGCGGAGTAGCGGATGTTCTCCACGTCGGTCGTGATGCCGAAGCCGAAGACGAGCATCAGCAGCGCCGAACCGATGAATGCAAACGCCAGCCGGACCTTGTCGCGGAGGATTTGACTGGTCTCGTTGGAGGCGTACGCGAGCATCCGGCCGACCCGCAGCCGCAGGCCGGCCCGGTCCGCTCGTGGCGCGGACGGGGGCTCGGCTGGGGGGGCTTCGGGCTTGGGGGCGGGCGTTGTGCCCTGGCCCTTCCCCTCCTGGCTCTCCGTGCGTGCCTTTTCGGCGATGGCCTCCTCCATGTAGGCGATGAAGGCCGTCTCCAGGCTGTCCGCGTGCTTCGACTCGATGAGCTTCTGCGGGCTGTCCGCCGCCAGCACCCTCCCCGCGTTCATGAGGGAGATGCGGTCGCATCGCATCCCCTCGTTCATGAAGTGCGTCGTCACGAAGATGGTGACGCCCTGCTTGCGCGACAGGTCGATCAACAGCTCCCAGAAGCTGTCCCGGGCGACCGGATCCACTCCCGACGTGGGCTCGTCCAGGATGAGGATCTGCGGCCCGTGCAGCACGGCGACGGCCAGCGAGAGCCGCTGACGCAGGCCCATGGGCAGGTCCCCGGCGAGGGTCTCCAGGTGGGCGCCCAGGCCGAACCGCTCGACCAGCTCATCGATGCGCGCCTTCGCCTTGTCTGGCGGCAGATGGTAGAGCCGCGCATGCAGGACCAGGTTCTGCTGGACGCTCAGCTCGCCGTACAGCGAGAACGCCTGGGTCATGTAGCCCAGGTTCTTGCGCACCTCCATGCTGCCGGCATCCACGGAGCTGCCGAAGAGCTTCGCCGTCCCTTCCGAGGGAGGCAGCAGTCCAGTGAGCATCTTCATGGTCGTGGACTTGCCGCAGCCGTTGGAGCCCAGGAAGCCGAAGATTTCACCGCGCTCGATGGACAGCGTGACGTGGTCGACGGCGGTGAAGGTCCCGAAGCGGCGGGTCAGCCCGTGGGCCTCGATGGCCAGCTCCGCGTTGCCCGGTGCGCGGGGGGGGATGGTGAGCTCCGTGTGGCCCCGGCGCTTCTCCTCGGGCAGCAGCGCGATGAAGCACTTCTCCAGGTCCTGGGTCCCCGTGCGCTGCATCAGCTCCGCGGGGGTCCCTGTCGCCAGCACGCGCCCCGCGTCCATGGCGACAATCCAGTCCCACTGCTGCGCTTCGTCCATGTAGGCCGTGGAGATGATGACGCTCATGCCGGGGCGCCCGGCGCGAATCTCGTCGATGAGGGTCCAGAACTGCCGCCGGGAGAGCGGGTCCACGCCGGTGGTGGGCTCGTCGAGGATGAGCAGGTCCGGGTCGTGCACCAGCGCTCCGCACAGCCCCACCTTCTGCTTCATGCCGCCGGAGAGCTTGCCGGCGGGGCGCTCCGCGAACCTGCCCAGCCCCGTGGCCGCGAGCAGCTCCGGCACGCGCACCTTGCGCTCCTCGGGGGACAGGCCGAAGAGCCGGGCCATGAAGTCGACGTTGTCGTAGACGCTGAGCTCCAGGTAGAGGTTCTTTCCCAGCCCCTGCGGCATGTACGCGATGCGCGGTCCCACGTCCCGCCGGTGCCGGGCGTCCGCGATGTCCCCGTCCAGGACCATCACGCGTCCCTGCTGCAATTTCTTGGCGCCGGCCACCAGGGCCATCAGCGTGGACTTGCCCACGCCGTCAGGCCCCACGATGCCCACCCGGATGCCACTGGGGACGTCGAGCGAGAGCCCGTCGATCGCGACGGTCTTCTTGTAGCGGTGGGTCACGTCCTGGACGGAGACCACGGGCCCACGGGAGGAGCCGGCCGGCGATTCTGGCGACGAGGATGAGATCATGGCCGAGCCCTCCCGGGTCTCCGGGCTAGTGGGATCCGGACTCAGCCGTGATGACGTTGCGCAGCTGGGAAGGCCAGGTGGCGTTGGGGTCCACCTTGACGTAGCCGACGCCGCGAATGCCCGTCTTGATGCGCTCGACGTAGCGGCCGGCCAGCTCCCGGGGGACCTGGAGCTTCACGCGGAACACCAGCTTCTCCCGCTCGCTCTTCGTCTCCACCTGCTTGGGCGTGAACTGCGCCTCCGGTGACACGAAGGAGACGTAGCCGGGGATGGAGCGGTCGGGTTCGAAGTCGACGGTGAGGCGCGCCTCCGAGCCAATCCTCACGCGGGCGGCCTCACTGGCGGGGAGGAAGATCTCCATGAAGACATCCTCCAGGTTCACGAGCGTCAGCGCCGGTCCGCCGGGGGCGAGCACCTCTCCGGGCTCCGCGAGGCGGTAGAGGACCCGCCCCGTCACCGGAGACTTGAGCGTCGCGTCGGCGATGCGCGTTTGAATCGTCGCCGCGTTGGCGCGCGCGACCTCAATCTCCTCGCGGGAGGTCTTCAGCGTGGCGGCCGCTTCCTCCAGTGCGGCCCGGGCGGTCTCCGCCTGGCTCGTCCGGACGTCCAGGTCCCGCTGCGAGCCCGCGCCTTGCGCCACCAGCCTCCTGGAGCGCTCGACCTCGATGGTGGCGAGCTCTATCTCGCTCTTCTGTTTGACGACCCCCGCTTCGGCCACCGCCAGCTTCTCCTGCGTGGCCGCGAGGTTCGCGTTGGCCTCCGCCAGGCTGGACTCCAGCGTGGAGGTGTCCAATCGCACCAGCACCTGACCGGGCCTGACGAGGTCGCCTTCGTTGACGAGGATTTCCTTCACCCGCAGGGGCTCCTTGGCGGAGACATCCGCCAGCTTCGCCTCGATGCGGCCGTTGCCGGAGACGATTCCCTCCGGCAGCTTGGATTTCTTCCCCTTCCAGTAGCTGAAGCCGATGATCACGATGATCGCGAGGGCGATCAACCCAATGACCCACTTGAGTTTCCCTTTCGGGTGCTTGGGCATGGCGGACTCTCTATGGCTTTCCGGCTGGCGGAAGCGCCTTCTGCTCCGGCGCCCGCGGCTTGGACAACATGTCGCCCCAGTGGGTCCGCTTCTCCATCTCGCCCTTCACCGGCTCCGGCAGGATGGGCTGGCCCTGGCGGACCTCCCAGCCCCCGCCCAGCGCCTTGTAGAGGGCGACCAGGTTCGTGGCGATGGATGAGCTCGTCTGGGCCAGGTTGTTCTGCTGCTCCAGGAGCGAGCGCTGCGCGTCCAGCACGCGCTGGTAGTCCACGGCGCCTTCCCGGTACTGCACCACCGCGAGCTCCACGGACCGCTGCGCGGCCTTCACGGCGGCTTGCTGGAACGCCATGGCCCTCTGGGCGTTGACGAATCCCGTCAGGGAGTCCGCCACCTCCTGGGCCGCCTTGAGCACCGTGTTGCGGTAGTTGACGAGCAGTTGCTGGAACCGCGCGTCCTCGACCCGCACGCCGTTCTTCAGGCGGCCGTAGTTCAGGAAGGGAAAGACGATCCGGGGACCCACGGAATACGCGAGGCTGCCCAAGGAGAAGAGATTGCCGTTCGCAGAGCCGGCGGTGCTCGCCTGCAGCCCGATGGTTCCGAAGAGGGAGAAGCTCGGATAGAGCTCCGCCTCGGCGATGCCAACCCGGGCGCACTGCGCGGCGGCGGACAGCTCCGCGCTGCGGACGTCCGGACGCCGCCTCAGGATTTCCGCCGGCATGCCGACGGCCACCGTCGCGGGCGCGAGCGGAATCCGCTTGGGACCCGCCAGCAACGCCTGCACCTCATCCGTGGGCTGGCCGAGCAGCGTGCTCAGGGCGTTGTGGGCCTGCTCCAGGCCGGCCTCCAATTGGGGGATGGTGGCCCGGGTGCTCTCCAGCAGGGTCTCGGCCTGCATCATGTCGAGCTCCGAGGTGACACCGTTGCTGAAGCGCGACTCGGCGATGCGGTAGCCCTCCTCCTGGATCCGGACGTTCTCCCGGGCCTGCTCGATGAGGACCTCGTAGGTCCGGACCGTGACGTAGGTGCGCGCGACCTCCGCGGTGAGCGAGACGACGGAGGACTGATAGTCCGCCACCGACGCGAGCAGGCTCGCGGCTCCCGATTCCACTCCGCGACGGTACTTGCCCCAGAAGTCCACCTCCCACAGCGCGTCGAAGCCCACCTGGTAGTCCAGGAAGTGGCGGTCGATCTCATTGAGGTTGGCCAGGTCGATGATGTTCGACGCGGCGGAGTTCTTACTGCGCCCCACCGCGGCCACGCTGGCGGTCGCGACCTGGACCTGTGGAAACTGCCTGCCGGTCAGGATGCCCAGCTGGGCGCGCGCCTCGACGATTCTCAGCCCCGCGATTTGCAGCGGCAGGTTCTGCCGGTAGGCGAGCTCGACGAGGCGATCCAGCGAGGGGTCCCCAAATGACTTCCACCATTCGGTATTGACCGCATCCTGGGTCGAAAGTCGCGGGTCGCCCTGGGTGCTCCACTCCTTGGCGATAGGGGCTTCGGGCCTCGTGAACCGGGGGCCGACCGTGCACCCGGAGAGCACGGTCAGGACGCCAAGCAGCGGCCATGCGCCGGTGAAGTTCTTCCCCTGCATGGTGCTGTTCGTCCTCCACATCCGAGGCTCCTCGATGGCGAGGGAGGATTCGCATGCCATGCGGCGCGCGGAAGTCCGCGTCGTCCAAATGCACCAATGGGCAATGCTCGATGTTCGTTGCGCCATTCCTGCCACGAACCCGAGGGCGACGTGGCTGTTGTCTGACTTGGCCGGTGGGCTCGCACGCATTGCGCGGGCGGTGGCGCCGCACAACCCTAAGGCCATGGCACAGGACGCACACGCGGAGCCGCTGAAGCGCAAGGCCTATGAAAAGGAGCTGCGCAAGCTCCAGTCCCAGCTCTGCCAACTCCAGGAGTGGGTCAAGCAGGAGCAGATGCGGGTCATCGTGGTATTCGAAGGCCGGGACGCGGCCGGGAAGGGCGGAACGATTCGCGCCATCACCGAACGGGTGAGTCCCCGCGTGTTCCGAGTGGTGGCCCTCCCGGCCCCTTCAAGCCGCGAGAAATCACAGATGTACCTGCAGCGGTACGTGCCGCACTTTCCCGCGGCGGGCGAAATCGTCATCTTCGATCGCAGTTGGTACAACCGCGCCAGCGTCGAGCCCGTGATGGGCTTCTGCACTCCCGAAGAGCACGAGCGCTTCCTGATTGGCTGTCCCGTCTTCGAGAAGTACATGGTCGAAAGCGGAATCCTCCTGCTGAAGATCTGGCTGGAGGTCGGCAAGGAGGAGCAGGCGCGGCGGTTCGCGGCGCGGATCGACGACCCCTTGCGCCAGTGGAAGCTGAGCCCGATGGACATCAAGTCCTGGAAGCGCTGGTACGACTACTCCCACGCGAGGGATCAGATGCTGGCCGCGACGGACACGCCGTATGCGCCCTGGCACATCCTGCGCTCCGACAACAAGAAGAAGGCGCGGCTCAACTGCATCCGCTTCCTGCTGGATAGGATTCCCCACAAGAAGGTGAAGCGCGCGAAGGTGAAGCTGCCCCCGCGCTCCAATCATGGGGAGTACGACGACTCCGCTTCGCTCCAGGGGAAGAACTTCATCCCTGAAAAGTACTGACAGCGTAGCTCCGTAGGGCTTCGTCCTGCCCGAGGAGGGCGGCGGGGTCCGTCACCTCGAGGTCCGCGCCGTGGCGGCGCAGCCCGGTGGACGGGCCCAGCCGGCCGACGCCGATGACATAGGCGAAGTGGGCCTCTCGCGCCGCCGCGACGCCAGCGGGCGTGTCCTCGAAGAGGACCGCCTCTTCGGAGGTGACACCGAGCGCCCGGGCCGCCGCGAGGTAGAGCTCGGGGGGCGGCGTGGCTTCGAGCCGCGCGTCGAAGAGGTCCGCGATGCCGGCCGACCGGAGCATCGCCTCGCCGTGCCTGCTCGCGGAGACGGCCGCTGTCCGGAGTCCCGCGGCGCGCGCCGCCTGGACGTAGCGGACCGCTCCCTCATACGTCTCCACGCGCTCCTGCCGGAGCAGCTCCACCAGGAGCCCTCCCTTGCGGTCGTCCAGTGCGTGGACCGTGCTCTCCGGCAGCTCGATGCCGCGGTCGTCGAGGAACGCGTGGATGCCTTCCAGGGAGGGCCTGCCATCGAAGCAGCGGCTGTAGTCGCGCACCAGGTCGAAGGGGATGAAGGGCTGCCCCGAGGACCGCGCGCGCTGCCGCAGGTAGTAGTCGCACAGTTGCTTCCAGGCCCTAGCATGGAGGCTGGCGGTCTGGGTGAGGACGCCCTCCACGCCGAAGAGGCAGGCACGCGCTCGCGGCGGGAGCCCCAGCTTCGTCCGCGCGAGGGGGGGCTGGCCCAGGATGAAGCCATCCACCGCGTGGGCGAACCCGTCCTCCTCGTTGGTGCGGGTGACGTGGCGTGCGGACCGTTGAACCTCGGCGCTGGCGTTGCCCATGGCGATGCCCAGGCCGGCGGTGTTCAGCATGGGCAGGTCGTTGGCCATGTCCCCGATGGCCGCGATCTGCTCGAGGGGAAGCGAGAGGAGGCGTGCGGCCTCGCGCACGACCATTCCCTTGTTCGCCTCGGGGTGCGTGACGTCGAGGTAGTAGGCCGTCGAGCGCGCCGCGGATGCCTCTGCGCCCAGCCGCAAGGCGAGCTGCGCCTCGCAGCGCGCGACCCGCGCCGTGTCCTCGCTCACCCCGACGATCTTGATGGCGGCGTCGAGCACGCCGTGCAGGTTCGCGACGACGACCGGGTCGAACCCGATGTTGCTCCGCTCGCGAGCCACGCGGAAGGCCTCGGGGGCGCGGAGGAACCAGTCCGCCCCCTGGTAGACCCAGACATCCAGGCCCGCCTGGAGCATGAAGTCCACGGCGTGTCTGGCGATGGCGGGAGGCAGGGTCCGCTGCGCCAGCACCGTCGTGAGGTCGGGCTTGACGTACACGCCGCCGTTGAATGCGGCCAGGGGGGCGGTGAGCCCCAGCGGGGCCACCAGCCCGGACATCCCACGCGGCGGACGCCCACTCGTGAGGGTGAACAGGATGCCGGCTGCGCTCAGCCGGGCCACGGCCTCGCGGGTTCGCGAGGTGAGGACCTTGTCCCGCGTCACCAGGGTCCCGTCGACGTCCGCGATGAGCAACTTGATGGTCATGGCTGTCTCCGCCCGCCCGCTGCCGCGACCGCACGCCGGGCGTTGTCAGTGACAGTGCGGCCGCGAGCTCAAGATGGCATCGCGATGCGGGCCGCACCCTCCTGCCCGGCGCCCGGAGGCAGCTTCGTTGCCGAGCGCCACACCGCTGGTTGCCGGCGCACCGGGACGCCCTCAAGTTTGGCTCCAAGGATGGGAGGAAGACATGCCGACGATGCCGGGGCTCGGCGAAACCGCGCGAGCCATCATTGCCAACGGAATGGGCATCCTGGCGGCGGACGAGACGGTCTCCACGATCACGAAGCGTCTGAGCGCGCGAGAGATCGAGTCGACTGCGGACAGCCGCCGCGCCTACCGGGAGCTGCTCTTCAGTACGCCCGGCATCTCCGAGTACATCGGCGGTGTCATCCTGCAGGACGAGACGATCCACCAGGACAGCGCGGCAGGCATCCCGCTGGCCGACCTGCTGGTGGGCCGCGGCATCATCCCCGGCATCAAGGTCGACGCCGGCGTCCACCCCCTGGCCGGCGCGCCGGGAGAGTTCGTCACGGAAGGCCTCGACGGGCTCCGCGAGCGGCTGAAGGAATACCGCGAGCTGGGGGCGCGCTTCGCCAAGTGGCGCGCGGTCTTCACCCTCCGCGATGGACGTCCCTCTGCGACGTGCATCCACGCGAACGCGCACGCGCTCGCGCGTTACGCCGCCCTCTGTCAGGAGCAGGGCCTGGTGCCCATCGTCGAGCCCGAGGTCCTGATGGAGGGAGCGCACGCGCTCGCGCGGTGTGAGCACGTGACGGGACGCGTGCTGCAAGCGGTCTTCACGGAGCTCTTCGCCGCGCGGGTGACCCTGGAAGGGATGTTGCTCAAGCCGAACATGGTCACCGAGGGCCATGACTCCGCGAGGCAGGCCTCGGTGGCGGAGGTAGCGGAGGCGACCTTGCGCGTCCTGACGCGCCACGTGCCGCCCGCGGTCCCCGGCATCGTCTTCCTGTCCGGCGGACAGGACGCGGTCCTGGCCACCGAGCACCTCAACGCCATCAATGCACTGGCAGGACCGAAGCCCTGGACGCTGAGCTTCTCCTTCGGGCGCGCGCTGCAGGACGAGGCGCTCGATGCGTGGCGGGGCCAGCGCGCGCAGGTTCCCGCTGCCCAGCGGGCGTTCCACCACCGCGCCTGGTGTGACAGCGCGGCGGCCCTGGGCAGGTACAGCGCGGCCATGGAGGGCGAAGCGGGTTTCGCTCCGGCCGACTCAACACTCCACACCCATCACTAATGGGAGACATGTCATGGCACACCCCGAAGGAACGGAAGCGTCGGAGTATGGGCCACCGGTGTCCGCCAGGGAGCATGGCCCAGGGCCCTCTGCTCCAGGCCGGGAGCGGACCCGGGGCGGAGGACCGCTTACCGCCAGGGAAGTGGAGTTGATGAACGCGTACTGGCGGGCGTGCAACTACCTGTCGGTGGGGATGATCTACCTCCAGGACAACCCGCTCCTGCGCAGGCCCCTGATGCCGAAGGACGTGAAGTACCGGCTGCTCGGCCACTGGGGCGCGAGCCCGGCGCTCTCGTTCATCTGGGTCCACCTGAACCGGCTCATCGTCGAGCAGAACCTCGACGTCATCTTCGTGGCCGGGCCGGGCCACGGCGCCCCGGGCGTGCTCGGGCCAGCGTACCTGGAGGGGACCTACTCGGAGGTCTATCCAGACAAGAGCCAGGACGCGGACGGGATGCGGAAGTTCTTCAAGCAGTTCTCCTTCCCCGGGCACATCGGCAGCCACGTCACTCCGGAGACGCCAGGCTCCATCCACGAAGGCGGCGAGCTGGGCTACAGCCTCTCCCACGCCTACGGCATGGCCTTCGACAATCCCGACCTCATCGTCGCGTGTGTCGTGGGTGACGGCGAAGCGGAGACCGGACCGCTCGCGACGGCCTGGCACTCGAACAAGTTCCTCAACCCCGTGCGGGACGGCGCCGTGCTGCCCATCCTGAACCTCAACGGGTACAAGATCGCCAACCCCACCATCCTCTCCCGCATCAGCCAGGAGGAGCTGGAGGCCCTGTTCGTCGGCTATGGCTACAAGCCCTACATCGTCGAGGGCAGCGACCCGGCGCAGATGCACCAGAAGATGGCGGAGACCCTGGAGCGCGCCGTCGAGGAGATCCGCGGCCTGCAGAAGAAGGCCCGGCTGTCGGACACCCCGACGCGTCCGCGCTGGCCCATGATCATCCTGCGCACGCCCAAGGGCTGGACCGGCCCGAAGGAGCTGGACGGGCACCGGCTGGAGGGCTCCTGGCGCTCCCACCAGGTCCCCTTCGGCGACGTGCGCGACAACCCGGCGCACCTGAAGGCGCTCGAGGACTGGATGCGCAGCTACCGGCCCGAGGAGCTGTTCGACGCGGAGGGACGGCTGATGCCGGAGCTCCGGTCGCTCGCACCCAAGGGGCCCCATCGGATGAGCGCGAACCCCCACGCCAACGGCGGCCTGCTCCGCAAGGCGCTCAGGATGCCTGACTTCCGCGAGTACGCGGTCAAGGTCGGCTCGCGCGGCACCACGCTGCATGAGAACACGAAGCCGCTCGGCGAGTTCCTGCGGGACATCATGCGAGACAACCCGACGAGCTTCCGCGTCTTCGGCCCGGACGAGACCGCCTCCAACCGGCTCCAGGCCCTCTACGAGGTGACCGGGAAGACCTGGATGGCCGCCCTGCTGCCGGAGGACGCGGATGGGGGGCACCTCGAGCGGGACGGCCGCGTCATGGAGATGCTGTCGGAGCACACGCTGTTGGGCTGGCTGGAAGGGTACCTGCTCACGGGACGCCACGGCCTCTTCCACACGTACGAGGCGTTCGCCCACGTCGTCGACTCCATGTTCAACCAGCACGCCAAGTGGTTGGACATCAGCAAGAACCACGTGAAATGGCGGGCTCCCGTCTCCTCGGAGAACATCCTCCTCTCCTCGACGGTGTGGCGTCAGGACCACAACGGGTTCTCACATCAGGACCCGGGCTTCATCGACCTGGTGACGAACAAGTCCGGCTCGGTCACGCGCATCTACCTGCCGCCGGACGCCAACACGCTGCTGGTGGTGGCGGACCAGTGCCTGCGCAGCACCGACTGCGTCAACGTCATCGTCGCGGACAAGCAGAAGCACCTCCAGTTCACCAACATCGACGAGGCCGTCGCCCACTGCGCCAAGGGGATTGGCATCTGGAAGCGGGCCAGCACGGACGAGGACGCGGAGCCGGATGTCATCATGGCCTGCTGCGGCGACGTCGCGACACAGGAGGCCCTGGCAGCCGCCTCCATCCTGCGTGCGCGCGCACCCCAGCTGAAGCTGCGCTTCATCAACGTCGTCGACCTGTTCAAGCTGCAGTCATCGGCGGAGCATCCGCACGGGTCCACCCAGCGCGAGCTGGAGAGCTTGTTCCCGCCGGGCAAGCCCATCATCTTCAGCTTCCACGGCTATGCCTCGCTCATCCACAAGCTGGCCTATCGCTACATCAACCACGAGGACCTGCACGTGCATGGCTACCGGGAGAAGGGCAACATCAACACGCCCTTCGAGCTGGCGATCCTCAACGACACGTCCCGCTTCCACCTGGTCATCGACGTCATCGATCGCGTGCCGGGGCTGCAGGTGAAGGCGGGGCACCTGAAGGAGGAGATGAAGAACGCCATCCTCGACAGCCTGGCCTACGCGCATGAGCACGGCCGGGACCGCCCTGAGATCTCGGACTGGACCTGGCCGGATTGAAGGGCCGCTCACGCATGGCGCGAGCGGTGCCATGCGTGAGTGTCGTGGCGGCTACTGCCCCAGCTCGACGCGGAAGATCCGCTCGTTGCTGTTGTCGGGGATGCTGTCCTTGTCACCCTGGTTGGTGGTGGTCAGCCACAGGTTGCCGTCCGGCGTCGGCTCGACGGTGCGCAGGCGGCCGTAGGTGCCGACGAAGAACTGCTGCACGTTGGTCAGGTTGGAGCCACTGATGACCTCGCGGTAGAGGCGGGAGCCACGGCCGCAGGCCACGTAGAGGACGTCACGCACCACCGTGATGCCGGAGCAGGAGCCGTCCGCCGTGGAGTAGGTCTGCTTCGGGGCGATGAAGCCGGGCGTCGCGCAGCCCGAGCCGCCCTGTGACACCGTGCCCTCGCAGTCCGGCCAGCCGTAGTTGCCGCCCTTCTGGATGAGGTTGGTCTCGTCCATCACGGAGTTGCCGAACTCCTGCTCCCACAGGCGGCCCTGCGAGTCGAACGCCAGCCCCTGCGGGTTGCGGTGGCCGTAGCTCCACACAAAGTTGCCGAAGGGGTTGTCGGAAGGGACGGTGCCGTCCGCGTTGATGCGCAGCACCTTGCCGGCCAGGTTGTTGATGTCCTGGGCGTACGCGCCGTTCTGGGCGTCGCCGGTGGACGCGTAGAGCTTGCCGTCCAGGCCAAAGCGCAGGCGCCCGCCATTGTGGAACTTGTTGCGGCCAATGCCCTGGACCAGCACCTGGAGCGAGGCGGTGTTCAGGGCGCCATTCTCATACCGCAGCCGCACGATGCGGTTGTCGGTGGGGGAGGTGTGCATCACGTACAGCCAGGGGTCGGTGGAGAAGGTGGGGGAGAGCGCCAGCCCCATCAGCCCGCCCTCGCCGTCCGTGCTCTGCACGTTGGGGACGGTGCCCACGGACGTCTTCTGTCCCGTCGCCGGGTCCAGGCGGACGATGTTCTGCGCGTCGCGGCGGCTGTAGAGCACCGTGCCGTCCGGCAGGTTCAGCAGTCCCCACGGGATGTCCGTGTCGGTGGCCACCTGGGTGACGGAGCAGACGGCGTTCGCGCAGGCCTGTCCGGTGGTGACCGTCACGGACGCGCTCTTCGCGGAGGCATTGCCCTGGGCGTCGCGGGCGAGCACGGCGTAGGCATAGGCCGTGTTCGGAGACAGGCCGCTGTCGACGAAGGTCGTCCCCGGCGGCGAGCCGGACACCGTGCCAATCTTCACGCCGCCCCGGAACACGTCATACGCGCTCACGCCCACGTTGTCGGTGGACGCGGTCCAGCCCACCGTCACGCTGGTGCCCGACGCGGTGGCGGTAACGCCGGTTGGAACGGTGGGAGCCTGGGTGTCCGCCTGGCACGGCGGCGGGGTGATGGAGACCGAGGCGCTGCCCTGGGAGACATTGCCCGCCGCGTCCCGCGCATTCACATACAGGCCCCAGGTCGCGCCGGGGATCACCGTCAGCGCGGTGGACACGACGGCGCCGGAGACGGACTTCATCAGCTGGCCGTCGTGGTAGATGTCATAGAAGGCCACGCCTTCGTTGTCCGTGGACGGCGACCACGACAGCGTGGCCGTGTTGCACGTCACGTTGGACAGCGTCAGCCCCGTGGGCACGGTGGGAGGCTGGCTGTCCGGCGGCAGCGACCACTGCTGGTTCGTCTGGCCATTGCAGGTCCAGACGATGACCGGCGAGCTGTTGGCGGTGGCCTGCCCGGACACGTCGAGGCACAGCGCGGTCGCCGTGTGGACCACCGCGCCGCTGGAGTTGCGGACCCACCGCTGGTTCGCCGTCCCATCGCAGGTGGCGATGACGGCCTTCGCCCCGGAGGTGGAGGTCGCGGGCTGGACGCACCACGCGCCGCCGAATGCGCGCAGCTCGCCTTCCGGCGTGAACAGGAACCGCTGGTTCACCTGGCCGTGGCAGTCATAGATGTGGAGCTCCTGTCCCGGCGTCTGGCTGTTCTGCGCCACGTCGAGGCAGCGGCCGGACTGCACACCGATGAGCCGCGAGCCGGCGGTCACCGCCGCGATCTGGGCCTGGAGCTCGGGGCTGCTCTCCGGCTTCTCCCCACAGGCCACGGCGGCGAGGAAGATGAAGGCCAGCCCCGCGCGGCGAACGGCGGCGGGAGGGGGATGCACGTGCATTGTGACGCTCCTTTGCATTCCTTCTCTTTCAGGAAGTTCAAGGAAGGTCTCAAGTGAACTCTGTGGCGCGCACGGGCGGGTGTTGAGCGGCCATCAACAGACACCCGGGTTCAAATGCCCGCCGGGGGGCGGCTCTCGGTGCCTCCTCGCTTCCGAGCGCCCCGGCTTGTGGCTACTTCTTCGCGCCGCGGCCCTTGAACAGCTTCTGGCCCAGGGTGAAGAGCACCACCAGCACGGCGCCGGCGCCCAGCCCCACCGCGGCGTTGAGCAGCATGGGGGCAAGCCCGCCCAGGATGCTGCCCACGGCCGGGACCTTCCCGGCCCACGCGGAGAAGGACTCCTCCGCGTGGTGCAGGCCGGAGACGCCGTGCACGAGGATGCCGCCGCCCACCAGGAACATCGCCGCCGTGCCCGCGACGGAGAGGAACTTCATCAGCAACGGTGCCGCGCGGAGGATGCCGGCGCCCAGGCTTCGCGCGAAGCCGCCGCCCTTGCGGGTGAGGTACAGGCCCGCGTCGTCCAGCTTCACGATGCCCGCCACGATTCCGTACACGCCCGCGGTCATGATGAGCGCGACGCCCACCATCACCGTGAGGCGGGTGGGGAAGTCCGCCGTCGCCACCGTGCCCAGCGTGATGGCGATGATCTCCGCGGAGAGGATGAAGTCCGTGCGCACCGCGCCCTTGATCTTGTCCTTCTCCAGGGCCACCCGGTCCACGTTCGGGGCCTCCAGCGCCTTGCGCAGCTCGGCCTGGCGCGCCGTGTCCTCTTCATGGCCGTGGAGGAACTTGTGCGCGAGCTTCTCGAAGCCCTCGAAGCAGAGGAAGGCGCCGCCCACCATCAGGAGCGGCGTCACCAGCCAGGGCGCCAGCGCGCTGATGGCCAGCGCCGCCGGCACCAGGATGGCCTTGTTGACGAGCGAGCCCTTCGCCACCGCCCACACCACGGGCAGCTCGCGGTCCGCGTTCACGCCCGTCACCTGCTCCGCGTTGAGCGCCAGGTCGTCTCCCAGCACCCCCGCGGTCTTCTTCGCCGCCACCTTGGTCAGGATGGAGACGTCATCCAGGATGGTGGCGATGTCGTCGATGAGCGCAATCAGGCTGCTGCCTGCCATGGATGTCTTCCGGTCCGAGGGGTGGGGACGTCACCCTGCTGTCAGCGCGGATTAGCACAGCGGACGGTCCAGGGCACGGCTGGAGCTCACACTCGGGGTGCGCCCCCACGAGCCGCGTCAACGCTCCAGATGCCGGAGCCGTGGGCGGAGATGTAGAAGAAGGCGAAGCAGTAGAGCGCCGCGAGTTCGCCCTTGTTCAGGAGGGGGTTGAGGTTGCCTCCGTTGGGGATCACGTGCCCCATGAAGAAGGCGAACGCCATGGTGCCGCTCGAGATGAACGCCGCCGGGCCGGCGAACAGCCCGAGCGCCACGAGCAGGCCGCCCAGGAACTCGATGGTCCCCGCGCCGTAGACGATGAACGGCGGCGCCCCGGCGGGCATCCCGCCGAACAGGCCGAAGAGCTTCTGCATGCCGTGCAGCATGAACATCAGTCCCGCGGCGATGCGGAACAGGGCGTAGATGCGTTCAGCGTGGGGCCGCAGGAATCCCATGGTGTTCTCCAAGTGTGTGCCGGGGAAAGGAAAGGTCCCGGCACGCGCCCGTGAACCATAACGGCGGGCCCGTGTCCACGCCGCGCACTCAGCGATACAGCCGCTGGAATGACAATGACTGATGGATGGGTCATAACGGTTCGGGTCACAGGACGCGGGCCTTGAGCGCCATGCCCACGCCCAGCTGGCTTCGCGCCGCGTCGATGGTTTCGAGCAACGCGATGCTCCGTGCGAGTGGATGCAGGGGGGACTCGGTGTGTCCCTCGGCGATGTGCCGCGCGACGGCGGCCGCCTGCCACGCGAGGCCTTCGCTGCCGTGGATGCCGGACGGGTCGGTCCAGTGCAGCCGCTGATCCGACCGCGCGGCCTTCAGCGTGAAGCCAGTGGGGGTGAAGAAGCGCGACTCGAGCTGGAGGCGCGCGTGCGTCCCGGCGACGACGGCCTCCTGGGGCGTCTCCGCGAAGAGGGTGGTGTGCAGCAGCGCCTGGGCACCGGTGGGGTAGGTGAGGACGAGGGCCGCCTGTCCCTCCACGCCGGTGGGCGCAAGGGACCCCGTGGCATGCACATGAGGCGGAGGGCCGAGCACGAAGTGCGCGAACCAGATGGGATAGATGCCGATGTCGAGCAGGGCGCCCCCGCCAAGCGCGGGGTTGAAGACGCGGCCTTCGGGGTCGAAGTCGAAGCGGCCGCCGAAGTCCGCCGAGACCAGCTGGATGTCTCCGAGCACGCCGTCCTGCAGGAGGCGTTCAATGAGCAGGGTTTGCGGAAGGAAGCGAGACCACAGGGCCTCCATGGCGAAGACGCCCGCGGCACGAGCCGCCCGCGCGATGTCCCGGGCCTCGCCAGCGTCGAGCGCGAGAGGCTTCTCCACGAGGACGTGCTTGCCAGCGGCGATGGCGAGCAGGGCCTGGCGCTTGTGCTCACTGTGAGGTGACGCCACGTAGACGATGTCGACGTGGGGATCGGCGACGAGCTGCTCGTACGACGCGTGGACGCACGGGATGCCGTACTGCGCGGCGAAGCGCCCGGCGCGCTCGGGAGCCCGCGAGGCGACCGCGTGGACGCGCTGGTCGGTGTGCCGGTGCAGGGCCCAGACGAAGCCCCCGGCGATCCGCCCCGGAGCAAGCACGCCCCAGCGCAGCGTGGGTCCTCCGCGCAAGGGAATGGCTTCGACGGAGGGGAGGGCGGTGGGGAAGGCGCTCACGGATGCGAATCTATCCGCTGGGTTCGAGTCGTCGTCACACCCGTCTGCGCAGCGGCTCCCGGGCGGAGAGCCAGGGCGCCGGAATGGAGGCACGCCCCGCGCTCAGGGCGACGATTCCCCCCACCATGGCGCAGGTGGTGTCCCGGTCTCCGAAGCCAGCCACCGTGCACCAGAGGGCCTCCTCGAAGGAGTCCAGGTGTCTGGCCGCGCACCACACGGCGAAGGGCACGGTGTCCTCGGAGAGGACCTTCTGCCCGCTGCCCAGTGTGCGCGCCGCGGCAGAGGGGCTCGTGTCCCGTGGCCAGGCCCGGGCCTTCTCCAGCCCCTGACGCGTGGCTCCGGCAGGCGTGCAGTCCAGCACCGTGTCGAAGAGCTCCGTCGTGGATCCGCGCACCTGTGGCCACTGGCAGGCCCACGCGGCGGCGACCGCGATGGCGATGGCGCCCGCCTGTCCCTCCGGATGCATGTGCGTCACCTGCGCCGACGCGCGCGCTTCCGCCACCACCCGGTCCAGGTCTCCCGCGAAGTACGCACCCAGGGGGGCCACGCGCATGGCTGCTCCATTGCCCATGGAGCCCTGGCCTTCGAAGACCTCCGAGGACACTTCACGCCAGGGAAGGCCAAGCCCGAGCTTCCACAGGATGTCGTGTGCGGTCCCGCCATAGCCGCGGTTCTTGTCGCGGCGGTAGCGCTTCGCGAAGAGGTGCGCGAGCGCATCCGGATCCACGTGGCCGTGGTCTTCCAGCACCTGGACCAGGGATAGCGTCATCTCGGTGTCGTCGGTATAGGCCCAGGGGGCGCGCGGCAGCAGCCGTTGCTCCACCCAGGGCTGCACGAGCTCGTGCGGGCCAAAGAAGCGCTCGCCGAAGGCATCTCCCACGGATACGCCGTCCAGCGAGACGAGCGCACGTGCCATCCGCGCATCGGGAGAGGAAACGCTCATGCCCTGTCTCCGGCGCGGCTCACATGTTCCAGAAGTGGCGCACCCGGGCGTCCGTGCGCTCCTGCTCCGCGAAGCGGACGAGGAGGGGCTCGGACATGGCTTCCGGCACGCGCAATTGCGCGAGCATTGCGCGGACCTCGAACTTGCGCGTGAGGCCGAGCAGGGCGTCTCGCTCCGGAACGGTGAGGCCGGGGTGCCAGCAGTCCGCGATGAGCACCACGCGGCGCTCGGTGCCCCGGTTCCAGGTCTCGTGCTCGAAGGAGTCGTGGAAGGTGAGCACGCGGCCCGGCTGCCAGTGCCGGCTCTCGGTGCCCACGCGGATGCCGCAGCCCTCCGGCACCCGGAGCCCCAGGTGCAGCCGCATCCGGAAGCCGTCCCACGAGCAGTGCGGCGTTAGCGTGGTGCCGGGTTCGTGCGAGGAGAAGAGCACGTCCGCCAGCGGGAAGTCGGTGCACTCGCCGTCCAGCGACCGCACCGCTGCCGCTGTCTCCTCCATGGCGAGCTGGGGCCAGAAGAGACGGTCGGTGCGCTCGCCGCCGAAGTAGATGGGGTGCACGGTCCAGCGGCCGGTGCCGACGATGCCGGAGTCGTAGTGCAGCAGGTCCGCGTGCTCCAGCCGCTCCAGGTCGCGCGTCACCGCGGCCAGGCACTCCTCCAGCGCCTTCGCGGCCGGCGGCGGAGGGTCGCGCCATGGCCGTTCGTCCAGGCCGGGGAAGGGCGGGAAGATGGTGGGGGACTGCTCGGGCCGGCTGGGGGGCGCGGGCACCTGTCCCGCGAGCATGCGCAGGTAGTGCTTCAGCCGGTCCAGCTCCGGCCCCGCGTTCAGGACCGCGTCGAAGTAGCCGCCCTGCCGGGCCAGGTCGACGATGCGCTGGCGCACCTGCGCGGTGAGCTCCTCGGGTGACGTCTGCGCGACCATGGGGCCTCCGGTTGGGCGATGCGGGAGTGGATGTCCCGGAGCTTCACAGCAGCTTCGACATGATCTCCTTCTCGCGCTGGTCCAGCTTGATGGAGTCGAGCGTCCAGGCGATGAGCTCGTCGGCGACCGATGTGTCGATGCCGAAGGTCCTGGCGGCGTCCTTCACGGCCGCGCGCTCCCCGGTCGCGATCTCCCCGTCGGCGCACGCCACCTCGACGAGCATGCGCAGCACGGAGGCTCGCAGCTCGCGGTTTTCAATCTTGCGGACGATGTCCGCGAGGTTGCCCGGCTTCTGGAACTCCTTCTCGATGAGCGCGGCGACCCGCTCCTCCCGGGGCGACAGCCCGAGGCCCCGCACCACGTCATCGAGCTGCTGGCGCTCGTCCTCGGTGACGCGACCGTCGCTCGCCGCCACGTTGGCCATGGCCTGGATGAACGCCAGGAGCTGCTCCTCGGGATACTCGCGCGTCATTTCATCTCCAGAGCGGACGGCATGCCGCCGGCCGGGGCTCGTGAACAGATGTGGGACAGGGCTGCTGGGAGACCCAGGTTAATGGGCGCTCGCGCGGAGCGAAAACGGATTCCGTCCGGATTTTCGCCCATGCCGGGCGGCTGTTTAGAGTGCCCTTGCACGCCGCACCACGCCCGGCAGGGTCAGGAGCCAGGAATGTCGCCAACACTGAAGTGGGTGCTCGGAGCCTTGGTGGGATTGCCGTTGATGTGCTGCGGCTGTGGCGGCCTGTGGTTCCGAAGCCAGTTTCCCCGTGATGAAGCACTGGCGCGCGTGGTGAACCATCATCAAGTGGTCCAGACACTGGGCGCGCCCGTGACGGGCAGCTTCTTCTTCACAGGCAAGACGAACGTTCAAGGCGATGACGCAATCGCCGAAATGGAGATCTCGCTCTCTGGAAGCAAACAGGACGGCGTGCTGCACGTGAAGGCCGTCCGGACGAGCCAGGTCTGGGGCTTCAGCCGCCTTCGCGTGGTGGCGCAGAATGGCCAGACGGTCAACGTCGTCGGCGGGTACTGAGGTCGTCGGCGGCTTCCGCGGCGCCACCTGCAAGGTGTTGGCGGGGACGGGCCACCGGCGGAGGCATCGCGCAGCTCATCCAGGAAGTCGCCAAGGCGAAGGAGCTCTCGCTCAGTCAGCTGGAGATCTTCATGCTCCCTCCCAGCGCCATCCCGGAGACCGCGCGCAATCGTGCGCCTCGCCCCGGACGACACCGACGAAAGCAACCCCTGGCGCGAAGCGTCAGTCCTCGGTGAGCTGCTTCCGCCAGTTTCGTTTCTCGATGCGCCGGACGTTGTCCACGTCCGCGAGCATCGCCAGATACCGGGCCAGGTCGAGCAGCTCCGTGTCGTGCCGCTGGCCTTCGTATTCCCGGACGTAGATGGCGTTGCCGTGGTTGTGGATGCACTTGGCCGGGCTGTCATCGACAATCAGCACCCGCTCCAGCCGGTAGCCTCGCCGCTTCAGCTTGTGCAGCTTCTTGACCCAGTCGTAGTGCGCGGACGCATCGAGAAACCCGTCTCGCTGGACGCCGGACCGGTCGAGCGCGTACGTGCACCGGCTTCGCCCCCAGACGAAGTCCAGCTCGAGCTCCGGCGGCACGATCCGCTTCACGATCTCCGCGACGTACCGGTCATCTCCCGCGGACCAGATGGCGAGCCGGAAGCGCGCGGCGCACTCCCGGAGGAAGGCCTCCAGGTGCGGACGCATGTGGACGAAGTACCCGAGGACCTGGAAGTCCGCCTCCCGGGCCAGGGGCTTCTCGCTCGCGTGGACCAGGGTCTCATCCAGGTCCAGGACCAACAGGATGCTGTCCGTGGGCGCCGTCACCAGTCGTTCTCCGAGGTGCTGACGACGTCCGGCCCCCTCCGGACGTGACGGCGCGGCGTCACTGCACGCCGGGCGCGCGGAACACCTGACCGTTGCGGCCTTCCAGCACGAGGCTGGCTTCGTCGGAGCTGCCCACGCGCAGCTCCACGCGAGGCTGTCCCCGCCGGTCCACCAGGAGCAGGCCGGGCGAGCCCTCTTCGTCCGCGCCCAGGATGGCGCGGGGCCGTCCCGTCACGTCCGCCAGCTCCAGCCGCGATGAGCCGTCCACCTGGAGCCCCACGGAGAACAGCTCCGCGCCTCCGGACTTGGACAGCGTCAGGCGCGGCGCCTCGTCCGAGAACACCATCAGCTCCGCCAGCGACTCGCCCTCCGCGGTGGAGAAGCGCAGCCGGGGCGAGTCGTCCTCGCCCACGCCCAGCAGCGCCCGGGGACGGCCCTCGCTGTCGTTCAACACCAGCGCCGCGCCGCCATGGGGACCTGCTTCCAGGCTGGCCCGGGTGCGGCCCCGGGCGTCCTTGAGCACCAACCGGGAAGCCACCAGCTCCCCCGTCCGTGGCGCTTCGTCACGCAATGCCGCGGTTCCCAGCCCCACTCCGGCCAGCACCAAGGCCGCGAGGGTGAGGCCCTGCCACCTTCGGAGCCGGCCCTCCAGCCGCTCCATGCGCGCGTCCAGTGAGTCCATCCCGGCGTCGCCTCCTGTCCCACCCGTGTGGGACGGCCGGGAGGCTAGCAGAGGCCGGCGGGGCCTTGCTCGGCGGGGCAGGAAGAGATGCGGGAAGGTGGGCAACACGGCGACGCGGAGCCCCGCGCCAGAATCCGGCCTCCTACGCGGCGGCCTGTCGGATGACGGCCTCGGTCTCGGTGGGATTGGCAATCCATGGCCAGAAGCGCTGCGGCTCCCCGAAGTTGTCGAAGAACGTGTCGGCCAGGGAGGGGAGCTCCGAGGCGGCTCCCAGGTAGTCCAGCATGTGCGGCGGGGGCGGCTGGAGCAGCATGTTGGTGAACGCGGTGATGTATTGGCCCTCCGTCCTCCAGAAGTGCTCGAAGCTCTGCTCCATCCAGTCCGCGGTGAAGGGCTGGTCGCCGTGCGCGAGGATGGCCTGCGTCATCGCGTGGGCCTGCTTGGACGCGCTGTTGAGCCCCTGGCCCGCGATGGGGTCGTTGAGCATGACGACATCCCCCAGCCCCAGCACCGCCCGCCCCGACGGCAGCCGGCCTACCGGCTTGCGCACCGTGGGCGTGAACGCGCCGGTGAGCCAGGATGACTCATCCACGATGGATGCGCGCTCCAGCCGCTCCGCGACCCAGGGCGAGAAGTCCCGCAGCACCTGCTTCATCCGCTCCATCGCCTCCCGCGCGGTGCTCACACCGCCGAAGCGGTCCAGCCCCCGTCCGGGAATGGCCTCCATCAGGATGCAGCTCAGCGGGCCCCGGATGCGGTCGAAGTACGGCATGGAGAAGTACTCGCCATGGCCTGCCGTCAGGATGAACTTGAGCGCGGGGTAGGGCGTCTCGTGCAGCGGCTTCATGCCGGTGACAATCATTGCCGTCAGGCGGCGCTGCGGCTGGGTGTGGACGCTGCGCTCGGCGTCCCGTTCGAACAGCCTGGTGAAGCTGTTGCGGCCTGCCGTCACGACCACCAGGTCATGCTCCGGCGCGATCACCTCCAGCGCTTCCACATCCACGTCGCGCACCACCACGGTGCCGCCGCGCCGCTCGAACTCCGCGAGCCAGCGCGAGTACTTCGCCCTCAGGTCCACGGCCTTGCCCGGGTGGAGGATGCGCCCCTGGATGCGCAACACCCGCTGGCCCGGGGCCGCGCAGATGTCCAGGTCCCCTCCCCGGGCGTACTCGCCCGGGCCCTGCCAGAAGTCGAGCCCCAGCTCCTGCTCGTACTGGTGCGCGCGGCCGAAGAGGTAGGTGGTCGCGGACAGCCGGGCGTTGAAGAGCTGCTCGGGCGTGCGGTCCGAATAGACGGTGACGGCGTAGCCCTTCTCCAGCAGGCCAAAGCCGAGCTGAAGCCCCGCCTGGCCCGCGCCGATGATGCCGATGTTCCTCATGGTCCCCCCTGATGATGTCCGGGCGTCACGCCCCGCCATGAGAGTACGGACCCGGGGCGCCTTCCTGGCTACGTACTCCGGTACGACCCCGCCCGGAAAACCAACGCCCCGAAGCCCCCGTCCATGTCAGACCCCGCGAGTACTGTTCTTCCTGTCGCAGCGAGAAACGCACGAGGGGGAACACGTCAATGGCCATGTCTGTGATTGATAACCGCGTCGAGGTCGTCTTCAGCTTTGACACCACGGGCAGCATGTATCCGTGCCTCGCGCAGGTGCGAAAGAAGCTGGGCGCCGCGGTGGCCCGGCTGACCAAGGAGATTCCAGGCATCCGCATCGGCATCATCGCGCACGGCGACTACTGTGACGCGAAGTCCACCTATGTGACCAAGGCGCTGGACCTCACGGACGACGCCAAGGCCATCACCCGCTTCGTGGAGAAGGTGGAGCAGACGGGCGGTGGAGACGCGCCGGAGTGCTACGAGTTGGTGCTGCACGAGGCGCGAAGCCTGTCCTGGACGGAGGGCTACACGAAGGCGTTCGTGCTCATTGGCGACGACGTGCCGCACCCGCCCCAGCACAACCCGAAGAAGCTGGACTGGCGCAAGGAGGTGGCCGCGCTGGGAGCCCAGGGCGTGCCGGTGTATGGCGTCCAGGCGCTGAACCGCCGCCACGCGACGTCGTTCTACAAGGAGCTGGCGGAGAAGTCGGGCGGCTTCCACCTGAGCCTGGATCAGTTCTCGCACGTCACCGACATGCTGCTGGCCGTTTGTTACAAGCAGTCCTCGGACACGCAGTTGCAGGCGTATGAGGCCGAGGTGTCGCGCGAGGGGCGCATGAGCCGCGGCCTCAACGCGATGTTCAACACGATGCTCAAGCGGGCCGCGTCCACGCTCTTCGGCGAGGCGGACCTGCGGGCGGTGCCGCCCGGGCGCTTCCAGGTGCTGGAGGTGGAGGGGGACTGCGCCATCAAGGAGTTCGTCACGGAGAACGGCCTGGGCTTCAAGACGGGGCGCGGCTTCTACGAGTTCACCAAGACGGAGACCATCCAGGGCCGCAAGGAGGTGGTGCTGATGGACCGCAAGTCCGGCGACCTCTACAGCGGCGAGCGCGCGCGGGAGATGCTCGGGCTGCCGCCCGGGGAGACGGTGCGCATCCGGCCCGCGAGCCTGGAGAAGTACGTCGTCTTCGTCCAGAGCACGTCCGCCAATCGCAAGCTCAAGGGCGGCACGAAGTTCCTCTACGAGGTGGAGGACTGGGACGGAGCACGCGCCGCGGCCTGAAGCGCAGGGGGCCCTCTTGCGGCCACGCGCGGGACACCACTACAACCGCGCCGCTATCCACCCGAGGGGGTTTTCACGTGTTTCGAAAGAATGTCCTTGGCGCGGTGTTCGCGCTGGGGTTGCTGACTGCGATGGGGGCGCAGGCCGAGGTGCTGTTCTCCCAGGCCAACTTCCTGCTCAACAAGAACCAGCTCTCCGCGGTGAACTACCGCGGCAAGGGCGCGGCCATCCCCGTGGGGACGAAGGTCGCGGTCCTCAAGCGCGACAACGATGAGGTGCGCTGCAAGGTCATCGACTCCGGCGTCGAGTTCCGGTTCGTGACGCACCGGAGCCTGGGCAAGCCCATCAACGTGCTGTTCGACGGCTTCTTCTCCGCGCAGGACCCCGCCCCGCGCATCGCCGCGCTGACGCCCGAGGAGCAGAAGCAGGTCCAGGCCGGAGAGCTGGCCCGGGGCATGTCGCGCGAGGCCGTGCTGCTGACGGCCGGCCCGCCGCCGCCGCACCGGACGCCGTCGCTGCAGTCCAGCCGCTGGACGTACTGGAGCTCGAAGTTGTCCACGTTCGAGGTGGAGTTCGGCCCGGATGGCAAGGTGGTGCGCGTGGGTGACGAGCCCGCGGCCGCGCCCGTGGCCGCGCCGGCTCCGGTGGAGAAGACCTATTACCACGCGACCGCGAACTTCCATTTCGAAGCGGGCACCGTGTCCTGGGTGAACTACCTCAAGGGCCCCATCATCCCGTTCAACGCGAAGGTGGAGGTGCTGGACAAGGGCTCGTCGTCCGTGAAGTTCAAGGTCGTGGACACCGGCGCGGAGCTCGAGTTCGAGAACGACTCGCGCTCGGGGTCGGAGACCTGGAAGCTGTTCCAGGCCGCGTTCGCGCTGGAGGACCAGGCCGCCAAGATGGAGGCGCTGTCGCCGGAGGACCGCCGTCGGGTCGCCGCGTCGGAAGTGGAGCCCGGCATGAGCCGCGAGGCCGTGCGCATGGCGTGGGGCCCGCCGCCTCCGCATGAGACGCCGTCGTTCCACTCCAGCACCTGGACCTACTGGAAGTCGAAGGCGACCAAGGTGCGCGTGAAGTTCAAGGACGACAAGGTCGCCGCCATCGAGTAGCGCGGGCGGCACCCTGACGGCAAAGAGGCGTGACGGCTCATCGCCGCCACGCCTTTTTTCTTCGTCGCGCCAGCCTTCGCGGCGGACTACTCCAGGGCCGGGGCCTCGTTCATGCCGGCCGTCGGGTCCTGCATCGGCGACTGGGCCAGGGACAGCACGCTGGTCGCGGCGTTGCCCACCGCGCCCACGGCGCCCCCCACCGCACCCGCGGCGCCGCCCACCGCGCCCGCGACGCCCTGCACGCCCTCGGCGACACCCTGCACGCCCTGCGTGATGCCCTGCACCAGCTGCGCGATGCTGCTCAGCACGGAGGCGGCGCCCTCCAGCAGCTTGCCCAACTCCGCGGCCTTGCCGCCGATGCCGCCGACGTCAAAGCCGTCCTGCTTCAGGCCCGCCAGCGGACCGGAGGGCTTGCCGTCCACCTTCCCAGCGGGGGAGGACGTCGGGGCGCCCGGAAGGCTGGGGTGGTGGGCTTGGAGACCGCGGACGGCTGGTGGGGGGTGGTGGGCTTGGAGAGCGAGGACGGCTGGGGGGTGGTGGGCTTGGAGGCGGGGGGCGCCGGCGGCTGGACGGAGGGGGTGGGCTTGGCGGCGGGGCTGCGAACGGAGCGGATGGCCATGACGGGACTCTTTTCTGGAAGGGGAGTGCGTGTTGCTTTCAGCGACGAGGACACCCGTAGCAGCGGGCATGCCAATGCCTGGGTCCTGCCAGGGCATGCGCAAATCGTTGATCTTGTTTGGACCGCATGAGGCGCCGGCCTGCGCTCCTGGTGACTGCCGTCGTAGGGGCTGATGACTTCTGTCATCAGGCGGGCGCCAGGGACTCTGCGATAGGCTTTGCGCCATCCCCCAGGAGAGCTTCCCCATGCCATCCAAACTCAAGATGCCATCCCTGAAGATGCCCACCGCGGGCGCGTCGCAGGCGCCGTCCACGCCCAAGTCCCCCGCGAAGGCGAAGCCGGACGACTGGTTCATGAAGAAGCCGCTGGGGGATCCGAAGCCGGTGAGCCAGCCGCCCGAGGAGAAGACGCTCACCGACGGCATCCGCCGCGACCTCTTGAGCCCCGGCCTGCCCGTGCGCACGGAGGAGGTGGCGCTGCAGGACAACCGCAAGGTGCGCATCACCACGGTGGGGCAGATCAAGATTGGCGAGACGGACAAGCAGCCGGGCTTCACGCTGGCGGCGCTCCAGGACCTGAAGAAGATCTCCGGCACGGAGACGGGCCGCATGGAGCTCAACGGCATCAACCGTCACTCGGGGCTCAACGGCACCACCGAGAAGCACGTGCAGATCTGGAAGAAGGACGAGAGCGGCACCACCGACAAGTCGGGTGAGAGCAAGGCGTTCGGCATCAAGGAGGGCGCCAAGGTGGAGTACAGCCCGCAGGACGGCATCCCCGACCCGAAGCACGCCTCGCACAAGGAGAAGTACGGCGCCTGGGGCACGCCGAAGAACAAGCCGTCCGACTCCACGCTCCTCCACGAGCTGCATCACGCGCGCGAGTACGTGGATGGCACCATCGACACGAAGACGACGGTGAAGCGTGGCAACAAGCAGGACCTGTCGCTGAGCGAGATGAGCGCGGCGGGCCTGGATGGCTTCAAGGACAGCGCGTTCATCGAGGGCAAGGGCAAGCTGACCCGCCCGTCGGAGAACACCTACCGCCACGAGCAGGGCCTGCCGCAGCGGACCTTCTACGCGGACAAGGCCGAGGTGAAGAACAAGGGGCTCGACCGCCTCCTCAAGGGCTCCGTCGACCTGGATCCGAAGCTGTCCAAGGAGGACGCGGCGAAGCTGGAGGCCTACAAGCAGAAGACGCCCGTCAGCGAGTAGCGCGCTCGCTGACGGCACACTGTCATCACCGCAGGCCCGCGCCAGGCTGTGCGCGGGCCCGCGGTTCTGGAGCGGCGTCAGGGATTACTTCGTCGAGCGGATGACCGACAGCTCGACGTCGCCAATCACCTGCTGCGCACGGCCCAGGTCAATCAGCGAAGACTCGAGCGCCGCGACGTCACGGGACACCGTGGCGGACGAGGGCGCGAGGGCCGCCTGTTCAGGGGCCGCCTGCTCCCGCAGGACGTCGCCCCGCAGCACCATGGGGGCGCTTCCCCGGCTCGCGTCGCCCAGCCGCTCGATCTGGACGCCGGTGTAGCCCAGGACGGCCGGGGACTCGGGGACCGCGGCAAGGTGGCCGCTCGCCTGCGCCCGGGCGAGCTGCTCCTCGATGCCGCGCACCTGCGCGGGGTCGGTCACGAGCACGCTCGGGTTGGGACGGCCCGAGTACAACAGATACGTCACGCGCAGCCCCTGCTGGGGCTGCTCGGCCTGGAGGTCGGACGCGGAGGCCGTCAGCGACCCGGCGACACCCAACCCCAGCACACCGCACACGACGAACGCACGAAACGAAAGACGCGACATGGAAGGTTCTCCGTGGAATGGGGAAGGGGAGGACTAATTGATGGACTCGTGGCCGTAGCCTTCAGCGATGTCCGACCAGATCCTGAAGAAGCCGCAGAACTGGGTGTAAGGGCCGCGGTTGGCGGTGCGCGGATCCGTGATGACCTGACCCGAGTTGTCCAGGTTCGTGGCGCGCGTCCCGCCCGGCTTGTGGGTCCAGGTGCCGTTCTCGTCGAGCCGGTACCAGTGGTAGTCGTAGCCCGGAGCTACCACCAGCGCGGCGCCGGTCTTGAAGTTCAGGATCGTGCTCGGATAGTCGGAGAGGGGCTCCAGGCCATCGTTGATGGCGGCCTGCCGCACCACCGAGCAATCCATGATCGTGGCCTGCGAACCCGAGGCCCGGCCCGGCTGGGCGAAGGTGTTGGTGGCCTTGTTGTTGGCGTAGTTGTAGCAGTTGTTCTGGCCCTGCCGGCTGTTGTCATTCCAGTAGGACGGCGTGTAGCTGGGCCGCCCCGGGTTGAGCACGTTCCAGACCTCGTAATTGGGTAGGGCGCGGTTGAAGACGAACACCTCGTCGAGCCGGTCGGAGAACCGGTACCCCTGGGTGTCCTTGTGGCCGCCGATGAAGAACGGGTTGTTGGTGTTGTTGATGTTGCCCATCTTGGGCGTGGCCAGGCCGGCGTCGTAGCCGTCGATGTAGAAGGCGATGTGCACCGGCCACGAGGTGCGGTTGACGCTCACCGCGACGTGATGCCAGCGATTGGGCACCAGATACGGTTCCGAGAGGAAGTTGAGCCAACCCGTCTCGTCCGCCATCTGGAGCAGCAGCTTGTTGCCTTCGGTGACCGCGAACGAATAGCCGCGTCCGTCGGTGCCCCGGTTGTCGATGATGGTCTTGTTGTAGCGGCTGGTGTCCGTCATGCGGATCCACGCCGTGAGCGTGAAGCTGCCGGTACCGAAGTTCAGGTTCGGCGAGTTGGCCACCTGGAGGTACTTGTCCCCCACCAGGTTCATGCCGTTGTCCCACCAACCCCACGACAGCACCGAGCCGCCCACGGCCGTGGCCGTCTGGTTCAGGCCGCTCGTGTCGAGGGCCCGCTCGGGGAGACCGAACGGCGATGAGGTGATGGTCTTCCACTCGCCGACCAGGCCGTTGGTGACCCGGTTGGGCACGGCCTCGCTCGTCGTGACAGGCGCGATGACCGCGACGGCGGCGGCCAACATCCACTTGAATCCTTTCACACTGCCTCCTTAGCCGGGGAAAATGGCGAATGAGGAGATACAGGAGCCCTCTGACATTCCTGCAGAGCTTGGAAGGGATTGAAGTCTTTTAATGACAGCGCATCCGGTAGGCCCAAGGCGGAGGCCCGCGCCTTGGATTTGCTCGCATTCATCAAGGACGCCGAAGCGGTTACGGTTGACGGCGTTCGAAGATGGAGGTCGCTCTTGGCCTTTGTGATGGATCGGTTCTACGTCGTGCATCCCACGCCAACGCTCCTGTCATGGTTGAAGGAGAAGGGCGTTCCCGCGTGGTTGCGGTTGGATCGTCCGCACCTCTGGAGTCAGCGAGAGGTAGGGGACCATGACTACGAAGGGCAGGGCGAGGACGAGCAGACCTTCCTCAAGCTCGCGGTGCTCGCGAGCTTCATGAACCGCGCGGATGACGCCAGGCCGGCTGCCGAGGAGGACACCGAGCTGGAGACGGCGCGGGTGCTCACGGGGTTGCTGGGAGCTCCGCCGCTGACCGTGGAGACCTTCGACCGGTGGTGGACCCTGGAGCGGGCGGAGGCGCTGTCTTCCGTGGAGTCCACGCTGGCGCACACCCCGGTTCGCATTCTGCGCAAGGTCCAGGGCCCCGATGCTCGCCGCGACGGCTGGCGGCTGTCCCGGTCTGTCGGAGAGCGGTGGACCGACGTCATCCGTGCGAAGGAGGAGGATGCGCCGCGCCTCCAGTGTGCCGTGTCCTGGGTGCTGGAGTGTCTGGGGCTGAAGACCGCGAATCGCGTCTGTGTGCTCCGGATCCAGCCGTTCTCGCTGGATGCGCCCATCGAGGAAGTGCTCCACGTCCCGGGATGGACCTTGCAGCGCCGGAGCCATGATCTTCGCGAAGGCGTCAAGCTCATCCTCGAGGACTTCACGTGGGGAGATGACGCGTGGACCTTCACCTACAGGGTCCATGAGGGCGAGCGCGGATCCGCGTCATCCGGAACCGTGCGGCTTCTGTTGGAGAAGGGCCCGCGCGGCTGGGCGGTTCAGTCAGGGGCGTGGCGGCCGTGAATGGATGGCTCCGCGAGTGACGGGCAGCACGCGTCCGGCGCGGAAAATCGGGCCGAAATGAAGGTTTTAAACGCGCGCTGGCCGCTGGGGTTCTCCGGGCATTCACGCCACAGGGGCGCGCCACCGGCCCCGGAGAACCCATGAAGCCCGCTCGCGCTGTCGCCGCCGCCTCGCTGTTCGCCGCCCTCGCCATGTCCACGCTCGCCCATGCCGAGGCACCCGTGGACTCCGGGCCGCCCGGCTCCATCCGGAATGGCCCGTCGTATGGCCACCGGCTCGACGTGGGGGGCAGCTTTGGCGTCAACAACGCCGGGGGCCAGGGCTTGTTCTCGGGGTTCAGCCTGATGGCCGACCTGCGACCGGTGGACTTCGTGTCCTTGGGGGCAGGCGTGGGACGAGGGCTGTGGGGCGTGCGCTTCACCGCGCACTCGCGCGTATATCCGCTGGGCGTCTCGCGCGGCTTCTTCCTCCAGGGCGCGCTGGCGCACAACCTGGGGCGCACGACCTGGCTCGGCGAGGAGGATGGGGTGGATTTGAGCGTCATCCGCTCGGCGGTCACCACGGCCAATGCCTCGCTGGGCTACCGCATGGACCTGGGGCGCCGCGGATGGCTCGCCTTCGAGGGGGGCTGGGCCTACCGCCTGGATCCCGCCACGTACCGCACGGGCGGTGAGCGCGAGCTGACCGACAGTGAGGAACGGAACCTGCGCTTCGCCCGGCCGGGCGGCGTGATCCTGGGCATTTCCGGCGGCTTCTCCGTCCTGTAACAGGTCCGCTAGTCTTTCTGGCGCCGCTCCATGTCGGATTCCACCACCGCTCCTGCTTCGGTCCTGCCCTTCCCGGGGGACGCCCGGCGACAGCTCGAGTCGCGCTCGGACGAGGAGCTCATGCTCTTGTCCGCGGGTGGGTCCACGCAGGCCTTCGAGCAGCTGGTGCGCCGGCATCACGCGCGGCTTGCGCGCTACTGCGGCAAGTCCGTGGGCAGCACGGCGGAGGGCGACGAGCTGGCGCAGGAGACACTGGTGCGGGTGTGGGAGGCGCGCCGCGAGTACCAGCCCCGCGCGCCCTTCGTCGTCTTCATGCTGACGCTGGCTCGCAACCTGTGCCGCAACCGCGTCCGGGATGCGGGCCGGCGCGGGCGCTGGCAGGCGGAGGCTCCCGACGGAGCCCGGGTGGAGGCCGTGGCCTCGCCGGCCTCCGCGGACGTGGTGGACCAGCTGCTGGAGCGCGAGCGGATGCGGCGCGTGCGCGAGGCCCTGCTGGAGTTGCCGGAGAAGTTCCGCGAAGTGCTGCTGCTGCGGTTCGACCAGGAGCTCGACTACGCGGAGATCTCCCGCATCGTCGGGCGCAACGAGTCCACGGTGCGCTCGCGCGTGTTCCATGGGCTGAAGAAGCTCCGCGAAATGGTGCCGGGAGGAAGTCCATGATGTCGGCATGCCCCGAGCCGTCGGTGTGGCCGCAGCTCGTCGACCGGCAGCTCTCCGAGGAAGAAGCGCAGGCGCTGCGGGACCATGCCCGGGGCTGCGCGCGCTGCCAGTCCCAGCTGCGGGAGACCGAGGCGCTCGTCGCACGCATCGCCGCGCCGCTGGATCCGGCCGCACCCACGGAGGAGGCGGTGGCGCGGGTGATGCGTCGGGTGCTCGCGGGGGGCGGGGAGCGGCGGGTGAGTCCGCTGAGGGCCCGGCCCTGGGTGGGAGGGGCCGTGGCCGCCGCGCTCGCCGCGGGGCTGGCGGTGTTCATGCTGCGGCCCTCGTCCGGACCGGGGCCCGGGCTCGGAGAGACGTTTACCGCGCGCGGCGGGCCGGTGGCGGCGACGCTGGGCCGAAGCGTGGGCGTCACTTTCCACACAGGCGCCGCGCCGCTGGCGCCGGACTCGGTGGTGTCCGCGGATGCAGGCTTCGGGGTGCGCTACCGCAACCTGGACACGCGCGAGCCGGTGTACCTGCTGGCCTTCGCCCAGGACGCGCGCGGCGAGGTGCACTGGCTCTATCCGGCCCACCTGCGTGAGGACGCGAACGAGCCGTCGGTGCGGCTGATGCCGTCGGCGGAGGCTCGGGCGCTGGATGAGGTGGTGGTGTTGGAGGAGCCGGCGCCCGGGCCCTTGCGCCTCGTGTCCATTGTCACCCGCTCGCCGCTGGGGGTGATGGATGTGGAGTCGCTCCCGCCGGAAGGGCGCACGCCCGAGGCGCTGCGGAGACAGTGGCCGGAGGCCGCGGTGGAGTCGGTGTCCGTCGTCATGGCGGGAGCGGGGGCCACGCCTTGAGGTTCCTGCTTCCGCTGCTCGTCATGCTCACGCTGTCCACCTCCGCGGCGGCCGAGGCGCCAGCGGTGTTCGCGCTGGTGGTGGCCAACAACCAGGGCTTCGCGCCCGGCCGCGCGGTGCTGCAGTACGCGGACGACGACGGGGCGAAGTACCACGAGTTCTTCTCGATGCTGGCGGAGCCCGAGGACGTGGTGCTCCTCACCGGGCTGGACGCGGATACCCGCCGGCTCTTCCCCGCGCTGGAGCCGCAGGTCCGCGCTCCCAGCTCGGAGAACGTCGCGGCGGCGGCGCGGTCGCTGGCCACGCGAATCGCGGAAGTGAAGCGCGCGGGCCGCGAGGTGGACTTCTACTTCGTCTTCGCTGGCCACGGCGATGTGGACCAGGGGCGCGGCTTTCTGGAGCTGAGCGACCGGGCCTTCGACGCGGATGACCTGCAGGCGTTGCTGCGCCAGGTGGATGCCACGCGCGCACACGTCATCCTGGACAGCTGCAACTCCTTCTTCGTGGTGAGCCCGCGCAAGGCAGGTGGGCGGCGCTATGCCACGCCGGAGGACATGACGCGGAGCCTGGCGCAGCGGTTGCCCGCGGTCGGCGTGCTGCTGTCCACGAGCGCCGAGGCCGAGGTCTACGAGTGGTCCGAGCTCCAGTCCGGTGTCTTCAGCCACGTGGTGCGCTCGGGGCTGATGGGGGCCGCGGACGCGGACGGGGATGGACGCATCACGTATGCGGAGCTGGAGGCCTTCGCGAACATCGCGGCGAGGGAGATTCCCAACCCGCTCTTCCGGCCCCGCCTCTTCGCGCTCGGTCCGGGGCGCAGTCCCCAGGCCACGCTGGTGGACCTGCGGGCGGTGCGCTCGGCGGTGACGCTGAAGGTGGACGCCGTCCCCCGGTTCGGCTCACGCTGCGCGATGCCCAGGGCTTGCGGTGGGTGGACCTGAACAAGGAGGCCGGCATGCCGTTGGCGCTGCGGCTGCCGCCCCGGGTGGCGCGGGGCCTGGAGGTGGAGCGCTCCGGCGGTCCCGACACCGAGCGCGTCGGGTCGCTCGGGGAGGTGGTGTCCGGGGCCACGGTGGAGCTGGCGAGCTTCCGCTTTCCCAGGCCCACGCCACCGGCCGCGCGCGGGGTGCAGGACCAGCTGCGCAGCCTCTTCGCGACGCCCTTTGGTCCCGAGTCGCTCGCCGCGTTCGAGCGCGCGCGGAGCGCCGAGCCCGCGCCGGTGTACGGCATCTCGCTGGCGGAGCGGGAGCGGATGCGGCAGCTGGTGGAGACCTTCAGCGAAATCGAGCGCGACCGGCGCAGAACGGAGACCATCCTCTTCGGTGCGACGCTGGTGTCTTCACTGGGCACCGGTGCGTTCCTCATCGCGGAAGGGGGCCGGGACAACCGGGTCCAGGGCATCTCAGCGCTGGCCGTGAGCCTGCTCTTCAGCGGCGCGGACCTCCTCCAGCAGTTGCGGCGCGAGGACCCGGAGGACCTTCTGCGGGAGTTCCACGCGTCGCAGGCGGACGCCGCGGCGGACCCGGGCCTCGCCATCGCGCGCGTGGACTACCGGCTCAACCGCTTCCTCGTGCAGGAGCGGAACATCCGGCGCCGGCTGGAGACGGTGGGGTACATCTACATGGGCGCGGCTGCGCTGTTCCTGGGGGTCGCCGAGGTGCGGCGAGCGAACGGCTGGCCGGGCCACGACGTGAGGGAAGCCGAGCGCGCCGCGCTGCTCGCCGCGGTGAGTGCCACGTCGAACCTGCTGCGTGCCCGGTACACGGGAAGCGCCACCGAGCACCTGGTGCATCAGTGGAATTCAGACCCGGACCTGCGGCGCCTGCCGCGCGTCGCCGTGGTGCCCACGTCCGGGGGCGCGGTGCTGGTCATGGGGGGCGCCTTCTGACTTGAGCCAGTCAACGTGCCGAGCGTCCGCCGATCTCCGGAAAGCGTACGTAGGCGCGCATGAATGCACTCAGGTGAACGGCGAGGTTCCACGAGGTCATTGCTCCACGGCACGTAAGAGGTGGGCTCCGGCACGAGGGCCATTCCAGGCCACAGGGGGCAGCTCAAGCGACCTGTCCGCCGGTCGGAAGCATCGCTCGGCTGCCGCCGTCAGCGGTCTTCCTCGGTCCCCACGAGCCCCGGGGACCCATGCAGTCCACTTGACATGGCTTCCCAGGGCTATATTTTGAAATTATTCAAAATATCAAAGGGTCGTGATGAGAACGCAGGAGGTCTTCAAGGCAATTTCAGACCCGACCCGACGCAGGGTGCTCAAGCTCCTGCAGGGCGGCTCGAAATCAGCGGGAGAGCTCGCTGAGGCGTTCGACATCACGAAGGGATCGCTGTCGCATCATTTCAACGTGCTCAAAGCCGCGGACCTGGTGCGCTGTGAGCGCCGCGGGCAGCAAATCGTCTACTCCCTCAATACGACCGTGTTCGAGGACGTAGCGGCAGTCCTTCTTGACCTCTTCAAGGTCGAAAAGGGGAATGGAGCGCAGTCATGAGGATCAGCCGGGCCAATGGGTTGAGTCTGGGACTCGTCGTCGTGGCGTTCGCGATGGCCTTCATGCTCTACGGCCAGTTGCCGGAGTCGATCCCGACGCATTGGAATGCCCAGGGCGTGGTGGATGGGTATACGTCCAAGCCCTGGGGGCCCTTCGTCCTGCCGCTGGTGATGGCCGCCCTGTTCCTGGTGCTGCTGGCCGTGCCGCGGATTTCGCCCAGGGGCTACCGCGTGGCCCCATTCCAGGGCGTCTTCGAGGGCATCCAGGCGGCGCTGGTCGCGTTCCTGTTTCTGCTCAACGCCCTGGTCCTGCTCGCGGGCCTCGGCGTTTCCGTTCCAATGGCGCGCGTGGTTCCCGCTGCCACGGGCCTGGTCCTCATGGTCCTGGGCAACTACATGGGGAAGTTCACGAAGAACTTCTTCTGTGGAATCCGGACGCCCTGGACGCTCGCGAGCGACGAGGTCTGGCTGCGCACGCATCGCCTGGGAGGAAGGCTCTTCGTCCTCGCGGGAGTCATCGTCCTCGTCTCGGGGCTTCTCGGCGGTGGTCCGGTCCCCGTGCTTGTGGCTGTCGCCGTCGCGGCGGTGATTCCCGTGCTCTACTCGTACGTCCTCTATCGCCGCATCGAGGGGGACAAGCATGGACCGACGGACGATGCGGGCTCGCATCGCTCTGCGTGAAGGCGGGCCATGGGTGGATGACCAGGCTCCTTGGGAGATGAAGTGCCGACATCCCTCCGCGTCCCAGCCCGTCCCGCCCCGTTCCGTATTCTCACGCAACACGCCGGGCGAGGCAGCCTCTCCCGCCCCTCGGAGGTGGCGCCATGGCGGACCAGCCCCGAGCGGCATCTCTCATCGGAGCGACGGGCGCTGAGCAGCCCGCCCGGCTGCATCAGGCCTGCGGCGCCACCCAGACCAGGTTCCACAGATGGCCGTCGAGGTCCTCGAAGCCCTGGTCATACATGAAGCCGTGGTCCTCGGGCGGATGCGGAATACGGCCGCCAGCGGCGACGGCCTTGGCGATCAGCCTGTCCACTTCTTCCCGGCTCTCGCAGCTCAGGCAGATGATGACCTCGTTGGCCTCCTTCGCCTGCACGACGGACTTGTCGATGAAGGTCTTGAAGAACGCTTCGGTCATCAGCATGGCATGAATGGTGCCATCCACGATGACCATGAACGCCGAGTTCTCGCTGCTGAACTGTGGATTGAAGCTGAAGCCGAGAGCGGAAAAGAAGGCCTTGGATTTGTCCAGGTCCTTGACCGGCAGGTTGAAGATGATCTGCTTGTTCATGACGTCCCCATGTCGAAAGGTGAGTTGGATACCGGGTCCTGCATGCGGACGACGAAAAATGACCCATGAGATCGACACGCGCGCGAAAAAATCTTCGCTGCGATGGCGCTCACGCGTGTGAAGCACCTCGGGACGTTGCGGAAGACTGATTTCGACTTCCGGACCTTCGAAGAGGCCGAGTGGCTTGTCTCTGACGCTGGTCCGAAGCGGCGCCCCGTGCTGCCGGTCGCCGTCAATGCGGGCTGCGGCAGGGCGAACTGGTCGGGCTCCCGTGGAACGCTCTGGACCCACCGGCACCTGCGGAGTCGCTTCGTGCTCTGCCAAGAGGACGGAGAACACCTCCCCCAGGCCGGATGGCCGGGCCTCTTCGCAGAGCCCTGCGGACGGGAGGCATCACGCGAACCGTGGGGCAAATCGGCTGGCACGACCTGCGGTACACCTACGGAAGCCACCTTGCGATGAACAGGGCTCCGCTGAAGGTGGTTCAGGAGCTGATGGGGCATGCCACCGTCGAAATGACGATGCGCTACGCCCACCTGAGCCCTGACCGCAGGAGGTCAGCGGTCAGCGTCCTGGACCATCCGCTCGCTTCGGCGTGCGACTTCCGTGCGACATGCGGAGAGGGCGCTGCCAACCACTCGTAAATCCAGGGCGAAACAGTGCCGAAGGCGGGATTCGAACCCGCAGACAGGGAGGTAGGAAACCTCAAGCAGGACGCGCAGTTACCCGCTATCTCCCTGATTTCGCTCGGATTCAACATCCCGCCTCGTCCCACGCTGTCCCCTGGTGTGCCCCCTCGAACCACGCTGGAGGGGCACACTAGGGGCACACGCCAACTCCCTCACTGGCTGGCAGGGCCTCCGCTTCCGGTCAGGCTTCCTCGTCGGGAAGCAGTGTCCGAAGAAGCTCGTCGTCGGGTCCGAGCGGACGCCAGCCGGGAGGTGGTGGACTGGCGAGGAGCACATCGCGAGCATGCCGCACGCGCGCTTCGTGAGTCTCGGGGGTGTATGCGGACCAGCGCCCAAGCGTCATTGCAACATCGAAGCGGCTTGCGTCGTCCAAGATGGGCGGCCAACCGTTGGGGAGTCCCTCGGCGACTTCGCGCACGAGCACGTCGCGGACGAAGCGTGTGACCCGCTTGTGCTGCTCCGCCTCGTACAGCAAGCCGCTCAACACCTGTACCGCAGCAACGTCGTTGCCCAACTCGTCGGCCAGGACGTGCAGCGGAACGGCCGGGCGCGCATCGGCAAAAGCGGTCAGTGAGTCATAGCCTCGCTCACGGACCCGTTCGTACAGGCGCGCCTTGATGTTGCCCTGCCATGCACCTCCGTCGCTCATCGTCCTCTCCCACGAGTGAAGCTCATCGGGACCCTATAGTCCCGCATACTCTTCGCGACGAGAGTCAGGATCTCGTTCCGCGTCAGAGTTCGACCGGTGGCAATCTCGGCGTCGCCCAGGGCCTTCATAATCATCCTGTTCCACTCACCGGGCCATGTGCGCCCCAGCTTCCAGTTCCCTCCGCCGTGAATCGCCTCATGATCGGCCTGCTCCAACCGGACGCAGAACTGATCGATGTCCATGTCGCCCTTGAAGCCGCGCCGCTCGAACCACTCTCGGTGCTCCTGCGGCAGCACATGGTGCTTCGGAGCGTCCGACATGCCCGCCCCTGCCCTGCCAGTCTCGTGCATGCCGCGCACCTCGGGACCGTCCCCCAGCGCTTCGCGCACGCCCTCGGGCAGGTCCTGATGCGCCTGGGCCATCGTGACCTGTCCGCCGTGAATGAGGACGGCCGCGCCGACGGCGGGAACAGAGATGACGCCCGCCTGCACGAGCCTTCGCATCATCTCCACCCACTCAGCGGAGACCACCAGCCGCGAGCCCACCATCACTCCACCCGAACTCATCACGAGGCCCACGCCGAGTGTCGCAGGGGCCGAGGGCGGTACGCGCGGCAGGGCCATCTTCATGGTGGAAATCATGGTGACCATCTCCAACGCCTTCATCGCCGCGATGACCTGCCCGCCGAGCTTCATGGTCGAGCGGGTCTCTCGCTGGAGCGTGTCGAACTCACGCGTCAGCTTCCCCATCAACTCGGGCATCGCGAGGGTCGCGGCCTCGACTCGCTCAGGGTCCAGGGACGCGAGGTCCGTCAACGTGGGCTCCATGAGTCCCTGCATGCGATGCAGGTCCGTGAAGAGCTTCTCGACGCTGCACATCGGGCAGTTGCGAAGAATGGCATCCGCGAGGTGGAGGAAGTCCACCCAGGTGGCCAGGAGGAGAGTCCCGAATTGGGCCGCCTGGAGCCTGGGCCCCGCCATGCGAAGGAGGCCCAGTTCCATGTCCGTGTCACCGACTTCCGAAGCCGCATCCGTCAACGCGGTGGCACTCCCGAGCGCACCATGCAGCCACGTCACCTGCTTGGAGCCCTGGTCGAGGTAGCGCGTGAAGACGCCGGTGAGGCTGAAGCCCCAAAGGTCGGGAGGACGGGCCGCCAGTTGGGTGAATGCGGCCGCGACGCCGCGCAGGGAGCCCTTCACCTCGTCCGTGGCGTCCAGGACCGCCTGCCGCGTCGATGCCGCGCTCCGGGCCCCACCCCCGACAGCGCTGTCCCCCAGGGCGGTCACGTCGTCGCGTGGCCCCGGACGCCGCAACATCCGCTGGAACACCTCGGGGCCCGAGAGGGAAGGCGGCGGAGAACCCCAGGCGCGTGGGGCCTCATCGCTCGGAGCCTCCACCCATGCGGGCACGGGAGCCGCACGCGGCACGTAGCTCAAGCTCCGGCGACTCCCAGGCGCGTGCGGCACGGAGGCGCATCCCGTGGCCAGCAGCGCCACGGCCAGCACCAGGGCGTCAGCGCGCATTGTCCACCCCCAGGCCCACCGAAGCGAAGGCGCTCGGCCGCAGCGAGCCTTCCCCCTCGGGGAACAGCAGCGTGCCCGCCGTGCCCATGGCGTAGAGCTTCCCTCCCAGGAAGCGCCAGCGCAGCTCCGCCCCGCCCAGGTAGCGCGCCCCGGGCTGGCCCATGCCCATACCCAGCCCCTTCACCGCCACTTCGAGGCTGCGCGCGAAGAGCTGCACCGCCACGCGCCCATCCACGTCGAAACGCCCCCACGAGAAGGCTTCCACTCCCAGCGACAGCTTCAGGTGCTTGGAGAGGCCGCCGTAGCGGACCGCGTCCCAGCCCACCTCCGCCTCGCCATAAGCCGAGTACCCGTCCGGGAAGGGCGCCTCCGCTAGCGGCACTCTCTCCGGCCCTGCGGCCTGGAAGCGCGCCAGTTCGTAGTCCGGGCCGAAGAAGCCCTGTCGGAAGCCGCCGTGCTGCCGGCGCACCTCCAAGCGCAGCCGCATGTCCAGCGTGGGCGTCAACGCATCCGCGCCCGCGCCCACCACGGCTCCCCATGCGCCGCCCTCACCTGGCCGCCCGCCCCAACCGGCAATCAGGTGGGCCTCGAAGCCCGGCCGCACCACCACCACGGCAGTACCGTCCAGGTGCGCCAGCGTCACCGACGGCGCGCGACCTCCGGCCCGTCCCCAGTCATGCACGGCGGAGAGCGACAGCGTGTAGCGGCCCGGCTCGCGGGGCTGGCCGAAGAGGACGTGCTGCACGTCCAGCGCGACTTCCGCCCCCATGAGGCGCGCGCCCAGCACGTCCGAGGCAAAGGCTTGCGTGTAGAGAGGGCCCAACGTCCCGGTGAGGAAGCCTCCGGCCGGGTGGTAGTCGGGATTGCTTCGGTTGGAGTAGCGCCGCACGAGGTGCCCCGACAGCAGGCTGTAGGACTCCAGCCCGCCGAACCAGACGCCCACGGGCGCGTTGTCCGAGCCCAGCTTGAGGCCGCGCACCACCTGCCCGAAGTCTGAGAGGCTGTCCCAGTCCTCCCGCCGCACGAGGCCCGCGTCTTCCCCTCCACCCCACAGCCGCAGCCGCACCGGGGCGCCCAGGTTGAAGCCGAACTCCGCGCCTCCGTCGAGGATGAAGGTCGGCTCCACCTGGAGGAAGCCCTCGCCCGAGCCGATGCCCGCGCGCGGCAACAGGGCCCACGTCGTCGCGTCCAGCCGCAGCAGCGAGCGCCACGTAGTGGCCCGCGTGCGCCGCTCCTCCTCCACGGGCGGCACCTCCGGGACGTCCTCCGCCCATGCGGCAACCGGCCACAACAACCACAGCCATACGGCCCACCGTCTTGTCATTCGCATACACGCCTCCCAGCAATGCCCCCAGCGAGGGGAGCAAAGGACACACGTCTGACGTTCAGCTCGGCTTGGGGCCGGCCGCGCGTCATGACTCAGGATTGAAAGGAATGGGTGCCGGCCGCGTCAGGCCAGCGGGCGTCAGTGCTTTGTCACGCGCAGCGCGCCGGGCCTTGGCTCCGTCGTCGTCTCGTCCGCGCTGCGTGCCGGAAAGGGCTCCGTGCGGATGTCGTCCTGACTCCGCCGAGGGAAGGCGGGAAGGATGCCGCCCTCGTCCTCCACCAAGTTCAATTCCTCCAGCGCTTCGCCTCCCTCCAGCATCGCCACCTGGACTTCCTTCACCGCGTCCGCCCCCGTGAAGGGCCCCAGACGTGCCAGTTGCGCGCGCAGCTCCACCTCCAGCGCCGCTGCCGTCGCGAAGCGAGAGGACGGATTGCGGCTCAGCAGTCGGAGGAAGACGGTGCGCAGCGACTTGGACAGCCCGAAGGCTGCCTCCTTCACGTCCTCGACCCGGTAGGCCATGGCGCACCGGAGCGCGTCCTCCATGAAGGGCGGAGGGTGTGCCCCCATGGACAAAGCCGTCATCTTCAAGGCCTTCAGGTACTGCTCCCGCGAGCGACGGAAGGGAGCGTCCTCCGGGTGGATGTCGCCCGGGTCATACAGGTGCCGTCCCGTGGCGAACTCCAACAGCGTCAATCCCAGGGAGAAGAGGTCCGAGCGAGCGTCCGTCGCCTCCCCCAGCAGCGCCTCCGGTGAGGCGTAGATGACGTCCCCGACAGGGCGCGGCATCGTCGTGGACGGGCGCCCCTGGAGCAGGGAGAAGGCCACGCCGAAGTCCGTCAGGGCCACGCCGCCACCGGGCCGCAAGCGGATGCAGCCGGGGTTGATGTCGCGGTTGACGATGCCCAGGGGATTGCCCGCGTCGTCCGTGCGCGTGTGCGCATGCGCCAGGGCCGCCGCCACCTCTGCCCCCACGTAGAGGACGAAGGATTCGGAGAAGTAGTGCCCCCGAAGCTGGGCGATGTCGAGGAGGGTGTTCAGGCTGAAGCCCTCGATGTGCTCCATGACGGCGCCCAGGCCGTGCTTCATCTCGAAGAGGCCATGGACGCGGGCGATGTTGGGGTGCTGGAGGAATTGCGCCAGCCGCACCTCCTCCTCCAGCCGCGCGCGAGCCCGGAGGAAGCGCTCCGTTGCGGGCCCCTCCGGCAGAGGGACGCACTTCACCAGGACCTTGCCCCGGTAGCCGTCGGGAGTTCGAGGCCGCGCGTAGAGGACACGTTCGCCGTTCCGGCCGGTGCCTAGGTCCTGGAAGAACTCGTAGGCCGTGTCTCCATCGCAAAAGAGGACCGTGCCCCCGGCGAGCCGGGAGTCAGCGCCACTGGACATGGAAGGGGCTCCTGAATGCCCGCGCGAGGGAGCCGCGCAAAGGCAGACAGAAAGCTACCTCCGGCTGCCTTCCTCCAGGAACGACTTCACAGGTCACTTACTTCAAATTTCCCTGGTATTCCTGGAGTTGTTCACGCGGCTCCAGAAACGCAACGAGTCTTTACACTCCGGGCTCAGGGCCAGCGGTCCACGACAAAAGCCACAGCCGTGCGGGAGAAGAGGACTGCGCCCGGCTTCGAGCCCTCCCACGCCGCCTCCGGTCCGTTCCGCCCAATTGCGAGGCAGACGGGAACGGTACGCCCGTCCGCAAATCGCGCTTCGGTGTAGCGGGCCAACAGGAACGTCCCGTCTCCCGTCCATAGCCGCCCGTAGAACACCGTGCCCTTGGGGATATACCGGCTGCCACTTCGGACAACTCCCGTGACCGGGCCATCCCTGAACAGCCCCTCATCGCCTGGAGAACCCGGTTGGCTCTTGTCGATGGTGAGCATCACCGAGTTGCCCGGGTCCAGTTGCAGCCCACCATCATCGATTGCATTGAACATGGCGTTGCGGGCCTCTTCGGGGCATGCCCCCGACTCGGGACGTACCTGGGAACTGCTGGGGCAACCGAGTTGCAAGGCCACGGCGGCGCTCGCCGCAGCGCACTTCGCGAAGAACTCCGCCCTGGCGCTAGGAGTGGTGGCCTTCTTGGCCGGGGCGTTGGACGGGCTTGCGACGATGGGGGCACGCTTCACGGCGGAGCTTTCCTTCCGGACAGGATCAAGAGGGGGCAAAGCTACCCCAGGGGATGACGCGGTCAGCATGTCGCCCGCGTCAGGTGAGAGGGCCGCGTCCTCCGAATCGGTGGGCGCGAGAGAAGGCACGAGGGAGGCGAACCCTGCATCCCTCGGCGCGGCGGGCTCAGCGGGACGCCCGGCAGCTTCCATGGGGGCCGCAGTCGGAGACATGGGACGCAGCCACATGAACGCCCCCACCACGGCCGCCACGACGAGGACGGCCACTCCGGCGCCCACGACACGGGCCCGCCGGACACGACGGGCGGGGGGCTCCTCGTCCGTGTTGGTGGCCGGAGCCGTTGGGGGCTTCAGCGAAGGAGCATGGACGGGCACGGTCCATTCAGGCCCCGCCTCGCCCGCGAGGGCTTCCAGTTCGCGACGCATCACTTCCGCCGTGGGAGGGCGCTCTTCTGGCTTCCGCGCGATGAAGCGCATCGCCACGTCGCTCAGTCCCGCTGGCACCCGCGCGTTCAGCTCCCGGGCTTGCAGGGGCACCCAGCGCCCCTCGACGGCGGCCTTCGGAGAACCGCTCGCGGGCTCCGGCGTCGTCAGCACGTCATAGAGACAGACGCCCAGCGCGTAGACGTCATCCGTCACCTTAAACTCGTAGCGCGCGCCCTTCTCGTCTCCGTGCTCTTTGAAGAAGCGCGAGGCCTCGGGCGAGCGGTAGCGGCGAGTGCCCGGAGGCAGGGGGGCGTCCGTCAAGTCCTCGGCGTGGGTGTAGTCCCCTGCGCTGAAGTCGAGGATGGCAGGCTCGCCGTCCTTGGCTCGCACCATGATGTTGGCGAGCTTCAAGTCGCGGTGGAAGACGCCGCGACCATGCATGTAGTTCATGGCGCCCGCGAGCTTCTCGAAGACGCGGACCACCTCCTGCGCCGTGGGGTGCATCCGCTCCACCCACTCCGCCAAGGTGTAGCCCTCCACGAAGTCGAGGACGACGTAGAGCCAGCCCGTGCGGTAGTCCGGCCAGCGCCCATGGGCATGGAGGCCGACGATGTTCGCGTGGGTCAAGTGAACGAGACAGCCCAACTCACGCTTCAATCGTGCGTCCGCCTGCTCCGCATCGCCGCTCCCCGGCCGGTGCATCGCGATCTTCATCGCGCAGTGCTGTCCGCCCTTCTCCACACGGTAGACAGCGCCGTAGGTGCCTGCGCCGAGCAGCTTCACCACGCGCCATCCATCGAACAGGTATCCGGGTGGGAGCGATGCGGGATGGTGGATGACTGTCAGCATGGCTGACCTCTACAGCGCAACATGAGGAACGAGAAGGCGACGAACGCCCGAGGCATCAACCAGCTCCAGGTTGAATAGGGCTCCCTTCTTCCAAGTTGGGGCCCCCGTTTCCACCACCACGCTACCGATCTCCCCAGGCCCAATTCGCGGCTGCTTCATGAGCACCTTGAGCACTCGTACGCGCGCGCCGCTCGTAGTGCTGGTAAGCCGCGCCACCGTGGGCGTCCAGGGGTCCTTGCCATAGTTCTCCACCTCCACGAACAACACGCCCCATGCACGCGCGCGGAAGCTCCGTCCGTACTGGACACGCAACGAGGACTCCGTCTCCTTCTTGGGCTGGGCCGTAATCCCACTGTCCAACACGCCGCCCTCTTCTAGGAGTCCATTCAGTGCAAGCGCGGCTGGGCCTGTCGCCTCGTGCTGCGTTCTGAGTGCGGCAAGCTCGGCATCCTTCGCCGCAAGCTGGGCGCGCACCTCGGACAGCTCCGCCTGAAGCGCCTCGGGGCTCACTGGACGACGAGACACCTCCACGCGGGTGTCCACCATCAACGGGTGCGAAACGAGAGCGATGACCGCATGCGCGGGGAAGGCTCCATCCGCGAAGCGCACGCGGAGCATCAGCCGTTCTCCGGCGCCGAGTTCCACGCCCGGTTCCAGGTTGATGGCGCGTTCACCCACGTCCACAAGCTTGAAGCGCGTGCGGCCCTCCAACTCCACGGCATTCCGATCCACCGCCGAGTCGAGGACGAGGGTCGTCAGGATGCCAGCCGCGACCGGGACCTCCAGGACGGGCTCACCAGGACGGGGAAGCGCAACCCGCCTATCCCTGCGCTCGCGGACCGATGCGGACGGCTGGGCCTGGGCGGTCGTGAAGAGGAGCAGTCCCCCCAGCACGAGGGGCAGGTGCAACGCGGAGAAGGGGAAGGACAAGCGGGACGGCCTCCGCGCGCGACCCTACCAAACCGGAAGGACCCACAGCCCTGGAAACGCGGCGTGGAACCCGCGAGCGAGGTCAGGACGGATCCACGGACACGAGGGCGGGGCGGCCTCCGTGTCCCACCATCGGCGGGGTTTCGTTCAGTTTTGAGGCGAAACCCGCCTTGCGCTGCGCATAACGCCCACCCCACGGGGGCCCGCGTTTTGTCCCAGAATTTCTTCAGCGTGTACGACCGCCGAGCAAGCCTTGAAGAGGCCGGGCTCCGGAAATCCGAGCCGGGGGGGATCCACTCCCGCCCCCCGCCAGGCCGGGCAAGCCGTCCCGCTCCAGAGAAAGCGACAGGGCACGTGAGCCAGTCCCAAAAGCCGCAGGCATTTACGCGGGTACGGGAGATTCGAAACATGCTGGAGCCGGTTGAGCAGTACCGGCCCCACATCATCGAAGCGCTCGCCCGAGAGAACGACGGAGCGAGCGAGCCACTCCCAGAAGTTGCCCCCATTGAAAGGGGGAAAGGGAGATTCGAACCATGCTGGAGCTTGTTGAGCAGTACCGACCCCGCATCATCGACGCACTCACCAAGGCCTCGCCGCAGGGGCTGACGGTGAAGGAGCTGTGCGCCGCGCTTGGCGCCGGAGAGCAGGTCCTCCGCCGTTGCCTCGCCGCCCTCGTGCTGGCTGGCGTCATTCGCGAGGCCGCGAGGTACACGCCCGGAGCGCGCGGCGCGGTGCCTCGGGCCTACAGCCTCACCGACGCGAATCGCGAGGGCGAGCCGTGAGCGTCCCCCAGCGCATTCAGGACGTCACTCCGGCTGTCAGCTCACTGCCCCGCCTCTCGGCACACCGGGGCACAAAGCGGGGCACCATCGAACGCGAGAAACCTCCAAGAAATCAACGGCTTGGCGGGCCCCTTTGGCTCACTGCCCCGCCTGCCCCGCTTGTTTCAAAGAAGAGAGAGAGAAAGAGGAGGACATACCCCAGAGGGGGAATTACAGACATTCAACTCCTCTCATTCTCTCCATGCACCACTGCGTGTGTTCCGGTGAAACAGCGGGGCAGCGGGGCAGATCGCCAGATTCCCTAGTGATTCTCGCCGCTTAAGCCTGCCCCGCTTTCCGCCCCGCCACTCAATCCGCCCCGGGCCCACCCCGGATGGCCAGCGCAGCAGCCCTTGGGCTCGCCGCGATTCCCTTCTTTTGCCCTTGGATGTCCCGTGGAAGCCTCTGACCCGAACTCGACTCACTCACTGGAAGCCGCCGCCCTGGAGTACGCGGGGCGCGGCTGGCATGTCTTCCCTTGCTTTGAACCCGTTCGCTCGCCCTCCGGCGCCGTCATTTGCGCTTGCCCCAAGGGAGCGGAGTGCAGCCAAGCGGGCAAACACCCACGCACACGCAACGGAGTGAAGGACGCCACGACGGACGAGGCCCAAATCCGCGAGTGGTGGCAGCAGTGGCCGTTCGCCAACGTCGCCATCGCCACGGGTGCCCTCTCCGGCGTGGATGTTGTGGACGCGGACGCGAAGGCCGACGGAGTGGCGACCCTCGTGAAGCTGGAAGAGGAACGAGGCGAACTGCCTGACACCGTCACGGCCCGCACCAGCGGCGGCGGTTGTCACGTCTACTTCCGCCACGCGGGCATGGTGTCGAAGGCTGGCAGCCTTGCGCCCGGCATCGACACCCGGGGCAACGGCGGTTACGTCATCGCGCCCCCGAGCCTTCACCGCACGGGAGAGCGCTACGCATGGCTTGAGGGAGCGTCCCCTTCCGAGCTTCCGCCCGCCGAAGCGCCGCAGTGGATTCGCGACGCAGCCCAAGCGAAGCGCACGCGCCCCACGCTCGCGAAGGGGGAATCGGCGGTGGGTACGTGGCAGCCGCCAACCCAGGATGGACTCACCGAGTCCCAGCTCTGGATGCGGTGGCACGCGACAAGCGCCCCGGAGCATGCGGCGGCGGTGAAGCGCATGAAGCAGGGCCAGCCCTTGTTCCCCTCTGGGCATCATGAAGGGAACCTCTGGGCCTTCATCTCGTACCTGCGCTTCAAGGCTCCCGAGGCATCGGACGCAACCGTGCTGCGGCTCTTGGCCCCGTCCGTGACGGCGATGAACTGCGCGAAGCACGACACCGCGCACGTTGCGGAACGCCTCCGACGAATCAATGACGATTACGGCGCCGCGCTGGCCGAGTCCGCGCTGATCGCCGCTGCACTGAGAGGCGTGGCCGGGGCCCGCCCGTCAACCGAGACTCCTGTCCCCTCCGATGCGCCCCCTGGCGCCGACGGCTGGATGGCGGCTCCGGGCTACGCCATCCACGATGGACAGTCGCTCGGCATCTTCAAGCTCACCGACAAGGGCAACCTTTCCACCATCGCCTCCGCCCCCATCAACATCACCGAGACAGGGGAGGACGAGCACGGCACCTGCTACGTGACGGTGCGGTGGCGGTACGGGCAACGCGAGCGCGTGGAGACGATGCCGCGCGCCAAGGTCTCGGGGAACGAAATCCTGGAACTGGCCGGTCGCGGCGCGCCCCTCACCAGCAGCAACAGCAAGAAGGTCCAGGACTTCCTCCAAGCCCAGGAGCAGCACAGTCACGCGAGCTTGCCCCGGGTGCGCATCTTCACTCAGAGCGGCTGGTCCCACGACATGAAGAGCTTCGTCGTGGGACGGCAGGTGATTGGCGAGCCCGGCCGCGTCATCATGCCCGGAGAGGCAGCCTTCCTCGATGCGCTCGTGTCGCGGGGCTCGGCGGATGAACACCTGCGCTTGATGCTGGCCGTTCGTGACAGGGGCCCCTTCGCTGAAATGGCGTGGGCTGCTGGCTTCGCGGCCCCTCTGTTGCGGCTCTTGGGCCTGCGCAGCATGTGCCTGTCCATCTGGGGCGCCTCGGGGACGGGGAAGTCCGCCGTGCAGGCCACCACCACGTCGGTGTGGGGGCGTCCTTCTGGCCTCAAGGTCAGCGGGGACGTCTCGTCAGCCGCGTTGCAGGGAGAGCTGTCCCGTCACCGCGACCTGCCCACCTGGATTGACGACACCCAAGTTACACGCGAGGGAATGACGAACCTCATGGCCTATATCGTGGGGACGGAGACGAGCGGCGCGCGGGCGACGCAGACCGGAGAGCTGCGCGCACGGAAGACCTGGCGCTCGCTGGCTTTCATCTCCGGCGAAAAGCCGCTGTTGCAGATTGGAGGCGCGGCAGGGGCGAAGAATCGCACGCTGGAGGTGTGCGCCCAGCCGTTGGGGGACGCGAGCCTCGCCACGCAAACGCACCAGGGCTTGGAGAAGCACCACGGCCACGCGGGGCCCGCCTTCATCCGCGCTCTCATGGAGCGCTACACGGGCGCGGACCGACTCGACGAACTCCGCGAGCAACACCGCCAGCTCGCCGCCCAGATGGTGACGGAGACAGCGGAGCAAGCACGCTACGCCGCGCTCCTCGTGTTGGCCGACATACTCGCGCGCATCCACATCTGCGGCGAGGCCGATGCCCACGCCCAGGCAGCCGCGCTCGAAGCGGGGCACGCCTTCTGCGCGGCGGTGTTGAAGGAGTCCCGCGAGACGAGGACGACCGCCGACGCGGCCTATGACTTCATCATGAACTACGTCGCCGCGAACTGGTCCGGCTTTGAAAGCTCCTTCCCCATCAAGCGCCCCGGGATGGTGACGGACGACAGGGACTCCAGCGGGAGGCGGGTTGTCGCCATCTTCCAGACGACGATGCACGACATCGCGAGGGAAGGACGATTCGACACCCGACAGGTGATGACGGAGCTTGCCGCGAAGGGGTTGGTGTTCAAGGAAGACGGCCACCTGACGCGCAAGGTCTCCGTCGAGGGCAAGCGTGTGCGCGCCTATTGCTTGGTTCTCGATGACGAGAAGGTGGGGGCGGAGAACGCGCAGGGGGCATCGATTGCCCAGCGACTCCAGGCGCGCCCGTCGCAGATGGGGAGGGCGGCGTCATGAGCCGTCGCACTTGCCAGAAGGGGCCCGCGACGCCAGCAGAGCCGCCCACCGTTGCGGCTCCCGAATTCCTCACCGTGGAAGAATCCGCCACGCTCCTGCGCGTGAACCGCAAGACGCTGTACGAGGCCATCCGCCTCGGGCAGGTGCCCGGCATCGCCCGCCTCGGCAGAGTGCTCCGCATCCGCCGCGACGCGCTGCTAGCATGGCGGCCGGGTAACGGCGGTCCTGCGCTCGGAGAGAAGCCATGAGCGTCAGACTGCGGAAATGGAAGACGAAGGAGGGCAAGGTGCAGGAGGCGTGGTGGGTGGACGTCAAGTACCAGCACCCCAACGGGAAGGTGGAGAGAGTCCGCAAGGCCTCGCCCATCGACACCAGGAGGGGCGCCGAAGAGTACGAGCGTCAGGTCCGCCACGCCCTGCTCACCGGAACCTTCGGAAAGGAGAACAAGAGCGAGGAAGCGCCCCTCACCATGATGAACTTCACCCAGCGATTCCTCACCTACAGCGACAACAACAACAAGTACTCCACCGTCGTCAGCAAGCAGCAAATCCTCCGGGACCACATCCTCCCCTTCTTCGGGGAGATGGCCTTGGACGCCATCGGCCCCGCCGAAATCGAGGACTTCAAGGCCGTCATGAAGAAGAAGGCCCCGAGGCGGGGAAGGCTCTCGGAGAATCCGTCCAAGAGGGCGCTCCGCAGGCGCACGGGTTCAAAGCCGAAGACGTTGAGCCTGAAGACCATCAACAACGCCCTGGCCGTCCTCGGCAAGCTGCTCAATCTCGCGAAGGAGCAAGGCGTCCTGGCGCACGCTCCCGACATGAAACTCTTCAAGTTGAAGAAGCCGGATTTCGACTTCCTCTCCTTCGAAGAAGTGGAGCAGCTCATCGACTCCGCCGCGCCTCAAGACGTCGCCCTCCTGACGACGGCTCCGAAGACGGGCCTACGGCAGGGGGAACTCATCGGGCTCCAGTGGCCGGACCTTGACCTCATCCGCGCCAAGCTCCACGTCAAGCGGACCGTCTGGCGCGGTGTCGAAGGCCCACCCAAGGGCGGCAGCACCCGGACGGTGGACCTTCCAGAGTCCGTCGTGGACGCACTCAAGGCCCACCGGCACCTCCGAGGCCCCTATGTCTTCTGCGAGGAGAACGGTGAGCGCCTCACCCCGGGCAAGATGGGTGCGCCGCTTCGCCGGGCCCTCCGGGCAGCAGGCATCACCCGCGAAGTGGGGAGAATCGGGTGGCACGACCTGCGCCATACCTACGGGAGCCACCTCGCCATGAAGGGCGTGCCACTGCGGGTCATCCAGGAACTGATGGGGCACGCCACCCTCAGCATGACGGAGCGGTACGCCCATTTGAGCCCGGACATCAAACGAGAGGCGGTGAAGGTCCTCGACAGCCGCCCGAGGGGCACACTGGGGGCACACGCGCAGGAGGCCACGGCCTGAAAATGAAAAAGCCCCCAAGTCACAAGGACTTGGAGGTTTGTTCGAAGTGCCGAAGGCGGGATTCGAACCCGCAACCTCCGCGTTCTGAGCGCGGCGCCTCTACCAGGTTGGGCTACTCCGGCGGGGTGTGTCTGTGATTGGATTTGAAGTCGGGATGACTGGATTCGAACCAGCGACCTTGCGCGCCCGAGGCGCACGCTCTCAACCAGGCTGAGCTACATCCCGAGGTGTTTCGACGACCTTCGAGGGAGGACCCGGACACGACAGGGGCCGGGTCCCCCCTCGGGAACCCGGCCCCTGTCCGCGCCAGCCCGGTTCGCCGGGCGGCGGGTTCGAGGGTCAGGTGCCGAGCGGACCGCCACGGAAGGATGCGATGGCCAGCTCCAGGCTCTCCGGAGAAGCCACCGGCGTGGCGGGTCGCTGCGGGTTCGGCAGATGGGGGTTCAGCATGGGCATCCCTCCTTTCTTGTGGGGAATGACGGGGCGATGATTCCGCGCCTGACGCGCACCTCGCGGAGACACCCATGACGGAGCTGGAGACCCTGGCTGCTTTCGAGCAGTACCTTCGCGAAGGCCGGAGCCTCGCCAACGTCGTCCTCCAGGGGCTGGATCTGCGCGCGTGGAGCGACGCGCTGCTCGGCGCGGACCTCCCCGGCACCGTCTTCCTGGGCTGCCTCCTGGAGCCCGCGACCCTGCATCAGGTCCTCGAACGGGGCGCCATGGTGTTCCCGCCGTTCTCCGGGCTGCCCTATTGCCCGTACCGGGGCAGCCTCTACACGCCGGAGGAGCTGTACGCGGGCTTCGACCCGACCCTCCCGGAGACCTACGCGGACACGCTGGACGCGCGTGTCTACGCGCACTGGAGCTCGCGCGGCGGGGCCCACCCGCCCTCCATCCTGGAGACCCTGGCGCAGCGGCTTCACGACCATGCCATCAGTGACGCGCTGGAGGAGGCGCTGGTGGATCAGGGCAAGCCCCGCCGCGTGGTGGCCATCATGGGCGGCCATTCCATGCTGCGGGGCCAGGACGACTACCGCTCCGTCGCGGAGCTGGCCCGTTCACTGGTGCGCCTGGGGTTCTTCCTGGTGAGCGGCGGCGGGCCGGGCGCCATGGAGGCCACGCACCTGGGCGCGTGGTTCGCGTCGCGGGCGGATGCGGACCTGGACGCGGCGCTCGCGGTGCTGGCCCGGGCTCCGTCCTACAAGGACCGGGACTGGCTCTCACGCGCCTTCGAGGTGCGCGCCACCTGGCCACTTCGCGACGCGGCGGAGATGGGCGACAGCCTGGGCATCCCCACCTGGCTCTATGGCCATGAGCCGCCCAACCCCTTCGCCACGCGCATCGCGAAGTACTTCGCCAACAGCGTGCGCGAGGAGGGTCTGCTCTCCATCGCCCGCGGCGGCGTCATCTATTCCCCCGGCAGCGCGGGCACGGTGCAGGAGGTCTTCCAGGACGCCTGCCAGAACCACTACAACACCGTGGGCGTCATCAGCCCCATGGTCTTCCTGGGCCGCGAGTTCTGGACGAAGACGCGGCCCGTGTACCCGCTGCTGGAGCACCTGGCCCGGGGACAGGAGTACGCGCGACACCTGCTCCTCACGGACTCGCAGGCGGACGTCGTTCAGGCGCTCATGCGCTTCGACCAGGAGCGTGAAGCCCTGGCGCGGACGGGCTGACAGTGGATGCTCAGCCCGGATCCACGACCGGGGTGACGGAGCTCAGGTTCACGAAGGCGTCTCGCTTCACCCCGTGCTTGAGGAAGTCCTGCACCGCCCGCGCGAGCGTCGCGGCCAGCAGACCCAGGAGCGGCAGGTGCTCGCCACCCTCGCAGGTGGCCTGGCCTTGCGTGTCCTCGGCGTCGGGAGTGAAGCGTTCATCCCAGCGCACCAGCCCGAACATGCCGTCCGCGGACACCGCACCGTGCACCAGCGGCGTACCCGTCCTGCGGGCGTGCTCGCTGAGCAGCTGGCGGCTGTCCTGGTTGTCGAAGGCATCCACCAGCAGGTCCGCGCCCTTGCACAGCGCCTCCACGTTGTCGCGCGTGAGGCGCACGCCGAAGGATTCCGCCTTCACGCCGTGCAGGTTGTGCAGCTGGAGCTTCAGCGCCTCCGCCTTGTTCTTGCCCACGGACGGCTTCACGTAGGCCTGCGACAGCAGGTTCTTCGACTCCACCCGGTCGAAGTCGATGAACACCTGCGTCGCGTCCAGATTGCGGCACAGCAGCGCCGTCGTGGACCCGATGGCCCCCACGCCACAGAAGACGATGCGCATGGTGGCCGCCCTCAGCACGCCCCGAAGGGCACCTTCGGACGCAGGTAGATGCGCTCCTCGCCGTGCGTGCCGCGGAAGCGGTCCACGACGTAGTGCTGGAAGGCCTCGTCATGCAGCTGGAAGCGGTGCAGGCCCGGCACGCCACCCGAGCGCACCAACTCCACCGCGATGCGGCGCACATCCGCGTCGCTGATGTGCCGCTCCAGCTCCACTGGCACGTCCGCCGAGTATCCGTCGAGGGTGATGTTGAGCGTCGCCATGGCCGCGTGCCTCCAGGGAAGAGAAACCCTGGCCCGGGACGACACCCCCCGGCGCTTCCTGACAACCCGGCCCGTCAGGCAGGCCGCTATGTCCGTCACCTCCTGGACGAGGGGGAGGGGCGCGGCGGTCACTTTCCGGCCACACGATGCACAGTGTTGGGCTCACGGGAGGAGCCGCATGGAGTCACCGCGAGCACCGCACACCTGGATCGTGACGCCCACGGAGGCCGTGGCGCTTCAGAAGCGCCTGCGCGACCAGCTCATCCTCGAACCGCCGCCGGGACTGAGCGTTACCCGGCTGGCGGGCGCGGACATCTCCACGGAGAAGGGCAACGACACGGGCTATGGCGGCATGGTGGTGCTCGACGCTCGGACGCTCCAGCCGGTGGCCCGCGCCGTGGCCACGGCGACGCTGACGTTCCCCTATGTCCCCGGCCTGCTATCCTTCCGCGAACTGCCGGTGCTGGCCGCCGTCTGGGCGAAGCTCACCGTCCGCCCCGACGTGCTCGTCTTCGATGGCCAGGGCACCGCGCACCCTCGCCGGCTGGGCATCGCCTGCCACGGCGGGCTGCTGTTCGACATCCCGTCCATCGGGTGCGCCAAGTCGCTGCTGGTGGGCACGCCCGGGAAGCTCACGGAGCGGCGGGGCGCCACGTCCCCCATCACCCACAAGGGCGAGGTGGTGGGCATGGCCGTCCGCACCCGCGCGGGTGTCAGCCCCGTCTACGTCTCCCCTGGCCACCGCATGGACCTGGACACCGCCGTGGAGTGGGTGTTGAAGGCCAGCCCTCGCTACCGCGAACCGGAGACGACGCGCCACGCGCACCGGCTGGTGAATGCCTTCCGCCGCGCGGGGGGCGAGGCCTCGGAGCTGGAGGAGGGCCGTCCCGGATGAAACCCGTGGGATTGATGCTGGTGGTGGCGGGCCTGGGGCTCGTCGTCGTGGGCCTGCTGGTGTGGATCGGCGCCTTCGCCTGGTTCGGACGCCTGCCCGGGGACATCCGCGTGGAGAGCGGCAACACGCGCATCTATGCACCGCTGGCGTCCATGTTCCTCATCTCCGTCCTGCTCAGCCTGGGGGCGTGGGTGCTGCGCCGCTTCCTGTAGGCCTTTGGACGCCCCGGCGGATTTCCCCTCAAGAAAGGACGCCCTGCGCGTCTGACCGGCGGAGAGCCGACTGGACAGGTGGGCTGCCTGCTGTCCGGCCGTTCAGATGGGGGCCTGTCCTCAAGGACAGGCGGCGGACGGGGGACAGCCGGAGAGTGGATCCGCGGCGTTGGACCGCGCAGCATGCGGCCCGCCGTCCCGGTGTCAGCGGTGGGGAATAAAAAGGCGGCATCTGGAAGAGGGCGGCGGTCGAGCCGCCAGGAGTGCGCATGCGCAGGCTGTCATCCCCGTTGAGTGAGCTGGCATCCCACTACCCCGTGGTCGTCGTGGGGTCGGGCTATGGCGGAGGCATCACGGCCAGCCGGCTGTCGCGCGCGGGACAGCAGGTGTGCGTGCTGGAGCGCGGCCGGGAGATGCACCCGGGAGAGATGCCGCGCACGCCCGCACAGGCGCTGGCCGAGTTCCAGCTCCACTGCGCCCCGGGCCAGGGCGACCTGGACGTGGGCAGCCCCACCGGGCTCATCGAGGTGCACCGCAACGGCGACGTGTCCGTCATCGACGGCTGCGGCCTGGGCGGCACGTCGCTCATCAACGCCGGCGTGACGATGCGGCCAGACCCTCGCGTGTTCGAGGACCCTCGCTGGCCGGCGGCCCTTCGCGCCGACGTGCACGGCCTCCTGGAGGACGGCTTCACGCACGCGGAGCTGATGCTGCGGCCCCTGCCGTATCCGGAGGACCATCCGCCCCTGCAGAAGCTCAAGACGTTCGGCATCTCCGCGGAGAAGCTGGGAGGACGGCTGACGCGGCCGCCGGTGGCGGTGACGTTCGAGGCGGGCGTCAACGCCGCGGGCGTGCGGCAGCCGGGGTGCTCGCTGTGCGGTGACTGCGCCACGGGCTGCAACACCGGCGCGAAGAACACCGTGCTGATGAACTACCTGCCAGACGCGCGCGCGCACGGCGCCCGCATCTTCACCGAGGTCTCGGTGCGCGCGGTGGTGCCGGACGGCGCGAAGTGGCGCGTCTACTACCGCCCCCTTCACACCGGCCGCGAGCGCTTCGACGCGCCCGATGCCTGGCTCACCGCGGACCGGGTCGTCCTGGCGGCCGGCACCATGGGCACCGCTGAAATCCTGCTGCGCTCGCGCGAACTGGGGCTGTCCGTCTCCTCGAAGCTGGGCCACCGCTTCAGCAGCAACGGCGACGTGCTGGCCTTCGGCTACAACCTGGACATGCGCGTCCACGGCGTGGGCCATGGCGAGCAGGACCACGAGAAGCGCGACCCGGTGGGCCCCTGCATCGCGGGCGTCATCGACCAGCGCGACACCGCCCGGCTGGACGAGGGGATGATCATCGAGGAGGGCGCCATCCCCGGCGCGCTCGCGTCCTTGATGCCCGCGGCGCTCGCGGGGGCCGCGGCGCTGGTGGGCGAGGACACCGACGAGGGCATCCTGGACTGGGTCCAGGAGCGGCTGCGCCAGGCGGACAGCTTCGTGCGCGGCCCGGACCACGGCGCGGTGGAGCACACGCAGACGCTGATGGTGATGTCCCACGACGAGGGCAAGGGTGAGCTGCGGCTGGAGAACGATCGCGTGCGCCTGCACTGGCCGGACGCCGGACGCGACCCGCAGCTCACGCGCATCGAGGAGCGCCTGCGCCGGGCCACCGCCGCGCTGGGCGGCACCTTCGTGCGCTACCCGCTCTGGTCGGAAGCCTTTGGCAAGGAGCTGCTCTGCACGCATCCGCTGGGCGGCTGTGTCATGGCCGAACGGGCGGAGGACGGCGTGGTGGACCACGAAGGGCGCGTCTTCTCCGGCGCGTCCGGCCACGCGGTGCACGAGGGCCTGTACGTGTCCGACGGCTCCGTGGTGCCTCGCTCGCTGGGCATCAACCCGCTGCTCACCATCTCCGCCGTCGCCGAGCGCGCCTGCGTCCTGATGGCGCGGCGTCACGGGTGGACCATCGACTACGCGCCGTTGCCGGAGGCCGCCGCGCCCCAGGCCCCCGGGCCCGTGGGCGTCCGCTTCACGGAGACGATGCACGGCTTCGTGTCCGGCGACGTGAAGGCTCCGCACCTGGAGGCCGGCGACCCGGAGCGCGACGACGCCACGCCCCTGCGCTTCGTGCTCACCGTGACGGCGGAGGACCTGGACGCGACGCTGCGCGACGAACGGCACGCGTTGAAGCTGATGGGCACGGTGACGGCCCCGGTGCTGTCGTCCCGCCCGCTGGTGGTGACTCGAGGTGAGCTGCGCCTGATGACCCGCGAGCACGCGCGCCCGGGAGGCCAGCGCATGGAGTACCTGCTGCACCTGCTCACGGAGTCCGGAGAGGCGTACTACCTGGAGGGCTACAAGGACCTCTACGACGACCCGGGCCTGGACCTGTGGAAGGACACCACGACGCTGTTCGTGTCCCTGCACCGGGGAAGCGGACCGGAGGCGCCGTGCATCGGCCGGGGCTTCCTGCGGCTGACGGCGGAGGAGTTCGCGCGCCAGCTCACCACCCTGCGCGTGCTCAACGCCCGGGACGGCAAGCAGCGGGCGGAGGCGTTGGCTCGCTTCGGCGGCTTCTTCTTCGGCGCGCTCTGGGACACCTACGTCCGGCGCGTGGCCGCCTAGCAGTCAGCCAGCCGGCGGACAGCGCGGCGGTCCGCGGTGACGTGCCCTCCGGGGCGAGCATGGTCACCCTGTCAACCACCGGGACCGACAGGGAGGACCCCCATGGCTGAAGACCGTGATCCGCAGCGCCGCTCGGGCGCACCCCAGGACGAGGAGCATGCGGAGGAGCGGCGCGAGCTGTCCATCGAGGAGCGGCGTGCGCGGCGCAGTGCGATGCGGGCCAGTCAGACGTATGCCCGTTTCATTGACCACCTCTGCGAACGGGGCGGCATGTCCCCGAGCGTCGCCCAGCAGGCGGCCGTCTCCGTCCTCTGCGGCCTGGAGCAGCGCATCCAGGCGGAGGAGTCCCAGGACCTGGAGGCGCAGCTGCCGCGCAGGCTCACGGAGCTCCTGCACCGCTGTGAGCGCCACGACACCGACCCGCGTCCGTCGAAGTTCGGCCGCGACGAGCTCCTGAAGCTCGTGGGGGAGGACCTGGCCCTGCACCCGGACGCGGTGGAGCCGGTGGTGCGCGCGGTGATGGACGCCGTCCGCCATCAGATCAGCGAAGGCGAAGCAGAGGACGTGAGCGCCCAATTGCCGCCGGACATCCGCCACCTTTGGCTGCCGACGATGTGAAGGGGGCTGTTAAGGTCTCCGGCGCACGCTTGCCGGAGACCGCGCAACATGGCCCTCGATGATGACTTCAGCGCTGCCCAGACCCGGGTGAAGACGCTGACCAAGGCTCCCTCGAACGACACGCTGTTGGAGCTGTACTCCCTCTACAAGCAGGGCACGGAAGGCGATGTGCAGGGCAAGCGCCCCGGCATGCTCGATATCAAGGGCCGCGCCAAGTACGACGCGTGGGCCGGCCGCAAGGGGCTGGCGAAGGACGCCGCGAAGCAGCAGTACGTGGCGCTCGTGGAGCGGCTCCTGCGCGGGTAGAAACGGCCCTTCATGTCCCACTGGCTCCGGATGATGTTGTTCCTCGTGCCGGTCACCGCGCTGCTCGCGCTGGCGCACGTCTACCTGTACCGCCGCCTGGTGCGTGACGTGACGGCGAGCAGGGGGCTGCGCCGCGCGGGGATGGCGCTCTTCGCCGGGGGGCTGGTGGGCTCGCTGGGCGCCCGGGCCGTGGGAGGAAGGTTCGCCTCCGAGGCCGCCTGGGGCACGAGCATCGTGCTCCTGATCTGGATGGGGCTGGTGCTCTACATGCTCATGTTCACCCTGGTGCTGGACGTGGGACGGGGCGTGCTCGCGAAGGTGCGCAAGCCTCCGGCGCCGCCGTCGCCGGAGCGGCGGGCCTTCCTCTCGCGCGGGCTGGCGGCGGGCGCCACCGTGGCGGGCGCGGCGGTGAGCACCTACGGCACCTGGCGCGCGTTTCATCCGCCGGACGTGCGGGACATCCCGGTGCGGCTGCCCGGCTTGCCCAAGGCACTGGAGGGCTTCACGCTGGTGCAGCTCACGGACATCCACCTGGGCGGCATCTTGCAACGCCGCTTCGTGGACGAGCTGGTGGCGCGCACCAACGCGCTCAAGCCGGACCTCATCGCGGTGACGGGCGACCTGGTGGATGGCACGGTGCCGGAGCTGGGGCGCTACGCGGCCGGCTTCGGCGCGCTCAAGGCCCGGCACGGCGCGTACTTCGTCACCGGCAACCACGACTACTACTCCGGGGTGGAGGCGTGGACGGAGTTCGTGCGGGGGCTGGGCATCACCGTGCTGCGCAACCGCAGGGTGTCCATTGGTGACGTGGGCGCGTCCTTCGACCTGCTGGGCGTGGATGACTGGAGCGCGAGCCGCTTCGGCGAGGCCGGTTACGACCTGGATGCGGCGATGCAGGGGTTCAAGCCGGACCGCGCTTCGGTGCTGCTGGCGCACCAGCCCTCCAACTTCGAGGTGGTGGCCCAGCGGGGCGTGGGGCTCCAGATTTCAGGGCACACGCACGGCGGGCAGATGTTCCCGGGCAACGTGATGGCGCACATGGTCTGGGGAGAGACGGACGCCGGCCTGAGCCAGCGGGGCAACTCGCAAATCTATGTCAGCCGCGGGTGCGGCTTCGTGGGGCCGCCCATGCGCGTCGCCGCGCCGCCGGAGATCGCCCGCATCATCCTGCTGCCGGGCTGAAGAAGCGGCTCACGGTTTGCGGTGGGCGCTGTCCAGGAGCAGGCCGTCCTCCTGGAGGATGGTCGGCCCGGGCCGGGGGCGTCCGTACAGCAGCCCCGAGGCGATGCGCAGCGGCGCGGCCCACACGGGCTCGTCGTGCACCAGCACGTCCTCGCCGCCCATGCGGACCACCATGCCGTCGGGGGCCACCACGGAGAAGCGCAGCGGGCGGCCCAGCGCGGTCTGGAGCGCGGCCATGGTCGTCTCGTCCTCCTGCGAGAAGGCCAGGGGACCTTCCGGATGGCTGTGGGTGATCTCCACCAGCAGAGCCCTCAGGCTCCAGATGGCTTCCCACCGGGCTCGGGAGTCTGGAAGCGCCAGGGGATGATCGAACGAATCCCCCCACAGCACCCGGTCCCCCGGTCCGATGAGCAGACACACTTCGCGCGTCGTCGACATTCCGTTCGTCCTCCCGAATGCCTGGATCGACGTGCGGGACGGGTCCGGTCGGACACGCGGGCTTCAGGCGTGCCGGGTGATGACCAGCGCGTCCGTGTCGATGGCTTCCCTGAGCACGGACGGCAGGCTCTCCAGCGTGACCCGGGCATCCGCGCCCGCCAGGCAGACGCCCGCGTCGCGCACGCGCAGCGTCGCGGCCTCCACCACCGTGACGAAGCGCTCGCCCATGAACGTGTAGATGACCTCCAGCAGGCCGTCCCCCAGCCGGCGGTGGCCCAACAGCCGCGCGCCGGCCTTTTCGAGCGCGCGCTCCATCCGCGCGCCGACGTCGGACTCCGCTCGCCAGCGCTCCTGGCGCGTGGGCTCCCGGCCGTTCCACGCACCCGACGTCCGGGATGAAGCGTGCGCGTCCCACACGCGAGCCTCCTCGCGGTGGAGGGACTCCCGTTGTGCGCGCTCGCGCCCTGGCAGCGGCCGGGCGACCTCACGTCCCTCCGCGTCCCGCCAGACCGCTTCCGTCCCGTGGTCTCGGTCCGTCCACGCACGTGCCTCCGCTTCGCGCCGGGCCTCCCGCTCCACCTGCATCCGGAGAAAGCGCACCCGCTCCTCCGCCAGCGCGCGCAGGCAGCGCTCGGCCTCCGCGCGGCCCTCTTGCGCCACGTCGAGCACGCGAGCACGGGCCTCCACGGGCGCGAACGGGATGCCCGTGCCGCGCGACGCCGCCTCCAACACTGCAAAGCCGAACGCCGCGCGCAGCGATGCACCGACGCCGCGCGCGTCCCCCAGCGGGCGGTCCTCCTCCAGCGCGCGGCGTGCCGTCTCCTCCGCGTCACCTTCAAACTCCACGCCCTCGAAGAGCAGCGTGCCGTCATGCCAGCGGCGCGCGGTCACCGGTGACAGGCGCGGCGGCTCCTCGTCCGGCATCAACGCCAGCGGCTCCGCCACCGCGCCGTCTCGCACCAGCCGCGTCCCCCAGAGATGGCCCCGCACGCGCGGCAGCGCCTCCAGTCCTTCCGGAGACGCCGGTTCGCGCGCGGTGGCCTCGCGGCCCTTCACCTCGAAACGCCACCAGCCCGGGGCGACGGGCTGGGGGACGCGCAGGCGGCGTGAAGGTGCATCCACGGTCCCGCCGCCGAAATACGGCAGCACCGCCGACTCCACCTTTCCGAGCAGCTTCCGGTAATCCACGCCCCTGCCTCCTGCTTCACGCCACCTTGAGCAGGGGCGTGCTCATCACCCGGTCTACCCAGCCGGACTGGCTGGCGCCCGCCTCGCGCGGGGCGTCCATCATCGCCTGGAGCACGCGCGGCACCTGGTAGGGGTCCGCGAACTGCAGCACGTTCACCTCGCTGAAGGGCACGCCCAGCTGCTTCGCGCACGAGCGCACCGTGCTGCCGCGCGCTCCCGCACTCGCCACGCTCACCAGCAACGCCATGGCCGCCACGCTGTAGCCACACGCGTGGAAGGCCCTGGCGAACTGGTCGCCCGCCTCGCCCGCCTCGTCACCCACCACCATCACCACCAGCTTCGCCTCCGCTGGGATGCGCACGCCGGAGCGGTGCAGCGCGTGGATGCCGGCCGCGTGCACCGTGCCGCCGCACGCCTGCAGCCCGGACAGCATGTGCTGCACCGCCGTGCGGTTCGCCGCCTTGGGCTGGAGCACCGTGCCCATGGTGTCGAACGCCGCCACATGGAGCTTGTTCATCGGGAAGCCCGCGAGGATGCGCGACAGCGCCTCCTTGGACTGCTCGATGGCGCCCTCCATGGAGCCCGACTTGTCGATGAGGAACATCACCCGCACGTCCGTCTCCGCCGTCGCCTCCGCCACCGCCTTCTTCACGGCGTTGTCGCTCGCCTCCTCAAGCTTGCGACGCACGTCCTCGCTCCGGACGTTCTTCGCGATGTTCAGCGCGCGCTGATCCGTGGCGCTCGCCACCGCCCGCTCCCAGCGCGCCTTCACGGACGGCTCCTGCAGCAGGCCCAGCTCCTCCAGCGTGGGCGTCATCAGCCGCAGGTCGCGGTCCGACAACGACGGCAGCAGCGTGGCCAGGATGGCGGGCGTGAGGCCCACGTCCTTCGGCAGCCGGCCCACGACCTCCTTGTAGGAGAGCCGCTCCAGTTCAATCCACTCGCAGATCTCCGCCTCGGAGAGGCCGTCGAAGCGCTCGCGCTTCACCAGCGTGAGCCCCTGCAGCCCCACCTGCCGGTGGCCGCCGCCCGCCTGCTTCTGCTTCCAGCCGAGCACCTCGAAGAAGCCCTGTGACTGGGGCTTGTAGCCCGCCTTGCGCGCCAGCTTCTTCAGCGTCTCCTTGTAGCCCGCCTTCACCAGGCCCTGGAGCATGGGCAGGTTCGCCTCACGCGCGGCCAGCCACTTCTGCGCCACGCGCTTCCAGCGGCCCAGGGGCGGCTTGCGCGACGCAGGGTCTCCGAAGCCCGCGGCGCGGTTGAGGCGCGCGATCTCCGGCGTCTCCAGCAGCTCCGCCACGCGCAGCACGGCCTTGGGCGTGAGCATCCGCGTGGAGCGGCGCACGTAGTGCAACACCATGGCCTCGCCGATGGCGCGATAGTCGTCGTCGTGGAAGGCGATGGTGCCCTGGCCGTCGCGCACGGGCTGGCCCGCGTGCTCCTGCACCAGCATCAGCGCGCAGGTGGCCACCTTCAGGTCGCGCCAGTCCGTCTGCGTCAGCGCGTACGACGCGAAGTGCGCCATCAGCGCCGGGTTCAGGCGGTAGAGCTCCAGCAGCTGTCCGTACAGCTTCACCGCGGCGGGCACGAACAGGCCCGGCGCGACCTTGCGGCCGAGCGTCCGCACTTTCGCGTCCGCTCTGGCGGCGGGCACCCAGGTGCCGTTCACGTCCAGGCCGGGGCGGTGGTGCCACAGGTGGGCAGCGCCGCCGAGCACCACGTCGAGCAGCCGCTCGGCTGGTCCCCGCTGCGTCTCCGGAAGGGTCGTCTGCGTGCGAGTGCTCATGGCGGTCGTCCCCCTTTCGGGACGCAGAGGCATGCCCGGAAGGGCTGCCTGGGGTGGGAGGGAAAAAGTGAGCGCCCGAGTGAGGAAGCCGGAAGGCTGAATCCAGAATTCAGTGCCGGACCGCCGGCGGTCCCCCCGCCTTGTGAGCGGAGAGGTGGAGTCGAACCACGGCGTGTAGGGCCTCTTCGGCCGGGCGCTCGAAAGCGATGCGCCCCTGGACGGCACCTCGGCCGGAACCCTGACGGCGCACTTTCCGGGCCTTTTTCCGGGACCTTACGGGCCTGCCCCTGCGTCTTTGGAGAAGACCCACCGCGTCATGCGTGGCGCCGGAAGAAAGCGCGTCAGGAAGCGCTGGGGGAGGGCGTCGGAGGTCCTGTAACCAGTCGGAGGCTGTTCGCGGATGCAACGTGTTAATTTGCCGCGCCACATCCCCGTAACCCAACCTCTCGGGACGAGGACCTCCCGGGACAGCCTCCAGGGTCTTCCGGTGTACGAGCAGCTCACGGATGAGGAATTGTTCGCGGAGGTGACGCGGCGCCGAGCCACGGGCGAGGCCGTCGGGACCCCGCTGGGGGCCTTGTGCGCGCGGTGGGCGCGCCCGGCCCGCTACGTCATCAGCAGGATCCAGGGCAGCTACGGACGGGGTTCGCCGGCGGACGCCGACGAGCTCTTCCAGGACGCGGTGGGGAAGTTCCTCGACCGGGGCCTGGATCAGTTCCGGGGCGTGTCCGAGCAGATGCCGGGCAGGAGCGCGTCTCCCAAGACGTTCTTCCTGCGCATCGTCAAGCACGTCGCCATCGACTTCTACCGGCGGCACCGGGAGGAGCTGGCGCCCGCGCCGGCCTCACCCGACGACGTGATGGAAGAGACCCCGTCCGAAGTGGCCCGGGCGGTGGAGGGCGCACGGCGTCGCGAGGAGCGCGCCGAGGCGCAGGAACTGTACTGGGCCGCCTACGCCAGGCTCCAGCAGGAGCACCCCAAGGAGGCTTCCGCATGGGAGCTCTATCACCACGAGGACGTGGAGGATCACGAGGAATGCGCACGCCGTCTGAACATCAGCGTGGTGAACTCGTACAAGCGCGTCAGTCGCGCACAGGCATACCTGCGTTTGTACCTGCTGGAGTTGCAGCGGGACGGACTGCCGGAGGACCAGTCGTGATGCCGCGCGGGGGCATGCCGTCCTCCGCCCTGCCCGGGATGTCGCGATGAAGAGTGATGCGCTGTCCCGCTACCAGGCCCGGTTCGCGCGCCTGGGTGCGGGCCCCCTCGAGGTGGGTGAGTTGTTGGAGGTGGTGGGGGATGTGCTGCGCCGCTCGGACCGGCTCGGCACCGACGGGGTGGAGGAGGCCTTGAAGGGCCTGGGCCGCCCCGAAGTGGAGGCCTGGCTGGCCCAGCAGAAACCGCAGGCGCTCCAGCCGGTGCTCCTTCGCGCCGCCGAGGAGTCGATGGAGGTGGCGCTGGGTGAGGAGGGTGAGGAGTCGGAGCTGTGGCGCGCCTCCGCGCTGGAAGGGCTGGCCGCCCGGGACCGGGCCGCCTCGGCCGCCCGCGCGCTCATCACCTGGGAGATGTTGAAGGGCCCGTTGGACGGAGATGCGGGCGCCGCCCGCGAGCGCTTCCTCGGGGCGCTGGGGCACCTGGACACCGCGCTGCGCCCGAGGGCGCGCTGGTTCATCCCGCTCAACACCGAGCGCCGCGCCGAGCGCGACCTGCTGGACCCCGTGGAGCGCCCCGGCGCCTGGTGGTTCTCCGCGCGGGCCGGCTGTGATGACCTGGTGGCGTCCTGGACGGGCCGCCCCATGAAGGACCCGAAGCACCTGAAGGACTGCGCCAGCTGCCGCGCGGACCGGATGGACACCGCGGTGGTGGACACGCCCCCTCGCCGCCACCTCACGGACGACGAGCTGTGGCGGCTGGACTCGGGCGAGATGAGCCTCGAGGAGCGCGACCGCGTGGAGGCCCACACCGCCAGCTGCGCTGATTGCGCGCAGGCCGTGCTGGCGCTGGAAGAGGGCGACGCCGCCATCGAGGAAGCGCTGGAGTTGGAAGAGGACGGGGTGCAGGCCCCGCGCGCGGCGCGCGACTCGCGCGCGGACGTGGCCCGGCGCCCCGGCGCGGCCCGCCTCCCGGAGCACCGCGAGGTGCTGGAGGAGCGGCGCGATTTCCGCGTGGTGCTGGTGCGCGAGCGTCAGCGGTTGAGGCTCCTGGTGCAGCCCCTGGGCGCGCGGCCGGTGACGGCCGCCGTCTTCCTGTCGCCTGGACGCCCGTCGCTCAAGCCGACGCAGGGACCGGAGGGGTTGTCCTTCGACCTGTCCACGGCGCTGGCCACCGGCGCGCACTCGGCCCACCTCACGGTGCAGGCCGGGCAGGAGACGCTGGAGCGCGACTTCGCCTTCTGAGTGAAGCGCGGAGCGGCGGAAGGGGGATCCTTCCGCCTCCGCTCCCGCTCACTGCATCTGGGAGGGAGGCTCGTCCCGGCCAGAGGAGTCGTACGGCTGGGGCGAGCGCACCGGCGAGCGGGGCAGTGGGAGGGGGCCCCGCGAGGCGCCGGCCCGCACGCCGCCGGACAGGAACGCCGCCACGAGCTGTGTGAGCGGCGGCCGGGTGGCGAGCGCCACGCCGCACACCATCAACACCTGCTGTTCGAAGCGCCCCTGGGTCTGCCGGTACGCGTTGCAGCCCTTCGGCGTGGAAGCGCCCAGGTCCCGGTCGAAGTGCTGGTCGTCGGTGCCCCAGCGGATGCGGAGGGAGTCCGCCGCGAGCCGGATGAGCAGGGGCTCTCCGCCCCAGGTGCCCTCGATGAGGGTGGCGGGGCCTCCGGCGCGCACCTTCACCGAAAGGTCGCGCAGCTCGTAGGTTCCGTTCACCTCGATGCCGTGCTCGAAGAGCTCGTCACCGAACCCGCCCTTCCACGAGGGGCCCTTGCCTCGCACGAGCGGCGTCGCCGTCTGCACGTGCTGCGCGTCGAACCAGGCGGTGCCGACCCTGCCCAGCGGTGTGTTCGCCTTGGGCTTGGGGTCGTCCTCCAGACCCTGGGGGCCGGAGGGCAGGGGCTGCGGCGCGGTGAGCAGGTCCGTGGTCTTCACGGACGCGTCCACCGTCTCGAAGCGTACGCCGCCGAGCCACGCCTGGCCGGTGCCGCTCATGATGAGGCCGGCCATGATGGTGGTGGCCTCTTGCGGCACGTCCAGCACCACGTCGTAGCGCTTGCAGCCGCGGGTGCCCACCAGGGCGCGCGACTGCATGTTGTCGAAGGCGAGCGGCTGCTTGGGGTCCGAGCCCTCCACGCGCATCCACAGCCCCGCCCAGCCCTTCACGTCCTGGTGGCGCACGGCCGCGGAGAAGCGCAGGCGCTTGCCCCGGAAGTCCTGCGCGCTGAAGGCCTGCATGAAGGTGCCGAAGCTGTCCGTGGCCTGCGTGCGCGAGCGCAGGAAGGCGCTGCGCGTGCCTTCGCACGGCGAGGATTCATCCACGCCGGCTTCGTAGTGCTGGGGCGCGCTCTCCGTGACGTACCAACCCTGCGGCAGCTTCGGCCGCGAGGTGTCCTGCGCCGCGGGCATGCCGCCGGATGCGGCGGGAGACGGCGTCGCAGCGCCCGGCTGAGCCGAGGACGCGGAGACGGACGCCGCGCCCGACGTCAGCGCTGAAGCACCGGACGGGGACGGCTGGGCCGCCGCGAGGGTAGCGCAGAGCACGAAGAGCAGGCCGGGGATGCGGTGTCGGAGTGCCATCACGGATGTCCTCACAGGGCGGCCGGCCGCGAGCTCAGCGCCGCCCGTGTCAGGCCGCTGGACGCGTCGTAGCGGGGGACCTCGCCTTGTCCACCGGGGTGATACACGAGCAGCCCGCGCGCATTCGCGGACCGGAGGCAGTGCTCCTGCGTGGCCAGGTCCGGGCACGCGACCACGATGTCCCGGGGCACCTCCTCCGCCTCCTGAGCCGCGACGGTTGGCGCTTCCACGGGCGTCACGGACGGGGAACTCGCTTCCCGACCCGGACGCAGCAGCAGGAACACGGAGGCCGCAACCGCGACCAGCGCCGCGGCAGCGGCTGCCGGACGGTGCCAGCGCGCGGGGCGCACCACGACCGTGTCGTGCGGCATGGAGGCGGCGACCTCGTACAACTGCTCCTCCAGCAGGGCCTCCTCCTGGAGCAGCCGCGCGCACGCTTCGCACGTGAGCGTGTGGGCCTCGAGCTCCGCCGCGGCTTCGGGCGGCAGCGCGCCCAGCAGGTACTGCTCCGTGCGGTCGCGGGTGAGGTGGGGCGTGAGCGGCTTCATGGCTTTTCCTCTTCGAGCGCGGCGCGCAGCTTCTTGCGGACCTCGCACACAATCTGTCGCACGCGCTGGACGGACAGCCCGACGCGGGAGGCGACCTCGGCATGGGGAAGCCCCTGGCCGTCACAGGCCAGGAGGAAGACGTTGCGCGCGCCTGGCGACACCTGCTCCAGCGCGCTCCGGGCCCGGGTGAGCTGCTCCTCCGACAACAGGCGCTTCTCCGCGGACTCGGCGGGGTCCACCGGGTGCTGCCGCTCCGTCAGCTCCTCCACCGTGCCATCCACCGACTCGCGCCGCGTGCGCCGGGCATCATCCGACGCGAGGAACGCCGCCTGGGCGAGCGCGAGCGCTGGCAGGCGCAGCTCGGTGAGCAGGCCCCGCTGCTGCTGCTGGATGAGGCGCGCCCATGTCTCCTGCGCCAGCTCCTGGGCCCGGTCCACCCGCAGGCCCCGCGCGAGCAGCGACACGACCACCCGGCGCTGGTGCCGCGCGATGAGCGCGTCCCACGCGGCCCGCTCCCCGGACAGCGCGCGCCGGGACAGGGCCTCCTCGTCCGGCGCCACGGGCCGGGCGGCCCTGCTCGAGTCCTGCCGTGACTGGAGGGTCGTCATCCCCAAGCCCTGAACGGCTGCATCCATGCCGTCTTCCCGTTGCGAGCCGCGCTCGTCCACCGGAGCGCGTTCCAGCCCCGGGCTTCCGGGGAAACGCGCCTCCTGGCCGGACATATCGACGGGAATGGGCAATGGGGGCCCGGGGTGGGGAAATGTCAGTTCGTGGCGGGGCTCTCGCCGGAGGCCCAGGGCTGACTGGAGACGCGCACCACGCCCTGGCAGCGGGCGCAGACGCGGCCTTCAGCGTCCATCAGCCTGGCGGAGGCGAAGACGGTGGACGGGCCGCCGTTGTCGATGACGGCCTCCACGCGGAGGTGGTTGCCGGTGGCGGGGCGCTCGAAGCTCATGGACAGCTGGACCGTGGCGCAGCGGCGGGTGGGGTCCCGGAGCGCCGGGGTGCAGCCGATGGCGAAGTCGAAGAGGGCGGAGAGCACGCCGCCGTTGACGGCGGAGGCGCCCAGGCCGCCCCGGTGCTGGGGCTGCACCTCCGGCAGCTCCACCACCACCATGCGTCCTTCGGGGAAGGACATCCTGGCGCCGAAGTGGCGCAGGGTGAGGCTCTGGTTGAAGAGCTCCGCGAAGCGGTCGAGCTTTTCCTGGGAGGGTCGGGACGGGGTGTCGGACATGGCAGGTGACGCCTCTTATAACCCACGCTCCTGCCCGTCCCGGGAGCGGACGGCCCGGCGGGCGCCAGGGTTGGCGGAAGACCCGGCACCCACATGCGAAAGACGTTAGAAGACGGGGTTCTCCCCCTGGTGGAAACCCCCGTGAACGCCCACGAAACCGCCCTCCTCGAAGACCTCAACCCGCCCCAGGCGGAAGCCGTGCTCCATGGCGACGGCCCCCTGCTCGTGCTGTCGGGCGCCGGCAGCGGCAAGACGCGCGTCATCACCCGCCGTGTGGCCCATCTGGTGAAGGTCCGCCGCGTCTTCCCGTGGCGCATCCTGGCCGTCACCTTCACCAACAAGGCCGCGCGCGAGATGCGCGAGCGCCTCACCCAGCTGTTGGGCGCGCAGGCGAACGACCTGGTGGTGAGCACGTTCCACTCGGCCGCGGCCATGATTCTTCGCCGTGAGGCGGAGTCCGTGGGCCTGACGAAGTCCTTCGTCATCTACGACGACGGCGATCAGCTCAACCTGGTGAAGCGCGCCATGCGCGACACCGGCGTGGAGCCGGTGATGCAGCCGCGCGAAATCCTCCACCGCATCGACCAGGAGAAGAACGCCGCGCGCCTGCCAGAGGACATGCGCGTGGAGCAGGAGGACATCCGCGGGCAGATCGTCAAGCGCGTGTACGCGGGCTACCAGAAGCTGTTGCGCGCGGCGAACGCGGTGGACTTCGGAGACCTGCTGCTGTTGTTGGTGAAGCTCTTCCGCGACCGGCCGGACGTGCTGGAGCGCTACCGCACGCGCTTCACGCACGTGCTGGTGGATGAGTTCCAGGACACCAACCCCGTGCAGTACGCGCTCCTGCGCCAGCTTGCGCCGCCGCCGTCCGCGAACCTGGTGGTGGTGGGTGACGACGACCAGTCCATCTACCGCTGGCGCGGCGCGGACGTGGACAACATCCTCAACTTCCCCCGGCAGTACCCCGGCGCGAAGGTGGTGAAGCTGGAGCAGAACTACCGCTCCGACCAGAACATCCTCACCGCCGCGCACGAGGTCATCTCCAAGAACACGCGCCGCATGGCGAAGAAGCTCTGGAGCGAGCGGCCCAAGGGAGAGAACCTGGAGCTGCTCCTACACCGCGACGAGCGCGCGGAGGCGCAGGAGGTGGCCCGGCGCATCCTGGCCCTCCAGCGCGAGGGCTTCATCAAGTTCTCCAGCATGGCGGTCTTCTACCGGACCAACGCGCAGAGCCGCGTGCTGGAGGAGGCGCTCCGGCTGGCGCGCGTGCCGTACACGCTGGTGAGCGGGCGCAGCTTCTATGACCGCGCGGAGGTGCGCGACGCTTCCGCGTATCTGCGGCTGATGGTGAACCCCCGCTCCGACGCGGACCTGTTGCGCGTGCTCAACGTGCCGGCGCGCGGCATCGGCGATACCACCGAGGAGCGGCTGACGGACTTCGCGAACGAGCAGGGCCTGAGCCTCTACGAGGCCCTGGGCGAGCGCCACCGCATCCCCAGCCTCAACGCCACCGCGCAGAAGCGGCTGGGCGGCTTCCACCAACTGCTCCAGTCGCTGCACGCCTTCTCCCTCACGGCGAAGGACGCGGCGGGCGCGGTGGACCAGATGCTGAAGGAGACGAAGCTCGTGGAGACGCTCGTCGCGGAAGGCAGCGACGAGGCGCTCACCCGCGCGGAGAACCTGAAGGAACTGTTGGGCGCGGCGCAGGAGTTCGACCTGAAGCGCGCGTCCGACATGGTGGCCTCCGCGCAGGCGGCCGAGGAGCGCGAGGAGGAGGCGCCGGAGGGCGTGGACTCCGCGCCGCTCACCGCGGACATCCCTCCGCTGCAGGCCTTCCTGGAGCAGATCAGCCTGGTGGGCGAGGCGGACGCGGAGGTGAGCGAGGGGCGCGTGGCGCTGATGACGCTCCACGCGGCCAAGGGCCTGGAGTTCGACGCCGTGTTCCTCACCGGCCTGGAGGAGGGCGTCTTCCCGCACTCGCGGGCGCTCAAGAGCGACGAGCCCGACGGCGAGGAGATGGCCGAGGAGCGGCGGCTCTGCTACGTGGGCTTCACCCGCGCGCGCAAGCGGCTCTTCGTGAGCCTGGCGCAGTGCCGCTCCCTCTTCGGCGAGCTCAAGTACAACGCACCCAGCCGCTTCCTCGCGGACGTGCCGCAGGCGCTGTTCGGCTTCAAGGAGAACGACCTGCCGCCTCCGCCGCGCGCCGCCGCCATGCCGCAGCGCCGCCGCAACTGGGACGACGACGAGACAGGCCCGCGCGTGGACCGCAGCTACTCGCAGGCCTCGTCCGACATGGACGGCGTGGGCGGCGACGTGCGCGGCATGCGCGTGCGGCATGAACAGTTCGGCATGGGCCGAATCGTCGCCGCGGAGGGGTCCGGCCCCAACGCCAAGGTCACCGTGGAGTTCGGCGGCAGCGTGGGCCTCAAGCGCGTCATCGCGCGCTTCCTCATCCCCGGCTAGGCGACGAGCGGATCCGGTGGGGGCAGCGGTTTCCAGCAGGCGTGTGACACGCTGCCTGCCCGGCCAGGGTGCGGATTGACTTCCGGGGATTTCCCAATTGGGATGAGCGCCAACGAACGGAGGCGCTTCCCCCCATGGCGCTACGTCAACGATGGTGGACTTCCGCGCTGCTCGCGGGCTCCTTGAGTCTTCTGAGCGCCTGCGAGGGCCAGATTGCCGACGCGGCGAACCCGCGCAATCCGGGCCCTGGCGGGACGGCCAATCCTCCTCCTGGCGTGGAGCAGGCGGCGCGTTCGACGCGCGTCGCCCGGCTGACGCATGCGCAGTGGGTGAGCAGCGTGAAGGACCTGCTCAGGCTGGACGCGGCGCCCACGGCGCTGGCGCAGTCGTTCCGCGCGGACCCGTCCCAGAGCGGCTTCCTCTTCGACAACGACGCCCGCGCGCTGTCGGTGGATGAGGCGCTGTGGAGCGCCTACCAGCGCGCCGCGGCGGACCTGGCCGGGCAGGTGGCCGCGGACGCGACGAAGCTGGGCAAGCTGCTGCCCGCCGGCGCCACCACGGATGAAGCGCGCGCGAAGGCGTTCGTGGAGTCCTTTGGCCTGCGCGCCCTCCGGCGCCCGCTGACCGCGGACGAGGTGGAGACGTACCTGAAGCTGTACCGCCAGGGCCCGCAGGCGTACCCGGCGATGGCCGCGTTCCAGGGCGGCCTGCGGCTGGTGCTGGAGGGCTTCCTCCAGTCGCCCCTGTTCCTCTACCGCGTGGAGCGCAGCACGCAGGCGGCGGACGGGAAGGTGCCGCTGGATGGCTTCGAGGTGGCGTCGCGGTTGAGCTACGCGCTGTGGAACTCCATGCCGGACGACGCGCTGTTCGCCGCCGCGCGCGAGGGCCTGCTCGCGAAGCGCGAGGGCGTGGCCGCGGAGGCGCGCCGGATGATGGCGGACCCCCGGGCGCGCGACGTGGTGAACGCGTACCACCAGGCCGTCTTCGACGTGCCCCGCTACGCGAGCATCCGGCCCAACGCCACGCGCTTCCCCAACGTCACCGCGAAGCTGGCGGAGTCCGCGGCGAAGGAGAACGCGCTCTTCGTGCAGGACGTCGTCTTCGGGCGCAAGGGGCGCTTCACGGACCTGCTCACGTCGCGCGACACCTTCGTCAACGACGAGCTGGCGCGCATCTACGGCCTCACCGGGACGTTCACCGCGGACTTCGTGCCGGTGACGCTGGACGGGGCGCAGCGCCGGGGCGTGCTCACGCAGGTGGGCTTCCTGGCATCGCACGCGACGTCCATCGACCCGGACCCCATCCACCGGGGCGTGTTCCTGTCGGAGCACCTGCTGTGCCAGAAGATTGGCGCGCCGCCAGCCAACATCCCCGCGCTGCCCGCGCCCAACGGCCGCACCAACCGCGAGGTGGTGACGTCGCACACGGAGGCGCCCGGAACGGTGTGCGCGTCCTGCCACGCGACGCTCATCAATCCGCTGGGCTTCCCCTTCGAGAACTTCGACGCCGTGGGTGGCTACCGCACCACGGACAACGGGCACCCGGTGGACGCGTCGTCGTCGCCGGGCATCGGTGGGCAGAAGGTGTCGGTGAAGGACGCGCTGGACCTGGCGGACGTGCTCGCGAGCTCGCAGGCGGTGCACGAGTGCTACGCGCGCCACTGGGTGGAGTTCCTGAGCGGACGCCCCGCGGCGGCGGAGGACGACGCGCTGGTGGCGCGGTTGGGCAGGCTGTCACAGGCCGGGCAGTTGTCCATCGTGGACCTGGTCGTCGAGGTCGTGACGGGCGTGGGCTTCGTGAATCGCCACCCGGAGGAGCTGCCGTGAAACTGAGCCGTCGACGCGTGTTGCAGGGCCTGGGTGGCGTGGTGCTGGGGCTGCCGGTGCTGGAGGGGCTGTTGCCTCGGAAGGCCCAGGCGGCGGAGGCGGACGCGCTGCCCTTCGCCATCTTCCTGCGCCAGGCGGATGGTGTGGCCGCCGCGCAGAACACCTCCGAGCTGGGCAACGAGCCGGAGCGCTTCTGGCCGGAGCCGCTGGGCAACCTCACCACCACGACGCTCGCGGGCAAGTCGCTGGTGGAGCTGGCGGACCACCGCGCGCGCCTGCTGGTGGTGCGCAACGTCAACATGAAGGACTACAACTACGGGGACGGCCACGCCCGTGGCGCGCTGCAGGCGCTCACCGCGCGCGGCCCCGCCGTGGAGGGCGTGGGCGGCGACTCCGAGGCGTCCGGCGAGTCGCTGGATCACCGCATCGGCCGCGAGCTGAACCCGCAGAAGCGCGACTCGCTCTACCTCTACGCGGGGCAGGCCGGCGGGTGGCTGGGCGGCCCGTGCATCTCCCACCGGGGCAGCGCCTCGCGCCGGGCCGCGCTGCATGACCCGTGGGTGGCCTACCAGACCATGGTGGGCGGCCCCGGAGGCCTCACGCCGGAGGCGCGCGAGCAGCTGCTGGTGCGCCAGAAGAGCCTCAACGACCTGGTGTCGGGCCAGCTGAAGGCGCTCCAGTCGCGGCCGGAGCTGAGCAGCACGGACCGGCAGCGCCTGGACCTGCACCTGTCCAACGTGCGCGACCTGGAGGTGGCGCTGAGCTGCCGCGCCCGCGCGGATGAGGAGCTGCGGCTCCAGCAGCAGGCGCCCGGCTACAACAGCACGGACGGCGACAAGGTGTTGGCCACGGTGCGGCTCCACATGGACATCGCGGTGCTGGCGGTGGCGTGTGGCACCACGCGCTCGGTGGCCATCCAGGTGGGCAACGGCAACGACAGCTCCACGCGCTACCGAGACCCCACGACAGGGCAGTTGATGGAGAACTTCCACTACATCTCCCACCGTCGCGCGTCGCATGACGCGTCGGGCGGCATCATCGCCGGGTCGGACGTGCTGCACTCGCGCGTGGACGCGCAGTTCGCGCAGACCTTCAACTACCTGCTGGACCGGCTGGCGGCGTACGCCCTGCCGAACGGCAAGAAGCTGGTCGACCAGGGCGTGTCCGTCTGGTTCAACGACCTGGGCAACGGGCCGGCGCACTCGGCGCACAACATCCCCTTCATCCTCGCGGGCAGCTGCAACGGCTACCTCAAGCAGGGCGTGGCGGTGACGGTGGCCAACGGCAGCGGCAACCCCAACCTCAACAAGATGCTCAACACGATTGGCGCCGCGGTGGGCCTGAAGAACGCGGCCGGTGGCCCGCTGGATGACTTCGGTGACCCCTCGCTGCCCAAGGGGCTGCTGACGGAATTGCTGGCTTGATGCGCCGTTGACCCGATTCGACGCCGCCCTTCCTCCTTTGTTTCTGAACAGAGGAGGAAGGGATGTTCCCAGCAATCCGCAAGGCCTTCACCGCGTCGCTCGCGTTCGTCTCGCTGCTGTCCGCCGGTCCGGCGGCGGCGCACGGCTCCATGGAAGTCCCCCTGAGCCGCGTCTATGGATGTTTCAAGGAGGGGCCGGAGAACCCCAAGTCCGCCGCGTGCCGGGCCGCGGTGCAGGCCGGTGGGACGCAGGCCCTGTATGACTGGAACGGCGTCCGGCAGGGCGCCGCCAACGGGCGCCACCGCGAAATCATCCCCGACGGCAAGCTGTGCAGCGGCGCCAATGAGAGCCACAAGGGCTTGGACCTGGCGCGCGCGGACTGGCCGTCCACGTGGATCACCCCGGACAGCAACGGCCGCTTCGAGTTCGTCTTCCACGCCACCGCGGTGCACGCCACGGGCTACTTCCAGCTCTTCGTGACGAAGGAGGGCTACAACCCGGCGCTGCCGCTGAAGTGGTCCGACCTGGAGGCGACGCCCTTCTGCAACGTCACCCACGTGACCGCGGTGAACAACCGCTATCGCCTCGACTGCCCCTTCCCGGCTGCTCGGACGGGCTCGCACGTCATCTACGCCATCTGGCAGCGCGCGGACAGCCCGGAGGCCTTCTACGCCTGCACGGACGTGAAGTTCAGCAACACGCCGCCCCCTCCGGCGGCGTGGAAGGAGTTGGGACAGGTGCAGGCGCGTGAGGAGCTCCCCAGGTCGAGCAAGGTGACGTTCCGTCTCTTCGACAGCGCGGGCCGCGACGCCGAGTCGTATCCGCTCACGCTCGACGCGGCGACGCCCGCGGCCACGTGGATCTACCGGCTGGCGCAGCAGGTGAACGCGAGCTCCCGCCGCGCGCAGGTCGGCGTGCTGCAATCAAATGGCATCGTGACGCCGGTGCAGGACGCGCTGGGCAACCGCGTGTACGCGAAGGAGACGGGCGACTCGTTCCAGGTGGACATCGAGAAGCCCTCCACCGGTGGCGGCAACGATGGAGGCACCGGCGGCACGGCGCAGGACAAGTACCCGGCGGGCATCAACAGCTACACTGCGGGCACGCTGGTGGAGGGCACGGATGGGCTGCTCTACCGCTGCAAGCCGTTCCCGTACTCGGGCTGGTGCAACGGTGCGGCGTCGTACTACGCGCCCGGCACGGGCATCGCGTGGCAGGACGCGTGGGAGCGCGCCAACTAGGCCGGGCGGAGTAATCCAGGACCCACCGTGAAGCCGCCGCAACGCCCTGTATTTCCAGTGGCCGGCTCATGCCTTTCACGGTCCCCCCCCATTTCCTTGGGAATTTGACACTGTATAATGGCGGACAATTACGCTGATCATGGAACGAACGGGGGGAAAGGTCTGAGGCTGTCCGGACCCTCCGCCATGAGCGTGATCCTTCCGGTGGCAGCACGCCCCCACGGGTGCTGCCGGCGGGAGTTCCCCTGAACGCTGTGGAGTCAATTCCATGCCCAAGCCGTGGCCCCAGTGGCCTCTGCTCCTTGCCGGTCTCCTCTCGGCGAGCACATCCCTCGCGGCTGAGAAGCTCAGCCCTGTTGCTCCGTCCACGCTGCTGCAACTCCAGGTCCGGGAGCCAGCGCGTGTGGCGGAATCCCTGGCAAACCTCAAGGCGCAAAGCCTCAAGCTCGGGCTGGGGTCGCGGGACGACTTCCAGCTGTCCAGCTCCAGCACGGACTCCTTTGGCCAGACGCACGCGCGCTTCGCGCAGACGTACCAGGGCGTACCCGTGTGGGGCGCCATGGCCATCACCCACCAGGGGCTGTCCTCAGGGGACATCCGCATCACCACCGACGGCCTGCGCAAGGGCATCCGTCTGGACGTGACGCCCACGCTGGACGCGAAGTCCGCGGTGGCGAAGGCCACCCAGGAACTGGCGCCCAAGGGCGAGTTCGCCGTCGCGCCGAATAGCGAGCTCATCGTCTACCCCCAGACGCGACTCGTGAACCGCTACCCCGGCAAGCCGGCCGCGCAGCAGAACGCGGCGGACTTCGACACGGAGGTCGTCGCCTACCGGCTCGCGTACCACGTGCACACCGAGCTGGAGAACGCGAAGGACGGCGTCAAGCACACGGACTTCATCATCGACGCGCGGTCGGGCGACGTGCTGAAGAAGTGGAACTCGCTCCAGACGGCCGCCGCCAAGGGCCTCGGCCACTCGCAATACAGCGGTGACGTCTCGTTGGACGTCTTCCAGAACGCCCAGGGCCTCTTCGAGCTGCGCGACGTCACGCGCGCCGGCGGTGAGGGCATCCGGACCTACGACGTCAACCACGCCGCCGTGCAGAACGGCGTCGTTCCCACGCTGACCCTCTACACGGACGCGGACAATGTCTGGGGCGATGGGCAGAACTACATCGTCGGTGCCAACAACACCCTGAGCACCAACGGCCAGACGGCCGCCGTCGACGCGCACTTCGGCCTGCTGGCGACCTGGGACTTCTACAAGAAGATCTTCGGCCGCGACGGCATCGACGGCTTCGGCTCGCCCACCTACAACCGGGTGCACGCCAGCAACCTCTACAACAACGCCTTCTGGAGCGACGGCTGCTTCTGCATGAGCTACGGCGATGGCTCGTTCCCGGCCGCAGGCGGCTTCCGCTCCATGGGCGTGCTCGACGTGACGGGCCACGAGATGACCCACGGCGTCACCTCGCACACGGCCGGCCTCATCTACGACGGCGAGTCCGGCGGCCTCAACGAGGCCAACTCGGACATCTTCGGCACCCTGACGGAGTTCTGGGTGGCCAACGGCCGCGGCAGCACCATTGGTGACACGGGCGGCAACTGGCTCATGGCCGAGCAGCTCAGCGACTTCCCGCTGCGCGTCATGTTCCGCCCGTCGCTGGACGGCGCGAGCCCGGACGCCTGGTACCCCGGCATCGGCAACGTCGACGTGCACTACAGCAGCGGCCCGATGAACCGCGCCTTCTACTTCCTGTCCCAGGGCGTGCAGCCGCTGTCGGTCAGCACCGACTACTCCAGCAGGTACCTGCCCGCGGGCGCGAGGGGCATCGGCAACGACAAGGCGGCGGCCATCTGGTTCCGCGCGCTCACCACCTACCTGTTCCCGTCGTCCAACTACATGTCGGCCCGCACCAGCGCCCTCCAGGCCGCGGCGGACCTCTTCGGCTCCCAGTCCAACGAGTACCGCGCGGTGCAGAACGCCTTCGCGGCCATCAACGTGGGCTACACCGCCGGTACGTACGACGACCGCACGGCCCCCACCGTCGCCGCGAGCGTCTCTGGCAGCGCGCCTGACATCCAGCTGAAGGCGCAGGCCGACGACAACGTCGGCGTGGCCCGCGTGGAGTTCTACGTCGACGGCGCCCTGGCGGGGAACGTCCTCGCCCAGCCGTTCCAGATCCCGCTGGATGCCACCTCGCTGTCCAACGGCGCGCACACGCTGGTGGCGGTGGCGTTCGACGCGGCCGGCAACTCCGCTGCGTCCGCGCCGGCGAGCTTCAACGTCACGAACAGCTTCGATCAGCTCCTGATCAACCCGGGCTTCGAACAGAACACCCTGGGCTGGACGGATGACCCGTCGAACATCAACTTCCCGGTCTCGTCCGGCCCGCGCACCGGCCAGGGCTTCGCGTGGCTCAACGGCTATGGCACGACGCATATCGATCGGCTGTGGCAGGACGTCACCCTTCCCGCCGACGTCACCAAGGCCGCGCTGACCTTCTTCCTCAACATCACCACCGCCGAGACGACGACCACCGCCGTGCGCGACACGCTGACGCTGCAGGTGCGCGACACCTCGGGCACGGTGCTGGGGACGGTGGCGACGTGGTCCAACCTGGATGCGACGCTGGGCTATGCGCAGCAGAGCGTGGACCTGACGGCCTACGCGGGCCAGACGGTGCGAATCTTCCTGGAAGGCAGCGAGAACGCCTCGCTCGCCACCAACTTCCAGGTGGATGACTTCTCGCTGCGCGTCACCCGCACGGCGGACGCCGAGGCGCCCCGGGTGAAGGCCAACGTGGTCATCTCCGGCACGCGCGTGGGCTACTTCGCGGACGTGTCCGACAACGGCTTCGTCAACGCGGTGGAGTTCCTCGTGGACGGCGTGTCCCTGGGCAACTCGGTCAAGTCGTTCACCCGGGTCGTCAACCTCTCCACGCTGACGAGCGGCGCGCACACGCTCGTCGCCCGGGCCACGGACGCGGGCGGCAACGTGGGGAACTCTCCCGTGGTGACGTTCTACGTGGACGCCACCGCCACCCAGCGCGTGCTCAATCCCAGCTTCGAGACCTCCGGGAGCTGGACGAGCGCGACGACGGTGTCGGGCTCGACGGGCATCTTCAGCAGCGCGTCCTTCGCGCACACGGGCAGCCGCTTCTACATCTTCTGGACCTCCGGGCCGGTGCGGCACTCCGTCCGCCAGTCCGTGGCCATCCCGGCGACCTCGACCTCGGCCATCTTCAGCTTCTGGCTGCGCATCTACGACGGTGGTTTCACCGACGGCCTGGCCCACCACACCTTCAGCGCGAAGGTGAGGGACTCCGCCGGCACCGAACTGGCGACGCTGAAGACGCTCTCCAACGCGGATGACACCAACGCGGAGTACATCCAGCACCGCTTCGACCTGACCGCGTACAAGGGCCAGACGGTGCAGTTGTTCTTCGACGTGGACCAGATGGCGGCCATGCAGCTGCCGGACGGAGACGTCCAGTTCTTCCTCGACGACGTCAACCTGGTCACCTCGACCCAGGCGGACATCCAGCCCCCCGCGCTCACCGCGGCGGTCGAGGGCAGCTACGGGACGGTGCAGCTCAAGGCCACCGTGAGCGACAACGTCTGGACCTCCACCCTGGCGTTCCAGGTGGACGGCACCCCGGTGGTCTCGTTCACGGACGTCGCGGGCGTCTACGCGAAGGCGTTCGACACGAAGAGCCTGTCCAACGGCCCGCACGAGTTCAAGGCGACGGCCACGGACAGGGCGGGCAACACGACGGAGCGCACGGTGACCTTCGAGGTGCGCAACTCCACCATCCAGGACCAGGGCGCGCCGCACATCACCGCCAGCGTGGAGGGCCTGTATGAGACCTACACGATGCGGGCCGAGGCCACCGACGACACGGGCGTGACGTACGTGGAGTTCTACGTGGACGGCGCCCTGAAGGGCCGGGTCTCGTCCGCGCCGTACACGCTGCCGCTGTTCGCGATTCCGCTCGCGCCGGGGGAGCACGTGCTCGAGGCGGTGGCGTACGACGCCTACGGCAACTCGTCCAAGGCGACCACCCCCTTCACGCTCCTGCCCGTCACGGTGGAGTTCGCGGTGGCGCGGCTCGCGGTGCCGGTGGGTGGCTCCGTCACCCTGCAGGCGAACGTGGCGAACGTGGTGAACACGTCGGTGAGCTGGTCCGTGGCGGAGGGCCGCGTCTGCGGCACCGTCGGCGCGGACGGCGTCTACACCGCGCCGGTGGCCCGTGGCCTGTGCCACGTGTCCGCGGCGAGCGTCGTGGTACCGACGGCGAAGGCCGTGGCGGCCATCCAGGTCTACACGGGCGACATCAATGGCGACAACGTCGTGGACGGAGAGGACATGGGCCTGCTCGCGCAGGACTACGGCACCAACGGCTCCGAGGTGACGAACCTCGACGGGGCCGGCTCTGTGGACGACAACGACATCACCCTCTTCGTCAGCCAGTTCGGACGGTAATCCCCCATGAAAACGTGGATGAAGCTCATTGTTCCGCTCCTGATTGGGGCGCTGGCGGCCTGCACCGACCCCGACTCGGGGCCGGTGACGGTGACTCCGAAGACCGCGACGGTGAAGGCCGGTGAGAAGAAGGCCTTCAGCGCCTCGGTGAAGGACGCGAAGGAATCGCGCGTGCTCTGGTCGGTGGAGGGAGGCGACTCCCACGGCACCATCACCAGCTCGGGCGTCTACACCGCGCCGGCCGAAGCCGGCACGTACACCGTGGTGGCCACCAACGCGGTGGACACCTCGAAGAAGGACACGGCCACCGTCAAGGTGGAGCCTGCTGATGTCGGCGAGACGCCGACGGTCATCGTGAAGGTGACGCCGGAGACGGTGACCATCGGGCAGGGGACCGTCACGGACCTCACGGCCGAGGTCTCCGGTTCCTCCATCACCGCGGTGCAGTGGTCCGTGGAGGGCGGCGACGAGAACGGCACCGTCAGCAGCACGGGCCGGTACACGGCGCCGAACAAGTCGGGCACGTTCACCGTGACGGCCACCAGCGTGGCGGATGCGACGAAGAAGGCCTCCGCCACCATCACGGTGGAGCCGGTCGTCGTCGAAGAGGTGAAGGTCGCCGTGAGCCCCGCGTCGGGCAGCACGACGTGGGATGGCACCGTCCAGCTCACGGCCACGGTCACCGGCACCAACAACCTCGCGGTGCAGTGGGCCGTGGAGGGTGGCGACGCGAACGGCTACGTCAGCAGCACGGGCGTGTACCGCGCGCCGAAGAAGACGGGCACGTTCACCGTGACGGCCACCAGCGTGGCGGATGCGACGAAGAAGGCCACGGCCACCATCCGGGTGGACCCCGTCGTCGTCGAGACGGTGACGGTGACCGTCTCTCCGAAGACGGGCACGGTGGCGCAGGATGGCGCCTTCACCCTGTCCGCGCAGGTCACCGGCACCAACAACCAGGCGGTGCTCTGGTCCGTGGAGGGCGGTGACGCGAACGGCACCGTCAGCAGCACGGGCGTGTACCGGGCGCCGCGCCGCGTGGGCTCGTTCACCGTGACGGCCACCAGCGTGGCGGATGCGTCGAAGAAGGACTCCGCCGTCATCACCGTGCCCGCCGCCGGCACTGTGAACTACGTGGACCCCACGGGTACGGGCTGGCGCCTGGTTCGCAACGCCAGCCTGTCCTCGGGCAACACGCTGGTGCTGGACCTGGTGGGCCCCACGGGCCAGTCTGGCCGCGGCGCGGACCTGACGCTGGGGCTGGATGCGGCCACCGCGTCCTGGTCCACCGTGGGCGGCACCGAGTACGTGGCCAACGGTGGCTACGACCTGGGCGCCGCGCCCCACCTGCTCAAGTCTGCCGTGAAGGGCAGCACGCTGAGCGTGGGCGTGTACCAGAAGGGCGCTGCGGCGCATGCGTACGACGGCGCGCTGCTGTCCGTGGCGCTGACCGTGAAGGCCTCTGCCGAGACGCCGGCCGGCACCGTGGTGCCGCTGAACGTCCTCAAGGCGCACGCGCTGCCGGCCTCCGGCTCGCTGCAGGCCATCAACGTGGCGGTGGGCACCATCACCGCCGCGCAGTAGTCCGGAGTCCGAAGCAGTGAGAGCGGCGGCCTTCCCCAGGGAAGGCCGCCGTTTTCATTGATGCGACAGAGGGGGGGCTTCCACGGTGAAGGTCACCTCGCCCCGGGAGGGAATCTGGACCTTCCTGGGCGTGAAGCGGGGCCCTTCGTCCGGGTCGGCCGCGCGGGCGTCCAGCAGGTACTCGCCGGGTTCGACGCCTCGGAGGACGAGGGTTCCGCCTGGGGCAGCGTCCTGGTAGCGGATCATCCCCGGGCGCTCCACCTCCTTGAGCGAGATGAGCGCGGGCAGGGGCGTGCCGTTCGTGTCCCGGGCCAGGAGCCGCACCGTCGCGGCGCGGTCCAGGGCCACGGTGAGCGTGTCCATGCGGGCTGTCACCTGCTGCTCGAAGGGCCGCGTGTTCCGGCTCCGGAGCGACAGGGTGAAGGGTGGGGGCGGCAGCTCCGTCAGCGTGTAGACGCCGTCGCGGACGGAGACGTTCCGGGGGAGCGCGAGCCCGCGGACGAGGGCGGAGTCCGTGGGCTTGCCGAGGGTCGCCCGGAGGGACTCCAGTTGGGAGAGGACCTCGCCGGTCTCCGCGTCGTGGAGGTCGAGCCGCAGCGTCCAGCCGGGATCGAGCGTCAGCAGGCCCAGGTCCAGGTCCACGCCCTCCGTCAGCGTCACGGCGCGCTCCAGCGGCATGAAGCCAGGGGCCTCCACGGTCAGGACCACCGGGCCGGTGGCGGAGAAGGGACGCTCGAAGGACCCGTCCGGTGACACATCGGGCTGTTGGTGGTCCGGGAGGCCCGTCACCTTGAACGAGGTGACGGCCTGGCCTCCGGGGTCCACGACGCGGCCCCGGATGCGTCCGTCGCGCTCCAGGACGAGTTGGAGGGGCGCCTCGCTGGAGTCCACCCAGAGGGCGCCGTTCTCCGTGTCGGGCTCGCCTCCCAGGGAGCGCCGGGGGCGGAAGCTGTAGCCCGGCAGGTTGGCCCACAGCGCGTAGCGAGGGGCCACGAGCCCGCGCAGGGTGAAGCGCCCGTCCGGGCCCGTGCGGAGGCCGGGAGGACCCTCGTCGTAGTCGACTCGCCAACCGGATGAAGCGCTCTCGGGGAGGTCCGCGGTGATGACGACATCCGCGAGCGGCTGGCCCGCGCCATCCACCGCGATGCCGGAGCGCTCACGGCCTGCTTCCAGGCGCAGGGACACGTCTGGGTGTTCGCGCGCCTGGAAAGTGAGGGGCTGGGACACGGAGGCGTCCATCAGGTCTCCTCGGACGACGGCGCCCAGGAGGTAGGTGCCCGGAGCAATCCCTTGCAGATGGAAGCGGCCCTGTTCATCCGTCAGGGCCTGACGTGGCTCCTTGTACGGCACGTCTTCCTCCGCCGCCTGCGCCTCCGACTCCAACGTCACGTTCGCTCCCCGCAGCGGCAGTCCCCGCGAATCGGTGACGGTGCCGGACACGGAGGCGCCCCGGTCCAGCACGACCACCACGTCTCGCGAGGGGACGCGCACCGCGAGGGTTCGAGGCTGGAAGGACGGATCCTCCACGGACAGCTCACCAGTCCCCGCGCGCTTCACGTCCAGGATGAAGTGCCCGGTGGCATCCGAGCGCCGGGCTCCGCCTGCGTCGATGGCGTCCCTGTCGCCGAGCTTGCCCGACAGCGACAGGAGGATGCCCGCGACTGGAGCACCCGACGTGTCGACGACGCGGCCCTCCACGCTCTGCGCGCGCCGGAGCGTGAAGTCCAGGGGCGCCATGCCCTGCTGGAGCTTCCGCGCAGGTTCCTCCACGTCCAGGTAATGGGGCGCGAGGACCCGGAAGGTATGCGGCCCGGGCCGCGTGGGGCCCAGCAGGAAGCGGCCCCCAGCGTCCGTCACGGTGGTCGCCTCGGCGGTGACCGGACCGCCGTCCTCGCGGTAGGTCTCCACGCGCGCGTTCGCGATGGGCTGGCCCGCGTCGTCTCGCACCGTGCCTGTGACGAACACGCCGGGCTGGAGGCGCAGCTCCACGTGCTCCAGGGGCGGGGTCACGTCCAGCGTGGCGAACGCGCCTCCTGACTCCGCGTTGAGTTGATGGAGAACGGCGGGTGCGGTGAAGCGGAAGCGCCCCTCTCCATCGGTCGTGGTGCGTTGGTTGGACGCCGTCGCGGTGTCACCGTCGAGGTGCACCAGGATGCCCGGTACCGGTGCGCCATCCGCCGAGAGGACCTGTCCCGAGAGCGAGAGTGCGCGCGCGAGCACCACGGGCTCCAGGGCCGTGAGGGATTCGAGCTCCGGCTGGAACCACGGGGACCGGCCCTCGGCGGTGACGAAGGCGGCGTAGTCCCCCTGGGGGAGGGGGCCCACGGTGAAGTGACCCTCGGCGTCGGTGACCGCGTCGAAGAAGCGCGTGTGCCAGCGCGAGACGAGTGTCACCCGTGCGTCGGGGACGGGCGTCTTGCGGTCCGTGTCCGTGACGGTCCCCTCGAAGAGCACGCCCTGCTCCAACGTCAGTTCGACATTGTCCGAGCCCACCGCGACGCCGCCCTGCGACACCGCGCCCGTGTCGCCCAGGGCCCAGAGCGTGACGTGGCCCTCGGGCAGTCCCTCCAGCACGAAGCGGCCCTCCGCGTCCGTGGTCGCTTCCGCGAACACCAGGGCCTCACCATCGCGGGCCTCGATGGACTCGCCCTGCATGCGTTCGAAGTCGAAGCTGCACGCGCCGCTCTTGAGCAGCGGAGCCCGCGCGTCGTCCTGGTCCGTGGGGGAGGGGCAGGGCCGTTCCGACAGCGTGACTCCCGGCTCCACGCGGGAGGCGGAGACGCGGACGCCCGCGGTCGGGCCAGAGGGGCCCAGGACATGACCCGTGATGCGCGCGGTGCCCGCGGGCCGTGGTGGCGTGGTCACCCGTGTGGCACGAGCCACGGGTTTCAGCGCGGACGCCGTGGGCGCGGGAGTGTCCTTCGTCGATGAAGGCGCCTCGGTGTTCCACAGGAGGAAGGCGAGGAGCGCGACGACCATCAGCGCGGCGCCTCCCAGCCAGGGCTTCCATCCCCCTTGTCTGCCATTCCCCATGCCAGACAGGATACCCGGGGCCCTGCTTCGTGCGTCAGCGCGTGAAAGGCATCCACGCCGGCTTCACGTCGCGGAACACGGTGCCGTCGGCGGGCACGTCCAGTTCCTCGCGATGGATGCGGTCCTTGTCGCGGGTGAGCGCGATGACGGTGTAGTGGCCCGCGGGAACGTGCCGGAACGTGATGGACGTGCCTGCCCATTCCTCCACGGGGTGCTGCTGGAGGCGCAGGGGTACCAAGGCCCTTGCGCTGTCGGGGATGGGCGCCTGGCCGGGCAGCAGGAACGCGTCGTCGACATCCTCCGGCAGCCGCAGCGTGACGGTGGCGCCGGTGTCCAGGGCGTCGAAGGTGAGGGCAACGTCTCCGCTGGGAGGAATCCGCAAGGTGCGGGGCGGGAAGACGGTGTCGCGTGCCGCGTCCTCCACGAAGGCGTTCACCGTGTAGAGCCCGGGGGGCATGCCCCGGAGCGTGAAGTCTCCCGAGCCGAGATAGCGTTGAAGCGTTACGCCGTCAGAGCGCGTGAAGGTGAGCCGGGCTTCCACGGGCTTGCCTTGTGCATCGCGTACGTGCCCCACCACGCGGGCGCCAGTGTCGAGCGAGAGGGTGAGGGTGTCCTGCTCCGCGCTCACCGTCGCTCGCGCCGGCAGGTGGCGTTGAGTGTCCACCTCGAGCGTGAACTCGGTGGTGGGCAGATGCTCCAGCAGCAGCGAGCCATCCTTTCGAGGCTCTGCTCCAGTAGCTGACAGATAGGGCGGGCCGTCCGCGACGCCCTCCCCGTGGATCCAATAGCCGATGGCCCCTGTCGCCCACTGCCCGGAGTCATCGCGCACGCGTCCGGTGAACGGCTCGCCGGTCGCGGCATCGCGCAGGAACACCTGGAGCGTCCGTCCCCGCGTCAGCGTGACCGTCCCCAGGTCCACGTCGTTCTCCCCGTCAGGCGTGACGGTGCGATCCATCCTTGCGAAGCCCCTGGCGCTCACCACGAAGCGCTGGGCTCCGGTGGCTTCGTGCAGGAGCGTGTCGAAGTGCCCATCCGGGTCCGTGTAGCGACGGCCATTCACTTCGAAGAACTCCAGCTTCGCGTCACCCTCCGCCACCACCCGGCCCCGCACGTGCGGCGTGCGCCGCAGCACCAGCCGGACCTCTCCCGCGTCGCTGGCCACCACGGCGGTGTCGTCCTCGCCAGCGCGGATGCCCTTTGAGAGGGAGGTGTCGATGACGTGCTCCTCCAGTGAGGCTGTGAGCACGTAGCGGTCCGCGCTCAGTTGGCGCAGGGTGAAGCGGCCCTCGGCGTCCGTGCGGACGCCCTCGGGAGCCCGTCGAAGGTCGGGCAGGTCGCCGCGGTAGCGGGGGCGGTCCGCGTCCAGGAGCTGGGCGCGGATGCTGACCCCAGCCAGGGGCAGGCCCCGCAGATTCACGACGACGCCCTTCAAGGTCCGGCCTTCCTCCAATCTCAGCGTGACGGACGGCGCTTCACCCGTCGCGATCTCCAGCGGTTGGGACGCGTGGACGTCCACGGCCTGCTTCGCCACCCGAGCCTCGACCACGTAGCTTCCGGGAGGGACGCCCTGGAGCGTGGCCTGTCCCCGGGTATCCGTGACGCCGGTGTGTTCGGATTCGCCGCGCGCGTGGCTCTTCCAGAGCGCCACCTGGGCGCCGCGTACCGGTGCACCTGCCGCGCTCAGGACGGTGACGGACACGGTGATACCCCGGCGCAGGACCAGCCGCACGTTCTCCGAGGGCAGCTCCACGGCGAAGCTCTGGGGGATGAAGGCCGGGTCGTGGATCCGCAGCGATGCGAGGCCTGCCTTTTCCGCAGCCAGCACGAAGTTCCCTGCGTCATCCGTCACGGTGCGATCCATGGCGGTGTCCAGCTTCTGGGGATCCTGCTTTGGGCCCGGCTGGAGCACGACCTTGCGGCCCGCGAGAGGTTGGCCCGCTTCGTCAACGACGATGCCCTGCACGGAGACTGCGCGCGGCAGGGTGAAGTCGAGCGTCTCCTCCGCCTCGTCAAACTGCTGGTAATCCGGCTCCACGTGGAGGTGGCGCGCGGCGTGGGCCGTCACGAAATGTGGCAGAGGGAACAGCGGCCCCAGCCGATAGTGGCCTCGTGCATCCGTGACGGCCTGCCTCCGTGGGGACGGCGCGTTCCCATCGTCGAGATCCGCCTGGACCCGAGCGCCGGGAATCAGGCTTCCATTCCCATCGCTGACAGTGCCCTGGAGGATCGTCCCGGGCCCGAGCGTGAGGACGATGTCCTCGCGGGGCTCTGTCCTGAGATGGGCCAGTCCGTCGTGCGTGGAGGTCTCCGCGAAGAGCTGGCCAGGCACCTCTTCGAAGGAGGGAAAGGAGAAGTGGCCCCGAGCATCCGTGAGGGCGGTGCGCGACTCGGGCGCGGCGCGGGGGGTGTACAGCCGGACGGAGACGCCGGGCGCGGGAGCTCCCTTCTCCGTCACGACCGTGCCCGCGTACTTCGCGGGGCGGTCCATGATGAAGGTGTCCTCCTCCAGCGGCTCCGCCCGCATGCGCAGGTTGGGGCCGCGGTCGGATGCCGTGACGAGGATGCCGTAGTCCGCTGGAGGCACGGGCCCGATGCGGTAGCGTCCGTCCGCGCCGCTGGTCGCGGGGTAGAAGCGCGTGTGCTCGTGGGAGAAGACGGTGACGCGGGCATTCGCGATGGGGGCGCTTCCCGTCGGTCCTTCCAGGACGACGCCCTCGAAGAAGGAGCCTTCATCGAGCACGAGGACCACGCCCTGCTGGCCTGTCGCTACGTCCGAGCGCAGCGCCACGTTCTGGCCGCGGGAGGCCTGGAGCGTGACCGTCCCGCCGGGAAGTCCGTCCAGGACGAAGGTGCCGTCCTCCGCGCTGAGGGTCTCCGCGACGGTGGGGGCTTCTCCTTCGCGCTTGTCGACCTGATCCACCAGCTCATCGAAGGCTTCGTTCCAGCACTGCATCAACCGGCGCGGAGACGCGTCATCGGAAGGAGGGCACGAGCGCTCCGACAGCGTGACCTCCGGCTCAGCGCGGGACGCGGACACGCGGACGCCCGGAAGCGGACCCCGTGCATCGCGCACGACGCCGGTGATGCGCGCGTTTCCAGTCGAGGAGAGGGTGGCCTGTCCCGCGCTGATGCCAGTGAAGAACCCGGAGGAAGCAGTGGAGCCCCGGGATGCGCGGCCCGAAGTGCTCTCGGGCCCGCGCAGGGCGAAGAAGGCCAGGAGCAGCAATCCGGCGACGACCGCGGCCGTGAACCCGGCTGCTCGATGCCCTCTCTGCATGCGCTGCGTCTCCTGAAGTGCGAAGTCGCACGATAGTCGTTCGCCGGGCTCAGTGTTTTGGGGCGGGCATCCGTACCGTGACGGTTTCCTGCCGCCTGCCCAAGGTCACCTCCCTTTCGAACTCGTCCGACCCCAGGCTGACGGTCATGACGACGGGCGTGAAGGGGAGGTCCTCCACGTCGGCGCCACCTTCCGTGTCGAGGTTTCCGTAGAACGTTCCGGGAGGCTGCCCCGTGTACTCAACTGCATCGTGCTCACTCGGGCCAATGAATGCGCGGGCGCCCACCAGGGGGGCTCCCGTCGCTTCGTCCAGGATGATGAAGCGCGTCCTGCGGCCTCGCTGCATCACCAGCGTTCCCAGGTCGATGTCCTTGTCGGGGCTCACGACCAGTTCCCGCTTGAGGTCGATGAAGCCCTTGGCCATCACGGTGATCTTCCCGGGGCCATCTTCCAGCAAGGGAAACGCGATGGCGCCGTCAGGCGCGGGCACCTGGTTGCGCCAGCCTCTCACCTCGCAGGGTACGGGGATTCCGTCTTCGTTCACGACCTGTCCGCGCAGCGTGGGACGTTTCTGCAGGACCAGCCGGATGTCTTCTGTCCCCGCCAGGACCTCCCGCGGTTGGCCCGGAGTTTCCGCCACGCGAGCGAGCGGGCACGAAGACATGACCCTCCTTCCACGCGACGAGTTGATAGGCCGAGCCCACCAGGCGATTGAGCACGAAGTGACCCCCTTGCCTGGAGAGAACGCCTTGCTCGAGGTCGGCGTCACATCGAGGGGGACGTGTCGGCCAAGCGGGATCCTTCTCCTGAACGAGACATGCTTGGACCCGGACGCCGGCCAATGGCTGTCCATCGGTGTCGACCGTCAGCCCCTTCACCGCGCGACCTTCCTCGAAGCGAAGCGACACAGTGGCCCGCGAGTGCGCTTCCAGGTCGACGGGCCGCGACAAGGACTGCTCGACGCCAGAGGTCTGGAGCCGGGCCTCCACCACGTAGTGTCCTGCCTTCAGCCCCGCAGCGGAGAAGGCGCCTTCGCCGTCCACCCGGAGGATGCGAGAGTCTCCATGCAGTGGCGGGGTGTCCCACAACAGGACCTCCGCGTGTGACAGCGGCACTCCCTTCGCATCCAAGACCTTGCCGGACACGGAAGCCCCTCGGCTGAGGACCACGCGGACTCCCGTCGATGGGAACTCCACGGGTTGCTCCACGGGGGCGAAGTCCTCGGACTCGGCGAAGAGGTAGCCTGACCCCTTGGCCGCGGTGTCCAGGATGAAGTGACCATCGTCGTCCGACCGGACCTCAGTCTCTTCGAAGGAGTCACGGGTACTGATGTCGTCAGGGATGTTGGCGAGCAGCAACCGGATGCCTGGAAGCGGGGTGCCTTCGGTATCGACGACCTGGCCTTCGACCGAGCCCGTTGGCTGGAGTGTGAAGTCCCACGGTCCCGGATGCGGCGCGCGAAGGTCGACCTCCTCGGCCCTGTTGGTGTATCGAGCGCGCAGCAGTCGCAGGTGCAGGTGAGTCTGTCGCAGTGGCCCCAGCCGGTAGTGCCCTGCTGCATCCGAGCGGGCCTCTAGGGAGGCTTGGACTTCTTCCGGCAGGTTTCCTCCTCGCAGGCGCACACCCTCCAGGGGTCTGCCCCGCTCATCCCTCACCGTGCCCTCCATGAAGGTCACGGGCTCCAGCCGGATCACGATCCGCGCCGGAGGCGTCACCGGGGCGTCGCCATAGGCGCTCCCATCCGGGGCCCAGGCCCAGACGGTGTGGTGAACCCCACTGACGTCCTCGAAGACGAACCGGCCCTGCGCATCGCTTCGCGTGGATTGGGTGTCGTCCGAGACGCCCGCGGCGAATGCGTGGAGGGTGACGCCGCTCGCGGGCCGTCCCTCCGGGGTGAGCACCAGTCCCTCGAGCTGGGCCTGCTTCCGCAACTCCAGGGTCATGTCCTCGTCGGCGTCGAGCCAGACGCCATCGCGGAAGGGGGTCGCCCGCCAGCCCTGCGCGCTCCCGACCCTCAGGTACCGGCCTGGAGGCACGGGGCCGATGCGGAAGCGCCCCTGGGCATTCGCGAGCGTGTCGAAGAAGCGGGACTGCGTATCCTGGACCGCCGTCACCCGCGCACCGGGAATGGGAACCTGCGTGTCTTCATCCACCACGGTGCCGGAGAGGAAGATGCCTGCTTCCAGTGTCAGTGCCACGTCCGTGCTTCCCGCTGGCTCATCCGGCTGCATCGCCGTGCCCATATCGCCCTGGGCCCAGAGGGTGAACGCTCCGGCGGGCAGTCCATCCAGGATGAAGCTGCCATCGTGCGCTGTCACCGTCTGCGCGAACACGGGGGCTTCGCCCTCGCGGGCCTCCACGAGCCGCGCGAGTTCGAATCCCCGTTCATGAAAGCAGCACTTCGTCAGCCACGTCTTCCCGGCACAGGAGAACTCGCGGGACCGTGGTTCCAACGGGCAGGCGCGTTGCGAGAGGGAGTCCGCGTCCACTTGGGACGCGGACACACGCACGCCCGGGACCGGACCGCGCGCATCCCGCACGATGCCGCGGATGCGGAGGCTCTCCCTTGCGGAGGTCATGGCGAACGAGTCCGTATGGGAGCCCGGGACGCGCGCTGGACCGCTGGAGGAACTCCGGCCCGGAGGAGGCGAGGCGGCGTCACCTGAGCGCAGGAAGAGGGCCACGAGCAGCACCGCGATGATGCCCGCGACGAGGAACGCTGCCTGGCCATGTCCCCTCTTCATGCGCGTATCTCCCGGCGGTGAAGGCCCCCGTCCGGCTCAGCGGCCCGGAGCCGGCAGCGTCACCGTGACGACGTCCTGCCGCGTCTCCACGATGCCTTCCCGATAGGGCTGACCTTCCTCCGTCATGACCTTGAAGTGGATGGGGGAGATGGGCAGGTCCTCGAACTCGACCGTGCCCGTCATGTCGAGGTTCCCGTGAAACGAGGGCGGCATGGCGACCTCATACGGCCAGACATTCAGGGCGTAGCTCAGGTCGATGGTGACGCGGGCTCCCGCAAGGGGAGCGCGGGTCGCTTCATCCAGGATGTCGAACCGAACCTTCCGGCCCTTGAGCAGCTTCACGGTCCCCAGGTCGATGTCCTGACCGGGACTCATTTCGACGAATCGCTCGAGGCCCAAGAAGCCCTTCGCGCTCACGGTCACCTGCCAGGTGCGGTCCTCCGGAAGGGGGAGGGCGAAACGGCCATCCAAGCGATGCTGCTCTGCCCGGGACACGGAGGTTGGATCCGGGCAGGCAACGACGAAGGTGGCCTCCTCGATTCGGACCGTGCTGGGAAGGGGCGCGCCGTTCTCATCCACGACCTGTGCTCTCAACCGGGGGGAGGGCTCCATGACCAACCGGATGTCGTCGGCTCCCGCCGGAACGCGCATGGAGCGCGGACCGGGTGTCCCGCCCCGCGAGCGGCCGGGCGCGAGGCGGAAGCCCTCCCTTGCGGCGACGAGCTGATACACCGGCGCGGTCAGATGTTTGAGGGTGAAGCGGCCGTCCGGTCCGGACCTCACACGGTCATCCTCCGTGGAGGCGCAACTCAGCATCCGCCCCCTTCCCGCGGAAGCGTCCTCTGGCGAGAGACAGGCCTGGACCCAGACCCCTGCGAGGGGCTGGCCCGCGGCATCCGTCGTCACCCCGTGCAGCGTCCGACCCTCCTCCTCGAACCGCAGGACCACGTCCGCGTGGGCCCGCTCCTTCAGGTCGAGGGTCTGGGAAGCCCATTGCACGGCGCCCGGCGTGCGGTGCCAGGCCTCCAGCACGTAGCGGCCCGGCTTCAGTCCGCTCATCGAGAAGGCCCCGTGGCTGTCCGTGGAGATGGGGTCGGGTTGCGAGCGACCGCTCGAGGGCGTCGAACTCCAGAGACCGACACGCACCTCGGGCAGGGGTTGTCCCGTCGCATCCGTGATCGTGCCCGACACGGAGGCTCCCCGGTCCAGCACCAGGCGGACCCCTGTCGACGGTACCTTCACGGGGACCGTCAGGGGGATGAAGCCCTGGGGTTCGACGGAGAGGTCCCACGCGCCTGCATCGAGCGCACCCGCGACGAAGCGGCCCGCCTCGTCGGACTTGCCAAACGCATCCTCGAAGTTCATGGCCGCCAAGGTGAATCCACCGGAAGCGCTGGGCCGTCCCAGCGACAGGGACACGCCGGGGACAGGCTTGCCTTCGTCATCGACCAGGGTGCCGTCGACCGACTGGCCAGACGTGAGGGTGTAGTCCCATGGGCCGGTCCGTGCTCCACCCAGGAGCAGTTGCTCGCGTCGAACGCGGGAGTGGTCACCTTTGAGAGAGACGGTGACGGAGGTCTTGCTCAGCGGCCCCAGCCGGTAGTGACCGGCTTCGTCGGTGACAGTCTCTGGGGGAAGCTCGTCTCCAACGGTACCCGAGAGATCCTGCACGAGCACCCCGCTCAGCGGACGCCCCTGTTCGTTCTTCACAGTGCCCTCGATGAACGGGCTGGGCCGCATCCGGATGACGGCGCTGCGGGCCGGAGTCACCCAGCTGTCGCCATATGCGGTCTGGCCGTCGTTCCAGGCCCAGGCCGTGTACTCCCTGGGAGGGATGCCGTCGAAGACGAACCGTCCCCGGGCATCGCTCCGGGTCGTCAACGTCTCGCCAAACTCCGCGTTGGGCCGCAGGTGGACGGTCATGCCGCTCGCGGGGCGTCCCTCCTGCGTGAGGACCACGCCCTCGAGCCGTTGTCTCCTCTTGATCCCCAGCGTCACCTCCACGTCCGAGCTCAGCCAGACGTCCTCGCGGAAGGCATGGGGGACCCGGCCCTCCGCCCCCGCGACCTTCAGGTAGCGCCCCGGCGGAAGGGGCCCGATGCGGAAGTGTCCCTTGTCATCCGCGAGCACACGGAAGAAGCGGGACGCGGACTCGTGCACCGCCGTCACCCATGCGCCTGGAATGGGCGTCTGCCCGTCGTCCTCCACCACCGCGCCGGAGAGGAAGAAGCCCGCATCCAGCGGGAAGGTCACGCCCTCGCTGCCGGCCTGCACCTCCTGTCGCACCGCCGCGCCCGTGTCGCCCAGCGCCCAGAGCGTGAAGGCGCCCGGCGGCAGTCCCTCGAGCACGAAGGTGCCATCCGTCCCCGTCACCGTCCGCGCGAACACGGGTGCTTCGCCTGCGCGGGCCTCCACGAGGCGTGCGGTAGACGCCGCCAGCTCCAGGAAGCAGTGTTCGACCGGTGTCTGCAGCGGACGGGCGCGCTCCGGGTGGGGACACGGACGCTGAGACACGCTGTCTGCGTCCACGCGCGTCGCGGACAGCTCCACCCCCGCGACAGGGCCTCGTGCATCGCGCACCGCGCCGGTGATGCGCAGCGGGCCCGGAGGCGGGGAGGGAAGGGGCCGCGTGGAACGCGTTCCCGCGCGGGCCGCCCTGGCGTCTGCGCTGGTCGCGTCTTGCAATGACACACAGGCCACGCTCCATCCGAAGAGGAACGCGACTGCCCCCCACCACGGCTTCCTGGCGCGCATGTGCTGCCAGGATAGCAGCGGGTGTCAGGGCGTGGCGAAGCCCACCGTGTAGGCCTCTACACCCGTGAGCGTCGGGTCCTCGCGGAAGGAGACCCAGGCCTCCCGTTGGGAGTGGCGCGGCACGTACGCCAGCACGAACTCCGCCACCTGCTTCGGCTCGCGGCCGCCTCGCATCGACACGCGCACGTGGACCTCCTCCGCCGCCGAGTCGCCCTGGTTCCTCACCGTGACGGGCACCCGCCACTCCTTCGCGCTCGCGGCGGCCACCGGTGTGCCCACCTGCACGACCAGGTCCGCCGGTCCGCTGCCCGTCGTCCAGGCGTCCACCACCAGGTAGCCCATGACCAGTGCCACCAGCACGCAGCTCGACACGAAGACGACGCCCTCCAGCCAGTTCCAGTTCGCCTTCATGATTGGATGAGCAACCTCCCCGCGGACGCACCCAGCGTCGACGCCAGCCCCAGCACCACCACCTGCGCCACGCAGATGCTCAGGCCGTTGCCGGTGAACCGTCCAAAGAACCACAACACCAGCGCGCTCGACAGCAGCGCGAGCGCATACGTGACGACCGTGCCCGCCAGCACATCCCGGCGCAGTCGGCGGCGCGTGAAGCGCCTGGCGCGCGTGAAGTCGCTCTGGAAGAGGATGAGCCCGCCCAGGAGCAGTGACAGCACGGCGAGCCCCAGCAGGCACCAGGGCTGCGTCTCCACGGCGATCATCACGACCTCCTCCGTGGGCGCCACGTTGGCCGCGAACAGCACCGCGCCGCAGAACGCGATGACCAGCTGACCGGGGACATGATCCGCGGACCCCAGCCGCTTCGCGTCCTCTTCGTCGTCCTCCTCGCGGTGCTGGCCGCCCAACTGCGCGGTGCCCACCGACACGCCGATGGCCACCGTGCCGGCCTCCACCACCACCATGCCCACCGCTTCCTGCAGCGACGTGCCCTGGCCAATGCGGCCAATCAACACGAGCACCACGACGGACACGAGCAGCCCCAGCCCCAGCTCCTCCAGCGAGTCCGTGAAGACGTCGAACCAGCACACGTCCCGGCGGAACCCCCCGTAGCGGTTGTACCCGAGCAGCAGCACGTACGTGGCCACCAGGTAGGTCAGCACGCTGCCCGGATGGGACGTGAAGCCCGCCCACCACACCTCCATCGTGTAGAGCAGCGGCAGGCTGAAGAGCAGGCCCCCGGCGATGCCCCGGCCGTACTCGCGCAAGGACTCCGGCACCGGTCGTCGGGGTCGGGGCGCGTCGGCTGGGAGACGGTCGGCCATGAATGAACAGAGTCTAGGTTCGCTTCCTGGAGAGGGAAGCCTCCCGCGCATGGGACCGGACAATCCCCGTCGTCCCTGCGAGCGCGCCATCACCCGGAGTGCCTATAGTCGCCGCCGCTTATGACCGAGCGTCCCGCCCAATACATCCTCACGCTGTCGTGCCCGGATCAGCGCGGCATCGTCCATGCCGTCTCCGGTTGGCTCGCCGAGCACGGCTGCAACATCCTCGACAGCGCCCAGTACGGCGACCCGCAGACTCGGCTGTTCTTCATGCGTGTGCACTTCGCGGATGAAGAGGGGAAGGCTGAGCCTGGAGCGCTGCGCGAGGCCTTCGGGGCGCTCGCGGGGCGCTTCTCCATGGAGTGGCACCTGCACGACGCGGCGGTGAAGCCCCGGGTGCTGTTGATGGTCTCGAAGATTGGCCACTGCCTGAACGACCTGCTGTATCGCTACCGCAGCGGCATCCTGCCGGTGGAGATCCCGGCCATCGTGTCCAACCACCGGGACTTCTACCAACTGGCCGCGTCCCACGACATCCCGTTCCACCACCTGCCGGTGACGGCGGAGAACAAGGCGCTGCAGGAGACGCGGCTGTTGGAGCTGGTGCGCGAGCAGCGCGTGGACCTGGTGGTGCTCGCCCGGTACATGCAGATCCTCTCCGCGGAGACGTGCGAGGCGCTGCGCGGGCGGCTCATCAACATCCACCACTCGTTCCTGCCCAGCTTCAAGGGGGCTCGGCCGTATCAGCAGGCGTACGACCGGGGCGTGAAGCTGATTGGCGCGACGGCCCACTTCGTCACGGGCGACCTGGACGAGGGGCCCATCATCGAGCAGGACGTGGAGCGCGTGGACCACACGCTGTCGCCCGAGGCGCTGACGGCGATCGGCCGCGACGTGGAGAGCGTGGTGCTGGCGCGCGCGGTGACGTGGTTCGTGCAGCACCGCATCCTGCTCAACGGCCACAAGACCGTCGTGTTCCGCTGATCATCCGGCGGGGCACGCCGCGCCCGCGTCGAGCACGTCCGTGTCGTGGTGCACCTGCACCGCGCCGGACGCTTCGAGGTGGCGCACGAACAGCGAGCCGAACACCTCCGCGTTGCCGCTCAGGTTGAGTGGGGCCTGGGGCGCGTAGACGTTGCCGGCGAGGGTGCTACCCGCGGAGATGTCCAACGCCTGCGTGCCCGCGACGTAGACGCGCACGCGCGAGGGCAGGGCGGCGGAGCCCAGCGTAAGCTGGCCGGACACGATGAAGCCCCCGGCGAGGAAGAGGTCCAGCTCGCCCGGCGGCTGTACATCGATGGTGAGTGCTTCCTTCAGGTCCACGCCGCCGGGGATGAACAGCGCGGTACGGCCCCGGATGCGCAGCGTGGCGTGGCCTGGCCCCTCGATGCGTGTGAGCAGGAAGCGGCCACAGGGCAGCTCCAGCACGCGCTGGCCGGTGACGTCCGTCAGCGCCGCTGGATCCAGCCCGATGACCGCGTTGTCGTTGTCCACGGTGTGGTGAGCGATGAGCGCGGCCGGGTCGAAGCGCGAGCCCTCGTCGCAGTCGCAGGGGGTGACCGAGGGCACGGGCTCACGGCGCAGCTCGGAGGCCTGCGCGGGACCGGGGGAGAACCCGGGAGGAACGGTGAGCACTCCGCCCACGGTGAGCGACGCGAGCGCCACGTCCCCGTTCACCCGGGCGTCCCCGGCCACGGTGGCGGAGGTCCCCGGACCGGAGAGCGGCCCGTTGCTGTCCAGGTTGCCGCCGACGCTGAGGGGGCTGCTAAGCTGGACGCTTCCCACCTGGAGCGAACCGCCCACCGTGACGCGGTCGTTCGCGGACAGGCCGCCGTTCACGCCCACGTCGCCGCCCGCGCCACCGGGCGCGTAGGGCCCCGCCGAGCTTCGGAATGCATCGACTTTGAAAGGGGCACTGAGGGACAAGCCTTCACAGGAGCACGCCGCGCGGCGGAACAGCGTCTGCGCCAGTTGGCCGCTGCAGAGCTGAGGCCCCGAGGCAGGATTCCCCAGCAGGAGCGGAGGACCGCTGTCCGCGCAGTGCGCCATCCATTCATCCGGGATGCCAGTCCCCGCGTCGGGCGAACGCAGCGTGGCCACAGGATCGTTCACCGTGCACGCCGTGCCCAGCAGTGCGACCCACGGCGTGTACCGTGCGATGCGGAAGCTCATGGGCCTGTCGCCATGCCCCGTCCTGTGCGGGAGGCTCCTGACGCGTCATCGACAGCGCTCCGGGGCGCGTGCCGCAAGTGGACGCACTGCACGCTGTATGCCATGCGGCCTGGCCATCCAAGACGTTCCCCCCTCGCCCGAAACATCCAAACCTGTCCGACTGTCCGACAGGATTGCGACGCCCGGCCCAACCCGTCCGACAGTCGGACAGGTTTCCGAAGTCCGGCCGGCGCGGACGCTCCGAGCGGCCAGCCCAATTGCTCCGACAGTCCGAGAGGTTTCCCGCGCGAGGTCCAACCGGTCCGACAATCGGACAGGTTTCCCTGGCCAGAGCGCTCGCCCCAGCTGCGGTGCTCCAACCCGACTGACTGTCCGACAGGTTTCCTCCGTTCGCCCAAGCGGTCCGACAGGTTTTCCCATTGCCCGTTCGAAGCGGGTGCCCCGTGCCGCGGCCATTCCGACCTGTCCGACAGTCGGACAGGTTTCTGGTGCCCGGATGGCGTGGCGACTCCCTGGCCCCGCACCTCCTCACAGGTCCGACAGTCGGACAGGTTTCTGGTGCCTGGATGGCGTGGCGACTCCCTGGGCCTCGCTTCTCCTGACCGGTCCGACAGTCGGACAGGTTTCTGGTGCCTGGATGGCGCGGCGGCTCCTCGGACCCCGCTGCTCCTTGCCGGTCTGACTGTCGGACAGGTTCGTGCGGTGCTCCGGTCAAGGGGCGGCTCCACGGACCCCGCCCCTCCTGGCCGGTCCGACTGTCGGACTGGTTTTGGCCGCCGTGATGGCGCGGCGGCTCCTCGGGCCCCGCTTCTCGTGGCCTGTCCGACTGTCAGACAGGTTCGTGCGGTGCTCCGGTCAAGGGGCGGCCCCGCTGGGTTCTTGGCTTCCAGCAATGTGGTGGGAACTCGTGTCCAGAGGCCTGATGGACGGGGCATGGCTCGACGTGGGCTGCTCCACGGTTCGCCTCGCCTCATGGAGGCGACAGCTCCCGGAGCCTCGCGCGCGACGCCGTGCTCAGCGGCGAGTCCGGATGCAGCGCGAGGAACTCCTCCAGCGCTCGGGCCTCCGCCGTGGCATCGCCTAGGGCCCGGTGTGCTTCGGCCACGCCGTGGCGCGCCTCCGGATCCAACATTCCACCGGGCTGCAACCGCACGGCGTCCTCGAACTGGCGCAGGGCTCCTCGCGCGTCACGCAGGTGCTCCAGCCGCAGCGACCCCGACGCCACGCGCGCGACGTACGCGGCCAGCGACGACGGCTCCGCGCGGATGACGCGCAGGTACAGCCCTTCCGCCTCCGCCCACTTCCCTTCGGAACGGAGCGCATTGGCCTGGCGCAGCAGGTCCTCCGGCTTGGAGGACTCCTTCACCGTGATGCTCGGGCGCAGCGGGCGGGGATGCTCGATGACGAAGGGCTCGGGGGGCGCTGGCGGAGGCAGGGGCACCGGCTCCAGCGTGGCCACCCGCGTCGGCTCCGGGACGGCCGGTGTCAGCACCACCGGCCGCGGCTGCTCGGGGAGCGCATAGCGCCAGACGGCGGCGGCCGCGGCCCCGGTGAAGACGAGCGCCGCGCCCGCCATCAACCACACGGGAGGCCGCCTGCGTCCGCGCGGAGGCGCTGGCGCCTGCTGGAGCGCCGCGTCCAGCGCTGCCTGGACGAGCGCGCTTGAGCGCTGTCGGGACAACCGCCGCGCCGGGCCACTGCCGCCGTCCAGGGGCCGCAGCAGGTCGTCCATCGGCGCTGCCTCACCATCGTCGGGGGGGAGGGGACTCATGACGTCTCCCCCTCCGGTGCCTCGCCGTCCGAGGCCAACGCGCGCAAGGCGGTGCGTCCCAGGCGCAGCCGGCTGCGCACGGTCTCGAAGGGGACGCCCAGCTCTGACGAAATCTCCTGCACGCTCAATTCCAGCACGTGGTGCAGCACCAGCGCGTGCCGCTGCTCCGTCGACAACCTGTCCAGCAACGTCACCAGGTGACGGCGATGCAGGTATTCGTCCGCCGGCGCTTCGTCGGACGGCACCGCCAACAACTCCACCGGGTCTTCACTGTAGCGGGCCTCGCGCCCGCGTGAACGCTTGAGCCACGCGAACGTGGTGCGCACCACCACGCGGTCCACCCAGCCGTGAAAACGCCCGTCGCCGCGGTAGGTGGGCAGGCCCCGCACCAGCGCGATGAGCGACTCCTGGGCGATGTCCTCCACATCCGAGTCCCCGCGCACCAGGTAGCGCACCAGGTTGCGCACCCGCGGCAGCAGCTCCAGGAGCAAGGACTCCGTCGCGTCGCGCTGGCCCCGCATGGCCGCCGCCAGCCGAGGGTCTTCACCCCGGGGCGCGACCGTCGCATGTGAGCCCGAGCTCCTCATGCCCGGTAGAGAGAACGGACGCCGCGAAATCGGGTCATCGGTGCTCACGGGAAAATCACCATCCCCACTCCCAGTCGGGGACGCACCGACGCGCCGTCCTCCCGGAGGACGAAGCCGCCATCCGTCGCATAGCCCAGCCGGGGTCGTCCCAGGAGCACCTCACCCGACAGCGTCGCCTCCAGCGCGAACGCCGGCCCCAGCCGCCACGCCATACGCACCGCTGGCCCCACGACGAAGGCCGCCACCCCGCGCGAGGGCGTTGGCTCCACCTCCGAAGCCCGCGCCGCCGTGCGCCGCCAGAAACCCGCGATGCCCGCGCCCAGCCCCACCGTGGCCTCCCAGGCCCCCGCCTTCACGAAGGGCATGTCGGCCCACGCGAGTGCGGCCCCCTGGGTCAGGCGAATGTCCGCGTACTCATCGCGCAGGTGTACTGGCAGCGACGCCAGCACCTGCGCGCGAAGGCGCAGCACCCGGCCCGCCCACCCCGCGCCCACGGAAAGGCCCTGCTGTCCTCGCGGGTAATAGCCATCCAGCGCCACGTGCAGGCCCACCTGGACGAAGGCGCCCTCCACTGGAACCGTGACCACCGGATCCGCCGCAACCGGGGGCAGGGGAGGAGGCGCCGTCACCACGGGAGGCGGGGGCGCGGGCGCGACGACTTCACCCAGCGGTTCTCCCGCGTCCACCGCGCGCAGCGCCGAGCGCACCGTCAGCGCGAGGGCCTCCGCCCCCACGGACCACGTCAGCGACTCCGGAGGACCCTCCACCCGCGCGCTCCGCACGAACAGGTGGCCCGTGCTCGGCGCCGCCACCGACACGCGCAGCTGGGCCCCGTCGCGCGTGAACCACAGCACCGCGCGAGCGTCCTCCCGCGAAGCCAACTGCTCCGCCTCGCGCCACGCGCCACCGGGGCTCGCGTCCAGGGGCGGACCGGCTTCCGACTCCAGCACCACCGGCAGGTCGCTGCTCTGTCCCCGCACCCGCTCCAGCAGTGCGCGGTCTTCCGGCGTAGCGACGCGCGTGACCGCCCGCCAGGGAGCGGCCGCCCACGCGGGGCTCCCCAGCGCCAGCACCAGGGCCAGCACCACCACGCGCTGCCACGCCACGGCCTCCAACACGGACATGTGGTAAAACCTACCTTCCAGGAAATTCTAGAGGAAGCACCTCACGGTACGGGTTGCCGTCACAATCCGGTGGGGACGGCGGACGGGCGGCGTTCACCCCTGCCTGTCCTCCCGGACCCGGAGCAGCACATCCCTGCGCTCCAGTGCAGGGACGGCGGCCGTCGCGGCCCGGATGTCTGTGTTTCGTGGAGCGCGGAGTCGTGGCTCAACGCCAGACATGCCTGAACCCACTTGCTCCAAAGGCGGGAACGTCCCTAATCACGCCCCATGAACCGCCTCCGGGAACTGCGCTCGGTCCTGAACCTCACCGTCCTCGTGGCGGGGCTCGGCTACTTCGTGGACCTCTTCGACATCACGCTGTTCGGCGTGGTGCGCGTCGCGTCGCTGAAGGACCTGGGCCTCACGGACCCCTCGGACATCTTCCAGAGGGGGCTCGTCGTCTACAACGCGCAGATGGCGGGGATGATGGTGGGCGGCCTCTGCTGGGGGCTGCTCGGGGACAAGCGGGGACGGCTGTCCGTGATGTTCGGCTCCATCCTGCTGTACTCGGCGGCGAACCTGCTGAACCCCTTCGTCTGGGACGTGAACAGCTACGCCGCCTGCCGCTTCCTCGGCGGCCTGGGGCTCGCGGGGGAACTGGGCGCGGCCATCACCCTGGTCGCGGAGTCCCTGCCCAAGGAGAAGCGCGGCCTGGGCACCACCGTCGTCGCCACGCTGGGCATGCTGGGCGTCGTGGTCGCGGCGCTCGTCGCGCAGCACCTGCACTGGAAGACGGCGTACGTGACGGGCGGCGTGCTGGGACTGCTGCTCCTCTTCGCGCGCTTCAAGGTGTCCGAGTCCGTCCTCTTCACCCAGAAGGCCGGCCCCGCGAAGGGCCACGCGCTCCTGCTCCTCACGGGCGGCCGCTTCTCCAAGTACCTGGGCTGCATCCTCGTGGGCGTGCCCATCTACTTCACCACCGGCATCCTCTTCGTCTTCGCCCCGGAGCTGACGGCGGGCCTCCACGTGCAGGGCACGGTGACCGCGGGCAACGCCATCCTCTTCGGCAGCGTGGGCCTGACGCTGGGAGACCTCCTGTCCGGCGTGCTGAGCCAGTGGATGCAGAGCCGCAAGCGCGCCGTGGGCTTCAGCCTGTGCGCGTGGTTCGCGCTGGTGCTGGTGTACGGCCTGGTGCCGGGCCTCACCCCGGCGCTCATCTACGCGCTGACCTTCCTCATTGGCCTGAGCGTGGGCTACTGGGCGGTGCTCGTCACCATGGCCGCCGAGCAGTTCGGCACCAACATCCGCGCCACCGTGACGACGTCGGTGCCCAACTTCGTGCGCGGCTCCGCGGTGCTCGCGGCCACCGCCTTCGGCGAGCTCAAGGGCTCCCTGGGCGTGGCGCACGCGGCGCTCGCGGTGGGCGCGGTGTGCTTCGGCCTCGCGCTCCTGTCGCTCGCGCGGCTGGCGGAGACCTTCCACCGCGACCTGGACTACGTGGAGTCCTCCGGCGCCGCGAACACCGCGGACGCCCGCGCCGGCACCTGAGACCTCAGGCGGGCGGAGGCACCCGCAGCCGCCACGCCAGCACGCGGCCGTCCAGCCCCTGCACGAACACCAGCAGGCCGCGCACCACCGGCCGCGTGCGCAGCGGCGTGTCCGCCCGCACCGTGAACGCGGGCGTCCAGCCCGGCGCCTTGAGCGCGATCAGCCGCCCTTCGTGCCCGGACGTGGGCACCAGCAAGAGGTCCTCCAACCCCACCTGCACCCGGCCCACCAACGGCGAGGGCAGCGCCACCCGCGCGAGCTCCCGCCCCTCCGCGGTGGAAAGCCCCACCAGCGACGACGGCCCGGCGCCCACCCACAGCGCGCCCAGCGCCCGCGCGGGCGGCCCCGTCACCCCGTCCGCGAAGTGCTGCTCCCAGCGCGTGCTCCCGTCCTTCACGGACACCGCCAGCACCCGGCCCGGACGCGTGGCCGCGAAGACGGTGTCGCGCTCCGAGTCCAACCCCACCACGTCCGTCACCGGTCGCGACCAGCGCGGCTCCCCGCTCTGGGCGTCCAGCGCCCACAGCCCGGAGGCCAGGGGCACCACCAGCACGCCCTCCACCAGCACCGGCGCCGCCCGGACCGCCGGTGCCACGGATGCCTGCGGCCCCAAGGATTCCGCTGGCACGGACCCCGGAGCCTGGGGCGCCCGCTTCCAGCGCGTCCGCCCGGAGTCCACCGCCAGGGCGCGGACCGTTCCATCAGGCGCCACCAGGAAGACGGTGTGTCCCGCGTCGTCCACCACCGGCGGCGTCAGCACGGGGGGCTCGCCGCCCAGGCGCCAGCGCTCCTTGCCGTCCTGGAGCGACAGGCTGGCCACCTCACCCACCACCGTGCCCACGATGACGCTGTCGCCGGCCGGGGCCGGAGCCACCGCCACCTCTCGGCCCAGGCGGGTGGTCCACAGCGGCCGGCCCTCCCGGTCCAGCCGCACCACGGCGCCCGCCTCGTTGCCCAGGAGCACCCCGTCCGGCAGGGCTGTCAGCCCTGTCCGGGATGAGGCATCGCTGGAGTACTGGAAGGCCGGTTCCACCGGCGCGCGCTGGCATGCCATGACGGCCAGCGTCAACGTCAGGCAGGGCACCAGGAGCAGGCGTGGACAGGCGCGGGACGGCATGGTTTGGGGGAGGATGACGCAAGCGAGGAACTTCGACCATGCCCACGATTCGTGACGACGAAACCCCCAACGCCACCGGCATCCCCTCATCCGCCCGGCGGACGGACATCACCCCGCCTCCCACGCTGGCGGTGACGGAGGAGCTGCTCCACGCGCTCCCCAAGACGGACCTGCACTGCCACCTGGACGGGTCCATGCGCCTGAAGACCATCCTGGAGCTGGCCGAGCAGCAGAAGATCAAGCTCATGGCCGACACCGAGGACGGCCTCGCCAGGGCCATCCACATGGGCCAGGTGTGCAAGAGCCTGGAGGAGTACCTCGTCGCGTTCGACGTGACGCTCTCCGTCCTCCAGACCGCGGAGTCCCTCTACCGCGCCGCCTACGAGCTGGCCGTGGACGCCGCCGCGGAGAACGTGCGCTGGCTGGAGGTGCGCTATTCGCCCGCGCTGCACCTGCAGAAGGGCCTGAAGATGACCACCGTCATCGACTCCGTGCTGGAGGGCCTGCGCGCCGCCAAGAAGGAGACGGGCATCAAGTGCGCCGTCATCGTCTGCGGCATCCGCCACATCAACCCGCAGACGTCCATGCGCCTGGCGGAGCTGTCCGTGGCGTACAAGAACCGCGGCGTCGTGGGCTTCGACCTGGCGGGCGCCGAGGCCAGCTTCCCCGCGAAGGACCACCTGGACGCCTTCCGCCTCATCCTCAAGAACAACGTCAACTGCACCGCCCACGCCGGCGAAGCCTTCGGCCCGGAGTCCATCTCCCAGGCCATCCACTCGCTGGGCGCGCACCGCATCGGTCACGGCACCCGGCTGCGCGAGGACGGGGACCTGCTCAACTACGTCAACGACCACCGCATCCCCATGGAGGTCTGCCCGTCCTCCAACGTCCAGACGGGCGCGGTGTCCTCGCTGGAGTCCCACCCGCTCAAGTTCTACTTCGACTACGGCCTGCGGGTGACCATCAACACCGACAACCGCCTCATCACCGACACCACCGTGACGAAGGAGCTGTGGCTGGCCCACCGCAACATGGGCCTGTCGCTGGAGGACCTCACCACCATCATCGTGTCCGGCTTCAAGAGCGCCTTCCTTCCCTTCCGCGAGAAACAGGACATGCTGCGGCAGGTGAACCAGGAGATCGCCACCACGCTGGCCGCCTTCGAGAAGCGCCCCGTCGCGGCCATGCGCCAGCCCGCTTGACCTGAGAAGACATGGACACGCCCCAGGACTTCCCCCCCTCGCCGGACTTCAACCCCCTGCGCGCCAAGGCGGCGCAGGAACTGTCCGTCCCCGCCATCCTGATGATGGTGATGGCGGGCCTCACCTTCCTGTACTCGCTGGTGAGCCTGGTGACGCCGACGAACTCGGCGCAGCTGGAGACCGTCCTCAGCAACCCGGACATCCCCCAGCAGGCGAAGGACGCGATGACGTGGTTCGTGTCACCGCTGGGCCGCGTCGCGCTCACCGTGCCCGGGCTGGTGCTCAACGCGCTGGTGGCCTTCGGCGGCTGGAAGATGAAGAACCTGCAGAGCTACGGCCTGTCCATGACGGCCGCCATCATCTGCTGCATCCCGTGCTGTGGCCCGTGCATGTGCCTGTCGCTCGTGCCGGGCATCTGGTCGCTCATCGTTCTCAACAAGCCGGAAGTGAAGGCCGCGTTCCGCCAGACGGCGTGACGCGGAAACGGGCGCCCCGGGGAGTGCCTCCGGGAGCGCCCGCTTGCGTGAAGGCGCCTGACGAACGCTCAGGTGACCTTCATCCCCTTGGGGATGACGACGACGCCGCCGGACGTGACGTGGAAGCGGCGCTTGTCCTCCACCGGGTCGTAGCCAATGGTCATCCCGGGGGGAATTTCCACGTTCTTGTCGATGATGGCCCGCTTGATGCGGCACCTGCGGCCGATGGTGACGTTCTCGAAGAGGATGGAGTCCTCCACCTCCGAATAGGAGTTCACCCGCACCTTCGGCGACAGCACGGAGCGGTGCACGTGGCCGCCGGAGATGATGCAGCCCTCCGCCACCAGCGAGTCCGTGGCGGTGCCCACCCGCTTGTTCTCCCGGTCCGCGAAGACGAACTTCGCCGGCGGGTAGTTGTTGGGCTGCGTGTGGATGGGCCAGCGGTCGTTGTAGAGGTTGAACGTCGGGTCCACCTCCACCAGGTCCATGTTGGACTGGTAGTACACGTCGATGTTGCCCACGTCCCGCCAGTAGCCGCGCTCCTTCTCCTCCTGGCCGGCCACCGTGTTCTGCGCGAAGTCGTACACGTACACGGGCTCGTGCTTGTAGAGCTCGCTGATGATGGACTTGCCGAAGTCGTGCGCGCTCTTCTCATCCGCCGCGTCGCGCACCACCTGCTTCACCAGCGTGTCCGTGGTGAAGAGGTAGTTGCCCATGGAGGCCAGGCACATCTTCGGGTTGCCTGGCATGGGCGGAGGGTCCTTGGGCTTCTCCAGGAACTGGCGCATGCGCCCGTCCGGCCCCACGTCGATGATGCCGAACTCGCGCCCCTGCTCGATGGGGACGGGAATCGCGGCCACCGTGCACGCGGCCTTCTGCTGGATGTGGAAGTCCAGCATCTTGCGGACGTCCATCCGGTACACGTGGTCCGCGCCGAAGACGAAGATGTGGTCCGGCTCCTCGTCCGTGATGATGTTGAGGTTCTGGTAGATGGCGTCCGCGCTGCCCTTGTACCAGTCCAGGCCGGTGCGCATCTGCGCGGGCACCGCCTCCACGTAGTGGCCCAGGAACGCCGTCATGCGCCACGCGCGCGACAGGTGGTTGTTGAGCGAGTCGCTCTTGTACTGGGTCAGCACCTTCATCCGGTACACACCGGAGTTGGCGAAGTTGGAGAGGACGAAGTCGATGATGCGGTAGCGCCCACCGAACGGAACGGCGGGCTTCGCGCGCTCACGGGTCAGGGGCTCCAGGCGCGTGCCCGCGCCTCCCGCCAGAATCATGGCCAGCAGCTTTGACATAGGTGCGGCCACGTTAGCCCCGGGCCGCCGTCCCACAATGGCCGTGCGGCCCGTGCAAGCCTTTCCGTTGAGTGCCCAACCGGCGGAAGCAGGGGCGCGCGGCGGCCTCCCGTTTTCGCCGCATGTAGGAGGAGGGGCGCAACCCCGTGTGTCCTCTTGGCTTGCGTGGCTTCCCCGGACCTTGCGTGCTAGCGTGACCGGGCGATGTCTGGCGACCAAACGCGAGTCACCAAGATCTCCAGCCTCACCCCGGGTCCCGAGCGCGGCACCGAGTGCTGCCTCGTGCAGATCCACGGCCCTGAGCTGGGCAAGAAGTACGTGCTGGAAGAGACCGAGTTCACCATCGGCCGCGACCAGCACAACCACATCGTGGTGGACCTGGACAACGTGTCCCGCCGCCACGCGCGCATCTGGGGCCGGCAGGGGAAGATGTTCGTGGAGGACCTCCAGTCCACCAACGGCACCTACCTCAACGACCGGGAGGTGCTCCAGGCGCAGCCCCTGCGCAGCGGGGACCTGGTGAAGGTGGGCGGCTCCATCTTCAAGTTCCTCGATGGCGACAACATCGAGACCCAGTACCACGAGACCATCTACACGCTGACCATCGCGGACGGCCTCACCGGCATCAACAACAAGCGCTACTTCCTGGAGTACCTGGAGCGGGAGATGGGCCGCTCGCACCGGTACCAGCGCACGCTGTCGTTGATGATGTTCGACATCGACCACTTCAAGCAGATCAACGACGTGCACGGCCACCTGGCCGGCGACTACGTGCTGCGCGAGCTGGCCCAGTCCATCAAGCGGCTGGTGCGCCGTGAGCAGTGCTTCGCGCGCTACGGCGGCGAGGAGTTCGCCATCGTCATGCCGGAGGACGGGCCGGACAAGGCGCGCCTGTTCGCGGAGAAGATCCGCAAGCTGGTGGAGGACAAGCGCTTCGCCTTCGAGGACAAGGACATCCCGGTCACCATCTCCATTGGCGTGGCGGAGGTCGCCTCGGAGATGTCGGAGCCGTCCCAGTTCATCAAGGTGGCGGACGCGAACCTCTACAAGGCCAAGAAGTCGGGCCGCAACCGCGTGGTGGGCTGAGCTTCCATGGCGGCGGACGAAAGCGGCGGCCCGTCCTTCCTGGCCCGGCTCGTCCTCGTCCTGCTGGGGTTCGCCTTCCTGGGGGCCGCCTGGGTGTGGCACCAGAAGGACAGGGACCCGAAGGCGGCCCGGCTCATAGAGCGCGTGAGCGGCGGCCGGGTGCGCGGCGGCGCGGCGCGCCCGTAAGGCCCACCGCGCCCCTGCTTCACGGACGTCAGGTGCCTTCGCGCGACTCGGCCAGCCGGCCGCGGGTGCCGGGGAGGCTTCCGGGCGGCATCTTCGAATAGATGTACTGGACGGTGTCGAGCAGCGTCTCGTGCGCGTCGCGCGCCTTGAAGCCCAGCTCGCGCTCGGCCTTGGCGGGCTCCAGGTAGAAGAAGTGCTCGCCAATCTCGACCTCCTGCGGGTCGAGCTTGGACGTGACGCCGCGCCACTTCGCCACCTGCTCCAGCAGCTTGCCGCCCCAGATGTTCACCTCGCGCGGCAGCTTCATGCGCGGGGCGGGCACGCCGGTGAGGCGCTGGAGCCGGTCGAAGAAGTCCGGCATGGCCATGTTCACGCCCATCAGGTGGCGGCCGTAGAGCTCACCCTTCGTGAGCGCCTGCGCGAAGGCGTCCGCCGCGTCGCGCGCGTCCACGAAGGAGATGCCGCCGCCGGGCATGGACGGAATCTCCCGGTTGAGGAACTTCACCACCGTCCAGGTGGAGGACAGGCGGTCATCCCCGGGCCCCATCAGCAGGCTGGGGTTGAGCACCACCAGCGGGATGGAGTGCTTGCGGCAGTACTCCAGCGCCAGCTTCTCCTCGTAGATTTTCGACAGGTAGTAGGGCCAGTGGGCCACGGTGGTGATGGGGTAGTCATCCTCCTCCGTGCCCACGCGGTCCTCCTTCGACACCGCGATGGTGCCGGAGGTGGAGCCCAGGATGACGCGCTGGATGCCCGCTTCACGCACGTCGCGCAGGAGCTCGCGCGTGCAGTCCACGTGCAGCTCGTACATCCGCCGCGCGTCCTTGTTCTGGAAGGAGACGAGCCCCGCCAGGTGGTAGACGGCGTCCACGCCCTCCAGCGCGCGGCGCACGGCGTCCCGGTCCTTCAGGTCGCCCTGGCGCACTTCCGTCTTCGCGAACGCGGGGCCTGACGGCTTCGAGCGCGCGATGAGGCGCACGTCGTGGCCCGCGGCCACCAGCTTGGGCACCAGGTGCGTGCCCAGGAATCCCGTGCCTCCGGTGACGAGCAGCTTCACGCGTCCTTCCCTTCCGGCAGGGCCCGGGCGGGCGGGGTGAAGTCCCGGTCCGCGCCCACCTGCTCCAGGTCCAGCACCTTGCCCGCCCGCAGCGCGCGCACCGCCTCCTCCGCGATGTGCGTCACGTAGCGGTAGCCCTCCGAGCGCGCCATGCCCTGCGCCCGGGCCTTCAGCGACGCGTACTCCAGCGCCGGGCCCACGTGCACCTCCAGCTCCTTCGTCTTCGGGAACATGGAGCCCTTGGGCAGCGCTTCATACGCGCCGTGGATGTACAGCGGCAGCACGTCCACGCCGTAGGTGAGCGACAGGTAGCCCAGCGTCGGCTTGAACTCCATCAGCTCGCCCGTCTTGGAGCGCGTGCCCTCCGGGAAGATGAGGACGTTGAAGCCCTGCCGGAGCGCCTCGCCCGCCACGCGCAGCGACTCGCGCAGGCTCCCCTGCCGGTCGATGGGGATGAGGTGGGTGAAGTTCTCGAACCACGCGCGCTTGAGCGGCGTGTCGAAGAAGTAGTCGCGCGCGGCCAGCGACACCAGGCGCTCGCCCTGGTCGCCCAGCACCACGCGCACCAGGCCCGCGTCCAGGTGGCTGGCGTGGTTGGCGATGACGAGGAAGTTGCGGTTCTGCGGGATGAACGTCTTGCCCGTCACCTTCACGTCGAAGACGCCGCCGTAGAGCACCTTCTGCCCGAAGGACAGGAGCTGCCGGCCCAGCGCGGACACCGCCTCCGGCACCGGAATCTCGGCCTCCTCCGCGCGCTCGGCCTCCTTCTTGATGTCGCGCGCGCGCGTCTCCTGCGAAGGCCGGCGCCCGGAGGCCACCACCAGCTTGCGCAGGTCCTCCACCGTCTGCACCTGGGTCAGGTCCTCGATGGCGGGCAGCGGCACGCCCGCGCCCTCCAGCGCCACGGACATCTCCGTGAGCATCAGCGAGTCGAAGCCCAGGTCGCCAATGAGCTGCGCGTCCGGCCGCACGTCCGTCACCGGGCGGTGGCACACCTCCGCGATGAGCGGGTAGAGCCAGTCCGACACGCCGCCCGTGGTGGGCGCCGCCTGCGCCTTCTCCTTCACGCGGCCCGCGCTGGCCGCCACGCGGTCCAGCCGCTGCAGCTCCTCCACCACGCGCTTGCGCTTCACCTTGCGCGTGGAGGTGCGCGGCAGCTCGCCATCCCAGAAGCGCAGCACCTTCACGCGCCGGTAGAAGGGCATGCCCGCGCTCACCTTGCGGAAGTGCTCCTCCAGCTCGTGGCGGACCTCCTCACGCGGGCGGTCCTTGAAGTCCGGCACGCACAGGCACGCCACCTTCTCGCCGCCCGCTTCATCCGGCAGGCCGACGATGGACAGCTCCTTGATGTGCTCGTGCTCCTGGTACAGCTCCTCCAACTCGTCCGGGTAGACGTTCTTGCCGTTGGCGTCGACGATGACGTCCTTGGCGCGGCCCATGAGGTACAGGCGGCCCTCGTCGTCCATGCGGCCCAGGTCGCCGGTGTGCAGCCAGCCGTCCTTCACCACGGCCTCGGTGGCCTCGCGGTCCCCGAAGTAGCCCGCCATCACGTTGGGGCCCTTGGCGAGCACCTCGCCAATGCCGTCGTTGTCCGGGTTGAGGACCTTGAACTCGATGCCCGGCAGCGCCTTGCCCACCGTGCCCTTCACGCGCTTGTTGGTGGCCTCGGACACCGCCAGCACCGGCGCGGCCTCCGTGAGGCCGTAGCCCTCGCGCATGGTGAAGCCCAGCGCGTGGAAGGCCTGGTGCACCTCCTCCGACAGCGCGGAGCCGCCCGACACCAGCACCTTCACCCGGCCGCCGAACTTGCGGTGCACCGGCCAGAACAGGAGCTTGCCCAGGTTGAGCGAGCTGCGGTTGCGCAGCTCCCCGTTGGCCGCCATCAGCGCCTTGAGCGCCTGCTCCACCACCGGCGGGCGCGCGGCCATCTCCTGGGTGATCTTGCGGTGCAACAGCTGCCAGAGCGCGGGCACGCCAATCATCGCCGTCACGCGGCCCGTCTCGAAGACGTCGCCCAGCCGGTCCGACGTGAGCTCGTCGATGTACGTGATCTCCGCGCCGCGCATGAACGGCGTGAGGAAGCCGGCGGAGAACTCGAAGGTGTGGTGCAGCGGCAGCACGGACAGCACGCCGTCGCCCACGCCCACGTCGAACGCGCCCGCCAGCTTCGCCACCAGCGACGCGAAGTTGCGGTGGGTGAGCATCACGCCCTTGGGCGTGCCGGTGGTGCCGGAGGTGAAGATGACGCTCGCCACGTCGTCCGCGGCGGCGGACTTCCTCACCGGGCCAATGCGGTCCGGATACGCCGGGTCACCCGTCATGGCCTCCGCGAGGCTGGCCACGCCCACGCCCTCCCCGAGCGCCGCGAAGAGGCCGGGGAAGTCCTCCGCGGCCTGCTCGGACACGAGGCACTGCCTCGCCGCCGCGCGCTTCGCGATGTTGACCACCTCCGCTTCCGTGAGCGAGGGGTCCACCGGCACCGCGGTGGCGCCGGCGCGCAGGATGCCGAAGTAGCTGATGGCCCACTCCGGCCGGTTCTCCGACACCAGGAGGACGCGGTCGCCGCGCTTGATGCCCTGGGCCATGAGGTAGCTGCCCACGCGGGCCGCGTAGCGGTGCACCTCCCCGAAGGTGAAGCGCTCCTCCTTCTCCCCCGCGGCCATGCGGAACGCCACCCGGTGGCGGTACGCGTGCACGGTGGCCTCGAACAGCTCCAGCAGGTCGCGGTGCGCGGGGATGGCGGTGCGCTTCTCGCGCTCCTCGTCCAGGCCCGGGAACACCCACTTCTCCAGGCCGGGCAGGTGCGTGCCCAGGAAGTACTCGCGCCAGTCGATGCGCTCGGGCGCCCAGTCAATCTTCGCGCGGTCCGCCGGCGCCATGCGCTCGTAGACCGAGCGCGTGTTGTCGCAGCGGAAGACGTAGCGGTTCTCCCAGAGGAAGGGGAGGAACAGGTCGATGAGGCCCGTGAGGCTGTCCGCCTGCGACTCCACCTCGTCCAGCGCGATGCGGGCCTTGTCCATCATCGCCTGCACGCGCGGCGCGCCCCACGCGGGCCGCACCTCTTCCATGGCCTTCTTCAGGAGCTTCGCGCCCTTCGCCAGCATGGGCGCGCTGAGCAGCTGGAACTCCTGCTTGCTCACCGGCTGCGGCTCGATGCGCGAGCGCAGCGCGTTGACCAGCGAGTTGCCCGTCTCGCGGTTGCGGTAGTAGCGGCGGCGGTACAGCCCCACCAGCTCCACGGAGCGGCTGGCGAGGAACGGGTTCACGTCACCGGACGCCAGGTTGTAGACGCGGCGCTCCTCCACCTGCATCGCGTGCGCGGTGATGCCCAGCGTGGCGCCCGCCACCTGGTCCACCGGGATGATGTCCAGGATGGCGTGGTCGCCCGCGGGGATGCCGCGCTGGCCCTTGATGCCCGCGTACGCCAGCGGCGCGGACGTGGTGAAGCCCTCGTTCCAGCCGGGGAAGGGGAAGTGCGCCGCGCTCTCCACGATGGAGGGCCGCACGATGGAGTAGCGAAGCCCCGGCGTCCCGGCCATCACCTGTTCGCCCAGGTGCTTGGCGTACGTATACGTGTTGGGCCAGCCCCAGTGCTGCGCGCGCTCCATGCCCGCGCGGACCAGCTCGCCGGACAGCCACAGCTTGCGCTCGCGGCCCACGGCCAGGCGCAGCGTCTTCTCGTCGGTGGCGTCGCGGCCCTCCTCCTCCAGGCGGTCCAGCGCCTTCTGCCGGAAGAGGGAGGTAAGCGCCTTGTCATCCGCCTGTTCGCGCAGGCGGGCCACGATCTTCTCCGCGTCCTGGAGCTCCTGCTCCAGGCTGAAGTCGCGCCCGTCCATCTCCCCCTGCTTGGGGAAGTAGCCCAGCACCGGCTCGTCCTCGAACACGAGCCCGCTGCGGTTGCCCACGACGAACGCGGTGCTCATGTGGATGAGCGGCACGCTCCAGCGCAGCGCCAGGTCCACCGCGTTCTTCACGCCGTGGGTGTTGACGTTGAGGCCCACCTCCAGCGACGGGTTGAAGGAGACCAGGCCCGCGCAGTTGACGATGGCGTGCACCTGCCCGGTGAGCGCCGCGACCTGCGCCTCCTCCAGCCCCACCAGGGGGTCGGTGATGTCGCCATCCAGGATGGTGCACTTCTGCTGGATGAACGCCATGGCGCCTTCGTCACCCAGGCGGTCGCGCAGCGGCTGGAAGGGCTCGCTGGGCGCCACCTTGTCGAAGAAGCGGCGCTCCGCGGACGCGGCGCTGCCCTTGCGCACGATGACGTAGACCCGGTCCAGCACGTCGCCGTAGTGGGTCAGCAACATCGACAGCGTCACCTTGCCCACGAAGCCGGTGGTGCCGACGAAGACGATGCGCTTGCCGGTGAAGACCCGGGTGACGTCCAGCGAGGGAAGCGTGGCCATGTCCGTGTGCGACCCTTTCACTTCACGTCCACCATCACCGTGGGCGCGATGCGCAGCAGGCTGATGGACGCCGAGCGCCCCATGAAGCCGCGCGCCTCTTCAATCGCCTCGGAGAGGGTGTCCGTGCGGTCCCAGCCGAGCAGGGCCGGGACGTGGTTGTTCTCCGCGCCCGCGACGATGACCTTGCCCACGTGCTGGCGGCCGTTCTCGCCCCAGTACCACATGTAGAAGGGGTGCACGCCGTGGTAGGCGTTGCCCTTCCTGTACAGGTGCACGTAGCTGGGGTTCTCCGCGAACTCCTTCTCGTACTTGTGCTCCAGCTTCATGGAGTCCCGCGTCTCCGGCAGGAGCCGGTGGAAGAACTCGATGTAGCTGGGGTGCTGCACGGGGTCGAACTCGTCGTAGGCCGGGTGCAGGAGGATGAGCACGCCCCCCTTCTTCACCAGCGGCACGCCCCGGTTGAGGTTGTAGAAGTAGCCCAGCCCCATCACCTGCACGAGCAGCGGGTTGAGGATGGAGTTGACGCTGTAGGGGCTGACGAACGGGATGGGGAAGATGACGATGTCGCTCTGCCCCTCCACCGGCACCACGTACTGCTTCCAGCTCTGCTCCAGCGTCTTGGCGTGCGTGGGCTCCGTGGCCCCCGCGAACACGCCCGTCACGTCATAGGGCGCGGGGATGGCGTTGAGCACCTTGCGCGCCGCCGCGCGGGGCAGCTTGGACAGCGTGTAGCGCAGGGCCTGGAACTTCAGCCGGTCGCCTTCCGTGTAGTCCTCCTCCTTCTTGGCGAGGAAGTCCGTGGGCGCGCCGAACATGCGGTTGTTCAGCGTGGTCTCGATGTGGAAGACCTTCAGCGTCTTGTCGATGACCGTCCCGATGCGCGAGTTCTTCGTGTAGAGCGCGCTCGCCTTCGGCTCCATGTAGGAGTCCGACTCGCGGATGGTCTTCGGGTTGTGGTGGTGCCGCAGCGACGCGTAGTTCGTCACGCCCGTGCCCATGGACTTGTGCCCGCCGTTCATGGGCACGAAGTTGATGTTCACGTAGACGATGAGGTCGCTCTCCGCGACCCGCCGGTTCACCGCCACCACCTCGTTGTGGCTGGTGCGCTCCAGCTCCGTGATGCCGTCCGGGTCCTCCGCGTCGTGGTTGTAGTAGCGGTCCGGGTAGTAGGCGTCGAAGATCTTCTCGCCCACCATGCGCTTCATCTCACCTTCCGTCATCCGGCGGTGGAGCGCGTTGGCGATGACCAGGTGCACGTCGTCCACGCCCGAGTCCGCGCACAGCTCCAGCACCACCTCCAGGATGGACTGGCGCACGTCCGGCGTGACCATGGGCGGCAGCGGCACGCTGATGTCGTCGATGACGCACGTCAGCCGCATGCCGGGCTTGAGCAGCGCGTGCAGCGGGTCCATGCCCTCCGGGTGGTTGATGGCCCAGCGGATGGCGGCCTTCACGTTGGGCACGCCCTCCAGCGGGGGGCGGGGGAAGATGACCCGGGTGCCCACGGGCAGGTCTTCCTGGAGGAAGCCCTCGCCGTAGAAGAGCGCCCGCGGGGGGCTGCCCTTCTCCGTGATGACCACCTGGCTTTCCTCGTCGTACAGCTTCTGGAGCGTCTTGAGCGGGCGCATGGATGAAGGGGGGCGAAAGAAAGGGGTGGGGTTACTTCAGGTCCAGGATGGGCCAGTTGTACGCGCGCGCGAGCGAGCGCAGCCGCAGGTCCGGGTTCACCGCGGTGGGCCGTCCCACCACGGCGAGCATGGCGTAGTCAGAGGCGCTGTCCGAGTAGCCGTGGCACTGGTTGAGGGCCAGGCCCTCGCGCTCGCAGTAGGCGCGGATGGCGTTGGCCTTGTTGGCGCCTTCGATGATGGGCGGAATCACCTTGCCGGTGGCCTTGCCGCCCACGAACTGCATCTTGTTGGCGATGACGTCGTCGCAGCCCAGGTGCCGGGCCAGCGGGCGCATGGTGAAGTCCAGCGCGCCGGTGACGAGCACGATGCGGCAGCCGGAGCGACGCGCCTCGTCGATGAGGTCCTGCGTCTGTTCGTACAGCGCGGGCTTGAGGACGTCCTCGAACATGTCCTCCGCGATGGTGACGAGCCGGTCCTCGCTGAGGCCGGAGTAGTACCGGTAGAAGAACTCGTTGAAGGCCTTGCGGTTGACGGCATCCAGGATGCCGAACACCGGCAGCCCCAGGGCGGTGCCCAGGGTGCGGCCCGCGATGCCCCGGAGCGAGCCCCGGTTCGTCGCGTAATAGGCATAGACGTGGACGATGTTCGTCCGGACCAGCGTCCCGTCGACGTCGAAGAAGGCGGCTTTGGCGGGCACTTTGGGGGGCATGGGCGGTCGGGCTTCCTCCCATCCTGGAGGGGGTGCGGTCAACGAAAGCGGATGGGCCGGCGTGGGCGGCCGGCCCTTTGGGCGCATGGGTCTATAACCAGCCCTGCGCGCGATACCATTCACCACTGCGCGTGATGGACTCCGCCAGGCCACGGCGCGGCCGGAAGCCCAGCAGGCGTTCAGCCTTGGCCCCCGAGCACGTCCAGGCCGGGGCCAGGAGCTGCCGCGCCAGCTTCCGGTTCAGGGGGAGCTTGCGCCCCGTCACCCGGGTCACGCCGTCCGCCGCCGTGGCCAGGGCCGTCAGCACCGCCGGGGACAGCCGCCAGGTGCGCGTCTGGAACCCCAGCGCCCTCGCCCCCACCTCCTGCATCTCCTCCAGGGTGAGGCGCTCCGGGCCGGCGCAGAAGAACGCCTCCCCCAGGGCCTCCGGCCTTTCCGCCAGGACCAGCAGGAGGTCCACCACGTCCTCCACGTCCACCAGGGACAGCGGGCGTGGGCCCCCGGTCAGCTCCAGCCGGACGCCCTGCTTGCCCAGCTTGAAGAAGGTCAGGTTTTCCCGGTCTCCGGGCCCCAGGATGCGCGGCGGGCGGATCACCGTCACGGGCAGCCGATCCTGGAAGGAGAACGCGATGCGCTCTGCCTCCGCCTTGCTCTCGCCGTACCACTCATGGGGATGGAAGGCGTCCTCCTCCACGTGGGGCCGCTCCGGGGTGGAGGGGCCGTGGGAGGCCAGCGAGCCGCACATCACCAGCCGGGGGCGGGGCTGGGGCAGGGCGGCCATGGCCTCGCAGAGGAGGCGGGTGCCGTCCGCGTTGACGCGCATGAACTCGTCGCGCACCGCGGCGCGGCGGATGCCGGCCAGGTGGAAGACGACGTCCACGCCCTCCACCGCGGGAGCCAGCGAGGCGGGGTCCGTCACGTCGCCCACCACCCGCGTCCAGGGATGGCCCTCCAGGGCCTTTGCCAGTTCGCGGGTGTCCGTGGTGGGGCGCAACAGGCATGAAATCCGGTCGCCGCGAGCGGCCAGCGCCCGCGCGAGCCAGGTCCCCAAGAAGCCTCCGGCGCCAGTGATGAGGGCATTCATGGGTGCTGTTTCATCCGAAAAGCCACATCCCGTCCACCGTCGAAATGGGCAGGGTCCCGTCCGAGGGAGAGAACGCTCCGGGGGCCGAGTTTCCGCCTCCGGACGCGTCGCGAGGCACAATCCCCGAGGGGAAACGGCCTCCGGAGCCGGTTTCTGGGCCTCCGGACGCGCCGCGCGGCTTCCGTTCCCGAGCGAAGAATGCGCTGCGGGGCCGAGTTCTAGCCTCCGAATCCATTGCTCCGAGGGGCCCCAGAGGGAAAAAGCGCGCGATGGGCGCTGTTTTTCGCTCTAGGCCGTGCTACTACGCGCCATCGGCTCTAGCTTGATGATGCAAAGACGCCGTGCAACGTCCCCTTCGGAGGGGAGGAGACACAAGACGAATGGCCGCCAAGAAAGCCGCTGCGAAGAAGTCTGCCCCTGCTGCCGCGAAGAAGGCCCCTGCCGCGAAGAAGGCCGCGGGCCGTAAGCCGAACGCCGCCTTCATGAAGGAGATGACGCCTTCCAGCGAGCTGGCGGCGATCGTCGGGTCCAAGGCGCTGCCCCGCACCGCGGTGGTCAGCAAGATCTGGGAGTACATCAAGAAGAACAACCTCCAGGACGCGAAGAACAAGCGCCAGATCAACGCCGACGACAAGCTGAAGCCCATCTTCGGCGGCAAGAAGAGCGTCACCATGTTCGAGATGACCAAGCTGGTGAACAACCACCTGAGCTGAAGGTGGCGGGCCCCTCGGGGCCGTTGCTGGTTGCCCGAAGGACCCTGGGGGCTCGTCACGCACCGCGCGGGACGGGCCCTCCGCTTTTTCCCTCCGCTTTTCCCCCGGAGACAGCCGCCCGTCTGGAGCGTTGAAAAGGGGGCGAAGGCGCAACGCCCCGCTGGCGGACGCGCCGCGTCGGGCCTACCTCAGGGGCCCATGTTCCACGACAGCCTTGAGTCAGGAGAGCGCTCCTCGCGGCGGGAGGGCACGGCGGGCACGCACACGACGGTGGAGGCCCAGGCGGACCGCCTCTTCGAGCAGGTCCAACGCGAGCTGCAATCGCGCCGCGTCACGCCGCTGTCCACCTACCGCGTGCAGCTGCACCAGGGCTTCACCTTCCAGCAGGCGAAGGCGCTGGTGCCGTACCTGGCCCGGCTGGGCGTGAGCGACTTCTACGCGTCCCCCTACCTCAAGGCCACGCCCGGCAGCACCCACGGCTACGACTGTGTGGACCACCAACGGCTCAACCCGGAGGTGGGGACGCCGGAGGAGCACGCGGCCTTCTGTGACACCCTGCGCGAGCACGGGCTGGGCCAGGTGCTGGACGTGGTGCCCAACCACATGGGCATCGAGCGCGACAACCGGCTGTGGCTGGACGTGCTGGAGAACGGCCCGTCGTCCGTCTACGCGAAGTTCTTCGACGTGGACTGGCGGCCGGTGAAGGACGAGCTGGCGGACAAGGTGCTGCTGCCCATCCTGGGGGACCAGTACGGCATCGTGCTGGAGCGGGGCGAGCTGAAGCTGTCGTACGACTCCGGCGCCTTCCACCTGCACTACTACGACCACCGGCTGCCGGTGGCGCCGCGCCAGTACGCGAGCATCCTCCAGCACGGCCTGGAGCGGTTGCAGAAGCAGCTGGGGCCGGAGTCGCCGCACCTGGTGGAGCTGCTCTCCATCCTCACGGCGCTGGAGCACCTGCCGCCGCGCACGGAGGTGAACCCGGCGAAGGTGGTGGAGCGGCACCGCGAGAAGGAGGTCATCAAGCGGCGCCTGGCCGCGGTGGTGGCGGACAGCGCGGAGCTGGCGGCGTACGTGGAGGAGAACGTCCGGGTGTTCAACGGCACGCCCGGCAACGTGCGCTCCTTCGACCTGCTGGACGGGCTGCTGCAGGGGTGCAGCTACCGGCTGGCCCACTGGCGCGTGGCGGGCGAGGAGATCAACTACCGCCGCTTCTTCGACATCAACGGCCTGGCCGCCATCCGCGTGGAGGACCCGGACGTCTTCCAGGAGGCCCACCAGCTCATCTTCGAGTGGCTGCGCGAGGGGCGCGTCACGGGCCTGCGCATCGACCATCCGGACGGCCTCTTCGACCCCACCGCCTACTTCCTGGACCTGCAGGAGCGCTTCTTCGTCGAGCGCGCGCGGGCGCGCTTCCTGGCGGAGGCGCAGGACGGGGATGAGGCGCGGTGGACGGAGGTGGAGGCGCTCCTGCGCGCCCGGTGGCGCAAGGAGGTGATGGACACGCCGGACAGCCCGCTGCGCAAGGCGCTCTTCGTGGCGGTGGAGAAGATCCAGGGCGGCCGCGAGCGCATCCCGGACGCGTGGGCGGTGCACGGCACCACGGGCTACCGCTTCGCCAACGCGGTGAGCGGCCTGTTCGTGCACCCGGCCGCGGAGGCGCACCTGACGCAGACGTACGAGCGCTTCGCGGGCGGCACGCACGACTTCGCGGAGCTGGTGTACCAGAAGAAGCTGCTCATCATGCGCGTGAGCATGGCCAGTGAGATCAACGTGCTGGCGCACGAGCTCAACCGCATCTCGGAGATGAACCGCCGCACGCGCGACTTCACGCTCAACAGCCTGCGGCGCGCGCTGGTGGAGTTCATCGCGCTGTTCCCCGTGTACCGCACCTACGTGGACGGCTGGCGCGCGGAGCTGGACGTGCGCGACGTGCAGTACATCGAGTGGACCCTCCAGCGCGCCAAGGAGCGCAACACCACCACCAACGCCTCCATCTTCGACTTCCTGCGCGACATCCTCCTGGGCCGCTACCCGGAGCACGTGGGGGACGACGAGAAGGCGGTGATGCTGCGCTTCGCGATGAAGCTGCAGCAGGTGACGGGCCCCGTGATGGCCAAGGGCCTGGAGGACACCGTCTTCTACATCTACAACCGCCTGGTGAGCCTCAACGAGGTGGGCGGCGAGCCGGAGCACTTCGGCATGCGCGCCACCACCTTCCACCTGCGCAACCAGGAGCGCGCGGAGCGCTGGCCGGCGAGCATGCTCACCTCCAGCACCCACGACACCAAGCGCAGCGAGGACGTGCGCGCGCGCATCAACGTCCTCACGGAGCTGCCGGAGGCCTGGCGGGAGAAGGTGCGCGCCTGGGCGGACCTCACGCAGCCCTTCCTCAGCCACCTGCCCACGGGCCCCGCGCCGTCGTCCAACGACGTCTACCTCTTCTTCCAGACGCTGGTGGGCGCGTGGCCCATGGGCGACCCGGTGCCGGAAGGCGAGTGGAAGGAGTTCCACCGCCGCGTGCGCGAGTACATGGGCAAGGCCATCAAGGAGGCCAAGGTCCGCACGTCGTGGACCAACCCGGACGGCGCCTATGACGACGCGGTGGCGCGCTTCGTGGACGCGTGCTTCGACCCGGCGAGGGGCCAGGCCTTCCTGGATGACGTGAGGGCCTTCAAGCGCCGCATCGAGCGCGCGGGCCAGCACAACGCGCTGGGGCAGCTGCTCCTGAAGCTGGCCTCGCCCGGCGTGGCGGACACGTACCAGGGCTGCGAGCTGTGGGACTTGTCGCTGGTGGATCCGGACAACCGGCGGCCGGTGGACTACGCCCTGCGCGAGCGGCTGCTCTCCGCGCTGGACACGCAGGCGGCCAAGGACCGGCCGGCCCTGTGCGCGCGGCTGTCGAAGGACTTCGACGACGGGCAGGTGAAGCTCTTCGTGCTGGCGGAGGCGCTGCGGCTTCGCCAGAAGTACGCGGACCTGTTCCGCTCGGGCGGCTACGAGGCGCTGGAGCTGTCCGGGCCGCGCTCGCCCGCGGCGGTCGGCTTCGCGCGCACGCATGGTGACAGCGTGCTCATCGCCTGCGCGCCGCGTTACACCCTGGAGGCGTTGGAGTCCGGCGGGCTGGCGAAGGCGTATGACGGCACGTTCCTCGACCTTCCGGCGGCATATGCGGGCATGATGTTCCGCAATGTCTTCACCGGGCGCTCCGTCCGTCCCCAGCAGGGGCCGGGTGGCGTGGGGCTGGCCTTGGGGCCGCTCCTCGCGGAGTTCCCGGTGGTGCTGCTGGAGAGGAGCACTGGATGAGGAGGGCCGAGGTGCTTCCAGGGAGGCCGTTTCCCCTGGGCGCCACGTACGACGGGAACGGCGTGAACTTCGCCGTGTTCAGCGAGCACGCGAAGAAGGTGGAGGTCTGTCTCTTCGACCCTGCCCAGCCCCACAAGGAGACGCGCCGCTTCCCGTTGCTGGAGACCACGAACCACGTCTGGCACGGCTACATGCCGGGCTTGCAGGCCGGTTGCCTCTACGGCCTGCGGGTTCACGGTCCGTATGAACCGAAGAAGGGCCTGCGCTTCAACCCGCACAAGCTCCTGGTGGACCCCTACGCCCGGGCGCTGCACGGCGTCGTGGACCCCAAGGCCCCCATCCACGCCTACGTGCACGGGGGCAAGGACGAGGACCTGGCCATGGACACGCAGGACGACGCCTGGGGCGTGCCCAAGGCGGTCATCCTGTCGGACGGGTTCGACTGGGAGGGTGACCGGCGGCCGGAGGTCCCCTGGCACAAGACGGTCCTCTACGAACTGCACGTCAAGGGCTTCACGAAGCTGCACCCGCGCGTGCCGGAGCACCTGCGCGGCACGTACGCGGGCCTGGCGCACCCGGCTTCGATCGAGCACCTGAAGAAGGTGGGCGTGACGAGCGTGGAACTGCTGCCCATCCACGCCTTCGTGGACGAGCCGTTCCTCACCCAGAAGGGGCTCTCCAACTACTGGGGCTACAACACGCTGGGCTTCTTCGCACCGGACGCGCGCTACAGCGCGTCGGGCTCGCTGGGCGAGCAGGTGGCGGAGTTCAAGGGGATGGTGAAGCTGCTGCACCGCGCGGGCATCGAGGTCATCCTCGACGTGGTCTACAACCACACCTGCGAGGGCAACCACATGGGGCCCACGCTGTCCTTCAAGGGGCTGGATGCCGGCGCGTACTACCGGCTCAGTGAGAAGGACCCGCGCTTCTTCATGGACTTCACCGGGTGCGGCAACTCGTGGAACGCCACGCACCCGTACGCGCTGAAGCTCATCGCGGACTCGCTGCGCTACTGGGTGGAGGAGATGCACGTCGATGGCTTCCGCTTCGACCTGGCGACGACGCTGGGACGGGACCGGCACGGCTACGACACCCGCGCGGCCTTCTTCCAGATCCTCCACCAGGACCCCGTCTTGAGCCGCGTGAAGCTCATCGCGGAGCCGTGGGACGTGGGGGACTACGGCTACCAGGTGGGCAACTTCCCGGTGCTGTGGAGCGAGTGGAACGGCAAGTACCGCGACACCATGCGCCGCTACTGGAAGGGCGATGACCGGCAGGCGGCGGAGATCGGGTCACGGCTCACCGGCAGCTCGGACCTGTATGCGCTGTCCGGCCGCAAGCCCACGGCGAGCGTGAACTTCGTCACCGCGCACGACGGCTTCACGCTGCACGACCTGGTGACGTACAGCCAGAAGCACAACGAGGCCAACGGCGAGGACAACCGCGACGGCGCCAATGACAACCACGCCTGGAACTGCGGCGTGGAGGGGGAGACGAACGACCCCAAGGTGAACGCGCTGCGCGAGCAGCAGAAGCGCAACTTCCTGGCGTCCCTCTTCCTGTCGCAGGGCGTGCCCATGCTGGTGGCGGGCGACGAGATGGGCCGCACGCAGAAGGGCAACAACAACGCCTACTGCCAGGACAACGAGCTGTCGTGGGTGAACTGGGAGCTCAACGAGTCCCAACGCCAGCTGTTGGACTTCACCGTCCGCATCGCGAAGCTGCGGCGCGAGCAGCCGGTGCTCTCCAAGCGGCGCTTCTTCCGCGGGGCCCACATCTGGGACAGCGAGCTGAAGGACCTGGCGTGGTTCCGGCCGGACGGCAAGGAGATGCGCAAGGAGGACTGGGAGAAGCCCTACGTGCGCTCCCTGGCCTTCCTGCTGGGCGGTGACGCCATCGCCACGCCGGACGACGAGGGCCACCGCATCGTGGGGGACACGTTGCTGGTGCTGCTCAACGCGCACCACGAGCCCATCACCTTCATGCTGCCCGCGCTGGAGTGGGGCGCGGACTGGGAGCTGGTGGTGGACACGGCGGCCACCGGGGAATCCCAGCGCACGCACACCCCGGCGGGCGGCAAGGTGCAGGCGGTGGGGCGTTCCCTGGTGGTCCTCCGGCGCCCGGCGACGGAATGGGAGTAGCCGCCGGGCCCGTCCCGGGGTAGGCAGCGGACCCGATGATTCATTCACTCTGGCCCTGGGTGGGCTTCAACGTCTTCGTCCTGGCGATGCTCGCCCTGGACCTGGGGCTGTTCCACCGCAAGGAGCACGCGGTGTCGCCGAAGGAGGCGACGCTGTGGACGCTCGTGTGGGTGAGCATCAGCCTCGCGTTCTGCGGGGGCATCTGGCGCTACGGCGGCGAAGCGCCGGCGCTGGAGTGGCTGACGGCGTACGTGGTGGAGTACGCGCTCTCCGTCGACAACCTCTTCGTCTTCCTGATGGTGTTCGGCTACTTCCGGGTGCCGCCGCAGCACCAGCACCGGGTGCTCTTCTGGGGCATCCTGGGCGCGTTCGTGATGCGCGCGGGGCTCATCGTCGCGGGCACGGCGCTGGTGGCCCGCTTCGAGTGGCTCATCTTCCTGTTCGGCGCGTTCCTCGTCTACACGGCCTCCAAGATGCTGTGGGCCAAGGACGACGATGACGTGGACCCGGAGACGGGCTTCATCGTGAAGATGGCCCGGCGCCTGTTGCCGGTGTCGCGCCAGGGCGAGGGCAGCCGCTTCTTCCTCACCGAGGACGGCCGGCGCAAGGTGACGCCGCTGTTCATCGTGCTGCTGGTGGTGGAGGCCACGGACCTGCTCTTCGCCATGGACTCCATCCCGGCGGTGCTGGGCATCAGCAAGGACCCCTTCATCAGCTACACGTCCAACGTCTGCGCCATCCTGGGGCTGCGCTCGTTGTTCTTCGTGGTCTCCAGCCTGATGGAGAAGTTCCACCTGCTGAAGGCCTCGCTGGGCGTCATCCTGGCCTTCGTGGGCGTGAAGATGCTCATCGAGCACTGGTACAAGATCCCCATCGGCGTCTCGCTGGCGGTGATTGGCGGGTGCCTGCTGGTGGCCATCCTGGCGTCGCTGGTGTTCCCCAAGCCCCCGGAGGCGGAAGGCGCCCCGCCGGTGGCGGACGCGGACAAGGCTCCGGACGCGCCGGCCCGGAAGCAGGAGCACCGCTGACGTCAGGCCCCGGGGCCCTGCGTTTCGCTTGCATCGGGCGGGAGTCACTGCCAAGTCTCCCGCCATGTCCACCGCCACCACCGACGGCATCCGCGTCACCGTGGAGCCGGCCTTCTGGCCGGAGCGCAGCACCCCCGAGTCCGGGCAGTACGCCTTCATGTACAAGGTGGTGCTCCTCAACGAGGGCACCGTGCCGGCGCAGCTGCGGTCGCGGCATTGGATCATCACCGACGCGCAGGGGCACGTGGACGAGGTGAAGGGCGAGGGCGTGGTCGGCCGTCAGCCGCACCTCAAGCCGGGCGAGCGGTTCGAGTACACGAGCTGGGCGATGCTCAAGACGCCCTTCGGCACCATGCGCGGCGCGTATGAGATGGAGCGCCCGGACGGCACGCGCTTCGAGGCGCGCATCGCCGAGTTCGCGCTCACGCTCCCGCACGCGCTGCACTGAGCACGGGGACAGCTCGCATGCCTGTGCCGACCACGAAGCGGGGGCTGCTGCTCGTCAACCTGGGGACGCCGGACGCCCCCGAGTCCGGCCCGGTGCGCCGCTACCTGCGCGAGTTCCTCAATGACCCGCGCGTCATCGACATCCACCCGGTGGCGCGCTGGTTCCTCCTGAACCTCTTCATCCTCCCCGTGCGCCCCGCGAAGAGCGCGGAGGCGTACCGCAAGGTGTGGATGAAGGAGGGCTCGCCGCTGCTCGTGTACAGCCGCGCGCTGGAGGCGGAGGTCGCGGAGCGGCTGAAGGACGACTACGAGGTGGAGCTGGCCATGCGCTACGGCAACCCGTCGCTGCCGGACGCCATCGCGCGGCTCAAGGCGAAGGGCGTGTCGGAGTTCACGGTGTTGCCGCTGTACCCGCACGAGGCGGCGTCCTCCACCGCGTCATCGCTGGCGCGCACCTATGAGGTGCTGGCGGAGGGCTGGGACGTCCCCAACGTGCGCGCGGTGCCGGCCTTCTGGGACGACGCGGGCTTCCTGGACGCGTTCGCGGCGGTGGCCCGGCCGGTGATTGCGGACATGCGCGCGGACCACGTGCTGTTCAGCTTCCACGGGCTGCCGGAGCGCCACATGCGCAAGAGCGACCCGACGGGGCAGCACTGCCTGGCCTCCGCGGGCTGCTGCGACGCCATCACGGACGCGAACCGGCACTGCTACCGGGCGCAGTGCTTCGCGACGGCGCGGATGCTGGCGCAGCGCCTTTCGCTGCCGGCGGGCGGCTCCACGGTGTCGTTCCAGTCGCGGCTGGGGCGCACGCCGTGGGTGAAGCCCTACACGGACCTGGTGCTGCCGGAGCTGGCGGCGAAGGGCGTGAAGCGGCTGGCGGTGATGTGCCCGGCCTTCGTGGCGGACTGCCTGGAGACGCTGGAGGAGATTGGCCTGCGCGCGAAGGAGCAGTTCGTGGAGGCGGGCGGCGAGTCGCTGACGCTGGTGCCGTCCCTCAACGCCCACCCGGCGTGGGTGGACGCCGTGGTGGGGATGGTGCGCGCTTCGGACGGCCCGCCGGTCAAGGCGCGGGCGTCGCGGTAGGCGTGGGCGCCTGCTGGGGCGCGCTGACGGGCGTGATGTGGGCCTGGTAGGTGCCCACGGGCAGGTTCACGGCGGGCCGGGCGGGGCCGTTGAGGGTGGTGGACAGGGTGCCCTGCCAGGAGCGCCACTGGCCGGCCTTCACCAGGAACTCGCCCTTGCCGGTGACCTTCACGGTGGCGCCCAGCTCGGTGCCTTCCGGCTGGGAGGTGGACGGCGGGGGCGGCGCGTCGGGGGCTTCGGCGGCCTCGCTCTCCTTGGGCAGGTTCTTCAGGGTGGGGCGCGGGGGGCTGAGGGTGCCGCCGAACTGCTCCTGGAGGTCGTACTCGAGCGTGGCCACCTGCTCGCCGTTGTCGCCCGGGGTGATGGAGACGAGCTTCACGCGGTTGTGGCGCTCGCCGCCGCCCGCGCGGCGGAAGAGGGTGCCCAGGGCGTCCGGGGTGGTGAGCTCGGTGCCCAGGGACCACGTATCGCCGGGGCGCACGGGGTCGCGCGGCAGCTCCATCACCAGCGTGGCCAGGTTGCGCGCGGGCCCCTGGAGCCCGTCGATGATGAAGCCGCGGTCGCTGAAGGAAGCGTCCTCCGGCGCGCCGCCGTTGGGCGTCACGTGCAGCTGGCGCTCACCGGTCTTGTCCAGTTGGAGCGCGTAGGTGAACGCGGTGGGGAAGGGGGCGCTGGGGGCGGCCTGGGGGGCTGTTTCAGCGGGAGCGGCCTTGGCGCCCTTCTTCTTGGCGGCCTTGGGCGCGGGGGCGGACTCGGGGACGGCCGCGTTGCGGTCCAGCGCGAGGTCCAGGCGGAAGGAGATGGGGGCGCCCTCGGCGAGCTTCCAGCGCAGGACGACGGCGTCCTTGGGAATGGCGGGCTCGGCGCGAGCGGGCGGGGCTTCTTCCGCGGGTGCGGGCTCGATGGCACCCGGCGGGCGCGGGATGGGCTCCATCTTGCCCGGCGCTTCCTGCTTGCAGGCGGTGAACGCGAGGGCGACGAGCAGACCGGACAGACTTCGCTTCACGGGGACACTCCTGGTGACCGTCGCGGGATAGCGGAGCGGACGGCGGTTGTAAAAGGGAGAACGGCCCATGACGCGGCCCGCCGGGGGTGACGCTTTCAAGCTGGCGGATGTCCGGTTCCCCTCTGCGGGGAGCAAGCCTGAGCGACCCGGGGCCTCCGCCGCAAGTCCCCCTGGGGCGTCCGGGCCTGGCTCCCTTCATGTTTTATGATCGCTTTTGCCCGAGAGGCCATCCTGGCGGGGTGGCGTAAGAGGGGCCGTCATAGAGATTGGAGGTCCCATGAGACTAGGCGTGCTTGGCTGCATCTTCGCGGCGTGCCTCTCCGCTGCCTGCGTGACCACTCGCGAAGATCTGATCGAGAAGAAGCGTCATGGGGCCATGCAGGACTGGAGGCGTCAGGGGGCTGCCTATCGGAGCTCCGAGGGCTTTCAAGATGCCCGTTGGGGCATGAGCGTCGAAGAAGTCCGTGAGCTCTTCCCGGATGGAAAAATGCTCAATGAGAATGCGATGCGCTGGAAAGGCACCATCGCGGACCTTCCAGCAGTCGTGAAGTTTGGCTTTCTGAAGGGGCGATTCGTCGCGGTCGACGTCTTCTTTCCGGACGCAGGTAACGTTCGGAACTCACACCTGCTGATCCGGCGGCTGCTCAATCGGAAGTTCGGAACCCCGGTACGTGATCGGGATACAGCCGATGAAGCCCAGCGGCGGGTTGGCAGCTATCGCTCTGCCGCGGATACCGTGTTCGTGCTGGGGAGACTCACGGAATCACTCACCGGAGTTCACCAGGATCAGTACGCGCAGCAGCGCATCGATGTCCGTGCGGAAAACGATGAGGCTGAAGCCCGGAGACAGGCGCACGCTGCCGAGAAGCGATTCTTGCTGTTGAGCCGGTGGGCGACGGTCGAAAGTGACGTCAAGCTCAGGAGCGTGAAGACGCCAGGCGTCGAGGCTGTGGTTATCGAGTATGAGAGTGCGAGGTATGCAGCGGAACTCGCAGCGGCCCGGCAACGCGCAAGGGAACTTGAGCTTCAGCGCATGGCCAAGGAGCTTTGAGGGCTGGTTAGCCTCTGCGGGGCGCCGCCGCGCGGGACAGCCGGTCTCGCACGGCGATGCCCAGGCCGCTCGCAGCGGGCAGACAGGCCACGAGCACGTCGTGGCCCTGTTCGTCGGCTTCCCGGAGCCGTGCGTAGAGGACTCGCGCGGCCTGCGCGGGTTCGCCCGGCACGTCGAAGCGATGCACGTCCGTGGGCAGTGACAGCGACGCGGGGCCCAGCACTCCGACTCGCAATCCCTGTGCACGCAGGGCTTCCACCCGCTGCACCGCTTCGTGCGGCTCCGCGAGCACCACGCCGGCTCGCGGTGCGTAGTGCGACTCCAGCGACCCGGACACTCGCACCGTGGACGACGTCCGCACCGGCACCTCGCGCCCCAGCACGCGCTCGATGTCTTCTGTCGCCAGACCTCCGGGCCTGAGAATCGCGGGCGCTCCTGAAGACAGATCCACGATGGTCGACTCCACGCCCACCGTGGACGGACCTCCGTCCAGCACCAGGTCCACGTCGTCGCCCAGGTCTCGCCGCACGTGCTCCGCGGTCGTCGGGCTCACCCGGCCGAAGCGGTTGGCGCTGGGCGCCGCCACGCCTCCTCCCAGCCGCTCCAGCACCTCCATCGCCACGGAGTGGCCGGGCACCCGCAGCGCCACCGTGTCCTGGCCTCCCGTCACTGCGTCCGTGGCCCTCGACGTGCGCGGCAGCACCAGCGTCAGCGGCCCCGGCCAGAAGGCCTTCGCCAGCGCCTTCGCTTCGTCCGGCACCACGCGTGCCCATTCAGGCAGGTGCTCCGCATCCGGGATGTGGACGATGAGGGGATGGGTCGCCGGTCGGCCCTTGATGGCGAAGATGCGACGGACGGCCAGCTCGTCCTCGGCGTTGGCCGCGAGGCCGTAGACAGTCTCTGTTGGCAGGGCGATGACGCCGCCGCGGCGCAGCAATTCGACTGCACGGTCGAGGAGGTCGGGAGTAAGCATGCTCGGGCCGCACTGTCTCCCCAGGAGAAACCATGGGCAAGTCGCACGTTTTCGATGCGCGCAGCCAGATGCCAGTCCCCGCCGCCGACCTCTTCTCCTGGCACGCCCGCGAGGGAGCCTTCGAACGTCTGGCGCCCCCCTGGGAGACCGCGGAGGTCGTGGACCGCTCCGGCGACGGCATCCACCCCGGCGCCCGCGTCACCGTCAAGCTCCACCTGGGCCCCATCCCCCAGCGCATGGTCGCCGAGCACACCGCCTACGTGGAGGGCTCCTCCTTCCAGGACACCCAGCGCGAAGGCCCCTTCACCAGGTGGATCCATGACCACCGCATGCTCCCCGCGGGCCCCGGGACCTCCATCCTGGAGGACTCCATCCAGTACGAGCTGCCCGTGGGGGCGCTCGGGGACACCTTCGGCGGCGGCTATGCGCGCAAGCGCCTGGAGCGCATGTTCGCGTACCGTCACTCGCTCACCCGCGCGGACCTGCGCCGCCATGCCGCCTTCGCATCCCAGGGCCCGCTCACCGTGGCCATCGCCGGTGCATCCGGCATGCTGGGCTCGTCACTGGCGGCGTTCCTCTCCACGGGCGGCCATCGCGTGAAGCGGCTGGTGCGCGGCCGCGCGAACCCGGCTCGCGGGGACATCGCCTGGGCCCCCGACAAGGGCACCATCGACGCCGCAGGCCTGGAGGACGTGGACGCCGTGGTGCACCTGTCCGGCTCCAACGTGGGCGAGGGCCGGTGGACCGACGCGCGCAAGGCGGAGATCCTCAAGAGCCGCACGGAGACCACCCGCCTGCTGTCGGAGACCCTGGCCCGAGCCACCCGCAAGCCGCGCGTGCTCATCAGCGCCTCCGCCGTCGGCTACTACGGCAACCGGGGCGAGGAGGAGCTCACCGAAGCCTCCTCCTCTGGCGACGGCTTCCTCGCGGACGTCACGCGTCAGTGGGAAGCCTCCACCGCCCCCGCCGAGGCCGCGGGCATCCGCGTGGTGCGCATGCGCATCGGCGTGGTGCTGGACGCGCGGGGTGGGGCGCTCGCGAAGCTGGCGCTCGCGACCCAGGCGGGCGGCGGTGGGCCCGTGGCGTCCGGACGCCAGTGGATGAGCTGGGTGTCCCTGGAGGACGTGATGGGCCTCATCCAGTTCGCCATGTTCACGCCGTCCATCCAGGGGCCCGTCAACGCCGTGTCCCCGAACGCGGTGCGACAGGGCGAGCTGGCGAAGGTGCTGGGCAAGGTGCTCCACCGCCCCGCCATGTTCCTGCTGCCCGCCGCCGTGGTGAAGGCCGTCTTCGGTCAGATGGGCGAGGAGACCCTCCTGTCGAGCACCCATGCGCTGCCCACCGTGGCGCAGGCGCATGGCTTCCCCTTCCTCCTGCCCGACCTGGAGGGCGCGCTGCGCTTCACGCTGGGCCGCACCACCGACGGCGCGGAATACCGCCACGGGTGAGCCGTTGGGGGCGGCGCAAGTCGCCCCATGCTTGACACTCCTCGGGAGGGGCGACAGAAGTGCGCCGCTTCCCCCCTCGCTTCGAGGAGTCCTGATTGATCCAGGTCGAAGGGCTGACGAAGTTCTACGGCGAGCACGCGGCCATCCGGGACCTGGCCTTCACCATCGGCCAGGGCGAGGTCATCGGCTTCCTGGGCCTCAATGGCGCCGGCAAGTCGACGACGCTCAAGATTCTCGGCTGCGTGTTGCTGCCCACGTCAGGGCGCGTCGTCATTGACGGGCACGACGTGGTGAACCAGTCCCATGAAGTGCGCCAGCGCATCGGCTACCTGCCGGACGTGCCCCCCGTCTACGAGGAGATGACCGTGGGCGAGTACCTCGCCTACGTCGCCCGGCTGCGAGACGTGCCCGCGAAGGCCACCGCGTCCCACGTCGGCGAGGCCGAGGAGAAGACCGGCCTGCGCGACGTGCACGGCGACGTCATCTCCACGCTGAGCCACGGCTACCGTCAGCGCGTGGGCCTGGCGCAGGCGCTGGTGCACAAGCCCGCGCTGCTCATCCTCGATGAGCCGACCAGCGGCCTGGATCCGCTCCAGATCGTCGAGATGCGCGACGTCATCCGCGGCCTCAAGGGCGCGCACACGGTGCTCGTGTCCAGCCACATCCTCCCGGAGATTTCGCAGACATGTGACCGGCTGCTGATCATCCACAAGGGCACGCTGCTGGCGCAGGGCAGTGAGGAGGAGCTGTCGCGAAGCCTGGGCGGTCCGTCCATCGTGCTGGAGGTACGGGGCGACCGCGCGCGGGCCATGGAGGCCTTGCAGGGTTTCGGCTCGGTGGAGGCGCGGGAAGGGGAGCGGGGCGTGCTGGCGATGAAGGTCGCGGCGGCGCCGGAGCTGCGGCCCCAGGTGGCTCGGGCGGTGGTGGGCGCGGGCCTGGAGTTGCTGCGATTGGACGCGAACGAGGGGCAGCTGGAGGCGCTGTTCCTGCGCCTGACGCACGGGCAGGAGGTGAAGGCGTGAAGGCGCTCCTGATTGCGCGCCGCGAGCTGGCCGGCTACCTGCGCACGCTCAGCGGCTACGTCATCCTGGCCATCATCCTCGCGGTGAACGGGCTGTTCTTCAACGCGTACGCCCTGGGCGGCGCGAGCAAGCGCTCGGCGGAGGTGCTGTCCGGGTTCTTCTATTACTCCAGCGGCTTCACCATCGTGGCCGCCATCCTCGTGTCCATGCGGCTGCTCGCGGAGGAGCGCCAGACGGGCACGCTGCCGCTGCTCTACGCCTCGCCGGTGCGGGACCGGGATATCGTGCTGGGCAAGTTCCTGGCGGGGCTCGCGTTCCTGGCGCTGTACCTGCTGCTCACGCTCTACATGCCGCTCCTGGTGCTGGTGAACGGCAAGGTGTCCTTCGGGCACGTGGCGGCGGGCTACCTGGGGTTGCTGCTGCTGGGCAGCGCGTCGCTGGCGGTGGGGACGTTCGGGTCGTCGCTGGCGAAGAACCAGCTGCTCGCGGCCATCTTCTCCGCGGTGATGCTGGTGGCGCTCATCCTGTGCTGGCTGCTGGCGCGCATCACCGAGCAGCCGCTGGCGGACGTCTTCAGCGCGATGTCGCTGTGGAACCAGCACTTCCCCCCGTTCCAGACCGGGCTCATCCACGTGCGCGACGTCGTCTACTACCTGGTGGTCACCTACGTGGCGCTGTTCGCGGCCACGCGGGTGCTGGAAGCGCGGAGGTGGCGATGAGCACGCCGGCCTCTTTCGGGACGGGGCTCGCCGCGACGGGGGCGTTCGTCGCGGGGCTCATCGCCGTATTCGTCGCGGAGCGGGTGCTGGGAGCGGGCTCCGGCCGCGTGGCGTTGGCGGCATTGGGCACCGCAGTGGCCGTAGCTGCAACGGCATGGCGCGCGGTGCGGATGATCTCCGCGCCCGCTGAGCGGCGCGCGCTGGAGCGCTGGGTGCTCACGCTGTACGTCGTGGGGCTGGCCGCGCTGGCGCTCTACTTCGTGAAGGGGGACGTGGGGACGGCGCTCCTCGGTGCGCCGCTGTCGCGTTCGGCGCCCCGGCTGTCGGTGGTGCTGGCGGTGCTGTTCCCGGCGCTGCTGCTGTGCGCGCTCGTGCCGCTGGCGATGGTGGAGGCCGCGCTGGTGGCGATGGCGCGCGCGCCGGTGCCGGAGACGGGCCGCGTGAAGAGCGCGCTGTTCTCCGGCCTGGGCGTGGCGTTCGTCGTCGTGTTCGCGTTCGCGGCGACGTACGTGGCCACGCAGGCGGACGCGACCTGGGACCTGTCGTACTTCCGGACCGCGAAGCCGGGCGATGCCACGCGCAAGCTGGTGCGCGGCCTCAACGAGCCCCTCCAGGTGACGCTCTTCTTCCCGCCCGCCAACGAAGTGGGCGAGGCGGTGCGGCAGTACTTCCGCGACCTGGAGCCAGAGAGTCCGCAGCTGGGCGTGGAGTCGCTGGATCAGGCGGTGGAGCCCGCTCGGGGCAAGACCCTGGGCGTCAGCAACAACGGCTCCGTGGTGCTGGCGCGGGGCGACCGCAAGGAGAGCCTCACGCTGGGCCTGGATCCGGAGCGGGCGCGCGGACAGCTCCAGCGGCTGGACGCGGAGGTGCAGCGGCGGATGCTGGCGGTGGCGAAGCCCCGTCGCATCGTCTACCTCACCGGGGGCCATGGGGAGCGCGCGGACACGCGGCCCGTTCCGGGGGAAGAGGCCCGGCCCTCGGTGGCGCAGTTGAAGGAGTTGCTGCGCGCGCAGAACGTGGACGTTCGCACGCTCACGGTGGCGGAGGGGCTGGGCTCGGCGGTGCCGGGCGACGCGGCGATGGTGGCGGTGCTGGGGCCCACGCGGGAGCTGCTTCCGGAGGAAGCCACCGCGCTGCGCGAGTACTGGGAGCGCGGCGGGCGGCTGTGGATCGCGCTTGAGCCGGATGGCGCGGCGCTGGAGCCGTTGCTGCAACCCATGGGGCTCAAGTCGCTGCGCGTGCCGCTGGCGAACGACCGGGTGTTCTTCCGCACCACGCGTCAGCAGAGCGACCGGGGCAACCTGGGCACGGCGAGCTTCTCCTCGCACCCGTCGGTGACGTCGCTGTCCGCGCTGGGCTCGCAGGGCGCGGTGGCGTTTCCGGGCGCGACGGCGATGGAGACGGTGACGCCGCCAGTGCCCGGCGTGCTGTTGGACACGAGCGTGCGAGCGCACGCGGCGACGTTCGCGGACCGCAACGGCGACTTCGAACCGGAGCCCGGCGAGGTCGCGAAGGCGTGGCCGCTGGTGGTGGCGGTGGAGCGGCCGGCGGGGGAGGGGAAGCCCGCACCTCGCGCGGTGGTGATGGCGGACGCGGACGCGCTGGGGGACGGCATCCTGGGCAACCTGGGCAATGCGTATCTCGCGGTGGACACGCTGCGCTGGCTGTCCGGCGAGGAGTCGCTCTCCGGCGTGACGAACAGTGAGGAGGACGTGCCGTTGCAGCACACGCGCTCGCAGGACGTCGCGTGGTTCTACGCGACGGTCTTCGGGGTTCCGGTGGCGGTGCTGGCGGTGGGCTTCTTCGTGACGCGGCGGCGCGGGCGGCGCGCGCCCCGGGGCGTCGCGGTGGCGGGAGGTGCGCGATGAAGGCGCGCGACGTGGCGGTGCAGGGGGGAATGGCGTGCGTGGCCCTGGTGGCCGCGTTCTTCGTGTGGCAGCGCGAGCCCTCGCGGGTGGCGGGCGAGGTGACGGTGGAGGACGCGCCCGCGAGCGCGCTCGACCGCATCCGGTACGACGAAGAGGCGCGCTTCGTGGAGCTGTTCCGCGACCCCCAGGACCGTGACACCGTCTGGGTCCGTTTGGGCACCAAGCCCGTGAAGCCGGGCGCTGAGGCCGCGATGGATGCGGGCGTCGTTGCCCATGCATCCGGTGACGCGGGCATCACCCTGCTCGATGCGGGTGCGCTGGCTCACTCGACGTCCGACGCGGGCTCGCCCGCGACTGCCGCCAACACGGGCGCGCTCGCGAGTGCTTCCACGGACGCGGGGACTCCCGCTCCCGTGCCTCCACCCCGCGAGCTGCGCGGCAACGACGTGGCGCTGAAGCTGTTCTCCCACTTCGCTCCGCTGCGCGCGCAGCGGGACCTGGGCGTCCTGGACGACACGAAGCTGGACGAGATCGGCCTCGCGAAGACGCAGCGAGGCCTGACGCTGACGTTTGATGGGACGCCCCGGCTGTTCCGCCTCGCCACGCCCGCGTCGGGCTGGGGCTCGCCCTATCTTCAGCGCACGTCCGACGGGCACGTCTTCCTCCTCGGGCCCGGGCTGCTGCCGGACCTGGAGGCCGCGGCCAGCCGGCTCGTGGACCGGCGCCTGCACGCGTTCGACGTGGACGGCTTCGACCGCGTCGTCATCTCCACCGGCACCACGTCCCGTGCCTTCGCCGCCAACGGCAAGCCCCCGGGCGCCGTGCAGCTCTCGCCCGCGGACGCCCCCGGCACCCCGGACGACTTCGCCCGCAACTGGCACGACCGCCTGTGGCGCCTCACCCCCGTGGAGCTCCTGGGCCGCGGCGAAGCCCCTCCAGGCCCGGCCCCGACGCCCGCCTTCCGCGTGGAGTACCAGCGCGGCGGCAAGGCCGTGGGCGAGCTCTCCATGGCGAAGACGCCGGATGGCTCGTGGTACGCGCGCACGGAGCTCGCTCCGGGGTGGGTCCGCATGGGCGGCGGCCTGGAGCTGCTGGCCGAGGACGCCGCGAAGCTCACCACGCCGCGCTGACGCTCACGGCGCGGCGGAGTCCGCGGGCTCCACGTCCAGCCGCACGTCCACGAAGCTGTAGGCCGGCCACGGCCCCGTGAAGCGGAACGTGTACGCGTCCAGCCGCGCCACCAGTGACTGCACCCGCGCCTCGAACGCGGCCACCCGCGTGCGGTCCACCAGGAAGGCCGCGTTGAGCAGCATCCGCTCCCCCAGCGGCGCCGCTTCGTGCACGGCCTCCGACAGCGTCCGCAGGCCGGCCTTCAACCCCTCCAGGTCCTTCGTCGTGCATTCGCGCAGCGCCGCCTCCAGCCGCGCCTCGTGGTCCTCCTCGAGCTCGGACGGGCCGCGCGCCAGCTCCGGGTTCGCCTTCTGCAGGCTGCGCGTCAGCGCATCCCCATGGCAGTACACCTTCAGCCCCAGCTCCACCCGGCCCTCCAGCTCGGAGAGCGCCCGGCTCAGCGGCGCGCGCGCCACGCGCAAGAGTTCCCGCACGCGCTCCTCCGACGGCAGCACCGTCCCGAAGGCCACCGGCACCAGCGTGTGCCGCTGCACCAGGGCCTCCGTCACGCGCTGGTGCATCAGCAGGTGCGCCCGCGTGGGCACCACCCTCAGGCTCGCGACATCGGACACCAGCGCCGCGAGGCCTCCCTCGCGCACCGTGCGCACCGGGGCTTCACCCAGCCCCGCGACGTCCGGCTCCCAGCCGGTGTCCTCACGGATGATGCCGTAGAGGTAGTGCGCCCGTCCCTCGCGTGGGGACTCCGCCTGGGTCTTCGTCGTCATGACGTGCCCACCTCCCTGCAGTGACATCTTCTTTCAGCGCCTGGATGCCGCCTCGCGCCGGGCAATCATCTTCTTCACCTGGTCCACCAGCGCGTCCGGCAGGCACGGCTTCGTGACGTACGCGTCACACCCGGCCTCGTTCGCGTCCTCCGAGTGGCCCTTCAGGGCATGGCCCGTCAGCGCCACCACCGGGATGCCCTTGGTGCGCTCATCGCCCTTGAGCCGGCGCGTCGCCTCCCAGCCGTCCATCACCGGCAGGGACAGGTCCATCAGGATGACGTCCGGCGTCAGCTCGAACGCCTTGTCCAAGGCCTCCTGGCCGTTCTTCGCCTCCGCCACGCGGAAACCGGAGAACTCCAGGTACTCCGCGTACATCTCCCGGGCATCCTGGTAGTCGTCCACCACCAGCACGAGCGGCTTTTGTTTTTCCGGGGTGTTCGTCATGTCCGTCTCGCACGTCTTGGAAAGTGCAGGGTGAAGGTCGAACCCTGGCCCGGAGCGCTCTGGAGGGAGACGCGTCCCCCTATCATCTCGGCCAGTCGGCGGCAGATGGACAGACCCAGGCCTGTCCCCCCATAGGCCCGCGTGGGCGAGCTGTCCACCTGCTGGAAGTCCTCGAAGATCTTCTCCTGGTTCGACACGTCGATTCCGATGCCGGTGTCCTTCACCGAGATGGCCACGGTGCCGGTGGCGTTCTGATACTCCGCCATCACCTGCACGCCGCCTTCGTGCGTGAACTTCAGCGCGTTGGACAACAGGTTGAGGACGATCTGCTTCACCTTCTGTCGGTCGCTCCACACCCCTGGCAGCCCCTCATCCAGGCGCGTGTCCACCGACAGCTTGCTGCGTGCGATGATGGGGTCCATCTCCGCCATCACCTCCTGCAACAGCTCCGGAATCCCGAAGTCCGACAGGTGCAGCGGCATCCGCCCCGCCTCGATGCGGGTGATGTCCAGGATCTCGTTGATGACCTCCAACAGGTGCCGCCCGTTGGAGTCGATGCGCGTGAGGTTCCTGCGCTGCGGCGGCGTCATCTCCCCGGACACGCCCTGCAGGAGCATGTTCGTGTAGCCGAGGATGGCGTTGAGCGGCGTGCGGAACTCGTGGGACATGTTGGCCAGGAACTGCGACTTGGCCGCGCTCGCCTGCTCCAGCTGGATGGCCTGCCGGCGCAGCTTCTCGTTCTGCTCCGCCAGCTCCGCGGTGGCGGACTGCACGCGCGCCTCCAGCTCGCTGGAGACCTCCTTCACGCGCTCCAGCAGCCGCGCCCGCTCCAGCACCTCCGTGCGGTCGTGGAAGACGGTGACGATGCCCGTCAGCTCGCCCCCGTCGCCCTGCACCTTGTTGGCCATGGCCTCCATGGGCACGGGCGCGCCGGTGGCCGGGTCGTCCAGGGTCAGCTGGCTCTTCCAGCGCGACACGCCCGCGTTCTCCGGCCCCAGCAGGTTCGCCAGGAAGGACGCGAAGAGGGCGTCGTTGGAGCGCACCCGGCGCAGCATGGCCTCGCCCGCGGGGCCCTCGCTCGCCGGGCCCTCTTCATGGGGCCATGCGAAGAGCCGCTCGGCCGGGTCGTTCATCATCACCATTCCGCCCGTGGGGTCGGTCAGGATGATGGGGTCCGCCACCGAGTCCAGCACCCGGTCCAGGCGGTGGCGCTCGCTCCGGGCCTCGCGCTCCGTGGCGCGCAGCTGCCGGTAGCTCTCGCCCAGGGCCTGCGTGGCGCGGCCCAGGTCCGTGAGGTTGCGCAGCACGCTCACCACCACGGATGGCCCGTCCGGCGCCAGCACCGGCGTGGTGATGAGCTCGAAGAGCAGGTCCATGCCCTCCAGCGGATCCACCAGCGGCACCTCGCGCCGGTGCACCGAGGTGCCGCCCTGCGTGAGCGTCTCCCGGAACAGGCGCTGGTTGAGCTCCACCGCGCGCGTGCGGCCAGGGCTCGAGTCCGGGCCCGCCACCAGCAGCGCCTCCGCGCGCGCGTTGGCGAAGAGCAGCGTGCCCTCCGTGTCCGTGAGCAGCACCGGATCCGACACCGCGTTGATGACCCGGCGGAGCAGCCGGTCCGGCTCCGGACGCCGCGGCGCCCGAGCGTCCCCGGCCAGCTGCCGGGCCAGGAGCGGCCCCGCGCACGCCGCCACCCATGCTACGTCCTCCGGCACGGCCGGGCCGGGCAGCCCCACCACCAGCAGCGCGGCCGCGGAGGCTCCGGAGCGGCCCAGCGGCACCGCCAGGAACCCACCCGGCATCGCCGCGCCCTCCACCGCGTCCGCCGCCAGCCACCGTGCCCCGGGCCGGGTGCGGGAGGCGGCGAGCGGTGAGCCGTGCGCATCCCACGCCCGGGCCAGCGCGGCCTGCTGCGCGCCCGTCAGCCCTTCGCTGGCCAGGCACGTGGACGCGCTCGCGCCCTCCGCGGGACCGACACAGGCGGCCGGCGCACCATGCCTGCGCGCGAGCCACTCCACGACCGCTCGCGCGCTGGCGACGGCGGACTCGCAGGCGAGCAGGTGCTCGGCGAGCACGAGGCGCGCCCCGGAATCGACTTCGGCGGGGGGCAGCGGGGCAGGGGACACCACGACCTTACGCTCCGGGCAAAGGGGGACGCGGGGAACGACCGCGCTCCAGCGAGTCTGCGGTGCGGACCTCCGAAAATGCCACCACGATGCGCGCCTCCCCGTCCCGGGACGCGGTGCGACACAGGGCCTCCAGGGCCTGCGTGTCGAAGCGCAGCCCCCTGTCCAGCAGGCGGTCCAGCACGTCCACGAGACTGGTCCCACCCGACACGCGTTCCACGGGCATTCGACGCATGCTCCTTGGGTCCGCCCGGCGCGGACCTTCGGGTCCAGGGGCCGTTTTAACGCGGAGGCGTCCGCGCACCCCAGCCTCGTCCGCGCCCGGCCCCTGATTGACCAACACCCGGGGGGAAGCTCTGTTGGGTCGCATACACCCCGCGCTGGGCAGCCGGCCGGGCGGGGCTCGGCAGGCGTGGCTTATGCCCTGGGGAGCGGATTCCTAGCCTTCTTCCATGAACGAAGAGCGCCAGCACAAATCCCTCTGGACGGTGACGACGCGTCCCCGAGACTTCCCCCCCCTGGCGGGCGACCTGGAAGTGGACGTGGCCATCATCGGCGGAGGCGTCGCGGGCCTGACGACCGCCTGGTTGTTGAAGCGCGCCGGCAAGAAGGTGGCGGTGCTGGAGATGCACCGCATCCTCTCCGGACAGACGGGGCAGACCACCGCGCACCTCACGGAGCTGCTGGACACGCCGTACACCACGCTCGCGAAGCACTTTGGTGAGAAGGGCGCGCACCTGGCCGCGTCCTCCAGCAGGGCCGCCATTGAACAGATTGCGTCCCTGGTGGAGACGCTCGGCATCGACTGCGGCTTCACCCGGGCGCCGGCCTTCCGCTACGCGGAGAACGAGCGCGAGCTGCGCGACCTGTTGCATGAGGTCGCGGTGGCGAAGCAGGTGGGGCTCCTGGCCACCTTCACCCGGGAGGTGCCGCTGCCCTTCCCGGTGAAGGGCGCGCTGCGCGTGGAGGACCAGGCCCTGTTCCACCCGCGCGAATACCTGCTCGCGCTCGCGGACCGCATCCCCGGCGACGGCTGCCACCTCTTCGAGAACACCAAGGTCGTGGACATCCACGACGGCGCGCCCTGCCGCGTCGTCACGGAGCGCGGCACGGTGACGGCGCAGGCGGTGGTGGAGGCCACCACCACGCCGCTCAACCGCGTGGCCATGCACACCAAGCTCTATCCGTACCGCACCTACGCGGTGGCGGCCCCGCTGGACGGGCCGCTGGAGCCGGGCCAGTACTTCGACAGCCGCGACCCGTATCACTACATCCGCACGCAGCAGGTGGACGGGGTGCCCTACGTCATCGTGGGCGGCGAGGACCACAAGGTCGGCAGCGAGGAGGACACCGAAGCGCGCTTCGCCGCGCTGCAGGCGTACACGCGAGACCGCTTCCCGGTGAGGCGCATCACCCACCGCTGGTCCGGTCAGGTCATCGAGCCCGCGGACGGCCTGCCCTATATCGGCCGCAACGTGGGCAGCCGCCACGTCTACGTGGCCACGGGCTTCTCCGGCACGGGCATGACGTTCGGCACGCTCGCGGGCATGTTGCTGACGGACCTCATCCTCGGCAACGAGAACCCCTACGCCGCGCTCTACGATGCGGGCCGCGTGAAGCCCAGGGCCGGCGCCAGGGACTTCATCCAGGAGAACGCGGAGGTGGCCTTCCGCTTCGTCGCGGACCGGCTGGCGAAGCCGGACGGACGCCACCTGGCGGACGTGGCGCCGGGCGAGGCCAAGATCCTGGAGGTGGAGGGCCGCAAGGTGGCCGTGTACCGCGAGGAGGACGGCACGCCCCACGCGGTGTCCCCGGTGTGCACGCACCTGGGCTGCCACGTGCACTGGAACAACGCGGAGCGCACCTGGGACTGCCCCTGCCACGGCGGCCGCTTCAGCCCCACCGGCCGCGTGCTGAACGGTCCCGCGGTGAAGGACCTGCCGTCCGTGAAGCTGCCGATGAAGTGAGAAGTGCGCGCGGGTGGGCTTCCCTTCGGGCGAGCCCACCCCCATCTATCAGCTCGTCCATTTCATTCACGGGGGTTGGGGAATGAACGCGTTGGAGCTGATCAAGCAGCAGCACGAAGAGGTGGCCGGGCTCTTCAAGAAGTACGAGAAGCTGGCGGAGCACGCGGACGCCGAGCGCCAGGAGCTGTTCGAGCAGATCGCCGACCGGCTGGGCGCGCACGCGAAGATTGAAGAGGACTACTTCTATCCGGCGCTGAAGAAGGAGGACACGGAGGACGACCTGCGCGAGGCCGTGGAGGAGCACCTCTCCGTCAAGCGCCTCATCGCGGACCTGCTGGAGATGGACGCCTCCGACGAGGAGTTCGACGCGAAGATGAAGGTCCTCCAGGAGCAGGTGGAGCACCACGTCGAGGAGGAGGAGGGCGACCTCTTCAAGGCGGCGCGCAAGCTCCTCAGCAAGGACCAGCTTGATGACCTGGGCATCCAACTGGAAGAGGAGTACGACACCCTGATGGAGGGCGAGCCGCGCAACGACGTGCCCGCGGAGACGGAGCACGCCGCGCCCATCTAGCGCGCTGCGTTCTTGAGGCAAGACGGGGGTTGCGCGTGGCGTGGGGCCGGGCAGCATGCGGCCCATGCCGCGCGCTCCTGTCTCCACCCCCGTGTTGCTGCCGGATGCCTTCACCCCCGCCGCCCGCCGCGCCCTCGTGCGCGCGGACCCGACGCTGGGCACGCTCTTCAAGAAGATAGGGCCGTTCCGCTTCACGCGGACCCCGCTGCACAGCCCCTTCGAGGCGCTGGCGCACTCCATCGTCTACCAGCAGCTCCACGGCCGCGCGGCGGCCACCATCTTCGGCCGCGTCTGCGAGCGGGTGGGGAAGGGCAGGGACTTCACGCCCCAGAAGCTGCTCGCGCTCCCGGACACCACGCTGCGCGAGGCCGGGCTGTCCGCGAACAAGCTGCTGGCCATCCAGGACCTGGCGCGCAAGACGGTGGACGGCACGGTGCCGCCGCTCGCGCGCGTGCGCCGCATGTCCGACGCGGACCTCATCGAGCACCTCACCCAGGTGCGCGGCATTGGCCAGTGGACCGTGGAGATGCTGCTCATCTTCCGCCTGGGCCGGCCGGACATCCTCCCCGTGGATGACTACGGCGTGCGCAAGGGCTTCATGGTGCTCCACAACCTGGAGGAACAGCCCAAGCCCAAGGCGCTCCTGGAGTACGGCGAGCGCTGGCGTCCGTTCCGCAGCGTGGTGAGCTGGTACCTGTGGCGGGCGGCGGAGGCGCCCGTGGGCACCTTCGCACCGCCGGAGGACAGCTAGCCGAGCGAGGGCCGGGAGCGCACCGTCCCTTGTCTTACCGCGCGGGCATCCTCACCCGTTAGGGAACGGAGGACTCACCCCGCATGCGCGCACTCACGTACCAGGGGCCCTATCGGGTCCAGGTGGAGCAGAAGCCCGACCCCCGCATCGAGCATCCGCAGGACGTGGTCCTCAAGGTGACCCGCGCCGCCATCTGCGGTTCGGACCTGCACCTGTTGCACGGCCTGGTGCCGGACACGCGCGTGGGCTGCACCTTCGGCCACGAGTTCACCGGCGTGGTGGAGGAGGTGGGCAGGGAGGTGTCGCAGCTGAGGAAGGGCGACCGCGTGGTGGTGCCCTTCAACATCTCCTGCGGCACCTGCTTCTACTGTCAGCGCGGCCTCACCGGGAACTGCGAGAACAGCAACCCCGGCAGCGACGTGGCCTCCGGCGTCTACGGCTACTCGCACACCACGGGCGGCTTCGACGGCGGCCAGGCCGAGTACGTGCGCGTGCCCTTCGCGGACGTGGGGCCCATGAAGATTCCGGACGCCATGGACGACGAGTCCGTCCTCTTCCTCTCCGACATCCTGCCCACCGGCTACCAGGCCGCGGAGATGGGCGAAATCAAGGGCGGCGAGACGGTGGTGGTGTTCGGCGCGGGCCCGGTGGGCCTCTTCGCGATGAAGTCCGCGTGGCTGATGGGCGCGGGCCGCGTGGTGGCGGTGGACCACGTGCCGTACCGCCTGGAGTTCGCGCGCAAGTTTGCCAACGTGGAGACGGTGAACTTCAAGGAGGTGGGCGACATCGTCCTGCACCTGAAGGAGATGTTCGAGGGCCGCGGCCCGGACGTCTGCATCGACGCGGTGGGCATGGAGGCGGAGGGCTCGCGCGCGCACCGCGTGCTGGGCCTGGGGCTGAAGCTGGAGGCCGGCGCGCCCACCGTCATTGAGTGGTGCATCAACTCCGTGCGCAAGGGCGGCAACGTCTCCATCATCGGCGTGTATGGGCCGCCGTGGAACTTCGTGCCCATTGGCACCGCGATGAACAAGGGGCTGACCTTGCGCATGAACCAGGCGAACACGCGCCGGTACATGCCGCACCTCCTGGAGCACATCCAGGCGGGCCGCATCGACGCGAAGGGCATCATCACCCACCGCTTCCCGCTGGAGCAGGCGCCGGACGCCTACCACCTGTTCGCGCAGAAGCGCGACGGGTGCGTGAAGTGCGTCCTCATGCCGCACGGCCACGCGTGAACGAACTCTCGCCCTGAACAGGAGGCACGCCATGCCCCAGAAGACGCCGCACAAGCCGCGCCGCGCGAAGAACGGCCAGTCGAAGGCGCGGGTGAAGCAGAACCCGACCCTGGCCGTGGACGAGGACCCCGCCCGCCGGCCGGGCGTCCCCATGGAGACGGCGCCGAAGCCGCTGGCGGGCGCGCGCGTGCCCATCGCGCCGCAGCACTCGGACGTGCCGGTGTACAAGCACGCCGGCCGCAAGCAGATGCCGCCGGTGTTCGGCACCGCCCAGCCTCCGAAGGGGCTGAGCGGCTTGCTGCGAAAGGCGGCCTACGCGAAGCCGGACCACAAGCCCGGCCACTGGATGCTGCTGATGCTGGCGGACCGGGTGGACGTCTGGGAGCACCGGCTGCGGAGGTCGCTTCCCTGGGCCGCTCCTTCCGCGGCGGTCCTCGCCGCCGGCCTGATGTGGCGGGGCCGCCGCGCGTGAGGCGGGGGCCTTACGCGTCCCGGCCGTTGTAGGGGAAGGGCTTGAGCGTGGACAGGTCCAGGCCTTCCACGCAGCGCAGGTTGACGGCGTACATGGCCTTGCCGTCCGGACCCTTGCCCATGGCGTAGGACTCCACGCCGCAGGTGGGGCAGTGCAGGTGGTTGATGACCTTCTTGTTGAACTGGTAGGTCTTCACCACGTCCGCGCCGGAGAGGGACTTGAACTGCTCCGGCGGGACGAACGTCAGCACCGCGCCAATCTTGTGGCAGATGGAACAGTTGCAGCTGACCACCTGCGCCAGGTCCGTGGTCGCCTCGTAGCGGACCTGTCCACAGTGGCAGCCGCCCGTATACGTCTTCATCTCCGCCATGGTGTCTCCTCCGGTGTTGCGTGATGCCCGGGCCGGGAGCGCGCGCTCCCGCCCGCCCGGTGCGTGTGATGCGCATCAATGAACGGAGGCGGCGGGGACCGCAAGCGCGCCGGTGGCTGCCCAGCGCGCTTGCGGCGGTGCGTCAGGCTCAGTCGGAGTCGGTCATCACGTTGACCATCCGCACGAAGCGGCGGTCCGTGCTCACCGCCGCGATGACGTAGCCGGCCGTGTAGCCCGGCGCGCCGCAGCCGCGGCAGCTCCAACCGGTGTAGTAGAGCCGGTTGCTGTTGCGGGAGATCGCCGTGATGTACGCCACGGCGCCCTCCACCTCGTCCACCGTCGGCGTGCCGGACACGGTGCGAGTGCTCAAGAGCGCGATGAGCTCCTTCACGGTGATGGGCTCGAAGATGCTGCTCTGCGGACCGAAGTAGCTGAACGCCTCCATCAGGATGGACTGGTTGGCCACCACGCCCTGGTTGTTGGGGATGAAGCCCTCACGGATGGTGGAGGAGTTGGCCAGCGGACCGGTGGCGCCGTACAGCGACGCGGGCGTCTGGGCGACGGGGTTGAAGGACCACTGGGCGACCGGGGTGGTGGCGTCGTTCAGTTCGTAGAAGTCCGCGAAGTACTTCGCCGCGGTGCCCGTCAGCGACTGCTGGAAGGGCGAGTCGTTGAGGCGGGTGGTGAGGTAGGCGCGCTCGGCGCCGTCCACGCCCATGGGGCTGCCGGTGTCGTTGAGGAACGCGTCCCGCGCGGTCTTGATCTCCGAGCGCAGGATGGTCGCGCCACCGGGGCTCGTGGGGCTCTTCGCCGCGGCGATGCTCGCCTCGAAGGCGGGGATGCTGGTGGTGGACGTGGCGAAAGCCGCCGGAGCGCTGAACAGGACGAGCCCTGCCCAGCAGGGACGTCATCGACAGGGTCTTCATGGAGAACCTCTTCATTCGCGGCCCGTGTCACGGGCGCGCGTTCAAGGGGGAGAACCGCGAACGACGCGTTGGCGAGTAACACGCCCCCCTGACACCGCTCGCGTGAGGTTCCGGTGACGCGCGTGCCCGTGACACGCCCATGATGGGGTGTGTCGCGAGCCTGGAAACTTTCACGATGCGGGCTGTGGTGCCGCGGGCGCGGGCGCGTGGCGGCGCAGGGGCGCGAGCAGCGCCAGGAACGCGGCGGACAGCACGACGCCCAACAGGAACATGTTCGCGTAGCCCAGGTTGCCGAACTTTGGATCCGCGAGCACGCCCGCGAGCGGCCCCGCCGGCGCCTTGCCCGCGACCTCCACGCTGGCCAGCAGCGTGTAGTGCGTGGCGCCAATGCGCCGGTCCGTGCGCGACATCATGAACGCGAACATCACCGTGGTGAGCGCGCCGCCGAAGAACTCCTCGGTGAGGGTGACGCCCAGCACGCTCGCGTCGCTGACGCCCGCCCGCGTGAGCAGCCAGCGCCCCGCGAGCGGCAACAAACGCAGCGTGCCGGTGAGCGCCACCGCCCGCAGCAGCGGCAGGCGCGCGGCGAGGATGCCTCCGCACGTGGAGCCCAGGAGGGAAGCGGCGGTGCCCCACGTGCCCACCCACAGGCCAATCTGACCGGCGGTGTAGCCCGCGTCCACGAGGAAGGGCTTGTAGAGGACGTCGGACATCGTCTCGCCCAGCTTGTACGTGCCGATGAAGAGCAGCAGCCACCCGGTGCCCGGCACGGTGACCGCGGCCTTGATGCGGGCCCAGAGCGCGGGCCAGTCCAGCCTCGGTGACTCCGGCCCTTCCTCGGACTCGCGCGGGGGCGGCTCGCGCACGAAGAGGACGACGGTGAAGACGGCCAGGCACAGCGCGGCCATGGCGAGGAACAGCCCGGACCAGCCGATGCGCGCGCTGGCCCACACCAGGAGCCCGCCGCCGGTGAGCATGCCCAGCTTGTAGCCCACCACCTGCGCGGTGTTGCCCAGGCCCAGCTCCTCCGGCCGCAGGAGGTCCACCGCGAAGCCGTCCACCGCGATGTCCTGCGTCGCGGCGAAGAGGTTCATCACGAAGATGAGGCCCAGCAGCAGGGGCAGCGAGCCCCGCCCCGCCGCGAAGGCCGCCAGCGCGCACGCGAGCGCGAGCCCCGCCTGCATGGGAAGGATCCACGAACGCCTGCGCCCCACGCGCTCGGAGCCGTAGCGGTCCACCAGCGGCGCCCACAGCGCCTTGAACATCCACGGCAGGGACAGCGCGCCCGCGAACCCCAGCGCGGCCAGCGATACGCCGCGCGAGCGCAGGTAGACGGGCAGCGCCGTCACCTGGAAGCCGAAGGGCAGCCCCTGCACGAAGTACAGCGCGCACAACAGCCACAGCCGGGACGGGATGCGTCGCATGGTCGTGGGCGCGAGCATAGGCACGCCCTCGGGTGTCCGTCGTGGGCGTAGACTCGCCGTTCCAGTCACCACCCGGGGAGACGCATGCCGGAGCAAGCCGCAGCCGAGTCGGGAATCATCGTCGTGGAGCTGTTCTCCGAGCACGAGCTGGAGGCGGACCACGTGGACGCGGTGGTGGACGTGAAGGCGTCCTCGTTCTTCACCGGCAACGCGGCCTTCACCAACGCGCGCGAGGTGGCCGCGCTGGTGCGCTGCATGGAGGACCTGGGCGTGCAGGCCGCGGCCTTCACCCTCCAGTCGGTGCAGGCGGAGACCACGGAGGGGCTGCTCACGCGCTCCTCGTCCGCCCTCTACACGGTGCGCATCCGCCTGGTGGACATGGCGCGGGTGGGGGACGTGCTCGCCGCGCTGTCCGGCCAGAAGCAGGCGACGCTGCGCGAGCTCAGGTGGGGCTACACACACGAGCCGGAGGCCCGGCAGGACTGGCTGGAGGCGCTGGCCCGCGAGTCGGTGAAGAAGGCGCGCCGCGTGGCGGCCGGGCTGGGCGTGACGCTGGCCGGGCTGCACCGCTTCTCCGAGCGCATCTGGGAGTCGCAGGCCTTCGGCGCGAGGGGCGGAGGGTATGGCGGCGGGGGAGAGGACGTGGTGCCCATGGCCCCGCCGGGCAGCTACAGCGTGAAGCGGACCGCGTCGCTGGGCTTCCCCGTGTCCCACCGCAAGAAGGTGCACGTGATGGCCACCGCGGAGTTCCGCACGCGCCCGGCCCCGGAGTCCTGAGGCCCCGGGGCGCGCCCGCCGTCACGGAGCGCCGGGCGTGTGCTTCATCACGAGCGCCTCCAGCCGCTGGAGCGCCTTGTCCAGGGTCTCCCACGACGGGCCGAAGGACAGGCGCACGTAGTTGCGGAAGCGCGAGGCCCGCGCGCGGCGCTTGCCCGGGTTCACGTCGAAGAACTCGCCGGGCACGGTGATGACCTGGTGCTCCAGCGCGGCGCGGAAGAAGGCCATGCCGTCGTTGAGCGGCGCGGGCAGCCCGGACAGGTTGCCCCAGACGTAGAACGTCCCGTCCGGCGCCCGGTCCGTGCGGATGCCCAGCCGCTCCAGCCGCGAGTGGAACCGGTCCCTCTTCTCCCGGAACGTGTGGTGGATGGCGCGCGTCTCCGCCACCACCGTGTCCTCCTGGAGCAGCGGAATCGCCGCGCGCTGCAGGGGCCGGCTGCCGCCGCCGTCCAGGAAGCTGCCCGCGCTGGAGACCGTGTCGATGACCTGCCTGGGCCCCACCGTCCACGTCATGCGCCAGCCCGGGTAGCGCCAGTTCTTGGTGAGCCCGTCGAAGAGAATCACCGGGTCGCGGTTCACGTCCTCCACGTACCGCGCCGCGCTCTCCACCGGCAGCACGCCCGGGCGGCCCGTCCAGACGTAGTGCGAATAGAACTCGTCGATGAGCAGCGAGCACTCCAGCTCGCGCGCCACGCCCACCCACCGCGCCAGCTCGTCCCCCTGCACCAGCTTGCCGGTGGGGTTGCACGGGTTGGAGAAGAGCAGCGCGGACAGCCCGCGGCCCTGAACCTCCCGGCGCAGGTCCTCGTGCGTGAAGGCGTAGCCGCGCTCGCCCTCCAGCAGGATGGGGATGGCGGTGAACGCCTTGAAGACGTCCAGCAGCTCTTCGTACGCGGTGTAGTCCGGCAGGAAGTGGCCCAGGTTCACGCTCCCCAGGCTCGCCGCGGCGCGGGTGAGGGCCGCGCGGCCACCGCCGGACAGGCAGACGTTCTCCGCGCTGTACTGGCTCGGCATCCCCTTGCGGTAGAGCCGGTTGTAGAGCCCCGCGATGGCCTCGCGCACCTCCCAGAGGCCCGCGACGGGCGCGTACTCCTGGTCCGCCATGTCCACCGTCACCGAGTGCACGCGCGGCGGGGCGCCTGGCAGGTCGCCCGTCTCCGGCTGACCCTGGCCCAGGTTGCACCAGTCCGGGTCGCCGGGACGGTAGCCGCGGCGCGAGGCCTCGGCGGTGACGAAGATGACGCCCGTGCGGGGCACGGTGCGAAACGCATGCAGGGGGACGCTGTCGCTCACGCTGCCTACGCTAGCGCGCCCCCTGCTCCCGTGCAGCCTCCAGCATCATCCTTCCAGGGAGGCGCGCAGGAACCAGGCGTGCTTCTCGAACTCGGTGATGATGCCCGTGAAGAGGTCCACCGTGTCCGTGTCCTGGTGCCCCTCCACCGCCTTGCGGCTGTCGCGCAGGCCGTTGAGGTACACCTCGATGCGCTCGGCCAGCAGCTTCACGTGCTCCAGGTCGCGCGAGGTCTCCTGGGGATAGTCCGGCAGGTGGCTGTGCTTGCCCACATGGCGGCTGGTGCCATAGGCGCGCCCGCCCAGCGTCACCGCGCGCTCCGCGATGGAGTCGTTGTGGTTGGCCAGGCTCACCGCGAAGGTCTCGAACAGCGGGTGCAGCGCGGCGAACTGCGGGCCCTTGATGTTCCAGTGGGCGACCTTGATCTGCGAGTGCAGGTCCAACCCATCCGCGAGCCGCTCGTTGAGGGTGGCGGCGATGGCGGTGCGGGCCTGCTCGGAGAGGGGACTCGGGCTCTTGTAGAGGGCCATGACGGACACGTTCCTTTCGGGTGAGGGGTGGGACGCCGGAAGCGAAAAGACAGCGCCCCCCGGTGTCTTCCACCGGAGGGCGCCGCTCACCGCATGGAGATAACGACGAGGGGACTAGGACTCCAGCCCAACCGCCGCCGCGTGGATGACGCTCGCGATGCGGACCGCATCGTGCACGTGCTCCTCGGAGAGGCCGCCTTCCAGCACGACCTTCTCATGCGACTGGATGCACATCTCGCAGCCGTTGATGGCGCTGACCGCGAGGCAGACCAGCTCGAAGTCCACCTTGTTGGTCAGCACCTGGGCCAGCCGGTTCATCCGCAGCCCGGCCCGCTTGGTCGCGTACGACTCCTTCCCGACCATGTGACGGAATCGGTAGAAGACGTTGTTCATCGCCATCAGCGAGGCCGCCGCGCGCGCGTCCTCGATGACCGGCGTGGCCTTGTCACCCAGTGCCTGCTTCGCCTCGTTGAGCATGGCCTCCTTCAGCCGCTCGTTCCGGGCGGCGAAGGCGCACGCGACAGCCGTCCCCCAGCGCTGCTCGGGGGTGAGGCTGCCCCCCTCCAGGACCGCGGAGAGGTTGAGGCGGGTGTCCTTGTGGGCGTCCGCGAGCTCGCTGCGGACGACTTCGAGCGAAGCCATGAGTGCTTACCCCGCCTTCTGCAGCTTGGAGGTGAGGGTCTCCTCACCCTTCTGCCAGTTGCACGGGCACAGCTCGTCCGTCTGGAGCGCGTCCAGCGTGCGGACGGTCTCCTTGACGTTGCGGCCCACGGACAGGTCGTTCACGGACACGTGGCGGATGATGCCCTCGGGGTCCGCGATGAACGTGGCGCGCAGGGCCACGCCCTCCTCCTTGTGCAGGATGCCCAGCGCGCTGGACAGCTCGCGCTTGATGTCCGCCAGCATGGGGAAGGGCAGGTTCTTCAGATCCGGGTGGTGCGTGCGCCACGCGTGGTGCACGAACTCGCTGTCGGTGGACAGGCCCAGCACCTGCGCGTCGCGGTCCTGGAAGTCCTTGTTGTGCTTGCCGAACTCCGCGATCTCCGTCGGGCAGATGAACGTGAAGTCCTTCGGCCACGCGAACAGGACGATCCACTTGCCCTTGTACGTGTCGTTGGAGATGTCCTGGAACTCCTTGTTCTTCTCCAGGCTCACGGTGCCCTTCAGCTTGAAGTTCGGAAGCTTGTCGCCAACGGTCAGCATGGGATTCGACTCCTTGGGAATGGGGGCGGGCCACCGTGGTCCACCCCAGAGGTTATGAGTTGCTGCGGGGTAAAGCAGCCACCGTGCCAATGCTTCAGCTGTTGTGATTCCAGGAGGTTACGACTCCTCCTGTGAAGCGCACCGACGGGTCGGTGACGCCGGGCTGGTGCATAACGAAATCTCGGTGCCTTTCGCCACTGCAATTTCGGTGGGCCGCTATTATCGGTAACACATGCCGGATGAACTGATGGGGCGCCACCCGGAAGTGACGCAGGATGCTCGGGAGCTGGTCGAGCTGGCAACCGCCGAAGAGGGTGTGGGGGAGCTGCTTCGTCGGGGACTGGACTGGGTGTCGCGCGTGGTGCCCTTCGACCTGGCCACGCTGTTCCTCCTCAAGGAGGGGCGGCTGGAGGCGGTGGCGGCGCGTGGACCGCTCGCCAATCAGGCCGTGCGCAAGCACTCGCTGCGGCTGTCGGACTTCCCTTCCTTGAAGCAGGCGCTGGAGACGCGGCGCGCGCGGGCCTTCACGGAGGAGGACCACTCGCACGGGGACGGAGATCCGTTCGACGGCGTGCTGGACCTGCCCGCGGGACACGCGTGCATGGTGGTGCCCCTGTGCGCGGGGGAGCGCTGCTACGGCGTGCTGACCCTGGACCGGGCGCAGTGTGAAACGTACGCCCAGCCGGTGGTGGACCTGGTGGAGGTGTACGGCCAGATGCTGGCGACGGCGCTCCAGGGCGCGGAGCAGCGCGCGGTGATGGAGCGGCTGCACCGCCAGGACCACGAGCACGCGAAGCTCCTGGAGTCGGAGCTGGGCGGGGACTCGGAGGGCATCCTGGAGACCTCCTTGAGTCCGGTGATGCGCGACCTGGCCCGCCGCGCGCGGCAGGTGGCGGAGACGGACACGCCCGTTCTGATTACCGGCGAGACGGGCACGGGCAAGGAGCGGCTGGCGCGGGCCATCCACCGCTGGAGCGCGCGGGCGGATCAGCCGTTCGTGTCGCTCAACTGCGCGGCGATCCCCGCGGGCCTGCTGGAGAGCGAGCTGTTCGGCCACGTGAAGGGGGCCTTCACCGGCGCGAACCGCGACCGCGCGGGCCGCTTCCAGATGGCGCACGGGGGCACGCTGCTGCTGGATGAGATTGGCGAACTGCCGGTGGAGCTGCAGGCGAAGCTCTTGCGCGCGCTCCAGGAGAAGGCGTTCGAGCCGGTGGGCAGCGACAAGACGGTGCGGGCGGACGTGCGCATCCTCGCGGCGACGCACGTGGATCTGCACCAGGCCATTGCCCAGAAGCGCTTTCGCGAGGACCTGTTCTACCGCCTGAGCGTCTTCCCGCTGCGGCTGCCGCCCCTGCGCGAGCGGCGCGAGGACCTGCCGCAGCTCACCGTGTTCCTCCTGGAGGAGCAGGCGAAGCGCACGGGGCGGCGGGGCATGCGGGTGACGGCGTCAGGCCTGGCGCGGCTGGCGGCGTACGACTGGCCGGGCAACCTTCGCGAGCTGGCGAACGCGCTGGAGCGGGCCACCATCCTCACGCGAGGCCAGGAGCTGACGGCGCAGTCCTTCGACCTGCCGGGGGGCGAGCGCGTGCGGGAGGTGTCCGCGGCGGTGGAGGGGTCCCCGGAGCCGATGAAGCCCGGAGCGAAGGTGCCCACGCTGGCGGCGGTGCAGCGCGAGCACATCCTGCGGGTGCTCGCTCTCACCCGGGGCCGCGTCTACGGCGAGGGCGGCGCGGCGGCGCTCCTGGGGCTCAAGCCGTCCACGCTTCAGAGCCGGATGAAGAAGCTGGGCATCGCGCGGCTGGAGGGCTTCACGGCCGCCGAGGACGCGTGACGCACGGCGCGGCTGTGTCACCCGCGCACCTCTCCGGCATCAGTGCCAGCGGCTGTCCTCGCGGGCCTCGCGGCGGTCCTCGCGCATCTCCTGGCGGTTCTGCGCCGTCTCCTCGCGGGCGAGCTGGACCAGGTCGGCGATGAGCATGCGCTTGCGCGTGAGGCTCCCGCTGTCCATGTGGCCGTAGAGGCCGTTGAGCTCCTGGGCGATGGAGCGCGTCTGCCGCAGGGCGCGGGACTCCTGGCGCACGTCGCGCACGTCGTCGCGGTGGTCCTTGCGGTCGTCGTAGCGGTAGCCGTCGCGGCGCACCTCGTGGGCGCTGGCGCGCGCTTCCTGCTTGTCCTGGGCCAGCTCGCGGCGGGACTCGTTCAGCTCGGACGCCACGTAGCCGCGCAGGTCCTGCTCCACCTGGAGCAGGTCGCGGCGGGCGCCGCGGCCCCGGGCGGAGTCGTAGCGGGCGAGCAGTGACTCGACCTGGCGCAGGTCTTGATAGTCATCCCGGGCCTCGCGCGCGTCCTGCCGCAGCTCCTGCCGGTCATGGGCCTGCTCCACGGGGTTGCCGTGGGGTCCGCCTGCGTGAGCCAGGGCCGGGAGGGACAGCGCCATCGTTGCCAGCAGCCACTTCGACATGGGGCTCCTTCAAGTGCGTCGGATGTCAGGATGGACGCAGCGGGCCGCCGCGAATTCACGGCGACGGGGCTCTCCTCAGGGAGCGCGGGCCCTACGCCACGGCGGGTGCGGCCGGGCGTGGACGGGAGGGGGCCACGGGGTCGTGCGCCTCCTTGCCGAAGGGCTGGTCGAAGAGGTGCGGATCCGACTGGCGCGAAAGGCGTCCTTGATCAGCGGCTTGTCGGAGGGGAAGCCGTCCAGGATGTCGCCCCGGATGGTCTCCACGAAGCGGGCGAACTCGTGGCCGAACTCGTCGCCGTCGCCAATGGCCTTGCTGACGTTGTCGAGCGTGTCCGCGCCGGCCCTGGCGATGTCGCGGTGGGCATGGCGGGCAGGCCCAGCTTGCGCAGCGGGTCGTCCACCTTAGACAGGGCCTCGCCGCCGCCGCCCTTGAGGACGTCCACGAAGGGCTTGGGCATGTCCTCCTGGCGGATGCTCACGCCGGACTGCTTCGAGGCCCACGTGGGAGTCATGCCCCCCGTATCGGCCGGGTGGGGGCCGGAGGTGCCCCGGTTGGCCGGGCGGGGTGGTTCTTCCAGGCGTCGCGGGCGACCTCCAGGGGCACGGCCTGGAACCGCACCGGGGCGCCCGGGCGGCGAGCCCCCAGGCGGCCCCAGTCCGCGCGGATGACGGCGGCGATGAGCGGATAGCCGCCGGTGGTGGGGTGGTCCGGGCCCAGCACGATGGGCGTGCCGGAGAGGGTGACCTGGATGGCGCCGCGCACCATGGGCCGTGACGTCCCCGTGCCCTCGTCGCCGTGGGGCACGTGAGGTCCGTCCAGCCGCTGTCCCACGCGGTCGCTGGAGGGCGACACGGTGAAGGTGCCGCCCAGGAGGAGCGCCACGGCCGCGTCGTTGAAGTGGGACGCATCCGGGCCCAGGAGTACGCGCAGCGGGGCGGCCGGGTCCAGGGCTTGCGTGAGACGCGACAGGTCGGCTTCGGAGGGGGCGGTGCCCGGCGAAGTGGGAGACCCCAGCGGGAGCGTGTCCCCGGTGCGCAGGGGCCGGCCCTCCCAGCCGCCGAGGCGGGCCACCCACAGCGTGCCCTGGCCTCCGAGGACTTCGGGGACCGCGAGCGCGCCGTCCACGGCCACGTAGCGCACGGCGTACCGGCTGGGCGCGGGCACCGTGAGAATGGCTCCGTCCGAGAGGAGGGTCGGGGCCTCGCCATCCAGCGACACGCGCACGTGGCGGCCTCGGGCGCGCAGCTCCAGCCGTCCAAAGGCTTCCAGCGCCGCCGCGCCGGGCGCATTGCCCACCGCGCGGTTCGCCGCGCTCAGCAGCTCCGGCACCCACGCTCCGCCGGGCGGCACGCCGTGATGCATGACGCCGGGACGTCCCTGGTCCTGCACGGTCGCGGGCGCGCCCAGGCCGACGATTTCGATCCACGCGCTCATGCCTTTTCACCCCGCGAGGTCAGGTCCAGGTCTCGGGACATGGCTGCTGTCCCCGAGGATGAGAAGGTGAGAGTTCTGGGAGGCTCCCCGGCGGCGGCACCCCGCAAGAACCTGTCCGACAGTCGGACAGGTTCCGAAGGACGAGGGCCCACCTGGGCTCTCGTCCTGGATGAGGGGCCCCCTTGCGACCGTGCCGCGGAGACCTGTCCGACTGTCGGACAGGTTTGAGACGGAGTCGGCCGGAAGGCCCTCATGCCTCCACCTGCTCGAAGCGCACGCGGTCGCCCAGTTGCAGCACCGCGCCTCGCGTGGGGTCGAACGCGGTGAAGTCCAGCGCGGTGCCCACGAGGTTCCAGCCTCCCGGCGACGCGAACGGATACACCCCCGTGCGTCCTCCGGCGATGCCCACCGCGAGCGCCGGCACCCGCGTGCGCGGCACCGGCAGCCGGGGACACGCGATGCTCGGATCCACGTCCCCCAGGTACGCGAAGCCTGGCAGGAAGCCCACGCAGCGCACCGTGTACTCGCGCGCGGTGTGGCGCCGCACCACTTCCTCCACCGTCAGGCCCGCGTGCTCGGCCACCTTCGGCAGGTCCTCGCCGTCGTAGCGCACGCGGATGCGGAGGAGCGGATGCTCCACGTTCACGATGGGCGCCACGCGCAGCCGCGTCAGGGCGAGCGCGGGGAGCTCAGGAGGGGCCGCCGGGTCGAAGTACACGCAGGCGTGGGCCTCGGTGATGACCGCGTCCCGCACGCCCGGGAGCTCGCACAGGACTTCGCGCGCCAGGCTCCGGTCCACCGCCTCCGGCAACACCAGCCGCAGCGCGCTGTCCCCCAGCGGCTCCGGGGGCTGCTCCAGGGCGTCGAGCATCGAGCGTACTTCGCGGGCCAGCGTCACCGCGCCGGGCGTGTCACCGTGCACGCAGAGCGTGTCCACGGTGCCGCCCGTGGCCAGCCTCACCGTGTTCTCCCTCGCCAGCCCCACGTCCGTCAGCACCGCGCCGGGCTGGCCGCGCGGAATCAACGAACCGTCCGGCAGCGTGCCCCGGTCCGCGAAGCCCTCGCGCGCATACCCGAGCCCCGCGGCCCGCGCCGCGTCCCTCAACGCGCCAGCGCCGGGCCCCACGACCGTGACGTCCGTGCCCAGCGCCTCCACCACGCCGTCCACCACCGCGCGCGCCAGCGCCGGGGACTTGTTGGCCGCGTGGTACAGCGCCCCATGCGGCTTCGCATGCCGCACCGGCACCCCGCGCTCGCGAGCCAATGCGGCCAGCTGTCCGCACTGCTCCGCCACCTGCGCGCGCAGCACCTCCGGCGCCACGTCCAGCGCCTTGCGTCCGAAGCCCTCGCGGTCCGCGTATGACGGGTGCGCGCCCGCCAGCGTGCCGTGGCGCTCGCACAGCTCCAGCGCCCGCCGCATGGACGCCGCATCCCCCGCGTGGCCTCCGCAGGCGATGTTCGCCAGGTGCGCGAGCGCGTAGAGCTGTTCGTCCTCCCCGGGCAGCTCTCCCAGGTCGATATTGAGCAGACACCGCGTCATGGGCCCACGCTACGCGAGCCCCCACCTCAGCGGTAGGTGATGAGCGCGCGGTGTTCGCCCTCGAAGTGTCCGTGCTCGTTGAGCGTGGACAGATACCTGCCCCGCTCGCTGTAGATGACCTTGGTGATTCCACAGTTCGCGAGCGTCCAGTTCGTCCGGAACGCGTGCTCATCCGGGATGCCCAGCAGGTCCTGGCTGATGGCCGTGATGGGGCCGCCGGAAGTGAACACCAGCGCCGTCCTGGAGGGCCCCAGTGAAGCGACGAGCACCGACAGCGCCTCCAGGCAGCGCGCCTTGAACGCGCTCCACGACTCCCGGTACTCGCTGTCGTGTCCGCCCGCGACCCAGCGCCCCACGGCCTGGGTGAACAGGTCCTGGTAGGCGCGGCGCGGGTCCTTCATCGCGGCCAGCTCCTCGCGCAGCACGGCGAAGTCCGCGTAGCGAGGCGTGTGCCGCTGCACGACCTCCTCGTGGTCGAACTCGTTGAAGCCCGCGGTCCGCACCGGCTCCAGTGACTGGCCCATGGCCTGGAGGCACGCGTCCGCCGTCTCGCGGTGGCGAAGCATCGTGCCCGTCACCACGGCGTCCACCCGGGGCAGCCGCGCGCGCAGCGCCTCACCCAGGACGCGCGCCTGCTCCACGCCCACGTCGGACAGCTTGTCGTAGTCCTTTGCGCCGAAGGACGCCTGGCCGTGGCGGATGAGGTAGAGCACGCCCATCTCTCAGCCTCCCGCCTTCTTGATGAGCTGCCGGCAGCGGTAGGCCAGGTAGTTGACGATGAGCCAGTAGTTCTTGAACGCCGGGTTGCGCGTCTGCTTGTGGTGGTAGCGGTAGTAGATCTGCTGCGCGATGACCGCGAGCCGGAACACGCCGTAGACCTCGTAGAAGGTCCAGTTGGCGGGCTTCAGGCCGGTGCGCTCCAGGTAGTACGCCACCACCTCCTCGCGCGTGAGCATGCCGGGCAGGTCCGTGGGCTGCCGGCGCGTCATGCGCAGGAAGGCGTCGTCGTCCGCCTGGACCCAGTAGGCCAGCGTGTTGCCCAGGTCCATCAGCGGGTCGCCCAGCGTGGCCATCTCCCAGTCGAGCACCCCGATGACCTGCGTGGGGTCCTCCGGCTTGAGCACCACGTTGTCGAAGCGCCAGTCGTTGTGGATGACGCACGTCTTGATGTCCGGCGGGACGTGCGCGGCCAGCCACTCGCGCGTCTTCGTCATCCGGGGCACGTTCCAGGTGAGCGCCTTCTCGTAGCGGTCGGACCAGCCGGAAATCTGGCGCTGCGGATAGCCCGGGCCCTTGCCCAGCGACTGGAGGCCCACCGCCTGTGGATCCACGCCGTGCAGCGCGATGAGCTGATCCACCACGTTGAGGCACAGCTGGCGCGTGCGGGCCTTGTCCAGATCCAGGCCCTTGGGCAGGTGCTTGCGCGGGATGAGACCGGGGATGCGGTCCATCACGTAGAACTCCGTGCCCAGCACGGCCGGGTCCTGGCACAGCCCCACCATGGTGGGCACCACCGGGTACACCGGCTTGAGCGCCTGCTGCACCGTGTACTCGCGCGACATGTCGTGCGCGGACTTCGCCTTGGTGCCCGCGGGCGGCCTGCGCAGGATGAGGTCGCGGTTGTCGTACTTGAGCCGGTAGGTCCAGTTCGAGGCACCGCCCGTGTACTGCGTCACCTCCGGCGTGCCCTGGAGCGAGGGCACCTGGGCCTTCAGCCACGCGTCCACCGCGGGCACGTCCAGCGCCTCGCCGGAGCGCACGGCCTTGCCCTCGTCCAGGGGGATGGAGACCGGAGCCGTCATGTTCAACCTCCCTTGCTGAAGCCGCGCTTCGCGAGCTCGATGCGGGTGATGACGCCCTTGTGCACCTCGTCCGGGCCGTCCGCGATGCGCAGGCTGCGCGCCTGGGCGAAGAAGCCCGCGAGCGGCGTGTCGCGCGACACGCCCGCGCCGCCATGCACCTGGATGGCGTCGTCCACCACCTGCTGGAGCACGTTGGGCGCCACGACCTTGATGGCCGAAATCTCCGTCATCGCGCCCATGGCGCCCACCTCGTCCAGCTTCCACGCCGCGTACAGCGTGAGCAGGCGCGCCTGGTCGATGGCGATTCTTGCCTCCGCCACGCGCTCGCGGTTGCCGCCCAGGTTGATGAGCGGCTTGCCGAACGCGGTGCGGCCCATGCCCCGGTCGATCATCAGCTCCAGCGCCCGCTCCGCCGCGCCGATGCAGCGCATGCAGTGGTGGATGCGGCCCGGACCCAGGCGGCCCTGGGCGATCTCGAAGCCCATGCCCGGCCCGGAGATGAGCGCGGACGCCGGCACCCGCACGTCGTGGAAGTGCACCTCGCCGTGGCCGTGCGGGGCGTCATGGTCGCCGTACACGGGCAGCATGCGGATGATTTCGACGCCCGGCGCATCCAACGGCACCAGGACCATGGAGTGCTGGTGGTGGCGGTCCGCGCCCGCCTGCGACGTGCGGCCCATGAAGATGGCCACCTTCGCGTTGGGGTGTCCCAGGCCGCTGGACCACCACTTCTTGCCGTTGAGCACCACGTGGTCGCCGTCCAGCTCGGCGGTGGCCTGCATGTTGGTGGCGTCCGACGACGCGGCGTCCGGCTCCGTCATGCAGAACACCGAGCGGATGTCGCCCGCGAGCAGCGGCTTGAGCCACTGCTCCTGCTGCTCCGGAGAGCCGTAGCGCCAGAGCACCTCCATGTTGCCGGTGTCCGGGGCGCTGCAGTTGAAGACCTCCGGCGCCATGAAGCTGCGGCCCATTGCTTCCGCGAGCGGCGCGTACTCCAGCGTGCTCAGGCCCGCGCCCAGCTTCGCGTCCGGGAGGAAGAGGTTCCACAGCCCTTCGGCCTTGGCGCGCGCCTTGAGCTCCACCATCACCGGCGGCACCTTCCACTGGCGCCAGTCACCGCCGGCCTCCATGGCGTGCAGGGCCCGGAGGTAGTCGCCCTCCACCGGCTCGATGTGGTCAGACATGAAGCGCTTCACGCGCTCCAGGTACTCGGTCGTCCTGGCGGAGGGTTGAAAGTCCATGCGCGGCATCCTGCGCCCCGCCGGGTTGGTGAGGCCACTGAATGTTGAGTGTCTGTTGTCATGCGGGCGCTGCGGGCCCGGATGCCCGGACGGTCAGCGGCGGCGCGGGCCCGGCGCCTTGCGAGCGCGCGGTGGGCGCGTGCCCCGCCGGCCCTGGGCCTTCGGCTTGCGCGCGGGCGCGCGGGGCGGGGAGGGCTGCTCGATGCTGGCGAGCATGATCCGCCGCAGGAGCGAGTACACGGGCAGCGGGTCGAAGCTCTTGTCCAACTGGTGGTGCAGCGCGAGCCCGTCCACGCACGCCTTGATGATGACCGCGTAGTGCTGGTCCTCGGCGGAGGGGGCCGTGTCGTGCCCGGTGCGCACGTGGGCCACGGTGCGGGCAATCTCCGCGTCGCCCTGGCTCAAGAGCTGCGCGACGGCGGGCGTCAGCTCCTTGTTGCGCAGGCCCAGCGCGAACAGCTCGTAACGCAACCGGCACGTCCCCGGCGCGTCCGTGGCCAGCTTCTCGCCCCAGGTGAAGGCCGTCTGCGCCAGCTCCGCCGCGGGCGTCTGCGCGCGCAGCCGCTCCAGCTCCGACAGGTACTGGCGGCTCGCCTCCTGGGTGACGGCCAGCAGCAGCGCGTCCTTGCTGCCGAAGTAGTAGTGCACCAGGCCCTGGTTCACCCCGGCCTCGCGCGCCACCTCCTTCACCGTCGCGGCGTCGTAGCCCCGTTCCCCCAACACGCGCTGGCCAGCGGCGATGAGGCGCGCCCGGGCGTCAGGCTCCGGAGCAGTGGGAGGAGACGGCGTCTTGCCACGGCGGGGGGATGGCATCCCAGACCCATAGGGCACTGCATCCCACCCCCGCAAGGCCGGCGACCGCCCGTTGGCTTGACATCCCGCGTTGTCGGTCTTAGTTAGTCGTGTGACTAAATCAGTCATGCGGCTAAATCGAAGGAGACGGGCCATGCGAGTCGAGTCCAAGCGGTCGATGCAGTGGGTGAAGGCGGCGGCGGTGGGTGCGGCGTTGGTGGCGGTGCCGGCGATGGCGCAGGACCTGGGGGCCACGTCCACGGGGCAGGAGCAGCAGCGGCGCGGGGCGTTCCTGCTGGAGCTGCAGCCGCCCGCGCTGGACGGCTCGCTGTACGGCATCCGGGCGGAGGTGGCGCCGTCGAGGGACTCGCGGCTGGCGTTCGGCCTGTTGGGCCGCGCGGGCGGGTGGAACCGGTCGCTGGGCACGAAGGCGCGCTTCACGAACGTGGGCGGCAACGACGTGAAGCTCAACTTCGGCGTGGGCGTGGACAGCCGCTACACGCTGGCCTTCCTGGCGGACGGCACGGTGCGCCCGTTCGTGGGCGTGGCGCTGGGCCTGGAGGAGTTCGTCGCGCGCCCGAACGGCGCGGCCACGCCGGACCTCAAGGACTACACGACGACGGCCTTCGTGGAGCCGACGCTGGGCGTGATGTGGCGGCCGGGCTCCGGGCGCGTGGGCCTGTCCGCGCGGGTGGGCCCGGGCTTCACCTTCACGGACGTACGCGAGCTCCAGGTGGGCTCCAGCAACCTGGGCCTGCGCACGGTGTACCCCACGGCGTCGCTGGGCCTGCTCGTCGTCCTGTAGTCGACGCGGTCTCCGGAGCGCGCCGTGGGCGGTGGCCGCGTGGCTACACTCGCCGCCCATGCCTGCTCCGTTCGAGTCCTGCCGCGCCGAGTTCCCCGTCCTGAAGGAACAGCTCTACCTCAACCACGCGGGAGTCGCGCCCACCAGCGTGCGCGCCGCCACCGCGGTGAAGGCCTGGATGGACGACGTGGTGAACCACGGCGTCCTCCATGAGAGGGACTGGGAGGCCCACAGCGAGAAGGTGCGCAAGCTCGCGGCGCGCATCATCGGTGCTTCCCCGGAGGAGGTGGCCTTCGTGCGCAACACCAGCCACGGCCTGGGGCTGGTGGCGGAAGGGCTGGACTGGCAGCCCGGGGACGAGGTCGCCGTCGCCATGAGCCTCGAGTACCCCTCCAACGTCTACCCGTGGCAGCACCTCCAGGGCCGGGGCGTGGTCGTCCGCGAGATTCCCGCGGCAGGCGGAGGCGTGACGCCGGAGGCCGTGGCGTCCGTGCTCACCCCGCGCACGCGGCTGGTGGCGGTGTCGTCGGTGCAGTTCGCCACGGGCCACCGCACGGACCTGGATGCGCTGGGAGAACTGTGTGAGCGCCGGGGCGTGCTGTTGTGCGTGGACGGCATCCAGAGCGTGGGCTGCATCCCGGTGGACGTGAAGAAGAGCCGCGTGCACTTCCTCAGCGCGGACAGCCACAAGTGGATGCTGGGCATCTCCGGCATCGGCTTCCTGTACGTGGCGAAGGACGTGCTGCCGCGCGTGCGCCCCGTGCTGGTGGGCTGGCGCAGCACCACCGACGCGTGGAACTTCAACCGCTCGCACTTCGAGCTGCGCAGGGACGCGGCGAAGTTCGAGGAGGGGAGCGCCGCGTACCCCGGCATCTACGCGATGGGCGCCGCGCTGGAGCTGCTGTTGGAGGTGGGGCCGGACGCCATCGGTGCGCGCATTGGCGAGCTGCTGGCCCGGCTGGACTCAGGGCTGCGCGGGCTGGGCTGCGAGGTGGGGCCGGAGCCGAAGGACCGCGCGGGCATCCTCACCTTCCTGCCACCCGGCGCGAACGTGCGGGCGCTCAGCGCGTACCTGGCGGAACGGAAGGTGTCCCACTCCGTCCGGCGCGGGCGCATCCGCCTGTCGCCGCACTTCTACAACACGGACGCGGAGATGGACCGGCTGGTGGAGCTGGTGCGCGAGTACCGGCCCGGGTGAGGCGTCCCACCCGGACCGGAGCCCGCGCGCGGGGTTACTGCGCCGGGAAGAGGTTCTCCACGGAGAGGTAGCGCTCGCCGGTGTCGTAGCAGAAGGTGAGCACGCGGCTGCCTTCCGGCATCTCCGCCAGCTTCTGGTTCACCGCGGACAGCGCGGCGCCGGAGGACACGCCCACGAAGATGCCCTCCTCGCGCGCGGCGCGGCGGGCGAACTCGAAGGCGTCCTTCTCATCCACCTGGATGGTGCCGTCGATGCTCTGCACGTGCAGGTTCTTCGGGATGAAGCCCGCGCCGATGCCCTGGATGGGGTGCGGGCCGGGCTGGCCGCCGCTGATGACGGGGGACTTCGCCGGCTCCACCGCGAACACCTTCAGCTTGGGCCACTTCGCCTTGAGGACCTCGGCGCAGGCGGTGATGTGGCCGCCGGTGCCCACGCCCGTGATGAGGTAGTCCAGTCCGTCCGGGAAGTCGTTCAGGATCTCCTGCGCGGTGGTGCGCTTGTGGACCTCGATGTTGGACTCGTTCTCGAACTGCTGCGGCATCCACGCGTTGGGCGTCTGCGCGACCAGCTCCTGGGCGCGGGCGATGGCGCCCTTCATGCCCTTGGCGCGCTCCGTCAGGTCGAACTGGGCGCCGTAGGCGGCGAGCACGCGGCGGCGCTCGATGCTCATGGACTCCGGCATCACCAGGATGAGCTTGTAGCCCTTCACCGCGGCCACCATCGCCAGGCCGATGCCGGTGTTGCCGCTCGTCGGCTCGATGATGACGCTGCCTTCCTTGAGGAGGCCCTTCTTCTCCGCGTCCTCAATCATCGCCAGGCCGATGCGGTCCTTGATGCTGCCGCCCGGGTTGGCGCGCTCCAGCTTCAGGTGCACCGTCACGCGCGACGGGTACAGCCGGTTGATGCGCACGTGCGGCGTGTTGCCAATGGTCTGCAGGATGTTGTCGACCTTCATGGCGTCTCCTGTGAATGGGGAACGGACACTGCTTGGGGAAAGCTCAAATCTGGTAGTCGAGGACGTCCAGGCCCTCGTCGCCGTGGCGCGTGCGCACCTCGCTGCGGCGGGTGACGACGGACTGCGGGGGCACGCTCTGCGTGAGCCACGCGTTGCCGGCGATGATGCTGCCCCTGCCCACCACCGTGCCGCCTCCGAGGATGGTGGCGTTCGCGTACACCACCACGTCGTCCTCGATGGTGGGGTGGCGCTTCCGGTCCGCCAGCGCCTTCTCCACCATCAGCGCGCCCAGCGTGACGCCCTGGTAGAGCTTCACGTTGTCGCCAATCACGGTCGTCTCCCCGATGACCAGGCCCGTGCCGTGGTCGATGACGAACCTGCGGCCGATGGTGGCGCCCGGGTGGATGTCCACGCCGGTGCGCTGGTGGGCGTACTCGGTGAGCAGGCGCGGCAGCAGGGGGAAGTTCAGCCGGTGCAGCGCGTTCGCCACGCGGTAGATGGCGATGGCGTAGAAGCCCGGGTAGGTGAGCACCACCTCGTCCACGCTGCGCGCGGCGGGGTCCGCCTCGAAGATGGCGCGCGCGTCCTGCTGGAGCCACTCGTAGAGGTCCGGCAGCTTCGCCATGAAGCGGGAGGCCATGCCCGCGTCCGTCACGGGGTAGTGCGGCGCGAGCAGCGCCTGGATGCGCTGGAGGCTCGCCTCCACGGCGGTGACGTCCCGGCGCACGGCGGCGGCGTTGCACTCCAGCCGCTCGCCGAAGTGGGGGAAGAGCAGCCCCAGTACCTGCGCGACGAACTCGGGCGCCGCCTTGCGCACGTCCGGGGGGAAGCAGTGGCGCTGTCGCGCCTCCAGCAGGGTGGCAACCAATCGGGCGTTCGGATCGTCCATGGGGCGTTGCGTCAGGATAACGTGCCGGTACGGCTTTTTCCTTGTTTCCGTTCAGGGAACGGCTGGCGTGACCGGGGTTGGTCTTCTTCCCGTGTCTCCAGGCGTAACGGCCGGGTTCCAGACGTGGATGCCGCCGGCCGGAAAACGTCGCGGCCGTCCGGCCGTCCAGGGGCTGGGGCGGGGGCCGTACGGGCTTCCCGGGCGGAGGCTGCTTCCCGCCGTCGCTTGCCGGCCCGGGGGCCCCGTGGGGACGATGGGGGCATGACGACCGCCCTGTCCTATGCTCATGGCACCAGCACCACCCCGCTGCTGGGGGAGACCATCGGTCAGAACCTGCGCCGCACCGTCGAGCGGTACGGCGACCGCGAGGCGCTGGTGGTGGCGTCGCAGGGCTACCGCGTCACCTGGCGGCAGTTCTGGGACGCGACGACGGCGGTGGCCAAGGGGCTGCTGGCGCTGGGCCTCCAGAAGGGAGACCGGGTGGGGCTCTGGTCGCCCAACCGCTTCGAGTGGACCGTGGCGCAGTACGCGCTCGCGCGCACGGGCGCCATCCTGGTGAACCTGAATCCCGCCTACCGCACGGCGGAGCTGGAGTACGCGCTCAACCAGGCGGGCGTGCGCGTGCTGCTCCTGGCGAAGGGCTTCCGGCAGACGGACTACACGCGGATGCTGGCGGAGGTGCGGCCCCGGTGCGCGGGCCTGCGCGAGGCGCTGGTGCTGGACTCGGACTGGGACCGGCTGGTGAAGGGCGGGGCGAGCCTGGGCGACGACGTGCTGGAGGCGCGCGAGCGCTCGCTCCAGTTCGACGACCCCATCAACATCCAGTACACGTCCGGCACCACGGGCTTCCCGAAGGGCGCGACGCTGTCGCACCACAACGTGCTCAACAACGGCTTCTTCGTGGGCGAGGTGCTGCGCTACGGGCCGGAGGACCGCGTGTGCATCCCGGTGCCCTTCTATCACTGCTTCGGCATGGTGATGGGCAACCTGGCCTGCACGTCGCACGGGTCCACCATGGTGATTCCGGGCGAGGCGTTCGACCCGCTGGCGGTGCTCCAGACGGTGCAGGCCGAGCGCTGCACGTCCCTCTACGGCGTGCCCACGATGTTCATCGCGGAGCTGGACCACCCGCGCTTCGGCGAGTTCGACCTGGGCTCGCTGCGCACCGGCATCATGGCGGGCTCGCCGTGTCCGGTGGAGGTGATGAAGCAGGTGCAGTCGCGGATGCACATGGAGGAGGTCACCATCTGCTACGGGATGACGGAGACGTCGCCCGTGTCCACGCAGAACCCCCTGGACGACACGCTGGAGCGGCGCGTGGGGACGGTGGGGCGCGTGCATCCGCACCTGGAGGTGAAGGTGGTGGAGCCGGACTCGGGCGCGGTGGTGCCGCTGGGGCAACCGGGGGAGCTGTGCACGCGGGGGTACAGCGTGATGCTCGGGTACTGGGACAACGCGGAGGCCACGGCTGCGGCCATCGACCGGGCGGGGTGGATGCACACCGGTGACCTGGCGACCATGGACGCGGACGGCTACGTCAAGATTGTCGGCCGCATCAAGGACATGATCATCCGCGGCGGGGAGAACGTGTACCCGCGCGAGGTGGAGGAGTTCCTCCACACGCACCCGGACATCTCCGAGGCGCAGGTCATCGGCGTGCCCAGCGTGAAGTACGGCGAGGAGGTGATGGCGTGGGTGCGCCTGAAATCCGGCGCGGCGCTCACCCCGGAGACGTTGACGGCCTTCTGCACGGGCCGCATCTCCACGTTCAAGATTCCCCGCCACTGGAAGTTCGTGGACAGCTTCCCGATGACCGTCACCGGGAAGGTGCAGAAGTTCCGCATGCGAGAGGTCTCCATCGCCGAGTTGGGGCTCGGCGACGTGGCCAGCATCAAGACCGCTTGAGGCGCTTCCTGGCCGGGGCCTTCTTGGCTGCGGCCTTCTTGGCGGCGGGAGCCTTCTTCGCGGCCTTCTTCATCGCCGCGCGGTTGGCGGCGTCCACGGCGCGGCGGGCCCAGGGCAGCAGCCGGCGGCCGTCGTCTTCCGCGTCGGCGGGCGGCGTCCAGTAGCTCATGGGCTGCTCCTTGCCCCGGCTCTGGTAGATGAACGGGCGGCAGCCCTCGGCCTCGAAGGCGGGACGGGTGACCTCGTCCGTCTTCAGGTAGAGCTGGCCCTGGATGATGAGGCCGAACATCCGGCCGCCGAAGTACAGGCCCCAGCCGCCGAACATCGAGCGGGCTTGCACCGGGCCGAGCGGCTCCAGCAGTTCGACCGTGTACTCCATGAAGCTGTCCGTGCGGGGCATGGGGCGGTCCTAGTCCAACGGCAGCTCGAAGTGGAAGGTCGCGCCATGGCCGGGCGTGCTGTCGACGCCCAGGGTCCCGCCGTGGGCCTGGATGAGCTGCTTCGCGATGTAGAGGCCGAGCCCCAGCCCGCTGGCCTCGTTCGCGGAGGTCGCCCGCTCGAACCGGACGAAGATGCGCTCGTGGTGTTCTGGCGGGATGCCAGGGCCTTCGTCGCGAAGGCTGAAGTGGACCTGGTCCTGCCGCCGCTCGACCTTCACGTGCAGGGGTTTGCCCGGTGCGTACTTGAGGGCGTTGAGGAGGAGGTTCGTCAGCACCTGTTCGATGCGCGTGGTGTCGAGCCGGGCCACGATGCGGGGTTCGATGTCCTGCTCCAGCGTGCAGCCCGCTGCTTCCAACTGGGGCCCGAAGCGCTCCAGCACCTCCGCCGTCAACGCGGAGAAGTCCACCACGTCGAGTGTCATGGACAGCCTGCCGGAGCTGATGCGGGACACGTCCAGCATGTCGTTGACCAGCCGTCCCAGCCGGTCCACCTGGGCCAGCGTGCCGTCGATCATCCGCTTGAGCCGCTCCGGGGTGAACCCCGGCAGGCCCTGACCCTCGAAGAGCCGCTGGCTCATCTGCGACTGGAGCTTGAGCGTCGTCAGGGGCGTGTTGAGCTCGTGCGAGGCGATGCCCAGGAACACGTCCCTGGACAAGATGGCCGCGCGCAGGTTCTCCGCCAGTTGTTCGAACTCGCGCTGCTCGTTGACCTGATCCGTCACCTCGTAGATGAGCACCAGGATGCCGTCGATGCGGCCCTCCGGGTCGCGCTTCGCCTGGTAGGTGAAGTTGATGAACATCTCCCGCGTGGTGCCGTCCGCCTGGACCATGGACGCGCGCTGCTTGGCGCCGTGGAAGCTCTGGCCCGTCAGGTAGACGCCGTCGAGGATCTCGTAATAGCCCTGGCCCTCCAGCTCCGGCAGCGCCTGCCGCACGGTCTTGTTCAGCAGGTCCTCCACGGGCCGGCCGCTGAACAGCATGGACATGAAGGGCGCATTGGCGAAGGTGTAGACGTGGTGCGGCCCGCTGAGGATGGCGATGCCGAGCGGCGCCTGGATGAGGAAGCTCTGGAACTCCTGGCGCGCGCGAAGGACCTCGGCTTCGGCGCGCTTGCGGTCGCTGATGTCGAGGGCCGCTCCGACGAACTGGAGGGCCCGGCCCTCGGCGTCGAAGGTCACCTGTCCGCGCGCCTCGATCCACCGGACGCGGTGCCCGGGCACCTCCACGACCCGGTGCTCCATGACGTAGCGGCCCTGGGCCCGCCCCGCCAGCGTGGCGGCGATGGCTTCACGCAGGGCCTCGCGCTCGTCGGGGTGGACGCAGCGGAGGACCTGCTCCAGGGTGAACATCCCGGGCTCCGGGAGGCCGAAGAGCCAGGCCATCCGCTCATCCACCTGCATCTGGCCATGGCGCACATCCAGCTCCCAGGTGCCCGCGCCGGAGGCCTCGACGACGCGGCGGAGCCGCTCCTGGCTGCGCTGCAAGGCCTGCTCGCCGAGCACCCGGGAGGTGGTCTCCGAGCAGATCGCCAGGATGCCGTGGATGTTCCCGGCGTCATCGAAGGCGGGCGAGTAGCTGTAGGTCCAGTAGACGTTCTCGATGCGGCCGTTGCGGAAGATGGGGACGAGCTGATCCTCGCTCCAGCTGGGCCTTCCTTCGCGCATCACGTCTTCGAGCTGTTGACCGACGATGGGCCAGACCTCCGGCCAGACCTCGTCCGCGGTCTTCCCGAGCGCCTCGGGATGCTTGCCCCGTCCGAAGCTGGGAACGAAGGCATCGTTGTAGAGCTGGGTGAGCCGAGGGCCCCACATGAGGACCATGGGGTGGCGAGAGTGGAGCAGGGTCCGCACGAGGGTCCGCAGGGAGACGGGCCAGCCCTCCACGGGACCGAGCGGCGTGGCGGCCCAGTCCTTCCCTCGCATGCGGGCGGCCATCTCGCCGGGCCCGCTGAACAGTTCATCCGCCTTCACGTGCTCCGGCTCCCGGTGTCCACCTGAGGGAAGGCGTCATAGGTGAACACCCGGCCGGGAAAGCAGCGGACGCGGCAACATCCAGGGCGGGTGGGGCCCCGGATGTTGAGCGCATTACACCTCCGTGAAGTACATGCCGGTAGCACCGGTGCGCTCCAGTGCTGCCTTGAGGTCCTCGGAGACGATGAGCGAGACATTCCAGCCCCAGGGGCGGAAGATCTTCGCGTCACCCACCTTCGACTTGTCGATGCGCAGGATGTCCACGGAGCGGTATTCGCCGATCCGCCAAGGCTGACCGTGCCGGGGCTCCCAGAACCGGACTCCTTTGGATGCCTGCTCGTCAATGCAGCGGATGACGCGAGGGGTGACGAGGATGACGTACTGATCCGGGTGCTTGGGAATGGTGACAGGGAGGAGTTGCACCTCATCCGCCGCGCGTTCCGCCAGGAGCGTCGCGAGCTTGATGTGAACGACCGGGACCATGCTCAGCCCCGCCATCGAGAAATCCCGAGGCTTCCCAGGCTCCATGATGGGGACTCGAAGCGGCCCCGTTGGTTCGACAGGTTTGCCAGTCCTGAGGCGCCAGGCGTTGTCGACCTCCACTCCGTTCTTGTCGACCGGATCATCCAGGTACCAGTACCCCTCGAGGGGGTCGCCATGCAGTTCGAAGAAACGATCAGCCATGGTGATTGCCTCAACGTCCGGGGCGGGTGGTCAGCAGCCTGTTCAGTTCAGTGCCTGGAGTGTTGGCTTCTTCAGCAAGTTCCCTGAGTGCGCCAGTCAGTGCCTCGCGGCATTGGACGACGGTTCTGCACTGCTCGGTGGCGTCCAGGAGGTGCCTCATGACACGTCGATGATACTCGGCAGGATGAGGCCCTCTGTGGCCCGGGACTTCGACGATGTTCTCCGGGTCCTTCAGTTCCATCCCAGCCTTCTTGAAGAGCTTTCGGAAGAGTGGAGTCCACGGTCCACCAGTCTTCGAAGACTTCTCATTGCGGATGGTGGCCAGGTGGTGCTGCTGCGGCTTCCCGGGCCGCGATGACATGGCCACCGCATTGGGCGCCAGCGCGAGGGTGAAACCGTCGGCCGTCATCGCCACGGAGCGCACGCCTCCGAGCGACACGAACTGGAGGCCCGCTTGTGTCTCCACGGCGACGGACGCCTGCGCGGAGCCGGGCAGGGTGGGCGCCTTCATCGCGAGCCCCGCCGTGTTGCCAATCGCCGCCGTGGCCAGCATCACGAAGACGCGCGCGGCGTTCCTTCCCAGCACTTCTCCGTAGATTTCGCCTGCGTCACGTACCTGGAAGAACGTCGTCGCCTGGTCCACGCGGCGTACCAGCGTCACCCATCCATCGAGGATGCTCCACACGGTGTCCACGCCCAGGTATGCCATCGCCGTGGCCGTGATGAGCGCGGCGAGGCCCTTGGACACCGGCTCCGGCATGGCCCAGAGCAGCAGGTACATGGTTACGGTGGAGGTCAGCGTGGCCATGACAGCCTGTGGGCTCACGACACCCTCAAGTGCTTCAGCCGTCTCGTTCCAGACGGAGTCCATGGCGATGGCCATGGCCAGTGCATAGCGGCCGTCGCTGCCCAGCAAGGGGCCTTCGTCCAGCAGGCGCAAACAGTCTCCTGACTGCTTGCGCCGCTTCTCGCACCATTGCTTGTAGCCACGCGTCAGGTCGTCCGACGCTTCGAGCAGGCGCAGGTCGCGAGCTTCCTCTTCACCCAGCGGAACGATTCGCCGCGTCCGCTCGCGGAAGGCGAAGAGACCGCTGCGCTCCGGCAGGCCGAACAGCTCGCGAGCTTGCCGCAAGGGATGGGCTGAGGGCCGCACGTCCCTCGCGAGCGTCCTCACGACCTTCGCGAATTCGTCCTCGTCCAGCCGGGCTTCGGAGGGCGACGCGCCTTCCTCCTCCCGAGGCGTGACGACGACTCGCTCGCCGTTGTCCATCTCCAGGCGCACGACCCGCGTCGTCGCGCAGCGGAGGCCCACAATCCCAAGAGCAGCGCCCAACACAGCCGCGTCATGTCACCCTCAGTCCTCCGTCAACAGGAGGCTCCAGAGCAGCACCTTCTTCTTGCCGGGCGGCCGGTGCAGGCAGCGCAGCGGGCCGTCCTGGGACGCCACGAAGACGATGGCTCCGGAGTGCTGGTTGGCGAAGACGGCCGCGGCCCGGTGACGTGAGCCGTGCTGGTTGATGGGGTAGTGCGGCCCGGGACGTCCCTGGAGCGTGCGCGCCTCGAAGACCTGCGGCGGACCGCTGCGCGGGATGGCGATCTGATACCCCGCGCAGAGCACCTCCAGCTCCGGCCCCATCACCAGCGCGTTGTCCACCGCGGTGAACTGCCCGATGCTCTCCACCAGCGCCTGGAAGTCGCTCTCCGTCGCCTTGTCGTCGTGCTCGGCGGCGGCCTTCTTCAGCTCCGGATCCTCTTCCTCCTCCGCCGCCTTGCCGGCCTCCGCCTGCCACGCGCCGTTGATGAGGTCCGCCCGCGCCTGCACGAAGCGCTGCAACCGCTGGCGCAGGAGCGACCCCTGCTCCGGCGGCAGGACGTACTTGCCTCGCGTGCGGAAGCGCTCCACGTCGTGCTGCTTGGGCAGGAACGCGATGAGCCCGCCGTGGTGCAGCCCGGCCATCCTCCGGATGAGCCCCTGCACCGCGTTGGACACGTACCACTCGCGGTTGCCGCCCATCAGCGGCTGCACCTTGGGCAGGGACTCCACCAGCGTGGAGCACATCTCCATCAGCGCCGCGCGCACCGCGCTGTCCTCGTGGAAGAGCAGGTCGTGCAACGCCACGCGCCGGCCCGGCGGCACCGGCGCGCCCTGCTCGTAGCGGAACACCTCGCGCCCCTGCGTGCTCACCACCAGGTGACCCGGCTCCGGCGCGTGGAGGATGAAGACGTCCTCCTCTCCCTCCGCGTGGAACTCCGTGTACTCCACCCGGCGCGCCAGCCCCTGGATGCGCAGCTTGCCCTCGCGCGGCCCCACCACCACCGCCGTGCGCGGCAGGTTCGCCGCGGGCGCCAGCTTCACCAGCGCCTCCACGCTGAAGTCCGTGATGCTGGACTTGGGCTCCAGGGGCAGCGTCTCCCACGCCTGACGTTTGCCCTTCTGGCCTCCGACGTAGACCGTCTCGCGCACCGCCTGCAGGCCCTGCAACCCTTGCGCGTGGTACGCGATGCGCACGCGCGTGGCCTCGCCCTCCTCCCGACCCAGGCTCGCGAAGAACACCGTGTCCGCCAGGACGACCAGCAACTTCAGCGTTGGCTCGGCGAGCGGCGTCTTGGCGAACTGCCGGAGCCACCCGCGCAGGGCTTCTCCGGGATATTGCAGGCCGGGTTCATCCATCGGGCGGGCAGCATAATCACGGCGCCTCGCTTCCCGGAGGAAGTCGCGCACGCGCCGCGATGCGGCGTCCAGTTCCCGCCACGCGTCACGCGCGCATCCGGCCTGTAGCAAGGGTGTCGTGACAAAGGGGCTCGCGTCCCCCGCGAGCTGAGCGTTTGCCTCATTCCTCGATGGGCGGCTGGAGCGTGCCGAACCGCTCGATGCCCTGGTCCAGCGCGGAGCGCACCGCGTGCAGCAGGGCGCCGTCCGACATCCTCCGCACCAGGACGATGCCCGGCGCCACGTAGGACGGTGCTCCGCCCAGCCGGGCCTCCAGCGCGTTCAGGGTCAGCACGGTGAGCGCGAAGCGGCGCCCATCGCGCAGCCGGACCACCAGGTCGCGGGAGCCCTCGAAGTGCAGCGCCCGGCTCTCCGCGACGAGCAGGGAGGCGATCCGCTCGTCCTCCGTATCGATGGACCGCATGCCTGACCGTTCGTGCGTCGAGCGTCGCATTGCGGGGACGATGGTGACCCCTACCCGCGCCTACAACCCCTGCCGGTGGATGGGCCGCGCCGCCGGACAGCCTCCGGCCCCGGTGGACAGGGTGGGCGGGCAGGGGAGCGGCGACGACGGACAAGACGAACGCCCCGTGCAGGGTGTATGGCCCCTGGCCTCCCATGCCCGCCGAGCCGTCCACCCTGTCCACCTGGGGCCTTCCCGGGATGTTCTTCGTCGCCATGCTGGCGGGCTCCGTCGTGCCGGTGCCCTCCGAGGCGATGCTCGCCACGCTCATCTACAACGGCGCGCCGCCGCTGACGGCCACCGTGGTGGCCACCGTGGGCAACGTGCTGGGCGCCGTGACGCTCTACATCCTGGGCCAGTGGGTGTCGCGCGGCGGTGGCGGGGCCGTGGGGCGCTGGGTGGCGCGCCGCCGGGAGAAGGAAGGCCCGCGCATGGCGCGCGTGGAGGCGAACCTGCGCAACTGGGGCGCGCCCGCGCTGCTCATGTCGTGGCTGCCCATCCTGGGGGACGCGTTCGTGCTCGCGGGTGGCTTCGTGGGCGTGCGGCCCGTGCCCTTCGTCTTCTTCGTCACCCTGGGCAAGGGCCTGCGCTACGCCTTCGTCGCGCTGTCCACCACGGCCGCCATGTAACAATGCGTAACATTGCGTGCGCTCCGAGGACGGGATGCGCCGCTCACGCAACGTTTCGAGGAATGTGACGGATAAACGGCGGTGGCGTCGTGTACGCGGAATACTGCGTCCGCGGCCCTGCCGTGACGTCCCTGAACCTCTACAGCTCCCGGGTTTACCGGGAGCAGGATGAAACATTGTGAGCCTGGAACAGACTCTCCTCCGGCGGCCCGCCGCCTTCTGGCGGACGTGGTCCTTCACGCTGGTGTGCGCGGCGCTGAGCGCGTGCGGTGGCCCGGTGGAGGCGGACTCGGAGGCGACGGCGCCGGAGTTCGTCGCGCGCGAGGACTCGCTGGCCAACGTGCGGCTGCGCCTGATGGCGGCCAACCTGAGCAGCGGCACGGGGCAGGACTACGACCCGGGCCACGGCATCCGCATCTTCCAGGGCACCGCTCCCGACGTCGTGATGATCCAGGAGTTCAACTACAAGACGGACTCCGCGGCGGACATCCGCAGCTTCGTGGACACGGCCTTCGGCACGGGCTTCTCGTACTACCGCGAGTCCGGCGCGCAGATTCCGAACGGCATCATCAGCCGCTACCCCATCATCGCCTCCGGCGAGTGGGACGACACGCAGGTGTCCAACCGCGACTTCGCGTGGGCGCGCATCGACATCCCGGGGCCCAAGGACCTGTGGGCCATCAGCGTGCACCTGCTGACGACCAGCTCCAGCATCCGCAACACGGAGGCGTCCAACCTGGTGAAGTTCATCAACGCCAACGTGCCCGCCGGGGACTACCTGGTCATTGGCGGTGACTTCAACACCGGCAGCCGCACCGAGGCGGCCTTCAGCACCCTCTCCAGCGTGGTGTCCACGGCGTCCCCGTACCCGGCGGACAAGAACGGCAACACCAACACCAACGCGGGCCGCAACTCGCCGTACGACCACGTGCTGGTGGACAGCGACCTGCGCCCGTATCAGACGTCGGTGGTGATGGGCTCCAGCACCTTCGCCCCCGGGCTGGTGGTGGACACGCGCGTGTACTCGCCCCTCTCCGACATCTCCCCGGCGCTGTCGGGTGACAGCGGCGCTTCCGGCATGCAGCACATGGGCGTCATCAAGGACTTCCTCATCCCGGGAGACGCCCCTGCGTCCTCGGTGACGGTGCTGTCGCCCAACGGCGGTGAGAGCTGGGTGGCCGGCTCGTCGCAGACCATCACCTGGACGGCGTCCGGCATCTCCAGCGTGAAGGTGGAGTACTCGCTGAACGGCTCCACCTGGACCACCATCACGTCCAGCACGGGCGCGTCCTCCGGCAGCGTGGCGTGGACGGTGCCCTCCAGCGCCACCACCACCGCGTGGGTGCGGGTGAGTGACGCGAGCAACGCCACCGTCACCGACCTGTCCAACGCGGCCTTCACCATCACCACGGGCGGCACCGGCGGCACGGGCAACCTGTTCATCAACGAGGTGCTCATCAACGAGCCGGGCTCGGACGTGAACGGCGAGTTCGTGGAGCTGGTCAACGGCGGCACGGCGGCGGTGGACCTGAGCGGCTGGACGGTGTCGGACGGCACGGCGGTGCGCCACACCTTCGCCAGCGGCACCACGGTGGCCGCGGGCAAGGCGGTGGTGGTGTTCGGCGGCGCGTCCGGCATCCCCGCCGGCACGCCAGGCGCGGTGGCCGCGTCCACGGGCCAGCTCAACCTGGGCAACAGCGGTGATACCGTCACGGTGAAGAACAGCGCCGGCACGGTGGTGGACACGGCCACGTTCGGCTCGTCGCTGGCGAGCACGGACGGCGTGTCCGCCAACCGCAGCCCGGACGGGTCCTCCTCGGGCACCTTCGTGCTGCACACCGGCGTGTCCAGCCTGATGAGCTCGCCGGGCACGCGCGCCAGCGGCGCCGCGTTCTAGGGATGAACATCGCTCCTCCGGACAAAGCAGGTCCGGAGGAGCGACCCGGGAGCGTGTGCCCCCGCCACGTCCCGGACGTGCCGGGACGGCCGGCGACCTGTCCGACGGTCGGACTAGTTCCGCGACGCCGCGCGCAGCCGGGGCGGCACGTGGGGGCCGAAGACGGGCGGCTCCTCCGACAGCGACACCTTCGGAGACTGCTTCAGCGGGGCGAGGCCCATCCAGCGGTTGAGCGTGGCCTTCGCCTCCGCCTGCTGCGCCGCCGGGAGCTGGCTGATGCGCGAGCCGTGGTTCCCGCCCGCCACCGTGTAGAGATAGGAATCCTGCGCGTTGCCCAGTGTGTAGGCCGCCGCCGTCCACGGGTCATGGCTGCCGTAGATGAACATCAGCCGCTGCCCCTTCGTGTTCACCCAGTCCTGGATGTCCGGCATTGCCTGGGGGCGGAACACGAACGGGATGCCCGGCGGCGAGTACACCTCACCGGTGTCGGTGTCCGGGAAGTGGATGAGCGCGCCCAGGTGCTTGTCATAGGGCTGGGGCCAGCCCAGCTCCGCCGCAGCCTGGTAGTAGTAGGCGGCGTACGGGGCGAGGCCCGAGTCCGCGAACGAGTTCATGCCCACTTCGTAATCCATCGCGTCGAACAGCTGCTGGTCCGTCGCGGTGGTGGCGGGGATGTTCCGGGTGCAGTTCGCCGCGGAGTCGTACTGCCAGAAGGCGAAGTAGGTCTCGATGGCGGCGTGCTCCAGCGCCAGCTCGAAGCCGAGCTGCGAGTAGGTCAGCGCAGGCTTCTGCGCCTGCGCATAGGACTTCAGGAGCGTGAGCATGTTCTCCCGCCGCGAGAGCACCTCCCGCTGGAAGGCCCACAGCCGCTCACGGCAGGCCACCTGCGCGTCGCCGCCCACGGTGTCCTGGAACGTCACGAAGCGCTCGTCGTTGCGCTTCGCGATGGGCGCCACGTACGCCACCGTGGCATCCACGTCGTCCGGGTGGAAGCGGCGGAAGAACACCACCGTCTCGCCGCCCTTGCTGCCGCCCGTGGACACCCACTTGCCGGTGTAGATGAGCTTGAGCGCCTGGGTGAGGCGGTGGAAGTCATCCGCGGACTGGCGGATGGTGAGGTGGCTCCAGTCCGCGGGCTCTGGAATGCTGGGCGGGAAGAAGCGGTGCTCCACGGCGACCTGGTTCGCCGCCAGGAGCTGTGTGGGCTCGCTGCGGCCCGTTCCGGTGGAGACGTTGTAGCCGCTGGTGGAGAGCACCATCGGGCTGGTGTCCGCCTTGTGCATCAGCGTCAGGCGCTGCTCGAAGCGCTGGCACTCCGGGTGGGCGTGGTCCGACGGCTGGTTGTAGCGCAGGAGGAAGAGCCGGTAGCCCGCGGGCACGTTCGCGCCGTTGGGGTTCTCCTGCACGGCGAGGCCCGGGATGGCCCGCAGCCGGACCAGGATGTCGAGCGATGTGTTCTGGATGACGCTCAGGTCCGGCGGCGTGTCGACCCAGCCGCTCGGGGTACACGTCACCACGCCGCCGTCGGTGCCCGCGTCGGCGTCCGTGCCCGCATCGGCCTCGGAGCCCGCGTCCCCGTCGGTGCCCGCGTCGGCGTCCGTGCCCGCATCGGCCTCGGAGCCCGCGTCCACGTCGATGCCCGCGTCCGAGTTCGGGCCCGCATCGGCCTCGGTGCCCGCGTCCGAACCGGCGTCCACGGTCTGGGGGCCACTGTCGGGGCGCGGATCATCCGGGCCGTCGTCGCCACAGGCGACCGGGCCGCCAAGCAGGGCGAGCAGGGGAAGGGCCAGCAACACACGGGGAAGGCCAGCGGCGCGAGGCATGAAGGTCTCCATCAAGGGGCCGCCAGTCTAGGACAGGCCGCGGACCCGGCGCCTCCCGCTCCACGCTCTGTCCGGCCCGTGAGGTCCGGACGGGGGACCGCTTGAGTCCACCTCGCGCGCGGGGTAGCCACGTCCCGTCACGTCTCCCCGGAGCCCTCCATGAAGCCCCTGCTGCTGGCCGCCGTCCTCGCCGCCGCGCCCGCCACCCCGCCGAAGTCCCAGGCCCCCGACGCCGGGCTCGCGCAGGCCGCGCAGCCCACCCTCACCGTGCCCGGCGGGAAGTTCCTCCGCGCCCGCTCCGGCAACACCGCTGTCGCCCAGATGTTCGCGCCGGGCGTCGCGGAGCTGTCCCTGGCGGAGAAGCGCGTGGCGTGGTTCCTGACGCTCGCGGCGCACGCGGGCGAGGACATCGCGTTGGATCAGGTCGGCTGGAAGCTGGTGCCGGCGAAGCAGCTCCTGGAAGGCGTCTGGCTCTTCGGCCGCGACTCGCAGAGCGCCGCGTCCGGCTTCGACGCGAAGCTGGCGGACTACCTGCTGCGCTTCTACGGCCACACCGGCAACCACGACAGCACCACCGGGCAGAAGTTCGTCCCCACGTTCACCCCGGAGGAGCTCGCGGCCGGCGCCTCGCGCGCGCTCAAGGCCGGCGCGCCGTGGACGGTGAAGGACGAGGCCGCGCTCCAGGCGTGGCTCCAGGACCTGAAGCCCACCCTCTTCGACGCGACCTTCGAGCCGCAGCTCACCTCCAAGGCCCCGCCGCCGGGACAGGACCTCCTCACCGCGTCCTCCAACACCGCCTATGGGCCCGGCGTGACGGAGAAGGACCTGACGGGCTTCAAGGAGAAGTACCCGCTCAACTCGCGCGTGGTGAAGCAGGACGGCAAGCTGACGGAGCAGGTGTTCCGCGCGGGTACGCCGGACGGCAAGGTGAAGCCGGGGCTGTACGCGAAGGAGCTGTCGCGCGTCATCGCGAACCTCCAGGAGGCGATGAAGTCCGCCGAGCCCGCGCAGAAGGCCGCGCTGGGCAAGCTGGTGCGCTACTTCCAGACGGGCAGCCCCCAGGACTGGGACGCGTACAACATCGCGTGGCTCAAGGTGGACCCCAAGGTGGACGCCAACCTGGGCTTCATCGAGACGTACGTGGACCCTCGCGGGCACAAGGGCCAGTGGGAGGCGCTGGTCAACTACCGCGACGCGAAGGAGAACCAGATCATGGTGCTCATGGGCCAGAAGGCCCAGTACTTCGAGGACCGGCTGCCCTGGCCGGAGAAGTACCGCCGCAAGAAGGTCTCGCCGCCGGTGGCCAAGGCCATCAACCTCATCACGTCCAACCCGGAGCCGCCCGCGGGCATCAACCTGCCCAACGAGCAGCACATCCGGGAGAGGTACGGCAGCAAGAGCGTGATGATCACCAACGTCATGGACGCCGCCTCCGCGGTGACGCGGCTGCCCCTGGCGCTGGAGTTCTCCCGCACGGCGGAGGAGCGGGAGCAGGCGGAGAAGTACTCCGTCACCGCGCGCAAGTGGCTGGTGGCCTTCCACGAGGTGCTGGGCCACGCCTCCGGCCAGGTGGATCCGAAGCTCAAGGGCCAGTCCCCGTCCGTCTTCCTCAAGGAGTACGACAACACGCTGGAGGAGGCGCGCGCGGACCTGGTCGCGCTGTGGCACGCGTTCGACCCGGCGCTCGCGGAGCTGTCTCCGGACCATGACGCCATCGCCCGGCAGATGTACCGGGACTTCCTGGTGGAGGGGCTCACCAACCTGCGCCGCGTGGAGGTGGGCGACGCGTTCGAGGAGGACCACCAGCGCGGCCACCACATGACGGTGACGTTCCTGGAGGAGAAGGGCGCGGTGAAGCAGGTGACGGAGAATGGCCGCACGTACCTGGTGATTCCGGACTACGCGAAGATGCACGAGGCCGTGGGCGAGCTGCTCTCCAAGCTGATGGTCATCAAGGCCACCGGCGACTACGAGGGCATCCGCGCGCTGGTGCAGGAGAAGGGCATCCACTTCGACCCGAAGCTGCGCGACGAGGTCGCCCGCCGGGTGAAGGCTGTGGACGTGCCCACGGTGCTGCTGCTCAACTCGCCGCACGTGGTGCCGGTGCTGGACGCGAAGGGCCAGATGGTGGACCTGAAGGAGGACACCGCCCAGGCCTTCGTGGACCAGCACCTGGAGCGCAGCCTGCTGGGCCGGCTGTCCCCTCAGGAAGGCCTCCGCGTCGCCGCGAAGGTGGCGGGCTCTCCGGACGCGGTGCGCGAGGCGTTCCGGGAGCTGGGGCCGGATACGGCTCCGGCGCCGGCCTCCTCCAAGAAGGGCTCGGCGAAGGGCGCGGCGCCGGCGAAGACCGCACCCTGAGGGGGCGCGAGGCCGTCAGTGGTTGGACGGCGTGTCGGTGTCCTCGATGGGCGCGCCGGACTCCGTGGTGAGCACGACGCGCTGGGAGCCCGGTGGGAGGGGGCCTCCCGGCGTGGCCGGGTCGCCCAGCCGGGCGTTGGGCCGGCCGTAGTCGCGCTCGTAGATGCGCACCACGGAGAGAAAGAAGGCGACGATGAGGGGGCCCAGGAGCAGGCCCACCGCGCCGAACGCCGCCAGGCCGCCCAGGAGCGCGAAGAAGACGATGGCGCCGTGCTGGTTCATTCCCTTCCGGGCCAGCAGCGGCTTGACGATGTTGTCCACGAGCCCCACCACGACCACGCCCCAGATGACCAGGAAGAGCGCCGCCCACGGGTGACCGCTGAGGAACATCAGGCCCGCGGCGAACACCACCACCACGGCCGCGCCGATGGCGGGGATGAGCGCGAAGAAGAAGGTGAGGCCCGTGAAGAACAGCGGCGCGGGCACCCCCACGATGAGAAAGCCGATGAGCGCGGCCGCGGCCTGGACGCCCGCGGTGGCCACGGTGGAGACGAGCACCGACACGGAGGTGCTCTTGAACTCGCGCAGGAGCTCCCGCGTCTGTCCCCGCCGCAGCGGCGACACGCTTTCGAACCACTGCACCAGCCGCGCTCCGTCCGTGAGGAAGAAGAACAAGGCGATGAGCATCATCGCCGTCTGGAGGATGAGCGTGCCCGTGGCCGCCACCGCGCCCGTCACGGCCTTGGCGGCGGTGCCACCCTGGGTCGTCACCTGCTCCTGGAGCTTCTGGTCCAGCTCCTCCTGCTCCAGCGGGAGCCGTTCGATGAGCTTGCTCACCGGGCCCCGGACGCCGCTGGGGAGCTTGTTCACCAGGCCCTCCATGCCCTCCTGCTGCGCGGTCTGCGTCACGAAGCGCGCGCCGTCGGAGACCTCCGCGACGACGAAGGCGGTGAGGCCGCCCAGGGGCAAAAGCAGCGCCAGCAGGATGCCGCCGACGATGAGGCCGGCGGACACGTTGCCATGGCCGCGCAGCCGCTTCCTGAGCCGGGTGTAGAGGCCGTGGAAGGTGCCCGCCAGCACCGCCGCCAGGAAGAACGCCTCCGCGAAGGGCCGGATGACCAGACACAGCAGGACGATGGACAGCAGGATGAGACCCACGAAGACGCGGCGCGCTACCTGATCGGAGGCCATGGCCCCGCGAAGTTATGGAGCCGGACCTGCCGGCGGGAGCCTGCCCGGCTGGAATGTCCCTGGAACATTCCCGGCGGCCTGGCTGGCTGCCTGCTCACGGGGCTTGGGAGCGGCGAAGGGGGCGCTAGAGTGCGCGCATGCCGCCCTTTGACTCCGCCCGCTTCACGCTCTGGCTTCCGCAGCTGCTGTGCGCCGTCTTCCTGGCCATCCTCTTCCTCCAGTCCGGCCTGGACAAGGTCGTGGACTGGAAGGGGAACCTGGGGTGGTTGACGGGGCACTTCTCCAAGTCGCCGCTCAAGGGCGTGGTGACGCCGATGCTGGCGGTCATCACGCTGATGGAGGTGGCGGCCGGGGCGCTGAGCGCGGTGGGCGCGGTGATGTTGCTGGTGAATGGCAACCCGCTCGTCGCGTACCTGGGCGCGGTGCTCTCCGCGCTGTCGCTGCTGGCGCTCTTCTTCGGCCAGCGCATGGCGAAGGAGTACGCGGGCGCGGCGGTGCTGGTGCCGTACTTCATCGTCACCGTCGCGGCCGTGTACCTGCTGCGGCTGGCGTGAGGCCCGCGCGCTAGAGCACCTTGCGCGAGGGCATGATGGCGTTGGCGGACAGCAGGCCCGCCGCCAGCGCCACCGCGACCATCAGCATGGAGAAGGCCGTGTCCACGCCGGCCACCACGTCGCGCTCCAGCAGGGACGCGAGGCTGCGGAAGCCCACGCTGCCGGGGACGAGCAGCATCAGGCCCGGCACCACGGTGGTGACGGCGGGCCGGTTGCGAAGCCGCGCCAGCGCGTTGCTCCCCATGCCCAAAAGCAGCGCGCCCGCGAAGGCGCCCAGCTGAGGCCCCAGCAGCAGCGCCCCCAGCCGGGCCCCCATGAACGCGGCGGCGCCGGCCAGCGCAATCCATCCCCAGTCGCGAGGCCGCGCGCGGAAGAGCACCGCGATGGCGAAGCCCGCCACCACGAGCGCGACGACCGCCACCCCCGGGGGCATCACCGCGGGCACGGGCGGCGTGGGCACCGGAGGCAGCACCGTGGCCACGCGGCTGCCCAGGGCGGCGCCGAAGCCCAGCTGCAGGAAGATGAGCGCGGCGTGGGTGAGGCGTGACGTGCCGGAGATGAGGTTGCGCGTGGCCACCTCGTTGACGGCGATGGTGAGCGTGAGGCCGGGCAGGAGGACGATGAGGCCCGCGAGCGTGGCCACCTCTCCGTGCAGCGGGCCGAAGAAGTGGGCCGCGATCCCCGCGAACGCGGCGGACAGCACCGCCGCCACGGGCTCCAGCACGCGGGCGGTGGTGGGCTGCTTGCGCGTCAGCAGGTCCAGCACGCCGATGGCCAGGCTGCTGACGGCGGAGACGCCCATCTCCTTCCAGCCGCCGCCGAACAGCAGCGCCGCGGAGGCGCCGGCCAGCATCCAGCACAGCAACTGCAGGGCGGGGCCGTAGCGCTCCGGGCGGGCGAGGATGTCCTCGACGCGGCGGGCGCCCTCGGCGGGCGTGAGGCGCCCCTGGATGACGTCGTCCGCGAGCAGGTCCAGGAGGATGAGGCGCTCCAGGTCCATGTCGCCGGGCTCCACGCGGATGAGGCTGGTGCGCAGGTCCTCCGGCGGGCCGAACGAGGCGAAGATGGACGTGGGGGTGGAGAAGAAGCGGGCCTCCAGGCCCAGCCGCTCGCTCACCCGCATCATCAGGCCCTCCAGGCGGTGGGCGGGCGTGCCGTGCCGGTGCAGGGCGTGGCCCAGGCGCAGCACGAAGGCCACCGCGGGGCCGGGCGGCGGGGGCGCGAGGGACGCGACGAATTCGGGCGGGGCTTCGGCGAGGTCGGAGGGACGCGTGGACACGGCGGCGCGCACATGCGCAGAGCCGCCCCGGGGAGTCAAACGCCGCGCCGCTCCCCTGGAAGCCCTGCTGCTCGTATCAATGTCCAGGGGGCTCGGGGAAATCCCCGGGCGTGACGCATCTGATACAGCGGGTGTCGCACGGGAGGACGCATGGCGCGCAAGCAACGGACGCCCAGGTGGTTGGAGGCCGCGAGGCGCAGGGGACCGGAGACCCCGGCCGGCCCCAGCGCGGACTGGCTGGCGCGAGCGCTGGGCCGCGCTGGCGTGCTGCCTCGGACCGAGGCCGAGCAGGCCATCCGCGACGGCCGCGTGGAGGTGGACGGCCGGGTGGAGCGGGAGCCGTTCGCGCCGGTGGGGGAGGACACGCGGGTGCGGGTGGACGGCATGGAGCGGGCGCTGACGCGCCAGGTGCGGGCGCTGATGTTCCACAAGCCCGCCGGGCCGGTGGTGCATGGCTCGGATCCGGAGGGCGTGGGCACGGTGTTCGAGCGGCTGCGCGCGGTGCTGACGCCGGCGCTGCGAGGCTTCGAGTGGTACGCCGTGGGCCGGTTGGACCGGGACACCACGGGGCTGCTGCTCTTCACCAATGACGAACGGCTGGTGCGGCACGCGACGGCGCCCCGCACGCACCTGCCCAAGCGGTATGTGGCGCGGGTGGAGGGACTGCCGCCGGAAGCCGCGCTCACGCGCCTGCGAGAGGGATTGGTGTTGGAGGACGGCCCCACGCGCCCCGCGGAGGCCGAGCTCCGGGCGCCGGACGTGGTGGCGTTGACGCTCACGGAGGGGCGGCACCACCAGGTGAAGCGGATGCTCGCGGCGGTGGGGCACCCGGTGCTCGCGCTGCACCGCGAGTCGGTGGGGCGGCTGGTGCTGGACGTGACGGAAGGGGCCTGGCGCGAGCTGACGGACGCGGAGGTGACGGAGGGGCTGGGGTTCCAGCCCGGCGCGGCGGACTAGCGGCCCAGGTTCTTGAGCATCTCCCGCGCCCTCGCCGGGTTCGCCATGTTCCTGGGGGACATCACCATGTACCGGTCATGGGCCTTCCTGGCCTTGGCCTTGTTGCCGGTCAGCGTGTAGGCGGTCTCCAATCCCAGCCAGGCTCGCCGGAGGCTGGGATTGTTCCGGGTGACGTCCTCCAGGAGCTTCACCGCCTGCTTGTGGTCGGAGGGCGTGCCGGGCTTGAGCTTGATGAGCGTCAAGCCCAGCTCCAGCTTGACGTCGAACGAGCCCGGCTTCATGGCCAGCGCGTTCCGGTACGCGGCGGCGGCCTCCGGGAACTTCTCGTCCCGGAAGGCCGTGCGGCCGGCGTCCATCATGTCCGCGAAGGTCTCCGGCTTCACGACCCGGCCCGACGCCGACGAGAGGGCGCTCGCGTCGTCCAGGATGCGCACCACCTTCGCGCGGCTGGGGTGCGTGCTGGGGGCGAACTCCAGGAAGCGTTGGTAGTGCGTCACGCTGGAGCGGCTGTCATTGAGGCGCGCGTACACCATGCCCAGGAGGAGCTCGCATTCCCCCTCCTGGGGGAACCGCGTCGCGCACTGATGCGCCAGGTCCACGGCCTTGCTGAGGTCTCCCTGCTGCACCTGGGCCTGGACGCGGTCCTGATAGTCCGTCAGGGAGCCGTCGGCGACTGGGAGCGGCTCCACCGTGAGGGGCGGATGGACTGCTTCCGGAGCGGCCCGCGTGGGGCTCCGTGCGGTGTCGGAGGACGGAACAGCCGTGGCGGGACGTTCGATGGGGCGCACCGTTCCCGGATGCTCGGGAGGCTCACCGGGGGAGGTGAGGAACCAGAAACAGCCGGCCCCGATGGCCAGGCCCGTGCTGCTCAATCCCAGCAGCCACTTCTTCTTCGATGCGGTGGGCGCGAGCGCGGCCGGCGCTTCCTCCTCCGTGATTCCGACGTTGGATTCAGGGAGCGGGATTCTCGCGGTGTGGAGCACTGGCCGGGGGCGAGGGGGCTCCTTCGCGCGCGCCGGCTCCTGCGCGCGCCAGGACTCCAGCTCCTCCTGGAAGGAGCCCGGGATGGAGAGGTCGCGGCCCTGCGCCAGCAGGTCGTCGCGGAACAGCATCCGCAGCAGGTGCGAGAGGCTCAGCGAGGAGACACCCGGGTGGTGCGCATGCAGGAACCCCGAGAGGGCCTCCGCGAAGGCATGGCTGGATTCGAAGCGGAGGGCGCGCTCTGGATGCAGGGCCTTGAAGAGGATCCGGTGGAGCGAGTCCGGCAGGTCCGGGCGTGATTCCCCGAGCGACGGGAGATCGCCTTTCGCGATGCGCATCATCACGACCTGGGGCGGCCCCTCCAGGGGGAGCCTTCCGCAGAGCAGCTCGTACAGCACGACGCCGGTGGCCCAGACGTCGGTGCCGGCATCCACGTCCTCGCCGCGCGCCTGCTCCGGAGAGAAGAAGAGGTATTTGCCCTTCACCACGCCGGGTTCGGTCTTGAGGCTCCGGGTGAGCTGTGCCTTGGCGATGCCGAAGTCGACGATCTTGACCTGCCCCTCGTAGCTGACGAGCACGTTGTCCGGGGAGATGTCGCGGTGGACGATGTCGAGCGGCTTCCCGCTGCCATCCGTGCGCGTGTGCGCGTAGTGCAGCCCGCGGCACATCTCCATCGCGACGAAGACGGCGATGGGGACGGGCAGGGCACTCATGCCGCGCTTCATGGCGCGTTTGAGGACGCGGTGGAGCGGCTGACCGTCCACGAACTCCATGGCGAGGAAGTACTCACCCTCCACGCGCCCGAAGTCGAAGACCTGCGCGACGTTGCCATGGGACAGCGTGGCGGAGATGCGCGCCTCGCTGATGAACATGGAGATGAAAGCTTCGTCGTTGGCGTACTCGGGCAGGACCTTCTTGATGAGGACGGGCTTGGTGACGCCCGCATCACCTACCAACTGGGCACGCCACGTCTCCGCCATCCCACCCTGGCCCAACCAGGACACCAATTCATAGCGCCCGAAGGCGTCCCCCTCTTGCAGTCCCATGTGCGAGGAATTCTAAACACGGATTCCGCTTGGGGTGGGAAGGCAATTCCGTGGGGCGGATGCCTACTGGGGATTCCGGTTCAGGATTTCAACGACGCGAGCTCGCTTTGGGTGCTCTGGAGGAGCGAGCGACAGGAATTGCTTGTAGGCCTGCGCACTCCTTACGAAATCCCTAATCCGGGCATAGAACGTTCCCAACATGAGTTGGCATTCCGGGAGCTTGGGGGCCTTGGCCGCGCAGGCCTGAGCGACTTCAAGGGCCTTCTCCGCATGCCCGGCTTTGTTGAGCATGACGGCGTGCTTCATGATTTCGTTGATCGACTTCGTGACGCTTGCCTCCGAGGCCATGGCCCGTTGGAGGTCCGCCTCCGTCTCGAGGCTGATGGGATTGTGGGCCGATGGGTTGGGAGGGTCGTTGAAGAGCCTTTCGCCGACTTGCTGCACCAGCGCATGACAGTCCGCGTTGGTGGGGTACATCTCCACGCAGTGATTGCTCAGGTAGACCGCGTCTGGATGCTGCTTGAGACGGATGGCCCGAGCGACACCTGCCTTCATCCTCCTGACGTCGGCGGCCTCCTTCGCGGGGTCCTTGGGGGCTTCCCTGGTTTCAGGAGCAGGGGAGTCTGGAGCTTGGGGCCTGGCCTCTTCCGCGGGCTGGGGAGGCGCCAAGACCATGATGGCGGGTGGGGCCGGTGGACGCTCTTTGAGGGATGGCGGCAGCGAGCTCTCGACGGTGGCGGGAGGGCGGATCGGAGTGGGAGGTGGGGCTCCGCCGTTCGTCGAAGGAGCGTGTGCATCCAGGAGGAGCCACAGGCTCGCACCCATGGCCAACAGTCCTCCCGCGCTCAATCCGTAGAGCAACGAGCGTGGGGGCGCTGAAGAGGGCACCATGGCCCGCGGTTGAGTCGCCTCGGTGGCCGGAGGGCTGACGGCCCGGATGCGCCGGGTCTGGCGCTCGGTCGAAGGCAGCGGCGTCACCGGTTCTTCCTTCACACGCCAGGCCTTCAGCTCCTCCAGGAAGGAGCCCGGGACGGACATCTCGCGGCCCTCATGCGCCAGGTCTCCCCGGAACAGCACGCGCATCAGGTGCGCGATGGTCATGGAGGAGAAGCGCGGGAAGTTCGAATACAGGAATCCCGCCAGCGCATCCCCGAACGCGTGACTGGATTCGAAGCGCAGCTCGCGGTCCGGCGTCAGCGCCTTCATTACGATGTCATTCAATTCCTGTGGCAGGTCCGGCCGGAGCACGCCCGGCGCGGGAATCTCTCCCCGCCCCACGCGCGTCATCACCACGTGCGGCGGTCCCTGCACCGGCAGCTTCCCGCACAGCAGCTCGTACAGCACGACGCCCGTGGCCCAGACGTCGGTCCGCGCATCCACGTCCTCGCCGCGCGCCTGCTCCGGGGAGAAGAAGAGGTACTTGCCCTTCACCACGCCAGGCGCCGTCTTGAAGCCCCGGATGAGCTGCGCCTTGGCGATGCCGAAGTCGACGATCTTGACCTGCCCCTCGTACCCCAGCAGCACGTTGTCCGGAGAGATGTCCCGGTGGACGATGCCCAGCGGACGGCCGCTGCTGTCCATGCGCGTGTGTGCGTAGTGCAGACCCCGGCACATCTCCATCGCGATGAAGACCGCGACGGGAATGGGCAGAGCCCCCAGGTCGCTCTTCAGTGCGCGTTTGAGGACGCGGTGGAGCGGCTGGCCGTCCACGAACTCCATGGCGAGGAAGTACTCACCCTCCACGCGCCCGAAGTCGAAGACCTGGGCGACGTTGCCGTGAGACAGCGTGGCGGAGATGCGCGCCTCGCTGATGAACATGGAGATGAAGGCCTCGTCGTTGGCGTACTCGGGCAGGACCTTCTTGATGAGGACGGGCTTGGTGACGCCCGCATCACCTACCAGCTGCGCGCGCCACGTCTCCGCCATGCCGCCCCGGCCCAGCCAGGAGACCAGCTCGTACCGACCAAAGACGTCGCCTGCTTGCAGTGCCATGGGTGGGGCATCTTAAACCCAGATTCCATGGATGACAGAATCGCGACTGTCTTTCAGCCCGGCTGGCTGCCTGGGATGTCAGCGAGTGGAAATCATTGGCCGCTCAATCCGTGGCGGCGTGAAGCCGCGTCAATCCTTGGCGCCCGTTGCTCCCAGCTCCGCGAGCTTCCTCAAGACGTACGGACGCCGGGGATGGTCCCCGGGGGCGATCGCCAGGAAGCGCTCATAGCTTCGCGCGCTCTCGGAGACCTGGTTCATCCTCGCCAGGACGTCCCCTCGCAGCAGGTGACACTCCGGCTCCCGGGGGAGCCGCGTCACGCACTGACTGGCCGCATCGAGCGCTTCCTTGGGCTGTCCTCGCGTCAGGTACATCAGGACGGCGCTCCGCGCGGACTCCAGGTCCGCTTCGCTGGCGGGGGCCTGCGCCTGCGGCTTGCGCTGCAGCAGGGTCGACAGGCGCTCCGAGACCGCGCCCCGCCTCAGGTCGGTGGTGGGCGCGCTCTGCAGGAAGGCCCGGTAGTGGAGCACGCTCTTGTCGAAGGCGCGGAGCCGTTCGTAGGTGAGGCCCGCCGCCAGCCGGCAGTCCGCGTTGTCCGGCACGGCGTCCACGCAGGTCTGGACCAGCTTCGCCGCCCGGGTCAGCTCCTTGTTGCTCTTGTTCAGGCGATACACGTCATCGAGCAGCCTGGCCACCTGCGACTCGGTCCATCCGTGGTCCTTCGCGGAGGGAGGGGGCGGCGGAGGCAATGGCTCCAGCTCCGGTCCCCCATCCACGCCCGCATCCTCGACCCCGGAATCCACCAGGTCTGGAGGCGGAGCGATGGGCGTCTCTGGCTCAGCGGGCCCCGTGGCGGCCCCCGGTGATGGGGGCCGGAGCCGGGTCCACCAGACGCCTCCGCCTACCGCGAGCAGCGCCACGGCCCCCACCGTGAGCCCGACCCAGGGCGCTCGGGCTCGGCGGACCGGCGCGATCTCCGCCGTGGGCAGGGCGGGTGCCTCCTCCTGGGACTCGCGCGTGACGATGACCGGCGAGGGGGCTGGCCGGGGCGTCTGGACGGCCCGGACGCGGGGCGCCGTGGGGGCCTCGGCGGGAGTCTCGGGCTGGCGCCAGGCCTTGAGCTCCGCCAGGAAGTCCTCCGGAACCGCCAGCTCCCGGCCTTCGTTCAGCAGGTCTCCCCGGAACAGCACCCGCAGCAGGTGCGCGAGGCTCAATGACGAGAAGCGCGGATGATTCGCATACAGGAACTCCGCCAGCGCGTCCCCGAACGCGTGACTGGTGGCGAAGCGCTGCGCCGGATCTGGACTCAACGCCCTGAGCACGATGCGGTTGAGCGCTTCCGGGAGGTCCGGCCGCACCTCGCGCAGCGACGGAATCTCGCCGTGCGCGATCTTCGTCATCACCACGTGCGGCGGGCCGTCCACGGGCAGCCGGCCGCACAGCAGCTCATACAGCACGACGCCCGTGGCCCAGACGTCCGTGCGCGCGTCCACGTCCTCGCCGCGCGCCTGCTCCGGAGAGAAGAAGAGGTACTTGCCCTTCACCACGCCCGGCGCCGTCTTGAAGCCACGTTGCAGCTGCGCCTTCGCGATGCCGAAGTCGACGATCTTGACCTGGCCCTCGTAGCTGATGAGCACGTTGTCTGGGGAGATGTCGCGGTGGACGATGTTCAGCGGCTTGCCGCTGCTGTCCGTGCGCGTGTGCGCGTAGTGCAGCCCCCGGCACATCTCCATCGCGATGAAGACCGCCACCGGCACGGGCAGCGCGGGCATCCCGCTCCGCATCGCGCGCTTGAGCACCTTGTCGAGCGGCTTGCCGTCGACGAACTCCATGGCGAGGAAGTACTCGCCCTCCACCTGCCCGAAGTCGAAGACCTGGGCCACGTTGCCGTGGGACAGCGTGGCGGAGATGCGCGCCTCGCTGATGAACATGGAGATGAAGGACTCGTCGTTGGCGTACTCGGGGAGGACCTTCTTGATGAGCACGGATTTGGTGACGCCCGCCGCCCCCACCAACTGGGCATGCCACGTCTCCGCCATGCCGCCCCGGCCCAGCCAGGACACCAGCTCATACCTTCCGAAGGTGTCCCCCGCATCGAGTGCCATTCGATGCCCACCTTAGCCCCAGAATCCTGGGAGCGCCGAATAGACGTCGTCGCGTCTGCCCAACCCCGTGTGTAGGTTGGGGCCTCACCCCTGCTCAGGGCGACGGCTTCGAGGTGCCAGCGGCCAGCGTGACGTAGAGGCGGCCCAGCTCGGTCAGCTCGCCGGAGGCGCCGAGCAGGTTGATGGCGGGGATTTCATTGTTGCGACCGGAGAACCACGCGTAGCGCTCGATGGCGGGCTCCGACTCCAGGTAGCCAATGGCATCCACCATGTACTTCTTCTGCACGTCCACGGTGATTTCATTGGCGGGCCGGTCGCCGCACGCGAACTCCGTCAGCCAGAGGGGCTTGTCGTACTTCTTGAACAGCCCCACGTACCACTTGAGCGCGCCCACGTCGCACGCGTACCAGTGGATGGCGATGGCATCCACCTGGCAGCCCGCGCAGGCCTTGAAGAAGGCGTCCAGGTACGCCACCGGGTCGGTGAAGGTGACGCCGTCCTCCGTCACGCAGTCGCCGCAGTAGTTCACCGCCGGGGACACCAGCTTCAGCCCCTTGCGGCGGGCCACCTCCTCCAGCACGGGCCAGAGCGCCGCGGCCTGGCGGGGCGTCTTGTTCGCCTGCGACTTGAAGTTGGGCTCGTTGAAGCCCAGCAGCACCTTCGCGCCCGCCGGGATTTCCGACTCGAGCTGGGCCACCGTGGGCGTGCCGCCCCAGGCCATGGGCACGAAGGAGACACCCTGTGAGGCGTAGACGCCGGCCGCGCCGCTCTCAGGTTTGGGCGACCAGTTGTACCACCAGCTCATCCCCGGGGAGAGCGCCTTCAGGTCCGCCGCCGAGTGCTCGCCATACGCCAGGCCCCGCTTCGCGCTCTTCGTCACGGCGGGGGGCGGGTCGTCTGTCTGGGATTGCGCTCCCGCCGCGGGGTCGCACCCCCCGAGCGGCGACAGCAGGATGGCCAGGCACAGCGCGACGGGCAGCCGGGGGGAGCGGGGCATGGCCCGGGACTCTACGCCCGGGGTTCGGGTGGGCGTCGAGTCCTCACGTCAGGCCGTCACGGCGCCAGCCGGGGCACGAGCCGGGGCTCGCCCACGTCGCGCCACCACGGCGTCACGCCCTCCACGCGCGAGGGCTCCAGGCTCCGGCCCAGGCCCGGCGTGAAGAGGCGCACCTGCTGCTCCGTGGCCAGCTTCACCAGCGTCTCCACCGGCTCGTCCCACGCGTGCAGCGCCAGGTTGAAGGTGCCCCAGTGCACCGGCATCAGCGTGCCGCCGCCCAGCATCGCGTGCGCCTTCAGCGCGTTCTCCGGGCCCAGGTGGATGCCTCCCCAGCTCGGGTGGAACGCGCCCACCTCCAGCATCACCAGGTCGAAGGGGCCGTACCTCCGGCCAATCTCCTCGAACTCGGAGGTGAGGCCGGTGTCGCCGCTGAAGAACAGCCGGTGCTTGTCCGTGGTGAGCACCCACGACGCCCACAGCGTCGAGTTGCGGTCGCCCAGGCCCCGGCCGGAGAAGTGCTGGGACGGCGCCGCGCGGAAGGACACCGGGCCCACGCGGTGCTCCTCCCACCAGTCCAGCTCGGTGATCAGCTCCGGCGCCACGCCGAAGGCCTCCAGGTGGCGCCCCACGCCCAGCGCGGTGACGAAGGGCACGCGCCGCTTCGCCAGCGCGCGGATGGTGCCGCGGCACAGGTGGTCGTAGTGGTCGTGCGACACCAGCACCGCGTCCAGGTCCGGCAGCGCCTCCACGGGCACGGGCGTGGCGTGGAAGCGCTTGGGGCCCGCGAAGGACACGGGTGAGACCCGGTCTCCGAAGACGGGGTCGGTCAGCACGCGCGCCCCGTCCACCTCCAGCAGCATCGTGCTGTGGCCCAGCCAGGTGACGCGGAGGCCCGTGTCCGGCGCGCGGGCCCAGGCGCCGCGCGGGTCGTCCACCGGCAGCGGCGCGGGCGGCGTGCGCTGCGTGCCGCCGAAGAAGTACTCGCCCAGGAGGGGCAGCGGGTTGCCCTGGAGGCCGGGCCCCACGGGGGCGGTGTTGCGGAAGCCGTGACCCTCGAACTGGCGGGAGGCCCGGCTGCGTTCGAGCCGGAGTCCCGCGCTGCGTGCGCTGTCGCTGACGGTGGGCATGCGGTGGTGTCTAACACCCACGCGTCCGCCCGGCACGGTCACCCGCCTGGAGCCCAGGCGGGGAGGCACCGTGCGCCTACTGTGCGTCCTTCGGCGCCGCGCAGGTGTTGCTCAGCTTGCTCGACCAGAGCTGGGAGTTCAGCGTCTCGTCATAGGCATTGAAGTAGACGCGGTCGCCGTGGCGGAAGAACTCGCGCGGGTAGGACGAGTTCTGCGCTTCGATGTTCTTGAGCAGGCGCGTGCCGGACACCGTGCCGTTGCTCACCCAGGGCTCGATGCCCGTCGAGCTGTCATACGCGCTGAAGAAGACCAGGTTGTCCGCCACCGCGTACACCGGGGAGCCGTACTCGTCCGACAGGCTCAGCGGCCGGCGCAGCAGCGTGGTGCCCCCGGCGGTGCCGTTCGTCACCCACAGCTGCGTGTCGCGCGGCGCGGGGCCGTTGCTGCCGATGACCACGGAGAAGAACAGTTTCTTGCCCCCCGGCGCCTGGCTCACGGCGTCGATGTAGGGGAACGCCTCGCCCTGCGACGTGTAGTCGTTGGGCAGCGTGACGACCGGCTCCGGGTTCCCGCCCGCCAGCGGCACGCGGTAGAGGACCATGTACTGGGTCTTGAAGGACGTCGTCGTGACGTACGCATAGGGGCCCAGCGCGCCCAGCACGTTCACCCCGCGGGTGGGGCCGAAGGACGCCAGCCGCAGGGTGCCGCCCGCCGTCCCGTCCGTCTTCCACAGCTCCGACAGGCCGCTCGACTCATTCAGCTTGAACAGGGTGAGCGCGCCGGAGGTGCGCACGTCGTAGGGGTAGGTGTCGGGCCCTGCGTCCAGCCGCTTGAGCATCACGGTGCCCGCGGCGGTGCCGTCCGTCCGCCAGAGGGAGGTCGCGCCCTTGAGCTCGCGCACGAAGAAGAGCAGCGCGTTGCCCTGCTTCGCGTCCAGGTAGCTCACGTCCACGGACGTGCCGAAGTCGCGCACGCGCACCGTGCCCGCGGTGGTGCCGTCCGACCTCCACAGCTCATGCCGCGAGGCGGACGCCGTCGCGTCGTAGTTCTCCACGAAGAAGACCAGCGTGGAGCCGGCCGCCGTCAGGTGCGTCAGGTACGAGTCCTCGACGCCCGGCGTCACGTCCTTCACCAGCCGGGTGCCTGCGGTCGTCCCGTCGCTCACCCACAGCTCGTTGCCGTGCGCCGCGTCCGTTGCCTGGAAGAAGAGCTGCGTCGGCGTGGCGGTGAGCTGCGACAGGAGGGAGCTCCGGCTGCCCGGTGTCGCCGGGAACGCCTTCACCTCCGTGGTGCCCGCGGCCGTGCCGGTGGTCCGCCAGAGGCCCTTTCGCCCATCCTCGTAGTTCACCGCGAAGTGCAGCGTCCCCTGGAAGTCCTCGAAGTCGCCCGGCCCCATCGTGTAGCGCGGGATGCCAATCTGCGAAGGAGGGAGAATCGTCTTCACCCGCTGGGTGCCCGCGTCGGTGGGAAGGCAGAGGGCCTCCGCCGTCACCTCCGGCGCCGAAGTGGGCTCCTGTACGAGTCCGGTCTCCGTCTGCTCCTCGGGGAGCTCCCCGCCGCAGCCCACGCCCACCACCAGCAAAGACAACACCCACCCGCCGCGCCAACCCATGCCGCACCCCTTCAAGAAGGCCTGGGAGGGAGGGTGTGTCGCGCAAGGGGTTGCGCCAAGTGCCCCCGGGTCGAGGGCGTGCCTGCCTGCCTGGACCGACGTGGGGTGCGGCGGGGCCCCGCACGGCGCGGTCGGTATACTGCGCATCCCCATGAAGACGGACACGTTGAAGACACAGCTCAAGCGCACGATGCGGCGCGACCTGTGGTTCGCCATCGGCCCCGCGGTGCTCGTCATCGCGGCCGCGTTCGCGGTGACGTTCTACTTCGTCAAGCCCGCGCCGCCCAAGACGCTGGTGATGGCGCTGGCGCCAGAGGAGGGCGGCTTCAACTACCTGGCCAAGCGCTATCAGAAGTTCCTCGCGCAGCAGGGCATCACGCTGGAGTTGCGCAACACCAGGGGCTCCGTGGGCAGCGTGGCGCTCTTGAGCGCGGAGGACAGCGGGGTGGACATCGCCTTCGCGCAGAGCGGCACCACCGGCGGCAAGGGGCAGGAGGTGCCGGAGCAGGTGGTATCGCTGGGAAGCCTCTCCTATGTGCCGCTGTGGGTCTTCTACCGGGGCGAGCCCGTGGACGACGTGCGCGGCCTCCAGGGCAAGCGCATCGCGGTGGGGCCCGAGGAGAGCGGCACGCGCGCGCTGGCGATGACGCTGCTCCAGGCGAACAAGGTGGATGCCTCGCCCACGGAGCTGCTGCCGCTGGACCGGGACGCGGCCATCGACGCGCTGACGCAGGGCAAGGTGGACGCGGTGTTCCTGGTGTCACCGGCGGAGTCGCCGCGCATCCAGAAGCTGGCGGCGGTGAAGGACGTGCGCCTGCTCAGCTTCAAGCGCGCGGAGGCGTACACGCGCCGCTTCCCGTACCTGTCGCGCCACGTGCTGCCCCGCGGCGTGTTCGACTTCGCGAAGGACGTGCCGGACGAGGACGTGGTGCTGCTCGCGCCCAACGCGCTCCTGCTGGCGCGCGACTCGCTGCACCCGGCGCTCGCGTACCTGTTGATGCGCGCGGCCAGTGAGATCCACGGCACGGCGGGCCTGCTGGACAAGACGGGCGAGTTCCCCGCGCCGCTCGCCGCGGGCTTCCCCCTGAGCAGCGAGGCGAAGCGCTACTACGCGACGGGCGTGCCCCTCCTGCAGCGCTACCTGCCGTTCTGGGCGGCCAACCTGGTGGACCGGCTGTGGGTGATGCTGGTGCCCATCATCGCGGTGGTGGTGCCGCTGGGGAGGGCGGTGCCCGCGGTGTTCCTGTGGCGGGTGCGCTCGCGCATCCACCGGTGGTACGCGCGGCTGAAGGAGATTGAAATCCAGCTGGAGGAGGACCCGGATCAGGAGATGCTCCAGGACATGCTCAAGCGGCTGGAGGAGGCCGAGCGCGAGGTGAACCGCATCGCGGTGCCGCTGGCCTACGCGGAGAACCTCTACTTCTTCCGCGAGCATGTGGACGTCGTGCGCCGCCGGCTCACCCGCAGGCTCGCGGGCGCGCCCGAGCACAAGGACGCCCACCCGGTGCGGATGCCCGCGTGACGTGAAGCGCGGCGCGCGGGCGGCCCGGAGCCTCCAGGCCGTCCGCGGAGACCTCCGCTCAAGGGGCGACGCCGAGCAGCTCGCGGATCTGCCGCGCCATGGCGATCTCCGACTCGTGCACGTGGCCGTCGCCGGCGATGAGCGCGTGGACGGCGTCGAGCACGGCCTTGGGGTCCTCGCGCAGCACGCCCAGGTTCGGCGGCGGGAGCGGCTGGCCCTCCTGGAGGCAGCGGGTGAGGGCGCTGAGCTCCGTCAGGGGCACGCTGAAGCCGCGCGCGGTGTCGATGATGGCGTCAATCTCCTCGCGGGTGACGCGGTCGTCGCTGGTCGCCACCTGGAGCAGCAGCTTGATGACTTCGATGTGGAATTGGGAGTCAGGGGGCAGCGGGGCGGCCATGCGGGTCAAATCCTCCAAGGCGGTCCAGGCTGACCTGCCGGGGGGGATTCGTCCAGCGCGACGTCACCGCCCCGTCGGGGAGCGGAAACGCGCGGGAGGTCGCGGCCATGCCCGACAGGCCTGTCATACCTCCGGGGAGGGATGGGCCTGTTTCAGCCCTCGTAATACTTGCTGGGTATTGAAACCAGGGGGTGTACCCATGGGCAAGGCACGGAAGTTCCTGGCGCCTGAACAGGCGTTGATCGCGGAGCTGAAGGAGGCGCTGGGCAATGCCCGGACGCTGGAGGATGTGTACGAGGCCATCTCCCACGCGCTCCTCACCCTGTGTGAGGCGGACCACCTGGCGGTGGGCTGCGCGAATCCGGATGGGACGGCGGGGCTGCAGTGGAAGACGGAGACCGTCCACCCCCTCCTCAAGGATTACGCGGACTGGGTCCAGGAGGACTTTGTCTTCCGCGCCACGGTGGTCCAGCCGAACGTGGTGCTCAGCGATGTCCAGATGCTGCGGGGGCAGCCGCTGACGGAGACGGAGACCTTCCGGCGCAGCCAGGGCGCGGGGCTGAAGCTCAAGCGCGTGCTGGCGTCACTGCTCTTCACGGAGCAGGACCTGAAGGGCGGCATCGCGCTGTACCGGGAGTCCTCCCGGCCCTTCACGCTGCGGGCGCAGTGGTTCCTCCAGCAGATCATCCCCTCCATCTCCAAGGCGGTGGCCCGGCTCCAGGAGTTCTACGCCCTGCGCTTCGAGCGAGACCTGCTGAAGGCCATTGCCATGGGGGGCAGCCCGGTGCTGGTGCTCAACGGCCTGGGGCGGAAGGTGGTGGACACGGGGCCGGCCATCCCGCTGCTGGAGCGGTGGTTTCCGCCGCACGAGCTCAGCGACGGCGTGCCGCGCGCCTGGGTGGAGCGGGTGCGGACCCTGGCCCGCTTCGACGCCGCGGTGGATCCCCGGCTGGAGTCGCTCACGCTGGAGCGCGGCGCGGACCGGCTGGACGTGACGTTCAGCCCCTCCACCGTCACCTGGGGCGGCCGCAACCTGTGGCAGGTGCGCATGCACGAGCGCGCCCACTGGATGCGTCCGGACTGGAAGGAGAAGCTCACCGCCCAGGAGTCGCGCGTGGCGGACTGTCTTCACGAGGGACTGGCGAACAAGGAGATCTCCTCGCGCCTGGGGTGCTCCGTGGAGACGGTGAAGGTCCACATCAAGTCGCTGTTCGAGAAGACCGGCATCCACAGCCGCGCGGAGTTCGTCGCCAAGGGCCGCCGCGCGAGCACGACCTCTGGACGGGAGTGACGTCCCAGCAGCGTCAGGTGGCGGATCTGATCCACATGGGGGCGCGATGAGGACATCGCCCGGGCGCTCGGCCTCGAGCTCAACACGGCGAAGGAGCACGCGAAGAGGGGCTCCCGGAGAACCAGTGCCGAGGGCTGGTTGGACCTGATCACCCGGGGGCGACGCTCATAGCGCGCGGCCGAAGAAGTCGCGCAGCTGCCGTGCGTAACCTTCGGGGTTCTTCTGGGCGTATTCGCCGTGGGCCGCTTCTGGCACCACCCACTGTTCGCGGGGCTGGCAGGCCGCGCGGTAGAGGCGGCCGTCCATTTTCTGGGGGCCGTCCGGATCGCTGCCGCCGTTGATGAGCAGCAGCGGCCGGCCCTCCAGCCTGCACATGCCGTCCACGGGCCGCACGGCGCCCACGTCGATGCCGGCCCTCCTCAGCCCCCACAACACCGCCCAGGTGCTCAGGCCGTAGTGGGAGCCCATGTCCTCCGCCAGGTCCGGGAACGCGCCCGCCGCGGCCACCGCCTTCACCCGCGCGTCCTCCTGCGCCACCAGCAGGGCCGTCGTCCCGCCCATGGAGAAGCCGAACAGGCCCACCCGGCCCGCTGTCACGTCCGGGCGGGCCCGCACGAAGGCCAGGGCCGCGCGCACGTCCTCGCGCTCGCTGTCGCCCCAGCCCACCGCCTCGCCTTCGCTTTCGCCCTGGCCGTGCAGGTCGAAGAGCAGGACGCCGTGCCCCGCCTCCGACAGCACCCGCGCCTCGAAGAGGACCCGCGTGCGGTTGTCCGCGAAGCCGTGCACCAGCACCACCGCCGTCCCGTCGCGCGAGGGGACGTACCACCCGCGGAGCTTCCGCCCCGCGGCCTCGAAGGACACGTCCTCCAGGCCCGGCAGTGCGTCCGGGCCCGTGGGGCGCGTCACCGGGACGCGCGCCGGGTGCACCAGGGCCTGCGCCGTGCGCAGGCCTCGCGCCGCCGTGAACCCGCCCGCGCCCAACGCGCCCAGCGCGAGCCCCAGCGCGGCGATGCGACCCCAACGGACGCGGTACTGCTTCGTGGACACGGTCAGCTCCGGACGGGACCGCTCCCCTCGCGCCAGCGCTCGACGAGGTGCTTCGCGGCGGTCCCCCAGTCGGGGTACTCGAAGGTGAAGCCCGCGTCCAGCAGGCGCCCGGGCACCACGCGGCGGCTCTTGAGCAAGAGCTCCGTGTCCGTGCGCATGAAGAACGCGCCGACCTCCAGCATCCACTTCGTCGCCGGCAGCCCCACGCTCACGTCCGCCGCCTCGCGCAGCCTCGCCATCAGCTCCCGCTGGGGCAGGGGATTCGGCGAGGCCAGGTTCACCGGCCCGTCCAGGTCCTCTCGCTCCAGCAGCAGCTGCACCGCGCGCACGAAGTCCTGGCCGTGGATCCACGACACGTACTGCCGCCCGCTGCCCGCGGGCCCGCCCAGTCCCCGGCGCGTCAGGCCCAGGAGCACGTCGAAGATGCCCTCGCGGTCCGCGCTCATCACCATCGCGGTGCGCAGCGCCACCTTGCGCGTGTGGGGCGTGTCGGCCTCCGCCAGCGTGCGCTCCCACGCCTTCGCGATGTCGATGCTTCGCTTCCAGTACGCGGGCACGCCCGGCTCGTTCCCGCCAATGAGGCCGGTGGCCTCGTCATTGGGCGCGTCCAGGCGGTGCGCGTACAGCGTCGCGGTGCTCATCTGCAGCCACACCCGAGGCGGCTTCGCGGCCTGCTGGATGGCCTGCCCCACCACCCGCGTGGAGTCCACCCGCGAGTCCATCATCTGGCGCAGGTTCTCCTCCGTGTAGCGGCAGTTCACGCTGCGCCCCGCCAGGTTGATGACCGCGTCGGCGCCGTCCACCTCCTTCGCCCAATCACCCAGGGTGCGCCCGTCCCAGGACACCGTGCGCGCCTCGCCCCGGCCTCCCCGGCTGATGAGGACGACCTCGTCCCCCCGCGCGGCGAACGCCCGCGCCAGCAGCGCGCCCACCTGCCCCGTGCCACCCGGAATCACGACCTTCATGGAAGCAACTCCCTCATGTGGTTCGACTGGTGCGACACGCGGAGGCATAGCGCGGGGCCCCGTGCGCCGCCCGGCGCCGGAGTCCAGGCCCCCGGGCCGTCCTGGTGCCGGCGATGAGCCCCGCTTTTCCCCGGCTCCGGAGCCCGGCGGCGGGGCATTTCCGGGGATGTCCCGGGTCGGGTGGCGGAAACCAACCGGTGCGGAGGGAAAATGCGACGCGTCACGCAACTGGGGCCGCGTCCGGACGAAAATGGGTCATCCCCCACCTCGAATCCCGAGGGCCTGTCATGATCATCCCGTCCCGCCCGACCTCCGCGACCCGCCCCTCGACGAACTCCGCGTCGGCCCCGGCCACCCCGGCCCGTATCACCCCGAAGGCGTTCTCCCCGGTCTCCACGTTCGAGGCTGGCGCGACGGCGAAGAAGCCGCCGAAGACGCCGACGACGCCGGTGCCCACGCCCGCGCCCGCGCCGCAGGGGCCGGAGGACGTGCCGCCGTCCAAGTCGGATCCGCGCTACGACGGGCTGAAGGACCAGGCGCTGATCAACGCCCTGCACGACGCGGTCAGCAAGCACAAGGACCTGGGCTACAACCAGGCGCGCAAGATCATCTTCACGGCCCTGGACAACCACGACGGCATCGTCAAGTGCGTCTACACGGGTAAGGAAGTGAAGACGAACAAGATCCCCGGCAGCAACGTGATGAACACCGAGCACACCTGGCCCCAGTCCAAGGGCGCCACGGGCCCGGCGAAGGCGGACCTGCACCACCTGTTCCCCACGGACAGCAAGGCCAACTCGGTCCGGGGCAACTACCCCTTCGGCACGGTGAAGAACGTGAAGTGGGAGGAGAACGGCGCCAAGTTCGGCACCGACGAGAAGGGCCGCACCGTCTTCGAGCCGCCCGACGAGCACAAGGGCAACGTGGCGCGCGCGCTGTTCTACTTCTCCACCGTCTACAACAAGCACATCCCGGCGGACGACGAGGCCGTGCTCAAGCAGTGGAACAAGCTGGACAAGGTGGACGCGGCGGAGATCGCCCGCAACGACGCCATCGAGACCTACCAGCAGAACCGCAACCCCTTCGTGGACGACGCGTCGCTGGCCGACCGCATCGCGGACTTCTAGAGTCCGGGGCATGTCCCGTCCGCTCGCGCCCTTGTGGGCGCTCGTCCCTGGCCGCACCGGTGTCCCCCTGATGAAGGTGGGGGGCACGCCCGAGGCGCCGGGACCCCTGCAGTGGCCTGCCTGCGCGATGTGCGGCGGGCCGCTGCGCTTCCTCTTCCAGTTGCCGCACGTGGAAGGCCGGTTGGACCTGGCGCCGTACGCGTCGGTCCACGTCTTCCAGTGCGAGAACCCCGACACGGTCTGCTTCCGGTGGGATCCGGAGGAGGGCGCCAACGCGTCGGTGCCGGTGAAGGCGGGCGCGCCGTCCGTGAGCGCGCCGCCCGGGCCGGTGAAGCCGTACGCCGAGTGGACGCTCGGCTTCGAGCCCGCCACCGAGGACACCGAGGCCTTGTCGGTGGACGTCAACGAGGCCACCGAGGAGCAGCTCGCCGCGCTGGACCGGGCGCAGGAGGATGCCCCGGAGAGCAAGGTGGGCGGCGTGCCCGGGTGGCTCAATGGCGAGGCCACGCCGGAGTGCTGTGACGCGCCCATGCGCTTCGTCGCGCAGCTGTCCGCGATGCCGTTCGGCCTGGATTTCGGAGACAACGGAAGGGGCTATCTCTTCCGCTGCGCGCGCGAGGACTGCGCGCGTCCGTTCCGCTTCCTCACCCAGGGCGCCTGAGCGGCGTCAGGGCGAGGTCAGGTCCTTCAGGCGCCTGGCCATCATCGTGGTGGAGTCCTCCAGCCACTGGATGCACTGCTCGGGGTTCACGAAGATGCCCTGGGCCACGGAGTCGAGGAACACGGGGGGCACCCAGGCGATGAGGTAGTCCGACGACTGGGTGGAGGATTCCGGATCCTCGCGGAACATGCCGACCCAGGTGTCCCAGGGCGGCATGTTGTCCACGTCGAGATAGCCCCGGGTCGCCAGCTCCGCCGCGCCGTCGCAGGTGTTGTCATCCGGGAAATAGACGAGCAACCGGCCTCCGTGAAGGGGCCCTCCCTCGCGCGGCGGCAGGGCGCGGGGCGGCCTGCCTCGCAGTGCGTAGTGCCGCTCGCTGATGACCCGCTCCATCATCTGGAAGCGGTCCGCATCGATCATCACCCGGGGCTGGAAGCCGGGGGTGCGCAGGCACGTGGCTGGCGCGTCCAGGGTCGCCCTGGACGTGCACCAGTGAATGGTCTCCTCGAGTACCTCGAAGAGGGTGTCCCGTTCCGACGCGGCTTCGGGCAGCTCGTACAGCATGCGCGAGGGGCCGGGCTCACGCGGGCACGGGGCTTGGGGAATGAGCTTCATCGCTGCATCGCCTTGAGCAGCTTCTGCGCGTCCTCCGCGCTGAGCTTGCCGGCCTCCACCAGGTCGAGCACGCGGCGCATCTCCTCGTCGGGGATGCCTCGGGGCGGCGGCGGGGGCGGAGCGGGCGGCTGCGGCCGGTGGTGGTGCCGGGCGCCAGGGCCCGCCCAGGGCGGCGCGCCCCAGGAGCTCGCCCACGCGTGGGCCCACTGGTTCGCGTGGCGCTCCGCGCGGCGCTGCCAGCGCTCCGCCTGGCGCTGCCAGCGCAGCGAGTCCTCCTCCCAGCCCTCCACGTCCTCGCCGCGTGAACGGCCCGACTCGCGGATGCGCACCGAGCCCAGCTCCGTCTCCAGCAGGATGGTCGTGGCCGCCTGCGGATTGGACGGGTAGCGCGTCTGCGCCGAGCCCAGCGACGTATGGGCCGAGATGTTCACGTCCAGCCCGGGGACCAGCCGCATCTCCACCGCGCCCACCTGCGTCCCGATGCGGTGCTCGCCCACGTCCAGTGCGTCCACGTCCAGCTTCACCGCGCCCGCCGCGGCGTGGACATGGAACGTGCCGCCCACGCGCTCGCCGATGATGCGGCCCGCGCCCGTGCGCAGGGTCAGCTTGCCGTGCACGTCGCGCAGGCTCGCCGTGCCCGCGTCAGTGGAGAGCTCCAACTGGCAGTCCTTCAGGCCCGCGATGCGGACGGCGCCCGCGTCCAACAGGAGCTTCGCGCGCACGTCCGCCGGAACGAACAGCTCCGCCTGCCCGCCCTGACGCCAGAACAGCGACAGGAAGCCCGCCTCGCGCGGCACCAGCTCCACCTTCGTCACCCGGCCGTGCTCCTGGATGCGCGCCTCCATGCGGCCGTGCGTCACCAGGTAGGGCTTCTCTCCCTCCGGCAGCGGCGACACGACGAGCGTGGCGGCGAGCGCGTGCAGCTCCAGCTCCGCGTGCTGCCCCCACGGAATCGTGTGGCGCTGGGTTCCATCGCGCGAGGAAGACGAGGCGTCGGAGGACGGCGTGGCTTCAGGATCCATCATGAGATTACTCCCGTGCCTTCTTGAGACGTTGAGCGGCCTCGTCCGCGTCGATGAGCCCGGCCGCGAGGTCATCGAGAATCTGCGCCCGGCGCGGTGAGCCGCGCTCGCGGGGCGGAGGCGGCGGAGGAGGGGCGGGAGGTGGCGGGACTCCAGGCGCCTGGCCCAGGGCCTCCACCACGTCGTCCAGCCGCGCCACCACCGTCGGATAGGAGAGGCCCAGCGCCTGCTCCACGTCCTTGATCTTCCCCCGGCAGGCCAGGAACACGCGCACGAACGCGAGCTGCTCCGGCGATAGCTGCTGCACCCAGCCCGTCGTGAAGCGCCCCTCCACCGCGGACGCGCAGCCGTCGCAGCGCACCCGTTCGATGACGGTGCCGCCTCCACAGACGGGGCAGCGGGTTGGCACGGGCCAGGTGGGCTTGGAAGTCGTCATGGGGTTCAGAAAATCAATTTCGATATTGAGAATATTGATTTCTACGGGCTTGGCAAGGGTGGGACTTCATTTCCAGGAAAGACGGCCACTTCCGAGCCGGTGGCCACGAAGGCGGAGTGGGGCGTTCCCCGGAGGCACTCGGAGAAGGCCGGGCCGTAGAAGCGGGCCACGTCGCAGTCGAAGGCGGTCTCCCGGGCGCGCCAGACGGTCCAGCGCGGGTGCTCCACGCGATACTCGGCGCAACCGCCGTCGCGCTGGGCGGTGTAGCCCCAGTAGTGCTCGGTGATGAATTCCTCCTGGGAGCCGGGCGCGCTCTCCGCCGGAGTGCCGAGCGTCCGGGCCGCCAGCCGATGCCAGCGGCCATGGGACTTCCAGGCGTATTCGACATGGCCGGGCTCGCCGGTGTCCGCGCCGTCCATGTTCACGGCGTGGCGCATGGGGTGCGCGACGTAGGGCTCGTTGTAGAGGACGCGCGCCACGGTGGCGATGGCGAGCCGGGGGACGATTTCGCGCACGAACACCACGCCACGCCGCCAGCCGTCGGGGCCCAGGCGGCGCACGTAGAAGCGCAGGTTCACCTCATCGAAGTCCCGGTGGAACGGCACCGCGAGCCCTCGCACGCGCGTGTCGAGGAACCGGAAGCCGACCATGCTCGCGAACGTGCGGCCCTGCCACGCGTCGAGCTCCGTGCCACGGGGAACGAGGGGCCGCAGCACCGCCGGATCCACCTCGTAGTTGAGCATCAGCAGGTACCGCCACGTCGCCGTCAGGAAGGGGCGCATGCGCGAGGTCTAGCGCGCACGCGACGCCCTGGCCCAGGGGCACCTCCCTGCACGGCTTCTGTCGTGCAGAAGCGCGGGGCCATCCTCAAGACACGGCGGGCTGGGGCCGCGCCTCCCGGGACGCAAGCCCGCGCTCCAGCCGTTCCCGCAGCCTCAACATGGGGCGCTCCACGCCATGGTGCAGCGCGAGCGAGGCGAGCAGCACCGCCACGGCGCCACCCAGCACCGTGACGGCGTGGAACGCGTCCAGGCCATGGGGCGCGAGCGCGTCCCGCACGCCGTGCTGCACGGCCTTGTGCGTGAGGTAGACGGTGAAGCTCAGGACCGCGAAGGTTCTCACGCCCGGGACGCGGGCGCAGAGGCGCGAGGCCGTGGGGCCCGCCAGCGCCATCAACAGCGCCGCGAAGCCCAGCGCGGCCAGGGGGAATGAAAGCAGGACGTAGGGGAGCTCGCGGAAGTGCTCCTCGTTGATGAAGAGCACGCCGCCCAGGCACGCGAGGCCCAGGGCCGCCAGTCCCAGGGCACGGCCGCCGCGCGTCCAGCGCTCCCATGCCGCGGGCCGGAACACGCGCAGGGCCGCGAGCAGCACTCCGCAGGTCAGCCCATCGAGCCGCGCGTACGTCGGGTAGTAGAGCAGCATGTCGAAGTCGCGCCACCCCGGTGCGTCCGGACCGAGCCCTGAGAAGGAGCGCATCCACAGCCCGCCGCGCAGGAGCATGCCCCCGACCATCACGCCGCCCGCGAGCGCGAGGAGCGACGGCGCGCGGATGCGTCGGCGCAGTGCGAGCACGGTGAGCGGCAGCACCAGGTAGAAGTGCTCCTCCACGCACAGCGACCACGCGTGGGAGAAGCCATTGATGCGCAGGCCGAAGTTCTGCGTGAAGGTGAGGAAGCGCCACGCGGGTGTCACCACGGGCCGCTCGCTCCACGCTGGCACGAAGAGGTACAGGCCCAGCACGACGAGGAACGACGGCAGGATGCGCAGCGCGCGTCGAAGGTAGAAGCGCCGGAGTGACGGCGTCTCACCGCGCGACACCGGCTCCAGCAGCTGCGAGCCGATGAGGAAGCCGCTGAGCACGAAGAACAGCTCCACGCCCGTCCAGCCGAAGTTGGCGAAGGCACGGAAGGCGTCGTGACCTTCGGGGCGGGGGTAGTGGTAGACGACGACGACGAGGATGGCCAGGCACCGGAGCAGGTCCAGGCCGGCCATGTGGCGCGGTTCGGTGGCGTTCAGCGGAGTCAGCTTTCAGCGTGGGGGGATGCGCCTGATGCTAGCAGGGCGACTTCGCTCCGCCAGGGACGCGCCGCTCGGCGCCGTCGCAAGGACCAGGAACCCTGTGAACCCGAGCGAATCAGGAGCACGCCGGGACAGACGCGAAGAACACCGCCTCGCGCAGTCATCCCAAGTGGATGCGCCCCATGGACCCGGGGGCCACCCCCACACCCCAGGAACAACTGTCTCTCCACGGCTCTGAGAAGACGGGACCTCAGGGGAGCCCCCGTCGGCGGCGAGCCGCGGAAACCTGTCCGACATTCGGACCGGTTTCGAGAGCCACGGCCAAAGGGGCGGCCCGGCCGCATCAGGATGCGGCAACCTGTTGGACCGTCGGACCGGTTTCGAGAACAGCGTCTGGTGGGGCGCCGCTCCGCTCGGGCAGCGCGGAAACCTGTCCGACAGTCGGACAGGTTTTGGCGAACCGTGGCCGCAGGGGGCATCCCTCCGCCCTGACCGTGCAACCTGTCCGACAGTCGGACAGGTTTTGGCGAACCGCGTCCGGCGGGGGGCGGGCCATTTGGATGGCCGGGCCTTGGGGGGGCCGGCTCCGTGCTCCGAACGGGTCCCCGGTTGCCGTGGCACGCTCGGTGCTTGTTTCGGCTCAGACCGCGTCGCCTGTTCCCTGGCTCAGGACATCCAGGTCCTCCCTCCGTGCGCCCAGGCGTGACGGCACGCGTGCCAAGACCCGGAACTCTGGCGCTGACAGCTCGCCGGAGAATTCGTCGCCGGTCCGCGCGTTCGCGCACCAGGCGTGCAGCTCGCGCAGCGCTCCGGTGAGGAACGCCTTCCGCGTGGCCCTCCGCTGTACCTTTCCGCTGGAGGTCTTGGGCAGGCTTCCGGGCTCGATGAGCACCACCGCGCGGGGCCGTACCTCGTGCACCGACGCCAGACGGCCGCGGATGGCGCGGAGCACCGGGGCCACTTCGCCGTCCCACTTGCGCGGATCCACCTCCTGCACCACGACCAGGTGCTCCTCGCCGTCCACCTCGACGCCAAAGGCCACGCCACAGCCGGGCCTGAGCGCGGGGTGGCTTCCCTCGACCACCACCTCCAGGTCCTGCGGATACAGGTTCCGGCCCCTCACGATGATCAGGTCCTTCTCGCGCCCGGTGACGTACAGCTCGCCCGCGCTCAGGAAGCCCAGGTCTCCGGTCCGGAGATACGGGCCGTCTCCCTGGTCGGTCCTCGCCTGGAACACCCGCGCGGACTCCGCCTCGCGGCGCCAGTAGCCCTGCGCCACGCTGGGGCCCTTCACCCAGACCTCGCCCACCTCACCCGCCGGAAGCACTCGGCCCGTGTCCGGCGCCACAATGCGCAGGGATTGATCCGGCAGCGTCGCGCCGCTGCCCACCAGCGTCCGGGCCATGCCCGCGGGCGCCCGGGCAAAGCCTGCCTCCAGCGCGGAGGCGTCCACGTCGCGCAGCCTGGGCTCGGCCTCCTTCGCGCCGCCAGTGACGATGAGCGTCCCTTCCGCCAGGCCATAGCAGGGATAGAAGGCTTCGCGCCGGAAGCCGTGCGGCCCGAAGGCCTCCTCGAAGCGCGCCAGCGTGTCCGGGCGGATGGGCTCCGCGCCGCAGAACGCCACCTCCCAGTGGCTCAGGTCCAGCCCCTCCCGCTCCGTGGGCGGGATGCGCCGCACGCACAGGTCGAATGCGAAGTTGGGTCCGCCGCTGATGGTGCCGCCGAAGCGGGTGAGCGCCTCCAGCCAGGCCCGGGGCCTCTTGAGGAACGACAGCGGGGACATCAGCGCCGTGTGGAAGCCCTGCGCCAGCGGCACCAGCACGCCGCCAATGAGTCCCATGTCGTGGTAGGGCGGCAGCCAGATGACGCCCACGCTGTCGTCGCGCGTCGCGAAGGCGCGGCAGATGGCCCCCAGGTTGTGCAGCAGGTTGCCGTGGCTGAGCATCACGCCCCGCGGCACCCCGGTGCTGCCGGACGTGTACTGGAGGAAGGCCAGCGAGTCGGCCGTCACGTCCGGCCGCTGCCATGCCGCCGCGTCGCCCGCCTCCAGCGCATCCGTCGCCACCCACTGCAACGCGCGCAGCTCCGGCGCGTCCGTGAAGAGGAGCTCCGCCATGGAGAGGATGAAGGACGTGGTGAGCACCACCGTGGCCCCGGAGTCCGCGATGAGCGCGCGCAGGCGGGGCAGGGTGCGCTCCAGCCTCGAGGGATCCGGAGGATACGCGGGCACCGCCACCAACCCCGAGCACACGCAGCCGAAGAATCCGTGGAGGTAGTCCGCGCCAGGGGGATAGAGCAGGACCGCGCGCTCGCCCGGTGCCGCGAGCGGCTGGAGCGCGGCGGCGATGCGGTGCGCGCTCGAGGCCAGCTCGCCCCGGGTGAGCGTCACCTCCGCGTCATCCTCCAGGAAGGTGTAGAGGGGGAGCTCCCGAGGACGGCGGCCCGTTTCCTCGAGCAGGTCGATCAGCGTGATGGACGGGCATGCGGACCTCAATAGCTGCCTCCAATCATCAGCAGGCCTGAGTAGCGGCCATCTCCCGCGCCGAGGCTCTGCGTGGGCGCGAAGTCCTGTCCGAAGAGGAAGCTGTAGCTGCCGCGCACCTCGGCCGTGAGGTTGGGATTGAACTTGTAGCGCACACCCACGCCCACCGGTGCGTAGCCTCCCGTGTCGTTGAAGAACCGGAAGAAGTTGCCCTCGCGCACCGAGTAGCGCTCGAAGCCGATGCCTCCGAGCACGTAGGGCTGCAGCCGCGTGGGAGTGAAGCCCACGGTGAGCGCCGCCTGCCCGCCATTGCGCACGATGTCCGGGGTGCCGAAGAACGAGGCGTGATCCGCGACGGACAGGCCGCTCACGCCGCCGCTGTAGCCCAGCTCCACGCCCAGATAGTCATTGGCGCGGTAGCCCACGAAGACGCCATACGAGGGCCCCGGATTGATGTTGGGCGCGAGCTTGCCCGTGTATCCCTCCACGCCCAGCCCCAGGAGGAAGTAGGGGCCCTTCCAATCCACCCGTCCCACCCGGGTGGGCGCGTCCGACGGTGGGTCCTGGGCCCTGGCGGCGCCACCCGTCAATCCCATCAGGCAGAGCCCCAGCGCGATGCCTTTCTTCATGACTGCTCCCTCCATGTGTCGCCTGCGCAGCCAGAAGGTGACCCCCGGGGGTGGGGCGAACAACGAACGGACAGGCGGTGCCTCGGAGGCACACGGTGCCCCGGAGGGCGGGGTGGGCAGCGGGGAGCGCCGGGGCCCTGCCTGCCTCCCCGACCCGCCCTGTGAACCCGGTGGCGCGGCTTCCACCTTGAGCCGTACCTGGATGCCTTCGACGATGCCTTCGACGCCTTTCCCCGGCGCCGGGAGCGGGAGCACACCGCCATGAATGACGCCGCCCATCCCCAGCCCACCCCGGGCCCATCCACGGCTTCGGGCCTCAAGGCCCGTGCTCGCCGCGTCCTTGCGAAACTGGACGCGGTGCTGCCGGACGTGGACGCGCTCTACGGAGACCTGCACGAACACCCGGAGCTGTCCGGCCACGAGGCCCGCACGGCCGCCGAGGTGGCGCGGCGGCTGGAGTCCGAGGGCTACGAGGTGAGCCGCGACGTGGGCGGCCACGGCGTGGTGGGCCTCATGCGCAACGGCGACGGGCCCACCGTGCTCCTGCGCGGGGACATGGACGCGCTCCCCGTGGAGGAGAGGACGGGACTGCCCTACGCGAGCCGCGCGCGGACGGAGGCTGGTGAGCCGGTGATGCATGCGTGCGGGCATGACGTCCACACCGCGTGCCTCGTGGGCTCGGCGGCGGTGCTGGCGCGCTCGCGCGACGCGTGGCGCGGCACGTTGATGATCGTGGGGCAGCCGGCGGAGGAGACCCTCCAGGGCGCGAAGGCGATGCTGGACGCCGGGCTCTATGCGCGCTTCGGCACGCCGGACGCCGTGCTGGGACAGCACTCTGCGCCGCTGCCGGTGGGCACCTTCATGCACCGTGAGGGCGTGGCGATGATGGGCTCCGCGCACGTGCGCGTCCGCCTCTTCGGCCGGGGCGCGCACGGGGCGCAGCCGGAGCTGTCCGTGGACCCAGTGGTGCTGGGGGCCAGCGTGGTGCTGCGCCTGCAGACCATCGTGTCGCGCGAGCTGTCGCCGCTGGAGGCGGCGGTGGTCACCGTGGGCCGGTTCCACGCGGGCACTCGCGCCAACGTGATTCCAGAGGAGGCCGTGCTGGAGCTGACGGTGCGCACGGAGGACGACGCGGTGCAGGCCCGCGTGCTCACCGCCATCGAGCGCATCGCGAAGGGCGAGGCCGCCGCGGCGGGGGCGCCCAGGCCGCCCCAGGTGGAGGTGCTGGGGCGCACGCCGGTGAACCGCAACGACCCGGCGCTCCTCGGCCGCGTGCGGGACGCGCACGCGGAATGGTTCGGGCCCAAGGCGCTGGTGCCGGGCGTGCTCGTCACCGCGAGCGAGGACTTCCCCTTCTTCGCCCAGGGCCCCGGGCACCCGGTGCCCACGGCGTACTGGTTCGTGGGCATCACGCCGCGGAGGGCCTGGGAGGCGGCGCCGGGCGCGACGCCCCAGGAGAAGGTGGCGCACCTGCCGGGGCCGCACTCGGGCCACTACGCTCCGGACCGGGCGGGTTCGCTGCGTGCCGGATGCGAGTCGCTCACCGTGGCGGCGCTGGCGTGCCTGCATGGAGAGGGCGGAGCCGGCGACCCTTGAAGGGTCCCAGCCTGGAGCGGAGCCCCTGGCCCGGCCGGCCCCCCATCGCTTGCCCCCGACGTAAGTGCCTCCACCTTGATGGACGCACGACACTTCTGGAGGACACGCCGATGAAGCTTCCGCTCATGGCCTCGCTGACCACGCTCCTTTTGGGCGGCTGCGCCACGCAGTCCACGTCCGTTCCACAGGAGTCCCCGACCCGGGCGTTCGCTTCCGACGAGATGTCCTGGGACGCGCAGGAGTCCCCGCGCACGCAGGCGATGCTGCACAACCATGGCGGCATGAACTTCTACGGAGACGTGGGCGCGGAGGGCCAGGCCTCCGCCGTGGCCACCGGAGGCACGGGCATTCCGCAGCGCTCGAAGCGAGAGGACTACCAATGCGTGGACCTCGACGAGCTGGGGACGGGCGGCTCGGGCAGCATCGACATGCGCAACCTGGACCCCCTGGCCCCGGAGCCCGCGCCGTCGGAGTACGTGGGCTCGCGGTTGGACATCGTCCCGCCGGCCTGGCACCGGAACAAAGGCATCGGCACCAGCCCCGTGGCCCCGTCCACCGGCACGCCTCCGGAAGAGGGCAGCGGCGGCGCGGGCCATTAGGCCTGGGGCGCTTCATCCTCGCGGCTTCGCCAGCCGGGTCAGCTCGCGGTCCAGCGTTGCCGCGAAGCGCTGGCGGTCCTGAGCTGAGAAGCCGCCGGGGCCGCCGGTGTTCACGCCGCCGTCGCGCAGCTCCTGCATGAAGTTCCGCAGGGACAGCCGCTCGTCGATGTTCTCCGGCGTGAAGAGCTCCCCTCGCGGATCCATCACCACCACCCCCTTGGGGACGAGCAGCGCGGCCAGCGGGATGTCCTGCGTGACGGCCAGGTCGCCGGCCTCGGCGGAGGTGGCGATGTGCCGGTCCGCCACGTCCAGCCCCGCGCCCACCTGCACGGTGGACACGTACGCCAGGCGCGGCAGCGCCAGGGGCGTGTTCGCCACGAAGATGGCGGGCACCTTCACGCGCTGCACGGCGCGCAGCAGGATGTCCCGCACGGGCCCCGGACAGGCATCGGCATCGACCCAGATTCGCATGGGGGCATCCTCGCTGATTTCCGTCCGGTGGAACGCGGGTCCTCGCGTGAGGCAGGCGGATTCGTTAGAAGCGGCTTCGTGCTTTCCGCGCCCTCCTCGTCCCGCCGCGACTTCTCCTCGTCCTCGCTCGCGCTCTGGCTGATGTGCCTGGGATTGTTCGTGGTCTACACCGGCAGCAAGGTGCAGATGCAGACGGACTCGCTCTGGTCCATCCCCTCCGCGGCCAGCATCCTCCACGAAGGGAACGCGGACCTGGACGAGTTCGCCCCGACCTTCTCCGAGGCGACCGACTACGCGCGCACCGACCACGGCGGCCGGACGTACTACGTGTACCCGCCCGGGGTGATGCTCTCCGCGGTTCCATTCCTCGCGCTGGCGGAGGGGCTGTTCTCCCTGGGACGGCCGCTGCTCGAGCACCTGGGCGCTCTCGGTGCGCGTGCGCTGGCGTGGCTGGCGCTGTTCCAGAGCACCGGCAAGGTGGACCTGGGCGCCTACCACCGCACCGAACAGCTCATCGCCTCGGTCTACGTGTGCGCCGCCGCGGCCGTGCTGCTCATCGCGCTGCGAAGGCAGGTGTCCGCTCGCGCGGCGCTCGTCACCGTCCTGCTCTTCGGGCTGGGGACGACGGCGTACTCCACCGCCAGCCGCGTGCTCTGGCAGCACAGCCCCGGGCTTCTGGCCGTCGCATGCGGGGTGCTGCTGCTGGCGCGGCCCACGCAGACCGCGCGCACCGCGTTCCTCGCGGGGCTCACCGTCGCGCTCGCGTACGTGTGCCGGCCCACGCACGCCATCACCGTGGTCGTCTTCACCGCGTACTTCGCCCTGCGGTTCCGCCGGCTGCTCCCCGCGTACTTCGCGGGCGCGGCGCTCGTGGCGGCGCCGTTCTGCGGGTACAACCTCCACATCTACGGCGCGCTCTTGTCGCCGTACTACCGGAACACGCTGGACATCGCGGGGCCGCGCTTCCTCATGGCGCTGGCCGCGAACCTCGTGAGCCCGTCGCGGGGGCTGCTCATCTATTCGCCGTTCCTGGTGCTGGCCGGCGTGGGCTTCGTCCAGCGGTGGCGCCGCCGGGAGCTCGCGCCCCATGAGAAGGCGTTCGCCACCATCGTGCTCCTGCACTGGGTGGCCATCTCCGCGTTCCCCATCTGGTGGGCGGGGCACTCGGTGGGGCCGCGCTTCTTCACGGACGTGCTGCCCTACCTCGTCTTCTTCCTCGCGTTCCCCGTCCAGCGCGTGCTGGAGGCGCCGCGCCAGCACCGCGCCCTGGCGGGCGTGCTCGCCGCGACGGCCGCGTTCAGCGTCGTCTTCCACTGGCGCGCCTCCACCTCGTACGACGTGCACATGTGGAACTCCTTCCCGGTGAACGTGGACAGCGCGCCGGAGCGCGCGTGGGACTGGTCGGATCCGCAGCTGCTGCGCGCCATCCCGGCCCGCTTCCGGGGCGATCCCCGGTAGGGCAGGGGCTCCGCCGCCTGCCTGCCTTCCCGCATGCGGCTTGCTCCCGGCCGCCGAGGGTCTTGGCGCGCGTCTGGGCCGCCTCCAGCTTTGCACCGGACCTTTCTGTTTCAAGGAGGCGGTGCAATGGCGAAGGCGATGAGCAAGCTGCCGCGCGCGCTGGGCTGGTTCAGCGTGGGCCTGGGCGTCACGGAGTTGCTGGGGGCGTGGAGCCTGCTCCGGTTCTTCGGCGTCTCGCGCGGGAGCAGGTGGGTGCGGGCCTATGGCGCTCGGGAGCTGGCGGCGGGCGTGGCCCTGCTGAGCCCCGCGAAGAAGCGCCCGTGGCTGTGGGCGCGCGTGGCCGGTGACGCGCTGGACCTGGCGACGATGGGCAGGGGCCTGCGTGAGCCGGGCGTGCGCAAGGGGCGCCTGCTCGCCGCCACCGGCGCCGTCGCGGGAATCACGGTGCTGGACATCTACGCCGCCGCGAACGCGTAGTCCCGGGCGGGACGTGCGTTAGGCTTCCCCCCTCTTCCAAGGGAGGAAGCCCGTGCGTCCCGTTCTCCTGGCCCTGCTGCTCCTGCCCGCGCTCGCGGGCGCTGGCGCCCCGAAGGCGCAGGACCCCTCTGTCTTCACGGGAGTGGAGCGCATCGTCGCCGTCGCGGACGTGCACGGCGACGTGGACGCGCTCAAGGAGGTCCTCCGGATGGCGGGCCTCATCGACGCGAAGGACCACTGGATTGGCGGCAAGGCGCACCTGGTGCAGACCGGGGACATCCCCGACCGGGGCGACCACACCCGCGACGCCTTCGAGCTGCTCATGCGCCTGGAGACCGAGGCGCGCAAGTCCGGCGGCCGCGTGCACCCGCTCCTGGGCAACCACGAGCTGATGAACATGCGCGGAGACCTGCGCTACGTCACGCCCGGCGAGTTCGCCTCCTTCGCGGATCAGTCGCCCACCGCCGATGCTCCCGGCGAGCCCCCGGGCTTCCACGGCCACGCCGCCGCCTATGCCGCGGACGGGCGCTACGGGAAGTGGCTGCGCTCGCATCCCGCCGTCATCCGCATCAACGACACGCTCTTCCTGCACGGCGGCCTGGCGCCCACGGTTCCGGGGGCCACGCTGGACGAGGTGAACCGCTGGGTGTGGCAGGACCTGACGCCGGGGCAGCCGCCGGGCGGCGGCGTGGACCCGCAGGGGCCGGTGTGGTTCCGCGGCTACGCCATCGACGATGAGGCGAAGTGGGACGCGGGCCTCACGCAGGTGCTCGAGCGCTTCGGCGCCCGCCGCATGGTGATGGGCCACACGCCGTCGCAGGACGGCCGGCTCTCCATCCGCTTCGGAGGCCGCGTCATCGTCATCGACACGGGCCTCAGCACCCACTACGGCCGCCACCTGGCCGCGCTGGAGCTTCGGGGGGACCGCCTCACGGCGCTCTACCCGGAAGGGCGGGTGCCATTGCTGCCCACACCGAAGGCCGCCGCGCCCACCCCGCGCCCCGAGGCGAAGACGGGCACCAGGTAGACGGTCCTCCGCTGAACGCCAGGCTCCGGCGCGGGGCCTGTTCACTGGAAGTCTTTTGACTTTGATAGTCAGTATCAATATCGTCCGGCTCCATCGAACGCAGGGAGCCTGCGATGCACGAGGGATGCGGACCACAGGGAGGCGCCGGGGAGCTGCGCTGCATGTGCGGCAGCCTGCTGGCGCGACTGGTGCCGGGCGGCGTGGAGCTGAAGTGCCGCCGGTGCCACCGGACGCAGGTGGTGCCGCTGGAGTCCGGCCCGTCGTCGGAGCCCCGGCGCGGGGGCGCTCCCCGGAGTGAGCGCGGCTGAACCGCTTGGATGAAACGGGCTTCCGGCAGGGGGCTCGCGGCAGTGTGTTTCCTGCGGCCCGAGGCCCTTGAGCCCAGCGCCCGACAGGCTTCCCGGGAACGGAAGCCGCCCGGCTTGCGTGCCGGGAGGACGAGGGATGTCCGGGCGTTGGTGGCTGTGTGCGCTGCTAGGGAGTGCCCTGTCCGGCGTGGCCCGGGCGGAGGACGTGCCGTCCGTGGACGGAGGCGTGGAGGAGCCGCCCTCGCTCCAGACGGTGGTGACGGGCTCGCGCACGCAGGAGCGGCTGCGCGAGACGCCGGTGGCCACGGAGGTCATCAGCCGCTCCGAGATTGTCGCCAGCGGAGCGCGGGACGCCTCGGAGCTGCTCTCCACGCGCCCGGGGCTCGTCGTGCAGCAGGGCTTCGCGGGCGCGGGGCTGTCCGTGCAGGGCCTGGCGCCGGAGTACGTGCTGGTGCTGGTGGACGGCGAGCGCGTCACCGGCAAGGTGGACGGCAACATCGACCTGTCGCGCCTGTCGCTGGAGGACATCGAGCAGGTCGAAATCGTGAAGGGCGCCGCGTCCGTGCTCTACGGCAGCGACGCGGTGGCGGGCGTGGTGAACTTCATCACCCGCCGGGCGCAGCGCTCCCTGGGCGCGGACCTGCGCGCCGCCTACGGCACGCTGAACCGCCTGGACCTGGACGCCACCGGCGAGACGCGCGGCGACGCGTGGGGCCTGCGCCTGAGCGCCGGGCTCCAGCGGCGGTCGTCCTATGACCTGGACCTCTCCGATATCGGCACCACGGGCAGCAGCCTGAGCGGCTACGACCTGTCCGCGAGCGGCGACTGGCGCGGGCAGGGCGCCCTGTCGCTGGAAGGCACCGCGTCCTTCTCCCACCGCATCCAGCGCGGCGTGGACCTGGGCGCCGCGGGCGCGGTGTTCGACCGCGCGAGCCGCGACAACAGCTTCGCCTCGCGCCTGTCTCCGTCCTGGCGCCTGGGTGGCACGACGACGCTGCGCACGGACGTGGCCTACGGGCACTTCGAGCGGCGCTACCTGCGCGACCAGCGCAACGCCTCCGCGTTGGACACCGTGGAGGACACGCGCGACCAGCAGGCCCGCGTGGGCGCGCAGGTGGACACCCGGCCCGGCGGCGGACACGCGCTGGTGGCGGGCACCGAGTACCTGGGCGAGTGGCTGCGCTCGGACCGGCTGGAGGGCGGCCGCGGGCGGCGCGGGCGCGGCTCGGTGTACGCGCAGGACAGCTGGACGCTGGCGGAGAAGCCGGGGCTGGTGCTGGTGCCGGGCGGACGGCTGGACGTGGATTCGCAGTTCGGGCTCGCGGCCACGCCGCGCGTGGCGCTGAAGGCGGAGCCGCTGTCATGGCTCACCGTGCGCGGCAGCTACGGCTGGGGCTACCGGGCTCCCAGCTTCCAGGACCTGCTCATCGACTTCGAGAACCCGTCCGTGGGCTACACCGTGCGCGGCAACCCGGACCTCAAGCCGGAGCGCTCGCGCAGCTTCAGCGTCAACGTGGAGGCGCGGCCCACGGGCGACACCCTGCTGTGGGTGGGCGCGTTCCAGCACTCGCTGCGCGACATGATTGCCGCGTCGCTCCAGTCCGAGGGCGACTTCCTGCGCTACTCGTACATCAACATCGCCCGGGCGCGCGTGCGCGGCGGCGAGCTGGGCGTGCGCCAGTCGCTGCCGGGCCGCATCCAGGTGGAGCTGGGCTACACGCTCACCGACGGCACCGACCAGGAGCTGCACCGCGAGCTGGAAGGCCAGGCGCGGCACCGGCTCACCGCGCAGGCCACGTGGCGCCACCGTGCGTGGGGTCTGGAGGCCAACGTGCGCGGCGCGCTCACCGGCGAGCGTCCCTTCTATCCCGATACCAACGGAGACGGCGTGGCGGAGTCCTACCGTGCCAGCCCCACCGTCTCCCTGGATGCCCGGGTCGCCTGGCTGATGCCGGCGGGCGGGCTCCAGCTTTTCGTCGTGGGCAGCAACCTCACCAACGCGGGCAACCCGACGGACCTGCCCATTCCGCCCCGCACCCTCCAGGCCGGCGTCTCCACCCGGTTCTGATTTCCCACCCAGCATCCGAAGGAGTCCGCATGTTCCCCAATCCCATCCGTCCCGGCTTCCTGGGCCGCGCCTGCGCGGCGCTGCTCTTCGCGGGCCTGGGCACCGCGTGTGGTGACGACCTCCAGCCCACGCCAGGGCCCGGCGAGGCCGAGGACCCCGCCGTCACGCCGCAGGACGGCCAGCACCTGACCCACCAGGACAACGGCGACGGTTCGTTCACCACCGTCGTCGACGCGACCGACACGAAGAGCTGGGTGGGCCTGGACCTGGACGCGGGCAAGGAGGCGAGCGCGACGGAAGACGCGCTCTGGGACCTGGCCTTCCAGCGCTTCACGGTGAAGTCGCGCGGCGGCGTCAGCGGCACGGGCGGCGTGCAGGTGGCCATCGTGCCGGATACGGCGTTCGCGGCGCTCACCCAGGCGCCCGCGTCCGGCTACCTGACGGATGCGGCGGACGGCCCGGACACCGGCGAGGACGTGGACACCGTCTTCAACGCGGGGGACGGCTGGTACGTCTACGACCTGCCGACCCACACGCTCACGCCGCGTCCGCAGCTCTACGTCGTGCGCTCGGATTCCGGGGCGTACTTCAAGGTGGCGCTCGAGTCCTATTACGACGCGGCCGGCACTCCCGCGAAGTTGAAGCTGCTCTGGGCGAAGGTCGCCGCGCCGGCCGGGGTGCAGCCGTGATGGGCCGCACGGAGGAGGTGGCCAGCCCCCTCATCGCGCTGGGGGAGCGCTGGCGGGCCTTGAAGGAATCCGAGCCGCGCATGCGCATCCGCGACGCGGCGGACAAGCTGGGCGTGAGCGAGGCGGAGTTGCTCGCCACGGGGCTCAGCGGCGAACTGGTGCGGCTGGAGCCGCGCTTCGACGTGCTGCTGCCCCGGCTGGAGTCGTTGGGCCGGGTGATGGCGCTCACGCGCAACGCGTCCGCCGTGCACGAGAAGAAGGGCGTGTACCGCAAGGTGGAGCTGAACGGCTCCCGCGCGCTGGTGTTGGACGAGGACATCGACCTGCGGCTGTTCCTGTCGCGCTGGTGCTACGTCTTCGCGCTGCGCGAGGACCTCTCCGGCCAGGTGCGCCGCAGCTTCCAGGTCTTCGACGCCGCCGGCACGGCGGTGCACAAGATCTACCTCCAGGACGACGCGAACGTCTCCGCCTTCGAGGGGCTGGTGCGCGAGCTCCAGCACGAGGACCAGGGCCATGTGCTGGACGTGGTGCCGGCGTCGCCTCCCGCCGGGCCCCGGCCGGACGCGGAGATCGACGCGCTGGGGCTCAAGGCCGGCTGGCGTGCGCTCCAGGACACGCACGAGTTCTTCGCGCTGCTCAACAGGTTCAAGGTCGCGCGCACGCAGGCGCTGCGGCTCGCGGGGACGGAGTTCGCCAGGCCCGTGACGCCGGACTCGCTGGGCTGGACGCTGGAGCGGGCCGCGGCCACGGAGCTGCCCATCATGGTGTTCGTGGGCAACCCCGGCGCGATTCAGATCCACACCGGCCCGGTGCGCACGGTGCGGCCCATGGGCCCGTGGATGAACGTGATGGATCCGGGCTTCAACCTGCACGTCCGCGCGGACCACGTCCACTCGGCGTGGGTGGTGCGCAAGCCCACCCGCGACGGCGACGTCACCTCGCTGGAGCTGTTCGACGAGGCGGGGGAGAACATCGCGCTCCTCTTTGGCAAGCGGAAGCCGGGCGAGCTGGAGTCCCCCGCGTGGCGGTCGCTGATGGAGGAGTTGGTCCGGACTCTGCCCGCGGTGGAGGTGGCGTCATGAGGTGGACGGCCTCCGGGTGGGGCCTGGCCGCGGCCGTGTTCGCGCTGACGGCGCACGCGGCGCCTCCCACGCCGAAGCTCATCACCATTGGCCCGGCCATCACGCAGACGGTGTTCGCGCTGGGCGCGGGTGACCGGGTGGTGGGCGTGGACGACTCCAGCGCGACGCTGCCGGAGGCGTCGAAGGTGCGCACGGTGGGCTACCAGCGCGCGCTGTCGGCGGAAGGCGTGCTGTCACTGGGAGCGAACCTGCTCCTGGGCTCGGCGGAGGCCGGGCCTCCGGCGGTGCTGGAGCAGCTCAAGCAGGCGGGCATGACGGTGGAGACGTACTCCAACGAGCCCTCGGTGGAGCGCGCTCGCGCGCGCATCCTGGGCATCGCGGAGCGGCTGGGCACGCCGGAGCAGGGCAAGGCGCTGGTGGCGGAGCTGGACGCGGACCTGAAGAGGGCGGCGGAGCGCGCGGCCCGGGTGAAGGGCGCGAAGCCGCCGCGCATCCTGGCCATCTACGCGCGCGGCGCGGGCACGATGATGGTGGCGGGCTCGGGCACTGTGGCGGACATGCTCATCCGCCTGACGGGCGCGCTGAACGCGGCGGACGCGATGCAGGGCCACAAGCCGCTGGGCGCGGAGGCCGTGGTGGCGGCGGCGCCTGAGTACGTGCTTTTGCCCGCGAGCTCCGTGTCGTCGGTGGGCGGCGCGGAGGGCCTGGCGAAGCTGCCCGGCTTGTCGCAGGTGAAGGGCTGGAAGCTCGTCACGGTGGAGGACGTGGACTTCATGGGGCTGGGGCCCGGCCTGGGCAAGGCGGTGGCCCGCGTGCAGGACGCGGTGGCCGCGGAGAAGGGCGGCGGCAAATGAGCGCGTCGGAGGCCATGCCCGTGCCGGCCTCGCGGCCGGTGTCCTCGCGGGTTCCGGGCGCGGGGCCCTGGGTGACGTTGGGACTGCTGCTGGCGGTGATGGTCCTGGCGTCGCTGGCGGTGGGCTTGATGACGGTGCCCCCGTCCGCCATCCTCGGAAGTCTCTGGGAGGCGGCCGGACTGGGCGAGGCCTCCCACCGGCTGGACGCGATGCAACGCGCGGTGCTGCTCACCATCCGCCTGCCGCGCGTGCTGATGGCGGTGATGGTGGGCGGGGTGCTGGCCACCACGGGGGCGGCGCTCCAGGCCCTCTTCCGCAACCCGCTGGTGGAGCCGGGCCTCCTGGGCACGTCCAGCGGGGCGGCGCTGGGCGCGGTGCTGGCCATCGTGCTGGACGTGGCCTTGGCCGCGCACGTGGGCCCCTTCCGGATGCTGGTGGTGCCGGGGTCGGCCTTCCTGGGCGCACTGGGGGCGACGCTGCTCGCGCTGCGGCTGGGCACGGGCGGCGGGCGCACGGACACGTCGCGCGTGTTGCTGGCGGGCGTGGCGGTGAGCGCGGGCGCGTTCGCGGGCATGGGCCTGCTCACGCACGCCGCCACGGACGCGCAGCTGCGCACCATCACCTTCTGGAGCCTGGGCAGCCTGGGCGGCGCGTCGTGGGAGGCGGTGGGCGCCGCGGCGCTGCCGCTGCTCGTGACGGTGGGGCTGCTCTTGAGCGAGGCGCGGGCGCTCAACCTGGTGCTCCTGGGCGAGCGCGAGGCGTGGCACCTGGGCGTGGACGTGGAGCGGCTCAAGCGCAAGCTCATCCTCGCCGCCGCGCTGGGCGTGGGGGCGGCGGTGGCCTTCTGCGGGATGATTGGTTTCGTGGGCCTGCTGGTGCCGGGGCTGCTGCGCATCGCGCTCGGGCCGGACCACCGGAGGCTGTTGGCCGCTTCCGCGCTGTCGGGGGCCTCGCTGCTCCTCGCGTCGGACCTGCTCGCGCGCACGCTGGCGTCTCCGTCCGAGCTGCCGGTGGGGGCGCTCACGTCGGTGCTGGGCGTGCCCGCGTTCATCGCGCTGCTCGCGCGCAAGGGGGCGGCATGAGCCTGGAGGCGCGCGGCATCGAGGTCTGGCGCGGGCGGGGCCGTGTGGCCGGCCCGCTGACGCTGGAGGTCCGGCCGGGTGAGCTTCTCGCCGTGGTGGGCCCCAACGGCGCGGGCAAGTCCTCCCTGCTGGCGGCGCTGTCGGGCGAGCTGCGCTGCAAGTCCGGCGACATCTTCCTGGAGGGCCGAGCGCTGCATCAGTGGCCCTATGTGGATCGCGCGCAGCGGCTGGGAGTCCTGCCGCAGGAGTCCTCCCTGGGCTTCGGCTTTACCGCCTTGGAGGTGGCGCTCCTGGGGCGAAGCCCGCATGCGCGCAGGGGCGGTGACGCGTCCGACCTGGACATCGCCCGAGCGGCGCTCGACGCCACCGACACGCAGCACCTGGCCTCGCGTTCATACACCACGCTTTCTGGAGGCGAGCGGCAACGCGTGCAGCTGGCCCGTGTGCTGGCCCAGCTGTGGAAGCCGCCCGCGCGCGGCCACCGCTACCTGCTCCTGGACGAGCCGACGGCGAGCCTGGACCTGTCCCATCAACACCTGGTGCTGGAGCGCGCCCGTGCCTTCGCGCGGGACGGCGGAGCGGTGCTCGCGGTGTTGCATGACCTGAACCTGGCCGCGCGGTACGCGGACCGCATCGCGGTGCTGGAGCAGGGCCGGTGCGTGGAGACGGGCACGCCTTCTGGCGTGCTGACGCCCGGCCTCATCGCGGACACGTTCGGATTGCAGGTGGAGGTGGTGGCGCGGCCGGACCTGCCGGGGCCGCTGGTGATTCCGCTGGGTCGCGCACCCGCGCAGCCCTGATGCTCGGTGCACGGTGTCTCCTCCCGCGAGGAGGGTGTCCACGCGCGCGAACGCCCCTCCAAGGCCACGCGTCGGACCCTCCTCGCGGGACGGTGTCCTCCCTCACATGTGGATCGCCCGCTCCCGCGTCGCACGCCGGGGCAGGCCAAGGCCGGCTCCGGACGCAGGCAGCCCAGCACGAGCACGGAGCTCTCCTCGACGAACGCCTCGTCCTCTAGATAGTCCGGCCGGTCGGTGACCGCCGAGTGGCACAGCGCCTCCACCGCGTTCACCAGGATGAAGACCACCATGTCCAGGTTCCGGGGGCGCAGGTCCGCGAAGCGGAGCGCGAGGAACGCCCGCACCAACCGGTGCAGCCGCTGCGAGTACCTATCCGACAAGCCCCGCTGCCGCATCCGGGGCCTCAGCTCGTGCAGCGCCTGGTGAAGGCGCGGGTTCTCCCGCTTCACTGCCAGCACCCGCCGGATGAGCGCGCGCATGGCCACCTGAAGCGGCTGTCCAGCCACCGGCACCAGCCCCGCCTCGAAGTCCGCGAGCCCCCTCGCGCGGTGCTGCTTCATCAGCGCCGTCACCAGCCGGGAAGTATTGGTAGAGCGAACCCTCTCTCCCCCTCGCCTCCTGAACGGCCGAGGTTCCCTGTGACTCCACGTGGTTGGTGCTTGGCGACCAATCGGAACCCTCCGCTCCGAGGAACGTCCTGGTTTCCGCTGCAAGTCGGAACCAGAGCGAGCGGGCAGGCTCCCGTGATGGGCGTTCGAGAATCACGATCGGCCGTTTAGGCGGTGCGGCTGGTGCTCGCGGCCTCATCGCCGCCCCTGAGCAGAACGCGGGCAGTCGCGGGGAGGAGGGCATCACACGTGGCCTGCGCCCGCTCCTGGCGGGGGCCCTGCGACGGGAAGGTGGCATGAGGCCTCCACGGGAAATGTGAGCACCACGCGAGTCGAGAACGTGCGCGGTCGCTCACATTCCAGGAACATGCAAACGACCTCGTCTTCCTCCTCCATCCCTCTCGCCCGTCGGTGCAAGGACTTCCCCCACGCGGGCCACGGGCGCTCGTGATGGGCGCCTCAGCCGGACTGGGCGCGGTGTTCGCCCGCGAACTGGCGGCGCGCGGCATGGCCCTCATTCTGGTGGCCAGCTCCGGGGGCCGGATGCGCGCGCTCGGCGGAGCTGACGAAGGCGCACGACATCCAGGTGGAGGTCCAAGCGCTGGACCTGGGCCGCGAGAGCGCGGGCCGCGAGCTGCCCGCGCGCTGCCGGCAGAAATGCTGCGGGTGGACCTGCTGATCAACAACGCGGCTTCGGCACGCAGAGAGCATTCATCGCGGCGCCGTTCGCGCGGCAGCGCGAGCAGGTGATGCCCAACGTCACGTCGCTGGTGGACACCAGCCACCTGTTCCTGCCGGACATCCTCGCACGCGGCGTGGGCGGCATCCTCAACGCGGCCTTATGGCCATCTACGCGGCCAGCAAGGCGCTCGAGCAGTTCTTTACGGAAGCGCTGTCGGAGGAGACGCGCGAGCGTGGCGTGCGGGTGCTCGCGCTGTGCCCGGGCCCTGTCCAGACGGCGTTCTTCGACGTGGTGGGGACCCGGCTGGCTGCCGTCGGTCCATGGCGACGGCGGAGGCAGTGGTGCTGCGAAGCCTCAAGGCCCTGGACCAGGGCCGGGCATCGGTGGTGCCCGGGTGGCGCAACTGGCGGCAGGCCAACCCGACGCTCTTCACGCCGCGCTGGCTGAACCTGCGTGCGGCGGCCTCCCGAGCCGCGGGGCGGTACGGGCACTGCGTCGCTCATGCAGTAGAGGTAAGGCGCTGGCTCATGGCGCGGGACGCCGCTTCGGGACTGGCGGCGTGGGCGAATCCAGCGCGGCGGCGATCTGCGCGTCGGTGAGCTGGAAGAAGGCCTCACCGCGCGGAGCCCACTCTCCGGTGAAGACGAAGTTGGGGCGAGTGTTCGGCGGCGGCTGGGACACCTTGCCGCCCTGGGACTGGAATGGCGGCGGACGCATGAAGCCCTCCAGCTCCGAAGGGCTGATGCCACAGAAGGCGACCACGGCCGGGTCGATCCATTGCTCGGTGTCGATGGCGCCCTCCTCCGTCGCGAACTCCAGCACGAGCCCCTCCGGTGCCTGGACGTACATCGACTTGCACAGGTTGTGGTTCACGGGCCCCGCCACCCAATAGCCATGCGAGCGCAGCCGGTCGCGCAGCGCGAGCAACTCCACTTCGGATGGGACGCTCAGCGCCAGATGCTGCATCGCGCCCGGCGCCACGGAGCCCGCGCTGAAGCCCGGATGCGAGACGCCCATCACCGGTTCAATGCTCGCCATGTCCGGCGCCTGTACGAAGCTCAGCGAGCAGGTGTCGCCCAGCCGCAGGAAGGCGTGAACGGTGTTCTCCACGCCGTGCATCCAGTACAGCGCCTCCAACTCCATGCCGACGACCTGGGTGAAGAACGTGAGCTGCGCCTTCATGTCCCGCGTCGCGATCGCCAGGTGATGGACGCCATTGGGAAGACCCATCGAGCACCTCCAAGGATTGGAATGTAGTGGGACTTCTAGCGGATTTCCGGGAGACGGAACCATCCGGCCCGCAGGTCGCCAGCTGTCCGATAGCGGATCCCGCGACACGGCAGTTCAACGTGAGGGAACACGTCGCGCGCGGAGCACCGCAGTGAACCGCGAGGGTGCGCGCAAGCGGGCGCGAACGAGGAGTCACGGACAGCCGCCGCCCGCCGGGCACGCTCTCCGAAAACCTGTCCGACTGTCCGACAGGTTCATGCCGCACGAATCCAGCGCGCGTCCACGCACAGGGGAAGCGCCGACCCGCAGCCGCGGGCCAGCGTGGACAGCAAAGAGGATCCACCGGCAGAGGCCGCCCACCGGGCGCGCTTTCCGAAAACTTGTCCGACAGTCGGACAGGTCTGCGCCGCGGCCCCGAGTTCGTGAACATGTCCGACAGTCGGACAGGCTTTCACCGCATGGGGCCGGAGGCCGCGAGCTTGTCCGACAGTCGGGCAGGTCTGCGCCGCAGCCCCGAGTTCGCGAACATGTCCGACAGTCGGACAGGATTTCGCAGACCGAGGCCCGGGGGCTCGCTGTCCCGGAAGGAGACGCGGACAGTTTGCCACCCGCGTCCATGTCAGACCCCTGTGGTTGGATGGCGATGCTGGGGCGAGGAAGGGGAATGGGGATGGAGATGGGACGGGGTGGGCTCGTGGCGTATGTGGAAGCGGAGTTGGAGCGCGATATCGCCTTGGGGCGATTACCGCGCTGCGGGCAGTTCGGCTCGGAAGCGACGCTGGCGCGTCGCCATAACGTGTGTCGGGGCACCATTCGTGAGGCGCTGCGCCGGCTGGCGGCGCGGGGCCTGGTGGTGCAGCGTCCCGGACGTAGGACGCGCGCGGTGGCGCTAGATGAGTCGCTGACGCTGGAGAACCTGGGGCTTGCGCTGCACGACGCGCGCTCACCGGAGGCTCGTCGGCTCCTGGAGGGCTACTTCAGCCTTCGGCGGCAGGTGATGGTGGAACTCCTGGTCGACTGCTGCGCGAAGGCCTCGCAGGGGGATTTGAACCAGTTGTCGCAGGTCTGCTTCGGGCTTTGGGACGCGGGGAAGTGGGAATCGGGAGAGCGGTGCGCCCAGGTGGAGTTTGAGTTGCTGCGGCTGGCGGCCCGGGTGGCGGAGCGGCCCGGACATGTGCTCCTTGTCCAGTCCCTGCAACGGGCCTTTCTGGGAGCCGCGGCTCGACTGCTGCCCTTCATGGGCGGTGATGCGCTGCGTGAGTGGGCCATTCGCGCCATGAATGCTCTGTCGGAGCGCGACGTGCGGGCGCTCCAGCAGGAGCTGCCGACGCTGATGGCGGTTTGCGATGAGCGCGTGCTCGAACAGTTCGCGCCTGTCCCCATGAAGCCGGTTTCCCTTGAACCCCACCGTGACGAGAGCGGCGCTCTTGACGGCTGTGCGTCAGCCATTCCGCAGGGCGATGTGATGGAGGCCCGCCTCTGTGGGGCGACGTGTAGCCCTGACAGAGTCGTGCCGACCTCCGAGCATGACGGTGTGCTGCGGGAACTTCCCGACAGGGAGGCGCATGGCCTTGAGCTGACGATACGGGAACTTGAGGAGCTTGCGCCCATCCCCGAGCAGGGCGGGGCACTGGATGAGTGCCTTGGCGGGGATGCACGTCACATGGGCGGCCCTACCGCGGCCGTCGCGAGGAGTGAGGGACTTGAGCCTGCCTGCTGCATCCATGGGGTGCCCCGCCTCGTGGAGCAGTACCGCGGGGCGGGGCTGTCTCCCACCTCCGCCGGGGCCGTCCCTTTCGAGTCCGCTGAAGAACTCTCCGGGGACTCGATGCCTGGAGCCTTGGGAAATCTGTCCGGCTGTCGGACTGGGCCCGGGACCTCGTGTCCGGCGGAGCGCCTCCCGTCCGTGACTCCACCCAGGGGTTCCTGGGAGTTTCCCCGCGCGGCGGTGCCCGAGGACGGAGAACCGCTTCACGACATCCAGGGGGCCCTGCGCTGGTGGACTGCTCGCCTCTGGCGATTCACCGCGCGTTGCCTGGGACTGGCTGCTTCGTGAGCGGCGACAGCCCTTCGCGTCCCCGCTCGGGTGTGCGGCTTCGCGCGCCTTCCCTGGAGCGCTCCGGATGGCCTGCCTAGGGGACGGCCTTCGTTGTGGCGGGCGCGAAGGCCTCCTTCAACACCTTCACCTCCAGGGAACGGTAGATGTTGGCGTGACGCAGGTCGGGGTGCGGCTCGTACTTCCACTTCAGGCCCTTGGGCGCGTGCTGGCGGAACGCTTCGGCCATTCGCTCGGCCTCGGACGCGACGTCGTCGCCTGCCGAGGCCAGGTAGAGCGTGGCCTTCAGGTCCGGCCGTGCCTGGAGCCGCTCGGCGGCCTTGCGGACCCATTCGTCGTCGTTCCACCAGAGGCTGGGGCTCAGCGCGATGGAGGTGCCGAACATCCCGGGCTGGAGGAAGAACGTCTCCACGATGAACAGCCCCGCGAGCGACTCGCCGATGATGGCCGTCTCGTCGGTGACTCGGTACTGGCGGCGCACGTGCGGCATCAGCTCGTCGCGCAGGAAGGCCCGGAACGCCGCGGAGCCGCCGACGCGTGGGGCGATCTCCTTGTCGGACTCGACCTGCGTGGGCCCGGTCATGTCGCGGCGCCGTTCGGTGTTCTCGATGCCCACCAGGATGACGGGACGCATCTCCCCGGCGCGGATGGCGGTGTCCACGGTGGTGGCCACGTGCGGGAAGTCCTCCTGCTCGCCGCCGTCGGGCATGTAGAGGACCGGGTAGCGCACGCCCTTCGCCGCGCCGTAGCCGGGCGGCGTGTAGACGTTGATGCGCCGTTTTTCCTTCAGCGCCTTCGACGGGAGCGTGAACGTCGCGTGCGGAGGCATCGGCTCCGCTTCCGCGGCATGGACCACGCCGCTGACGAGGACGACGGTGAGCAGGAAAAGACGGACATACCTCATCGGTTGCTATCTCCTGATGCGAGGGATGCTCACGGGCTTCAGCGCCGGGACGGCGGGCGCGACGACGACGGCGACTTCGCCTTGGGCGCGCGCCGGGCGACGAAGAGCGTGTGCCGCGTTCCCTTGGTGCCGTGCGCCGCGGGGTGGAGCAACTGGACGGTGAAGCCCACCTCCTCCAGGCGATTCACGAACGCGGGCGAGGGCCCTGCGCTCCACACCACCAACGTGCCGTTGGAGCGCAGGGCGTTGAAGGCGTGCGACACACCAGTGATGTCGTAGAGGCTGCCGTTGTCGGGGTGGGTGAGGGCGGTGGGGCCGTTGTCCACGTCGAGCAGGATGACGTCGAAGCCTCCCTGCTGCTTGCGCATCAGCTTTCCCACGTCACCTTCCACCACGGTGACGCGCGGGTCCTCCAGCGGCGCCTTTGCCAGCGGCGCGAGGATGCCCCGGTTCCACTCCACCACCGGAGATATCAGCTCCGCGACCACGACGCGGGCGCCCGGCCCCAGGCGATCGAGCACCGCGCGGACCGTGAAGCCAAAACCCAGCCCTCCCACGAGCACCCGGGCGGGCGCGTCCGCCACGAGGTTCGCGCAGCCGGCCTCGGCCATGGCCATCTCCGAGCCATGCTGACGGCTGGACATCAACGTCTGCCCGCGCACGCGCAGCACGTACTCTTCGTCTCGCCGGGCGAGCACGACCTCACCCACGTCCGGCACCTGCGCTCGCTCCACTGTCTCCCAGGGCTTCATGCCTGCGCTCTTCGCGCGACCGGGCCTCCGGGTCAAGTCGCCGCCTTGACACCCCGGAACGTGCCTGCGAAATGCCGGACGACCGCCCCCCACCGAATGGAACGCAACGGACGACAGGCATGGCCCCCGGAGCTGTCCGAGCCCTTGCGCGAGGTGGACCGCCTGCGCCGGGGAGGCCGCTACACGTCGGCGCTCGCGCTGGCGCGGACGCTGGCGGAGGCGCATCCGACGCAGGTGCGGGTGCTGGTGGAGGTGGGGCTGACGCTGGGCGTGTGGGGCGGCCAGCCGGCGGAGGCGCTGCCCTGGTTCGACCGCGTGCTGGAGCTGGCGCCGGGGCACGTGGCCACGCGTTATCACCGGGCGCTCACGCTGGCCCGGCTGGGGCGGCACTCGGAGGCGGTGGAGGAGTTCGCGCGGGTGGAGTCCGCGGGCTTCCGCAAGGCGCTGGTGCTGCACATGAAGCGCGCGGAGTCGCTCGAAGCGCTGGGGCGGCTGGCGGAGGCGGAGGCGGACTGGACCGCGGCCCTGGCCGAGGACCGGGGCAACCCGTGGCTTCTTCAACAGCGGGCCCGGAGCCGCGCCCGGCTGGGGCGGACGGACGCCGCGGAAGCGGACCTGACCGCCGCGCTCGCATCCCAGGCAGGCGACGCGGTGGACCCCGAGCTGCTGTACGAGCGGGGCGTGCTCCGGCTTCAGCGGGGAGCGGTCGTAGGCGCCCGTGCGGACTTCGACGCGGGGCTCCAGGCCTTCCGCGTGGGTGACCCTCCGGCGTTGCTGGATGCGCTCCGGCTCGGAGGACAGGACGCGGCAGCCCGTGAGCGTGGCTGACACCCCCGGGCATCAACACCGGAAGCGCAGAAAGCCGGCCCCGAGCTGGATATCCTCGCGAGGGCTGGATGCGCGGCCGCAAGCGGCGAGCCCGCCTCCACGTGAGGCACTCCCAGGCGGCGGAGCACGGTGAGCGACGGGAATCCCCTTCGGATGGCGTCCGAGTTCGCCCTGGCAGGCCGGACGGCCGAGGCCATTGATTGCCTCGAAGCCGCTCTGGCGCGCACCCGGTCGGACAGGGAGCGGCCCGCCAACACATCCCTCCTGGCCCGGGTTGCCGGACTCCACTGCGACGCAGCCGGGAGACTTTCGCAAGCAGCGCTCTACTCCGAAGAAGCCGCTGCCACCGAGGAGCGGGATCCGCTCCCGCTGCTCGCCCTGGCGGATGTCCGCTGGCGATCAGGTTCAACGGACAGCGCACGCTCGTGCCTGGACAGGGCCGAATCCCTGGCCCGGTCGCTCGCGGATGAGGATGCCTTGCGGATGGTCGCCAACATCCGCTCGGCATGGGCGGGCGAATCCTCGGGCGGTTGATGGGCGCCGAGCGCTTCCTGCGCGCCGCCTCGCCTGCCTATGCGTGCTCGGCGCGTGCCGCGGCGGGACGACCGCCGCCACGGTTCGAGACCGCGAAGAGGGCCGCTCCGGCGAGGGTGAGCGCGACCGCGGCCCACGCCGGCGCGAGGTAGCCCCACCCGGCCGCGATGACCAGGCCTCCCAGCCACGCGCCCGCGGCGTTGGCGATGTTCAGGGCGGAGTGGGACATCGACGCGGCCAGGGAGGGCGCTCCAGGGGAGGCCTCCATGAGCCGCACCTGCACGGCCGGCGCGAGGAACTGCGCCGCGAAGCCGATGAGGAACACCAGCGGGACCGCCGCCCAGAGCGCCCCCGCCGTGAGCGCGAACAGGCCCATCACGAGCGTCGTCGCGCCAAACCCCACCCACATCGCGAGCGTCACCGAATGGTCCGTGAGGCGGCCTCCGAACATCGCCCCCACCGTCATCCCCACGCCGAAGAGCGCGAGCACCCACGGCAGCCCCGACTCGGGCAGGCCCGACACGAGCGTCAGCGTCGGCGCGATGTAGCTGTAGACCGCGAACAGCCCTCCGAAGCCCACCGCGCCCACCAGCGACGTCCACCACACCTGCGGCTGCCGCAGCGCGGACAGCTCCTGGCGGATGCTGCTGCCTCCCAGCGAGGCCACGTGCGGCACCCACAGCCAGAGCGCCATGAGCGTCACCAGTCCAATGGCGCCCACCAGCAGGAACGTGCTCCGCCAGCCCAGGTGCTGCCCCAGGAACGTCGCCGCCGGGACGCCGACGATGTTGGCCACCGTGAGCCCGGCCATGACCAACGCCACCGCGCGCCCCCTGCGTCCGGCTCCCAGCAGCTCGGCTCCCACGACGGAGGCCACCCCGAAGTAGGCGCCATGCGGCAGGCCCGCCATGAACCGCGCCGCGACGAGCGTGTCGAGCGTGGGCGCCAGCGCCGACGCCGTGTTGCCCAGGGTGAACGCCACCATCAGCAGGAGCAGCAGCGCCCGGCGCGACATCCGCGCCGTCACGATGGCGACCAGCGGCGCTCCCACGACCACGCCCAGCGCATACGCGGCGATGACGTGACCACTCATGGGAATCGTCGTCCCGAGCCCGCTCGCGATTTGGGGAAGGATGCCCATGGTGGCGAACTCGGTCGTCCCGATACCGAAGCCACCCAGCGACAGCGCCAGGAGCGCACGCCCTACGTGTTGCGTCTGCACGGTGTCTCCAATCCAGGTCGGCAGGTGGGCCGCGAGCCTCGGCCACGGCGCCTCGCGCGAAGGGCGGCGTCCTCAGGCCTTGTCTTCGGGAGGTAACGTCTGCACGATTCGGCATCAATCTGCCGAATCCGGTGCGCTTTGACAATCCAGAGGACGAATTCGGCACCCTGCCTTGCCGAATCCTGCATGGAGCCCGCACGCATGGTCACCCACGAGCGGCACAAGCGGATCCTCGAGCTCCTGGCCCGCGACCAGCGTGTCGCCGCGTCCGCCCTGGCCGAGGCGTTCGGCGTCTCCGAGGACACCATCCGGCGCGACCTCCGCGAGCTCGCCGAGGACGGGTTGCTCCGCCGCGTCTATGGGGGCGCGGTCCCCCGCACGCCCATCGCGCCGACCTACGCGGGACGGCGGGGGGAGTCCGTGGAGGCCAAGAGCGCGATCGCCGCCACCGTGGCGGGCCTCCTCCGCCCCGGACAGCTCATCTTCCTGGATGCGGGCACGACGGCCACGGCGGTCGCGTCCCACCTGCCGCCAGACCTGAAGCTGACGGTCGTCACGCACAGCCTGCCCGTCGCCTCCGTCCTCGCCGAGCACCCGGGGGTGGAGGTCATCCTGCTAGGAGGGCGGCTGCTGAAGGACTCCCTGGCCGTGGCCGGGGCCGAGACCGTGGAGGGATACCGCAAGTTCCGCGCGGACCTCTGCGTGCTGGGGACCGCGAGCGTGCACCCGGAGCTGGGACTGGGCGTGTTCAGCCACGAGGACGCGGAGGTGAAGCGCGCCATGGTGGCCGCGGCCACGGAGGTCATCGCCGTGGCGGCGGGGGAGAAGCTGTGCACGACGGCCCCCTTTGTCGTCGGGCCCCTCTCCCTCATCGACCGGCTGGTGACGGACGCACCTGCCCCCGCCGGCTTCGCGCGGGCGCTCGCGCTCGCGGGCGTCGAGCTCATCCAGCACTAACGGCGGACGGGCCGCTCAGCCCTCGCGGGGGATGGGCTCGAACTCGATCGTCTTCCCGTGCGAGCGCACGTAATAGAGGTGGATGCGCAGGTGGGGGTACGCCGTCTGGAGCTCCTTCGCGCCGAAGTGCAGGTCCTTCAGCTGCTGCTCCACGGCGATGTCCGGCCCCAGCGCCCCGTGCTTCGCGTGGTAGTAGCCGCACCCCGCGTGGGCCAGCAGCAGCACGTCCTCGATGTGGTGGCCCTCGATGAGGAAGCGCGCGGCCTTCGTGAAGCCCTCGCTCTCCAGGTAGTCCGACGCCCAGCGGTTGAGCAGCGCGGGGCCTCCAGGAATGGTGAGCGTGTCGATGCGCGGGTGGCCCAGGTGGCGGGCCAGGTCCTCCACGGCCTCGGTGAAGCGCCCGTCCGAGCAGTACACGGCCAGGGTCTTCGGGTGGACGGGCTCGAAGGGGACACGGGAGACAAAGGGGGCGGGCATGCCCCCCAGGTTAATGGCTCCCGGCTCCCGCGAAAGCGCCTTCGAGGCGTCGGGTGAGAATCGCTGGCGCGCCCGGTGTCAGTTGTGTTCCGGGAAGGCGGCGGGCTGCCCCGTGCCGCCGTTGCCCTCGGGCTTCGGGCCTGCGTGGCGGTCCGCCTCGGCCTCTCGTCCACCGCCCTTGTGCCGCAGGTTCTCGTCCTCGCCCAGGCCCTGGCGCTGGACCTGCTTTTCGTCCGGTTTCTTCGTCTCCATCTCGAACCCCCTGTCGTTGAAGAAGGTCCTCCGACGTCCTCCCAAGATGGGAGGTGGCCGCGCGGATTGCCATGTCCGGCGCCTGCCCGGCTGGCTGCTCAGCGCGACGCGCCGAACCCGTCCTGGAGCGCGGCAAGCACCGCGGGCTCCTGCGGGTTGTTGAAGTGGCGCCCGCCGGGGACGAGGCGCACCTGTGCGCCCAGGCGCTCCTCGAAGAGGCGCGTGTTGCGGCGATGGTCGGACGTGAAGGGGTCGGAGTCCGACAACACCACCACGCAGCGGCGGAGCGCGGCGCGGATGCGCTCGAAGTCCATGGGCGCGTCGAGCCACGGCCGCAGCGTGTCCCAGGGCTTGTCGACCTCGAACCAGCCCGCGACGAACACGGCGCCTTCCACGGTGTGGCCCGGAGGCAGCGCGGACAGGTAGCGCATCACGGCCTGACAGCCGACGCTGTGGCCCAGGAACACCGTGGAGGGCGCGGGCACCGGCCCCACCGCGGACGCGAGCGTGGACACCCAGCCGTCGATGGTGGGCGCGCCCGGCGTGGGCATGGCCAGCGTGCGGACATCCTCGAAGAGGGGCGGCGGCGTGCGCAGCTTCGCGGTGAGCCACGGGTAGAAGTCCGTCTCGGGGCTTCCCGCCCAGCGGGGGACCATGACGAGGGAGCGGGTCATGGCCGCGAGTGTGCCACGCGCTTCAGCCCTCGCGAACGGCCCGGGCCTCGAGCGCGACGCGGGCCCGCTCCGCGAGCCTCAGGCTGTCGGGAAGCGCCCGGCCCAGCAGCGCCGGGACGCCCACGGCCAGCGCCACCGCGTTGCTGTAGAAGCACGCCTGCGCGCGGGACAGGTCCGCGAGCGGCAGCACCCGCTCCACCACCGGGAGCCCGTCCACGGAGGCCATGGCCAGCAGCACCGCGCGCGCGATGCCCGGCAGGCACGGCGCGGACAGCGGCGGGGTGACGAGCGCGCCGTCGAGCTGCACGAAGAGGTTGGCGGTGGGCAGCTCGCAGACCTCGGCGGCCTCGTTGGTGATGACGGGCAGTCGCGGCAGCAGCGCGTGCTGACGGAAGTACGCCAGGCCCTTGTGGTTCACCGTGCGCTCCGAGCGCCGGTACGCCCCGGTCTCCACGCCGTCCAGCTCGCGCCCCTCCCGGTGCAGGACTTCGAGCTCGGCGGGGAGCGAGCGGAAGGTGCACAGCACGTGGCCGTCGCTGACCGCGAGCTTGCCCACGCCGGTGAAGCGGGCACCCAGCGCCGCGTCCGCCGCGAGACAGCGGCGCAGGGTGTCCCGAACGGCGTCCTCGCGCAGGAGCGTGGGGGACGGAGTGCGCACGGCGCCGGGGAACGCGTCCAGGCTCCCTCGCAGGCGGGTCAGGTGTCTCGCGAGGAACCGGGGCTGCCCGGCGTCGATGCGGAAGGTGGTGAAGAAGCCCGCGCCGAAGAAGAAGCCCTGGGCGAAGTCCTGGAGGCGCAGGTCCTCCCAGCGCTGGACGACGCCATCGACGGAGACGGTCGGGAACATGCTCAGGCCTGGGTGCCGGGCGGCTTCACACGGTCGGGGCCCACCCTGAACGTGTCCCAGGGGAGGAAGAACCACGGCGACGCCTGGCGAGCGGGCTGCGGGGGCATGCCCTCATTCTAGCCCCGCCGGTGCCCGGGGTGAGTGCTCATCAGGGGCTGGCCGCATTGCCGCCCTGCGGGAGGGCGGGCAGCGTGAAGAAGAACGCGGCCCCGTGGCCCGGCTGGCTCTCCACCCAGACGCGGCCGCCGTGGGCCTCCACCAGCCCCTTGACGATGGCGAGCCCCAACCCCGCGCCCGCCTTGCGCGCGTGGATGGCCTGCCAGAAGCGGTCGAAGACGTGCGGCAGCGACCGCGTGTCGATGCCCGGCCCCGAGTCCTCCACGCGGAAGCACACCTGGTCTCCCCGGCGCGCGGCCTTCAGGAGGATGTGGCCGCCGGGTGGCGTGAAGTGGATGGCATTGCCCACCAGGTTCTGGAAGACGCGCACCAGGCGCGCCCGGTCCGCGCGCACCGGGGGCAGGTCCGGTTCGCATGCCACGTCGACGCGGGGCGCCCACGCGCGGTCCTGTGCGGGCCCTGATGCACGGCCATTCGGCCACTCCGCTCGGGAAAGACACCTGAGGGACGTATGGGAGTTGCTGCCCGGTGAAGCCGTCCGGGACGACTCCTCGCCCGTGGACCCGTCCTCGCCACGGAGGGGGAGCACCCCCCCTGCCCGCGGGGGCCGAGGAGGCGCGTGAGGTGGGCGTCAGGAGCCCTGCCAGGCGGGACTCACCCGGCGTTGCGGATGCCCTGCTCGCTGGAGCGGTGTGCGAGTTGGAGGATCTCCTCCTCGGACAACTGCTCCGTCTTGATGATGTTCCGGTCCGCCCTGAGCTGTTCCACCTGGCCTTCACGCAGCACATGGAACTGGCCGGTCTTCTGCGGCGGCAGCCGCACCGCGGGGTCCACGCGGGCCTCCGAGAACATCGGCTTGAGCTTCTTGAGCGCCACCTCTTCCTTCACGCGGCCGGCGAACCAGGCGCGCACGTTGTCACGGCACTTGTAGTCGAGGTCGCCCGGGCTCTGCGTCGCGAGCATCACGCCGACGCCGGCCGACCGCGCGCGCCGGAGCAGGTTCTCCATGGGCTGCTTCGTGGCGGGGATGCTCTGCGCGGGCAGGTAGATGTCCGCCTCGTCGAAGAGCAGCACGGCCTGGAGCTTGGGGGCCGGGTGCTGGCTGGCCCAGCGGTTGGCCTCCACCAGGAGTTGGGACACCCAGAACAGGGAGCTCTGCAGTCCGCCCAGGAACTTGGTGCTGATGATGGTGAGCCGCGTCTTGCCCGGCACCTTCGCGGCGCCCAATCCCAAGAGCTCGTTCATGTCGAGCTTCTCCCCGGTGTTGGAGAGCAGGGTCTGCGCGTTGAGCCGCAGCGTCGCCAGGTCCTGGGACAGCTTGGTGAAGACCTTGTCATCCAGCCCATGGGCTTCCTGGACGAGCGCCATGTCCTGCGCGGCGACGAAGCGTTGGACGAGGTCCAGGGTGATCTCCTTGCCGGACGGCCGCTGCACCAGCTGCCGCAGCGCCAGGGCCAGCAGGGCCTTCGCGGCCTTGTCCCTCTGGCCGCTCTTGTACTCCAGCATGGTGGAGAGGGCGTCCGCCGTCTGCTGGAGGATCTGGTCGCGCTCCTCGGGGGAGAGCTTGTCGAGGCCGCGGGGCACCACCGGAATCGACAGCGGGCGCCCGTCCGACCGGCCCGGCGTGTAGAGCGCGACGTCTACCCGCTCGCGCAGGAGCTTGCGGCGCTCGACCATCATCGGGTCGTCGAGCGGCTCCTCCCACGACTCATCGCGCGCATACGCGGCGAGGTCACCCTTGCGGTCCACGAGGATGGCGGGGATGCCCTGGAGTACCAACTGCTCGACCAGGTTCAGCGCGAGCGTCGTTTTGCCGCTGCCAGGACCGCCGAGGAAGGCGCTGTGCTGCTTCAGTTCATCCGGCTGGATGTAGACGGTGTTGGTGCTGGCGTAGACGCTCTCCGTGATGCCTACGCGCATCTGCCCCTTGGGTCCTTCGTCCTTCTTGGGGGCCGTGGGCCCTTCGTTCTTCTTGGGGGGCTTGGGCCCATCCTCCTCGATGACCGCGGGGGCCGACTTCGCGGGGTTGGGGGGGAGGATCTGGCTCGCGGGCGTCACTTCCCACTCGCTGACTCCGTCGGTCACGGAGGATTCGCTCGAAGCACGCGCCTTGCCAGCCACTGGCGCGGGCGGCGAGACGGGGGCCGCGGTCGACGGTACGAACTTCTCCAGGGCCAGCAGGTCCGTGATGCCCTGAAGCCGCGTCACCGGACGGGCCACACGGCTCCATGCAAGGAACGCGGCCTCGTCGTGCTGCTTGCGGAACGCCTGCAACGCGAGCAGCTCCCGCAGGTCGCTGGGGCCCACCACCACCCGCCTTCCGCCCCTGCGGTGAAGCACGGCGGTCTGCTCCGCCACGAGCGTGCCCAGGCCTCCTGGGAACTCCGTGGCCCGCACCAGCACCGGCAGGCTCTTCCTGGCGGCCCGGATGGCCGTCTCCATCTGCCTCGCCAGGTGTCCGCCCCGTGAGGTGTTGTTGCAGATCGCGACGTACAGGTGGGTGTTCCCCGGCTGGAGCGTGACGTCGAGCGCGTCCTCGTCGCAGGGCTTCACGATGAACCGGGTGGCACCTCCCAACTCCTCCGCGCTCACCGTGAGGCCCCAGTCGAGCAGGGCTGCGATGTCCGCGTCTCCCTCCGGCACACGCTCCTTGAACCGGGCCTTGAAGTCGGTCCAGGCCTGGTCCAGGTCCGGCGTCGCGGGCGGCAGGGAGACGGGAGTCGCTGCCGGAGACCTGTTCTTCTCCGGCAGGGGGAACGTCGCAGGCAGCCTGCCGTCCTGGATGCCACGCTCGCGGTAGCGGTGGCAGGCGTTCAGGATGTCGCGCGGGCGCAGGCCGCTCAGCTGGTCGAAGCCTTGGGACGGGATGGGGTAGGTGGGCTGGGCCGGGTTGAAGGTGATGCCCTGCTGCTCGTACAGGGACTTCAGCCGGCGGGCCGCGATATCCCGCGCCGTCTGCGCGGTGACGTTGACCTCCAGGTCCACGGGTTCGGGGTTGCGCTCGATGCGGTCGATCATCGCGCGATTGAGCCGCGTGCGCGTCGCCGTCCAGAAGTCGGAGAGGCAGCAGACCACCACGATGGCCGTGGGCACCTGCGCCGCCAGCGACACCAGCGTGCTCATCGCCCGGCGGAAGGAGGGCTCCATCTGGGGCTTCTGCTCGAAGTCGAGCATGTCCTCCACCTGGTCCACGCAGAGGACCAGCGCCTTCCCGAAGATGCCCATGAGCTGGCCCAACTGGATGAGCATCCGGCTGGGAGAGTCCTCGGTGTTGCGCGGCACCAGGTTGCCGATGATGGCCCGGTCCTCCGGTGACATCTCCTCGCAGCGCAGCCACTGGACGATGCGATGGTGGAAGCGGGCCTCTCGGCGTTGGAGGCACAACAGGGCGCGCAGCAGATTGACGTCAATCTGCCGGAACTCGGGATCCGCGTGCAGGTCGTCCGCGACCGCGCGGATGTTGCCGTGCAACTCCTCGTCGCTGAGGAGGTCCTCTCCGGGAATGTTGGCCGCGAAGATGTTCGTGCAGCGCTGCAGCACGGCCTCGGACAACAGCATCAGTCCCGTGTCGTCAACGTGACCATGGTCATACGGCTTCTCCAGCGAGTCGATGACCTCCGACAGGATGTACCGGTCGTAGTGCGTCACATCCACGGTCATCGGCAGGTAGCCGACGTAGCCCTTGCGGCCCTCGTGCACGCTGTTGCGGAAGGCCCGCACCAGGTGCGTCTTGCCGCTGCCGGAGTCTCCTTGCAGCAGGAGGATCTTCCCGTCCTCGGGACGGACCTTCGAGGTGGCACGATTCACGAGCCGCTCGAACGCCGTGCGCGCCGGCGCATTGATGGAGGGGACGTCGAACGGATCCCGCTTCCACAGCGTCTGTCCCTGCTGGACGCTGTTGAAGATCTCGGGGCCATCAGACAGGAACGCTTTCAGACGGGCGTCTTTGGACATGGGGAGGCTCCTGAGAGGGGATCCGGCTAGAGGACGACGAAGTGGAAGGTGGCGCCGACGGTGCGCACTTCGGACTCGGTGATGTCCCGCGGGCTCATGGCCGCCAGCAGGTCCGCCCGGCCCAGGGACAGCTGACGCGCGCGGTTCGCTTCGAGCAGCGCCTCGTTGAACGCCGGGCGGTCCGCCCACTCCGGCTGCAACGCCTTCCACACGTGCGAGATGAAGACCTTGTTGTCACCGAAGCGGCCCGTGGGCGGGACGCTCTTCGCCGCGTCCAGCACCCTCCGGGCGAACGAGGCCGAGCCCACGGGCGGCGCCGGGGGCGCTGACTTCACGGGCGCCTCCACGGGCGCGTGCGCCGGAGCCGCGGCGTCCTCCGACAGCACCCACTTCCGGAGCGCCGCCATCCGCACCACCTCCGCGTCCACCCGCGGCGCCCCCACCGCGCGGGCGGCCAGCTGTTCCACGCCGCGTTTCGGGTCGCGGACCTCCTGCTCCAGCAGCTTGCCCAAGAGGTGCGCCTGCACCGCGCGCAGCGAGAACGGCTCATCCGTCTCCACGCCCAGCTGCCGCCACAACAGCCGGTCGCGCACCTGCGCCAGCGTCGGCGTCTCCGGCCCTTCCACCTCGTGCGCCCGCTTGAGCACCAGCGCTCGAACTCCGTCCGCGTCCGCCAGGCGCCCCAGCGCGGACTTGGAGCCCGGCACGCCCAGTCCCTTCGCCAGCAGGTGCTGCTGCTTCACGCGCTTCCACGTGAGCCCCTTGGGCGAGTCCACCCGCAGGAACTTCAGCGCCTGCTGACGCCCCGGCCCCGTCAGGGCGAGCCCCGAACGGCCCCGGGCCTCCACCTGCTTGCCGTCCAGCAGCTCCGTCAGCAGCGCGTCGAACCGCCCGGTCCATTCACCCCGGCTCCAGCGGTGCTCCACGAAGGCATGCAGCGTCTTCGCCAACTCATTGCGCGTGCCGGCCTTCTTCTCCGAGCGCGTCGCCAGCCAGGCCAGGGCCAGGCCCCGGAGCCGGGTGTCAGGAGTGTCGGTGTCCATGTCGTGGCTCCCGCCCGGCGAGCTCGCGCCCGCGGGCTTCAATCAACGTGTCGAGGGTGTGGAGGATGTGTTCCAACTGGGACAGCACGTCGTTCGCGAGCAGCCGGTACACCCAGTAGCCCTCGCGCTGCAGGTCCAGGTCCTTGCGCCGGTCGCGGCGGAACCGCTCCGGATCCTGGAAGTGGTAGTAGCCGTCGATCTCCACCGCGATGCGGAAGCGCCGGCACAGCAGGTCCACCTCCCAGGAGCGCTTGTCCCCGGGATGCAGCCGGGCGTTGAGCTCGAAGAGCCCAGAAGTTCGCGGGTGCTCCTCCAGCCGGTCGCGCAGATAGGCCTCCGCCTTGCTCCGAGCGCGGTCCGCGCCCGCCGCGCCCGCGCCCGTCAGCACCGCCAGCGCCACCTCCGCGGCGCTTACCCGCTGCGCGTCGGAGGCGCCGTCGCGCTCCAACTTCCGGAGCGCCGCCACCGCGCTCGAGGACTCGGAGGGCTCCGCCGGAATCTCCAGCACGCCCTCGCGCACCAGCGCCTTCAGCCGCGTCTCCCCGCCCGAAAGGAACGCCCCCAGCGCCTCGCTGGACACCACGCACGCCACCGCGAGCGCCGGCACCGCGTTGCTCAACACCTCCGCCACCCGCAGCCCCCGGCACGACGGCGCCGCCCCCGCGGGCACCCGCACCACCGGCGCCTTCCCGGGCGGCACCAGTGCATGCAACGCGCGCAGCCCCGCGTTCAGGTTCTTCTGGAGCGCGGTGCTCACCGCGTCCGGCAGCGCGCCACGCGCCACCGCCTCCCGCCCCATCACCAGCTCCCGGCACAGCGCCCAGGTGGCCTCCGGCAACATCGCGGGCGGCGGCAAGGCCTCCAGCAGCACCCGCCGCTCATGCGCTGTCTTTCCCCGAAACACAGGCGCATGTCTGGGATTCGCCGCCGTCAGGCTGAACGTCGCCAGCGCCTCCGCGTCCGCCCCCAGGTCCCGCGCCGTCGCGAGCGCCCGGGCCCACTCCAGCGCCGCCGTTCGCGGGTCCTCCCCGGACACCTCCACCACCGTCAATCCCTGCCGCGCCGCCCACCGCTCCCAGAGGGTCCCCCCCAGCGCCTCCGGCCCCTCCAACACGCTCAGCGTCGCGATGCCTTCCGCCCGGCGCCGGGCCTGGCGGTCCAACGCATCCAGCAGCGCGACTTCCCCCGCCAATGGCAAGCACTACCCCCCGGGAGTGAAGGCTTCACCGCCCCTCGTGAGCAAAAGCCTGCTCCCGCAGGTCGTGCGAAGACAAGCCCCCCAAAGGAGGTAGCGGGTTGCCGGGAAGGAAGGGACCCGGGTGGGTCTGAAAGGCTTTAGCGCCCTGTGTCGTCCCCGGTTTCCCGATGGAGAAGGACCCCCAATCCCGCCGCCGCGAGCGCCGCGACCATGCCCGTCAGGAAGGGGGCCTGGGTGCTCCACGACGCATACATCCAGCCCGTCGCCACCGGACCGACCGTGCGGGCAAGTCCCCCGCACGACTGCGCCAGACCCAGCACGGCGCCCTGCTGTGCCTGCGGCGCGACCTGCGAGGCCTGGCTCGAAATCAATGGCTGCAGGAAGCCCATTCCCCCACCCACCAGCACCACGGCGGCCATCATCGGAATCGCCTGGTGCGACAGCGCGATCCCCACCATGCCGCACGCCAGGAGGAGCGCCCCGGCGATGAGCAGCCGGAACTCGCCCACCGCGCGCGCCAGGGGGCCAATCAGCCCGCCCTGGATGACCAGCCCCAGCCCGCCCACCACCGCGAAGGTGTAGCCCACCTCCTTGGAGCCCCAGCCCAGCCGCGCCTGCACCAGCAGCGCGAAGGCCACCTGGAGCGTGGTCATGGACAGGAACACCGCGAAGAACAGCCCCAGCACCATCCCCAATGCCTTGCGCCGGGGCGAGTCCTTCAGCGCGGCCCAGCGTGTCTGGGATTTCGTCTCCATGCGCTGCTCCACCGGGTGCGTCTCCGGCATCGCCAGCAGCGCGCCCAGGAAGCCCACCAGCGCCAGGCCTCCGGCGAGCAGCGGCGGCACCCACGGGCCCAGCCCGGAGAACAGGCCGCCCAGCGTGGGCCCCAGCACCATGCCCAGGCCAATGCCCGCGCCGATGCGGCCCATGGCCCGGGCGCGCGTCTGCTTCGTCGTCACGTCCGCGAGCGCCGCCTGACACGCGGCGATGTTGCCGGACGTCGCCCCCGCCAGGATGCGCGACGCGAACAACAGCGGCAGCATCCGGTGGTAGCTGGCCAGCGAGAACAGCGCCATCGCCACCGCGTTCGCCAGGAGGCTCAGCAGGATGACCGCCCGCCGCCCGTGCCGGTCCGAGTACCGCCCGAGCAGCGGCGTGGCGAGCAGCTGCGTGAAGCTGAAGCACCCCAGGAGGATGCCCACCGTGCGCGCCGAGCCGCCCATGGACTGCACGTAGAAGGGCAGCATCGGGATGACGATGCCGAAGCCCACCAGGTCCAGGAACACGGTGAAGAACACCACCGCCTCCACCCGGCGCAACAGGCCCGGCGAGGCGGCGGACGGCGCGCCCACGGTCTCAGCCACCATGGACCGCCCGGTCCACCGGCAGCGAGTCCGCGTAGGCGCGCAGGATGCGGCCCTCGTCATAGGCGGCGTGGAAGCCCGTGGCCTCCAGGAAGCGCTTGTTGTCCACCACGATGGGGTAGCGCAGGTGGTCCGTGGCCCCCACCGACAGGCGGGGGAAGCCCGCGCGCCCCATCAGCACCGACAACAGCGGGGAGGGCAGCGGCACCGGCGTGCGGCCCGTGCCCTTGATGATGACCGACAGCGGGATGGGCGCGGGCCCCGCGACGTTGAAGATGCCGCGCACCTTCTTCTCCAGCGCCAGCTGCAGCGCCGTCACCACGTCCTCCTCCTGGAGCACGTGGAAGAGCGGGTCGTAGCCCAGCACCATGGGCACGCGCTTGCCGCGCAGCAGGTTCGCGAGCGTGCCCGTGCCTGGCGTGCCCAGCGTGTACACGAGCCGCAGGACGGCCGTGGTGACGTCCGGCAGCCGCCACAGCGCCGTCGCCGCGTACAGGTCCGCGGCCACCAGGTCCGCCAGCTCGGGAATGGCCTCCAGCGCGCGCGGGGGCTCGTCCTCGGAGTGGTACAGCGGCGAGTCCGGCGCCGCGCCGTAGAACGTGTGCCTTCCAACGAAGAGCACCTGCTTCACGCCGTGCGCCGCGCAGTGGTCGAACAGCGCCTTGGTGCCGTCCAGGTTGATGCGGCCGCGCTCGCGGCCCTGCACGGTGAACGCCGTCACCGTGGCCATGTGGATCACCGCGTCCGGCCTCCAGCGGCGGAAGACGTCCTCGGCGGCGCGCTTGCGGATGTCCACCGCGTGGACCTCGATGTCCCTGGGCGCGTCCCGCCACGGCCGGATGTCGATGCCGGCCACTTCATGGCCGCTGTCGCGCAGCTTGTGCGCCAGCCTGCGCGCGATGCCGCCAGAGATGCCCGCGATCAACACCTTCATGGCAACAGCCTCCGGGCCCGGCGCAGGTTGCGCTCGGCGCGATTGTCCTCGATGAGCCGCTGGATGCGGGCCTTCACCTGATCCACGTAGCCCTGGATGATGTGGTCCTCCTCGTCGCCCGTGCCCTCGAAGAGGAGCGGCTCGCCGTAGTGGATTTCCAACCCCACCGGCAGGGGCAGGGGCAGCAGGTACGGCGTCAGCGGCACGTACGGCACGCCCAGCAGCTTGCCCAGCGCGTAGGCGTTGGTGACCGTGGGGATGGCCGCGCCGCCGCCCAGGAAGGCGAACGGGATGATGGGCGAGCGCGTCTGGAGCGCCAGCCGGATGAACCCCGTGCCGAAGTCCACCAGCGAATAGCGGTCCGGGTAGAGCTTCGCGGTGCCGCGGGCGCCCTCCGGAAAAATCATCAGGAGCCGGTCGTCCTCCAGCAGGCGCACCGCGTGCTCGGGCAGGCCGGTGAACTGGCCGGTGCGGCTGGCCCACAGCGAGGCCACGGGGAACTTGTGGATGAAGCGCTCCACCATGCCCTGGGCGAGCCGCGGCGGGTCCATCTCCAGCATGGTGGAGGTGAGCACCATCATCCCGTCCACCGCGACGCCGCCGGAGTGGTTGCCCACCAACATGCCCCGGCCCTTCCGGGGGATGTGCTGCACGCCGGTGCAGCGCACCCGGAAGTAGTTCCGGTAGAGGAAGGCGAAGAACTCCAGCGCCAGCTTCAGGTGCTTCTTGGAGATGCCGTACGGGTCGACGCCGTACTCGTTGAAGGGCAGCTCCAACCGCTCCACCCGCTCCGACAGGGATTCGCTCTGGGACACGGGGGCGCACCGTAGCACCGCGCGTGCGCTTTGCACCGGGGGCCCGCGTCCCCCATTGTGCGCCCGTCGGGTGCCCCACGCCGGGAGGCGGGAAGGCGGGCCTCGCAGGAGGGTGACGCGCGATGGCGGGGCAGTCGTTGACCGGAATGCTGGACGGGGTGCTCGCGTGGGCCCGGGCCCTGCCGGAGGGGCTGTCCAACCAGGTGGCGGTGGACGTGGGGGGCCGGCGGGTGCGCCTGTCGCACGCGCGGGTGGAGGCCCTGTCGCGCGGCGTGCTGGGCCGCGTGAAGGGGCTCACCCTGCGCGGCTGGGACAGCGGCGCCACCGTGTACGACCTGCGGCTGGACGTGCGCGGCTGGAAGCTGCGGGTGGAGACGACCCCCCAGCGCGTGGAGCTGGCCCGGGGGCGCTACACGCTGTGGCTGGCCACGCCGGGCCGGGTGGAGCTGGAGGGCTCCCCGGGCGCGTCCTCCCTGCTCATGGGCGCGCTGCGCACGGGGGCCGGGAAGGCCACGCTCCAGGCCCTGGCGCGCCGGCTGCTGCCGCCGGAGCTGGCCTGGGACGGACAGGTGCTCCGGGTGGAGGGGAGGTTGCCCGGAGACGGCGCGCTGGCGGCCCGCCTCTTCGAGTCCTCCTCGCTGATGATGACCGCGGCGCACGCGCCAGAGGGGCTGTGGCTGTCCGCGGAGGAATGGCCGGGGCTGGTGGACCTGCTCCAGGCCGCGCTGGGGGCGGGGTAGGGCGCCCGCCTCAGCGGCCCTCGCCGTCCCACACGTTGGCGCGGCCCTCCAGGGGGCCGCGCTGCGGGCGGACGATGCAGAAGCGCTGCCCGGTGGGGGACTCCATCACCCACCAGCGCTTCACGTAGGCGATGCGCTTCGCGCCCAGCGCCTCCAGCCGCTCCAGCTCCGCGTCCAGGTCGTCCGACTCGATGTCCAGGTGGATGCGGCTCTCGTGCTCCACCTGCTGGATGAGCAGCATGGGCTCGTGGTCCTTCACCTCCAGCTCGCGGTACGTGGGCGAGCCCGGATCCACTGGCTTCAGCGCCCGCCCCAGCGCCCCGCTCCAGAAGCGTGCGGCGGCGTCGAGGTCCTCGACCTTGCAGTCGATGACGAACGTGCTGAGTCGGCTGTGGTGCATGGCTGCGCTCCTGTGGGCCGGGCAGGGGGGGAAGCCCGTTGGGGGGGAGCCAGGGATACACCGAAAAGCATGAGGAAGGTACGACGGAGTGAAGGACGACGGGATGTGCGGTTCACGCCACTTCGCGCCGCTGGAAGCTCCAGCAGGAGGCCGTGGGCGGCGCCCGGAGGGAGCAGAATGGCCCGCCCGTGACGGCGCCTCATGGCGCTGGCGACCTTCCCTGACGCTCGAGGAGCCGACGCATGCAGCCCTTCCGCTTTCCCTCCGCCGGCCGGGTGGCCCTGACGCTCATCGCCGCGCTGACGCTGGCGCTGCCAGGACACGCCGGGCCACCCGCGGCCGCGCCCAGGCCTCCGCAGGGCGACGGCGTGGTGATGCTCACCGTCTTCCTCCGGCACGACCAGACGAAGACGCTGGAGGAGATCAACGCGCAGTTGGACCGCACCGGCTTCCGGAAGAACTTCCCGCCGGAAGGCGTGGAGGTGGTGTCCTGGTACGTGATGATGGGCGTGGGCCAGGTCGTCACGCTGCGCTTCCCGCCAGAGAAGCTGCGCACGGTGAACCTGGCCCTCGAGAAGGGCGCGTGGGGCGCGTTCCGCACGGAGATGTACGCCACCTACGACTACCGCCCCGTCTGGCAGGAGCTGCGGAACGCGAAGTGAACCCCCGGCTCAGTGGGGCCGCGCGAGCAGCCTGTCGAGCGCCGCGTAGGTCTCGTTGAGGCCCTGCTCCATGCCGGCGCCGACCATGCCCTGGAGGTCCTCGGCGGTGTGGAACAGCGACCGGGTGACGAGCTTCGTGCGCCCGTCGCCCAGGTCCTCCAGGGTCATCGTCTCCACGGTCACGTGGCCGGGCGCGCCGTCCCACTCGAAGGTCTGTTCGATGAGCTCCATGGGCTTCAGCTCGCGGTAGCGCCCCTCGAAGCCGTGCGTGCTGCCGTCGGGCGCGTGCTCGACGAAGCGCCAGTGGCCGCCGCGCTGGACGTCCATGCGCTCGACGACCACCTTGTTGCCCCGGCCCCACCACTGGGCGACGAGCGCAGGGTCGGTCATCGCCCTCCACACCCGCTCTCGGGACGCGTTGAAGATGCGCTCGATGCGCAGCTCCCGCTCCGAGGTCTGGGTGACGAGGGCCTTGGGTGAACTCGCGACTTGGGTCGTCATGGTGTTCCTTTCGTTCGCTCGAGGAAGTCCTCGAGGTGATCCAGGCGCTGCTCCAGCAAGGTCCGGTACGTGTCCATCCACCTGGCCACGTCCTCCAGCCGCTTGGGCCCGAGCCTGCAGTGGCGCACCCGTCCGACCTTCTCCGTCGTGACGAGCCCTGCCTCCTCCAGGATGCGCACGTGCTTCTGGAAGCCCGTGAGCGTCATCTCGAAGTGTTCGGACAGGCTGCCGATGGACGCACCGGCCCCGCCCCCCAGTCGCAGGAGGATGGCCCGGCGCGTCGGGTCCGACAGCGCCGCGAAGGTACGGTCGAGGGCGGCTTGAGACTGAACCATTTGGTTCAGTGTTAGCGCCTGGGGCCCGCGACGTCAAGGGCCAAGGCGGGGGCGGTGGAGTGGGGGCTTCCGAGGGAGGAAGCCATGTCCCACCTGTTTGGCGGCGGCGGTGAGCTGGGCTGGACGGCGCTGAAGGCCCTGCTGCTCTACGTCACCGCGATCGCGGGGTTCCGGGCTGGGGGAGCGTCGGACGCTCGCGGAGATGTCACCCTTTGACTTCGTCGCGGCCGTCGCCGTGGGCGCCATCGTCGGACGCGTCCCGAACGCGGACACGACCAGCTACCTGGAGGGTGCAATCACCCTGGTGACCCTGCTGGCCGCGCACCGGCTGCTCATGTGGCTGCGGTTCCGTCCCGGCTTCGCACGGCTCATTGACCATTCTCCCCGGGTGCTGGTGACGCGAGGGGAGGTGCGCGGGCGGGAGCTGCGGCGGTGCGGGTTGACCGCGGAGGATCTGCACAGCCTGCTGCGCCAGCAGGGCGTGGGCGACCTCGAGTCCGTGCGATACGCCATCTACGAGAAGCGCGGCCAGCTCCCCGTCATCCGCCAGGGCGGCCCGGACGGCGGCGGGCCGCCCCCGCTGGTGGAGGACGTCGTGGCACGGCAATGAAGGCTACTTGCGCTGCTTCGACATCGAGCGGACGAAGATGGAGTCGATGCCGTGGATGCGCATGGAGACGAAGTCGTCCGCGGTGGCGTTCGTGTAGCCCAGGCCGCGCATCTCCTTCACGAAGGCGGGCGTGACGCCGTGGATGCGCATGGAGATCAGGTTGTCCGCGCTCAGGTCCGGGAAGCCCAGGCCGCGCATCTCGCGGATGAAGTCCGGCGTCACGCCGTGGATGGACATGGACATGAGCGTGTCCATCGGCAGGCCCTTGAAGCCCAGCGCCGCGAAGCCCTGGATGCGCTCCGGCGTGACGTTGTGGATGCGCGAGCTCACCAGCTGCTGGATCGTCAGCTTCGGGTAGCCCTCCGCGGCCATGGCCCGGACGTATTCCGGCGTCACGTTGAAGATGCCCACGTGGACCAGCTCATCCACGGTGGTCACCTTCTGGCCCACCGCCGCGAGCCCCTGGACGCGCTGGAGGCCGGCGTTCACGCAAGCCAGGAGGAATTGTTCGTCCGCGTCGGGCTTGGGAATGCCCAGGTCCGCCAGCTTCTTCGGGAAGCTTGCGTCCGGGCTGAAGCGCCAGGTGCCCACGCCCTGTCCGTCGTTGAAGCGGCCCTCGAAGTCGAACGTCCCCGCCTCACGCACCAGCTTGAAGGGGGCGCTGCTTCCGTCCGCCGTGGAGAGCCCCTGGAAGTCGGACAGGGGAGCGGAGAAGCCGTGCTGCGAATCGGGACGGTCCTTGGGATGCAATGACAGGTACAGCTGCTGCTCCTTCACGGACGCGCCCCACGTGCCGGTGCGCTGCGCGTCGGCGGCGAGGACGGGGAGGGCGAGGAACATCACGGCCAGGGTGAGCCACGGAGACAGGCGCGACGTCATGACGGCGACTCCTTTTCGGCAAGGCGCGGCCCTCCCGCGTGCTCGGGAGGGAGCACGCGGTGGGGCCGCTTGGGAGAGTGAGAGGGGGATTACTTCTTGGGCTTCTGCATGCGGCGGATGAAGTCCGCGTCCACGCCGCTGGTGCGCAGGCGCACCACTTCATCCACGGTGGTGGGCTTCACGCCCGCGGCTTCCAGCTCGCGCAGGAAGTGGGCGTCGACCCCCAGCGCGCGCAGCTGCGTGGCCTCATCCAGCGTCAGGTTGCCGAAGCCCGCGGCCTTCAGCTCGTTGAGCCAGGTGGCGTTGATGCCCAACGCCTTCGCGGCCAGCAGGTCGTCGGAGTCCTCCTTTCCGAAGCCCAGGGCCGCCATCTGGCCCAGCCACTCCGGGGTGACGCCCAGGTGCTTCATGGCCACCAATTGCTTGGTGGGAATGGACCGGCCGAAGCGGTCCGTCATGGCCTTCACGTACTCCGGCGTGATGCCGGCGTGCTGGAAGCCCACCAGCGTGTCCACCGTGGGCGCGTAGCCCATGGCGGACACGCGCTCGACGATCTCCGGGGTGACGCCCGCGACCTTCAGCGCGACGAGCTGTTCCACGCTCAGCGGATCCACGCCCACGCGGGTCTTCTCGTCGGCGTCGTCCGACTCCTTCCTCTCCGCGCGGGCCTTCGCCTTGTCGGAGGGCGCGGGGGCCGGTGCGGACGCGGGAGCCGGAGCTGCCGCAGCGACAGGCGCGGGGATCGGCTTCGGGCCGGATGCCGCGGCGTTGACTTGCGCGGAAGCGGACGCCGGAGCGGGAGCCGCCGCGACGACCGCGAGCGGAGTGCCCGTAGGAGCGGCGAGCGGTGCCGACGCGGAGCTCCGAGCGGACGGAAGACCCGCAAGCCGCGCGGACGCCGACGAAGCGACTGGCGCGGCCTGGGCGCTGGCGGGCGGCACGGAGGTCGCAATCGACGTGGACGCGGAACCGGTCGGTGAGGACATCGGCGCGGAGCCCGTCGGGTCCACGGACGTGCCGCCCCCCGGATGGGCCGAGGTCGTGGGCTCGTTGCTCCCGGCGGAGGCGACCGGGGCCTTCGCCCCGTGCGCCTTCGCGGGCTGCACGGCGAGCGCCGTCAGCGGAGCCGCCAGGGCCAGGCTGCTGGCCAGCGTGACGATGGAGACCCCCGCCGCCCAGTGCGACGAGCACCGCGACGCAGGCGCCACCACCAGCCGCCGCACGCGGTCCTTCAGTGAACCGCCCAGCGCGGACATCGCGGGACCGCTGGCGCCCATGCCTTGCAGCCGCAGCGCCTCCAGCGCGGTGAGGGCTCGGGCGTAGGGGAGGGCGCCGGGGCCCTGTCGCACGGCGAGGTCGTCACAGCAGTTCTCCCGCTCCACGCGGATGACCTGGGACATCCACCACACGGCCGGGTGGTAGAACAGGAGCGTCTCTACCAGCGTCTGCACCATGTTCACCGCGAAGTCGTGACGGCGGATGTGGGCCAGCTCGTGGGCCAGGACCAGCTCCAGCTCCCGGACGGACAGCCCGGTGAGCGTGGCGGCGGGAACCAGCACCACCGGCCGCAGCCAGCCCAGCGTGGACGGCACATCCAGCTTCGGCGACACCAGCAGGCGCACCGGACGCGAGAGGTTCAACCGCCGCGCGAGCACCTCCAGCCGCTGCTGCCATTCCCGCGACGCGTGCACCGCCTCATCCACCTGGCGCCGCAGTCCCACCCAGCCCTTGAGCAGGCGCAGCGAAGACGCCGCCACACCCAGTCCCCACGCCAGCACCAGCCAGGGCAGGCGCTCGCCCACCTGCTGGAACAGCTCGTCCAGCCGGGGCAGCGACGCGGTCTCCCTCACGGACAGGATGCTCGGCGTGGGCATCATCACAGGGGGACGGGGCACGGGGTGCTGCACGGACGCGGAGGTCCGCGCGATGGCCACCGTGCGCACCGGGCGCGTGTCCACCGCACGCGAGGCATGACGCCACGCGGTGGCCACCGGCAGCACCAGCATGATGCCCAGCGCGCCGCATGCCAGCGCGTAGCGCAGGTTCGCCGAACGCCGGCCCACCCACCGGAGCGCCAGCGCCAGGGCCGCCGCCACGAGCAGCCCCTGCCACACCAGGTGCACGAGCGCCCAACCCACCGCTTCCAGGACGAGACCGTTCATGACTCCGACTCCTTCTCGAGCGAATCCAGCAGCTGGCGCAGCTCCGCCAGCTCCTCGGGGGATGTCTTCTTCGTGGACAGGGCCTGCAGGGCGAGCCGACCCGGCGAGCCGCCAAACACGCGGTCCATCAGGTCGGCGACCAGCTGCTGCTGGGTGCTCGCCTGAGGGAGCCGGGCACTGTAGACGTGCGCGCGCTGGGACTCGTCGCGCGTCACCAGCCCCTTCTCCGTCATGATCTGCATCGTCTTCAGGACGGTGGTGTATCCGCTCCCGTCCTGGAGCGTCTCGTGGACCTCACGCACGGTGCGTGCCCCCTGGTCCCACAGCACCCGCAGGATGGCCAGTTCGGCATCCGTGGGTCGCGGCGGCTTTCCTCGGCTCATGGCTCCCTCTCGCCTCTAAGGTTCCCTGCGCATACGTATACGAACGATTTCGTAGATGTCAACGAAGCCTTTCGTACTTCATGGGCAGGGGGCCCTCTGGGGAGGGGGTGGCCGTCGGGCGCGGGGATGCCCCTGGGGGGCGGTTGCCTTGAAAGGTCGCGTGCGCTGCACACCCTGGATGGCAGGGGGCGGGCGATGATTGAAGCGGTGAAGCTCTGGAACGAGCCGAACAACAAGTCCCACTGGGACTTCGAGCTCGACAAGGACTGGCGCATCTATTCGAGGATGGTGCGGCTGGCGGGGGAGGCGGTCCGCGCGGAGTACCCGCTCCTGCCCCGGGTGCTGGGGGGCATGTCGCCCATCGACCCGGGCTTCCTGGAGCACCTGGATCGGCAGGGCGTTCTGGACGCGGTGGACGTCGTGGCGGTGCATGGCTTCCCGCTGGACTGGAACCACTGGCCCATCGACGAATGGCCCCAGCGCATCGCGGAGGTTCGCGCGGTGTCCCGCCATCCGGTGTGGGTCACGGAGGTGGGGGTGTCCTCCTTTGGCGCGGAGGAGGTGCAGCAGTTCGGCCTCCGGCGCACCGCGGAGCTGCTGCTGGGGCGGGTGGAGCGGGTCCACTGGTACAGCCTCTATGACCTGCCCGCCACGTGGCCCGCGACGACGCGCCACCGCGAGGCGGAAGGGTCCTCGTACTACCGGCACTTCCACATGGGGCTGCTGCGCGAGGACGGCACCCCCAAGCGCGCGCTGCGCCACTTCGCGGACTACACGCCGGAGCTGGGCATCTGTCAGTGGTTCCACTTCGAGGACCCGCGGCTGGATGATGCCGTGGCGTGGTTGAAGAAGCTGGGGGTGCGCCGCTTGCGGACGGGGTTGAGCTGGGCGGACAGCCTCCGGCCCGGAGCGGAGGAGTGGTTCGACCGGCAGATGCGCGCGCTGGAGGATTTCGACGTGACGCTCACCTACTGCTTCACCCCGGAGTCCTGCGGCATGGCCGCGCACCACACCAGTCCGCCGAACCATGTGGAGGAATACGCGGACTTCTGCGCGAGGATGACCCGGCGCTACGCGAAGTAGGCCGCCAGCAGTTCGTGGGCACGGCGGGCATGCGCACGTGCTCCGAGGGTGCAGGCAACGGAACCCCAGAGGCGCGCGGTCCACCGGACCAGTCGGTTCTGGATGCCGTGCCGGGGGCCTCGCACCATGTGCCCCGGCTCGGGATCGCAGGTGGGGGAAGCCTCGGGCTGAACCCCATCCGTCCGAGAGTCGGCCAGGGTTCCCGGGGCCACGCCCAGCGCGGTCGTGGCACATTCTCCAAGGGTTTCGCACTCGGATGGCCCGGTGGTGGCGGATGCCCGTCGTGGTCTGCTGTCAGGGGCCTCCGAATGGAGGTCCTGGGCAACCCCGAGCGTTTCGGCGACCTCGGTGGAAGGCGCACCGCCGCCAGGGCTCCATGCCCCGACGCCAGAAGCAGCCTCCAGTGCACGGCCCAGCTCGGCGACCGGTTCCATCCGGCCAGGGGCACGTTCCTCCACGCGGGGAAGTGATTCCTGTGCTTCATCCTGCGTGGGGGCTGACACGGGGGCATCAATGCGGTGGGGCGCGACGCGAAGGGCCTCAAGGGATGCGGGCTCCGAGGGGGCGGGCGCGAACTGTTCGAGCAAGCGCTCATCGCAAGCCTTCATGAGCGTGGGCAGGTCCTGTTGGAGCGCCCGCGTGTCACGCTCCCTCAGGGCATCCGTCGCGCAAATGACCCACTGGCGCAGTGCTTCCCCTTCCATGAAGGACAGCAGTCGGGCCGGGCCGCCCAGGAAGGCACGATGCAGGGATTGAACGAGGAGCACATGCCCGGGCCGCTCCGCCACCCGGGCCGCCAGCCGCAGCAGCTCGAATTCCACCTGGGCGCACTGCTCTCCCGATTCCCACTTCGCCGCGTCCCAGAGCCCGAAGCAGAGCCTCCCCAGCGAGTCCAGGTCTCGCTCGGAGGCCTTCACGCAGCAGTCGACGAGGAGCTCCACCATCACCTGCCGCCGGAGGCTGAAGTAGCCCTCCAGGAGCCACCGGGCCTCCGGCGAGCGCGCGTCATGCAGCGCCAGCCCCAGGTTCTCCAGTGTCAGCGACTCATCCAGTGGTACCGCGCGCGTCTTGCGGCCGGAGCGCTGCACCACCAGGCCCCGCGCCGCCAGCCGCCGCAGCGCCTCGCGCATGGTGCCCCGACACACCTTCATGCGACGCGCCAACTCCGCTTCCGAGGGGAACTGCCCGCAGGGCGGCAATCGTCCCAGAGCGATATCGCGCTCCAACTCCGTCTCGACATACGCCACGAGTCCACCCCGCCCCATCTCCATCCCCTTCCTCGTCCTCGCCCCAGCATCGCCATCCAACCACAGGGGTCTGACATCGAAGCACGTGCCCACCGTCCGAATTGCCTACGTCACCGACGCGGCCCCGGGGCGCGGGCTGCGAAAACTTGTCCGACTGTCGGACAGGTTCGAGGACTTTGACCTCATGCGGTGAAAACCGGTCTGACTGTCGGACACGTCTGGGGCACGGGTTTCAGACTGAGAAAACCAGTCCAACAGCCGGACAAGCGCGCGGCCCCTGTTGTCATGTGGCGAAGACCCATCCGACAGTCGGACAAGCGCGCGGCCCCAGGCGTCATCGGGCGAAAGTCTGTCCGACAGTCGGACAAGCTCGTGCGTCATTCCTCGTGCTGCGAAACCCCTCCAACAGCTGGACACGTTCGCAAACTCGGCCTTCGTGTCGCGCAAGCCCGTCCGAGTGTCGGACACCTTCGTCGGACACCTTCATGGGCCCGAGCGTCGTCCGGCGTAAACCTGTCGGACAGGTTCATGGGATTGAGCATCGTGCAACTTGACCCAGTCGGACAGTCGGACAGGGGGGGCACGGGCTTGGGCATCGCGCGGCGTGGACCTGTCGGACAATCGGACAGGTTCACTGGGCGGGCGTCCTGCGGCGTAGACCTGTCGGACAGTCGGACAGGTTTTCGGAAAGCGTGCCCGGCGGGCGCTGCCCTTGGTCATGCATGGCTGTCCGCGCAATCACATGGCCGGGGTCTATTTCTGGTCCTGGCCTTGGTGGACCTTCGTGGCTACCTGCGCAGGCACAACGTCGGCGGATCACCGCTGCGCTTCGCAATGCGCGCATCCTCGCGAAGGACTTTGCGCCGAAAGGTGGGTCAACACATTGCGGGCGACCTGTTCAGGACCTCTCTGAGTCGCGTGGCGTAGCGGGCCGCGGCAGCGTGCAGCCGGGTGGCTTCTTCGGGAACCACGCTCTCCAGTGCGGCCGCGGCCAGGGTGTGATGACCGCATTGGAAGGCGAGGTAGCAGGGCCGATAGAAGCGCAACAGCCCCGGGGACACGCGATGGCCGCAGTTGTGCTCGACGCGCGTGGCGAGCGCGGGTTCGCTCAGCTCCAGCTCCACGGCGGCGCCAACGATGTCCCAGGCCACGTCCTGACAACCCACGAGGTCGAGCCCGGCGTGATGGTCCACTGCGTCCGTCTTGAGCACCGGACCTCCGGGAAGGATGAGCCATTCCCAGGCATGGAGCTTGTGGTCTGTCTCCACGGGCCGCGCGGCTTGTGTGAGCGCTGCCAGGTGGGGCGTCCATGCGTCGAGGGCTCGCGCGAGTCCTTCGCCCAGGGCCTGGGCGGTGTTGTAGCGCGCCATCTCCAGCAGCCGGCACATGGAGGCTCCACGTCCGGGCTCCGGCGCGGAGAAGGAGCGTGCTCGGAAGCCGAGGTAGCGCCCCGCCTGTCCCAGTAGCGCGGTGCGGTCCTGCTCGCGTGCGACTGTCAGAGGACGAGACCGCTTCATCCAGGGCTGCACGAGGAACCCGTGGCGCAGTCCCAGGACGGGAGGCGTGAAGCCGGCTTCCGCGAGCTGACGTGCCCGGTGGACCCGGTGCTCCGCGGGCACGCCGAGGCCCGCGAATCGGAGCAGGAACGTGCCGCGCTCCGTGGTCAGCAGGTACTTGCGACGCTCCTGCTGGACGTGAACCGCTGGCCAGTCTCGTGGATCCGGGAAGAGGTGCCGACGCCATGCTCCCGCACCAATGTCCTCCAGCGGGCCGATGGCCGGCCCCGTGAGGTCTTCCACCCAGGACGCGAGTCGTGCCGCGCAGGTATCGAAGTCCGGCGGGTGGCGGTGGACGTGGGCCCAGCGTGTACGGTGATGCTCGCTGGCCATCGGACCTGGAGCGCCCGCGTGGCTGGGGAAGAAGTGCAGCCGCTCGCGGGCCATGCCCCGAACCTCCAGGAAATCCGCCACCGCGCCGAAGGAGCTGCCCGACAGCCCAGGGCCTTCGTCCACGATGGCGACCGCGTCCGCGCTCGCCATGGCTTCCAGTTCGCGGGTGAGCCGGGGGCCTGGACACAGACGGCGCTCGAACGGAGGGCCCACGGGACGGACCGTGACGGGCGGCATGTCCGAACCAAGGCCCGAGGCAATGATGCACGCGAGCCCGGTGCCGATGCTGCGCACGCCCACCACCCGGGTCGAACCCGCGAGCCGAGCGGACCGCACGGCCTCCAGGTACAGCTCCGGGTACAGCGCGAAGTGCGCGTAGCCCTCCGGCTCCTTGAGCGTCACACGCGAGGGTAGGGCACTTTGTTCCAGCGATTTGATCGGTGCGGACAGGGCACTTTGTTCCAGCGATTTGATCAGTGCGGACAGGGCACTCTGTTCCTGCGATTGGAGCAGTTCGGGCAGGCTGTCCCGTTCCGGGAGGGGGAGCATCGTGGGCAGGCTGCTCCGTCCCAGGGATTTGAGCAGCGCACGTAGGGCACTCCATTTCAGGGAATCGAGCAGTGCGGGCAGCGCGGGATGTTGTCGCGATTCGAACTGCGTGGGCCGTGCGTTCAATCGCAGTGATTCGGGCTGCGTGGACCGTGTGTTCAGTCGCAGTGATTCGGGCTGCGTGGGCCGTGCGTTCAATCGCAGCGATGCGAAGTGTTTGGGCCGGATGCTCCATCCCCTTGATTCGAGCCGCGTGGATGGGACGCGCTGATGCAGCGATTCGAGCTGCGCGAACCAGACGCTCCATCTTCTCGACACGGGCCGCGTGAGTCGCACGCTCCATTTTCTCGATTTGGGACGCGTGAGCCGGACGCTCCATCCCCTTGATTCGGGACGCGTGGGCAGGACTTGCTGTCGCAGCGATTCGGGCCATGGGGGTGGTGAACTCAAGCCCAGAGATTCGAACTTCGTGGCCCGTACGCCCTGTTCCGCCGGTTCGGGCAGGGTGGACCATGGGCCCTGGTTCAATGATTCGGACGGGATGGGCCGGGGGCTCTGCCCCCGGGTCTCACTCCGCTCGAGCGATGCCGTGACCTGTCGGGTGACGCCTGTCCACGATTCCGCCAGGAGCTTCGCCAGTGCCAGAGGCAGCGCGAGCCAGGATTGGCTCCCGGGACCTGCTTCGTCCTCACCCGCGGCCTCCGCGTCCGCATCGAGCAGACCCTGCGCGAGCACGCTCGCTTCAATGAACAGGGTCACCAGCTCCGCGTGCCATTCGAGCCCCGGAGGCAGCGTGTCCAGCCGCCGCAGGCGGACTTTCAGCGCTCCGAGGACTTCCGCGGGCGGCAGCGTTCGCGGGTGGTCGCCGTAGACCAGCATGCCATTCAGCTTCCGCCCGTCGTTTCCATGCTCGCACGCAGATGCCGGTACGCGATGGTGCCCAGGGCTTCGAGCGTGGGGATCGTCCAGGCGACGTTCGTCCTCTCGCTCACGTCTTGCATGTAGGTGATGAAGGCCTTCAGCTGCTCCGGACTGGGTGATACGCGCGGCCTCCGTGTCTTCGCCAGCTCCAGCGCTTCGAGCGGCTCCATGCCTTGATCCACCAGCACGCACAACGACAGCAGCGCGCTCCGCCCGATGCCGTGCTCGCAGTGGATGAGGACCTTCTGCCGCCTCGCAAGCCGCTCGCGCACCCATGCGACTCCGTCGTGGAGCATCTTCAGCTGGATGGCTCGCATGTCCACCGTGGGCAGGTGCAGGAACGTGATGCCGTGCTTTCGCAGCACCTGTTCGTCGTCCCGACACTCCACCCGGACATCCACCACATGACGCACGCCCAGCTTCTGGGCCAGATGCGCCGCCGCATCCATGGGATAGCTTCCGCCCACCGCCAGCAGCGGCGTCACCCAGTCGAGGTTGAGCTCCCGCTCCTTCACGCGCATGCGCACTCCCTTCTGCTCCAGGGCCGCGAGGCCGCGGAGGAAAGATAGCGCCCCGCGGTGAGGGACGGCCGGGCGGCCTGGAGCGAACCCCGGGCGCTCGGCCCGCTGATTGGCGCCAGCACAGAGGGGGAGGGACATGGGGCCATTCACGAGGCGCTGGCCGGTGTGGCTGTGGATGTTGCTGCTCGCGGGCTGCGCGGCCTCCCGGCCTCCGCCCGCCACCCTGGCTCCAATCCAGGAGGTGGAGCGCTTCGCCCGGTTCGAGGTCGGCTTCACCGTCCCCGGCAGCACGAGCGCCCCGGACGACATCCCCGTGCGCGCACGCTTGGTGGCGCCCTCCGGACGGGAGATCGAAGTGGGCGGCTTCCCCGTGACGGGCGGCGGCTTCCGCGTGCGCTTCACGCCCCAGGAGGTGGGCGAGTACCGCTACCGCGTCCAGGCGGGAACGCGCGAGGTCGCGTCAGGCCGGTTCCTGTCCCGGCCCTCGCCGCGCCGGGGCTTCGTGCGCCGGAGCACGGTCTCCACGCATCACCTGGCCTGGGAGGACGGCACGACCTTCCTGCCGCTGGGCGAGAACCGCTTCAACGTCTACGACCCCACCTGGAACTACGGACGCCTGTCCGCCACCGACTACATCGCGGGCATGGCCGCGCGCGGGATGAACACCCTGCGCGTCTTCATCTTCACCGACTGCGAGCAGGAGGAGCCGGTGCCCGGCGCCCAGCCCGGTTGTCTGGAGCCCCGGCCCGGCGTCTTCGACCCGGAGGCCGCCGCCCGCTACGACGCCATCCTCGACGCGGCGGAACGGCACGGCCTCCAGGTCATCCTCACCCTCTTCGCGGTGGGCTTCACGCCCGGCGAGACGTGGAAGAGCTGGGAGGACAACCCCTACAGCACCGCGCGCGGCGGTCCCTCCGCCACGCCCAGGGACTTCTTCGCCCGGCCGGAGCTGGCCGAGCGGCGGCTGCGCTACGTGCTCGCGCGCTTCGGCGCGTCACCCGCCCTGCTGGCCGTGGACCTGCTCAACGAACCGGAGTGGGACGGCAACATCGGCGAGGCGACGTGGATGCCCTGGGCGGAGCGGCTCGCGGCGACGTGGCACGCGGAGGATCCGTATGGACACCTCGTCTCGGTGGGCTCGGTGGGGTTGCACTGGAACGTCGAGGGCGATGAGCGCCCCTGGTACGCGAGCCCACAGGACGACCTCCTGCAATGGCACCTCTACGGCAAGGAGTTCTACGAGGTGCATGCGCTCGCGGCGGAGCTGACGCGCAAGGTGGCGGAGACGTGGGGCTACGACAAGCCCATCCTCCTGGGAGAGTTCGGCTACGGCGGCGACGACCGCCGGACGTATGACCACACGCACGTGGGCATCTGGGTCACCACCTTCTGTGGCGCGGGGGTGCTCGCGCACAGCGCCCCGCCCTTCACCGAGGACTCCGACCTGCCGATGACGCCGGAGCGCGGTCATCATTTCCGCGTGCTGGCGGATTACCTCGCACGGCTGTCTCCGGGACCGCCGCTGTTGCCGCGGGAGCCACCCGCGGTGTCCCCCGCCGGCACGCGGGCCTGGGCCATGGGCCGCCCGGGACTCCTCGCGCTGTGGGTGATGGGCGCGAAGGAGGGCTACGGCGAGCCCGTGTCCGGAGCCCAGGTGCGCCTGCGGCTCGCGCCCGGTGAGTACCGCGTCACCTGGTGGAACGATGTGACGGGCGCGGTGGTGTCCCGCGAGCAGCGGCTCGTGGTGGGGCCGGAGGTGTCGCTCCCCGTGCCCCCGTTCGTGCGGCACGCGGCCGGTGTGTTGGAAGCCGTGCGCTGAGCCCCCGAGTGGCGGCGAGTCCACAGCGTCCAGCCCCCTGGCGCCGGGTCCCGTGTGGCGGGCGCGGTTCTAGCTTGGGGCGATTCTCCGGGGAGGGCGGTCCATGGATGGCGCGGCGGTGGGCACGATGCGGGCGGCGGTGGTGGGCGGACCTCGGGGCATCCGCGTGGAGCGCGTGGCCCTGCCTGAACCCGGCCCCGGCCAGGTGCGGGTGCGGATGGAGGGCTGCGGCGTCTGCGGCTCCAACCTCCCCGTGTGGGAAGGCCGCGAGTGGTTCCGCTACCCCCTGCCGCCCGGCGCTCCAGGACACGAGGGCTGGGGCGTGGTGGACGCGCTGGGCCCGGACGTCTCCAGCCTGAAACCCGGCGACCGCGTGGCCATGCTCTCCTCGGCCGCCTTCGCCGAGTACGACCTGGCGGACGCGGCCTCCGCCGTGGTGCTGCCGCCGTCGCTCGCGGGCAAGCCATTCCCCGGCGAACCCCTGGGCTGCGCGATGAACATCTTCCGGCGCGCGGACATCCAGCCGGGCCAGACGGTCGCCATCATCGGCATCGGCTTCCTGGGCGCGGTGGTGACGCGGCTCGCGGCCAACGCGGGCGCCCGGGTGCTCGCCATCGCCCGCAGGCCCTGGGCGCTGGAGGTGGCTCGCAGCCAGGGCGCCGCCGAGTGCATCCCCCTGGAGGACCCTCACCGCATCATCGAGCGCGTGAAGGCCCTGACCGGCGACGCCCTCTGCGACCGCGTCATCGAGGCCGTCGGCACGCAGGGGCCGCTGGACCTCGCCGCGGAGCTGACTCGCGTGCGCGGCAAGCTGCTCATCGCGGGCTACCACCAGGACGGCCCCCGGCAGGTGAACCTGCAGCTGTGGAACTGGCGCGGGCTGGATGTCATCAACGCCCACGAACGCGACCCGAAGGTCTACGTCGAGGGCATCCGCATGGCCGTGGATGCTGTCGCCTCCGGCCGGGTGGATCCGTTCCCCCTCTTCACGCCCTTCCCGCTGGCGCAGATGGACCGCGCCTTCGAGGCCCTGCGCTCGCGTCCGGAGGGCTTCCTCAAGGGGCTTGTCACCCCATGAGCGCCGCCCCTGGAGCGAAGCCCCGCGTCGGCTTCCTGGGCGTGGGCTGGATTGGCCGCAACCGCATGGAGGCCATCGTGCGCTCGGAGCAGGTCCAGGTGGTGGGCGTGTGCGACCCCTCCGCCGACGCGGCCCGCGAGGCGCGAGCGCTGGCTCCCGGCGCGAAGTGTGTCGGGTCGCTGGATGCGCTGCTCGACCTGGGGCTCGACGGGCTGGTCATCGCCACGCCCAGCGCGGTGCACGCGGAGCAGTCCCTGCGCGCGCTGGAGCGGGGCGTGGCCGTGTTCTGCCAGAAGCCGCTGGGCCGCACGGCCCCGGAGGTGCGCCGCGTGGTGGACGTGGCCCGCGCGAAGAACCGGCTCCTGGGCGTGGACCTCAGCTACCGCTTCACCACCGGCGTGCGCCAGCTGCACGAGCGCATCCGGGCGGGCGCGCTGGGCCACGTCTACGCCGTGAACCTCGTGTTCCACAATGCGTACGGCCCGGACAAGGCGTGGTTCTACGACCCGAAGCAGGCGGGCGGCGGCTGCGTGATGGACCTGGGCATCCACCTGGTGGACCTGGCGCTGTGGACGCTCGGCTTCCCGGCGGTGGAGGCGGTGTCCTCCCGGCGCTTCGCCGGAGGGCACCCCCTGGCCTCGCGCGAGGACGTGGAGGACTTCGCCGCCGCGCAGCTCCTCCTGGGCACGGGCACCACCGTGCAGCTCGCCTGCTCGTGGAACCTGCCCGCCGGGTGCGACGCGGTCATCGAGGCGGCCTTCTACGGCACGCGGGGCGGCGCCGCGTTCCGCAACGTGGACGGTTCGTTCTACGACTTCACCGCGGACCTGTTCCAGGGCACGCGGCGCGAGCGGCTGAGCGCGCCCCCCGATGCCTGGGGCGGACGGGCCGCCGTGGCATGGGCCGCCCGGCTGGCGAACGGCGAGCGCTTCGACGCGGAGGCCGAGCGGCTCGTGGACGTGGCCGCCGCGCTGGACCGCCTCTACGCCTGAGCCCCGAAGGCCGAGCGGAAGGGGAGGGGCGGGCAGCGCGTTCCTGGCGCTCATGCAGAGTCCTCCTGTCCCTCCCGCATCGGTGTCCCGCGCGATGGCCTGGCTCAAGCCGCACCGCCGCGCCGTCGTCTTCATCCTCCTCCTGGTGCTGACAGGCTCCGCGCTGAGCGCGCTGGAGCCGCTGGTGCTCAAGCACATCTTCGACCAGCTGGGCGCGCAGGGGGCCGTCCGGGCGGTGCTCCTGGGCGTCACGGGCCTGGTGCTCATGGGCCTGACGCGCGAGGCGCTCGGCTCCACGGCGAACTGGCTCACCTGGCGCACGCGCATCCGCGTGCACTACTCGCTCAACGAGGCCACCGTCACGCGCCTGCACACGCTGCCCCTGAGCTTCCACCGCGAGGAGGGCGTGGGCGCCATCATGACCCGGCTCGACCGGGGCATGCAGGGCTTCGTGGGCGCCATCACGGAGCTGGCCTTCAACGTGGTGCCCGCCGCGGCCTACCTGCTGCTCTCCGTCATCATCATGCTCCGGCTGGACTGGCGGCTGGCGCTGCTCGCGCTCGCGTTCGCGCCCCTCCCCGTGCTCATCGCGCGCAGGGCCGCGCCCGTGCAGACGAAGCGCGAGCAGACGCTGATGGACCGCTGGGCCAGCATCTACGCCCGCTTCAACGAGGTGCTCTCCGGCATCGTCACCGTGAAGAGCTGCGCCATGGAGGAGCGCGAGAAGCAGCGCTTCCTGCACGGCGTGCGCGAGGCCAACGCCGTCGTCGTCCGGGGCGTGGGCTACGACGCCGTGGTGAGCGGCAGCCAGAACCTCATCGTGATGGTGGCGCGCGTGGCGTCCGTCGGCATGGGCGCCCTCCTGGTGCTCAAGGGCGAAATCACCACCGGCACGCTGGTGGCGTTCCTGGGCTACATCGGCGGGCTCTTCGGCCCGGTGCAGGGCCTGAGCGGCGTGTACCGCACGCTGCGCACGGCGTCCGTGGCCATGCACCAGGTGTTCTCCATCCTGGACGCGCAGGACCACCTGGGGGACGCCCCGGACGCGCACGAAGTGACGGGCGTGAAGGGCGAGGTGGAGTTCTCCGACATCCACTTCGCCTATCCCTCCAGCGCGGGCGAGGGCCGGCCGCTCCTGCGCGGCGTGGACCTGAAGGTGCGGCCCGGAGAGACCGTCGCCCTCGTGGGGCCCAGCGGCGCGGGCAAGACGACCCTGATGAGCCTCCTGTGCCGCTTCTATGACCCCGTGCGGGGCGCGGTGCGCATCGACGGGCAGGACGTCCGCTCCCTCAAGCAGATGTCGCTGCGCCGCCACATCGGCGTGGTGCTCCAGGACAGCCTGCTCTTCAATGAGAGCGTGCGGGCGAACATCGCCTACGGCCGGCCGGAGGCCTCGCAGCAGGAGATCGAGGCCGCCGCCCGCGCCGCGCACGCGGACGGCTTCATCCAGCGGCTGCCGCAGGGCTACGACACCGTGGTGGGTGAGAAGGGCAGCCGCCTGTCCGCCGGGGAGCGCCAGCGCATCGCCATCGCGCGGTCGCTGCTCAAGGACCCGCCCATCCTCGTGCTGGACGAGCCCACCAGCGCGCTGGACGCGGAGAGCGAGGCGCTGGTGCAGGAGGCGCTGGGCCGCCTGATGAAGGGCCGCACCACCTTCGCCATCGCGCACCGGCTGTCCACGGTGGTGGACGCGGACCGCATCCTGGTCCTCCAGGAGGGCCGCATCGCCGAGGAGGGGCGGCACGCGGAGCTCATGCGCCACGGCGGCTACTACGCGTCGCTCGTACACCGCCAGACGCGCGGGCTGCTGCCCGACCGTCCCCAGGCGATGCCGTCGTCCCTGTCCGCCTGAGCGGATCCACCTGCCTTGTTGCCCGCGCGGGCGCGCATCCAGGCAAGCCATCAGGGTGGGGTGCCCCGTGCGGTGGGGTGGTTACCGTTTCCTGCGGACAGGCAGAGGGCCGCGCGCGTGGATGCGGCCTGGGGACGGGAGGGCCCATGGGCCGCAAACACATCCTCATCACCGGGGGGGCGGGCTTCATCGGTTCGCACCTGGCGGATGAGCTGCTTTCGCACGGCCACCGCGTGCGGGCGCTGGATGCCCTGGTGCCGCAGGTGCACGGCCCCGGACGCGAGCGCCCCGGCTACCTGTCGCCGGAGGTGGAGCTTCACGTGGGGGACGTGCGCGACGCGCAGGCCGTACGCCGGGCGCTGGAGGGCGTGGACTCCGTCGTGCACCTGGCCGCCGCGGTGGGCGTGGGCCAGAGCATGTACGAGGTGGCCCACTACACGTCGGTGAACAACCAGGGCACCGCCGTGCTGCTCCAGGCCCTCATCGAGCACCCGGTGGAGCGGCTCGTGGTGGCCTCCAGCATGAGCGTCTACGGCGAGGGGCTGTGCCTCACCCCGGACGGCCGCACCGTGCCGGGGCCGGAGCGTTCGCTGGCGCAGTTGCAGGAGGGGGACTGGGAGCTGCGCGACGCGCTCGGCACGCGCCTGACGCCCGTGCCCACGCCCGAGGACAAGGCGCCCGCGCTGTCGTCCGTCTACGCCCTGTCCAAGTTCGACCAGGAGCGGCTGTGCCTGCTGGTGGGGCGCGCGTACCGCATCCCCACCGTGGCGCTGCGCTTCTTCAACGTCTACGGCCCTCGCCAGGCCCTCTCCAATCCCTACACCGGCGTGCTGGCCATCTTCGCGTCGCGGCTGCTCAACGGAAACGCGCCGCTGCTCTTCGAGGACGGCCTTCAGCAGCGCGACTTCGTGAACGTGCGCGACGTGGCGCAGGCCTGCCGGCTGGCGCTCCAGGTGGCGGCCGCGGATGGACAGGTGCTCAACGTGGGCAGCGGCCGGGCCACCACCGTGCGCGAGGTGGCGCGCGCGGTGGGCGAGGCGATGGGCCGCTCCCGCATCCGGCCCGCCGTCACGGGGAAGTACCGCATGGGCGACATCCGCCACTGCTTCGCGGACATCACCCGCGCGCGCGAGGTGCTGGGGTACGCGCCCCGCGTCGGGTTCCAGGAGGGGCTCCTGGAGCTGTCGCGGTGGCTCGTGGGGCAGGTGGCCCAGGACCGGGCCGCGGAAGCGCGCGCGGAGCTGGACGCGCGGGGGCTCACCGTATGAGGTCAGGGCGCGAGGAGGGCACGGTCGTCGTCTTCGGGGGCGCGGGCTTCATCGGCTCCAACGTGGCGGACCACTGCCTGCGGGAGGGGCGCCGCGTGCGCGTGTTCGACAACGTGTCGCGCCCGGGCGTGGAGCGGAACCTGCGCTGGCTGCGCGAGCGCCACGGGGAGCGGCTGCGCATCGACGTGGCGGACACGCGCGACCTGCCCTCGGTGCGGCGGGCGGTGCACGGCGCGAGCGAGGTGTTCCACTTCGCCGCGCAGGTGGCGGTGACGCACAGCCTCCAGTCCCCGCTCCACGACTTCGACGTCAACGCGCGCGGCACGCTCCACGTCCTGGAGGCGCTGCGCGGGATGGAGACGCCCGCGCCGCTGGTGTTCACCTCCACGAACAAGGTGTATGGCGGCCTGTCGGGGCTGGAGCTGGAGGTCCGGGGCCAGCGCTATGCGCCGACGGACGCGCGCACGCTCGCGCATGGCATCAGCGAGGCGTGCCCGCTCGACTTCGAGAGCCCCTACGGGTGCTCAAAGGGGGCGGCGGACCAGTACGTGCTGGACCACGCGCGCAGCTTCGGCCTTCCGACGGTGGTGTTCCGGATGAGCTGCATCTACGGGCCCCGGCAGTTCGGCACGGAGGATCAGGGCTGGGTGGCGCACTTCCTCCTGCGCGTGCTGGAGGGCAAGCCGCTCACGCTCTATGGCGACGGCATGCAGGTGCGCGACATCCTCTTCGTGGAGGACCTGGTGCGCGCCTTCCGGCTGGCGCAGCAGGCCATGCCGCGCATCCGGGGCCGGGCCTTCAACATCGGCGGCGGGCCCGGGCAGACGGTGAGCCTGCTGGAGCTCTTGGCGCTCATCCAGCGCCGCACCGGCCGCGAGCCTCGCGTCGGCTTCGAGGACTGGCGCACGGGGGACCAGCGCTACTACGTCTCCGACACGCGGGCCTTCACGCGCGCCACCGGCTGGATGCCTCGCGTGGGCGTGGAGGAGGGGGTGGCGCGGCTGGGGGACTGGCTGGAGGAGCTGCGGGGTGGACGGGCGCGACAGGCCCGGGGGCAGGGGGGGATGCTTGAAGCCATCGAAGGCCAGCGCTGAGGCCCTGCCGCATGCACCGCCCGTACGCCGGGTGTTGATGACCGCCGACACGGTCGGCGGCGTCTGGTCCTACGCGCTGGAGTTGTGCCGGGCGCTCTGTGCCCGGGGCGTGTGCGTGGACCTGGCCACCATGGGCGGCTCGCTGTCGCCCGCGCAGTGGCAGGAGGCGCGTGAGCTGTCCGGGCTCACGGTGCATGAGAGCACCTGGCGGCTGGAGTGGATGGACGCGCCCTGGGACGACGTGCGCGCCGCGGGCGAGTGGTTGCTCGCGCTGGAGGCCCGGTTGTCGCCGGACGTGGTGCACCTCAACGGCTATTCCCACGGCGCGTGGCCCTTCCGCGCTCCGGTGGTGGTGGTGGCGCACTCGTGCGTCCTCTCCTGGTGGGAAGCGGTGAAGGGCGCGGACGCACCGGCCTGCTACCGCCGCTATCGCGAGGAGGTGGCGAAGGGCCTCCATGCGGCGTCCCGGGTGGTGGCGCCCACGCGGGCCATGCTCGATTCCATCCGGCGGCACTACGGCGCGCTTCCGTTCCCGCGCGGGCGCCTGGAGGGAGCCGAGGCCTGCCGAGGCGGCCCCCTCGCCCGCCAGCGCTCCGCCTTGCGTGCGAGCCCCACCGCGCGCCACGACCCGAGCGGCGACTCCCATGCGTTCCCCACCGCGCGGGTCATCCCCAACGCGCGGTGCCCCACGCGCTTCCCGCCCTCCCGCAAGGAGCGCTTCGTGCTCGCGGCGGGGCGGTTATGGGACGAGGCGAAGAACCTGGCCGCGCTGGAGGCCGTGGCGCCGGGGCTGCCCTGTCCCGTGCATGTCGCGGGAGACGCCCTGCACCCCGGAGGCGGCGCCGCGGCGACGACGCGGAGCACGCGGCCCCTGGGACACCTTCCACCTCCGGTGCTCGCGCGGTGGATGGCGCGCGCGCCCGTGTACGCGCTGCCCGCGCGCTACGAGCCCTTTGGCCTGTCCGCGCTGGAGGCCGCGCTCGCCGGCTGCGCGCTGGTGCTGGGGGACATCCCCAGCCTGCGCGAGGTGTGGGGGGACGCCGCGTGCTTCGTGCCGCCCGAGGACCCCCGGGCGCTGGCGCGGGCCCTGCGTTTTCTCATCAACCACCCGAAGGAGCGCAGGGCGCTGGCGGCGCGGGGCCGCGCGCGCGCGCTCACCTTCAACCCCGGCCGGATGGCGGAGGCATACCTGGAGCTCTACGCGAGCCTCGCCCGGCTCGAGCGCCGCGTGTCCTGACGAACCAAGGAGTCTGTTCACCCATGCGCGTCATCCTCTTCTGCCACTCCCTGCTGTCGGACTGGAACCATGGCAATGCCCACTTCCTGCGCGGCGTGGTGACGGAGTTGACCGCGCGCGGCCACACCGTGCGCGCGCTCGAAGCCTCGGACGCGTGGAGCTTCCAGAACCTCCTGGAGGAACCCCACGGCCTGGCCGCGCTCAACGAGCTCCGCGCCCTCTACCCGCACGTGCGTCCGGAGCGCTACACCCCCGACGCGCTGGACCTGGAGGCCGTGCTCGACGGCGCGGACCTGGTCCTGGTCCACGAATGGACGCCGCCGGACCTGGTGCGCCGCATCGGGGAGCACCGCCGCGACGGCGGCCGCTTCCGCCTCCTCTTCCACGACACCCACCACCGGGGCGTCAGCTCGCCCGGCGGGATGGCCGGCTACGACCTGTCGCGGTACGACGGCGTGCTCGCCTTTGGAAACGTGCTCCGCGACCTCTACCTGGAGCGGGGCTGGGCGGCGCGCGCGTGGACCTGGCACGAGGCCGCCGACGTGCGCGTGTTCCACCCGCACCCGCGCAACCGCGAGGTGCGCGACCTGGTGTGGGTTGGCAACTGGGGCGACGACGAGCGCACGAAGGAGCTGGAGGCGTTCCTCCTGGAGCCGGTGCACGCGCTGGGGCTGACCGCGCGCGTGCATGGCGTGCGCTACCCGGCCCCCGCCCTGCGCGCCCTCTTCGACGCCGGCATCGAGTACGCCGGCTGGCTGCCCAACCACCGCGTGCCGCTGGCCTTCTCCCAGGCGCGCGTCACCGTGCACATCCCCCGCCGGCCCTACGCCACGCTCTTGCCCGGCATCCCCACCATCCGCCCCTTCGAGGCGCTGGCGTGCGGCATCCCGCTGGTGTCCGCGCCCTGGGGGGACGCGGACGGACTCTTCACCGCGGGCCAGGACTACCTCGTCGCCCGCGACGGGGCGGAGATGCGGCGCCACCTGTCCGCGCTCGTCGCGGACGCGGAGATGCGGCATGCCTTCGCGATGGCCGGCTTGCGCACGGTCCTGTCGCGGCACACGTGCGCCCACCGCGTGGAGGAGCTCCTGGGCATCTGCCAGGAGCTGGGCATGCCCGGGGACGTCCTCCATCCGCAGTCCCCTGAAAGGGTCCTCGTATGAGCCATGGCCTCCGCATCGCCTTCTTTGGTTCCAGCCTGGTGTCCGCCTACTGGAACGGCGCGGCCACCTACTACCGGGGCCTCATCCGCGCCCTGCACGCGAGAGGACACCAGGTCACCTTCTACGAGCCGGACGCCTATGGCCGGCAGGAGCACCGCGACATCCAGGACCCGGACTGGGCCCGCGTCGTCGTCTACGCCAACAACCAGGGCGCGGTGGATGACTGCCTGGATGACGCCTTCGGCGCGGACGTGGTGGTGAAGGCCAGCGGCGTGGGCACCTTCGACGCGTACCTGGAGGCGCGCGTGCCGGAGCTGCGCCGCGCCGGCACGCAGGGGGTGTTCTGGGACGTGGACGCGCCCGCCACGCTGGAGCGCGTGATGAAGGACGCCCGCGACCCCTTCCTCCCGCTCATCCCGCGCTACGACCACATCCTCACGTACGGCGGCGGCGCGCCGGTGGTGAACGCGTACCGCGAGCTGGGCGCGAAGCAGTGCGTGCCCATCTACAACGCGTTGGATCCAGCCACGCACCACCCCGTGCCCACGGACTGGCGCTTCGCCTGCGACCTGTCCTTCCTGGGCAACCGGCTGCCGGACCGCGAGGCGCGCGTGGAGGACTTCTTCTTCAAGGCCGCGGAGGCGCTGCCCCGCTCGCGCATGCTCCTGGGCGGCAGCGGCTGGGAGGGCCGCGCCCTGCCCGCCAACGTCGTGCGCCTGGGCCACGTCTACACGCAGGACCACAACGCGGTGAACTGCTCGGCGCGCGCGGTGCTCAATGTCCACCGCGACAGCATGGCGCGCTTCGGCTTCTCCCCGGCCACGCGCGTGTTCGAGGCCGCCGGCGCCGGCGCCTGCCTCATCACCGACGCCTTCAAGGGCGTGGAGCTGTTCCTGGAGCCCGGCCGCGAGGTGCTGGTGGCCCGCTCCGGCGAAGAGGTCGCCGAGCACCTGCGGCGCCTCACCCCGGAGGGCGCCCGGCGCATCGGGCAGGCCGCGCTCCAGCGCGTGCTGGCCGAGCACACGTACGCGCACCGCGCGGTGGAGGTGGAGGCGGCGCTGGGCTACCGCGCGCCTTCGCGGGGAGGGGCGGTGTGATGGAGCCCCAGCGCATGCACATCGTCATCCTGGGGCTGTCCATCACCTCCAGCTGGGGCAATGGCCACGCCACCACCTACCGGGCGCTGGTGCGCGAGCTGGTGCGGCGCGGACACGACGTGCTCTTCCTGGAGCGGGACGTGCCCTGGTACGCCGCGCACCGGGACCCACGCGGCACCTGGGCCGGGCGCACGGAGCTGTACGCGAGCCTGGACGACCTGCGCGAGCGCTTCACCTCCGAGGTCCGCAAGGCCGACCTCGTGGTGGTGGGCTCCTACGTCCCGCAGGGCGTGGACGTGGGCGCGTGGGTGCAGGGCACCGCGAAGGGCGTCGCGGCCTTCTACGACATCGACACGCCGGTGACGCTGGCGAAGCTGGAGCGCGGGGACTTCGAGTACCTCGCGCCCCACCTGGTGCCGGGCTACCAGCTCTACCTGTCCTTCACCGGCGGGCCCACGCTCCAGCGCCTCGAGCGGGAGCTGGGCTCGCCCGCGGCCCGGCCGCTCTACTGTGGCTGCGACCCGGAGCTGTATGGCCCGTGCGCGGGGACGCAGCGCTGGGACCTGGGCTACCTGGGCACGTACAGCCACGACCGGCAGCCGGTGCTGGAGCGGCTGATGCTGGACGCGGCCCGGCGCATCCCCGAGGGCCGCTTCGTGGTGGCCGGGCCCCAGTACCCCGAGCACCTCGCCTGGCCGCGCAACGTGGAGCGCGTGCAGCACCTGGCGCCGCCGGAGCACGCGGCCTTCTACACCGCGCAGCGCTTCACGCTGAACGTCACCCGGGCGGACATGGCGCGCGCCGGGTACTCGCCGAGCGTGCGGCTGTTCGAGGCGGCCGCGTGCGGCGTGCCCGTCATCAGCGACGCGTGGGAGGGGCTGGACACCTTCTTCACGCCGGGCGCCGAAATCCTGGTGTCGCACGACGCGCAAGAGACGCTGCGCTACCTGCGCGAGCTGCCGGAAGCAGAGCGCCAGGCGGTGGGGCGGCGGGCGCGGGCGCGGGTGCTCGCCGCGCACACGGCGGCGCACCGCGCGCGGACGCTGGAGCGCTACGCGCGCGAGGCCGCGTCCGGCCGAGCGCCCCATGCGGAGCCGTAGAGGGGGAGGAGCGCCATGAGGATCGCCGTCATCGGGACGGGCTACGTGGGGCTGGTCGCGGGCACGTGCCTCTCCGAAACCGGACACGACGTCACCTGCGTGGACGTGGAGCCGGCGAAGGTGGCGATGCTCCGCCGCGGGCAGCTGCCCATCTACGAGCCGGGCCTGGAGGAGCTGGTGCGCCGCAACCGCGATGCCGGGCGGCTGCGCTTCACCACGGACCTGCCGTCGGCCGTGGGGGGCGCGGCGGTGGTGTTCATCGCGGTGGGCACGCCCATGGGCGAGTCCGGCGGCGCCGACCTCCAGTCCGTGCTCGCGGCGGCGGAGGACGTGGGCCGGGCGCTCCAGCACTACACGGTGGTGGTGGACAAGAGCACCGTGCCAGTGGGCACCGCGGACAAGGTCCGGGAGGTCATCGCCCGCAACACCGAGCACGCCTTCGACGTCGTCTCCAACCCGGAGTTCCTCAAGGAGGGCGCCGCGCTGGAGGACTTCCTCAAGCCGGACCGCGTGGTGATTGGCGCGGACTCCGAGCGGGCCCGCCGCATCATGGGCGAGCTCTACGCGCCCTTCGTGCGCACGGAGAACCCCATCCTGTTCATGGACACGCGCTCCGCGGAGCTGACGAAGTACGCGGCCAACGCGATGCTCGCCACGCGCATCTCCTTCATGAACGACATCGCCGCGCTCTGCGAGAAGGTGGGCGCGGACGCGGACCACGTGCGCCGGGGCGTGGGCGCGGACCGGCGCATCGGCTACGCGTTCCTGCACCCGGGCGTCGGCTACGGGGGCAGCTGCTTTCCCAAGGACGTGCGCGCGCTGATGGCCACCGCGCGGGACGTGGGGCTGGAGTTCGACCTGCTGCGCGCGGTGGAGGCCACCAACGCCCGGCAGAGGAGGAGCCTGCTCGCGAAGGCGCTCCGGCACTACGGGGACGTGTCCCGCCACACCTTCGCGGTGTGGGGCCTGGCCTTCAAGCCGAGGACGGACGACATGCGCGAGGCCCCGTCCGTGGAGCTCATCGAAGGGCTGCTGGCCGCGGGCGCGCGCGTGCAGTGCCACGACCCGGTGGCGGGCGAGGCCGCGCGGCGCTGCTTCGCGGATCGCGTGTCGTACGCCAGCACCTGCTACGACGCGGCGGAGGGCTCGGACGGCCTCTTCCTCGTCACCGAGTGGAGCGAGTTCCGCCACCCGGACCTGCGCCGCCTGAAGTCGCTGATGCGGCGCCCGGTCATCTTCGACGGCCGCAACGTCTTCGACCCGGAGCAGGCGCGCGGCGCGGGCTTCACCTACTTCGGCGTCGGCCGGGGCTGAACACCGCGCCCGCGCATCATGGAATCCCGCTTGCGCGCACATGGAGGCTCCGGCTACGCGCTCGGGCTCCTGACCCTGAGTTGAGTCCGAGGCCGCCATGTCCTGGAAGTGTTCGCGGTATTCCGTGGGTGCCGTTGCGGGGGTGCTGCTGGTGGGCTGCGGAGGCCTCCCTCCCGAGGACGCGGAGGCCTTCGCCACGTCGAGCGCGGGCCTCACGGACGTGAACGCGGTGCGCCCGGACGCCGCCGTGGCGCGCTCCGGCGTGCGCGGCGTCCCGGACGACGTGGACCTGGTCAACGACGTGAAGGACACCGCGCAGCCGGACTTCGACGCGACGTACATCGAGGGCAACGGCTCCAGCAGCTCCGTCGACTTCAGCTACCCGGCCCTCGCCTCGGGCGAGGTGCTCGTGGCCTACGTCAACGTGAAGTACTTCATGCGCAACGCCAGCTGCACCGCGCCGCTCATGTGCGGCAAGGGCGGCAGCATGCTCCTGCGCGGCAACACCGTCATCGCCCAGTCGACGGTGACCCACGACCTGCCGGACATGACGCAGGGCTGGTACCTGTTCAACGACACCTACACCCTGTCCCCGCCCGTGCCCCTGTCGCAGCTGCGCACCCGCGTCACGATGACGTGGCCGGGGCGCTCCACCTATGGCATGCGGCTGTCCACGGTGGCGGCGGACTTCCGCTACTAGGAGACCCTCATGGCCCACGACACGAAGGCCGAATTCGACATCCTCCTGTGGGGCGCCACGGGATTCACCGGCCGCCTGGTGGCCGAGTACCTGGCGCGCACGCAGGACACCCACAAGGCGAAGTGGGCCATCGCCGGACGCGACGATGCGAAGCTGGATCAGGTCCGCTCGGAGCTGGCGAGGGTGCGGCCGGACTTCGCGGACCTGCCGGTGGTGCTCGCGGACGCGAAGGACGCGGCCTCGCTGGACGCGATGCTCGCGCGCACGCGCGTCATCATCTCCACCGTGGGCCCCTACGCCCGCTATGGCGAGGAGCTGGTCGCGGCCTGCGTCCGCGCGGGCACGGACTACTGCGACCTCACGGGCGAGGTGCAGTTCATGCGCGGGACCATCGACGCCCACGACGCGCGGGCGCGCGAGACGGGCGCCCGCATCGTGCACACCTGCGGCTTCGACTCCATCCCCTCCGACCTGGGCACGCTGATGGTCCAGGACTACATGCGGGAGAAGCACGGCGGCCACTGCGACCAGGTGCGCTTCCACCTGACGCGCATGCGCGGCGGCTTCAGCGGCGGCACCATCGCCAGCATGATGGACACCCTGGCGGCGGTGAAGGCGGAGCCGTCCCTCAAGAAGGTGCTCACCAGCGCCCACGCCCTGGACCCGGAGCCCTCTCGCGGCACGAAGGAGGAGCGCGACCTGGCCACGGTGAAGAAGAGCCCGGACACGGGCACGTGGACCGCGCCCTTCGTGATGGCGTCCGTCAACACGCGCGTCGTGCGGCGCTCCAACGCGCTGTTGGGCTACCCGTGGGGCCGCGACTTCTTCTACTCGGAGGTCTCCGACTTCGGCCCCGGGCCCAGGGGCCTGGCGCTGGCGGTGGCCACCACCGCGGGGCTGGGCGGCTTCATGGCCCTGTCGAACGTGGACGTCGCGCGGAAGCTGCTGGAGAAGCACGTGCTGCCCGCGCCGGGACAGGGCCCCTCCGCCACCGTGCGCGAGCGCGGCCTCTTCGAGGTGAAGCTGTTCGGCGAAGGCCACTCGCCCAAGAGCGGCCAGCGCGTGAAGGTGGAGGGCAAGGTCGCGGCGAAGGGAGACCCGGGCTACGCGGCGACGGCGCGCATGCTCGCCGAGTCCGCGCTGTGCCTCGCCTTCGACCCCATCCCCAAGCGCGGCGGCGTCCTCACCCCCGCATCCGCCATGGGCATGGTGCTGGTGGAGCGCCTGCGCAGGGCGGGCATGACCTTCGAGGTCCACGACCGCGCCGCGTGACGGCGCGGCGGGCCGTTCTTCAGTCGCGCAGGTAGTGGCAGGTGTAGCCGCCGGGGTTCTTCACCAGGTAGTCCTGGTGGTAGCCCTCGGCGGGCACCCACGGGCCGGCGGGGACGATCTGCGTGACGACGGGCCGGGACCACTTGCCGGACCTGTCCACGCGGGCCTTCACCGCCTCCGCTGTCCGGTGCTGCTCCTCGGACAGATAGAAGATGGCGGAGCGGTACTGCGTGCCCACGTCGTTGCCCTGGCGGTTGAGCGTCGTCGGGTCGTGCATGCGGAAGAACCACTTCTCCAGCAGCGCCTCGTACGTCAGCAGCTTCGGGTTGAAGACGACGCGCACCGCCTCCGCGTGCCCCGTCTCCCCGGTGTGCACGTCCTCGTAGGTGGCGTCCCTCTTCGCGCCGCCCGTGTAGCCGACCTCCGTGTCGATGACGCCCGGGATCTTCCGGAGGATGTCCTCCATGCCCCAGAAGCACCCACCTGCCAGGTACGCCGTCTCACGCGGGGCCTCCGTGGGGCCGGGGGCCTTCGCCAGCATGGCGGCGCCCGCGGCGGGGGCGAGCGAGCCCTGGGGCCCGCTGGGGGCCGCGCGGCCGAACGCCGGCAGCCACGCGCCGTAGCCCTGCTCGGCCAGCGCGTTCACGGGGATGAAGCGCAGCGACGCGGAGTTGATGCAGTAGCGCAGGCCCGTGGGCTCCGGACCGTCCTCGAACACGTGGCCCAGGTGCGAGTCGCCGTCCTTCGAGCGGACCTCCACGCGCTCCATGCCCAGGGTGCTGTCGCGCTTCTCCACCACGTGGGCCTTGTCCAGGGGGCGCGTGAAGCTGGGCCAGCCGGTGCCGGAGTCGAACTTGTCGCGCGAGGAGAACAGCGGCTCGCCGCTGACCACGTCCACGTAGAGCCCCTCCTCGTGGTTGTTCCAGTACGCGTTGCGGAAGGGCGGCTCGGTGCCCTCGTGCTGGGTCACCTGGTAGGCCAGCGGGGACAGGGTGCGCTTCAGCTCCGCGTCGGACGGCTTCGTGTACGCGCGGCCGTCCCGCACGGGGGCGGAAGCGGTGGCCTCGGGCTTCGCGCCGGGCGGAGCGCCGCGGGCCTCGGTGCACGCGCTCAGCGCGGCGGCCAGCACCAGCACGGCGGGCCACAGCCGGCGGGCCACCGGGTGCCGGGTGGGAGAAGACACGGTTCGGGCGGACGACATGGGTCGCGAAGCCTCCGGGCGCCTTCGAAGTGGGCGCTCTCCCTGGTACGCGGGACCCCGGTGGGCGGTTTCAGTGTTTCGTGAAGACCGGCCGGCCGGGCAGGCCCCGCCAGGGTCCTCCGGGGGGCCGGGCTGTGGCCGGCGGGGGCCCGGAGGCGCTACGGTTCCCTTCGAGCAGCGGGAGGGAACCGATGAGCCGGGCACGCGGGCCGCGAGGTCCAATCGGGCGGGTGACGGGCATCTCGCGCGCGGAGGGCGCGAACGTCATCCTCCGCATCCGGGCACTCCAGGGGGTGGAAGGCGCCGCGCCGGTGGCGGAGCGCAACGCGCCCCAGCGCTCCTTCGCGGAGGTGATGGAGCGCCACGCGCAGGGGCTGCACAGCTCGGAGCCCCTGCCGTTGCCCGTGGCCCCCAAGCCGCTGCCGCCTCCCGTGCGCGGCCACGAGGACGCGGAGTTGATGACCGCCGAGCCCGCCCCCGACACCTTCGTCGGGCTCATGTGGTCCAAGCTGAAGCGTCCCCGCTGAAGCGTCCCCGCAGAAGCGGGCCCGTCCGTGTGCCGGGCGGGCCGCGCTCACCACGTCGCCGCGAGTCCCCCCAGGGACGCGTAGTCCTGGCTGGCGACGTCGTTGGCGGACTGGGGGTCCGCCGGGACGCTGAACGTCCGCATGGCGGTGATGCGGTAGGACAGGCCCAGGCTGGAGCGCGGCAGCGGCGCGCTGAAGTGCACGAGGGCGCTGTCGCCCACGGCCAGCGGGCCCACCTCGCACTGGAGCGCGCCGGCGGACACGTGGCAGTCCCGGGTGGTGGCCTCGAGTCCCCGGGGCAGCGCCACGGTGATGACGGCCCGGCTCAGCGGATCCGGCCCGTGCTGCGTGACGGTGAGCGTGTAGTCGATGCGCGGCGTGGACTCGCCCGCCCGGGGGACGGCGGTGAGCGTCACGCCCACGTCCGCGGAGGCGGCGGCTCGCAGCACGGACACGTCATTGCCCCGGGTGTTGGCGGTGATGACGTCCGGCTTCAGGTCACCGTCGATGAGGCCCACCGCCACCGCCGCGGGCCCCTCGCCGGTGGGCAGGCGCGTGGGCGCGCCGAAGGCTCCGTGGCCCTGTCCGGGCAGGAGGGACACGGTGTCGTCGGTGAAGTTCGCGGTGACCAGGTCCAGCGTCCCGTCGCCGTTGAAGTCGCCGGACGCGACGAAGTACGGCGAGCCCTGCACGGGGAAGTCCGCGCGCGAAAGGAACGCGCCGGTGCCGTCGCCGTGCAGCACGGACACGCTCCGGCCCCGGAAGTTCGCGGTGACCAGGTCCAGCGTCCCGTCGCCGTCCACGTCCACCGCCGCGACCGAGTAGGGCGCGTTGCCCGTGGTGAAGTCCCTGCGCGGCTGGAACGTCCCGTCCCCATTGCCGAGCAGCACCGACACCGTGTCCACGTAGTTCGCGGTGACCAGGTCCAACTTCCCGTCGTGGTTGACGTCGCCCACCGCCACCGCGAACGGGTTGGTGCCGGTGGCGATGTCCTCCTGGGACACGAACCGGCCTTCGCCCCGGTTCAGCAGCACCGACACGGAGTCGTCGAGCGCATTGGCCGTCACCACGTCCAGGCGTCCGTCGCCATCGAAGTCGCCCACGTCTACCGCCGAGGGCTCCGCGCCCACGGAGTGCTCGCTCCGCGCCTGGAACGTCCCATCGCCGCGCCCCAGGAGCACGGACACCGTGCCCCCGAAGTGGCTGGTGACGGCGTCCAGGTGGCCATCCCCGTTGAAGTCGCCCACCGCGACCGCGCCGGGCAGGGCCCCGGTGCGCTCCTCCAGGCCGGGCGCGAACGTGCCGTCCCCCAGGTTCCGCAGCACGGACACGGTGCCCGCCGGGTGGTTGGCCGTGATGACGTCCAGGTGTCCGTCCTCGTCGAAGTCACCCAGGGCGACGGCGCGAGGTCCCCTCCCCGTGGGAGCCGCGCTGGGGATGTCCAGCACCGGCCGCACCGGGGGCTCCGCCATGCGTGGCAGGGCCAGGGTCATCAGCCCCGCCATGCTGAACAGCAGCACGCTCGCATGGGCCATTCGTGGATGTCGCATGTCCGTCCCCTCTTCGTCGTCTGACTTCGGCCCTGAACCGGCAAGGCCGTATGAACGCGGTTTTCGAGATATCCCCGCCTGATGACGAAGAGGTAGGAAGCCCCGCCGAGGGGGGCCATGCGGCCGGGGGGGCGGATGGGTGACGGGCGGTGGACAGCCACAGGCCCCGGAGGGACGGCTTGCGCGCGGGGTAGGCTGCACTGGTCCATGTTCCTTCCGTCCGCGCCCCTGCCTTCCGCCCGCAAGCCGTTGGTGGTCACCACGTCGGACCGGGTGGATGCGCCGCTCGCACAGCGTGCGTGGAGTGCGGCGGAGGCGGTGGGCGTGCCGTATGTGGAGCGTCACCACAAGCTGCCCCTGAAGAAGCTGCTCACCGACATGGCGGACGCGCTGGTCGTCTTCGAGTCCACGGCGGTGTCGCTGGTGGACGCGGAAGGGACGCTGCGCTTCTCGCCAGGGCTGGCGCACCTGCGGGTGAAGCAGCTGGACGCGGGCGTGACGGAGGACCAGCTCGTGCGGGTCGCGGGCCTGCGCGAGGGGGAGCGCGTGTTGGACTGCACGCTGGGATTGGGCGCGGATTCGCAGGTGGCGGCGCGCCTGGTCGGGCCGGGCGGAAGCGTCACCGCGCTGGAGAAGAGTCCGGCGCTGTACCTGCTGGTGCGGCACGGGCTTGAGGGGCTCGAGCGCCACCCGGCCGCGTGCGCGGTGGACGTGGTGCACGCGGACGCGGCGGAGTACCTGCGCACGGTGCCGGACGGCGCGTTCGACGTGGTGCTCTTCGATCCGATGTTCGAGCGCGAGCGCAAGTCCTCCGCCGCGTTTGAAGCGTTGCGCCGCCACGCGGACTATTCGCCGCTGACGCGCGAGACGGTGGACGAGGCCCGGCGCGTGGCCCGCCGCGTGGTGGTGCTGAAGGGGTCGCGCTACTCGAAGGACTTCAAGAAGCTGGGCATCACCCCGGAGCCCGCGAGGCCCAACGCCACGGTGTTGTGGGCGCGACTGCCGGGCCTGGGCAACCCCGGGAATCCTGGTGAGCCCGGGAGCGACTGATAGCGTCCCGGACGGCTCTGACTCACCACCGGGAGCGGCACATGAAGACGCTGAAGCGGGGACTGTTGCTGGCGGCCTGTCTGCTGGGGACCGTGGGCTGTGGCGTGGAGGCCCCTGAAGAGGGTACGCCGGTGCAGCAAGACACGCGGGAGGTGTCCGCGCAGGCCGGCTGCATCCCGGGCCAGACGCGCACCATCAAGGTGGGCTGCTGCACGCCCACGCTGGAGCGCCGGCAGGACCAGATCTGCACCAACTCCGCAGGCTCCTGGAGCAACTCCGGGTCCAGCTACTGTGGCGGGTCGACCCTGAACTGTTACGGCGGCTGAGCAAGCCGTCAGGGGTCGGAAGCACGGAATCCCCCGCGTCACCACTCAACCCCACGGGTCTGACATGCGAGCGTAGGTCCACCGTCCGCGTTGCTGGCCAGTCGGGAGGCACCCCCGGGGCACGGGCTGTGAAAACCTGTCCGACAGTCGGACAGGTCCGCGGGCCCGCGACTCGGGTCGAAAACCTGTCCGACAGTCGGACAGGTCCGCAGGCCCGCGGTTCGGGTCGAAAACCTGTCCGACAGTCGGACAGGTCCGCAGGCCCACGGCTCGGGTCGAAAACCTGTCCGACAGTCGGACAGGTCCGCAGGCCCGCGACTTGGGTTGAAAACCTGTCCGACTGTCAGACAGGTTCCGCGGGCCCGGGCTTCAGGTGGCGCAAACCTGTCCGACAGTCGGACAGGTTTTGAAAGACAGTGCCCGGCGGGCGCCTCTGCTCTCGGTCCGGCCTTTGCACTGGTAGCCGCATTTGGCGTCCGCCAGCGTCGTCTCCGTTCGCGGCGGCTCCGCGGGGCTCCCCGTGGAGCATTGAGCTGGCGCCTGCCTTCTGTTGGCTGCGGGATGGGGTGGTGTCAGGCGCGCTTGAAGGCGCTCGCGTCCGGGAGGCCGCTGCCGCTCAGGTCCGCGCCCATGGCCGTGAGGACGCCCGAGAAGATGTCCGGCTCGTTGGACGTCAACTTGCCCTGTTGGGGTTCTCCGGTGCGCGCGTCGAAGCCGTAGGTGAGGGTGGTGTTGGGGTCCACGCCCCCCAGGAGGGTGTTGCCCTTCACCATGGGAGACAGCAGCAGGAAGCCGTTGTTGAGGTCGTGGCCCGAACCGAACTCCGTGGCGCCCGAGGGACGCGGGCGCGTGCGGCCGAACTCCGTGGCCACGTAGATGAGCGTGCGGTCCCACATGGACTCCCCCGACTCCGCGTCGAACGGCTCCGCCTTGAGCAGCGTGATCAGCGAGTCCACCGTGGACAGGATGCGCGCCCACATGAAGGCCTGGCCGCCCCGGTGGTCGTTGTGGCTGATGTCGAACGCGAGCGGCGGATTGGCGATGCCATTGGGCCCGCCCACCGCGACGTTGAAGTCCGGCCCCAACGTCACCGACACGGACACCCGGTACTTGAGCAACAGGAACGCGAGCGCCGCCTGGCCCTGCACCGGGTCGGTGAAGAAGCCGGGGAACGCCTCTCGCAGGCGTGCTCCGTCCGGTGAGCCCTCCAGCCCGTACTTCGACAGCGGAATGGAGGGCAACTCCGGGAGGATGTTGAGCTTCGTGATGAGGTCCATCGCCTCCAGCTTCGGCTGCTGCACGCCGCGCTGTTCACTCCAACGCTTCAGCGCCGCGCTGTCCTGGAACGTGCGGCCGAAGATGGACTTCTCGTCCAACGCATTCCGGGTGCTCCGGGCCAGCGCGATGACGTCCTTCGACGGCGCCCCGGCGATGCCTCGCGAGCCATCCAGGCCCAGGGGCCACAGGGACGGATTGACCACCGGCTCTCCGAAGCAGGACAGGGGCAGGCTGTCGTCGGTGCCACGCTCGGCGTAGCCGCCGGTGCCCATGTTGACGTTGGGCAACGGCGTGCCGCTCCCCCACTGGAGCGCGACCGCCTCCTGGAGCGTGCGGCCCCGCCACGCGCCATTGCCGGTGAGCGAGCGCTTCTGCGCGATGCCATGGTTCACGGACGTGCCCACGGAGGTGGCCACCAGCATCTCGTGCGCGTGCTTCTTCACGAACGCCAACTGGTCCGTGTTGACCGGGATGTTGATGCTGCCCAGTCGCGAGTTGCTGTACTTCACCGCTCGGAAGGGGCTGCCCGCGACGGACTGCACCTGCGCATCCGGGAAGGTGTTGAGGGTGGCGGCGTTGGCGGACTCGGACTGTCGCACCGCGAGGAAGCTGTCCACGATGGAGGCGCCCCCCGCCGCCCCGATGACGATGAGGAACTTCGGCTTGCCGTCGAGCGGATCCCGCTGGCGGCCCAGCTTCTCCAGCGACTCGGGTGTCTGGAGGGTGTCGCGGCAGCCGGAGAGGAAGGGGGCCAGCGTGGTGCCCGCTGCGCAGAGCGACAGCGCCCGCAGCAGCTCCCGGCGCGACAGCCGGCCCGTGGTCTTGAGGGTCATGGGTGGGGTTCCTCAGTAGAAGACGGCTTCAGCGGAAGAGAAGACAGCGAGACACGCGGCCTGCATCCAGGCGACGCCTGGAGCCGCCGCGCCCGTGGCCTGCACTTCCGCGGCGAGGCGCACCAGCGTGTCGCGCTCGTCGACGGTCGGGTCACGCAGCCACGCGCGGCGCACCAGGGACGTCACCGCCGTGGCGACGGCGGGGCTCGCGGCGTCGGCCAGCTTGCCGTCCGCCGTGAGGAGCACGCCCTTGAACACCACCGCGCTGGCGGGTGTGTTCACGTCCAACGCGATGCGCGCGTTGCAGGCGGAGAGCATGATGCGCTCCACCGCGATGGGCGTGGTGGCTCCCGTGGTGGAGGCCGTCTCGTAGACACTGTGCTCGTAGGGATCCACGCCGCCCAGCGCGACGCCGTGCACGTTCTGGCAGGGGTACTGGCCCAGCTCGTTGCACACGGAGGCCGCGGGCAATTCCAGCGCCTGGGCCAGGTCGAGCGACAGACGCTCAGGGCCCTTGAAGCGCAGGTTGCCCTTCTGGGACTTCGCGACGCCGCCGTCCCACCCGGGCGTCACGCCGGCGTCCGCGCCCGGTCCCAGGTCGACGGCGATGGGGAGCTTCTCGGAGCAGCCCGTGAGGAGCAGGCAGGTCAACAGCAGGCGTTCAGGGCGCACCGTAGGCCTCCGTGCGGATGAGGTCGTGAAGCATCTTCTGCACGCGGTACGCGTGCGTCGTGCGGAAGGCCTGCCAGGTGCGGACGAACTCCTCGTTCTCCTCCGGCAGGGGCGCGTGCCCGACGAGCAGCTTCCAGTAGTCCGTGACGGTGGAGATGGCGAAGGCGTCGCTGTTGGCCGCGACCTGGGCCCACTCCATCAAGGTGTTCACCGGCTGGCCCAGGATGACGCCCTGTTCGGGCGTGTTCTTCAGCGTGGCCACTTCGTTGGGGAAGAGCAGCTCCAGGCGATTGGGCACGTAGCGGTTGGGAAGCGGCCCCAGGCCGTTGTAGTTGCGGAACGGGTACGCCAGGGGATCCAACGTCGCGTGGCACGCGGCGCACTGGGCCGCCTGGACGCCCTTGGCATCGTAGTCACGTGGCTCATTGGGGACGCTGTGCAGTCCCTCCTGTTTCGCGATGTCCAGGCCCAGGTACGCGCGGTACATCTGCGACGCGGCGTTGCGCGGCAGCGCGGTGAACATGACGAACGAGGTCAGCGTCCACGCGCTCGTCATGTTGCCGGCGCGGCGCGAGGCCTCCACGAACTGCGATGACAGGCTGTTGGTGGCGGTGTACGTCGTGGGGCCCGCGCCCGAGCGCTTCACGTAGAAGTTGGCGGTGAGGACGTCGCGCGCGTCGTGGTCGTCCGTCTGGGACCACGCGAAGAGGGCGTAGTCATCGAAGTAGTCCGCCAGCGGGATGATGCCCGCGTCCTCGCCGGACTTGATGGAGCCGACGGGACGGATCTTCGGGTGGGCGACCTTCCAGAGCTGCCCGTTCTTGCCGCGCCAGAAGTCGGACTGGAGGCAACGGTCCAGCTCCTGATGGATGAAGGCGCGCTGCTGCTCCTCGCTGCCCAGCGCCAGGAAGGCGGTCAGCTGGGCGTAGGTGGGGGACGTGCCGCAGAAGTCGCTGAGCATGCGGCGGTACGCGAAGCGCGGGTCGTACTGGCAGACCTTGAACTGGGGATTCGCTCCGCCGCCACAGACGCCGCTCGGCGGGACGCTGGCGGCGTCGCCGGGGAGCGAGCCCTGCTCGATCTCGAACTGGTTGGGAGCGCCGTCGCCGTCGGCGTCTCCGGTGGCGGTGGCGCGGAGCGCGGCGGGGAGGGCGGCGGCGAAGTCCGCGTCGGACAGGGGGCGGGGCTTGCCGGGGGCGAGGTGTGCCTCCAGCGCGGCGCCGTAGCCGTTCCGCTGGGGCGGGGCCACGTGACAATAGGTGCACGCGGGCTGGGTGCCCTGGCACGCGGGCGCGGTGGGATATTCCGCGCAGAAAGCGCCAGGGCCGGTGGGCATGGCCACGGCGGGGGACGCGAATCCCAGCAGCAGCCCGAGCAGCAGCCATCGGCTCGGGGATGGGAGAGGTGGGGGCACACGGGCTCCGGGGACGGGTGCTGTATGGACACACCAGCCCGGAGGATTTGAAAGGGCTTCAGGAATTCGTGAGCGCCAGGCTCACCACGGCCGCCGTTCGATGAAATGGCGGGCCTGCGGCGCGGGGAAGAGGTGGGACGTGGGCGCACCCGCGACGCGTTCCAATTCCTCCAGGTGGTGACGGGCCGCGTCGGTGAGCTGGTCGAAGCGCCGCGCGTTCCAGTTGGTCCGGGCCAGCTCCCCCGCGAGCGTGACGGCCAGGTCCGTAGGGGCGCTGAGGGTGGCCGCTTCGCGAAGCCGCACCCAATCGAACGCGAGGCCCTCCGTGCGGCACACCATGACGGTCCGCCGCACCCGGCCTGGGGCAATGCCCGCGGCCACGAGGCATCCACCTGCCGTCGTCCCGGCACCTTCGATGAGCACGCGACGGCCCTGGGCGAACGCGTCCTCCAACTCCTCACGAGAGGGCTTCCGGTCTGGTCCGCCCACCTTGAGGAGCACGTCGTAGTGAGGCGCGAGCTGTGCCGTGAGGAGGTGCATGTGCTCATCACCGTGCGGTCCCGGGATGATCAGGTCCACCCGCCGTTCTCCGGACCGGCCGTACAGCCCGAGCCGGCTGGCCACTCGCACGAGCACCGCTTCAGGCGAAGTCTTCCCCGTGTCCACTACGAGGTCCGCCAGCGAGGCCAGTTCATGAACCGCGCGCTCCGCGGGATGCGCCCAGGCCTCCTCGAAGGTGTCAGGCTCCGCGTCGCGCCGGGCCTGCTCCGGCTCGGACGCCTCCAGGTGGATGTGCACGACGCGGAGCTCCGGGCTCGCGCGCAGGCCCTCCAGTTGCACGGCGCTGTGCGCCGCATCCATGACGATGCACGTGGAGGTCCGCGGCTCCCGACGCACGGTGTTCAACCCGTGTTCCTGACGCGCGGCGAGCACCCCATCCGCCAGCCAGCGCCCACCCGTCACGTGGTCCAGCGAGAGGCTCCGGTCCTGGCGCGAACGCCGTGAGTCGCTACCGCCGTGCTCGTGCAGCAGGTCCCGGGAGTGGAGATGCAGCGCGCCGAACCGCCGCGTGAGTCCCTGTGCGAGGGCCGTCTTCCCCGCCCCGATGGGCCCTGACACCACCACCACCGTGACCGCCATGGCTTGTTCCTCCAGTACGAGGAACACCCTAGGAATCCCGGCCCGGCGCGAACCATCCCCCGGGAGAGGGATGGCGTCAGCGCTTCTGGGACACCCGCACCCAGTCCACTTCCATCGTCTGTGGCGCGGTGCGCACCAGCTCCACCGTGGATTGCGGCACGCCGAAGTACGGCTCCTTCGTCTGGTTGACGCCCTCCGGGTAGCCGCCGCCCACCGCGAAGTTGAAGATGATGAAGAGCGGCTTGTCGTAGGCCCACGCGCCGTGGCGCTCGACCTCCTCGCGCGTGGACGTCTTCACGCGCTCTCCATCGATGTACCAGTGGATGGCCTCGGGCGAGGTCTCCACGCGGTACTCATGCCAATCACTCACGGGCGTGCGCGGATGGAAGCGGCCGTTGATGGGCGTGTTGCCGCTGTAGCCCGGCCCATGCAGCGCGACGGACACCCAGTCGCCGTAGCCGACGTTCTCCATGATGTCGAGCTCCCCACACGCCGGCCATCCCTTCGCCTGGATGTCCGCGCCCAGCATCCAGAACGCCGGCCAGAGCCCCACGCCCACCGGCAGCCTGATGCGCGCCTCCACGCGGGAGTGCGTGAACTCGCGCTTGCCCGCGCTCTCCACGCGGCCCGACGTGAACGGATACCCGTTCACCTCCCGCAGCCGCGCCGTGAGCTTCAGCGTGCCGCCGCTCACCGACACGTTGTCCGGCGACGCCGTGTACTGCTGCTGCTCGTTGTTCACGTGCACGTCGGTCTGGATGCGCCAGTTGCTCGTGTCCACCTCCGTGCCATTGAACTCGTCGCTCCACACCTGGACCCAGCCGTCGTCCCGGGGAGCCACGCCCGCCTCGCGCAGAGGTGCCCCCGCGCACGCCGTCAGCCCCGCCGCCAGCGCCCACGCCGCCACCGTCCAGCCCGTTGTCGTCGCCATCGTCGTTCCTCGCCAGGGAGTCGTTACTGGAGCGTCCGCCGGTCCACCGGCGCCTCGGGGGACTCGCCCCGGTACGGCGTGGCCGGAGGCAGCAGCAGCGATTCGTGCAGCCGTCCCTCCACGTCCACCGTCACGTCCACCACGGGCTGGCGCACGGGCTCCACGCTGCCGTCCTCGTGCAGCAGCACGCCGCCCCCCTTCGGAATCCCCAGCCCCCGCGTGGGCAGCCCCATGCGCCTCAGGGCGAGCTTGAGGCCGGGCCACTCGGGAGGCTCATGCACGCCGATGAGGTAGGGCGCGAGGCCCAGCACCGGGAAGGGCTCACCCTCGCCGGGCAGGTCGTCGCGCCATGCGCCCAGGCCCAGGTGCATGGCCCCCGCGGACACGCCCATCAGCATGGCGCCGGCCTGGCGCCTTTGACGCAGAAGCGCGTCCACGCCGTGCGCCTGGAATGCGTCCCAGCCCACGCGCGGGTCGCCGCCCGCGAGGAGGATGACGTCGGCGTCCTTCAACCACGCCAGGTCCTCGCCGGAGGGCGCGGCCGGGATGCTCCGGCAGCGCGTGAGCCCGATGCCCTCCATGGCCGCGACGAAGATGTCGTAGAACTCCGGCACGTCGCCGTTGGACGCGCCCAGGTACGCGGCCCGCACCGGCGGCACGCGCAGCTCCGCGCCGGTGAGCACGCGCACGCAGTCCAGGAAGGGGCGCCCCTCCACGCGCCAGAACAGCGGAGCGCTGTCAGCCAGCAGGAGGAGGGGAGGAAGCGGCATGCCCGTCAGCCTACCGCCACTGGTAGGCGCGCACCCAGTCCACTTCCAGGGTCTGCGGCGCGTTGCGCACCAGGTCCACCGTGGACTGCGGCACGCCGTAGTACGGCGTCGAGGCGCCGTTCACGCCGAAGGGATAGCCGCCGCCCACCGCCAGGTTGAGGATGATGAACAGGGGCTTGTCGTAGACCCACGCACCGTAGCGCTGCACCTCCGCGCGCGTGGTGGTCTTCACCAGCGCCCCGTCGATGAACCACTTGATGTCCGAGGACGAGTACTCCGTGCGGTACACGTGCCAGTTGCTCACGCTGGACGCCGGATAGAAGCGGCCGTTGATGGGCGTGTTGCCGGAGTACCCCGGGCCATGCAGCGCGCCGGACGTCCAATCGCCGTAGCCGACGTTCTCCATGATGTCGAGCTCCCCGCACGCCGGCCATCCCACCGTGTTGATGTCATTGCCCAGGAGCCAGAACGCCGGCCACAGGCCCGCGCCCACCGGCATCTTGATGCGCGCCTCGATGCGGCCATGGCCGAACTCGCGCTTGCCCGCGCTCTCCAGCCGGCCCGAGGTGAACGGATAGCCGTTGTTCCACTGCAGCCGCGCGGTGAGCTTCAGCGTGCCGTTGCTCACGGAGATGTTGTCCCCGGACGCCGTGTACTGCTGCTGCTCGCTGTTCACGTGCACGGTCGTGTTGGGCGTCCAGTTGGCGGCGTTGACGCTGTCGCCGTCGAACTCGTCGGCCCAGATCTGCACCCAGCGGTCCTCGCCGCCTCCCACGATGCCGAAGGAGAACGCCTCCCAGCACCCGGCCGTGGCGCGGTTGGCGTACAGCGGCGCGCTGGCGCCCTGGTTCACGTCCGCGGACACGTACTGTCCCGTGCTCTTCGCGCGCAGCCCCACGGAGCCATCCGCGAAGGGCACCCACGTGAAGCGCTCCCAGTCCCCCACCGCCGTGCGGAAGCCCGTCACCTGACCGCCCGCGTTCGGATCCGCGGACACGTACAGGCCCGTCTCCACCACGCGCAGCGAGATGAAGTCATTGCCCGCGTCCGCCACCTGGAACTGCTCCCAGCCCTGCGCGCTGTCCCGGCTGGCCACCAGCGGCGCGGTCGTCCCCAGGTTCCGGTCCGCGGACACATACTTCTGCGTCGCGCACGCCTTCAGCCACACCGTCTGCCCCACGGGAGCCGCCGTGGCGGACTGCTCGCGCTCCGCCACCACCGGCGCCGGAGGCGCCGCGTCCCGCGAAGCCGCGGTGTCCCCGCCACAGGCCGTCAGCCCCAGCACCGCCGCCAGCATCCCCAACGCCTTCACGGCTCTCGTCGCCATCCGTGCTCCTCGAAGGTGTGTCCAGCCCCGACAGGGAGCGGGAACCCGGCCCGCTTCGACCCGGGATGGGAATTGGTTTAATCTAGATTTCATGAAAAACCTACTTAGTGTGAGCCTCGGTGTCCTGCTGGGGACCGCGCTCGGGGGCCTCCCCGGGGCGGCGTTCGCGGACGGACGGCCGTCGCTGGTGAACACGCGCATCGGGACGCCGTTCGGAGCGAACGGGCACTCGTCCACGGTGGACGGGCGCATCTTCGTGGGCAACATCCGCGAGGACCACGCGACGACGACCACGACGTGGATCGCCCGGGTGTTCCGGCCGGAGGCGGTGACGTACGACGCCTCGGGCAAGCCGTCCTTCGCGGGGGCCTTCTCCGCGGGCCGGACGCTGGACGTGCATGATGGAGAGAACGCGCTGGCGTTCTGCTTCACCAACCCCGCCCAGCCCTACGCGCTGTCGGCCGGCGTCGCGGTGTACCAGCCGTTCCTCTTCGACTCGAAGATGTTCAACGGGGACAACGTCTTCCGGCGGCGCACGTCGGACATCCGCGTGTCCCAGCCCTTCACGACGGCGGCGGAGGTGGCGTCGTTCTCCACGGGTCCGCTGGAGACGCTGCGCACCGTCACCGGCGCCACGCTTCGCGGCATCGAGCCGACGATGACGTCCGACGGCCGGCTGCTCATCTTCCAGGGGGCGCCCGCGAACAACGGCGACATCGACCACATGATGTACGCGTACAACCCCACGCCGTGCGCGGCCACGGGCTGGAGCACCCCGCGCCCGCTGTCGATGATGTTCAACGACCCGAACGCCGGCGTGAAGAGCTACCCGCTCGCGTGGAAGCGGCTGAAGGCGGCCACGGGCGAGGACTTCGGCGACACCCCCTCCGGCGCCATGGTGCGCGGCGCCTACGCGTGGGTGGACCACGAGGGCCGCAACCTCGTCTACGTCGCCGTCACCTACACGGACGGCGCGCGGCGCGAGGCGGTGAGCCTGGTGGGCGCGGACACGAACTGGACCGCGTACCACATCGACGGAGCCATCAACACGGACCGCATGGACATCGCGCACCTCTTCTACTCGGGGCCCATGTGGAACTTCGAGCAGGAGCGCCTGCCGTCGCGGAGCTTCCCTCCCGGGCAGAGCAACGGGGCGCACTACCTGCCCGTCACCAAGACGCACGACGTGCTGGCCCTCTTCGGCAGCAACACGGCCGACTACAACGAGGTGGACCTGGGCGAGCTGATGGACCCCTTCCACCTGCTCTTCCTGCCCATGAACGAGCTCGTCACGCGCGCGGGCGCGTACGATTTGACGCGCACGCCGGACCTGTCCGGCCACTTCTTCACCGGCACGCTGGTGGGAGGCGCCTCCATCTCGCCGGGCAACGCGCTGACGCGCTCCTCGCCGGACTCGCTGTGGCAGCCGCACGGCAAGGGCAAGGCGCTGGTGCTGCCCGGTGGTGGCGCGCTCAAGGTGGACCTGGCGGGGGCCTCGACTCCCGGCGTGGGCACGGCCGTGCGCGGCCTGTCCGTGGAGTTCGCGGTGCGGCCGGACGCGGACATCCAGCAGGGGTGCACCACCGGCAATCCCTACCGCTACCTGATGCAGAAGGCGGGCGGGCTGGACATCATCTACGAGGCCAGCAACCAGCCGCACTTCTCGCTGGTCGTCAACGGCCAGCGCGTGCGGCTGGGCTTCGGTCCGGTGCTGCCGGTGGGGCAGTGGAGCCACCTGGCCTATACGTGGGACGGCACCACCGGCGTCTTCCAGGAGTACCTCAACGGCGTGCCCACGAACCGAGCGTTGCCCGTCGCGCCGGGAACGGCGCAGCTGGGCGCGGGGGCGCTCTACATCGGCGCGGGCGCGAACCTGGACACGCAGCGCTGCCCGGCCAACGGCGAGGGCTCGTTCCGGGGCGCCATCGACGAGGTGCGCATCTTCACGCACGCGCGCTCCAACCGGAGCATCTGCCTGACCGCGCACGGCGCCAACTGCCGCGAGGAGGCCATCCAGCACACGCCCTCCGCGGGCCAGTTCGTGCTGAGCGCCCAGGCGCCCGCGTGCAATGGCACGAGCGCCCTGAACTCCGCCGCATGCCTGTCCGCGATGCACCGCGTGTGCGCACAGCGGGGCGCCGGCGACGCGATGGCGAACACCACCAACACCTGGGACACCATCCTGCAGCTGGTCAGCAACCGTCCGCCCATCTCGCTGGCGGGCGTGCCGGTGGCGTCCACGTCCACGGACCTGACGGTGGCGTGCGCGCCCATCCAGCATGAGAGCGTGGCCGTGACGTTCGAGGAGCTGGCGCGCATCCACGCGGGCTGCACCGACGAGCGGGGCGTGACGAGCACCCATTGCTCCGCCGCCGCGCACCGCTTCTGCAACAGCCAGGGCTGGACGACGGGGCAGGTGTTCGAGGTCACGTCCCGGCCGTGGGTGGGCTGCTTCAACTCCGGGCTCCAGACGAACGTGGAGAAGTCCGTGCTGGGGCCGGTGTCCAACCTGGGCGACTACACCGCTCCGGGCTCGCGCCTGGAGGTGAGCCAGTGGTGCCGCACGCAGGGCTACGGGGCTGGCGTGGTCCAGGAGATTCCCAGCGCCACCCAGGCCCACGTGCACTGCTTCCAGCCGGCGGTGACGGCGGCGTGGCGGTATCTGCCGTAGGGCCTCCGGAGCCTCAGCGGCGGGAGGCGATGGCGCGGACCGCGTCCACGAGGTCCGCGCGGTTCGCCTCTTCGGCGTCACGTTCAGGAACACGAATGAGAGGGGCCAACGGTGGCGGCCGTGCCCGCCGTGACGCCCGGGCTCAGACGGAGTGGAGGAGGGCGTCGAAGACCATCAGGTTGAGTCCCACGCCCACCAGCCCCACCACCGCCACGGCCAGGAGCGCGGTGGACACGCGGCGCCGGAAGGATGCCTCCTGCGCCATGCTCCGGATGAGCGGGATGTTCACCACGATGCTGGTGAGGCTGGAGAGGATGACGCCGTTGACGCCCGTGGCCGCTGAAATCTCATGGTGGCTGATGAGCGTGGCGGCGGACGCGATGGACGACGCGCTCGACAGGAAGCCCCCCAGGATGCTGACGAAGTAGAAGCTCGCGGAGCCGAAGTGGCGCTGCGCCAGCGCCCCCGCGACGTTGAGCCCCAGGAACACCGCGCCGAACTTGAGCGCCGCCATCAGGCGGAAGGGGGACTCCAGCGCCAGCCGGGGCGTGCCCTCCGCGGGCGCCTGCACGGGTGAGCGCCGCCACAGCACCGCGCTCACCAGCAGCATCAGGGTGAAGGGGATGGCGCAGTGCACGGCGGCCTGCGAGGCGAAGATGACGACGATGAGGCCGTTTCTGAGCAGCATCGCGACGGTGGCCAGGAGGATGCCCCGGTAGGCGGAGGGCAACAGCGGCGCGCCCACCTCCTTCAGGCGCGTGGCCAGCTCCACGATGACCTTGCGGCTGTTCACCAGCCCGCCGAAGAACGCGGTGACCTCCATGCCCCGAGGCCCCAGTGTCTTCAGGAGCATGTAGTTCACGAAGCCCACCGCCGCGATGATGATGACGCTGGCCCAGTTGGACTGGGGCTCGATGAGGCCCCACGGGTCCACCGGGTGCGCGGGCAGGATGGGGAGGACGACGAACGTCAGCACCGCGAGCAGGATGGCGGACCTCAGCTCCTTGTCCGACAGGCCGCCCACGAAGCCCGCGATGGACTGCTTCCAGGCGAGCAGCGCCGCCGTCAGGACGCCCACGACGATGGGCGTGAACGTGTGGCCCATGCCGCACAGGATGCCGCAGAAGGTCACCACCATCAGCGCGGTGGAGGTGGTGAGCGCCAGGCGCCGGTGGAGCAGGAGCTCCCGGCCGTTCATCAGCAGCACCAGCAGCGTGACGAAGCCCGCCGCCACCAGCGCGAACGCCTGGCCGGTGAGTCCGCCCAGGCAGCCCATCAGCGCGGTGAGCGCGAAGGTGCGCACGCCCGTCTTGCGGCTGTGCTCGCGCTCCAACCCGATGAAGAGCCCGATGGCGATGGCCAACCCCACCCGGGTGAGCACGGGCACGACGGGCCAGTGTGACGCCTGGGCGAGGAAGGAGGGCAGCTCGGTGGGGGCATCCATGGGGCGCTCCAGTCTGGCTTCACGGCCAGCGAAGACGTCTGGACCGCGCGCCCCGGTGCTTGCAGGAGCGACCTTTCCTCATGTCGGAGACGGACGCTCCTGTCAACGCGTCCGCCCGAGGGGGCCGCGAGGCATTTGCGGGCTTTGGGCTATCGTCGCCGCCCGCATGGATTTCCAGGAAGCGCTCCGGGAGTTGGAGGTGGATGCCGATCCCGGTGGGGACGTCATCCGCCGCGCGTATCTGCGCAAGCTGAAGACACGCAAACCGGAGACGGACCCGGAGGGCTTTGCCCGCCTGCGTGAAGCCTACGAGACCGCGCTCGCGCGCCGCGAAGGGCGCGAGGCCCCGCGCACCCAGGCGGAAGCTCGGGACGACGCCGCGAAGCAGCCCCCCGAGACTGCGCTCCCCCTGAATACGCTGGAGCGCTTCCGCGCGGAGTTCCGGGCACTCCCTCCGGATGCGCCTCCAGAGGCGCCGGTGGAGGTGGCGCGCCGCGCGGTGGAGGCGCTCCAGGATGCCGTGGAGCCCCGGCAATGGCTGGTGGAGGCGCTGCTCGCCGCGGATCGCATCCCGGAGGCCCTGGCCGCGTACCGTGATGCGTACCGGCAGGGCCTCCGCGGGTTCCTGGCGGAGCTGGCGCAGCGCTTCCCCCGCGCGCTGGAGGACGCGGAGATTGCGCTGCTGGGACGCGAGGCGCCGCACCGGTTCCTCTGGATGCTGGCGAACCAGTTGCTCGAGCTCGACGAGGTGGAGCGCGCGTGGAAGGTGGCGCAGGTCGCCTTCGAGCGGATGGGGAAGAACCCCGAGGAACCGCCTCCGCCGCCCGGCTGGTTCGTGCAGTTCGTGTTGCTGTTGCACCTGAAGGTCCATCCGGGTCCCGGGCGGGACCTGGCCGGGCGCTATGTGGCCTGGATGAAGTCGGAAGACCTGGCGGACGCCTTCGCGTCCGAGGGCGTGGCCGTGCTCTGGCCGCTGGTCCTGGAACTGGGGGCTCTTCCGGACACCTTCAACGGCACGCTGCGCTCAAGCCTCGCGAAGGCCGTGCTCCAGGGGCACGCGGAGAGCGCGCGGTCCGCCTTCCTGGCGCTGTCGGAGGCCCAGCCAGGGGAGGCCTCGGAGGCGGTGTTCCTTCTGCGCCAGCATGCACCGCTCCTTTACCAGGTGCTGGACTCCCCCGCGCCGCCGGATGGGAAGGAGCGGGTGGCCCACGCGCCGGATGGCACGGCCGTTCCGTTGGCCCCGGTCCATCCCGCGGCGGCGTTTCCCTCCGCGGGGTTCAAGGTGGCGCTGGGTGTGCTGGGAGTCGTGGCGCTGTTCGTGGCGGCCATGCTCATTCAAGGCTTCCTCTCCCGGCCGAACGGAGGAACGCGCGTGCCGGGGCAGGAGCGGGTGGAGACCGCCCGGAAGCAGGCGGAAGTCCTCTGCGCCCGGTTCTCCGGCCTGGATCGCCAGAGGGGCTGTGTGCACCTCCGGGAGTTGGTCGCGCTGGGAGACGAAGGTGATTGCAGTCAGCTGTATGCAGAGCGCATCAAGTTGAGGAAGCGGCTGGCGGATCAACTGACCGTCTTCGGCGCGGACGAGGATCCGGCGCGGCAGGAACGCCAGCGCCATCTGGACGAGGCCTTCACGGCCTTCGAGCAGGCGCTGGGGAACATATGTCAGGGGTGAGACGATGAGCGGTGGTGCGGGCCACAAGCCCATCCTGGGCATCGACCTGGGGACAACGTACTCGCTGGTGGCGGTGCTGCGCGATGGCCGTCCCACCGTTCTGCCCAACGCATTGGGCGAAATCCTCACGCCCAGCGCGGTGAGCCTCAACGCCGCGGGCGAGGTGCTGGTGGGCGCGGCGGCGAAGGCCCATGCGGTGCTGGACCCTGTCTCCGGCGCGGTGGCCTTCAAGCGCGACATGGGCACGGACCGTCAGCGCGTCATCGGAGGCCGGAGCTTCTCGCCGCAGGAGTTGTCCGCGTTGGTGCTCGGCTCGCTGAAGCGGGACGCGGAGGCCGCGTTGGGCATCGCCATCGAGGAGGCAGTGGTGACGGTGCCCGCCTACTTCGGAGACCTCCAGCGACAGGCCACCCGTGACGCGGGCGCCATCGCGGGCCTGAATGTCGAACGCATCATCAACGAGCCCACCGCCGCAGCGCTGGCCTACGGCCTCCACGAGCGCGACCGTGAGATGCGCGTGGCGGTGCTGGACCTGGGCGGCGGTACGTTCGACGTGACGGTGCTGGAGATCATCGAAGGCGTCATTGAAATCCAGTCCTCCGCCGGAGACGCGCGGCTGGGCGGTGAGGACTTCGACACCGCGCTGGCGCGCCACATGGCGCACCTGTTCCGGGAGAAGCAGGGCGTGGACCTGGAGGAGCACGCAGCCGCGTGGTCCCGCTTGCGAGAGGCCTGCGAGGCCGCCAAGCGCCGGCTGTCCGCCTCCGAGCGCACGCGCGTGGTGCTGCCGGAGCTGCCGCTGGAGACCGGCCGCCGGCTGACGCTGGACCTGGAGCTCACCCGCGATGACGCGGAGCGCGCCTGGGCCTCCGTGCTGGAGCGCGTGCGTGGCCCCATCCGTCAGGCGCTGAAGGACGCGTCGCTCCAGGCGAAGGACGTGGACGAGGTGCTGCTGGTGGGAGGCTCCACCCGAATGCCCTGCGTGGCGGCGATGAGCGCGGAGCTGTTCGGCCGGCTGCCCCTGCGCAAGCTGCCGCCGGACGAGGCCGTGGCGCTGGGCGCCGCGGTGCAGGCCGCGATGAAGGGCGGGGACCGGGCCGTGGAAGACCTGGTCGTCACCGACGTGGCGCCCTTCACGTTGGGCGTCGCCACCCTGGCGCGGGCGGGCCGCCAGCACGTCAGCGGTGTCTTCAGCCCCATCCTGGAGCGAGGCACGGTCATCCCCGCCAGCCGGGTGGAGCGCTATTACACGAGCAGCGACTTCCAACGGGAGATCAAGCTGGAGATCTACCAGGGCGAACACGCCCGCTGCGAGGACAACGTCAAGCTGGGCGAATACCACTTCCAGGGACTGCCGCCCGCGCCCGCGAGCGAGCAGGCCGTGGACGTGCGCTTCACCTACGACCTCAACGGCATCCTGGAGGTGGAGGTGACGGTGGTGGCCACCGGGCGCAAGGAGGCCTTTGTCATCGAGCAGCGCCCCGGCCGTCTCACGCCCGCGCAGATTGAAGAGGCGCGCCAGCGGATGTCCGCGCTCAAGCTGCACCCGCGCGATGCGCTGCCCAACACCACCGTGCTCGCTCGGGCCGATGCGCTGTTCGTCCAGCTCACCGGCCTGCCGCGCGAGGAACTCGCGTCCGTCATCGCCGCCTTCCGTCTGGCGCTGGAGGCCCAGGAGCCCGGGCGCATTGCGGAGGTCCGCGAGCGCCTCAATGCGATGGTGCGTGCCTTCCGGGAGCGTTAGGCGCGCTCCTGGAGCGAGCGCCGAGCGCTACACGCGCTCGATGATGGTGGCGATGCCCTGGCCGCCACCGATGCACATGGTGATGAGCGCCGTCCCCTTGCCCGTGCGCTCCAGTTCATCCAACGCCGTGCCCACGAGCATCGCGCCGGTGGCGCCCAGCGGGTGGCCCAGCGCGATGGCGCCGCCGTTGACGTTCACCCGCTCCGGGTCGATGCCGAGCGCGCGCGTCGTCTGGAGGACCACGGCGGCGAAGGCCTCGTTGATCTCCCACAGGTCGATGTCGCCCGCCTTCATGCCGGCCATGCGCAGGGCCTTCTCGCTCACGGGCGCGGGGGCGGTGAGCATGATGAGCGGCTCGGTGCCCAGCGTCGCCATGGCGCGGATGCGGGCGCGGGGCTTGAGGCCCTTCTCCTTCACGTAGCGCTCCGACGCCAGCGCCACCACGGCGGCCCCGTCCACGATGCCGCTGGAGTTGCCCGCGGTGTGCACGTGCTGGATGCGCTTCGCCTGCGGGTAGGCGGCCAGCGCGATGCCGTCCAGCGTCTCGCCGTTCGGGCCCACGACCGTCTCACCCATGGCGACGAACGCGGGCTTGAGCGCGGCCAGCCCCTGCGCGGTGGTGTCCGGGCGCGGGTACTCGTCGCGCTCCAGCAGCACGGCGCCGGTGGCCGGGTCCTTCACCGCGAAGAGGGACCCCGCGAAGCGGTCCTCCTCGATGGCGCGAGCCGCCTGGCGCTGCGAGCGAAGGGCCCACGCGTCCACGTCCTCTCGGGTGATGCCCTCCAGCGTCGCGATGAGGTCCGCGCTGATGCCCTGGGGCACCTGGTAGACGCGCTCGCGCAGCCGCACGTTGCCGCCGTCCTGGCCGCCGCCGTCCGCGCCCAGCGACAGGTGCGACATGCTCTCCACGCCGCCCGTCACCACGAAGTCCATGGCGCCGGAGGCGACGCCCATCGCGCCGAAGTTCACCGCCTGGAGCCCGGAGCCGCAGAAGCGATTGAGCGACACGGCGGACACGTCCTGCGGCCACCCCGCCGCCAGCACCGCGTTGCGAGCGATGTTCGCGCCCTGCTCGTTCACCTGCGACACGCACCCCGCGATGACGTCGCCCACCTCGCGTGCATCCCAGCCACCCCTGCGCTGGAGCGCGTTGAGCGTCTGCGCGAGCAGCTCCTGCGGGTGCAGACCCGTCAGGGCTCCCTTGCCCATCTTCCCGCGCCCACGCGGGGTCCGGACGGCGTCGACGATGTAGCTGGCGGTCATGTGTGGCTCCTTTGATTTCGACCGTAATATTATCTGCGTAATTTCGAAGTCAAGGCGACCTGGGGTGGGAGCGCACGGCGGGCCCTGCGCGTGTCCTGGCGCAGGGCCCGAGCGGGTGTGCGATGGCGTTGGCCTCCGGCACCGCATCGGGAGGCCGCGGGCCGGACGGGGCGTGTCAGGACTTTTTCCGCTCGCGAGCCAGCCGGGAGGCGTAGAGGCGGTGGAGGAGGTCGTAGAGGACCAGCTCCTGCGCTCGGGCGGCGGTGCGCAGCATCCGGTTGGTGTGCATGTGGACGAGGCTCGCGGCCACGCGGTCCAGTGGTTGGGTGAGCAGTCCCTGATCCGCGCAAGCGCGCAGCCGTCCCAGCACCGGCCCCTGCCGCTCCGCGCGGCGCCGCAGGGCCGCGAACCCCGGCGCGAGCGGCCCTTCATCAAGCCACGGCCGCCACAGCAGGGACTCCAGCTCCTGGCGGTGCGTGCGGAACCGTTCGCCCAGCCGCCGCTCGACGGCGCCGTCCACGGAGAACTCCTGGCCGTAGCCCTGGCGCAAGCCTTCGAGCAGCCGGCCGCGGCCCTCCAGGTCGAAGCCCAGGTCCGTCAGCACCGAGTCGATGCCGCACAGCACCAGCCGCCAGCGTGCGTCCGCGCCGCCATCCTCCGCGACGGTGTCGAGCAGCTCCAGCGCCGCCTCGCTGTCCGCGTGGAACCACTGCTCCGCGAGCGGCAGGCCGGCATCTCCGCCGTAGCGCTCGATTTCGCGCTCGTAGGTGTCCACCTGCACGCGGTGGACGAGCCCGTCCCGCTGGAGGGGGCGCACGAGCGTGTGCAGGTGCTCCAGCACCTCACCGTGCAGCCGTCGCGGGTCGCCGTGGAGTCGCACGCGCAGGTGCCAGTCCGGGTCTCCGTAGCGCAGGAAGAACCACTGGCTCACGGCGCCGGACGCCAGCGCCTGACGGACCAGCGGCGCCACGGCATCCTTCAGCACGCGCTCCGCGAGCGCCGTGCCCGTGTAGAGCTTGAGGTACAGCCACTCGGAGCCGGGAGGGAACGAGCGCTGGAGGCGCGGCGGCCGGGGCACGTGCACGGCGGGCGCGGGCACCGCTGACGCGTCGCGCACGAAGGGCACCACCACCTCGTGGACGAAGCGGCCTTCGGGGCCTGTGACGCAAAGCCCGTCGTCCTCCAGCAGCTCCACCAGCACCGCGTCCGTGCGCTGCCGCACCAGGTGGACGAAGGTGTCCAGGCTGAGCACGTTCTCCAGGTCCACCGGCAGCACGTTGTCGCGGTCCTCCAGGCCCACGAAGCGAGGGAGCCGCAGCCGTTCGCGCAGCCGCTGCGCTTCGCGGAAGCGCTCGGCGCCTTCGCGCTCACCGAGCGCGTGGAGCGTGGACGCCGTGAGCCGCCAGCGCGCGCGGTGGAGGATGAGCCGGCCCATCGTCACGCGCGGAAGGAACGCGCTGCTGGCGAGCGGACCCCACTGCCAGCGCAGGCCGGGGCTCGCGCCCTGCTGCTGGAGCGTGCCCAGGAAGGTATAGGGCCGCAGGTGCGCGCGGCCGAAGTTGTGGACGTGGGTGACGCGCGGAAGCACCTCGCGCCCCAGGCTCGCGGAGCGCAGGACGATGCGCCGGCCCTGGACGGAGAGGGACAGGTCCGTGAGCGGGAGCTGCTGCTCCGGCGGCGCGCCCGAGCGCCCCAGGTACACCAGCTCGTGCGCGCGCAGCACGGGGCGGCACAGGATGTTGCCGACGCGTCCCTCCGGCAGGTGCACCACCTCCGCGAAGGTGGCCTCCGGGCGCAGGGCCTCCTCCGCGCGCAGGTGCGCCGTCACGTGGCGCAGCAGCTCCGGGTCGCCGTGGCAGAAGCGTCCGAGGAGCGCCGCGCCAGAGGGGCCAATCATCGACTCGAAGACGAACCGGAAGCGCCCCGCGTCGACGTCCTCCTGTGATGCCGCGAGCACCGTGCCCAGGACGGAGAACGCATCCGGCAGCGGCCCCGGTCGCGGGTGGGCGAGCGCCTCCACGTCGGCGGCGTCCAGCTCCAGGGGACCGCCTGTCCGCAGCACCTCCGACAGCCGGTATTGCAGGTGGGCCTGCGCCTTGCCCCACGCGACACGTTCCTCGGAGCGGGGCGCGGGGAGGGCCAGGTCGCGCAGGAGCGGCGCGTCCTCCGCGGCCTCGGGGCTGGCCAGCTCGAAGCCGATGCCCACGTCCTCGTCGAGCGCCTCCAGCAGTGGCACTTCGCGCGCCTCGTAGCGCTGCACGAAGGCTTCACGGAAGCGCCGCAGCGTGGGGGACTCGGAGGCGGCGCTGAGGCGGTGCAGCAGGGTGACGCCCTGGACCATCGCGTCCACCACGGCGGGCCCCAGCGTCAACGCTTCGGCGGGCTTGCGCAGATCCACCTGGAACAGGCGGCTCAGGTCGACGGGGGAGGGCAGGGCCTCCAGCCCGCGAGCCAGCGCGCGGTAGCGAGCCGGCTCCGCGCCCGGCGGCGAACCCTCCAGCTCCGTCAACGCGCGCTGCACGTGCTCGAGGACGCGGTGGGACTCGCGCATCGCGGGTACGCTCTCCAGGTGCGCGAGCAGCGCGTGGAGCGGCTCCGGTCCCGTGACGGGAGGCGCCAGGTCCGGCACCAGGAGCTGGCTCTCGACGAGCATGTCCACGTACTCCGTGGCCTCGTCGAGCGACACCTCGGCATCCGCCTCCACCAGCGCCCGCGCCAGCGAGGAGAGCGAGGCTCCCGCGCGGGCCCGCTCCAACGTGGCCTCCAGGTACGGCGTGGGCTCCACGCCGACGAGCTGGTGGGTCCGCGAGCCACCGTCGCGCCGCGACTCGGCGTAGCGCAGCCGGCCCGCGGCCCGGTACAGGCTGGAGTTGGGGCGGTAGCGCAGGGCCTCGCGAAGCGCGGGCAGCCCGGCGAGCTTCTCCATCAACGCGTCGACGTAGTCCGTGTCCAACCGCGTGTGGCGCCGGTACGTCTCACGGGCGGACAGCCGAAGCCGCGTCGCCGGAGCGAACAGGCCCAGGCTGTTGCCCGCGAAGAGGCCGAAGGGCGTCGCCCGCGCCGACATGCGCTGCCAGTAGCGCACGAGCGTCCGCTCCAGCTTCTCGCCGTGGGGACTCTCCGGCGCGGACGTCCACGCGGGCAGGTGCTCCTCCAGCGAGGGTGACGCGAGGAACAGCGCCTCCCGCACCTCCGGCCGCGCCATCACGGCCCGAAGCCGTTCACGCAGCAGCAGGCGGTCCCGGCCGAGCGCCGCCTCCAGCTCCGGGGCAGGGGCCGCCAGCGAGGAGGACGCGCAGAGCCCCTGGCTCCAGGCGCGCAGCTCGTCGAAGGGCAGCAGCGGGGTGCGGAGGACGAAGAACCCCGAGGGAGCGAAGCCCGGCGGTGTCATGGGGCGTCCAGGGAAGAAGAGGGTCGCAGGGACATGAGCAGCATGCGGTCCCAGGAGGGCTCCACGGAAGAGGTCGCCGCGAGGAGCGCCAGCGCGATGCCCGTGGCGCCCGCGAGCAGACCGGCGTTGTCCGTCCACCCCTCGGTGCCGTCGTCGAACTGCTCCAGCGTGCGGAACCCGGCCACGCCCAGGCCGGGCTGCCGGTGCACGGTGAGCAGCTGCTGGAACCAATACCGGGAAGCGGTCTCGAAGGCGGGCTCGCCCGTGGCCTGGAACAGGCGGTTGTAGAGGTGCGCGAGCCCCGCGGATCCATGGCAGAGCCCGCCGTCCTTCACGGAGGCGGCGTCCTTCCAACGTCCGGCGGCCTCCCGGCAGAGCGCGAGGGCCTGCGCCTCCCACGCGGCATTCCCCACCGCGCGAGCCAGCGAGTGCAGCCCGAGCGCCACGCCCGGATCCCCGTAGCACCACGCCGGACGGCGCGGCCACGTGAGAGGTTCGTTCCCGGCCCCCACGCGCGTGGGAAAGCGAGCGGGAGCGGAGTCCGCTCCGCGCCGGGCCATGAACCACGTCCAACCTCCATGAAGCAGCTCGCGAGCCGCTTCAACGCCCGAGGCCACCGCGCCGCCCAGCAGGATGAGCACGCCCGCCATGCCGTGCGCGACGCCCAGGTTGAAGCTGCCCTCGGGCTGTTCACCCTGGAGCCGCGCTTCCACATGGCCAGCCTGCGTCCGCCAGCGCAGTCCCTCGGGCGTCCGCTCCGCCAGCTCTCCGAGCCGCGCCACCACCGCCTCCAGGCAGTGTCGCGCCCCGTCGCGCGGCAGGCGCTCCAGCGCGTACGCGCCCATGCCCACCAGCCCGCTCACCAGGTCGTGGCGGTGGGGCCACGGGCGCGTCTGGAGGAAGTCGCCGAGCGCGGCGTCGATGTCCGTGAGCGGATCCTCCTCCGGTGATTCAGAAGGGCGCTGCACGTGCTGCACGGCCCACGCGATGCCCGTGAAGCCATCATAGAGGTCCGGCCCCAGTGTCTCCGCCCCGAGCGCCTCCGTGGCGCGCTCCAGCAAGGCCTCCGACCTCGCACGATGCCCCGCGTCACCGTGGGCCCGGGCCAGCGCATCGAAGAGCACCGCGCGCCCCGCGTCACCTCGCGCGAGGGACGCCAGGGAAGGCACCTGGGAGGGAGGGTCCGACAGCGCATCGACAAGCATTGCGAGCACTTGCACCGCCGCCGTGTGCTCGACGCCTTGCAGCAAGGGGTTCCATGGGAGCGCGCGTCGCATGTGGGGGGAACGCTGGAGGAAATGAATTTAAGGGCCTTGCTGTTAATGCGTGGAGCGCTTGTTTGCTCGGGAAGCAGCTGTTTGGCTTGGAGTTGCAGTCAACGCCGTCAAGGGTCGCAACGAGAGGAAGCTGCCATGGACAAGCAGGACATGCAGAAGCCCAAGAAGCTGAGCCTGAAGCGTGAGACCGTCCGCCTCCTGTCGGGCGCGGGAGCGGAGCAGCAGGAGCGCAAGGAACTCACCTCGCCGCTCTGCACGGAGCGTGGCCCGAAGTGCGATTTCTGATGGACCTCACGGACCTTCGGGTCTGTGAGCCCTCGCCGGTGGGGAGCCATCAGGCTCCTCGCTGGTTTCCGGGTGTCGTCCGCTGGCTGACGTCCCGTGGGTCCTACCGGGTGCGCGGGTCGGCGGCCTCCGGAAGAGTCGCGGCACCGTGACTTCTCCACAGCGGCTGGTCCTGGGAATCGCCGTGCTCGCCTCGCTCGTCACGTTCCTGGACGGGGCGATCATCAATGTCGCGTTGCCGGCGATGGTACGGGAGCTGGGTGGAGGGCTCACGCTCCAGCAGTGGGTGGTGGATGCCTACCTCATCACGCTGGGCGCGCTGATGCTGGCCGCGGGCTCGCTGTCGGATGCGTTCGGGCGCAAGCGCATCCTGCGGCTGGGTCTGCTCGGCTTCGGGGCCACGTCGCTGCTGTGCGCGGTGGCGCCGACGGGCGCGGTGCTCATCCTCGCGCGTGCGCTGCAGGGGGCCGCGGGCGCGCTCCTGGTGCCGGGCTCACTGGCGCTCATCCTGTCCTTCTTCTCCGGCCCCGAGCAGGCGAAGGCCATTGGCGCGTGGACCGGCTGGACGGGCGGTGCGTTCATCGCGGGGCCTCTGGTGGGCGGGCTGCTGGTGGACACGGTGGGGTGGCGCTGGATCTTCGGCATCAACGTGCTGCCCATTGCGCTGACGCTGACGCTGCTCGCACGCATGGAGGAGCCCGCCCGTCCGGAGGGCGCGCGCATCGACCTCCCGGGGGCCGCGTTGGCGTGTCTGGGGCTGGGCGGCACGGTCTACGCGCTGATTGAACAGGGGACGGTGGGCTGGACGCATCCCACGGTATTGGCGTCGCTGGGCGTGGGCGTGCCGGCGTTCCTCGCGTTCCTCTGGCAGGAGCGGCGCTCGTCGCACCCGATGATGCCCCTGTGGCTCTTCCGGGCGCGGAACTTCTGGGCGGGCAACCTGGCCACGACGTTCATCTATGGGGCGCTGGCGCTGAGCGAGTTCGTCATCACGCTGTTCCTCCAGCAGGTGGGCGGCTTCCGAGCGACGACGGCGGGGCTGTCGCTGATGCCGACGACGATCATCATGTTGCTGCTGTCGCCGGTGTTCGGCGGGCTCGCGGGCCGGTTCGGTCCGCGCCTGTTCATGACGGTGGGGCCGTGGGTCGCGGGCGCCGGGTTCCTGCTCCTGCTGCGCGCCAGGACGCCCGTGAACTACTGGACGCAGATGTTGCCGGGTGTGCTGGTGTTCGGGCTGGGGCTGACGACGACGGTGGCGCCGTTGACGGCGGCGGTGCTCGGGTCCGTCCACAAGGAGCAGGCGGGCATCGGCTCGGCCATCAACAACGCCATTGCCCGGGTGGCGGGGCTCATCGCCATCGCGTTCACGGGGCTCATCGTGGGCCCGCGACTGGACGTCGCGGGCTTCCACCGGGTGATGGAGGTCACCGCCGCGCTGCTGGTGCTGGGCGGAGTCATCTCCGCCCTGGGCATCCGCAATCCGCCGCGGAAGGCCTGAGCGCGTCAGTCCTCCGAGGGCTGGAGGGAGAAGTAGATGGCCTCGGTCCCGAGGTTGAAGGTGTCCCCGTCGGCGATCTTCTGGCGCTTGATGCGCTGGTGGTTGATCCAGGTCCCGTTGGACGAGTTCAGGTCCTCGATGAAGTAGTCATTCCCGACGCGCACGACGGCGGCGTGTTCGCGGGAGACCCTGCCGGACTTCACGACGAGGCTGCACTGCGGACCGCGCCCCAGGGTGAAGCGCTCCACGTCCACCCGGGTCGGGGGACCGTCCGGGCTCAGGCGAACGAAGAGGTCCATGCGCGCGGAGGGCTTGGGGGCGGGCGCGGGGGCGGACTTGCGGCCCTTGTTGGACTCCGCGGGAGTGTCCTCGGGGGCGGATGACCGGAGGACGCGGCCCTGCCGGCGGGCGGAGGAGGCCTGCGAGGCCGGAGGAGCGATGAAGGGCAGGTCATGCTCCTCGGATTCCTCGCCGGAGCCGGAGTCCTGTTCCTCGGGTTCGTCGTCGGAGCCCGAGTCCTGCTCCTCGTCGCTTGCGGAAGCGGCAGCCCGCTCGTCGTCCTCGTCGGAGTCCGTCGCCTCCTCACCCGTCTTGGCTTCTTCGCGCTCGGAGTCCTCGGCCGCGTGAGAGCCGGGACGTTCCTCGGAGCCGATCGCGGCCTCGATGTCGGCAGTGGACGCGTCGTCCAACTCGGAAGCCGATGCATCCGCCTCGTCCTCATCGGCCGAGCCCTGGTCCGAAGCGGACCCCTCGGATGATGCCTCGTCGTCCGAGGATTCAGAGGGCACGTCGTCCTCGCCCGTACCTGAGTCAGCCGCTTCGCCTTCGTCGGCCGCTTCGCCTTCGTCGGCCGCTTCGCCTTCGTCGGCCGCTTCGTCTTCGTCAACGACCTCGTCTTCGTCAACCGCTTCGTCTTCGGCGGAGGATGCCTCTTCATCGGCGACCTGGTCGTCGGCCGCTTCATCGGCTTCGTCAGCCACTTCGTCTTCGGCGGAGGATGCCCCTTCGTCGGCCGCTTCATCGTCCGACGCGCTTGCGGCGTTTACGTCCGCCGCCTTGTCGTCGGAGGCTCCGTCGGCTTCTCCGTCGGCCTCCGCATCGTCCGAAGATGCGTCCGCCGCCTCGTCTTCATCCACCTCGTCGTCGCCGGCCTCTTCCCCCTCGTCGGAGGACGCGTCGGCGTCGGAGGTGTCCTCCTCGTCCAACTCCTCCTCGGCATCGGATGCAAACGGCACATCGCGGGGTTGCGCGACTGCATCCACGGACGCGAGGACCTCCTGCATGCGGGCTCGCGCCTGGGCGGCCTCATCCACGGGGGCGAGAGCGTTCATGGGTCCAGGCGCGGCCGCGGCCGGGGCGGTGGACAGGGCCTCCTTCACAGGGGCTGCGGCAACAGGCAGCTCCGCCGGACGCACGCCGGGCTCCGGAGTCCGGGCCGCCGGCACCTGCGTGGGCTCTCCCGCGACCGCCACTCCGAGCGCCACGGGCGTTGGTGCCACGTACCCGTTCTGCTTCGCGAGCATGAACAGGGCCTGGGCCACCAGGGCATTCCGGTCTACGCCCAGGTCGTGGCTCATCTGCTCCAGCGCCCGCCACAGGGGCTCGGCGACCTCAATGGTTTCACGAATCCGCTTCATGCCTAGCTGCCCCTCAGATTGCTCTGCCACGGAGAGACGTGATCCGGGTCATTGAGCCAATAGAACATCGCTTGCGTCTCCGCGTACTGCCGCTCCGCGATGGACACCAGGTTCGGGTGCAGGTCGCCGAGCGAGACGCCCTCGAACAGGAACCCCTGGCCGGGCTTCGTCGTGCTGGCGCTCCCGCGGAACTTGCGGTCCCGGCACTGCCACAGCCGCTGCGAGGCCTGCCCCACCGCCTGTCCGTAATCCTCCGGAGGCGCGATGCGAGCAGGCATGCGGAACGTCGTCTCCCCGCACGACCACAACAGCCACGACAACGCGCTCCAGTCTCCACGCAACATCAGAGTCAGGTCCGCGAGCCCCATCTCCAGGTCGACCGTCTCATCGACCTCCACCTGCGCGTCCTCGTCCCGCTCCAACTCGTACTGCTTCAGCGCCACGGGCCCGTCGCCCAGCAGGCCTGACAGGTCCGGCGGCAGCCAGGACACCTCGGCGCCGGGCTTGATCCGCTGGAGCAGCACGCCGCGGATCGCCTGGAGCCGCGTAGCGTACTTGCACACCAGTTGCTGGATGGACTCCAGGGGCTGCGCGGGCTTCTCCGGAAGGCCGTCGTAGGTGCAGCGCGGCGGCTCCTGGCCCGCCCAGAAGTCGAACCGGGGGAACAACGCCCGCGCGTACGTGTCGAGGAACGCAGCGGTCTCCGGCTCCACCTCCGCGAGCCCCTCCGCGTCCTTCCGCGCCTGGTCCGCCACGCCCAGGTTCAACAGGATGAGGCCGCGGGTGAACAGGTACGCCTTGCGCTCCGGCGCGAGCAGCATCGCCGCGTGCAGGAAGTCCAGCGCCGCGCGAGGCCGGTCCGTCTGGTCCAGCAGCACCGCGTACGCCCGCAGCAGCGTGGCGGCCTCTCCGCCGCGCATGAGCGCATCCGCCATGGGGGCCCACGCCTGGCCCGCCTCCTCCACCACCTCGTCCGCGACCGCGAGCGCCGAGCCCTGGGTCCGAGGCAGCGTCAGCTCCTCCAGGCCTTGCTTCAGCTGCTGGACATCCAGGGATGTAGCGCACGCACGCGCCGTGGCCAGCAGGGCCTCGCGGTAGCGCCGGTCCGCGCGGGCCTCCTTCGCCAGTTCGTGCCAGTCCTCCGCGCTCCGGGCCAGGTTCGAGAACACCGGCGAATGCGCCAGCGTCCGCTCATCCATCGCCCGGCCCAGGTCGCGCGTGAGCACCACCGCCCGCTGCGAGTCCAGCAGGGACCACTCGCCACACGCGAGGTCGCCCTCGGCCCGGCCCTCCTCGAAGTGGACCCGGAAGTCCGCGTACTGGTTCTCCGCGCGCGACCCGTAGCGCCCGTGGCGCCGGCCGTTCTCGAACTCGGCCTCCCACAGGAGCTGCCCGTTCGGGTCCCAGAAGCGCGTGAGGCCGTGGCGTTCGCCGTCCGCGTTGAGCATCACCTTCGCCCACTGGTTCAGGTCCTCGCGCAGCTCGGCGTCCTCGGGCACGTGGGCGGGGCGGGTGGGGTAGGGCTCACCGGTGGAGGGCACCACGCGCTGTCCCTTGCCGTCGTAGTGCAGCACCTGCCGCACGGTGCCGTGCTCGTAGTGCATCACCGTCCGGCGCACGCGCTCGCTCACGCCGCCTTCGTGCATGCGTTCGGTGGTGAAGTGCTCGGAGGCGACCCAGGTGCGCGGGCCATGAAGCTGGCCCTGTTCGAAGGCGCCTTCCTGGGACACCGAGCCGTCTTCATGGAAGCGCTTGAAGGGGCCGTGCGGCGTGCCCTGCTTCATGATGCATTCGTTGCAGAGGGTGCCGTCGGCGCGCCAGTACCGCCACGTGCCGTGGGGCCGGCCCTTGTCATCCTTCGGGCCGGAGGACCACTCCTCGTCGCTGTCGTCCCAGGTGGCGCCCTCGGGGACACCGGAGGGGCGCTGGCCCGCCGCGGTCCGCTCACGGTTGGCGATGCGGCGCTTCTCCTCCGCGACGTCCACGGCCTTCAGCGCGTTCAGCAACCGGTTCAGCGACTCGGTGGACAGCGCCTCGGAGACGCGGTGGACCTCCAGGCCGTCCTTGAAAGCGACGAGCGTGGGATAGGCATCGATGCCCAGCGGCTCGGCCACCGCCTCGTGCGCCTCCGCGTCGAGCCGCGCGAACCGGATGTCCGGGAACCGCGCGGCCGCCTCGGTGAAGATTGGCGCGAAGGCGTGGCAGGGTTCACACCACGGCGCCCAGAAGTCCACGACGCACATGCCGGGCCGCCGGGTGACTGCCTCGTACTCCTCCGGGGTCAATTCAACCGGGACACCTGCCAACGGGGACTCCTGCTCAAGGTGAGGAGCAGATAAGAGGGGTGCCAGGGACGCGCGTCAACCGGCGCGTCATGGGGAAAAGGCTTCCGTCCAGACCGGACAGGGAAGGGGGCCTGCCCGAGCGCGGTCCAAGCCAGGACGTGGAATGATGGCCGGACGAGACCGACTCTCGCGGTCATCAACGGTGAACAGTCCTGGTAGCGCTACTTTCCGGAGTGCGAGGTCGTCTACCGCAGGCTCCAGGAGTGCTCCTGGGTCCTTCGCGGCGGAGACCTTTGGTGCATCACCCGCGAAGCCGCGACCCGGCTGGACGGCGTGCTCTGGCGGGTATGGGCATCCGCCCCGACCCCAGGCACCGCGCGGCGCTGGAACTCATCCGTTTGAGCGGCGTGCCCTGCACCAACCCGGCGCCCGTGTTGGCGCGCTGTCACGACCGGTTGTCAATCCTTGCGGTGATGCGCGAGGCAGGGCTGCCGGCCATCCCATTCGACGCCGCGCTCAGCGACGACATGTTGCGCCGGTTGGATCGGCCCGTGCCGTTCGTCGTCAAGGTCGGCAACCCCCATGCGGGGTTCGGGAAGGCGCTGGTGCGCGACGCCGGAGCGTGGACGGAGCTCTCGGACCTCCTCTTCGCCGCAGACGACCACGCGGCCGTCGGGCCCTTCATCGACGATGAGCGAGACGTCCGCTGCCTCGCGGTGGCGAGCGCATGTGGGCGATGACGCGGGAGAGCGCGGGCTGGAAGGCCAACGTCGACACGCGCAGGTACCAGGGCATTGATCCGCCGCCGGAGCTCGCGGAGTACACACGCCGGGCCATGCGGCACCTGGGGGCGTACGTGCTGGGCTTGGACTTCCTCCAGGCAAAGGATGGCACCTCCACGCTGTAGGAGTGCAACGACACGCCAGGCCTGTCGGGCTTCCCGGAAGTTCTGCGGGAGGAAGTCGCGGAGTGCCTGCGCATCCGGATGCGCCAGCGCTGAAGGGGTGCCGCAAGTTCATCCACGCCACTCCGATTGGAAACCCACCACCAGGACGAGCGCCACGCGGAGCCCGGCGACAAGCCGCGCCGTGTGCTGGACGGGCACCCGCATGAGATCCGTGCCGAGACCGTGGTGGTCCCCGATGGCCCTGTCCGCCTGAAAGCAAAGATGGAGCCAGGGGCGGCAGCCGCAGCCCGCGACGAGGTGTAGCCGTAGGCGCGAAGGTGGAGTCACGGAAAGGGCCCGCCTGCCGGGCGCGCTGTCCAGAAACCTGTCCGACAGTCGGACAGGTTTTCGCAGCCTGAAGCCGGGGGCCACGAACGTGTCCGACAGTCGGACAGGGCTCCGTCCGTCAAAGAGCCTCGGAACCACGAATGTGTCCGACAGTCGGATAGGTCTTCGCAGCCTGGGGCACGACCCCGCGAACGCGTCCGGTCGTTGGGCTGTCGGACAGGCTTTCGCAACCTGAGGCGCGAGCCATCGAGCTTGTCCGACAGTCGGACAGGTTTGCGGCACCCGCGCCCCTGGGCTCCGGACCTGTCCGACAGTCGGACAGGTTTTCGCAACCTGAGGCGCGAGCCGTCGAGCTTGTCCGACAGTCGGACAGGTTTCGGCGCCAGCGGCACTGTCCTCCGGACCTGTCGGACAGGTTTCCGCCGTGCGTGGTGGCCCTGGGCTGCGAACTGGTCGGACAGGTTTTCGGCGTACGTGGCCCTGGGTTGCGAACCTGTCCGACAGTCGGACAGGTTTTCGGCGCATGCGGCCCGGGGGCTCGCCCTCCATGGCGCGACGTGAGCAGTGGGGCCACGCGTCCATGTCAGACCCCTGTGGTTGCATGCCGATGCTGAGCGACGAGGGATGGAGAGCGGGCTGGGATGAACCGTAGCCGTGGTCTCCTTCGGAGGGCGGCCGTCGACAGCTGCCGAGCCGGGCTGGCACCCTGGGGCTTCCTTTCCCCCGGAGCCCCCTCATGCGCCGTTTCTCCGTCCCGAAGTGGATTTCTTCTCTTCCTGGCGGAGGGCTTGCCCTCTTGGTGGGCTTCACCGGCTGCGGGCCGATGGAGGACTCCGGCGAGACGGGGCTGACGGCTGCGGTAGCGGCGGTCACGTTCGAGCCGGCCTCGGGCGTCCTGTTCGGCGCGTTCGCGGGCAAGCGTGGCACGGAGGACCACGCGGCGGCGTTGGACGCATTGGAGCGGCTGGCGGCGCGGAAGATGGACGTGCACCGCATCTACGCGGTGTGGGACGAAGCGCAGCCGAACAAGTTCCTGCTCGCGGACCTGGAGCGCGGCCGCATCCCGCTCCTGTCCATCACGGCGAAGCGGCAGGACGGCAGCGGCGTGTCCTGGGCAAGCATCGCGAGCGGCGCGGAGGACTCACAACTCAAGGCGCATGCGCTGGCCCTGAAGGGCACGGGCAAGCCGCTGTTCCTCATCTTCAACCACGAGCCGGACATGGCCGGCACCGCTCACGGCACGCCCGCGGAGTTCGCTGCGGCGTTCCGGCGCCTGGTCACGGTGTTCCGTCAGCAGGGCGTGACGAACGTGAGCTATTCGATGACGCTTGTCCCCTCCAGCTTCCAGTCAGGCGCGGCGGACGCGTTCTGGCCGGGCAGCTCCTACGTGGACTGGGTGGGCGCGGATGCCTACAACTGGAACGGCTGCAATCCCAACGCGGGCGACACGTGGCGCTCGCTGGAGGAGGCGGTAGCTCCGGTGCTCGCGTGGGCCAATGCCAGGGGCAAACCGGTGATGCTGCCGGAGTGGGGCTCCGTGGAGGACTCGAGCGTGCCCGGCCGCAAGGGCCAGTGGCTGCGCGACGCGCTGGACACGTTCAAGCGCCACCCTGAAATCAAGGTCGCGTCGTACTTCCACACCACCGGCACCTGCTCGTGGTGGCTGGACTCCTCGGCGTCCAGCGTGGACGGCTTCCAGGTGCTCGGCGCGAGCGGCTACACGCACGCAACCGCGGCGGCCTGGCTCCAGCCCTCCATCACGACGGGCATGGCACCGCTCACCGTGACGTTCGACCTCTCCGGCAGCACGGGCTTCCAGTCCACCACGGGCACCGGCAACGACGCGTGGAGCCTGGACTTTGGAGATGGCAGCGCGAAGGCGACGGGGCGGGGCAGGCCCACCGCGCTCCAGACGCACCGCTACACGGCGAAGGGCACGTACCGCGCAAGCTTCACCGTGACGGACTGGAAGGGCGTGCAGAACACCGACACGCGCGTCCTCACGGTGAAGTGAGCGTCAGAAGGGGATGCTGTAGAGGCGCACGCGGAAAAAGAACTGGAACCTCGCGTCGCCCAGCGCGTGGAACCGCGTCACCAGCGCGTCGTCCATCAAGAGGGAAGCGAGGTCCGAGATGCGCACCCGCTCGGGCTCGATGGCGTGCGTGTTGAAGTCCCAGGCCGTCGCGCCCATGCAGTGGGCGAGGACCTCCGCCTGGAAGGCCCCCAGTCCGGCATTGACGAAGGACACGAGCATCCTCGTGCCTTCTCGCGTGTCGGCATACCGCTTCGCGCCGTAGTCCATGTGAGCCGCGAGCCCACGGTGGAAGACCCCCGTGGCGACCACTTCTGCCTCCAGGCCCAGCTCCTTGGGCCCCGTGTAGCGCCCGGTGTGCCGGAGCAACGGCTCCACGGCATAGGTGATGTCCAAGAGGTCCAGGTCCAGGCACCGGTGCACGAGCAGCACCGCTTCGAGCAGGCCCTCCCGGTCGAAGGTCGCCAGCACCTCCTCCGCGTCCTTCGCGGAGATCGCGACGGATGGACACAGGGCCTACCCGTTCGGCCTGAAGAAGAACGCGAAGCCCGCGTCCCGCAGTTTCAGGAAGCACTTCAGCCGGTGCTCCTCTCCGGGATTCAGGAACAGCCGCACCGCCTCCACGTCCACGTGCCACGGGTCGATCGCGTGCGTGTTGAAGTCCCACGCCTCCGCCCCCATGCAGTGGGCGAGCTTCTGGCTGCGGGTGCTGCCCTCGGGGGCGTCGAACACCGGCACGACGATGACCGCGCCCTCGTGCGTTCCCTCGTGCCATGCGTCCGGCTGCTGGAGATACGGCACCAGCTCGCGGCGGAACGGGCCGATGCCCAGGACCTCTCCGTACATGCCCATGGGCCTGGCGCCTACCGCATGTCAGGTGCCCGCGAGCCCCGGCGTCCCGCGAGCCGCCCGGGGCTTCTGCTACCGTCGCCCCCCACACACCGAGGCCGCGCCATGACGTTCTCCGTCCGCACCGCCAACCTGCGCACGCTCAACTCGTTGACGAAGTACCCGTCCATTCCCACGTACCACACGATGGGCGACAAGGGCCGGCTGGCCGAGCCCGCCATCGCGTTCGACGGACCCGTGGTCGGCACGGAGAAGGTGGACGGCACCAACGCGCGCATCGTGTTCCTGCCGGACGGCACGTACCTGCTCGGCAGCCGCGAGGAGTTCCTCTACGCGAGCGGTGACCTCATCGGGAACCCGGCCCTGGGCATCGTGGAGCACCTGCGCCCGGTGGCGGACGCCCTGCTCGGGAAGCGGCTCGACGCGGGCGGCATCACCGTCGTCTTCGGCGAGGTGTACGGCGGCAACGTCACCGCCCACAGCAAGCAGTACACGGCCGAGAAGCGCGTGGGCTACCGCGTCTTCGATGTCATCCGCCTCAACGACTACGAGACGCCCCTCGCCTGGTCCGCGGAGCAGATCGCCGGCTGGCGTGAGTCCGGCGGCCAGCCCTTCGTGACCGAGGACGCGCTCCAGGTCTTCACCCGCGAGCACGGACTGGAGACCACGCCGCGCATCCTCGAACAGGACGGCGCCGCGCTCCCGAAGGACCTGGAGGGCGCGTCCGCCTGGCTGCGCGAGCACGCGCCCTCGACCCGGTGCGCGCTGGATGCCGGGGCCGCGAAGCACCCGGAAGGAATCGTGGTGCGCACCCGCGACCGGCGCACCATCGCGAAGCTGCGCTACGAGGACTACGAGCGCACCCTGCGCGGGAAGCGCTGAAGTCGAGGAGGCGGCGGTGGCTCCGATTCCACCGCCGCCCCGCTCCGTGCTTCGCCTCAGTCGATCTGCAGCTCGGCGATCTTGTGCGGCTTGTCGCTGATGAGGTCCATGAGCTTCCCGAAGCCGAAGGTCAGCAAGCCGATGCCCGCGCCCACGGCCATGCCCAGGGGGCCGCCAATCGCGCCCACCGCCACCGCGCCGCCCAGGCTGCCCGCGATGCCGACCGCGCCCTTGGCGATCTGCGCCCCGTCGTTCGCCTTCGCGCCGTTGACGATGTCCATCACGCCGCCCGCCGCGCCGCCCACCGCGCCCAGCACGTTGGCCGCGCCGCCCGCCGCCTTGAGCGCGGAGAGCGCCTTGCTCCCCAGGCCCGCCGCCGTGCCGGCCACCTTGCCGATGCCGCCCATGCCCTTCACCGAATCCAGCACCGTGCTCGTGAGCGCGCTGCCCACCTTCGGATCCGCCAGGGTCTTCGCCCAGGGGATGCTCTTCGCCGCGTTGGCTGTGTTGGAGGTCGTGGTGAGCGCGCCCGCGTTCTTGAAGCCCTTGATGGCCTCCGTGAAGCCCTTGCCGCCCGTGTAGATGCTCGCCGCGCCGTTGGCCGTGTCCGCCACGCCCTTCACGATGTCCGGCATGTTGTTCTCGCGGATGCCTCGCGACAGCGTCATGCCGCCCGCCACCACGCCCGCCACGCCGCCCAGCGCGCTCGCGCCGCCCTGCGCCGCGTTCAGGCCCTTGGAGAGGGCGTCCCGGCCCAGGACCTCCGTCGCCTTCGCTGGCAGCCGGCCCGCATCCTGGCTCAGCCCCTGGAGGACGGTCAGCGCCTTCGCGCCGCCGCTGTTGGCGTACTGGTTCACCGTGTTCGCGGTGGAGATGGACGCCTGCTCCAGCAGCACCTTGCCGAACGCGTCGTCCTTGAAGGCCTCCGCGTCCGTGACGTCGCGCATGTCCGCGCCGCCCTTGCCGGACAGCCGCATCCGCTCGCCGTCCTTGCCCACCTCGTGGATGCCCTGGCGGCCATCCGCGTCCGTCACCGTGGTGCGCGAGCCCACCAGCTGCGCGCCCTGATCCGACAACAGCGACGTGTCCTCCTTGAGCACGCTCTCCGTCCTGCCGTCCTTCGTGCGCTTCGTCTCCAGCGACTCCTGGAGCTCCAGGCCCTGGTCCGTGGCCTTGCGGCTGCCCTGGTAGTGCTGCTCCAGGTCGGAGCCGTCCGGCTCGCGGCTCTTGCTGTCCAGCTTCTCGATGGAGCCGTCCTGGGCGTAGGTGGTGGAGGACTCGCCGCTCACCGGCACGCGCTTGGAGGAGTCCGCCTTCTCGAAGGTCTTGCCCTCGAACTTCTCCTTCACGGTGCTGCCCTCGCGCGTCTTCTCCGTCTTGAGGGTCGCGTCCGGGAAGCCCTCGATGAAGGTCTGCGAGTCCAGCCGGTCCGCGCCCTTCTGCAGGTCCACCGTCCAGCGCTTCGGCGGGCGTCCGTCGCCCGTCTTGTCCGCGTCGTAGTCCTCGCCCCCGTGCTGGGAGTACTCGTCGCGCACCCGGGCCATGTCCTCGTAGGTGTGCGGGCCTTCACCGGCGAACTGCGTGTGGCCGTCCAGCGTGCGGTCCACGTAGGACGTGGCCTTCACGTTGTCCTGCGAGAAGTTCTGCACGCGGCTGTACTGCGGCGGGGCCTGCTTGCCGTCCGCGTCCGGCGCCGGAATGGAATACGAATACGTGTCCGAACGGTCCACCGGCTTGCTGAAGTCGAACGGGCCCTTGAGCTTGTTGTCGATGCTGCCGCCGCCCTTCTGCTGGTAGTACGAGGTGCGGCTGCCCTCGGCGTTGCCGTTCACCTGCGAGTACTCGTCGGCGTGGAGCCGGTCGCCGTCCTGGTTCTTCTCGAGGGAGACCTCGTTGCGCGTGTACGTCAGCCCCGCGTCGCGGGTCCTGGAGATGTCACCGAAGGACTTGAGGTCCGCCGCCTCGTTCTTGTCGCCCTTCCACTCCGCGCGCTCCACCCGCGTGGCGCCGTCCGCCTTCATCTCCAGCCGGTCGCGCTTGTTGACGCCGTCCTCGTAGGTGGCGCTGTCCATCACCACCGCGCCGTCCTTCTTCGTCGCGACGGAGCGCTCCACGACTTCCTTCTGGCCGTTGACGCGGGTGAGCTCCACCTCGCTGTCGGACACGCGCTTGACGCTGGCGCCTTCGGGGACCTGCGCCTGGCCAGCCGCCATGGCGAAGAGCCGGTCGGCCTCCTGGGTCGTCTTCTCCCGCAGGGCCTGCTGGGCGTCCGCCGTCTCCTGTCGGGCCTCGCCCACCGTCTTCAGGTCCACCGCCTGCTTCGCCTTGTCCTCGCCGGACACCGTCTGGCGTTCGGGCGGGGCCGCTCCCGTCGCCGCCAGCCCCACGCGCAGCTGGGGGACCACCGCCGGCTTCGCGTCCACGGCGGCCTTCACCGCGCTGCCCACGCCGGTCAGGTCCGGGCCCGCGGCCGGCTTCTTCGCGTCGAACCCGTCCGCCACGACAGAGGCGGGCTTCTTCGCCTCCACGGGCGCGGCCTGGGGGGCGGCCACGGCCGGCTTCTCGGCGACGGCGGGAGGGCTGACGGGAGACAGCGGCTTCCGGAGGGCGGGGGGGAGGACCATGGGGGACTCCAGAAGGGGAGGGCTGCGAGGACGGCGATGGGCTCCCCCATTGCGGCCCGCATGCCAGCCGCCGCGCCCCCGGCGTCCTCCAGATTCCAGGGGTTTGTGTCCCACCCTGTGCGCAGGCCCTGGTGACCACGCTCCTGGCGCTGATGACGACCGTCACCAGGCAGGCGTCCTGGGTTGACGCGTCGCGGAAGGATGTTCGGAGCGGGCGACGGCCGGCGGTAGACTCGCGGATCAGGTCACGGCCCCATGACGAAGAGAGACACCGGAAGGCGAAGCACCGGCACCGGCAATTCGGATTCCGTGCGCTCCGGCGCGGGGACGGGCCGGGGCTCGGGAGGATATGGGACGGGCCCCCGGCCTCGCCGCGCGGAGGACGTCCCGCCCGTTCCCCAGGTGGGCCGCTACCTGCTCTTGCGCAAGCTGGGGCAGGGCGGCATGGGCGTGGTGTACGCGGCCTATGACCCGGACCTGGACCGGAAGATCGCCCTCAAGCTGCTGCACCCGAGCGCCAACCGGGACAACGAGGAGGCGCGCTCGCGGCTCCTGCGTGAAGCGCAGGCCATGGCGCGCGTGTCCCATCCCAACGTCATCCCCGTCTTCGACGTGGGCATGTGGGGCGACCAGGTCTTCGTCGCCATGGAGCTGGTGGAGGGCGGCACGCTCGGCTCGTGGCTGAAGGAGGCGAAGCCGTCCTGGCGCGAGGTGCTGGAGCGCTACCTCCAGGCGGGCCGGGGCCTGCAGGCCGCGCACGCGGCGGGGCTGGTGCACCGCGACTTCAAGCCCGCCAACGTGCTGGTGAGCCACGCGGGCCGCGTCTACGTGACGGACTTCGGCCTGGCGCGGCAGGTGGGGGACGCCCCGGAGGCCGCGGCCACGCCGGAGGAGGCCCAGGTGCTGGAGTCCTCGGACCGGCGCATGCTGGACACCACGCTCACGGAAGCGGGCCTGCTGGTGGGCACGCCCAACTACATGTCCCCGGAGCAGTTCCGGGGCACGCCGCTGGACGCGCGCACGGACCAGTTCAGCTTCTGCGCGGCGCTCTACGGCGCGCTCTACGGCACGCGCCCCTTCGACCCCGGCAGCATCAAGGCCTACGCCTCCGCCAGCCGCACCGCGGAAGCGGAGGCGGACGGCACGGCGTCGCTGGGCGGCACGGCGTCGCTGGGCGGCACGCAGTCGTTGAGCCCCGCGCCGGCCAGGGCCCCCGTCATCGCGCCGCCGCCCGCGCTCATCCGCGAGCCCCCGCGCGACGCGAAGGTGCCCGGCTGGGTGCGCCAGGCGGTGCTGCGCGGGCTGTCCCTGGACGCGGACGCGCGCTTCGCCTCGATGCAGGCCCTGCTCGACGCGCTCTCCCAGGAGCAGCGCCACGGACAGCGCAAGCGCTGGCTGGGGGCGGCGGGCGCGATGACCACCGCGCTCGCGGTGGCGGGCGGCGTGGCGTGGCAGCAGTCCCAGGTGTGCGTGGACGCGGGCGCGGGGATGGACACCGTCTGGACGCCGGACGCGAAGGCGCGGGTGGAGTCCGCCTTCCGCGCCACCGGGAAGCCCTTCGCGGAAGCAATGGCCTCACGCACCACGCAGGTGCTGGCGCAGTACGCGGACGCGTGGAAGCACCAGCGCGTCCTGGCCTGCGAGGAGGCGCGCGTGAGCGGCGTGAAGCCGGAGGAGCAGCTGGACCGGCAGGTGGTGTGCCTGGAGCGCCGCCGCAAGGACCTGCGCGCCACGGTGGACCTGCTGTCCGGCGCGGACGCCGCCATGGTGGAGAAGTCCGTGGACATGGCCCACGCGCTGCCCGCGCTGCACGAGTGCGAGGACGTGGAGTCACTGGCCGAGCAGCAGCGCCGCCCCTCCGACCCCGCCCTGCGCGACGCGATTGAAAAGCTGGAGGATCAGCTGTCGGAGGTGCGCGCGCAGGTGGACGCGGGCCGCTACCCGGCGGCGCTCGCGGCGGTGAAGGCGCTGGAGGCGCCGGTGGAGAAGACGGGCTACCTGCCGCTCAAGGCGGAGATGCGCTTCCACCTGGGCTGGCTCCAGGAACAGACGGGCCAGTCGCCGGAGGCGTCCCGCCTCCTGTCGCGCGCCGTCTTCGACGCGGAGGCCGGCCGGGCGGACCGGCTGAAGGTCGCCATCCTCAACAAGCTCCTCTATGTGGAGGATGGCCAGAAGCACTACGACCCGGCGGCGAACTGGGGCGAGCTGGCGGAGGCCACCCTCCAGCGCCTGGGCGGCGAGCCCGTGCTGGAGGCCGACGTGAAGGTGAACCAGGCCAACCTCGCCATGTCCCAGGGCCACATGGAGGAGGCCAGGAAGCGCCTGGAGGAGGCCAGCGCCCTCTACGACAAGGCGCTGCCCTCCGAGCACCCCAAGCGCGCGCGGGCGCTCTTCCTGTTGGGCCGGCTGGTGCTGGGCACCGGCGACGCGAAGGCCGCGGTGCCGTTGTTGGAGACGTCGCTCGCGAGGACCGAGGCGGCGGTGGGGCCGGTGCACCCGGACGTGGCCCGCCGCCACGGCCTGCTGTCCCTGGCCCTGCGCGAGGCCGGTCAGCCCGGGCGCGCCCTGCCGCACGCCCAGGCGGTGGTGGACCTCTACAAGACCCTCCACGGCGACAAGAGCCCCCAGGTGGCGGAGGCGCTGGACGAGCTGGGCATGTGCCAGCTGGGGATGAAGCGCTACGACGACGCGCTCAAGACCTACGAGCAGGCCGTGGCCCTCAAGCGCGAGCTGTTGCCCGAAGGTGACGAGGGCCTCCAGCCCTCCTACGACGGCGTGGGCCAGGCGCTGCTGGGGCTGGGCCGGGCGCGAGACTCCGTGGCGCCGCTGCAGCTGGCGGTGTCCTTCGCCTCCGCGCCGCCGGATGCGCTGGCGGAGTCCGGCTTCGCGCTGGCGCGGGCGCTGTACCAGACGGGCCAGTCCCCAGAGGCCCGAGGCGAGGCCACCCGCGCCCGGGCGCGCTTCAGCGAGTCCGGCATGGACGAACGCGTGGGGGAGGTGGACTCCTGGCTTCAGACCCTCCCCAAGGAGCCCCCCCGCCCGCCTGCCCGCAAGCCGCCTCGCGGCCGGCGCAGGTAGGACGACACGCGCGGCTGCTGGCGGTGATGGCGGGGCGTGCTACCGTCCGCCACCGTGTCGCTGCCGCCAGACGAGGACGAGGCGCTCCTGGATGCCACGGCCACCCTGAACCGGGGCCGTGCGGGACAGGTGCGGATGGTGCTCCGGGTGCTTTCCGGCGCGGATGCCGGCAGGTCCCACCCGCTCAAGCAGGGGACGTACACCGTGGGCAAGAACCCCACGTGTGACATCGTCCTCGCGGACAAGGCCGTCTCCCGCCAGCACCTGAAGCTGGAGGTGCACGACGAGCACGTCGTCGCCACGGACCTGGGCTCGCACAACGGCTCGTTCGTGGAGGGGCTTCGCTTCACCGCCATGGAGCTGCGCCCCGGCAGCGTCATCACCCTGGGCACCACGGAGCTGAAGCTGGTGCCAGAGGACTCGCGCGAGCGTTCGCTGCCCCTGTCCTCACGCGACCGCTTCGGCGCGCTCGTGGGCCAGAGCCGCAAGATGCGCGAGGCCTTCACCGTGCTGGAGCGCCTGGCGCCCGGCGGCGCGGACGTGCTCATCCACGGCGAGACGGGCACCGGCAAGGACCTGTGCGCGGAGGCCATCCACCAGCAGAGCCCGCGCGCCAAGGGCCCCTTCGTCATCGTGGACCTGGCGGGTGTGCCCTCCACCCTCATCGAGTCCGAGCTCTTCGGCCACGTGAAGGGCTCCTTCACCGGCGCCCAGGGCGACCGCGCCGGCGCCTTCGAGCGCGCGCAGAACGGCACCGTCTTCCTGGACGAGATTGGCGAGCTGCCCCTGGAGCTGCAGCCGCGCCTGCTTCGCGTGCTGGAGCGCCGGCAGGTGAAGCGCGTGGGCGGCAACGACTACTTCACGGTGAACGTGCGCGTGGTGGCCGCTTCACACGTCAACCTGGAGCAGGCCGTCCAGCAGGGGAAGTTCCGCCGCGACCTCTTCCACCGGCTCGCCGTGCTGCGCGTGACGCTGCCCGCGCTGCGCGAGCGCCCGGAGGACATCCCGCTGCTCATCGACCACATGCTCAAGCAGATGGGCCGGCCGCAGAGTGCGCTGTCGGACCAGACGCGCGCCCTGCTCATGCAGTACCCCTGGCCCGGCAACGTGCGCGAGCTGCGCAACGTGGTGGAACAGGTCGTCAACCTGGGCGAGGAGGCCCTGCCGGACCTGGAGGCGCCCCCGGGCGCGGACGGCCGCAAGGGTCCGGACCTGGACCTGCCCTTCAAGGAAGCCAAAGAGCACCTCATCGAAGTGTTCGAACGTGACTACCTGAAGAACCTCATCGAGCGCTGCGAAGGCAACATTTCGAGGGCTTCTCGCGAAGCTGATATCGACCGTGTCTACCTCCGGAAACTCCTGCGCAAGCACGGGTTGGATCCATCCGGGGAGCCTTAACACGGGGCGGCATCACAGGTAGGATGACATCCCCCTTCCCCCCTCCGGAGCCACGACCGTGAGCGTGAACCTTCCCTCCAACCTCCTCCGTACCTTCCAGCAACTGGCGCAGGTGCAGCCGTCCGCCCAGCCGCAGCAGACCGCGCAGCAGGTCGGGCTGCCGGAGTCGAAGGTCGTCTCGCAGGTGGAGGGCACGCCCACCGCCGTCCAGACGGAGCAGGCCACGGACGCCTTCGCCGTGGTGCAGGCCCTCAACCAGGCGTGGGCGAGCCGCTTCCAGTCCGTCTCCGGCGCGTCGGCGCAGGACCTGGGCGTCAACGGGACGCTCGCCAACGCGCCCCAGGCCCCGGAGCTGGGCGGCTGGGACGACGTGGGCGCGGACCCGGACGTGCTCAAGCAGACCAACCAGAACAACTGCGGCGCCGCGGTGGCGGTGATGCTGGGCAACGAGATTGGCAGCAGCAAGACCCAGCCCACGTCCAACAAGGAGAAGATGGACGCGCTGGAGTCGCGCTTCACGCAGGGCCAGGGCACGTCGCCGCATGAGCTGTCCAACATGCTGGCGAACCAGGGCGCCAAGGTGACGCAGACGTCGGCGAAGCTGGACACGAAGGCCCTGGACGAAGCGCTCGCCCGCGGCGGCAAGGGCGCGGTGATGGTGGACTCCTGCCTGGTGGACCCCACCACGAAGCCGGGCGAGACGGGCCGCGCGCACTGGGTCTCCGTGGAGGGCAAGGACGACCAGGGCCGCTACCTGCTCAAGGACCCCAGCACCGGCTCCAAGATTCCGGTGGACGCGCAGCGGCTCGCGGACTCCATGGAGATCAGCTGGAACCAGCACCAGGGCGGCGGAATGATGATCGTCGAAAGCGCCCAGGGCATGTCCGAGGCCCAGGCCGCGCAGGAGGGCGGGCTGAAGGCCGTCGCGCTCGGCAACACGGACGGCGGCGGCTCGCGCGCCATGTCCAACTTCGGCCGCGAGTCCTCATAGGACTGACGCCGCATGGCTCCCCGGTCCATCCGCCACGGCGGAGGCCTTCCACCCGGTGTCGGAGCGCAAGGCCACCTTCGGCGCCAACGCCGGCCTGCTGCGCGAGTACACCTTCCGGATGCAGTCGCTGCCGCTCGCGCAGCTCCAGTTCTACGTGCTGCGTGAAGAGGTGGCCTTCACCTTCACGTACACGCAGCTGGCGCACCGGCTGGACGCGACGCGCGCCGATGCCGAAGCGCTGCTCGCGTCCGTGACGTTGGACCCGACGGCGGAGCTGGCGCTGCGGCCCACCTTCTTCCGCGCCTGACGCTGGAAGGACGCCCCTTCAGACGGCGAGGTGCTGCACGGCCTTGAGCCGCAGGAGCTGGCGCGCCAGGGCCTGCACCTGCTCCACCTCCTGCTGGCCCATCACCTTGCGCAGCGCGAGCTTCATGTCCGTGGAGGCGCGCAGGAGCAGCGCGCGCAGCTGGGCATTGCTGAGCAGCGGGTTGAGCTGGCGCAGGTGGCCCACCAGCGCGCCCAGCTGGGGCAGGGTGAGGCCGGCCACCATCACCTGCGCCGCGGTGCCCTCGTCCGGGCTCTGGCCCACCGCCAGCATCCACGGCGACAGGAGCACGGAGCGGGTGAAGTCCTTGTCGCAAGGGAGGCCCAGCCGCGCGCACTCCTCCACCACGGGGCCGGTGTCGTGGCCCGCGATGATGGGTTGGATGCGAGCGGCCTCGTACTTCTGGAGGACGGCCTCGTACAGCCTGCGGGCCTCCACGCCCTGCGGCGTGCGGGGGAACTCCGCGAAGGCCTGGGCAATCTCCGAGCGCAGCGTGCCCAGCAGCGTGGCGTCGTCCACCGAGCCGGGCTCGCCCAGCACCTGGGCCAGGTAGGCCCGGTCCTCGGGGACCGCGTTCGCGGACTTCCACCACTCGAAGGTGACGCTGCTCACGCTCAGCACCACGGGCAGGGTGACGACGCCCTGGCGGCCGGGGTTGGCGAGGAAGGCGCCCATCTTCCCCTCCACCTCCGTGAGCCCCCGGTGGAGCCGGTTGAGGACCGCGATGCGCAGCTTCGCGCGGCCCTCCAGCGCCTGCTTCGCGGCCTCCGACGACTGGCCGTCCGTCGCGGTGCGCTCCCGGGAGGACTCCGAAGCGGCGGGCTGGCGCGCGAGCTGGGGCGGCACGCCCACCTGCGGCGCCGCTGGCGGCGGCTGGGGGAGCGCCGGGGCCGTCTGGGGCGTCTGGGCCGCGAGGGCCGGAGGCTGCTCCAGTGAGCCCAGGCTGGCGGCGCCCTGGGACGTGCCGGACGCCATCCCCGTCTGCTGCTGCTGGGCGCCCTTCGCGCCGCCGCCTTCCTTGCGCTCGGTCTCTCCCGAGCGCCCGAAGTCCATGCCGTCCTGGGGGCCGGCCTGCTCCAGGCCCCCCTTGGCGGAGGCGCCCTTCGCGGAGCCGCCCTTGACGGCGACGCCTCCCTTGCCGGTGCCGCCCTTCGCGGAGGCCTTGCCCGAGGACCTGCCTTCACCGGGCTGCTGCGCCTTCTCCTCCTTCTCCTGCGCGGGGCTCTGCAGGGGCAGGCCCGGGCGGGGAAGACCAGACGGAAGGCGGACGCTCATGGATGGGGGCCTCGGTTGAGGGGAATCAGGCCAGGTCCTTCAGGTGGACGACCAGGTTGCTGGTGTTGCTGCCCAGCGTGCTCGCGTCGTCCGTGGGGATGACGTAGCCCTGATCCGCGCCGACGTGCTTGCGGAAGAAGTCTACCACCTCCGGATCCTGCACGTTGGAGGTGGTGCTCTTCTTGATGCCGTACGCCGTGCCGTCTGCTCCCTTGGCCTTCACCGAGTCGGGCGCGGAGGCGAGCAGGTTCTCCATCGTGCCGGACAGGCGGCCGCCGCTCTCCGGCTGGATGGTCATGGCGGTGTTGTGACCCTCGATGTAGCTGACGTCGTAGTACGTGTTCCCGAACCCGCCGTCGAACTTCACCTCACCGAGCGTCGCGTTCTTGCCGTCGCCCTTGTCGCTGCGGAAGTTGCCGGACCAGTTGTCCGGGAACTGCACCGTCCTGGTCTCACCGGGCTTGAGCGTGACGGAGTCGATGGCCTTCTCACCCGCGTTGGGGGTGAAGTTCACCGTCATCGGCTTGTCGCCGTCGTTGCTGAGGGTGATGGTGTTCTTGCCCTTCGCCGCGCCCGGAGCGCCCACGGACGGGGGACCGGAGACAGGCGCCTGCTGCTTGGGGGCCGCGGGGGCCGGGGTGCCCTGCGCTGCCGGGGCCGCCTCCGCGGGGGCAGCGGCCTGGGCCTGCGGCGCTTCACCGGCGCCCTCGCCAACGCCCGCACCCTCGCTGCCTTCCGCGCCTTCGAGGCCCGCCGCCCCCTCGCCGCCCGCCGCGCCGTCCACGCCCGCCGCCCCCTCGCTGCCCGCCGCGGCGCCCTGCTGCGCACCGGCGCCGCTCATTCCGCCGAGCATCTCCATCATCTGCTTCAGCGTCTGGACCAGCTCGAACAGCTGCTGAAGCGGGTTGGCTCCCTGGAGCGCGCCCTTCTTGCCCACGCCCGCCGGGCCGTCGAAGCCATCCGCCTGGAACATCCCCTGGAGCGAACCCGGGCCGCTCTTGGCCTTCACCGCGTCCGCCGTCACCGCCGTGGGGCGCGCCACCGGGCTGGAGAGCTCCGTGGCGGACGTGCGGGGCGAGAAGGAGGAGCTGGCAACGGACGACTTCGACAGGGGGGAGAGCGCCATGGCGGGGTTCCTCGAGGTTCGGATGGGCCGGCGGGGTCAGCCGGCCGGTTCAGCGATGCAGGGGGCTAGAGCACGGCGCGTGCCATGCTCCCCACACGCTCATCGAAGAGGTAACCCTGTGGAATTCCTCAGGGGACAGACGTGACCAAGGCGCCGGAGGGCCGCCGCCCTGGTGACTGCCGTCAGGCCCCTGGTGTCTGGCGTCATCAGGCCCGGAAGCACCGCTCGCGCGGGACGCATGCGCCCCGCGCGAGCGGTCTCCGCGGCTTCAGGCCGGACGGATCAGACCCTTCGGACGGTGCTCGAATGGATGAGCCGCAGTATCAGCAGCAGCACCACCGCTCCGATGAACGCCACGAAGATGGTGCCCGCGAGTCCGCCGAAGGGGGCTCCCGTGCCGAGCGCCCGGAGGATGAATCCTCCCAGGAAAGCGCCCACCACGCCCACGACGATGTCGCCAATCAGGCCGTAGCCACCGCCGACCACCGCGGACGCGAGCCATCCAGCGATGAGGCCAATCACCGCCCACAACAGGATTGCTTCCAGCGCCATGTCTTCTCCTCCCATCGAGGTGTGAGGTGAAACATGGGCATGATTCCCGGCCGCGCCTGTCCCTCCCCTGAGGGCGACGGCAGGGCAGGCAGGCAGCCTGGGTCTGGTTGGATTCCAATCGTTTCACATTCCACGAGTTCGACTGTCTTCAGAGGAGCGCGGGGCAGAACGCCCCATGAGAACCCGGGGCAAAACGCCCCACTTTGACGGCTGTATCCACGCTCTGTTGCCATGGAGTGATCACCTGTCGCCACGCGCGACGAGGAGCTCACATCCGTGAAGCGCATCTTCGAGTCTGTCGGGTCGCCGTTGCAGTTCGACCGTGAGTCCTTCCGGTGCCGTCACACGCTCCTGGGCCATCCCGCGCTGGAGTTGGAGAACCTGGCGGGCGTGGTGCAGCGGCTGCCCTCGGACAACGTGTTCTTCAGCTCCGGCCTCTTGCCCAAGGACGCGGACTTCGACCGCGCGCACGTGGACTACCGCACCGGCCTGTCGTTGAAGGACACCGTGGAGAACATGATGACGAGCAACTCGTACATCATGCTGCGCGCGCCGGAGCAGGACCCCAGCTTCCACGAGCTGTACCGCGCGCTCCTGTCGGAGGTGGAGGACCTGATGCGCGCGCAGGGCGTGGGAAGTCGCGCCGTGGATCCGATGCTGTATCTCTTCATCGCGTCCCCCGGCAGCGTCACGCCCTTCCACCTGGACCGCTACTCCACGCTGCTGCTGCAGTTCCGGGGCAGCAAGGCGGTGCACATCTCGAAGGCGTGGGATGAGCAGGTGGTCCCCGCGCCGGACCTGGAGGCGTTCGTCGCGCGCTCGGGTTCCAAGGTGAGCTATCGCGAGACCTTCGACGCGACGGCGACGCGCTATGCCTTCGGGCCCGGGGACGCGCTGCACATCCCCTTCGTGGCGCCGCACTACGTGAAGAACGGCACGGGGGATGTCTCCGTGTCGCTGTCCATCATCTTCAACACCCGCGAGACGGCCCGGCACCTGCGCGCGCTGCGCGCCAACCACGTGCTGCGCAAGCACCTGGGGCCGCTGGGTTACCGGCCTACGCCGGTGAACCGCTTCCTGCCGTTGGACCACATGAAGAGCGGCGTGGAGCGCGTGGTGCGCCGCGCTCGGGGCCTGCTGCCCGCCTGAGCGCCTATGGGCAGAGAGGAGCGCGGGGAGGCTGGGCCGGATCCCAGTTGGCCACGTCCGGAGGCGGCGGGATTTCCAGCACCGAACCGCCGTAGGGGGCGCCCAGCTTCGCGCCCACGTCGTACTGGACGAAGCCATCCCGGTAGCGGCGGAGCAGGGGAACGAAGTGGGTGGAGACCTCCGGGCCCACGTGCGGCCGCAGGGGGATGCCGTCCACGTCGTAGAGGCGCGGCGAGCCCTCGGCGCAGCACGACCCACTGTTCAAGTGGACGCAGACGCGCGGCGGTGACGCGCTGGCGAGCACCGCGTCGCCTTTGACGCTGACGATGGTTCCTTCGGGGAGCGCCATCGCCTGTTCCACGGACAGAGCGCGCGGGGCGCTCTCGAACGGCTCCTGGCTCCAGGAGGGAAGGGGGGCATGGGGGATCCGCCGCCAGGTGCCTTCGCTGGGCGCACCCACGCGGATGCGCGCGGGCTCGCCTTCGAGCCGCTCCACCTGGAAGGCATCCAGGTCGCGCGCCGAGTCGGGCATGTCCTTGGTGGCGGGACACTCACCAATGCAGCCATCCCCACCTTCGTTGCCCAGCACGGTGCCCCGGTCATCCCAGACGTAGGTGCCTTCGAAGCGCCGCATCGTGGGAACCCAATACGTGAACCCCACGGAGGACGCATCACGCGTCCGAGGGATGATCGCGGAGAGGACGGAGACGGAACCGTCCTCGCGGTGCACCACCCACAGCGGTGTGCCGTCCCTGCAGCCCAGTATGTCTATGGCCAGTCGATGTATCTGCTCGCGGGGGCAGGCCCCGCGTCGGGACAGCCGGGAGCGACGGCCCCCATCATCGTCTCCGAGCCCATCCTCGACTGGCAGGTCTTCCCGCCCTCCATGGTCCAGTTGGGGATGGCCCTGACCATTCTTCCCGAGAAGGTCCTGCTCGCCGCCGACGTGGTGAACGTGGAGCCGTCGGTGCTCGGGACCTTCCTCAAGGCGCTCGACAAGGTCGAGTTCAAGCGGCTGGGCCTGCTGTTCGACATGCCCTGACCGCCGGAGAGGACCTCCGCGAGGCTGACGGTGCCCGGCACCGCCAGCGGAATGCCAGCGGGCCCCGGCCTTCAGCGCCTACGGGCTGAACATGCCGGTGAGCACGCTGGCGCGGCCTCGAGGCAGCGAGCGCTTGAACGGGCTCGTCGCGAGGTCGGAGCCGGGCTGGTACCAGCTCTGGATCTCCGCGAAGTACGTCTGGCCCGCCTGCAGCACGTCCGGGGGCAGGTACACGCTCTGGAGATCCGTGTGCAGCGCCGCCACGCGCGTCACGGTGGTGGAACCGTTGCTCGTGCCCAGCCGGTAGATGTTCACCACGTAGTTCGTGGCCGTGCCGACCAGTGGCTTCGACCAGCGCAGCGAGGCGTCGATCCCTACGCCCGTGAGGTTCTGGAACGCGCCGCGCGTGTTCACCTGGGGCGCCTGCACCGGCCCGACGAGGGGCTGCACGGGCGCGGCGGTGAACGCGCTCGCCTCTTGATCCACGCGGATGTCCACGCTCATGGTGTAGGGCGCCGCGGTTCCCAGCGCGTAGCTCTTCGTGAAGCCCGCGGCGGCGAGCGCCACCTTCTGCCACGTCGCCGGGAGCGGGTTGTTGTAGGTCATGCTCCCCGTGACGATGTCGGTCCGTTGCGTGTCAGGATTGAGCTTCACGAGCAGTGGCGGCCCGCTGATGGACGCGAGCGCCGAGCTCAGCGCGGCCGGCCGGGCGGACATCCAGATCTCGCTGTACGTGCTGACCGCGCCCGGGTTCACCTGGGTGCGAAGGGCTTCGAAGGCCGAGCGTCTCCAGTCCACCGCGAAGGTGCCTGTCTCGACGGGTTGGGTGAAGGTTCCGCTGACGGTGACGGGCTGGCCCTCCACCTGCGTCATGCTCGTGTCGAGCACCCTGTGCATCGCGCGGTAGGGCACTCCATTCGCGCTCGTCTGCAACCGCATCTGCGCGAGCGAGAACACATCCCCGAGGCCGCTGTCGAGCAGCACCGGGTTGGTCATGTTGGCGTAATCGAAGCTCAGCCCGGAGAGCGACGTGGCGCCCGCCAGGGGGAACCCCGTGGCGCTGCCGGAGATGTAGCCGAACGCGCCCGGGTTCAACGAATACATGTCCAGGAAGTCTCCCGGCTGCCAGGGAGACAGGCCGGTGGCGGACACCGTCACGGGAGTGGGCAGCGTGGGGAAGGTGCCATCGCGGCCCCACTCGGTGGAGCCCAGGTCGAACGCGCGGCCGGTGCTCACCAGGTAGCGCGAGCCCAGCTTCAGGTAGATGCGGCCGGAAGGGACGTTCGGCACGGAGAGGGTGCCGTCCGCGGAGCCCGTGCCCGGATAGGCCGTGAACGCCCCGGTCGTTGAGTCCCGCGTGTAGGCCACCACCGACGTGGCGGACTGGTCGTACGGCTTCGTCTCGTTGCCCGACGTGGCGACGAAGGTGACCGCGCTGGTGCCGGTGACCTGGGTGACCAGGCCTTGGGCGACCTGGGAGGTCGCGTCCGCCGGCATGGAGGCGTCCATCGCCTCGGCCTCGTCGAGTCCCGCGCAGCCGACCCCTGTCATGCCGACCAAAAGCCCGAGGGAAATCAATGACATGTTCATTGTGAAGGCAACCCTTTCGGCGGCGCCCTGGATGGCGCTGCGCAGGGAGATTCATACCGGGCCGGTCTGACGTTTCCGGGAGCGCTTCGGCTCCAACTTTCCCTCGGTGGAATCCTCCGTTACCGAGGCCCGCTGACGAAGGCCTCCCAGTCGTCTGGCTGGACCGTGACGCCCGACCACTTTTGCCAGGCGGTGACCTCCGCCTTCCAGGTCGCGGCGCCTCCTCGCAGCGGGAACGCACGCGTGACCGCGAGCCGATGAACCCGTTCGTGTGCGCGAAGGAGGCGTTGATTGACGGTCTCCACGTCGCCCGGCTTCGAGCGGAGGCGGACTTCCGCCGCGAGCAGGGAACCCGTCCGGCGGTTTCGCGTCCCTTCATCCTCCGGCACGGGTTTCTCGAAGACGCTCCACAACCCCAGCAACGGCGGCTCGCGGCCTTCCAGGAGCGCCGCGTGCAACCGGTCGTGGCCATCCACCACGAGCCACTTCTGCACCAGCGCGAAGTAGAGCAGCAGGACCGGCGGCAGCGTTCCGTCCCGCGCGTGCTTGCGCCATGCCTTCACCCGTCCGTCCCCTTCTATCGACGTGGCACGAAGCTGCATGACTCCGCCGCTGCGCTCCACAAGCTCATCGGACTCCGCCCAGGACCAGGCCTCCGAGCGGAAGGGCTGGGAGCGCAGAGCCCTGTCGAGCGCGCAGGGGGGCTCGGGCAACTCCCCCATTCCTGCGCTGGGCATGCAGGGATAGCCCGATGCTTTTGTCGTGGGAATTGCCTGGAGGGGCCGCAAACACCATCGCCCGGCGTGAAGCAGTGAAGGTGTGGCCTCGTCGAACCGACGGATCCAGGACCGGCTCCACGCCGCCCACCAGCCGGGTGAACCCGGGTCCGGGTAACGCCGGGCCTCCTCCGCGGTGATGGGAGGAATCGCGCCCGTAAGGTTCGCCGGGCCGCGCAACCAGGCACACCCCTCCCACAAGTCATCAACCCGCATCCAGAACAGCGGCTGCCCGCCGTGCATCACGCGCAGAAGGTACGGCCGGGTGGCCTCGACATGGAGCAGGGGCCGCCGCAGCCAGTGTCCCCAGGAGGGAACGGTCAGCAGCAGCCCGGGGCCTCCCACGGGCATCCGCCAATCCGTGTCATCCGCAGTCGCGGCGATTCGTGGCTGCATCGGGCGTCTCCTGGGCCCGACACTACACCCGACGGCGGGCCCGGCCTCCAGGCCCGCCGCGAGGTGCGTTCATCCGCTCAGCGCCAAGTGTCGTTCACGGCCGAGGTGCCCGTGGCCGGCGTCGTCAGGGTGCGGTTGGCGCCGCTCTCCCAGGTGACGTTGTTGGCGGCGTCCATCTTGATGAACTTGTACTCAATCGCCGTGGAGCCCGGCAGTCCGACGGCCGCGCTCCACGTGGGGTAGTTCGCCGGGGACAGCAGGATGGCACTGGCTGGACTCCAGCTCCCCAGCGCGGCGACGTTGCCGACCACGTACACGTTCTGCCCCATCACCGTGCTGGCCGTGACGCTGAACGTGACCGTGGCTCCGCTGGTGGACGTGGTGACGGAGAGCGCGGTGCTCGCCGAGGACGTATTGCCCGCCGCGTCGCGTGCCTTCACCGTGTAGCTATAGGCCGTGTTGGAGGACAGCCCGCTGTCCGTGTAGCTCGTGGACGTGGGCGTGCCCACCTGTGTGCCATTGCGGAACACCAGGTAGCCCGTCACGCCGACGTTGTCCGTGGACGCGGTCCAGCTCAAGGACACCGTCGTCGCGGACTTCGACGGAGACGTCAGGCCAGTGGGCACCGACGGCGCCGTGGTGTCGCTCACCGGCGCGCCTGTCGTGATGACACCCGCGTTGAACGTGGAGGTGCCCGGGGGGAACAGGTAGTTGCTGCCGTTGTTGTTGTCCCACGTGCCGCTGCCGTTGTTGAAGTCCGCCTCCAACTGCTGCACGGAGCCCAGGTTCACCGTGTACTTCGCGTAGCCTGCCACCTCCGCGTCTGGCATGGGCACACCCGGAGGCGTCGTCCACGTGCCGCCCGCCGGCCGGTAGTGGATGTACGGCGTGGCGAAGCCCTTCTTGTAATAGACCGTCGTCGTGTACCCCAGGCCGGTGGTGACGGAGAGCGCCGCGCTGGCGACACTGGTGTTGCCCGCCGCGTCGCGAGCCTTCACGGTGTAGCTGTATGTCGTGCTCGAGGACAGCCCCGTGTCCGTGTACGTCGTCGCCGTGGGCGCAGCGACCTGGGTGCCATTGCGGAACACGAGGTAATCACTCACACCGTAGTTGTCCGTGGCGGCCGTCCAGCTCAGCACGACCGAAGAACTGGTGACACCTGAAGCAGAGAGCCCCGCGGGCGCGGACGGAGCCGTGGTGTCCGGGGGCAGGGTGGTGACGGAGAGCGCGCTGCTCGCCGCGGAGGTATTTCCCGCCGCGTCCCGAGCCTTCACCGTATAGCTATACGCCGTGCCCGCCGTGAGCCCGCTGTCCGTGTAGCTCGTCGTGGAAGGCGAGCCCACCTGCGTGCCATTGCGGAACACCTGGTAGCCCGTCACGCCCACGTTGTCCGTGGAGGCCGTCCACGTCAGCGTCACCGAACGGTCCGTGCGCGTCGCCGCGAGCCCCGTGGGCACCGACGGCGCCGTGGTGTCCACGCGCAGGAACGGATAGGTGCCCACCACCGAGCCGTTGAGGTCCTCGATGTACTTGCCGCCCTCCAGCCGGTACCTCCCCGCGCCCACGTACACGGATTGGAGCTCGCTGCGGGTCACGTTGCCGCGCGCGTCGGTTGCCTCGACGTAGTAGTCGAGCACCTGGTCGCGATAGGCGCCCAGGTACACGTAATAGAGGTCGCCAATCTCCTGCGCGGCCACCTTCTGCATCACCGGCAGGTGCGCCGGCTGCCACGCCACGCCGTTCATCACCGGCCGCAACTCACGGCGCTGGAGCGGGTAATCCACCCACGCGCCCACGCGCGACGGGTCGATGTTCGGCACGCCCGAGGCCTTCAGCGCCACCGGATCGTAGACGCGGGGCGTGTTGTCCAACGGGTCGATGCTCTTCGCCGTGTGCACGCGCACGCGCGCCTTGATGCTGGCGATGCCGCTCACGTCGAACGCATAGGTATACAGCGCGAAGTTGTTGTCGAAGTGGTGCAGCGTCCACCCCTCCGACTTGTCGGTGTTGGCGCTGCCCGGGTTGTATGGCCAGCGCTGCGGCCACCAGATGGAAGGACCCGTGCGGTCCTGCGCCAGCTGGTCCTGCACGTACGGCTTGGAGAAGGAGAGGGACTGGTTGAAGGACAGCGTGGGCTTCACGTTGTCGTCCACGTTCTCGTCGTAGTAGCCGAAGCCGGAGTCCATGGCCGGCAGGAGGAAGTACCAGGCCAGCTCCGCGGGGTTCGCGCCGCCCGCCCAGTCATTCGCCGCGTCGCCCTTCACCGGGAAGGACAGCATCCACGGGTTGAGCTGGTTGCCCGCGTAGGTGACCTGCGAGTCCAGCGCCGTGGTGGGCTTCCAGTGGTTGGGGTGCGCGTCCAGCCAGACCTGCTCGGCCGTCTTCGCGTAGTTGAGCGCGGCCTGGAGCAGCGCGAAGTTGCGCTCCAGGTAGTGCCAGCCGTGCTCCAGCGACACCGTCATCCCCTCCTGCACGCCGCTCAGGTTCGTCTTGGGCGCCAGGTTGAGGCCGGTGGCGGAGTTGAAGTCGGGGAACTGCCCCTTCCAGATGCCGAACGGCAGCCGCCAGTGGTGCCACTGCGGGTCGGACGACGAGTCGCGCGTGTCCACCCAGGACCCGTCCTGCACGTGCACCACGTCCGTGGTCGCGGGCGTGTTGTTGACCAGGTACTCGTCGATGCCCAGGCACTGCACGCCGCCGGTGCAGGTGACGGCGCGGCCGTTGAGCCACGTGTCGAGCGACCCCGCGCGCCCGCCGGAGTTGTCGCCGTCATGCGCGAGCACGAAGAACTGCTTCTGGGGCGTGAGCCCCTCGAAGTTGCGCAGCCCCACCACGTCCACGGTGGCCTGCCCCTCCCAGCCCTCCAGCCAGGAGCCGTTCTGGTTGACCGGGATGCCCACGACGCGCGACTCGGCGCCCGTGGCCGGGTCCACGGCGCGCACCCAGTGCGGCGTGGAGGCGAAGGGATACTTGTTGCGGATGACCTGCTGCTCGTGCGCCATGGCCTCGCTCACCCACGCGCCCACCGTGCTGGTGTTCTGGAGGTCCGCGCGGTTGGGCGGCGACACCAGCGTGTCCGAGCCCGGGTCGTTGAGGAACGGGTAGTCCTTCAGCGTGCGGGAGAAGTGGTTGTCTCCAATGACGGCCCACTTCACGCCCAGCTTCGCCAGCGTGGGGATGAGCCGCTCGCTGAAGCCCAGCTCCGTGGGGAAGAAGCCCTTGGAGGACGTGAAGCCCGTGCCCAGGAAGTACGACTGGGACAGCGTGGCGTTCTGGTAGATGAGGTCCTTGAGGAAGTAGTCCGGCCCCACCAGCGGCCCCATGGAGTGGTGGCCCGTGAAGTGGATGAGGTCCAGCGTGCGGTTGCCCGCGGGCGTGCGCAGGGTGGTGTACCGGTCCCTCCAGGTCGCGCCCCAGCTGGCGTTGTCGTAGCCGGACACGTTGCGGCGGGTGACCAGGTCGTTGACGTTGTTCACCACCGCGCCGGACATGGTGACGTGAACCTGTCCCGTGGAGGCATTCGTCTTCATGTCCGCGGCGACGTCCGGCGGCCAGAACTGATACGCGCCCACCTTCGCGTGGTGCGAGTAGTACGTCACCAGGTCGTCGTGCGGCATGGGCGCGCCCGACGGCAGGAAATAGGTGTAGTTGGACGGGGGCGACTGTTTGATCTGGATGACCTGCCCGTCATACGCGTAGCGGATGGGGCCGCCCACCGGCGTCGCGTTGTATTGGGTCAGGTCGTAGTACGCCCAGAAGTTGGGCATGTGATTGTGATACACGTGCGCGGCGGCGATCTGCGCCCGCGCCGGCTGCGCGTGTATCAGGATGACGGCGAACACCGCGAGCAAGGCCAGTTGCGGCTGTCTTTTCATGGGCGTCCTCACCGGGCGAGAGGTGCCGCCCGGTGGGCGCTGCTTACTGGCGTTTGATGCAAGATTTCCCGTGTAAACTGGGAATGACAATCTGTTAATGCGTACTGCATCGCGTCAGGCTTTCGGGAAAGGCTGTCGTTGACAGAGGGGAAGCGGGCCCGGACAGTCGGGTGCGCCATGGCCACCTATCCCGCGTCAGCCCGTGAAGCCTTTGTCCAGTTGCGTACGCTTTCGGAGGCGTTGTCCCGGCCGGAGGAGCGCCCGCGGGCACTGGCGGAGCTGCGCGAGCTGGCGGAGCTGGCTCGGAACCAGCCGGAGGGGGCGCCGCTGCGGCTGGCGTCGGTGGTGGTGGCGGTGGGCGCGTCCCAGGAGCGGCTGGAGCTCTTGATTCCGCCGTCCATCTTCGCGCCCGAGGCGTGGGCCTTCACGTTCCTGGAGGGGCTCTTGAAGGTCCCCCTGGACGAGTACGCCGGCAAGCACCTGGTGGAGGTGGGCTCCGGCTCCGGGTGGATCTGCATCGCGCTGGCGAAGTTCACGGGGCTCCAGCGCATCCGCGGGCTGGACCTGAACCCGCAGGCCCCGGCGGTGGGGCTGTGCAATGCGTGGCTCAACGGCGACGAGCAGCTGGTGTCGCGGCTGTCGTTCGGGGAGAGCGACCTGCTGTTGAGCCTGCCGCAGACTCCCACGTGGGACTTCATCGTCGGGTGCATCCCGCAGGTGCTGCGCGGTGACGAGCTGCCCGCGGAGCTGGCGCAGGCGGATGAGCAGGCGCTGTTGGACCTGTCCAACTACACCTCGTTGCAGAACGTCTACGAGGACCACTTCGGCCTGGGGCTCATCGCGCGGCTGCTCAATGAGGCGCCGGAGCGGCTGCTGCCGGGAGGGCGGCTGCTCTTGAACCTGGCGGGCCGTCCGGGGCGCGCCATCATCGCGCGGATGTTCACCCGGCGCGGCTTCACGACCCGGGTGCGCGTGGCGCGGCGGGTGATGCAGGCGGCGGACACGGACATCCGCCCGCTGGTGTCGCTGGAGCAGCGCACCGGGCGCGAGTTCGAGTTCTTCATGGAGGCCCACAGCCCGGAGCCCCTGCGCGCGGCGACGGCGCTGGGCTGGCTCCAGGCGGGTCACCCCATCTGGCACGAGGTGGCGGTGTGGGAGGCGCACCTGTCGCTGCCCCGGGAGACGCTGGCCCTGCGCTCCTCCCTGCGCTCGCTGGGCATCGCGGCGCTCCAGGAGGAGTTGGATCTGGGGGCGGCGTCCGCGGAGCAGCTGGGGTTCGTCACGGCGCTCGCGGAGCGGCTGTCGCAGGCGCCGTACCTGCCCTACGCGCACGAGGCCGGAGACGCGTCCTTCCGCAGGCTGGTGGCGCGCTACCTGGACCGCCACTTCGGCCTGAGGTTGTCGGAGGACTCGGTGTTCGTCGCGCCCGAGCGCGAGCAGGCCGTCTATTCCTTCCTGCTCGCCACGTGCGACCCCGGGGACGCGGTGCTGGTGTCGCGCAGCCTGCATCCGCTCTATGCCCGCGCGCTGGACAAGGCGGGCGTGCGCGCCACCGTGACGCACGACACGCTGGGGGAGATCCGCCGCCTGCTGACGGCCTTCGACGTGAAGGCGGTGCTCCTGACGGTGGAGCCGGGCGAGCGCACCAACCTGGCGGTGCTGCGCGACATCGTGACGGAGGCCGCGCGGCGGGGCATCTGGGTAGTGCTGGACGAGAGCGCCTTCTTCAACATCACCGGGGAGGTGGAGCCGCGCACCCTCTTCGAGTTCCTCGCGCGGACGCCGCACGCGCCCAACCTGGTCATCTTGTACGGCCTCATCAAGAACGCCGTGTGGCCGGACCTGGAGCTGACGTTGCTGCTGCCCGTGCCGGAGCGGCTGCGCGCGGACCTGGAGGTGGCGGCGGAGGTGACGTACTCGCGCATCAGCGTCCTGGCGGAGTGGTTCTACGAGCGCACCTTCTCCGAGCTGCTCGCCTTCCGCATGGCCTTCGCGGAGCCGGAGCCGCCCTCGCCGCACCGGGTGCCGGAGGTGCCGTTGCCGCGCTCGCAGCGCATCGCGAAGCTGGAGGCGCTGCCGGCGTTCGCGCCGAAGTTCTTCCGCGAGGACGACCCGGAGCTCGTGCGCCTGGACTACGGCGAGAACGAGGGCCCGCTGCCGCTGCCGCTGGTGGAGGGGCTCATCGCGGCGGGCGTGGCGCCGCGCTCGGAGGGAGCGCAGACGGGGCTGTCGGAGGCCGTGGCGGCCTTCCTGCTGGAGACGCGAGGGGCCCGCTATGCCCCCGAGGACGTCGTGGTGGCTCCCGGTGTCTGGCCGCTCATGCACCATCTGGGCGTGGCGCTGCGCCAGCGGTTGGGGCGGGCGCCGCGTGTGTTCCTGGTGACGCCCTGTTACGGCGTGCTCGCGCCCACGTTCCTCGCTGCGGGGTGCGAGGTGGAGACCGGGCCGGTGGGCACGCTCCTGTCGCGCCGGTCGCGGGGAGGGCCGCCGGATGCGGTGGTGTTGTCTCAGCCGGCGAACCCCACGGGACACTACCTGTCGCACGAGGAGCTGATGGCGCTGGCGACGTTCGTGGTGGAGCAGCGCTGCCTCTGGATATCGGATGAAATCTTCGGCCTGGTGAACCTCACCAACCCCACGGCGGAGACGGTGCACAGCCCGGTGACGCTGGAGGGCGCGGTACCCGGCATCGGCGCGCGGACGGTGCTGCTGGGCGGACTGTCGAAGGAGTTCGCGGCCGGAGGCCTGCGGGTGGGCTGGGTGGCCACGAAGGACCGGGCGCTGGTGACGGCGCTGCGAGACAGCGCCCCGGGCGTGCTGCACACGCCCACTGCGCGAGCGGCGGCATACCTGTACGCGGCCCATGCGCGCGGACCGGATGGACAGCTGCTCTACGTCGCGAGGCACAAGGCGCTGAGGAGCTATCTGGCGCGGATGCGGCGCGACCTGGCGGAGAAGCGGGCCTTGATCGCGGAGGCCCTGCCCGACGACGGCCGCGCGGAGGCCACGGAGGTGGGTGGCCTGTTCGTCGCGCCGAGGATGACGGCGTGGCTGGGGCGCTCGATGGAGGGAGTGAAGCTCACGCCGGACAACCTGCCGCGCATCATCTACGAGCACACCCACGTGGTGCTCAACGGCGGCGCGTGGTGCGGCGACCCGGAGCGTGTGCGCGCGGTGTTCTCGATTCCCCGGGAGAAGCTGTTGAAGGCCCGCGACCGCCTGCGGGCCTTCGGTCAGCGGCTGCGCTGACGGGGGCTGCGTGGCGTCAAGGCATGACCCTGCTGCCGGGGCGGCGTAAGCCAAACCTGTCCGACAGTCGGACAGGTCTCCGCCTCCTGGGCGGAGCGGGTGCTCCCCGCCGCGATTCTCCAAACCTGTCGGACGGTCCGACAGGTCTCCGGTACCTGGCTGGGCGAAGCGGCAACTCCCAGTCGCGCTGGCCCGGGCTTGTCCGACAGTCGGACAGGTTTCCGAGGCTCGGATGAAACGGGGCGCATCCCGACCGCGCGGTTCCGAACCTGTCCGACAGGTTTCTGCGGCTGGAATAGAAACGGGAGCATCCCAGCCGCACCCGTTCCGAACTTGTCCGACGGTTGGACCGGTTTCCGCTACCGCGACGAAGCGGATGCTCTCGGCCTCGCCGTTCCAACCGTGTCCGACAGTCGGACAGGTCTCCGCCTCCCGGACGCGGACGCCTCCGGCCACAGCGTTCCGAACTTGTCCGACAGTCGGTCAGGTTTTCGCCGCCTGGCCGATACGGGAGCGTTCCGGCCGCAGGGTCCCGAACTTGTTCGACAGTCGGACAGGGGTTCGCCGCCGGCCCGAACCGGGCCGCTCCCGCCGTGCCTTTCAAACATGTCGGACAGTCAGACAAGTTTCGGCGTCCGGGCCGAGGCGGGCCGTTCCCGGCCTCATCGTTCCGAACCTGTCGGACAGTCAGACAGGTTTCGGCCTCCCGGCCGAAATGAGCCGCTCCCAGCCGTACCGTTCCGAACTTGTCGGACAGTCGGACAGGTTTCGGCCTCCCGGCCGAAATGAGCCGCTCCCAGCCGTACCGTTCCGAACCTGAAGGATCCCCTCATTTAGCGAGTTGATCAGCATACGGTCGCTCGCTAGCTGAGTGCGATGGAGCTGGCAGTCGGGCAAAGAGGCAGCCACCATGAGTCGCAAGGTGGCGATCGACGAAGAGCAGGTGCGGGCGTTTCTGACGGAGGTTTTCGAGGACGACCTGCACGTCAAACGACTCCTGTCCCTGTCGCACGCGACGCTGGGGGCGGTGCAGGCGGCGAGCCTGTCGGTGGCGGCCATCGGCAAGGCGATGGCGTGGGCGCGTGGAGAGGACGTCACGTCCAAGCACGCGGTGAAGCAGGTGGACCGACTGCTATCGAATGGGGGCTTCGACGTCTGGAAGCTTTTCGCGTCCTGGGTGCCCTTCGTGCTGGCGGAGCGGACCGAGGCGGTCATCTCGCTGGACTGGACGGACTTCGAGCAGGACGACCAGGAGACGCTCGTGGCCAGCCTCATCACCCAGCATGGGCGGGCCACGCCGCTCTTGTGGACGACGCTGGTGAAGTCCGCCTCCGTGGGCAACCGGCAGCTGGTGGAGGACCAGACGCTTCAGCGCCTGCGCGAGGTGATTGCCTCGCAGGTGAAGGTGACGGTGGTCGCGGACCGGGGCTTCGCGGATGCGAAGTTCTATGCGCTCTTGCGGCAACTGGGCTTCGAGTACGTGGTGCGTTTCCGTGCGGATGTGCTCGTCACGTCCGAGGATGAGGTGACGAAGCGCGCGGCCGAGTGGGTCCCGGAAGGCGGACGCGCGAAGGTGCTCCGAGGCGCACGCGTCACCACCTCCATGGCACAGGCGGGGGCCGTGGTGTGTGTGAAACGCAAGGGCATGAAAGACTCCTGGTGCCTGGCCACCAGCCGCACGGACGCCACGGCACAGCAGGTGCTGGACGTCTACGCCCGGAGATTCACCATCGAGGAGACGTTCCGGGATGTGAAGGACCTCAAGTTCGGCATGGGGCTGAAGCAGGTGCGCGTGAAGACGCCGGAGCGTCGAGACAGGTTGCTGCTCATCAGCGCCCTGGCTCAGGTCCTTCTGACGCTGCTGGGAGCCGCGGGGGAGGCGCTGGGGTACGACAAGCATTTGAAGGTGAATACGGTGAAGCGGCGTACGCACTCGCTCTTCACCCAAGGCACCTACTATTTCATGGCCATGCCGCGCATGAGCGATGAACGACTCCGCCCGTTGGTGGAGCGATTCGGACAACTCGTCCGCGAGCACTCCGTCTTCCGAGAGGCCTTCGGACTCATCTGATTCAGATGAGGGGATGCTTCAGGTTCCGAACTTGTCGGACAGTCGGACAGGTTTCGGCCTCCAGGCCGAAGTCGGCCGTTCCCGGCCGTACCGTTCCGAACTTGTCGGACAGTCGGACAGGTTTCGGCCTCCAGGCCGAAATGAGCCGTTCCCAGCCGTACCGTTCCGAACTTGTCGGACAGTCGGACAGGTTTCGGCCTCCTGGCCGAAACGAGCCGCTCCCAGCCGTATCGTTCTGAGCCTGTCGGACAGTCGGACATGTTTTCGCCGCCTGCCCGAAACGGGCTGCTCCCTGCCGTACCGTTCCGAGCCTGTCAGACAGTCGGACAGGTTTCGGCCTCCCGGCCGAGGCGGGCCGTTCCCGGTCGCACCGTTCCGAACCTGTCGGACAGTCGGACAGGTTTCGGCCTCCCGGTCGAGGCGGGCCGTTCCCGGTCGCACCGTTCCGAACCTGTCGAACAGTCGGACAGGTTTCGGCCGCCCGGTCGAGGCGGGCCGTTCCCGGTCGCACCGTTCCGAACTTGTCGGACCGTCGGACAGGTTTCGGCCGCCCGGTCGAGGCGGGCTGCTCCCGCCGTGCCTTTCAAACCTGTCCGACAGTCGGACAAGTTTTGGCCGGGTGCCGTCGGAGAGGGCGCCCCCTGCGGGTTCTCATGTTCTCAGCCCCTGGATGGCGCTCATGGCTGGGGGCTGGGGAGGCCTATGCGTGGTCGCGGGCTTGCGGACACTGGTTGATGCGACGCAGGGCTGGGGCCGTTCCTCTACACTGCGATTGCCCATGATCCGTTCCCTTGCCGTCCTCCTCTGCTGTCTGCCTGCTGGCGCGCTCGCGGCCTCTGAGTCCTGGCTCGTGACGACCGACCTGTGGGGCAATCCCGCCTACCAGTTCCTCACGCTGGAGCGTGACGGGAAGCACCTCACGGGCGTGCTGGATGGAGACGCGCTGAAGGGGGAGCGCTCGGGCAACGCCGTCCACTTCGTTGTCACGGACTCGCGCCAGCAGACCTATGTCTTCGACGGCAAGGTGAGCGGTGACATGCTGCGCGGCACCGCGGACTATCCCGACAGCAACAACCCGAAGGCGCGGGTGTCCCACTCCTTCTCGGCCCGGTTGCTCCCCGCTCGCCCCGAGGGCCCTCCGCGCGTGCATGACTTCACGCCCGCGTCCTGGTCCAACGAGTTCACCGCGCACCGCGCGCCGGTGCTGACCGTGTGGCCGGGCGACACCGTGCGGACCTCGACGCTCGATTCCGGCGGCATGGACTCGAAGGGCGTCACCCGCGCCCTCTTCGGCAACCCTCAGACCGGGCCCTTCTTCATCGCCACCGCGAACCCCGGCGACACGCTGGCCATCCGCATCCGCCGCCTGAAGCTGAACCGCTCGTTCGCGGACAGCCTGGACAGCATCGTGGGCCGCGCCCTCACGACAGGCCTCGCCGCGAAGGCGACGGAGCTGGGCAAGCCCGTGCGCTGGAAGCTCGACCCCGAGCGCGGCGTCGCGACGCCGGAGAACCCGACGGAACGCCTGAAGGCCTTCACCGTACCGCTGCGGCCCATGCTGGGCGGTCTCGCCGTGGCGCCCGGCTTCGGCGCCGCGCCCCTGTCCACCGGCGACACCGGCCGCTACGGCGGCAACATGGACTTCAACGAGGTCGTGGAGGGCAACACCGTCTACCTGCCCGTGGCGCAGCCTGGCGCGCTCCTGTACCTGGGCGATGCGCACGCCGCGCAGGGCGACGGCGAGACGTCCCAGTACGCGCTGGAGACCTCCATGGACGTCGAGTTCACCGTGGACGTCCTGCACGGAAAGCCGCCTCCGGCCACGCCTCGTGTGGAGTCGCCCACGCACCTGATGACGCTGGGTCAGGGCGGTTCGCTGGATGACGCCCTGCGCTCCGCGACGCAGGGCATGACGCAGTGGCTGGAGCAGGACTACGGACTCACGCTGTCGGAGAGCGCGCAGGTGCTGGGCAGCTCCGTGCAGTACAGCGTCGCGAACCTCGCGGGGCGCAGCGTGGGCATCGCCGCGAAGCTGGACAAGGCGCGGCTCCAGGCCCTCCGCCCTGCCGTGAAGTGAGCTGTATTCCGGGGGCACTCCCGGGCGCGTAAAATGGGGCGGAAAATGCCGTGTCGATCCGGCGGCCCCTCGTTCGACGTGGAGATGAACCCTCCCGCTCAGCCGGGAGCACTTCTTCCGCCGAACAGGAGCCTTCCATGGCCACCAAGCTCGCAGTCGCCGCCCTCGTCCTCGTCGTCGCCCTGGGCGCCTTCGTCGCCACCCGCCCGGACCGCTTCCGCATCGAGCGCAACGCGCACGTCGGTGCGCCCCCGGCCACCGTCTACGCGCTGATCAACGACCTGCACCGGTTCAATACGTGGAACCCGTTCCGCTCCGAGCCCGTGCCCGGCATGACCGAGTCCTTCGACGGACCCAACGAAGGTCCGGGCGCCAGCTTCACCTGCGCCGGCGGTGAGTCCGGGGACGGCCGCATGACCATCACGGAGAGCCAGCCCGGCGCTCGCGTCGTCCTCAAGCTGGAGTTCTTCAAGCCCTTCGAAGCCACGAACCAGGCCACCTTCACGCTCACTCCGGAGAATGGCGGCACCCGCGTGAGCTGGGCGATGGAGGGCGAGAACACCCTGATGGGCAAGGCGATGTCGCTCGTCGTGAACATGGACACGATGCTCGGCAAGGAGTTCGAGCGGGGCCTCGCGAACCTGGACGCCGCCGCGCGTGGCGCCGCCCCGGCTTCCTCCGCGAGCGCCCAGGCCGAAGCGGCCACGCCCGCCCCGGCGCTCTGAGGATGGGCCTCAGTTCTCCAGCGTTTGGTACGCGCCTTTGGAGAACTCCAAGGCCAGGGCCCCGTCTTCGGGGCCCTGTGCGTTTCGCTGGATCAACAGGAGGGCCGTCAGGTCCTGGCGCGGATCAATGAAGAACGTCGGGCCGTAGCCGCCGGCCCAGCCGTAGCGCCCCGCGGTGGGGGAGATGCCATCCGGCTTCGTGCACACGGCCCCTCCGAAGCCCCACCCGGACGCATCCCAGAAGCCGGGGAAGAAGGGCGAGCGGAGTTTCTGCTCCTCCGAAATCTGATCCGTCAGCATCTCCCGGACGCTCGCGGAGGACAGCAGGTGGGTGTTCCCATGCCTTCCTCCGCTGAGCAGCATCCGGCAGAAGGCGAGGAGGTCATCGGCCGTGGACACCAGCCCGCCCTGGCCACCTCCTGAAGGAAACGCGGGAGGCCGCGACCAGAAGCTGTCCGCCGGCGTGTCCCACGCCTCCAGCCTTCCCGTGGCAGGGTCGCGCGAGCAGGCCGTCGTGAGCCGGTCGAGCTTCTCCGCGGGCACGGTGAACGCCGTGTCCTTCATGCCCAATGGAGCGAAGAGCCGCTCGCGCAGGAAGTCGTCGAAGCGCATGCCCGAGGCCCTCGCCACCAGCACGCCGAGGACCTCGTAGCCGGTGTGGTAGGCCCACCGCTCCCCGGGCTGGTAGCGGAGCGGCAGCGTGCCCAGCCGCCGCATGAATTCGTCGGGCGGAGCCGTGAGCACGTGGAAGCCGGGCGACACATGGGCCTCGGCCATGGCGCGCTGGAGGGGATGCGTGCCGGGCTTCGCCATCACCGCACCCAATCCCCAACGCAGCGTGAGCAGGTCGCGCACCGTGATGGCCCGCCTCGCGGGGACGGTGTCGTCGAGCGGCCCATCGGGCGTGCGCAGGACGCGGCGGTTCGCCAGCTCCGGCAGCCATGGATCCACGGCACCGTCGAGCGGAAGCCTCCCGTCCTCCACGAGCCTCAACGTGGCCACCGCCGTGATGGGCTTGGCCATGGACGCAAGCCGGAAGAGGCTGTCGCGCCGCATGGGCGCATCGGAAGCCGTAAGGCCCTGCATGCCCAGCGCGTCGACGTGCACGGTGGCGCCTCGGGCAATCAGTGCGACGACGCCGGGCAGCTCACCGCGCTCGACATGGCCGCGCAGGGAGGCGGTCACGTCAGCAAGCCGCGTCTGGGAAAGCGAGGGGGCGCGCTGGGGCATGGGTTGGAACATCCAGCCCCGCACCTGGGGTGGTCAAGGTGCTGGGGCCCCGCATGGCCGTCCGCTGTCTTCCTTCGGTGCCTGCGCGACCCAAGTGTTGAAGACACGGGGGAGGAGACACCATGGCGAGCCGAGACGATGGACTGCTGGTGCGAGCCATCAAGGAGTCCGCACTGCCACTCCAGGGGACACGGGAGGACTTCGACCCCCTGATGGACCTGGTCGGTGACGCGCGCTGCGTGCTCATTGGCGAAGCGACCCACGGCACGCACGAGTTCTACCGATTGCGCGCGCTGCTGACGCGCCGGCTCATCGAGGAGAAGGGCTTCAACGCCGTCGCCGTCGAGGCGGACTGGCCGGACGCGTACCGCATCAACCGCTATGTGCGCGCGATGGGCACCGACGCGGATGCCGTGGACTCACTCTCCGACTTCCAACGCTTCCCCGCGTGGATGTGGCGCAACGCGGACGTGCTCGACTTCACGGGCTGGCTGCGGACGCACAACGACCGCCACTCCGCGCGGGAGAAGGTCGGGTTCTACGGGCTGGACCTCTACAGCCTTCATGCCTCCATGGGCGCGGTGCTGAAGTACCTGGACCGCGCGGATCCGGAGGCCGCGAAGCGAGCCCGGCACCGCTACGCGTGCTTCGAGCACTTCGGGGAGGACCCACAGGACTACGGCCACGCGACGTCGCTGGGACTGTCGCCGGATTGCGAGCGGGAGGTCATCGCCCAGCTCCGCGACCTCCAGCGAGAACGCGAGACCCTGCTGCACCGCGATGGGTTCATCGCGGAGGACGCGCAGTTCGAGGCCGAGCAGAACGCGCGGGTCGTCCAGAACGCGGAGGAATATTACCGGTCCATGTTCCACGGGCGCGTCTCGTCGTGGAACCTGCGCGACACGCACATGGCGGACACGCTGGACCTGCTGATGGGCTTCCTGACGCGGCGCATGGGGGTCGCTCGGGTCGTGGTCTGGGCCCACAACTCGCATGTCGGGGATGCGCGCGCGACGGAGATGGGCGCCTCGGGGGAAGTGAACCTGGGACAGCTGACGCGCCAGCGGCACCGGGACGCGACGCGGCTCATCGGCTTCAGCACGTACCGGGGCACCGTCACCGCGGCCTCCAGCTGGGGAGGTTCCGCCGAGCGCAAGCGGATCCGTCATGGCCTGGCGGGCAGCTGTGAGTCCCTCTTCCATCAGGTCGGCCTGCCGGGCTTCCTGCTGGAGCTCCGCGAGCTGGGCGAGGCCGCCGGAGCGCTCCGCGAGCGGCGCCTGCAGCGGGCCATCGGCGTCATCTACCGGCCCGACACGGAGCGCATGAGCCACTACTTCCACACCCGGCTGCCGGAGCAGTTCGACGCCCTGCTGCACATCGATGAGACGCGTGCGCTCGAACCGCTGGAGCGCACCGCCGGATGGGAGCGGGGCGAGGCTCCGGAGACCTATCCGACGGGCTTGTAGCCCCGAGTTCAGGGCGCCTGGGTGGGGCGGTGATACAGCTTGCGCAGCTCCTCCTTGGCCTCCTGGAGCGCCCGCTTGCGGGACGCCGGGAGGTTCCGGCCCGCGCGGTTGCCGTAGAACGAGAGCATCGACATGGCCGATTGGAACGGCGACGTCTTGCGCCGGTGGCTGCGCTCCGCGGAGCGCTTCACCGAGCGGGCAATCTCCTTCGGAGTGCGCTTGAAGACCTGGTCCTCCAAGGTCATCGCGTCACTGTGCTCCGTCACCTCGCGGGACAAGGTGCGCCGCTTCGCCTTTCCACGGGAGGCGGTGGCCGTGCGCTTGCGAGAGGCCGTGGGGCCGCGCGGCTTCTTCATCGTGGCGGGCATGGCGGCTACTTCCGGGGCCGGCTGGAGGACTTGCGGGTCGCCGCCGCTCTGCGCGCGGCCGTCTTGCGGGCGGTGGTCTTCCTCCGGCGTGAGGCGCTCTTCGCCTGAGCGGACAGCGCCTGCTTGGACGCCGCCTGACGGCTTTCGCGCTGGAGCACCCCCTCGATGGCCTTGCTCCGCTTCTTCGAGGGAGCCCGAGGCTTGCGCTCCTGCTGGCCCACCTCCAGGTCCTTCTTCGCGGAGCGCCGTGTGCGCGCGGAGGCCTGCTCCTTCCTGGGTGGTTTCAACGGCACGCCCGCGCGGCGCGCCTCTGAGAGGCCAATGGCGATGGCCTGCTTCGAAGAGCGCGCGCCGTGCTCGCCTCCGCGGATGTGCTCCAGTTCCTCGTGTACGAACTCACCCGCGGCGGTGCTGGGGCTCTTGCCTTCGCGCAGGTCCTTCTTCGCTCGTTCAACGGTCGCCTTGTCCGGCATGACGTCCTCCCATTCGGGCTACGGTCCTGGCCCAAAGGTGCGGACGGTCCGCGCCCAGGCAAGCCGTGCCCTGTCTCCGGAGGGAGCCTCATGCGGTGGTGGTGTCTCGCGCTGTTGCTTGCTTCCTGTTCAGCGCACCGGTCCGCCAGTGACGGCGCGCCGGACGCCGCCACCGGGCGGGAGCTGCGCGCCCGCATCCATGAGGCCCGGGGCGGAGCCGCTACCGGGGCCCGGCAGTGGGGCGTGGCGGCGGCGTCGTTCGCGCTCGCCAGGGCGTCGCGGGACTCGCTCGCGGCGCAGTGGGGCCAGGGCCAGGCGGTGGCGCACGCCTCCACGCTTCGCTGGTCGCAGCACATCCCGGGTCGGTGCTGGCCCTGGCGTTCACGCCGGACGGCCGGGTGCTGGCGTCCGGGCACTACGACTCCGTCGTCCGGCTCTGGGACGTGGAGCGCGGCGAGCTGATGGCGGAGCTGAAGGGCCACACGGCCGAGGTCCACGCCGTCGCCTTCTCCCCGGACGGCCGCTGGCTGGCTTCCGCGGGGAGGCCTGGAGAGCTCCGCATCTGGGATTGGCGCCAGGGCCAGCCGTACGCGGTGCTTCCGGGCCACGCCGACGTCGTGCTCGGGCTGGCCTTCTCTCCCGACGGCGGGCGGCTGGCCTCCGGAGGCCTGGACAAGGCGGTCCGGGTCTGGGACGTGCGCTCCGGCGCCGAGCTGCTCCGCTTCGAGCATGATGACAACGTCATCGCGGTGACCTTCTCCCCGGACGGCGGGCGGCTCCTGTCCACGAGCGCGGACCGCGGCGCGCGGGTCTGGGACCTGGCGTCGCGCAGGGAGGTCCATCGACTCGTGGGCCCCGGGGAGAAGGTGGAGGCGGGCGCGTTCTCCTCGGATGGACAGCGCATCATGACGGCGGCGGGCGACCGGGCCGTGCGCTTCTGGGACGCCCGGTCCGGACAACTCACGGACGTGTTCCGCAATGACGGCAGCGTCTCCGTGGCCGCCATCGACGGCGGGTTCCAGCTCCTGGTCCAGGGCGGATGGGATGGGCGCGTGCAGCTCATCGACGGACGCGGGGGCGCGCTGCTGGAGCGGTTGGATGCGCATCACGCCTTCGTGATGAGCGTGGCCTTGTCGCCGGACGGGCGCACGTTCGCTTCGGGGGGAATGGACGGCGTCCTGAACGTGTGGCGCCGCCCGGAGGTCCCCGCGGAGCGGGGCCTGAGCGCGCAGGGGGCCTGGGTGGAGGCGCTCGCGTTCTCACAGGAGCGCGAGCTGCTGGCGGGGGGAGAGGACGGCTGGCGGCGCTGGCGCATCACGGACGGGGGCTCAGCGCCGGGGGGAGCGGAGGCCGCGGTGTCCCTGGCGGTGAGCCCCGACCGCGAGCGCATCGCGGTGGGCACGCTGAAGGGGAAGGCGCTCGTGCTGGATGCGCGCTCGGGGGCGGGTGCTGCTGGAGCTGCCCGGAGCGACGGGCTCCGTGCGCGCGGTGGCGTTCAGCCCGGATGGGGCGCTCGTCGCGGTGGCGGGCGACCCGGACATCCAGCTCTGGTCGGTGTCCGACGGCAGGCCCGTGGGGCTGCTCCAGGGGCACACCGGCAAGGTCTGGACCCTGGCCTTTGACAGCACGGGGCGCAGGCTCGCGTCGGGCGGCACGGACAAGACGGTGCGCACGTGGGACGTGGCGCGGCGTCAGCCCCTGCCGCGGCTCGACATGGGCGAGCCCGTGCGCGCCGTGGCGTTCACCCCGTCCGCGCCCCTCCCGGGCGGGCGCGGGCATCGAGGACCTCCTGCGACGCTACGGGCTCGTCTGGGACGAGGCCCGCCTCCGCGTCCTGCCCCGCTGAGCGGTCACACCATCCGCAGGAAACGGTTGAGGTCGCGGAACAACCAGAGGGGACTGCCGTACCACACGGCCATCTCCAGCGCCCCCGCCCAGACGACGAGCCCCAGGCGCACCACCGTGGGCCAGCGCGGCGCGCGCAGCACGCCCACCGTCAGGGGCACCAGCAGCAGCGCGGAGGCATGCCACCAGTGGCGCGTGTCGATGACCGCGAGCACGACGCCCAGCCCCACCGACGCGACCACGAGCCCATCCGAGCCGCGCCAGGACAGCGCCAGCATCGCCGCGCTCAAGCCCATCACCAGGGCCACCGTGCCGGGCTCTCCCAGGATGGAAGGCGTCGCCGCGTCCGTCTGCGCGGCCAGCGGCGCCATCCACAGGAACGTGCGCACGCAGAGGGCCCCCGCCGCCGCGACCCCGAGCAGCGTGCCCCACGGCCACTGACGCACCGGACGCCCGTGCACCGCGCGCCACAGCGCCACCACGCCCACCGCGATGAGGACGAGCGCCCGGTAGTGCAACAGCGCCGCGACCGCCAGCCACCGCAGCGCGACCACCGGCCGGTCCTGCGCGAGCGCCGCCAGCGCCAGCACCCCGCAGACGAGCCACGCGCCGTCGTACTGGCCATTGAGCGCCAGCCGCATCAACACCAGCCAGCAGAGAACGCCCACCGCCCAGCGGCCTCCCGCCGGTTGTCCGTCCAGAAGCCGCAGCACCGCGTAGAGCGCCACGTGCGCGAAGGCGAGCAGGTACAACAGACACACCTGCCCGAAGGCCTGGGGCGATAGGGGCACCCACTCGCCCACGAGCGCCAGGGGCAGGAAGAGCACCAGCGCGCCGGGCGGATACACGTAGGGCACGTCCAGCCAGTGGTTGGTGGCCTGACGGTACGGGATGCCCTCGCGAAGCTCGCCCAGGGGCGCGGTGTAGAGCGCCTGGAGCCCGTGATGCAGCCCCACCCAGACCACGTAGGGGTGGCGCACATGGTCCGTGTAGCCCTCCTTCAGCGTCCCCAGCGACGTCACCGCGGACAGGGGGACGGCGGAGAGCACGAGGAGCGACAGCAGGGTGAGCAGCCCCCACCGCGCGGCGGGACTTCGGACGATGTGGCCGGGGCCTTCCATGCGCTCAGGCGCCGGAGGCCGGCTCGACGCCGCCGGACGCCACGCGCGAGCGCAGGTCCTGCTTGAGGCCCAGCGAGAAGAGCACCAGCGTGAGCAGGTACACGGGCTCGATGAAGAAGAGCATCGGGCCGCCCAGGGACAGGCCGTGGGTCTTCTTCTCGAAGGCGACGTGCGCGCCCACCACCATCGCGAAGCGGAACACCATGACGCCCACCGCGATGCCCGCGGCCGTCCCCGTGGGCAGCCGGGCCACGGCCTCCGCGGCGAGCAGCGTGGGCACCAGCGGCAGGGCCATGAGCAGGCCGGCGGTCCACTCCAGCGTCATGGCGTACACGGCCACCGCGGCCACCAGCAGGTGCGCGGCGGTGACGGGCGTGCCGGGCACGTGCACCCAGCTCAGCGGTACCAGCAGGGCGAACGTGAAGAGGTAGGCCCCCATGAAGTGCGCGGCGCGGCTGACACCGTTCTCATGCAGGGGCATCCAGACGCGCATCTTGTCGGCGAAGCTCATGGCGCCGCACCGTAGGCCATCCGCGCCCCGGATGCCTCCCCCTCCGCTTGAAGGGGGAGGGCGGTCACCGCGCACCCCGGGCCCGAGAATAAAGATTCACCGGGGCGTACCTGAGGGGCAGCCGCATTCCTGCCGCTGCATTCACCCCGAAGGCCCCCCATGAAACAATTCCTGTCTCGAAACATCGTGCGCCGCGCGTTCCGTCACGCCGGCTTCAAGGTGGCCGCCGTCGCCACGGTGGGCGTGGCGCTCACCAGCGCCATCAGCTTCGCGTCCGTGTCCACGCGCACGCTGACCCACGACTTCACGCAGGCGGACGTGGACGCCATCGTCGCGCAGATCCGCCAGGTGTCCCCGGACACGTTCTACATCCGGCTGCCCACCTTCTCGTCCCGGGGCGGCATCAACGGGTCTCGACTCTACGGCACGCTGCCCATCGCCTACGTGCGGCGCATGGCCAGCGCCCAGAGCGTCGTCCTCGATGAGGAGGCGAACATCATGGGCCTGGTGATGGATCCGAACACCGCGGCGGGTCAGGCCTCGGGCGCGAAGTCGGAGCGCGTGGCCTTCGCCATCGATGCCGTCCTCGCGGACATCACCCCCGGCTCCTACCAGTTCCTCAAGTAGCCATGAACCCCGTCCCATCGCGGCCCGAGGGTGATGAACGCCAGGCGGCCCTCTGGGCGTGCATCGCGGTGCTGCATCTGGCCGCGGTGGGCGCCTTCCTGTGGACCGGCCTGGCCCGAGCGAACTCGGAGGACGCGTTCGACCGCGCCGTCCGCACCTACCAGAGCCTGTCCGGCGTCATCAGCGACTACCGCTTCTTCGCGCCCGCGGTGGCCAGTGACACGCGCACCGGCTTCTTCCTGGCGCTGGGTGACGGACGCACCGTGTTCGAACCCCTGGCTTCGGACAACCTGGAGGTGGGGCTGCGCTACCAGTGCATCGTCGCCTCCGGCCTGCGCGCCAACCGGAAGACGCAGGACGTGCTGGCGCAGTCGTGGGCGGCGGTGATGCTGGGCATCCACCCGGATGCCTCGCGGGTCACCATCGTCACCCAGTCCTACCAGCTTCCCTCCATGGAGGCGTGGGCCGCGGGGAAGCGGCCGGAGTGGGCCATCCACTACACCGGGACCTTTGGCCGCCGCGAAGGCACCGCAGCCGAGGCCTCGCCATGAACAGGGTCCTGCCCCACCTGAGGCGCTTCTGGCTGGAGCCCGCCGCGCCGGAAGGGCTGGCCTTCCTGCGCATCGCCGTCGCGCTCATCTCCCTCGTCCAGCTCTCCATCCTGTGGCCGCACCTGCTGGAGCTGTATGGCAACTTCGGCCTCGTCCAGTGGGTCATCACCGATATCGGCGCGGGCGACTGGGCGCCCAGCCTGGGGTGGCTGGGGCGGATGCTGGCGCCGCTGGGAATCGACACGCGGGTCACGCTGTACGCCGTGTTCTCCCTCTACACGGTGGGCCTGGTGGGCCTGCTCGTGGGCTACCGCACGCGCGTGTTCGCGCTGCTCGCCTGGTTCACGCACGGCCTGACGTCCGCGAACGCGTACCTGTCGCTGTATGGCGTGGATACCATCCTCCACGTCCTCTGCTTCTACCTGGTGTTCGCGCCGTCCGCGGGGCGCTGGTCGCTGGATGCGCGGGCCGGCCGGGTCTTCACCGGCCCGTCGTCCACCGCCCGCGTGGCGCTGCGCACGCTGCAACTGCACCTGTGCTTCATCTACCTGGACACGGGACTCGCCAAGGCCCAGGGGCTCCAGTGGTGGAACGGCGAGGCCCTCTGGCGCGCGCTGATGCAGCCGCAGTTCCAGGCCTTCGACTTCGCCTGGCTCGCGTCGTACCCGCTGCTGGCGAAGCTCGCCTGCTGGGGCACGCTGCTCATCGAGGTGGGCTACGCGGGGATGGTCTGGGTCCCCCGGCTGCGGCGGCACTGGCTGGTGGCCACGCTGCTGCTGCACGCGGGAATCGCCGTCTGCCTGCGGCTGTGGCTGTTCTCCCTGACGATGATGGCCTTCAACCTGGCCGCCTTCGCCTGGGCGTGGCGGTCCTCGGAGGCCCCCGTCCGGGAAGGGCCTCCGGAGCCGGCCCCGGACACCGCGCTCCAGGGAGTGTGAAACCCGGAAGGGCGCCGCGCATCAGGGGGGCGCAACCTGAACCGGAAGAAGGGGTGGACCATGAGAATCCTTGTGACGGGCGCGACGGGCTACATCGGTACGGCGGTGGTGGACGCGCTCAAGCGCGCGGGCCATCAGGTGGTGGGGCTGGCGCGGTCGGAAGAGGCGCGGAGCAAGCTGGCCACCAGGGGCGTCCAGGTGGCCCGGGGCGACCTGAAGGACCCGGCGGGGCTGGCGGCCATGGTGAAGGACGTGGACGCGGTCCTCTGGACCGCGACGTCCAACGACAAGAACGTGGACGCGCCGGCGGTGGCGGCGGTGGCGGACGCGCTCCAGGGCACCCACAAGACATTCCTCTACACGAGCGGCGTCTGGGTGCATGGTGACACGCAGGGCGTCGCCAACGAGGACGCGCCGCTCAATTCGACGCCCATCGTCGCCTGGCGCCCCGGGGTGGAGCAGCGCGTGCTGAACACGCCGGGCGTGCGCGCCATCGTCATCCGCCCGGGCGTCGTCTACGGGCAGGGCACCGGCATCCCCGCCATGCTCACCGGGTCCGTGAAGGATGGGGGCGCCGTGCGCTACGTGGGCACGGGGGAGAACCACTGGGCGGTGGTGTTCGTGGACGACCTGGCGGACCTCTACGTGCGCGCCCTGGAGAAGGCGCCCGCGGGGACCGTCCTCCTCGCCACGCAGGGCCCGGGCGTGAAGGTGAAGGACGCCGCCCAGGCCGCGAGCGAGGGCGCGGGTGTGGCCGGCAAGACGGTGGCGTGGCCCCTGGAGGAGGCCCGCAAGCAGTTCGGTCCGTTCGCGGACGCGCTGGCGTTGGATCAGCGCTTCACGTCCCAGAAGGCGGAGACGCTGCTGGGCTGGGCGCCCAAGGGCCCCAGCCTCATCGACGAGCTGCGCACCGGCTCCTACGCGCGCCGCTGAAGCACGGGGCTTTCCGTCCCCGCACCGGCGTTGCCGGGCCGGTGCGCGGCGGAGACAGGTGTCTGCGATTGTGTCCGGACGACTGTGCCCGTCGCGAAACACCCGGACTGTGTTGCTTTGGGATAGGAGTGATTCCAGGCAAAGTCAGACAGTGCTGTCTCAGTCCATGAGCATGTTTTTTCCCAGCCCGCGAGAACGCCCGCCCGAGGAGCGAAATACGTCGCGGAGACAGGAGTGATTACCTATAGACAAGCCGTCCAGGCCCGTCTGGAGGCTTCACTGAAGCACGAGCACCACAAGATCCTTCCAACGCACTCGGTGTATTGGCTCCTGGCGGGCCTGGGCTTGCTCTACGTGGAGGCGGCGGCGCTGCTGGATCCGCTGGGCGTGCCCCTGCTGCCGCACCAGATGATCCAGGACGTGCTCCGGAGCGGGTTCGGCTTCTCCCTGCTCCTCCTGGGCATCCCCTGCTGCATCTGGGTCCTGGGCTGGAGGGCCCGAGACCTCTTCGCGTGGCTGCTGGCGCCGCACACGGTGACGGTGGACTCCGACGGCCTGCGCGCGGACTCACTGCGGATCCGCTGGCGGGACGTGCGGGAGATCATCGAACAGCACGCGCATGACCGCGTCATCCTCCGCCACACGGGAGGGACGCTGCGCCTGCGGCTGGACCTGTGGAGCGACGCGGACGCGCTGCACGCGGCCGTGCTGGAGCAGGTCGTGTCGCGCCTGCTAGAGCGGGTGAACCACCAGGTCGCCTCGGGGAAGCCGGTGCGCTTCGGGCCCCTGGTGCTGGGCGATGCGGGGCTGATCCACCGGGGCAGGCTCTGGCGCTGGGACGACATCGAGAGCATCCGCCTCCAGGACGAGGTGGACCAGGGCTACGCGTCCCGCGAGCTGGTCATCGTCGCGCAGGGGCGGGCCCGGAAGTTCGACGAAGCGAAGGTCATCAACGCGCCAGTCCTGCTGGCCTATCTGTCAGACCGGCTGGCCGGCTGACCCCACGGACATCCCGACATGGAAATCTACCGCTCCCCCCAGTCCAAGAAGCAGGCGGAGAAGCCGCGCGCCATCTACTACTCGCGGGGCAAGCTCATCGCGGGCGTGGTCATCTGGATCCTGGCCACGGGCCTCTTCGGCGTGCTCACCGTGCGGTCGCTCCCGGTGAGCAACATCTGGATCGCCGTCGCGCTCATCACCCTGGCCTCGGCCTGGATGCTCTTCAACTGCATCCGGGGGCTGGGGAAGCTGGACACGCCCGTGCTGCTCATCGGCCGGGACGGCATCCGGTTCCCGGATGGCGTGCTCATCGGCTGGGGGGATATGGAGGAGAACGTCTACTACTCCCAGTCGTACATGGGCCTGCCCATCCTCAAGATGGTGCAGATCAAGACCACGCTCGAGAAGCCCCGCGTGAAGAAGATGCGGGTCTCCGCGCTCGCCATGGACAGCGACGAGTACCTGTCGATCTGCGACAGCTACAGCCAGGGCGTCGTGCCTCCGGCCACGCGCTGACACCGCCTACGGGGTGGGCGTCATGCCGACGACACGCGTCTTCCCATCGGGGTCCACCTCCAGCTTGAGGCGGGGCGTTCCCTGGGCGTCGTGGAGCACGATGCCCGCCACGCCATCCACCACGCCCAGGGTGATGCGCTCCTTCCAGTCATGCCGGAAGGTGATGGTGGGCTTTCCCTGATCGAGCGCCATGCACATGGCCTCGTAACCCTCCTCGCTGTCGAAGCAGAGCCCGCGGAAGCCAATGTCGTCGAGCATCCCGAGCCCTCCAATCTCCTGCCCGGAGGGACTGAGGAACTGGATGCCGTAGGCGGTGGTGGCGCGCTTCAGGCCCTGGGGGTCGGGGATCGGCGCGCCGATGCGCACGCGCGCCTGCCCGTGCTCGTCGACGATGTTCAGCTCCCGGACGGTGAGGGATTGCGCGGGGTGGTTGTCGCTGGCGGTGCCGGAGCACGCGCCGAGCAGCAGGCACCCGGACGACAGCCCGGCCAACACGAACAATGGGATGTGGGTAGGGGGCATGGCGGGGCATCTTGCACCAGTCATCCGCCCTGTTGCTCCAGTCCTCCACCATCCCTGGGACATGAACGCGTCATGGCGAGCGCCTGAAAATCGCAAAGGCGCGTCAAGCCGCCGCGGCGGAGCGCGCGTCGGTCTCGTCGCGTGAAGGCATCGACCCAATCGTTCTACGCGGCGGCGGTGCGGAGGGCCGTCGACCGCATCGTCCACCAACTCGATGAGGCGCTGCGCATCTCGGAGGCGTTCCAGCAGCCGGGCGAACTCGCCGGAGCGGTGGGCCTGTTGCGGCAGCGGGAGGTCACGATGCTCGCCGTGTACCACGATGTGCCGGAGACCACGCCGCAGGACCCGCTGCGCTCGGAGGCCGCCGTCGTCGTCCCCGACGATGCCATCCTGCCGGAGGGGCTCAACGAGCGGCGGCTTCCGGCGGGGGCAGGTTCCACCAGGGGTGCTGCGCACGGAGCCGTACGTGCCGCTGGCGTGAACGCCGGAGCCCTGGGGGCGGTGCTCCGGCGCTCCGTGGGGGCCTACGCGGGCAGCGAGCCCTGGCCGGTGGCCAGCGTGTTCATGAAGGACTTCACCTTCTGCACGTAGGTGGCGTCGCCGGTGCCCGCGGGGATGGCGTCCGGGTTGTTGCGGTCCACGCCGTTGGGGCCGGAGTTGTAGGCACGCAGGGCCAGCTCATCGCTGCCGAACTGCGCCTTCATGTCCTTCATGTAGTAGGCGCCCGCCAGGATGTTGGTCTCCGGGTCGGAGAGGTTCTTGCCCTGGAGCTCCGGGTGCTTCGCCTGGAGCTCCTGGAAGGTGTTGGGATTGACCTGCATCAGGCCGGTGTCCGTCAGGCCGTTGCCGCCGTTGGTGGTGACGGCATCCAGGTTGCCGCGCGACTCCTGCCAGATCTGCGCGGCCAGCATCTCCGCCGGCATGCCCGTCTTGGCGGAGGCGGACTCGATGGCGCCGCGGAACTTCTCCAGGCCCGGGGGCAGGTTGCCGCCCAGCTTCGTGCCGCCGCCCTGCGACGGGGACACCTGCTGCGGGGCCGAGGGGCCCACGACGCCCGTGTTGCCGTTGGGCGCCACGGGCTGCGAGCCCGTCGGGGCCGGGGCGCCGCCGTCGAGCGACACGGGCGGACGGCCCGAGGACGTCTGCGGCGTGAAGCTGCTGTCGGAGAAGGGCTGTGAACCCGCGCCGCACGGCCCACCCTGCGCGCCCTGGGGCCCCTGCGCGCCGCCCGCCGCCTGCGCCATCAACTGCACGACGGAGGACAGCACCGTCAGCGTGTCCTGGAGCAGCTTGCCCAGCTGCGCGCCCTTGCCGCCGCCGACGTCGAAGCCGTCCTGGAACGCCGCGAGCCCCGGCGAGCCCGGCCTCTGGCTGGAGGAGAACCCGTCCACGCCGCCCTGGCGGCCCACGGGACGGGAGGTGGCGGCGTCCTGCACCGGCAGGCGGGACACGGAGGCGGAGGGGCTGCGGAGGGGCGAGATGGCCATGGCGGGAGACCTCGAAGGGGATGGGGTTTCGGGTGAGGCGATGCAGGACCCCATAGCAGCGGGCATGCCAGCCCCCACGGGCCGCCAGGGCGCGTGCAACCCCTGGATTTCACGAGGACCGCGCGGGGGCCCGGGGCCCCGTGCCTGGTGACGGCTGTCACCGGCCCGATGCCCACCGTCATCAGCCGAACCCGCTGTCACCCGAGGCATGGCGGCGGAGGCGCGCGTCGTGCAGAACACGCCCATGGCCGACATCACCCATCGCATGGTTCGGACGAATGGCATCCACCTGCACCTGGCGGAGGCCGGACAGGGGCCGCTGGTGCTGCTCCTCCATGGCTGGCCGGAGTCCGCGTACTCGTGGCGGCACCAGCTCGTGGCGCTCGCGGACGCGGGCTACCACGCGGTCGCGCCCGACGTTCGCGGCTATGGCCAGAGCGACGCGCCGGAGCCCATCGAGGCGTACAGCATGAAGCAGCTGCTCGCGGACTTCGTGGGCCTGCTGGACGCGCTGGGGGAGGAGACCGCCGTGGTCGTGGGCCACGACTGGGGCGCGGCGATGGCGTGGACCTGCGCCGCGCTGCACCCGGACCGCTTCCGGGCCGTCGTGGGCATGAGCGTGCCGCACCTGGGCCGCGCGCCCCTGCCGCCCACGCAGCTGTTCCGGAGCATGTTCAAGGACACGTGGGTCTACATCCTCTACTTCCAGGAGCCGGGCGTCGCCGAGGCGGAGCTCGAAGCGGACATTCCGAGGTCGGTCCGCACCATCCTGGCCGGCACCCCCGGCTTCGATTCGCAGGCGCTGGTCTCGAAGACGCGCCGCAAGGGGGATGGCCTCCTCACCGGCCTCGATGCGCCGGACGCGCTGCCCGCGTGGCTGACGGAGGCGGATGTCGCGCACTACGCGAAGGAGCTGGAGCACAGCGGCTTCCGGGGCGGGCTCAATCGCTATCGCAACATGGACCGGGACTGGGAGGAGTTGCCCGAGCTGGCGACCGCCCTCATCCGGCAGCCGGCGCTGTTCATCGTCGGGGAGAAGGACCCGGGCCGCGCCTTCTCGCCGGTGGACCCCATGAAGGCGCTGGTGCCCGGCCTCCGGGACATGGTCGTCCTCCCGGGCGCGGGCCATTGGATCCAGCAGGAGCGCCCCGCGGAGGTGAACGCCGCCCTGCTGTCCTTCCTGAAGTCCCTGCCCACGTGAGGCGGTGACGGAGGGCTGTCCCCTTCAGGACCTGGGACGGGCCTCCAGCAATCCCAGACGCTGAAGGCTCCCGGGCGAGGAAGTCCCAGGCCGCGCGCTCCGCCAGCGTCTTGGACTTTGGGGAGGCGCCCACGCCGGGGCGCTGCGGGTCCGTCCAATCCGCCTCGGGGAACAGCGTCTTCCCGGGCGGATGGCCATAGCCGATGGCCGCGAACGAGGAGGTCAGCACCACGCGCTTGACGCCCGCGTCTCGCGAGGCGCGCAGCACTCGGAGCGCTCCTTCACGCGCGGGGATGAGCAGCTCGTCCTCGTGCCGGGGGGCACCGGAGGGGAAGGGGGAGGCCACGTGCAGCACGTAGTCGCAGCCTCCGCCCAGCCCGCGTCCCGCAGCGGCGAAGGAAAGGCGGGAGCCCGGTTCCACGCCGCCTTCCTTCAACACGGTGAGGACCTCGCCCTCGCGCGTCAGGTCCCGCACGGTGGTGCGCACCTGATGGCCCGCAGCCAGGAGCTGCACGATGCAATGTCCGCCGATGAAGCCGGATCCGCCAAGAGCCCTGAAGTGCACCTTCACGGCGCCTGGCCCGAAGCGTGGGTGGACGTGGCGCGGTGTACCTCCATGGAGTCCCTGCGCATTGCCACTCGACCGGAATCCTGCGGCGCTGCTGAGCATTCACGGTGAAATGTGATTGTTCGAGCAATTGATGCTTTTCGTTGTTTGTCTGGAATCGCAGACTGCGGGTGCTTCAATCCATGACCTGGAGGGCACGATGCGGATGCAATGGATTGCGCTGGTTGTCGCGTTGGGGGCCGTCGCCTGCGGAGGCGGTTTCGAGCAGGAGGACGCGGAGGCGTTGGGGACGCAACGCGCGGGACTCACCATCACCACAGAGGACCAGGTCGTGGCCCGGCTGCCCGCGAGCACGGGAGCGGGCTATGCCTATGGGGAGTACCTGCCTCCGGGCTACCTGACGTCCACCGCGTCCTATCCGGTCATCATCCACCTGAACGGGAATGGTGAGTTCGGCACGTCCCCCACGGAGGCGGACCTGCTGAACGTGGTGACGCGTCACGGGGCGTTGAAGAACATCCATTTCACGAGCCAGGGCAAGGCGTACTTCGGGCAGCACCAGGTGATGGTCTTCACGCCTCGTGCGCCGACGAACTGGCAGCCCGCGGAGCTGGACGCGTTCATCAGCTTCCTCGTGGCGAACTACCGCGTGGACACGACGCGCATCTACCTGACGGGCATCAGCTTCGGCGGCTATGGGAGCTGGCAGTACGCGTACGCGTATGGGAGCCGGCTGGCCGCGCTGGCGCCCATGGCCACCAACATCGGTGGGCCGGGGCCCACCATCACCCAGTTGAAGAACGTTCCGGTGTGGGCGGTGCATTCGTTCGCGGACGGCGGCTCCCTGTCGGCGGAGACCTCCTGGCTGATGGGCGTGACGAAGAACTACGGGCAGTTCCAGCTGGTCCAGGTGCCGGCTCCCGCCCAGACGGTGACGTATCTGTTCCCGGGCGCCAGCAGCCCCACGTGGACGTCACAGCCCGGGGTGGTGGCCACGGGCGACGCCCTCTTGCGCCTCACCGTGCTGCCCGGCAGTGTGCATGACTGCTGGACCCAGCAGTACGACAACTACGCGTTCTGGGATTGGCTCCTCGCCCAGCACCGGTAGCGCTCCGGCGCGCCCGCGGCACGGTCATGCCGCGGGCGTTGGCGTAGCGGACACCGGCCACGAGGATGCGGGGTTGAACCCAATGCCCGAGGATGCGCTTTCCATCCGGTGACAGCGACACGCGAAAGTCATCCTGACCCCCTGGAGGCAAGAATCGCAGGGGCTGCTTCTCCAGGGGGCCTGGGACGATGAAGCCCGTGATGGACGCGCGCCATCCAGCCGGGTCGCAGACGAGGGGGAGCACACCTCGGACCTCGGGACCGTAGGTGCGGTCTCTGCCCCAGGTGCCGACCAGGACCTTCGCTGGATCCACACTCCGGACCGGGGCGCCTGCGTCTGGCATTGCCTCCTGCTGCGCCAGGGCCACGTCTCGCGAGAGCGCGGCCGTCCCAGGATGGAAGGGGCGAGGCGCATGCGGCGGGCTCTCGGAGTCGGGTCCGGAAAGCGTTTGCCCTACGGGGGAGGCGCAACCGATAACAGGCGCTTTGCAATTGCGTGGAGCCGACAATCCGAGCTGACGGACATCGCCTACAACCGCCAAGGAGTTGGTGGGTCGCCGGCCCCAGGACTTCAACCTAAGGGTGCTTATGCGACCGCCGCCGCGAAGGACGCAAAAAGGTCGCCTGGGAGCGCGTGCTCAAGCTTCCAGGTGACCGCCATGGGCAACTCGCCCTCGTGCTTCACGTAGGTTGCAGGGCCCAAAAAGTAGAACGCGCGGTCGTCGCTGCGCTGCCTCGCGAAGAGCATGATGCTGGTGCCCTGCTGGACGTGGCATTGGTAGCGCTGTCCCGTCTCGCTGTCGGCGCGCGTGACCGATTGACTCTCCCAGTGGATGAGGTCCCGGCTGATGGCGTAGTCGCGGTAGCGTGTCGTCGGCGAGAAGTGCCCGCTCGTCTTGTCGAGTGTGAACGCGAGCAGGTCCGTCTTGGACTCTTTGGCCCAGTAGACGCCCGTTTGCCAAGGAGCCACTTTGGCCCCATCACCAATGCCGAACGCTGCAAGAATCTCGATGCGCGTGTAGCGAGCATGGATGGTCAGCGGCACGTCCCGATGACTCACCAAAGGCGAAGGTAGGTGGGAAATGCGACTGCTGAGCGTGTGGAGGAGTGCGAGGACCTCTCGGCGAATCTGGGGGTGGCCCCAGAGGATTGCGCATCCTTCATCCAGCGTGGATGACTTGCTCACCGCTTTATCGACGAGCGATGCAACCAGCATCCGAAGCAGGCGTCGGTCCACAGAGGAGAGCGCCTTCTCATGGGGGGCTGCATCCGAGTCAAGCAGTCGCCGGTAGGTATCAATCCGCCCACCGTCATCAATGTGGAGGAGCCGACCACAGGCTCGGCGCAAGGAAGCCTCATGAGGGCCTGCGGGAAGCACAGGGAGCCCCGCGTCCTGACACAGGTCCGACCAGCTCTTGTCCGCAGCGTAAATGTCTTCGAGCTCAAGCCCGGACTCCGCGAGGAAGCCACTGAGCGACATGTTCTTGGCAGTCTTGGCGTAGCCGCGCAGTTCCTCCACCTTCTCGCTCCAGCGTGAAGGGACCGCGTTGCGGATACTTGCCAGCACGATCTCACTCGCGACGCGGTCAAACTCCATGTGACAGCCCGCTGGGAGAAACGGGAAGCCCTGCTCGACTTGCCTGGCCACCTCGGCGCGGGTTCCACCAAGCAGCGCCCGGAGGCGATGATCGAACCGGAACTCGGCATGGTGGTGGCCGACAAAGTCGAGGACGGTGCACACCGACTTGGACGGATGCCGGCGAAGTCCGCGACCCAACTGCTGAAGAAAGAGCGTGGGACTGTCCGTGGGCCGCAGCATCAAGAGGGTATCGACGGCCGGCACGTCCACACCCTCGTTGAAAAGGTCGACGGAGAACACGACATTCACGCGCCGCTGCGCCAGGTCCCGAAGCGCCTGGCGCCGTTCATCGTCAGGTGTATCGGACCAGATAGCGATGGCACGAATGCCAGCATCGCTGAAGGTCCGCGCCATGAAACGGGCGTGCTCGACGCTGACACAGAACCCCAGCGCCCTCATCTGAGAGAGGTCTTCCGACCGGCGTGCGACCTCCTTCAATACGAGCCGTACCCACGCGTCGTTGCGCGTAAACAGATTTGAGAGGCTCTCGACGTCGTAACCCCGTCCGCGGCGCCATGGAACCTCGCGCAGATCTATGCCGTCGTGAACGGCGTAGTAGGCGAAGGGAACGAGCCGGTGCTGATCGATGGCATCCCAGAGCCTCAACTCTGCAGCAATTCGGCCCTCAAACCAGTCGAGCACAGGCATGCCGTCGCTTCGCTCAGGGGTAGCGGTCAGCCCCAGCAGTTCTACTGGACGGAGATGCTCCAGGAGACTCTGGTAGGTGGGGGCGGCGGCGTGGTGGAATTCGTCGACGATGACAACGTCGAAGTGGGCTGCATCCAGATGCTTGAGCCCTGTCGCAGTCAGGCTCTGGACTGATGCGAAGACATGCTCAAAGTGCGTGGGACGCTCACCGCCCACCCACAGTTCGCCAAAGGAATGCTCGCGGAGCGCATGGCGAAACGTAGAACGGGTCTGCATGAGAATCTCCTCGCGGTGGGCGACAAAAAGGAGACGTGCGCGAGGAAGGGTCTCGCGCAGCCGCGCGTAGTCAAGCGCCGCCATGACCGTCTTTCCTGTGCCCGTCGCGGAGACGAGCAGGTTTCGATGATGGCCACGCTGCCGTGACAAGGCGATCTGCTCGAGCAGTCGCTCCTGAAAGGGCTCAGGACGGAGCTCAATGGGACTCAACTCGAGTGGTGAGTTTCGGTCGCCAGCGCTCGCCGTACGGGCCAGAAACTGCTCGCGGTCGTATGGGGCAAAGTCGCCGCTGTTCCAGTAACTTTCAAAGACTGCAGCGACCTTGTCGACAACGCTTGGATTGCGTGCGCGCGAAGCACGAACATTCCATTCGAGACCGCTGACTTGCGCGGAATGGGTCAAGTTGGATGACCCGATGTAGGCTGTTGAGAACCCTGACCGACGGTGGAAGAGCCATGCCTTCGCATGGAGTCGGGTGCTGCTCTGGTCATAGGACACCCGGATGTCCGCCCCCAGTTCCCGGAGCGCATCGAGTGCCCGTGCCTCTGTCGAGCCTGTGTAGGTCGTCGTCAGCACGCGGAGTCGCCGGCCCGCATGACAATGTGTACGCAGGGCCTCCAGCATGGGGGCAATTCCACTGCGCCGGATGAACGCCATGACGACGTCAATTTGATCGGCTGAGTGGATCTCCGCGAGTACTTGATTGCCTACGCGCGGTTCGCCGGGGGCATTCGTTAGCAGGGTCGTGTCGAGCAGCGGGATGAGTGGCTCGGAAAGCGTCTCAGTGCGCCCATCGGGGAGCTTCCCGAGAATGCTGCGAAGTATACTGGCAGGTTCCACCGGACGCTCACGCGTGAGGGCGCTCGCGTCTGTAGCGCATACAACGAGCTCGACGAGCTTGCGCGCGACGGCCGTGCCGATAACTACGCGATCTTTTCGGTCAATCGAAGCGATGGCGCGCTCAACCACCTGAGCTACATGGAGGCCAATACGGTCCGCTGCCTCTGCTTCATGCAGCGCGGAGCGGTGGGCCTCCAGCCGAGGGGCCAAAGCGTTGAGCTGACCTTCTAGTGCTTCGGTGATCAGGAGCTCGTAAAGACCGCGTTCGTTCTGCGACATCCCTTGATTCTAGCGCCCTCAGTCCCAGACAATCTGCTCGAAGATCGCGCGCAGTCTGGCTCCGCGGGCTGGGTGCAGATGCGTCACCCAGGCAATCCTTCCGAGCAGGTGCGCACGAAAGTCGGGATGGCCGCCGGTGTTCTGACTGTTCGGCCCTCGCGTGCGGCTCAGGTGCAGGAGGGCCTTCAGCCGGTCGTAGTCCGCGCGGCGAAGGCTGGGGTGCTGATTCACCACCACTCCCGCGAGCCATTGCTGGTGGCCCTGGTGCATCACCCGCGTCTTGTCCTCTCGCACCGTGAAGCCCTCGTCGCGCACGATGCTGCGCACGCACCGCAGCAGCCGGTGTGCGCTGCCTGCCCTCGCGTCGCTTCCTGAGAACGCCAGGTCATCCGCGTAGCGTGTGTAATGCATGCCCAGGGCCGCCGCGAGCGCCGACAGCCGGACGTCGAGCTTGTATGCTGCGAGATTCGCGAGCGCTGGCGAGGTCGGTGCCCCTTGAGGCAGGTGCCGCGACTCCAGCCTCCGTGCCAGTAGCCAGCGCGCATCCACCTTCCGGGCGTCGTCTGCCCTTCGGGCCTTCGCGACCACCGCTCCAGGCGTCCGGTTCGTGCAGAGCCCCGCCAACGCCCCCGCCACTCCGTCTGGATACCCGGCGGCGCGGAACACCCCCCAGACCCTCGGAGGCCGCACGGAGAGGAAGAAGTCCTCCAGGTCCAACCGCATGACGACTGCTTGTCCCGTGTGCGGTTCGACGAAGCCGCGGATGCCACGGCCCTTCACGAAGCCGTATGCCGCTTCGTGCGGAGGAATTCGGTCCAGGATGCCGTGAAGCACCTGTCGCTGAAGCCTCGCGAGCTCCTCGCCGGGCTGCTCCAGGAGCCGCTCTCCGCCGCTGCGTTTGGGAATCCAGGTGTAGCGATAGCGCCGCCAGCGTCCCGGCGAGGACGTGTGCTCCCGGCCCATCCCATCCGCGAGCCAGTCCAACTGGGCGCTCGTCACCTTCAGCCAGTCCGCGAGGTCCGCCTGGGTGGACAGGGCCGGAATGGGCCACGGTTGGCGTCCCATCTCCGGCTCGGAGGTGAGCCAGCGCACGACCCGCACTGGCGCTTCGGGATTCGCGCAGGCCTGCTTCAACGCGGCCCGCGTCGCGAGCACCTCCGCGAGCAGCTCCAGCCTTCCGTGCGGTGGCCGGGGAAAGAACCGCAGCACGCTCCTTGCGAGCGACCGGAGCCAGGAGAACCGGCCGCCCACGACCTCAGACCCCTTCGCGACCAGGCCGGAGACTGTCCACGGCGCCGCGAGGAAGGCGGACGCGAGCGCCCGGGCCACCACGGTCCGCCCGCTCATCCGGCACGCATCCGCCATGCGGCGGCCCGGTCCCACCTGTCCCGTCTGGCGTGGCCAGGGTCGCGGCTTGCCGCGGGGTCGGCCACGCGTGGGGAAGTGCTCCGTGTATGGATTCCCCGGGGGTACCCCGGAGAGGCAGGGGACCGTGTCTCCACGGACCTGCTACCTGCTGGGTTTCCAGACCGCCGCATGACGGCGGGAACCGTACAAGACGCCGCGGCTCCGGTCGAGCCAGCGGTCCTTCACGGTGCTCCGCCCGCTCAGTCCTGCGCCGTGGGACGGACAATCACCTCGCCCACGTCCACGTCGGCGGGCTGCTCGATGGCGAAGGCCATGGCCCGGGCAATCGCGTCCGGCGATATCGCGAGCTTGTCCCGGACCTCCTCGAACCGGGCCCGGAGCTCCGGGTTCTTCACGTGCTCGAGGAAGTTCGTCCGGGTCATCCCCGGAGAGATGACCGTCACCCGCAGCCTGGCGCCTGCCTCCTGGCGCAGCCCCTCGGAGATGGCGCGCACGGCGAACTTCGTCCCGGCGTAGACCGCCTGACCCGGCACGATCCGGTGCGCCGAGGTCGATGCGGTGTTGATGACGTGCCCGAAGCCCTGCTCGCGAAAAACAGGCAGCGCCGCGGCGATGCCGTACAGCACCCCCTTGATGTTGGTGTCGATCAGCTCCTCCCAGTCGTCGACGCGCAGGTCGTCCAGCGGAGAGGTCGCCAGGCTGCCTGCGTTGTTGATGAGCACGTCCAGCCTGCCAAACCGCTCACGGGCCCGTCGGACGAGCCCGGCGACGTCCTCGCGCCGCCTCACGTCGGTTCGTACGGAGAGGGCCTGCCCTCCTGTCTTCGTGATGCGCTCCACCACCGGCTCCAACCGCTCCAGCCGACGCGCACCGAGCACGACCTTCGCCCCGCGCCCGGCGAGCAGCAGCGCCGCCGCTTCGCCAATGCCGCTGCTGGCCCCGGTGATGGCAATGACCTTGTCCTGGATGCCTGACATGACGCCCTCCTGCCCGGCCAGGTGAGGGGAGGGCCGGGCCTGCAATGCAAGACGTACCCATGCCGGGGCACCCTGGGCTTGGACGTTGTTGACATGTCGTGGATGTCAACTTCGCCCAAGCCACGGGGAAGGCTCATCCCTAGAATCCATCCGTGCCCGCGCTCCCTCACGCCGTCGTGGATGGCCCCCTGTCCATCCAGACCTTCCTGTTCCAGGAGCTGCCTGGCCTGCGGCTGGTGCGCTACCAGACCGACGGGCGGCTGCTGCGCTCCGTGAAGGAGCGTTTCTCCGTGATGCTGACGCAGCGGGGGCACTCGGAGTGGTGGGGGCGGGGCCGGGTCCATTCCTCCTCGCCCCGGACGGTCGACCTCAAGCAGATGGGGGAGGTGCACCGGGACCTTCGCCGCGACGGGCCCGCCCGGTTCCAGGTCATCGCCTTCGACGAGCCCCTGGTCGCCGAGGCCCGCGAAGCTCTGGGGGCGCCGGCCTCCGCCCGGCTTCGTCAGCTCCAACTCGAAACGTCGCAGCCCGCGGCGGCCGCCTTCGTGCGCCTCCACGCTGTGGTGGAGCCGGGCCTGGCGGGGCGCCCCAACGCCCTCGCGCTCCAGACGGCCCTGACCGAAGCCCTCTCCTCGCTGGTCGGATGCCTGGAGCATTCAGGCGCGTGGGAGCGGCGCTACCGCTGGCCCATCCAGCGCGTGGTGGAGGCCCTGCACGAAGCCATTCCGGCGGGCATCACCCTGGATGCGCTGGCCCATCAAGTGGGCTGGAACCGCTTCCACCTGTGCCGCGCCTTTCGCGAGGAGCTGGGCATGCCTCCCCACGCATACCTCACCCATCTGCGCGTCTCGCGGGCGCAGCGGCTGCTGACACAGGGACTGGCGCCCGCCGAGGTCGCCCTCCAGGTCGGGCTCTGTGATCAGAGTCAGCTCAACCGGCACTTCAAGCGCATCGTCGGCGTCACCCCGGGGCAGTTCGCGCGCGCCGTGCAGTGAGGCCGCCCGTCACGGCGCGCATCGCGGTCTCTAGCGGGAGCCTTCCCGGAAGACCGCTTCGATGTTGTTGCCGTCCGGATCCAACACGAAGGCGGCGTAGTACCCGGACGGATAGCCGGAGGCTTCCGCGCGCAGCCCGGGCCGCCCGTTGTCGGTTCCACCCGCCGCCACCGCGGCCGCGTGGAAGGCGTCGACCTGGGCGCGGCTCGTGGCGGCGAAGGCCGTGTGTTGCTTCACACCGTGGGGATGGAAGCGGTCGATCCAGAAGACGGGGTACTCGCGGCCGTAGCCAATGCCATCCGCCCCGGTGTCCGCGGGAAGCTGCATGGCCCGGCGGAGGCCGAGCGCCCCCAGGGCCGCGTCGTAGAATGCGGCCGAGCGAGCGACGTCCGCGACGCCAATGCCTGTGTGGTCGAGCATGGGGGCAATGTATGGCCGTCCCCACCCCATGGCTCAAGGGGCGGCCGGCGCCTGTGTCACGAAGCCGCGCTCTCGCATCAGGGCGTCGAGGTGCGCGTCCCTCCCGCGGAACGCCCGGACGCCCTCGAACGGGTCGACGGTGTTGCCCACGGACAGCACGTGCTCGCGCAGCCTCGCGGCCACCTCCCGCGTCGTACGCGCCTCCCCCTTCCTGGAAGGCCTCGAACGCGTCCGCCGCCAGCATGTCCGCCCAGAGATACCGGTAGTAGCCCGCAGCGTAGGCGTTGCTGGCGAAGACGTGTCCGAAGTGGGGCATGCGGAAGCGCGTGCCGACCTCCGCGGGCGCGCCCATCTGGCGGAGCACGTCGCGCTCGAAGGCATCGGGGTTGATGCGCTTGCTCCCCGCCAGGTGCATCTTCATCTCCACCAGCGCGGAGGTGAGGAAGTCGACGGTGTAGAAGCCCTGGTTGAACGTCGCCGCCTTCTGGAGGCGCGCCACGAGCGCCTGCGGCATGAGCTGGCCCGTCGCGTGGTGCACGGCGAAGCGGCCGAGCACCTCCGGCGTGGCGAGCCAGTGCTCGAACAGCTTGGAGGGGAACTCCGCGTAGTCGCTCACCACGCGGGTGCCCCCGAGCGCCGGGGACGTCACGTCGCTATTCAGCGTGTGCCTCGCGTGGCCGAACTCGTGGAACAGCGTCTGGGCGTCGCGCCAGCCCAGCAGCGCGGGGCTCCCCGCTCCCGGTTTCACGAAGGGCATGCTGATGGCCACCAGGGCTGGCACCTCGCCCCGGAAGCGCTCCTGGACGCGGTACGTCTCCGTCTGTCCGCCGTTGTACTTGCCCTCCCGCGCGTAGGGGTCGAAGTACAGGAGTCCCCGCTCGCGGCCCGTCTCCCGGTCCTTCACCGCGAAGACGCGCACGTCCGGGGGGTAGACGGGCACGTCCGGCGCGGGCGTGAAGGTGAAGCCGAAGAGCTGGCCCGCCGCCCAGAACATGCCCTCGCGCAGGGTCTCCAGTTGGAGGTAGGGCTTCACCTCGCTGTCGTCGAAGCCATACGCCTGCTTGCGCACCTTCTCCGCGTAGTAGCGGTAGTCCCAGGGCGCGATGGGCTCCTTGGGGCCCTGGCTCCGCGCAATGGCAGTCATCGCGGCGACCTCTTCCTTCACGCGCGCGACGGCGGGCGTCCACATCATCTCCAGCAACTGCATGGCGCGCTCCGGGGTCTTCACCATCGCGCGCTGGAGCTGCCGGTGCGCGTGGGTGGGGAAGCCCATCAACTTCGCCTGCTCCGCGCGTGCCGCGAGGATTCGCGTGATGACCGCGTTGTTGTCATGCGCGTCGCCGTGGTCCCCGTGGCTGTCGTAGTTGCGCCAGACCTTCTCGCGCAGGTCCCGCCGGAGGAAGTCCGCGACCACCGGGCGGGTGTTCGCCACGGCCCACTTCCCCGGCTGTCCGCGCGCGGTGGCCTCGGCCGCCGCGGCCATGCGCAGCGGCTCCGCCAGGTCCGCCTCGTTCTCCAGGAGCGTGTAGCGCTTCTCGTCGGCGAGCACGTTCTGGTTGAACGTCGTGTAGAGCGTGGCGAGCCGCTGGTTGAGCGCGGCCAGGCGCTTCGAGCCCGCTGCGTCCAGCTGTGCCCCCGAGCGCACGAAGTCGTCGTGGTAGTACTCCACGAGGCGCGGCTGCTCCGGCGTCAGCCCTCCCTTCGCGGCCGAGTCCCGGACCGCCTTGCCCCGGAGGAAGAGCTTCCGGTTCTGGGACTGCTCGTCCCAGAACGCCGACAGCCGGGGCGCCATCGCGCGTTCCACGGCCTGATACTCCGGGCTGCTCACGAACGAGGACCATGCGTTGTAGACCTCGTAGAGACAGAATACGGGTCAGGATTGTGCGGCATCCATCGAATGGAATTCGCCCGGAAGCCTCGGATGGCCACACTCGACCGAATTGATCGCGCGATTCTGGAGGCCCTCCAGGACAATGCATGGCTGTCCAACAAGGAATTGGCCGCGCAGGTGGGGCTGGCCCCATCTTCGTGCCTCGCGCGGGTGAAGCGGCTGGAGACGGACGGGGGCATCCGGTCCTACCGCGCGGACCTGGATCCGCGCGCGCTGGGGTCGGGCCTCCAGGCGCTCATCGCCGTGCAGCTCCGGCTCCACGTGGGCGAGGCCTTCGGCAGCATCGGGGACCACCTGCGCTCGCTGCCGGAGACGGTGGCGGTCTACTGCCTGGGGGGCACGACGGACTTCCTGGTGCACGTCGCGTGTCGGGACACCGAGCACCTGCGCGTGCTCACCATCCAGTCCTTCACCAGCCGTCCGGAGGTGAGCCGCATCGAGACGTCGCTGGTGTTCTCCTTCGCGCGCTCGGGGCTGCCGGTGGACCGGGGCGCCTGAGCGTCACGGTGCACCGCCCCGCCAGCGCTCATGAAGTCCGCCTGGGGAGGGGATGAGTTTTTTCTCACACTCACATGGTGCGGGCCAGACCCCGCTATATGCACCCTGCCGGGGCGGAGACGCCGCCGCCCTTACGGTGAGCGGCCCCGGTGGGTGATGGTGGCGACGGTGCTGTCGGGAGGACTGTTCTTCGATGTGGCACGGGAGTGCATGGTCTTCCAGGGTCGTCACGTTGCTGCTGCTGTATGGCGGCACCGCGCTGGGGGAGCCGCTCACCCTGCGACTGGCGCTCCTCGAAGCCAGCAGTCAGGCTCCGGCGCTCGCACAGGCCCGGGCGCAGGAAGCCGTGGCCCGAGGGGACGAGGAGGTCGCCCGGACCTTCTCTCCGCTGACCCTGTCCCTGGGGGGAGGGGGAAATGATCCCCGGTGGGCCGTGGGACTGGTCCAGAAGCTTCCGGCCCCGGGCGCCCGGGCCGCCCGTGTGCTCGCCGCGGAGTGGACGACCCGCGGCGCCGCTGACGAGCGCCGCGCGAGCGAGGCCGCGGTCCGGGCGGATGCGCGGCGTGCCTACTTCTCATGCGTGCGCGCCCACCAGCTCCTGGAGACCTCCGCGCGCGCACTGGCGCTCGCGCGCGAGTCGGAGGCCGCCGCGGTGCTGCTCTTCGACACCGGCGCGGCCCCGGAGCTGGACCTGCTCCAGGCCCGCATCGCGCGAGGCTCCGCCGAAGTCCAATGGCTGACCCGCCAGGGTGAGCTCGCCGCCGCCACGGCGGCGCTGGCCCTGCTGCTGGGCCGGCCCCCGGGTGCGGCGCTGGAGCTGGTGGACGCCCCTCCGCCCGCGCTGCCTTCACTGGAAGCCGTGCTGGCCCGAAGCGCGCAATCCCCCGCCGCCGAGGCGCGTCAGGCGGACGTGGCGGCGGCCGAGGCCTCCCTGCGAGCGTCACGGCGGGAGCAGTGGCCCGCGCCCACGGTGGGGGTCTCCGTGGAAGCGGATGGTCCTGGGGGCAGCAGAGCGTATCTTCGCGGCGCGCTCGACCTGGACCTCTTCCTCCCTGGCCGGGGACGCGGAGAGACGGTCCGCGCCGCGGCCTCGCTGGAGCTCGCGCACGCCCGCCAGAACGAGGAGCGGCGTTCCCGGTGGTCGGACCTCGTCTCCAGCCATGCGCGCCTGTCCGCCGCGCTGGCGGGACTCGCGCGCTACTCGGAGGAGATCCTCCCCGCCGTGGAGAAGACGGAGGGCATGGCCCTGGAGTCCTATCGCGTGGGCCGCAGTCCCCGGGTGGCGCTCAACGCCGCGCTCCAGACGGCCACGGAGATGCGGACGCAGGCCATCGAGGCCGCCTTCGCCGCCCAGTCCGCCTTCGCGGACCTCGAACTCGCCGCCGGGATGCCCCTCGATGAGCCCTAGATTCACGCTGCTCGCCTGCCTCTTCGCTTCCGGCGTGGGGTGCCAGCGGACGCCGCCCGCGGAAGGCGAGCCGCCCCTCCCGCGCGTCCGCGTCGCCCCCGTGGCTCCGGGGCAGGCCGTGCGCGGCCTTCGCGTCGCGGGCCTGCTGGCGGCCCCGCCCGGGCGCGAGGTCCGGCTCTCACCGCCCGCGCCCGGCCGGCTGTCGCTGCTGCGCGTGGCGGAAGGAGACCGGGTGCGAGCGGGCGAGGTCCTGGCCCAGGTGGACACGGTCAACGCCACCGCCGACCTCCAGCAGGCGGAGGCCTCCCTGCGCGAAGCCACCTCGGCGCTCGAGGCCGCGAAGGAGAAGCGTGCGCGCACGGACATCCTGGCCGCGCGCGGAGTCGCGGCGCGGCAGGACGCGGAGCAGGACCGGAACGCGGAGGACTCCGCCCGCGCCGCCGAGGCTCGGGCCCGGAGCGCCCTGGAGCTGGCGCGGAGCGGCCTGGGGCGCACCTCGTTGCGGGCCCCCTTCGATGGAGTCGTGACGGCCATCGGGGTGCGGCAGGGGGAGATGGTGGAGGGCGCGAACCCCCCCGTGGTCCAGGTCTCGGCGACGGATCCGCTGGAGCTGCGCGCGTTCGTTACCCAGCAGGAGGTCTTGGCGGTCCAACCCGGTCAACGCGCGACGCTCACCGTCGACGGGCTGGAGGGGACCCGCGAGGGCGAGGTCGTCGCGGTGTCCCCTTCCGTGGATCCGCAGAGCGGCAACGTGCTGCTCCGCCTGCGCTTCGCCAACCCGAGCGGGGCGCTGCGCCTGGGCGCGACCGCGCGAGCCTACGTGGTCGTGGCGTCGCTGGGCAGCGCCCTGGCCGTGCCGGCATCGGCGCTCCTGCCCCAGGAGGATGGGGGCGTCGCGGTCGCGCGGCTCGGGGACGGGCGGGTCCACCGGGTGCCGGTCCAGGTCGTCTCCGAGGACGATAGCGGGGCCATCATCCAGGGGCCGCTCGCGGTGGGCGAGCCCGTCGTCGTGGAAGGGGGGTACTCCCTGCCGGACGACGCCGGCGTGGAGGTCCTGCGGTGACGTGGCTGACGCTGCTGCGGCGCAACGCGCCCGGGGTCGTGGTGCTGCTGGCGGCGCTGACGCTTGCGGGGGTGCTCGGCGCGAGCCGCCTGCCCGGGGGGCTCTACCCGGAGGTGACCTTCCCGCGAATCGTCGTCACCGCGACGCTGAATGGCGCCAGCGCGCAGACCCTCCGGTTGTCCGTGACCGGCCCGGTGGAGGAAGCGCTGTCCACCGTCATCGGCGTGCGGCAGGTGCGCTCCCGGACCATCCGCGCGGCCGCGGAGATATCCCTCTGGTTCGACTCGCACACGGACATGGAGCGGGCCTTGGGGCTCGTCAATGCCCGGCTCGCGGAGGTGCAGAACGCGCTGCCCCCGGGCGCGGCGCTCTCCGCCGAGCGGCTCACCCCGTCGTCCTTTCCCATCCAGACCCTCGCCGTCACCGGGACGGCGGACTCCGCCCGGCTGCGCGAGTTCGCCCTGCGGACGCTGCGTCCGGGCCTGGCGGGACTCGCGGGAGTGGGGCGCGTGGACGTGGTTGGCGGCGACGTGCGCGAGCTTGACATCGCCGTGGACGCACAGCGGCTGGAGCAGGCGAGGCTGGACCTGCCCACGATCGCCACCCAGGTGGGCAGCGCGCTCATGCTCGAACCGGCGGGCCGGGTGGACGTGCACTACCAGCAGGCGCTGGTGGTGGTGAGGGGGCCGCTGGAGTCGCTGGACAAGTTGGCGGCGCTCGTCGTGGGCGGCACACCCGAGGCGCCCGTGCGGCTGGGCGATGTCGCGCGGATCCAGGAGGGACACGCGGACCGGCTCTCCATGACGTACGCGAACGGCCGGCCCGCGGTGCTCGTCAACGTGGGCCGGCGGCCCGGGGCGGACGCCGTCACCCTGGCGCGGGACATCCAGGCGGAGCTCGACCGGGTGCGGGCGGGACTGCCGCCGGGCATCGACGTCGGGCTCTCCTATGATCAGGCCGGGCTCATCGCCCGGTCCGTGGCCCACGTGCGGGACGAGGTCATCCTCGGTGGGTTGCTCACGCTCGCGGTCGTGGGCCTCTTCCTTCGCTCCTGGCGGGCGATGACGGCCGCGGCGGTGGTGCTCCCGGCCACGCTGGCGATGACGTTTGGCGTGCTCTGGCTCACGGGTGGGACGCTCAACCTGATGTCGCTGGGAGGGCTGGCGGTGGCCATCGGGTTGGTGGTGGACGACGCCGTGGTCGTGGTGGAGGCGGTGTACCGCCGGGTGGCTGCGGGGACCGAGCGGTGGGCGGCGACCGCGGACGCGCTCCGGGAGATCGCCTGGCCCGTCACCAACTCCACGCTCACCACGGTCGTGGTCTTCGCGCCGCTGTCGTTGCTGCCCGGCGTGTCCGGCCAGTTCTTCTCCGCGCTGGCGTTCACGCTGTGCACCGCCGTGTTGCTCTCCCTCGTGCTGGCCGTCACGCTGACGCCGCTGCTGTGCGGGTGGTTGCTCGTCCCGCCCGGCGGCCACCCCGCGCCCGAGCCGGTCATCCCGGGGTTCATGCTCACGCAGTGGCGTGCGCGGCCGGGAGTGCTGGTGGCCGGCGTGGCGCTCCTCACCGGCCTGTTGGCGATGTTGGACCGGAGCGTGGGGACGGGATTCCTGCCGGAGCTGGATGAGGGCGCGTTCGTCGTGGACTACTTCACGCCGACGGGCACCTCGGTCGCGGAGGCGGACCGGCTTGGGCGCGCGCTGGAGGCGGTGGTCGCGGAGATCCCCGAGGTCGTTGGCACCAGCCGGCGCCTGGGCGCGGAGCTGGGGCCGCCGACGGCCACCGAGTCCTCGCGGGGAGACCTGACCGTGTCGCTCTCCCCGCGGCGGACGCGCCAGGGGCCGGACATCATCGAGGAGACGCGCACGCGGGCCGAAGCCGCGCTTCCCGGCGTCCGGCTGGAGTTCGTCGAGCTGCTGCAGGACGTGCTCTCCGACCTGGAGGGCGCACCGGACCCTGTCGAGGTCAAGCTGCTGGGGCAGGACGTCCAGGTGCTGCGGGATTTCGCGCCCCGGGTCGCCGAGCGGCTGCAGGACATCCCGGGCCTGGCGGACCTGTTCGACGGCGTCACCGGGTGCATTCCGGAGACCCACCTGGATGTGGACCTGGTCACGGCGGGCGGTCTGGGCTTCACGGCGCGGGACGTGTCGGCGCAGGTCCGCACCGCGCTGTCGGGCGAGGTCGTCGGGACGATCCCCCGCGAGGGATGGCTGGTGGACGTGCGCGTGCGGCTGCGTGACGCCGACCGCATGGAGCCCCAGGTGCTCCAGCACCTGCGCCTGCGGACTGCCGCGGGGCAGCTGGTCCCGCTGACGCAGGTGGCGCGCGTGCGCCAGGAGTGCCAGCCCGCGGCGCTGCTTTCGGACAACCTGCGTCCGCTGGTGGCGGTGACGGGGCGGCTGGAGGGGCGGGACCTGGGCAGCGTCACCGCGGAGGTGGAGGCGCGGCTCGCCACGCTGAAGCCGCCGGTGGGGGTGGAGGTGCGGCTGGGCGGTCAGCGCGAGAGTCAGCGCGAGTCCTTCCAGGCCCTCGTGCTCGTGCTGGCGTTGGCCACGCTGGGGGTCTTCCTGGTCCTGACCTTCCACTTCCGCGGGGTCGTGCTCCCGCTGCTCATCCTGGGCTCGGTCCCCGTGGCGCTCGCGGCGGGCATCGCCTGTCTGCGCCTCACCGGCACGCCGCTCAACGTCTCCTCGTTGATGGGCTGCATCCTGCTCGTCGGGCTCGTCGTGAAGAACGGCATCCTCCTGCTCGACCGGGCGGAGGTGGGACGCGCCGAAGGGCTGACCGCCGCCGAGGCCGTGGGCCACGCCGCCGCCGTGCGCCTGCGCCCCATCCTCATGACGACGCTGGCGACGCTGCTGGGGCTCGCCCCTCTCGCGCTCGGGCTGGGCGAGGGCGGCGAGTTGCAGCGGCCACTGGCCGTCACCGTGCTGGGGGGCCTGGCCTTGTCCACGTTGACGGTGTTGGTGGGACTGCCGGCCGCGTACGTGCTGGTGCGCCGACACACGGCCTCCGCGAAGAGCTGAGGGCGGGGGCGGGCTCAACCGGCGCCGGTGGCTTGGGGGCCCGCTGCTTCCGCTCCGGGGGTCACCTCGCGGCGCGGCTCCTCGGCTGGCGCTGTAACCTTTCGACCCGCTCCGTCGTGGTGGCCGTTGGACGCCCGGAATGGACCCGGCGCCGGAACGGAGGTCGGACATGCAGGCGATGAAGGTGGCCGTGGTGGGCGGCGGGCTGGGTGGCCTCACGACGGCGGCGTTGCTCGCGCGAGGCGGCTGCGAGGTGACGCTGTACGAGCGCTCGAAACACCTGGGCGGGCGGGCGCGGACGACGGAGGTGGCGGGCTTCCGCTTCAACCTGGGCCCGCATGCCCTGTACCGGGCGGGGGCGGCGCTGCGGGTGCTGGAGCGGCTGGGGGTGAAGCCCACGGGAGGCGTCCCGGCGCAGACGGGGTCCCATGCGCTCGTCGCGGGCCGGCTGCACACGCTGCCCCGAGGCGCCGTGACGCTGATGACGACGGACGTGCTGTCGCTCGCGGGGAAGCTGGAGGTGGCGAGGGTGCTGGCGGGGCTGGCCCGGATTGACACGCAGACCCTGGGGGCGCTGTCGATGCGCGAGTGGTTGGAGACGCGCCTGACGCGAAAGGACAGCCGGGCGCTCATCGCGGCGCTGATCCGCGTGTCCACCTACTGCGCGGACCTGGAAGTGCTCAGCGCGGGAGCGGCGCTGAAGCAGCTCCAGTTGGCGATCGCCGCGAACGTTCTGTACGTGGACGGAGGTTGGAGCACCCTCGTGGACGCGGTGGAGCGCGTGGGGCGCGAGGCCGGTGCGCGGCTCGAGTTGTCCGCGAGGGTGGATGCCGTCGTCCTCCAGGAGGGGAGCGAGCGGGTCGAAGGCGTGCGGCTCGTGGGCGGCGCGGTGCGGGGGGCGGACGCGGTGGTGTTGGCGGGGAGCCCCGCGGACGTGGCGGCGCTCCTGCCGGGAGACGCGGTGCTCGCGCGAGAGGCGCGGGAGGCGGTGCCCGTCCAGGCTGCGACGCTGGAGCTGGGGTTGTCCGCGCTGCCGAGGCCGGAGGCATTGTTCGCGTTGGGGCTGGACGGGCCCTGGTACGCGTCGGTGCATTCGGCTGCCGCGAAGCTTGCCCCGGGAGGGGGGCGATGGTGCACGTGGCGAAGTACCTGGGTGGGGCGGACACGGAGGCGAGCGAGTCGGAGCTGGAAGCCGTGATGGAGGTGCTCCAGCCGGGTTGGCGCGCGAAGGTGGTGGCGCGACGCTTCCGTCCCTCGCTCACCGTCAGCGCTGGACTGCCACGAGCCGCGAACGGGGGACTCTCAGGGCGTCCCTCGGTGGAGGTGCCGCACGTGGACGGGCTGTATCGCGTGGGCGACTGGGTGGGCGCGGAGGGGATGCTCGCGGACGCATCCCTGGCGAGCGCCGAGGCCGTGGAGCAAGCCCTGGTGCAGCGCACCGCGACGTCTCAGCGCAGTGCGGCGGGAGCCTGAGGCGGATGGGCGTCCAGGCCAGAAACCCCGCCCCGGCGGCGGCGCAGCGCAAAAACCTGGCCGACAGTCGGACAGGTTGGGAGGACCGCGAGAGGCCCCCTCGCGCTGTCTCCAGGCGGTGGCAAAACCAGTCGGACCGTCGGACAGGCTGGGAGGACCACGGCATACCCCCTCGCCGCCTCCGGGCAGTGGCAAAACTGGTCGGACAGTCGGACAGGTTGGGAGGACCGCGACAGACCCCCTCACTGTCTCCGGGCAGTGGCAAAACCGGTCGGACAGTCGGACAGGTTGGGAGGATCGCGGCAGGCCCCCTCGCGCTGTCTCCAGGCATCGGAAAATCGGTCGGACGGTCGGACAGGTTGGGAGGACCGCGGCAGGGCCGCGCTGTCTGCCGGAAGCGGCAAAACCTGTCGGACAGTCGGACAGCTTGAGGGATCCGCGGCAGGCTCCGCGCTGTCTGCCGGAAGCGGCAAAACCTGTAGGACAGTCGGACAGGTTGCACGCCCGCAGCTCGAAGCCTTTGTTCCGCCTGGACAGCGGAAGCCTGTCGGACAGTCGGACAGGTTGGGAGAGCCGTGGCCGGAGCCACCGTCTCCACCCAGGCCGGGGAAACCTGTCGGACAGTCGGACAGGTTGGGAACCGTGGCTGGGGGCCCACGCCCCCGGACATCGGAAACCTGTCGGACAGTCGGACTGGCTTGGATGGACCGCAGTTGGGCCTCAGGTCCGCCTGGACAGGGGGGACTTGTCGGACAGCCGGATAGCTGTTGGAGGACCGTGGCACGGCCTCCCGCCCCAACTGGCCAGTGGAAACCTGTCGGACAGTCGGACAGGTTTGGGAGGACCGTGGCTGGGACTCCTGCACCGGTCGGACAGCGGAAACTTGTCGGACAGTCGGACAGGTTTGGAAGGACCGTGGCCGAGGGGGCGTGGTGTTGGGACCGGGCTGCGGAAACCTGTCGGACAGTCGGACAGGTTTTGGAGGGCAGTGGCCGGGAGGGCTCCTTGATGAATCCGAGTGTCGGAGACCGGTCGGACAGTCGGACAGGTTTGGATGGTGCCGGGCGTGGACCCCAGTGCCGACTCTGGGCCTCGGGAACTTGTCTGACAGTTGGACAGGTTTTGCCGGACCGGGCGGGGAGGGGGGCCTCCTGGATGTTCGGGAGCCTGGGGTGCCATGGATGACCGCGCTCCGCTGGTACTCCTGGATTGTTGGAACCTGAGGACTTGAACGGGATGGATGCACAGGCGCGAGGCGCAGTGGGGCAGGCGGCGCGTGAGCATGAGCGCTTCCTCTGGGGACTCTGCTACCGGATGACGGGCGTGGCCGCGGACGCGGACGACCTGGTCCAGGAGGTCTTTGCTCGCGCGCTCGCGACTCCGCCGGAGCGACTGGACTTGCTGCGACCCTGGTTGACCCGCGTGGCCGTGAACCTGGCTCGGGACCACCTGCGTCGGCGGCGCCGTGAAGGCTACGTCGGACCTTGGCTTCCCTCTCCCGTGGAGACCGGCGACGAGGAGGTCCCACCGTCAGTGGAGGCGAGGCTTCCCGGGGGCGGTTCGACCGAGGGCCGCTACGAGCTGCTGGAGAGCGTGTCCTTCGCCTTCCTCCTGGCGCTGGAAGCCCTGTCGCCCAAGCAGCGGGCGGTGCTGCTGCTGCGCGATGTCTTTGATTACTCGGTGCTGGAAGTGGCCGAGGCGCTGCGCATGTCCGAAGCGAACGTGAAGGTGGTGCACCACCGCGCCCGCGCGGTCATGGCCACGTATGACCAGGCACGCTGTGTCCCCACGCGCGACGTGCAGGCTCGCACACGGGCCGCGCTGGAGGCCTTCCTGGGCGCGCTGGTGATGGGAGACGTGGCCGCCGCGGAGGCTCTGCTGGCCTCGGATGTGCACGCCCTCTCGGATGGAGGCGGCAAGGTGCGCGCGGCCCAGGTGCCCATCGTGGGCCCACAGCGCGTCATCCTCTTCATTCGCCGGCTGATGGAGATGCGGGGCCCGCCAGTGGCGTGGGAGGCACGGATGCTCAATGGCCTGCCCGCCGTGGTGGCGGTCTACCCTCCAGGAGCGGATCCGCTGTTGGCCTTGAACATGGTGATTCGCGTGGACGTAGACGCGAGCGGACGCATCCATGCGCTGCATTCCGTGCTGGAGGACCGGAAGCTCACCGGGGTGCGCATGCCCGTGCCGGAATGACACGCGTTTCATGGAGAAGTGGTTCTGATGAATCTTTCGTGATGCGCATCCGCTTGACCAGGCTTCCAGGGAGCGGCGAGCAGGGCTCGCCACATCCCCAATCCCGAGGGCCTGGAGACGTGGCGCTGTTGATCGAACGGGAGGACGGCGCGGGGCCCTGCGTCGAAAGCACGGCCGAGTGCTTCCGGATCGTCGCCTCGGGGGAAACCATCAAGCCCGCGCGCCGGAGCGCCAGCGCGGAACCCTCGAACTCTCCGAGGAGCGCGTCACCTGGAAACTGCCTGCCACAGGAACGGCGTCCCTGTCCGTCACCATCGAGACGGTATCCGGAAAGACCGTGGAGGGCGCGTTCCACTTCAACGTGGTGGCCGCGCCACTCGCCTCCAGCTCCGTCATCGCTCCGGGGCCGGATGTCACGGGAGGCAGTTGCGACATCGTGAGCAATGGCCACGTCGTCTCCACGAACGAGACCCACAACTGCCTTCGGTATGGACACAGGGACGGCACTGCCTGGCAGGCGGAACAGATTGACGGACCCCCTGGCTCTTGGCGGTCTGGGGACTGGCCCCGCACTTCCCGAAGGCCTCGCCGGTGGATGACAAGCATGGCGCGTCGGGCCTGGCCTCCGGCGGAGGCAGGCCGGTCGTCGTCCTGCGCAACGGGACGTCGCGGTCGCCTGTCATGACGAACGCCCAGGGCTCCTGGACCTATACCCAGCTTGGGATGGTGCAGGACGGCAGCCGTCCGAGCGTGACGATCCGTCCTACGGATGGCGTGCCGCATGTCCGCTGCCAGCGGGACGGCAGGGTGACCTTCCAGGAGGCCCGCCCACTCCCGCATTGCCCCAAAGGATGAAGCCCCTGCCCAAGCGCTCCCTTCGTCACCAGTTCCCTGGGGTGCGGCGGAGCGGGTGGACGGAGGGCAGGGATGGCGGGACGGAGTGACGACTCACCGGTGGGGGGCGGACCATCCGTGTTCGCCCGGCTGGCGGTGGGCGTGTTCCGGCACCGGAGCTGGGTGTTGGTGGGCACGCTGTTGCTGCTCGGCGCGGCGGTGTGGGCGCTGCTGCGCGGCGGGCAGCTCACCACCGGGACCATCGAGGGCATCGAGTCCGCGCAGGCAGAGGCGCTCGCGCGGGGCGCCGCCGCGGGGTCGAATGATCAGACCCTGGCGGTCCTCTTCCACCACGATGGGTGGACCACGGAGGACCCGCGCTTCACCCAGGCGCTGACCTCCGTGCTGACGCGCGTGGAGCGGCTGCCACAGGTCGCGTCGGTGGTGTCTCCCGTCGGGGCACCCGCGGCCTTCCGGGCCCGCTTGGTGGCCGCCACGGGCCACGACGTGCTGGCGCTGGTGCGGCTCAAGGGCGGCGAGCGCGAGGCCATCGCTGCGTTCCCCGCCGTGCGCTCGGCGCTGGAGGACCCGAACCTCCGGACGACGCTCACCGGCAAGGTGGCCTTCCTCGCCGCGCTCAATAACCTGCTGGAGCACGACCTGCTGCGCGCGGAGTTGCTGTCCTTCCCGCTGGCGCTGCTGGTCCTGTTGTGGGTGTTCCGGACGGTGGTGGCGGCCATGCTGCCGCTGGTGGTGGGCGGGCTGGCGGTCGTCTGCGGCGTGGCGGGCGTGCTGCTCCTGTCGCACGTCACGAACATGGCGCAGTACACCCTCAACGTCGTCTCGCTCATCGGGCTGGGCGTGGCCATCGACTATTCGCTCTTCATCGTGAGCCGCTTCCGCTCCGAGCTCGCGCAGGGCTCCACCACCGAGCAGGCCCTGATGCGCACGCTGGACACCGCCGGGCGGGCGGTGGCGTTCTCCGGGCTGGCCGTCACGGTGGGGTTGGGCGGCCTGCTCTTCTTCCGAGGCTCGTACCTGAGCGCCATGGGGCTGGGCGGCGCGCTGGTGGTGGCCTTCGCGGTCCTCTTCGCGCTCACCGTGCTGCCGGCGCTCCTCGCGTGGCTGGGGCCCCGGGTGGACCGGGGACGTCTGCCCTTCGCGCGCACCGTGGGAGGGGGCGGCGGCTGGCATGCGCTGGCCACCTGGGTGATGCGGCATCCGTGGTGGGTGCTGTTGCCGACGCTGACGCTCCTGTTGGCCATGGGGCTGCCGTTCCGCCGCCTGCAACTGGCGGCCACGGACATCACCGCGCTGCCCGAGGACACGGAGGCGCGCCGGGGCGCGGAGACCCTCGCGCGCCTGTTTCCCCGCGAGGCCGCCACCCGCGTGCTGGTGGCGGTGGAGTTCCCCGGAGGCAATCCGCTCACGCCGGAGCGCGCGGGCGCCCTCTACGACGCCAGCCGTCGGGTGGCGTCCCTGCCCGGTGTGGTCGGCGTGGAGAGCGCGGTGGACCTGGGCCCCGGCATCGACCGCGCGACCGTCCTGCGAATGGCCGCGGCACCTCCCCAGCTCCTTCCTCCCGAGCTCCAGGCCGCGCGGGCCGCGTACGTCACCGGCAGCGTGGCGGTGATGCAGGTGCTGACCTCCGCGCCCCCCAGCAGCCTGGAGGCAAGGAACCTGGTCCGCGAGCTGCGCAAGGACCGCGCGGTGGGCGACGGCCGGTGGCTCGTGGGTGGGCAGACCGCGACGGACGTGGACGCGGCGGCCTTCGTGAAGCGCCATACACCCGCGGCGGTGGGGTTCGTGATGGGGATGACGTGCATCGTCCTCTTCGTGCTCCTGCACTCCGTGGTGCTGCCCTTGAAGGCGCTCCTGATGAACCTGCTGTCGTTGGCCGGTTCGTTCGGGGCCCTGGTGTGGATCTTCCAGGAGGGGCACCTGCACCGGCTGCTGCGCTTCGAGCCCGCGCCCATCGAGCCGTCGCTGCCCATCCTGTTGTTCTGCGCGCTGTTCGGCCTGTCCATGGACTACGAGGTCCTGCTGCTCAGCCGCATCCGCGAGGAGTGGCTGCGCACCGGCGACAACACCCATGCGGTGGCGGAAGGGCTGGAGCGGACCGGCGGCCTCATCACCAGCGCGGCGGCCATCATGGTGGCGGTGTTCGTGGCCTTCACGCTGGCGTCGGTGGTGGTGGTGAAGGCGATGGGGCTGGGCATGGCCATCGCGGTCGCGCTGGATGCGACGCTGGTCCGGGTGCTCATCGTCCCCGCGATGATGCGCCTGATGGGGGACTTCAACTGGTGGGGGCCCGGCCACTGGAGGCGCTCGCGGCCGCGGGTCCCGGGGACGGAGGTGCGGCCATGAGCACATGGAGCCTCGGGGGGATGGCGGCGGGAGCGGCGGCGCTGGGCGTGCTCGCGCGGGGACACCGGGAGCTGATGGCCGGCCTGCGGCGGCGGGCGCCGCCGCCCACGACACACTTCGAGCCCCCTTCCGTGACGGTCATCCGGCCCATCCGCGGGCTGGACGTGGAGGCGCGGGAGAACGTGCGCGCGCTCCTGGAGCTGGACTATCCCGGCGACTGGGAGGTGCTCTTCGTCTTCGACAGCGAGGACGACCCGGCGTTCCTCCCCACTCTGGAGGAGGTGGGCAGGACGCCGACGCGCGCGAAGCGGGCGGAGCTGGTGGTGGCGGGCGAGCCCCCCTCGGGGATGACCGGCAAGCTGAACGCGATGCAGGTGGGCGTGGATCGCTCCCGCTGCGAGCTGCTGGCCTTCAGCGATTCGGACACGCGGCCCCCGCCCGGGGGGCTCACGGCGCTGGTGGGCGCGCTGCTGGAGGATGAACGGACGGGCGCCACGTTCGCGCCCATCTACGCGGCGGCGGACACGCCCCTGGCGGGCGATGTGGGCTACGGGCTGCTGGTGAACGCGTGGTACGGCGCGTCGGTGGCGTGCAACGCGGCGCCGGATGGCGCGCTGCCCTTCCTCATGGGGCAGCTGATGGTCTTCCGCCGCCAGGCGCTCGCGTCCATCGGGGGCGTGGGCTGCGCCGCCGGTCAGTTCGTGGACGACATGTACCTGGGCCGCCGGCTGCACGAGGCCGGATGGAAGAACCGCGTCGTCCACGCTCCCCTGCGCGTCGTCACCGGGCGCCTGGGGCTGGGCGCCTTCCTGCGCGTCTTCCGGCGGTGGATCCTCTTCGCGGAGGCCGGCATTCCCGGCGGCTTCGCGCGGACCCACTGGGTACGCGGAGCGGTGACCGGGCTGTCGTGGGGTTGCGTGGCGCTGGCGGCGGCGAGGAGGGACTGGCGCCTGGCGCTCGTGTCGGCGCTGCCCATCGGCTTCTCCGTCTGGAGCCAGCTGCGGCTCCAGCGGGCCTGTCACGGGCCGGACGTCGCGCCCCGGCACTACTGGGTGCCGGCGGTCCTCCCCTTGCTGGGCGCCGGCGTGGCGCTGTCCGCGAAGCTGTCGCGCGAGGTGGTCTGGCGCGGCCGGGGATACCGGTTGGATGCGAAGGCGCGCCTGGGGGAAGCCCAGCCCGCCCGGGCCAGCGTGTAGACGGGACGGCGGACGCGATGATGCAGCCAGCTGCCCACCTGTTCCACCGCGCTCGCCACGGTGCCGCGCAAGGGCGGCCCGGCCGAGCGCAACAGCGGCGCGGTGGACCGCAGGCTGCCCCCGGGACCGTTGGGCGAGAGCATCGCGGCGAAGGCATGGAAGACGACGCGCAGGTACTCGCGGGCCATCACCCGCATGCGGGGCTCCTCGGAGGAGAGCAGGGCCATGGAGGCGCGCGCGCCGCGCGGGCTGTGCTCCCAGTAGTGCAAGAGGCCCATCCGCAGCGCCCGCATCCCTTCGTCCCGGCCGGCGAAGGCGCTGTAGAGCGCGGAGGCGAGCGCGACGCGCGTGCGCTGCGCCGGCCGCCTCGCGTGCGCGTAGTGCTCCAGCGCGCGGGCGACGTCGTCCGGGTGGCGGTGCAGCGACTCCTGGAGGGCGCGGGCATCGTGGAAGCACGACGCCATGCCGCTCGCCGTGAGGGGGTGACAGCACGCGGCGGCGTCGCCCACGAGCACGGCGCTCCCCATCCAGACGGTCTCCGCCAGCCAGTCGTCGTTGGAGGCCATGCGCACCGCGGGCCGCTCCTCCAGCGCCCGCCAGACCGCCTCCCTCAGCCGCGGGGGCAGGGCGAGCAGCAGGTCCGGCTGGGCCCGCACCGTCTGGAGGGTGCTGCCCAGGGGCAGGTCCACCATCACGCGCGCCACGCCGGGCTGGATGGCATAGGCCAGCGCGTGCACGGCGCCGCCCACGAACTGGTGGCCGTGGTCCGGATGGGTGAGGCAGTCGCTGTCCACGGTCACGCCCAGCATGGTGGAGATGCGCCGGTGGTGCTCGGCGATGCCCAGCATCCTCCGCACGGGCGAGGCGCGCCCGTCCGCGGCCACGAGCAGCCGGGCGTGCACGGTGTGCTCGGCGCCCGCGTGCGAGTAGCGCAGGCGCACGCCGTGCTCGCAGTTGTGCTCCACGGCCGTCACCCGGGCCGGGGCGCGCACGGTGACGCCGCGCCGCCGCGACACCGACTCCAGCAGGGGAAGGGTGAGGGCCGCGTGTTCGAGCGACAGGCCCGTGAGACCGCGACCGTAGGGAAGGACGAGCGTGCGGGCAGGGGCATGGAAGCGCACCGCGAAGCCCTTCACGGGCTGGGCCGTCCACCCCTCCACGACGTCCCCGAAGCCCAGCGCGCGCAGGTCCCGGATGCCCGCGGGGTGGAGCAGCTCGCCCGCGAGTTGTTTGTGCCGGTCCACGCCCGCGTCCAGCAGCAGGACGGACCACCCCAACTCGGCGAGCGCCGCCGCCACCGCGCATCCCGCGGGCCCTCCCCCGGCGATCACCACCTCGGCGTCCTCCACGTGGCCTCCGCTCGAACCCCAGAATCCATGCCTGTCATTGACGAGTTATCCATTCATGCGCGGTGTCGCACGCAGAGGAGGCAGGCATGAGAGAGCAGGCAGCGTCATTCTGTCGCGGGCAACTGCCCCGGGTGTCCCGGACCTTCGCGCTCAACATCCCGCTCCTGCCCGAGCCCCTGGACCTGGCGGTGACGGCGGCCTACCTGCTGTGCCGCATCGCGGACACGGTGGAGGATGAGTCCCCCGGGGGGCATCAGGGGGCGTTGCTCGACGAGCTGGCCGCCCTGGTGTCGCTGGAGCCGGGCTGGGAGGCCCGTGCCCGCTCCTTCGCGCGAAAGGCGCGGCTCGCGCTGCGGGACGAGGCTCCTCCGGCGGAGGCGGAGCTGATTTCCGACACGGAGACCGTGCTCGAAACCCTGGCCTCGCTTCCCTCCTGGGTCCATCCCCCCATCGCCCGGTGCGTGCGCACGATGACCGGCGGGATGAACCAGATTCAACGGCTGCACGGAGGGAGCGGACAGGTCATGGGGCTGCCCGACCTCCAGGCGACGTTCATGTATTGCTATTACGTGGCGGGCGTCGTGGGCGAGATGCTGACCGGCCTCTTCGTCGCCAGCGCTCCCCGGGTTGTCTGGCGCGAGGCGTGGCTCATGCCCCGGGCGTCTGCCTTTGGCCGGGCCCTGCAGCTCACCAACATCCTCAAGGACGTGCGCGAGGACCTGGACCGGGGAACCTGCTGGCTGCCCAGGGACCGCATGGCCGCGCATGGCCTCACGCCCGCGACCCTGGTCCTGCCCTCGCTGCGCGCGCGCGCGGTGGCGCTGATGGACGAGCTGGTGGCGGTGACGCGCCGGGAGCTGGACGTCGCGCTCGAATACTCCCTGGCCCTGCCCGCGGAGGAGCCCGGCCTGCGGCTGTTCTGCCTCTACCCGCTCTTCTTCGCGGCCGCGACGCTGAACGCGGTGGAGGGCAATCCCGCCGTGCTCGACCCCGAGCCGGTGAAGATCCGCCGGGAGACGGTGGAAATGTTGATGCGGCTCACGCAGGAACGGGTGGGCTCCGACGATGACCTGCGCGCGCTCTATGCCCGCTGCGCAGGGGCGCCCTCGGGCGGTGGGGAGGCGTGGCGCTGATGCGGCGGGCGCTCGACGTGCTGGCGCGGACGCAGGAGGCGGACGGCTCCTGGAAGGGGGACTACAGCGGCCCGCTCTTCCTGGGGCCGGTGCACGTGGCCGGGCTGTACGTGATGGGCCGCACGCCGGAGGGGCCCGTCCGCGACGGAATGGTGGCCTTCATGCGCGCCCACCAGAACGCGGATGGAGGTTGGGGGCTGGACGTGGAGTCGCCCAGCCTCGTCTTCACGTCGGTGCTCAACTACGTCGCGCTGCGGCTGCTGGGCATCGGGGCGGACGACCCGGGCCTCGTGCGCGCGCGGGCGTGGTTTCTTCCCCGGGGCGGAGCGCTCGCCAGCGCGTCCTGGGGAAAGTCCATCCTCGCCCTGCTGGGCGTCTATGAATACGAGGGCCTGGCGCCCGTGCCGCCCGAGCTATGGCTGTTGCCGCGGGCGCTGCCCTTCCACCCGTCGCGGCTCTGGTGCCACTGCCGCATGGTGTACCTGCCCATGGGCTGGCTCTACGGCCGCCGCGCCCGCGCGCGTGAGGCGCCGCTGCTGGCGGAGCTGCGGCGCGAGCTGTACCCCCAGCCCTACGCGGACGTGGACTGGAAGGCGGCGCGCGGACGCGTGGCGCCCACGGACGGCTACAGTCCCCACGGGCTGGCGCTGCGCGCCGTGCACCGCGCGCTGGCGCTGTACGAGCGATTCCATTCGAAGCGGCTGCGGGCGCGCGCCCTGGATGAATCCCTGGCGCTGATTCGCGGCGAGGACGAAGCGACGCACTTCATCTGCATCGGGCCCATCAACAAGGTGCTCGACATGGTGGTGTGGCACGTGGCGCGGCCGGACGGCCCGGAGGTGCGGGCCCACCTGGAGCGCCTGCCGGACTACCTCCAGCACACCTCCAAAGGCATCACGGTCAATGGCTACAACTCCTCCCAGCTCTGGGACACCGCCTTCGCGGTGCAGGCGCTGGTGGCCTCCGGAGAGACGGCCGGAAGCCGGGACACGCTGGCGCGCGCGGGGCGGTACCTGGAGGCGCAGCAGGTGCTGGAGGATTCACCCGACGCCGCGAGGCATTACCGGCACCCGAGCCGGGGAGGGTGGCCCTTCAGCACGCGCGCGCACGGCTGGCCCATCAGTGATTGCACGGCGGAGGCGCTGAAGGCGTGTCTGTTGTTGGAGCCGCTCGGGCTCAACCGCGTCCCGCGCGAGCGCCTGGAGCAGGCCGTGGCGTTCATCCTGTCCCTCCAGAACCGGGACGGCGGGTGGGCCACCTACGAGCGGCAGCGGGGGCCGCGGTGGCTGGAGCGGTTCAATCCCTCGGACGTCTTCGCCGGCATCATGGTGGACCCCAGCTACGTGGAGTGCACGTCCGCCTGCGTGCAGGCGCTGGCCGCGTGGCGCGGGGCCTTCCCGGACGCCCCGGTGGCGCGGCCCATCGCGCGGGGCGCGGACTTCCTGCGCCGCCAGCAGCGTCCGGACGGAGGCTGGGAGGGCTCCTGGGGCGTGTGCTTCAGCTACGGCACGTGGTTCGGCGTCACCGGCCTGGTGGCCGCGGGCGCGAGGGCCGACGACTCCGCGCTGCGCAAGGCGGTCGCGTTCCTCAAGGCGCACCAGCGCGGGGACGGCTCCTGGAGCGAGACCATCCAGGCCTGCCGCGAGCGCCGCTGGGTGGAGGGGCGCTCGGGCCACGCGGTGACGACGTCCTGGGCCCTGCTGTCGCTGGTGGCGGCGGGTGAAGCGGACGCGGACGCCACGCGCCGGGGCGTGGCGTGGCTCCGCGCGTGGCAGGAGACGGAGGGCGCGTGGCCCCCCGAGCCCCTGGCCGGCGTGTTCAGCCGCACCTGCGCCATCCACTACGACGCCTACCTGCGCATCTTCCCGCCGTGGGCGCTGGCGCTCGCGGAGCGGCGGGCCGAGGCCCTCAGGGCTTGCGGAGGCTGAGCGTGCCCAGGTAGTCCGCCTTGCCCAGGTTGACGCCGTTGTGACGCAGCAGCGCGTAGGCGTGGGTGAGGTGGAAGTAGAAGTTCGGGATGATGTGCTCCAGGAAGTTGTCCGCGCCGCTCATCACCTGTCCCTCCCACCGCGGGTGGGTGATGACGCGGCTGGCCGCGCCCTCGAAGTCCTTCGCCGTCAGCGTGTTCAGGTACTCGAGGGTGGACCGGACGCGGGCGCTGAGCTCCTCCAGCGTCTGCTCCGTGTCCGGGTGCGACGGCGCGTCCTTGCCTGTCAGCCGCGAGGCCCCCAGCTTCGCGGCGTCACAGGCGATCTGCACCTGCTTCACGAACGGGAGCTGGTCCGGCGCCAGCCGGAAGCCCAGGTAGAGGTTCGGGTCGAAGGACTTCGCCTTGGCGTGCGCCGCGGCCGTCTCCAACCACTTGCCCAACTGCCCGAGCTGCTTCTTCATCTGCGAAAAGGTTTCGAAGTACATGGGCGCGCAGGCTAACGAGGCAGGGAGTGTCTTGCGAGCCAATCGCCAGACGCCCTGCGTCACGCCGAGGTCACTGCTCCATGGAAGAGGTCTGCGTGCGGTCCCCATCCTTCCGTTGCTGGCTGTTCGCCGCGTGGGTCCTCTGGGCGGTGCATCCGTCCGTCGCCCGGGCCCAGGCGCCAGCAGCCCCTCCGGTGGCGCGCCATGCGCAGGTGGATGCGCTGTTCGCCTGGAGGTGAAGGACGGGGCGCTGCGCGGCGCGGGTTCGCAAGCGCCGCTCGTGCCGCTCGAACCCGGCCTGTTCCGTTCGGGGGAGTCCACGGAGGAGTGGCGCTTCGCGGCGCAGGCCGCCAGGACGCCGCGCGAGCTCCACACCCGGGACACGCAGAGCGCACTGCCCGCCCGCGTCTTCACGCGCGTGGACGCGAGGATGCCGACCGCCTCCGCGATGGAGGCGCTCGCGGGCCAGTACCACAGCGATGAAGTGGACATGACCTTCACGGTGCGCATGGAGGACGGCAGGCCGCGAATGCGCTGGCAGCGCCAGAAGAGCACCGTGCTCGAACCCGCCGGTGGAGACCGCTTCGTCAGCGACGAGGTGGGGACGGTCACCTTCACGCGCGCGAAGTCGGGGCAGGTGGACGGGCTGATCATCAGCACGACCCGGGTTCGCCGCCTGCGCGCGGAGCGGCTGCCGGCTCCGCGCGCGGGGAAGGTGCAGGGCCGTTGAGACGCCTTCGGCTCACGCCTTGAACGTCATCAGCGGCCGCAGCCGGGCCACCTCCCGGACGATGTCCGCGTCCACCTGCGAGGCCACCACCGGCCCGATGGGCTTGTAGGCGGCGGGGGCCTCCTCGATGCGGCGCTCGGCCCTCAGCGCGATGCAGTCCACCCCCGTCAGGCCCAGGTCCTCCTCGCGGTGCTTCGCGCCGCCGCGCGACATGGAGAAGCGCGAGTGCGCGCGGCCCGCCCCATGCGAGGCCGACGCCAGGGCCTTCGCGTTGCCCAGGCCCCGCATCAGGTAGGACGTGGCGCCCATGGAGCCGGGGACGATGACCGGTTGGTCCACCTCCGCCGGGCAGGCCCCCTTGCGCGCCAGCCAGCCGCCTTCCCAGGGCAGGGTGATGTTGTGCGGCACGTCGTAGACGAGCGGCGCCTCCACGTCCCCGAACAGCTCCCGCAGCGTCTGCCGCACCAGCTCCGCGAGCAGCAGCCGGTTGAGGAAGGCGTAGTTGGCCGCCGTGGCCTCGGCCTTCAGGTACTCGCGCACCTTCGCCGGGTCCGCGAGCGGGAAGATGCCGCTCGCCGGATGCGGTGTCCCCGGGGGCCACGCGGCCCGGGCCCGCTCCTGCCACGCCCTGCCCACGTGCCTGCCCATGTCGCGCGAACCGGAGTGCACCATGAACGCGAGCTGCCCCTCCCGCACGCCCCAGGCCCACGCCCGCGCGCGGTCCACCACGGCCTCCACCCGCTGCACCTCCACGAAGTGGTTGCCTCCGCCAATGGTGGCCAGCCCGGGGTCGCGCACCACGCCCTCCCGCCGCAGCCCGGTGGGCGCCCAGGCCGGGTCGCCCTCCAGCGCCCCGCCCAGGTGGACGCGCTCGGACTCACGGTGAAGCTGGCCCAGGTCCACGCGCGCCGCCATGCCCAGGGGCCGGGTCTGCGTCTCCCCCAGCCAGCCGGCCAGCCCGTCGCGCAGGAGCGCCTCCAGCGCCCGCGAGCCCTGGGCGACGTCCCGCGTGCCGAAGAAGCAATGCCCCTTCATCCGCTCGACGAAGGCGTCGCGGCGGGCGAGGAAGGCCTCCACGGGGATGTCCGCGACGTGCAGGCGCATGCCGCAGTTGATGTCCGTGCCCACGGCGCCGGGCACCACCAGGCCCTCCGTGTGGACCACCGACCCGATGGCCACCCCGGAGTCACCCGGATGGAAGTCCGGCGTCGCCCGCACCTGCTTCACGCGGCCGCCGTCGGGGTGATGGAGCGCGGCGAGCGCCGCGAGCTGCCGGAGCGCCTTGCCCTCCACCGGCAGGTCCGGCGGAAGGAGGACTTCAGCGGGGGGAGCGTGGGGATCCGCCTGGAGGCGGACCGTGTAGACACGACCGTCGTAAGCAACGTCGAGCCCCTCGCGGGCGAGCGCCCGCAGGAGCCGGTTCAGTTTCGGCTGCATGACCTTCTCGGAATCTGACCCGGGCGGACCGCGGCCCGGGGGACGTGAGCGATGGGATTCGAGACCTCGGGTCAGCAGCCGCGGCCGGGACGCACGGAGCGTCCGCGCGCACCTGGACGACCGGACAGTCACCTCCTGACAGTGCTCGCGAAAACGCCCGCGCCATCCGAGGATGGCCCCATGCGTTCGTCGAAGCGGTGGAATGGAGCGGTGTCATGACGGTGGCTGTCCTGCGGGCCCAGGCTCCGGACTTCGATGTGGCATCCGTCCTGGACCGCTTCCCGGACTGCCATCCGGATGCCGTCTGGTTTCAGGGGCAGCAGCGGCGTCAGGGGCGGCATTCGACCTCTGGCTTCAACCTCACCCTGGTGGAGGACGGGGAGGGCACGCTGCACGGGCCCGTCGCCGCCGCCCGCCGGCAGCTGGAGGTGCTGGGCTCCCTGCTCGCGGAGCTGCGCCAGCTGGCCGTGCCCTGCGTCGTGGACTTCGGGCTGTTCGTCGGAACCGCCCGGCACTTCACCAGCTCCATCCACTTCCCGCCCGACGACGTCCGGTGGTTCGCGGACCAGGGCATCGCGCTGGCCGTCTCCGCCTACCCCACGGCCGACGAGGAGTCGGAGGACGGGGCGGGGGGCCTCCAATGAGCGCCAGGAAGGCCCCCCCGTGGGACCCGGAGGCCGTACCGACCTTCTGGATCAACCATGCGTCCCGGTTGCTGATGCGCCACTTCGAGCAGCGGCTGCGGCCGCTCGAGTTCGGGATGGCCTACCTGCCGGTGGTCATCGCGCTGGAGGAGCAAGGGCCGCTCCTCCAGAAGCAGCTCGCGGAGTACGCCCACGTCGAGCAGCCCACCATGGCCGCGCTCCTCACGCGCATGGAGCGCGACGGGCTCATCGAGCGCCAGCCACACCCGGACGACAAGCGCGCGAGCCAAATCTCCCTCTCCGCGAAGGCCCGGAAGCGCGTTCCGGAAGCGAAGGTCCAGTTGGAGGAGGTCGCGGAGCAGGCGATGGCGGGCTTCAGCGAACGCGAGCGCGCCACGTTCCTGTCGCTCCTGCACCGCGTGGTGGCCAACCTGGACCCCGACGCCGGGTGAATCCATACGGAATGTCAGAGTAGCGATGTAGGGTGCGCGCCCCTCCGGAAGATTCCCTTCCGGCATGGCTCAAGGTCGAGGCCTCGTGAACCGCTCCTCCTTCCTGATGCGCGCGCTGCGCACCGGCGCGCTCTGTCTCCTGGGCGCCAGCTCGCTGCTGACCGCCTGTGACTCCAATGACGACCCGCCCGTCGACCCCGACCCGACGCCGGTGGACACCTCCCCGCGCACGCTGACGCTGCTGCAGACGAGCGACCTGCACACCAACATCTTCCCGTGGGACTACTTCACCGGGAAGGCGGACGCGAAGCGCGGCCTCGCCCGGGTGGCCACGCTCGTCAAGCAGGAGCGGGCGAAGAACCCGGACTGCACGCTGCTCGTGGACACCGGTGACACCATCCAGGGCTCGCCGCTCGGCACCTACTACGCCCTGGTGGACAACACGCCCAAGCACCCCATGGCCGCCGCCATGAACGAGCTGGGCTACGCCGCCATGGCCCTGGGCAACCACGAGTTCAACTACGGCCCGGACGTCCTGGACAAGTTCAAGCGCGAGGTGAACTTCCCCATCCTCGGCGCCAACGTGCGCAAGGTCGCGGACGGCTCCGAGGCCTTCACCCCGTATGTGCTGACCACGGTCTGCGACGTGAAGGTCGGCATCCTCGGCCTGGTGACGCCGGGCGTGGCGACGTGGGAGCGCAAGGACAACATCGCCGGGCTCCGCTTCGATGATCCGCTGGAGACCGCGAGGGTCTACGTCCCGAAGATGAAGCAGGCCGGCGCGGACGTGGTGGTGGTGGCCATCCACAGCGGTCCGGACAAGCAGCCCACGGGCAACGCGAGCAGCCCCGAGTCCTGGCTCGCGGACTACGCGGATGATTCGAAGTGGACCGACCGGGGCAACCTCCCCGGTGAGAACGAGGCCGTGCAGATTGCCCAGCAGGTGGCGGACGTGGACGTGCTCCTCACCGGCCACACGCACCAGCCCATCCCGAAGATGCTGCTGAAGCAGCAGGATGGCCGCGAGGTCCTCCTCACGCAGCCCAACCGCTGGGGCAGCCACCTGGCCGACGTGAAGCTCAACGTCACCTGGAACGGCAAGCGCTGGGGCGTGGACGCGCACGACTCGTCGCTCCATGCCGTGGACGACACGGTGGCGGTGGATGCCACCGTCGTGCAGGCCACCCAGGCCTACCACGACAAGACGGTGGCCTACGTGAACCAGAAGATTGGCAGCACCACCGCGGCCTTCACGGGCGGCTTCCCCGGGCGCTACGTGGACAGCCCCCTGGCGGACCTGCTCAACACCGTGCAGGAGGAGGCCGCGAAGGAGGCCGGCTTCGATGTGGACCTGTCCGCGACGGCCTTGTTCAGCAATGACGTGGCGCTGCCCGCGGGGGACGTCACCCTGCGCGACGCCTACAGCGTCTACATCTACGACAACACGCTGTACGTGATGGAGATCAACGGCTCCATCCTCCGGCGCGCGCTGGAGTTGAACACGCTCTATTTCAAGCAGCTGGACGCGGCCAACCTGCCCGCGAAGCCCGCGGACGCGAAGGCCACCACGCCCGTCGTCGCGGACTACAACTGGGACCTCTACTCGGGCATCGAGTACGGCTACGACCTGACGAAGCCCGCGGGCTCCCGGCTCACGCACCTGCGCTTCAAGGGGCAGGACGTGAAGGACGACCAGCTCTTCCGCATCGCGGTCAACAACTACCGCGGCGGTGGCGGCGGCGGATTCAGCATGTTCAAGGAGGGCACCCTGCTGTGGTCCTCCGCGGACGGGGTGCGTGACTACGTCGCGCGCTACATGCAGGAGCACCAGAACCTGTCGCCGGACGCGGTGAACACCTGCAACTTCACGCTCACGCCTGACCTCTACACGCCGTACTTCCAGGCCACGCTCGGCCCCGCGAAGTGCGCGCCCGTGAAGTGAGGTAGGGCGCCAGGGACGCCCGGAGGACGGCCCTCTTCCCCGGAGGGCACGTCCCCGGGCGGGTGCGGCCTATCCAGTAGGGCACGCGCCGCTGCCTCCGGGAGCGGTTTGCTGGCGGATGGACGGTGTGGATGTTCCGCCATGCAATCCCATGGAGGAAGGATGCCCATGCGCACCGTGCCGTCGAAGCGGATGTCCCTGCTGACCGAGCGTGAAGCCCAGCTCGTCCTGTCCAGCGCCCCACGCAACCTGGCCGAGCTGTCGCCCCGGGAACTGCGAGGGCGCATCCAGCGCACGCGCCGCTTGATGGAGAAGTACCAGGACGCGGCGCAGCGGCAGCGCAGGGAGGCGCTCGGCAGGGAGGTGCCGTCCCGCTCCCGCCGCGCCGAGGGCAACCGCAACACCCTGCGCAAGGCGGAGTACTTCGCCGCCACCCTGGAGCGCTTCGAGAAGCGGCTCGCCCTGCTCGAGCGCAAGGCGCAGTCCCGGACCCGCGCCGCGGGCAGCCCGGGCCCCCGGCGGGAGAAGCGCAAGACGCCCGCCCGCGCGGTGGCGGGGGGACGCAAGCCCGCGCGCCGGACGCGCGCCGCCGGGCGCACCGCGAAGGCCGCTGTCTCCGGGCAGCGCGCCTCCCGCCAGAAGCAGGGAGGGGCCCTGAAGCAGGAGCGCTTTCCAGCCCTCAAGCGTCAGGTCAGGGCCACGGCCCGGAACCGGCGGACCCAGGCACGCCGCGACGCCAGGCGCTGAGGAGGGCCCTGGCTCAGGGGCGCACGACGTCCCGGATGAACCGGCTCAGCGACTCCGCCATCTTCTGGTGCGTGGCGGCGGAGGGGTGCCAGTCCTCGCCAACGCCGTCGGCGAAGGGGTTCTGCATGGCCATCACGTGGCGGTGGACCCGGGCATCGCCCTGGCGCTGGCGCTCGGCCACCATGTCGGAAATCCAATCGCCGACGTGCACGGACGTCACCACGCCCCCCTGCTCCATGCGCTTGAAGCCATCCGTCATGCTGCCGAGCGTGCACACGATGTGCGCGCGAGGGTGCAGCGCGCGGAGCCGTGCGAGGAACGTCCGGTACGCGGACTTGAACGCCGCTTCATCCGGGAGGAACGCGGCGGTGCCGCTGCCCGCGAACGTGTCATTGGTGCCGGCGTTGATGACAATCACATCCGGCGGGTCGATGGAGAAATCCCACGCAGCGGGAGCGTCCGGGACGGCGCGCTCGTAGATGGCGGGAATCAGCCCGGACGTGGTCAGGTCCAGGTTGCGGTACACGCCGTGGCCCGAATAGCAGACGAGCGACGCCTCCGCGCCCAGGGCCCGGGCCGTGAGCCAGCCATAGCTGCGTCTGGGATTCTGGTGCTTCGCCATGAAGCCAGGCGCCTTCGAGGAGGAGGACTCCGGGACGAAGGTGACGTCGGTGCCGTAGCCGCAGGTGATGGAGTCTCCGACGAACTCCATCCGGAGCCCCGTGGGGCGGTGAGGCGGCTCCTGGAACTCGCCATGGGCCTCCAGCGCGAGGAGCGTGCTGGTGCCCACCAGGGACTCGGTGCGCTTGATGAGCTCCACCGTGTGCGGGCCCTGGGCCAACCCACTGGCGAGCAGGTACGTGCCCTGACCGGGATGCACCGCGAGCAGCCTGGGAGGCGCACCGTCCACCACGACGTCGAAGTGGTTGGTCCCCACGTCGCCGCCCTGGCCGGCGTCGTCCAGCCGCATCCGCACGGCGTCTCCCTGGAAGCGCGCGCGGACCGTCACGCCCGGATGGGAGAAGACGACCCCGGTGTCTGAGCGGTACGTCCGGCCCGCGTACTGAACCCGCGCGTCGGAGGCCGGAAGGCTTGCCCAGGTCATGGAGGGGGTGTCCGGAGCGGGGGAGGGGGACCTGCACGTGGTCAGCATGAGGCCCGTGCAGAGCCAGACGACCCGGAGTCCCCATGTGAAGGTGGCGATGGATTCCGGGGCGCGCATAGGGGGCAAGGACCCGCGAAGAGATGCGAGGAGTGCATGAAGTTGAAGTGGTGTCTGCAACCCGAAGCGAAGTTCACCGAGGAGGGAGCCGTGTCCTCGGAGTATACGATCGTGCCAGGGCTGCCGTCGGGCGCCACGTCCGCGCCGGGAGCCAGCGGCCGAGCCACGGTGGGAACGTCGGCCGCATGTCCATGAAGTCAGGCCTGAAGCGGAACTGGATGGGGCGCGTCCGCTGGGAGCCGCGGATGACCGCCACGGTGACGGTGACCACGCCGTCCGCCCCCAGCGCTCCTTCCGCGTAGCGCGTCGCGCCTCCCTGGGTGGCCGCCGCCAGGCATGCCGCCGTCGGCTTGGGGCGCACGATGCCTTCAGCGGCACGGGGCTCCGAAGGATGAGTCTGTGATTGTTCCAGGGGCGAAAGAAGGGGACTTGCGCTGACCGGATGACCCTCGTATGAATCGGGTCAGTGAGTCAGGACCCACGTACAGCCATCCTCAACGCCGCCGGCGAGGTCTTCGCGCGCTTTGGCTTCAAGAAGGCCTCGGTCGAGGACATCGCCCGGCGCGCGGGCGTCGGCAAGGGCAGCATCTACCTGCACTTCGAGAGCAAGGAGGCGCTCTTCGAGGCCTGTGTGGAGCGGGGGTACGGGGAGAGCCTGGCCGAGCTCAACGCGCGGGTGCGCCGGGCGAAGACGCCCGAGGCCCGGGTCCGGGCCTACATCCAATGCAAGCTGGAGCAGCAGACCCGTGCCCCCGGAGGGCAGCGCCTCGAGCTGAGCACCATCTTCGAGCTGGGACTCCAGGCGGCGCACCTCGTGCCCAGGATGCTGGAGTCTGACGCGGCGGTCCTGGCGAGCCTCCTGGAGGACGGCGTGGAGCAGGGGGTGTTCACCGTGGCCGAGCCCAGGTCCGTGGCTCGTGGCTTCGTGGCGTTGCTCAGCCAGATCACCGTCAAGTTGATGCCGCGCGAGGCCGAGGCCGCGCTGATGGCGTCGGTGGAGCACTGCTTCGACATCTTCATCCGGGGCCTCCTGAAGCGGCCTCCTGGTTGACCTCTCTCTTCCTGGCCCCATGTCGTGCCCGGGCGCGGTGGGGCTCTTGCCCGGTCGGGACTGACCCGAATGCCCATCCAGTCATTCCGCCCTTCGCGAGCTCTCAAGATGACTGTCTTGTCTCTCATTCCCATGCAGCGCGCGGCGGTCCTCAAGGCCGCGCGAGAAGTCTTCGCGAGGAAGGGCTTCCTGCAGGCCTCCCTGCGCGACATCGCTGCCCGCGCGCGGTTGTCGCCCGCGAGGATGGCCCAGCTCTTCCAGGGCAAGAAGGAGCTGTTCGACGCGGTGGTGGATGACGTCTGCGACCGGGGCCTCGCGCGGCTGGAGGCGGCCGTGGGCGCGGCGTGGACGCCCGCGGAGAAGATGCGGACCTTCATCGAGGTGCGCCAGGGAATGGCGGAGCGGACGGTCCAGCGGCTGCGCGTCACGCCCCGTGCGATGCGGGAGCTGCTGCCGCTCATCGAGCCGCGCCTCGCCCGTCCCCGGGCGCGCGAGGTCGCGATGCTGACGTCCATCTTCGAGGAGGGGAGGGCGCAAGGCTCCTTCGACGTCCGCAACGCCCGGGCCGCCGCGCGCGCGCTGGCGATGGGGTTCCAGCACATCGAATGCGCGCTGCTTCGCTTCGGGCTGCCTTCGGGAGCGCTCATCCGCCCATGAGCGAAGGGGCGCGCCTGCGGGACACCGCCACCGCCATGGCCGCGAGCACGACAAGGCCCACCCAGGCATGACGGGAAGTGGCCTCCGCCCATGTGTCCAGCGGAGTGCTCACGCCCGGCGCGCGTTCGAGCACCCAGCCGCACGTGGCCGCGCCGCCGGGAGGGGCGCCCTGTTCGCCGAGGTAGCCGTCGCCGCGAAGATGACGCTCATGTCGGCATATCCCTCGGCGGTGAGGACGAGGGAGGCGAGGTGCAGCGCCTCCGTCTTGCTTTCGGCGCTGAGCGTGCCCCATGTGATGCCGGAGCGGGTGACGCCGGGCAGGTTGCTCCAGTATGTCTTCGCCGCCTCGTCCGTCCAGGCATGGAGCGCGGACGCCCGCTGGGCGTCTGCCTGCGTTCCGGCGTCGACCTCGGTCCCCGCGTCCGGTGAGGTTCCCGGGCCGGAATCGTCACCGCAGGCACCGAGCGCCAGCATCGGACAACTCATACCAAGACACAGCCATCGGACGGCCTGTCGCCGCATTCGCTACCACCCCTGGGGCAGTGTTCCAGGGGCATGGCTTGTAATCGTGAGTTCTTGACTCCGCCGCTCTGAATGGCCCAACCCTGTCGGCACGACGAGGGGCAACGGCGGTAGCGTCGCCACCGGGGACGCGGTCGCCATGCGCTTCCTCTCCATGGAGGCCGTGGGCGTGGACGGCGGCCCCTTCGGGAGCATCTCCTTCGCCGGCCTCAAGCAGGATGTCCACGAATGGGTGGACACGTACCTCGCGAACACCCGCCTGAACTGGAACAACACCCTGGCCCGGGACAAGGGCATCCCGTACGTCTACGGCGGCGCGAACCTGTTCGCCTCCTTCGTGTCGCTGGCTTCCTGCCTCTACTCCCCCAGCCGCGAGCACGTAGCCGCGGCGCTGCGCGCGCCGATCGAGGGCCCGCATCCGGCAACGGTGACCGGGTGGCATTTTCATCGGAGATGCCGCTTTGAGTCGCGGACGTTCGGTGGCCAGATGGGTCGGTCGTCGACAACTGCTTCGCGCGGAGGACCTCGTGTCCACGGATACGTTCTATGTGCGGGTGGGGAAGAAGGCGGGACGGGAAGTCACCTTGCACTGCCTGACGGGTTTTGCTGGCACCCCGAGGGACTTCGGCTCAGGCAGGGCCTTCGCCTTGATGCTGCTCCTGGATGCGAAGCGCCGCGCGTGTGACATCGACTATCTGGTGAGGGGGGCGCCGAAGGCGGTGGCGAAGAAGCGGGTCGCCCTGGCGAAGGAGGCTGAAGAAGCCGAGTCGCCCCTTCATTCGGACGCGGGCGCCGCCGTGGTCTGGGATGACCGGTGGCACGCCGAGCACACGCCGCGCTTCGTGGCGCGCTCGAGACTCCTCGCGCGGCACAACGCGGCCAGCGACGGGTTGCTGTACAAGGCCCGGCGCGAGCTGTCTCCCCTCGAGAAGAAGGGCATGGGAGCCTTCCTCGATGCCGCGTGGACGCGTCTCCATCACTTCGACCTCTCGGTGAAGGTGACGGACGAGAGGTACCTCCAACATCTCGTGGAGGGCCACATCTTCGGGACGACGGCCTTCGACGCCTGGGACGAAAAGCGGCTGCCCCCGCTGAAGAAGGAGCCGGCGAAGAAGGCGAGGCCCGTGAAGGAGCCGAAGCAGCCGCTGGTTGCCCGGCGCAAGGGGGACTTCTGCGGTGCGCGCCTGACGCCCTCGTTCTGGTCCTCGGCCTCCGTGGACGTGCCGGATGTGAGCGGCTCCTCGTTCCAGCGGGCGAATCTCGTGGGGGCTGGCTACGTGAGCGGCGTGAAGGCCGTGAAGAGTGACTTCACCGAGGCCCGGCTCACGCGTGCTCCGCCGTGGAAGGAATCGACGAACATCCAGGGTTGGAACCTGAAGGGCTCGTCGTTCCGGGGCGCGAAGCTGTTCCGGGTCGAGTTCGACGCGTGCGACCTGCGTGACTGCGACTTCACCCAGGCCGACCTCCGACACGCGAGGTTCCTGGCGTGCAACCTCAAAGGCGCCATCTTCAGGGACGCCAACCTCGCGAGCGCCTTGATTCCTCGGGAGCAGGCCGACAAGGCGAAGCTGGAGGGAGCCAGGAACCACCGTCCACCGCCGGGCGGAAAACCCGGTGCCGCGTGCAGGGCGTTCGACCGGCTGATGACCCAAGCCAGGGGCATCGAGTTCGACGTCCGGTTCGCCTCGCCGAACGCGCGGGGCGAACAGGTGCGGCTCACCCTGGGACGACGTCCGACCGGTCCCAAGCGGATCATGTCCTATCAGCTCACGCTCTGGTGCCAGGGCACCTCGCGCCGGGCGACCCCCACGAGCGTCGTCTCTCCGCGCGTGGGCTACTATTTCGGTGTCGCGCTGAGTCATGTATCGGACCACTTCGCGGTTCCGCCGGACCGGAGGCTCGACCTCTCGACGTTGACGTTGACGGCGAGGAGCCTGCGCGCGCCCGTGGGGCTCGCCGACTTGATGAAGGGAGCCCGCGCCGCGCTCTCCGAGGTCCTGGTCACGTCCTGAACCTCGGACGCGGTCGGAGACGACGCTCACGCCTCTCTTCGGTCACCGAACTCCCGACGGAGCCGAACCATGCATTTCTGGAGTGGATGCAGGCGATGGTCATGCATCTGCCAGCGGTCGATCCCAAGCTGCCACACGCGACATCGTACGACTCGTCCGCCAACAGCTTGGCAGCGCGCTCGCTGAAGGAGCGCAGCGCCGCGCACGTCCGCCATCGATCCGCACTTCCACCCGGGCGTGGCATCGTGCATCTCACGGCTGGTGAATGAGTTCGCCATGGGTGAGCGGCAACGGGCCGGAGTTCGTGGAATCGGCCATCCTGTTGAGGGGCATTTGCTGCCCCATGCTCCTGCGCCGCCTCTACCCTGACATTTGTTAGAGCCTGTCTGAAGGGTGCAGACTGCCCTCCACCATGGAAGTGGAGATCGCACAGCAGGTGCTGTCGGGCCGATGGAAGAACGCAACCGCCGCGCTGGAGGCGTGCAAGCGTGGGGAATGGGCGGAGTTCGTGCGGCGGACCGCCCCGGCGAAACCCTTCCTGACGGGGCGGCTGGACCATGGCCGCTGCCTGGCGCGCGCCGAGCAGTCACTTGCCGGGCCGGTGCTGGTGAAGCTCACGCTCGTGCCGCTGTGGGCCTGCTCGACGGAAGACGGCGCGTCCACGGAGTGGGTGGCCGTGCACGGCGTGGCGGAGGAGGGACAGCCCTTGTCCGTGCTGGAGGTCGGGCCTTTCATCGGCGAGGAAGACGCCTCACCCCGTGTGGACGCGCTGTGGGAGTGCACGGTGCGGCGGTGGACCGCGGCGACCGTGGTCATGAGTCGCTCCTACTCGCCAGACATCCCGCTGGTGCTGCGCGCGGGGGACTTCGGCGTCTGTGAATCATTCATGGAGGAGGTCGTCTCCGTGGCCGTGCGTGAAGCGGAGCCACTTCCGCGTCCGACCCGGGAGGTGCCCATGTTCTCGAACAGGTTCGAGCCTCGGGTCCGGGTGCCGCCCGAACTGGAGTCCCAGATTCGTGCGATGTGCTTCACGGCGGAGGACAGAGGGGACTGAAGGGAGCCCGCTCCAGGTGCGGTGTCCGTGATGAATTCTCGCAGGGTGCGGTATCGCCGCGGGCCCATGTCAGGAGCTTTCGCGAACCTGTCTTCACTGACGGACTGCTCCGACGCGGAGCTCGAAGCGCTTGCGGAACAGGCCGCCTACAGCGGCTTCGACCCCGGCCGGGACCTTGCGCCGCTGCGGGAACGACTCCTGCGGCTGGAGCGCGAGCGCGGCGTCACGGAGGTCCACCGGCGCTTCTCCGACAAGGTGCTGGCCAGGGGCGCGCGGGGAGCCCTCCTGCCTCCAGTGGTCGCCGTCTGGAAGAGGGCTCGGCGCCAACAGTGGGTCCGGCCGGCGGTGCCGCTTGAAGGGCCGGAGCGTCAGTGCCAGGTGCCCGCGCGCAGCTGCAGCCGGTTGAGGATGTCGACTTCCTGGATCGCTATCTCGACATCGAGCAGACCCGCTTCCAGGACCGGCTCCAGGTGGTCCGCGCCATCGACCCGGCCACACTCGGCGCGCTCGTGCCCAGCCTCATCCTCCAGCCGCTGGTGGAGAACTCCACCCGCGGCCTTCGTCAAGAAGCCTTCGCGGATGCCAGGGATGCGGAGGCGCGGCGCACCGGGAATCGCCGCCACACCTGACGCTCCCAGAGAACCCCTCCCAGCAGCACCGCGACGCCGCTCCAGAGCAGCAGCGCATTCTCATCCAGCGCATGACTGAGGACGAGCAGCCCGCTACCCACTCCTGAAATCGCAAGCGGCGCCAGGTGGCGAAGTCGCCACGCCCTCCATGCATTCACGGCGAGCGACAGGGAGACGGCCACCATCAGGATGAGCAGATGGGAGGACTCGGAGAGCGAGACGCCGATCCCCACGAAGGACAGCACCTGCGCGTAGGCCGAAAGGTGACCCGGGCACACGGCACACGCCAGGAGCGGTACCCATGAAGCCCAGAGGCCCCCGGCTGATCCATCGGCGGGGCGTGAAGCCTGCGCTCGATGGTGGAGGCAGTCACAGGACGAATCGGGGAGGTCCCCCTCCGTCGTGACCCCGCTGTTGTCCGATACAGACATGGAATGGCCCCGTCAGGTGAACGCCGTCGACCGCGCGGATGAGGGGAGCCAAGTAATGCCTCGTGGATTTAAATGCAACTGTGTTGCGTTTTTGGGTTGCCCGTTCGTTGCGCGGGCGACCCGGCTCGCCTGGGCACGCTGCTCGCGGTGACGCCCGCGAGCGCCTCGCCAGATGCGTCATATCCACTCCCGCCTGTCTCCTCGCGCCATGAAGAACGAATCCAGCAGGCGCGTGCCTTCGCCCAGAAGCTGCTCAAGGACTTCCAGGTGCCGGGCCTCTCCGTGGCCGTCGCGCAGCACGGGAGGCTTGTCGGGTCCGAAGGGTTCGGCTCCGCGCTCCTCCAGCCCGACTTCCTGCGCAAGGAGACACTGGCCCTGCTCTTCACCTCGCAGATGCTCAAGTCCGACAAGGAGACGGGCGTGGGCATCGGCTGGCGCATCGGCGTGTCCGCCCAGGGGCGGCGCATCCTCCACCACCGGGGCGCCATCGAAGGCGGAAGGGCCATGCTGATGCTCTTCCCGGACTCGCAGGTCGTCGTCGCCTTGCTGGGCAACACCTCCGCGGACTTCGCCAGGCAGCAGGCCGCGCAGCTGGGGGAGCTCTTCATCACCGCGCCCAAGTCGGCCTCACTTCCGCTTCCGTCCACGGGACCGCGGCGGTGTCGGCGCGGTCATCTCGGCCAGGACGTCGACGAAGAGCCGGACCTTGGGTGGCAGGTTCGTGCGGCTGGGATAGACGGCGTGGATGGGCCGCAGCATCGCGGGCTTGGGGCCGAAGAGGACCTTCAGCCGGCCGTCGCGGATGGCCTCCCGGCAGAGGATGTCCGGGACGAGCCCGATGCCCACTCCGGAGATGGCCGCCTCGCACGCCAGCTCCAGGTCGTTCACCGTCAGGACCGGATCAATCCGCGTCTTCACTCCGTGGACCATCCACGTATCGAACGCGGTGAAGCCGATGCAGCGGGCGGAGCGGAGGTCCCGGGCGTCCGGCGTGCCGTGCTTCGCCAGGTAGCGGGGGCTCGCGACGAAATGGCTCGAGGTCTCCCCGAGCTTCCGCGCCACGAGCGACGAGTCGGTCAGGGGGCCGATGTGGATGGCGACGTCGATCCCCTCTTCGATGAGGTGCGGCCGCCGGTCCGCCAGCACCAGCTCCACCTGTGCCTGGGGATAGAGGTCGAGGTACTTCGCGATGACAGGCGTCAGGAAGCGCCGGCCGTAGAGCAACGTCGAGGAGACCCGCAGCAGGCCGGAGGGAGCCGCCTTCCCCTGTTGCACCTCGCTGTTCGCTTCGTCGATGAGCGCGGCGATGGCGGCGCAGCGCTCGGAGTAGCTCACGCCCGCTCCCGTCACACGCAGGCGCCGCGTGGTCCGTTCGAGGAGCCGGACGCCGAGCCGCTCCTCCAACTGGCGGATGCGCTCGCTTACGGTCTGCTTGGTGATGCCGAGCTTGAGTGCCGCGCGGGTGAAGCTCTCCTCACGGACGACCATCGCGAAGAGGACCATGTCGGCCGGTGGAATCATGGCCGTCAAGCCTAGCCTGACAATGAGTTCGCCCGGGGCCGCATTGTCCGAGCAGCCTGGAACCCGCATCTTGAGGCCTCACGCAACCTCAGGAGTGCCACCCATGAAGCTCTACTTCGCCCTCAGGACCCGAGCGATCCGTCCCCGCTGGCTCCTGGAGGAGCTAGGCGTGCCGTATGAACTGGTCCGACTCGATCTTTCGCGGCAGGAGAACACCACCCCTGAATACCTGGTGGTGCATCCGCTGGGAGACCTCCCCGCCCTGGTGGATGGGGACCTCACGCTGTTGGATTCCCTCTCCAGCTGTCTGCACCTGGCCGACCGGTTCCCGGAGAAGCACCTGGCGCCGCCGGTGGGGAGCACGGAGCGCGGTCCCTATTACGGCTGGATGACCTTCGCCGAGTTGATCCTCGACCCACTGGTGATGGAGTTCTACCGGGACGCGCAGTCACCGGTGGCGCGCGAAGTCCCTGAAGGGGAGGCCATGAAGCTCAGGACGCGGCTCACGGCCGCTCTCGACCACATCCAAAGGGGACTCGGCGGCCGTGAGTTCCTCATGGGTGAGGCCTTCACCGCCGCCGATGTGGTGATGGCTTCCATCCTCCACCTTGCGAACACGCTGATGCTGCTCGATGGGTATCCGCGGTTGGTGGAGTACGTCAGGCGTCACTCTCAACGCCCCGCGGTGCGCAGGGCGGTTTCCGGGTGATCCGCTACCAGCTCTTCGCTGCGGCGAGCGCTTGGTTGAAGTCCAGGCCGCTGACGCGCATCACCGCGAGCCAGTAGAGGCCGCCACGTGGTACTGGCCATCCGGGACCTGGAGCCGGAACTTCGCGCCAGCCGTCACCACGAAGCTGGCGAGGCGCGGATCCTGGGTGCCGTTGCGGTCACCCCCGGGTCTGGAGTCCCGCCACATCCTGCCAGCCCCAGCCCCGGGCCGCATTGAAGGCCGAGTCGTCCGCCACCGCCCAGCCCTGCACCAGCGGCGCACCGGGAGGCTGGAAGTTCAATCCGTTCAGCTCCCGGGTCACATTGGGAATGACCTCCAGCGCGACCTGGGCCTCAACCGTCCCGACCTTCGCGTGGAGTATCGTGGCTCCCTCCGAGAACCCCTGGATCGTGCCATGTGCCACCGTGGCGATGGCCGGAGCGTCGGAGCTCCAGGTGGCCTCGCAGGTGACGTCGCGCGTGAAGGCTCGGTGCCTCGGTGGAAGGAGCCCATGGCCTTGATGCCCGGTGACCCGCCATGAACGACCTTGAGCGTCGGTGGTGGCTGGAGCTTCAGCGCTTCGAGCACGACGTCGCCCGCCATCGGCACCACCGGATTCGACGGAAGACTCTCGCCGCCTTCGTCGGTGAGCGCGGTGACGGTGTACGCATACGTCTCGCCCGGGACGACCGGGCGGTGGGCGAAGGACGAACGAAGGACCTGGCCGACCGATCCGGTGCAGCCGGACGCGCCCTGAAGCAACACACTGATGACGAGGGCCCGAGCAAGAGGGGAAGGGCGCATGTCCCCATCATCCAAGCGATGTGACGCAAGGTCTGACGGCCTTGCGATAGCGTCCTGCCCATGACGGCTCCTGAGCCTCATGTGTCCGCACTTGTCGTCATGGGGATTACGGGACTGTCCCTGCTCCTGCTGGGCGCATGGAGTGCCCTTGCGTTCCGTTCCACCCGAGGTCTGCCCGACGGCTCTGGCGCGACACCGCCTGACTACGCCAGCAGCTCCTTCACCCGCACGGCGTAGCGCCGGCTCATGGTGAGGGGGACGGCGAGCCCTCGCAGGTGGAGGCGGAAGGTGTCGTTCTCCTCGCGCTCCATGCGCTCCACGTGCTCGAGGTTGACGACGGTGGAGCGGTGCACGCGGACGAAGTGGCGCGGGGGCAGCCTCGACTCCCAGCGCTTGAGCGACTCGTGCACCAGCAGCTCCCTCCCATCGGTGAGCACCAGGCGGGAGTAGTCGTCCTCCGCGAGGATGCAGCGCACGTCGCTCACCCGCACCAGCTCGGTGCGCGCGCCCTCCTGGACGAGCACCCGGTCTTCGAGGGTGAGCCTGCGCTCACCGGAGGGAAGCTGTCCGGACAGGGAGGAGCGCAGCCGCTCCACGGTGCGCGCCAGCCGTGCCGGCGAGACGGGCTTGAGCAGATAGTCGAGCGCGTTCACCTCGAAGGCCCGCACCGCGTGCGCGTCCAGCGCGGTGACGAAGACCACCGCCGTCTCGCCCAGCTCCTCGTCGAGAAGCTCGAAGCCGGAGGCCTCCGCCAGGTGGATGTCCAGGAACACCACATCCGGACGGCGGGCCCTCAGCACGCGGGTGGCGCCGGAGACGTCCTCCGCTTCGCCCACCACCTCCACGTCGGGGTGGGCCGCGAGCAGCCTGCGCAGCTCCACGCGTGCCAGCCGCTCGTCATCCACCAGCAGCGCTGAGAGTCGTCGTTCCATGGGACACCTTCAGCCGCAGTGTGGCACGCACCCAGCCGTCGTGCTCCTCCAGGCAGAAGGCATGCCGGCCGGGGAAGAGCACCGCCAGCCGCTCCTGCACGTTGCGGAGCCCGATGCCCATGGAGGCCGGCGCCGCGTGCGCGTCCGCCGCGCGTCGCAGGGTGCCGGTGTTGGCCACTTCCAGGCACAGTTCGTCCGCCTCCAGCGTCGCCCGCAGGGCCACATGCAGGACCGCGCCGCGCCGCGCCCCGTGCTTGAGCGCGTTCTCCACCAGGGGCTGCACCGTGAGGGCGGGCAGCAGGGCCTGCGCGGCGGCGGGCGACACCGCCCACTCCACCTGGAGCCGCTCCTCGAACCGCACCTTCTCCAGGGCCAGGTAGCTGTGGATGCCCTCCAGCTCCTGCTCCAGGGGAATCAGCGCCTGCTGGGGGCCGGTGAGCGTGCTCCGGAGCAACTCCGCCAGCTGCGTCACCATCGTCTGGGCGCGGCCGGGGTCCTCGGTGATGGTGGCGCGCAGGGAGTTGAGCGCGTTGAAGAGGAAGTGCGGATTGAGCTGATAGCGCAGCGCCTGGAGCCGCGCCTCGTGGGCCAGCGCCCGGGCCTCCAGCCGGGCCCGTTCCCCGGCCTGTTTCTCCTGCCAGGACTTCACGCCGAAGTAGATGCTGCACCACCCGCCGAACACCCAGCCCAGGTCCAGCCCGCCGTGCGGCACCCACGTCCAGTCCAGCACGGTGCGCTCCGGGAAGAAGGGCGAGGAGGCCGCGCGCAAGAGCAGCCACCACACGGCGCCCAGCCCCCAGCAGACGACGAACAACAGCAGCGCCTGGCCCCATGGGGGCAGGGGGCTCGCGCGGACGCGGCGGCAGGCGCGGTGCAGTCCCAGGCTCAGGGCGAAGCCAATCCCCATCCGCAGCGCCTTGAAGACGAGCATGGCGTTGCGCCGCTCCACCGTCATCCCCGCGAGCACGGGCGCGTAGGTGGTGTAGGTGACCACGCCGTACCCCAGCCACCCGGCGAGGTTCAGCTTCCAGAAGAGGCGGCGGGTGTCCGTCATGGTCCAGGTCAGGGCGAGGGCGTCTGGGCGAAGCGCGCCACCACCCGCGAGTTGAACGCGGGCAGATCCGCGGGCTGGCGGCTGGTGACGAGCAGGCCATCCTCCACCACCGGCTCGTCCACCCAGGTGGCCCCGGCATTCTGGAGGTCGCGCCGCAGGGAAGGGAAGGACGTCACGCGCCGGCCCTTCACCCCGCCCGCGTCCGCGAGCAGCCACAGCCCGTGACAGATGGCGGCCACCGGCTTCCTCGCGCGGAGGAAGTCCTGCACGAAGGCCACCGCGCCGGGGACGAGGCGCAGGGCGTCCGCGCTGTGCGTGCCGCCCGGCAGATAGAGGGCGTGATACGCGTCCGCGCGCGCGTCGGACAGCGCCCGGTCCACGGGGAACTCGCTGACCTGTCCCGCTGGCACCTCCGCGCGCACGCTGCCCGTTGTGGGGGCCACGAGCTCCACCCTGGCGCCAGCCTCCTCCAGCGCGCGCCGGGTCTCGGTCATCTCCGGCAGGTTGAAGCCATGGGTGAGCAGCAGCGCCACGGTGCGGCCCACGAGCGGGCCCGCGGGGCGGGGCTCCGCCCGGAGCGCGCGGTGGTACACCTTGCTCACGATGGTCCACCGTCCGCCCAGCTTGAGCAGGGAGATGTAGTCGACGAAGTCCGCCTTGGGCGTGCGCACGGCCACCTTGGCGACCGCGGCATCGCCGAAGACGTCCACCTGGAGCACCCGGTCCTCGCGCTCCGCGAGGGGACGCTTCACCGCGCCCTGGATGTAGTCCTGGCCGGGCCAGGTGGCGAGCGTCCCGTCCGGCCCCACGGAGAGGAGCTTCGCCTCGGGATGGAAGGCGCGCTGGAGCCGTGCGCCGTCGCCGGACTTCACGCCCTCCGTGTAGTCGGCCACCACCGAGCGGATGGCCGCCACGTCGTCACTGGGAGCGGCCATCAGCCAGGTGGTGATCAGGATCGAAGTGAGGGGAGCCAGGGGCATGGAGTCCTCCGCGAGCGGATGCCGTGACTCTGGCCCCCTTTTCACCGCGCCGCCGGAGGCATTCCGCGAGCGGCGTCAGCGCTCGGTAAGCGGTGATGAGGCGCGGTGAACGGCAGGGCCACGACCGCACGCCTGCCTGCCAGGTGGGGTCATATGAATTGACAGGCATATGACCAGATGGGTATATACGGCCCATGGACTCAACGTTCGCGATCATCGCGGAGCCGAACCGCCGGGCCATCCTGAGCCTGCTGGCGTCGTCGGAGCACTCCGTCGGCGAAATCGAGCACCAGCTGCGGATGCCCCAGACGTCGGTGTCCAAACACCTGCGCGTGCTGCGCGACGCCGGCTTCGTGGAGTCGCGCATCGACGCCCAGCGGCGCGTCTACCGCATCCGGCCGGAGCCGCTGATGGCGGTGGATGAATGGCTCGCACCATTCAGGCGCTTCTGGACGACCCACGTCGACGCGCTCGAACGCCATCTCGACCAGATGGACTTCGAACCTGAACCCAAGCCCGAACCCGAGCCCAAACCCAAGAAGGGGAAGAACCGATGAGTCACCGTGCGCAGTACGTCCCCGGCCCCGCGGCCGGAGCCAGGGTCCAGAAGGAAGGCGACAAGTGGACGCTCGTCCTCGTTCGGGATCTGCGTCATCCCCCTGCGAAGGTGTGGAAGGCGCTGACCGACCCCAAGCACCTGGCCGAGTGGGCGCCGTTCGACGCGGACCGCAGCCTGGCCACGCCAGGGCCGGTGAAGCTCTCCACGGTCGGCGCGCCGACGCCCATGGTCTCCGAGACCACCGTGAAGCGGGCCGAAGAACCGAAGCTGCTCGAGTACAGCTGGGGGCAGCAGGACCTGCGCTGGGAGCTGGAGCCGGTGGGTGACAGCGGCACCCGCCTCACGCTCTGGCACAACATCGACAAGGGCTTCATCTCCTGGGGCGCCGCGGGCTGGCACATCTGCTTCGACGTGCTCGACCATCTCCTCTCGGGCGACCCGGTGGGCCGCATCGTCGGTGGCGACGCCATGAAGTACGACTGGCAGCGCCTGAACTCCGAGTACGCCGAGCAGTTCGGCATCCAGTCTCCCGCCTGGAAGGCGGCCAACCCTTCGAAGCAGTAGAGGACCCGCCACCCATGGAATCGACCCTTCCGAACCCGGCCCATGTCGCCGCCCGGACCTCCCCCAAGGCCGTGACCCTCGGCTTCTGGATCGCCACCGTGCTCTTCTGTCTGCAGATGGGCTTCACCGCCTATGCGCAGCTGAGCCTGCCCCAGGTGGCGGAGGCGTTCACCCACATGGGCTTCCCGTCCTACTTCCGGGTGGAGCTGTCGTGGGCCAAGTTCATTGGCATCGCGGTGCTGCTCGCGCCCGTGCCGGCGAGGCTCAAGGAGTGGGCCTACGCGGGCTTCGCCATCAACCTCGTGTCGGCGCTCATCGCGCACTTCTCGGTGGGGGATGGCCCGGAGGCGTGGGGCTTCGCGGCGGGCACCGGCATGCTCTGGGCGCTGTCGTATTTCTTCTGGCGCCGCCTGACCGCCTGATTGGAGAGGGACATGAAGAAGACCGTGGCGACGGACTCCGCGTCCGCGTTGATCGACCAGCGGATCCAGGACCTGGGGGACTGGCGTGGCAAGACGCTCGCGAAGGTGCGGGCGCTCATCCACGCGGCGGACCCTGACGTCGTCGAGGAGTGGAAGTGGATGGGGACGCCTGTCTGGTCCCACGACGGCATCCTCTGCACGGGCGAGTCGTACAAGAGCGCCGTCAAGCTGACCTTCCTGAAGGGCGCTGCGTTGCCGGACCCCGCCGGTCTCTTCAACTCCAGCCTCGACGGGAACGTCCGGCGCGCCATCGACATCCACGAAGGCGACAAGATCAACGAAGCGGCCTTCAAGGCGCTCATCCGCGCCGCGGTGGTGCTCAACCTGGAGAGCAAGAGCAACAAGCCGAAGGCTTCGCGCGCGAAGGCGAAGCGCGCCAGCTAGCGTCATCACGGGGCCCGGCGCTGACGTTGGCGCCGGCCTTCCCGTCCAGGCATCACCAGGGGATGACGCCCTGTTCATCCGAGTAGGTGCCCGTGGGGCCATCCGGGCCGAGGAGCGCGAGGCGCACGGGTTCGCGCGCGGCCTGCTCGACGGTGCGGGGCCCCTGGAAGTTGTTGAGGGCCGTAGCCGTGTAGCCCGGGCACGCGGCGTTCACCTTGATGCGGGTGGATTCCAGGGCCACGGCGAAGGCAAGCGTGATGCCGTTGAGGGCCGTCTTCGACGTCGAATAGACCCCGTACATCGCATGGTAGGGATTCGCCGGGTTCGAGGCGTTCGTGAGTGAGCCGACGCCGCTCGACACGTTGACGATGCGTCCCGCGGGGGCCTCCCGGAGGAGCGGAAGCATCGCTTGGGTGACGGCGATGACGCCAAAGACGTTCGTCTCGAAGACCGCGCGGAACTCGTCGAGCGGCGCTGCGGTCGCAAGGCCTGCCTTCGCGCGCTCAGCCAGCGGCAGGTCGGGCTTCTCCGCCTGTCTGCCCGACCGGGCGATGCCCGCGTTGTTCACGAGCACGTCCAGGCGGCCGAGCTCCTTGCGGATGCGCTCGGCGGCGGCCGTGATGGATTTCCCGTCCGTGACGTCGAGAGCGACCGCGCGGGCATCCCCGGTGATGGTCTTCGCCGCCTCCTCGCCCCGGGCGAGGTCTCGCGAGCCGACGAGCACGGTGAAGCCATGCGCGGCGAGGTCCCTGGCGATCTGCAGGCCGATTCCCTTGTTGGCCCCCGTGACGAGGGCGACTTTTCTATCGTTCATGCCCCATGAACTACGGCGCCCGGACCGCACGTGCTTGGCGCTTCTTGGCGGGAATTTCGCGCCAAGAATGCCCAAGCGAGCAGGGGCGGCGCGCCTTTACACTGAGGGGATGTTCACCACCGAGGTGCTCCCGGTTCCGGTCCCTGGGCTCCAGGCCTTGAGGATGACGACCGACCAGCTGCGCGTCAGCATGAAGGAGCACCACGTCGTGGTGCGCATCGAGCGCGGGCAGAGCGAGTGGTGGAACCGGGGCAGGGTCTGGAATGGCGGGCCTGGTGCGGTCCACCTGAAGCAGCCAGGCGACGTGCATCGCGACGTCGCGCACGATGGGACGATGACCTACCAGGCCGTCGTGTTGCCCGAGAGCGACATCCAGCGCGTCTACCTGGAGGGGAAGGTCCTCGCGCATCCCCACTTCAAGCCTGGTGACGAGCGGGGCCTTCCCTTCCAGCGGCTCCTGGATGCGGTCGCCGCTGGCGCGGATCGCCTCACGCTGGAGGTCGCGGTGGTCGAGGCCGTGCAGGCGTTCACCGTCTTGAGGGGCGCCACGCCGGACCACACGCGGCCGGTGCGGCGCGCGATGGCATACCTCCATGAGCGCATGGGCGACGCCGTCACGCTCGATGACCTCGCGGCCCACGCGGGGCTCGACAAGTTCCACCTGTGCCGAGCGTTCCGCGCCCAGATTGGCCTGCCGCCGCACGCGTACCTCACGCACCTGCGCATCATGTGGGCGAAGGAGCTGCTCCAGCGCGGCCTGCGGGCGTCCGAGGTCGCGACGCGCGTCGGCTTCTATGACCAGAGCCAGCTGAATCGCCACTTCCGGCGCATCGTGGGGACGACGCCCGCGCGGTTCGGGAACGCGCGGTTGCGCCATGGCTGCTGATCCGCTGTCGGACATCCTGCGGCTCACCGAGGCCCGAACGGTCATCGCTCGAACGTCGGCCGGGCCTATGGCTGCGTGACGTGCACGAGGCTGGTCATCGCGTCCACGTACAGGGTCGTGTCGTCGGCGTGGAGCGGCAGCAGGGGCGTGACCGAGACCTGGTTCAGCTTCGTCTTGCGGAGCTGCTGCGTGGCCGGGTCCTTGAACACGGCGTAGGGGACATCCTGGATGACGTAGGGCTCGCCATTCACGTGGCCGATGATCATCAGCACATGGCCGGGGACGACGACGAGGTCACCCACCTGCGCCTGCGCCAGGGCCCGCACCCGTTCGTCGTGCGAGTCCTGCGCCGTGAAGAGGCGGTGGTTCAGCGCGGCGCTCCTGCCTTGCTTCCCGGAGTCGGGCGGCAGGAACAGCCCCATGCCACGGTACACCTCGCTGGTCAGGCCGCTGCAATCGCGCGCATTGAACTGGTGCCCCCAGCCGTAGCGCTCGCCCAGGAACTTGAACGCCTGCCGGAGGATGTTGGCGCGCGTCAGCGGCAGGTAGCCCGGCGCGGTGTCCGCGGTGCGGCGCACCAGCGCGCTCTGGAAGGCCAGCGTGCCGTCCGGCTTTCGGACTGGCAGCAGCACCGGCCACGAGGCGTAGCTGCTCGCGCCGTTGACGGGCTCACCGGGTGCCACGTCGGCCCGGGGCAGCGCGGTCCCCATGTCGAGTTCGAGCTCGGAGACCGCTGGCGCTTCCGGCGTGAAGACCGTGCGCACCTGATCGCCGGTGACGACGCGCCCGGGGACCGTCGCCACGTAGGAGAACACCGCGTCGGCCGTGCCCTCCGCGATGTCGCCGCGCTGGACCCACGCGGGACCCTGGGTCGTCAGGACGAACAGCCACTGCTGGTCCGCGCTCTGATGCGCGATGATGACCGGTTCGCCCGGGAACAGGACTCCGGCCTGCAGGCTTTCGTAGTCGCGCAGCTCCCCCGAGGCGAAGAATTGCCGGCTGGACGGCAGCGACCGCAGGTGCGTGCGCCGAACGCTGAGGCCGTAGCGCGCGGCGGATGATTCGGGGATGTGCTGGCCCGCGGCGTTCTGGCGAAGCTCGTCGAGCATCGCCTCCGTCACGGGCCGCCCCTGTTCGTCGATGGCCGCCGGGATGGGAGTCCGCTGCGCGTCCCGGATCCAGCCCGCGACCTGTGCGCGCGTCAGCGTGGGCGGGATGCCCTTCAGGTCGATGAAGCCGCCATCCGGCCCGAACGCGCGCAGGCGCTTCGCCGCCACCTGCTCCGCATCGAGCAGCACGGCATCCGGAGCGGGGGCACGGCGGATCCAGAACTCGGGCGACAGCATGTCCTCGCTGAACGCGGGCACTCCGGAGGGAGACACGGCGAGCGTGGACGGCGCGGCGCAAGCGCTGAGGCCGGCGGCGGCTCCCACCAGCGCGAGCGAGAGCGTCCGCACGCGCCATGAGTGCACGAAGGCCCGGCGCGGCTTCACATGGGGCGAAGTGGGGGAGGGTGACGTCAGGCGGCTCATTCGTTGTGCTCCCGTGGGGGCTGGTTGCTCGCTCTCCGGAAGAACGAACCTTCACCTCGCCCTATTTCGCAGGTGACCGCGTCATCCGCGATGAAATACGAGGACACCGGCGAGAGGCAGCGGCTCGCAGGGGGGAGCCTGTCCACGGAAGCGGGAAACACTCATACTGGCGCGAATGGCGCTTCGCTCTCCGATGCAGCGCTTCTGCTCCCCCTCCCGGGGCGAGGCCAACACGGAGACCCTGCACCTGGCCTTCGGCTTCAAGGGCAACGTCCTCTACACGCAGGAGCTGGACTTCGAGGACATGCCCGTCCTGGGCTGGCGCAAGGTGGAATCGCTGTGCGCGGAGAACGACTCGTTCACCTGCCGGGTCAACCCGTGTGTCTGCGAGTTCGTGACGAACAAGCCCCTCTCCGGGCAGGGCCGCTGCCGTTGAAGTGAGGGGAGGGTGGGGGTTGACTCGGAATGCGGTTTGCTGATTCTCCAGTGCCCATGGCCTCCTCTCGAAAATCCCGTGGTTTCGTCCCGAGCTACGTGCTGCCCGCGCTGCTGCTGTTCGCCCTGCCGCTGTTCGGACTCTGGTTCTCCGGTCACGCCTCCGACCGCATCGACGCTCAGGTGCTGGAGGTCGTCGAGAAGCAGATTGGCCTCGACACGCAGTTGAGCGCGGAGGACCGCCAGGAGGCGCTCGCCTTCTACCGCGCGGTCCCCGCGTCCGCGGCCTGTCTGAGCGAGGACGAGGAGCTGGCGGGCTACCGCAGGAACCTGGGCAGCACGTGCTCGGACATGAAGCAGTTCGGGTGGGCGCACCTGGCCTCGTGGGGCCTGCTGGGGCTCGGGCTGGCCTCCACGCTGGTCGCGCTCCTGTGCGGCCTGGCCGCGTTCATCTCGCGCCCCTTCCAGTACGGCAGCTTCGTGGTGGGCTGGCTCGTGCTGCGCATCACCAGCGCGCTCCAGGTGATGGGGCAGGGCGTGCTGGTGGTGTGGCTCTCCTTCTGGGTGACCGCGCTCTGGACCCAGCGCTACTACCCGAAGCTCATCGGTGGTGTGGGCATCATGGCGGCGATCGCCATCTTCGCGGTGGTGGTGGCCATCTTCCGCCGCCCGCCCATGGACTTCGACGTGGAGGCGGAGGAGGTCCCTCCGGAACGCGCCCCGGAGCTGTGGGACTGCGTGCGCCGGCTGTGCAAGCGGCTCCAGACGTCGCCGCCCGACCACATCCTCGCGGGCATCGACACCAACTTCTTCGTCACCGAGAACGACGTGCGCGTGAACGGGCGCACCCTCTCCGGCCGCACGCTCTTCGTGAGCCTGTCCCTGCTGCGCCTGCTGGAGCGCTCGGAGGCGGAGGCCGTCCTGGCGCACGAGATGGGGCACCTGCTGGGCGGCGACACCGGGCACGGCAAGCGGCTGGCGCCCATGCTCATGCACTTCAGCCACTACCTGCAGACGCTCTACGAGGGCGGGGTGACGCGCCCTGTCTTCTATTTCATGGCGGCCTACCGCGGGCTCTTCGAGCTCTCCCTGGGCCGCAGCCGCCGCGCCAGCGAGCTCGCCGCGGACCGGCTGGCGGCGGGCGTCACGTCGGGGCAGGACATCGCGCGTTCGCTGGTGAAGGTGGGCGCGTACGCGAGCTTCCGGGACCGCGTGGAGGCGAAGCTCTTCGCCCAGGACGAGCAGCACCAGTCGGTGGCCATCGCGCAGCGGGTCGCGCACGGCTTCTCCGAGTACGCCCAGTCCGATGCGGTGCACGACGACCTGCAGGTCGCCGTGACGCCCCATCCGTTCGATTCCCACCCGCCCCTGGGCGCGCGCATGGAGAACGTGGGCGTCCACCTGACGCCCGCGGACATGGCGCAGGTGCTCCTGGAGCCCGTGGAGTCCTCGTGGGTGGAGGCCTTCGTGGACGCGGAGGCCATCGAGGCGCGGCTGTGGGGCGTCTACGAGGAGCGCTTCTCCGAGGCCCACGACCTGTCGCTCGCCTACCGCTACGAGCCGTCCACGGAGGAGGAGCGGCAGCACGTGGAGAAGCACTTCCCGGCGCTCACCTTCGAGGGCAAGGACGCCAGCTACCAGGTGCGGCTGGATTACGCGCAGGTGAGCTGCTCGGAGTGGGAGCATCCCATTGAGTTCGACCGGATCGCCTCCGCCACCACCGCCGACCGCATGTTCAAGAAGTACCTGGACCTCCAGGTCTCCGGCGAGGGCCTCTTCAAGGGCAAACGCTCCATCTGCCTGAGCAAGCTGAAGGACCACGAGGCGGCGCTGGAGGCCGTCGGGCGCTACCTGGGACGGCACCGCTTCATGAAGGAGCACCGCTCCAAGTCAGACGCCGCCTGAGGGGGGCCTCCGCCCGCGGCCATCACGCCGCGGGCGGGCGGGTGCGGAAGAGACGGTCCGCCACGAGCTCGAACCAGGTGCCAGCGGGAAGCGCGGTCCCCGCCACGGTCGCGTCGGCCCGCAGCGTGCCGCTGTGGATCTTCTCCATGAGCAGCGCTACCCGGGTGCCACCGGCCAGGGGGAGCCCGTCCACGTCGTGGTCGCGGGCCAGCACGCCGCTCACCCCGGGGGAGACCGAGACCTCTTGGAAGGGGGCCAGCGGGAGGCCTTCGACGACGACGGGCTCCGTGGGGGTGAACTTCAGCGGGCGCCCTGTCTCGGGATGAATGGCGAGAGCCGTGCCCTCGGCGCACGAGATGCCGTCCACGACCGCGCGCTCGGCCAGGGTGACGTACGTGATGCGGCCCGCCTCGGTCATGTAGACGCACGTGCCCGCCCGGGCCACGAAGCCTCCCTCGCAGCGCGCGTCGTCGTGCACGGTCACGACCGCGGGGCTGCCGGTGCTCGCGTGGACACGCTCGACGTCCACCTCGCCTTTGATGCCCGGCACGCGCACGTTCTTCGGCGCCTTCCGCGACGCGAGCTCATCGAACGAGGGCACGTCATGCGGATGCAGACCCTCCGCGACGCGCTGCAGGAGCTCATCGTAGGAGGCCGCGATGTAGCGGGTGTCGCCGTACGTTTCGCTCATGTGGAGATAGAAGACGGCCCCCACGCCCTTCTTCAAGTCATCCTCGACGTCGAGGTACCAGACGCCGCCGCCCCCATCCCGGGCGAAGGGAACCAGACCGGCGGGCAGCTCCTCGCTCTCATCACCGCCCCTGTCGATGTCGAGGCGCGTGCGCGGCCCGGAGGTGCTGCGCATCTGGGACAGGTCTTCCAGAAGCCTGGCGGGAAGGCGTGGGTCCATCATTGCCAGGCAGCTTCCGGGCAAACGCGGCCGGACGGCAAGCGCGGACGCCCTGGTGACTGGCGCCATCCGCCTGGTGACTGGGGTCACCGGCCGGGCACCTGATGGAAGCCCGCCGTCCCAGGGAAATCAGCGGGTTGGGGGGGCCACATGGCTGGCATCCGCGCTGCATCAGGGCCCGGCAACGCTGTCCCAGCCCCAGGTGACTCCCATGATCAAGCCCACGGCCCTCTCGTCCTCCATGCTGCGCCCGAACGCGGCTCCGGCGTCTGCCATCAACCCGAAGCAGCAGCTCTCCGCGGGGCCCGTCCAGGCCAGCCCCCAGCAGGGCCTGCGGGGCAAGCTGGAGCAGGGCTTCAGCATGGTGGACTCCTTCGAGCCCGCCGCCATCATCAACCGGCACCAGCCCCGCACCCCGGCGCTCCAGGCGCCGGCTCCGGCGCCCCAGTCCTCCGGCTCCGGCGTGCCGAGCGCCAATGACCGGCGGCCGGCCGGTGACACCCGCTCCGCGGCGCAGATCGTCGACGACACCCCGGTGCTCAAGAAGCTGGGCCGCCAGAAGGACATCAAGTTCGATCAGCTGTGCAAGCAGACGGGGGTCGACCCCAAGCTCGACCTGAAGGACCCGAAGCAGAACGCCGACGCCGTCTACCGCATGGCCAAGGTGCTGGAGTTCATCGACAGCGCCAAGGCCTCCACCGGCGGGGACCGCTCGAACAAGGTCCAGGACGGCGTGGGCGACGGCAACATCGAGGGCCTCACCAAGGACGGCGACGCGCGGCACGGCACCGAGGCCGGCATGCTCAAGGACTTCGCCGAGAAGGGCTACTCCTCCCTGGGCGAGCACCAGCTGCCGACGACGAAGGACACCCACGTCAAGGCGGACGGCAGCAACAAGGACAACTTCCAGTGGTTCGCGGGCGAGGCGGGCAAGGCCCTGTGGTTCCTGCCCGGAGTCAGCAACGTCCTGACCGGGATTGGCAACTCGGAGGGGGGCTTCAAGGGCGTGCTGGAGGGCGCCGCGACCGGCTACCTCAACACCCTGAAGGGCGCCGCGGAGGGCGTCATCGGCTCCATCACGAAGGGCCGCGCCAACCCGGCCGGCATGATCTTCGGCGGCGTCATGGGCGCGCTGGGCAACACCGAGGCCGCTCCGCAGCCCGTGAAGGACATCGCCAACCTGCTGGCCTGATGACCGCGGTCCTCCGGCTGATGACGGCAGTCATCAGCCCGCTGCCCCCTGCCGTGAAGCCGCATCCGCCAACCCCTTGAAACCACGGGCGGGCTTTGGCCCCACCGTTCGACAGGCGCAGGGCATGGCGGATGCAATTGGTCAGAGCATCATTGCCCCCCACCCCCTTCGCCCTACTAAGGTTCCCGCCATGGCCCGTCGCATCGGTTCGACCCCCTCCCGCTCCTCCACCCTCCCGACCTCCTCGACGTCTCAGCCCAAGCCGCCGGCGCGCGCGTCGACGCTCCCCGCCTCGACGACGGCCGCGAAGCCCCCGGCGACGATGACCGCGAAGCCCCCGGCGACGACGACCGCGGCGACGACCGCGAAGCCCCCGGCGGCGACCCCCTCCGCGACCACGTCGACGCCGCCGAAGCACGCGGGTGCTCCCGAGGGCGCGCCCTCGTACACCCCCTGGGAGACGACCACGGGCCAGGGCTCGGACGTGTCGGTGAGCGGCGGTGACAACAAGCTCAAGGCGCCCCCGGCCGCGAAGCAGACCATGTTCATCGACAAGCCGGCCACGCCCTACCAGAAGGACACCTTCGGCGGTGGCCGGCTGAGTGCCAACATGGGCTCGGTGCAGGCCTCCACCACGAGCCACAGCGGCGGTGGCGTGCACCACTACTCGGCCCAGGCCGAGGTCCAGGGCCCCAACGCCTCCTTCGAGATGCAGAAGGCGCACGCGGGCCGGTTGGGCGTGTCGAGCGTGCAGGTCACCGGCGAGGCCAACAGCTTCAAGGCGCAGGCCCAGGCCGGAGTGTCGGCCGACACGAACTCGCACGCCTACACCGCCGCGCTGACGGCCAAGGTGGAGACGGGCGTGGGCGTCACGGCGAGCGCGAGCCACGACTTCAACCAGCACGTGGGCGGCTTCGTGAAGGGCGAGGCGAAGGCCTCCGCCACCGCCTTCGCGGAGGCCGTGGCCACGGTGGACCCGAAGACGGCCACGGCGATGGTCTCCGGCCAGGTGGGCGCGGGCGCCACGGCGGGCGTGTACGGCACGGCGGGCGGCCACGTGGGCCGCGTGCACGGCTCGGTCACCGCGGGCGCGGTGGCGGGCGCGTCGGCCCAGGCGGGCGGGAAGTTCGGCATCGAGAACGGCTTCCTCAAGCACTCCGCGGACGTGAACACGGCCGTGGGCGTGGGCACCCACGTGAAGACGGACGTGGCGGTGGACCTGCGTCACCACATCAAGCCGGGCATCGCATCGGGCCTGCGCCCCGCGCTCGGCGCCGCGATGGGCGTGCCCGCCCCCGCCATCGCCATCGAGCCCGAGAAGTCGAGCGTCCAGAAGCTCATCGCCAAGGCCTTCGGCAAGGAGTGATTCGCGGCGGGTGCCCCTTCCTCGTGGGGAAGGGGCGCGCGGCGCGCCCTACGCTTTTGAGCGCGGGGTTCCTGGTGTCGTCATGGGCCACCTCATAGGAGGCTGGCCCTCCCATGACGACCTCCCTTCTTCGAACCCTCCTCGTCGGTGCTTCCCTCCTCCAGGCGCTCTCCGCGTGTGCCACGGGCCCGCGGCGGCACGAGCCGCCGCTTGCGGTCCCTCCCGCGGCCGAGTTGACCGAGGCCCTGAAGCCCTTCGCCTTCCTGCTGGGGACCTGGGACGCGGCGGGCGGCGGTACGCCGGGTGCGTCCGCGGGAACCTTCACGTTCCAGCCGGATGTGCAGGGGCATGTGCTGCTCCGCCGGAACGAGTCCTCCACGCCGGGTGGGCGGCATGAGGACCTGATGGTCCTCTTTTCGGGAGCGCCGGGGGCGGTGCGCGCGAGCTACTTCGACAACGAAGGGCACGTCCTCCAGTACTCGGCCCGCGCGGAGGGCTCGCCGGCGAGCGCCGAGTTCGTCACCGATGGGGCGCCTGGCACGCCCCGGTTCCGCCTGTCGTATCGGCTGAACGCCGGCGGCACGCTCAACGTCAAGTTCGAGATCGCCCCTCCCGGTTCCGACTTCCGGACCTACCTCGAGGGGACGGCCCGGCGGAGATAGGCAGGCCCTGGGACTCCCGGGTTTTCAATCCGCCGTGCTGGGGTGTGTGACGGACAGTCGCAGCCATTTACACTCTCCGGCATGTCACGATGGCTCATCGCGCTGCTGCTGCTTTCGGGGTGTACGGAGTCCGTCTCGCCGTCCGACGCGGGCGTTTCCAGCGACGCGGGCACACGCGACGCCGGCTCCTCCTTCGATGCGGGCGTGCGCGACGCGGGCGTCTCTCTGGGCTGGGGGCAGGGCACGGAGGTGGGCACGGTCGTCAATGACGTGTGGACACCCGGGCGCGACAGCGACGGCCGTGTGAACGAAGCGAGCTGGGCGCTGGTGCCGCACGGCCGGTGGGTGAGCATCGCGGGCACGAACCTCGACGTCCTGGCGGCGCAGGTGCAGACCGCCATGCCCGGGTGGCGGGATTACGGCAGCCAGGGCTGGGGCGGCGTCACGGAGGCGTGGAACGCGCCGGCCTTCGACCTCGCCGGTCGCCGGCTGTGGCGTCACGGCGGCGGCCATGGCGACTCGAGCAACAACGGCATCTATCGCTTCGACCTCGACTCGATGCGCTGGTCGATTGAGCACATGCCGAGCGACTCCCGGCTCTGGAGTCAGGCGTACCGCCAGTCAGGCACCTTCGCGGGCTGTCCCGAGTCGGCCGCGGCCTACAGCGCCGAGGTCGACGCGGGCACCTGGGCGCAGCGCGACCACTGGTACTACGACGAGCTCTATTGGGACCGCACCGAAAGCAACCCCATGGGCAACCCCACGGCGCGGCACGTCTACGACGGCTTCCTCTACGTGCCCGAGAGCAACGAGCTGGTGGTCGCCTGCCGCCGGCTGTGGCGGTACTCGCTCGAGAGCCACCAGTGGACCCTCAAGACGCACCCGCGCGCGAACGGTGACGAATATGCCCTCACGGAGGACGTCATCGCGGTGCTCGACCACGAGTCGAAGCTGGTGATTGGCTCCTGCGGTTCCGGGGGGCCCTTCGCTGCTGACTACGACCTGCGCACCAACGCCTGGCTTGCCCCGCGCGCGAGCTGGGGGAGCTGGGATTGGACAGGCGCTGCCTACACGCAGGATGGCGACGTCGTGACCCTCTTCATGCCGCCAAATAGCTCCGGGGACTATGCCTCGCCCGGCCGCTGGCAGCGCTACGACGTGGCCACGCACAGCGTGCTCGCGTCGGGTTCGACGTGGAACTACGAGGGCGGCCTGTCGCTCGCGTCGTTTCCCGACACCCATCACGCAACCGACGGTCACGGCATGGTCTACGTGCCCACGGAGGGCGTCTACTGGGTGTACACGAAGCTCAACAGCGGCATGAGCTGGCTGGAGCTCGACCTCAAGACGACGCCCGCGACGCTGCGTCCGAAGACCTTCGCCAACGCCGCGCCCGTCTTGCAAAGCGGCATCGCGAGGCGCCGGGCCATCTACTTCCCCAGCCTCGACGCCATCGTATGGATGAGCCCCGCGAACCAGGACGTGCTTGTCTTCCGGCTGTGAGGGATTGCCCACCAGGCGCTGGACGTCCAGTGCGTCCAGCGCCTGTGTGTGACGTCAACCGGGACGAGGCTTAGTTACAGGGTGCGCCGCAGACGCCGGCCCCGCGGGCCTGACATGCGGCCGTGTTGGTGCAGAACAGGCCATCTCCCGTGCAGCAGCCGAGCAGTCGCGAGGGCTCTTCCGACATGCCGTCCGGAACCGCGCTGCTGGGGGCGGTGGAGACGAGCACTTCATTCGATACGGGTTCGCTCGGGGTGAGCTGAGAAGCGGAACCCGCCATTCCCACCACGAAGGCAAAACTCAGGGCGACTCCGGAAACAAGCATCCGCAGCATCTGGCGCTCCTTGGGTTGAGAGGCATTGAGGACGTTACTCTCAGTGTGGCTTCAATCCAAGACGCCCTGGCGGGCAGTTGGGACGATTGGGTGTGGATGTATTTTAATGGGCGGAGTGGATGGTGCGCCTGGCATGGCTGTGACATCGATGACCTGCTGGGTGAGCGTCTCGACGCTCGTGTCAGGTCTTCCCGTAGCGGCGGAGTGCCTCCTCGAATTCGATCCGGCGTGCGCGCAGCAGTCCTCCCTTGAGGGGCTCTGCGCCGTCGACATCCACGTAGTCGAGCTTCCAGGCGAAGCCGAGCGCAGGGTCGATCCGGTCGACGATGAGGTCGAAGGTGTAGGCCGGGCCCTTCGTGGCCACCAGCCAATGCACGTTGTCGTGCTGGTCCGAGATGCTGGAGAGATCCCCTGGTCCGGACACGCGGTCGATGCTCGGGCGCAGCACCAGGTGCTCGGGCTGGCTCTCGACCCGTTCGAAGTGGCGCAGGTGGAACTCTCCAGCGAGCACCACGTGCATGGACACCATGTTCTGATGTCCGTGAGGCACGATGGCCCGGCCTTGAGCCAGCCCGAAGAGCTTCGTGCCGAAGACGCGCGGCAGCCCTTCAATCCTGGGCAACGGCGCGGACATGGCGCCAGCCCGGTCATCCGGCAGCTCGATCCCCGGCTTCAGCCGGTCCGCGTCGATGGCCCGGAGCAACTCGGACAGAGGGACGCGGGCAAAGAGCGCCTCGACCTGCTGCTGCCACTCCCGTGGCTCCAACTTCCGGTCATGGACATCCGAACAGAGCTGATGCGTGCGGGTGAGCCACGCCTGGACCTCCTTACGCACGGGCCCCGCGAGCGCGTCCTTCCGCAGGAGTGTTTGGACCAGCGCAAAGCCTGCCAGCGCCTGTAGCAGGACCTCTCGCCGTGTAGCGACCTGACCCATGGTGTCTTCCTTGAGCTTGGGTGACTTGCCCGGTGATTCGAAGGGCGAGGTCCACGTGGGGCCTCAAGGAGAGCAGGCCGCGTGCCAGCCTTCTGCGCTGGCGTGTCCGACGCAATGTTCCGATTCCAGGTGCCCGCATGCGGTCGAGCAGCCACAGGTGTGGCTGGGAGGCGAACGCGCCCTCCCCGTGGAGCCGCAGGGAAGGGCGCTGCCTGGAGTCGTCAGGACTCCCGCGTCGAATCAGAAGCGGACGAGGAAGGCGTCGTTGCCGCCGGCGCTGGTGTTGCCGCCGAGGCTGCCAGCCGTCTGCCCGGTGACGTAGGTGTTACCGGCGGCGTCCACGGCCACGCCGCGAGCGATGTCCTGGCGCGGGGTGGCCAGGGTCTGCGTGCCCAGCTGCGTGCCGAGCGCGTCGTAGCGGGTGAGGAAGGCATCGCTGGCGCCCGCATACGGGATGCCGGCGATCCCGCCGGTGTAGCCGACCACCTGCACGACATTGTCCGAGGTGACGGCGACGCCAAACGCGTAGTCGGGCTGAGCGCCTCCGAACAGGCGGCTCCAGTCGCGGTTGCCCGCGCTGTCATAGCGGGCGAGCAGCACGTCGATGGTGCCGTTGTTGGTGTTGCCATCCAGGCTGCCGAACGTATCGCCAGCGATGTAGACGGCGCCGTCCGGACCCACGGCGACGCTCTTCGCGTCATCGAGCTCGCCCGCGTCGATCTGCCGGACCCACTGCTGGACGCCGAGGATGTTCAGCTTGAGCAGGAAGATGTCGCTGCTCACCGGCGGGGTGGTGCCGTCGATGCTGCCGAAGGTGTTCCCGACGATGTAGACCTCATGCGACGGCGTGACGGCGATACCGCGCGCGATGTCGCTGTTGCCGGTGCCGTATTGCTGGAGCCAGTACGGGTTGCCCCCCGTGTCGTAGAGCGCGGCGACGATGTCGTAGTTGCCGGGGTTACCGCCGTTGGTGAAGCTGCCGCCGGTGTAGCCGGTGAAATAGAGGGTGTCGTCCGCGCCGACGACGATGCCCGTGGCGAAGTCATCCATCTGCGTGCCGTTCTGGCGCAGCCACAGGCGGTTGCCGGCGGCGTCGTACTTGGCGATGAAGAAGTCCATCCCCCCGGCGTTCGTGTAGAAGTCGAAGCCGCCGAAGGTGGTGCCAGCGACGTATGCGTTGCCGTCCGCGTCGGTCGTCACGGCGGTGGCGCGGTCCGCCCCGGTGGTGCCGAGCTGGCGGACCCACTGGAGGTTGCCGGCGGTGTCATACCGGGCAATGAACGCGTCCTGACCGCCGGCCTTCGGGTCGGCGCCGAGCTGACTGGTCGTCTGACCCACCACGTAGACGCTGGAGCCAGACACGGCCACGGCGGTGGCCTGCTCATCCAGGTTGGCGCCGAGCTGGGCCACCCAGGACGGGGACGGGACCTGGGCCTCGGCGACGGAGGGGAGACCCGCGGCGCCAACGACGCCCGCGAAGCCGAACATGCTCAAGAGGAGCTGCTTCATCACGAACTCCATTTCTCAGTGGGGGGGATGCGAGCCGGGCGGGGGGAGTCCGTCGCCACGGCATCCTTGCAAGACCACGAGAAACGGGGGACGTGGAAGATGGGTATTAAAAGACACGCATTTGTCGGTGTCTCACGGTGCTCAGGTCGTCACGCGACGCTGGCGCACCCAGGTCTCGAAGCTCATGGGCGACAGGCCGTAGGAACGCGCGATTTCGGGCCGCGCCAGGACCGGGGCGACGTTCATGTATGTCATGCCTTGCGCTACGCCGGGATGCAGGCCGGCCGCGACCGCCTCTTCAATCGTGGCGGACTGGGCGACGTACTCCTTGCCGTCGACACGCGAGAGGACCTCGGCGATTTGGGGAAGCGTGAGGAGGTCACCCGCGAGCTGCAGCGTCACTCCATGGAACTTCGAGGGATCGTTGATTGCCGCCGCGGCCGCCTTGCCGATGTCCTCTGGGGCGATCAGCGGAATGGGCGTGTCGGTCCTGACCACCGTGAGCAATCGGTGCCCGTCGACGAATCCGGCGGGATCCAGCATCGGGTGATCCATGAAGGTGGAGGGCAGGATGAGGGTCCAGTGCTTGAAGCCCGCCGTGCGTACGAGGTCGCAGGTGGCGAGCTTGTTCTCCCAGTACACTTCGTGAGACTTCCAGCGCCCCTCCGCCCAGCCCTCGACGTTGCGGTGGTCGCCGACGCCGGACGTCGCCGTGTGCACGAACGTGTCGACGCCCTCGGCCAGCGCGGCCTCGACGAGGTTCCTCCCTTGCTGGAGCTCCTTGCTGAAGTCGATGCCGGCCTCGGAGGCAATCGGTGACTGCATGGAGAAGACCGCCCGAGCCCCGGCGCAGGCGGCGCGCAACGACGCCGGGTCGTCGAGGTCTCCGACGACCACCTCGGCGCCAGCCGCCGCGAGCGCCTGGGCGTTCGCCGCCGCTGGATTGCGCACCAGCACGCGGACCGGCGTGTGGCCGCCAGCCAACAGTGCCCGGGCGGTGGCGCCCCCCTGCCGCCCTGTGGCAGCCGTGACGAGAACGGGAGTGGTGCGACGCATCGGCAGCTCCTTGGTAAGTGGGGGACCCCACCGTTTATTTTCGTGGTTAGATATGGGGGAGGCCCCCGTTTGTCAAAAGAACCGTCTGTTGGGGAGAAGCGCGCCGTGGAGCAAGGGAAGCCGTTGCGAGCGGATGGACGACGCAACCGGGAGCGGATTGTCGAGGTCGCCGCGGAGCTGGTCGCCCGGGATGGCGCGCAGGTATCGCTGGAGGAGATTGCACGGCGGGCGGGGGTCGGCTCGGCGACGCTGCACCGGCACTTCCCGTCGCGGCAGTCACTGCTGGAAGTGATCTTTCGCGATGGCGTCGCGCAGCTGTGCGCGCGGGCGGCCGCGCAGCCGGGCAAGGATCCCGCCGGTGAGTTGGCGTCGTGGCTCGAGGAGGTGACGGTCTACACCGCGACCCACCGAGGGCTTGCCGCCGCGCTGCTGGCCGGCCCGGAGGGCCTCTCCGCCGAGGACATCTGCTGCACCGACATGCTGCTCGACGTGATGAACGCCCTGGTCGTCAGGGCGTCTTCGGCGGGCGCGCTTCACTCCGGTGCCACACCGGAGGACCTGATGATGCTGGCGAACGCGATTGCAGTCGCCAACGAAAACGACCCGCACTCCGCGCGCCGGGTGCTCCGCCTGGCGCTCAATGGCATACGGCCCTCGGGGACCTCATGAAGGATGCTCCGCGCCCACCTCGGGACGCCTTCCGAGCCCGTGAGCGTTCCGCACGCTCATCGCCTTGGATCGGGTGAAGACCGGTACACGGCTCATCATCCCCTGACCGGGCAGGTCACGGGCTCGAGGTAGAAGGCCTCCCACGCGCCGGTGTCGGCGGGGTTGCAGATGCCCGCGTTGCCGCCATTGCCGCTCTGGATGGGAGCGCCGGGGGTGACCTCCTTCCAGTTGCGCGCGGTGCCTGTCGACGACTCGAAGCCGTAGCGATTGCGGCCGCCATGGACACCGCAATCGTAGCGGGTGAACGACTCCGCCGTGCTGGGTGAGGCATTCACGGTGAGCTGATCCGCGACCACCGCCAGGTACGCGCCGTTCGTTCCCCTGAGCTTGTATTTCGCGCCGTGGGTGACGAGCTCGAAGACCTCACCATCGCTCTGCGTCGTGCCGAGCGCGGCCACCTTGTTCGCGCCATCGACAGTGAGCCACTTGTCGGTGCGCTCGCTCTGGATGCGGAAGCAGCCCGCGCTGCCGCTGGCCTCCGTCTGGCATGTCGCATCGCAACCATCGCCCGGCTGGGTGTTGCCATCGTCACATTGCTCGCCGCTCTCGACAGTGCCGTTGCCGCACACGGGGCCGGTGCTGTCGCCCGGGCAGGCCACCGGTTCGAGATAGAAGGCCTCCCAGGCACCGCCATCGGCCGGATTGCAGGCGCCGCCATTGCCGCCGTCACCGCTCTGGATCGGCTCGCCCGCCGCGGTCTCCTTCCAATGGGGCGCGCTGCCCGTGGAGGACTGGAATCCGACGCGAGTGCGCCCGCCGTAACCACAGGCAATCCGGGTGAACGACTCCCCACTGGTGAAATCGGCGCCCATCGTGAGCTGGTTCGCCACCACCGTCAGGAACGCGTCGCCCGAGCCCTTGAGCTTGTACCGGGTGCCATTCGGAACGAGCTGGAAGACCTGTCCCCCTGCTTGCGTCGTGCTGCCGGCGACGACCTTGCCCGCGGTGTTGACGGTGAGCCACTTGTCGGTGCGCTCGCTTTGAATCTGATAGCAGCTTCCGCCCGAGGTCTCGGTGAACAGGGCGGTGTAGGTGGCCGCGCTGCCAGGCGTGATGAAGGTGTGTGATTGCGCGCCGCCGTCCGACCACGACGAGAACGCCCAGAACCTTCCGTTCGCATACTGCGGCGACTCGACGCCCACGGAGCGGACGACACCGACCACGCCGGTCGTGTCGTGTGGCGCCGCGACCGGTCGCCCGTCCATCAGGACCTGCAGTCCGCTCGGCACGCTGGTCACCGTGAGCGGGACCGTGACGGGGTGGACGTCGCGATAGGTCGTATGGGTGAGGCCAATCGAGTCGCGCACCGTGAGCCGCACGCGATACCAGACGTTGGCCGAGCTCTCGCCGACGCTCGGGATGGGCCAGCTCCCGCTCGCGATGCCGGTGGTGTCGGCCATGGCCGGGTGCGTGTGGGTGTCGTGGTGGAAGGTGATGTTCCAGGTCATCGCGCTCGGCGGCAGCGTGCCATCCTCCTGGTCGCTGGCCGAGCCGGAGAACGTCAGGTTCGTGGCCGCGGTGTAGGTCGCGCCCGCGGCCGGAGTCACGATCGTGGCCACGGGGGGCTTGTTGGTCGTCACCGTCAGCACGGCCTCGGTGCTGGTGGTCGAGCCCAGCCCGTTGGTCACGACCACGCGGAAGCGCGCGCCGCTGTCGGCGAGCTGCGCGGCGCTCAGCTCGTAGCCCGGCGAGGTCGCGCCGGCGATGTCCACGCCGTTCCGCTGCCACCGGTAGGTGAGCGGCGGCTCGCCACTCGCCGACACCGTGAAGGTCGCCGGATTGCCGACGGACACCAACGTGCTGGCCGGTTGCTGCGCGATGGTGGGCGGCAGTGAAGCCGTGTAGGCGATGCGACCCACCTGGCCCGCGCCGCGCGCCAGGTAGTAGAGCGCGCCATCGGGCCCGACATCGAGGTCCACGGGCCCCGCGGCGGCCGTCGCGAACAGCGAACGCACACCGGTGTTCGGGTCGATGCGCGCGATCCAATTGTTGGTGTAGTCCGCGAAGAAGTACTGGCCGACGTACGCGCTGGGAAACGCCGTGACCGGCGGATTGTAGAAGGCACCGCCCGCGATGCAGTTGCCGGCGGCCGTGCCAGCGCCGTGCGGGTACGCGAAGAACGGCTGCGTGAGCTCCGGGCGGTTCGTGAAATAGCCCTCCGTCATCGGCCAGCCGTAGTTGGCGCCGGCCTGGCCGCGGTTGATCTCCTCCCAGCCGCCTTCGCCCACGTCGTTGATGAACAGGACTCCCGTGCCGGGTTGAACGTCGAAGGTGAAGGGGTTGCGCAGCCCCATCGCCCAGGTCGCCTTCGCGAGCCCGGTGGCGGTCGCATAGAAGGGGTTGTCCGTGGGGATGCTGCCGTCCGGGTTGAAGCGCAGCAGCTTGCCGAGCGGCGTGTTCAGGCTCTGCGAGTTGGAGGAGACCGCGTTCTCTCCGACCGAGACATAGAGCTTGCCGTCGAGTCCGAAGCGAACCGCGCCGCCGTTGTGGTTGGCGGCGTCGAGCGTCGGAAAGTCGGCGAGCACCAGCTCGCTGCCGGGAACCACCACGTTGCCGTTGGCGGTGAAGCGGCTGACCCGGTTGTGGATGCTGCCGGCGACCGACGTGTAATAGACGTAGAGATAGTGGTTGCTGTCGAAGTTGGGATCGAACGCGACGCCCATCAGCCCACGCTCGTTGTCGGTGTCCACGGTGAGCGTCATGAACGGGGTTGCCAGAAGCTGGCCGTTCACGGCGACACGCAGCGAGCCGTTCTTCTCCGAGATGAACAGGCGCCCGTCGGGCGCGAAGGTCATGGTGGTGGGGCCCTGGAGGCCACTGACAAAGACCGAGTCCGCGAAGTTGGCGTCTTGAACGACGGCGCCCGCTCGCGCGACCCCCAGCTCCGGGGGCGACTCCATCGAGCAGCCCACAAGGAGGGCGAAGACCGCGCACACGACAAAGAGTGGCAGGGGAGACTCCGCTCGTACATTCGCTCCTGGCATCGCTGCTTCTCCCGGTCGAACAGGTTCATCCGCTTTTACGATGAAATCCTGTTCGAGTGACATCGAAGAACACCCTGGGGTGCTCATTCGCTCCTGCGGACGCCAGGGAAGCCCCATTCAGCGAGATGCCGCGATCCCCTTCAGGAGTAGCTCAGCAGCGCTGACGCCGCCGTGAACTCGGCGCTGCCTGAAACCCCCAGCGCCTGGACCTGGCGCCCGATGCGGTCGACGGAGACGCCGCGCACCTGAACCCGCCCGACGGGGAGGGCGCGAACCTCGCGATGTACGACGGCGCCGAGTTGGGCAAGGCCATTGCCGCGCACGCAGGTGACCTCGAAGCAGCGCTCACCGAGTACGAGGAGGCCCTGTTCATCCGGAGCGCGAACGCCTCTGTCGAAGCCGCGAGGATCCACGCGCTCTGCTTCGAAGACCCCAACGCGCCGCAGGGGCTGCTCAACCTGTTCACCGGGGCTCTGCACCGACCGCGTCCGAGCCGGTCGGGCGGAGCATGCCCGGCTCGTGTGGGTCAGGACCCGAGGAAGGGTTCAACGGCTGCGATCATCGCCGGGGACTCGAACAGGTCGTAGTGCGTGCGGCCGGGCAGGATGGCGAGGCTCGACTTGGAGTGACCGCTGCCATCGAGGCCGCCGTCGCGCTGACCTCCGCCGAGCAGCTCGTAGAATCGCGCGATGTACGAGGGCGGCATGCTGTCCGCGTCGGCGAACACGAGGAGGACGGGCATCGAGAGCTTCGACACCTCCTCGGACCAGTCGTAGGTGCTGCGCTGAAGCTCACCGGTCTTGTCGAGGAGACGCGCGAAGCTCGCGGGGTCGGGCGCGATTGCCGCGTAGGTCTGGTACACCGGCGCGGGCTTCATCATGTCGGCGATGGCGCCGGTCAGGTGCTGGAACGCCGCGGCCACCTCCGGGTACCAGGCGGTACTGCTGAACGGCGAGCCCACCACGACGAGCTTGCGCACGCGTGACGGATGCTGAATGGCGAAGCGCAGACCGACGCCACCGCCGAGCGAATAGCCCAGCACGTCCGCCCGGGGCACGCGCAACTCGTCGAGCACGGCCGCGAGGTCGTCCGCCAGCTGCTCGTAGCGCAGCGGCCGGTCGACATCGGCGGTCCTGCCATGGCCCTGGAGGTCGACCGAGATGACCTGGCGCCCCTGGGCGAGGCGTGTCGCGACCGGCGCGTCCAGCAGGGTGTTGTGGAGCCCGCCGTGCAGCAGCACGAGCGGCGTTGCTCCGTCAGCGAGGGGGCCGCGCACTTCGTAATAGAGGTGCAGGCCGTTCACGTGGGCGTAGCCAGTCTTCGTCGGGGTCGTGGGGGCGGTCATGGGGGAGGTGCCTCGGGAGGAGAGGTGGGAGGTACAGGCGACAGCGAAGAGGGACAGGGCGGCAAGCAACGCTCTCACGCGAGCACCTCCGGCAAGCCGAAGGCCGCGAGCTGCGAGGGCTGGAACGTGGTGATCTCGTGGATGCGGCCGTCGCGCACGTGCAGCACGTCGATCTTGAAGGCGCGCAACTCCTGGTCGCCCGGCCGCCGCAGATAGCTCACGGCCGCGGGCATGCGATTGGCCCACGCCGGCACCAACCGCCACTCGCCCATGGTGTTCGCCCGCTCCATGAGCGGGAGGACCTGATCCACGCCTTCGATGCACATGGGCAGCGGCGGCATGGTCACTCGCACGTCGCGTGTGAGCAACGCGATGGACGCCTTGCAGTCTCCGCCCTGGTGCGCCGAAATGAACGCCGCCAGCAGCGCGCGCTCGTCGGCCGTCACCGGGCCGCCGTGCGCGGGTGTCTCGTGACGCGAGAGCGTGGCGCGTGCACGCTGGAGGCTGCTGTTGACCGCCGCGACCGAGGTCTCCAGCAGCGAGGCCGTTTCGGCCGCCGACCAGTCGAGGACTTCGCACAGCACGAAGGCGGCCCGCTGCCGCGGGGGCAGCCGCTGGATGAGGGCCAGGTAGCCCAGGGCAATGGACTCGCGCGCGACGGCCTCCTCCTCGAGGAGGACGTCCGGGTAGGGCTGCAGCCAGGGAATCTCCGCGAACGAGTGCGCGGAGGTCGCCTGCCGCGAGGAGGTCCGCAGGTGGTCGAGGCAGGCGTTCGTGGCGATGCGGTACAGCCAGCGCCGCATTCCGGTCTCACCGCTGCTCGCGTCGAACGCGTCGCGCGAGTTCCACGCGCGCAACAGTGTTTCCTGGACGAGGTCGTCGGCCTCGGCGAACGAGCCGACCATTCGGTAGCAGTGGAGATGCACCGCACGGCGGTGCGGCCGCAGGAGCGCGTCGAAGGCCGTCATCGGGGGAGGGAAGGCAGTGGGCTCTAACATGCACACCAGAACGACACCGGGGCTCCGGAATCATCGGTCGACCGATGATTTCTCCCAATCCCCTGTAAAAACGCGGACTTGGAGGAGTCCGGGCTGGCAGCGCGATTGTGTGAGGTCTCGGAACTGCGTCACCCGGTGAAGACGCCCAACAGCGCAACCTGGCTACGCTCGTGCTTGCCTGGGCATGGCAAGGGGCGCGGTCCTTCCTTCGTTCGAACGAGGTCACTCATGCATCGGGGTTCCTGCTTGTGCGGTGCGGTCCGCTTCACCGTGGAGGGCGAGTTGCCAGGTCCCGACGCCTGCCACTGCGGCAAGTGTCGAAAGCACTCGGGCCACTACTTTGTCTCGACGGACGTGCCGCGCTCAGCGGTCAGGATCGAGGGAGAAGACAAGGTCCGCTGGTTCCAGTCGTCCGAGAAGGCGCGTCGCGGCTTTTGCTCCGTCTGCGGTTCATCGCTGTTCTGGGATCCGCTCCAACGCGATTGGATTGGAATCGCGATGGGCGCCTTCGACACGCCGACCCACACCCGCATCGCGCTCCACATCTACATGGCCGACAAGGGCGACTATTACGACGTCGCGGACGGGGTGCCGCGGTTCGACACGCTCCCACCCAAGCCGCAGTGAGGACGTCCCAGGGGACAGGCGGCCTCCACGAGGAGATGAAATCCCAGTGATGTCATGAGGTTGGAGGGAGGGGAGGGGCCGGTGTCACAGCCCGCGGGCGGCCGGTGTCTTCAGGCCGATGGAAACCGATGCTGACACTGGAGACGACATGACCTCGACGCGGATTCCCCCGAAGGAGCTCACCGGACTCTATGGCGCAGTGGTGAAGATGTTCGCCCGCAGGACGTTCGGTCAGGTCCCCAAATCACTCGGTGTGATGTGGCACCACCTGCCGGTGCTCAAGGCCAGCATGGGCTTCGGGCAGAAGCTCCAGAAGTGGGACCAGTGCGACGAGAGCCTGAAGTCGTATGCGCACATGGCGGTGGCTTCGCTGGTGGGGTGCTCCTTCTGCCTGGATTTCAACTACTTCATGGCCCACAACCAGGGGTTGGACGTGGGCAAGGCGCGGGAGGTCCCGCGGTGGCGGGAGTCCGTCGTGTTCACCCCCCTGGAACGGGAGGTGCTGGAGTATGCGGAGGCGATGAGCCAGACGCCCCCCACGGTGACCGACGAGCGGGTCGCGAGCCTGAGGAAGCAGCTCGGTGCCGCGGCGCTCATCGAGCTCACCACGGTGATCGGGTTCGCCAACCTGACGACCCGCTCCAACACCGCCCTGGGCATCGAGTCGGAGGGCTTCGCCGCCTCGTGCGGGCTGAAGCCGATGGCCCAGCCGAGCGCACGGTTGCAGGAAGCGACCGCATCATGACGGCCTCTCCTCCTGACGACGGGACTGCTGATGCGGCTCACGCTCCACAGGGCTCGGAGGACCTCTTCGCCAGCCACCGCAGCCTGCTCTTCACGGTCGCGTACGAGATGCTCGGCTCCGCGGCCGACGCCGAGGACGTCGTGCAGGAGGCCTGGCTGCGGTGGGCGGGCATCGGTGACGCGGGCCGGGCCGAGGTGCGCGACCCGCGCCTCTACCTGGTCCGGATCGTCACCCGGCAGGCGCTCAACCGGCTGCGCACGCTCGCCCGCCGCAAGGAGGACTACGTGGGTGAATGGCTGCCCGAGCCGCTGCTGACGAGCCCCGAGGTCGCCGAGGACGTCGAGCTGGCGGAGAGCGTCTCGATCGCGATGCTCACCGTGCTGGAGACCCTCACCCCCGCCGAGCGGGTGGTGTTCGTGCTGCGAGAGGTCTTCGACCTGCCATACGAAGAGATTGCCCCGGCGCTCGACAAGACGCCGGCCGCCGTCCGGCAGATCGCCCACCGGGCGCGAGAGCACGTCGCCGCGCGCCGGCCCCGGATGCAGGTCGACCGGGTGGAACAACAGGCGGTCCTGGAGCGCTTCCTGGCCGCGGTCAACACCGGTGACCTGCAGGGCCTGCTCAAGGTGCTCGCCCCCGACGTGGTGCTGGTCGCAGACGGTGGCGGCGTGGCGACGGCGATCCGGCTCCCCATCGTTGGCGGAGATCGCGTGGCCAGGGTTCTGGCCACCTTTTCCACACGCGCGCCAGGTGCTCGGATCCAGACCGTCTGGATCAACGGCGCGCCCGCGCTCCGGGTCGACGTCCCCGGCGACTTCGGCACGATCATCAGCATTGTCGTGGAGAGCGGCCGGGTCACCCGAATCTACGCCATGCGCAACCCGCACAAGCTGGGCCGGCTTGATGCGCAGGTGCCGCTGCGCCGGTAGCGGGACTGGCTCGACAGCGGTGAGGCCCTGTCCCACGAGTGGTTGATTCCTGAATGAGCGCGGTGCGGGACATCCCCTGCGCGACGGCCACGTCGTTCAGGGGGAAGCCCGCCGGTCCGCCCCGCCGCAGCACGCCACTGGTGGCAAGGTGTCAGTGACCGTCCACGAAAGCGCCTTGAGCGAAGAAGACATGGGCGTCGTCGATGAGCACCCGTGTGCCCGGGGAATCGCGCCAGCGGGCGATGAGCTCCTCCATGCGTTCCGGCGGAGTCGGGATGATGTTGCCACCGGGCTTCTCAACCAGCACCCACGAGCAGACAAGCGCACCCGGAGGTTGAGGCCCGCCCACCGCGTAGATTTCGTCGCGTGCAGCGAGCGCAGCCACGAGATTCCCGCTCAGGAGCGCACGGCCCCCGGGATGCTCCAGGAGTGTCTTCACGCCCTGCCCCACGCTGGCGAGCCGCTGGGGAGTGTTGGGATGGTAGACGGGGGAGGACTCAGGCTGCGCCAGGGCACGCCACGTCCGTCGCAGCGCACTCTCATTCAGGACCCACATGGGCGGGCGGCGCTTGAGAAGCAGAGGCAGCGGAACCATCGCGGCGGCGGCCAGCAGCGGCCCAGACCGCGAACGTAAAGGGCAGCAGGAACCTGGCCGCGAAGCGTTGGAGCGAAGAGCCCTCGGGAGAAAACGTCATGACGTGGGTCGACTCTATGCGCTGCCCCAGGGACCTGCGAGGAGGAAGCTGACGCATGCACGAGTACGATTTGATCGCGGACTGGTATGCCTCCCACCGCGCGGGCCCCATGGGCGTCCCGGAGGTGACCGCGCTCGCGGCCGCACTTCCGGCCGGCGCCTTGGTGCTGGACGTCGGCTGCGGCACGGGGCTGCCGCTGACGCGGGTGCTGCTGGAGCACGGCTGCCACGTGCTGGGCGTGGAGAGCTCACGTGAGATGCTGGCGCGCTTTCAAGCGAACTTCCCTCACGTGCCGGTGCTCTGTGCGCCCATCCAGTCGTGCGCGCTTCAGGAGCGGGCATTCGACGCCGCGATCGCATGGGGCGTCCTGTTCCACCTGACCCACGAAGCGCAGGAACAGGCGATCGCCCGGGTCGCGAGGGCATTGAAACGTGGCGCCGCGTTCCTCTTCACCTCGGGCGATTCCCACGGCTCCGTGGACGGCGCGCCGATGAATGGCGTCCCGTTCCGCTATTACTCGTACAGCGTCGACGGGTATCGCGACCTGCTGCGCGCGCACGGGCTCACGCTGGAGGCGACGCACACGGACGCTGGCGGGAACGCCTACTACCTGGCGCGCAAGACGGGGTGAGCCGGCGTCCCGCCAGCCGTTACAGGCGGCGCCAGCTAACCCTCATGCGTCGCTCTCTCAAAGCGGCGATCCGGCACCAGCCACATCAGCGCGGCCAGCACGTAGATCGCCTCGGATACATACCCGTTGAGAAAGGCGCTGATGATGCCGACCAGATAGAGGATGGGTGAGATCTTGCCCTTGAGATCGCGCCCGACCGCCAGCGCCAGTGGCGACTTCCGGCCGTGGGTCACCACCATGAGGGTTTGCAGCACCCACCAGGCGAAGGCACACATCAGGAGCACGAAGCCGTAGAGCGCCAGCGGCACGGACGAGAAATGGTTTTCGCCCATCCAGCCGGTGGCGAAGGGGATCAGCGACAGCCAGAACAACAAGTGCAGGTTCGCCCACAGCAGGCCGCCGGTGACATGGGTGGTGGTGTGCAAGAGGTGATGGTGGTTGTTCCAGTAGATGCCGATGTAGATGAAGCTGAGCACGTAGCTGAGGAAGACGGGAATCAGTGGCCGCAGGTCGGCCAGCTCGCTGCCGTGCGGCACCTTGAGCTCCAGCACCATGATGGTGATGATGATGGCGATGACGCCGTCGCTGAACGCTTCCAGCCGGTGCCTGTCCATGCTTCCCCCTTGCACGATTCGAGTCCGCCGCCGGTCGGCCCTGCCTGTCAGGTCGGGACGCCAGCGGCGTGGGGCCAGGACCGGCGGAACGGGCGCTCGCTCGCGTGCCGGCAGAGCGGGAAGGGTCAGGTCCGCTCGGCAAGACGGTTCAAGGTGTCCAGGTCCTCGGTGCTCAGGGCGAGCGCGGCACTGGCGAGGTTCTGCCTGAGGTGGGTGACTGACGACGTGCCTGGGATGAGGAGCACGTTGGGGGAGCGGTGCAGGAGCCAGGCAAGCGCAACCTGCATCGGTGTCGCGACCAGCCGCGCGGCCACGTCGTTCAGCGCGCTCGACTGCAACGGAGTGAACCCGCCCAGTGGAAAGAACGGCACGTAGGCCGTCCCCCAGGCCGCGAGCTGGTCGATCAGGGCGTCGTCACGCCGGTGCGTCAGGTTGTAGTGGTTCTGCACGCAGACGATGTCGGCGATCTTGCGCCCCTCGGAGACCTGCGCCGGTGTGACGTTGCTCAAGCCGATGTGGCGGATGAGGCCGCGCTGCTGAAGCTCCGCGAGCGCGGTGAGCGGCGCTTCGATCGAGCCCTCCGCCGGGCCCTCGGCGCTGAACATCGCGCGGAGGTTCACGACGTCGAGCACATCGAGCCCGAGGTTGCGCAGGTTGTCGTGGACCGCGCGCTCGAGGTCCGCGGTGGAGAACGCAGGCTCCCACGAACCATGGGGCCCGCGCACCGCGCCGACCTTCGTGGCGATCACCAGGCCGTCGCGATACGGGTGCAGCGCCTCCCGGATGAGCTGGTTGGTCACGTGGGGACCGTAGATGTCGCTGGTGTCGAGATGATCCACGCCCTGGGCGATGGCCTCTTGCAGCACCGCGACCGCCGCCTTGCGGTCCTTGGGCGGGCCGAAGACGCCAGGGCCGGCGAGCTGCATCGCGCCGTAACCCACTCGGCGGACGGTGTGTGTGCCAAGGCGGTAGCTGCCTGAGATTTGATTGTGGGCCACGGCGAAGCTCCTTTGTCGCTTGAGGTTGCCCACCCATCTACGCAAGGACTCACCGCACGAGCATCGGTGGCAATCCGCACAGGTCGTGCGAAAATCCGCACAGTGATGGATGAGCTCGCGGATCTCACGGCATTCATGACGGTCGCTCGCGAGGGCGGCTTTCGCGGCGCTGCCCGGGCGTCGGGCAGCAGCGCTTCGCGCATGGGAGACGCTGTCCGCCGGCTGGAGGCCCGGCTCGGCGTTCGGTTGCTTCATCGCACCACGCGCAGCGTGACGCTGACGGACGCAGGGGCCCGGCTGCTCGAGCGGCTTTCGCCCGCGCTCAGCGAGGTGCGCTCGGCATTGGACGTGGTCAACGACTTCCGCGGCCGGCCCGCGGGGCGCCTGCGGCTCAACGTACCCATCGCGGCAGCACGGCTCGTCTTGCCGCGAATCGTGCCGCCGTTCCTCGCGAAGTACCCCGACATCTGTCTGGAGGTGATCGCCGAGGAGCGCCTCGTGGACGTGGTGGCCGAGGGCTATGACGCGGGCATCCGCTATGGAGAGCGGCTCGCGCAGGACATGGTGGCTGTTCCCATCGGTCCGCGGGTCCAGCGATTCGCGACAGCCGCCTCGCCCGCCTACCTCGCCCGTCGCGGGCGCCCCAGACACCCGCGCGAGCTGCTGGACCATGATTGCCTGGGGGGACGGTTCACGAGCGGCCCGCTGCATGCGTGGGAGTTCGAGCGCGGCGGAGTGACCCTCAGCGTCGATCCGAAGGGGCCGCTGATTGTCGGCCTTGGCACCACCACCGACCTCGCGGTGGAGGCGGCCGTGGCTGGCACCGGGATCATCTACGACTTCGAGGATTGGCTTCGCCCCTTCATCAAACGCGGCGAGCTGGAACCCGTGCTCGAACCCTGGTGGCCGAGCTTCCCCGGGCCGTTTCTCTACTACCCCGGTCGTCGCCACCTCCCGACGCCGCTGCGCGCGTTCATCGACTTCGTCAGGGCGATGAAGCCTTGAAAACGGTGTCGGCTCGTGGCCCGCGATGACACTTCGATGCGGACCGAAGTGAGGGCGTGCTACCACCGGCCCATGGACCCAAACACCTCGGGCGCCGGGGCGCTGACCCCCGCGGACGTGCGCTACATCACCGAACACTTCGTCCCGCTCCGGACGGTGGCGGCGGGCCGGCCGGAAACCCCGGAGGCGCTCCAGGCGCTCATCGACTCGGGACACCTGCCCCGACCCACGTACACGCTCGCCGATGGCACGGGCATGTTCCCTCGCGACGTGCTGGCCCTCCTGGACGCGGCCGGGAGCCCGGACGCGGTGCGTGCCCACTTCGACGGGCGCCTGTCGCGCATGGCAGCCCGCTTCGGGCAGGCCCTCGCGCAAGAGCGGCTGGACGCCGAGTGGCGTGGATACTTGAAGGGCCATTACGGCGCGTGCCTGCGCGTCGTCACTCCGGAGCACATCTTCTGCAAGGAGCGGCTGGTCCTCCGGCTGACAGAGGCGCTTGCCGCTCCCGCTCCGGAAGAAGAGGCCTGGTGCGCGCGGTTGCTCACCGACGTGGAGGCCCTGGACGCCCTGGAGCGCGAGTTCGCGCCGTGGGATCGGCTCCGCTTCGGGGGCCCGGTGTCGCGCGACCGGCTCATCACCGCTCCCAGGGAGCGCTACCCACACCTCTTCGCTCGCACGGACACGTCTTCAGGAGCACGGCTGGCGTGTTGACGGAGCCGGACATCGCATCGGTCGCGGCGGCGGTGGGCGAGCCGTCGCGGGCCGCCATGCTGGTGGCATTGCTGGAGGGACCTCCGCTCGCGGCGCGGGAGCTGGCGCGACGCGCGGGCGTGTCCGCGCAGACCGCGAGCAGCCATCTGGCTCGGTTGGTGGAGGCGCGCCTCGTGACGTCCCGGACGCAGGGCCGGCAACGGCTGTTCCAACTCGCGGGGCCGGAGGTCGTCACGTTGCTGGAGGCCCTCGCGGTGCTGGCGCCACGAACACCCGCCCACCTCGTGACGGATGGGCGCGGGGTCACGGCGCTTCGCGAGGCGCGGACCTGCTACGACCATCTCGCGGGCCAGCTCGGGATCCGCGTGACGGACTTCCTCCTGGAGCGCGCGTTCCTCCAGCGCCAGGGGGACGTGTTCCATGTGACGCGGACCGGGGACGCGTGGCTGCGCGACTTCGGCATCCCCATGGACGCACTGCGCGCGGGCCGCCGGCCCCTCACGCGCACCTGCCTGGACTGGAGCGAGCGCCGGCCCCACCTCGCGGGCTCGCTGGGCGCGGCCTTGGCCGAGCGGTTCTTCGAACGCGGATGGCTCACGCGGCTGCGCGGCACTCGCGCGGTCCGGCTCACGGAGCGCGGACGGACCGCGCTGCATGCCGAATGGGGGATGTCCGCGTCCGACGAGCAGCCGGGGCAGGTGCTACGAGCGCCGCGCCGCTGACCTGCCGGAAGACAGCCCCCGGCCAGCCCCAGCTTGGCTCGATGGGTTGGTATCCTCCCGTCAGCTCAAAGTGAAATGGGGGCGGTGATGCAATACGGAGTCCGAGGAGTCCTGGCGTCGTGCATTCTGGTGTGGGTGCTCGCGTGCTCGACTCCTCGGGACAACGCCGCCCTGGCACGCAGAGACGGGGTGACCGAGCGCATCCGAGCCGAGGTGACGGCCCCCAGCGTGCCCGCGGGTGACCCGCAAGGTGTGCGAGGCACGGTGCTGGGGCCGCAGGGGCCCGTCGCGAATGCCGTGGTGATGGCGATGGCCGTCGAGTCATCGGAGCCGTTGGAGATGATTCCCTGTCCCTCCCGCGCTGACTGGGAGGACACCGGGCTCCTTTCACCCAACTGTCTGGCAACGCTGTTCACGCTGGAGTCGTGGAGCGCGGAGCGGTTCGGGGAAGAGCGCGTCCTCGCGCGTGCCACCACGGACCCCGAGGGCCACTTCTCGCTGACGGGGCTGGGGGAGGGGCGCTTCACACTCTGGGTCGAGAGCTCCCGGGGCGCGGGCCTTCGGGAGGGCATCGTCGCTGGAACGCAGGACGTGGAGGTGCGGCTGGCGGAGCCGCGTGCGTTGCGGGGGCAGGTGCGCGACGACAGCGGACAGCTCGCTGGGGATGTCCGGGTCACCGCCATCCACGTCACGCACCGCCGCTACTTCGAGGCTCGCACCGACGCGACGGGCCGGTTCGAGTTCCTGTCGCTCCCTCCTGGCGAATACGTCGTCCTCTTCCAGCGGGAGGGGCTCCTCACCCGGTTCGAGGAACTCCACATCGCGGCCCATCCCCCGCTCGAAGTGACGATGTCGCGCTCACGTGCGTTGTCAGGGCGTGTGTTGCGAGGGGCGAAGCCGGTGGTGGGAGTCCGGGTGTCACTCCACGGCCTGTTTCCCATCAGGGAGACGACGACGGACGAGGCAGGACGCTTCGCTTTCGAGGGCGTGCATCCGGGGCTCCACGTCCTCGCTTCCAATCACCAGGGGCTGGACGCACTCGCGGAGGTGGAAGTGCCAGCGGGCAAGGAGGCTCCGGCCGTCGAGCTCTCACTGGGGACAGGTGTGCGGCAGCGGGGCCGGGTGTTGGACGCCAGGGGACAGCCCATTCCCGGTGCGACGGTGTATGCGCGGACAGGGGGGCGCACGGGGTTTGAATCCGCCTGGCCTGCCAGACGCAATGCGAAATCCGCCGCCGACGGCACCTATGAATTGGGCCCGCTGGTACCCGGGCGCTACCAGGTCCAGGTCGACGCCGATGGCTTCCTGGGGGAATGGGGCACTTGGATTGACGTCGACGGCGTGAAGCCCAAGCGCTTCGTGCTGCGTGACGCCGCGGTGGTGCGAGGGAGCGTGGTGGATACGGAGGGACGGCCGGTGGGTGGAGCTCACCTCGCTCTGTGGTCGAGGACGGGCGACAGGGCCCCCGAGGACCTGCTCCGGACGGAGCCTTCAATGGACGTGGGGCTGGAGTCGGGGGGCTCCACGACGTCCCGGCAGGATGGGACCTTCGTGCTCAGCGCCATCGCGAAGGGCTCCTGGTTCATGACAGTCCAACGGGATGGCTTCCAAGCCATCGTCCTGCCCGTGACGTCGCCGGCTTCGGAGCTGCGCATCACGCTCGGAGAGGGCGCGCGCATGAGTGGCGAGGTGACGGACTCGGAGGGATTCCCCGCCCGGGGCTTCCGCGTGAGTTTGTTACCCGTCCATGGCCTGGCCGGCTCCCTGCTCGAGTTGGGCACGATGACGGATGCCCGGGGCTTGTTCTCCTGGAGGGGGATTCCCCCGGGGAGGTATCGGCTCCAGGCGGAGTACAGGGGGGCCGTCGAGAGGCGGTGCGTGGCGAGAGACCTGGACCTTGCCGGTACGGAGGCCCGGCAGGAGTCCTTGCGGCTTGACCAGGGGCTGCGTGTCTCGGGACGCGTGGTGGACTCCGACGGGCGGCCTCGGGTGGGCGCGGAGGTGAGCCTTCAGCAACCTGACACGTCGCTGGAGCGTGAAGGGCCGGGCGTCGTGTCATGTGGGTCCCTCTCACGCGCCTGGGTCGGAGATGATGGGCGCTTCGAGGTGCTCCATCTGGATCCCGGACCGCACGAACTCACCGTGCATGCGCGGGGCTACGCATTGGATGCCCAGGCGAGCACCGGGGGCACGGCATCCGAAAGCGCCGTGCTTGTGCAGGCGGGAAGCTCGGATGTGCGCCTGGTGCTGCGCCGTGCGCCCGGCATCCGGGGGCGGCTCACCCGCGAAGATGGCTCTCCCATCACACGGTTCAGGCTGGGCGCCGAAGTGGTCGAGGACTTCGAGGGCGCGTTCTTTCTCTCCACGGAGGACGCGCCGAGGACGTCCCCGCTGGTGTTCGAGGCGGCCGGGCTCGCGACGGTGTCACGCGAGGTGACAGCGCGCCGTGGAGAAGACGTGGACCTGGGCGCGGTGATTGTTGCCGAGGGGCGGGTGGTGAAGGGGCGGGTGACGAACGCCGCGACGGGGGCTGCCGTCGCCGGTGCGCTGGTGCAGGTGGATGAAGTTCCCGAGGACGCACAAGGGTCGACGGAGTGGATGGATCCGTCATTGGTAGAGGGTGGGGTGCGCACGGCGGTGGATGGCACCTTCACCCTGCCGCATGTGGGGGCGCGCTCCGGAGCCCTGCTGGTGACGCATCCCCGATTCGTGCAGGCGCGCGTGCCTCTTTCCGTCCAGGATGTCTCCGTGCGGCTCGAGCCCGGAGCCACGGTGCAGGGCACGGTGCGTGGTGTTCATACGCGCTGGCTCCAGGTGGTCCTGTCCCGCCAGGGGGAACCCTTCGCGAATGGCATCCGCCTGGAGGGAGAGCACTTCTCACGCTCGGACATCCCCGCGGGCACCTACGAAGTCTTCGTTGATGCCGCGAGTGACAGGGCGCCGCCGTTCGAAATCGAGTCACGAACCGTCACGCTCCCGCCAGGAGGGAAGGTGACATTGAATTTCGTGAACACGAAGCGGTGACGCTGCGCCTGCGGGCACCCGTCAGCGTGGGGCACTTAGAGACAGCGCTGGTTCCGGGGAGTGGGCGGGGCGCACGAAGGTGGGGAGTGACCCCGACCGTCGTGGATGGAGGCGGGCTCCGATTGAGGCCGGTATGTTCGCGCCCTCCGGACGTTTCCGCGATGGATGCGGCCAGGGCCGGTATCCCTTGGAGGAAGCGATGCGACGGCTTGGAGTGATGCTGGGGTTCCTGGGATGCGTGGGCTGCGTGAGCCCCACGCGAGGTCTCTCCGCCAGGTACAACCCGGAGACCGGTCAGTATGAGGCGCCCCGGCACGAGCTCGTCTATGTGGTGCCCGCCGAGGACGCGATGATGACGGTCCGGTACGTCCTGGAGAAGAACCACTATTCCGTGATGGAGAAGGAGGGGGGACTGGAGATGTACTCCTCCTTCATCCCGGACGTCGTTCCCCCCGAGCGCTACTACATCCAGGGAGAGCGGCTTGGTCCCCGGCAGTCACTCGTTCGCATCTTTCGCCTGAGGTACACGCAGGAGGGAGGCTATGGCGCGGACGACTCTGGCCGGTCCAACGGGCAGGACTCCATGCCGGTTTTCTTCCGTGATGTCCCCGGGCTGGAGGGTTACCGGCCGGCGCACGGCTTCCGCGACATGGAAGTCGAGCAGAAGCTCCTGGAGGTGCTGGAGATGGCTCCGTCACTGGAGCTGGTGGACGGCAATCCGCCCGTTCCCCTCGCCTCGGTGGTGATGGGGAGCACGGGGGAGAAGGGGGAGGGCACGGCCACCTCCCCCGCTCCCGCGTGCGGCGCCCCCATCGAGGACGCCTCGTCCCTGATCTCCGCGGGGGGCGTCCTGCTCGTGGCGGATCCCCTGGGTACGCAAGAGGTGCCGTCCGCGGCGCTGAGGATGGTGTGCGAGGCCACGGCCCGGGACCTGCCGGTGACGCTGGCGCTGTCCATTCCCGCCTCGGAGCAGCCGCTCCTCGAGCGCTACCTGGCCAGCGATGGCGACTCCGCCGCCGTGCAGGAGCTCTTCTCACAGAGCACTTTCTGGCGGCGGACCTACCAGGACGGACGCAGCAGCCGCGCCATGCTGGGGCTCGTCGAGCAGGTCCGCCGCCTGCGCGTCTCCGGGAGGGATGTGGCCGTGGCCGCCATCGACACCGACAAGGCCCACGGCAACGAGCGCGAGGCGCAGATGGCCCAGCACCTGCTGGACGCCCGGTCGAAGCGCTCCCAGGCCTGGACGCTGGTGCTCACGGGCAGCGTGCACGCGCGCACCACGGGGGTGAGCTGGGATGGCGACTTCGAGCCCATGGGCTCGCGCGTGGCGCGCGCCCTGCCTGCGGTGCGTGCGCTGGACGTGGGCTTCCAGCGCGGCACCCAGTTCGCCTGCCGCTACAGCGTCTGGGCCGAGGCGGTGGAGTGCAACGTCTTCGGTATCAGCCCGGCGCCCGAGGCATGGCAGTCCTCCAAGCAGGTCGCGGGCCTGAAGCTCTTCACGCCTCAGGAGCCCCATGGAGTCCAGGGGCGGCTCTACCTGGGCTCACTGACCGCATCGCCTCCCGCGCTCGTGGCGCCTCACGAGGTCACCACCGGCAAACCGGGAACGGGTCCTCAGGGGGGAGCCATCACCCCGCGGGCCGGCGCTTCGGTCGCCGCCATTCCCTGAACGGCCGCGAGGCCCTGATCGATCAAGGCGAAGAACACGTCGTTCGCCTTCTTCGCCGAGCCTCCGCGTTCGAACACGCGGACGGCTTCCTGGCGAGCCGTGCGCACCGTCAGCACGATCATCCCTGCCGCGAGCCGCGCGAGGCCATCCGGTGGCGGACCGGCGAGCTCGATCGCCAGCTCTTCGGTCGCTTCGTCGTTGAGTTCACGGAGCCGCGCCTCGAGCGGCGGGCTCGCCGCGATGAATCGCCAGAAGGCAGCCGTATGGCGGTCGAAGCGGGCGAACGGGTGCTTCTGTTCTCGCAGCCTGACCATGAGCGCTCGGAGCTCGGCGAGCGGAGATTGCCCTGGCGGCCTCGCGCGAATCGCCTCGCGGAAGAAGAGGAGCTTCAGGTCATCCTGGCGATCGAGCATGAGGTCCTCCTTGCGCCCGAAGTAGTTGAGGACCGTCATCTTGGAGACGCCCGCGGCAGCCGCGATCTCGTCGAGCGTCACCGCGTCGAAGCCCCGCGCGAAGAAAAGCGCTGTCGCCACATCGGAGATCCGCTGCCGGGTCTCGCGCTTCTTGCTCTCGCGTCGCTCGCCCATGCGCCGGATTCTATCGAAGCGCCGCCAGCATGGGCGCTGAATTTTGTGCTCGGTCAACGAATCGCTTGAGAAAATGTTTACCGAGTCCAATAATTGAGCGGCAGGGCTGCCAGGGTTCGGCCATCCAGGGGAGACGTCATGCGCGCGAATGGAAAGAAGGTCCTCATCTCCGGCGCGAGCTTCGCCGGGCTCTCGACCGCCTTTTGGATGAGCCGCTTCGGCTACGAGGTCACCGTCGTGGAGGTCTCGCGCGGGCTCCGGACGGGCGGCACTGCCGTCGACATCAAGGGCAACACCGTCGACATCGTCCGGCGCATGGGCCTCTTCGAGCAGATCCGGTCGAACCGGCTGAGCCTTCAGCGGTGGGACATGAAGAACGAGCGCGATGTCACGGAGCGCTCGCTGGTGCTGAGGGCTGAAGGCGAAGCACCTTCGGATGACGAGTTCGAGATTGAGCGGACCGTCCTGTTGAACATGCTGTTCGACGCCGTGAAGGGCCACATCGAAGTCGTCTTCGACGACAGCATTACCGCGCTGAGCGAGACGAAGGACCGCATCGAGGCCACGTTCGCCAGGGGCACGCGACGCACGTTCGACCTGGTGTTCGGCTGCGACGGTGTTCACTCCGCCGTGCGGAGGCTCTGTTTCGGCGACGAAGCCCGGTACCTCTATTTCCTCGAGCAGTACTTCTCGATCACGATCGTGGACAAGCTGCTCATCGAGCGGAACACCGCGCAGATGTTCAACGTGCCGGGCAGGGCCGTGATGCTCAACGCCTACAAGAACAACACGGACATCATCTTCGCGTTCGCTTCCGAGAAGGAGCTCCCGTACGACCGTCGCGATGAGGAGGCGCAGCGACGGCTCATCGCGGACCGGTTCGCCGGGGTGGGCTGGAGGACCGCCGAGTTGCTCGAAGAGGTACGGGGCTCGAAGAGCTTCTACTTCGACAAGCTGTGCCAGATCCGAATGCCTTCCTGGACGAAAGGCCGGGTCGCGCTGGTGGGGGATGCGGGGTACTGCCCTTCACCTGCTGCCGGAATGGGGGGCTCGCTGGCCATCGATGGCGCGGCCGCACTGGCGGATGCGATGCGAGACCATGACTGCGACTTCGAGCTTGCGTTTCGTGCCTACAACGAGCGCTTCCGCCCGTTCGTCGAGCAGGTCCAGGCGGAGGCCGTGAGGACCGGGCTCGAGTCCCTCGTTCCGAGGACCGAAGAGGCGATCCGCGCGAGGAACGCGCGGACCGACTTTTGAGCGCGCGCGTCCGAGGTCGCCACCCACTCCGTCTCCCGAGCAGAGAAGAAGTCCGCGCTGCTACGGCGCGGGGTGAAGGCTCACGCCCTTGAAGATGAGCGTCGCTCCGTCCGCTGCGTCCCGGATGCGGAGGACCTCTCCCCGGCCTCGTCCCAGTCCCGCGACGGCCGCGAGCTCGGCGCCTGCCGGATCCAGCGCCACCGTCACCGGTCCATCATAGAGCGGGCCGGAGTAGGAGAGGAGCAGCATGCCGCTCGATTCACTCAACACGACCTCGTCGAGCAGCTCGCGGCCCTGTCCCGGGTGGACCCGGTAGGAGCCCAGCCTCGCGCGCCACGATTCTGGCATCGGGGCTGGCGTGATGCGTGTTCCGAGCAGGCCCTCGCCTTGCGTCGCCGAGTGGCCAATGAGCAGCGTCTGGCCTCCCGATTGCTGGAACGTGAGCCAGAGGGGCGCCTCGCCCAGGAGTGCCCTGAAGAATCCTCGTTGGTGTGGCACCAGCTCGAGCACGAGGTCTCCGGCGGTTGCCACCAGGTTGCCGCCCTGCACGTCGATGTGCATGGGGCCCGCATCCGTCGCGTAGAGACCCGCCCACGTGGCGAGCGTCTCGGGAGCCTGGGGTTCGGGCTGCACCGCGGGCGGCTCGGGGTCGGCGACCCGCAGACCTGTCTTCACCTCGAAGGCGCGAGCGAGCACCGCCCGTGCAAGGTCGTTCACGAGCCCTCCCGCGATGTCGGTGTTGGACATGACGACTACGCCAAGCCGTTGCTCCGGCATCAACGCCACCATCGCATTGAACTGGATGGCACTCCCGTCGTGCTCCACCATCCGCACCGCGTCCCCGTTCTCCAGCGGCACGTCGTGCAGATTCCAGGCGAGGCCGATGCGTGTCCCCACGTCGAGCGGGTGGCCCGCATTCTGCTCGCGCCACATCTCGTGGATGGATTCGGGCTGAAGCACCTGGCGGCCATCGAAGCGGCCTTCATTCAGGAGCATGCGGAGGAAGTGGCTCACGTCCTCCACGGAGCCGAGGAGTCCACCCGCGGGGGCCTCGCTCTCGAGCCAGTAGGGGGGAAGGTTCTCGGGTGGCACGCCGCCGTAACCCCGCGCCAGCCGTTCCGACAGCGTGGGCGTGACGCGGAACGCGGAGTGCTCCATCCGCAGCGGACCGAAGATGCGCTGCTGCATGAGGATGTCGAAGTCGCTCCCGAAGGCCACCTCCACCGCGCGGCCCGCGATGACGAAGCCCGTGTTGCTGTAGGCGTGGATCGTGCCCACGGGCCACGTGCGGTGCTCTTCACGGAGCGCCTCCACGCGCTCGGAGAGCGAGAGGGGACGGGGCGAGAAACCGCCACCGAGCTGCTCGGGGATGCCCGCATGGTGCGTGAGGAGGCTGCGCAGGGTGATGGGCGCGCTGGAGAAGCGGGCCTGCATGCTGAACCCCGGGACGACCTCCTCGATGGGCTGGTCCAGGTTCACGCGGCGCGACTCCACCGCCTGCATGACGGCGGACGCCGTGAAGACCTTGGCCACGGAGCCCAGGCGGTAGACCGTCTCTGGCGTGGCTCGGATGCCGGCCTCTTCGTGGGCCATGCCGAAGCCCTGGGACCAGACCACCTCATCGCCGTCGACCAGCGCGAGGCTCAGGCCCTTCACCCCGGTCTGTGCCATGGCGATGGGGATTTCGCGCTCGAACCCCCGCCTGAGCGCCGCGTAGCCCGGCCCGGCTGGAGGTGGAGGCGGGTCGCCATGACAGGCGGAGGCGAAGGTGCAGGCGAGCACCAGCGCCCGGAACCAACGGGAGGGGGCAGGAAGATGGGACTGCATCGGTGTCTCCTTGGGCCCGAAGCTCGGGCGCGGGGAGACTTCTTCCAGGATGGGCCGCCTGAGGCCGTGGGAGTCGCGTCAGCGATTGTCACCGTTTGTCACGGCGCTCCCCGGGCGTCGGGCCACGAGAGCGCGACGCGGGCGCCCCCCAGGGGAGCCTCTGTCGCCCACGCACGCCCCTGGTGGGCCTGCATGATGCGGTGGGTGATGGCGAGCCCCAGCCCATGCCCGCCCGTCTTGCGGTTGCGGCTGTCATCCAGGCGGGTGAAGGGGAGGAACAGCCGCTCCCGCTCCGAGGCGGGAATCCCGGGCCCGTCATCATCCACGGCGACAGTGCAGTGCGTCCCATCCCTGCTCACGTGGACGTGCACCTCCGAGCGCGCATGGCGCTGTGCATTCTGGATGAGGTTGCCGATGGCCCGCCGCAGATAGCGTGGCGAGCCCTCCGTCTCCACGGTGTCCGCGGCATGGAGCTGGAAGCGCAAGTGAGGACTGAGGACGGAGCGCTGGCCAAAGAGCTCCGTCACCACTTCGGTCAGGTCCACGCGCACCCGCTCCAGCGGTGGGGCGTCGCGGTGCAGGCGTGTGAAGGTGAGGAGCTCCTCGGTGAGCTGGTCCAGCTCGTCCACGTCCTTCTCCATCTCGCCGAGCTGGGCGTGGAGTGTGGCGGCATTCGTCGGTTCTCTTGCCAGGTGGAGGGCGAAGTGCAGGCGGGAGATGGGGGTGCGCAGCTCGTGGGAGATGGCCTGCAGGCTGGCTTGCTGCTCCTGGCTCATGCGCTGGATGCGCTCCGCCATGTCGTTGAACGTTCGCGCCAGGTGGCCAATGGGCTCGGGCGCTCGGGCCTCCGCGCGAGCCTGGAAGTCGCCCTGGCCGAAGGTGCTCGCGGTCGCCGCCAGACGGGTGACGTGCCGGTACAACGGCCAGGTGAGCGCGAGCACCGCGAGTCCGAGCACCGCGAGGAGCACCGATGTCTCCGGCGCGAGGAACTCGATTGCCCGCTCCGGGCTGGGCCCGAGCCGGAGCTCCTGCACCACCACCTGCTCCGAGTCACGAAGCGGAAGGAACAGGAACACCTGGTCCCCCGTCACGCCCGAGGACTTCATCCACGCCGAGGGGACGCCCTGGGCGAGCCGCTCGCGGACGCGCTGAGGCGGGTTCATGCTCAGCACCTCGCCTCGGGCACGCAGCGCGATGGGGTAGTCGAAGTGCTTCCGCCATCGCGCCACGACCTCTTCCCACTTCGCTGGGGGTTGGGAGGCGAGCTCCTGCGCGATGAGCCATTGCAGCCCCTGGGTGAGGCGCTCCAGCTCGCGGCCCGAGGTCGCCGCGTGGGCCTCCGCCTCCTCCGCGTCGAGCGACTGGGGCGGCAGCCGGCGCGTGGACATGGTCACCATGACGATGAGCGCGAGGACGATGGCGGCGACGATGCCCGCATACATCCGGAAGAACAGTCCTCCCCATTGACGGAGGGGCCCCACACGCGGATTCCTCAATCGAAGACCTCTTCCTTCCATCCCCGGGGTCGAAGTGGGGGCCCTATTCGGGCGTGCAGAAGTAGCCCCGGCCGCGCACCGTCTTGATGATCCGGTGCGGCGGCTCGTCGCCCAGCTTCCGCCGAAGCTTGGAGATGCGCATGTCGATGGAGCGGTCCAGGCCATCATGCTCGATACCGCGCAGGGAGGAGAGCAGGTCGTCCCGGCTGAGCACCTCCGGAGCGCTCCGGGCCAGCAGCCACAGCAGGTCGAACTCGGCATCCGTGAGATGGACTGGCGTGTCCGCGAGGCGGATGGTGCGCAGGACGCTGTCAATGCGCAGCTTCACGGAAGGAAACCACCGGCTGTCGTGCGGCGCTGGGGCGCCTCCCCGGGTCGCACGGCGGAAGAGGGCGCGCAGCCGGGAGAGGAGCACATGGGGACGAACGGGCTTGGTGAGGTAGTCGTCCGCGCCCGTGTCGAGTGCCACGACCTCGTGGAGGTCCTCGTCGAGCGCGGTGAGCATGAGGATCCAACCGGAGAAGCTCTCTCGCGCTTGTCTGCAGACCTCGATGCCGCTCATGCCAGGGAGGAGGATGTCCAGGACGAGGCAGTCCGGAGGCTCGCTCCTGAGCGCGGCGAGCGCATCCGGACCGTTCGTCACGGCCCTGACCCTGAATCCCTGTCCGCGTAGGAAGGACGAGACGAGCTCGGCCAGTCGTTCATCATCCTCCACGAGGAGGATGTCCTGGGGGCGGCTCTCCATGGTGCCTGCCAATATCCAGCATCCAGTCCACGCGGAGAAGCGACGCTCGCGTTCCTGGCCCCGGCAGCCGTTGTCTGTCTGAGGCGCGAACCACAAAGGGGCTGCAAGCCCGTGGAGCGCGTGTTACACAGCGCATGCGCTGGTCCTGCCAGCGCCACCATGGCCTGAGTCACCCAACCCCAGTCGCTTCGAGGATGCACGTCATCCTCTCGAATGAGCCGCGCACGGTATCCGTGTGCCCTTGGGTTTTTGGAGTGATTCATGTCCATGCGCCGCAGCTCCCTGCACGAACTTCCGCCCCCGCCTCCGGGTATCCTCTCCGAAGTCCACTCGTTCCTTCGCGGGCTCGGTGCGCCTCCGTATCGTTACCAGCAGTTGGTGACGGCCTTTCAGCGGGGCGCGCAGAGCTTCCAGGAGGTCCGCGACCTGCCGAGCGACCTGCGGCAGCAGCTCGTCTCCCGCTTCGGGCTGACCGTCCTTCCGCTCGAGGTCGAGACAGTCCGTACGGGAGCGCAGGTGGAGAAGGTGCTCTTCCGCACGCGCACGGGGGCGCGTGTCGAGACCGTCCTCTCGCGCTACCGCGCCGGCTGGTCCTCGGTCTGCGTGTCCACGCAAGCAGGCTGCGGGCTCGCTTGTTCGTTCTGCGCCACGGGCGCCCTGGGGCTCGAGCGCAACCTGAGCGCTGACGAGATCTGCGCCCAGGTCGTGCACCGGCGCTGGAGCTCGGAGCCTGGCGGCGCTCCGAAGAGCGTCGCGTTCATGGGGATGGGCGAGGCCCTCGCGAATCCGAACGTGCTCACGGCGCTGAGCGTGCTCACGGCGCCGGGCTACGGGGGGCTGTCACCGCGTCGAATCACCGTCTCGACGGTGGGCCTCGCGCCGGCCCTCGCCGCGCTCACCGAGGCGCACCCCCAGGTCACCCTGACCCTCTCGGTTCATTCTCCGTTCCCCGAGCAACGCGCACAGCTCATCCCGCTCGAGCGCCGGTTCACCCTCGAGGAGAACCTCGCGATCCTGGATCGACACGTTCTGCGCGCACGGCGGAAGACCTACCTGGCGTACCTGTTGATCGAAGGCATCAACGACTCCGAGGAACACCTCGCTGCGCTCGCGCGACTCGTGCAGCGGCGGTCCAGGCCGGAGCTCTTTCACGTCAGCGTCATCCGCTACAACGCCGCCTTTGGGGCGGACCCGTCGTTCCGGGCCCCGGAGTCCTCGAGGGTCGACGACTTCGTGGCGCGGCTGCATCGCCTGGGCGTCAATGCGACGCGACGGCAGCAGTTCGGGGCGGACATCGATGCGGCTTGCGGTCAGTTGCGCGCGGAATCGCTGGGTCGCCTCGGTCGGCGGCGCCCCTCCGGCGATCCCCGTGGATGACCGCGCGGGGTTAGGATCGCGGACCATGGCCCGACGCTGGATTGAAATCCGTTCGTACAACTTGAAGCCGGGGACGCGGCAGGCGTTCCATGACCTCTTCACCCGGGAGGCGCTGCCGATGTTGGCGCGATGGAAGGTGGAGGTCGTCTGTGCGGGGGGCTCGCCGCATGACGACGTCTCGTACTTCCTCATCCGCGCGTATGACAGCGTGGCCCACCGGGACAGCAGCCAGGACGCCTTCTACGGCAGTGACGAGTGGCGCAAGGGGCCTCGCGAGGCCATCCTCGCCTTCATCGAGAGCTACACCTCGGTGATGCTCGAGGTGGACGAGGCCACCCTCCAGGACCTGCGGCGTACGGGCTCGGGCTCGCGGGACTTGAGCTGAACTCAGGATTGCCGCAAGGGCTCACCGCGTCATGCATGCGTTTTGAAGCAAACCTTCATCCTCGCGACATTGCCCCCCCGGGGTCCATTGTCAGGCGTCTCCAAGCCCTGTCTGCTTGAACCCTCGCCCAAAGGAGAAGGTCATGGCACATCGCGGGTTTGGCCTGGGAGTCTTCTGCTGTATCGCTTTGTTGGGATGGGGTTGCGGGGGAGTGCCTCCGGGCACGGACGAGCCTCCCAGCGAGACGCCGGCGGAAGCGCGTCTCCAGGAGGCATTGGAGGACGCCACGGAGGCGGCCCCGGACCATGGCCACACGCCCCCTGGGGCGAGCGTGGAGCTGAGGCGCTTCCAGGCCTCCCCCATCTCCATCAAGCATGACCGGGACGGCGACCAGGTCCTCCTGTCCTACCTCACCGGGACCGCCGATTTCGGAGGCGGTCCGGTCTCCGTGCCTGGGGGCGGCGAGGGCGTCGCGCTGGTGGGATACAAGTCCCATGGCGCCGTCAAATGGGCTCGGGCCTTCGCGGGCAGGACCTCGTCAATCATTGGCCCGGCCATTGACAAGAGGGGGAACATTTCCCTGGTAGTGGAAAAGTCGTTCTGGCCAGACATGGACTTCGGAGGAGGCCCCATCTCCGCCGCGCGTTTCATCGTTGGCTTGAACCGGACCGGCGGCTTCCGTTGGGTTCGCCCCATTGGCGGCCAGGGCTTCTTCCAGCCCTATGAGATTGTCGCCAGCCGCTCCGGTGACATCACCATCGCGGGGGTCTACAACGGCGTCGTGGATTTCGGGCAGGGCCCGCTCGCCTCGGCACCGGACACGGCCTTCATCGCCCAGTTCTCCGCCGATGGCACGCCCCGCTGGAGCCACATCTTTCCCGACGTGAAGGGCAGCGAGGCCCCCGGGCTGGCGGTGGATGACGACGGGACCACGTATCTGGGCGGAACCATCACCACTGCCTTCAACGGAGACGGCAGCTACTACGGCGACTTCTTCCTCAAGCGGTTCACTCCCGGAGGCACCCTCGTTTGGAGCCGGCGCGTGCTGGGCCCCCTGGGCAACGTGAGGAGTCTGGCCATGCACGGCAACCGGGTGGCGCTGACGGGCTTCTTCCGCGAGCCCTTCTCCTTCGCGGGGCAGACCGTGACGCCCTCGGGGTGGGCGGACGCCTTCGTCCTGACCTACTCGACGTCAGGCGAGGAGTCCTGGGGGCAGGGCTTCGCCAGCCGCGGCCGGTCCATCGCCGTGTCGTCGAAGGGCGAGGTGGTGGTGGTGGGTGATTACGTGACGGGAGACACCATCGCCGGAGTCCCGCTCCCCCCGGTGCCACCGAGCGCGGCCCCCTGGAGCATCTTCGCCGCCAGCTTCAAGATTTCGAATGGACGAATCCGCTGGGCGCGGGGGTTCCCCTCCACCGGCAGCTGGGTCTCTGACGTCGACATCGACAAGAAGGGCCTGAGCCGGGTCGTGGGGTACTTCTATGGAGACACGGATTTTGGCGATGGGCCGGTGACGCCCGTGTCCCCCTATACCGGGTTCGTGCTGGGACTCGCGCGCTGAGGTGAGGCGCTCGTCAGGGGGGGCGCATGAGCAGGCCTCTAGCGGGACTGCGACGCGTGCCGCCGGATGCGGGGACCCACAACGCGGTATCGAGGAGGGAAACATGCTTGAACGATTGCTTGCTGTACTGGGGCCAGTCGCTCGCGTTGCGCTGCCAGCACTGGTCATCAGTTGTGCGCCCGGGGACGAGAGCCCCCCAATCGCAGAGGAGGTCACGGCTCCCGCGGTGGCAACCGTGGCGCAGAAGTTGGCCAGTCCGGTGTCGCGCCAGAACAACACGCCGTGTGTCTATTCCGGAGCGAACGGAACAGGCACGGAGCTCTGCTTCAACGGACTTGGATATTCAGACCGCTTGCCGTTCACCGTGCTGAGCGTACGCCCGAACAACTCTCGCATCTGGGTGACCGACGAGCAGGGCGCCGGCGTCCCTGGCGCGACCTGGTATCTCGTCCCGGACCACGGGACGCTCAACCTGCCGGCAAACTCGGGCGCGACGCGCGTGTGGACCGGATGGCAAGGCGCCAACCATGCATTCGTCCCCGGCAACATCATCCTGGAATCCACCAATCTTCCGGGGGCGGTTCCGTACTGTCTCGATGCGCTGGGTGGCAACCCGTACAATGGACTCCAGGTCGGCATCTATCCGTGTCATCCATATAGTGCCGCGAAGTGGCAGATCACCAGCATGCCCCTGGGCGGCGGCAGCGGTTATCGAATCAGCTTGGTTGACTTCTGGAGCTACTGCCTGGACTTCTCCTCACCGCCAGCGAACGCGGGCGCGAAGATCCAGACGTGGGGTTGCTATTCGCCCACACCTCCACAGCAGAAGTGGTTTCGCTCGAACGTCTCGAGTGGGAATGGGCCCCAAGCCGAGCTCCTGTTCACGCGCACGGCGCAGGGCTCCGACTTCTACCTCGACGTCATGAACGGCACGATCCAGGCATGGCAGCCGGTCTGGGGCTGGCCTTACAATGGTGGGTACGCACAGCGCTGGGTGGTCTGGGATACCAGCCGCAACCACCCGCCGATCATCAATTGAGTTGGAACAGCGCGCTACGGCGCGAGCGGGAGGTTCATGGCGGCAGCCCAATCAAGGGCTGCCGGCTGGCCTGCGACCGTGTCGGACGGCGGCAACTCGCCTACGTCGTCGCGACCAACAGCTCCTCGGAGTTGCTCGGGAGGCGCAGCCCGTCGGTTCGCCCTGAGAAGTAACGCTCCGTCAGGGCATCCGCGGACGCATGCCGCACGGCGCGGAAGCCCGCCTCGCGAGCAAGGGCGAGCAGCTCTTCGGGCCTGAAGAAGCTCAACCACGGCGTGCCATTCGCACGAGCCCCACGCGCCGCTGCCTCGATGCCAGGGCGCACCTCGGGCTCAGCCAGCTCGATGGGCAGCATGAAGGACATCACCAATGTGGAGCCCGTCGCGAGCGCTGCGACGTCTCGCAGCGTGGAACGGATGGCCTGATTCGAGAGGTACATGCTCACGCCCAAAGACGCGACGACGGTGGGTTGCTTCGTGTCGAAGCCCCCGGCGGCGAGGCGCTCCAGCCATGCGTCTCCGTGCTCGAAATCCACCGGCACGAACCGCAGGAACGGTGGCACGCCGTGGCCGAGCTCCATCAGACGCTCTTGTTTCCACGCCTGCGTCTTCGGCTCGTCGATCTCGAATACCTTCAGGCGCGCGCCGAGCTCCGGTCTGCGTTGCGCGAAGGTGTCGAGCCCCGCGCCAAGGATGACGTACTGCGTGACGCCGCGCGCGACCTGCTCCTCGACGAGGTCCTCGACGAAGCGCGCGCGGGCCACGATCGACGCGCGGAACGGGCGCGTGAAGGGGCCCATGTCGGGTCGGCTCCGCCAGTCATCAGCAGGGCCGACGAGCGCCAGGCCCACCTGATCTTCGAAGACGTGAGGAGGCGCGTCGGCCAGCACATGCAGCGCGCGCCACAGGGCCACGCGAACGGCGGTGTTGTCCGGCCCGGTGCTGTTCGCGTCAGCCATGAGGGCGCTCCTTGGACTGGTCCGCTGGCAGCGGCGCTTGCACGCTCACGTGACGGCCATCGGGATCGGCGAGCAGAAGCTCGAGGACATTCCAGTGCTGCGCTTCGAAGGGGCGCACCACGGTCCCCGAGCTGGGGGGCGCGAACGCCGCGGCCTCGCTGGCCTCGACCATCGGCACCAGCCTGAGCGGCGCACCCTCCGGGCGCTCGGCGATGAAGAGGAACGGTCCGCCCCTCGGGTGGCGGAGCTGGCCCGAGTGATGGTCCGTCTCGAACTCCAACTCGTAGCCGAGCGCCTTCCAGAAGGCGACCGTCTTGCCCCAATTGTGCGTCTCGATCAGGAGCCCCTGGACTCCGCTCGTCATCGTCATTTCCTGCCTCGCTTCTGTGGCTGCGCGCCGAGGTAGGCGCGCAAGGCCGCGGCCACGATCGCCGACAGCGACTGTTCGGTCTCCACGGCGTGATGCTTCACCTCGCGGATGAGCTCGGCCGGCAAGTACACGTTGAACTGCTTGACGTCCTCAGGCATCCGAACCTCGATGCTAGGATGCTAGCATCCTAGCAATTGAGGGACAACGAGGAGCGAGCTGGAGGCCCCGCGGGGCAGGGCGCCGGCTCGGCCTGGCGCCTGCCAATCAACAGGTCGCTCTCTGGCTACATAGGCACAGGGGCTGCTCGCAGTGCCCAGCTCGGCCCCGGAGGTCCGGGGAGGTTCAGGTCATTGAGCCGAGGCTGCGATTTGCGAAGGACTCAGCCCCAACACGCGACGCATGCAGCGGGCCATGTGGCTCGGGTGCGCGAAGCCTGTCTCCAGGGCGATCTCCGTCAGGCTCATCCCCCCTTCGAGCAGGCGCAGCCGTGCGCGCTCCACGCGCCGCCCGAGGACGAAGCGATGGACCGGCACCCCCGTGGCTTTCTTGAACAGCGGTTTGAAGTGCGACAGGCTGAACCCCGCCACACTCGCGAGCTGGGCGAGCGTGAGGTCTTCGTCCAGGTGCGCCTCAATGTACTCGAGCACGTGACGCAGCCGCCAGGCAGGCAGCGCTCGCGCTGACTTGGAGGTCGATTCGCCTTTGCGCGATTGCAGGGCGAGGAGGCGCGCGGCCAGGGCGGTGGCGAGGCTGTCCGTGAACAGCCGGCCTCCCGGATAGTCGTCGTGGTCCTCCGCCTGCATCATCCAGCCGATGCGCTCGATCTGGGCATCACGGACGTGAATCGAAGGGTCCAGCTCGGCACGGGCGCCCAGGCCCATGGTGTCCGAGGTGTCCTGCAGGAGCGACGGCCTCAGGCGGAGCAGCAACGAGCGCGCGGGCTGCGAGACCGTCCAGCGGGTGCTCAGGCCAGCCGGGACGACGCAGAACTGGCCATGGAGCCGGGTCCCCTGCCGCTCCCGGTCGCCCACCCGATAGGAGACCGGGACCGGGTCGCCCAGGTGGAGGCAGAGGACATGACGGTCATCCAGCGGGGACTGGAACACTCCCGAGGGCACCGGGGAGGTGAGCACGTCGAGCAGCGGCAAGCGCTCTGACCCTGTGCTCGCAAGGAGCGTGGCCGGAGGGCTTGGGTAGCAGGAGGGGCGGTCGCTCATCGCCTCGACCATCTCCGTGCCTCCTGTTTTGCGCAAGCGCGGAAGATCATCCGTTCGTGCCCGGAACCAGCCATCCGTGCGCGCGCGACGGCGGCGGCGGTGCGAGGGTGCTCGCATGCGGAAACCCCCGCTGCTGGGAGACTCGCCATGAGACGGAGACAGTTCTTGCAATGGACCGGCACCGCGTTCGCCGCCGGTGTTGTGGGTGCGTGTGTATCGCGCGTGGACACCGGCCACGAAGCGGTGGGCTCGGCCCCATCGCCACGGTCAGCCGCGGAGGCCTTTCGCGCGGCGCGGCGTTTCGCCGACCTGTCGTTCGGCCAGATTGCCTATGTCGAACGCGGCGTGGGGGACGCGGCCTTGTTCCTGCACGGCGCTCCCCTCAACGGCTTTCAGTGGCGCGGTGCGATGGAGCGACTGTCCGCGCACCGGCGCTGCGTCGCGCCCGACTTCATGGGCCTTGGGTACTCGCGAATCCCGGAGCACCAGTCCCTGGCGGCCGACGCTCAGGCCGCCATGGTCGTGGCTTTGCTGGATGCCCTCGCGATTCCCCAGGCTGATATCGTCGCCAGCGACAGCGGCGGCGCGGTCGCGCAGTTGCTCGCGGCCCGTCATCCCGAGCGTGTCCGGACGCTGCTCCTCACCAACTGCGACACCGAGCCCAACAGCCCGCCCCCCAAGGTCAAGCCGGCCATCGAGCTGGCGCGTACCGGAGCACTCGCGGATGAAACCGCACGGTGGCTGACCGACAAGGCCTTGGCGCGCTCGACGTTCGGCGCGGCCGTCTTCCGGGACCCCAGCCGCTTCGCTGACGAGACCATCGAGTACTACGCCGCGCCGCTGGTGAGCTCGCCATTGCGCAGGGCGCAGTACCACGCGTTCCACCTCGCGCTGGAGCCCAACCCGCTGGCCGGGATGGAGGCACGACTCAAGCGCAGCCAGGTCCCGGTGCGAATCGTGTGGGGGGACGGCGACGACATCTTCTCGCCAGAGGATGCCCGCTACCTCGACCGCATATTCCCCCAATCCCAGGGCATCCGCTTCGTGCCCGGGGCGAAGCTGTTCTTTCCCGAGGAGTTTCCTGAGGTCATCGCCGAGGAGGCCCAGCGCCTGTGGCGTCTTGGCTGAGTGGCGGGCGCCTCGCTGGAGAGGAGGCCTGTTCCCGTCATTGACACGTCAGGGCCGCCTCATGACGTGTCATGAATGCCTCCCGGATACGCCTCCTCCTGACGAGGGCACCTCCGCGCGACACGCCTGCCGGAGCGTGGAGACCGCTCGAACACGCGGGGGAGGGGACCTGCCTGGCCTCTGTCTGGAGACGGCTGGCATTGGCGTTGCAGTGATGCGCGGCGCGGGTCCGCATGCCAGCCGATTCCGCCATTCTCAGGGGTTCACTTCGAATGTTGAATCAAACTCCGGAATATCAATCCTGCATCCAGAGCTCGGAGAAGGTCTCCTGGCGTCTGGATGATCTGTTGCCCAAGGACACGGTCCTGGATTTCAGCCACCGGTTCCTTTCGGATGAGCTGACGGGTGCGGAGGCCATTCCCTTCCTGAACGCGGAGGAGCGGCTGATGCTGAATCACATCCGCTCCAACAGCTACGCGCACCTGTTCCTGTTCCTGGAGGAGTACGCCGTCGCGCTGGCCGCCCAGCGCGCCAGCCTGGAGCTGCATGGGAACGCGACGCACATGCGAGCGCTCCTGCGCTTCACGGAGGAGGAGCTGAAGCACCAGCAGCTCTTCTCCCGGTTCACCGGCGCGTTCGCCCGGGGGTTCAAGGTCGTCCCCGCCCTGCTCGACAACCACGTCGAGGTGGCGCGGGCCATCATGGCGAAGTCGAACCTGGGGGTGCTCATCTTCAACCTGCACCTGGAGCTGATGACGCAGCAGCACTATCTGGAGACGGTCCGCGGAAACAAGACCGAGACGCTGGATCCGCTGTTCTGCAACCTGCTCAAGCACCACTGGCTCGAAGAGGCGCAGCACACCCGGCTGGACTTCCTGGAGGCGCAGAAGATCCTTGCCCGGGAACCCGATGCGCTGGACGGGGCCCTCACGGAGTACGCGGAGCTGCTCCAGGCACTGCGGGGGACGTTGAACGCCCAGCTCGCGCTCGATCTCCAGACGCTGGAGAGGGCGGTGGGGCGCACCTTCACCCGGGAGGAACACCAGCACCTGGCGGAGTCCCAGGAGCGCTCGTACGTCTGGGGTTTCATCGGGATGGGGATGAAGGCGCCCCTCTTCCTCTCACGCCTGCGCGCGCTCTCCCCCGCCGCGGAGCAGCGCGTCCTGGAGCTGGCTCCGACGTACTACTGTGATTGACGCGGGCTTTGCGCCCGCGGCCCCTCTCGCTGAGTCCCAGCTCCCAATGCTCGGGGTAAAGAGGGTGAGCCCCGGGGGGGCCGCTGGGGTCATCGTCGCCCCCGTGGTGTTATCGAGGACCGAGGGGTTGCGTACAGATTGTCCACGATGAGAACCGCATTGCTGTGTTACGTTCCCGGCTTCCCCGCGAGCCAAGGAGTTATTGCAAAATGCGATTCTTCAATCGGGCTGTCTATCTTTGTGCCGCCGTTGCCCTCTCTGCCTGCGGCGGAGGCGATGGGGTGACTGGGCCGGACGACGCGCTGGCGCAGCAGGAGTCAGCGGCAACCTCCGCGTCGCTTGACGGATGCATCTACAGCATCTCCGCCTACCCGCAGGCAGGCGTGACGCCGACTGTCTATGACGTCAAGCTCTTCCGCCAGCCCATCCCGACGTGTGCGTATGGTACCGGCAGCGTGACCCTGGGCACGTCCGTCATCTATGAGCCGACGCGGTCCGTGGCGGTGAACGCGCTGGGAATCGCCGCGAGCTTCACCAAGAAGTCGAGCGTCAGCGGCAGCTCGCCCATCACCCTCAGCGTGCACCATGTGGACCCGGCCACCCTGACCGTCGTCCGGAGCAACAGCCTGGGCGTCTACCTGGGGGCGGGCAACATCCTGTCGGAGAACGTGGCGATTGCCTCGGACGGCACCACGGTCACGGTCTCGGGCTCGAAGTCCGGCGTCATCTACGGAGAGAGCGGCAGCGGGAGCCACTACACCGCGACCTTCCCGGACTTCTTCACCAGCACCACGCCGCCGACCGTCGCGGCGTTCCCGTAAGGCCTCGCCTCGCACTTCGGGGCATGTGAGGTTGGGGGGCGGGAGGAACCTTGTTCGAGGGCTCCCGCCCCGGGTTTCATGGCCCCCCCTTTACGGGCATCGTGCCAAGGGCATGCGGCACCCCCTGTCCATCCTGGTTCTCTGCCTCCTGTCGCTGCTGTCCCCTCTGGCGGTGGCCGAGGAGGCGCGGCCGGCTGGGAAGTCCGTGCTCCTGCTCATTCCCGAGGACACGGCGCTGCCCGCCCTGGCGACGCTCGTCGCCAGTCTCCGCTCCACCTTGTGGGAGGCCCAGGGCGGCCCGGTCACCCTGGATGTGGAGAGCCTGGATCTGGGTTGGGCCCGCGGGGCCGCCTACTCACACGCGCTGCACACCTGGAATCTGGCCAGGTACCGGGAGCGCCGGCCGGATGCCCTCATTGCCTTCCGCTCAGACGCCATCCAGGGAGCCCTGCAGCTGCGCCAGGAGCTGTGGCTGGACATCCCGGTGATTGTCCTCTCCGAGGGCGAGCGGCTCTGGGAGCAGCAGCCTCGCCTGGAGCGGGTCGCGGGCCTCTGGCTGCGTTACGACATGCGGGCCACCGCGGAGCTGGCCCTGCAACTGCTGCCCGGCACACGGAGGCTGGCGCTCATCAACGGCTCCAGTCCCTGGGAGCGCGCCCGGCAGGAGCAGATGATGCGGGAGCTGCAGCCGCTGCTCGCGCAGCGGGGGCTGGAGTTCATCGACCTGAGCAACCTGCCGCTGGCCGAGATGCTCCAGCGCGCGGGGACCCTGCCGGACGACACCGTGGTCCTCACCTTCGCCTTCATGACGGATCCCAGCGGGAGACCCTTCGTGGGGCGGGAGATCGCACGCATGTTGCTCGCCGCCAGCAACCGGCCCTGCTTCGCCCTCCATGACACCGTCCTGGGGCTGGGGTTCGTCGGCGGGGCGCTCGTCAGCTACGAGGCCGTGGGCCAACAACTGGGCATGCTCACCTCCCGCGTGTTGCACGGCGCGCAGGAGGAATTCCTCGCACCCTTGAAGCCGGCACCCGTGGACACGCTGACGGTCGACGCCCGCGCGCTGCGGCGCTGGGACATCCCCCGTGAGCGGGTGCCCGCCGGGGTGCGGCTCGCCTTCGACGAGCCCACGCTCTGGGAGCGCTACCGCTGGTGGGGCCTGGGGGCCCTGACGCTCAGCGGTTTGCAGGCGCTGGTGGTCGGGGGGCTCGTGGTGGAGCGCCGCCGCGCGCTCCTCGGGCAAGGTGCTCGTCTCCGGGGGGGCAAGCGCCCACCGGGCCCTCTTCCTCCGAGCTGTATGACCCGGGCACCAACACCTGGTCCGCGACCGCCTCCATGGCCGCGTCCCGCGGAGCTCACACCGCGACGCTGCTGAGCCCGGGCCGGGTCCTCGTCGTGGGGGGCGAAGATGGCATCCAGCCACTGGCCACGGCGGAGGTGTACGTGCCCTGAGCGCCCAGCCTCCCTGCGGGTTGCATTGCGCCGAACCTGCGATGGGCGAGGCGCTCAATCCCAACACACGACCCATGCAGCGCGCCATCCGGCTCGGTTTGAGGCGCTGACGGTGTCTGCCTGGGGGAACCTCGTAGACACCCACGGTGACAGATTGGTCAAACGCAGGGGAACCAAGTGAAAGCCACTATAGAATATAATCATTGAATTTCTTATGTGGGGAGTGATTGGCGTGAAGCCAGTCGTTGATGCGCAAAGGAATTGTATGATCCAGACTCGGAAGTCCCTGCTGACGGCCTCCGTGGTGCTCCTCTTCTTGAACGGGTGCGGCGATGCCAGCCTCCAGGACGTGGAGATGGCAAGCGCCCGTCAGGGCGTGGCAGCGGCGGCGGCCGTGCCCCTCCCGGTCCCTGGATGCCCGGTGGGCGCCCTGGATACGGACGGCGACGGCATCTGCGACATCGTGGAGGCGGTGCTGGGCACCAATCCCAACAACCCCGACACGGACGGGGACCGGCTCAGCGACTACGCGGAGGCGTTCGGCTTCGGAGGCGTCCTGGACCTGCCGACGCTCGGCGCGAACCCGCTCAAGAAGGACATCTTCATCGAGGTGGACTACTACCCCGGCCTCAAGCCCACCCAGGCCATGCTGAACCGGGTCACCACGGCGTTCGCCAACGCACCCGTGACGAACCCGAACAACACCACGGGCATCACGCTGCACCTGGTGGTGGACCAGGAGATCGCCGCCGCGGATGCCGACTCGGACCTGAACCCCGTGTGGACGGACTTCGACGTCATCAAGGGGAAGTACTTCAACGCCAGCCGCGCGCCCTATTTCCACTACATGCTGTTCGCGAACCGCTACAGCGGGGGCAACTCCAGCGGTATCTCGCGTGGCATCCCCGCGCATGACTTCGTGGTGACGCTGGGCTTCATCGGGGGTGGCACGGAGCTGCAGCAGGCCGGCACCCTGATGCACGAACTGGGGCACAACATCGGACTGCGCCACGGCGGCAATGACGACTCCAACTACAAGCCCAACTACCTGAGCATCATGAACTACGAGTACCAGTTCTATGGCTTCGGCATCGGCGGCTTGAACAACGTGCTCGACTACTCGCGCGTGCAGGTGGCCTCCTTCAACGAGGCGTCGGTCAACGAGCAGACTGCCTTCGCGCCCGTCGCCCCGACCACGGAGGCGGACCTCGCCCGCATCGGCGGGCTGCGCTTCAACAACGTCCAGGTCGTCGGCAACGCGAGCGTCAACCTCGACTTCAACGGCGATGGGACCATCCAGGCCGCGTCCTACGCCCTGGACTTCAACCGCTCCGGCGCAGCGAACAACGTCTTCCCGGCTTCGCAGAATGACTGGACGGCCCTGATGTACGACGGCGGCGGCCAGATTGGCCTCGCGGCGCAGGGCCTCTCCCAGGACCTGGGCCGCGAGCAGCGGTTCCTCGTCGCCCCCGAGAAGATGGAGCCCTGCCTCACCGTGGACGCGAGCGACGCCCGGTAGGCCCCGTCGGCCCTGCTGATGCGTGGGGATTGGGACAAGGCCGTTCAGCGGTTCAAGCGGGAGCCGGGGAGGGGATGGCTCGTGGGAGGCGTGAAGCTCCCATTGGCGTTGGCGGAGCTGGGATTGAACGATGAGTACCCGTTCGTGATGCATCCCAGGCTGGTGGACCATGGGCCGACCTTGTTCGCGGGGCTCTCGAAGTGTGTCGACTTGACGCCCGTGAGCCGGCTGGAGCTCGGCTCACGGGCGGTCGCGATGCGGTATGTGCGGAGCAGGCAGCCAGCGGGTTTGGGCCTTCGTCGCGCGTCACTGGAGAGAAGCACGCGGCGGTCCGAACCATCGGCTCAGGGCTTCACGCAGCCCCTGGTCCGTGCCCTCTCCGACCCACGCGACGTGTCCGTCCGGTCGAATCAGCACCGCGACGGGCGCCGTGACTGCTCCGAGCACCGGGAGCTCCCACGCCCCCGTGTAATGAGCCGCGACCCTCCGGACCCGGTCCGCCCAGGGTGTGATGTCGAGTGTGCCGGGCTCGCCCAGGTCGAGCAGCACCGGCCGCGCGTCGTGCAGCAGGTGGAACACGCGCCGGGGGCCGTCAGGGGTGATCAGGTCGAGGTCCGGCATGCGGCGCCCGAGCAGCGGGTGTCCGTTGCCCAGGTCGTAGTGGATGTCCAGCCCCGACATCATCGCCGCGTACTGCTTGCGCGGCCCGTCCATCCGCAGCAGCTCCGAAAGCGTCTCGCGCACGGCGTCCATCCGCGCGTCACCGCGGCTCAGCGCGGTCTGCGCCATCGTCTTCCGCAGCGCGCGGGCCGCGACGGGGTGGCGCTCGGCCTGGTACGTGTCGAGCAGGGTCTCCGGCGAGACACCGCGCACGACCTGGGCCAGCTTCCACCCCAGGTTCACGGCATCCTGCACGCCGAGGTTGAGCCCCTGTCCTCCCATGGGCGAGTGCACGTGGGCCGCATCGCCTGCCAGGAGCACCCGCCGGTCCCGGTAGGACGCCGCCTGCCGCGTCATGTCGGTGAACCTCGAGAGGAACGTGGCGCTGCGCAGGCCGTAGTCCGTCCCGTAGAGCGCGATGAGCCCCTCGCGCAGACTTTCGAGGGTCGGCGCGTCGCCCGTGCCGACCCGCTCCTCTCTCAGCACGACGCCCACGCGTCCGTCCTCCATCGGGCCCATGGCGTAGGTGCCCTTCTCATCCCGGCGGATGCCGAACGCCGGCGCACCGCTCATCTCGACCTCGGCGATGAGGTAGCTGATGGACGCGTCCCACCCCGGGAACTCGATGCCCGCCGTCTTGCGGACGAGGCTGCGACCCCCGTCGCACCCGACGAGGTACTTCGCCCGCAGCGCACGGCCGTCGGACAGCGCGACGTCGACGCCGGTGTCGTCCTGCGCGAAGCCCGTCACCTCGCACTCACGGTAGAGGGGCACCGCCAGCTCGCCCACCCACTCCGCCAGGATGCGCTCGAAGCGCTGCTGCACGAGCGCGAGCCCATGGTTGTGACGCGTCGGGAAGTCACTGAGGTCCAGATGCGCCTGCCCGAAAGCGACGTTCTGGACCGCTTGCCCTTGCGAGGTGAAGCGCTCGACGACCCCTCGCTGAGCGAGCACCTCCAGGCTGCGCGCGTGCAGGCCGCGCGAGCGGGTGCCAACGACCTCCTGACTGGCGCGCCGCTCGACGATGGCCACGTCCACCTGCGCCAACGCCAGCTCCGCCGCGAGCATCAGCCCTGTAGGGCCCCCTCCCACAATCACCACTGCGTGCTGCGTCACCCCGTCCGTTTGCATCTGTCGGCCTCCCGTTCCTGACTCGAAACGGGCGATGGTGGAGCACGACCGGGGGGGCTTGCGGCAACACCCGGGGTCTGGCATCTGCTGGCAGTGGAAAGAGGGGAGAGGGCTGCGGCTCCCCGCACATGGTCGAGGCCCGTTGCCTCCTCTTGTCGTGACGCCACGCTCCTCCTCCATGCGCTCGATGACGCCCGCCACCAGCGGGGGGGATGAGGCTGGACCTGGCCGCTTTCATTTCCGACGAGGAAGTTGTTCCGGCAGTCGCCCGGCGTCAGCCCTGTCTTTGGCTTGAACAGTGGAATGTGTCTCAGGGCCTCCTTCACCTGTGCCCTGCTATGAAGTCCGAGCGGTCGACAGGAGGGTGGGCTCTTGAGACGGGTTGCAATTCATGCGTGGGTGTTTCTCGTTGCCGTTGGGTGCATGCATAAGCCTCAGGGATACCAGGCGAACGGAGTGACCCTGACAACGAGAGACGAGGCCGCAGCCTCCGGCCTCAAGCCGTGGAAGCTGGCGGTTGCCTTCGGTGCCCGGCGGGATGGTACCCAGCTGTTGCTCGACTTCATGAAGCGCGCGGAAGCCGCAGGGGGGCGCTACGTCAGCGATGTGCGCATCGTGCTGGCGAGCGACCAGGATGGGGAGCCGGTAGAGTGCTTGACGGAGATCGTGCCGGAGTCTTCAGTCGAGATTGCCCGAATGCTTCAAAGTACGCCGGGGCGTACCGAGATGCGATACCACCTGGTTCCTGTCACGAAGACTGTGTTTGAAAGCCAGTATCAGTGTCAGTTCGTCATGGAGCCGCGCACTGTCTCGGAGACCTACTACGAGCGTCAATATGACTCGTCCTCGAAGACGAGCCGCTCCGTGCCGCGGACGCGAATGGTGACGCGCTTCGAGAACCGTCAGAAATGCGGTTACGCGCCCATGACGCGTACGGTGACGCGCTTCGAGTATCAGTTCCGCAGCGAGTACATCCCGCCTCGCTTGGAGATGGTGGCGCGGCGGTATACCCGGTGGAGCCTGAAGGAGACGCTGCCTGTCTGCGCGCCATCTTCGCGCCAGCCGGAGGATCCGCCCTCCATGCCCCACCGGGTCGAAGGGGAGGTGTACGGTGGCGCGCTCGAACAGGCGCCTGATGCGCCCACGCAGCAGGTGCTGCCGGACCTCGAAGCGCCCTGAGTTCAAATTTCGCACCGAAAGGGCGGGCACCCAGGGGGCCGACACTCCAAAACGGGCGACGGAACAAAATCCCTTGGGGCGCTATCGTGGGGGACGTGCGCAAACTGCTCCCCCTCTTCGTGGTGCTGGCGCTGGGCCTGGTGCTCCTGGCTCGTCACTGGAGGGCTTGGGAGTCCCAGGTTCCCGCGGTGACGGAGGCGGCGAGGCCCGTCCGTGCGACCGCTCCCGCCGTGGAGCCGGGGGGCACTCGCGCGCCCCAAACGGATGGAGGGGGAATCCTGGTGCTTCCTGCACTCACGCCCGCCTCCCAACTCGGGGCCGCCTACTCCATTGGGACGTCGGGCGAACCGGCTCGCGAGGACCCGTCCGGGGGCCTGGAGGCGTCTGGCCCGTCGCCGGTCAAGGCGGTGAAAGCCGTCGAGGAAACCACGGTGCGCAAGGAGGACATCCGGACGGCCATCCAGGACGTCCGCCCCGGGCTCCAGAAGTGCTACGCGCCCGTGGCCGAGCGTGGCGTGGGCGATCAGCGCGTGGTGGTGCGCTTCACGCTGGTGGGCCAGGGCACACAGGGGTCCTTCCAGGACGCGGACATCATCGAGTCCACGCTCAACGATCCGCTGTTCCTGTCCTGCCTCCTGACGGAGCTGTCGCAGGCCCGCTTCCGTGCGCCCTGGGGCACGGGAGTGGTGACCATCACCTATCCCTTCGTCTTCCAATCGCTCGCACGGGACGGCGGATAGGCTCGTCGTTTCGAGCTGGCTCCTGTCCTTCCGCTCCACGCGGCATGTGCCGGGCGATGCGGGTGGGGCCCTCCAGCACGCGCGACACCCCCAGTACCAGGACCCGCCCGCTGGCGAGGCCCCGTACGGTCCCCTGGACCTGGGCCCGCTGCGCGGACTTCAGGGGGCGCTTGTGCGTCCCCGTCAGCGACGTCGGACCTTGGGTGACCTCGCGCGCCGCGGAGCCGTGACCGAAGCGCTCGGGTTGTCCCTCTTCTCGAACAGGAAGTCGCGGAGCGCTCGAACCTTCGAGGGCATCTCTCGAGATGGGACGCAGAGATAGAACCCCGGGGATGGCGAGCACCACGGCTTGCGCACGCGCTCGAGCCTGCCCTCGTCGAGGTATCGCCTCACCACGAAGTCGATGTGCTGGATGAGTCCGAGCCTGTGAAGCGCGCGAGCTGCAAGAACCTGGGTTCTCATTCCCAGCCTCAAGCAGGCTGGATGCGGTGCCTCCCGGGCTCTTTCTCGGGCGCCTCCGCTTGGCGCGCGTCGTCCTCGTGTTCACGGTGTTGGGAGCACCTTCGACGAAGGAGAACCTCCGACTGCCCGACTCCCGAAGAGAGCTGGGCGAGCGCGATGGCCAGGCGAACTTCAATGCCTTGGGCGCGCAGGAGAAGTTGCTGCTCGGATAGAGGAATCCAATCAGCGACTCCACGCCTACAACTACTTCGGGCAGCATCTCGAGCGTCTGGTGGGCTGGTTCAACCAGCATATGGCGGGCGTCCACTGAAGCGGATCACGCCCGGGCTGCATACACGCCGCATCGGTCATCTCCGCGACGCCCGTGATGTAGCCGCCGCCGTGCACATAGGAGATGGCCCCCGACGAAGATGGCCCCCGACACCGGAGGCGGGTTGCTCGGGCGGTACACCAGCACTCGCACGTCGGGCTGCCCTGGCACCCAGCGCTCCTCTCTGCTGTCGAATGGGCGCTTCGATGTCTGGAAACGTTCTTCGTGCTGGCGGAGGGGACCGAGGCCGTCATCGCGCAGCGCGCGGGCCCAGGTCCTCCTGATTCAGATGAGGGATGCTTCAGCCTGTTCCTGCCCGTGAGCCTTCATCCGCGTCGCGTCAGCATCCCCTTGTGCGGTGAACGCGGGAAACGCCCCCCGCGCCTATTTCCGGGGCTGGGGTCCCGAGGCCTTCTTGCGCGGGCGGCGCGACGTCTTGGCCGCCGCCGCGGGTCTGCCCGCGGCTTTCTTGCCACGCGTCGCCGCGGGATTCCTGGTGCGGGGAGCCGGGGGCTTCTCCTCCGTGGAAGCGCCATTGTCGTGGCGGACACGCGCCACCGCGCCATCCACGGACCGTGCCACCCGGGCGACCTGGGGATTCTTACCGACGGCGTGGGTGAGCCCCTTCACCTTGTGGGACACGGAGCCCAACGCGCGGCGTTCCCGGTCCGACACGGGAAGCAGCGCTGCTCCCGCGACGCCTGCCGCCAGTGTCGTGAGGCCAATGGCCACCGCGTGTTCACCCAACTGGTCGGCGGCCCAGGTGCGCACCTTGCCTGCTCGCTCACGGAGCCTGTCTCCACTGGGGACCCGGTCTCTCATGTGCTCCAGCGTCATGCGCCCTCGATCGCCGGCCCTCCGCATGGCCTCGCGTGTGTGTTCAGCCACCTTCTGGGGGCGTGTCTTTTCTTCGACCGGTGCCTTCCGGCGCTTCAAGACCGCGGTGAGTCTGCTCAGCCCTTTTCCCCCGGAGTTGCTCGTCTGCGCCTTGGCCATCGCGCTCTCCCTCGTGCCGCCCGCATTGGGGGGCGGCGTTCCTCGTGTCAAAGAAGGTATGGACGTGAGAATCCGGCGCAACGCACCGCTGCGGGTGAGGACGGCGGGCACGACGAAGGTGCGCTGGGCGCCAATCGCCGCGCCTGCCCACAGCCCTCCATCCGTGGCCACCGAGACCCTCGTGCTGCCAGCCGGCCCCCGTGTCTTCGCCGCGCCTGCCTTGACCAGGGTCGCGGCCGCGCCGAGTGCCAGTCCGGTCCCCCCCTGCTTGAAGCGTTGATACGCCTCCCGGTCCTGGAAGAGGACGACCTCCGAAGACGTCTGGCCGCCCAGTTGGACCCCTAAGGTGAGCTGTCCCATCGCCGCGTAACCGATCAGCTGCCCATGCCGGAAGACCTCGCCCAGCCCCCAGGTGCCTCCAAGCAAGACGCTCCCCTGTCCCAACGAAGGGAAGACGGCGTAGGCATAGGCCCGAGCCCTTGCACGGGCCAGCTCCGGCGAGCGGGCCTCCATCCGGTGCAGTGCCGCCCGTGCATCACCGTGGAGCTTGCGGTGAACATCCAGCTCCTTGCGCGCGAGCTTCAGCGCACGCCGGCCTTGTCGTGCCAGCGTTTCCCTCATGGAGCCGTCATGCATGGTGGGCACTGGCCTGCGCCTTGATGAGTCGGGTGAGCACCATGGCGGCCGCCGTCAGGCCCGTGGTCAGGGCGGGAGGAGGGTGCGCAGCCTGCGGCCGCGAGCGCGGTGCGCCGTCTTCAGCCCCTTGCTCCTCGGAGGAGTCCTTCCTGCGGAAGCGCTCCAGGATGCCCCCGTGCTCCTGCTGCGGTGCGTCCGACGAACGAGGAATGAACGTGAACTTCTGCCCGCCCAGGGATAGCTCGAGCACCATTCCGCCACGCGAGTATGCGTGGGCAACGCACTTCGCATAGTTGTTGGTTCCGGACGCCGCCGCCTTCACGAGCACGGCGGACGCGTTGGCGGCGAAGGCAGCCTTCCCTCCCTTGAATGCCTTGATGGACTCAGGGTCCTTGAAGAAGATGAGCTCGCTCAGGGTCTGTCCGCCCACCTGGACGCCGATGGTCAGCTGGCTCAGCGTGGCGAAGCCAATCGGCTTGCCCTTCTCGAACACCTCGCCGTGACCGTACGAGCCGCCGAGGACCAACGAGGCCCTGCCCAGCGAGGGAAAGACGGCATAGCCCCGGGCCTGCTGGAGCTCCTTCTCCAGCGCCGGGTTCTTGCGCACCAGCCGGTCCACCGTTGCCACGGCATCTTCGTGAAGCGTTTTCTCCTGCTCTGGCGTCATGACTGCCTCCTGATGAATCAACGTGGCGACGGCCATGGCCGCACGGCACCCGCGCGATGCGCGTCCGGACGGCCACGCCGTGAGCGGTCCGGTTGCCCAGGGATGGCGCGAAGGTGTCTACCTTCGGTGCCAGGAGGACGCACACCATGGCCTCGATGAAGACGAAGGGGAGAGGGCGCTCGCGCGGTCCGGCTCGACGCGCATCACCCAAAATGGAGGCTGCGCAGAAGCAACTCGACCAGGTCGCGGATTACGCCCGGGGCCGGGTGATGGACCGCCTGGACTTCCAGCGAGGCGTGCTCGTGTCCGTGTTGGACGACATGGCAGAGGGGCTGGGCAGCGCCACCCGGCGAGCCCCAAGCCCGGCCTCGCAACGCATGCTGGAGACCGGAGAGCGCATCTTCCGCGGCGCCTCCTCGCGGCTGGAGGAGCAATCCGTCGAGGCATTCCTGGATCGCACGGGACAGCTCGTGCGGCAGCGCCCGGGGTGGCTGCTCACAGGGCTGCTGGGGGCGGGCCTGCTCGCGGGGCGGATGTTTCGCGCCAGCAGCGCTGGCGACGTGGAAGGGGGAACCGAGTGATGCGGCGGAGCGCGAACAAGGCGGCGGAGCGCAAGGGCAGGAGCGGTGACGCTCCAGGGATGACGCAAGGGGGCCTGGCGCCATTGCGGACGGTCCGTGACAAGGGACGGGCGGTCGCGGGGCGCCTGCGGGGGAAGCTTCCCTCGCGACAGGATGCTCGCTCGCGCACGGAGGGGGCTCGGACGTGGACCACGCAGACGCTCCAGCAGCATCCCGTGGGGGCGGGGCTTGGCGTCCTGGCCCTGGGTTTCCTGTCCGCTTCCCTCGTGCCTGCATCGGGCCTGGAGCGCCGCGCCTATGCACGCGCGGCGGGCAAGGCGCGGGACCTGGCGGACCGCCTGGATGCCTCGGGGCGGCTCGAGGAGGTCCTGGCGTCCGTACGGCAGGTGGCGGCGAACGCGGCGGTCGAGCAGCTGGAATCACTGCGGTCCGAACCCGAAGAAGGCCCTGCCCGGCGCAGGTTGGAGCGGGTCGACCGGAAAGGCCGGTGAGCGCCGGGCGGGGACGGCGCGGTCCCGCCTGCCCGCGGATGGCTGCTCACCTCCGCCTTCGCCCCGAGCGCTTCCGCGAGGCCCGAGCACCGCTGGACGCTGGGGCCGCTGGAGGCTCGGGAATCCGTGTCCCCACACGCACGGCCGCTTCGAAGGGGCCGTAGCGCCCCGGAGTGAGGGGCGTCGGTACGCCAGTCCGGTAGGAGGTGTGGACGCTCTCGAAGTCAGGAGACGACCAGGTGCGGACCTGAACACCCTGGATGGCATGCACGACGAGCGAGTCACCTCGGGCTCGTGCGGCAATGCCTGCGTCGTCATCGTTCAGCTCGGACGCCTGTCCGTTCATGGGCGCATGGGGAGGGCGCGAGCGACTCGAGCGGGGTTGTCGACGTGAGGGCATGGGGGCTCCCTGGGATGTGGGTCACCGGTCCCTGAACAATCTGGAGACGCCCTCCCTGGCCGGCCGCGCCAGTCCGTGCCGGCATGCAGCCATGGGGACCCAGGAGGCTTGCGCGAGCGGCCTTGCGGCCTTTCGTCAGGGCATCGCGAAGGGCCGAGGCCAGTGAAGCGAGGTCCCCGCTCATCGCGGGTGCCAGGCCTGTCGTCCGCTCCTCACTTTGGACAAAGGGAGGAGGCCGAACGTGGCAAGAAAGATGGGTTGGGGCGCATGGCGTTCACATGGAACAAAGGCTGAAGACAAGGGGTCGCAGCGCAGCGGTGAGGCCACGCGTGAGGATACCCGGCATGCGCTCGCGCAGGCGGGGGTCGACGAAGGACCCATTGAACTCGTGCCGGACGTCCTGCTCGACGTTCCGACGGTGAAGGTCGACGAGATTTCGCTCGACGTGGAAGACCTGCACGCGCGCGTCTCCCTTCACGCCGAGCTCGCCAATCTCGTGCGCCTCGACGTGGGCGCGGACGTGGGAATCGAGAAGGTTCAGTTGACCATCAAGGGCGTGGAGGCCCAGGCGCTGCTCAAGGTCCGGCTCCAACGGGTCTATGAAATCCTGGACCGCGCGCTCCAGACGCTGGATGCCAACCCCGAGTTGCTCGCCAGCCTGCTGCGTCCCGTGGGGCACGCGATTGGCGAGGTGGGGGAGGCCGCGCATGAGACGCTGAAGCCGGGTGGCGCGGTGTCCGGGGCCGTCCAGGACGTGGGAGGGGCGGCGAAGGGGGCGTTGGAACCGGGGGGGACGGTCAGCGGCGTTGCCAACCAGGCGCTCGGGCCCGGCGGACCCGTGAGAGAGGCCGTGAAGGGAACGCTCGGGCCCGGAGGCGTGGCGAAGGACGCGAGTCAGTCGCTCAGTCAATCGATGCAGTCGGGCGGCTCGAAGCGGCCGAAGCGCGGGTCACAGCGCGACGGCGGCGGGGGACGGGAGCGGGCCCAAGCGCAGCCGGCCTCCGCCCCGGAGCACGCCTCCCGCGCGCAGCGGTTCCGGCGAGGCTCCGCTGGCTCGAAACGGCGTGCATCCGGGCGAACGCGGCGAGGTCAGAAGCACTGAACCCACGGCTCACACCGTTGGCACTGTGCCGCCGTCGATGACGTACTCCGTGCCGGTGATGGCGCCCGCCCTCGGCGACGCGACGAACGCGATGAGGTCGGCGACCTCGCGAGGCCTGGCAGGGCGGCCGAGCGGGATGCCGCCTAGCGACTTCATGATGATCTGCTTGCCACCTTCGTAGTCGGTGCCGGCCTGCTGGGCGAGGCGCTCCGCCAAGTGCACCGAGGCTTCTGTTTCCACCCAGCCCGGCGAGACGCGGACCACTCGCACGCCTTGGGACGCCACCTCTTTTGACAGCGACTTGCTGTAGGTCGACAGCGCCGCCTTTGCCGCGGCATACGCCGTCGTTGATTCTGGAAGGGGCAACTCGCGTTGGATGGACGTGACGTGGACGATGACGCCAGCCCTCTGCGCCAGCATCGACGGCAAGAGCGCTCGGTCGATGCGAACCGCGGGCATCAGGTTCAGATTGAGCTCCTTCTTCCACTCGTCCTCGCCGAGCGCAGCGAAGCCACCGCCGGGAGCATTCGAGCCGCCGAGCACATGCACCAGGATGTCGATACCACCGAGGTGCGCGAGCGCTTCCCGCGCCACCAGCGCGCAGCCTTCGACGGTCGTGATGTCAGCCGCGATGTAGTGCACGCCAGACGTGTCGCGGGGAACGGTACGTGCGGTTGTGGCCACCTTGACGCCGGCCTCGACGAGGGCCCCGACGACCGCCGCGCCGACGCCCTTCGTGCCTCCTGTGACAAGCGCGCGGCGGTTCTTCAGTTCGAGATCGAAACTCACGGTGCAATCTCCAGTCGAGTGATGAGTCCACCCGCGAGGGTGAAGCGGAAGCGGAGCTCGACGGGACTCCCTGGAAAGTTGCCCGCGATGTTCGCACGCACCGTGGTGCGAGGTCCGTCGAACTCCACCGCGAGCAATGTCGTCGTGAACTTGTACTTGCTGTTCGCGGCGGCGTTCCACGCCTCGATGGCAGCGCGCCCGCGGTGCTCGCGGCGCTCATCTACGACGACGGCATCATCGGTGAAACACCGAGCCACGGCGGCAGGGCTGGTCTTCTCGTGTGCGAAGTAGCCAGCGATGGGCGCAGGCAGGCTGGGGAGCTGGTCAGGTGTCGTTTGCATCGCTCAATCTGTAATGAGTACGGTTCTGGGCCGCAAGAACACACGAAAAAGTGAGGTACATACTTTTGGGTAAGCATGGGGGCCATACGCCAGCGACGGCGGCCAGCGGCATCGAGGAGGCCATCCAGATGCTGGAGGGCCGCTGGAAGCTCGTCATCCTCTTCCACCTGTTCGGTGGGAAGACGCTCCGATTCTCCGAACTGGAGCGCGCCATTCCAGCCATCACGCAGAAGATGCTCATCCAGCAGCTTCGGCAGCTCGAGCAGGACGGCATCGTCGCGCGCATCGTTCACGCGCAGGTGCCGCCCAAGGTCGAGTACCACCTGACCGAGTGGGGGCAGTCGCTCTGCCCGGCGCTCGACGAGCTCCTGTCGTGGTCGGAGAAGCGGCCAACGCCGAAGCGCTAGCGACGGCCGATTGGAGCGCCCATCGCCCCAGCTCATGGGCGCGCGGTCAGGAGCCATGAGCACCCGTGTAGGCACCTTCGCCGAAGGGCTCGCGCACGTGGCCACCTGCGCGAGCGGCCGTCTGGCACCGTCCGGCTGACCGCCGACGAGTTCGCGGTGCAGCACGTCCTATGGCCTGCGTTGGAGCGCTTTCTTCTGAAGTACCCGGACAGTCGTGTCGAGCTGGCGACGGACTATGGCCTGACCGATATCGTGCAGGCGCGCTACGACGCGGGGGCCGCCGTGGCGGACTGGTTGCAAAGGGTATAGCCGTCGTCAGGCGCTGTGCTCCGACTTGGGGCATGCATTCAGGGCCGTACGCGAGCTGGCCCAGAAGCATGGCTTCACGCTCCGGGCGCTGAGACGGCGCTCCCAGATGCGCACGGCGTGGACGCCCTTTGCCACGATGGGTCGTCGAGCGAACTCATTCCTGGCTCAACTGCTTCCGGCGGCTGCTGGTGCGCTGGGAAGACACCTATGTCGCGATGCTGCACTTCGCGCTGGGCATCATCACCTGGTTCCATTCGCTCCTACCGAAAGAGGCTCTTGGCGCGACTGCCTCAGCCATGCTTCGTCCTGGAGCCAGTTGCGCGTCTGCGGCTGATTCCGAGGAGCGTGACTACGAAGGAACCCATTGCGTTGCCGGCACAACCCCTTGGAGGCGGTGGGGCTGTCGTCGTCACCTCGGGTCGAGGCCTGGGAGGCGGTGATGCATCCACGGGAGGGGATGGAAGGGGAGGCGGTACCGATGGCTCGGATACGCGAGGGGGCGGTGGGGCTGCTTCCACTTCGATGGGGAGGAAGTTCATCGTGCTTGCGGACCCCAGTGTGCCCCGGACCTGGACCTGATATCGCCCTGGCTCGGTGAAGACATGCGTAAGGGTCGGGCCCGTGCCGAGACTGGAGCGTTCGCCTTGGAGCCACGCGATGCTCGCACCTTCGTGACTGGGCACGGCCGTGAAGGCCACGGTGAGCGGCGCGGGGCCCTTTGTCGGGGTGGCGGTTGCGGTGAGCCGCAGGTCCAAGCGCTTGGAGATGACGAACTCGTCGGCGATCCCTCCGTCCGCTGACACCAGCCTTCCCGTGAGCACGTCCTTGTCGATGCGCACATCAAGGAAGCCATAGTCCTTGTCATTGCGCGCGGCGCTCCAGGCGGGTTGGCGCCGGGGGAACTTGCGCAGCACCGCGCCTCCCGACCCGACCACCAGATACGTGACCCCCCGCTTCTCCTTGGGGGCGACGCTCTCCGCCAGGAGGGGATACGTGCGCTCGTAGTCGTGGTCATGTCCGGTCAGGACCAGGTCGACGCCGCCCTGCTCGAAGAGGGAGGCGAAGAGCCCCCGAATCGGGCTGTCGTCACCATGCACCCCGCTAGAGAAGGGGGGATGATGCATGATGACCAGCTTCCACTTCGCGGGACTCGCGCGGAGGTCGTCGATGAGCCACTCGCGTTGCTCCCGGGGCGAGCACAAGCCCCCCGCCAGCCCCATCGCGCAGTTCGTGTCGATGGAGACGATGTGCGCGTCACCCCATTCGAAGGAGTAGTACCGCTCCGTGCCGGTGGGGTTGTTGGTGGGGAGGTGGAAGTTGTCGAAGTAGGGTTGTGCCGTCTCCGTCGCGTAGTCGTGGTTGCCCGGGGTCGCGAAGACCGGCGCACGGCGCAGCATGCTCGCCATGGGCGTGAAAAAGCGGCTCTGGAACTCCTCATGAGTGCCGGACGCATAGGCGTTGTCTCCCAGGGCCAGCAGCAATTGGGGCTGAGGCTGGACCCGGCGCATGGCCTCGACCACCCGCATCTGGGCGGTGCTCCCCGTGCCAGAATCGCCGAGGGCAATGAATTGAATCGGGTCTCCGGGCCCAGGCGCGGTCTGGAAGGTGAAGGGGCCGACAGACTCGCCACAGACCTCGATGGCGTAGTCATACGCCGTGTTCGCCCGCAGGTTCTTCAAGGCAATCACGTGCGTGGTCCGGGGTGCTCCGTCCGATGCCACGGGCTCCAGGGCACGCCCCGTCTCGCCCAGGCGCAGGGTCGCGATGCACGGGTTCTTGACGCCCAGGACGACGAGCGCGCTCTCCATGGTCACCTGTTGGAGATAGGGCTCGCGGGTGAGCGGGCCCGCGGCCGCGGCGGAGCAGAGCAAGGTTAGTGCCCCACTCACGAGCATGTTGATTGGACTGCGTGGCATGGCGCCGAAGGTACGCCCCGGTTCCGGGGGGGGAAGCGCCGTCGGGTCTGGTTCAGTTCATCGCCATCGACAGGAGTCATGCCCTCAGGCCCCAGCTCGCGGCTGGGAGGGGTCGCCACGAGCGAATGTCAGCCGCAGGTGCGCGCCCCGTTTCGAAGGGAGGAAGGCGACGTTCGCGCGGTGCGCACGCGCGACGAGCGCCACCAGGGACAGGCCGATTCCATGGCCGGGTTTCCCGGCGCGAGCGCCGGAGGCGCGATAGAACGGCTCGAAGACCCGCCTCAAGTCCGCCTCGCTGATGCCTGGTCCCTCATCCCGGATATCGAGCCGCGTCTCCTCAGGTGTCTCTTGAACGGAGACCCAGACACGCCCGGCGTCGGAGAACTTGAGCGCGTTCTCCACCCCGTTGTCGACGAGCTGTCGCAGCAGGTGTCTGTCCCCCGAAACGAGCCCGGGCGCACCGTCCTCGAAGTCGACCCGGCGTCGTTCGCCCGGTGGGAGCGCTTGGAGGACCTCTTCGACGACCTGCGCCAGACTCACCGGCTCGACGAGTTCCAGCGAGCCCTGGGTGTCGTCCGCGAGCACCAGCAGGCGCTCCACGAGCACTCCCAGCGACGTCACCGTCCGGTGCATCCGCGTCAGGGCCTGGGCGGTGTCCGGTGGCTGAGGCATCTCTGCTTGCAACTCCAGCTCCGCTTGCAGCGTGGCCAGGGGGGTGCGCAGCTCGTGCGCGGCATTCGCCGCGAAGCGGCGCGACTGTTCCAGCGCTTCCTGGAGGCGCGTGAGCAGCTCCACCAGCGCGGTGCGGACCGCGTTCACCTCGCTGTAGCGGGCCTGGGTCTTGAGAGGAGCGGGGAGGGGGCTTCCTGCCTCGATGCGGGCGAGCGAGGCGCTCAGCTCGGTGAGGGGCCGGGCCGCCCAGCTCGCCACGCGGCGGCTCATCAACAGGCCCATGAGCGAGGCACACGCCGTGGCGAGCAGCGCGGCCAGCGGCAGTGAGAGCCGGAGCCGGGGGATGCTCTCGATGTTCTCCTGCGCCACCGACAGGCGCCCATGGGCGGTCTCGCCGCAGCGCCTCACGCCCTCTTCCCCCGGGAGCTGGGACCACGCGCAGCCGGACTGGCGCGGGATGTCCGGGTCTCCCCCCAGCCTGCCCTCGTTGGAGAACAGGGTGATGCGGATGCCGAAGGGACTGAGCTCTGTCGCCTCATCATCGGCTTCAATCCGTGCTTGCGCGTCATCCAGCCCGGCCACCTCCTCGACCATGTCGACCGCCGCGTCGCGCAGGCGCCGGTCCTCTCCGGCGAGCAACATGCGGTAGGCGAGCAGGCCCGTGGCGCCTGCGGTGAGCGCGCTGCTCGTCAGGGCGACGGCCACCATGGTGCGAGACAGCCTGCGCACCATGGAGTCCCGGGGGCGCCCGGTGTCAGCCGTTTCCAAGGCCATACCCCGCGCCTCGCAGCGTGCGCACCACGTCCTCGCCCAGCTTGCGGCGAATCCTCCCGACCAGGACCTCCAGGCTGCTCGCGGCGCCAGGGCTGACGTCGCCCCAGACGGACTCCAGCAGCGCATCGCGGCTCACGACGCGGTCTCCATGGGACGCCAGCGTCTCCAGGATGGCCCACTCACGCGCGGTGACGGCCACGGCCGCGCCGGCCCGCAGGGCCTCACGCCGGCCGAAGTCGAGGACCACGTCGCCCACCCGGGCGCGCACCGTGCTCGCCTTGTCCTTGCGGCGTCCGAGCGCGCGCACCCTCGCCCGCAGCTCGGCGATGGCGAAGGGCTTGCCCAGGAAGTCGTCCGCTCCCGCATCCAGTCCCTCGACGCGCTCGGACACGCGGTGATGCGCGGTGAGGAGGAGGATGGGGGTCTGGATTCCGTCCGCGCGCAGCTCGCGACAGAGCGACAGCCCGGAGCCGTCCGGGAGGCCCACGTCGAGCACGATGACATCCGTCTCGTCGACGAGCGACCGACGCGCCTGCTCCACGTCTCCCGCCTGGCGGACGACGTGGCCGTCGCGCTCCAGGGACTGGGTGACGAGGGCGCGGAGCTCCTGATGGTCATCGACGACGAGGACTCGCATGGCGGGGTTCTCCATGGAGCTATACCACCCGCGAGTCGCTCCGAAACGGGGCCGCCGGGCCGACGTTCAGCCACCGTTCAACCTCGGCTGGCAGGGTCCGCGCCATGTCTTTCCGGTGCAGGACTCGACGGCCCAAAGCTCGAACGCTGGCGCTCGCGTGGGTGGTCACCACGGGGTGTGCCAGCTCGCCCTATGACCGTGCCTGGGTGTCCTCGGAACTCGCGACGCTCGCGGCCCCGCTGGGGCCGGGCGTCACCGAGGCTCCCTCGTTGCCTCCGGGTGTCACGGACACCCTGCCGCTGGACGAGCGGACCGCCGTCGCGGTGGCGCTCTGGAACAGCGCCGCGCTCCAGTCCGACATGGCACAGCTCGGCGTCTCGCGAGCTGACCTGGCGGAGGCGGGGGCGCTCCCCAATCCGACGTTCTCGCTGTTGATGCCCGTGGGGCCCAGGACGCTGGAGACCTCGTTGCTGCTTCCCCTGTTCTCGCTCTGGCAGCGGCCCGCTCGCGTGGCGGCCGCGAAGGTCCAGGTGGAGCAGGTCGCGCGGGGACTCGTCCAGAACGGGCTGGATGTCGCGCGCGACGTCCGCCTGGCCCACTCGGACTGGGTGCGCTCGGAGGGACGCCGCGTGGCGCTGGAGGAGCTGGCGGCCTTGTGGGCGCACACCCGCGAGCTCGTCGAGGCACGACAGGCGGCGGGTGATGCCAGCCGGGTCGAGGTGGCCTCACTGAGGTCCGAGGCCTGGCTGGCGGAGGATGCCGCCCGGCGCTCACGGACGGACGTGACCCTGGCCAGGGAGCGGTTGCGACTGTTGATGGGCGTGGCGCAGAGCCCGCTGTTCCAGACGGCCCCGCCGCTCGTCCCGCCGCGGGATGCACGGGCACTGCGACCCCTTCCGGACCTGATCCAGCTCGCGCTCGCCGCGCGGCCCGACGTCCGCGCGGCGGAGCTGGGCATCGCCCTGGCGGGAGGACGGCTCGGCTGGGAGAAGACGCGCATCCTCCAGTTGATGGCGAGGCTGGACACCAAGCCCTCGACGACGGCGAGCGGTGAGCCCAAGGCCTTGTGGGTTCCCGGCGCGCAGCTCGAGGTGCCCATCTTCAACTGGAACCCTGGTGGAATCGGCCGCGCGGAGGCCGAGCTGATGCGCGCCTCCGCTCGTTATGTCCTGCTGCGACAGCAGGTCTCCAACGAGGTCCTCACCGCGCGCGAGCTGGCGGTCCAGGCCTCGCAGTCACTGGAGGCCTTCGAAGCCAGCATCCTGCCTGCGCTGACCACCGCGGGAGAGGGTGCGCGCAAGGCCTTCGACGCCGGTGACATCCCCTACCTCCAGGTGCTGGACGCGCTCCGCCGTCTGGCCGACGCGCGCCTCCGCGCCCTCGACCTCGAGGCGGATCTCCGCCGTGCACTTGCCCAACTGGACCGCGGTCTGGGCAAACAGGGAGTGGCCCATGAGTAGACATCTCCGACTCACGCTCATCGCGAGCCTCGTCACCCTGAAGCTCGCGTGCCGGCCCGACAAGCCCGCGCCGATTCCTCCCGCTGCGAAGGTGAGCGCCCACGTGGCTGAGTCCGCGCTGGCGACAGTGACGCTCGTCCCCCAAGCCGAGGAGCGCCTGGCGTTGCGCGTCCAGAGCGTGGAGAAACGCAAGGCGGCGCGCAAGCAGGTGCTGGGCGGCGAGGTCGTCGTGCCCTCTGGCAGTGCCCTCGTGGTGACGGCGCCCGTGGCGGGTGGCGTCGTCGCGGAAGGCGCCGCGTCCGCGCTGCGTCCCGGAGCCGCTGTCAAGCGAGGCGACGTGTTGTTGAGGCTGGTGCCGCTCGCCACGGTGGACCGGGACCTCCATGCCCAGGCCCAGCGGACCGTGGAGAGCGCCCGTGCCCGTGACGAGGCCGCGGCGGCCCGGCTCGCTCGCGCGGAGCGCTTGCTGAAGGATGGCGCGGGCACCGAGCGGGCGGTGGAAGAGGCTCGCGCGGACCGGGCCGTGGCCCGGTCGGAGCTCCAGGCGGCGAACGCGCGGTTGGCGCTGGTGGGGCGCTCGCCGCTCGAATCGGACGTCAGCCTGCGCATCCGCGCGCCGCGCGACGGCGTCCTGCGACAGGTGTCGTTCGCACCCGGGCAGTCCGTCACGGCGGGAGCTCCGCTGTTCGAGGTGGTGGGCACCACGGCGAACTGGGTGCGCGTGTCGCTCTTCGTCGACGAGGCCCACCGCGTGAAGGCGGACGTCCCCGTGCGCGTGCACGCGCTCCTCACGGGCAGGGATGACGGGGTGGAGGCGCTGCCGGTGCTGGGGCCTCCCAGCGCGGACCCCATCGCCGCCACGGTGGACCGCTTCTACGAGCTGCCCGCGTCGGTGAGCCTGGCGCCGGGGCAGCGCGTCGGGGTGTCGCTGCAACTGGGCGATGACGCGGAGGTCCTCGCCGTGCCGTCGTCGGCGGTCGTCTACGACGCGCTGGGGGGAGCCTGGGTGTACGTGCGGCAGCAGGAGCACGTGTACACGCGCAGCCGCGTCGACGTCATGCGCCAGGAGGGGGCGGATTCGTTGCTCTCGCGGGGGCCGCCGGCGGGCACCTCGGTCGTGGCCGTGGGAGCGGCGGAGTTGTTCGGGACGGAGTTCGGTGCTGGCCACTGATGGAGACCTGACCTCGACATGCGCTCGCTCATCGCCGCCTGCCTGAACCATCGCCTCGTCCCCATCGCCGCCGCGGTCCTGCTGCTCCTCATGGGCTACGCGAGCCTGCGCGACATGCCGCTCGACGTGTTTCCCGAGTTCGCGCCGCCCCTGGTCGAAATCCAGACGGAGGTCCCCGGGCTCTCCAGCCTGGAGGTGGAGAAGCTCATCACCACGCCGCTGGAGAATGGCCTCGCGGGCGTGCCGGCGCTCAAGACGATGCGCTCCAAGTCCGTGCTCGGCCTCTCGTCGGTGGTGCTCATCTTTGAGCGGGGCTCGGACCTGTTCCGGGCGCGGCAGCTGGTGCAGGAGCGGTTGGCGCGGCTGGCCCCCACGCTGCCCGCAGTCTCCCGCCCGCCGGTGATGCTCTCACCCGTGTCGGCGACGAGCCGCGTCCTCAAGGTGGGCCTCGTCTCCGACACCCTGGACCGGATGGCGCTGTCGGAGGTCGCCCGGTGGACGCTGCGTCCTCGTCTGATGAGCATTCCGGGCGTGGCGAACGTCGCCATCTGGGGCCAGCGGGACAGGCAGTTTCAGGTGAAGGTCGACCCCGAGCGGCTGCGCGCCGCGAACGTCCGCCTGGACGACGTCCTCCGCGTGGCGAGGGAAGCGAGCCTCCCGTCCTCGGGCGGCTTCGTCGACACGCCCAATCAGCGGCTCGCCGTGAGCCTCTCGGCGGACACCCCACTGGAGGCCTTGAAGGAGGTCCCCGTGGCCTTCCGCAATGGCGCCTCCATCCGGCTCGCGGACGTGGCCACGGTGCAGGAGGGGCATCCACCGCCCATCGGCGAGGGCATCGTCGATGACGCGCCGGGCATCCTCCTCATCGTGGAGAAGCAGCCCTGGGGCAACACGCTGGAGGTCACCGCGCAGGTGGAGGCCGCGCTGGAGCAGATGCGTCCCGCGCTCCAGGGCGTCACCCTGGTGCCGGGCATCTTCCGGCCCGCGACGTTCATCGAAAAGGCGGTGGGCAACCTCCGGCACGCGGTGCTGCTCGGCTGCATCATGGTCATCATCGTCCTGTTCGTCTTCCTCCAGGACGTCCGGACCGCCGCCATCAGTCTCGTCGCGATTCCCCTCTCCCTGGTGGGCGCCGTCGTCGCCCTGCGACTGGTGGGGGCGACCCTCGACACCATGGTGCTCGCGGGGCTGGTGCTCGCCCTGGGCGAGGTGGTGGACGACGCCATCATCGACGTGGAGAACGTGCAGCGGCGGCTGGCGGAGAACCGGAAGCTGGGCAGTCCTCGCTCCGTCTTCGAGGTGGTCCTCGAGGGCTCCATGGAGGTCCGCAGCGCGGTCGTCTATGCGACGGTGATTGTCGTCTTCGTCTTCCTGCCGGTCTTCCTCCTGGAGGGAGTCAGTGGCGCGTTCTTCCGGCCACTCGCGGTGGCGTATGTCCTGGCGGTGGGCGCGTCGATGGTGGTCGCGCTGACGGTGACGCCGGTGCTGTGTCTGCTGTTCTTGAAGAACCATCAGGAGAAGCCGCCCCGGCTCGCGGGATGGCTGCGCTCACGCATCAGCCCCATTGTCGCGTGGGGGATGGACCGCCCTCGACTGGTGGTGCGGACCGTGCTGGCGGTGCTGGCGGTGGGCGGGGGGATGGCGGCGCTGTTGGGAGAGGGCTTCCTGCCTCACTTCCAGGAGTCGGACTTCCTCATGCACTGGGTGGCGAAGCCGGGGACGTCTGGGGATGCCGTCCTGCGCACGGCCCTGCGCGCCAGCACGGAGCTGCGAGCCATCCCCGGGGTCCGTCACTTCGGCGCGCACATCGGCCGCGCGGAGGTGGCGGACGAGGTGGTGGGCCCCAACTTCGCGGAGCTGTGGATCAGCCTGGACGAGGTCGACGACTACACGGGGACGGTGCGGCGCATCAACGAGGTGGTGGAGGGCTATCCCGGCCTCTACCGCGACGTGCAGACGTACCTTCAGGAGCGCATCAAGGAGGTGCTCAGCGGAGCCGGTGGGTCCATCGTGGTGCGCTCCTTCGGCCCCGACCTGGACACGCTGCGCTCCAAGGCCCGCGTCATCGAAGCGAAGCTCCGGACGATTCCCGGCGTGGTGAACCTCAAGGTGGAGCCCCAGGTGCTGGTGCCCCAGATTCAGGTCCGGCTCGAACCGGAGGCGGGGCGGAGGCTGGGCCTGACTCCGGGTGACGTGCAGCGCGCGGTGGCCACGCTGCTGCAAGGTACGAAGGTGGGCGAGGTGTACCAGGAAGAGCGCACCCTGGACGTCGTCGTGTGGGGCGAGGACTTCCTGCGCCAGGACGTCGCCGCCGTGAAGGCGCTGCGTCTGGTGGCCCCCACCTCGGGCATGCCATACCGACTGGGTGACGTGGCCAGGGTGGAGCTGGTCTCCGTGCCCAACATCGTCCAGCACGAGGGCGCTTCCCGCCGGCTGGACATCACCTGCGACGCCCAGGGCCGGGCGCTGGGCGCGGTGGTGACCGACATCCAGGCCGCCATCGCTGACATCGACTGGCCCACGGGCCACCATGCTGAGGTGCTGGGGGAGTACGCCGAGCGGCAGGGTGCACGGACGCGCCTGCTGGCCTTCTCCCTCCTTGCGGTGCTGGGCATCGCCCTGGTGCTCTACCTGGACTTCCAGTCCCTCCGCCTCGTCGCCTTCACGCTGGGGACGTTGCCCTTCGCGCTCGTGGGTGGGGTCGTGGGGGTGCTGCTGACCGGAGGAGTGGTCTCCCTGGGCTCACTGGTCGGCTTCGTCACGGTGCTGGGCGTCGCGGCCCGCAACGGCATCCTTCTGGTGAGCCACTACCGACACCTCGAGTCCAGTGAAGGCGTCCCGTTCGGTGGGGAGCTGGTCCTCCGCGCCACGCTGGAGCGCCTTCAGCCCATGGCGATGACGACGCTGACGACGGCCCTGGCCCTGATGCCACTCGTCGCTGGAGGTCTGAAGCCCGGTCAGGAAATCGAACACCCAATGGCGGTCGTCATCCTCGGAGGCCTGGTCTCCTCCGCGGTGTTGAACGTGCTGCTGGTGCCCTCCCTGTATCTGCGCTTCGGGCGCGGGACACGCGCGGTGCGCGGGGAGGCCTGAACGGCCGTGGGGCTTCCCGCCTGGGGCAGGGCAGGGCTGGGAGTGCGTCGTGAAGCGCACCCCCTGGCGCTGGGGGGCTCCTACTTCGCTTCCACCAGGTCGGACACCGTCTCCGCCTCTTCGTGGGTGTCCACTGTAGCGGATCATGCCCAGCCCTCCCTGGTTGCCTCTGTGGCGTCTGCGCTGGGACTCCGGGACATGTTCTGTCACAAGGATGGCCTATGAACCCGTCCGACTTGACTCGCGAGGCCCTCTCCGACTTCTTCGTGCTCGAGCGTCTTTTCAAAGAGCAGGGCCTGGACGCGCTCCAGCGCGCGCTGGAGCGACTGCTGGGGCAAGTGCCGGCGGCGAGCGAGGCCCCGCCGGACGGCCCCCGCCTGAACGACACGAGGGCGCTTCGGGTGCTCCTGCGCGCCCTGGCGATTGACGCAGCCTTCCTCCGCGCCCATCCCGAAGCGCTCTTCCAGTGCCTCTACAACCGGCTGCGCTGGTTCGACGCGCCCGACGCTGCACAGCACTTCACCCCGGAGAGCCGAGGTCCTTGGAGCGACCCTGCGTCCCAAGTGTGGCGCCTCGCGGAGCATTGGCGACGGCAGTGGGAGTCCCGCTCAAGTTCCCCGTGGGTGGAGTCCCTGAGGCCGCTCCCGGGGCCGCTTATGGGCGAGGACCGGTTTCTTGCCCACGACGCCCGTGTGTTGTGCGTGGCCTTCAGTCCCTCCGGGGCGAAGGTGGCGACAGGCACCCAGGGGAGCCATGACACCGTGCACATCTGGGACGTGGCCACCGGCACCCGCCTTCAGGGTCTGGCCCACGGCTTTGACGTCCGGAGCGTCGCATGGAGTCCGGATGGGACGAAGCTGGCCTCCGGGGCCCGCAGCCACGATGCGTGCATTTGGGACGCGGAGACTGGAGCCTTGTTGCACTCCCTCACCCGCCAGGAAGGACAGGTCACGTCGGTGGCCTTCAGCCCGGACGGGCGCACGGTGGCCGCGGCAAATCTGGGCTGGAGGGTGAGGCTCATCGACGTCGCAACCGGCGAGGTGGCACAAACGCTTGTCGGTCATGAGCAGTCGGTATTGAGCGTTGCCTTCCACCCCTCAGGCCGCTGGCTGGCCACGGGCGCTTCGGACAATACCGTACGTGTTTGGGACGTGGCGACAGGCGATCAGGTGGCCCGAGTTCCCACCACCTCCTCCGTCAACTCCGTGGCCTTCAGTCCGGACGGTGCGTGGCTCGCACTCGCGGACGTGGACGGCGTGGTGCGGGTGAAGACGGAGGACTGGACGCGAGTGCCCGGCGCGACCGGAACAGGCCCATGCTCCTCGCTGGCTTGGTTGGACAGCTCCCGGCTGGGCATGGACTCCGTCAATCGCGTGGAGGTGCTGGACGTCACGAGCGGCGCCGTGTCGCGGGCCCGCCCCTATTTGCACGATGCGCATGGGAGGACGGTGGCGTTTCACCCCGACGGCGAGCACTTCGCCCTCACCGCATCCGATGGACGGTTGCTCATCGGCGACCTGAAGGAGGACCCTTCCCCGGCGTTGCTCGCCGAGCAGAACCGCACCAGGTCCCTGTGGGGTAGCGCCGAGGGGCTGCTTGCCTTCGCTCGGCAGAAGAGGGGCTTGCAAGTGCAGGTGATTGGCGCCGACGGGCGCGCGAGCACCGCGCCCGATGAGTACCGCGCCGTCCCTCTGGCGCCTTGGAAGGTGAGCCCTGACAATGCAGTTTTCGCCTGCCCCTTGATGCAGCTTGGCGATCGCCCGCCCTTCCACCCGGGAGTCCAACTCTTCGATGCTCGGACTCTCGCGCCCACGCACACGCTGACGGCGCCCGCCAAGGACGTGCCAGACACGAAGAGCATCTCCACGAAGGCGCTGCCGCTGGATTTCTCTCCCGACGGGCAACTGTTGGCGGCTGCCCTCCACGAAGGAGCGGTGCATGTGTGGCGCGTGAAGGATGGGGCCCTGCTCCACCGACTCCAATGTCCACGGGGCCCTGTATCCAGTGTGGAATTCACGCCCGACGGCGCATTCGTGGTGTCTGTCCACGAGCAGGACTCACTGCTGCTGCTCCATGACGTACAGGGCGGAGCTCGCACCCTCGAGTCTCAGGTGGTGATGGACCCCGCCATCGCCTATGCCGCTGCGGCCGACGCTCCTTGTATCGCCGTCGGCCGCCGAGGCGGAGAGGTCGCACTCTTCGACCTGCCCTCAGGCACCGAGCGGGTTCTGCACGTCGGGGCATCTCCGGTGATTGCGGTGGGGCTCTCCGCGAGCGGTGGAGTCGTCGCGGCCAGCTGCGTGGATGAGCGAGTGCGCGTATTCGACTCGCGCACGGGCGCGCTTCGATACGAACTCCTACATCCCGCTGCCGCCTTCCCGGTGGCGTTGAGCGATGAGGTGCTGGTTACGCAAGCCGACGACCAGCGCACGCGCTTCTTCGACCTCGCCACGGGCGCGCAGCGCGCGGAGTTGGACGGGTGCGCGGTGCCCGAGGACGTGGTGCGCCGGCGGTACTGGGAGGCGCTGGGCGAGGGGCCCGTTGCCTTCCACCGCCAGCTGGAGCCCGCGCCCTTCGCCCACTTCCAGGACGAGATGGAGGAGGTGCTCATCCTCCAGGAGGGAGTCGTCCTGGGGCGCGGGAGAGCCGAGCAGGACTTCTTGTATGTGTTGAAGCTGCACGAGCCAGCGCTGCTACCGGCCATTCGCTGAGGCTCGTTCGGGCCTTCGGCCTGGTTTGGACCCGTCGTCTGCCTGGGGGCGCCGACGGGTCCCAGCGCTCGCTTTTCCCGGCGCGCGTCACGCGTCCCAGTAGTAGCTCCACTTGAGCATCACCGCGTCGTTGGCCGGACCTGCCAGCAGCCGTCGGGGCCGCAGCGTCGCGAAGGGCCGCTCGTCCTCGGGTGTCGGCAGTCCCGCCTGTGCGCGTGAGTAGACGAAGAAGAGCGTGGAGCCCAGCCGGTACTCCCAGCGCAGCACCAGGTTCACATTGAGCGCCGTCGAGTAGAAGCTGCTGCTGTCCGTGTGCTCGATGGGCACGAGCGACGACAGTCGCACCCGCGTCCGCTGTGCGTCGGACGTGGCCGTGAAGAAGGGCCCATACAGGCCATACGCGGTGAAGAGCTGCGCATACCCCTGCGCGGTGAAGCGGGGTGACACCACCCACTCCTGCCGCAGCGTGAGCGTCAGGTAGCGGGCGTCCAGCGAGCCCAGGAGGAAGCGGCCGTCGTCCAGCGTCTCCACGAAGCGCGGCCCGTGGTCCGTCTTGTCGGCGCCCAGCTTCAACTGGGTCTCCAGCGACGGGTGGGGGCGGACCGACACGCTGACCTCGTAGCCCCAGCCCCACGCGGCCGGGCTCGGCCCGCCCTGGCTGCGATGGCCCACCGCGCCGTACGCTTCCACCGACACGAGGCGGTTGCGGTTCGTCTCGACGAAGGCGCTGAAGAAGCCGCGAGTCGGTCGCTGCAGCGGAACGCCCGTCCCCACCATCTCCCGCACGTCATAGTCATTCAGGTCCGCGCCGGTCTCCACGCCCACCGTGTCGAAGGTGGGCAGCGTCGCGTTGGCGTTGAGGTTGAGCCAGGTGACCCGGTGCACGTGCCGCTCATCCGCCGACCACCGCGCGCCCACATGGGCGTTGGCGAAGAACGCCTTGAAGGGCCCCAGCCCATTGGGCCTCGCGAAGCGCAGCGTCGCCCGGGGGGCCACCTCGTTTTGCGAGCGCTGGAACCCCGCGGCGAACAACGACAGCTTGGGCGTGGCCACGTCCAGGCCGAACTCCGGACGAAGGCCCTCGCCGCCGAAGCGCCCCGCGCGCACGTAGCCGCCCACGCCCGAGTCGCCCTGCGCCAACCGCGTGCCGTCCGCCAGCACCCGCTCTGGTGGGCCGCCCTCCGTGCGTGAGGCCACCAGCATCCCGTACACGCCCCACGTGCTGTCCGCCGTCTTCAGGTCGAAGTCGAGCGCGCCGGCCAGTCCCCCCCGGGCCCGGCACGCGGCCTTCTGCTGGGCGCCTTCCTCCTGCGCGTCCTCCAGGGTGCAGGTGCCCGACAGCGGGTTGGTCATCGTCACCGCGCCCCCCACACGCGAGCCTTCGCCCACCTTTCCTCGCGCCACCGCCACGAGGTAGTGCGTCGTCGCGGAGGGGGTGTCCGGAAGCTGCACGCCCGGGCCCACATGCATGGGCCGCCGCCAGTCCAGGTGCAGTGCCCGGTCCGGTTGCTCCTCATCGCGCGCCTGCCAGGGGCCGGTGACGAGCGCATCCAGGACGCCCACCTGCACGCCGCCCACCGCGCCCGTCACCTTCGCCGCGCCCAGGATGGGGGTGTCCAGGCCGATGCGCCGCGAGTAGAACAGCGCCAGGGGCGCGTCACCCACGTTCATGCCCACGGGCTGGAACAGCTCCATACCCTGGGTGAAGAAGGGCCGGCGCTCCGGGTAGTACGCCTCGAAGGTGCTGAGGTTGAGCAGCATCTCGTCCGACTCCACCTCACCGAAGTCGGGGTTGAAGGTGGCCGCCAGGGCCAGGCTGCTGCTCAGCGTCGCGCGTACGTCCAGCCCCACGTCCAGCGACGGACTCAAAAGCCGTGGCGAGGGACGCGCTCCGCTGGAGTACTGCGGATGCACCAGCCCGCGCCCCGCGAGGTACGGCATCAGCTCCCAGCGGCCGCGGGGACGCACGTCCTCGAGTCCCGTCAGGTGACCCAGCCGCGACACATTGGTGTTGTGCGTGCGCGGGTTCTCCACTGACTCCAGCTCCTCGTTCTTGCGCGCGATGTCCCGCCGCACCGAGAAACCCCACGTCTGCACGGGGGCCTCCGGGAAGCGCAGCAGCGACAGGGGGATGGCGTACTCGGCCACCCAGCCGTCCTCCACGCTGCCCGCGACGCCGTTCCAGATGCCGCTCCAGTCCGGCGTGTAGTAGCGGTCGTCGTAGAACAGCCCGTCGCTCTGCACGCCTCCCGCGGTGAGGGAGAAGGAGTACGCCGTGCGGTGGTCATGCGCGGAGTCGATGAGCACCTGCACCGCGTCCGAGAACGGCGCGCTGTCGCGCCGCCCCAGCCGCCGGTCGATGAGCGCCGGCTGCGAGTCGCGCGCCACCACGCCAACATAGAGGGTGTCCTCGTCGTAGAGGATGCGCAGCTCCGTCTTCTCCGACGGCACGCGTCCCGCTTGGGGGTAGCGCTCCACGAAGGCGTCGAACACCGGCGCGTTCGCCCACGCCGCTTCGTCCAGCTTTCCATCCACCTGGATGGGCCCCATGGCCCTGACCGCGCGGAGGACCTGCTCCCCCTCCGGCCCCGCCACCGCCGCGCCCGCCGCGAGACTCCACAGCGACAACCCCAGGGCGACGGTCCCTTTGACGCCGAATGACATGACATCCCTCCGGCGCCTCGCGCAGCGAGGACACCGGGCTCCCTCGAAAAGAACGTGCGTGGAAGGATGGATTTCCCGGATGGCCCTGAATCGCTACAGGCCACCCGTTCCGTCATCCTTGCGGTGTCACATGGAACGCATGAGCTTCTCTTTGATTTCATGGACGCGCAGGGGGACACGCCCATCCGGGGGGATTCCACCGTCTCCCGCATCGCGCTGCTGTTTCACGACGAGCGGGTTGACCCGTTGTGACATCGAGGTGCACCCAGCGCCGCTGGTCCTTGCGGGGATGACTGTCCCTTTGCGCTGATACCAGCACCTCGCACGCGGCCGCCGAGTGAGTGTGTGCTGATCCACTCACTGGATGAGGGGAGCCTTCAGAGGGAACCGGGCTCCCCCAAACAGTGACCCGCATTGGAGAGGACAATGACTACACAAATGAAAGACTCGGTTCTCTTCAGCGCAGCCGAGCCCTCCAGGGAATGCACCGCGCCCGTCCTCTTCGGGAAGACACCATCCTGCTCGGAGCAGTTCCACTGCCAAGGGCGCCCTGGTCCAGGCCACGGACCGCTCCATGGAGACGGCCCAACGTCGAAAGAATCAAGGCAGGCCTCCTTCCACCTGTCACCAGGAGCTGAATGGAAACCTGCCCGGTGTGTCAGTCGGCGCCATCGATGAGTCTCTGCAGGATGGCAGCGACCTCTCCTACGAGCTCAGGGGCAGGGCGCCCCGAGAGCGGCTTCAGCGGCAGCTTGAACCGATAGAACCAGAGCCCCGTCACCACCGAGAGGAACATCGCGGCGCGCTGCTCCGCATCCCTCCCGCCAATGAGCGCGGCCATGGCCTCACCGAGCTTGCCTCGCTCCGTCGTGTCGAGCGTCTCCCTGAGGTCGAAAGCCTCGGCGACGGCCTCCTCGAAGAGGTTCTCCTTGGACCCGAAGTAACGCACCACCAGCGCGGCCGTTATCCCGGCCTCCGCCGCGATGTCGCGGATGCTGGCCTTCGCGCACCCGACCTTGGAGAACGCCACCTTCGCGGCCTCCATGAGCCGCGCGCGGGTGCGCTCCCTTCGAGGGATGCCATGGGTGCTTCGCGATCGGTCTCGAAGTGGGTCATCTCAGGCCTGGGTGCATTCGCGCTCGCGATGGGCGTGTTCGGGCTGCTCGACCCCGAACGGCAGGCGCGCATGATGGGCTTCTTCGCGGTCGCCGCGAGGTCGCCCGATGACCACACCGCCACGCTCCTCGTGATGACCTCGCTCGCCACCAGCAACACGGCCGTCCTCTGCCTGATGGGCGCCGCGAAGCGGGGGTCCGGCTTCTCTTTCTGGGCCGTGGCGGCGCGGACCCTCATGGGGGCAGGGCTCGCGACGCTGGCGCTCACGGGCAAGGGCCCCGGGGCCTTCTTCGGCGCCGCGATCTGGGAGTGGCTGGGCGCGGCCATCATTGGCGGCTCGAGCCTGTGGGATCGCAGAGGGGCGAAGACGAAGCCTGCCGCGTGACGCCCGCCGGGCTCTCCGTGTCCGAGCGGCAGCCGCGCGGCTCCAGCTCCGCGAAGGTCAGAATCATCGCCGCTGCCGAAGCGGCCCCACCCAGGTCCGTGGTTCTGTGGATCCTCTGTGGTTCCGTCGAACGGCTCTCGGCCCATCCGCAGCTCGCGCTGCTCCTTGCGCGGCCGGGAGAGCTCTTCGCGCTCCGCCGTCGTCAAAATACGGGGCTTGCCCTCGCCCCGGTCCGTCTTCGTCTGCCCCATCCACAGCCGTAGCGCTGACTCCGTCAGGTCCAAGTCTCGGGCAACCCAAGGGCTCATTCGGCTTCTCCTCTTTCGTGGACATCCTGGACTCCCTCCATCGCGTCTCGGGGGGCTGCGGAACCGGGCTACTCCCACGGCTCGACTGCGTCGAGGACATGGGCGGACTGGATGCGGCGCTATCGCTTGCCCACGTACGAACGGCTGCTCGGAGAGAACTTCAGCGCGGCGCGGCCCCGGGATGCCGTGTCCCATGGATGGCGCGCAGCCGTGCCCTGTCGATCCCTGAACCGGGCCTTGATGCAAGTCCATCAGCATTGACGCTGCTCGTCCGGTCCGCCACCCTGCGTCGGCTTCAAATCCTCTCCTGGGTGGGCTGGCCAACCCGATTCGGAGTGCTTCGGGTTGGAGGGCCTGGCCGAGAGAGGTCCCTCGTGACCTGGAGCATTCATGACCACCGCTCGCATCCTGGGCCTTGGCTTTCTTTCCGCATTGCTGAGCCAAGGCTGTATGGAATCCCCCACTGTTCATTCTCCCGACCTCTCCGCGTCCCCAAAGAAAGACATCTCCGCCGCCTCGTTGGACGCGGACCTCGCCATCCTCACGACAGGGCTCACCCAGGCCACGGAAGGCGTGACGTACCGCCGTGCTCCCGGTGTCGCGGAGGCAATCCTCGCGGCGGGTGGCACCGCGCCGCTCCAGGTGAGCGCCACCGGACTCCCGTCTGGTCTCACGATCGACGAGGACACCGGCATCCTCTCGGGGATCCCCGCGCCCGGCATGGCGGGAAGCCACGCAGTGGACGTCGTCGTCACGGACGCGAACGGGCAGACAGCCCAGGCCACGTTGTCGCTGGAGGTGGTGGCTCCGCGGGCGCTCGGCTCCAGCGGCACGGTGGGCGTGGAGCCGGAGGGCAGCCCCATCACGGATGCGCTGACCGTCTTCGTGATTGGAGAGGATGGGCGCGCGCGCGCGGGCGTGGGGGTCCGGGTGCGAAAGAATGGCATGGAGTATGTGCCCGCGCGTGAAGCGCTCACGGACGCAGAGGGGCGCGCCTACTTCACCGGCCTGGGGCTGGATGGCGTATCGGATACCGTGGACGTGACCGCCAACGGCACGGGACTCTCCAACGCCACGATGGCGCGGGTGAATGCCTCGCTGGTGACGCTGCTCGTCCCCGGCTACCCGGTGCCCCTGCCGCGCGGCAGCGCGAGCGCCACCTGGGATGCCCAGGCGGGAGGCTTCATCATGACAGGCGGACGGGGCTCGGGTGCAAACCAGCCCACGGGGTGTCTCAACGACACGGTGGCGCTCACCTCTGTCGCCAGCGGGACCTGGGAGGAGTGGGGCGTCCCGGGGCTCTCGGCGCCCGCGGCGCCTCCGGCGCGGGTTGGTGGTGCCTTCCAGTATCGCGGGAGTGGCATCAGCGTGCTCTTCGGGGGAGAGAGCTGCACGGGGTCGAAGCTGTCGGACACGTGGCAGTTCAACTCGGCCACTCGGACCTGGCAGCAAGTGGGGGCGCCGGGGCCCTCCGTGCGTTCGGGCGCGGCGGTGACGGCCTCCCCGGTCTCGGGCAGCATCTTGCTGTTCGGGGGGACCTCCGGGACGAGCTCGCAGGGAGGCCAGATCGTCAACAACGAGCTTTGGACCTATGCCCAGGGGTGGGGCAAGTTGTCTCCCACCGGCACGTTGCCAACCGCTCGCGCCTTCGCCGCCGCCGCGCTCGACACGAGCTCCGGGCTCATGTGGATCTGCGGCGGTGCGAACAGCGCGCCCAGCGGCGCCGACCTGGCGACGTGCTCCACGTACAACCGCTCCACCAATGCCTGGGCGAGCGCGCCCTCGCTGCCGGCGGTCCGTCGCGGTGGATTGATGGCTTATCGGCCCGGTGCGGGGATGTACCTCTTCGGAGGAACGACGAACGGTGCCGCTCGCAATGATCTGCTCCGGTTCAGCGCGGGAGCGTGGACAACGGTCACCGCGCAGGGCGCGGCGGGGAGTCCTCCAAGCAGTGGTGGAGTGAAGCTCGAGACGGACCCCACGACAGGCGACCTCATCCTCATCATGGGGACAGGGGCGGTGTGGACCTTCAACGGAACGGCGTGGCAGCAGCGAGCCACTTCGTCGTCCGCGACGGAGACCTTCACGCTGTCGGGGACGATTTCGGGCGGAGTGACGAGCGGCTTCAGTGGCGCCACCCTCTGGGTGGTCGCGCCCACCGGTTTCAGCGCGACCACGTTCTACGTCGCTCTGACGGGTGGGGTCGCCAGCTACAAGCTCGCGGGGGTGCCGGCGGGCGTCCCGCTCTCCGTCTATGCCTACTACGAGTCGGGTGGCCTCTATTCTCACAAGGACGTCGGGGAGGTGGGGCCGCTGGTCGCGGATACGACGTTGGACATCGCCCTGGAGCCAGGCCCCGTGACGACCACGACGACGACAGGCTCCGTCGTGCCTCCCGCGGATTGGCCCGCCTCCATCAACGCCCGCTATGCGCGAGGGGTTCGCCTCCAGTCAGGACTTCCCGCGCAGCCCAATGGCCCCGCGGAGAGCACGAGCGGCACGTCGAGGACGTTCTCCGCGACCTACATCCCAGCGTCCGCACCCGCCACTCAGGCCGTCTCGCTCGAGGCGACGGTGCTGGGGGCAGCGCTCTGCGAGACGTTGACGACCCGCATCTACAATCCTCCCGCGGGTGCTGTCGGCGCGGTGGCACTACCGGATGGCATCCGGGGCATTTCTCCGGGGATGAGTGAATGCGGCACCGGGACGGTGCCGACAGCCGCGGAGGGGGCGTATCAGCTCACCGCGCCCGCGGGCACGAAGTTGATCTCCGTGCGTCGGGGCGCGCGAGGGATGTCGTGGGACTGGGTGTATCTCTCGCAGGCAGAGGCGGGTGCCCACGACTTCGACTTCCCGCAGCCCAGCACACTGGCTCCGAGCAGGCCCGCCCCCAGCGGCCAGGGTACGGCCTGGGAGGTGACCGCCAGCGTCTTCGAGACGGGCTCCGGCTTCCGCTACGAGCAGTTCGAGTCCGCGAATCTGCGGCCCACGAGCACCGCGCGCAGTCACCCACGCGGCTTCGTGCGTCAGTAGCCGACGCGTCTATCCTGCGGTTCATGGCCAACGAGGGCTGAGGAGCGAGGCGTGGCGTCATCGCTCAGCGTGGCAACGAGTGAGAGCGCACCATCACCTCACGTTCAGGGTTCGTCAGCTCGCCAGCGTCGTAGAGGACCGCGCGGGGCTTGTTACGCAGGCCCCGCGCGGCTCCGACCTCCTCAAGAAGCGGGAGAGCCCCAGAACGCCAGTGGGCGTGAGCCGAGCTCGTGGACAGGTTGACGCCGCCACTGCCCTTTCGAACTCGGCCGGCGCCGCGTGACCGATTGCCGCGTACATGCGCTGCGGGTTGTAGAAGACCTCGATGGAGCTGAAACGCCAGGTGTCCCGCGTCCATGGGCCGCCGTGCACCAGCAGCACCGTGGGCAGCGGGCCCTGCGGCGCGTCCACCGGCCGTGTCAGGTAGCCCGTCAGCGTCAGGCCGTCGCGGGACTTCATCGCGCAAGGGCGCGGCGTCCTGCTCGAAGGCCACCACCCACCGGCGGTCCGCGCGGTCGCGGCTGACCAGGGCGAAGTCCCCGTCGGCCATGCGGCCCAGCACCTCGAAGTCCTCGCGCAGGCTCGCGTCCAGCACCTTCCACCGCACGTGGCCGTCGGTGTTGAAGGCCACGGCCTGGACCACCTTGCGCTCGGGGTGGAAGAGGACGTCGAACACGTCCGAGCCTGCGTCCTCCGCGAGCACCTTCTCCGCGCCCGCGCGCAGCACCTTCTCCACCAACTGAGAGGTGTTGGAGCCATGCGGACTCTTCAGGTACACCTTGGCGCCGTCGCGCGAGAAGCCGATGAACCCCATGTACTGCGGGAAGACGTTCTCCCGCAGGGGCACCTCCAGCAGCGTCCGCCACGGGGTGCGCACGGAGTCCCGGACGCGCAGCACCGTGGTGCCGTCCGGCTTCTGCGCCAGCGCTCCGCGCACGTTCAGCTGCGAGTCCGCCGTCCAGCTCATCACGTCGCCCGGGTCCTGCGTGTCGAGCGTGATGGCGCCGGTGTCGAGCGACACGCGGTAGATGTCCGAGCCCGTGCGCTCCCGGAGGTTCATCGTCACCAGGAGCTCTCGCGGCGCGGTGGGCGAGGACTCCAGCATCCGCGCACGGATGCCCTGGAAGGGCGTCAGGTCGCGCACCACGCCGGTCGACAGGTCGGCGGCGTAGACATGCGTGTTCTCGTCGCCGTCGGAGTCCTGCGGGTAGAGGAGGGGGCGCGAGTCCTGCGACCACTCTTAGTACCGGACGCCCCGCTTGGGCTCATTCGTGACGGTGCGGGTGTCATCCTTGCCTTGCAGTGTCCGCACCCAGACCTGCATGACGCCCTTCGCATCGGGCGCGACCCAGGCCAGCTTCTCTCCGTCCGGCGACAGCGAGGGAGCATCCCGGACAGGGTTGCCGAACAACAGCGCCCGGGGAATCACGGGCGGCGGCTCCGCAAGCGCGGGCACGGCTCACAGCATCAACACCATCACCCCACGGTGCAGCGACATCGGGTCTCCCAGTGGCGTCGTCCCTCGGGACGAAAAGTAGCGTCACGCTGGGTGAATACGTGCCGGTGCTGCTTATTTCTCACTCCGTGCCCCAGAGACGAGCTTCAAGGAGAACGATGGGCCATGACCTGAGGCAGGGCTCGCCTCATGATCCGGTTCTTGCGCGCACAAGGGCGAACGATGCGAACTCCTGCCCCTTCCTTCCTCCGCCTGTGCCTGCTTACCCTCCGGGCCGACAAGATTCGTGAGCGGTCGTCTAGGAGCTGCTGAACATGCAAGTGATACTAGGAGCCAGCGGGCAGATTGGTCGCGAGCTGGCGATCCAATTGAAGCGCGAGTTCACGAGCGAGATTCGTCTCGTGAGTCGCCGTCCGCACAAGGTCAATGACACAGATCAGTTGCAGAGCGCGGATCTGCTCGACGCAGGGCAAACGCTTCGCGCGGTGGAGGGCGCGGAGATCGCATACCTGACCGCGGGGCTTCCCATGGACACCAGGAGGTGGGTGGTCGAGTGGCCGATCATCATGCGCAACGTCCTGGATGCCTGCGCCGCGAATGGCGCCAGGCTGGTCTTCTTCGACAACACGTACATGTACCCGCAGACGAGCGATCCGCAGACCGAGGACACCGCCTTTCAGCCGTATGGCGCGAAGGGGAAGGTCCGAGCTGCAATCGCTAGCGAGCTGCTCGACTCGATGGAACGAGGCCGCGTTCAGGCCATGATCTGCCGCGCCCCTGAGTTCTACGGACCAGGCAAGACGCAGAGCATCACCAACTCGACCGTCATCGACAACCTGCGGGCCGGAAGAACGGCGAAGGTCTTCCTGAGAGACGACACGCTGCGAAGCCTGATCTACAGCCCGGATGCCAGTCGCGCGATGGCGCTGCTCGGGAACTCGCCCGGGGCGTACGGTCAAACCTGGCACCTTCCCTGCGACGACGACCGCCTCACCTATCGACAGTTCATCGAACTGGCCGCTGAAATCTTCGGCGTCGAGGGGCGCTACACGTTGCTCAAGCGCTGGCAGCTCGCGCTGGCGGGCGTGTTGAGCAAGCAGGCGCGAGATGCCGCCGAGCTGCTGCCTCGTTACGAAGCGAACAACATCTTCGTCTCGGACAAGTTCAAGTCACGCTTCCCCGATTTTCGGGTCACGACCTTCCAGCAGGGGCTGAGCGCGATTCGGGACGAAGCACGCGGGAACACCTCGACATGACCAGGCGCATCCTTCACGTCGTCACGAACGTCGCTCACTACGCGGACCCGTCGGAACCGACGGGCTTGGGGCTGTCGGAGCTGACCATGCGCATCATGTCTTCGCCTCGAATGGGTACGAGCAGAGGATCCTCACCCCGAAGGGTGCCCTCTACAGCAAAGGGCTCGTGCCGTTCCGCTCGTCCGTCGTCGCCGACGGCCGGCTCGTGACCGGGCAGAATCCAGGGTCGGCCAAGGCGGCGGCGGAGCAGGTCGTCGCCCTGCTGTGACCCCTGGCCGGAACTGAAACGAGGGGCGCAGAACATGCGTGGAGACAAGGCAGTCGAATCGAAGTGCCCGTTTCATCGAACGATGGGCTCGACTGGCGAAATGGCTCAAACCCTGGCCTGGGTGTTGAGCAGGAGAGGAGGGCCCCGGGGGCATCGTTCACCGGCATGACGCGCGTTTTGACGCAGCGACCGACTTTCGGGGAGGTACAACGCTTCCATCACAACCTCCGGAAGCGTCTTGAGGTCTGGGGTGTCTTGCGACACCCCTCTGTCAAGGGGGGCCGAGGCGCTGGAGCTGCTGCGCGGCATGCTGCGGCGCTCGCAGGGGCAGGGGATTCCGAGGGTGGCCGCGCACCCATCGATGCAAGATGCAACGGTTTGAGAGAAGAGTTTTCACGTCTGGCAATCGCCTTTATAGGGATGGCGCGGTCCAACCCCTGGAGGGCAATGCCATGCATCTTTTCAAGTCCGTTGTTTCCCTTGTTGCGGTCGTCGCGGTCACGGCGTGTGGTGGGGTGGAGGAGCAGGGCGGTCTCGGCACGCAGGAGTCAGCGTTGGTGTCGGGGACGTCACAGGGCTGCCTGTTCAAGGTGTCCTCCGCGGAGAGGTCCGGGCCGTTCCCTCCCATCTTTGACGTGACGGTCACCCGCTACGCGAGCAGCACCTGCGCCTGGGGGGCGGGCAGCGTGTTGGTGGGGACCGCCAGTGCCCGGCAGCCCACCGTGTCCCTGGCGGCGAATGAGCTGGGAGTGGCGGTGGCGTACACTTATGGGAAGTACGCTGGCTCCGTGTCTCTCAAGCACCTGTCGCCGGACACGTTGGCCGTCGTCCGGACTGAGGGCCTGGGCCCCACCAGCCCCCTGGGCGCCATCGGCTCCGCAGACCTGGTCATTGAGTCGGACGGGACGACGCTGACCGTCTCTGGAATCAAGAACTGGCCCATCCTCGGGGAGACGGGCTCCGGCAATAACTACGTCGCCACCTACCCGGACTTCTTCACCAGCACCACGCCCCCGTCCATCGTCGCGTTCTAGCAGGCTGCTGAGAAGTCCCTCTTGGGGATCAACACCCCGCACCGACGCGTGGTGCCGTCCGCGCATCGGAGGACGAGTGGCTTGCCGAGGGATGGAAGGAATGGGCGCGGATCCGCAACGGGCCTGCACGCAGGTTCGGCCTTCGCCCGATGTCCTCCCTTGGCGAGTTCGGGGAGATGAACGTGAGCCATCCCCATGGTGCGCCAGGTCGAATGATTCGCGAGCAGCAGCAGCTCCAGCTTTTCGATTCGCCCGTTGAGTCCGAAGCGGAACGCCAGCGGGCGAGTCTCCTGGAGGATGTCGACGAGCGCGTCCGGCCCCGCATGAGGCCACTTCTCGGGCCGTCCGGATGTCGAGCCGGCGGCGCTACTTCCAAACAGCGGCCGCTGTCTGCTGCTGGAAGTTCGTATCCGTTCGACGAATCGCCCGCGATGGGGCCTGGTTTCTGCGCGCAGTGCGCAGCAGGGCCGGGTGATGGATTGGATGCTGTCGAGTTCCTGCCCGCTGATACCCACCGGGGATGGGGCATTGCGTCAATGACTCTGGCTGCTGCGCATTGGGCGCGCTTTTCGTAGAATCCACGCCATGGGCCTTCTCACCTTCGGTCTCAACGTGACTTTGGACGGGTGCATCGATCACACCCAGGGGATCGTGGACGACGAGCTGCACGACTATTGGACGCAGCTCATGGAGCAGAGCGGGGCGATGCTCTTCGGGCGCAACACCTACGAGCTGATGGAGGGAGCCTGGCCCGCGGTGGCACGCGACGAAAAGGCGCCGCGCGCGATGCGCGAGTGGGCACAGAAGCTCGAGGCGAAGGCGAAGTACGTCGTGTCGGGCTCGCGGAGCGACTTTCCATGGCGGAACACGATCAAGGTGGAGGGCGACCTTCGCGAGGCGATCTCAGCGCTGAAAGCGAAGACCGAGCGGGGTGTCCTCGTCGGAGCGCCCAAGCTCGCGGCTGCGCTCGAGGAGTTGGGGCTCATTGACGAGTACCGCCTCGTCGTTCATCCCATCATCAGTGGCCGCGGGCCGACGTTGTTCCATGGCCTGTCGAGTGCGCGGCAGCTCGAGCTCCTCTCGGCGCGGCAGTTCAAATCCGGCGTGCAGGCGCTCCACTTCCGTCGCAAAGCGGGCTGAGCGTGGATGGCCCCGAGCGCTTCACCGGCGGCTGCCTGTGCGGCAGCGTCCGAATCGGCGCGTCGTTACAGCCGTGCACCGTCGGCATGTGCCACTGCCTCGACTGCCGCAAGCATCATGGCGCTCTCTTTCATGCCTCTGCACCGTTGAGGTTGGCCAGAATTCAGCCTGAGCCCATGTTCACCTGCGGCCGGACGCCGACTTCGACACGGTGCTACGCACGTTGAGGGAGCGCAGCGCGGCACTCGTACCCGTCGAGTCGCGCTTCCACGGCGACGCAGGGGTCGGGTTCCGCACCTGCCAGATGAACGGACGGAAGGACTTCATTCGGAGCGGCATCAACGAGGCATGGAGCAATTGCTGCGCGGGTTTCAGGGGGGCTTGGTTCCCGAACCCCAAACCTGTGCGCCGTCGCCGCCCAAGCCCATTGGCGAAGGCGTTTGCGCGACTCCGTCAGCGACGTCGGCTTTGGGATGACCTCGCACGACGCGGGGCGTTGACCGAAGACTTCAGGTCGTCCCTCTTCTCGAGAAGGAAGTCGCGGAGCGCACGAACCTTCAAGGGCATCTCTCGAGACGGCACGTAGAGATAGAACCCCGGAAATGGCGAGCACCACGGCTTGAGTACGCGCTCAAGCCTGCCCTCTTCGAGGTGTCGCCTTACGGCAAAGTCGATGTGTTGGATGAGGCCGAGCCCATGGAGGGCGGCGCGCAGCATTCCCTCATCGTCGTTGGTGATGAGGCTGCCTCGCGTCTCGACCGTGAAGTCTCGCTTCGAGCTGGCGTCCGTGAACTCCCATGCGAAGAGCGAGCCCCCGCTGTTCTGGCGGTAGGTGATGCAGTTGTGCCGGGCCAGGTCGGCTGGCGTGCTCGGTCGTCCGTGCCGCGCGAAGTACGCGGGTGTCGCGACGACCGCCATCTCCAACATCGGCGTGATGGGTACTGCCACCACATGCTCGGAGAGGCGCTCGCCGATTCGGATGCCCACGTCGCAACCGGCGGCGATGATGTTGGAGAGCCCATCGTCCATCACGAGCTCGACTGCGAGTTTGGGATAGCGCGCCAGGAACTCGGCGAGGTGCGGCTCGAGCAGCTCCCGCGCCGCCATGCGCGCGCTGCGGGGGCTCGAGCCTTATGTCAGGCCACTGACTGGAGAGCTGGGAGGGGTGGCGATCGTATCCTTCACGCGCTCCGGAAATACCGCGCTCGTGGCGCGCCACATCGCCAACCGGCTTGGCGCGCAGTTGTTCGAGCGAGCTGGACTTGTCACGCTTCGATACCGTCTACCTCGGCTCGCCGGTCTGGCTCTACAGCCCCGCGCTACCGATTTGGGCGTTCGTCGAGAAGACCCACTTCGACGGCAAGCGCATGGACTGCGCCTGCGCGGCATCGCCTCGCGCATTGCCCGTCCGGGCGTCGAATCCAGGGAGCGACTCGGTCCCTACCGCTGGGTCGCGGAACGAACACAGGCATGGAAGAACCAGTTCCGCCGGCTTCGAGTCCGCGACGAACGCAGGGACGATGTCCACTTCGGATTCCTCGTCCTCGGTTGCTGCCTCATGCTTCTGCGCCGCCTCTGCCCTGACTTTCGTTAGGTGCTCTAAACCCCTTGCCGCGACGGCCGTGCGGGGTGGGGACAGCCTTCGGGCGGCACCGAGTGACAGTTCCGGAGCCCGGAGGTGTTCATCCTCCCAGCGCTCCTGGCGGGCGACCGCCGTCACTCCGCCCTGAAAGGGTATCCCAGGTGTCTTCGATGACCGGAATCAGCCGACTCGTCGCCCTCGCCGTGGGCGCCTTCGCCGCGTGGGCCTCCGCCGCGGAGCCCGTCACCCGGGCCCCCTCCGCGTTCTTCCTGTCCCGCAGCGAGAACCGCAACCAGGTGCACTACGCGGTGAGGCTGGACGAGGCCTGCCGCCCGGTGGGGACGAGCCCCGTGCAGGTCTACTGGCGGATGCTGGAGCGCGGTGAGTCGGAGGTGGAGCCGCTCCTCACGGTCGAGCAGCCGGTGTACGGCCTCGAGGACTCGCAGGCCGTCGAGGCCACGGCGGACGGGTGGCGCGTGCGCATCAAGCTGCGTGCCTTTCCCTCGCGCCCCATCGACATCACCTCCACCCTGGTGAATGGACAATGCCAGGTGTTGGCCTGGACGCGGGTCGGCCGCGACGTCACCCAGTTGGAGCATGTCTTCGTGAAGACGTCCTGGCCCTTCTCCGTCGACTTCGTGCGGCTGGATGGCGTGGGTCCGGAGGGACAGCCCGTCCATGAGCTGGTGCGCGGTTGAGGTGTGATTCCTGACAGACGTCCAGGTGCAACTCCATGTCGGGAGTCACGCGGGGTGTGGTTCGATGCCCCGCTCCCTCTCTCGAGGAGAGACATGCCATGAAGAGCTTCCTGGGTGTGTTGACGGTCCTCGTCGTCCCGGTGCTGGTGGCCTTTGGTGGTGTGACGCAAGACGGAGCCGCGAACGGTGGTGATGCGCCCGCGGTCCTGGGCGAGGCGTCGAGCGCTCTCGAACACTGTGAGAAGGTCTGCCCCAACGGGTCGACGGTGGCCTGTGACGGGACGACCTGCACGGTCCACGAGGACTCGGTCGAGTGCGACGGACTCCACAACATCTGTTTCACGCCCACGCCCATCTGCGGCCTGAATGATCGCTGCGGCAAGCTCGCGGGCACGGCGTGTTCGCCGGTGGGGGCGACGCGCAGTTGTTGTCTGATCGGTCACCCCAATCCCAACTGCTACTGCATGCCCACCAAGGTCTGGGCTTGCAGCGCGCTGTGAGCGCCGCGCCGCGTCGCCTCATCCGCTAACGCGTGGCGCGCGCGAGCAGGAGCGCCGCCGCGAGACAGGCCGCTGTCCGGACGTGGTTCCACGCCGTCCAGGTGGCCACGTAGCTCCTCCACTGGCTCGCGGCCTCGGGGCTGGTGGGGGACAGCGCCGCCAGGAGCTCGTTCCGGGGGACGTTGAACGCGGCCGTCACGACGAAGCCACCCACGAGGAGCAGGAGGGCGCCGGCGAGGCGTGGGCCCGCCCGCGTCGTGCTCCAGGTCCACGGGGTGGCCATGGCGAGCAGGAGGCAGACCCCCGTCGTGCCGAAGAACACGCTCATGAGGCCGCGCTCGAGCGCCGCGACGTTGATGGCCTGCATGGCCTCGATGCCGCGCTCGGGTGGGAGCCGGGAGAGGCCCTTCATCACGAACGACGAGAAGGCGAAGAAGGTCCCCGCCAGCAGCGCGCTCCCCGCGGCGGCCAGCCACGTCAGCGTGTTCACGGTGGCTTCGAGCATGCCCTGTTCCTCTCTCAGAGGGCCGCGTAGGCCCGGGCCAGCTCTCCGACGAAGTCCTCGAAGCGCGTGGGCGTGGAGTTCTCTGGCGTGCGGCCGTGGTGGGGTTGGACCCGTCCCTCGTTGAAGGCGCGCGTCATCGCCACATACAGGTGGGCGAAGGTCTCCGATACCCCCGCCTGGACCAGGGCTCTCACCATGTCCGCGTCGGGGAACCGGACGTATTCGAGGTCGGGACGGCCGATGCTCGCGCCCAGCAGGCGGGTGGCTTCGCGGAGGCTCAGGTCCCGCGGGCCGAGCAACTCTCGCGCCACATGGCCCGTCCAGTCCCGCGCCACCATCGCGCGGGCCGCGACCTCCGCGATGTCGCGCGTGGCGATCATGGGAATCGCGAGGTCCGGCTCGACGGAGTCGCCGCTGATGCCCTGGTGCTTGATGAGCCCCAGCACGTCGTGGAGGTTCTCGAAGAAGGACACCGGGCGAAGCAGCAGTACGTGCGTGTCTCGCAGGGTCTTCAGTCGCTCCTCCTGGGCATGCAGCGTGGCGAGCAGGCCCGTGCCCTCGCTCAGGTCCGCGCCCAGGCTGCTGAGCGCCACCGCGTGCCGGACGCCGCTGTCCCGGAGCGCCTTGACGATGGCCTCTCCCTTCCGTTGCTGCTCGCGGTGGTAGTCCGTCGACGCGCGGTCCATGGGGAGCAGGGTGTAGACCGCGTCCGCCCCGCGGAAGGCCCGTGTCAGGAAGGTTGCGTCATGCGCCTCGCCCGTGAGCACCTCCGCGCCCAACTCCGCCAGCGGCGCGAGGCGCTCCGGCGAGCGTCCCAGTGCGCGGACCGGCTGCCCCTGTCGGCGCAGGATTTCGACGACCTTCTTCCCCGTGTTTCCGTTCGCTCCCATCACGACCAACATGGATTCCTCCCAGGGGACGTCCCCTCGGCAGTGAGTTGCCTGGAATCCAATATCGGCGCGGGGAGTGGGATTTTCAATGATGGGGAGTCGCTGGTTCATGCTCATTCGTCCAGGTCGCCTGGACGATGCATGGGGCGGGGCCGATACTCGGGGATATGACGGACTTCATGCCGCCGGTCGATCCGCTCGGTGAAGCACTGCACTTCCTGCGAATGACCGGAACGTTCTATTGCCGGTCGGAGATGTCGGCGCCGTGGGGGCTGGCGCTCCCGGTGATGGAGGGGAGCCTGATGTTCCACGTCGTGACGTCCGGCCAGTGCTGGCTGGAGGTCGATGACGGCGAACCGCTGTTGCTCCAGCCAGGGATGTTCGCGCTCTTGCCGCACGGAAAGGGGCACCGGCTGACGAGCGAGCGGGGTGGAGCCACGCGGCGCCTGGAGGAGCTCCCGGAGGAGTTGGTCAGCGAGCGCTACTCCATCCTGCGTCACGGGGGAGGCGGCGCGCCCACGACGCTCATCTGCGGTGCCGTGCGGCTCGACCATCCGGCCGCGCGCCATCTCGTCTCGCTCCTGCCCGCCATCATCCGCATCGAGCCGTCGGACTCACCGCGAATGGACTGGCTCCAGGGCACGCTGCGCTTCATGGCCCTGGAGGCGAAGGAGCTGCGCCCGGGAGGAGAGACGGTCATCACCCGACTCGCGGACGTGCTGGTGGTGCAGGCCCTGCGCGAGTGGATGGCCCAGGACGCGGCGGCGAAGACGGGCTGGCTGGGGGCGCTCCAGGACCGCGAGGTGGGCCGGGCGCTCACGCTCATCCACCGCGAGCCGACGCGGGCCTGGACCGTGGCGACGCTCGCGGCCGAGGTCGCGATGTCGCGCTCGGCGTTCTCCGCGCGCTTCACGCGGTTGGTGGGCGAGCCGCCCATGCACTACCTGGCGCGCTGGCGCATGGCCGTGGCCCACACGAGCTTGAAGGAGGAGCGCCCGGGCCTCGCGGAGCTGGCGGCGCGCATGGGCTACCAGTCCGAGGCGGCCTTCAGTCGCGCCTTCAAGCGCTTCATGGGCATCTCACCTGGCGCGGTCCGCCGGGCGTGACGCGTCACTTCGGATAGGAGTCCTAATGCCCAAGGCATTGCTGAGGGCTCGGCTGACGCCCGTGGCACACAGGCTCTGGCTTCGGACATGAAGTTTCCGGTGGTTGTTTTCGCGACATCCCTGGCCGAGTTGCGTGGAATCGTCATTCCGTGCACGCGCGCCACGACGAGGGTGCAGAACGGCGTGCTGCCTCTTCGGGGTGTTCGCCGGGGGCCTTGCTGTGTCGCATGTTCACGTCGGTGAGCGCTTCGTCAGCGCGCTGAGTGGCTTTCTCGGCGACCTGCTCGAGCTGCTTTGTCTGGGGGAGGGCGCCCAGCACCTTCGTGTCCTGCGGCGCATCCGCGAGGCCCTTGGGGAGCGTGGCCTCTGCGCGCGCTCCGCCGCCCCCAGGGCCATGCAGCGGGCTTCCTCTGCGGCGCGCAGGTCCTGCGTCGCAAGCGGCATCTCCGAGGCGAGCCCCCTGGAGGGCCCAGTCCGCGCTGGACTGAGCCCAGGGGCAATCTGCGCGTGCCTCAGGAGGCCCAGGGTCGAGAAAATAGGGTGCTCAGAGAGTCAGGCCGACCACCGGGGCCGAGGCGACATCCGGGACAAGGCTGAGCCGCCGTCCCGGGTTCGTCGTCATTCCCGTCGGTACGCACATCCAGCCCGACGAGGTGCCCCAGACGTGGGTGATAGAGCCGTTGTTGTTTGCGACCAACTGTGGCCAGCCGTAGGCGGTGCGGCCGGCGATGGGAATACCGGTTGGCAGGGAGGCCGTTGTCGGGATGCGGTTCCATTTCCCGTTCGCCCCGAAAATATGGTGCACCCGGCTGAATTCCAGCGACAGGCCCTGTAGGGTGCCGTCCGGCTGAATGACGGCGACCAAGTCTGCGCCGGGCTGTAAGTCCACCCCGGTGTCGCCCTTGTGCCAGCCGGAGTTATCAGCCCAAACATGAAACAGGCGGCCGTCGTCGTTGAAGAGGCCATGAAGGTCCGTCCCATTGGCCGTCATCGAGAAGGTGCAGTTGCCCGACACCGTCACGGATGATGGGAGCTTCTTCCAGCCGTTGGCGTCGAAGGTGTGCCAGAGTCGTCCAGCCTCGAGGGTAAAGATTTGGGGCGATGGATTGGCCGGGGTCCGCAGCACGTTGAGCGGAGCTCCCGGGGCCATCGCCAGGCCGCTGCTCATGGTCGTCCAACCGTTGCTGCCGGCATAGACAAGCACCATGACGCCGTCGACATTCGCCATGGCGCGCGGCGACTGCCCAGGGCCCGGAGAGAACGCGCCGTACGTCGTGTTGCCAGGCAGGACGAGGTTGCTGAGCATGTGGGCCCAGCCGCCTGCGGCGCCGAGATGACCGAGGCGTCTATCCTCCAGGGGCAGGCCACCGCCGGTGCCGCCGCTGCCGGAGCCAACGTAGTCGAGCGGGTTCACCCGGGTGCCGCCGGCCGTCACCATGTGCCAGTGCAGGTGAGGGCCCGTCGAAGACCCGGAGCCGGGTGCACCGGCAGCACCGCCGGAGTAGCCGACGATTTCGCCCTGTTGGACAAAGCGTTCGCCGCCGTTGAATCCAGACAGGTGGAGGTACTGGCTCCTCATGCCGTTGGCCATGACAATGGTAGCAGTGTAGCCACCTGTGCCGTTATTCCAGTCGATGAGGAGTTGTCCCGAGGCGCAGGCTGGTAGAGGCGTGCCAACACCCATGACGTAGTCGATTCCGCCCAGGGAGCCGCGGTTGACGTGGTCCCACCACCCATCTGAGATGGCGTAACCCGCGAACGGGTTGCTGATTGTCTCGGCGGCGTGGGCGGTGCCAGCCAGCAGGCCGGAGCTACCGACGGCGGCAAAGCCAACCGCGACACTGCCGGCTCGCAGAAGTGAGCGCCGGGAGAATTGGCGAGGGGTTCGGGACTCGGGAGACATCAGAACCTCCAAGGAGAATGGGGAGAGGTAGAGGCGGCGAAGACTGCGCTTGCTTTGTTACGGACTGTGGCCCGCCCCTGGCGGTGAAACCGCCGCGGGCAATCGGCCCAGTCGTCGCGACAATAGGCTCGCCTGGGCCGGATGGTCCAGGTTGGCATGGAGAGCTTGATTGTCTGCTCTGGCGTCGCTCAATCGCTCGTGACGGCAACGGGCCTGCAGTGCTGCACCGGCCTATTGAGGCACCAGGTTTGGGCCTGAGCCTGTTCGGTGGATAGGTCGACTGCGCCGCTTCCTTGGATGTTGCTGCTCCCTTCCCTGTGGCTCGTGTCGTCCGAGGCGTCGCGGAACGCCAGGAACAGCGCGTCGACTTCGCGGTGCTGCTGAATCAACAGGTCGATGACGTCCACGGGTGCGCTCCTTTCAATGGGGTCGCTCCCGAGCGGTCCGCATGCGCCCCTGCTGCGGCAATCGCGCGCTTCGCCGTGCAAGCTCCCTCGCCCCGTCCTGTGCGAGGGGGGGCAGGGGCGCGCTTCCGCTGGGCCGCGGCGGGGGATCAAAGAGCCACAGGGCCCGCCGCCGAATTCTCAAGAACCGAAGAAACATTCGCCGCAACCTCAGGAAAATGTAGGCAGTTCCTTGATGCGAATGCCCATTCCCGAGGCAGGATCCTTCGATGTCGTGGTCCACGTCCTCGTATCCCGCGGGGGGCCTCAGTCCATGGTGCTGAACCCGCCTGCGTCTAGAGGACGAAGGCCATTGCTGAAGCTCGAGGAGGGCGCGTCGGGGCGGCGTGCCTCGCACTTCCGCGCGAACGGGCGACGTGCTTCATGACGCACCTCGCACTCCCACCCCAACCCCAGTGAACCGGCGGTGCCCGCGTCACTCCGTGAGGAGCGGGAGGACGCGGCCGCCCGCCCCAACCAGGACATCCCATGGGAATCAGCGGAATCATCGGTGGCGCGGCGGATGCCGCTCGGCGCGCGGCGGAAGCGGCGAAGCGCGTGGCGGAGGCGGCCGAGAAGAAGGCCCCCGAGGCGGCGGCGACGGCGAAGAAGGCCATGGAGCCGATTGAGTCGGTCGCCAAGAAGCGCACGCAGGACGTCTTCGAGCGACACGAGGCGCCGGGCGACAGCGGGCGCGACGTGAAGCAGAAGGACCGCGGGACGGTGGGCGACTTCTTCGAGGACCTGAGGACCAAGGCGGGCGACGCGCTCAAGGACACGGCCCAGAAGGTGGGCGAGGAGCTGGACAAGGCGACGGACGTCGTGGCCAACGGGCTGGACCAGCTGGGGCAGGCCATCCAGGGCGCGCCGGCGCGGAATCCGCTGCAGGACTTCGCCCAGGACCTCGTCGGGGGCGTCCTCCGGGGAGCGGCCGGCGTGGTGCGCGACTCGGCGAAGACCGTGGGCGCGGTCAAGGACGCGCTCGACTTCAACACGCAGGTGGAACAGCTCAAGCCGGGCGAGAGCATCTCCGTGGGCCTCAATGCCGAGGTGGATGTCTACGCCGTCGGCATCACCGGCAAGGGTGACCTGACCGTCAGCCGTAGCGCCGAGGACGGCGGGGGCTACACCGTCTCCGCCAGCGGGGATGTGGGGGCGGGCATCATCGGGAAGATGGGCGGCAAGGGGGCGGCGGACGCGAGCGCCAGCGCGTTCGGTACCGCGGGCGCCAAGGTGGAGTACCAGTTCGATACCCTGGAGGAGGCCCAGCGCGCCGCCGGCATCATCGCGGCCACGGCCGCCGTGTCGGGCGCCTCGGGGAGCAACCCGCTGCTGGGCCTGGGCTTGAACGTCGTGCTGGGCGACCCGCGGTCGGAGCTGGAGGGCCTGCGCGACAAGGTGAGCGCGGTGGAATTCGAGCTGGGCGCGGAGGGGGGCTTCGCGGCCGAGCTGGGCATGCAGGGCCTGCAGGACGTGCTCAGCACGGGCGCGAGCGCGGGCGTGGACATCAACCAGTCCACCATGGCGCGCATCGAGATGGAGGGGGGCAAGCCGACGTCGCTGACGCTCATCCAGTCGCAGGAGATTTCGGCCAACGCGGGCGCGAGCGTGGGCCTGGGGGTTCCGAGCCAGGGCGACGCCAGCGCGTCGCTGCCGACGAATGCCTCGGCCGGAGTCGAGGGGTCGCTCAAGGTGGAGCTGGAGCAGTGCATCGACCTGTCGGAGAACTTCAAGCTGGACGACTTCCTGCGGGACCCGAAGAGCGCCGCGCAGGAGCTGGGCCAGACGGTCCTCCAGGCGAGCGAGGCGAAGGTGACGCTCACCGACTCGCGCCAGGGTACCGCGCAGGCGCTCGGCCTGGGCGGGAGCATGGGCCGCGAGGTGAATATGGAAATGAGCGGCAACCTCCAGGACATCGTGAACAGCGGCGCGTTCACCAGCATCGCCAACGGCGACGTGGGGCAGGCGGTGACGCAGCTTGGCGGCAAGGTCGACATCAAGGCCACTGTGCAGGACAGGACCACGGTGAACGGTGACATCGGCGTCGGGGGGCACGCCGGCGCGGTCGGCGCCGAGGTGGGGGTCACCACCGAGCGCACCACGGTGGGCGAGGAGCACGAACTCACCGCCGCGCAGCTCAAGGAGCTGTATCTCACGCAGCGCTGGTCCGCCGGCGTCGGCAGCTGAGACGGGTCCGCGGCGAGGGCGGCTCGCGCCATGCGGTGCGCCCAGGCCTCGCCCTTGCCTCCGGACTCGTACTTCTTGCGCTGGACGAGCGGGGGTGGGGCCAGCAGCTCGCGCAGCTCGACCCTCGCGAGTCACTCGTCATCCACAAGCAACGCGCGCAGCGGTGACGTCATGGGCCTCCTCGTTGAGGATGGGGGAGCGAGTCCTGGGCGGGAAACCCGACGACGCGGACACCTCCGCCCGCCTCCGAGCGCTCCAGCGTGGCGCGGTCTGCGAAGAGCTGGGCCTGTCGCTCGCGCACGTTGCGCAGCTCGGAGAGCTCCGCCCGCTCCTCGCTGGTGAGGGCGCCCGGCTTGCCGTGGCCCTTGTCCGTCTTGGCTTGCTCCCTCACCTGTCGAAGGCGGTCTCGGTCAGGTCCAGGTCTCTGGCCACTTCCGCGACGGACTCTCCCTCCTCCCGCAGCATCTCCAACGTCAGGCGGATGGCTCCCAGGAAGAGCGCGCGCATATCGGTGCGCACCTCCTCGTGCGAGGGGGGCGGCAATCTCGGTATCGTCCACGACAGGGAACTCCTCGGCCTCCTCGCCGACTACACAGGCATAGGGACGCGACTCGTACGATCGGTATCGTCCGAAAATGGGCAAACGTGAAAAGCCACTCGGAACGATCAGCTCAATCAATGCATTGCTTACGCTCGTTCTTCTGGACAGCGAGCAGATCTCCCAATGGGAACCCCTGGATGAAGAGCCAGAAGGCGACGACATCGGCGGGCACCCGCAGAAGGTCACCGAACTCCTTGAGGACGAAGACTTCGTCTCCGCGGAACTCGAGGTCGGCAATGGCAAGGCCCTCGTCCTCAGTCTCGAGGGCGTGACCGGCGAAGCTGAAATCCGGCGTCTCGAGGATGGAACTCTCGCGTTGATCGAACCGCCCCGAGACTGGTGGGACGATGAGGACAACTACGGAGGACGGAAGGACGAGGTTGCACAACTCTTCACGGACGCCCTCAGCAGCACCCCGAAGGTCGGAAAAGAGAAGCGTGCGGGAACGATTCTCGTTTCGTCTGGAAAGCTGGTTGTTTTTGATTCGAACGAGAGCCTGGAATCCGCCTCGAAAGCCGCCAAGAAGACCACGAATGAAAAGGTCGTGGGCTTCGGTGAAAACGATGGCGGTGTCGTGCTCGGGCTTGCGCCCGGGCAATACGTCATCTGGCGGCGTGTGATTGAGCCCAAATGGGCGGACGACCAACGCCTCGTCATCGCCTATTTGCGCCGAGCTTGAGCTCAACCGAGGTTCGTTCGGCTCTGTGTGCGCAGAAGGCCTGAGAGCGAGAAGGCCCTGCCCGAGGGCATCGGTGGCGACCATGAGGCGTACGCTCGCCTCGCTCGGTGCGTACGGCCTCTCGCCAAGTCAGGCCCGGCGGGAGCTGATGCAGTCGACGCAGGTGGCCTGATTACGACCAACCTGGTGTCTCAACAATCCGGTGCGGTACTTCGCTCTCGGCCTCTCTCTCCCCAAAACGGGCGAAAGCGCGGTCCAGAAGGCCCAATCGGTGGCGGAGAAGAGGGGGCATCTCGGTCTGCGGAGCGGAGCGCTGAGCGCGCCCGCTGCAGCACCGTGAGCCAGAATCCCTTGTGATTCAGGGGCTCAAGCACGAAGGCCCCGCGATGTTCATCGCGAGGCCCGTGCTAAACAAAAAAGGGCCCTACCGGTTGGTAGGGCCTTTCAAGTAGCTCCCCGAATGAAGCCCTGCGCGAACTCGTTCTCGGCGCTCTCTCCAGAGACTGCGACGGGAAACACGAGTCGGGGGCCACGAACTCTCGTATCCGGACCCCGATGGGCTGGCGGTCGGCAGGGCCGGCCTGGCGCTCCCTCCATCACGAGTGCTCAGCCTTTCACCTCAACGCGCTCATGGCGCAGCGAGCGAATTTCGGGCAGGCACAGGGGGTTGACGTCGCGGGGACGGGGGCTCAGGCGTGGAGCTTCTGCTGGAGCCAGGCGCCGATGCTGCTGAACTGCGCGGCGAGTTCCTCGCCCTTCAGGTCCCGCTTCTCCTTGAGGAACACGTCGCTCAGGGAGCCCTCGATGGAGACACCGCCGCTGGCGCGCCCCGCGTCCAGCGACAGCTTCCCGGTGAGGCCGGCCGTCGCCGCGAGCTCGCCCTCCACGGTGACGGGCACCTTCCCCAGCTTCTTCGCCAGCGGCCCGAAGTCACCGTTGGACAGGGCCTCGCGCGCCTTGGGGTCCGCCAACGCGGCTGCGACGTCCACCGTCTTCCCCGTGAGCTTCAGCTTGCCGGACACGCCCGTGTCGCCCTTGAGGCTGGCCTCCGTCTGCGCACCTTCCGGCGTGGCCAGGCCCACGCCGCTCTTGCCGGAGACGCCCACCTCGGCGGAGAGCGTGGAGTCCACGAGGTTGACCTGGAGCCCGGAGGAGCGGCCCTGCAGCGCCGCCGCCAGGTCCAGCTTCCCGTCGACCTCGAACTTGCTCTGCATGGCGAGCGTGATGGAGCCCGTGCCCTCGACTTCCCTCGTGAAGCCGGTGCCGTTGACGACGGAGCCCTTGCCCTCGAACTGCCCGGACTGCTCCACGGTGATGGTAGGCTTCAGGCCGTTCTTGCCGAACTCGATGTCGACCTTCGTCTCGAGCTGCCCCTTCAACTCGCCCGCGAGCGAGACGTTGGGCAGCGGCAGGTCCCCCGCGAGCTTCCCGGCCAGGGTGCCCTTCACCGACAAGCCCTTCAGGTGGTCGCCGAGGAACTTCTGCGCGTCCGTGCCGACGTACGAGTCCAGCTTCCGGTTGGCGTCACCCGCCTTGTCGAAGAACTTGCCGAGGCCGTCGGCGCCCACCGCCTTGGCGGCGCCCGCCAGGAAGCCGGAGACCTTGTCGCCGACCTTGGCGCCGGCATCCACGGCGTAGCTCGCCGCGACGCCCAGCGCGGACTCGTTGCCGGCGGCCGCGATGATGCCCAGGCCGCGCAGGGCGTCCTCCTTGGGCTTGAACTCGAACTTCGGGGAGACGCCGGCCCCGAGCTCCGCGGAGCCATTCACGGCGCTGTTCGTACTCGGCTCGGCGGTGAGCTTCCCCTCGTTGAGGACGGTGACTTCGTAGGTGCCGTTGGGCCCCCGCTTCACCTCGACCTCACTGCCAATCTCGCCACCGGCCTTGACCGGCGTGGCGCCCGCCTGGACCTTGCCGTTGGCGCTCAGCTTGAGGATCTCCAGTTGGCTACCAACCCATCCACGGAATTGGTCGGGATGGCTTGGTCCTATGACCGGGTGAAGTGGACGCGCTCACGGAGCGGATGTCTTCACGGGCGCCCTGGCCTTGCGGAAGGCCGAGGGGGTCTGGCCGAAGTGCCGATGGAACGCGCGGTTCAGTCCGGACTGACTCACGAACCCCGCCGCATGGGCGATTTCGCCAATGGAGTCCTCTCCGTCGCGCAGGCGCTGCGCGACCAGGCCCAGCCGGAGGTTCAGGAGGTACGGCATCGCTCGCCCAGGTGCGATTGGGGTCGCGGGGAAGGAAGTCCCGGGACAGCACGTTGGGGGCAGTCGGATGGGCGTGGCCGCTGTCGGTGGTCCGCACGAAGGGGCGCTTTGGGCGGGCCGCCAGGCCCTCCTGGCGCATGAGACGAGCAACTCGCTTCGCGGAGACGCGGAGGCCCCGCGCGCGCAGCTCGGCATGGACACGGGGGTTGCCGTAAGTACCTCGGCTTTGCTGGTGAATGGCCTCCACTTCCAGCAGGAACCCAACCCTCAATGTTGCCCTGCGCCGTTGGCGACCCCCGCCTACGCCTCGTCGGCGCAGGAACTCAACAGTTCCGCGCGCCGCGCACGTGCCTTGATGCCCCTGTGACACAGCGACCGAATTTGGAGCAGGTCAGCCGCTCGCGTCTCGAGGCGCGGTAGGTGGGGACGGCCACCCTGCCGCCCCGACACGAGAGGCTGGAACCCGGCGAGGGGTGACATGACGGCTTCGGAGAGGGGGGACGACTCGACGCGGTACTTCATCGTTGGCAGCCGCACCGTGAAGTGAGTGCCGCTCGAAGACGAGGGCCTACAGATCCTCAAGCTGGACTGGGACACGGGCCTGTTCATCCCCGGGGTGGACTCCATGCACAAGTGTCTGTGGGCAGACGACTCAGAGAGAGTGTTGGCATGTCCCGAGGCCGCCTCCCCATTGCTCCACCTCCCCGTCTTCGCCGCTACAGGAACCCGGTGGGCCGTACGCGCCGCGCTCGCGCGCCTTGACGCAACTGCTTGGCAATGGCCGGGACCTCTCCGAACGGCTCTTCACCCATGATGCGGGGCCGTTCGGGCTGCTCCTGCTGTTGCTCAAATCCCTGGCCTCGTTGCTTGTGCCTGGGAAGTGGCACTCCCGGAGGGCTCTTCACCCCGTCCCTGCCGCTGGGGCCTGGCTGGGCGGCGTGCTGGGGAGACCAGGGCGCTCCTCCGGCCCGGGTTGCCTCCGTTCATCGCACCGCTTCTGCTCGCGGTGATCACCGCGACGCTGGTCTCGCGCTCCCTCTACGAGGCGCGACTGAGCGATGCGGAGGTCCAGGCCCGGCTGGTGGCGCGCGAACTCACCCCCCGTGAGCCGACGTGTGCCCCCGCGTCTCCCGGCCCAGGGCGGCGGATCGGAGGTGTCAGGGGTTCAATTCCAGGAGGAACAGGTCTCGGACGCCCGAGGGGACGAGCGTCGTGGGACCGACGTCCAGCGGAGCGACGAAGCCGCTCATGAACGCCGCGGACCCCTGCTCGGTCACGGACACGCGGAAGCGCTCGTAGAAGGTCGACACGCCCGTGGGATGCGCCATGGGGAAGCCTCGCGTCCAGCGCGGCGTGCCTTTGACGCGGTCGAACTTCACGGCGAAGAGGTTGGTGTCACTCCCAGGCACGCCCGCCACGGGTCCCAGGCCCAGGTCATCTCCGTCCTCGTACCTGCCCACGGCGACCAGGTCGTCGCGGTGGTCCAGGGCCACGTCCAGCACCTCCCGGCCAAGCTGCTTCGCCCAGCGCTCCTCGTTCGCACGGGTGAGCGCGATGATGAAGCCATCCTCCGAGTGCCTCGGGAGGAACGTCCGCCCGTGGAAGGTGAGGGGTTCCGAGAAGCTGCCGGTGAGCACCACGCGGTTGCCGTGCACGCCCACGCGGTGCCCATAGCCGAAGCGGGTGTCCAGCCGCCGTTGCCACAGCCGCGTCCCCGTGGGGGAGAACTTGTTCACGAATGGGATGTACTCTACCGGTGGATAGAAGTCGGTGACGATGGTTCCAGCCATGTAGAGGTTGTCGTCCTCGTCCAAGGCGACGCCGCCCGCGTCGCCGAAGTAGGGCTCTTCGATGTAGCTCCACTGGTAGTTTCCCAGCGGGGACAGCTTGAGGAGGACCGGGCCGAAGTCGGCCGCGATGGTTCCCCCATCGAGATAGAGGGCGCCGTACAGCAGTCCGGCGATGACGATGTTGCCGTGGCTGTCCGTCAGCATCTTCCGTGCGGCGAAGCTGCTGAAGTACTCCAGGGGAAAGGCCCGCGACCAGATGTGGCGCCCGCTGGCGTCGAACTCGGCCAGGAAGACACCGGCCAGGAATTCTCCCACCGTGAGCGGGCCACCGCCCAGGTCGACGCTCCCATTGAACATGCCCGTGATGATCACATGCCGCGCCCGGTTGGTGGTGACCGCGGTCACCCGCGCGGGCACGGTCCGGGTCCAGGCGCGCTGCCCATCGGGGCGGTACTTCGTGAGGATGGAGGCTGGTGTCGCGGACGTGCCAAGCGTGCCCTGCGAATCCGACAGCTGGGTCTTGAAGTTCGCGGCGACGAAGAGGTTTCCGTCTCCATCATGTTCCACGCTGACGGCGGCTTCCTCACTGGGCCCCGTGAGCCGCTGCGCCCGCAGGGTTCCGCCGGACAGGGCCTGGGATGTGGCTGTCTGTCCTTTCACCCGTCCGGACGCGCCCGGCACCGCGTCCGAGGCGCCTTCGCTTCCTGCGCCACACCCCGCCCCCCACACCGTGAGCACCGCGAGACACCACACCCAGGTTCTTCGCATGTCTTTCTCCCCAGAGTCCTGCGGCCGTGAGGCCGGGGCTCCGTGAAGCACGACCCTGAGGGAACGGCGGGCGCCACGATAGAGGCCCTCAGGTGCCAGGGGCCTGCGGTGTTCCGTGCGGAGTGGATGGCCGGCCGGTCAGTCCGCCGTGACACCCATTCCCCCTTCGCTTCGTGAGCGATGGTCCAGGTTGACCGTTCCTTCAGGGCGCCTCTGCTCGCGCTTGTGTTCATGAGACAGGACGGTGTCCCCACCCCCTGAGCGCTTACGGCCTCGTCCTCCTGTGTCGTCGCGGTGTAGGCGGCATCAGTGCTCTTCGGCTTGTCCGTGGTGATGGTGCCGTCATGATGGCGTGGGCCCAGCACCCGGCAGGTTCACCCGGTGCGACAATGATGTCGCCGACCCAGGCTCGCTCGGGCTGGCCTGGCTGGAAGTTGCTCTCCGCTGCAGTCGGAGCCACGGGGGGCGGTGCGCGGAGTCGGTGGTCCGCACGGAGCGACGCCGGGCACGAGCGCGCAAGCCAGCCTGGAGCATCAGCCGAGCCATGTGCTTGCGTGCCACCCGCCGGTCGCGCGCCTTGAGCTCCGCATGAATATGCGGTGCACCGTGCGTGCCCCGGCTCTCCTGGTGCACGGCCCGCACCTCGACGCAGAGGGCAGGGTCGCTCTTCGTGCGTTCGGATTGCTCATGACGCTTTACCCAGGCGCAGTAGCCACTGCGCGAGATGCCCAGGTGACGGCAGAGCGTGGCGACTGGAAAGAGAGCCTTCTTCGCGTCGATGAAGGCGAACTTCACTTCATCTCCTTCGCGAAGATGGCCACCCCATTTCTTGATATCTCCCGCTCCAGTCGCAGCCGACGCGTTCAACTCTTTTTTGGGCGCCGCGGGTCTTTCGCGTGCGCGACACCTGCCTCTCCACATTGGCGGGTGGGGAGCCCCGTTTCGACGATGAAGTCAATGAGCGTGCGCACGGCGAGCGGCATCAGCTCGCGCTCGTGGTAGACAACCGAGAGGAGCGTCTGCGCGCCGATTTGCGTCGCGAGAACCCGCGCCAGCGCGCCGGAGGCAACCTCTGCCTGCGCCAGGAAATCAGGGAGCAGCGCGATGCCAAGGCTGGCGCGTGCAGCGCCGAGCAGCACGAACATGTCGTTGGAAGTCATGCGCGGATGAATGCGGACGCTACCCCCCTTGAGGCGCGGCCAGCTCAGCGAGGGGGCTTCTCCGCGCACGAACGGACTCAAGCAAGCGTGCCTGCGCAGGTCCGTAGCGCGCTTGGGAGTTCCTGCTCTTGCCAGATACGCAGGCGTCGCCACGCAGACCAGCGTGCTCGTACCCAACGTGCGTGACACCAGGTTGAGCGGCGCCGACGCAACGGGACCAGAGCGCAGCGCGAGGTCAAATCCGCCGTGAATCAAATCGACGTTCGCATTGTTGGAGTCCACCTCCAATACAACATCAGGATGGCGCAACGAGAATTGACCGAAGAGCTCCCCCAGGGAGTCGGGGGCTCCGGTAGGAACTGAGATGCGCACCCGGCCCTCTACCTTGCCACTCGGGCGCTGCACGGTGGCGCGCGCACGCTCGAGTGCTTCGACTGAGTGGCGCGCGTGCTGGTAAAACTCGGCGCCCGCGTCGGTGAGCGCCTGCCTTCGCGTCGTGCGTTTGAGGAGGCGTATGCCGAGGCGCTCTTCGAGCCGCTGCAAGCGCCGTCCAACGGTCGAGCGTGGCAGGCGCAGCTCTTTCGCGGCGCGTGAGAGCGAGCGCGTGTCGACCACGCGCACGAAGGCGATCAGCTCGGCTGTTTCCGGTAAGTCGTCCATTTGGAGCAAATCGTAGCCAATCATTCCAATTTTTGCATAGTTGTCTCAGGTCGGCGCGAAGGCGTAGGCAGGGGCCATGAGAACGAAACTCCTGTACTGGATACCTACCGGCTTGCTGGCGGCGATGTTCCTGATGTCCGGCACCTTCAACGTCACTCACCAGCCCAACGTGATGCAGATCCTGGCGCGTCTGGGCTACCCCAGCTACCTGGCCACGATCCTTGGAGTTTGGAAGCTGCTCGCCGCAGTCACCTTGGTGTTCGGCTCGCGTTGGCCGCGCTTGAAGGAATGGGCGTTTGCAGGCCTATTCTTCGATCTCAGCGGTGCGATCATCTCTCACGTAGCCTCCCGTGACACCATCGTCAGTAGTCTGCCCGCTGGCGTACTGCTCGTGCTGACTGGCACTACCTACGCGGCGCAGCGACGGTTCGGCCCTGCCGGCTCGGTCTTGTGAAGACGGCGGATTCAAGCGGTCGTCGCAACGCCTCTTGGTTGAAGTGAACGGAGATGAGTGTTCAGCACCTCGGACGGTGGCGAGCTCTTCACGGGAGTACCGGGAGAGGTCCGTCCCTTTTGGAACGTACTGGCGAAGCAGGCCATTGGTGTTCTCGTTCGTGCCCCGGTGCCATGGACTGCGTGGGTCACAGAAGATGGCCTCGTGGGAGAGCCTCATCGAGGCATCTGCTGGGAAGTCCACCTGAAGCCTGTTGGCAATCTGCTCGGGACTCCAGGAGGTCGCCCAACGTCGGTCTTTTCGAGGGCCCTGGCGGCGCCCCTTCCAACGCACTTCTGGGCCAGGCACGCTTGTCCCATCATCCGTGGTGAGCGTCCCCGCCAGGCGCTCCTGCACATAGCGCCGCAGCACGTTGTTCGCGGCCAGCTTCGCGACCTTCGGGCGCTGAGCGCGTCGGTCCGCATGCCACTGGGCCGTTGTTGCTCGATACTCCAAGCCCCCACCACGGGTCGCGGCATTGCGGCGCAACTCCCGCGAGAGGGTCGAGGCAGAACGTCGAAGCCGACGCGCAATCGCACGAACTCCGAGGTGCTGGGCGTGGAGAATCGCGACTTCTTCTCGCTCGGCGAACGAGAGGTACCGCCCCGTCAACGGGGCCAGCTTGCAGGAGGGCATTCCGCCACCCTCGCGAAACCACCTGCATCCCACCACCGGCGACACGCCAGCCGCTCTGCCGGCATCTTCGCTCGACAGCCCCTGGGCGATCGCCCCCCAGAAACGTTGCCGGTGCTCACGCCGTCCCACGGAGGGACGACCGGGCGACGACATAGGAGGGCGGCCAGCTCTGGCTGAGCGTCGACGATTCTTTGCACCCATCGCAACTCCTCGGCATCGAGTGTTGCGACGACCGCTTGAATCCGCCCCTGCGTGCCCGGGGCCGTCACCCCGAGCGCTGGAGCCGTGACCCCCGCGACTGGACGCCAACAGGCCCCGTGCGTCTCGGCCCCGCGCCGAACCTCGTCCCGGCAGTGCAGGAGATGAAGCACATCGGCTGAACCCTCTCATGCGACAACTACCTTGACGCTCACCGAATCCGATGCGCCTTCGCCTGACGTCTAACTTCGCGCTCGCAGGCCCTGTCACCGGCTTCTTGCTTTGTGAGGATGGCGACACTTGGGGGAGGCGGCCTCGTGAGTCCAATGCGCGGGAATGGTTCCAGTCAGGCCGTCCCGTTGCAAATCCTCTTTAAATTCTGCCGTGGGCGGGACTGCGACCCGGGCCGATGTCATGGGAGGGATTGCAATCAATTCGGGAGGTTGGTCGTCCCTCCACCTGCTTGCCCGGCCACCGACTTGGGTGGGCATGGTCAGATAGGCATCACGCGGAAAGTAGTTGGAGTTCAGGAGGAAATGGCCGGGACTGATTCGATCCCCCTTCCGATAATCCATGAGAATTCGCTTCCAAAAAGGGGATGTTCAATGGGGCTTTCACCCACAGGCGGTGGGGTAGGCATTTCTGGAATCCATCCGGGCGAAGCCGCGCGTCGAGCCGAAGCCGTGCGTCAGGCCGCTGAGGCCGCGCGCCTCGCTGCGGAAGCCGCGCGGAAGGCGGCGGAGGCCGCGCGCAAGGCGCTTGAGGCGGCGCAGAAGGGAGTGGCGGCCGCGCGCCAGCAACAGGCCGCCGCGCAGAAGGCCGCCGCGGATGCGCAGAGGGCCGCGGCGGCGCAAGGACAGACACCCGAGGGTGCGAAGCGGACGAAGGCCGCTGCGGATGCCGCAGTGGCCGCCAACACCCAGGCGAAGGACAAGCTGGCCAACGCGGAGAAGGGGCTCCAGGCCGCCGAGGAGAAGGTGGCCCTGGCGGCGAAGAAGGCCGAGGAGGCCATGGGCAAGGCGAACATGGCCGCCACCCAGGAGAAGAAGACGCCGCCCTTCACGCAGAAGGACCTCGACAGCGTCAAGCCGAAGAAGAACGAGCTGGTCTCCGCCTTCGAGGGCACCAGTCGCCGAGGGGAGCTGGAGAAGCTGCTCGGCACCGTCGCACCGCCGTCGACCCAGCCGGTCGCCACCTCGCAGCCCGTGGACGGTGAGAAGCTTCCGGCGGCGCTCGACGCGGTGGACCCGAAGGACATCGAGGCCGCGCTCAAGCTCGCGGATGGACAGACGTACACGGACCCGTCCAGCGGCGCGAAGTACCAGGTGAAGAAGGACGCCACCACGGGCGACACGGTGCTGTCCGACGCGAAGAACGGAAATACAGTCACGGTGAAGCCAGACGGCAGCTACACCTCCACGGTGACGTCGCAGGGGAAGACGAAGTCCGGTGGCACGGTGGACTCGACCTGGACGAAGTCGTCCGACGCGCGGGGCCACGCCACGAGCCTCCAGTCGCGGAAGACGTCCACCGAGCAGCACCCGGAGACGGGCGCCACCACCACGTCCGCCACCACCACCTACGACGCCAGCCGGTCGCCTCCGGTGCCGCAGTCGCGCACGGAGGAGATGCGGATGGAGAGGCCTCCGGCGGCGCTCGCCCAGAAGCCAGGCACGCCCCAGGGCCCGACGACGGTGAAGACGGAGACGCAGTTCGACGCGCGGGGCCTGCCGACGAAGCAGACGAAGACGACCGAGGTGCGCACGCAAGGCTACAACGCGGGCGCAGTCAACGACTTCGAGGCCTCGCAGGGGAAGGCCCTGGGGGATGCCTCCAAGGGCGCGGACCACCACAAGGCGAACAACCCCGCCACGTCCCTGAAGCCGGGCGAGTCCAGCCTGACGCTGACGGAGGAGACGCGCTACAACGCCAAGGGCGAACCCGCCGTGTCCACGCAGAAGACGGACTCGGTGGAGCTCAAGCCCGCTCCCAAGGATGCCAACGGCAATGGCGTGCAGGTGGTGCGCCGCCAGCAGGAGGTGACGCGCGGCCCCAAGGACGCGACCTCCACCGACTCGCTGCCCGCGGTGTCGTCTGGGACGCCGGGCCACATGAGCAGTCGCACCACGGCCACGTCGTATGACCCGGATGGGTCCACGTTCGAGAAGGGCCATGCGAGCCGCACACAGACGGTGTCGCAGGCGTCGGGCACGGTGGATGCGAATGGTCAGGTCCAGCTGAAGCACGAGCCGTTGGAGGTGAAGAGCCTCCAGGAGGCCGGCAAGAACCGCTGGAAGTACGACCACGTCAGCTTCGAGGTGGATGGCAATGGCAAGCCGGTGCAGGGCAAGGAGCCGAAGAAGCTCGACAAGGAGCGCCAGCTTCCCTTGCTCCAGGACATCAAGGACTGGGCCGTTGACGGGCTGAAGGACCTGGCGAACGCGGCGGGGGACCTCGCCCGGGACGCGCTGAGCTTCGCGAAGGAGGAGCTGCTCAAGCCGGTGGATGCGGCCATCGACCAGATGACCGGGCCGGTCGAGGACCGGCTGGCGGATGAAATCAAGCAGCTCAACAGCCCCGGCGATGCGCTGACGTTGAGCGGCAACCTCGACGCGAAGGTCGGCCTCAAAGGGGGCATCGGGGGCGAGATCGAGGTCGAGATGACCTCGGATGGCAAGTACCAGCTGTCCGCCGAGGTGACGGGCGACGTGGGCGTGGGCGTGGTGGGGTCTGCGTCCGTGTCGGGTGGTGGCCGTATGGAGATGACCTTCGATACGCCGGAGGAAGCGGCGAGGGCGGCGATCATCCTGGGCAAGGGGCCGGCGGCGATTGCCTCGGGGGGCAAGGACCAGAAGTTCATGCTCGACCACCTGACCGCGATGGAGGTGAGCCTGGGCGTCGAGGCGGAGGCGGGGCTCGAAGGCAAGGTGGGGCCGTTCAACGCGGACCTGTCCGCGAGCATTGGCGCGACGCAGAGCTACCGGGTGGAGTTCGAGAAGGGCAAGCCGACGCACCTGGTGAGCACGGTGGAGGTCGAGGGCTCCGGCGCGGCGATCCTCGCGGCAGGCTTCAAGGGCAAGGTGGGCGTCGAGCTCGGCGGTGAAGTCTCGGGGACGGTGAGCCTGGAGACCCGGATTCCGCTCGACGCGAGCAAGGTGGACGCCACGGACGTGATGTCGTTCATCCACAACCCGGTGTCGGCGGCCCTGGTGGATTCAGCGGAGACGACCATCTCCATCGAGGGCTCGGTGGACGCGGGGAAGGAGGGCCAGTTCTTCACGGCCGAGCTCAGCGGGCTGAGCGGTGAGGAGCTGAAGGGGGTCGCGAAGAAGATGATGGCCGGTGATTTCGAGACGGCCTTCGACGGGGTGCAATACGAGTCAAAGACCACCTCCGGTTCGTACAAGGACCGTGAGGTGGGCGTGGGCGCGAAGCTCGGCGTGGTGGACTTCGAAATCAACGCCCGGCACCGCGACATGACGGCCGAGGGCAGCGGTGGAGAGGCGGGGCCCAAGGTCAGCGCGGGGGGCGACGGCGAGGGTGGAGGCAAGACGAAGAAGAATCGCGGCGGCGGTGGGACGTCGGGGAGCAGTGGCTCCAAGGGGAGCGATGGGAACTCGCCCACTGGGGGGAGCAAGCCCTCGGGGAGCGCGGGAGGGACGGACGCGTCCTCGAAGCCCGGGGGCAACGCGACGACTGGCAAGGGACAGCAGCCGGGGACGATGGCGAACGCTCCGACTCCGGAGCAGGTCGCGCGCCCGCCAGCGAACCGGCTGCCTCCGAACGCGTACCGGGTGAATCCCGCGACGGGGCAGCTCATCCTCGCGCCGGGGTCGCAGCAGCCTCGCGCTGAGCGGCCCGCCACGACGGAGGCGCGGCCGGCGACGCCGGAGCGGGCGACCGACAACACGGGGCGCCCGCCCGTGCCGGTGGTGCGCAATCCCCAGCTCCCGGGCCGCACCACGCGAGTGCGCTATGACGATGGGAAGGTCCGAATCGAGGCGGGTCCGGGCGCGACGCGTGAGGACATCCAGGCGCACCTGGAGACGGCGCGCATCCTCCAACGCTATGAGGGGGCGATGGGGAAGGTGCGCCAGCTCATCGATAAGGTGAAGCAGGCCATCACGGGGATGCCGGGTTATGGGAGCCAGGGCTTCGAGTCACGGTTGGAGGTCAAGAAGCTCTCCAGCATCCTCAAGGACCTGGAGGCCATGCGGGCGCAGCTCGAGCAGAGCATCAAGGGGGCGACGAACATGCTGACGACGGCCACGGCCGCACAGCGGGCAGAGCTGGAGCGCCAGATCTCCAGCGTGGAGAGCCAATTTCGGACGCATGCGGCGCAAGTGGACTCCCTGGTGGAGGGGAGGGGCTATGTGGCACGAGAGGACGAAGTTGCGCCCGTGGTTGATCCGGATGAGCGGCTGCCTCGGGGCGTTGATGCCTGGGTGTCCGAAGTCCTCCCTCCCCTCATCAAGCCGAAAGATGTGAAGGTCCATGTGGCGGGGATGCCTCCGGCCCCCGGTCCGGGAGCGCACTGGGATGGTGAAACACTGCGTGTGATAGATTCTGGTGGGATGGGCGAGTTTGTTGTGAATCGCGAGAGAATAGGCAGCCTGCCGGAGGGAGTACCTCCCTGGGTTGCCAGGGCGATTCCGCCTCACATTCAGCCGGGAGCCTTGAGGATCGAGGCGAGCAAAGTCACCACGGGCAAGCCCAATGACAATCTGCGTTCCCCTGAGCCCAATACCGCGTACTGGGTGGATGGAAGGTACCTTTACGTGACGGACAGCAGGGGACGAGTTGCCTCCGTGGAAGGCGACCTCTACCTCGTGGAAAAACAGGTCCGGAGCCGCGACCAGAGTAAAGCGAACAAGCTGTATTTCTACACTGAGTCCGGGACGCGGGTTCCGCTCATGGATGGTGGCGCGGGGGGGCAGCCATCGAAGTACCCACACGATGAGGGTGGGCATCTCATCGGCGCGCAATTTGGAGGGCCGGCGGAATTCATCACTTACGTTCCGCAGACCCGGTATCAGAATGGCTCGGTGACCAAACTGCCGTGGGACCCCCGCCTTCGCAAGGACGCGAATGGAGACGTGATTCCGCCCAAGGATCGTGATTACATTCTCAACTGGCATGAGCTTGAGATGGACTCGGCCAAGCGTCTCGGCGGGGGGGATTCGATTCGGGTGAGGATCTTGCCACAGTTCATTTCTGCGTCGACGAATCGCCCTGATGCAATTCGAGTTGAGGCGTTTGTTAGAACTCCTGAAGGTGAAGTGGGTCGCAATGATTGGGTGTTTGGAAACACCTCTCGCATGGATAGGTTTGAAAAAGACAAGCCCGAAGGCCAGGGGGATGAGGGTGGGGTGGCGCCCAGGGCAACCGCATCTTGAATGGCTGAATTCATTGATATGTGATGTGCACCTGAAGAATCCCCTCGTCTAGCGAGTTGATCAGCACACGCTTGGTCGGCGGCTGTGTGCGAAGGCGCTGGTGTCAGCGCAAAGAGGCGGTCACCCTGACGCGCAAGGTGGCCATTGACGAAGTGCAGGTGCGGGCGTTCCTGACGGAAGTGTTCGAGGAGGACCTGCACGTCAAACGAATCCTGTCCCTGTCGCACGCGCCGCTGGGGGCGGTGCAGGCGACGAGCCTGTCGGTAGCGGCCATCGGCAAGGCCATGGCGTGGGCGCGTGGAGAGGACGTCACGTCCAAGCACGCGGTGAAGCAGGTCGACCGGCTGTTGTCCAATGGGGGCTTCGACGTGTGGAGGCTCTTCGCGGCCTGGGTGTCCTTCGTACTGTCGGAGCGGACCGAGGCCGTCATCGCGCTGGACTGGACGGACTTCGAGCAGGACGTAGCCGTCCGGCCAGTGACGTGCCGGAAGGATTGAAGACGGACCACGACCGTGCACGGCGGGCGCCGCGAGGAGCGAGCTGTTCAGGGACTGGGCTGGAGGGGCGAAGCGGGCGGGTCGGCGGTGCGTCGCCGCATCCACTCGTGGGGTAGCAGTTCACCGATATGAGCCACTGCCCCGCCTCATTCTGGGTGAGGAAAGTCCAGAGGTAGCCCCGCTTCGTCTTCTTCACGTCCAGCATGCGCAGCGGCGTCTCGTCGGCCCACACCACGTCCGCGGACGCAATGCATTGCAAGAGGTGCTGCGAAAGAGGCAGCAACACCGAGGCGGCCTTGTGGAAGAGGTCCGTCAGCGTGCTGCGAATCATGGGCACGCCGCCTCGCTCCACGCGCTCGCGCCAGCCGGTGCAAGGGCATGGCATCCGCGCACTTGGACGTCACCACGTGCGCGAGGAAACCTGGGCCGTACTCGCCCCGGTCCACCACCCTGGCGGGCGCGGGCGCCTTCAAATCCTCACTCCCACACGCGGGGCAGTGGCGCGCTTCAGGTGACACCAGGTGCCGTACCTCGCGCGTGGGCGCCTGCTGGGCCTTGAGCGCGGCCCGCTCGCGACGCTTCGCGAGGGCCGCCTGCGTCCGTGACGCTTCGGCCTCGGGGCTGGGTGACTCGCCTCTGAGCTCCTCGGCGACAGGGGCAGCTTCTCCGCCTTGCGGCCGAAGACGCGCCGCTCCAGCGCGGCCATCTTCGACTCCAGCGACGTCATCCGCTCGCGCAGCTCCTCGGCTTCCTCCCGCCACGGGCAGAAATGGTCCTGGGGAAGCTCGCGGGGCACCGGGTGCCCATTCCGCGCTGTCAGCCTTCGCGCCCCCGCCGGGCCTTCAGGAGGCCGCGCGCCCGGGCGGAGTCCAGGCCGGCGGGCGTCGCACGTCCGCCACGTCGAGGCCGTCCAGCAGCATCGCCAACTGGGTAGCCTCCAACTGCACCGCTTTCGTGTCCGCGTCCACCCGCGGCAGCCGGAAGCGGCCCGTCTCCAGCCGCTTGTAGAGAAGCACGAAGCTGCCCCGGCTCCACGTCAGCACCTTCACTCTGTCGCCCTTTCGCGAGACGAAGGCGAAGAGGTGGCCCGAGTAGACGTCCTCGCCCCACGCCGTGCGCACCAGAGTCATGAGGCCGTCAATCGACTTGCGCATGTCCACCGGCTCCACTGCCAGCACCACGCGCACCGAGGCAAGCAGGGCGAACACGGCTTACCGTCCCAGCGCCGCGACGAGATGGGCCACGTAACCGACGTCGGTGCCTACCGCGAATCGCACCCGCGCTCCGCTCGCGGCCACCACCTCCAGCACCATTTCCGTCGCCGCGGGACTCCTCGCCACTTGCACCGGCAAGAGTCTCACGGCTTCCGCTCGCGACGCCGCGCTCCGCCGATGCCGGTGTACCCACGACTGCAACGTGCTCAGCCGCACGCCATTCGCCAACGCGAACTCCCGCTGCGTCTGCCCACTCGCCTCGAACGCTTCAGCGACGCGCGCCCACGCCGGCTTCTCCACCTGCTTCGCCATGCCCCGAAGCGTCCGACGCGCGCCGCTACCCCGGCAATCCCTCACCGCACGTCATTGGCCGGACGGTTACGGCCGGCCGCTGTAGTGGCAGCAGGCCGGCCAGTCTTTCCCATTGCGCGTCGGTCAGTTCTCCCAGCCTCATGAACGCCGGGCGCCCTCAACCTATATCGCGGACACGCCCTGGGCCGGGCGGGCCCTCAGCCGGAGAGCTCCTCTCCCAGCGCGCGCAGGTGGGCGAGCAACCCCTGTGTCTCCGAGGCCGTGGCTCGGTGGTTGACGAGGCAGGCCCTGAGCGCGGTGTGTCCCTTCAGCTTCGTCCCGGTCAGGAAGTACGTCCCTCGTCGCTCGCATTCCTCCAGGAGCCGGTCGTTCAGCCCGTCCACCGCGTCCTCGCCCAGGGCGCGCAGCTTCTCCGGGGCGTAGCGGAAGCACACGATGGAGAGTGGGGCGGGAGCCATCAGCTCGAAGTCCGGGGACTGTTCGATGTCCGCCGCGAGTTGGCGCATGAGCCGCACGTTGTCCTCGATGACCGCCGCCAGCTTGTGGCTGCCGTAGACCTGGAACTGCATCCAGACCTTGAGGGCTCGGAAGCTGCGCGACAGTTGGAACGTGTGGCCCATCCAATCCCAGCGCTCCTCGCTGTCGCTCTTCGCGCGCAGGTAGGGCGCGGCGTAGCCGAACGTGTTCCGCAGGCTCGTCCAGTCCCGGACGAGGGCACAGCCTGCTTCGAAAGGGACCTGGAGCCACTTATGTGGGTCGAGCGCGATGGAGTCCGCGCGCCGCATGCCTCGGAACAGTTCCCGTGTGAGGTCCACTGACGCCGCCGCCGCGCCGTAGGCTCCGTCGACGTGGAACCAGAGGCCATGGCGCGAGGCCACGTCCGCGAGCGCGTCGAGGTCGTCCACGCTCCCGGTGTTGACGGTGCCGGCGTTGCCCACCACGCAGAAGGGGCGCAGACCCTCGCGCTGGTCCTGGAGGATGAGTGCCTCCAGCGCCGCCACGTCGACACGATAGTGGGCGTCGACCGGAATCTTCCGCAGAGAGCGGCTCCCGAGGCCGAGCATCTGCACGGACTTCATGACGCACGAGTGGGTCTCCGCGGAGGCATAGAGGGTCAGCGGACGTCCGGCCTGCTGGCAGCCCTCCTCGCGAGTCTCGGGGGCCTGGGCGTCCCGGGCGACACGCAGGCAGTACAGGTTCGCCTCGCTGCCGCCGCTCACCAGGGCGCCCCCCGCGTCCTCCCGGTAGCCGATGAACTCCGACAGCCAGCGCAGGGTGGTGCGCTCGATTTCGGCCGCCGCGGAGGCGAGGTGCCACTTCGCGTGGTTCACGTTCAGCGCGGCGCAGAGCAGCTCCGCCAGGATGCCCACCTGACTCCCACCGGACATCACGTAGGCGAAGAAGCGCGGGCTGATGTTCAGGGTGGAGTGCTCGAAGATGAAAGGGATGTCCCGGGCCAGCACCTCCTCGGGGGCGCGGCCTTCCGTGGGCAAGGGCCCAGAGAACTGGTCCGCGACGAGTCGGGGCGAGCTGGAGTGGGTGACCCGCTTCTGTTCCAGGCCGGCATAGAGCGAGAGCACCTGCTCACAGGAGCGCTCCAGCAACTGGCGGAAGCGGAAGAGGTCGAGGTCGAGTGTCATGGCCGCAAGGTAGAGCTGTCCGCCAGATGGATACAGATGCAGAAAACGGAATCCCATGGGATACAGTTGGGGATGCCCATGGCCCGGACGAAGTACGAGCGACTGGCCGCCGAGCTCGAGCGGCAGATCTCCAGCAACCTGGTGAAGCCCGGCGAGCGACTGAGCTCCGTTCGCGAACTCAGCCGCGTGAAGGGGGTGGGGCTGAACACGGCGGTCCGCGCGCTCGCGCTCCTGGAGGACCGGGGGCTCATCGTGTCCAAGCCCCAGTCCGGCTTCTACGTGCTGGGGCCTCGTTCGGCCCCGGACGTCGTCACCGCCCCCCCCATGCGTCCGAGCGTCCCGCAGGCAGTGCAGGTGCCGGAGTTGGTCTCCACCCTCTTCGAGTCGGCGAAGGACCGGGACATCCTCCCGCTGGGGGCCGCCTGCCTCTCCTCCGAGCTGTACCCCAACGAGGCCATCAACCGGATGACGCGCCGGGTGGTCCGCGAGCAGCCCCGACTCGTGGGCGGCTATTCACTGCCGCCAGGGGACTTCGAGTTCCGCCGGCAGGTCTCCCGTCGACTGGAGCGGTTCGGCACCTTCGTGGCGCCCGCCGAAATCGTCGCCACGAATGGCGCCATGGAGTCGCTCGGGTTGGCGTTGCGCGCGACGTGTGCGCCGGGCGACACGGTGCTCATCGAGTCACCGCAGTACTTCGGCATCCTCCAGGCGCTCCAGCACCTGCGGCTGAAGGTGGTGGAGCTCCCCTCGCACCCGGTCGAGGGCATCCGGCTGGAGCAGGTCGAGGAGGTCCTCGCGCGCCGGGGCATCGCCGCGGGGCTCTTCACGCCCAACTTCAGCAACCCCATGGGGACGTTGATGAGCGACGAGAAGAAGGCCGCGCTCGTCGCGCTCTTCGCGCGACACGACGTGCCGCTCATCGAGGACGACATCTACGCGGAGCTGTCGTTCCAGCAACTGCGCCCCAGGGCGCTGAAGGCCTTCGACACCCGGGGCGGCGTGCTGACCTGCGCGTCGTTCTCCAAGACGGTCTCCCCGGGGCTCAAGGTGGGGTGGCTCGCGCCAGGGCGACATCTGGAGGCGGTGCAGGCGCTCCAGCTCGCCTCCTCCATGGGAGGCAGCCCCGTGTCGCAGCGGGTGATGGCGACCTACCTGGCCTCGAAGGAGTACGAGCGGAACCTGCGGGAGCTGCGGCTGCACTGCTCGGTGCAGGTGGAGCGCTTCTCCCGGCACCTCCTGGCCCACTTCCCCGAGGGCACGCGGACATCGCAGCCGAAGGGCGGGTTCGTGCTCTGGGTGGAGCTGCCGAAGCGGGTGGACTCGGTGGAGCTGTACCGCCGGGCACTCGCGGAGGGCATCTCCCTCTCTCCGGGGACGCTGTTCTCCACGCGGGACCTCTACCGCCACTACATCCGGCTCAACTGCGGCAACGTCTGGTCCACGAAACTGGAGCAGGGGCTGACGCGGTTGGGGCGTCTGGCGACCCTGCTCGCGAGGGCCCGCCCGTCCTAGATCAAAAGGCGTGTGCTGCGGCACTCGCTGCGTACAGGGCCGTGCGGGATTCACGATTCGTCGTGAAGGATCGGGTGCTGGAGAACCTGGCTCTTCGTCAGCGACTCGCAGTCTTTCGTGAGAAGATGGACTTCTTTGTCATTCCGACTGCGACGTTTGGAGTGCTGTTGGGATTTGGTGATGCGTCAGCATCCCGTGAGGACTGGACTTGGCGCCCTGGCCCTGGGCTTCCTATCGGCCTTGCTCTTGCCAGCCTCGGAGCTGGAGCGCGGCGCTGACAAGCATGCCGCGGGAAAAGCGCGGGGCTTGTCCGACGGCCTGGATGCTCCTGGGCACCTTGAGGAAGCCCTGTCGACGCTACGAGAGGTGGCGGCAGACGCAGCGGCCGCGCAACTGGCTGCGTTGAGGCCCACGGGAGAGGAAGGAGCCCCGCGGCGCATTGCGCGGGAGCATCCCCCAAGGGCTCCGCTCTTGAGCACGAAGACGATGGCCTTCAGCGCCGCCCGGTCGCCTGTCCGTGAGCGTTCGCAAGTCCTGCGCATGCGGCCCCTCCCTACACCTTCCTGGCCTTGGGCGCGCGCCTGGTCGCGGTGGAGGGCTTGGGTGTAGCACGTGGGACCGGAACCGCCGCGGGCGCCTGGGCCTCCGGGAGCTGCTGTCGCGCACGGGAGCTGAAGTTGGGGTTGGTCGTCCACCAGTCCAGGCCCATCTCCTGCGCCCGCTCCACCGAGGAGATGACCAGTCGAATCTGGATGGTCAGCAGCTCGACGTTCGTCAGATTTATCTTGATGTCCCCGGTGATGACGATGCCCTTGTCCAGCACCCGCTCGAGGATGTCGGCCACGGAGCTGCTGCGGGTCGAAGCGGGCGGGTAGTTGCGCTGTGGGGGCGTCGTCACGTGATCGTCGGTTTGGGCCATGGCTCCTCGCTCTCTGTCCGCTGCTTGGCCAGTCTCACAGCGTCGTGCCCAGCGGCCCGAGGTCCAGATTCAGGTCCTCGTCCGTCAGGTGGAATTGATTCTTCAAGGCATCCATCTGCTCCTGCAGGCGCAGGAAGGTGACGCCCAGCCTTTCAATCTGCTCTTCACTCAGTGTGCCGGCGTCGATCCGGCGCAGCGCCTGCCTCTCCAGCAGTTGGCGGATGAGCTCGACGACAGCGAGCACCAGCCGCACCAGCCCGGCCTGGACGTTCTCCTCGTCCAGCTCCAGCTTGGGCGGCTTCGTCGACTCCAACGCCCGAGAGAACTCCTCCACCGCCTGTGGTGTGCCCTCGACCGCCATCGTTCACCTCGTCTCCCATCCCGCGCGTGGGCGGGTCCTCCACCTGCCTCACTGCAAGCGCTGCGGATGTTCGGGAAGGGTGCCTACCTCCAGCGCCGTCTCCACCGAGGTCAACAGCAGCCGCAGGCCCAGGTAGATGAGGTCCACGTCGGCCACCGAAATCACCAGGTCACCGCTGATGACCACGCCCTTGTTGAGCACCCGGTCCAGCAACTCCAACACCGAGGCGCGCTCCTGCTGTGCCTCGGGTGTATTCGCCGGCCCGTTCATCTGTTCTCACCTCCAGGGCCTGTTTCAGGAGTCGCAGGCCCTGCCCCCTCCTGCGCTCCCTTCACCGCGTCCAGGCGGTCGAGCAGCTGCGACTCCTGCTCGTTGAACTGCTCCTCCGTGATCTCGCCGCGCTCGAGCTCCTGGTACAGGTCGCTCAGGCGGGTGCGGAGGTCGGTCTGCTCCTTGGCCTGTTCGTCCTGCACGGCCTTGTGCACCGAGCGGAAGATCCACGCGATGCTCCGGACAGGGGCCATCAGGATGTCGTCCAGGATGATCATGGCGCCCCCTGCGCTGGCTCCTCCACCTGCTCGAAGTGGATTCGCAGATGGGTGAAGTTGTACGGCGGCCAGGGGCCGGTCACGTCCACCTGGAAGTTCTCGGGCAGCGTCGCGCCCAGTTTCTCCACGGTCGCGTTGAAGGCGTTGACCTTCTTTTGGGGCACCAGCGCGGCCAGGTTCACCACCTCCGACTCATTGCGCGGCTCGTTGACCACGGTCTGCCTGGCCACGGACTTGATTCCATCGAGCACCTTGTCGGCGGTCGCCTCACGGAAGCCGTTGAGCTGGTCGACGAAGTGCCTCCCCAGCTCGATCTTCTCTTCGCGCGACGGTTCCCTCTCGCGGTAGAGGTCGTCCCGCATCGCCTTGAGCTCGGGGAAGGCGTTGACGTAGTACTCGAACGCATTGGGGTCGCTCAGCCGGATCCGAAGGCCCAGCTCCACATTCCCTCTCACCGCACGGAGCTGCGTGAGGAAGTCGTTCGCGTGCTCGGCCAGCAGATTCCGGACCTCCCGCTCGCTGCCGGCAATGATGCCGAACGCGACCGGCAGCATCGGCGCCTGGTCCATCACGTGGCCCAGCACTGCGCTGTGGGTGCTAAGGTGTTTGCGCTCCGGCCGAAGCGTCTGCTGCTCGATATCGCTGACGATGGCCGCCAGCTCTCCGGATGTCACCGGGTGCACGTCTGCACCCTGGATGCCGGGAGTGTCGAGGTTCAGCGAGTCGACCACCTCTATCGGAACCACCGCGTACAGGTAGCGTCCCTCTGGGGTGGACTTCTCGTGTCGAGTCTTGGCGCGTGGCATGACGTTGTCCTTTCCCGCTCAGGTGGAGATTCAGACCGCGGCAGGCGCAGCCGCTGCGGAGGTGAGGCCAATGGCGTCGGCATACTTGAGGTAGGTCTCGACCGAAGCGATCACGACGCGTGCCTCGATAGAGAGCACCTCGATGCCGACCAGCGAGACCTTCACCCAGGCATCGACCACGATTCCCTTGTCCAGGATCCGGTCGATGACGTCGCCCAGTGTGGACGTCCCGGTAGAAGTTGAGACGTTTGCCATAACGTATTCATCCTTTCTCTTGGAAGTGCTCCAGATCGGCGAGGGCTGCGACGGCAGGCTTGGCCAGGTCTCCCACGAAGCCGTAGGGGGGCCACGGGCCGCTGCAAATCACCTTGCCGGGGCAGTCTTTCTGGAAGCGAAGGAAGGCCCTCCGGAACTCGGCGAGCTTGGGGCGCTCCACCAGGAAGGCCAAGGAGAGCAGCTGCCCGTCTGGGCGAGCGGCATGGTCCCAGGTGCAGCGGACGAACAGCCCGGAGAAGGCCGCCTGCGCCCGCTCCGCCATGCGCCGGGCAGCGCGGTCCACACGTGTCTGCTGCGCGTAGAAGCGACGCCGGTTGTCCAGGTACGCCCGTCCGCGGGGCTGGGCGTCCGCCTCGGTGGGCGCCCCTGTCTGCTCCGGGGGGTCGGCCACGTCCGACTCCTGGAACAGGATGCGCAGACCCATCTCGTCACAGCCCTTCACCTGGGCCAGCGCGTCCGAGAACTGCCGCTCGTAGCGCTGCAGGAACTCCACCACCTGTTCGGGGCGATGGACGAAGCAGCCGTAGCGCATGGGCAACACCGCCAGTCGGCGGTGCAGCTGCTCGACCACCCGGGCGTACTCCAGCGCCTGCTCGATGCCGGCCGAGGAGGCCAGCTCCTCCGACACCGGCGAGATGGCCGCTGCCAGGTTGCCGTGCTTCACCGCCATCAGCGGCGCCTGGTTCAGCCCCGGCGGCAGCGCCTCCTTTGCTGCCTGCCGTGCGTCCAGGATGCCGTACACGATGGACTTCACGGCCGCTCCTCCAGGCTGGGGCAGAAGCTGTACGGAGGCCAGGGGCCGGTCGCCTCCACCGTCAATCCCTGCGGCTGGTACCGGGCCGCGAGCTTCTGCACGCGCTGGGTGAACCGCTGCACCTGCCCGGAGCGCACCAGGAACGCGGAGTTCAGCACCATGTCGTCCTGCCGGCCCGAGATCCCGCGATCTGCCAGGCGCAGGGGTTTCAACGAGATCGCCCCCGGGGCGAGCTCCTCGCGGATGTGGGCCGCCAGGCTCTGTCCCTCGTTGCGGCTGCGCTCGTCGAGCTCGCGCTGCAGCTTCTTCTCGTGGAAGTAGCGCGCGCCGGGAGTCTCGGGGAGGTGCTGCAGGCGCTGGCGGAACTCGGGCGCTCGCTCCAGATGCGCGCGCAGGCGCTGGGCGTTGGCGTAAACCTTGACTGCCCATTCCTCCTTGTCGGCGATGTCGTCGAGGAATCTGGAGATCTGCTGCCGATGGGTATCGACCACCTTGGACAGCGCTCGCGGTGAGGAGAAGATCGCCCCGAAGCTCACCGGAAGCACCGGCGAGGATTGCATCACCTCATCGAGCACGCGCTCGTGCCTGACCGCCCGGGGGGCCACCCACTCCAGGTCCTGGGTGTGGTCCGCGCCCTCCGGCCCCAGGAACTCCTCCATCGAGAGAGGACTGTAGATGGCGGCAAGGTTCCCCAGCTTCAGCGTCCGCACGTCGGCGGCGCCGCTGACACCGGGAACGGAGAAGCGCTCCACCGCCCCTGCCCGCGTGAATCCATAGACGTACAGGGCCTGCTGGCCCTTGCGGCGCCTCCGCACATCGGGATGGCCGTGAGCTCTCATGACCGGCGTGCCTCCTTGTGCCCACGGATTGCCTTGAGCAGGCTCTCGGATGTGATGACAAGGCGCTTTCCCTTGCCGCTGATGACGTGACGCACGGCATCCCATGCGGCCTGGTTGCACACGGCCTGGATGTCGGCGCCGGAGAAGGACTCGCTGCGTGCAGCGAGCACGTCCAGGTCGAGGTCCTTCTCCACCGGCTTGTCGCGCAGGTGGACCTGGAAGATTTCGCGCCGCGCCTCGCGGTCCGGCAGCGGCACGTCGACGAGCAGGTCGAAGCGTCCCGGGCGCAGCAGCGCAGGGTCGAGCAGGTCCGCACGGTTGGTGGCCGCGAGCACCAGCACGCCGGTAAGCTCCTCGATGCCATCCATCTCGGACAGGAACTGGCTGACGACCCTCTCTGTGACGCGCTCGTCCATCCCCCCGGCGGAGCGCGTCGGCACGAGCGAGTCGATCTCGTCGAAGAAGACGATGCAGGGGGCCGCCTGACGGGCCTTCTGGAAGGTCTCGCGCACCCCCCTCTCGGACTCCCCCACGAACTTGCTGAGCAGCGCCGGGCCCTTGACCGAGATGAAGTTGACCTGGCTCTCGTGGGCGGCGGCCTTGGCCATCAGCGTCTTGCCGCAGCCGGGAGGGCCGCTCAGCAGCACGCCCTTGGGGGGGCGGACCTTGGCCCGCGCGAACTCCTCGGCGTACCGGAGCGGCCACTCCACCGCCTCGATGAGCCGCTGCTTGAGCTGCCCCAGTCCGCCCACGTCCTTCCAGCCCACGTCCGGGGTCTCCACGAACACCTCGCGGATCGCCGATGGCCCCACCTCGTGCAGCGCCGCCTGGAAGTCGGCCATCGTCACCTGGACCTGCATCAGCTTGTCGTAGGGAATCTCGGCCGAAGCGAAGTCGATGTGGGGAATCAGCCGGCGCAGGCAGATCATCGCCGCCTCGCGGCACAGGGCCTGGAGGTCTGCGCCTACGAAGCCATGAGTCACGGCCGCCAGATGGTCCAGGTCCACGTCCTCTGCCAGCGGCATGCCCCGGCTGTGGATGGCGAGGATCTCCTTGCGCGCCGTGCGGTCAGGGATGGAGATGGCGATCTCGCGGTCGAACCGCCCCGGGCGACGCAGCGCCGGGTCCAGTACGTTGGGGATGTTGGTGGCAGCCAGCACGATGACGTGCCGGCGTTGGGCCAGGCCGTCCATCAGCGACAGCAGCTGCGCCACCACGCGCTTCTCCACCTCGCCCTGCACGTTCTCGCGCCGGGGAGCGATGGCGTCTATCTCGTCCACGAAGATGATGGCCGGGGCCCTGCGCTGGGCCTCGTCGAAGATTTGCCGGAGGTGGGCCTCACTCTCTCCGTAGAACTTGTGAATGATCTCCGGGCCGGTGATGGTGAAGAATGCGGCCGCCGTCTCGTTGGCCACCGCCCGGGCGATCAGCGTCTTGCCGCAGCCCGGCGGGCCATACAGCAGGACCCCCCTGGGGGCGTCGATCCCGAGCCGCTCGAACACCTCCGGATACCGTAGCGGCAGCTCCACGATCTCGCGGATGCGGCCCAGCTCCCGCTTCAGCCCACCCACGTCCTCGTAGCTGACGGCGCGCGCCCGCTCGTGCGTCACCTTCTCCTTCTCCTTCTCCGGCGCCTCGGCGACCTCCAGCATGGTGTTGGGGTGAATCAACACCGCCCCCACAGGAGCGGTCTTGACGACGCGGAAGTCGGCCGTGCGGCTGCCGAACAGCAGCGCCCGGACCCGGTCTCCCTTCACCACCGGCAGTCCGTCCAGCAGCGAGCCGATGTAGGCCAGGTCACGCTGCGCGGGGGTGAACTCCAGGGGCGCCAGCACGACCTTCTCGGCGTGTCGGGCAGGGGCCAGGGTCAGCTTCACCGGCTCGTCCAACTGCACACCGGTGTTGGCCCGGGTCACACCGTCAATCTGGAGGATTCCGCGCCCCCGGGCGTCCGGGTAGGAGGGCATCACCCTGGCCGCGCTGCGGCGCTTGCCGGACAGCGTGACGATGTCGCCGATCTGCGCCCCCAGCCGCTGCATGTCGGCGGGGTCCAGGCGGGCGAGGCCACGGCCCAGGTCCTTGCCGAGGGCCTCGGCGGCACGCAGCGTCTGTGTCCGTTCCCGTGTCGCGACGGTCATGAGCGGCTCGCCTCCCGGGCTGTGAGGCGGATCTCGAGGACGCCGTTGCGGCAGCTGGTGTGCATCTGCCGGCGGGTGAAGCGCCTGGGGAGCAGGACCTCCTTGTGGTACTTGAGCGACCCGTGCTCGGCATGCAGGGTCAGGATGTCTTCGCGGAGCTCCAGCGTGATGTCCTTGCGGTCGACACCTGGCAGCTCCGCCACCACCAGCACGCCCGGCCCCTCCTCGAAGACATCCACCAGGGGCTCGCGGATGGGGTGGACGACCGCCTTGCCGGTCTGGCGATCCTGGCGGATGTTCCCGAAGGGCTCCACGCGCGGAATGTCGCTCGGTTGACCGGGTGCGCCTCCTCCGATCCGCACGTTGAAGCCATAGACGCCCCTGAGCCCCTTGTCGGAGGCTCCGAACTCTCCGGAGCGTTGGAGCTGTTCGCCCTTCTCCGCGAGCTCCGCCAGTTTCGTGACGAGGGTGGTGATTCCTTCGAGGAACCCTCCACCGCTGATGCCGGTCTTCTCTGTCATGCTCCACCTGCCGTGATTCAAAGCTGGGGCATCCCTCCCTCCATGCACAGCGGCAAGACTCGAAGGTCGGGGTTCCGCCCGCCCCATGCCCAGCGAGGAGCGGCACGGATAGGGGCCGGCTGGTGATGCCTGGTCAGTGGGGGGCATCGGCGCATCGCCTGAGGGAGTTCGGCAGGCATGGCGACCCCCTGCCCATCGCCCGGGCTGTGGCAGGTCGACCTGGCAGGGGCGGGAGGGGTGGGGCCGCCTCACCTCCCTGAACTTCGCCGCCTGTCGTGTCTACGTTTTCTACGGACAACGCATGCGCGTCCGGCACGTGTGTGCGTCAGCGGTGTGAGCACCCATGGCCTCGGTCAAAGGAATTGGAAACGGGGGGAACACGCGCAAGCGCGTTCAGCAAGAGACGCTCCCCCAGGATGTACAGGCGCAGGAAATGGAACGGTTCCACTCGCAGCGCGAGGCGCTCATCGCCAACGTTGCGCAGTCCGGAGCGAGGCTCCTCACGGTCGCGGCCAGGCGGTTGCCGACCGTGCTGACGCGGCCCGTGCTCGAGGGGGTAAGCCGCGTTCTCCAGGACACCACCCTCTATCTCCAGGAAGGGTCGATGGAGGAGTGGCTCCGCGACGCGCAAAAAAAGCTGCAGGAGAGGCCGGGGAGCTCCTTCCTCGGGCTGCTGGGCATTGGACTGCTCGCCGGGCGGCTGCTTCGTAAGATGGCGGAGAAGGGGGGCAAGAAGGGCGGGGCCGAGACCTTCCGGGAACGATTGCGCGAGAGCATGTTCCTGGCGACCCATGGTGGAGTGGGGCGGCCCCCAGCCGCCGCACGTCAGCGGTTGCTGAGGGGTGGAGCGGGTGGAGCGCCGAAGCAGGGAGGAGTGGCCGAGGGCTTCAAGGAGCGATTGCGCGAAGGCATATCCATGTCGACCCATGGTGGTGGAGTGGGTCGGCCACCGGCCGCGACGCGCCTGCGCCTGCAGAAGGCTGGAGGGCCGAAGCAGGGGGCGCCACGCAAGCGCGACGTGAAGGAGAGAGAGCCGCGAGAGCCCGCGGTGAGGGCGAAGAAAGTGGCGCGAGACGTCGCCGAGGGCGCCCAGGACGCAACACGCGCCTTCGACGAGGTCACCAAGAGGGCGCAGGGTGCAACACGCGCGTTCGCAGAGGCGACCCGGGGCGCAGCGCGCGAGGGCGGTGAGGTTGCGAGCGGCGCGCGCAAGGCGATGAAGGACACAACGCGCGAGGTCGCTCGAGGGGCAGCGAAGCCAGGGGTGAAGAAGTCGCCGCCCAGCACCGAGGCCACATCCACGAAGGCGCCCGCACAAGAGCCGAGCGGCTACCTCGGGATGGGGGCCCTCCCCGTCCGGCTGCCGGAGAGGCTTGCGAAGGCCCATGGCACCCAGCGCGGCCTCAAGGTCGCGAGCGTGGATCCGGATGGCCCGGCCGAGAAGGCGGGGCTTCAAACGGGTGATACGCTGCTCACGCTCGAGGGGCAGCCATTGCGAGAGGTGGCTGACCTGGTCGCGCAGTTGCCTCCGGAGCGTGTGGGCCAGACCGTGCACGCCAAGGTGCTGCGCGCCGAGGCTGCCAGGGGCATCGACCTCATCGTTGGTGCGCACCCCTGAGTCGGGTGTCGCGAGCTCTGATGCGGCTCACGATGACCTGACGGAGCCGGAGGAGGACTGCGGCGCGAGGAGGACGTGCGGAGCCTGGGCGCTCCCTTCCTGCGCCGGTGGGCGTGATCCGCTTTCGTGGACAGGTTGACTAAGCCGCTGCCCTTTCGAACTCGGCCGGCGCAGCGTAGCCGATTGCCGAGTGCATGCGCTGCTGGTTGTAGAAGACCTCGATGGAATCAAAGAGCTTGACCCTCGCGCTGCTGGCGCTCTCGAAGAACTCCCCCAACTCGTTCTTGAGAGTACTGAACCTGCTCTCCATCGCGGCGTTGTCGTAGCAATTCCCTCGGCGGCTCATGCTGCGGCGGATGCCGTGCCGCGCCAGGACACGCTGGGAGTCCTCACTGGCGTAGGTGCTGCCCTGATCGGAGTGGTGAAGGAGCCCCTCGGGTGGACACCGCCTGCGCAGCGCCATGTCCAGGGCCTGGAGCACCAGGTGGCGCGTGTTCATCGCGCTGAGAGCCCAGCCCACGACGAAGCGCGAGTACAGGTCGATGATGGCCGCCAGGGAGAGCTTGCCGTCGGGCGTGGTGAGCTCCGTGGTGTCGCCCACCCAGCGCTGATTGGGCCGCTGCGCGGTGAAGGGCCGCTCAAGCAGGTTTGCGGCGACCGGCTGCCCGGGCGCGCCCTCTGCCGTGCAGCGGTAGCGCCGACGGGCTCGGCCCACCAGGCGCTCCTCCTGCATGAGGCGGATGACGCGCTTGCGACTGACGTGGACGCCCTGGTTGCGCAAGGCCCGATGAATCCGAGGGCTGCCATAGGCCCGACGCCCCAACGTATGTGCTCCGCGGACCAGCACCTTCAATCGCTCATCCACTCTTTTCCGAGAGCTCGGTGGCCTGCTTCTCCACGCGTAGAAGCCGGAGCGAGACACCCCCAGCAGTCGGCACAGCAAGCTGATGGAGAAGTGGGCCTGCTGCGCACGGATGAACTCGAACTTCACCCGTTCTCCTTCGCGGTGTAGGCCACCCATTTTTTTAGCAGCGTCCGCTCCATCTCCAGCTCGCGCACCTGCTTGCGCAGCTTCGTGAGCTCTTGCCGCTCCGCGCTCGTCAGCGCCCCGGGCTTCCCCTTACCGCTATCCGCCCGAGCCTGCTCGACCCAGGTCCTCAACGCCGACAGCGTCAGGTCGAGGTCCCTGGCCACCTGGGAGACCGTCTTCCCTTCCTCCAGTACCAGCCGGACAGCCCCGGCCTTGAACTCTTCCGTGTAGCTGCGCCGGGGACGGCGCTCCTTCTTCACTTCCACCATGTCGGACACCGTATCCGCCTCTTCGTTGGTGTCCACTGCAGCGGAACATGCCCACCCGCCATTGACACGTCAGCGACGCATCATGACGCGTCATGCCTGTTCCCATCATATGTCTCAGGTCAGACGGCAATTCCTACCCCTCCGCTCTGGAGCATGCGCAGGGAAGCCCTACGGCGCGGCGATGCTGTAGGGCAGCGCTTCCAGTCTCAAGTCCATTCTCTGATGGAGGTGCGAGCGGCCCGCCGACCGACGTTCTCCTGCGGCCCCTCCCGCTCTTCGCTCTGAACATGCTCAGCCACCTGGGCAAGTCCATGGATGACCTTTCCTTGGCGAGGGAGCAGCTCGCGCGACCGGCCTGCAGGCACGTGGAGCCCCCGACATACCCGGCGAGTAGGAATGCCTCTGTATGGAGATGGCTGGTATTGGCTTTGCAGAGGCGTGCGGCGCGGATCGCAGGTCAAATGGCTCCGCTATTCCATGGAAAGTGACAATGTCCACCACGCCAATCGTGTCGTCGCGCAGTGAATCCTCGGCCTCCGCGCAAGCCGCATCGTCTCGCGGTGATTCAGCCACGTCTGAGTATCAATACAACTACACCTACGTCGCCCCGCTCGCGCTGGCCCAGGACGTCCCGGCGAGTCAGCGTCCCTCGCTGGAGTGGTGGGGGCAGGTCATCGTGCAGCTCCTCCACATCGCGAACAACCGCCTGCATTGGATTCACGAGCAGGAGCAGCGCACGCACGGGGGCGCGGCGCCCACCACCCCGTCGTTGAGCGTGGACCTGTCCCATGTCGGCGTGGGGCGGATGGAACTCAGCCACATCAAGGCTCTTCCCCCGTCTTCGACGATGGCGGGCAACCTGTTCGGCGAGTTCCACGAGTTCGGCGAGGCCGCCGAACTGGCCGCGAAGGCCGCGCTCCTGGCCCGCAAGGCCTTCAACCACGAGCTGGGCAGCGTGTTCGACGTGTTCAAGCTGGTGATGGAGGCCATTACGAGCAAACCCACAGGCCGGCCAAGCTCGATGCTCGACTACTTCAATCTCTTCACCACCCTCCCTCTGCCCGCGGTGGCACCGAGCTACGAGGAGGACGCGACCTTCGCCTGGCTGCGCGTAGCGGGCTTCAACCCGCTCGTGCTACGCAAGGCCCGCGTGCTGGAGGACACGCTCGGGCTGACGGACGCGTCCCTGCGCGCCGTGCTCGGCGAGGATGACACGGTCCAGCTCGCGCTCGGCGAGGGACGGTTGTATCTCGCGGACTACCATGCGCTCGCCCGGGTCACGAACGGCAACTTCCCGGACGGCCCCAAGTACTGCTTCGCGCCCCGTGCCCTCTTCGGCCTGCCCGCGGGCAGTGGTCTTCGCCGGCTGCGTCCCCTGGGCATCCGCTGCGGCCAGGACGCGAGCGCCTACCCGCTCTTCACTCCTGCGGACGGCGAGGCCTGGATGCAGGCCAAGACGGTCGTCTCCGTGGCGGACGTGAACCACCACGAGCTCATCTCGCATCTGGCGCACACGCACCTGCTCGTGGAGCCCTTCGTGGTCGCCACCCATCGCAATCTTCCGGATGACCACCCGGTGAGCCTGCTCTTGCGGCCGCACTTCGAGGGCACGCTGAGCATCAACCAGTCCGCGGCGGAGAAGCTCATCGCGCCGGGTGGGAAGGTGGATCAGATGCTGGGTGGCACCATCCAGTCCAGCCGGACGGTCGCGGTGGAGTCGCTGCTGGAGGATGCGTCATTCGACTTCAACCAGGGCATGCTGCCCCACGCCCTGCGGCAGCGTGGGATGACCGAGCCCGGTCTGGACTACCCCTACCGTGATGATGCACGGCTGCTGTGGGGCGCCATCGAGAACTGGGTGCGCGCGTACGTGGGCGTCTACTACAGCACGGACTCAGCGGTGACCGAGGACGTCGCGCTCCAGAAGTGGAGTGCCGAGGTGGCCGCGAAGGATGGCGGCCGAGTGAAGGGCTTCGGTGAGGACGGCATCCCGGGCAAGCTGACCACGGTGGACTACCTCATCCAGGCGCTCACCATGGTCATCTTCACGGGCAGCGCACAGCACGCGGCGGTGAACTTCGCCCAGACTGGGGTCATGACGTTCGTGCCTATCGCGCCCGGCGCTGCCTACCGCTCCGCGCCCACCACCCGCGCCGAGGCCGCGCTCAACATGGGACTCGACCAGTACCCGCCGATGGACATGGCCGCCCAGCAGATGGACATCCTCGCCCTGCTTGGCTCTGTGCACCATACGAAGCTCGGTGATTACGCACCCACGTGGTTCAAGAACCGGCACGTGCAGGGCCACCTGAAGGTCTTCCAGGAGGACCTGGGGCGCATCGGTGCCCTCATCCAGCAGCGCAACACGACGCGCCTCTTCCCCTATCCCTACTTCATCCCCTCGGCCATCCCCCAGAGCATCAACATCTGAGGGTGCTGAGCTTCCGTCCGGCGGATACGGAGCTGCCGTCCCGCTGGATGGGCGCCGTGAGTCGGGGGCTGATTGCCCCGACTCACGGCCAATGAATGAAGCCGCCGCGCGCACAAACCGGATGCACGTGGTATCGGCCCTTGCGGAGGTAGATTGCTGCTCCTGCTTCCGGCTGGAACGCGAGAATGAGCTCATCACCCACGCGCGCCATGGCGAGCACCCCGCCAGGCGCGCAGTGTGTCCCGGGAATGGGGGCCTGCGGACTCCAGCCCGCCTGCGAGAGGGTGCCGAAGCCATCGTTGTAGGAGAGGCCCCTTATGTCAGCGAGGTTGACGCCTCTGCCGCGCGCGCATCGCTTACTTTCCATGGCGCGCTACCATCTGTGGCCTTGATGGACTCATGACGCAGCGACCGAATTTGGGGGAGGTACAGGAGTTGTGCAGGAACCTGAAGACAGGTGGGGTTGACTCGCTGACTGCGGTGGGCGGCGGTTCGTCCTGCAATCTTCGGAGGTCGACGTACTCCTTCAAATGCGGCAGCGAGGTCCTTGTCTGCGGCGTCGTGGTGGATAGTGCGAACACCTCGACGTGCGTTGGCTACCTGCTCGACCTGCGCTGTGGCTAGGCTCCCTCCGGTCGTCTCTGTCTCCACCAGAGCCAGAGGCCCAGCCCGGCGCCCGCGCCTCCCAGCCCACCCCAGCAGGAGGAGGGGGGGCGAGGCGCTGGCTCGGGCGTGGCCCCTGGCGAGGGAGCGGCGCTCTCGAACGTGACGGAGAGGTGGTCGTACCAGCCATCCAGCTCTCCCGCGTTGGCGACCTGGAGGAAGACGTCCGAGGCGCCCTCCGTCTCAATGCGTGCGCTCTTCGACGTCCCAGGCGGGAGGTCCAGGGTGATGTCCGCGCTGGCGTGGTTGCGGGAGCCGTCAGGGTGCCACTGGAGGGGCTGGTGGCGCCTGACGAGGACCACGGGGTGGAATGGCGTCACCTCCAGGTCCCGAGGAGGCCGCGGGGCGCCACTCCTGAAGCGCAAGGACAGGGCCGTGGTCCCCGGAGGGACCCGGACGTGGAACTGGAGCAAGCCGGGCGCCAGCCCCTGCACGCCGAGGGTACGCCCTCCCGGAGCGACGAAGGCTCCGCTGCTTCCACCCAGGCTTTCTTCCGGCTCCAATGCGCGCACGCGCGGGCAGGCGGGAAGCAGGCCCCGATAGGAGAAGGTCTCGCGGGCGGGACCGACGAGCTCGGGGTGCTCGCGGGAAAGCGTGGTGACGAGGGCCGCCAGGAAGCGCTCAAGGGACAGCGCCGAGGTCGGGTGGAAGGACTGGAGTGTGATGAGCACGGCGCGGTCCAGGGCCGCCTGCTGGGAAGGGGGCGAGGGCTCCCGGAGGGCCCAGAGCGCGGAGGACAGGAGGAGGGAGTCCACGTGGCGCTGGCCCACGAGCGCCTCGGGGCATCGGGTCAGGGTGTGGATGTTTCGCGAGCGCCAGGGCTCGGCGTCTCGTACGGCATGCTCGCCGATGAACGGGTCTCCCGAGATAGCAGCGGCGAAATAGTCGGCGAGCCCCTCGTCGATGGCGCCAGGCGAGCCATCGGCCCCGAAGGCATCGAGCCGCCACGGGCTCCGGGGAAGGAAGGGCTCCAGGAGCGCATGGGTCACCTCGTGCGCGATGGTGTCTCCGTCATGGGCGATATTCACGCTGGGGCCGTGCCCGAACCAAATGGTTTCGGGCGCGCCCGCCTCGTGGGCGGGGACGTAGAGCGCGTCCCCCCAGGGCACAAGAGACTTCCCGTCCCGCGAGGGCATCCGCACATTCGCCACGAGGCGGAGCGGCGGCTTTCCCTCGGGCCAGGGACGCTCCCATCCCAGGGTACGGAAGTAGTGGAGGGTCGTGGCCGCGTGGAAGAACAGCGAGGCTTCCGCGAAGGCCTCCGGCGCGGCCTCGTCAGGGGGCTGGCGGGGCCTCGCGGTGAAGTCGCCCCGCGAGTCGGGCCGGGCGGTGGCCTGGAGCGAGCAGACGCGCTCTGGCGGGAAGCGCGCGTCCTCGGTGAAGGGGGGCCGGGCCTCGGGGATGACACAGGACATGACCTCGAGCCAGGGATGCGCCAGGCGTCCTCTGGTGGGAGGGAGCGGGAGCGGTTGTTCACTGGGGAGGGGCGTCCGGATGGGATTCCGGGCGAAGACGAGCGCGCGAGGTGAGGGGGCCGCCGGAGGGGGCGCCGCCAGCACGTGCGTCGTCACCAGGATGATTCCGAGCGTGTGAAGAACAGGAGACGTGGTGGCGGCCATGCCCGACTGGCCCTCCGCGGAAGTGACCTCACCGAGGGTGCGCCGATGGGCTTCTACCACCTGATGGCAGGGAAGGGCACGGGGCGGACTCGCTGGCGCAGGACACATATGAGTAGGCCACGCGTGAGTCGGCACCCGCCGCGCTGAAGGAGGAGCGCTTCGCCGAACTCCTCCGCTGTCATCCTCATGAGAGGCGTCCTTCCATCGCATGCTGACGCCGCGGCGGGAGGACTTCCATTCTACGGTTATCCACCTCCTGGAGCCGCGGCTCCGCCCAGGATGCATCCGACGCGTGATGTCTCCTGCTCGCCAACGAAGGGGACGCAAGGCGCTACACCTGATGGCTTAGCGCCCCGCTCTCCCGCATTGACGCGCTACCGAATGCCGCCTTGACGTCCCCAGGACTCAGCGGCCGGATTCTGGAAGGGGACGAGGCGGCCATGTCCGCGCCATTGACACGTCAACGCTGTGTCCGTGACACGTCAACCCCGTTCTTCATGCCCCCTTTAGAGAGGGAAGTCGCTGCGGTTGGCTGTGGAACGGCGCTTGCTGGGCCCTGAAAAGTTTTCCCCCCGGAGTCCCCATGTTCAAGCGAAGGCGTTCGAGGCGTCCCTGGACGAATGGCTGTCGGCCCCCGGCACTGGCGTTGCTCGCCTGTCTCCTGTTGACTGGGTCGTGCGCGGAGACGCTCCCCGAGGATGACACTCCGGCGGAATTCACTGCGGAGAGCCCTCACGAGGACCTCGACAGCGTCGTGTGGGAGCCCCAGTTCGAGCCCGACTACAACAACCTCCAACCCCAGCCCTGGGTGGAGGTCGTCACGGAGACGCAGGCGCGCACCGTCGTCGTCCGGCCAGACGCGCTCATCTTCCCGAAGGCGGAGAACCCCGAGGTGTTGGAGTGGGAAGCCGGCAAGGTCGTGGTGTCGGCACCGAGTGACGGCCCGGGCGCGAATCCCCTGGGCTTCGCCCGGAGGGTCGTCTCCGTCACCGAGGTGGATGACACCCTCGTCGTGGAGACGGAGGCCGCGGCCCTCGAGGACATCGTTTCGGGGGAGCTGCGGCTTACGTTCGACTACTCGAACATGGAGACCGTGGATATCTCGAAGCTCGACCTCGAATGGGCCGCCAGCCACCTGTACGTCGATGCGAATGTGATGTCCCCCAGCGTCGAGGGTAATCCCGACGACGAGCCCTTACCCGAAGTCGAGGAGGAGTGGGACCCGAGCCAGCCGGGAGACCCCTTCCTGGGCTCAATCTGGAACGCAATCAAGTTGGTGGGCGAGGTTATAGGCGGAGCCGCCAAGGCGGTGGCTGACGCGGCGGTGGACGTCTGGAAGGCCGTGACGGTCGAGGGAATCACCAAGGGATTGGAAATCAAACCCGAAATCAAGAACAACTACTCCAGCCCCTTGTTCACGCTCAAGGAATACAAGAAGACCTTCAACGAGGCAGGTAAGACTCCGTACACGCTCTCCATTTCGGGCAGTGGAAGCGCGGCAGTGGAGTACACCTTCAACCCAGGCGCGCAGGTGGAAGTGCACGTGCCCGGTGTTTTTGGGGGGCGCGACTCGACCCGAATGACGCTGAACGTGGACAGCAATGCCAGGCTCAAGCTCGACCTCAAGGCCATTCTGAATGCGAAGGTCGCATCCGTGGGCACGCTGGAGGGCAACGAACTCGCGAAGAAGCTCGCGGAGAGAACGAAGTTCGCCGAGGACGCCCTCGCCGAGGCGAAGCAGAAGTACCTGGGCAATCCGGACATGCGGCCCGCGGGAGGCTGGAAGCGCAACATCCTCGTTACGAAGCCAGCCGTGCAGACCGTCCTTGTCGGGCCCGTGCCGGTCGTTTTTACCCAGACCCTCCAGGTGGACCTCGAGTGTGGATTCGAGGCGAAGGCGGGCATCAAGGCGAATGTGACGTATGAGCAGAACGCGACCTTCAAGTTTGCGGCCAGCTACGAAAACGGAGCGTTGAAGAACGACGAGCCTGTGTTCACCAATGCGAAGAACACCGTTGTCACGGTGACTGGCGAAGGCAGCCTGGTGGTCGTCTGCGGGCTCATCCCCCGCCTGAATGTGTACGTGTACGACGCCCTCGGGGTGAATGCCGGTGTCCGCGCGTCACTGGTGGCCAGCGCGAAGTATGCGTCACGCTGCGAGGGGAACAAGGCGAAGGCGGACATCACCCTGGGGCTCGACGCCAATCTCGGTGTCCAGGTGGGCGGGCGGGTCCAGCCCCCGGGAACCAGCTTTGCGAAGTCCTCCGGGGTAGGCTTGGGATGGGACATTGGCCCCATCGAGGTCGCCACCCATCAGTTTCCCCTCGTGGAGAACAAGAAGTTCAGCCTGAATGATGGCCTGGGCTTCTGCGCGGACACGTGTGGCAACGGGAAACGAGATGGGCGTGAGACGGGGGTGGACTGTGGCGGCGGTTCCTGCGGCGCTTGCGCTGCGGGCAAGAACTGCTCGGTCAACTCGGACTGCGCGCTCGGGTATTGCAACGCGGGCAAGTGCTCAGCCGCGGACCACTGCGCCAGTGGCGTCGTGGACGGAGACGAAACGGGAATCGACTGCGGCGGCGCGAAATGCAAGCCCTGTGGGAACGAGCAGGGCTGCAGCCGTCCCGAGGATTGCGCATCCGGGTACTGCGGGAAGGAGACGAAGGGCGGCGTGGAGTTTGGAAGTTGTGTCCAGAATCACTGCGTATCAGGCGTCCGGGACGCTGACGAGAGTGGTGTCGACTGTGGTGGAAAAGTCTGCGAGAAGTGCAAGAATGGAGCGCGATGCGCGGTGGGGGCAGATTGCGCGTCCGGGGTGAGCGACGGCACCTTCTGTGTCCCGAGCTATTGCAAGGACCGCACGAAATCCGGTGACGAGACGGACGTGGATTGCGGCGGTCCCGTCTGTGCACGCTGCGGGAGCGGCAAGAAGTGCAAGCAGAACTCCGACTGTGTGCTGAGGCAGGACAGCTATCACATGTATTGTGCTCAAACCGCCCTGCTCGGTCAGATCTGCCTTCCCTCGCAGTGCGATAACGGGGAGAAGAACTGGGATGAGTCTGATGTGGACTGCGGGGGGCCCTGTGGTCCTTGTTCTCAAGGAAAGGTGTGTCTCCAGCAGAAAGACTGCGCCGCGGGGTTGATGTGTGACGAGTCGACCAGTCCTCGCTTCTGTGTGCCGTTCCTCTGTGGCGCGGGCCAGTACCTCTCCAACGGAGTCTGTGTTGACGTCGGTATTGGGTATTGGTCGCCCGCGAACTCCAATGCCCGCAATGTCTGCACGAATGCTCCGGCGAACGCGGACTATACGAGCCCAACGGCTGCTCAGGCCACCTGTCCTTGGACGTGCAAGCCCGGGTATCTGCGAGACGGCGCGGGGACGAAGTGCGTGAAGAACGACACTGTCCAATTACTCACTTGCGGGGAGGACGAGGTGGCGGTCGGAATCCACGGGCGAGCAGGCGAATGGTTGGATGCGCTTGGGATGCGCTGTGCCCGCTTCGACTCCGGACAAATCATCGGTGCAACCACAAGCGCCCCCTCGATTGGCGGCGTGGGCGGCAACCTCTTTACCCAGGACTGTGCGCCGGGAGAAGTCGTTCAGAAGGTCACCGGAATCAACGGCTGGGCAAAGAGCGCGCAGAATCAACCATGGTGCAGTGAGTTCAACCTGTCGACGATTGTGCTGTCGTGCAGGAATCTCAAGACAGGGAAACTCACGGCGATTCCCAAGGTGGGCGGGGGGGACACTAGCTGCAAAGTGGGCAACCTGCCCGAGTACTCCTTCGGCTGTGGCGCAAGTGGCTTCCTCCGCGGACTCGTGGTGGATAGTGCGAACACCTCCACGTACGTTGGGTACGTGCTCGACAAGAGTTGCCGTTAGGCGGACTCCGGCCGCCTTCGCTTCCACGGGAGCTAGGGGCTGTCCCTGAGCTCGTGTTCACGAATCGACCCGACGGGCCGGTGCTCCGGCACGTTGGGGCTGGGCCCCGAGTCCGAATTGCTAGCTGGGGCCAAGTATGATCAACGCGGGCTGTGCGCCGACATGAACTGAGTGATGCCGAGTGGAGCCGCATCGAACCCCTGCTTGGCGCCAGGAGCGGCCCTCGCTCGAAGCGAGGGGACCGTGACTTCATCAACGCAGTGGTGTGGCGTGTGAAGACCGGGGTGCAGTGGCGGGACTTGCCCGAGCGGTTCGGTCATTGGAAGACGGTCTACAACCGCTTCCACCGCTGGGCGAAGACTGGGCGATGGGAAGCCATCTTCAAGGCGCTGCGGCTCGACGTAGATGAGCTTGGCTCCCTTGCTGACGCATCGGTCGTCCGGGCGCATCAGGACGCCGCGGGCGGAAAAGGGGGATCCGAAGCAATGCTTTGGGGCGTTCTCGAGGAGGTTTTTCAACGAAAGTTCACGCCGTCACGACGACGGGAGGTAAGCCGCTCCATGTCGCGCTGACGCCCGGCCAGCAGCACGAGTCCACAATGGCCGAAGAACTTCTGGTGCACGCCGAGGGCGCCGCTTTCATCGCGGATACCGGCTATGACGCCGACCGCATTCGCGCCAACGTTCGAAAGCTCAGGATGAAGCCTGTTACCCATTCGAACCCGAGCCGCAAGCGGGCGCTGCCGTTAGACCGCACCCTGTATCGGCTGCGATACCGGGTGGAGTGCTTCTTCCACGACCTCAAGCGCTTTCGTGCTGTCGCCACCCGCTATGACAAGACGGCGACCAGCTACCTCGCCGTCCTGCACGTCGCATCCATGCTTCTCTGGCTGCGCTAATCAGGGGCAGCCCCTAGCGAGATGTGCCGACGCGGATTCCCTCCACCGCGTCCGCTGGTTCAGCCGGAGGAACCTCCCTCCGGCGCCCGGCTGCTGAGGGAGGCTGCGCGAACCCACATTGTCAATAACCGCGACCTTTCGATGCAATGAGTCATGCACGGAACGAAGTTCGTTCGTGTCTGTATGTCGCAGCATTTCCGCAACCATCTCCCGGCAACCTCGATAATCGGCTCACCAACTTCCCGTCGAGGCACTCAGCATGACGAAACGCGTTTCCAGCAACAGCGGCCCCCGCCTTCGGCCAGGTCCATCAGCCCCGCGAGAGCAGCCACTGCCGCAGGCCCGACCGTCAGTCCCCCCTCAGGCTTCCCTCCGCCAACGTCCGACGACGCAGGCCCGACCTGCAGCGGCCCCCCAGCGCCTGCCGCTTCATGCGCGAGATACCTTCGAATCGGGCACCGTCCGGGCCCCAGGGGCATCACGCACCACTCGTGCACCGAGCACAGCGGGAGCGGCGGCGGCTTCACGTGGGACCCGGGACACATTCTCGTCGGGTAACCCCAGGCTGGACGCTATCAACGCGACGCCTCTACGCGCCGGGGCCAACAAATCATGCGTTAGAACCACGCGCGCAAACCTCGAGCGTGCGGGCATGAGGGGCCTACCGTCCAATAGCGGCGGCGACGGCAACCACTCGCGGGGGACGATGGTGCAGATGCTCCGAAGCAACCATTGGCAGTCGGCGGCGATCCCTGGTTCGTCCGTGCGGACCATCGACAGCCCCGCCGGACGTGTGGAGGCACACGTGCTGACGGGGGCTGCGTTTCAGCGGGCCGCACAAAACGGACAGATTCCCGAGGGGGCCGTGGTGTTCCAGACCCGGCACGGCTGGCAGTACGGCAGGTCGCCGTATGGGAGCGACATGGGCATCGTGCGAAACGGCACCGTCTTCAACTATAAGCAGAACAGCGGCATGGCCATTTACCGCAACGTGCGCGAGGCCGTGGTGCTCCTTCCCCGCTGAACGCGCTGGAATATACCGGGCCTGCTTGACGCCTCGGGCTCCGATGCCCCGGGCGTTGGCACGTGAGGAATCCGCTGCTGGCCTGAAGCTCCGCGGGCTAACCACGGTCCCCCGGCACGGACTCGAAAATCGCGGCATTGCCAGGCACTGGCTGACTGGCACGGGGCACGGATGTCGCCTCCAAGCATTCCGTGAAGCATGTGGACCGACTGCTGTCGAATGGGGGCTTGAGCGACGAGCGGCTGCGCCCGCTGGTGGAGCGCTTGGGGCAGTGGGTACACGAAAACGCCGTGTTTCGCGATGCCTTCGGGCTTATCTGATTCAGTTGAGGGGATGCCTCAGATGGGGAGGGGCGTTGCTCGTTGCGAAAGACATATACGCTCTTGTGGAGACGTGATGCAGGTTGAGTTTTGAGAGTCGGCGCTCGCGCGGTGCGCCCGTGAGGTTGGACGGCTTTCGTGTCGACGCTGTGAAAGGGCGCGAGGTACGTCGAGCAGGGCAGCCGTGGGGGACATTCCTCTGAGCTCGCGTGCGTTGTTTCAGCGTCGCGGGAATGGCTGGGAGCCTACGCGGTGCTGCGCGCGGGTTCCCGTTGCGCCTGCCGCTCAGCCAAGCATCACCCCCTGCCGTCGGCTCCTCCGCCTCCGCAGTCGCCGCCGTCGAAGGTGATGATCGTCCCGGCCATTCTCGTTGGCTCCTGCTTCGTGCTGGCCTTCATGGGCTGGGTCATGAGGCTTGGATACCCTGGAGCGGTGTTGGGGGTGGGCGCCCTCGCGGGGGCCATCGCAATTTTCAGGAAGAAGGACTCCCAGCACCGCAGCGCTGCCGTTATTGGCGCAATTGCTTCTGTCATTGTCGTTTTCGGAGCCATCAGCAACGGGAACGAGAGTTCGCGCCAGAAGGCTGCGACGGCGGCCTCCATCGAAGAGGCGCGGCAGAAGGCAGAAGCAAGTCGCGCCCATGAAGAGGACCTGTCCGAGCGCATTGCAGCACTGGCAGCGTCGACAGCTCCCTGGTGCTACCCGGTCACTTGAATCCAGGTGGTCGGTGTCATCTACGGTCGGGATGACACCCGGGCAACTCAAGAAGCTGGACGAGGCGCTGAGCGCCTATGCTGAGCGCCTATCTTGAAGAGATGGTCGCCGGCATGGGGCGGCTGGAGAGACGGCGGGCCATGGAGGTTTACGTCACGGGCCTGCTGCTGGATGGGGAGCGCAAAAGCATCGAGCCGATGGCGGCCCGGCTGATGGAAGACGCGGGCGAAATCGAGGCGATGCGCCAGCGGCTGCAGCAGTGCTTTGCTGCTGCGCCGCCTCGGCCATTGTCCGCTGTGCCTCCACAGGCTCGGCGCTCGCGCGCCTCCTCGAGGGCCGTCACGCATCTGATCAAGTAGTATTAGGTGAGGTCCGGAAAGTTCGGAGCCCGATTGAGTCTCCGCGAACTTCACTCCTTGTGCTCCTGGATAGCTTGGCGAAGCGAGGTCAAACCGGAAGCAAGTGGTACCGGCCTTTGCGAAGGTGGATTCCTCCTCCTGCTTCCGGCTGGAACGCGAGAATGAGCTCATCGCCCACGCGCGCCATTGCGAGCCCCCCGCCAGGCGCGCAGTGCGTCCCGGGAATGGGGGTTTGCGGACTCCAGCCGGCCTGCGCGAGGGTGCCGAAGCCATCGTTGAAGGAGGCGTAGTCCGTGGTGTTGTACTCCACGGGCTTCGCGGGTGTCATGATTCCACTGAGGGAGAAGGTCTCCGTCATGAGCGAGAATTGGGAGCTCACCGGGTGGACGAGGTGGAGCACTCCCGCCAGCTCTGCGATGGCAAGGGGATTGCCCGCCTTGTAGGGCCTGTTCCAAGGCTCCGGCTCGGCACCGCTGTCCTTGCCGGGATGGCGGGTGAAGGCGGCGACAGGGAACTGACTGGGGGACCAGGTGTCGCGAGTCGTGTTCTCATCCACCCCCGGAAGCTGCTCGACGGGGGGCGTGCGGACCACGTTGAAGGGGGCGGTATTGTATGAGACTACAGACAAGGTGTTCTCGCCCGTGGGCCTGCAGATGAGGTAGAGCGACGGCCCCAGGACGCCCAGCGTCAAGGGCCCCTCGGTGGAGGCTCCAGGTACCCGAACCTCTTCTCCCCACGCCCCTTGCTGGTGGATGCGCGACTGAATCGCTCCCTCCTCGGTCCGATAGGCCAGCATGAGGCGCTTTCCGTCCGAGAGGGCCGCGAGCGCCAGCGCGCCACGCGCTCTGGTGGCGACCTGTGTGGGACTCGAGGACCAGCCGGAGCCGACCTGATAGGAGAGGGAGTTGACGGTGCCGTCGCGCGTCTCGTAGGCGAGCACCAGCCGCTCCGCGGTGGCCGCGAGGGCCAGCGCTCCACCTCCCGTGACACCGAGGGAGCGCTCCGCCGACCAGCGGGATGCCTCAGATATGCGGGCGCGCAGCTCCCCTTGCTGGTTCGCGTACACGAGATGGAGCACCCCCGCGAACTCCGCGAGCGCAAAGTGGGCCGCCTCGGAGACGGGCGTGGGGGGCGCATCCTCCCACCAGAAATGTCTGCCCCAGAGGAACTGGAACCAGTTGCTGGAGGCGTCATTCTTCTCCAGGGTCCCCAACTGGAAGTTCTCCTCGATGGTGCGTAGGAGGCTGTAGTGGTTGTATGCCTCGGGCTGCTCGCCCGGCTGGAGCATGTCTCCCAGCAGCACGGTGTAGATTTGATTGGGCCCGTCATAGACGAGCACGTCCACGTTCCCCTGGTCGTAGGTTTTCTTCTCGTAGGACTTCTTGAAGTCCGCCTCGTCGAAGGTGATGACCACGAGCGTTCGCGGAGGCAGGCGCGAGCCCGGTCCGGGGAAGCGCAGGTCTCCCAGGAAGGACTCGAGCCACTTCGCGGTCTGGTCGACCAGCGCGGGAGCGCGGTCCTCCGGCTCCTCCTTCGTACCCTGCGTGTAGTGGCCGTCATTCCACATGTTGGGTGTGAACCAGGCGTAGTTCGGCAGGGCGCCGCGCTCGATATCCTCCCAGAAGGCTTCCTCCCCCTGGATGCGCGCCCAGCGAGCGCTGCTCTCCTGGATGTTCGCGAAGGACGAGAACGGGTTGTGCTTGATGACGTAGGGGTAGGCATCCAGCGGCTTGAGCGTGGACGACCACGGCGTGCCCTGCGGGTCGTAGCCCTGCATGTACGCCTTCCACGTCAGCCCCTGGGGAGACTCCTCGATGAGATCGATGATGGTCCGTTGAGGGAGCGGAGGGGGCGCGAGGTCGAACGTCACGTTGCAGAGCTCCCCCGCAATCGACGCGATGTAGTTGGTCTGCGATGGATGCATGACACCAAATGCATTGCTCAGACAGATGCCCTGCTGCGCCAGCTTCTTGAAGTAGGGGTTCTGCATCACGTAGCTGCGGTATTGGTTCTCAAGCATGATCACGAGGACGTGATCGAAGACGCGCGGGTACTTGGTTCGCATGATGGAACCCCAGGTGGTGGGTAGGGGACCGTGTATTGCAGGCCTCATGCCGCGCCCGGCGGAGGGGAATGTGGAGGGCCTTTGGTTTTGACGTGTCAAACGGCATCATTGACGTGTCAGGCGCAGTTCCTGACGCGTCAGTCGGAAGGTAAGGGAGCTGGATTGGTGTGGTGTTGACGTGTCTTGGTGGAAATGGCAATTCGATGGGAGACCTTGGCGAGGAGTCCCCGCATGGCTGCGCCCATTCGATACATTTTCGTCCTGATGATGGAGAATCGTTCGTTCGACCATATGTTGGGGTTCTCGGGTATCTCGGGCACTGACGCGGAGACCGGCCAGCAAACGCTGCTCAACGGCCTGACCGGAAACGAGTTCAACACCTTCGATAAAGTCCGGTATCCGGTGAGCAGCCCCGCGGACTACGTGATGCCCGTGGGGCCCCATCACGACTTCCCGGACGTGTTCCTACAGCTCACGGGGCGTGACTTGACGCCGCAGGACGAGCCCGTCATGCATTATCCCGAAATCAAGATGTCGGGCTTCGTCGAGAGCTATGTCGCCGCGGCGAGGGCGGCGAATTTCAAGGATGGGTCGTATGACCCGGGCGAGGTCATGAAGTGCTATGCCCCTGAGCAGCTTCCGGTGCTCAACGCGCTCGCCCGGGAGTTCGCCGTCTGCGACCAGTGGTTCTCCTCCCTTCCAGGCCCCACCTGGCCCAACCGGTTCTTCGTGAACGCGGCGACGGCCGGCGGACTCGACCACAGCCCCAACCTCGAGGAGACCCTTGAATGGGAAAAGCACCTGGATGGTGGCTTCAGGTTCGAGAACGGCTCGCTCCTCACCACTCCGAACCTCGATTCGGTGATCTACACGGGGGACCCCCTGATTTGCATCGCGAAAGCCTGCGCCGGTGTTCGTACCTCGGAGGTCCGCCACTTTAAGGACCTCAAGCCGGACCTCCATGCGCGTCGGGTCGCCCAATACACCTTCATCGAGCCGACGTATGGAAAAGTGTGGGATGACTCCTACGCGAATGGCAATTCGCAGCATCCGCGAGACGACGTCCTGAATGGTGAGGCACTCATCAAGAAGGTCTACGAGTTCATTCGCCAATCGCCTGTTTGGGAGGAGAGCCTGCTCATCGTCACCTGGGACGAGCATGGCGGCTTCTATGACCATGTGACGCCGCCATCGGCACCGAAGCCCGGTGACACGCGGCTGATGCCCTCGGCCGTCACCAGGTACGGGTTCCCCTTCAATCAATACGGTGTCCGGGTCCCCGCCGTCGTCATCTCGCCGTGGATCCCCAAGAATGTCATTGACCATCGACTGTACGACCACGCCTCGGTGCCGGCGACGGTCGCGGCCGCCTTTGGCCTGAAGCACATGACGCTGCGTGACACGAACGCGAACAACCTGCTGTCGCTCGCCACGTTGTCCGAGCCCAGGTCGGACTGCCCGGATGTCCTGCCGGATCCGAAGCGCCTCGCGCCCCCGCCTCGACAGGAGGCGAAGCCAGGCAAGCTCCTGGAGCCGACCGATGTGGTGACCGAAGGTCATCTGCCTGGCTTCTTGCACCTCGTGTTGCGCACCGACCTGGAACTGTCGCCACCTGCGCAGCGGCCGGAGATTCTCGCCCGGGTGCGAGCGATACGGACGCGCGCCGACGCGGAGCAATACATGCGAGAGGTCAGCGAGAAGCACGCCGCCGCCTCCTCGGGCGCTACGACGAAGTCATAGCGGGGCGCGGCCAGACGATGACACCCGTGGACGAGGCACTTGGCGCGGTGTGCGCCAAGTGCCTGTCCGCGAGGGGCACGACGGAGGCGGGCTGGTGGGCCCTGGGGGAATTGACGCGTCAGCGTCCGCTATCGACGTGTCAATGCGCCCTCCATATGTCCTCCTCAAGGGGGAAGGCACAGCTTGCGTGTGTCCGCAAACTAGAGCCAGAGGCGGATGGAGGCGATGAGGACCATCGCCAGGTGGTTGGCGGCGCGCTTCTCGTAGCGCGTCGCCACCCGCCGGTTCTGCTTCAAGCGATTGAAGAGGCACTCCACGCGGCAGCGCTTGCGGTAGGCCGCATGGCGGAAGGAGCGAAGGCGCGGCTGGTTGGCACGAGTGGGGATGACCGCCTGCACCCGGTGTTCACGGCACCAGTCGCGCAGGCTGTTGTAGCTGTAGCCCCTATCTCCCACGAGGGCATCCGGCAGTCGGCGCGGCGCCCCCGGCGTACGCGCACGCGGGACGCATCCGCCCGCCATCAACGCCGGGAAGGCTTGCGTCTCATGCCGCTGGCCCGCCGTCAGTGCAAAGACGAGAGGGCGACCTTGGCCCTCGGCCCGGACGTGGAGCTTGGTCGAGAAGCCTCCCTGGCTGCGCCCGAGCGCTTCGGCCTCTCCCCTTTTCTCGGTGTCCCCCGAGCACCTGCCGCATGCTGGTGCGCTCGCACCACGCTGGCGTCGACATAGTGCAGCGTCCAATCCAGCCGCCCGTCCTCATGCGCCTCGGCCTGCAACTGACGCAGGAATCGCGCCCAGATGCCCGCCTCCTGCCAACGATAGAAACGGCTGCTGAGCGTCTTCCATCGCCCGAAGCGCTCTCGTGGGACTTCTCGCCACGGCACGCCTGTGCGCAGCACCCAGCAGATGCCGTCCAGTACCAGGCGATGGTCCTTATTGGGGCGTCCCCTGGCCGGCCGCTGTGGTGGCAGCAGGCCGGCCAGTCTCTTCCATTGCGCGTCGGTCAGCTCTCCCCGGCTCATGCCTGCTCAATGCCGGGCGTCCTCGACCTATTTTGCGGAAACGCTCTAGTCAAAGCCCCCCGAGAGACCCCCTGCGAGGCATCTCCAGAGGGCTGAAACCGGTTGGTAAGCTGCTCGGGACCGTGGCTTCGGCCGGAGGTCAGTCCGGCCGGGGATGAGCTCGGCTCAGGACTTCGCCGCGTAAACCTGCACGCCGCCCTTCCAGGTCGACAGCACCTTGATGGCGCGCATGCGCTGGTAGATGGCTTCCCGGAGGGGCGGCTGCTCTCCACCATTACCATGGCCTCGCCCACGCGACTGCTGCCCCATGGTCAGTGGGTCCTGCTGAAGGATGACGAAGTCTGCATGGTGGCCGGACTTCAGCGACCCGAACCATTTCTCGGCCCGGCAATGCCAGGCAGCATCATGGGTGATTGCTCGAAGGGCTTGCTCCGGCGTCAGGCATTCGTCCTCGTTCAGGGCATTCAGGGCCGGGTCTGCCTCCATGATTCGAGTAATCGCCTGCTCCATCTCCCGCAGCGGTCCGAGCGGGGTGACGGCGTAATCGCAGTGCAGGCTGATGCGCATTCCCTTGTTCAGCGCCGACTTGCACAGGGCGAGGGTCTGGGCTTTCTCCTGCCCGAGGATTGCCCTGTCGAAGACGAAGCCCCAGTACCCGACGTGGCCAATCAGGAAGCTGGGGGTGACGCCCCATGTGGACATGGTGTTCAGCTGGTCAGGACTGAGCAACGCGCAATGCTCAATCCGGTCGCGGCGTTCCTTCCGTTGCTTCGGCGTCAGCGTCTTCAGCGCAGCGGCATAAGCCTGTGTCGTGAACTCCACGGCCTTGTCGCCGTTGGCGTGGATCATCATCGACCAGTTATTGCTGACTGCCGTCTGGACCACCTCAGCGAACTCAGAAGGGAGGATGTCCGGGTGCGATTTCCCCGGTATGGGGTAGTTGAAGTTGCCGCACTTGTCCACCGCTTCGCAGCAATAGGGTTTGCTCTGGTATCCGGTCAGGCCTTGGTTCGACCCGTCGGAAATCACCTTGAGGTGTCCGATATAGAGGTCCTCGTAGTGGTCCACCTCCTTGTATGGATCCAGCTTTTCGACATCGTCCTTCGTTTCGACCGCCAGTGCACCGCCAATTCGGACACCCGGTCGGCAGACCTTCAGGTAGGCCTTCAGGATTTCGAGCTGCTTGTCGGTCAGACCCGCATCATAGAGCATGGTCACACCGCGCTCCGCTGCAGCGTCGAACAGGTGAGTCAGGTTCGGTATTAGCTTCTCTTGGATGTCTTTATGCTGATGAGTGGGAATGGCATTCAGCACTTCCTGCATCTCTGGGATTTCCTGAAGCAGGCCTTTGGTTTGATCCATGCATTTGCGGAACGTGCCGTATTCCTTCTGCAAGTGCGGACTGTGATCGTAGGTGAGTTTCAGGGCCGCCGTGTTCAGGTAGGCAGTGTGCAGCGACGCGCTCAGCAGCACGACCGGGATGTCGGAGACACAATTGTCGAGAGTTTTGGCATCGATTTGCGTCAGTTTGCTCAATTGGTCCGACGGTTTCTCTATGAACGGCATCATCGCCGGATCGACTTCGCGGCCCAGAACCCAGAAATCCCGATTGTGGCCGGTGCGGATGGCGTCTGCCTCCGCCTGGATTTTATCAGTCAGCCACTGCATGTTGTAGCCCGGCCTCAGGGACTGCCCATCGATAGCGCCCATGTCGGTGAACTCCGACATCATTGCCGAGGCGACAATGTGCACGTGCGGCTCAATCAGCCCTGGCAAGAGGGTGTCGGTGGGGTTCAGTTGGGCCCGGACAAACGAGACGCTGCGCGATTGCATCTGCTCTTCCACGTACGCTCGCGGGCCGGTGGCGACGACCTTACCTTCATGGAAGCCGATGGCCTCCACCTCCTCAGTCGAGCCGTCGATCATCGGGCGGATGATGCCCCCGTAAATCAACAGGCCTTTCGGAGGTAACTGCGGACCAGACTCCACGGGTACTTTGGTGACGGTGTCGAAGTGCTTGCTGGCCAGCAGTTCCTTGCTAAGCCGCTCCACCAAGGGACTGTTGCAACCACAATGCGTGCAGGACAGACGGGGGTGATGCATGGTGTACGTCTCCTTCCCGGGGCGAGATGTGCCGCGGTGTGTGGCGGCGCATGGGGCGAAGAAGGTTGCAGCGGGGATGCCAATGTCCCGCCTGGAGGCATTGCGAGGGATTCAGAGATGAGAGGCAGTGCTTCGCGTCCTCCATGACCTGTCAAATCGGAACGCTGACGTGTCAGCCCTTCCTCCTGACGCGTCAGTGCCTTCGCACGGGGTCTTGACGGCTGGATTCGCATGGCGCGATAGCGGTCCCACCGCACCCCTGAGTCATCCCCTCATATGAAGCCAAGCGCTTCTTTGAAGACAGGGCGGGAGTGGAGAAGTTCGGCGAAGCGCTCGATAAGAGGCCGCAGTCGTTCCTCGTTCATCCTGGGAATGTCCTGGTAATACATGCAGCCCTGCCGGAAGAGCGAATAGGTGCGCGTCTTGACGGTGTTGGCCTTCAAGCCCTTTTCCATCCCGAGACTCTCCCCCTGCGGCGCCAAGCAGTGTCAGCAGGACTTGCGCCAGGGCGCTCACCAGCAGCAGTCGGTCCCGCTGCTCGGGACTTTTCACGCGCACCGCGGACCGCCCCATGCCGAATCTCAAATCCTTCACGTCCCGGAACGTCTCCTCGCACGAGAAGCGTCGGGCATAGAGGGCCACCCCCTGACGCGCGCTGGCCGCGGCCAGACTGGTGGCCAGGCACCACGACTCCTTTATGCCCTGCTGGTGCACCAGCACCAACGCCGGCACCGGCGTGCGGTCCGCCGTCACGCGCACGCCCGTCAGCTTCTCCGCATGCCCGCTGTGGGCATCCATTCGGACGCCGGTTGCTGCGAGCCTCCAGCCGCTTCCACCCGCACGTCCTTGTGAAAGCGCACCACGTACTCAAAACCTGCCTGCGCTACCAGCGCGTACAACCGCTGGTCCGCGAAGCCCCGGTCCGCCAGCACCGTCACCTTCACCCCTTCGGGCACGCACTCCTTGAGCCGCAGCCGCACGGCGTCCTCCGCCTGGGCCCGGTTGCCCGCCAGAGCGCTCTTCTGCAGCGTCACCCACAGCAGGGGTGTCGTGCGTCCATGCGTGGTGACGAGGCTGGCCACCAGCGTCGTGTGGTCTTCGGCCTCATAATCCGTCCAGTCCAGCGCAACCAGGGCCTCGGTGCGCTCGGCCAGCACGTGCGGCACCCGCCGCGCCGCCAACTTCCAGACGTCCACCGCCTCGTTGGATAGCAACCAGTCCACCTGCTTGATTCCGTGCTTCTGCACTCCGCCTCGCGCCCACGCCAACGCTTGTCCGATGGCGTGCGCCGACAACGAGGCGGCGTGCACCACGCCCAACGTCGCGTACGCCAGCGACAGCACCCTCTTGGCGTGCAGGTCCTCCTCGAACAAGCCCTCCAAGAGCGCCCGTATCTGCTCTTCGTTGATGGCCACCTTGCGTCCCAGCATGGCCTCTCCTCCTGTACCGCACCACCACGCTTTGCACTCGACTGGCAGACAGGCGGCTGGCGATCAATCAGCTCAAATGAGGGGATCGCTCAGGTCTCGTACTCCTGGAACTCAGAGTCCCCCCAGCCCAGCATCAGGGAAGACGTCTTCTCTGCAGTCAGGCCGAGCTGACGCCCCTCGTGCACCTCGCTCACTCGAATTGACGCAATGCCTGAAGGGGCCTTGGCGCCCCCATGACGCAGCGACCGCATTTCGGGTAGGCAGGGGGCTCGGCGCCGCGAAAGCAGGGTTCTGTATTTCAAAGGCGCATCATGGCCAAAACGTCAGGGCGTCTCGGTATAGTCCTGGCCTCCAACTTGAGTAGGAGAAGAGCATCCATGGATAGACGACAATATGCAATCTCGACGCGCCTGCGCGCGCTTGGGCAGGCGGCGCTGGTGGCGGTGGGTCTGGGGATGGGAGGTGCAGCGCTCGCGCTGCCCGACGCCTTCGGTCCCGCTGACGCGGAGATCGCCCGAGACGAGTTGGGCCAAAGGCTCTACACCGTGGACCTGCGGGCGGATGCTCAGAAAGACTTTTCTCAGGACTTCACCCCGAGCGAGCGCTTCGCGCCATACCTGTCCGGTCAGGCCGTGAACCTCGTGCAGTCCCTGGAGGCCCAGTACGGCTTCCAGTCGCGGCAGATGACCAGTGTCACGCGTCTGAGTTTCACCGCTCCACTGACGGAGGCGCAACTCAAGGCGCTCGCCATCGACCCCCGCGTGGTGGCCGTCACCCCCGCCATCCTGATGTACCCGAGCACCCCACCCACGGACACCACCGCTGTCTGGCGCGACTCCGCGAACACCACTGCCGAGCCGCCCTACTCGCAATGGAAGCTGGTGCTTCCCTCTCTCCCGGCCATGCAAGCCTGGGGACAGCGAGCCGTGAACAGCGCCAGCCCGGCCGTCGTACCCAATGGCCCCGTCGTGTACGTGCTCGATGTCGGCACCGGGCTGCACACCGGTCTCCCCAACGTAGTCGAGCGCGTCAACGGCGTGGTGCCCCTGGGCAATGACTGCGGCTCGCGCCCTGGATTGTCAGCCTGCACCGCCGCGCAGCTCGCGAACGTGGTGGGTTGCTATAGCCACGCGACGATGGTTGCGGGGGTCGTCGGCGCGTCGAACGCGCAGGGCGGCACGCGCGGTGTTTACCCAGGAGTGAGCATCGTGTCGGTGTCGCTCTACCGGCCCCCCACCGGCGCCCACGGCTGCGTGTCGGGCCCGCTCACCAACTCGGCGGATGTCGCGCAGGCGCTGGACTGGATTGGCAACAACATTCTTGCCACCAACAACACTGGGCGCCCCAGTGTCGTGAACCTCTCCTTCAATTGGTCGTACAGCAGCCAGGTGCCCACCGGGTTGCTCGCGCAGATTCAGGCCGTCACGCACATGACGCCCGGCGCCCTCTTCGTGCAGTCCGCCGGTAACTTCTATCGGGACGCCTGCGCCAGTGCCTACACCCCGACGCAGGCCAATGACGGCGTGCTCGTGGTGGGCGCCATCAACGCCCACGGCCAACCCGTGAAGCCCCTCAACGGCGTGCCAGGCTTCTGGAAGGACGTGGCGGGCCCCCTGCATCAGTCCGGTTCGAACTACGGCGCCTGCGTCGAGGCGTGGGCCCCGGGGGACGCAGTGCTCACCTCGGTCGGGGACGTCACCAACCAGCAGGGCACGACCACGTATTCGTCATACGCCTACGTCTCTGGGACCTCGCTGGCCGCGCCGCACGTGGTTGGGCTCGCTGCGGCGCTCATCGCGAGTGACGCGACGCTGACTACTCCGGCGAAGGTGGAGGCGAAGGTCCGCTCCACGCTTCGGAACCTGGGCTCACACGATGCCAATGGCCTGTCCATCTTCATGCCCTCGTTGAACGCCGCGGAGAAGAACAAGGTGTGGAACACGCCATACGCGGAACTGTGGGTGACGCAGCAATGCTACATCCCATACTTCGCGACCTACGTGTCGGGCTGCACCTTCCTTCTGGAGCCGGGGGAGCAGGATCGCCCCAATCTCTTTCGAGACCACGACACGCTCTACCGGCGCCCGAACATCGTGCCGCTCATGAGCCTCGATTCGAAGGGGGAGGGGGACTACACGTGCGACGTGAAGTTCACGGACACCGGCTTCGAGTCGCACGTCGTGGCCACTGGCCAGAAGCAGTACTTCATCGGGCTAGACGTCACCGCGTTGGGCTCCTCTTTGCCGGGCACGCTGTCCTCGACGCTGTGTCCGTCCGCAACCGTGCGACTCGCCACGGACTGACGCCCATTCTGCAATCCGCATCCACTCTGGCTTCTCCACCTGCTTCGCCACGCCCGGAAGCGTTCGCTGCGCACCACTACGCCGGCAATCCCTCACGGCACGTCGTTGGCCGGACGGTTATGCAGACTGGGCGCAGCAAGCTCGCCTAGGTGAGGAATCCGTGATATCCTGACGATGCTGCATAAGGCAGCCAACCAACGTGGAGGTCCGCATGCACAGAATCACCATCGGTGTGCTGATGGCAGTTGGCCTGGCGCTCGGCTGCGGAGGCGTCGGCGATGATGGACTCGCAGCAGACGCGGTGGACACACAAGAGAGTGCCTTGGCCCCAACCTGCCAGCCAGGAGAGACCGCGCGTACCTTCTTGCTCTGCGGCGCCTGCGGTGCTTACAAGGGCAACTACAAGGAACTCAGATGCCGCAAGCCTGATGGCACTTGGTACCTCGCTGGAATCGTCGAGCAGGACTGCAATACCTGTCTCTAAGCAGGCTGCTAAGATTCCCAGCGTCGCCACTGCGGCCCGCCCCTGCCGTCTGGCGCGGGTCGCAGTGCGTTACCAGCAGGACATTCACTGTTCATCTGAGTTGGCTACCGCTCGTGAGGGTTCGCGGGATAGCAGTTGCATCATCGCCCTGGGCGGAAGGATGGCTCCTCGCTCACTCGCAGCGACGCGCTGCTGTTCGTGGACTTGACGCATGCATGGCGCACCGACTGAGTTTGGGGTAGGCACGTCCTGGGCCTGAGCCCATCCTGTAGGCTGCTGACGCTTACCTCATTTGAGGGATTGCTCCCGCCAGTGCCTCCGACGCCTACTGCTGGCGGAGGAGTGCCCATGCGGATGGCGCTGACGCAGGGGGGACTTCACTGCGCATGCCACCCCGGCAAAGCTCAATGCCGCCTATGCGGACTACGGGCAGCCGCAGTTCTGGCAGGACCTGCACACCGTCAGCATCAAGGGCCCGCTCGGCAAGGACTATGCTTACTCGAGCGCCGGCACCGAGTTGGTTGCGCACACCCTCGAGAAGATCCACGGGGCTCCCTACGAGTCGTTGCTCGCGGAGTTCCTGGCGCGGGAATCCGGTATGCACGACACGTGGCTGCGCCTGCGTGCCCAGGACGCCAACCGCCTGGCTCCTGGTTACCACAGCGACAACCCCGTTGGCACCACGCAGATGGCACTCCTGCCCTGGGGCGCGGCGGGAGCCATGAAGGCGACGATGCCGGAGATGGTGAAGTACTTGCGCTTGCAGTTGAGCAACCATCCCGCGGTGACAGAGTCACACAAGCCGCTGGTGCGCTTCGCGGACGACTTCAGCATTGGCTATTTCTGGAACATCGGCCAGAGCAGCCAGTTGGGCACCCACTACGTGCATCACGGCGGCGTGCCTCGCGCGCAATGCTATCTCTACCTCGTGCCGAAGTATCAGTTGGGGGTGTTCATCATCACCAACCAGAGCGGCGATGCGACCGCGAACGCCATGGAGCGCGCGCTGGCGCCCCTCTTTGACGGGGTCGAATCCATGCAGGGCCGCTAGCACGTCGAACAACAGGATGAAGTCGCGCCATCGTCCACGAACCAGGGTAGGTTCGCTCTCCCTGTTCGTTGGAGTTCCGTCGATGCCACAAGCCACACCGCGCTCGTTACTTCTGGGAGCGCGTCCCAGCGTCTTCCTGCTCGCCGGAGCGTTCGTCACCGGCATGTTCCTCTTCGCCCAGGGCGGCTGCGGAGGTGACGAGTGCCAGGACGCCGCCGACTGCCGTGAAGACAAGGGACCGCCGGCTTCGAACACGGAGTGGGTCTGCGAGGACAAGCGCTGTGTGCAGCATTCCGTCCAGGTGCCGCCCCCGGATTCCGGCACGGACGCGGGGACGCCCGACGCGGGGAGATCCGACGCGGGGACTCCCGACTCGGGGCCCACGACGGTGAGCGTGCAGGTGCTCGCGTTCAATGACTTCCACGGGCAGCTCGAGGAGCCCGCGGGCCAGATTCTGGCGGGCGTGGCCCCCGACGGTGGACCGGTGCGGGTGAACGCGGGCGGCGTGACGTACTTCGCCCGGCACATCGCGGCCCTGCGGGCCGCCAATCCGAACACGGTGGTGGTAGCGGCGGGAGACCTCATCGGCGCCTCCCCGCTGCTGTCCGGGCTCTTCCACGACGAGCCCACCGTCGAGGCGATGAACCTGATTGGCCTGGACCTGGTCGCGGTGGGCAACCACGAGTTCGACGAGGGCAGCACGGAGCTGTTGCGCATGCAGTCGGGCGGCTGCCACCCGGTGGATGGCTGCATCGACGGGGATGGCTTCCCGGGCGCGAAGTTCAAGTTCCTGGCGGCCAACGTGGCCACGGGCGTGGACCGCACGCTGTTCCCCCGCTACGACGTGCGCGAGTTCGAGGGCGTGAAGGTGGCCTTCATCGGCATGACGTTGGAGGCCACGCCGGAAAGCGTCATACCCACGGGCGTGGCGGGGCTCACCTTCAAGGACGAAGTGCAGACGGTGAACGCGCTGGTGCCGGAGCTGCGGCGGCAGGGCATCGAAGCCATCATCGTGGTGGTGCACCAGGGCGGAATTCCGACCTCGGGCTCGCTGGTGAACGACTGCAAGGGCGCGGGTGCGGACGGGCGCATCTCAGGTGCCATCGTGGGCATTGCCAAGGGCCTCGATGACGCGGTGGACGTCATCGTCAGCGGCCACACGCATCAGGCCTACAACTGCGTCATCGATGGCAAGGTCGTCACGAGCGCCTCGTCGATGGGGCAGCTCGTCACGGACATCGACCTGACGTTGAGCAAGGCGACGGGCGACGTCGTGGAGGCGCGCGCGAACAACGTCATCGTCACTCGCGACGTGCCGGAGGTCGGCGCAGTGAAGGAACTGGTGGCGAAGTACCAGGGGCTCGCCGCGCCGAGGGCCAACCGGGTCATCGGCTGGGTATCGCAGAGACTCAGGACCCAGTCGGACGCCGCGGGTCAGTCCACCCTGGGCTCCGTCATCGCGGACTCGCAGCTGGAGGCGACGAAGCCCGCGAACCTGGGTGGGGCGCAGGTGGCCTTCATGAACCCGGGCGGCGTGCGCGCGGACATCGCCCAGGGCGAGGTCACCTACGGCGAGGCCTTCACCGCGCAGCCGTTCGGCAACAGCCTGGTCACCCTGACGCTGACGGGCGCGCAAATCGAGCAACTGCTGGAGTGGCAGTGGCGGCCGTCGGGAGCCACCCTCATGCTGATTCCGTCGGCGGGCTTCACCTATGCGTTCAGCGCGTCGGCGCCCGTCGGAAGCCGCGTCGACCCGGCGTCCATCCGGATCAACGGCGTGACGGTGGACCCGGCGGCGAACTACCGCGTCACCGCGAACAACTACCTCGCGAGTGGGGGTGATGGCTTTCAGGTGTTCGCCGAGGGGACGAACCGGCTGGGGGGCGCCGTGGACAGCGACGCGCTGGAGGCATACCTGAAGGCGCACAGCAGCCAGGCGAGCCCCTTGCCCGCCCCCGCGCTCAATCGCATCACCATGCTGCCCTAGTCCTTTGGCCCGGTGGAAGAAGTGGGCCAACCGCTACCGAATCCGGATTCGCTGGCAATTCACCGTGCCGAAGGCCCGAGCGAAGTTCCATTAACAACCCACAAACTTCACCCGGTCATAGGACTGGATAGATTGGCATGTCTCTGCCTGGCCGAAATCATGTGGTAACTGCAAACCGCCCCGTGCTCATTGACAGCTTATGAGCACAATCTCGGAAGCCTTCGTGCTCCGCGTCATTGATGGTTCCACGGCGTTCCACGAACCGGCTCGTTGATGGGCACCTTCAGGAACCTCGCGAAACCCATGGAGTCCATCACGAGCGTGCGCGACCGGGTGTCACCGCCGATGATGGGCACGTCTTGCGGCGATTCCCCTTGGGGAATCGCCGGTTGCAGCATGCGCCGGAGCACGAGGCGCCTCAAGGCTGCCCGGAGGGCACCGTCGTCAGGCGGCCGTAGGGCCATGAGCCGCCTCGGGATTCCGGCGTCCATCATCCAGCCGGCTCAATCGACCCTGCCCTCCTGCAGCGCGCGTCGCTTCGGTCGGCGAGGACTGCGTCGCGAGGCCCGCCTCGATGGCCGCGTCTCGGAGTTGGGTACGCTCGGTGGCGGTGGCGCCTGCTGCGGCGACGACCTGTTCGAAGCGGCCAGCCGCGCTCGCGAGGGAGAAAGCGGCGCCCACCGTCGCGGCGCCCGTGGTGAGCACGGCGAGCCCCACGCCGAGCGGCTGGAAGGCGGCCTGGATGTTCTCCGTGCCGAGCCCGATGCGGCGGTCGAGGCTCATGAAGTTCCGCTCGAGGTTCTGGATGGCCCCGGACGCGAGGTCACGCACGGTGAAGACGAAGCCGAGGCCGAGGTTTTCGAGCGCCGTCGGTCAGTGGGTGGTGAAGGCTACCCGGTGGAAGACGTCACCCAGCTCGGCGCGCGCGTCCTTAGAGAGTTCCTTCGCACGCCAGGCAATGACGCCATCGGGCCGGACGAGTGTTGCACCGCTGTCGTTCAGACCGAACGCCGCGCGGATAGCGCGTGCGTCGTCGGTGGCAATTGACGGCGTGTCGATCGGGAGCCCCGCCGCAGCCGCAGCCCAGCGCGAGTCCGTGGCGATGAGCGTCCAGCGCTGACCGACGAGATCGAGCGTCGAACGCTGCGATTGTCCAGCGAAGGGAACGTACGGCGCGCGCGTGCCGGGCTGTCCCTTCCACACGTCGGGCGCGGCCGCCGCAGGCAGGTCCTCGCCCGCGCCGACGATCGCCGCCGAACGATAGATTTGTCCGAACTCCATCGCGGCGTCGTCGAAGACTGTCACGTGCTCGAAGCCCTGGGCGTACTTTGCGTAGTCCGGGCGCGCGAACGTCTGCTCCATGCGCGTCCACGCTACCGGTCGCCGCTCGACCTGATAGGTGTCGAGGAGCGCCGGCGACGACTTCCCGCACAGAACGGCTTCGAGCTTCCACGCGAGGTTGTGGACGTCCGCGATGCCCGTGTTCGCGCCGAAACCACCGCGCGTGGGGGGCAGGGCGTGCGCGGCGTCGCCCGCGAGAAAGACACGGCCTTCCTGGAAGCGATCCGCGATGAGTGCGCCGAGCTCCCAACGCCCCGTGGTGATGATTTCGAAGGCGATGTCGGGCCGTCCGGTTGCCTTCACAAGCGCCTCGCGCTGCTCGTCCTCGGTGCGCTCCTTCTCGTCGAGGAACATGAGCACCCAGCGGCCGTTGCCGTAGGTCGTAAGGAACGCGCGCAGGTCCGGCTGCTCGATTTCAAATTGGTGGACCTTCTTCTCCAAGTACACATCCAGTTCGGGCGCCCGAAAGAGCACGCTGCGCACCGTCTGGAGGTGCCCAGGGCCCTGCCGACCGATGCCGAGCGCTTCACGCACAAGGCTCTTCCCGCCGTCGGCACCAATCATGTACGCGGACCGGAGCTCGTAGCTGCGTCCGTTCTTCACCTCGATGGTCGCGGTGACGCCGTCTGTGTCCTGGGTGAACTTCGTGAGCTTGCTGCCGAGGCGCAGGTCGGCACCTGACTCTCGCGCGCGTTCGCGGAGGGTCGGCTCGAGGATGTCCTGCGCGATGGCGGCGCCGGAGTGGGGAGAGTGCTCGATGACCGGCGCGGGAGGCCCTTCCTTCTTGGGCGGCGTCCACTCGGAGCCCTCGCGCCATCTGCCCGCGAGGCTCTCGACGACGGCGCGCTTGAGACGGAAGTCCTTCGGCGCTTCGGGGATCTTTCCTCCGAGGCCGACGGTCTGAAACAGCTCCATCGTGCGCTGCGTATACCCCACCGCGCGCGGGTGCGGGTGGCTCCCCACATGGGGCTCCACCAGCGTCACCTTCACCCCGCGATGGGCGAGAAACACCGCCGCTGAGAGCCCCACGAGGCTCCCTCCGACCACCAAGACTTCCGTGTCGTGCTTCGTCATGGTTGACTCCATTTGACGAACACTATGTGTAACGAACGGTGTTCGTCAAGGGTGCCGATCTTGACGATTCGTGTTTCGTCGCGAGCATGGTGGGCATGAGCGCGCGAAACCCGTTCGAGGCCCGCGACGTCAAGAGCCGTCGCGGCGGTAAGGTCAAGGAGCCGCTGAGCCGCGAGCGCATCATCGATGAGGCGCTGCGCCTGCTCGCTCGCGAGGGCGCTGAGGGAATGAGCCTCCGCAAGGTCGCAGCCGCGCTCGAAACGGGCCCCGCTTCGCTCTACGCTTACGTCGACGACCTCGACTCGCTCCGGGCCCTGGTGCTCGATCGCGCGCTCGCGGCCGTCGAGACCAGGCCCGCGACGCGCAAGGACTGGAAGGCGGCGCTCAAGTTCGTCCTCACTTCGTACACGCAGGTGCTCATGGGCACGCCGGGCCTCGCGGGGCTCGGGCTGACGAGCATCGCGGTGGGGCCGAACTCTCTTCGCATCATCGAGGCGATGCTCGACGCCCTCGCGAAGGGGGGCGTCGACAGAACCTCAGCCGCATGGGCCGTCGACCTGCTCCTCTTGTACGCGACGGCCATCAGCGCTCAGCACGGCGGACGGCCCGACGAGGTGGCGCGCACCCTTAATCCGGTCAAGAAGGCCGTGTTTGACGTCTCGCGCGAGGAGTTTCCTCGCATTCACGCCGCGCGCGCCGAGCTCTTGAGCGGTGAAGGCGGCCAGCGCTTCTCGTGGGCGCTCGACACGCTTCTGGCTGGCGTGCTGCGGAACGCGAAAGCAGACGAGCCGTAGCCGCCGCCTATCGGATCAGGCTGAAGAAGTCGTGCGTGAGCGTCACCTGCTCAATGACGTTCGCCGGCGTTTGGAAGCCCGCTCAAGAGAGAAGTGGCTCATCGTCTGCCTCCGTTCTTCGACTTGGGCGTGCTCCGCTTCAGTGGACACCAACGAAGAGGCAAATACGGTGTCCGACATGGTGGAAGAGAAGAAGCCACGCCGACCGCGGCGCAGCGATACGGACGAGTTCAAGGTCGGGGTTGTCCGGCTCGTGGTTGAGGAGAGGAAGCCCGTCTCCCAGGTGGCCCGGGACCTCGACTTGACGCTGTCGGCCCTGCGGACCCGGGTTGACCAGGCACAGGCGGGCGGGCAAGGGCAGGCCGGGGGCGCTGACGAGTGCGGAGCGGCAAGCGCTCACGAAGCTGCGCAAGCAGGTGCATGAACTGGAGATGGAGCGGACACTGCTAAAAATGGGTGGCCTACACCGCGAAGGAGAACGGGTGAAGTTCGAGGGCGTTGAGTGCGATGAACGACCGCCACCTGACGCTCAAGGCTCTGGACATGGCGCTTCGCGGACGGCGTCCCGAAGAAGGGCTTCTCCATCAATCGGACCAGGGCTGCACCGACGCCAGCGAGGACTGCCAGCGTGTCCTGGAACAGCACGGCCTGCGTTGCAGCATGAGCCTTCGGGGCAACTGCTACGACAACGCGGCCATGGAGAGCTGGTTCGGCACGCTCAAGAACGAGCTGGGTGAGTCCTTCGGGCGCGCCAGCGACGCGAAGGTGAAGCTGTTCGACTACATCGAGGTCTTCTACAACCAGCAACGCAAGCACTCGGCAATCGGTTACGCTGCGCCTGCCGAGTTCGAACGGGCAGCGGCATCGTCGACCTGTCCACGAGAGCGGATCACGCCCAAGGCTCTCTTCATCGCCGCAAGCCAGAATCCCTTGTGATTCAGGGGCCCAAGCACGAAGGCCCCGCGACGTTCATCGCGAGGCCCTGGAAAAGCAAAAGGCCCTGCCGGGTTAGGGCAGGGCCTTCTTTTTTTGCTCCCCGAATGAAGCCCTGAGCGAACTCGTTCTCGGCGTTTCTCTAGAGACCGCGACGGAAAACACGAGAAACATCGTGGGGTTGGGTGAAGTCAGGAAAGTTCGGGGTCCGAATGGGGATCGCGGATTGGGGGGCAGCGTCCCTCGGAAGGGGCCCCATGGCACTTGCGGCGGCGGGGTGTTTTCACTTCAGCGGGCGCCAGGCGCGAGGCCGACGACGAATGCCACCCGACCTCCGAGGCGGTTCTCCGCCCGGATTCGTGAGCCGATCACATTGCAGAGCGAGCGCGTGAGTGCGAGGCCTACCCCGCTGTGCTCGGCGGTTCCGGTGCGCGAGACATCTGCGCGATAAAACCGCTCGAAGATGCGCTCCAGCGCGGGCTCCGGAATCGGCGGGCCGCTGTCCTCGACGTCGAGCAGCAGCCCTCGTGAGAGGTCGCTCGACACTTGGATGGAGCCGCCCCGCTCCGTGTACTCCACTGCGTTGCCGAGCAGGTTTCCCAGGATGAGGCGCAGCTTTTCGCGGTCCGAGGCCACGACGGCCGCCTCCGCCACGCGGTTCTCGAAGCGCAGGCTTCGCTCACTCGCGCGTGCGGCCACAGCCGCGAAGCACGTGTCGACGAGCTCCTTCAACGCGATGGGCTCGGTCTCCACCGGGACCTGCCTTGCCTCCAATCGCGCGAGCAGCAGCAACCGCTCCACCAGCCCGTGCATCTGCCCGACGACGCCCAACGCTTCGGCGAGCGCCACGCGGTACTCCGCCGCGGGACGCTCGCGCATCGCGGAAACCTCCAAGATGGTCCTCAATCCCGAGAGAGGCGTTCGCAGTTCGTGGCTCACGTCCGCGCTGAACTGACGCTCCCGTTCGAAGGCGGCCTCCAGCCGCGCGAGCAGTCCATTCAGCCGGGACACCACCGGGCGCAATTCCTCGGGAACGCCCTCTTCCGGCAGCCGTAGGTCGAGCCGCGCGCCGTCAATCTCCTCCACGCGAGACGCGAGGGCTCCGAGTGGACGCAGTCCCCGCCGGGTGGCCACGAGCCCCACCAATGTGGCCAGCACGAGCGTCGTCACGCCCGACAGCGCGAGCACGCCCCAGAGCAGCGAGGAGACCTCATCCATGTCCTCGGTCTCCTTCGCCACGGCGACGGACACCCGCACGCTGTGCCCCTTTTCGCCTCCAACGGGGACGAGCACCTCGAGCAGCCGTCCACGTTCCCCATTGGGAAGGAGGATCGTGCGGTTGCCCGGGCTGGTGTCTCGAGTCCCGCGAGGGAACACGCCGTCATCAAGTCCCGAAGAGCGCGTGATGAGCGAGCCGTCGGGCCCTCGGACCTCGAACCATGTGAGCCCGCGGCCCCGGGTCAACTGCGCTAGAGTCGACGCCTCGACCTCCCAGCGCCCATCGTCCGAGAGCTCGATGAGGCCCGCGATTCCACGTGCCTCCGCCGCCAAGGTGTCGTCGAACTGTCGGGACAGCGCGCGAGTGAATGCGGTGTGCAGCAACAGCGAGAAGGCGCACAGCGCAACGCCGAGGACTCCGGCCGTCGCCAGGGTGAGCCGACGTTGGAGGGAGGGCCGCCGAGTCATTCGGGCGTTCCCAGGACGTAGCCCTGCCCCCGGCGCGTCTGGATGAGCTTCATCTCATGCTCGGCGTCGATCTTCTTGCGCAGGTACCCGATGTAGACGTCGATGACGTTGCTGGAGGGTTCAGTTGCGAAGTCGTAGACGTGGTCCCAGATTTCCGTGCGCGTCACCACATGGCCCTTGCGTGCGCAGAGGTACTCGAGCACCGCGTACTCGCGCGCCGAGAGCGGGATGGGACGCCCCGCGCGCTTCACCGTCCGCGAGACGGGGTTGACCTCCAAGTCCTCTATCTGAAGCACTCCGTCCCGCTGAGCGTAGCGCCGTCTCACCAGCGCCCGGACCCTCGCGAGCAACTCTTCGAAGGCGAAGGGCTTGACCAGATAGTCGTCCGCGCCGTGGTCGAGTCCCGTCACGCGGTCCATCACCGTGTCGCGGGCGGTCAGTAGGAGCACGCCGGCCGGGTGCTTCTGCTTGCGCAACTGCTGGAGCAGCGCCAGCCCGTCCAGCTTGGGCAACATGATGTCCAGGAGGATGACGTCGTAGGCGCAGGCCTGCGCGGACGCCAGTCCCTCCTCTCCATCCTGCGCGCGGTCCACGGCGTAGCCGGACTCCTTCAGTCCCTGCACGATGGCGCGCGCGAGCGGCGCGAAGTCTTCGATCACCAGGACACGCATCGTTTGGATCAACACGCCGCGCGGGCTCACCCTTCAATCTCTGGAAATGGAGCGGAAGGGCAACCGCCGCCCTGGCTGTCCGGCGGCTGGGTGCCGCGTTCTCACAGTCATCTCATGAACGCTCACTATCTCCTTCATCGCGACACGGAGGTGGATGGTCCACCCCACGATAGGAGCACACATCCATGAAGACCTGGAAAGCAGCGGTGATGGGCGCCCTCATGACGATGGGCCTCGGCGGACCCGCAATGGCGAAGGACGCCGAGCTCCCGCATGCCCAGATTCCCGGGGCGGTGCGGGACGCCCTCGCCTCCAAGTACCCGCAAGCGAAGGCCCAGCGCTTCACGAAGGAGACGAAGCAGGGGAAGACGGTCTACGAGGTAGACCTGACCTCCAGCGCCGGCATGCTCGAGGTGAACCTGGCGGAGGACGGCACCGTCCTCTCCGAGGAACAAACGCTTGACGCCCAGGCGCTCCCGGCAGCCGTGAGGGCCGGACTCGCGGCGTCGTCCTTCGGCTCCGCGCGCGTCAAGAAAGCGGAGAAGGAGAGGAAGAACGGCACCATCCGCTACGAGGTCATTGTCGAGCAGAACGGCGGGACGTCGGAACTCGTGTTCGATGAGCAGGGCAAGCTCCTCAAGAGCCACGCGGAGGAGGCCGACGAAGGGGTGGAGCACCACCGCGAAGGGAAGAACAACGGGCACGAGGAAGAGGTCGACTCGTTCCACTCCTCGAGATGAGAGCGAGTCTCCCGCTCCCGCCCGGTGCTCGACAGCACGGGGCGGAGGCGGGGGCTCCCGGGGGCGGCTGGTAGATGAGTCGATGGGTCGCCACGTACCCGAGGAGTGAAGTTGCCCCCGCTTCGCAGGGCCATCGTTGCCGTGTCGTCCGCCGGAGGGGCAGGGGAGCCGTGGATGCCCTGGGCCTGTATCCACCACGTTCACCGCTGACCCCTACCTCCCTTGAGTGATTGCCTTGCCCGCGCGCCGGACGCCTCCTACGCACGGAGAAGCCACATGCGGATGCGGCTGACGCGGGGGGTGGAGCAGGAGGACGACGGCCAGCGGGAGCTGATGGTGGATGTCTTCGTCCACGAGCGACGCGGCGGCGTCGCTGAGCTCCATCCCGCGGGCGCTGAGTGGCGCGTGCGGTGGCTGCGTGGGACGTCGGACCTCAACCGTCAGGGCGGCGGCACGGCCATGGTGCGGGTGACAGCGCCGGGGCTGTACCACGCGCGGAGCGTCGCGAGTGCCCGGGACGCCTACGTCGAGGTGTCGGAGGCGGAGGACGGCCTCGAACACGCAATCTCCTTCTCTGCGGAGAATGAAGGGCCTACACCAACCGAGTTGCGAATGTTTGGTGATATCTTCCGCGGAGTCTGGATTGCTGACGTGCTGCGTGCGCGACGACGTCTACTTCGGTCTCCCCCATCTTGAGATGTTGCCTCGTCCTCCTTGGAAGCAGGGGATGGATTGGCGGGTATCGAGTTTCTGCGCGCCGATACCCACCGGGGATGGGGCATTGCGTCGATGGGAGCGGGCTGCTGCGCGCTGGGCGCGCTACTCGTAGAATCCCACGCCATGGGCCTCCTCACCTTCGGTCTCAATGTGACTTTGGACGGGTGCATCGATCACACCCAGGGAATCGTGGACAACGAGCTGCACGACTATTGGAGGCAGCTCATGGAGCAGAACGGGGCGATGCTCTTCGGGCGCAACACCTACGAGCTGATGGAGGGAGCCTGGCCCGCGGTGGCACGCGACGAAAAGGCGCCGCGCGCGATGCGCGAGTGGGCACAGAAGCTCGAAGCGAAGGCGAAGTACGTCGTGTCGGGCTCGCGGAGCGACTTTCCGTGGCAGAACACGATCAAGGTGGAGGGTGACCTTCGCGAGGCGATCTCAGCGCTGAAAGCGAAGACCGAGCGGGGTGTCCTCGTCGGAGCGCCCAAGCTCGCGGCTGCGCTCGAGGAGTTGGGGCTCATCGACGAGTACCGCATCGTCGTTCATCCCATCATCAGTGGCCGCGGGCCGACGTTGTTTCATGGCCTGTCGAGTGCGCGGCATCTCGAGCTCCTCTCGACGCAGCGGTTCAAGTCCGGCGTACAGGCGCTCCACTTCCGTCGCAAAGCGGAATGAGCGTGGAAGGACCCGAGCGCTTCACCGGAGGCTGCCTGTGCGGCAGCCTCCGCATCGTCGCGTCGGGGCGGCCGTGCCGCGTCCCCGAGTGAAGCCCTGCGCGAACGCGTTCTCGGCGTTTCTCTGAGGGCCGAACGCCGAGTGAGCTCCAACGGAGCGCCCGCGGAAGCGAGCGGCGATGGGGCGCGGCGCACCCTGACGCAGGGGCATGGTCGCTGGACGGGCCACGCGAAGGTGCAGGGCCTCGCCGCGAGTGCAACCCTTGCATGGAGGGGCGGCAACGCTTGCATGGAGGGAATGCAAGCATTGCTGGCAGGCCCGGCGCCCCCTCCCTTGTGACGCGGGCCTCCGCGGGAGAGGGGACTGGCATGGGCCGTGCTAACCCGTGCGTCGACGCATGCCGCGTCTTTCTCCAGGAGCCCCCGATGAAACTCTCCCGCCTGTTGCCCTCCCTTGCCCTGGCGCTGTGCCTCTCCAGTGGAAGCGCGCTCGCGGACACCGCGGCGTGTACGCCGTCGCACGTGGCGGTGCTGTCCAACCGCATCCATGTCCGGTGCACGGCCTCGGTGGCCGGAGGCATCTGGTACTTCGCGCTGTCCACGGCCGACGCGGCGCATGCCAACCGGATGCTGTCGCTGCTCACCTCGGCGCTGGTGGGTGGGCGCTCGATGACCATCGACTACAACCCGTCCTCCACGGCGGGGACGGCCATCGGCTGCCTGTCGAGCGACTGCCGGCTCATCAACTACACGATGCTGTTCTGACAGCGTCGGGTCGGAGGTCACACATGAAGACACGACAAGGGCTGGTGCTGTTGGCCTCCGCGCTGGCGGCGCTCTCCGCTCGGGCGGCCACCTGGAACGAGGGCATCCGCGATGGCACGCCCACCGTCTGCTTCGTGGGGGACGCGCTCACCTCGCGTCCCGACCGCGTGCAGCAGGTGCTCGGCTACATCCAGGACTACGAGCGCGCGGCCAACATCCGCTTCACGTACCTGGGGACGTGCCCCGCGCCCATCGTGCTCCCCGACGGGACGGAGTGGCACGACGGCGACATCCGGGTGCTCCTGAGGGGCACCGGTGTGCCCTTCCTCGGCAGGGTGCCCGGGGTGGGGTGCCCGATGTTCCTCGACGAAAACGGGCAGTACACGGGGGAGAACAACACCGGGAAGAGCTGGTCGAACGGCCCGAACTCGCTCGAGGAGAATCGGGGCTGCCGCTACAACATGAAGCTGGGGGATGACGCCGACGCCCAGGGAGTCCCCTGGAAGAACCACACCCTCCACGAGTTCGGCCATGCGATGGGCCTGACCCACGAGCACCGGCGCGACGACGCGGACGCCGCGGTGGCGTGCAGCGACCCGGACTTCGGCGGTGGCAACGGCAGCGGGCACCTGACGGTGTATGACCGCTACTCGGTGATGAACTACCAGTTCCCCGCGTGCGGCATCGACGGCAACTATGGCCACTCGGGGCTGTCCGAGCTGGACCGGCTGGGGCTGCACATCCTCTACCCGGAGCCGACGCCCGTCGCGGAGCTGTGGGGACGGACGGTCATCCGGACCACGGAGCCGCTGTTCCTCACGTCGGCGTGGGGCGCGCGCGGCGCGGACATCAGCTTCTCCGCGCCCTTCTTCCTCTGGACGCTGTCGAGCGTCAACGTCAGCACCACGAGCACCCTGTCGATGTCCCTGCTGGCGGGGACCTATCCGCTCCAGCTGTCGTATGTGGACTTCCGGGGCCGGTTGTACACGTACTCCGGGACGGTGAAGGTGCTCACGCCGACGGAGTACACGCGACGGGTCGTCTCCCCGGTCGCCGCGCTGTCGCCGTTGATGTGACTCGAGCGGTGACGCGGGAGTGCCTCGCTTTCCGTGCTGTACTGGAGGCAGGGGCGGGCTCCTCCTGGCCGCCCTGCCTCCGCGGGCCCCGCGTCACGACCCCATCTCACGAGGGGAAGGCTATCCCCTCGTGAGGTGTCTCAGGAAATACTGGGGCGGAGGACGGCATGTCAAATGGGGCAAGCAGTGCCTCCCTTAGCCATATCAGGGCGCTGACGCCCCGGCACTCTCAGGGGACGAGTTCAAATACGGCCACCGCCTGGGTGTAGTCGACCGTCACGCGGAAGAACCTCAGCGCATTGCCCCCCAGCGCGCCCTCGACGGGCTCGTCCATGAACTGCGACATGAACTCACGGAAGTTCGGGTCAGGCCGAGTGGTGAACCAGACGGGGCCGACCTCATGGCCCGCGACCTCGATGTAGGGGACCTCGATGAGGGTCGAGCCCGGAACGTTGGTGTCACCATCCTCAATGACCCGCCAGTCCGGGTGACGCTGGTGCCAGCGCTCATAGGTGGAACGAGTGATGAAGCTCGTGGCGCGGATGGCCGGCCGCTCATCCGCGAGTGCCTTCTGGGCGGATTCCGTGAGCGATAGAGTCGCTCCAGTGTCGAAGAGCAGGTCGAGCGTTTCCCCATTCACCCGCACTTGGATGCGGGGATAGTTCGCCTGCCGCTTTCCTGCCGAATCGGATGGGAAGCCCAGTGTCACGCGGTGCGGAGGAGCCACCTTTGGAAGGTCACCCTCTGCACGCAGCCAGAGGTTTCTGCCCGGGTAATCGAACGTCCAAACTCGTCCTGCGAACCAAGCCTGACCGAGTATTCCATCCCCAGCCTCGAGCCCGCGGTTTGATCCTGGTGCTACTGGAATCCGCCCCTCGGTCCAGTCAAGCCCTGGCATCCATGCTTCGGTTCGGAACTTGGGAAGCAGCACCCATTCCTCGGGCTCACCGCTCTCTGCCTTCATGACAACCCGTTGCAGTCCCAATCGCATCGCGGCATCTCGTTGAATGAAGAGACTGCCTCCCGTGTCCGTGAAGAACGTTAGCGTCTGCCCGTCGCGAGTCACGGGTTGCACGAAGAAGCGGTCCTCACTGAACCGTATTGGTAGCGCGAGCGGGCGGCCGGGGCCCGGCACAGGGTTCCCGAGAGGGACGTTGGGTCCAGGCGAGGAGGCGCAAGACACCAATATTCCTGCGAGCATCAACAAGAGTCGCCGTTGCATGTGTGTGTTCCCTTCTCTGAACGGAGGAGTGAGAGTTTCTTCGTCTGCTTGGGTCTTTTCCAGTCTGGGCCGCTCCTCGTGGAACCGCGATGTATGTAGCGCTGGGCTTGTGGATTCCCATTGGTGAAGTTGCCCCGGTTTCGCGCCTCTCCCTCACTTTGCGTGACGCAGAGGCTCAGACGGCGAGCAGCACGCGACGGCGCAGAAGGTCAAAACTGGTGCGGCCATACATCTGACGCTTCAGGAGTTTGAGCTTCGTGATTTGTCCCTCCGACTGGGCGTTGCTCCAGGGCGTGGTCAGCGCAGCCCGGACGGCTTCCCCGTCCTGCTTCAACCCCTCGGCGAAGGTCTCCACCGCGCGCACGCCGCAGTGGCGTGCCTCGCCCAGCCACACCTCGAAGGTTCTACAGGACTTGCGCGGCCTTGCCCCATGCGTAACGCCCTGCGCGCGGACCACTTCGCAGAAGCGTTGGGTCAACTTCATGACACGCGCGGCTTCCTTGTCCTGCCGGATGCGCGCCAGGGTTGCTGCATCATCAAGCGTGAGTTCGGACGGTGTCTTGACGCACAGCCAGGCCAATTGCTTCGGGGCGGCGAGCGGGTCTGAGCTCCTGCCCGTGGACCACCAGTCGCCGCCGGAATCCGCGCGCGGCCTCGTGTGCGCCGGAGCGGTGCGGCGCGTCTGGAGCCAGCGGTGGACCTGCCGTGACGTGCCACGAAACCCCTGGGCGCGAATCTCCCGCCAGAGCGCGCAGGCGTTCTCGCAGGCCGCCGCATGGCGCTCTGTGAGGTACCCCAGATAGGGGTCGAGGATGCTCGGACCGGGTACTCGCGCCGAGAGCTCCGGAAAGGCTTCGGCGGCGGCATACTTGCGCACCGTGCTCGGTGCCAGCCGCAAGGCGCGGTGAATTCTCGCCAGGGGCTCCCCGGCGAGGGAACGGCGCCGCACCTCCTCGTATGTGGCAACGTGCTTCGCTCGGCTCTCCTGACGGGCACGGACTTCGGCGTGAGTGCGTGGGAACGAGGTGCGTCGACACGCTGGCGAGACGCTCACGCGCGTGACGCCCGGCAGGGCGCGCAGGCGCGAGTGCGCCCCCTCCAGCCAGCGCTCCGCCATTTGCCGCCCGTTGAGGGGTAGATGCCAGCGGTCCGCCACTTGTTGAGCGTCGGGAGCACCGAGTGCCGCTGCACGTGCGTACTCGGTCGAGCGGTCTCTGGAGAGGACCTTGATGTCAGGGTGGCGACGCAGCCATGCGGTCAGCGTCGGCGTCGAACGGTCGGGCAATACATTGACGACGCAGTGCGCTTCGAGGCCGACGAGAATGGACCCGTAGGTGCGCCCCTTGCGCAGTGCCCAGTCGTCCACGCCCACCACCCGTGAGTTTCGAGGCGCTGGCAGCGGAACTCGACGTATCAGACGCAGGAGCGTGTCGGCACTGGTCGGCATGGCCAGGGGCTTGAGCAGCCTGGACCCAGCCTCCGCACCGGCTGCCAGGGCGACGGCGCACTGGGCGGTGGCAAGGCGTCGCGTCCGGCGGGCCTGAGGCGACAGCAACCGCGGCAGCCGCTCCGCGAACGTGCGGCGCGGGCATTGCGCATTTCGGCAGAAGAAGCGGCGCACCAGCACTGCCAGCTTCACGGCGCTCCCGGCGGAGGACAGGTCATCGGGGTGGCGGACGTAGCTGCTGTGCACGGAGTTGCTGGGTGTCTGGCAGGAGGGACATCGGGCACCAGTGCCCTCCGGATGCACCACAAGGACGACATCCTCCGAGCCGGCGCGAATCACCCGCTCCACTCGACATCCGGGAAGGGAGTACAGCGTTTCCATTCCCGGGATGTAGTCGCCTCACCGGCGGCCTGCCGCGTCTGCTTACTCCTCCGAGGAGCATCACACAAAGTGCGGGAGAGGCACGAAACCGGGGCAACTTCAGATCATCTCGACTGCTCCGGCTCCGGCTCCGGCTCCGGCTCCGGCTCCGACTCCGACTCCGACTCCTCCCGTGCTAGGTAGCCGCTGCCGCCGCTCGCGCAGCGATATCACCCCTGTCGGATTCGAACCCGCTGATACTCACGCACATGAGTGGCGCGAGCCAGACAAGCTCGCGGCAATCCGGTGGGGGCTCTTGCGGCACTGCGTAGGCCGAGATCCGCTTGTCGTCGCCCGCTTCATGTCTGAGCCGGAGTGGGACACTGGATGGGCGCTTCTCTTCTAGCCAGAGGGAGGCGGCTGTGGCGCCGTCTTGGCTCGAGCGTCTGGGAACAACCTCCGCACGCTGGAGACGACCTCTTGGTGGAAGGAGATGACGAGCCCGAGCAGGGCAGGGATTGCTCCCACTAAGGCGAGTAGTGCCTTCATGTACTCGGGGAGTTCGGCCATCCAATCCTTTCTGATGACGAGCGTCGCCACGCCCTTCTGCGCCACCTGAAGCTCCAACTCGAAGTGGTTTCGCCCAACATCCCCGAATGTCACCGGCAATTCCAGACGCCGCCAATCGACGGGGATGGATTCCGGCCGGCCCGGCCCCTGGAGAATCATCAAGGTGTCGGCCTTACCCAGCCGGGCAAAGGTGCCCATGCTGGCCACGAGGTGCACAGGTTCGGTGTCGTCCGGTGTGGCGCACTCCCGGGAGAGGAACAGGGGCTCCTCCTGCCCGGGGATGGCTCGGCTCTGGTAGAAAATCTGGCCCTGACACTTCGAACTCTTCCACTTCACCTCACCCGGTTGTGATGAGAGGTAGTAGCCGCCAAAGAGCACAAGGCTCACGGTGGCCCCGAGCGAGATGATGCCAATCCTCCGGTTCAATCGTCTTTGGGCTTCCGGCGCGGTGGGCTCGAAGTTGTGGCGGACCCACATTGCGAGCAATGGGATGGTGAGCGCCAAGCGGCCATCCCGATAGTCGATGAGCCCCATGTGTCGCAGCCGGGCGAACGCTGCGTCGCACTGCTCGGGGGAATCCGAGAAGGAGTGTCGGAGCGCCGCGGGAGTCCTGGGGCGTTGGCTCGCCACCAGCTCCATCAGCTTGCGCTCAATCGGCCCGAGCCATGGCAGGAGGCTGCTGCGAAAGTCATCGCCCGTGTGGATAAGCTGTTGCGCCGCACGTTGTACGTCCGCGTACCCCACATGTACGGACTGGAGCATGTTCGCGGAGTCAGCCTGTCGCCGCGACCGCACGGCCGTGCCACACAGGCTACGGACGACGGAGACATTGCCGGCGGAGAGCCCCACGATGCGGGCGAGTGCCCAGGCGCTGAAGGTGACGTTGATCTGCCGTCCTAGCTCTGCACAGAGTTTGCGGATGTCGCCCGCTTCCAGCGGCCCTACACGCACCACTCGAGCCTGGTTGGCCAGGGGGTTGGCCCAACCGTCAATCACCGTGCTGGACAGCAGACTGCCAGCCAGACTCGTCACGACCACCGCGCAGTTCCCGGTGCGGGTTTGCTCGGCGAGCGACGCCCAGAACACTCGTGCATCCCTCCGTTCCTGTTCCGAGATCCCCGCCTCCGTGAAGGCTGCGATGCAGAAGTCTGCGTCATCGAGGACCAGGACGAGCCGCTCCGCCTTGCGTTGTGCCCGCCTGACGGCGTGGAGGAAGGCTTGTGAGAGCCGCTGATGGAGGTCCGCACCGGCCGCGGGTTCCTCCCGGGCCCTATTGGTCAATGCCTTCATCACGGCACCGGCGACGGTTTCGACCTTCCTGTCCACCAACTCGATGCAGCGCACCCGGACGAACCGGGTGTTGCTTAGTCCGTCGCGCACCATCTCCAGGAGCGATGTTTTCCCGGCGCCAGGCAGCCCCGTGAGAAGCACGAAGGGGTTGCCATGCTGTAGCAGGCGAGTCAGCTCATTCACCTGGGCGCTCATGCCGAACATCCGCGTGCGATCGACCGTGCGCTCGGTCCGGGAGAAGACGTCCGGCGGCGTGTGGAAGTCCGTCAAGCGGTCCAGCAGGAAGTCGTAGGGCGTGCTGTCCCGGAGCGCATCGACCAGTTCCCCCACGTGGACTGGCAGGACGATGGCTCCGAAGTTCTTCTGCAAATCGAAGATCCGGCTTCTAACCCCGCCACCCAGTTCGGTCGCGTCCACGATGGCGATGACGACCTTGCGCGCGACGGACTGGAGTACTGTGAGATGATGCTCGAGCGGGTCCACATAGCCGCTGAAGGCCTGCGTGGCGAGGCGGTGATCCTCTCCCGTCGCGAAGACCGCGAAGAAGGGCTGGGCGTCGCTCCGCGGGAAGTGTGCCCCTTCGAGCTTGATGACGTTGGGGGTCATCCACTGGAAGCCCGTGAACAACTTGTCGAAGAACAAGGCGATGGGCACCGCGTGTCCCGCTAGCTTCGGCGGAAGGCGCTCCGTCAGTCCGACCCATGGGCCCATCGCTGCCTCAATGGGCTGGGACTTCAGGAACGATTCCGTCCGCGGCGAGACGCTTTTCGTGTCCTTCGGTGCGAGCGCGACGAGGTTTGCCGAGTGGCCCTGTGGCTGGATCGATGGGGACGAAGCAGACGACAGCAGCGAGAGGGATTTCTCCAGGGGAAGGAACGCGTCACACAACTCGCGGGCGCTCTGGAATCGCTCATCGGGCTCGAATGCGAGCGCGCGTTGAAAGAACTCGAAGAGTTCCCGCGGCAGGGTAACGCCGATGAACCCCGCAGCCTGCGAGGCATCGTAAAGCTGCTTCAGGTAGTCCGAGGTGTTGTCCCCGAACGGTCTCCACCCCAGGCTCGCCTCGAAGAGGACGACGGCCAGCGACCAGATGTCGCTGCGGCGGTCTACTACCTCACCTCGAATCCGTTCGGGGGCCATGTACAGCGGCGTCCCGATGATCTCCTGCGTGATGGGAGCGGATTCCAAGGTGGCCTCATCATCACCCTGGACGAGTTTCGCCACCCCAAAGTCGAGCACCTTCACGGTCTCGATGGTGCCATTGGCCGCGAAGTAGATGTTCCCTGGCTTGATATCGCGGTGGATGACGCCTGTGTTGTGAAGTCGCTCAAGCGCGGACGCGATTCCCCTGGCCAGAGTGACGACCTCTGAGGCCGCCAGTCTTCGCGTACGGGAGAGTCGGGAGGCGAGGTCTTCGCCCACGAGCAATTCCATTACGAGATAGGGGATACCCTCCATCCAGCCGAAGTCGAGGAATCGGACGATGTGGGGATGGCTGATGTCGGCGAGGAGTTGGGCCTCGCGCTGGAACCGCAGGGAGTGCTTGTCGCGCTCCATGAACGGGCGCGTCTGCATGAACTTGATGGCCACGCCGCGCTTGTTGGCTTCATCGTAGGCGGCCCAGATCTCGCCCATGCCCCCACTGCCAAGGATATTGAGGAGTCGGTATTGGTCGGCGATGGTCAGCCCTTGGCGAAGCGATAGCATGTTGCGTGTCCCCAATTGCGAGACCCGCATCATGGCATATCCTTGCTCTCCTGGCGAAGCAGCCCATCCTCCACTGACACGCATGGCGCCAGCACCGTTCGCAACCTCTGACGGGCGCGGACAGGGCGCGTGCCAACGGTGGGTCGCGCGATTTGGAGTTGATAGGGGATCTCCTCGTGGGGCAGTCCCTCCAACTCATGCAGTTCGTACGCGCGGCGGTGGAATCCCCCCTTTCAGCCCACCGAGCGCCCTGTGGAACTGGGCGCGGGTGATGGACGCCCAGGTCGGCTCGAGGCCGGGCTCGGCAGCCATGCAGGACTTCTCGACCTGGGACTCAACCGGCTCCTCGCGCCGTGCCTGGACCCGCAGGCGTGATAGCGGTCCACGAACAGATTCTTGAGGATGGAAGGGAGCCAGACGCGGCAGTGCTCCTCGGTAGGGTGGGGCCACGGCCGTGCTGCGCAGGGCACGCTCGAAGGAGTCCTGGACCAGGTCCGCCTCGGCTCGCGGTTAAACGCTGCCGGGCTCTCTTCGGTAGGTCAAAGAGGGCTTCGGCCTGGAGGCTACGTGCCCGGGAGTCCAGTTGACCCTGTTGCACAAAGCAACCTTCGCGACATCGTCCGCTGGAGGTGCAGAGGACTTGTGGTCGCTCTGGGCCTGCGTCCACCACCACGTTCACGGTTGACGCCGACCCTCCTTGTGGGATTGTCACCGGCCGCGCTCTCGATGCCTACTGCTGACGGAGGATCACTGCATGCGGATACGGCCGACGCAGGATGATGTTGCCTCGTACTCCTTCGTTACTCTGGTCCTGATAATTGGTTGGGGCTATTTGTCTGCCGGCCGCGACGCACGAAGTTGGTGGAGATGAGCGCTCCAGAAATCGAGGAAGTAGACCCGGTCGAAGCTTGACTCTACTTCCAGGGCTGCAACGTCTTCGTGGTCGACAAATCCCGAGATTCCTTCGCCATCAGCAACCAACAGAAGCCATACCTGTGGGCAACTGCGGCGATACTCTGGAAGCTTCAGGGTCTTCTGTGCAACTACGCCATTGACGACATCAGCCCGTGCATCGAACCATCCTCCCTCGGAAGATGCCCACATCAAGGGAACATTGGGGAATCGGATGATGCGAATCGAATGAACCAAACGGCTGAGGTCTGCTGAACGCAGTTCGAGCCACGTCAGTTCAATGGATTCAACGTTGCCTGTGTCCGGTGGAATGTGTGCTTCAACGAGGTTGGCGAAGCGCAGTCCTAACGGCCTGCACTCAGCCCCCTTGTTGGGAGAGTTGAGCCAAAGAAAATGCACTTCAACGTTGGGCCGCCCTCGCCGCATATACTCAAGGCGGCCAGCCTCAACTGCCATCTCCCTCAGGACTTCCTGTTCGCGAAGTGGACCGTCGATAATCCGAGCAAGCTCAATTCCGAGAGCTCCCTGAGGGGTATCCACTCGGAAGTCAGCAGCAGGCGGAGGCACCTTCTGCACTTGTCCCATTGGGAAGTCAGCTAGCTTCTGCCGGAACATCTCGAAGTGCTTCCACTCAGTCTCGTCTTTGGCTGATGCATCTCGCTTGCGTGAGCTCAATTGAAGGAGCCTCCAATTGGGTGTTGCAGTCGGTGAGCTTGCTGCTAACTGGCCATGAGATGCGTCGTGATTCGCTGCGGATGGGTGCGGGATGCCTCAGGCGGATCCGCTTCCCGGCACGGGATGCGAGGGCGCCGCTGGTTTTCGCAAGGCCCGCGAAAAGCAAAAAGGCCCTGCCGGGTTAAGGCAGGGCCTTCTTTATTGCTCCGCATTCGTCGCTGTTCGCCAACCCGTTCGCGGCGCTCTCGGCGGGACGGGTTCGCTCCGCTCGCACCGTCCCGGAAATGCGAACGCCTGCGAATCTAGGTGGTTCGGCGACGCGAGCCGGGACCCTCTCGCCGATTCGCACTGTCCCGCGAGGAACGCGGGGTCCGTGCGTCGCGGCCCCGGTCACCGTGCCTCCCGTTCGAGGGGGAAGCCGTGCTTGGCGGCGCCGCCCTCAACGACGCGAGCGTCCTCCGGCCGGAGGACGACGAAGACGAGCTTTGCGAGGGCGTCGCGCTGCTCCGGCGACCTGGCCCGAAGGTGCTCGTGGACGGCGCCCATCATGGCGTCCACCGAAGCAACCGGCCCCAGGCCACCGGCGCCGGCTCCGAGGAGCGGCGTCGCCAGGATGAACTGCCCCGAGAGGTCGTTCTCGGTGGCGAGCGATGCGGCCGCATCGAGGAATGCGCGCACGCAGGAACCAATGCGGCGCGGGCCCGAGAGGACTCCGGTCTCCGGGTCTCGCTTCCGATAGTCGACTGCCGGCACATGCAGCACCCAGCGGAAGGCGGTGCTGGTGCCCGCTGACGTAACCAGGCAGTCGTCCGGCTCGAGCTCCGCGTCGAAGTCCTCCTCGAGCCGCTCGCGAAGCTCCTGCTGGAAGGCGGCACCGCCGCAGGCCTCGCGGAGCGCGCCCGAGACGCCGATTCCGAGGGCGACGCTCGGGTTGGAGGCGTTGACGACGGCATGCGCACCGATGGCTGGGTCGACGAGCGAGCCGGTGTAGACGCCGAGCTTCATTCGCCAACCCTACTACGCCCTTCCGCGCAGCATCGAAGTCGCGGCCTTCCCGACGACGACCAGGGTCCCGCCGCTCGCGACGATGAGACCCTCGGTTGCGATGGCGCAGGCCAACGCACCTCCGGTCGCGACGACCGCGATGCCGCCAGCGATGCCCAGGGCAAGCTTCTCGCCATCGGACCGCCGGTCCCACCAGCGCGCGAGGCTGCTCATCGCGCGCCTCCCTTCCCGGACTTCTCGCCAACGGCGCCCTCGACGGCGCCCCCGATAGACGCTCCGACCGCCGCACCGATGGGACCACCGAGGACCGAATCCACCACGCCCCCGATGGTGGCGCCGACGCCCGCCGAGATTCCGCGACGACGGTGCTCCTCGGGTACATGCTGCAGCGCCTCTTCCGCGTGCTTCGTCAGCTCGTTCTTCTGCATGTGCTCGTTCTCCTTCATCCGAAGATCGACCTGGCGACTCGGTACGCGCCGTACCCGACGCCGGCAGTGACGGCCGCGCCTGCCACGACCGGACCGCCGACGGCGGCGATGCCCACCGACAGCGCAGGCCCGCCGAGGCCGACCGAGCCCGCGAGCATCTGCGCCACCGCGTAGCCCCCGAGGTTCGCGGCGGGGCCCGACAGCGCCGCCGTCGCGCCAACGAGGCTCGCGCCCGTTCCGCCGCCCGCAACCAAACCCGCGATCTTTGCCTTGTGCTTGCTCATGGTGTCCTCCCCTCAGGCCGCAGCCCGTTCCTCGCCGAAGTACGCGTCCGCCGCCCAGCCGACCGCCTCCGTCAGCGCAGCAGCCGTCGATGCGTTGATCGCGTTGCCCCAGCCCGGCACCCATCCGACGAGCCACTGGCTGATGCCGCGCCCGACGTGCGTCGCGGTGAACGTCAGCAGAAGGTCGGCGGCGGCGGCCTTGGTGATCGCCGCACCATGCTCGTGGGCGATGGCGATGATCATCGTCGTCTGGAGGCCCGCGAGGACCGGCGCATCCGAGCCGGGGATCTGCGCGAGGCCCGCACCGACGGCGGCGGCGGCGGTAGCGGCGGTGTGAACGATGCCGTGGACCTTCTGGTTCGTCGTCAAAGCGGTGGTCTTGCTGTTCGTCGGCATGGCGGGTGACTCCTCTCGGGGGACTGCTCCATCGCAGCCGACGAGCCACTTCGCATGCTCCGTGCCGAGCGCCTGGTGTGCTGCAACCTGTTGATATTGCTGGCGGAACGCGAACGACTGCGGCTGCGATGCGCCGGTTTGTGCTGGTGCATCAGCAATTCTCCGCCTGGTTGCTCAATCGGCATGTTTTTGCCCACATATCAGCAGTAAAATGCCGACGTGACCTTCGCGAGCGCGCCAAGTGGCGGAATTTCGGCGATTTCGCTGGCTGGCACCGTCCTTGAGATGGGCGGCTGCGGAGGTTCGCCATGCTCGCCTACGAAACCGATCGTCGACCGACGCAGCACTACAAGGCCCGCGCTGCCGAACGCGCACTTCGCTCAGACGTCGAGGAGTTCCTGATGACGTGGGGGACCGAGATACGCGCCGCCGGCGCGACGCACATCACGCTGGTCCGGCGCGACCTGCCCGTCGACCTGCAGGACAGCGAGGAAGCGGTTCGAGCCGAAGGCTGGATCGTCGTCGCTGGCGACGACGGCTCCCTGGTCACCTGCTATCGGAGAAACGACGCGTGGCGGTTCGTTCGCCGCAAGAGCCATATGCGCCCGCGTCGGCGTTCCAGGAGGGCCGCCTGACATGCTCGTCCAACGCATCGCCCTGCTCGCCGAGCGCCTCGGCATCCCGTTGCCTCGCATCGCAGGCCAGACGCGCCTCGGGCTGTCCGGGACCATCCGGGTCACCCGACCGGTGCCGCTGATCTTCACGCAACGCGCGGATGAGCAGATCGCGGAGGTCGACCCTGGCCTCGCGCGCGCCGGTCTCATCGACGCCATGAGCGCCTCCCACGTCTGGACGTGGCTCGAGGTTCGCGGTGCCGAGGGGCGATGGCGTTGGCCGGAGCTGGGTGACGAGCCCGACGTGCTCGCTCGCTGCAGCGAGGGCGACCTCCCCTCGCAGGGCTTCTCGGTCCTCCTCTCGACGGCTCGCTGGTCGCTGCGCTGCGTACCGGCCCGCGACGGGAGCGGCCTCCTCGTTCTGGGCGTGCTCAAGCCTCGCCGTGCACCGTGCGCCAGGCTGTTGGTCGCGTCCTTCGGCGACGGCGCCGACGCCAGTTTCGACACGAAGGGCATGTGCACATTGGTCGCGTCCCAGACGCGGGTGCGCGTACGCGTCGATCAGCGAGAGGTCGAGCGTCAGGCGAACGACGACCGCGACTTCATCACCGGCGTGCGTCGATACCTCGAGGCGCTCCGAAACCATGCCGTCTCCTCGACGCCGCGTGCGAAGTACAAGCTCGTCGAACGCGCTCCGGTTCGACTCCGCACGCTCGACGCTGATGCGTGGCCCCGAGCGTTCACGCGGCCCGGGACGCTGCTTCAGATCCTCACGGGACCCGACCAGGTTCGCACGCTGCCGATCCTCGACGTCTCCGACGACGGCGACGTCCTCACGATGGACGGTGACGACGAGCGCGGCGAGCTGCTCGAGCAGGGAGAGCTGAAGGTTCGGCCCGGTGATGACTCCCTCCGGCGCATGCGCGAGGCACTCGACATGATCGCGATGGGTACCGACGAGGCGCATGGGCGTCTTCTCGCTGCTCTGACCCACCCCGAGTCGCTGCAAGACCTGCCTCGCTCCGAGAACGCGCCCGCCGACGAACAGACTGCTCGTCAGCAGCAGGCGAAGGACCTGGCTCTGAACACGCCGGAGATCGCGCTCATCCACGGCCCGCCCGGCACGGGGAAGACGACCGTCATCTGCGGCATCGTCGAGGAACTCGTGAAGCGTGGCCAGCGCGTTCTCCTTGTCGCGCCGACGCACGTCGCGCTCGACAACGTTCTCGAGCGCGTTGGAGATCGATCCGGCGTCACGGCGATTCGCCTTGGCTCACCGGACAACGTCGAGGAGCAGGCCCATCGGTTCCTCCTCCAGCACCGGAGCCGAGATCTGACCCGCCATCTCGCGAAGGACCTCCGTGCGGCCACCACTGAGGCGCCGTCGGATGATCCTGTCGTGGCCGTTCAACGTGAGTGGGCTGGGCGCATCGCCAATGACGAGGAGGCCGGCACGCTGCTCCTCCTCAACGCGAACCTCGTGTGCGCGACGCCCATCGGCATCGCGATGGCGCGCGAGTTCCGTGAGGTCGAGGTCGTCTTCGACGTGATGATTCTGGATGAGGCCAGCAAGGCGACCATCACCGACTTCCTCGTGCCCGCCGCGCGCGCGCGGAAGTGGATCTTGGTCGGGGACCATCGGCAGCTCGCGCCGTACGTCGACCTTGGCGAGTTGGAGGCGGTCGTCTCGGAGCGGGTAAAGCGCGCCGGTGTCGAGGAGCCTGATGCGAGTTGGGTGCGCGAACTCAGCACGCGGCTCCGGCAGCACTTCGACAACCGCATGCACCCAGAACCGAAGCGGGTCGCGGACGCATGGCGTGACCTCGTCGACGAGCTGACCCACCGGTTCGAGATCGACGACCCGACGTTCGACGAGCTCGTGGCGCTAGGAGCCGACCCCGACAAGTGGCGCGAGGCCTCTCGCGCGGCATCCCGCTCCAGCGGCGATGCGGGGGCGACGAAACGAGCGATGGTACTTCGTCTCGGCGCCGAGCTCCTCGAACTGCAGGCGCTCGCGCTCCCGAGCGTGTTCGAGCACCTCACGCGCCTCCCTGAGAGCCGGGCCGTGCGCTTGAACTTCCAGCACCGAATGGCGCCGGCCCTGGCATCGTTCTCGTCGGAGCTGGTGTACGGCGGCGACTATCCTTCGGCGCCGGAGACCGCGAAGCTCGGTCTCGACATCCCGAGCCTCGAAGCTCCAGCCATCTGGATCGACACTGCGTATGCGCCCGCCGCGCGCCGCTACGAGCACCCTCGAGACCGAGACTGGTCGGGCGGCGACTACATCAACCCCCTCGAGGTCGACGTCGCAGAGGAGCTTGTGGAGGCCTGCGCGACGTGGGCCGTCCAGAGCTGGCGCGGCGATCCTCGCGAGCGCGGTCGCGGCGCCGACGCACCGTTCGAGATCGGCGTTACGTCCTTCTATCTGAAGCAGGCGCTCCAACTGCGCGATGCCATCTTTCGTAGGCTCGCGAGCGGCACCGACCCGTGGCGCCGGCGATGGAAGAGCCCTGCTGCGAACGGCGCCCCCATCGACATCCACGTGAGCATCGTCGACAGGTTCCAGGGGCGAGAGAAGGATCTCATCATCCTCTGCACGACGCGCAGCAACCCGAAGGGCCGTCGGGGGCACGTTGACAATCTCAACCGCCTGAACGTCGCGGTCACTCGCGCTCGGCACAAGCGCATCGTCATCGGCGACTCGACGACGCTCGCAGGGCAAGGCGACGGTCGCCGCAGGCGGCCCGGGGACCTGCTGGTCCGGCTGTACGAGACCAGCGAGCAAAAGAAGAAGTGGGGACGCGCGCTGGGAGGTCGATCGTGAAGGCGCCCGAGCTGAAGACCATCGCCGCCTCGCTCGGGGACGCAGGTGCGCCGGGACTGCCGACCGTCGTGCTCACGCGTGAGGTGCCGCTCTTCGAGGTCGAGTTCGCGGCGCTTGAGTTCGCTGAGGAAGCGAAGCTTCCGTCGAGCAACTGGGCTGCGCTCGCGTTGGCCCGCGCCCTCGGCGAGCTGTCGCCGGCTGATGTAGATGCGTACCTCGGGCTCGGCGAGGCTGTGTCCGAGGGGCTCGTGCGCCGCCTGCTCGACGAAGGGCTGATCGAAGAACGCGCCGACGAGCACGTACAGGCGGCGAAGCCCGCGGAGGACTCCGGCATCGGTGGCTTCTTCCGTCGCCTCTTCGGCGGTTCGACGGCGCATCCCGTCGAAGCCGTCGCGCCGCCAAGCCGCGTGCAAACGGCTGCGCGCAAGCTACGCGAGTCTCGCGCATCCAGTACCCCGGTGTGCCGACTCAGCACCGGTGGCGCGCAGGCGCTTGAGCGAGGCGCAGTTGCACAGCGTCGCGTGCGGCCCGCACGCCTGCTCTTCCTGGCCGAGCCGCTCCTCTTCCTGGGCGTGGTCGATGAGAAGCGCCAGCGACACACGCAGCATCGGCGGCCGAACGCGCTCGAGCCCGAGCGCGTTCCCGGCGCGTTCCAGGTGCTCGACGCGACGTTCGCGCTGCCCCCGAGCGAGCGGCTCGGAGCCTGCGGCATCGAGGCGAACATACGCGGGTTCTCGGGTCAGTTCGTCGGCATCGTGCCCGGCGCTCAGTGGGAGGTCCGGCAGATGGAGCGCCGGAGCAACAAGGGGCGCGAGGCGCAGATGGCGCTGTTGGTCCTTGCTGCGTTCCCCTCGTCCGACGCGGACGGGCTCACTTGGCGTGCGTACTTGCGCCAGCAGGATCAAACGCAGGACTGCCCGCACATCGACGCCGCCTGCTTCCTTCACGAGGACCTGCGCTCGCTCACGTCGCTCCTGAGCGTCATCGAGGGCGATGGAGCGCTTCCGACTCAAGCAGGGCTTCGTGGCGACGGCGCCTTCGATCTCCGCTGCGATGAGACTCTCTTGCCGAGCCTGCTCGGCGAAGCGGACCGCCCCGCCGACACGTTCCTTCCGGCGCTGGCCCCAGGCTGGTGGGTCGGCGTTCGCGCGCACGCATCGCCCACCGACATCCATGCGGGGCGCGCAGCCTTCTACGACTTCCTTCGTCGACGCGACGCCAACCTCCGACGCGACTTCGATGGCACCTGCGCGGAGGTCGCGACGAACCTGATCTCGTACTGGGGCGAGAACCCCGGACTTCCCTCGGCCGACGAGGCCGCGATCAACCTGTGGGTGAGAGCCGAGCTCCGCGCTGCTCTCTGCATGCGTCGACGCCATCGCGACCTTGTTGCCCCGTATGAGCCCATGGAGCCTGCCCGATGAACGACGAGATGACGGCCCAGCGGGAGACGCCCGCGAGCGCGAGCGACGCGACGAGGGTTTACCTCGGCGAGCAGCGTGTGAAGGGCGTGGTCTTCGTTCCTGCGCCCGCTGCGCAACCGGCTCCGCATCGCCTCCACGACACGCGGCGTCGAGACGTCCTCCACGTTTCGACCGACGACCTGACCCGAACGGCGCACATCCGGCGAGCGCTGGTGGAGCAGATCGCCGAGGCGAAGCAGAAGGTCCTGTTCTGCAGCTTCCTCTTTGTCGACGAGGAGATCGTGCGCGCGCTTTGCGAGGCTGCGGAGCGCCTTCACGGCGGTGTCTACGTTCTCACCGCGCTCGGGAAGCACCTGCGCGCAGAGGTGCTCGAGCCGAACTCCGACGTCGATGCCAACACAGCCAAACTCCAAGACCGCGCGAAGCGTCACGAGGACCATCTGCAGCGCCTCGCACACGCGGGCGTGTGGCTGCGGAGCGCCGAGGACTGCCATGCGAAGTTCTGCGTGGTCGACGATGCATGCGCGATCGTCACCTCTGCCAACGCGACGCAGGAGGCCTACGAGTCGAACCCCGAGGACGGACTTATAGTCCTCGATTCACAGGCCGCTCGGGAACTCGGGCGCCTCTTCGCGCACGTCTGGCAGTACCTCTCGACGCTCGAATCAACGCCCGGCGCTAGGCTCGACGTTCGCTCGCTCACCAGCGCGCGCGCACTCGAGTGGCGGGCGCTGGCAGGCGCCGACGCACTACGACCGGTAACGACCCTCCGCAGCCAGGAGGCGTCGCTTCGCGATGCGGCCATCGAGGTCATCGATCGCGCCAAGGATCATCTCGCCATCGCGACGTACAGCTTCATGGGAGTGGAGGAGCATCCAATTGGGGCTGCTCTGGCGCGAGCACTGGCGAGGAATGTTCGGCTCGACCTGCTCGTCCAGCCTCGGAACCACATCGATGCGCAGAGAGCGTCCCTGGCGTGGCTGGTCGGGCTCGCACCGGAGCGGGTGCGGCTCTACGGGCATCGCCGCACGCACACCAAATCGATCGTCGCGGACGGCCAGGCTGCGCTCTTGTGGACGGGAAATCTCGAGGCCCGGCACGGTTGGGACAACGGCATCGAGGTCGGCGTACTCGTCGAGGACGCCGGCGTCGCGTCGGCGGTGGTGGGCTGGACGGGAGACGTCATGCGGCGGGCGACGCACTTCGCCTTGAACACGCCCACGGTGCGCGAGCTCGTGGACGCAGGCCAGCCGCCTGCCCTGGCCGGCGAGTGGACCGTGAAGCTGCCCGCCGGTGCGCAGAAAGCCGCTGCCGCGCAGGTGCTCTCCCGGAACCCTGTCGAACTGCTCGAAGTGCAGGGCGCCCTCGTACTGAGGTGCGGAGACGAGATGCTCTTCGACATCCGCGTCGACGAGGCGAGCCGACGGATCGACGTTGTGCGGACCCGGCGCGTCGAGGGGCTCATGGGGAGCCGGAGCAAGGGATGGCTCGCGACCACCGTGCTTCACGTGGTCGCTGCGCCGCCACCACCGCCCTCGCAAGGCCGACCGCCACAGCAACAACCGCAACAACGTAGAAGATCGAAAGGACGGCGCCGATGACGACGATCGGTGTGTCGTGGGTGTCGTTCAACAACGACCCCTACGAGCGAGAGAAGGACGGCAGGTACCGCGAGCGGGACGGCGAGAAGACCCGGGGCCCGACGCTCGAGTTCCTCTTCAACGCCGCATCGCCTGTCGCCGGCCGCGTCAAGAAGCACTACCTGCTCGTGCGTCGTCCTCGGAGTCCCGAGCCAGGCGAACGGCGTGTGGATCCTCGGGAGTCCGACGTCGTCGAGGCGTTGGTCACCGAGCTCGAGCAGCAGAAGGGGGCACCGGAGGTGAGCATCGTGTGGTGGGACACGGACGCTCCACCCACCGACCATCGAGAGCTGTTCGTGTTCACCGCAAGGGCCCTCGCCGACATCCGGCGAGAGAACCCGCGAGCGGACCTGGTCGTGAACCTGAGCCCTGGCACGCCGGCTGCGCAGACGGTGATGCTCCTCGCCCTGCAGGCGCGGCTCGCTGGTGACAACGTGCGGGCCTTCCAAGGAACCCCTCGTGACAAGCGTCGCGACCCAAACGATGTAGTCCGCGAGGTCCCATGGAACCTGCTCGCCGAACTGGCGGCGACGCCCACGGAGATCAACGACGCGAGCACGCGACCCGCTGCGTGGAGTCTCGAGCACGCGCGTTCACCTCGCCTCCGCGAGGTAGCTGCGCTCGTGAGCCAGTACGGAGGCGTCCCCTTCCCGGTGCTCATCATCGGCGCGCGAGGGACCGGCAAGACCGAGGTCGCCGAGCGGCTTCGCAGGGGGTTCCGCGAGTCGCTCGTGCAGTCTCCATCCGAGTCCGAGTGGCACTTCAAGCTCAACTGCGCGGAGTTCCGCGGTGACGCGAACATGCTGAGGAGCGCGCTGTTCGGGCACGTGAAGGGCGTCCACAGTCAGGCGTTCAAGGATGAAGCTGGCCTCTTCGAGAAGGCGGCCGATGACTGTGTGTTTCTCGACGAGATCCACTGGATGGACCCGCAGGCGCAGGGACTGCTCCTCGTCGCGCTCCAGCGCAACGGGAGTTTCCGTCGACTCGGCGGCGAAGAGCCGATCCCGGCGAAGTTCCGGTTGGTCGCCGCGACAAACCAACCGCGCAACGTCCTGCGCGAAAAGCTGACCCCCGACTTCCTCGATCGCATCTCGGACCTGGTGATCGAGTTGCCGGAGCTTCGCGACTGCCGCGAGGACCTCGGGGACATCTGGAAGTCCGTGGTGCGGCGCGCGTGTGAGGAACTTGTGCAGCGCGACCCAGCGCGCGCGATCGGCCGAGGGACTGGCGCAGCGCGCGTCGACGATCTCGTCGCGGAGTTCCAGCCCCACCACGCTCGCATCGAGCGGGCCATCAGCGCCATGCGGCTCGCAGGCAACTTCCGCGATCTCGAGAAGCTTGCTCGGCGTCTGCTCGTCGGCGGGCTCGCGCGAGGCCGCTTCCTCTCGTTGAAGGAGGAACTCGTGCGCACTGAGCTCGAGCGCCTCCGCAAGGACGAGCGCGCGGACGCGGAGCAGGGGGCCGGCCCTGCGACCACGCTCGTCGACGAACTGCCCACGGTCGCCCGCTGCGAGGACTATCTCCGCGAGGTGCGCGACGCCGGAACAGTTCTCCCTGGACCGGCGGCCGTCGATGAGTGGGAGCGACGGCTGCTTGTGGCGGCTCACGCGGTCGGCGGCAGCGGCGCCAAGGCAGCCGCGCTGCTTGGCATGAACGCCCGCACCTACAACGCGAAGATGGAGAAGTGGGCCGTTGCTTCGACGCACGTGAACGGCGGGAAGCGCCGTCGCTCGGCCTCGGACTTCGAATAGCTGCTTTGACGCAAAAGCGGCTATTCGCAGCAGCGCGTCACATGCGGCCGGCGCGGTCCCGGGCGGCGATCATCTCGCGCGGGAGCTGCAGCGCCGAGCGCGGCTTCCTGGTCGGCGCGCACCGCGCCAGGATCGCCTTCCAGCCGTTCCGCACGCTCGCCGCCTCCGCGATGATGCTCGCCACCTCGGCCGGGTCCACGCGCTCCTCCGAGATCCGCCGCTTCGAGCCGTACTCGGCCGCCAGCGCCCGGCGCTCGGCGGGGCTCTTCGCGCGCGCCGAGATGCGGGCGTAGGCCTCGCACGAGTAGGCGAACGTCTCGCGCTGCCCGAACTCGATGTCGAGCAGCCACTCCTTCCTGCGCGTCTCGCGGAGCCCGATCGTCCGTCGCTTGCAGTTGTGGAAGATGTGCGCGGCCTCGTGGACGATGAAGTCGGCGAACGGATCGTCCTCGGCGAAGTACTCCGGCGAGACGTAGCAGGTCGTCTCCTCGCTCATCCCGACGATGCGCGCGGCCTTCTTGCCGAGCAGCTTCGCGCCGACACTGAGGAGGAACAGGTTCGCGAGGTCCCACGCGGAGCGCTCCCACCTGTGATTCAGGATGATCGGCTCGATGGTGTCGCTCGTGACATAGACGACGGACTTCTCGAACGTCGCGAGCACGATGTCCTGCTCGGCGCGCGCGAAGAGCCCGCGCACCATCGGTTCGACCTTGGCGCGCGTGAACTCGACGCCGACGTTTGCGGGCACCGGCTCGTGGGAGCGCCCCTTCGCGAGCCGACGGACCTCCTCGACAAGCGCGCCACGAAGGTCGGCGTGCTGGCGGCGGCCGCGTTCCATGAAGTCACCGGGCCATGCCCAGGCGTCCATGTCGGCGTCGCCGGTGCGAACGTAGCGCTCGATTTCGTCGGCGATGGTCGGCGTCGACATCAGCGCATCCTACCGCACGCGTTGGTCAACCGGGGCGTTCGATTGGGTCCCGCGAGCTTCAGCCCACCAGTTTCTTGAGGAGCGCCATCCCGCGTTCGGCCTCGGCCGGCGTCGCGTCGGAGAGCTCGAGGTACACGCGGCCGCGGGCGTCGTAGAAGCTCTCGGTCTGCACCACCCACCGCTCGCGCTCGGGCGTGGCCAGTTCGACGTCGGCGGCGAGCTTGTGGAGCGCGGCGCTCACGAGGCGATGGCTGGTCCCCTTCGGGAGGCGGATCTTGATCTGCGGCTCGAGGCTACCGTAGCGGCTCTCGCCCTGGCTCACCGTTGCCCGGTGGGCCTTTGTCGCACCAGAGGAAGTGGGTACGCTGGGTGGAGCACTCCCATGCCCTCGGGCCCCATGACAGAGAGGAAGCCTACGCTGGCGAGTCACGGCGGTTGCACGAGGTGTCGGGTCGCCCCACCGCCGAGAGGAGTGTACGTGCTCTCGAGAGTCCATGAGGCCGTGGCGAGACAGGGAAGGGCTGATTCTTCGGAGGGTACGCACCAGAAGGCGAGGTACACCCCATGACATCCGTGTGGGGAATGGTGCTTCTGCTGGTGACACAAGCCCCAGGAGTGGACGGGCCGGTCGAAGGGGCGGAGCCCCTGGCCACTCCGGCCGAAGCCGAGCTGGGAGTGGAAACACCGCCCGCAGCAACGCGCGAGGGAAGAGGGTGGGAGTACCTCATCCGCCTGGAGACGAGCACGCTGGTGCTGCAGGCACGAGGAGGCGCGGGAGAGCAGGTGGGCTATGCGCAGCTGAGCCCGATGCTGCTGGTGGACGGAGGCGAGGAGTTTGGAGTCAACGTGGGCGCTCCCGTGAGGTTGCGGCTGTGGGGCGGCGAGGCGAGCGCAGGGTGGGTGCGCGAGGAGGACTGGGACAGTCTGTCGGACTGGGGGCAGCTGGTGCACGCCCTGAAGCTGGGCTCGGACAAGTCCCCGGTGGGGCTGTGGGTGGGAGCGCTGGACAGCTACAGCCTTGCTTCAGGGCACCTGGTGCGGCGCTACTCCAACCGGGCCAACCCGGACTACCACCCGGCGGGAGCCTCCCTCACGGGTGCCGTGGGCCCCTTGTATGTGGAGGCCTTCGCCTCGGACGTACTGGGCGCGCGCCTCATGGGGGCGCAAGCCGAGTTGGATGTGGCGCACGTCTTCACCGGCCCGCCGAGGCAGCGGGGGCGCTACACCCTGGCACTGTCGGCGGTGCATGAGTGGGGCAGGGCCGGGGGTAAGTCACCGCCGGTGACGCTGGCGCACCTGGACGGGACAGCGGTGGTGGTGGTGCGCCGGGGCTTTGAGGCGCACCTGCTGGCCGGCTGGGGCGGGCGGCCGGGAGTGGGCGGCGCGTGGGGCCTGGTGGCGGGAGTGGGAGCGGACGCGGTGACGAGTACGCTGGACACGAAGTTGCGGCTGGAGGTGCGCCGGCAGCACGGCGGCTTCCGACAAGGCTTCTTCGGCCCAGACTACGAGCTGGCACGCTTCCGGGCCGCGGGCCCCGAGGGCGTGCCTCTGGCCGAGGCGTCCTTTCCGGACAGCTTCTCTGTCTACGGCGAGGCGGTGGTTGGCTGGGATGCCGTGCACTACGGCGGGCTGCAACGGCACTTGCAGCTGTCGCTGGGCGCGGAGGCCTTCACCTGGGGCCGCTTGGACGTGGACGGGCGCGTGGCGGTGCAGGTGTGGGGCCGCAACGTGGAGGTGGCCGTGAAGGGGCTGGCGGTGGGCCTGGGACAGCCTGGGGTGCGCTACCTTGCAGCGGCGGAGATGCGGTGGCGCTTTCTCGGGGGGCGCCTGTACGCGCTGGGCACGGGAGGGACGCAGCTGTTTCCAGAGGAGGTAGGGACACTCCGGCCGGGGGCCTACGCCTCGGTGGGGCTGGGGGTAGACAATGCGCGCTGAGCCTCTGGTGTACAGGTGGGCGGTGCTGCTGCTGGTGGGGGTGGCCGTGCTCACCAGCGGCTGCGTCACGCTGGTGTCGCCGCAAGTGGGGAGCGGTGCCCAAGGCCCGCGCGCCATGTCGGCCTTGCGAGCGACAGCTGCCGGGAGTGCCCAACTCGAGACGCCTTCGGCTTTCGCCTCCACGGAGCCGGGAGAGCAGGAGCGGAGCGCTTCCAGCGCGCCGGACGAGGAGGAGAGGCTGCACCGGCGCCGAGGTGCCCGTGGGCTGGGCCCTGAGGTGGCCAAGGGGAGCGCGGATGAGGCGAGCCCGAGCGAGGTGGCCAGAGGGGGGACAGCCCCACAAGGCCCGCCCACATGCGGGGGGCAGGCCGTGCCGGAGGGCTGGCCGGACTACTCCACCTGGTGGGATGGGGAACTGCTCGAGCCCTTCCTCATGTGCACCTCGCCCGCGGAATTCCTCACCTTGCAGGACAGGGTGGACATGCCCCGGCTGGTGGATGCGTTGGAGGACTGGTCCGCCGTGAGGCTCGGCGCGCTGGGGCCCATGGAGGCTCCGGCCGCGCAGGTGCTCCAGCGCAAGCGCTTCTCATTCCTCGTCTCCGCCACCCAGAGGTACGGGGCCTACGCCCAGGTGCTCACCCTCTTCCTGTTCGACACGGCCTTTGATGACGAGGTGCGCGAGCTGTTGGTGCTGCTGTCCAAGGACAAGCAACTGGAACAGACGCTGGGGCACATGGAGGCGGTGCGCGAGGCGTTGGAGAGGCGGGGCTTCCAGCTCTCGGACTACCCGGACCGGGAGGAGCAACTCAGCGACGTGGTGCGGGGCCTGGGCCGCGCTGTCGACGACGTGGGCGCCACGATTCCCGGTGCGGATGGAGCCAACGGTACCAGAGTGTTCGGCGCGCGAGCCGACCTGCCACCGCCCTACCAGGAGGCCTTCGACGAGACGTTCCAGGCTCTCACCCGAGAGCACTTCTCTCCGGGCCACGTGGCGCTGGGCACCTTTGACTCCATGACGTTCGGCGTGCCGCTGGGCTTCTACTACCTGGCGGCGGGGACGGGGCATGGAGTGTCTTCGCTGTACCACGGCCGCTACGAGCAGGCCTCGAGGGAGCTGGCGCCCGCGGCGCTGATGGTAGGCCTGTACGCGGGCGGCAAGGGGGTGCGCGCTCTCTCCGAGGGCCGAGGTGTACCGGGTGTGGGCGTGCCACGGCTCCGAGGGCTGATGGGGGTAGAGGTGCGGTTGCAAGCCCTCAAGGCAGTGGTGCGCGAGTTGGAGTTGCTGCTGGGGGTGGATGGGCTGAGGCAGCTCGTCAGCTACATTCGGGCCAGCCGGGAGGCGGGCCGCTTCGTGGCCGTGGGGGGAGTGGACGCGGCCCTTGCCCTGTACGAGGCCCGGGGAAACGTGGCCAAGGCGAGGCCGATGCTGTCCCAGGCCAGGCCCGACAGAGCGCGTGCCCCTACTGCGAGCGGTGGGACGGCGAAGAGCTCCAACAAAGCGGCCGCCGTGGCGGACGAAGCCACACGTCCTGCCTCCAACAAGGCCCGCCGGGCAGGTGCCGACAAGGCTTCCGGGGGCATGGCCTCCCTGGTGGATGAGCAGTCGGGCCTCTCCCACGAGGTGGTGGAAGCCAAGCTGGCGGCAGCGGAACTGGAGTCCACGGGCCTGCGCCTGCCTGCGGACCCGGCGGTGCTGGAGAAGCACCGTCCCACCAGCGACGCTCCGCAACCCGGAGCCGAAGGCAATCCACGCTGGGGTGAGTACGTCAGCTACTTCGAGAACCGCCTCGCGGAAATAGAGAAGGGCCAGACGAAAAAGGGACCGCTGCCCTGGAAGGCGTATGAGCAACTGCGGGCGTGGTTCGCTCGGGGGCTGGCCTTCGAGCGCATCATGGTGGAGTTGCTGGAGGCAGACGCGGCCCTGCCTCGGGCTCAGCGCCGCTTTCTCGGGGACTTCATCAAGCCCCGTATCGAGAAGTACGTGGGCGTGTCGAAGCCGGGTACCGGCCTGCGCTTCGCGGATGTGCTCATCATCGAAGAGGGCGAGCTTGGTGGACGGCCACCGCGCGTCGAGACGCTCAGCTTCAAGAGCCGCGACCTCTCGGGGCTGAAGCCCGGTGCACTGGCGGCCCAGATGATTGCGGACGCGACGGAGGCCCTGTCGAAATACGGCGAGACGCTGGACATCCGCCGTCCCTCCCTCCAGCCCCTCTTAGGCGAGGGCAGCAAGGTGCCGGTTTCAAGGGTCCGACTCGTCTATGAGGGCGGTAAGCTCAAGCCTACGGACGTAGTCGACTTGAAGGCAGCAGTGGACGCAACCAAGGAGGCAGTTCCGGGAGTGGAGGTGTTGTTCCAATGAAGGTGTTGCAGGTTCACGACATGAAGGCGGAAGACAGCCTTCTGCTCACTTTCCAAGGTGCCTTCGAGCCGCAGGCGGCACTAGATGGTGAGCTGAAAACCCTCCTCCAGGCACTCGAGGAGTATGCAGGCGGGTGGATGCCGGACGTCGTTGAAGGCAAGCGACGACGGAAGTACTCCCGCGCTTCCTTTCTGAAAGCACTGGAGGAGAAGCGCGGCGAAAGGACCGCGTCCATTGAACTCGGTCGAACGAAGTGGCCCGCGTTGTACATGTGGCCCAGGCTCAATTTCCCCCCGCTTCCTCCTGAGTTGCGCATCTGGCTCGAGGTTAAGCCGCTCTCTTTCTTTGCGGAGGAGGAGCGCTGTCGGAACTTCGTGGAGATGGTGCGCGCCTGGGCCTCACGCTATCCAGTCACTCATGCAGCGGCCCACAGCAAGGCTGACGACCAGTTGTCTGGCGCTCCCGACTTCGGCCGCGACGACGAGACTCGACGCAGAGACGGCTTCGACAAGGTCTACGAGGTGTCTTGGCTCAACGTCTTCGGCCCGAAGCTGGTGGAAACAGTAGGCCGCGAGCGCATGCTGTCCACACCGGCCCACCGGGTGGAGGAGTTGCCCAACGGCTCGGTCCTCCTGGTGACGCGGCCCACCGCGGCGGACTTCGCCAGCGAGGAGGCGCGCCGTGCCCAGGCCCGTGCCCACGTCCACCTGCGGGCCGACCTCGACTATGACACCGTGCTGCGCACCCTGCGCGAGCGCAGCGCCACGCTTGCCCCCGTGGAGCCTCGCTTCCATCCGGACGTGGCACCGCTCCTCGCGCGCGTGGTGGACAGCGTCGCCATTCACGAGCGCCAGCGGAAGATTGCCGAATTCAACGAGTACCGGCCGCCCGAGCCCGAGGAGTGGCGCCCCGCCGACTCCGCCCTGCCTGCGGACGTGGAGGACTCGGAGCGCGCTCTCCAGCACTACAGCTACCTCGCCGAGCACCTCGTGGCGCTGATGCACACGAAGGTGCCCTCCGTCTTCAAGGAGACGCCCGAGTCACTTACGGACGTGGACTACCAATTCTGGCATGAGGACTTCCCGAGAGTCTTCGAGCGGGAGAAAATCGACGCGCATGCGGTGCCCGCCATTGGTGCCTACCTGGGGGAGGTGCTGGTGAGAAACCTGGGTGGCAAGTGGGTACCGCGCAAGAAGCTGGAGGAAGCGCAGGTGCTCGTGGGCAATCGCGTCTGGTTGCCCTTCGTCAGGGCCCACCGGTACATGCGCTCCTGCCAGTCACTGCTGGACTACTCCCTCACCCAACTGTACCGCGTGGCCGAGCGGCACAGGGGCTGAGGGAGAGACTGGTTCAGCGGGGAGCCTTCATGGCGGTGCCAGGGACAGGCTCATGCATGCGCTCAAGCTCGCTGCGGGGGCAAGGCCAGGAACCCTGCGACGAGGTTGTTCCGGCATGCATCACCTGCTTTGCTGTCGCGTCCCCGGAAGATGCGACAGCTGCATCGCTGAACAGCCGTGGGGATACGCTCACCGCCGCGTAGGGCTCAAATAGCCGCTTTTCGGCTAAAGCGGCTATTCGCCGGGGCGGCGTCGTCCGGCGGTCACCCCAGCAGCTTCTTGAGGAGCGCCATCCCGCGCTCGGCCTCGGCCGGCGTCGCGTCGGAGAGCTCGAGGTACACGCGGCCGCGGGCGTCGTAGAAGCTCTCGGTCTGCACCACCCACCGCTCGCGCTCGGGCGTGGCCAGCTCGACCTTGGCGGCGAGCTTGTGGAGCGCGGCGCTCACGAAGCGGTGGCTCGTCCCCTTCGGGAGCCGGATCTCGATCTGCGGCTCGGGGCTACCGTAGCGGCTCTCGCCCTGGCTCACCGTCTTCGTCGCCTGCGTGTTCTTCGTCGTCGTGCTCATCGTCGTCCTCGCGCTCTGCGCGGGGCTCCGTGCCCGTCGCGAGGGACATACAGGCTTCGGTTCGCGCCCCTAGCAAGGTCGAACACGTCGATTTCTCGTGTGTTTTCAGGCGGTTGGAATAGCCGCGAGATTCCGCGGACATGGGGCGTCGGAGGCGGTTGTAGGCCTGCCGACGCCCCTCCGATTCCGCCCGCGTTCACGAGCCCGTGGCGCCCGCGTTCGCGAAGAGCGCGGCTGCGTCGCGCGCACCGAGATGCGCGAGGTAGTGGCCGATGGCCCCCCGGAAGAACTCCATGCGGTTCTTGATGCCCCGCGAGCGCCACGCCTCGTCCATCTTGTCGGCGACGTCGGCCTCGAGCCGCAGCGGGAGGATCTTCACGTCGAGCGGCTCGCCGTCGCGCGCGCGCGTCTTGCGCGGTCCGACGTTGATGCGGCCCTTCTCGGCCTCGCGGATCTTCCAGATGAGGTAGCGGCGGTCGTCGCTGCCCGTCGAGCGCCCGACGACCTCGAGGTACTTCGCCTGCAGTTCCTGGATGGTTATCGACGCGAAGCGCCCTCGCTGCTTCGGAGCTGCGCTCCCCTCGACGCTCGTCTCCGGGGTGGGCTCGGCCGAGCGCGCGTTGCGGCGAGCCGGGGGCAGCGCCTCGTCGGCAGAGGGCGCGGGCGGCTCCTCGGTGCGCGCGGCGAGCGCCTCCTCGATGCGCCGGATGAGGAACTTCCGGTTCGGGCTCTTGGTGCTCTCGCCCGTCGCCTCCTTGAAGCGCTCCCACAGCTCAGGGAGCCGCAGCCCCTCGAGGTCGTTCTTCTTCGTCCGCTTGGTCTTGGCCTTCGTCTTCGTGCTCATGACTGCTCTCCTCGTCGGGCGCTGGGTACACGTCGCCCTTCACGCGCGCGCCCGCGCTCACGTGTCGGGTGGGCGCTCCGGGACGGAGCGCGAGTCCGGTCAGGTCGTCAGCGCCGCAGGTGCGCGAAGCACTCGAGGTCGACTGCGCGCGGATCGCTCGTCACGAAGCTGAAGCGGCTCTCCGCTTCGAGCCAGGGCTGCACCTCGATGCGGTCGTCTGCGGTCACGCCGCCTACGCGCGCGAGCTCGTCGTGGTCCTTCACGTAGCTCCCGTCCGCCTTGAGCACCGCGACGATGCGGACGCGGTAGCCGCGCAGGTAGCCGTGCTCGCTGCCGACGTAGGTCGTCGTGGTGCCGAGGATGCTCATCGGCGGGCCCCCTTCGCCGCGGCGAGCCCCGCGCGGTACGCGGCCTCGAGCGCGTCCTTCACCGACCAGACCGCGACGTCTCGGAAGTCGAGCGAGTCGCTGTGGCGCGTGTCGAGCGTCTCGAAGCCGAGCTTCTCGCGCGCGATGGCGGCGAGGACGTCGCCCGGCGTCTGGGGTTGCTTGTTCGTCGTAGTCATCGGCCGCCTCCGCGTGGATCGCTTCGCCATACAGGCTTCCGTTCGCGCCCCGAGCAAGGTCGTTCCGTGAAGAATCGACCTCTCTCGGGACCGCCTCCGCGCATCAGCGCACCGCCACCTGCCACGCGGTCTTCGACCCGTAGCGGAGCTGCTCGCCCTCGACGAGGAACACGTCGTTCGGCGCGGTGCCGCGCTCGTAGCGAGGCTCCTCCGCGTCGTCGTCATCGCCGTCCTCGTCGCGATCGGCGCGGAGCATCTCCTCGCGCACCGCGACGCCGGCGACGGCGTTCTCGAACGGCCAGTTCTGCTGGCTCATGATGAGGACCTCAGCGTCCGGGTCCTGCTCCTCCAGGAGCTCGATCAGCTCGCTCACCTTCATGTCGTCGCTCTCCGTCGCGGGGGGGGCGTGCGGTGCGCCCCGTTCGCGACGACATACAGGCTTCCTTTCGGCGACCTTCCAAGGCGAAGAAGCGAGAAATCGACCGGCGCTCGGAAGCCCGCGTTACCTCACGAGAACTCCGCGCGTGGTCCGTCACGCCGCCTTGTCGTGCATGTCCTCAGTGGCGTCCTTGAGCGCCAGGAGCGCGGCTTCGACCTTCGTCACGGCCTCGGTCTGCACGCGACCCATCTCGTCCACCCTGTCGAACAGCTCGCGGAGCTGCGCGTCCTTCTTCTCGTTCACGCGCCAGAACGCCCAGCCGAGCACGGCCACGAGCCCGTAGGGGCCCGTCGCCTGAAGCCACGTCGCAACGCTGGTGAAGGTGTCCATCCGTCTCTCCTCTTCGTCAGGCCGCGGCGGGCGTGGGTAGCAGATCTCGAACATCGGCGCGGCACACGCCCGTCGTGCGCTTCACCGCCTCCTCAAACGCGACGTCTGGCGTGAGCCCGGCCTCGATGCGCAGCCACGCGTAGAGGACGAGCCACGCGCCGTCGGCGTGTCCGAAGTAGTGGTGGGCGAGCACGCCGGGCAGCGGCTTCTGCGCCTCGGCGACCGGCCCGAACTGGAAGCTGCCGGCGCGGAGCCCCGGCCAGCGGCGCGGCACCTCGATGCCCGGCGCGGGCGCGCTCGTCGCCCAGCGCACGAGCGCCGCGACCGCCTCGGCCTGCGCCGGGGTCGGCAGCACGTACTGCCCCTCGTGCGCCCAGGGCGCCTTGATGGTGCGCTCCCACGGCAGGCCCTTCCGGAGCAGCCGCGGGTAGTACGGGTTCACGACCTCGACGCCGAACGAAGGTTCGTTGTGCACCGGGCCCGCGCGCCAGAGCACGTCGCTCGTGAGGTCGCCGTGCTGCGTGAACTGGCCATCGGGGCCGAGGACGAGGTGGACGCTGAGGCCGCACTTCCTGAGCACGCTGAGGGTCGACTCGACGCTGCGCGTGACCGTCTCGTGGATGACGAGCTCCGTCACACGAGTGCGCCTGCCCTTCGAGGCAAACCGCACCTCGCCGTCCGCGAAGGTGCGCACGGCGAGGTCGGCGACCTCGGGCGCCGGACCCCCGCGAACGATGAAGCCGCTCACTGGCCGGGCTCCTTCGCGCGTACGGCCTCTGCGACCCGAGGCTCGATCTTCAACCCTCGCGGGAACCAGCGGGCGAGCTCCTCGGCGGCGACGGGCTTCGCGAGCTTCGGGTCGACGCGCCCCTGCTTGTCCTTGAGCAGCGGGATGACCTTCTTCCGCTTCACCAGCGCGGCGTGAACCTCATCGACGAGGAGCCGGTGGAGGTGACCGAAGCTACCCGGTGCGGGATGCGGCGGCTCGTCCTCCGGCGAGCGAAGGAGGAACTCCGTCGAGCGGCACGTCGGACACGCCGGCAACGGGACGACGCTCGCGTCGGTTTGATCGTCGCGAGCCACGCCCACTTCGAGCGCGTCGATCTGGACTCGCGTGCTTGCGCCGCAGTGGCCGCACTGCTGCACAACGTCCGTGTCAGTGACCTCGCGAATACTCATGCTGTACCTCACGCGACGGCCGTGTATCTGCCGAACCAGTACATGTTCTGCAGTCCGGTCATCGATTGAAAGCTGAAGAACCCGAAGCCATCCCTATCGACGGAGAACGTCGACGGATTGCCACTGAAGCCGCCCCCGACTGAACTCGGTGTCAGCGTGATCGACGATGGCGCAGCCGGGAACCGATTCCGAAACGTCACCGCTCCACCCAGCGCGAGCGTGTGGAGCGCAGTGTCGGCGTTGGTCCACTCGAGCCCCAGTCGTCCGGTCTCCTGCACCGAGCCCGTCAGCTCGAACGCGGAGTTGACGGTGCTGCTCATCGGAAGCACCCACCTCCGGGTCCACGTCGTGAACGTCGCCGCGAAGCTGTCTTCATGCATGAACTCGAAGTCGAGGCGGGAGAAGCGGAAGCCTCCGGCGAAGTAGCTGGTGCTGTCGCGAGCCCACGCGCTCCCGTTCCACGAAGCGTTGAGCGTGAACCAGATGTTGTCGGAGTCGGCGTAGACGCGAAGCCGTGCACCGATGCCGCCGTTACCTTGCGCGTCCCAGAGCAACGCCTTTGTCCCGCCGAGGTTGGGCTGGCGAATCGTGCGGTGCTGGCCCGGATTCGCCTCATTGCCGCGGAAGTGGTCGCCCTCGTACGCGTCGAGCACCTCGGCGAGCGCGGTCTCGACGTTCGCCGCGTTGAGGTTATTGCCGGCATCGGCGACCGAGATGGCGCTCGCGGCGTGCGCTCCGGCTGCCTGGTTCACGTGGCCGTTGAGGCTGCCGAGCAGCGTCACGAGCGCTGCGCGCAGCGTGCCCGCGGCGATGGCAGTGGGAGCGCCCGCGATCGCGTCGACGCCGACGAGCCCCGCTCCGGGGGCAGCCGCGCTCGTGGCGACGAGGTCCGTGACGATCTCCTGGAGCTGCGACTGCACGTTCGTGGCGGAGACGTTGTTGTGAGGCGTCGCCGCGATGGCGGCGGCGTTGTGCGCGCCGGTCGGCGCGCTCACGTGCGTGTTCAGGAAGCCGAGGAGCTGCGCGAGCTGACTCTTCACGCTTCCCGCAGGGAGCGCGTTCGGCGCGCCCGCCGCCGCGTCGACGCCGACGCGCGTGGCGCCGGAGCTTCCGACCGCGCCGGTGGCCAGGTCGTCGATGAGCTCGTCGACGGCGGCCTGCACGTTGCCGGCGCCGACGAAGCCGTGGGGCGTGTAGTCGATGGCGCTGGCTGCGTGGCGCCGGGCGACGGCCGTGAAGTGGTCGCGCAGCTCGGCGTCGGTCTCGTCGAACGCCGCCTGCACCGTCGCGGCGAGCGGCTGGAGGATGCTCCAGGTCCCGGTGGTTACGGCCACCGAGGTGCCTTGCGCGAAGATGAAGGCCTGCCGGCGCGAGGTGTCAATGTCCGCGACGAGGATCTGCGTCTGCCCCGGGCGGCGGCGCACATCGCAGACGAGCAGCTCGTCGGCCTGCAGCGCCGGCTTCGGCGCGACGCCGATGGCGCCCTCGGGCGCCTGACGCACCACGAGCTCGAACGACTCGTCGCGCCGGAAGAACACCTGCTGCGAGTTGCCGTCCGTGCGTGGGTCGGCGAGCTGGCGCTTGAAGCGCAGGAAGATGCCGAGCCAGCGCTCGTTGCCAACCGTGGCCACGTCGGTCGGGATGCCCACCAGGTCGACCGCGCAGTCCACCGTCTGCCCGGTGCCGAAGAACATGCGCTGGCCGAGGTTGTCGTAGGCGCGCCCGGGCGCGGTGAGGTCCACCGTCAGGTCGGGCACCGGCGAGTGCGGCGCGGGGACGGCGCCCGCGACGATGCCGTAGATGTTCAGGTCGGCGGCGAGGTCCCGGTCGGCCTTCTCGAGCAAGGCGAACGCGAGGTCGAGTTCGGCCTCGGTGACACGCTGGCGGAAGTAGAAATCGACGCGATCGGCCATGTCCTTGCCTCGGAGCGCACGGGGCCCTCCGGGGAGGCAAAGCCGGCCGACACGGCGGTCGGGGACAGCGGCTCGAGCCAGTCAGAGAGCCGCGTAGAGTCCCTTCACCGTCCCGACTCGATGCGACGCATGGCACTGATGAATCGTTCCAGGCTCGCGGCCCGGAGTTCGTTCTGCTGCGTTCCCGCCCCGACAAGGACGCCGACGATGGCGCCGGACCGATCGGCGATCGGGGCCCCACTGGCACCGCGGTAGTATCCGTGCCCCTGGTGCTTGCGCGCGAGCGCGAGCACCACCTCGGAGGCTTGAAGCGCTGAGAGCGTCATGTACGCCTCCCACGACACCTCTCGGAGCATCGCCTTCGCGTCGACGTGGTGCTCGTCACGATTCACGGCTGCGAACGCGTAGACCTCGCCCGTCTTCGGAGTCGCGTCGAGGGGGCCCGTGTAGATCGGCAAGGAAGCAAACCGAGCTTCGGGATCGTTCGCGAGGGCGTCGCGGTCCACGTCGAGGTTGGCCCACGCGATGTCGTCGCCCACGGCGTCAAGCGATCGTGGGTCCACCTGAATGCGCAGGAGTAGCGTCCTCCTCTTGGCAGGCGGCACGTTCCACAGCTCGCCTTCCGTCAGCGGGGGCGCATCGCTTCCACGTGCCGGATCGCCGGCTTCAACCGCCCAGTGGCCCTTCTCAATCACATGGCGGGCAGTGACGATTCGGATGCCGCCTTCCCACGGGATGACAAAGCCGCTACCTCGGACGCCTTCTCCCTCCGGCGCCTCGTCCGTTCGGATCAGGACCACGGTGTGCTGTAGGAGAAGCGTCATGAGCCCTTGGAGGGCCGCTCGTTCCTGCTCGTCGCTCTTGTTCATCGCAGCGTCGCGCAAGCATACCGTCAGTGGAGATCGGTCGTCTCGCCCAGGTCGCTGAGGCCCAGCTCCCAGTGGTTCGGCAGGACTGGCGGCAGGGGCTCGACGAGGTCCACGAAGTGCGTGTGCGCGGGCTTCAGGTACTCGACGATGGCGCGGAACTGGCGGCGCTCGCGGTCGGTGAGGGTACGCGCGACCTCGATGTTGAAGGCGTACCGTGCAAAGCGGTCGGAGGGGCCGAGCACCCAGTCGACGCCGAGCTCCGACTCGCCGAGGAAGAGCGTGTCGGCGTTGAACGGCGTGATGGCCGAGATGTCGATGCCGAGGAAGAAGCGGATGGCGTTCTGGATGCCCTTCGCCGTGCCCTTCTGCCGGTACATCTCGACGAGGACCGACGCGAGCCGGCGCTTGCCCATCGTGTCGAACTCGAACGGGAACGGGTTGCCGAGGTCACGCAGGATCAGCTCGACGAAGGCCTCCGGCGCGCGCTCGAGGTCGAAGATGTCGGGCCAGCGGTCGACGTCGGCGAGGAGGAGGTCGGTCACCTCCTGCAGGCACGCGATGAAGCGGAAGAGGTCGCCGGTCTGGTCGTCGCGGCGGTTGTGCTTCGGCAGCATCCGCCAGAGGTCGAAGCGGCGTCGCTCCGGGCGCGCGGGACGGAAGCCGGTGAAGATTGCGCGATCGTACGGGCCGAGCACGGCGTTGCCGAAGAGGTCCGTCACACCGCTCGCGACGACCTCGTGCGTCACGTCCGGCGTCATCTCCGTGTCGAGCGTGAGGAGGACGATGCTGCCGTCCACCAGGGCTGCGACCGCGACGAGCGGCACGGCGGGTGCTCCGAGCGCTGTGAGCGCGAACGTGGCGCCGGGCGGGACGAGCACCGGCTCGTCGAAGGCGACACGCACGGTCCGCTGTGCGAGCGCTTGCGCTCCGACGACACGCGGCGCGGTCCGATCCTCGACGACGAACGAGTACACCTCGTCAAGCGAGGCCGCGCCGCCCACGGTCTGCGCGAGCACACGCACGTGGACCGTCGCCAGGCTCGCGAGCGGGACGACGGGATGGAGCACGACGCGCAGCGTGTCGGGGGGCTGGACGACGGCGGCGAGCGGCCCCGCGTAGGCCGGAGCGATCTCCGTCGGCGCGCCTCCCTCGAACGCGAGGACACCGTCAATCCACACGCGCGCGCTCGCCCGATGGACGCCATCGGGGCCGGTTTCGACGAGCTCGAGCGCGAGCGCGGCGTCGACGGGAACGCCGGTCTCGCCGGGGCTCGGGTCGCGGTTCACGAGGACGAGCCGCGGCGTGCTCACCAGGAGCGCGACGCTGTCGACGTAGAGCGCGGGGAGCTCGACGCTGCTCACGGCGCGCTCCTCATGCGCTCACCAGCTCGAGCCGCACACCGACCGTGTGCGTGCCCGAGAGCTTCGAGACGTTCGCCGCGAGGTCCGTGACGAGCCGCTCGCGCCCCAGTCTCGAGCGCATGCTGGCGAGCTTGGCGCCGTCGACCGTGATGCTCGCCTCCCACGCGAGCCCGGTCGGAGTGCTCGCCGGCACCGAGAGGCGCAGGAACGCCCGCACGAGCATGACCCCGGTGAGGTCGGTGCTCTGGGTGACCTCGGCGTGGTCGCCCGGCGCGAGCTCGAAGAAGCGCCCCGGCTCCGCATCGCCGAGCACGAAGGCGTAGTCGCCGCCCGTCGCCTTCGGCGTCAGGAGGCGCCCCTGGCCCCGCCCAAGGCGGCTCGTGAACGCGGTCAGCGCCATCGGCTCACACCTGCCGGAACAGCTCGAGGTGGTCGAAGAACGCGCGCCGGGTCACGTCCTTCACGGAGAAGCCGAAGCCGCCGCGCCCCGAGGTGAGCGGCTGGCTGCCGGAGTTGATCCCGAGGTGATCGTCGATGAACTCGACCATCCCGGAGACGGGCTGCCAGTCGGGCGGCGTGCCGAGCGGATGCAGCGCGAGGTCGCTCTGGAAGACCTTGAGCACGACGTCGCCGTTCGTGTTCACGATGACGTCGAGCCGCAGGTGCAGCCATGTCGCCTGCGCGAACGACGCCGCGGACTTCAGCAACACCCCGGGCCCGTCCGCCGTCGGCAGGCCCACGGTGACCGCGCCCTTGCGGAGCACGATGCGGTGCGGGTCGTCGTCGGAGAGGCCGAGCAGGTACGCGCTGTCGTTGACCGAGCTGCCCTGGCAGCAGAGGAACAGGAATGGCGAGAAGCCGGTGGGACCGCCGCCCGGGCCACGCTGCACGACGCCGCGGATCGAGCCGCCCTTCGCCATGGGCGCGAAGCTCGCGAGGTTCGCGAAGAGCGCCACCGCGCCGTTCACGGCGGCGAGCGAGTTGAAGGCGTAGAGGAAGCTGCCGCCGCCTGGCGGGCGCGCGATGCCAGCCGTCACGCCGCGGTCGACGGTCGCGATGTCGAGCCCGTCGTTCAAGTAGGTCCAGTCTGCTTCGGCCATCGGTCGCTCCTCACAGGGTGGTCATGGTCGTCCAGCCGTTGTTGAAGTCCTCGACGGCCTGCACGCCCGCGTCGAACAGCGCGGCGCTGGCGGTGACCGCGGCCCACGTCCACGCGTACGACTGGTTGCTGCGCCACTGGTCCTCGAAGTCCTCGCGCGGCTCTCCGTCGAATACGCCCGTCGCCGTGGTGACGAGCGCCCAGTCGCGGAGGTACGGCACGCTGCTCCAGCCGCCCTCGCAGTCCTCCACCGCGCCGCCGCCGAACGCGCAGGTGACGAGCTGCGCGGGCGGCAGCTCGTAGAGGTAGACGACGTTCGCCCAGCCGCTCTCGAACTCCTCGTAGCCCTTGAGCGCGCTGTCGAAGAAGGCGAGGACCACGACCACGTCGTCGAGCGAGTCGAGCAGCGCGTACCAGCGCTCGAAGTCCTCCCACGCATCCTCCGGCGCGGCGCCGAAGCCGGCGAGCACCTCGAGGCTCGTGGCCGCCGTCAGCGTCCAGTGCTCGGCTTCCCCCGGCAGCGCGCCCGCGTCTTCGAAGCTCGGGTTCTGGAGCGCCATCAGAGCAGCTCCCCCGTGTCGCCGTTGCGGAGGGTCACGACCCCGAGGACCGGGAACTCGCGCACGTTGAGGCGCACGTCGGCGGGCAGGCCGTTGAGCGTCAGGTCGAGGCGCGCGTCGCCCATCTTCCGCACGCCCGGCGTGTCGCGGATGACGTTGAAGAGGTCGCTCCAGGCGATCTCGCCGACGGCGTTGCCCTCGGCGTCCTTGATGTTGAAGCCGAAGTCGACGAGCGGGTTTGGCGTGCCGTCCGGCTCGCTCACGCGGAAGTACGCGGCGAGGTTCGCGCGGACGCGGTCGCGCACGTCGTTTCCGGCGAAGCCTTGCTTCAGGAAGATGCGCGCCGTGACGTCGATGGTCCTGTAGACCGGGTCCTGCACGTTGACCTGGAACGTGAGCGTGCACGGGTAGACCTCGGTCACCTGCCGCAGCACGAGGTTCTTCAGCGCAGGCGTGGGCATCGCGCCGGGCGCCTGGGACTGCGGGATGACGTAGAGGATGCCGGTGTTCTCCGCGATGGTCGGGTCCTCGTTCGAGGTGAGCATCAGCGCGCGGGCGACGCCGGAGAGGCGCCGCGCGTTGATCTCGAAGTCCTCGCGGGCGACGGTCCTCGTCAGCGCGCGCAGGCTCTCGGGCGCGAGCAGCTTCGCCGAGGCCACGGTCTGCCGATCGGCGCCGCCCAAGGCGGGCGCGGGGTTCTTCAGGGAGACCTGCACCGCGTTGCCGTAGGCGTCCTTGAAGGCGCCCTCGATGACGGCGATGCGCTCGGCGTCGACGTTGCCCGCGCTGCCGCCTCCCGTCTTGTACGTGACCGAGACGGTGCCGCTCGGCGGCATGCCGCTCACCCCGTTGCCGAAGCGCAGCGTCGCGCGGTCGTTTTGGTCGACGGCGACGACGAAGTGACGGTCGTTGGGGCGCGAGTCGAGGAAGCTGTCCACCTCGACGAAGGCTCCCTGCGGCGTCGTCACGCTCGCGGAGCCGTCGAGGTACGGCGTGTAGTCGAGGTGAAGCTCCAGGTCCGCGAGCCCGCGCGCGTCGAAGAGCTGCGTATGGGTCTTCGAGTTCTCGACGACTGCCAGGATGCGCGGCGGATCCGCAGCGGCCGGGATGACGGCCGGCGCGAGGAGCTGGAATCGCACCGGCTCGGTGACCTCCTGCGTGCGCAGGACGGTGCCCGCGGGGATCGTGACGCTGGCGACAGGTACGCGCGCGAGCGAGAGCCACACCTCGGCGGTCGCCGCCTGCGCGCCTTGCAGGCGGTAGCCGAGCATCTTGGCGAGGGCCATCACGTTCTTGCGCTGCGTGGCCGTCACGAGGCGCGACTCGCGGGCGAGGTTGTCCTGGTAGAACGTCAGCACGTCGCCGACGAAGGCGTACAGCTCGACGAGGAGGTTGCCGAAGCTCGCGACGTCGAAGTCGGTCCAGTCCGGAAAGACGCTCTTGATGAGCGCGATGAGGCGCGCCCGAAGGGCGTCGAAATCCTTGTCGGTGTAGTCGACGGACTCCGGCAGCGTGGCCACGGCGGTAAGCCTCCGGGGAGGCAAAGCAGGGCCTGAAGCGCTCGTGGGGACACCTTTTCAGAAAGGCCGTGCGGTCCGATCCGCGCCGACGGTTGCCGAGGGTGACTCTGGGCTGGTGGGCAGCTACACTACTGCGCCATGGGCGCACAGTTCCGGCTCGAGCACGCGAACATAATGGCCTATGTAACGTCGTGGTCCAGTGCGCCGCCGCGCCTGCTGCGCGATGACCTACGCGAGTTCCTGTCCATGCTCGCGTATAACCCGCGCGAGTACCTAATTCCGGAGCGTCACTTCGATCGCTGGCCCGAGGAGATCTCGGCCGTGGCGCAGCGCGCGCTCGAGCAACTTGGCGATCAGCGGGAAGAAACCGTGGCGCCCGCGAGCGTCGAGCGCGTCTTGACGGCCTTGCGTACCGAGTTCGCGGATTACCCGCTGTATGCCCTCGCCGTTGGAGCGGGGGAACGGCTGCGCCGACAAGCTCACCGGCTGGCGGAGCTACCGCTTTACGGCCAGATGCTTGTACTGATTCCGCTTCCGCCTCAAGAGGGCTCTCGGCGAAACTTCGAAGTGCTCGACCCCGTGCCGGTCTTCTCGCACGCGCTGCACTCGCTACGGCAGTGGCCAGGGTTCCTCTTCTGGACAACGAGTGGCGTCAGCACGTTTGCTCCATCCGATGGCGTCGATGAACTCGTGGAGGAACTCCGAAGGGTGCCTGAGGAACCACGCGCGCGGCGCCGACCGTGGCCGGAGTTCGGATTCATTGGGCGCTTTGACGACGTGATAAGACGCCACGCCGCTGCGGCGCGTGAGCCGTCTCGTCGCTTGCTACACATCAGCGATCTCCACTTCGGGACGAACCATGCGCTCGAGAACCAGTCACTGCTGGAAGCCGAGCTCCGAGAGGTGGTGAAGACGGTCGACCGTGTCGTCATCACGGGCGACCTCATTGACAGTCCGAAGCCCGAGTTCGCAACGATGTTCACGACCTTCAAGAACAACCTGACGCATGTCGCGCGAGGACGGGAGCCAATCGTGGTGCCCGGGAACCATGACCAACGCGTACTTGGGAACGTCGGGCGTGACTTCGAGCAGGTGGCCGGGATGGGCTCCCGAAGGGTGGTCGTGGATGACGACTCCGAGATGATATTCGTCGGGTTCAACTCGTCCGAACGCGGCAGCTTCGCGCGGGGAAAGATTCCAGTCTCTCAGTTTAGGTCGCTTGGCGGCGAGTACCGAACCCAGCTAGCCGCGAGGCCGGAACTGAAGCGGTACTTGCCGCTGGTTCTTGTTCACCACCATCCGTTTTCCTTCGATGTTGCGCCGGAGACGTGGGTCCAGAAGGCCTTGCGGATGTTCGGGCTGCGCGAGGAGAGCTTCCTAGAGATGGTGAACGCGAGCGACCTTCACACGTGGTGCGCCGATTGGGATATCCGGACGATCCTTCATGGTCACAAGCACAAGGCGCGATATGTGGAGCGCAGCGTCCGGCGCAGCGACCAGACCGAGGTCAACCTCACCGCTATCGGATGTGGAAGTTCGTTGGGAGCTGAGGGTTCGCCGGTTTCTTACAACGTCCTTGACTGGGAACCCTCGATTCAACGCTGGGTGGCGTCGATCTACGAGAGCGTGAACGGAGGAGCCTTCCGCGAACGCCTCGCAACCGTGTCGCCCGATCCGTGACACCGCGACGTTGGCTGGCTGGCAGGGACGCGCGCAGGATTCAGGCTCGGTCCAATGTGAGGTTCACGGATGCCGTGGTCTCCCGCTCACGAACACGCACCCGCAGCGTCAGCGCCGGCCCGTCCTGGTCCACTGCAAGGGCCAGGAGCTGGGCGCCCGGGACCCAGCGCTTGAGGGCGTCGCGCACGTAGACGCGCGCCAGCTCCTTGAGCGCCGCGTCGTTGCGCTGGTGGCGCAGCAGGGCGAGCCCCGCGCCGAAGTTCGTGCGCCAGGGCAGCTCCCCCGACGAGCGCGCGGTGGCGCCCTCCGTGAGCAGCGCTTGGCGCACCTTCGAGCCCAGCAGCGCTTCGCCGCTGCCTACGGCGAAGTCATGCTTCTTGTCGCGACGGAACGGGATGAGGAGGTTCTGCGCTTCTCGGCTCATGGTCTGGTCCTCACGGCACCGGGACCGCGCTGCGCACGGTCTGCAGCGACTCGATGATGGCGTCGATGGGCGGCAGGACGTCGTCCAGGGGACGGCCGGCCAGGTTCGAGAGGTCGGGCACCTCGGGCGCGCCGACGATGCCGAGGAAGATGTTGAGGATGCCGATCAGCTTGCCGAGGCTCGCGAGCGACTTGCCGACGTTCGCAGCCTCCTGCGCCACGTTCGCCTGCGCGCAGCTCGTGATGGCCATCAGCCCCGCGTCCTCGAGCTCCGTCGCGCGGTCGATGGCGCCGAGGATCTGCACCATCTGCTGTTGCAGGTGCACGAGCTGGCTGCGCGCCTGCCGGAGCGTGTCGATGACGAGGTCGATGATGCCGATGATGGTGTACGGCAGCGAGAGCTGCGGGATGAGCCGCAGGAGCTTCGCCACCTTTTCGGCGAGCTCCGGTATGCACGCCGCGAGCGCGGTCGGGTCTGGCGGCGGCCCCAGCGAGTCCGGGATGGCCTTCACGCAATTGAAGACCGCGACGACGGTGTCGATGATGTCGAAGAGCGGCATCAGCGGCGTCAGCGCGGGCTGAATCGCCTCCATCAGGTTGTACTGCTGGATGCTCACGCCTCCGGGCAGCGTGATGAGCGGCGGATCGCCGAGCTCGGGGATCTCGAGGCAGATGGGCAGCGCCACGGCGGTCCTCCTCAGATGGGGTCTGCGATGGGGCGGACCACCCGCCCTGCGATGGTGACCTGCGTGGCCTCGAGCGCGATGGCGCCGACCGCGCGCAGCGTGAGCGCCGTCGTCGCCTCGAGCGTCACGGTGTTCTCCTCGGCGTCGAAGACGAGGTGGTCGCCGGTCTTCTTGTTGGTGAGCTTCAGCTTCCGGCTGTCCTTCGACTCGTCGAGCTCGATGCGGAACGTCTTCGTGGAGAACACGCGGTTGTCGGGCGGGGTCTTCCGCGCCTCCTCGGGGACCTCGCTCTCGCCGTTCGGCTTCCCCCAGTGCGCAGAGAGGTAGTACGGAGCGTCGACGTTGCCCTGGTTGAAGAAGACCGCGACCTCGGCGCCCTCCTCGGGCACCGCGAAGAAGCCTCGATCCTTCGAGCCGCCGCCGCTCGTCCCGAGCGGCCAGGCCCAAGCGCTCTCGGGCTCGAGCACGCCGGGGATGCAGACGCGTACGCGCCCGAGCTGCTCCTCGTCGTCGCGCTTGGTGACGTAGCCCACGTACATGCCGAGGAGCCGGCTGTCGTGCGTGTGGATGTCGTCGTCGAAGGTGCTCATCGTGGGCCTCCTCAGCGCATGACGCTCACGCCGGCCTCAGGGTCCTCAACGCTGATGACCTGGCCGTCGCGCCGGTACTCCACGACCGAACTTCCGGTCTCGGGGTCGATGCGCTCGAGCTCGGTCAGCGCGCCGCCCGAGGCCGGGGTGGTTCGATTCGGTTCGCCCCCCTGCGCCTGCCCACGGGCGCCCGGGCCAGCACCGCGACGTGCGCCGGTGCCGTCGCGCGTGAGCTTCAGGTCGACGACGTACCCGGACGACGAGATGACGTGCTTCGCCTCGGTGACGTAGTACTTGCCGGAGAGCAGGCTCGAGATACCGCGCACCTCGACGACTTGCTTCGCGCGCAGGGTCGGGTCGCCCACGACCTGCAACGCGAGCTTCACCGTCTCGCGCTCCGCGCGGCGGTAGCGCGCGGCTGACTCGCGCTTGGCAGCGGCAGGCGTCGGCGCCGAGGTCGGATGCACGCTGGTCGTGGCGTTGCGTTCCTGGAGCGAGGTTGCGCCGGTCTCACGGTCGACGACCTCGAGGACGTCGCTCAGCGTCGCGCGCTCGACAGTGGCGCTCGACGCCCGCGACTCGATGGTCGTCTTCGCGAGCGGATCGCGCCCGCGCACCTCGACACGGCCGGTGCGCCGCGAGAGGTCGCTCTCGACGTTGACGGAGATGATGTCGCCGCGCCCCGGGTCCGAGAACCAGGTGAGCACATGCGTCGGCGCGCTCGCCTGGTCGCGCGAGCGCCAGTGCAGCCCCGCGTCGTCGACGAAGTACTCGAACTCCTCGCGGGCGGCGAGGCGCCGGAGGAGGCGAGCGTCGGTCTCGGCGCTCTGGTTGATGGTGTCGAGCACCTGGCCCGAGTCCTCGACGTCGAGGAACTCGCCCTCGTAGCCGTACTCCGCGGCGACCTCCTTCACGACGTCGCTGCGCGACTTGTTCGCCCACGAGCGCGTCTTCGCCTCGCGGTTCATGAGCACGCTGGTGGCCTGGCCCTCGATGGTCAGCGTCTGGAAGCCCTTGAGCTTCTTCACGACCACCCGGCGCGGCGGCGCCATGTTGCCCGGGTATCCCCAGGACACCTCGAGCGTCGCGCCGCCCACCAGCTCTGCGCGCTCGAACAGCGCGAGGTCGAAGTTGTCGAGCTGGAGCGAGACCTGGTCGGCCTTCTTCTCGGCGTCCTCGTACGTGAAGCCGAGGATTCGCCCGGCGAGGTCGAGGGGCTCGCCGCTCGGCGCGCGCTCGTTCTCGAGCAGCGTGATGCGCACGCCGGGGCCGCTGCGGTCCACCACGGTCACTCGAACCTCCGACGCTGCTCACTCAGGATGACGTCGGTCAGCACGCGCAGGCTCGGCACGAAGAGGCGTCGGCCGGCCTCGAGCTCGAGCGTGGGGTCGATGATCGGGTCGGGCTGGAAATCGCCGAGCACCCACCAGAAGCCGCATGCGCGCGGGAGCGGCGCGTAGTACCGGCCGGCGAGGCCTTCGAGGGTGTCGCCCTGCGCGACGACGTGGACCCGGGTGTCGGTGTGGTCCTTGAAGCGGTACGGCTCGCGCTCGGTGAGCAAGCGCCTCCCGAGCTCGTCGGGGACGCCGAGCGCGAAGGAGTGCCGGGAGCCGGTGCGCGGAGCCATGCTCCGGCAAAGCTCCTCGAGACGGTCCCTCGGGGACGTGGCCTACAGCTCGGCCTCGCGCAGCTGCTCGCTCGTGATGCGCGTGTCGAGGATCTCCTCGAACGTGACGTTCGCCGCGTAGACGAGCACCGTGCCGTCGACGGCGAGCTGCTTGTAGGTGAACTCGACGCTCGCCACGACGCACTCGACGGTCACGACCTCCGGCCAGATGAAGAGCACGCGCGGCGGCGCGGTCGCGGCCACGTCCTCGGTGCCGTCGGGCGGCACGGTGAGCGCGCGGAGGAAGGATCGGAACTCGAGGACGTTGACGTCGCCAGGTTGCTCGGCGGCGAAGAAGCGGTCGAGGTAGAACTCGACGCCAGAGAGCTGGCGGTTCGCGGTGCTCTGGAACTGCAGCACTTGGTGCGAGAGCCCGGGCACCGCGAGGCGGTTCCAGTTCACCTGCAGCTTCTCGGAGAGCTGCGTCGGATTGAACAGGCACTCGATGGACTCGCCGCTCGCGACGTTCACGAGGATGCACCGGGGCGGTCGAGCGAGGGCTCCGTCGAACGACACGTCGGCCTCCTCAGTACGCCGGGACCGGCGAGAACGAGCGGGTGGCCGTGTCGCGGTCCGCTCGATGGACCGCGGTGGCGAGCGTGGTGCCGTCCACCTGGAGGTTGACCGTGATGGGCGGTGACGCGGGCGGCGCGGCGGGCGTCATCGGGAACGACGCGGGCACTGCAGGCGTCATCGCGGCGACGGCGGGCATGGTCGAGGTGGCCGCGTTGAGGGCGGCGAGCGTCTGGCCCTGAGGCGCGAGCTGCACGCCTGCCGTGACCTCGTCGACGCCCTCGAGCAGCCCGCGCTCGATGTCCTGGCGTAGGCTGCGGATCGCGTCTGCCCCTCCGAGGTCGGCGCCGAAGATGCCCGCGATGGTGTCGATGACGCCAGCGATCGTCTCGACGAAGCCGAGCAGGAGCTGCGCCAGGAAGTTGATGGCGTTGAGGACCACCTTCTTGAAGCCGACCCATACCTGCGCCCAGTTGCCTGTCACGAGCCCGCCGAAGATGTCGATGACGCCGCCGATGAAGCCGACGACCGAACGGAAGGCCGCGATGATGACGGCAAGTCGGTTGACGACGAACTGGACCATCACGCCGATCGCACCCGCGATACCGGCGGCGACGTAGCCGATGACCGTCCCGAGGAACTCGGCGATCGAGCGGAGGGCGTCGAGCGCGCCGCCCGTCTGCCCGCTGGCGCTGGACGTGAACCCGAACATCGCGCCGAGCTTGCCGAGTTCCTGAAACACGAGCCCCACGGCATTGCGGACCGCGTCGAAGATGGGCGTCAGCGGCGCTATCGCCGAGCGGAATGCGTTGATGGCGCTCGAGACGACATCGATGACGAAGGTGAGCGCCCCGACGAAGACCTCGACGAGGACGCCGGCGATCTGCCCGAGGATGCGTCCGAACGCGGCGAAGTCGTCCGAGGGGATGGCGGCGGCCGCGTTGGCGCCCTCGCTGGACACGAGCCCGAGCGCCTCGCCAAGCCTGCGCAGCGCGCCGACGAAGGCCTCGAACACGGGCCGAGCGGCCTCGATCGCCGCGCTGAACCCCTCACCGATGCCCTGGAAGAAGCGCTGGATGCGGAAGGCGATCTGGTAGACGCGGATGAGGAACGTCTTGAGACCTGCGTTCTCCGCGCGGTTCAGCTCCTCCCGGACGGCGCCGGAGAAGCCTCCCTGCTCGAAGAGCTGCACGAGCCCTCGGAAGGCGAGCTTGATGCGCTCCCACACGCGCGCGGCGAAGTCGGCGATGCCGCCGATGTTGTTTCGGAAGGCGATGACGAAGCCGGCGACCACGGCCGTGAGCACGCCGAAGATGAGCACCGCCGGCAGGATGGTCGCGAGCAGCCCGCCGAGCGTGATGCCCGCCGCCTTGAGCCCGATGACGAGCAGCGCGACCCCAGCCTTGGCGGCGATGACCGCGCCGACCAGCGCCACGACGGCGCCTCCGCCCACCACGAAGGCCGCGAAAGCCCGCTTCACCGGTGCCGGGAGCTGCCGGAACGCGTTGAGGACGGCGTTCACGACGTCGACGACGATCGTCACGATCGGCTTGAAGACCTGCGCGAATGGCTCGCCCGCGACGATGGCGAGGGTCTCGAGCGAGCCCGCGAGGAGTTGCTTCTGGCCCTCGAAGGTGTTGAGCATCTGCTCGCGGAAGCGCGCTGCCGTGCCCCCGGCGTTCTGGAACTGGTCGCGGAGGTAGGCGATCGCCGCGGCGCCGCGCAGCGTCTCGCCGGTGTTCGTGCGCACGCCGTTGGTGACCTGCGTGAGGATGGCGTTCACGCCTCCGAGCGCCTCGCGGCCGAAGGTCGAGAGCAGGAACGCCGACCGCTGCGCCTCGCTCATGCGATCGAGCTGGGGGGCGAGGTCGCCGAGGATGTCGAGGAAGCTGCGGAAGCGGTTCTGCGAGTCCGTCACCGATACGCCCACGCCGCGCAGCGCCTGCTGCACCCGGGGATCGGCCATCCGCTCCATCGCGACCGCGACGGCGGTGGAGGCGCGCTCGACGCCGGGCACGACGTTCTTCACGAGACCCAGCGAGATGAGCGTCTCGGAGAGCGACTGATGGAGCGCCTGCGCGCCGCGCGAGGCGGTGCCGAGGGCGAGCGGGAGCTCGCTCGCATCGAGCGCGAACACGTTGACCGCCTGCAGCATCCGGTCGACCGAGATGGACGCCTCGTCGATGGACAGACCAAACGCCTTCATCGCCTGGGAGGCGAGCCCCGCAGCTTGCGACGGGGTGAGCTGGCCAAGCGAGCCCGCCGCGAGGTCGAGCACGGGGTTCAGGAGGCGGACCGACTCGGTGACGTTGAAGCCGGCGGCGGCCAGGTCCTGCAGCGCCTGCGTCGCCTGCGTCGGCGAGAACTGCGTGGCGAGGCCCGCTTCGATGGCGGCGTCGTGGAGCCGGGTCAGCTCCTCGGCCGTCGCGCCCGCGATGGCGCCTGCCGAGGCGACGGCCTGCTCGAAGCGGCCCGCCGCGTTGGCGAGCGAGAACGCGGCCCCCACGGTCGCGGCGCCGGCCGTGAAGACGGCGAGCCCCACGCCGAGCTGCTGGAACGCGCTCTGGATGTTCTCGGTGCCGAGCCCGACCCGGCGGTCGAGGCTCATGAAGTTGCGCTCGAGGTTGCCGATAGCGCCCGAGGCGAGGTCGCGCGCGGTGAAGACGAAGCCGAGGCCAAGGTTGTTGAGCGCCATCGGTCACCTCCGCTTCGCGGCCTTCTCGAGCTCCTTTGCCTCCCGCGCGCGCTGCCTGCCGATGCGCTCGATGAGCCAGTCGCGGTCGGTCGTCGGCAGCTCGAGGGCGTCGTGCACCGTCACTGCGAGGCCCGAGCCTCCGTGCTGCTGCCAGCAGAGCTGGAAGAGTCCCTCGCGCCACGTCTCCATGTTCACGTCGGGGAAGAGCTGCTCCGGGCCTTCCGCCTCGCCGTCCTGTCCTTGCCCGGCAGGAAGAACCCCTTGTCGAAAGGGAGCTCCACCTCCTGCGTTTGGACGCACTCGGGGCACTCGATCTCGATGGTCGTGTCGACGCCGCAGTCGACGCGGTCGAACTCGTCGACGAGGAAGTCAGCGTCGCGCATCGTCAGCTCCTCGAGGAACTGGCGCTTGGCCCTCGGCTCGACGCCGTCGATCTCGAGCACGCGGTACGCGAGCACCGCCGAGAGCAGCTTGTCGGGCGCCGAGCGCTGGAGCGCGGGCAGCTTCCGCTCGTCCTCGCCGGTGAGCAGCTTGAACGCGACCTTCTTGCCGGCGTCGGGCAGCGTAGTCTCGAAGCGGTTCCCGCCAACGAACGCGGCGCGGCTCTCCTCGGAGAGCTTCCGCACCGGCAGCTTCGTCAGGTCGATCTCCCACTCGATGCGCGCGCGGCAGTTGTCGTTGCGGCACGAGACGCCGAAGGCGTACTCGGGGCCGTAGGTCAGCGCGCGCACCATGAGCAGCGCGAAGAAGCGGTCGCCCTGGAGCACCTTGCCGAGATCGAGCTTGCCGCCCTCACCGAGCGCGTAGGGCCCGGCGTCGAGGGTCTCCTCCCAGCAGGCCGCGAGCAGCTCGTCGACCTGGCCGCCGCTCTTGGCCAGCTTGCGGTCGGCGAGGACGCGCTCCTCGCGCACCTTCATGCCGCGAACGCGGCCAGTGAGCCCCGAAGGGCACGTGATGACATCTGCCATGCGCTGCCTCCACGGGGGCAAAGCCGCCCGGGAAGCGCGCGGGGGACAGCAACCCTCGCGGTGATGTGCGCCCGTGGCGTATGGTGGTGAGGATGGCCGCGATCGCGCGCAGGGGGCTGAGCCCCGAGTTCCTCGCGGACCTCCAAGGAGGTCTGCTTGCGCCGATCCGCGAGCGCGTCGTGCGGGACCAGAGCCTCTGCCTTGAGCTACGCGAGGACTACATCAACGTCTACTACCGGGGCGGGAACGTGATGCGCGTGTCCCGGGCCGACGGTGGCTACTCGGCGTTCTTCGACACCAAGTACTTCCAAGGCTCGGTCCTCTCGATGCCCGAGCCTCGGTTGCGCGAAGCCTCGGACGTCGCGTCCTGGCTGGCCGCACTGCCCACGCTGAAACAGGCGATGGACCTCACGCAGCCCGGCGAGGAGCGAGAGGTCCAGCAGCTCATCCTGCGTGACAACAACGTCGGAGGGGTCGCGCGCTCGACCGACTACTACGTTTGCGACATCGAGTACGCGAACCACCACGGGCGCTTCGATCTCGTCGCGGTCCGCTGGCCCTCCACTCCGGCCGCGCGGAAGAGGCAGGGCGGCCATCGCCTCGTGCTCGGCGAGGTGAAGTTCGGGGACGGAGCGCTCGAAGGGACCGCAGGACTTCACGCGCACATCAACGACGTGAACGCCTACCTCGCCGCGCCCGGCAACCTCGCTGCGCTCAAGCAGGAGATGCTCCGCGTCTTCAACCAGAAGCGCGCGCTGCGCCTCATCGACTGCGAGAAGGATCTCGTCGCGTTCAGCGAGGAGGCGCCGATGCTGCTCCTCGTCCTCGTCAACCACGACCCGGACAAGTCCCGGCTGCGAGAGCTTCTTCGTTCGTTGCCGCCCAGCCCGCATGCCGAGCTTCGGATCGCCACGGGCAGCTTGCTCGGGTACGGCCTCTACGAGCCCGCGATCCTCCCGGTCGACGAGGCGCTCGCGCGCTTCGAGGCCTGCTTCTGATGACCACAGGCCCCGTCCTCACGATCCACCGCGCCGCTGACGAGATCGGCGGCAACTGCATCGAGCTCGAGCACGACGGGCACCGACTCCTCCTCGACGCGGGGAGCCCGCTGGCGGGCGATGGAGCGACCGATCCGTATGGCGCCATCCCGCGTACCCTCGACACGTCGAAGGGCATCGCGGGCCTGGTCATCTCCCACCCGCACCAGGACCACTGGGGTCTCCTCCGCTCGCTGCCGGCGTCGTGGTCGGTGTGGAGCGGCGCCGCGTCCGAGACGCTGATTCGGATGACCGCGTCGCTCTCGGGCGCCGTCGTCGAGCAGCGGTTCCAGACCTACCGCCCGCACGAGCCGTTCAGCGTCGGCCCGTTCACGATCACGCCGTTCCTCACGGACCACTCGGCCTTCGACGCGCACATGCTGCTCGTGGACGTCGGTGGTAAGCGGGTCCTGTACTCAGGCGACTTCCGCCGCGTCGGGCGCAAGGCCGCCCTCGTCGATCGCCTCATGAAGAACCCGCCGCCCGGCGTCGACGTGCTCCTTCTCGAAGGGACCACGCTCGGTCGCTCGGAGGCGTTCCCAATGGAAGCCGAGCTCGAGGAGGACTTCGTCGCGCTCTTCCAGCGCACGTCCGGGCGCGTGTTCATCACGTGGTCCGCGCAGAACATCGATCGCACCGTGACGATCTACCGGGCCTGCAAGAAGGCCGGACGCACGCTGGTCCTCGATCTCTACACCGTCGACGTCATGGAGCGCTTGTCGGCGCTGCGCGACACGCTCCCTCGGCTCGGCTGGCCTCTCGTGCGCGCCGTCATCGCGTCGAGCATGAAGTGGATGTACGAGAGCCCCGAGCGCATGAACGCGCCCGCCTTCGTCGAGCGCGTCGCGACGTCGGGCCACGCGATGGGCGCCGCGAAGCTCAGCGAGATGCGCGACGCCGTGGTGATGCTGCGGTCCTCGCTGCTCCGCGACTTCACCAACAAGGGCGTAAAGCTCGGGCCCGAGGACGCCTGGGCGTTCTCGATGTGGTCGGGCTACCTGAAGACGCCTGAGTACCAGCAGGTGCGCGCGACCTTCGACGCGGCGGGCGCGACCCTCGCGCAGATCCACACGAGCGGTCACGCCTCGCGCGACGACCTCGAGGAGTTCGCCCGCCGCATCGCCCCGCGTCGCCTCGTGCCGATCCACAGCTTCACGTGGGACGAGCACCTCGACGGCTTCGAGAACGTGCAGCGTCTCCGCGATGGCGAGCCGTTCCCGATCCCGTAGGTTCATCTTGAGGAGCACGCCGTGACGTCAGCCTGGCCCCACTACAAGCAGTACCTGCGCAACTACGCGCAGACGTCCCGCAAGCTGAACGGGGTCCTCTACGATATGTGCGAGCGCATGCCGTCGCACACCGACGAGGGCGCGATCTGGGCGAAGGTCTGGATCATCGGTCGGTCCTACGCGAGTGGCATCGAGCGGCATGCCGCCGATGGCCTTGGCCCGATCGTCGCCGCGTTGCGAGGCTCAGCGAAATGGCTCGACCCTGGCCTCCGGCGACTTCGCAAGATGGCCCCGGTCCCGTCGCACGAGAGGCTCCCACAGATCGCCGTGCTTCACGGCAGGCTCGCAGAGGAGATCCGCAACCACACCCGCAACGGCAATCAGGTGCGCTCCTTCGTGTCGAAGTACATGCACTTTCACGCACCCGTCGTCCCCATCTACGACAGCGTCGTGAACGTCCAACTCCGCGCTCGTGACTGGTATCCGTGGTCGCGCGCGCTGTCGAAGGCGCACCCGACGCCGCAGGGGGTGGACGAGGCGTACTGGCAACACTGCGTACGCATCGCGCTGGTCGCTGACGACTGGCAGCGCGAAGGGCTGGAGCCGACCGCCCGCGACATCGACACCTACGTGTACCAGTGGGCCTCCGAGTTGTGACTCCTCGCGCTCACTGAATGAGCTCGAAGAAGTCGTACGTGAGCGTGACCGACTCGATCACGTTCTCGTCGCTCTCGTTGTCCCACTCGCCCGCGACGAACTTCACCGGCCACGCGCGCGAGAGCGACCAGCGGCGCAGCGTGAGGCCGTCGCGGTCCTGCTGCACGATGTCGAGGTTGCGCTTGTAGTTCACGTCGGTGAGGCCGAGACCGCTCGACGTGATGGCCACGTCCTGGAACCAGTCGAAGAGGTCGCGGTCCTGCGTGGCGCCGCGCTCGAGCGTGACGTCGGAGAACGTCAGGCGCCCAGGGCTCTTGTTCGGGATGAGCGAGCCGCCCTCGAAGTACTGCACGTTGGCGACCTCAACGGAGAGTTCGCTCGCCTTCTGAAAGCCCGAGTGCCCAAGATCGTCCACCTCCACCACGAACTTGAACTTCTTGTGGAAGCTTCTGGGGTTGCCGATGACGGTCATGCTGCACGCTCCTTCGGTTGGGGCCTCTGCGCGCGGCGACGATCGCGGTAGTCGAGGGCGACGCCCGACTTCCACCGGTGGCAGTTGGCGCAGAGGAGTTGCCCGTTGTCGGGCTCGCCGGTGCCGCCCTCGGCGACCGGAACGATGTGGTCGAACTGGAGCGCGTCGTTACAACGACACCATGCGCAGCGCCCGCCGTGCGCGTCGAAGATGATGCGCTTGGTCTCCAGGCTGAACGTCGCGGCCGCGCGAGGCTTCATCGTCGAGCGATCCTTCACGTAGCGTGGATGCTCAGGGCCAGCCGGGTTCTTCGGTGCCGGTTGGTGCCCTTGCAGGTACTGCGGGATGCCCGTCGCGTTGTGCCTCTTCAGGATGACGATCGGGCCGTCGCAGCCGCAGTGGCACCGGTGCCGCCCCTGCTGCTCCGCGACCCACGCGGCGACATTCTTGAAGTTCCAGTGCTCGACACGAGCATGGTGGCCATGCACGAAGCGCGGGACGCCCTTCGACCGGTGCCACGGCTGCGGGATGACGAATTTCCCGCAGCCGCAGTCACACGGCTTCGGCTTCTGTTGCGCGACCCACGACGCGACGCTCTCCTGGCCGCGCCACAGCCCGTTCTTCGGAACACCGCGCGGCATGGTCATCCCTCTGCGGCCGCGAGCTCGGCCTCGAGCGCGCGCGTGTCCTGGCTGATGCGGAGGACGATGAACTCCGCGGGCTTGTTGGTGGCGAGGCCCACGCGGGCGATGAGCTTGCCGGCGAAGATCTGTGTGGGCGTGTTGAGCTGCTCGCTCACGTCGACGAAGAACGCGGTGCTCGGCGTCTTGCTGCGGAACGCGCCGTTGTTCATCTGCGCGAGCAGGAACGCGGTGATGGTGCGCCGCACCTGCGCGCGCAGCCCCTCCGTGTTGTTCTTGTGGCGCGCGAACTGGAGCCCCTGCTTCAGCGAGCGCTCGATGAAGATGACGCCGCGCCGCTCGGCGACGTACGGGAAGTTGCCGTCGCCCTTGAGCGTGCGCGAGCCGTCGATGTAGCGCGGCAGCCCCGGGCCCGTGGTCAGCGGGTTGATGCGGTGCGGGTAGACGAGGTCGCGCTTGTTCTCCTCGAGGACCTCGTCGGTCTCGAAGCCCAGCACTCCGAACATGCGGCCCGCCTCAATGCCTGCAGGCGGGTCGTACACGCCGCCCGGGTGGGCAGAGTCGGTGCGCGCGAAGACGCCGGCCACGATGCCCGAGGGCGGCACCACGATCTGGTCCGCCGAGCCGAGCACGCTCTTGGCCGGGTTCAGCACCTTCACGCGGGGCCAGTAGATGGCCCCGAACTCCGAGAGCCGCTCGAGGGCGGCGGTCGTCGCGACGTAGGTGACGATGTCCGTCGCGCTCTGGTTCGCGGGCGGATCGAGCACCGCGAACACCGCGCCGTCGCGCTCCACCTCGCAGTAGCGCACCATCGCGTTGTGGACGGCGGGCGTGGCGCGGCCGGGCACGAGGAGCAGCGACAGCTCCTGCACCTGGTCGAGCGCGCGCAGGCCCGTCTTGGCGGGCTCGCTGCCGATGAAGTCGGCGTCGTCGAGGCCCACGAGGCCGTCGCCACCGCCCGCGAGCGCCACGGTCTGCGGCGGCGGGACGGGCGCGCCCGCGAGGAGTTGGTCGATGACTCGCACGTAGACGGAGCCGGTGCGCGCGTCGTTGACGATGGCCTCGACGTAGCGGGCGTCGCCCGGGTTCATCGAGAGGTTCGGGAAGGTCTCGCGGTAGGCGCCGTCCTCCGCGACGAGCAGGTCGAACGCGCTCGCCGAGCCGTTGGTCGCGGCGCGCACCTCGGCCTCGACGCGGTTGGCGTAGGCGCCGGGGTCCTTGCCCTCGACGCGCACCGCGTTGGCGGTGCCCGAGGCCGCGCCCGTGTGCAGCGCGTTGTCGAGCCCGAAGGCGGCGGCCGTCGCGGGGTTGGCCTGCACGCTGGCGCCAGGGCCGGTGGCGACGGTGCGCACATCGAGCACGCCGCCCACGCCCGCGTCGACGGTGACGCTCGGGATGGCCGCCTCGACGACCGCCTTCACCTCGGCGACCTCGACGGCGCGGAGGTTCGCGACGTTGCCGCCGCCGACCGACGCCGCGCCGGGGAACGCCAGCACCGCGTTGGCCGTGCCGCCCGTGACCTGGATGCGGCTCGCGGTGCCCTCGGTGTCGCTCGCCAAGCGCACGATGCCGCCCGGCGTGGTCGCGCGCCCACCCACGATGATGGCATTGATGGCGGCGGCGACCTCGGTGGCCGTGGCGTTGGCGATGTCGGCGAAGTCGGCGGCCGAGAACAGCACGGTCTGCTCGAGGCCGTTGTCGACGCGCAGGAGCAGTTCCATGCCGTCGGCGAGCGCGTACGGACCTGCGCCGCCCGCCGCCATCGCAGCCGGCGAGCCGAGGAACACGGCATCGACCTCGGGCGCGCCGTCGACCGCGAGGCGGATCAGGTCTCCCTCGTGCAGCACGAAGGGCCCGGGCGCGGCGCCGAGCAGGATGCCCGGCGTGGGGCCGCCGCCCGCGACGAGGAAGCCCGCCGCGCGCACGGCGGTGGCGGTCGCCGGGTCGGCGACGTTGCTGTAGTGTGCGGTGCGGACGACCCAGAGCTGCGCACCGCCGTTCTCGAAGAAGCCCATCGCGGCGAGCGCGAGGTCCGAGTCGGGCGTGAAGCCGCCGAACTTGGTCTGGAAGTCGTCGAACGACGTGCACAGCACGGCTTCGCCGATGGGGCCGCGCTCGGTGATGCCGACCGCGCCCGCGACGGAGGTGGGTGCCGAGGGGATGCCGCGAACCTTCGGCTCCTCCTCGACGATGACGACCTTGGACGACAGGAGCTGTCCGCTCACGATGCACCTCGCTTGTTCTTCTTCTTCGCCTCGGGGGCCTTCACGTCAGTGCGGCTGACCTCGGGCGAGGTCGTAGTGGGAGTGGGAGTCGGGGCCACGGCGGCCTTGGGCAGCTCTGGCACGTGGCGCTTCACGGCGAGGTCGCCGCGCTTCACCGCGCGCACGACGTCGGGGATGGCGAGCACGGCGTCGTCGAGCGCAGGGCTCGTCACACCGCTCGCGAGCGTGAGCGATCGCGCCGTGCGCCGCGCGCGGCGGCCCTGCTCGACGTCGCAGAGGCACTCGCCGAGCGCCTTGCAGTAGGTCTCGTGCGCGAGCACGAAGACGAGGCAGCGCCCGCTCGTGTTGGTCAGCGAAACGGTCATGGAGCAACTCCGGGAGCGATGGCCTGCGTCGCGATCAGCTCGGGCTCGGTGACGCGCTTGCCGAGGTCGAGGGGCAGCCCCTCGTCGACGTCGAAGCCGCGCACGACGAAGCCACAGGTGAACGCGCGCATGTCGTCCTTGCCCGCGAGCTGGGTGCGGAACTCGCCGTCGGCGTCGAGCTCCCAGCGCACGGTGCCGTGCGAGGCGTCGGCGGGGTCGCGCGCCAGCGCGAGCCAGCGGTTGCGGTTGAGGAACGTCGCGACAGCAGCCATCAGGTTGAACAGCTCGGCGGTCCGCTCGGATGCTGCGGTCAGCGTGAAGACGAGGTCGACGGTGTACGGGGGCTTGCGCCGAACGAGCTCGGGGCCCGAGACGCCGCCCACCACGTCCTCGTGCGCGACGTTCGCGGAGTAGAAGCGGTTCGGGCGCAGCGTCGGGCCCGAGAGCACCAGCGACGGCACCTTCGCCATCGCGATGACGTTGAGGCCGTCGAGCGTCGTGTCGTCGTAGTCGACGCTGACCGTGGCGCTCACGTTGGCGAGCACCTGGCGCTTCAGCTCGCGCAGGAGCTGGCGGATGACGCGCGTGAGGTCCGCCTCGCGGGCGACGGTGGGGCGCGCGAAGCGGTACGCGCCCGCGACGACGACGGACTCGCCGGGGACCGGGTCGCCCGCCGCGTCGAGATTCTGCAACTCGACGTCGGCGACCCCCACCGCGTGGATCGGCGTGCGCACATCGACGATGCGGAGTCCCGCCTCGTCACGGACGGACAGCACCTCGGCGGGCGTGCCGCCGAACAGCACGCGGACCCGGTTGGCGATGCCAATCCCGACGAGCCGCACGAGATCGCCGCCGCTCGAAGGACCGGCTGCGGGCTGCACGGAGCTGAGGGTCGGGAGGGCCACGCGGAGGCAAAGCCACCGGGCCTGGTGCTCAGGGGACGCGCCCCTTCACCTCAGGGCGCGAGGCCCAGCTCCTTGGCGACGCGCTCGAGGAACCGCTTGCTGGCGCCCTCGCGGAACTTGTCGAACGCGGGCCGGAGGAAGGGCCGCGCTGGGACCTGCACGACGATGACGCCGCGCCCGCTGCCGCCGGTCGGCTCCTTGCCAGCCTGCCGGAGCATCGCGAACAGGAAGCGGCGCATCTTGGGCGTCATCGGGATGATAACGGGCGGGCCGCCGAACTCGTGGAGCTTGGCGAGGTCCACCATCGAGGCGCCGTCCTTCGAGCGCGCCGAGCGCGACACGCCGATGAAGGCCTCGTCGCCGTGGACGAACACCGTGATGGAGTTGCGCAGGTCGCCGCGCACGATGAGCGCCTTGGTCCCGCCGAAGCCCTCGAGCTGGCGCGCGGCGATCGTGAGCGGCGACGGCGGCTTCAGCGGCTCGCCGCCCGGCGCCTGGCTCGTGAGTCCCTGGACGATCTCGTTGCGCAGGGCGTGGGCCTCCTGGCGCACGGCGGTGCCGATCGCCGCTTGCAGGCGCTGCGGCGCGGCGGTGAGGAGTCGCCGCGCCCGTGCCCAGTCTCCGGTGCGCGAGACCGCCATCGGCTCACCCCTGCTTGAAGCGCAGACGCGGCACGTGCTCGTTGAGCCAGCCGAGCGCCACGTGCGTCGCCTCGTTGATGACCGCGCCCTGCTTCACGCTAATGGCCGAGAGCGCGAGCGACTTGGCCGTGACCTCGATGTCCTCGTCCCGGCAGCCGTAGTCCGCGAGCACCGAGGCTGTGCGCTGCGCCGAGGGCGTGGTGCCCGTGCGCCAGTACGCCATCTCGAGGTTCGAGCGGTAGGCCTCGGCCTCCCATCGGGCGCGCGCGGCGCGGTCGGCGACGTAGCTCACCTCGTAGGAGAGCCCCTCGCGATCGTGCTGCTCGACGTGCTGGTGCTCGTGGACGCAGATGACGATCTGGTGCCACAGGTCCCAGCCGCCCTTGGGCGAGCCGACCTCGAACGGCGTGTAGATGCGCCGGCCGATGGTGGTCGTGAAGTTCTTGAGGAAGCGGTCCTTGCTCTGGATGCCGAGCGCCTCGATCCCCCGCGCGACGAGCTGCATCTCGAGCGCGCTGTTCTTGTTGATGACGCTCGTGCGGAAGTGGTCCTGCATGAAGCGCCAGAACGCCCAGACCTCCTCGGGCTGCACGTCGAGGAAGATCTTGCCGACCACCGGCAGCGACTGGAGGTAGCCCTTCATCGCCCACCTCCCGCCGCCGCGTCGGCGTCGCTGGCGGGCACGCAGGTGTGCCCGGTGATGTGGCCGTCCTCGGTCGTCTCGTCGACGTGCGCGCAGACGAAGGGCGCGCCGCTCCGTTCGCTCACGTTGTCGCAGTCGGCGAGCTCGTGGTAGCCGCCGTCCGCGTCGCAGATCTCGGCGGCGTTGCCGGTGCAGCGCGTGGCGCCGAGGACGCAGCCGTCGATGGGGCGGCAGTGCGCGCCGAGGCAGACCACGGCGAGCGTGGTGAGTGCGAGAGCCTTCATCATGTTCCACTCCGTGCGGCCGCCCGGTCCTGGAAGGAGACGAGCAGCAGGTTGCGGCTGGGCCGACGCCGGTGGAGCCCGAAACCGATGGGACGCGCCTCGGTCACGTAGAGACCAGGAGGCGTGCGCACGGCCTGCACGAGCTGGCCGTCGCGCGCGTAGAGCGCGCCCAGCCTGTCGCTCGGGCGAATCAGGGCGTCGCCCGTAGCGGCGTCGACGAGGCCGAGCCGCTCGAGATCCCTGAAGTGGAAGACCAGATCAAAGCTCGACCAGGGCGTGTTCCCGGACGTCGCCATGCGCAAGGCTTCAAAAGCCTCCGGCTCCACCTGGCAGGGGACGCGCACGGGCGGGTGCTCGCGACGAAACGGCTCGCCGACGCCGTCGTCGTCGGTGTCGATGAGCACCGGCTCCTTGAAGTCCTCGTCGTAGTCGGGTGCCATCGCCTGGGTGTCGAGGCGATGCAGCTCTGCGACGAACGGGAAGATGAGCCGCCCGCGCATCACGCCGCTCCGAGCGGCGTGGGCCGCACGTAGAGCGCGAGGAGCGCGTCGATCTCCGGGTCGCCGGTGAGCGACGCCGAGCTCGCGGCCTTCGCTGGGTCGAGTTTGTAGCTCTGGTCCCGCGTCCGCTCCTCGATGATGCGCCAGCGGCTGCGCGCCTCGAACGAGGCGTCGTCGGCGAGCGGCGCGAGCGAGCGTAGGACGAGGAGCATCGTCGCGCGGCGGATCGCGGGCGGCGTGCGCCCCGTGGGCGTGCCGTCGTCCTCGGTGAAGCCCCAGAGCCCCTCGGCGACGACGTTGCCGTGGCCGCGCGGGAAGGTGCGCCCGTGACGGCGGGTGAGGCGCGGGCCGTCGAAGCCAGACTGGATGGGCGCGCCGACGACGAGGAGTTGGCTCGAATCGAGCGGCAGCTCCGTGGTGCCGAGCACCAGGCGATCGAGGCGGATCGGCGGCACCGGCAGCTCGATGCTCGGCGCGCCACGCCCAGAGAGGCGCAGCGTGAGCAGGCGTGGCTCGAAGAACCAGCCCGTAACGCGGTCGATGAGTCGCGAGGCCTCGTCGAGCTGCAGCTCGAGGCGGGCGTCGCTCGCCTCGGCCGCCGTCACGCCTTCGGCGCGCAGGTCGACGACCGAGGCGTACACGTCACTCTCGCTCGCGCTTGCCGCGCTTGGGTGCGTCGTCGTCCTTCGCGGGCGGCGGCGTGGAGGCCGGAGGCGTGGTCTTCGGCAGGTCGTCGGTCGTGACGGTGCCGCGCGCGGGGACGACCTTGAGATCGTCGGTGGCGCTGCGCTTGACCTTCGCGGCCTCGCTCTCGCCGGCGTCGAGCGCCTTGGCCTCGGCCTCGGTGCAGACATCGAACGCGAGCGGAGCGTAGCGGTCGGTGGGCACGGTGCGCACGGCGCGCAGGTGCTCGCCGACCTTGCGCTCGACGCGGTACCAGCCCCGCTCGTCCTGGAAGCGGATGCCGGCGTAGGTGAAGCGACGCAGCACGAAGCCGCGCCGCGGATCGTAGGGCTTGAGGCGAACCAGCAGGGTGTCGGTCATGTCTCGTTCTCCTCAGCTCAGAGCTGCACGTCGATGGCCTTGGCCACGCCCGGCTCCTCGGCAAACTTCACGTCGAAGCGGAGCGTCGCGACGATCTTCAGCGTGCCCTCCGAGATGTCGCGGTCGGACTCGAAGCGGATGTTCCGCCAGATGCCGACGTGGACGTTTTTCGGGTTGCACAGCACGATGGCCGTCTGGTCACCGCCCACGCCGAGGTTCTCGGGGAAGAGCGGGATGGGCTGGAGCGGCACGCCCGAGTAGAGGACCGGTGTGTCGTCCTCGAGGAAGCGGTCGCCCGCGACCGTCGCGCGGTCGGCCAGCGTGTTGCGGTAGCCGAGGTCCGCGTCGACGCTCGACAGGAAGCGCATCGCCTTCTTGTCGCGCAGGTACTCGCTCGGCAGCGTCTTGAGCATGTCGCGGAGCAGGTCCTTCGTGATGGGCGTGCCCGCCGCGTCGACGATGTTACTCGTCGCCTGCTTGAGGATGCCGTCCATCGTCGCGAGGAACGGGTCGACCGAGGCCGTGTCGCCGTTGATGGCGACGTCCTCCATGTCGCGCGCGATGGCGTCAGCCAGCATCTCCATGATGGTCTGGCGCAGCTCGCCGCGCTCGATGCTGTCCTCGAGCACCTCGTCGGAGAGGCGCACCTCGGCCTTGAACAGCTTGGCGTCGAGCTCGACGTCGGACAGGTCGGGCTTCACGCGGTCGGCGGCGCCGAGCGCGGTGCCCTCCTGGCCCGGCCGCAGCACGCGCGCGCCGAACTTCAGCTTTGAGATCTGCTGCTTCGGCGAGGCCATCGGGACGACGGTCGCGAGCTGCAGGAGCACGGACTGCTTGATGAGCAGGCGCATGAACTTCTGCGCCTGCGCGGGCTGGAGGATGCCGCCGCCCGCCGTCAGATCGGCGAGCGCGAGATCGGCCTTCTCCAGGATGGAACGGTTGCTGAGGTGGCTCATGAGGGTCTCCTTCCGGCGGGGTGTCAGAGGTCGTGGAAGGAGATCGCCTTGTCGACGCTCTCCCGGTCCTTGGGCTTGTTGAGATCGAGCGGCCATCCCACGTCCTCGACGGAGACCTTCGACACGCGCTCGGCGGGCGCCGCGCTGTTCGGGAGCCCGAACTGCTTCTCGACGCGCCCGAGCCGTTGCTGCTGCTCCTTCACGGTCTCCGACAGCGACCGGAACGACTCGGCGAGCTTCGCCAGCGACTCGTTCACACCGGGCGCGGGCTCGGTGGTGGCGGGCGCCGGCGCGGGCGTCTCGGTCTTCGCGGCGGGCACCTTGCTCGCCGCCTCGCGGATGCGGGCGAGCGCCTGCTTCGCGGCGGTGAGGCTGCTCGCGAACGTCGCAGCCTCGACGGCCGTCGGCGACTGCTTCGCGCGGGCCTCGATGTCCTCCTCGCTCTCGTCGTCGGTGGTGCGCTCGAGGAGCTGCATCGCGACGCTGCGCAGCTCCTCGGCGAGCCCCGCGAGGCGCGCGTCGGCCTGGTCGGCGCCGAGGTCGCCGAGCAGCTCGACCAGCCCGGTCAGGCTCTCGAGCGCCGCGAGCGCGGCGTTCAGCGCCGAGTTGTCGTCGAGCTTCGCCGTGGGCGCAGCGGGCGGCGACGGCTCGGCCGGGGTGGTGTTCTGGGGCTTGTCGTCGTCCATTGCTTCGTCCCTCTTCACGATGAGAAAGCGGTGCTTGTTTGCGGCGCGGTCGACGAGCGAGACCTCCTCGACGACCATGTCGACGAGGCGGTGCACGCCGTCGCCCTTGCGAACCTCGGTCGTCATGCGGCGGCCTCCGTCTCGGGGGTGGCGTCTTCGGTGGGCTCAGGAGCCGAGGGCTCCGGCTCGGTGGGCGACTGTTCCGACGTCGGAATAGGTGCGGGCTCGGGCACGCGACGCGCCGAGCCGCCGATGGAGAAGCCCGTGAGGTCGCCCGACTTCACGCGCTCCCACAGCTCGTCGGAGAGCACGCGCACGGCGAGGAGCCACGTGCCCTTGCGGACCGCGAGCTCGCCGACGGTGAAGTCGGTGGGCGCGAGGTAGCTCTCGAGCACCTTCACCTGGCCGTTCACGCGGAGGCGGTGCATCAGGCCGAGGCCGCCGAAGTCCTCCATGAACCGGTGGGCGGCGGCCCGGATCTCGTCGGCCGAGTAGATGTCGCCCTGCGCGTCGACCACCTCGGGCTCGAGCACGATGCCGAGTACGAAGCGCTCGTCGTTCGGATCGAGGCCCTTCACGAGCTGCGTGGTCTTGTCGAAGACGAGCGCATCGACGCTGGGGTGGAGCGGCAGGTGCTCGCACTTGGCCACGAGCTCGAACTCCTCGGCCTTGCGCACGGGGAAGTTGGCGACGAAGAGGCGCATGGCTTGCTTCGCGCCGCCGCGCCCTGAGGCCTCGCGGACCTTGAGCCGGAACACATGCCCGACCTTCTTGAACGCCGCGACGTTCTCCGGCGTCGGGTTCAGGACCGCGATGAACTTGCCCTTCACCTTGGCGAGCGCGTCGATGAACTCGCCGAGGTCGATGACGTTGTCCTTGTCGAACCACTCGCCGGGGTACGGCGGGTCGATGAAGAAGAACGTGTCGGGCGAGTCGTAGGACTGCAGCGTCTTCCTGTAGTCCTGCCGGAGGATGGTCACGTCCTTCAGGCGCTCGGCGGCCTTGAGGTACTTCTCGGGGTTGGTCGTCGAGCCGAGGTGCTGCTGCGCCGGGTGCGTGCCGTCGGGGCGGCAGTCGCGCGCGTGCGTGCGCACGAAGACGAGCTTGTAGAAGCGCGCGACGTCGTCCTTCGGCGTCATGTCGCGCGCCTTGGCGAAGCTCTCCTGCGTGACGGTCCACTCGAAGCGGCGCCGCAGCTCCGCGACGCGCTCGGGCGTCATCTCCTTGATGCTCCGGTGCAGGAAGACGACGTCGTCGTCGAGGTCGGCGATGACCTCCCTCTCGCTCGGGTCCTTTGCGTGCAGGACCGCGGCCGCGCCGACGAAGGGCTCGACGTACGTCTTGTGCGCCGGGATGAGCGGGACGATCCGCTTGGCGTAGTGGAACGAGCCTCCGAACGTGCCGAACGGCTGGGCCTTCTCGACATCGTCGCCGCCCGTGTCGAGCGTGCCGTCCCAGTCCTCGACGGCGATGGAGTCGTCGAGCCCCTTGATGGCGGGCTCGTAGTTCGCGACCAGGAGCTGCGTCAGGACGGACGGGCCGCCGACGCCGCGCATCGCCGCGATGGTTCGCGGCGTGCGGATGCGCTTCACCCAGAAGTCCGAACCCTTCACCAACTCGGGGAACTTCCCTCGGATGCCGTAGGTGATGAGGAAGCGGCCCTTGAGCGACTTGATCAGCTTGAAGAAGCGCTCTTCGTCGAACACCGACTCGCCGACGTCGACGTTGTAGCCGGGGTACGGCGGGTCGAGGAAGAAGACCGTGTCCTTGCTGTCGTACTTGCGGACGACCTTCTCGTAGTCCCCGCCGTACACCTTCACCTTCTTCAGCCGCGGCGCGAACTTCTCGATTCGCTTGATGGTCGTCGCCTCGACGCCGACCACCGTCGGGCTGAAGCTGCGCCCGCGCATCTTCCCGTAGGAGAAGTGCGTCAGGTACAGGAAGCGGTGAAGCCGCTCGACGTCGTCCTCGGGCTCCTCATCGAGCAGCCGCTTGAACGTCTTCTCGTCGCCCACCCACGGCAGCTTCTTGAGGCGCGCGAGCCCCTCGGGCGTCAGCTTCTTCAGCAGGCGGTACGCGTCGGCGATCTCCGGGTCGGCGTCGTTGATGACCTCGACCTCCGAGGGCTCCTTGGCGAACAGCACCGCCGCGCTGCCGGCGAACGGCTCGACGTAGGTCTTGTGCGCCGGGAGCATCGCCACGAGGCGATCTGCCAGGCGCTTCTTGCCCGCTGGCGAGCCCCAGATGGTCTTCTCGACCTCCGTGCTCTCCGACCGGGCGCCCTGGCTGGCTGCGAGGACGCGGCGCGCGTAGGCGATGGCGGCTTCGCGGCGGTCACGCATCGCGGAGCGCCTCCGGGTCAGAGCCCCACGTGGGCTGGTCGGTGGAGGGCGCGTTCAGATCGCGCGGCCAGACGACGGGCGCGTCCTGCTTCTCTGTCTTGTCGCCGGGCCGCCTAGGCGCAGACGGACGCGTCCCGACTCCGGTGCTCTCGGACTCGCGCGGCTTCGTGTCGGACATGCGTCGGCCTCCGCAGAGGCAAAGCAGCCGACTTCGCGCGGAGGGGACACGTCACGTCGCCTGTGGTAACGTGGCGACTCACGGAGGTCCGGTCCTGTGCAGTTCGACGAGGCGCTGAAGCTGGTCGTGGACAAGGTCCCGACGGAGTACCCGAAGCATATGCTCTGCTACTTCGCTGCGAATGCGGCGCGCGGCGTGGTGCTGCCGTTCACCGTAGGCCTCTGCAGAACGCTCGCCGAGATCGACTCAGCGACTCCGGGATACGCCGCCGAGATGGTCGACCGACTCGCAGAGATCGCGGGAACTGGGGAAGAGCAGTACGAGGCGGTCCTCCAGATCCTCGCCGAGGTCTACGTCACGCAGGGCGTCGTTGCTGCCGCCTCACGAGAGGGGGCGGCGCCGCAAGTTGTCCATGAACCTGGCCCGGCCGGGAAGAAGAACCCGGAATGCGAAGCCCTCATCGCGGGCAGGTGGTGCGCGATCGAGGTGAAGACGCCCAAGCTCATCGCGCATGCGCGGCAGCGCTCGTCGAACCCCTGGCAGGTCACGGCACGCGTTCCTCGAGAGACGACGAAGGACTTCCAACTCACGCCCCCTCGGGACAACCCGGTGAAGGACTTCCTGGTGTCAGCGGAGGCGAAGTTCACGGTTTACGAGGCGCATCGTGCGGACGCGCTTCGGCTGCTCTTCATCGTCTGGGACGACTTCTGCAACGAACCCATCTCGGCCTTGCTGAGCCCGGTGTCGGGCCTCCTCACGAACCAGTCGTTCCATCGCAGCGCAGACGGCACGGCTGTTGCGTATCCCCATGTCGATGGGATCGCGGTGGTTCGCCACCAGCACCAGCTCCTGCGGGCCACGCGGGAGAAGCCGTTGGCCGATGGGGTGGTGGACGCGATGCGCTTCCACCACGACGGGTTCCCCCCAAAAGCGTTCATCCAGATGCCTGGTGGTCGCCCCGTGCCTCGCGACGTGCTCGACGCTCTCAACCTGGCACCGCTCCACGCGTGTCTCGGCGCCGAGTACATCCCCGGCGAGATCATCATGTGGTCCGGTGGGTAGTTCAAAGAACTGCGATCGTCGTGGTTCGACAGAGCCCGTGGTACGGCGGGAAGCCGATGCCGACCTCGTTCAGCGCGGAGTCGCTGGCGAGCGCGCGGAAGTCGCCGCGGTCATCACGAATGCCCAGTGCCGAGCGCGCCACCTCGGCGAGGTCGGTCCGGCCGGCGCCGCCGTCCACGTAGAGCCGGGTCCGGCCCGTGTCGGGGTCGCGGGCCTCCCGGACCCAGGGCATCGCCTGCTTGATGGCCTCCGGGTCCTCGAGTTGCTCGATCCGGTCGAAGCGACGGAGGGCATCGGCCACCGAGAACGTCTTGCCGTGCAGGTAGCGGCAGATGTTCGTGGTCTGCTCATCGAGCACCGCCTCGATGCGGTACTGCCGAATGGCCGCCTCGGCGTAGCTGCTCATCTGCGCGTAGGAGCGCCCCTGCGCGATGAACGCGCTGGCGACCGTCTCCCAGTAGAACGGCGCGCGATCGACGAGGGCCGCGCGGGCGGCCCGTTCGAGACCCGCGGCGATGTCGTCACGTCCGAGGCCTTCCTCGAGCCCGGCCGCGACGATGCGGCCGAAGCCCTCGATGCGGCGGCCGTACTCGTCGCGGACGAAGTTGCCTTGGGAGCGGGTCATGTGGGCGACGACGCGCTGGTCGAGGGCGTTGAACTCGGCGCCGATCGCGAGCCGCTGCCCGCGTCGGGCCTCGGCGCGGGTGGCGGCGACCACCTCCTGCGCGGCATTGTTGAACGGCGCCGCGATGCGCGCCGGGACGAGCGCCGTCGCGCGGCCCGCTGCGCTCATTGCCTCGGCGACCATGCGGCGCCGCTCGGCGGCAGTGGTGCGGGACCAGTCGACGTCGAGGACGGCGATCGCCTCGCGCACGGCGTTGGCATCGGCCCGGCCGGTGGCGCGCCGGAGCCGCGCGGCCAGGAGCGCCACGGCGCGGTCGAACCCGGCGCGGGTGGCGAGGTTCATGGCCTTGGCCACGGGGAGACCGAGGCAGCGCTCGACGAGCTCGTCGGCGGCGACGCGGGCCTCGTGGACGACGAGGAGCCGATCAGCGGAAGCTGATGTGCCGCACATCAGCGTCCTCCTCGAGCCGCAGCTCGCCGTGGCGCACGTGCATCAGCACGCGGCAAAAGGTGCATCGAAGCGCCTTCGAGAACGTGAAGTCGTCGGGCTCGTCGCCCTCGGCGATGTTCACGTCGTCGTGGCCGGCGAGCGCGGGCGTGTTGAACGCGCAGCGCGGGCAGCAGACGTGGTGGCCTACGAGGAGGTTCGTGCGGTCCTGCGGTACTCGGCGGACTTCTCCGCGCTCCAGGCGGCACGGCCGCTTCGACGAGGGCACGAGCTTCACTGCCCGCCTCCGACGACGAGTGGATCTCGGCGCTTCGCGCGCACCTCGACGCCCGCCACCGTGGGCGAGAACATGACGTCGTGCGAGGCCGCGCAGCGGTCGCAGAGGGCGAAGACGAGCAGCCCGTTGCGCCAGAGCGTGGTCGTCTCATCGAGGCCCGCGTGACGCTTGCACATGCGGCAGGCGATGACGCCGCGCTCGGCGTCGAGCTGGGCCTGTTGTACCCACGCGCGCTGATGCTCAGGGCGCATCGGGCACCTCGCCGAACCAGCGCGCGAACTCGTCGCGCGGCACCTTCACGTGCTCGACGTCCTGGTAGCGGCGCGCCAGGTCGAGCCGCCCAGCCGCGAGCCGCTCCTCCTCGGCGCGCAGGTCTTCGCGCAGCGCGAGGAGCTGCTTGGCGCTCGGGAGCAGGGACTCGCCGCCCACCGTCTTTGGCTTCAGGTCCTCGACGCCGGTCTGGATGCCGGCGAGCGTCAGCGTGATGGGGCGCTTGGTCCAGTCGTCGCCGATCTTCCTGAACTCGCGGTTGAAGATGTCGCCGGCCAGGAGGCGGCCCTCCTCGGGCGTCAGCACGCCGACTCGCACGAGCCGCTCGACCATCTCGGTCATGCGCTCCGGGTCGCGCGTGACCGGCGTCTGCGAGCGGAACCGCCAGAAGCGCACGCCCATGTCGGCGAGCAGCTTGCGGTTCATCAGGAAGTCGAACTCGTCGCGCTCGGGCTGGAAGACCTGATCCTCGGCGAAGCGCAGCGCGCTCTCGGCAGTCGCACGGTTGAAGTCCTTGCTCTCGCCGCGCAGCAGGCGCGGCAGGCGGAACGCGCTGCCGACCTTGTCGATGTTCCGCTCGTCGTAGACCTGAAAGAGCGCGTCCTGCTGCTGCGCGTCGGTCAGCGGGCGCAGCTCGATCTTCGCGCGGCCGCCGTCGCCCGTGCCCGCGCCGTCCGCCTCGAGGATGAGGATCTTGTGAAAGTTCGCCTTGCCCTTGAGGTTCTCCTCGATGAAGCGCTCGATGCGCGGCACTGAGGCTTCGGAGAGCCGGCCGCCCGAGACGAGCAGCGCCATCGGCGGGACCGACTTGTTCTCAAAGTAGAGATAGTTGACCTCCTCCATCTGCCGCGAGCCGAGGACGGACAGCAGCGTGCCCACCCAGCGCGGCACGCCGTAGAGCGAACGCGGCGAGTGGATCGCGAAGTGGAGCAGCTCGGTGGCGGGGCCGTCGTCGGGCTTGGCGGCCCTGAGCGCGGCGATGTCGGGGAAGACGCGGCCGGTCGAGCGCGACACCACGCGCGGATCACCGAACGACTTGAAGTACACGCACTCGGTGCCCTGGACCTGCACGTAGCGGCGCATGCGGCGGCGCGCGCTCACGGTGTCGAAGCTCACCGGCGAGACGCGCACACGCTCGCGGACCTCGACCGCCTCGCGGTCCAGCGGCAGGAGTCGCACCGTGTACGATGGCACGTAGACCAGCCGCGCGAGGTCGCCCTTGCCGTCGCGGAGCACCTCCCAGAAGGCGTTTCCGGTGACCTCGAGGTCCTGCCTCGTGCGGCGGCGCAGGTCGACGAAGGAGTGGTCGAAGCAGGCGAAGTCGAAGAACGAGTCCAGGCGCGCCCGCTCGACGCGCGCGAGCTGGCGCAACTCCGCGAAGCGCGCCGAGAGCTCCTCGGCGCTCGGCGTGAGCCCCACGCCCTCGGGCAGCGTGCCCGCGTCGCGCGCGGCGAGCCGCTCGAGCGTCATCGCGTCGGCCACCTTCGAGCGCGCGTCCTCGGCGTCGAAGTCGATGGCCGCGTCGAAGCGGTAGCCGTTGCCGTCGATATTGGTGGCGTAGGCGTCGACGTTCTGGCGCAGCGAGTTGGAGTGCTCGACCAGGAGGCAGAGTGTCTCCGGGTCGTAGGGCGGCAGCAGCGCGCCGGCCGAGGTGAATGCGCTGGTCGTGTCCTCGCCCGCGGGACGGCTCGCCGGGTCCTGCACCCGCGCGCCGACCACGACTGCCTTGAGGATCGTCTGGAGCCGCTGCTCGGCGTCGTAGACGGCGTCGGGCGTCGTCACCGCGCGGCCTCCGCGTACGCCACGAGTCCGGTCGGCGTGAACGACACCGCGCGCGCCCGGAGCCCGCGCTTGGCGATCGCTTCGTGGGCGGTGGCCAGGAGCCCGTCCTCGCTGGCGGCCTCGAGCTCGACGTCAGGCCCGGGCTCGGGCGGGGTGCCGGGCTTGCCGGCCGGGACGACGAAGGTCTTGAGGGTGCGCCGCATGGTGGACTCCGCGAATCAGCGGAGGCGAGGCGCTTGGCCAGCCTGCGAGGAGGCAGTCCATCTGGGCACCGAGCATCTGGACCGCGCGCCTCGCCTCCGGGGGGAGCAAAGCGGCGCGGTGGCCTGGTTCGGGGACGGCGCCTTTTCTCGCTACGAGGGGGTTGCCTTCAGGCGGGCGACGGAGCCGTAGTGCGTAAGTGGGCCCGCGACGCGCGAACGTCCGGGCCCGTGGGTAAACCTTGAAACGAAAGGCTCACCGATGAAGAAGCTATCGAAGCAAGACCCGCCGCACAATCCCCAGCCCCTCTCCCCGAGGCCCAGCTACTACTGCCAGATGAAGCCTCCGGGGGAGGACAGCCACCCTGTCGATATCGCTGTTCGGCAGCGCCTCCCTCAGGATGCTGAGCGCAAGCGCCTCTTGGAGCTTCAGGAGCAGGTGGGGGCCCAACTCGGGAAGAATCTGGCGGGCTTCCTGGAGTTGGAGTCGCTGCGCAGCGACATCTCCCTTGACCGGGAGGAGGCGTTCTTCGACGTGGGGTACGAGTACGGGCTCGCGGAGGCTCAGGCGCGCGCCCGCAGGGGCACGGTGGTGTACTCCGAGGCGGGGGAGGCGCTCGCGAGGGACGTGCGCGAGCGGATGGTGCAGGCGCAACTGTCGTTCGAGGACACGCTGGTGGCCCTCCTCGAGTGCCTCTGGGTGGCGGCGCTGAGGGAGCGTGGCACATTCTCGGAGGACTCCGCGTAGGCGCACGCCTGCTTCACCCCAGCACGCGAACCCCAATGTTGCCAGCCAGCGGGCGCTCTGGCGCCCGCTCTTTCTGGCAGGCGAGCGCCACAGCCCAGAACTTGTCGGCGTGGCCTCGCGCATTGCGCTCGGCATCGAAGCTGACCTTCCCGGAGGGTAGCACCCGCCGCTTGATTGCGTGGACCTGTGCGACGAGGTCGCGGTCGCGTGGCAACGTCACGTCACGCCGCTGGAAGAGGATTTTGAAGTCAGTCGCCCAGCGCTCCTTCGCCTCGTTGGTGAAGTTCTCGCCGACGACCTGCGGGAAGTCGCGCGACAGGTTCTCGGCGAGATTCATGCCGATGCCGCTGCGGTCGATGGAGAGCCGAGCGACGGGCAGCGTGCCGAGCAGGCGCCGCAGCTCGGCCTCCTGCTCGGCGAAGGGCGTCCCCTCGAAGCTGCGCAACATGCGGCATGTGAAGCGGCCCTCGATTTCCTCGAACACCGCCAGCTCCGAGCGGTCACGTGTGCGGCCGACGTCGAAGCCCGCGACGATTCGGCCTTCGGGCGCGCGCACACTCGTCGGCTCGTCGTAGAGGACGAGGTCGTCGCTCGTGCACGGCAGGATCAGCTCGTAGGGGAAGTAGCTGTACGTCTCGTCTACGAACTTCCCCTCGAACTCCTGCTGGAAGTCCTCGAGCGGCAGCGAGTCGAACTGCTCGATGAGCGTCGGCCGCCCGAAGCGCGCGACGCGCTCCTCCGTCGGCAGGTCGAGCGCGACAGCGGACGCCGCGCGCACGTCGGTGGCGAAGAACCGACACAGCCACCAGGGAACGAGCTGCCGCGTGTGGTGCGGGTACTTGCGCAACTCCTCGTTGGCGATCTCCCAGAAGATGCCGCGCCGGCCGAGCGGGGTGCTGCAGCCGGTGAGCTGCCCGTTGCTTCGCAGGATGAGCGCCGTCGAGCCCCGATACACCTCGCGGTCGTTCACGTAGTGCGCGAGCTCGTCGAGGTAGACGTCGCCCTTCTTTCCGCGCGGCGCCTTCGACGGATGCGAGAGGATGCGCGAGAGCTTCTTCGTCGCGCCGTTCGACTCGAAGGCGAGCTCGGTCTTCGAGTCGACGACAAGCCGCTTCTGGTACGCAAGCGGCAGCTCCTCGTGGACCTGGCGCGCGATGAGGATCTTCTCCTTCGCGTCGTCGAGGTTGTAGGAGACGAAGACGGCGGTGTGCTTCTCGCGCAGGTGGCAGCGCGCGAGCGCCTCCAGCGCGAAGAGGAACGAGAAGCCGATCTGGCGGCTCTTCGTGACCCACCGGAAGCGAGAGCGGTTGTTGAGGAACTCGCGCTGGTACGCCTCGAGCACGATGGGCTCGTCGTCGTAGGCCATGAGCCCCGTGACGAAGCCGGGCTCCGTCACGAGCCACTCGGCGAACTCCTCCTCGGTGCGCTTGACGATCCCGAGCGTCATGCAGCCCTCCGCGACGTCGCGAGCGACCTTGCCTTCCTGCGGAAAGGAAGCCTGCATGGACGACGAGGAGAGCGACCATGACCGCCTACGCCGACACCATCTCGCGCCCCGCGCGCACCCTGACCGAGAGCGAGCAGCGCCTGCTCCTGAAGGTCACGGGTCAACACGTCGATGGCTTCCGGGACCACTGCATCTACTCGCTGGCGATGGGCACCGGCCTGCGCGAGCACGAGATCCTCGCGCTCGACGTCGGCGACGTGTTCGATGACGCCGGCCGCGCCAAGCGCCGCGTCGCGCTCCGCGTGTTCAAGCGCTCGGCGAAGGACCCGGCCCCGCAGGAGGTGCTGCTGCCCGACGTCGTGCGCGCCAAGCTCGAGAAGCTGCTGGCCGCGAGGAAGCGCGCGGGCGAGACCATCATGCCGAGCACGCCCATCTTCGTGAGCCGCCTCGGGCGACGCCTGTCCGCGCGCCAACTTCGACACGCCTTCGGCGTCTGGCAGGAACGCGCGGGCTTCGACCGGCACTTCAACTTCCACTGCCTGCGCCACAGCGCCTGCACCGCCGTCTACCGTGCGAGCCGCGACCTCCGGCTCACGCAGCGCTTCGCCCGCCACAAGTCGGTGGTGACGACCAGCATCTACACGCACCCCTCGGACGAGGAACTGCTCCGGTCGGTCCAGGGGCTGGTCTGCTGAGGGCACGGCGGGACAGCGGGCGGGGCTCGCGGCTGTCCACACCCGCGTAGGCGACGCCTCGCGACCTACTTTCTGAGCAGAACCGAACGCGCCCGCGTGCTCGGTTTCCCGCGTGGCGCTCGGTTTCGAATCCCAGGGCTGCTCAGTTTCCCAAAACTGGCCCTCTCGAAAACGGCCCCAGGCACCCTGGGGTGGGCGCGCGGCCTCACGAAAATCCGACCCCTCCCCCCTTTCGGTAGGTTGTAGGCATACGTAAGCTGATGTCGGCCCGCCGACGCCAGGGATCGGCATGGTAGGCGCGCGCAGCGGGGGCGCATCGGCACCGCCGCTAAGAGAGAAAAGCGGCGGTTCGCACCCGGCGCGCTGCGCGTTCTTGGGGAGTTGCGGCGCCTCGTCGGCGCCTCGGACGCGGAGGCCAATGGCCGCTTTCCGTGGATCCGCGCCCTCGACGCGGGCGAGGCCGGTCTCGGCGGCGGCGACTGCGAACTCGTGGGCGCCCGCGTGTTCCGGCTCGCCCGGAGGTGAGCTCGTCCTGCTCGAGCGCTCGTCGCTAGTCGGCGGCGTAAGGCCGCGGAATCCCGCGAGCAGCGCGATGCGCGCGTGTTCTTCCTGCTCGCTGTGAGCTTGGTGGGCGCGCCTCTGCGCGGCTCCGCTGGTCGCGTCGTCCTGGCCGCGTGGGCGCGCGGCGGCGCCGGGGGCGATCATCCCTCGTCCTCCTCGGCTTCGGCGCCACGAGGGCCAACGTCGGCGGCGTCGTGCGGGGCCCGCGCGGCCTCGACGCGCTCGACGGCGCGCAGCACGCGGTTCTCGATCAGCTCGTGGTCGTCCGGGTCGGCGCCCATCGTCTCGGCGAGCTCGCGCGCGAGGTTCACCAGGTCGCGCAAGGCGGGGCGGAGGTCGCGGGAGAGGTTCGGTTCCTGGTCGGCTCCTTCGAGCGAGGGGCCGGGGGGAAACCGAGCGCTCAGTTGCTTCCCCGCGCGCGCTTGCTCGGTTTCGTTGCTCACTTCCTCCGCGCGCACGTCGATGACGACGCCGGCCATCGCCGGCGTGGCGCTCTCGGTCTCGCGCATCATCCGCGCGTAGCGCTCTTGCAGCGCCTCGAGCGAGAGGATGTTCCGCACCTCCTGCCGCGAGTCGGCGCCGCCCATGATGAACTGCTTGAGGCGCACGAGCGTGTTCACGTCGGCAGGGCTGTCGGTGCGGACGCGGCCATCCTTGAGCGCCTCCTCGAACTTCACGAGGAAGTCGTCAATCATCGCGACGAGGCGAGTCTCGCCGACCGCCAGCGCATCCGAGCGCAGCTCGACGAGCTTCTCGTCCTTGCGCGCCTCGATCCGCATCGCGGCGAGCTTGCGGCGCTTCATCGTGTTGTGGCTGCGCGCGTACTCGGCGATGACGCTGGGCACGACACCGTACTTCTCGGCGAGCGCGCGGTACGAGGGGTAGACCGTCGTGGTCTTGCCGTCGTCAAGGATCTGCACCTCGCCGAACACGAGCAGCCGGTCCAGCTCCTCGAAGGGAATGAGCGGCGCGTCCTGCCGGCGAGGACGACCGGGCCTGCGCTTCTCCTTCGGCGCGTCGGGCGGGTCTGTGGTGGGCTCGGGCGAGTCCTCTGCGTTCGCGTCCGGCTCCTCGACCTTCGGAGGTGGCGGCTTCGGCGTGTCGAGCTTCGCCCGCAACTCGGCGCGGTGCTCCGTGGTGCGATGCTTCTTCGCGAACTCGGCGATGAGGCTCGGCGAGACGTTGAAACGCGCGGCGACGTCTCGCTGGGTGAGCCACACGCGCTTCGCCTCGCCATCGGGCCCGGGTACCACCTCGCCCTCGACGAGCAGGCGCTCGACCTCCTCCGGCTGCGAGAGCTTCGGCCCTTCGTCCTTCGTGGGCCTTCCGCCGTGGGCCTTCTTCTTTGCCATCGTGCTCCTCAGAAGCCGCTCGCGAGCAGCAGCGGGGACGAGGCCCCGAGCAGCGTCTTCAGGCGTCGCAGCGCCCGCGACCGCTGGCGCTTCAGCCGCTGGTACATGCGCTCGCGCTCGAGGTCGTCATCGGGTCCCAGGCGCTCGACATAGCTACGCAGCAGCTCGCGCCGGAGCACCGTCGCCTCGACGACGTCGAGCCCGCTCGGCGAGATGCCCTCCTCGACGGCGCGCTGAAGGAGCAGCGCGAGGTCGTAGAGCTTCTCGTCGGTCGAGGCCCGGCGCGGGGCGAGTGCCTCGGGATCGGCCTCGGCCACCGCCTCGACGTCGAGGCTCGGGTGCCGGTGATCGCGCTCCTTGCGAAGGAACGCGAACACCTGGCGCTCGGTCCGCTGACGCAGTCGCATCGCCACGCGATCCGTGCGCTCGGAGAGCGGCAGCTCCGTCAGCGCCGCGAGGAACGACGTGACCACGAGCTGGTCGAGCTCGTTGCCCGGGACCGTATCGCTGACGAGGCGGTTCCGCAGACGCACCAGCATCGGCGAGAAAGCGACGAGCAGCATCGACGCCCAGAGCGCGGCACTGCTCGCACGGTGCTCGCCGATGAGCGCCCGCGTTATCGCCTCCCGTGCCGGGTAGGTGCTCTCCGCGTCGTCGTCGAGCGCGAGGAGCACCGAGGCCACGTCGGGGTGCGCCTCGAGCGCGGCCTGCCTCATGCGGCCCGCCTCGAAGACGCGCCGAGGAGCGACGAGCGCCTCTCGGCGCAGCCGCTCGATGACCGTGCGGAGGGCGCTCTTCACTTGTCCCTCCGGGCCCACCACTCGGCGACGAACTCGAGGAAGTCGTCGAGGCTCAGCGCGACGAACGGCTCGGCGCGGTCGTCGCGGATGATGGCGATCGGGATGCGTCCGGGCGGGGCCGCGTCCGTGGCCTGGCGAAGCGCGGCTCGGACGTTGGGCTGCTTGCCCCGCTTGGCCTCGGGCCAGAACACCGGGCAGTCGACGTCGGGCGTCTCCTCGCCCGTGCGGAACTGAAGGCCGCGGCGGACCTGCGCGTCCGGCATGGCCTCGCGGAAGCGCTGGACGAGCTCGCGCTCGAAGCCGGCGCCCTTCCGCCGAGAGTGCGCGCCGCTCATGCCCGCACCTCCCGAACGAAGCGCGCGGGGATGCCGAGCCGCTTCGCCTCACGCAGCTCGCGCTCCATCCCTTCGGTGACGAGCTCGCCGAAGATGCGAACCTCGTCGCAAGTGGCGAGCAGTTCGAGGCAGAGCGCGAGCGCCTGCTCTCGACCCGTGGCCTCGTCAACGAGCTGCGACAGGTAGAGGTGCGGCGCGATGGGGAGCACGCCGTCGTCGAGGAGGAATTGACTGATCGCGCGGACCCGCTCGATGTTGCCGGCAGGGTCGGAGGCGAACGGGTGGCAGACGTAGACGCGTCGCCGGCGACCGGCCTCGAGCCGACGATGGCGCACCAGCTCTGCGGTCGTGTAGTGCAGCCCGTCGAGCACCTCGGCGTAGGCCTCGCTCGGGTAGTCGCGCCCGTCGTCGAGGCGCCACGGACCGTACTGACGTCGGCCTTGCGCGAGACGACCGAGGAGCGCGTCGCAGATCTGCCGCTCATCCGCCGGGAGCCCGGTGATGAGTCCGCCCGCGCGCATGCGCTCCACCAGCCGTCGGGCGACCTCGAGCGCGCAGCGCGCATCGGCGAGCGCGCGGTGCGGGTGCGGACGCTCGAGGCCCAGCAGCTTCGCCAGCGGGTCGAGCGACGTCGACGGCAGCTCGCCCGTGACGACGAGCGGCCACGCGAGGCTCGCCGTGTCGAGCCGGTGGTAGTCGACGTTCGGCAGGGCGAGACCGGCGCGTCGGAAGCCAGCATCGAGGAAGGCCCAGTCGAAGCCGACGTTGTGGCCGGCGATGAGGGCTCCGTCGAGGAGCGGCGCCACTTCGAGCAGCGCCTCGCGGAGAGGGAGCGCGTGCTCCCACGCGGCCGTCGAGAAGCCGTTGATGGCCAGCGCCTCGAGTTCGGCGTCTCCGAGGCGCTCGGGCGCGACGAGCGTCTCGTACTCGTCGAGCACCTCCAGGGTGCGCGCGTCGACGCGGACGACGCCGATCTCGACGATGTCGTGGCGCGACGGATCGAGCCCCGTCGTCTCAAGGTCGACGAAGGCGACGGTCGTCTTCGGCGCCCGGCGCTCCAGGCGCGGAACGTAGCGAGGGATGATGGGCGCGGCGTCTGCCGACGCCGGGTCGAGGGGCGGCGGGAGCAGCATCACGCCACCTCCTTCGCCCAGAAGCGCGGCGAGACCTTCTTGTTGGCGTGCGCGTCGAGCTCGGCCTTGAGCAGCGAGACGCGGGGCTTGTCGAGCTTTTTGCCCAGCGACTTGAGGAGCGCGTCGAGCGCCTTCTTGTCGATGGTCCCGAGCTTGCCGAGCACCTCGTCGCGCGAGAGCCCCGTGGCCTCGGAAAGCAGCGAGAGCGTCGGATCGAGCGGGTAGTCGAGGCTCGTCGTGGTGAACATCCGGTAGCGGACGCCGCCGAGGACGAGCTCGTCCTGCTCCGTCAGGTGCGCCTTGAGGATGTCCTCCAGCTCCTCCTTCCGCGCGTAGAGCACCTTGGCGAGGCGGGCGACCTCCTCGCGCTCGCGCGCGACGGCCTCGAGGTCCGCGAGGTCCTCGCAGAGGAACTCGCGCTTGCCCTTGAGCGCGTCGGCGTACGCCGGGCACTGCTTGCGATGGTCGCAGTAGGTGCAGTTGGCGTTGAGGCGCGCCGGGTACTCCGTCGCGGTCTCGGTCTGCCGTCCGAGCGTCTCGACGTAGGCGAGCTCGTCGGCGAGTTGCTCCTCGGTGCGCGTCGTCTCCTGCCGGACGCCGTGGCGCAGCATCCAGAACGTCAACTTCACCTTCTTCGCCCAGGGCCAGAGGCGCTGCGCGGCCACGTGGTAGAGCGAGAGCTGCAGCGAGGTGTCGACCTCGTCGCGCGTGAAGAGCTGGTGGTTGGTCTTGTAGTCGATGACCTCGACGGTCTCGTCATCGACCCAGTCGACGCGGTCGATGAAGCCGAGGACCGTGAACGGCCCCACCGGCAGCCGGAACTCCTTCTCGATGGCGAGGACGTCGCGGTGGTCGACGACGCCCTGGTCGCGGATGAAGTCGCGCAGGATGCGCAGCCCCTCGGCGAACACGTCCATGCCGGTGAGCTGCTCGGCGCTCCACGCCTCGCGATAGAGCTCGATGGCGCGCTCCTCGGAGAGCGGGCCCGAGCGCTCGTCGTCGAGCACCTCCTTCATCAGCCGCTCGAGGACGGCGTGGATGGTCTTGCCGAAGCGGAGCGCCAGCCCGGGCTCGGCCTGCTTCTTCTCGATGTAGTGCAGGCGGTAGCTGAGGGGGCACTGCTCGAATCGCGTAAGCCGCGAGTACGAGAGGTGCTGGTTCTTGAACGGTGCGTTGGTCATGAGCGCCTCGAAGGGCGCTCTGGGCGCTCAGGGTTGTTGGGGTTGGTCTTCTCGATCTTCTCGAACGAGACGATGTGCGAGCCCGGGAACACGCTCATGACGCGCGCGAGCGTCGCGGCGTGTTCGGGTGTGATCTCCTTGCGGTCCCGGCCCGTGTAAGCGGGCACCAGCCAGACGTCGCCGTACGTCTCCGAGCGCAGGAGCACCTCGACCCCGAGCGCCTTGAACGACTCGATGTTGTCGGTGGTGAAGCCGCGGAGCTGGTCGACGTCGACGGCGGGCGTCGCGTCGGCGTCGGACCTCGGAGCAACCGTCATCGGTGCGGGCGGCGACGCCTTCGGCGCCGGTGCGGGCGTGGCGACCTCGGGCAACGGGTTGCCGAACAGGTCGCGCGCCACCGGCTTCGGGGCGGGGGGCTCCTCGAGGACGGGCGCGGGCGCGACGACTGGGAGCGTGCGCTTGTTGGGCCCGTTGTGCTTCTGCCACTCGGTGCAGACGAACTCGTCCGGCAGGAGGCACGTGCCGCCCTGTTGGAAGTGGAGGCAGCGCTTGCCCTCGCCCCGCGTGTACTTCTCGCAGGTGATGCCGGGCGGACGTTCGGCGGCCGGCGTGGGCGGCGGCGGTGCTGGTCTGATGAGGTCCCTGAGAGCCATCGCGTTCCTGGCCGGCGCCTTCGAGCGGCGTCGGTGGGTGGGGAAACGCGGACTCGCTCAGCGATATGGGACAGGCTTCGGACGGGCGCCGACGAATTCGTACGCGGAGGGGACATGGAGGACGACGACGCGGCGGCGGTCCTCCTCGGGGCCGAAGCGCGCGCGCTCGGAGCGGGCAACGACGACGTTGCGGAAGTGCAGCCACCCGAAGTGAAAGAGACTCCGGGCTTCAGCCTGCGTGAGCCGTCCGCGTCCGGCCTTGAACAGCGCGGGTCCCGCCGACGCGAGGTGGACTGCGATGTGCTCGTCCTTCAGCCGCATGAAGTGCTCGCGCTCCTTCAGCGTGCCCTCCTCGATGCCGAGCAGGATGTTGAGCACCAGCTCGGGGAGCGCGTGCCGCTCGTCCTCGGCGTACCGGCGCTCGCGGTTCATCGAGCGCATCAGGCGGTCCGAGGAGACGCGCGAGATGAGCCCGGCCTGCGTGAGCCGCGCCGCGAGGCGCTGGAACTCGAGGATGAGCGCGTCGCGCTCCTCCTTCGTCGGGAACGGGAGCGGGGCGTTCGAGGCGTCGTGGTCGGTGGCGGTGTCGTTCATGGGTGGGGAAAAGCGACCCTGAACGATGGAACGGGACAGCGACCTCGCAGGCTGTGACCGGGACGGCGTTCGCGCCCGGGACCCCAGGACAGGGCCTCGGCTGACCAACGCCGTACCTGTCCACCGCTTTCTCCAGCAATGACAGGTGCTTGGCGCGACTTGGACAGCGGACGCCGTCCGGTGGGTAGCAGCACATGCGCTGCGCGGGACCTTCTTCGAAGCGCCGAAGGCTCGAAGGCGCCCCCCGAGAAATCGCGAAGTCGTTCTGAGTAGAGCTACTCGAACGAAGCTGTCCACAGGGAGAAGAGCTACGTAACCACTGAAGAAGAGAAGAGAAACGGCTGGACAGCGACGTGTCCGGGCCTGTCCACCTGCTGTCCACCAGTCCCAGGCGCGAAGTCCGTCCCGACGCCTTCAGCTTCGAGCAGCGAGCTGTGACGTGTGACGATCTTCGGGGAGGCGCGGAGGGGCCGGCGACGCTCAGCGCCAGAGCTCCATCCGCAGCCCACGCGTGTCGACCGGCGGCGACGCAGGGATGACAGCGGCCACGCCCGATGCGATGCGGGCGGCGGACCAGCACGCGATGCACGCGTCAAGCAGGTCGTCGGCCTTCACGCCCACCGGGAGACGCGGCCCCAGGAGCTTCAGGGGGGTGGCGAGCCCAAGGCGCGCCAGCAGGCGTTCACGTTCAATCCGCCCGGCCTTGCGCTTCTTGGAGTGAACCATCGGCTTGCCGCCGTTCGCTTCGGCGAAGGACAGCTCGGGATGGACTTCGCGTACTACCTGCTGGTGCTTCGGGGTGAGCGCGGCGTCGACCTGGTCGATCTTGGGCACGATGGCGAAGGCCTGCTGGGACAGGCCGGGCGCGCCTGGGTTGCTCCCTCTGTTGGCGCTCGACACCGTCGCGTAGTCGCCGCCGGCGCGACACGCCGCGACGGCGCTGCGGGTCGGAGCCGAGAAGACGCTCGATGCTCGCGATCCGAGGAGCTGCCGCGCGTCGACTTCGCATGCTCGTCCGCCGGCCACCGCGATGTCGAGGAGGCCGATGGGGATGTCGACGGCGATCACCGACGGCGCTTCCGGCAGCGCGAGCACCGCCGCGAAGTCGGGCACGACGCGCGCGACGCGGGTGTTGAGCGCCAGGTCGTTCAGCACGACGACCCAGCCCGTCTTACACCCATCGACGCCCGCGACCCACGCCATCACTCAGGGCGCGGCCAGATAGCCTTCGCCTTCATGAAGACCAGATCCGTCCGCTCGCGCAACTCTGTCTCGGTCCACCGCTCGCGCGCCGCGATCCACTTGTTCATCTCGAAGTGGCTGTCGCTGAGGAGCGCCTTCTTCTTCGGGAACGGGTCGTTCGAGAGCTCGCTGTTGTAGCCCGTGAGCGTGAGGTTCCCGAGGAGGTCGAGCCACTTCTCGTGGATGTCGTCGGCGCCAGCGCCGAGCATCGTCCGCCACTCGGCGTTCAGCGTCTGCGGCATCACGTGCTCGATCGTCGCGCTCTCGAAGGTCGCGGGCTCCTTGTGGCCGTGGTGCTCCTCGAGCGTCTCGAGCAGAAACTTGCAGCGGTCGATCGGCTGCGCATACGCGCGGTAGCGGAGGAGCGACTCCTTGAACTCCTCGTCCTTCGGCCAGCGCCGCCCGCTCGTTCCCGCCGCGAGCGTCTTGCTGAGCCAGGCGGGGATGTCGGCGTTGGGCATCTCCTTCGCGATTGAGAGGAAGATGCGCTTGAGTTGGTTCGTCGGGACGCCGCAGACCGTGCGGCGCACCGCGAAGGACTCGATCGTCGCGAGACACTTCGCGACGTCCACCGCCGAGACGATGCCCTTCGACTTCGCCTCGAGGAGCTTCAGGATGAAGGGGTTGGCGGTCGCGATCTCCCAGCGCCGCAGCCGACCGAGCCCCGTGGCAATGTTCTCGTCGATCGGCTTCTTGAGTCCAACGATCTCGGCGTAGAGCAGCGAGGCCTGCTGCATGCGCTGCAACTCGGCGGCGATGGAGGCGTCCGAGACCGAGAGCAGCCGCTTCTTGAGGACGCTGTAGATCGCCGACTTCGCGACCTCCTCGCCGGTCATCATGAGGAACTGCCTCATGAACTCGGTGAGGTGCTCGCCGGGCAGCAGCGCCTGCATCGGGAGCCACGCCTCCTCGTAGGACTTCTGCTGCGCGTTCGAGTGCAGGCGCAGGAGCAGGTAGTTCCGAATGAGGTCGGCTTGGGTGAGCGGAGCGCCCTTGGCGTTCAGGCTCTCGAAGATGAGGTACGGGTCGTCCGTGTCGCCGAGGTGGATCGCGACGACGGTGAGCCGGTTCTGGATGGCGTTAGTGAGCCGGTCGAGGTCGAGCTTCTCGCCGTCGGAGTCCGTGCCCGCGATCTTCTTCTTGAAGAACTCCAACGCCTCCGTGAAGCGCGTGCCGGGCTGGGGCTTCGCGCTGACGAGCGACTGGAAGGCAGGGCGGTCCGGCTGCGTCGGCAGGAGCTTGAAGTAGTCGAGCTCGTCGTAGTCCTCGTTGATGAGGAGCTTCGTCAGTCGCCGGTACTCCTTCGACTCCGGGTCGAGGAACGCTCGAATGGCGCAGATGAGCACCGCGATCGTCGTGAGGCGCTGCTGGCCGTCGATGACCAGGAACTTCGACACGCCGACGGGCACCGAGCGCGCGGGAGCGGTCACGATCGCGCCGGTGAAGTGCGTGGCGACCGTGTCCTCCTCGCTCCGCTCGTACTGCTCGAGGAGGTCGGCCCAGAGCGTCTCCCAGTCCTTGGTGGTCCACTCGTAGGAGCGCTGGAACAGCGGCACCATCATCTGCTTCGTGCCGTCGAAAAACTCTGTGATCTTGCTAGGACGCGCTTCCATCCGGGGCCTCAGGCGGTGGTGACGACGTAGGATCACAGACTGACCCGGGACGCGTCCAGCGTCGCGAACGCCGTCCCGGCGGCGCCCATCCCGACCGGGCCAAGGAGCCGCGCCAGGAGGGGAGGGGGGAACCCATCCCGGAGTCGCGGCGCATTCCCACCCTCGATCCCCCCATGGGCTCGCCACCGAGGCTGCTCCCGTACCCGCCGATGCCCGGTGGGCCGCGAGGAGACAGCCCATGAAGACCCAGTCCACCACCACCGACTGCCGCTGCAAGGCCTGCGGCGCCCTGCTGGCCAAGCTCGATCGTGACAGCCTCACCATCCGTCGCGGCGACATGCAGATCGTCGTCACCGGCGACAGCACCGTGTCGGTCACCTGCTACCGCGACCGCTGCCGCACGTTGAACGTGCTCGCGTCGCGCAGGCCGACCACGCCGTCGCCCGCGTCCGCGCTCCCGAGGGCGACCGCCGCGTAGCTCGCGGCCGCGTCCCTCACCTCCAAGTCCACCGAGCGCATGACGCCCTAACCACGGCCCCAAGGAGCGCCTGACGCCCGCCGGAAAGGCGGCGCGTCATGCGCGCAAGCTGGGAGGCTCTGCACGCGGGCCTCGATCGTTCCCTTCGTACTCTTCAGGCAGACCAGGCGTTTCAACAGGCGAAGCAGCAGTACCCCGCGCTCGCGGGGTTCGACGAGCCCAAGAAGCTCTTCGCGCACCTCACGAGCAAGCTCGGGGACCTTGACGAGAAGGACCGCATCCTCGGCACCCTCGTCACGCTGGTGCAGCGGCGCGAGCACCACGAGCTCGCGATCGCGCTCCTCTGGCTCGGGCTCTGGCCGGGGCTCGACGCCATCTACCGGCGCCGGCTCCGGCACTTCTCCGGCGAGCTCGACGAGCTCGTCGCCGACTTGGCCAGCGCGTTCACCGAGCTGGTCGAGCGCCTCGACCTCGATGCCGTTCACCGGGTGGCAGCGACGTTGGTGCGCAGCACCGAGCGCGACGTGATGGAGCATCGCAAGCGCGCGTGGGCCGACGACGCGCACGAGCTCAACGGCGAGCCGAACGAGCCGCTGCGCGATCTCGAGGGTGACATCTTCAGCGCGAGCTGGTTCGACAGGGCGTCGCTCCAGCGGTGGGCGGCGTCGGGCAACGTCGTCCCCAGCCTCTCGTTCGACGAGGACCTCGCGGTCCTTCGCGCCTGGCTTCAGCCGATCGTCCGCGAGGACGCCGAGCTGCTGCTCGCGGTGCTCGTGCTGGACGAGACGCAGCGCGAGGCCGGCGAGCGCCTCGGGCTCTCGCACGACGCCGCCCGCAAGCGCTTCCAGCGCGCGCTGGGTCGCCTCCGCGAGCACCTCGCGAAATCGATGTCCCACTCCGGTCGCGAGGTCCGCGTTTGCCCCCCACGAAACCGCTGAACCACCCGGAGGAGCCCGCCGACATGAACCACGCGAAGCCCATCCCCAGCCCGACCGACGACGACTTCGTGCGTCTGCCGGGCCTCTTCCGCCGCTGGGAGATCGAGCAGGTCGTCGACCCCGGCGTGGACTTCCACCTCGAGGAGGCCGGCGAGTCCTCCGACGGAACCCCGCTCTTCGCCGTGTACCGGCGCGAGCGGACGACGAGCAGCGGCAACCCCAACCCGAAGAAGGAGCAGTGACCAATGGCACCGAGCATGTGGCAGCAGACCGAAGAGCTGGCGAAGAAGCACGACCAGGGCGGGAGCCTCTGGCTCAAGCTCGCAGGCGACGGCGACAAGGCGGTCGTTGTCTTCCTGGGTGAGCCGCACCCCCGCGAGGTCTGCTTCGTCGACGGCAAGTACGTCGAGTTCGACGACAAGCTGAAGGCGCAGGGCCTCAAGCCCTCGCTGCGCGTCGCGCTCAACGTCGCGCTCTTCGACTCGAAGGAGGTGAAGGTCCTCGAGCAGGGCGTGATGTTCTTCAAGGACCTCGTCCGCGTGCGCGAGAAGTACGGGCTCGAGAAGTGGGCCTTCGAGATTCAGCGCCACGGCGCCGCGAAGGACCCGAAGACGACCTACAGCATTCTGCCCGAGCACCAGCTTTCGGCCGAGCAGCAGAAGGCCTTCCAGGCGCTGCCGCAGCACGACCTCGCGAAGCTCTACTCGGGCGAGGGCGATGACAAGGGCAGCTCGCTCGACAGCTTCGACAAGAAGGCCGACGCCAAGGGTGACGGCACCATCTCGCCGAACGTCGCGCAGGGCATCGTCACCGCGCTCAAGGCTCTCCCACGCGAGGCCACCGACCGCTTCCTCCAGAAGTTCGGCATCCAGCGCATCAAGGAACTGCCGACGTCGCAGGTGGAGAAGGCGCGCGCGTTCGTCGAGCAGCTCCAGACGGAGTCCGCCGCGCCTGCCGCTGACGAGACCGAGGTCGACCCGTTCGCCTGAGCGCCGCGGCGCGAGGAGCCACCCATGAATGACTACCTCTCCGAGGTCTTCGGGGACGGCGGGCTCTTCGCCTCGCGGTTCCCCGGCTACGAGATGCGCGAGGGCCAGGTGGCGCTCGCCCGCATGGTCGACGAGGCCATGCGCGGCGGGCGCCACACCCTCGGCGAAGGTCCCTGCGGCACCGGCAAGAGCGTCGCGTACTCGGTGCCGGCCGTCTGGCACGCGCACCACGACAAGAAGCGCGTCGTCATCGCGACGGCGAACATCGCGCTGCAGGAGCAGCTCGTCCGCAAGGACCTGCCGATGCTCGCGAGCGTGCTGCCCTGGCCGTTCACGTTCGCGCTGCTGAAGGGGCGGAACAACTACCTCTGCCTCGACCGCATGGCCGAGAGCGAGGCGCGCGGCGAGCTGCGTGGCCTCTACTACGACGACCAGCAGCGGCAGGTCGACGACGTGCTCGCGTGGGCCGAGGCGACGAAGACGGGCGACGTCTCGGAGCTGGCCTTCATCCCGCAGGCGCAGGTCTGGTCGCGCTTCTCGGTCGGCTCCGAGGAGTGCAAGGGCGACGGGTGTCCGTTTCGTGGCGACTGCTTCGCCGAGCGCGCCAAGGCGACGGCGCAGGGCGCGGACATCATCGTCACGAACTACCACATGCTCTTCGCGCACCTCGCCGTGCGCGAGGCGACGGGCCAGGACCTCGTGCTGCCCGCCTTCGACCTGCTCGTGCTCGACGAGGCGCACGAGGCCGCGGAGATCGCCCGCGAGTTCTTCGGCTTCACCGTCTCCGAGCACACGCTCGGGCGGCTCGCGTCGGCCGCCGCCGACCTCGGGAACAAGCAGCTCGCGGGGGAGCTTCGCCAGGAGGCGCAGCGCCTCTTCGCGACGCTCGCCGACTACGCGCGCTCGCCCCGCTACAAGAAGCGGCTCAAGGCTCCTGGCTTCGCCTCGGACGCGGGCCTCCAGCGCTCCCTCGGCAAGCTCGTGGCGCTCGCCACGGCGCGTGCCGAGGACGAGCTCGCAGAGAAGAAGGAGCGCGCCACCGCGCGCAACGTGGCAAAGAACGCCATCATCGCCGGGGCGCGCCTCGCCGAGGGGCTCAGCCAAACGGACGCGGGCAAGAAGGTCTACTGGCTCGAGGTGGACTCCAAGGGCCGCGCGAAGCTGCGCGCCAAGCCCATCGACGTGAGCGACCTGCTGCGCGAGGAGCTGTTCGCGCGCTGCCCGTCGGTGTCGCTGGTGTCGGCGACGCTCACCACCTCCGGCACCTTCGACTTCGTGCGCCGCGAGCTCGGCGTGCCCGAAGGCGCGCTCGAGGTCATCGCCGAGACGCCGTTTGACTTCCAGTCGCAGGCGCTGCTCGTCGTGCCGGAGAAGCTGCCAGACCCGCGCGACGCTGACTTCATCGACGCGGCCGCGCACGTCTTCCAGCAGGTGGTCGAGGCCTGCGATGGACGCACGCTCGGCCTCTTCACGTCGTACCGGAACCTCAACGCCGTCTACGAGCGCATCGATGGCGGTCGCCACCGCGTGCTGCGCCAGGGCGGCCTCCCGCGCGCCGAGCTCACGCGCCTCTTCAAGGAGGACACGGGCTCCATCCTGCTCGGCACCGAGAGCTTCTGGACCGGCATCGACGTCGCGGGCGAGGCGCTCACTGGCCTCGTCATCGACAAGCTGCCGTTCCCGCCGCCCGATGACCCGGTCATCGACGCCATCTGCGAGCGCGACCCGCGCGCTTTCGACAACTACCTCGTCCCGCTCGCCATCATCGCTCTGCGCCAGGGCGTCGGTCGCCTCATCCGCTGCAAGACGGACGTCGGTGTCGCCGTCATCCTCGACAAGCGCATCGCTGAGAAGGGCTACGGCCGGAAGTTCCTCAAGAGCCTGCCGCCGATGCTCACGACCCGACACGTCGAGAACATCTCCCGCTTCCTCGAGGAGGCCGCCTATGCGCGCGCGAGTTGATGCGGCGCTGACGCTGGACGTCCGAGAGGTGCCGCCGAAGGTCGTCGAGCGCCTTTGACGGATGCTGTCCTTCCCGAACCCCGCCTACCTCGATCGCCTGCGACTCGGCCTCAACCCCGGCGCCGAGCTCGAGACGGTGTGCTTCGTGGAGCAGCGAGCTGGCGAGCTGCGCCTCCCGCGCGGCGCCATCCATGCGCTCCGACGCGCGGCCGCGCAGGACGGGCTCATCGTCGCCTGCGACGACGCGCGCGTGCTGCCCGAGGCAAAGCTCGAACTGGCGCGAGACTCCCCGCTGCGCGACTACCAGTCGACCGCCGTCGACAAGCTCGCCAAGGTCACGCAGGGGACGGTCGTCATCCCGTGCGGCGGCGGCAAGACACGCGTTGGCATGGGCGCGATCGCGCGCTTGCGAACCCCGACGCTCATCCTCGTGCACACCCTCGACCTCGCCGAGCAGTGGCTCGGGGAGCTGAAGGGCAAGCTCGGCCTCGACGCGGGCCTCATCGGCGACGGCGAGGCGCACCCCGCGCCCGTGACGGTGGCGGTCATCCAGGCCCTCGTGCGCTGGGAACCGGCGAAGCTCGACTCCTTCCTCGCGGGCTTCGGCCTCCTCATCCTCGACGAGGCGCACCACGTCGCCACGAGCACGTTTCACTCGGTCGTTGACCGCTGCCCCGCGCGCTACCGGCTCGGGCTCACCGCGACGCCCGAGCGCGAGGACGGGCTGACCGCGCTCCTCGACCTGTTCCTCGGCGCGCGGCTCGTCACGGTCACGCACGAAGAACTCGTGGCGGCCGGCGTGCTCACCGTCCCAGAGATCCACAGCATCGAGACGGGCTTCTCGTTTCTCTACACGGGCCCCGAGGACTACGCGCCGATGCTCGCCGCCGTCGCGAGCGACGAGGCGCGCAACGCGCTCATCGTGAAGACGGTCGTCGCAGAGGCCCGCGCAGGCCACGTCTGCCTCGTGCTCTCCGGTCGCATCGACCACTTCCACGCGCTCGCCGACGCCATCGCCGCCCAGGGCGTCGCGGCTGCCGTCCTCACCGGCGAGGTGAAACGCGCGGTCCGCAAGGAGCTGCTCGATGAGGCCCGCGCCGGGAAGCTGCCCGTCATCGTCGCCACCAGCCTCGCCGACGAGGGGCTCGACTTGCCGCGCCTCTCGCGGGTGTTCCTCGCGTACCCGGGCCGGGCACGCGGGCGCACCGTGCAGCGCCTCGGCCGCCTCATGCGCCCGCACGCCGAAAAGACGGACGCCGCGCTCTTCGACTTCGTCGACCGCAAGGTGCCTCTGCTACGTCGCCACCACCTCGAACGGCGGAAGCTCTACGCCGAGGTCCTGGGCGTGCCCGCGTCGAAGCTCGGCACGCGCAAGGGAGCCGCATGAGCGCGCTCGCTCCCGACGAGAGCAGCATCCGGTCGACTTGGCGCTGGCTCGCCCACGGCGCGCACGGCGTCTCCGAGGTGCGCGTCATCCGGCCAGCGGGCGGCATCATCGGCATCGGCTTCTTTGACGACGAGGACGCCTTCGTCCGCGAGTGCGTGCGCACCAATGCGGCCGGCAACGTCTACGTCGGCATCCAGCCACGCCCGAGGCGCCTCTTCGACGCGGCGCCGAACGTCGTGCGCCCGCTCAAGACCGGCGTCGGCCGCAAGGACATCGAGGTCATCACCGCGACGGTCATCGACCTCGATCCGGTGCGCCCGAAGGACACCGCCAGCACCGACGCCGAGCTCGCGCTGGCGATCGCTGCGGCCGAGAAGGCCTCGGCGTGGTGCGAGGCCGAGGGGCTCGTGCGCCCGCGCCTCATGATGAGCGGCAACGGCGCGCAGCTCTGGTTCGCACTGCCGCCCACAGCGCTGGAGGGCGACCGCCGTGACCGGCTCCAGGCGGGGCTCAAGGCGTTCGAGGCGACGGTTCGCGAGCGCGTGCAGAGCGAGGCCGTCCACGTCGACTCCATCCACGACGTCGCCCGCATCATCAAGGTCATCGGCACCGTGAGCCACAAGGGCGACGGCCTGGGCGACCGTCCCCACCGCGTCAGCGCAGGGCTCTCCGGTTTCGAGCGCGTCGCAGATGCCGCCCTCCTCGCCCGCCTCGACGTCGACCCCGCGCTCGAGCTGCCGGCCGCCGCAGCCCGCCTGACGCTCCCGGTGTTTGGGAACGCGCCGGCACCTGGCTCCGCGAAGGCAAAGCGCACGCCGGAGGGCGAGTACGACTGGGAGCACCCGGTCGAGATGTGCGGCCCGGTCCAGCGCCTCTGGGAGCAGGGCGCCGAGGACCGGAGCGTCGCCATCTTCAACATGGTGCGCTTCTTCGCGCATAAGGGGCTGGGCCTCGACGAGATCACCGAGCTGGTCCTCGAGGACGACCGGCGAGGCCTGGGCAAGCTGCGCGGCCGCGACGGTGTCGCGTACATCAAGAAGGCGCACGAGAAGGTGCTCGCGACCGCTCGCGAGGACGGCTCGATCGCCCCGCCGTGCCATTCGCTCCAGAACCTCGGCTACTGCCGCGTGAACCGCGAGCCGACCGCGCGGTGCGAGCTCTACGACGTCGTCTTCGACATCGAGAAGGCCATCGAGGCTGTACCGAGCGACACGCCCGCGCGTGAACTCGAGTACCGCCTGAAGCCCATCCTCGACGCCATCGCGCACCGCGGTCCATCCGTGCAGAGCAAGTACCTCGGCGTCGTCGAGAAGCGCTTCGGGCTCAAGGCCAAGGACCTGCGCAAGGCTGTCGCCCGCGTGACTACCGCGCCGGCGCGCGACGACGATGAGCGCGCCGAGCCCGAGAGCAGCGACGAGGAGATGGAGGGCGCGATCTTCGAGGACGCGTCCTGCTACTACTGCATGACCGCGCGCGGCGAGACCAAGGTCATTTCGTCGTTCACCATCGAGCCGACGATGCGCGTCGTCACCGAGGACGGCGAGCTCATTCTCGGCGACGCGCTCACAGACAAGGGCGGCAAGGTTCCGGGCTTGCGGCTGCCGCTCACGGCGTTCCACAGCAAGCGCGACCTCATTCGCCAGCTCCCATCCGCTGACCTGCAGTGGACCGGCAGCGACAACAACGTCCAGGGTCTGCTCCGGGTGCTCGCTCGGCGACCGGTCCCTCGTCGACCGGGCTCGAACATGCTGGGCGAGTACAAGAAGGGCGAGCACCACGTCTGGCTCGGCCCCGACTGCGCCATCGGCAAGGACGGCTTCCTCGAGCCGTCGCCGGTCATCTACGTCCCGAGCGGCGCGTCGCTCGACAAGCGCGTCTCCTACGTGAAGAGCGACGAGGACACGTTCCTGGAGGTCGCGGCCGTCGTCTTCCGCTGCCTGCCGCAGGTGAACAAGCCCGAGGTCATCCTCCCGGTGCTCGGCTGGTTCTTCGCGACGCCGATGAAGGCGAGCTTCATGAAGGCGGTGGGCGCGTTCCCGACGCTGTTCGTGTGGGGCACGCAGGGCTCGGGCAAGTCGAGCCTCTGCATCGACATCATGTGGCCGCTGTTCGGTATCCGCGACGCCGAGCCCTACAGCGCGACGGAGACCGAGTTCGCGCTGCTGAAGCTGCTGACGTCGACGCGCTCGGTGCCGATCTTCATCGACGAGTACAAGCCCTACGACATGCAGCGGCAGCGGCTCAACACGCTGCACCGCTACCTGCGCCGTCTCTACCGGGGCGAAACCGAGGAGCGCGGGCGCCCGGACCTCAAGGTGAACAGCTACCACCTGCAGGCGCCGGTCTGCGTCGCTGGCGAGACGCGCCCCACGGAGGCCGCGCTGCTCGAGCGCATCATCGCCGCGAACCCGGAGAAGACCACGCTCGACGAGCAGACTGGCCACAAGCAGGCCTACCGCGAGCTGCGCTCGGTAGACCTCGTGCTCTTCGCGCCGAGGTACATCCAGTTCTGCCTCGGGCGCGACTTCGACGCTGACCTCGCGGTGGCGCTCGGCGTCGCCAAGGCGCTGCTCGACGGACGCAAGGTGCCCGTGCGCATCGCGGAGAACCTCACCGCGATGCTGCTCGGCGTGCATCTCTTCGAGGAGTTCGCCAAGCACTGCGGCTGCGAGCTGCCCGACGACCTCGGCGTCGAGGCCGCCGTGAACGCGGTGCTCGACGACGTCCTCGAGACCGATCAGGGCGTGAAGAACGCGCTCGACCACTTCCTCGAGATGCTGGGCGTGATGGCCGTCCAGGGGCACCTCAAGCACCGCGTCCACTACGTGTTCGACGCGGGGAACCTCGCCATCCACCTCGAGAGCGCGTACGACGCGTTCCGCGCGCACTGCAAGCGCATCGACTACGAGGGAGAGGTCGTCGACCTGAAGGCGCTGCGACGCCTCATCCTCGAGAACAAGAAGCAAGGTGGCTTCGTCCTGGTCGAGAGCGAGCGCGTGCTGTTCGACGGCCGCGAGGGGCGCCGCCGCGCGGTGCTCGTCGACCTCGCGAAGACCAAGGTCGTCACGGCCGACGACTTCCCGACGCCCGACGAAGGGGGCGGCGGCGGCCTCCGCGAGACCCTCAAGTCCCGCCACGGCTGGCGCGACGACTCGTAGCCGGGGTCTTCACGGCCTCGGCGTCCCCAGGCGCACCGAGGCGGCGGCAGTCGCGGAGGAGGGTGGAGGCGTTCTGCAGGCCCTCCTCCTGCTTCTTCGTCGCCTTGCCCTTCGTGCCGTCCTTCTTCTTCGTCGTGGTCGTGGCCACGAACTCGAGCTGCGCGAGCGACTCGTCGAGCTCGATGTTCTCGGGCGGGATGCCGAGGCGGACGAGGCCTTCGCCGCGCTGTACGCGGAGCAGGGCCTTGCGCTCCTCCTCGCCGAGCCCGGGGATGTCGAACTTCCCGAGGTCCGCGCGCAGGTCGTTGAGCGCCGGGTCCTTGTCGCTGCCGTCACGCAGGCGCGACTTGTCGATCCACCCGTCGTCCTTGCCGTTCTTGCGGGCCGCCGCGAGCAGCAGCAGGCGCAGGAACTTCAGGTCGCTCTTGCGGAAACCGCCGAAGTCGTGGCCGTTCATCTCCACGACGTGGCGATCGCCCGGACGCGTCGCGAGCCGGAGCCGCACGTAGTCGAGGTCGAGCATCGGGTCCTCGATGACCTGCGTGCGGTACTCGGGCGTCAGCTCGTCGATGGCGCGGGCCAGGTCCATGCCTCCGCGCGCGTCGAGGGCGAGCTCGAAGGGGACGATCCTATCGACGGTGGTGAGCGCCGTCGGGGGCTTCTTCGCCACCAGGACGATCATCCCGTCGACGCCCAGTTCGGCGCGTGTGCCTCGACAGAGCTGCTCGAAGCCGAGCTTCGGTGCGCGCAGCCAGACGACGGCCACGTTGAGCCCACGCCGGCGCACGAGCCCGACGCCGAGGAATGGCTTGGGCACCTTGCCCGTGAGCGGCGCGAGGCCGTTCTGGGCGGCAAGCTTCGCAAAGACGTCCTTCGCGCGGCACCGCAGCCCCTCGACCTCGGTGCGCTCGACCCAGGTCCAGCCCGGCCAGCAGGGCGGTTCCTCGGGGCACGCCACCCCGACGAGCTTCTCCGAGGCGCGGAGGTCGTAGTTCAAGTTCGGCAGGCAGCCGCGCTCGCAGCCGGGCGGCTCGTAGTCGTCGTCCTTGCCGTACTCGAGGACGCGCTCGCGGACGCAGAGCACCGGCTCCGCGCCTGCGGCCATGACCTCGGCGTACGAGACGCGCGAGTCGTCACTGAGCCGCAGCTTCGACAGCAGCAGCGTCCAGGGGAGAACGTCGTCCGCTGGCATCGATGCCCCACTCCTTCAGGTAGCGACGGATGACGCGGTCGCGCTCCGTGTCGTTCAGGTTCGAGCTGTTCGGGTTGAAGAGGCTGACCGTGCGGTACTTCTGACGGCCCTTGCCCTCGAAGCGGAACTGCAGCCGGACGCCGTGGATCTCGTCGCTCGCGAGGTTCACGCCGTGCTCCTCGAGGAGCAAGCGCACGCCCAGCACGGTGAAGCCCGCCTTTATCTCCACTGTCACGCGCTTGACGTCGCGACTCGCCGGCTTCGCAACCACGCGCACGATTGAGACTTCCTCGATCTTGTCGAAGCCGCGCACCGGGAAGTCGAAGTCGTCGTCGCGCAGCGGGTCGAACGAGAACTTCGGGCTCTTGGTCGTGTCCTCGAAGTAGCTCGTGTCACCGATGAAGAGCTGGGCGAACAGGTCGCGCAGCTTCTCGCGCTCGGCCACGCGCGGCGCCTTCACGAGGAGCGTCGACGTCTCGAACTGGAAGACAGCCGCGAGCCGCACAACAGGCCGCTGCCAGTCCGGCTCCACCACGCCCTTGTCGTTGAAGCGATCGAAGGGGGCGACCTCGTCCTCGTGGTAGATGAAGAGCGCGAACTTCTCGTCGTTGGCGAAATCCTCGACCTGGCAGCGTGCGCCGAACGCGGTCTCGCGGAAGTGGCTCGCCATCGCTGCCTTCATGTCCGCCTTGGCCTGCGCGGTCGGCTTCAGCGACACCGCGTAGCGCCCGTGGAACTCCGTGAGGTGTTCCATCATGTCGAGAACGTGGGCTTGGTGCGCCTCGAGGAAGAGCGGCTCATCGGCCACGAACAGGCGCACCGCGAGATCCTGCGCCGACCACGCGCGGCTTTCCTCGACAAGGTGAGAGTGCCCGTTGGTCCAGACCTGCAAGGCGAGCCGCTCGAGGTAGGGGCGCGCGTGAGGCCCGCACAGATCGTTGACCGGCAGGAGTTTCGTCTCGAGCGCCACCCGCTCGGTCTCGGGGAGCGCTTTCCACGCGCGATAGACCTGCTCCCCCACCGGTCCCTGGCCATCGAGCACGAGCTCGACGGCGGCCCACTCGAGCAGGACCTCGAGGGCGTCGGGGGTGAGGTGGCGGAAGAAGGACTTCGGGTTCCATTCGCGGTTGGCCATGCGTTCTCCGGATGGGTGACTGTTGCCTAAACAGGGGACATCGAGAGCGAACGAAACCGCTCCCCCCACACTTCAGAAGAGCCGTCCTTGCGCGCCGTCGACGACGAGCTTCAGGGTCTCCAGGCGGATCTGCATCGCCTGGTTCGACACGTTGGTGAAGCCGCCGTGTGCGATGACCTCGGACGCGAAGTCGCGCAGCTCGGAGATGCGCTCGTCAGCCTTCTTGCGGGCGAGGAGGTTGTCGATGGCGAGCGGCCCGCCGCTCACGTGCTTCACCGCCGCGCGTACGTCGCTCGCGGGCATGAGCAGGAACGCCGAGAACTTGTCGGCCTGGATCTCAGCCGGGTCGCGCTGGCCGTCGCGGCAGACGATGGCGGCGGTGGCCTTGGCACCGGGCTCGCGCGAGAAGAGCGGGAACGTGACCTTGTCCATCTCGCGGAGCGGGCGGTGGAGCTGCCAGTGGCCGAGCTCGTGACTGAGGGTGAAGCAGTAGCGGCCCTCGTTGCCCTCAAGCGACGAGTCGATGACCACCAGCGCGTCGTCGAGCCACGTCGCGCCGAGCACGTCGGGCTTGCCGAGCTTCGTGCGGAGGTCGCCCATCTCGAGGCTGAGCCCGAGGACACCCTCGGCGATCGCGTCGACCGGGATTGGCGGGCGAGGCGCCTCGCCTTTCCACTTGGCGTACCGGCGCAGCAGTTCCTGAGCGGCGCTCTCGATCTGCGCGTCCGAGAGGAACGGGACCTTGGTCGACATCACCGTTTCCCCTTCTTCTGCTGTGCGTCGAGGAGCTTCATCAGGTCCGCGCCGGAGATGTTCTTCTCGCCGACGGTGCGCAGGAACTCCGGCATCGTGGGGTCAGCCTTGATGACCTTCTCGACGTCCTCGGACACGCGGCCCGCGAGCGTCATCAGCTCGTCGAAGTCGTCGTTCAGCAGCGTCGCCAGCTTGCGGATGACGTCCTCGGCTGGCTGGCTCTTCTCTTCCATCGTCTCGATGCGCGACAGGTACGTGGGCGAGATGCCGACCTTTGTGGCTGTCTCGCGGAGACCGAGCTTCAGCTCAGTCCTCTTGCGGCGGATGCGTTCTCCAAAGCGTTCCTTCACGTGTCCTCGCTCAGCACCTCAGCAGTAGGGCCTGATGTACTGTTGCCTAAATACTAGACAGGTAGGGGCAGTCAAGGGGGCAATCGTTCGCTGGACGATCTCCCTGTCCCACCGCACGCGCCAGGCCCGCGTTTCCCACCCGTGAACGCGACCACCCCGACGACGCCGCCGCACGCGGCTCTAGCCGTCACGGAGAGCGCCGAGGAGCGCCGCGCCGACGTCGAGCGCCGCCTCGACGAGGCCGCCGACATCCTCGCTGAGGCCCTCCTCGACATGTGGCGCAAGGAGCAGCGCGCCCGGCGCGCGGCCGCGCACGGAGGTGCGTCGTGACGTCCGCGCTCTCTCCGGCTCTCGCCTTGTCTTCTACCGGGGAAGAAGCCGTCATGCCGACGACGCGCGAGCACGGTGCGCGCGCGAACGACGGAGGCACGATGACCAACAAGACGACCGCCAGAGCCCGAGCCGCGATGCGCGAGCTCGATGACGTCCCCACCCAGCTCGCGGCGCTCGAGACGATGAGCGTCGGCCAGCTCGCCGAGAAGTGGCGCGAGCTCTACGGCGAGCCGACGCGCACGCGGAACAAGGACTACCTGAAGAAGCGCCTCGCATGGCGCATCCAGGAGCTGGCCGAGGGCGGGCTCTCGCAGGGCGCGCTCGCGCGCATCCACCAGCTCGGCGACCAGATGCCGGAGCGTTGGCGCATGCGTCGGAGCCAGGGCCACGCCGCGAGCGACGCGCCCGCGCCGACGGAGGCGCTGCAGGTGGTGCAGCCGACCGAGCCGCGGGACCCGCGCGTGCCGCCCGTAGGCACCGTCCTGCGCCGCGTCTTCGACGGCAAGGCCCACGAGGTGACGGTCTGCGCGGAGGGCTTCGAGTACGCGGGGCAGCGGTACAAGTCGCTGTCTGCCATCGCCACGGAGATCGCCGGCACGCGCTGGAACGGGTTCCTCTTCTTCGGGCTCAAGAAGCGCGGCGAGTCGGCGCGCGAGGAGTCCGCGGCATGAGCGACTTCTTCCGCACGCAGATGGGCCACCGCTTCTACGAGTCGACGATGCCGTCGCTCGTGCGGGAGCTCGCGCGGCTCAACGCGAACCTCGAGCGGCTCCTCGCCGTCGTCGAGCGCGACGCCGCAAAGCCCGACGAGGGCGAGCCCACGCCGGAACCGTCGAAGGAGCCGCGATGACCAAGCAGCGCCAGCGAGCGAGCGCGCCGGCACCGGAGACGAAGCGCTGCGCCATCTACACGCGCAAGTCGACGACGATGGGCCTCGAGCAGGAGTTCAACTCCCTCGATGCCCAGCGCGAGGCGTGCCTCGCGTACATCGAGCGGCAGCAGGGCTGGACGCTCGTCGACGAGCGCTACGACGACGGCGGCTTCACCGGCGCGAACATCGACCGCCCCGCGTTCCAGCGGCTGCTGGCCGACGTCGACGCCGGAAAGGTCGACGTCATCGTCGTCTACAAGGTGGACCGGCTCTCGCGCTCGCTGCTCGACTTCGTGAAGGTAATGGAGCGCCTCAGCACCGCGGGCGCGTCCTTCGTCTCCATCACGCAGAACTTCTCGACGGCCGACGCCATGGGTCGGCTGACGATGAACATGTTGATGTCCTTCGCTGAGTTCGAACGGGAAATGATCAGCGAGCGGACGCGCGACAAGATCGCCGGTGCGCGCCGCAAGGGGAAGTGGACGGGTGGACCCGTGCCCTTCGGCTACTCGGCGAAGGACAAGAAGCTCGTCGTGAACGAGGCCGAGGCCCACGTGGTGCGCGAGGCCTTCACGCTCTTCCTCGCGCACCGCCAGATGGCCATCGTCGCCCGCGAGCTGAACAAGCGCGGACTCCTGCCGCGTGCCTCGAAGCATGGGCGCAAGGGCAGCCCGCTCTGGAGCAAGGACAGCATCGCGCGCGTGCTGCGGAGCCCCCTCTACGCGGGGCGCATGATGTACGGCGAGGAGCTGTACGAGGGCGAGCATCCTCGGCTCATCGACGACGTCACCTACCGCCAGGCTCAGAAGCTCCTCGGCATGGCGGGCCGCGAGCTCCGCGTGACCGGCACAAACCCCGAGTACGTGCTGCGCGGGCTCCTGCGCTGCGGGCTCTGCGGCGAGGCGATGTGCCCGGGCTCGACGACGAAGAAGAGCGGGAAGACGTACCGATTTTACAGATGCTCGACGCGCGACAAGTACGGCACGGACCGGTGCTCCGCGAGGCCGCTGCCCGCGCTCGCCCTCGAGGACTTCGTCGTGGAGCGCCTCATGGAGGCGACCGCCGACGGCACGCTGGCCGAGCGCATCCACGCCAAGCTGGCGGCGCGCGTCGCGAAGGAGCGCTCGACCTTCGTCGAGGTGCGCAAGGCGCTGTCGGCGCACATCGCCGATGCCTCGGCCGCCGCGTCGAAGCTGACCGACGAAGTGGTGCGGCTCGAGGGGCGCGCGCGCGAGCTCGTCGAGGCCAAGCTGCGCGACGAAGCTGCGCGACTCGACGACTGCGAGCGCAAGCTTCGCGCGCTCGAGGATGACGCCCTGAACCTCGAGCTGGTGGAGAGCCAGCGGGAGTGGTTCGTCGGGGCGCTTCGCAACCTCGGCAAGGTGTGGGGCGACATGACGCCCGAGAACCAGGGGCGCCTGCTGCGCGCGCTCGTCGCCAAGGTCAGCGTCGACGAGGGGACCGGGATGTGCCGCGTCGAGCTGGTGAACTTCGATGTCGCCGCGAGCGCGAAGGAGGCCGCATGACCGACGCCCAGAGCACGGGGAACTCCGCGAGGAAGAACACGGACGCCGAGGGCGACGAGTTCCACGTCATCGAGAAGCCGCTCTTCCGCCGCAAGGGCCGGAGCGTCACGCTCGCCGCGACGCCACCGCCCGCGAAGCCCGAGCCCGTGCGCCGGCCGGCCAAGGTCGCCCAGCAGCTTGCCCTCGCGCACCACCTGCAGGCCGCCATCGACCGGGGCGCCGTCGCCGACCGGGCCGACGTGGCCCGGAAGCTGGGGCTCACGCGGGCGCGGGTGACCCAGCTCCTCGACCTCTTGCTTCTGGCGCCTGATCTCCACGACGCCGTGCTCGCCCTCGAAGCCGTGGACGGCGCAGAGCCGATGGCCGAGCGTACCCTCCGGGCGGTGGCCCACGCGGGGACGTGGGCCGAGCAGCGGGCGGCGTGGGCGAAGCTGAGCGGCGCCTCACGCGGGTAACTCCTCACGATTTCAGGCGCGCTCGGCTTGCCATGACAGGCCGCGTCACACTCTTTAAGTTCTCGCCGGCAAACTTGCCGGCGAGCTTGGAGGCATGTCTTGACATCAGAACACCACTCTGTCACTTTCAGTGCCGGCAAGTTTGCCGGCGGGTTCACCATGTCCCTTGCAGAGGTCAAAGCGATCGAGTTCTTCCCACCGGCAGGGCTGCCTGCGGGTGCGGCGAAGCTCGGCTTCCGCTTCGGCGACAAGGGCACCCACTCAAGTCGGACCCTCATGCTCACCGAGCTCGAGGCCGTCCTCGCTGCTGCTCCGGGCGCCGCCGACCGCGCCGCCTATGCGGCGGCCATCATCGAGGGCAACTGCCTTGAGAAGCCCACCGCTTCGACTCGCCGCCTGTCCAACCAGCGCCTCGGCGAACTCTACGCGCTCGATCCCTTCGTCGTCGTGTTCCGCGTGCTGCGTGGGCTCTGGGACGTAGACCCGAATGCGCGCCCGCTCCTCGCCATGCTCGCCGCACTCGCGCGCGATCCGCTCTTCATGGCGTCGGCCGGCCCGGTCCTCTCGCAGCACGCCGGCATCGAGATCCAGCGAGCACCCATTCGCGAGGCGCTTCGCAAGCTGGTCGGCGAGCGCATGAACGACGACACGCTCGACAAGGTCGTGCGCAACGTCTCCAGCTCCTGGACGCAGACCGGCCACCTCACCGGCCGCACCTTCAAGCACCGCCAGTGCGTGAGCGCGCCGCCCACGGCGGTCGCCTTCGCGCTGTGGCTCGGCAACGCCGCTGGCTTCCGCGGCGAGGAACTCCTCACCACGGGGTGGATCGCAGCGCTCGACTGCACGGCCACCTCTGCTCGTACGCTGGCGCTCGAAGCCAAGCGCATCGGGCTCATCGACCTGCGCACCGCAGGGGACGTCGTCGAGTTCGGGCTCGACCGGCTCGACCCAGGACTCGGGAGGAAGTGACCGCATGGCGCGACTCGAAGACCTCGCAGATCTCTACGGCCAGCACATCGCAACGCCCTGGCAGCGCACCGTCGCGGGGGCGCAGCGGGTGGTCATGGTGGCCTACGACAAAGAGCTCGAGCGGGTGCTCCGAGCTCGCAAGGGCGAGTTCGAGACGCGCACCAAGGCCGCCGGCCACGACTGGCACGAGGTCGACCTCACCAACGCCTTCGCCTCATGGCTCGCCGCTGACGAGTACCGCGACGCGTACTTCGAGTCGCCCGACGACCTGCAGTTGAAGCTCACCGGCGAGTTCCCCGAGTACGTCGCCGGCCGCATTCGCGCGGTGCTCACGTCGCCCGACGTGACCGAGACCTCCGTCGTCGCAGTGTTCGGCGCGGGCTCGCTCTACGGCTTCACCCATGTCTCCGAGGTGCTGAAGGGCGTCGAGCGCGACGTGCGTGGGCGCCTCGTCGTGTTCTTCCCTGGCACGCTCGAGCAGAACAACTACCGGCTGCTCGATGCTCGTGACGGCTGGAACTACATGGCGGTCCCGATCTCTATCCACAGCGCCGGCGGTGCAGCATGAAAATCAAAGACGTCCTTCAGCGAGACCCTTCCACCCATCCGCTAGTCAACCAGGGCCAGGCGCGCATCGCCGACAAGTCGAACGAGAAGGTGTTCGAGGAGCTGCGTGGCGAGCTCTCCACCTTCGTGTGCGAGGGCCAGTACGCCGAAGGCATCATCAAGATCCTGAAGTCGTTCCTCGCGAACCTCACGTCGACGAGCCAGAAGGCCGCGTGGGTCAGCGGGTTCTTCGGCAGCGGCAAGTCTCACCTGCTGAAGATGGCCTGCCACCTCTGGCAGGACACCAAGTTCCCCGACGGCGCCACGGCGCGCAGCCTCGTGCCGTCGATGCCGGACGAGCTGCGTGAGCTGCTCCGCGAGCTCGACACCGCGGGCAAGCGCGCGGGCGGTCTGCTCGCGGCGGCCGGCGCCCTCCCGAGCGGCACTACCGATCACGTTCGCCTGACGATCCTCGCGGTGCTCCTGCGCGGCGTCGGCCTGCCCGACCAGTACCCGCAGGCGCAGTTCTGCCTGTGGCTCCACGACCAGGGCTGGTTCGACAAGGTGAAGGGCGCTGTCGAAGGCGCGGGGAAGCAGTGGCCGTCCGAGCTGAACAACCTCTACGTCAGCAAGCACATCGCCAACGCGCTTCTCACGTGCGACCCGGGCTTCGCGTCCACCGAGGCAGAGGCGCGCAACACGTTGAAGGCGCAGTTCCCGCCGCGTAGCACCGACATCACGACCGAGGAGTTCCTCACCGCCATCAAGCGCGTGCTGAAGCTCGTCGGCCGGGACGGACGTACGCCCTGCACGCTGCTCGTCCTCGACGAGGTACAGCAGTACATCGGCGATTCCAACGACCGCTCCACCCTCGTCACCGAGGTCACCGAAGCGCTTTCGAAGCAGCTCGATAGCCACGTGCTCGTCGTCGCCTCGGGCCAGAGCGCGCTCACCGCAACGCCTAAGCTGCAGAAGCTGACCGACCGCTACACCATCCGCGTCCAGCTCTCCGACCAGGACGTCGAGGCCGTCATTCGCAAGGTGCTCTTGCAGAAGAAGGCCGCATCGATCTCGACGGTGAAGGACTTCTTGGAGAAGCACGGCGGCGAGGTTTCGCGCCAGCTCCAGGGCACGCGCATCGGTGAGAGCGCGCAGGACCGCGATGTCATCGTCGACGACTACCCGCTCTTGCCGGTGCGGCGCCGCTTCTGGGAGCACTGCTTCCGCGCGGTCGACGCGGCCGGAACGCACAGCCAGCTCCGCTCGCAGCTCCGCATCATCCACGACGCCGTCGCGCGGCTCTCGGACCGTGGTCTCGGTGCGACCATTCCGGGCGATGACTTGTTCGAGGCGCTCGCCCCGGAGATGGTCAACACGGGCGTGCTGCTTCGCGAGATCAACGAGCGGATCATCAATCTCTCGAAGGACGGATCCGACAAGGGCAAGCTCGCGCGGCGGATCTGCGGGCTCGTGTTCCTCATCAGCCGGCTGCCGCGCGAGGCAGGCTCCGACATCGGCGTGCGTGCCTCGAAGGAGCACATCGCCGATCTGCTCGTCGACGACCTTCTCGCCGACAACGGCAAGCTGCGCAGCACCGTCGAGACGCTGCTCGAGGAGCTGGCGTCGAGCGGCGCGTTGATGAAGGTCGGTGACGAGTACCGTCTCCAGACCAAGGAGGGCGCCGAGTGGGACGCCGAGTTCCGCCGCCGCCAGGGCAAGCTCGCCAACGACGACGCCGACATCCAGATCCGTCGTGACCAGCAGATCTACGCTGAAGCTGATCGCGTCATCCGCACGGTAAAGGTCGTGCAGGGCGCCGCGAAGGAGGCCCGCCAGGTCGTCGTCTCGCGTGACCAGACGCCGCCCGCCGGCAACGGCGAGAGCGTGCCGCTGTGGATTCGCGACGGCTGGTCCGCCAGCGAGAAGGAGCTGCTCGATGCCGCGCGTGCGGCGGGCACCGACAGCCCCACGGTCTTCGTCTTCCTGCCGCGCCAGGCGGCTGACGAGCTGCGTAAGCTGATCGTCGACGCCGAGGCGGCGCAGCAGACCATCGACGCCAAGGGCACGCCCACGACCCGCGAGGGCGAAGAGGCGAAGCACAGCATGGAGAGCCGCCGCAACGCCGCTGTCCGCCAGCGTGACGAGCTCATCAAGCAGGTGGTCGCCAACGCCAAGGTGTTCCAGGGCGGCGGCTCCGAACTGCTGCAGGCCACGCTCGAGGAGCGCGTTCGCGAGGCAATCAACGCCGCGCTCGTGCGGCTCTTCCCGCGGTTCAAGGAGGCCGACCACGCCGCGTGGGAGACGGTCATCAAGCGCGCGAAGGAAGGCGCGGACCAGCCGCTCCAGCCCGTGGGCCACACCGTCGCGACGGAAGAACACCCAGTCTGCAAGGCCGTGCTCTCGATCATCGGCTCTGGCAAGGTCGGCATCGATGTCCGCAAGGTGCTGCGCGCGAGCCCCTATGGCTGGCCGCAGGACGCCATCGACGCGGCCCTCATTGCGCTGCACCGCACGCAGCACGTCTCGGCCACGCTGAACGGTGCGGTGCTCGCGCCGGGGCAGCTCGACCAGAACAAGATCTCGAAGGCCGAGTTCCGCGTCGAGAAGATCACGCTCTCGGTCACCGAGAAGCTCGCCATCCGTAAGGTGTTCCAGGCGCTCGGCGTGGGCTGCAAGGCGGGGGAGGAGCTGGCGAAGGCTCCTGTCTTCCTCGAGCAGCTCGCCGCCCTCGGCCGTGCGACCGGCGGTGATGCACCGCTGCCCGCACCCGCATCGGTCACCGACATCGAGGATATCCGCGCGCGCGTAGGCAACGACCAGCTCGCGGGCATCCGCGACAACGCGCAGGCCTTCGAGAAGCGCATCGCCGACTGGACCGCCACCAAGAAGCTCGTTGACGCGCGCGTGCCCACGTGGGCGCTCGTCGGACGGCTCGTGAAGCACGCGCAGGGCCTCGCAGCAGCCGAGGACCTCTTGAAGCAGGTCGAGGCAGTATGCGCGCAGCGGCTTTTGCTCGCGCCGACTGATCCCGTGGCGCCGCTTCGCTCCGGCCTCGCCGACGCGCTTCGCAAGGCGCTGCTCGAGACCCACGCCGCATACGAGACCGAGCTCGGCAAGGGACTGACCGCGCTGAAGGCGAGCTCGGTCTGGCAGAGTCTCTCGGACTCCGAGCGCCTGGCGATCTTCGCGAGCGTTGGCCTCACGCCCGCCGGGCAGTTGTCGGTGCCGAGTGATGAAGCGCTGGCGTCGGCGCTCGACACGAAGTCGCTGTCGTCGCGTCGTGCCGAGGCCGATGCCGTTCCGGGCCGCGTGCAGAAGGCGCTGGAGCAGGCCGCCAAGCTGCTCGAGCCGAAGGTGCGCGCCATCTCCATCGAGCGCTCGACCCTGACCACCGAGGCCGACGTCGACGCCTGGCTCGAGCGGCAGAAGAAGTCCCTCGTCGTCGCCATCAAGGATGGCCCCGTGCTCGTGAGCTGAGGAATCCAGATGGCATCGCTCGACCGCAACCTCCGAAGAGAGCTCGAGAACGCCGTGAAGAAGGCCCGCCGCGTGGCGGAGGCCGGCGCGCGACAGGCCGTTGAGCAGCTCGCCGTGGGCCACCACGAGCCGTGGTCGGCGCTCTCGCCCGACCAGCGCAAGCTGCGCAATCGGCTGCGCGCGCACGGTCGCCAGCTCGGCGACAAGCTCGACGAGAAGAAGGGCACGCAGAGCATCGACCGGCTCGCCGGCGAGTGCGCGTACGAGCACTGGCATCGCCTCTTGTTCGCGCGCTTCCTCGCCGAGAACGATCTGCTCGTCGAGCCCGAGTCGGGCATGGCGCTCTCGCTCGACGAGTGCCGGGAGCTGGCGCGCGAGCAGAGCAAGGACTGGCTGGTGCTCGCGAGCGACTTCGCGCAGCGCATGCTCCCGCAGATCTTCCGCGCGGGCGACCCGGTGCTCGAGGTGGCGCTGCCGCCCGAGAAGCGGCAGGAACTGGAGGCCATCCTCGAAGGCTTGCCGCGCGAGGTCTTCATCGCCGACGACAGCCTCGGCTGGGTCTACCAGTTCTGGCAGGCCGAGCAGAAAGACACCGTCAACGCGTCTGCGAACAAGATTGGCTCCGAAGAGCTGCCGGCGGTGACGCAGCTCTTCACCGAGGACTACATGGTCCTCTTCCTGCTGCACAACACGCTAGGCGCGTGGTGGGCGGGCAAGGTGCTGACGGCGAAGCCCGAGCTCGCGCGCTCGGCCACGTCGGAAGACGAGCTTCGCGCCGCGTGTGCGGTGCAGGGCATCGAGTGGAACTTCCTCCGCTTCGTGCGCGAGGGCGACGTCTGGCGGCCCGCTGCCGGCACGTTCCCAGGCTGGCCGACGGCCGCGAAGGACCTCACCGTGCTCGACCCGTGCATGGGCAGCGGGCACTTCCTCGCGTTCGCATTGCCAATGCTGGTGGCGCTCCGACGCGAGGAGGAGAAGCTCTCGGTCGCAGAGGCTGTCGACGCCGTGCTGCGCGACAACCTCTTCGGCCTCGAGCTCGACCCGCGCTGCACGCAGATCGCCGCGTTCAACGTCGGGCTCACGGCGTGGAAGCTCGCGGGTTACCGGCCGCTGCCCGCGCTGAACCTCGCGTGTGCGGGGCTCGGCATCAATGCTCCGGTCTCCGCGTGGACGGCTTTGGCGGCAGGCGACGCTTCGGCCGAGAACGCGATGAAGCAGCTCTACGAGCTGTTCCGCCAGGCGCCGACGCTCGGTTCGCTCATCGACCCGAGTCGCGTCGGCGGTGAATTGTTCGTCGCGAACTTTGACAAGATCCGTGGGCTACTCTCGTCGGCGCTTGCGTCTGAGGAGTCGGACGACGCAGAGCTGGCGGTCGTCGCGCAGGGGATCGCCAAGGCGGCATCGCTCCTCGCAGAGCACTACACGTTGGTAGCCACGAACGTGCCGTACCTTGGCCGTGGAGATCAGGTGCCGCAGCTCGCCGAATACTGCGAGCGCTTTCATTCGGCAGCCAAGGCTGATCTGGCGACGTGCTTCATTGAGCGGATCGCTAAGTTCACCGAAGACGGCGGTGCGGCAGCGATCGTCGCACCGCGGAACTGGATGTTCCTCAAGAGCTACAAGCGCTTTCGAGAGAACCTGCTTCGCGAGTCGCGAGTGGCGTTCCTCGCCGCGCTAGGTCCTCGAGCGTTTGAGACGATTGGCGGCGAAGTCGTCAATGTTGTGCTCGCAGGTGTCGAGCTTCGAGCACCGGTGACTGAGGATACTCTCATGGCGTTCGACGCCGCAGAGCGGCGCGAGCCGAAGGACAAGGCCTCGGCCATTCAGGCCGATCCCGTGTTTCTGGTCGCGCAAAAGGACCAGCTTGCAAATCCAGATGCACGGCTGACCCTAGAACGTCACGACTCCCTGCCGCTTCTCGGACGCTGTGCAGCCTCGTTCCTCGGGCTGGGTACCGGCGACTACTCTCGCTACGGACGGCAGTTTTGGGAGCTGCCGGGGCCCGACGCACGGTGGGCGTATCAACAGGGCAGTGTCGAGGAGACCAGGCCCTGGACTGGGCGTGAACACGTCGTGGCTTGGGACGCAAGCATCAACCGCGTGCGCGGCATGACTCAGGCCGATCGCGATCAGATTCATAACCAAGATCAGAGTGGCCAGCAGGCATGGGGACGTCGCGGCATCGTCGTGAGTCTTTCGAGTGAGCTTCGCTGCACGCTGTACACCGGAGAGAAGCACGACAAGTCGGTAGCAGCCCTTGTTCCTCAAGACGAGAAGCTGATTCCCGCGATGTGGTGCTACGTGACGAGCGACGAGTTCGCTGCGAAGGTTCGCCTTCTGGACCGAAAGGTCATCGTGGCGAACGGCACGCTCGTTAAGGTGCCGTTCGAACTGGAGCGCTGGAAGCAGGAAGCCGCCGCGAGGTTTCCTCTTGGGCTTCCCAAGCCATCAACTGACGACCCGACACAGTGGCTTCATGACGGACATCCGCGAGGCTCTCGTTCAACACTGCAAGTCGCTGTCGCGCGCCTCGTCGGGTACGAGTGGCCTCGCATGCGAGGCGCTGCGTTCCCCGATGCAGACCCGATTCACCAGGACGCTATTTCTCGCCACGCCGACGAGGACGGCATCGTTTGCCTGCCGTCGCTACGTGGGGAGGCGGCTGCTGCGGAGCGGGTGCGAGCGCTCCTCTCCGATGCCTTCGGAGCAGAGTGGTCCGCGCAGAAGCTGAACGAGCTACTCGCCGAAGCGAACTTCACGGGCAGATCGATTGAGGACTGGCTTCGCGACGGCTTCTTCGAGCAGCACTGCACGCTCTTTCAACAGCGGCCCTTCGTCTGGCAGATCTGGGACGGTCGCAAAGACGGCTTCTCCGCGCTCGTGAACTACCACCAGCTCGCGGCCCCGAACGGAGAAGGGCGCCGCATCCTCGACAAGCTCACGCACACCTACCTCGGCGACTGGCTAGATCGGCAGCGCGCGGATCAGAAGGCGGGCGTCGAGGGCGTCGAGGGCGCCGACGGGCGCGTCGCCGCCGCCGAGCACCTGAAGCGCGAGCTGGAGAAGATCCTCGAAGGCGAACCACCCTACGACCTCTTCGTCCGCTGGAAGCCGCTGCACCAGCAGCCCGTGGGCTGGGAACCGGACATGGACGATGGCGTGCGCGTGAACCTGCGCCCGTTTGTGACGGCGAGGCCACTGGGGGCGCGAGCGAAGGACGCATGCATTCTACGAGTCGCTCTCGCTGTGCGCTGGGGACGTGACAAGGGGAATGAATCTCAAAGGGACAAGGAAAGTTTCCCGTGGCTGTGGTCATGGGACGGGCAATCTTCGGACTTCTTCGGAAGCAAGGAGTTCGACGGCGTTCGCTGGAACGACCTCCACTACACGCGCGCCGCGAAGCTCGCCGCGCGTGCGCGCGCCAAGGGAGGCAAGTCGTGACCTCCTCGACCTCTCGCCGTCGCAGCACCAGCCCCCCGCCGCACGCGAAGGGGCTCCTCGACCAGCTCGAGAAGTCCTTTCTTCACGCGCTGCGCAGCGGCGAGGGCGAGGCCGCGCCGGCTGCGCTGCTCTGGGCCGACGCCGATAAGCAGTGGGCGGCCCTCGTCGCGCGCCTGCAGACCGCACTGCCGCACCTGTTCGTGCTCGGCACCTACGACGCCGCCAAGCGCACGGGACCGGCCATCTGGCTGCGCTGCGTGGTCGACCGCGTTCTGGAAGACGTCGCGCTCGAGCCCGGCGTCGTGCCGATCCTCTACCTGCCCGGCGTGGCACGTCAGTCGTTGCGCGCAGGCGACGAGTGCCCGCGTGAGCTGCAGCCAGTCGTCGAGCTCCAGTACCGAGGCCGCGTCTGGCACCAGAAGAACGGGCGGGACTGGACCGTCGAGGCCTTCCTCGTCTCCGAGGACGGGCTCCAGCTCGACGTGGCCCAGGACGCCAAGACCCGCGAGGCCGCGCAACGCAGCCTGCCGCTCCTCGCCGAGATGCCGCTCGACGGACTTCGCGGCCATCGCCTCGAAGCCGACGACTTCGATCGCCTCGCCGTCAGCGATCCCACCCGCGACCTCCTGCGCTGGATGGGCATCGGCGATGGGCTTCGCAAGACCGAGGGCGAAGCCCGCTGGAAGGCGTTCTGCGGCGTGTGCAACTCGGACTTCAAGTTCGACCCGGACAAGAAGTCACCCGCCGACGCGGCGAACGCGCTGGTGGAGGGTAGCGGCAAGTGGGCGAACGTCTGGCAGCGCTTCAAGGAGGCTCCGAAGCTCTATCCCGACGTCGCCAAGCTCCTGCGCGACACCGCCACGCCGCTCCTCTATCGCGGGAGCGAGCGCGATGCGGGCGGCAACTCCAAGTCCGAACAGGCGCTACGTGCGGGCCTCGAGGCGCTCGCGAACAAGCCCCACGCCACTGCGCTCGCGGAGGTGGCCGCACTCGAAGCCGCGCACGGCAAGCGGCGCGAGTGGGTCTGGGCCGAGCTCGGTGAGAGCCCGCTGGCCTGTGCCCTCGCGCCTCTGGCGAAGCTCGCCGCGGCGGCGGCCAACACGCTGGGCGGCGCCACCATCGACGCCGCGGTCACCGCCTACGTGAACGACGGCTGGCGTTGCGACCGCGCTGCGCTCGAAGCCCTCGCCTCGGTGAAGCAGCCCGCTGATATGGCGCTCATCCAGAACGTCGTGCGCGCGCTCTACCTCCCGTGGCTCGATGCCTCCGCGCGCCACTTCCAGGGCCTCATCGACGGCGCGGAAAACGCCGTGCGCGCAAAGGTCACGGGGAGCCAGCACGAGAAGGACGCGTGCCTCATGTTCGCCGACGGCCTCCGCTACGACGTCGCCGGCATGCTGGCCGAGCGGCTCGAAGCGAAGGGCTATCGCGTGCGACTGAATCACCGCCTCGCACCGCTGCCCACGGTCACCTCCACGGCGAAGCCGTTTGCGACGCTCTCTCACGACAAGCTCGAAGGCGGCGAGGACATCGTCGACTTCAACCCTCGTTTCAAGAACAGCCCCCAAGCCGCGACCGCGCAGCGGCTGCGCGACGACATGGCGGGACGAGGAATTGATCTGCTTGGCGAGGACATCCGCCCGCCGAAGCAAGGGACGACGGGCGGATGGCTGGAGACGGGGAAGCTCGACGAGCTCGGGCACAAGCTCGGTGCGCGCCTCGCCGGGCAGATCGACAACGAGCTCGAGATGCTCCTCGACCAGGTGACCGGTCTCATCGACGCCGGCTGGACGCGGCTCCGCATTGTGACGGACCACGGCTGGCTGCTCATGCCCGGTGGCCTCCCGCACGTCGCGGTTCCCTCGCATCTCACGACGACGAAGTGGTCGCGCGCGGCCACGGTGAAGGGCGACGCGAAGCCGTCCGTGCCCGTCCACGCGTGGCACTGGAACACGCACGTCCGCATCGCGTCGCCGCCGGGAGTCGGGAGTTTTGCCCCGAACACCGAGTACTCGCACGGCGGCATCAGCCCGCAGGAGTGCATCGTCCCCGAGCTCATCGTCGAGCGTGGCGGCGGCGGCACCTCCGCGTTGATCACCGCCATCACTTGGCGCGGCATGCGCTGCCGCGTGTCGGTCACGACGAACGATCCCACCGTGCGCGTCGACCTGCGTACCAACTGGAAACAGGCGAACACGAGCATCGCCGCGTCGTCCAAGGAGGTTGGCCCAGCCGGCGAAGCGAGCCTCGCAGTGGCCGATGACGCTCACGAGGGCCACGCCGCCACGATCGTCGTTGTCGATGGCGCCGGCAACGTGCTCGACCGCAAGACGACGACCGTCGGAGAAGCATCATGACCATGACCCTCGACCATCTCGATCAGCAGGCGGCTGCGGTCTTCGACGGCTACCTCGTTCGCAAGGACCTCGTTCGCAAGTACGCGCGCCAGTACCCGGTGCCGACCTACGTGGTCGAGTTCCTCCTCGGCCGCTACTGCGCCAGCACCGACGAGAAGGAGATCGCGGAGGGACTCCAGATCGTCGAGAAGCAGCTCCGCGACCGCACGGTGCGCACGGGTGAAGAGGAGCTGTTCAAGGCGCGCGCGAAGGACAGCGGCAGCGTCAAGCTCATCGACATCATCAAGGCGCGCCTGGACGCGAAGAACGACCGCTTCCTCGCCGAGCTTCCGAGCCTCGCGCTGCGCGACGTGCTCATCGACGACCAGCTCGTGCGCGAGAACGAACGCATGTTGACCGACGGCTTCTACGCCGAGGTCACGCTCGCCTACGACGGCGTCGCCGCGCAGGAGCAGGGAGGCCGCCCGTTCTCCATCGAGTCGATGCGCCCGATCCAGATGTCGAAGTCGGACGTGCTCGATGTGCTGGCCAAGGCGCGCCGCTCGTTCACGACGCAGGAGTGGATCGACTTCCTGATTCGTTCGATTGGCCTCGAGGCTGCCTCGTTCTCCGAGCGCGCGAAGCGCGTCGCCATCCTGCGCATGGTCCCGTTCGTCGAGCGCAACTACAACCTCGTCGAGCTCGGTCCGCGCGGCACCGGAAAGAGCCACCTCTTCCAGCAGATCTCGCCCTACGCGCACCTCATCTCGGGCGGCAAGGCGACGGTCGCCAAGATGTTCGTGAACAACGCGAGCGGCCAGCGCGGGCTCGTGTGCCAGTACGACGTCGTCTGCTTCGACGAGGTGTCGGGCGTCTCCTTCGACCAGAAGGACGGCGTCAACATCATGAAGGGCTACATGGCCTCGGGGCAGTTCAGCCGGGGCAAGGAGAACATCCGCGCCGAAGGTGGCATCGTCATGGTCGGCAACTTCGACGTGGACGTCGAGCAGCAGCAGCGCGTGGCGCACCTGCTCAGCCCGTTGCCGCCGGAGATGCGCAACGACACGGCGTTCATGGACCGCCTGCACGCCTTCGTGCCCGGGTGGGACTTCCCGAAGCTCAACCCCAACGACCACTTCACCGACCACTTCGGGTTGGTGAGCGACTTCCTCAGCGAGTGTTGGAGCAAGCTGCGTTCGGGCAACCGCGTTTCGGTGATGCAAGGGCGCGTGCACCTCGGCGGCGCGCTCTCCGGCCGCGACATCGAGGCGGTGAACAAGACGGTGAGCGGGCTGACCAAGCTGCTCTTCCCCGATCCCGAAGCGCCCGTACCTGACGAGGACCTCGAGTGGATCGTGCGCGTCGCCCTCGAATCGCGGCGGCGCGTGAAGGAGCAGCAGAAGCGCTGCTTCAAGAGCGAGTTCCGCAACACGCACTTCAGCTACATCGTCGGTCCCGAAGGCGTGGAGCAGTTCGTCTCGACGCCCGAGCTGCACAGCGACGAGGCCATCGAGAGCGATCCGCTCCCGCCCGGCCAGGTCTGGGCAGTGAGCCCCGCCAGCCCTGACGCTGGCCCGGGCCTCTACCGCCTCGAGGTCGCCAGCGGACCAGGCGCAGGCGTGAAGGTGCTCAACCAGCCGACGCCACCCGCGTTCCGCGAGAGCGTGAAGGTCGGCGAGCAGAACCTCTACACGCGCGCCAAGGAGCTCGTCGGCGACCGCAACCCACGCGAGCACGAGTTCTCGATCCAGATGCGTGCACTCGACGCCGACAAGGCCGGCGCGGGCCTCGGCGTCCCGGTGCTCGTCGCCCTCTGCGGCGCGCTTCTCGGGCGCAACACGCGCGGCGGAACCATCGTCGTCGGTGCGCTGAACCTCGGCGGCTCCATCGAGATGATCCCCAACGCGGTGAGGATTGCGGAGCTGGCGGTCGACAAGCAGGCGCAGACGCTCCTCATGCCCGTCGCGGCCCGGCGCCAGCTCAACGACCTCCCCGACGAGCTGTGGACCAAGATCAACATCGAGTTCTACAAGGACGCGTCGGACGCCGTCTTCAAGTCGCTGGTGGAGTGAGGTCCGCGCGATGAGCGAGACGACGACGCCACTGTGGGCCGCGCGTTCTCTGCCGAAGGGGGACTCGTGACCGCCGCGCCCCCCTCCAACGAACCGAACCGCGTCATCGCGTCGCTCGCACGCGACCAGGTGAACCTCGACCTCAAGACGGTCGATCTCTGCTTCCTCGCGGGACTGTACCTGCGCGCCGACAAGGCGGCGTTGGCCTCTTTCGAGGAGGACGTGCTCATCGACATGTTTGAGCAGGTCTGCGACGTGGTGGAGCCCGGCGCCGAGAACCCGCGCAAGCGGGCGACGCACGCGATCCAGCGGCTCCGCGAGCAGCGCATGCTCGCGCGCGTCGATGGCGCTGGCATTGTGCGCGCGGGCGACTACGCGCTCACGACACTCGCGGCGGCTGTCGTCCAGTACTTCCTGACGGATGAGGCCCTGACCCGTGAGAGCCTGACCCTGCTGACGGGCACGTTGAGCGCGCAGCTCGCGGAGGTGCTCGCGGCCGCGAAGAAGGCCACGGACACGGAGACGTGGAAAAGCAAGGTGTCTGGACCGCTCCGGGTCACGGTCTCCGAGCTCGTCTCCGGCATCGAGCGCCGGCAGCGCGGTCTCGATGCGCAGCAGGAGGAAGTGCAGGCCGAGATCGCCAAGCTGCTCCAGTCGGACTGGTTCAGTGCCGTCGACCGCTGCCAGCTCCTGCTGGACACGACGACGAGCACGCTCAATGAGCTGAATGAGATCCTCCTGCGCGACACACACCTGTTCGTCGCGCTCCTGCTCGAGATCCAGGGGCTCGCCACGGCGGCCGAGAACCGCGAAGCCGAGGAGACCGTCCAGCGCGTCATCGAGCACGTCGATCGGATTGCGGCGTGGGGTAGCGCGCGGCAGCAGGCATGGTCGGAGTACTACCAGTACGTCCACCGGTATCTGCGCGACGTCGTGCGGCTCGATCCCGACCGAGCGCTCAGCCAGCGGTTGCGAGATCAGACCGCCGCTTGGCCGACTTCCCCGTTCTTCCTTCTCGTCGCGCACGCGCCCTCGATTCGGCTGTTGCGTGCGCTCGAGGCACGCGTCGAGCGTCCGCCGGTCGCGAGGCCGCGCACGGAGCGCGAAGCCGATCCCGAGTGGGTCGAGCCCGAGAACGTTCACGCCGACATCGAGGCGCTGGTCGCGCAGGCCATCGACGCAGGTGCATCGACGCTCGCGGAGGTGTCCTCGCGGGTGCTGCCCAAACTGCCAGAGTCGCTGCACTACGCCGCGGCCGGCCGCGTCGCCGACGCTGTCGGTCGCCTCGCCCGCGTTCATGGCGAGCACGAGCGTCCGTGGGCACCCGTGCTTTCGCGGCTCGAGGTCGAGGATTGGACGGTCGACGGGAGGGATACGCCTTGAGCGCGACGACTTTCCACACGCTCGAGGAGGCGCTCGATGACGAGCACTACCCGGAGGTCGACCTCGCGCTGCGGCGTGGGCGACACATCGGACGCGACGACGGCACGATGTACGAGTACCTCGTCGACGCCCAAGCGCTGCTCGAGGCGTTCTACCGGCGTTTCGGCTGTGAGCTGATCCAGCAGAGCGACGGGTACTTCTACCTGTTGCCGTCAGGTGACCGGCTCGGGCGACGCCAGCTTTCGGCCGGCGAGATGCTGGTCGGGCAGACTCTCGCGCTGCTCTACCTCGATCCGGCGACGCTCCAGCACGGCGGCATCGTCGGGCGAGAGGCGCTCCTCCAACGCCTGTCGGCTCTGCTCGGCACCGACGTCCTCGTGCGTACCCTCGACCCGCGAAGGGCTCGCAGGGGCAAGTACGATGAGCGCATTGCAGCGGAGGCCGTGCGGACGAAGGTCGGCGACGCCCTGCGCCGCCTCGCCGACCTGGGCTTCGTCGACGTCCTCGATGACACACGCCTGCGTCTTCGCCCCGCGCTGATGCGCTTCGCGGAGCCGGTGCGCGGTCTCGGCGATCGGAGCGTCGCGCTCGAGCGGCTCGTAGGCGTCGGCGAAGTTGTCCTCGACTACGGCGAACAGGCGTCCGACGAGGATGCGAGCCTCGATGAGGAGCCGACGCCATGACACGAACGACCGCCGAGGCTCTGGCGTTGGTCAACTGGAAGGGCGTGTTTTACGCCCGATACGGGCTCGATCGACATGTGACCGCGCTCGAAGGCGCGAACGGCGCCGGCAAGACGACGGTGATGATCGCGGCCTACGTCGTGCTGTTGCCTGACATGTCGCGGCTGCGGTTCACCAACCTCGGCGAGACCGGAGCGACCGGAGGCGACAAGGGCATCTGGGGCCGACTCGGAGAATCGGGACGTCCCTCGTACGCCGTCGTCGAGTTTGCGCTGCCGGGCAAGCGTCGACTCGTCGCGGGCGTCCACCTCGAGAGGAAGGGCGAGCCCTCCGTCGAGCCGACACCGTTCATCGTCTCCGGTCTGGAAGCCGACGTTCGACTCCAGGACTTGCTGCTCGTGAAGCAGGGCGAGAACGAGGCCGTGCCCGAGCTGCAGGAGCTTCGTGAGAATGCGGTGCGCCTCGGCGGCCGACTGCAGTCCTTCACGTCTGCGCGAGATTACTTCGCGGCGCTCTTCGATCAGGGGGTCACGCCGCTTCGTCTCGGCACCGACGAGGAGCGCAACAAGCTGAACGAGATGCTCCGCACCAGCATGACCGGCGGCATCTCCCGAGCGCTCACCTCGGAGCTGCGCTCGTTCCTCCTCAAGGAAGAGGGCGGGCTCGCCGACACGCTCCAGCGCATGCGCGCCAACCTCGACGCATGCCGGCGCACGCGGACCGAGGTCCAGGAGGCGCGTCGCCTCGAGCAGGAGATCGGTGGGGTATTCGAGGCAGGCCAGACGATGTTTGCAGCGGCCCTGATCGCCACGCGAGAGCGAGCAGAGGAGCTCACCCGTCGCGTCGAAGAGGCTGAAGCCGCGCAGGCGGCCGCCGCCGAGGCGCACGATAACGCCAAGGAGGCCCTCGCGCAGACCCTCAACGCGATCGATGCCCTCGAGCGTCGGAGGGGCGAGATCGGCCAAGTCCTCGAATCGGCCCGTGCTTGGCACGTGAGATTGCGCGAAGCGCTCGCTGCGGCGAAGCATCTCGCTGAGTGTGTCGCCCAGCTCACGCGGGCAGAAGAGCTCGCGAAGACGACTGGCGCGAAGCGCGACGCGGCCGAAGCAGAGCGCGGCGCCAAGCGGGATGCGCTTCGGCGCGCGGAGGATGATTACACGCGCACCGCTGGAGGTCTCGCAGACCTCCAGCAGGGGCTCGAGGAGCTGCACCGCCGCGCCGACGCCTATCGTCAATCGACCCGCCGCTTGCGCGAGGCCGAGGAGAGCCTTGGTGGTGTGCTCATCCCTGTGCACACGTTAGAGGAGCGCGTCTCCAGCGCTCGTGACGAGCTGGCCGTGGTCGACGACGAGCGCCGTGATGCAAGGACGCGCCTCGACGACGCGGAAGCTCATCGAGCGCAACACTCCAAGGTGATGGCCGCACTGCGAGCCCTCGTCGACGGCGATGTCGCGCTGGACGCGGCATACGAGGCTGCCCTCTCAGCCCTCCAGGAACACCGAGCTCGCTCGGAGCTCGCCGGCCGGCTTCCTTCGCTCGAGCACGATCTCGCGGAGGCACGCAGGCAGGCCACGCGACAGTCGGGCGTGCGCGAACGCGCGAAGGCGCTTGAGGTCGTCGTCGGAAACGAACCCGCTGGCCAGCTCGTCGAGCGACTTCTTGGCGAAGCCGAAACCGAGCTGAAGGACCACGAAGATCGAGAGCGCGCCGTCAAGGCTTCCGCCCAGCAGCTCGAACGAGACCTGAAGGACCTGGAGTCGCGCCGTCGTTCCCTCGTCGAACGCGAGCCCGTGTTCCGCGCTCTCGCGGAGCGCGCGGCCCGTCTCGCCGAACACCTTGGCACCCCGGTGGACAGCCGGGCCACGCTGGATACCGCCCGCGCCACACTCGGCGAACGACTCGTGGAAACGCGAAAGGCCGAGGACGTCGCGCGCGAGGAGCACGAGGCGCTGCTACGGCAGGCTCGCGACCTCCTGGCTCAAGGTGGTCCTTTCGCGCCCGAGCTGCTGAAGCTGAAGGATCAGCTCGGCGCGGAGTTGGTGGCGGGGAGCTTCGAGGATGTCGGGCTGGACGAAGCGGGACGTCTGGAGGCGCGTTTGGGCCCTCTTGCCCAGGCGCTCGTAGTCGACGATCCGAAGGCGACAGCCCGCACCCTCGACGTGAGGTCCGACGCGCTTGCGAACGTACTGCTCGTCTCGCGTGACGCGGACCTTGAGCAACTCGCCTCGGCAACCAGCCCGATCGACGTTGGCGACCGAGACGTCGCCGTGGAGGACGGGATCGCCCTCCGCGTCTCGCGCATCCCCTCGCATCCACGGCTCGGGCGCCGAGCTCGTGAGGCCCGTGCCGCCGAGTTCAATCGTGAAGCGGATCGGAAGGCTCGCGAGCTCGAAGAAGTGAGGGTCGGACGCCGACATCTCGAACGCCTTGTTGCCGACGGCGAGGCGCTGTTGGCGGGCCATGCGGTGTGGCTCGCTGGCGATCCGGCTCCTGCGCTGGCCGAGGTGAAGCGCTCGATCGTCGAGGCCGAGGCCCAGCTCGGGATTCATCGTGCCGCCAGTGTGGGGCACGCGGAGGCAGCGCGAACGGTGCGACCTCGCGTGAACGGTCTACGCGTCCTGCTCGGCGAAGCGCTGCTGCTCGATCCACCTGATTTCGCTGAACGCGCCCGGTCGCTGGAACACGATCTTCACGCAGCTCGGGTGGCCAAGGAGCTAGTGGCTCGACACAAGGCGAACGCCGAGCTCGTTGACCGTCATCAGACCGTTCTGCGACAGGTGCCGCTTACGAACGAGGACGTGGTCCGGCTGCGCGAGCGACTGCAGCAGCTCACGAATCGGCGCGAGCGACTGAAGGAGGGCATCGATGCGCTCGAGTACGTGCAGTCGAACGTTGAGGCCCTGGCCTGGGAGGACGCGCCCGCGCGGCTGGCCAAGGAGCAGGCTCTCGTTCCTGCGATCAAGCAGCAGCTTCAGGAGGCCGAGCAGCACCGAGCTGCAGTCGAGCGCGAAGCGAAGGACGCGGAACGGAGCTTCAATGCCGCACTCACCGCATTCCAAGATGCCGACGGGAAGCGGCTTGCCGCGACGCACACGCACACGCAGGCGGTAGAGCGATTCGACCGGCTCAGGATTCCTGATCCGAGCGACGAAGCGCTTGCGGTAGCGGAGAAGGAGGTCGCGCGTCTCGACGAAGAACATCGGAGTCACGACACCAGGCACCGGGAGCTGCTGACCACGAAAGGTCGTCAGGAGGGCAGCGTCAGCGAGACTGCCCGCCGTCTTGAGGAGGCCGAGGAGAAGCTCGCCAAGGAGCGTGGCGAGGCCGAGCCTGCCGTGAAGCGCTGGGACGATCTTCGCGAGCGCGCGGCGAAGTTCGGGGTCGTTGGTGTCCTCCTCACCGAAGCACCGAGAGACCTCGCCGATGTCCGCGGCCACGTGAACCTCGTGCAGAAGGCCAACACCTGGCGAGAGCTCCTCGTCGAGCGACTGCGCGGAGCCCAAGGTGGCGCGCAGCTCCTGGCGGAACTGCAGACGCTTCGCGCCCCCTCGGAGGGCGAGTTCGCCGCGGGCGTCCTCGACCTGTGGCTCACGGTGCGCGACTGGCTTCGTCGCCGTCTGCCGGCGCAGGTCGCCGAAGTGGACGACCCTCGCGAGGCGCTCCTGCGTTTGCGCGATCAGCTCTCGGCGTTGGAGGAACGGCTCAAGAGCCAGGAGACCGTCCTCCGTGGCGCGAGCGAGGACGTCGCGCGCGGCATCGACGTGCAGATTCGTAAGGCGCGCACGCAGGTCAACCGCCTCAACAAGAACCTCGAGGGCGTCAGCTTCGGCAGCATCCAGGGAATTCGGGTCCGTCAGAACGCGGTCGAGAAGATGGAGCAGGTGCTCCGAGCGCTTCGCGACGGCGCCGCTCAGACGCTCCTCTTCCAGGCCGACATGCCGATCGAGGACGCGCTCGATCAGATCTTCCAGCGCTTCGGTGGAGGACGCACCGGCGGTCAGAAGCTGCTCGACTATCGCGAGTATGTTCACCTGCAGGTCGAGGTACGTCGGAAGGCGGGCGCCGATTGGGAGATCGCGAACCCCGGCCGACTCTCGACGGGCGAGGCGATCGGCGTCGGCGCTGCGCTCATGATGGTCGTCCTCACGGAGTGGGAACGCGATGCCATGCTCCTTCGGGGCAAGAAGTCGCACGGCTCACTCCGTTTCCTGTTCCTCGACGAGGCCAACCGCCTTTCGCACGACAACCTCGGCGTGCTCTTTGACCTGTGCCAGGCGCTCGATCTGCAGCTCCTCATCGCCGCGCCAGAGGTCGCTCGCGCAGAGGGCAACACCACCTATCGGCTCGTCCGCAAGATGACCGCCGACGGGCGTGAGGAGGTGCTCGTCAGCGGCCGGCGAACGAGGGCCGAGGCGTGAACTGGAGATCCGACGCAGCCCGTCTCGCTCTCTTGGAGCTGCTCGTTCGCGGCTCGCTCAAGCGACGACGCGCGCAATCATCCGCCTGGGATGCCCTCGACGAACTACCTTGGACCCGCCGCACGGGGCGACGTGACGAGGTCGGCCTTGTCGAGGAACGAAGACACGAGCTCGTCGCGCTCCTCGGGCGCGTCTGGCCGGAATGGGGCGAGGTGCTCGCAGCGCTGACGGCGCGCGGGCTCGCGCCCACACCCGACGGCTGGAGCGAGCTCGAAGACGCGCAGCGCGCCGAGGGGCTGCCGCAGCTTCCAGACCAGCTCAACCGGCGAACGGCGGCCGCACTCGTCGCGCCGCACTCGAAGGCGGCACTCACGGGTCGCCGCCTGGCCGCGCTCGGCGACGCGGAGGCCACGCACGATGGTTCGGTACGGCTCCGACCACCGCAGGGTCTCATCGCGCTCACGCCACAGGGGCGAGTCGACCTCGCGGCAGTTGCGGCTGTCCTCGGCGAGGTGTCGATCCCGGAACGTGCCCTCAGCGCAGGCCTCGCTCTCGAAGGAACGATCCGCGCAGCGCTGCTCGTCGAGAACCTCGGCGCGTTCTGCGATCTACGCGCCGTCGATGGCTGGCTGCTGGTGCACGTGCCTGGATGGGACACGGCGACGGTCGCTCGACTTCTCGAGCGCCTCGTCCATGTGCCAGTCGTCCACTTCGGCGACCTCGACCCCAACGGCGTCCGCATCCTTCGGCATCTCCGTGCGCTCCGTTCTGACCTGCGGTGGTTCGTGCCGGAGTTCTGGAACGAGCTTGTTGAGGCGAAGGGGCTGCCGGGTGTGTGGCCCGAGGACCTCGATCTCGGCGAATCGCCGGCTCTCGTGCGGGACCTCGCGAGCCGCGGCCTGTGGCTCGAGCAGGAACCTGTCGCGGTCGACTCGAGAACGTCGGCGGCGCTGGAGGCACTGCTTGAACGCCGCTGACGCGCAGCTCGCGCCTGACCGCGCCCCGATGATCAACAGTCCCACCCCCGCGTGGACAGTTGATCGCCCGGTCACTGTCCCGGAAACCGAGGGTCGGCTGTTAACCGCGTCTCGGCTTCTCTCTCCCCGTGGGCCCGAGAAGAGAGCGCGAACGCCGTCCCGCGTGCGCTCGACGCGCTCGTCTTCACGCTCGCGGCGCTCTCAGCGCGAACGCCGTCCCGGCGCGCGCGATGCTCGCCGTCGCGCAAACCCTCGGGGAATCAGGGGAGAAAAGACAACGGCCCCGGAGATTGCTCTCAGGGGCCGCTGTTAAAAGATGCGGGGTCGCGTTTCCGCGACCCCGCTTGAATGGCTCCCCGACGTGGACTCGAACCACGGACATGGTGATTAACAGTCACCCGCTCTACCAGCTGAGCTATCGGGGAATATGTCCCGTCACGGCGGTGCGTTGCCGCGACGGATGCGACTTCTAGAGAACCGAGCCTGCCCTGTCAACTGTCCTGTTCGATCCGATCTTTCGCCTTATCTCGCAGCCCTGGCCCGCGCTCCAGGGACTGAGCCCTGTCGTGTCCGGGGCGCTTGACCGCGTCCTCTCGGGCGACCCCGCCGAGCGCGTCCTCGACCGGACCCTGCGCGCCCACCGCGACCTCTCCCGTGAGGGACGGCAGGCGCTGAAGGAGGCTGTCTTCAACGTGGGCCTCTGGCGCCGCCGCCTGGGGTTCCTCCTGGACTCGCCGGATGCGCCTCCCTCCCAGCTCCTCTTCGCGCTCCTGCATGGGCTCGTGGGTGTCCCCGCCGCCGACGCCGCAGCCTGGGCCGGGCTCCCGGCGCCGGTGCCTCTGCGCACTGGCGAGCCTCCGTCGCTGGCGCTCCGGGCCTCGCTGCCGGACTGGCTCGCGGACCACTTCTCCCGTGAGCTGGGAGCGGAGGCGGAGGATTTCTGCGCCCACCTCAACGTCCCGGGGCCCATCACGCTCCGGGTGAATCCGGCCCGCACCTCCCGGGAGCACCTGGCCGCTCGCCTTGCCTCCGAGGGCGTCGCGACCCGCCCCGGCTCCTGGAGCCCGCTGGCCCTTCATGTCGACGGGCCCCGCCCCAACCTCTATGGCCTGGCCTCCCTCCGTGAGGGCCTGTTCGAGGTCCAGGACGAGGGCAGCCAGCTCCTGGGGCTCCTCGTGGACGCCCAGCCCGGCGAGACCGTGCTGGACCTTTGCGCCGGGGCAGGGGGCAAGACGCTCCAGTTGGGCGCGGCCATGAAGGACTCCGGCCGGCTGCTCGCCTACGACCCGGATGCGGAGCGGCTGGACCGGCTCCTGCAACGCGCCTCCCGCGCCGGGCTCACCCGCGTCCAGGTGATCCGGACACCTCCGTCGCCGGGCCTCAACGCCGACCGAGTCCTCGCGGACGTGCCCTGTTCGGAGCTGGGTTCGCTTCGCCGCGGCCCGGACCTCCGCTTCCGGCTCACCCCGGACTCGCTCTCCCGGTACACCTCCGTCCAGCGCGACATCCTGGCCCGCGCCGGGGACGTGGTGCGCCCCGGCGGCCGGGTCGTCTACGCGACCTGCACCGTCAACCGCTCGGAGAACCAGGACGTGGTCGCGGACTTCCTTCGCTCCCGCCCTGGCTTCCGCGCGGTGCGGCCGGGCTCCGGATGGCTTCCGGACGCGTGCCTCCAGGACGGGTTCCTCTTCGTCACGCCCCACCGGCACGGCACGGATGGGTTCTTCGCGGCGGTGCTCGAACGCAGCGCGGAAGGGTAGGGTGGCCAGCGGGCGGACGAGCGCTCCACGGAGCCTCGTTCCCCCGTCCTGCGGTACTCAACGCTTCGGACCCCAGGCTCCCTGAAACACCGTGTCGCCCCTGTGTCGGGTGCTATGAAGCGCTCGTGCGTTGGCTCAAGCCCCTTCCGCTCCGTCCCCGCGACACGGTGCAGGTCGTTGCCCCCGCGGGCCCCTTCGAACAGGCTCCCTTCGAGGCCGGCCTGCGCATCCTCTCCGAGCGATACGCCCCCGTCGTCCGACCCGACATCGGCGCCTCGCATCGCTACCTCGCCGGAGATGACGCCCGCCGCCAGGCAGAGCTGTCCCAGGCGTTCCTCGACCGCTCCACCCGCGCCATCTTCTGCGCCCGGGGCGGCTATGGCAGCGCGCGCCTGTTGCCGGAGCTGCCGCTCGACAAGGCCGGGCCCGTCTCCTTCACCGGCTTCTCCGACCTGACGTCCATCCACTGCGCGCTCCAGGCCCTGCACCGCGTGTCCTTCCACGCGCCCGTGCTCACGCAGCTGGGCCGCCAGTCGTCCCAGGTCCACGACTCCCTCTTCCGCCTGCTCGAATCCCCGGAGGCCCCGCCGCCCCTCACCGGCAACGCCACCTATGTCCCCGGCACCGCCGAGGGCACGCTCGTGGGCGGCAACCTGTCCGTGTTCTCCCGGCTCCTGGGCACGCCGTACCTGCCGCCGCTCGATGGCGCCGTGCTCCTCCTGGAGGACGTCACCGAGCGCCCCTACCGCATCGACCGCATGTGGACCCACCTGCGGCTCGCCGGTGTCTTCTCCCGCGTGCGCGGCATCGTCCTGGGGGACTTCACCGCGTGCGAGGAGAAGGACGCGAACTACTCCAGCGCGGACGTGCTCCGGGAGCTGGCTCGCGACGCGAAGCTGCCCTGCGCCGCGGGCTTCCCCATCGGCCATGGCCCCATCAACTACCCCGTCGCCCTGGGCACCCACGTGCGCCTGGACGCGGATGCCGCGCGCCTCACCTTCCTCGAAGGCGCGGTGAGCCCCGGATGAGCCAACACCCCATCGCCAACCTCCAGGCCGTGCTCGATGACGGCGTGGAGCTGGGCATCTTCCCCGCCGCCCAGGCCGTGGTGCTCCACAAGGGCGTGCAGGTCTTCGGCGGCGTCGCTGGCAACGCGAAGGGCGACACGCGCTTCGACCTCGCGTCCCTCACCAAGGTCCTCTCCACCACCGCGCTCTTCCTGCGCCTGTGGACCGAGGGCAAGGTGGGCCCGGACACGCTCGTGTCCCGCTACTTCCCCGGCTCGCCCGCGGGCGATGCGGGCGTCACCGTCGCGGATCTGCTCTACCACCGCTCCGGCCTGCCCCCCTTCGTCCCGTTCTTCGCGGACGCCCTCAAGGCCCACCCGGAGCTGCTCGACGCGGCCTGCCCCGCGTCCCTCCGCGCCCAGGTCCACGCGGAGGTCCTCCACGCCGCCGCCGCCACGCCGCTGGAGGCGCCCATCCGCACGAAGTCCGCGTACAGCGACGTGGGCTTCATCCTCCTGGGCGACATCCTCGCCCGCGCCGGCGGCGCCCCGCTGGACGTGCTCTTCCACCGCCACGTCGCGGAGCCGCTGGACCTGAGGGCCCGCTTCCACCGCCTCACCGACTTCCCCGCGGACGGCACCACCGCGCCCACCGGCGCCATGCGCCCTCGCGAGCCCGCTCCCGGCCAGGAGTCGCTGTGGAAGGACGTGCCGTCCCAGCCGTCCCGCCCGGGCGAAGTGGACGACGACAACGCCTGGGTGCTGGACGGCGTCGCGGGACACGCGGGCCTCTTCGGCACCGCCGTGGACGTGGCCCGCTTCGGACAGGCCGTGCTGGAGGGCGCCGCGGGCCGGCACTCCGCGATTGCCCCTGGCCCCCTGTGGCATCGCGCGCTCGCCACCGACCCGTTGGTGGAGGGCAGCACCCGCTCCATGGGCTTCGACTCTCCGTCGAAGGGCCATTCCAGCGCGGGCCGCTTCATTGGCGACACGCCTCCGGGCGCGGTGGGCCACCTGGGCTTCACCGGCACCAGCCTCTGGGTGGACCTGAGGCGGTCGCTCGTCGTCGCGCTCATCACCAACCGCGTGGTCCAGGGCCGTCAGGACCTGCGCATCCGCGACTTCCGCCCCGCCTTCCACGAGCTCGTCGTGGAGGCGCTCGACCTCCACGTCCTCCCCTGAGGAAACCGCAGCATGGCTGACGACAACGGCAACGTCCTCGACACCCTCGACCCGAAGTCCGTGCGCCGCATCCACCTGGTGGGTGTGGCCGGCACCGGCATGGGCTCCTTCGCCGGCATGCTCAAGGCCGCCGGCTACGACGTCACCGGCAGCGACGAGAACGTCTACCCGCCCATGAGCGACATGCTCCGGACGTGGGGCATCCCCGTCAGCACGCCCTACGCGCCCGCCAACCTGGACTCGGCCAAGCCGGACCTGGTCATCATCGGCAACGTCATCCGCCGCGTGAACCCGGAGGCCACCGCCGTGCGCGAGCGCGGCCTCCCGCAGATGAGCTTCCCCGCCGCCCTGGGCACGCTCTTCCTGGACCGCTCGCACTCCGTCGTCGTCGCCGGCACGCACGGCAAGACGACGACGTCCTCGCTCATGGCCCACGTGCTGGTGGCCGCGGGCAGGGACCCCAGCTTCCTCGTGGGCGGCGTCACCCAGAACTACGCGGGCAACTACCGCGTGGGGAAGGGCCCGCACTTCGTCGTCGAAGGCGACGAGTACGACACCGCCTACTGGGACAAGGGCTCCAAGTTCCTCCACTACCGCCCGCGCACCGCCATCGTCACCAGCGTGGAGTTCGACCACGCGGACATCTTCCGCGACCTGCCCCACTACGAGGCCACCTTCGACAAGTTCGTGCGCCTGGTGCCCGGGGACGGCCAGCTCGTCGTCTGCGCCGCGTACCCCAACGCCGTGCGCATCGCGCGTGGGGGCACCGCGCCCGTCGTCACCTACGTGGCCAGGGAGGGCGCGGACGCGGACTACACGCCGAAGCACCTCGCCTTCGGCCCGAAGGGCGCGCGCTTCAACGTCATCGAGAAGGGCCAGGACCTGGGCGCCGTGACGCTGCCCCTGTCCGGCGCGCACAACGTGGAGAACGCGCTCGCGGTCATCGCCGCCGCGCGCGGCCTGGGCCTCACGTTCGCTGAAATCCAGCAGGGCCTGTCCACCTTCCAGGGCGTGAAGCGCCGCCAGGAGGTGCGCGGCGAGGTGGATGGCATCCTCGTGGTGGACGACTTCGCGCACCACCCCACCGCCGTGCGGGAGACCATCGCCGCCATCCGCCACCGCTACCCGGACCGGCGCCTGTGGGCCATCTTCGAGCCGCGCTCCAACACCAGCCGCCGCAACATCCACCAGGAGGACTACGCGCACGCCTTCCCCGGCGCCACGCGCGCCAGCCTCAAGGTGCCCGAGCGCCACGACAAGGTGCCCGAGGGCGAGGAGCTCAACGTCCCCAGGCTCATCGAAGCGCTGAAGGGCCAGGGCATCGCCGCGGACGGCGCCACCGACGTGCAGGCGCTGGTGGACCGCGTCGCTTCCGAGGCGAAGGCCGGCGACGTGCTGCTCGTCATGAGCAACGGCTCCTTCGGGGGCTTCATCGACAAGCTGCTCACCGCCCTGAAGACCCGGGCGGGGAAGGGGGCCTGAAGCCATGCGCCGTCCGTTCCTCCTCTCGCTGGGCGCCCTGGCGTTCACCCTGGGCTGCGCCATGCCGTCCTCCTCGTCGCTGCCGCCGCTCACGGACCGCACCAGCGACGCTCCGCGCTCCAGCGCCTCCGCCCTCAAGTCGTCGAACCAGGCTCCGGGACAGCCGCTCGTCTTCCAGGTGAAGCGCTACCCGGACAACTCGACGTATGACCTGAAGAGCGACCGGGGACAGGTCGTCCTGCTGGACGTGTGGGCCACGTGGTGCGAGCCCTGCCGGGACGCGCTGCCCATGTACGCGCAGCTCCAGAAGGAGTACGGCGCGCGCGGGCTGAAGGTCTACGCGCTCAACGTGGACGAGGACGTGCGCGCCATTCCGCCCTTCCTGGAGGAGGCGAAGGTGGAGCTGCCCGTCCTCCTGGACTCCAACGCGCTGGTGGCCGAGAGCTTGCTGAAGGTGCGGCTGATGCCCACCACCTTCCTGATTGACCGCAAGGGCGTCATCCGGCACGTGCACGAGGGCTTCGCCGAGGAGTTCCTCCAGCAGTTCCAGACGGAAATCGAGAAGCTGCTCGCCGAGCCCGCCTCCTGAAGCGCACCGAAGGACACGCGACCATGGCCCTGGACCCGGAAAAGCCCGCCGCGCTGCGCCGCACCGCGGAGGAGGGCGCGCGCATGGCGGGCCGCCTCCTCCGGGAGCGCTTCCCCCAGCACCGCACCATCGAGTTCAAGGGCGGCATCGACCTGGTGACGGACGCGGACCGCGCCTCCGAGGAGGCGCTCCTGGACTTCATCCGGGCGCGCCACCCGCGCCACGCCATCCTCGCCGAGGAGAGCGGCGCGTCGCAGGGCAGTGACACCTTCCGGTGGATCGTGGATCCGCTGGATGGCACCACCAACTACTCGCACCAGGTGCCGCACTTCTGCGTCAGCGTGGCGGTGGAGGGGCCCGGAGGCACCGTGGCGGGCGCCGTCTATGATCCCATGCGCGACGAGCTCTTCTCCGCCGCGAAGGGGGAGGGCGCCACGCTCAACGGCGTGCCCCTGAAGGCCAGCCCCACGGACACGCTGGAGCGGGCGCTCCTGTGCACGGGCTTCCCCTACGACGTGCGCGAGCGGCCGGACCTGCCCGTGGGCCTCTTCACCCAGCTCATCCTCCTGGCGCAGGGCATGCGCCGCACCGGCAGCGCCGCGCTGGACCTGGCGTACGTCGCGGCCGGCCGCTTCGATGGCTACTTCGAGTTCGGCCTCAAGCCCTGGGACATCGCCGCGGGCGGCCTGCTGGTGGCGGAGGCCGGCGGCGTCATCGTGCACATCGACGGGAAGCCCTTCGACGTGCGCAAGGGCGACGTGCTGGCGAGCGGCGCGAACCTGGCGCCCCACCTCATGGCCCAGGCCCAGCGCTTCCTGCACGAAATCGGCTGGACGTCGCGCGACTAGAAGAAGCTCTCCGGCACGAAGACGATGTCGCCGGCCTGGAGCAGGAAGTTGCGCTCACGGCCCACGCCGATGTCTTCCACGGGCACGCGAATCTTGCGCTCCTGCCCGTCCACCACGCGCGTGACGAGCGTGTTGTTCTTCGCCGCCAGCTTGGTGAAGCCCCCGGCCAGCGTGATGGCCTGGATGATGGACACCTCACCCGTGACGGGGAAGGTGCCGGGCTTCTGCACCTCGCCGAAGACGAAGATCTTCTGCGAGTTGTACTCCCGCACCAGCACCGACACCTGCGGGCGGCGCAGGTAGCGCGCCAGACAGTCGCGCAGCGCATCCGCCGCGGCGCTGGCGGTGAGGCCGGACAGCGCCACCTTGCCGCACAGCGGATAGTCGATGGTGCCTTCCGGCGACACGCGCCAGGTGCCGGAGTGCTCGGGCTCCTGGAAGACGCGCACCTCCACCACGTCGCCAGGGCCCAGGTTGCCGCCCGACGTCGCCGCGGCCTCCGTGGACGAGGCCGGCGTGGGCGGAGGCGGCGGCGGGCGCGTGTCCGCGTGGCACGCGCACAGCACCGCGAGGAGGGCCGGAACGAGGAGCGTGAGCCGCGAGGGACGCATGGGCGCGAGCCTCAGTAGGAGACGGACACCCGCGCGTAGCCTTCGTGGCGGGTGTAGTTGAGGCCGGCGGCGCCGAGCGACGACGAGCGGGTGCCCAGCATGTAGCCCACCGCGCCCACCAGCCACGGGCGGATTTGGTACTCGGGCCCCAGGTCCAGCGTCACCAGCGTGTCGCTGCGGCCGCCCGCGAAGGAGAGGAAGTCCAGCGCGCCCGTGGCGTGCAGCGCGAGCCGGCCGCCCATGACGGAGCGCCCCTCCGCGTAGACGCGGTCGTCGCGGAAGGTGCCGTAGGCGGCCACCGGTTCGAAGGCGCGCAGGTAGCCGCCCTTCACCGTGAGCGACGGGCCCCAGAGGTACGTGCCCTCCACCTGGCCCACCATGGTGCCGCCGCCGCCCGAGCCCAGGTTCTGGCTCCAGCCGGCCTTCGCCGTCAGGGTGATGCGCGGGGACACGAGGCCGGACACGCCCGCCATGGCGTGCAGGAGCGCCGCGCTGGGCGTGGTGGTGTCGTTGAAGTAGCCCCGGTACTCCAGGCCCGTGTCCACCACCACCGCCGTCTTGGGCAGGAAGCGCCAGCGGCCCTCCGCGCCCAGCCGCAGGTTGCCGTAGTTGAACTGGCTGGCGGCCAGCGGATCACACGCCGCGTCGGTGCAGCCCACGGGCGTCGTGCCGCCCAGGGGCTCGAAGAACTCCATCGCGTAGGCCAGGGACGGCGTCACCTCCAGCGCGCCGCCGCCGGGCTTCCACTGCGCCTTCACGCGCGCCTCGTTGAAGAGGCTGAGGATGCCCGCGCCCAGCGCCGCCGTGCGCGTGCGGTCCGAGCGCGTCAATTCGTCGCCCACCTCCACGGACAGCGTGCTCTCCTGGTCGAAGCGCAGCGCCAGGTCCGCCGCGCCCTCCAGGTGGGACGCCGCGCCGGAGCCCGCGGTGAGCAGGCCCGTGTAGGCCACGTAGTCCAGGTTGCCGCGCAGCGCGACGGCCAGCTTCGGCGACGGCACGTCCAGCATCAGCCCGGGGCGGATGTGCAGCGCCAGCTCTCCGGAGAGGTCCGGGGACAGGGGGCCGGAGCCCGCGTCGCGGAAGTAGCCCACGCCGCTGTCCAGCCGCGTCTCCAGATCCAGCGTCGGGTGCAGCCGCCCGTTGCCCACCTTGAGGCCATTGCCGCCCGGAGCCCGTCCGCCCACGAAGGCCTGTGCCGACGCCGTCAGCGGCAGCAGCGCCGCGAGCGCCAGGGCCCCGAGGGCCAGACGGAATGTCCCAGGCTGCGTCATGGTGTCAGAAGCACTCCAGGTGGTGTGACGGCCGGCATAGCACGCGGGTTCCCGCACCGGAACAAACGGTCCAGGGGCGGGACCGCGGGAGGTGGCGGGCGGCAGCCACTCAGTCCACGGGGCTCGCGGGCGGAGGCCGGACAAGGAGGTTCGGCGGCGGCGGGGGCCGCGTGGGGTCTCCGCCGGGGAGGTTGTCGGGCTCCTCCACCTCCACGAAGAGGTTCTCGTCGGTGCGGAAGGCGAGCTGGCCGATGCACTCCTCGGCCTCCGAGCGCAGCTGACCCACCTTCTGCTGGGCGATCATCACCTTGGTGAACTCGTGCTCGCCGGGCGCCGCCTCGCTCTTGCTGACGGCCTCCTGGAGGGCCACGTCCGCCTGCTCGGAGATGCGCAGCAGGCCCTTGATCTGCGTCAGCTTCTCATTGGCGCAGTTGAGCTTCACCACGTCCTTGGTGCGCCGCGCCTCCTCGACCTTCTCGAAGACCTGGCGGAGCGCTTCGCGCATGCCGCCCAGGGCCTGCGTGCTGCGCTCCAGCTTCTGGCTGTCCGGCACGTCACCGGCCTTGTCCAGCGCGGGCGGAGCGGGGCGGGGCAGCGGCGCGGGCGTCTGCGCGAGCGCCATCCCGGAGGTGACGAGTCCCCCGACCACGGCGAGCATTCCCAGGGTGCGCATGCGCCTCACGAGTCCTTCCGGCCCCTTCCCAATCTTCGAGAGTCGAGCGTAGGAGCGAGGCAGGGGGGTGTCAACGCAATGCCCCACCGCCCCGGAGTCCGGTTTTCAGGGGACGGCGCTCACTCCTGGGGCGCCAGGCGGGCGTTGGCCTCGCGCAGGCGGGCGGACAGGCTGCGCGCGATGTTCACGACGATGAAGGTGAAGCCGTCCGCGTGCGCCAGCCGGAAGGTCCGCAAATCCTGCGCGGTGAGCTGGAGCAGCTCCACCTCGCCCAGGGCGCGCACGGTGGCGGAGCGGTGGTCCTTGTCGATGAGGCCCATCTCCCCGAAGAACTCCGGCGGGCCCAGGACGGTGAGGGGCCTCACCACGCTGCCAGGGCCCCGGCGCACCACCTCCACCTGGCCGCGGACGATGACGAAGAGGCTGTCGCCCAGGTCCCCTTCCTCGAAGACCACCTCGCCATGGGCGTAGCGGTACAGCCGCGCCAGCTCCGCCAGCCGGGCGAGTTCGGCGGGGGCCAGCATTTCGAAGAGAGGGGATGTGGCGATGACGGCCAGCTTCTCCATGTGCTCCCCGCGGTTCCGGTGCCTCCGGAAGGTCCGGGAGGTCGAGCCTATTCCCCTGGCGAGAAGATGAACGGGTAGCTGACGGAGACTTCGCTGCTCGGTTTGAAAGGGAACGTCCAGCCGCGGATGGTGGTCTTTATGCAGCTGATGACCTCCTCGGAGCGCAGGGTGGACTCCTCCACCTCCACGTCGCTGGCGCGGCCTTCGGGAGTGAGGTTGAAGCGGACCATCACCTTGCCCTTGAGGGAGGGGTCGCGCTTGAGCCCGTTCTCGTAGCAGCGCTGGATGGTCACCTTGCGGCCCTGGATGAAGCGGGCCAGCGCCTTGGAGTTGACCTCCGAGCTGTCCACCTCCGGCACCGCGTCCACGACCTGGGGCGCCTTGACGGCCTGCTTGCGGCCCGTGTCGACGGTGCCCGCGCCGGACGTCTGCGTCGCGCCGATGGCCGCCACCTTGCCGCCGGTGTCTCCCTGCGGATTGGCGATGCCGTTGCCGCCGCCGGAGCCCAGCGCGAGGGCGCCGCCGGACGTCGCGCCCTTGAGCGCGTCCGCCACGTTGGCGCCGCTGCCGGAGTTGCCGAGCACGTCCGCGATGGCGTCCCCGCCGCCGGGGCCCCTGCCGCCCAGCAGCTTGAGCAGACCGGTGCCCGCGACCTTCGCTTCCACCTGCTGCCGGCGCTCCGCGCTGTTGGCGGGCGCGGGCGACGGGTCCGCGGAGGCAGGCTTCTTCGGGGCGGCCTTCGCCTCGTCCGGCTTCTTCTCCGCGCTGGGGGGCTCCTTCCTGGGCTCCTCCACCTTCGCGGGCTGGGGCGGGATGATGGCGCGCACGAAGCGGTCTTCCAACTGGTCCAGCTCCACCTCCGCCTCCACCGGCGCGGGCTGGGCGGCGATGACCGCGACGCTCAGCACGTAGAGCGCCAGCATCGTCAGCAGGATGCCGAAGAAGAGCCGGTCCACCGTACGCCACGGGCTGGCCTTCAGCTCCGGAGGCAGGGCGGGCTTCGCGCCCTCCGGGGGCGCGGGGATGAAGTGGAAGAAGAGGGTGCCTTCCGGCAGGTCCACCTTGCCGCGGGCGCTCTCCTGCAGGGGCAGGTCGAAGGTGTCGTCCGCGCGGCGGGTGGCGAGCCCCTGCGTCCGCAGGGCGTCGAAGTCCACGTCCGACGAGCCGAGGTGGACGCGGCCCTGCATGTGCTCGTCGATGATGAGGTGGAACTGCTGGCCGCGGCTCTCCAGCACCTTGAAGCGCGGCGGGCGCTCCTGCGACGGGGGCAGGACGATGGTGTTGCGCGCGTCCTCGCCGATGGTGACGGAGTCGTGGAGCAGGTGGTGCTCTTCGACGATGCGCCCGTCCTGGATGACGCCGACGCGCAGCAGCTTGGGGCGGGTTTGAAGGGCCATGGAACTAGAAGGGGTCCTGCTGCACGCTCTGGACCACCTTGGGCACGAAGCTCTCCGTGCGGTTCAGGTCGTCGAAGCTCGGCTTGGAGCGGTCGAGGAAATAGAAGGCCTCCGGCTTCTGGATGCGCCCCTCGACCTTGATGGCCTCCAGGCGGATGGCCCTGGCGGGCTTCTTCGTCGCCGGAGCCTGGGGCGCTGGCGTCGCGCCGTCCGCCGCCTTCTTCGTGGACGCGGAGTCCTCCGCCCAGGACGGACGGGCGACGGCGAGCAGCAGCAGGAAGAGGGCGGGGCGCATGGCTTCAGGTCGGGGCTACCGGACGTCTTGGGACACCTTACCCGAGGCCCCCGGCCGCGGGGCAGGGGGCCCTGGGGGCGGAGCAGGGGTCGGGTTTGCCTCGGGGGCCTTGGTGGCTTCGGCGGGCTTCTTCAGGCCTTCCTTCCGTTCACGCTCGCGGCGGCGGGTCTCCCGGTCGATGCCCTTCTGCGCGTCCTTGAGGTACTGGGCGGTGCGCTCGTCGGTGCCGCCCTTCGCCTGGTACTGTTGGAGGAAGGACGCGGCCTTCTGGAGGCGCTCCAGGGTGTCCATGCCCGCGGGCTCCAGGTCCAGGTGGAGCAGGCCCAGGTTGAAGTACGCGTCCTTCGTGTCGGGCTGGAGCTGGAGCACGCGCTCGTACTCCGCCAGGGCGCGGGGGAAGTCGCCCTCGCCCCGGTACGCGTTGCCCAGGTTGAGGTGGGCCGCGGCGAAGTCCGGCGCGGCCCGCACGGCGGCCTCCAGCTCCCCGCGGGCGCCGGCGTAGTCCTCGCCCTCGTTGAGGAGGGTGCCCAGGTTGTTGCGCGCCTCGGCGAAGTCCGGCCGGAGCGCGATGGCCTGCCGGAAGCGCTCCAGCGCCTGGGGGCGCTCCTTGAGGCCCAGGTGCACCAGGCCCAGGGCGTTGAGGGTGGCCGCGTCCTCGGCGTCGATGGCGAGCGCGTTGCCCAGCACCATGGAGGCGAGCTCGTACTTGCCCTCGCGGGCGTACACCTGCGCGAGCACCTGCATGGCGGGCACGTGCTGCTCACGGACCTGGAGCACGCGGCGGGCCTCCGCGACGGCGGCGGGGTGCTTCTTCTGCAAGAGCAGGTTCAGCGCCAGCGCCGTGCGCCGGGCCACCGAGTCCTGCTTCGCCAGCGCCTCGCGCAGCTCCGCCTCCAGCGACGCCGCGCGGCCCGTGCGCGCGGACAGCCGCACCAGGCAGTCCCACGCGGCCTCCTGGTCCGGCTCCAGCGCGAGCGCCTGCCGGTAGGAGCGCTCCGCGTCCGGGAAGCGGCCCTGGCGCTCCTGCACGATGCCCAGGTTCGTCCACGCGGGGCCCAGCTTGGGGGACCGCTCCAGCAGCGTCTTGAGCGCGGTCTCCGCGATGGTCAGCTCGCCGCGCCGGGCGACCTCCACCGCGCGGGTGAAGTCCCGCTCCGGTCCGGCGAGCGACTTCGCGACGGGAGCCAGCTCCGGCTTCGTCTTCGCGTCGTCGGCCTTCGCGTCGCCGCCAGCCTTCGGGGACGCGCTCACGGCGGTGGCCGGTCCGGCTTCCGGCCCGGTGAGCTTCGAGTCCTTGCGCGTCTCCGGACCGGAGGCGCAGGCGGACAGCCAGAGCACGAGCCCGGTGAGGGCGAACCCGCGGCCCGCGTTCATGGCGTGCCCCCTTCCGTCAGCTGGGGCGCCCTGTCGGGCTCGACGTGCGCGGGGGCCGCGAGGCTGCCCAGCAGGCCATCCGGATATACGGCCTCCGTCGCGAGCGCCCCCCGGGCCTCCTTGAGGACGGGGTACTCCTTGGGGCGGAAGCGGTTGAGGGACTCCAGCGTGCGGCGCGTCCACTCGTTGGAGACGTGGTTGCTGCGGGCCTCCTTGAGCGTGGCGGCGTAGCTCTCCACCGCGCGGTCCTCCAGCGCCACGGTGCGCTGCGTGAGCATGTCCTGGTACGTCAGCACCGCGTCGTCTCCCAGGCGCTTCACCTCCGGGGGCACCGGCGCGTCCAGCAGCGTGGCGGCGAAGCGCTCCAGGGCGTAGCCGCGCCGGTAGAACGCCGCGAGCGACCACTCCAGCTGCTTGTACGGCAGCACCTTCGCGTACGCGGCATCCACCGCCTTCACGGCCTCGGTCTTCTTGTTGAAGCTCTTCTCCAGCGCCTTGCCGGCGCCGCTGAGCTTCATCGCGTCGAAGCGCTGGAACTCCAGCTCGGCCAGCTGGAAGCGGCTGTAGGCGGCGGCCTCGGCGGCGCGCGGGTGCGAGTCCGGCTTCAGCTTGCGGCGGTCGAACTCATCCGCGGCGCTGGCGTACGCGCGCTGGGCCTCCTTCGCGTTGCCTCGCTTCTTCCACGCGTCGCCCATGCGGCGCTTCGCGTCCACCACCAGCTCCACCTGCTCCGCCTTGGTGGCGAACTTGCGGACGAAGGCCTCCAGCGCCTGGAGCTCGCCCCTCGTGTCGCCCGACTTCTCCAGGATGCGGGCCGCGCGGTACTGGTTCTGCGGCGCGTTCTTCCCGTGGGGGTACAGCTCCACGCAGCGCTGGAAGGCGGCCGCGGCCTCCGCGTAGCGCTGCTGGCCTTCGAGCAGCGACGCCGCGTTGTAGAGCGCGGCCTCGCGCTCCTCGGCCTTGGGGTAGTCCTTCACCAGCTTCTGGTAGCTGGTGACGGCCTTGTCGAAGTCGTAGGACTTCTGCGCGTTCAGGGCCACGCGGAACAGCGCGGTGTGCGCCCAGGGCGACTTCGGGTAGTCGCGGTAGATGCGCTCGTAGAGCTTCATCGCGGAGTCGAAGCGGCGCAGCTCCTCGTACGCCACCGCCGCGTTGTTGAGCGCCTTGTCCGCGAACTCGTGGCGGGGGGCCTCCTCCACCAGTTGAAGGTACTTCTTCGCCGCCTCGTCGTAGCGCTTCTGCGTGGCCAGCTGATCCGCCAGGTTGAAGCGGCCGGCGAGCTTGAACTTCATCAGCTCGCGGTACTGCTCGCTGGAGGGATCCACCACCTGCGCGTTGCTGGCGAGCCGCGCGCTGACCTCCTCCACGCTCTTCCAGTCCTGGTCGATGAGGAAGGACTCGATGATGAGGTTGGTGGCGTAGCCGGCCACCGGGTTGCGCGGATACGTCTGGACCACGCGCTCGAAGCGGGGGCGGGCCTGGGCGAAGTCGTCGTGCGTGTAGAACAGCTCCGCGGCCTGGTACGCGATGCCCGGCGCGGCCTCTTCCCCGGGCAGCAGCGCCACGTAGGCGTCGGACGCCTTCACGAGCGCGGCCTCCGTCTCCGTCAGGGGCACGGGCGCATGCGGGCTGTCCTTGGGGCGCTCGCTGGCGCGCAGCGGCTTGCGCTCCGGCACGCGGCCCGCCTTCACGTCCGCGTCCAGCTGCGCCTTCCAGGCGAGCACCGCGTTGTGCGCGGACACGTGGCGGTAGGTGTTGTCCTGGTTGGAGTCGCGGACGGCCTCGTACTCCTTCGCCGCCGCGCCGTACGCGTCCGAGTTGAAGAGGGACTCGGCGTGGAAGAAGCGCATCGCGTACGCGGTCTTGCTGCGCGGGAAGCGCTCCAGGTAGGAGCCATACGTGTGCGCGGCGGAGGCGTAGGTGGCCCTGGCCTCCGCGTCCTTGCCTTCCTTCTGGAAGGTCTGCGCCTGCTGGTGCTGGTACGCGGCGGCGGAGTAGAGGCTCTGCTCGGCGAGCGTCTGCGCGTGCGACAGCGCGCTCGGGTCGTCCTTGTTCTTCTCGTACCAGGCGCCGCCGGGCAGGTAGCTGTTGGCCAGCTTCTCCGACTCGAGCGCGTACAGGTCCATGCGCCGGTCGCGCTCGTAGGCCTGGACGATGCGCTGCTGCAGGCGCGGCGCGTCCGCGCTGAGCGGGTCGGTGGCCAGCACCTGCTGGTACGCGGCGATGGCCTCCTCGTTGCGGAGCTGGTCGAAGTAGACGTTCCCCAGCCGGCGGTACACCTCGGCCTCATAGGGCCGGCCGCCGCGCTTCGCGAAGAGGTCGCGGGCCTTGGCGACGCCGCCCCATGTCTCGTCGGCCAGCGACAGCGCGATGTACTGGAGCGCCTCCGAGCGCAGGTCGCCTTCGTCCGCCTTGCTGCCGGACTGCTGGTGGGACTGGTAGTGGTCCAGGAGCAGCAGGAAGCTGTCCACGGACTCCTCGAACCAGTCCATCCGGTAGTACGTCCAGGCCAGCTTGTAGCGGGCCTTGTCGTAGAACCGGTGCTCCGTGTCGCGCGTGGCGGCGGTGTACGCGTCCGCGGCCTTGCGCAGCGCCTCCGGGTCGGACTCGTCCTCGAACCAGTACTCGCCGATGCGCGTCCACGCGTCGGTGGCGAAGCGGCTCTGGGGATAGCGCGTGGTGAGCTGCTGGTAGGTGGCGAGGCTCTCCTCGTCCTTGTGCTGTTCGTTGAGGCAGTACGCCAGCAGGTACAGGGAGCCGTCGTTGAGCTTGTAGTCCGGGAAGCGCGAGAGGAGCGTGCGGTACAGCCCGATGGACGGCGTGAAGTCCACCTCCGGCTCCGGCGGCAGCTCCGCCAGCGCCTCGTCGGACAGCGTGCGCACGCGCTCCGCGTAGTCCTTGCGCGCCAGCTGGTGCTCGTCCGCGGAGCGCTCGTAGTACAGCTCCGCCAGCCGGAACATCACGTCCGGCGTGGCGCGAGGCTCGTCCGGGTAGCGGCGCAGGAAGTCCTCGAAGCGGGCGATGGCGTCCAGCCGCTGCGTGCGCTCCTGCGACTCCAGCGCGGTGAGCGTCTTCTCGTAGGCGTTGTTGAGCGCCGCGCGCTTCTGCTGGTAGCGCCGCTCCACCAACTGCTTCACCTCGCGGTGGAAGTCGCGCGACTCCGCCTCGTAGGACTCCAGCGCGCGGCTCACGTCGCGCAGCAGCTGCTCCTGTTCCGGCGTGTGGCCCAGGCCATCCAGGTAGCGCGAGGTGGGCGCGGGCGGAGCCGTGGGCGCGGGTGGGGCCTTCGCGGGGGCGGCGGGTGGTGGGGCCTTCTTCACGGCCTGACTGGGGGCCTTGGCCTTCGCGGCGTGCGAGGCCAGCGGCGCGAGGGCCAGGAGGAGGGCGAGGGCGGGGCGTCGCATGGGCTCTCAGTCCCCCCCTTCCGACGACAGGACGTCCTTGAACTCCAGGTCGAGCGCGCGCAGCGCGTCCGCCTTCTCCCTGGCGACCTTCTGGATGTTCGCGGCGTTGTCCTGCGTGCGGCTGAAGGCCACGTCCACCGTGCCGGTGTCGGCCTTGAGCACCAGGTCGTAGAACTGCTGCCGCACGCGGCGGAAGCTGTCGTAGGCGATGCGGCCCACCAGGTTGCGCGCGTCGCCGGACGCGGCGGCCACCTCCTGCTCGTAGCCCTGGAGCAGCACCTGCTCCGCGCGCACCTTGTCGCGGATGGACTTCACGCGGTGCTCCAGCCGCGAGCGCAGCGCCACCCGCGCCACCGCCACGCGGCCCCGCAGCGAGTCGATGCGCGAGCGCACCGCGTGCATGCGCAACAGCACGCGCGTGTCCTCGCCGGACAGGCGGCTTTCACCCGCGCGCAGCACGGCGTGCTCCTGCTGGAGCGCGGCGGAGTAGCGGGCGCGGATGGCGGCCTCGCCCTCCAGGGACGTGTCCGTGGACTGGCGCTCGCTCGCGAGCCGGGCGCGGGTGCGGTCCAGCTCCGCCTGCAAGTCCCTCAGCGTGGCGATCTCCGCCTGGAGCTGCACCAGGAACTCGCGCTCCTCGGCGGGGTCGGCCTGCCGCTCGTCGCGCGTGTCCTCCACCCACTTGCGGATGGCGGCGGCGTTGGCGTGCAGGCTCTGCAGCTCGTAGCCCACGCGGAAGGCCTCGCGGTCCACCGCGTCCACCTTCGCCTGCATGCGCGCTCGGCGCTCCTCCAGCTCCTTGTTGGTGGTGGGCAGCGCCGCGAACCGCAGCCGCTGGGCCTCGCGCGCGCCCTGGGCGACGAGCAGCTTCTCGCGCTCGGCGGGCGTCAGCTTCTCCTCCACCAGCTGGGCCTCCGCCTGCACCAGCGACTGCTCCACGGCGGTGAGCGCGGTGTCCACGGCCTCCGAGCGGACGTAGCCCTCCTGCAGCTCCGGGAAGGCCTCCAGCCCGCGCGCGTCCAGCGCCTCCAGGATGCGCTCCGCGATGGCCTTCGCCTCGCCCGCGCCCTGACGGCCGCTGTCCAGGTCGCCCACCATCCGCACCGCGTCCGCGACCTCCTTCTGCGTGGAGGCGTACTTCAGCGCCAGCGGGGGCAGCAGCGTGCTCACGTCCAGCGAGCGCTCGTTGCGCGCGAGCAGGTTGTCGAAGTACGCGACCGGGTCGTGGTTCACGCGCAGGAGCGCGTCCACCTTGTCGCGCGCGGGCCTGAACATGTTGGCCACGCCGTCATACGTCTCCAGCGCCTCGTCGTACTGGTGCAGCTTCTGGAGCAGGTGCCCCTGGAGGATGCGCCCCTCGGGCGCGAGCTGCGAGTCCGGCGCGACGAGCAGCAGGATGTCCGTGGCGTTCTTCGCCTGCGTGAAGTCCTGCTTGCGCACGTACGTCCAAGCGACCTCCAGCAGCGACTCCGGGAAGCGGTCGCTCTCGCGCGGAATCTGGCCGTAGTGGTCCAGCGCCTCGTCGTAGCGGCCCGTCTCGTACATCAGCCGGCCCAGCGACAGGAACGCGAGCTCGCGGAAGCGCTGGGCCTCCGCCTCCGGAATGCCGGTGGATACCACCGCGTCCGGACCGGTGCTCACGATGCGCTGGAACTCGGCGATGGCGGCCGGGTAGTCCCCGCTCTGCACGCTCAAGACGCCCAGGTGGTAGACGGCCTGCGCGCGGAAGGGGCCGGGCACCTGCGCCAGCGGAGCGAACAGCGCGCGCGAGCGCTGCTGGTGCTCCTCCGGCGTCAGGTCCATGCGCTTGAAGGTGCCGCGCGCGTGCACGTACGCGATGTCCGGCGCCAGCACGCCGCCCGACAGCTCCCGCGCCTTCTCCACGTACGCGTCGATGCCGTCGAACTGCTGCAGCCGTCCCGCCACCGCGAGGTAGCGGCTCACCGCCTCCTTGTAGCGCTGCGGCGTCAGGGGCAGGGACAGCACGTCGCGCAGGTACACCCGCGCGCCGATGTCGTTCTTCTGCTGGTAGAGCGCGTCCGCCAGGTAGAAGACCGCCTCCGGGTAGCGAGGGTTCGCCTTGAAGTCCGGATCGCTCACCAGGTCGTAGAAGAGGACCGACGCGGCGGCCCAGTCCCCCAAGAGCGAATACACCTCGCCCTCGGAGAAGCGCTTGAGCTGCGAGTCGGTGCTGCTCGGCTCCGGGCGTTCGGTGAACTGCGTCTCCACGAAGCGCAGCGACTGCTCCGCCGCGCGCAGCTGCGCCTCCACCGCCTCCACGGACGCCGCGCGCGTGCTCAACGACGCGGGCATGGGTGGCAGCGCGGCCCCCGGCTTGGAGGCCTGCGCGGGCGCCGGTGCGGGCGCCGCCCCGAGGGACAGCGCGAGGGCCAGGGCGTGCAGCGTCGCGGTCACGGCCTGGCGCTCCCTACTTCGGCTCGCTGGAGGTGGTGGCCGGAGCCGGCATGCCCGGAGCGCCTTCCGTCGCGGCGCCGGGGACGACGCTGGGACCCGCCGGCCGGTTCGCGCGCGTGTCCTTGGCCACTTCAATGTCGTAGCGCACCGCGGGCCGGTCCTTCAGGTCCGTGGTGAGGCCGCCCTTCTCCACGCCCACCACGTTCACCGTGGTGACCTTTCCGGACTCCGCGTTGAAGGTGTAACTGGATTGCACCTTGAACTTGTAGCCCTCCAGGTAGCTGAACACGCCGTAGCCGCTGCCCCGGTACACCAGGCGCACCGCGAGCTGGTGCTGGCCCGGCACGATGCGGCCGTTGAAGACCTCCAGCGCCTGGTGCCGGTTCAGGTCTCCCTGCGTGTCCACCTGGGTGAAGATGGGCGCGCCATCCAGCGCGTACACCACCGACTCCAGCTGGAAGGCATTGCCCATCTCGTTCTTGTGCACCAGCACCGCGCGGGCGCCGGTGGACAGCTCGCCGCCCATCACCGACTCCTGGAGCAGCAGGAGGCGCGCCTTGGAGCGGTAGATCTTCTCCTTCAGGTCGACGACCTGCTCCTCCAGCGTCTTCACGCGCGAGGTGAAGGCCTCGTCCGCGGTCTGCTCTCCCGGCGTCGCGGGCGCGGCCGGGGAGGCCCGCGGCGTGCTGGCGGCCGGGGCCGCGGCGGCCGGAGGCGCGGAAGCAGGGGAGGGGGACGCACCTTGCGCGAGCACCGACCCGGGCAGGCCAGCGCTCAAGAGCGCGAGGAGACGGAGAGTGGCGGATGCGACTCGCACGGTACGACCTCGGAAGGCGGCTCTGCCCGACGGCACGAGGTCATACCATCCTTTGCGGGGGGCTGCCCGGTAGGGGATGACCCGCCGGGCAGGGGAGCAGGCGGACTTTCAGCCGCCCTTGCGCAGCTCGGTGAGGACCAGCTTGGCCACGGCCTTGAGCGTGTCGAACACGCCCACGCCCGTGGGCGCCACCGCCTGGTACTCCGGGATGTTCCGCGGGTTGAGCGCCTTGCGCATCTCCTCCACGGTCACCGCGTTGGGCAGGTCGCGCTTGTTGTACTGGACCACGTACGGAATCTTGTTCAGGTCGTAGCCCTGCTCCGCCAGGTTGATGCGCAGGTTCTCCAACGACTCCATGTTGGCTTCCATGCGCTCGATCTGGCTGTCGGCGACGAACACCACGCCGTCCACGCCCTTGAGGATGAGCTTGCGGCTGGCGTCGTAGAACACCTGGCCGGGCACCGTGTAGAGGTGGAAGCGCGTCTTGAAGCCGCGGATCTCACCGAGCGACAACGGCAGGAAGTCGAAGAAGAGCGTGCGGTCCGTCTCCGTGGAGAGGGAGATGAGCTTGCCCTTCGTGTCCGCCGCGGTCTTGTTGTAGATGTACTGAAGGTTGGTCGTCTTCCCGCAGAGGCCCGGCCCGTAATAGACAATCTTGCAGTTGATTTCGCGGGATGAGTAATTGATGAAGGACATGGCTTCCCGGGTTACTCGCTGAAGAGGTTGTCGATATCGTCGTCGGAGATCTCGGCGAACGGCGAACCGGCTCCGGGGCTGTCGGTCTTCTTCACGAGGCTCTCGAAGATCTTCGTCAGCTCGTCGCTGGCCTTCTTGATGCGCAGGCGCACCAGACCCAGGCTCGTGCGGTTGTCGAAGATGACGACCAGCACCACCCGGCTTCCGACGATGGTCATGTAGAGGCTGTCCTTCGCCCCTTCATGGAACTGGTTGGGGAACTCATTCTCCCCGATGAGTTTCGCGAGTCCGCCCATGGCGGCCACGTTGCCGGCCGTCAGCGACGCGAGCGACGTGGTGTCGATGTTCTGCGTCTGGCCGGCCGAGGAGATGAGCTGGCCGTTCTTGTCGACGAGGAAGACCACCTTCGCGTTCGCGTCCTTGGTGAGCCGGTCGCAAACGGCGTTGATCTTGGTGAACTCCTCTTCGTACATCACCAGTTGCGTGCCCATGGGCGTATGCGCTCCTCAGCGTTCGCTCGCCCCGCGCACGGCGGCGCTCCGATGTTTCTGGAGTGAATCCCGGAGGTTAGACGAGGCGCTACCGACCGCCGTCATGCTTAGCAAAGCAGTTCCACTCCAGCAAGAAGCCAGCCGTGATCCGCGCCGGTTCTTGAAGGAATGACGGGATCGCGGGTTGGGACACCTGCCCACCTTCTCTATACTCTCCCGGGCCTTGCGCCGCCCGAGCCCCCTCACCGCCATCCTCCCGCGCCTCACCGTCCTCGTCCTGGCACTCGCCTGCGCTGGGACTGCCCGTGCACAGGTCCTCGAGCCCGAGCGCGCATCGTTGCGTCTTCGCTACGGACTGTCCTCGCGGCAGGGCGAGCAGGTGGATGTAGGGCCCGGGCTCACCTACTCCGGTCTGACGCCGAACGACCTGGCGCTGTCGTTGATGGGCTGGGCGGGCGAACACCTGGGCGGGCAGGTGGAGCTCCAGCGCGAGGCGTTCGACCTGAAGGACGCGGGCGCGTCGTCGCGCGTGACGGGCGGCAGCCTGGTGCGCGGTTCGGTGGGCGCGCGCGGGCGCCTGTTCCTGGGGCCGGCGCGGCTGGAGCTGGGCGTGGGCTACGGCTTCGCGCAGCTGCCGCTGTTCGGCGGGTACTCGTATGCGCCGGTGTTGCAGCGGGGCGTGCGGCACGCGGCGCTGATTTCAGGGCGGGTGCTGGTGTCGCTGCCGGCGAAGCTCCAACTGGAGGCGCGCGGTGAGGTGCCGCTGACGGTGTCCGCGCACGCGGCGGATGGGCTGAAGGCGGCGTCGTCCGGCTACGTGGTGGGCGCGGCGCTGCTGTATCCGGTGGTGCAGCGCAACGGCTGGACGGGGCGGCTGCTGCTGGACGTGCAGCAGGCGCACGACACCCTGGAGCTGGAGGACAGCGGCCTGCGCTCCGAGCAGCGGATGCGCCGCATCGGGTTGGGCTTCGAGGTGGCGTTGGGCGGCATGGGGCGGACGGCACGTCCCGTGGAAGGGCCGCGCCAGGCCTTCGTCGCGCTGAGCGTGGTGGACGCGGAGACGGGCGCACCGCTGCCTGGCGCGCGTGTGCGTGTGCCTTCCCTGAAGACGCCGGGCACGAACGAGGACCTGGTCGCGGACGCCCAAGGACAGTTGCGGGTCCTGCTGCCCGAAGGCGCGCAGCCCACGCAGGCGAGCGTGGACGGCTATGAGGATGCGACGGAGACCGCGACCGTCAGCGTGGAGGGCTCGGAGAGCGCGCCCGTCCAGTTGCGCCTGCACAAGAAGGCTCCGACCACGGGCTCGCTCAAGGTGAAGGTGGTGCAGGGGAAGAACGGCGTTCCCGTTCCGGACGTGCAGGTCGTCTCCGGCACCGCGCGGCTGCGCACGAACATGGTGGGCGAGGTGCTGCTGGAGGGGCTCGCGCCGGGCCCCGTGGCCGTGGCGATGTCCGCGCCGGGCTTCCGCGCCACGGAAGAGGCGGCGGTGGTGGTGGCGGGCCAGACGTCGGAGCTGGTGGTGGTGCTGTCGCAGGAGCGCAAGGGCGAGCAGGCCACGCTGGTGGGCCAGGTGCGCAGCGCCCGCAGCGGCCAGCCGCTGGTGGCGACGGTGAGCATCCCTCAGGCCAGGGTGCGCACGCGCACGGACAAGAGCGGCGCCTTCACCGCGCGCGTCCGCGGCGGCACATACCGCATCACCCTGTCCGCCCCCGGGCACCGGCCCCAGGTGAAGACCGTCACCGTGCGCGAAGGTGAGCAGGCCATTCTCAACGTCGATTTGTTCCCGAGGGGCCGGTGAGTCGCGCGGCAGTGCCGCGACGCCCGTCCGTCGTCGAGGTTTCAGTGAGCCCTGTCCGCATCCTGGCGCTGTCGCTGCTCGTCCTCCTCTCCGGCTGCTCGGGGTGTGAACGCGAGGAGGCGCCGAAACCTCCACCGGCGGCGGTGGAGGTGGATGCGGGGGCCGTCGTCCCCATCGGTCGCCTGGAAGGGCTGTCCGGCGACGTGCGCCTGGAGCGCGGCGGCAAGGTGGGGCCGGCGGTGGAGGGGCCGCTGCTCGCGGGCGACGCGGTGGAGACCGGTGAGCACGGCTCCGCGACGGTGCGCTTCCCGGGCGACCGGACGGTGGAGGTGGGCAGCGAGGGCCGGTTCGCGCTGGGCTCGGACGCGACGGGCGTGGTGATGAAGGTGGAGCGCGGCATCGTGCTGTCGCGCGTGCCCGCGGGGGCGAAGGCCGACAGCGCGGGCTCCAAGGTGACGTTGAACATCCTCACCCCCTTCGGCCTCACGCGCGTGGGGCCGGAGCCGTCGGAGGTGAAGGTCGCGGTGGCGGAGGACTCGGCGCACGTGGAGGTGAAGCTGGGCGCCATCGAGCTGGTCTCCAAGGATGGAAAGACGCTGCGCGCGGCGCAGGGCGACGCGGTGGACCTGACCCGCGAGCGCGCGCAGGTGACGCCTTCGGCCCCGCGCATCGTGGAGCTGGCGCCCATCCCGGTGACGGTGCGTGCGTCGTCCGGCGTCGCGGAGGTGAAGCCGAAGGACACGAACCGCTGGCGCAAGGTGCGCCGCGAGGGCGAGGTGCTGGCCTTCGGCGACGGCGTGCGGACACAGGGCGGCGAGACCGTGCTGACGCTCAAGGACAGCGGCACGGTGCTGACGCTCGCGCCGGGCGCGGAGGCGGTGCTGGAGAGCGCGGGACAAAAGGGCTCCATCGACGAGGCTCGCGTCCAACTGCTCCATGGCCTGCTGGCCGTGCAGCTCGCCATGGGGCGCGAGAGCCGCGTGGTGCTGCCGGAGATGACGGTGGAGTCCGGGGGCGGCGCGCGGCTGGAGGTGCGCCGCACCGACGCCGGCATGCAGGTGGCGGCGCACACGGGCGACGTGACGCTGCGGCGGGGCGAGGCGCGCCAGGAGCTGCGCGCCGGTGAGCGCGCCACCGTGGGCACGGACGGCAACGCCAAGGTGGAGCCGCTGGAGGAGGCGGTGGTGGCGGTGGGTCCGGGCGAGGGGACGGAGATCTTCCATCGGGGCCTTTCGGAGGTGGCGCTCACCTGGCCGGGCGAGGGCGACGCGGTGGTGGAGGCGGCGCAGGACGCGGCCTTCAAGCGCCCGGTGCTCTGGGGCCGCGTGCACCGCGCGTCCGTCAACGTGTCCGCGCTGGCGAGGGGTACGCTGTACTGGCGGGCGCGCAAGGACGACGGCACGCAACTGGGGGCGGGCAGCATCCGCTTCGCTCCGGAGTCCCCCACGAGCGCGCTCGCGCGCGTGCGCAACGTGGTGCCGGAGGGGCCGGAGAAGACGACCATCTTCTACCAGGACAAGCCCCCCGCGGTGACGTTCACCTACGGCGAGGAGCCGCAGGCCCGTACCTATCGCGTGGCGGTGTACAAGGCGGGCTCGCTGACGACGCCGGTGATTCAGCGCACGGTGTCGGAGCCGCGCGCGGCGCTGGAGGCGGGCGCGCTGGGCGAGGGCAGCTATCTGTGGTCCGTCACGCCGCTGTCGCAGGCGGGCGCGGCGCTCAAGGGCGGGCGGATGAACAAGCTGGAGCTCGTCTACGACAACTCGGTGGTGGGGCTGGTGGTGGACAGCCCGCGGCAGGGGACCGTCGCGGCGGAGAAGGTGCGGGCCTCGGGCGTGGCGCCCGTGAGTGCTCGCCTGTCCATCAACGGACGGGACGTGCCCCTGGACGCCAAGCACCGCTTTGATACGTGGGTGCCCCCCATGGGAATGCCCCCCCTGCTGGTGTTTAAGATGACGCGCCCCGGTGCCCCGGACGTACTCACGGTGCGCACCCTGAAAGCGCGAGGACCTTGAGGGATGGCTCAGCCCAACGTTCCCATTCCGGATCCCGCCGGCGCGTCCACCGCGACGCTCCTCCAGCCCTACGGGCAGTACGTGCTCGTGCGCAAGCTGGCCGAGGGCGGCATGGCGGAGATCTTCCTCGCCAAGCTGCTGGGCGCGGATGGCTTCGAGCGCAACGTGGTGCTCAAGCGGATGCTGCCCTCGCTGTCGGCCATCCCGGACTTCGTGGAGATGTTCCGCGACGAGGCGCGGCTCGCGGCGAAGCTGTCGCATCCGCACATCGTGCAGATCCACGAGCTGGGCTTCACGGACGGCTGCTACTACATCTGCATGGAGTACCTCGCGGGCGAGGACTTCTCCACGACGCTGCGGCTCGCGGGCCGCCGTCGCCAGTACGTGCCGCTGCCGGTGGTGCTGCGGGTGCTCATCGACGCGGCGCGGGGCCTGCACTTCGCGCACACCTTCACCAACGAGCAGGGCCAGCCGCTGCACGTGGTGCACCGGGACGTGTCCCCGTCCAACCTGTACGTGACGTACCAGGGCCAGGTGAAGGTGCTCGACTTCGGCATCGCCAAGGCCGAGTCGCGGCTGGTGCAGACGCGCACCGGCGTGGTGAAGGGCAAGTACATCTACATGGCGCCGGAGCAGGCGCAGGGGAAGGAGGTCGACCCTCGCGCGGACGTCTTCTCGCTGGGCGTCAGCCTCTACGAGGCCGTCACGCACGTGCGGCCCTTCTCCCGCGAGAACGACCTGGCGGTGCTCAACGCGCTGTTGCAGGGCGAGTTCGAGAAGCCGCGCGCGCTGAGGGCGGACCTGCCGCAGGGACTGGAGGACATCATCCTCAAGGCCATGGCCTTCAAGCAGGAGGACCGGTACGCGACGGCGGAGGACTTCGCGCTCGCGCTGGAGTCCTTCGCCGAGGGCTTCCAGGGCGGCGCCGCGGGCGCCCCAGCGCTGGGTACGTTCCTGCGCAACCACTTCGGCGAGGAGCGCGTCACGGAGAAGACGCGCATCCCCACGATGGCCACGCTCTCCGCCGCGCGTCCGGTGGACCCCGATTCCACGGCCGTCGTGCCGCCTGTCGCCGGCGTTGGCACGAACGCCTACGGGCAGCACGTGTCCCGCCCGAGCGGCACGGGCGTGAAGGCGCTGACCTCGCAGCAGCACCCGGCGGCCCCCGTGCAGGCCCCGGCTCCCGTGCCGGAGGTCGTGCCGGGCGCGCCCGCCGCGAAGCCCGCGTCCCGGCGCTGGCTCATGGGAGTGGTGGGCGGCGTGGCCCTGGTGGCCGCGGGCGCGGCGTTCGTCATCGCGAAGCCCGGAGGGCCGGGGGCAACCGTCACGCCTCACGTCCCGGCGCAGCCACCTCCCGGGCCCGTGGCCAACGCGGCTCCGACGCCCCCACCGCAGACTCCGGCGGTCGCGGCGCAGGGCACGCCGGAGGGCGCACCCACGCAGGTGGAGTCCCTGCCTCCCGCGGGAACGACGCCCGCGGGCAACGTGCAGGACGAAACGCCGGGCGGTGACGCGGTGGCGAAGTCCGCGACGGATGCGCCCCCCGTGGACGAAGGGACGGACCGGACACGCCACCGCAAGCAGGGGACGAAGCCGGCGGTGAAGGGGCCCGTGACGCTGGACATCGACGACATCCAGCGCGTGGTGTCCGGCGGCCGCTCGAAGATCACCGGCTGCTTCGAGCGCTACAAGTCCGACCTGCCTGCGGCCTCGGGCGAGGTGCAGGTGCAGCTCACCATCGTGTCCTCCGGCAAGGTGCGCGCGGGCACGCGCGGGCCGCTGGCGTCCACGGCGGTGGGCCGCTGCCTGGAGACGCAGGCGGAGAACCTGCACTTCCCGGCGCATCGTGACCAGGAGGTCACCGTGCTGATGCCGTTCTCGTGGAAGGTGACGCAGTAGCCGCTGTGCGGCGCCCCGTCCCGCGTTCAGCGCGCGGGATGGAAGGGCGCAGCCGTCACAGGTCGCGTCGGGCGGACAGCGCCTTGGCCAGCGTGGCCTGGTCCGCGAACTCCAGGTCGCCGCCCATGGGCAGGCCCTGGGCGATGCGCGTCACCCGCAGGCCCATGGGTTTGAGGAGGCGCGTGAGGTAGAGCGCGGTGGCCTCGCCTTCGATGTCCGGGTTGGTGGCGAGGATGATCTCCTCCACCCGGCTGTCGTTGAGGCGCTGCAAGAGCTCCTTGATGCGCAGCTGCTCCGGGCCCACGCCTTCCAGCGGGGACAGCACGCCGTGCAGCACGTGGTAGCGGCCCTTGAACTCGCGGGTGCGCTCCAGCGCCATCAGGTCCGAGTACGTCTCCACCACGCACAGGGCGCGCTCGTCGCGGCGGTTGTCTCGACAGAAGCCGCACAGCTCCGAGTCGGTGAGGGAGAAACAGCGCACGCACAGGTGCACCTTCTCCTTCACCTCGCGGATGGCCTGCGAGAGGTCGACGGCGAACTCGCCCGGCGCCCGCAGGATGTGGAACGCGAGGCGCTGGGCGGTCTTCTCACCAATGCCCGGCAGCTTCGCGAGCTGGGCGACCAGGCGATTCAGCGGATCGGGGGTCATCCGTCTTTAATTAATGCCGGGGATCTTCACGCCGCCGGAGATCTTCGCCAGCTCCGCGTTCATGTGCTGACGGCTGTTCGCCAGGGCAGCGTTCACGGCGGCGGTGATGAGGTCCTCGAGCATCCCCGGGTCGTTGGGGTCGATGGCGCTCTTGTCGATCTTGATGCTGCGGATCTCCTGCACGCAGTTGGCGACGACCGTCACGCGGCCCTCGCCGGACTTCGCCTCGACGGTCTCTTCCGCCAGCTGCTTCTTCCGCTCTTCGATCTTCTCGGTGAGCTTGTTCGCCTGCCGGATGAAGTAGTTCAGGTCGATGCCGGGCATGTGCTTCCTCGGTCCCCGGTCGTGGGAGCGTGGGCCGCCATGGCGCCGCTCGGAGCAGGGACGTGGTCCGCGCACCCTAGCGGGGCCCGGCGGCGTTGTCAGTCGTCAGGAGCGGCGGGGACGTCCGGGAGGTTGGCCGGTGGCCGCTCGGGCTCGTAGACCTGGATGTGTTCGATTTCGCCGCCCAGCATCTTGAGGACGGCCCGCACGGACGCGTGGGAGCGCACCTTGCCCTCGGTGGACTTCTCGTGGGTGGCGCGGCTCTGGCTGTCCTGTTCGGAGAGGCTCAGCCCCATGCCCCCGGGGAGGGCATCCTGGGTCTGGGGCACGTCCGTGATGGTGAGCTTCACGGGCCGGCCGAAGTGCGAGGCCAGCGCCGCGTCCACGGTGGCCTTGCCCACGGCGGCGACCACGGCGGCCTTGTGGAAGGCGGCGGAGGGCGGATAGCCCAGGATGATTTCACCCGCCCGCATGGACTGGAGGCGGCCATTGGCGAGCGCCGTGCCGTGGCGCACGGACGCGGCCTTCACGGTCTCCACGGCGGCGCGCCAGCGTTCAGGCAGGGGGCGGTTGGGGTTGTCGCGGCTGGTGGCGACGGGCGCCATCGCGGGCGGCGGCTCGGGTTCCGGCGGCTCCGGCTCGGGGGCGGCGGGCTCCGCGACGGGGATGCATTCGCCGGAGGCACAGCCTTCGGCGGAGCCCTCTTCCGGGAACATGCGCTCGTCCGCGTCCCCGTCGCCGTAGGGCGGCGGTTCGGGCGGAGCCACCGGTTCGGGCTTGCGCATGTTGGTGATGCGCACGGTGGGGACGGCGGGCTCGGGCGCGCGGGCGGCGGGCTCGGGGAGGGGCGCGGGAGGCTGGGCGCCGCCGTTGCGGAGGAAGGAGAGGGGACGGGCCGCGGACGGGGGCAGGTCGTCCATGACGACGCCCGGAGCCGGAGGGGGCTCCATCGCAGGGGCCGCGCCGCCGCCATTGCGCAGGAAGGACAGCGGGCGCGCCGCGGAGGGCGGCAGGTCGTCCATCACCACCGGCGAAGGTGGCACGGCGGCGGGAGTGGGCGCGGGACCGCTCGCGCCGCCACCATTGCGGAGGAAGGAGAGGGGACGGGCCGCCGCGGGGGACAGGCCCTCCATCAGGGCAGCCGGAGGCATCCGGGTGGCCACGGCGGACGCACCGGCCTGGACCGGCTCGCCGCGAGCCATGTCGCCTGGAGCCGGAGCCCCATGCGAAGCGGTGGCCCCCGCGTGAGTGGATGGAGCGCGAGCCTCGAAGCGCTGCGGCGCGGGACCGGCGTGCGCGGAGGCGTCCTGCACCCCGAAGGGACGGGGACTGGCGCCCACATGGGCCGTGGGGCCCGGGGTCTCACGGGAGAGTCCATTCGATGCCGGATGCGCCGGAGCGCGCGCCTCGTCGAGAGGCCGGACAGTGGCCCCCGCGTGCGCGGACGACGCCTGCGCATCGGATGGACGCGGCATGGCGCTCATGGGCGCGGACGCACCCTGTCCTTCCGTGGCGCGCGGTGGCGCGGCTCCGGGCGCGCGGACTTCGGCCTGGGTCTCAGACGCGAAAGTTCGCGGGACCGGAGCGACCTCCTGGCGCTCCGGACGTGCTCTTCGCGGCGCCTTCCGCGCCAAGGCCCGCCGACAGCCGCTCCACGCGGGCCAGCAGGTCGGGAATCGAACCGGCGGGGGACAGCTGGATGGCCTTGAGCAGCGCCATCTCCAGCGCCAGCCGGGGCTGCGCCGCTCGCGACACGTCCCAGATGCAGCCGTGCACGATGTCGAACAGCCGCGACAGCTGCGCCGTGTCCGCTTCCTTCGCCAGCGCCACGAGCGCCTTCTGCTCGGACTCGGCCAGCTCTGCGGGCGCTTCACCCAGCGACTTGGTCACGAAGAGATGCCGCAGCTGCAGCGCCAGCTCCTCAGCCAACCGCTTCAGGTCCAGGCCCCGGTTGAACACCTCGTCCACCCGGCCCAGCACGCGCTTCGCGTCCTTGCGGACCAGCGCCTCCGCGAAGTCCTGCACCACCGTGCGGTCGATGGCGCCCATCGCCTCCGCGACGGCCTCGTCCGTGGGGTTGGGGCCGCACGACGCCAGGATCTGGTCCAGCAGGCTCAGCGCGTCGCGCATGCCGCCCTCGGACTGGCGGACCACCAGCGACAGCGACTGCTCGGAGATGCCCGCGCCTTCCGCCTGGCAGATCTCCTTGAGCCGCTGGAGCATCCGCGCCGCGGAGATGCGCCGGAAGTTGTGGCGCTGGCAACGCGACAGGATGGTGTCCGGGAGCTTGTGCGCCTCCGTCGTCGCGAAGATGAACTTCACGTGACCGGGCGGCTCCTCCAGCGTCTTCAGGAGCGCGTTGAACGCCGCGCCGGAGAGCATGTGGACTTCGTCGATGATGTAGATCTTGTGGCGGTCGCGCTGCGGCAGGTACTTCGCGTTCTCGCGAATCTCGCGCACGTTCTCCACGCCGTTGTTGGACGCACCGTCGATCTCCGCCACGTCCACGCTGGTGCCGGCGGTGATTTCCGTGCACGCCCGGCAGGCGCCGCACGGGGTCGCCGTGGGGCCCTGCTCACAGTTGAGCGCCTTGGCGAGCAGGCGGGCGGCCGTCGTCTTGCCCACTCCTCGCGGGCCACAGAACAGGTACGCGTGCGCGACCCGGTCCATCTTGATGGCGTTCCCGATGGTCCGGACCACGTGCTCCTGGCCGGTCATGTCATCGAACTTCTGCGGGCGCCATTTGCGGGCGAGGACGAGGTAGCTCATGGGGGACGTCATCTAAACACGGCGGGCCGAATGATCCATGGAACGTCCATTCCGCCCGCCGTGAGACGCACTCCGGGTCAGCGTCCGAGCGCCTGTAGCACCACGTTGGCCGCGTTGTGGCCCGCCGCCCCGATGACACTCCCCGCCGGGTGGCAGCCCGCGCTGCAGAAGTAGAGCCCCTGCACCGGCGTCTCATAGGGCAGCCGGTCGGTGAACCCGCGCTTGTTGTCCACATGATGGATGTGGCCGCGGGTGATGCCGAAGTGGGACTCGATCTTCGGCGGCGTGAGCGCGAAGTACTCCTGCACCAGGTCGCTGGTGCCCGGGGCGAAGCGGTCGCAGATGGACAAGAGGTGCTTCACGTAGCGCGCCTCCTCCTTCTCCCAGGTGGTGCCCTCCAGCTTCTCCGGCACCCACTCCACGAAGAGGGCGGAGTTGTGGTGGCCCTCCGCGTCCTTCAGCGACGGGTCCACCGTGGTGTGCACGTACCATTCGATGGAGGGGAACTCCGCCAGCCGTCCGGCCTTCGCTTCCTTGTAGCCGTGCGCCAGCGCCCCCAGCACGTCGTCCCCCTGCGGCAGCAGGTGGATGGTGGGACCGAACTGGCCCCGGTCCTCCGGCAGGCAGGTGAAGGTGGGCAGCGACTTGAGGCACAGGTTCACCTTGAGCGTGGTGCCCGGCGCGGACAGCCCGTCCACCATGCTCCGGTACTCCTTGTTCAGCGCCCCCGGGTCCACCAGCTTCAGCGTGCGGAACGGGTCCGCGTTGGAGACCACGACCTTCGCGGACAGCTCCTCGCCGTTCTCCAGCACCACGCCCTTCACCGTGCCGCCGTCCACGCGCACCGAGGCCACCTTCGCGTTCGTGCGCAGCTGGGCGCCATGCTTGCGCGCAATCTGCGCGATGCGCTGGGTGACGGTGCCCATGCCGCCTTCGACGATCATCCACGTGCCGCCACTGCCCGGCAGCCGGCAGAGGTTGTGCACCAGCAGGTTCATGCCCGTGCCCGGCGTGTCATAGCCACCGTCCAGGCCGGAGAACGCGTCGGTGACGGCGTACATCGCCTTCACGAAGTCGGACTTGTAGCCGAAGCGCTCCAGGTACTCGCGCGCCGTGCCGCGGCACAGCCGGATGAAGTGCTGGCGCAGGGCAGGGCGCACGTAGCGCTCCGCCGTCTCCTCCAGCGACACGGGCGGCAGGAGCCACGCGGGGGCCAGGTCCTCGCGCAGCGCCGCCAGCTCCTCGTTCATGGCGACGTGGGCGTTCCAGTCCGCCTCGGAGAAGAACTCGCGGAACTGCCGCTCCAGCTCCCGCTCATCCGAGCCGAAGAGCAGGTAGCGCTTGTCCATCGTGGGCAGGAAGTAGTGCGGGTCGCGGCGCTTGAGGGGCAGCTCCAACTGGAGCTCCTTGAGCAGCTCCGGCGGCATCAACCCCAGGAGGTACGCGCCCGTGGAGACACCCAGCTTCGGGGCCGTGCGGAACGGGTACTCCGTCTTGCACGCGCCGCCCACCTGGTCCTTCTCCTCCAGCACGGTGACCGACAGGCCCCGGCGCGCGAGCATGGCCGCCGCGACAAGTCCGTTGTGGCCTGCGCCCACCACGATGACGTCTGGCATCCTCTTCCTCCTTGGGGAAAAGGCCGTTCCTACCCGAGCCGCGACCTCCCCGACAAACGCCGAGCGTCTTGCGCTGGACGCCAGGGCCGGAAAGAGTCGCGTCCGCCACGTGAACGCCCCCACCTCCGACGCATCCCCGGCCCCTGTCTCCCCCCAGGCGCCGCTGGAAGTCCCGGCCCCCGCTGCCCCGCCGGGGCTGCCCGGAGGCCTGAGCGTGCTGGGGCTCCTCGCGGTGGCGCTGGTGCCGTGCGTCCTCGCGGTGCGCGAGCTGGGGCGCATCCACCCGGACGAGGTGTTCCAGGCGCTGGAGCCCGCGTACTGGCGCGTGCACGGCTACGGGGTGCTGGCCTGGGAGTGGCGCGACGGCCTGCGCAACTGGGCGGTCCCCGGCGTGCTGGCCGCCTTCCTCAAGGTGGCCAGTGGGTTCGGCGTCACCGACCCCCGCGTGTACCGGGGCGTGGTGGCGCTGCCGCAGTTCGCCCTGCACGCCTGGAGCCTGTGGGCCGTGTACCGCTTCGCGGAGCGCCGGGCGGGCCCGTGGGGTGGGGCGCTCGCGGTGCTGCTGGTGGGGCTGAGCGCGCCGGTGCTCCTCTTCGCCGGGCGTACCCTGTCGGAGTCCTTCTCCGCGTCCTTCCTCCTCGTGGCCATGGAGGCCCTGGACCGGCCAGACGGACACGCGCGCCGGGCGGGGCTCCTGGGCGGCGCGGCCCTGGGGCTCGCCGTGGTGACGCGCTACCCGTCCGCCCTCTTCGTCGCCGCCGCGCTCGGGTGGCTGGTCATCGCCCGGCGGTGGCGCCTGCTCGCCTTCACCTGCCTGGGCGGTGGCGCGGTGGCGGCGGGGCTGGGGCTGCTCGACTGGGGCACCTGGGGCACGCCCTTCCACTCGTTCCGTGCCTACGTGGACTACAACGTCCTCTCCGGGAAGGCGGCCGCCGCCTTTGGCGCCTCTCCGCCGGGCTTCTACTGGGAGCCGATGCTCCAGGCCGTGCCGCTCTGGGCCTGGGCCGCCGTGCCGCTCTCGCTCAAGCCCCTGCTGCGCTGGCGCACGCTGTCCCTGCCGTTCACCTGCGCGGCCGTCTACACCGCCGTCCTCCTGGCCACGCCGCACAAGGAGGAGCGCTTTCTCTACCCGGGGCTGGTGGTGGCGCTGCTCGCGGCCGCCGCCCAGCTGGCCGCGTACCTCGCCGCGCGTCCCTGGCAGGGCCTGAGGAACGGGGGGGCGGTGCTCGCGCTGGCCCTGGGCTTCGTGCACGGCCGCGGCTACCCGTCCAACGACCTGCGCGCGGACCAGTTTCGCGCCATCGTCCGGGCCACCCGGGGGGACGCGACGGGGCTGCTCATCGTCAACGAGGGGCTGTGGGGCTCCGGGGGCTTCTTCTACATCGGGAAGAACATCCCCTGGCGCACCTGCGACTGGCCCCACGACGCGGCCTTCCAGGCGTCCATCCACGACCGCGCCTTCAACCGCGCCGTCACCTTCGAGGGCCGGGCCCTGCCGGAGCTCCAGGCCGCCGGCTTCCGCGTCGTCCGGGAAGTAGGACGCGAGACCATCCTCGCCCGCGACTGACAGGGGGCGGCCGGGCAGGGGAGGGGTGTCAGGCCCGCAAAGCCGAAGCGCCGGCATCCCCGGAGGGATGTCGGCGCTTCAGGTGAAACAGAACGGCCGGGACACACGCGGAAGTACGCTACCGTTGCTTCCTTCCGGACCTGGCGGGGTTCGCGCCCCCACGTTGTCCCGACCACAAAATCACTGCTGCCACTTCAAGATAACAACGGAGAGGGTGGGATTCGAACCCACGATACCCTTTCAGATATACACGCGTTCCAGGCGTGCGCCTTCAACCGCTCGGCCACCTCTCCAGAGACTTTGGAGCGGAGAGCGTAGGATTCGAACCTACGGTACCGTTGCCGGTACGCCTGATTTCGAGTCAGGTGCCTTCGACCACTCGGCCAGCTCTCCAGAATATTCAGTTTTCGCGTCGCTTCGCGCGCAGGCGCTCGAAGAACGTCTTGAGAAGCTGGCGACTCTCTTCCGCCAGGATGCCGCTTGTGACCTGAAGCCGGTGGTTGTGCCGGGGCTCTTCCACCAGGTTGTACAGCGAGCCAACCGCACCCGCTTTCGGGTCCATTGTACCAAAGACGAGTCGGGTGACACGAGACTGCACCAGCGCACCGGCGCACATGGCACACGGTTCCAGCGTCACGTAGAGGGTCACCCCGGAGAGCCGCCACGCATCACGCGCTTTCGCCGCGGCGGCGAGAGCAATCATTTCGGCGTGGGCAAAGGGGTTCCGGTCGCATTCGCGGCGGTTGTAACCCGTGCCCACGACGTTGCCGTCGAGCACCGCCACCGCACCGACCGGTACTTCCCCGAGTGAAGCCGCTTCCCGCGCGAGCTCTAAAGCCTGCTGCATGAAAGCGATGTCGTCACTCATGAGACGTGCGCGCCAAAGAAGAAGTGGCGCTCCCTGGAGGATTCGAACCTCCGGCCTTCGGATTCGTAGTCCGACGCTCTATCCAGCTGAGCTAAGGGAGCATTTCTTCCGGCTGCTGCTTTACATCAAGTGGCGGAGAGAGAGGGATTCGAACCCTCGATACCCTTTCGAGTATGCAGGTTTAGCAAACCTGTGCCTTCAGCCTCTCGGCCATCTCTCCAACTCTTCTCTGTCAAAGAACCGCGAAACTCAAGCTCAAAATCGGAGGCGGTAGGATTCGAACCTACGGAAGGCTTTCACCTTCTGCGGTTTTCAAGACCGCTGCCTTCAACCGCTCGGCCACGCCTCCACAGCAGGTGCCGCTCGGTTCCCGGCGGGCCAACCGCGCCCGTGGGGCCGCCCTTCTACATCATTTCTTCCCTGTGGCAAGAGAGATGTTGGCCCCTTTTTACGTCCGGGGGCCCATCGCCCTGACTACAGGGGGCGCAATTCCTTCACGCCGCCCATGTACGGCACCAACGCCTCCGGGATGGCGACGCTTCCGTCCTCCCGCTGGTAGTTCTCCAGGATGGCGATGCTCGTGCGCCCCACGGCCAGCCCGCTGCCGTTGAGGGTGTGCACCATCTGCGGCTTGTCCCCCTTCTGGGGGCGGAAGCGAATCTTCGCGCGGCGGGCCTGGAAGTCGCCGCAGTCCGAGCAGGACGAAATCTCCCGGTACGCGCCCTGGCCCGGCAGCCAGACCTCGATGTCGTAGGTCTTGCGCGCGCCGAAGCCCATGTCGCCGGTGCACAGGAGCATCACGCGGTGGTGCAGCCCCAGCCGGCGGAGGATGTCGCACGCGTCGTCCGTCATGGCCTCCAGTTCGTCCAGGCTCTTGTCCGGCTGGGAGAACTTCACGAGCTCCACCTTGTGGAACTGGTGCTGGCGGATGAGGCCGCGCGTGTCGCGCCCCGCGGCGCCGGCCTCCGCGCGGAAGCACGGGCTGAAGGCGCAGTAGCGGATGGGAAGCTGCTCGCCCTCCAGGATTTCGTCCGCGTGGTAGTTCGTCACGGGGACTTCCGCGGTGGGGATGAGGAAGCGCTCGGGGTCGCCGGACGTCTTGAAGGCGTCATCCTCGAACTTGGGCAGCTGGCCGGTGCCCATCATCGTCTCGCGCAGCACGAGGTAGGGCGGGAGCAGCTCCGTGTAGCCCTTGGACGTGTGCACGTCGATCATGAACGTGACGAGCGCGCGCTCCAGCCGGGCCAGGGCGCCCTTGTAGAAGGTGAAGCGGCTGCCGGAGACCTTCGCGGCGCGCTCGAAGTCGAGCATGCCCAGCGACTCGCCCAGCTCGAAGTGCTGCTTGGGCGTGAAGAGGAGGTGGGGCTTCTCACCCCAGACCTTCACCTGGACGTTGTCGTCCGCGCTCGCGCCCACCGGGACGGATTCGTGGGGCACGTTGGGGATGATCAGCAGGATGCGGTTGAGCTCCTCCTCCACTTCCTTGAGGCGGGTCTCCTTCTCCTTGATCTCCTGGGAGACGCCGCGCAGCTCGCCGCGCAGCTTCTCCATGGCGGCCGGGTCCTCCTTGGCCTTGCGCTTCATCTCCTCGTTGGCGGCGTTGCGGCGCGCAGCCAGCGATTCCATGGAGACGTAGAGGTCGCGGCGCTCGGTGAAGAGCGTCTGGAAGGGGCCGAGGTCCAGGCTGCCGCCCCGCGTCTTCAGTCGGGCGACGACCGCATCGAAGTTCTGCGCAACATTCCGGAGGTCCAGCATAGGGGCTCGCCTTGTAGTCATCCCGGGCGCGGGCCGGCAAGGCTCACCGCGCACCGGGTGCTCAAGGCCGGACGCCCCCAGGCCCTGGGGACTGACCCGAAGGGGCCCTACCGGCGGTCCGGACGGGCCTGGAACAATGGCCCGCCCGGCAGGCCAGGCTCAGTGTTCGAGGTCGTAGATTTCGTCCTCGATGTCCTTCTTGTCCGCCGCGTCCGGCTTCTTCGACAGGTACTCCCTGAAGGCCGTGATGGCGTCCTTGCGCTTGTTGCGCTCCTTGTAGGCGAAGCCCAGGTAGTAGAACGACTGCGGGTTCTCCGGCTCGGCGGTGGTGGCCTTCTTGTACCAGTCGATGGCCTTGGCGTGCTGGGCCTGCTCCGTGTAGGCGCGAGCGACCTTGTAGTAGACGTACGTGAGCTTCGGATCCGCCTTGAGCGCCGCCTGGTAGCGGCGGACGGCGTCGTCCCAGCGGGCGGCGCTGAAGAGCACGTCGCCCATGGCGCCCATCACCCGCGTGCGCTGCGGATCCGCCTTGAGGCTGGCCTCGAAGGAGGCGATGGCGTCGTCGAACTCGCCGCGCTCCAGGTGCGCGTGGCCCAGGGCCTCGTGCGCGTCCGCGTAGTGGGGATCCAGCTCCACGGCGGCCTTCCACTGCTCGATGGCCTCCGGAAGCCGCTTCGCGTCGCGCAGGATGACGCCGTACGCGTAGTGGTAGTCCGGGCGCTTGGGCGCGCGGTCCACGGCGGTCTTCATGCTGTCGAGCGCCTGGGTGTACTCGGAGCGCTTCGCGCGCACGAGGCCCAGGTAGTAGAGCGCCTCGTGGTTGGAGGGCTCGTTGCGCAGCGCGAGGCCCAGGTTGCTCTCCGCGCCGGCCAGGTCGCCCTTCTCCAGGAGCACCGCGCCCAGGGTGATGGGCGTGGTGGTGGAGCGGGGGTCCTCCATCTTGGCCTTCTCCAGCTCCGCGGCGGCCTCGTCCAGCCGGTGCAGCCGCCAGAGCACGAGTCCGCGCTGCAGCCGGCCGTCCTTCAAGAGGTGCGGATCCAGCTCCAGGGCGCGGTTGGCCTCCGCCTCCGCGCGGGTCGCGTCGCCGTTGAGCAGCGACACGCGCGACAGGCCCAGGTGGGCGTCCGCCAGGTTGGGATCCAACTGGATGGCGCGGTCGAACTCCTGCTGCGCGAGCAGGCTGTTGTTCTCCGCGAGCGCCAGCTCGCCCAGGCCCGCGTGCACGCCGGCGTGCTCCGGCGCCTGCTGCACGGCGGCATCCAGCAGGGCGCGCGCATCCGCGTTGCGGTGCTGCCGCAGGTAGAGGCGGCCCAGGTACAGGCCCGCGTCCACCAGCTTCGCGTCGGCGGCGGTGGCGCGCTTGAAGTGGCCCTCCGCCTCCGAGGGCTTGTCGAGCGCGTCCTCGATGCGGCCGTAGAGGTACGCGATGCGCGCCTCGTTGGGGAAGCTCTTGCTGGCGGCCTCCACGGCGGTGAGCGCGTCCTGCATCTTGCCCGTCATCACCAGCGCGGTGATGTGACCGTCCACGAACTCCAGGCTGTCGCTGTCCTCCTTCGCGAGCGAGGCATAGAGCGGCAGCGCGCCGTCGTAGTCGCGCTGCGAGCGCAGCACCTGGGCGAGCCGGGCCTTGATGAAGGAGGAGTCAGGGTTGTCCTTGAGGGCCTCCTTCAGCTCCGCCTCCGCCTCCTTGGGCTTGAACTGCTGGAAGAGGGCCACGCCCTTGAGGCCGCGGGCGCGGGCGCGCTCCGCGGGGCCCAGCTCATCCTGGAGCTTCAGGGCGCTCTCCACGGCCTGGGCGCCCTGTTCGATGTTCGACTTGCGCACCAGGAGCTCCACCGCGGCCAGCTCCACCGCGGAGGCGGCGTGCTGCGGATCCGCGGCGAGCGCGTCCGCGTAGGCCTTGGCGGCCTCGTCGGCCTTGCCCTGCGCCTGGTACAGGTTGCCCAGCGCGTGGTGGGCCTTGGCGGACTTCGCGTCCTTCTCCAGCACCTTGGTCAGCGTGGCGACGGCGTTGGGGATGTCCTTCTGCTGCGCGTAGGACTCCGCCAGGAGGAAGGAGAGCTCCAGGTCGCCCTGGTTGTCCTCGCGGACGGCGGCGTCCTGCAGGCGGGCCTGCACCTCCGCGCCCTTGCGCTGCGTGAGCGCGATGCCCGCGGCAGTCTTGATGACCTCCACGTTCTTCTCCCCCAGCAGCTCGATGGCCTCCATGCTCCGGGTGCACGTGGTGAGGTCGGCGCGGTCTCCGTCCGCGTAGCGGCGCTGCAGGTAGGCGACGGACTGGCACCAGAGGGCTCGGACCTCCGGGTACTCCGTCCTGGCCAGCACCTGGGCGCTCTTGGCGCGCGCTTCCTTGTAGCTGGCGTAGGTGTCCTCCAGGAGGCCCTTGCGCGCCTCCTCGACGAGCTTCGCCTCCGCGGAGCCGGCGGACACGCGGGCCGGGAAGAACTTGTGGCGGCCGAAGGCGCCGTAGCGGCTGAGCTCGAAGCTGGCGCCGGTGCCCAGCACGAGCACGGCCACGCCCGCGGCGATGAGGGCGGGCAGGCGCTTCTTCCACTTCGCGTCGGTGGCGCTGCGGTCCACGACGGACACCGCGGCCATGCGGCCTTCGTAGAGCTGGCGCAGCCGCTCCATGCTGGCCTGGGGGTTGGCGGGATCCGCTCCCACGGGCGCGTCCGGGGCGGGCGTGCCCGGGGTGGCCGCGAGCGGTACGGCCTTGGCGGGGCCCTCCATCAGCCGCTGGATGGCGGAGGCGAAGACCGGCACGGTGCCGATGGCGGACCACGCCTCCGAGTCCGTCGACACGTCCTCGTTGCCCAGGAGCTGGCCGTCCTCGAGCATCTTGACGATGACGCCCTCTTCGAACGGGCCGAACATCTTCCCGGAGCGGCGGCGCACGTGGAAGCGCTTCACCGGCACGCGGCCGCCGGCGTCCTTGCCGGCGCTGTCGTCGATGAAGCTGAGCATCTCCAGGCCGTCCGCGGGGCCCGCGGCGGGCGGGGGCGGCAGCGGCGCGGAGAGGTCCGCTTCCAGGTCATCCGCGGGCGCGGCGGTGGGGTCGAACTCCAGCGCGTCCGGCAGGCCCGTGGCCGCCGAGGCCGGCGCGGGCGCGGGGTCTCCGAAGTCCACGTCGCCGAAGTCCACGGCGGGGTTGATGCGCGCGGGCGGCGGCGGCGCGGCCGGAGCGGGGTCTCCGAAGTCCAGCTGGAAGTCCGGCGCGGGGGGCGCGGCCTGGGGCGGTGACGTGAAGTCCACGGCGAACGGATCATCCGTGGGCACCGGGGCCTGGCCGTACGCGGGCGGCGGCTCCGCGAAGTCGAAGGACACCGCGGGCGCGGCGGGCGCGGGCAGGTCCGAGAAGTCCATGGACGGGGGCGCGGCGGGCGCGGGCAGGTCCGAGAAGTCCATGCCCGGCGTGGGGGGCAGGGCGAAGGGGTCGTCGCCCGCCGAGGGCATCCCGCCCAGGTCGTAGGACGGCGCGGCCGGCGGCGGGGGCAGGGCGAACGGATCCGCGACGGGGGGCGGGGCCGCGTAGGCGGAGGGCGGCGGGAGGCCGAACGGATCCGCCTCGGGCTCCGCGGGGGGCGGGGCCAGGGCGAACGGATCCGCCTGGGGCTCCGGGGCGCCGTAGCCGTAGGTCTGCGGGTGGGCGCGTGACGCCGCCGCGGGGCCGTGGGCGTTGGACGGGTCGTTGATGTCGAAGGTGAACGCGTCCTCGGGGGCCGGCTGCGCGGGGACGGGCAGGTTGCCGTCGTCCGCGAAGTCGAAGTCGGGCGTGCCGAAGTCGGCCTCGGCGGGTGGTGCCGCGGCGATGGGCTCCTCGGAGAAGTCGAAGTCGCGCGCGGTGCCGGCGGGCTCGTTCGAGCCGTAGGCGGCGGGCGCGGCGGACTCGCGGAAGGCGTCGGTGGGGACGGGGATGGCGACGACGCGGGTCACGTCCTCGCGCGGCTCGGAGAAGTCGCTGGTGTCGACCGAGGCGAACTCGCCGCTGCTCACCTCCGCGAAGTCGTCCTCCGCGGGAGCGGGGGCCACCGGCGCGGCGGCCATGTCGAAGTTGAACGCGTCATCCGAAGGGGGCAGCGGCGCGCCAGGGCCCGCGTCGAGCGAGATGGCCCGGGGCGCGGCCACGCCGGGCGAGGCGAACGCGGCGGGCGGGACTTCGTCGTCGAAGGAGAACGGATCCTCGGGGACGGGCGGCGCGGCGTGGCCCGGCAGCGGGATGGCGGCGGAGCGCGGGGCGGCCGAGCCGGGCAGCGGGATGGCCGGGCCCGCGCCCATGGGGATGGCGGCGGGTGCGGCGGCGCCGGGCAGCGGGATGGCGGCGGCGCGAGGAGCCGCGGCCCCGGGCAGCGGAATGGCGGCGGACTGCGGCGCGGCGCTCCCCGGCAGCGGGATGGCCGGGCCGGCGCCCATGGGGATGGCGGCGGACTGCGGCGCGGCGCTGCCCGGCAACGGAATGGCGGACTGCGGCGCGGCGGCGCGAGGCGCGGCGGTGCCAGGGAGCGGAATGGCCGGGCCCGTCCCCATGGGAATGGGGGCGGACTGCGGCGCGGCACTCCCGGGCAGCGGGATGGCAGCCGACTGCGGAGCCGGGGCGGCGGCGCGGGGCGCGGCGGTCCCGGGCAGCGGAATCGCGGCGGACTGGGGCGCCGCACTCCCGGGCAGAGGGATGGCTGCGGACTGCGGCGCGGCGCTGCCCGGCAGCGGGATGGCAGCCGACTGCGGCGCGGCGGTCCCGGGCAGCGGAATGGCGGCGGACTGGGGCGCGGCGCTGCCCGGCAACGGGATGGCGGCGGACTGCGGCGCGGGGGCGCGAGGAGCCGCGGCCCCGGGCAGCGGAATGGCGGCGGACTGGGGCGCGGCACTGCCCGGCAGGGGAACGGCGGCGGGCTGCGGCGCCGCGGGGGGCGCGGCCTCGGGAGCTTCGGAGCTCGCGCCATCCGCCTTGATGGGGAACGTGGTCTGGCACCGGGCGCACTTCAGCTTCGCGCCGCCGGGCGGGATCCGCCTGTCATCGATGTTGTAATTCGTCTGGCACGACGGGCAGGAGACTTTCATTGTTTTCCTTCGACGAGACCGGCTGACGCGCGCACGCGCAGCAACGACAGGGCGGTGCGGGGGTCCGCGCGGCGCCGTGCAGGCTAGCAGAGCCGTTTCAAGCCCGGAAAGAACGCGTCCTGGGGGCGCACCGCCGTCGCCCGGCCGGGCAAGAAGGCGGGCGCCCGCCAACACCAGGGGTGTGCGTCCCTTTTCCAGGGCCCCTCCCGGGGTGGTAGAGGGCGTCGCATGGATCCCATCGTCATCCTCGGAGCGGGCCTGGCGGGCCTCTCCACCGCGCACTTCCTCCAGCGCCCCTGGCGCCTCATCGAGAAGTCCGACCGGGTCGGAGGCCTCATCAAGACCGAGGTCATCGACGGGTGTTACTTCGACCCCACCGGTCACTGGCTCCACCTGCGCGACCCGGAAATCCAGGAGCTGGTCAACACGCTCTGGCTCCCCGACCAGCTGGTGCGCATCCAGCGCCGCGCCGCCGTGTTCTCCCGCGACACCTTCACCCGTTTCCCCTATCAGGTGAACACCCACGGGCTGCCGCCGGAGGTCGTCGCGGAGAACCTCGTGGGCTACGTGGAGGCCATCTACGGGGAGAAGGGCCGCGCCCTGCGCGAGCGCGAGCCTGTCAACTTCGAGGAGTTCATCCTCCGCTACATGGGCGAGGGCTTCGCGAAGAACTTCATGCTGCCCTACAACCAGAAGCTCTGGACCGTGCACCCGCGCGAGATGTCCGCCGCGTGGGTGGGCCGGTTCGTGCCGCGCCCCTCCCTCAAGGAGGTGGTGGACGGGGCGCTCGGCGCGGGCAGTGATCAGCTGGGCTACAACGCGTCGTTCCTCTACCCGCGCGAGGGCGGCATCGAGAGCCTGGCCCGCGCGATGAAGCAGCACCTGAAGGGCGGCGAGCTCAGCGTTCAGACCGAGCCGGTCTCCATCGACTGGAAGGCGAAGCACGTCACGCTTTCGGACGGACGCACCCTGCCGTACTCGGGGCTGGTGTCCTCCATCGCGCTGCCCACGCTGGTGGAGCTCATCGGCAAGGGCGCCTCCGGCGTGCCGGACGAGGTGCGGGCCGCCGCGAAGCGCCTGCGCGCCTTCATCGTCACGTACGTGTGCGTGGGTGCCCGGGGCGCGAACCGCCAGCCGTGGCACTGGATCTACCTGCCGGAGCCGGAGTTCCACTCGTACCGCATCGGGGCGCCGTCGGCGGTGTACGCGCCCCTGGCCCCGCCGGACACGGCGAGCTTCTCCGTGGAGTTCAGCCACCACGGCGAGCTGTCCGTGGCGGACGCGGAGAAGTACGCGGTGGAGGACCTGCTGCGCTCGCGGATGATCCACTCGGCGGACGACATCCTCTTCGCCAAGGGGCGCGAGATCCCCAACGCGTATGTCCTCTATGACGACGCCTACGGACCCGCGATGGCAGAGGTGAAGCGCTTCCTGGCGCACGCCGGCATCCTCGCCGCCGGGCGCTATGGAAAGTGGGAATACTCCTCCATGGAGGACGCCATCCTGGACGGGCGGGCTTGCGCCCGGACGCTGAACGGCTGACGCAGGGAGTCGTCTCCTGTCGACGGTGGTCCGGGGGCGTGCTACGCCCCAGGGCCTTCCTTTCGGATTTCCGGACCCATGGCCCTGCACCTCTCCGTCGTCATCCCCGTCTACAACGAGGAGTCCATCATCGCCCAGGCAGCCGAGGAGCTGCGCCAGGGGCTGGATGCTCGCGGGCTCGACTACGAAATCATCTTCGCGGAGAACGGCTCGCGCGACGCGACCCCGCGCATCCTGGACGAACTCTGCGCGAAGCACCCGCGCCTGCGCTGGTTCCACTCGGAGACGCCCAACTACGGCGTGGCGCTCAAGGCCGGCATCCTCAAGGCCCAGGGCACCTACGTGGTCTGCGATGAAATCGACCTGTGCGACCTGACCTTCTACGACGCGGCGCTGCCCCGGCTGGAGCGCGGCGAGGCGGACATGGTCGTGGGCTCCAAGGCGGCCAAGGGCGCGAGCGACCAGCGTCCCCTCATCCGCCGCGCGGCCACGCGGGTGCACAACAAGCTCCTGCGCGTGACGCTGGGCTTCCAGGGCACGGACACGCACGGCCTGAAGGCGTTCCGCCGCGAAGCGCTGCTGCCCGTCATCCAGAAGTGCGTGGTGGACATGGACGTGTTCGCCAGCGAGTTCGTCATCCGCGCGTGGCGCGAGGGACTGAACGTCATGGAGATCCCCATCCAGCTCCATGAGAAGCGCCAGCCGTCCATCCACCTGTTCAAGCGCGTGCCCAACGTGCTCAAGAACGTGGGCAAGCTGTTCTACGTCATCCGCGTGCGCGGGACCTGAGCGGAGGGTGGCCTCATGACGGCGGCGCGCCTGGCGTCCATCTCCGTCGACCTGGATTCGCTGCCGCACTACTGCCGGATCCACGGGCTGCCGGAGTCACTGCTCGACGAGCGCGCCCGCACGCTGATCCACCGCGTCGCGGTGCCGCGCTTTTTGGAGCTGTTCGCGGCGGTGGGCGTGCCCGGGACGTTCTTCGTCATCGGCGAGGACCTGGAGACGGATCCCGGCGCTACGGACGCCATGCGGCGCTCCCACGCGGCGGGCGTGGAGGTGGCCAGCCACAGCCACGCCCATGACTACGCGCTCACCCGGCGCGGCGCGGCCGCCATCGCGGCGGACCTCCAGCGCGCGGACGCGGCCATCCAGAAGGCCGTGGGCGTGCGCCCGTCCGGTTTCCGCGCCCCGGGCTACACGCTGAACGCGGACCTGTACGCGGCCACCGCCCAGCAGGGCTACCGGTACGGTTCGTCCGCGTTCCCGGCGGCCCCCTACTACGCGGCGAAGGCGGCGGTGATGGGGGCGCTCGCGGCGCTGGGGCGGCCGTCGCGCTCCGTGCTGGACACGCCGCGGGTGCTGCTGGCGCCGCGCGCGCCGTACCGGCCGGATCCGTCGCAGCCCTACCGGCGCGGCTCGGGGCCGGTGCTGGAGCTGCCCATGACGGTGACGCCGGTGGTGCGCTTCCCGTTCATCGGCACGTTCGCGGCGACGCTGCCTCGCGGCACGATGCGCGCCGCGTACCGGTCCTGCCGGGCGGATGCCTTCTTCAACTTCGAGCTCCATGGTGTCGACGTGCTGGACGCCACCGACGGCATCCCGCCGGAGCTGGTGCGCCAGCAGCGCGACCTGCGCGTGAGCGCCGCGAAGAAGATGGAGCGGCTGCGCGGCATCTTCCAGTGGCTGAAGGACGACTACGGCGTCGTCACCCTGCGCGACGCGGCGGAGCAGCTGTCCGCGTCGCTCTGATCAGCGGGCGGCCTTGAAGGCCTTCCAGTCCGCCTCGGCCTGATCCGCGTAGGCCTTCGCGAAGGCGACCAGCCGCTTCGTGGCCTCCTTCGTGTCTCCGCCCACCCAGTCCTCCAGGCGCGCGGCCTGCGCCTGCGTGTTGCCGTGGGCCCGGGCCAGCACGACGCCCGCCTGTTCGAAGGTGGAGCGCAGGGACTTGTTCTTCGCGAGCACGGCGTCGTCCAGCCTGTTCTTCTCCGGCTCCACCTCGCGCACGAGGAACGCGCGGCCGCCCATGTTCACCGCGCCGGTGAGCGGGTTCACCGCGCCGCCCAGCTCCGCCTGCGCCTTCACCACGTCCTCGCCGTTCGCGGGCACCGGCGGCGACGGCACCCCGAAGGCGAGCAGCTCCTTCATCTCCAGCAGCACCGGGGGCGCCTTCGGATCCGCCGCGCCCACGAGCACATAATCGCGCTCCAGGCCGTAGCTGCTGCCGCCCGCGTCCAGCCGCCCGGCCAGGTCCAGCACCTTCAAGGGCACCGCCACGCCCTCCGCGCCGTTCAGCGTCTTCTCGTAGGAGGCCAGCGCGGTGCGCACCGCCGCCTTCTGCTCCGCGTCCAGCGGCTTGAGCGTGTCCGAGTTGATGAAGCGCGGGCCCTTCGCGCCGTCGAGCTTCACGTACTTGGACAGGGCGTCCTTCGCGGACGTGTCGCGCGCCTTGACGATGAGGTCCTTCACCGGGCCGGAGGACTCCTTCTTGCCCAGGAACGCGCCCGGGTTCTTGTCCCCATCCGCCAGGAGCTCCAGCGTCTCGAAGTAGTTCTTCGCGAGCGCCTCCACCACCTTGGTCTGCTCGCTGGTGGACAGGCCCGCCTCGCGCGCGGTGAGCACGGCGCTGGTGGCCAGGCGCGTGAGGTCCGCCTCCGGCGACCCGGTGCCCGTCTGGTCGAAGTCGTTGATCCCCCACACCGCCTTGCCGTCCGGCCCCCGGAACGTGCCCAGGTTGCCCACGTGCATGTCGCCCACGACCCGGATGTCCGGCGCGGGCCGGTCCGTCAGCCGTGCCGCTTGCGCGTACGGGCCGCGCAGGTCCGCCTGGAAGAGGGCGGGCATGGTGCGGAACATGGCGGAGGGGCTCTGCCGCATCTGCGCCAGCTTCTCCTTCAGCCGCGCGGGCGGCAGGTCCAGCCGCGCGTTGAAGTCGCGCACGAAGGTCACGGCCTGTGAAGGCTCGCGCTCCAGGCCGGGGGAGCTGCCCTTCTGGGGGGCGAGGGTGTTCACCGCCACGGTGTTGCTCGCCCGTGACGTGGTGGCCTGGGGCTGGAAGTCGCTGACGTCGGGGGCCAGCCGGCCCGCGGCGGCGCCGGAGGAGGCGAGCGTCAGCACCGTGGCGGCGACGGTGGAGCCCGAGGCGGGCGTCCGGGAGGGCGAGGAGGGCTTGGAGGGGATGCGCATGGGGGGACCTTCCGGCGGATTATCGTCAGAAGGGCATCGCGGGTTGTCGGCCCACTCCCGGTGTGCGGGCGGGGGTGCTAAGAGCGGGCCCATGCTGGAGCGTTTCAGCGACAAGGTGAAGAAGGGCCTGCGCGAATGGACCGAGCGCATGGCCGGCGAGCAACAGTCCGACCAACTCCAGGCCCTGGCCCGGACGGAGAACGAGTACGGGGTGGATCCGTTCGGGTTCAACCTGGACTACAGCCTGGCCGCCATCGCCCCGTTCATGTGGCTCTACCGCCACTACTTCCGGGTGGAGGCCTACGGCGCGGACCGCGTGCCCGCCGGCCGCGTGCTGCTGGTGTCCAACCACTCCGGCCAGCTGCCCCTGGACGGCGCGATGATTGGCATCGCTCTGATGGTGGAGGGCAACCCGCCGCGCGCCATCCGCAGCATGGTGGAGAAGTGGGTGCCGTCCCTGCCGTACGTCTCCACGTTCATGGCGCGCGTGGGCCAGATTGTCGGCACGCCGGAGAACTGCCGGCGGCTGCTGGAGGCGGAGGAGGCCATCCTCGTGTTCCCGGAAGGGACGCGCGGGCTCAACAAGCTGTGGCCGCAGCGCTACCAGTTGCAGGAGTTCGGCCTGGGCTTCATGCGGCTGGCGCTGGAGACGAACACGCCCATCGTGCCCATCGCCGTGGTGGGCGCGGAGGAGCAGGCCCCCGCGCTGATGAACCTGAAGCCCGTGGCGAAGCTGCTGGGCTTCCCGTCCTTCCCCATCACCCCCACGGGCACGCCCTTCCCGCTGCCCACGAAGTACCGCATCTACTTCGGCGACGCGCTCCACTTCACCGGCCGCGCGGACGACGAGGACAGCGAGCTGGACAAGAAGGTGCGCACCGTGAAGGCCTCCATCCAGGCGATGCTCCACCAGGGTCTCAAGGAACGCCGGGGTGTGTTCTGGTGAGCCCCTCGCACGAAGAGAAGGACGCCGCCCAGGACAAGCGCCCGGCCGTCGTCGTCACCGGCATCAGCGGCAACCTGGGCCGCACGCTGGCCAAACAGCTGCACAAGCGCGAGCGCATCATCGGCATCGACCGGCGTCCCTTCATCGGGAAGCCGAAGGACGTCGAGATGCACCAGCTGGACTTGCGCAAGAAGAAGGCGGAGGACGTCTTCCGCAAGAACGAGGTCCGCGCCGTCATCCACATGGGCATCATGCATGACCCGCGGATGAGCGAGGAGGAGCACCACTCGTTCAACGTCGTGGGGACCACGCGCCTGCTGGAGTACTGCGCGAAGTACGGCGTGAAGAAGGTGGTGGTGCTGTCCTCGGCGAACGTCTACGGCCCCAGCCCGGACAACTCCAACTTCCTCACGGAGGACGCGCCGCTGATGGCCGCGAGCCGCTTCTCCGGCGTGCGCGACCTCATCGAAGTGGACATGCTGGCGCACAGCTTCTTCTGGAAGCACCCCGACATCGAGACGGTCATCCTGCGGCCCGTTCACATCGTGGGGCCCACCATCAAGAACGCGCCGTCCAACTACCTGCGGCTGCGCCACCCGTGGACGATGGCGGGCTTCGACCCCATGGTGCAGCTCATCCACGTGGAGGATGTGGCCCGCGCCATGGTGGAGGCCCTGCGCCCGGAGCCCAAGGGCGTCTACAACGTCGTGGGCCCCGGCCAGGTGCCCCTGTCCGCGGTGCTGCGCGAGCTGGGCCACACCGCGATCCCCGTGCCACACCCCGTGGCCCGGCCGCTCCTGGGACTGATGTTCCGCTACCGGCTGGCCAACTTCCCGCCGCCGGAGCTGGACCACATCCAGTTCCTCTGCGCCGTGGACGGCAACCGCTGGGTCCAGGACGTGGGCTGGAAGGCCCGCCACTCCATGCGCGACACCATCCGCTCCGTCATCGGGGAGTAGCGGCGGGGCGCGGCTTTTCGTGGGCCCCCGCCACGGTTCCCTGACATGCCTGTCAGGGAGGACGTGGCGGGATGGCAGGGAGGCCCTGACAGCACTGTCAGGCACGGGGCGGTGAGGACGGGGTGTGAGGGCAGGCAAGTGCCTGATTTCCCGTGGGAACCGGGGGTGGGGCAGGGGGACGCGAGGGTTGGCACTCGCATTGCTCTAGAAGCCAGGCAACACGGCGGGGTCGCAGCGGGCCGGAAGTACCGCGCGACATCGTCACCCTGGTAGGGGGTTCCATTGGGGAGCCCTCGACGCCCATCGTCTCGGCCGGCCCCGAGACGGTGGGCGACTTTTTTGCAGGCTACGGAGATGGCGGTGCCTCCCGTGGCTCCAGCTCGCCGGCGAAGGGGCCGGACTGCTGCTTCTCCAACAGCCAGATGCCGTTGCGGAAGACGAACTCCGAGGTGACGGTGTCGGTCTGCTCGGTGGCGGAGGGCAGGCGCATCCACTGGATGCGGCTGTGGACGGTGGCGCGGCGGCCGTCGTCGGAGAGCTTCACATCCTCGATTTCGTAGTCGGTGACGGTGAGGTCCCGGTCGTCGTGGAGCTCGCGGCGCTGGCGCTCGAAGTCCTGGCGCTCCTCGGGGACGAGGAAGCTGGACAGCGCGCGGTAGTTCCTCCAGCGCAGGTTCTTGTGGAAGCCCTCCACGACGGGCTGGAGCGCTTCCAGGTCCGACTTGGGCGGCGTGTGGGCACAGGCCCCACCGAGGACCAGGGCGACCATCAGGGCAGACAGGCGTTTCATGCGCATGACGGTACCAGCCGCTGGGCGGAACGGACGAGGGCAGTGGTATGGTCCGCGCTCCCCCGCCAACCGCACCGGAGTCGCGACTCAACATGGCCAAGTCGATGGTGGAGCGTTACGAGCAGCTCCTCCGGCAGGACCCGACCTCTTCCGTCTTCGTGGAGTTGGCGAAGGCGCTGCTGGAGAAGGGAGACGCGGCGCGCACCATCGAGGTGTGTACGCAGGGCATCTCCCACCACCCCACCTCCATCGTGGGGCGGGTGCTGTGGGGCAAGGCGCTCATCCAGCTGGGGCGGCCCGCGGAGGCGATGGAGCAGTTCGACCAGGCCATCGCCATCGAGCGGGACAACCCGTACGCCTACAACCTGATTGGCGACGTGCTTCTGCAGCGTGGCCTGTACCGCTCGGCGCTGCCGATCCTGCGCAAGGCCGTGGCGCTGCAGCCCAACAACGGGCGCGTGAAGCAGTGGTTGGATCAGGCCCAGCAGGCGCTGTCCGGTGGACCGGCGCCCATCTTCGCGGACCTGGGCACCCTGTCGATCCCGGCGGCGGCGCCGGAAGAGGAGGCGCCGGAGCCGCCGCCTGCTTCGGAGGCGCACCCGTCCGCGTTCGAGGCGCGCGCCGCGGCGGCGGCCGGACTGGAGCCGCGCCGGCCCGCCCGGACGGAGACGCCCGCGGGGGGAGTGGAGCCGCAGGCGGCATCGAAGGTCGGCGCGGTCGAGGCGCATGGCGGGCCCATCGCCGCCACCGGGACGCCGGTGCCCGCGGACGCGCGGGACGCAGGCTCCGTGGCCGCGGCGGATCCGTCGAACGCGGGCCCGTCGGATCCGGGGCAGGAGCCGGGTTCGGGACGGGGCCGTGCGGCTTCGGATCCCGGGCAGGAGCCGGGTTCAGGACGGGGCCGTGTGGCTTCGGATCCGGGCCAGGAGCCGGGGTCATCGGGCCGGGGGCGTGCGGCCAGTGGGGCGTCGGATCCGGGGCAGGAGCCCGGTTCGGGGCGTGGGCTCGAGGCATCAGGTGCCGGAGTGGAGCCGGGTTCGGGTGGCAGCGCTGATCCGGTGGACGGCGTGCCGTCGGCTCCGGACGCGGGCGCACCTCCCGTGTCCGCGGATCCAGGAGCCTCCGGGCGCGGGCGCAAGTCCGGAATGCTCGCGGACCTTCCCGACGCGCCTCCTCCGGATGAACCCGCCGCGTCGCAGGGCGGGGGACTGCTCGGAGACCTTCCGCCTCCGGAGGCGGCGCGGCCTCGCGCGGCCGCGCCGGTGACTCCCGCTCCGGTGGCACAGGCCGCGGGTGGCAAGCGCTCGCTGCTGGACGACATCCCGGACGCGACGGAGCTGGCGGCGGCCGCGGCGCGCAACAAGGCGGCGGCCAACGCGAAGGACACGGAGGCGCTCGCGGCGAAGTACGAGCGCGAGATGCACGAGAAGATCGCCAAGGAGCGGGCGAAGCAGTCCCTCATCGAGCGCTATGGCGCGAAGACCGTGGCGCTCTTCGTGGCGCTCATCTTTCTGGGCGCGAGCGCCGGCTTCTTCATCCTCTACCGCTCCCGCCAGGGCGGCCAGACGCTGTCGGAGACGCTGGAGCTCTCGAAGCGCGCCGTGGCGCAGGACACGGGCGCTTCGCTGGACGAGGCGCTCCGGCAGCTCGACCGCGCGCGCGACATGGACGAGTCCAGTCCCGCCGCATGGGCGCTCACGGGCTACGCGCACGCGCTGCGCTACCTGGACCACGGCGCCAACGCCGATGACCGACGGCTGGCGCTGGAGGCGCTGGAGAAGCCGGGCGTGAAGGAGGGCTTCAACGGCCTGGTGCTGGCCACCAACGCGCTCGTCGCCGACGACCGGGCCCGTGAGGCCGCGCACCGCGCGCTGCTCGCCTCGCAGGACGACGTGACGGAGGTGCACGCGCTCGCGGGCAGCCTGCTGCTCGCGGCCAAGGACGAGAAGAAGGCCCTGGACCGCTTCGACCGCGCGCTCAAGGCGTCGCCGGGCAACGTGCGCGCGCTGGTGTCGCTGGGCGACTACTACCTGGCCTCCGAGGACTTCCCGCAGGCGCTGGAGATGTTCAAGCGCGCTCGCGAGGTCTCCAAGGAACACCCGGCCGCCCGCATCGGCATGGCCGAGAGCCGGCTCGGGCTGGAGCAGGACCTGGACGCGGCGCTGGCGGACGTGGCGCCGCTCGCGCAGGACCCCAAGCTGCCTCCCGCGCTCCAGCCGCGTCAGCAGCTGGTGCACGGCGAGCTGCTGTCCGCGCTGGGCAAGTACGACGAGGCGCGCGAGATGCTCTCCAAGGGCACGCAGGGGCCGCTGGCCATGGACTTCCAGCTGGCGCTCGGGGCCGCGGGCCGCGCGGCGGGCAAGCTGGAGGCCGCGCAGCAGGCCTACGAGGCCGCGCTGAAGCTGCAGCCCAAGAGCGAGGCCGCGAAGGAGGGCCTGGGGCGGACGCTGGTGGACCGCGACCGCGAGAAGGAGGCCCTGCAGCGGCTGGAGGCCGACGGGGGCCGCAACGTGGCGCTGGTGCGGGGTGCGGCGTACGCGCGGCTCGGGGACTGGAAGCGCGCCCGCGCGGAGCTGGGCAAGACGCGCGTGAACGACCGCTATCCGCCGGAGGCCGTCGCGTGGCTCGCGCTGGCGGACGCCAACGAGGGCAACGGCGCCCAGGCGCGCGACGTGCTGGAGAAGGCCGTGGCCAAGAAGCCACGCACGGACCTGCGCGTGGCGCTGGGACAGGTGTACTGGCGCGAGCGCGCGCTGGACAAGGCGCAGGCCCAGTTCGACGAGGCGCTGAAGGACCCGCGCGACTACGAGGGCGCGTGCTCGCTGGGGCGGCTGCTGTTGTCGCGCGGCCTTCCGGACATGGCCCTCAAGCCGCTGACGCAGGCGGTGGAGCGCAACGGCGCGCACGGCGAGGCCCGCGACGCCCTGGGCCGCGCGCTCCTGGCGCTGGGCCGCACGCCGGAGGCGCTGAAGCAGTTCGAGGCGTGGCAGCTGGACAACCCGGGCAACGCGGCCGCGCAGAAGGGCTTCGCGCTGGCGCTGTACCACTCCGGCCGCCGCAAGGAGGCGGAAGGCGCGTCTGGCCGGGCGGTGAAGCTGGCGCCGGACGACGCGGAGGGGCAGCGCCTGCGCGCGGCGCTCCTGTTCGCCAACGGTGACGCGAAGGGCGGCTTCGCGGCGCTGGAGCGCGCCAACAAGCTGGACTCCAAGGACCCGAACACCTTCTGTGAAATCGCCCAGGCGTTCCTGCGCCAGGGGCAGGTGGAGAGCGCGGACGCGGCCTTCGCGGCGGCGCGGCGGGAAGGCCCGGACGCCACGTGCGGCCGCGTGGGCGAGCTGTACACGCAGCTGCCGGGCGGCGGACGGGGCGTGGCTCGCACGCTGCAGGACCTGGCGGACAAGGCGCCCACCGTCTGGGACAAGGCCTTCGCCCAGACGACGCTGGCGCGGGTGCTGCTGGGCGCCGGAGCCATGAAGGAGGCCCGCGCGGCGGCGGACGAGGCCGTGAAGCTGGCCCCCTACAGCGGGCGCGCGTACCTGGCCCTGGGCCTGGTGGCCTTCAAGCAGCGGCAGGAGGGCCCCGCGCGCGAGGCGCTGACCAAGGCCGTGGAGCTGGAGCCCACGGACGGCCTGGCGCACCTGGCGCTGGCGGACGTGCTGGTGCGCGAGTCCTTGGAGCTGCCCCGGGCGGTGGAGGCGTACGAGGCCTTCCTGAAGCTGGCCGGGGGGGCGCCGGAGGCGAACCGGGTGAAGAAGGCGCTTCCGCTCCTCAAGCGTCGGGCGTCGCGCTAGCGTGATTTCCGTGAGCGACCCGCGGCCCCCGTCCTCCCCCCTGCTGAAGGTCATGTGGGGCAACGCCTTCCTGCTGTCGGTGCTCTACCTGCTGGCGGGCATCGTCGTGGAGTCCGTCCGGCGGCGGTACCACACGCCCTTCTTCGAGCGCCTCTCCATGGCGCTGGATTCGCTGCCGGCGCGGGCGCTGGAGCTGGTGCACGCCATGGAGCCGCTGCGCGCCGCGTACTTCAGCGGCCGCATCACCGACCTGGGCGTGCGCGCCGTCTTCGGCGTGGCCACCGTGGCGGTCATCTTCCTCCTGGCCCTGGTGGTGGGCGCCATCATGGCCGTGCTGCGCCTGGCGCTCGTGCGCGCCACGCGTGGCGGCCCGCCCCCTCCGCAGCGCTGAGCGGTCAGCGCCGCGACTTCGCCTTGCGGATGCGCGGGGCCACGGGCGCCACCTGGGGTTCGTGGCCCGCCGCGCGCGCCATCAGGCAGATGTCCACCACCTTGGGGCCGAAGCGCTCCCAACGGCTCTCCCCGGTGCCCTTCACCGCGAGGAAGGACTCGCGGTCCACCGGCAGCGCGGCGGCCAGCCCCAGCAGCGTCGCGTCGTTGAAGATGATGAAGGGCGGGATGTCCAGGTCCCTGGCCAGGTCCTTGCGCCAGCGGCGCAGCTCCGTGGATGCCAGCTCGCTGTACGCCATCACCGGCGCCCCGGACGCGGCCGGCGCCGAGCGCGAGGACGAACCGGACGGCCTGGGCATCATGCTGCCCGCGCACCGGTCGCACTTGCCGCACACCGCCGCCGCGTCCGCCTGGCCGAAGTAGCGCAGGATGAACGCGCGCCGGCACTTGGGCGTGTACGCGTAGTCCGCCATCCGCTTGAGCATCAGCCGGTTGAGCCGCTCCTGCTCGCGCACCCGGGAGAGGTCCATCGACAGCTCACGGAACGGGACGCGCTCCAGCGCGCGGATGGAGCGCCCCGCGAACGGCCGGCGCACCCGTACCACGCCCGACTTCTCCAGGAGGCCCAGCGCGTGCCGGACGGCGTCCTCCGTCAGCCCCGTGCGCCGCGCGAGGATGGGCAACTCCGTGGTGGCCTGCCGTCCCACGGGAAAGGTCTCCAGCAGCGACCGCAGGAGCCGCTGTGACTCCGCGGCGTGCGGCTGCGCGCTGGCGGCCTTGTCCGTCAGCGTGATGCCGTACTCGCCTTCACCCCGGCCGCCGCGCTCCAGCTTGCCCTCGCGCTCGAAAATCTTCAGGGCGGCGGAGACCTCGAACTCGCTGGCGCCCACCATGCCCGCGAGCGCGTGCACGCCCCGGTCGAACTCCTCCACGGCCTGCAGCTGCGCCCAGATGTCCGACAGCACGGACTCGGATGGGTGGCTGCCCTCGATGAGGCGCTCCTGCGTGTACACGTCCGCGTGGTTGAACAGGAGCACCGCCGTGGCGGGGTTGCCGTCGCGTCCCGCGCGGCCAATCTCCTGGTAGTACGCCTCCACCGCGCGGGGGATGTTGGCGTGCGCGACGAAGCGGATGTCCGGCTTGTCGATGCCCATGCCGAAGGCGTTGGTGGCCACCGCCACCGCCTCCTTCGCGGACATGAAGTCCTCCTGCGCGCGGCGGCGGGCGTCGTCCTCCATGCCCGCGTGGTACAGCACCGCGTTCACCTTGCGCGTGACGAGCGCGGAGTGCATGCCTTCCGCCGCCTTGCGCGTGGAGCAGTAGATGATGCCGCTGCCGCCCTTCGCCGCCAGGCTCGCGCACGCGTCGCGGCGCTCCTCGTCCCCGCTGACGTTCACCACGTCCAGGAAGAGGTTGGGCCGGTCGAACCCCTGCGCGAACACCGCCGGGTCCTTCATCAGGAGCACCCGGACGATGTCCTCGCGCACCTCCGGCGTCGCCGTGGCGGTGAGGGCCACCGTGCGCGGGGGCCGCAGCCTCTTGCGCACCTGCCCCAGCATCGCGTAGTCCGGCCGGAAGTCGTGGCCCCACTGGGAGATGCAGTGGGCTTCGTCCACGGCGAACAGCTCCACGCCCAGCCCGGACACCAGCTCCAGGAAGCTCGCGCTGCGGAAGCGCTCCGGCGCCACGTAGAGCAGCTTGTACTCGCGGGCGCGCAGCTTGCGCAGGCGCTCCGCCCGCTCCACGTCCGACAGGGACGAGTTGATGTACGTGGCCGGGATGCCCTTCGCGGCCAGCTGCTCCACCTGGTCCTTCATCAGCGCGATGAGCGGCGACACCACCAGCGTGATGCCCGGCAACAGCAGCGCCGGCAGCTGGTAGCACAGGCTCTTGCCCGCGCCCGTGGGCATCACCACCACGGTGTTGCGGCCGCTGAGGACGGAGCTGATGACGGGCGCCTGGCCGGGGCGGAACTCCGACAGGCCGAAGTGCCGCACCAGTCCCTGCTGGGCATCCTCGAAATGGGGCAGGGACTCCGTCATCGCGCGCATGTTCACCATCCTGGATCGGCCGTCAACGCCAATCCCCTCCGTGGGCACCGGCGCCCCCACCTCACAGCTCGAGCCCCGGAGGAAGGGGAACCGCCAACGCGGCCCGTTTGCGCGCCACCTCGCGCCGCAGCGCCTCCGTCCGCTCCGGGTCCAGGCGGCCGTCCACGATGACGTCCCCCTCGCGCGCGCCCGGAGGCAGCCGCCAGCGCTCCACCGTGCACGCCTGCCCGCCGTCGGTCCGCACCACCAGGGCCCGCGTGTCCTCCAACACCTCCACCCGCAGGGGACTCGCCCCCAGCGCCAGCAGCACCCCCGCTCCCATCACCAGCCCCCTCCCGTGACGCACTTGCGCCGCCCCTCCCGCTCGCTGTCCGGGAGGATGCCCCGCTCCAGCATGGACACGAACACGCCGTCCCCCACGACGACGTGGTCCAACAGCTTCACGCCCAGGATCCCCGCCGCTCGCGCCAGGTGCTCCGTGAGCCCCACGTCCTGGAGGCTGGGCTCAGGGTCTCCGGAAGGGTGGTTGTGCGCGAGCACGATGGCCGTGGCCCTCGATGCGACCACCGCGGCGAACACCTCCCGCGGATCCACCGGACACGCGCTCAGCGTTCCTTCCGCCACCCGGGCGTCGCGCACCAGCACGTTGCGCGGGTTGAAGCAGAGCACGTGGAACACCTCGCGCCTCAGCGCGCCCAGCGTGGGCGCCAGGTACGCGTGCACCTCCTTCGGATTTCGCAGCCGGGGCCGCTTCTCCGGGGAGCGCTGCGCGCGCCGTCCCAATTCCAGCGCCGCCAGCAGCCGGGACGTGCGGGAGGGCCCCACGCCCCGCCGCGCGCACAAGACGCGCGGATCCTCCTGCACCAGCGCCTTGAGCCCGTCCCTCGCCACGCCGTCCGCCGCGTCCCCCAACCCCTCCGTCCACAGGAGCCCCAACAGCTCCAGGTCGGTGAGGGACTCCGCGCCCAGGCGGAAGAGGCGCTCGCGCGCATCCCCCCGTCCCGCGCCGCGCGCCCTCACCGACCTGGCCCCCGTGGCTTCCCCTTCGCCCGGCTCCACCCACGCCTCTCCACCCTGTTCCATCCCGCCTCCGTCCACGCGACGGCGGGCTTGAGCAAGGCATGTGCCCGCTGGGGTCCACTCCTGGACGCCCAGGCAGGCCCGTCCAGCGGCGTGTGAAGAGGCCCGGGAGCGGGACGGACAGCGATGCTCCACTCGCACTCCTGGCGTGCGAGGAGGCAGGAAGCGCCGGGGCCGCCAGCTAGAAGCGGGAGATGGCGAAGAAGCCCTTGATCTTGTCGTTCGTCTCGCGAAGCCGCTCGCTCAGCGTGCGGACGAACGTCCACAGGAGGACGTAGGCCAGGTCCTTGTCCGTGAACATCAGCTGGTCCAGCTTCGCGCGCTCGATGACCCACACCGTGCAGTCGGTGTGCGCGATGGCGTCCGCCGAGCGGGGAGAATCCTCGATGACCGCCATCTCTCCGAAATACTGGCCGGGTTCGAGGATGGCGAGCGCCTCCTCCCCGATGCCCGGCACGGATTTGGAAATGCGCACCTTGCCGGTGGTCAGGATGAACATCTCCTGGCCGGTGTCGCCTTCGCGGAATAGGAAGTCCCCCGCCGCGTGGCTCCGGGAGAGTGCAATCCGAGCGACCTTGGCGAGCTGGCCCTGGGTCAATCCCTCGAAGAGCGCAACCTTCTTGAGGACAGCGGCATCCATGGGGTCCAGGTTCGTATCATGGCCAGGATGGCGGTGTCTGGTACCGTCCCGGCCCGCAAACGTATGAGCGCAGGAGGCGCCGTGTCGCAGGACAAGATCCAGAAGGTCACCATCATCGGCTCGGGCCCGGCGGGCTACACCGCCGCCATCTACGCCGCGCGCGCCAACCTGGAGCCCGTGTTGTTCGCCGGCGGCCCCACCCTGGAGCACCCGCAGCGCGTCCCGGGCGGCCAGCTCATGGTCACCACGGACGTGGAGAACTACCCCGGCTTCCCGGAGGCCATCACCGGTCCGGAGCTGATGGAGCGCTTCCAGAAGCAGGCGGAGCGCTTCGGCACCGTCATCCACATGGAGAACATCACCAAGGTGGACTTCTCCCAGCGGCCCTTCCTGCTGGAGAGCGAGAGCGGCATGCAGGTGCGCTCGGAGACGGTCATCATCTCCACGGGCGCCACGGCCAAGTGGCTGGGCGTCAAGGGCGAGGACACCTACAAGAACCGGGGCGTGTCCGCGTGCGCCACCTGTGACGGCGCCTTCTTCAAGAAGCAGGACGTGCTGGTGGTGGGCGGCGGCGACACGGCCATGGAAGAGGCCACGTACCTGGCGAAGATCGTCAACCACGTCACGCTCATCCACCGCCGCGACTCGCTGCGCGCGTCCAAGGTGATGCAGGAGCGCGCGCTCAACAACCCGAAGATCTCCTTCATGTGGGACTCCGCGGTGGAGGAGGTGGTGGGCGACGGCAAGGGCATGACGGGCGCCGTGGTGCGCAACGTCAAGACGGGCGACAGCAAGCTGGTGAACGCGCACGGCCTCTTCGTGGCCATTGGCCACACGCCGAACACGGAGCTGTTCCAGGGCGTCCTGGAGACGCACCAGAGCGGCTACCTGAAGACGGTGCCGGGCAGCACGCGCACCAACGTCGAGGGCGTCTTCGCCTGCGGCGACGTGCAGGACAGCTACTACCGCCAGGCCATCACCGCGGCGGGCACGGGCTGCATGGCCGCCATCGACGCGGAGCGCTGGCTCATCGAGCACGGCGAGTAGTCCGCCCATCCTTTCCGTCCCTGAGCGAGACGACACGCGCATGAAGACGAAGCAGAAGACGGTGGCGGTGCACGCGGGCTCCCGGCTCACCGGGAGCAAGGCCGTGCCCGTCATGCCGCCCATCTTCCCGGCGGCGGTGAACTGGTTCGACAGCAGCGACGACCTGTCGGACGCGCTGGACGGAAAGGACTACGCCTACGCCCGCATCAGCGCGCCCAACGCCGCGCTGCTGGAGGAGGCCGTGGCTGCGCTCGAGGGCGCGGAGGCCTGCGTCGCCTACGCCAGCGGCATGGCCGCGCTGCGCTCGCTGTTCGACGCGCAGCCGTGGAAGGCCGGGGACGTGCTGGTGATGCCCACGGACGGCTACGGCGTCACCCGGGCGCTCTACAAGAACCTGTGCGCCCGCTGGGGCGTGGAATTGAAGCCCCTGGCCCCGACGTCCCCGGAGGCGCCCGCGCGCATCCGGGAGTGGCGCCCGCGCCTGGTCCTGGCGGAGAGCATCTCCAATCCGCTGCTGCGCGTGCCGGACATCCGCGCGCTCGCCGAGGCCTGCCGCGACGCGGGCGCGGTGTTCGCGGTGGACGCCACGTTCCCGTCCCCGTTCGGCCAGCGCGCGCTGGAGCTGGGCGCGGACTACGCGGTGCAGTCCACCAGCAAGTGGCTCAACGGCCACAGCGACGCCCTGGGTGGCACGGTGAGTGGCTCCAAGGCGCGCATCGACCCGCTGCGCTCGGCGCGCATCCTGTCCGGTGACGTGCTGGGCCCCTTCGAGGCATGGCTCACGCTGCGCGGCCTGCGCACGCTGCCCGTCCGCATGAAGGCCCACAACGAGCACGCCGCCCACGTGGCGAAGCGGCTGGCGGAGTCGCCGCTGCTGGAGCGGGTCATCTACCCGGGCCTCGCCTCCCATCCGGACCACGCGGTGGCTGCGCGGGTGCTGGAGGGTGGCTTCGGGCCCATGGTGGCGTTCGAAATCAAGGGCGCGGGGCAGAAGGAAGGGGACCGGTTCCTGGAGGCGCTGCGGGTGGCGAAGCCCGGGCCGTCGCTGGGAGACGTGGGCACGCTGGTGATGCACGCGGCCAGCGCCAGCGCGCGCCGCATGACGCCCCAGGAGCGCGCCCAGGCGGGCATCCGCGACAGCCTCATCCGCGTGTCCGTGGGGCTGGAGGACCCGGACGACGTGGCGGACGACCTGCTCGCCGCGGTGGCGAAGGGGGCCGGCCGGTGAAGATGGTGGACGTCGGCGACAAGCCGAAGACGGACCGCGTGGCGGTGGCCACCGCGCGCCTGCGCATGCTGCCGGAGACTCGCGAGCGCATCCTCGCGGGGAAGGTGGAGAAGGGGGACGTGCTCGCGGCGGCGCGGCTCGCCGGCATCATGGCCGCCAAGCGCACCCCGGACTTCGTGCCCCTGTGCCACCCCATCGCGCTCGCGGGCGTGGACGTGACGCTCGCGCCCGTGGAGGAAGGCCTGGAGGTGCGCGTGCGCGTGAAGACGGTGGACCGCACGGGCGTGGAGATGGAGGCGCTCACGGCCGCGTGCGCATCCGCGCTCACCGTCTATGACATGTGCAAGAGCGTGGACCGGGGCATGGTCATCGAAGCGGTGCAACTGGACCACAAGTCCGGCGGCCGCTCCGGCACCTGGGACCGCGACCCGGCTTAACGCGCCTGCGCCTCCGCGCGCAGCCGCTCCAGGAAGAAGGCCGTCACCACCAGCGAGTGCGTGATGTGTCCCTCCAGGATGAGCCGGGGCAGGTCCGCTCTCGGGTGCAACTCCACGGCGATGTCCTCGCCGTCGTCCGGGTCGCCTTCGCTCACGCGCTCGCAGTCCAGCGCCAGGTACGTGTGGCAGCGGTTGGCCTGGAAGGCCGGGTTGGGATGCACGACGCCCAATGGCTCCAGCCTCGCGGCGCGGTAGCCCGTCTCCTCCTCCAGCTCGCGCGCGGCGGCCGTGGCCGGGTCCTCGCCCGGGTCGATGACGCCGCCCGGCACCTCCAGCGTCGCCGCGTCGATGCCGAAGCGGAACTGGCGCACCATCACCAGCTCGTCCTGCTTCGTCACCGCGATGACGTTCACCCAGTCCGCGCAGTCCATGTGCACGCGCGGGTGCTCCCGGTGCGTGCGCGGGTCCGCGACCCTGTCCTCGCGGATCTGCACCACCGTGAAGTCGTGCACCAGGCCCCGGCGCAGTCGCGGCCAGGGCTTCACCTTCGTCTCGGGCGCGGACGCCATGCGACAGACTCCCTCTCGCTAGTTGAGCAGCTCCGCCCGCTCGCGCAGCTCCCGCGCGGACATCTCCAGGCGCTCGCGGTCCGGCGCGTCCGGTGACAGCTCCAGGCAGCGCTCCACGTCCTTCAAGGCCGCGCGGAAGGCGCCCATCGTGGTGAGCAGCGACGCGCGGGTGCGCAGCTCTCCCGGATGGTCCGGCGCCAGCAGCAAGAGCAGGTCCACCACCGCCAGGCCCTGCTGGCTGTCGTCGCGCCCCAGGTACACGCGGCGAAGGTTGGACAGCATGCGGTACGCGATGAGCTCCACCGGCGCGGGCGCGAGCATGGACCGGTCGAACTTGAGCTGCGGCGCCACGCGCTTGAGCAGCTCCTCGCAGCCGTGCTCGGTGAGGATGTCGCCGTGGTGGAAGGGGTCCATCACCAGCTTGTGGTCGCCTGCGTCGCACGCCACCAGGAAGTGGCCGGGGAAGGGGACGCCGTACAGCGGAATGCCCGCGCGGCGCGCCACCTCCAGGTACAGCACCGACAGCGTGATGGGCAGCCCCACCTTCCGCTCCAGCACCTGGTCCAGGAAGCTGTTGTCCGGGGCGTGGTAGTCCTCCTCGTTGCCCCGGAAGCCCTCGATGTCCGCCAGCACGTGGCGAAGCGCGCGCAGCGGGGCCAGCGCCTCGCCCTTCTCGCGCAGCCGCTCCGCCTCCACCTGCACCCGCGCGCCGAGCGCGTCCAGCGTCCTCAGACACGCCGGAGCATCCAGGTCCTCGCGGCCCAGCGTCGCGATGGCCAGGGCCGCCAGGTCCAGCCGCGGAGGCTCCGCGGCCAGGGAAGACACCAGCCGCTCGCGCGCGAGCGGAGGGCCGAATCCAGAGGGAAAGCTCACGGTTGGCACCAGTAACCCACGGACGCTCCTCACGGCAAAGGCAGGCAGCCGAGCGTCAGGACGCCGGCGGCGCCGCCGGCAGCCGGCCCTTGATTTCCGCCCGGAGCGCCATCTGCGCGGAAATCAGCCCCGCCAGGATGCCGTCCTCGAACTCGAAGGTCGGGTGCTCCTTCAGCTCGGGGAAGTCGTGCGGGTTGCGCAGCTCCTCCGGCCCGATGTTGGGCACCGCCTCGCGCGCCAGCTTGAGCACCTTCGCCTGCTGCTGGGCGATCATCCGCTCGTAGAGGGGGGTGGCCAGGGCCAGGAACTCGTTCGCCGTCTCTTCCGTCATGGTGTGTCTGCCTCGCCTCACTCTTGCGCGATGTCCCACTTCATGCGCCGGTAGGTGTAACGGAAGGCCTCGGCGTTTGCTTCGACGGCGTCCCCCTGGGCCTCCCGCCCGTCCAGGAAGGCGACGAAGTCGAACTGCCGGCCGGGCTGGCCGTACTCCGCGTCGAACACGCGCACGATTTCGTTCGCCGGCAGCGTGCGCCGGCCCGCCACGCTCACCAGGGGGATGTCCAGACCCTTCATGTCCTTTGAGGGGGCGTAGGACTTCCACACCAGCTCCGTGCACACCAGCGACTGGTCGGAGAAGAAGTCGAAGTTGAAGTCGTACGGGCGGCCCTGGAAGGTGAAGGCGCGCAGGATGGCGCGGGCCTTGTCCAGCGGGGACAGCCGGGGCCGCAGGACGCCCAGGTAGTCCACGTGCATGCCGTGCTCCACGCCGGTGAAGCTCACGCCCTCGCTGATGGATTCGATGATGCGCACCGGGTCGCCGTGCGCGTCCGGCCGGGTGTACTCCGCCCACTTGGCGGGGAAGGCCTTCGCCAGGTGGGCGGTGAACGTCTCCGGATGGCCGGGCAGGGTGGCCACCCAGGCCTTCACGCCAGGCTCCGCGTCGAAGGCCTGGGAGAGCTCCCGCGAGGTGCCCACGTACAGCTCCGCGTGCGGCCAGAAGCCCGGCAGTCCGATGTTGGACAGGAACCAGTTCTGGCGCGCGACCATCACGTCCCCGGGCTCCATGCGCGGCAGCAGCGCCAGCGCCTGCTCCCGGGAGATGAGCGGACGGCCCGAGCGGTGCACGCGGGTGTCCCCCATCCACTCCGCCACCGTCTTCTGCACCGGGAACACCGCGCGGGCGGTGGTGTCCTGGGTGAGGTCCGCGGCGGCCTTCGCGAAGAGCACCGGGCCTCGCTTCAGGAGGCGCGTGCGGGCCGCCTTGCTGTCCTCGCGCATGGCCTGGAAGAGCGCGGAGACGCCGGGCTCGTCCAGCACGCCGGACCTCGCCAGCACCGGGTGCAGCGTCGCGCGGTAGCCGTCGCCCGTGAAGAGCTGCGTGCTGGTGCCCACGTGGACGACCTTCTCCTTGAAGCGGCTGAAGGCGCGCGCGGGCAGGCCGTACTCCGGGCCGGGCTCATCCAGGAGCACCTCCAGCTGCTTCTGGCTCCCGGCGAGGTCCGCGAAGGCCATGCCCTGCGCCAGCTCCGCGGCGAGCGCCGCGTGGGTGAGGAGGAAGCCCCAGGCGTGCTTCTTCGGCTGGGTGAGGGCGGGCACCTTGAGGAAGTCCCAGTAGCGCTGGCGCACCACCTCCGTGGTGACGAAGCAGTCGAAGAACGCGGCCCAGGTGGACACCAGGAGCTGCTTCTCGTCCGGCGTGTAGGGCACGTCCTGGTCGCGCCGGTACAGCGCCTTGGAGCGGAAGGCCTCCTCACGAAGCCGGCGCAGCCCCTCCGTCCCCAGGCGCAGCGTCTCCAGGTCCCGGCGGGCCTGGGCGACGAAGGCGGCGTCATCCAGCGCGTAGATGTCGCGCGGGGCCTGCTCGGCGGCGGGGCCGGGCGGAGGGGACGCCGGTTCGGCGGGAGGGCTGGCGAGCGTGAGCCAGGCGGCGAGCAGGGAAGCGGAGGACATCGGAGGGCAGGACTCCGGCGGGCGTGGGCGCGGGGACTCTAGCGCGAAGCGGACGCGGGAGAGGCGGACGGTCCCCCGCTCGCCCGGCGTCGAAGGAGGTACAGGGGAGGTACAGGCGGCCAGGGTGGCCCGGTGCGGGCGGCATCCCCACGTTGATGCGTGGATGACCGTCCGGGCATGGGAGCTCCGGGCGCAAGAAAGGTGGAAGACACGATGGCTTACGGAAAGGCGGAGGACCTCTCGCGCTCCATCACCCCGCACCTGGATGGGGTGGAGTACCCGGCGACGCGCGAGGAACTCGTCGAGACCGCCGCGGACAACGAGGCCCCGGTCGACATCATCAACATCCTCAAGTCCCTGCCGCAGGACGAGTACATGCTGCGCGAGCACGTGCTGCGCGACCTGGCGGAGGCCGAGCGCCGCTTCGCGATGAACGGGCTGCCGGACGACGACGGCGTGGACCGCGACCGGCGCAACATCGGGCGCGACCGCGTCGAGGGTGCCTCCGAGGGCGAGACGCGCCACCCCTAGTGTCGCCTGCGCGCTGACACTCGACGCAAGGACGTTGCAAGACGCTCGCGGGCGCCCTGGCTTTCTGCCAGCGTTCGCGAGCGCATGCGTACGGGCCTCGTGTGGAGCTGTCTTCTGCTGTCGCTGGCGGGTGCCGGGTGCAAGTCCCGGTATCCGCCGCTCACCCCCCCGCCGGGGCTGCCGCCGCCGGTGCGTCTGGACTTCAAGCCCCCCGTGGACCGCCTGCTCACCGAATCCGTGCGCGCCACCCGCACCCTCCAGCGCGAGGGCCTGCCCGAGGTGCGCGACGAGGCGGCCTTCACCACCGAGACGCGCTTCACTCCGTCCGACGGCGGCTGGCGCGCGGCCCAGTCCGTGCGCACCCCGCGGCAGGTCCATGACGGGCGGGACGTGCCGTCCCTGTCCGGCGCCGTGCTGGAGCGCTTCACGCTGCGCATGCAGCTGGCGGCGGACGGCACCTTCGTGAAGCTGGTGGGCCCGGAGGCCGCGCAGGAGGCGCTGCGGCAGGTGGCGCCCGAGGGCGGCCCCGGCGTGCCGGAGGTGGAGCGCTTCTTCAGCCCGGAGGCGCTGGAGATCCGCACGCGCCGCGAGTGGGAGGCGAAGTACGCGGGGCTGCTCCAGCGCAACCTGGTGGAGGGGCAGCGCACCTGGGCGGTGGACTCCGTGACGGTGGACGGCGCGGAGCGCACCTATCTCTTGGAGCGCACGGTGCAGGGCACGCGCCCGACGATGTTCGGCGACGCGGTGGTGCTGTCGTTGCGCTGCCTGGACGCGCTGCCGCCCAAGGCGCCGGAGGAGCTCAAGGCGGTGTGGGCGGAGGCCGGCTCGCCCGGACTTTCGAAGGGTGTGACGTGTGAAGGCGAACAGGTGGTGGCGACGGGCCGTTTCATCCCGGTGCGCCGCCTGCTGAAGGTGAAGGCGGTGGAGGCGGGCACGACGCTCACGCTCACCACCGAGTCCCAGGCGGAAGCGCTCCAGGAGGAAGGGCCATGAGCCACGACGAGTACCTCATCGAGGACGACGCGGGTGTGAAGCGCGTGGTGCAGGAGGCGAAGCGGGTGGCGGTGCTGGGCATCAAGACGGAGGACCACTCCGCCCAGCCCGCGTACTACGTGCCGGAGTACCTGGCGAAGGCGGGCGTGGACGTGGTGCCGGTGCCCGTCTACTACCCGGACGCGAAGGTGATCCTGGGCAAGCCGGTGTACCGGAGGCTGGTGGACATCCCGGGCGACATCGACGTGGTGGATGTGTTCCGCCGGCCCGGCGACATCGACCAGCACGTGGACGACATCATCGCCAAGAAGCCCAAGGCGGTGTGGTTCCAGTCCGGCATCCGCAACGACGCCGCGGCGAAGCGGCTCGCGGCCGCGGGCATCCGCGTGGTGCAGGACCGCTGCCTGATGGTGGACCACCGCCGCTACAGCGGGCGCTGACGCCAGGAACGACAACGGCCCCCCGCACCCCGAAGGGCACGGCGGGCCGCGTGGCCGCGCGTGGAGGTCGGCGGCCCTCGTCAGGTGTCAGTAGTTGCCGGAGATGACCTTGGGCAGGGCCTTCTGCAGGTCCGGCAGGGGGCCGATCTGCCGCGAGTCCGCGGCCTGCGCCGTGCCGTTGTTGCGCAAGAGGCCGCGCATCTGCACGGACGTCAGCAGCCGGCCGTTGGCCTTCGCCACGCCCTGGGCGCTGACGGCGGTGCCCACGATGATGGGCGACGCGCTGGAGGTGCCGCTGAAGGTGGACGTGTAGTACTGGTCCTCGCCGTAGGCGCTGCCGAAGCGGTCGCCGTAGCCGGTGGACACGACGGACTCACCCCAGCCGTGCACGTTCACGCGCTGGCCGAAGTTGGTCCAGCACATGGGCACGCGCGTGGTGGCGGTGCTGGCGCCCACGATGATGGCCCCCGAGTCCCGCGTGGCCGGGTTGAACAGGCCGCCGTAGGCCGCCGCGTCCAGGTCCGCGCTGCCGTTGCCCGCCGCCTCCACCACGATGACGCCGTTGGCGGTGGCGTTGCGGATGGCGTCGAAGTTGTCCTGCCAGTACTCCATCGCGATGTAGTTGCACTGGGACGTGTTGCACGTGCAGGGCGTGCCGTCCGCGGGGCCGCCCGCGTGCAGTTCGATCAGGATGACGCCGCCCGCGCCCACCGCGGCCGCCGCGTTGGTGATGGCGCTCGCGGTGCTCTGCGCGCCAATGGCCTCCACGCCCGGCGTCGCCGCGTGGGCGATGCCCGTCACGCCGTAGGCGTTGGACGCGCCGATGATTTCACCCAGCACCGCGGTGCCGTGGTTGCGCCAGCCCAGGTCGTTGTACTGCGTGCCGCCCACGCGGAAGAACGTGGGGAAGTCCTCGTGCGTGGTGCGCCAGGCGCCCTCGATGTCCACGAACTTCACGTTGGTGCCCTTGCCGCCGTTCACCGTCCACGCGTACGTCGCGTTGACGCCGGAGGGCGCCGCGTTGAGGTAGCCCTGGTTGGCCTGGTACAGCGGCGTGGTGGGCGGCAGGTCCGCCGCGGAGAGCAGCGCGCGCAGCCCCGCCTCCATGCCGAAGTTCACCATCGCCGGCTCCGCGGGGGGCGCCGCGTAGGCCGTCTCCACGCTTCCGACGCGGTTGAGCGCCGCCACCAGGTCCGCCACGGTGTCCGCGGTGGTGCCGGGCAACAGCGGGACTTCGAAGTACAGGTTCAGGTCCGCCAGCTGCTCGCCGCTCGACCGCTCACCGGACAGCTTGCTCGCGTCCAGCGCGGCCTCGTCCGCCTGGAACACCCGCTCCAGCGACCCGATGCGCGGCGCACGCTCCAGCAGCGCCACCACCTCCGCCAGGTCCGCCTCCACGCGCGCATCGTCCAGGCGCAGGCCGGACAGGAGCGCGCGCTCGCTGGCGCTGCGCTCGGAGGCGAGCACGCGCAGCGCATCGCCGCGCAGACGGATGTGGCTGCCCTCGTGGAACTTCACCACCAGCCGCTCCACGAACGTCCCCGCGGGCAGCTCCCGGCCCGTGGGCTTCGCCAGGAGCGCACGCGGCGTCAGCGAGGGTGCGGCGCCAGCAGCGGGGGCCAACGCCAGCAGGGACACAGCCATGACCGCGCCACGCAGGGGGCGCGGGGACAGCGTCGACTTCAGCATGGACTTCCTCCGGGATGGACAGCACTCCCACCATGCTACGCCGGTCTGTCATTTAAATCTTGATATTCTGTTATTTCTGTCCTGTTGATTTATTCAGTCCTTGTTGAACCGAGCGGGCGGGCGGGCGGGCGAAGGCGCTCAGGTGCTCTGCTCGAAGGGCAAGGGAGGCCGGGCCAGGGCGCGCTCGGCGGACAGCCGGGCTTGATCCAGGGCGTCGAAGCCGCGCTCCAGCGTGGCGGGCGTCACCGGGGGCAGGTTGGAGACGACGACGTAGACGGGCACGTTGCGTGTCTGGAGCACGGTGAGCTGGAGGCGGAAGTGGTCGCGCCTCAGCGCCGCGGACCCGGCGGCCAGGCCCTGCGGGTAGGCCATGGGGCCGCCCACCACCTTGCGCGTCCGGCTGGGCAGGAAGTGCACGAGGATGGCGTCCAGGTCCTTGCCCATGGCGCTCTCCTGCAGCGCCAGCGCGGGCGCCTTGTCCACCAGGCCGCCGTCCCAGAACAGCTGGCCGTCCAGCGGCACCGCGCGGAAGAGGCCCGGGTATGCGCAGGTGGCGTGGACGCGCGGGGCCAGCTCCCCCGTGGTGAACACCTGGTGCGTGCCGTGGGTGAGGTTGGCCGCGGTGAGCAAGAGCGGGTGCGGCAGGTCCTCGAAGGTGGAGACGGGCAGCGTGTCCTCCAGCAGGCGCCGGAAGCGCTCGCCCTTGAGCAGGCCCGTGAAGCCGTGCCCCTGCGACGCCACGTTCAGCACCGCGCCAAGGGGGTCCGGGTCCCAGAAGTTGGCCCGCGTCTGGCGCAGCACCAATTCCTCCAGGGCCGGCATGGGCATCCCCGCCGCCGCGTAGGCCGCCACCATCCCGCCCGCGGACGTGCCCGCGTAGGCGTGCGGCTTCAGCCCGGAGGCATGCAGCCCCTTGAGGAAGCCCGCGTGGCCATAGAACCCGAAGTAGCCCGCGGACAGGACCAGCCCGAACCGCTTGCCTTCGAGCAGGGAGTGCAACGTGGAAGAGGGAGCCATTTCGGATTTTTACGGGATGGGTGCGCCCCAAGGCAACGCAATGCGTTGCCGGGTCCCTTGTGGCGGAATCGGGGTATCGATATATGTTGATGGCTCGATATGGATGTCCTCTCCCAATCCTTCCGTGTCCTGGGGGACACGACGCGGCTGCGCATCCTGCGCCTGGTGGCCCAGGCGCCGCTGAACGTGACGGAGCTCGTGTCGCTGGTGGGGGTGGCGCAGTCGTCGGTGTCCCACCACCTGTCCAAGCTGAAGGGGCTGGGGCTCATCCGGGAGGAGCGGCAGGCGGGCTTCACCTACTACTCGCTGGCCCTGGAGCCGGATGACGCGCGCTGGCCGCTCATCCGGCTGGCGCGCGAGGCGGAGGACGCGGCGGGGGACTCCGCTCGGCTCAACGACCTCCTGCGCGCGCGGGAGGACCGGCAGGCGCTCAACGAGCGGCTGTTGGAGCCGGGCCAGTCGTGGTTCCTCTGGGCGGGCGCGCTGGCGTCGCTCCTGCCGCCGCTGGACGTGGCGGACTTCGGCTGTGGCACGGGCGTGTTCAGCCGGGCCATGGCCCGGTGGGCGAGGCACGTGTGGGCCATCGACCAGAGCGAGGACGTGCTGTCGCAGGCTCGAACTCTGGCCTCCCGCGACGAACTCACCAACATCACCTTCCTGCGCGAGGACCTGCACCGGTTGTCGCTTCAGGGCGGGTGCATGGACCTGGTGGTGATTTCGCAGAGCCTGCACCACGTGGAGTCTCCCGCGGCGGTGGTGGCGGAGGCCGCGCGGCTGCTCAAGCCGGGGGGCCGGTTGGTGGTGCTGGAGTTGATGCCGCACGAAGAGAAGTGGGTGCTGGAGCGGTTGGGCCACCGGCACCTGGGGTTTTCGCCCGAAGTCCTCGAAGCGGCCCTTCGCGAGGCCGGCTTCACGTCGTTCACCCGCGAGACGCATGCGCGCGACGGGGCCAGTCCCTTCCGCGTCTTCCTGCTGACCGGAGTCAAACCGTCATGACGAGCCACATCGCCCATCCCCTGCCGCTTCCCTCCGGGGAGCACGGCCAGCGTGTGGAGGCGCTCCTGGCCGCGATGCGTGAGCGCATCCTGGTGCTGGACGGCGCCATGGGCACGCTCCTGCAGGGCCACCAGCTGGTGGCGGCGGACTTCGGCGGCGCCGAGTACGAGGGCTGCAACGAGCACCTGGTCCTCACCCGCCCGGACGTCATCGAAGGCATCCACGCGAAGTACTTCGCCGCGGGCGCGGACGTGACGGAGACGGACAGCTTCGGCGGCACGCCGGTGGTGCTGGCGGAGTTCGAGCTGGGCCACAAGGCGCACGACATCAACGTCGCTGCGGCCCGCATCGCGCTGAAGGCGGCGAAGGCGGCGGAGGCGAAGGACGGCCGGGTGCGCTGGGTGGCGGGCTCCATCGGCCCCACCACCAAGGCCATCAGCGTCACGGGCGGCATCACCTTCGAGGAGCTGGTGGACAACTTCGCCGTGCAGGCGGAGGCGCTCGCGGTGGGCGGCTCTGACTACCTGCTGGTGGAGACGGCGCAGGACACGCGCAACGTGAAGGCGGCGCTGCTGGGCATCGACCGGGCCTTCCGGAAGCTGGGCTGGCGGCTCCCGGTGGCGGTGTCCGGGACCATCGAACCCATGGGCACGATGCTCGCGGGCCAGTCCGTGGAGAGCCTGGCCGCGTCGCTGGAGCACACGGAGCTGTTGTACCTGGGGCTCAACTGCGCCACGGGCCCGGACTTCATGACGGACCACATCCGGTCGCTGTCGTCCATGAGCCCGTTCCCGGTGTCGTGCGTGCCCAACGCGGGCCTGCCGGACGAGAACGGCCAGTACCTGGAGTCGCCGGAGATGATTGCCCGGTCGCTGCGGCGCTTCTGTGACAGCGGGTGGATCAACGTGGTGGGCGGCTGTTGTGGCACGCACGCGGGGCACATCGAGGCGCTCGCCGCCGCGGTGAAGGGCCTGAAGCCGCGCATGGAGGTGCCGAAGCCGCGCTCGTCGCTGTCCGGCGTGGACTACCTGGAGGTGACGGACGAGCAGCGCCCCATCATCGTGGGTGAGCGCACCAACGTCATCGGCAGCAAGAAGTTCAAGGAGCTCATCGTCGCGGGCCAGGTGGACGACGCGTCGGAGATCGCGCGCGCCCAGGTGCGGCGGGGCGCGCAGGTCATCGACATCTGCCTGGCGAACCCGGACCGGGACGAGCTGGAGGACATGCGCCACTTCCTGGAGGTGGTGGTCAAGAAGGTGCGCGTGCCGCTGATGATCGACTCGACGGACGAGAAGGTCATCGCCATGGCGCTCACGTATTGCCAGGGCAAGGCCATCATCAACTCCGTCAACCTGGAGGACGGCGAGGAGCGCTTCGAGAAGGTCGTCCCGCTGGCGAAGGCCTTCGGCGCGGCGCTGGTGGTGGGCTGCATCGACGAGGTGGGCATGGCCGTCACGCGCGACCGCAAGCTCGCCGTGGCCGAGCGCAGCTACGAGCTGCTCACGAAGAAGTACGGCATGCGCCCGGAGGACCTCTACTTCGACCCGCTGGTGTTCCCCTGCGCTTCGGGGGATGCGCAGTACACCGGCAGCGGCGTGGAGACGATTGAAGGCGTGCGCCTCATCAAGCAGCGCTTCCCGCAGTGCCGCACGGTGCTGGGCATCAGCAACGTGTCCTTCGGCCTGCCCACCGCGGGCCGCGAGGTGCTCAACTCCGTGTTCCTGTACCACTGCGTGCAGGCGGGCCTGGACATGGCGCTCGTCAACTCGGAGAAGCTGGAGCGCTACCCGTCCCTGCCGGAGGAGGACCGCCGCCTGTCGGAGGACCTGCTCTACAACCGGGGCGCGGATCCCATCACGCCCTTCGCGGCGCACTTCCGCGAGCGCAAGGCGGCCAAGGCGCAGGTGAGCAGCCTGCCGCTGAATGAGCGGCTCCAGCGCTACATCATCGAGGGCACGCGCGACGGGCTGACGGCGGACCTGGACCTGGCGATGAAGGAGATGTCCCCGCTGGACATCATCAACGGGCCGCTGATGAAGGGCATGGACGAGGTGGGCCGCCTCTTCGGCGCCAACGAGCTCATCGTCGCGGAGGTGCTCCAGAGCGCGGAGTCCATGAAGGCCGCCGTGAGCCACCTGGAGCCGCACATGAGCAAGACCCAGGCGGCGTCGCGCGGAAAGATCGTCCTCGCCACGGTGAAGGGGGACGTGCACGACATCGGCAAGAACCTGGTGGAGATCATCCTCGCCAACAACGGCTTCCAGGTGGTGAACCTGGGCATCAAGGTCCCGCCCGAGCAGCTGGTGCTGGCGGTGAAGGAGCACCGCCCGGACATCCTCGGCCTGTCGGGGCTGCTGGTGAAGAGCGCGCACCAGATGGTGGCCACCGCGGAGGACCTGAAGCGCGCGGGCGTGGAGACGCCCATCCTGGTGGGCGGCGCCGCGCTCAGCCGCAACTTCGTGGACCGCAACATCGCCCCGGCCTACGGCGGCGGCACGGTGGCCTACGCGCAGGACGCGATGAACGGCCTGGAGCTGGCGAAGCAGATTGTCGAGCCGGGCGCTCACGCGAAGCTGCGGGACGACCTGGCCGCGCGCCGGCTGAAGCTGGCGCAGGAGGCGAAGGAGCGCCCCGCGCCCGCCGCCCCGGTGCGCCGCTCGCGCAGCGCGGAGGTGCCGGTGCTGGACACGGTGCCGCCCGCGCCGGACTTCGCGCGGCACGTGCTCACCAACACGCCGCTGGATCACATCTGGAAGTTCATCAACCCCGTGATGCTCTACGGCCGCCACCTGGGCCTGCGCACCTCGTCGCGCGCGCTGGGCACCCCGGCGGAGGCGGACCTCGCGAAGACGGAAGAAGGGCGCAAGGCGCTCGCGCTCAAGGAGGCCGTGGAGGAGCTGAAGACGCTGCTGCGCGGCGGCGTGATGCAGGCGCGCTCGGTGTTCCAGTTCTTCAAGGCGGCGAGCGACGGCGACCGCGTGCTCCTCTTCGACGGCACGACGGGCGAGCCGGTGACGTCCTTCGACTTCCCCCGGCAGGACAAGGACAACGGCCTGTGCCTGGCGGACTACGTGAAGCCGCTGGAGAACGGCAGGCCCGTGGACGCGCTCTCGCTGTTCGTCACCACGGCGGGCGCGGGCATCCGCGAGCTGTCCGAGGGCTTCAAGGCCAGGGGCGAGTTCCTCAAGATGCACGCGGTGCAGGCGCTGGCGCTGGAGACCGCGGAGGGCTACGCGGAGCTCCTGCACACGCAGCTGCGCAGCATGTGGGGCTTCCCGGACCGCGCGGACATGACGATGCTGGAGCGCTTCCGCGCGGAGTACACCGGCAAGCGCTACTCGTTCGGCTACCCGGCGTGCCCGCGCCTGGAGGACCAGACGAAGCTGTTCGCCGCGCTCAAGCCGGAGGAGATCGGCGTGCAGCTCACCGACGGCTGCATGATGGAGCCCGAGGCGAGCGTGTCCGCCATCGTCTTCCACCACCCGAACGCGACGTACTTCTCCGTGACCTGATGCGTCGGTGGCCCGAAGGCCGGGCCCCGACGCCGCGGACGGGTTAGATTGCCGCCCATGCCTTCGCCCACCATCCGTCGCGCCGTCCAGCTCCTGCCCGCGTGTGCCACGACGGGCATTGGCAGCCTGCCGCACACCCAGGTGGAACTGGGTCTGCAAGCCGCGCTCGCCCTGGACATCCCGTTCCTGCCGCAGCTGCCGGTGGGGCACCCCTCGGAGCTGATGATCCCCGCCGCGCTGGAGGGCCTGCCGGGCCTGCGCTTCGACGAGGACGGCGTCTGCACGGTGGACGTGGACGCGTGGACCGCGGGGCGCGAGGCCTTCGAGAAGCGGCTGGAGGCGGCGCTCGCCTCCAAGGACCTGGAGGACTTCGAGCCCACGGCGGACGCGTGCCGCGCGTGGAAGCCGTTCCTCTGGGAGGTGGAGCACCGCAAGCTCGCGTTCGCGAAGGCGCAGCTGTCCGGCCCCTTCACGGTGCGCTCCGTGGTGCGCACCGCGACCGGCGAGCCGGTGCTGTCGGTGCCGGGCCTGGACGCGGCGCTGTTCCGGCTGGTGATGGTGCGCGCGCTGGCCATGGTGCGCGCGCTCAAGCGCACGGGCACCACGCCCCTGTTCTACCTGGACGAGCCCGGCCTCTACGCCTACGTGCGGATGAACCCGCAGCACCTCCTGGCGCAGCAGGAGCTGCGGCTGCTGGTGGTGGCGCTTCAGCGCGAGGGCGCGCTCGTGGGCATCCACTGCTGCGGCAACACGGACTGGGGCGTGCTGCTGGACGCGCAGGCGGACCTGGTCTCGCTGGATGTGCGGCTGTCGCTGGACGCGATGCTGGAGGAGACGGACGCGCTCAAGCGCTTCCTCGACTCCGGCGCCACGCTCAGCCTGGGCATCATCCCCACGGACCTGGCGTCCACCTATTCGGTGGAGGAGCTGGCGGACTCGGTGGAGGCGTCGTTGAAGGCTGCGCTGCCCGGGGACATCGGCTTCGCGCGCGCGCTGTCCACGGTGCTGCTGACGCCCGCGTGCGGCCTGGCGATGCGCTCGGTGATGGACGCGGAGCGCATCCTGGAGGAGCTCAAGCAGGCCCAGCGCCGGCTGAAGCGGGCGCTGGAGTCCGAGCGCCCCTCCGTCCAGGGGATGCCGCCCGCGCACTGACGCGCGGACGGCGGACTTCGGAAGGCGGCTACTGACGGCCGAGCCGCAGCTCGCGTTCGGCCTGGTGCCAGTCCTGCTCGGGGCTGCCGTGCGTGCCGCCCCGCGCCTGGAAGATTTCGTAGGCGCGGCGGGCGATCTGCTCCTGCGTGGGCGCGGCGCTCCTGGTGGGCGCGCTCACCGGGACCGCCGGCTTCTTGTCCTCGGTCCGCTCGGGCGCGGCCTTGGGAGCCGGGTTCGGTTGCGACTTCTGCGCGTTCTGACGGGCCATGGGGGTCCTCCTGGGAAAGGCGGCCTGAAGCTTCGGACGCACCCCCTCTCTCACGGAAGAGACCCAAGGCGTGGGGGGTTGCCCGAGCGACATCCAGGGTCGCGAAGTGTTGAGGGTGCAACGGTCGATTCCCCTCGGAAAATCCATTCGAGGAATGGGCCTGGAGGCGTGGTCCGTGAGCGGAAGGCCGCCCGCTGCTTCAGCGGCCGGTCGCCTTCCTGGCACTCCGGCCCGGCGCCTTCTTCGCGGGCGGGGCCTCCGTCCCCATCACGCCGTGCCCCAGGGCCGCGTCGAGCGCGCGTTGCATCGCGGTGCTCATGCCCAACGCCTCCGCCTCCTGGGGCGTGCACCAGCGCAGCTCCTGGAACGCGGCGGACTTCGTGGGGCGCGGGTCGCCCGTCACGCGCAACAGCCGCAGCGTGAGGTCGCGGTGGGTGAGCTGCCGGCGCACGCTGTCCAGCGTACCCGTCAACGTGAGCGGTGCGCCCAGGGTCGTGGCCAGCCGCTCCGTGGCCTCCGCTTCGGGCGTGTCCTCCTCCACCTCCACGGCGGGCAGCTCCCACAGGCCGCCGAAGAGGCCCTTGTCCGCGCGGCGCGCGAAGAGGAGCGTGCCCGCGTGTGGCCACACGGCCAGCGCCAGGAACAGCTTGCGGGGCGCGGCGCGCACCTTGGCCGGTGGCAGCTCGTCCACGCGGCCCTTCTTGAACGCGAGGCACCCGTCGCGCACGGGGCACAGCAGGCACAGCGGGGACTCCGGCCGGCACACCGTGGCGCCGTGCTCCATCAGCGCCTGGTTGAAGTCACCGGGACGTTCGCCCTTCACCAGCGCGGAGGCCAGCGCCCAGAGCGTGGCCTCGCGGTCGCGGTCCCCGGGCAATCCCTCCACTTCGAAGATGCGCGACAGCACGCGCGCCACGTTGCCGTCCACGATGGGTGCCTCTTCCCCAAAGGCGATGGAGGCCACGGCCCCGGAGGTGTAGCGCCCGAAGCCGGGCAGGGTGAGCAGCTCCTCCGCGGTGGCCGGGAGCTTCCCGCCGAAGCGCTCCACCACCTCCTGCGCCGCGCGGTGCAGGTTGCGCGCGCGCGAGTAGTAGCCCAGCCCCTTCCACCCGGAGAGCACGTCGTCCAGGGGCGCGGAGGCCAGCGCCTTCACCGTGGGAAAGCGCGCGAGGAAACGCTCCCAGTACGGGATGACCGTCGCCACCTGGGTCTGCTGGAGCATGACCTCGCTGAGCCAGATGGCGTACGGGTCGCGCGTGCGGCGCCAGGGCAGGTCGCGCTTGTTCCGGTCGTACCAGGAGAGCAGCGGATCATGCAGGGCCGTGTGGCGTTCAGGGGAGACAGGGGCGGGGAGTGCCCCGGTGTCGGTGCGCTTGCGTGGGCTCATGTGATTCTTCGCGGGGGGAGCGCGGCACCTAACCCATGTGGTCGGGCGCGCCCACCGTTTTCGCCAACGAAAGGGGGGGGTTGTCCGGCCGGCCGTCCCTCTTCTGGCGAGGCGGGCGATCGTCTATAGGATGCCCCGCGTCCATGGCCCGCCCTCCCATCACCAACGACTTCTCCTGGTCCAAGAGCCGGCACGAGAAGTTCACCGAGTGCCTCCGGGCCTACTACCTCTACTACTACCGCTCCTGGGGCGGCTGGGAGGCGGAGGCCGCGAAGGACGTGCGCGAGCTCTACGTCCTCAAGAAGCTGCACAACCGCTACACCTGGGCGGGCAGCATCGTGCACGAGGCCCTCAAGGACGTGCTCCTGGACTGGCGCGCCGGCCGCGACGTGGACCCCGCGAAGGTGGAGGCGCGCACGCACAAGCTGATGCAGGACGACTTCCGGCACTCGCGCTCCAAGGCCTACTGGACGACGAAGTACCGCAAGCCCTTCACCGGCCTCGCGGAGCACGAGTACGGCGAGGACGTCCCCAACGAGTCCTGGAAGCAGAACTTCGAGACGGTGCGCTCCGCGCTCGCGTGGTTCTTCCAGTCGCGCTGGCCCGCGGTGGCGAAGGGGCTCAAGCCCGCGCAGTGGCTGGAGGTGGACGCGGGCTTCGACTTCGCCCACTTCGTCATGGACGGGGTGAAGACCTTCGCCATCCCGGACTTCGCCTACGTGGACGCCGAGGGCTCCGTCGTGGTGGTGGACTGGAAGACGGGCCGCTCGCGCGACGGCTACGACGAACAGGTGCTGGGCTACGCGCTCTACATCGCGCAGCGCTACCGCTACCCGCTGGAGAAGGTGCGTGCGTCGCTCGTGTACCTCAACGAGGGCCTGGAGCACGACGTGACGGTGGACCCGTCCGCCATGGACTCCTTCCGCCAGCACTTCGCCCGCAGCGTGGAGGGGATGCGTTCGCTGCTCAAGGACCCCGCCACCAACACGCCCAAGGAGGCGGAGGCCTTCCCGCAGACGGGGAACCTGGACGTCTGCGCCCGCTGCGTCTTCCGCCGCCCGTGTGGCCGGGAGCCCGCGGTGACGCAGGCCCGGCCCCGAGTCGCCTGAAACGCCTCCTGAAGCCGCTCAGCGCGCGGACGCCAGCCGGCGCACCACCACGCCCGCGGCGTTCATGCCGAAGGCGGAGGTGACGAAGGCCACGCTGCCGTCAATCTGCGTGCGGTGGTCGCAGGTGTGGAACTCGTTGTCCTGCGGGCAGACGCACAGGAAGCCGTCGGTCGCGTCGTCGTAGTTGAGCGGCACCGGCTGCCGGCGCGTCTCGATGGAGTACACGGCGGTGATGCCCGTGTGGCGCTCCGTCTCCACGCCGTACTTGCGCTTGAGCAGCTTGCGGATGTCCTTGGCGAAGGGGTCCATGTGCGTCTCGCTCAGGTCCTCCACGCGGATGGCCGTGGGGTCCAGGCGTCCCGCCGCGCCCATGGAGCTGACCACCGGCAGGCCCAGCGTCACGCACCGGTGCAGCAGGTGCAGCTTCGCCTTCACGTTGTCGATGGCGTCCACCACGAAGTCGTACCTGCCCGCGGGTAGCAGCGTCTCCGCCAGCTCCTCGCGGTAGAACTCGCGCACGGCCTCCACCTTCGCCATCGGGTTGATGTCCTGGCAGCGCTGGGCCATCAGCTCCGCCTTCGACCGGCCCACCGACTTCACCGTCGCGTGCAGCTGGCGGTTGGTGTTGGTGACGCACACGTCGTCGTGGTCCACCAGCGTCAGCCGGCCCACGCCGCTGCGCACCAGGCCCTCCGCGGTGAAGCTGCCCACGCCGCCCAGGCCGAACACCACCACGTGCGCGTTGGCCAGCCGCTCCATGGCGTTGTCGCCCAGGAGGCGCGCCGTGCGGTCGAAGCGGCGCGACAGCTTGAAGGGCTTCGCGAGCGAGGCCGCCGGCGCGACGGCGTTCGAAGCGGCCGGGGAGGCGGAGGACGCCTCCGGCTCGGCGGTGGGGGTGGGGGCGGGCTGCGGGTTCATGAAGGGCTCCTCTATCACGCGACGCTCGCCTACCGCGAAGGGGAGGGGAAAGCTTCCCGGAACAGGCGTCGGGCATTCTCGGTCGTCCGCTGGGCGAGCACCTCCACCGGCTCCCCCCGCGCCTGCGCCATGCCCGCGAGGATGTGGGGCAGGTAGCCCGGCTCCGAGCGCTGCCCCCGGAAGGGCGTGGGCGCCTGGTCCGGCGCGTCCGTCTCCGCCACCAGCCGGTCCGCCGGAATCACGCGCAGGGCGTCCAGGGGCTTGCGCGCCTCCGCCCACGTCACCGGGCCCGCGAAGGAGAAGTGACAGCCCTTCTGGATGTAGAAGCGCGCCAGCTCCGCGCCGCCGCTGTAGCTGTGCATCAGCACGCCGGCCTCCGGCCATTCTTCCGCCTTCAAGAGCTCCATCAGCGCCGGGTGCAGCCGGTGGCAGTGCATCAGCACCGGCAGCCCGTGCTTGCGCGCCAGGGTCAGGTGCCCGCGCAGCACCGCCAGCTGCCGCTCCAGCGGGGCGCCCGGGAGGGACGGGCCGTCCAGGCCGCACTCGCCCACCGCGACCGCGCCGCCCCGGGCCAGGAGCGCGTCCAGCCGCTCCAGGTGCGCGCCGTCCTCCTCCGGTGGCAGGTCCGGCAGGAACTGGGGATGGATGCCCAGCCCCACCTGGATGCGCGCATCCCTGCGCGGCAGCTGGAGCAGCGGCTCCCACGTGTCCGGGCCCACCGCGGGGATGAGGATGCCGTGCAGCCCCGCGGCCCAGGCACGTGTGACAACGCTGTCGCGGTCCGGGTCGAAGCGCGAGGCGTCCAGATGGCAGTGCGTGTCGATCATTGAGCACCCTTCGTCACAGACCCGTTCAATCACTGACAAGCCCGGATGCGGAGCCCTTCAGGGCATCCCGACACCCGCGAGCGCGAAGGTATGACGCGCCGCCTGACTTTGGATCCATCGCGATGTGGGAGGCGTGGAAATGACCAAGCGAGTGGTGTTGGGGGCGTTGTTCGGGGCGTTGGCCGTACTGGGGACGGGCTGCAGCGACGAGTGCGTCGATCAGTTCGACTGCCGTGACAAGGGCACGCCACCCGAGGGCCAGCAGTGGATCTGCAACCCGGACAACAAGTGCCAGCTGCAGGCCTTCGTGCCCGAGCCGATCGTGGACGCGGGCACGGAGGTGGATGCGGGCACGGAGGTGGACGCGGGCACGGGGATGGATGCGGGCACGGAGGTGGACGCGGGCACGGGGATGGATGCGGGCACCGACGCGGGCACGGGGATGGACGCCGGCACGGACGCAGGCATGACCGTGGCCAAGGGCGGCGCATGCACCGCGTCCGCCGAGTGCATGGCGGGCCTGCGCTGCGAGGCCAACACCTGTCAGTCGCTCCTCATCGCCGTGACGGCCAATGGCGTGGCGGCCGGCGACGCCGGCACGAGCACGGTCGCGGTGGTGACGGCCTACGACGACGTGGCCGGGATGACGCAGCTCTCCGCGGCCGGCGTCCCCAGCGCCTACCCGCGCTTCGGCCCGGGCGGCCCCCAGGTGGCCTTCGTGCAGGGGAACGTCGTCGAGCCCACGGGTGAGCTCGCGGTGCTTCCGGTGCCGCTCACGGCCACCACCCCCACGGTGCTGACGACGGGCACGGCCGCCGGCGACGCGCGCATCCGCTACATGGAGTGGGAGCCGGGCAACCTCATCGTCTGGGTGCGCGGCAACTCGGGCATCTCCACCATCGCGGCGACGGGCGGCACGCCCACGACGGTCACCCCCAACGGCACCTTCCCGGAGTGGGGGCCCAACGGCACGGAGCTCGCGTACAGCGCCTCGGGCACGGGCATCCTCGTCTCCACGAACGGCGGCGCGCCGACCCCGCTCGCGGGTTCGCCCACCACGGCTGAGCAGCCGCACTTCAACCGCGTCAACTCGCAGCTGCTCTTCCTGGCCAATCCGGACAACAAGACCGTGACCTTCGGCGGCGTCGCGACCCCGGTGCTGCAGCTGTACTCGCTGCCGGTGACGGGGGGCGGCACGCCCACGACGATCGCGGCGAGCACCTCCCAGCCCGCCGCGGGCGGCTCCGTGGATTCGTACATCGCGAACCCGAACTGGGCGCCGGACGGCAGCTGGGTGGCGTACGTGCGCGCGTACTACCAGCTCATCGGCAACGCGGCCATCCTGTGCGGCAACACCGGCGCGACCCTGTGCGGCACCACGGCGGGCAACGTCATCTTCCTGCAGCGCGTGGACACCACCACGGGCGCGCCGGTCGGCGACCCGGTGCAGCTCGCGGAGAACGCCACGCTGCCGTCGTTCTCCCCGGACAGCGCCTTCGTGGCCTACATCCAGAGTGGCGCGCTCACGGTGCAGGCCATCAACCCGGTCTCGGGCCAGCCCGCCGGCGCGCCCATCGTCCACATGAAGACCACGTTCACGGCGCTGACGAGCGAGGGGGACGACTACCGCCCGCGCTGGCAGCCCCGCTAGCACCCCGGTGTCCCAAGCCCCGCGCTCCGGGGCTTCCCGGCCCGTGTTCCCCGTTTCACGAGGGAGCACGGGCCGTCGCGTTTTGGGTGCGAAGCGCGCGGCGCACCCCGCGCGAAGTGACGAACGCGGGCAGCGCCGGGTCTGGATGAACCCGCGCGGATCCGCTTCCCAGTCTTGCGGGTCCAGGTTCCGGACGAAATGGAGAGGGGAGGAACTCCACCCGCGCTCACGCGAAACGCGGCACCTGGTGGAGGATGACTGACAGCCGTGTCGCGACGGCGCCGGGGCCCGCGCGCTCCGGAACAGGAGCACGGCCTGGGCTTCACGGGGCCGGGACGCCGGGTGCTTCCTTCAGCCCACGACGACGATGCGGCGGCCCAGCGCGCGGGTCATCTGCGGGGACGTGACGAGCTCCAGCACGCCGTTCATCTCTCCGCCCGCCGTGTCGAACGCCGCCGCGATGACCTCGCCCAGGGTGAGCTGGGCCTTCTGGGCCGCCACCCGCGCCCGCTTCGCCGTGCGACGCAAGGCGGGCATCACCCGCCGACCCTGCCGCCGCACCCCCGTGCCACCCTTTGCCTTGACCGCGGTCCGCTTCGCCATGGTTCCTCCCGCCACCTCGTGATGCGCGGGTGAGTACCTCGTCGGTCTGACATCATGCAGGCGAGGTGCCAGGGCTCAGGCTCCCCGGCAGGTTCCTGGTTCCAGGGGTTTTCCTTGTGGCTAGCGGGTTTCCGTGGGGCAGGCAGGCCTTCCTTTTTTCAGCCCTTCAGGGTCGTTCCTCGTTCTGTCGAGTTTTTCGTTCACCCAGTGAGCGGATTTCCACGCATCGTTCAATGTCGCGCATCCGTTGCGTGGGACTCGCCTGACAGGGCCGGGTCAGGTGTCACCCCCTGGCCACAGCCCCTGCGGCCGAGCGACCACGGTGCGGTTGGGACGCGGCGGGGCTTTGGGGTAGAGGGCGGGCGCCCATGCGAGTCCAGGTCCTCTTCCACGACAACTGTTTCGACGGCGCGGCCAGCGCCGCGGTCTTCACCCGCTTCTACCGGGAGCGCGTCCGCGCGGATGCGACGTTCAGCTACCGGGGGCTCGCCCACAAGCCGGGCGCGGAGGGCATCGACCCGGCCGTGTTCACCGGCGACGAGAACGTCATCGTCGACTTCCGCTACAGCCAGGACGCGCGCCTGACCTGGTGGTTCGACCACCACGCCTCCGCGTTCCAGCAGCCCGGCGACGAGCCCCATTTCCAGCGAGACACGAGCGGCCGGAAGTTCCACGACCCGCATCGCAAGAGCTGCACGCTGTACCTGGCGGACGTGGCGCGCGAGCGCTTCGGCTGGGACGCGTCCCCGCTGAAGGACCTCTTGCACTGGGCGGAGATCATCGACGGCGCGCAGTTCCCCAGCCCCCAGATGGCGGTGGCGCTGGAGGAGCCCGCGCTGCGCATCATGACGGTGCTGGAGGCGACGAAGGACGACACGCTCATCCCGGAGGTCATCCGGCGCATGCAGACGGAGTCGCTGGCGGACATCGCCCGGTCGCCGCTCATCTCCGCTCCTTTGGAGCCGCTGCTCTTCAGGCACCAGCGCAACATCGACCTCGTGCGCGAGAAGGCCCGCTACGAGAACGGCGTCGTCTTCTTCGACCTGGTGGACGAGGGCGTGGACAGCCTCAACAAGTTCATCGCGTACGCGCTCTATCCGGACGCGCGCTACACGCTGTGGGTGGGCAAGGGCGCGTCGCGCGCCAAGGTGTCGCTGGGCTCCAACCCGTGGAAGCCGGAGACGCGCAAGCACGACCTGTCCGCCATCGCCGGCCGCTACGGTGGAGGCGGCCACCCGGTGGTGGCCGCGGCGAGCTTCAAGGCGGACCAGGCCGACAAGGCCCGCGCCGCGTACCAGGAGATCCTGGCGGAGCTGTCCGGCGCCAGCTGAGCGCCGGGCCTTCTCCGGGGCTCAGGGGCGGGCGAAGAGGTCGAAGCCCGCCTGCCGCAAGAGCCGCACCACCGACAGCATGGGCAGCCCTTGCACGTTGGTGCGGTCGCCCTCCAGCTTCTGGAGCAGGGCCTGTCCTCGGCCTTCCACGCGGTAGCTGCCCGCGCAGCCCTCCCACTCGCCGGTGTCCAGGTAGCGCTCCAGCTCCTGCGGCGGGACGGAGAAGAACGTCAGGCGCGTGTCCTCCACGGTCTCCGAGTGGTGGCCGCCCGGGCCCAGCAGGCACACGGCGGTGTGGATGACGTGGGTGTTCCCCAGCAGGCGCTGGAGCTGCGCCCGCGCCGCGTCCCGGTCCCGGGGCTTGCCCAGCACGTCCCGGCCCACCTCCACCAGTTGATCCGCGCCCAGCACCCAGGCCTCCGGGTGGCGCTCCTGGACGGCGCGGGCCTTGCGCACGGCGAGCATGCGGACGGCTTCATCGGCGGACAGGTCCGCGGGGACGTGCTCGTCCACGCCGGGGGCCTCGGTGCGGTAGGGCACGCCCAGCCCGTCCATCAGGGCCCGGCGCGCGCTGGAGGTGGATGCCAGGATGAGCTCTCTCATGGGAGGCCGGAGGGTAATGCAGCAGGGGAGGGGAGGGGACCCCTCGAGCGGGCAGGCACGTCCCCGCTTCCTGTGCATGGGGCGGATGCCATAGCCTCCCCGCCCATGTCGCGGCGCGGTCTGCTCGCTGTCTGTCTGCTTCTGCTCGCCTCCTGCAAACGGAACCCTCCGGCGGCCGCCGACGCGGGCACGGACGCGGGCGTGGCCACCGCCGCCGAGGAGGCCGACGCGGGTGCGCTCGCGGAAGGCCCCCTGGACGCGGGCCCTCGCGCCTCCGTCACGCGCCCGGACGACGCGGTCGCGGAGGTGCACCCGCTGGCGGTCTGCGACGCGAAGGGGGGAGCGCCCCTGGACGCGGCCCGGGACTACTACGACGCCGGCCAGTACGAGCAGGCGCTCTCCTGCGCCGCGCAGGCCGCCGCGCTGGAGCCGGACCTCGCCGCCGCCCACGCGGAACGCGGCGCCGCCCTGGCCGCGCTCAACCGCGAGCCGGAGGCGCAGCTCGCCTACGCCCGCGCGCTGGCCATCGACCCGGGGGACGCGGACGCGCTGCTGGGCGCCGCGCACCTGTACGCGGTGCAGCTGCCCTCCACGCGCGAGCGGGACGAACTGGGCGCCCTCTACGCCGAGCGCGGCCTGTCCCAGCCCTCCACGCCCCCGGAGCTCGTGCCGTCGCTGGCGCTGGTGGCGGCCATGGCCTTCAACGACCTGGGGCAGGCGGAGCAGGCGCTGGACCGCGCCACCCTCGTGCTCGCCCGCGAGCCGGGCAACGCCGAGGCGAAGTACGAGAAGGCCCTGGCCCTCTTCGAGCTGTGCCGCTTCCGCGAGGCGAAGGTGGCCTTCGCGTCGCTCCTGAAGGACAAGGACCGCGCGGCGCACGCGCACCAGCACCTGGGCCTCCTGCTGGAGCGCGAAGGCCAGTGGGCCAAGGCGGAGGAGCACTTCCAGAAGGCCCGCGCGCTGGAGCCGGAGGACTTCCCCCCGCCCCCCCTGCCGTCGGCGGACGAGTTCAAGGCCCAGGTGACGCGCGCCATGGCGGACCTGCCCGCGGACATGCGCCGCGACCTGGAGGGCGTGCCGGTGACCACGGAGGAGCTTCCCTCCGAGGACGACCTGCTCGCCAACCAGCCGCCCCTGTCACCCACCATCCTGGGCCTCTTCCGGGGCCCGTCCCTGCACGAGCCCTGCGATGGTTCGGAGACGCCCTGCCGCTCGGTGGCCCTCTACCGGCGCAACCTGGCCCGCGCGGTGCGCACCCCAGAAGAGCTGCGCGAACAGATTCGCGTGACACTGCTGCATGAAATCGGGCATCTGCGCGGGGAAGACGACGAGGAACTGGCCGCGCGCGGCCTGGAGTGAGCCCAAGACATGCCTTCCCTTCCCACCGCCCGGGTCAGCCTCAAGGGCGCCAAGACGCTGCGTCGCGGCACCCCCTGGGTGTACCGCACGGAGCTCACCGACGCTCCCGCCACCGACACGCCGGGCGCGGTGGTGGCGGTGGTGGATCCGCAGGGCAACCCCATCGGCCAGGCGCTCTACGCCCGCCGCTCCCCGCTCGCCCTGCGGCTGCTCACGCGCAAGGGCCCCAACGAGGAGAAGGTGGATGACGCCTTCTTCCTCCGCCGCCTGGAGGCCGCGCTCGCCCGCCGCTCGGTGCTCCCGGGGCGGGACGGCCTGCGCCTGGTGCACGGGGAAGCGGACCTGCTCCCCGGCTTCTTCGTGGACCGCTACGGCCAGGGCCTCACGGTGCAGACGCTGTCGGAGGGCATGGACGCGCGCAAGCAGATGCTCGCGCGCGCCCTGGTGGAGAGGACGGGCGCAAGCCACGTGGTGTGCCGCGACGACGCCTCCGGCCGCGACTTCGAGAGCCTCCCGCGCGAGGTGCGCCTGCTGCACGGCGAGGGCAGCGCGCGCTTCACCTACCACGAGGGCGACAACCGCTTCGACGTGGACCTCCTGGGCGACATGAAGACGGGCGCGTTCCTGGACCAGGTGGACAACCACCTGCGCGCGGGCGAGCTGGGCCGGGGCGAGGCGCTGGACTGCTTCAGCTACCACGGCGGCTTCGCGCTCGCGCTCGCGAGGCACTGCACGTCGGTGCTCGCGGTGGAGCAGGACGCGAAGGCCGCTTCCCGCATCCAGTCGAACGCGGAGGCCAACGGCCGCGCCCACGTGAAGGTGGAGAACGCCAACGCCTTCGACGTGCTGCGCCGCTTCGACCAGGAGGGCCGCCGCTTCGACACCATCGTCCTGGACCCGCCGGGCCTGGCCAAGCGCCGCGAGGGCCTGGCCACCGCGCTGCGCGCCTACCACGAGCTCAACCTGCGCGCCCTGCGCTGCCTCAAGCCGGACGGCCTGCTCGTCACGTGCTCGTGCTCCGGGAAGCTGGACCGGCAGGGCTTCGAGTCCATGGTGCTGGACGCCGCCGCGGACGCGAAGCGCCCGGTGCAGATCCTGGAGCGGCGGGGCGCCGGGCTGGACCACCCGGTGCTCGCGGGCCTCGCGGAGACGGAGTACCTCAAGGCCCTCTACGTGCGCGCCCTGTAGTGCCAGGGCGCGCGGGGGCCTCCCGTCACGGCAGGCCCAGCTCCTTGCGCAGCCGGCTGACGACCTTGAAGTACTCCGTGCGGGGGAAGCCCACGTTGAGGATGTGGAAGTCCTTCTTGGACAGTCCCACGCACCCGAAGCAGTAGTTGCAGTCCTGCAGGTTCTTGCTCATCACCACGTACGCGCTGCTGGAGCAGTTCTCGCTCTGCACGCAGTAGGCGCACGCGTGGCAGTTCTTGCACTCCACGCAGTGCGAACAGTTGGTGCACAGCGCGCACTGCGTGCAGTGCGTGCACTGGTGGCAGCTGTCGCAGTCCTTGCAGAACATGCAGTTGGCGCAGCGCTGACAGCCCTCGCACGCGTAGGAGCCGGGGTTGCCCGGGTCCACCGCGTAGTTCTTGGACAGCTTCTGGAGTTGCTCCAGGAACTCGCGCTTGCCCAGGGCCGCCACGCCCTGCCGCGCCGCCTTTTCCTGCTCCAGCAACTCCTGGGTCGTCTGGGGCCGGGACCCCTTCTCCTTCACCGCCACGGACGCTCCTTGGACTCTTGAGTCACTGCAGTTGGGCCAGCCCGGCCAGGTCGATGCCGCGCGCCACCCGCCGCACCTCCACGGTGCTGGGGAAGCCGCGGCTGGTGATGGCCACCACGTACCGGTCACCCACCAGGAGGTTCGCCTCCGCGACGGCCTCGTCCGCGTCATAGCGCACGAAGCCCACGGCCTCCTTCCACTGGATGGGCGCCGTCGGGTCGCTCGCCGCGCGGCCCTTCGCCTTCTGCGCCGCCTCGCGGATGGCCTGCCCCAGCTTCAGCCCCATGGTGGTGTCCACGATGCGCACCTTCACCTCGCGGCCCTCGTCCCGGGTGTAGGTGCGCTCCGCCTCCGACACGGACACCTCGCCGTACTTCCCCGTGGAGCCCGCCGTGGCGCCCACCGTGAAGCCCTCCAGCGACTCCGGCAGGAACGGCGTCAATTCCTTGAAGTACACGCACGGTGCGGCGGTCGTCACCACGTCGCGCGGGGTGGGAGAGGTCGTGCGTTCGTCGTCAAGGCAACCGCCGCCCGCGCCGAGCGCGAATGATGCGATGGCCAGCCGGAGGAAATAGTCGCGCACGGACGAATCAAAGGGTATCCCTGGCCCGCGCGCAATGGACCTTTCGAAGCTCAATCCTCCTCAGCGCGAGGCCGTGGTGACGCTCCAGGGCCCCCTGCTCGTGCTGGCGGGCGCTGGCAGCGGCAAGACGCGGGTCATCACCCACCGCATCGTCCACCTGCTCAACGAGCGGCCGGGCCTCATCATGGCCCGCAACATCCTCGCGGTGACCTTCACCAACAAGGCCGCCTCGGAGATGAAGGAGCGGCTGGTCCACATGGCCGGCCCCCGCGCCCAGGGCGTGCTCGTCTGCACGTTCCACGCGTTCGGCGCGGAGATGCTCCGCGAGGACATCCACCGGCTGGGCTGGCCCCGGAAGTTCGCCATCGCGGACATGGGAGACCAGCTCTCCATCATCCGCCGCGCCATGCGCGACAAGCGCATCGACGACCGCGCCTTCGACGCGCGCAAGGTCCTCACCCTCATCTCCAAGGCGAAGAACTCCGGCGAGGCGCCCCAGCCCAAGCCGGAGGGCATGGGGGACGACTACGACCTCATCACGTCGATGATCTTCGCGGACTACCAGCTCGCGCTGAAGGCGCAGGGCTCGGTGGACTTCGACGACCTCCTGGTGCTGCCCGCGCGCCTGTTGCGCGAGCACGCGGACCTGCACCGCAAGTACACCCAGCGCTTCCGCTACCTCCTGGTGGACGAGTTCCAGGACACCAACCACGCGCAATTGGACCTGCTCAAGCTGCTCGCGGGCGAGTCCAGGAACGTGTGCGCGGTGGGCGACGACGACCAGTGCATCTACTCCTGGCGCGGCGCGGAGGTGCGCAACATCCTGGACTTCGAGCGGCACTTCCCGGGCGGCAAGGAGGTGCGGCTGGAGCAGAACTACCGCTCGTCCGCGCGCATCCTGGACGCGGCCAACGCCGTCATCGCCAAGAACCCGGAGCGCAAGGACAAGCGCATGTGGACCGACCGGACGGGCGGTGCACGGGTGAAGGTGGTGGCGTGCCCCAACGACGAGGAGGAGGCCCGCTTCGTCGCGCACGAAATCCAGAAGCACATGGCCCTGGGCATGCCCGCGGATGAGATCGCGGTGCTCTACCGCACCAACGGCCAGTCCCGCCCCGTGGAGGAGATGCTGCGGGAGAAGAACATCGGCTACGAAGTCGTCGGTGGCAGCGAGTTCTTCGACCGCAGCGAGGTGAAGGACGTCATCGCCTACTTCAAGGTGCTGGCGAACAAGCTGGACGAAATCTCCCTCATGCGCATCGTCAACGTGCCCTCGCGTGGCATTGGCGACGTCACCATGGAGCGGCTGCACGCGCACGCGCAGGCCGAAGGGGTGACGCTCTGGACGGTGATGCGCCGCGCGGACACCTACGACGACCTGCCCTCCGGCGCGGGCGGCAAGGTCCTGGAGTTCGTGGAGATGGTGGAGCGCTACCGCGAGGCCTTCGCCCAGACGCCCCGCCTGTCCGAGGCCACGAAGATGCTGCTGGAGGAGATTGGCTTCCGGGAGGCCACCCGCGCCAAGGCCACGTCCGGCACCGCCGCGGACAAGAAGCTCAAGGGCGTGGACCAGGTCCTCACCTCCCTGGAGAACTTCGAGAAGCGCGAGGGCCCCAAGGCCAGCCTCCTCACGTACCTGAACCGCCTCAGCCTGGACACGCGCCAGGAAGAGGAGGAGGTGCCAGGGCAGAACAAGCGCGTGACCCTGATGTCCCTGCACGCCTCCAAGGGCCTGGAGTACCGGCTCGTCTTCTTCATCGGCATGGAGGAGGACCTGATGCCCCACGGCGGCATGCAGGGCGAGGCGCAGAACCTCGAGGAGGAGCGCCGCCTCTGCTACGTGGGCATTACCCGCGCCAAGGAGCAGCTCTACCTCACCCGCGCCACCACCCGCGTGAAGCGCGGCAAGGAGGTCCCCCGCACGCCCTCGCGCTTCCTGGAGGACCTCCCCCCGGACGCCATCGAGGTCGTGGACATGGACGCGCCGCGTCAGGGCCCTCCGGACGAGAAGGAGAAGAACTTCTTCGCCAACCTGAAGGAGCGCTTCAAGAAGCCCGCCGCCGGGGGGCCGGGGCCGGGCACGCCGGGCCGGGCGCCCTGACGGTGGGCGGCTCAGGCCTGGATTCCCCGGCGATGTACGCCTGACCTTGACTTGATCCGGCCGTCCGACTAGGAGGGTCGGCCTTTCCGGGCTTCTGTCGGAGTTTTGGCGGAAGACTCGCGGTTGGTTCGCACGAGCACGCGACCCCTGGCATGCACCTGGGTGTCGCGCCGAAGTCTGGAGTGCACGAAATGTCGCAGAAGACCTACAGCGCCAAGGCTGGGGACATCAAGCGCCAGTGGCACGTCATCGACGTGTCCGACAAGGTGCTTGGTCGCGCCGCCAGTCAGATCGCCACCCTCCTGAAGGGCAAGCACAAGCCGACGTACACCCCGTCCATCGACACGGGTGACCACGTCATCGTCATCAACGCCGACAAGGTGAAGGTGACGGGCACGAAGGAGACGGACAAGCAGTACTACCGTCACCCCTACGCCGGCTTCCCGGGCGCCCTGAAGATCACCAACCTCGCGAAGCTGCGTCAGCGCCACCCTGAGGACATCATCCTCAACGCGGTGCGCCGCATGCTTCCCCGCAACGCCCTGGGCCGTCAGATGATGACGAAGCTCAAGGTGTATGCTGGTGACACCCATCCGCACACCGCGCAGAAGCCGGTGGCGTACAAGGTCGAGGCGTAAGGAACAGCCATGGCGATCAATCCTGAACTTGGTTTCTACGCCACGGGCCGCCGCAAGGAGGCCACCGCCCGCGTGTGGGTGCGTCCTGGCAACGGCGCCGTCGTCATCAACGGCCGCGACATCAACGAGTACTTCGGCCGTGAGACGTCGAAGATGGTGCTCAACCAGCCCCTCGAGATCCTCGAGCAGAAGGGCAAGCTGGACGTCACGGTCAACGTGCGCGGCGGCGGTCTCTCCGGCCAGGCCGGCGCCATCCGCCACGGCATCGCGCGCGCCCTGTGCGCCTTCAACCCGGAGTTCCGTCCGGCGCTGAAGAAGGCCGGCTTCCTCACCCGTGACGCCCGCGCGGTCGAGCGCAAGAAGTACGGCCAGCCCGGCGCCCGTCGTCGGTTCCAGTTCTCCAAGCGCTAATCCCGCTTGCCGGCCAGCTGTCCGGCCGCTCTTCGGCGGAGGTTTCCCTCGGGAAGCCTCCGCCGTCGTGCTTTCTGGGCGAGCGGGTGGGCAGCGCCCCGTCGCGATGCGCGCGGGCGTTCTGCTAGCATCCGGGCACCCTCATGGAACTCAACGAAATCCTGCAGATCGCCCTGCGCGGCGGAGCGTCCGACATCCACCTGAAGGCGGGCCTGCCGCCCATGTTCCGCGTGGACGGTTCGCTCGTGCCGCTCAAGGACGGCCGCCGCCTGCCGCCGGAGGAGGTGGCGCGCATGGCGTTCGGCATCATGAACGAGTTCCAGAAGGAGAAGTTCAAGGTCAGCAACGAAGTGGACCTGGCCTACGGCGTGCCGGGCCTGGGCCGCTTCCGCGTGAACGTCTTCCAGCAGCGCGGCACGGTGGGCGCCGTGCTCCGCGTCATCCCCTTCAAGGTGATGACGATGAAGGACCTGCTGTTGCCCACGGTGCTGGAGAAGGTGTGTGGCGAGGAACGCGGCCTGGTGCTGGTGACGGGCACCACGGGCTCCGGCAAGTCCACCACGTTGGCGGCGATGATCGACTACATCAACTCCAACGAAACCAACCACATCATGACCATCGAGGACCCCATCGAGTTCCTCATCCGCGACAAGCGCTCCATCGTGAACCAGCGCGAAGTGGGTGTGGACACGATGAGCTTCTCGCAGGCCCTGAAGTCCGCGCTGCGCCAGGACCCGGACGTCATCCTGGTGGGCGAAATGCGCGACCACGAGACCATCGAAACGGCGCTCCACGCCGCGGAGACGGGCCACCTGGTGATGTCCACGCTGCACACGCTGGACGCCACGGAGACCATCAACCGCATCGTGTCCGCGTTCCCCCCGCACCAGCAGAAACAGGTGCGCCTGCAGCTCTCCAGCGTGCTGCGCGGCGTGGTCAGCCAGCGCCTCGTCCCGCGCGCGGACGGCAAGGGCCGCGTGGCGGCGGTGGAGGTGCTGCGCGTCACGGCGCGCGTGCGCGAGCTGATCGAGGACAAGGACCGCACGAAGGAGATCCACGACGCCATCTCGCAGGGCACGGACTCCTACGGGATGCAGACCTTCGACCAGTCGCTGATGAGCCTGGTGCGCAACGGCCTGGTCACCTACGACGAGGCCCACCGTCAGGCCAGCAACCCGGACGACTTCGCGCTGCGCTTCTCCGGCATCAGCGGCACGTCCGACTCGAAGTGGGACGCCTTCGACGCCAAGGCCGGCGAGGAGCGGCCCATCCCGGGCTCGCAGTCCTTCGCGCAGAAGGGCGCGCCCACCCAGGCCGCCCCGGCGGCCCCCGCGCCCGCGCCCCAGGCCGCTCGCCCCGGTGCGCCCATGGCTGGCCGTCCCATGACGCCTCCGCCCGGCGTCGCGGCGCCGCGTCCCGCCGCCCCGCCGCCAGGCGGGGTCCAGGGCCGGCCCCTGCCTCCGCAGGGGGCCGCCCGTCCGCCCACGCCCGCCCCGGTGCCCGCGCCGGCTCCGGCGGCCGGGGGCGACGACGACTTCCAGATCGAACGCTTCTAGCGGGGCGCGGCGGGGGAGGGCGGCCGCCTCAGGCGTCGTCATCCCCCAGCTGCGCGCGCAGCCGGGTGAGGCGCATGGGGCCGATGAGGCCCTGGTGCGCCAGCGTCTGGAGCAGCGACACGGTGGCGCGCACGCGCGCGTCCTGCACCTCCTCGGACTCCTGGACGACCTCGTTGTCGATGAGCGTCTCCAGGTGCTCCGGGTTGATGGAGGTGGGCCCCTCCGACCACGCGATGTCGAACAGCGCCCGCGCCATGTGCTCGCGCGCCTTGCGGTCCGCGTCGTTGGGGGCGGCCTTGGCGAACGCGAGGAACAGCGCGTCCACGGACGGCTTGGACAGCGCGGCCAGGGCGGGCACCTCTCCCAGGGACTCCTTCACGTAGTCCGCGTCGAAGCTGTCCACCTCCTGCTCGTAGCCGAAGGCCTCCTCCAGGAGGATGGACGCGAGGAAGGCGTCCGTCTCCTCGTCGCTCGCGCCCTCCTCCTTCAGCGCCTCGCGCGCCTTCGTCGCCGCGGCGGAGAGGGACTCATCCTCCGCGAGCGCGCGGGCGGAGGCGTGCGCGGCCAGCAGCACCAGCGCGGCCTGCGCGTCTGAGGACAGCGCGCGGCCGCTCACGCCCAACAGCAGGGCCTTCTGCTTGGGGTTGGCGTCCGCGGCGGCAAGGAAGTGCTGCTCCTCCGGAGTCAGCGGTTCACCCGCCTTCTCCTTGCGGAGCGTTTCCCTGGCGGCGTCGGCGGTGAGGAAGCGGGCGAGGATGGGGTGCATGGCGGGGCCTGTTACCACATGGTAGGGACTCCGCGATGGTTGACGAGCCCCAAGGCCCCGAGGCTGTCCAGCGCGCCACCGACGCCTGCCTGCGCCTGCTCAGGGCGCGGGGCCGCAGCCGGCATGAACTGAACCTCGCCCTGGAGCGCAAGGGCTACCCGGAGTCCGTGCGCGACGCGGTGCTCGCCCGGCTGTCGGACTGGGGGTACCTGGACGACGCGAAGTTCGCGCGCGACCGCGCCGCGGCCCTTCTGGGCAAGGGCAAGCTGGGCCCCCGGGCCGTGCTCCAGCGGCTGCAGGCCCACGGGCTGGAGGGCACCGAGGCCCGGCGCGCGCTGTCGGAGGCGAAGGAGGCCGTGGGCTTCGACGCGCTGGCGGCCGCGCGGCAGGTGCTGGAGCGCCGGCGTCTGGCTGGCCGCCCGCTCGACGCGAAGGAGCGGGCCCGTGCGGGACGGCTCCTGCTCAGCCGGGGATTCGCGCCGGATGTCGTGACCCAACTGGTGGGCGAACCTTCGCTGGACCCCTCCGGGCAGGACGAATAGTTTGGGGGCGTGATGCGCTCTGTCGTCCTCGCCTTGTCCGCTTTGATGTTGTCCGCCTGTGCCGCCCTCACCGCGGGGCCCGCGGGTGAGCCTGACTACGCCACCCAGGCGGCGGAGAACCTGGCGCTGGGCCAGGCCGCGCTGGAGAACAAGGACTACCTCAAGGCGGAGAAGTACTTCGACCACGTCCGCACCAAGTTCCCCTACCTGGAGGCCGCCCGCGAGGCGGAGCTCAAGCTGGCGGACCTGGACTTCGCCCGGGAGATGTTCCCGGAGGCGCGCGACAAGTTCGACTCCTTCATCAAGCTGCACCCCACGCACCCCAAGGTGGACTACGCCGCCTACCGCGCGGCCCTCTCCTACGTGGAGGAGTTCCCCTCGGAGTTCTTCGCCCTGCCGCCTTCCTACGAGAAGGAGCAGAAGCCCATGTACGACGCGCTCCGGGCGATGAACGCCTTCCTGCGCCAGTACCCGGATTCGCAGTACGTGAAGGACGCCACCGTGCGCCGGGACGACGCCCGCCAGCGCCTGGCGCGCCACGAGCTCTACGTCGCGTCCTTCTACGCCAAGCGCGAGCGCTGGAAGGCCGTGGCGCAGCGCCTGGAGGGGCTGCTCAAGGACTACCCGGGCACGACGCTGGAGGAGGAGGCCCTCTTCGACCTCCACGACGCGTACGTGAAGCTCAACGACAAGGAGCGCGCGCAGAACACGCTGCGCGAGGTCCTCAAGCGCCTGCCGGGCACGCCCGCCGCCCAGCGCGCCCAGAAGATGCTGGGCTCGTGAGGCGCCTGGAGGACTGGGGGCGGCTGGGGGGCATCGGCATCGCCGTGCTCGCGGTCACCGGCGTCCTCGCGTTCCTGGGCCCGCGCCTGCTGGGCTTCGCGGCCGGGCCCGAAGCCGAGATCGTCACCACCCTGAAGCAAGCCGAGCACGACGGCGTGTCCCTGCCCGTGCCCGGTGCCCCGCTCCCGCTCGTCTCCCGGAAGCTCCAGTACGCCCGCATCACCGTCTCCGTGGCGCCGGATGGCCGGAGCGCGGAGGCCTTCGCCACGCTGGACTTCGAGGGCGTCCTGGGCGCCACCACGGTCAGCACCGCGGGGGTGGAGGCCGTGCCCTTCACCCGCGAGTCCGGCCGGTGGAAGCCCGTCTCCTCGCTGGCGCCCCGCCTGGTGGCGGCGGTGGCGGCCCTGGAGGCGCGGCGCCAGGCGCTGGCGGACGGACAGCCGGACGCGCTGTCGCGCATGGCCGGCCCTGGGGGGGATGGCGGAGCGGGGCGGACGTGGGAGGAGCTGGCCCCCTTGAGCAAGCGGCGCCTGACGGTCCAGGCCTGGTACGCCCGGCTCGAGCGGGACGAGGTGACGGTGACGGAACACTACCGGGTGGAGGGGGACCTTCCGTCGAGGCCGGTCGACACGCGGGGGGAGCGTCCGTTATTGCTCCTGCGCGAGGGCGATCAATTCTTGTTTTCGCCCGGGCTCATGTAGGCTACCCGAGGAGGCAGGGCCCGCGCGGGCCGAGTCATGGACGAAGCCCTCAAGCAGCTACTGACCCTCGGGCGCGGCTCCTTCGAGAAGAAGCAGTACGCCCAGGCCGAGCAGTTTCTGACGAAGGTGGTCGAGCAGAATCCGACCTTCGCCGACGTCTACAACATGCTCGGCATCATCTATCACGACCAGGGCCAGTTCGCCCGGGCGCAGCGGGCCTTCGAGTCCGCGCTGCGGCTCAACCCCGCGTACACCGAGGCCGCGCTCAACCTGGCGGTCATCTACAACGACATGGGGAAGTACGCGGAGGCGAAGGAGGTCTACCAGGCCGCCTTGTCCCGCCAGAAGGGCGCCCCCGGCGAGCTGGACCCCTACGTCATGAAGAAGGTGGCCAACATGTACGCCGACATCGGCGACGTGTTCGCCTCCAGCGGCGTGTGGGCCAAGGCCATCGAGGAGTACCGCCGCGCCCTGGCCCACTTCCCCGAGTTCGTGGACATCCGCCTGAAGCTGGGCAATGCCCTGAGGGACGCGGGCGACAACGCGGCGGCCCTCGCGGAGTACGAGCAGGTCATCGCGCAGAATCCGTCGTACATTCCTGGACGGATCAATTATGGAATCGCCCTGTACTCGGCGGGACGCCGTGACGAGGCGGTGAAGGTCTGGGAAGACGTGCTCGTGCGCAGTCCCGGCAACAAGAGCGCGCAGATGTACCTCAACCTGGTGAAGGACCCGGGGAAGGCGGAAGGGACGGGTTGAGCACCATGGCAACTTCCATCATCGAGGTCGCGGCACCGTGAGCACTCCTGGCGGTACGGCGAAGTCCTTTGCCCTCAAGTTCATCTCCGGGAAGTACCAGGGCGGTGAGTTCCCGCTGAAGGCCAACAAGCAGATCGTCGTCGGACGGTCGAGCGAGTTGGACATGGTCCTGGTGGAGGACATGGTCTCGCGCAAGCACGCGAAGATCCTGTTCTCCGACGGCGCCATCACCATCGAGGACCTGGGCTCCACCAACGGCACCTTCGTCAACGGCGAGAAGGTCAAGCAGGCCAAGCTGAAGGAGGGGGACCGCATCCTCATCGGGACCTCCATCCTCAAGCTCGTGCACCAGGGCGCGGAGAGCGCTCCGGTGGACGAGAGCGTCGTGAAGCAGAAGCTGGAGGAGGCCGCCGCCGCCCAGGCCGCGCGCACCACCAAGGCCAGCTCCATGACGGGGAAGATTGAAGAGATTCCCCTCCCGGACCTGCTCCAGCTCTTCCACACGTCCAAGAAGAACGGCGTGCTCGTGGTCAACAACGCCCACGAGGGCCGCATCTACCTGCGCCAGGGCCGCGTGTACTACGCGGTCATCGACGACAACCACAACCTGGGCCCGCAGAAGAGCTTCAACCGCATCGTCACCTGGGAAGAGGGTGACTTCGAGCTGCGCCCCGCGGACACGCAGGAGTTCATGGTGGAGCTGGACTCCTCCACCGAAGCGCTCCTGATGGACGCCCTGCGCCAGCTGGACGAGTTCAAGCGGCTGCAGCCGAACCTGCCGGCCATGTCCACGGCGCTGCGCCTCGCGCAGCCGCTGACGGCGCCCCTGAAGGAACTGACGCCGGAGCTGCTGGACGTGCTGCAGCTGGTGCACAACCACGGCTCGCTGGGCGGCGTGCTGGACCACTCGGACGGTGACGACGTGCTCACCGCCGAATCGGTGGTGCAGCTCATGAAGCGCGACTACGTGCGCGCGGAGTAGGGCGGGGAACACCATGGCGGGTGACAAGCCGGCGGCGCCGAAGAAGCGCCTCACGGAGATGAGCCACTGCGCGGGCTGCGCGGCGAAGCTCAAGGCGGGGGACCTGGCCACGGTCCTGGGCGGGCTCAAGGGGGCAGCGTCCCACCCCCGGGCCCTGGTGGGCTTCAACACGAATGACGACGCCGCCGTGTACCAGGTGGCGCCGGGCATGGCCGTGGTGGAGACGGTGGACTTCTTCCCGCCGCTCGTGGACGACCCGTTCCAGTTCGGCGCCATCGCCGCGGCCAACGCGCTGTCGGACATCTGGGCCATGGGCGCGAAGCCGCTGTTCGCGCTCAACCTGGTGTGCTTCCCGGACGAGCTGCCGCTCAAGACGCTGCAAAAGATTCTGGCGGGCGGCCAGTCCAAGGCGGACGAGGCCGGCATCCCCATCCTGGGCGGCCACAGCATCCGCGACCCGGAGCCCAAGTTCGGCATGGCCGTCACCGGCGTGGTGCACCCGAAGAAGGTGCTCACCAACGCGGGCGCGAAGCCGGGGGACGTGCTCCTGCTCACCAAGCCCGTGGGCACGGGCATCGCCACCACCGCCATCAAGCGGGGCCTTGCGTCCAAGCAGCTCACGAAGCGCGTGACGGCGCAGATGGCCACGCTCAACAAGGCGGCGGGCGAGGTCTTCGCGTCGGGCGCCTTCAAGGTGAACGCGCTCACGGACGTGACGGGCTTCGGCCTCTTGGGCCACCTGCTGGAGATGATGAACGGCGCGAAGACGCGCGCGGCGGTGGACCTGGAGCGCATCCCGCTCATCGCGGAGGTGCCCGCGCTGGCGGAGGCCGGCGTGATTCCGGGCGGCACGAAGACGAACCTCGCGCACGTGAAGAAGCAGGTGACGTTCCCCGAGGGGCTGCCGGAGCACATCCAGTGGCTGCTCGCGGACGCGCAGACCAACGGCGGCCTGTTGGCCAGCGTGCCCGCGCGCCACGCGCTCAAGGCGGTGCAGGCGCTGGAGAAGGCGGGCGTGGACGCGGCCCTCATCGGCGAGGTGCAGGCGGGCCGCCCCGGCATCGAAGTCATCGGCTGAGCTGGCGGGGCACTGGCGTCCGGGAGCGGATTTCGCCTCCGGGCCGGGCCCCGGCTAACATCCCGGCGCGAATGTCGCCGCGCCGCTTCCCCCTCTGGCTCCCCTTGTTCGCGTGCCTCCTGCCGGCCCTCTCCGGGGCGGGCGAGCGCGGCGCGCGCATCGTCATCGACCCGGGCCATGGCGGGGCGAAGGAGGGCGCGAAGGGGCCCGGGGAGCTCTGGGAGAAGGAGGTCGCGCTCCAGATTGCCCAGCGCCTGCGCGAGAAGCTGGAGGCCGCGGGCAGCGAGGTGTTCCTCACGCGCGACCGCGACACGTTGATGGCGCTGTCGGAGCGGGTGGAGTTCTCCAACATCCAGCGGCCGGACCTCTTCCTCTCCATCCACGCCAACTCCATGCCCACGAAGCGCCTGCGCGAGCGCACGGAGGGCATCGAGACGTACTTCCTCTCCGCCAACGCGTCGGGTGAGGCGGCGCGAGCGGTGGCGGACCGCGAGAACGCGGAAGCGCCCACGGCCCGTGCGGCGCGTGGCCACTCCACGCTGGCCTTCATCCTGGATGACCTGGCGCGCACGGAGGCGCACTCGGACGCGTCCCGGCTGGCCTACGCCATCCACCCGCGCCTGGTGTCCAAAAGCGGCGCCACGGACCGGGGCGTGCAGCAGGCGCCCTTCTTCGTCCTCACGGGCGTGGAGGCGCCGGCGGTGCTGATTGAAGTGGGCTTCATCTCCCACCCGCAGGAGGGGGCGAAGCTGGGGAAGGCGGCGTACCAGGAGACCCTGGCGGAGGCCATCGCGGACGGGGTGCAGGCCTTCCTCCGGGAGACGCGGCGGCGGGACGGCTCGCCCTCGCAACCGGTGGCTGGATCCACCGCGCCCTGATAAAGCGTGGGGGCTTTACCCGTCCCTCCCTGTCAGGAGCCTTCCCTCGTGCGTTCCTTCAACCGTGGTGCGCTGGACCTGCGGCCCGTCACCCTCACGCCCAACGTCAACCGCTACGCGGAGGGCTCCGTCCAGGTGGAGTTCGGCCACACCAAGGTGCTCGTCACCTGCTCGGTGGAGGACCGCGTCCCGCCGCACCTGATGGGCAAGGGGAGCGGCTGGGTCACGGCCGAGTACGGCATGCTCCCGCGCGCCACGCACACCCGCGGCTCGCGCGAGGCCGCCAAGGGCAAGCAGTCCGGCCGCACCATGGAGATTCAGCGCCTCATCGGTCGCGCCCTGCGCGCGTCGGTGGACCTGCAGGCGCTGGGCGTGCGCACCTTCACGCTGGACTGCGACGTCATCCAGGCGGACGGCGGCACGCGCACCGCGTCCATCACCGGCGCGTACGTGGCGCTGGTGCTGGCCATCCGCTCGCTCAACAAGCCGGCGCTGCTCAAGGGCCTCACCCCGCTGGCCGCGGTGTCCGTGGGAGTCGTGAACGGCGAGGTGCGGGTGGACCTGGACTACGACGAGGACTCCACCGCGGAGGTGGACCTGAACCTCGTGGCCACGGGCGACGGCCGCATCGTGGAGGTGCAGGGCACCGCCGAGCACAAGCTCTTCGACCGCAAGTCCATGGACGCGATGCTGGACGGAGGCCTGGCCGCCATCCAGCAGCTCACCGCCGCGCAGGCGAAGGTGCTCGGATGAAGCCCAAGCTGCTCTTCGCCACCGGCAACGCCGGCAAGGTGCGCGAGCTGCGCATGCTCGTGGGGGACGCCGTGGAGGTGGTGTCCCTCAAGGACCTGCCCCCCGTGCCCGAGCCCGTGGAGGACGGTGACACCCTCGAGGCGAACGCGGTGAAGAAGGCCCGCGAGTACTCGGAGGCCACGGGCCTGCCCGCGCTGGCGGATGACTCCGGGCTGTTCGTGGACGCGCTGGATGGCCAGCCCGGCGTGCTGTCCGCCCGGTACGCGCCGGGCAGCGACAAGGACCGGTACGAGAAGCTCCTCGCGGAGCTGGCGGACGTGCCGGATGACAAGCGCACCGCGTCCTTCCGCTGCGCCCTGGCGCTGGTGACGGGGAAGGGGGAGCCCGCGGTGGAGGTGGGCCGCTGCGAGGGTGTCATCCTCCGCGCGCCGAAGGGGGCGAACGGTTTCGGCTATGACCCCGTGTTCCAGGTGGACGGGGAGGGCGGGCGTTCCATGGCGGAGCTGGCGCCGGAGGAGAAGGCGCGGGTGTCGCACCGGGCCCGGGCGTTCCAGCTGATGCGGCGCCATCTGTTGGCGCTCTGACCGGGCGGGCGGGCGTCAGGAAGAGCAGGCTTGCGCGTCTGTCCGCGTTAGGCGAAGGTGGCGACACTTCTCGGGGCGTAGCGCAGCCTGGTAGCGCACCTGCCTTGGGCGCAGGGGGTCGGAGGTTCAAATCCTCTCGCCCCGACTTGAAGTGCCGCAGTGGGGGTTTTCAGCAGCATTGGCCGACCAGCTCCAGTAGCTCAGCTGGATAGAGCACCGACCTTCTAAGTCGGGGGTCGCAGGTTCGAGCCCTGCCTGGGGCGCAAATCTGCTGGCAGTTGGTTTTGGGCCTTGAATGGCCCCGGTTTCCACGGTAGGAGACCGCCGCTTTCCAAAGCCGTGACGTGTGAAGTGACGGCGAATGTAGCTCAACTGGTTAGAGCGCCGGACTGTGACTCCGGAGGTTGCCGGTTCGATCCCGGTCATTCGCCCTTCTTCTCTCGCACCTATAGCTCAACTGGATAGAGCATCGGCCTTCGAAGCCGAGGGTTGGGGGTTCAAGTCCCTCTGGGTGCAAAGAGTTAAGTCCTCAGATTCACGGTGAAAAGCGGCCTTCGGGCCGCTCCCGTGAGCGGGGCGCTTCAACCGGCACCAACACTTCACCAACACTTCAGCGGGCCCCGATTGTGGCGCGGCCCCTGGGAGCGATCCTCCGGGCTGCGCTTTCGGCCGGGGTTGGTGGGCGCCAGCTTACCCTCGACCCGCGCGACTGCGCCGCCATCCTCGGAGCGCTCGAGCACGCCCAGACGGGACGTGGACAGGCGGGGAAACAGGCCCCGCGACAGTGGGCGTCCGGCGCGAGTCTTGATGATCGCCCCTCTGGACGCTCCAGCGCCGACCCGGTCACCGAGCTCCGGCTGAGGGTTCCGCTGGTTCCTGGTTGCGCTGTTTGTCGCGCCAGCCTCCTGTGCGGTCAGCCCCCCATGGCCTGCTGGCGGCACACGCTGCCTGTCGCGGTCGCGGAGTTGGAGGAACTGAAGGCCACCGTCTCCGCCGCGAGCCTCCCGTCCACGGGGACGGACGCCAAGGCCCGGCGCGGGAAGAAGGGCGGTGGCCGATGAGCCGCGCCTTCGACGTGGGCTCGAGCTCCGAGCAAGGGCGCCGGGACTACCAGCAGGACGCCGTGGGCCACACCCGAGGCCCGGCCGGGCTCATCGCCGCCGTGGCGGACGGCCTGGGCAGCTACGAGGGCAGCGACAAGGCGGCCCAGGCTGCGGTGCGGTCGGTGCTAGGGCACGCGTACCTGGACCAGGTTGCCGTTGTTGGCGGTTCGCTCAAGCGCGGCCTGGAGTCCTCCGTCAGGTGCGCCCACCGTGACGTCCACCACGAGCAGCGCGTTGGCGGGCACTCGGGGCTCACCACGCTGGCTCTGCTGGTGCTGGTGGGGAAGCGCGCGGCGGTGGCGCACGTGGGCGACAGCCGCGTGTACCGGCTGCGCGCGGGGAAGCTGGAGCAGCTCACCGAGGACCACCGCGACAGCCGGCACGTCCTGACGCGGTGCCTCGGCAGCTCCCGTAGCGACTGCACGCCGGACGTGCTGGAGACGGACGTCCAGCCCGGGGACGTGTGGCTGCTGTCCACGGACGGCGTCCACGAGACGCTGACGCCGGAGCAGCTCGCCGCCGTGCTGACGGATGGCGCCGACGCCCAGGTGGCCGCCCGGGCGCTGGTGGAGTCCGCGCTCGCCGCCGGCAGCCGCGACAACTGCACCGCCCTGGTGGTGCGCGTGCCTGAGGACGACTCGGAGACGGTGCGAGGTGCTGCATGAGCGCGCCCCGTACCCACTCCGCCGCTGTCGTCCGGGTGGCCTTGCGCAGCGGCACGGGGCACCGCGTCTCCATCAGCGACCCCTCCGGTGTCGTCGTCAGCGTCTGGAACGCGGACGCGCGCAAGGCCTGGCTGAAGGCCGACGAACTGGAGCGCGTGCGTCGCGAGCGTGAGCGGGAGGCTGCCACCCATGCCTCCAGCGCCTGCGTTTCCGCCGTCCCGCGGAGGACTGCGCGATGAGCGCTCCCGTCCAGGTGGCCCTGGTGGGCTGCGGCAAGAAGAAACTCGAGCACCGTGCGCCTGCGCGCGACCTCTACACGGGCAACCTTTTCAGCGCGCACCTGGCCGAGGCCGAGGCCACGACGCCGCACGTCTACGTGCTGTCGGCCCTCCATGGACTGCTCTCGCTGGACGAGGAGGTTGAGCCTTACGACGTCACCCTCCGAGGGATGCCGCCCAAGGCGCGCGGTGCCTGGGGGCGGCAGGTGCTGGAGTCGCTCGCGCGCCGCTACCCGGCCGGCGCCGTCGAACTGCTCGTCTATGCGGGGCGTGCGTACGCGGAGCCTCTCCAGGATGCGCTCGTCGCCTCTCCGCGCGAAGGCTGGACGCTCGTGGAGCCGCTCGAGGGCGCCACCCAGGGGGCGCGGCTACGCATCCTCGCGGAGGCGAGTCGGATGCGCGCGGCGGCGCGGACTCCGCTGCGAGTCCCGGCGCTGGAGGTGGAGCAGCCGTCCGGCCGGCGCCTCTACCTTTTCGCGGTGGACGGCAAGCGGGTGCCCTCTTTCGCCACCGTCTCGCGGGTGCGCCGCACCGACGGCGTGCTGGAGGGCTACCAGCGCCCCGAGGTGCTCAACCACGTAGCCGCCATCCGCGAGTACATGGAGAGCGCGGGGGCGCTGGTGCCCAACGCGGTGGTGCTGGCCTTCGACTCGCGCGTCCGCTTCGAGGAGCTGCCCGGGACGGCGGACGGCGCGCGGCATGGGCACCTCGTCATCCCGTGCCAGGCCGGCCCGGACGCACCGGGCTTCATCGTGGATGGGCAGCAGCGCCTGGCCGCTGTGCGCGACGCGGCGGTGAAGGCCTTCCCGCTGGCATGCACCGGCTTCATCGCGGAGACGGTCGGCCAGCAGGCTGAGCAGTTCATCCTGGTCAACTCCACGAAGCCCCTGCCCAAGGGGCTCATCCACGAACTGCTGCCCAGCACGACGGCGGCACTCCCCGCGGCGCTGGAGCGCAAGCGCCTGCCGGCGCAGCTCCTCGCCCGCCTCAACGTGGACGAGGGCAGCAGCCTGCGCGGCCTCGTCATCACCCAGACGTGCCCCCGTGCCACGGGAAAGAAGATGGGGGAGAGCTTCACCGGCGTCATCAAGGACACGTCCCTGCTGGCCGCGCTGGAAGACTCCCTCGCGCACGGGACCCTCTTCGACCTGGAGCGCGCGGACGCAGGGGTGGACGCCATGGTGGCGCGCGTGTCCGCGTGGTGGGCCGCTGTCGCCAGCACCTGGCCGGATGCGTGGGCCCGGCGGCCCAAGGAGTCTCGCCTGTCGCACGGCGCGGGCGTGCGCGCCCTGTCGCTTCTCATGGACGCCGCCTGCCACTTCCTCGCGCAGGAGGGCAACGCCGCGCCCACGCAGGCCGACTTCGAGCGCGAGCTCGCGCTGGTGCGCGACGTCTGCGCCTGGACGTCCGGCACCTGGGCTTTCCCCGCCGGCGAGCGCCGGTGGAACGACGTGCAGAACACCCCCAAAGAGGTGGCCCTCCTCGCGCAGCACCTGGGCGCCCTCTACCGCGAGCGCCGCGCGGCGAAACCCCACCGGCGCACCCGAAAGGCTGGTGCCGCATGAGCTGCCGTCCCCCTCCCGAGAATGGCCCCTCCGGGGGCGCCCCCACGAAGCGCCAGCAGGAGGTGCTGGCCTACGTCCACGCGTACCGGCAGGCCAACGGACTGGCCCCGTCGGCGAGCGAGGTGTGCAAGCGCTTCGGCTGGGCGTCCAAGCGCGCCGCGACGGACTACTTCGAGCGGTTGGAGCAGCGCCGCCTCCTGAAGCGTCTGCCGAACGTCCACCGCGGGCTCATCATCACCGAGTCCGGAGAGGCACTGGCCAATGCCTACCTCAGCGAGCACCCCGAGGTGCTCCATGGGTAGCCCGCTGCCCACGCCCGACGAGCGCCGCGAGCAGGTGCGAGCGCTGGTGCGCACGTGCCCGAAGCGCGAGGCCGGACTGCTGCGCCTGCGGCTGTACCGCGAGACGCCCGTGTCGCCGGAGGATGCCGGGTACGGCGGGCTCAAGGCCCGGTGCGCGGTGTGCTGGACGATGCGCTCCCGTCGCGAGCAGCTGAACGAGCTGCAGGACCGCCCGGTGGCCACCTGCCGGCATCCTGCCTGCGAGCGGCTGTGGAAGACGGCGAAGAAGCGGGAGCAGCCCTTCCACGAGCGCGCGAAGGCGGCCCTGCTGGCCACCTTCGCGACGAGCCGTGAGGTGCGCCATGCGTGACCTGCTCACCGCGGCCGGCATCCTCGTCGCCTTCGCCGCGCTCCGTGGCGTCACCTCGCTCCTCGACCTGGTGGACCGCGACAAGGCGCCCGCCACGCCCACTCCCAACACCGGCCGGCCCGTGCTGCGCGTGCTGCCCGGTGGCCTCTCCACGCAGCGAGAGGGGGCGCAGCGCCATGGCTGAGACGGACGACAAGCTGGAGGCCATCCGCGCGCGGCACGCAGCAGCGAGTCGCGGGCCGTGGAGATGGTTCGGCTACCTGCGCTCGCACGACGTCGGCCTGCACGCGCCCGGCATGACGTCGGTGATGGAGTTCCGCCGGGTGGAGGGCTCGCGATGAACCACTTCCCCGAGTGCCCCAGGTGAGCCCCGCGCGCCTCCTCCTGGCTGGCACGTGCGCCGGCTACCGCCTCACCCGCGCCGAGCCGCGCGCGGGTGCCTCCCTCTTCTCTTTCCTCTCTCTCTTCGCGGCGCTCGGCGCCGTCGCTGTCGTCCGGAGCCGTCCATGAGCTGCATCCAGGAGCACGAGTTCACCGTCGGGTACCTCTTCTGCGGCGCGGGCGTCGGTGCGTACGGCGCGGACTGCGCCCAGGTGGAGGTGGACGGCCACCGCGCCACCGTCCGCAACGTGGGCGGCATCGACTTCGAGCAGGAGCGCTGCGACACGTTCACGAAGCTGACGGGCGCGAAGTCTCTCTGTGCGGACATCGGACGCATGCGCCCGCGCGAGCTGCGCGCATTCTTCGGCGAGCGCGCGCCCTACTTCATGAAGTGGAGCCCGCCCTGCAAGGGCGCTTCCCGGCTCACTTCGAAGGAGCGCGCGGCGACGAAGAAGTACCAGGACATGAACCGGCTCGCGGTGAAAGCCGCGCGCAAGGTGCTGGCGGCGTGGCAGGGCGACGCGCGCCCCGTCATGGTCGTCATCGAGAACGTGCCGGCGTACCGGCACCGCTGCCCGGAGAACCTCGCGGAGGTGCTGCGCCTGGGCCGCCGCGCGGGCTACGAGGTGTCCGTCGTCGAGCACGACCTGGGCGAGGAGGCGGGGCTGGCTCAGCGCCGCCAGCGCCTCACTATCTGCTGGCGCGACGCGAAGCGCTGCCCGGTGCCGGTGGCGATGCCCAACAAGAAACGCCTGCGCGGCGTGGGTGAGGTGCTCGGGCCGCTGCCCTTCCCGGATGACCCGCGCGCGGGGAAGCACCACCGCCTGCCGAAGATTGAGTGGCTGAACGCGGTGCGCCTGGCGCTCGTTCCGCCGGGCGGGGACTGGCGGGACTTGCCGCCGCGTGGGGGCGTGGTGGCGTGGCTGGAGGCGCGCGGGCTGTGGCCGGCGGGCGTGGACACGAGCCCCTTCCGTGCCCTGGTGGAGGAGCAGCTCGGCACGCCAGTGCAGCCGGGCCAGCAGCGCCGCGAGGTGCACCGGCGGCACCCGGTGCAGGCCTGGGCGGAGCCGGCGCCCACGGTGTCCGGGCCTGGGGGCGCGGGGCTGTGCGCGGTGGAGGACCCTCGTCCCTTGGACGCGCTCGGACTCGGGCACTCCCCGCGGCGGGGCGCTGAGGGCGTGACGGCCTGGGACGGCCCGGCGCCCACGGTGCGCGGCGTCGCCCGGCACGACAACGGCGGCGCGGCCGTGGCCGACCCGCGCGCGCTGGAGGGGGTGTCCCTCACGCACGCACGGGGCGAGCGCTTCGCGGACCAGTACCGCGTGCAGGACTGGGCCGCCCCAGGCAAGACGGTGACGGGCGCCACGGACGTCCAGGCCGGCGCGGCTGTGGTGGCTGACGCCCGCCCCCTGGACGCGCTGGCGCTGCGCGCGGACGGCCGCGCGGGTACCTGCGGCGTCATCGACTGGCGCGAGCCCGCGGGCACCGTCATCGGCATGCCCTACGTCTCCGGCGGTAGCACGCCCGTCTCCGTGGCGGATCCGCGCCTGGACGGCATCGCCATGGGGGCGGACAACCCCCTGCGCCACCGGAACAAGTACGCGGTGACGGACTGGGCCGGGCCTGCGGGCACGGTGACCGCCGCCACGCGCCCCGGTAGTGGTGCACCCGCCGTGGGGGACCAGCGCGTCCTTGAGCTCGTCGGCCTGGGCCAGACGGCCGCGGGCGCGGACAGCTACCACGGTCGCCCCGGACTCTTCGGAGTCATGGACGAGCGCGCCCCGGCGCCCACCGTCTCCGGCTCCGCGACGGTGAGCAGCAGCAACACGCCGGCCGCGCTCGCGGACTCGCGCGCCGCGGCGGCACTCGACGCGCTGGGCGTCGGGCCCACCTGCCGCAACGGCTTCTACGGCGTGTTGGAGTGGGACTCTCCGGCACGCACGGTGACGGGGAGCCTCCAGGTGGACAACGGCTCCGCGGCCATCGCGGACCCGCGTCCCGCGCCCCGGCCCGTCATCAGCATCCACCTGGCCCTGGCGCTGCTCGCCGAGGGCTGGGAGCCGCCCAAGGGGGCGCTGGCCCCGGCCATTCTCTCGCCGCTTTCGGGCTGCTGGCACCGGCCGCTCACGACGCTGGAGTTGGCCGTCCTCCAGGGACTGCCGCCGGTGGTGGACGGGATGCCGCTGGAGTTCGTCTCCTCCAGCGACGCCCGCGTGCGCAGCATGGTGGGCGACGGCATCCCGGCGGGCGGCGCCCTCGTGTGGCAGGAGGAGCAGCTCCTCGCCGCGTTGAAGTCGAAGCTGGGCCACGGCTGGTCGCTGGTGAGCGACTTCTGGTTCCGCCCGGGCTTTGAGGGGTACGCGGCATGAGCGCGCCCACGCCCGCCATGACGGCGCTGGAGCAGGCCCGCGCCCTCGTCACCCGCCACCGCTTCCGCTGCGCCGGGGAGTCCCTCCTTCAGGAGGCGCTCGCCCAGGTGCTGACGGAGGCGGGCATCCCCTTTCAGCGCGAGGTGCGGCTGGGGGAAGCGGGCCGCATCGACTTCCTGCTGTCGGAAGCCCACGTCGGCCTCGAAGTGAAGGTGGACGGGGGCCTGTCCGAGGTCACCCGCCAGCTTCTGCGCTACGCCGAGAGGGAGGACGTCCACGCCCTCCTGCTCGTCACCACCCGCAGCCGCCACGACAGCTTGCCGGCCCTCATGCAGGGCAAGCCCGTGCGCGTCGCCGTGTTGAGGGGAGGCCTGCTGTGAAGACGTACGGGACGGTGCGCCTGGAGGCGCGGAAGCTGGGCAGCCGCGGTGGTGAGCGGCCCGCGTGGGTGGTGCAGGCGGAGCCCCACGTGGCCCTGCGCCTGAAGCGCGTCTTCGACCGCATCAACAAGGGTGACGTCGGCGAAGTCCTCCTGGCTGCCACCGCGGAGACGGCGCGGGAGCTGGACTGGTTCCTGGAGCGCTACCCCATGGAGGTGGTGGGGAAGGAGGCGAAGGACTTCCTCCGGCACGGCGCGCGCGAGCACGCACGGCGCGAGGCGCAGGTGGCGGAGCTGCTGGCGGCCGAGTACCAGGCGCCCGACTTCGCGATGAATGTCCCGCCCCGGGAGTACCAGCGGAAGGCAGCGGACATGTGGCTGCGACTGCAGCGGCTGTTGCTCGCGGACGACGTTGGCCTGGGGAAGACGGCCTCCGCGCTGACGGGCTTCACGGACGCGCGCACGCTGCCGGCCGTGGTGGTGACGCTGACGCACCTGCCCCGGCAGTGGCAGCGCGAGCTGGCGCGCTTCCTGCCGCGCCTGCGCGTGCACGTGGCGAAGCGCGCGACGCCGGAGGACGTCACCCGGGGGCGCGGCGGGCGGAAGCTGCCGTGGCCGGACGTCCTCGTCCTCAACTACCACAAGCTGTCCGGCTGGGCGGACACGCTGGCCAACGCGGGCGTGCGCTCTATCGTCTTCGACGAGTGCCAGGAGCTGCGGCGCGGGCCGGAGTCGGACAAGTACCGGGCCGCCCACTACCTGGCGGAGCGCACGCCCTTCGTCATCGGCCTGTCCGCCACCCCCATCTACAACTACGGCGGGGAGATGTTTCACGTCCTCGACGCCATCAAACCCGGCGTCCTGGGCACGCGTGAGGAGTTCAGCCGGGAGTGGTGCACCGGCGTGGACGACAAGCTCAACTTCAAGGACCCGCGCGCCTTCGGCACGTACCTGCGCGACGCGGGACTCATGCTGCGCCGCACGCGGCAGGACGTCGGGCGGGAGCTGCCGTCCCTCTCGCGCGATGTGCACACCGTCGAGTCGGACACGCGGGTGCTCGACGAGGTGCAGGACAAGGCCGCGGAGCTCGCCCGCATCATCCTCGCCCAGGGCGGGGTGAAGCCGGAGGAGCGGCTCCACGCGTCCGGGGAGCTGTCCTGGCGCCTGCGGCAGGCCACCGGCATCGCGAAGGCGCCCTTCGTCGCCGAGTTCGTCCGCATGCTGGTGGAAAACGGCGAGCGCGTGCTGCTCTACGGCTGGCACCACGAGGTGTACAGCATCTGGCGGGAGCGGCTCGCGGAGTACTCCCCGGCCATCTTCACCGGCCAGGAGAGCCCCGCGCAGAAGGAGGAGCAGGCCCAGCGCTTCAAGTCGGGCCAGACGCCCATCCTCATCATGTCGCTGCGCGCGGGCGCGGGCCTCGACGGCCTCCAGCACTGCTGCCGCACGGTGGTGTTCGGCGAGCTGGACTGGAGTCCCGGCGTGCACGAGCAGGCGTGCGGCCGCGTCCACCGCGACGGCCAGCCGGACCCTGTCATGGCCTACTTCCTGGTGTCCGACTCCGGCTCCGACCCGGTGGTGGCGGATGTCCTCGGCATCAAGCGCAACCAGATGGAGGGCATCCGCGATCCGCAGGCCAGCCTCATGGAGCGGCTGGAGACGGACGAGGGGCGCGTGCGGAAGCTGGCCGAGGCCTTCCTGAAGAACCGGAGGGCGGCGTGAGCCCCTGCGACGCCCCCATGCGCGTCCCCATCTTCGGCGTCACCGCGCCGCAGCCGTGGGCCTGGTCCGTCCAGGTCCGCAACGCGCCGGTGCTCAACCTGCACCGGGCCCCGCCGACGGATGTGCTGGGCGCCTACGTCGCGGTGTGCGCGGCGGCGGAGTACGTGCCGGAGCTCAAGGGCTGGATGGCCTCGCCCTCCGGCCCGGGCGTCAGCGCCCCGCCCGCGGACGAACTGCCAACGTGCGCGGTGATGGCGGTGGCGCGTGTCGCCGCGGTGTCGCTGTGGCCGGACGGCGAGCGGCAGTCGCGCTGGTACGTGGGCCCGGTGGGGCTGTGGCTGGAGGACGTGGTGGCGCTGCCGGAGCCGGTGGCCTGCGAGCCCGGCCCGGCGGACACGCTGTGGGAGGTGCCCGCGCCGGTGCTGGCCCGCGTGCGCCTCGCCTTCGGCGCCGTCGTCCAGGCGGACACGGCGCGCTGGGCGGCCTACGAGGACCTGGCCGCGCGCTCCGGGGGCCGTGAGCCCGCAAGCCTCCGCGACCGAGTCCTCCGGAAGTGCAGCTGCCGGCGCGCGATGACGAAGTGCCCCACGTGCCGTGCCTGGCGCTGCACTGCGCCCGGGTGCCCGCCGCACACCTGCGCCACGGGGGGGTCGCCTTGAGCCGGTGCCGCCTACCCACCGTCGTCTGCGAGGACTGCGGCGCCCCGCGCATGGGCGCTGTCACCGCCGCTGGCCTGCCCGCGCCCCACGCACCGCGCGTGGCCTCAGAGTCCGTGCGCGCGAAGCACCCGGGCCCCTGGCCCACCTGCGGCCACGGCGTCGCGGCGCTGGCCGACTGCGTGGATCGGCCCGTCCCGCCCGCGTGCTGCCCCCATCCGGAGGCGTCGCCCCTTCTTCCCGTGCAGGACCCCACACCATGAGCATCTGCCCCACGCCTCCTGCCCGCCGTCGTCGTCGGCCTGTCCCGCCCCCACCTCCGGAGATCGCGGAGGGCGAGCCGGTGCCCCCGGGCATGGTGCGCCTGCTGTCCGGACAGCTCGTCAGCGAGGAGGAGGCGGCCCAGGTGATTCCCGGCGAGCTGCCGCCCGAGGCGCGCTGGCCCGGTGAGGCCTCGCCCGCGCCGGAGTCCGACGCGCCCACCTACCGCCACGAGCCCGCGGGGGCGTGCTGCGCGCACACGTTCGACCCCGATGCCCTGCACGATGAGCTGGACGCGCTGCGTGCCCAGATGGCCCAGCTGCGCGAGGACCTGGCGCGCAGCGAGGGCCGTGCGGAGGGGCTCGCGCACGCCATCGCGCTGCTGGCCCCGTCCCTCACCGTCCCCGCGCCTGTCCCTGGCGCGTCCCGTCCCGCTGTCCCCATGGTTGTCCCCCCTGTCCCCGGGGACATGTCCCCCATGTCCCCGGGGACAACAGGGGACATGAAGGGGGGTAGGGGGGAAGCAGCAGCAACAGCGTCGAAAGACGAAAAGCGGAGAGAGTACGAGAGGTTGAAGAAGCAGAAGCAGAGAGAGAAGAAGCGAGCTGCTGCTGAAAGCGCGCGCGACGTGTCCCCTGTCCCCTGTCCCCTTGTCCCCGGGGACATGTCCCCTGTCCCCCTGTCCCGAGCCGGAGGGGACACGTCCCCGGCAGCCCCTGTCCCGGTGGCCCCCGTCGTCCGCAAGGCACCGCCGAAGTGGATGGAGGACGACGCGCCGAGCCCGGACAAGGTGCTCTTCGCGTGGGCGCAGGAGGAGCGCTGCCGGCGCTTCCCCGGGGCCATCCCCGAGGCACCCCCGCCGGGCTGGGCCACCTGGTACGCGGACGCGCTGGCCGCCGTCGGAGGCGACGAGGGGCGCCTGCGCGCGGCCTGGCTGGCGTGGCTGGAGGACGCCTGGGGGCAGGCTCGCCAACCGGTGTGCGCCACGCGGGCCTTCGTCGGACCCGAGGTGTGGCGCCGGCACGTCCCAGGGCAGGGCGGGGCAGAGGCGGGCAGCGCGGGCATGGCGCAGCTGCCCCCCGCGGAGGCCCGTCGTCGCGCGCAGCTGAGCGTCGGCCGCGGTGAGGAGCCCAGCGCCCCCTGCGGCACCGGGTGCGGAACGGTGTCCGCCCTGGTGGTGTGGGGGCACCCGCTGTGCCGGGCCTGCGCGGCACGGCTGGAGGCGGATGTGCCGCGCCTCACGACGGAGAGCGTCTCGGGCTGGGTGGCGTCCCGGGCGCGTGGAGCACTCCCTGCCGCCCAGGAGATGAGTCCATGAAGAGGCGACTCCGCAAACTTCCACCGGGAGATCCGCGCGCCTTCGGGCAGGCGCTCCTCTCGGTCATCGGCGCCGTCCACCTCGTGCCGGAGCCCCCCGACGTGAGTCCGCTGTTGCGGCATGCCAGGGATTACATGGATGCCCATCCCGAGTGCGACTGGAAGCAGGGGCTGCCGCACAAGCCCGAGCGCGGCGCGCTCCTCCTCGCGCTGGCCGTGGTGTCTCCGGAGCTGTTGCGAGCGGTGGAGCCCACCTCGCTGTGCATGCTCGGCGTGGCGGGGGAGGCGTGATGGTGCTCCTGGCCTGCGGAAGCAGTGGGCTGACGCTGAACCACCTGCCGGCGCTGCGCGCGTACATGCGGCGCTTCGCCGGCCACGTGGGGATGCGTCTCATCCACGGCGCGGGGGACGCGCGGAAGACGGACGAGCCCGAGGCCTTCGGCGCGGACCGCCTCTGGGAGGTGGCCGCCCACCTGGAGTGGCCCTGGTTCCGCGTGGAGGACGTGGAGCGCTTCCCCGCGGACTGGAAGCGCGACGGCAACCGCGCGGGCCCTCAGCGCAACGAGGCGATGCGGGACGCCCTGCGCGCGCTCGCCGCCCAGGGCCAGCGCGTGGGCTGGGTGGCTGCGCACACGGACCCGGGGCTGGGGCGCGGGACGCGGCACATGGTGAGCCTGTGCCGCGCCGAGGGCTGGCCAGGGCGGGCGCTCATCCTGGACAGGGCGGGGCACCTCATCCGCGAGGTGACGTCGTGACGCCCACAGCAGCTCCGCCGCGCCGCCTCTGCATCGCCGTCCGGACGCCGAAGCGCGGCGCCCGCGAGCGCTGCACGGCGCCGGCGCTGGATGACGCGGACTTCTGCGAGCGGTGCGCAGAGGCGTCCGTGCAGGAGGGCGAGGCGGACAGCCTCCGGTGCCCCTGGTGCGATGAGTTCGGCGACTTCGCCCACGCCGCGGAGCACCCTGCAACGCAGTGGGTGGACCACCTGGGCCCTCCTGGCCGGGAGGTGGAGTGTGCGTCCTGCCACTGCAAGTCCTACGTGCTGGAGGCCCGCCTGTGGCTGCGCATCCAGCGCGTCCCGCTGCCCGAGGAGGTGGAGTCGTGACGTCCTGCCGGAAGCACCCCGACATAGACAAGGCGCTGGCTCACGAGAGGGAGCGCGTGGCGGAGCTCTCCGCCCGCGTCCGTCGCCTCGCCGAGGCACTGGACAGGTACGGCGCCCACCAGCGCGGGTGCCGCCTGCCGCGCACCCACGGGCGGCTCGCCTGCAGTTGTGGCCTGCACGAGCGGATCCGCGAGGGAGGCGTCCGTCCATGAGCTGCATCCGTTTCGAGGTGCCGGTGGAGACCGTCAACACCTCCAACCGGCGCGAGCACCACATGGAGCGCCACAGGCGCGCGAAGGGACAGCGCGACGCCACCCACCTGCTGTGGCCCGGCTGGAGCGGGCCCGCGCTCCTGGTGGTGCGCCTGACGCGCGTGTCCCCTAGGACGCTCGACAGCGGGGACAACCTCCCCATTGCCATGAAGAGCATCCGCGACGAGGTGGCGCGGCAGCTGCGCCTGGACGACGCCTCGCCGCTGGTGCGCTGGGTGTACGCCCAGGCACAGGGCGAGCCCTCGGTGCTGGTGGAACTCTCCTGGGGGGATGACGCCCTCGCCGCGGCTGTCCGCGCCCAGGACGCGCTGGCCCCGCCCCCGCCTCCGGTGCCGGCCGAGGCCGCCTCTGCCCGCGCGTCCAGGGCGCGGAAGCCGAAGGCACCGAAAAAGGCTCCGTCCCGGCCGCTGCGCGGGCTCGCGGCCCTCGCCACGCCGGCCAGCTACCCGGGAGGGAAGAAGTCATGACGTGCCGCCCAGGGGACCTGCGCGAGGAGGTGGGCCGCATCCGCGCCGCGCTCGCCGCCGGGTACAGCGTGGCGCACCTGGCCCGGCTCTACGGCTGCCACTGGGAGACCATCAAGGCCATCCGCGACGGGCACGTCTACAAGGGCGTGCCGGTGCTGGAGTCGCGGCAGGGTGCGAAGACGGAGGGCGGGTAGCCATGGCCTGCCACGATCCGGAGCAACTCCTGCTGCCGTTGGAGGCGCGCCCAGGAAGCGCAGGAAGGTGTGCCGCTGTGCCAGGACAGCCGCGCGGCCCGGCGTCTCGCGGTACTCGCCCGTGGGCTGCTACTCCGGGACACCACCGTGGACGCCGTGCACGCGGAGATGCGCGTCCGCCGCAACATGCTCCACATGAGGCGCGCGGGAGACACTTAAAATAGGAAGGCCCAGCCCCTCACAGGGGCTGGGCCTCTTGAGCATTGCCGATTTAGGTCTTAGGACTTACTGCGTGAACGCAGTCACAAAAGTTCCATGTTCGGTCATGTCCTCCGAAGTTATGAATAGTCGATATGCTCCTTGTGGGGAGATAAGACTACATCCCTCCTCCAGTCCGGTCGAGACGCCCCGAGGGAGAACGAAGGTCACTGAGTCTGGGTCCTTGCGCGTTGGGATGCGCTCCTGAAAGCCGCCGAGTGCACGCACGGTTTGATAGTGCTGCTGGCCACGTCGATGGGTCACGTTTGAGGCGGGGTGTGATTCTCCTGAATTACGGCGAAATATTGTTGTCATTTTTTGCTCCTATTGTTTGGGCTTCGCTGCCGAAGGGCAGCGTCATCAAATGTAGCCAGGGCGAACCCAATGTCAAACGGTCGGGGTTTTATACTTCGGCACGTCTCGCCAATCCTCTACGTCAAGGCAAGTTGCGAAGACTTGGGCGATCCCAATGACGTGTCGCCGTCCCGCGAGTGGCCATCAGCTTTCTACCGAGAGAACGTCGCCAGACCGGAGCGGAAGGTGGAGCGATCCTTCGTGCGATCTCCGCGACCTCGGTCCGGACCGGCCGGAGGGCCTGACGCCCGCCCAGCTTCGGCGCCAGCAGCGCGTGAAGGCGCTGGAGCTGCTCCGCGAAGGGGTGCACCACAGCGCCGTCCTGGAGCGCTTCCCCTGCCTCACCTACGCGGGGCTGAAGAAGCTCGCCGCCCGCGCCGGGGTGAAGCTGCCGCGCGGGAGGTGGCTGGCGAACGGCCCTCCACTTTTTTAGGCCCGCCGCCAGGTGGCCGCCCCTTCTTAGGGAAACGGGTGCATTTCCGCGCCCTTTTTCAAGAGGAGTCCTACATGTCGGCCAACGTCAACGTGAAGTTCAAGCTGCCTGCCTCCATGCTGCGCGCGGTGAAGACGATGGAGAAGGCGGCTCAGGAGTGCGCCGCGCCGGAAGGGGCGGCGGAGGTGCCGTCGGAACTCACGGCGGAGCAGCGCCGGGCCATCGAGCGCGCGGCGGCTGAAGTCTTCAAGAAGGCGCTCAGGTAGTAGTGCCTGTGCGTCAGAGGTAGAAGGGAAGCGGGCCGGCCGCGCCAACGGCCGGGCCCGCGAAGTCCAGGAGCGCCAGGGAAAGCACCGCTGGGGACACCACCCATACCCGCCGCCGGGGACATTCCGCGCGGCCAGGGGAGGACTCCATGCCGTGCCTGACGAAGGAGCAGCGCGAGGCGAAGCGGACGCGCGCCCTCGCCATCCGAGAGAAGAATCCCAACCTGTCCGCCGCGGACATCGCCGAGCGCCTGGGCCTGCACCGCAAGACGGTGGAGGGGTGGCTCACCGAAGCCGGCCTGGGCCAGACGCGCACCGAGGACGCCCGGGGGCAGCGGCCCGTGCCCTCTGCCCCTGGCGAGGTGGGGTAGGCCATGGCGAAGAAGAGCGGCAGCCTCAACGACAGGCAGGCGGCCTTCGTGCGCGAGTACCTGGTGGACTTGAATGCCACCCGGGCCGCCATCCGCGCCGGGTACGCGGAGCGCAGCGCCGCGGCCATGGCCTCGGAGCTCCTGAGAAACCCGAAGGTTCAAGAGGCGGTGGAGGCGGCCCAGAAGGCGAGGGCGGAGCGCGTCCAGCTGAAGGCGGACGACGTGCTGGTGGAGCTGGCGCGGCTGGCGACGTCGGACGTGGCCGACGCCTTCGACGAGCACGGGGCGCTGCGCCCGCTGAAGGACATGCCGGTGGGCCTGCGCCGGGCCATCGCCAGCATCGAGGTGGAGCAGCTGAAGGTGGACGGGGCTGCCGTCGGCACCGTGGCGAAGGTGCGCATGTGGGACAAGCCGAAGTCGCTGGAGCTGCTGTCGAAACACCTGGGGCTGCTGAAGGAGAAGCTGGAGGTGACGGGGAAGGACGGGGCGCCCGTCCAGGTAAACGCCCAACAAGACTTGTCGGGGTACACGGATGAAGAGCTGCAGGCCATCCACGCCATCCACGAGGCGGCCGCCCGGCGCCGAGACGCTGCCGAGCGCGGCGGCGGTGAAGGCGGAACTGGAGAGGCGCCAGAAGGCCCGTGAGAGGGAGCGCATGGAGGCGGACTTCTCCGTCTTCGTGCGCGCCTCCTGGCCGGTGCTGGAGCCGACGGAGCCCCTCGTGTGGGGGTGGCCGCTGGCCGTGGTGTGCCAGCACGCCCAGGCGCTGGTGGAGGACTGGATGCGTGCGACGCTGGCCCGCATTGGCACGCTGCCGCCGCTGCCCACCGGGCCCCTTCCGACGGACGCGAAGGCGCGCGAGGAGGAAGAGAGGCGCCGGCACCACGTGGCCGGGCTGTGGCGGGAGGCCCGGCGCCTGGGCGTCCTCGAGGACGGGGGACGCGTGCGCGTGGTGCCCCAGCGCTTCCGGAAGCTGCTCGTCAACATCCCCCCGGGGTACGCGAAGTCGCGCATCCTCTCGGTGATGTTCCTCGCGTGGGTGTGGCTGCGCTGGCCCAGCTTCACCGCGCTGTGTCTCTCCAGCAACCCAGACGTGGCCCGCCGCGACGCGGAGAGGTGCCGCGAGCTGGTGAAGTCCTCCTGGTACCGGGACACCTTCGACGTCTGGTGGAGCTTCTCCGAGACGGAGGACGCGAAAGGGCACTACCGCACCAGCGCGGGCGGCTGGCGCCTCTCCAAGGGCTGGAAGGCGGTGGTGACGGGAGACCGCGCGGACGCGGAGATTCTGGACGACCCAAACGACGCGGAGGGCGTCTGGAGCGAGGCGGAGCGCGAGGGCGTCAACAACCGGTGGGACGACGCGCTGGAGTCCCGCGTGAATGACCCGGAGCGCTCCATCCGCTTGGGCGTCCAGCAGCGCGTGCACACCCAGGACTGGAGCCACCACGTCCTGAAGGAGGAGGGCGACTGGGAGCACCTGAAAATCAAGCAGGAGGCCGACGGGAAGAATGCCTGCGACTGCGCCACCTGTACCCGCGGGCACACGGCGCTGGGCTGGCGGGACGAGCGCGGCCCCGGCGTCCTCGCGCTGCCGGAGCGCTTCGGGCCCAGCTACGTCACCGCGCAGAAGCGCAAGTCCATGCGCTGGGCGGCGCAGCACCAGCAGGAGCCCATGGTGGCCGAGGGCAACCTCTTCAAGGCCTCCTGGTGGCGCTTCTGGCGCTGGCCCTGGGAAGACGAGGTGCCGGAGCTGGCGTCGCGCACGATAGAGTTGAACCCGGATGAGCCCTTCGACCTGGAGGAACTCTCCTGGGACTGTGCCTTCAAGAAGACGGAGGGCAGCAGCAAGGTGGCCGGTGGCGCCTGGGCGAAGCGCGGGCCGCACAAGTACCTCATGGACCTGGTGTGGGAGCCGCTGTCCTTCACGGAGACGTGCGCGGCGCTGGAGGCCCAGGCCCTGCGCCGGCCGCGCGTGGGCGCGAAGGTGGTGGAGGACAAGGCCAACGGCCCTGCTGTCATCGACACCCTGGCGTCCAAGGTGCCCGGCCTGGTGCCCTTCCCGGTGTCCGAGTACGGCAGCAAGGAGGCCCGCGCCGCCGCCACCGCGTGGCACGTGGAGGGCGGCAACGTCTTCCTGCCGCTACACGCCCCCTGGCGGGACAGGTACATCGCCGCCCACGGCTCCGCCCCAAAGGGCGAAGGCATGGACGCGGTGGATCAGCAGTCGCAAATCCTCCTACGCTGGCAGTCCGGCACCTCCGAGGCCCTCTATAGTGACTCGCTCGCGAGCCTCGTGGGGCTGGGGTGAGAATGTCCCAGCCACGGTTTGATCAAATCGACTGGGCGGGGCTTGAAAATGCCTTGCCGTTAGTGTTTGGATTTCGGTGCCTGTGATTGCTGGGCAACTCGTTGTGCTCGCTGGGGGGATATGAAAATTCAAATATTGGCGTTGCTCTCACTGCTTGCGTCTGGGTGTGCGAATCGCGGCTTCTACGCACATATGCCCCTGGCCAGTTCAGCGCTGATGCACTCATGCGCCCTGGCTGAGACGAATTATCAGATTCAGAAGGCAGGCGGAAAGATCGCCAGCCAGATGGATATCGAGCTGGAGGCCCAAGGAGAATCGGGACCTGATGGTGCCATCAAGATTCAAGATGTAGGGCCGGGTTTTTCCGCGAAGGCTTTTTCATCGAAGAAAATCATCTTCAAGGTTGAAGCCCTTCCCTCGCTAGATTCGTGTCTTGCATGGGGTTACACGCCGCAGCTCGGGCTCAATGGGTGTTTTCCGACGACTACCGAATCGACGCCATGTGTTGCGGCTCGCAAAGGCACGACGGCGGAGGAAGGCACACTCTGGGCCTTGCTTCATCCAGAGAAACCTCAAGACGGCAAGGCTGACTCGAAAGATGGTTCGGCCAATCCGGTAGCCAAGGATTCTCCGGGTACTGAGCAGCAGTAGCGTCTGCCTCAGGTGACAAGACGGGAGGAGCGCCGGTAGCCGCGAGGCATGGGTAAGCCTCGCCCCTCCTCCTCGCGAAGTAGCGCCGCCGTCGCCCGGGCGGACGCCATGCAGAACCTGGCCACGGGCCTGGGCGTCGCCGGGCAGGACTCGCGCACGGCCGTAGTGCCGGTGGTGCAGCGCCGGGCGCCGACGTACTGGGAGGCCATGTGGCGCGCGGACGCGTACTCCGCCCGCATCATCGAGAAGCCCGCCGAGGCGATGACGATGAGGCGCGGGGACGTGCGCCTGGGGGAGGATAAGGCCGCGGAGGAGCGCGTCGCGGCGGAGCTGGACGACCTGGACGTCTGGGCCCGGCTCGCCACCGCGCTGAAGTACGCGCGGGCCTACGGCGGCGGGGCTCTCCTCCTGGGTGTGGATGACGGGCTCGGGACGGACCTGCCGCTGGACTCCCGGGCGGTGCGACGCCTCACGCACCTGACGCCCATCACCCGGCAGGAGCTCACCCCCGTCCGCTGGTACCGCGACCCGCTGCGCCCGCGCTTCGGAGAGGTGGAGGTGTACGCGTGGCAGCCCGTGTCCCCGGGCGGGGGCGCGGCGCGGCTGCTGGTGCACGAGTCGCGGCTGCTCGTCTTCACGGGCGTGACGACGAGTCCCCACCACCGGGTGGAGGAGCAGGGCTGGGGGGACAGCATCCTGGCCCGGTGCGTGGACGCCCTCTGGGACGCGGCGGGCGGCTCGGGCACCCTGGCGGCCCTCCTGGCCAGCAACGGGGAGACGGTGCTGGGGCTGAAGGATTTGGCCAACCTCCTCTCCGGCGCGGACGGCAAGGCGAAGCTGCGCGCGCGGCTGGACGCCATCCGGATGGCACGCTCCGCCATCGGCTACACCGTGGTGGACAAGGACGACGCCCTCCAGCGCCAGGCCGCGCCCCTCTCCGGCGCGGGTGACGCCTTCGACCGCCTCCTGCGCGTGCTGGCCGCCGCCGCGGACATCCCCCTGTCCGTCCTCATGGGCGAGGCGCCGGCGGGCCTGTCCGCGACGGGGAGCGCGGACATGGACAACTGGCACGCCTACGTGGAGGCCCAGCAGGAGGCCGTCCTGCGCCCGCGCTTCAACCGGCTGCTGCGCGTCCTCTTTCGCAGCCAGCAGGGGCCCACGGGCGGCGTGGAGCCTCCGAAGTGGATGCTCGTCTTCCGGCCCCTGCGCCAGGAGACGCAGAAGGAGGTGGCGGAGCGCCGCAAGCTGGTGGCGGACACCGACGCCCTCTACATCAACTCCGGCGTGCTGACGCCCGAGGAGGTGGCCCTCAGTCGCTTCGGCGGGCCGGAGTGGAGTGCCGAGACGAAGCTGGAGACGAAGGACAGGGCCGCCCTGGCCGCCGCGCGCGGGGGGACGCCGGAGACAGGTGAGGGCGCGGAGGCGCCCGCACCGGAGCTGCCCGCCCTCCCGCCGCTGACGACGAGTGAGGTGCCGGCATGAAGACGCTCGCCTCTCTCATGGCCGAGCGCCGCGCCGCCATGGCGGGCCGGGCCCCACCGCGTCGCGGCCCGCGACGTCTGCCCCGGCAGGCGGAGCCCGAGTCCCAGCGCCTTCTGTACCTGCGCCTCCTGCGTCCGCTGCTTCGCGACGCGCACTCCATTCTCAAGGCGGAACTGCGCCCCGTGCTGGAGGGCATGCGCGCGGAGGATGCCCAGCGCGCGGACGCGCCGTCCCCGGACGGCGGCTTCGGCCGCCCCGGGCCCACCGTGGAGGCGCGCGCGGCCGTGCGCCGGGCCGCGAAGCAGTGGCTGGCCGAGGTGCCGACGCCGAAGCTGCTGCGCCTCGCGGGCGTGGTGGCGGGGAAGGTGTCCGACTTCCAGCGCGCGCAGTTCCGCCGCGTCTTCAAGGAGGGTTTCAGCGTGGACGTCCTCTCCGCGGAGCCCAGTCTGCGCCCGCTAGTGGAGTCCTTCACGCGGGACAACGTCGCCCTCATCCAGTCCATGGCCTCCAGCTACTTCGAGGAGGTGGAGGCGCACCTGGTGCAGGCACTCACCACCGGCGCGCGCGCGGAGCAGCTCGCCGAGGTGCTGCAGCAGCGCTACTCCGTCAGCGAGTCGAAGGCCGCCCTCATCGCGAATGACCAGGTGGGCAAGCTGTACGGCAGCCTCAACAAGACGCGCCAGGAGGGACTGGGCATCACCCACTACGTCTGGCGCACCGCGCGCGACAACCGCGTGCGGCCGGAGCACGTCGCCCTCTCCGGCAAGCGCATTCCCTGGGACAAGCCCCCGCCGGAGGGGCACCCCGGGCAGGCCGTCAACTGCCGCTGCTACGCGGACCCTGACGTCGAATCGGTGCTCGACACCCTCTGAAGGACACCCCATGGCCCCCGTCCGACGCTACGACTCCGGAGGCACGCTGGCGCCTCCGACGCGACTCCCCAACGGCTGGCTGCGCGCGGAAGGGCTGCCCACGCGCGTCGGCATCTTCAACTACCGGTTGCCGGACGGCCGCATCCGCAAGGAGTTGCGCCTGCCGGAGGAAGTCTTCCACCCGGACTCCATGGCCAGCTTCCGCAGCGTCCCCATCACCAGCGAGCACCCGCCGGAGCACCTCACCGCGGCCAACACCCGGCTGTACCAGCGCGGGCACGTGGACGGCGAGGTGGTGCGCGACGGGGACTACGTGCGCGCCACGCTCCTCGTCACCGACGACGAGCTGATTCGGGACATGGAGTCCGGCGTCCGCGCGGAGCTCTCCAACGGGTACGCGTGCGAGTTGGAGGAGACGCCCGGACTCTGGGAGGGCCAGCCCTACGACGCCATTCAGCGGAACATCCGCGGCAACCACCTGGCCGTGGTGACGGCCGGCCGCGCGGGCCCCGCGTGCGCGGTACGCATGGACGCATGCGACGCGGTGCAGGTGACGCCCGACGTTGACATGGCGGGAGGTGCGGCGGTGCCGTCCGAGGCCGCAAGCAGTCCAACTTCCGAAGGAGTGGCAATGGAGACGGTGCCCGTCATCATCGGCGGCAAGGCGTATGCGGTGCCCAAGGACGTGGCCGAGGCGTTGACGGCGCAGGCCGCGCAGTACCAGCAGGCCATCGACGCGGCGAAGGAGGAGACGGAGACGGCGAAGGAGGAGTCCGCCACTCAGGTGGAGGAGTCGAAGAAGGCCACCGACACCGCCAACGCCAAGGTGGACTCCCTGACGCGCGAGCTGGAGGCCATGAAGAAGGCCCGGCAGGACGCGGAGGATCCGGTGAAGCTGCGCGAGCGCGTGCAGGCCCGCGTCTCCCTGGAGAAGCGCTCCAGCGCGGTGCTGGGCGCGGCCGTGAAGATGGACGCGCTGGACGACAAGGCGGTGAAGCTGGCCGTCCTCGGCAAGCTGGCGCCCGACGTGAAGCTGGACGGCAAGTCCGACGACTATGTCCAGGCCCTCTTCGACATGGAGGTGGCGCGCTTCGAGAAGGACAGGGGCAGCCTCCACGCGGACGCGGCGGTGGCCCCGCCCGGTGACGCCCCGTCGTCGCGCGCGGCCTACGAGAAGACGCTCACCTCCTCGTGGAAGCGCGACGCGCGCAGGTAGCCGCGCCCCTCCACCACCCCTTTCCGCACCTTCGAGGCACGCATGCAGACGACGATTCCGCAGTACCAGATGGAGCGCGGCTTCCCGGGCCAGCTCGCGGAGCACGACACGCCCCAGCGCATCGTCTCCCGCTTCAATGCCGAGTCCACGGCGGCCATTCCGTGGGGCGTCCTCGTGGCCGAGGACACCACCAGCGCCCAAGGCGTGAAGCTGCTGGCGGCGGCCACCGACAAGGTGGCGGGCGTCACCGTCTACTCGGCCCGTCACGGGTACGAGGCCTATTCCGGCACCGGCCTGAAGCCGAAGGAAATCCTCAACGTCCTGGCCCAGGGCGCGGTGCTGGTGCGCGTGGAGCAGGCGGTGGTGAAGGGCGACAGGGCCTTCGCGCGCTTCTCCGGCACCGGCCAGAAGGGCGCCTTCCGCAAGGACGCCGACACCACCAACGCCGTCGAGTTGAAGGGCGCCATGTACCTCACCAGCGCCGCGGCGAATGGCATCGCCGTCCTCCTCCTCGACGCCAACACCATCCGCGCGGGCCAGGCGTAACCGCGCCGGCCGCAACCACCTCTTCCCGGAGCCCCCCCCCCTCATGGCCCCTCGCAACCCCTACCAGTCGGCCTTCCGCAACGACGCGGAGGCGCTCGCCTTCTTCCAGCAGCAGCAACTCCAGTACCTCGACCCGGCCGTCTACAACGTCGAGCACGCGGAGGTGGAGTACGCGAAGCACATCCCCGTGGACACCTCCATTCCCCGGGGCGCGGAGTCCATCGCTTACGACATGTACGACAGGCTGGGCGTGGCCCAGTGGCTGTCCGCGGATGCGGAGGACCTGCCCGTCGTCAACGTGAGCGCCAAGCGCTTCTCCAGCCCCATCAAGGACTTCGGCACCGCCTACCAGTACACCGAGGCGGAGCTGGAGGCAGCGGCCTTCTCCGGCGTGCCGCTGGACGTGCCGCGCGCCGAGGCCGCGCGCATGGCGGTGGAGGAGTTCCACGAGCAGGTGTCCCTCTTCGGTGCGCCGGAGCTGGGCCTGCTGGGCTTCGCGCGGCTGCCCAACGCCAACGTCTACACCTGCGAGCCGGGCGCGGCTGCGGGCAACCCCACCGAGTGGACGGACAAGACGCCGGCCGAAATCCTCAAGGACTTGAACAACGCGGCCAACCTCGGCCCCATCCTGACGAAGAACGTGGCGCCCATGCGGCCCAACCGCATGCTGCTGGACTTGGACCGCTTCACCCTCATCGCCACCACGAAGCTGTCCGAGGCGAGCGACACCACCGTCCTCGAATTCTTCACCTCGAAGCACCCGTGGGTGAAGACGGTGGAGCCCTGGCCCCGGCTGGCCGAGGCGGGCACCGGCGGCACGCGGCTGGGCATCGTCTACCGGGCCGACCCGCGGGCGCTGCGCTACCGCACCGGCATCCAGTTCGAGCAGGCCGCGCCCCAGGTGCGCGGCTTCAAAACGCGGGTTCCGTGCCGGGCGAACAGCGCGGGCGTGCAGTGCATGTACCCGCTGTCCGTCACCTACGTCACCGGCCACTGACTTGGCGCGGGGCCGGGCCCTCTTGCTGCATCCCCCCTCCTCCTCGCTGCGGAGGGCCTGGCCTCGCGTCGTTTCCTCTCCACCCTCTGGGACACCTGCCGCATGCACATCGAAAACAACGACGCCCGCGTCTACGCCTTCGGCCCCGTCATCCTCCGGCCCGGCGCCAACCCCAACGTGGACGACGCGGCCTGGAAGAAGGCCACGCAGACGAAGGAGGGTAAGTACACGCCGGCCGTCCAGGCGCTGCTGGACGCGCGCTCGCTGGAGGTGAAGTCCTCCGGCCCGGTGGACTTCGCGAAGCTGGCCACCGAGGACGCGGTGAAGCTGGTGGGCGACACGCTGGACAAGGCCACCCTGGAGGGCTGGCTGAAGGGGGAGAAGCGCGCCGAGGTGAAGGCGGCGCTGGAGAAGCAACTGGCCAGCCTGAAGGCGCCGAAGAAGGAGTAGTCGCCCCGTGGCCCTCGTCACTCGCCAGGAGTTGGAGGCCGTCTGCGCGGAGGCGCACGCGGCCACGGACGCGCAGGTGGACGTGGCGCTGCGCCACGCGGAAGCGCGCCTGGACGTGGAGTGGTGGGGCTCCCGGCTGGCGGAAGGGGTGACGTACCTCGCGGCGCACCTGCTGCTTTCGTACAACCCGGGCCTGGGCGCCAGCATGGCGCAGGGCCCGGTGCAGTCCGTCTCCGTGGGCGGCGTCTCGCAGTCCTTCGCCGTGGCCTCCGCCGCGAGTGCCGGGGGCGCCCACGGCACCACGCGCTACGGCGTCCTCTTCGACGAGCTGGTGGCCAGCCTGGGCCCGGCCCTCTTCGCGGGGTAGCTGTGGCCACCACGCGCACCAGCTTCAAGCTGCACACCACCGGCAAGGGCCTCGCGGTGCTGAAGGCCAACCTGCGGCAGCTGCGCGACGGGGCCATTCACGTCCGCACGGGCTTCCTCGGGCAGGAGCGGGACAGGCCGGAAGGCGACGCCCTCACCATGCCGGAGCTCGCGGCGACGCACGAATTCGGTGCGCCGGAGGTGGGCATTCCGGAGCGGCCCTTCGTGCGGCCCGCCTTCGACAAGCACCGGGAGGACTACGCGCGCCTGCTGGAGAAGGCGGTGGTGGCCATGTTGGACGGCCGCGTCTCTCTGCCGCAGGGCCTGGGGCTGGCGGGTGCGCGCATGGCCAACGACATCAAGAATTTCGTCACCCAGGGCGCGGAGGTGCCGCCCCCCAACGCCCCCTCCACGCTGGCGCGCAAGGAGGCCAAAGGCCGCCTGGGGAAGGACGGGAAGCCCACGGGCGAGGTGCGCACGCTGGTGGACACCGGGCGCATGGTGGACAGCGTCTCCTGGGCCGTGGAGCAGGGCGTGCCGAAGAGGGAGGAGTAGCCGTGCCGGTGGCCAACCTCGCGGGGGCCATCGCCCTCCTGGCGAGCGGGACGTACCAGGTGCGGCGGCCGGGCCTCACGACGCTGGTGGATGGCGTGATGGTGGCGGCCCCGGAGGCGTCCTTCTCCATTCTCGCCAGCGTGCAGCCCCTGTCCGGGCGCGAGCGGCAGCTGCTGCCGGAAGGGCAGCGCAGCGAGGAGCGCCTCCTCGTCGTCACCGCGACGGAGCTGCGCGCGGCCGATGTCTCCGCGAGCCGCGAGGGCGACGTGCTGGTGTACCGGGGCGAGTCCTTCGAGGTGGAGGCCGTGGAGCGCTGGGACGAGCTGGGCGGCTTCTGGAAAGCCCGCGCCGCGAAGGTGGGGCGGTAGGTGGACACGGGTGCCATGCAGGCCGCGCTGCTGGCATGGGTGCAGGAGGGCACGGGCGTGCCGTGCGCGCTGGTACCGCAGAATGGACTCGTCCAGCCGGCGGGCGCCGCCTACGCCACGCTGCGCCTCACGACGCTGCGCCCCAGCGGTGGCGCCATCCTCACGCAGGAGGTGGACATGTCCCGGCCTGGCGAGGAGGTGGAAGTCACCGCGTCCTCGCTGGTGGAGGTGGTGGCGGCCGTCCAGGTTTTCGAGGACTTGCCGAAGGGCGTCGCCCGGCCACTGGCCGTGGAGCGCCTGAGTCGCGCGCGCCAGCGCCTGGAGTTGCCCGGGGTGCTGGGACGGCTGGCGGAGGCGGGGCTGGGCCTCTTCGACGCGGGCGTGGTGCTGGACATAACGGGAGTTGCCGGGGTGGCTTGGCAGTCGAGGGCCTCGTTGGAGGTGCGGCTGTACGCGGTGGAGTCCGCGGCGGAGCGCACCACCTTCATTGAGACGGTGGGCGTCTCAACGTCCCTCCAGCGCTGAGGAGCCGGCATGGGCATTGAGTCCGTCGTCAACGTCGTCGTCACCTCCCTCACCGGCGGGGTGGCACAGCAGGGCTTCGGGGTGCCCCTCATTCTGGGCAGCAGCCAGCGCTTCCCGGAGAGGGTGCGCTACTACAGCACCACGCGCGCCATGGCGCAGGACGGCTTCCTCCCGACGGACGCCGAGTACCGCATTGCCGCCCGGGTGTTTTCCCAGTCGCCGCGCCCGCCGCGCGTCGCCGTGGGCCGCCGGGCCAACCGCCCGGTGCAGTCCTTCACCTTCACCCCCAGCGTCGCCAATGCCACGCGCTATGTCTTCCAGGTGGACGACGCCGTGGTGGAGTACACCTCGGACGCGACTGCCACCGGCGCCGAAGTCACCGCGGGCCTGGTGGCCGCGTGGACAGCCCTCACGGACAAGCCCGCCGTCACCATCACCGATGTGGGCTCTGGCACTGCGGTGAAGGCTGTGGGCGCGGCGGGGGCGTGGCATGACGTGCGCGTGCTGACGCCCGGCGTGCTGGCCGTCGCGCAGGACGGGGCCGACGCGGGCGTGGCCGCCGACTTGGACGCGTGCGCGACGGAGCAGCCGGACTGGTACGGCATCCTCACGCCCACGCCCTCACGCGCGGAGACGCTCGCCATCGCCGAGTGGACGGAGGCCAACGGGCGCCTCTTCGCTGTCGCCTCCATCGACTCCGCCCACCTGGGGCCCTTCAACGCGGCCCAGCCGACGGCGGACACCTTCGGTGCCCTCAAGGCAGGCAGCTACGCGCGCACGCTGGCCCTTCAGCAGGCCAGCACCGGGGACTTCGCGGACGCCGCCGCACTGGGCTACCTCCTCGCGACGGAGCCCGGCAGCGTCACCCTCCACCTGAAGACGCTCGCGGGTGTCTCCGCGCTGCCTCTCACCGACACCCAGGTGGCCAACCTCCGGCAACGCAACGCCAACCCCTATGTCACCCTGGCCGGCCGCAACGTCGTCCTCGACGGGAAGGTGTCCGCCGACGAGTTTGCCGACAAGGTGCGCGACACGGACTGGTTCGTCGCCCGGCTGAAGGAGGACGTCTTCCTGCTGGCGGCCAACAGCCTCAAGCTGCCCTTCACGGACCCGGGCATCACCGTCGTTACCAGCACCGTCGGGGCGCGGGCCCGGCTGGGCGTCAACGCGGGCTTCCTCGCGGAGGAGCCCGCGCCGGTGGTGTCCGCGCCGCGCGCTTCCGAGGTGCCCGCCGCGGACAAGGCTGCGCGCCGCCTGCCGGGCGTCACCCTCACCGCGTACATCGCCGGCGCCATCCACTCGGTGGATCCGCTGGTTGTCACCCTCTCCGTCTGAGGTAGTCCATGCCCGGCCAGGTTTCTCAGTACAGCTCCCGGCTCGTCCCCGTCGTCTTCAACGGCCGCGTCCTCACGGGGATGGCGGACGGCACCTTCGTGAAAGTCTCCATGGCGTCTGACAGCGCCACCTCCTACGCGGGGGCGGACGGCAGCGTCGTCGTCTCGTGGAGCGCGGACGACAGGGCCACCGTCGCCGTCACCCTGCACCAGTCCAGCCCGGACCACGCCTTCCTGGAGGCGGCCTCCGTCGGCCACGTCATTGGCCCGCTGGAGGTGCGTGACTTGCTGCAGGGCAAGGTGCTGGTGCGCGCCGCGACGGCGTGGGTGCAGCGCCGCGCCGACATCGAGAGAGGCAAGGAGGCGGGTGCCACGGAGTGGACTTTCGGCATCGCCAACCTGGAGCGCCACATCCCCGGGTAGTCCCCTGGGCGAGGAGGAGGAAGACATGCAGACGCAGAAGGAAGTCACCGTCGGCGGGAAGCGCATTCTGTTGGGCAAGCTGACGCCCCGGGCCGCGGTGGGCCTGCTATTGGAGCTGGCCCGCGCCGGCCTCGCGCACGCGCTGGAGTCCGTCTTCAAGGGGCTGCGTGGGGGCATGACGAAGGAGCAGGCCCTCTTCGCGCTGGGCGGGACGCTGGGGGCGCTGGTGGACAGACTGTCGCCCGCGGAGTTTGAGCGGCTCGCGGAGAAGGCGCTCGCGTGCAGCACCTTCAACGGCACGCCCGTGTGGCCCCAGGTGGACGCCGTCCTGGCCGGGCCCTTCGAGGTGCTGACGCTGGTGTACGAGGCGCTCAGCTGGCAGTTCGAGGATTTCTCCTCCGCCCTCGGCGTGAAGCTGTCCCCTCCGCCGGGGGCGTAGGACTCGCCTCCGTTGGGCACCTGTGCGCGCCCGTGTGGCGCGTCGTTGCCTCCGGCTACGCCACCCTGGCGGAGGTGGAGAGGGACTGGGACATCTGCGACGTGGCCGAGGCCAATGAGTGGCTGGATGCCGAGGGCGAGGCGCGTGAGGCGTTGGCCCAGAAAGAGGGTAGGGCGTGAGTGTCATCCGCGAGCTGACGGCCGTCCTCGGCATTCAGGTGGACGAGTCCAGCCTGGCGAAGGCGGACGCGGCCCTGGAGAAGGCGACGACGGTTGTCCTCGGCGTTGGGGCTGCCTGGGCCGGCGCGGGCGCGGCCCTCTTCGCGCTGGTGAAGCGGACGTCGGACGCGGCCATCCAGGTGGACAGGTTGGCGGCCTCCGTTGGCCTCACCACGGACTCCTTCCAGCTCCTCACCTACGCCGCGAAGTCGGTGGGCGTGGACGCCAACGGCTTGGCCGGCGCCCTCGTCTCCCTGGCGGACAAGGCTGTCGCCGCGAAGGGCGGCAGCACAGAGTTGCAGGGCGCCTTCCGGAAGCTGGGCGTCAGCGTCGTCGACTCCAAGGGCAAGCTGAAGGACGTGGACGTGCTGCTGGCGGAGTTGGCGGAGGGCTTCGCGAAGCTGCCGGACAACGTCACGCGCGCCTCCCTCGCGCAGAAGCTGCTGGGAGGGCAGGGCGCCAAGCTGCTGCCACTCCTCACGCAGGGGCGTGACGGGCTGAAGGCCCAGGCCGACGAAGCCGCCAAGTTGGGCATCATCCTCAACTCGCAGGCCATCCAGGCCTCGAAGGACTTCGACGCGGCCCTCGGGCGGCTGATGGGCACTCTCGACGGGTTGGCGCTTTCGCTCGGCACCAACTTCATGAGGGCGGCTACCCACCTCGTGGAGAGGTTGCAGGAGATTGCAGAGGAGTTGGTGCCCATCATCAAGTCGAAGGCGAGCGAGTGGGCACGTGGTTTGGGCGTAGCCTTCGACTTCGTGGCGCGCGCCGGGGAGCACCTGGACTGGGTGCTGGGCGCCCTTGCCGTCGTCATGGTGACGAAGCTGCTGCTGGCGACGTCCGCCCTCACCGCGGCCCAGGTGGCCCAGGGACAGGCGGCCGTCGTGGCCAGCCTGCGCGCGGCGGCGGCGAGCGCCACCGCCACTGTGGCTGCGTGGGCCGCCATTCTCCCGTGGGCCCTGCTGGCGGCGGCCATCGTCCTCGCGGCGGATGAGCTGTACGTCTTCTCCCAGGGCGGTGACTCCCTCTTCGGCCGCTTCATCAAGTGGGTGGACACCATCGACCCGGAGGACAACGCCCTCATCAACTTCTTCAAGCGCGGCATGTCCGTCCTCTTCGACTTGACGGACACGCGGAAGTGGAAGCTGTACCTGGAGTCCATTCTTCGCCTCTTCACCTCCTACGTGGACCTGATTGTGGAGCTCATCGGCTCCATCTTCGCCCCGCTGAAGAACATGAAGATTGGCTTTGGCGGCGGCCCCATCGCCGAGCTGCGCAGCACTGCGGTGACGGAGGCGGAGCGGCGCCGGCGCTTCGCGGACGTGGCCGCCGGGCCGACGCTGGAAAACCGGGTGACGGACGCAGCGGACGCTGTCGTCGGCTGGGGCCGCATGGTGGCGCGCGACACGAAGGTGACGGGCTTCTCCGTCGGCCGGGGCAGCGAGGACTTGACGCCCTTCTTCGGTGCTGGCGGCCGGGCTGACACCGCCATGTCCAGCGTCGCGCGCTCCCGCACCGCCGCCTCCTACATGGAGGTGAATGCCCCGGTGACTCTCAACCAGACGGTGCAGGCCGCCCCCGGGCAGTCCCCCGTGGACGTGGCCAACGCCTCCATGGACAGGGCCCAGGAGGCCCTCGAGGCCCAGCAGCGCGCCACCTACGAAGCCGTAAAGCAGTAGCTCCCAGCCCCGCAGCACGCAGCGAGGAGGCACCCATGGCAAGGCCAGTCCTGTTCCGCTACTCCCCCACCACCGGGGAGCGCATTCTCACCCTGGAGGCGGACGCCATTCTGGAGGCCAACGTCACCCAGGAGGCCCAGCCCACCGACAACCCTGTGGAGTCCGGCGCCGACGTCACGGACCACATGGTGCTGCGCCCCGACACCTGGGAGGTGCGCATTGCCATTTCCGACACGCCCGTGGACGGGCCCGCGGAACCTGGCCGCGCCCGCTCCGCGCGGGAGCAACTGGGCCGCCTGCTGGAGGCGCGCGGCAAGCTGGTGCTGGCCCTCCCCATTGGGGAGCGGGAGCCCGTCGTCCTCACCCGCTTCAGCACCGCCTTCACCACCGCGACGCCCCACTGCGAAGTCCTCTCCCTCACCCTCCGGGAGATCCACACGGCCAACTCCCTCATCGTCCCCGTCTTCCGCTCCGAGCACAAGGCTATGGGCGTCCTCAACCGCGGCAAGTTGGTGGCCAAGCCGGCGAGCGAGGAGCTGAAGAAGAAGACGGATGCTGGACTCAAGTCGGTCCTGATCGGCATCGCTCGAGCGGCGTCTTCGACCTTTGAGTGAAACTCAGCGCTGCAGCTGCGCTTGCGAGTCTTTCATGAGGCGCAGTTGGCACGCTGGCTCACGAGCGTGTTCGTCGTCTTCGCAGTAGAAAACCTGCTTTAGTAGTGGTGCGTCGCAAGGGATCGCAGTCTCGCCAGTCTCTGCGATATCTGCGCGCGCCTTCTTCTCCATATTTGCGATCGCTCCGCCTTGGTCGGTTGAGAGAAGGGCGGCACGAACCGCCTCTTCTGTGATAGCTCCGCCGTCTGGCAGGCGCGATTTCGTTGCCATGATATCTGCTGTCATCCACGTGAGGAGGCACAGTTCTGTTGAGCGGGCAATGTGGAGCGATGCCTTCGGATCCACTTTCTCCTTCGCCTTCGGTCCGGCCCATGCGACGCGGCAGTCCTTGATGATGGGGCGCTTGAGGAATAGGCCACGCACGGTGCCATGGAAGGCCACGAGCTGACCCTTCGACAGCTCCGCCACAGCCTGCATCTGCCCGTCCGGTACGAGGCACATGACGGCGCTCATCCTCTCGCCCACGTCCAGCGAGACGAGGATGTTGTCCGTGGCGTCCTTGGCGATGTCCTGGATGAGCCCCGTCACCTCCACCTGCTTGCCGCGGTACTTCATGTCCGCCGCTACCTCGTTATCGGCGTAGGCGTCCCAGAGCTGGCGCGGGCCCACGTGGATGAGGGCGGGCGCGGCAGGGGGCGGTGGGGGAGCGGGAGCCTTGGCGGTAGGGCCCGGGGCGTCACCAGGCGCTGCCGTCTGCCCGGGGGCTGTCCCCGCCTCCTTCTTGCACCCACCTACCGCCAGCACTGCCACGAGCCACCACGCGCGCATCATCCCCTCCAGTGAGAGGGGGGAGGACAGCATGGGCTGGCTTGCGATGGCAAGACATGGGGCGGAAAGACCCCAACCCAGCAGCTTGACGAACGAACTTGGTGCGCAGAGGCTCAACTACTCACTGGCCGGGAGACCCCATGTCTGTTCCGTTTGCACTTCGCGCGACTCCATTCGAAGCCTCGTCCATTCGCATCGCAGCTGCAGTAGCCGGCCTATCCGTTGACCGGTTCATTGAGCATGCATCTGTCGATATGAGCGGACTCACGTCATTGGCAGATACTCAGACAGGGACGGACGCATTGTTCCGATCCGTGGCAGTGTCGATGGGCGAGCTCGAGGCATCCGTGGCGGTTGACACTGCGGGGCGTCTAGGTCTTTCGCCCGAGAGGTATCCGGTGCTCGCTGCTCTTTGGTACATTCGCCGCCAGCGTCAGAGCAATCCTACGTCTTCCCAGTGGCGGTCGGTCCCTGTTCCTGGCTACGCCAAGGCGGTCTTTGGGGTTTGATGGCTCAAGGATAGGAGTGAGTTGAATGTCGAATCCACTGATGGATGATTTGTTTCCTCGGTTTTTTGATTTTGATAGAAATCCACCGGAGACGATTTACCACTATACGACGCCATTTGGATTTTTGGAGATTTTGAGGACAAAGAATTTGTGGTTTAGTCAGACGGGTTTTCTGAATGACATGGTGGAGGCAGATTATGCGTACTGCATGATTCGGGATGCCATTGAGGGGCGGCTAAAATCGCCAGGGTCCGAGTTTGAGCGGAGTATGCTGGGTGAGACTCTTTTGTGGTCGAAGAGGCTTGGTGCGGATTCGGCAGACTTTGCATCGTATGTTGCCTGTTTTTGTGAGGATGGCGATGCCTTGGGGCAGTGGCGTGGGTATGGATCGTCGGGGTCTGGGTATGCCATTGGAATGGAGGCAAGGTGGCTTGAGGCATGTACGAAAGGGAATGGCGTCTCCAGTCACTTGAAAAAAGTGGTGTATGACGCTGATGTGCAGCAGGCTTATGTTCTTCAGCAGATTGATTGGTTTTGTCAGCAGGTTAAACGGGCGGTGGAGATGGGGAAAGAATCGGAGCAGGAGCATCTGCGGGTCCTTCATTTTCAGTTTCGCCTGTCCCTTGCTGAGGCCTATTTTAGGTTTAAGCATCCGAGTTTTCGTGATGAGCGTGAGTGGCGCTTGGTTGTGTTCGGTAAGCAGAATAATGGGAGGCTGAAATTTCGGTCGTCAGGTTCGTTTATTGTTCCGTATTTGGAGGTTGGAATGGGCAGGATTGACGGGGGGCAAGACAAGGGACTGCCCATCGCCAAGATTGTGTGCGGGCCATCGCCTCATCGCGATTTGGCGGCACGTGCAGTGTCTCTCAGGGTTGCGGAGTACGATTCAGCTGGAGTCGTAAAGGTCGAAACGTCGCGTGTTCCGTTTCGGCCTTCGTGACTTGTCCCAATGTCGGGCAGTGAGAGGGCTGTCAGTATTTTGTGTCTGCCTCTAAATGTGGAGGCCCTGACCTGATCCCGCATGCCGGAGATGGGTGACAAGACGGGGGGTCCCTGCGTAGGCCAGCGGCATGGCCACCACGGAACTCCCTCTTCTCCCCGGCGTCCCCCTCCAGCGCTTCCAGGTGGAGCTGGACGGACGCACGTACGGCTTCGACGTCTGCTGGAACCACCGCGTGCTGTGGTGGGTGGTGAACCTCTACGACGCGGACTGGAACCTCCTGCGCGCGAGCGTCCGCATCTGCAAGGGCGCGCGTCTCCAGCGCCCCAGCCGCCCGGGCACGCACCCGCCGGGTGAATTCCTGGTGCAGTGCCTGGAGGGCAAGGCGGAGCCGGGCTTCGACGACTTGGGGACTCGCGTCGTCGTCACGTACACGGACGCGGCGGACGTGAAGGCGCTACTCGCCGGGCTGGCCGCGTGAGCGAGCTCTTCGGCCGGCAGGTGGTGGTACAGGTGGAGGACACGCAGGTGACGGGCCTGCGGTGTGTCTTCCGCGTGGTGCGCACCAGCGGCGTCGAGCCCAACACCGCCGAGGTGACGCTGTACAACCTCGCGGAGACGACGCGGCGCCACCTGTCGCAGGTGCACCGGGCGCAGGTGCGCCTCTCGGCCGGGTACACGGGGACGGTGGGGCTCCTCTTCTCCGGGCAGGCGCGGCGCGTGGGTGGCGTGCAGCACGTGCGCGCGGGGCCGGACTGGTTGACGAAGGTGGAGTGTGGTGACGGGGAGACGGCCCTCACCACGTCGCGCATCAGCCGCTCCTTTGCACCCGGCACCTCCGTACGCCAGGTGGCGCGGGCGCTGGCGGACACCCTCAAGGGCGTGGACATGGGCAACCTGGAGAAGGCCCTCACGCAGGTACAGGACGTGCCCTTCCCGCATGGCTTCAGCACGCAAGGCCGGACGGCGGACGAGCTGACGACGCTGCTGGCCAGCCGGGGACTCTCGTGGAGCATCCAGGACGGACGCCTCCAGGTGCTGGGGGCCTCGGAGGTGGATCCCGGCAAGGCGGTGCTACTGACGCCGGAGACGGGCTTGGTGGGCAGCCCCGAGTACAACACGCCGGACAAGGCGAAGGGGCCACCCACCCTGAAGGTGCGCTCGCTGTTGCAGCCGTCGCTGCGCCCGGGCGTGTTGGTGCAGGTGCGCGCCGCCGCGGTGCAGGGCGACTTCAAGGTACTGAAGGTGACGCACAGCGGGGACACGCACGGCCCCGGCTGGCTGTCGGAGTGCGAGACGGTGGCGAGGAAGTAACCCATGGACAGCACGCGGCAGACGCCCACCTGGGCGCAAATCATCCGCGCGGCGGTGGACGCGGGCGCGGCGCGGTTGCGCGTGCACCTGCCCGCGCGCGTGGAGTCCTACAACGAGGCGCGTGGCACCGTGTCGGTGGTGCCGCTGCTGCGCGAGGTGGCGGACGACGGAGACGGAGGGCAGGTGGTGGAGGATTTGCCTGTCCTCAACGAGGTGCCCGTGGAGTGGCCCGGCGCGGGGGGCTTCCGCCTCACCTTCCCGGTGCAGCGCGGGGACACCGGCGTCCTCTCCTTCCATGACAGGGCGCTGGACGAGTGGAAGTCGAGCACGGAGGCGCGGCTTGTCACGCCGCAGGACGTGCGCCGTCACCACCTCGCGGACGCCACCTTCCGCCCCGGAGTTCGCTCGCCGGCGGCGCCCTGGACGGGAGCGCGGCTGGACGCGGTGACGCTGGGCTTCGACGACGGCCGGGGCGGTGGCATGCAGTTGCATCTGACGAAGCAGGGCATTGCCCTGGGCGAGTCGGCACCGGCCTACGCGGTGGCGCTCGCGGAGAAGGTGCTGTCAGCCCTCCAGGACATCGCCAGCAAGTTCAACGGGCACACCCACGGTACCTCGCAGGGCCCGACGACGACGCCAGCGGACGCCCCGACTCCAACGCAAATCACGGCGCCCACCAGCGTCGGTAGCTCCACAGTGAAGGTGAAGGAGTAGGCTCCGAGCATGCGAAAGACTCTCCTGGTGGCAGTGATGGTAGCGATTGTGGGGTGTACGAAGGCTGCATCCGGCGGAGATGGCTCCGATGGCGAGCGAGGCCTTCCTGGTCCGCAGGGACCCGCCGGTCCGCAGGGACCCGCCGGTCCGCAGGGGCCTCAAGGAGAGCGCGGGTTGCCGGGGGCGGGTGTCGATCTGCCGCGACTCGTGTATGTCGATGCCAATGGTGTCGCCGCTGGAGACTATCTCGTTTCCTGTATCGACGAGGTGGGCAGGGTTTGGAGTCTTGATCCGGAAACCGCGACGTGTTCCCCGAACACTGGGGTGTCATATTTTGAGGCGGGAGGATGTGTCGGCGCGGAGATGACAAGTGCCGTGCTGCCGCGTGCGGTTTTTCAGACGCGAGCGGACGGAGGCGTTCACGCGCGTCCGGATGATCAGCAGTCGATCATCATGCGAATTCGGTCCCATCGAAACGCGAGCGGCGGTTGCGGCGCATTCTCTTCGGATGACGCTGGCATTGAGCTTCGAGTGATTCCAATGCCGCCCGAGCAATTCGTTGCTCCGCCAACCACGGGCCTCCGAGGCCCGCTGCACCTCGAAAAGCGATGACGGACTCCCTCAACGACACCGCCCTCAACCTGGGCGAGGGGGCCGCGCGAGGCTGGGCCCTCAACGAGGACGGAGACCTGGCCTTCGTCGGTGGCGGCGCCGTCCTTGTGCGCGGCGCGGCGGCCATCGCCCAGGAGTGCCGCCTCGCGCTGCTGCTGGTGCGCGGCGAGTGGTTCCTCGACGTGCGCGACGGGGTGGACTACTTCGGCCGCGTCTGGGTGAAGCCGCCCAACGCCGAGGACTCGAGCGCCGCCTTCCGGGCCGCGCTGCTGACGGTGCCCGGCGTGGAGTCCGTGCGGCAGGTGCAGCTGTCCCTCAACGCGGCGGAGCGCCGCCTCTCCGTCACCTACGCGGCCACGGCGACGGACGGCACCCAGATGGCCGACACAGTGGAGGTGTAGCGCATGGCCACGGAGTACGGCGTCACCAGCAAGGGCTTCGTCCCGCGCACGCTGGACGAGTCCCACCAGGCGGTGGTGGCCAGCTTGCGGACGCAGCTGGGCCCCGCGCTGGCCCTCACCGCGCGCACGCCGGACGGCGTTCTGGCGGGACTCGTTGGAGACATGCTGGGCGAAGTGTGGGCCGCGGGCGGAGGACTCTGGGGCGCCTTCGACGGCGACGCGGCGGAGGGCGAGGCGCTGGACGGACTCTGCGCCCTCACCGGCACCCAACGCCTCCAGGCCACCGCCTCCACCGTGGTGCTGGCGCTGACAGGAGACGCGGGCACCACGGTGCCGGCGGGGAGCGTCGCGTCCGTCACGGGTGTGGGGGCGCGCTTCGCCACGGCCGCGTCCGCGACGCTGGTGGCCGTGCCCGCGTGGGCACCCGCCACGGTGTACGCGGTAGGGGACGTCGTGGTGGGCGATGGGCGGGTGTGGCGCTGCCGTGTGGCGGGCGCGTCCGCGAGCTCGGGCGGGCCGTCCGGCAGCGGCCCGGAGGTGGTGGACGGCGGCGTCACCTGGCGCCTCCTCGGCGCGGGCGGGGCGCTGGCCTCCGTCGCGGCCTCCGCGGAGGAGGTGGGGCCGCTCGCCGCCCCGGCCCACAGCCTCACGTCCATTGAAACTCCGGTGGCGGGCTGGCGCGGCGTCGCTAATCCGCTGGACGCGGAGGAGGGGAGACAGACGGAAGAGGACGACGCGCTGCGGGCCCGCCGCGTCCTCGACTTGCGTGCCCAGGGCAACGCCTCGGCGGAGGCCATCCGCGCGCGCATGCTGGACGCGTCCACGGGCGCGGGGGCCACCTCCTGCATCGTCTTCGAGAATGCCACGGCCGACGTGGACGCGGACGGCGTGCCGCCCCACGCGGTGGAGGTGCTGGTGGAGGGCGGGGAGGCGCAGCGGATTCTGGAAACGCTGTGGCAGGCGAAGGCGGCTGGCATCCAGACGCATGGCACCGAAAGCGGCACGGTGCTGGACTCCCAGGGCAAGCCCCACGTGCTGCATTTCAGCCGGCCCGAGCTGCTGGACGTGTACGTCGAGGCGACGGCGTACCTCACGCCGGACGCGCCCGCGGACGACGAGGTGGCGAAGGCGACGCTGCGCGCGGCCGTGGTGGCGCTGGGGGACTCCCTCCAGGTGGGCCGCAACGTGGTGCGCACGAAGGTGGAGGGCGCGCTGGTGAAAGTGGCGTGGGTGGAGGACGTCTCCGGCCTCGTCATCGGCACCCGTCCCGGCAGCCTGGGCACCGCCAACATCGACGTCACCACTCGCCAGCGGGCGCGCCTCGACTCCAGTCGCGTCGCGCTGACGCTGGTGCGCTTGGGCGTGGAGGACTTGTAGCCCATGCTCCTCCAGCCACAGGACGACTACGAGGCGCGCGCCCTGGCCCGGGTGCCCCAGGCGCTGCGAGGGAAGCCTCGCTTCGAGGCCTTCGTGCGCGGGCTGGCCGCACCCTTCCAGGAGGTGGACGGCGCGCTGGTGGCCCTCCTCACGTCGCGGCAGCTGGCCACGGCTACCCATGCGGCGCTGGACGTCCTCGGCCGCGTCGTGGGTGCGGAGCGCCTCGGGCTGGGTGACGAGGTGTTCCGCCAGCGAATCCGCCAGCGCCTGGCCCTCAACCGCAGCAGCGGGGAGGCGGAGCGGGTGCTGCTCCTCTTCCGGCTGCTGACGCCCCTGGCGCTGGAGTTGCGCGAGGAGTTTCCCGCCGCCTTCACCCTCCACGTGGGTGGCGGAGCGCTCGCGCGGGTGACGGAGTTCGCCGCCCTCCTTCGGCAGGCGAAGGCCGCAGGCGTGCGGGCCCTGCTGGAGTACCAGCCAGCAGCCGACGCGGACACGTTCGCCTTCGCGGGCGGCGGTGCGGGCATGGGTTTCGCCGGCCTGCAGGAGGACGTACTGGGCGCGCGCGAAGAGGTGGTGGCACCGCCCATCCTGGGCCCCGCCGTCGAAGTCGAAAACGGCAATGGCAGCGCAGCACCCACTCTTGGGCTCGTCGCGGGTGGCGCGCCTGTGTCCGGCGTCTACCGGGTGGAGGTGTTGGACCCCGCGCCCGACTGGACGTTCATGTGGTTCCTGGACGAGGACTTCCAGGGTAGCGGGTACATGTACCCAGGGGGCTCCTCTGGCGTGCCGGTACCGCTCGACTTCGCTGCGACGGGCTTGCCTTCGGGGCTGGTGGTGACGTGGCCGGACGGCAAGCCCTACCTGTCGGGAGACTCCTGGCAGTGGACGGTGAAGGCGCCCTTGGCGCCCACGCTGGCGCTGGTGGCGTCTCTCGCCGCGTCGCTACGTGTCGTGGTGGAGGTGGTGAGCGGCACGGCCCGGACGTTCCGCTACTCGTTGAATGGCGGCGCGACGTGGAGCGCGGCCACGGGCATGGGGACGGGGTTGGTGCCGCTTCTCTCCGGCGGGAGCCCTTCCGGCGTGGCTATCCAGTGGGCGCCCTCCACCGGCTATGCGGTGGGCGCGTCATGGGCCTGGAATGCAGTGCGGGCATCGCCAGAGGGCGGGCGGCTCTCGGGTGCCATGGCCGTGTAGCCATGGCTGGGGGAGCGCTGGTAGCCGGGATGGCACCCTCCAGGAGAAGTCCATGCCCTTCGGCAACCCCCTCCCCAAGCCCAGCAAGGTGCCGCGCTGGGCCACCACCGCGCCCACCGTGGAGCAGCTTTCCCAGCAGGGCATCGTCGAGCCCAACGAGGGGCGGAAGGACACGGGCTGGTTGCTGGGGGACAGGCCTCCGGCCCAGCACTTCAATTGGTTCTGGAATCTCGTGGGGCGGTGGCTCGCGTACCTGGACGACTTCCCCAACCAGGAGGTGATGTGGCGCGGGAAGCAGTCCTTCGGCGCCGCCGTGGACTTCCTGGAGGGCAACGCCGTGCGCTTCCTGGAGGGGGCCAGATTCCTCAAGTCACTGGCCCTCGGCGCCGTGGGGGACACCGTCGAGGACCTTCGCTTCGACGTCGCCCCCAACGTCCGCAAGCTGCGCGTCGTCCTGGAGCTCGGCGGCGGCATGCGTGCGCGCGTGTACTCCAATGCCGGAGTGCACTCTCTCGTCGTGAATGCGGCGTGGAATGGCTCCGCGTGGGTGGCAGACGTTCCGGGCACGGCCAGCTACCGCGCCAGCTTGTCCTCCGCTGGGCTCGTCCTGCACACGTACACCGCACCTGACGCCGCGCCCTTCACCGAAGCCACCTTCAACACCCGGGCGTCCGCTGTCACCGCGGGCGGCTCCAAGGGGCAGGTGCTGGGGTACACCGCCGACAACGCGGCGGCCTTCACGAATACCCTCCGCTACGGAGAGGTATTCATCGGCTCGGCGGGTGCACCCGCGCTCCAGGGTATCTTCGCGGGGCAGGCCATCGCTGGGTTGCACATCTACCGAAGCATCACGGGCTATGCCGGCATGGGTGGACTGGTGGGGGTCAACTTGAGCAGCGCCAGCAGTAGCTCGCAAAACATGCTCGTCCTGCCGGACAGCCCCATCAACTTCCGCCCCGGTCACCCGGTCGGGCAGCCCGTCTACGCCAAGACTCCGTCGGGCGCGCTGCTGACGGTCCTGCTCACCGTCAGCACTGCGGGCCAGGTGGCCGTAGAGGGACTGGCGTCCTCCTCCGGCGCCGGGCAGCTCATGGTTGACGGCGTTATGTGGCGGGCGGCGTAGCAACGCCTGCTGGTGGCTTCCCGGCAGGGGTGGGCAGTTCCTCCGACACTGGGCACTCACACCCCATGCGGCACGTGTAGCGGGCAATGCACCGCCCGCCACCGCACACCCAGTCCGCCGTCCACGGGTCCGCACAAGCCCCTGCGTCGGGGTGGGACGGCAGCGGCGGAGCGCCACCGCACGCGGTGCACAGCAGGGCGACAACGAGACTCAAGCGTCGAAGCGTCATGCCCCGGGTGTACTCCCGGCTGGGGACATGCCCTGTTGCCATGGCGGGAGGAGCGCTCGTACCCGGCAGGAATGCCGCCTGAGCCCCGCCGCCCCTCCTCCACCCGCGAAGAGCTCGCCCGCATGGGTGCGACGCAGGAGGCGCTGAAGGAGGCCTCGACGCGCCTGGCGGTGGATCTCCACCGGATGTTGGAGGGCGTCAACGAGGGACTGCGCGACGTCGGCGAGCGCATGGCCACAGCCGAGCAGGTGCACCGGCTAGAGGACCGCATTGGAGACCTGGACCGCCGGGTGACGGAGCACACGCCGGCAGTCCGCGCCGTGCCGGAGCTGCGCGAGAAGGTGGAGCAGCTCGCGACACAGGTTTCCGAAATGAAGGAGACCGTGAAGGTCGTTCCGGTGCTCAAGGAGCGCCAGGACGCGCAGGACCACCGCAACTCCCGGCAGGCTGGGGCGCTCTGGGTGCTGGGTTTCATCGTCGGGCTGCTGGGCATCACGGGCCTACGCGAGTGCGGAGGGTGGTTCGTCCAGGCCCAGGTGCCCGCGCAGCACCAGCAAGTGCAGGACGCGCCCGAGCCCGCCTCCTCGACGAGGCGCCGGTGAGCCTCGCCCTCTTCGCCGCGCACGTGCTCGCCGCGTGCGCCTTCCTGGTCCTGGCCGCGTGGCGCGTCGGCGGGCCTTCGACTCCTGCGCCACCGGAGAACCGATGACGTCCCTCGCCGAGTTGGAGCAGCGCCTGCCGAAGCACCTGGCGCAGTGGAGTCGCGAGCTTCACGCCGCGTCCACGGTGGCTCGCCTGTGCCCGTACCTGCTCGCGGCCGTCTGTGACCGCGAGTCTCGCGGTGGACTCGCGCTCAAGCCCCCGGGCCCGGCGGGCACTGGGGACTTCGGGCACGGACGCGGGCTGATGCAGGTGGACGACCGGTTCCACCCGGGCTTCCTCATGGCCTCCGACAGCGCCGGGAAGCACCTGTGGAAGCTGCCCGCGTACAACATCCTCTACGGGGCGCTGCTCCTCCGCGCCAACGTGGACGCGCTCAAGGACGTGCACCTCGCGCTCGCCGCTTACAACGCGGGCGTGAGCAAGGTGCGTCGGGCGGCTGATGCCATTACGATGGGCGGGGACGCGGCGAAGATCATGGAGCAGCGCCGCGCCGCCGCTGACGCGCTGACGTCCGGTGGCGACTACGGCCGGGATGTCCTCCGGCGCCGCGCGCAGTGGGCGCCCGCCGAAGCGCCGCTGGAGTGCTGAGCATGGGCTCGCCTCCTCGATGCCGCCTGTGTGGCAGGCGCCTGGGCCAGTGCGACCACCCGCGCTGGCTGCTGCGCCGCTGAGCCGCCCTCTCGCAGTCCTACCCGTAGCACCACCAGGAGCACCTGCATGTCCACCCAGAAGCCCAGCATTGGCCGCGTCGTCCACTTCCAGCACGGGGATACGCCGTGCGCCGCCGACGTCCTTGCCGTCAACCCGGACGGCTCCCTCGCCTTGCTGGTGAAGCCGCCCAACCAGCAGCCCTACACCACGGACAACGTGGAGCAGGCCCCGGAGGGCGCCACTGAGTCCGCGAAGTGGAACTGGCCGCCGCGCGCCTGACGCCGTCCTCCGGCCTCGTGCCGGCGCCTGCCCGGGGCGCTTCCTGGGAGCCCCACACCCCTCGAAGGAGCAACACCATGAAGAAGCGTCTCACCCTGGCCGCGTGCCTCACGGCCCTCCTCACCGCGCCGGCGGCCCTCGCCCAGGCTTCCACCGGCACCAGCTCCAGCATCCTGGACGCGCTGTTCACGCCCACGGCCATCGGCATCGTGTTGGCCACCCTGACCGGCATCATCGGGGCATTCGCGGGCGGCCGCGCCTGGCTCACCGCGAAGCGCAAGCGCATCATCGCCACGGGCGCCTTCCACGCCTTCCACATCGTCGAGGACTGGGCGGCGATGGACGAGGAGGAGAACGTCGTGGACAAGGCCGCGAAGGGACTCCAGGCGCTCGATGCGTGGCTGCTCGCCAACGGTTGGCGCCCCGCGAAGCCGTGGGAGCAGGATGCCGCGCGGCTGGAGTTCGCCTCCATCCACGGCGCGCAGAAGGCCGACGTGAAGGCGCGTGCGGAGGCACTCCAGGAGGCGCTCGGCGCCATCGGCAGCACCGCTGCGCTGGAGCCTGCCGTCGCGGCGGTGGCGTCGGTCCCTTAGATGCCCCGCGGCGTGAAGTCGCCGCGGGGCTGTCGCGGGTGCTGAGCGACGTGCCGGTGCGCCACGGGTATGCCGAGATCACCGCCACCGTGGCATCGGGTAGCGGATGGCGAGTTCGCGGAGAGGTTGGCTATCGACCGACCAGCCATCTCGGCGCCTTCGCATTCGCCGAAGCCTCGTCAGGAACTCGGATGGCAGGGGCTGGTCTCAGGTGGTTTTTCTGAAACGACGTGCGCCCATAGCGTCTTCTTGACGACTCGGTAAATCAGATGACGGCTCACGCCGAAGCGTTCCGCCAGAGCCTTGGCCAAGACGCCTTCGGCGTGAGCCGCCCTGATTTCAAGAACAACCTCGCGGGTGAGCTTCGCGTTCGGATGCGACTCGCCGCGCTTGAGCTTCTCCCGAAGCCTTCGAGACGGATTCGCGTCGCCGCGCTGTAGGCGATCGGGTTGCCGACGAGTCCAGTGCTCGTCACCGCGTGGGAGGGTGCGCGGCACAACTTTTGCGCCACGGGCTTGGCGTCCCTTCGAGTCCCTGTCTGCGTTGTTGTCGGCATTTGAGCCCAGGAAGAGATGGTCAGGCCTGACGCACCCCGGATTGTCGCAGTGGTGGCAGACCAATACGCCTTCTGGGATGGGACCGTTGGTCAGCTCCCATGCGACCCGGTGCGCCCGCAGGTGCTTTCCGTTCGCTGTGAAGACCCCGTATCCCCGCAGGTGGGCAAGGGTCCACTCCCAACACCCCTCTCCCTTGCGGACCTTTTCCCAGAATCGCTCGGCAATATTGCGACGCTTCCGAGGTTTTGGCTGGCAGTTTGGCATGGCCCCAACCTACGACGGCGGTCCGACATACCGGTTCGGGCTACCTGGAAGCCCAGGCGGGCGTCTCGTCCCTCACAGGTGCCTACGCGCGCCTTGAGGGTGGGGCGCGGCTCCGGGAGAACCTGGGCGTCTTCGGCTTCGCGGAAACCAACCAGCGCGAGCGGATGGCTGGCGCGGGCGTGCGATGGACGTTCGGCTGGTAGTCCCGCCGTTAGAAGCACGCCGCCATCCCTCAGACGACAACGCCCGCCCAGGATGGTCCTGGGCGGGCGTTTCTGTTTACTCCGGTCGCGCCACTCTTCTGCCCGGGAGGAGATTAACGCGAGCCCCCGGCCAAGGTTCGGCTATGACCCACCAAGCTTCACTCGGCCAGAGGACTAGGAGGTCGAATCCGAATGTGCTCAGGAACGCGATTTGACGGTCGCGATTCAAAGTCGGCGCGGAACGTCTCATATCCCAGTGAGCGTAATGACGCTCTTTGCGAGTGCTTCAAAGGTTTCGTTAAAGTCGTCCCTGCTCTTCTTCATGTTATCGAGCACGTCGCCCCCCACTTGGAGTTCAGAGTCGGTGAGCGCAAACGGCGGCTTCTGGAGTGCTTGAGAACGTGCGATTAGTCCGTTGAAGTCCGCGATATTCGCTAGGTTGAACGGGGTATCGCCACACCCCGCGCTCGCGAACTGCTTCGCTGTAACCGACATTTGCTGCGCAGCAAGAGCAGGCACGAGGCTAGAACTCACGCGAGTTTTGACAGCATCAATCCAATGCTGGAACGCCTTCGCCGGGCTTCCGTTTCTTGGTCGATACTTCTGCGAGATCATTCCAATGAAGGTGGGCCCGTTTGGAGGAAGGGGATAGGTAACTCCAGTGCGGAAACTCGTAGCACCTGCATTCCACTTCGGGAGCACTTTCGCTAGCGAGTCGACTGCGAGGAGGCAGAAGTAATCGGGGCTAGTGGGCACAAAGAAAAAGTCTGAGCCAAGGAATATCGCTTGATTGAATGCTCCGATGCTTGGACTCATATCGACGAGGACGACATCCACTTCGTTCTCTTCCGCTGTCATCCGAAGAAGCGCGCCAACAGAGCCCGGCATGTTGCGAAGGGCGGGGAGCGCTACGGGCGTGGTGAACGCCACCGCCATTTGCGCTTCGTAGTCCGAGAGGTCGATATGGCCGGCGAGAAGCTGCATACCAGACTTCGTCGTGGCTACAACTTTCGCTGGCGTGAGTGCTTTCTGCGACGCGAAGACGGGGGCCAAACCAGCGCAAAGGTTCGCGTCTGGGTTCTGAGTGTAGAAGACGTCGAAATCAGACTTCCCGTCGAACCCGAGGACCATTCCCGTCAGGTTGCACTGCGGGTCACCATCTACCAGCAGGACTCGCTTCCCGAGCGAGGCAAGCGCCCAGCCAAGGTTGAACGTCGTGGTCGTCTTGCTGACGCCGCCCTTGTGATTGAACAAGCTGACGATCTTCGCCATTATGTACTCCTTGCCAACCGCTGAACGTAGGCGATTGTCGCGACTGCGTGGTGAAGTTTCCGCAATCCTCCACTGACGCCCCTCGCTTGAGGGCGAGGGTCTCGGCTCAAGCTGAGCCGTAACTAGTCCTCTGGCCGAGTGAAGCTTGGTGGGTCATAGCCGAACCTCGGCCGGGGGCTCGCGTTAGAAGCGATCTGAGAATTGCCTCAAGCGAATGAGAACGCAGCCGAGGTGGCGGAATCCGAGGAAGTTCTCCACCTTCACCTAGTAGCGAGTGAGGTGGCGCCGGCGAGCGCCCGGCGCCGCTCTGGCGGCGTCATCGCCTCGTCGTGAGTCGGCACGCCGCGACATCGCATGCGCGGTGCCCGCCGCCATCGGCCCAGAGTCAGCCCTTCAGCCAGAAGAACTCGTCCCCGCTGGCCAGCGCCCTCTCCAGGAACTCGCTGAACGAGGCTGCGATGGGGCGTACCGCCTCCGGGAACGTCTCGTGGTACGCATCGAGGACCGGGTACTTGCCGTCCACCTGATGGGCCGCGTCCAGGATGACGTAGTCGGAGTCTTGGAGATCCACGAGCGTGTACCAGGAGGCTGGCCCGAAGCGGTCGTCATCTGCCGGTCGCATCGCGACGCGGGCCCTGCGGATCTCCTTCAGCGGCAGCAGGTAGTAGTTGGCGTCCGGGAAGCGCTGGAAGAGGGCGGCGCCGTCGCAGTGGAGGTAGAAGGCGCGCAGATCCTCGTCCAGCTTCCAGCCCATGCGATCCTCGAAGGCTGCCACCTGTGCAGGCGTCGCGGGCGGCTTGGGGAAGTGATTGGCATCCACTTCAGCCAGGAGCTCCTTCATGGACTTGGGCATGGGAGTCCTCAGTCCACGTACGGACGCGCGGGCCCAGGCGTCAGCCACTTCCCCCCTGGCGCGTAGCAGGCTGGGTACTCGGCATTGAAGATGCTGTGCACGTCGTCCGGGGCAGGGAGGACGTTGTTCGGTGCGACGGGCGGCCCTCCGTGGCCCAAGTCGAAGATGTGGTGGCCTGGCCAGTACTTCCCGGTGGCTGACTGTGGCCACGCTCCGAACTCTCGGCCCCACGCCTCTCGGTACTCGGGCCGTGCGCGATTCCACACCTTCCGCAGGGCTTCACCGTCTGCCTTCGGGTAATCGCAGCAGCAGTGGGTGATGGCGAGGCGCCCGCCGGCCTCCGCAGGCATGAAGAGGTAGCGCCCCTTCCAGTCGCCTTTGATGTCGGCCAACCAGATGCAGCCCATCAGCGCGTAACCCTGCGCCGCGCATTTCGACTCGCACCGGCTGATGAACGCGGCGCTGCACTGCCAGGGCCCGTAGTAGATGGTCGTTTGGAGCTGTCCGCCGTCGGGAGTGCTGACGATGGGGCTGACCCACTTCGCACGCGCCGGGCTGCCGCCCCCGCCGACTGTGGCCGAGCCGCACCCGACGAGGGTGAGGAGCGCGACAGCGCTCGTGGTACGGAAGATGGCGAAAGCGGCCGTCATGTCAATCCATGACAGCACGGTCAAAGCTGAGAGTTAAGTCGGCGCGAATGCGTGCGTCCTGTTGGGTAGGACGCACGGGCCAACCTGGGAGCTACTCCTTCTCGGGTTGCACGCTGCCGTCCTGCCCGACGATGAAGCGCAGCGTGCCCGCCGCCTCGCCGGACACCTGGATGCGGTAGAGCCTCCCCGGCTCCAGCGCCTGGGCGGGCTTTACCGCCTCGAAGCCCTCGGGCTCCTCGCCGTAGACGATGACGCGCTCCCGCTCCCCACCGAAGGACTGGGCGCGCGAGAACCAGACCTCTGTCCCGTCTTCCGCCAGCACGTGGACGACGTCGTACCGCGGCGGGCGTCCATCCTGGGCCGGCTCCTCAATGAGGAAGGCGGGGGCGGGGAGGCGCTCGGTGGAGGTGGCGAGCGTCACGTGCAGCCAGGGCTTGCACGCGGTGACGAGCGACAACTGGGCCAGTAGCAGCGGAAGGAGGAAGGCGCGGTGGATGCGCATGGTCACGGAGCTCCCTGGCCGGCGCGCATGGACTTCTTCGCGGCCTCGAACTGCGCAGTGTAGTCGCGTCCGTCGACGATGAAAGGCGCGGGCGGGTTGTCGAAGCAGCCGTCCTGGTACGCCTGCTCAATCAGTGCGGCCTGCTGCTCCGGATTCATTTGCTCCCACGACTTGCCTTGGCGCAACGCCTTCTCGAAGTTGTAGCCGTCGCCGAAGAGCTGCGCGACGAGCGCCTCGCTCATGTAGTCGTTGCCACCTTGCTGGTGCTGCCACACGTGGGCGGCCTCATGCACCAGCGTGTCCTTCGTGAGCGGCAGCCAGTCCTTCGGGATGTAGATGGTGTCGCCGTGGGTGAAGGGGCGTCCGCCCACGGTGAGGAGGCCCGCGTTGCCCTCCTTGATCTCGATGCGCGTGTAGTCGATGGAGTCCCCGTACACCTCGTGCAGTGCCGCCAGTTCGTCGCCCGTCAGCTTGCGGCTGGTGGGCTCGACGAAGAGCATCGTCTGGATGGCGCTGAGGATGCTCCCGCCCAGGCGCAGGAAGCCGTCCGTCGGCGTCTGGATGGCCTTGAGGATGCTCAAGCCGAGCTGCGCGAAGCCCTCGCTGAAGCGGCCGGTGAAGATGTTGGCGATGCCCTTGCCGAACGTCTCCGCCATCTCCCAGGTGTTCTTCAAGGTGCCTTTGACGCTGTCGTAGATGCCCCTGCCGATGCCCGCGATGCCGTCCACCACGCGCCCGCCGAAGTCCTTCAGCGCGCCACCGACGGAGCTGAAGAAACCCTGTGCGGAGACGCGCGGCTCGCTCCCCGCCGCCTTCGTTAACCCCTCGGTCGGCGAACGGATGGTGATGGCTGTAGGCGTCGTCGCGCGCCGGGCCTGCTCGATGAGAGCCTTCTGGGTGGGCGTGTGCGGGGTGAAGGCGTCGATGGTGTTGACGACCCTCTCCAGCACCTGGGGCTTCGGGGCGGATCTCTGGGGCTGCTCTGCGGGCTCGCGGTAGGTGGTGGGGAGGAAGGTGGTGCGGCTGCGTGAGATGGGGTCCATGCTGGCTCCGTGCTGCGTGTCCCCCAGGAGCAGTGCAGCGCCTGTGCCCTCCGTCTTCCCTCTGAGGCCGCCCACGGTCCCATCTCGCGGCAGGGACGGCCGTCCACGAACGGGCGGGCGTCAGAAGCCGCAGGTGTGGAAGTTGCCGGACGCCGAGTACTGGCACTGCGCGGGGTTGCTGCACAGCGAGCCGCACTGGTTGTTGCGCCCGGGCACGGAGCACGTGCCGCAGAAGCACGTCGTCTGGTTGCCGAACGATGTGACGAAGGTTGAGCAGAAGCCCGCGGAAGAGCCTGTCGCCGCGGTGCAGTTGTTGGCGATGAGGACCCCGGCGCTCGTGGCACAGGTGAAGTGAACACGGGGCGTCGCAGCGCTGGCGCCAGAGGCCGTGGCGCAGACTCCGTTGGAGTCGATGCTGCCGCACGTGCAGGCCCCGTTGCCGGCGGAGTCGAGCCGTTTGCACCGGCCCGGGCCGCACTCCATGGTGACGATGCCTTCCTGTGCATCGCACCGCACCCAGGTGTCGCCGGAGCAGTAGCCGTACTGGCTGACGCCTTCGCAGGCACCGCCGACGCGGACGCAGCCGTCGTGCGCCTGGTTGGGCACGTAGCCCGGCGCGCACGCGCAGGAGTTGCCCGCAGCGCTGCAGGTCGCGTTGCTGGGGCAGGTGCCGCATACGCCGCCGCAGCCATCCGGCCCGCACGTCTTGCCGTTGCACTGGGGGATGCAAACGCACGCCCCGGCAGCGCCGCATGTGGTGCCGCTCCGGCACGTCCCGCAGCTGCCGCCACACCCATCCGGCCCGCAGGACCTGCTGGAGCAGGAAGGTGTGCAGATGGGGCCGCTACCACCATCACGGGACGTGGAGCCCCCGTCCTGGATGGGCGTGCCGCTGTCCACTTGGCTCACACCGCCGTCCGTGGAACCTCCGTCCTGCGAGACAGGAGGCCGCGTGGGCGGACCCTCGTCCAGGTCCTCGGACGGGCCGCATCGTAGGGCTGTCACGGCAACGAGAAGAAGAAGGGCAAGGCGGGGCAGGGAGGAGGGGCGGCGCGGGCTCAAGGAAAGTCCTGGGTGGCACGCCGGAGCGAAGGCATTCGGCGCGAGAGCGCCGACCAAGAGCAGGAGGCATGCCGCGAACACGGATCGCTGCCTGCGCGCGGCGTCGGGGTACCGTTTCGGAGGGCGCCTTCGGGCAGTGGATCGGTCGGCTCAACAAGGCCCGCCACGAGAAGACAGGGGCGCCCAGCCTCGTCCGGGTGCACACGGGCGCCCGGACGGGCCTGGCGACCGCGGACGACCTGGAACTGCGTGGCCGCACGTCCTCTTCCCCTGCCTTTATCGCCCTGGAAATGGAGGCCTGCCCGACGGCGCCCGCCAGCAATGTGGAGGCAGAGGTGGCCGACGGGACGGAGGACGTCACGGATGCGGCGCAGGCCCCGCAACCTCCCGCGCCCCGCCGCCGCCCCAGCCGTCCAATAGCCCGTGGTGAACGTGCGGGGCCTTGTACTTGTCGTACAGCCCGCCTGGTCCCGTTGACGGGGCGGCGCGGGGCGCGGGAGGCTGGGGGCACGGGCTCGGCATGGCCGGATATGTGCTGTCCCGTACGGAGTGTCGAATGCGCGTCTGGGTCTTGCTGGTAATCGGGCTTCTATTGCTCCCGCGGCCTGCTGCTGCCGGAGGCGACGAAACGAGCGTCGCGGCACTTCGTGGACTGCCAGGCGTTCAAATCGTTATCGAGGACATTCCGGACCCCGAGGCCATCGACGCGCAGGCCATCGAAACGATGGTGGAGCTTGCGTTGCGCCGCTCCGGCATCACCATCCTCACGAGAGACCAAGCGGCGGTCAGTCGTGCCGCGCCGTTTCTCTACCTTCGGGTTGCCTCTCTGGAGATGTCAAATGGCCAGTACGTATATTCTGCCGACCTCTCGCTCGGCCAGCGGGCAACTCTTACTAACGGGGTGACGTACTCGATAGCTGGCACGTGGCGAGCAACCTCTGTAATCGGGTTCGCTGGTCGAGCGGTTTTGATGACCGCGCTTCGCACCGTCGTCTCCCGCATGCTTGATAGCTTTTGCAACGACTTCTTGAGGGCAAACCCACCGCGCGTCCCAGCCGCGTCGACTCGGTCCGTCCGCCGTCGCGACCCAAAGATTGAAGAGGTCGACCCCGAACCAGTGAGCGACGCGCAGCCCTGAGCCGCATCGTCCAGCGCCTCGTGTGGAAGCATGTGGGGTAGACCGAGGAGACAGCCATGTTAGGGCGCAGAGGCGACAGGGAGCTGAAGGAACGCATTCGCCTGATAGAGGGGGAAGTTCCGAAGCTCCTTGAGCAGTTGAAGCGCATCGAACTTAAGCCGGAGATGTACGAAGCGAATTTTGCGGAGTTCGAGAGGCGTCGACGCGAAAGCCAAGCCATTGCCGTAATGGTGAAGTCATACCTTGAGGAGCACGCTACCCTGGAATCCGTGTTCGACCGGCGGCGCACTCGGTTGCTTGCATGGGTAGCCTTCTTCGTTTCGCTCTTCTCGCTTGCGGTTGCTACCTACGGCGTATGGAAGAAGTAGCCGCGACTAAGGCCCGCTCTCAAGCGAGGAGCGGGCCGCGTTGCTGTGTCATCCTCGCTCGGCGTAGTCCTTCATGTATGTGTCCTGCACGAACTTCACACGCTCCTCTGGTGAGCTGAGTTCGCTGAAGCATTTGCCGCAGACGAAGAGGGACTCCTGCTTCGTCTCGCCAGTGGCGGGATTCCGCACGGGCGCCGCGAGACGATTCATCGTGCTCTCCGTGAGGTCGTCACTGAGCTTGGCATAGCGCCCGAAACCGGCTTTGCACCTCGTACAGCATCCAGGCTCAAACACACTCATCATGCCCCTGTGGGTGAGGAGCCCAGTATCCGACCCTCCTGGAGTCCACACCAGCCCGCCTGTCCCATCCCCACGGAGGCCGACTCAGGGACCGCGATGGCTGCTCCGTCACGCGGCCGCACGGGCCTCCTGGCTTGCGAGCACCTTGAAGGCATGAGCCTCCGCTGCCCGGTGTTCCTCGCGCGCCTCCGCCAGCCGCATCCGGGCCTGGAGACTCCCGTCCATTCCGTGCTGCGCTTGCTGCAACTCCCTCTCCGCCTGCCCTAGGCGCTGCGCCAGCGCCTCCCGCTCCGCTATCGTCATGCCGGGGGCGGAGAGCAGGAGACGTGCCGCCCACGCGGGAGACTTCATGCGACCGAACCGACCGCCGCTGGCTGCACGTCACCATCCGCGCCCGCGTACTCGCGTCCGCGCGAGCGCACCGTGTTGCGGACGCGCGGAGGAGGTTGCGTGCGATTGCCGCCGGGCCTGGGCGTGCGAGGCCCACGGCGAGACGCACCCGCCGTACCAGGATGCGTGATGGCCGCGCTACGGCACGGGCGAGTCCGCCGGAGGCGCGCTAGGGACTTCATGCCCGGCCGGGCGCGCTAGGTCCGCCAAAGCCGCGTCCACGCGGGAAAGGGCCAGACAAAGGCATGTGTTCGGATTGGCATCTGATGCAATTCGGAGTGGGGTGATGATCGGGTAATGCGCCGGAGCGAGAAGTCACAATGATTGGCGAAGGTTTTTTGATGTGTCGATATGTTTCAGGTAGTGGTAGTCCAGCTCCTTGGATTGCCTTGCAAGAGCGTTGTATTCGGCTATGATTTCGTTTACCCGGTCCCTGATGATTGCTGCTTGGTTGAGTATATGCGTCTTCTCCCAGCCGTCTATACGCATGGCCTCCTTTTCGCATTCAGACAGGTAGCGTGGCAGTTCCTCAACGAGTCGGTGTAGTGAGTCGTCGACGATTCGAGCTATTGGGATGCATTGCTCCGATGTTGCGCTCGGGGGAAGGTTTTTAAAGACCATGCAGTGTGCTCGCACGATCTCCCGGCGGAGATTGATCTCGGTTGTTGTCTTGCTGTTGAGGTAGTTTGGTAATTGGTCAAGGCCATAGGCTGCTGTGCTTGACTCTCCACGGGCAGGCGATAGCTGCTCGGTTGTCAAGGCTAATGCTTTGCTGGTGATCCCCGCGAAGGTTGAGAGCCGGGCTCGTTCAGCATGCTCGGCGACTCGGACCGCTTTTCGTTGCCTGTAGGTTTTCCGAATAAAAAGGAAGGAAAACGAAAGCATGACAGCGAATGTTATTGTAGCTGCTGTTATGCTTGCTGCTGGAGAGGAGTTGTATAAGCCAAAGATCGAGACGATTGCGCCGATTACGGTGCTGATTGCTACGACTGTTTCTGGCCAGTGCGGCCGATGTGGTGCGGGCTGCTGGGCAAGCAAATGGTTTAGTCCCTGCGGGCTGAAGGGGTTCAGCGACACTGAATGCCTCGAAGGTTAAGTGCGCTTAGATTGTAGTCGAGGTGGGAGCGTCCATTGCGACTCGTTGTGTAGCGACTACAGCAGCAGCAGGTCCGCCTGCAGCGCGACGCCCGCGGTGACGTGGGTGCCCGTCAGGCCCGGCACCGGCGTGCCGCCGGCGGGCACGTGCGTCAGCGTCAGCCCCGCCGTCACCCGCTGCACCGTGACGGACGCCCCCACGGACAGGCCCAGCCAGGTGCCGCTGGCGTCCCCGGTGCGGCGGCGCAGCACGGGCCCTGCCTCCAGCGTCCCCAGCACCAACTGCGTGGGCGTGTGCACCTGCCACCAGTGCGCGGCCACGCCCGCGTCCGCGCGCAGCGACGTCCAGGAGGCGCCGGACGCCGAGTCGAGGGACGCGCCCGCCGCGAGGTAGCCGCCCACCGTCAGCGGCAGCGCGCCGCGCTCGCCCAGCCGGTGGAGGCGCGCGGCCGCGCTCACGCCCAGGCGTCCACCGGGACGCAGCAGCAGCCCGCCGGCCGCGTCCCGTCCGTCCGCCGCGACGCTGGGTGCCAGGTGCGCGAGGACGTGGAGGGCGCCGCGCTCGCTCCAGCGTCCGTACCCGACGCCCAGGGCGAGGGGGCGCGGGTTGCCCCCGGGCGCGGCCGGGTTGAGGACGCCCTGCGCGGTGGCGGTGGCGATGAGGGAGCTCCACGCCGGGAAGGCGGCACCGTCGGCGGATGCTTCCTCCTGGGCGAGGGAGGTGGTGGAGAGGACGAGGGACAACAGGACGGCGGTGTGCTTCGACATGGGGAGCCTCGGGGAGCGGGCGCACTGGTAGAGCCCTGCCGTCCGGCGCCCGGGCCGGCAGGTGGTGAAGGGGGGGGAGGTGGAGGGGACGGCTACGGGCTGGTGGCCGCTGCCGTCTCAGCCTGAAGCTGCGCGCGGATGGCGGTGGCGAGGGCGGGCATCACGTTCTCGCAGAAGCCGCGCACGTCCGGCGGGTAGTCGTAGGCTGCGAACTCGTAGGGGGCGCTCACCGAGGTGTTGGTGCACCAGACGGAGAACTGGTCGATGGCGATCTCGTCGTAGTCCCTTGCGTCGCGCCGACTCCAAGCGCCGAGGGCGTCAGACAGAGACTCCCACGCCTCGGCCGCTTTCTCCTTCGAGTAGGTGCCGTCGCGCCGGCTGGTCAGGACGTGCTCACGGATGCGCTTCAGCGTCCGCGAGCCATCCCACCAGTCGCGGCTTTCCAGCTTGCTGCACACATAGTCGTCCTGGCGTTCCAGTTGCGCGACGAAGGCACGGAACTCCCCGCCAGCGGCCGTCCAGCGGAACGCGTAACTGCCCCAGTCGGACACCGTGGCGAAGAAGCCGTCGCTCCGGAGGATGACGTCCGCGAGCCACGCGCCCTTCTCGGTGCGTAGGCGGTACTGGTAGACGAGCGGCTCAGCCACGGGGCACCTCTGCCACGGGCAGCGGGAGGTCGCGAATTCGCACGGCCAGCGCCCGCGCGAAGTGAGCCACCAGTTCGGACTTCGTCCCTGGCCAGTCATCGAAGAAGGACGCCGGAGTGGGTGCCGTCTCCTGGAGACTGGCCGCTCGCTCGCGCATGTCCTCTGCCCCGAGGCGCGCAGCCTCGGTGACGGCCTCGGCGAGTGCATTCCAGGCCAGGAGGCTGTCGGCTCCAGCGCGCGCGTTCGGCACTGGCAGCTCCGGGTACACGGCCCGGAGGACGGCGACAGCCACGCCCTGGTGCGCGGTGGTGACGTGAAGGGCGCTCCACACCTGGGCGATCGCGTGGCGCACGGCCTCGGGGACGTGCGGGCTGCCGCACGCGTCGCAGCGGGCCCGGCACCAGGTGCACGTGCCCTCTCTCGCGCAGGTGCAGCGCCTGGACGGGTGCAGCGAATCCGCCGCAGCCGTCGTCAGGGGCGTCGGCTCGTGGCCGACCTTGGCCAAGCAGTGCTGGATGCGCTCGCTGAGGGGCAGCAGTGGCGGCACCGTGGGGCGCATGTCGAGCGCGGACAGCATCCGATACGGCTGCGCGGATGCGCCTTCCTTCGGGATGAGCGCGGGCGAGCCATCCGGTGCGGCCGGAGAGGATGGGGCGGGCATCGTCTCGGCGAGTGGGGCGGAGAGGGCGTCCTCCACGGCGTTGTGGGCCTTCTCCACGTCTGCGGGGCCTCCGACGAACAGCGCACGGGCCGCCTCGTCGCACTTCGCCTTCAGCGCCTCCACCTGTGCGCGGAGGCCGTCGCGCTCAGACTCGGCGCGCGCTTGTAGCTCGCGGACGGCCGCCACAGCCTGTCGCGCTCCCTCCAGTTGCCGCTCGTGTTGGCCCGCGTGCTCATCCCGCTCGCGCTCCAACTCCGCCACCCGGGCCTGGAGGGCGGACAGCTCGCGCTGGTGCGCTTCAAGTATGGTCGCGCCGGGATGTTCCTGTGCCAGAACACGACGGGTGATTTGAAGGGTGAAAGAGTCGGGCGTGTACGAGCCGTCGCGCACGCCGTCCATCAGGTTCGCCAACTCCGTCAGAGCGTCCACCAGCGCTGCATTGTCCGCCACGAGCGCGGGCACCTTCGCGCCCTGCAGCGCTGCGTCGCGAAGCATCCGTGCCATCATCGTTTCGGTGGAGCCCTCTGTCCGCGCGACCACCGCCCGGAACCACCGTTCCGCATCCTCGGTCGTGAACCTCAATGCGCCCGAAGCTGCCCCAGCCGACGGCAGGGCGGACGTCAGCGGTGCGACCCATGCCTGCGCCAACGCAGTCCGGACCTGTGCCTCATCGGCGGGCACTTCGCCCAGGGCGATGCGACGGACCTCCTCCAGCTCCTTCGGCATGCCGCTGACGTCCGCTGACTTCATTGGGCGCTCGCCTCAGCCAGCGCCTTCGAGGCCGCGCGGCCGCGCGGCAGCTGGACGTCCTCCACGCTGTTGGGGTTGGCGTTGTCCGCCCACGCGGCCGGGCGGCGGTTCGTCTTCTCCAGGTTGCGCAGCTTCTGGTAGTGCGCCGCGCAGTAGCCCTTCGTCCGGCTGGGCTTGCCGCAGCCCTTGATGGCGCACTCTCGGGTGCCGTCGGTCTGGGCCGCCTTCGACTTGCCAGGCTTCGCCGCCTTGGCCGCGCTCGTTGGGGGCGCCTTCATCGCGGGCGCGGGCGTCACCACGCCGCCCAGCTTCGCCACGGTGTCACGCAGCATCTGCGCGGCGTCCTCCAGCCTGTCTGCCAGCTCCAGCAAGCCACCGCTGCTCTTCGTCGTCGTCACGTTCGTCTCGTTGTTGTGGTTGAGCGCGCCGCCGTCGTGACGGCGCGCGGGAGCGCTGGGCGGCCCGTACTGCACCGCCCGGAGGAAGACCGCAGGGGCGCAGCAGCACCGCGCCCCTGCGGATGGACGGTTAGATGCCGTCCCGAGGGTCACCCTTCCGGTTGAACATCTCGGGATCCACGATGGGGACGAGCATCCCGGCCGCCGTGGCGACCCGCGCCGCGCCCGCGCGCACCAGGAAGCCCGCCTTGATGAGGTACTCCACCCAGGGCGTGTCCCGCGTGGCCGTCACCTTGGCGCTGTTGTAGAGGCGGGCCGTGCTGTTGCGGAGGTCCACGACGTCCAGACCGGAGTCTTCAGGAGCCACGTAACGGAACATCGCTTCGACGGTGGCCCCCGTGCTGCCCGGCGGCCCGCCGTTGCACGAGTCGTCCATCTCGGACTGCGCCCGGGCACGCACCTTGCCCGCCGCCTTCGGGTCGATGTTTCGCTTGAGGTCGTGCTCCGTCGTGTCACTCGACACGCCGATTTCAGTGGCCAACATCGCCTTCACAAAAATGGCCGTCAGGCATTTGGCGTTGGCGCCCTTGGCGAGCTTCGCGGCCTCGGAGCCTTGGCCTTCCGCCTGCTTCAACAGCTTCGCCCAGTCGCCCGCCTTGCCCACCCAGCCGTCGGGAGGAGTGCTGGGGCTCCACGCGGCCAGGGCGGGGGATGACATCAGCGAGACGGTGAGCACGGCGGACATCACGCACAGCTTCTTCATGGGTTTCTTTCGTTGGGGGTTGGACTGCGGTGCTGCATGGGCCGGGATGCGCTCCGGCGGGCGGACCGGGACTCGTGCGCAAAGGAATGGCGAGCGCGTCCGGGAGACGGCGCTCCTCGTCACCGCGGGGCACGCCGTGAGGACTCACCGGCGCGCGGAGAGACGGCGGGCCGCAGTCACTGCGCGGCCCGCGACGTCAGGCACTGCGGAGTGGCGCTACGGCGCGCTGAAGGCCACCTTGCCGCGGACAATGACCTGCTCCGGCTTGGCGGCGCGCATGTCCTCGGCCTGGCCGCTGAGGAGGTTTCGGTCCCACCGCACGAGCGTGGCCGGGTAGCCCAGGCCGAGCAGGCCCGCCTTTTCATGCCGGGCGATGGCTGACTCGCGGGTGTACCGGACGAAGGCGTCCTCCGCCGTCATCCGCTCATAGGCAGGGACGGAGTCCATCAGCGCGGCGATTTGCACGTTGGGCGGGGTGCTGTTGGGCCCGAACTCGTCACCGCCGAACGCGAACCGCAGACTCTCCTTCCGAAGGCTGTCGAAGCGCAGCGCGTCCGCAGCCTCCGAGGGCTGGTAGTGCGAGTTGATGTCGCCACGCAGCGCCAGGTGCGGCGGGTTCTGGATGATGGCGTACCCGAGCAGCGCGACACGGAAGCGCAGCGAGCTGTTGGCCATGTCCGCGTGTTCGAGGGTGACGCAGCGACGCGGCAGTCGCTGCCCCGTCCCATACAGGCGCTCCACCTTCTCGGCCGCCGTCACCACCTGTTCCACCGACGCGGCGCCGAAGGTGTGGATCATCGTGCAGGTGGTGTACTCCTGGGTGTCGTAGCCAGCCGACAAGATGGCCCATTCCAGGTCGAAGTTGCTCAGGTTGGGGCCGCCGTACCACGTGGGCGTGGACACGGACGGGCACTGGAGGTCAGGCGTGATGTACGGCTGCTTGCTCCAGCCACGGCAGGACTTGATGGCGCCCGATGCGAAGTACTTCTGGAGGAGCACGCCGCTTCGGCTGCGCAGGCTGTTCGGGCAGACGTCGCCCGGCGCCAGCGGGAGGCACGCCACCGTCAGGTCCACCGGGTGGTTGACGAGGGCGCGCACCGCAGCGGCCTTCTGCGGCCCACCCGCGAAGAAGATGTCCGTCACCGAGGTGACGCCCTGGGAGAGCGCCACGTCCAGGCCGGCCTGGTACACCGCCGCGAGCTGCGCGTCGGAGAGGTCGCTGACGAGCGCCGCGAAGAAGGGCACCTGGGCCAGCTCCTGCGCCCAGCCGTCGAGCTCCATCAAGCCCGTGTACGGGTTGTAGACGCGGCCGTAGAAGCCGCTCCACGGGTCCACCACGCCGATGCCGTTGGGGTCCGTCGACGGGTTGAGGATGCCGGCCGCGGCGAACGCCAGCCGGTTGCCCCACAAGCCGTGGCCCTCGGTGGCGTCGAAGCCCACCGCCACCTTGTTCGGCGACGCGGCGGACAACTCCTGGAGAAGGTTGTGTCCCTTGCTCGTGGCGTAGAACCTCGCGCCGAAGAGGATGACGCTACGGCGCCGTGAGGCCTCGCCGTTGCAGCCCTGGAGCGCGGACACCACCTCGTCGAACGTCGGGTCGAAGTTGGGATAGGGGGTGCCGTCCGGCGCGAAGGCGAGGACGGGGCAAAGGTCGCCGAAGGGACGGCCGTGCGCTGCATCCGGGAACGAGTCGAAGGGCGGCACCTTGTGCTCGTGCGCGTCCACGATGCCGGCCGTGTACGTGGCACCGTGGCCGTCCTCCACGACGGTGCGCGGCCCAACGTAGGACTGCCAGGTGCTCCCACGGCCCACCCAGAGGATGTCCTCGCCGCGCCAGGCGATGGCGGTGGCCCAGCGGCCCAACGCGTCCCCGTCCTGGCCGGTGTAGATGTTGGCGTTGTGGATGACGTGGTCCGCGTAGCCGCGCGGGATGCCGCTGGCGGACTCCGGCGGTGTGTCGCTGCCGGCGAGCGCCGGGGGTGCCGTGAGGCACACCAGTGCCGCGGCGAGAAGACGCCTTAAAGACATACAGACTCCATGGGGGTTGGGGTTACGGCTGGACGGAGTGCCGGTGCCGGACTCGAACCGGGAGCGCTGAGACGTCCAGCGGGGGCCCACGCCCCGTCATCGGCAGGTGCTGCGGGTGCTGCGTGGCGCGGTGCTGCTCAGCCCTGCGCCAGTGCGACCGGCGACTCTGCGAGCGCGTCGAGCACTTCGGACACCGTCAGGCAGAGCCGGTCCACCATGGAGAGCATGAGCTCCGGCTCATCTCCGCCGAGGAGTGCCACCGTGCGCTTCCCGGCCCCCGCGGCCCAGCCCAGCTCCAGATGCGCGCTTCGCCCGCACGGCGAGACGAGGACGCACGCGTCGCAGGATTCCAGCGCCCCCATGTCCAGCGCGAAGCCCTTCTCCGCCACCGGGTGCCGCAGCGCTTCGCGGAACTGCTCCGGCGTCCACGACCGCCAGTTTGGATCCACGCTGCTCCATGAGAAGCCGTCGTTGCCCGGCGCGGGCGCGCGGAAGTCGTAGACGTCGTGGCCGGCGGCACGCAGTGCCTGCACGACCTCCTGCTGCCGCTGCTCGTTCCGCCAGCTCGATGCGACGTAGACCTTCATGAGAGTGCCTCCTGCTGCGAGAGAAGGTCCCGGCGGGGGCGGGAGTGGGGACCGCCCCCGCCGGGCAGCGCTCAACATCAGCGCCGTGAGAGGCCCCGCGCGGCCCTATGCCGCGCGGGGTGAGGTGGAGCGCTCCGTCCAGCCAGGTGCGGCGCTGGCCACTCCACCGACAAGGCCCGGTGGCCCAATGCCACCGGGTTGCAACCCCGCGCGTTGAGAGACCGGCCCGGGCCGCGTGATGCGGCTGACGGAACGCGCGGTGCTGCGCAGACTCAGAAGGGAATGTCGTCGTCCGTGAGCGGCGGAGGCTCGGGCGGGCCGCCATACGAAGGGGGACGCCCGCCTCCGCGTGACTGTTGTGGAGCGCCGCGGACATGAGCCGAGGAGGGCGCGCGACGTGGCGCGGTGCCCTGCTCCATCGCGAGGATGCGTCCCCGCATTTGCGCCGCAAAGCTGCGCGCCTGAGAGGGCTCCATCTGCTGCTTGAGGGCGAGGCCGCTACCGAGGGAATTCACCCAGCGCACCTTCGGACTCCACTTCCCCTCGTACTGCTCATTCTCGATGACGAGGGACACGTCGTTGGACTCGATGCCCGTGAGGTCCGAGACGTCGTCGCCCTGCCAGCCACAGGCGCGGAGCGCCTTGATGGTGTGCTCGAGCGTCGCGTCGGTGAAGAAGCCGAACCACGTGATGCTCTGCCCGGCGTAGGGCTCCGAGCCGTCGTTGCCCAGCAGGGTGAACTCGATGGCCACCTGCTCCTTTCCGCTCGACGTGAAGCCGAGAGCGCCCTGCGCGGCGCGCGCCTTGTACCGTCCGTTCTCCAGTTGCATGTCAGGCCACCTCGCCCAGCCGGGCGTTCGTCCAGTCGTTGAGCTTCGCCAGCTTCACCGCGTCTCCACCGGCCCTCTCGATGGCAGCCAGGGCGCTGCGCTTGTGCGCCTCGGAGAGCTGCTCCGCCTTCTCCCGGATGGCCGCCTCCAGCGCCTTCGGATCCGCCGGCTGGTGGGCCTCCAGGGCGGCAGTGAAGTCCGCCCACGAGAGGGGCAGGGACTCGGGCAGGTCGCCGCGGTTCTTCGCGTCATAGGCGGCGGTGCGCGTCGTGTAGATGAGGCGCGCGCCCGTCGAGACACCGCGCACGCGCTTCGTGCGCGCTTCCTTCGTGGTGTACGTCTCGTGGTTCGCGAAGAGGACGTGCTCCGCCCACTCCTTCACCAGTCCGCTGGCCTTCGCGTTCAGCTTCAACTCGTACCGGTCGAAGTCCTCCCCCTCCGGGTTCTTGAAGGGCTTAATCCAGCAGTGCGCCAGCAGGACGATATGCATGCCCTTCTGACGCCGCAGCCTGTCGAGCGCGGCGAGGAAGACGCGCCACTCGTCGAGCGCCGCGCTGTAGCCTTTGCCGTACCCGTAGGACTCGATGTTCGCCTGCTCGTCGCGCTTGCAGATGTGAGCCCAGAGAAGGGGCTCCGCCCAGTCGAGGGTGTCCACGACGAGCGTCCGGTAGTCGTGCTGCTCGACGGTGAGGACACGGACGGCGTCCAGTACCTCCTGCCAACTCTCCGGTGACGGGAAGCGCGTGACGTCCAGGTGGTCCGTACCGTCCTCAGCGCCGAGGAAGATGGGGGCCGGCGCGTTAGCGCCGAAGGTGGACTTCCCGATGCCCTCGACGCCGTACAGCACGACGCGTAGAGGCGCCGCGCGCTTGCCGCGCACGAGCGCGTCCAGCGTCATGCGCGAAGGAGAGGGCGGCTTCGACTGGGGCCCGCCAGGAGTCCTGGGCGGTGGGCTGCCATTGCGTTGGGGTGACATGCTTCGGTCTCCTCTTTCGACCGGGGTTGAAAAACTCAGGGACTGCGCTGCTGCTGTCAGCCGTCGTGCAGGCCCCATCCGCAGATGAGGCCGTCCTTGCCGTGGATGAGCGGGGCGCCGCAGTAGCAGTTGCCGTTGGGCGCGTTCTTCGCGGGCGGAGGCGGGGAGAACTCGATGCGTCCCGGCGCCGAGCCGGTGGGCGCCGCGGGCACGGGTGGTGGTGCCGGAGGCGTCGGCGGTGCGCGCCCGTGCAGTACGTCCAACTTGTGGAAGTACTCGGCGCGGTTGGCCCGGTGCCGGAGGGTTTCCGGGGAGGGCTTGCGTGAATGTCGTGACATGCGCCCCTTGCTCCGCTCCTACTCGTAGCGCTCGCCCACGGCCTGCTCGGCCTGGCGCAGCAGTTCCCTCAACTCAGCCTCCACTTCGCCCTCGGGCGTGAGGCAGTCCCACTCCATGTCCTGACAGCGGTGCCGTCCCTCGTGTCCGTACTCCCGCTCGCACAGCACCCAGCATCTGTCCGGGTGCTCTGCGTAGGCGGGGCAAGGGGCGCGGCGTGCTTCCGGCAATGCAACCTCTCAGGTTGAATGCCAGCTTCTTACCTCTTGAGTCTGACGCGCCTACGCGGCGGCCCGGAGCACTTCCGCGCCCGCGCGCCGGTGCAGCGCGAGCCACAGCTGCCGCTCCACTTCCGCGCGGAGCAGCGCCTCCGCCTCCGCGATGCGGCCGAGCGACAGGCCCGCGTCCACCTGCCGCCGCTGGAGGCGGAGCCACCGCTCGAAGACGGGCAGGGTGCCGTCCGGCGTGCACGCGTCCATGGCGTCCTGAGCCGCGCGCAGCTTCTCCTGCACCTGAGCCTGCAGCGCTTCCATCTCGCGCACCTGCCGCTGGAGGTCCGCCACGTCACAGGTGTCGCTCGTCCACCCCTCGCGGGCGAGGACGACGAGCGCCTCGGCCAGTTGGTGCAGGGGCTTCACTTCGCGCCGCCCTTCAGCCGGGCCAGGTCGTCCGCCATGCGGAGCGTCACGCCCTCGATGGTGGTGTCCAGCTCCTTCCACGCCCGCAACACCTCCCGCTCAACCTCCTGCTCGTCGAAGTAGGCGCGCAGCACCTCGCGCGGCGTCTTCGTCTTCTTCTCAGGCATGGCACTCCTCCTTCTGGGGCACCGCGTGCCCCGGGTTGCACAGCTGCTGCGCCTTGGCGCGCTTCGCGGTGGCGCGCTCGCGGAAGTCGGCCGCGTCGCGCTCGAGGAAGACGGCGCCCTCCGCGGAGCACCAGTCCGCGGAGGCCTGCTTCTCCTTGCGCGCCGCGCGCGCCTCCAACTCCTCCGCCTCCTTCAGCAGCGCCGCCGCGTCCGTCTGCGGGCGCACCTCTCCCGTCGCCATGTCGTTGGCCATTTCGTCCTCGTGGTGGATGGGGTGGGCGGGCGCCGTCGTGGCGCCCGCCCTGGGGTGCTACCGGCGCACTTCCAGCACGTCTGTGTGCCGGTGCAGTTCGCCCTTGGTGTCCGTGAAGGTGACGAGCGGCTTGCCCTGCTGCCGCGTCGCCTTCACCTCGCGGATCTGCCGGTCATCCACCGCCGGCCCGTCGTCCTTCCTCCGGAACCACTGGCCCTCCCGGGCCTTCGCCGCATCCATCGCTCGCATCGTCTACCCCCACTCATTCGTGTCCGTGCTGCGGTGCTGCTCCTGCTGGCGTCTCCGGTGGCGACCACCGAACTCCCGCTCCGCGACCATTCCCCCGAGGGGCAACGTCCGTCCGCCTTGATGAGATGCACACTGAACCCAATTGGGTTCTCAGTCAAGAACCCAATTGGGTTCTTGATGGGAACCTGATTGGGTGTATCTTGACCGCCAGCAAACCCGCTGCTTAGTGAGGAGTTCCCACGTGAAGAAGACACCCCGACGCGAGGTCGCTGAAGTGCCCCTGGAAGACCACGTTGAAGATCCCCCCAAGAAGGTCTCGGTCACGCTGCTCGACAGCCAGTGGAAAGACCTTGCTGCGGTCGCGCGTGCTCTGGGGCGCGACCGTCAAGACGTGATTGAGGAGATGCTGAAGGAGCAGACGAAGCAGTGGCTGGACGCCGCGAGCCCCGCGCAACTCGAGCGCTACCGACATGCCCACGAGGAGCTGCGGAGGGCGATGGCGCCGCAGCCGACGGCGAAGGACAAGCCTGCCCGCCCTCAGAAGAAGTAGCTCTGCGAGCCCAGAAATAAACGTAAAGTCGTGCGTCAGGATGCCGCCCAGGCGGGCGAGCGAGACACGATATGCCCGATGGCAGAATGAATACCCAGTGCCGTGGTTCGTCCCTGCGGCGGGACGGCATAGGGCCGTACCGATTCGGACAGCGCCTCAAGCGGCTGCCATGGCTGACGTACCTCGGCGAGGTCTATCGGGCTCGACTGCGCGGGACGGATGAGGCGGAGGTTGTCCTGGTACGGAAGCAGCCGGGACGAGTCTCCGCTCAGCTTCGGCTCCGCATCGAGCCCGAATACCTCGCCGTGGGTGTGCAGGCAGACGCGCTCCCTGGAGGCCTGGCCGTGATGCGGTCGGAGCTGACGACGGCGATGCGCGACGCAGACGATGTGGTTGAGGCTGCCCTGGAGCAGGCCGGCGTGCTTGAGGATCTACTTACACGAGCGGCTTCGCGGCCCGTTCAGGCGCCGGCGAGCAGTTCACCGGAGCGCGCTGCGCATGGCGCGAAGCCCGCACCGATTGCTCCTATGGTGGAACCCCAGAAGCCTCGCCGGCATCTGCTGGGGCGGTGGGTATTGTCCAGTGGGCTTGCGGTAGCCGCCGTCGCGGGCATTTCGCTCTGGGCTAATCCGCCGCCCGCACCGCAGCCCATCGATGTAGAGCCTGTGGTGGACGTCCCCGCGACGCCCAGTAATGTCGTCTGGGCCGACGTCCTGACTGGTTCGTCGACGTCTTCGCCGATGGCGATTGAGCGGATCGTTGTCCCGAAGAAGCCGCTGCCAGGTCAAGCCGTCCCACCGTGCCCTTCGCCGGCCCGGGACCTCAACGGAGCCTGTTGGGTGAAGGTCGATTCGGATCCGCCGTGCCCGAAGAACACCGCCGAGTATCGGGGAGGTTGCTACATCCCGGTGCCTGAGAACCCCGACAAGAAGGTTCCGTTGAGCAGCAGTGCGCGCCCATTTCCGCAGTAGCAGCATCTTGACGGTGGGCAGTACCCAGCCGCATAGTGATTAAGAGCAGCAACGCAGGAACTCGCTGACGGATAGCAGCGAGAAAACCCCACAGCCGTTTTCGAACGGCACAACTTAGAGCGCTGGGCAACCCAGGCAGGTGCTGGGGGCGGGCGCTCCGGCGGTACGCGCACGGATCTATCCGACGTGCGCGTGCCCGCCGTCTTCGTGGGGTGCGCGATGACTCGGAATTCCCTTCGTAGCCGTCTCCAACTTCGGACGGTGCGTCCATGCATGGCACCTCCGTCGCTCACGCTCCCCACGTCGAGGCTCGGCCCTCGCGTGATTGGGGCGGTGCGCTGTCGCAGCTGCGGCCCCAGCGCGACCGCGCGGTTCGCACCCTTCTCGCACCCTCCCTGAGCTGGCGCGCAAGTTGCTCTTCGCGCGCGTGTCCTGGCCGGCCCTCCGGCGTGGGCACCGCGCTGCCCGGGTGACAACCTTTCAGGTTGTTGCCACATTTCAAACCTAGACCTTAGTTCAGTGCTGCGCGGCGGGGGTATTCGATGACGGAGAACGATGTGGTGGAAGCTGGGCACCTTGAGGCGCGGGCCTCTGTGTCCCGCTCCGAGGATGCGTTGACGAAGAAGCGGCAGCGCCGCAAGCCGGTGCCACTGGAGGAGTTGCCGACGGGCCTGTGGACCGTGGGTGACTGCGCCCGCTACCTCGGGAAGTCGGACGACTGGGTCTACAAGCGGAGCGCCGACGGCACGCTGCCGATGCGCAAGCACGGCGCGGACAACCGCTACGTGCCCGCGGAAATCGTGGCCTGGGCCACACGGGCGAAGGGGCAGTAACCGTGGGCTCCATTCACGCGCGAGGTCCCGGGGTATGGGAGCTGGTGTTCCGCAAGGCGAATAAGCACCGCGGCTACGACCGGGTGCATGGGACAAAGTCCGAGGCGAAGAAGCGGCTCGCGGAGCTGGAGGTGCGGGAGGAGCGCATCCGGCTCAACCTGGAGGTCCCGCCCATCCTGCAGACGGTCGAGGACGCCTACGAAGACCATCGCGACTCGCTGCGTGAGCTGCGCAGCTTCGCCAGCGTTGATGGCCGCTGGCGGAACCACATCCTCCCCACGCTGGGGCGGACCCTGGTCCACCAGGTCACCCCGGAGGACATCTCCAAGCTGCTGCGCGCGAAGGCGAAGGCCGGGTCGATGCGCGGCGAGGGGGGAACTGCGCTCTCGCCCCAGACCGTGAGGCACCTGCGCATCCACCTCTTCCGGTTCTTCACGTGGGCCATCGAAGAGAAGCGGCTCTTCCGGGGCGAGAACCCGGTCGCGCGGGCATGGGAGCCGGAGGTGTTGGAGCCGGAGCCGCAGGCGCTCGAACTGGCACAGGTGGAGGCCATTGCTGCCGCCGCCCTGGACACGGACGTCGCCGACCTTATTCGCACGGCCGTCCTCACCGGGCTGCGCCGCGGGGAACTCATTGCCCTCATCTGGGCTGACGTGGACCTGGAGGACCGCATCATCCGCGTGAAGCGGAGCGGCGATAGCAAGACCACCAAGGGGGGGAAGAGTCGGCCCGTTCCCATCCCCCTCGCGCTCCTGCCCCACCTGGAGCGTCGCCGCCGCGAGAGCCGGAGCAACTATGTGTTTCCGTCGCCCGCGGGGGGCATGAACCGTCCGGACTGGGACGTAAACGCCCTCTTCCAGACGGCGCTGAAGCGGGCGGGACTCGTCGATGGCTACGAGCACACCTGCGGCACAACGCGCGCGCCGGCCACCGGTGAGCGGCACGGACGCGCGAAGTTAAAGGCGGCCCAGGTCCGGGACGTTCGCCGCCGCGCTGCCGCAGGAGAGGGGCCCACGGCGCTCGCGAAGGCCTTCGGGGTGTCCCGGCGCACCATCGGACTCATCATCAAGGGTGAGCGCTGGGGCGGGGCCGCCCAAGCGGCAGGTGGGTGTGGGCACACCGAGACGCACCCGGACAACGCGGCCCGGGAGTGCCCGGCCTGCAAGGTGCAGATGCAGGCGAAGGCGCTCCCCGCGCGGTTCCTCTTCAAGCACCTGCGCTCCACGTACCTCACGCACGTGGTGGAACGGACTGGCGACCTCAAGGTGAGCCAGGACCTGGGCGGTCACAGCGATGACCGTGTCACCCGAAGGCACTACGCGAAGACGAAGGAGAAGCACCTCCGCGAGCAGGTGGACCGGGCCTTCGCGTCCGTGGTTGCGGATGAGGGGACTTAGGAATCCGCCACCAACAATTCACCAACAAACCGAGCCGAAAGCAGCCTGACGCAGCCCGACAGAACCTAACGACGTATCGAGAAAACCGAGGGAAAACGATGGGATACGAGCGTAGCCGAACGCAACCAAAGGGAGCCAAAACCCGAAACCGGCCTTCGAAGCCGAGGGTTGGGGGTTCAAGTCCCTCTGGGTGCACTCCCTTTCCCAGCTCCTTCCGGTTTGAAAGCGAGACGCCCGCGCCCCTCTCTTCCGGGACGCGGGCGTTGTTCATTTCGCCATCACTCGGGCCTTCAGGCGTCCGGGTTCGTCGCGGCCCGGTCCTTGGCGGACGGCACCTGGCAGCGCAGCTCCGTCTCCGCCTCCAGCGCGGTGAGGTTCTCGCGCATGGCCTTGGCCCACTTGGCCCGGGGCTGCTCCATCAACTTCTCGTGCGCCAGGTCGATGGTCTCGCTCAGCTCGTCGTCGGACAGCTCGGACGTGGTCTTGCCCTTGTGCGGGCCGAACGCCACCACCACCGCGGCGGCCTTGGGTCGCTCGGGCGTCTGCGCCACGGGCACCGCCGCCGCCGTCTTGGCCGGTGCCAGCGGCAGGTCCACGTCCAGCCGCGACTCCTCCTTCTCCGGGGCCCGCGCCGTCTCCACCTTGGGGGACTCCGCGGGGGCGGGGGCCAGGGTGGGGAAGGATGCCTTCACCGGCCCGGGCTTGGAGCCCAGCACCTCGTAGGCACCGGACGCGGGGGCCGGCTCGTCGTGCGCGTCGTACTCCTCGGCCGGCATCTCCTCGCGCACGTACAGGCCGCCGAACGCCTCCGGGTACGCCTTGCGCAGCGCCGCCACGCGCGCGCACTTCTCGATCATCGTCGTGGGAATCTTGGCCCACAGGGGCGTCTGCTGGACGTAGCCGGAGAAGTCCAGCCACACGACGACGGGCAGCTTCCCCTCGCGCACCACGCGCGACCAGGCACCCACCAGGGCGCCCTTGCGCTTGGCCGGGTTGAATCGGTGCACCACTTCCCCCTTGCCCTGGTCCACGACGATTTCATCCTCGGCGAACACCGCGCTCGCCTGGATGCCCTTGAAGTCCGGGAAGCGCTCCGCCCGGGCGAGCATCCCCGCCTCCGACGGCTGGAACTCGTACTTCGTCACCCAGTTGGGCCGCTCGCGGTTGCCGATGTTCTGGCGGCGCGCCACGCAGAAGGCCTCCTTGAGGAGCGGATCCAACCCGCTGCGCTTGCACTGCTCGATGAAGAGGGCGAACTCGTCCTCGCTGATTCCCCGAGGGCAGATGGTCCGCTTCACCAGGTCCACCCGCTCCCGGTTCCAGGCCGCGCCCTGCGGCGACGTCGTTGCCTCCGCCTTCACATTCGCATCCATCACTGTGTCTCCAGCACCGCTCGAAAAGGCGGACGACCCTCGCCCGCCCACATGGTTGCCGCGGGCTCACGGCGCATGACCGGTGGGGCAGGGGCCCGGAGGGGCACCTGCTACAGGCCTGCAGCGCGAAGCGCGGCGTGGATCAACATGCGAGCCGGGCAGACCCTTCGCATCGCTTCCCGGTGCCAGGGACGGCCGGCCGCACGCCGGGCATCCGGTTCCAGCGCGGAGAATGTGAGGGGTGTGCAAAAACGTTTTGACAGGACAGGCGGCGCCCGGTATTCACCGCGCCACCTCGGACGTCGCGCAGCCAACGCGGCAGACGGACCAAGCCGGGAGCGTAGCTCAATTGGCAGAGCAATGGACTCTTAATCCATAGGTTGTGGGTTCGATTCCCTCCGCTCTCACTCGCAGGGCCCCTTCTGGAAACGGAAGGGGCCCTGTGTCTTTTCCGGCATGCGCTGGCCTGTCCCGCCGCCTCTGGAAAGCCCCTGTCCCCTACGGACGTTTCGCGGTAGGACGGTCGCACGACGCGTCGGGCGGGTGGCGAAACTGGTAGACGCGCCAGACTTAGGATCTGGTACCGCAAGGTGTGAGGGTTCGAGTCCCTCCTCGCCCATTTCGCGTTGACCCGTTCGTGCCTATCCCCTAAAGCCGCACGTCCCACTTTCCGGTTGCCGCCCCGGGACGCGAAGGCCCGTGGAGGCGGCGAGCGAGGCCCGCATGAAGGTCCAGGTCGAAGAGCTCTCTCCCATCGAGAAGAAGCTCTCCATCGAGGTCGACAACGCCCGCGTTGCTGAGGAGCTCAACCGCGCCTACGCCGCGCTCAGCGGCCAGGTGCGGCTGCCCGGCTTCCGCCAGGGCAAGGTTCCCCGCCGCATCCTCGAGCAGAAGTACCGCGAGCAGGTGGAGGACGACGTCATCCAGCGCGTCGTGCAGCGCGCCTACCTGGACGCCGTGCGCGAGCACAAGGTGGAGGCGGTCTCCTCCCCGCAGGTCACCAACTCCGGCCTCAAGCCCGGCGCCCCGTTCAACTTCGAGGCGCGCGTGGAGGTGAAGCCGCGCGTGGAGGCCAAGGACTTCGAGGGCCTGTCCCTCACCAAGGTGGACACCGCCGTCACCGACGACGCGGTGAACCAGCAGATCGAGCAGATGCGCCAGAACCTGGGCCGCATCGAGCCCGTCACCGACCGCGACACCGCGGCCCAGGGTGATCAGGTCACCATCGACTTCGAGGCGAAGGTGGACGGCAACGCCTTCCCGGGCAGCAAGGCGGACGGCATTGGCGTGCGCGTGCAGGACGGCGACCTCATCCAGGGCAACATCCCGCAGCTGGCGGGCGTGAAGGTCGGCGAGTCCAAGGACGTCGAGTACACCTTCGCCCAGGACTACCAGGCCGAAGAGGTCCGCGGGAAGACGGCCGTCTTCCACATCACCGTCAAGGAGCTGAAGAAGCCGGTGGTGCCGGAGCTCAACGACGACTTCGCCAAGCAGACGGGCATCGCGCAGACGGTGGACGAGCTGCGCGCCAAGGTCCGCTCGGACATGGAGAAGGCCCGGAAGAACCAGGCCACCGTGGACGAGCGCGACGCGCTCATCAAGGCGCTCCTGGAGAAGAACCCGTTCGACGTGCCCCGCGCCATGGTGGAGCGCGCCATCGACTCCATGATGGAGGGCGCCTTCCGCCAGATGCAGCGCCAGGGCATCGACCCGCGCCAGCTGGGCCTGGACTTCAACCGCCTGCGCGACGAGATGCGGGAGAAGGCCACCCTGGAGGTGAAGGGCACGCTCCTGTTCGAGGCCATCGCCCAGCAGCAGAACATCCAGGCGTCCGACGAGGACGTGGAGAAGCGCATCGAGGACCTGGCCATTGAAGCCAACCAGCCGGTCGCCCAGGTGAAGAAGTACTTCAAGGGCCCGGACGAGCGCCTTGGGTTGTCTCTGCGACTTCGCGAGGAAAAGACGATTGAATTCCTCAAGGGCCGGGCGAAGTATTCTTGAGGCTTTTTCTTCAAGGCACCTGAGACCCTTCTAGAGGTTCATCCGACATGCCCTTCATGCCCGTCCCCTACGTCATCGAGCAGACCCACCGGGGTGAGCGCTCGTACGACATCTACAGCCGGCTCCTGAAGGACCGCATCGTCATGCTGGGAACGGAGATCGACGATGACGTGGCCAACGCCATCGTCGCCCAGCTCCTGTTCCTGGAGTCCGAGGACCCGGACAAGGACATCAACCTCTACATCAACTCGCCCGGTGGCTCGGTGACGGCCGGTTTGGCCATCTACGACACGATGCAGTACGTCAAGGCGCCCGTCTCCACCATCTGCGTGGGGCAGGCGGCCTCCATGGGCGCCGTGCTGCTGCTCGCCGGCGCGAAGGGCAAGCGCTACTCGCTGCCCTCCAGCCGCATCATGATCCACCAGCCGCTGGGTGGCGCACGCGGGCAGGCGACGGACATCGAAATCCAGGCCCGTGAAATCCTTCGCATGAAGGCCAAGCTCAACGAGCTCATCGTCAAGCACACCGGCCAGTCAATCGAGCGCGTGGAGAAGGACACGGACCGCGACTACTTCATGGGCGCCACGGAGGCGAAGGCGTACGGCATCATCGACGCCATCCAGGACCCCCGGAAGGTGCCGGGCGGCGTGAAGCAGGAAGAGAAGAAGTAGACACACCGACATGCGTGGCGGGCCGGGGCGTCAAGCACCCGGTCGGCGGCCGGGGGTGCTGGGAATCTTCTCCCGCGCCTCCGGCCTTCGCGTTTCTCCCATCGCCGGCATTTTCCCCTTGTTAAGTACCCGGAAGGTGCGTGGACGTCCCGGATGGGGGCTGACTAGATTGGGAAGGGGCAGGGGACCGGACGCGAAGCGGGTTGGGGCCTTTCAGGCGCAGCGAGGGATTTCATGGCGGGTAAGAACGTGGAGAAGCGAGACAACCAGACCCTCTGCTGCTCCTTCTGCGGCAAGTCGCAGAAGGAGGTGAAGAAGCTCATCGCGGGACCGACGGTCTACATCTGCGACGAGTGCATCGGGCTGTGCAACGACATCATCGCGGAGGAGATCGACCGCGAGGAGACCAAGGACACCAAGCTGCGCATCCCCCGGCCCTCTGAAATCAAGGCCGTGCTGGATGAGTACGTGGTGGGCCAGGAGCGCGCGAAGAAGACGCTCTCCGTGGCGGTGCACAACCACTACAAGCGCATCGAGTCCAAGGTCGCCATGGACGACGTGGAGCTGCAGAAGAGCAACATCCTGCTGCTCGGCCCCACGGGCTCCGGCAAGACGCTGCTCGCGCAGACCCTGGCGCGCATCCTCAACGTCCCCTTCACCATCGCGGACGCCACGTGCCTCACGGAGGCCGGCTACGTCGGTGAGGACGTGGAGAACATCATCGTCAACCTGCTCCAGGCCGCGGACCACGACATCGAGCGTGCGCAGCGGGGCATCGTCTACATCGACGAAATCGACAAGATCGCCCGCAAGTCGGAGAACCCCTCCATCACCCGCGACGTGAGCGGCGAGGGCGTGCAGCAGGCGCTCCTGAAGATCATTGAAGGCACGGTGGCCAATGTCCCGCCCAAGGGGGGCCGCAAGCACCCGCAGCAGGAGTTCCTGCAGGTGGACACCACCAACATCCTCTTCATCTGCGGCGGCGCGTTCGGCGGCCTGGAGCAGGTGATTGAGCGGCGCCTCGGCGGGCGCAGCCTGGGCTTCGGCGCGGAGATCCAGTCCCGCAAGCAGCGCAACCTCAGCGAGTTGCTCAAGCACGTGGAGCCGGAGGACCTGCTCAAGTTCGGCATGATTCCGGAGTTCATCGGCCGTCTGCCCATCATCACCGCGCTGGAGGAGCTGGACGAGACGGCGCTCGTGAACATCCTGGCGGAGCCGAAGAACGCGCTCACCAAGCAGTATCGCAAGCTCTTCGAGCTGGACGGCGTGTCGCTGAAGTTCACCGACGGCGCGCTCAAGGCCATCGCGTCGGAGGCCATCCGCCGCAAGGCGGGGGCTCGCGGCCTGCGCTCCATCCTGGAGACGGCCATGCTGGACGTGATGTACGAAATCCCGTCCCGCAAGACGGCCCGCGAGGTGCTCATCTCCGAGGAGGTCATCCTCAAGAAGAGCGAGCCCGTCGTCCTGCACTCGCAGGACAACAAGGAGACGCCGGAGCCGAAGAAGGAATCCGCCTGAGTTGAGGCGGCACATCCCTCGGCGCCCGTGAGGGCCTGAAGGAGATGGCGGGGCGCGTCACGGTCACGGACCGGGGCGCGCCCTTCGTCCTTTCCAGGGGGGCATCCGGGCGTGGGGGCGGGGCGCGCTTTTTTCCGGGCCGGGGGCGGGGGCTTCTTGTATCTGCTGTCCCCCATGAGAAAGCTCCTCATGCCTGCCCTGCTGTCGCTCGCAGCCTGCACCTCCGCGAAGGAAGCCACGCGCGAAGAAGCCCCCGCCGCGTCCCAGCCGACGTCGAGCGCTCCGGCCCAGGAGGGCCCCTCTCGCATGGCCTACCCGGCGACCCGTTCCGAAGCGGTGATGGACACGCTGCACGGCCAGCAGGTGGCGGACCCGTACCGCTGGCTGGAGGACGAGAAGGCTCCGGAGGTGCAGGCGTGGATGAAGGCGCAGGACGGCTTCGCTCGCGATGCGCTGGCGAAGCTGCCGGGCCGTGACGCGCTGGCGAAGCGCTTCACGGAGCTCTTCTACGTGGACTCGGTGACGGCGCCCTTCCGCCGCGGGCAGCGCTACTTCTACATGCGCACCCACAAGGACAAGGAGAAGGCCATCGTCTACTGGAAGGACGGCGAGTCCGGACAGGAGAAGGTGCTGCTGGACCCGAACGTCATGAGCAAGGACGGCCCGGTGTCCCTGGGCCGCTGGGTGCCGTCGTGGGACGGCAAGCGCGTGGCCTTCCCGGTGCGCCCCAACGCCGCGGACGAGGCCACCCTGCACGTCATCGACGTGGACACCGGCGAGTGGTCCAAGGTGGATGTGATTGAGGGCGCGAAGTACGCCGACACGCACTGGACCCCGGACGGCAAGGGCTTCTACTACGAGTGGCTGCCCACGGACCCCTCCATCCCCGTGGACGCGCGCCCCGGCTACACCGAGCTCCGCTTCCACAAGCTGGGCGAGGACCCGAAGAAGGACGCGGTGGTGCACGAGCGCACCGGCGACCCGACCACCTTCCTCCAGGGCGACCTGTCGCGCGACGGCAAGTACCTCTTCGCGTCCATCCTGCGCGGCTGGAGCGAGAACGACGTCTACTGGAAGCACCCGGGAGAGAAGGACTGGCGGCTGCTCGTGAAGGGCAAGGGCGCCAAGTACAGCGTCATCCCGTGGAAGGACCGCTTCTACGTCGTCACCGACGAGGGCGCCCCGCGCCAGCGCGTCTTCGCCGTGGACCCGAAGAAGTCCGAGCGCGCGAACTGGAAGGAAATCGTGGCGGAGGACCCGAAGGCGGCGCTGGAGAGCGTGTCGCTGGTGGGCGGCCACCTGGCGCTGGAGTACCTCAAGGACGCGACCACGGAGCTGCGCATCGCCACGCTGGAGGGCAAGCCGGTGCGCACCGTGCAGCTGCCGGGCGTGGGCGCCGCCAGCAACCTCATGGGCCTGGAGGACCAGGACGACGCCTACTTCTCCTACAGCTCCTTCACCACGCCGCGGCAGGTGTACCGGACGTCCGTGAAGAGCGGGAAGGTGGACCTGTGGGCGAAGGTGGAAGTGCCCATGGACCCGGACGCGTACACGACGGAGCAGGTCTTCTACACGTCGAAGGACGGCACGCGCGTGCCCATGTTCCTCGTCTACAAGAAGGGCCTGAAGAAGGACGGCACCGCGCCCACGCTGCTGTACGGCTACGGCGGCTTCTTCGTCAGCATGCAGCCCACCTTCCGCGCGAGCATCCTCCCGTGGCTGGACGCGGGCGGCATCTACGCGGTGGCCAACCTGCGCGGCGGTGGTGAGTACGGCACCGCGTGGCACGAGGCGGGCCGGGGCGCGAACAAGCAGAACGTGTTCGACGACTTCGCGGGCGCGGCCGAGTACCTGGCGAAGGAGCAGTACACGCAAGCGAAGAAGCTGGCCATCTACGGCGGCAGCAACGGCGGCCTGCTGGTGGGCGCGGCGATGACGCAGCACCCGGAGCTGTACGGCGCGGTGGTGTGCGGCGTGCCGCTTCTGGACATGGTGCGCTTCCACCTCTTCGGCAGCGGGCGGACCTGGGTGCCGGAGTACGGGTCGGCGGAGGACGCGGCGCAGTTCAAGACGCTGTACGCCTACTCGCCCTACCACCACGTGCGGCAGGACGTGCGGTACCCGGCCCTCCTGATGATGAGCTCGGACCACGACGACCGCGTGGACCCCATGCATGCGCGCAAGTTCGTGGCGGCGGTGCAGAACGCGAAGGGCAATTCCGCGCCCACGCTGCTACGCATCGAGGCGAACGCCGGCCACGGCGGGGCGGACCAGGTGGCCAAGGCCATCGAGTCCAGCGTGGACATGTATGCCTTCCTCTTCCAGGCCCTGGACGTGGCCCGGCCGGATGCCGGGGTGGCGGCCGAGAGCCGCTAGAATCGGGCCGGGACACCGTTCTGCCTTCGGGTGTTCCCTTGAAGGCAGGGTGCGGAACCCCCAATCTGTGCGGGGAACGGGTCCTGCGACCGGCGTGTTATAGAGCGGTGTTTCACCCTGCATGCGCGCTTGGGCGCCATGTGGGCAACTCTTGAAGGGCCTGCCTGTACGGCAGGCCAGCGGGTGGCGGATACATGTTCTTCGGACGTGACGACAAGAAGGAAGCCCAGAAGCGGGGACTGACCATCCCGCTCTTGCCCCTTCGGGACATCATCGTGTTCCCGCACATGGTGGTTCCGCTGTTCGTCGGCCGGGAGAAGTCCATCGCGGCGCTGAAGGACGCGATGGCCCACAAGGGTCCGGATGACAAGGCTGTCATCCTGCTGGCCGCCCAGAAGAAGGCCAAGACGAACGACCCCTCGCCCGACGACATCTTCCACTTTGGCACCATCGGCCACCTCATCCAGCTGCTCCCGCTGCCGGACGGCACCATGAAGGTGCTGGTGGAGGGCGTGCGCCGCGCCAAGGTGAAGAAGTTCCACCCGAACGACGCCTTCTTCATGGTCGAGGTGGACGAGGTCGAAGAGCAGCTGGAGAAGAGCGTGGAGCTGGAGGCGCTGGTGCGCTCCGTCCACTCCGTCTTCGAAGCCTTCGTGAAGCTCAACAAGCGCATCCCGCCGGAGATGCTGATGCAGGTCGCCAGCATCGACGACCCGGCGCGCCTGGCGGACACCATCGTCGCGCACCTGTCGCTGAAGCTGAACGACAAGCAGGCGCTGCTCGAGACGGAGTCCCCGGCCAAGCGGCTGGAGAAGCTCTACGAGCTGATGCAGGGCGAGATCGAAATCCTCCAGGTGGAGAAGAAGATCCGCACGCGCGTCAAGAAGCAGATGGAGAAGACCCAGAAGGAGTACTACCTGAATGAGCAGATGCAGGCCATTCAGAAGGAGCTGGGTGAGCGCGACGAGTTCAAGAACGAGATCCAGGAGATTGAAGAGAAGCTGAAGAACAAGCGGATGAGCAAGGAGGCCACGCTCAAGGTCAAGAAGGAGCTGAAGAAGCTCCGGATGATGAGCCCGATGAGCGCCGAGGCCACGGTCGTCCGCAACTACATCGACTGGATCATCAGCCTGCCCTGGTACGACGAGACGCAGGACCGGCTGGACGTCACCGAAGCGGAGCGGGTGCTCAACGAGGACCACTACGGCCTGAAGAAGCCGAAGGAGCGCATCCTCGAGTACCTCGCCGTGCAGCAGCTGGTGAAGAAGCTGAAGGGCCCCGTGCTGTGCTTCGTGGGGCCTCCGGGCGTGGGCAAGACGTCGCTGGCGCGCAGCATCGCGCGGGCGACGGGCCGCAAGTTCGTGCGCCTGTCCCTGGGCGGCGTGCGTGACGAGGCGGAGATCCGCGGCCACCGCCGCACGTACATCGGCGCGATGCCGGGCAAGCTCATCCAGTCCCTGAAGAAGGCGGGCAGCAACAACCCCGTGTTCCTCCTGGACGAGATCGACAAGATGTCCACGGACTTCCGTGGCGACCCGAGCGCGGCGCTGCTGGAGGTGCTGGACCCGGAGCAGAACCACAACTTCAATGATCACTACCTGGACCTCGACTACGACCTGTCCAAGGTGATGTTCATCTGCACCGCGAACACGATGCACAACATCCCCGGTCCGCTGCAGGACCGCATGGAGGTCATCCGCATCGCGGGCTACACGGAGCCGGAGAAGCTCTCCATCGCCCGGCGCTACCTGATCCCGAAGGAGCAGGAGGCCAACGGGCTCTCGGACCTCAAGATCGAGATCACCAACGACGCGCTGAAGACCATCGTGCACCGGTACACGCGCGAGTCGGGCGTGCGCTCGCTGGAGCGTGAGATTGGTGGCGTGTTCCGCAAGATCGCCCGCGACGTGCTGAAGAACGGCAAGCGGGACCTCATCGAGGTGGACCGCAAGCAGGCGATGAAGTTCCTGGGCACGCCCCGCTTCCGCTACGGCGTGGCGGAGCGCGAGGACCAGGTGGGCATCGTCACGGGCCTCGCGTGGACGGAGCTGGGCGGTGAGATCCTCACCACGGAAGCCACGTCCATGCCGGGCAAGGGCAAGCTCATCATCACCGGCAAGCTGGGCGAGGTGATGCAGGAGTCCGCCCAGGCGGCCATGTCCTACGTGCGCAGCCGTGCGGAGCGCTTCGGCATCGACCGCAAGGTGTTCGAGAACTACGACATCCACGTCCACCTGCCGGAGGGCGCGATTCCCAAGGACGGTCCGTCCGCGGGCGTCACCATGGCCACGGCGCTGGTGAGCGCGCTGACGCGCGTGCCGGTCCGCAAGGACGTGGCGATGACGGGTGAAATCACGCTGCGCGGCCGCGTGCTCCCCATCGGCGGTCTGAAGGAGAAGACGCTGGCGGCGCACCGCGCGGGCATCAAGACGGTCCTGATTCCGAAGGCGAACAAGAAGGACCTGAAGGACATCCCGCTGAAGATCCGCAAGGCGCTGCGCATCGTCCCGGTGGAGTTCGTGGACGACGTGCTGCGCGAGGCCCTGCTCCTGGAGAAGCCGGAGGAGTTCGGCCGCAAGGGCGCCGGGGACAACCTGAAGACGGGGCTGACCGTGGCGGAGGCCGTGTCCACGCCGTCGCAGGCCTGATGTTCGGTTGAGTTCCGGGCCCCTTGGTGGGCCCGGGCGGGGTGACGAAGCCAGGATGCCGGCCGACCAGGAGTCGCCGGTCTCCTGGCTTCTCTCTTTTCCGGAGCGTGTCGGGGTACAACGTGGGCGGTGGCTCCCCGCGCGCGAATCCTGTCCTACTCCCTGGTGCTGGTGATGGCCGCGGCCTGCGGGCCGTGCGGCTTCCAGCCCGAGCCGGGCGTGAAGGTGGTGGTGCCGGCGATGCCCACCACGCTCGACTGGAGCCATTCGGATCCTCAGAGCTGGGTGAACTACCCGGTGATGCTGGCCACGCAGAAGGGGCTCACCACGTTGGGGGCGGACCACTCGGTCCAGCCGGGCCTGGCGGAGCGGTGGGAGCGTGAGACGGACGCGGCCGGGCATGAGGTCTACACGTTCCACCTTCGCCCGGACGTGACGTGGTCGGACGGTTCTCCCGTCACGGCGCGCGACTTCGTCTTCGGGTGGCACCGCGCCCTCCTGGGCCGCGAGCGCGGCGAGATGGCGGACCTGGAGGGGGCGGAAGGGGTGCTCGCGCTGCTGGAGCGTGGGGCGCCGGAGGCGGAGGTGCAGGCGGCGCTGGCTCGCGTGGGCGTGGAGGCGGTGGATGCCCGGACGCTGCGGGTGACGCTGGCGCGGCCTCGGAGCTACTTCCTGGCGCGGCTCGCGAACGTGTACCTGTTCTTTCCCGCTCCTTCCGCGGACCTGGAGGCGAAGTCCGAGGAGGCGGTGCGCGACTACTTCGACCGGCCTCGCGATGGGCGTCCGTTGGCGGTGGGGCCCTACCGCGTGGAGCGGTGGGATCGGGCGGGGGAGCGCGTGCGGCTGGTCTACAACCCTCGCAGCGCGTTTCCGCCTCCGCTGGAGCCCGGAGAGACACCGGCGCCGGTGTTGACGCTGATGAAGTCGGAGATCGGCCCCGCGCTGTATGAGCGGGGCCGGGTGGACTTCGTCTTCGTGGACAGCGCGGCGGCGTTGCGCGGGATGAAGGCCGCGGACCTGAAGCGTGAGCCGCTGTTGTCCACGTACTTCCTGGGCTTCAACACGGAGCGCCCACCGTTGGACCGGCCGGAGGTGCGCCGGGCGGTGGCTCGGGCGCTGGACCGGGAGGCGCTGCTCGCGGGGCTGTTGCCGGCTGCTCGGGCAACGAACGTGCTGCTGCCTCCGGAGCTGCCGGATGCGGCGACGCCGGAGCAGGCGGCTCGACTGCCTCGCTATGAGCCGGAGCGGGCGAAGGCGGAGCTGGCGGGCGCGGTGGGATTGGACCGGCCGCTGCGGCTGGTGGTGAAGGCGGGGGATTCGTTCGTGCCGGAGGAGGCGCTGGCGGAGCGCATCGCGGCGCAGCTTGCTCGGGTGGGCGTGCAGGTGGTGGTGGACGCGCGGTCGGACTTCTCCGCGGAGGTGGCGCGGAGGACGCCGCAGGGGCCTCGTGCGTATGACCTGTACCTGCGGCGGCTGGGCGCGGACTACGCGCACCCGAACACGTTCTTCACGCTGTTCGAGCGGCAGGGCAATCACCAGACGGGATGGGAGACGCAGGGCGGCGGCGAGCCGATGCGCCGCTTCGAGCAGTTGCTGGAGGAGGCGGACGGCGACCCCGACCCCGTGCACGCGCGGGAGCTGTACGTGAAGGCGCAGGAGCTGTTGGTGGGGGAGGAGGCCGTCATCGCGCCGCTGTACCACCCGGACCGCTACTTCCGGGCTCGGGCCCGGCTGCATGGCCTGGACGTGGATCCGTTCAACTTCCTCGCGTTGCGTGCACTGCGGCTGGGGCCGGATGAGAACCCCGCCGCCCGCGCGGAAGGGCAGGGGCCCTAGCGCATGCGCCTCATCGCGGCACGCCTCGTGCGCCAGCTTGTGCTCGTCCCTGTCGTGGCGGTGGCCTCGTACTTCCTCATGGCCGCGTTGCCGCTCACCACGGAGAACGACAACAAGCGGCAGGTGTCCCCGGAGCTGGCGGCCTCGTATCAGCGAGACCTGGGCATTGGTGAACCGCTCGGGTTCCTGCGGCCGTGGGAGAAGCTCTTCGCGGGGGAACGCCTGGGCACCAGCGCTCAGGGCATCACCGGCGATGAGCTGTTGCAGAAGCTCTCTGGCAGCGTGGGCGTGGGCCTCGTCGCGCTGCCCCTGGCCCTTGCCTGGGCGGTGGGCTTCGCGCTTCTTCGTACCCGTTGGCGGCGCGGGCGCTTCGCCGTGATGGGCGACGTGCTCCCTGCCCTCGCGTTCGGGACACCTGTGTTCATCCCCGCGCTGCTCCTGGCCCCCGCCGTGGTGGAGCGCGGACACCTGTTGCCGGAGCTGTGCGCGGCGGTCGTCATCGCCATCTGGCCCGGGACGTTCCTGGGCACGCTCGTGGGCGATGCCCTGGAGACCGAGCTGTCCCGCGACTACGCGCGCACCGCGCTCAGCAAGGGCCTGGACTCCGGCACCGTGCTGCGCCGCCATGTCCTCCCCAACGTGTGGCCCGCGCTCCTGGACGCGGTGACTCCCGTCGCCACGGCGTTGCTCGCGGGCTCGTTCGCCGCGGAGCGCGTCTTCGGCCTGCCGTACTTCGGCCAGCTCTACGTGCTCGCGGTCCTCAACAAGCAGGTCGCCGTCGTCGTCGTGTCCACCACCACGTTCGCCACCGTGCTCGTCGTCGTGAGCCTCACCGTGGAGCTCTTGCGCATGCTCGTGGATCCGCGCGCCCGGGAGGCCCGCGCTTGAGCCGCGTTCCCGTGCGCGCCTGGGTGGGACTGGTGCTCCTCGTGGGCCTGGGCGCGTTGAGCCTCGTCGCCGGCCGCCTGTTCCCGGAGGCGCTCGCGCAGACCTGCCCGCTCGGCTGGGACTTGAACCGCCCTGACCGCAGCGTGTGCGAGCTGGCCTTCGGTGGCCTGTGGGTGTCCCTGGCCGTGGGGCTCGCGTCCGGTGCGCTGTCCACCGTGCTGGGGCTGGCTGTCGCGGCGCTCGCGCGGCTGTCCGGTGGCGTGACGGAGCAGGTGCTCCTGCGGGCCGTCGATGCCGTGTTCGCGCTGCCGGACGTGCTCGTGGTGATGGTGCTCCAGCTCGCGGGCCAGTCCCTCCTGGACGCGGGCATGACCCGCGGCCTGGGCCCCTTCGGCTTGATGGTGACGTCACTGGCCCTGGTGGGCTGGGCCGGCCCCGCGCGCATGTTCCGCGACCGCCTGGCCACGCTGGAGGGCCAGGAGTACGTCGCCGCGGCGCGCGCCCTGGGCGGCGGAGGCCCGCACATCCTCCGCGTGCACCTGTGGCCGCTGCTGCGCCCCTTCGTGCTGGCCGTGTTCCTGAGCCGCCTGCCGAGCGCCATCCTCACCGAGTCCACGGTGAGCTTCTTCGGCATCGCCCGCATGGAGCCCATGTCCCTGGGCCGCTACCTGGGCACGTCCTACGCCGCGCTCATCTACGAGGGCGGCGGACGCGTGGTGGTGCCTGCCTGGGGACTGCTCGTCCTGCTGGTGCTTGGCGCCTCGCTCGCTTCACAGGCGCTGGGGGGAGGTACCCGTCGCGAAGTGTGAGGAATGCCCCACATTGGGGCGGAGGTTTCACTCGGACGGAAACCCTTTGCCCTCAGGTGGACACCATGTCGCTCCCTACGGAAGAAATCCCCCTCTCGCCTGCCCGTGATGAGCGTCCGCGTGACGATGGCCTGCGCAAGGAGACGGTCCGGGGTTCGGTGCTGGTGGTGGAGGATGATCCCACCCACCGCGAGCTCCTGGTGGAGCTGGTGAGTGGCTGGGGCTACGACGCCATCCAGGTGGGCAGCGCGGAGGAAGCCGAGTTCGCCGTGCGCAACAAGCGCATGGACGCCGCCATCGTGGACGTGTTCCTGCCCGGCCGCAGCGGCACCACCCTCATGTCCCGGCTGCGTGAGCGCTTCCCTCAGGCCGTGCTCATCGGCGTGAGCGCCATGAGCGACGCGGCCACCGCGCGCAAGTGCAAGGGCCTGGGCGCGGATGGCTTCATCGGCAAGCCGTTGGATCCGGAGAAGCTGGCCAAGGCGCTGCAGTCCAAGCACCAGAGCTGGCACTGAGCACGGCAGGGGAGCGGGTTCCGGTTGCACACCCCCGCCGGACGGCCGATGCTCCCTGGCGTGAAGAACCTTGCCTCCGGCTTCCTGCTGGCCATGCCCCAGCTTGGAGACCCGAACTTCTACCGCTCGGTCATCCTGATGCTCGAGCACGGGGAGACGGGCTCCATGGGGCTCGTCGTGAACCGGGGAGCGCCCCTGACGCTCGGTGAGCTGGCGCGCGGTCAGTCGATGGAGATCGCGACGGACCGCGTGTCGCAGCCGGTGTTCGTGGGCGGCCCGGTGGAGCCCCAGCGCGGCTTCGTGCTGCACGACGACGACACCGTCGCGGAGAAGCACCCCGTCCTGCCCGGCCTCTACCTGAGCGTCACCCTGGACGCGCTGGGGCCGCTGCTGCAGCGGACGAACCCTCGCGTGCGCTTCTGCCTGGGCTACGCGGGCTGGGGCCCCAAGCAGTTGGAGACGGAGATCGCGGCCGGCTCGTGGCTGTTCGCGGACGCCACCGCGGACGCGGTGCTGGGCCAGGACCCGGCGAAATTGTGGGATGCCACCTTGCGCGGCCTGGGCGTGGACCCGGCCATGCTGGTGATGGGAAAGGGGATGAACTGATGCTCGACGCCGAGACGCTGCGCCGTTACCTCCTGGAGGCCCTGCCGGGCTCGGAGGTGGAGTTGAACGACACCACGGGGACGGGAGACCACTTCGAGGCGCGCGTCATCTCCCCCGCCTTCACCGGCAAGACGATGGTGGAGCAGCACCAGCTGGTGTACGCGCCCTTGCAGCCGTGGCTGAAGTCCGGCGAGCTGCACGCGCTGGCGCTCAAGACCTATTCGCCCGAGCAGTGGAAGAAGCTCGGGCCCCGCTGAAGAAGGAGCAACGTTTCATGGATCCGACCCTCAAGGCCCAGTTCGACGAGACGGTGAAGTCGCACCCCATCGTCCTCTTCATGAAGGGCAACGCCCTGTTCCCCCAGTGCGGCTTCTCCGCGCGCGCGCTCCAGCTGCTCCAGCCGCTGGGCCCGGTGCACACGGTGGACGTGCTGGCGGACCCCGCCGTGCGCCAGGGCATCAAGGACTACTCCAACTGGCCCACGATTCCGCAGGTCTACATCCACGGGAAGTTCGTGGGTGGCTCGGACATCCTGATGGAGCTGGCCGAGCGCGGCGAGCTGCAGGACCTGGTCTCCGCAGGCCCCGCGAAGTAGTCGGGCTTCCCGCTCGGGGGGCAGGGAGGCCCGGGGGGAAGACCCGGGCCCCGTCCCCCGCGTAGACTGGGCGGCGGTCGCCAAGAGGGGTTGAACGCCGCCGTGCTCACCGTCACACCGCCTGAGTCGAAGCCGCAGGACGCATCCACCGAAGTGCCCGGAAGCCCGGTGGAGGGCGGTCCGCTGCCTCCCGGCGCGAACGTCGTGGCCGCCACGCCCGGCGCCGCGGTCGCGGATCCGGATGACCTCGTGAGCACGGAGAAGACGCCCACGCTGGTGGACCGCGTGCAGGCCTTCCGCGCGAAGTACGAGAAGCAGGAGATGGCCCTCTTCTTCTTCGCGGGCTTCCTCTACGACGTCCTCACGCTGAGCCCCGTCGACGATGTGCTCACGGAGGTCCAGAACTTCGCGTACCTGGCCATCCTCGCGGTCCTGCTGGTGCTGGAGCAGCGCTACCCCGAAGGCGTCGAGCCGCCGAAGCTCCTGTCCAAGGTGTGGCGCTTTCGCGAGGACGCGCTGCACTTCTTCCTGGGCAGCCTGCTGAGCGCCTTCACGCTGTTCCTCTTCAAGAGCTCGTCGGGCATCACGCCGCTCTTGTTCATGGCGGGCATGTTCGGCTTGCTGGTGGCGAACGAGCTGCCGCGCTTCCGGCAGCTGGGCCCCGTCATCCGCGTGGCCGTCTTCAGCCTGTGCGTGACGCTGTACTTCGCGTCGCTGCTGCCGGTGCTGCTGGGGCGGTTGGGGTGGTGGATCTTCGCGCTGTCCGTCGCGCTGGGCTGCGGGAGCGTGTACGGGCTGTTCCGCGTGGTCCAGCGGTGGCGCCCGGACGCGAAGGCGCTGCTGCGCTCGGTGGCGGTGCCCGGCTTCGCCGCGCAGGCGCTGCTGCTCGGGTGCTACCTGCTGGGCATCATCCCGCCGGTGCCCCTGGCGGTGCAGTACAGCGGCATCTACCACTCGGTGAAGCGCGTCTCCCCGGGCGTGTATCACCTGACGTCGGAGTCGCAGCCCTGGTGGAAGGTGTGGACGGCGTTCCACCACGGGGACCAGGACTTCATGGTGCGCGCCGGTGAGCAGCCCGTGTACTTCTTCCGCATCTTCGCCCCCAAGGGCTTCGAGCAGTACCGCGTGCGCGTGCGCTGGTACTTCGACCACCCGGAGAAGGGCTGGACGGCGCTGGGCAAGGGCTTCCTCGCCACGGTGAGCAGCAACGGCACGGAGGGCGGCTACCGCTACTACGCGCAGCCGGGCACCACGCCCAAGCCCGGCGACTGGCGCGTGGTGCTGGAGACGGAGGACGGGCATGAGATCAACCGCCTGAACTTCACCGTCACCGAGGACACGCGCACCGAGCCGCGCCCGGAGAAGGTGGACGTGTCCGTGCTCAAGGTCATCAAGCCCATCTCGCTGGAGGACTGGCAGAAGCTCCAGCCCGCCGTCATGCCCGCGGCGGCGACCGCGCCGGTGGAAGCGGCCCCGGCGCCGGCGCCTTGAGCAGCGTCACCTGACCCAGCAGCACCGGCACCGCCGTCTCCACGCGCAGGATGCGGGGGCCCAGCGAGAAGGGCTGGAAGGCGTGCGTCTCCAGCAGCTGGGCCTCGAAGGGCACCCAGCCTCCGTCCGGGCCGATGGCGAGCACCACCCGCGTGGCGTGCGCGATGTCCCGGGCCTGGAGCGAGTGGGTGGCGGGCGGGTGGGGGAGCAGGCGCAGGGGCTCCGGGCCGAAGACGGTGTTCAGCTCGTCCTCGACGAAGGGGCGGAAGCGCTCGCGGATCAGCACCTCCGGCAGGCGCGTGTCGCGGGCCTGCTCCAGGCCCTGGAGGAGCAACTCGCGGACGAAGGCCTCGTTCAGCACCTTGGAGTCGAAGTAGCTCTTCTCCACGCGCGCCGCGTTCACCAGCACGATGCGGTCCACGCCCAGGGAGGCCACGGCGGGCAGGACCTTCTTGAGCGCCTTGGGGCGGGGGATGGCCAGGAGCAGGTCCACGCCCGCCCGGGGCGGGGGCGCTTCCGTGAGGTCCACGCGCAGGTGGAGCACGCCGGGGGTGTTCTCCAGCACCTCGCCCGTGCCGGTGAGGCCGTTCAGGCGGCCCACGCGCAGGGATTCGCCGGGTTCGGCCTTGAGGACCTCCCGGGCGTGCTGGGCGCGGCGGCCGGTGAGCCGGGCGGAGCCGTCCGGCTGGAAGTCCTCGTCGAAGAGCAGGAGCAGGTTCACGGTCCCCCATGTAGCCGTTCCCGGCCGGGCAGGGGAGGGGGCGAGCCTCCAGGACGGGCCGCTCCGGACGCTCGCGCCCGGGGCCGTGATAAAGGGCCACAGCGTGCGTACCTTCTGCATCAAGTGTCTGCGTCCTGAAAGCGCGTGCTACTGCGCGCATGTCCCCCAGCTCCAGACGCGCACGCGCGTGGTGTTCCTCCAGCATCCACGGGAGCGGCGCGTGGCCATCGGCACGGCGCGCATGGCGCACCTGTCGCTGCCGAACTCGGAGCTGCACCGGGGCGTGGACTTCACCGGACACGCCCGGCTGGAGGAGCTGGCGAAGAACCCCGAGCGCGTCGCGGTGCTCTTCCCGGGCGAGGATGCCATCACGGTGGAAGAGGCCCAGGCGAACCCGCCGGAGACGCTCATCGTCGTGGACGGCACCTGGCCGCAGGCGAAGAAGGTGGTGATGCGCAACCCGGTGCTCGCGGCGCTGCCGCGCATCGGCTTCGTGCCGCGCCGCCCGAGCAACTACCGCATCCGCGCGGAGCCCGCGGACCACTGCGTCTCCACCATCGAGGCGGTGGCGGAGATTTTGGGCCAGCTGGAGGGCAAGCCGGACTACTTCGACCGCATGCTGGGCGCGTTCGAGTTCATGGTGGACACGCAGCTGGAGCGGCAGGAGACGCGCACGACGCCCAACCGCCGCCGCATCTACAAGGGGGAGTGGCGCCCGCCGCTGGAGCTGCGCTCGCTGGCGGAGGCCTCGGACCGGCTGGTCCTCTTCTACGCGGAGGCGAACGCGCACCCGCTGGAGTCGGGCATCCCGCCGGAGCTGGTGCACCTGGTGGCGGTCCGCTTCGCCACGGGCGAGCGCTTCGAGGCCGTGATTTCGCCGGAGCAGCCGCTCGCGCACAGCACGCCGCTGCACGTGGAGCTGTCAGAGGAGGAGCTGCGCGCCGGTGAGCCGCGCGCGCAGGCGCTGGCCCGCTTCGAGGCCTTCCTGCGGCCGGACGACGAGCTGACGGTGTGGACCACGTTCGCCCTGGACCTGCTCTGGAACGGGGGCCTGGCGCGCAGGGCCGCGCGCAACGTGCGGCTGGCCACGGCGCGGGCGCTCAAGGGCAAGGCGGGCGGCGTGGAGCAGGCGGTGGAGCTGCTCAAGGCGACGGAGGTGGCCACGTGGGCCCGGGGCCGCGCGGGCCGCCGCATCAGCGCGCTGGAGTCCGTGACGCGCGAGCTGGTGCGCCGTGGAAACGCGACGGAGCCGCCCGCGAAGCTGCCTCGCACCGGCTCCGAGGGCTGAGGCCCGCTACTGGCCCAGGCGGGCCGTGCCGATGCTGGCCTCCAGCGTCGTGGAGCCCGCGCGCCACGGACGGGCCTGCTCGCGCGCCCAGCGTCCCACCCGGGCGATGATGTAGCAGGCCACCAGCAGCACCACGGAGACGCCCAGCGCCGCCGCCATGCCCAGCCGCGGACCGATGCGCTGCGCGAGGCCCGCGATGTCCGCCCAGCCGTACACCACCGGCAGGTGCAGCACGTAGATCCACAGCGACATCCGCCCCATGGGCGCCAGCAGGCCGCTCAACCGCCGCGGCAGCAGGTTCACCACGCCCAGCACCAGCAGGCCCTGCGCCACGCGGTACGTCACCACCGTGGGGCTGGTGGGCGTCCAGTCGACGGGCACCCAGCGGGTGAGCGCCAGCAGCGCTCCGCCCAGCACGAGCAGCGAGAAGCCCTGCGGCAGGCCCGGCTTCAAGAGGTGCAGCCCGTGCGCGGCGAAAGCGCCCGCGAAGAAGTAGCCCGCCCAGGGGAAGAACGGGAAGCGGCTGCCCTCCCCGTTGCCGATGAACTGCTGCAGCGGCACCGGCAGGTGCTCGCCCGCCTGCCACATCCCGGCGCTCGCCAGGGGGATGCCCACCGCCAGCGCGCCCAACAGCAGCGCCCGCGCGCCCCGGTGCGGTGTCACCACCAGCGCCATGGCGCCCAGCAGCAGCGCCGAGCCGATGCACTGGAGCGCGTCGAACTGGAACACCTTGCGCAGCATGGCGTCGGTGAAGCCCAGCTCACGCACCGCGCCCCAGCCGGGCCAGTGCAGGAGGTACCCCAGGAAGAGCAGCAACAGCGCCCGGCGGAACCGGCGGCCGAAGGAGTCCTTCGCGGCGCCGGGCTTCGTGCCCAGCGCCATCACCACCGCCCAGCCGCTCACCAGCAGGAACAGCGGCGCGGTGATGCCCCGCAGCTTCCAGTACTCCTGGACCCACGGATGGTCCCGGAACGCGGGCGCCAGCAGTGCGTCCAGCGTGTGGCCCATCACCATGGCGAGCACGGCCAGTCCGCGCGCGCCATCCAGCGCGGGGTGCCGGGTCTGCCGGAAGTTGAGAGAGGGAGCGAATCCTTTCAAAACGCACCGAGCATAAGCCCACCTTCGGGCCTCGTCTCCAAAACGCACCAACCGTGGGGGTCGGCAGGCGCGGAAACGACCTGGATTTTCACTCCCAGCCCAGGTCCCCTCCCATGCACGGGATGCTACAGGGTGGATGCATGTCCGCCCGCTCCGCGCTCGCCACCCTCGTGCTCCTCTCCGTCCCGACCTCCGCTCTCGCGGAGTCTGGCGATGACTGGTTTGGCCGCGACAAGCCCAGGCACTTCGCCGCGTGTGTGGCCGTGACGGGCGTGGGCTACGGCGCGGGCGCGCTCCTCTTCGAGTCGCCTGTCGCGCGGGCGCTCACCGGCGTGGGACTCGGATTGGGCGTGGGCGCGGGCAAGGAGGTGTATGACCGGGCCCGCGGCGGCGTCTTCTCCATGAAGGACCTGGCGTGGGACACCGCGGGCACCGCCACGGGGCTACTGGCTTCGTTCCTCGTGGACCGGTTCATCACCGAGGTGCTCCTGCCCCCGCCCCCCACCGTCGCCGCCGGGCGAGGCGTCGGGCGCGTCCGGACGGGCACGGCGCTCCACGAACTTCAGCAGCAGGTCGCGCTGGAGCCGGGGCTCCACCAGCAGCATGCGGCCTTCGGGGTCCTCGGTGTCGGAGACGAGCACGGTGACCTGCCGGCGCGGGCACTGGTTCATGCAGCCGGTGGGCGTGACGCGCACCTGTCCGGCGAGGCCCCGCTCGGCCAGCTCACCCTGGAGCCAGCGCGGCAGGTCCTGTCCTCCGCTCCGGGCGCTCTTCGCCAGGCACTTGCGGCAGACGAGCACGTCCACCTCCCGCCCCTTGCCGCCCGTGTCGTCGTCCTGCATCCGCCGTCCTCCGGGGCGCCCCGCTTCCAGGCGGATGCGCCATTGCGTGGGCCCGGCACACCGCCGGGGCCTTGATGAAAAAGAGGTAGCTGTGTGGGCTTTGTTCCGCAGCGGCGCGCCATCGCGTCCGCCGGGCCGCTGTCCGGGCGGGCGGTGCGGGACTGATGGGAGGGGAAAGCCTGGGGGAGGGGTGCGGCGTTCCGTCGCGGGCCCAGACGGCGGGGCGCTGATACGGTGCGCCCGCGCTGCTCACGGGAGGCTCCGCACATGCCGCGAAATCGACTGCTGCTCGGGTTCACCCTGTCGCTGCTGGGCGTGGGCGCGCTCTCCGGTTGTGAGCGCTCATCCAGCACGCCCGCGGAGGCGAAGCCGCCCGCGCCCGCTCCGGTGGCGGAGCAGGCCCCGAAGCCCACCGCGCCGGATGCCGAGGCGGTGGCCCGGCTGGCGTCGCACTTCTTCCAGGCCCCTCGCAACCAGGCGCCCTTGCCCGAGGACACCGCGGAGCAGGTGGCCCTGGGGCGCATGCTCTTCCACGAGCCCCGGCTGTCGAAGAACCACGACGTGTCCTGCAACAGCTGCCACGGCCTCGACACCTTCGGCGTGGACAACAAGGCGCTGTCGGAGGGGCACAAGAAGCAGAAGGGCAGCCGCAACTCGCCCACCGTCTACAACGCGGCACACCACATCGCGCAGTTCTGGGACGGCCGCGCGGCCACGCTGGAGGCCCAGGCGGAAGGGCCCATGATGAACCCGGTGGAGATGGCCATGCCGGACGCGAAGCGCGTCGAGGCCACGCTGTCGTCCATGCCCGAGTACACCGCGCGCTTCCGCGCCGCCTTCCCCCAGCAGAGCAAGCCCGTCACGCTGACGAACACCGCCCGGGCGCTGGCCGCCTTCGAGCGCACGCTCACCACGCCGTCGCGCTTCGACCGCTTCCTCGCCGGGGAGCACGCCGCCCTGAGCGCGCAGGAGCAGCGCGGCCTGGAGGCCTTCGTCACCACGGGCTGCACCACGTGCCACAACGGCCCGGCGGTGGGCGGCGCGTCGTTCCAGAAGCTGGGGCTGGTGGAGGCGTACCCCGCCCTCACCGACGCGGGCCGCTTCGACGCGACGAAGAACGAGGAGGACCGGGGCTACTTCCGCGTGCCCACCCTGCGCAACGTGGAGAAGACCGGGCCCTACCTGCACGACGGCAGCGTGAAGGACCTGCCCACCATGGTGCGCCTGATGGGCCGCTACCAGCTGGGCCGCACGCTGAAGGACGGCGAGGTGGAGGACCTGGTGGCCTTCCTCAAGAGCCTCACCGGCGAACTGCCCGCCTCCGAGCGCATCTCCGCGCCGCCGCTGCCTCCCAGCACGAAGCGTACCCCCAAGCCGGACCCGTCATAGCTGCCGGAAACGTCGCACCCCGCCCGGCGGGTGCTAAACCCTCGCGTCCATGACCTTCTTCTTCCATCTCCACTCGGGTCTTCGCTACCTGGTGCTGTTGTCCGGTGTCATCGCGCTCGCGTTCTTCGCGTTCGCGGTCGCCACGAAGCGCCCGTTCGACAAGGTGGGGCGCATCATCGGCGCGTCCTACTCCGGCTTCCTGCAGCTGCAGGTGCTGGTGGGCATCGGCGTGCTGGTGACGCGCGGGTACTACCCGGCGCTCATCGGGCACATCGTGATGATGATCCTCGCGGTGGGCGCCATCCAGGGCCCCCTGTCCGCGAACCGCCGGCGCACGCCGCCCGGCTACGTGCTGCCGCTGGTGGGCACGCTGGTGTCGCTGGCGCTCGTGGCGGGCGGCATCCTGGCCATCCGCCCGGGCCTGTTCGTCTCCACCGCGTTCTAAGCAGGCGCGCGTGAGGCGAAGCGGCTGGGACCTCCAGCCGCCTCGCGTGGGGCCCTTCCGCTAGCGGCGGCTGCGGCGGCGCAGGGCCAGGGGCGCGAGCAGCGTGAGGAGGACGGGCAGCAGACCCGGGCTCGCGTTGCATCCACCCTCAACCTCGCCGTTCGGTGCTTCCTTCACCGGACCCGAGCCCGCGTCCGTGTTTCCGCCGGTGCCCGCGTCGGCGCCCGTCCCCGCGTCCGTGTTTCCACCGGTGCCCGCGTCGGCGCCCGTCCCCGCGTCCGTGTTTCCACCGGTGCCCGCGTCCGTGCCGCCGCCCGGGTTCGCGGAGCAGTCACCCAGCGAGTGCTCCACGGCGCCCAGCGTGGCCGAGGCCGGCCGGGCGCGCGCGCAGAAGTCCTCCGGCGCCAGGCTGTTGCGCGGGGCCGCGCCGATGAGCGACGACACATCACCCTTGCGCGTCAGGTCGCCCTTGAGCGGCGCCACGTACCAGGTGGCGAAGGTGTTGGTGTCCACGTTCGAGCGGTTCGAGCTCTGGGTGCCGGTGGCGCTGTCGCGGTTGCGGATGACGCCCGTCAGCACGTTGCCCACGGCCTCGCCGGTGGAGGCCGCGAAGCGGTAGTCCACGCCCAGCGTTCCGACGAACGTGTTGAACAGCACGCGCGTGTTCGCGGCCTTGTTCAGGTACACCGCGACGTCCGAGCAGTTGGCCACGATGTTGTTGCGGATGATGCCGTCCGTGTGCTCCGGCGAGCACGGCACGTTGGGGTCGAAGGCCGGCGCGCAGTACTGGTTGCCGGTGCCGCCACCGCCAAACGACAGGCCGATGCGCGTGTCGCCCTCGGGCCGGTCCTTCACGCACAGGACGCGGTTGCGCTCGAAGAGTCCCCGCTTGCCGCCGCTCTTCATGAAGGCGCCGTAGGAGATGCCGCCCTGCCGGGAGAAGTCGTGCAGCTCGTTGTCGCGGACCACCCAGTCATCGCCGGTGTCGATGTTCACCTTGTTGACGGGCGTGGACGTCACGCGCGGATGCGTGTCGTAGATTTCGTTGTTCTCGATGAGGCCTTTGTGCGGCATCTCCCACACGCCGCTGCCGTTCTGCGACGCGTTCACCTTGAGCTGCGAGTTGAAGTCGCGCACGCGGCTGTTGCGCAGGACGAAGTTCTCCGCGTGGCCGGTGACGTGGAAGGCGTGCTCGCAGGTCTCGTCATTCGCGCAGATGCCCTCCACCGTGAGCCCGTCGAAGGTCCAGGAGCGGCCGGAGACCTTGAAGCCCTCCTGCGCGTTGAAGCGCACGATGGCCGCGTAGCGGTTCTTCGCGCGCACCGTGATGGGGGCCGCCTGGGTGCCCTCCGCCGAGCAGCTCAGGTTCGCGTTCACGGTGTACGTGCCGTCCTCCAGGACGATCTCATCTCCGGCCTTCGCGGACGAAAGCGCGGCCTGGAGCTCGGTCACGGTGGTGACGCTCTTCACGGCCGCGCCGCCCGTCAGGGGCAGGAGCAGCAGGGCGAAGGAAACGGTTTTCAATGGGAATCCATGAAAAGGAGGTTGGGAGGCCCCAACGCTAGCGGATCCTCCGGCAGGGCAGGCGGCCTTGCGTGCGCAGGGATTCCGGGCGCTAGGGGATGGACGCTCCCGTGAGCACCTGTCCTCGCATGGCTTTCCAGAATCAGGACTCCCGGTGGGGATGGTCCATGCTCCGGGTCTCAGCGCTGGCCGGGGTGCTGCTCACGGCCCCGGGCGTGTTCGCGCTGCCTTCGCGAGGACAGCCGCTGCCGGAGTTCGCGGCGCGCGACCTGACGTCCGGTCCTCATGAGAGCGACGAGCTCAAGGGGCATCCCACGTTGGTGGTCGTCATCACCGACAAGGACGCGGGCGACCGCATGCGCGACTGGTTCAACGCGGCGGACGAGCACATGCCGGACTCGGTGCACCGCCAGTCGCTCATCTCCCTCAAGCTGCCGTTCTTCGTCAGCGAGGGGACCGCGCGAGGCAAGGCGAAGAACCAGGTGCCCAGGGACTACTGGAAGGACACCTGGCTGGACAAGAACGGCGGCATGGCCAGGGCGCTGGGCCTTGCTCCCAGCGACACCCCCTACGTCCTGGCGCTGGATGCGCAAGGGCGGGTGGTGGCCGGCGTCCACGCCACCGTGGACTCGCCGCAGGCGCGGACCATCTGGTCCGCGCTCCGCAGGTGAGGCCGGAGGGCTAGTAGCGCCCGCCGCTCTCGAGGATGGCCTGGAGCTTCTCCTTGTCGTTGGAGAAGGGGAAGGCCTGGTACAGCTGGTAGCTGTTCTGCGGATCCAGCAGGGTGGGCCGCATCAGGCGCACCACCTCCAGCTTGTCGCCGGAGAAGGAGAACTGCCCGAGCACCGACAGGATGTGCGACACGAGGAAGTTCTCGTTGGGCGCCACCTGCGACAGGATGCGCAGCTTCTCGCGCGGGAAGGACTCGCGGACCATCGCCTGGGTGATGCTGCGGAACTGCGCGTCGGAGATGGGACGCACCACCGGCGGCGGAGGCGGCATCGGCTGCGGCGGGGCCGGGATGTTCACGACGTACGGCGGGGCGTCGGCCACGTACTCGCTCAGCTTGTCCAGCTCCTCCATGGCGGCGCGGATGCTCTCGCGGCCCTTGGCGTCCTTGGTGCGGGACATCGCGTCGCGCAGCGCGTTCTCCAACCGGTCGATGCGGCGCGCCACCTGGTCGCGGTCGACGACGGCCTGGTTGCGCGCGGGCGGCGGGGGCGGCATCGGCTGCGGCGGGCGCGGCGTGGAGTGACCCGGGGGCGGGGGGCGGCGGAAGTCCGCGGCGGCCGCGGAGTTGACGGAGTCCTCGGCGCGCGGTGCCGTCTGGGCCAGTGAGGCGGCGGAGGTGAGCAGGACGACGGCGAGGGTCAGGGCCTTCATGGTGTGCATCCTTGGGGGTGTTCGTGCTTCGTCCCATCTGACGGGACGAAGGGCCGCGCATTCAAGCCCCCCGCGCTGCTTGCTCCAAGAAGGCCCCGGGCGGCCCTCACCGCGAGGCATCAGGGCGTCTTCAGCCGCGCTTGGAGATGACCTGGCCGTCGGCGCCAATCTCGTAGACGAGCGGCACGCCCGTGGCCAGCTCCAGCCCCACCACCGTCTCACCGGACAGCTTGTCCAGGCGCATCACCAGCGAGCGGTTGGAGTTGCCGTGCGCCACGACGAGCACGTTCTTGCCCTGGCGCAGGTCGCCCGCGATGGCGCGGTCGAAGAAGGGCAGCACGCGCTTCGCGGTCATCTCCAGGGACTCGCCGTTGGGGGGCGGCACGTCATAGGAGCGGCGCCAGATGTGGACCTGCTTCTCGCCGAACTCCTTGGCGGCGTCCGCCTTGTTGAGGCCCTGCAGGTCGCCGTAGTGGCGCTCATTGAGGGCCGCGTCGCGGATGACGGGCGGGCGCTGGCCCAGCGTGTCCAACAGGATGGCGAGCGTCTCCTGCGCGCGGCTGAGGGCGGAGGTGTAGGCGACGTCGAACTTCAGGCCCTGGAGGGCCTCGGCGGCCTTGCGGGCTTCGCCGCGGCCCTGCTCGGTGAGGGGCACGTCCACGAAGCCGGTGAAGCGGTTCTCGTGGTTCCACAGGGACTGACCATGACGGACGAGAGCGAGGATGGGCATGGCCCTCCTGCTAGCCCAACCGGGGGGAGGGGGAAAAGAGGCAAGCCCCATGCACCCGCCCGGCCCGTCGTCTTGCGACCACGCCTGAGCGACCGTCACCCGGTGGACTGGGTCTCCAACTGGAGGCGCTCGCAGACGGCCGCCACCGCGCTCAGCGTGTTGAACAGGTCCACCATGCCCACCTGGAGGCCCAGGTCGTCCTCGATGCGGTTGGCCAGCAGGGTGGCCAGCAGCGAGTTGCCCCCCACCTCCAGGAAGTGGTCCTCCGGCCGCACGGCGTCCACGCCCAGAAGCTCCTGCCAGTACCCGGCCAGCCGCGCCTCCATGGGCGAGGGGCCTGCGCTCGGGGTGCTCATGGTGTGATTCCTCCGGGTGGGGATGCTGGAATGACTGTAAATTGAGAAAAATAGAAATACCGCGTCAAGTCGGGCTGCGCCAGGGCAGGCAGGCGGGCTTCGTACCCCCCCGGTTCCGGGCTTCCCTGGCAGGCTCGGGAGCCAGGGACGACGCGAACGCGGCCGGAGCGGCCACCGAGTTCTTCCGCGCGGCGACCGTCATTGAATCCATGGCGAAGCACGCGGGGCTGGAATGGTTGGACTCGGGAGCGGTGGTCCGGGTGGAGTCCGTGCCCGGCAATCACCTGTCGATGCTCCTGCGGGAGAACGCCGTGGGATTGGGCGCGAAGCTCGCGGCCTTCATGCCCTGAACGAGGCTCGCATGTCTTCGCTGCTCCATCGCTACTGGATCCACTTCCCCGACGACGCCTTCGTGCGTTCGCAGGGCCTGAGCCATGGCTGCGGCGTGACGGCCTATAGCTTGGAGGATGCCCGGAGGCTGCTCCAGGAGCAGCTCTTCCAGGACACGCCACTGCCGCCCTTCACGCGTGTTATCGAGGACGTGGATGTGACCACGCTCGAAGTGAATCACATCCGTCCCAACATCGGCGTCGTCACCTGGCGGGGAATCTGGTTCCCCTTCCTCCAACTCTGCTGAGCGGCCGGCTCAATTGGAGCCGGGCCGGCCTCGCCGCGGGGCCATGCGCCGCAGGTCGTCCCGCCGCCGCGCGCCCGGCTCCTGTGCCTGTGCGGGAGTGGCCACCGGCGGTGCGTCCTTCGGCGGTGACAGGTGCCCGGCGAGCGCGCGCACCTCCACCACGCCGCGAGCTTCGCTTCCGTGTCCGTGCGGCTCGGGGCTTCTTCGGGGCTCGGGTTCACGGCCGTTCCTCCCGCCCGCTCACGCGGACTTCAATCGCTCGCGCAGCAGGTACTTGCGCACCTTGCCGGTGGCCGTCTTGGGCATCTCGTCGATGAGCTCCAACCGGTCCGGCCAGTACTGGTTGGACATGCCCTGCTGCTTGAGGTGGTCGCGCAGCTCGTTGAGCGTGGGCGGGGCCTCGCCCTCGCGCACCACGACGACGGCGCACACCCGCTCGCCGCCAATCTTGTCGTCCGAGTGCGCGACGATGGCGACCTCCTTCACCTTCGGGTGCGAGTAGAGCGTGGACTCCACCTCCACCACGGGGATCTTGTACCCGTACCGGAAGATGACGTCCTTCAGCCGCCCCACGATGCGGATGCCGCCCCGCCCGTCGTCGCGCGCCAGGTCGCCCGTGTCGAACCAGCCCTCCGCGTCCACCGCCGCGGCGTACACGTCGTCGCGCTTGAAGTAGGTGAGGCACTGGCTGGCGCCGCGCACGAGCAGCCTTCCGGTCCCATCCGGATACGGCGTGCCGTCCTCCGCGAGCGCGGGGACGATCTTCGTCTCCATCCACGCCACCGCGCGCCCGTCGCTCTGGCTGGGCCAGTCCGGTGCGTCTTCATGCCGGGTGATGGTGACCGCGCCGTTCTCCGTCATGCCCCACAGCGTATGCAGCCGCACGCCGAACACCTCGCGCACCGCCGCGATGAGGTGCGGCGGCACCGGGATGGAGCCCGTGGCCAGCTGCCGCAACGAAGAGGTGTCGCGCTGGCGCTTGCGCTGCACCGCGATGAGGTTCATCAGGTACGTGGGGATGCCGTAGGTGAACGTGACGCCGTGCTCCTCGAAGAGCTTGAGCGTCAGCTCCGGGTCGCCCACGTCCATGTAGATGGCCGTGGCCCCCAGCAGGATGGGCATCAGGTACGAGTACGTGAACCCCGTGGACGCCGTCAGCAGCGACGGCAGCGCCACCACGTCCGTTCCGTCGATGCCCAGCGTGTCGCAGAGCGCGCGCGTGATGCCGTAGTTCGTGTTGTGTGAATGCACCACACCCTTGGGCTCACCCGTGGTGCCGGACGTGTAGAGGATGTTGCAGACGTCGTCCGCGGCCGCCGGGGCCACGCCCTCCAGTGACGCCTCCTTCTCCCACTCGCGCTCGATGAAGTGGCGCTCGAAGTCCCGCTCGCCCGCCTGGAGGTCGGTGTTGGCGCCGAGCAGGACCCGGTGGCGCAGCGACGGCAGCACCGCCGCGATGTCGCGCGCCATGTCCCGGTGTGAGTGACCCGTCCACGACGTGGGCCCCACGTACACGGACGCCTCCGTGCGACCGAGGATGAACTCCACCTCGCGCCGCCGGTAGTCCGGCGGAATGGGCGCGATGACCGCCCCCAGCCGCGCGCACGCCAGCGCCAGCGCCGTGAAGTGCCACCCGTTGGGCAGCTGCACCGCGACGATGTCCTCGCGCCCCACGCCCAGTTCGCGCAGCCCCAGCGCGAAGCGATCCATGTACCGCGCGAGCTCCGCGTACGTCAGCCGCGTGATGTCCTTGGAAAAATACCGTGCGGCGATGATCGCGGTCTTGTCCGGGTGCGCCTCGACGCAGCGACGCAGATCGTCAACCACCGTGGTGTCTCGCCACCAACCCTTTCGCCGGTACTCCGAACCCTTCTCCACTGCCGCTGCGTTATGGAAACGCTGCCCCATGCGAAGGTCTCCTCCGAGTGAGCGAAGCCAGGGAATGCCGGGCGCGCCGCGCGTGTAACACCGCGAGATTGCCGGGTAAGACGGTTTTTTCTCGTACATCTATATCTTAAGAAAATCCGCGTTGACGGCGCATGATGCGTTTTCCTAGGGTGTCTCACAACAGCCGGATTCCGGGGCTGTGTCAGCGACGCTACGGGCATGACCTTCTCGGCGAACTCAACGACCCCCGGGCTGTCGCGCGACGCGCGGACGCCAGCTGAACCCGCGGGCTCTGGCGGGCCGGTGACGCCTGCCCGCTCCGGGGACGGGGTTGCGGGCGCCGCGTCGGACGCGGGGCTGGCGCTCCTGCCGGGCCGGGCGACGCGGATCCGGCGGACCATCGTGCGGCTGGCGGCGACGCCGTCCGGCTGTCACCTGGGGGGCTCGCTGTCGATGGTGGAGATCCTGGTGGCCCTGCTGGGCCGGGTGATGCGCGTGGATCCGCGCGCGCCGAAGGCACCCGGGCGCGACCACCTCATCCTGTCCAAGGGGCACGCGGCGGCGGGGCTCTACGCGGCGCTGGCGGAGTTCGGCTTCGTGGACGTGGAGACGCTGGTGCGCGAGTACAACGCGGACGGCAGCGTCTTCACCGGGCACGTGAACGCGGCGGTGCCGGGCGTGGAGTTCGCCACCGGAAGCCTGGGCCACGGCCTGGGGCTGGGCGTGGGGCTGACGCTGTCGCACGTGCTGCGCGGTGAGCCCAACCGCACCTTCGTCGTCTGCGGCGACGGGGAGATGGGCGAGGGCTCCAACTGGGAGGCGCTCCAGGTGGCCTCACACCGCAAGCTCACGGGCCTGACGCTGATCATCGACCGCAATGGCGGACAGAACGACGGGCCCACCGAAGCCATCCTCTCCCAGGAGGCGCTGGTGCAGCGGCTGGACGCGTTCGGCTTCCAGTCGCTGGAGGTGGACGGGCACGACCTGCCCGCGCTCGTCGCAGCGCTGGAGGCGCCTGTCGCGGGGGGCCGTCCGCGCGCCATCGTCGCCAGGACGCGCAAGGGCGCGGGCGTCCCGATGCTCAAGGGCAAGGGGCCGCACTACGCGGTGTTCTCGCAGGAGCACCTGCGCCGGGCGCTCGCGTCGCTGGGGGAGGACGCCTGATGAGCGCGTCACTTGCCCCGGCGCTGGACCTGGCCCGGTCGCCGGAGGCGTGGCTCGCCGCGCACCCGGACCTGTCCAACCGTCTGGTGTTCCGGCACGCGGCCGCGCGGTTCGCGGAGGAGGACGCGCGCGTCGTCTTCCTGGAGGCGGACCTGGGCGGCGGGAGCGATCCATTCGAAGCGCGCCACCCCCAGCGCTACTTCAACCTGGGCATCTGCGAGGCCACCATGCTGGACATGGCGTGTGGCCTCGCGCACGGCGGGCACACGGTCATCGCGCACAGCTTCGCGGCGTTCGGCGTGATGCGCGCGTGCGAGCAGGTGCGGCTGAACCTGGCCTATGCGCGCGCCAACGTGAAGCTGGTGTGCGACTACGGCGGCGTGGCGGGCGCCTTCTTCGGTCCCACGCACCACGCGATTGAAGACCTGGCCGTGCTGCGCGCCATGCCCAACCTCACCGTGGTGTCGCCCGCGGACGGTCTGGAGACGGTGCTCGCCACGCGCGCGATGCTCCAGCACGACGGGCCGGTGTACCTGCGGCTGGGTCGCAACCGCGTCACCCGGCTGGACGTGCCGCGCCCGCCGTTCGAGCTGGGCCGCGCGGCGCTCCTGCGCGAGGGCGACGACGTGGGGTTGCTCGCGCACGGCGAGGTGGGCGTGTCCGTGGCGCTGGACGCCGCGAAGCTGCTGGAGGCGCAGGGCGTCGCCGCGCGCGTGCTCAACATGCACACGCTCAAGCCGCTGGACGAGGAGGCGGTGCGCGAGACGGCTTCACGCACGCGCCTCCTGGTGACGGTGGAGGAGCACAACGTGCTGGGCGGACTGGGCAGCGCGGTGAGCGAGACGGTGTGCACGCTGGACCTCCAGCGGCGCGTGCTGCGCGTGGGCTTGCAGGACCGGTACGACTCGCGCGCCGGTTCGCACGAGGCGCTGCTCAAGGGGCACGGGTTGGAGGGCGGGCAGGTGGCCGAGCGCGTCCTGGAAGTGCTCCCAAGAACCCCGGTGTTTGCCGTGGAATCCACAACGAGGAGGGACTGACATGCAGGTCCAGAACCCGAACCCGATGACGCAGTCCGTGCCGCCGGAGCAGTGCCCGCTGTGCGCGCAGCCGGTGCCGGGCGGCAACCGGATGGTGGGCGAGGTCCTCTCGTGTGACGGCTGTTCCGCCGAGCTGGAGGTGGTGGGCATCAACCCGCTGCGGCTCGAGGAGGCTCCCGAGGTCGAGGAAGACTGGGGGGAGTAGACCCGCGCCATGCGCAAGGTCGACCTCGTCTATACGCGCGTGCGCACCGAGGAGAAGCTCCTCCTCGAGGCGCTGCGCAGGCGCGACTGCGCCGTCAACCTGGTGCAGGACTCCGGGATGGTGCTGTCCATGGACCGGCAGCGCCTCACCGAGGCCGACACCGTGTTGATGCGCAGCATGTCCTTCACCCGTGCGCGCTACCTGGCCACGTTCCTGGAGATGAAGGGGCTGCGCGTGCTCAACAGCGCGCGGACCATCTCCCTGTGTGGAGACAAGGCGCTCACCAGCGCCGCGCTGGCCGCGAGGGGCGTGCCCATGCCGTGGGCGTTCGTGGCCTTCGACGAGGACGCGTGCCTGGAGGCGATTGAGAAGAAGGGCTACCCGGTGGTGACGAAGCCCGTGCTGGGCAGTTGGGGCCGGATGGTGGCCCGGCTGGATTCGCGCACCGCGGCGGAAGGGGTGCTGTCCACGCGCTTCGGAACTGGCGGCGCGCAGGACCACGTGGCGCTGGTGCAGGAGTACGTGGACAAGCCGGGCTATGACCTGCGCGTCTACGTCATCGGCCGGGCGGTGGGCGGACTGAGGCGGCGCTCCGAGCATTGGGTCACCAACACCGCGCGAGGCGCCGTGCCGGAGCGCTACGAGGTGCCGGTGGCGCACGCGAAGCTGGCGGAGGCCGCGGCCGAAGCGGTGGGGGGGGACATGGTGGCGGTGGACCTGCTGGAGACGCGCGGCGGCGACATCTACGTCAACGAAATCAACCACTGCGTGGAGTTCGCGCGCAGCATCGAGGAGACGGGCGTCCCGCTGCCGGACCTCATCGCGGACTACATCGTGTCCGGAGCCCGGAGATGAGCGTGCGCGTGGCGGTGCTGGGGGCCGCGGGCTACACCGGTGGCGAGGTGCTGCGCCTGCTGCTCGCGCACCCCGCGGTGGAGGTGGTGCAGGCCACGTCCGGCCAGTTCGCCGGCAAGCGCCTGGACTTTCCGCACCCGCACCTGCGCGGGGTGGGGATGCTGCGCTACACGCCGCACGAGGCGCTCGAGCCCTGCGACGTACTGGTGAGCTGCCTGCCGCAGGGGGAGTTGATCCAGCGCTGGCCGAAGGTGTCCCGGCTGGCGGAGCGGGTGGTGGACCTGAGCGCGGACTTCCGCCTGGACGCCGCGGGGCACGCGCGCTGGTACGGCAAGCACCCGCGCCCGGACGACGTGCCCGCGTTCGTCTACGGGCTGCCCGAGTGGATGGGTGATGCGCTGACGAACGCGCGCCACGTGGCGATTCCCGGCTGCATGGCGCACGCGGGGCTCTTGGCGCTACTGCCGCTGCTGCATGCGGGGCTCGCGCGCCCGGACGTGCTGGTGGTGGACGCGAAGACGGGCTCGTCTGGGGGCGGCTCCACGCCGGACCGCTCGTCGCATCATCCGGAGCGCGCGAACGCGCTGCGCTGCTACAAGCCGGTGGGCCACCGGCACACGGGGGAACTGGAGGGCGTGGTGGCTCGCGTCACCGGCCAGCAGCCCACCATCCACTTCAGCGCCACGGCGGTGCCGGGCGTGCGCGGCATCCTGGCGACGGTGCACGCCTTCGCGGCGCGGCCCGTGGAGGAGGCGGAGGTGGTGCGCGCCATCGCCACGCGCTACCGCGAGAAGCCCTTCGTGCGGCTCTTGCGGCCCAGTGCGTCGCTGTCGCCGTTCCCGGAGCCCGGGCCGCTCCTGGGCACGAACCACTGTGACCTGTCGGTGGACGTGGACGGGGAGCGGGGCCGCATCGTGGTGAACGCGGCCATCGACAACCTGGTGAAGGGCGCCGCTGGTACGGCGGTGCATGCGCTGAACCTGATGCTGGGCCGCCCGGAGACGGAAGGGCTGGGCTTCCGGGGGCTGCATCCGCTCTAGACCGCAGTCTGACTCGCGCATCTTGACTCCGAGGAGCCTCACGCCATGAGCATCCTGAGCACGAAATCGAAGGCGGACGCGTCGCTGTCCCCGGGCGCGGCGTTCGCGGCCGCGGTCCAGAAGCACGGCACGCAGGCGCACGTGGACTACGACACGTCCATCGTGGACGCGTTCCCCGGCTTCAAGCGCCGTCCGCGCATCGCGGTGCGCGGCATGTTCAAGACGGCCAGGGCGGAGCGCGACCCGGTGCCCTTCTGGTACGAGACGCACCCCCAGACGAAGCCCACCGGGCCGGTGCAGGACCTGGAGCTGCGCCCGGAAGCGGGCTTCGAGTTCCACCAGGACACGCAGGCGCTCAAACCCACGCGCGCGTGGATTCAAGTGCCTCGCAACCTGCTGGAGGATGCCCACTCGCTGGCGCAGTTCATCGACTTCCGGCTGCTGGTGCGGCTGAACACGGCGGAGAACCAGGCGCTGTGCATCGGCAAGGGTGGGGACGGCGTGCGGGGGCTCATGCACACGCCGGGCATCGTGCGGCTGCCGGCGAAGAAGAACGCGGTGGCCTCGCTGCTCAATGCCTGCGCGCAGGTGGAGCAGATGGGCGGGTCCGCGGATGGCATCGTCATCAACTCGCTGGACTTCTACGAGCACCTGGTGGGCCAGCAGTCGCTCTTGTCGGACCTGGCGGCCATGGGCATCCGCCTGTGCCGTACGCGCATGGTGAACCCGGGCACCATCATCGTGGGGGACTTCACCGCCGCGGCGACGCTGTATGACAGCCAGCGCTCGGTCATCCGGTTCGCGGAGCCACCGCCAGGCATCTTCCCGCGCGAGGGCCTGGCCGCGTACGGCGAGGTCTACACGACGCTCGCGGTGCACCTGCCCACCCACTTCTTCGTGGCGTCCCTGACCTGATGGCCACGGCGAGCGCGAAGGGCGAGGGCGCGTCGCTCACGGTCCTCTACATCACGGGCTGGTGCCGCAGCGGCAGCACCATCCTGGGCAACGTCCTCAACGAGGTGCCGGGCTTCTTCCACGTGGGGGAGCTGAGCTTCCTGTGGAAGAACGCTTACGGGAACGGCTCGAACACCCTGTGCGGCTGCGGGCAGCAGTTGTTGGAGTGCGGCATCTGGAACACGGTGTTGAGCTCCGACGTACCGGCGGGCCTGACGCCGCGAGCGCACGCGGAGGCGGTGGTGCGCCGTCAGCAGGCCGCCGTGCGCACGCGGCACACGCTGCGGGTGCTGGACGAGGCGGGGGATTCGCAGGCGCTCCAGGCGCACGCGGACTTCCTCGCGCGCACGTACCGGACCATCGCGCGGGCCACGGGGAGCACGGTGCTGGTGGACAGTGGGAAGTTCCCCTCCGAGGCAGCGCTGCTGCCGCGCGTGGAGGGCATCCGGCCGCTTTATCTGCACCTGGTGCGAGACCCGCGCGCGGTGACGCACTCGTGGACAAAGACGAAGCAGTACGTCGTCCCCATGTCCGCCGCGCGCAGCACGGCGTACTGGCTGGGATTCAACGCCGCATCGGAGGAGGTGACGCGGAGGTTTCCTGCCCAGTCGCTCTTCCTCCGCTACGAGGACTTCATTGCCGCGCCGGACCATGCCGTGGACATGGTGTTGGACCTGGTGGGCGTGCCGCGTGCACAGAACCCGGTGAAGGGGCGCACGGTGGTGCTGGGCAAGAACCACACCGTCACCGGCAACCCGGACCGTTTCCGCAGCGGGCCCACGCTCCTGCGCGGCGAGGACGACGCGTGGAAGGGGGAGCTGGCCTCTGGAGCGAAGGCGCTCACGGTGGCGCTCGCGTGGCCCCTGATGGCGAAGTACGGGTACTTCAGCGGCGCGAGGCGGGCTCCCGTCGGAGGGACCGCGCCGGACGCAGCGGGCGCGGAGCCCCGCTCCTGAGCCTGCGGACATGAGCCCTGTCCTCACGGATGAGAAGGCAAGAAACCGGCGGGGCCCCCGGCGGCGGCGGGCTACAAAAACCTGTCCGACTGTCGGACAGGTTCTGAATCACCGGGGCCTGGGGCCGCTCTGCCGCCCGGACCGCGAAAACCTGTCGGACAGTCGGACAGGTCTTGAGGCGCTGGCGTTGGGAGAGCCGCCGGTCCATCCGGGCCAGGAAAACCTGTCGGGCAGTCGGACCGGGTTTGAAGCACCGGGGTTGGGTGTGCCACCGGCCCACCCGAGATGCAGAAGGCTGTCGGACAGTCGGACAGGTTTTGAAGTGCCGGGGTTGGATGTGCCACTGGCGCATCTGGGCCGGGAAAACCTGTCGGACCGTCGGACAGGTTTTGAAGTGCCGGGATTGCGAGTGCCGCCGGTCCACCCGAGATGCGGAAACCTGTCGGACAGTCGGACGGGTTTAATGCGTCACGGCTGCGAGGCCGCTGGTTCGGTCGGACCGCGAAATCCTGTCGGACAGTTGGACAGGTTTGGAGCCCCGTGGCTGGGGGCCCCATCGGTCCATCCGAACTGGGGAGACCTGTCGGACAGTCGGACAGGTTTGCTGAGTCAGGGCTTGGAGGCCGCCGGGTCACGTGGACCGCGAGAGCCTGTCCGACAGTCGGACGGGGTAGGAGGCCTGTGGCTGGTGGCCTTGCCAGTCCAGCCGGGCCGCGGAAACTTGTCGGACAGTCGGACAGGCTCGAAGAGGCTCTGCTTGGAGTCCTCTGGCCGATTCGGGCCGCGGAAACAGGTCAGGCAGTCGGACAGGTCGGGAGCCTCATGGCTGTGGCGGCCGCTGGTCCATTCGAGCCTTGGAATCTGGTCGGACAGTCGAACAGGTCCGGAGCTCCGTGATTGGGAACTCCCCCGGTTCATCCGGGCAGCGGGAACCTGTCCGACTGTCGGACCGATTCGGTACACCGGGCTGACGTTTCATCCGAGCCGTTGGGACCATCGGGCACGCTTGGCGAGTCGCGGCTGGCGCGCCGCCGCTGCACCTGTGGTGGCGAAACGAGTCAGACTGTCGGACTCGTGTGGGCGAGCCGCAGATCGGGACTGCCATGCCATTCAGGCCGCGGAAACCTGTCAGACAGGTTCAAAGGGGCGCGGCTGGGGCTCTGCTATGCCCATCCAGCCGCAAGGAACTGCCGGCCCGTCGGAAACATCTGGACGAGACGCGGTTGGCGCACTGCTGGTCCCACCAGTCCGCAGGGACCTGTCGGACCGTCGGACACGTTCGGAGAACCGGGCTGGGGCTGCCGTGCCACTCACGCCTCGGCTCCTGTCGGACAGGTTTTGGAGAGCCGTGGCCGGGGGGCTGCTGGACCGCTCGGGCAACAGGAACCTGTCGGACAGTCGGACAGGTTTTTGGGGACCGCGCCCGGGGGGGAAGGGCGGCGTGAAGGACTTGTGGGGTCGGACCGAACCGGCGTGGTTGGGATGCCGAGCAATGACCGGGGTCGGTGGGCCTGCTCTGTGGCGTGCCGCGAAGAGTCAGCTGTCGGCATCGGGCTTGATTGGGAATGGCGGGCCGGACGGGGGGACTCGGCCCGTGAAGGCGTGGTTCGGTGACTTGCGGTGTGTTCGCTCGGGCGTGGCCGTTCGCCCGTTTCTGGAGGAACGCGGATGGAACTGGGACTCGCCAACAAGGTCGCGCTCGTCGCTGGTGGCTCCAGCGGACTGGGACTTGCTGTCGCCGAGGAACTGGCGAAGGAGGGCGCGCATGTCGCCATCGGCGCTCGGGAGATGGACCGGCTGGCTCAGGCGGAGGCTCGGCTCAAGGCCGTGGCCCGGGGCGGCCGCGTGCTGGCGACTCGCGTGGACGTGATGGACGACGCGGACGTGCGCCGGTGGGTGGAGGACGTCGTGGCCAGGTGGGGCTCGCTGCACGTCGTCGTCACCAACAGCGGTGGACCCCCGCCAGGGCCCGCCTCCACCTTCGGCGTGGAGGCGTACCGGAGCGCTGCGGACGCGGTGCTCTTGCCCCCCATTTCGTTGGCGCTCGCGGCGCTGCCGCACCTGAAGAAGGCCGGGTGGGGGCGATTGCTGTTCATCACCTCGGAGACGGTGCATCGGCCGGTGGCCCGGTTCGCGCTGTCTGGCTTCGCTCGGATGGGCATCGTCGGCTTCTCCGCCGCGCTGGTGCAGGAGCTGGGTGACGCCGGCATCACCGTCAACGTGCTCGCGCCGGGCTACATGCGCACGCCTCCCGTGGAGCGTACCGCCAGCGGCTCGGGCGACGTGGAGGCGGGCCTTCGCGCCATGGGCGCGCACATCCCGCTCAAGCGCGTAGGGCGCCCGGAGGAGTTCGCCGCCGCGGCGGTGTTCCTCGCCAGCGAACGCGCGTCCTTCATCACCGGTACCGTTCAACTCGTTGACGGTGGCGCGAGCGTCATCGGATGAAGGCGAATGTCGCCCCGTCGTCACGCCGCCCCGTCATCGTCAAGATTGGCGGCGCCGCGGGCGTGGACCTGGAGAACGTCTGCTCGGACGTCGTGGAGCTTGTCCGCCAGGGCGACCGCGTCGTCGTCGTCAACGGCGGCTCGGAGGCCGGTGAGCGGCTCCTGGGCTCGCTGGGCCTGGAGCGCCCGGAGGCGACCACCGCGAACGGCAACGTCGTACGCCTCACCTACGCACCGACACTGCGCGCGCTCACCATGGCGTGGGTGGGGGAGGTCAACAAGGCCGTGGTGTTGGCGCTGCTCGCGAAGGGCGTCACCGCCCTGGGCCTGTGCGGCGCCGACGGACGCGTGCTCACCGCTCGCAGGCGGCCTCCCCTCAAGCTCCAGGACTCCGGCGGACGGATGCGCATCGACCGCGAGCACCTGGCCGGCGAGGTCTCCTCGGTGAACTCGGCGCTCCTGGGCGCGTTGATGGACGGTGGGTATGTGCCCGTCGTGTGTCCTCCCGCGGTGACGGAGGACGGCGTGCTCGTGAACGTGGATGCGGACCATGTGGCGTCGTCCATCGCGGCGGCGCTCGGTGCGAAGGCCCTGGTCATCCTCTCCAACGTGCCGGGGCTGCTCGCGGATCCGAAGGACCCCACCACGCTGGTGCGCTCGAGCGACGATGTGGAGGGGTGCATGCCGCTCGCGGGTGGACGCATGCGCTACAAGCTGGAGGCCGTGCGCCGGGCGCTGGCGGGCGGCGTCCCCGCCGCATACGTGAGCGCGTCTCGCGTGGAGCGTCCGGTGTTCTCCGCGCTGGAGGAGGCGGGCGGCACGAAGTTCACCCTTCGCGAACGAGGCGGAGCGAATGCGGACGCGTGAACCTGGCGTCGACTTGTTGCGGTGGATGGTGGAGCAGTACAGCCCCAGCCACCAGGAGGCCACCTTCGCCGGCGCGCTGGTGGAGCGGCTGGGGACGCGCGGCTGGCGGGCGCACACCGACGCCGTGGGCAACGCCGTCGCCCGCTACGGGGACGGGGACACCGTCATCGCGTTCCTCGGGCACATCGACACCGTGCCGGGCGTGGTTCCCGTGCGGCTGGAGGGACAGAAGCTCTACGGCCGCGGCGCGGTGGACGCGAAGGGCCCGCTTTGCGCGTTCATCGAAGCCGTGGAGCTGTTGGACGACGCCGAGCGCGCCGGCAAGCAGTTCCTCCTGCTGGGTTGCGTGGAGGAGGAGGTCGCCATCACGCGCGGCGCCCTGCACGTGCGCGACCAGTACGCCCCGGACTTCGTCATCAACGGGGAGCCCAGCGGCGCTCATGCGGTGACGCTCGGCTACAAGGGGCTCTTGCGCCTGGACCTGGAGCACCGCGCCAGCCGCCGCCACACCGCGAGCCGTGACTACCGCGCCGCCGCCGAGCACGTCGTCGACGCGTGGAACGCACTCAAGCGCCTGTGTGACGACTGGAACCGCGAACGGCCGTCCCTCTTCGAGCAGAACCTGCCCTCCCTCAACGCCTTCCACACTGGCGCCACGGAGACGGAAGAGTGGGCCACGGCCGCGGTGAGCATCCGGACAGGCCCGTCCACGGACACCGACGCACTGCTCGCGGCGCTGGCCACGGTGCCCACCGTGACGGTGCGCACCGTGGCGAAGAAGGACGCCGTGTCCACGAACGGCAACGACGCGCTCTCCCGCGTCTTCAAGCAGGCCATCCGCGAGCGCGGCGTGAAGCCCACGCTGCGCCTGAAGACGGGCACGTCCGACTGGAACACCGTGGCCTCCGCGTGGAGCGTGCCCACGGTGGCCTATGGCCCCGGCGACGCGGCCCTGGACCACACGCCGGACGAGCACATCGACCTGCCGGAGTACGAGGAGGGCGTCGCGGTGCTCGCGCGCGTGCTGGCGCTCCTGCCCTCGAAGCCCCGTTGATGGGGGCGGACGCTCAGGTGCCCAGCGCGGCCAGGCCCCGCGAACGCAAGGTCCGCATCCCCACCACGATACCGAAGAAGAGCAGGGCGCTTCCGGCGGTGATGGGCCGCACGCCCACGTGGTCCGACAGCGCGCCTTGTCCCCAGACGCCCAGGATGTAGCCCGCGTTCACCAGCAGGAGGAACAGGCTGCTTACGCGCGCCTGCAGCTCCGGCGGCGTGCGCGCCTGGCACACCGTCTTCAGGCCGGTGAAGGCGACGAGGTACACGGCGCCCAGGATGAACAGCGTCACCAGCGCCACCGGCAGCGTGGGGGACAGCCAGTAGGCCGCGGAGCACAGCCCCACGAGCAGCAGCGCTGCCTCCAGGAAGGCCCGCCGCCCCATCCGGGCGGCGAGGGGCGCGGAGCCGAACGCCGCGATGACCGCGCCCGTCCCCTGCGCGGTGAGCAGCATGGACGTGGTGGTCGCGTCCCCTCCCAGCACCTTCAGGGCGAACACCGGCACCAGGCCCACGAAGGGGGAGATGAGCAGCCCCACCAGCGCCCCGGAGCCCAGCGCGAGCGCGATGCCCGGATCCGTCCACGCCAGACGCACGCCGCGCAGGATGCCCTCCCACAGCGCCTCTCTCTTCGGCGGCACGGCATTCTTCGCCCCGCGCATCCCCGCGAGCGCCAGCAGCACGGCGAGGAACGACAGCGTGTTGACGAAGAGCGCCCCGGAGATGCCCACCTTCGTGAGGACGATGGCGGCCAGCATGGGACCGATGATGCGGCCCAGGTTGAACTGCGCCGAGTCCAGGCTGAGCGCGTTGTGCAGGTCCTCCGCGGGCACCACGGCCACCGTGAGCGCGGTGGCGCAGGGGATGACCAGCGTGGCGAAGGCGCCGTTGAGCAGCGAGAGGGCCGCCACCCATGGCACCGACAGGTTCCCCGTGCCGGCCAGCACCGTGAGGAGCGCGGCCAGCAGCGCCTGCACGCAGATGCACACGGCCATGAAGGTGCGCCGGTCGAAGCGGTCCGCGAGCGCGCCGCCCAAAGGCGCGAGCACCAGCGAGGGCAGGTGCGTCAGCGCCGCGACGCCGCCCGTCCACGCGGCCTGGCCCGTCACCTGCGTGACGTAGACGCCCAGGGCGACGGACTCCATCCACGTGCCGATGTTGGACACGAGCGTGCCCAGCCAGAGAAGGGTGAAATCGCGGTGGGACAGGGCCCGCACGGCGACCGAGCGGGAAAACAGGGAGGTGGCCACGGAGAGCCTCTTTCTACAGCGCTCCCCTGACGCGTGCTCGGTGGGCGCACGCCTACACGGTGGTTGACTCCCTGCCTGCCTTTGGGAGACGGGGAAAGCCATGACTCGGCACAAGGTTCTCGTGGTTCCCCGGGAGATTGCCGGCGAGCGGCTCGACCGGTTCCTGACGAAGCACGTCCCGGGCCTCACGCCGGAGCGGGCCCGGGCGCTGCTGGACGCGGGCGGGGTGCGCATCCGGGGCAAGAAGGCGCAGGCCACACGCAAGCTGTGGGGCGGCGAGGAGCTCACGCTGGAGGCGCCGGAGCCACGGCCGTCGCCGCATGCGTCGCGGGAAGGCCCGGAGCTGCCGGTGCTGTATGACGACGCGGCGCTCGTCATCGTGGCCAAGCCGCCGGGGCTGGTGGTGGAGCCGGAAGGAAGGGCGGCGTCGGTGGTGGGGCTGCTCGCGGCGCGCTGCCCGCCGTTCGACGTGGAGGGCGTGGCCCAGCCGGGCGTGGTGCACCGGCTGGATCGCGAGACGAGCGGATGCCTCGCCCTGGCCCGGACGGATGACGCGGTGGCGGCGCTCCTGAAGGCGTTCCAGGAGAAGCGCGTGGACAAGCGCTACCAGACGCTGGTGCTGGGCCATCCCCCGGACACCGGGCGGCTGGAGGGGCCGTACGCGAGGGACCCGAAGGACCCTCGCCGCTTCACGACCCGCGTGCCCTCCGCCAGGCGCGCGGCACTGACGTTCACGGTGCGCGAGCGGTTCCGGGATGGAGCGCTGCTGGACATCGACCTGGACACGGGGCGCACGCATCAGATCCGCGTGCAGCTGTCGGAGGCCGGGTTCCCGGTGCTGGGAGATTCGCTCTACGGCACGGAAGAGGCGCGCAAGCACCCGGCGGCGCTCGCGGTGGGGCGCCATGCCCTGCATGCATGGCGGCTGGAGGTGCCGTCCTCCACGACGGGCCGGATCATCCAGGTGGAGTCGCCGCTGCCTGAGGACTTCCAGCGGGGGCTCACGGTCCTGCGGGGGTGAGCGTGATAGGTTTTGGGAACCTGGGGACCTGACGGGATGTCAGGTGATGCGCCCCGTGCCGCTCCGTGAGCGGTGCCGGGCGTCGAGAGGGGAACATGCAAGCGCGGATGAAGTGGTGGGGCGGAGTGTCGCTGGTGGCGGCGCTGTTGCTCGTGGGCTGCGGTTCCTCCACGAGCCCGGCGGGCCCTGAGCGGGATGCGGGCACGCAGGTGGATGCGGGCAATCCGGGCGATGCGGGCGTCACGGGTGACGCGGGCACGCCCGACAGCGGCGTGGCGGAGGCTCTGCCCTGTGAGAAGACCCAGGGCGTTTGTGCTGGAGCCAAACGGGCCATGGTGGACGGCGCTTACGAGCCCGTGTGCACCGCGCGCTCCTACGGCGCGGACTACGAGGCGACAGAGACGCGCTGCGACGGTCTGGACAACGACTGCGACGGGTTGACGGATCCGGCCACCTGGGCGGAGGTGGATTCCTTGGGAACGCCGCCGCACAGAGGCATCGTGGACAGCCTGCCCGTGCCGGGGGGCTTCCTGGTGGCAACCGTCGCGGGTTCGGACACGATCCAGGTGCGTCGTCTCGATGAGTCCCTGAGGTTACAGGCCGTCCTTCAGGTACCCGTCGCGCCCGGCCTCGATCCAATCACCTCGGTCAGCCTGGTGCGGACCGCGCGTGGACCGGCGCTGGTCTATGTCGGGCGGTACGTGACCTCGGACGGCGGCTCGCGATTGCTCCTCGTTCAGCTGGATGAACAGGGCAACCCCATGGGCCCCGCGGGGGGAACCGTCATCTTCGAGCACTACCATGTCACGGTCGCCGCGCGGGTGGCCGCGAGCAGGGATGGACAGCAGCTCGGGGTGTTCTGGAGCTCCACGAGCAATGCCAAGGAGGCGCTGGGGCTGGTCGTGGACCTGGATGGACGCGGGGTGAGCGGTCCCTGGATCGTGTTCCTGACGAAGGAGGAGCAGGTCACTCTCTCCACTCCGACCGCGGTGGGGCTCGAGGATGGTGGGTTCTTGGTGATGGTGGTGGAAGACCATGGCATCGGCCAGCCGTCGCGCATCCAGCTGTGGCGCTACGACGGCAGGTTGTCATCGGCGACCGAGTCGCGAGTGCTCGACGTGGGGAATTCGCCCACGGCCATGTTGGTGGGCGACGAGCCGTCACTGCTCTATCGCGAGACGTCGGTCCGGCCTTCACCGCTCAAGCAACTGCAGTCCGTTTTCAAGAGTCCCGTTCCGGAAACGCTCGTGTCCACGACGGAGGGCGAGGTGCCGTGGTTCGGAGCCACGATGACCTCCAGGGGCCTCCAGATGGCATGGCTCTCCGAGCGCAACGTGACCCCCCAAGGGGCGGACGACACGCTCTTCAACTGGGAGGGCCGGTTCTGGACCCGGGGGCCCAACGGCACCGCGAAGGACCAGAGCCCGGGCCCCCAGCCCATGCCCCTGCACCGCTATTCGCAGTGGGTGTTGATGCATGAGCTCCCCGGACACTGGATGGGGGCGCTCCTGATGACCGCCACCGAGAAGCCCCAGGCCTACACGCTTCAGTCCGTGCGCTACTGCGCACAGTGAGGAGATGGGACATGCAAGCCAGGCTGAGCGGAGTTTCATTGTTGGTGATGGCCCTGCTGCTGGCGGGCTGCGGTTCCTCTACGAGCCCCTCGGAGCCCGTACCGGATGCCGGCACGGTGGTGGATGCCGGCGCCACAGACGACGCGGGCATCCCGGACGACGCGGGCAGTCCGGACAGCGGCGTGGCGGAAGGCGCGCCCTGCGAGAAGACCCAGGGCGTGTGCGCGGGAGCGAAGCGCGCGATGGTGGACGGTGCCTATGAGCCCGTGTGTACCGCGCGCTCCTATGGCGCGAAGTACGAAGAGACAGAGCAGAGCTGCGATGGCTTGGACAACGACTGCGATGGGGTGACGGACCCAGCGACCTGGGCGGACGTCGCTCCCATGGCGTGGGCTCCCTATTCGTCCATGGTGGACAGCCTTCCGGTGAAGGACGGCTTCCTGGTCGTCGTCTCCGACCGTTCCAATCAAATCCAGATCCTCCGTCTGGACTCGGCCCTGTCCCTGGTCGGCACGACGGTGGTGCCGGTCGTGACAGGGAGCGAACCGGCCATGTCGGCCCAACTGGTCCGCACGTCACGCGGGCCCGCGCTCTTCTTCGCGGCGGAGAGCCCGACCTCGAACTCCTCCACCCAGGGACGCTTCCTGCCGCTCGACGAGCAGGGAACTCCGCTCATGGAGCCCCCGGGCATCCTCCTCTTCGAGCAACCCGCGAGGTTCGCACCGGCCCGCCTGGACTTCTCCCCGGATGGGAGCCATGGCCTGGTCATCTGGGGTTCCTCCTCGCTCGCTACCGGCGATGCCCGCGAGGTCCTCGGGATGATCGTCGGCGCGAACGGTCAGGTCCTCGCCGAGCCCCGGAGCCTGCTCCAGGCGAAGCAGGAGCGATATTCCCTCTACGGTCAGAGGGTCCTCGGCCTGGACGATGGAGGCTTCGTCGTGCTGACCACGGAAGGCCCGGGCTTGGTCGCGGACGAGCGCCTGCGCTTGAGGCGCTATGACGCAGACCTCTCGCAGTTGGGCGAGGAGCGCACCTTCGCGGTCGGGTTTGGGGCCAACCCCATGCTGGTGTTGTCACCCCCTACGCCGGGAAGTCCCTCGGGAGAGCCCATACTGCTCTTGCGCACTGCTGACGGCACGAATCCACGGTTCGAGCAGGTCCGAGCCCTGTTCGAGAATGGCGTCCCGGAACCGCTGACGCCCACGACGCCAGGGCAGAGCGCATGGCTCGGAGCGACGATGACGTCGCGTGGGCTCCAGGTCGCGTGGATCTCCGTGCGCTATGCGCCCGTGCCGGGGCAGGACACGTTCTTTGATTACGAGGGACGGTTCTGGGGCATGAGCCCCTCCGGCACCGTGACGGATTGGACGCCCGGTCCCACACCCATGCCCCTTCACCGGCACGCGCAATGGGTGTTGATGCATGAGCTGCCGGGCCAGTGGATGGGGGCGCTCCTGATGAACGCCACGGCCAACCCCCTCACCTGCACGCTCCGGTCCGTGCGCTACTGCGCGCCCTGACCCAAGAGGTGCCCGGCGGCCCAGTCGCCGGGCGTCGCCGTGCGGAAGGCCCGCGGGGAGCAGCCCAGCTCCCTGCGGAAGGTGTTGATGAAGTTCGACAGGTCCCCGAAGCCCACGTCGAACGCAATTTCTGTCACCGGCCGCTGTGTGTCCCGCAGCAGCGCCAGCGCGTGGAGCACCCGCGTCCGCATGAGGAACTGGTGCGGCGTCAGCCCCGTCTCCCGCTTGAACACCCGGAGGAAGTGATACGGGCTCATGCCAGCCGCGCGCGCCAGGTCGCCCAACGACAGCTCCTCCGTGGAGCCCCGCTCGATGGCGGCCAGCGCCGCGTGCACTCCGTCGCGCGCAAGACGGCTTGGGGCAACTGAGGACTCCTCTCGCTTGGGGGCCCGCCCCAACTGCGCGCCCACCTCCTTCGCGAGCGCGAGCCCCAGCGCCTCCAACTCCATCAGCGGTCCCTGCGATGCGAGGCACTGCTCCGCGAGCCGGCGGAGCGCTTCGATGCGAGGCACCGGGGGCAGCACGGGCCGCGCGAAGTACCGCCGAGGTTCCCCACGCGGCGGAGGCCCCACCAGCCTTTCGAGCGTGGCTTCGTCCATGCGGAAGATGACGCAGCGGTCTCCTCCCGCGTGCTCGTGGGAGATTTCGTACTGCTGGCCCGGATTGGCGAGCATCGCGCTGCCCGCCGTGAGCAGCCGCGCTCCGTGGTCGCTCCGGAAGCCGAAGACCCCTGAACGCACCACGGTGATGGAGGTGTCGGTGAACTGCTCCGGCTCCACCTTCGCCCCCTTCGACGCGGGGCACTGGTAGTCGAACACGCGCACCAGCCCGGCGTGTGCCAGCTTCCGCTGCGGCGACGGTCCACGGCTCATGCGGCCAGCCTAGGGGGCGCGCGCAATTTCCGCCAAGTCCGCACGCGCACCGCGCCGCTACAAGCCCGCCCCATGCACAACTCATGGATGCTGCGTCGCAGGGAGCTCCTCGGGCTGGCGGCCGGGATGGCCGCCGCGGGAGCCCTCCCGGGATGTCTGTCCCGTTCCACTCGGGAATCCAACGCGGGGACGCTGGATGCCCGCACCTTCACCGCGGAGCGGCGCTTCCTGAAGACCCGCTTCGGAAGAATCGCCTACGTCGAGCGTGGCTCCGGCCCCGCGGCCCTCTTCCTCCACGGCTTCCCGCTCAACAGCTTCCAGTGGCGCGGCGCCCTGGAGCGGCTGTCCCCTGACCGCCGCTGCGTCGCCCCCGACTTCATGGGCCTGGGCTACACGGAGGTCGCGGACGGACAGGACGTGTCGCCCGCGTCGCAGGTGGAGATGCTCGTGGCGCTGCTGGAGGGCCTCTCCCTCCCGTCCGTCGACGTCGTCGCGAACGACAGCGGAGGCGCCGTCGCGCAGCTCCTCGTCACGCGCCACCCGGAGCGCGTCCGGACCCTGCTCCTGACCAACTGTGACGTGGAGAGCGAGTGCCCGCCGCCGGCCGTCCTCCCCGTCATCGACATGGCGCGCGACGGCACCTACGTGGACGCGTGGCTCACGCCGTGGCTCGCGGACAAGCCCCTGGCCCGTTCGGAAGTGGGCATCGGGGGAATGACCTACAGCCATCCCTCCCAGCCCACCGACGAGGCCATCGAGTATTACTTCGCGCCGCTGGTCCGCTCCCCGCGGGGGAAGGCCTGGGTGCACGCGTACACGCTGGGCCTGGAGAAGAACGCGCTCGCGGGCATCGAGCCCGCGCTCAAGCGCTGCCGCGTGCCGGCCCGCATCGTCTGGGGCATGGCCGATACCATCTTCTCTCCCTCCAGCGCGGACTACCTGGACCGCACGCTGGGCAACTCCCGGGGAGTCCGGCGCGTGGAGGGCGCGAAGCTCTTCTTCCCCGAGGAGTACCCCGACCTCATCGCCGAAGAGGCCCGGCGGCTCTGGGGCGTAGCCTCGCGCTGAGTGCGGCTATTCGCGGCGGAGGCCGGAGTCGTCTTCGTCCCGGGACTCGGGTTCCGGCGGCTCCAACCGGGCCTGCCGCTCACTGGCCTCCCAGGAGGCCTCGGCGTCACCGGCGTGCACGCGGGCGGCGGCCTGGTCGTCCTGATCACCGGTCCACGTGGTGTGACCTCCCGCGAAGCCCTCCAGCGGTCGGGCGCCGCGATGCGACTCCACCTCCAGGTCCTTTTCTTCCTGGGCGCGCAGCCGCTCGCGCTCCTGCTCACGCTCGTGTTCGTGCTGCTGCTCCAGAATCCGATCCGCCATATCGCATCACCTCCTGCCCCAAGGTGGGGTCGCCCACGTGGGATGGCAGGGGGAGGCGGGCGTTCGTGCGTGGCCGCATGCCTGGCATGCGGTCGACGGCACGGGCATCCCGCGGGTGACGCTCGGGGAGCCCGTGCGGGCCGGCATCCTGAAGGAGCACGGTGAGTGAACCCTGGAGTGGCTCTCATCCACGCCGACGACACCCGGAGCAAAGCGCCGCATCCTGGAGGGCATTGACCGGGACGGGCTCACGTAAGCTGCCCGGCATGCGCCAGCACTTCGAACGCATGACCACCGACCGGCTGCTGCTCCGCGCGGTTCGCGAAAGCGACCTGGACGCGGTCTTCGCCCTCCATTCGGATCCGACGACGAACCGGTTCAGCCGCCGCGGCTTCATGCAGACGCTGGACGACGCGCGGCGGATCCTGGGGCTCTGGCTGGAGGACTGGGAGCGCGAGGGCGTGGGCTACTGGCTGGTGGAGCGCCTGAGTGCACCCGGCGTCGTCGTGGGCCTGTGCGGCCTGCGCCACAAGGAGCTGGAGGGGCAGCGCGTCCTCAACCTGGCCTATCGCCTCGCGCCCGAGACCTGGGGCTCCGGGTATGCCACGGAGGTGTCCCGCGTCGCCCTGGCGCTGGCGGCCCGGCACCTGCCGCACGTTCCGTTGGTGGCCATCATCCACCCGGAGAACACCGCGTCCATCCACGTGGCGGAGCGGCTCGGGATGCGCCTGGACCGGCACATCACCGAGGACGGCATCCTGAACCGCGTGTACGTGCCCACCTGAGCGCGCTCAGCGCGGGTCGAACGAAGCGCAGACGCGCACGCCGCTGCGGACATCTCGCGCGGTCGCGTCGCCGGGAGAGAGGTCGGCGCTCGCCGCGACGAAGGAGTCGTAGTACCAGGAGCCTCCGCGCAGCACGACGCTGCCGAACTCCGGCGTCGCGGAGCGCGTGAGCTCGTAGGCGTTGCCCGCCATGTCCCGCAGGCCGAAGGGGCTCACCGACGCGGGATGTGTCCCCACCGCGTCCGGCCCGAAGGCCAGCGGCCGCCGGTCATACGTCGCGTCGATGTTGGCGTCGTCCGGCTGGAGCTGGTCGCCGTGCGGATAGCGGCGGCCGTCCGCGCCCCGGGCCGCGTACTCCCATTCATGCTGGCCGCACAGGCGCGCTCCCGGCAGCCGCTTCGTCCGGTGGAGCCAGTAGAAGTAGCCCTCCAGGTCCTCGGCGGAGACGCCGGACAGCGGCAGCCGCTTCCAGTCGACGCTCGCGTGCCGCGTGCGCTCCGCGTAGAGCAGGGGCTCGCCTTCCTTCGCGGTGCGGAACTCCTCGCGGGTGCGGTGGAAGGTGAAGAGCCAGCCCGTGCCCTGACGCCACCGCAGCGTGATGGTGCCCCCGTCGCCGAAGTGCGGCTGTTCGAGGATCCGCCTCGCGGGCGCGTCCGGCGACAGGTCGTTCAGGTAGGTCAGCCAGTCGCCGAACGTCACCTCGTCGCGGCCCACCAGGTAGCCGCCGGTCAGGCAGTAGCGATGCATGGGCGGGCTGAAGGTGAACCGCCGCACCACCTCCGGCTCCGCGCTGCCCAGGAGGAAGCAGCCCGGCGGGATGTAGACGTACCCCTCGGGCACCTGCGTGGGGAGCGTGAGCCGCAACGCCTCACGGGCGCCGTGCGTGAGGAACACCGGGATGTCCACGGACACGCGTCCCGGCTGCGTGACGTGGAGCAGGTAGGAGCCCTCCGGGAGGACGAAGCGAGACGTCCTCGTGTCCGGCAGGGCATCGCTTTGGAACGGGCCGTCGCTCCGGACGATGCGCGCGATGGAGACGTGGGCGCCCGGTGGCGTGCTCTCGAATGTCAGCTCCGCGGGTTCTCGGAAGCGCCGCAGCGAGGCCTCGCCCTCCTTGGCGGCGTCCACCTCCTGCTCCAGCCGCTGGAGCCATGCGTCGCGCTCGTGGCGCTGGTGGAAGGCTTCCGCGAGCAGGATGCGCTCGGACAGGACCTTCGCGATGAGCTGGCGCGTTTCGGGATGGTGGCGGTCGCGGTCCAGGCCGCGCTCCAGGCTCCGGCTGGCGCGGGTGAAGGCGGCTTCCGCCTGGTCGCGCAGGGCGAGCGTCTCCGTCCAGCGCTTCTCCGCGGCGCTGCGCAGGCCCGTGGCGTCCGTCGCGGTCTCCGGGCCCAGCGAGGAGGGGGCCCGGCCGTCGAACATGGCCAGGGACTCCTCCCGGCTCGCGAGCGCCCTCGCGGCCAGCGTGCGCCCCGAAGCCAGCGCCTCCTTCGCGGTGCCCAGCTCCGCGGCGATGATGCGCGAGTCCTCCAGGTACGCCTGGAGCTTCAGGCCGCCATAGGACGCGAGCACGGCGAGCGCGAGCACGAGCGCGGTGAGCCCCCGCCCCCAGCGCGCGCGGCGCACGGCGCGGTGGGACGCGCTCAGGAAGGCCTGCTCCCGGGTGCCCAGCGTGGCGGGGTCCAGCAGCCGCACCTCGTCCAGCTGGCGCTGACCCCAGAGCGCTTCATGGGCGCGACGCAGCCGGTCCCACTCCGCGCTGGCCACCTCCACGCGCTTGCGCAGCAGGCGGTGCCCGATGTCGTCGTCCAGCCAGTCGCGCAGCGTGCCCCAGCTCGCGATGAGCGACTCGTGCGCAATCCCCCAGCGCGGCAGCCCGTTCACCGCGCGCGTGTGCAGCAGCCGGCCCTCGACGAGCATGCGCAGCGCCGCGAGCGAGGTGCCATCCGAAGCGTCCGCGAGCTCCTCCGCGCCGCGCTCGATGCGCGTGCCCTCCGCCGTCACCAGCTGGAGCAGCAGCCGCCGCGCCGCCGCGTACTCCGCCGGGCTCATGCGCGCGAGCACGCCATCCGCATGCCGGGACAGCGCTCCGGCCACGCCGCCCATCGCGTCCAGCGCCGCGCGCGTGATGCGTCCCCGGGCCGCGTCGCGGCGCTCCCACAGCTCCGCGAGCGCGAACTGGAGGAGCGGGAGGCTGCCCACGCCATGCGCCGTGGAGGCGACGAGCGCCTGCACCAGCTCCGGTGATTCGAAGGCGACGCCCCGCGCCCGGGCCGGGCCGATGATGGCCTCGCGCACGCCCTCGGGAGACAGCGGCCGGAGGATGTAGAGCGCTCGCTCCGCCTCCTCGCCCAGCCCCGGCAGCGCGCACAGGCGCGTGAGGAAGTCGCCGCGCACGGCCAGCAGCACGTGCACCCCCGGTGACGGCAGGGCCAGCTCTCCCAGCACCCGGGCGACGTGCGCGGCCTGGGCGGGGTCGGAGAGGGTGAGCAGCTCCTCCATCTGGTCGATGAGGAGCAGCAGCCCGCGTCCCCGGCCATGCTTCTCCCGCAGCGCCTGCCCCAGCCACTCGGGCGTGTCCGTGAGGGCGGTGACGAGCTCGGACTCCTTGCGCCCCAGCACCGGCGCGAGCGCGGCGGCCAGGGCCTCCAGCGGGCGATGTCCGGGCCACAGCGTGATGACGTGCGGCGCCTGTCCGTCGCCCAGGTCGCCGGCCGCCACCCGGGGCAGCACGCCCGCGCGGCACAGCGACGACTTGCCCGTCCCGGAGTCTCCGGCGACGAGGACCAGCGGCCGCGTGCGCAGGCGCTCCAGCACCGCGCGGATGTCGCCCTCGCGTCCGAAGAAGAGGGCCCGGTGCTCGGCCGCGAACGGCGCCAGGCCCCGGTAGGGATTGCCTGCGGTCAAGGGCACGGGCGCGATGGAGCGATCCAACAGCTCCAGCGGCTCACACAGCGCCTCCGCCGAGGCGAAGCGCTCCCGCGGATCCACCGCGAGACAGCGCAGGATGATGGCGGCGAAGTCGGGGTCCACCTCCGGGCCCAGCGGGGCGCGGTGGGGCGTGGTGTCGTCGGGCCTGCGCGACGTGCGGCGGGGCACCTGGCCCGTGCACAGCTCGTGGAGGATGAGGCCCAGCGCGTACAGGTCGCTGCGCGCGGTCGCCGGTCCTCCCGCGAGCAGCTCCGGCGCCAGGTAGGGCAGGGTGCCCACGAGCAGCGGTGAGCCGGACGCCAGCTCCGCGCCCACCTCGAAGCGCTCGGCGAGGCCGAAGTCGAGCAGCTTCACCTCGCCCTCGCGCGTGACGATCGCGTTGGAGGGCTTCAGGTCGCGATGCAGGACTCCCTGGCGGTGCGCCGCCGCGAGCCCGCGCGCCAGCCCCACGCCCAGGGACAGCACCCGGCGCCACGGCACCGGCAGGGGAAGCTCCGCGAGCGTCTCTCCGATGACGTACTCGGAGACGATGAACTGATGGCCATCCACCGCGCCCACGCTGAACACACTGACGATGTTCGCGTGCTGCAACCTCGCGAGCGCCCGGGCCTCGGTCGTGAACAGGTCGCGCAAGCGCTCATCCGACTGCGCCGCCGCCATGAACTTCACCGCGACGCGCCGGTCCAGTGACGTGTCGTGCGCCAGGTACACGATGCCCATGCCGCCCCGGCCCAGCGGGCGCTCCAGGCGGAACGAGGAGAACGACGGCGGCGGCGTCCAGGGCTCCGTCTCCGGCGGCGGCAGGCGGTCCGTCTCCCGCGCATCGGGAGGCTCCGGGTCCTCCACCGCCGAGCGCTGGATGCCGGGCGTCAGCGTGGCCAGCAGACCCCGGCACTCGTTGCAGCCCGCGGCATGGCGGTGCACCCGTGCCAGCGCCTCGTCCGTCAGCCGGTCCTCGAGCAGCTCGACCAGGATTTCGTCGGTCAGACAGTTGGAAGGGGGGGCGCTCACGGAGTCCGGCCCTTCACGCTAGGCCACGCGCCGCGCGGCGTTCAATGACACACGCGGGCACGGTGTCCCGCACCGGGCGCCCGCCGCGCGTGGAGGGCGGTCCGGAGTGTGCCATGCTATGGCCTTGCACATGTCCCAGGTGCCCGCACTGGCCGCGACCTTCCTCTCGCACACGAAGACGCGCTTCGTGGCCCCCTCGCCGGAGGAACTCAGCGCGCTCGACGCCCTGCTGACGCGCGCCTGGGAGGACGCGCAGGCCCGCTGGCCCGGCGTCACGCTCTCCGCTGAGTGCTTCGTGAGCCACGTCGCGGAGCGGCTCCCGCCCGCGAGCCCCACCGCGCCCATCGCGCCGCTCGTCTCCGGCCTGTCCCTTCCGGAGCTGTACCTGGCGTGCGCCTGCCTCCAGGGCCACTCCGCCGCGCACGAGGCCCTGGAGCGCCACTACCTGGCCCGGCTGCCGGAGCGGCTGCGAAGCCTCCGCCAGCCCGACGCGACCATCGACGAGGTCCGTCAGCGGGTGGGCGTGAAGCTCCTGGTCGCCAACGCCGGCCAGGTGCCCGCCATCGCGGACTACACGGGGCGCGGCGGCCTCTTGAGCTGGGTGGTGGTCATCGCCAGCCGCATCGCCCACAAGCTGCGGGGACAGGAGAAGCCCTCCTCGGAGGACGACGCGGAGGAGCTGTTCAAGGCGCTGCCCGCGCAGGGGTTGGATCCAGAGCTGGACGTGATGAAGCGCCGCCACCACGCGGCCTTCCGCCAGGCCGTGCGTGAGGCCGCCGCCGCGCTGTCGGCCGAGGATCGTCACCTGCTTCGCCTCCACTTCGCGGACCGGCTCTCCACGTATGAGATGGCGCCGCTCTTCCGCGTCAACCAGTCCACCATCTCCCGCTGGCTGAAGCGGGTGCAGCAGCAGGTCTACACGGAGACCCGGCGCCGCCTGCAGGAACAGCTGGGCCTCTCCACGGAGGACTTCCAGAGCTTCATCGCCTTCGTGGACAGCCAGCTGGACCTGACCTTGAGCCAGCTGCTCGGCGAGAAGCGCGAGCCCCCGCTGGAGGGCTGACCTACTGCACCCGCGCGGGCTCCGCCTTCGGGGGGCCATAGGACAGGTTTCGCAAGAGCGCGGCCCCGGGCTTCACGTCGCCGCGGCGCACCGTGCAGACCTCGCCGTCCTCGCGCGCGTCGCCTGCGTCCGCCTGGAACCGGCCGGGGCACTCCTGGAGGATGAGCTCCAGCGCGCGCCCGTCGCGGGTGCGGGACAGGCAGGTGGCGCCGTCCGGGGCCCAGGCCGCCTCGAAGGAGCCCTTCGCCGGGTCCCACTCCCGGGACGCCTCCGTGGCTCGCTCCAGCACGCCCAGCCGGTCGTAGATGTCGATGGTGGTGTCCTGGCGCGTGTGGCTGCGGCCGTTGCCGCAGTAGTCCGCGCGCGCCAGCCGGGTGCACGCCTGGTGGAGGCCCGCCAGCGACTGTCCATCGCGGGAGGCCCAGGGCGCGTAGCCCCAGGAGATGCACTTGGAGATGGCGCCGTTCTCACACGCGAGGGTGACCCGGTCCGGCGCGTCCAGATGGGCGCCGCTCGCGTCCCACACGCCGCCCACCGCGAGCGCCCGCGGGGCGGGGGAGCGGTCCAGCGCGACGCAGGGGTTCTCCCACTCGCGCGCCACCGGGTTCCAGGCCTCGATGCGATAGAAGACGCGGCTGGCGTCATCCGCCGCGGGCTCCGCGCCGCAGATGGCCACCTCCACGGGCTTGCCGTCGCTGGCGGTGCCCTGGAGCACGGTGCCCACCACGTCGCTGGCCGTCGCGCCTGCCTCCGGTGGCGGGACGGCCCACAAGCGGCCGTGGTCGAAGCGCAGGCCCTTCACCCCGTCCTCCGCCTGCCGGGGCGCGTCCAGCGACACGGACACGAGCACGCTGGTGCGCTCGTCCGTCGGCTTCTCCGGGTCCCAGCTGCGCTTGGTGCCCCACAGCATCGTGCCCTGGGGCCGGGCGATGCGCTGGGTTGTCTGGGACTGGCAGCGGCGCGCGTAGCGCTCGGCGTCGGACGGGGCGCTCACGGACCGGACGGGCCCGGGCTTCGGGGCGACGGGGGGCGCCGCCTGCGCTCGCACGGACAGGAGCAGACACAGGCACACCGGCAGGGTTCGGAAGGACGCGTTCACGCCTCGGATGAGACCCCGTGCCGGAAATCGATGCACGGAATCCGTCCTCCCGGGGCCGGTCCGCTCAATCCCAGCCCCGCAGCTGGACTCGCACGCGCCGCAGCAGCAGGTCCCACTCCTGGCGTTTGAGCGTCGCCATCACGCGCCCGGTGACGATGGTGAGGCCCGTGAGCGTCATCACCGCGAAGCCGACGCGGTGGTCCCGCAAGCCCGCGTCGAGCAGGTTGGCCACCACGTCCAGCAGGAGGAACAGCGTCCCCAGCGCGAGGTAGGCGCGGATCCGCAAGGCCATGCCCACCGCCACGCCCAGAAGGCAGACGGCGCCAAAGACAATCGCATACGCCCCATCCGGGGACTCGCCCATCCGCGCCGCCAGCTTCGCCGCCGCGGGCACGTACAGCAGCAGGCCGCCCAGGACGCGCACCGCGTTGCGAGCCGCGTGCGGGAGGCTCTCCGTGAAGAGCTGGCCCATCATCAGGAGGAGCAGCCCGAGCGGCGCCAGGTACACCTCCAGCCCCTCCAGGCCGAAGGCGAGCGCGGCGAGCAGCAGCGCCAGGTTGCAGGCCGCCGCGGAGAACGCGCCGAACATGCGGCTGCGCTCCACCGCGCCCAGCGCCGCGTACAGCAGGCCGGAGCCCGCCGCGAACAGGGCGGCATTGCCCGTCGCGTCGCCGGGGAGGATCAGCGCCACCGCGACGGGCAGCAGCGCCGCGAACCGCCGCGTCGCCTGCTCCACGGGGCGCACACCGGCCCTGCGCGCCAGCACCGTCACGCCAACGAGGGCGAAGCCCAGCGACAGCGCGAAGAGGGCGTCGTGCTCCGGGCGGAGGCCCTGCGCGTACAGCCCGCGCACCAGCGCGTAGACGCCCACCACCGCGACCTGCACGAAGTAGACATGGCGGCCCGTGTGCTCGCGCCACGCGGCATGCAGGGCCATGCCCACGGCCAGCACGATGGCCGCCAGCGCCACGGGCAGCACCTCCTCCGAGGCCCGGCCCCCCAGGGCGACGGCCGCGAGCAGCAGCGCGCTCGCCACCAGCCACAGGTCGCGGCCCCAGCCCATGCCCCCGGCGACATCGCTCCGGCGGCGGGCCGTGGCGCGGCGGGCGATGTGGAGCGCCAGCGCGCTCCCCGAGGCGGCCAGCGCCAACGCGGCCCCGGACCGGGTGATGAGGTGCAGGTACGTGGGTTCCCCTGATTGCAGGGCCTGCGCGAGGACCGCCAGTCCCGTGGCCATGACAGCGCCGCCGGCGACCATCGTCCCGAGCCCCGCGATGAACCCGGCCAGCGCCCCACGCCACTGGAAGGCCGCGACGAGCAGCGCCGCCGCGAGCAATCCCAGCGTCAGGGGGAAGGCGAAGGACATCATCCACTCCCCCGCGAGCCCGTCGAGCACGGCCCAGCCCAGGGCGGGAACGGCCATCGTCGATGACGTGTGGCCTTCGACGGCCAGCGCGTACACCGTCGCCGCGATGAAGTACGGCAGCACGGACAGGTGGGCACGCAGCCGCGTCGGGCCTGCGTCGTGGCCCCGCCGCTTCGCGAGCCCGGGGGCGATGACCACCACCGCGAGCCCCAGCAGCGCCAGCGTGGGGCCCGGCCAACCCGCCAGGTGCGGCATCCGGTGGGCCAGGGCATGGACGAGCAGCAGGAGCCCCAGGCCCACCACGCCGCGCCCGCGCGCCCGCGCACCGCTGACGAACAGCACGGCGCCGGTGGCGAGGGTGAGCTCCGCCGCGAGCACGCCGGGCTGGAAGAAGGCCGCCGCCGCCACGAGCACCACGGCCGTGAGGCTCTGCCGGCTCAGGGCCTGGAGGAAGGGACCCGGGCGGTCATCGGTGCCCAGGGGCAACAGCCGCCGGAAGGACGCGCGCCCCACGGCCACCTGGGACACCGCGACCGCGAGCACCGCGGAGACGAGCCCGGCGGCGGCGATCCCCGCGAATGCGTGCAGCCACAGCAGGAACCGGGTGCTGTCCGGCGGCATCCAGGCCGGCGGATGGAGCCATCCCAGCGAAGGGCTGATGAGGTGCGCCGCCGAGGCTCGGATCCACTGCCCGTCGGGAGGCGCCAGGGCCATGAGGGGCCCCCCGAGCAGCGATTGTTGCGCGGCCCAGAGCGCGGCGCCGGGGAGCCCCAGCAGAAGCCCCCCGTGCGCGAGGAGCCGCGAGCGGAACGAAGCCGCGAGCAGGACCGTCAGCAGCGCGGGCCCCAGCACGAGCAGCGGCGGCACCAGGCCCAGCGCGCGAGAGGGATACGGCAGGCCCACGACGACAGCGGAGCGCAGGAGCAGCAGGGCCAGCACGGCCACGCCCAGGTGCGGCACCAGGTGATACAGCGCTCCGTGCCGTGGCCTCTCCAGCCGCTGGCCCACCCACGGGCCCACGCGCCGCAAGCCCAGCGCCAGGAACCAGAGCGCGATGCCGACGAGCGGCACCCGCCACGCCGACACGTCGGGCGGAAGCGGCCGGCCCGCGCGATTGACGACCGCGGTGAGCGCGATGAACCCGCCAGCCAGGGCGAGCGTCACCACCGAGCCTCGCAGTTGGAATGACACGAAGCCGCGCGACACGAAGGCCAGGAGCGCGCCCGCCGTGAGCAGCACCCCCGCGAGCAGCGCCACCGGGCGCTCGGCGCTGTCGGGCAGGGCGAGCCATGGGAGAAGCGTGATGACCGTGAACGCAGCCTGCACGAGCGCCGCGCCCGCGAAGCCATCCGTGAAGAGCGCACGCCCCCCTGCGCCGAAGGGCAGCGGAACGACGTCCAGCAGCTTCCGGCCCTTCACCTTGTCGAAGCCCTGACCGCGAAGCATCGCGACGAGCGCGAACCCGAAGCCCAGGCCCGACGCCACGAGGGCGGCCCGCGCGGAGGCGAAGTCGGAGACCGTGCCCGCCGCCTGCGACACCGTGAGCGCGAGCCCCGTGGCCGCGAGGAAGCTGACGAACCGGCTGCCCTCTCGCCGGACGCGGAGCAGCAGCAGCGCCGTCAGCAGCGCCATGGGCCCGCAGGCGAGCACCGTCGCAAGGGATGCCGAAACTCCCGCGAGCACGTCTGGCAACACGGGCACGACCCCCAGGGCCCGCGCCACGCCGAACACCGCGATGCCCAGCGACAGGTCCTCCAGGGGGAGGAACGCGTCACGCAGCCCCTGGCGCTCCGCCCACGCGGACTGCGCCAGCCCGCCCACTCCGTAGAGCACCGCCGCGAGCGCGAAAACGCCCAGGCGCGCCGCGCTGGATGCGAGCCATGGCGTCCCGTCCACGGCCGCCAGCGCCCCGAACAGCAGTGCGACGCCGCCCAGGGAGTGGAGGCCCCGCCACCGCCACCGCCCCGCGAGGTGGGCCGCGAGCGCGATGACCGCACCTGCGGCCGCACGGGGCCAGGGCGCATCCGTTCCCAGGAACCACGCCAGCACGGAGAACGCAGGCATCGTCGCCAGCGAGACGACGACACCCCAGGCGAGCAGCCGGCCGCGCAGGACGGCGGAAGGCGTCACGCGCGCCAGCAACAGCAGTCCGGACGCCACCGCCGCGACGCCGAAGCACCACCACGCCGGCACGTCGGGTGCCTGCACGTGCGCGACCAGCGCTCCGGCCAGCAGCGCCGCCATGACCGCCGGATGCACCAGGGCCCGCCGCCGGAGCTCCAGCAGGAAGAAGACGAGCGTGGCCAGCACTGGCGCGCACACGGACGCCACATCCACCCATGCGTCCTCGCCCGGGTAGACCGAGAACGCGCCCAGCGCCCCCGCGACCGCGCCGCTGGCCACCACCGCGTGCGCCAGCGTCTCGAACACCGGAGCCGCGCGAGGCATGGCCGCGCGGACAGCCTCCGACGACGCGCCCGCAGCCACCACCGCGCCAAGCGCCACCGCCCACAACACGAGCCCCGCGAACAGCGGGCTCCCCGGGGCCAGCGCATCGAATCCGGACGGACTGCTCGCCACGCAGAAGACCGCGAGCCAGAGCGCGCCATGGAGCGCGGCGCCCACGCCGACGAACGAAGTCCGCGCCCGCCACACCGAAGCCCCCAGCGCCACCACGCCCGCGAACGCGCACAGCGCACGCAGCCACGGCGCCTCGTCCCAGCCCATCAACGGGAGCCCGGCGAGGAGCGAGGGGAACAGCGCCACCGCGAAGGTCGCCGCGGAAGTCCCGGGCCACAGCCGTCCAGCGGCCCGCAGCGGAAGGAGCGCGACGGCGGCGACCCCCAACGCCGTGGGCACACCCACCGCGGGCGTCAGCGCCACCAGGGCCGACAGCGCGACGAACACCACCGGCAGCAACCCAAGCCCGATGCCCGCGAGCACGCGCCCCACCGGCCGCGAGCGCTTGAACAGGAACGCGCCCAGTCCAATGAAGGCCGCGTGGTAGCCCAGCAGCGCGCCCGTGACGATGAGCTGCCGGGGCACCCCCCCCAGCGCCCGCCACGCCTCGCGCACGCCCATGAGCGAGCCGCCCAGCACCAGCACCGCGCCGAGGAACCACCAGATGTACTCGTGGAGGCGGGGAGGAGGGTCGCCCTCGTCCAGCGCGATGACCACCTCCAGGCCGCTGCCCCCCAGCGAATCCAGGTGTCCCCGGCCGAACAGCGCCTGCCCCGACCCCAGTGCGGAGCCCAGGTCCTCCTCGCTGGAGGACTCCCCGTCTTCCCGCACCGCCACCCGCCGCCGGGCCGCCTGGTCCCGCTCCGCCCGGGCCGTCTCATCCAGCGAGTGCGCGAGCGAGGCCAGCCACCCCGGACGCCACCCGCCCGCGCGCCGCAGCGAGTGGGCCACACCGTCCGCCCACGCTTCGACCCGGGCCGCGGAGTCGAGCTCTGGGGCGGGCTCCGGCTCGGGTGCCATGGAGACCGCCATGGCCAGCGCCGCGGGCACCTCCGCGACAGTCGCGACCGTTTCGACGGGGGGCACGAGCGACGCCTCCAGCCGGTCCGCCGTGTCCGGATCCAGCAACCCAGCGAAGCGCCAGCGCTCGATGTTCTGTCGCATCCTCGCCAGCACGAATTCATCCAGGTGCCGCCCGGCGGCGGGCACGAGGGCGGCGCCGCACTCCGGGCACAGCGGCCCGGAGTCCGTCGCGCGGGGCTGCGTACAGGCAGGGCAGAGCATGCGCGTCAGCATAACGGGCCGCCCGCACCCGGAGTGCCGTCCCTGGAGACACTGTCACTTCAGGAGCCCGGCCGTGGACCTCCACGGCCGGGCTCCCTGCGGCTGACTACAGACCGTCCGGGTAGCACCAGCCGGTGGTGCGGTCATGGCCGCCGCCGGACAGCGGATACCCGATGTAGCCCAGCTCCTCGCCCGGGCCGCACTCCGACCGGGCGCGCTTGTAGGGCCGGCAGATGGACTGGCCGCCGATGGTGACGCAGGCGCCACGCGCCCCCTCCGAGCCGCAGAACTCGGCGAAGCTCTTGGTGCACGGCTCCCCAATCTGGGCGGGGTCGAAGTCGAAGCCAATGGGCTCCAGCACGGACTGCTCGATGCACAGGCCGTACACGCCGCAGATCGTCCCCGTGGGGCAGCCGGGGACGGCGGCCATCGGGTCGCACGTCTTCAGGCACTGCCGGTCATCCGTCAGCAGGTCCGTGCACGCGAAGCCCTCCGCGCAGTCCGTCGTCGCCGCGTGCTGGGCGTCCGCCCCGGGCGTGGAGGTGCACAGCGCGCCCTGCGTCTTGGTGCCCTGCGACTTCTCCAGCGTGCCGTCATCCGCCAGGTAGTTGTCCGGCACGCAGGTGTGACCCGGCACGTTCGCCGTCCACGAGCCCTGGCGCGGATCGCAGCCGTTGGGCCGCACCGTGCTCCAGGTCGCGTAGCGGATCCACTTGCACTCGCCGCCCGGCACCACCGCGCTGCCACGGTAGGGCGCGTTGAGCGGCGGCGCGTTCACCGACTCGCGCAGCGTCACGTTGAAGAGCACGCCCACCGACTGCTGCGGCGACACCTTCAACGCCAGCAGCAGCGAACCGGAGTCCGCCACGAACATCTTCTGGCTCGCGGCGCCCTCGTCCTGGTAGCCGTAGACGCACTGCTCGCAGTTGAAGAGGTTGGCGCCGCCCGCCGCCAGGTCATGCAGTCCCGGCGCCGTGTTCACGTCCAGCCGGATGTACGCCGAGTCCGCCAGCGCCGGGTCCCCCAGGCCGTTGAACGTGCCCTGGTAGGTCGGCTGGGCGCCGTACATCACCGGCGTCAGCTGCACGCCGTTCGACAGGGCGTTCATGGTGATTTCGGTACACCCAGCAGGTGGGGTGAGGGATTGCGCCTGCTGTTGCAATGCCTTCGCCTGCTCTTCCTGCGCGGCGGTCTCCTGCTGGGGCTCCACGGCACAGCCCGTCAGCGCCAGCAGGGAGAGCACGGCACTCCAACGCCACGCACGAAACCCGAGGCTTCGAGTCGTCATTGTGATTCTCTTGGATGGTGGTTGAGGCTGTCAGGGGGGGAGACAGCCGTTCCGGGAATTCCGGATGAGCTGTTGATTACGCGAACTTGTCTTGAATTGGCAAATCAATTCAACATTGCAGTGTGACTGTTGTTGCCGCCGCATCCATTGCATACGGGATGGATCCGGGATGCGTGAGTCTCAAGACATGAGTCTTGAGAATCCAGAGTCGCGCGGCCCTTCGGGTCTCTTCAGAAGGGGGAGCCGCTGGTGGTGGTGATGCGCAGTTGCTGATGGTTGATGGCAACCGCCAGTTTCATGAGCAGGTCACGAAGCTGCGATGGGGTCAGCTTCTCGCGCAGGGCCCTGAACTCACCGCGCTCCTGGTCGCCCCACTGCCTTGAGGCGATGCCGTCCTCCAGGACGCGGCGGGCCTTCGCGTAGGCCTCGAGGTTGCCCGAGGGGATGGGGAGCGCGGGCTCTGGCCTGTCCGGCGGGGACTCCGCCCGGGCCTCGGCCGTCGCGGTCTGGAACTCCTCCCGGACGACCCGGCGCAGGTCCTCCTGGAGCGCCCGAACGTCCAGCCCCGCCACGGCGACCGGCGCCGGGCGGGAGGGGCCCTCCATGGCTTGTCTCATTGCGCGCAGCTCCCGCTCCACTCCATCCAGCCGTCGAGCAAGCTCCTCATCCGTGGAGACCCCCGCGGGCTCGGTCCAACGGGCCATGCCGAAGCCGGCGCCAGCGGACGCCACGAGCGCCGCCAGGAACAAACCCCTGGATGCCATCGTCATGGTCCGTCCTCCCAGGGGCCTACTTGGGTTCCAGGTAGGAGGCTTTCCGCATCTCGACGTCGAGACAGGTGCCCCTGCCGTCGTGATACACCTTGATATAGGAGTCCGGCGAAGCGGCCTTGAGGATCTCGATCATGTCCCGGTTCGTGGTCGTGCAGGCCCCCATCGTCCCGGTGGCGTCAAAAGCAAAGATAAAGGCGTAGTAGTACCCGTTGCCGACCATGAAGCCGACGTCGAGGGATTGAAGGGGATCCGAGCTGTGGCGGGCGCTCCCGAAGCTCCCCTCGAGGGTGTTGTTCGTCGTGTTGATGACGACGGGGAATGTGCCTTGGCCTCCGGCCCACGCGGTGCTGCTCAAGGTGAGCGCGGCCAGACCTGCAACGGCGGATGCTTTCTTCCACATGGAATGTCTCCAGTCTCGATGGGCACGAATGTGAAACGAATCGGATGAGGCTGAGGCATCGCTCACCACCCGGTGCCGCCATTTCACATAGCACCGGGGTCTGACACTCCCTGTCGCAGGATGCGGTCACTTCATGTCGTGAGAAAGCAAGATGTTTGCGACTTATTGCTGGGTTTTTCGTTCTCTTAATCCCTTGCACGGATCGTCCTCTGGCATCGCCGGCGTGAACCAGACGTAGTCGTAGGGCAGGGTGGAGGCGCCCGCGACGGCCGCGTAGTCCTGCGGCTTCAGCGCTTCCGGCGACACCTCCAGCAGCGCAACGCTCAGCACCGGGACGTCCTTCGCGCGGCGCTCCAGGTGCGCGGGGACGCCTCGGTCCTCGCGGATATGGCCATTGCCGGTGATGAGCACCGCGCCGTCCGCCGTCACGGTCTCCAGCAGCCGGTCCGCCATCATCGCGTCGCGCGCCCGCTGGGCCAGCGCCATGGGCTCCAGCATCTCCTGCGGGAGCTGTCCGCAGTGCGAGCGGTCCAGCTCCTCGCGCACGGCCTTCGCCTCCGCTTCCGGCACGGGGGCCTCCAGGCCCAGGCGTGAGCGCAGTGCGGCGGGGAGTGCTTCGGGTCCCTTCATCACCAGCTCCCGCACCCGCGCGCGGGGCAGGTTGGCGGCGACGATGGGCAGGTGTGCCTGGAGGCCCGCGGCGAACACAGGCTCGTAGAGGCTGAAGGCGGGCCAGCCGCTGTTCGCCCAGTCCACCGCCTTCGCCAGGTTCTCCGCGTCCTCCGGATGCGCCTTCAGCGCCGCGTCCACGGCGGGCTGCTGCGTGACGTCCAGCATTTCGAAGGCGAGCGCCGGGCGCTGTCCAGACGCCGTCTTCGCGCGCACCAGCTCCGCCTGGAGCCGGTGATGATCCGGATGGTCATGCCGTTCACCCAGGAGCACGAAGTGCGCGGGCACCACCGCCGCGCGCAGGGCGCTCTCGCTGACGAAGCGGCCCGCGGCCACGTCCCAGATGCGCCCCACCAGCGGGTGGTCCCGGTACAGCGTCGTGGTCCACTCCCTCTCGGGAGGCGGGGAGGGCTGCTGCTGCCTGCTGGCGCAACCGGTGGCCAGCGCGAGGACGAGGACGAAAGGGATTCGTGTCATCCCGCCATCTCACCCCTCCCGCGCCGGGTTTTCCGTGGGAAAAGGCCCGGGTCCGCACTCCCGGACAATGTCTGCCTTTGTTGGGCGCGAACAGGGGCTGTCCGCCCGGCTGCTCCCCTGGCAAGGTGACGGGCTGGCCCGAATTTCCCAGGGCGTGAAGTCCTGCTCGCTGGGCGACGGAACGGCCCCGCCGGGAGGACTTCGGCGTTGAAGTGGGGGGAGCTGGTCGATACGTCCACCTCAAACCGCCTCATCCACGCGTCCCGCACCCTTCAAGCCCTCCCTGATCCACCCGATGAACGCTCAGAACACGCCAGGGAACATCGGGGCCGCCCCGTCCCTGGCCGGGTGGCTCACCACGCTGCGCGAGGGCAGCGAGATGGGGCGGCTCATCCTGGAGCGGGACTGGTCCGGGACGCCGCTGGGCCCCATCACGTCGTGGCCGCCCATCCTGCGCACGCTGGTGAGCATGTGCCTCACGACGCGCTTCCCGATGTTCATCTACTGGGGGCCGGAGCGCGTGCAGCTCTACAACGACGCGGGCATCCCCATCATGGGGGCCAAGCACCCGCATCACGCGCTGGGGCCGCTGCGCGACGTCTTCCCGGAGCTGTGGCCCCAGCTGGGGCCCCTGTTCGAGGAGCTGGAGCGCACCCGGCGGGCCAACTGGGCGGAGAGCCAGTCGCTGCCCATCCAGCGGGGCGGCTCCGCCGAGGAGGCCTACTTCACCTGGTCCTACGCCCCGGTGCTGGACGACACCGGCACGGTGGTGGGCTTCTACACGCCCGCCCTGGAGACGACGGGGCAGGTGCTCGGGCAGCGGCGCCTGCGCACGCTGCACCTGCTCTCCGAGCGCACGAGCGGGGCGGGCTCCGTGGAGGAGGCGTGCCGGGCCGCCCTGGGCGCCCTCGCGGAGAACCCCGCGGACCTGCCCTTCACCTGGCTCTATGTCACGGACGCGGATGGGGCGCGGGCCTCGCTCGCGGGCTCCACCGGCATGGGCGCCCGGAGCGCGGCGGTGCCCGCGCACCTGGGCCTGCGCGCCGAGCAGGGCGGGAGCCCCCTGGCCGAGGCGGCCCGCGCGCGCCAGGCCCTGCGGGTGGAGGACCTCAACGGTTGGCTCGGAGCGCCGGACGCCGCGGAGCCGCCCCGGCCCGCGCTGGTGCTGCCGCTGCCGCACGCGGAAGGAGACCGCGACCTGGGCTTCCTGGTGGTGGGGCTGAGCCCCGTGCTGAGGCTGGAGGGCGAGTACCGGGGCTTCCTGGAGCTGGTGGCGGGGGCGCTGGCCACGGCGGTCTCCAGCGCCCGGGCGCAGCAGGAGGCCCGCGCGCGGGTGGAGCAGCTGGCGGCGCTGGACCGGGCCAAGACGGCCTTCTTCAGCAACGTGAGCCACGAATTCCGCACGCCCCTGACGCTGATGCTCGGGCCGGTGGAGGACGCGCTGTCGGACACGGGGGAGCCGCTGGGGCCGCGCCAGGCCGAGCGGCTGTCCCTGGTCCAGCGCAACGCCAGCCGGCTGCTCAAGCTGGTCAACACCCTGCTCGACTTCACCCGCACGGAGGCCGGGCGCGTGCGCGCGGCGTTCCAGCCCACGGACCTGTCCGCCTACACCGCGGAGCTGGTGAGCCACTTCGAGTCCATCGCGAAGCGCGCCCAGCTCACCCTCACGCTCGACGCGGCGCCCCTGCCGGAGCCTGTCTGGGTGGACCGCGAGATGTGGGAGAAGATCGTCTTCAACCTGCTCTCCAACGCGATGAAGTTCACCTTCGAGGGGGGCGTCCACGTCCGGCTGCACACCGAGGAGGGGCAGGCGCTGCTGACGGTCCGGGACACCGGCAGCGGCATCCCGGAGGCGGAGCTGCCGCACATCTTCGAGCGCTTCCACCGCGTGGAGAACGCCCGCTCGCGCAGCCACGAGGGCAGCGGCATCGGGTTGAGCCTGGTGCAGGAGCTGACGAGGCTGCACGGCGGCACCGTGGGCGTGAAGAGCGCGCTGGGGCAGGGCACGACCTTCTGCGTCGCGGTGCCCCTGGGCAGCGGCCACCTGCCCCGGGAGCAGCTCGTCGCCGAGGGCTCGGTGCCCGCGCGCTCCATCGCGAGGAGCGCGTCCTCCTACGTCGAGGAGATCCGCGGATGGCTTGGCGCGGAGCCCGCGCCCGCGCTCCCGGAAGGCACGAAGTCCATCCCGCTGCTGCCCCCCATGGCCGCGAGGGTGCTGGTGGTGGACGACAACGCGGACCTGCGCACGTACATCACGGGGCTGTTGGACGCGTCGCTGACGGTGGAGACGGCGGAGGATGGCTTCGCGGCGCTCCAGGCCATCCGCGCGCGCCCGCCCGACCTGGTGTTGAGCGACGTGATGATGCCGCGCCTGGGCGGCTTCGGCCTGCTGCGCGAGCTGCGCGCGGACCCCCGCCTGCGGGCCATCCCCTTCGTCCTGCTGTCGGCGCGCGCGGGCGAGGAGGCCTCGGTGGAGGGGCTGGAGGCGGGCGCGGATGACTACCTGGTCAAGCCCTTCTCCGCGCGCGAGCTGGCGGCGCGGGTGCGCACGCAACTGGAGATGGCGCGGGTGCGCCGCGAGGTGGCGGAGCTGTCCGCGCGCGAGGCGGTGTTGCAGGAGGCGGTCCGCGCGCGGGACGAATTCCTGACGGTGGTGAGCCACGAGCTGAAGACGCCGATGGCGTCCTTCCGCCTTCAGTTGGACCTCATCGAGCGGAGCCTGGGGCCGGAGGAGCGCGCCCGCCTGGCCGAGCGGCTCCTGCACACGCGGCGGCAGGTGCACCGGCTGGCCACGATGGTGGAGACGCTGCTCGACGTGCCCCTGTTGTCCTCGGGGCCGGTGCACCTGGACGTGGAGGACGTGGACCTCGCCGCGCTGGTGTCGGAGGAGGTGGCCCAGTCACGCGAGGAGCTGGCCCGGGAGGGCTGCGAGGTGACGTTGCGCATCGCCGGCCCGGTGTGGGGCCGCTTCGACCGGGGACGCCTGGAGCAGGTGGTGCAGGGGCTGCTGTCCAACGCGCAGAAGTACGGGCCGGGCAAGCCGGTGGAGGTGCACGTGGAGCAGGTGGGCCCGAACGCGCGCCTGACGGTGGTGGACCACGGCATCGGCGTGCGTCCCGAGGACCGCGAGCGCATCTGGAGGCGCTTCGAGCGTGCCGTGCCCGTGCGCAACTTCGGAGGGCTGGGCCTGGGCCTGTGGATCGCCCGCCAGGTGGTGGAGGCCCACGGCGGCGGCGTCGACGTATTGGAGACGCCAGGAGGCGGCGCCACCTTCACGGTGTCACTGCCGCTGGACGGCCCGCGCTCCTGAATGGGAATGCGGGCCCCGGGTGTCAGACATTGTCTGTCTGGCTTTGACGGCTACTTGGAGTCCACCACCAGCACCATCCACCGGTCCGTGGCGTGGTCGATGCGCACGTTGGCGGCACCGGCCTCCTGGAGCTGTCCAATCACGCGCTCCAGGAACTGGAGCTGATCCGCCGGCGCGTCCACGAACACATTGCGCGCGCCCGGGCCCTTCGCCTTCGGCTTCTTCGCCGGCGCCGCACCCGCGTGCAGCTCCGGGGCCGCCGCGGCCTTCAGCAGCGTCCCCGCGTCCTCCGCCGTCACCTCGGCGCGCTCGTCCTGAACGTCCACGTCCTGCTCCTCCTTGGGGGCGGCGGCCGGAGCGGCGGGCTGCGAGGCCAGCTCCTTCTTCGCCTGGTCGCGCAGCTCGTTGAACGTGCGCAGGTTGATGGTCGCGCCGAAGCGGTCCTTGAAGGCCTCCAGGGCGTCCTGGCGGCTCAGGTCGGGCTGGTTGCGGAAGAGGTCGAGCAGGAACGCGTGACGCTCCTGCGACTGCTCCTGGGAAGTCCTGGGCATGGCTGTGTGGCTCCGGCGGTGTGGCCGCTTGAAGAAAAGGCGGCGCACCTATACCCGAGCCTCCCCCCGGAACGAAAGCCGGGCGCCCCTACCGCCCGCGAGGCCCCGGACGCGGCGTGCGGCTCCCGCTCCGGCCCGGCTGCGCGCGCGGCTGCACCGGGCGGGGCCATGCGTTCGTCGCCAGGCCCTTCTCGGCGGGCTCCGCGTTCTCCGCGGCCCGGCGCAGGCGCGCGGCCTCCGCGGGGGACTCCGGCGGCACCAGCGCCTTGGGCCCCCGTCCGATGAGGTCCGCGCGCCCGGCCAGCTTCAGCGCCTCGCGCGCCAGCGGCCAGTGCTCCGGGTTCCAGTAGAGCAACAGCGCCTTCTGCAGCCGCTTCTCGCGCAGGCCCTTCGCCGTGTACACGGGCTCCATCTTCATGGGGTCCAGGCCCGTGTAATACATGGCCGTGGCCACCGACATGGGCGTGGGGATGAAGTCCTGCACCTGGCGGGGCCGCTTGCCCTTCTCCTTGAGCCACTGCGCCAGCATCACCATGTCCTCCAGCGTGGAGCCGGGGTGGCCGCTGATGAAGTAGGCGATGTCGTATTGCTCCTTGCCCGCGTCCTCGCTGGCGCACGCGAACATGTGCTGGAAGCGCTCGAAGCTCTCGATGCCGGGCTTCTTCATCTTCTCCAGCACGCGCGGCGACACGTGCTCCGGCGCCACGGACAGCTGGCCGCCCACGTGGTGTGCCGCCAGCTCCTTCACGTACTCCGGCGAGAGCTCCGCCAGGTCGTACCGCACGCCGCTGGCGATGAAGACGTGCTTGATGCCCGGCTCCTCGCGCACCTCCTTCATCAGGGAGATGAGCGGCCCGTGGTCCGTCTGGAGGTTCTCGCACACGCCCGGGTGCACGCACGACAGCTTGCGGCAGCGGCTCTCGATGTCCGGGCTCTTGCACTTGAGCTTGTACATGTTCGCCGTGGGGCCCCCCAGGTCGGTAATCGTCCCCCGGAAGTCCCCCATGCGCCGCAGCTCGCGCACCTCGCGCATCACGCTCTGGGCGGAGCGGCTCTGGATGACGCGCCCCTCGTGCTCCGTGATGGAGCAGAAGGTGCAGCCGCCAAAGCACCCGCGCATCAGCACCACCGAGTGCTTCACCGTCTCGTACGCGGGGATGGGCTCCGTGTACATGGGGTGCGGCACGCGGTTGAACTTCAAGTCATACAGCTCGTCCATCGCCACCGTGGCCGTGTCCCCGGGGGCGTTCCCGGCGCCATCCTCCAGCGGCCGGGCGGGCGGGTTCATGTAGATGGCGCGGTTGCCGTGGCGCTGCGCGATGGCGCGCGCATTGCCGGGGTTGGTCTCCAACTGGAAGTCCCGGCTCATCACCGCGAAGGCGCGTGTGTCCGCGACCACCTCTTCATACGACGGCAGCACCACCACCTTGCGGTCCGCCGCGCGCTTCGCAGGGTCCGCCTCCAGGGCCTTCATCGCCGCGTCGTTGATGAGGTGCGCGGTGCCCCGGATGTCCTTCAGGTCCTCGATGCGCTCGCCCCGGTTGAGCCGGTCGGCGATCTCCCAGATGGGGCGCTCGCCCATGCCGAACACCAGGAGGTCCGCCTTGGCGTCGAAGAGGATGGAGCGGCGCACCTTCTCGCTCCAGTAGTCGAAGTGCGCGATGCGCCGCAGGCTGGCCTCGATGCCGCCCAGGACGATGGGCGCGTCCGGGTACGCCTCGCGGCAGCGCTGCGCGTAGACGATGGAGGCCCGGTCCGGCCGGCAGCTGGTGCGCCCGCCCGGGCTGTACTGGTCCTCCGAGCGGTTCTTCTTCTGGGCCGTCAGCCGGTTGAGCATCGAGTCCAGGTTGCCCGCCGCCACCCCGAAGAAGAGCCGGGGCTTGCCCAGCGCCTTGAAGGGCTCGGCCGAGTGCCAGTCCGGCTGGGGGATGATCCCCACCTTGAAGCCCCGCCCCTCCAGGAAGCGCGCGATGAGCACCGGCCCGAAGGCCGGGTGGTCCACGTAGGCGTCGCCGCTCACGATGATGATGTCGCACTGCTCCCACCCCCGGGCCTGCATGTCGGCGCGGGTGACGGGGAGGAACGGGTAGGCGTGACGCGGAGTGATGGAGGCCATGGGCTTGGTCCCCTCGACAGTGGGGAAGGCCCAACCAACCCCATCCGGGCAGGCGCTGTCCACTGCGACCGCCGCCTGCCTCCCGGGTGTCCAGGCAGCTGGAGGGGCCGCCAGAAGACGACAGGGCCGCATTGTCCGTGTGTCCAAAAGCTTTCGGACGCAGTCGCTGTCAACGCGCGTGCGCCGTGTGTGTGATTGCCACGGGCACCTGCAACGTGAAGGCGCCCGGCGACCACGGGCAGCGGGCTGCCCTGCTCGCTGTTGTAGAGGAATTCACAGTCGGTGCGGTCGCGGGTGGGACTGCCTTTTCTCGGCTCCTCGCAAAGGCAGATGCCCGGGTCATTTGTGATCCGAATGGGTGCCCGGTGCACCTGGACCTGGGTGCTGCTTTGCCCGTATTGCTAGAAAAGTATGTCTGTGGCAAAGAATGACAACGGGCCTGGCTGCCATTGGGTGGCGTCAGGCCCGCTCCCCACATCTCGGCACTGCCCCGCTCATTGGAGAGAGTCATGTCCTTGCGCCGTCCGCTGTCCCTGTTTGCCTCCCTGCTGGTGCTGGGGGGGTGTGGTACCGAAACCTTGGAGGAGGGCGCGGCCGTGGGCGAGGCCCGGGCCGCGTTGCACACGGGCATCGACCTGGCGGTGGCGGAGGTGGGCGTGACGTGTGACGGCGACGTGCTGACGGTGACGGGCGCCATCCGCAACGCAGCGCCCACGGGCATCGACCCGTCCATCGCGGGCATCTACGCGGGGAACCCGGCGGAAGGGGGCACGCTGCTGGACACCATCGACGTGCCCTGGCTGGTGGGCCAGGAGCGCTACCCGTTCTCCAAGGTGGTGACGGTGCCCGAGGGCACGCGGCAGCTGTACGTGGTCGCGGACGCCTTCGACGCCTTCCCGGAGGACGACGAGACGAACAACACGGCGGTGGTGACGCTGGCGGAGGGCGGCGGCTGTGTGGTGAACCAGGCGCCGGTGGCGGCGTGCAGGGACGTGACGGTGGTGGCGGACGCGACCTGTTCGGCGCAGGCGTCCATCGACAACGGTTCGTATGATCCGGACCTCTCCCCGCAGGCGCTGAGCCGCCAGCAGAGCCCGGCGGGCGCCTACACGGTGGGCGCGACGCCGGTGACGCTCACGGTGTCGGACGGCATGGACTCGGCTTCGTGCTCGGCGACGGTGACGGTGGTGGACCAGACGGGGCCGGTGGCTGGGGCGAGCAAGAACCTGGTGCTGCCGCGCTCGCCGTTCGCGGACTACAAGACGGTGACGCTGGCGGACTGCGCGCAGCCGGCGACGGACAACTGCGGCGGGACGATGGACCTGCAGCAGGCCGCCACCATCATCCGCGTGGAGTCGGATGAGACGGAGGACGCGCTGCTCAGCCTGAACCTCTTCAAGTGCAACGACATCAAGCTGGCCGCGGACCGCAAGTCCGCGCAGCTGCGCGCGGAGTCCAGCCTGATTGGCAACGGCCGCGTCTACACGATGGTCTACGAGGTGAAGGACCCGTCCGGCAACAAGACCACCGGCACCTGCAAGGTGAAGGTCCCCAGCCTCCAGGGCCTCATCTCCATCGGCGTCGGGCCCGCGTACTGCCAGGGCACGGGCTGCCCGCCGGGCACGGGCAGCGGGCTGCTCTGCTCGCTGCTGTAGTCCGCGAGGGGCTTGCCCGCGGTGATGACGGCCCGGGTCCGCGAGGGTGCGCGGCCCGGGCCGTCGTGCGTGAGGGAGGCTTCACCGGTGGTGCAGGCGTGCAAGGGGCCCGCGCGCGCGTTGACGCAGATCGACGCCTCCCCTAGCTTGGCCGGCTCCCGGCAGCGCCCCTTCCCGAGGCGGGGAAGGGCGGCCGCGAGCACCCCGTATGATGCGCAGGACGGACGAGGAGTCAGGTCAGGGGGAGGCGCCGCGGGACGAGCGTGCTCCGGATGACCTCATGCCCGTGCTCCGCGTGGAGTACGACACGGACGTCCAGGCGGGACACGCCGCCCCCGTGCTGCGCGTCCGGCAGCCCTGGCCGCCAGAGGAGGACGCCGAGCTTGAGCCGAAGCCGCCGGACGTGAAGGGCAGGGCGTCCGCGAAGGGGAGGACGCTGACCTTCCGCGAGCTGGATTCGGCGGCGCTGGCCTCCATGCCGGCCTCGCACCGCGTGAACCGCGTGGTGCCCGCGCGTCCCGCCGCGCGAGGTGACGAGTCCACCGACACGGCTGATGCATCCGCGCCGTCGCGCGAGCGCAAGGCGGAGGTTGACGCCGTCGAAACGAAGCCGGTCGCGGATGGCTCGGCGGCAGGGGATGCCGATGCTCCGCGCCCGGCCGATGCGGGCACTGTCGCTGCGCGGCCCATTGCCACGGAGGAGACGCCCGGTGCGCCCACCCACGGCGGCGCGGGCCCCGCCACGGCGAAGTCCATCGCCAGCCGTGCGCCGGGCAACGAGGCACTGGGAACGCAGGACGCAGCCCCCTTCGACGCGAATGTTGCTCCGCGAGCGCCGAAGCCGCCCGCGCCGGAGCTCGTCCGCGTGGACGACGCGGCCGACACCCGCCCGCGCGAAGAAGCGCCCACTCGCGACGTGTCCGCCTCCGGCGACGCCACCCCCGCGGAACGCCAGGCAATGCAGGCCGCCGTGTCCTCCGGGCGTCGCCGGGAGCAGTGGGTCGCTCCGGCCTACCTTCCCGAAGACCTCCGCGACGCGCTGCTGGCCGAGCGCAGCCAGTACCGCGCACAGCGCCTCCAGGAGGCCCGCGAGGTGGGGCTGGCCGGGCCCGGCGTACTGGGGCTCGTGCCCGTTCCCGCCGCGGATCCGGACTGGTCCGGCGGCTCGCTGCTGGGCTTCCTCGGCGAGGAGCTGGTGTTCGCCGGGAACATCGTCCACCTGGACTTCGAATCCGGCCGCGTCTTCGCCTCCTCGGACTCCGGCGAGGACCTGGACCGCCGCGTCCTCTCCTGCGAGCGCTGGTGCTACCGGCCCTACGACTTCGCGGAGGCCCTGTGCGCGGCCGCGACCGCCTACGAGGATCGCCTCTCCGCGCTCGACAACGCCCTGGCGCGCGCGAAGGGAGAGCTCCTCCCGGCCCCGCCGTCCCCCCGGGACGCGGAGCTCATCCCCGTGGACCGGCTGTGGCGCCAGCCGTGGGGCAGCATCTGGGGCCCCCCCGGCACGGGAAAGACCACCGCCGTCGCGGACCTCATCGCCCGCGCCCTTCGCGCCTACCCCCACGAGCGCATCCTCGCGGTGGCCCCCACCAACCGCGCCGCGGACGAGCTGGTGATGCGCGTCAGCGCCCTGCTGGAGCGCGAGCCCATCCCGCTGCGCCCCCTGGCCCGCAGCATCTTCCGGGGCGGCACCGGCGCCAGCGAGGCCCTCCACAAGCTGCCCACCGTGGCGCTGGAGGAGACCAAGGCGAGCAAGCTGCTCAACACCATCCAGGAGCGTGAGCGCGAACTCTCCCTGGAGCGCGCCCGCGGCGGCGCGGCGCCGGAGCTCGCCCGCATGCAGGCGGAGCTGCGCACGCTGCGCGGCCGCGTGAAGGACCCCACGCTGAAGGAGGCGGAGAAGGGCGAAAGCCCCCTCATGGTGCTCACCGTGCACCGCGCCCTGCGGCTCGTGTCGGAGTTGGAGGGCGAGGAGACCTTCCAGCGGCTCGTCGTGGACGAAGCCGGCATGGTGACGCGCGCGGCGACGGCGCTGCTGGCCCCGCTGGCGAAGCAGGTGACGCTCGCGGGAGACCCCAAGCAGATCGGCCCCGTGAGCCGCGCGGCGGAAGGGGCGGGGAAGGGCACCCAGACGTGGCTGCGCGCCAGCGCCCTGTCCCACCTGGAAGACGCGGTGAAGGACGCGCAGCGCCCGGACGTGCTGCTGCTGCGCACCCAGCACCGCATGCACCCGGACATCGCCAGGGTGGTGAGCCACTTCTGCTACGGCGGCGCGCTGGAGGACGGCGACCTCGTGAAGGACCGGGCCCAGAAGCCTCCGCCCGTGCCCGCCTTCCCGTCCCGCGCCATGTGGCTGGTGCTGGATGGCTTGAGCCGCGACACCCGCCGCCTCACCCACGGCCGAGGCGAGACGGGCTCCGGCTACCAGCGCGAGCTGTCCGCGGAGCTCGCCGTGACGCTGGCCCGCCAGGCCGTGCGCCTGGGCCTCACCGTGCTGTGCGTGACGCCCTACCGCGCGCAGGCGGCGCTCCTGCGCAAGCTGGGCAACGCGGCGGGCTTGCGCCACGACATGTTCAGCGCCTCCACCATCCACCGCCAGCAGGGCACCCAGTACGACGTGGTGATGGTGGACACGGTGGCCGGAGGCCGGCCCTTCCCGCCGCACACGCTGGTGCCCATCCTCAACGTCGCCGCCAGCCGCGCGAAGGAATACCTGCTGGTGCTCGCCTCGCGCGCGGAGGCCCGCGCGTCACCCGTGCCCGCGCGCTTCCTGTCGCTGCTGCCGCGCGTGCGCGTCCACGCGGGCACGCCGCCGAAGCTGGAGCTGCTCGCCGCCACGCCGCGTCCCCCGCCTCCGCCCCCGCCGCCGCTCGTGCCCATGGGGCTGGGCGGTGAAATCGCGGGCGGCAAGGACACGGGGCCGCTCTTCACCCAGGAGCAGGTCTCCCTCTTCGAGCGCCGCTTCGACGACGGGCACCACCTGGTGCGCGGCGTGGCCGGCAGCGGCAAGACGTACGTGCTGGCGCACTGGGCCGCGCGCTACCTCCTGGAGAACCCGCGCGCCCGGGTGCTGGTGTCCTTCTACAACCGCTCGCTCGCGCCGCTCGTGGACAAGCTGCTCGTGGAGGCGCTCACCGTTCGCGCCGGACCGGAGCGGGTGCGTCCGCTCAAGGCCCAGGTGACGGTGAAGCACGTGGGCGCGCTCAGGCGCCTGGAGCCCCACACCTTCGACGCCGTCTTCGTGGACGAGGCGCAGGACATGGACGCCAGGGGCCTGGCCTCCCTGCACGCCCTGGTGCGCCCCATCGTGGGCGAGGACGGCCGCGAGTCCCGCTGCTTCCAGCTGTTCATGGACGACTCGCAGAACGTCTACGGCCAGGTGCCCATCGACAGCTTGAAGGAGCAGCTCCCCGAAGGGCTGTCCTTCCGCGGCCGCACCCGCGTGCTCAAGGAGACGTTCCGCGCCACGCGCGACATCCTCGACGTGGCCTTCAACGTCGTGCTGGACCCGCTGCGGCACCACCGCGTCACCGACCCCGGCATGCGCGAGTACATGAAGGCCGGGGAGCTGGCCCGCGAGCGGCTCCTGTGGCTGCCGGAGGAGACGCTGGAGGGGCTCTACCGCGTGCAGTCCACCGAGCGCGGCGGCGTGCTGCCGCAGGTGAAGGACTTCGCCTCCGGCACCAGCGAGGCGCGCTGGGTGGCCAGGGAGATTGCCAGGCTCGTGAGCGAGGAGGGCGTCCACCCCGGCGACATCCTGGTGGTGGCGCCGGTGATGCCCGCGTCGTTCACGGACGCCCTGCGCAAGGCGGGCGTGCCCGCGGAGGCCTACGGCGGCAAGGGCGGACGGGACGTGACGGACTTCCGCGTGAGCGGCGTGGACCACGTGCGCGCCACCACGGTGTTCTCCTGCAAGGGCCACGAGTGCCCCGTCGTCTTCTTCGCGGGATTGGAGGCCCTGGACTCCATCGAGGCGTGGATGGCGGGGGCCCGCCAGCGCAACGCGCGTGAGAACGAACGCATCCGCCGCGCCATGTTCTACGTGGGGTCCACCCGCGCGATGAAGCGCCAGTACCTCACCGGCGTGCGTGGGGGCCGTTTCCTGCGGGTGGCCGCGTCGTACGTGGAGACGCTGTCCGGCCACCGCCCGGCGCCCTGAAACAGGCGCCGCGGGCTTGTTACATCCTCCAGCCGCCGGTGACGCCCGCGCTCTTGCCGAACGCCGGCTGCCCGTACACCTCGCGGAAGCGCGCGCGCAGCAGGTCGAACGTCTGCTGAAGATCCGGCGCCGCGGCGCGCGCGTCCGGCAGCTGTCCGCCCATCCGCGCGAAGCAGCGGCTCATGGCGCCCTCCAGCCACTGCGACACCTCGGCGGTGTCCTGGTCCTGGAGCCGCTCGAAGACGGACAGGGCGCGCTCCAGCGTCTCGCCCACGAGCTCCGTGGCATCGACGGAGCTGCCAGCGCAAAGCCTCGCGGCCCGAAGCTCCAGGGCCGGACGATGCTTGCGAACGAACTCCCCGAAGGCATGCAGATTCACGGTGACCATTCTTAACCCTTCGCCCTGTCGCTGTCAGAACGCCGGACGCGAAAAACCTTGGCCACCGGACACCATGCAGCGTGACGCTGGAAAAGGATGGTGGGATGAATCATGTATCACTCTCCGTCCTGGCAGGCGAGCCACCGGGGGCGTCAGCTCTTGTCCGTGGGTCGTGCAGGCCACCCGGTGGGACCGGGCAGACCCAGGGCATCCACGTTGTTCTCCGCGCGCTTCGAGGAAAGCAGGGGACATGCGCCACACGGTGGAGCTGACGGAGATGGGCGGAAGTGACGAAGGGCCCCGTGTCCTGTTGTTGCCGGGACTGGGCGCTCGTGGATCGGGCTTCCGCGAACTCGCGCTGCGGCTGACGGAGGTCGCGCGTCCCGTGCTCGTCGAGTACCCGGAAGGCAGGCACGCGGCCTGCGGCGCGAGGGCGCTGGCGGAGCAGGTGCTGCGCGTCACCGGCAAGGTGGACGCGGTGGTGGCCAGCTCCTTTGGCGGCATGGTGGCGGCGCACCTGGCCGCGGGCGGTGCGACGCGCGGCGTCGCGTTCCTGGGCTCCTTCACGCGCACCGCGCAGGTGGGGCCGCGTGGGCGGATCATCGCGATGATGGGCCCCATCGCGGTGGTGGGCCGTCCTGGACGCATCGCGGCGTCGCTGGCGGCGTGGCGGCCGGTGGCCTCGCACCAGGTGGCGGACGTGGTGCCCACGACGACCCTGGAGCGGCTGACGACGCTGCGGCGCGCGTTCTCCATCCACGCGGAGCCGCCGCCGCCGGACCTGCGTCCGCTGAACGTGTCGTGCCTGTGCATCCAGGGGGACCGCGACGTGCTGGTGCCGCCGTCCTCGCTGGAGCGGCTGGCCGCGTCGCTGCCGGAGGGCACGCCCCGGCATCTGCTGCGCGGCGCGGGACACGTGCCCTATTTCTCGCACCCGGAGGAGTGCGCGCGGCTGCTCACGCCGTGGCTCCAGGCGCTCGCGCCCGCGGGGCTCGCGGGGCTCGCGGGGCTCGCGGCGGCCCTGGAGTCGGAGGCGGGGTCCGCGGCCTGACGCCGCACGCGGCCTTGACAGCGCGCGCACGGTTCGACGGATCCGCCCTCCCAGTGGGGGGGTGTACGGACGCGGAGGCGCAAAGTAGTTTCGCCCCCGCCGATGTCGACCCGTCCTCTTCGCGCGCTCCTCTTCCTGTCGTTCCTGTCCACCGCGGCCCAGGCCGCTCCGGAAACCGCCCCCGCACTGGCCGCTTCGCCCGTGCAGCCCGCCGCGCCGGCCCGGGCCACGCCGCCCGCGCCGCGCCGCACCGTGCTGCTCTTGGGGGACAGCCTCATCGCCACGGGCTTCGGGGAGTACCTCCAGAACCAGCTCGCCGCGCACCCGCTCATCCGCTGCGAGCGCCGCGCGAAGTCGTCCACGGGCCTGGCGCGCCCGGACTTCTTCGACTGGCTGGAGGTCGGTCAGCAGGAGGTGAAGGAGCACCAGCCGGACGTGGTGGTGGTCATCATCGGCGGCAATGACGGGCAGGCCCTGCACACGCGGCAGGGGCACGCCACCGTGCAGTGGGGCAAGCCGGACTGGCAGGGCGAGTACCGCCAGCGGATCACGGACTTCGTCACCGCCATCTCCGCGCCGGGCCGCAAGATTGTCTGGCTGGAGCTGCCCGCCACGGGCCGCCAGCGCTTCGAGCAGAAGCTCACGCTGATCCGCGACCTGCAGCGCGAGGTCATCTCCGGGCGCGAGGACGCCGTGCACCTGGAGACGCGGCCCTTCTTCACCGACGCGCGCGGCAGGGCGCTGAAGCAGGCCCGCGTGGAGGGCTTCCGCAAGCCCATGCGCCTGCGCATGACGGACGGCGTGCACTTCACCGTGGCCGGCGGGCGCTACTTCGCGAACAAGGTGTATCCGGAGGTGCTGGGCGTGCTGGGCCTGGAGGCCCCGGAGCCCGAGGAGCAGCACACCGCGCGTCCCGCCGCCGCGCCGGTGAAGCCGGCGATGCAGGCCCTGGTCCCCTAAGCCTCCCACCCCGGGTCAGGAGTGGCGCGGCCAGGAGTCCTCGCTGCCCCCGTGGGGACGGAGCCTGCGCACGGCGCGCAGGAGCAGCTCCTCGTCGCGCGGGTTGGCCAGGAAGCCCCGCGCGTCCAGCTTGCGCGCCCGGTCGAAGCCCTCGTCGTCCGACGCCCCGTGGACGATGAGCGCGCCCTCGATGCGGACCTCGCCCGCGAGCAGCCCCTCCATGGCCTGGAGGGGGGCGAGCACCACGTCGCTCTCCTTCGTGTGCAGCACCTCCAGCGGCGTGGCCACGCGCGAAGGGATGCCGTTGCGCGCCAGCGTGCGGGAGATGAGCACCGCGGTGACGGGGGGCCAGCCGTAGAGCATCAGCGGCGGGCTGGGCACGGCGGGGCGGCGCGGCTCCGGCGCGGCCCCGGCCGTCTCCCTGATGCCATAGAGGGCGCTGAGCGCGCGCGACAGGGCGCTGTCGGAGGCCAGGTGAGGCTCCACGCGCGCCTTGCCGGACACGGCCCGCACGTCATCCACCGCGTCCAGTGACAGGGGCGCGGGCACGGCGAGGTGGAGCACCTCCTTGTCCTCGCGCGTCTCCAGCCGGAGCGGCACGACGCCGTACTGCCGGGCGATGCGCGAGGGCACCAGGTTCGTCAGGGAGCGGTCGAGCGGATGCCGGTCCAGGTCCACGGCCTCCACGTCGAACTGGATGGCCAAGCCGCGCAGCACGTCCGCCTCCGTGCACACGCCCTCGCTCACCAGGGCGCGGCCCAGGGGGACGTGGACCTCGTGATGGTGCACCAGTCCCAAGCGGAGCTGGCCTTTGTCGACCACCCCCAGCTCCAGGAGGATCTCCCCCAATGGGCGTCTGGATCCGATCTCCATGCCCACTCAACGTGGCGACCCGGTCCGCTGGCGACGACGGTCAGCCGAGGGCTCGCACGCCCGCCCGCCCTCAAGCCGCGTGAAAAGGGGGCCGGTGCGGGCCGTCCGTTACGGGCGCGCCGGGAACAGCGCCGCGTAGGCCTCTGGCTTGAAGCCCACGGTGACGGCCTCCTTGGAGACGAGCACGGGCCGCTTCACCAGCTTCCCGTCCTTCGCCAGCCACTCCGCGAGCTCCGCGTCGGAGGCCGCGTCGACCTTCTCCTTGCCGAGCCCGCGGTAGCTCTGGCCGCTGGTGTTGAGCCACTTGCGCACGGACACGCCGCTTCGGGGAATCCACTGGCGCAGCTCCGCCACGGAAGGGGGCTGGTCCACGATGGGGCGCGTCCTATAGGAGACGCCTCGCGCCTCCAGCCACTTCAGCGCCTTCTTGCAGGTGTCACATCCGGAGTACGTCAGCACGAGGATGTCATCGGACATGCGCGGGGCTTCTACCAGAGCGCTTCCGGGAAGAGAGTCCATGAACCGCATCCCCGGAGACTACACCCGTTGAAGAGGATGCCTGGAAGCCGCCGGGGCGCGGAGCCCCTGCCTCCCCGCACGGAGGGCAGGCAGGCCGCCGTGCCCCGGAGCCTGCCCCGCGGGGCCGGGAAGCGCATTCTTTCAGAGGCCATCCCATTCTTCGGAAGGAGACGCATGGAGGGCACACGCGCCGAACCCATTCCCGCCGCGGAGGAGCCGCTGGAGTTGCCAGCGAAGCGCCGGCGGGGCTGGTGGATTCCAGGGGCGCTGATGCTCATCGCGCTCCTGGCTTTCATCCTCTCGCGGCACGCGGAGGAGAAGCAGTTCCTGGACCTCTTGCAGAAGGCCCGGCCCGCGTGGCTGCTGGTGGCGGTCGCGTTCCAGGCGGGCACGTACCTGTGCGTGGCGGGCATCTGGTGGATCGTCCTGCACCGGGCGAGGCTGAAGGCGCCGCTCTGGTCTCTCGCCCGGCTGTCGCTGATGAAGCTCGCGTTCGACCAGGTGATTCCCACCGGTGGCGTGGGCGGGTCGCTGCTCGTGGGACGCGGGCTGCGCCGCGAGGGCGCGAACCCCGGCGTCGCCGCGGGCGCGGTGCTGCTCACCGTGCTGTGCTTCTACATCGCGCAGGCGCTGGGCGTGGGCGCCAGCCTCTTCTTCCTCTGGCGCCGGTCCGAGCTGAGCAACTGGATCCAGATCCTCGTCACCGGCTTCGGCGTGCTGGCGGTGCTCATCCCCATGGCCATCCTCTGGGTCACCGGGCACCGCGATTGGAAGCCGGGCCGCTTCGCCCGGCGCATCCCGTCGCTGGGCTCGATGCTCAAGGCCATCGCGGAGGTGCCGCCCGGCATGCTGCGAAACCCCGGCCTGATCGTGCGCGGCGTCATCCTGCAACTGGGGGTGTACGTGCTGGACGCGGCCACGCTGGGCGCCATGCTCCGCGCCATGGGGCAGGAGGTGCCCCTGAGCACCGTGTTCGTCAGCTTCATGGTGGCCTCCATGGCGGAGACGGTGTCCATCATCCCCGGCGGCGTGGGCACCTACGAGGCCACGTCCGTGGGCATGCTCAACCTCTTCGGCGTCCCGGTGGAGGCGGCGCTCGCGGGCACCATGCTCCTGCGCGGCTTCACCCTGTGGCTGCCCCTCATTCCCGGCCTGTACCTCCTGCGCCACGCCTTCGGACGCGGACTTCAGGCCGGTGGGCAGGCAGACTGACTTCACGGGAAGTCGAGGAAACGCCCCAGCCCCTTGCGGCGCTTCCCGCGGGCGCCCCTCTTGCGCGATGGTTCGCTCCAGCGTGGACGACACCGGAAGCGAAAGCGAAGCACTCATGAACCTGGGCCCGGCGCTCTTCCTCCACCCCGGCGTGAAGGTGCGCCCGTGCGAGTGGGGCATGGGCGTCTTCACGGACGTCTTCATCGCCGCGGGCGAGCTCATCGAGGAATGCCATTACCTCAAGGTGCCGCAGCGCCAGTGCCGGGGCGAGCCGCTCGACGACTACGTCTTCGAGATCCGCTGGCACCGCCATGAAGAGCCGCGCAAGGGGGACTGGGTCGCCCTCGTGATGGGCTATGGAATGATCTACAACCACGCAAGCGACCCCAACGCGTCCTACAGCCGCGCCGAGGACCGCGATGTGTTCCGCTATCACGCACTGCGGGACATCCACCCGGGTGAGCAGATCTGCATCAGTTACGGAGAGAACTGGTGGAAGGCGCGGGGTGAGGAAGTTCCTCCCTGAGTCGCCTTTGCACCGTGTGCGCAGTTGACCGGTGCGTTCGCACTTCCTGCCCCGTGAGCGCGTCTTCTTCCTCGGGCAAGCGAGGAAGCGCTCGGAAACGAAATCCCCACTGTCAGCGTGGGGAGCAACCGGTACAATGCAGCCTGCCTGTGCGCCGGTCGTCTGTCAGGCTGCGCGGGTGCGAGGAATGCCAGACATCATGCCATTGCGTCGTTTCTACCTGTCCTCCGCTCTCGTGCTGTCCGCCTCCGCCTGCACCGGCAACATCGGTGGGCAGGACGCGGCGCCTGAAAGCGCGGCGGCACCCGCGCGGGTTCGCCGGCTGACTCGCGACGAGTACAACAAGTCCGCCTCCGCGGTGCTGGGCACGGAGGTCGACATCGCCCAGGGCTTCGCCGCCGAGGACACCATCCTCGGCTTCTCCACGCACGAGCGGCTCCAGGTGACGTCGCTGCTGGCGGATCAAATCGACACCGCCGCGGTGGCGCTCGCGGAGCAGGGCAAGTCACAGCTCAGTGACCTCTACGCATGCCCCAAGGGCAAGACGCAGGACGATTGCGCGCGCGCCTTCATCCAGCGCGTGGGTGAGCGCGCCTTCCGCCGGCCGGTGACGGCCGAGGAGGAGACGGACCTGCTGGCCCTCTTCAACGAGGGCAAGAAGAACGGGACCATGGAGTCCGGCGCGGAGCTGGTGCTCCAGGCGCTCTTCTCCTCCGCGTCGTTCCTGTACCGCACGGAGCTGGGGCCGGAGAACGCGCGCAAGGGCCAGGTCGTGGAGCTGACGCCCTACGAGGTCGCCTCCGAGCTTTCCTACATGGTGACCGGTGGACCGCCGGACGCCGCGCTGCTCGCCTCCGCCAGGGCCGGCACGCTGTCCTCGCCGGACGAGCGTGAGGCCCAGGCGCGCCGCCTGCTCAAGACGGACGCGGCGCAGGCGAAGCTGCGCCAGTTCTTCATCGAGTGGCTGGGGCTGGGCGGCCTGGCCAAGGTGAACAAGAACAACCTCGTGTACCCGGACTACAGCGTGGACTTCCGCGACTCCATGGTCCGCGAGCGCGATGCCTTCATCGACTTCATCGTGAAGGAGCACTCGGGCTCCGTGGAGGAGCTGGTGGGCGCGAAGTACTCGTTCGTGGATGAGACGCTGGCGAACTTCTACGGCGGCCTCGAGCGCACCAACGTGAACGACGACACGGGGATGGGCCGCGTGGCGCTTCCGCCGGAGCGCCAGGGCATCCTCACGCAGGCGGGCGTGATGTCCACGTACGCCCACTTCGACTCGTCCTCGCCCATCAAGCGCGGCAAGTTCGTGCTCACGCGCATGTTGTGCCGCACGGTGCCGGCGCCGCCGGCCAACGTGTCCACCATTCCCCCGGCCCTGTCCGACGACGCCACCACCCGCGAGCGCTTCGCGGCGCACACCAACAACCCGAACTGCTCCGGCTGCCACAAGATCATCGACCCCATGGGCTTCGGCATGGAGGACTTCGACGGGCTGGGCCAGTACCGCACGGAGGAGAACGGCAAGAAGGTGGACGCCAGCGGCGCGGTGATGGCCGCGGACGGCACCACCAACCTGGGCAGCTTCACGGGCGGCGCGCAGCTGGCCAACTTCCTGACCCGGAGCGAGGAGCTGGCCCACTGCGTGCCGCTCCAGCTCGTGCGCTATGCCCTGGGGCGCGACGAGCACGCCTCGGACGCGGAGCTGCTCAACGCCATGCGCACGGGCGCCTACCGCACGGACCACCTGAAAATCACCGAAGCGCTGGTCAGTCTGGTGCGCTCGACCTCCTTCACCCAGCGGCGTCTGCCCACCCGTTGAGCCCTGACTTCCATGTCCCGCGACTTCTCCCGACGCAGCATCCTGAAGCTCCTGTCCGGCACGGCCATGGCGGCGCCCTTCGCGCACCTGCTCACCAGCTCCGTGGCCGAAGCGGCGGACGCCGCGCCCCTGCGCTTCATCGCGCTGTTCACGCCCCACGGCTTGCTGCCGGAGTACTGGACGCCCAAGGGCAGTGACACGAACTTCAACATCGACTTCGAGAACTCCGTCCTCCAGCCGCTCCAGCGCCACCGCGACAAGCTGCTGGTGCTGGACGGCCTGGACTACCGCGTCCTCTACGAGCACGGCCGCACCGGCCACGAGGGCGGCCCCGTCACCTTCCTCACCGGCAGCCAGGTGGAGGTCTCCAGCGGCGACGAGCTGCCCAACGGCCCGTCCCTGGACCAGGTGATTGGCAACGCGGTGGGGGGCTCCACCCAGTTCCGCTCGCTGCAGCTGCACGCCTACGAGCAGTTCGGCGCCCAGCACGTCTACAACAGCATCTCCTTCACGGAGAACGGCTCGCGCGTGCCGTTCGAGCTGAACCCCGCCAACGTCTACAAGCGCCTCTTTGGCGGCATGGGCGGCTCCGCGGCGGAGGCGCAGGCCATCCTGTCCAAGCGCAAGAGCCTCCTGGACTACCTCATCAAGGACGCCACCCGGCTGAAGTCGCGCCTGGCCGCGGCGGAAGGCACCAAGCTGGACACGCACCTGGCGGCGCTGCGCGACATCGAGCGGCGGCTCACCCACACGGGCGCGCTCGGCTGCTCCAAGCCGCAGGAGCCCTCCGACGCGCTGAGCGACCTGGGCGACATCAACAACATGCCCGGGCTCACCGAGCTGCACATGGACCTCATCGCCCGCGCGTTCGCGTGTGATTTGACGCGCGTGGTGACCATGACCATCCCCGGGCCGTCCATGCCGTGGATTGGCATCGACGAGGACATCCACAACGACATCGCTCACCGCACGGACGTCCAGAGCGAGCCCCAGCGCACGCAGATCCGCCTGCGCATGGTGCAGGTGCAGCGCTGGTACACCGAGCAGGTGGCGCGGCTGATGGACGCGCTCAAGTCCATCCCGGAGGGCAGCGGCACGGTGCTCGACAACACCCTCATCCTGTGGGGGAACGAGCTGGGTGACGCCGCCGGCCACATGAACGTGTCCATCCCCACGGTGCTGGCGGGCGGCGCGGGCGGGAAGTTCCGCATGGGCCGCATGCTGTCCCTGCGCCCCGGCAAGGATCCGCTGGGCACGTGGAAGGGCCCGGGCAACCCGCTGCCGGGCGCCGTGGAGCACAACAAGCTGCTCACCTCCATTGCCCAGGCCTTCGGGGTGAACGTGGACCGCTTCGGCCACCCGGACTACACGGGCACGCTGCCCGGCCTCACCTGAGCTGGCCTCAAGGCCTCCCAAAGACAACGGGAGCGGGCCCTTCGTGGACCCGCTCCCGTTTTCATTTCAGGGACGGACGGTGGGGCCTACCCGCCGAGCGCGCCGTTGATGAGGGGCGCGAGGATGCTCATGCCGGCGTCTTCCTTGTTGTAGTTGTTGGCCGGCTCATAGACGCGGACGCGCTGGTTGTTGTTGATGAAGCGCGTCAGGAAGACGTCCATGGGGATCATCTCGCTGTGGCAGGCCCAGGACTGCCACGGGCTGTCGATGTACTCGTACCAGTACTTCTTCTCCATCTTCTGGCAGGCGTGCGCGCCCACGAAGGTGATGATGGTGCTGCAGTGGCTGGCGTTGATGTCGCGCTGGTGCGGGATGAAATAGCTGAAGTTGTTGTACTTGTTCAGCTCGTTCACGAACGCGTCCTGGTCCTGCTTCCAGTACGCGTGGATGGACGCCTCGTCGTTGGGCGTCTTGAAGCGCTCATACGAATAGCGCGAGTAGTTGTAGTCCATGGTGTAGCCCGTGTACGCGAGCTGATCATTCGGGAACTCCGTGGCCACCATGCGGTTGATGCTGCCCATGTCGTTGATGCTGAAGCTGGCCGGCAGCTGGCTGAACACCGAGTCCAGGTTCCACGACGAGCGGATCTTGTCGTGCAGCGGGCGCGACAGGGAGTTCGCGTTCGGCGCCATGAAGATGGGGCCGGAGTCGTTGATCATGTACCCCTTGGCCGGGTTGATGGCCTTGCGGATGAAGTAGTAGCCGGCGGAGGTGGACGTGCCGCCCGCGCTGTAGCCCGTCACCAGCAGCTTCTGCACGTTGGGGAAGTTCTGCTTGGCGTAGTTCGCCGCGGCCAGCGTGTTGGTGTAGCCGTTGTGGTACCAGGTGAGCGGCGCCTGGCCGCCGGTGGTGTCCACGTACGTCTTGGCGTTGTTGCCGATGTGCACGTCGCCCGTGCAGTACGGCATGTAGACGATGTTCCAATCCTTCGTCACCAGGTCCTTGCGGGAGCGGAAGGGCAGGCCCGGGTCCGCCCCGTTGACGATGGGGGACACGTACTTCGCCGTGAACTGCTTCATGTAGTCGTCGGCGATGCCGTTGGGGTTCGCCGCGCCCAGGATGCCCAGGCGGCCGCTACAGGAATCGTAGTCCCAGCACGCGCCACCGCCCTCCATCATGAAGAGCAGGTTGGGCGAGTTCGTGCGGTGCACGAAGAACTTGTACTGCGAGCCGTTGCCACACTTCGTGCCGGGCAGCGTCACCTTCTGCCAGTCGTAGTTGTTGCCGCCGTCCACCAGCACGTCGACGATGCCTTCCACCAGCACTTCGGCATGCGCGGCGCCCACGGGGGCGGAGAGGGCCAGAAGGCTCATCCAGAGAAGACTTCTCATGCGGCTTCCTCCAAGAGGGGGAGTGAGTGGGGTTGCGGTCGCGGATGATACGTTCTTGTTTATCAGCCGGAAGCAGGGAAACTTCGCTTGCGGTGAAAAATTCGAATTCCGCGTGGAGTGCAGCATTCCATCCGAGGGGATGGGGATTGTCGCCGTGCGTCAGTCAGGAACTGGGAATTGACGCGCAAGGACATGTTTTAAATGTATCAATTGCGCGGTGCGTTGCCGGCATGGGCTGACGCGGGTTGCGGTGGGCGCGGGGCGCGCGGTATGGCTTTGGCATGAGCACACGCGCGCGATGGCAGCTGCCCCTGGGCACGGCGGGAGTCCTGGTCCTGGCGGTGGGGGCGTGGCTTGTCTTGGGTGGGCAGACGCCGGAGGACACCGCGCCGCCGCCCGCGCCCGTGGCGCAGGCCCCCGCGCCGCCGCCCGTGTTCGCGTCCACGCCGGCGGTGCCCCGCGCGAAGGATGGCGGGCTGGACCTGGTGGGCGCGGCGACGGCCCAGGTGCGGGCGGCGCCGGAGGAAGAGGAGGCCCGCCCCTACCCGGTGGACCTGGAGGCGCTGCGCGCGAAGCTGCCGGGCAACCTGTACTGGGACACGGACGTGCCCACGAAGGACCCCGAGGAGCTGGCCCGCCGCGAGGGCGTGAAGGCGAAGTGGAACGCGCTCTACGGCAAGGTGCTGTCCAACGAGGCCACGGAGGAGGAGGTGCACCAGTACTACGAGCACCGCCGCCAGGTGTCCGAGGACGCCATCACCTTCGCCACCACGGTGCTGCAGGACTACGGCGACAAGCTGCCGGAGGAGCACCGGGGCCTGTTGGAGCTGAGCGTGAACATGCACCGCACGCGCCTGGCGGAGATTCCGCGCCAGGAGTCGGAGGCGCTCGCCCGCCGCGAGGCCCACGCCCAGCGGCAGAAGGAGTGGCGGGCCGGCGGCGCACGCCAGCCCTGAGCCATCAGCCCTGCACGGGGTCGCCCGCGCCGGGGAAGCTGCGGATGAGCGGGGAGCGCACGGCGGAGGAGGCCACCCACAGCTGGTGGGAGGCGCGCGTGACGGCGACGTGCAGCCGGCGGCGGGCCTCGTCGTCCGCGGGGTAGGCGCGTGCGGTGACGTCCGGGAGGAGGACGTAGTCGAACTCCAGGCCCTTCACGTTGTCCACGTCCGTCACGTCCACGCCGGGCTCGAAGGAGAAGTCGCCCTCCAGCACCAGCCGCGCCCAGGGCATCTCCCGGATGACGCGGTGGAAGGACTGGGCGGCCTCGCGGCTGCTGGCGATGACGCCCACGGAAGCGTGCGGCTCGCGCAGCACCAGGTCTCGCAGGGCGTCTCCCAGGAAGAGCCAGGCCTGGGCCTCGTCCGGGAAGTGGTGGAAGCCCACGGGCGCGCCCTCGCGGCCGGCCCGGGCGGCGTTGGCGGGGGACTGTGAGCCCAGCACGTGCTGCGCCAGCTCCACCACCGGGCGCGGGCAGCGGTAGGACACCTGGAGCCGGCAGGTGGCGGCGTCGCGGATGCCCAGCTCGCCCAGGGCCGCGTCCCAGCCGGCGAAGCCCGCCGTCGTCTGTTGCACCTCGTCGCCCGCGAGCGTGCAGCTGCGGCCGTGGGCGAGCAGCTGGCTGACGACGAAGAGCTCGAAGAGGGAGAAGTCCTCCGCCTCGTCCAGCACCACGTGGGCCAGCCGTTCCGCGCCCAGCGCGCCCCGCTGCGCCTTGAGGAACATCAGGGCGGGCAGGTCGTCCGCGTCCACGGTGCCCGCGAGCGCGTCCGGGGTGTCCTCTTCAATGGCGCGCCCGTCCACGGTGACGAGGCGGTCCTCGTCGAAGCCCTTGTACTGGCGCGACAGCGGCGTGGCGGTCTGCTGCTTCGTGTGCTCCAGCACCTCCTCCACCACGGTGAGGGGCAGCTCCCCCTTCGCGTCCGCCACCACGGCCTCCAGGAAGGCGCGGTCGAGGTACGCGTCCGCCAGCTTGATGCGCAGCCGGTCCAGCGTGGGGGGCAGGGGCTTGCCCTTGAAGACGGGCACGCGGTCCGCCAGCGCCCGGCGCAGGGCGGGGTGGCGCTTGAAGCGCGAGACGAGCGCGGGCGTGTCCGGGGACAGCTTGATGCCCGGCACGCTGAAGGCGGAGCGCGCGGTGGCCAGCGACCAGGCCTCCAGCGTCTGCACGGACACCTTGCCCAGGCCCAGCGGCGCGAGCAGCCGGCGCGTGAGCCGGGCCAGGCCCGCCTCCGGCACGACGACCTGGACGCGCGCCTGCGGGTACGTCTTCGCGTCGTCGAAGACGACCTTGGCCAGCCGGTGCAGCGCCACCGTCGTCTTGCCGCTGCCCGCGCTGCCCAGCACCAGGAGCGGCTGCTCCGGGCCGGTGCTGACGGCGGCGTACTGCTCCGCGTCCAGGAGCGCCGTCACCCCGAAGGCGTCCTCGACGTGCGTGGTGCCCCGGCCCACGCCCAGGACGCCCGGACGCGCGGCGGTGCCGCTGCCGCCCCCGAGCACGGAGGCCGCGTCGCGCCCGCGCGCGTGCCAGCGGCCCTGGGCATCGCGCTGGAGCAGGTGCGGGCCGGTGCTGATGCGGGTGAGGACGCCCTTCTCGATGATGACCAGCCGGCGCGCCTCCACCTCGCCCTCGGAGAGCCGCTCGCCGAAGTACTCCTCGAACGCGTCGCCCTCCTCGTAGTTGTAGAAGACGCGGGCCACGGGGGCGAAGCGCCAGTCGATGACGCGCACCCCGGCGCCCAGGTTGGCGAAGCTGGTGCGGCCGAGCAGGTAGTCGCGCGCGCCGGTGGGCCCGGACAGGCGCAGGTGCGCGAAGTAGGGCGCGTTCGAATCCGGCAGCGGCACGGTCTCCTGCCGCTCCAGCATGGAGCGCACCTCGTTCATCTGGGTGAAGACGTGCGGCAGGTCCGCGGCGTGCGCCGTGGTGGCGTCGTCGCGCAGCACCTGCAGCTGCGCCAGCAGGCCCTGGGTGTCCAGCGTGCGCTCCGCGGCCTGCCGGCGCGCCTCCGCCAGCGCCTGCTGCACGCGTGACAGCAGGGCCTCCTCCTCGGCGATGAGCGCGAGCGCCTCGGGCGACAGCTCCTGCTCCTGGCCGACCATGACGTCTTCCTTTCCGCCCGTGGGCACCCTGGGCGCGTGCAAGGTGAACGCTGGCCCACGCCGGGTCAACCCGTTGGATTTCCGGGCCATCTTGCTAGATTGGGGATCGCGGCCGAGGTGCCCACCCGGCGTCCCCGTTTCCCTCCTCCCGCGGCCGGGCCTCCCATCCACCGTGCCAGGTTGCCTCCCCATGGGGTGGTGTGGATGTCCGCGACTGGGCGATGCCTTGGGTTGTCTGTCGAATGCGGCGCACGCCGGATGCGGGTGGCTTCTAACGGCACGCGCGGCTTGCTTCCTTGCGCATCCATCCCGAACACGGAGGAAGTACCGGATGACCTTGATGAACGCGCCGTTCCGCTGGACGCTGTCGCTCGCCGCCGCGCTGGGAATCGTCACGTCGGCGGGGGCCCAGGAGCCGGAGCCCCAGACGGAGACGGAGACGTCCACGACGACGACCACCACCACCACGATGAACTCGGAGGAGATGGCGGAGCCCGCGGGGAAGCACCACCACCAGGGCCGCATCGGGCCGCAGTTCGCGGTGAGCGGCAACGTGGGCTTCGGCCTGGGCTACGTCTACACGAACGGCCAGAGCCCGACGGGCGGGTTGGAGGACCTGAAGATCACCCAGTCCGCGAAGATCTCCTTCCCCATCATCGCGGAGCTGGGCTTCCGGGTGACGCCGCGCTTCTACCTGGGCGCGTGGGGAAGCTGGGAGCCGGTGCTGAACAAGCGGAACGCGCTGTCGTGCCCGGAGGGCTTCAGCTGCCATACCTTCCAGTGGCGCGTCGGGCCGGAGCTCCGCTACCACCTCCGGCCGGACCTGGGCTTCGATCCGTGGATTGGTCTGGGCCTGGGCCTGGAGGTCCTCAAGAGCCACGTGGAGGGAGACACGCAGGTGCAGGTCGCGCCGGGTGTGTCGCTCCCCACGCACGTGGACACGCACGTCACGGACCGGGGCATCACGATCGCGCGGGTCACGCTGGGCGGCGACATCCGCGTGACGCGGGCCCTGGCGCTGGGGCCCATCATCAGCGCGTCGGTGGGCCAGTACACGGTGCGCACCGGTCACCAGACGCTGGACATCACCGGCGTGGGCAGCAGGGATCAGTCGCTCTCGCCCGTGGATGACGGCTTCCACGCGCTGTTCACCGTGGGCATCCGGCTGGCGTTCGTGCCCATGTAGCACCGCGTGGTGGCGCTCCGGTGCTCTCGCTGCACCGGGCCGGCCAGCCGCTGTCCTTCACGTTCAGCCGCGCACGCGGAAGGCCGTGCGGCTTGAAAGCGCGGGGCGGGCCCTGCCAGCATCCGGTGCCATGGATGAGCGCTTCACCCCGGAGCACGAGGCGTTCCGCCGCACCGTGCGTCAGTTCGTCGAGAGGGAACTGGCCCCGCACGCGCTGGAGTGGGACCAGGCCGGCGAGTTTCCTCGCGACGTCTTCCGCCGCTGCGGCGAGCTGGGCTTCTTCGGCATCAGCCATGATCCGGCCCATGGCGGCAGCGGGCTGGACTACTGGTACGTGGCCGCCTTCGCGGAGGAGCTGGCGCGGGCGCGCAACGGGGGCGTGGCGATGTCGCTCCTGGTGCAGGGGCAGATGGCCACGCCGGTCATCAACGAGCTGGGCACCGACGAGCAGAAGCGCGAGTTCCTCGCCCCCGCGCTCGCCGGGGAGCGCATCGCGGCGCTGGCGATGAGCGAACCGGACGCGGGCTCGGACCTGGCGCGCCTGCGCACCACCGCGAGCAGGGACGGCGATGACTACGTCATCCAGGGCGCGAAGACGTGGATCTCCAACGGCGCCCGCGCGGACTTCCTGGTGCTGGCGGTTCGCACGGGCGGGGCGGGCGCGCCGGGCATCTCGCTGGTGACGCTGCCCACGGACGTGAAGGGCTTCTCCGTGTCGAAGAAGCTCCAGAAGGTGGGGCACCGCTCGTCGGACATGGCCATCCTCTACTTCGAGGACTGCCGCATCCCCGCCCGCTACGTGCTGGGCCGGGAGAACGACGGCTTCTTCCACATCATGAACAGCTTCCACGCGGAGCGCCTGGTGACGGCGCTCTACACGGTGGCGGTGATGGACGACCTGCTACGGGAAACCCTCCGCTACGGCCGCGAACGTCAGGCGTTTGGAAAGCGGCTCCTGGACTTCCAGGTGTGGCGCCACACCTTCGTGGACCATGCCACCCGGGTGGAGGCGGCGCGGCAGCTCACCTATCAGGCGGTGCAGCTCTTCAATCGCAAACGCAAGCAGAAGCCGGTGAAGGAGATTGCCATGGCCAAGCTGCTCACCACGGAGCTGGCCCAGCGCGTGGCCTATGACTGCCAGCAATTCCATGGGGGCATGGGCTACGTGGAGGAGTCGCACGTCGCGCGGGCGTGGCGCGACGTGCGCATGCTCACCATTGGAGGCGGCACCTCCGAGGTGATGAAGGAGATCATCGCGGGGACGATGGCGCTGTAGCCTCCAGCGGCCTTCCTCGGCCGGGCGCTACTTCCCCAGGAGGCCGCCGAGCATTCCGCCCAGTCCGCCGCCGCCCTGGGGGCTGGCTGCGCCGCCGGAGCCGCCCGCGAGCAGGGGCACCACGGCGAGGATCTTCCCGACCAGCCCCGGATCCAGGCGGGACTTGAGGAAGTCGAGCAGCAGGGGCGCCACCAGGGTCGCCTTGCCCGCGTCCAGGTTGAAGCGCTGGAGGATGGCCACCATGCCCGCCACCTCGCCCGCGTGGGCCGCCGCGCCGCCCAGGGCACCCATGAGGCCGCCACCGCCGCCCGCGCCTCCGAGCATGCCGCCCAGGGCGCCCATGAGGCCGCCGCCGTCGCCCGCCGGGGCCTGTGCCGCCTGCTGCTGCCAGCCCTGCATCTCCGGGATGGCCTGCCCCATCTGCCGGGCCGCGTCCGGGCCCACCTTCTCCTGCACCGTGCCCTGCACCAGCTTCAGGAGTGAACCCGCGAGTCCCTGTGCCTGCGTTCCATCCACTCCAAGCTGCTGCGAGAGCTGTCCGATGAGGTCCATGTGCCGCGCTCCTTCACGTGGGGCCAGGTGAGAGGCGGCGGTTGTAGCGGTCCTGGCCGGGGAGCTGGCTGGAAAACCGGCGTGAGCGTTGGTCGGAGGACGCCCGGCGGGCAGTCCTACAGCCGGGTGAAGGACCAGCTCACCGCGCGACCGCCCTCGTAGGGCATCACGCCATGGAAGGGGCGCGGGTCCGCGTCGAACACGAGCGGCAGGAAGTGCCGGTCTCCGTCCCACAGCGACAGGGACAGGATGGAGGACACGGGGACCCAGGACAGCGAGCCCTCGGGGTTCCTGTCCAGGGGCGTGCCCTCGAAGGCGTCGATGCGGAAGATGAAGCCCAGCCAGTCCTCGCCGTGCTTGCCGAAGCCGGGCCAGGACAGGGTGCCGCGCAGGACCATGCGCGTGCACTCGATGCCGGCCTCCTCGCGGATCTCCCGGCGCATGCACGCGGCGATGTCCTCGTCGCGGTCCATCTTGCCGCCCAGGCCGTTGTACTTGCCGTAGTGGGCGTCGTCCGGGCGCGCGTTCCGGTGGATGAGCAGCACCTGCTGGCCGTCCGGGGACATCACGTAGCCCAGCGTGGCGACGATGGGGGTGTAGGGCATGCGCCGGTTCGTCTCCTGATTCCGGCGGGGCGTCAAGCGGCGCGGAGCCGCTCAGCGAGACGCGCCGGTCAGGAGGTCGGAGGGCGGCTCGTGGCGGCGCCACAGCTCGGCGGCGGGAGCGTCCGGAGACACGGCGCGCGTGTAGTTCGCTTCGAACCAGAGGCGGCTGTCGGAGGACAGCTGCCGGTGGCCGCGCGCGCCCAGCAGCACGAAGTCACACCGCCCCAGGAGCGCGAGCATCCGCTTCTGGGAGCCCTCGCTGGCGAAGGCCGCCGCCGCGTCCGGGAAGCGTTCTCCCGACGCGAGCGCGTCCTGGAGCATGAGCGCGTAGGGGTCCACGGGCACGGCGTGTCCCGGGAGCGCCGGCGGAAGTCTTCCGGCCATGAGCCCCCAGGCCGGCTCGAAGCCGCACAGCGACGCGTCCGGTGGCACCTGTTCGCGCACGTAGCGCGCCTGGAGGACCTGCTCCGGAGGACGGATCTCCGAGCCGCGAAGCGTTTCCTGAAGGGAGTGCAGCGGCGCCAGCAGCACCATCCCGAAGGCGCCCACGCCCACCGGCCGTGCCCGGGCCGAGGCGAAGCCCACGAGCGCCGCCGCGCCCAGTCCGGCGAGCAGCGCCTCCGGCCCCGCGAGCAGCGCGTTGTAGTTGGACCAGTAGCTGTGCGCGGCGAGGTACGCGGCCACGGTGAGCAGGTACGCGGTGGCGGCGAAGCGCTCGGGCGCGGCCTCCGCGCGGGTGCTCCGGCGGGCGGCCCGGAACAGCGCGACGCACAGCCCCACCGCCGCGAGCAGCAGGGCATACCGGCGCCGCTCATGGGTCATCTCCAGGAGCCGCTCCCAGCGCGACGTGATGCCGTCCTCGGGGCGGGCGGACTGGAACCACAGCGCGTCGCGCACGAAGGCGCGCGGGGCCATCAGGGCCAGCGGCCCCACGAGCGCCAGCGCCGTGAGCGACGCGGTCAGCACGAATCTCCGAGTCAGGCTCCAGCGGAGGTCCGGCGCCCGGGCCACGAGCGCCGCCGCGCCCCAGATTCCGCCCAACACCTTCACCGACGTCATGAGGCCCGCCATCACGCCAGCGAGGCCCGCGCGGCGGGGCAGGGGAGCGCGGCCCGAAGGCAGGAGCCAGATGTTCGCGAGCCCCAGACCGCACAGGTTGAGCAGCGGATCCAGGAACGGACCGCGCTCCATGGTGACGACCTCCGGGTGCACCGCGTAGACCAGCGCGGCCACCACGCCCGCGGCGGGTCCCCAGGCCCGCATCGCCAGCCGGCCCACGAGCATGGTGCTCACGGCGCCCATCGCGGTGGCGAGCCAACGTGCCAGCGCGAAGCCCGTGGCCGGGTCACCGAACGCGCCCACCGCCGCGGCCGGAGCCCCCAGGAGCAGCGCGCCCGGCGGATGCACGAAGAGGTAGTCGCGGTAGGGCAGCACGCCCTTCCACAGCAGCGCGGACGCCGCGGCGTAGACGCCCTCGTCGTAGTTCACGATGTAGCCGAGCGCTCCGGCGCGGTGGAAGAACGGCAGGGCCCGCAGTCCCCAGGCGCCCACGCCCATCGCCATCAGGAGCCAGGGCCACCAGCGCCGGGCCCTGCCATTCGCCGTCATCCACGTCAATCCGTCCAAGGCGCGAGCATGCTACGCAGCAGCCGACATTCGCGCGAGCCTCACGAGGGCAGGGGTGCACGAAAGGCAGGGCGCGACGCGAGTCCATCGCGATGCAGCGCGAGTGAAACATGCGTCACTCCAGCGCCTGTCGGGCCGGCCCCGGAGGTGAAGCCCGCCGCGCATCCTGCGCGGGCGCGCGGCGCCGAGGTTGTTTCAGGAGTCCAGGATGCCGCGGGAGAGCGAACGCGAGGTGTCTTCGCACGGGTGAGACTCGTGGCACCCGCGTGCCAGGCGGGGCGTTGCGCTCATGCAACGCGATGACCGGCCCGGGTCACGCAATGCGTCAGGAGGCGCTACGACGCGGAGTGCTGGCCGCCGCCAAAGTCCTTACGCTAGCGTCCGGCGCCCTTTCCCTCTCCAGGAGCCATCATGGGACTTGCCGAGCGTCGAGCAGCCAAGGAGTTCGAGACCAAGCGCTTTCCGCAGTTCAAGAAGGACATCGACGAGGCAGCCGGCTTCGAAGTGCCCGTGACGGTTGCCTGGGACACGCTGACCCTGGAGGGCGAATCCCATCTCTATGACGAGTGCTGGCCCAAGGTGTACTTCGTGCCGCTCATCGAGGCGCTCAAGGGCATCACCATCGACGACATGGGCAAGGAGGCGCTCAAGAGCTCCCTCAAGAAGATCGAAATCCAGAACCGCGCGGACACCGGCAATGCGTCGCGGATTGCCTCCTTCGAAAACGGCACCCTGCTGCTGGATAACAATCCCCACACCAACGTGGATGAAGTGACGGAACGCACCAAGGCCATCCAGTCGCTGCTCGAGTCCAAGCTCTGAGTTTCGAGGGCTGCGCCGCGGCGTCCATCGAGGGCGCCGCTGTGCGCGCCACCGGTGTGCCTCCCGGTGAGGAAGCTTCGTCTTGAGGCATGTCTCACCAGGGAATCTGACACCTGGCCGCAAGCCCAGTGCTGCCTCCCTCGTGTGATGAGGTCGTGCGCGGCCCAGGCTCCGAGCGAGTGGTCGTGGGCCGGAGGGTGGAGCCCTTGTGCGCCCTCGACGGCGGCGGGTTCGCGCGGGAGCGCTCGAAATGCAGTCTGGCCGGTGGAAGGCCCAGGAACTTGCATGCGCCAGCCCCCGTCGCGACCTTGAGCCATGAGCAGCGAGGAGCTTCGCGATGGAACTCACCCCCCAGGCCATGGCCATCCCCAAGTCGACCGAGCACCTCGAAAAGGGGAAGTACGGCCCCATCTTTCCGAAGACCCCCGCATGTTACGGCTTCACCATCGTCGCCAACGTCAAGCCGGGGCGCGCCGATACCATGCGCGGCTACGGGCAGCGATTGGCCGAGTCCCTCAAGAAGGAGCCCCACCTCCTCGCGCCGCTCAAGCTCCACTACCTGCGCTGGGTGCTCTTCGATAACGACACCCGGTTCATGTATCAGGGCATCTTCGACACAGACTTCGACAAGTACACCGAGGACGCGGTCGTCATCTTCACGCGGTCCGGAATCAACACGGCCTTCGAGAACCTCGAGGGCTTCCCCATGGACTGGAAGACGAACACGCGTGCGTTCATCCAGTTCCTCCGGGACCACCAGTGCAACAGCTTCCTCGAGTACGGCGAGTACCCGTACTTCTCGAGCGATGAGATCAAGAAGGCCCTGAAGCTCAAGGCCGCGTTCTCCGAGATGCTCGAGCAGATGCAGTAGGACCGCAGCGAGAAGGGCCTGCCATGAGCCAGACGCCCGCACGGACGTACAACCAGAACCATGCCCCCAGGCCGTATGCGAAGGGGCATCGGCGCGTCAGCGTCTACACGTCCTGGAGCTACCCCGGAGAAGCCAATCGGGAGCCCGCCGAAATGGACAATCGGTTCTCGACGATGACCGAGGTCCGCCGGGTGCTCTGGCCCGCCTATGAGTCCCCGCAGTGGGCGGACCCCCGGCGGTTCCAGCAGGGCATCTCCGGCTCGCTGGAGCTCTTCTTCTGGGCCTGGGTGCGCTTCCAGGAGGTCATCGAGGAGGTCACCGGATACGCGGTCCCCATGTTCCAGCGGGTCGACCAGGCGGGCTTCACCCTGCCGCTCGACGAGCGGGTCCTCGCGGACGCGGACACGCTGCTCGTCTTCAGCCTGGACCACAACGTCACCGAGCAGGTGGCCGCGCCGGAGGAGATTGAAGCGGTCCGCGCGTTCCTCGCGCGCGAAGGCACCTGTCTGGTGATTGGCCCCCACCATGACGTGGGGCACTCGCCAGACATGCAGGAGCGCGCCCTCGAACACGCCCACCATGGTGACGCGCTGGTGCCTCGTCAGCAGCGCTTTGGCGGTTATGCGCGCTCGTTGATGAAGGGGCTGGGAATCCCGGTCGAGAATCGCTGGGGCCTCCGCCCCGCCGTCGTCGCCGGAACGAACCGGAGCGTCCCCCTGACGGTGCGCGAGGACCTGGACACCCGCGGCTGGCTCCGCGGGGTCCAGAACTTCAACTTCCACATGCACCTGCCTCACTACGCCGTCACCACGGACGACGCACGTGCGGTCCGCGTCCTGGCGAAGCAGCCCATTGATTTGTCCCGGCCCCACCCCTTCACCAACGCGGGCAACACCGAGTTCAACGCCCTGCTGTGGATGCCTCCGGGCGATGGCCGGGCCGGCGACGTGCTGGTGGCGGACTCCACCATCTTCAGCACCCTGTTCGGGGCGGACGAGAGCCTCGAGCGTTTCTGGAAGAACCTGGCCACCGACCGCTGACATGCTCGAACTGGACGACATCCAGAGCGGAGTCCTTCGGCCCCGGCCCACGCCGTACTTCGCGACCTACATCCTCCTCCGCATCGATGACCGGAGGGCAGGGCGGGAGCTGATGGGCCGGCTCTGCTCGGTGGTGTCCTCGTCCGCGCATCCCGAGCGCCCGGCCGCCGAATGCTGGGTCAGCGTCTCGCTCACATATCCCGGGCTTCAAGCCTTGGGCGTGCCGCAGGCGTCCCTGGACAGCTTCGCGTGGGAGTTCCGGCAGGGGATGGCGGCCCGCGCGAGGGCGCTGGGGGACGAAGGGGAGAGCAGCCCCGAGCACTGGGAATCCCCGCTGGGAACCCCGGACGTCCATGTCGTGCTGACGGCGCTCTCCCCGGACCGGGCCCGGCTCGACGCCGCGCTGGAGCGGGCGAATGGGGCCCTGCGCGAGTTGGAGGGCGTCCAGGCCATCTGGCGTCAGGACTGCCACGTGCTCAGCACGGAGCGGGAGCCGTTTGGCTTCAAGGATGGCATCAGCCATCCGGCCGTCGAGGGGAGCGGCATTCCCGGAAGCAACCCCCACGAGGTGCCGCTCAAGGCCGGTGAGTTCGTCCTGGGCTACCCCGATGAGACAGGCACCCTGCCACCCATGCCCCAGCCCGACGTCCTGGGACGCAATGGGACATACATCGTCTTCCGCAAGCTCCATCAGCGGGTGGCCGCGTTCCGGCAGTACCTGAAGGACAGCGCGAGGAGTCCCGAGGACGAGGAGCTTGTGGCCGCGAAGATGATGGGGCGGTGGCGCAGCGGCGCGCCCCTGGCGCGGTGCCCGTACCATGACGATGCAGCCCTGGGCGCCGACCCCCGGCGCAACAATGACTTCCACTACGCGGACGACCCGACCGGGTACAAGACACCTCCCGGTTCACACGTCCGGCGCACGAACCCCCGTGACGCATCCGTCGCGGGCGTGGTCAGGCTCCATCGGATGATCCGGCGCGGAACCGCCTACGGGTCCGAGCTCCCCGAAGGCGTCCTCGAGGATGACGGCGCCGACCGGGGCCTGATGTTCGCCTTCATCGGCTCGCACCTCGGACGGCAGTTCGAGTTCGTGCAATCGGAGTGGATCAACGGCGGTGAGTTCCTGGGCTTGGGTGAGGCGAAGGATCCCGTCGTGGGTGCCAACGAGCGAGCCGGGTCGTTCTCCTACCCGAGGCGGCCCATCCCCCGGTCTCTGAAAGGTCTGTCCAGGTTCGTGGTCACCCGCGGAGGCGAGTATGGCTTCATGCCCGGCCTTCGCGCCCTGCGGTGGCTGGCGGACCTGCGGACCTGAAAGCGACAGGGCCCGGAACCTTTCGATTCCGAGCCCAGCTCATTCAAATGAAGTCGCTTGGAACTACTGGGTGATGATGTCCGTGTACTCGCTGCCGCTGATGGAGTTCTTCCACTTGGAGGAGAAGCCCAGCGCGTGCTGCGGATCCACCACGTGGGGCGCGGCCTCCTTCGCCACCTCCAGGCGGGTGATCTCATTGTTGAACAGGTCCAGCACCATGCCGAACTGCATCGCGGTCAGGTAGACGCGCTTGAGCATCTTCTCCGCCTTCTCCTGGCGGACGATCTCGTTACGCTCGCTCTTGAGCGACTGGTAGAAGCCGCTCCAGGTGGACGCGTCCATCGGGTACTGTCCATCCCGCCGCATCAGGCAGCCCTCGTCCCCACGCGTGCCACAGTCGCGGTCGCGGTACACAGGCTGGGCGGCCACCGGCGTCTCCTCCCGGGGATGATGCATCCGGGGCTCCATGCGGGTCTCCCGCGTCTCGCTCCGGGACTCCGTCTCCATCGTGCCGCCCGTCACGCGCACGTCCATCCGGGCGCCGCCGCCGCGCACCTTCACGGTGGTCGTCTCCTCGCCGTTCTCGGTCGTGGTGGTCTTCATCTTGATGCGCGCGGAGGGCATGTCGGCATCGTTGACGTCCACCTGCATGTTGAACTCCGCGTCCTGCGCGAAGCTGGCGGAGGAAGCGAACAGGGACGAAACGAGCACGGCGCGGACGATGCGGTTCATGGTGATTCCTGCGTGGGAAGCGGGTTCGGTGCGGGTGCAACGTCAGGCGTTGTCGCCGCCGTGCTCTCTCCACGGACCCTCCGGGAATTTATTCACGGGATGTGTATCGCGCGGTTTTTCGGGTCCGACTCATGGTTTGAGAAAAATGGAAGTCCACCCCGCCCGCCACCACCGTGGCGGAAGTGGATCCGGAAGGGCATGCACGCGCCTTCCTCCGGTGGGGCGAGCGGACTTCTCGCGGGGCCGTGCGTGGAACGGGGCCACGTCCTTCCCCTTCGAGGTCCTCCGTGCGTGCCCTCCGCCCGCTGCGCTGCTGCGTTGCCTTTGCCCTGTCCTCCACTTCAGTTGTGGGTCATCTCCGACTCGACGCAGCACCTGACGCCCGAGCACGTGAAGGTCATCAAGGAGTTCTTCGCCGCGGGCCACGGCGTGTACATCTGGGGTGACAACGAGCCCTACTCCGCGGACGCCAACGTGGAGCGCTTCGGCGACACCGTGGTGTGCGCGGACCTGCGCACCCCCCGGCCCAGACGCCCGCGCCGAAGCCGTGACGGCGTGAGCCTCCCGCGGAAGCCTCTTCAAAATCCTCGTGACACCCTCGAATGATGAATTGCACATGCGTGCGGCCGGGGGCACAAGGCGCGCGGCGGTCGCCCAGGCGCACTCCCGCGCCGGCCACCGTTCGCCGGAGGGGAAATGTCCCGCATGCGCATCATCGCCGCGGCCGTATGGCTCGCGGCCTGTAACCCGCAGGTTTCCAGTCCAGAGGCGCCCACGGCGTCCGGGCCGGAGGAGGCCACCCGGGAACAGGTGCTCCAGGGGGAGCTCGAAGTCCGGGTCGTGGACGCGCCGTCGTTCAAGGCGTCACGCGAGGAGTACTTCCTCGTCGCCGGGGGGCGGCATCTGCCGCTGACCTTCACCGGTGGAGCGCCGGAGGGGTTGCTCAGCGGTCAGCGGGTGACGCTGCGTGGAACCCAGGGGGCGCAGCGCTTCATGGCGCGGACCGTGGAGGTGGACCGTCAGGCCGCGGCCGTGCAGGCCACCTCTGGCACTTGTGGCGTCACCGGCGTGCAGCGCAGCCTCGTCATCCTCGCGGCCTTCCCGGGAATGCCCCAGCCCGCCGCCACCGCGCAGGGGGTTCGTGATGCGTTCTTCTCCAGCACGCAGCGCTCGCTGGCGAACTACTGGAGCGAGGTGTCCGAAGGCCGCACCACGACCACGGGCGAGGTGGTGGGCTGGTACACGCTGGACCGCGCCTATTCCTGCTCGGAGACGGACGCCATGCGCGACGCGGCCATCCGGGCGGCGGACGCGGACGTGGACTTCCGGCAGTACGACCGCATCTTCATCGTCCATCCCAACCCCGCGCAGGGCTGCTCCTACGCGGGGCAGGCCACCCTGTCCTGCGGACAGGTCGCGACGGCGGATGGCACCGTGACGGCCTCCCTGGCCTGGCTCGTCGCGGACTGGATGACGACCCACGACACCGCCGTGAAGCTGGTGACGCACGAGGCGGGGCACAACCTCTCGTTGAACCACGCGAGCTCGCGCGACTTCGGCACGGAGCCACTGGGCATGCCGGGCACCCTGGGCGTCATCGACGAGTACGGGGACCTCTTCTCGACGATGGGCTCCTGGAACCTGGGCCACTACGCGGCGCCGCACAAGGCGCGCATCGGCTGGCTGGCTCCGTCCGCGGTGGCCCAGGTGGATGGCACGGGCGGCACCTTCACGCTCGCGCCGGTGGTGGCGTCCGGTGGGCTCAAGGCGCTCAAGGTGCGCCGGGGCACTGGCGCCAATGACTGGCTTTGGGTGGAGTACCGCCGGCCCGTGGGGCTCTATGAGTCGACGTTGGCATCCCAGGTGTTCGGCGGCGCGCTCATCCATCTGGCGGACGCGGAAACGCGGGATGGCACCCACCTGCTCGACTTCACGCCGGGGACGTCCTCCTGGAGCGACCCGGCCCTGTTGCCGGGCACGACGTGGAACGACCCGTACAGCAACCTCTCCCTCACGGTGGAGGCGGCGACGGCCGCGGGGCTGACGGTGAGCATCCAGTACCGCACGACGGCCTGTGTGCGGGCCGCGCCCGAGGTGCGGGTGACGCCGCCGGAGCCGCCCTTCTGGCCCGGGGCGCGGCCGGAGTTCGCGCTGGAGGTGATCAACCGGGACTCGGTCGGCTGCGGTCCCAGCACCTTCCAGCTCTCCGCTATCGTCCCCCCGGGCTGGGGCTCCGACCCGCTGCCCGCGCAACGCACGATTGCCGCTTCCGCCTCCGACACCCTGGGCCTCCAGACGTACGTGCCCTACAGCACGCCGCTCGGGCCCTACACTGCGGGCGTCACCGTCACGAGGGGTAGTCAGAGCGTGCAGGGCACGGCCACGGTGGAGGTCGTCGAGCGTTGCATCGCGACGCCGCCCACGCTGACGCTCTCACCGGCGACCGTGACGGCGGCCCCGGGCGCGGACGTCACGTGGACGGTGAGCGTCACCAACAACGACTCCGCCTCGTGCAATTGGGTCTGGTACGACTTCTGGTCCACCCTGCCGGACGGCTGGGACACGTCCCTGTCCGACTGGGGCGTCAACCTGCCTCCCGGCGGGGCCTACACCTTCACGATGACCAAGACCGTGCCTCCCGGCGCGCGTGGCACCCACACCGTGGACCTGGTCATCAACCAGGATGACTTCGGCATCGCGGCCAGCGCCACGGCCACGGTGAACGTGGTTGGCAATTCCTCGAGTACGCGGTGACACAAGCGGCGGCCCGCGTTGCATGTCCCGACGCGGGCCGCGCGCGTCTCCCCGGGGCTCACGGTGGGGCGAGGTGCCGTGGCAGTGTTCGCGGTCGCCGCCCTACGCCAACCATTCCGGGAGGGTTTCATGTCTGGCTTTGTGAAGAGGACGGGACAGTCCCTGCTTGCCGTCGTCGCGGGGACCGCGTTGTCATTCAGCGCCACGCAGGCGCTCGCTCCGGTGCCGGAGGCGCCCGCGCGGTATGAGCGCTCCGCCTGCATCGCCCAGTGCATCGAGCTGAACTACAGCTATGGCTATTGCAATCGCACGGAGTGCTACTGCTACTGAGGCGGCCCACTTCCAGGTGGCTCCGGAGATGGTGCGCTGGCCGCCGTCTCCCGCGTGAAGGTGCGGCGTTGGCTGTTCGACATCCGCGCCCTGCCCGCCGTCGTGGGCACGAAGGAGGCGGGGACCGGTCTCCCGATATTTTCGGGGAGGTGGCAACTTCTTCCGGACTTCACGATAATCTCCCACACGCACTTCGTCGCCTGGGGTCCCGTCCCGGGCGGCTCGCGATGGGTGGATCGCATGGGCTTGAACATTCCGAATTCGGCACCGCTGGACGCGATGAACGCCAGCCAGCGCCTGAACCCGGAGGAGCAGAAGCTGCTCCAGGGGCTCAAGGGCGATGACCTCGTCCGCGCCCGTGCCCAGCTCATGCTCCAGAAGCAGCAGGAGACCGTCGCCTACGTCTCCAACATGCTGAAGGGCGACACCGCCCTGCAGGTGATTGGCAACCTGAAGTAGCCGGGGCGGGCGTGCCTGGCGAGTCAAGGCACGTAGGCGATGCAGTCAATCTCCACGCGCAGGCCCGCGTCTGGAAGCGCGGACACCTGCACGGTGGTGCGCGCGGGCCGGTGACCGGCGAAGACGCGCTCGTAGACGGCGTTCATCCGGGGGAACTCCTGCATGTCCACCAGGAAGACGCCGCAGCGCAGGACGTGCTGGAGGCTGGAGCCGCCGGCCACGAGGATGCGCTCCAGGTTGCGCAGCACCTGCTCCGTCTGCGCTTCGATTCCTTCGGCCTGCACACCGGTGGCGGGGTCCTTGGCCGCCTGTCCGGAGATGAAGAGCAGCCGGTCCAACTGCATGCCGGGAGAATACGGGCCCACGGGCTTGGGCAGTCCAGGCGCGACGATGGGCTGATGCTTCGCTGACGTCATGGGCTTTTCTCCTTGGATGGGCGCAGGTCTAGCGATTGCCAGTCCTTGGGTCCAGCCGCCAGAGTCGGATCGGACGGCGGATCCGCGTGCATGGAACGGACGGGCCCATCAGGCCCCTGCCTGGCCATGCATGAGGTGCAGGAGAAGGGCGGCCCGGCTCCGGGCTGAGCCGGGACCGGGCCGCGGATGCATCCGTCCATGCTCGCCCGGTCAGGGCAGACAGACGTTCATCACCAGGGTCGCGCTCTGGGCGTCGTCATCCGCGAGCGCCAGGTCCGGCAGGCCGTCCCCGTTCCAGTCCGCGCTCAACGCGTCCTGGACGGCCCTTCCCCATGCCGTCCTGGGACCGGCCGCGTAGGCTCCGGCGGGCTGCTGGAGCACGATGGCGGCCTCGTGGTTGCTGAACGAGAAGAGGTCCACCTGGCCGTCGCCGTTGAAGTCATCGGTGAGGACGCGGATGCCTCCCCGTGCCCCCAGCGGGGTCAGCGGCGTCAGGCTGGGCTGGCGGGCGGCATCGAAGGTGAGGAACCCCAGCGCGCGCTGCTCCAGCGTGAGGCCGACGCGCCCCTGGCCCTCCAGGTCCGCGCGGCCCATGGCCCAGAGGTTCACCTCTCCGGTGAACGTCGTGGGGCCGGTGAGCGTGCCGTCGCCCCGGCCCCAGAGCACATGGACCAGGCCCGCCGTGATGCTGGGCGTTCCCTGGCGCATCACCGCGAGGTCCATGTGTCCATCCCGGTCCAGGTCCGCGGCGAGGAGCCTCGAAGACGGGCCCGCGGCGGCGACGTTGAAATCCACGCGCGGAGCGAAGCGCCCACCGCCCACGTTGAGCCAGACGCCCAGCTGAAGCTGGCTGTATGAGAACGAGCGCAGAGTCACGAGGTCGAACCGGCCGTCCTCATTGAGGTCCACCTTGATCAGTTCCTGCGGATCCGCTCCCTCGCCATAGCGCTCGGCCGGGCTGAAGTCCCCGCCCGCCGTGCGCTTGAAGACGACCAGTTGGGGGGCCGCCGTGGTGCCCGACACCGTGGTGATCGCCGCCAGGTCCTCCTGGCCATCCTCATCCAGGTCCCCCGCGATGATGTCCTGCACGCCGCCGGTGGCGGTGCTCCCCGTGGGCGGCACGAAGACCGGCGCCAGCAGCGCGGCCCCGCGCGCACCATTGCCAGACAGTGACAAGGCAATGGCATTCTTCTCATGGACGCCCACGGCCAGATCCGCGGCCCCGTCGCCGTTGAAGTCCGCGCTGGCGAGCCCCGCGGGCTTGCCTTCCAGCCGCAGGCTTTCAGGCGTCAGGGAGCCTCCCCAGAAAAGCCGGACGTCCGGGTAGCTGTCCGCGAGGACGACATCCTTCCGGCCATCCCCGTCGAAATCGCCCACGGCGGGAGCGGCGCCCTCGCCACTGAAGCCATAGGTCACGAGGGGCGCGAAGGGCGGGGTGGACGTGCTGCCCCTGAGCAGGTTCAGCCGTCCTCCCGCGCTGTTCGTCCAGAAGAGGTCGTCCAGGCCGTCCGCATCCAGGTCGACGGCCACGGGGTAGGAATAGACGCCCCCCGTGGGCGCGGGAATGGAGTACTGCGTCAGCAGGGCCAGCGTGCCCGCGGGGGAGCTGTAGATGCGCACCGTGTCCGGCGACACGATGGCCAGGTCGTCCCGCTTGCCATCGTGGTCGAAGTCACCGACCGCCAGGTCTCCGTAGCAATAGGAGCAGGGGGCATACACGGGGACCTTGAAGGAGCCGGTCCCGGTGCCGTTGGCCTGGACGACCCGGTTGTTGGCGTAGTCGACCCGGGCGTAGTCCAGGAACCCGTCGCCATTGAAGTCCGCGACGGCCGGGCAGGAGGGCGCCGAAGTGGCGACCGCCGAGGGCGCGGAGAAGCTCCCATTGCCCGCGCCACGGTAGAGGAGGATCCGCTTGTCGGTGGTGTGCGCGAGCACATCCAGCTTCCCATCGGAGGTGAAGTCTCCGGTCAAAAGGCAGTCGAACCCGACGTTCACGGTCAGCCGCGTGGCAATGGGCGTCTGGAAGGTCCCCGTGCCCGTACCCGGGAAGACGACAAAGCCTCCCGCGGTCGTGCTGTCTTCTTTCAGGATGGCCGCGACGTCCAACTTCCCATCCCCGTCGAAGTCCGCCACGGCGGGCGGCAGCTCCCGGAAGATCGAGCCCGCGGAGACAGACGGCGCAAGCCGCGTCAGGGAGCGTCGGGGCCCGCTGGCGAGCACGACGAGGCGGGAGCCATTGCCCACGACCGCGTCCGCGAGCCCATCCCCCGTGAAGTCACCGGCCCCCACGAAGCTGCTCACGTCGTTGAAGAAGTGTCCGGAGGCGGGCGCGAAGGTGGGGGCCTCGCAGGCGAGCGGGGGGACGTGGCGGTGGAGCGCGGGGGCGGACGGCCGGCCTTGTCCCGCGGAATTGAGAGCCTTCACCTGAAAACGATAGGTATTGCCGGGCACCAGGCCTGGAACGGTCGCGATGTGCGTGCCCGCCGGGACGGTGACGGAGCCCCCACCGGGCGACGCGGTGACCTGGTATTCCGTGACGGGGTCCCCCGCGGGTGCTGTCGCCGGGTTCCAGAGCACGACGGCGCCCTGCACGGTGGAGGTGACGCGGACATCCGTGGGAGCCCGGGGTTGCGGGCGCGTGAGGAGGGGGCCAAACGAGACCGACGGGCCTTCACCCACGCCGCTCAGCGCGCTCACGGTGAAGGTATACGGCGTCTCCAGCGCGAGCCCGGAGATGGAGGCGACCAGGAGGTTGGCGGGCACCGTGCGTTCCGCGCCCGCGGGCGTGGACGTCAGCTTGTAGTAGGTCACGGGAGCGCCGCCATCGGAAGCAGGCGGACGCCAATCCAATTCAACATTGCCCTGGTGGAAGACGCCCGTGAGGTTGATGGGCGCGGAGGGCAGGGAAGGGGTCGTGACCGCGCTGGACGTCGCCGCGGTCCCCGTCCCCGTCGAGTTCTGGGCGGCCACGCTGAAGGTATAGGTCCCGCCATTGGCAAGGCCTGAGATCGTCGTGGAGGTCGTGGAGGCACCTGCGAACTGGGTAACGCCGCCCGGCTGCGTGGTGACGAGATACCCGGAGATGGCGCCACCGCCATTGCTCACGGGGGCCGTCCACCGCACCGTCGCGGAACGGATGCCCGCCGTCGCCGTCACGTTCTGGGGCGCGCTCGGAAGGGCCGCGGGCCTCAGGGGGCTCGTTGAATAGGAAGGCTGTGAATTGCCCACCGCGTTGGTGGCCAGCACCGTGAACGTGTACGGCTGCCCATTGGTGAGCCCGGTGACGACGAAGGACGTCCCCGAGGTGGCATACGTCTGCCCTCCCGGGGAAGCGGTGATGGTGTAACCCTGGATGGGGAGCCCTCCATTCGAAGGGGCGTACCAGTTCAACTCCACCTGCTGGTCGCCCGGCTTGTACGTGCTCCAACTGGGACTGGAGGGGACATCGAAGGTCCGCACGGAGGCGGATGCGCCAGAAGTCTGGCGGGTGCCATCCGCGAGGATGGGCGTGACGGTGAACTTGTAGGTCGTCCCGTTCGCAAGCCCCGTCACCACGGTGCTCCGGGCCGTCGGGCCCGTGATGACCTTGGCGCCTCCAGGGGTGGCCAAGACTTCAAAAGAGGCGAGAGGGCTGCCGCTGCTGTCCGGCGTATAGCCCCAGGAGACGGTCATCTCCCGGATGCCCGGTACCGAGGTGACGCCCGAGGGGGCCGCAAGGGGTTGCTGCTGGACTGTCACAGCGGAGGATGGCTCGGCTCCACACCCGAACGAGCCGACCCCGATCAGGGTCGTCGTCAGGAACAACAAAACATTTCGCATTCGCGCCGCTTCTCCGGTCAGGAGCTACCAGGAGTCAAAGAAGGTACTCCTCCTGTCTGACATGACGTCGAAGCGTTCGTGCAAGATGGCGCGCGTGTTCGTGGGCTCGGAAAGGAGCCGTGCATGGACTCGATGCCTGCGGTCGTCGCCTGTGCCGCGGGGCTGCTCCTCGCGGGCTGCGCTCACGAGCCGGTCACATGTGTATACACGTTGGATTACAATCCACGGTGCGTCCAGGCATTGCACAGTGGCGACCTGGACCTGGCGGAGACGTATTGCAATCCAGGGCTGGAGTTCGAGCCCCGTTCCGCTGACGGGGCCACCTGCCTGGGCCCGGGCACTGCCGAGTTGGGCGCGCTCAAAGTGCCAGGAGCACCTCCACTTGCGTCTGTAGCACGCGGGCTTCTTCGCGCTTGCCGAGTTGGAGGTAGAGCGCGGCCGCGTCGCGACGCTCCTGGATTTCACGCTGGATGAGCGCATCCACCGTCTCCGGAGCCAAGAGCAGTCGAGGCACCTCGCCACTGCCGAGTCCCGCCGTGCTGCCAGCGATGCGGCCACCGGCGGCAGGTTCAGGCGCGACGCGGATGTCGGGTGCCTCGGCATTGTCGATGGCGGCGAGCGTTTCCCGAAGCACCGCGGAGGCGGGGGCGTTTCGAGTGCGCAGTGCCTCTTTCAGCGCGGCACGCAGCGTGGCCTTCCATTCAGCGACGGTCTTCATGCGCCTCCAGGTTTGGAAATGGGGTCATACGCTGTACCTTGGGGACGACCTAGGGAGGAACGAGCCCGCCGCACCGAGCGGCTCAGTTGCTGAACACGCTCGCCACGGCTCTTCCTCCTGGTGGAGGAATCGGGTCCACTTGGAGCCCCTCCACGAACGGGTGCTTGCTCCATGACGAAGAAGACGGCTGCTTCCGATGCGAACCCGACGGGCCTCTCCCGCCGCACGCTGCTCGGGGCCGCGGCGGCTGTGACCGGTGTTCTGGCTGCCCGCGATGCGCGCGCTGCCGCGCCGGCCGCCGCCGCACCCGGGTCCTTCGCGCTCGAGGAGGCGACGGTCGCGGAGCTGCGCGCGGGCCTGGAGTCCGGCAAGTACACCGCGCGCGGACTGACGGAGTCCTACCTCGCGCGCATCCGGGAGCTCGATCGCACCGGGGACCTGCCGCTGTGCTCGGTCATCGAACTCAACCCCGACGCGCTCACGCTGGCCGACTCTCTGGATGCCGAGCGCAAGGGGAAGGGCGCGCGCGGGCCGCTGCACGGCATCCCCGTGCTCATCAAGGACAACATCGCCACGGCGGACAAGATGCAGACCACGGCGGGCTCGCTCGCGCTGGTGGGCGCCGTCCCCGCGCGTGACGCCTTCATCGTGGAGCGGCTGCGCGCCGCCGGCGCCGTCCTCCTGGGCAAGACGAACCTCAGTGAGTGGGCCAACTTCCGCTCCACGCACTCGACCAGCGGTTGGAGCGGACGTGGTGGCCTGTGCCGCAATCCCTACGCGCTTGACCGGACCCCTTCGGGCTCGAGTTCCGGCTCGGGCGCGGCCACCGCGGCCAGCTTCTGCGCCGTGTCGGTGGGCACCGAGACGGACGGATCCATCGTCTCGCCTTCGGCCGCGTGCTCACTGGTGGGCTTGAAGCCCACGGTGGGGCTCGTCAGCCGCGCGGGCATCATCCCCATCTCCTCGACCCAGGACACCGCGGGCCCCATGACGCGCACCGTGGCGGACGCCGCGGCGCTGCTGAGCGTGCTCGCTGGCGAGGACCCCCGCGACGCAGCCACCGCCGCGAGCAAGGGCCGCGCCCACCCGGACTACACGAAGTTCCTCGACCCCCAGGGGCTCAAAGGTGCGCGCATCGGTGTGCCGCGCGAGCGGTTCTTCGGCTACCACCCGGCCACGGACGCGGTCGTGGAGCGCGCGCTCGAAGTGATGAAGGCGCAAGGGGCCGTGCTGGTGGATCCGGTGGTGTTGCCCAACGTGGCGAAGCTCGACGAGCCCGAGTTGGAAGTGATGCTGTATGAGTTCAAGGCGGGCCTGGAGGCGTACCTTGCGGAGCTCGGCGAGGGCGCCCCCGTGCGGACGCTCGCGGACCTCATCGCCTTCAACGAGAAGAACCGCGAGCGTGAGATGCCCTACTTCGGGCAGGAGCTGCTGCTCCAGGCGCAGAAGAAGGGCCCGCTCACTGACGCCGCCTACAAGAAGGCGCTCGCGGCGTGCCGCCGGTATTCGCGCGCCGAGGGCCTGGACGCGGTGATGAACAAGCACCAGTTGGATGCGCTCGTGGCGCCGACCCAGGCACCCGCGGGCCCCATCGACCTGGTGCTGGGCGACCATTGGCTGGGCAGCAGCTCCACGCCCGCCGCCGTGTCCGGCTACCCCACCATCACGGTACCCGCGGGCGACGTGCACGGGCTGCCGGTGGGGGTGTCCTTCATCGGCCGAGCCTGGAGCGAGCCCGTGTTGCTCAAGCTCGCCCATGCCTACGAGCAGGCCTCGCACGCGCGGCGCAAGCCCGCATTCCTCCCGAGCGTGGACCTGCGCGGCGCGTAGCGGAGGGCAGTGGCTTCGGTCGCTACATGAGACCGAAGCCCTTCTTGACGAGCAGCCTTCTGGAGGAACTCGCCTTCACGGTGGTGAGTTCGATGGTGTCTTCGTTCACGCCGGTGACGTCCTGCTTCAACTCACCGACGAACTTGCCGTACTCCCCCGTCTGGGGATTCAAGACCAGGATGGAGACAATCTCGTCGTAGCCGTAGATGTCGAACTTGCACGACATCCCGCCCATGCTTCCGCATTTGAGCTTGATCTGGACCGCGGCGTTCATGGCGAAGCTGTCCAGGACACCTCGGGCGGCCAGACAACTGTAGATCTTGATGGTGATCGCCTTGTCGGTCAGCCCGTCCGCGAGCACCCGCGCGGCCAGCTCGTGCGGCTGGAGGATTTCCCGGGTGCCATCTTCGGTGGGACCCCGGTCGACCATGCGGTTCGGCGTCACGTCGCCATGGCCAATGATGTAGAGCGTGTCGCCGGCCTTCAGGTCGCCGAGCGGCTTGTCGGGGCCGTGCCGCACCCGCACCAGCTCCTTGGTCCAACCCCGTGCCTTCTCTGCCTGGATCCACCTGTCGATGAGGTCTTCGATGCAGTCGCTCTTGAAGGGATTGTAGAGAAACACTCTGGTCATGCGCGCCATTGCACCTTGGGGTCTCCTTCGAAGTCGAGCCGCACCGTCGACCGCGCGGCCTCATTGCCTTGCTGCCCTGTCTGGTATTGGAATCGCAGCGTGGAGGTGAACGCTCGATGAGGCACGGTGCGCCACGGGTATGGGTCTACATGATGGCCCTTTCCACCGTGGCGTGTGCCACTGGCATCCCCTCACGAGGCGCGACGGGGGTCTACGCGGCGCGGCCACCGCCTGTGGCGGAGAGGCTTTCCGGGCCTACCTGGTCCTGGCTGGATCCGGAACAGCTACGGCCCGACACCGGCGCTCAGCGCGACGAGGAGCTGCTCGGCTGGCTCATCTCGGGAGACCGCGCCCAGCGCGCCGAGGCGCAGGTGCGGCTGCTCCCCCAGGGCGCATCGCTACTGCCCAGGCTCGAGGCGTTGGCCACCCGTGCCCGCGATGACGAGGCACGGTCGGCACTGCTCGAGTTCATCCAAGTCCTCACGAAGCGCAGGTTCCACCCAGACATGCTCGGCGACCATCCGGAGCTGAGCGCGCTGAGCGCGAAGGCCGTGGCCCGAGGCCTGGGGCTCGTGGCTTTCTGGCAGACGGAGCCCGCTCCACGCGAGCTCCTCCAGGAACTCCCGGTGAGCCTCTGCGGCAACGAACCCCACCACGACCCACGGCTGCGCATCGAGGGACGGAGGCTCCGGGAGCTGAGAGACAAACTGGGAACGCTCGGCGGATTGGCGCTGCCCGGTGTCGAGCGGCTCCTGGACTCGCCCTCCGCCACCGTCCGTCTCCAGGGAATCGTGCTCGCGGGGGCGCTGGGGCTTCGTCCGAGTCAGGCGGCGCTCGAACGGATGCGGAATGATCCGGGAACGGTCGAACTGGAAACGCGTTACGCGGACTCGGACTTCTTCGAGAACACGTCCATGGCATCGCGGCAGTCGAAGGTCTCACTCTCCCACCGCGCGTCCCTGGTGGCAGGGAGGTTCAATGCAACCTGGCGGGAGGCTCGTGAGAACGACCCAGAGCTGTACCGCATCGAGGATGGAATCAGGGAGTGGCTTGTCTCCGCACGGACCGTGGCGGCGGCGGATGACAACCCGGGGATTTCCGAAGAACTGTCGGGGGACCTCATCAACAGTCTTCGCCAAGGGGGCGGCTGGGACGCCGCGGATGCACAGCAGTATTGGAACCGGGTCAGGCCGGTGTGGCGCTTGTTCTGGATGACGGGCGGACTCACGCCGGATGACGGCTGGCGGGAGGACTGGTACGCGCTCCTCCACAGTCGGGACGGCTTCCAGACCCGCCGCGAGCCTGGCTCCGGGAGCGGGACCGTCGTTCGCGTCGAGACCCCCGTGGGAGTGGAGGCGGAGCTCGTCTCCTTTCCCAACGGCGCCAACGACGAGGTCGTGGTCCAGCGGGGCGTCCTGCCCCTCACGCTTTCTTCCAAGCAACCGGTCTACCACCTTGGTATCCGGCTGCGGTTGGGCGGGGAATGGGTGGACACGGGGCCGTTCTTCTTTCCGCCCCAGGGCGGCCGGATGACGGTCTGGCTGCAGCCGGAGATGTTCCTGCGCTACCTGAAGGAGCGCGCGGCGCGGCCCTGAGCCGGGTTTTCGTTCCCACGTACGCGGCTGGTAGCATCACGGCGCATGCGATTCAGCTGGGTGTTGCTCGGGGTCGTGGGGCTCGCGTGCGCGGGGCCCTCTCGCGGCGTGCGTGACGCGGATGCGACGCTGACGGTGCGGGTGAAGGACGCGGAGGGCAGGCCCGTGCCCGGCGCCCGGCTGAAGCTCCTGCGGGCGAACCTGAGCCTCGTGAGTCCGCGAATCGACTCCACCGACGCGCGAGGGACCGCGAGGCTGCACCCTCGGCCCGGGTGGTACTACGTGCGGACCGAGGCGCCGGGGTTCGTGGCGTATCCGGAGGCGGAGGTGAGGCTTGCGCCGGGGGCGAGCCAACAGCTCGACATGACCCTCGTTCGCGAGGCCCCCTTCTCCGGCCGCGTGGTGGATGCGCAAGGACGGCCCGTGGAGGGCGTGGAGCTGCGGCTCTTCCCGGAGGATCCGGACGCGCCCTGGGCGGACGCGGCGAGCGACGCGCAGGGGCACTTCGCGTTCACACGCGTGGCGCCAGGGCCAGTCGTGCTCCAGATGTACAAGGAGGGCTGGAGCCCCTACCGCATGGCGTTCACGGCGCCTCGGGCCGAGCTCACGGTGGTGCTGGGGACATTCGGCGCCTTGAAGGTGCGGGTCGTGGATCCACAAGGCCGGCTCAAGCCCGGGGGCCCCTCCGGAATCACGCCCGTGGTGCGGTCTCCTGATTTCGTGCTGTTTCCAGAGAAGACCGCCGACGCGAAGCTCTTCCCGAGGCTGCCCGCAGGGCGCTACCTCGTCACCGGCTATCACGAGGCCGCGCCCGACTGTTCCTGGAGTCGCACCGAGGAGGTCGAGGTGCAGCCCGGTGGACTCACGGAGTTCACCGTGAGCTTCGAGGGCCTTCACGGTCAGGGAGCCTTGAGAGGGCGTGCCGTGGATCCGACGGGGAGGGCGCTGGATGGGCGTACGGTGAGGGCCCTGTTCCCTGGAGGGGGCGAGGACACGGTGGGCCTGGGCGAGCACTGCGAGACGACCACCGGCGCGGACGGATCCTTCGTGCTTCCAGAACTCCTGGTGCCTGTCGACCATCTTGAGCTGAATGATCCCGAGGTGACCTGGCGGTGGGCGTCACCCCCTCCACGTCCGGGGGCTGCGCAAGAGGCCGTGGTGTTCCGAACGGACTGGGGGCTCGTGGAGGGCCGGGTCCTGGGGCCGAGCGGACGACCCATGGAGCATCTCCGGGTGGAAGGCCGCCCGGTGGAGGCTCCCCACGGGCGCTTTCGATGGCGCACCTTCGGCGCCGAGCCCCAGCAGTGGCTCCTCGAAGCAGAGGGTTTCGCATCCACCCTCCTGCGCATGGAGGGACAGCCGGATGAGGTCCAGACGCTTCCCGACATCACCTTCGACGTGGGCCGGGTCGTGCGCGGCTGCATCATCACCGCCGAAGGAACGTCCGTGGGCGCGGGGCTGGAGGTGATGCTGTTGGAGCCCTCCCGCATCGGGGTTCCCACCCGCACCCAGAGCCTGCAACCGACGCTGGAGGCGAAGACGGACGACCAGGGATGCTTCCAGCTTGGGCACGTCGCCGGGCGGCCCCAGCTCCTGCGCGTGGACGCGGCCTCACGGGGTACTGCGTTGCGTGAGCTGAAGCCGGGCGAGACCGGGACGGACCTTCGGCTGGACCCCTGGGTGCCCCTGTCAGGGGCCGTGACGGATGGCGAGCGCGTGCCCCTGGAGGGGGTGCGCCTGGACGCGTTGTGTGAGGGTGGCTTCTTCGCGGACGCCATCACCGATAGGGAGGGGCGCTACATCCTGAAGGTCCCCTCCGGACGCGAATGCTTCGTGCATGCGCTGGGCGTCGAGCAGGAGGGACGCCGCCCCCGGCCGCCCGTGTTCGTCTTCTCGCCCCAGCGGATCCGCGCGTCCTCGGGGGCAGGCGCGTCACTGGACTTCGCGATGCGACAGGGGCCCGCCTCGCTGCGCGTGAGGCTTCCCAATCCGCACGAATCCATGACCGCCTTCGCCCTTCCCGGTGACATCCCCATGCCGCGGAGTGCGCAGGAGCTGGACGGCCTCGTGCGCGCCGGCCTCCGCGCGAACCCCTCGCCCGGCATGTGGCCCTCCGAGAGCCTCGGCTTTGTAGAGAGCTTCTTCTTCGGCCAGGGCGAGTTCGTGATCAGCGCGCTACCCCTGGGGCACTACACGGTCTTCGTCCAGCGGCAGGGAGGCGACGGGGACGCCGTCATCCGACTGCCGGTGGAGCTGACGCGCGCGGGGGAGCACCTGCTCGAAGCAGAAGACCCCTACGACGACGGCCACGGCACCGTGTTCCCGCGCTGAGCTCCGTCGAGGAACGTGGGGCCGCCGCGCGCTATCGAGCCTGCCCCTCGAGCGTGAGCCCGCCGCCGTGCACGGCGCCGTACGCGTGCGCGGGGTGGATGACAGGCTCCTCCAGGGGCGCGGGCCGCATCAGGCCTGCCCCCAGGAGCGCACCCTCGAGCGAGCCGTGCATCCGCTTCTCGAGCAGGTGCTGCGTGAGTGGTTCGAGCACGGTCTCCAGATGGGGCGGCACCTTCACCAGCGCCAGGTGCGAGCCTCGCACGGCGAGGAACTCCGCCAGGTACTGGAGCGTCGCCACACCGGCGGCGTCCACGAGCGGCACCCGCGACAGGTCGATGACCACGAGCTTCGCCCAGGGCGGGCCGTCGACGAGGTCGTAGAGCTTGAGGTGGTTGATGAACAGGATGGGCCCGTCCACGCGCGCGACCATGAGGTCCAGCGCCTCGGGGGTGTGGGGCGCTTCCGCGGGGGGCACGTGCAGGCCCGGCTGCAGCCGCGATGCATCCGTCACCCGCTGCACCTCCAGCCGCAGGGCGCCATGGCGCCGCACGTAGAGGATGCTCGCCAGCGCGAGCCCCGCCCCGATGCCGGCGAACACGTTGAACACCGCAATGCCCAGCGCGGTGACGAGCACCACGCCCAACGTCGACTTGGACTGATTCCACATGGCAACAAGGCCCTCCAGGTTGAGCAGACGCACTCCCACGACGAGCAGGATGGCGGTGAGTGCGGCAATGGGGATGCGCGCCACCAGCGGCGCGAGCAGCGCCATGGCCACGAAGAGCCACAGGGCATGCAGGACAGAGGCGGCGCGGGTGCGCGCGCCCGCTTGGATGGACGCGCTGGCGCGCACGATGGCGCCCATCACCGGGAAGCCGCCGAACACTCCGGCCGCGATGTTGGCCAGCCCCTGCGCGATCAGGTCCTGGTCCAGGTCACTGTGCGTGCGCGCACCCGTGAGCGCATCGAGCGAGCTCGTCGCGAGCAGCGAGCCGAGCGACGCCAGCAGCGCGAGACCGAAGGCCGCCGGCAGGAGTCCCGCGAGGTGCACGCCCTCGAAGGACGGCAGCGTCGGCATGGGCAGCGAGCGCGGCAGGGCGCCCACCGCGTCGTAGCCCGCGCCGAGCGAGACCATGAGCACGGTGCCGATCGTCAGCCCCACGAGCACCGCGGGGATGCGCTTGTGCACCCGGGGCAGGGCCACCATGGCCAGCGCCGTGAGCGCTCCGGCCGCGACCCCGAGCCAGCCCACGTGTTCGCCCCAGGTGCGCCGCAGCACGAGCGCCACGGCGTTCGCGTGCGTGTCCTCCACCGCGAACAGCCTCGGCAGCTGCGTGTTGAGCAGCAGGAGGCCAATGCCCACCGTGAAGCCCATCACCACCGGCCGGGGGATGAGCCGCGCGAACCGCCCGGCGCGCACGAGCCCCAGCGCCACCTGCATGGCACCCGCGAGCACCGTCGCGATGGCGAGGCCCGCGGCCCCATGCGCCGCCACGATGGCCGCGGCCAGCGGCAGCAGCGCCGCCTCGGGGCCCGTGACCTGATAGCGACTGCCACTGAGCAGCCCGCCGATGATGCCCGCCACCACGCCGGAGACGAGCCCCACGCTCGCGGGCAGCCCCGCCGCGGTGGCGAGCGCGACATTGAGGGGAAGTGCCACGCACGCCACGCTGAGGCCGGCGGCCGCGTCGGCTGGCAGGCTGCTGGGCTGCACCATCTCGCGCCAGCTTTGGAGGAGCTCGCCCGCACGCCGGGTCGAGAAAGGTCGCTTGGAGAGAGCGGTCGTCGAATGCATGACGCCGGCGTCTTTCAGGCGCCGTGCCATGCGTTGTTTCAGAGGGAAACTCGCCCCCGCTGTCGGTCCATCCCTCCAGCGCCCCTGTCGGCTCGGACCGACACTGTTGGGGCCGACAGACGGCCGTGTGAAGTGACGGGCCGCGCGCGCAGGCGCGGGTTAGATTGCGCGCCATGTTGGTGCTTCGACTGCGCGCACGGCTCCTGTTGTCCTACGCGGTGGTCACCGCACTGCTGGTGGCGGCGTTCTCACAGATGGCCGTGGGCCTCATGCGCACCCACGACCTGGTGGCTAGCGTGGGCCAGCAGGAGCTCGCCTCCTTCGAGCGAGAACAGCGTGTGTACGTCGCGGCCTGGGCGCTCGAGCTGGCGGTGCGGCGCGGAGTGGTGGCCTGCGAACAGCGTGACAGCAGCGCGCCCACCGTGCACCGCGCTGTCGCCAGCGCGCGCCAGGATCTCCAGACCGCGCTCGGCGCCGGCGCGGAGCAGCTCGATGCGGGCTTCCGCGCGAGCGCCCAGGACTATGTGCAGTACGCCCTGCAACTGGAGCAGGCCGGCACCTGTGAGTCGATGCTGTCGTTTCCCCTGAGGGAGCGGCGGCTGCAACTGGATGAGGTCCTCACCACGGTGTGGTCCGAGCGCACGCGGGACATGCGCCTGGCCATCCAGACGAAGGAGGACCACGCACGCGCCATCGGCTCGGCGGCGCTGCGCTCCGGTGGGCTCTTTGGCCTCCTGGGCATCCTCGCCGCGGGAGCGCTCGCCTTCGGGCAGGCGCGCGCGGTGTCGAACTCGGTGGCGCTGCTCTCCACGCACGCGCGCCGCATTGGCCAGGGTGACTTCAGCCCGCTGCCGCCATTGCGCGGGCCCGAGGAGCTGCGCGCGCTCTCGCTGGACCTGGACCGCATGCGTGGGCGCCTGGCGGAGTTGGATCAGCTCAAGAGCGCGTTCGTGGCCTCGGTGTCCCACGACCTGCGCACGCCGTTGGCCCGCGTGCGCGAGGCCCTCTCGCTCCTGGGCGATGGCAGCACGGGCCCCCTGACGCCGCAGCAGGCCCGCGTGGTGAAGCTCGCGCAGGCCGCGTGCGAGCGCGAGATCCGCATGGTGACCTCCGTGTTGGATTTGTCGCGCGTGCAGTCCGGCCAGCCGCTGCAGCGCAACGCCGGCGCCTCGGTGGAGCAGATTGTCCAGAACGTCCTTCAGGACCTCGCCTTCGAAGCGGATGAGCGCAAGGTCCAGCTGGTGTACGACGCGGCCGCGAAGCCCGTGCGCGCGCCCATGGACACCGCCCTGGTCGAGCGCGCCCTGTCCAACCTGGTGAGCAACGCCATCGCTGTCTCCAGCGCGGGCAAGACCGTGCGCATCGCGTGTGAGCTGGTGAGCCGCAAGCGCCCTGGCGCCCCAGGCCCCGTGTCCGCGGTCCAGCTGTCCGTCACGGACCAGGGCCCCGGCGTGCCCGCGCACGCGCGCGAGTGGATCTTCCGGCCCTTCGCGAGCCTCGAGGTCGGCGGGCGCCGCAGCACGGGGCTGGGCCTCGCCATCGCGCGCGAGATGATCACCGCGCACGGAGGGGAGCTGTCGCTCGCGGACACTCCCGGGCCTGGAGCCACCTTCACCTTCTGGATTCCCCTGGAAGACCCCGCGACCCCTGGAGGCCGCCTTGACGCCTGAGCCCACCGTCCTGCAGCCCCATGTGCTCCTGGTGGATGATGACCTCCAGCTCGCGGAGCTCATGTCCATGCGGATGACTTCACGCGGCTACCGCGTGACCGTGGAGGGCGAGGGCAAGGCCGCCCTGCGCAGGCTCGCGCAGGAGCGCGTGGACGCCATGGTGCTCGACCTGCGCCTGGAGGACATGGATGGCATGGACGTGCTTCGGGCCGCGCGGCAGCGTGCTCCCGAGCTGTCCGTCATCATGCTCACCGCGCACGGCTCCATCGAAACCGCGGTGCAGGCCATGCAGGAGGGAGCCTATGGCTTTCTCACCAAGCCGTTTCACGACCACGAGCTCATGCAGAAGCTCACGCACGCGCTCGAGCGCTCGCGTCTGCGCCGGGAGGTGGCCGAGCTGCGGAGGCGCATGGGGGAGGACGGCGAACCCCTGCTCCTGGGCATCAGTGAGGCCATCTCGCGCGTGCGCGAGGTGATTGCCCGCATTGCCCCCACCGACGCCACCGTCCTGCTCACGGGGGAGAGCGGCACCGGCAAGGAGCTGGCGGCGCGGATGCTCCACGTGCTCTCGCGGCGCAGCACGGGGCGCTTCGTCGCCGTCAACTGCGGCGCCCTCCCGCCCGAGCTGCTGGAGAGCGAGCTGTTCGGCCACGTGAAGGGCGCGTTCTCCGGGGCCGTGCGCGAGCGCGAAGGCCTGTTTGGCGCCGCCAACGGCGGCACGCTGTTCCTGGATGAGATTGGCGAGGCGTCCCCGTCCGTGCAGGTGAAGCTCTTGCGCGTGCTGCAGGAGCAGCGGCTCACGCGCGTGGGCGCGGACGTGGAGGAGGCCGTGGACGTGCGGGTGGTCGCCGCCACCAATCGGGACCTCGCGGAAGAGGTGGCCGCGAAGCGCTTCCGTCAGGACCTCTACTTCCGGCTGCACGTGGTGCCCATCGAGCTGCCGCCCTTGCGTGAGCGGCTCGAGGACATCCCCCTGCTCGCGCAGCTCTTCCTGGAGCGCACGGCGAACCGCTATGGCCTGCGTCCGCCGCGCCTCGCGCCCGCGACGGTGGAGCTGTTGCAGCGCTATGGCTGGCCCGGCAACGTCCGGGAGCTCATCCACGAGATGGAGGCCGCGGTGCTGCTGGCCGGCACGGACGAGCTTCAGCCGCGGCATGTGCCTCGCCTGGGGCAGGCGCTGGAGCGGCCCCCCACCGGGAGCGCGCAGCTGCCAGGCGTTCCTGGCGGGACAGAGGCCCTGCCCTCGCTGCGCGAGGCCCGTGATGCCTTCGAGCGCGCCTACCTCGCGGAGGCCATGCGCCGCAGCGGCGGCAGTGTCAGCGCCGCGGCGCGAATGGCCGGGCGCAACCGGAGCGACTTCTACGACCTGCTCAAGCGGCATGGCCTGTCCGCCGCTGACTTCAAGGGAACAGCCTAGGGCTGGCCCGTGCTGTGCGCGCGGGCGTCCAGGACCACCTGCCCGTTCTTCATCACGAACCGGACCTGGTTCAGCGCCCGGATGTCTTTCAGCGGATCCCCCTCCACCGCGAGCAGGTCCGCGAGCTTGTTCGGCGCGAGCGAGCCAATCTGGTCCTGCATGCGCAGCAGCTCCGCCGCGTTCACTGTCGCGGCGCGCAGGATGTCCGCGGGTTTGAGACCCGCCTCGGCATAGGCGAGGATCCACTTCACGCTGGCCTGACCTCGCGTCAATCCTGGCAGCACGATGTACATGTCCGAGCCGGCGGCGATCCGAACACCCGCGGCCACGGCACGGCGGAGGCGCTCCTGGGCCCTGGCAATGGACCTCCTGCAGCGCTCCTTCGTCTGGCGCTGGCGCTCCGCATCGCCGCCCTCGGCATCGAAGAGGTCACACGCGTCCATCGGGCCATCCGTCGGTACCAGGAAGATGCGGCCGCGGGCCATGGGCGCGAGCACGTCATCGGGGAGCGAGTACCCATGCTCGACGGAGTCGACGCCCGCCTGGACCGCGATGCGGATGCTTTCGTCGGTGGTGGTGTGCGTCGCCACCGGGCGCTTCATGCGGTGGGCCTCCTCGACGATGACTTTCAGCTCCGCCAATGAGAGGAGGTTGTGCCCGTTGTCGACGATGACCTTGATGCAGTCCGCGCCGTCCATGAGCGCTTGCCGCACGGCGCGCCGGGCCTCCTCCACACCGGAGATGGTGACGTACTCCTGCTCGATGAGGGACTGCGCCGGAGGTTGGAGCGTGGGAAACTGCCCGCCCTGGGGCGCGAGCGCGCGGGTGCAGGCGGAGATTCGCGGGCCCTGCACCCAGCCCCGCTGGATGGCGTTGCGCAGCGCCACGTCGCCGTTGACCCCCGAGTTGCCGACATCGCGCACGGTGGTGACACCCGCCTCGAGCATCTCGCGGCCCAGCTTCGCGCCCAGGAGCGCGCGCTCGGCGGTGCTGCTCTGGGCGACCGGGGGGATGAGGCTGCCGTCTCCGTTCAACGGGCCCAGGTCCAGCAGCAGGTGCGAGTGCGCGTCAATCAGCCCGGGCAGCAGGGTGACGTCCCCCAGGTCGATGACCCGTGTGCCCGAGGGGATGGCGAGGCCGGTGCCCACGGCCTGGATGCGTGAGCCTTCGATGAGCACGACCGCGTCCGGGAGGGCCCGCTCGCTCTTCCCGTCAAAGAGCCTGGCGGCGCGCAGGGCGATGCGCGTGGGCTCCGCGGAGGAGGACGTCTGGCCCCATGACGATACGGAAACGCAGCACAGGAGGAACGTGCCAATGGCAGTCGTCAACAGGCGTCGGGAACGGGAGGGCAAGGCGTGGCTCCTGGAGGCGCTGACGTGTGCCTGTGACGATAGATCCACATTGACCTGATGTCGGCATCGCCAATCCAGGAGGAGCTGGAGCCCGGTGCGCGCGACACCGCTGCGTTGCAGCGGTTGAAGGCGCAGGTCCACGAACTCAAGGCCTCGGTCGCGCACTCCGAGCGACTGGCGCGAGAGGCCCGGGCCACGGCCCCGCGCATGGACACGCCCAGGGCTCCAGGGCAGGCCCGATTGATGACGCGGATGCGTGGGAGGGGCCGTTCATGGCCGCGCTCACGGGCACTCCGGGCCGGCCAGGAGAAGTCGAGGCGGTGGCCTATCTTGCATGGGCGGGAGTGGACCTGGCGTCTTGAACGATGGGTGAGCCGCTGATGGGCCTGCGTCTTCCCGCGTGGCCGGTCGTCAGGGGGCAGGGTCTCCTGGGGATGAAGGCAAACCGCTGGCTGTTGCTGGGGGCCCTGGGTGTCGCCCTCGGTGTCGTCGCTTGTAGCAGTGGAGACATTGGCAAGCCGCCGGACCACCCGCCGGCCACGGTGGATGCCGGAACGGACGCGGGGCAGCCCCTGCCCGACGCGGGGCCCGGCTCGCAGTGTCTCGGTGAGGGCACGGCGTGCAGCCGGGACTCGGGCGCCCAGTGCTGTACGGGCCTCTGCTCGGACACGGGCGTCTGTCCGGCCCCCAATGCCCAGTGCTCCCCCGCGGGCGACGCCTGCGCCAATGGCATCGAGTGCTGCACGAACAGCTGTCTGGACGGCAAGTGCTCCACGCTGCAGTGCCTGGACGTGGGCAGCACGTGCGCCAGTGCGGAGGCGTGCTGCACGAAGCTCTGCGGCGCGGACGGCAGGTGCGCGGCGCTGCCTGCCGACAGCACCAGCAGCTGCAAGGTGCCGGGCCAGGCATGCACCAGCGCGAAGGACTGCTGCTCCAGCAACTGCCAGGGAGGGCTCTGCAGGCCGGCGTACTCGTGCCAGGCCAATAACGACCTGTGCATGAAGGGCACGGACTGCTGCGGCGGTGTGTGCTCGCAGGAGAGCACGGGCACCCCGGGCCGCTGCGTGGCGGTCAGCGGTGGCGGCGCGGGGGGCTGCCTCCAGGACGGCAACCCGTGCTCGGGCTCCAGCAACTGCTGTTCGCGCACGTGCGTGGACCTGGGCTATGGGACCACCGTGTGCCAGCCGGTGGGCGGCTGCCGTCCCACGGGCGACTACTGCACCAACAATGGCGTGTGCTGTGGGGGGGAGAAGCTGTCCAACGCGGTGGACTGCCGCGAGAGCCGCTGTGACAAGCCGAATGGCTGCAACCCGGTGGGCAACGTCTGCGGCAGCGGCCAGCTGCCGGATGGCGGCATCATCGACGTGAACGCCCGCCAGGCCTGCTGCGACGGCCAGAAGGCCGTGTGCAAGGTGGACTCCGTCGGCGTGCCGCGCTGCTTCGGCGGTTGCCCCAACAACACCTGCCCGGCGGGCTGTCCCACGGGCTACACCGGCAAGGAGCCGTGCTGCATCCCGCAGGACCAGCAGTGCCAGTTCTCCGACCAGTGCTGTGGCGGCGCGCGCTGTCTGCCCGGCGCGGATGGCGGCCTGACCTGCCAGAAGGTGACGTGCGATCCCGTGGGCACGCCCTGCGACCCGCAGGCCCCCAAGTGCTGTGCTGGCACCACCTGCTCCATCGTCTCCGAAATCGCCTACGCCTGCCGTCCCGACGGCGTGCCGGGCGGTGGCGGCACGGACGGTGGCACGGACGGTGGCATGGGTGGGGGGACGGACGCGGGCCTGTGCGCCGCGAACGGGAAGGCCTGTAGCTCGGGTGCCGCCTGCTGCTCCGGCATCTGCAACAACGGCACCTGCTCCGCTCCCAGCGCCTGTCAGCCGCAGGGGCAGGCCTGCACCTCGCCCGCGGACTGCTGCGTCGGGCTCGGCTGCAACATCCCGGGTGGGAGCGTCGCCGGCACCTGCGTGACGGGTTCGACCTGCTCCGCCGGTGGTCAGGCGTGCTCGCCCACCAGCCCCTGCTGCCCGCGGCTCAACTGCGAGACGTCCGCCGGGGAAGCCTGCACCGGCACGACGCCCTGCACGTGCAACAGCCCCATCGGATGACCGGAGACCCCCTCATGCTCACCTCCTTTTCGCGTGCCGTGACCGTTGTCGCGTGTTCCCTCTTCCTGTCCCTGGGCCTCACGGCTTGCGGGGATGACGCCATCAGCTCCGACGAGCAGGCCCGCCGCGCGTACCTCGGACTCGACCCGTCCGTGAGCAAGGCCCTGCAACTGGGGTTCGTCGGCTTCAACGCCGCGGCCAACGCGAACATCCCGCCCCAGTCCACGACGGGCGCCGCCTCTGGGACACTGCTCGTCACCGGGCAGGTGGATCAGGGCAGCTCGGCCAACAAGGGGATGCGTCTGCGCATTGGCATGACCGGGTACTCCGACGGGGAGACCGTCCTGGGTGGGGACGAGGATCCGGTGAACATCACCTACGCGTCGAGCACGGACACGGCGGCGCAGCCGGAGCTCACCCTCCAGTTGCGCGACCTCCCGGGCGGCACGTTCACCGGGACGCTCAAGGGGGCCTTCCAGATGTCCGGGGACCTGGAGGGCAGCGTCACCCTGGACCTTGCCCTCACGGGTGAAATCGAGGACGACGGCACGGGGCAGGTCCGCCGCACGCCGGGCAGCACCCATGTGACGGGCACCGCCACGTCCGGAGAAGGCGTCTACACCGTCGACGTCACGCGGTAGCGGAAGGGGCCCACGGCTACGCCGCGCGGGAAAGCCTCCGCCCCGCGCTGCTTCCTCTCGCGCTTCGATTCCGGGCCCTGACCTCGGTTACGGCCCGGAATCGCAGAGGTGCGGTTCGTAGTCGATGCCGCCGGTCCCCCCGGAGCCGACGCCGGACGAGGCGGTCGCACGGACCGAGCCCGGACGTATTCCAGATGTTCCTGAGCGAAGGCCTGATTGATGACGACGCGGACGCGTGGGAGGGGCCGTTCGTGGCCGCGCTCATGGGGAATCCGGGGCGGCCCGGAGAGGTCGAGGCGATGGCCCACCTCGCACGGGCGGGAGTGGACCTGGCGCCTTGACCGGGCCGCGGACCGCCGGGCCGTGCGGATGGTCGTGATGGCCATGCCCATGATGCGCAGCGTCCACGTGATGAACCCGGCGAGGGCGGTGATGCGGCAGTCGGCGTGGAGCGCGCCATCGCCCGAATGGCGGAGGCCCGGCGCCCGCGTGCTCGACAGCCCGGGAGTTCACCAGGAGGAACCATATCGGCTGCACCACAGGTGATGGCGGGGCAGGGCGACATCCGAACGTGGCAGGAGGACTTCTATCTCGAACTGCATCAGCACCCGGAGGTCTCCCACCACGAGAACGCGACAGCGCGGAAGGTGGCCGAGCGGCTCAAGCAGGCGGGCTTTCAGGTGCACTCTGGAGTCGGCGGCACCGGCGTCGTCGGGGCGTTGCGCAATGGAGACGGCCCCACGGTGCTGCTCCGGGCGGGCATGGATGCGCTGCCCGTCCGCGATGGCGACGACGCGGCCCTGGAAGGTGACGGTGTCCTCGGGCAGCACCGGCCGGGAAAACCGCACCCGGCCGCGGCGCACGGTAACCGTCCGGCCAACGACGTGCCGTGAGGGATTGCCGGGGTAGCGGGGCGCGGCGGACGCTGCTGGGCATGGCGAAGCAGGTGGAGAAGCCGGAGTGGGCGCGCATCGCGGAGGCCTTTGAGGCGAGCGGGCAGACGCAGCGGGAGTTCGCGTTGGCGCACGGCATGCGGCTGAGCACGTTGCAGTCGTGGGTGTACCGGCATCGGCGGTCCGCTCCATCGCGAGCGGAAGCCGTGCGGCTGTTGCCGGTGCGAGTGGCGAGCGCCCCCGCGGCGCCGGAGTCCCTGCTGGAGGTGGTGGCCACGAGCGGAGCGCGGGTGCGATTCGCGGTAGGCACCGACGTCGGTTACGTGGCCCGGCTCGTCGCCGCGTTGGGGCGCTGAAGCGATGTTCGCCCTGCCTGCGTCGGTGCGCGTGGTGCTGGCGATGGAGCCGGTGGACATGCGCAAGTCGATTGACGGCCTCATGGCGCTGGTGCGCACGGCGTGGGGCGAGGACGTCTACTCGGGGCACCTCTTCGCCTTCGTCTCCAGGCGAGGCGACCGCATCAAGGTGCTGACGTGGAGCCGGGGCGGCTTCGTGCTTCTCTACAAGCGGCTGGAGACGGGCCGCTTCCGGCTGCCGCCGGTGGACGCGGGCGCGCAGGCAGTGACGCTGGACGCCACGCAGTTGGCGATGCTGCTGGACGGCATCGACGTGGCCCAGGTGAGGCGCCAGCCCGCCTGGGCACCTCCCGGGCGTACGGGCAGCTGACGTGCCCGGCTCGGGACGCGGCGTGGCGCAGGCGTGTTGAGGTTGGGTGCCGCGCGAACTCCCTCAGGACCACTTCTGCCCCTGGCGTGAGGAAGCCGAGGAGCTCAAGGCCGAGGTGAGCCGCATTGGCGGGGAGGTGGACGCCCTCAAGGGGCAGCTTGCGGCCCTGCAGCGCCACGTCTTCGGCAAGAGGGCGGAGAAGCTGCCGACGGTGGCGGCTGAGTTGCGAGGGGACGCGGATTCGACGGCGGCCCAGGCCGAGGCCGCGAAAGAGAAGCGGCAAGAGAGAGCCGCCCGCAAGGCCGAGGGGGCCCCGGCGCGGGAGATTCGCCACGCGGTGCCGGCCGAGGAGCGCCACTGCCCGGCGTGCGGCAGCGAGGACTTGAGGCCCCTGGGCAAGGGCAAAACCTCGGTGGTGTACGAGTACGTGCCCGCCCGCTTCGAGAAGCAGGTGCACGTGCAGGAGGTGCTGGCGTGCGCGTGCGGCCGGGGCGTCGTCACCGCCCCGCCTCCGGCCCGGGTGGTGGACAGGGGCGAGTACGGCCCGGGCTTCCTCTCCCACGTGGTGACGTCGAAGTGCGCGGACGCCATGCCGCTGCACCGACTCGCCCAGCGGGTGGAGAGAAGCGGCGTGCCCATGAGTCGCAGCACCCTGACGGACCTCTTCCACCAGGCCGCCTCGGTGCTGCTGCCTCTTTCGCAGCACCTCCTGCAGTGCATTGCGTCCGCGGACGTGGTGTGGGCCGACGAGACGCCCATGCGCGTGCTGGACGTGAAGAAGACACGCCAGGGCTACCTCTGGACTTTCCTCACCCAGACGCCCGAAGGGCAGTGGCTCCTGGGCTACCGCTTCAGCCTCGGCCGGGCCAGCACGACGCCCAAGGACGTGCTGGGCGGCACCCGGGGCGCCCTCGTCGTGGATGCCTATACCGGCTACAACGCGGTGACGCTGCCCGAAGGGCGCGTCCGCGTCGGGTGTTGGGCGCATGTGCGGCGCCGCTTCTTCGAGGCGCTCCCCACCGCGCCCGAGGCCCGCGAGGCCTTGGACTTCATTCTGGCCCTCTACCGGGTGGAGGCGCTGGCCCGCGACGCGGGCGTCGTGCGCACGGACGCGCACCAAGCGCTGCGCCAGCAGCAGAGCCTCCCCGTCCTCTCGGCGCTGCGTGCGTGGATGGAAGCGCAGACTTCGCGCCATCTGCCCAAGGGGCCCATGGGCCAGGCCCTCTCCTACGCGCTGAAGCAGTGGGACGCCCTGACGCGCTTCTCTTCCGACGCGCGTCTGCCCTTGGACAACAACCGCTCCGAGGCGGCGCTGCGCAAGGCCGCCCTGGGCCGGAAGAATTTCCTCTTCGTCGGCCACGAGGCCGCAGGGCAGAACCTCGCCGGCCTCTACGCTCTCGTCGCCACCTGCGAGGCCAACCAGGTCAATCCCGAGGCGTACCTCGCGGATGTCCTGCTGCGGGTGCAGACGCACCCGAATGCGCGCATCGGTGAGTTGCTACCTCACGAGTGGAAGCGGCGACGCGCCGCTGACCCGCCCGAGTCACCCCTCCAGCCCAGTCCCTGACCAACTCGCTCCTCGCGGCGCCCGCTGAGCACGGTCGTGGTCCGTCTTCAATCCTTCCGGCACGTCACTGGCCGGACGGTTACGAAGAGCTCGCGCCATACACCGGCCGTAGCCGGTCGCATTGTCGGACGTGCGTGACGGTGTCTCCCACCTGGAACGTGCGTGCCATGAATCAGGAGTCTAGCGGCCCTGGCACATGGATCCGCCATGACTTCTCGCGGTCTCCTTGGCTATTCCTCGGGTGCCAGGAATGTGTCCAGCGAAGGCACGTCCTCGAATTCCTTTTGCGGGTCGAGGAGGGGGGCTGTCGGTCTCCAGGTGTCGTAATCCGAGGGCTCACCCATCACGACCGCGGACTGCTCCTCCTGATGCGGAAGGGCCCGTTGAGGAGTGCGGCATGCCGAGATGCACACCAGGACGAGAACCGCCCCGGGCGTATGTCGTGACGAGGGGCGGAGCAGGGCGCGGTCAATCATGAGTGAGTTCGATGCGTGTGTTGCGTCTCGGAGATTCCAACCCAAGACAAGGGGGGGAGATCTTTCATGCGAAGACCGCCCCCCACGGATTCACGACGTGCTGTACCAGCAGCTACGTGCCGCTACTGTCGTCACAGCGACAAAATAGATCATTGCATACCAGGACCCCGTTCTGCCCACATGGGAGCCCGCATACTCCGTACGTCGGCGAACATTGGCTGCCGAGCTGGCAAGTACCGCAGGAGTACATTGTTCCACATCCGTCTGAAACGGAACCACACTGACGGTTTGCGCAGGCTGTCGCTTGTGGAATGGGTTGGCAGGTGCCACAGACATTGGCGGTCCCGGCTCCGCCGCAGCTGTCCGTGCCGGAGCAGGTGCCACAGGATGTCACCGTCCGGGACTGACCGCAGTTGTCCTGGCCTGTTACCGAGCCGCAGTTTTTTCCCTGCCGCGAGCAGAACTGGGCGTTGGTTTCGGGCGCGCAACCGCACTGATTGGCGACACCGGAGCCACCGCAGGTCTGTGGGGCTGTACAGGTGCCGCATGATGCGATGTTGCTCGTGTTTCCACAGATATCCGTGGCCTGGAGGGGGCCGCACTGCGCCGAAACCCTGTGGCAGATCTCTTCCTCTGACTCGGCAATGCACTCTCTATAGCCACACGTCGCCAAGGGATCGCGTTCGGCCTCCGGAAGGCTGTTCGTAACGAGCTGGCATTGACTTTCAAGGAGGGTGCTTGGCTCGTCGGACGGCTGTCTCAGTTGGCTCTGCCGCGTGATGGCCTGCTTGTAGAGGTCGATGGCAAGCTTCTTGTTGCCGGTTCGAGTGGCGAGTTCAGCGCGAGCCGCCAGGCACGCCACAAGGGCTGGCGCCTGCGCAAGGACTGCCTCCGCTTGCGCGGTGTTGTTCTTCTGCTCGTGGTACGCGGCAAGTATCAATGCCTGCGAGCACTGTTGGGCGGGAACGGGCGCCTGCGGTGGGTCCAGGATCTCCAGCTTGGTTTGAGCGATGGCCCAGCCCTTCCAGCTCCCAGGAGTGGATCCTGTGCGGGAATCCAGAAGGAGCTTCAGTTTGTAGGTCCCAGTGGCCAGCAGCGAGGTGGCTTCTGGGGGAAGAATCACGAGCAACTTTTTCGGACTGCCAGGAGCAATCTGGGTGCTTGCTCCTACCGGCGTCAAGACTTGAAAGGGCCAGGACTGGAGCACTCCTTGTTGGTTCTTGACGGACAACTTGACGAGCCGTGTCCATTTTCCGGAGGGAACGGAAATCTGGACGGGCTGAACCGTGGCGATGCCTGCCGCCACGACCTCGCCTGCGGGCAAACCAAAATAGAGCTGGAGGATGAGGGGCGAACCTCTAAAGGTGACGTTCGGGGGGGTGCCGAAAACGCCAATTCCCAGCTCAGGTTCGATGACTGTCTGGGCTTGGGCAGTGAATCCCTGAAGTGCGAAACAAAAGAGGAGCACCTGCAGCAGTGACGTCGATTTTCGAGTGTTCATGGTGCCTTACCTTTGGGGAGCGGCAATGCGGTCATTGACGAGAATCTGATGCATGCAGTCGCCTCGGCTGGCACTTCCATGCCGCGAGCGCGCCCCCGCATTGAAGGTTACGCCTGTTTTTCTCGAGCAGAGCTGCTTGCCGGGTTGTTCTCGGTTCCGGATCCAGAGTCGCTTGACGCTGGTTGCTGTGTCAGTCCCCTCGCGAACAAGTGTCGCCCCGGTGTAACGCATGTAGCAATCCTCGAAGCCACTGTATTGGTTTCCCGAGGTCGGGGAGAAAGTGACCTTGTCGAACCTTCCAGCCTGGCGATAATCCGGTGATGGAACTAGTTCCACGAACGTATCCGCATCATAGAGTTCGGTGATTCGGATCGGCTCCACTTTCCCCTTTGCATCCTTCGCCTGGATGAATGCGTCATAAGCCCTTACGATAAATTCTTCGGAGACCGCTGCGTCGCCATGATGGTAGATGTTGACGGTGTGTCCAAGCTCGTGTGCGACAACCGACGCGATCTCCAGTGTGTCGCTGTCGAGGGTCTTTCTTGATAGCTCAACGACCGAATGGTCCTTGGGCGTGCCGTTGGCTGAAGAGTTCTTCCGGAATGTCATGGACTGCCCAGTCGGGGTGTCGACATCCTCATCGGAAGGGGGTCTCAAGACGACAAGGTGCTGATCGACAAGATGTCTGCCATCGGGCGCCCTGTTGAAGTTGATCACGCGGTGGTCGAGCTTGAAGTCACCCCGCCCCTCTGTCGGAGGGAACTCGCCGTCATCCAGTTGGTGGACACGCAGATTTGTGGTGGAGGCGAACAGTGTGATGCCTGGGTCTGCTATGTCCTTGAGCGCCATGTCCACAGAGAGGAAGTAATCCTTGGCTTTCGGATTCCCGCTGGTGTGTTTGCCCTTTTCCTGGAAGCCACGGTATTCCTCATACAGTGTCAGGCCATCTCCTCTGTTTCCGTCGCCGAGTGGAATGTCCTCGTTGTCATCGGTGTCTTCCAGGTTCTCGACCTGATATTGCTGCTTCCAGCTGTCGGCGATGAAGGAGTCGCTCTTGCGCTTGGGGATACGCAATGCGCTTTCATTGGGTGCGGAGGTGACCACCCCATGGATGATACGTCCGTCAGGCAGCGTCGCATCCACCGTCATCTCGCCGTAGGCGCCCCAGTCGAATGAATCAACATACACAGTGGCGGAGTCATACAAGCTGTCCGGTGTCCGTCCTTCCTGGAGGGTCTCGCCGCCTGATGTCGCGTCCGTGATGTCGAGCGCTGTTTCCTGGGTGGGGCGCAACTCAAGGTCGCGTTCGTTATACTGCCCCCCGACCAGTGGCCAGTTGCTCGACACCCCGGGGACTGTTGAGGACTTGAGCCGGAAGACAATGTTCTTGGCCTGGAGAGCTTCGGGTCCCAGGAGTCTGGCTGTCACCTCGAGTGAGTTGATGATATCTGAGCTTGCATCCTGCGACAGGGACTGGGGCGGGCCAGAACTGAAGGCGACGGCAACACCATCGAGAGGTGGGGCGTCGAGCATCTCGTCGGCTTCATCCACCGAGGGAGCGGAAGGCCGCCATTCGGCGTAGTTGTCGGGAGGCTCGATGAGGAGCTTGACCTCGTTGAGGTCCATTGGCGAAAGCTGGAACGAGAAGTTGTAGGGGATCTTCTGGCTCTCTGAGCCACAAGGGGCAGCCTGGTCCTCCGTGACGTTCACGCTGAGTTCCAGTCCGCTCGCCGGAATGGGCCATGGCGTGGTTCCGAGTCCTGGGTACCTCAGCGCCGGTTTATAAACGGTCGAGGTGTGTGTTTCGACCGAGGACTCGGAGAGCGTGGTGATGAAGGCACTGCTGGTGTTGATGTCATGCCCATAGAGGAACCGGAAGTTTGGGCCCTCGTAGGCAGTTGCTTCTGGCGTCATGAACAATAATGCGAGTGTGTTGATTTTTTGGGAAGGGAGCGTCCAGGTCGTCCGATGCCAGAGCTGAGTGGTGATGTTTGTTTCCTGGATGCATTTGATCGTAACTGTTCCCTGGAACCGGCCCGTCCATGCGTAGAGAGAGCCGGCGTCCTGTGTCAGATACGCGATCCCCGCCCCCTGGTGGGTACATTCAATGGTGTAGGTTGACCCCCCTTCGGTGAAGGTCCGTTTGGCTGCGGCCGATGAGAACCTCACCGTGCCACCGTAGACCTTGACGTTCTCGAAGCGCGTGTTGCCCAGGGCAGAGGTCTTGCTTCGGAGCTGAAGCGCGTCGTCATTCGAAGTCGATGGGCGGCAGGCTGTGATTGCCAGTAATGCGAAGACTGCAGATATCTGCCGCAGAGTGGGCGATGAAGTGCGGGCCATGTCTGGTGAGTGCTTTCGGATCTGGTGATGAGGGAACTGAACGCGACGGGCGTCCCCGGCCTATGTTTAACATAGTACGCCGGGGTGGGATGCCAGTTCCGTGCCAGGTTTCCGTGACGTAGGGCCGGGCTTGCTGGAAAGAGGAAAGGGGCGGCCCTCCCATGTGGAGGCCCCCCTCGTTACTTCAGGACGTCAGGACGACTACGCCGATTTGCGACGGCGCAGCATGCCCATGGCCGCGAAGAGCGCCATTAGCGGAGCCATGCCGCCCACAGAGCCAACGGCGGACGAGCAGCCGCCGCCCTCTTCCTCGACCTTCGGGACGGTGACCTTCACCTCGGCGGTGCTGGTGGCACCGGCCGCGTCCTTCACCGTCACGGTGAAGGTGTGGGTCTCCGCCGTGGTCTTCTTCGCTGGCGTGAAGCTGGCTTCGGCGGAGTTGGCGCCCGACAGCGTCGTCGCCGCGCCACCCGTCTGCACCCAGGCGTTTGTCAGCGCCTCGTTGTCCGGATCCGTGGACGTCGAGGCGTCCAGCTTCACCTGCTCACCGCCGCGAGCACCGGAGATGAGCCGGGCCTTGGCGACCGGCGCCTGGTTCACGTTCGTCACCATGACCGAGTAGACGAACTGACCGGCCGTCGCGCCGTCCGCGTCCGTCACCACCAGTCTGAAAGCCAGGGCCGTGTTGCCCTGCACCTGCGGCGCGGTGAAGCCCAGCTCCCTCAAGCAGGTGCGGAGGTGGCGAGCGCGGGGCTTGAGGCAGCGGCCAGGAAAGAGCGGATGGCGGAGGCCCGGCGCCCGCGTGCTCGACAGCGCGGGAGTTCACCAGGAGGAACCATGTCGGCTGCATCACGGGTGATGGCGGGGCAGGGCGACATCCGAACGTGGCAGGAGGATTTTTACCGAGAGCTACATCAGCATCCGGAGCTCTCCCACCACGAGAACGCGACAGCGCGGAAGGTGGCCGAGCGGCTCAAGCAGGCGGGCTCTCAGGTGCACTCTGGAGTCGGCGGCACCGGCGTCGTCGGGGTGTTGCGCAATGGGGACGGCCCCACGGTGCTGCTCCGGGCGGACATGGATGCGCTGCCCGTCCGTGAGACGACCGGGCTGCCCTATGCCAGCACCGTCACCACGACCAATGCCGACGGCGACGCGGTTCCGGTGTCGCATGCCTGTGGCCACGACATGCACGTCGCGTGTCTGCTCGGAGCGGCCCACCTGTTGGCGGCGGGGCACCGAACACTGGAACGGCCGGGTCGTCACGCTGTTCCGGCCGGCCGAGGAGACCGGAGACGGAGTGTCGTAGCTCGGCGTAACAGGTCCTCCGGAGTTCGGCGAACCCGGTCGGGGTGAGTTCGGCCAAACCGGTCCGCACCGGTTCGGCCAACCCGGTCCCCCGGGCGTCCCGCCGACAGGCCACGCTGGCTTCCCTTGGAAAGGGAAGTGGCGTGAGTAACCGGAGAGTGGAGATGGACTGGCTGCAGGAATTGGTGCGGTTGCACCGCCTGGGCACGCCCGCGCGGCAAGTGGCCCGGGTGCTGCGCATGGGCGTGAACGTGGAGCGCAGCTATCGGCGCGTGCTGGAAGCGGCGGGGCTGCTGCGGGGCGACGTGCAGGTGCTGCCCGAGCTCGAGGTGCTCAAGGCCGCAGTGCTGGCGGGGCGGCCCGCGGCCCCGCCAGCGCCCCAGCAAACGTCCAGCCTGGAGGCACACCGCGCCCAGGTGGAAGCGTGGGTGGCGAAGGGACTGCAGCCACAGGCCATCTTCACCCGGTTGCAGATGGAGGCGGGGGTGCCGGCAGGCAGCCTCTCGGCCGTCAAGCGCCTGGTGGGCAGCGTGCGTCGGGCGCAGGGCGTGAGTGAAGAGGACGTCGCCATCCCCGTGGAGACGGCCCCAGGCGAAGTCGCGCAGGTGGACTTCGGTGAAGTGGGCCGATTGTACGACGCAGACGCAGGGACTCTGCGTCGCGCCTGGGTGTTCGTCAGGGTGCTCGGCTATAGCCGCCACCTCTTCGCCACGGTGGTTTTCGACCAGCGTGTGGAGACGTGGCTGCGCTGCCACGAGGCCGCCTTCACGTACTTTGGCGGGGTGCCCCGGTGCGTGGTGCCCGACAACCTCAAGGCGGCGGTGGTGCGCGCTGCTTTCGGGGTGGACGGGGAGCGGGCCCTGCAGCGCAGCTACCGCGCGCTGGCGCGCCACTACGGCTTCATCGTCGACCCGGCCCCTCCTCGCGCCCCTGAGAAGAAAGGCAAGGTGGAGGCGGGCGTGCGCTACGTGAAAGGCAACTTCTTCGCCGGGAGGGCCGGAGAGGACGCGCGCGAGTGCGAGGCCGCACTGCAGCGCTGGCTGCGGGACGTGGCGTCGGTGCGCGTGCACGGCACGACGGGGCGTCAGCCGCGCCTCCTCTTCCAGCAGGCCGAAGCCGAGGCGCTGCGTGCGCTGCCGGCGGCCGCGTGGGCGCCCGAGGTGTGGCACGAGGCCCGCGTGCACCGCGACGCCCACGTCATGTACGGCCGACGGCTGTACTCAGTGCCGTGGCGTCTCATCGGCCAGCGCGTCTGGCTGTGCGTCACGGCCTACGACGTGCGCGTGTACGCCCAGGACGAGCGCGTGGCCACCCACCCGCTGCGCGGCGAGGGCCACCGCAGCACCGTGGAGTCCCACCTGCCCGAGGCGCGCGCGGCCCTGCGCCACCGCAGCCGCGGCCACTGGGAGACACGGGCGGCCCGGCTGGGCCCGCACACCGAGGCGTACGTGCGCGCCGTCTTCGACGCCGATGACGTCCTCAGCCAGCTGCGCTGCGTGCAGGCCATGGTGGTGCACCTGGAGGGCTTCCCGCGCGAGCGGGCCGAGGCCGCGTGCCGCCGGGCGCTGCACTTCGGCAACCTGCGCTACCAGGGCCTCAAGGACATCCTGCGCCGCGGCCTGGACTTGCAGCCGTTGCCCCAGGACGGGCACCTGGCCCTCGCCACGCCCGCCGCCACGGCTGCGTCGCCGGCGCCCCGCTACGCGCGCGACGTGCGCACGCTGCTGCTGCGTTAGCGCCCCCTCCTCGCTGTCCCCGCAGTCCCACCCCGCTCAAGGAGTGTCCCGCCGCATGAGTACCTATGACGAGCTCGTCCCCGTGCTGAAGAAGCTGCGCCTGTCCGGGCTGCTGCAGTCCCTCGAGGTGCGCTGCCGCGAGGCGGCCGACGCCAACCTGTCGCTGACGGAATTCCTCTACCGACTCCTGGCCGACGAGGTGGAGCGCCGCGACGGCAAGCAATTGGACGTGCGCATGCGCCGTGCCGCCTTCGAGCGGCCCAGCACCCTGGAGGACTTCGACTTCTCCTTCAACACCTCCGTCCCTCGCACCAAGGTGCTGGAGCTGGGCACCTGCGCCTTTGTCGAGCGGCAAGAGAATGTGCTGGTGGTGGGCCCGGCGGGCGTCGGCAAGAGTCACCTCGCCCAGGCGCTGGGGCAGCGAGCTTGCCGCGCCGGCCACGCCGTCCTCTACGTGAGCGCCCACGACATGCTCACGCAGTTGCGAGCCTCACGCGCCGACAACGGCTACGAGCGTCGCCTCCTGCGCTTCACCACGCCAGCCCTGCTCATCGTCGACGACCTCGGACTGCGGCCCCTTACGGGTGAGGAGGGCATCGACTTGTACGAGATTGTCCGCCGTCGCTACGAGCGCGCGGCCACTTGCATCACCTCCAATCGCGCCTTGGAGGAGTGGCCGCCGCTGTTTGGTGACGCACTGCTGGCCAGCGCCGCCATGGACCGGTTGCTGCACCACTCCCATGTCCTCACCATCGAGGGTGACAGCTACCGTAACCCTCCGCCCGCCAAGCGCACCCGCGCTCCGCGCGCGGCCCAGGTCGAGACTGCCGCACGCTGACACCTGGCGCAGCCCCTGCCGGACCGGTTTGGCCGAACCCGCGCGGCCCACTCCGTCGCAATTCCTGGGCGCTTCACGTCCGGACCTGGTTGGCCGAACCGAACGTAACCGTCCGGCCAACGACGTGCCGTGAGGGATTGCCGGGGTAGCGGGGCGCGGCGGACGCTGCTGGGCATGGCGAAGCAGGTGGAGAAGCCGGAGTGGGCGCGCATCGCGGAGGCCTTTGAGGCGAGCGGGCAGACGCAGCGGGAGTTCGCGTTGGCGCACGGCATGCGGCTGAGCACGTTGCAGTCGTGGGTGTACCGGCATCGGCGGTCCGCTCCATCGCGAGCGGAAGCCGTGCGGCTGTTGCCGGTGCGAGTGGCGAGCGCCCCCGCGGCGCCGGAGTCCCTGCTGGAGGTGGTGGCCACGAGCGGAGCGCGGGTGCGATTCGCGGTAGGCACCGACGTCGGTTACGTGGCCCGGCTCGTCGCCGCGTTGGGGCGCTGAAGCGATGTTCGCCCTGCCTGCGTCGGTGCGCGTGGTGCTGGCGATGGAGCCGGTGGACATGCGCAAGTCGATTGACGGCCTCATGGCGCTGGTGCGCACGGCGTGGGGCGAGGACGTCTACTCGGGGCACCTCTTCGCCTTCGTCTCCAGGCGAGGCGACCGCATCAAGGTGCTGACGTGGAGCCGGGGCGGCTTCGTGCTTCTCTACAAGCGGCTGGAGACGGGCCGCTTCCGGCTGCCGCCGGTGGACGCGGGCGCGCAGGCAGTGACGCTGGACGCCACGCAGTTGGCGATGCTGCTGGACGGCATCGACGTGGCCCAGGTGAGGCGCCAGCCCGCCTGGGCACCTCCCGGGCGTACGGGCAGCTGACGTGCCCGGCTCGGGACGCGGCGTGGCGCAGGCGTGTTGAGGTTGGGTGCCGCGCGAACTCCCTCAGGACCACTTCTGCCCCTGGCGTGAGGAAGCCGAGGAGCTCAAGGCCGAGGTGAGCCGCATTGGCGGGGAGGTGGACGCCCTCAAGGGGCAGCTTGCGGCCCTGCAGCGCCACGTCTTCGGCAAGAGGGCGGAGAAGCTGCCGACGGTGGCGGCTGAGTTGCGAGGGGACGCGGATTCGACGGCGGCCCAGGCCGAGGCCGCGAAAGAGAAGCGGCAAGAGAGAGCCGCCCGCAAGGCCGAGGGGGCCCCGGCGCGGGAGATTCGCCACGCGGTGCCGGCCGAGGAGCGCCACTGCCCGGCGTGCGGCAGCGAGGACTTGAGGCCCCTGGGCAAGGGCAAAACCTCGGTGGTGTACGAGTACGTGCCCGCCCGCTTCGAGAAGCAGGTGCACGTGCAGGAGGTGCTGGCGTGCGCGTGCGGCCGGGGCGTCGTCACCGCCCCGCCTCCGGCCCGGGTGGTGGACAGGGGCGAGTACGGCCCGGGCTTCCTCTCCCACGTGGTGACGTCGAAGTGCGCGGACGCCATGCCGCTGCACCGACTCGCCCAGCGGGTGGAGAGAAGCGGCGTGCCCATGAGTCGCAGCACCCTGACGGACCTCTTCCACCAGGCCGCCTCGGTGCTGCTGCCTCTTTCGCAGCACCTCCTGCAGTGCATTGCGTCCGCGGACGTGGTGTGGGCCGACGAGACGCCCATGCGCGTGCTGGACGTGAAGAAGACACGCCAGGGCTACCTCTGGACTTTCCTCACCCAGACGCCCGAAGGGCAGTGGCTCCTGGGCTACCGCTTCAGCCTCGGCCGGGCCAGCACGACGCCCAAGGACGTGCTGGGCGGCACCCGGGGCGCCCTCGTCGTGGATGCCTATACCGGCTACAACGCGGTGACGCTGCCCGAAGGGCGCGTCCGCGTCGGGTGTTGGGCGCATGTGCGGCGCCGCTTCTTCGAGGCGCTCCCCACCGCGCCCGAGGCCCGCGAGGCCTTGGACTTCATTCTGGCCCTCTACCGGGTGGAGGCGCTGGCCCGCGACGCGGGCGTCGTGCGCACGGACGCGCACCAAGCGCTGCGCCAGCAGCAGAGCCTCCCCGTCCTCTCGGCGCTGCGTGCGTGGATGGAAGCGCAGACTTCGCGCCATCTGCCCAAGGGGCCCATGGGCCAGGCCCTCTCCTACGCGCTGAAGCAGTGGGACGCCCTGACGCGCTTCTCTTCCGACGCGCGTCTGCCCTTGGACAACAACCGCTCCGAGGCGGCGCTGCGCAAGGCCGCCCTGGGCCGGAAGAATTTCCTCTTCGTCGGCCACGAGGCCGCAGGGCAGAACCTCGCCGGCCTCTACGCTCTCGTCGCCACCTGCGAGGCCAACCAGGTCAATCCCGAGGCGTACCTCGCGGATGTCCTGCTGCGGGTGCAGACGCACCCGAATGCGCGCATCGGTGAGTTGCTACCTCACGAGTGGAAGCGGCGACGCGCCGCTGACCCGCCCGAGTCACCCCTCCAGCCCAGTCCCTGACCAACTCGCTCCTCGCGGCGCCCGCTGAGCACGGTCGTGGTCCGTCTTCAATCCTTCCGGCACGTCACTGGCCGGACGGTTACAACCGAACAGCGACCTGCTTGGCCGAGCCTTGACACTGCCCACCGCGCCCGAGGCCCGCGAGGCCCTGGACTTCATTCTGGCCCTCTACCGGGTGGAGGCGCTGGCCCGCGACGCGGGCGTCGTGCGCACGGACGCGCACCAAGCGCTGCGCCAGCAGCAAAGTCTCCCCGTCCTCACTGCGCTGCGTGCGTGGATGGAATCCCAGGCCCCACGCCACCTGCCCAGGGGCCCCATGGGCCAGGCCCTCTCCTACGCGCTCAAGCAGTGGGACGCCCTGACGCGCTTCTCTTCCGACGCGCGTCTGCCCTTGGACAACAACCGAAGCGAGGCCGCGCTGCGCAAGGCCGCCCTGGGCCGGAAGAATTTCCTCTTCGTCGGCCATGAGGCCGCGGGCGCGAACCTCGCGGGCCTCTACGCCCTCGTCGCCACCTGCGAGGCCAACCAGGTCAATCCCGAGGCGTACCTCGCGGATGTCCTGCTGCGGGTGCAGACGCACCCGAATGCGCGCATCGGTGAGCTGCTACCCCACGAGTGGAGGCGGCGACGCGCCGCCGACCCGCCCGCTTCGCCCCTCCAGCCCAGTCCCTGAACAACTCACGCTCCTCGCGGCGCCCGCTGAGCACGGTCGTGGTCCGTCTTCAATCCTTCCGGCACGTCACTGGCCGGACGGTTACGAAGAGCTCGCGCCATACACCGGCCGTAGCCGGTCGCATTGTCGGACGTGCGTGACGGTGTCTCCCACCTGGAACGTGCGTGCCATGAATCAGGAGTCTAGCGGCCCTGGCACATGGATCCGCCATGACTTCTCGCGGTCTCCTTGGCTATTCCTCGGGTGCCAGGAATGTGTCCAGCGAAGGCACGTCCTCGAATTCCTTTTGCGGGTCGAGGAGGGGGGCTGTCGGTCTCCAGGTGTCGTAATCCGAGGGCTCACCCATCACGACCGCGGACTGCTCCTCCTGATGCGGAAGGGCCCGTTGAGGAGTGCGGCAGGCCGAGATGCACACCAGGACGAGAACCGCCCCGGGCGTATGTCGTGACGAGGGGCGGAGCAGGGCGCGGTCAATCATGAGTGAGTTCGATGCGTGTGTTGCGTCTCGGAGATTCCAACCCAAGACAAGGGGGGAGATCTTTCATGCGAAGACCGCCCCCCACGGATTCACGACGTGCTGTACCAGCAGCTACGTGCCGCTACTGTCGTCACAGCGACAAAATAGATCATTGCATACCAGGACCCCGTTCTGCCCACATGGGAGCCCGCATACTCCGTACGTCGGCGAACATTGGCTGCCGAGCTGGCAAGTACCGCAGGAGTACATTGTTCCACATCCGTCTGAAACGGAACCACACTGACGGTTTGCGCAGGCTGTCGCTTGTGGAATGGGTTGGCAGGTGCCACAGACATTGGCGGTCCCGGCTCCGCCGCAGCTGTCCGTGCCGGAGCAGGTGCCACAGGATGTCACCGTCCGGGACTGACCGCAGTTGTCCTGCCCCGTTACCGAGCCGCAGTTTTTTCCCTGCCGCGAGCAGAACTGGGCGTTGGTTTCGGGCGCGCAACCGCACTGATTGGCGACACCGGAGCCACCGCAGGTCTGTGGGGCTGTACAGGTGCCGCATGATGCGATGTTGCTCGTGTTTCCACAGATATCCGTGGCCTGGAGGGGGCCGCACTGCGCCGAAACCCTGTGGCAGATCTCTTCCTCTGACTCGGCAATGCACTCTCTATAGCCACACGTCGCCAAGGGATCGCGTTCGGCCTCCGGAAGGCTGTTCGTCACGAGCTGGCATTGACTTTCAAGGATGGTGCTTGGCTCGTCGGACGGCTGTCTCAGTTGGCTCTGCCGCGTGATGGCCTGCTTGTAGAGGTCGATGGCAAGCTTCTTGTTGCCGGTTCGAGTGGCGAGTTCAGCGCGAGCCGCCAGGCACGCCACAAGGGCTGGCGCCTGCGCAAGGACTGCCTCCGCTTGCGCGGTGTTGTTCTTCTGCTCGTGGTACGCGGCAAGTATCAATGCCTGCGAGCACTGTTCGGCGGGATCGGGCGCCTGCGGTGGGTCCAGGATCTCCAGCGTGGTGTCATCGATGGCCCAGCCCTTCCAGCTCCCAGGAGTGGAGCCTGTGCGGGAATCCAGAAGGAGCTTCAGTTTGTAGGTCCCAGTGGCCAGCAGCGAGGTGGCTTCTGGGGGAAGAATCACGAGCAACTCTTTCGGACTGCCAGGAGCAATCTGGATGCTTGCTCCGACCGGCGTCAAGACTTGAAAGGGCCAGGACTGGAGCACTCCTTGTTGGTTCTTGACGGACAGCTTGACGAGCCGTGTCCATTTTCCGGAGGGAACGGAAATCTGGACGGGCTGAATCGTGGCGCTGCCTGCCGCCGCGACCTTGCCTGCGGGCAAACCAAAATAGAGCTGGAGGATGAGGGGCGAACCTCTGAAGGTGACGTTCGGGGGGTCGCCGAAAACGCCAATTCCCAGCTCAGGTTCGATGACTGTCTGGGCTTGGGCAGTGAATCCCTGAAGTGTGAACCAAAAGAGGAGCACCTGCAGCAGTGACGTCGATTTTCGAGTGATCATGGTGCCTTACCTTTGGGGAGCGGCAATGCGGTCATTGACGAGAATCTGATGGATGCAGTCGCCTCGGAGGGCACTCCCATGCCGCGAGCGCGGCCCCGCGTTGAAGGTTACGCCTGTTTTTCTCGAGCAGAGCTGCTTGCCGGGTTGTTCTCGGTTCCGGATCCAGAGTCGCTTGACGCTGGTTGCTGTGTCAGTCCCCTCGCGGACAAGTGTCGCCCCGGTGTAACGCATGTAGCAATCCTCGAAGCCACTGTATTGATTTCCCGAGGTCGGGGAGAAAGTGACCTTGTTGAACCTTCCAGCCTGGCGATAATCCGGTGATGGAACTAGTTCCACGAACGTATCCGCATCATAGAGTTCGGAGATTCGGAGCGGCTCCACTTTCCCCTTTGCATCCTTCGCCTGGATGAATGCGTCATAAGCCCTTACGATAAATTCTTCGGAGACCGCTGCGTCGCCATGATGGTAGATGTTGACGGTGTGTCCAAGCTCGTGTGCGACATCCGTCTCGATATTCAGGTCGCCGCTTTTGAGGGTCTTTTTTGATAGCTCAACGACCGAAATGTCCTTGGGCGTGCCGTTGGCTGAATCGTTCTTCCGGTATGTCCTGGACTCTCCAGTCGTGGTGTCGCCATACTCCGTGTCGCCATCCTTCTTGGGGGGGCGTGTCAAGACGACAAGGTGCTGATCGACAAGATGTCTGCCATCGGGCGCCCTGTTGAAGTTGATCACGCGGTGGTCGAGGTTGAAGTCACCCCGCCCCAGTGACGCAGGGAACTCGCCGCGCTTCAGTTGGTGGACTTCCAGCTTTGTGGTGGAGGCGAACAGTCCGATGCCTGGGTTTGCTATGTTCTTGAGCGACGAGTCCACAAAGAGGAAGTAATCCTTGGCTTTTGGATTCCCGCTGGTGTGTTTGCCCTGTTCCTGGAAGCCACGGTATTCCTCATACAGTGTCAGGCCATCTCCTCTGTTTCCGTCGCCGAGTGGAATGTCCTCGTTGTCATCGGTGTCTTCCAGGTTCTCGACCTGATATTGCTGCTTCCAGTTGTCGGCGATGAAGGAGTCGCTCTTGCGCTTGGGGATACGCAATGCGCTTTCATTGGGTGCGGAGGTGACCACCCCATGGATGATACGTCCGTCAGGCAGCGTCGCATCCACCGTCATCTCGCCGTAGGCGCCCCAGTCGAATGAATCAACATACACAGTGGCGGAGTCATACAAGCTGTCCGGTGTCCGTCCTTCCTGGAGGGTCTCGCCGCCTGATGTCGCGTCCGTGATGTCGAGCGCTGTTTCCTGGGTGGGGCGCAACTCAAGGTCGCGTTCGTTATACTGCTCCCCGACCAGTGGCCAGTTGCTCGACACCCCGGGGACTGTTGAGGACTTGAGCCGGAAGACAATGTTCTTGGCCTGGAGAGCTTCGGGTCCCAGGAGTCTGGCTGTCACCTCGAGTGAGTTGATGATATCTGAGCTTGCATCCTGCGACAGGGACTGGGGCGGGCCAGAACTGAAGGCGACGGCAACACCATCGAGAGGTGGGGCGTCGAGCATCTCGTCGGCTTCATCCACCGAGGGAGCGGAAGGCCGCCATTCGGCGTAGTTGTCGGGAGGCTCGATGAGGAGCTTGACCTCGTTGAGGTCCATTGGCGAAAGCTGGAACGAGAAGTTGTAGGGGATCTTCTGGCTCTGTGCGCCACAAGGGGCAGCCTGGTCCTCCGTGACGTTCACGCTGAGGTCCAGTCCGCTCGCCGGAATGGGCCATGGCGTGGTTCCGAGTCCTGGGTACCTCAGCGGCGATGCATAAGCGGTCGAGGTGTGTGTGCCGACCGAGGACTCGGAGAGCGTAGTGATGAAGGCGCTGCTGGTGTTGATGTCATGCCCGTAGAGGAACCGGAAGTTTGGGCCCTCGTAGGGAGTCGCTTCTGGCGTCATGAACAATAATGCGAGTGTGTTGATTTTTTGGGAAGGGAGCGTCACGGTCGTCCGCGCCCAGAGCTGAGTGGTGATGTTTCTTTCCTGGATGCATTTGATCGTAACTGTTCCCTGGAACCGGCCCGTCCAATAGTAGAGAGAGCCGGCGTCCTGTGTCAGATACGCGATCCCCGCCCCCTGGTGGGTACATTCAATGGTGTAGGTTGCCCCTTCTTCGGTGAAGGTCCGCTTGGTCGCGGCCGATGAGAACCTCACCGTGCCACCGTAGACCTTGACGTTCTCGAAGCGCGTGTTGCCCAGGGCAGAGGTCTTGCTTTGGAGCTGGAGCGCGCCGTCATCCGAAGTCGATGGGCGGCAGGCTGTGAGTGCCAGTAATGCGAAGACTGCGGATATCTGCCGCAGAGTGGGCGATGAAATGCGGGCCATGTCTGGTGAGTGCTTTCGGATCTGGTGATGAGGGAACTGAACGCGACGGGCGTCCCCGGCCTATGTTTAACATAGTACGCCGGGGTGGGATGCCAGTTCCGTGCCAGGTTTCCGTGACGTAGGGCCGGGCTTGGTGGAAAGAAGAAAGAGGCGGCCCTCCCAAGTGGAGGACCACCTCGTTATGTCAGGGAAGGTGTAGGTCGCCGCCGTGTTCTTCTTCGCCGGCGTGAAGCTGGCTTCGGCGGAGTTGGCGCCCGACAGCGTCGGCGCCGCGCCACCCGCCTGCATCCAGGCGTTTGTCAGCGCCTCGTTGTCCGGATCCGTGGACGTCGAGGCGTCCAGCTTCACCTGCTCACCGCCGCGAACACCGGAGATGATCTGGGCCTTGGCGACCGGCGCCTGGTTCACGTTCGTCACCGTGACCGAGTAGACGAACGGACCGGCCGTCGCGCCGTCCGCGTCCGTCACCACCAGGCTGAAGGCCAGGGGCGTGTTGCCCTGCACCTGCGGCGCGGTAAAGCCCAACTCCCTCAAGCAGGTGCGGAGGAGGCGAACGCGGGGCTTGAGGCAGCGGCCAGGAAGGAGCGGATGGCGGAGGCTCGACGCCCGCGTGCTCGACAGCCCGGGAGTTCACCAGGAGGAACCATGTCGGCTGCATCACGGGTGATGGCGGGGCAGGGCGACATCTGAACGTGGCAGGAGGACTTCTACCGCGAGCTGCATCAGCATCCGGAGGTCTCCCACCACGAGAACGCGACAGCGCGGAAGGCGGCCGAGCGGCTCAAGCAGTCGGGCTTTCAGGTGCACTCTGGAGTCGGCGGCACCGGCGTCGTCGGGGTGTTGCGCAATGGGGACGGCCCCACGGTGCTGCTCCGGGCGGACATGGATGCGCTGCCCGTCCGTGAGACGACCGGGCTGCCCTATGCCAGCACCGTCACCACGACCAATGCCGACGGCGACGCGGTTCCGGTGTCGCATGCCTGTGGCCACGACATGCACGTCGCGTGTCTGCTCGGAGCGGCCCACCTGCTCGCGGCCGGCACCGACCACTGGAACGGCCAGGTTGTCATGCTGTTTCAGCCGGCCGAGGAGACCGGAGACGGAGCGCGCGGCATGCTCGAGGATGGGCTCGCCAGGAGGATGGCTCGCCAGACAGGGAGAGCTGGCGAAGGAGGTGAGCGAACGCGAAGGCGATCAGCGCGCCGGCCGCCGCCCATCGCGGTGATCATGCCGAGGGTGATGACGCCAACGATGTCGAGGCGCGCGGCGCGCACCGCAGTCAATGCTCCGTTGAGGGCGAAGGCGAAGGTCCCCGTCAAACCAGGGATGAGCAGTGCGTAGGGTTCCCTGCTCATGCCGGGGGTTTGCCATGGGCCGCGTGAGTTCCTCCGGCGCTGGCCGGGGCCGCATGACGCTGGAGGGGGGCACGGATGTGGCGCCGAGAACGACTCAGCGTTCTGTGGCCGGGTCCGCATGGCCTCATGCTTGGGGCCGCTCGCGAACTCAGGTAACCTAGCCGGGCGTCCCTATGCGCGGAAGTCTCGAAGCTGAAGCTCCAACACCCGGAGGACGCGATGCCGAATTGCTACGGTGATGCTACGGTGGGCACGGGCAAAAAAAATCCCCTGTAAACCCGAGGGTTTACAGGGGACGAAGTGGCGAGGAGTACGGGACTTGAACCCGTGGCCTCCGGCGTGACAGGCCGGCGTTCTAACCAACTGAACTAACTCCCCACAAAACTCTTATGGGCGGAACAGGGATTGAACCTGTGACCATCGCCTTGTAAGGGCGCCGCTCTACCGCTGAGCTATCCGCCCCTGCGCGGCCCCGCCGTGACTCAGTGAGGCGGCTTGTACCGTCCCCATCCGCCCCCGTCAAGCATCTGTTTTCGAGGCCCCTGAGTTCATCTCCGCTCCCTCGGAAGGGGGCGGATCTGGCGGGCGCGGATCCGCCTACCCGGCCCGCACCTTCCACCGCCGCACGCGGCGGCGGGAGCGGGGAATCATCACCACGGCGCCCACCAGCAGGGCCACCGGCACGAACACCAACATCGTCTGCATCATCGCCTCCATGCCCGACACCATACGGAGACCCTCTGACATCCTGACGGGGAGTTCGTGACTTTCTGGAAACGACATTCCAAGCCGCCGGACTTCCGGCCGTCCTGGCGAGCAGGGGGCCGGACTGGCGGTGGAGGCTCATCCGCCCCGGGGAGGACCGCCCCGGCCGCCGTGGCCCGGGCCGTGGGAGCGATGCTCGGACTCCAGGATCATGCGGGCCTGGGTCTTCTGCGCGTCCGTCAACACCTGCTCGGCCTCCTGGTACGCCGCCATGCCGTTGGTGCGCAGCTGTTCGAAGAGGCCGCGGGCCTGCTCGCGGTTGGCCTGGTCCTGGGCGGAGGGCGTGCCCTGGGCGTTGCGGTCGGGCGGAGCAGGCGGACGCAGGGCCTCCAGGGACTGCTTCACGGGCGCGTTCTTCGCGTCGAGTGAGGTTTGGATCTGCTGCAGGCTCGACACCTGGGCGTCCGTGAGGGCCAGGTCCTGGCGGTGGTCGATGAGCAACTGGACGGGCGACTTGCGCTCGAAGGGGGGCGGACGGCGTGCGTCCTGTGACGTGGACGCCGTGGGGGTGGTGGATCCGGCGAAGGAGGGAACGGCGAACAGCAGGCCCAGCATGAACAGGTGGCGCTTCATGGCGATGCGTACCTCCCGCTTGCGCGTGATGACCGCACCCGGAAGCCTGGGGCCTGATGGCACGAAGACACCGCGTGGGACCCATGGGAGGGGTTGGTCCCCCACGGCGTCCCGTGCCGCTCAGGCCCGGGCTTCCGGGCTGACACGGTGCAAGGTGCTCCCGCCATGTTCCGCGAAAATGTCCCGCACGTTACCGAATGTGTTCATTCGGCCGCGGTGCGGGCTTCCTGCGTCTGGCTTTGCATGTCCCCGGCGGCGCTTTCGGTGCTGCCCTCGAGCGCCAGGTAGATGTTGAACCAGGCCAGATAGGAGCGCCACGCCGGGTCGCGCTGCTCGATGAGGGCGCGCCGCGCCTGGCTCATCCGCTGGGGGACGTCGAAGGGCATGCGCGTCGTGTCCTCGGATTGCAGCTGCGCCGCGAACCAGAGCACGTCCAACTGGCCGGCATCGACGGGGGCGTGGGTGCGCGCCATCAACGAGTCCGCGTGCTCCAGCGCCTTGCCCAGCCACTGCGCCGCCTGTGCCGGGCTCCGGCGGTCCACGGCGTTCTCCGCCAGCCGCAGCTCCGCCAGCGTCACCGCGCGGATGTCCTCGTCGCGGTCCAGCTCGTCGAACTGCTCCAGGAACAGCGCGCGCCGCTGCTCCAATGCGCGGGCGGCGGCGTCCATGTGCCCGAGCCGGGTCTCCGCGTTGGCGCGCAGCCCGGAGGCGATGAGGCGATACGCGCGCTGGACGAACTTCGGCGTGGCGTGCGCCTGCTTCAGCGTGGCCTGCACGGCGGGCGTCGTCAGGTCCCGGTCCACCTGCTCCAGGTCCGCCAGCGCCCGCTGGGGTTGGTCCGCGCCCAGCGCCGCGGCGCAGCGGGCCAGCCTCAGCACCAGCCGGTTGCGCAGGCCCTCCGCGTCGCGGGGGCCGGCTTCGACGCCGGGCAGCGCGCGGTCATAGAGCGCCAGGGCCCGCTCGAACCGCCCCGCGGCCAGGTTGTAGAGCGCCGCCCGGTCCATCACCAACGGGAGGAACCGTTCCATCTTCGGCGTGGCCTCCACCACGGCCAGGGCCTTGTCCGCCGCCTGCGCGGCCTCCGCCTCGCGGTTGACGTGCAGGAGCGCCCGGGCTCGGGCCAGGGACACGGACAGTCCCGCGCCGTTGTCCGTGTAGGGCAGCTTGTCCCGCTCGTCGAGGTAGCCCAGGGCGATGTGGTGGTTGCCCACCTGCGTGTGCAGCAAGCCCAGCGCGCCCAGGAGCATCGCCCGGTAGCGCGCGTTGTTGCGCACCAGGTCCAGGGCGACCAGGTAGTGGCGGTTGGCGCGCTCGGCGGCCGCGGGGTTCTTGCCGCGCAGGAAGTCCTCGTGGTGGATGGCCCCCATGAGGGCCTGCGCCTCGCGCTGGTTCTTGAGCTCCGGCCAGGCCGCGCGCAGCTCCGCGAGCCCCGTCTTCACCGCCTGGGCATGGGCTTCGTCATCCAGCTTGGACAGCCGGCGCGTCGTCACGTAGGCCTTCACGAAGTGCGCGAGCGACTTCGCCTTGCCCGGGACGTCCGTGGAGACCTCCTGGATGATCACCTCCGGGGCGACGCCCGCGCGCAGGCGCAGGCTCATGGACTCGACGGCGCTCTCCAATGAGCCCGTCCGCCGGGTCACGAGGTCGAAGTCCGCGCGCGCTTCGTCCAACCGCTGCCGCGCCATGCGGCGGTAGGCGCGGCCCATCAGCGCGCGCCGGAACAGCCGCTCCGCCCGGCGACGCTCCTCGGTGCCCGCCGGGGCGTCGTCGACGTAGAGCGTCGCCAGGGCCTCCATGATTCCGTCCGCGCCCAGGCTCGCCGCGCGCTCGGCGGTGTCCTGCACCACCACGCGGCGGCGGAGCGGGTTCGTCTGTTGTTGGTAGAAGGCGACCAGGGCGTCACGGACGGGGCGGGGCGGGCGCTCCTCATGCAAGGCATTGACGCGGCGGCCCAGCTCCAGCGCGAACGCATACGGCGTCCCCGGGGCTTCAGCCGCGAGCGCCTGCGCCATGGCGGCGTCCGCCTCCGCGTAGCCGCGCCCCCGGTACAGCGCGCGGACGGCGGAGCGCGCGAAGTCGAGCTGGTCGTCCTCCTTGAAGATCTTGTTCTGGGAGAGCCGGCGCCCGGCGTCGACCAGCGCCTGCCGGTCGTCGAGCTCGCGGTAGAGCGCGTCCGCCTGTTCGTACCAGGCCTCCAGCACCGCGCGAGGCGTGGTGTCCGTCAGCTGGGCCGCTTCCAGCTCCTGCCGCGCGAGCGTGAAGGCGCCGGATGACTGCGCCAGCTCGCTGCGCACGACGTGTTGATAGACGGCGGAGGGCGGGCTGGGCGCGGCGGCCGGATCCAGGGTTGCCATGCGTTGGCGCTCCGCCTCCTGCAGCTCGTCCACCATGCGGCCCCGGTCCCGCTCCTTCAGGGCCTTCCGGTGGGCGATGAGCAGCCGCAGCGGTTCCGACAGCCCGGCGGTGGGAGGATCCTCCACCGTGGACATGTGACGCGCGTAGTAGTCCGCGGCGTCGAAGTCGCCGTAGGCCAGGTGCAGGTGGCTCAGGCGCATCAACAGCAGCCGGCGGAGCTTGGGCCGCTTCTCGAGCAGCATCCGCTGGCGATAGAGGATGAGCTGATCCGCGCGCCGGCCCACCATGCTCAGCTCTTCATTGAGCCGGGGCACGTCCCAGGCGCTGGGCACCTGGCCATCCAGTGGCAGCCGGTACACGTCCAGCGATTGGCCCCGGGAACAGGTCGTGACGAGCGACGCGGCGGTGGGAGAGGGGTACTCGCAGTTCCACGCCTCGCTGGTGAGCTGGTCAGGACTGGAGGCCGAGGCCTGCGCGGGCGCGTCGTCGCGCTCGGAGGGGAAGGGCACGCGGAACAGCACCCCGCTGTCGCTCGCGTCAATCACCCCGTCCCCGTTGGAGTCGGTGAAGAACTGCACCACGTACAGCGAGCGCCCGTCTCGCGCGAACACCGGCTGGCCGGTCTTCCCCGGGATGTCCAGCGTCAGCGGGACCGGGGCCGCGCCGGGGACATCCATCCGGACGGCCTCCAGGTGCGGCGCCGCTCGCGCCGCGAAGCCCGGCCCCACCTCCTGCACGGAGCGCTGGACGGGGACGTACACCAGCCAGCGTCCGTCCGGAGAGAAGGTGGGGCTGGTCAGGTTGCGCTCGAGCATCGGCGTCACGCTCCACCGCGCTCCCAGCGCGACCTTCGACAACCGCAGGTCCCCCTGGATGGTCGCCCGGCTCACCAGGGCGATGTGCGTGTCGTCGATCCACTCCGCCTGGAGCGCGCTCGTCTCCTCCTCCAGACAGCGGCGCTCCTTCGCCTCCGGCAAGTCCCGTACGCACAGCTGGCCGCCGGCCTGGGTGCGGAAGGAGATGTAGAGCAGCTGTCTGCCATTGGGGCTGATGCGCGGCCACGTCACGTCCGCGCCCTCGTCGAAGAGGCGGCGCTCGCGGCCCTTCTCCAGGTCCTGGCTGAAGATCTCCGTCGCGATGTCCCGGTTGGACACGAACAGCAGCTGGTTCTCGTCCGGCCCCAACTGCCCCAGGAACTGGTCCCCCATGCCGACGGTGAGCCGCTCGGGTACGACCATGCCTCCGTCGTTCTCGTCGTCCTGGGCCCGGGCGACGCCCGCGACGAGCACGACCAGGGCCAGCACCCAGGGGCCTCGGAAGCTCAGCACTTCTTCTCTCCCCAGGTGCCGTCCTCGGCCTCCACCCAGCCGCCGCAGACGATGCCCTCCGCGTGCGCCTGGCGCCAGTTGCGGCGCAGCGTCTCCTCCGCCACGCCGGGGCGCACGGTGCGCATCCACTGCCACAGCTGGCGCCGGGCCCGGTTCACCCGCTCCACCAGGGCGGAGTCATCCGCGGACACGCGGCCGGCTGTGCACTGGCGGCGGGTGAGCACCAGCAGCCCGTCCTTGCCCTCGCCCACGCAGTGGCGCCGCACCAGGTCGTCCACGCGGTCCGCCTGCGTCTTTCCCAGGTTCTCCACCAGCGGCGGAGGCTGGATGCCCAGGTCCTCCAGCTGATTGGGCGTCAGCGGCACCGGCGTGGGGTTCATGCCCGCGCGCGCGAGCCGCTGCTCTACGTCCTGGTACGAGCCCGCTGCCTGCTCCTCAAGCGCGGTCGCGCGGTCCACCATGACGATCTCCGGCGCGCGGATGCACCCGGGAGCGGCGAGGGCGGCCACGAGCAGCAACCCACGGTGTGTCATGGCAGGGCCTCCGGAGGGGTCATGGAAGTGAGCATGCGGTCGACGATGGGGCCCAGGGGGATGCCTCGGATCTCATCGATGCTGACGAAGCGGGCCAGGCCGCCCATCGTGATGAGCAGGCTGCCGAAGCCCTGCTTGAAGCTCACGCGCACGTGCTGCGGATAGCCCAGGCTCAGCGCGTAGCGGACGCGGTTGGTGGCGGGGTCGGCGTGGCGCGGATCCTCCAGGTCGAGCAGGTCCAGCAGGTGCCGGTTGCCGATGCGCAGGATCTCCGCGCGCCCGTTGATGCTGCGGTCCCTGGCGGAGATGACCATGGCGGCGTTGCCGTCGAAGGGCTCGCCCCGCGAGGACTTCACGCCCGTCGCGCGCACGTGGGCCTCCAGCGTGGAGTTCCTGCCCTGATAGTCCAGCATGCACTGGCCGGTGACGCGTCCTCCGCGGATGCCCATCTCCAGCTGGCTCATGGAGAACACGTTCTGGTTGATGGCCAGGTTGCCCGCCAGCGGCGCGATGGTGACCCACGGCGTGGTGATGTTGTCCGCGGAGAGGAACCCGCTGCGCGTGAGCAGCGGGTGTTGATCCGCGAAGCGCAGCATCGAGTACGGATTGACGGTCAGGTCGTTGAGCAGCCGCACCCCGTCCGGGGAGACCTCCACGTTCTCCGTCAGCGGCACGTCGCCGTTGAGCGCCTCCACGATGATGCCGGACTCGGGCATCCGCACGTTCACGTTCTCCAGCTTGAGGCTGGAGAGGGTGCGGAAGACGGTCAGGTCGGGGGAGGCCACCCGGAAGTTCACCGTGGCCTTGCCGCTGCTCTCCAGCTGTCCGGGACGCGCGAGGTGGGCCAGGTCCTGCTCCAGCGAACCCCGCATCCCCATGCGCTGCTGATCATTGCTCAGGTCGAGCCGCCCCTGGACCTTCAGCTGTGTCCGGGTGCCCCCGTTGGTCAGTTGCAGGCCCGGGATGCGGATGACGCCGGTCGGGTTTCGCACGACGGAGAACGACGCCTCCACGTCCTGGACGGGGTAGGGCAGCGCGGGCTTCTGCTCCAGCGAGCGGAACTTGATCAACTGCTTCAGCTCGATGTCGCCCTTCTCCCACTGGTCGGTGAAGGAGGCGGTGCTGTCGCTGGACAGCTCCGCGAAGGTCAGCCGGCGGTCGCTCATGGCCACCGTGAGCTTCTCCACCGCCAGGGTCGTGTGGACGGTGCGGTTGGAGCCGTCGGCGTGCGACTCGGCCTGCCAGCGCAGCGCGGGGACGTTGACGGTCTGGTCCGGATGCTTCCAGCGCACGCCGCGCAGGTCGACCTGCGCCGTGCCCTCGAAGTTCGCGCCGCGCGGAGGCATGGGGGCCAGTCGGAAGGTCCCGTCGGAGCCGAGGTGGGTGAGCACGCCGGTGAGGGTGCCATGCAGCTCGCCGGTCATCGCGAGCTTGGAGGTGTCCACCTCTGGGGGCACCTGCGCCTTCGCGAGGAGCGGTGACAGGGGACCGAGGGGCGGGAAGTCGCCCTTCACATCCACCCGGAGCGCGCGGGCCTTGCGGTCGAACGCCAGCGCCGCTTCGGCGGCGACCTTCAGGCCTGTCTGGCCGGTGAGGCCCAGGCGCAGCGAAGGCTTGCGGCGGTCGACGTCGAACGTCAGCGTCTGGTGTTGAACGCCCGCGTCGGTGTCTCCGATGCGCAGCCCTTCGAACTTCAGGTCCAGGGCGCCCTGGTGCTTCCACTCGTCTCCCTGGGACTTCAGCACCAGCGCGGCGCTCGCGGCCGACACGTCGTCCCAGCCCGGCTTCTGCAGGCGCAGCTCTGTCTGGTGATCCACTCGCGGCGAGGGCGCGAAGAGCGCCGTCAGTCTGCCTTTGGAGGCCAGCGTCACGGCGAGCTGCTTCCAGGGGAGCCGTGCGGCGACATCATCCGGAATGAAGGGCCGTGCGGCGACGAGGTCCGGCGTCTGGACGTCGAGCGTGTACGCCACGTCGTCGGTGCCCTTGGTGGCGTCCAGTGAGCCGTGCAGCGTGCCCACGTCCAGCTCCAGCCGTGCGCGGGCCTTGCTGAGGCGGGGCTCGTCCATCGTGGGGAAGGCGTCCGTCACGTTCAGCTGCACGCGCGCGGGACCCTTCAGGACCTCGCGGCCCTCGGGAGAGAGGACGCGGAGGGTCTCCACGGGCAGGTCCGCCTTCATCGCGAATGGGGGCTTCGCGGTCAGGGGCGCCTGGAGTTGGAAGCCCAGGCGCTCGGCCATCGCGCGGTATCCGGACGCACGCACGTCCAGCGCATCCACCTTGGCGGACAGGGCCGCGTCTCCCGCGACACGGAGAGGTGATGCGAGGTCGGGCCGCAATTGACGCCCCGTCAGCTCGCCGGACGCCTTCGGCACGCGGAGCGGCGTGGCGCCTCCGACGTCCAGCCCCTGGAGCGCGAACGCGAGCCGCGCGGCCAGGCCCTGGGGCGCATCCGGAGTCGCGTTCAGGGAGATGCGCCCCTCGGCGAGCTCCACCCTGAGCGCCTCCTGCACGAAGAGGAGCTTCGCCACGTCGACGTCCAGCCCGAGCCGGCCCTGGGCTCCCAGTTGGGGCATGTCGCTGAGCGTGACCTCCTGGGCCTCCAGGTGCGCCTTGCCTCGCTCCAGGGAGAACGGGCGCAGGTCCGCGGGGATCCACTGCATCAGCCGTCCCAGGTCCACGTCCGCGAGGGCTCGCGTCAGGACGGGCGCGACCTCCCCTGTGTCCGACAGCACGACCTGGGCCCGCACCTCCGCGCTGTCGGCCAGCCGCGTGCGGTCCAGCTCCACGGTGGTGCGTTGTTTCTCGGCGTCGAACTTCGCCGTCACCGCGCCGTGCAGGAGCGAGCGGAGCGCGAAGCGCGAATCGAAGGACTGCCGCGCGACGTCCAGGTCCACCTTCACGCGGGCTGCGTCCCGGGTCGCTTCCACGGACAGCGCCAGCTCCAGCAGGGCCTCGGCGGCAGGCACGGTCGGGGCTTCGCGGTTCAGCGTCAGCGCCAGCGGCTTCCCGCCCTGTCCCAGGTCCACGAGGAGCTTCCAGGCTGGGGCCTGGGGCTTCGCTTCGATTCCCGCGTCCAGCCCGCGCAGGGACCAGCGGTCCACCACCGCGCCGCGCTGGACGCGGAGGTATGTCAGGGACACGTCCGACAGCCCGATGCTGCTGACGGGGAAGGGTGCGGCGAAGAGATCCGCGACCTGCCGCGAGGTGCCGGGGGCGGCTTCATCCACCGGTTCGGGCTCTGGGGGGCCGGTCAGGTTCGTGAGCGACGTGGTGTCCTGGTCATCCGCCACCAGGACGATGTCCGCGTCGCGCACCGTCACGCTTGCCACCCGGACCGGGCCCTTCACCAGGGCTCCGAACGACCACGCCACGTCCAACGTGCCGACGCGCAGGAAGTCGGGCGCGACGTCCTGGAACGGCGGCGGGGTTCGCACCACCAGGCCTTCCAGGCGCAGCCCCGAGAGCACGTCGATGCGCGCCGTCTGGTAATCCAGCCGCACGTGCGTGGCCGCTTCCACCTGGGAGAGGACGTGCGGCTTCAGCCAGGGGTGGTCGAGGTGGTGCAGCGCGGTCACCCCCGCCACGAGCAGGAGGACGAGTGTCGCGAGGAGGAGCAGGGACGCGCCCGCGATGATTCGCGTCAACCGCCGACGAGGCCGTCCAGCACCGGGGGAGTCCATGATGTTCCGTCGAGGCGACCGGCCCGCATCCTCCTACCATGCGGCGGAAGCGGCCTTCAATCCGAGGATGCCTCGCGTGCCGGGCGCCCGGAAACCGCCTCAACCGAAGCTGGACGAACTCATTCCCGCGGTGCCACCGGCCAGGGGCTTGTAGGGGAAGTAGAGGTGGCGCACGAAGCGGGTGAACACGTGCTCCTCGTTCCACCGCTGACGGGCCATGCCGTACACGCCGGGGGCGCGCAGATCGCGCTCGGAGACTCCGGTGACGAACTCGCGCTCGCTGTAGATGGCGAAGACCTCGTCCACCGCCGCGCGGCTGCGGTACGTGCGGAGCATCGTGCGGTAGATGAGCTCGCTCTCCTTCTGCGTGAAGGCCAGCCCCTGGATGGCGTGCGCCAGCTCGTGGAAGACGAGGTACTGCTCCGACTCCAGCCGGTCCTGTTTCAGCGCGATGCGGGCTCGGGGCCAGTCCGGGTGGTCCCAGAACAGGCCCGCGGCCTGGGGGGACACCGCCCGTGGATAGCCGTACTTCACCAGCGTGTGCCCTGGGGGAATCAGCTCCACCGTCAGGGGGCGCGCGGCCTCCATCCGGGCGATGAGCTGGAGGTTCCCCGAGAGCTGCCTCACCACCTCGTCCTGCACCCGCTTCACCTGGGCCGCCGGGGCGCCGTACGGCTTGAGCTCCAGCTTCGCGCTCACCCAGGCGCGGGCTCGGGTGGGGCCTTCGGCGGGAGGACGGCCTGCACGTGACTCGAAGACGTCGCCTCCTTCCAGGAGGGTGAAGGCGCTCAGCGGCTGCTTGAGCCCGACCTCCGCCGCCAGCGGGGTGACGTCCGGCGTGGAGCCGTCCAGCGTCTCGTAGCGCTCGGGAGCCATGGGCTTCAGCCGCAGCGCTTCGCCTGCTGGTTGCAGGAGTCAGTGCAGGCCGGAGTCTGGGTGTCGGGCGTCAGGCGCTCCGCATGGCCCTGCACGGAGTCCGGCGGCTGCCGCGACCGGGGAGGTGCGGATCGTTGGCAGCTGTCGAGACAGGCATCGTACTGGTCACGGCAGTACGGCGTGAGCGTCGACGTGTCGAGGGTCGCGCAGCTGGCGAGCAGGGGCAGCGCAAGAGAGCGCAGGGCGATGCTACGGACAAGATGCATGCGCCGAGTCTAGCTTGAGTGCCCCGAGCGGGCATCCGGTGCAGGGCGGCGCCGCCCCCGCGCCCGGCGTGCCCTGCCCAGCAACCAGCCCGCCCACAGCAGGGCGTCCGCCGCGAAGACGCCAGGGGCCGCGCCGCAGCCGCCCGTCGTTCCTCGCGTGCTCGGGGACTCCGAGTGGCCGGGATCCCGCGGCCCCACCGGTACGGGGGCCGGCTTCTGGCTCATGCGGGGCGCGGACGGGTTGGCTTCGATCAGCTCCTGGTAGCGCTGGATGAGCCGCAGCCGCGCCGCATCGAACGCGGCGCCGTCGTCCGGCACCTGCCATGCGGTGGGGAGCAGCTCCCGCGCCACCTGCCGCGCGAAGCCCGGGTCTCCCGCGTCACTCACCGCCTTGAGCCATTCGTAGTCCTGCATGCCCTGGCGGATGAGCTTGAGCCGCATCGACGCGATCGGCACGTGCGTCTGGCCTCCAACGACGTCGGGCCTGCCCGGGTAGAACAGCGTCCCGTCCCCGTTGCCGTTGTAGTGGTACTGGTCCGACCACGCCGTGGGGAGCATGGCGGCGGTCTCGTAGTACAGCTCCCCCACGCCGCCGAAGAGGAAGGTCAGCCACTCCATCGCGCGGGCCTTCGATGACGGACGGTCCACCATGTACGACGGCCAGCCCGCCCCCGGCTGGTTCTCCGGCACGAGGCTCCCGGGAGCACAGCCGTGGCTCATGCAGCTCTGGTACGTCCACAACTGCGTTCCAGGGCGCGAAAGGAAGTCCGCGTACGTCCCGCTCTGGTCGCCGATGAAGGGCGCTTGCGTGCCGTCCATGTGGTTCACCAGCGGCACCAGGATGTCCACCAGGGGCTCCAGGGCGTAGGCCTTCGCCTGGAAGACGTTCGTCGTCACCATCGTGCGCAGGCCGGGCGCGGCCTGCCGCACCAGCTCCCCCGTGGTGCGCACCTCGTCGAAGGACGACCCGAAGGGGGGCTCGTCGCCAATCCGTGCATGGGCCCGGTCCAGCCAGCCGCGCTCCAGCATGTGCGCGGTGAAGTTCGCCACGGCGTCGGCGGTGAAGGGGCCTTCGAACTCCAGGCTCGTCATCCGCGCGCCGGACAGCCGCGTGGGGGCGGTGCCATCCATGCTGGGGCCCCACGTCGTGTCGAACATGCTCCAGGTCGGAGGCCAGGACCCGCGTGACATGAGCCTGGGCAGCGTGATGCGGTGCTCCAGCGCCATCTGCTGATAGCGCACGAGCAGCGTCTGCAACTCCGCGGGTGAGCAGGCCGTCCGGCCCAGGTGCGCCAGACACACCTGCGACTGCGACAGCGGGAACACCGAGGCCAGCGAGGACGTGCCCGGCATCACCGCGTCCACCACCGTCAGCCTCGCCGTCACCTGCCACTGGAAGCCGCCTGTCGCCTCCACCGTCACCAGGCCCGTGTACTCGCCGGGCGGGGCGCCTTCGGGCACGTGCACGTCCACCCAGATGGCCCGGGCCTCATGCGCGGGCACGTCGAAGGGGAAGGCCTTGCGCATCTCATGGGCAATCTCATCCGTGTCCGGTACCAGCCCGTCCGGCCACCGCCCCACCGGCTGCCCGGGCACGGTGGCCTCCCGCGTGACGAGGTACTCCTGCCGGTACAGCGTCACGTCCGGCTCCTTCAGCGCCGCCGGTCCGTCCAGCGAGGGCAGGCGGGCGCGCACGGCCTTCAGGCCCGTGTCGCCGCCGTGCAGGACCACCTGGAATGAGACGAACTCGTTGCGCGCGGCGGTGAGCCGGACTTCGGTGGCACTGCCGGGCACGGTGTCGTCGGGACGGACCTTCACCATCATCCCTTCGCCCCACGCGGTGGGCCCGGCCGCCATCGCCGGCCAGGCGATGAGCAAGGACAGCCAGGCGTAGCCGTACGGACGAAAGGACCGCATGGGGAATGGGTGTGCATGGGGCCAGAGTGTCTCCAGCCTCCCGGTTGTCCCGTCCTTCAGGCGCGCCAACGCTCCCAGGCTCGGATGCCGCCGGGCATCGTGATGAGGCACCGCCGATGGCTTGCTTCCATGTCTGGTCGAGCAGTGCGCCTCGTGCCGCCGCTGGGGCTTTCCTGACAGGGATTGGGTGGGCCGTGAGGCGTGGACCATGAATGCGCCATGCCTAAAACGGGCCCTGCCCTTGCTCGCGCTGCTGGTGTGGCGAAACTGCTCTGACAGGCCTGCGCCATTGAAAGGCAACACGGGCCGCGGGGAACATCCCCGCGGCCCGTGCTTGCTTCAGCGCCGCCTGGGGCACGCTACGTGAGCAGCTCTCCGCGCTCCGCCTTCTCCACCAGCGACGCGGGCGGCAGGAAGTGCTTGCCGTAGCGCTCCGCCAGCTGGCGCGCCCGCTGGACGAAGCCGCGCGGGCCCGTGCCGGTGGGGCCCTCGTAGCCGTTGATGTACTGCACCACGCCGCCCGTCCACGGCGGGAAGCCGATGCCCAGGATGGAGCCCACGTTCGCGTCCGCGGTCGAGCGCAGCACGCCTTCATCGAAGCAGCGCACCGTATCGATGGCCTCCGCGAAGAGCATCCGCTCCTTCATGTCCTCGAAGGGGATGGTGTGCCCGGGCTTCGCGAAGTGCTGCGCCAGCCCCGGCCACAGGTTCGTGCGCTTGCCGTCCGCGTAGTCATAGAACCCGCCGCCCGTGGAGCGGCCCTTGCGCCCGTGCTGATCAATCAGCGCGTCCACCACCGCGTAGCTGCCGTGCTCCACCCACTTCTGGCCTGACGCCTCCACGGCCGCCTGGGTCTCCTGGCGGATCTTCCGGGGCAGCGTCAGCGTCAATTCGTCCACCAGCTGGAGCGGGGCGGCGGGGTAGCCCGCCTGGAGTCCCGCCTGCTCGATGGACGCGGGCGCGATGCCCTCGCCCACCATGGCGATGGCCTCGTTGAGGAAGGTGCCAATCACACGGCTGGTGAAGAAACCCCGGCTGTCGTTGACGACGATGGGCGTCTTGCCAATCTGCACCGCGATGTCGATGGCCTTCGCCAGCGTCGCGTCGCTCGTCTGCTTGCCGGCGATGAGCTCCAGCAGCGGCATCTTGTCCACGGGGGAGAAGAAGTGCATGCCGACGAAGTCCGGCGGCCGTGCCACGCCCTCCGCGAGCAGCGTGATGGGCAGGGTGGAGGTGTTGGACGCCAGCACCGCGTCCGGCGCCACCACGCCCTGGATCTCCTGGAACACCTGGTGCTTGAGCTTCACATCCTCGAACACGGCCTCGATGACCAGGTCGCAGCCCGCGAGCGCGGCCGGGTCCTCCGCCGGGGTGATGCGCGCGAGCAGCGCGTCGCCCTTCTCCTTCGTGACGGAGCCCTTGGCGACGGCCTTCTCCACCAGCTTGACGGAGTAGCCCTTGCCCTTCTCCGCCGACGCGAGGCTCACGTCCTTGAGCACCACGTCGATGCCGGCCTTGGCGCACACATAGGCGATCCCCGCGCCCATCATGCCCGCGCCCAGCACGCCCACCTTCTTCGCGGTGTGCTGCGGGAAGCCCTTGGGGCGGCCGCCGCCGGAGTTGATGTGCTGCATGTCGAAGAAGAACGCCTGCATCATGTTCTTCGCGACCTGACCGACGACCAGCTCCGTGAAGTAGCGCGACTCGATGGTGAACGCCGTGTCCACGTCCACCTGCGTGCTCTCCACCGCCGCGGCCATGATGGCGCGCGGCGCGGGCATGTTCGCGCCCTTGAGCTGCTTGCGCAGGTTGGCGGGGAAGGCGGGCAGGTTCGCCGCGAAGGACGGATTCGACGGCGTGCCGCCGGGAATCTTGTAGCCCTTCTGGTCCCACGGCTGCTGCGCGTTCGGGTTCGCCTTCACCCACGCCTTCGCCGCGGGCACGAGCGCGTCCACGGATGGCACCACCTCATGCACCAGCCCCAGCTCCTTCGCCTCCTGCGGGCGGTATTTCTGGCCCTGGAGCAGCACCTTCATCAGCGCGTCCGTGATGCCCAGCATGCGCACCGTGCGCACCACGCCGCCGCCACCGGGCAACAGGCCCAGCGTCACCTCCGGCAGGCCCACCTGCGCGCCCTTCACGTCCGCGATGATGCGGCGGTGGCAGGCGAGGGCGATCTCCAGCCCGCCGCCCAGCGCCGCGCCGTTGATGGCCGCGACCACGGGCTTGCCGAACGTCTCCAGCGTGCGCAGCTGCTCCTTGATCTCCTGGCAGAGGTCGAAGACCTGCTTCGCCTCGTCCTTCTTCACGCGGCGCAGGTCGTTCAGGTCTCCTCCCGCGAAGAAGGTCTTCTTCGCGGAGGTGATGACGACGCCGGTGATGCGGGCCTTCTCCTTCACCAGCCGGTCCACCGCCGCGCGCATGGACTTCACGTAGGCGGCGTTCATGGTGTTGGCGGACTGGCTCGGGTCATCCATCGTCAAGACGACGATGCCGTCCGCATCCTGTTCCCAGCGCAGGGTGTTCTGTTCGCTCATGGGTTTCGCTCGAAGGTGTTTGGAAGGGGGAGGGAGGGTTTCAGACGCGCTCGACGAGGGTGGCCACGCCCATGCCGCCGCCGACGCACAGGGTGACGACCGCGCGGCGCGCCTTGCGCCGCTCCAGCTCGTCCACCACGGTGCCAAGAATCATCGCGCCGGTGGCGCCCAGCGGGTGCCCCATGGCGATGGCGCCGCCGTTGACGTTGAGCTTCTCGTCGGGGATGTCCAGGTCCTTCTGGTACTTGAGGACCACGGACGCGAAGGCCTCGTTCAGCTCGAACAGGTCGATGTCCTTCACCGACAGCCCGGCGAGGTCCAGCAGCTTGCGGGTGGCCGGCAGCGGGCCGGTGAGCATGATGGTGGGCTCCGCGCCGGACGTGGCCACGGCGGCGATGCGCGCGCGCGGCGTGAGGCCCAGCGCCTTGCCCACCTTCTCCGAGCCCACCAGCACGAGCGCCGCGCCGTCCACGATGCCGGAGGAGTTGCCCGGCGTGTGCACATGGTGGATGCGCTCCACCGCGTGGTACTTCTGCAGCGCCACCGCGTCGAAGCCGCCCAGCTCGCCCATCGTGGAGAAGGCCGGGTTCAGCTGCCCCAGCGAGGCCAGGGTGGAGTCCGGGCGCATGTACTCATCGTGGGCCAGGATGGTGAGCCCGTTCTGGTCCACCACGGGGACGACGGACTTCTGGAAGTAGCCGTTCTTCCACGCGTGGGCGGCGCGCTCCTGCGAGCGCACGGCGTAGCGGTCCACGTCCTCGCGGGTGAAGCCCTCCAGGGTCGCGATGAGGTCCGCGGAGATGCCCTGGGGCACGAAGTAGGTGTCGTAGTTGGTGGCGGGGTCCATGGCCCACGCGCCGCCGTCGGAGCCCATGGGGACGCGGGACATGCTCTCCACGCCGCCCGCGATGACCAGCTGCTCCCAGCCCGAGCGCACCTGCTGCGCGGCCATGTTCACCGCCGTCAGGCCGGAGGCGCAGAAGCGGTTGAGCTGCACGCCGCCGGTGGTCTCCGCCAGGCCCGCGGCCAGCACCACCGTGCGCGCGATGTCCGCGCCCTGATCACCGACCGGGGACACGACGCCCAGCACCACGTCGTCGATGCGCTTCGGGTCCAGGTTCGGGTGGCGCTGCTTGAGCGCGTCCACCAGGCCGACGAGCAGCGACACCGGCTTGGTGCCATGCAGGGCGCCCTTCTTGCCCTTGCCGCGAGGGGTACGGACGGCGTCGAAGATGAATGCTTCCTGGCTCACGGGGAGCCTCCTTGGTGAGAAGGGAGGGGCTGGGGGTACAGGGCCCGGGTGATGCGCTCCTTCATATACCCGGACCCGCCAGGGCGCTGGAGGCACCTGCGCCGCCCGGCAGGCCGGGTCGGACACCCCGTGTTTCGCCACGGCCCCCGTTGTCACATCGAGTCCGCCTCCGCCGGGGCCTGGTGACTCGGGTCATCAGCTGGTGATTGGCGTCACCGCGCCAAGGGCGCGGAGCGCCAGGCCCGCCGGGGCCAAGTGACTGATTTCCCGAGGGGACGCAGCGCCCTGGGGGCTGGCACGTGCCGTGCTCTTGGGTCCCGGCATGTCCATCTCCTCCCTGAACCGCGCGTCCTTCTCCAAGCCTTCCTCGAGCATCTCCGAGCTCAAGCCGGCCGCCGCTCCGGCTCAGGGCGTGGTGGGTTCCCAGGCCCAGCAGCCCCGGAACGACCTGCGCCGGATGTTCATGACGGACTCCTTCGAGCAGGGCCCGAGCCGGCTGAGCGGCGCCTCCGGGGACTTCCAGAAGCAGCTGTCGCAGGTGGTGGCCCAGCTGACGCAGTTGGTGTCGCTCCTGGGGGCGCAGTCGCCTGCCAGCCTGGGCCAGGGGGCTCAGGACGCCGTGCCCTCCGTGGGCGGCGCGGCTCCGGCGCAGCAGGCGGCTCCTGCGGCGGGTTCCCCGGCCCAGGCCGCGGCGCCCACGGCGAGCACTGCCGCTCCGGCGTACCCCACGTACAACAGCGACGCGGGCCCTGGCTTCGGCCCGCCGTCCGCCGGCTCCACCGAGCCCGCTCCCGCGAATGCGCCGTGGCTGGCCAAGAACAACGTCGGCTCGCCCTACAACAGCAACATGCAGCTCATCGACGAGGGCAAGAAGGGCCAGTTCAAGTACACGAACACCTTCACCAACAAGACCAACGAGCCGCAGACCATCACGCTCTGGAACAAGACGGGCGAGAACGGCAACCCGAACGACGGGCAGAACTTTGACAAGAGCACGCCCAAGACGTTCACGCTCCAGCCCGGCCAGTCGCAGGTGGTGGCGTTCGACAGCAACAGCAGCGTGGCGTGGGCCGTGTCGAAGGATGGCACTGCGAAGCCCGGCGCGAACTCCGGTCAGACGTGGGGCGAGGCCACGTTCGCCAACTCCGGCACGGGTTGGAGCGGCTTCGACACCAGCCAGATCGCCCCCGCGGGCCACAACGGCAAGATGTCCATCACCAACGAGGCGACCGGCAAGACCGTGACGGAGGCCAATGCCTGGCAGACGGAGAAGGACGACCCCGCGCTCCACGACGTCGGCGTCCCCGCCGGCCCGCTCAACCTGCGCACGGAGATCGGCTGAAGCCTGGCCGGTCCGTGCTGACCAACGGCCCCTGACCGGAACGTGTCTCGGACTCCAGCGCCGCCCGGCCATCCCCGCCGGGGCGCCCCGGTTCTCTGGGGGCAGGGGGGAGGCAGCAGGGGCGCCAACGAGGCACGACGTCCCCATGACACGGCGACCGAAGCTCAGGCAGGTGCGGCCTTCGCGCGTGCGGGCTCGTGAAACGGCGTCACCCCCTCGGCGGAGAGGCTGAAGAGCTCGAACGTATGCGGCTTGGCGCCTCTGCCATCCACCTCCCGGATCCGGGCGCGCATCTTCGCGCGCGCCTTCGCGTCGCCCTCCGGGAAGATGACGAGCGACTCGCGATGGGGAATCGACACCAGCAGCTTCGTGTCCCGCAGCGCACGGCTCGCAAAGGCGTGAAGCCGTGGCAGGACGATGCAGGTGGCAATCAGCCAGGTTCCGGAGAGGGTGATGAAGGGCAAGACGGGCTCGTCCGAGTACAGCCGCGCCGTGACCTGCTCAGGGAAATACGTATTCAGGTGCTCGTAGGCCTGCGTCCAGGCATCGGCGGTGGACGCCACGCCGAAGTCCGGGAGGTCCTCCGCCTGAAGTCCGGTGACCATGCCATCCAGGTCCTTCGCGAGCACGACCCAGAGGCCATGCCCCAGTTCTCGGGACAGCTCGGGGACTCGCGGGTAGGCCGAGGAGACGACATAGGGAACGATCCGGCTCGAGGCATCTCTCAGAGATGGCACGGGTGCCACCTATCATAACAGCCTCGACGGCGAAGCAGCGCGAGCAGCCCGGCTCCGTGACTCCCGCGAGCTACGATGGAAGGAGGACGGGATGTCCACGAACGAGGAGACGTCGAAGGAGCCCCGCGGGCCCCTCCGACAGGACCTCCTGGATGGAACGAGCGCTTCGACCTTCCCGGTCCGCGCCGATCAAAGGCCGAGCGCCGCCTTGCACGTCTTCACGTACAGGTCCCGGAAGACGTTGTCCGGATCCGTGCGCTGCTTCACGGCCCGGTACGTCTCCCTGTTCCAGATGCTCCAGAAGGTCTCCTCGTCGTAGTAGTTGTAGGAGATGAGCGTCTTGGTGCCGTTGACGCGCTGGAGCTCGTCCTCGAGCTCCTTGTAGACGTTGCGGCCCGGCGGCTGCTTCATGCCGTACACCGCGAGGTCCAGGAACAGCGGGTCCTTCATTCCGGACCACCACTGGGGCGTCAGCCACTCATAGTCGCGCGTCCGCCGGAAGGGCACGCACCACACGGGGTAGTGGCGCATCTCGCGGTGGTACCAGTCCATGAACCCGGCCGCGCGCGAGAAGGGGATGAACACGTCCACGATGACCGGCGGATCCTTCTCCGGCAGCAGCCGGGTGAAGCGGTTGGCCGTCCTCAGCACGCTGTCGGAGTGGATGAGTTTGCCGAACAGCGCGCGCGCGAGGAGGTTCCTCGGTTTGACGTGCGTGACGCCCCGGTTGTAGCGGAAGAGGTAGTCATACGTCGTGAGGTAGTCCTCGCTCCGGCGCGGGATGCTCTCGCAATAGGCCGTGAGCCAGTCGTAGCGGTGCACGTAGGGCGCCCGGTCCACGAAGTGGCCCACGCACAGCACGTGCTTCGTGGGAGAGAAGATCTGCCCGTCCAGGTAGTCCGCGCCCGTGTCCTGGAAGGTGTGCCAGATGGCCTGCTGGAAGGACTCCAGGGAGGCGTGCGTCTCGTTCGTCACCCGGACGTAGGGGGCGCAGCGGACGAGCTTGAACTTCACCTTCGACAGGATGCCCAGCGTCCCGAACGAGCCGTGCATCATCTGGAAGAGGAGCGGATCCTCGCGCGGTGAGCAGCGCAGCACGTCGCCCTTCGCGGTGATGACCTCGTACTCCAGACACGTGTCGTGGAAGCCGCCCTGGCGGAAGGACATGGACTCGATGGAGCACCCCGCGATGGCGCCCCCGAGCGTGATGGTCTTGTGCTCGGGGACGATGTACGGGATGAACCCGTGCGGCAGGGTGGCGCGCACCACTTCGTCGAAGGTGACGGCGGGCTCCGCCGTGCAGGACATCCCCACGGTGTCGATGTCGAGGAGCTGATCCAGGTCCCCCAGGTCCACCTTCTCGTCGCGCCGGCGCGCATCGAAGCGCTTGGGCACGCTGTGGGGCGGGGACTTCTTCTTGAAGGACGCGGGCCCCTTTCCCTTCCGCTGCCGCAGCTGCCGGGCAATGGCCTCCACCTTCGCTTCGTGAAGCGACTCCGCCCGTGGAGAGACAACCACCCGAGGGCCACCTGTCACCGACTCCGTGAGCATCCTTCTCCTCCGTTGGCGGAAGGGTGGGGAAGGTTCACGCATGCGGGAGTCCCCCCGCTTGAGATGCGGGGCCCTGTCGGTCGCCTGCCCCACGGACAGCCGTCCGTGGGGCCGTGTCGCGCACCTGACGGCTCAAGCGGACTCGAGGCGGTGGCGCAGCTCCGTGGTGCTGAGCGCCGGAGTGCCGTCCCGGCCCATCAGCGTCTGGCCATCCGCGGAGTAGAGCGCCGGGCGCCGGTACAGCGTGCGCAGGGCGTGCAGGTGTGGATAGACAATGGACGCCCGGGGGCTCAGCTCGCGCAGGTGCCTGCGCAGGAGCGGGGCATACTTCGGGCTCTGCGCCGGGAAGATGTGGTGCTCCTGGTGGTAGCTGAAGTTGAAGTGAAGCCAGTTCATCAGCGGGTGGGTCTCCACGCTGGCGGTGTTCACGAAGGGGTTGTCCGTCTCCTCCGACGCGGGCTGCATCCAGTGGTTGGTGGCGATGTAGATCATCAGCGTGATGTTCCCGAGGAGCAGCGGGAGCACCAGTCCGTAGAACGCGGCCCGGGGCCCCAGGACCCATCCGAGCGCCACCCAGCCCGCGGTGACGAGCAGCGTGAGCACGCGCTCCCGCACGCGGTGCAGGTGCACGTGCTGGAACGCGGGCAGCCGGCAGTGATGCCAGAGGAAGGCCTGGCCCTGCGCGGTGAAGAAGACGCTGAAGCTGATGAAGCTCAGCCAGTGCCCGGAGCCCGGGGACATGGCATGGAACAGCTTCGCGAACCCCTGGGTGTGCCAGTCCGTCCTGCGAGGGAGGATGTCCGGGTCGCGCTCGAGGATGTTGGCGGCGCTGTGGTGGGCCTGGACGTGCCAGGCCCGCCAGTTGCCCGGCGTCACCAGGAAGGGGGCGAAGCCCGCCCAGCCCAAGAGGCTCTCCCACCTCCGGCTGTGGAACACCGAGTGGTGTAGCGCCTCATGCGCGGCGAGCCCCACGGCGGTGACGAGCTGGCCCAGCACGAAGGCGATGAGGAGGCATGCCCAGTGGGGCAGCGTCCACGTGCCGAGCACCCAGAGGAGCGCCGCCTCCACCGGCACGAGGCAGAGCGCGACGATGCCGCGCAGGGGTTGTCGTTCGAAGGCCTCCGGGGGCAGCACGCGGCGCAGCTCCGAGCGGAGCCGCTTGGTGTCATCCGGGGAGAGGGGAAGGGACGAAGAGGTGTCGGTCATGGCGGTTGCCTTGGACGGAAAGAGGGTTCAAGCCATGGGGCGGGCGACTCCGCCTTCGACGAGCATCCGCAGGCGGCCGGCTTCGTCATGCGCCGCCACGGTGCCGCACTGGAGCAGCGCTCCGTCCACCCGGGGGGCGAGCGCCTTCAGCGTGAGGCGGCGCGGGGCCCTGGCGTCATGAGCGACGAGGTCCCGGTCGAACGTGGCGCGCTGGACGCCCACGGGGGCGAACACGACATTGGACACGCCCTCCACGTGCATCGCGCTCAGGCGCAGGGCCGCGTCCAGCACGAGCGCTGGCACGCCATGCCCCGCCTGCTGGGGTGTCTCCGGCAGTCCGAGCCTCGCGAAGCGGGCGTCCTGCTCGAGGCGGATCTCCTCCAGGCAGTCGAACATCCTGCGCAGCTCGATGGGGGAGCCCGCTGTGCAGTGCGGGTCATGCACGGGAACGCCGTGCCCCGAAGCGCGGGCGGCCTCCAGTCGCGGCGAGGCCTTGGGAGGCTCCGCCGTCAGCGTGAAGCGGGCCTCGGCGTAGACGAGGTCTCGCTCCAGCACGACGCCGGAGGCATGGACGATGTCGCCCGTGAGCCTCACCTGTACGCTGTGCTGGCCTGGGGCGTCGGTAATCGGCGTGCATTCGGCGCGCAGGGACTGCTGCCCTCCGGGCTTCACGCGGATGAAGCGGGAGAAGCGCACGTCTTCAATGGTGACGGTGCGCAGCTCGGGGCGCTTGTCGTCCAGGGCGGCCTGGAACATCAGGTCCAGGGCCCAGGCGCCGGGGAGGGTGGGCGTGCCCCGGACGAGGTGGTCCTCCAGGCATGGGACGCTCGCCGCGTCCACCGTGAGGTCCCGCTGCGTGGGACGCGGCGGCTCCGGGGTGGGCGGCGGCGGGGCGAGGACCTCCAGGCCGTAGAAGGCGCGCTCGCTTTCGGTGAGCTGGACGTTGATGGGCTGGACGGGCTGGCCATTCACGAGCTGGAGGAAGAGCGCCTCGCCCTCCTCGGCGCGGATGCCCCGCAGCCGTCGGCTGGCTCCGAGGACGCGGTACTCCGAGCCTCGCGTCATGCCGATGCCGTCCCAGGCGAGCCAGCCCACGCTGCACCACTGCACGTCCTGACGGGCGTCGCTGACCCACGCACAGAGCCGGTCCAGCGCCTCGTTCGCCGCGCCGTAGTCCGCCTGTCCGTCATTGCCGATGTAGCTGAACGCGGAGGTGAGGACGTGGAAGGGCACGGGGGCCGGGAGTCTGCGTGCGCAGGACTCGCGCAGGTTGCGAAGCCCCAGCAGCTTGGTGTCGAGCGTGCTTCGCAGCTCCGTCAGCCGGCGGCGGTTGAGCTTCTTGGAGACCTGCGTGCCCGCGCCGTGGACCACCAGGTCGAGCCGTCCATGCTCACGGAGCAGCTCCTCCACCACGCGGTCCACGTCCTCGGGGCGGGTGACATCCGCGGCGCGGTAGGTCATCTGGCCGGGAAGCCGCTTGAGCCCGTCGAGCGTGGCCCGCAGCTCACGCACAGCCAGGTGGCGTTCAAACCGCGCACGCAGCGCGGGCATCCGCACGGCGCTGTCGCGCGCGAGCTCGGAGGCATAGAACTCGCGCTCCACGGCGCCCAGTTCCTCGTCGCGCGCGTGGAGCACACGCTCGGGGGCATCTGTCGGATCGCTCCGTCCCAGGAGGATGACCTTGCAGCCGTAGCGCTTGAGCAGCGCTCCAGCGAGGACGGCCGTGACACCACGCCCACCGCCCGTGAGCAGGACCACCGAACGGGAGTCGAGCGTGACGGCGGGCCGCGCCGGGACATCCGTGGGTTGAAGCACCCGGACGCAGCGGACGGAGCCATCGAAGCAGACCTCGACGGGCGCGGAGTCGTCGCGGGTGCTCAGTTCGGACGCGACAAGGTCGAGCGCCGTGCGGATCGGCAGCGGTCCCGTGGCGATGGCGCGGATGCCATGCGCCGGGACCTCGCGGCCCAGGGATTTGAGCATGCCCGAGAAGAGGCCGGTGACGGGATGCAGCGTCCTGCGCGGACCGACGCCCTCGATGCAAAGGCTCGCCAGTGACACCGTGCCGGCGGACAGGCCCTCATACGCGCGGCGAGCGGACAGGAAGAGCAGCTCCAGCGCTCCGTGATGCAGGGCCGTGTCCGCGACGACGGAGGACTCGGTCTCGTCGGAGGACATCCGGCAGACCGCGACGATGACCTGTGGCTCGAAGTGGAGTGCCTCAAAGCCAGCCTCCGCGGTCTCCTCCCGGGTGAGGTCGATGCCGTGGATCCGCGCTCCCATGTCGGAGACGCCCGCGTGAAGGATGCGGAACCCAGGACCGCAGACGTCATGCGCCAGGGCCGCAAGTTCACGGGCCACGGACTCGTCCTGCGCGATGAACAGCACGCGCCGGCCACGCAGGCGCGAAGCACCTGCCGTCACCGCCGGACGTTCAACGAGCACCGGCGCGTGGTAGCGGATGGGCGCCGAGTGGTCGAAGCCGTCAACGGTCTCCGAAATCGAGGCGGCGGTCGGCGGCGGACGTGCCTCTCCCGGGGGAGCCGCGCCCGCGCGCGCTTGCACGGCATCGGTGGGCGGGGTGGCCGCAGCTGCTTCGGGCTGCCAAGGAGGTGTCGCAACGGCTCCAGATGCAAACGAAGCGCCAGCCCCACGGACGCCCATGCTGTCCGCCGCCCGGCCGACCCGGTTCCCAAAACCTGTCCGACTGTCGGACAAGTTCCCCTGGTTCGGCTGGAGCGGGAGCCCCGCTGGCCCGGGGTTGTTCAAACCTGTCCGACTGTCGGACAGGTTTTCGCCGCCTGCCGCTGGCGGGAGGGCGACATGGGGTTCTCGGTTCTCGGCACTGGGGACAGACGTCACGTCCGTTGACCTGGCGGATGGCCCCAGGTCGCGGCGAGCGGAGGACGGCGACCCTGCCACCATCGACCGTTCTCTCGGGGCTTCGGGCTGGTCAATGCGCCCAGGCCGCAGCTGAATCACCAGCCGTGCGCCGGTCGCGGCATCCGGGTGGAGGCGCAGGGTGGAGGCCTGCCCCTCGGCTGCGGACTGCACCGCGCGGAGCACCTCCTGGGCCTCCTTGGCCGAGTGCGGCGGTAACGTGATGCCGGTCCCGGAGCCCGTCTCTTCGGTCATCCGCAGGCGGCACAGCGGCTTCAAACCGTGCGCTTCCGCCTTCGCGGCCGTGGTCACCGCCAGCATCGTCATGCCCTCTTCAGGCATGGACTCGGTGGAGCCGTCCCCGGGGCGACGCACGTGAGCACTGCCCACGAGCACCAGCTCGAAGCCGCTCTCCAGCAGGGCGGTCGAAGCCCGCAGTGACGCGGCCAGCGTGCCGGCCCCCGCGTCCACCACGAAGTTCGGACCCTTGGTGTCGAGCACCCCCGCCACCCGCCCCGGCGTGACGTTGGGCATCATTCCCTGGAGCGTGTACGGCCCCGTGGGCCGCAGCGCGCCCACCGCGGCATGGAGGCGATCCACCAACGGCAGGAGCCGCGCGGAGTCCGGCGTGCGCTGGATGTGCTCGCGCAGCCTGCGCCGCGTCGAGTCCGCCAGCACGCGCTGCGTGGCCTCCACCCCCCTGCGCGTCTTTCCCTCCAGTCCCAGGACGATGGCCGTCCCCGTCCGCAGTGAGTCAAAGGCCCCGAGCTTCTTCACGAGGTCGCTCGCGACGATGAGACCCAGGTGCTGCGTGAGGTCCATGTCCTCGGTGATGTCTGGCAACAACCGCACGGACGCGGGCAGCCGCATTCCCCTGGCGTCGAAACGCGCCTCCGGGAACGTTCCCTCCGCGGCCACCACCACCAGCTCTCCCTCGGTCGAAGGCACGGCCCTGGTGCGCGGCGTGAGCGAGCCCCCGCGGTACTCCTCCAGCACCAGGTGCGCGTTCGTGCCGCCGAAGCCGAAGCCGTTCGTGGCTGCCCTGCGCGGCTGGCTTCCGTTCTCCGGCCACGGCTGCTCCCGCGTGCTCACCTCGAAGTCAGGCCCGAGCGCTCGCAACCCCGCACCCGGACGGTCGAAGTGGGACTGCGGCGGGAAGCTCCGATGCTCCAGCGCCTTGCACACCTTGATGACCGAAGCGGCTCCCGCGGCCCAGCCGACATGGCCGATCAGCGCCTTCACGCTGGCGAGCTGAAGCCCCTTCCGCTTGCCTCCGAAGACGCGGCCAATCGACTGCAGTTCGGTGGCGTCGCCGGCCGGGGTCGCCGTCCCGTGCGCTTCGATGTACTGGATGGACGCGGGATCAACCCCCGACGCCGCGTAGCACGCCTCCATCGCGGCCACCTGTCCGTCCGCTCGCGGCACGTTGGCGGAGCTGCTGCGTCCGTCGCTGGAGAGTCCCGCGCCGCGGATGACCGCGTGCACCTTCAGCCCCGCGGAGACGGCGTCCTCCAGGCGCATCAGGCCGACGATGCCGGCGCCCTCGCCGAAGATGACGCCATCCGCGCGCTCGTCGAACGGCCGGCTGCCCGTGGCGGAGAGCCCCTTGAACTGGGAGAACAGGCAGCTGTTTCCCGGCCCCGGCGAGAACACTCCTCCCGCGAGCACCAGGTCGGCGTCACCGCGCTCCAGCGCCCTCATTCCCAGCGCGATGGCGTAGAGCGACGATGCACACGCCGCGTCCAGCAACACCGTGGACACCGCCGGGCCCACCACGTCCGTCACCACCGCCTGGAGCGTGGGGTGCGGCGCCAGGTCGGAGGACGTGGCCCTGACGCCCAGGGCCTCGCGCATCAGCGCGGAGAACTCCCGCGCTGTGTCTCCCCTCGCATGCAGGAGCGCTTCACCGGCTTCCAGGCACAGCGCGTCGTCGTACTCGGGCGACCCGTCCGCTGTGGATCCGAGCAGACACTGGATGCGTCCCGGTGCATGCGGTGCGGTGGACCGCAGGGATTCCATCGCCTGGGAGAGCGCGATCGCCAGCAACTGCTGCTCGCGGCCATATCGCCGGAAGCGAACCGGATCGATGCCCGGCGGCGGCACGAGGTCACTGTCCAGGACCCGCCCGGTGAGCAATGTGTACGTGCGGTCCGGAGTCACCGCCGGGCCCACGAAGTCCACGACCTGCTCCGGATGGCTCAGACCCGTGTCGACGATGCCGCTGACGCCCCGCTGGATGTTCCGCCAGTACGTCTCCGGATCCTTCGCGCCACCCGGGAGCATGCACCCCAGGGACACCACCGCGATGTCCGGGACCCGTGACGCTGCGTCCTGCGCAACAGGGCTCTTCGACGGCAATGCCCGGTCCACGGACGTCAGTGCGACGGAGGTCTCCGCAGGGAGGATCCGCTGGACGATGCGTGTCAGCCGCCCGCCGGTGCCGCAATCCACGAACCGGGTGCAGCCCGCGCCCACCAGCGTCTCCACCGCGCCCGGGAAGTCGAAGGGACGCACCAGGTGGGACGCGAGCGCCCCTGCCAGCTCCGTCCGGCCCCCGCCGTACACCCGCCGCTCGATGGGCGAATAGATGGGCCCCCGGGCTGGATGCACCTTCAGGTCCGCGAGGCTCTCGCGGAACACGGCGACCGCGGGCGTCAGGCTCGGGTGATGGAAGGGGTAGCGGCTGGAGATGAAGGTGAAGCCCTTGCCCTGCCGTTCCAGGAACGCGCGCAGCCGCTCCAGTTCCTCACGCGGCCCCGCGACCACGGTCTGCCTCGAGTGGTTGCGGCCCGCGACCTCCAGGTTCCGGGCCCCACTGTCCGCCACGGCCCGGACGGTCTCCGGATCCGACAGGGCGACCGCCGCGAGCGTGCCCAGCTCCTCCGGCACCGTCTGGAGCGCCCGGATGCGGCGGCACACCACCTCCGCGCCCGCGCGCAGGTCCATGGCTCCGGCCGCGGTCATCGCCGCGATCTCCCCGAAGCTGTGGCCCACGAACACGTCCGGCCGGGTGCCCTGGCGCTCCACCCACCGCGCACCCAACACCCCTGAGAGGAAGATGCCGAGCTGATCCAACAGCGGCGCCGCGTCCATCGCCTGGCGCACCTGAGCGACACTCTCCGCCGCGAGCAGCGGATCCACGTTGAGGCCCTGTGCACGGCAGGCATCCGCGACCGCTGCCAGCTCCCCACGCAGCTCCGGCTGAAGCGCCTTCAGCTGGAGGAAGAGGGCAGGCTCGAACGTTCCCTGCCCGGCGAACAGGAACGCCGTGGCGCCCGCGGGCAGCTTGAGCTCAGGCGCGGAGACGGGTGCTGCCTTCACGGGCTCGACGGGCACCGGATCCGGCAGGTGCACGGTGCGCGAGACTCCGCGTGGCGCGGTGTCCGCCAGCAGGGTCCGCGCCAGCTCTCGCACAGTCTCCGGGAACAGCACCTGGACGCCCGCGCCTCCCTGCAACGCGAGGTCCCGGAAACTCTTCGGGCCCACGGGCTCGTGGATCGCCGCCAGCGATTCGAAGCTGCGCTGGAAGGACTCCGGGAAGGCGCGCAGCGCTCCCTCGCGATCCGCGCAGAGCACGGTCTGATAGCCGCACGCCACCGGCGTGCCGTCGCTCTTCAACGTGCGGAAGCAGAAGCGCAAGGACACCTCGCCCCGCGCCTCCAGTGACGTCAGCACCACCAGCCGGTCTCCCAGCGCGGCCGGAGCGAGGTTGCGCGAATAGCCCTCGTAGGTGAGCAGCAGCACCTGGTCGAAGTCGCGCCGGAAGTCGGGCGCCTCGAAGGCGTGCGGACTGAAGAGCAGGTGCTCGCGGCCCGCGCACTGGAACTTGAAGTTGGTGAGGAAGTGATGGCTCCCGTAGGCCATCGTGTCGTCGAAGTGGATGTCGTACGGGACGGCGAAGAAGTCCATGGTGGTGGCTCCTGGAGGCGAGGGGTTCAGGACGCGCGAGCGGCCGGCAGCAGGCCGTCCACGGTCCCGGAGAGGCCGGCGTCCACCACCCAGATGGCGCCATTCACGCGCCGGGTCTTGGGCCCCAGCAACAGCTCGGTCACGTCCGCCACGTCGTCCGCGGTGCACAGCCGCCCGCCGGGCGTCGCGGACTCCCAGCGCGCGACGCGCCCCGCGGCATCCGGGAACATCCCCAGCAGCTCCCCGTGCACGGGCCCCGCGGACACGCAGTTGGTGCGGATGCCCTCCGGCGCCAGCTCCGCGGCCAGGTAGCGCGTGAGGGACTCCACGCCCGCCTTCACCACGCCCTGGCAGCCCAGGTCGTGCATGTACCGCTGGGACATGGACGTGGACATGGTGACGATGCTCCCGCCCCCGCGCGCGGCCATCAGCGGACGCGCGCGCATCGCGCACTCGTAGGTGCCGGTGATGCAGGTGCGGAACGCCTTGTCCCAGTCGCGGGGGGCGATGCGGTCGAACGGACCGATGAGCCCGTTGGACGCGTTGCACACGAGCAGGTCCAGCCCGCCCAACTGCTCGCGGATCGCCGCGAACATCCGCTCCAGGTGCTCTTCCTGCGCGACGGAGCCCCACAGGTGGACCGCCTTGCCACCCGCGTCCACGATGTCCCGCGCCGTCTTCTCACCGTCCTCGCGCGAGTGGAACGAGTTGACCACCACCGTCGCCCCCGCGCGCGCCAGTCGCGCCGCGATGACGCGGCCGATGCCCTTGCCCGAACCCGTGATGAGCGCGACCTTGCCCGCGAACGGCAGCTCCGTGCGTGACGCGACCGGTGCGGGCGCCACGTGGATGGGCGCACGAGCCCTCACTTCAGGGGCAGGCGGCGAAGCTGGCAGCAGCGCGCGGGCCGCGTCAGCGATGGCGGCCATCGTGCGCAGACGCTGCGAAGGCTTCGGCGCTTCGCCCAGCCCCAGCTCCTTCGTGAGCACGGCCATCACCTCCGCCTGCTTCACGGAGTCGATGCCCAACTCGTCCTCCAGGTCCGCGTGCGGCGTGAGCAGCTCCTCCGGGTAGCGCGTCACGCGTGCGAACACGGCGCGCACACGCGGCAGCAGGTCCTGCGTGACCGGAGCACCGGTGCCCACCTTCACTTCCGTGACAGCAGGCGCGGGAGCGACGGGGAGCGCCGGCGCGGGCTCCGCGTGCAGTGCCTCCGCGACCGCCCCCGCGATGGCGCCGAGCGTGCGCGCCTTCCCGTTGCGCGGCATCCGGTCCGGCGGCAGTTGGAATTCGCGGGCGATGACCGCGGCGATCTCCGCGAGCTTCACGGAGTCGATGCCCAGCTCATCCTCCAACTGCGCGTGCTCCGTCAGGATGTCCAGCGGATAGCGGGTGACGGACGCGGCGCACTGCCGCACCTGCTCCAGGATGCTCGAAGGCGTGGATGTATGGGATTGAGACGAACGCGCGGACATGATGACCCCTGTCGGTTCAATGCGAGACGGGGCCGACTGTAAATGGGGGTCTGACACGTCCCGCGAAGCGACGTGAAGCACTCCCCGCACAACCCGCAGCAATCAAAGAGGGCGCGAAGCGTCCTCATGCGCGGGAATACGCGCGCCCTGCTCGAGTGCCGCGCGAGCACGCCGCCGCCCCATCCACAGGGCAAGGCACAGCGAAGGCAGCGTGAGCAGATCCGTGATGTCCACCGTGTGCACCGTGGGCCGCACCGCGGGAATGCGCGCGCCGGAGAGCAGGGCCCGCAGCGCGAAGAAGGGCCACTGCAGTCCGCCCAGCGCCCAGCGCCACGCATTCCCGGCGTCGTGTGAAATCTTCGTCGCGGCGAAGCACAGGCCCGTCAGCACGACCGCCCCCACGAGCACCGCGAACGAAGGCCGGAAGTCCCGCTGGCGCCGCTGGAAGGCCTTTTCCCACAACGCCTGGAGGAGCACCGGGAACATCGCGAGCCCCGCGACGTCGGAGAGCTTCCCCGTCCACCACGATGGCCAGCGCGCCTTGAACACGTGGTCGTTCAGCACGAGCAGGACCACGGCCAGGAGCATCCCGGGGTGCAGGAGGCCGCTGGCCGGAAACGGCATCCTCGCCTCGTTGGAGGTCACACCCGCGCGCATGGGCCGCACTGTCACACCCGCGGCCGGGAAAGGGAAAGCCCCGTGATTGCGAGCGCTTGGAGGACGCGGCGGGAAAATAAAATGGCCGTGTCGATTTCCCCCAGCCCCATTCGTTGCCTCCCTGAAAGCAGGACGACGAACACACCCCGCGGCCCCAGGGCGCGCGGCAGGAGATACGACCGTGCGCTTCATGATCATCCGCAGGGCGGACAAGGACACCGAGGCCGGCGTCCTCCCGGACGAGAAGCTGCTCGCCGCGATGGGCGCGTACAACGAGGAGATGGTGAAGGCGGGCGTGATGCTCCAGGGGGAGGGCCTCCACCCCAGCAGCAAGGGCGCGCGCGTGAAGTTCACGAACGGCAAGCCCACCATCATCGACGGGCCCTTCACGGAGACGAAGGAGCTCATCGCGGGCTTCTCCCTCATCCAGGTGAAGTCGCGCGAGGAGGCGCTGGAGTGGCTCAAGCGTTGGCCCTCCTTCGACGGGGGCGGCAACGTGGAGCTGGAGCTGCGCCAGGTCTACGAAGACGACGACTTCGGCGCCGAGTTCACGCCCGAGCTGCGCGAGCAGGAAGCGCGCATCCGCGAGCAGGCGGCGAAGAACCGTTAGGTCGCGCTGGCACGGCTCTTGTGGTGGAGCCCCCGCTTCGTCAGCAACGGCACGCCCTTAGAGGTGTTCTTCTCGCTCGGCAACGGGGGACAGTACGTCTTCGTCGCACCTTCGCTGGGCGTCACCGCGGCCTTCACCGCCAGCCATTATAATGATGCGGGCTTGAGGCTCCCCCTGATGCACTTCGGGCGGTACGTGCTGCCGGCGGCGCTCGGACTGGAGCGGCCGGCGACGCCGGGCGGCGGCTGAGCTGCCGGGCCTCGTGTCCTCCTCCCGACGGTGGAGGGCCGGGGCACATCGGGATTCCGACGGGGAGGCGTGCTTCGTGGATGACCCCGCCCGCGAGGGTGGGCAGGTTGCGCCCTCGCATGGCACCTCCTTCGAAAGCCCCCCGCTCCCGCAAGACTCCCGACCCCTCCGGCTTCGTCCGCGTCCGGGGCGCACGTGAGCACAACCTGAAGCACGTGGACGTGGACGTCCCGCGCGACGCGCTGGTGGTCTTCACCGGCGTGTCGGGCTCCGGCAAGTCGTCGCTCGCCTTCGGGACGCTCTACGCGGAGGCGCAGCGGCGCTACTTCGAATCCGTGGCCCCGTATGCCCGGCGGCTGATTGATCAGGTGGGCGTGCCGGAGGTGGACGCCATCGAAGGGCTGCCCCCAGCGGTGGCGCTCCAGCAGCACCGGGGCGCGCCGACGTCGCGCTCGTCGGTGGGCAGCGTGACGACGCTGTCGAACTCCCTGCGCATGCTCTACTCGCGCGCGGGCACCTACCCGCCGAAGGTGGAGCGGCTGGACTCGGACGCCTTCTCACCGAATACGCCCGCGGGCGCGTGCCCGAAGTGCCACGGCATCGGCCGCGTGTTCGAGGTGACCGAGCGCTCCATGGTGCCGGATGACTCCCTGAGCATCCGCGAGCGCGCCGTCGCCGCGTGGCCGCCCGCGTGGCACGGCCAGAACCTGCGCGACATCCTGGTGACGCTCGGGTACGACATCGACAAGCCCTGGCGCGACCTGCCGAAGAAGGACCGCCAGTGGATCCTCTTCACCGACGAGCAGCCCACCGTCCCCGTCTACGCGGGCTTCACGTCCGCGGAGGTGAAGCGCGCCATCGCCCGCAAGGAGCCGCCCAGCTACATGGGCACCTTCACGGGAGCGAAGCGCTACGTGATGACCACCTTCGCGACGACCCAGAGCGCGATGATGAAGAAGCGCGTCGCCCGCTACATGGTCGCCAGCGACTGCTCGCTGTGCGAGGGCAAGCGCCTGAAGCGCGAGTCGCTGTCCGTGAAGTTCGCGGGCCTCGACATCGGGGACCTGTCCCGCCTGCCGCTGGAGCAGGTCGCGGCGCTCATCCGGCCCACGGCGGAAGGGAAGGGGAAGGACGCGGAAGGCATGGCCCGCGAACACCCGGAGAAGCTCATCGTCGCCCAGCGCATCACCCGGGACCTGCTCGCGCGCATCCAGGTGCTGACGGACCTGGGTCTGGGCTACCTGTCGCTGGAGCGCAGCACGCCCACGCTGTCACCGGGTGAGTTGCAGCGGCTGCGGCTGGCCACGCAGGTGCGGTCCAACCTCTTCGGCGTCGTGTACGTGATGGATGAGCCGTCCGCCGGCCTGCACCCCGCGGACACGGAGTCGCTGCTCACCGCGCTGGACCGGCTGAAGGAGGCGGGCAACTCGCTGTTCGTGGTGGAGCACGAGGTGGACGTCATCCGTCACGCGGATTGGATCGTCGACGTGGGCCCGGCCGCCGGTGAGCACGGCGGACGCGTGCTCTACAGCGGGGTGCCCGAAGGGCTGGCGAAGGTGGAGGCGTCCCGCACGCGGCGCTACCTCTTCGAGGAGGAGGCCGTGCGCCGCCGCACGCCCCGCAAGCCCACCGGGCGGCTGCGCCTGGAGGGCGTGAAGCGCAACAACCTGCGCGGCCTGGACGTGGACTTCCCGCTGGGTGTCTTCACCACGGTGACGGGCGTGTCCGGCTCCGGCAAGTCCAGCCTCGTGAGCCAGGCGCTGGTGGAGCTGGTGGCGGCGCGGCTGGGCCAGTCGCTGGCGCCGGAAGAAGAGGAGGGCGAGCCGCTGGACCGCGAGCCGGTGATGGCGAGTGAGGGCCATATAAATGAGGGAATGGAGGCCATCCGCCGCCTGGTGACGGTGGATCAGAAGCCCATCGGCCGCACGCCGCGCTCCAACCTGGCCACGTACACGGGCCTGTTCGACCACGTGCGCAAGCTGTTCGCGGCGACGCCGCTTTCGAAGTCGCGCAAGTACGGCGCGGGGCGCTTCTCCTTCAACACGGCGGGAGGCCGCTGCGACACGTGCGAGGGCGAGGGCTTCGTCAGCGTGGAGCTGCTCTTCCTGCCCAGCGTGTACGCGCCGTGCCCCACGTGCCACGGCACCCGCTACAACGCGAAGACGCTGGAGGTGCGCTACCGCGAGAAGAACATCGCGGACGTGCTCGGGATGACGGTGGACGGCGCCTTCGACTTCTTCCAGGACGAGCCGCCGCTCCAGCGCGCGCTCAGGGTGCTGCGCGACGTGGGCCTGGGCTACCTGCGGCTGGGGCAGCCCGCGACGGAGCTGTCCGGCGGTGAGGCCCAGCGCATCAAGCTGGCCACCGAGCTGCAGCGCACGCAGCACGGCGACACGCTCTACGTGCTGGACGAGCCCACCACCGGCCTGCACCCCGCGGACGTGGACAAGCTGATGGCGCAGCTGGACGGACTGGTGGATGCGGGCAACACGGTCATCGTCGTGGAGCACGACCTGCGCGTCATCGCCGCCAGCGACCACGTCATCGACGTGGGGCCCGGGGCGGGCAACGCCGGCGGCCGCGTGGTGGCGCAGGGCACGCCTGAGCAGGTGGCGAAGGTGAAGGAGAGCCGCACCGCTCCGTACCTGGCGCGAACGCTCGGGTGACGGAGCGGTGGGACGGCGGGGACGTGCTCAGTCCTTGCCGCCGTTGCGGTCGTGGTCGTCGGAGTCCTCGCCACCGTTGCGGTCGTGGTCGTCGAAGGCGTCGACGGACTTCTGGATGTTGTTCTCCAGTTGCGACCGAGCGCTGGACTCGCGCGGGTCGAGCCGCTTGCCGTCCTTGTCGGTGAACCATCCGCTCGGGTCGATGTTGAAGGTCACGTTCTGGTCGTCGCCCTCGACGATCTCGAAGCTCACCTTGCGCTCCTGCTCCACGCGCAGGCTGGAGACGAACTGGAAGGGCTCGCCGTCGATGTGGCCGTCGATGATCAGCGACGCGCCCTGGTCCGCCAGCTCCTTCAAACCGCCCGTGGCGTTCGCGGGGTCGACCTTGCCGATGTCGAATTCAATCTCGTCGTAGGTCCCGACATCCACGGCGATGTCCTGCAGGCGCACCACCTGGCCGTCCAGCGCCGTGCCGGACAGGTCGATGAGGAACGACCCCGTGCGCTGCTTGTGCTCGCCCTTGTCCTCGCTGGTTCCGGCGTCCGTCCCAGCGTCGGAGTCGTCGTCGGAGCGGTCGTCATGATGACCCTCGCGCTTGAGCTCCAGCTCGCGGACCGACAGCCGCACGCGCTCCACGGTGATGCCATTGGAGAGCCCCAGCCGCTGGCTGGCCGTGCGCGTCAGGGCCGAGCCCGTGACCGCGCTCCCCATCCGCGTGCTCAACCCCACCGAGGACGTGCTGTTGCCGCACGCGGACAGCCACATGAGGGACGCGAACAGACCGATGAAACGACGCATGACGAGTGTCTCCTGGTTCCGGTGGGGACGCCGGGCCCTTGGGCTCGCACCGGCCGTGCGATGCCCGCCCGTCAGCCCTTCCGCTGAAGGAAAGGAGTCCGGCCGCCCAAAACGGCCACGGGCCGATTTTCCAGCGTGATTTTTCCCGGGGGCTTCGACCGGACGGGCGTGGCCGGAAAAGCCCCCCGTGACTCCTTCCCCTCGCACGGAGTACTGAACAGGGGTCATGGCTTGCATTCGCTCACCTGGACCGGCATCGCCCTGGGCGAGCTGCCCCCACACGCGGCCGTCGCGCGCGTGCGCGGAGCGCGTGGGGACGGGGAGGGCACCATGACGGAGCTGGAGCTGGCGGACTGCATCCGCCGGGCGGCGCGGGGAGAGCAGGCCGCGTGCGGTCAGCTCTACCAGCGCTTCCATGGGGCCGTGCGCCGCGTGGCCCAGGGATCGGGTGTCCTGGGGGCGGCGGAGGTGGAGGACGCCGTGCAGGAGACGTTCGTGCGCGCCTTCCGCGAGCTGCCCCGGCTCCAGCATCCGCGCGCGTTCAGCGGCTGGCTGCTGACCATCGCGAGGCATCACGCCTACGCGCTCAGTCGAGGCGCGAAGGCCCGGGCCCGCGTGGCGGAGGACCTGGCGCGGGAGGTGGACACCGCCGCGCCCGCGCTGCCGCCGTCGTTGACGCTGGAGCGCCGCGTGGCCGTGGTGCGCGAGCTCATCGAAGGGCTGCCCGAGGGCCCGGAGAAGGAGACCGCCCGACTCTTCTATCTGGAGGGCGAGCTGAGCGCGCGGGAGATCGCCGACAAGCTAGGGCTGGGCAAGAGCGCGGTGACGATGCGGCTGGAGCGCTTCCGGGCCCGCGTGAAGCGCGAGCTGCTGGCGCGGCTGCTGGCCGCGGAGGTGGGCTGAATCATGGGCGCGAGCGACAGACACCTGGACGTGGAGTCCGCGAAGCAGCTCGAACGGCGGGAGCCCGAAGCGGTGCGCTACTTCGCCGAGCACCTCGCGCATCCCTGCGAGACGTGCGAGGCGTTCCTCGCCCGCGAGGACGCGGAGCCCGATGCGTTCCCGGGGCTGGACGCGATGACGGATGAGGCGCTCGTCGAAGCCTCGGGCCGCCCCATCCGGGAGGACGCGGTCGGTTGGGCGCGCGTGCGCCGGAAGATGGGCTCGCCGCGACGCGCATGGCTGACCGGAGGACTGGGGGCGGCGGCCGCCGCCGTCATCCTGGCCCTCGTGGTGCGCCCGGGGCCCGGAGGACCGGGCAGCGTGGAGCCACCTTCTCAGCGCATCAAGGGCACCGCGCCGCTGGCGCTGGAGCTCACGGCCGCGGCGCAGTTGCCCGACGGTGAGGTGCGCGCGGTCGCGGAGGACGCGGTGCTGCCGCCCGAGGCCGTGGTGCTCCTGCGCTACCACGCCAGTGAGTCCGCGGACGCACTGTTGGTGCGCGAAGCCCCGGGCGTGCCGCCGCAGGTTTTGGGCCGCCATGTATTGACGCCGGGCACGCACGACCTGCGCGACGGCGAGGAGCTGGCGGGTGTGTCCCTGGAGGACGAGCACGGAGCGGTGACGCTGGTGCTGGTCGCCTGGCCGCATGACGACCAGGGCGCCGCGGCGCTGGAGGCGGCGCGCGTCAGCGGGCGGGTGCCTCCGGAAGCGGCCCAGGCCCGCCTTCGCTTGAGGGTGGAGTCAGGGCATGCTGCTCCCTGAGGAGCCGCGCGTGTCCCGCCTGCTGTTCATCCCCATGGTGCTGGCGCTGGTGGCGCTCGGCGCGTGCCGCTCCGTGGAGCCACGGGAGAAGGGCCGCGCGGTGCGGGTGCGCCTGGACGACGGCGTGCTCGCCTCCGCGCAGGAGGGCGAGCGGCACGCGCTGCTCGTCGGCATCTCCGCGTACACGGACCCCGCCTGGAACGGGCTGCGCTACGCGGCGAAGGACGCGGAGGACCTGGGCCGCGTGCTGGCGGATCCAGCGCGCGGGGGCTTCCGCTCCGTGACGGTGCTCACCCGGTCCGAGCAGACGACGCGCACCGCGGTGCTCGCCGCGCTCCAGGCGCTGGGCGCGCGGCCGTGGCGTCCCCAGGACACGGTGGTCGTGTATGTGTCCGGGCACGGCTCGCTGGCGCGCGACGCGAGAGGCGAGCTCCAGCGCTACCTGGTGACGTCCGACACGCGCTACCGGGACGTGGCCGGCACGGGGCTGGACATGGCCACGCTGGAGCAGTCGCTGGAGCGACTGGGCTCGCGGCGGCGCGTGCTGATCCTGGCCACCTGTCACAGCGGCACGGGCAAGTCGCTGCTGCCCCCGGAGGTCCGCGACGAGCTCGCGCACACCAAGGCGTCCTTCCTGCCTCAGCCGTTGGAGGCGGCGAGCCGCGCCTCGCTGGTGCTGTCCGCCAGCGATTGGGGAGAGGCCGCGCGCGAGGACGACGCGCTGACCAACGACATCTACACGCACTTCCTCATCGAGGCGCTCGACGGACGCGGCGACCGCAACCGCGATGGCGCCGTGAGCGCCACCGAGGCCCATGACTGGGCCCGCCGTAACACCTGGGCCTATACGGAAGGGCGCCAGCGCCCCAGCGCGCAGATTCTGGAAGTGGGCGCGGATCCGGTGCTGCTCTCCGGCTCGTTGCAGCGGCCGGGGCAGCCAGAGGTCTTCTCCTACAGCGCCAGGCTGGAGGGCTTCACCCTCAAGGTGGACGGACAGGAGGCCGGTGAGCTGCCCGGCGGCGTGGTGGTGCCAGAGGGCCGGCGCAAGCTGGAGCTGCGCAAGGGAGGCCAGGTGTTGTGGGAGGACACCGTGGCGCTGCGCTCCGGCGAGCGGCGCGAGCTGGAGGCCTTGCTGCGTCCCATGGCGGACGGGCCCAGGCGCACGGTGACGCTGGGCGGGGGGGTGCTCGGCTTCCTGGACGGGAAGAGCCGCGAGCAGGTGCTGCCCGCGTCGGCGCAGGCGGGAGTAGGGCTGGGATGGGAGGGCGTGCTCCTGGACGGGAAGCTGGACCTCTGGGTGGACGTGGCGGCGGGGCAGGGGAGCCAGTCACTGCGATTGGATCCGGGCGGCGACGTCCCGGTGCGGCACCGCACGCTGCTCGTGGGCGTGACAGTGGGACCCACGTGGAAGTGGGGCCGGCTGGGCCTGTCCACCGGTCCGCGAGTGGCCGGATTGTGGCTGCAACGCTCCTTCCAGTTGGAGCTGTTGGACCGGAACGAGCAGTACGTCACTGTCTGGCCGGGATGGATGGCCGCGCTGTCGTTCCGCTTCAGCCCTGTGTGGATGGTGGAGGCGCTCGCGCAGGCGTTATGGGCCTACGTCCCGGTGGACGGACAGACGCGCACGGTGGGCTTTGGAGGCCTGATGCTGGCCGGAGGGTACCGCTTCTGATGCGAGCCAGGAATTGTGGCAGGGCCCTGGGAGCGCTGGTGTTGGCGCTCGTGGGCTGTGGCGGTTTCGACAACGGGGACCTGCGCACGGGCACCGTGCGGGGCCGCGTGCTGGGCGCGGAGGCCGGCGTGGCGCGCGTCAACGTGATGGGCGACTCGGAGCTGCGCGCGACGGTGGGCGCGGACGGCCGCTTCGAACTGGACGGCGTGCCGGCGAGGTCGCTGGAACTGTACGTCGTCGCCTCCCGCACGCAGGCGGCGAGGACGACCGTGGTGGCGCGGGGCGCGAGGGTCACCGACGTGGGTGACATCCAGGCCAGGCCCGGGGCCTTCCTCACCGTGCGAGTGCGGGACGAGAAGGGCGCCATTCCGCCCGACGTCGAGGTGGAGCTGCGAGGCACGGGAGAAGACCGCGCCAAGGTGGACACGAGCCGCGGCGAGGTGCGCCTGGGGCCGCTGCCCGCGGGCTGCTACTCGCTGGAGGTCAAGGCCGACGACCTGGAGGACGTGGAGACGCAGGTCTGCGTCCGTGAAGGCGAGGAGCGCGTGCAGGCCATCACGCTGCCTGCGGACGACAAGGGCGGAGGGGACGACGACGGCGGCAGCGATGACCACGGCGGCGGCCGGGACGGCGGCTGAATCGTTACTTCACGTCAGTGACCCGCAACGCATCGAGGAAGGCTTCGGCCTCGGGGTGCGGATCTTCTTCGGCGGAGATCGCTTGCAGGAACAGGAGCCCGGTTCCAACGACGATCCAACGGTCACGGATCAGTTCTCCCTCACCCACGCCGCGCCATTCCCAGCCCATCCAGGGGGAGGGCAACCGCCTGTATTCGTCGCGTTCGAAGGGCTGGACGTAAGCCTGTTCGAGTCGCCTGAGGTTTTCTTCCGGCGACTTCCCAGCCTCGAAGGCGCCTGGGTACCAATACAGTTGGAACTGTCTGGAGAAATTCATTTCCTCCCACGAGCAGTTGAACCGGAGGTGGCTCATGGGCCACTGGGTCGGGTCATGGACCCGCAAAGGCCCACAGTTGACGCGGGTGGTCTCGGTCGTTGATTTGGAGCTTCCCGGTGGGGGGCTCGGTGCCATGACGCTGACGCCGGGAACCGGTTCCCAGCGGACCAACTCCTGAGGCAGCGGCCACTGTGGCCGGGCGGGAGCGGCCGTCCGCCCCGCCGCGCAGGCCATGCATGCGAGCGCGAGCAGGCTCGGAACGTAGCGGTTCAACCGGGTCATGGAGATAGGGTACACCCCAGGCCGTGAAGCCCCTGCCTCCCTCTCGCCCCACAAAGGTGACGACGTGAACGACCGACTCCTGCGCGCGGCGCGCCGCCAGCCCACCGACACCACCCCTGTGTGGCTGATGCGTCAGGCGGGCCGCTACCTGCCCGAGTACCGAGCCATCCGCGGCAACATCGCGTTCCTGGACCTCTGCAAGAACCCGGACCTGGCCGCGGAAGTCACCGTCCAGCCCATCACCCGCCTGGGCGTGGACGCGGCCATCATCTTCTCCGACATCCTCATCCCCGTGGAGGCCATGGGCATCCACCTGGAGCTGGGCGACAAGGGCCCCCACTTCCCCAACCCGCTGCGCACGCCCGCGGACATCGACAAGCTCGGCGTCCCCGACCCCGTCGAAGGCACCGGCTTCGTCGCCGAGGCCATCCGCCGCACGCGCAAGGCCCTCCACGACTCCGTGCCCGTCATTGGCTTCGCGGGCGCGCCCTTCACCCTCGCCGCGTACATGGTCGAGGGCGGCGGCTCCAAGAGCTACATCCAGATCAAGCGCCTGCTCTTCGAGCAGCCCGAGGTGGCCCACCGCCTCTTCCAGAAGCTCACCGACACCCTCATCCCGTACCTCAAGATGCAGGTGGAGGCCGGCGCGAAGATTGTTCAAATCTTCGACTCCTGGGGCGGCGAGCTGTCCCCCTGGGACTTCGAACGCTTCAGCCTCCCGTACCTCACCCGCATGGTGACGGAGCTCAAGGCCACCGGCGTCCCCGTCATCCTCTTCGGCGTGAACATGACCCCGCACCTGCCGCTCTTGAAGCGCACCGGCGCGGACGTCATCGGCCTGGACTGGCGCTGCCCCGTGGATGAGGGCCGCCGCATCCTCGGCCCCGACGTCGCCACCCAGGGCAACCTGGATCCGCTCCACCTCTTCCTGCCCCGCGAGGAGCTGGACGGTCGCGTGAAGGACATCCTCCGCCGCGCCGGCCCCACCGGGCACATCTTCAACCTGGGCCATGGCATCCTCCCGCCCACCGACCCGGACGCCGCGAAGTTCCTCGTGGACGCCGTCCACAAGCACGGCGCCGCCCTGCGCCAGGGCACGCTCGACTGAACAGACGCCCGCCCGTCCAGCTGACGGCCAGTTGACTCAAGAATCAATCCGACATTGACGCGGTGCATTGCCCGCCGTTAGAAGCGCCTCACTCGTTTCACAGAGGGTGAGGCACACATGGCAAGCGAGAAGCGCAACGGCCACCGGCGGGTGGCCATCGTCCGGGGGCTGCGGACGCCGTTCGCGAAGGCGGGCACCGTCTTCGCGAACCTGACGGCGCTGGACCTGGGCCGCATGGTGGTCCAGGAGCTGGTCCAGCGCAGCGACCTGGACCCCAACGAAATCAACCAGGTCGTCTTCGGGCAGGTCATCCCCACGCTGACCGCGCCGTCCATCGCGCGCGAAGTGGTGCTGGCGGCGGGCCTGCCCAAGCGCATTGACGCCTTCACCGTGGCGCGCGCCTGCGCCACGTCCATCCAGTCCATGGTGGCGGGCGCCAACGCCATCGCGCTGGGCGACGCGGACGTCGTCATCGCCGGCGGCACCGAGTCCCTCTCCGACGCGCCCATCTTCACCAGCCGCCCGCTGGCGCACGCGCTGGCCGCGTCGTCCAAGGGCAAGAGCCTGCCGGACAAGCTCAAGCCCTTCCAGAAGCTCAAGGCCAAGGACCTCATCCCCGTGCCCCCCGCCATCGCCGAGTACTCCACCGGCGAGACGATGGGCGAGAGCGCGGAGAAGATGGCCAAGGAGAACGGCATCTCCCGCGAGGAGCAGGACCTCATCGCGTTCAACTCGCACCAGAACGCGGCCCGGGCGTGGAAGGAAGGCCTCTTCAACGACGAGGTGATGCACGTCGTCGTCCCGCCGAAGTACGAGCAGATCGCCACCAAGGACAACATCGTGCGCGAGGACACCAGCCTGGAGGCGCTCTCCAAGCTGAAGCCCGTGTTCGACCGCCGCTATGGCAGCGTCACCGCCGGCAACGCGTCCCCGCTGACGGACGGCGCCGCGGCGCTGCTCCTCATGAGCGAGGAGAAGGCGAAGGCGCTGGGCTACGAGCCGCTGGGCTTCCTGCGCTCGCACGCGTTCGCGGCCACGGACCCGGGCGACCAGCTGCTCCAGGGCCCGGCGTACGCGGCGCCCGTGGCGCTCAAGCGCGCGGGGATGAAGCTCTCCGACATCGACCTGGTGGAGATGCACGAGGCCTTCGCCGCGCAGGTGGCGAGCAACCTCCAGGCGCTCGCGTCCAAGGAGTTCGCCAGGAAGGCGGGCTTCAACGCGCCGGTGGGGGAGGTGGATCGCTCGCGGCTGAACGTGACGGGCGGCTCCATCTCCATCGGGCACCCGTTCGGTGCCACCGGGGCTCGCATCATCACGCAGGCCCTGAATGAACTGAAGCGTCGGAACAAGAACACGGTGATGTGCACCGTCTGCGCCGCGGGCGGACTGGGCGCCGCGGTCATCCTGGAGCGTGCGTGATGGCGACCAAGCAAGAGTCAGTCGAAGCGAAGCAGGGCTTGAGCTACGACGTCGCGAACGGCGTCGCGGTCATCACCGTGGACCAGCCGGGCGCGCCGGTGAACACGCTGTCCCCGGAAGTGGGCGCCGCGTTCTCGGACCTGCTCCTGCAGGCGGAGCGGGACCCGGAGGTGCGGGCGGTGGTGTTCATCTCTGGCAAGAAGGACAACTTCGTCGCCGGCGCGAACATCGACTTCCTCCAGACGCTCAAGACGCCCGCGGAGGTGGAGGCCATCAGCCGCGGCGCGCACGAGCAGTTCGACCGGCTGGAGTCCTTCTCCAAGCCCGTGGTCGCGGCCATCCACGGCGCGTGCCTGGGCGGCGGCCTGGAGTGGGTGCTCGCGTGCCACTACCGCATCGTCACGGACAGCCCCAAGTCCGTGGTGGGCCTGCCGGAGACGCAGCTCGGCCTCATCCCCGGGGCCGGCGGCACGCAGCGGCTGCCCGCGCTGATTGGCGCCGAGGCCGCGCTGGACCTCATCCTCACCGGCAAGAACGTCAAGCCGTCCAAGGCGAAGAAGCTGGGCATCGTGGATGAAGTGGTGCCCGTGCCCATGCTCAAGGACATCGCCCTCAAGCGCGCGGCGGAGCTGGCCGCGGGCACGCTCAAGGTCGAGCGCGCGCACCAGGGCTTCAAGGCCGTGGCCCAGGGCGGCAAGAAGAAGGGCCTGGCCGGCATCTTCCAGGGGCTCATCAGCAAGGACCTCTGGAAGGAGGCGGCGCTGGAGGACAACCCGCTCGGCCGCAAGGTGATGTTCGACCAGGCGAAGAAGCAGCTCCTCAAGAAGACGCGCGGCAAGTACCCCGCGCAGGAGAAGGCGCTGCAGGTCATCCGCGTGGGCCTGGAGTCCGGCCGCAAGGCGGGCCTGGAGGCGGAGGCCAGGGCCTTCGGTGAGCTGGTGTTCACGGACGTGTCCCGGCGCCTGGTGGAAATCTTCTTCGCCACCACGGCGCTGAAGAAGGAGAACGGCACCGCCAACCCCAACCTGAAGCCGCGCGAGGTGAAGAAGGTGGGCGTGCTGGGCGGCGGCCTCATGGGCGGCGGCATCGCCTACGTGGCCGGCGTGCTCCAGGGCGTGCCCGTGCGCGTGAAGGACAAGGACGACGCGGGCGCGGGCCGCGCGCTCAAGCAGGTGCAGACGGTGCTGGATGAGCGCGTGAAGCGCCGCTCGCTCACGCAGCGCGAGGCCAACGCGAAGCTCTCCAACATCACCGCGGGCACGGACTACAGCGGCTTCAAGTCGGTGGACCTGGTGATTGAAGCCGTGTTCGAGGACCTGAAGCTCAAGCACAAGGTCATCGCGGAGGTGGAGGCCGTCACCGGCGAGAACACCATCTTCGCGTCCAACACCTCCAGCCTGCCCATTGGCGAGCTGGCGAAGGGCAGCAAGCGCCCCTCGCAGGTGATTGGCATGCATTACTTCAGCCCGGTCCACAAGATGCCGCTGCTGGAGATCATCACGCACCCGGGCACGGCCGAGTGGGTGACGGCGACCTGCGTGGACGTGGGCAAGAAGCAGGGCAAGACGGTCATCGTCGTCAACGACGGGCCGGGCTTCTACACGTCGCGCATCCTCGCGCCGTACATGAACGAGGCGGCGTACCTGCTGGCGGAGGGCGCGGACATCGTCCAGTTGGACAAGGCGCTCGTGGACTTCGGCTTCCCGGTGGGGCCCATCACGCTCTTGGACGAGGTGGGCATCGACGTGGCCCAGAAGGTGGGGCCCATCATGGAGGCCGCGTTCGGCAAGCGCATGGCGGCGCCCAAGGCGCTGGAGGGCGTGGTGTCCGACGGCCGCCTGGGCCGCAAGACGAACAAGGGCTTCTACCTGTACGAGGGCGGGAAGAAGAAGGAGGTGGACCCGCAGGTCTACCTGCTCCTGCCGCACGGCAAGGACCGCAAGTCCCTGGACCCCGCGGAGATGGCCGAGCGCGCCGCGCTCCAGATGGTGAACGAGGCCATCCGCTGCCTGGGCGAGGGCATCCTGCGCAGCCCCCGCGACGGCGACGTGGGCGCCATCTTCGGCCTGGGCTTCCCGCCGTTCCTGGGCGGCCCGTTCCGCTACGCGGACGCCCTGGGCCCGGCCAACCTGCTGCGCAAGCTGGAGCACTACCAGGACAAGTACGGCGAGCGCTTCACGCCCGCGCCGCTCCTGGTGGAGAAGGTGCGCGCCGGCAAGGGCTTCTACGAGTCCTGAGCGCGTGACGCACCAGGGGGTGAGGGGACCTCAAACGGTTTTCTCCTCGCTTCCGGGCCTGACTTGACGCGAGGGGCGGTTCTGGACCAAGGGGCATGCCCCACATGGTCCGTTCCGCTCCTCGTGTTGTCCTGACCGCCGGGCTCGCCGCCCTGGCGGTGTGCACCGCGCTGGTCACGGCGTCCGCGATTGCGTTCCCGCAGGGCTACAGCCCCGCGCGGCTGACGTGGCCGGGCGCTCCCCTCCTCCTGGGCTGGACGCACTTCGACGCTGGCTGGTACGCGCGCATCGCGACGGAGGGCTACAGCTACACGCCCGGCCAGCAGAGCGCGGTGGCGTTCTTCCCGCTGTACCCGCTGGTGCTGCGGGGCCTGGGCCTGGTGCACGTGGACACGTTCCTCGCGGGCGTGCTCGTCACCATGGTGTGCGGCCTGGGCGCGCTGTACGTCTTCACGCTGTGGGCGCGCACGCGGGCGGATGAGGAGGCGGCCAGGAGCGCGGGGCTGCTGCTCGCGTTCTATCCGTTCGCGTTCTTCCTCTACGGGGCCATGTATTCGGACGCGCTGTTCCTCCTGCTCATCATCGGGGCGTTCCTGCTGCTGGAGCAGGGTCGGCTGGGGTGGGCGGTGTTGCTCGCGGCGGTGGCCACGGCGGCGCGGCCGGTGGCACCCGCGCTGGTGGTGGGGCTGCTCGCGCGGCGGCTGGAGTGGAAGCACGAGCGCGGCCTGAAGTGGAGCTGGGTGGACCTGTTGCCGGTGTTCGCTGCGGCGGGCTTCGTGCTGTACGTGCTCTACCAGTGGAAGGCGTTCGGCGAGCCGTTCGCGTTCGTGAAGGTGCAGTCCTCGCCGGGGTGGGACCAGAAGCCGGGCTGGCGCACGTGGGCGAAGCTGCGCTGGTTCCAGGGCTTCAGCCGGGACATGTCGCTGTCGGACGGCTTGCGGCTGGTGGGGCACGCAGCCGTCACGCTGGGGGCCCTCGCGCTGGTGTGGCCCACGGCGAAGCGGCTGGGGTGGGGCTATGGCGTGTATGCGCTGGCCATCGTGGGATTGCCGGCCATGTCCAGCAAGGACTTCATGGGCATGGGGCGCTACCTCCTGGCCGCCTTCCCGCTGTTCCTCACGCTGGCGCTGCTGCTGCGGGAACGGCCGCGCTTGAGGTGGGGCGTGCTCGCCACGAGCGCGTGCGTGATGCTGGCGCTGGCGGCGGCGTACGGAGCCGCGGAGTACGTGTCGTGAGCGGCCTCATGTCCCAGGCGCTGAAGCTCTACGCGCACCTGCCCGCGAGCGAGCGCTTCCACGTCCACGCGCGGGCGTCTTCGGCCCCACTGCTCGCGGTGGCGTCGCGCCTGCCCTCCGGGACGGTGGCGGACATCGGCTGTGGGCACGGCCTCCTGTCCGCGGTGATGGCGCTCGCGATGCCGGAGCGCCGCGTGCTGGGCGTGGACCTGGATGAGCGCAAGGTGCGCTGGGCGAAGCAGGCCCTGTCGGGACTGCCCAACGTGACGCTCGACGTGGGCTCCGTGGAGGCGCTCGCGAAGACGCAGCCGAACACGCTCGACGCGGTGGTGGTCTGCGACGTGCTGTACCTGCTGCCCGAGGAGAGATGGCCCGGCTTCCTCCAGTCCGTGCGCGGCCTGCTCAAGCCCGGAGGCCGCTTCCTGTTGAAGGAGGTGGAGGGAGACCGCTCCTGGAAGCACGCGAAGGCGCTCGCGCAGGAGTGGGTGATGGTGTCGCTGCTGGGGCGCACCAGGGCCAGCGGCGGCATGGTCCTCAAGCCGCGGGTGGATGGCGTCCGGTTGCTCCGGGACTCGGGCTTCGAGGTGCGTGAAGTCGTGGGCCTGGGCGAGGGCTACACCACGCCGCACCTGCTCTACGACGCCGAGGCCCGCTGAAGCTCGCCGTAGTTCGCGAGCACGATGCCCCGCTCCACGAGCTTCGCCTTCACCCGGGGGCTGGTGAGCGCCGCCAGCTCCGCCTCCCAGCCATAGGTCCACGCCGGATCCTCCGGTACGTGCGGCCTTCCCTCACCGGGATGACACCCCAGCTCGAAGTCGCCCGCCGGCAGCGCGTCCAGCACCGCCAGCAGCGCGGGCTCATCCAGCCGGCCCGCCTCGAACACTCCGCCCGCGCTCACCCGCCGCACGCCCGGACGCGCCCGGGGCGCCGTGCGCGCGAGCACCGCCAGCGCCGTCGTCTTCAACGCGGGACCCGGCGCCCGCAGCCACGACGCGCGAGGCAGCGCATCCGGCCACCGCAGGGGCAGGCCCTCGCGCGCGGCGATGCCCTCCACCACCGACCGCACGCCCGGCAACAGGTGCAGGTGCTGGTGCCCGTCCAGATGATCCACCTGCGCGCCCAGCTCCCGTGCGCGGGAGAGCTGCGCGGACAGCTCCCGCTCCAACTCGTCCTGACGCACGCGCCCCGTCAGCCACGCCTTCGCGAACTCCGCCCAGTCGCCGCGCAGCCGCCCGTCAGGCGCCACCGTCCGCACGGAGTCCGCGGGAGCCGCGCACGGCAGCCGCGTGGACAGCGCCAGGTGCACGCCCACCGCCAGCCCCTGCGCCTGCGCCCGGCCCACGGCCTCCGCCGCCGAAGGCCCCATGGCCAGCAGCGTCGCGCTGGTCACGATGCCCTCGCGGTGCGCCTTGAGGATGCCCGCGTCCAATGAAGGATGCAGCCCCAGGTCGTCCGCGTTGACGATGAGCCGCGTGCGCGACGCCATGCCGTCCTACCCGCGCCCCGCGTGGCCCTGCACCGAGCGCAACGGCTGCACCGACGGCGGCAGGCGCACCGGCTTGCCCGGCTGCGGCGGCGAGCGCGTCTCCGGGTACAGCGACACCAGCTCCTTCATCATCTTCAGGATGACGGACGGCGACGCCAGCGTGGAGACGCCGCGCGTGCGCGGGAAGTAGTCCACGCCCATCTGGAACACCCGGAAGCCCTTGCGGATGGCCTTCACCACCAGCTCCGCGTCGATGAACGAGCCCTGGCTCTTGAGCTCCATCGACTCCAGCACCCGCCGGTGCATCAGCTTGAAGCTGAAGTTCACGTCCTTGATCTGGATGTCGAACAGCGCCCGGATGAGCAGGTTGTAGACGAACGAGTACACGATGCGCTTGGCGCCCTCGCTCGTGCGGTCGAACCGGAAGGCGCAGATCATGTCCGCCTCCAGGTACTCCATCAGGTGCAGCGCCCGCTCCAGCTCCCGCATGTCCCACGGCAGGTCGATGTCCGAGTACAGCACCAGGTCCTTCGTGCTCGCCGCCAGCCCCGTCCGCATCGCCCCGCCCAGCTTCAGGTTCACCGGGTGCGTGATGACCCGAAGCTGAGGCACCTTCGCCGCCAACGCGTCGCAGACCTCCTGCGTGCGGTCCGTGGAGGCGTCGTTGACGACGATGATTTCGAAGTCGTCGGTGAGCTTCGGCAGGACTTCCAGGGCGCGGCTCACGGCGCGCTCGACGTAGTCCTCCTCGTTCCAGGCGGGGAAGAAGAGGCTGATGCTCGGGGGCTTTACCGCGGTCGTCATGAGGCTCCGTTCCGTCAGGAAGGAAACGGGCGCTCGCTAGCAGACGGTCCCCCCGGTGGCAAACCCCATGGCCCTTCTCGCGGGAAACCCTTATAGTACCGCGTAGTCATCATTTTACGGGGACACGGTGAAGGCCCAGCCCTACACGCTCCTGGTCGTGGATGATTCGCAGGCGCTGCTGCCGCAACTGGTGCGCACGCTCGGCCCCGAGGACTTTGCCCTGCGCGTGGCGCGCTCCGGGCCGGAGGCGCTGGGCCTGACCCAGGAGGTAGACGGGGTCCTGCTCTGCGCCAGCGGCCTCGAGGAGGTCCAGGCCCAGGCGCTCCTGGAATCCCTCACCCCACCGCAGCCCGCGCCCCGACCTGCTGTGGTGGTCCTCGCGCCCCAGGAGGACCGCACCCTGCGACTCACCGCGCTTCGCCGGGGGGCTGAGGTGATTTTGACCCCATGGGATGAGGAAGAGCTGCGGTTGAGGCTCTACCGGAGCCTGGAGACGCACTCGCGGTGGGTCTCGCTTCACTCCCAGGTGGAGGAGCTGCGACGCCTGGCGGTGACGGACGGGCTGACCCAGGTGCACAACCACCGCTACTTCCAGGAGCGGCTGCGCGAGGAGTTCCGCCGCTCGCAGCGCTACGACGAGAGCCTGTCGCTCATCCTGGTGGACCTGGACCACTTCAAGAACATCAACGACGCGCACGGCCACGGCGCCGGGGACCGCGTCCTGAGAGAGGTGGCGGCCTCCCTCCAGCACAGCGTGCGCGAGACGGACCTCGTGGCGCGCTACGGCGGCGAGGAGTTCGCCATCCTCCTGCCCTGCACCCACCTGCCCGGCGCCCTCACCGTGGCGGAGCGGATCCGGAAGGAAATCAACGAGTTGCACGCAGGACCCGAGGGCGCCCTGCGCGTCACCGCGTCCCTGGGCGTCTCCAGCTTCCCCCACCGCGCCATCCTCACCCCGGAGCAACTGCTGCTCACCGCCGACGAGGCCCTCTACCGCGCCAAGCGCGAGGGCCGCGACCGCATCTGCCTCCACCCCCCCGCCCCCCTCTTCTCCGCGCCGCCCTCCCGGGCCGGCTGACCCCAGGGGTCAAAAACCCGGGGTCTGGTTTGACCCCGTTGGGTTTCGTGGGTCTAAAATGACCTTGCCCCTTTTTGTCATGTCCCTGAAAACGGGCGTGATTGCCGGGGTTTATCCAAATCTCCGGTTTGGCAAGGCCATTGCAAATGTCGGACTCTGGAAAGTCCATGGGAACCCTGGGAGCTCAAGCGCAGGCGCAGGACCCGGTCCCCCGCGGCCGGCTGCTGCTCGTCGATGACGAGGAGAACATCCTCAAGTCCATCCGGCGGGTGCTGCGGCGCGGTGAGTGGGAGATTGAAACGGCGACGGACGCCGAAACGGCGCTGCGCACGCTGGAGCGCTTCCACCCGGAGGTCGTCATCTCCGACTTCCGCATGCCGGGGATGAACGGCGTGGAGTTCCTCAACCAGGTGAAGCTCCAGGAGCCGCGCGCCCAGCGCATCATGCTGACGGGGCAGGCGGATCAGCAGGCCATCGAAGAGGCCATCAACCGCTCCGAAATCTTCCGCTTCATCTCCAAGCCGTGGAACGACAGCCACCTGGTGCTCACGGTGAAGAGCGCCTTCGAGCAGTACGCGCTCCACGCGGAGAACGACCGGCTCTACCGCGTCACGCAGGAGCAGAACGCGGAGCTCAAGCACCTCAACGCGGACCTGGAGGAGCGCGTCGCGCTGCGCACTCGCCTCTTGTCCACGGCCAAGCGCGAGTGGGAGCTGTCCTTCGACTGCATGGAGACGCCGCTCGCGGTGGTGCGCGCGCGGGACTTCGCGGTGCGCCGGGCCAACGTTGCCTACGCGCAGGTGGCCCGCCGCTCCATCGAAGAGGTGCCCTCCGACGTCCCGTGCCACCAGTACCTCTTCGGCCGGGACACGCCGTGCCAGGGCTGCCCTTTGCCCTCCGCCATGGAGACGGGCAAGGGCGCGCGCGGGGAGGTCCAGCAGGGCGGGCGCAGCTACGTGGTGGCGGCCTATCCCTTCGCCGGCGACGACCGCGCGGTGTGCACCTACCGCGACGTCACGGAAGAGCAGGCGATGACCCGCCGGCTCATCGAGACGGAGAAGATGGCCGCGGTGGGCCAGCTCGCGGGCGGCGTGGCGCACGAAATCAACAACCCGCTGGGCGGCATCCTCGCCTTCGCGCAGCTGATGTCCCGCGACGCGGGCCGCAGCGAGAGCGACCTGGAGTCGCTGAAGCTCATTGAGGAGAGCGCGCTGCGCTGCAAGCGCATCGTGGAGAGCCTGCTGAAGTTCAGCCGGCACAGCCGCGTGGAGGACCGCCGCCTCTTTGACTTGTCCAAGTGCGTGGAGGACGCCGCGGTGCTCTTCCGCGCGCAGCTCAAGTCCATGCCCAAGGTGGAGATGAAGCTGGGCCTGAAGGACGGGCTGCCCAAGGTGTACGGCGACCCCGGCACGCTCGCGCAGGTGGTTCTCAACCTGCTGCAGAACGGCCTGCAGGCGCTGCCTGGCGCCGAGGGGAGCCTGTCCCTGGAGACGGGGCGCGAGGGCGACCGGACCTTCTTCGCGGTGACGGACACCGGGACGGGCATCGAGGAGCGGCACCTGCCGCGCATCTTCGAGCCGTCCTTCACCACCAAGCCGCCCGGTGAGGGCACCGGCCTGGGGCTGTCCATCGCCTATCGCATCGTCCAGGACCATGGGGGCACGTTCCATGTGGAGACCCACGTGGGCCAGGGCTCCCGCTTCACCGTCTACCTGCCTATTCCCCTGCAGCTCGAGAGGTTGCCGTGAACCAAGTCAAGCGCGCCAAGGTCCTCGTTGTGGATGACGACTCCGTCGTCCTCAAGGCCGTCACCCAGATCCTCCAGCGGGAAGGCCACCCGGTGGTGGCCATCGACGACGCGGTGGAGGGGCTCGCGGCGGCGAAGGACCCGTCCATCGACGTGGTGGTGCTCGACATCAAGATGCCGCACCTGTCCGGCATGGACCTGCTGCGCGCCATCAAGGCGGACCGCCCGGACGTGGAGGTCATCATGATGACGGCCTTCGCCACCGTGGAGACGGCGGTGGAGGCGGTGAAGGCGGGCGCGTACGACTACCTCACCAAGCCCTTCGAGAACATCGACGAGGTGAGCCTCACGGTGGCCAAGGCCGCCGAGCGCAAGGCGCTGAAGGACCGCACCCGCGCGCTGGAGGAGGCGCTCACCGCGCGCAGCCAGTTCGAGGACCTCATCGGCCAGTCCGCGCAGATGCGCGCCGTGTTCAAGCTGGTGGAGACGGTCAGCCACTCCACCGCCACGGTGCTCATCCAGGGCGAGAGCGGCACGGGCAAGGAGCTGGTCGCCCGCGCCATCCACTACCGCAGCGCGCGCCGCGACAAGCCCTTCGTGGCCGTCAACTGTTCCGCGCTGACGGAGACGCTCCTGGAGAGTGAGCTCTTCGGCCACGTGAAGGGCAGCTTCACCGGCGCCACCGGCAACAAGAAGGGCCTCTTCGAGGCGGCCGACGGCGGCACCATCTTCCTGGACGAGATCGGCGACGTGCCCCCGGCCACCCAGGTGCGCCTCTTGCGCGTCCTGCAGGAGGGGGAGGTCAAGCGCGTGGGCGCCAACGAGCCCGTGAAGGTGGACGTGCGCGTCATCGCCGCCACGCACGTGGACCTGTCCCGCGCGAAGGAGCAGGGCAAGTTCCGCGAGGACCTCTTCTATCGCCTCAACGTCATCACCATCGACCTGCCGCCCCTGCGCGACCGCCCGGAGGACGTGCCGCTGCTCGCGCACCACTTCCTCAAGGTCTACGCGTCCAAGGCGGACAAGAAGGTCACCGGCATCAGCCCGCGCGCCATGGAGGCGCTCACCTGCAACCGGTGGACGGGCAACGTGCGCGAGCTGGAGAACGTCATCGAGCGCGCGGTGGTGCTGACGGCCAACGACGCCATTGACGTGGAGGACCTGCCGCCCGGCTTCCAGGCCGCGCCGCAGGCGGACTCGGCGGTGGAGGTGTTCAGCCTGGCGCACCTGCCGTACGCCCAGGCCAAGCGCCTGGCCATGCGCGCCTTCGAGCGCCGCTACCTGTCCGCGCTGCTGGAGAAGAACAACCACAACGTGTCCAGCGCGGCGCGCGCGGCCGGCGTGGACCGCTCCAACTTCCGCCGCCTGCTCAAGCAGTACGAGGTCGCCGGCCGCAGCATGAAGCCGCGCTCGCCCAAGGGCCCGGAGGCGGACAGCGGCCCGGGCGTGCCCGCCCTCGAAGCCGTGTCGTGATGCGGTCCGGCGGGAGGACGGTTCAGCCGTCCTCCCCGGGCTCTCGCTCGCTGCGGCGCGCGGCGAGCTGCTGCTGGATGGCCTCGTAGCGCTCGGACAGCTCCGCCTCGAAGCCGTTGCGCGTCGGGGTGTAGAAGCAGCGAGCGCGCAGCGCCTCCGGCAGGTAGTCCTCCGGGACGTAGTTGCCCTCGAAGTTATGCGGGTACTTGTACCCGCCGCCGTACCCCAGCGACTTCATCAGCTTCGTGGGCGCGTTGCGCAGGTGCATGGGCACCGGCAGCGCGCCCTCCTTCGTCACGGCCTCGCGCACGGCGGCGTACGCGGCGATGACGGCGTTCGACTTGGGCGCGAGCGCCAGGTACGTGACGGCCTGGGTGAGGGGCAGGGTGCCCTCCGGCAGGCCCATGAGCTGGAAGGCCCGCAGCGCGTCCACCGCCACCCCGAGCGCGCGGGGGTCCGCGTTGCCCACGTCCTCCGACGCGAAGATGACCATGCGGCGGAAGATGAAGACGGGATCCTCGCCCGCCTCCAGCATGCGCGTCATCCAGTACAGCGCGGCGTCCACGTCGCTGCCGCGCATGGATTTGATGAACGCGCTGACGACGTTGTAGTGCTCCTCGCCGCCCTTGTCGTAGAGCAGCATCTTCTGCTGGAGCGCCTCCTCCGCCACCTTGCGGTCCACCACCTTGCCGCCGTACGCCGCCGCGGCCTCCAGCGCGGTGAGGGCCTTGCGCGCGTCCCCGCCCGCCGCGTCCGCGATGAACTCCAGCGCCGCGTCGTCCACGGCCACCTTGCCGTCAAGGCCCCGAGGGTCCGCCACGGCGTGGCGCATGACGGCGATGAGCTCCTCCTGCTCCAGCCCGCGCAGGGTGACGACGCGGCAGCGCGACAGGAGCGCGGCGTTCACCTCGAAGGACGGGTTCTCCGTGGTGGCGCCAATCAGGGTGACGGTGCCCTTCTCCACGTGGGGCAGCAGCGCGTCCTGCTGCGACTTGTTGAAGCGGTGGATCTCGTCGATGAAGAGCAGCGTGCGCTGGCGCTGGAGCTTCCAGCGGTCCTGCGCGCGGGCCACCGTCTCGCGGATGTCCTTCACGCCCGCGAGCACGGCGGACATGGTCTCGAAGGCGGCGCCGGTGGAGCGCGCGATGAGCTGGGCGAGCGTCGTCTTGCCGGTGCCCGGCGGGCCCCAGAGGATGAGGCTGGGCACCTGGTCGGCCTCCAGGGCGCGGCGCAGGAAGCGGCCCTCGCCGGTGAGGTGCTCCTGGCCCAGGTACTCGCTGAGCGAGGTGGGGCGCATGCGCTCGGCGAGCGGCGCCAGGATGGCCTGTTCCTTCTGGCTGGCGTGGTCGAAGAGGTCCATGGGGCCTCCAAACCTAGCGTCCTGAAGGCCCCGTCGCGCTCCCTTGTGATGTCCGGCGTCGTGCAGGTGCGTCATTTTCCTGCGGAGGACGGTTGGCCGGCTGGACTAGAACCCGGGGGGCGTGCAGACCCTGGTCATCATCGCGAAGCGAGACACCCCGCAGGCCGTGGCCCTGGCGGCGGAAATCCGGCAGCGCCACCCGAACCTGACGGTGCTGGCCGACCGCGCCCTGGCGCATGCGCTGAACTGGCCCCGCATCGAGGACCGCGACCTGGCGGCGCGCGCGGACCTGGTGGTGGTGCTGGGCGGTGACGGCACGCTCATCTACGCGGCGCGCCTGTTGGGTGGGCGCAACGTGCCCATCATCGGCGTCAACCTGGGCAGCCTGGGCTTCATGACGGAAGTGCCCGTGGAGGAGCTCTTCAGCCGGCTGGATGACGTGCTGGCGGGGAACTTCCACGTGGACTCGCGGATGAAGCTCTCCTGCCGGCTCCTGCGCGGGGGCCGGGTCCTCATCGAGGATGAAATCCTCAACGACGTGGTCATCAACAAGGGCGCGCTCGCGCGCATCGCGGACCACGAGACGTCCATCGACGGGGTGCCCATCACCACGTACAAGTCGGACGGCGTCATCCTGGCCACGCCCACCGGCTCCACGGCGTACTCGCTGTCCGCGGGCGGGCCCATCGTGCACCCGTCGGTGGACTGCACCATCCTGTCGCCCATCTGTTCGCACGCGCTGACCCAGCGGGCCATCGTGGTGCCCGCGGACCGCACCATCCGCGTCACGCTGAAGAGCGAGACGGCGGACACGTACCTCACGCTGGATGGACAGACGGGCCACTCGCTGCAGGGCGGGGACTGCATCGAGGTGGTGCGCTCGCCCAACCGCGTGGCCCTGGTGCGCAACCCCCGCGTGGCCTACTTCACCATCCTCCGGCAGAAGCTCCACTGGGGTGAGCGCTGAGCGCCCGCGTCCGGGGGGAGGGCTCCCCGCCGGGGTTGGCGCTGGAGTAGCCTCCGGCCCGTGACGACGGGCGGGCACACGACGCGTTTCGGCAAGTACGAGCTGCAGGAACGCCTGGGCGCCGGCGGCATGGCCGTGGTGCACCGCGCGCGTTACACCGTGGCGGAGGGCGTGTCCCGCCCCGTGGTCATCAAGCGCGTGCGGGACCCGTACGCGCAGGACCCCGCCTTCGTGCAGATGTTCCTCAACGAAGCGCGCATCTCCATGGGGCTGTCCCACGGCAACATCGTCCAGGTCTTCGACTTCGGGCAGCAGGATGGCGAGTTCTTCCTGGCCATGGAGTGGGTGGACGGGCAGCCCCTGTCCAGGGTTCTCAAGCGCCTGAAGCTGAAGGGGATGGCGCACCTGCCGGCGCCGCTCGCCGTGCAGCTGATGATTGAAGTCTGCAAGGGCCTGCACCACGCGCACACGCGCCGCGACGAGCAGGGCCGCCCGTTGGGGCTGGTGCACCGCGACGTGTCCCCGGACAACGTCCTCGTCAGCTACGAGGGCGAGGTGAAGCTCACCGACTTCGGCATCGCGAAGGCGCAGCTGTCCGGGCGGCCGGACACGGAAGCGGGCGTGGTGCGCGGCAAGTTCCTCTACCTGTCCCCGGAGCAGACGCGGGCGGAGGCGTTGGATGCGCGCTCGGACGTGTACACGGCGGGCGTGGTGCTCTTCGAGCTGCTCACCGGCCGCAGGCCCGTGGAGGGAGATCAGGCCTCGGTGATGGAGCGCATCGCGACGGGGGACCTGATTCCCCCTCACGCGTATGTCCCGGACCTGGACCCCTCGCTGGGCGCGGTGGTGTCCCGGGCGCTGGCGCTGCGGCGCACGGACCGCTTCACCAGCGCGGAGGACTTCCAGCGTTCGCTGGCGGAGTGGCTCGCGTACCGGGCACCGCTGTTCCCCGCGTCCACGCTGCGCCACCTGATGGCCTGGCTGTTCGAGGAGGAGCTGAAGCTCGCGGGCCAGCCGCCCCGCATCCCGGAGTCCTTCCTGCGTCAGGTGACGATGTGGACGGGGGAGGGCGGCCCGGTGGAGGCGGACGAGCCGGAGCGGGCGTCCGCGGTGCACCGCGCGCACGCCGAGGCGTTCCCGGAGGAGCACGTGCCCGGGGCGCTGGTGGGCGGCAGTCCCGCGGCGGACCTGGGCTCGGGGGTGCCCGGTTGGGTCTGGGCGGCCGTCATCACGGCGGCGGTGATCTTCTTTGTGGGGCGGGCGGTGATGCCCGACCTGTCGGAGCCCCGCTCGCGCAGGCTCCAGGTGGTCTCCGCGCCCGCGGGGGCGGAGGTGCGCTGGGACGGCAAGCAGGTCGGGATGACGCCGACGGTGCTGAACGTCGCGCCGGGCGAGGACTCGCACCAGCTGGAGCTGCGCTTCGTGGGGTACCAGCCGTGGACGACGACCGTGTCGCAGGCCGCCGTGCCGGAGCGCGTGCAGGTGACGCTGGAGCGCCTGCCGCCTCCGGCCCCTCCGCCGGACCCGGTGGTGGACGCGCGGGTGAAGGACAAGGAGGCTCCGCCGGAAGCGCCGGTGCGCAGGCGCAGCACGGTGACGGTGGCCCGGGGCGAATCGCGCGAGGCCGCGGATTGGATGGCGAGGTCTCCCGACGCGGGCGCGGCCTATACGCTGGGGCAGGAGCTGCTCACGGCGGGCAGCGCGATGCAGGCCGGGGAGAAGTTCTGGAAGTGCCTGGAGCTGAAGGAGTCCGCGGCGGAGTGCCACCTGGGCCTGGGCCGGGTGGGCGTGCTGACGGACCGCGACGCCATGGCCCGTGAGGGATATCAGCGCTATCTGGAGCTGCGGCCGAAAGGCCTCGCGGCCGCGGAAGCGCGTAGGTATCTCCAGGCGAAGGCGGCCCGGTAGTCAAAGCGGACGGTGATGTTCCTCTTCCTGTCGAAGGTGTTGGACCTGCTGTTGTCGCCGCTCACCTGGGCGCTGCTCCTGGGGGTGGGTGGCATCGTGCTGCGCCGGTGGAAGCGCCTGTCGGTGGCGTCCCAGCTGGCGGCGGTGGGCGTGTTGTACGCGTTCTCCATCGAGCCCACGGTGGCGCTGCTGACGCGCGTGACGGAGCAGGACGCGGTGAGCACGTACCGGCCGGACACCGTCTACGACGCGGTCATCCTGCTGGGCGGCGGGCTGGACGCGGCGGCCACGGAGCGCTCGGGGCAGCCGGAGTACAACGCCGCGCCGGAGCGGATGATGCGCACCTTCGAGCTGCTGCACGACGGCCGCGCACGGCAGGTGCTGATTACCGCGGGCAACCTGGATGCGAGGCCGGAGGCGGTGGTGGAGGCGAACGTGCTGGCCGCGCAGCTGGAGCACTGGGGCATCGCGCCCGAGCGCATCGTGAAGGAGGGCCGCAGCCGCAACACCCGCGAGAACGCGCTGGAGTCGGAGCCGCTGGTGCGCGCGCACGGCTGGAAGTCGCTGCTCCTGGTGACCAGCGCCGCGCACCTGCCCCGCGCGGCCGGCTGCTTCGCGGCGGTGGGGCTGAAGGCGGACACGCTCGCGGTGGACTTCCGCTCCTCGACGCTGCCGCCGGCGAAGATGAGCTGGCAGCCGCGCTCGGGGGCGCTCGCCCAGAGCACGGACATGCTGCGCGAGCTGGCGGGACGGCTCGTCTACCGGCTGCGAGGCTGGACCGCGCCCTGGCGGTAGGTCGCGCGCTACTTCATCCTCGGAGGCGCGCGCGGGCCGCCCGGCGGCGCACCCAGCACCGTGATGCGGCCCTGGGGCTTCGCGCGGGGGGCGGGCTTGCCGGTGCGGAATGCGTCGCTGAGCGCGTCCCACGGCGACGGGTGCTCCTTGCTGGGGGGCAGCAAGGGGAGGTCCTTGAGCATCGCGTAGCCGTCATTGCCCTGCGCCACGAAGCTGAAGGTGGCCAGCCGGTACGTCGCCGCGTCATCCAGCGGCTTGCCCTTCACCTCCACCTTCGTCACCCGCGCGCCCGGCGCCTTGCGCAGGTCGAAGGTGAAGCGCAGGCCGGACACCTGCGGAAAGCGGCCGGGCGGCTTGCCATCCGGGCTGTTCAGGCTGACGCCGTTCTCCAGCGCCGCGCGCAGCGTCGCCCCCGTGACCTCCAGGGTGACCAGCTCGTTGCGGTAGGGCATGAGCGAGTACAGCTCGCGCCGGGTCATGATGCCCGCGGGCAGCACCCGGTCCGCGCGGATGGCGCCCCCGTTCACGAGCGCCACGTCCGCGCCCGTCGCCTCGCGGAACGCATCCGCCAGGAACGAGCCCAGGTTCGTCTCGGCCACCCGGTTCTGCGCGCTGCGCGCATCCAGCGCCACCGGCGAGCGGCCGATGCGCTCCGCCAGCGTGGCCAGGAGCGGCGCGTAGGGCCTCATCCGCTCATCGAACGCCGGGTCGTTCGGCGTCTTCGCGGTGATGGGAATCACCTTCCACGCGAGCTTCTTCACCGCGCCCGTCTTCGCGTCCAGGTCCAGCGTGACGCGGCCCAGGTCGATGGCGTCCTCGTCCAGCTTGAAGATGGGCGTACCCGCGACGGTCTCCTGCACGCGGTCGTGGTCATGCCCGCCGATGATGAGGTCCACGCGCACGCACCTCGCCAGCTCCCGGTCCTGCTCCACCGCCAGGTGCGTGAGCCCCATCACGAACTGCGCGCCCGCGGCCCGCAGCTCATCCACGGAGCGCTTCGCGGCCTCGCAGAACGGCGTGATGCGCGTGTCCTTGCCCGGCCTGGAAGAGGTCTGCGTCTCCGGCAGCACCACGCCGAAGATGCCCACCTTCACGCCGCCCACGTCGCGGAGGTCCCAGGCCTTGAGCCCTTCGAACACCTGCCCCGACTTCACGCTCATCACGTTGGCGCCCAGCCACGGGAAGCGCGACTGCTGGATGCGCGCGCGCAGCACGTCGTCCCCGAAGTCGAACTCGTGGTTGCCCACCGTGGAGTAGTCCAGGCCGAGCGCGTTCCACGCGTCGATCATCTGCCTGCCCTTGAGCGCCTCGCCCGCCACCTCCGCGGAGGACTCCACCGAAGGCGAAATCGTGTCACCCGCCAGCAGCGTGAGGACGTGCGGCGACTCCTTCAGCGCCTGCTGCCGGAGCGTGGCCACGCGCGACAGCCCGCCCCGGTTCTGGGACGTGGGCTGGAATTGATAGACGTCGTTGAGGTGGAGGATCGTGAGGCGGACGGTGTCGGCGGGAGGCGTCGGCTCGGCGGCCCCGGCGGAACGGGTGGCCAGCACCAGCGCGAGCGTCAGCAGCGCGGCCCAGGTGCTCACGGTCTTCTTCATCATCGGACAGTCGTTCTCTTGCGGAGGGGCACGGGGGAGAAACACCAGCCGTCTCGGCCTAGCGCACTCGGCGCATGAAGGCGAGCGGACCGAACATTTCGCAACGCGCAATGCCCAAGCCCCTCTTCCCGGAGGATGAAGGGCTTGCTGCCCGCCGTGCGCTCCGCCCTCAGACGGTGTAGCGCCGGCCCTGCACCAGCGGCTCGATGACGCTGCCGCTCACGTCGAACAGGTCCGGGTAGTGGATGAGGCGCATCTTCGCGCGGGTGGCCTCCGGCAGGGCCGCCAGCTTCTCGTAGGGCGTGTGCACGCCGTAGTTCGTCTCGTGGATGACCAGGTCCGCCTCGGACAGCCAGGAGATGAGGCCTTCATCGAACGCGGTGTCCGCGCTGTAGCCCAGGCACCGGCCTCCGGCGCGGATGCGGAACGCGGTGGTGGGCACGTGGTGATAGGTGAAGCGGCACTCGATTTCGAACGGGCCATGGCGCACCGAGCGCTCCAGGTGCAGCGGCGTGTGCGTGAAGTAGTCCTCGAAGTGCTTGGGATTGGGGCCCGCGCCGTGCTGCTCGATGAGGCACTCCATGCCGGCGGCGAGGTGTCCCTCCCAGAGGCGGCGCGTGACGCTCGGGTGCGCGAGCAGCTCCATCTTCCGCTTCAGCACGAAGAAGGAGAAGTACGCCAGGCCCTCCAGGCCGGAGGCGTGGTCCGCGTGCAGGTGCGTGAGGGCCACGGCGCTGACGCGGTCCACGTCCAGGTGCATGCCGGTGGACTCGGATGCCTCGCGCATCATCTTGCGGATGGGGTGCGGGCAGTCGAGGAGCAGCACCTGGTCCTCCGCCTCCACCGCCAGGCATGACGAGTAGTAGAGCGCGGAGAAGGCGTCACCGACGCCCAGGGGAGTGAACGACAGGCTCATGGATGGCTCCGGAGGGACGAGGCCAGCCGCTCGCGCAGCTTCGCGGCGACGGCGGGCGGGCAATAGGCGGACACGTCCTCGCCGCGGGTGAGGCGCTCCTTGAGGGCGCTGCTGGACACCTCGGCGAGGTGCGCCTCCGCGGGGAGGAAGAGGGTGGACAGCTCCGGCGCGAGCGCGCGGTTCATCTGCGCCAGCTCCGTCTCGAACTGCGCATCGGTGGCGCCGCGCACGCCGCGCAGCAGGACGCTCGCGCCAATCTCCCGCGCCAGCTCCACGATGAGCCCCTCGGTGAAGGTGACGGAGACGTTGGGGTGCTTCGCCACGGCCTCCCGGACGAGCGCCACGCGCTCATCCGCGGTGAGCAGCGTGCGCTTGTTCGGGTTGACCGCGACCACCACGACGACGTGGCTGAAGAGTCGCGCCGCCTGTCTCACCACCGACAGGTGTCCCGCCGTCACGGGGTCGAAGCTGCCTGCGTAGAGGGCGATGGTCATCACGACACCTCACGGTCCAACGGAGAAGTCGCCGCGTCCAACAGCCCCGCCACCATGCGCTTCACGGTGCCCGCCGCGGAGCCCGCGGGCACGAGTCCGGGCGCGCTCGCGGAGAGGACGAAGTAGCCCTGGATGGCGGCGAACAGCCCCGCGGCCAGCGGGCGCGCGCGGCGCCTGCCCACCACCGCCGCGACCAGCGCCTCCAGTTGCTCCAGGTCCGCGCGCACCACCTCCTCGTAGGCGACGCGCACCTCCGGCTGCCGGATGGCCTCCGCGCTGATGGTGACCCAGCCCGCCACCGCTGCCACGTCCGCGTCCGGCCCGGTGGCGAGGAACGCGTCCACGAACGCCTCCACCCGCCCGCGAGCGTCGTCCGCCGGAATCCTCGCCACGCGCGTGCTGAAGCGCTGCCGCGCGCGCGACGCCAGCGAGCGCACCAGGGTCAGGAGGATCTCCTGCTTGTCCTCGAAGTGGTAGTGCACCAGCCCCGCGCTCAGGCCCGCGGCACGGGCGATCTCCGCCACCGACGCGCCCTCGTAACCGCGCTCGGCCATGGCCTTGAGCAGCCCGGCGACAATCTGTTCTCGGCGCGCTTCGGTGTTGGACGGTCGGGGCATGGCGCGGATTTGTTTATAGGTTGTGTGACCAACTTATAAACAGGGCCCGCGCGGGCGTCAACCGGACGTGGGGCCGGTGACGCCGGGTGATGGGTTTTTAGTAGCGGAGGAGGGACGTCACCTTGTCCGGCCCCAGCCGCTTCGCGCCCTCGAGGAAGTCGAGCGTGATGAGGAAGCTGAAGCCGACAATCTGCCCGCCCAGCCGGCCGATGAGCCGCGCCGTGGCGTCGGCGGTACCGCCGGTGGCGAGCACGTCATCCACCACCAGGACGCGCTCGTCCTTGAGGATGGCGTCCTCATGCATCTCCACGCCGTCCGCGCCGTACTCCAGCGAATAGCGCTCCACGATGCGCTTGTGCGGGAGCTTGCCGGGCTTGCGGGCGGGGACGAAGCCTGCCTCCAGCGCCAGCGCGATGGGCGCGCCCAGGAGGAAGCCGCGCGACTCCACGCCCACCACCTTGGTGATGTGCTGGCCCCGGAAGGGAGCGGCCATGGCGTTGACCACCCGGCCGTAGAGGCGCGGGTTGGCCAGCATGGGGGTGATGTCCTTGAAGACGATGCCGGGCTTGGGGAAGTCCGGCACATCTCGCAGGGCGGCCTGGAGGTCGGAGACGAGCGTGGGGTCGAGGGACATGGGGGGCTCCGAAGGGGCGGCGGCGTTTTTCAGCCCGGTGGATGACGCTGGAGGTGGACCTGGGACCCAGGGTACCCGGCCCGGGTGACAGCCGGCCTGCCGGGCTCCCGGACGGAAAGTCCCTGGGGCAACGGCCGGAAAGTGGGCGGAGGGGGACGAGAGCCGGGCATGGCGGACGTTGATGATCTCACAGCTTCGCGCCGCCCGGCCGCCTCGGCTGGCGGACGCCGTAATTTTTTCCCGCGCGCAGGGAGCCCCTCACTGTGTTAAGCGAGGCGGTTCCCCCCGACCAGGAGTCTGGGGCCTTGCAAGCCGTGCAAACCACCGCTGACACCCGAGACCCTCTCTCCCCCCAGGACGGACTCTGGCTCCGCGCCCTCAAGGCCGAGGTCCAGCCCGCCACGTTCAAGAAAGGCCGCGAGGTGGCCGAAGGCCGCCGCGTCTTCGGCCTCACGCGTGAACCCGAACGCATCCGCGCGCAGGTCGCGGGTCCGTCCGGCGAGCGCTACGAAGTGGCCCTGATTCCGGGAGAGGGAAAAGTTGTTTCCTCCTGCACCTGCCCGGTCTGGAATACCCAGGGCCCGCATTGCGAGCACGTGGTCGCCGTGGCGCTCATCTACGCGGCCCGCTTCCGGCCGCCGCCCCCGCCGCAGAAGGCCGCGCCGCCGCCTCCGCCGCCCGAACCGGAGGACGCCCCCCCGGACGACGAGGAGGAGGTTCCTCCCGCCGCGATGGGACCGGATGGCGTCAGCCTGCCCGCGCTCGCGAAGGTGGAGAGCTGGCTGGGCCTGTCGTCGCTGCCCGACTACGAATTCCTCTACCGGCTCACCCCGGCGAGCTCCGGCCCGGGCGGTGTCAACAACCGCCACTGGGTCGTGGACGTGCGCCGTCAGGACGCGCAGACCAAGGGCCCCGTGCACGTGAAGCGCCTGCTCCAGGCGGGCAGCCGCATCGCGCCCGCGGACGAGCGCATCTTCATGGTGCTGTCGCGCCACGAGCACCGCTACGACTCGCGCATCGTCCTGTCCGACGAGGACCTCTGCGAGGTGCTGGAGCTCTTGCGCCAGCGCCGGGTCATCTACCGGGGCACGCCGCTCGTCTACATGGACCAGCCCGTGCGGCCGCAGATCCACCTGGAGTCGCGTCCGGACGGAGCCACCGCGCAGATTGAGTTGCTGTTCCCGGACGGCGTGGGCTACCCGCTCAAGGACGTCATCGTGCTGGCGGGCCGCCGCACCTACGTCATCCAGGCGCAGAACCTCCACGCGGTGGAGCCGGACTTCCCGCCGCGGCTGCTGCGCAAGTGGCTCCTGGAGCCGTCCATGTCGTTCCCGTCCGGGCAACTGGACCGGGTGCTGACGTTCTTCGCCGCGCACCTGCCGCGCTTCCGCATGTCGCTGAAGGCGGACGACATCGAGGTCGACGAGACGGTGGAGCCGCGCTTCGTCCTCACGCTGGAGGGCGCCGCCGAGCGCGTGAAGGTGCAGCTGGCCGCGCGCTACGGCCAGACGACGGTGGCGGTGTCCCCCACGGCCACGCACCTGGGCTACGCCAGCGGCGTGGGCGACGACGCGCGCAAGCTGTACCGCCGCCGCGACGAGGTGGAGCGCGCCGCGGGCAAGCTGCTGCTCGACCTGGGGCTTCGCTATGACCCGGGCGCGCAGGCGTTCGACGCGACCGGCGACGTGGCCCTGGAGTTCTGGGCGCGTGGCCTGGCCAGCCTCCCGGCCGAGTGGGAGCGCTACGGCGTGCAGGCGCCCAAGGTGCGGCTGCGCCCGAAGCTCAAGCCGCGCATCCGCGTGGGCATGAGCGGCGTGCAGTGGTTCGACCTGGACGCGGAGTTCGTCACCGACGACCAGGCCGTGGACCTGGGCGCCGTGCGCATGTGGCTGGACTCGGGCCGCAAGTTCGTGCCGCTCAAGGACGGCTCCTTCGCGGAGGCGGACGTCGCGGAGATCAAGCGCGTGGCGGACCTGCTGGAGGAGGCCGGCGCCATGCCGGGCCGCACGCGCACGCGCCTGCCCCTGCACCAGGCGGTGGCGCTGGACCTGCTCGCGGACCTGGGCGAGTTCACCGAGGTGGAGGCCAAGGCCCGCCAGGCCATGCTCTCCCTGCGCGAGTCCTCCGGCGTGCCGAAGGTGGGCGTGCCGGAAGGCCTGCAGGCCACGCTGCGCCACTATCAGGAGGCGGGCCTGTCCTGGCTCTGGTTCCTCCGGCGCCACGGGCTGTCCGGCATCCTCGCGGACGACATGGGCTTGGGAAAGACCATCCAGTCCCTGAGCCTCATGCAGAAGGTGGCCAACGACGAGGGCCGCAAGCCGTCGCTGGTGGTCGCGCCCACGAGCGTGCTCGCCAACTGGGAGCGCGAAGCCGAGCGCTTCACGCCGGGCCTCAAGGCCATGGTGTGGCACGGCCAGGACCGCCGCGAGCGCGCGGAGGACCTGAAGGACATGGACCTGGTGCTCACGTCGTACGCGCTGGTGCGCCGCGACCTGGAGCAGCTGTCCCAGGTGGGCTTCCGCTACGTCATCCTGGACGAGGCGCAGAACATCAAGAACGCGGACAGCGCCACCGCGCAGGCGTGCAAGTCGCTGCCCAGCGAGACGCGCCTGGCGCTCACCGGTACGCCGCTGGAGAACCGGCTGTCGGAGCTCTGGAGCATCTTCGACTTCCTCATGCCCGGCTTCCTGGGCAGCGCGGAGGGCTTCAGCGACCGCTACGAGCAGCCCATCCAGGTGGCCAACGACGCGTCCGCCAAGGACCGCCTGCGCCGCCGCATCCAGCCCTTCATCATGCGCCGCCTCAAGACGGAGGTGGCCAAGGACCTGCCGCCGAAGACGGAGAGCGTCGCGTGGTGCGAGATGGAGCCCGGCCAGGCCGCGCTCTACCGCGAGGTGCTGGAGGAGAGCCGCCGCAAGGTGAACGAGTCCATCGAGAAGGTGGGCTTCAAGCGCAGCCGCGTGTCCATCCTCGCCGCGCTGATGCGCCTGCGTCAGGTGTGCTGCGATCCGCGCCTGCTCAAGATGCCGCCCGGCACGCTCCTGCCGTCCAGCGCGAAGCTGGAGCGCTTCATGCAACTGGTGGACGACCTGGTGTCCGAGGGCCACCGCGCCCTCGTCTTCAGCCAGTTCACGGAGATGCTGGAGCTGCTCAAGCAGGAGGCGGAGAAGCGCGGCCTGCGCTACCTCTACCTGGACGGCCGCACCAAGGACCGCATGGGCAAGGTGGACGAGTACAACCGCCCTGACGGCCCGCCGCTCTTCTTCATCAGCCTCAAGGCGGGCGGCACCGGCTTGAACCTCACCGCCGCGGACTACGTCATCCACTTCGACCCGTGGTGGAACCCCGCCGTGGAGGACCAGGCCACGGACCGGACGCACCGCATCGGCCAGACGCGCGCGGTCATCAGCTACAAGCTGATTACCCGCGGCACGGTGGAGGAGAAGATCCTCAGCCTCCAGCGCCGCAAGCGCGACCTCGCCGCCGGCGTGCTGGGTGCGGACGGGGACGACATGGGCAGAAACCTCACCGAACAGGACATCCAGGAGCTGTTCACCGAAATCTGAGGCCGCCTTGAGCGCGGGAGATGGTTGTGGCGCCAACAGGCCACGCCCTCCCACTCGCCCCCCCTCCGTCCACACGACCCGAACACCTGTGCAGTGTCAGCGAGACCTGCTAGGGTGTTCAGGTGTTGGGGCCGTCGTACGGACCGCGGAGGGCGCGCGTGCTGCTGGGTCTTCGGATTTCGAACGTAGCGGTGATTGAGGAGGTGGAGGTCGCGTTCGGCGCGGGCCTCACCGTCCTCACGGGTGAGACGGGGGCCGGCAAGTCCATTCTGGTGGACGCGCTGGGCCTCCTGCTCGGGGGCAGGGCGGATGCGGACGTCATCCGTGCGGGCTGCGAGGACGCGGCGGTGGAGGGCGTGTTCGCCCGGACGCCGGTGCTGGCCGCGCGCCTGGAGGAACTGGGCCTCCCGGACCTGGGGGAGGAGGTGCTCGTGCGCCGCGTGCTCGGGCGCACCGGGCGCGGCAAGGTCTACGTCAACGGCGCGCTCGTGACGCTGGGCGTGCTGGGCAAGCTCACGCGGGGCGCGGTGGACATCGCCGGCCAGCATGAGCACGTCAGCCTCTTCGACCCGGGCCTGCACCGGGTGCTCCTGGACAAGTACGGCGGCCTGGATGAAGCGCTGGCCGCCTACGGCCGCGAGTGGGCGAACCTGCGCGAAGTGGACTCGCGCATGGACGCGCTGGGCGGCGACGACGCCAAGGTGCGCGAGCGCGCGGAGTTCCTGCGCTTCCAACTGGACGAAATCACGCGACTGGAGCCGGAGGCCGGCGAGGACGTGAAGCTGGACGCGGAGCGCCGGCGGCTGGGCAGCGCGCAGAAGCTCAAGCGTCAGGGCGCGGAGGCGGAGCTGCTGGTGTCGGGCGAGGCGCCGTCCGCGCTGGAGATGGTCGGCCGCGCGCTGGGGCTCGTGCACGAGGGCGTCAAGTGCGACGCGACGCTCCAGCCGGTGGCGCAGTCGCTCAGCACGGCGCTGTCGGAACTGGAGGAGGCCGCGCGCCTGCTCAACCGCTATGTGGAGGGGCTGGAGTCCGACCCGGGGCGGCTGGGCGAGGTGGAGGAGCGGCTGGACGCGCTCAAGCGGCTGTGCCGCAAGCACGGCACCACGCTGGAGGGCGTCCTCAAGAAGCGCGGCGAGCTGGAGGCGGAGCTGGGCACGCTGGAGAACCGGCGCGAAATCCTGGAGGAGCTGAACCAGGAGCGGAAGCGCGTGGAGGACCGGGCGCGAAAGGCGGCGCTGGCGCTGTCCCGCGCGCGAAAGACGTCCGCGGGCGCCTTCTCCCAGCAGGTGCGCGACGGCCTGGGCGGGCTGGCCATGGGCAAGGCCGCCTTCGAGGTGCGCGTCACCGCCGGGGAGACGCTGCGCCCGGACGGCCTGGACGAGGTGGAGTTCTTCTTCAGCGCCAACCCGGGAGAACCGGCGCGGCCCCTGGCCAAGGTGGCCTCGGGCGGTGAGGCGAGCCGCCTGCTGCTCGCGCTCAAGCGTGCACTGGCGGACAGTGACGCCTGCGGCTGCTACATCCTGGACGAAGCGGACGCGGGCGTCAGCGGCGCCATCGCGGACGTGGTGGGACGGATGATTCGCGAGGTCAGCACCCACCGTCAGGTGCTGTGCATCACGCACCTGCCGCAGGTGGCGGCGTACGCGGACGCGCACCTGCTCATCAGGAAGAGCGTGAAGGGCGAGCGCACCGTCTCCCAGGTGCTGCCGCTCGCGGCCGGCGCCGAGCGCACCCAGGAGCTGGCGCGCATGATGTCGGGCGTGGAGGTGACGCGCGAGGCGCTGGGCGCGGCGGAGGCGCTGGTGCGCTCGGCCCACCGGGCCACGCCCCGCGCGCGGCGGGAATCCGGCCCGGAAGGCAATAGCCCCCGGGGCCGGCTGCGCCGGACGGCCTGAAATGGCGGCCTACAAGGTAGGGGTGACCCAGGGGGAGGGGCATGACGCACCGCAAGTTTTCGTGCGCGTCCTTGCCCCCACTTATGGGCTCACATAGCATCCGGCGCGTGTCCAGCACCGCAGGGCAGACCGCGGCCCCCCGCCATAAAGTCATCTCCGCTGGCCTGACGGACGTCGGGCGCAAGCGCAATCACAACGAGGACAGCTTCCTCATTGACGATGAGCTCCAGCTCTACGTCGTGGCGGACGGCATGGGTGGGCACGCGGGTGGCGGTACCGCGTCGCGCATCGCCGTCGAGACCATCGACAAGGAGCTGCGGCGCGCGCGTGAAGGGCGGGACAACCCCTTCATCAGTGTTCCCAACCTCCAGGAGTCACCCATCCCGGAAGCGCTCCGGAGCGCGGTGGAGAAGGCCTGTCAGGCCATCTACCTCACCGCCCAGGACGACGCGCGCCTGTCCGGCATGGGCACGACGGTCATCTCCCTGGTGGTCCGCGACGAGCACGCCTTCTTCGCCCACGTGGGCGACAGTCGCGCGTACCTCATCCGCGGGGACCTCATCCAGCAGATCTCCGAGGACCACTCGCTGGTCAACGAGCAGATCAAGGCGGGGATGATCACCCCGGAAGAGGCCAAGCACTCCCGCTACAAGAACATCATCACCCGCTCCGTGGGCTTCGAAGAGGAGGTCCAGGTGGACGTGATGGGGCTCGTGTCGGAGCCCGGTGACGTGTTCCTGCTCTGCTCGGACGGCCTCGCGAACATGCTCGAGGACCGCGAAATCCACGACGCCGTCGCGCGCCACGCCAACCTGGATGAAGTGCCCAAGCACCTCATCGACCTGGCCAACGACCGCGGCGGCGACGACAACATCAGCGTCATCGTGGTGCGCATGCAGGGTGGGTAGGGCCCGGACTCCGCGGCGCGATGGGGCGTGCCCGGGAGTCTGTTGACCTTGACACTCTTCAAATGCGGATGATAGCTGCCCAAACCTTTCCACCCACTGAGAATCACCAGTGGGTGACGGTGAGGGAGGGGCGGCGGGCGGGGGAGGTGTTGCGCGCGCGGGGAGCGACTTAGCTTCTGGCGCCGGAAGTCCCACGTTGCGAAAGAGTTTCCCCAGGAGTGGTCCGTGGCCAAAAAGTCCTTCACCCTGATGGTCATCCCGGACCACGACGCTCCGGTGAAGCGCTACACCATCCAGCGCTCCTGGCTGACGCAGGTGGGCATGGGGCTGATGCTGGTGGCGGGCCTCGGCGTCGGTGCGAGCATCCACTACCTCCAGGTGGCGGCGGACGCGGCGGAGAACCGCATCCTGCGTGAGGAGAACCTCACGCTGCGCACGCAGCTGAAGTCGGTGCGCGAGCGCATCGAGCACATCGGTTCGACGCTGGACCGCGTGGAGCGCTTCGACCAGAAGCTGCGCGCGGTGACGCTGCTGTCGGATCCGCAGCGCAACCTGGCCATGGGCCCCACGGAGCCGGAGACCAGCACCACGGCGCCCGCCACGGACACGCAGTTCACCCAGCTGACCACCACGGACACGCCGAAGATGATGCTGAGCCGCCTGGACCGGCTCTCCGCGGAGGCGACCCGTCAGGAGCTGAGCCTCCAGGACCTGCAGGCCTACTTCCAGGACCAGAAGTCGCTGCTCGCCTCCACGCCGTCGGTGTGGCCGGCGCGCGGCTGGGTGACCAGCGATTTCGGCCAGCGCCTGGACCCGTACACGGCGGACCGCGTGACGCACGCGGGCCTGGACATCGCGGCGCCGCACGGCAAGGAGGTCACCGCGCCGTCGGACGGCACGGTGGTGTTCGCGGGGCTGGAGGGCGGGTACGGCAACGTGCTCGTCATCGACCACGGCTACGGCATCAAGACGCGCTACGGCCACCTGTCCAAGATTCTGGTGAAGGCCGGGGACCGGGTGAAGCGCGGCTCGCCCATCGCGAACGTGGGCAACACCGGCCGCTCCACCGGCCCGCACCTGCACTACGAAGTGCGCGTGAACGGCGTGCCGCAGAACCCGCGCAAGTTCATCCTCGAAGAGTAGGCGCCGAAGGGGAGGCGCCGGGGTGCCCGCGCGCTCAGGTCCCTTCCGGCTCCGGGAGGAACGCATCCAGGCGCAGGCGCCGCCGCTGCAGGCCGTGCGTCCGCCCGGTCCGCTCCATGATGTAGGCCCGCTCCACCTCCGCCCACAGGAGCGGCCCCAGCACCTGCCAGTGTGACGGCTGGTGCACCGTCAGCTCCAGCAGCGCCACGGTGAAGCCCGGCACGTCGGTGTCGGAGGCGCCCGGAGGCAGCGCGGGGCGCAGGTCCTCCGCCAGCTTCGCGCGCGTCGCGTCCGCGCTGTCCTCGCGCACGGTGAGCTGGGACGTGGGCAACAGCAGCGCCGCGAAGCCGTCCGGCTGGAAGCGAACGATGCGCGCGCCCGGGTACTGCGCGGCCAGTGACGCCACGGTGGCCTTGAGCAGCGCGTCCCCGGCGGGGAAGCCGAAGCGCGCGTTGAAGAGGATCATCTGCTTCACGTCCACCATCACCGCGCCCACGCGCCAGCCGTCGTGGTGCGCGTGCGTGGACAGGTCGAACTCCTCCTTGAGGAGCGAGCCCTGGGTGAGCGCCAGCACGTGCATGGCGCCGGTGGCGTCCGGTTGGCCTCGCCGGCGCTGCTCGGCGGCGATGAGCTCCTGGGCGGCGGCTTGCGGCGCCTCCTGGGCGTGCCCCGGGCGCGCGGCCCGGGGATGGAGGGCGACGAGGGCGGTGGCGGTGGCGTCGTCGATTGTGTAGGGCATCGTGTCCGCGTGTGTAGCGCGGACCGGCCCCGGGCGCAGGAAAGCGGCGCTCGGCGCCCTCCTCGGCCGCTCCTTTCAGCGCATGCGGTGCGCTGTCACCGTCACCTCGTCCCGGTCATGGTAGAGCTGGCGGACGGTGAGGCCCTCCCAGCCCCCGTCCTCCTCGAGCGTCTGGCGCACCCGCAGGAGCAGGGGGTTCTTGTCCTTCATGGGCAGCTTGATGTTGGCCACCAGGTTGCGGGCCCAGCGGCGCCGGCCCCACTTGGCCAACAGCTGCGCCACCTCCAGGGGCCGCCACGCCATGTCGCAGAAGAGCCAGTCCGCGGGCTCCTCCGGGGCGTAGGCGAAGGCGCTCTCCTGCACGTGCTGGACGCGCGGGTTCCTGGCCAGCTCCGGCATCAGCTTCGCGGGGTCCACCGCCACCACCCGCGCCCCGCGCGCCACCAGCCGCTGCGTCCAGCCGCCGGGCGCCGCACCCAGGTCCACGCAGACGTCGCCGCGCCCGGGCTCGTGCGCCAGCCCGTCCAGCGCCTCCTCCAGCTTCATGGCCGCGCGAGAGGGGGACTCGCCCGCGCGCTTCATCCGCCGCCGCCCGCCCGGAGCGAGCGACAGGGCCTCGCGGGCGCTCACCGCGGTCAGCATCAGCACCCCGTCCGGCGCGACGCACAGGCCCACCAGCAGGGCCCCCGCCTCCTTCGCGCGGTGGTCGTCCTCCAGGGTGCGTCCCGAAGGGAGCGCGGTCCGCACCGCCGCCTCCAGCGCCTCCGCGCGGCCCGCCTGCGTGTTGCCCCTCGCGCTGTCCGGCGTGTAGGCGCGAAGGAGCCAGGGCACGCGCGAGGGCAGCTCCGACAGCGCACCCAGGATGTCTTCCACCGGCACCTGTGCCCCACCCGGAGGCGCCCACGTGGCGATGACCTTCTCCGCCGCCCGGCCAAAGGCGGGGGGCACGTCCGGCCGGCGCTCGGACTCCACCAGGGCCGGCCCCAACAGGCGCGGGCCCGCGCCCGCCCAGGTCAGCTCCTCGAAGAGGTGCGGCTCGAAGCCCTCCCGGCACGTCCACAGCCACCGGCCCGGCTGGGCCGCCAGCGTCTGTGCGGGCATGGAGGGTACTCGCGCCCGAGGTGGGATGCGTGGCGGGGGCGACGCGGTGGGCGCCGGGGCTGCGCGTCCGGGCCCACCAGCACGAGGGGTGGAAGGGGGCTTGCCGCCGGCGCGGGGGCCGGGCCTGGTGCCGGGCCTGCCGCCCGAGGGAGGACCGGCGCGGGGGGCCTTGCCGGGCCGGGAGGAGGTGCCTGGCCGACGAGGGCCCGGGGAGGAGCGCCCGGATGAAGTCTTCGCGGCGCGGGGAGGGTGTTTCTGCTTAGGGGACATTGCGTGGACTCGGTTCCGCTTTACTCTGGGCCACCGCGCGCCGGGCGGCCAGCCGAGAGGAAGTTTCGGGGGGCGCGCGTGGTTTCCGTCTGGTTCTCCCTTACATCTCCTGGGAATTCCCTTCACTCGCCGCGCTCCTTCGAGGATCCTCCGGCGAGAGAGCCAACATGATTGAATGGACGCTAAAGAAGCTCATCGGGACGAAGAATGAGCGCGAGCTCAAGAAAGCCCGCGTGAAGGTCGCCCGCATCAACGAACTGGAGGGCAAGATGAAAGCCCTCCAGAACGAGGACTTCGCGCGCGAAACCGCCCGGATGAAGCAGGAGATCGCGAACGGCCGGCCGCTCGACGAGCTGCTCTTCGAGGCCTTCGCCCTCACCCGTGAGGCGGCGCGCCGGGTCATCGGCCAGCGCCACTATGACGTGCAGCTCATCGGCGGCATGTTCCTGCACGAGGGCTGCATCGCGGAGATGCGCACCGGTGAAGGCAAGACGCTCACCGCGACGCTGCCCTCCTACCTGAACGCCCTGTCCGGCCGCGGCGTGCACGTCGTCACCGTGAACGACTACCTCGCCCGCCGCGACGCCGAGTGGATGGGCCAGGTCTACAAGTTCCTGGGCATGACGACGGGCTGCGTGCTCCACGAGCTGTCCGACAAGCAGCGCCAGGAGGCGTACCGCTCGGACATCACGTACGGCCAGAACAACGAGTTCGGCTTCGACTACCTGCGCGACAACATGAAGTTCCGTCTGCAGGACTACGTCCAGCGCGAGCTCAACTACGCCATCGTCGACGAGGTGGACTCCATCCTCATCGACGAGGCCCGCACGCCGCTCATCATCTCCGGCCCCACCGAGGACAGCACCGACAAGTACTACCGGGTGGACCAGGTCATCCCGGGCCTCGTGCCGGACCAGGACTACACCCTGGATGAGAAGCACCGCTCGGTGGCCCTCACCGACGACGGCATCGACAAGCTCCAGAAGCGCCTCAACGTCAGCAACCTCTACGACCCCGGCGAGATTGAAACCCTCCACCACGTCGAGCAGGCCCTGCGCGCGCACACGCTCTACAAGCGCGACAAGGACTACGTGGTGAAGGACGGCGAGGTGCAGATCGTCGACGAGTTCACCGGCCGCCTCATGCAGGGCCGCCGCTGGTCGGACGGCCTCCACCAGGCCATCGAGGCCAAGGAGGGCGTGAAGATTGAAAACGAGAACCAGACGCTCGCCACGGTCTCGTTCCAGAACTACTTCCGCATGTACTCCAAGCTGTCCGGCATGACGGGCACCGCGGACACGGAAGCCGAAGAGTTCGCGAAGATCTACAACCTGGACGTGCGCGTCATCCCGACCAACCGTCCGCCGCAGCGCCGCGACGAGCAGGACGTGGTCTACAAGACGGAGCGCGAGAAGTTCGAGGCCGTCGCCGCCCAGATTGAAGAGCTGCACAAGGCCGGTCAGCCGGTGCTCGTGGGCACGGTGTCCATCGCCAAGAGCGAGGTGGTGTCCAACTTCCTCAAGAAGCGCGGCGTGGCCCACAGCGTCCTCAACGCCAAGGCGCACCAGCGCGAGGCGGACATCGTCGCGCAGGCGGGCCGCAAGGGCGCCGTCACCATCTCCACCAACATGGCCGGCCGCGGCACGGACATCCTCCTGGGCGGCAACGCGGAGGTCATGACCAAGGCCCAGATGGGCCCGCCGCCGGAGCCGCCGGAGGCCGTGGACGGCCAGCCGCTGGACCTCACCGCCTACCAGGCGGCGCTGGCGGACTACGAGAAGCGCTTCGCGGAGACCAAGGCGAACAACGAGGCGCTCACCAAGCGCGAGCGCGAAGAGGTCATGGCCGCCGGCGGCCTCTTCATCATCGGCACCGAGCGCCACGAGTCCCGCCGCGTGGACAACCAGCTGCGTGGCCGCGCCGGCCGCCAGGGTGACCCGGGCGCCAGCCGCTTCTTCCTGTCCCTGGAAGACGACCTGATGCGCATCTTCGGGTCCGAGCGCATCCAGATGCTCATGGAGCGCCTGGGCATGGAGGAGGGCGAGGTCATCGAGCACGTGTGGCTCTCGCGCGCCATCGAGAGCGCGCAGAAGCGGGTCGAAGGCCACAACTTCGACATCCGCAAGAACCTGCTCGAGTACGACGACGTGATGAACCAGCAGCGGCGCACCATCTACAAGCTGCGCCGCCAGGTGCTCGCGTCGGGCGCGGGCATCCCCCTCGTGGAGTACGAGGAGGACCTCAAGACGCGCGTGAAGACGCGCTCCGAGCGCGTCATCTCCTGGGCGGACTTCCGGGAGATGGTGCTGGACGCCGTGGAGGACGTCGTCGTGTCCATGACGGACACCTACGCCCCCACGCGCAGCTCCGACACCTGGGACATCGCCTCGCTGTCCAACTCCGTGAAGGAGTCGCTCAACCTGGAGATGACCTTCGAGGGCGTCGGCAACCGCGACGAGCTCCAGGAGCTCATCTACACGGCGGCGGAGAAGGTCTTCACCGCCCGGGAGCAGGAGTTCGGCGAAGACTTCATGCGCTTCCTGCAGTACCGGTACCTGGCCACCATCGACCAGCTGTGGAAGGACCACCTGCTGGCCATGGACCACCTGCGCCAGGGCATCGGCCTGCGCGGCTACGGCCAGAAGGACCCGAAGCAGGAGTACAAGAAGGAAGGCTACACGGGCTTCATGCAGATGCTGGACGCCATCAAGACGCAGTTCGTCAGCCAGATGATGCGCGTGCAGGCCCGCTCCGCCTCCAACGCAGCGGAGGAGACCGCCCGCATCCAGCGGCAGCTCGCCCAGCAGCAGAAGAAGGCCGTGGAGGGCCGCGCGGACGCCGAGGGGAAGATCGAGGAGGCCACCGCCACCCCGGTCGCCCAGCGCGAGGCCGCCGCCGCTCCCCGCGCCGTGGGCCGCAACGACCCCTGCCCCTGCGGCAGCGGCCGCAAGTACAAGAAGTGCCACGGGGCCAACGAGGCGAACCCGTAAGGCCCTGAAGTCCTGATGGAAGCGCCCTCCGGCGCGGTCGCCCTCCCTGTCCCAGGGGAGCGGGGCCGCGCCGGTCGCCTTCCTGGAGGGGAGGGGGGCGGCCCCGGGGCGCGAGGGGCCGCACGGAGGGAGTCCCGAAGCTTGCGCCCCTCTGGAGCGTTCTGCTAAGGACGCCGCGCCCCGTTATAGAGGGGCCGGGCTTCACCGCCCGAGGCAGTCGGCAGCACCCACTACTCACACGCGTGTCACCGGTCCCCGGTGCCCCTCCACGGTGGAGGGGCCAGGACTGGCAGCTGTCTCAACGCGCGTGGCGGAACAACCGGAAGGTACACGCACCATGGATATCCAGCAGGATACGCAGACCCAGGCTCAGGCGATGGCCGCCGCCAGCGGCATCACGATGCGTCAGCTCCTCGAGGCGGGCGTCCACTTCGGCCACCAGACCAAGCGCTGGAACCCGAAGATGAAGCCCTACATCTTCGGCGCCCGCAACGGCATCTACATCATCGACCTGCAGAAGACCGTGACCATGGCCCGCGCGGCCTTTCGCTTCGTGGCGGACATCACGGCGCGCGGCGGGTCCGTGCTCTTCGTCGGCACCAAGAAGCAGGCCCAGGACGTCATCCACGAGGAGGCCGGCCGCGCCGGTCAGTTCTTCGTCACCAGCCGCTGGCTGGGTGGCACGCTGACGAACTTCAAGACCATCAAGCAGGGCATCGACCGCCTCAAGACCCTGGAGAAGATGGCCGAGGACGGCACGTTCGAGGTGCTGCCCAAGAAGGAAGTCGCCCAGCTCGAGCGTGAGCGCGAGAAGCTGGAGAAGAACCTCGGCGGCGTGAAGAACATGGCGAAGCTGCCCCGCTGCGTGTTCGTCATCGACCCGAAGAAGGAGCACATCGCCATCCACGAGGCCACCCGCCTGGGCATCCCGGTGATTGGTCTGGTGGACACCAACTGCGATCCGGACGGCATCGACTTCGTCATCCCGGGCAACGACGACGCCATCCGCTCCATCAAGCTCTTCACGTCGAAGATCGCGGACGCGTGCCTCGAGGGTGCGGCGCGCTACCGTGCGTCCGGCGCCGCCGAGCGCGACGAGCAGGAGGAGCGCGAGGGCCGTGACGACCGCGGTGACCGCCGTGACGACCGCCGGGGCCCGCGCCGTGGCGACCGCGGCGACCGCCGTGACGACCGCCGGGGCGGTGGTGACCGTGGCGGTGACCGCCGCGGCCCCGTCGTGGAGATGAAGGGCGGCGCGGCCTCCTCCACCGAGCAGGCGACCGAGGGTGGCGAGGGCACGGCGGCGGAGTAACCCGCCCGTCCTCATCGCTTCCCCACGCAGCTTCCGGAGTCGGCCGGGCGGCACCTTTCAAGGCCCGCTGTCCGGCCGTCTCCGTTTTTCGTTCCAGCGGTTTTCCCCCCTTTGAACTCAGGCCTCCGCCCCCGGCGCACGCCGCCAGGCTCGGAGCAGACGAAGAAAGAGACACGACATGGCTGAAATCACCGCCCAGATGGTGAAGGACCTCCGCGAGCGCACCAACGCCGGCATGATGGACTGCAAGAAGGCGCTGGCCGAGTCCGGTGGCGACTTCGAGAAGGCCGCCGAGTGGCTGCGCAAGAAGGGCATCTCCAAGGCCGAGGGCAAGGCCGGCCGCGTCGCCGCCGAAGGCGTCGTGACCTCCTACATTCACGGCGGCCGCATCGGCGTCATCGTGGAGGTCAACTGCGAGACGGACTTCGTCGCTCGCAACCCGGACTTCCAGGACCTGGCGAAGGAAGTGGCCATGCAGATCGCCGCGGCCAACCCCAAGTACGTCCGCCGCGAGGAGGTCCCCTCCGAGGCGATGGACAAGGAGAAGGAGATCCAGCGCGAGCTGCTCAAGCAGCAGGGCAAGCCCGAGGCGATGCTGGAGAAGATCCTCGTGGGCAAGATGGAGAAGTACTACGAGGGCGTCTGCCTGGTGGATCAGCTCTGGGTGAAGGACGACAAGAAGAAGGTCGGCGAGATGATCAACGAGCGCGCCGCCAAGATTGGCGAGAAGGTCTCCGTGCGCCGCTTCGTCCGCTACGAGGTGGGCGAGGGCATCGAGAAGAAGAAGGACGACCTGGCCGCCGAGGTCGCCAAGACGCTGGGCCAGGCGTAGAGCCTCCCGCCGTCCCGCGGTCCCCCTGGGTCGCGTGCCCGGAGTTCTTCCTCACAACAGGGGAAGGGCGCCGGGGGCGCGGCCCTTGGTATTCCAGGACCCGCTCCACTCGCGTCCGTCCGCCCGGCACCGGACGGTGCGGCGCGCGTCACGACTTCCGTCGTTGCTTGGGCGCGGGGCGGGGGATAGAAGCGGACGCGTATGTCCGAATCCACCTCTCCCTACAAGCGCATCCTCCTCAAACTGTCGGGCGAAGCCCTGATGGGCGAGGGGAAGTACGGCATCCACCCGCCCACCCTCACGCGCATCGCGGAGGAGGTCTCGGAGCTCTCCAGAACCGGCCTGGAGATCGCCATCGTCATTGGCGGCGGCAACATCTTCCGCGGCGTGGCGGGCGCGACGGAAGGCATGGACCGCGCGAGCGCGGACTACATGGGCATGCTCGCCACCTGCATCAACTCCATGGCGCTGCAGGACGCGCTGGAGAAGCAGGGGCTGAAGACGCGCGTGCAGTCCGCCATCAAGATGGAGCAGATCGCCGAGCCCTACATCCGCCGGCGCGCCGTGCGGCACCTGGAGAAGGGCCGCGTCGTCATCTTCGCCGCGGGCACGGGCAACCCGTACTTCACCACCGACACGGCCGCGTCGCTGCGCGCGATGGAAATCAACGCGCAGGTCATCCTCAAGGCCACCAAGGTGGACGGCGTCTACAACGCGGACCCGAAGAAGGACCCGACCGCGAAGCGCTACCGGACGCTCACGTACATGGACGTCCTCAAGCAGAACCTCAACGTGATGGACTCCACGGCCATCTCGCTGTGCATGGACAACAAGCTGCCCATCATCGTGTTCGACCTGGGCACGCGCGGGAACATCCAGCGCGCTGTCACGGGCCACGGCGAGTTCGGTACCGTTGTCGGCGCATCCGAGACGGTCTGGGCCTGAAGCCCCCGGACAGGGCACGACCGAGACACACTCACTTCTGACAGGAGACGCACAATGGCTGACGCCGCCGCGGAACTGAAGAGCCGGATCGACAAGTCGGTGGAGGACCTCAAGAAGGAACTCACCAAGGTGCGCACCGGCCGCGCGAACACCAACATCCTGGACGGCATCAAGGTGAACCAGTACGGCACGCCCACGCCGCTCAACGGTGTGGCCAGCATCAGCGCGCCGGAGCCCCGCCTCATCGTCATCAAGCCCTGGGACAAGGGCGTGCTGAAGGACATCGAGAAGGCCCTTCGCGAGGCGAACCTCGACGTCAACCCGATGAACGACGGCGAGATGATCCGCCTGCCCTTTCCGCCCCTCACCGAGGAGACGCGCAAGAAGATCGCGAAGCAGGTGAAGGAGAAGGGCGAGGAGCACAAGGTCGCCATCCGCAACATCCGCCGCGACGCGAACGAGGCCCTCAAGGCTCAGCTGAAGGACAAGAAGATCACCGAGGACGACCTCAAGCGCCGCACGGACGAGGTCCAGAAGGCGACGGACGCCGGCATCAAGCAGGTGGACGACCTGGTCTCCAAGAAGGAGAAGGAAGTGATGACGGTCTGAGCCGTCCTCACGCGCGGGCCCGTGGTCAGGTGCCACGGGCCTGCTTCAGGCTTCACCGGAGGCATCTTCCGTGAAGGCCCGGCCGGGCGCTCAGGACGGGTAGACGAGCGGCTCGCCGGTGAGGTGCTTCACCACGTCCGACACGAAGCCGAACAGCTCCAGCCCCTTGCCCTTGTCGTCCTTCCAGGCGCGGGTGGCGTCGTCGTGGCTGAAGTGGATGCCCTGGCCCTGGCCGGCGACCCAGATCTGCCAGACGGCGCGCTGGGTGTTGATGATGCACTTCTCGCCGGAGGCGGCCGTGAGCGTCACCTTGTCCCCGGTGGCTTCGGCTTCCAGCACGTCCGGGTCGAAGGCGTCCGCGGCCGCCAGGATGCGCTTGAACGCGGCGGCCACAAGGGAGTGGTAGCGGGCTTCATCCATCATGGCCGCGCTTCCGGACGTCACTGGATGACGTCGAGGACCTGCTGGCCGGGGGCGGCGTAGAACAGGAACTTCAGGTGCTGCGCCGGGGGGTTCTCCCCCTTCTCGCCGGGCACCTGGTCCTCCGTGGTGCTGGGCGTGTCCGGCCACTCCATGGCGATGACCGTGCCGGGGTTCACCGGCTTGGGGAACGATTGCATCCCCAACAGGTGCGCCGCCAGCGCGCCCATGGAGGGCTGGTGGCCCACCAGGACGAGGTTCTCGTCGGAGTACTCCTTGAGCACGGGCTCCACCGCGCCCACCGGCATGTCCGGCAGCAGGCAGCGGTGCACCCGCAGGAGGCCTTCATGCTTCACGGAGTTGGAGAGGATCTGCGCCGTCTGCACCGTGCGCACCAGCGGGCTGGTGAGGATGAGGCTGATGGGCCCCATGCGCTCCGACAGCGACGCGAAATGCGCGGCGACATTCGTACGGGCCTTCGCGGTCAGCGCGCGCGCCTCGTCGCCGAGACCCTCGGGGATCTCCGCGTCCGCATCGCCGTGCCTTACCAGGAAAATCCTCAAAGTCCCTCCACCGGTCGCGACAAGACCGCGGTTCGTACATGACCGTGGCCCGGTTGGTCAAAGGTAATGAGGCGAATGTTCAGTGCCCGGAACAGCCTGCCCGTGACGGGCGTTTCGGGAACCGCCGTTCGCGGGGAGCCAGCCGGAGCATACACTGGCCACCCATCGGCGTTCACGGGAGGTGACATGCGCAAGTCGTGGGGGTGTCTGGCCGTCGTCCTGGCCCTGTCCGCGTGTCGCAAGGACGCGACGGAAGGGGGCCCGGAAGCGGCGGGTGACGCCAGGGAGTCGGTTGCCCGGCTGGAGGGCGGGGAGGGTGGAGAGGACGGCCCCTCCGGTCAGTACACCCTGACCCAGGCCAAGCTGGAGGCCTACGTGGGCTATCAGCGCAAGATGCTGGAGGTGTACGGGTCGCTGATGCGAGGCCTGCAGGACATGGGGCCGCTGATGGACGCGGGCACGCCCCAGGCGCTGGAGAAGGCGAAGAGCGGCCTGAAGCTCATCGAGCGCAAGGCGCAGGCGGAGGCCGACGCGCGCCAGGCGGCGGGGCTGTCCACGGAGGAGGTCAACCGCATCGCGGAGGTGGTCACCGCCGTCATCAGCCAGCGGCAGATGGGCCGCACGCTCCAGTATGAGGACGAGCTCAAGAAGCTGGAGGCGCTCCAGGCCCGCATGCCGGAGGAGCAGCAGCGGGAGCTGGCGCCGCAGGTGGAGTCCATGCGCCAGCAGGTGGAGTCCTTCCAGAAGCTCCCGGAGGCGCGCCGCGAGTTCGGCGACGCCAACGTGGACGCGGTGCTGGCGCGCGAGGCGGACCTGACGAAGAACTATCAGGACATGCTCAAGGCCTTCGCGGGCGTGCGGCGGTAGCTACACCCGCCTGAGGTGCGGGGCCTTCTTGAGCAGCTGCGCGAGGAAGGTGTCGCCCTGCTTCTCCAGCACCGTGTTGCCCCGCAGGCGCTGGTTGAGGCTGACGAAGTCCACGTGGTCCAGCCGCTGGTCCTGGTTGTAACAGGAGAAGACCCACGTCTCCTTGCCGGTGACGGGGTCCACGTGGCGCTGGAGGCACTGGGCGCAGATCTCCTTCATCATGCACTGCATGGGGGAGTTGATGGACCCGATGGCCTCGTGGCCCGGCTTGAGGAACGGCTGGAGCACCCCGTGCCGCGCCTCCGCCACCGCGCGCATCATCCGGTCCGAGCCGATGGCGATGATGCGGTCCACCTCGCTCAGGGAGATGACGGGCGTTACGCCCAGCGTCCCTCGTGCGTACGCCACCATGGCCTGCACCACGTTGCCCCGGAAGGCCGCGTCCTGCGGGCGGCGCACGTCCAGCACGTCCCCGGAGTCCACGGACCAGATGACCTGGTCGGTGCCGGCTTCAATCTCATCCTGCTTGAACGCGTCCGACTTCAACCGGTAGCCCGCGAAGTACACCACGCGGCAGCCCGCCGCCTTGAGCGAGCGCGCGATGGAGAAGAGCACCGCGTTGCCCAGGCCGCCGCCCACCAGCACCACCGTCTCGTGGTGGCCAATCTCCGTGGGCGCGCCCGTGGGGCCCATCAGCACGACGGGCTCGCCGGGCCGGAGCGCCGCGCACAGGCGCGAGGATGAGCCCATCTCCAGCACGATGGTGCCCATCAGCCCCTGCGCCTTGTCCACCCACGCGCCCGTGAGGGCCAGGCCCTCCATGGTGAGGCGCACGCCGTCCACGAGCGGCGCGTTCCGCTCGAAGTTCTGGAGCCGGTAGAACTGGCCGGGGGAGAAGTGGCTGGCGGCGAAGGGCGCCTTCACCACCACCTCCACGATGGTCGGCGTGAGCCGGTTCACTCCGACGACCGTGGCGAGGAGCGCCTCGTCCAGCTTCGCGAAGTGGGCGGCGCGCTTCGCCTCGCGCACCTCCAGAGCTGCCGTGTCGTGGAGGTCCAGGGCGGCCACCTCCTTCGCGAACAGGCGCACCACCTCCGGGTGGCCGTCCTTCGCGCTGGCCATGGCCTTCACCACGTTGCCCGCGTAGGTCGGGTGGTTGTCGCCGTAGAAGGACACGAAGTGGCCGTCGCGCTGGTAGGACGTGAAGAAGCCCACCTTCGCTTCGGGGTCCTCCTTCGCCTCCACGGGCTGGAGCTGGAAGCCGCCGCCGTCCTCCACCAGCTCGTGGCCCTGGAAGTACTCGTTCGCTTCGTCGAGCCGGAAGGTGCCCGGGTATTCCTTCTCATATGTGACGTTGGGGGACGTGCCCGCGGCCACGCAGACCGTCTTCGCCGGCAGCTCGAAGAACTGGCCGCTTCCCTTGAGCTTGCCGTCCACCGTCACCATGCGCTCGAAGCGGATGGCGCGCACCGCGCCGGTGTCGTCCGGCAGCGCCTCCGTGGGGCTCATCCGTTCGATGAAGCGGATGCCCTCCTCCAGAGCCTTGGACACCTCTTCGTGGTTGAGGCGGTAGGCGGGGGACTCCGTGAGGCCCCGGCGGTACACCAGGCTCACGCCGCCCCAGGCGCGCACCAGGTGGATGAAGTCCGGGGCTCGGCCTTCTTCCTGGGCCTTCTGGCGCTCTGCCCGGATGGCGCGGCCGTGCTCCAGGAAGGTCTGGTAGGTGGCGCGCTCCTCGGCGTCCAGGCGCGCGAGGAGGGCGGCTTCACTCCCGTCCGCCACCAGCTTCTCGTGGCGCTCCAGCGTCTTCTCCACCTGCACCGGGTAGTACGCCATCAGCTCCGTGGCGGTGTCGATGCCGGTGAGCCCACCGCCGATGACGATGGCTGGCAGCTGCACCTGGAGGTTCGCCAGCGAATCGCGCTTGAAGGCGCCGGTGAGCTGCAGCGCCATCAGGAAGTCGGACGCCTTGCGGATGCCCCGGATGAGGTTGTTCTTCATCCCGATGAGGGTGGGGCGGCCCGCTCCCGCGGCGATGGCCACGTGGTCGAAGCCCAACGCCCACGCGTCCTCCACGGTCAGCGTGCCGCCGAAGCGGATGCCACCGTAGATGCGCAGGCCCTCGCGGCGCGCGAGCGTCAGGTGGATGAGCGTGAGGAAGTTCTTGTCCCAGCGCACGGTGATTCCGTACTCGGACACGCCGCCGAAGCCCTCCAGCACGCGCTCGTCCAGCTCTCGCGTGAGGGCGCGCCAGTCGCGGATGGGCTGGAGCGCGTGGCCGTTGCGGCCCACGAGCGCGTCCGGGAACGGCTCGATCTTGAGCCCGTCCACGCCCGTGACGGCGAAGCCTTCGTTGAGCAGGTAGTGCGCCAGCGTGTAGCCGGCGGGGCCCATGCCCACCACCAGCACGTTGCGGCCCACGTAGGGCAGGGCGTACGGGCGGCGGACGTTGAGCGGATTCCAGCGCGTGAGCAGGCCGTAGATCTCGAAGCCCCACGGCAGGTCCAGCACGTCGGTGAGCGTGGCGGTCTCCGCCAGTGGGATGTTCACCGGCTCCTGCTTCTGGAAGATGCAGGCCTTCATGCAGTCGTTGCAGATGCGGTGGCCGGTGCCCGGACACATGGGGTTGTCCAGCGTCACCATGGCCAGCGCGGCCACGGCGTCTCCCTCGCGCTTGAGCGCGTGTGCCTCGGAGATGCGCTCGTCCAAGGGGCAGCCGGTGAGCGGGATGCCCAGCGGGTTCTTCTTGAACGAGTGCCCCTCCGCCACCGGATCCTTCGCGGGGAAGCCCTTGCTGCACGAGTCCTTCTGCCGCTCGTGGCAGAGGACGCAGTAGTCCACCTCGTTCATCACGTCGCGCGAGGTGCCCCGGCGGTCGGTGAGCTTGAAACCGTCGCGGTGGCGCAGGTGGTGCTCCAGGCCCTCCGTCATCTCCTCCATCCGGGCGTCCGGGCGCTGCAACTGCACCAGCTGGTCGAACACCAGGGGCTTGGGCAGCCGCAGCGTGGGCCAGGTGTGGAAGAGGGCCCTGGTCTCCGGATGCAGCGCGCGGGCGTACGTCCACCGGTCCGCCAGCGACAGCAGCGCGCGCACGGACTGGAGCTCCGCCGCGTCATCGCCTCGGGTCACCAAGCTGGAGCCGAACGCCTCCAGGCCCTCGCGCGTGCCTGTGAGCGCGGTGCGCAGGGTGGCCCAGCGCTCTCGCAGGGCAGGGGCGCGCTCTTGTTGCCCGGGGGGCAGGTTGCCGGTGAACAGCCGCTCCAGGTCGAGCAGCGTGAGGATGGACTCCGCGAGTCCTCGCTCCAGGTCGCCGTGCGCGAGCGCATCCGGGAAGCCCAACCGCATGAGCAGGCGCATGCGCGCGTCCAGCGACGGGAACTCCGCGAGCGTCGGGCGGTCCTGCGCGCCCTTCTTGAAGACGCGGCGTGTGACGAACTCGCGCTTGAAGTCGAAGAGGGGCAGCTCCGCGCGCAGGTGGCGCGACAGTCGCTCGGACTCCGGGGTGATGCCGAAGAGCGTGGCGACGAAGCGCGAGACATGCCGGGCCACCTGGATGAGCAGGTCGGATGCGGCCGGGCCCGAAAGGTGGGCGCCGCCGGATTGACGGTAGGTGTCGAACGTCTGGAACAGGCCGGGTGCGTCGGCCTGGAGCCGAGCGTCGAAGCGCTCTGTCAGCCGGCGAAGTCCAGAGGGGCGATACAGGTCTTCAAAAGTGAACCCGGGGAGCCCCAGGTGGAGCGTGGGAGCGGGGGCGGAGTCGTTCAGGGCGCGCATGTCACGGGGCTTCCGGAAGGTGGACCCGGGGCGGCGGTCCAGAGGGGGGGCCTGTTGTCGCGGCGTGTCGCTTGGGGGCAGGGAGCTTAGGGCTTGGACGCCGCTCCGTGCGATGGACGCCATGGGCCAGATGGGTTCCGGCCGACGTATTGAGGCGGTGCGCTCCAGCGGCTACGGTGCGCCGCCATGATGGATAACGCCGCCCGCCGAGCCTCCGAACCCCGCCTGGCCCCCGTGCCGGACGCCTGCTACCTGTGCAAGAGCAGGCGCTTGCGGCTGCGCCACCAGGCGCGCGGTGGGAGTTCGCCCCAGGGCGCGGCGGCCTACAACTGCACGTCCTTCGGCCACCGGAGCCACCCGCCCATCTGGGGCTGCGAGGACTGCGGGATGCTGTTCCAGTGGCCCCTGCAGTCCCCGGACGCGCTGCTCCAGGCGTATCAGGACGTGGAGGATCCGCTCTACGTCGCGGAGAAGGACAACCGCTACCACACCTTCCGCCGCGTGCTGCGCGAGCTGGGCGCGGCCCAGGGCCGCACGCTGCTGGATGTGGGGGCCTACTGCGGCTACTTCCTGGACGTGGCGCGCGAGGCGGGCTTCCGCCCGGAGGGATTGGAGCTGTCGCGCTGGGCCGCCGGCAACGCGCGGAGCCTGGGCTTCACGGTGCACGGCATCCCCTTGCGCGAGCTGGCGGCGAAGGGGCACCAGTACGACGTGGTGACGCTGTGGGACGTGGTGGAGCACTTCGCGGATCCGCGCGAGGAGCTCAAGGCGGCGTTCAAGCTGGTGCGCCCCGGCGGCCGCATCTACCTGTCCACCATCGACGCGGGCAGCCTGCTGGCGCGGCTGATGGGCGGGCAGTGGCCGTGGCTGATGGACATGCACCTCTTCTATTTCGGCCGCCGCACCCTGGCGATGCTGCTGGAGGAGGTGGGCTTGCGCGTCACGGACGTCCGGACGTACACGCACATCATCTCCGCGGACTACCTGCTGCGGAAGGTGGGGGCGAGCTTCACGCCCTCGGCGCCGGTGCTGGAGCTGGTGCGCCGGGGCGTGCCGTCCAACTGGTCCATCCCGTTCAACCTGGGCGACAACATGCTGATGGCCGCCGAGCGGCCCCTCTGAGTCGTCCTCCCGCGCCTATGTCCCCCCTGATGCGGCGGGTGCTGCACCCGCTGGTGCTGCTCGCGTTCTTCGCGCTGTCTGCGTTCCACACCTGGCCGCTCGTGTCCCAGATGCAGGGGGCCGTGCTGGGGGGGCGCGAAGACGTCTTCATGAACATGTGGCACCTGTGGTGGATGCGGCAGGCCCTCTGGGTGCAGCCGCAGAACCCGTTCTTCGTGCCGTTCCTCCACTGGCCCCTGGGGGCGGAGCTGTACTGGCACACGCTGGCGCCGGCGAAGACGCTGTGGGGCGTGGTGCTGCTGCCGTTCATGTCGGTGGAGACGGCGTACAACGTGGTGCTGTTCGGCTCGTTCGTGCTGACGGGCTACACGTCGTGGCTGCTCTTGCGCTACCTGCTGGAGCGCGCGGGCCACGGGCCCTGGCTCGCGGCGGCGGCGGCGATGGCGGGCGCGTGCGTGTTCAACTTCTCGCGCTACCACCTCGCCCACGCGGTGGCGCACCTGAACCTCATCGCGCTGGAGGGGCTGCCGCTCTACCTGCTCTGCTTCTTCCGCTGGCTGGATGAGGGCAAGCGCAGGTGGCTGGTGGGGCTGGCGCTGTGCGCGTTGTACGTGTTGCTGTGTGACTACTACTACCTCGTCTACATCGCGCTCTTCTCGCTCCTGTGGGTGGTGGCGGAGCGGTGGAGACGGGGGCCGCTGGTGTCCGTGGACACGTGGAAGGATCCGCTCGTGCGCCGGGCGGCGGTGGCGGGCGTGGCCGCGGGGCTCGCGTGCTTGCCGCCCATGGTGCCGCTGCTGCTGCATGCGTTCCCTGCGCCGCTGCAGATCCACCACGGTGACTCGGACTACTTCTCGGACCTGTATTCGTTCTTCATCCCGGACACGCGCTCGGCGTGGATGACGGAGCTGCCCGTGGCGGCGCGTGAGTTCTCGCTGAACATCGTGCGCGCGAAGATGTCGACCAACGCGGAGGAGAGCGGCAACTTCCTGGGCTGGTTGACGCCGCTGCTGGCCATCTTCGCGCTGTGGCGCGGCGTGCCGGACGGGCGCCGGTGGCTGGGGCTGGGGCTGGGCTTCGCGGTGCTGTCCATGGGCACGGTGCTCAACATCGGCCTGGAGGACCGGGTGTCGCCGGTGGTGTTGCTCATCTGCGTCACGGCCGCGGTGGCGCTGGTGCCCGCGTGGCGGGAGCGGGCGTGGCAGCGGGACGTGCTGGTGGTCCTGGCGCTGGCGGTCGGGCTGGCGCTGTCGGAGCCGCTGACGGCGTTCGGCGCGCCGCTCAAGGTGCAGATCCCCATGCCCTATGTGGTGTTCAAGCACGTGGTGCCGCTGTTCTCCCGCGGGGGCATGCCGGTGCGCTTCGTGCTGCTCACCTACCTGTCACTGGCGGTGCTGGCGGCGTTCGCGGCGGCGCACGTGGGCGCGTGGGCGGGCCGGCGTGACGCTCGGTTGGGCGTGGCGTTGGCGCTCGCGGTGGCCCTGGTGCCCAACGTGGAGTACCGGGGCCTCCAGATGCCGATGAGCCGGATTCCCACGCTGCCGCCGGTGTTCGATGAGATCCGCGACGCGCCCATGCCGGCGGCGGTGCTGACGGACAACGTGATGGGGCAGTGGGAGCAGCTCTACCACGGCAAGCCGGTGTCCTACGCCCGGCTGTCCCGGTTGCCGGTGCGCGAAGCGGCGTTGGTGGACTCGCGGGTCATCCGCGCGGCGGAAGGGATGCGCAACGCGTTCGGCCCCGTCACGCCGGAGGAGCGCGAGTCGATGCGGCGCTACCTGAAGGAGCACCACTTCAAGTGGTACGTGACGCACTACTTCCACCCCACCCGCCACGCGTTCATCACGGACGAGCTGGGGGGCGAGGTGGTGCACCAGGAGCCCTACGTCACCGTGTACCGCTTCCCGGACGTGGACCGCTGAGCGCAGCCGGGGCCGACGTCGTCGCCCGAACCTATCCGACTGCCGGACAGGCTCGGGTGCCAGGCCCGAACGCTCAGGCCTTCTTCGGCCCGCCGCGCTTCGAGCGCGAGCCGCGTGGGGCGGAGGGAGGGCCCTCCGCCGGGGGCATCTGCTCACGCGAGGCCTTCGCGGGCCGCGCGCTCTTGGGATGGGCGGGCTTCGCCGGGGGACGGCGCTCGTCCTGCGCCGCCGGCTTCGGGGACGCGTTGAGGTCGCTGCGCGGAGGCGCTGTCGGGCGGCCCTGCTCCGCGGGTGCGGTCTCGGCGGCTCGCGAGGGCAGGGCGCTTGACGGCGGCTTCGGGGGACGGACCGGGGCCTCACGCCGAGGCTTCGGCGGACGGCCGTATTGGATGGCCGGGAGGGGCCTCTCCCTGGGAGGTGGGCCTTCGTCCTCGTCGTCGTGAGGCCGGGACGCGGGCCGGCCGTGGCTGAGGGCTGGGGGCGGCTTCGGCGGCCTGGGGGCTTCCGGCGGCGGCGCCTTCGCGGCCTGGGCCCTCAGCGTGTCCACCTCCCGGCGCAGCCGGAGGACCTCCGCGGAGAGCTGGGCGTATGAGTCCCGCACCAGCCCGTTGAACACGCGCTGCCGCCCCAGGGTCTCGTTGATCAACACCTGGCACGTCTTGCGGAAGGCCCACTTGGCCAGGAGCACCGCCTGCCCCATGCCGGCGCGGTGCGTGTGCAGCGGCAGGGCCCGCGTCGGGTCCGCGTTGTCCTCCAGCGCGTGCATGTTGAACGTCAGCGGATCCACGCGCGGCTCGACGCCGTCCTCCGGCACCTCCGCGGCCTCCGACGTGGGCAGCCCGCGGATGCGCAGCCGCTCCTCGATGCGGGCCATCAGGGCCCCCGTGGGAATGTCCCGTCCGAGCAGCTTCATCGGTGTGTCTCCTCCACGATGCGCGCCATCTCTTCCCGGTACATCGCGACCACCTGGGGCCACGTGTGCCGCTGCGCGTAGATGCGGGCCCGCTGGCCCATCGCGTCCCGGGCTTCACCCACTTCGCGCAGCCCTTCGATGAACGACGCCAGCCCCCGGTACACCCGGCCAGCGCCACTGCGCTCCACCTGACCTACCAGCACGTCCGACTTTCCGTTCACCAGCACCGGCGTCCCCTGGGCGAACGCCTCCAGCGTCAGCAACGACAGGCTCTCGAACTTCGATGGCACCACGACCGCGAGCGCTCCCGCCAGCGCGTCGTGCTTGTCCTGTTCGGAAATGCGCCCCACGTGCCGCACGCCGCCGCCGCTCACGTCCATGTGCGCCTCGCCCGCGAGCACCAGCTCCGGCGCGTCCTGGTAGCGAGCCCGCAGCTTGCGGTGGAACTTCAAGAGCTCCGGCACGCCCTTGCCCGGCTCCAGCCGACCCACATAGAGCAGGTAGCGGCCGTGCACGCCGTACTTCGCGCGGAAGCGGTCCGGCACCGCCGGCAGCGCGTCCACGCCCACGCCCACCACGCGCGCCCGCGCATGGGCCGGGTGGAAGCGCCCGATCATCTCCACCTCCTCCGGCGTGTTGCACATCAGCACCCGGGGGCGGTTGAACACGTCGCCGTAGACGCCGAAGCGGATGGGCGGCTCGTCGTGCGCGGTGGGCACCAGCATCGCGCGGTCCGCCACCAGCGGGACCCCCCACGCCGTGGGCGCGTAGAGGTACGTGAAGAACAGGTAGCCGTCGTACGCGTCCTGCGTGGTGGCCAGGTGCTCCAGGAGCCCGGGGCTCAGCGGGCCCTGCTCGGCCACCCACTGCTCCTCGCGCAGCCGCTCGTTGCCGTGGCCGAACAGCTTGCGCGACAGGCCGTTGAACGCGTGGATGTTGCGTCTGCGCGTCACCGGGAAGCGCAGCACCTTCACCCGGCCCACCCGGTCCTCGCCGGGCGGGAACGCGTTCTCCCACGTCTGGTGGTTCTTCGCGCAGGTCGTCACCACCGTGATGTCCCAGTGCGGCGCCAGGCGCTCCGCCACCTGCGCGGCGTGGCTCTCCGCGCCGCCGGTCACCTCGCCGTAGCGCTGCACCACCAGCGCCACGCGCGGCCGCTTCGCCGGGGCCTTGCGCGGACGGGGCGGCGGCGCCACCACGCCCTGCAGCGCGCGCGTGAGCGCCACCTGCGCGGCGGCGGGGGAGAAGTGCTGGAGCCTGCGCGCCTGCCCGTCGAGCACCGCCTTGCGCAGGTCGCGGTCCTCGGTCAGGTCCACCACCAGCTCCGCGAGGAACGCGTAGCGCTTCTGGTCGAACGCGATGCCCGCCCCGCCCAGCGTCTCCGGCACCGCCGCCGCGGCGTACGCGAGCACCGGGACCTCGGCGGCCATGGCCTCGATGATGGGCACGCTGAAGCCCTCATGCTCGCTCATGGAGACGAACACATCCGCGGAGCGGTACACGGCCACCAGCTGTGGATGCGTCAGGCGCCCCAGGAAGTGCACTCCCGTGAGGCCCTTCATCTCGCGCTGGAGCAGCTTGAAGTAGCGGCTGCCCGGCTCGTAGCCGCCGACGATGAGCAGCCGCGCCTGGGGCCGGATGCGCAAGAGCTCCCGGTGCAGCGCGAGCAGGTCCTCGAAGCGCTTGTGCGGCATCACCCGGCTCACCGACACCAGCGTGGGCCCTGGCCCGGCGAGCTTCGTGAGCTGCTTCGTGTCCGCCACGGACGCGGCGAAGCGCTCCTTTTCGATGAACAGCTGCACCGTGTGCACGTTGCGGTGGCCCGCGACCTTCAGCTCCTCGCCGTTGAAGTCCGAGTCCCCGATGGACACGTCCAGGAAGGGCGCCATCGCGGCCACCTGCGCGCGGCCCGCCACCAGCGCGTGCTCCAGCGGCGTGTCCCGGTAGAAGCGCGCGGGGCTGATGTTGTGGAACACCACGCCGCGCTTGCAGTCCATGTGCATCAGCCGGCCGCTCAGCGGCGACGCGATGCCGTGGTGGTACAGCACCAGGTCGTCCGGCCTCGGCTTCAGCGTGAAGACGTGGCGGGCGAGGCCCTGGAGCCCGGAGGCGACCTCCTCCGCGTAGATGTCGCCCACGTGCCCCATGCGGCGCAGCAGGAGTTGCAGGTGCAGCGCGGCCTGACCGGAGGCGTCGCCGGGGCCGAAGCTTGGGATCAGCTGATGGACCGCCATGGGGGGCCGTGTGTACCACACGGGCATGGTATGAGGCGGCCCGTGTCGACCCCCGGACCCATCGCCTTCGACGCCACCCTGTGGGACGAACCCACCACCGGCATCGGCCTGTACACCCGCTGCCTCGCCGAGGCGCTCGAGGCCCAGGACATCCGCCTGGTCCGCATGGGCGCGCGCAAGTCCGGAGAACATCCGCGAGGCGTTCAGAAGCGGACGCCGTGGACGCTGGCCACGCTGCCCAGGCTGCTCAAGGCCTCACCGCCGCCCGTCTACCACGCGCTCAGCAACTTCAACCTGCCGCTGCGGCGCACGCCGGGCACCGCCTACGTGCTCACCGTGCACGACCTGGTGCCGTTGGATTTGCCGCATGCCGTCTCCACGCCGTACCGGTGGCAGTTCCGGCTGTGGCTCGCGCGCAGCCTGATGCTCGCGGACCGGCTGGTGTGCATCAGCGAATGCACGCGCCAGGACCTGGTGCGCCGCTTCCCCCAGGTGGAGCCGCGCACCGTGGTGGTGCACAACGGCGTGGACCACGTGAACGCGCCCGCGCTGGACGCGGCCGGCGAGGACTTCCTCCACGCGCTGAACCTGCCGAAGGACTACGTGCTGTACGCGGGCTCGCTCGACGTGCGCAAGAACGTGGACCTGGTGCTGGACGCGCAGGAGCGGCTCCAGGCGCGCGGCCGGCCCTTCACGCTCGTGCTCGCGGGCCAGAGCTGGTACGGCTCCGGGAAGGTGGAGGCGCGCATCGCGCGGCTGCGCTCGGAGGGGCTGGACGTGCGGCCCCTGGGCTACCAGACCCCCGCCATCTTCTACGCGCTGATGCGCCGCGCGGCGCTGTTCGTCTTCCCCTCGCGCTACGAGGGCTTTGGCCTGCCGCCCCTGGAGGCCATGCGCCTGGGGACGCCCACGGTGGTGTCCTCGGCGGGCTCGCTGCCGGAGGTATGCGGCCACGCCGCGCCCGCGGTGGACCCGGACGACGCGGAAGGGCTGGCCGCGGTCCTCGACCGGCTGCTGCGCTCGCCCGAGGAGCGCCGGGCCCTGTCGGAGGCGGGCCAGCGCCAGGCCGCGAAGTTCACCTGGGCCCGCGCCGCGGAAGGGACGCGGGCCGCCTACGATGCGGCGCTGCGCCACCGGTAGGCACTCAACCGGCCCGGGAAGGGCCCCTGGAGGAACATGCGACAGCTCGTGTGGAGTGGAATCGTCTGCGGAATGCTGCTCGGGTGCGCTGGGTCGAACGCCGCGCGCAAGGACGAGGCCCAGGAGCCGGCCCCCACGGCCGAGCAGGAGGCGCCGCCCACCTCCGTGACGCCCCCCGGGCGGCCGTCGCGGTCCCCCGCGGCGGAGGCGGAGAACCCGGAGCCCGCCATCGTCATGCCCCTGGAGGTGACGGAGACGCCCGCCCCCCGCGACCCGCTCTCCATCGAATCGCAGAGCGTGAAGGGCAGCGTGCTGACCCTCCACGTCCGCCACGGCGGCGGCTGCAAGGAGCACCGCTACGGGCTCGCCTGGGACGGGCGCTTCACCCAGACGGCGGAGGGCGAGCCGCGCGCGGAGCTCACCGTGCTGCACGACGCGAACAACGACCGCTGCAAGGCCCTGGTCTACAAGGAGCTGGCGTTCGACCTGTCCACGCTGAAGCAGGAGTGGAGCGAGAAGGGCCGCGGCGACCACGCCACGCTCCACCTGGACTTCAACGGCGCGCCGGACCAGTCCGCCCGCTTCAAGTTCTAGAGCGGTGCCCGCCCCTGCGCGAGGAGGTCCTCGCGCAGGCGCGTCAGCACCTTGCCCAGCAGGTTCAACCCCCGCCACGAGGCGGGGTCCTGGATGCGAGGGTCCTCCGCGGACAGCCCCACGCCCCAGATGCGATCCGTCGGGCTGGCCTCCACCAGCTGGGTCCCCCGGGTGGCGAGCAGCGCCTCCAACAGGTGCGGGTGCTGGGTGAACTTCGCGTGGTTGCCCTCGTAGACGATGCGCTCGCGCTCACGCTCCCAGAGGGCCGCGTCGAACGGCGTCACCTTGCGGCCCAGCGCCTTGTGCTGCTTGGGCGTGGCGGCGCGCAGCAGCTGCTCCAGCACGCGCGCGTCACCAAAGAGGCGCGCCTTGCCCGCCATCATGTACTGCTCCGCGCAGGTGTAGCGCACGTCCTCCACGACGAACACGCACGGGTGCCACTGCGAGAAGACGGAGTCCTCCCTCCAGAAGAACGTGAACCTCGGCGTCGTCGTCGTGCCCATTCCAGGTCTCCGTTGAAAGCTTCGTGTAATGATGACACGAACGTGCGGTGATGGAGGAACCTGACGCGGGGGCCTACAATGGCCGCCCGCTCCCCATGCGACTTCACGAAGCCCAGAAGCTGTTGGACCGCTGTTTCACCGGCACGCGGGAGGGCGCGCCGCGCCTGCACGAGCCCTCGGATCCGCGCTTCGCGGAGCGGGGAGGGGCGGTGTGGCTGGAGTACCGCTGGTACGTGCGCGAGCGCGGCCTGGCGGAGGTGTTCCTCAAGTGGGACCGGGTGCCGCCGGGCGGGGAGAAGAACGTGGAGGCCACGGTGCTGCGCACGCACCTGCTGGGCCAGTCCCCCATGCTGGCCCAGCGCGCGCTGCGCACGGTGGAGGGCGGCACGCCCGCGCCGGAGCGGGTGCTGGACGTGCTCAAGAACGACGGCATCCGCCGCGAGTGCGTGGCCCGGGGCCGCACCACCATCACCGTGGAGCACTGGGAGAGCCGGCGCCCCGCGGCGCTCATGGACGAGGCGCGCTTCGCGGAGCTGGCCGCGCCCCTGGAGTCGGAAGACTCCACGCCGGAGGCCCGTCGCGAAGCGGTGATGCGGCTGGCGGACGCGGAGCGGAGCCCGCGCGTGACGGACGTGCTCCTGCGGCTGGTGGCGCGCAAGCCGTCGCTGATGGCCCTGCGCATCCTGTCCGAGTGGGGCGAGGTGCAGGCCCGCGAGTACCTCCAGCGGGACCTGGCTGCCGTGACGCCGGGCAACGCGGCGGACCTCTGGGCCCTCACCGCGTTGGACCGGCGCCTGGAGGCGTGGCAGTCGCTGGCGCGCCCCGCTTGAGGCGCGCGCAAGCGGTGCCGTCAGTGCTGCGAGCCCACCCTGGGGCCCAGCACGTCGCGCAGCGCGTCCGCGACGGTGAGCTTGGGGGCCCAGCCCAGCGCGCGCAGCTTCGTCGTGTCCGCCACGAGGCTGGGGATGTCGGACGGGCGCAGCCGCGCGGGATCCAGCTCGATGCCCGCCTGTACGCCGGACAGCTGGAGCATCTCCTCCAGCAGGCCGCGGATGGTGCGGCCCTCGCCGCTGCCCACGTTGTAGGCCTGGCCCGCCTCGCCCTTGAGGAGCAGCAGCCGGTACGCGTCCACCACGTCCTTCACGTGGGAGAAGTCCCGGATGGCGTCCAGGTTGCCCGTGCGCAGCACCGGGTCCACCGTGCCCAACGCGATGGCGCGGATCTGCGCCGCGAACGACGGCACCACGAAGGTGGGGTCCTGCCCCGCGCCCAGGTGGTTGAAGGGCCGCGCGAGGACGACCTCCATGCCGTAGCTGCGGAAGAACTGCTCGCCCGCCAGCTCCCCCGCGGACTTCGACGCCGCGTAGGGGCTGAGCGGCACGTGCGGGTGGGACTCCGCCGCGCGGGTGCCCTCCGCGACGGGGCCGTACACCTCGCCGGAGCCCACCAGCAGCACGCGCGCCTTGGGGGCGCTCTCGCGCAGCGCGGTGAGCAGGTGCACCACGCCCATGGTGTTCACCGCGAAGACGCGCGCGGGGTTCTGGTGGCTCTTGGCCACCGAGCTGAAGCCGGCCAGGTGCAGCACGGCCTCCGGCTTCACCTCGGAGACCGCCGCCTTGACCTTCGCCTCGTCGGCGATGTCGAAATGCAGGGCGGTGCTGCTGATGCCCTCGCCGCGGGGCCCATGCACCTCCACCACCTCGTCGCCGGCCGCCCTCAGGGCAGCGCACGCATGCCGGCCAACGAATCCATCCGCTCCCGTGACGAGGACGCGCATCTTACCGCTGTCCCGCCTTCACGCGCTCCAGGTCGGCGTCGACCATCATCTCCACGAGCTGCTTGAAGCGCACCGTGGGCTCCCAGCCGAGCTTCTCCTTGGCCTTGTCGTACTTGCCGATGAGCAGGTCCACCTCCGCGGGGCGCACGAACGCGGGGTCGATCTTCACGTGCTTCTGCCAGTCCAGGCCCACGCGCGCGAAGGCGATCTCCACCAGCTCCCGCACGGTGTGCGTCTCGTTGGTGGCGACGACGAAGTCCTCCGGCGTGTCCTGCTGGAGCATGCGCCACATGGCGTCCACGTAGTCGCCCGCGAAGCCCCAGTCGCGCTTGGCGTCCAGGTTGCCCATGGGCAGCGTCTCCTGGAGGCCCATCTTGATGCGCGCCACGTTGTACGTGACCTTGCGCGTGACGAACTCCAGGCCGCGGCGGGGCGACTCGTGGTTGAAGAGGATGCCGCTCACCGCGAAGAGCTTGAAGGACTCGCGGTAGTTCACCGTGATGTGGTGGCCGTACGCCTTGGCCACGCCGTACGGGCTGCGCGGGTAGAAGGGCGTGTCCTCCGACTGCGGGACCTCCAGCACCTTGCCGAACATCTCGCTGGAGGACGCCTGGTAGAAGCGCACCTGCGGGCGGGTGTGCCGGATGGCCTCCAGCATCTTCGTCACGCCCAGCGCGGTGAACTCACCGGTGAGCACCGGCTGGTTCCAGCTGGTGGGCACGAAGGACTGCGCCGCCAGGTTGTAGACCTCGTCCGGCTGGGTGAGGTTCAAGAGGGCCGCCAGCGAGAACTGATCCAGCAGGTCGCCCTGGTGCAGCGTCACCTTTCCCTGCAGGTGCGCGATGCGCTCGAACTTCTCCTCGGAGGAGCGGCGCACCATGCCGTGCACCTCATAGCCCTTCTTGAGGAGCAGCTCCGCCAGATAGCTGCCGTCCTGCCCCGTGATGCCCGTAATGAGTGCGCGCTTGGCCATGGCCCTTGTCTGTTCGCTGGAAGACGCTGTTCGTTGTACCCGAGGCTTTCGCCGTCTGCCAACCGTTCCAGGGTTTCAGGGAACTTGAACGGGAACGGGCCCGTGCCTAGGTAGGGAGCGACCTGCCCAGGAGCCGCCCATGCGCAACCTCTCCCTCCCAGCGTTGACGGCCGTGCTCGTGAGCACCGCGGCGACCGCGCAAAACCCTCCTCCCTTCGAGGTGCCCTACACCGTGCAGACGCAGCCCGGGGCGCGCTCCGGTGGCGGCACGGTGAACGACTTGGCGCTGTGGGTGAACCCCACCGACCCGGGCGCGAGCCGGCTCATCACGGCGGACCAGAACAACGGCCTCTTCACATATGCCCTGGACGGTGGAGAGCTGCAGGCCAGCACCGAGGGCACCTCCGCGAGCGTGGACGTGCTCGGCGGCTTCCCGCTGGCGGGCGGCACGTCCGCGTCGCTGGTGCTCAGCGCCAACCCCACGCTCACGGGGCTCGTGCCCTACGTGATGGATGCCACGGCGGATGGCGGCGGACTCACCCGCCTGTCGCCCACGGTGGCCCCGCTGGACGTGGGCGTGACGTACGGGACGGTGCGGATGACCCGCCTGGCGGACGGCTCCATCCAGGCCTTTGGAGGATTGGCGGCCGGCGGCGTGCGCCAGTTCGCGCTGACGCCCACGGATGGCGGCGTCACGGCGACCCGGCTGCGCGACATCCCGGCTGGCACCGTGCTGGGGCTGGTGGTGGACCCGGCGTATCGCGCGCTCTACGTGGCGCAGCAGGGGCAGGGGCTCTTCCGCTACGACGCGAACGCGGACGCCGGCATCAATGGCACGCAGGTGGTGGGGCTGGGGGATGGGGGCCTGACGTCCGTGGGGCGCATGGCGCTGTACGAGGCCTCCGGGGTGGACGGCTACCTCATCGCGTCGGATCCGAACGCGAACACCTTCGTCGTCTTCGACCGGCGCACGCTGGGCCGGGTGGGCGCGTTCCAGGTGGTGCAGGACGGCGGCACGGACGCGGTGCAGCAGTCGCGGGGGCTGGTGGCGTACTCGGGCGCGCTGGGCAAGGCCTTCCCGGAAGGGCTCTTCGCCGCGCATGACGGCGTCAGCAGCAGCACGTTGGGCGACAACGTGAAGCTCACCTCGTGGGGCAACGTGGCCCGGGCGTTCACGCCGCCGCTCGTCATCGCGCAGCAGGCGGACGCCGGCACCGAGGACGGCGGCACGGTCCGGGACGGCGGTGGCGGTGTCATCATCCAGCCAGGCGACGGCAACGCGAGCGGCGGTGACGGGACGGACGAGGGCAGCAGCTGCGGTTGCACCAGTGCTTCCGTACCGGCCATGGCGACGCTCGGCCTGTTGGCGCTGTCGCTCCTGGGGCGCCGGCGCCGCGGCTGAACCGGGGGGCGCCGACACGCGAAGCGGGTTGAAAGCGGCGGGGGGGCGGGATGAAGTGCGCGCCCCATGCGCTTCTTCCGTTCCACGGCCCTCGCGCTCGCGGTGCTCGCCTCCGCCTGCAAGGGCGGTCCGACGCCCGCTCCCGCCTCCCCGCAGCCCTCCGTGCCCGCCCCGGCCGAGCCCGTGCGGCTCACGCTGGTGGGCACCAACGACTTCCACGGCTGGGTGATGCCCCACCGCGCCGCGCTGCCGGACGGGCAGAAGGTGGAGGAGGGGGGCGCGGCGCTCTTCGCGTCCTACGTGGCGCGGCTTCGCGAGGACAACCCGGGCGGCGTGCTGCTGGTGGACGGCGGCGACCTGTTCCAGGGGACGCTGGCGTCCAACCTGGTCGAGGGCGCCATCGTCATCGACGTGTACAACCTGCTGGGCTACTCGGCGGTGGCCATCGGCAACCACGAGTTCGACTACGGGCCGGTGGGCCCCGAGCCCGTGGCCCGGCGTCCGGACGAGGACCCGCTGGGCGCGCTCAAGGCCCGCGTGGCGCAGGCGAAGTTCCCCTTCCTGTCCGCCAACGTGCGCGAGAAGGACGGCCGGCACCCGGCGTGGCTGGGCAACGACGGCACCACCGTCGTCACCGTGAAGGGCGTGAAGGTGGGCCTCCTGGGCCTGTCCACGCTGCAGACGCCGCAGACGACCAACCCCGCGAACGTCGCGAGCCTGAAGTTCGAGTCCCTGGCCGACGCCGCGAAGGAGGCCGCGAAGTCGCTGCGAGAGCAGGGCGCGGAGGTGGTGGTGGCCGTCGCGCACGCGGGCGGTAAGTGCACGGACCTGGCGAACCCGCACGACACGTCCGGTTGCGAGAGGGACGACGGCGAAATCTACGCGGTGCTGGACGCGCTGCCGAAGGGCGCGGTGGACGCGGTGGTGGCGGGCCACACGCACCAGGTGATGGGGCACTTCTTCGGCGACGTGCCGGTCATCGAGACGACGGGCCTGGCGCGCTCGTTCGGCGTGGTGGACCTCTACGTGGATGCAACGACCCACCGCGTGCTGCCCGGGCGCACGCGCATCCAGGCCGCCATCCCGGTGTGCGGCGCCGTGGATGCGACGCTGAAGACGTGTGACGCGCGGAGGCTCAAGGACGCGAAGGACGTGCGGATGGTGCCCGCCACGTTCCTGGGCCAGCCGGTGACGCCGGACGCCCGCGTGGAGGCGCTGGTGGCCCCCGCGGAGGCGCGCGTGGACGCGGAGCAGCGCCGCCCGGTGGGCGTGGAGACCCAGGCCCGCATGCCCCAGGTCTACGAGGGCGAGAGCGCGCTGGGCAACGTCATCGCGGACGCGATGCGGGAGTCGGCCCGCTCCGACGCGGCGGTGATGAACGCGGGCGGCATCCGCTCGGACCTGCCGCAGGGGCCGCTCACCTTCGGCAAGCTCTACGAAATCCTGCCCTTCGACAACACGCTCGCGGTGCTGGACCTGAGCGCGGACGAGCTGCGCCGCTTCCTCGCGCTGGCCTACGGTGGCCGCAAGGGCGTCTTCGCGGTGTCCGGGCTGGAGGTGACGCTGGGCGCGTGTCCCGGCCCGGAGCGTTTCCAGGGGGTGACGCTGCCGGGCGGCAAGCCGCTCAAGGCGAAGGGGACGTACCGGGTCGCGGTGCCCGACTTCCTCCTGCGCGGCGGCGACGGGGTGGGGCCGCTGACCTCCACGCTGCCACGGGAGCGTATCAACCTGTTGCAGGGACAGGACCTGCGCGAGGTGCTCGTCGCCTACGGCCGCGCGCACGGCAACGCGCTGAAGCCGCCGGCGCTCGGGCGCGTGCACCTGCGCAAGGCGGAAGGGCCCTGCGTGGACGCGAAGCCCTGAAAAAAGTGCGCCCGGGGTTGGAAATTTTCCCTCCGCGCTGATCCGCTGGGGCTGGATCGAAGGCGCAACCCAGCGGAAGATCAGCAAAAGGCGCCCAGGGCCGAATTTTCGGCCTGGGATCAGTTTCCAACGGAGGGAAACCTCCCTACTCTAGGGCACGCGAGATCCCTTGCAGGCGCGGCCCTCCAGCCAGCGCGAGCAAGTTGGAGCCCGTGCGTGGGAGGGACAGAAGAGATGCTCTACAAAGTGACCCCGATGATGGTCCCGGTGGCGCCCGAGAAGAAAGAGGCGCGCGAGCCGGGGCAGCCGCGCAAGCGGCGCAAGTCCTCCGTCTACGACGCCGACGGCCACGAGGTGTTGATCTCGCTGATGTGCCTGAAGTGCAAGACGCTCAAGCCGCTGGCGCAGTTCGGCCTGCGGAAGATGGCGGACGGAGCCATCCGCAACCAGCCGTGGTGCCGGGGTTGCCGCTCGGGCGCGGGCACGAAGAAGCCGAAGAAGGACGAGTCCCAGGTCGCCACCGTCGAGGTGCCCGCGGTCGCCGCCGCGGAGCCCGTGCTCCAGGTCGTCGCCAACGTGCCGCTCGACGCCGCGCCCGTGGCCCCGACCCTGGTCGACGCCCCGTCGGCCGTCGCCGCCGAAGTGACGGCCACCGCGCAGGTCTGATCCACCGTCCGGGATGATCCGCCCCGTGGGGGTGCGCGCTGTTCGCGCCCCGCACGTGACGGCTCTATCCGACGCCCCCTGCTCGAAGCGCCCGGGCGGGGATGATCCACCCTGCCGGGGTGCGCGAGCCTCGCCTCAGGACAGCCGCAGACCCGCCGGCAGCGTGTCGCCGAGCGCCCGGGCTTCGTCCGCCGCCTCCAGGGCCACCACCTCACGCACCATCCGCACCCAGGTGTCCGCGGCCTTCGCGGCCCCCAGCGCCTGGGCCGTGCGCTCGCGCAGCGCCGGATCCAGATCGCGTGTGCGGTCGCCGGTGAGGCGCGCCAGCTGCGCGGCGGCGAAGGGGGCACCGTCCACCTTGCGCAGGTCCAGCGACAGGAGCAGCTCCAGCCACGCCTCCGCCGTCTCCACGTCCACGACCTTGTGGCTGCTGCCGTACAGCGGCACGCGCGCGCCCAGCCGGCCCAGGGCCCACGCCCACGGGCCGCCGGAGCGGGAGTCGGCCTTCACGCGCGCGGCGATCCACCGCCCCACCTCCGCCTTGTCGCCCGGCGCCAGGTGCTCCAGCGAGGCGACCGTGCGGATCATCTCGTCCAGGCCTTCCGGTTGGATGCCCTTGAGCTTGCCGCCTTGCGTGGGCGCGTCCGGGGGCACGCGCCGGGCCAGGTGCGGCTGGAGGTAGCCGTACAGCTTCTGCTGCTGCGCTTCGGTGAGGCCGCCCGCGATGCGGCGCCACATCACCCAGAACTCCGTCCACACCGCCTTGTCTGTGTGGTGCTGCACCAGCGCGTCGAAGAGGCTGAAGGTCTGCTCCGCGCGCCAGCCGTCCAGCGGATAGCCGAAGCCGGGGCGCAGGCAGAACCCGGTGAGGCTGTAGAAGACGCGCTCGTGGTCATCCGAGCGGCGGCGCTTGCTCGCGCCCGCGTAGAGCGTGCTCCACAGCTCGCGCAGCACCGGCACGCGCCACGTCTCACGCGGGCCCAGCACCTTCTCCAGCGTGCGCGACAGCTGCTTCACGTCCTTGGGGCCCAGGGGCAGCGGCTTGTTGCCGTAGACGCGCTCCACGTTGTCCTTCGCCTCGGCGAAGCGCGCGGGCATGGACTCGGTGACGGTCAGCTCGTGCGAGCCGCCGGTGCCGCGCAGCTCGAACTCCAGGCGCCAGCGCTCGTCCGCGATGTCCGACACGCAGAACAGCTCCAGCGTGCCGATCTCCGTGAGCGCCGCCTGCAGGTGCACCGGCACCTCGCTGACCTTGCCGGACGCGCCCTTGAGCAGCGTGTGGATGGGCGGCAGCGGCTTCAGGTCCTCCGCCAGCGGCACCAGGTCTCCGGGCTTGTCGATGCGGTCGCTTGTCGTGGAGTAGAGCGCGAACTGGACCGGCCGGCCCAGGGTGAGCGTGAAGGGGCGCTCGCCCAGGTCCACCTTCTGGCCCTCCTCGAAGCCGCGGGGAATCAGGCACAGCGTGGGCTGCTCCGCGCTGTCCGGGCCCCGCTGCAGGCCCACGTAGTACGCGCGCGCCGCTCCGCCGCCAATGCGCAGGCCGTGCCCGCGCCGCACCAGCCCGTAGTACGCCGCGCCCCGGGCCACCGCGAGCTCCAGCGACTCGTGCTTGAGCAGCGGGATGCGCGGCGCCTGCGGCCACCACGCGGACAGCGCTTCCACCAGGCGCGCCGAAATCTGCGGCGAGTTGAAGACGCCGCCGTTGAGCAGGATGGCGTCCGGGCGGGGCAGGGCGCCTTCATGCGCTGGCGCCTCGCCCAGCGCGGCGAAGCCCGCCGCCGCGTGCTGCGCGAGGAACGCCGCCAGGTGCCGCGTGACGGCGGGGTCCTGCACGTACGGCAGGCCCAGCTCCTGGAGCGCCATGCGCGCCGAGCGCCGGGGCCGCTCCCCGGGCGCGGACAGGGGGAAGAAGCCGTCCAGCACCAGCGCTTGCGCCTCGTCGCGGCCCAGCTCCGTGGACAGCGTGCCGCCCAACAGCCGGCTGCCCTCGCCGATGAGCGACACGCCGTACTTCTCCGGCGGCGCGCGCCCCAGGAGCTCTTCCTTCGCGGTGCGCGCGGCCTGGATGGCCTGCGTCCACTGCGTCGCGGACAGGCGGCGGCCGTTCTGGGTGAGCTTCTCCTCCATGCGCCGGGCGAGCGCCGCGTCCATGTTGTCGCCGCCCAGCATCAGGTGGTCGCCCACCGCCAGCCGCCGCAGCATGGGCCCTTCCGGCGACACGCCCGCGTGCACCAGCGTGAAGTCCGTGGTGCCGCCGCCCACGTCCACCACCAGCACCAGCCGCACCTGGGACAGCGTCTGCTCCAGGTCGGCGCGGTGGCGCGCCGTGTAGTCGTAGAAGGCCGCCTGCGGCTCCTCCAGCAGCGTGAACTTCTCCAGCCCCGCCTTGCGCGCCGCGCTCACCGTGAGGGCGCGCGCCGCCTCGTCGAACGAGGCGGGGACGGTGATGACCACCTCCTGCTTCGACAGGGGCTCGTCCGGGTGGGCGTAATCCCATGCCCGGGCCATGTGCGTGAGCAGCAGGGCGGACGCGTCCACCGGGGACAGCTTCCGCACGTCCGCGGGAGCGCCCCACGGGAGGATGGGCGCGGAGCGGTCCACGCCGGGGTGACACAGCCAGCTCTTCGCGGAGGCCACCAGCCGGCCCGGCACGCGCGCGCCCTGCCAGCGGGCCAGCTCGCCCACCACGTAGGGGCCGCCGTCGTCGCCCCAGGGCAGGCGGAGCACCTCCGGCGCCAGCTCGTGGCCGGCGGGGACGTAGACGGTGGACGGCAGGAGGGCGCGCGGAGCCACCTCGCCCTGGCGGACGAGCTGGGGCAGGGGGAAGTCCTCGACGGGAGCCCCCGAGCCCTTCGTTGGATCCACGGATGCCACCGCGCAATGGGTGGTGCCCAGGTCGATGCCGACGATTCGCATACGCCTCCGGTGTGCGGGGCCCCTTCTACTCCTTCATGCGCACGTTGAGCTCCAGCTTCCAGCGCCCGTCGCCGTTCTTCTCCAGGCACCGCAGCTCCAGCGTGCCCACCTCCGTCACCGCCGCCTGGAGGTTCACCGGCGTCAGGTCGCCAAAGGGCGTGGCCTGCCCGGGCAGCGTCGTCTCGATGGGCGCCACCTCCTCCAGCCCCCCCGACGCCAGCTCCGACTCCACGTCCTCGAGCATCTCGCCCACCTTGTCGTCGCGCCGCACGGACGACGCGAAGAAGCGGAAGCTGGTGGGTTCCCCGGTGACGAGCCCGAACTCCTGGGGCGGCACGTCCGCCTGCGTCCCTTCCTCCATGCCGAAGGGCGCAACGCACAGCGCCTTCACGGGCGGCTCCATGCCCGGCACCGCCGGCATCGCCGTCTCCACGCCCACGTAGTAGGCGCGCGCCGTGCCGCCGCGGATGCGCAGGCCGTGGCCCTGGCGCACCCAGCCGTAGTACGCCGCGCCCCGCGCCACCGCGAGGTCCAGGTCGGAGCCCTCCAGCTCCTTCGCTGGGGGCGCCCCTTCCGCGGCGAGCCACTGGTTGAGGACCTCCATCACCCGGTCCTTCAGCGGCCCGGCCTTGAAGACGCCGCCGTTGAAGAGCACCGCGGTGGGGTGCAGGAAGCCCTTTCCCGTGACGTCCACCGGCGAGTCCGCGCTGGCCGCCAGCGCCTGGGCCTGCCGGGTGAGGAACGCCGCCAGGTGCTTCGTCACCGCCGGGTCCTGCGCGTACGGCAGCGCCATCTGCGCCAGGCCCGTGCGCCGGGCGGTGCGCGGCAGGTCCGCCACCTCCGTCACCGGGAAGAAGCCGTCCGTGAGGACGCGGTCCAGCTCCTCGCGCGTCAGCTCCGTGCGCAGCGTGCCGCCGATGAGCGACGAGCCGCGGCCCGGAATCGCGATGGGCACCTTCTCCAGCGAGGCGTCCGCGTACAGCGTCTCCTTCGCGTGACGGCAGCCGTAGGTGAGGCCGTTGAACTGCCACGCGTCCAGCTTGCGCCCCTCGGCCGCCATCCGCTGGTTGAGGGTGTGCGCCAGGGCGAGGTCCATGTTGTCGCCGCCCAACAGGATGTGGTCGCCCACCGCCACGCGCAGCAGCTCCAGGTCGCCCTCGCGGTCCTTCACGGTGATGACGGAGAAGTCGGACGTGCCGCCGCCCACGTCCACCACGAGGATGACCTCCCCGGGCTGCACCTGCTTGCGGAAGTTCTCCCCCATCGCCTCCAGCCACGCGTACAGCGCGGCCTGCGGCTCCTCGAGCAGGGTGATGTGCTCGATGCCCGCCGCCTTCGCGGCCTCCAGCGTCAGGTCGCGCGCCGCCGCGTCGAAGGACGCCGGGACGGTGACGATGACCTCCTGCTGGGCCAGCGCGTTGCCGGACTCCTCCCGGGCGCTCGCGAAGGTCTGGTCCCACGCCTCCTTCAGGTGGCGCAGGTAGCGCGCGGACGCATCCAGCGGCGACACGCGCTGCACCTCCGGCGGCGCCTGCCAGGGCAGCAGCGCCGAGCGCCGGTCCACCCCCGGGTGCGACAGCCAGCTCTTCGCGGACGACACCAGCCGCGTGGGCACCTTCGCCCCGTGCGAGCGGGCGAAGTCACCCACGATGACGCCCGGCTCCGCGTTCCACGGCAGCGCGAGGCTGCCCTCCGGGAACTCCTGCGCGCTGGGGATGTAGAGGAAGGAGGGCAGGAGCGGACGGGCCTCCACGGTGCCGGGCGCCGTCACCTGCGGCACGGGCAGCATGGACTGGGAGGGGCCGCGCGGCTTGCCGTCCTCGAGGTTGAAGTAGGACACCGCGGAGTGCGTGGTGCCCAGGTCGATGCCGATTGCGTATCGGGCCATATCGGTCTGGAACCCCGGGAAGGGGCCTTGTGGTTCCTCGAAGGAAGGGGACTTCGGAGGATGCGCCGGCTGCTCACCAGGCGGGCATCAGGCCAGCTCGACCTCCGCCGGGGCCAGCACGCGCGGCTCCATGGCGGGGCTGACGGATGGGAACTTCACCTCCGTGGTCACCCAGCCGTGGTGCCGGAGCGTGCCGCCATAAGGAGGCTCGCCCGCGACGTTGCCGGTCAGCCGGATGCGCTGCGCGTCGAAGCCCGGGGGCACCGTCACCGCGTCGCCCTCGCCCTGCGGCAGCACCGGCTGGAGCGTGAGGTACTGGTGCACCACCTTGCGGCAGCCCTCATGGACGATGCGCGCCGCCGCGCCCACGTCCGCGTCCGGGAAGGCCGCGACGTTCTCCTGCACGAAGTCCAGGAAGCGGCCTTCGCGCTGGAGCATGGCCAACAGCGACAGGGCGCTGGCGTGCTCGCGCTCGGGCGGCGGGGGAGGGGGCGCGACGGGGGCCTGGACGGCGGGCGTCCTCACCGGCGGCAGGGCCTGCAGGTCCCCTGACGGAAGCTCCTTGAGCTGGCCGGCGTCATAGGCGCGGCTCGTCGGGAGCACGGCCTGCGCGAATTCGCGGGACACGAGGCAGCGCCAGAAGCAGAGCCAGGCGAGCCAGAAGCGGGCGAAGAACGACAGGGAGGCGGACGGGTCGGTCATCGGCCCCGGATAACAAAGCCGGAAGCCTTTGCAATTCGCCAATGGCCCGAAATGCAAAGGGCCTCACGGTTTCCCGTGAGGCCCTTCGGTACTTCATGGTGGAGGTGGACGGGATCGAACCGACGACCTTCGCATTGCGAACGCGACGCTCTCCCAACTGAGCTACACCCCCATATGGGGACTGCTGACTGCCTGCCGCGCCTCGCGGGGGTTGGGTCCCGCGAAGTGAGTGGGCTAGTACCGGAGCCCCACCCCGCTGTCAAGCAGCTCGTTTCCAGCACCAACCCTGCGATTGACGTGCCGCACTGTGGATGCCATAAAAACCGCCTTCCGGTATCGCATCCTTCCCGGCCATTCCGGGCCCCTTCTGGTTCATGTCCACCTCCCCATCGAAGACGTTGAGCCCCACCGAGCTCGCGAAGCTTGAGCATTCGTTCGCTTCCGACCCGTCGTCGGATGCGTACAAGCCCCTGGCGGAGGCGTATCTCGACCTTGGCCGTTTCATGGAAGCAATGGTCGTCTGCAAGAAGGGCGTCAAGGCGCACCCGAACGCAGCCGACCCCCGCCTGCTTCTGGCGCGCGTCTACGCGGCGCAGAACAAGGACAAGAAGGCGCTCGAAGAGGTGATGGGCGCGCTCCAGGTCCAGCCGGAGGACAAGGCAGCCCTGCGCATGGCGGGCGTGCTCCAGCTGAAGAACGGCGAGCCGGACGCCGGCCGCGCCAACCTGCTCAAGGCCTACCAGGCGGACCCGGGTGATCCGGAGACCGTCACGCTGCTCCAGCAGTACAAGGTGGAGATCCCCCGCCCGGCCGCCCCCGCGCCGGTGCTCGCCCCCGTGGCCGCGCCGCCCCCGGCCGCCGCGGAAGCGCCCGCCGCGGCGACCGTCCCCGTGGCGGCCCCGCCCGCCGCCGTTGCCCCGCCTGCCGCCACCCCGTCCGCGGGTCAGGCCGTGGGCCGCATCAACGCTCCGTCCCAGCAGGCGGCGCGCACGGCGCGTGCCGAGGACTCCGCCGCGCGCCCCGCCCAGCGCCGTCCGCAGGTGGTGGTGCAGGAGGTCGAGGACGACGACGACGAGCCCTCGCCGCGCCAGCGCAAGGCGGCCAAGAGCAACGGCAGCAAGATGCTGTCGTTGATCCTCCTCATCCTCATCCCGCTGTTCGCGGGCGGATACGGTTGGTACTCGGCGCAGGTCAAGAAGCGCGGCCGCGAGCTCAAGAAGAACCTGGACGTCGCCACCGAGCAGCTCAAGCACGACTCGTTCGCCAGCTACAAGAAGGCGTGCGAGGCGGCGGACCTGGCCCTGGAGGTGGACCCGGACTCCACCGCGGCCCACGGCTACCTGGCCTACGCGTTCGCCATCCGCTGGGGTGAGCACGGCGGCGGCGACGACGCGCGCCGGCAGGCCGAGGAGCACCTGGCGGCGGCCCAGAAGGGCAAGGAGCTGTCCAGCCACCTCATCGCGGCGCAGGCGTTGATCAAGACCTACAGCGGTGATGGCAAGGGCGCGCTCGCGTCGCTGGAGACGCAGGTCAAGGACCTCAACGACCAGAACAAGGCGTCCTCGCTCCTGTACCTCACGCTGGGCCTCATCCAGATGAACGCGGGCGACCTGGAGCGCGCGCGGGACAGCCTGGAGCGCGCGCAGGCGCTGGCGCCGGATGACCCGCGCGTCTACGCGGGCCTGGGCGCGGTGTACCGCCGGCTGGGCCAGGACAACACCGCCTGGAAGAACTACGACTTCGCCCTGCGCTACGAGAAGGACCACCCGGAGTCGCTGCTGGGCCGCTCGCTGCTGATGCTGGAGCAGGACGAGCCGAACTACGCGGTGGCCAGCCGGGACATCAAGAAGCTGCTGGAGGCGGAGCCGCCGCCGAGCCCCCGTCAGCTCGCCACCGCGCAGCTGGCGCGCTCGCTGCTCATCGCCCGCGTGGCGCTGGCCATGCCCAACCTCAAGCCGGACGTGCAGCAGAAGCTGTCCGAGGCCACGGGCGTGCCGGTGGATCCCGCCAAGGCGAAGCAGGAGGTCATGAAGGCGGAGGAGACCGGCTTCGCGCTCGACAAGCAGAACCCGGAGCTGAACCTCATTAAGGGCCGCCGCCTGCTGGCGGAGGGCAACTACGACGCGGCCGCGGAGGAGATCCGCAAGGCCATCCGCGTGGACGGCAGCCGCGCGCAGTTCCACGTCGAGCTGGCCAAGGCCCTCATGGGCAAGCCGGGCGGTGAGAAGGAGGCCTCCGAGGCGCTCGTCACCGCGCTCAAGACGATGGGCGACAGCCCCAAGCTGGTGGTGATGCTGGGCAACGCCTACCGCCGCCAGAACAAGCTGGAGGACGCGCTCGCGCAGTACCAGCGCGCGGTGAAGGACCCCAAGTCGAAGAACCCGGAGGCCCGGCTCGCCATGGGCGCCATCTACCGGGAGCGCTCGGAGTGGGACAAGGCGAAGGAGCAGCTGGAGAAGGCCAGCCAGGAGTTCTTCGGGCAGCCGGACCGCGTGGCCAACGCACTCACGGAGCTGGGCCGCGTCTACCAGGGCAAGGGCGACACGGCGAAGGCGGACGAGACCTACCAGCGCGCGCTGCAGGCGGATGAGAACTACTCGCCGGTGTACTACTTCTACGCGTCGCTGCTCTCCAAGGACGCCAAGCAGTCGGGCAAGGTGAAGACGCTGGCGCAGGAGTACGTGAAGCGCGAGCCCAAGGGCGAGTACCTCGCCGACGCGCAGCGGCTCGCGGGCAACTGACCCCTCCCGCCCGCCGCTGTCTCCCACACGCCGCGACGCCTGCTTCCCGGGCCTCGCGGCGTTTCGTTTTCGACGGGGGGCGACAAGGCAGGCTGATGTGCCGGGGCGCCCCAGCCTTGCCACCCCTTCCGGGGGACGGTATGGGAGGGTCCACCCCACACCCCCTGGCCGGTAGCGACCACGGTCCAGGGCCACCTGCTGGAGTCCGCTTGAGCGCGCGTGCCCTGTCCCTGTCGTCCACCGCGTCCGACCTGATCTCCCTCACCAAGCCGAGGCTGTCATCGCTGGTGCTCATCACCGCGGCGGGGGGCATGTTCCTGGCGCCGGGGCACTTCACGCCGATGCGGGCGCTGGTGACGCTGCTGGCGACGGCGGGGACGGTGGGCGCGGCGAACGCGTTCAACTGCTACTGGGAGCGCCACAGCGACCAGTTCATGGCGCGCACGCGCAACCGGCCGCTGCCCGCCGGGCGCATGGACCCGAGCACGGCGCTGTGGTTCGGCCTGTCGCTGGCGGCGGTGTCGCTGCCCGCGCTGGTGATGGGGGCCAACCTGCTCACCGGCGTGCTGGGGCTCATCGCGCTGCTCAGCTACGTGCTGGCCTACACGCCGCTCAAGGCCCGCACGTCCGCGGCGATGCTGGTGGGCGCCATCCCCGGCGCGCTGCCGCCCTTGATGGGCTGGACGGCGGTGACGGACCAGGTGGACGCGGGCGGCTTCGCGCTGTTCGCCATCATGTTCCTCTGGCAGATGCCGCACTTCATCGCCATCGCGCTGTTCCGCAAGGACGAGTACGCGGCGGCCGGGCTCAAGTCCGTGCCGCTGGAGCGCGGGGACGAGTCCAGCCGCGCGCAGGTGGTGCTCTACCTGGTGGCGCTGGTGCCCATGACGCTCCTGCCGTTCCAGCTGCACATCGCCGGCACCTGGTACCTGGCGGCGGCGGTGGTGCTGGGGCTCGGCTTCCTGGGCCTGGGGGCATGGGGCTTCTTCAAGCACCTGGGAAAGCCCTGGGCGCGCCAGACGTTCCTGTATTCGCTCGTGTATCTCACCGGCCTGTTCGCCGTGATGGCGCTGGACCGCATCCCCCGCGGCTAGCGTCCTCGCGCGGCGTCCGGGCGCGAGGCCGCCTTCCGCATGCCTGACACCACCGTTCCGACCCTGCCCCCGCCGCTGCTTCGCATCGAGGGGCTCACGCGCCGCTTCGGCGGGCGCACCGCCGTGGACGGGCTGTCGCTGTCCGTGCAGCCGGGCGAAATCCTGGGCCTGCTGGGGCCCAATGGTGCCGGCAAGTCCACGACCTTCCAGTTGCTCGCGGGGCTGCTCGCGCCGGACGCGGGGCAGGTGCACTTCGCCGGCAAGGTGCTGTCCCTGAGCGACCCCGCGCTGCGGCGTCAGATGGGGATCATCTTCCAGAAGAGCAGCCTGGACGACCTGCTCACCGCCCGGGAGAACCTGCTCCTGGGCGCGCGGCTGTACGGCCTCACGGGCGCGGACGCGAAGGCGCGCGTGGAGACGATGCTGTCGCTCATCGGCCTGTTGGACCGGGGCGATGAGAAGGTGGGCACCTGGTCGGGCGGCATGCGCCGGCGGCTGGAGCTGGCGCGGGCGCTGGTGCACCAGCCGCGCGTGGTGTTGATGGACGAGCCCACGCAGGGCCTGGACGAGGCGGCCTTCCGCACCTTCTGGACGCACCTCAAGCGGCTGCGCGACGCGCAGGGCGTCACCGTGCTGCTCACCACGCACCGGGCGGATGAAGCGGAAGGGTGTGACCGGCTGGCGGTGCTGGACGCCGGGAAGCTGGTGGCGTGCGACACGCCCCGGGCGCTCGCCTCGCGCATGGGCGGCGACATCCTGACGCTGGAGGGCCCGGAGCCGGAGGCGCTGGCCGCGCAGGTGACGGAGCGGCTGGGGCTCATGGCGAAGGTGGTGGAGGGGCGGGTCCAGGTGGAGGCTTCGCAGGGACACGCGCTGGTGCCGCGGCTGGTGGAGGCCTTCCCCTCGGGACGGTTCGCCTCCGTGTCGCTGCGCCGGCCCACGCTGGCGGACGTGTTCCTCCAGCTCACCGGGAAGGCCCTGGGGGCGGATGCTCCCTCGCCCACGCCCGCGCCGAGGAAACGCCGATGAGCGCTGACATCCCCGTTCCGTCCTCTCCCCTGGACGCGCCCGTGGCCCCGGCACAGCGCCGGGAGCCGGGGACGCTCGCGCTGCAGTGGGCCACCGTGTGGGTGCTGCTGTCGCGCGACGTGGTGCGCTTCTTCCGGCAGCCCAGCCGCGTGATTGGCGCGCTGGCGCAGCCCATCCTGTTCTGGTTCGTCATCGGCTCGGGCTTCGCGGGTTCCTTCCGCGTGGAGGGCGCGCAGGGGCTGGGCTACCAGCAGTTCTTCTTCCCGGGCGTCGTCACCATGGTGGTGCTCTTCAGCGCCATCTTCGCGACCATCACCGTCATCGAGGACCGCAAGGAGGGCTTCCTCCAGGCAGTGCTGGCGGGGCCGGGCTCGCGCCTGGCGGTGGTGCTGGGCAAGGCGCTGGGGTCCTCCTCCATCGCGCTGATGCAGGCGTCGCTGTTCCTGCTCTTCGCGCCGCTGGCCGGCGTGGACGTGAAGGCGGTGGACTACCCGCTGCTCGCGGCGGTGATGGTGCTGTCGGCGCTGGCGCTCACCGGCATGGGCATGGCGCTGGCGTGGTGGGTGAAGTCGAGCGCGGGCTACCACGCGGTGATGAGCCTGGTGATGCTGCCCATGTGGGTGCTCTCCGGGGCCATGTTCCCGGTGAAGGGCGCGGGGCCGGTGCTGTCGTGGGTGATGACGCTCAACCCGATGCGCTTCTCCGTGGAGGGCGTGCGGCGCGCGCTGTACGGGGCGCAGGCGTCGCTGGCGGTGGGCTCGCGGGGTGGGGCGGCGGTGGGGTGGGAGGTGCCCGCGCTGCTCGCGTTCGCGGCGGTGTTCGTGGGGCTGGCCGCGTTCAGCGTGAGCCGCCGCGAGTAGCCGCGCGCCGGGTGTGGATGGACTTGCCTGGTGCCTTCCACTACGACGGCGGGCACCGCATCACGGAAGAACACTCCAGAGGAGACCGCCTCATGAAGCTGCGTCTTTTTGGCCTGTCGATGGTCGGTGTCGCGGGGCTTTTGGCCCTGCCCGCGTGCAAGAAGGAGGAGGCGCCCGCCGCGCCTCCGGCGGCCCCCACGCACGAGGCCGTGCCTCCGGCGCCCACGGTGGGAGCGGGGACGGGTGAGGCGGCGGCTCCGGCGCCCGCGGGCAACGGCGTGGTGAAGGGCACGGTGTCCTTCACCGGCACGCCTCCGGCGATGGGGGACCTGGCGCCCAGCGCCGACCCGGCGTGTGACGGGCGCCCGGAGAAGGAGCAGTCCGTGCTGGTGAAGGACGGCAAGCTCCAGAACGTGCTGGTGCGCGTGAAGGGCCCGGTCGCCGGCGCGCCCACGCCGCCGCCGTCCACGCCGGTGGTGGTGGACCAGTCCAAGTGCACCTACGTGCCGCGCGTGCAGGGCGCGGTGGCGGGGCAGCAGGTGGTGTTCAAGAACAGCGACGGCACGCTGCACAACGTGCGCGGCGTGGTGGGCACGCGGCCGGTGTTCAACGTGGCGCAGCCGCCCTCGGGCGCGCCGGTGCAGAAGCCGCTGCCGTCGGACGCGGAGGTGCTGCGCCTCAAGTGCGACGTGCACCCGTGGATGACGGCCTTCGTGGTGAGCAACCCCAACCCGTACTTCGCCACCACCGGCACGGACGGCACCTTCACGCTGACGGGCCTGCCCGCGGGCACGTACACGCTGGAGGCGTGGCACGAGACGCTGGGCACGAAGACCGCGGAGGTCACCGTGAAGGACGGCGCGCCCGCGGAGGCGTCGTTCACCTTCGCCGCGACGGACGCGCAGGCGAAGCAGTAGCCGGGAAGGGAAGGGGCCCGCGCTCGCGAGCGGCCCCTTTCACCCCTGCGGGTTCGTCAGGGGCCCGGCCTTGCGCACCGTGAAGCCCACGCGCGCGCCGCCGCCGGGCCGGTTCGCCGCGAAGACCTCGCCGCCGTGGGCCCGGGCGATGCGCTGCACCAGCGCGAGCCCCAGTCCCAACGAGCCGGCCTCGCGCGCCTCGCCGCCCCGGTCCTTCCGGTAGAACGGCTGGAAGATGCGCGTCTCCTCGCCAGGCAGGAGCCCCGGGCCCCGGTCCTCCACGCTGAAGGCCAGGTGCTCGTTCCCCTGCTCCTGGATGCGCAGCGCCTCCACGCCCACGCCGTGCTTGCGCGCGTTGTCGAGCAGGTTCACCAGCGCCCGGCCCAGCAGCGTCGCGTCCGCCATCAGCGCCATGTCGTCCGTCTCCGGCTGGAGCAGCGTCGCGGACAGCCCCACGCGCTCCAGCGCCTGCGCCGCCAGCACGCCCGCCTCCAGCGCCTTGGGCGTCAGCTGCCCGAAGTCCAGGCGGGAGCTGGCGAGCAGCTCGCCCACCAGCGCGTCCAGCTCCACCACCTCGCGGTCCACCTGGTCCAACGTGCGCGGGTTGCCGCCGCCGTCGCGCAAGAGCTCCGTCAGCACCCGCAGCCGGGCCAGCGGCGTGCGCAATTCATGGGACACCGCCGCCAGGAGCTCGCGTTGATCCGCCAGCTGCTTCTCGATGCGCGCCGCCATGTCGTTGAAGGACTCGGCGAGCACCGCGAACTCGCCGGTGAGGTGGCGATCCAGGCTCGCCCGCGCGCTCAGCCTGCCCTCGCCCAGCTCCTGCGTGGCCTTCACCAGCGTGTCCACCGGCCGCGCCAGCCGGAACGAGATGCCGCCCGCCGCCGTCCACAGCACCAGCACCGCGATGCCCAGCGGCAGCACCGCGCGCCAGGGGCCCCGCGAGCGGGTCTGCAGGTAGCACGCCTGCAGCGTCCCCAGCTGCGTGTCCTGCCGCATCACCGGGAGGGCCGCGTCCGGCTTCGTGCACGGGTTGCCTGCGTGTGCCACCACCGCGCCGGACAGGTCCGTCAGCACGACGTCCACGTCCAGGTCGTCGGAGATGCTCCGCATCAGCTCATCGCGCTCGGCGGGCGCGTCCCACACCTCCGCGAAGCGGTGCCCCACGAACGTGCGGATGCGCTCCGTCTCCTGCCGCCAGCTGTTGCCGCCGGTCAGGTTCATCACCCACGACACCACGAACACCGTCACCAGGATGGTGATGCCGAACATGACGAACAGCCGCCGCCTGAGCCGCTCCTGGACGTAGGAGCCCAGCCGGCCCAGGTGGAACATGCGCCGGTGGCGCCGCGCGTGGCGGCCGAAGCCGCGCCGCATCCCCGGCGCGCAGCGGTCTCCTTGCGGAGGCCAGTGGTGGTGCCCCCAGCCCATCAGGCGCCTTCCTTGGCGAAGACGTAGCCCACGCCGCGCACCGTCTTGATGAGGCGCGCGCCCACGTCCCCCAGCTTCTGGCGCAGGTGGGAGATGTGCACGTCCACCGTGCGCTCGCTCACCACCGTGTCGTTGCGGCCCGCCTCTCCCAGCAAAGCGTCGCGCGGAATCACCCGGCCCGCGCGCCGCACCAGCGCGAGCAGCAGGTCGAACTCCAGGCCCGTCAGCTCCACGGCCCGCCCCTCCACCTTCACCTCGCGCCCGGACACGTCGATGGAGACGCCGCTGGACTCAACGCGGTCCGCCACCGCCGCCGGCTGCGCCCGCCGCAGCACCGCGCGCAGGCGGGCGAGCAGCTCGCGCGGGCCGAAGGGCTTGGGCAGGTAGTCGTCCGCGCCCAGCTCCAGGCCCACCACGCGGTCCGTCTCGTCGCCTTTGGCGGTGAGCATCAACACCGGGATGCGGCTCTTGGCCCGGATGCGCTTGCACACCTCCAGGCCGTCCATGCCCGGCATCATCACGTCCAGGAGCACGGCGTCGTAGGTGTTCGCCTCCAGCGCCGCCAGCCCGCGGCCTCCATCGGGCGCGTGGCTGACGGTGATGCCGTTCTGCCCGAGGTACTCCGCGAGCAACTCGTACATCCGGGTGTCGTCATCGATGAGCAGGACGCGGGTGGGCATGGGCGGACGTGAATCCTAACGCGCTCCCGGTGCGTCGGAGGGGCCCGCGGTGCCCTGCGGCCGGGGGGCGTGCCAGTCCCAGTACGGCGGCATCCCATTGTTGTAGGCGGGGCCCCAGTCGCCCCGCTGGCAGTGGCCGCGGTGGTGGCGGGCGAGGCTCGCGAAGCCGGAGGCATAGCCTCCGATGGCACCCGCGGCGAGGAGGACGACGAGCAGACGGTGTCTCATGGGAAGTCTCCAGGAAGAGGGCAGGGGTTTTCAGATGAAGGACGAGGGGCGGTCATCGTTGTGGGGGTGACCACCCCAGCGGCCGTACCCGCCGCAGCGCCGGCCGTGCCAGCCCCGGCCCTCGCCGCGCCAGCCGTAGCCCCAGCCGTGCTCGATGATGTCCGCGAGCTCGCGGCGCTGGTTGGGCTCCAGCGCCTCGTGCATCTGGGACAGGGCGTCCTGCACGGCGTTGCGCAGCGTCTCCAGCGCCACGTCGTGGCGGCTGAAGAGCTCGCGCAGCATGGCCCCGTCGAAGTGCTCTCCGCGCAGCGAGCCCGCGAGCGACGTGCGGCTGGGGCCCCACTGGTCCTTCACCTTGGCGAAGGCCTCGCGCACGTTCTCCACGGCCTTCACGATGACCTTCTCCTGGCCGGGCGACGTCTCCAGCCGCTCGAAGAGCCAGCGCAGCCGGGGGCGCATGCCCCAGCGGCCCCCGCGGCCGTGGTGGTGGTAGCCGTAGCGCCCCCGGCGCAGGGTGGCGAAGAGACCGGCGAGGCAGGCGGTACCGAAAACGAATCCGAACATGGTCTTGGCTCCAGGAAGCAGGCGAGCACCGCACCGGCGGGCCCGTGTCGTTGCTGACGGAGCGGAAGGTAGAGGGCGGGTGTGAAGCCCACGCCCGGCGGCGGTGAAGAAGTGTGAAGGGCCGGGGAGGGGGGCCGGAATGCCCGGCGGGGCATGGGAGTTTCATCGCCGGGCCTCGTCCGGGTCCGCTGTGTCGGATGAAGGACGGCTGCCTGCTGGATTCTGCCCTCGGTGGTGGTGTTCGCGCAGGAAGTGGGTAGAGTGCCCGGCATGCCGGGGCGATGTGCGTTCCGGCATGGGTGACAGGCGAGAGCCGGTTACCCGCACAGAGCAGAGAAAGAGAAGAGACTCACAATGGCAACTGGTACCGTGAAGTGGTTCAACGACGCGAAGGGCTTCGGCTTCATCGCGCAGGACAATGGCGAGGACGTTTTCTGCCATCACACTGCCATCAACATGGATGGCTTCCGCACCCTGGCCGAGGGCCAGAAGGTGGAGTTCGAAGTCACCCGCGGCCCCAAGGGCCTGCAGGCGCAGAACGTCCGCGCCGCCTGAGCGAGCTGAACCGTCGACTCGCCCCCTGAGGTGAGTCCCCGAAGCCCAGTCTCCCTTGCGGAGGCTGGGCTTTCGTCTTTCCGGACGCAGGGCGGGCGAGCGGCCACCTCGACGCGGTCCGCCACGGCCGGGGGCCTTGCCTACCTTCTCCGCAGGAGGAGCGCGGCGCCGCGCGCCGCCCCCAAGGAGAGGCGAACATGGGCGACACCAGTGTGAAGAAGGTCGAGAGCCGCCATTCCCCCAAGGGGGAGATGGGCCAGAAGTACCTCGCGTCCGGCGTCCGTGTGGCCATGCGGCTGTGGGAGGACGAGCCGCCCGCCGAGGCCAAGCCCGCCAGCACCCGCGACTACGAGACCGTGGGCTTCGTGCTCAAGGGGCGCGCGGAGCTGCACCTGGAGGGGCAGATCATCCTGCTCAACCCCGGCGATTCCTGGCTCGTGCCGCGAGGGGCCCGCCACACATACAAGGTCCTGGAGACGTTCTCCGCCGTGGAGGCGACCAGCCCCGTGTCCTCCGTGCACGGCCGCGACGAGCACGAGGCCACGAAGGGTGCCAAGGCCTGACGCGTCGGTGAGGCCGGGGCGCAAGGCCCCGGCCCATGTCAGCCCCACGGGCAGGTCTCGTCCGGGGCGCATGCGAATCCTCTCTGTCGATGAGAAGCCCCTGCATGAGTGGTGGTACCTGAACGCGGCGCCACGCGGGGGCAGCCGCCCGGAGCGGCTCCCCTTGCTGAGCGGCTGGGTGGACACCCTCCCGAACGAACTCGATGCGCTCATTGCGCTGTCGGACCTCCAGGGGATGGCACCGCATGCCGCGCAGGACTGCGCCGCGGCGCTCCTGGGAGAGGTCCTGGCGGATGAACTGGCGATGATGGGCGAGGCAGGAGACCTGCCCCCCGCGAGCCGCACCGGCATCCTCCTGGCGGGAGACCTCTACTCCAACGACACCGCGGACGAACGCGGCGCGTCTGGTGACGTGCGGAGCGTCTGGAGCGCCTTCACCCGGAACTTCCGCTGGGTCGTCGGCGTGGCGGGAAATCACGACACCTTCGGCCGTGACCAGGAACGCGAGCGCTTCTTCCTCGAATCCGGACGCGAGCTGTTGGATGGCGGCGTCGTCACTCCGGACGGACTTCCAGTGGGCGGGGTGAGCTACATCATCGGGCGCCCGGACAAGCTCAACCGGCGCGAGCAGTCCGCCCAACTGGAACGGCTGGAATCCGTGTTGCTCGAGGAGCCGGAGGTGCTGGTCCTCCACGAAGGCCCGGACGCTCCGGAGAAGGGGCTGCGCGGCAACCCCGTCATCCGCGAGGCCGTGGAGCCCTGGAGCAAGCTCGTCGTCATCTGCGGCCACTGTCATTGGGACGTGCCCCTCGTCACGCTCGCGAGCGGGACCCAGGTCCTCAACGTGGACGCGCACGCGGTGATCCTCAGGCGTGCCGGGGCTTGATGGGAGCGCCAGCGCGGCGTCCCCAGGAGACGAAGAGCGACAGCGCGACGAGGAAGAAGTTGAAAGGCGTGTTCGCCGCTTCGCCGCGAGAGAAATGGAAGACGATGGCGCTCAGTTGAAGCAGCGCGCACCCCAGGGCGGCGAGGACCGTCAGCCCCGGCTTGATCCGCGTCAGCGAGGGCAGGACGACGCCCAGCCCGCCCGCCACGTCGACGAACGCAATGAAATACAGGAACGCGGCAGGCACCTGACCCGCCCAGGGAATCATCGCGGCGAGCTCCGGCAGGGGCGTGAAGGCCTTCCACAGGCCTGAGCCGACGAAGGTGATGCCCAACAGGGCCTGGACGATCCACAGCCCAACGTGAAGGCCCTTGGAGGACTTCGCGCCGGCGCTGACGGCAGGAGAGGGCGGATTCATCGTGGCTCCATGGTTACTTCCGTGTGCTTGGTTACGGTTTGTGACCATGTCTCTCTGGCATACCGTGCGGAGGCTGGACAAGGAGGCACATTGAAGTCACCTGGGCACGGAAAGATGACCGGGCGCTACGACGACGACTGCGTCGCCACGCGCGAAATCCTCAGCCTCGTCGGGGACAAGTGGAGCGTGATGGTCATCGTCAACCTGGGCGAGGGCCCTGTGCGCTTCAGCGACCTCAAGCGCGCCATCGAAGGCATCTCCCAGCGCATGCTGACCCTCACGCTGCGCAACCTGGAGCGGGACGGGCTCCTGACGCGCACCGTGCACCCGACGACGCCGCCGAGCGTGGACTACGCGCTCACCCGATTGGGACGCACGCTGCTCGAACCCGTGTCCGCCCTGGCGATGTGGGCGCAGAAGCACCGCCCGGAGATGGAACGCGCCCGCGAGGCCTTCGAACGCAGCCACCGGGCGAAGTGAACCTTCATCCCGGGGTGGGGTTCCGTGGCGTCCCGTGAAAATGATATGGCCATGGGATGGACGCAGCGCCCGCAGCTCTTTGTCCCAGACATCCTGAAACGCTCGCGGAAGGAACCTGCACCCGGTGTGGGACTTTCAAGTGTGTCCTGTGCCGCAAGGGGCCCGGGAAGACCGGGTTGTGTCCCGACTGCCATGTGTTGAGCCGGGCCGAGAAGCCCTCCGGGCGGGCGGTGCTCGCATTGGTGTTCGCCACCGTGGGCTTCTGCGGCTTCGTTCCTGGCATCGTCGGCCTGGTGCTGGGGCAGAAGGAGCTCAACGCCATCGAGGCGGGCCAGGCGCCCGTGTCCGGACACGAGCCGGCGGTGATCGCTCGCAACGTGGGGTGGTTCCACGTGGTGATGCTCTTTCTTCTCTGGCTGGGCCTCTACAATCACTTCCTCTGAGCTGGGGCAGGAGTTCGTCGATGGGTGTGATGAATCTGGCGTTGGAGGAGGGGGGACCCCGGAGCCTGAAGGTGTTCTGGCGCGACGACTGGCGGGACCTCCAAATCGAATTGGAGGGCCAGCCGGTGGGCTCGGTGGCGGACCCGCTCCAACTGGAACAGGGGGTGGAGTTCACGCTGCCGGATGGGAGCGTGCTGCACGTCCAGCTCGTCCACGTCGTCGCCACGGAGCTGCGGGTGAGGCGCAACGGCGTGCCGCTGCCTGAAAGCTCCACGGACCCCGTGCAGCAGGCCCGTTCCGCGACGTACATGCTCTACACGATGGCGGCCCTCACCACGGGGGCCGCGATGGTCTCGTTCGTCATCACGAACAACCTGAAGAAGCAGCTTCCGGTCTCCCTGGTCACCCTCCTGATGGGAGGCTGCGGGGCCGTCCTGGGCTTCTTCATGTTCAAGCGCTCTCGCGCGGCGGCGCTGGTGGCCGTCCTGTTCTTCGCCGCCGACAGCCTCTCCACGGCCTACACGAAGCTGATGGCGAAGGACGGACCGGGGGTCTCCATCGTGATCTGGCTCATCGTCCGCGCCCTCATCTTCGCGGTGCTCGTCAGGGGGTTCCTGGGCGCGCGAGAGCTGGCGCGCAGGAAGAAGCAGGGCCCGGGCACCGTGCCACCCGCCGTGGGCCCGGTGGCCGGCTCCCCGGCAACGAGTGCTTCTCTTCACGCGGGGACCGGCCCAGGATGACGGGAGGATGCCTCCCCGTGCTGCCCGTCCCCCCCGCTGTTCGCGCTGCAACCTGGCGAAGCACCTGTGCCTGTGCGCGGAGATTCCCCGGGTGGAGACCCGGACCCGGTTCGTCTTCCTCCAGCACGTGATGGAGGTCTCGAAGCGGAGCAACACCGGAGGCGTGGCCGCGCACGCCCTCGCGAACTCGAAGCTGCTCATCCACGGCTCCATGGCGGAGACCTTCGACATGGAGGCGCTCACCGAGCCGGGGACGTGGTTGCTCTTCCCGGATGGCGCCCCCGCGCGGCCGGACGCGCCTCCACCCAGGCAGGTGGTGGTGCTGGACGCGAACTGGTCGCAGGCGCGGAGGATGACCCAGCGGCTCTCCGAGCTGCGGGCGCTCCCCCGGCTGGTGTTGCCTCCGCCGGAGCCCGGGCTGCTCCGGCTCCGCGAGCCCTCGCATCCCTCCGGGATGTCCACCCTGGACGCCGTCGCCCGCGCGGTGGCCCTGCTGGAAGGGCCGGAGGTGGCGGCCCCCCTGGTGCGGCTCGCGTCACTCCGGGTGCAGCGCATCGCCGACTGCGGGACGCTGAACTGAGGCCCGCGAAGTGAGAGCACCCATGGCCTACCGGCTGATCATCTTCGACTTCGACGGGACGCTCGCGGACAGCGCGGACTGGTTTCGCGGCATCTTCAACGAGGTGGCCCGGCGCTACGGCTTCCGCGGCGTCAGCGCGGAGGAGCTGGAGTCGCTGCGCGGCCAGGACCACCGGGCCCTGCTCGCGACGCTGGGCGTGCCCATGTGGAAGCTGCCCTTCATCGCCGCGCACGTGCGCAAGCTCGCGGCGCGTGACGCGCACCGCATCCCGCTCTTCCCGGGCGTGGAGGCGATGCTGGAGCAATTGCAGGCGCGGGGCCTCACCCTGGCCGTGGTGAGCTCCAACGCGGAAGCGAACATCCGGCGGGTGCTCGGGCCGGTTGCCTCCGAGCGCATCCGCCACTACGCCTGTGGCGCGGGCCTCTTCAGCAAGCGCGCGAAGTTCCGCAAGGTGTTGAAGGCCGCGGGCGTGCGTGCCCACGAGGCCCTCTCCGTGGGAGACGAGGTGCGCGACATCGAGGCCGCGGCGGCCGAGGGCATCGCCACCGCCGCGGTGACCTGGGGCTACGCGACGGAGGCGCTGCTGCGCTCGCGCGCGCCCACGGTCGTCCTCACCCGCATCGAGGAGCTGCTGCAGGCCGTCGCGGCGTAGGCGCGCTCAGCGCGTGGTGTTGCGCAGGTACTGCGCATAGAAGCGGATGGCGGCGGCGTGCTCCTCCACGGAGAGCCGCTCGTCGCGGCCGTGCATCCGCGTGAGGTCCTCCCGGTTCAGCCGCACCGGCACGAAGCGGTAGACGCTGTCGCTCAGCGGATGGAAGTAGCGGGCGTCGGTGGCCGCCACGGTGAGGAAGGGCCCCACCAGCACGTCCGGGAACACCTGCCGGATGGTGCGTTGCAATTGCCGCCAACCCTCCGTGTCCAGGCGCGACACCGGCGAGGCCTCATCACCCTCCACGGCAATCTCCACGCGCTCGTCCTCCACCACCTTCCGCACGTGGTCGCGCACGTCCTCCAGGCTGTCGCCCGGCAGGAGGCGGACGTTGAGCACCGCGCGCGCCTGCGCGGGCAGCACGTTGGGCTTGGGGCTCGCTTCGAGCATGGTGGCCGCGAGGGTGGTGCGGATGCTGGCGTTCGTGGAGGGGGACGCGGCCATCCGCCGCTCGAGGAGGGGGGCGAAGAGCCAGGTGTTGGCGAAGAGCAGGCGCATGCCGAAGCCCATCTCCGGCCCCACGGACTCGAAGAGCGCCCGCGTCCCGCCTCGCAGCGCGGGAGGGAAGGGGTTGTCCTCCAGCCGCACGAGCGCCTGGGCCAGGGTGTTCGCGGCCGTCTGCGGGGGCGGCATGGAGGCGTGTCCGCCCGTGCTCCGCACCGTCAGCTCCACGCGCCCGGAGCCCTTCTCCGCCACGCCCACCAGGGCCACGGGCGCGGCCACGCCGGGCACCAGCCCCACGCCAATGGGGCCTCCCTCGTCCAGCACCGACTCCAGGCGCACGCCCCGCTCGCGCAGCAGCGCGGCCACGCGAGCGGCGCCGTCGTGCCCGCCCACCTCCTCGTCCGCGCCGAAGGCGAGCATCACCGTGCGGCGGGGCGCGTAGCCCTCGGCGAGCAGGCCCTCCACGGCTTCGAGGATGGCCAGCACGCTGCCCTTGTCGTCCAGCGCCCCGCGCCCGTACACGTAGCCATCCGCCACGGTGCCGCCGAAGGGCGGGTGGCTCCAGGTGGCCTCCGCCTCCGCGGGCACCACGTCCAGGTGCCCCATCAGCAGCACGGGCGCCAGGCCGGACTCGGAACCCTTCCAGGTGTAGAGGTGCGAATGCACGCCCACGGTCTCGTGCACCAGCTGCGCGTGCACGCGGGGAAACCAGGTGACGAACCGGGCATGCAGCGCCTGAAAGGCCGCGTCGTCCGCGCTCACGCCGTCGGAGGCGGCGATGGTTCTGTGTCGCAGCGCCTCGGCGAGGCGCTCCGAGGCCGCCGTGGCATCCACCGGGAAGGGGGCCGCGGGCTCGGCGGGCACCTGCCGTGAATCGAAGCGCAGCGTGCGGGCCACGAGGACGCCCGCGAGCAGCAGGATGGGTGTCAGCAGGACGAGGAGGACGCGCTTCATCGGTGGAGGAATCCCGGAGAGGAGTCAGCCGAGCGTAGCAGCTGGCGTGACGCGCCACGCCCACTGCCGGACCCGGGCACTGCGCCGCCAGGAATCCACCATCCAGCTGGTCCCGGAGTGCGGCTCCAGGGCGGAGCCTGGCGGGCTACTTTGCAGCCGCAAAGCCATTCATGAAAGACGTTCATGGCGATCCTGGCGGGCCGGCATCGTTTCGTCTGGATTCGCCTCGCACCATGGAGGGCTTTGTGGGTTGGGGGGGCGCCACGGATGTGGGCCGGAGCGGGGGCAGCCATGGGGATGATGCGAACGCGGGCCGTGCTCGTCCCGGACGAGGGGACGCTGGCGCTGTCGGAGGACTATTTTCGTTCCGCGCACCACCTGCGAGCCGAACGGGTGACGCATACGCTGGTCGTCGAGGACGGCGCGGGGAACACGCAGCGGGTGCCGCTCATCGTGCGGTCCATCGAGGGGACGTCATACCGTGACGCCATCTCACCCTATGGATTTCCCGGCGGTGTGATGGCCGGCCTCCAGGAGGTGCCAAAGGAGACCGTGGACTGGCGGGGGACGGAGCTCGTCAGCATCTTCGTGCGGGACCGCGTCATGGGGCCCCGGTGCTTCGCGGACGGAACGGAGCGCAACGAGGTGTTCTTCATCGACCCGCGCATGCCCGTCGAGTTCCGCGCGATGCATTGCCGGCACATCCGGCGCAACCTCCGGCTGGGCTACGTGAGCCACGCGTGCGAGGCGCACGCGGCCTCGCGCGAGGAGCGGGAGGGATTCCAGACCGCCTACCGGCAGACCATGGTTCGGGAAGGGGCGAGCCCCCGCTACTTCTTCTCCGATGCGTATTTCGACGAGTTGTTTGCCGCGCCGTGCGCCTGGCTGGTGGCGGCGCATGCCCCCGACGGAGCCGTGGCCTCCGCCGCGCTGTGCGTCAGCAGCGACGGCATGCTGCACTACTACCTGGGGGGAACGGTGGATGCGCACCTGATGCGCTCGCCAGCGAAGAATGTCTTTGGAACGCTGGTGGAACTCTGCACACAGCTGGGGGTTCCGCTCAATCTGGGCGGAGGCCTCCAGCCGGGTGACACCCTGGAGCAGTTCAAGCGGAGCCTCTCGAACGCGAGCTCCCACCTCCACACCCATGAACTCATCTGCGATCCGGCGGTGTATGCCGAGTTGTCGCAAGGCCGTACGGCCAACGGCTTCTTCCCGGTCTACCGCGCGCCCGGCAATTGAGGAGACCGCGGGACAGGCTCCCTCCCACGCGAGGGCGGGTTCGTGCCGACAGCCCGACACGTGCCCGCGACTGAAGGGAGCATGGTGAGAAGGCCGGGAGGATCCCTACCGTGCGACTTGCTCCGGGGGTGTCGACCGGAGAAGTCCAGGAAGGTAGACCCGGATGACCCGCATTCTTGTCGCTCCGGAGGCCAGCCCCCCGCGCCTGGTGGAATTGGACGCGCTCCGAGGCATCGCCGCGCTGGCGGTCGCGCTGTATCACTTCACGGCTGAGTACAGCGACCTCTACGGGCACTCCGGTTCCCTCTGGGAGATGCGGTTCGGCAAGTACGGGGTGCAGCTCTTCTTCGCCATCAGCGGCTTCGTCATCCTGATGTCGCTGGAGCGCGTCGAGCGGGTCCGGGACTTCATGTGGAGCCGCGCGGTCCGGCTCTATCCGTCCTATTGGACGTCCGTCGCGCTCACCTTCACGGTGGTGACGCTCTTCGGACTGCCGGAGCGCGAGTTCAGCCTCCAGACGGCCCTGGTCAACCTGACCATGTTTCACGAGCTCCTGCGCATCCCGCATGTCGACACCGTGTATTGGACGCTGACCATCGAGCTGTCCTTCTACCTGCTGATGTTCGTGCTCGCGTCCGCGCGGCTGCTGCCCAGGGTCATCTCCGTCTTCATCGTGCTCGTCGTGGCGCAGACGCTGGCGGAGCTGGCGGCCCAGGCCGCGGGCATGACGTTCCTCGCGCGCCTCGCGAGCCGGCCGCACCTGCAATACTTCGCGCTGGGAATGCTGGCCCTCAAGCACAGCCGCGGCGAGGTCTCCCTCCCGTCCGGGCTGGTGCTCGTGGGCGTCAGTTTCGCTCACGAGGTGCTGGTGGGGAGCGAGGCGCCGGCCCCCGTGTTCGGCGGGGTCCTGGCGCTTGCCTATGCGTTGTCACGGGGCTGGCTGCGCTGGCTCACGTGGCGCCCGCTGCTCTTCATGGGGTTCATCTCCTACCCGTTCTACCTGGTCCACCAGAACATCGGTTACGTCATCATCCGGAGGCTCGAGGCCGCGGGCTGGCGTCCCGACGCGGCCATCGCGGTCGCGATGACGGCCGGCTTCCTGCTGGCCATCCTCATCACCTATCGCGTCGAGCAGCCCGCGCTGCGCGTCTTCCGTCAGTGGCGGCGGAAGACAGCGGCCCAGGCGGCGCTCCCGCCACACCTCGCTTGAGAGCCTCCGCACTCCGCGCTGGAGCAGGGGCGCGGCGGGTCCTGCATCGCTCATGGAAAGGCTGCGCCCCCATGTTGAACCCCTCCGAAGCGTTGCGAATCTCATCTCCGGGCCTGAAGCAATGCCGCGCCGTCCTGGTGCCCGACGGGGGAATGTCCACCTTGTCGGAGGACTACTTCCGCTCCCCGCACCACCTGCGGGCCGAGGGCACGACACACACCTTGCTCATCGAGGACGCGGCGGGACGCGCGCTGCGCGTGCCGCTCATCGTGAGGCCCATCGAAGGGACGCCGTATCACGATGCCATCTCACCCTACGGATTTCCCGGCGGCCGGCTGGATGGGTTGAGGGAGGTGTCGAGGGACGCCGTGGACTGGACGGACACCGGGCTCGTCAGCCTCTTCGTGCGCGACCGCGTCACCGGCCCTCGCTGCTTCACGGGCGCGACGAAGCGCAACGAGGTGTTCTTCATCGACTCCCAGCGCCCTGTGGTGTTCCAGGCGGAGGCCCGCCGGCAGATGCGCCGCAACACCCGGCTGGGCTTCGTGAGCACCTGCGGCCCGGCGCGTGAGGCCTCGCGCGAGGAGCGCGAGGGCTTCAAGGAGGTCTACCGGCAGACCATGGTTCGCGACAGGGCACACGCGCGGTACTTCTTCTCCGACGCGTACTTCGAGGACCTGTTCTCCTCGCCGGTGGCATGGCTCGCGACGACGCGTGCGCCGGATGGCGTCATCGCCTCGTCGGGAGTCGCGGTCGTCAGCGACGGCGTGCTGCATCACTATCTGGGCGGGACGGCGGATGTGTACCTGCCGCGTTCCCCCGCCAAGAACACCGTGTTCGAGTCGCTGCTGGGGCTCAGCAAGCAGCTGGGGCTGCCGTTGCATCTGGGCGGCGGCGTGCGCCCGGGCGACGGGCTGGAGCGCTTCAAGCGGAGCTTCGGGAACGCGAGCTCCCATCTCTACACCCACGAGTTCATCTGTGAACCGTCGGTGTATGCACGGCTCTCCGCGGGCCGCGACACGGGCTTCTTCCCGGCGTATCGCGCGCCCCAGGGCTGAGCGACGGCGCGCCGCACTGGCTCCTTCGGAGGACGGCCGAGTGCAGGAGCGGTGCGCAGCGGGTGACTTTCTTTGCCGCCAGGGAATGAGAGGCTAGCGCATGCGTGGCATGAGAGCGGTGTTGGTGGCGGGGATATGGTGTCTGGCGTGTCGCGTGGCGGACGCGGAAGCGCAGTCACCGGGGGGCTTGTCGCCAGCCATGGAGGCCGATGCGGAGGCGGAGGGAGCGCCGGCGGGTTGCGAGGGGCTCCTTCCTGGCCCCATGGGGCCCCCCACGGGGACTACCGGTGCGGCTGACAGTGATGAGCGCTTGCGCATGGAAGTCGACGGAGAGGGCAATGTGCTGTTGGAGTTCGCCAACTCCGTCACGGAGAGCCATCGGCTGGAGTTGCTTGGGCCGAGCGGTGGGCTGGTGAAGACCTTTTACGACCTTCCCCGGCAGTGGCGCCTGATTGCGCAGGACCAAGGTTTCCACCTGCTGGGCCCGCGCTCGGACAGCGACCCGACGAGGGTCCTGCATGTGATGACCCCCAATGGCACCTTGATTCCGAAGCCGGTGGACCTGGACCGGGTGACGGATGTGATTCCCCGAGGCGGCCAGGGGTCGCTGCTTCTCCGCGCCTATCGGCCCTCCGAGGGACGGTGGCGAATCGACGTGCTCACCTTGGACAGGGAGGGGGAGCAGTCCGCGGCCCCCCTCTTCATCGCGAGTGGCGCCGGTCCCTACCCGCCATGGGCTGACGTGGCGTCGAGCCAGGTTGACTCGGCGCTGGTGCTCTTCGACTCCAGCGAGACGCACAATGGCAGCCAGTGGTCCGCGCGCTGGTTCCGGCCAGGGGGCACCGCGGTCGGCCCCCCCTTCGTGGTGGTGGAGAAGATGCCGAGCGGGTCGTACTTCCGTATGGAGCCCCTGCTGAACGGTGAACTCGGACTGAGGTCAGGAGGTGCCTGGGTGGGGCGCCTCACGCCGTTCCACAAGGAGCTGCGGCTCGCCCCGCCGTGGCTCGCCGTGCAGCCCGGGTTCAGCGTCTCGCCAATACGGCAAGGAAGGGGGTACGGACTGGTGCGTTCCGATTCGGAAAACGGTTGCAAGAACTTCATGGTGGTGCACGCGCGAAGCGGAGAACGCTGTGGCGAGGTGGTGCTCCCACCGGTGGAGCCGCCGTGTCAGTCCTCGAGTCTGCGGCTGACTCGCGATGGGACCTTGGTTCAGTTCGTGTCTCTCGGCGGGGAGTTTGGGGCGTACTCCTTGCGATGGTGGACCGGGCTGCTGAAGTGACCCAACGTTCGCAAGGCCCGCGCGGCTTGCACGAGCCCCGAGCAGCCCGCGTCGCTGCAGACGCCGCCCCAGGGCGCGTGCTCGGCACGGGGATGTCTGACAATCGTGCCCGTGAAGAGCGGCGCGTTGGATGACGGCGCGTGGTGCACGGCCTGGGTGGAGGCAAAGGGGACCGTCCATCATCTCCCCCGGCCCGCGTGTACGGTGTGCGAGCCTGGGGCGGCCCCGTGGTTTCTTCGCTCCGGCTCAGACTGCTGCATGACACGGACGGCCTGCTCCTCGCCGCCCGTGTCCGGGACGACCAGGTGATTCCGCTCACGCGGCGCGTCCCGGGCGTCGGGGGCGATGCGCGAGGCGCCGCGCCCTGGGGGCTTCTCCCGGGGCGCGGGCACGCGGCGGGCTACTTCGCTTCGGCCAGGCCCGCGGGGCAGGAGAAGCTGGCGGGCATGGACCACAGCTGGAAGGAGTTCGTGTCGTCGGCGGCGCGGAAGTAGATGCGGTTGCCGATGCGGGTGAAACCATCGGGGTTGGAGGAGCCCACTCCGGGGCGGATCTCCGCAAGCTGTCCGGTGGTAGCCGCGCTCCCCTGGGTGAACCAGGGCTCGATGCCCGAGCCGCTCTTCGAGGCGACGAAGATGACGGGGCCCGTGCCCGTGGGGAACAGCGGGGAGGCGTATTCGTCGCTCGTGCTCAGCGTGTGGGAGAGCTGGACGGTCCCCGCCGCCGTTCCATTCGACGCCCACAGCGACACCTCCCGTGGCGCCGGGCCCGAGGTGCCAATGGCCACGGAGAAGTAGAGCTTCCCGCCGGAGGTCGCGATCCGCTGCACACCCGGGTACGCGTCCTCCTGGTCCGCATAGGGATTGGGGAGGGTCGTGACGGAGGTCTTGCCTCCTCCCGCGAGGGAGACACTTTCGATGCGCAGCCGCTTCGTGCTGGGGTCCATCGAATACAGATAGACAGACGTGTTCAGCGCACCGAGCAGTTGGACGAACTTGCCGAACGTCTCCAGGCGGACGGTGCCTCCCGGCGTGCCATCCGTCTTCCAGACCTCGGTGTTGGGGCCGTCCATCAAAAGGAACAGGCCCAGGTTCCCGGCGAAGCCCGTCTGTGTGATGGGAACCGCCTGCGCATCCAGCTTCTTCACCCAGGAGGTGCCGGCCGGGGTGCCATCGGTGCGCCACAGGTCGGTACCCTGCCCGGGCGTGTTGACGAAGAAGAGCCGGGCATTGCCCACCTCGAACGACGTGTATCGGTCGGTCGCGAGGGGACCGAAGGTCCCCAGGTGCAGGGGGCCCGCCTCGGTCCCGTCCAAGCGCCACAGCGAGGTGCCAGTGTCGGGCGTCTCCAGGAAGAAGAGCAGGGTGTTGCCCAACATCGAAGGGGAGTGGAGCTTCCCGAGGGTGCCGAAGTTCGCCACCTGCACCGTGCCCGCTGCGGTTCCGTTCGAGCGCCACACCTCGACCTGGGGATTGCCGGGCGCGAACGCCCACTCCCGGATGAAGGTCAGCTGCCCGCTCTGCGCGGCGGTGAACGCGAACCGGGTACCTTCGGGACCGGGCGTCACGTCCTTGACGAGGTGTGTCCCCGCGCCGGTGCCGTCGCTGATCCACAGCTCCCTCCCGGTGCCGGGATCCTCGAGCCGGAAGAAGACCTTGTTTCCCACGGGAACCAGGCCGGTCATCCGCGGGTCGCCCACGGCGGCGGGTGGAAACGACTTCACCGGGACGGTGCCGGCCTCGGTGCCATTGCTGCGCCACAAAACCGCGCTGCGGTCGACGAGGGTGGTGGCGAAGTAGAGCGTCCCCTGCACGTCGACCAGGGACTCCGGGTAGGGACCGTTGACCGAGGAGCCAGACCCTGGAGGAACCACGACCTTGACGCGCGAGGCCACCCCGGCGGGACATGCCTGCGCGGTGACCTCGCGAGTTTCGACTCCTTTATCTGGGATATCTGGGAGAACCCCACACCCGGCCAATCCCAGCCACACCAGGGCACATCCACTCGTTGCTCGCATGTCCGCTCCTCCCCGGCCCGAAGCTTGGGATGGTCGGACGCGCGTCGGAGTTCGCTAATGGGCCCCGAAGGTCAGGGGTCAACTCCGGGACAGAAGGGAGGCTGGAGGAAATGAGCTTTCCAATTTCAGATGTTCCTCCACCGTCCGGGATGTCTGTCTATGCGGAGCGGCCCGAAGGCGCCGTCATCTACAGCCTGTTCAGCGGCATGCTGGCCTTCGTTCCCGCGCAGGGCCCCATCGCCGGGGCCCTGCTAGCGCAGCACCTGGGATGGCGGGCCCTCTTCGTCACGCTCGGCGTCCTGGCGACGGCGGCCATGCTCCATGCCTTCCCGTGCCGGCCTGAGACACACCCTGCCGGAGGGCCTCGCCCCGCGGGTGCCGGTCCGGCGCATCCTGCGCAGCGGCGCGTTCAGGACGTACACGCAGGGCTTCAGCGCGGCGATGGGCTCGTTCGTGCCCAGGTGGGTCATCGCGATGGGAAGTGGGCGATGCGTCGCTCATGGCCTCGGTGATGCTGGGCGCTCTGGGGTACCACCATGCGGCTTGCGAGAGGCCGCCGCGTCACTTCCGCGCATAGCGGTCAGACGCGGGGTTGCTTGCGGCCCCACCACCTGGGTGGTGGGCTCCGCCCCTTCCTCATGAGCGCCCCCGTCCAGCGTGCCCAGTCCCCTGACCCCTTCCGGACGAGGCTCGACGGCCTGCTGGCCGTGGCGCTCGTGGTGTGGGGGCTCGCGCAGCTCGCGCCGCAACTGGGCCATCCCGCCATCTTCAACTGGGACGAGGCGATACATCAGGCCGCCGCGCGCGGCACGCACGACACGTTCTTCACGCCGCACATCTACAAGGATCCGCTCTATCCGAGCGACATCCGGCACGGGTGGGCCGCGCACGTCTGGATGCACAAGCCCACGGGCCCGTTCTGGTTCGGGGTGCTGATGATGTACGTCGTGGGCGTGACGCCGCTCGCGCTGCGGCTGGCCTCGCTGTGCGGCCACCTGGCCTTGCCCTTCGGCTGGCAGCTCGTGCAGGGGCGCTTCTTCGGAGATGTGACGGACTGCACCCTGGCGGGCTGCAACGCCGTGGCGGCCGGCGGTCCTCACGTCACGGCGTGAGCGTGGGGAGGGAGTAGTAGACGATCAGCAGCGGCTGGCGGGCCGCGGTGTTCGGGTACTGGCGCGAGTCATACACCGAGCGGCTTCCCGGAGAGTCGAGCCGGAGGGAAACCAGCCCATTCATGGACAGCGCCTCCTGGACGATGGGCACCAGCAGCGGGCTCGCATTGACGCCTGCCTGCGTGGTGTACGGCACGGGCCGGTTCGGGAACTGCCAGGAGCCAAGCTCGCAGCTGAACGCGGACGGCTTGGTGTTCCAGGTGAGGCCCGTCTCGCTCCAGGTATTGTTGGGGACCCACCGCGTGTAGACATGGGTGTCCGCGCCGGCGGTGGAATCTCCACCCGAGGACGTGGTCGCCAGGACGACAGAGGCCACCTGGACGTTGGGCGGAAGGGCCGACAGGTCGAAGCGCAGGAAGCTCTCCGCGTCGGCCCGGTCCACGGTCAGCGCGATGGACGTGCCCGCGTTCAGGTTCGGGTTGCTGAACCACACGGACGTGTCCGCCACCGGGAGGAAGGACGCCGCCACCAGGTGCGAGGTCACCTGCGGATCCGCGGGCCCGAAGTAGCTGACGACCAGCCGGGGCCGCTCACTGGCGACGCTGTATTCACGCGAGCGATACACCGTGTGATAGCCCGGCGACCGCAGCCGGAAGGAGATGAGCCCATCCGAGTCCAACGCCTGCTGCACGGGCGCCTTCAGCTTCGGGTCGTAGTTGACGCCCAGCTGCAAGGGTTTGGGCGTGGTGTTGGGGTTCCAGAGCCACCAGGAGCCCAGGTCGCTCCCATTCACCGGGGGCCGGGTGTTCCACGTCATGCCCGTCTCGCTCCAGGTGTCGTCCGGCACCAGGTGCGCATAGACGCTGCCGTCGCCGCCCGCCGAGGAGCCATTGAAGGACAGGGCCTCCAGCCGGACCGAGGCGATATGCGAGCCCGCGGGAATGCTGCCCAGGTTGAAGCGCAGGTAGGTCTCCTGCTTGCCCGAGTCGACCCACAGGCTCTGGGCGGCGCCGAAGTTCGTGTTCGGGTTGGCGGCCTCGACGTACGTGTCCGCCTCCGGCTCCAGGACCACCTGCGTGGGCGCGGAGACCTCGGGCGTGGGGCAGGGGGGCGGGATGAAGTAGGAGACCAGCAATTGGGGCCAGCGGGCCTCCGTGTTCGTGTACTCGCGCGAGTGATACAGCGTCCGGTATCCTGGCGAATCCAGCCGCAGGGAGATCATCCCGTCCGACTCCAGCGCCTGCTGCACGGGCGCCACCAGCTTCGGGCTCGAGTTGATGCCTACCTGTGTCGTGTATTGCCCATTGCGGTTCCACAGCAGCCAGGAGCCCAGGTCGTCGCTGGAGGCGGCCGGCTTGTTGTTCCAGGTGATGCCGGCCTCGCTCCACGCGTTGTCCGAGACGAGCCGCGTGTAGACGTTGCCGTCCGCGTCGTCATAGGCGTAGCCGTCGTTGGACGTGGCCACCAGGGAGACGGAGACCACCTGCGCGTTGACCGGGACGCTGCCCAGGCCGAAGCGGAGGAAGGTCTCCGCCGCCGTCCGGTCGACGGTCAGGCTCATCGACTTGCCGTAGTTGGTGGTGGGGCTGCTCGCGACGACCTGCGCGTCCGCCATCGGGTAGAGGGCCACGACCTGGAGGTCGGTCGTCACCTGCGGATCCCCGGGCTCGAAGTAGTTGATGATGAGCTTGGGCCGCTCGCTGGCGACGCCGTGCTCACGTGAGCGATACACCGTGTGGTAGCCCGGTGACATCAACCGGAAGGAGATGAGCCCATCCGAGTCCAAGGCCTGCTGCACGGGGGGCGTGAGCTTCGGGCTGAAGTTGACGCCCACCTGCAAGGGTTTGGGCGTGGTGTTGGGGTTCCAGAGCCACCAGGAGCCCAGCCGGTCGCCGGTCACCGCGGGGCGGTTGTTCCAGGTCATGCCGGTCTCGCTCCACGTGTCGTCCGGCACCAGCTGCGTATAGACGCTGCCGTCACCGCCCGCGGAGGAGCCATTGAAGGACAGGGCCTGCAGCATGACCGAGGCGATGTGCGAGCCGGCCGGAATGGCCCCCAGGTTGAAGCGCAGGTAGGTCTCCTGCTTGCTCGAGTCGACCCACAGGCTCTGGGCGGTGCCGAAGTTCGTGTTCGGGTTGGCGGCCTGGACGTACGTGTCCGCCTCGGGCTCCAGGATGATCTGCTTGGGCGTGGGAGGCGTGAGCAGGGGCGCGGCCCGGACCTGCGTCGATGGGGCCGGCTCCGGCGGTGCCTGGGCGCCATCACAGCCAGGGACGAGCCCCACCACGAGCGGTGCGATGAGCAGGGAGCGCAGGGACTGCTTCCACAAGGATACGAGATGCATGAAAGGGCACTCGAGGGTACGCGCGCCGGTCCGTTCCGGCGCGACGTGAACCCCTTGAGCAACGCCCGCGCCATGGCTCGGAAGGCGCCAGTTCCGCCGTGACTTCCAGCGCTTACGCGGCATCGTGCCTCGTGACGGCGCTCGCGGCGGGGAGGAACGTGCCAGAACCGGCACGCTCGCGGGCATGTCCAGCGGGCGCCGGTGTCATGGGCCGCCAGGCTTGCAAGGATTCGCCAGGGCCGTCCGGTGACAGCGGTTGACCTGTCCTTGCGCCGTCCGCCGCGTCAGGTCGCGCGAGGCCGGACCCGCGTCCAGCCGAAGGGCATGAGCAGGCCCGCGATGGCGGCCTTGAGCAGGCCCCCGGGAATGAAGGGAACAAAGCCCTTCTGGATGCTCGTGGCGAAGTCGAGCCCGGTCTTCACCTTCAGCCAGGACACGCCGATGGCCAGGATGAGGAGCTGGCCCGCGAGAAAGAGCGGGCCCGCCGTCCACCACCGCCGGTCGTACCCGTGGCGGGCCGCGAGTCCTACGAGGACCGCCGCGGGGAGGAAGCCCACGAGGAATCCGCCCGTGGGCCCGATGAGCGCTCCCCAGCCGCTTGCCCCCTTCGCGAAGAAGGGCAGGCCCACCGCCCCCAGCAGGAGATAGGCGGCCTGTGCGGCCAGGCCCCGTCCCGGCCCGAGCGCCGCCGCCGTCAGGACGACCGCGAGCGTCTGGCCCGTGATGGGCACCGGCGAACCGGGCACGGAGACGGCGACCTGGGCGAGCAGCGCGGTGAACAGCGCCGCGCCCAGGACGAGCGCACCCTCCTGGGCGCGCGTCCGCGCGAAGTGATCCGACAAGACACGAGGAGGCGAAGCCGGGGGGAGGGAAGCCACGGGCCGATGCTCGGCGAGGACGTATGCCGGTGCAAGGCTGCCGGTGTCCGGAGGGAAGCGCGTGGCGCGCGCACGGACTTCGTGAAACGGCTACCGTCCCAGCCTTCTCGTGGTCGGAGGCTTCTGCTTTGACGAATCCCCTGCTCGGCACGCTCTCCCTGGTCTCGGTGACGTCGCTCTACGCCGCGCTCAATGCCTTCCTCACGATTGGGCTTTCCGCCAACGTCAGCCGGGTCCGGACGAAGCATCAGGTGTTCCGGGGCGACGGAGGCAACCCCGGCCTGATTGCCGCCATCCGCGCGCATGGAAACAACATTGAACAGGTTCCGCTGACGCTCCTCCTGCTGCTGTTGGCGGAGCTGAGCGGTGGGAACTCGACGGCGCTCCATGTCTTCGGCGGTGCGCTGCTCGTCGCACGCATGGCGCATGCCTTCGGGATGCTCAGGGGAAGCCCCGTTCAGGCGGCGGGCGCGGTGCTGACCCTGGCCGTGCAACTGGGATTGGCGGGGTGGGTGCTCTGGCTGCGGCCCTGGGGCTGAGTTTCAGCCTGCGTCCTCCTTCGCGCGGGCCCGGACCTCCGCCGCGAACAGCTCCGCCGCGGGCGTGCGGGGGGCGCCCTTTCGCCAGAGGAGCGCGGCCAGCTCCGAGCGGGGCGCGGGGGACAGCCGCTTCACCACCAGCCGCTCCGCGTCCGCGAGCCGCGGCTCCGGAAGCACCGTGACGGCGAGTCCCGCGCGGACGATGGCCAGCACGGTCGCCACCGCGTTCGACTCCAAAGCGACGTGCGGCGCGAACCGCATCGCCGCGAAGTGCGCGTCCACGCGGGCGCGCACCCGCAGGCCGCGTGACAGCAGCGCGAACGGTTCCTCCGCCAGCTGCTTCACGCCCACGGACTCCGCGCCCGCCAGCGCATGGCCCCGAGCGACGACGAGCGCGAGCCGGCTGTCGAAGACGGGCTCCGTGTCCAGGTCCGACAGGCGCGCGGGGGCATAGCCCAGGCCCACGTCCAGCCTTCCCGCCGCCAGTTGCCGCTCCAGCTTCCGGACCACGGCCTCCTGGGCGCTCAGCGCCAGCCCGGGGTGTCTGCGGAGCACCGCCGTCAGCGCCGGCACCACGAGGCCGCGCATGCTCGGGGGATAGCCCACGCGCAGCGCCCCCGTGGCGAGCCCCCGCAGCGCGCCCACCGCGGACAGCCCCGCGTTCACGTCCTCCAGCGCGCGCGAGGCATAGGTACGGAACAGCTCCCCCGCCTGCGTGAGCCGCACCCCCGTGCGTGCCCTCTCGAAGAGCGGCGTGCCGACCTCCTCCTCCAACTGGTGGATCTGATGCGACAGCGTGGGCTGGGAGACGTGCAGCCGCCGCGCGGCGCGCCCGAAGTGCAGCGCGTCGGCGACGGCGGAGAAGTAGCGGAGGTGGCGCAGCTCCATGCGGGCATCATAGATGACATCTATCGGGCCGATGAAAACAGACGAATGTACGCATCGAAGCCCCTGGGTACATCTTCCTCGTCACCGGAGGAGAGGCACCCATGAAGGCATCGGATCTGTTCGTGAAGTCGCTCGAAGCCGAGGGCGTGCGCTGTGTCTACGGATTGCCCGGCGAGGAGAACCTGGACCTCATCGAGTCCATGCGCACCGCGGGCATGCGCCTCGTCGTCACGCGCCACGAGCAGGCGGCCGGGTTCATGGCCGCCACGCAGGGCAGGCTCACCGGACGCGCGGGCGTGTGTCTGGCGACGCTGGGGCCGGGGGCCACCAACCTGGTCACCGCCGCCGCGTACGCGCAGCTCGGCGCCATGCCCATGGTGATGCTCACCGGCCAGAAGCCCATCAAGGTGAGCAAGCAGGGACACTTCCAGATCGTCGACGTCGTCGGGATGATGCGGCCGCTCACCAAGTCCACGCGCACGCTCGTCTCCGCGGAGCATGTGCCCTCGTCGGTCCGTGAGGCCTTCCGCCGCGCGGAAGAGGAGCGCCCGGGCGCCACCCACCTGGAGCTGCCCGAGGACGTGGCGCGCGAGTCCACGGAGGCCGTGCCCCTGTCGCCGGGCGCCCCGCGACGGCCGGTGGCGGACGAGGCATCCATCGCCCAGGCGGTGGAGACGCTCGCCGCGGCCCGCCGTCCGCTGCTGATGATTGGCGCGGGGGCCAACCGCAAGCTGACGTCGGAGATGCTCCGCGCCTTCGTGGACCGCGTGGGCCTGCCCTTCTTCAGCACGCAGATGGGCAAGGGCGTAGTGGATGAAACGCACCCGCTGTGGATGGGGACCGCGGCGCTGTCCGACGGCGACTTCGTCCACCGCGCCATCGAGGCCTCGGACTGCATCCTCAACGTGGGCCATGACGTCATCGAAAAGCCCCCGTTCGTCATGCGCGACGGCCGCCGCACGGTCATCCACCTGAACTTCTCCTCCGCGGAGGTCGACCCCGTGTACTTCCCGCAGGTGCAGGTGACGGGAGACCTGGCGAACGCCGTATGGCGCATCGCGGAGGGCGTGGGGCAGCGCTCGCACTGGGACTTCACGCCCTTCGAGCAGTCGCGGGCGGGGCTGGACGCGCAGTTCGTCAGCGGCGCCGCGGACGACCGCTTCCCCATCTATCCCGCGCGGCTCGTCGCGGAGGTGCGCCGCGCCATGCCGGACGACGGCATCGTGTGCCTGGACAACGGCATGTACAAGCTGTGGTTCGCCCGCTACTACCGCTGCCGCCGGCCCAACACGCTGCTGCTCGACAACGCGCTCGCGACGATGGGCGCGGGTCTGCCGTCCGCCATCGCGGCGAAGCTCGTGCACCCCCGCCGCAAGGTGGTGGCCGTCTGCGGTGACGGCGGGTTCATGATGAACTCGCAGGAGCTGGAGACGGCGGTGCGCCTGAAGCTCGACCTGACCGTGGTCGTGGTGCGCGACGACGGCTACGGGATGATCCGCTGGAAACAGGAGGAGATGGGCCTGCCTGACTTTGGAATGGCGTTGGGCAACCCGGACTTCGTCCGCTACGCGGAGGCCTACGGCGCACGAGGCCACCGTCCGGCGAGCGCCACCGAGTTCGGCGCCACGCTCACGCGCTGCCTGGAGTCGGGCGGCGTGCACGTCATCGACCTGCCCATCGACTATGCGGACACCGCGCGGGCGCTCGGTGCCGGACCCCTGGTGGCGTCGTGAGCCATGGACAGACACATGAAAGCGAGGAACCCCATGCTGGCTGAACGCTATCCCTACTATCTGGCCAACCGCCCGAGGCAGCCCAACGCGGACATGGCCGTCACCGACAAGTATTCGGGAGAGGTCGTCACGCACGTGGCTGTCGCGGACGCGGCCGCCGTGGAGGAGGCCATCGCCGCGGCGGTGCGAGCGGCGGAGCCGATGCGGAAGCTCGCGCCCTACGCCCGGCAGCAGGTGCTGGAGCACTGCGTGCGCCGCTTCCAGGAGCGGGCGGAGGAGTTCGCGCTCGCCCTCTGCCTCGAGGCGGGCAAGCCCCTGCGCGACGCGCGGGCGGAGGTGACGCGCCTCATCGAGACCTTCAAGGCGGCGGCCGAGGAGGCGGTGCGCGGTGGCGGCGAGGTCCTCAACCTGGAGGTGTCCGCGCGCACGGCGGGCTACCGGGGCTTCACGCAGCGCGTGCCAGTGGGGCCGTGCTCGTTCATCACGCCGTTCAACTTCCCGCTCAACCTGGTGGCGCACAAGGTGGCGCCCGCCATCGCCGCGGGTTGCCCCTTCGTCCTCAAGCCGTCGGACCGCACCCCCGTGAGCGCCTTGCTCATGGCGGAGGTCCTCGCGGAGACGGCGCTGCCCGGAGGCGCCTTCTCCGTGCTGCCCACGCGCCTGGAGGACGTGAGGCCCTTCATCGAGGACGACCGGTTGAAGCTCTTGTCGTTCACCGGTTCGGAGAAGGTGGGCTGGGATTTGAAGGCCCGCGCCGGCCGCAAGAAGGTGGTGCTGGAGCTGGGCGGCAACGCGGCGTGCGTGGTGGACGCGGACCAGGCCGGGCGCCTGGACTTCGTCGCGGACCGCATCGCGCAGGGAGCCTTCTTCCAGGCGGGCCAGAGCTGCATCTCCGTGCAGCGCGTCTTCGCGCACGAGTCGCTGTACGAAGCGCTGAAGGAGCGAATCGTCGCGAGGGCGAAGGCCCTGCGCGCGGGCAATCCCCGGGATGAAGCCACCACGCTCGGGCCCATGATTGACGAGCCCGCGGCGCGGCGGCTGGAGGGCTGGATTCAGCAGGCCGTGGCGCGGGGCGCCCGGGTGCTGACGGGAGGAGGGCGGCGCGGCGCGCTGCTGGAGGCCACTGTCTTGGAAGGAGTCCCGGAGGATGCATCGCTGTGCGCGGAGGAGGCCTTCGGCCCGGTCGTTCTGCTCCAGCCGTTCCGCGACTTCGACGAGGCACTGCATCGGGTGAATGACAGCCGTTATGGCTTGCAGGCGGGCCTCTTCACGCAGGACCTGTCGCGGGCGATGCGGGCCTGGGACGCGCTGGAGGTGGGCGGTGTCGTCGTCGGTGACGTGCCCAGCTTCCGGGTGGACACCATGCCCTACGGCGGCGTGAAGGGCTCCGGGCTGGGCCGCGAGGGCGTGAAGTACGCCATGGAGGACATGACGGAGCTGCGGCTGCTGGTGCTCCGTCAGTAGCCCCCCACCTTTCCCGGAAGGGCCGGCGCATCCGCGTCACGACGAAGGGGCGGTGTGGCCCGGCCGGGCGTAGAGTGAAGCGCCATGGCACGACGTGGAACCTGGCAGGGCTGGGCGATCGCATCCGCCTATTGGACGCTGGCCGGTCTGGCGGTCGCGAGCGAGTCCCACTCCGTGGGCGGGATGGACTGGGGCCATGCGCTGCTCACGTCGATGGTGGCCGACGTCCTCTGGGTGCCCCTCACCATGGCCATCCTCGAGCTCGGGCTGCGTTTCCCGCTGGAGCGGCGGCACGTGACGTCGCGGGTCGCGCTCCACGTGGCCGGAGCGCTCGCGGTCTCGTTCATCCGCGCGGCGCTCATCTTCTCCCTGGACCCCTGGGTCGGCTGGTACGCGGAGCGTCCCCCCTTCCTGGACGTGCTCGAACACGCGCTGCTCTCCAACCCGTTCGTCTATCTGACGGTGCTCGGCGTGGCCCACGCCGTCTACTACGCGGACCAGCTGCGGCTGCGGGACACCCAGCTGGCCCGCGCGCAGCTGCACGCGCTCAAGGCCCAGCTCCATCCCCACTTCCTCTTCAACACGCTGAACACCATCTCCGCGCTCGTGCATCGCGACCCGAATGGCAGCGAGCGGATGATCGCGCGGCTGAGCGACCTGCTCCGAGGCACGCTCGAAGCCGCGGGCACGGAGGAGGTGTCGCTCCAGGAGGAGCTGCGCTCGCTGCAGCCGTACCTGGACATCCAGGGGGTGCGCTTCGCGGACCGGCTCACGGTGAAGCACGACATCGCGCGGGACGCGCTCGCGGCCCATGTCCCGCACCTCGTCCTCCAGCCGCTCGTGGAGAACGCCATCCAGCACGGAATCGCGCCGGGCTCGGAGCCGGGGACGGTGACGCTGGTGGCTCGGCGCGAGGGGGCCGAGCTCCACCTGGAGGTCCGCGACGACGGCGTCGGCCTCAAGGAGCGCCCGGCGGACCTCTCCCAGGGCGTGCGCGGCGGCCTGGGCCTGCGCATCACCCGCGAGCGCCTGGTGCAGCTCTATGGCGGTGCCCACCGGCTGGAGCTCCGGGACGCGGTGGGCGGCGGCACCACGGTGGCGCTCGCCATTCCCTTCCGCACGGAGCCCTCGCCATGAGTGCCACCCTGCGCGTGCTCATCGTCGACGACGAGCCGCTCGCCCGTCAGCGCCTGAAGGACCTGCTGGCGGAGGCCCCCGACATGCAACTCGTGGGGGAGTGCCGCAACGGCCATGAGGCCATCGCGGCCATCGGCTCCGAGCGTCCGGACCTCGTGCTGCTGGACGTGGAGATGCCCGGGCCGGACGGCTTCGGCGTCCTCCGGGCGCTCCCTCCCGGCCCCGCGCCCGCGGTCATCTTCGTGACGGCGCACCGGGACTTCGCGGTGCAGGCCTTCGAGGCCAACGCGCTTGACTACCTGCTCAAGCCCTTCGACCGCGAGCGCTTCCGCTCGAGCCTGGAGCGCGCACGCGACCGGCGGCGGACCGTGCCGTCGTCCTTGGATGCGGCGCTGCTCGAACGCCTGGAGTCGCTCGTCGCCCGTCCCTCCGCCACGCCCGCGCGCTACGTGACGCGGCTCGTGGCCCGGGTGGGGTGGCGCATGCGCTTCCTCCCGGTGGAGGACATCGACTACCTGACGGCGGAGGGGAACTACGTCGCCGTGCACGTGGGGAAGCAGTCGCACCTCACGCGCGAGACGATGGCGGCGCTGGAGGAGAAGCTCGACCCCAGGCATTTCCTGCGCGCGCACCGCTCGTTCATCGTGCGGCTGGATCGCATCGAGGAGGTGGAGCCGCTCCCTCCCGGCGAATACGTGTTCGTCCTGCGGGATGGCACCCGGCTGACCTCGGGCCGCAGCTACCGCGCGCAGGTGCAGCGCGCGCTCGAGCTGTCGACGTGAAGCGGCGTTCCACCGTTCGTCCCTGACCCTCCACGGTTCGTCACATCTCCTTGGACCCCTTCGCCGCCGCCGGGCGACGGTGCCTTCAACAAAGGAGATGCACATGCGTCGTTTCGCCATGCAGTGGTCGATGAATGCCTTCCTCGCCGTCTCCGCTGTGGCGGTGTCCGGTGCGGCCGGGGCCCAGAGTCTGGAGGCGGAGTTCGCTTCCGGGGCGCGGCCCCGGTGCGAGCCGGGAGGCAGCCTCTTCGCGCCCGGGGAGATCTCCCTGGAGGAGCGCTCGGAGTACCGGCTCGCGCTGTCCGCGGATGGGAAGACGGCGTACTACCACGTCGACTCGGACACGCCGCCGTACCAGGCCATCTACGTGGCCCATCGGAAGAACGGCCACTGGGGGCCCGGTGAGGTGGTGTCGTTCTCGGGCACGTACAGGGACTCGGATCCGTTCCTCTCTCCGGATGAGCAGTCCCTCTTCTTCTCCTCCACCCGCCCCGTGCGCGGAGGCGCCGAGCGGCCGGACACCGACCTCTGGGTCGTGCACCGCGTCCGCGACGGCTGGGGAACGCCCGAGCACCTGGGGCCGCTCGTGAACTCACCGCGGGAGGAGCTGTTCCCCAGCGTGACGCGCGACGGGACCGTCTACTTCGCGAGCGGCACGTTCGATACGGACTTCGAGATGTACCGCGTCCGGCGCCAGGGCAATCACTACACCGCGCCGGAGAACCTGGGCCCCGCGGTGAACAGCCCCGACTCGTGGGAATACAACCCCTGGGTGTCCCCGGATGAGCGGGTCCTCGTCTTCGCCTCGCTCAACCGCCCCGGAGGCTACGGGCTGGGGGACCTGTACGTGAGCTTCAACGTCGCGGGCCGCTGGACGCCCGCCGCGAACCTGGGGCCGGCGGTGAACACGGAGAAGGACGAGTTCCACCCCATGCTGAGCCGCGACCTGAGCCAGCTCTACTTCGTGCGGCAGACGTGGGACCCGTTCGTGCCTTCGGACTTCTACCACCTGGACACGCGCTGCCTCTGGCGCTGAGGGCAGGTACACCCGCAGGGGCCGAGCCCGTAAGCTGCGGCGGTCCAGGGAGGCCGTCATTGCTTACAGAGCAGGTCCGCAAGGCACGACAGAAGCTGGTATTGGCCCACTTCCACGACGAGGTGAGACAGGACTGGGACGCCGTCCTGTCCACCTTCCCCCATCCGCATTACGAGCTCATCCCCACCCTGACGGTCCATGACGGCAACAGCGCGGTGCGCGACTACTACCGCGACACCCGCGTGGCCTTCCCGGATCAGCACCACGAGATCATCTCGTTGCGGCACAGCGATGACGCCGTCATCGTGGAGTTCTGGCTCATGGGCACCCACCTGGGACCGCTCGGACGGATCCCCGCGACCGGCAACACGTTCCGCGTGCGAATGTCGGCGTACTTCATCTTCGACGCGTTCGAGACGCTGGTGTGCGAGCGCGTCTACTTCGACACCCTCAGCATCCTCAAACAGCTCGTCGGCGGGCTCGACATGAAGAACCCGAAGAACTGGCTGCTCGCCGCGCGGTGCCTCAAGGGCCTCCTGGCGATGTCCGGCGACAAGCCCGTGCCCATCCTCACCCAGACGACCCCGCCCGTCTTCAACGACTGACGCGGCCTCGCGCGAAGGGGCGCGTGAGCCCCCCGGCCCACGCGCCTTATCGCCCGCCTGCGTGCTAGCGGACCTTCGCCAGACGCACCGTGGTGTTCGGGCCCACGGTGATGATGCGGGACACGTCCGCGAGCTGGCCGAACGGATCGTTGTAGCTGTTCTGGTTGTTGCTGTCCTCGTCGTCCGTGTACACCCAGCCCGTCGCCAGCTGCTTGCTGAAGTCCGGCGCGGCGAAGACGCCGTAGCTGAAGCCCAGGTTGGGCATGTCACTCATCGTCGTGACAGCGCTGCCGGCGCCGCGGAACACGCAGAAGGTGAGCCCGGTGTTGCGGTCCGAGGTATTGGGCGCCCAGACCCAGTTGGCCCTGGCCCAGTTGGCGTTGTTCTTGTCCTCGTTGTCGAAGTAGCGCGAGAACATTTCCGAACCCGGCGGGCACGAGCCCAGCGCCAGCACCGCGTAGTGGTTCTGGCGGATGCTGGCCTTCGACAGCGGCTTGAACTTGGATGCATCCACGCGGCAGAAGCGCCAGGTGGTGTTGTCGGTGCTGGTGATGCCGCCAATCCAGCCCGCGCGCGAGTTGGCGTTCTTCTTATCCTCGTCGTCCATGTGGAAGGTGAGCAGGTCCCCCGGGTTCGGGCAGGTCGTGCCATTCGGGATGACACCCACATAGTTGAGGCCACCACCACCGCCGCCGCCGCCACCACCACCACCGACACCACCGACCATCAGCAGCTGCTTCGCTGCCCAGGTCTGGCGGAAGCCATCCCAGCTGAAGGCGAGGGCGCTCAGCGTGAGCGCATCCCTTTCGGCCAGCTCCGCGGGCAGGGCGAACTCCACCGCGCTCGTGGTGGTGACGCCCAGGGACCAACGCTGGCCGTCCGCATGGGTGACGGTCCACTGATAGAGGTCCGCGCCGGAGCCGGCCTCCGCGCGCACGAGCGTCCCCGCCTCCGCCTCCGCGACCGGGGCGATCCACACGCCGCCCCGGTTGAGGATCGGCTGGGGCGCGGTGGCCGGGGGCTTGTTCGCGAGCACCTGCTCCGGCAGCGGCAGCTCGGCGCCGCTCTCGATGGGCGTGGCGACGACCTGCGTGGCCTCGAGCCACTCGCCGCACTTGCCCTCGCAGGGGGACTCCGGGCGGACGTCCAGCACGCGCTGGGGCTGAAGCTGGAGCAGGGGCTCCACCTTCGCCGCTCCCCCCTCGGGGAACAGCTTCGCCAGCGTGCCGGCGGGCAGCACCAGCGCGAGCCGCGCGCCCTGCGGCTTGAGGGCTTCGTCACCGTCCGCCGTCCCCGGGTTCAGCACTTCGCCTCCGGAACCCACCACCTGTCGCAGGACGTCCGCCAGGGGGACGCCTTCATCCAGCGCCCGTGCGCTGTCGTCCGCCGCGTCCACCAACAGCAGGTCCGCGCCGTCCAGCGCGCCCGAGGGCAGCGTCTCCCGCCAGAGGCCGTCCGGCGTCGGTAGGACGGACACGCCCTGCGCGTACTGATACTGCGTGAGGAACCCCGCCTCGGTCGCTGCGTCCAGCGCCGTCCACGTGCCGCCCGAGATGCGCACCGCGCGTCCGCTGCTCGCCTTGTCCTGCGCCAGCGCGTGTCCACCAGCCAGCAGGGTCAGGGTCAACAGCGTCCGCCGCATGACTTCACTTCGCTTCCACATGAGTCACCTGTCTGTGTTGAGAAGGCAATGAAGAAATAGGCAGAAGTGTGGAAACAAGTAAATACACGGTATTTTGCGACCCGCCCCGTATCGGGGTGTGAGGTTTTGTTGTGACGAATAGTGTTACGGATGCGTCTGTTTGTGACGTGAAGCGCTACAAGCGGACGAACGCTTGCGCCTCCGGGCACGTTTGCCTGGGCAAGCGCCGTCTCCAGGTTCCGGTGCATGGCGGACCTGTACGCGGTGCTTGGCGTGGCGAAGACAGCGGATGCGCACGACATCCGGCGTGCCTACCTGCGCCAGGTGCGGCGGTACCATCCGGACAGCGATCCACGGCCAGAATCCACGGAGCACTTCCTCCGGATCCAGGCCGCGTACGACGAGCTGGGCGATGCGGCGAAGCGCCAGCGCTACGACGCCAGGAACCGTGCTGTGGTTGACGTCACTTCCGCCACCGAGGCACCCCGGATGCCCATGGAGGCGCGGCCAGCTCCGGCTCCCAGGTGCGACCTGAACATCCCCAGGGGTCGCATGGGCGTGAAGGTGAGAATGCATTGAGCATGGAAGGGTCCGGGAGAAGCCTCCTGTTGAGTATCCTTGAATTGCCAGCTAGTTGCTCTAAATGCATTTTGAAAGGCTTGTTATTGATTGTAGAGTCCATGGCTGTGGATGGAAGTCATCCACGTGGCGCCTGCTTTTGGGCGTCATCGACCAAGGGAGACCAATCATGAAGAAGCTGCTCCTGGGGCTCATGCTGGCCGCGGTTCCGCTGGTGGGATGTGGAACGGGCGCGGAGGACTACCCGTCCGACAACGCGGAGATGATCTCCACCGAGTCCGGTCAGCGCATCATCCTCGACCACAACCCGCTGACGTCGTCGGATGAGCCGCTTGCGTCGATGGGCGAGACGTCCGAGGTCTCCGCGATGGACGCCAACTGCTGGGTCACGCTCCTGTACTGTAAGTGGCCGGGCACGGACCTCGCCGTCTGCAAGGACAACGGTCACTGCACCAGGGCGCAGCTGAGGAACAACTGCATCGCGCTCTACAACAAGACCTGCTAGGCCGTTCAAAGCCTTGCATCCGGAGCGGGAAGCCCGGCACCCGTGAGCGGTGCCAGGCTTCAGACCGCGCGGCCCCGCGGGCTTACAGCCCCATGCTCTTCGGCAGCAGTCGCGAATCCTCGTCTGGGAAGAGTCCGGATGCGTCGATGTTCTCGTCCGCACGAGCAGGGGCTCGCCCGTCGTGGCCGAGGTTCACCTCGGTGGATCCCACCACGAGGAGGCCGCCATTGGACACGCGAGCGCCCGGCCCTCGTCGGCGGAGGCTTCGTGCCGGCGTCGGTGGAGGTTCCCGCGCCGGAGGATGAAATCACGTCGCGGGTGCCGGTGAAGGGGGCCGGCACCCGCGCGGGGGCATCTGGAGCTTCAGTTGTCCTGGAAGGTGTCGAGCGACGGGCAGTAGGTGGCGTACGCGTGGCCGGTCATGGTGCCGTTCGCGAAGGCTCCCTTCACGTCGAAGGCCACGAAGTGCGACGCGGGAGGGGTGCCCGCCTTGATGCACGAGGGGCACAGCGAGGCCGCCACCGGCGTGAAGGTGAGGCTTGTGCTCCTGACGAAGAAGTCCTCCGTCAGCGTGCCGTCGAAATCGATGACCACCGCCGCCGGCCCATCATTGGACGGGGAGCCCTCCTGGGGCGTCGCGTCCTCTGGCAGCTTCACGGAGTAGACGTTGGCGAGCTGCGGCGGGACCTCCGAATCCTCGGACGGGCACTCACCCGGCGCGCCGTTGTTGAACTCGAACCACAGCGTCCACGGTTCCCCGGGATTCGACGGCTCCTCGTAGCCGAAGAAGGCGTTGGTCATCGTGGCCTGGTTCCCATCCATCTGGAGCGTGATGGTGGTGTCCTTGCACGCACCCTCGCAGGTGGTGAAGGGGTCGGGCTGGGTGCCCGCATCCGTGCCAGTGCCCGCGTCCGTTTCGGTGCCCGCGTCGGTCGTGGTGCCAGCGTCGGCTTCGGTGCCCGCGTCGGTCGTGGTGCCCGCGTCGGTTTCGGTGCCCGCGTCGGGCGTGCTGCCGGCGTCGTTTTCGGTGCCCGCGTCGGGCGAGCTGCCGGCGTCGGTTTCGGTGCCCGCGTCGGGCGTGCTGCCGGCATCGGGTTCCGTGCCCGCGTCGGGCGTGGTGCCCGCATCGGTTCTGGAGCCGGCATCCGGCGGTGTATCAACGTCATCGGAGCCGCAGCCGGGGAGCATGGGGAAGACAGCAAGGGAGAGAACCACCCAGGAGAGAATCGAGCGTTGCAGGTTCATGCCGCGGATTGTCACGGGTTCTGTGACAGGAAGCGAGCGTCTCCCTCTGCCCACGTCACGGATCCTCCGTGAGCCTCGTTCGCGCGGCTGTGAGCGAAATGAAGGGCACTTTCCGTGCGGGGATGTGCGGCCTTCAGCGGAGCTCCTCTTCCAGGAGTTCCCAATGGGCGTCCACCCAGTCGTGGAGGTACTTCACCTCGTCCTCGAATCCGAGGATGTCCGTGCGCTGGTTCCAGCCCGGGAAGTGGCGATAGGCCTCGCCCCAGTGGGCCTCATCCGTCCGTGCCGCGCGGTCGATTTCTGAGGCATAGGTGTCGATGAGCCCCTGAACGACGTCCCGGCGGAGCGAGCCGTGGATAAGCGTGCGGAGGCGCTCACGGAGGGGCTCGCGGATGACGGGGTCCTCCAGCATCCGCGCGAACATCCGGTTCTCATCCGTGAAGGAGGACATCACGTCCGGGAGCTCTCGCGTGGTGTCCCAGTTCTGCCCGAAGCTCGCATCCAGGTCCCAGGGGATGTATCGCCAGCGCTGCGCCGGCCCGCGCGCGCGGAAGTGGTAGGCGTTCTTCGTCACGGAGTCGGACAGGGCCGCCACGTGCGCCAGGATCCACCAGTCCTCGTAGTCCGCCACCTGCATCCAGGCGCCGCGCTCCGCACGGAAGCGCTCCTCGCTGGCATCCGCCACGAAGGCGGTGAGCTGCTCGATGCTGGCGTAGGCCCTGTCCCCCTCCTCGGGCTCGCCCTCCTTCTTCTCATAGCCCTGACGCAGGGAGGCCTTGGGCCCGCCGAACTCATCCCACCGGGCGAAGTTGGCGTCCGCGTGCACGGCCTTGAAGAGCTCTCCATGGACATCCATCCCCTGCGCGGAGAGCGTGTGGCGGTCGACGTGGTCCGCCACCGTGTAGAGCCCGTGGTAGCGCCCGTTCAGATAGACGACCGCGCTGAAGGTCTTCACCTGGAGGTGGTCGGGAGACATGAGGCTCCACAAGGTGAAGCTCAGCCTCGTGCGAAGGTATGAGTTGTCATTGAAGGGGCTGATCAACACCACCTTGCGCCGGCCGGAGAGGCCAGCCGTGAGCAGGGGCTCGTCGAAGGCCTGCCCATCGCGGAAGTCGAGCGTGAAGCTGCGCTTGGGGAAGTCCTTGGACGTCGCGCCGCGATACCTGGCCCGGGCGGCGTAGCACCGTCCGCGATAGAAGACGCGCGCCGCCTGGTAGTCGTCGTCATCCGGCAGCGAGTCGGCCACGTAGAGGTGGAGCACCGGCAGCCCATCCTCCTCGACGTAGGCGCGCGGATCCTGCTCCGCGGTCGTTGCCTCGGGAGCGGCGCCCCCCGTCCCGGTGCAAGCGGGAAGAGGGGGCCCCTCGGGACTCGTGGGCAGGCAGCCGGGCGTGGCCACTCCCAGAGCGAGCGCCAGCAGGGCCGCGGCGACGCGCGGGAGCCTTCTCCTCGGAGAGGCAGCAGGAGTCCCAGGCCGCGCTTGTGCCCGATGCGTGTGGAGTGACACTGCCGGGAGAAGGTGGACAGGCCCCTCGTGGGTGCCAAGGACGTCCTGGAAGGCAGGTCGAGGGACCTGCATGCGGCACCCTGCTCGCGAGGCATCGCGCCTCAGGGCAGGGCGCTCACCCCTTGCTTCCGAGCGAATGAAGCAGGGCTCAAGCGCTCCGCGACGCGATGAGCGCGAGGTTGCGCGGCGAGAGGCTCGGCTCGAAGACCTGGAGCAGTTCGACCTGGAAGCCCAGCTCCTCCAGGAGGATGGCACGATCGAGCAGGAGCACGACCTCCAACGCCCGCGCGAAGCGGTCCCTCAGCAGATGGCAGAGCAGGAGGTCCCGTGTCTCGGCGCGAACGGACACCTCGAAGGCATCCAGCTCGGCGTCCGTCATGCCGGGATCGAGCCCCAGGCGCTCCAGGCGGTCGCGCGCGTAGCGGGCGAAACGTCCGGCATAGAGCGCCCGGGGCGCGTCACCGGCCCTGACGAAGCCGCGCTCGGGAAAGCGCCGCCGCGACAGGAGATCGAACGCGAAGCGCCACGCATACACCTGCTTCATCCGCGCGAACTCCACCTCGCTCTTGTGATGCCGTCCCCGCGTCGTCAACGCCAGCGCGTGTGGCGTGAAGGGCAGGGGATGCGCGCGCCCAAAGCAGGAGACAGGGAGGTCCCGCGGCGCCTCCAGCTTGTCGTAGCAGCAGCCGATGTTCAGGACGAAGCCCGCCCCCTGGCTCTTGCGGATCTGCGTGAGGGCGAGCGGTCCGCAGGTGTGCAGACCGATGGACGCCCGGTCCCGGCCGCGGAAGAGCGGATCGATTTGGGGTTGGACCCCGTCCTCGACGGAGGCCGGGATGAAGCCCACGGTGTCTCCCCCCGGTCTCGTCAGCCACCGCCGGCCCTTGTCCTGCAACGCGGCGTCCCTATCAATGCTGTGGAAGGTCCACCCGAACGTCCGCGCACAGAGACGCGCAAGGTGTCCCATGCCACCGCCGATATCCACCGCCTGGTGGATGAGGCGCGTTCGCGGAGCGAGCAGGGCGAGCACCCGTTCGAGCTCGTGGGTCTTCTTGGCGCTGAGCCCCTGCGTCTCCGCGGCCGACAGCGCGTGACGGCCTTCGTGCCAGGGCAGCGCCGTCAGCTCCTGGAGCGCATCCAGGAGCGTGGCCAGTGACACGGGCGGGCTTCCCACGAGGAGCCCCTGGTCCAGGCTCCGCTCCCCCGCTTCATCGAGCGACCGGGCATAGGCCAGCCAGTCCTCGGGATAGGCGGCGCCGGACCCGGGCCAGCCCTGGAGGATGGAGCGGGACCAGAGCGGAGCCCAGGGCCGGAGCTGGTGCGTGAGCGCCGCGAGTCGCGCCTGGAAATCCATGCCAGCGCCTTCACCTCAGGAACTTCGACACCTCACCGAACCCCGCGTGCACATACAGGGGCCGGTCCAGCGCCACGACCTCCCGGTCCGTCAGGCCCAGCATGTAGTACATGGACCGCAGGCGGCCAATCTTCGTCACGACTCCGGGAGCATAGGCATCCGTATCCAGGTCGCTGTTCTTGACCAGGCTGGCGCCGTTTCCCGCGAGCGTGTTGCGCGTCGCATGGATGATGGGGTTCTCGTCGTCGAAGGCATCGAAGCCCTGCTTCACGGGGAGGGCTTCCTGGGGCTCGTCCTGGAGCGGGAAGGTCAACTGCGTCAGCCACTCTCCCGTGCTGACGCTCCGGGCCAGCTGGTTCGTGTTCTTGCTGAGGCTTCGGAAGCCGAGCTCCACGGAGGCGCACCAGGCACACGTCTCCTTCGGGCGATTCCGGCCTGGCCCCGTGTCGCTGAACCCCTCGTAGGGGAAGCAGATGAGCACGTCGCAGCCTTCACCGAAGTACGACGACGCGGTCATGAGCGCCGCGGGTTCGGCGCAGTTCAGGGAGTGCCATCCGCTGACCCACAGGTCCACGCCCAGCCCGGCGTCCGAGGCCGTGTCGAGCTTGATGTGCTTGCTCTCCTTGTCCTGCCGGAAGGAGACGTAGCTGAACAACGCTTGCCGCGAGGGCGTGCGCAGCCTCATCCGCGTCCGAGCGCGATAGCCGAAGGCCGCGAGGCTGGTCCGCTCGAGCATGGTCTCGTAATTGACGGTCAGCTCCCGCTGGATCTCATTCTGGATCTTGCCGTCGTTGTAGGCCTTCGTTTCCTTCTCATCGCGCTTCTTCAGCTTGCCCTGGAGCGTCCTGTAGGCCGCCACCGCCTTGCCATCCTCGGAGTCGGGGTCGAGGTCCTTTTTCGACAGGACGCCCTTGAGCCTCGTGTATTCCTTTCCGACCTGCTCGCGCAGCCCCCGGAGCTTTTGACTGGCCTGCATGGGCTGGTTGGGAGCCGGGGGGATGGGGGTGTCCGGCTGCCAGTTCGGCAGGGCCAGGTGTCTGCAATAGAGCTGGAAGTAGGAGGGACCGGGCTCCTCGCGGACCACGCCGGAGAGGCCGAGGATGGGCACGTGCATGGTCCCCCCGCTCACCTGGTGCCGGGTCCAGGAGACGCAAAGGCAGCCCACGGCCCCGGAGAACGTCCCCTTCAGGCCCTGAAGGGCCTGCGTCCTGGGGAGCAACAGCCGTGTCAGGGAGGTGTCGTCGTCGCCCACCAGGTGATAGCGGCTCACGAGCTCATCCGTGAAGGCTTTCACCTTCTGGTTGAACACCACCTCCGGGATGTTCCTGCGCCAGTCCTTGGGCGGGAACACCGCGCCCAGCGCGGTGCCCGGGGGCGAAACGACGAAGCCCAGGCCCATCAGCCGGTTGCGGATGGGCTCGTAGTACGCGTACTTCGCCCGGTCCTTCTCCGCCGGGGGGACATATGGGTCGGGCAGTGGCGGCGGGACGTAGACCTCGGCGTCCTTGTCCTTCTTGCTCTTGGCATTCTGCTTGGCCTTCTTCGTCTCGTCCTGGATCCTCTTCCGGGCCTCCTGAACCTCCTTGACCTTGTCGTTGTGGAGCTGGGTCTCCTGGGCGAAGGACGTGAGGATGCTGCTCACCTCCCCGTTGGAGAGCAGGCCTTTGTCCACGCGCCCTGCGTGGTGCCAGAGCCACTGCTGATCCAGGGACGCCATGCATTCCTGGATGTAGGCCTGCTCCTCGTCCAGAAGGTCCGAGATCAACCCCCGCCCGACCTCCAGCGTCTCCGGGGAGGTCTTCCCGCCCTTCTTGACCCCGAGCACCTCGAGCACCAGCGAATTCGTCACGCTCTGGTTCCGCAGGTGCTGCGCATAGCCCTCCAGGTTCTTCCGGGCCATCCGGAGGCTCTTGCGCGCCTGGTAGAACCCGTCGATGTCGGACAGGAACCCCTGCTGCTGCATGAAGCCGTAGGTCTTGTCACGCGTGAGCAGGAAGAGGTCGAGGCAGGTGTCGTCGATGTAGTCGGGAACCGGGTACCCGCCGCCGCGGAGCCACTTGCGGGCCGTTTCGGGGGAGAGCTCGCTCGTGCCCGCCAGGTTCTTGAGCTGGACCGTCATGGGCCAAGCGAAGCCTGTGTGTCCCAGGAGCGTCAAGCCTGGGAGGCCGGTGCCGCCATGCCGCCTTGCTCCCCCAGCACGCGGGGCGCGGGGACTTCAGGGCGCGGGGGGGGAGGGAACGAGGGCCACCACGTGCTCGGGGAACGTGGAGAACGCTATCTGGTTCTCAGGGACGCGGCCGTCCGGCTCCGCCATCCGCACCGCCACCAGCTCCGTGCCTGGAATCACCACGAGGAACTGTCCCAGCGACCCGAGCGCGGCATAGCCCTGGAGCGCGCCCGCCACCTGTGACGATGCCTCGAGCGGCGCGGCCTTCTCCATGAACGCCATTAGAGCCTCCATGCCGCCCAGCGCGGGGACGAGGGCGGTCATGAGCTCATCCCTTGTCACCGGCCGGTTCACCCACGGGCGCAGGCGGGCGACGATCTCCTCGCTCAAGCCGTTGCTCCGGGCCCGCTCCACCATCTCCGGGCCGATGACCCGGGTGGTCTGCTCATACAGCGCCCACCACAGCAGGCCCGACGTGGGGCTGAGGGCCGGCGTCGAGGGGGTAGTGCATTCGCGGATCCACGCCTCGCTCAGGATGCGCCGTCCCCGCCACTCGCCGCGCTGGAGGAGCAGCTGGCCCAGCTTGGCGAAGTCGAGCGGGTGGATGCGCAGCCCGGACATGCCCAGCGGGTTGCCAGCCGGGTCCTTCTGCCACTCCACGTCCCGGATGCCGAGCGGCGCGAAGAGACGCCGGCGCAGGTACGCGTCCAGCTTCTCTCCGGAGGCGCGCTCCACCACGCCCGCGAGCAGGTTCACGGCCTTGTTGTTGTAGAAGAAGCGGCTGCCCGGCGGATCCGCGACCTCCGCCTCCAGCGCGAAGCGCACGAAGTCCGGCGATTGGTAGATGTCCCTCGCGGTGCGGTTGGCCACGAGCCCTGACGTGTGATTGAGCAGGTGGCGCAGCGTCACCCGGGCCTTGAGGCCTTGCGACCACTCCGGAAAGAAGGTGGAGACCGGCACGTCCGCGGACGCGATCTTCCCGTCGTCGATGAGCAGGCCGATGGCCAGCGCGACAACGCCCTTGGTCGCGGACATGGTCTCGATGCGCCGCGTGTCGCCACCGAAATACCACTCACCCACGAGGCGCCCATGGCGCAGCAGGACCAGCCCGGAGGTGCCGGTCTCCTCGGCGGCCTTGAGCAGGGTGGCGAGCGCTTCCGGGGACAGGCCCTCCGCTTCCGGCGTGCTCCGGGGCAGGCCTTCGCCCACGTGTCCCTCCACGCGGACGCGCCGGGCGTTCTCCTGGATGCGCGCGTCGATGGCCGCGAAGGAGGGCTGGGTGCGCAGGGCGGAGAGGCCCGGGGCGCTGCGGATGCCGGCCACGTTCGCCAGGCCCGCGTCGGCCCCGCGCTCCATCCAGGCGAGCCCCTTCGCCGTGTCCCCGAACTGGGCTGCCGCGGCCGCGGCGTCAAAAGCGACATACGGATCCCGGAAGCCGTGGGCCCACAGCCCTTCATACAGCTCGAGCGCCTTCGCGAAGTCCTTGCCCTCGATGGCCTGCTCCGCCACGAGCAACGTCTGGCGCTCCTCCGGCGATGGCTCCCACAGCTTCAGGAGGGACGCGCTGCTGGGAGCACTGGTCTGCTCGAGCGCAGGCGCATGGGCACAGGCTGCCATGAGGGAACACAGCAGGACGAGCAGCGAACGTCGCATGAGGGCTCCAGGGCAAGGTGGATGGAGATACGGAGGCCATCCTCGCTGATTGCCTGTCCCCATGGGGTGCTGATGGCGCAGGGAGCCTTGTTGCAAACAGGCCTGCTCCCTGCGCGTCGGACTACTCCTGGACGGCCGCGGACGCGGGCCCGCGCAGCGACACGCGTTCTTCCAGGGCCCCCAGCGCGCCCTGCATGGCGTCCTTGTACGCCGTGTACCTGGAGGCCTCGTAGCGGCCCTTCGCCCGTTGGATGCGGAAGTCTCGCGTGAGCACGCCATCGGCCAGCCGGGACGTCAGCTTCCACTCCGCGTAGTCCGTGGTGCCGGAGCGATCCGCGAGCTCCTGCGCCGTGAGGTCCTGGCCCGAGGGCACCTCGAAATGGGTCACGCTCTCGATGACGAGCGGCGTCCTCACCTCCACGGGAGAGTCGCGCCGCTCCGTGTCCCGGAGGCTGAGGAAGTTGTGCTCCCAGGGCGAGGGCAGTTGCCCCACGACACCGACGCCCGCGGAGGCGAAGCGGCCGCGCACGACGTATTCGACCTTCAAGATCAGCGGGCGCTCGGGCTCATCCAGGTCCGGGGCCTCCAGGCTGGTGACGCTCACGCCGGCCCGGGAGCCTCCCATCAGGGTGGCCATCAGCTCGGCGCGCTCGGACGGCTCCTCGCTGGAGAGGTAGTAGCGCAGGGCGGAGGCATGGCTTCCCTTCAGAGTCACCTGCTCCTTCACGTGCAGCGTCGTCCCCTGGAGGCGGACGTGGCGCTCGGCGCGGACGTGGCTCTGGGAGGACTCGGGGATGCGCACGAGCCGGGACTTCGTGGCATCCAGCACCAACGCCTCCCGGCCGCTCAAACCCATCTCCCCGCTGCTCATGGGCGCGACGGACTTGTTCGTCACGTCCACGAAGGTGCCCCCACCCACCGTCGGCAGGTAGACGACCATGTGGTCGAACTGGTCCAACGAGGGCGTGTCCGCCACGATGGGGCCTCCCGCGCGCACGAGCGCCAGTTGCGAGGGAATCCCGGCGGCGCCGAGCAGCTGGTGCAGCAGGAGGGAGTGGTCCTTGCAGTCGCCGGTGCGGTTGCCGAGGATTTCGTCCACGGCGTGCGGAATGCGGGCCCGGGCGCCAAAGAGGATGCCTCGGTAGGTCAGGCTCTTCTGGACCCAGCGGGCCAGCGCGGCGGCACGCGTCGCCTCGTCCTTGGTCGTCCCACCCTCCTTGGCGGCGAGGGCCTTCACGCTGGACGCGGGCTCGAGCTGCGCGGCAATGGACTTCAGGTAGTCGGTGCCCTCGGCCTCCCACGTCGTGCCGACGGGCGCCAGCCACGCCATGGGCAGATACTCCTGGTAGTCGGGCTGCAGGCCCTCCTCGCGGTAGAGGGCGGGCTGCTCGACGACGAAGGTCAAGGCATCGGGCGCCTGGAGGGGCTTGATGCCGGGCGCGGCCCGCCACTGCATCGCGTCCACGTCGCCGCGGACGTGGAGCACGGAGCGGGACACGGGGAGGCTCGTGGAGAACTCATGCTCGAGGAAGCGCATGGACTTCGGCGGCGTGATGTCGCGCCGGGTGACCACGACCTCCACGGTGTGCCCGGGCTTCAGGCCCGGCACGGGCACCACCAGGGTGCGGCGCTGGGTTCCCTTCTGCGCGGAGGCCTGGTCGGAGACGTAGCAGTCCTCCACCTTGCCTTTCGCCACCACGCGGCCCTGCTCATCCCGGACCTCCACCCGGTTGACGAAGATCTCCTCGGACAGCGGGTTGAGCTCGAACTCGAAGGTGTTGAAGCGCTCAACGCCCGCCGCGTTGTGCACCTGGACCCGGCGCAGGTCGGTGGTGCGCAATTCCTTTCCCTTCACGAAGGAGATGGCGGTGGCCCGCAGGAGGTACTGTCCATTGTGGCCCTTCGCCTCGGAGGGTCTGCCCTTCTGGGCGAGCAGGTCCGGCGGCAGCGAGACCTCCTCGATGGGCGTCTTGAGGACCGAGTTCACCCCCTGGCCCAGCATGCCGGACACGTGCTCGAGGAACTGGCGCGAGTCCGTGGAGGTGGGCTCCAGCTCAAGCGCCTTCTCCAGCGAGGACTTGGCGTCCGCATAGCGCTTGAGCGCGTACTCCGCGCGGGCCCGGACCTGGTAGCCCGTGGAGGACTGCGCGGACTTGCGCACCATCTCGTCGGCGACCTCCAGGGCGAGCTTCGGCTGCCGGGCTTCCAGCCACGTGTCCGCCAGCGCTTCGGCCAACTCCGGGGCGTAGCCCTCGCGCTTCTGGCGCTGACGCAGCAGGGCCGCGGCCTGCGCGGAGGCGCCCTTGCGCCGCAGGATGCGCGCATGCATGAGCGTGGCGCTCGTCGAGTCGGCGCGCTTCCGGTATTGCTGGATGACCTGGAGCGCCTGCTCGACACGGCCCTTCTCCTGGAGCAGCGTGAGATACCGGCTCAGGTGCGTCTCATTGGTGAGGCGGGAGGGGAAGATCGAGGTGTAGGCCTGAAACCCCTCGGCCTCGCGGCCGCTGCGCACGAGCATGTAGGCCCGCCAGGACTCCAGCCGCAGCTCTCCCCGGAACCGCTTCACGTGGGCGTTGATGAGCGCGAGCCCCTCCGCATACTGCTCCGCGCTGGCATACGCGGCCACGGCGTTGATGAGCAGCATCGGCTCGCCGGGCTCCAGTGCGAAGGCGCGCTTGAACCAGGGGATGGCCGAGGCGAAGTCCTCTTTGTCGCTGTAGTACCGCGCGATCTGATCAAAGACCCTCGCGTGGGTGGTCGCGGAGGCCTTGCCTGCCGCCGCGGAGCGGGGCGCCGCCGAGGGCGCGCTCAGCTTGACGGCATCCAGCGCCGCGCGGACCCGGCTGCCGAGCGAGGGCTGGTTCTTGGCCCACCATCCGACGAGCAGGTACGCCATGTCCCCGTCCCGGAACACGCGCAGCTCGTATTCATTGATGCCTCCCTCTTCGCTCGGGGCCTCGTAGGTGAAGGCCCGCCCCGAGAGCGGGCCCGCGGTGACCTCGTGGGCATTGCGGACCGTGCCATCGCGGGAGTCCACGTCGAGGACGCTCATCAGGCCGTGAGCCAGGGCGTCCGGAGAGGGCTCCTCGCCGAAGAGCCAGAGGGGGACGACGGCCATGTTGGCGTTGTCACCCACCGCGCCGAAGTCCGCCTCGGGAAACACCGTCGCGAGGTTGTTGGGCCGCGTCCAGAGCTGCCCGTCCAGTTCGACGGAGTACCCATACTCCGTGGAGTGTGCCGTCACGGGGCTCACAGCCGCGGCGGGGGCGGCCTTGCTCTGGGGATTCAGCAGGGAGAAGCGCGAGAACAGGCGGTCCGCCTCCTCGAAGAGCTCCTTCTCGTCCTTCGTGTTTGCCCATGCCATGAGCTGATAGGCGTGCGAATCGTGCGTGTAGACCCAATGCACATAGCTGAGCGGCATCTTCGCGTGGGTGGCGCGGGAGCGCAGGCGGATGCCCTTCAGCTCACCGACGGCATGGGGCTCACGCGACAGCTTTTCGACGGCGCCCAAGCCGCTCTCGAGGTTGTTGAGCACGATGTCCGCGAGCAGCTCGGTGCTTTCCTCGCCGCCGGGGAACTCGCCATTCGGGAACGCCTCCGGAACGATGATGAAGTAGATCTGGCTTGTGCCACCCCGGGCCACGGCGAACTTCGCGATCTTGTTGAGCCGTTGGGCGTTCATCGTCATCCAGGGCCTGCCTGGATGCTGGAAGGCGAAGTTCATCTCCTCGTCGCGGAAGCCTTCGTCAGGCTTCTCCGCCCGGTAGGACTCCGGAATTTCGTTCCGGTGTGAGAAGGTCCTGACAAAGCCAAACACCATTCCTGTCAGGATGAGGCCCGAGAGCGCGAGGGCCCACCACGCGTGCGCGCGCCCCTTCAGACGCCGTTCCTTGTCAGCGCGGAGCTCGATGAGGCCGGTGACGGCGAGGAACAGCCCCAGCAGCATGAGAACGAACGTGACCAGCCCCACCAGAATGGCCGACAGGGGCGATTCGCTCAGGGGCTTGAACAGCTGTACGACGAGGCTCACCAGCGCCGCGAGATTCACCAGCACCAGCGCGAAGATCGCCTTGCGGTTCGCGGAGCCTTCTTGAAGTGTCGCATGGCACTTGAAGAGGCCGAAAATCAGGAGAAGGATCCAGACGAGAGAGGCGATGGACATGTCGGGGTCCGTCGCCGCGGCGATGAGCAGGGTATTCATGTGAGGATGGACCGCAGCCTAGCAGGCATTGCACGGTCCATCCCATCCCCCCAGGCCGCCGTGTGGAACTCAAACCGCGCAATTCATTGTCTTCCGGAATAGTAGGCGCGGGTGCGAGGTCTGGGGTTACCCATCCAGACGTTGAACCCCGCATTCTACTTCGTCGTCGCGTCGATCCGCAGGGCGAAGGAGTTGGTCGTCGACCCATCCGGGCACACGGCGGTGTTCGTCCCAGCGAGCTCGATGACCAGCTTGTCGCTGCTCAGGGTGCCGGTTTCCTCGGAGACGTTCATCGGGACCTCACAGTCCCCGACCTCCTTGGGCGGGCAATACTTGGAGACCACCTGGCACGTCGTGTCACTCTTCACGGCCGCCCCGATGTCGCAGTCGGAGTCCTTGATGATCACCGTGTCCGCGCCCTTGCCCTCGACAATGGTCAGCGTCCCCCGGATGGGCTTGCCCTGGGTGGTCTCACCGTTGGAGGTGAGGATCGGCGTCGCCACGCTGTCGTACTCGCCAACGAAGTTGCCGCTCGCGGAGCTGCAGGCGCAGAGGGCGAGGAACGGGAGAAGGGCGGCGATACGTGGGGCCATGTTGGGGATGTCTCCTGGTGGAAGGGCCACCGGATCGCCGCGTGTTTCATCCGTTGCACGACGCCTATGCGCACCTGGTGGGATGGCGAGGAGTTTCAGGGCGCCGGGCTCATGGATGCGGCCATCCAGAGAGGACTTCACGAAGCCAGTGAACCAGGAGCCCTTGGCGGAGACATTCGCTGTAGGTTGACGCCGGTCATCTCTCCGGGTTGTGCAATGTTTGCATTTGGGCGGGGTGTGCACTATGCAGTTCTTGCTGCTGTGTAAGTCTTGCATAGGTGTCGCAGCCGGTCCTCGGATTATGTACGGCCGTGTCGTGGATGGCTTCGTGAGTGCACTCAGTGGCAAGGGCGAAGGCCCGTCAGGGATTTTGGGCTCGTGCGTATTCTGAGGGCATGAACTTGAATGAATGGTTGAGAATGAATCGCCGCTGTCTGCTTGCCGGCGCCTGCGTTTCGCTTCTGCTCATGTTGCCTGGGTGCGCGACGCTGGGCCCCAACGTCAGCAAAGCTGTCACCATCGAGTATGACCAGGTCATGAATTTCGAATCCTTCAGGTTCAAGGACCCCATTTCAGTGCAGGGTCACTTTCAGAAGAATGAATGGTTCGGGGTGGGGTCGTATGGTGACCAGGGGCGATGGCTCGTGTACGTCATCTGCGCCATCCGCAATGACGGGCCCAGTCAGGAGTCCTTTAATTTCAACATCTCGAATTTCTACGTCAATCATGAGGATGCGTCCTGGCGCTACGGTCCTCCTCCGGATGGAGCTTTCGCGATGCTGAACCACAATCTGTATCCTGCGGATGGCCTTGAGACTGCAGCCTTGTGGAAGCAGTTCCGGGCGGAGACCCAGAATGGACCCGACAAAATGGTCCTTCCCCCGGGGGTGACCTTCCCGTTGTGGCGGGTTGTGATCTGGGTCCCGCATACCCAGTATGCGAATGAAACGGAGATTTTCAGACCCGAGCTGCCGCTTCGTTACGAGGGTGCTCCTGTCGTCATGGTGAGCCGTAACAACCGCCCCGAGCTTGGCGGGGACCTCGAAAATCCCGTGTCCCACTCCGGCATGCCGACGGAGTGTCGGCCACCGCCGCTGAACTGACTCCGGCATCGCGGATTCCGATGTTCTGGATGATGGGCCATCCCCTGATTGGGTGATGGCCCACGTTCAAGGTGCCCGGGCACAGTGTGCTCGACGTTGTCGGATTGCCCATCCAGCGGGGGAGGGCTTCATGTCGCTCAAGCGCGTCGTTGAGCAGTCGACCGTACGAAGTCGGCTCAACCTTCTTCTCCAATCGGTGGTGCGTCCTCGCCCTCCTGCTGACGTGCGGGTCATGCGCTCTGTGCACCGGAACCGGGCAGGACTCCTGGGGACCGCCGTGGACTATGCCTTGCGCTTTGAATTGGGGCGGCGCTGTCCTCATGCCCTGGAAGAGAGATGGGTCGCCTACGGCTCGCTGGCAGCCCTTCCGGGGGAGCTCATTACCCAGACCGGCTCATCCAGTCCTTGGGAACTGGGCGCACGAATCCTCCAGGATGCGGAGCGGGTCATTCGTGCCTATCGTCGCCTCACGACAGTCGGGGCGAAAGACCTCCAGGCGATGGCCGAAGCCGCGCTTTCTGTCTCCGCACTTGATTTGGTCTGCCGTGCCCCCTTCAATTCCTACACCTGGAATGAGGATTTCGCGCGTGTGGACCCACGTGAAGTAGACAAAGTCCGCAGGATGCTTGAGCACGCACCGCTCGACGAATTCACGACACAGGGGGGGCTCCTGAACCCCACGTTCGGCCGGTACTCCCGCGCCGTGGGCGGAGCCGACGCAGACCTGATCGCGGATGGCACCTTGTTCGAAATCAAGACAACCCAAGAGGCCAGGGTCACACTCGAGCACTTGCGCCAACTCCGTGGCTACTTCCTGCTCACGCGAGCGATGCGGCGGGACGACCCACGCGTTCCCCCCATCTCGAACCTGGGGATCTACTTTCCGCGCTATGGCTTCACCTGGCGCTTCGCCGCTCAGGTCTTGACCTCGAATCCGGCCTTCGATGAGATGGAGGCTTGGTTCTTCCAACGGATCATGGGCGGACGCGCGCTTCCGGTCAGATTCATGGAGATGCGCTCGGTTCGAGACTGGCTCAAGTCCAGGCCCAGGAAGTTCGGCCCCAGACCTGATTCCATTGGAAGCACGCTCCCCGAGGAGGAACTCCGCGGCATCTTGATCAATCGGTTCGCGAACAAGCGTCCCCGTAAAGCCAAGAAGCGAACAGGTGTCCGCAAGCGCTCCGTGAAGAAGACCCGGTGAGCCCGTTCGCAGGCGCCAGACAGGAGGTGAGGGGAGTGGGCCCTCCTGGATTCGAACCAGGGACCAATCGGTTATGAGCCGACAGCTCTAACCGCTGAGCTAAGGGCCCTCATCACTCGCTGATGCCAGACGCGGGCTGACTATCTCTCCGCCCGCGCGCGCCTGGCAAGCACCGCCGCGCGTCAGGCCTTGCCGTCCTGCTTCACCGCGACGCGGAACACCTGCCCCTTCTCCGTCACGGTGACGCCCTCCGCGCGCAGCCGCTTCGCCTGCTCGTGCGCCACCGGTGGCGCCAGCGTCCCGTCCGAGCGGATGACCCGCCACCAGGGCACCTGCGTGGCCTGCCCCGGCAGGTGCTTCAGCTCCCGCCCCACGCCCCGCGCCGCGCCGGGCCTGCCTGCGTAGATGGCCACCTGCGCGTACGAGCGCACCTCGCCCCGGGGAATGGAGCGCACCTGCTTCATCACGTTCTCTGAGAAGGGCAGGGGCTTTCCGGCGGGCTTCTTCGCGGCCACGGCACACCTCCAGGGGGACAACAAAACGATGAAGGCCCCCGTCCACTCAAGGAACGGAGGCCTTCGAATCCAATCCGCTCAACGACCTTGCGTCAGCTCTCCACGAAGGAGCGCAGGCGCTTGGAGCGGCTGGGGTGGCGCAGCTTGCGCAGCGCCTTGGCTTCAATCTGGCGGATGCGCTCGCGCGTCACCTCGAAGTCCTGGCCCACCTCTTCCAGCGTGTGGTCGCTCTTCTCGCCAATGCCGAAGCGCATGCGCAGGACCTTCTCCTCGCGCGGCGTGAGCGTGGCCAGCACCTTCCGGGTCTGCTCGGCCAGGTTCATGTTGATGACCGCGTCCGCGGGCGACACGAGGCTCTTGTCCTCGATGAAGTCGCCCAGGTGGCTGTCCTCCTCCTCGCCAATGGGCGTCTCCAGGGAGATGGGCTCCTTGGCGATCTTCAGGACCTTGCGCACCTTGTCGAGCGGCAGCTCCATCTTCTCCGCGATCTCCTCCGGCGTCGGCTCGCGGCCAATCTCCTGCACGAGGTAGCGGCTCGTGCGGATGAGCTTGTTGATGGTCTCGATCATGTGCACCGGGATGCGGATGGTGCGGGCCTGGTCCGCGATGGCGCGGGTGATGGCCTGGCGGATCCACCAGGTGGCGTACGTCGAGAACTTGTAGCCGCGCTTGTACTCGAACTTGTCCACCGCCTTCATCAGGCCGATGTTGCCCTCCTGGATGAGGTCCAGGAACTGCAGGCCGCGGTTCGTGTACTTCTTCGCGATGGAGACGACGAGGCGCAGGTTCGCCTCCACCAGCTCGCTCTTGGCGCGCTCGGCCCGCTTCTCACCCAGGCGGATGGCGTCGTAGTTGCGGCGGAGCTGATCCACCGGGAGGTTGGCCTCCTCCTCCACGCGCTTGATCTTCCGCACCGCCGTGCGCACGTCGCGGTCCAGGACCTCCAGCTGCTCCGGCGTGAAGTTGAGCTGCTTCTGGAGCTTCTTGGCGATGTTCGGGTTCTCGCGCGACTCCTTGAGCTGCGGGCGCAGGTCCTTCATGTTGACCTGGTAGCGGCGCTCCAGGTCCCCGAGCTCTTCTTCCGCCTTCTCCACGCGCTCGATGAGGCCCTTGAGGTTCAGGACGATGCGGTCCACCTGCTTCTTGTTCAGCCGCATCTCCTCCAGGACCTCCATCATCTTGGTCCTGAGGTCCTTCACCTCCTGCTTCAGCTCCTTCTTGCGGACCTCCGTCAGCTTCTTCTTGCCGGAGAGCTCCTCCTCCAGCACCTCGCAGTCCTTGGCGAACTTGCGGAAGCGTTCAATCTGCTTGGAGATCTGCTCGATCTTGTTGAGCTCGCTCTGCGCCAGCTGCGCGGGGGCCTCGCCCTCGGCCGCCTCCTCGGCGGGCTCTTCCGCGTTCTCCGACTGGGCCTCTTCCGGCGCGTCCTTGATGACGTCGCGCACGCGCAGCTTGCCCGTCTTCAGGCGGTTGCTGATGTCCAGGATGTCCGCGACCGCGACGCGGCAGGCCAGCAGCGCGCGCAGGACTTCCTTCTCGCCCTCTTCGATGCGCTTGGCGATCTCCACCTCGCCCTCGCGGGTGAGGAGGCTGACGCTGCCCATCTTGCGCAGGTAGAGGCGGACGGGATCGTTGGACTTGCCGCCCGGCTCGTCGTCCTCGTCCTTCTCGTCCTCGTCCTGGTCTTCCTTCTCTTCCTCGACGGCGACGGTGGGCTTGATCTCGTTGGACTGCGCGGCCTTCTGCGCGTCCACGATCTCAATGTCGTTGTCGCCGAACATGCTCATCACGTCGTCGATCTGATCGGACGACACGATGTCGGCGGGGAGGGCGTCGTTCACCTCGTCATAGGTGAGGAAGCCCTTCTCGCGGCCCGCGGCCAGCAGGTCCTTGACTTCCTTGCGCTCGGCGACGGGATCCTCCTCCACGTCGTCTTCCACCGCGTCCGGGTCCACCTGAACGGCGGCGGCGGCTTCCTCCGCGGCCTCCTCGGGGTCCACGTCGTCCGCGATGGCGGCCACGCCCTTCTTCTTCTTGATCTTCTCGGTCGCCTCGGCGGCGGCTTCCTTCGCCGCCAGCTCCTTCTCCTCAGGCTCCGCTGCCTTCGTGACCTTCGCCGCAGGGCTGTCCGGGGCCTTCTTCTTGCGGATCACCGGGTCCACCTTCTTCTTGGTGGGCTTCACGGATGCCTTGGGGGGCTTCTGCGTCGGCATTCGGGTACTTCTCCTTAAGAAAATCAGGTGCTTTGGCCTGGGCGAGCCGGCCGATCTACCGCAAAGTCGAGCTTTCTTACAAACGCGAACTCAAACCGGTTGCATTGGTCCCTTTGTTCCCGTTGCCGAGGAAGCGGGGGAGAGCTCATCCAGGACGCGCTTGCGGAGCGCCAGCAGCTCCTTGCGCTCGGACAGGAGCAGCCGCGTCTCCTCTGTCAAATCAAAAGCCCCCTGCGTCTGTTCCGTCGCTCGCTTTATATAAACGAGCCGCTCGTCAATGCGCTTCTTCATGATGTCGCGGCACGCGAGGATGAACTCCGTTTCCAGTTCCATTCCCCCCGGAGAGAGCCGGCGGCCAGCCTCCAGGAGCGTCCGCTTGACGACTTCCGAGGCCTCGAAGAGCGCCTCCTCCAGCCCCCGCCCGGACGTGGCCTGGGCCAGGACCATCCGCAGTCCCATGTGGGACAGCTCATCACACACGCGGAAGGTGTCGCGGGCGAGCAGCCGGGAATCCCGAAGGATTGCGGCCACATAGAGGGCTTCGGCCTCTGGCGGGGGGCGCTCCGCCTGGGGCTTGGGCACCGGGCGAGGCACGGCCTGGGCGGGGACGGCGTTGGGGTACGCCGCGGTGGCGGCGGGCTTGGGTGTGGGGGGCGGCTTGTACTGGAGCGACGACTCGATCTGCGCCGGCATCCAGCCGAAGTGCGCCGCCAGCGCGCTGATGAGCGCCGAACGCGTCAGACCCGGGGGCACCTGCGAAGTGACGGGTTTGAGTCGTTCCAGCGCGGCCATCTTCTCCTCGAAGCTCGCCTGCTTGCCGGTGGGGAGGAGGGTGGCGAAGAGGTAGGCGGTGAGGGGCTGGGCGCTCTCCAGGAGGCGCTCCACGCCGTCCTGGCCCTCGCGGCGGGCGAAGACGTCCGGGTCATCACCCTGCGGCAGGAGCGCCACCCGGGTGGGGGCCCCCGCGGCGAGCAGGGGACCGGCCAGGCGCTCCACGGCGGCGAGGCCCGCGGAGTCCCCGTCCAGGAGCAGCACCAGGTCGCGGGCCTCCGCGCGCTTGAGCACCTGGAGGTGCCCGGCGGTGAGGTTGGTGGAGCACAGGGCCACCGCGTGGCGCACGCCCACCTGATGCAGGCCGATGCAGTCGAAGTACCCCTCCACCAGAACGGCCGTCTTGCGCTTGTGGATGTCGTCGCGCGCCTGGTCCATGCCGAAGAGCGTCTCGCTCTTGTTGTAGAGCCGGGACTCGCGGGAGTTGAGGTACTTGGGGCCATCCTCCGCCGCGACCAGCCGGCCGCCAAAGGCGATGGGCCGCCCCTCCGGCGCGCGGATGGGCACCATCAGGCGGCTGCGGAAGAAGTCGATGCAGCCATCCCCGCTGCTGCGCTTCGTGACGAGCCCCGCCTTCAGGCCCCACTCCAGCATCCCGTTCTTCTGGAAGCGGTCCGCCAGCAGGCTCCACTGCGCGGGCGCCCATCCCAGGCCGAAGCCCCGGGCCACCTCCTCGGAGACGCCCCGGCTGGCCAGGTAGGCGCGCGCGGCGCGGCCTTCGTCCTCGTTCCAGAGCAGGGCGCGGAAGTGCTCCGCGGCGAAGTCCGTGGCCTCCTTGACCTGCTGGCGCTCCTTGAGGCCGGGGTCCTGCGCGGCCTCCAGGTCGATGCCCACCTCCTGGGCCAGGTCGCGCACGGCGTCCTGGAACGTCTTGCCCAGGTAGCGCTGGATGAAGGACACGGCGTCGCCGCTCGCCCGGCAGCCGTGGCAGAAATAGAAGCGCTTCTCCGGCACCACGTAGAAGGACGGGGTCTTCTCCTGGTGGAAGGGGCAGCGGCCCTTGAACTCACGGCCGGCCTTCTTCAGCTCCACGTGCCGGGACACCAGCGACACGATGTCCACGCGGTCGAGGACCTCCTGGATCTTGTGCTCCGGAATCACGACGCCCCTCCATCCTTCCGCATGAGCGCGGCCTTCCGCCCGCTACCCTGACAGCCCGGTCTGACGCAGCCCGGGCCGCCTCCCTCCGGACCGTCCTCCCACGCGGGTAGGGCCGGGGGACGCGGGCGGGGCGCGGAAACGGACGGGGGCTGGGACACGGCGCGCACTCCTCCGGGCTGCCCGCTCGCCTCCCGGGGTGGGGGACGGGCGGAGGGGGCCCTTGAGGATCAGCGCTTAATGGGCGGCGGGCGAGGGATCAAAAAATCCGCTTCGAGCCCGGGGTGGGAAGGGCACCTGGGACACGTTCCCGGCGCCCCTTCCCTGGAAATCACGGCGACCTCAGGACAGCCTGGCCAGCTGCGCCTTCACTTCCTCGGAGATGGCCTTGCCTTCGGCCTTGCCCTGGAGCTTGGGGTTCACGTTCTTCATGACCGCGCCCATGTCCTTGGGGCCCTTGGCGCCGACCTCGGCGATGGAGGCCTGGACGGCGGCGGTGAGCTCTTCCGGGGTGAGCTGCTTGGGCAGGTAGCGCTGCAGGACGGAGATCTCCTGCTCTTCCTTCTCCGCCAGCTCCGGGCGGCCGCCGGACTTGAACTGCTCGACGGAGTCGCGGCGCTGCTTGATGAGGGTGGCGATGACCTGCTGGATGCCCGCGTCGTCCAGTTCGCTGGCGCCCGGCTCGACCTCCTTGTACTTCACGGCGCTCTTGAGCATGCGCACCACGCTCAGGGTCAGCTCGTCCTTGGCCTTCATCGCCTCCTTCAGGTCGGCGGTCAGGCGATCTTTCAGGGTGGTCATGTCGGGACTCCTCACGGGCGGGGAAAAGGGTCGCCGCGCCAGCGGATGGGACGGCGGGAGCCAGGGCACCTGACGCCTTTCGGAAGGCGCCCCGGCTCCTCACTGCGGGCCTGCTTAGTACGACTTGCGGGCCTTCTTCACAGCGCGCTTCTTGGCGGCGAGGGCCTTCTTCTTCCGCTTCACGGAAGGCTTCTCGTAGTGCTCGCGCTTGCGGATCTCGGAGAGGATTCCGGCCTTCTCGGTGGCCTTCTTGAAGCGCTTGAGGGCGCTTTCGATGGACTCACCTTCCTTCACTCGAATACCGGGCATGCAGTCACCTCCTTCCGCCTAGCTGGATGCAATCTGAAATCTTCAGAGGGTCGGGGGGTATGGCGCAGCGGGCCGCAAAAGGCAAGGAGACCCGCACGGAAAGGATGGCCCCTTTGTGCGCTAGAATCTTCAGCGCGTGTATCGCCTCCTCCTCCTGGTGCTCCTGCTGGCGGCCAGCCCGTCCCGGGCCGGCACGGTCGCTTCCGAGTGCTGGGCCTCGTGCCGCCGCCATGTCGAGGACCCCTCCCTGCGCGCTCGCACCTGCGGGGCGTGCGTCGCCGGGGGGCGGGTGGACAGCTGGGTGGCCTCCCTGGGGACGGGCGGGGTGGAGGCCCAGCAGGCGCTGGCGTCCGCGCTCCAGGATTCCAGCTGGCGGGTGCGCTGGGCGGCGGTGAGGGCGGGGGCCCGGAGCCGGGGGCTCACGGAGCGGCGGGCCCTGGCGGAGTGGATCATGGACACCCCGCCGGACGCGGACCTGGGGGCCTGTCTCACCGCCGTCCGGGCCGCCGCGGACGCCGGGCGCTCCACGGCGGACTTCCTGCGGGAGGCAGGTGCCCGGGGCCCCGCCTCCGCCGCCCGGGTGTGGGCGAAGCGGGACGCGGTCCGCCAGGCGCTGTCGCTGGAGATGTATGCGCAGGAGCCGTCCGTGCGGCTTCCGGCGCTCCTGCACCTGGCCACCTTCCAGGGGCAGTCCGCGACGCGAGTGGTGCTGGATACGGTGGCGTCCCGGCCCGTGGCGGGCGACGCGGTGATGGCGGAGCTCCTCGCCGCCGTCGCCGAGCGGCAGCGTGCGTCCGTGGGCCGGCTGCTCCTCAATGAGGCGAAGCCCGCGGACGAGGCGGCCATCAACCGGCTCTTCGCCGTGTACTCACGGGAGCTGGATGCGCTGCGGCCGGACCTGTCGGCTGGCGATGCGCAGCGCCGGCGAACGGCGGTGGCGGCCCTGCGCCGCTACGGCCCGCTGGCGAAGCGCGAGCTGGAGGGGGCGCTCGGGGATGCCGACGGTCGGGTGCGCGAGCTGGCGGCGCGGGGGCTGGCGGAGTCCGCCGGGAAGCCGCTGCGGGACATCGCGCTCCAGGGCGTGAAGGACGCGGAGTCCGCGGAGTCCGCCCGGCCGTGGCTGGGCGCCATGGCCCGTGAGAAGGGGTGCTTCGCCTTCCTGCGGGACGTGGCCGAGGGGCGCCATGCCCGCACGCCGGAGGTCCAGGGGGAGGCGGTGGCCTTCCTGGGGGACTGTTCGGAGGGCCCGCCTCCCACGAAGCGGCTGGCGCCCTTCCTCGCGTCGAACGTGGTGCCGGTGCGCGCGGGCGCGGTGCGGGCGTTGGGAGCGCTGCCCCGGAGCGCCGACGCGATGGTGCTGGCGGAGCAGGCGCTGGAGGACGGCGCGCCGGAGGTGGTGGTGGCCGCGCTGGAGGTGCTGGCCGCCTACCGGCAGCCGTCTCGAGGGGACGAGGCCGCGGGCCTGCTGGCGTCGGAGCACCCGGTGGTGCGCGCGGCCGCGGCGCGGGCGCTGGAGTTCGTGGGCCGCGCCGCGCACGTGCGCGTCCTGGCCGAGTGCCTGCGCGGGGACCCGGTGGCGGACGTGCGCGTCGCGGTGGCTCGGACGCTGTCCACGCTGGGCGGCCCGCACGCGGTGGCGGCGCTGAGCGAGGCGGCCGCGCACGACGCGGATACGCATGTGAAGCACGTGTCGCAAGAGGGCCTGCGCCGGCTGGGCTTCGGCCGCTGAGCGCTGGCGGTTCGCTGGTCGTGGAGTCCCCTGGGGCGCGGGCTTCTCCCCAGGACCCACGGCGGGGGCTCACGGGCCGCTGATGGCCTTGGCGTCCACGCGGTTCCGGCCCGCGTGCTTGGCCCGGTAGAGGTACTTGTCCGCGGCGGAGATGAGGTCCTCCGGCTGGGAGAAGTCCGAATCCAGCAGCGTCGCCACGCCCAGGCTGATGGTCACCTTGATGGGCGTGCCGCTGAAGATGAAGTCCGCGCGGTCCACCGCGACGCGGCAGCGCTCCGCGCACGCCAGGGCCGCGTCCTCCGCGGACTCGCGCAGCATCAGCGCGAACTCCTCGCCGCCGTAGCGCGCGAGCAGGTCCTCGGTGCGCACCGTGTCCGCCACCCGCTGCGCGATGCGCGTCAGCACGAAGTCGCCGGCCGGGTGGCCGTACACGTCGTTGATGCGCTTGAAGTGGTCCACGTCGAAGAGCACCAGCGACAGCGGCACGCGGTGGCGCAGGCAGTACGCGAACTCCTTGCGCACCGTCTCCATGAAGTACTTCTTGTTGTAGACGCGGGTGAGGCCGTCGCGCGTGGCGGACTCGTAGATGCTGCGCTGGTACTGCTCCTCCAGCGCGTCCTGGATGCTGAACTTCAGCACCGTGTTGGAGCCGATCTGGATCTTGTCGCCGTCGTACAGCGGCGCCGCGCTCACCTTCAGGCCGTTGAGGTACGTGCCGTTGGTGCTGCCCAGGTCCACGAGCTGGAAGCGGCCGTCGCCAATGGCCACCACCTTCGCGTGCTTGCGGGAGATGCCGTCGTCCTCGACCTGGAACTGGGCCTCCGAGCTGCGGCCCAGCACCACCTCCGAGCGGTCCAGCTTGAACATCCGCCCGATGCCGGCGGCGGACTTGGCGCTGATGACGATCAGATAGGCGCTCTGCTGCTGGGCGCTGCCCAGCAGGTCCGAAATTGAATGGACGGAAGTTTTCTCCTCGGACATCGCGCCTCCCATCTTACGGGCCGCCTTTTCACGGCGGCAAGCACACCCGCGCTCCTTTCACGCACCCGGTGTCAGACGACCCGCCCCACCCGCGCCGGTCGCCGCCTGTTTTTCTCCGGTGGAGGAACTGTCGGCCGCCCGACGGACAGCTCGCCGGCCACGGGCGTCCGGAGGAAGCGCGCGAGCGCCTCGCCACCCCGGGGGTGCTCCGCCAGCCCCTGCATCAGCTTCACCAGCGCCGCCGACGGGGTCATGTCCGCGCCCCCCACGGCCCCCTCCGCCAGGACCTTGGCCCCGGACTCATAGAGCGTGAGGTCCACCCCGTTGCGGTAGGCCTGGCTCACCACCAGCACCGGGACGCCCCGCTCCCGCGCCTGGACGAAGAGCGGCAGGAGCGAGCGGCCCAGCTCCGGCGCGATGGGCACGTTGCCCGCCCCGTACGCCTCCACCACCAGCCCCTTCACGTGCGGCAGCAGCTGCAGCGGCAGGGTGGGGTCCAGCCCCGGGTACACCTTCAGCAGGAAGACGCGCGGATCCAGCTTCTCATGGAGCCGGAAGGGGCCCCGGGACGGGAGGCCCTTCTCGAAGGTGGCGTCCACGCCCAGCGTGCCCAGCACCGGGAAGTTGGGGCTTTCGAAGGCGTCGTACTCCGCCACCTTCACCTTGCGCGTGCGGTTGCCCCGGTACAGGTGCGAGTCGAAGCAGATGGTCACCTCGCGCGGCCCCTGGAGCGCGGAGAGCACCGCGTCGATGAGGTTCAGCCTCGCGTCCGAGCGGATCTCTCCCAACGGCCGCTGCGAGCCCGTCAGCACCACGGGGCAGGGCGGATTTCGCAACATGAACGACAGCGCACTGGCTGTGTAGGCGAGCGTGTCCGTTCCGTGGGTCACCACCGCCCCGTCGAATTCAGGCAGGCGGCGGTGGAGGTGGGCGGCCATCCGGCTCCAGAGCTCCGGCTGCATCTCCGAGCTGTCCAGGTTGGAGAACAGCTCGAGCTCGATGTCGGCCAGCTGGAACAGCTCCGGGGCTCGCTTGCGGAGGGTCTGGAAGAAGGCCGCGGGACGCAGGGCGGAGGGCCGGCCACCGGCCATTCCGAGCGTGCCTCCCGTGTGAAGCATCAGGACTCTGGGCATGGGCGAGGGGCCGTCTGCCAAAGGCTGCCTTGCTTTACAAGCCCGGCGCGCGTGGCTAAACCCCGGGGCCGTGCTCCTCCCTCGATGGAAGCGTGTTGCTCCCGTGCTGGCCGCGGCGACCCTGATGGGCGCCGGCTGCACCAAGAGCGCGGAAGTTCCCGCCACCGCCAAGGCCCCGACGACGGCGCCGGCCGCCGCCCCGGCCCCCGCCGCCATCCCGGCCGCGAGCCCCGCCACGGAGGCGGCGTCGGCGGATCCGGCGCAGGCGCTGACGGGCATCCCGGGCATGGACTTCTCCGCGCTGCCGCCCGCGGCCAAACGCGAGCTGGCCACGGTGTTCAGCGACGAGTTCTGCTACTGCGGCTGTCCCCACTCGCTGGGCGCGTGCCTCAAGCAGCACACGCCCTGCAAGCACGCGAAGCGGATGGCGAAGCTGTCTGCCCGGCTGGTGGCCGAGGGCGGGCCCGCGAGCGAGGTCATCGTCGCGCTGTCCAAGTACTATGCGTCCTTCCGCGAGCCGCGCGTGCAGCTCAAGGTGGATCCGCGCATGTGCCAGGGAAACGCCAACGCGCCCGTGACGGTGGCGGAGTTCTCCGACTTCGAGTGCCCCTACTGCGGCAAGGCCCGGCCCATCCTGGAGGCCTTCGCGAAGAAGCACCCCGGCGAGGTGCGCTTCTGCTACCTGCCGTTCCCGCTCTCCATGCACGCCAACGCCGTCCCCGCCGCGCAGGCGGTGCTGTGGGCGCGCGACCAGGGCAAGTTCTGGGAGATGCACGACGCCCTCTTCGGCCAGCAGGAGAACCTCAAGCCGGAGGCGCTGCCCGCGCTGGCGAAGTCGGTGGGTTTGAACGGGGACAAGCTGGCCGCGGTGTTGAAGACGGATCAGTACAAGGACGAGATTGACGGCTTCCACGCGCAGGGGCGCATGGCGGCCATCAACAGCACCCCGTCCGTGTTCTTCAATGGACGTGCCTACGAGCTGGGCTTCCAGGAAGCCCAGCTGGAGCACAGCATGGAGGACGAGGTGGAGTGGCGCGCGAACAACAACGCGTGGGCCGCCGACTGACCCTTCGATGAGCCAACGCTTCCGCATCGATGGCGCCGCGCAGCTGGTCCCCGAGGACCGCACCGGCATCCCCGCGCTCGCGGGACGCTCGGGGACGTACGCGCTGATGCCCACCGGGCCCGACCTGCTGGTGTTCTCCCGCACGCCGCCGGAAGGGGGCTCCATCCCCACGCCGCGCGTCGTGCTGGCGGGGGACGCGGGGGGCTTCCCGCTGTCGGACCTCATCGCGTTCCTCAGCCAGTCGCGCTGGAGCGGCGTCATTCGCGTGCACACGTCGGGCGGGGAGCGCTCGCTCACGCTGCGCGAGGGCGAGGTGCGCGGCGCCACCTCCGAGGAGCCCGCGGACCGGCTGGGCGAGGTGCTGGTGCGGCTGGGCTACGTGGATCGCGCGCAGGTGGAGGCGGTGCTGCGCGAGCAGTCCGCGTCGAAGCTGGGCCGGGCGCTGGTGGAGAAGGGCGTGCTGCAGGCGCACGACCTCTTCAAGTGCGTCACGCACCAGGTGAGTGAGATCTTCCACGCCATCGTGCTGTGCCGCGAGGGGGCGTTCTTCCTCATCGACCAGCCGCTGGACGAGAAGACGGGGCACTCCATCCAGCTGTCCACGCAGAGCCTGCTGATGGACAGCATCCGGAAGATCGACGAGCTGGCGCACTTCCGCAAGCGCATCCCCCACGGCCGCCTGTACGTGGCGCGCAAGCGTCCGTCCGACGGCAAGCTGGAGGAGGACGAGGACCGCGTGCTGGCCATGCTGGACGGGCGGCGCACGGTGCTGGAGCTGGGGCACGCGGCGCGGCTGTCCGAGTTCGACATCACCAAGGTCGTCTTCCGCCTGCTCGAGGGCGGCTTCGCCGGGCTGACGGACAAGCCGGTGGGGGCTCCCGCCTCGGCCGCGGCGCCGGAGAAGGCGCCCGCGCAGCGCGTGCGTCCGCCAGCGCGCGCGGCGCCCCCGGTGGATGCCCGGCCGGTGGCGCGCGTCTTCAACTTCATCTTCCGGGAGATCCGCGACGAGGTGGCCCGCTCCGGCATGGACCGCGAGTTCATCGCGGCGGCCAACGCGGCGCTGTCCAACAACGCGCTGTCGTCGTCGCCGGTGCTGGAGGGGCTGGCGTTCGCGGCGGACGGGAGCCTGCCGGAAGGGCGCTTGATGGAGGCCTTCGACAAGCACCGCGCCCACCTGGGCAGCGAGCCGCTGGCCTCGTTCCGTCAGGCGCTGAGCGACGTGATGTTCTTCCTGCTCTTCCAGGCGGGGGAGCTGTTGGAGTCGCGCGCGGACGAGGACCTGGCCCGCCGGGTGAAGGAACTCCTGGCCACGCTCGAGGCGCCGTGACGGACACCGGCTTTCCGAGGCTGACCGCGGGCGTGCCCGGGTGCGGCGGCGCGTTCAAGCTCACGCCCGAGGACTTCGAGGTGGAGGAGCTGCCCGCGTACCTGCCCTCCGGCGAGGGCACGCACCTGTACCTCTGGGTGGAGAAGCGCGGCCGGGACACGCGCGAGGTGGTGCGCGCGCTGGCGTCCGCGCTGGGCGTGCGCGAGGACGACATCGGCTCCGCGGGGATGAAGGACCGGCAGGCGGTGACGCGGCAGTGGCTGTCCGTGCCCGCGAACGCGGAAGGACGCCTGCCGGAGTTCGCGCTCGACGGCGTCCGCGTGCTGGAGGCGAAGCGCCACGGCAACAAGCTGCGCACCGGCCACCTGAAGGGAAACCGCTTCACGTTGCGGCTGCGCGGCGTGAAGGACCTGGGCGCGGCGCGCGAGTCGTTCGCCCTGCTGAGCGCGCAGGGCGTGCCCAACTACTTTGGCGAGCAGCGGTTCGGACGGGCCGGCGACAACGCGGACCTGGGCCGGATGCTGCTGTTGGGGCAGCGGCTTCCGAAGCGGCCGGACCGCTTCCAGCGCAAGCTGTACCTGTCCGCCTTCCAGTCGCGCCTCTTCAACCAGGCGCTGGCCGCGCGGCTCACCGCGGGCACCTTCGCCACGGCGCTCCTGGGCGACGTGCTGCGCAAGGAGGAGACGGGCGGCCTCTTCGTGTGCGAGGCGCCGGACGTGGACGGCCCGCGCGTCGCCGCGTTCGAGGTGAGCCCGGCGGGCCCGATGTTCGGCCCGAAGATGACCGCTTCGAAGGGGGAGGTGGCGGAGGCCGAGGCCCGGCTGCTGACCGAAGCGGGCGTCACGCTGAGCGACTTCCAGCGCGGCGGCGACGAGACGGAAGGCACGCGCCGCCCGTACCGCGTGCGGCTGGGCGCGGCGGAGCTCTCGGCGGATGGCGAGGACGCGCGGCTCACCTTCGAGCTGCCTCGCGGCGCCTACGCCACCGAAGTGCTGCACGAGCTGCTCAAGGACGGCTGAAGCCCGCGGCGTGTGCCCGGGCGGGTGCCCCGCGCCCGTGCGCACGCGAGCGACGAGACCCCGCGAAAAGCGCATGAGGGCGGCTGCGGCGTGGCGCTCCTGCATGCCCGGAAACGACCGCGCCTCCCTGGGCGTGAGGCCCGGGGAGGCGCGAGGGTCACCGCAGGTCCCGCTCCGCTCTGAGCGGAGCGGGGTGGGGCGTCACGTCACTGCCGGACGACGTTGAACTCCGTGCGGCGGTTGAGCGCGCGGCCCGTCTTCGTCGTGTTGGGCGCCACGGGCCGGGTCTCGCCGAAGCCCACGGCCTCCATGCGGCCCGGGTCGATGCCGCGCTTGAGCAGCTGCACCATCACCGCGTCCGCGCGCTTCTGGGACAGCTTCAGGTTCGCCGTGTCGTTGCCCATCGAGTCGGTGTGGCCCTCGATGCGCATCTTGCGGATCCACGGCGCGTCCTTCAGCGCCTGCGCCACCTCGTCCAGGATGGTGGTGCTCTGCTTGCCGATGATCTTCGCGGAGCCGGTGCCGAAGAGGATCTGCTTCTTGATCTCAATGCGGTCCCTCTTGACGATGACCATCTTGTACTGCTTGGCGCAGCCGCGCTCCTCCTTCACACCCGGGTCGTCCGGGCACGCGTCCAGGCGGTCCACCACGCCGTCGCCGTCGCGGTCCGGATCCGGGCAGCCGCCGTTCTCCTGCGGGCCGGACTCATTCGGGCACTTGTCCTGCGCGTCCGGCACGCCGTCGCTGTCGTTGTCCAGGTCCGGGCAGCCGTCGTCGTCCTGGAAGCCGTCCTTGTCCTCCGGCTCGTCCGGGCACTTGTCCTTGTCGTCGTTGATGCCGTCCCCGTCCTTGTCCACGATGGGGCAGCCCAGGTTCTGCAGCGGGCCGGGCTCGTTGGGGCACTTGTCCGTGCCGTCCAGGATGCCGTCGTTGTCGTTGTCCGGGTCCGGGCAGCCATCGTCGTCCTGGAAGCCGTCCTTGTCCTCGGGCTGGTCCGGGCACTTGTCCACGTTGTCCAGCACGCCGTCGCCGTCGCGGTCCTTGGGGGCCTCCGGCGGGCAGCCGTGGTTCTCCGGCACGCCGGGGATGAGCGGGCACTTGTCCTGCGCGTCCAGCACGCCGTCGTTGTCGTTGTCGGGGTCCGGGCAGCCGTCCTGGTCCTGGAAGCCGTCCACGTCCTCGGCCTGCTCGGGGCAGGGGTCGTCCTTGTCCAGGATGCCGTCGCCGTCGCTGTCCGTCTCCTCGATGCTGACCACCACCTGCTGCTGGGGCTGGGCGGGCTGCCGCGGCTGCTCCGGCTGGGCCTGCGGCGCCTCCGGACGGTCGCGCACCAGCACCTGGCGCGGGCCGCAGTTCCTGGACAGCTCCAGGGCGCGCTTGATGGCGACGTCGGCGGCGCTCACGTGCTGGGCGGCGCGCGTGCTGTTGCCCTGGCTGAGCTCGCCGCGGGCGAAGTCGAGGTTGGCCTCCGCGGTGGCCAGCTCCGCGGGCGCGCAGCGCAGGGCGCCGCCGCGGCGGGCGCGCTCCACGTCGGCGGTGAGCACCTCCGTGTCAGCGCGGATCTTGTTGCCGCTGACGCAGGCGAAGGAGGCGAAGAGCAGGGTGAAAAGCGCGGACTGGGTCAGACGCTTCATCGGAGAGCGCTCGGGCGTCACGGGTTCTGGGGGCGGCCCTGGGAGTCACCGCTGTTGGCCGCGGACATGGCCTTCTCACGCGCCTCGTTGGCGAAGCGCGAGGCCTTCACCGCGAAGTCCACGCCGGCCTGGTAGTCCGAGTAGCCGACCTCCTCCCGCGCCTTCTGCAGGTAGAGGTTGGCGGCCGTCCACTCGTAGGGGGCTTCCTTCTCCGCCCCGGCGGTGCGCGCGGCCTGGATCTGCACCTCGGCGTCGAGGATGTTGGACGTGGACTTCACGGGGCCACATGCGGTCAGCACGCCCGCGAACGCCAACAGGAGCGACTGCTTCGTCATCACGGGGGCCTCGGTCGACAGAGCGGAGGGATTGGCCGTCGGTCGTATCAATCGCCTCCGGGGGGGTCAAGAATCGCGCGGTGGGCGTGGAGCAGGGGGCCGGGCAGGAGGGTGGACTTTGACGACAGGGGCCGTGCTTGCGACCATCCGGCCCTTGTGCGTCCACCGTCCGTCCGTGCCCTGCTCGTCGTGCTGCTGTTGCCCCTGACCGGCCTCGCCGGACCGGGGGCCGCGTCCAAGAAGGCCCAGGGCCGCGCGGAGGCGGACACCGTCCTCGCCCAGGTGGCCAACGGCGCCGCCGTGCCCCCCGCCACCTCCCGCCTGCGCTTCCTGCGCGAGGAGGCCTACGCGGCCGAGGAGATTGGCCCCATGCTGCGCACCACCTACGACGAGCGCATCCGCCGCAACCTGGTGGCGCTCCTGGCGTCCCTGGGCGCGCGCACGGGAGAGGCCACGCTGGTGAAGCTGGCGTCGGATGACGACAGCACCGTCCGCATGTACGCGGCGCAGGGGCTGGCCCGGCTGGGCAGCCGCAACACCGCCGCCGTGCTGCCGCTGCTCCAGGACAAGAGCAGCGGCGTGCGCCGCGAGGCCGCGAGGGCCCTGGGGGCGGCCCGAAACCCCAAGGTGGGCAAGCCGCTGATGGCCGCCGCGAAGGATGAACAGGACCTGGAGGTCCGCGCGGCGCTGCTGGAGGCCGCGGGCTCGAGCGGTGACGCGAAGCAGAAGGCCGCGCTCAAGGCGTACCTGGACAGCGGTTCGGAGAGCACGCGCTTCGCCGCGGCCCGGGGCCTGTGCCGGCTGGGCGCGCCCGAGGGCTTCGCCTTCGCGCAGAAGCTCCTGGGCAACAGCGACAAGTTCGTGCGCCGCCAGGGGCTGGTGCTCTTCGAGGGCGTGCCGGCGAAGAAGGCCAGCCCCGTGCTGTCGCCGCTGCTGAAGGACGCGGACCGCACCGTGGCCGCCACCGCCGCGCGCGTGCTGTACCAGGGCGGCGACGCCGCGTCGCTGGACTGGCTGGTGCTCGCGTCGTGGAACGCGAAGGGCGATGAGAAGCTCGCCTACGAGAAGGAACTGGAGACGCTCCAGCTCGCGGATGACCGCCGCAAGGCCATCCTGCGCAAGGCCGGGGTGACGCCGTGAGCCCGTGGGGTGTCTGCGCGCTCGCGCTCTTGTCCCAGGCCCCCGCGAAGCCGGCCGTGCCCGCGGTGCCCGCGTCCCTCGCCGCGCCCGCGCATCCGTCCTCGGCCACCGCGACGCCGCCCGCGCGCGAGAACGGCTGGAGCGGGCTCACGCCCGAGCAGCGCGCGGCCCTCATCGCGGACAGGGCCGATGCGCCGCTCGCCGAGCGGCTGCTGGGCATGAGCGAGAGGTTCCTCAACACGCCCTACGTCCTGTCGCCGCTGGGGGAGGGGCAGGGCGTGGACCCGGACCCCACCTTCCGCCTGGACGCGGTGGACTGCCTCACCTTCGTGGAGGAGACGCTGGCCCTGGGCATGGCGCACGGCGAGCCGGAGGTGCCGGCGCTGTTGGAGCGGATCCGCTACGCGAGCACGCCCACGTACGAGGACCGCAACCACCTGATGGAAGCGCAGTGGCTGCCCAACAACATCAAGAAGGGCCTCCTGGTGGACGTGACGCGCAAGTACGCGAAGGAGGACACCGTCACCGTCACCAAGACGCTCACCGCGCGCACCTGGCAGTCGAAGTCGTCCATGGCCCTGCAGCTGCCCCGCGAGCGCCAGCCCGTGGGCACCTACACGCTGGACATGATTCCGTTGGACAAGGTGCTCGAGCACGCGCGCGGCGTGGCGTCCGGCACCATCCTCGTGGTGATGCGCGAGGACCTGCCCCTGAAGGCCACGCGGATCACCCACCTGGGCTTCCTGGTGCAGAAGAAGAAGCGCCCGTACCTGCGCCACGCGTCCAAGGGCGGCTACAACCGCGTGGTGGACGAGGACCTGGAGACGTTCCTCGCCCGCAACGCGCGCTACGACAAATGGAAGGTCACGGGCGTGAGCCTCTTCGAGGCCCGGCGTCCGCCCGCAACGCTCGGCCCGCCGCCCGCGACCGCCGACAGCAGCGCGACCGTCGGCGCGCCCTGACGATGGGCGGCTAGAGGGCCGGGGGCGCGCTGTCCACCGCCGCTTGGCGCGAGCGCTCGTCCTCGAGCTCCTCTTCCTCCGCCGCGCGGCTGGCCTCGTCCGCGTAGGTGCGCTCCTGGAGCTTCTCCTCCTCCAGGATCCTCGCGGCGTCGGCCTGCCGGGTGTCCGGCACCAACAGCTCCCACCAGGGCAGCAGGTTGCCCGTGGTCAGCTCGTCCACCACGCCCGAGCGCCCGGGGCGCACGATGAACGGGATGAGGTGCTCGTCCAGCACGTCCGCGAAGATCTGCGCCGTCACGGGGTCGTCCGCGATGCCCGCCCGCACGAAGCGGCGCTGATCCAACTCGTGGGGCAGGGGCAGCCCGCGCTCGTGCATCTCCTCCGCGGACACGAGCGGTGGGTGGTTGGGGCAATCCGTGCAGTCCACGACACTGTCCTGATACTCCGAGCCACACCGTGCGCAGTACCTCATGGGGCCCTCCTGGCCGATGGCTGGAATGTTAGGAACGGCTCGCGCGGATGGCAGGCGGCGCCCGCGCGAAACATTCTCAGTGCCGTGCCGCGTCCCCCAGCTCGCCCACCATGCGGCTGAGGCGCTCCACGTCAATGGGCTTGCGCAACACGGCGTCGCAGTAGTCCGCGCCCTCCACCTGCGCATAGCCGGAGACCAGGACGACGCGGGCGTTGGGCTCTCGCTCCTTCACCTGCTGCGCCAGCGCCGTGCCGTTCATTCCGGGCAGGGATTCATCCGTCACCACGACGTCGGGGTGCGTGTCCTCGAACGCCCTCAGTCCCGCCTCGCCATCCGACGCGGTGGTGACCTCGAAGTCGTCCTCGAGGAGCTCCGCCAGCAGCTCGCGGCTGTCCCCGTCGTCCTCCACCAGCAGGACCTTGATTCGTTCGCCATCCATGCGACTAGGGCAACCCACCGCCCCGCGGGATTCGTCCAACGCGTCCCGGGCGGGATGATGTCCGGTCGGCTGCTTCCGGGGAGGGCGAGCGGGAGGGCTTGCGGCGGCCCCTCACGGGCGGGCGGGGGACTGCTCATGTTTGTCCCCGGAGGTGAATCCATGAAGGTGCAGCTGCGGGGAGTGCATCTGGGGCTGACGGACAACCTGAAGCAGTATGTGGACACGCACCTGGTGGCCCATATCGAGCGTTTCGCCGAGGACGAGGCATCCGAAATCGAAATCGCGCTCGTGGACATCAACGGGCCCAAGGGCGGCGTGGACAAGGAATGCCGCGTCACGGTGCGCCTGGCGGGATTGGAAGCGGTGCACGTGACGGAGACGTCGGAGACGCTGTTCCAGGCCATCGACGCGACGCGTGACCGTCTGGAGAAGGCCATCAAGCGCGCGGTGGAGCGCCGCCGCGAGGCGAAGACGAACGGTCTGCCGTACGACCTGAACGCGGACGCGTCGACCTACTAGCGTCCGGCTGCATCACGGGGTGACAGACCGAAGGGCCCGGGAATTCCGGATGCCAGCCAGGCGTCCGGCCCCCGGGTTCCTTCGGGCCAGTTCCTTGCTGGGGTCGAACGGTGGACGCTATAAGCGGACCCCTCACCCCTGGGCTAAAGGACGGCGATGGTCCGCCTCAAGTTCCTGCTGTTCGCGCTCCTGGTCCTCGGACTGGGCCTGGCTCACCTCCCGACGTTGTCGGCGCCGCAGCGTGCGCGCGCGGTGGAAGGTGCGTCACTCCAGGCCTCCTCGGGCACCGGCGAGGTCGCGCGTCGCGTGGAGGCACGCCGCGCGGAAGTGCAAACCCTGGCGCTGAAGCTCGCCGCCAGCCCCCAGTTGGCCGCCGCCGTGAGCGCGCTGCACCCGGCGCCGGTGGCGAAGTCCTCGCGCGACCGCTCCGGTTCGCGGGACGCGGAGGAGCCGGCGGGGCTGCTGCCGCTCACTGCTGAACGTTTTGGCGCGCTGCGCACGGCCGCGCAGGCCAGCCTGCCCCCGGAGCTCCAGGGCGCGGTGGTGGCGGTGGTGGCCGGCGACGCGAGCTTCCATGCGCGCGCGGGCGCGGAGCCCTCCTCGGACACGGCCGCGTTGGACGTCGCGGCGCTCGCCAAGGCGGGCACGTCCGTGGTGGACGCCTTCGGGGCGCCGCACGTGTTCGCGTCCGTGCCGCTCGCGTGGAGCGGTGAGGGGACCCCCGCGCCGGCGGTGACGCTGGTGGTGGGCGCGCCCCTGGCCGCGGACGCGGCGCTGCAGGGCGCGGTGGATGCGTCCGGCGCGGCCGCGGTGGGGCTCGTGCAGGGTGACAAGGTGGTGGGCGGCGCGGGCGCGGAGAAGGCGCGGCTGGAGGGCTCGCTGCCCCGGCTGACCGCGGGCGCGAAGGACGCGGTGCTGGAGACGGGTTCGCTCCAGGCGCTGGGCCCGGTGCAGCTGCCCGCCTTCACCAACGGCGACGCGATGGGCGGCCAGGCGCCGCTGTTCGTGGGCTCGCGCCAGGCGCTGGCGGGCACGCCGTATGAAGTCGTGGTCATCGCGGGCACGGCGGCGACGCTGGCCCCGCTGGCCGCGTACCAGAGCACCGCGCTGCTCGGGCTCGCGGGCCTGTTCGTGCTGAGCCTCATCTGGATGGCGCTGATGGGCGGCGGCAGGAAGGACTCCAGCGAGGAGGCCGTGACGGGCGGTTCGGACACGCTGGGCTGGTCCGCGGCGATGGCCGCGCAGCAGTCCGCGCCCGCCGCGCAGCCCGCGCCCCAGCCCGTGAGCACCACGTCGCCGCCGGCTCCGGCCGCCGTGGCGCCCGTGGCCGCGGATCCGTTCGCGCCCCCGGCGCACGCGGAGCCGGTGTCCAACCCGTTCGCGTCGGCCGCGCACGTGGAGCCGGTGTCCAACCCGTTCGCCTCGGCGCCGCCGCCGGCCGCGGATCCGTTCGCGAGCGCGGACGCGTTCCCGTTCCCGGGCGCTCCGGCCGCGGATCCGTTCGCCATGCCCCCGCCCCAGGCCGCGCCGCTGGCGGATCCGTTCGCCATGCCTCCGCCCCAGGCCGCCGCGCCGTCGCCGTTCGGGGCGCCGCCGGCCGCGGATCCGTTCGCCGGGGTGGAGTCCTTCCCGTTCCCGTCTCCGCCCGCGGCCCATCCGCCGCCGGCCGCGGAGCCGTTCGCGCCGCCTCCGGGGTACGCGCAGGGCGGCGCGATGCCCTTCGACCACCCGGCCCCCTCGGCCGAGCCCATCGCCCCGGCGGCGCCTCGCCATGGCGCGTTCGCCTTCGAGGATCAGCCCACGGCGGCGTACTCGCTCCAGCAGGCGGCCAATCCATTCGCGCTGGCGGCGGCGCAGTCCTCCGAGCCGGAGTCTCCGGAGACGACGCGCGTGGCGGCGATTCCGCGCGAGCTGCTCCAGGCCAGCACCCGGCCCACGTCGGAGGCCATCCCCATGCCGGCGCCGCGCTCCAACGGGCCGCAGGCGGTGCCGCTGCCCATGCCGGGCGTCAACTCCGCCGCGGCGGCGGCGCTGTCGGAGGAGCAGCACTTCCAGGACGTCTTCCGCGAGTTCGTCACCACGCGCGAGCGCTGCGGTGAGCAGGCGGACGGCCTGACGTACGACAAGTTCGTGCAGAAGCTGCGCAAGAACAAGGAGCAGCTCGTCACGAAGTACGCGTGCAAGACGGTGCGCTTCCAGGTCTACGTGAAGGAGGGCAAGGCCGCCCTCAAGGCGACGCCCGTCAAGGACTGACGCAAGCGCGCCGCGCCGTGCGACGCCCGAAGGCCCGGGACCTCTTCGCGAGGTGCCGGGCCTTCTTGCGTGGGGCTGAGGGGTTGTCCCGTCAGCTCGCGCGGGGAAGGACGACGCTGAAGCGGGCGCCGTGGCCCGGCTCTCCGCCCACCTCCAGCCGGCCGCCGTGCTCCTGGAGGATGCGCGCGGCGATGGCGAGCCCCAGGCCGGTGCCTCCGTCCTTGGTGGTGAAGTAGGGCTCGAAGACGCGGGCGCGGTGCTCCAGGGGGATGCCGGGGCCCTCGTCCTCCACCTCGACGATGGCGTCCGCGTCGGTGCCCTTCACTCGCACGCGCAGCGCGCCGCCCTTGCCGGCCATGGCCTCCTCGGCGTTCTTCACCAGGTTGACGAGCACCTGGGTGAGCTGGTCGCGGTCCGCGCGGGCCACCACGCCCGCCTGGAGCGCGGGCTCGAACCGGATGCCCTCGGGGGGCGCGGCGTACAGCGACAGGACGCCCTGGGCCAGCTCGCCCAGGTCCACCGGCGCGAGCTGGGGCTTGGGCAGGCGCGCGAAGCGGCTGAACTCGTCCACGATGCGCCGCAGCCGCTCCACCTCCTCCAGCACCACGCCCGCGCTGTCCTTGAAGAGGGTGGGGAAGCTGGGGTGGCGCGCCTCGTGCGCGGCCATCAGCGTCTCCAGCGACATGCGGATGGGGGTGAGGGGGTTCTTGATTTCATGCGCCAGCCGCCGGGCGACCTCCTGCCACGCGGCGATGCGCTCGGTGGCCATGAGCCGCTCGGTGGTGTTCTTCAGCTCGGACGTCATGTGGTTGAACGTCCGGACCAGCTCGCCCACCTCGCCGGTGGCGCGGGACGTCACCTGGACGTCGAGCGCGCCTTCCGCGACGCGGCGGGCGCCGGAGGTGAGGGCCTCCACGGGCCGCGTCATCCAGCGCGACACCAGGAGGCCCAGCAGCGCGGCGAAGCCCAGGCCCAGGCCGGCGAGCAGGAGGAACGCGCGCATGACGCCCTCTTCGGCCTCGCGCGCGGCGGCGCGGCTGAAGGTGAGGCGCACGGAGGCGGCGTCGCCCAGGGGCAGCACCTGCTCCACGGTGGGCGGGGCCGCGCTGCCCGCGTGCGCGACCTGGGTGTCGCCGGACAGGAGCGTCACGTCGGATTGGGTGAGGCGGGCCAGGTGCTGGGCGAGCCCGTCGTCCAGCACCACGCCGCCCACGGCCCACAGGCGCACGTCGCCGTAGTCCACGGGCCGCGCGGTGACGAGGGCGGGGACCTGGCGGAGGCCCGCGTCGCCGCGCACGTCCACGCGCACGGGCACGGGCCTGGGGGACTTCTCCTTCGTCACGGCGAAGAGGGCGGGGTCCGGGTCGCCGCGGCGCGCGGGCAGGTGGCCCGAGGACAGCACGGTGCCGTTGCGGTCGAAGAGGGTGAGCACGGTGAGGCCGCGGCTCTTCATCAGGCCTTCGGCGGTGTTGGCCTGGATGACGCGCAAGGGGGCCGTGCGCGCGTCGCGCACGAGGTCCTCCATGGCGGGGCTCTCCACCAGCTCCTCGACCGCGCGGCGCGCGTTGGCGGCGGAGCGTTCGAGGGACTCCTGCGCGGAGGCGGTGGCGGCCGTCATGCGCGCGTCGAGCTCGCGTGACAGCGTGTCGCGCAGGCGCGTCACCGTCAGGGGGACGACGATGGCCAGCGGCACCAGCGCGAGCAGGGCGAAGGCGAGCGCGAGCCGGGTCCTCAGGCGCATGCGGGCCGGTCCTTCCTGGGGGCTCGCGGGGCGCCGGGCTTCGGCGTGGCGGGGCTCATGGCCGGCCCCCACCACCGGAGGCTTCGACGGGAGCCAGCCACGCTCCTTCGAGCACCGGCAGGCCCTGGGCATCCAGCGCCAGGCCCGTCACCTCCGGCGCCGCGCGCACGGCGAGCCCTTGCGCGTACAGCGGGATGAGGGGCACGGACGGGGCGAGCGCCAGGGCCCGGTCGCGGCTTCTCGCATCCCGGGCCGTGGCGTCCGTCAGGGCTCCGATGGGCGGCAGCTCCACGCCGAGCAGGTCCCGGCGTCCGCCTGCCTCCAGCACCACCGCCAGCGCGGGGCCGGGGATGGGCGGCAGCAGGTACGCGCTGAGCATCAGCTCGAAGTCGCCCCTGGCCTGACGGCTTCGCAGCGAGGCGCGCGACTGGGGCTCCAGCGCGACGGTGTAGCCCTGGTCGTGCAGCTTCACCTGGATGCGCTCGGCCACGGCGCGTTGATCCGCCAGCGCGGCGTCGTAGACGAGCGTCACCTTGCGGCTCGCGCCCGCTGGAGGAGCGCTGGGGCGGGGCCTGGACACCTGCGGCATCAGCGCGGGCGGCAGCAGGTTCGCCATGGGCACCGCCGGCCCCTTCACGAACAGCCGCGTGAGGTCCTCGCGGTCGATGGCGCTCTCCACCGCCTGGCGGAAGTCCGCGGGCACCTTGCGTGGCGAGAACGCCAGATAGGTCGCGTACAGCGCTGCGCCCGTGGCGGTGTCGGTGTCGGACGGCATGCCCAGCTCCACCTGCACCTGCCGCGCGGACCACAGCCGCGCGAGGCCCCGCTCATCCGTGGCGGTGAGCGCCAGCCGGTCCAGGTACGGACGGCCTTCGGGCCAGGTGGCTTGCGCTTCCAGCACACCCCGGCCCGCGGCGCTGAACGGGCCCGACGCGGGCGACGGCGGCGTCGCGAGGGCCGGGTGGCACAGCGAGCGCTCCAGGTCGGGCCATGGGAAGGCCAGCGCCAGGTCCAGCGTGGCGCCCGTGGACGTCACCTGACGGCCCTCGCCGCGCAGCGGATACAAGAGCGCCCGGTACGGCGACGGCGCCTCCGTGGACGACAGCCGCGTCCACGTGCGTGCCAGGGCGGTCGCGCTGGCCGCGGAGGGCATCGTGACGCGCAGGGCTTGCGGCACGGGGCGCGACAGGTCGCGCGCCTGTGTCGGGTGCACCGGCCCGCTGGCATCCACGCGGCACACAGGACGGGTCAGCAGGCCCAGCAGCGCGGCCTCCATGGGCGTGTCCGCGAGCGCGGGCTCTCCGATTTCAGGCGGCCCCGAGTGCGCGACCCGCAGCTCGCCACCGTAGCGCGGACGGCTGGCCGCCAGCGCCGGCGCGGAGGACAGCAGAACGAGGCCCATCAGGGAGGAGCGGATCATCACGGAGTCCCGCATGACGTCGGTGGAACGGCCTGCCCGCGCCGGCGGGCCGGGGAGCCGCGTGGCGCGTGTCGCCAGGGACTCGCGACGTCCGCCAGGAGTGAGCCCGGGGTTGCCCGTGCCGCGGCGCCACGAACGCGTCGAGAGGTCCTCGGAGCGCACGGCCTCGTGTTTCTCGGGTGCCTTCCTCACGGTGCACCCTGGCGCAGGAGGAACAGCTCGCTCGAGCCGTCCGGCTTCCACGAGCCCACGATGACCTCGCGGCGCTTGTCGCCATCCAGGTCCGCCGTCACCACGTACAGCGCCCGCCCCGGAGGGAGGGCTCCCTGCCACAGGGGCTCGTGCGCCATCGGCGCGTCCGTCGTCAACGACAGCACCCGCAGCGCGTCCGGAGACGGCTGGAGCTGAGGCGACGTGGTGAGCAGCTCCGGCACACCGTCCCCGTCCAGGTCTCCCAGCGCGCTGCCAGCCCCCAGGCCGGACAGCTTCACGGGCGCGGACGCCGGACGCGCGTAGAGCGACGCCGTGCCGTCCGCGTGAACGAACAACATGCGCGGCGTCGCGAAGCTCGCCGTGCCGAACGGCGCGGGCACCGTGAGGCTCCGCCCGTCCGCCAGCCGCACCTCGGGCGCGAACACCGTCTGGCCCGGCACGAACGCCCCGCGCTCCGCGGTCCCCAGCGGCGCGGCGTCCAGCGTCCCCGACGGGCGCAGCGTCCCCTTCGCCTTGTCCAGCACCAGCACCTCACCCCGCGCGTACCGCGTGCTCCAGGCCGCCAGCCTCGGGGGCCCCGTCAGCACCGCCAGCGCTCCGAAGGCTTCACGCGTCGTCGCCGCGGCCGCCGTGCCCTCCAGCTCCTTCCGCGCGAGCACGCGCCCGTCCGCGCTGAACACCACCACCTCGTGCTCGGTGAGCGCGGCCACTTCATCGCGGCCGTCGCCGTCCAGGTCGCCCGCCGCCAGCGCGCCCAGCGGCGTCTCCAGCTTCGCGAACACCGCGCCCAGCAGTCGCACCGGCCGCCGCTGCTGCGGTCCGGGGCCTTGCGCTCCCGGCGACGGCGCCCCCACCGCGGCGAGCGCCAGCGCCGTGGCATCCGCCTCCACGCCCTCGGCCACGGCGGCGGCGGGCTTCGGAGGACGCGTGGGCGTGCGGCCGGACCAGAAGTTCACCCAGGTGCCCAGCACGTCGCCCCGTGCCGTCAGCTCGCCGCCCTCCACGTCCAGCGTGAGCCGCGCCAGCGTGCGCGCTCCCTGTTCGCGGGCGGCGGATTCGGCGCGCTCGGGGGGGACGTCCAGCACCACCGGCCCCAGGTTCATCGCCGAAAGCCGGGCGGCCAGCAGCGTCCCGAACGCCCGGCGCAGCTCCGGAGAACTTCCGGACAGGCAGAGGGCCACGGGCGCTTCGGCGGGCGCGCCGCGAATGGCGTCCGCCACGGCCAGGGCCAGGCGGGCGGACGCGAGGGGCGCGCCTTCGTCCGACTCCGCGAAGGCGGGCAGGGCGACGACGAGCGCGAGGAACAGCGGCAGGAGCGAGCGACTCACAGCCCCCTTTTGCCACCTTCCTCCAGGAAGTAGTTGTCCGGCGTCACCTGTCCGGGCGGTGGGGCCTCGGCGGTGGGCTGGGTGCCCTCCAGGTAGGGCTCCATCCGGCCCGGAACCGCGTTGCCCGCGAGCAGCCCCGTGGCAGGGTCGATGCGCACCTGGGTGACCCCCGGGGGCACCTCGAAGTCGCGCGCGGGCAGGCCCTCTTCGGCCACGCGCATGAAGTTGAGCCAGATGGGCAGCGCGGCCCGGCCGCCCGTCTCGCTGCTGCCCAGGGGCGTGTTGTCGTCGAAGCCCACCCACGCGCTGGCCACCCAGTCCATCGTGTAGCCGTTGAACCACGTGTCCTTGGACTCGTTGGTGGTGCCCGTCTTGCCCGCGGCCGGACGGTTCAGCTCCCGCACCGCGCGCGCCGAGCCGTCCTCCACCACGCTGCGCATCAGCGACGTGGTGAGGTACGCCACCGCCGGAGGCAGCGTCTCCTCGAAGGCCGGCTGGTGCTCCTCCAGCACCGTGCCCTTCGCGTCGCGCACGCGCAGCAGCGTCAGCGGCTCCGCGTAGCGGCCGTTGGCCTGGAGCGTGGCGTACGCGTTCACGGCCTCCAGCATCGTCACCTCTCCGGTGCCCAGCGCGAGCGTGAGGTTCTCCGGCATCTGGGAGCGGATGCCCGCGCGGCGCGCGAAGTCGATGGCGGTCGCGGGCGTGACGGCCTCGATGAGGCGCACGGACACGGTGTTCTTCGACTTGCTCAGCGCCGTGCGCAGCGTCATGGGGCCCTCGAAGCGCCCGTCGAAGTTCTTGGGCCGCCACGTCTTGCCCGTGTACGGGTCGCGGATGGACTCCGGCGCGTCGTTCACGGTGGAGAGCGGGGTGAAGCGCCCGCTCGCGAGCGCCGCGCCGTAGATGAAGGGCTTGAAGGACGACCCCGGCTGCCGCTTCGCCTGCGTGGCGCGGTTGAACGACGAGCGCTCCGCGTCATAGCCGCCCACCATGGCCACCACGTTGCGGTTGGCCGGGTTGATGACCACGAGCCCGCCCTGCACCAGGGGCACCTGATCCAACGTGGCCTCCACGAAGGCCGGGGCCGGGGGCGCCTTGAGCACGCGCACGAACACCAGCTCCCCGGGCGTGAACACGTCCGTGATGTCCTTGGGGGCCTTCTTGCCCTTCTGCCGCGCCCAGGTGACGGAGTCGAAGGACACCTCCGCGGTGCGGCCCACCAGGTCCACGCGCGCCACGTTGCGCTTGGGGTCCACCTCCAGGACGTAGCCGGTGAGGCGCAGCCCCTCCTCCATCGGCTTGAGGATGACCTGGCCCACGCGCTCGCGCTCCGGCGACCGGGCCTCTTCCTCCTCCGCGTCCGTGTCCGCGGCCAGGGCGGCGGGGCGAGCCTCCTCGGCGCCTTCGGCTTCCGGCGCGGTGGGGGGCCTGGCCGGCGCCGCGGCGACGGGCTGCGCGAGCGGCGCCAGGTCCGCGACATGACCCTGGTCCTTCTGCCGGCGGCCGGCCTCGTCGATGCGCTGGACGATGAGCTCGCGGTAGCGCTTCCACTGGGCCTCGTCCAGCTTGCCAAGCGCGCCCCGGTAGCCCTGGCGGCGGTCCAGCGCCTCCAGGCCGTCGCGCACGGCCTGCTCGGCGGCGGCCTGGAGCTTGGGCACGAGCGCGATGTCCACGCGCAGGCCGCCCTCCATCACCATCTTCTCGCCGTAGCGCTCAATCAGCGTGCGGCGGATCTCCTCCGCGTAGTACGCGCCCGTGCTCACCACCTTGCGCGGCGCGAGCACGATGGGCCTCTCCTTCTCCGCGTCCACCACCGCGCGGGGCACGAAGCCCTGGCCGGCCATCTGCTCCAGCACGTAGCGCTGGCGCGCCTTGGCGCGGGTGATGTTCGTCACCGGGTTGATGCGGTGGGGTTGCTGCACGGTGCCCGCGAGCACGGCGGCCTCGCCCACGGACAGGTCCTTCGCGTGCTTGCCGAAGTAGAAGAGCGCGGCCTCCTCCAGGCCGTAGCGGCGCTGCCCGAAGTACACGCCGTTGATGTAGAGGCTGAGGATCTGATCCTTGGTGAGCGCCTGCTCCAGGCGCGGGGTGAGGATCCACTCGCGGATCTTGCGGGTGAGGCTGCGCTCCGGCGTGAGCAGCATGTTCTTCACCACCTGCTGCGTGAGCGTGGACGCGCCGGACTTGCGGCTGCCGGGGATGAGGTTCTTCACGCCCGCGCGCAGGATGCCGAAGGGGTCCAGGCCCTCGTGCTTGTAGAAGTCCGCGTCCTCCGCGGCGAGGAAGGCGTTGCGCACGTGCGGCGGCAGGTCCTCGATGCGGATGAGCGTGCGGCGCTCCAGCGCGTACTCCGCGCAGATGGAGCCGTCCGCGCACGTCACCTTCGTCACCTGCGGCGGCTGGTAGTGGCGCAGCGACTCCACGGAGGGCAGGTCGCGGCTGAAGTAGACGTACGCGCCCACGCACACGCCAATGACGAGCACCAGCCCCACCACGCCCAGCACCAGGAGCCGCTTCGTCCAACGCCACACCGCGGCGCCGAAGCCGCCCTTCTGGGGCGGAGGGGCTCCGGTCGGGGCCGGGGGGAGGGGCTCGGAGGGAGGAGGCATCGGTCGGGCCGGAGTCATGACGCTCGTGAAGGCGGGGTGAAGGACTGGAGGTTAGACCGGGGGACGGGCCGGGTGAACCGCCCGGACTGTTCCCCCCGGTCCGAGGGGTGTTTCCTGGCCGCCTGCCCTACGGCGTGACGGGCGGGAGCTGCTCCGGCTCGACCGGGGCGGCGGGGTCGGCCCGGGCGACGCGGCCCACCCGCTCCGCGTTGACGCGGGCCTGCACGTAGCGGGGCGACAGCCGGGTGGCGGCGGCGTAGGCGGCGCGGGCCTCCTCCAGCCGGCCCAGGCGCTCGCAGGCGACGCCCAGGTTGTTCTGCACGTAGGCCACGTGCGGCAGGAGGGCGGCGGCCTGGGTGAGGACCTCCACGGCGCGCGCGTTGTCGTTGGCGCGCAGGTAGGCGAAGCCCAGGTTGTTGAGCGCGTGACCGTGTTCGGGGGCCAGGTGCACGGCCTGCTGGAAGCGCAGGATGGCGGACGTCAGCTCGTTGGCGCCCAGGTGCGCGCGGCCGAGCACCTGGTACACCTCCGCCTCCTCCGGGTCGCGCAGGAGCGCCTCCTCGCCCACACGGACGGCATCCGCGAAGCGGCCCTCCGACACCAGGAGCCGGGCCTGCTGCACCAGCGCCCCCGCCTCATGCGGCTCTGCCTGCCCCAGCCGGGCGTACGCGTCGATGGCGAGCTTCGTGTCACCCGCCAGCCGAGCCGTGCGAGCGAGCTGCGCCAGGGCATCCGTGTCGCCCGGGTCGTCGTGAAGCGCGCGGCGCAGCTCCGTCATGGCACCGGAGAGGTCCCCCAGGTCGCGCAGCCCCTGGGCGCGGGCCACGTGGTCCACCCGGCGGGCGTGCGTGTGCGGCAGCGCCAGCGGGTCGGCGGGGGCCGGAGTGCCCGCGGCGGGCTCCAGCGGGGCGGTCTCGTCCATGAGGCGCGGGGCGGTCATCGTCTCGTGGCCCGCGACCTCCAGCGGCAGGGTGGGCGCGGCGGCGACAGGGGCGGACCGGGCGGCGCGGGCCTCCACGGCGTGGACGAACCAGGGCCTGAGCAGGCGGGGCAGGGGGACGTCCTCCCACGCGGCGAGCCCCAGGGCGGCGAGCGCGGCGGGGATGAGGGCCTTGCGAAGCGCGGGCGGCACGGTGAAGCGCCGGAAGGAGGCGGGGCGACGGGACCGGGTGCGCGTCTTCGGGTTCATGGCACTCCCCTCGGGGCTGCTCAGGACAGCGGCGGGAGCCGGAAGCGGCGTCCCGGGGCCGGTAGTGGCGGCCCGAGACCTCCTATTGCGACCGGTGTGCCAACGCCCTCTCCCTGGCGAGGACGGCGGGTGTGTCCCTGGGGCCGCAGGCGCGAGGGGAAAAGCGTGGCAGGGGCGCGGGCCGCGTGCGACGGTCCGTGCTGCATGCGAATCGCGACCTGGAACGTGAACTCGGTGAGGGCCCGGCAGCAGCGGTTGATCAACTGGCTGAAGGGCAACCAGCCAGACGTGCTGTGCCTGCAGGAGCTCAAGTGCACCGACGCGGACTTCCCCTTCGACGCGGTGAATGAGGCGGGCTACTTCGCCGCGGTGCACGGGCAGAAGACGTACAACGGCGTGGCCATCCTGGCGAAGACGGAGCCCACGGACGTGGTGCGCGGCCTGTCGGACGGGGTGGATGACACGCACGCGCGCTTCATCTCCGCGACGGTGAATGGCATCCGCGTGGTGAGCGCGTACGCGCCCAACGGGCAGCAGGTGGACTCGCCCGCGTATGTCTACAAGCTGGAGTGGTACCGGCGGCTGCGCAACTACCTGGACACGCGCCACAAGCCGGACGACCTGCTGGTGATGGGCGGGGACTGGAACATCGCGCCGGAGCCCATCGACGTGTACGACGTGGCGCAGTGGGAGGGGCAGACGCTCTTCACGTTGCGCGAGCGGGACGCGCTCCAGCAGGTGTGCGCGTTCGGGCTGACGGATGCGTTCCGCAAGCTGTACCCGGACGTGCAGAAGTTCTCCTGGTGGGACTACCGGATGCTGATGTTCCCCAAGAACAAGGGCGTGCGCATCGACCACCTGTTCCTCACGGCGCCGCTGGTGGAGCGGCTGACGGCGTGTGACGTGGACCGCGAGGAGCGCAAGGGACAGCAGCCGTCGGACCACGCACCCGTGTGGCTGGAGTTGAAGGACTGAGTAGAGTCGCAAGGCATGTCCGTCCTCCGACTCGAAGGCACGACGTGCGACCAGCCGTTCGCGCCGGGCCAGGTGTGGAACCTGTGCACGGCGTGTCAGGCGCCGTTGTTCCCTTGGGGGAGGGCTTCACGCCGCTGTTGCCCACGCCCCGGCTGGGGGCACGGCTGGGGTTGAGGCACGTCCTGGTGAAGGACGAGAGCGGCGACCCGACCGGCTCCTTCAAGGCGCGGGGCCTGTCCGCCGCGGTGTCCATGGCGAAGGTGTTGGGCGCGAAGGCGGTGTGTCTGCCATCCGCGGGCAGCGCGCTGGCGGCGTACGCGGCGTGGGGCGGACTGGAGGCGCACGTCTTCGTGCCGAAGGACATCGCGTCGCTGTTCCTGATGGAGACGCGGGCCTACGGCGCGCGCGTGGAGACGGTGGAGGGGCTCATCCGAGCGCCACGACTCGTCCAGGAAGAACCCCCACGCCACGCCGTCGCGCAGGCCCACGAAGAACGGAATGGACTGGTAGAGCGGATCCGTGTCCGGGTGGTGCGGCACCACGTCCGTGTTCCAGAACGTGAAGTGCATGCCCCGCTTGTCCAGCGGCCCCACCTTCTCGCCGAACCCCAGGTAGCGCTCGCCCTCGGGCGCCCGCAGCGTCAGCCGCGCGCGGTGCCGGAACATCGGATACGCGGCCTGCGTCCCTCCGGACACGTCCACGCAGCGCGCCAGCTCCCGGCCCTGCGAGTCCCGGAAGCGCCACGTCCCCGACTCCGCGTCCACCTCCAGGGACACGCCCTCCGCCGTCACCCGCACGTGGTCGCCGTCGCGCTCCACCGTCAGCGCGTGGCTCCCCTCGGCGATGACGGACCCGGACTGTTTGGCGGGCAGCTCGGGGTGGAGGAAGCCGACCTCCGAGGACACCGGCGCGTGCCGCAGCCGCAGCACTCCGGGCAGCGGACACGACACCTCCAGGACGGCGTGGCGGCCGGACAGACGCAGCCGGGCGGGTTCGACGTGGGCGTCAGCGACGTGCATTCCTCGCAATCTAGGGAGCGCGCGCGGCCCGCACCCGCCTTTCCTTCGGGGCCCGTGCGATGCTGTCCACTGTCATGCCACCTCCACCGGATCCGCTGCCGTTCCCGGACAGCCTCTGCCACCGCTGCGCCGCTCCGCCCCGCTACGTCCAGACGCGGACGTCCACCTTCATCATGTGTCCGCTCCTGCCCCAGAAGTACGCGCCCCAGCCCGTGCGCGCGTGCTCCCTCTTCCGGCCCCGCGAGCCCGACCCGGCATAGCCTCCACCCACTCCAAGGGTGGGCAGGCAGCGGGGCGCGAAAGCCATTCCCCTCCGGCCATCCGTACCTTTGTCACCAGCAAAGGAGCCTGGATGGCCACCCGACGGAAGACCCACACCGCCCCCCGGCGCAAGCACGCCTCCGCCGCGCCCTCGAAGCGAGCCGCGGGCAGGAGCCACGCCTCGGCCAGCGGCGGCCGGTATACGAACCCCGCCCTGCGCGAGCACCTGAAGAAGCGCATCCTGAAGAGCGACAAGGGCGGCCGCGCGGGGCAGTGGAGCGCGCGCAAGGCCCAGCTCCTCGCCAAGGAGTACGAGAAGGCCGGCGGCGGCTACCAGGGCGCTCGCGGCAGTGCGCAGCGCCACCTGACCTCCTGGACGCAGGAGGAGTGGGGCACCCAGGACGGCGGCACCCGCGCCCGGCATGGAAAGACGACCGCGCGCTATCTTCCAAAGGAGGCCTGGGCCCACCTGAGCCCCGGCCAGAAGAAGGCCACGGAGCGGCGCAAGCGCGAGGGCTCACGGGCTGGCCGCCAGTTCGTCGCCAACACGCCCGCCGCACGCCGGGCGAGGAGGCAGGCCACGAAGCGCCCGTCCGCGTCATCCCGCTCCTGAGCGCTCCCGTAAGGACGGCCCGCGCTCGTGGCATAGAGTGCGGACCTCCTCGAGGGCGGCAGGCGCACGCACCCCGGGAGACGCGAGAGGACGTCATGGACTGCGACTGGCTCATCATCGGCTCGGGGTTTGGCGGCAGCGTCAGCGCGTTGCGGCTCGTCGAGAAGGGCTATCGCGTGGTGATGGTGGAGAAGGGCCGGCGCCTGCGGGGACAGGACTTCCCCAAGTCCAACTGGAACCTGAAGCGCTGGCTGTGGATGCCGCAACTCGGGTGGCGCGGCCTCTTCAAGATGACCTTCTTCCGTCACGTCACCGTGCTGTCCGGCGTCGGCGTGGGCGGCGGCTCGCTCGTCTACGCCAACACGCTGCCCATCCCGAAGGACGACTTCTTCGACGCTGCCTCCTGGGGCCACCTGGCGCCGTGGAAGCGGGAGCTCGCGCCGCACTACGCCACCGCGCGCCGCATGCTGGGCGCCACCGTCAACCCGCTCAACACGTACCCCGACCAGGTGCTCAAGGACGTGGGACAGGACCTGGGGCGCCCCGACTTCCAGTCCACCACCGTGGCCATCTACTTCGGTGAGCCCGGCGTCACCGTGAAGGACCCCTACTTCAACGGCGAGGGCCCGGACCGCACCGGCTGCAACGCGTGCGGCGGCTGCATGCTGGGCTGCCGCAACAACGCCAAGAACACGCTCGACAAGAACTACCTCTACTTCGCGGAGAAGCGCGGCCTCACGCTCCACGCGGACACGGAGGTGACGTGGGTGCGTCCGCTGCCGGAGGGCGGCTATGAGGTGACGGCCCGGGAGGGCACCGGCTTCTTCAAGAAGACGCGCCGCTTCACCGCGAAGCACGTCATCTTCGCGGGCGGCGTCCTGGGCACCCTGGACCTCCTGCTCAAGCTCAAGGACGCCCGGGACGGCCTGCCGAACCTCTCCGAGCGCGTGGGCGATGGCGTGCGCACCAACTCCGAGGCGCTCATCGGCATCATCAGTGGCGGGAAGCACAAGGACCGCGACCTGTCCCGGGGCATCGCCATCGGGTCCATCCTCCACACCGACGAGCACTCGCACCTGGAGCCCGTGCGCTACCCCGCGGGCTCCGGCTTCTTCCGCCTGCTCATGGCGCCCCACGTCCCCGGCGCCACCGCATGGTCGCGCATGGCCCGGCTGGTGGGGCTGCTCGCGCGCCGCCCCTTGCGCTTCCTCCAGGCCTGGTTCGTCCCGGACTTCGCGCGCCGCACGATGATCCTCCTGTACATGCGCACCATGGAGGGCCACCTGCGCATGCGCCGGGCCCGCGCGCTCACCACCGGCTTCCGCACGGGCCTCACCACCGGCCTGCAGGCGGGCCCCGCGCCCACCGCGAACATGCCGGAGTCCTTCGACCTGGCGAAGCGCGTGTCCGACAAGCTGGATGGCTACCCCATGACCATGGTCAGCGAGACGCTCATGGGCATCCCCACCACCGCGCACATCCTGGGCGGTGCGTGCATGGGGGATTCGCCCGAGACAGGCGCCATCGACGCGAGACACCGCCTGTATGGCTATGAAGGGTTGTATGTGGTGGATGGCTCAGCCATCTCCGCCAACCCGGGCGTCAATCCCTCACTCACCATCGCCGCGCTCGCCGAGCGCGCCATGACCTTCATCCCCGCCGCCCGTGAGCAGCCCCGCGGCGACACCGACGCCACGCTCGAGCCCTCCTCGCGCGCCCACGCCGCGGTCTCCTGAGACACAAAAGCCCGCGCACGAAGGCATGTGCGCGCATGCCCCCTGTCCCCCCTTGAGACCCGTGGGCGGGGCCCTTTGGCCAGACGTCATCGCGAGCCTTGTACTCCGGTCTCGGAGACGGAGGCTTCGGTGGACGCGGGGATGGCCCGCTTGTCATTGTTGCCTGCGAATGCACGGGAGGCCGCTCCCTGGGGATGTCAGACATTGTCGGGACGCGAACCGGCAGTGTTCAAGCCCGGCCACTCAGGTGCCCTCAGGCAGCATGGTCGGATTCAGGCTGTTTCATGTATTCACAATTTTGCAGTTTGGTCGCTTCCGCCGTCATCCTGGCCGGGTGAAGAGATGGCTTCGTCCATGTCAGCCTTTTCCAGTCATGCTCCGGTGTATGTCTCGCCTGGCCTGGAAGGGCGGGCGGAGGCGCTGCTGGCATTGCAGCTGCGCGAATCGCGCAAGCGGGTGGATGGCTTGTTCACCTGGCTGGTGCTGGGGCAGTGGGCGGCCGCGGTGCTGGTGGCGGTGTTCGTGTCTCCCCATGAGTGGGAGGGCAGGGTGCTGGCGCTGCACCTGCACGTGCGGACGGCGGTGCTGCTGGGCGCGGCGCTGAGCGTCTTCCCGGTGATGCTCACGCGGCTGCACCCGGGGGCGGCGGTGACGCGGCACGTGGTGGCGGTGAGCCAGATGCTCTGGTCCGCGCTGCTCATCCACCTGACGGGCGGCCGCATCGAGACGCACTTCCACATCTTCGGCTCGCTGGCGGTGCTGTCGTTCTACCGGGATCCGAAGGTGCTGCTCACCGCCAGCCTGACCCTGGGGGTGGACCACTGCATGCGGGGCGCGCTGTGGCCGGAGTCCGTCTACGGGCAGCCGCACCCGGAATGGTGGCGCTTGCTGGAGCACGCCTTCTGGGTGGCCGCCATCGACCTGGTGCTCGTCGTCGCCTGTCGGGACGCACTGCGCGACCTGGGGGAGCGGGCCGGGCACCAGGCCCTGGCGGAGGCCGCCATCGAAGCGGAGCTGGCGCTGCGCGCGGGACAGCTGGATGCCGCCGTGCGGGAGGTGCACGCCGTGCGTGACCAGGCGGAGCGGATGGAGCGGCTCGCGTCGCTGGGGCAGCTCACCGCCAGCGTCAGCCACGAGCTGCGCAACCCCCTGGCGGCCGCGCGCACCGCGCACGCGTTCGTCCTGCGCCGGCTGCGCAAGGCGGGCTCGCTGCCCTCCGACCCACGCATCCCGCGCTTCCTGGACATCATCGACCGGGAGCTGCAGGCGTGCTCGGTCATCATCTCCGACCTGCTGGACTACGCGAAGGGGCGGCCTCCGCGCCGCACGCCCTGTCCGCTGCGGCCGCTGGTGGAGGAGGCCATCAGCGTGGTGCCTCGCCGGGACGGCGTGCGCGTGGACAACCTGGTCGCGGACGGGCTGCCGGTGCCGCACCTGGACCGTGAACAGTTCCGCCAGGTGCTCGTCAACCTCATCCAGAACGCGGTGGAGGCCATTCCGGCGGAGCGTTCCGGGACCGTCCGCGTGCACGCCGACGCGCGGGGCGACGGCGCCTGGAGCCTGCGCGTGACGGACGATGGGCCGGGCATCCCCGCGCCGCTCCTGGAGCGCATCTTCGAGCCCATGTTCACCACCAAGGTGCGCGGCACCGGGCTGGGGCTCGCCATCGTGAAGCGCCTGGTGCAGGGCCATGGGGCGCGCATCCAGGCGGAGAGCGATTTGGGTCACGGCTCGCGCTTCACGGTCGTCTTTCCTGACGGGAGCGCCCCGGTGACATGCGCCGCGGTGCCTTCCTGAGGCGGACTTCGGCAGGTTGGCGACACACGTGTGGGGCGTGGGCCCACGTGAAAAACGGAGGCAGGCATGCAGGAACAGGCGAAGCCGTACCCGGAGGCGGGCGCGGTGGAGGCGGACTGGGCGGTGCGTCGGATGGCGGCGACGGATCTGGACACCGCCCGGGGCATGTTCTTCCTGGGGGTGCTGGAGACGGTGCGCGTCGGCGCGGGCGAGGAGGCGGTGGCCGCGTGCCGGGCCGCCACCGAGGATCGCCGCTACGTGGGCTTCTTCAACTACCCGGTGGCCAGCTTCCTCAAGCTGGCGCAGGTGGCGACGCGGATGCTGGCCCCCCGCTGGGGCGGGGGCGACGAAGCGCTGCGCCAGATGGGGATGCAGGCCACGCGCAGCTTCCTGGAGTCCGCGGTGGGGCGCACCTTCCTGCTCCTGTCCGCGGGGGACCCACGCAAGCTGGTGTCGAACCTGCCCTCCGGCTACCAGATGGCGGTGAGCTACGGGGAGCGCACCGTCGACTGGAAGGGAGAGGGGGAAGCGCTGTTCGTCATGAGGCGCGACTTCATGCCGCCGGCGTATCACGAGGGGGTGCTGCGCGAGGTGCTCACCATGGTGGGGACACGCAACCCGCAGGTCCAGGGACGCAAGCTGGGCCTGCTGGACACCGAGTACCACATCACCTGGGAGGTGCCCGTCGTGCTGCCCACGGAAACACCCAAGGAGGCCCGCTGGCGGGTGTTCCAGTAGGGCGCGCGGGGGACCGGGAGTTGGGGCCCGGTCCCCCGTGGCATGCGCTTCAGTCCCGGAGGGCGTGGGAACTTGCGCGCGCGGTGTGGGGGCGCACGATGGTGGGGCTCTCCACCGCACCGGGAGGAGTTTCTTGCGCGTGAGCCGCGATGACAGTCAGGAACGCACGGAGCGCTGGCGCAGGCTCCTGTCGGACACCCGCGTCGGGTCGGGGCCGCGCTCCGCGCAGGCGGACGCGTCCGGGGCGGAGGCCGCGCACCGGCAGCTCGACGAGCGCAACGACTACTCACGCGACTACGACCGCATCGTCTTCTCCAGCGAGTTCCGCTGCCTGCATGACAAGACGCAGGTCTTCCCGCTGTCGACGAGCGACTACACGCGCACGCGCCTCACGCACAGCATCGAGGCGTCCTGCGTGGGCCGCTCGCTGGGCCATCAGGCCGGGCTGGGATTGAAGGCGCAGGGCGTGGAGCTGGACCCGTCGCACCTGGGCACCATCGTGGCGGCGGCGTGCCTGGCGCACGACATCGGCAACCCGCCGTTCGGCCACTCGGGCGAGGCGGCCATCCAGCACTGGGTGGGCCAGCGGCTCTCCCCGCCGGGAGCGGGGAGCAAGAGCCCGTTCACGACGGAGTCCGAGTGGCGCGACCTGCGCGACTTCGAGGGCAACGCGCAGGGCTTCCGCATCCTCAACCGGCTCCAGTCGCGCGAGCGCCGGGGCGGGCTGCGCTACACGGCCGCGACGCTGGGGGCCATGAGCAAGTACCCGCGCCCGTCGGTGCTGCCCGGCTCGCGGCCGAAGGCGAAGGGCGTCGTGTCGGAGAAGAAGTTCGGCTACTTCCAGGACGACGTGGACCTGGCGCTGGAGGCCTGGCGCGCCACGGGCCTGCGCGAGCGCGAGCCCGGCGTGTTCAGCCGCCACCCGCTGGCCTTCCTCGTCGAGGCCGCGGACGACATCTGCTACGCGGTCATCGACCTGGAGGACTCCGCGAAGCTGGGGCTCGTGCCCATGGAGCGCGCGTGCCAGCTGTTGGAGTCCGTCCTTCCGGAGCCGGTGGTCCGCAAGCCGCCCCGGCACCTGGAGACGCGCATGGCCCAGGCGCGGGCGAGGGCCATTGGCAAGCTCATCCCCAGGTGCGTGGAGGCCTTCGTGGCGCACGCGCACGACCTGGAGGCGGGCCGCGTGGAGAAGCCGCTCACGGAGCTCCAGCCGGACGTGCGCGCGCAGCTGGAGGAGATCACCGACTTCACCCGCGAGCACGGCTACTGGAGCGAGCGCGTGCTCCAGATTGAGAGCGCGGGCTTCAAGACGCTGGGCGGCCTGCTGGACATGTTCGCCCTGTCCGTGGTGGCGGAGTCTCCCAACGCGGAGGAGCGGAAGCTGCGGCAGCTTTTGCCGCTGGAGTGCTTCCAACGCCCGGAGTTCGCGGCGGCGGACGAAGAAGCGCCGCGCCCGCCCCGGCGCGACGAGGTCATCCAGCGGCTCACGCCGTACCAGCGGCTGTTGTGCGTGACGGACTACATCACCGGCCTGTCGGACAGCCGCGCGGTGGAGCTGTACCAGCGGCTGTCCGGCATCCAGCTGCCCACGTAGTCCGCGCCCGCGTCCGCTCCCCCACCGGCCGGGCGCCCGGAACGTGCGGTCCCGGCCGCCGGGCGCTACGCTCGTGGCCCATGTGTGGCCGAGTCACCGTCCGGACCTCTCCCGCGCAGCTCGTCGCCGAGCTGGAGCTCGCGGGCGCGCGCGCGACGCTGGAGCGCGAGCGTTTCAACCTCTGTCCCACGCAGCTCCTGCCCGTGGTGCCCAACGACGGCGCGCGGCTCCTGGACGTGTTCCGCTGGGGGCTCATCCCGTCATGGGCGAAGGACGCGTCCATCGGCAACAAGATGATCAACGCGCGCGCGGAGACGGTGGCGGAGAAGCCCAGCTTCCGTGCGGCGCTGAAGCGCAGGCGGTGCCTGGTGGTGGTGGATGGCTGGTATGAGTGGAAGCAGTCCACGAAGCCCAAGACGCCGTACTTCTTCCACCACCGCGAGGGAAGGCCGCTGGCGCTGGCGGGCCTGTGGGAGGAGTGGACGGCGCCAGACACCGGCGAGGTGCTGCGCACCTGCACCATCATCACCACGGGCCCCAACGCGCTGATGGCGCCCATCCACGACCGGATGCCCGTCATCCTGTCCCCGGAAGGCCAGTCCGTGTGGCTGCGCCCGGAGCCCCAGGAGGCGTCCGTCCTGCTGCCGCTGCTCGTCCCCGCGGCGGAAGCACCGCTGGACGTCTACGAAGTGGCGCGCGGGGTGAACTCGCCCGCCAACGACGGGCCCGAGTGCGTGGCCCGCATCGCGGCCTGACTCGAGGGACTCTCAGCCCGCCGCGGAGTCCTCCTCTTCCGGCGGCGGGCAGTAGGGCGCGACCGCCTCCTTCAAGAGCTCCATGTGCAGGGGCTTGTGCAGGGTTCCCACGACGCCGGCCATCCGCTCCGTCGGGAAGCTGGCGGTGAGCACGAAGACGGGCAACCCGCACAGTGTCGCGTCGTCGTGCATCCGCCGCAGGAAGCCGTAGCCATCCATCACCGGCATCATCAAATCCAGCAGCACGATGCAGGGCTTGCGGCACGAGGCCAGGGCTATCAACCCCTCCTCACCGTTGGTCGCCGTCAGCACGGAGTAGCCTTCGAGCTCCAGGTACCGGGCCATCACTTCCAGCTCCGGCTCGTCATCGATGATGAGAATCAGCGGCGGGGTCGCGTCGGGCACGGCTCTCTCTTCCGTGGGGTCAACGGAAAGCTAGGACGCCCGAGCGGCGCACTGCCCAGGGCCCGCTGTTGATTCCGGGCCGGCGGTCCCTGCCATGGCCAGGAGGGGAGGGGCCCGCCCGGCCGCCCGCCCGGAAACAGTGGCGCGGCGGCTCCAGACAGTTCCTGGGCCGTCCCGGAAAAGGCCCTAGGATTCGCGGCCATGACGTCCTCCGACAGGGCCGTGCCGGTCCGGCGCCGGCGCATCGCCGTGGCCTCCGTCACGGGGCTCGCCGTGCCCTGCATCTGGCATGTCCCGATGGGCCTCCTCCGTGGCATGGATCCCTTCCACCCCCGGAACCTGGCTTCGCTCACGCATCGCCCGGGGCATCCTCGCCAGCACCCTGGGCGCGCTCCCTCCGCTGTATGAAAACAAACCGAAACAGCCCGCCCCCGTCCGTGGCCAGGCAGGCATTCCAACCCCCTGAATCGCCGTCCCGGGAGCACCGGAAAAGGCCTTGCGCCCGCCCACCTCCACGGTTTTCCGTGGATGACATGGAACTGGCGCCTCGACTGACCTACAGTTCTTGAACGGAGGGGGACGTTTGCCCGAACTGCCACCCAGCGCGTATCCGGCCTTGTTCGAGCACACGCGAGACGGCGTGCTCGTCCTGGACCCGACCCTGCGGGTCGTGGCCGTGAACCGCGCCGCGGAGGCGCTGCTGGGGCCGCGCGACCTGATGGTGGGACAGCCCGTGGACCGCGTGCTGCCGGGCTGGACATCCCCCCAGGTCTCCTCGCCGGGGGACACCTCCCCGGAGACGGAGGTCCCGCAGGGGCCGGTGCGCACGGTGCGGGTGCAGGCGGTGCCGCAGGACGGCGGCTGGCTGCTGCTCTTGAGGGGCGTGGACGCGGCCCAGGCGGCCGAGTCCATCCTCCGGCAGCAGAAGGAGTTCTTCGAGGCGGTGGTGCGCCACAGCCCGGTGGCCATCGTCACCATCAGCCGCAACTTCGAGGTGCTCAGCTGGAACCCCGCCGCGGAGCGGCTCTTCGGCTACACGCCGCAGGAGGCGCTGGGGCGCAACATCCTCAAGCTCGTGGCCAACGCGGACACCATCCGTCCGGAGGCCGAGGAGACGTCGCGCGAGGTGCTGCGCAAGGACCGCGTGCACGTGGTGACGAAGCGCGTGCGCAAGGACGGCACGGTGGTGGACGTGGAGCTGCGCGCGCTGCCGGTGACGGTGGCCGGGCAGTCCATGGGCTTCATCGCCATCTACCACGACGTCACCGACCTCCAGCGGGCGCGCCAGGCCGCCGAGGACGCCAACCAGGCCAAGAGCCTGTTCCTGGCCACCATGAGCCACGAAATCCGCACGCCGATGAACGCCATCATCGGCATGGCGGGGCTGCTCATGGACACGGCGCTCACGCCCGAGCAGCGCGACTTCGCGTCCACCATCCGCCAGAGCGGGGACGCGCTGTTGGGGCTGCTCAACGACATGCTGGACTTCTCCAAGATCGAAGCCGGCCGGGTCGAACTGGAGCAGCAGCCCTTCAACCTGCGCCAGTGCGTGGAGTCCGTGCTGGACCTGCTCGCCATGCGCGCGAGCGAGAAGTCCCTGGACCTGGGCTACCACGTCACGGACGAGACGCCCGTCAGCGTGGTGGGCGACGGCGCGCGCCTGAGGCAGGTGCTGCTCAACCTGGTGGGCAACGCGGTGAAGTTCACCGAGCGCGGCGGGGTGTCAATCTCCGTGGACACGCCGCGCCAGCCGCTCGCGCCGGGCGGCCTCTTCGAACTGCACTTCGCGGTGCAGGACACCGGCCTGGGCATCACCGAGTCCGCGCGCGCCGGCCTCTTCCAGCCCTTCAACCAGCTGGATGAATCCGTGTCGCGCCGCTACGGCGGCACGGGGCTGGGCCTGGCCATCAGCAAGCGGCTGGTGGAGGCCATGGGCGGGCGCCTCTGGATGGAGAGCGAAGGCGTCCCGGGCAGGGGCGCCACGTTCCACTTCACCTTCCAGGCGCGCGAGGCCCCGCGCAGCGCGGAGGTCCTGCGTCCGGACGCGCTGAAGCTGCACGGCCGGCGCGTGCTGGTGGTGGACGACAACGCCATCAACCGCAAGCTGCTGGGCCGCCAGCTGGCCGCGTGGGGCATGGCCCTCGTGGAGGTGGGCTCCGGCCAGGAGGCGCTGTCCAGGCTGGAGTCCGGGGCGCGCTTCGACCTGGCCATCCTGGACCACCGCATGCCGCTGATGGACGGCCCCACGCTGGCGGCGCACATCCGCCAGCAGCGCGACGCGCGCGAGCTGCCGCTGCTGCTGCTCACGTCCTACGACCAGCGCGACGCGCAGCCTCCGGGCCTCTTCACGGCGGTGCTGCCCCGGCCGGTGAAGGCGTCGCAGCTGCACGACGCGCTGATGACGTGCCTGGCCCAGGACCTCATCTCCGCCCGGCCCCTGCCTGTCGCGCCCGCGCCCGCCACGCGCGAGCGCTCCGTGTTCAACTCGCGCCCCGGCGAACAGATGCCGCTGCGCATCCTGCTGGTGGAGGACAACCCCACCAACCAGAAGCTGGCGCTGCTGGTGCTGGAGCGGCTGGGCTACCCGTCGGACACGGCGAACAACGGCCGCGAGGGGTTGGACCTCCTCGGGCGCAACCGCTACGACGTCGTGCTCATGGACGTCCAGATGCCGGAGCTGGACGGCCTGGAGACGACGCGCCAGCTGCGCAAGGACATCCCCGTCGGCGAGCAGCCCTGGGTCATCGCCATGACGGCCAACGCCATGACGGCGGACCGGCGCGAGTGCCTGGAAGCGGGCATGGACGACTTCCTCAGCAAGCCCATCCGCGTGGAGGAGCTGATCGCCGCGCTGCGCCGCGCCTGGGAGCGCCTGCCGCGCGAGCCCGGGGCCGCCCCCATCGCCCGCGCCCCGGAGGCGCCCCGCATGGGCGCCCCGCGCATCCGCGGGCTGGAGGCGGGCGCGCTGGAGCGGCTGTGGCAGTCCCTGGACGGCCAGGTGGAGCGCATGCTCCCGGAACTGGTGGACACCGCGCTGGAGAGCATGCCCCGGCTGATGGACGACGCGCGGGGCGCGCTCGCGCGCGGCGAGCTGGAGAACCTGGCGCGGGCCGCGCACACGCTCAAGTCCAACGCGGCCTACTTCGGGGCGGCCATGCTGGAGTCGCTGTGCTGGGACATCGAGCAGCGCGCGGACGCCCGCGTGCTGGAGGGGCTGGAGGGGCTCATCGCCCACTGCCAGGAGGCGCTGGACGAGAGCCGCCGGCTCCTCGAGCAGCTCAAGGGCACCGTGGTCTCCCGGGCCGCGGGCTGACGCTCCTTCAGGCCCGCTGGGGCGCGCCCGGGTCGGTGATGGTGAGCGGCTGACGCTGCCCGTCCTTCGCGACGAGGCTCGCGGTGAGGGCGAAGTCCGGCCCCATGCGCAGCTCCAGCGTGGTGGGGCCCGGGTGGGCCATGCGCCAGTCGGGCTCGATGCGCACGGTGCCCAGGAGCTCGCGCTCCACGGTGGTGCGGTCCAAGGCCTCGAAGAGCGCCACCGGCACGGGGCCCGGCCAGGGCGGCAGGTCCAGGTCCACGCTGCGCGTGCCGGGCACGGGCGTGTTGGCGGGGAGCACCTCGTGCTGGCCGCCGCCGGGCACCATGGCGCCAATGGGCATGGGCACCACGTCCGACAGGCCGCTGATGCCGCGCGCCAGGTTGCGCCCGAGGATGGCCGCGCCCACGGCCACGCCCAGCTCCGGGTGCACTTCCTTGTCCGATGACAGCTTCTTGAAGTGGGCCAGGCGCTTGCGGATGGCGGGCATGCGCGTCTGGCCGCCCACCAGCACCAGCTCGTCGATGGCGTCCGGCTTCAGGCCGGCCTTCTCCAGCACGTCGTCGCACGCGGCGGCGGTGCGCTCGATGAGCTGGAACACCATGGCCTCCATCCGCTCGCGGGTGAGCGTGACGTTGAAGTCCACGAAGGCGCCGTCCTTCTGGGTGATGCAGGGGATGCGGATGGGGACGGAGGGCGCGCTGGAGAGCGCCATCTTCGCGGACTCGGCGGCGAACACCAGGCGCTGCATGACGACCTTGTTGTCGCGCAGGTCGATGCCCTGGTCCTTGCGGAAGTCATCCACCAGCGCCTCCACGATGGCCTCGTCGAAGTTGGCGCCGCCCAGGAACGCGTCGCCGCCGGTGGCCAGCACCTTCACCACGCGGTTCTGCACCGACATGAGGGTGACGTCGAAGGTGCCGCCGCCCAGGTCGAACACCATCACCGTCTGCTCGGGGTTGCGCAGGTTGGCGTAGTAGAGCGCAGCGGCGGTGGGCTCGTTGACGATGGCGCGCACACGCAGGCCCGCCTTCTCCGCGGCCCGGCGGATGGCCTCGCGCTGGCGGATGGTGGCGTGCGCGGGCACGGTGAGCACGCACTCCTCGAACTTCGCCCCAGCCGCGTGCGTGGCCAGCGTGTTGAGGTGCTTGAGGATGAAGTGCGCCACGTCGATGAGCGGCGTCACCTTCCCGTACACCTCCACGGCGGTGTAGCCGTCCGGGCCCTCCACCAGCTCGAAGGCGAAGCGGCCGCGGTGGCGGGCCACGTACTCGGACTGGAAGCGGCGGCCCAGGAAGCGCTTGGCGCCGAAGACGGTGTGGCGCGGGTCGTCGATGATCTGCCGGCGCGCCGCCGGGCCGACGATGGCCTTGTCGCCCGCGTGGAACCACGCGATGGACGGCAGGGTGAGGCTCTTCTCCGCGATGGGCACCACGCGAAGCTTGTTCGCCCGGTCGAAGAAGGCCGCCGCGGTGTTGGTGGTCCCGAAGTCAATGCCGAGGATGGGGGCGGCGCTCGTGCTCATGAAGGCCCCCATCCTCGCACGTCCCGCCGCGCCGGGGCACCCGGCACGGCGGTGGAGATGTGCTCAAGGGAGCACCTCCGCGGTGCCATTCGCCTGTGCGCGGAGGTCGGTTGAACCCACGGTGTCAGGTCCCGGGCGGCGTGTTGTAGCCGGCGTCGCCGAAGGGCTTCAGGCGCTCCAGCCACATCTCCTCCAGCACCTTCAGCTCCTCCGCGGGCGGAGGGCCGCCGGGCTCCTCGCGGGGCTTGAGCTTGTCGAGCACCTCGAAGGAGAAGGCCGCCTCGCCGTAGCGCTCCCAGTCCGCCTGCAAGGCGGGGATGCGGTGCATGCGCTGGGCGAACTCGAACCGGATGCGGTTGAACATCGCGGTCAGGTTGAGCGCGTGGCCCACGAACAGCTTGCCGTTGGCGTGGCAGCGGATGGCGTAGATGCCCATGGGCACCTCCGCTTCCTTGTACGCGCGCTTGCGCTCCGCGCGGGCCGCGCGCGAGTCGTCACCCGATGTCATGGCGGCCTCCGTAGCCCAGCGCGATGAGCTGCTTCTCCAGCCGCTCCTTCGCGGCGGCGTCGCGGGGGCGCACCCAGTCGCGGCCCATCCGTTCCCAGTCCGGATCCGTCGCATCAATGCCCAGCGCCTGGAGGAAGTCGGCCTCGCAGACGAAGCACTGCGTGCGGAAGGGGAAGAGGAAGCCGCCCTGCGACTCCAATGAGCGGGCGGCTGCTTCGTAGGTGGAGAACCACCGGTTGAGGAACACGCTGTGGACCTTCTGGAAGAAGGCGCGCGTGTCCAACTGCCCCACGTGGGCCTCCAGGGCCTGCTTCAGGTCCGTCCAGGTGGCGTGGCCCGCTTCCCGCGCGACCACGGCGAGGCCGTGCTTGCGCTGGATGCCGTCCCTTCGCGCGAGCACCTCCCCCAGGGGCAGGGCCGCGAAGAAGGGCAGGGCGCGCATCCGCTCCGCGGCGCGCGTGGCGCGGGCGGTGTCGGGCGAGTCCAGGTCCTTGAGCAGCAGGGACGCGCGGACCTTGTATTCATGAAGCGTGACGGGGAGGGGGCTGCCGGTTCCCATGACGAATCCTCCGGTGCAGGCCCTCACCCGTTGGGGGACCGTGGAAGGACTTCATCGGGAGTCTGGCGACAGCGGGTGAGGCGAGGGTGACGTCGTCTTTCCGGGTGGCGGGCGCCCCTCGGCACCCGTGGACGCGAATAGACCAGACCGCTCGCGCGGCCGTCAACGCGGCTGAAGGCATGCAACCAGGAGAGCGCCCTGCGGCGGTGTGCCCGGGTATGCTCCGGCCTGATGCCCGAACGCGTACGAACAGCTCCCTCCGCGAATGACCTTGCCGCAGCCGAACTGGATGCCGAGCGCATCCTGGAGGGCGGTGCGGAGATCATCTCCGGGGCGCAGCGCCCGTACGCGGAGCTGGAGGCCGTGCTGTCGGCCCGGGGCTGGAAGCGCCGGTTGCTGGCGCAGTTGGATCGGGTGTCCGCGCTCGTGGCTGGGGCTCCGGTGGTGCGTGAAGCGCTGGCGCGGGTGCGCCGCCGCGCCGAGGTGGAGGCGTGGTCCGAGGACATGCCCGTCCTGCGGCAGGCCCGCACGCTCTCCTCGCAGATCGAGCGCATCACCCGGCTCGCGCGGCAACGGCTGGACACGTTGACGGTCGCGCCTCCGGACGTGTCCTTCGATGAGGCGCTGAGGCGGTTGGTGGTATTGCTGGGCCAGCCTGTCAGCAAGGCGCTGAAGGAGGGCGAGGTGGTGGTCTTCGAGCCCGAGCACACCCGTGAGCGCGCGGTGCAGCCAGGCCCGGGCGTGGCCGGTATGAACGTGCCCTCCCGCTATCTGCTGATCGTGCCGTTGGGGATCCTGCTCTGCGTCCTCCTCATGGTCTCACGTGTTCCCGAGGTGCAGACCCTGGGAGGGGTATTCCTGGGGCTCTTCATTGGAGGGCTCCTGCTGTGGCCCCTGCTGCGCTCCGGCCGGCTGCGGATCACCAGCGAGCGGCTGCTCTGGACGCCCCTGGTGGGCGAGGCACAGGCCGTGCGTCTGGACTCGATCGCGGCCAACGGCGTCCGTTTGGACCGGGACCAGTTCGACCTGGTGGTGACGGGGGACCGCCGGCTGCGCGCCCGCAGCGTCCAGGATGCCCTGGGCTTGATGGTCATGCTGGAGCTGCACCGGCAGCCACCCCTGCTCGGCGCTGCTTCGCGGACCGGCGTACAGCTGGAGGACGTTGCCCTCCTCCCGGCGAAGGTGGGGGATGTCGACGGGACCTGCGTCCTGCGTCCCCGGACGCTGGCGTTCATCCCCGACGGGAGCGGCCCGCAGGTGCTCCAGGCCATCACCGGCAAGCCCACGTCACTGAGGGGGTTCGAGCCGGACCGGCTGTTGGAGACGCTGCGCTGGCTGCCCGCGGAGGAGTTCGACGCCTGTATCTCGCGCGTGGCGAAAGCCACGGGAGGGCTGACCTGGGCCGCGGGGGATGCGCACTTCGTCCCCGGCCTGCCGCTCTGGGTGGCGATCCGGATCAAGCGCGGGGAGCAGGTGATGCTCGCCCGGGCGGAGTGGCGCTATCGGGACGCCGCCGAGCGGCTCCTCCAAGGCTGGACGCGGCGCCCCGCGCCTCCGCCTCAAGAGTGACGCGTGCCTATGTCTCGGACTGTCCGCGGCGCAGGCCCAGGGCCTTCATTTTTTTATAGAAAGCCGGGTCCCATCACGCTGTTGAACCGTGTTGATTCCTCTGTGATTGCGAGGACTTCGCGCGACGGCGGTGTTGATGCTGTTGGTCCTTCGCACCCGCTCGTGATGGCAAGTGAGCACGCGGCAGACACACGGACTCGTGTCGCCGCGTTCCGCGCTGGTGTTCCGGCTGCGCCGGGATGCCGTGCCTGCACTGCATCTCAGGCATGTCTTGAGCACGCGCTTGAGGCTGCGGTGACGCTCCTCACCCAGGTCGCCGGCTCGTAGCGCACCGCGCCCGGCCGACCAGCGGGCTTTTTCCCTCACTTCGAAGTCAACGCGCCTTCCGCGCGAACAGGAGACGTGTGTCATGACGTCCAACCGCAAAGCGGCGAGTCACGAACAGCCCCGCATCCCCGACGAATTCACGCTGAGCTTCAAGCGCGCCCCTGGTGGCGGCTGGGTCGTCTCTGGAGCCTCCACGGGGAAGGGGCACTACGCCTACGAGGCCTTCTGCGACGCCTTCTGCCGCATGGCGAAGCCCGTCTCGGCTGCGAGCCTCCCGTCCACGAAGACGGACGCCAAGGCCCGGCGCGACAAGAAGGGCGGTGGCCGATGAGCCGCACCTACGACGTGGGCTCGAGCTCCGAGCAGGGGCGCCGGGACTACCAGCAGGACGCCGTGGCCCACACCCAGGGCCCGGCCGGGCTCGTCGCCGCCGTGGCGGACGGTTTGGGTAGCTACGAGGGTAGCGACAAGGCGGCCCAGGCCGCAGTCCGGACGGTGCTGGGGCACGCGTACCTGGAGCAGGTGGCGGTTGTCGGTGGCTCGCTCAAGCGCGGCCTGGAGTCCGCCGTCGCACAGGCCCACCGTGACGTTCGCCATGAGCAGCGCGCCAGTGGGCACTCAGGGCTCACCACGCTGGCCCTGCTGGTGTTGGCGGGCGGGCGCGCTGCAGTGGCGCACGTGGGCGACAGCCGCGTCTACCGGCTGCGCGCGGAGAAGCTCGAGCAACTCACCGAGGACCACCGCGACAGCCGGCATGTTCTGACGCGGTGCCTCGGCAGCTTCCGCGGCGTCGACTACACGCCGGACGTGCTGGAGACGGACGTGCGGCCCGGGGACGTGTGGCTGCTGTCCACGGACGGCGTGCACGAGATGCTGACGCCGGAGCAGCTCGCTGCCGTGCTGACGGATGGCGCCGACGCCCAGGTGGCCGCCCGGGCGCTGGTGGAGTCCGCGCTCGCCGCCGGCAGCCGCGATAACTGCACCGCCCTGGTGGTGCGGGTGCCCGGGGAAGCCCCGGAGACGAAGCGAGGTGCCGCGTGAGCGCGCCTCGTACTCACTCCGCCGCCGTCATCCGGGTGGCCCTGCGCAGTGGCACAGGGCATCGCGTCTCCATCAGCGACACCACCGGCGTCGTCGTCAGCGTCTGGGACGCGGACGCGCGGAAGGCCTGGGTGAAGGCCGACGACTTGGAGCGGGTGCGCCGCGAGCGCGAGCGGGAGGCTGCCACCCTGACTTCCAACTCGTGCGCCACCGCCGTCACCCGGAGGCCCACGCGATGAGCTGCCGTCCCCACCCCGAGAATGGTCCCTCCGGGGGCGCCCCCACGCAGCGCCAGCAGGAGGTGCTCGCGTACGTTCACGCCTACAAGGAGGCCCACGAGCGCGCGCCCACGGCGCGTGAGCTGTGCGAGCGCTTCGGCTGGACCTCTACCAACGCCGCGCACGACTACTTCGGCCGCCTGGAGCAGCTCCGGCTCCTGACGCGCGAGGCGAAGGTGGCGCGCTCGCTGCGACTCACCCCGTCCGGCAAGGCCGTGGCCCAGGCGTACCTCTCCGCCCATCCGGAGGTGCTCCATGGGTAGCCCGCTGCCCACGCCCGAGGAGCGCCGCGAGCAGGTGCGCGAGTTGATGCGCACGTGCCCGGAGCGCGAGTCCGGCCTGCTGCGCCTGCGGCTGTACCGCGAGACGCCCCCGTCCCCGGAGGACGCGGGGTACGGCGGACTCAAGGCCCGGTGCGCGGTGTGCTGGGCGCTGCGCCCGCGCCACCTGCAGCTCGGCGAGGTGAAGGAGCGCCCGGTGGCCACCTGCCGGCATCCTGCCTGCGAGCGGCTGTGGCGGACGGCGAAGAAGCGGGAGCGGCCATTCCATGCGCGCGCGAAGGCCGCGCTGCTGGCCTCGTTCGCAGGGGGGCCCGAGGTGCGCCATGCGTGACCTGCTCACCGCGGCCGGCATCCTCGCCGCCCTCGCCGTGCTTCGGGGCGTCACCGCACTCCTCGACATGGTGGACCGCGACGCGGCGCCCACCACGCCCACACCCACCACCGGCCGGCCCGTGCTGCGTGTGCTGCCGGGCGGCCTTTCCACGCAGCGCGAGGAGGCGAAGCACCATGGCTGAGACGGCCATCGAGTGGACGGACGTCGTCTGGAACCCGACGCGCGGCTGCTCCCGCGTCTCCCCGGGCTGCGGTGGGGGAACTCCCGGTGCGCGCAAGGGCGGCTGCTACGCGGAGCGCATGGCCATCCGGCTGTCCGGGCCGGGGCAGGCCTACGAGGGGCTCGTGAAGAGCACCCCGGCGGGCCCGCGCTGGACGGGCAAGGTGGTGCTCGACGCGGAGAAACTGCTCGAGCCGCTCCGCTGGCGAAAGCCCCGGCGCATCTTCGTCAACAGCATGAGCGACCTCTTCCACGAGTCGCTCCAGGCGAAGGACATCGCGAAGGTGTTCGCGGTGATGGCGCTCGCGCGGCGGCACACCTTCCAGGTGCTGACGAAGCGCGCGGACGTCATGGCGCGCGCCGTGGGCAGCGAGGACTTCAAGGGCCAGGTGCTGTCCATCGCTTCCATGGAGGCGACGCGGCGCGGGCTCAAGCTGGATCCGGACGAGTTGCGCTGGCCGCTGCCCAACGTGTGGCTGGGCGTGTCGGTGGAGGATCAGCAGCGCGCGGACGAGCGCATTCCGGAGCTGCTGCGCACGCCCGCGGCGGTGCGGTGGCTGTCCTGCGAGCCGCTGCTCGGGCTGGTGGACCTGTCGCGATTCATGCAGTGGCGAATGCAGACCGGCGGCTGGAACGGGCCGGTCCATCACCACGTGCTGCCGGCAGTCGGTGGAACCCGGGGCCTGGACTGGGTCGTCGTTGGCGGTGAGTCCGGCCCGGGCGCGCGACCCATGCATCCCGTCTGGGCGCGACGCCTGCGCGACCAGTGCGTGAGCGCGGGCGTGTGCTTCTTCTTCAAGCAGTGGGGCGCGTGGAAACCCTGCTGCGCGATGACGGAGCAGGAGACGGACGCGCTCTACGAACCTGTGCCCGAGGGCATGCCGGACGACAGCACGCGCCGCTGCCTCGTGCCGGAGGTGACCTTTCCCACGGAGCCACTGCCCGTAGGCGGTGAGGTCCACACGCTCTTCGAACTCGGGAAGACGGCCGCTGGCCGCGTCCTCGACGGCCGGACTTGGGACGAGATGCCGGAGGTGGTCCGTGGTTGAGCGGCCCATCCTCTACAGCCAGCCGATGGTCCGGGCACGGCTCGCTGACCGGAAGACGGTCACGCGGCGGCTGGTGAAGTCTCTCGGTCCGGACACCGTCTACGGACGTAAGCCCGACTGGGTCGGTGTCCCTGAGTCGGCGCGTCGTCGCGGTGGGTGGCTGCTCCCCGACATCGGCCCGCAGTTTGTCTGTCCCTTCGGCCAGCCCGGGGACCGGCTCTGGGTGCGGGAGACGTGGGCGCTGGAGGACCTGGAGGGCGACGGCCAGCGCGTTGTGTGGATGGCCGACCGTGCCGCCGCGTGGCGCACGAACCTCGCCGAGCGCTTCTACTTGGCGTCGGACTACGAGCCGCGGCGCTGGACGCCCTCCATCCACATGCCGCGCTGGGCGAGCCGGTTGACGGACGAGGTGGTGTCCGTGCGTGTCGAGCGCCTACACGACATCACCGAGGCGGACGCGCGGGCGGAGGGGATGCAGCGCTACCACGGCCCGTTGAGGTGGGGGCGGTGGCTGGACGTCCTCACCGGGGAGCCCATCCACAACAGCGCGCGGGACGCCTTCGCCACCTACTTCGTGACGCTGCCCGGCGGGACGGATGCGTGGGAGTGCAACGACTGGGTGTGGCGCGTGGAGACGCGGCGGGTGGAGGGCGCGCGATGACGCCCCGCTACCTGGATGCCGGCGCTGAGCTGAGCGAGTGCGGCCTGTACCGGTACCGCCTCTGGCGCCGCTGGTCCGCGCAGGAGGGCGCGCCGCGCGTCCTCTTAGTGATGCTGAACCCCTCCGTCGCCGATGGGCAGCAGGACGATCCGACGCTGCGCCGCTGCGTGGCCTTCGCGCAGTCGTGGGGCTACGGCGCGCTCACGCTTTGCAACCTCTTCGCCCTGCGGGCCACCGACCCGGCGGACCTGATGCCGGCGAAGGACGCGGTGGGCCCGCTCAACGATGCGGCCCTCGAAGCCGCTGCGCGTGATGCCACCCTCGTCGTCGGGGCGTGGGGCGCCCACCGCATGGTGCCCCAGCGTGCGCCCGCGGTGCTGGCGCTGCTGCTCCGGTACCACTCGGTGCACGCGCTCGCGCTCACAGGCGCTGGCGAGCCGCGGCATCCGCTGTACCTGGCCGGCCACCTGCGGCCGCAGATCTACCGGGAGGCGCTGTCGTGAGCCCCACGCGTATTGTCGTCCTGACCGGCACCTGCGCTGGTTACGTCCTCGCCCACGCGGAACCGCGCTTGGGCAGCCTCCTCCTTGGTGTCGTCTCCCTCTCTGCGGCGCTTGTCGCGGCTGCTTCCTGGGCGCTACCGCTACTCGACGAGCGTGCCGACCATCTCCAGCGCGAGCGGACCCGCGGGCTCGAAGCTGGTGCCGTCGTACGTGAGAACGGCCACGCCTTGTGCGCGAAGGAAGCGTTCTCGCGCATCGGACACTGGCGCATTCATGACGAGGCAAAGGAGGTCATCAGGTTTGCCGCGGAAGTGGCGGTACTCCAGCAGCTGCGAGAGCGCGGCGCGCGTCAGGTCAACCTCGCTTCCCTGACCCAGCGTCTTCACCTCGAAGATGACACGCCTACCATCGCCAGGGCGCCTTCCCCAAAGGTCCACCGACTTGGGTATCTCCCTGACGTCTCGCCAGCCTCTGGAGAGGAGAGCGCGGTTGAGCGCGGCAACAAGGTCGAAGTGGCCTTGCACGGCCTTCTCCTGCAGCGCGAGCGTTTCCTCGGGCGACCGCCGTTCGCCACCCAGGACGGGTGCCGCTGGGAGCCGCGTCTCATCGAAGGGGCGCTCCATGAGCGTCGGTGCCATACGCGCCCGCCGACTGGCAGCAGTTGGTGCCGCGGTGGTGGCGCCGACGCCGGCGCGCTCGCTAAAGGTCAGCCGAAAGCGGATGATGCGGCGCTGGGTTCCGTTGCTGTCTGTGCCGGTCGACCACCAGTGCTGCGTGCTGCGCGCGATGCCCAGGAAGCGCAGGAGACGCGTGGCGGCACCTTCAAACACGAAGTTCGTATAGCGGTTGGTGGCGAGCAGCTTGTTCTGCCCATCCATGCGCTGGTCGCCCGTCTTCCCTCGGCCCGTGTAGATGAGCTCGTTGCCCTCCCGGTAGTCCTCATAGTCGAAGGACTTCGCCCCTCCGATGTGGGTGATGAGCAGCAGCGCCTGCATCTCGGGGCGCGAGGCCATGCCGCCGACGGAGCTGAAGTAGTTCGGCTCGCAGGCGAAGAGCTTCCCGAGCTCGTCCCAGGAATAGATGCGACCTGGCTCCAAGCTTGGCAGGGGACGCTTCGCGGGAGCGCTGGCGTCCTTCAGCGACACGACGTTGAAAGCGAGCGAGCGAAGCTTGGCGCGGACCGTGGCGTCGCCGCCGCTGAAGGCGGTGTTTGCCAGCGGCTTTCCGTGTTGGAAACCATAGGCCGCACCGACGATGGCCTTGGAATCGAAGAGCTCTCCCTCAAACGAGAGGAAGTAGCTCCGGGCTTCTCCGTATCCGTACTTCTGGAGGAAGGCTTCTCGGCCGATCTCCCGAAACTCGGCGATGGCTGCCAGGACTGCGTCCCGCGATGTGAGGTCTTGAAGGGCCACCCGGAGACCGTACTCCAGCCCTACCCACACGGACGTGCTGTCGACCTCAATCCGAGCCTCGCGTCGGTATGGGTCGCAGGCACCCCCGGCGCAGGTCGAGGTGCAGCATGAGCACGCCCACGCCCGCCATGACGGCGCTGGAGCAGGTTCGCGCCCTTGTCACCCGCCACCGCTTCCGCTGCGCCGGGGAGGCCCTCCTGCAGGAGGCGCTCGCCCAGGTGCTGACGGAGGCGGGCATTGCCTTCCAGCGTGAAGTGCGGCTGGGGGAGGCGGGCCGCATCGACTTCCTGCTGACGGAGGCCCACGTCGGCCTCGAAGTGAAGGTGGACGGGGGCCTGTCCGAGGTCACCCGCCAGCTTCTGCGCTACGCGGAGCGGGAGGACGTTCACGCCCTCCTGCTCGTCACCACCCGCAGTCGCCACGACAGCTTGCCGGCCCTCATGCAGGGCAAGCCCGTGCGCGTCGCCGTGTTGAAGGGAGGCCTGCTGTGAAGACGTTCGGGACGGTGCGCCTGGAGGCGCGGAAGCTGGGCAGCCGCGGCGGTGCGCGGCCTGCGTGGGTGGTGCAGGCGGAGCCCCATGTGGCGCTGCGCCTGAAGCGCGTCTTCGACCGCATCAACAAGGGGGACGTCGGAGAAGTCCTCCTGGCGGCCACTGCGGAGACGGCGCGCGAGCTGGAGTGGTTCCTCGAGCGCTACCCCATGGAGGTGGTGGGGAAGGAGGCGAAGGACTTCCTCCGGCACGGCGCGCGCGAGCACGCACGGCGCGAGGCGCAGGTGGCGGAGCTGCTGGCGGCCGAGTACCAGGCGCCCGACTTCGCGATGAATGTCCCGCCCCGGGAGTACCAGCGGAAGGCAGCGGACATGTGGCTGCGACTGCAGCGGCTGTTGCTCGCGGACGACGTCGGCCTGGGGAAGACGGCCTCCGCGCTGACGGGCTTCACGGACGCGCGCACGCTGCCGGCCGTGGTGGTGACGCTGACGCACCTGCCCCGGCAGTGGCAGCGCGAGCTGGCGCGCTTCCTGCCGCGCCTGCGCGTGCACGTGGCGAAGCGCGCGACGCCGGAGGACGTCACCCGGGGGCGCGGCGGGAGGAAGCTGCCGTGGCCGGACGTCCTCGTCCTCAACTACCATAAGCTGTCCGGCTGGGCGGACACGCTGGCCAACGCGGGCGTGCGCTCCATCGTCTTCGACGAGTGCCAGGAGCTGCGGCGCGGGCCGGAGTCGGACAAGTACCGGGCCGCCCACTACCTGGCGGAGCGCACGCCCTTCGTCATCGGCCTGTCCGCCACCCCCATCTACAACTACGGCGGGGAGATGTTTCACGTCCTCGACGCCATCAAGCCCGGCGTCCTGGGCACGCGTGAGGAGTTCAGCCGGGAGTGGTGCACCGGCGTGGACGACAAGCTCAACTTCAAGGACCCGCGCGCCTTCGGCACGTACCTGCGCGACGCGGGACTCATGCTGCGCCGCACACGGCAGGACGTCGGGCGGGAGCTGCCGTCCCTCGCGCGCGACGTGCATACCGTCGAGTCGGACACGCGGGTGCTCGACGAGGTGCAGGACAAGGCCGCGGAGCTTGCCCGCATCATCCTCGCCCAGGGTGGGGTGAAGCCGGAGGAGCGACTCCACGCGTCCGGGGAGCTGTCCTGGCGGCTACGGCAGGCCACCGGCATCGCGAAGGCGCCCTTCGTCGCGGAGTTCGTCCGCATGCTGGTGGAGAACGGCGAGCGCGTGCTGCTCTACGGCTGGCACCACGAGGTGTACAGCATCTGGCGGGAGCGGCTCGCGGAGTACTCCCCGGCCATCTTCACCGGCCAGGAGAGCCCCGCGCAGAAGGAGGAGCAGGCGAAGCGCTTCAAGGACGGGCAGACGCCCATCCTCATCATGTCGCTGCGCGCGGGCGCGGGACTCGACGGCCTCCAGCACTGCTGCCGCACGGTGGTGTTCGGCGAACTGGACTGGAGCCCCGGCGTGCACGAGCAGGCGTGCGGCCGCGTCCACCGCGACGGCCAGACGGACCCCGTCATGGCCTACTTCCTGGTGTCCGACTCCGGCTCGGACCCGGTGGTGGCGGACGTCCTCGGCATCAAGCGCAACCAGATGGAGGGCATTCGCGATCCGCAGGCCAGCCTCATGGAGCGGCTGGAGACGGACGAGGGCCGCGTCCGGAAGCTGGCCGAGGCCTTCCTGAAGAACCGGAGGGCGGCATGACGTCCGCGAGTCCCTTTCGCATCGAAGGCCCTGCCGTCATCAGCTTCAGCGGTGGGCGGACGAGCGCGTACATGCTCCGGCGGATCCTCGACGAGGGGCTCCAGCCGGATGTGCACGTCCTCTTCGCCAACACGGGGAAGGAGCGGCCGGAGACCCTGGATTTCGTCCACGAGTGCCAGACGCGCTGGGGTGTACCAGTGCGCTGGCTGGAGCGGCACCATGGACAGGGCGACGTGCCGTCGTTCACCGAGGTGACGTACGCCACGGCCTCGCGTCAGGGTGAGCCCTTCGCTGCACTTCTCCGGGAACGGGGCTTCCCTCCGAACCCCATCATGCGGTTCTGCACCACAGAGCTGAAGGTGCGGGTGATGAAGACGTTCATGCTGGCCCAGGGCTACGAGCACTGGACCAACGTGGTGGGCCTCCGTGCGGACGAGCCCGGGCGCGTCGCGAACGGTCGCGCGACGGAGGGGAAGGAGCGCTGGGACCTCGCCTATCCGCTTTTCGATGCCGGCATCCGCAAGGACGACGTCATCCTTTGGTGGAAGAAGCAGCCCCACGATCTCCAGCTCCGGTCCTGGGAGGGCAACTGCGACCTGTGCTTCCTCAAGGGGCAGTCTAAGCGGCTCCGCATCATGGAGGACCGCCCCGACCTTGCGGAGTGGTGGATTGCCCGAGAGCGGGACCTGGGCGCCAGCTTCCGTGTGGACACGCCTACCTATGCAGCGTTGCTGCACCAAGCCCAATACCAGGGACGCTTCTTCAGTAACGACCTCTTCAACGAGCAGCTCCCTGACGACCCCACGGACCTCGGCGACTGCGTGTGCCTGGAGGCGGCATGAGCCGCTGCGACGCCACCATGCGCGTCCCCATCTTCGGGGTCACCGCGCCGCAGCCGTGGGCGTGGAGCATTCAGGTCCGCAACGCGCCGGTGCTCAACGTGCACCGGACGCCGCCAGCGGACGTGCTGGGCGCCTACGTCGCGGTGTGCGCGGCGGAGTACGTGCCGGGGCTCAAGGGCTGGATGGCCTCCGACCCGGGACCCGGTGTCAGCGCACCGCCGACGAATGAGCTGCCCACCTGCGCGATGGTGGCGGTGGGCCGCATCTCGGCGGTGTCGCTCTACCCGGACGCCGACCGGCAGTCGCGCTGGTACGTGGGGCCTGCCGGGCTGTGGCTGGAGGACGTGGTGGCACTGCCGAATCCGGTGGCCTGCGACCCCGGCCCCGCGGACGTGCTGTGGGAGGTGCCCGCGCAGGTGCTCGCCCGCGTGCGCCTCGCCTTCGGCGTCGTCGTCCATGCGGACACGGCGCGCTGGGCCGCCTACGAGGACCTTGCCGCGCGCTCCGGAGGCCGTGAGCCCGCCAGCCTCCGCGACCGTGTCCTCCGGAAGTGTGCCTGCCGGAGGGCGATGACGAAGTGCCCGACGTGCCGGGCCTGGCGCTGCACAGCGCCTGGCTGCCCGCCGCACACCTGCGCCACGGGGGTATCGCCTTGAGCCGCTGCCGCCTCCCCGCCGTGCGCTGCGAGCACTGCGGCGCCACCCGCCTGGGCGACGCCATCACCGACGACGGCAGGCCGTCGCCTCACGCGCCGCGCGTGGCCTCGGAGGCCGTGCGCGCTTCCCACCCGGGCCCCTGGCCCACCTGCCGGCACGGCATCGCGGCGCTGGCCGACTGCATGGACCGGCCTGTCCCTCCCGCCTGCTGCCCTCCGCTCACCCTGGACACGACACCATGAGCATCTGCCCCACGCCTCCCGCTCGCCCGCGTCGTCGGCCCGTCCCGCCGCCGCCCCCGGAAATCGCCGAGGGCGAGCCGGTGCCCCCGGGCATGGTGCGCCTGCTGTCCGGCCAGCTCGTCAGCGAAGAGGAGGCGGACCAGTTGATTCCCGGCGAGCTGCCGCCCGAGGCGCGTTGGCCGGAGGAGGCCGCGACCGCCCAGGAAGCGCCCGAGGCGCCCACCTACCGCCGCGAGCCCGCGGGCGCGTGCTGCGCACACACTTTCGATCCGGAGGCGCTGCACGACGAGCTGGACGCCCTGCGCGCCCAGGTGGCGCAGCTGCGCGAGGACCTGGCACGCAGCGAGGGCCGCGCCGAAGGGCTCGCGCGCGCCATCGCGTTGCTGGCCCCGTCCCTCGCTGTCCCCGCGCCCGTCCCCAGCGTGTCCCGTCCCGCTATCCCCATGGTTGTCCCCCCTGTCCCCGGGGACAGGGGGGACATGTCCCCGGGGACAACAGGGGACATGAAGGGGGGTAGGGGGGAAACAGCAGCAACAGCGTCGAAAGACGAAAAGCGGAGAGAGTACGAGAGGTTGAAGAAGCAGAAGCAGAGAGAGAAGAAGCGAGCTGCTGCTGAAAGCGCGCGCGACGTGTCCCCTGTCCCCTGTCCCCTTGTCCCCGGGGACATGTCCCCTGTCCCCCTGTCCCGAGCCGGAGGGGACACGTCCCCGGCAGCCCCTGTCCCGGTGGCCCCCGTCGTCCGCAAGGCACCGCCGAAGTGGATGGAGGACGACGCGCCGAGCCCGGACAAGGTGTTCTTCGCGTGGACTCAGGAGGAGCGCTGCCGGCGCTTCAGCCGCGCCATCCCCGAAGCGCCCCCGCCGGGCTGGGCCACGTGGTACGCGGACGCGCTGGCTGCCGTCGGAGGCGACGAGGGGCGCCTGCGCTCGGCCTGGCTCGCGTGGCTGGAGGACACCTGGGGGCAGTCTCGCCAGCCGGTGTGCGCCGCCCGGGCCTTCATCGGCGCCGAGGTGTGGCGCCGGCACGTCCCGGGGCAGGGCGGGGCCGAGGCGGGCGGCGCGCAGCTGTCCCCGGCGGAGGCCCGTCGCCGCGCGCAGCTGAGCGTCGGCCGCGGAGAGGAGCCGAGTGCCCCCTGTGCCACCGGGTGCGGGATGGCGTCCTCCCTGGTGGTGTGGGGGCACCCGCTGTGCCGGGCCTGCGCGGCGCGGCTGGAGGCGGACGTGCCGCGTCTCACGACGGACAGCGTCTCGGGCTGGGTAGCGTCCCGGGCGCGTGGAGCAATCCCTGCCGCCCTGGAGGCGAGTCCATGAGCTGCCCGTCTCTCTTCACCCCGCCGGATCTCCTCGCCGCGCACGCCTCGTGGGGCGCCAACTGCGGCCCGGGCGCGCTCGCGGCGGTGCTTGGCGTTCCCGTCATGGGGCTGCGGACGTACTTCCCGAAACCGTGGACGACGCCCACGGTGATGCAGGCTGCGCTGACGGCGCATTCACGGCGCTTCCAGGTGCACCAGGGTTTCCCGACGGGCGACCTGCTGGGCCTGGCGTTCGTCCAGTTCCGCGGCACCTGGGACACCGCGCCGGAGCGCGCCCAGTACCGCCACACGCACTGGGTGGGCCAGAATCGCGCGGGCGCGTGCCTTCACGTCTACGACGTCAACGCCGGGGACGCAGGCGGTTGGCTGTCGTCCGACGCGTGGAAAGCGCTGGTGCTCGCGCCGCTCATGGCTCGCAAGCAGGGCGCGTCGGGGCTGTGGCGTATTCGAGTCACCCTGGAGGTGATGCGGTGATTCTCCTGGCATGCGGAAGCAGTGGGCTGACACTGAACCACTTGCCTGCGCTGCGCGCGCACATGCGGCGCTTCGCCGCGCACCCCGGGACGCGGCTCATCCACGGTGCCGGGGACGCGCGGAAGACGGACGAGCCCGAGGCCTTCGGCGCGGATCGGCTATGGGAGGTGGCCGCCTGCCTGGAGTGGCCCTGGTTCCGAGTGGAGGACGTGGAGCGCTTCCCCGCGGACTGGAAGCGGGACGGCAGCCGCGCGGGCCCGCAGCGCAACGAGGTGATGCGGGACGCCCTGCGCGCACTCTCGGCCCAGGGCCAGCGCGTGGGCTGGGTCGCCGCGCACACGGACCCGGGGCTGGGGCGCGGGACGAAGCACATGGTGAGCCTGTGCCGCGCCGAGGGGTGGCCAGGGCGGGCGCTCATCCTGGACAAGGCCGGGCACCTCATCCGCGAGGTGACGTCGTGACGTCCTGCCGGAAGCACCCCGACCTGGACAAGGCGCTGGCCCACGAGAGGGCGCGGGTAGAGGAGCTCTCCGAGCGCGTCCGCCGCCTCGCTGAGGCTCTGGACAGGTACGGCGCCCACCAGCGCGGGTGCCGCCTGCCGCGCACCCACGGGCGGCTCGCCTGTACCTGCGGCCTGCACGAGCGGATTCGCGAGGGAGGTGTGCGCCCATGAGTTGCATCAAGTTCGAGGTGCCGGTGGAGACGGTCAACACATCCAACCGGCGCGAGCACCACATGCAGCGCCACAAGCGCGCGAAGGGGCAGCGCGACGCCACTCACCTGCTGTGGCCGGGCTGGAGCGGCCCCGCGCTCCTGGTGGTGCGCCTGACGCGCGTGTCCCCGAGGACGCTCGACAGTGGGGACAACCTCCCCATCGCGATGAAGAGCATCCGCGACGAAGTGGCGCGGCAGCTGCGCCTGGACGACGCCTCCCCTCTGGTGCGCTGGGTGTACGCCCAGGCCCTGGGGGCACCGTCCGTCCTGGTGGAGCTCTCCTGGGGAGATGATCCACTCGCTGCGGCAGTCCGCGCCCAGGACGCGCTGGCCCTGCCTCCGCCTCCGGTGCCGCCTGCGGCTGCCGTTCCCCGCGCGCCCAGGGAGCGGAAGCCCAACGCCGCGAAGAAGGCCCCGTCCCGTCCGCTGCGCGGGCTCGCGGCCCTCGCCACGTCGGCCAGCTACCCGGGAGGGAAGAAGCCATGACGTGCCGCCGTGGGGACCTGCGCGAGGAGGTGGGTCGCATCCGCGCCGCCCTCGCCGCCGGGTACAGCGTGGCGCACCTGGCCCGGCTCTACGGGTGCCGCAAGAGTTCCATCGAACTCATCCGCGACGGGCACGTCTACAAGGACTTGCCGATGCTGGAGCCGCGGCAGGGTGCGAAGACGGAGGGCGGGTAGCCATGGCCTGCCGCGAGCCGGAGCAGCTCCTGCTGCCGCTGGAGGCGCCCGCGCCCCGAAAGCGCAGGAAGGCGGAAGACGGCGTGCCCCTGCGCGGGCGCGGGTGCGAGGACGCTCGGGAGGCTCGGCGTCTGGCTGCACTCGCCCGCGCATTGCTACGCCGCGGCGCCACCGTGGACGCCGTACATGCGGAGACCGGCGTTCGTCGCAACACGCTCCATATGATGCGCAGTCGCCTCCGCCGGGTGCGGGAGGATCAATAGCCAGTGTTTTCAGCGTCCGCACGAAGTCGATGCAATGCCTCTGGCGAAACGATGGCATCAATCACCGCCAGCTTGGCGAAGTGCGCGCCGAGCAGGCGGTGATTTCCGTCGCTGACAATCCACCCCAGCGAGGGCCAGTATGTGACATCAATCGGTTCGACAGGCGTGCCAGCCTTGTACTGGTTGCAGAAGTATTTCACGCGCGCGAGATGGTAGCTCTTGGGGCGTAGGGGGTTGTGCACTTTCCCGCCGTCATCGGCAGGGACGGATGCCTCCGGACCATTCCCCGCGATGTATGCGGAGAATTCGTCCTCGGAAATCAACTCGCCAAGATTGGCCGCTTGGAGTTGCAGTGCTCTTAGCGAGTTCCGGTAGAGGTCCGAAACCCTGAAACGCTCAATAGAATTTTCGCCCATTGGGGAAACGTAGCATGGTGAGACGGCTGTCCAAGAGATTGGCCAGCCGGTGGCCGATGAACGCACTGGCTTGTGGGCCCTTCGCGCTACCCATAGCGCAGGAGGGCTTGATGAAGCCGTGGGTGAAGACGTTGGCCATGGAGGCCGCTCGGGGCGTCCTGGCGGCGCTTGGCAGTGCGGCAGGGCATGCCCTTGCCTCGTGGGTATCAGAACGTTCCGCGCCGCCGGAGCCATCCCCGAAGGCGCGGCGCGTGCCTCGTCGGGCGAAGCGGCGGAAGGGCTCGTGATGCTGCCCGCACCGTTGCTAAGCGGCGTGGCTTGGCTGGTTGTCGCGGCGGGCGTCTGCATGACGGTCGCACTGTGCATGGCCATCGCCTCGCTGGCCATCGAGTGGAGCCTCAAGCGTCTCGGGCTGTGGAGGGACATGGTGTCGGCCCTCTTCGACCTCTGGGAGAGGCGCCGCCGCGAAGCGCGCAACCCGAAGGCAGGCGCGCCATGAGCGAGCGCCGTTTCCCCTTCCTCGTGACTCAGAAGGACCTCGACAATCGGGGGCCCAGGACCATCCCGTGGAGCCTGGCCGAGCGAGCCTACGCCGAGTACTCCCGGCGCTTCGGCACCAGCCAGTCGTTGGATGTGCTCGCGTCGCGTGGTGGGTTCAGCATCTACGAGATGGACCTATTCGTGCCCGGCTGGCGGAGGGAGTTGGGGCTGTGAGGTCCTGCTCCTGCTCTCCGCGCCGCCGAGCATGTCCACCTGCTGTGCCCGGTGCCAGAGTGTCCGTCCGGCGTGGATCTGCCGCGCGGTTACCGCCAGGGTGAGGACGGCAGTCGCTGGGCCTGCGTCTTCGTCCCTGGGCACTGGTGGGCCTGGGTGCCGTGGGAGTCCGTCCGTGCCGGAGGTTCAGGGGGACGGGGTGCATGCGAAAGGATTTACTGACCGACTGCTGACCTGGGGACCACCGTGATCAGCACATAGCAATGAGGGCACGAAATCATGGCCAGATTCGGACCCGTATAAGAGATCGAGAGGCTGTGGATTTCGCGGGCGCACTTCGGGCACTTAGGCGTCATTGTTGTTCCTGACAGTTGTTGTCCCCAGAGGGATAGAGGGGCCGAGTCATAGCAAAAGCCGCCAGCCGGAGAAGGCGATGCTTCTGTGCGTTGGGTACGAGCTTGGCACGGTGAGAGGGCATGGCCTGCTGCCGTAAACCACCGATGCCAGAGGATGCGGAGTCGGATCCGCGGGAACTCGGTCCGGGCCGGACAGAGGAACTGCCGCCCGCGCAGATCCGGCGCCGGCAGCGGGCCCAGGCACTGGATCTCCTCAGCGAGGGGGGGCACCACAGCGCCGTCCTGGAGCGCTTCCCCAGGCTCACCTACGCAGGACTGAAAAAGCTTGCTGCCTGCGCCGGAGTGAAGCTGCCGCGCGGGCGGTGGCTAGCGAACGGCCCTCCGGGATAGAGCGGGGCTCCGGGTGGCACGGACGCCAGTTTCGACAGTGAACCACCCAGGGTGATAGACGCTCTGGGGAGAATGTCCATGGGAGCGGAGATCCCGGAATGAACAGACGCCGCAGCGGGGAAGGTGGGGCTGGGTCGGGATCGGAACTCTCCGAGGATCAGCTCAAGGCTGAGCTGCTGGCCCGCCTTGGACAGCTGTCGTACCTCGAGCTCCTCACTCTGACCCTGGACATGGCGCTGGGCTCCCGTGCCACCGTTGGGGCGCGAGGCTCCCGCCCTCGCAGTGTCATGCAGAGGGTACGCCCCGCCGTAGGCGAGGTGGTTGACTGGACCAAGGTCAAGGCGACGTGCCCCAGGTGCGGCAAGACTGGCCGGGTGCAGCCTGACTTCGGCACGGCTCGGCGCCGCAACGGCACCGTGCGCCCCCAGTCCCATTGTCGCGCCTGCCGTAAGCAGGGCACCCCTACGCCCAAGCCGTAGGAGGGCATTGGACGCCCGCCGCAAGACGTGTCGCAAGGGGCCGGATTGCGCCTGTTAGAACGAGAAGCGGGCCGGCCGCGCCAACGGCCGGGCCCGCGAGTTCCAGGAGCGCCAGGGAAAGCACCGCTGGGGACACTACCCATACCCGCCGCCGGGGACATTTCGCGCGGCCAGGGGAGGACTCCATGCCGTGCCTGACGAAGGAGCAGCGCGAGGTGAAGCGGACGCGCGCCCTCGCCATCCGAGAGAAGAATCCCAACTTGTTGGCGCCCAAGGTGCCGGTCTGGTGCCCGTCGCCGTCAACCAGGAGGCCCGCGCCGCCGCCACCGCGTGGCACGTGGAGGGGGGGCACCGTCTTCCTGCCGCTTCACGCCCCCTGGCGAGACAGGTACATCGCCGCCCACGCCTCCGCCCCGAAGGGCGAGGGCATGGACGCGGTGGACCAGCAGTTGCAAATCCTCCTGCGTTGGCAGTCCGGCACCTCCGAAGCCCTCTACAGTTACTCGCTCGCGAGTCTCGTGGGGCTGGGGTGACGTCAGGGACCGCCAGAACCAGGCGGAGGCGGGGCGCGGCCGGTGACTTTCGAGCCTGCCCACCCCATGGATCCTGCGACGAAGAGCCCGAGAGTAAGGGCCGATTGCTGATCGATGACCTTCTGCTGAATGGCGAAGACTCCACCAGCGATGAGGAACACCAGAGCAATGGTCCAGGTGAGCATCAGCCGCCCAACCATCTTGTCGCGGGTGGCATAGAACTCCCAGGAGCGTCTCTGGTTGTCGAGTGCTCGCTCGTGGGCGTTCTTTTCCTGGAGCGTGTTGAGGTCCGGCTGCGCCGCCATGAACTTTGCCCTTGCCTCAATCGCTGTCGTCGCGAGCGGCATGACTGCCTGGGCTACCGTGGTGATGAGGTGGATCACGTCAGCCATGCTGACGTCGTTGTTGGCGGCCTTTGCCTCCGATTGCTTCTGCTCGTGGGCGGCTGGTGTCAGCGAAGGCGTGGCTGTTGAAGTGAGGGCCGTGCCTTCAGTTCCCGGTTGAGGGTTTGTTGCGTCCATGGTCTTTCGCAGTGGCTTGCAAGAAATTGCGTAGCCGTGGCGTACCATTGCCCCTCCGGGATGCAGGTGACAAGACGGGAGGAGCGTCGCTAGCCGCGAGGCATGGGTAAGCCTCGCCCCTCCAGCGCCCCATTCTCCAGCCGCGCCGCCGTCGCCCGGGCGGACGCCACGCAGAACCTGGCCACTGGACTGGGCGTCGCCGGGCACGACTCGCGCACGGCCGTGGTGCCGGTGGTGCAGCGCCGGGCGCCGACGTACTGGGAGGCTATGTGGCGCGCGGACGTGTACTCCGCCCGCATCATCGAGAAGCCCGCAGAGGCGATGACGATGAGGCGCGGGGACGTGCGCCTGGGGAGGACAAGGCCCCGGAGGGGGCGTGATGTCGGTACTTGTTACAGTGGAAGGTGTCGGGCGATCGGCATGAGTTGAGCCTGTAGCCGTCGCTCGATGCTCTCGAGGTTGCTGGTGAGCTCCATGTCGTGGAAGGCGAGGCTCGTGCCAGGTTCCCACGTCGCAGAAGCTTGGATCGTATGACTGCTGCGGCGCTTGAGGCTGCGGAGATATCGAGAGTACCGACTGTGAAAGTCGGCATTGACGTCCCACAGGTCTCCAAGTGCCTCTACCACGCCAACCGGAAGGTGAATGACTGCGAGTGGCCAGGCCTTCACCAATTCGTTCATTGCCGTGCGAAGGTTCTCCATAGGCTCGCGCGTCGCGCTGAGGAAGTCCTCGGCTGCGTCGCGGTTGCTGGGCTCAAGGGGATCAGACTCCCCCGGGCCGTCGCCCATTGTGAAGGGGTGACGTACGGCCTCGATTCCTCGGACAACGTGGAAAGCAGCGACCCAGACTTGCTGTGCGATGTCCGCTCGCTTCTCCTCGCGCTTCGTTTCCCGGAATCCCCGGATGGTATTTGGGATGGTGCTTGAGGCCGCCCACGCCGCGAGCGCGACTGCTGCCAGTCCCCCAATACCCCCGAGAATGTTCCCGAGTGCTGCTAATTCGTTCCAGCCCATTTCGACTCCTTGTCGGAGTCGTCTTAGGCGTGGAGCGTGGGGAGTGAAAGGGGACCAGTCGCGTCCACGCCCTCCTGCGGCGCTCGCTCACGCCCGGACGTGGCGCATCTCGTGCGCGCCGCCCGGGCGTGAGGCACAGTAGGAGCGTCCATGGCCTCCTGCCGCTCTCCAGACCAGTGCTCCGAAGGCGACTGCACCCGGCCCCGGGCGCCGCGGCACCGGCGCTGCTACGGGCACCTCATGCGGCAGCGGCGCGGGCAGTCCATGTCGGAGCCGCTGCGCGAGCCCTACGCCACGCCCTGGGAGCGGCTGACGGCCGCGGCGCTGGCCTACGCGGAGGCGGACGACGGGGACGAGGAGGACTTCTCCCGCGCCCAGGACCGGCTCCGGAAGGCGGCCCAGGCCTACGCACAGAAGGAGCCGCCACCGGCAGCCCAGGTAGAGGCGGCCCCCCGCGCACCGCGGAAGAGGACGGAGCCAGAGGGCCAGCTCGCGCTCTGGGGCGACGACGCGGACAGCCAGGGCTGAGGTCGTCAGCCGCGTTCGCTGGCCCCCTTGGGACGCGGGCCGCCGTAGTCGCAGTCGGGGCACCTCCAGTCCTTACGACCTGGGTTGGGCATTGCGCGGGTGTGCTTGCAGGACTCGAGACGCTCGATGCGTTGGCGTAGCTCCTCCAGGCCTGCGCACCAGTGGCGCGCAGAGGGGCGGTTGTGGGTGCGGCAGGCGGGGCAGTAGCGCGGATAGTCGGACACGGCTTCTCCAGGGGATGGTCCGGCGGGAAAGTCGCCGGTGCCCACGAAGAAGGGGCGGCGTCCCGCGCCCGCGCCGGACGTTGTCCACGCGACACCGGAGACTCGGCGGCGTGGGAAGCACGCCCCCTCGCAAGCCCAGCACGCGCCGCAGCCGGAAGGCCCCGGCGGATGAGTCGCGCGCGCAGGCGCTGACGGCGAAGCAGGAGCGCTTCGTCCAGGAGTACCTCCTCGACCTCAACGCCACCCGGGCCGCTCGGGCCGCCGGCTACTCGGAGCGCACCGCCGAGTCGCAGGGCAGCCGGATGTTGAGGAATGTCAAGGTGTTGGAAGCCGTGGCCGCGGCCCAGAAGGCTCGTGCTGATCGCGTCGAGGTGAAGGCGGACGACGTCCTGCGCGAGCTGCTCCTCATCGCCCGGACGGACATCGGCGACGCCTTCAGCGAGACGGGCGCCCTGCTGCCGCTGAAGGAGATGCCGGCCCACCTGCGTCGGGCCATCTCCTCCATCGAGGTGGAGCAGCTCACCGTGGACGGCGAGGCCATCGGCACCGTGGCCAAGGTGAAGCTCTGGGACAAGCCGAAGTCGCTGGAACTGCTGGGCAAGCACCTGCGCCTCTTCGTCGACAAGGTGGAGACCACCGTCCAGTTCAGCCACGAGGACGCGCTGGGGGAGCTGGAATGAGCGCCCGTGCCCGCCGCCACGCGGCCGAGCCGTCCCACCAGGGCGCGGCCCCGGCGCCCCTCTCCGCCCGAGAGAAGGCCATTCGCCAGCGGCTGAAGGACGACTTCCCGCACTACGCCTCGCGGTGCTTGCGCATCCGCCCGAAGGAGGTGACGGGCGGCGAGCTGCCGTCGCTGAAGCTGAACCGCGCGCAGCTGTACATCCACGAGCGTCTGGAGGCGCAGCTGAAGCGCCGGGGCTACGTGCGCGCCATCGTCCTGAAGGGGCGGCAGCAGGGGTGCAGTACGTACGTGGAGGCCCGCTTCTACTGGAAGGTGAGCCACCTGAAGGGCGTGCGCGCCTACATCCTCACGCACGAGGACGCGGCGACGGTGAATCTCTTCGACATGGCGAAGCGGTACCACGACCACGTTCCGACCCTGGTGAAGCCCTCGACGAGCGCCTCCAACGCGAAGGAGCTCCTCTTCGACAAGCTGTCCTCCGGCTACAAGGTGGGCACCGCGGGCGCGAAGGGGACGGGCCGCTCCTCCACCATCCAGTACTTCCACGGCAGCGAGGTGGCCTTCTGGCCGAACGCCGCAACGCATATGCGCGGCGTCATGGAGGGCGTGCCGACGGCGCCAGGCACCGAAGTCATCCTGGAAAGCACCAGCGACGGGCCCCAGGGCCTCTTCCACCACCTGTGCATGGCAGCGCAGAAGGGGGAGAACGACTTCGAGCTCATCTTCGTGCCGTGGTTCTGGCAGGAGGAGTACCGGCGCGAGGTGCCGCCGGGCTTCGAGCGCACCAGCGAAGAGGAGCGGTATGCCGCCCTCTGCCGCGAGGCGCACGGCTTCGAGCTGGACGACGCGCAGCTCGCCTGGCGCCGGGCGAAGATTTCCGTCTACGAGAAGGGCATCCACGACTTCCGCCGCGAGTACCCGGCGACGGTGGAGGAGGCCTTCAAGGCCGCTGCGCTGGGCGCGCTGTGGACTCAGGAGACGCTGGAGCGCGCCCATGTCCCGGAGAAGCCGAAGGACGCCGAGGGCAACCCGCTGCCCATGGTGCGCGTGGTGGTGGCGGTCGACCCTGCCGGCGGCGACGGACCCGCCAACGACGAGGTGGGCATCGTCTGCGCGGGCAAGGCCAGCAACGGCCACGCCTACGTCTGGCTGGACGCCAGCGGGAAGTACTCCGCCGAGGCCTGGGCGGCGAAGGCGTTGGCCGTCTACGAGAAGGAGAGCGCGGACGCCATCGTCGGCGAGAAGAACTTCGGCGGCGACATGGTGGAGACGAACCTCCGCGCGAAGGCCCGCGAGACGAAGAAGCACGTCGCCGTGAAGGTGGTGACGGCCTCGCGCGGCAAGGCGAAGCGCGCGGAGCCGGTGGCGGCCCTCTATGAGCGCGGGATGGTGCACCACGTGGGGCGCCTCGCTGCCTTGGAGGACGAGCAGATGACGTGGGTGCCCGGGGAGTCGAAGTGGAGCCCCAACCGCATGGACGCGGCGGTGTGGGCCCTCACGGAGCTGATGCTCGGCGAGGGCACGGCCACTTTCCAGGTGAGGAGCTACCGGTGATGGCCTGCCGCCCGCCCGCTGAAGAACCCGTTGAATGCCGCGCTGGTGCGCGGATGGAGCCGCACGTGACTACGAAATGTGCAGAGTACGTCTCGGCCCCGGCGCAGTCGGGGCACGACGCGCTGGTGGAGAGCGTCGTGCGGGCTGTGGACGCCGCACTGACGGGGCACCCCGCGGGGACGCGCCACCAGGCGCTGGGCGTCATCCGCCGATTCTGCTCGACCGCCACGGAACCGTTGTGGCCGGACGCCATTCAGGCCCGCAAGAGCGAGGAGCGGGTCCAGAGCATCAAGGATGCGCTAGCCGAGGGCTTTGCCCAGCAGAAGAAGGGCCCGCCCGTCTCGAGCGCGGAGGAACGCCGAGTGCACGCGGCCGTTGCCGCCCGCTTCGAGGCCATTCTCTTTCCGGGGAGGAGCCCCTGGCACTCAACGCCGGATGGCCTCATTGGCGAGGTGGCGACACGCGTGGCCGATGCCAGGAAGCTGAGGGCCGAAGTCGGCGCCCTGGCCCAGCAGCTGACGGACATCCTCTACCCCGGATCATCCAAGCCGGACCTGAGTCTCCAGGAGTTGATGGCCGAGGTGGCGCGCCTTCGCGAGAACGCAGGACGCTACGTGTTGAGCGAGGACCGTGATGCTGTTGAGCAGCAGGTCCGCGACAGCACTCGTGCCGAAGTCGCTGGACACCTGTCGTCTGTCCTCTACCCGGGAGATGCCGCCAACCCTGGCGCGGAGCGGGAGACCCGGCCCCTGGCGCTGGAGGCGGTGCTGGCCGAGGTGGAGCGCCGGCTGCGCAACTCCCCGGGCAGCACCGCCGACGAGTGGGAGGCCGCGTACCGCTACCTGGGCGAGATGGGCGTGCCCTCGACGGATGCCAACGGCGCGGACGTGCCGCTCGTCGAGCGCGTGCGGCAGTTGCTTGCGCGTGAGCGCGACGCAGCGCTGGAGGAGGCGGCGCTTGCGGCGCTGTGCGGAATCCACGGCACCACAGACCCGGAGCGCCACAAGGCCGCACGAGACATCCGCGCCCTGAAGTCACAGTCGGCACTGGAGGGCGCGGCCGTGAAGAGCGTCCACCAGCGCCTCCGCTCCGTGTCCGAGCAGGGCGTGCCCTCCCGGACCAGCGACGACACGGCCGACGTGCCGCTCGTGGAGCGCATCCGGCAGCTCCTGGTGCGCGAGCGTGACGCCGTGCTGGAGGAAGTGGCGGTGGAGACTGAGCAGCACGCAGCCACCCAGGATTGGTGTTCGAAGACGACGGGCTTCGAGGAGAACCGCGCGAAGTACACGGCCCGGGGCGAGGCCCTCAAGGACTGGGCCCGGGATGTCCGGGCGATGAAGTCGAAGCCCGCGTCCGAGACGCCCACCGAGCCCATCCACAACTTCGGGTGGGCGTTGGCGCAGATGCGCGCGGGGAAGAAGGTGCGGAAGCCGTCCATGATTCTCCCGCGCTTCATCTACCTCGACACCAGCGACGGGGAGCAGATCCTCATGGCGGGTGGTGCCACTCTTGGCATGGTGACTCAGGACTACCTCCTCGCCACCGACTGGGAGGTGGTCGAGTGAGCACGGCGTACGTCTCCGACGGCTACCGCGTGCGCCTGGCGCCCGGCGTCCTGGCCAAGGCCCTGCGCCTGGCGCGGGTGCGCGCCCCGCTGGAGACAGGCGGCCTGCTACTGGGCGCCGTAGTGGACGGCGAAGCCTGCGTGCTCGCCGTCACCGGACCCGGGCGGAAGGCCGTGCGCAACCGCTTCGGCTTCGAGGCGGACCGGGGCCGGGACAATCGCCTCCTGGCCCGGGTGCGTCCGCGCCTGCACTGGATCGGCGACTGGCACACCCATCCTGGAGGGAGTCCGATTCTCTCCGGCACGGACGAGGAGGCCGCGCGGTCCGCGCTGAGCGACAAGCGCGGCTGGGTGTTGGAGATGGTGGTGGCCGGCAATCCCAGCATGCGTGAGCGCCTGCAGGTAGGGCTCTTCACCGCAGTGCGCGGCGAGGCGGCCATCCGCCGCATGGAGCCCGCCGAATGAGCGCCGCCGACGTCAGCACCCCCAGCAGTGCCTACCGGGCCATGCAGCCCGCGTGGGCACTCGTCCTGGCCCTCCTGGGCGGCACCAGCACCATGCGCGCCGCCGGGCGCACGTACCTGCCGCAGTACCACGCGGAGGAGGACGCGGCGTACAAGGAGCGCCTCCAGCGCGCCGTCCTCCTCAACGTCTTCGGCAAGACGGTGCGCAACCTGGCCGCGAAGCCCTTCTCGAAGCCCGTGCGCCTGGGCGAGGCCGCCCCGGAGCCGCTGCGCGTCCTGGTGGATGACGTGGACAGGCAGGGGAGCGACATCACCGCCTGGGCCCGCGGCGTCTTCCGGGACGGCCTCGGCAAGGGACTCGCCCACATCCTCGTGGACTTCCCGGCGGTGGACCCGGAGACGGTGAAGACGCTGGAAGACGAGCAGCGCGCCGGCCTCCGCCCGTACTTCGTCCACGTCTCCGCCGAGTCCCTCATCGCCGCATACGCCGAGACGGTGAATGGGGTGGAGGTACTCACCCACGTGCGCATCCGCGAGAGTGAGACGCGCCGGGACGGCTTCGAAGAGGTGCAGGTGGAGCGGGTGCGCGTCCTCGAGCGCGACAACTGGGCCATCTACGAGCGCAGTGGCACCAGCGAGTGGGAGGTGGCGGCAAGCGGCCCCAACACGCTGGGCTTCGTGCCCCTCGTTACTTGGTACGCCGGGGAGCGCACCGCGCTGTGTGCCGCGAAGCCGCCTCTCATGGACCTGGCGGACAAGAACGTGGAGCACTGGCAGTCCGCGAGCGATCAGCGGAACGTCCTCACCGTGGCGCGCTTCCCCATGCTGGCGGCCTCGGGGCTGGAGCCGGACGGGGGCGGGGAGGGCGGCAAGGGCGCGGGGAAGGTGCCAGTGGGGCCGCATGCGCTCCTCACCACCAGCAGCCCGCAGGGGAAGTTCTATTACGTGGAGCACACCGGCGCGGCCATCGCTGCCGGGCGGCAGGACCTGGAGGACTTGAAGGACGAGATGGCCATGTTGGGCGTGGAGCTCCTCGTCCGGAAGTCGGGCTCCACCACGGCCACTGAGAAGTCCATCAACACCGCCCAGGCCCACTCCGAGCTGCAGGCCATGGCGGAGTCCTTCGGGGACGCGCTGGAGTTGGCCTTCTACTTCGCGGCCCGGTGGTTGGCCTTGGAGGTGGACGACGCGAGCCTGAAGGTGGAGGTGAACACCGACTTCGGTATCTCCGAGGGTGACGCCCAGGGACTGGACGTCCTCTTCAAGGCGCGCGCTGCCCGGGAGATTTCCCGCGAGGCCTTCCTGTCGGAGCTGAAGCGCCGCGGTGTCCTCATGGCCGACTTCAACGTGGAGACGGACGGGGAGCGCCTGGCGAGCGAGGGCCCCGCGCTTAGCAGCCTCCGCACGGCGCCGGCGGCCGGTGCCCAGGCGCCGCCGGGGCAGGGCGCCGGAGGTGAGCGGTGAGCACCGCCGACCCCACCGCCAACGAGGAGCTGCTGGAGCGCTCCGTCGCGCATGCCGTCCAGTTGGAGCGCTACAAGGCGGGCGTCGCCCGGCGCGTGGTCGCCCTCCTCAACGACACGGAGGAGCGCCTCACGGAGCAGCTCGCCGCGCGCCTCCAGGCCATCGAGGACGCGGGCGGGTACGACGCCGGACACGAGACGACGGAGCGCATTGCGGCGCTGCTGTCCGAGGTGCGCATCCTCCGGGCCGGGGCCTACGCCGCCATCGCCAGCACGCTGACGGAGGAGTCCGCCTCCTTCGCGGCGTACGAGGCGCGGTGGCAGGTAGCCCTGCTGGAGGAGACGCTCATCGTGGACGTCTCCATCGCCGCGCCCACGGCGGAGGTGCTGGAGGCGGCCGTCTTCTCGCGCCCGTTCAACGGCGCGCTCTTCGAGACGTGGGTGGCCGGCATGGAGCCGGCGGACCTGGCGCGCATTGAGCGCACCATCCAGGCAGGTGTGGTGGAGGGGCGGACGACGCAGCAAATCGTCCGGGACCTCGTCAGCGGGGACGGGGCACTGGAGGACAGCCGCCGCGGCGCGGAGGCCGTGGCGCGCACTGCCCTCAACCACGTGGCCACCCAGGCCCGCGAGGAGGTGTACCGGGCCAACGAGGACCTGGTGCGCGAGGTGCGCTGGGTGTCCACGCTGGACGGGCGCACCACGCTGCTGTGCGCCTCCCGTGACGGCCACACCTTCCCGGTGCGCGGAGGCCCGCGCCCGCCTGCCCACTGGCGCTGCCGCAGCACCACCATCCCCGTCATCGACGGCGTGCGCCTCGTGGGCGACAGGCCCACCGTCCGGGACACCCGCGACAGGCGCAGCCGGGAAATCGACTTCCGAGCCGAGGCGAAGGCGAAGGCTGGCGAGGCCTGGAACGACATGACGGAGAAGGAGCGCGGCGCGTCCGTGCGGCGGATCCGCGAGCGCTGGGCCCGGGAGAACATCGGCTCCGCGCCCAAGTCCCTGTCCTACGAGGACTGGCTGCGCCGTCAGTCCAGCAACTTCCAGGACGAGGTGCTGGGCCCCGCGCGCGGCCGCCTCTTCCGCGATGGGGGGCTCAGCCTCGGCAGTTTCACGGACGCCAGCGGCAAGACGCTCACCCTGGATGAGCTGCGCACCGCCGAGGCCGCCGCTTTCAAGAAGGCACAGCTGTAGTCGGCCCGGTGGGCCGAGAAAGGCAGACACGTGGATTTCGAGTGGCAGCACGAGTTGGAGACGCTGGACATCGTACCGGAGAAGTTCCGCGGGCTGTACGCGAAGGGGGAGGGGGAGGGCGCGAAGTACACCCTCGACGCGGACCTGGTGAAGCGCACGGACACCACCAGCCTCAGCACCGCGCTGAAGAAGGAGCGCGACGCGGTGAAGGAACTGCGGGCCCAGGTGGCTGGCTACCAGAAGCTGGGGAAGACGCCGGACGAGGTGGAGAAGCAGATGGGCGAGCTGCGCGCGCAGCTCGCCGAGGCGCAGAAGGGGAAGGAGGGCGCGGCCGCGTGGGAGAAGCAGCGTGCGGAGCTGGAGTCCGGGCACGCGAAGTTGCTCACCGAGAAGGACTCCACCATCGAGCGCATGCGCACCACGTACCACCAGCGCGTCGCGCGCGCGGAGTCGCTCGCCGCCATCGCCGACGCGAAGGGAAGCACGGCGTTGCTGTTGCCTTACGTCGAGCGTTATGTGAAAGTGATTGAGGAAGACGGCGATTTTCTGCCTGTCATCGTGGACGCGAAGGGTGAGCCTCGCGAGCACAAGACGGGTGGCTACGTGACGCCGAAGGACTTCGTCGCGGAGCTCAAGAAGAATGCCGACTTCGCCCGGGCCTTCGACGGTTCGGGCTCCTCCGGCAGCGGGACGCCGCCGGGGGGCAAAACGGGCGGGATGCCCGGCGGTGAGAAGCTCACCTCGACGCAGCGGATCGCGAAGGGGTTGGCGGAGTTGAAGTAACCGTTTCAGGTGTGCGGGATGCGGCCTGAAGCAAACCGGGCGGGATGCCCGGACGCAGCCACTCTCTTTCCAAACCAGACGCGTCCACAGGGCTTTCCCCAGCCCTCGCCGTAGCGCGTCCGCCCACCCGTCTTCTTTTCCCTCTCACACGAGGAAGAAAGCCTTTCCATGCCTTCCGTCATCCTTTCCGAGGCGGCCAAGCTGTCGAACAACGACCTGGTCTCCGGCATCATCGAGAACATCGTCACGGTGGACCGCTTCTTCGAAGTCCTCCCCTTCGAGCCCGTCGAGGGCCCCGCAGCCGTCTACAACCGGGAGAACGTCCTGGGCGACGTGCAGATGCTCGGCGTCGGCGGCACCATCTCCGCGAAGGCGGCCACCACCTTCACCCAGGTGACGAGCCCCCTGAAGCGCATCGTCGGCGACGCCGAGGTGGACAACTTCATCGAGGCCACGCACTCGGACACGACGGACCAGCTCGCCGTGCAGGTGGCCGGCAAGGCGAAGGCGGTGGGCCGGAAGTACTCCAGCCTCCTCATCAACGGGACGGGGGCCAACGACGAGTTCGTGGGCCTGCTCGGCCTCGTCAGCGCCGGCCAGACGCTGACGGCGGGCGCCAACGGCGCGCCGGTCTCCTTCGATTTGCTGGACGAACTGCTGGACGCGGTGAAGGCGAAGGACGGGAAGGTGGACTTCCTGATGATGCACGCGCGCACCATCCGCTCGTTGAAGGCGCTGCTGCGCGGCCAGGGTGGCGCCGGTATCGTCGAGACGCTGAAGCTGCCGAGCGGCGAGGAGGTGCTGGAGTACGAGAACGTCCCCATCTTCCGCAACGACTGGATGCCCATCAATCAGACGCAGGGCAGCAGCACGACGTCCACCAGCATCATCGCGGGCTGCCTGGATGACGGCACCCGGCGCGTGGGCATCTCCGGCCTGCACGCCAAGAAGGCCATGGGCATCCAGGTGAAGAGCATCGGCGAGTCCGAGACGAAGGACGAGTCCATCACCCGCGTGAAGTTCTACTGCGGGCTGGCCTGCTACAGCGACCTCGCGCTCGCTGTAGCGAAGGGCATCACCAACTAGCAGTGGCGGGCACAGGGCTGGGAGGGGACGCCGCGCGCGTCCTCCCGGGCCAGTGTGCCCCCGCGCTGCACCTCTCAACCTCTCGGCCGGCGCTCGCTGGCCGCCTTCCCTAGGAGTACTTCGTGGCTGCGAATCGTTTCGTGGAAGTGGAACTGGTGGGCCCGCGGGCGGGGACGTCGTGCGTCCTCGCGGGCTTCGAATTCGTGGGCGGCGTGGCGCGGGTGCCGGCGGAAGCGCAGTCCGCGCTGGACATCCTGGCGACGTACCACTCGGCGTACCCGCGCGACTCGCGGGACTTCGAGGCTGCCCAGGCGAAGTGGGAGGAGCACCAGCGCAAGGGCGGCTCCGCGGGCGAGACGTCCAGCGCGAAGGAGGTGGCGCGCGCCCGCGAGGCGATGGAGGACCTCCAGGCCGAACTGGAGGCTTCGCGTCGTGAGCGCGAGGAGCTGGCGGCCCGGCTGGCGCGGGCGGAGGCGCTGAAGGCCACCGGCACCGCGGCGGCCCCCGAGGCGCCCGCCACCGACGCACAGGAGAAGGCGCCTAAGGCCGGCAAGGCGGCGAAGTAGCCCGCGCGCGAGGACCTGCCCATGGCGCTCGACACCACCCCTGGCGGCCCGCTCGCCGACTCCTACTGCGACGTCGCGGAGGCGGACGCCTACCACGCGGCGCGCGGCCACAACGACGCCTGGGGCGCCGCTGACGTGGCGGCGAAGGAGCGGCACCTGAAGTGGGCCACGTCCGTCCTGGACTCCCGCTGCGAGTGGGTGGGCGCGCGCGCCGGCGCGGAGCAGTCCCTGGCCTGGCCGCGCCGGGGCGTGGTGCTGGACGGGTGCCCGCTGGCGGCCGACACCGTCCCCCGGCGGGTGAAGTCCGCAGTGGCGGAGTTCGCCTTCCGGCTGCTGGGCGAGGACTGGACAGCCGGCCTCGGGCCCGTGGTGGACGAGGGCGTGACGGTGGGCCCGCTGAAGACGTCGAAGGAGACGCACCGGCCCATCCCCTCCCAGGTGCTGGCGCTGTTGGCGCCCCTCGTCCAGGGAAGCGCCAGCGGCATCCGCGTCCACACCACGGTGCGCGGATGAGCGCCCAGGCCGACAGGCTCGCCGCGAAGGCGCTGGCGCTGGTGAAGCGCTTCGGCCAGCAGGCCACCCTCACGCGGGCTGGGCCAGGCGCCTACGACGTGGCCACGGCGAAGGTGGTGGCGTCCACCGCGACGTACCCCGTCCAGGTGCTGGTGCAGGCGGACAGCAGCCAGGACAGGGAAGGGGACAGTTTCGCCGACGGCGGCACCGCCCGCGCGGACCGGCGGAAACTCCTCGTCGCGGCCGGCGGCCTACCGGTGGTGCCGGCGCCGGGCGACACCGTGGGTCCGCTGGAGGGCCGCACCTGGCGCGTGCTGCGGGCGGACCCTCCGACGCAACTGGGCGGTACCCCCATCCTCTTCACTCTCCGGGTGTCCGCATGACGAAGGTGGACAGGCGCATCCGCAAGGGTGCCCGCTTCTCGAAACAGGTGCAGGCCTTCGCAAAGGCCACCGAGGCGAAAGCCAACGAGGTGGTGCGCAAGACGGCGCTGGGCATTCTGGCCAACGTCGTCACCGCCTCCCCGGTGGACACCGGGCGCTTCCGCGGCAACTGGCAGCTGGGCATCGCTGAGCGACCCTCCGGCACCGTGGAGGCGGAGGACAAGGACGGCAGCGGCACCGTCTCACGCGAGGGGCCGAAGCTGGAGAGGGTGAAGCTGGGCGACACCCTCTATGTCACCAACAACCTGCCCTACGGCCGCCGGCTGGAGTTCGGCTGGAGCGACCAGGCCCCAAAGGGCATGGTGCGCGTCACCCTCGCCAACGTGAATGAAATCCTCGAGGAGGCGGCGAAGTGAGCACCGTCCTCCTGGACATCCCCCGGGCGCTGGAGGCGCGAGCCGCGGAGGTGCTGGAGCCCGTGGTGGGGGCGGACAACATCGCCTTCCCCAACGTCCTCTTCGCGCCGAAGGAGGGCACGCCCTGGGCGCGGGTGGACCACCTGCCCGCGCGCACGGCTGCCGCCGGGCTGGGCCAGGACGCCCAGACGCGCCACCCGGGCGTCTTCCAGGTGTCCCTCTTCTTCCTGCTGGGCGCGGGCGCCGGGGCCGCCAATGCCGCCGCCCAGGCCGTGTGCGACGGCTTCGCGCGCGGCACCTCGCTGCAGGCGGGCGCCACCGTTGTCCGCATTCAGTCCGCCTCCGCCGGGCCGGGCCTCCGCGAGGAGCCCTGGTGGATGCGTCCCGTTTCCGTCTTCTGGCTCGTCCACGCATAGCACCGTCGCCTAGCGCGACAGGAGAAACCCATGCCTTCCGCTTCCGGCCAGCGCACCGCGCTGCGCTTCACCCCCGAGGCCAGCTTCGGCGTCGCGGCCAGCACCACCTACAAGGCGCTGCGCTTCACCAACACGGGCCTCAACCTCTCGAAGGCCAACTACCAGTCCAACGAGATTCGGGCCGACAGGCACCTCTCCGACTTGCGCCACGGCATGGTGAGTGTCGGCGGGGACATCGGCTTCGAGCTCTCCCTCGCCACCTTCGACGACCTCTTGGAGGCCGCCCTCAGCGGTACCTGGGCCACGGTCACCACCGGCAGCGTCTCCCTCGCCGCGGACGCGGCCACGGGCACCTTCGTGCGCACCGCCGGCAGCTTCCTCGCGGACGGCTTCCTGCCCGGGGACCAGGTGCTGGTGTCCGGCTTCGCGGAGGCCGGCAACAACGGCCGCGCGCGCGTCGAGGCCGTCACCGCCCTGGCCCTCACCGTGGACCTGGAGCTGGAGGACGACGTGGCCGCCGCCGGTCGCTCCGTGGAACTGGTGGGCCGCCGGCTGAAGTCCGGCACCGTCCTGAAGACGTTCTCCTTCGAGCGCGCCTTCACCGACATCAACCAGTACGCCCTCTACCGCGGCTGCGCGGTGGACAGCCTGAAGCTCTCCATCAAGCCGGAGGAGATCATCACCGGCACCTTCACGCTGTTGGGCAAGGACATGCAGATGGCCACGGCGTCCCACGCGGCCACCGTCACGCCCCCGGGCACCAACAGCCCCTTCGACGCCTTCACCGGCAGCCTGCGCGAGGGCGGCCAGCTGGTGGCCAACGTTACCTCCCTGGACCTGGACATCACCAACGGGCGCTCCACCAAGGGCGTCATCGGCCAGCGCTCCGCCACGGAGATTCACGAGGGGGGCTTTGGCGTGTCCGGCACCCTCTCGGCGTACTTCATGGGGCAGGAGCTGCTCGCGAAGTTCCTCGACGAGGCCGAGTCCTCCCTGGAGGTGGTGCTGCTGGACGTGAACGGGACGGACTTCCACACCCTCCGGATTCCCCGCCTCAAGTACACGGGCGGCGAGCTCGACAACCCGAAGGAAGGGCCCGTCCAGGTGTCCATGCCCTTCACGGCGCTGCTGGACCCGGTGTCCGGCGCCTCCATCCTCTACCAGCGCAGCAACGCGTAGCCCGCGGCCTGCGCAGCCCTTTCCCCCTCACCAGGAGCACCTCATGAGCACCGCCCCCGCCTCCGGCTTCGACCTCTCCAGCCTCATCCGCCACGACACCCTCACCGTGGACATCCTCCACCCCATCACCGGCCTACCCACGGGCATGCGTGTGGAGGTGGCCAGCGCGGACTCGCCGCGCTACCGCGACGCCACGCGCGCCATCATCGAGAAGGCCACCGCCAGTGCGCCGCGCGCCGGCCGACGCGCCCGGCAGGAGTCGCCGCGGGACATGGAGGCCGACGCGCTGGAATTGCTGGTGGCCTGCACCGTCTCCTGGACGGGCGTCCTGGAGGGCGCGAAGGAAGTGCCCCTCACCCCGGACAACGCCCGGCGCCTCTTCACCGCCCACCCGTGGCTGCGTCGCCAGGTGGACGAGGCCATCTCGGACCGCGCGAGTTTTTTCGAGGAGAGGGCGAGCGCCTCCTCGACTTCGCCCGCCACGAATTTCGCCTGAGTCGCACCGACGCCGAGGGTGTCTCCGTGCGTGCCCACCTGGAGCAGGTGGAGCGCGCCACCGGGAAGCCTCCGCCGGAGTTGCTCGACGCGCCTCCGCTGCCCGACGCCCTTGCCCACGTGTGGGGGTGGTTCGCGGAGATGTCCAACGCCCGAGGCGCCGGCGCCTTCACTCTCAACCCCATTTCATTCCCGGACATCGAGGCCTGGGTGCGCCTCTCCGGCTACCGGCCCACGCCCTTCGAGGTGCAGATGCTCCGCCGGCTGGATGAAGCGTTCCTAGTCGAAGTCTCGAAGAAGTAGCGACGCTGGACGGGAGGGCGAAGGTGCAATCAATTGCAGCGGTCACCCTCTTCCTTCCATTGCCTGAAGTCGTCGCTACGACACAGGACGAACACACATTCTTTGCTGACGTAAGAGCAGCAGGCGTGCGTTCCCTTCTCTGCACATCGCATCTGCTTCGCGTCCTTGTGCATGTCAGGAGCCTTTGCTGCCCACGAGGGCAGCTCGTGCGCAGGCGCGTCCTGTTCGGGTCCAGCCTGCAAATCGACGATTGCGGCAGCCATGCCTCGAAGCTCGGAGACAGGCCTGGTCATCACGATGCCAGTGTCCCGGTCTCGAAGGCCTATGTGGGTGAACCCGTCTCGCTCCATCTCCTCCTTGCCCGCATCAAGGCCCGGGAGCCCCTTCAGCATCGCCTCGCGGAGCTGAGCTGGGTCCTTTGTGCCGTAGTTCCGCACCAGAAGAAACGTAGTGTGCCGTTCTCCTGTCGCTTCCCAGTTCAGGTCGTCGCCTCCGTGCTTCTCATTCTCGCGTTGGACGCTGGCGATCCGTGCCTGCTCCATCTCCTTCTCCCGCCGGTTGCATGCGGAGAGGGACAGCAGGCCCATGAGGACGAGATGTGCGCGCATGGCCTGAAGCCGACCACAAGCTGCTGCTCGTCGCCACTGGGCATGTCCGCCAGGGTGCCGGTTGACCCTGTCATTCCCAACTTCACCTGCAGCAATCAAGGATCATCATGTCCGGCGGCTTCGACCTGGCTGAGCTGAGCATCCGCATCGACACGTCCGACGCGAAGGAGGCCGTCACGACGCTGGGCGGCGTGGAAGCGGCTGCCGAGAAGACGGAGCGGAAGACAACGGGCTTGGAGTCGGCGACCGAGGCCCTCAGCAAGGCATTCGCCCAGGCGACGCGGAGCCTGGGCAGCACGACGAAGGCGCTGGCCGACATTCGGGCCGCCACCTCGCACCTCTCCGTGCTGGAGCAGTCCGCCGCGAAGATTCAAGCGGCCTTTACAGCGACGGCGACGGCGACGGGGGCCCTAGAGGCCCAGTTTATGTCCCTCGGAGGCGCAGCTGGGAAGCTTCAGGCGGCGCTGGCGGACACGTCCGCGCTGTCGCGCTTCCTCGGGCACGTGGAATCCCTCAACAAGCGCTTCGACGAGATGGGGAAGCAGAAGGAGGGGGCGGCGGACGCGCTCCGCAAGGTGAAGGAGGAGGCCGCGAAGGCCGAGCCCCCGGTGAGCAAGTTCGCGGACGGGATGAAGAGCCTGGTGGGCCAGTTTCTCGGCGTCGCGGCGGCCGGAGCGGCCATCAAGAGCGCCACGGAAGAGGCGCTTCGCTTCTCGACGGCCATGGCCCAGGTGTCCACAGTGCTCGAGCAGGATCAACTCGGGATGATGGACTCCCTCACCGCGAAGGTGAAGGAGCTTGGCAACCAGTTCGGTCGTACACCTACGGACCAGGCCGGGGCCCTCTACGAAATCCTCAGCGCGGGTGCGAGCGACGCAGCGAAGGCTACGGAGCTGCTCACCGTGTCCAACAAGCTGGCCATCGGCGGCGTGACGGACGTGAGGACGGCAGCGGACGGCCTGACGGGCGTCATGGCCAGCTACGGGAGCCAGCTGCGCAACGTCACCCAGGCTGCGGACATGATGTTCGTCTCTGCGGCGGACGGGAAGACGAGCATTGAGGAGTTGGCGCGATTCATCGGCCGAGTGGCCCCCATTGCCTCCCAGACGGGCGTCAGCCTCGCGGAGTTGCTCGCGGCCACGGGCGCTCTCACGAAGAACAACATCCAGACGTCTACATCCATGGAGGGCCTGCGGGCCATCATCGCCGCTGTCGCGAAGCCGTCCCACGACGCGGCGAAGCTCGCGGATGCGCTCGGCCTGGAGTTCTCAATCACCGCACTGAAGGCCAAAGGACTCGCCGGTTTCCTCCAGGACGTGAATGAGAAGACGGAAGGCAGCACCGAGGAGATGGCCATGCTCTTCGGTGGCGTGGAGGCTCTGCTGCCCGCGATGACGCTCACCGGCACCGCGTCCGCTGACTTCGCGGCGTCGCTGAAGCACATGGAAGATTCCGCCGGGCGTACCGAGGCGGCTTTTCAGAAGATGGCCTCGACACCGCAGTTTGCCCTGGATCAGCTCCGGGCCCGCTTCGCGGAGCTCCAGGGCGAGGTAGGTGGCGACATCCTCTCAGCGGCAGAGCCGGCCATCCGGGGACTGACCGAGAACTTCGACACAGCAACCACTGCGGTGAAGTTCTTCGGGGAAGCGCTCGTTGTAGTGGCCGCCATGCGTGGTGCGGCGTGGGCGCAGGAGTGGGTGAAGGGCCTGATGTCGAAGGTCACGGCGCTCAACCAGGCGCGTGAATCCGCGACGAACGCTGCGCTTGCCGAAGCGAAGTACACACGCTCCGCCGACGAGAGCCGTATCGCCGCCCTGCGCTCGGCGCAAGCCATGCTGGAGAAGAAGTACGCGGCCCTGCAGGCCTCCGCGGCGGTTGAGGGCGGCCTGATGTCCGCGACGAAGAAGGCAACCCTGGCTTCCACCGAACTGGCCCTCGCGAAGGTGAAGGAGGCTGCGGCCATTGAGGGTGCTTCCGTGGCAGCGCGCGCCGGGAAGGCGGCGCTGGATTTCATGGGGGGGCCGATTGGCATCGTCACGGGCGCGCTCACGCTCGCCGTCGCGGCCTTCCATGAACTCGGTCGCGCCGCTGACGAGGCTCGTGAGAAGACGCGCCAATTCGCACAGGAATCAGGCTCGAACGCGAGCCGAGGAAGTCAAATCGTCATTGAGTTGCTGAAGGAAACCCGGGCTCTCCAGGACCAGACCCGGGCAGCAACCGCGCTCAACATCGCGAAGGCGGAAATGGCCACGCTCGGTGGGAGGTATCAAGACCTGCTCACCGACGAGGTGGACAGCGTCGCGAAGCTGTCGGCCGTCTACGAGAAGCTGACGCGTGAGGACCTCGCCAATGCCAGGGCCGAAGTGGCGCGTCTGGCTGAGGAGGTGAAGAAGAAGCAGAACCTGATCATGACGGTGAACTACCGATGGGGGCTCGCCGACATCAAAGACTTCACCCGTGCTCGTAAGGACCCCAGGTTCGCACCGCAGATTGAGGAGAAGCTCGTCCCGCTTGAGAAGGACCTTGCCGCGCAACAGCAGCGCGTCGCGGACATTGAGAAGGGACTCCAGCGGCTGAAAGAGGCTCGATTGGAAGAGGCGAAGGCGAACGCTGCCGGCGCCGACGCGAGAGCCGCGAACACGAAGGAGTCCCTCAAAGAGGCCGCGCAGGAGGAGAAGGCGCGCGAGAAGCTGCTCAAGCGCCAAGAGCAGTGGCTCATGAACCTGGAGGAGGAAGCACGTACCCTCGGCAAGACGAAGGACGAGGCAAAGGAGCTCTCCGACGAGTACCGCTCGCTGAAGGACCCGAAGATGATCGCGCGGGCGGACGCGGCCATCGCCCAGTTGGAGGCTATTCGGAAGCAGAAGGAGGAGACGGAGAAGCTGAAGAAGGCGGAGGAGGAGCGGAAGCGGGTGCTGCAGGAGCTCGGCCGGGAGTTGGGCAACCAGGATGCGACGAAGTACGCCCAGGCCCAGAAGCTTCTTCGGGAGGAATTGGATGCGGGGCGGTTGACGCTGAAGGACTACAACACGCAGCTCACGAAGGCGCGCGAGTTGTGGACGCCGGATGGGAAGGCCGAGGCGGCGCTGAAGAAGGAGATGGACCAACTCCAGGCGCAGCTCGACCCGATGGATGCGCTCCGGAAGCGCATGGAGATGGTGCAGCGCCTCTTCGATGACCAGCGCATCACCGTGGAGCAGTACCGCAAGGAGATGGAGCGCCTTCAGGACCAAATCAACGGCGGCTTCAGCTACACGAAGGAAATCGTCGGCACGGCCACGCAGCACATGTCGGACGCCTTCGCGAACTTCGTCACCACGGGCCGGCTGGAGTTCTCCTCCCTGGTGGACGGCATCCTGAAGGACCTGGCGCGGCTGGCGGCGCAGAAGGCCTTCATGGCCCTCGTCAACCTGGGCATGGACGCCCTCAGTGGGAGCGTTTCGTCCGGCAGCCGTGGAGGGATGCCCACGATGGTCGGCGGCGCCGACATGAGCGGCACCTACGACTTCATGCTGGGCGGTGCGCACGCAGCCGGAGGCCCCGTCCGTGCGCAGCAGGCGCACCTGGTGGGCGAACTCGGGCCGGAGCTCTTCATCCCCTCCAGTTCCGGCCGCATCGTCCCCAACGAGGCGCTGGGGGGAGGGGACGTGCAGATTCCCATTGCCGTCACCGTCTACGCGGACGGCTCCTCCCAGGTGAGCGCGTCAGGGGAGGGAGGACGCGCGGAGGCGGAGCGCCTCGGACGCAGGCTCGCTGACGCCGTCCGGAAGGTGATGCGCGAGGAGATGGCCCCTGGCGGCATGACGTACACCTTCGTCCGGGGAAGGTAGGGGAGGTGCACCTCGGGATGTGGCGCCCGGAGTAGGTTTCACCCGAGCAGGTGGTGCGCGGTGGAGGCGGCAGCCCTACCCGTCAAAATGGGTGAGCAGCCCACCCGCTCAGGTCGTCCCGGTTGCCGAGCTCCAGGAGGGCGTCACGCGGGTAGTCCTCCAGGTTCTCCCCCAGCCATCGTTCGCCAGGCCGGGAGAGGTGGAAGCGCAGCGTGCAGGCATTGCTGCACCCGAGGATGGTGGTGAAACGCTCCTCCGCTGGCAGCACGCGCTGCAGCTCCAGCGCGAGCCGGAGTCCGTAGCCGACCTGCTCCTTGAGCGGCAGCCGGCGCTCCCAGGGCTCCTCATCGAAGGCGCCCACGAAGTCGGAGACGTGCACCTTGTTCGTGAAGCACTCGTAGCCGGTGGCGTCCGGGAAGTGGGGCTGGATGGCCGGGGCGACCTCCAGCGCCTGCCGCCGCCACACCCAGAGGCCATGCCTGCCCACGACACCCTCATCAAGCAGCGTCTGCATCCTCGGGGTGAGCGGGCGCGCCTGCACCGCCTGGACCTGGGCGTTCCGCAGGTACGCCTGCATCAGTAGGTTCAACCTCACGGAGCCACCTCACCCAGGTAGTACAGCCCCTTCTGGACGGACGAGGCAAACTTGGCGTCCGTCGTCAGCAGCTCGTTCACCCAGCGGGGCGCGTTGGTGAAGCTGCGCGTCGCGGGGTTGTACAGGTACTTCGCCCCTGTCTGCGCATCCTGGAAGTGGAGCTGCCCGGGGCGCACGCCGGGCGCTGGGTTCTCCACATCGAGGCGGACCCTTCCCTTCTGCCACAGCGTCTTGCTGTCGATGCGCGTCCCGCGCGCGCCGAGCATCCGCTCCGCAGGCGCGTCGGCACCACAGGCCTCGTGAGCGCCCGGGTGTCGCTTGAGGCAACAGGAGACCGTGCTATCCGACTGATTGCACTCGGTGGCCGGGATGACGGCCGCTCCACACCCGCCCCAGAGACTGGCCAGCAGGCACACCAGCAACGCGCGCAGGTTCGACATGGGCTCCCCCTCATCTGCGGCGCCAACCGCAGGGCTGGTGGGAAGCGTGCGCGCTCGTCATCGCACCGCGGCAGGGGCTGCGCGGTGCGGTGTCTGTTCACAGACAAGCGATTCGCACAACGCCCAGTGGGGGACAGAGGAGCCGAACTTCCGGGCAAGAACTCCGCCCGTTCGACTCGAATCATGGAGATGTAGCGGCCGCCCCTCCACTCTCCGGCCTGCTTCTGGCATGGAGCGCCTTCCTGCAGCCACAGGTAGCTGCCGCCGACCCAGACGGTGATGTCGACGTGCCTTGCCATGGCATTGATGGGCGGACGCCTCACCGGGGCCGTCGTCCACGCTCCCGCCGAAGATGGCCTGCATGAGCAGGCTGACACTCGGCGGGAGGCGGTAGGGCATGCAGCGCTTCCCCTACACCCCGGACTACGGGGCCCAGGCAGACTCGGTGCCCCGGGTGCGCAAGGCGCAATTCGGCGAGGGCTACACGCAGCGATCCGGGGACGGGCTCAACCCCGTCCTGCGGCGGTGGGCCCTCCAATTCTCCAGCCTCTCGAAGGTGGACGCGGACGGCCTGGAGGCCTTCCTGCGTGCCCGTGCTGGTGTCGAGGCCTTCGAGTTCGTCACCCTGGACACGGCCTGGGCCGTCACCGCGCAGCCCTTCGGGGTGGGGGATGGGGGCCGGACGCAGTGGCTCCTCCAGCGTCCGCTCTCCGCGGATGTGCCGGAGCTGCTGGTGCCTGCCGGGGACTGGACGGCACCGCCCACCGTTTATGTCGCGGGCATCACCCAGGTGGAGGGGACGGACTACGAACTGTCCGGTTCGGGCCTCGTCACCTTTGCCGCAGCGCCGGCCGCCGGGGCCGCGCTCACGTTCGCCGGCGCGGGTGAACTGGTGGCGCATGTCGTGTGCGAGGAGTGGCACCGCACCGCGAAGGGCTTCAACGCCTACGACTTCACCGCGACGTTCCAGGAGGAGGCAGGGTGAGCATCGCCAGCGACATCCAGAGGCTAGACGCGGGGGCCCTTGTGGAGCTCTTCGTCCTGGACGCCACCAACCTGCCTGGCGGGGGCGTCAGCCATTTCCACGCGGGCACCAACGGGCTCCGCGGGCCCGTCGTCTGGCAGGGCATGGCCTATGAGCCCTGGGCCATCCAGGTCAAGGGATTCGACAAGTCCGGCATGGGGCGGCTGCCCCGGCCCACTCTGACGCTCGCCAATGTCGCCGGCACCATCGGCGCCATGGCGCGGGACCTGAACGATCTGCTGGGGGCGCGTGTCCTGCGGAAGCGCACCTTCGTCCGCTACCTGGACGCGGTGAACTTCCCCGGGGGCGTCAACCCCACCGCCTCGCCGCTGGACGCCTTCCCGGATGACGAGTTCGTGGTGGACCAGAAGACGGTGGAGAACAAACACGTCATCGAGTTCAGCCTGGCCGCGAAGTGTGACCTGGACGGTGTCCGCATCCCGCTGCGCATCATCACGCAGATGTGCCCCTGGGAGTACCGCGGCGAGGGCTGCGGCTACGCCGGCCCTCCGGTGGCGAAGCGGAATGACACGCCCACGTTCAGCGCCACCGAGGATCGGTGCGGGAAGCGCCTGGCGAGCTGCAAGCTGCGCTTTGGGGAGAAGAACGTCCTTCCGTACGGCGGATTCCCTGCGGTCGGACTCATCCGCTAATCCTATGACCGGGTGAAGTCAGTGTGGTGGTAATGGAATTTCGCTCGGGCCTTCGGCACAGTGAATCGCCAGCGAATCCGGAGCTGGTGGCGGTTGGCCCACTTCTGCCATGCCTGCGTTTCGCAGCGAAGCTTGTCGAGCGTGGGGATACGCCGCCTTCCCAAACACTGACGGGAGAGCACGGAAATCTCCACCTCCGCCTGATTGAGCCGACTGCCGTGGACGGGCGTGTAGTATGGAGTGAATCGACGCCAGAGCCGACGCCCTGCACATACCCCGTACCGCACCTCCAACGCATGGCGGCTGTGGGTACTGAGGTTGTCCAGAACCAGGTGGATGGTGTTCGCCTCCGGTACTGCTTGGCGATGTCCTGGAGGGCTTCGGCAAACGCCGGACTCTTTCTGTTGGGTGTGGCCTTCACGAAATGCCACCCTGCCTTGGGCTCCACCACGCAGAAGAGATTCGCCGTGCCACAGCGGAAGTAGGCGTAGTCCCGACATGCCTCACGCCCAGGGCAGGCGGGCGATGCTGGGCGTACCCACTCCAGCAACTGCACGGGTCGCTCATCGAAGCAACTGACGGGTTCAGTGGGGCACACGGGCCGCTGGTACAGTTCCAGCACGTCTTCCATTTGCTGGGCGTATTGGGCGTCCAGCTTTGGCACTCACCACACTTTTTCCCGCCACGGCTTCAAGTCATGACGCAGGAGGAGTTCGCGCACGGTTTCCCGCCTAACCTCCGGAACCAGGCCCCGGCGTATTGCTTCCCGCGTAATGAGGCGGACCGTCCAGCGGGCGCGCCCCGCAGGCGGCGGTGCACACACCATGGCGACCACCTCGCTGGCCTGCTTCTCCGTGAGGCGCCGCGACGCCGCAGGCCGCGGCTTCTCATGAAGCGCTGCGCTGAGCCCCTCCTCCCGGTAGCGTCTTCGGACGGTGCGCACCGTGGTTTCAGTGACGCCCACTGCCTCGGTCACTCCCACAACCGGCCAGCCCGCCGCTAGCAGTTGCAGCACCCGGGCTCGCCACAACACCGCACTGACTCGCATCCTCGGTGCGTCAGCGCCTTCAGCGCTGCGCTGTCCGCCGCCTTCAGCTTCAACCCTTGGCTTCTCGTGTGCCTCCTCATACCCGGAGCAACAGCGACAGTTCGCCCGTTAATCTCCACCCGATCAAAGGACTAGTGGAGCACGTTTCCTGGTCTTGTACCATGCACTGGAGGGTCGGCCTCTACCCAGGCGATTGTCTTCACCAATCGCTGGCATTGGGAGTCGCGGGAGCCTGATACTGATTCATCATGGTGACCCGCTCCGTTTCGAATCGGGCTTTCTCGCTCTTGCTGTACATCCTGACCACGTCGATCGTCGCGGCTGGATGCAGCCCTTGGCGGTTCCGATTGAGAGAACGCCCCGACGTTGCCGGCGACAAACCGCACTCGCTGCTCTTGAGATGCGGCGATCAGCCCATCCGGTTCGCGGTGACGGACGAGGGGTTCGTGCGCGGCTTCGGGCCTGTGAAGCTGACGTGTGATCCCATGAATCCGAGCAATAGCTGCACTGCGCCGAACGAGCAGGGGGAGGATGCCCATGCAATCAAGGTCGAAGCAGGCGCATGGTTAATGGTCGAAGCTCACGTCGACTCGCTCCCTAAGGGCGCGAGCACAGCCAATGGGGCCCTCTGCTGGGGGGAGAAGGCCGGATCTTCGGAATGCGCAGTCGACGCATACCTGCTGGACTTGTACATCGAGTGCCAGAATCCAATTGTGGAGGAGCAGAAGAAGGGGGCGGAGTCGAAGCCGTGACCATATTCATGTCGTCAGCCTGGCGAGGGCGTGGCCTCTTGGCGGGGTGCCTTGTGAGCCTGCTCCTGGCTTTGTCGGGAGGGGCACATGCCAGTGGGACACAGAAGGACTGCAACGTTCGAGGGAACGTCTCGCTGGTCCTGGCTTTTGATCGTTCCAGGAGCATGGATCCGGCTGCTGAACATACCTTCGCGGCAATCAAACGCGCTCTTTCGAGCCCACAGTGGGGCGACCTCAAATGTGAGATTTTCTATGTGGCCCGAGGGTTCTATGCACCCCGCCCCACGGTCGCGCGCAGGCCTGATGGGAGGGCCCCCACGCAGCGATTGGAGTGGTTCCCTGCCTGTGACGGGGGCACAGACTGCACCACGGATAAAGTCTTCGCTCATTTCAATGAGAAGACCGAGGATGAGCGGGAGTCCTTTCTTGCCCGAGTGAGCGCCGCAACCGCCGATGCTGGAAACAGGAACAAACTCAATAGGGACAACACTCCCCTGGCGGAGGCGATTCGTTGGGCATCTCAGCATCCTCGGCCTGCAGATGCACCGACGGGCATCAGCATCCTCATTCTGGCAACGGATGGTATTCCCGAATACGGCGTATTGGTTGGCCTCCAAGCCAAATCAAAGCTCGACTGTGCCCCCCACGGTGAACTTGTGACGGACATGCGGAATGCTTGGCTGGAAGCGCGCCACCAGTTCAGCCACATCTTCGTCATCGATCCCGCGCGTGCCCAGGATGCCGGAAGCAAACTGCGTCCTGGGTCTGATCTCGACTTCCTGAAATCAGTTGCGACCGGGGCGGAACTATCAAGCCTTCCTCCTCCTGCGTCCGTGCCCAAGGGTTGCGATGGAGGCGTCAACCTCCTTCCGCTGAATGACATGGCCCCAGAGAAACTGCGCGCCGAGATCAGCAGCTTCTCCGCAGGCAGTTCTGACAGTGTGAATGAACTGGCTGCGAAGTTCGTCAAGCTATTGAAGGAAACCTGCGATCTCTCCAGCACCTGTTGCGACCCCGAAATCTGCGACGGCATAGATAATGACTGTGACGGCGATGTTGATGAACTGCCATGCCCGAGCTGCGAATCAGCGCCGGCTGGTTTCCCCGAGGTCGTCGCGGTCGGCATGAGGGGGCGCTATTGGTGCTCGGGGGTGGTCATATCCCCGCATGCCGTGCTCACAGCTCGCCACTGCCTGCCCGCCGATACGGTGCTCTCCGGCGAGTCCATCCATGCAGTCGCGGAGTTGCGGCGGGCCGTCCGGGTGCACGTTCCCAGTGAGCTCGGAGCGGACGTTGCGGTGTTGGAACTGGAGGCGCCATTGAAGGTTCTCTCGCCGCCACGGCGCCATTCAGGGGACGTCTCCCCCCCAACGAGTGCGCTCTCCCACGTGGGCTTCGGGACATCAACTCCACAAGGCGAGCTGGGCTTCGGCTTCAAGCATGCGCTGGCGCTAGACGGAAGAGGCTGGGGGTGTGACCGGGAAATTGCACTGGAGACCGGATGTGACCCGTCCTTGGAGATGTTCGTCCCTGGCAGCCCGGGAAGGGATACCTGCCAGGGGGATAGCGGGGGGGGGCTCTTCGAGCTCGTACCTCCCATCCCCGCTTGCGTAGATCCGGTGACGCGAGCCTGGCTCCCGCAGCGTCGTCTCCTCGGGGTGACCTCTCGAACCACGAGCCGTGCAACGGTGGCGTGTGGTCAGGGCGGAATCTACACGCGAATCGATCAAATCGCACCCTGGCTAGATCCTCTGCTCAAAGACATCCACAAGCGTCATGCCGTGCAGGGAGGGGATTCGGAATGAATCGCTGGGTGTACATTGTACTGTGTTTGGGGCTGCTTCACGCTGTGGCTTCGGCCGCCGAGCCCATTGCCCCTATTCCACTGGGGAGGGGGCTTCTCAGCGTCGGGAGCACCAAGGTTTTCATGGTCACTCCCATGACGACTCCACCGACACGGACTCGGTGCAGCTTTGATCGCGTAAAGGTCAAGGAGAGCACTGAGAGCGCGCATGTGGAGGTGGTATGGGATCCCGCTGAGGCAGCGCCTTTGTCCAAGAAGGTCATTCTGGAGGCGGGGGAATGGCAGGTGTCGTTCTCGGCGCTTCCCCAGCAGCACCCCACGGACCCCTACGCCAATCTTGCCTGGAGCGTGTTCTCCTTCCCCGCAGACTTCGAGGCAAGCATGGCCTGCGGTAATGATGTTGCGCGTTACGCATTTGCCTACAAGCGAATTTCCAAGGGAGGTCAATTTCCCCCAACGGATGGAGGGAGCCCGGATCAGATTCTTACGTCCCCAGAGTGGGAGCGCGTCCCTATCACCTTCCGATGCTCGAACATGCCTTCCATCGAGAAACTGGTCGAGGGGTTCGGCCAGCAGGGAGAGGTGTATACGCCCATCTCCAGTGGGCAGCGGAGTCTCGCCCAGGAGGCTCAGCCGCTGCTGAACGACATGCTCCAGGCCGTGGCCGACGTTGCCGTGATGCGCGTCGAGGCCCAGGCGCTGGAGGTCGCTAAGGAGCGCATCAGCTACCAGCTCTGCGGAGGATGGGTGGACGAGCATCTCGACCAGCTCATCCCCAGCATTTCGGGCTTCGCCGCGCAGCCTGCGTTGCATCCGGTGTTTTCGCAGACCTGCTCGGCCATTCATCGGCTGACACTCCAGGATCTCGACAACGTGGGGAACGTGCTGCGCCGCGCGATGCTCGTGGACCTGGGCCAGTTCACGGCCGGCATGCTGCGTCATCGGTACGCGGCCTGCTTCGAGCCCACCGCGCGATTGAAGCCCGAGTGCGTGTCCTTCCTGGATGCAGGCAACATCACGAAAGCCTACGCGCTCATCCTCGCAGGGCTCGCGACCGTCTTAGTCTCCTCTCAGCTCGAGGCACCGAACCTCTCGGACGCGCAGTTGCTCGTGCAGCAGATTCTGGAGCGGCTCAAAAAGACACTTCTGGACGGGGACACGAAGCTGACGGCCAACACTGGACTGACTCAGCTGAGTCAGGGTGATGCCGCGAAGGTGGGACTGGTCGTGGCCGCTGGTGCCATCGCATGGTGCCACGCGAACGGTCGCTGCGACACGAACGCCATTCGTAACATCACGCACGACCCCTCGCGCTTCTTCACGCCGTTCTCGGGCTACTCGACGGAGCAGGTCAAGGCACTCTCCCAAATGCCTGAGTACCAGCACCTGGAGGGCAAGATTATCTCTCTGGTTGAACAGGGCGTGGAGGTGATGGCTCCGCGCAAGGGCGAGGACGCGCGCCAGGCAATTCAGCGTGCGGCCCTCCTCGCCTTCGATGTCTTTGATCTGTTGCTCCAAGCGGACTGTGGTGCTGGCACGAGCACACTCCGGTGCGTGCAACTACGCGCGAAGGTGAGCAGCCTCCGGTCGCTGACCGTGGGTGTGCTCAACCAGGATCCTCCTACGGCGGTGCTTGCGTTCGCCGCGGTGTTGGCTATGGAGTTGGTCAACCAGAACGAGGCCGATCTCTCCCGGGGGCTGCGGGCAGCAGGCGCGCTCTCATCCTACGCCGCCAGCTACAGCAACCCTCCGGACCGAATTCTCTCTCCGGTGGAGAGGCGAGAGCGGCGAGCCCAAGCCGTCAATGCGCTCGCCGACGTTGCTGCTGAGCGAGTGCTCCGCGTCAAGGAGTTTTCCGGCTCGCTAGGGGTGACTCCGGGCATCCTGGGCCTGCGGAATGTCTACGGAGACCGTATCTACCCGAAGTATGGCCTCCAGGCGTCCTTCCCGATTGGCCTGACCGGCCACTACTTGCTTACGGAAGAACTCGGCGTCTTCGGTGCCCTGAACTTCGTGGACGTTGGCCAATACATCACGACCGTGCGCAAGATCCCGGATGCGGAGGATTCTAAAGAGGAAGATCCGAAGGACAAGAAGGCGGAATTCGCGCCCAGTCCCTTCACGTCACTCATGCTGGGCGGACAAATCGGTCTCCAGTACCACGGCTTCGTCCTGGCGTTCGACGCCCGCTACGCCCCCCAGCTCCAGACCGACGTCAGCAGCGGCTCCATCGGCATCCAGATCGGCTACTACATCCCACTCGTTCACCTCTTCTGAGCGGGCCGGTCCCTGGCGTCCTCACTCGGATGCCAAGTTCCGCTTTTGGAACTGGGCCTGATCCGCTTTCGGCTCCCCGGCAATTCGTATGGAGGGTGCACGCAGGTAGCGAGTAGTCCCCTGCGTCAGGGAAGTTGTCGCCTCGGCTGAGCGGCAGGGATGCCCACTCCTTGGGGCGAGAGCCGACAGGACGTAGTGCCGTACACGGATGGATTCAAGACGCAAATGGTGAAGCGGATGGTGGGCCCCGGCGCGATGGCTACTGTTTCGCAGAAGTCTCGCGGACGGCAAGGTGGCCTTCTACGTCGCCTATGCCCGGCGCAATGCCTCGCTGAGTGCATTGGGCGGATCCTGTCCACGCGGTCCCGCACCATGCCTGCATGAGCGACCCCTGCCGGCTGACGCTGGCCAATGACGTCCTGTGCGCCGCGCTTGCCCACGCCCAGGCGGACTACCCTCGCGAGTCCTGCGGCCTCGTGGTGCTGGTGGACGGCGCCCAGCGGTACCGCCCCTGCCGGAACCTCGCCGCCGGCCAGGCGCACTTCGTCCTCTCCCCGGAGGACTACGCCCGCGCGGAAGGGGAGGGCGAGGTGGTGGCGGTGGTGCACTCCCACCCCAACGCCGCGCCGGAGCCCAGCGAGGCGGACCGGGTGATGATGGAGCGCTGGGGCCTGCCCTGGCTCATCCTCAACGTGCCGGTGGGGCACTGGCGCCTCTGCTACCCCGACGGCTACCGGCCGCCGCTGGTGGGCCGCACGTTCAGCCACGGCGTCCTCGACTGCTACTCCCTCATCCAGGACTACTACCGGGAGCGCCTGGTCCTAACGCTGCCCGACTTCGAGCGCCCGGACGACTGGTGGGCGAAGGGCGGCAATCTCTACCTGGAGGGCTTCGGCCGCGCGGGCTTCGTGGATGTGACGGGGCAGCCCCCGCGCGAGCACGATGTCCTCCTCATGCAGCTGCGTGCCCCGGTGCCCAACCACGCGGGCGTGTACCTGGGCGGGGACGTCCTCCTGCACCACGTCATGGGGCGCCTGTCCGGCCGGGAGACGTACTCCGGCTTTTGGGCCCGCATCACCCAGCGTGTCGTGAGGCACGCGTCCCGATGCTGACGACCATCGTCCTGGGCGGGCCCCTGGGGAAGCGCTTCGGGCGCGTCTGGAGGCTGGACCTCTCCGTGCCCTCGCCCGCGGAGGCTGTGCGGGCCCTCTCGGCCGTCTGCGACGGCTTCCGCCGCTACCTCGCGGAGAACAGCGAGCCCGGCTACCACGTCTTCGCGGGCAAGCGGGACGTGGGGGAGGGCGACCTGGGCATGCCTACCGGCGCGCGCGTCCTCACCCTCATGCCCGCGCTGGCCGGGGCGAAGTCCGGCTGGTTCCAGGTGGTGGCCGGCGCGGTGCTCATCGCCGCCGGCGCCGTCCTCACCGTCTACGGGTACGGCGCGGGCATGCCCCTCATCACCGCGGGCATCTCCCTGGTGGTGGGGGGCGTCTCGCAGCTCCTCTTCGCCCCGCCCACCGCCACCGGGCCGGACGAGAAGGACGCCAACAAGCCCAGCTACGTCTTCAACGGCCCCGTCAACACGCTCGCCCAGGGCCACCCAGTACCCATCTGCTACGGGGAGATGGAGGTGGGCAGCTGCGTCGTCTCCGCCGGCTTCGTCACCGAGTGGGGCGGTGGTGGCGGCTTCGGCGGCGAGGGTGGCAGCGGGCAGACGGGCCCTGGCGGGGCCGCGCCCGGCGGCGGCACCTGCCCCGCGCCGTGGGTGCCCATCCTCCTGGCGGACGGGCGCGAGGTGCCCGCGAGCGAAGTCGAGGTGGGCATGGTGGTGCGTACCCAGGACGAGGAGACGCTGGCGTGGGGCGTCTTCCCCGTCGTCGCCGCGGAGCGCTCCGCGGGCGTGCGCTGGCTGCTGGAGTTGGAGGACGGCCGACGGCTGGAGGCCACCGGCAACCACCGTGTGCGGACGGAGGACGCCTGGGTGGAACTGCGCCACCTCGCGGCCGGCACGCGGCTGCTGGGCACGTGGCCGGGCGTGGTGCGCCAGGTGACGCGCGGCGAGCATGGCCCCGTGGTGCGCCTCACCGTGGCGGGCGCGCACACCTACGTGTCCAGCGGCATCCTCTCGCACAACGTGAAGAAGGCGGACCCGACGGTGGTGGACTGACATGGGCGGAAGCAGCGGAGGAAAAGGGGAGGGCGGCGCTCAGCGCACCCCCGTTGAGTCCCCCAACACGTTGAAGTCCAGCTCCAAGGCGCGCGTGCTGGACTTGCTGTGCGAGGGGGAGATTGAAGGCCTCGTGGACGGGCTGAAGTCCGTCTACCTGGACGGCGTCGCCATCCAGAATCCCGACGGAACCAACAACTTCACGGGCGTCACTCTCTACGATGTGAAGGGCACTCAGTCCCAGGAGTACATCCCCGGCTTCCCCTCAGCTGAGTCCGAGCACTCCGTGGGCGTGGAGGTGAAGCACGCCACGCCGGTGGTGCGCACGGTGACGGATCCGGAGGTGGATGCCGTGCGCATCACCCTCCAGGTGCCCCAACTGACCTACCAGGATCCGATGACAGGCGACTTGAAACCCACCAGCGTTCTGGTTTCCATCGCCGTGCAGAGCAATGGCGGCGGGTACGTGGTGCAATCCTTCCAGGACGCCGAGCTCTTCCGCGGGAAGTGCACCAGCCCCTATGAGCGCACCTTCCGCGTGGAGCTGACGGGCTCGCCGCCATGGGACATCCGCGTCACGCGCGTCACTGCGGACGCCAGCAGCGTGACGACGCAGAACAAGGTCATCTGGAAGTCCTACGCGACGCTGCTGGACGAGAAGCTCAGCTTCCCCAACACCGCGCTGTGTGCGTTGCAGGTGGCGGCCAGCCAGTTCAGCACCATCCCCACGCGCAGCTACCGGATTCGCGGGCTGCGGGTGCGCGTGCCCAGCAACTACGACCCCGCGGCCCGGACGTACGAAGGCACCTGGGACGGCACGTGGAAGGTGGCCTGGACCGACAACCCGGCCTGGTGCTTCTACGACTTGCTCACCACGAAGCGCTACGGCCTGGGCCGCTACCTCAACGAGGCCGCGGTAGACAAATGGGGTCTCTACACGGTGGCGAAGTACTGCGACGAGTACGTCCCGTCCGGCACCCCGAAGCGCGCCGCCCTCGCTGCCTCCAACCTCTCTCTCGGCGTGGAGGACACGCTGCGCCGGTACTTCCGCAGCTCGGGCGGGCTCCTCGCCCTTGGCCTGCAGCCTGGCGACGAGGTGGTGTTTTCCGGCTTCGCGAACGCGGCAAACAACGGCCGTGCCACGGTGGAGTCCGTCTCCGACAGCAACATCACCGTCGCGCGGGGCAAGCCCCTGGTGCTGGAGTCCGAGGCGCCGGGGCGGGGCTTCGTCACGCAGGCGCCGACGGAGCCGCGCTTCCGCTGCAACCTCTACCTCCAGACGCAGGAGGACGCGTACAAGGTCATCAACAACCTCGCGTCCGTCTTCCGGGGAATGACGTACTGGGCCTCCGGCGCCGTCTTCGTGGCCCAGGACGCGCCGCGGGACGCCGAGTACCTCTTCACGCCGGCCAACGTGGTGGACGGCCTCTTCACGTACGCGTCCAGCGGTAAGCGCGCCCGGCACACCGTGGCGCTCGTCACGTGGAATGACCCGGACAACCACTTCAAGACGGCGCAGGAGTACGTCACCGACGAGGAGGGCCTCGCCACCTACGGCTACAACCCCACCGAGGTGGTGGCGCTCGGCTGCACCTCGCCGGGCCAGGCGCAGCGCGTGGGCCGGTGGCTCCTCCTCACGGAGAGACTGGAGACGGAGACGGTGACGTTCCGCACCGGCTTCGAGGGGGCCATGCGCAACCCCGGCGCGGTGGTGAAGATTCAGGACCCCTACCGCGCCGGGCGCCGGTGGGGCGGCCGCGTGGTGGCCGCCACCGCCAGCCAGGTGGAGCTCGATGCGGACGTCACCCTTGAGTCCGGGAAGACATACGCCCTCTCAGCGGTGCTGCCGGACGGCACCGTGGAGGAGCGTCCGCTGGCTGCGCTCGCGCCGGCGCCATACCGCGCCCTCACCGTGGAGACGCCCTTCTCGTCCGCCCCCCAGCCCCAGGCCGTCTGGGTGCTGGCCGCGTCCGACTTGACGCCCACCCTCTGGCGCATCCTCAACGTGGCGGAGGTGGAGCCGCACCTCTACGAAATCACCGCGCTGCGCCATGAGCCGGGGAAGTACGCGGAGGTGGAGTACGGGGTGAAGCTTCAGCCGCTTCCCACGTCCGTGCTGCCCTCGTCCGCGCCGCCCGCGGGCCTGGCGGTGGGCGAGTCGCTGTACAAGACGACGAATGGCGGCGTGAAAGTCATGGTGACGGCCCGGTGGACGCAGGTGGCCACCGCCACCGAGTACCGGGTGCGCTGGCAGCGCGAGGGCGGCAACTGGACGTCGGAGACGCCGGTGCAGACGCACTACTGGGAGCTTCTGGACTGCCTGCCGGGCGCGTACACCGTGCAGGTGGCCGCCGTCCTCAACGGCCTCGTCACCACCTACGCCTCGGCCAGCTACACTGTGCAGGGCAAGGCGGCCCCACCTTCTAACGTGACGGGCCTCTCCTACACTCTCAACGGCAACACCGCGACGCTGCGCTGGGCGGAGGTGCCAGACTTGGACAGGGACACCTACGAGCTGCGCTACGGCAGCAGTTGGGAGACAGGGAGTCCCATCGGCAAGGTGCGCGCCACCACGCACGAGTGGGCCCTCCCTGCGCCGGGCGTCAACCACCTGGTGCATCTGAAGGCCATCGACACCTCGGGCAACCCCAGCACGAGCGCGGCGAGCGTCCTCGTGGTGTCCGCGCCCACGGTGCCGGCCACCCTCACCCTGGGGATTTCGTCCACGCCACCTCCGTAAACGTGAGCGCATGCGCTCGCGCGAGCAGGAAGAAGCGGCCGGCATCTACGACCGCGAGGTGAATGGCGTCCGCTCTCCGCAGCTCATCAAGACGCGCTACCTGGACATCCGCTGGACGCACGAGGAACTGCTTCCCGCGCACCTCCTCGCGGGCTTCCAGGTAGTCGTCTACGAGGGCAGCGACCCCAACAACACGGACAGCTACCTGCTGGAGCCGCGGAAGTTCGGCCCCTCCGAGAGGCGGTGGGTGGCGCCGCTGAAGCTGACGCAGCCGACGCAGGTGCAGTGCGCCGTCCAGGCCCTCTACACCAACGGCAACCAGAGCAGCTGGCGCGTCCTCGGCGGTGGCGTGGTGGCGGATCCGGACACCATCACGATGGCCGTCGCGGACCTCTCCAACGTCCCCACGGGCAGCGTCTCCGCCCGGCACATGTCAGCCAGCTCCGTCACCAGCGCCGCAGTGGCCGCAGCGGCCATCAGCTTCCAGCACCTGCTGCTACCGCCCACGGACAACCTGGTGCCCAACGGGTACTCGGAGGTGGACGCACAAGGGAAGTCCCCCGAAGGGGACGGGCTGGTGGACGAGCCGGCCAATGCGAAGGAGGGGCGCCGGTGCCGCAAGCTGACGGTGCCGGCGGGCGGCGGCTTCGTGGGCCTCAACTTCATTGGTGGTTTCCGCAGCACCGCGCCCGGCGGCCGCATCAAGTGCACCGCCGGGGACCAGTTCTTCGCCGAGGCATGGTTGAAATCCTCGGCCGCGCTCACCCAGCCCAACGCGACGCTCTTCCTTCTCTGGGAGGGGGCGAATGGCGGCTACGAAAGCCAGCTCACCACCACCCCGGTGACGCTCACCGCGAGCTACCAGCGCGTGAAACTCAAGGGGACGTGTCCGGCCGGGTGCACTGGCGTGCAGCTGTACTTCGAGCTCAACGCCGCGAGCGCGGACGCGGGCAAGGCTGTGTACCTGGACGCCGTCAGCATGCGGAAGATGGTGACGTTTGACTTGCTGGTGGCCAACACCCTCCAGACGTCCAACTACGCGGAGGATGGCAACGGGGTGCCCGTCGCCGGGGCGAAGCTGGACAACGTGGGCACCGCCTTCAAGGCGGCGGGCGGCAACGTCCAGATTGGCAGCTACCTCTTGGACACGCCCTTCTTCCGGGCGAACCAGGCGCTGGACGGGACGTCAGCCGCGGGGCGCGTCCACTACCGAGGCAGCAACAACACAGGCGTGCGCGGCGGAGCGCCGCTCATCGACAGGCTGGACGTCCAGTGCACTGACTACTTCCGGTACACGACGCCCATCGTCCACTCTTGGCTGGAGCACCACTTCTTCGTGCAGCCCTCCAGCATCGACGACAACCTGGACGCGCTCCGCTACCTCAAAGTGGACTACTACAGCAGCTTCAACGCCACGTACCGAGGCACGCGCTACATCCCCCTGCCGGACCGGAAGTACGCCTCGGCGGTGGACGGCAACGCGCTCAACCGCATCGCCGTCAGCCACACCTTCCAGTACCCGGCGGCCCTCTCCGGACTCAACGGGCAGAACCTGGGGGAGTACGTCGCGCTCTTCTGCGAAATGCACGGCGTCTACGGCGTGAGCGCCTCCATGTGGTTCACGCCCGTCTACAACGCCGGGTTGGGCATCAACTTCGCGAAGTCCATCGCTTCTCCCTTCTCTGGAGCTCCCTCGGGAGGCGGTGGTGGCGGCTCTGGCGGAACGGGCGGCACCTGCGTCGCGCCCGAGACGCTCATCACGCTGGAGGACGGGCAGGAGGTGCCCGCGGCGTCGCTTCGCCCTGGCATGCGCGTCCTCACTCAGCACGAGGAGACGCGCAGGGTGGGTGTCTTCGAGGTGGTGGCCGCCTCCAGCCACCGCGCCGCGCGCTGGTGCGTGGAGCTCACGGACGGCCGCGTCCTGGTGGCGACGCCGAACCACCTCCTCTACCGGCGCTTCGCGGGCTGGACGGAGCTGCGCGCACTCCGTCCCGGCGAGCTGCTGGAGGGCCTGCGCCCGGGGCTCGTGCGCCGCGTGGTGCCGGAAGGGGAGGGCGCCGTCGTGAAGCTCACCGTCCACGGGGCCCGCACCTACGAGTCCGCAGGCCTCCTCAGCCACAACATCAAGCAGCCCATCTAGGAGTCAGCCATGCAGCCCACCCTCACGCAGAGCGACGTCTACGCCATCAATGCCGCCGAGGCCCGGAAGCGGGACCTGCGGCTGGAGATCGCCCGCATCAAGGGACAGCTCGACGCGTCGGCCGCCTTGTCGCGCGCGGCCGCCGAGGTGAACTCCGCGACGCTGGTGAAGAAGACGGCGCTCGAGCAGGAGCTGCTGCAACTGGAGTCCTCCGGCGCGGCCCCGGGCAGCAGCGACGACTGGGGGAAGTACTCCACCGTGGAGATGGCGGCCCAGGACGAGCGCTTCTACGCGAAGGACAAGGGCTACGACTGGCTCGTCTACAACCCGCTGGCCACCCTTGAGGAGACGGTGGCCGAGTTTGAGAAGTACATGCTGGAGCAGCGGACCGCCCGGGGGCGGCCCTGGCTGCTCCAGCGCGGTGAGGGGCTCGTCCGCGAGTGGCAGGCGAACGCCTTCGCGCGTGGGCTCATCGCTGAGGACTCTTGGTCCGCCTTCCGGGACTGGTTGCTCGCCGTCGGGAAGGAGCGGGCGATCTCTGCTGCTGACTGAAGATGAACGCGATGGGCGGTTCTTGAGTTTGAGGTTTTATTGTTTTGTGTTTTTGGGGGTAATTGATTCTTTTGAGAGCTCAAGAGCCGATGCGATGATTCTCGATATGGGGTCGCCATCTGATTCGGATGTGACTGGGGCCTGTGGGGTGGCGTTTTCTTGATGGTCTATAAGACGATTGATGATTGACGTGAGTGTGTTGCTGAATGTCGCGTCGTCGGCGGCTGCGGCGCAGTCGAGGGCTAGTCGCAGCCGGTCCAGCCTTTCGGCCTCGCTTGCGCCTGCCTGATGTAGGCTTCTGATCTTTATTTCGTGTCGCAAAAATGTAATGCCAATTGAAAATGGGACTGCGGATATTGGCAGTGCCATGGCCAAATAGTGCCAGTCGCCACGCGACATGACTTCTTTGAGTGCCGCAAGCGGTCCGACAAGCGAAAGTCCAAGGAAGCCGCAGGCCAAGAAGAAGGCCGATTCCGCTCTGCGCCACAGCTGTTCGCCAGACCGTCGCAATAGTGCTGCTTGGGATGCCAGGGCATTGCGTGCTGAAATTTGTTTAGAGGCTGATTCTTGAGCGCCTGTTGATGGGTTGTAGTGTGTTTTTGAGAATGGTGGGTTGGTGATGATTGATGCTGTTGCGTCGCCTTGTCTTGTTATGAGTTTTACAATGTCGCGTCTGTTGGAGTAGGTGACTGAGAGCGGAATGATTGAGCCAATAGAGTAGAAGATTAAGTGAGGGTGAACTATCCCGGTGTTGAAGGTTGTTGTTAGTTCGCCCACAAGCGCTCCAAGCGGCACGACTGACAGCGCAAGACTGATGATTCCAGAAAGTGCGTTCGAAGTCGTGCGCCAGTGCCAGTCTGGGCTTTCCGTTGGATTTAGAGTGACTACGGGAGGAAGGGGCGGAGCTGCGTCTTTGACTGGACTTTCATTGGGCTTTTCTGGAGTAGCGGTCATTTTGTGTAGGATAGCCCGGAGGAGAGAGGGCTCAAGTTTGACTGCGGCGGACGCTGTCCACGCGACCGTTGACCATGCGGCGGTATGTCCCCCGCTCCCCGTCGTACCCCCGACAACACCGTCCGTGAGGACCTCGCCCGGCTCGCCGCCCAGCAGGAGGCGACGAACGAGCGCGCGGGTACCGCGCTGAAGGCCGCCGAGCGGATGGCGGTGGACCTTCACCGTCTAATGGAGGGCGTCCAGACGGAGGTACGCGGCGTCGGTGAGCGGATGGCTACTGCCGAGCAGGTGCGCCGCCTGGAGGACCGCATCATGGAGGTGGATCGACGCGTGACGGAGCACGCGCCGGCCGTCGGCGCGGTGCCAGGGCTGGCGGCGAAGGTGGAGGCGCTGGAGAAGTCCTCGGCCGCCCACGGGGTTGCGGTGGAAGCCATCCCTGCGATCCGTGAGCGCCAGGACGCGCAGGAGCACCGGAACTCCCGTCAGGCTGGGGCGCTGTGGGTGGTGGGCGTCGTCGTTGGCCTGCTGGGCCTCGCAGGCCTGCGCGACTGCGGCCGCTGGTTCATCCAGGCCCAGGTGCCCGTGCCGCACCAGAAGGTGCAGGACGCGCCCGAGCCCGCCTCCTCGACGAGGCGCCGGTGAGTCTCGCCCTCTTCGCCGCGCACGTGCTCGCCGCGTGCGCCTTCCTGGTCCTGGCCGCGTGGCGCGCCGCTGGCACCAGCTCACCCCGCGCGCCTTCGGAGTCTTCATGACGACCACTTCTCAGCGCGCCGCGTTCCTCTCCCTGGCATTGGAGCAGTTGCACTCCCCCTACCGCTGGGGCGCCAAAGGCTTCCGAGCCCCCGGTGTAGAGCCGCGCCTCTTCGATTGCTCCGGCCTCGTCACCTGGTGCCTCCACGAGGTGGGCGGCCCGGACTGGCGTGCCACCCACAACACGGACCGCCTCTGGGACGTCTGCGCGCCGGTGGCGAGCGAGGCGCAGCTGCTGCCGGGCGACATCGTGCTGTACGGCCGCGCCGGCACTACGACGGCGGACGGGCGCCCGGTGACACGGCCTGACCCGGACCACGTCATGGTGTACGTGGGCGCGGGCGTGGTGGTGGGCGCGTCCGGGGGCGGAAGCAAGACGCTCACCCTGGCCGACGCCCGGGCCGCTGGTGCCCGCGTGAAGACGTACCCGCGCATTGCCTACCGGAGCGACGTCCTGGGCTTCCGCCGGCTGCCCTTCGTCTCCTGATGGGCTCGCCTCCTCGATGCCGCCTGTGCGGCAGGCGCCTGGGCCAGTGCGACCACCCGCGCTGGCTGCCGCGCCGCTGACCCGCCCTCTCGCAGTCCTACCCGCAGCACCACCAGGAGCACCTGCATGTCCACCCAGAAGCCCAGCATTGGCCGCGTCGTCCACTTCCAGCACGGGGATACGCCTTGCGCCGCCGACGTCCTCGCCGTCAACCCGGACGGCTCCCTCGCCTTGCTGGTGAAGCCGCCCAACCAGCAGCCCTACACCACGGACAACGTGGAGCAGGCCCCGGAGGGCGCCCCTGAGCCCGCGAAGTGGAACTGGCCGCCGCGCGCCTGACGCCGTCCTCCGGCCTCGTGCCGGCGCCTGCCCGGGGCGCTTCCTGGGAGCCCCACACCCCTCGAAGGAGCAACACCATGAAGAAGCGTCTCACCCTGGCCGCGTGCCTCACGGCCCTCCTCACCGCGCCGGCGGCCCTCGCCCAGGCTTCCACCGGCACCAGCTCCAGCATCCTGGACGCGCTGTTCACGCCCACGGCCATCGGCATCGCGCTCGGCGCCGTGACGAGCGCCGTCGGCCTCTTCGCCGGCGGCACCTGGCTCACGGAGCGGCGCAAGCGGCGCATCGCCCTCGCCGCCTACCACGCCTTTCATGTCGTGGAGGACATCGCCGCCGAGGACCCGGCGGAGAACCTCGTGGACAAGGCGGCGCGCGGCCTCCAGGTCGTGGACGAGTGGATGCGGTCCAACGGCTGGCGTCCGCTCAAGCCTGGCGAGCAGTCGCTGGTGAAGCTCCAGTTCTCCGCGCTGCACGGCGAGCAGAAGGCGGAGGAGAAGGTGCAGGAGCAGGCACTCTCCGTCGCGCTCGGTGCCATCGGCAGCACGGCCGCGCTGCAGGAGGCGTCCCAGTCCCGCGCGGTCCCTTCGACGCCCCGCGGATAGCTGTCGCCGCGGGGCTGTCGCGGGTGCTGAGCGACGTGCCGGTGCGGACCGGCTACCTGGAGGCCCAGGCCGGCGTCTCCTCCCTCTCTGGCGCCTACGCGCGCCTGGAGGGCGGGGCGCGGCTCCGGGAGAACCTGGGCGTCTTCGCCTTCGCGGAGGCCAACCAGCATCAGCGGGTGGCTGGTGCCGGTGTGCGGTGGACGTTCGGCTGGTGATGCACAGCGGCCCTCCCTAGATACTTAGGGAGGGCCGCTGATCGTGTATAGTCCGACAGGCAGCCGAGAGCAGAATTTCGATTAATATATGGTGTTGCTAGCTACCCTCCTGGGTTCACGCTGACGCTGTTTGAATTTGACGTTAGGTGTGGCAGAACCCTGGCCGTCATCCAACCTCGGTGGGGGGTACATGCCGGTATCTCAGGCTTTTGGAAGCAGTCACTACGTTCCGATTTTGAAGGGTAAGAAGGGAGAGTTTGATGCTCTCAAGAACCTATTTCCCAACGATCTCGCGCTTCTCACGCCGGTGATTGAAGTCCCGGCGGTGGATTGGGACTGGGACAATGATGTGCCGAGGAAGCCAGAGTCGGTGCACGTCGCCACAGTCGTAGATAACATTTTCAAAAGCTGGGGTGGACAGCGCCCGCTTTACGTTGATGTTAGCACTGCCGCATTGACGACCCCGCTGGTCGGCGACGCCCAGGCGAGGGATCCGTACTCTTTCTTCTTCGACGCCGCGCGAAACAAGGGATTGCTCGCGATTCCTGTTGTGGCTTTGAGTCCCGATGCCACTACTTTGGCGGCGGTGAAGAGTGCCGTTGCAAAGGATAATCTGGGCGTGATGGTGCGTGTCGGGATTGACCAGATCAGGTCTCCGACTCTGTATGCTTCGTTGACGTCGATACCTCAACTCCTGGGCATCCCGGTCACGCAGATCGATTTGCTCCTCGATCTTGAGGAGGTCCCGGAAACTGCTGTGATGGGGCTCACGATGGGGCTCCCGCAGTGGATCGCGGGGCTGCCTCACTTGGCGTCGTGGCGGACTCTTTCACTTGCCGGGTCAGGGTTTCCAAAGACTCTCGCGGGACTCATGAGTGGACAGCTCATGACTACTCCACGAAGCGAGTGGGTCCTATGGACGGGAATCGTGCAGCATCTGCTCGCGATGAAAACTCGTGTCCCGACATTCAGCGACTATGGGATCACGTTCCATGATTCTCCAGAAGTCGATCCTCGGGTAATGAGGCCTTCTCAGAATATCCGATACACTATCAGTAACGAGTGGCTTGTTATCAAAGGCCTCGTCCTCAGAACAGGAGTGGGAATGCCTCCACACCAGCTCTGTCAGGCCGTCAGATCGCACACCGCTTTCTGCGGTCCCGCGTTCAGTCATGGTGACAACCACATCGACCGCTGCGCGCAGCAACTGACCGGTCCGGGCAATCTGACGACTTGGCGCGAGATGGGCACCAACCATCATCTCACGTTCGTGGTGCGGCAGATCGCCAGCCAGACCGCGCTTTCAGTGCCAGTCGTACCTGGTCCCGTAGCTGGTCAGGCGCAAGGCATTCCGTGAGGCGCTCGTAGAGGAACGCGCGGGGCTTGCTACGCACGCCTCGCGCGGCTCCTGCCTGCTCAAGTAGCTTGAGCGCCTCAGGTCGCCAGAGCAGCCGGGCAACCGAAAGCATCTGCTGCTCCGGATTTCGGGCCGCGATCCTGTGCGCCTCGACACGTACCGCACTTCCTTCGACCGAGTGCGCGATGCTCAATCCCCACCAATCCGGTACAAGAGCTGAGGCTTTGGCTAGGTGGCCTTCCGCGACGACTAGCGTCGCGCGGTCAAGTGCGGCGCTGTAGGCGGTCACCTGACGAGGTAGCCGTGCCAGGGTGTCGCGCTCGCTCTTGAGTTCGTAGCCGTGAATCTCGCCGTTGATCACCACAACGTCGACGCGGACGTCGCCATGTTCCAAGCCGAACTCGTCGAGCAGCCGCGTGTCATCGTCGCCGGCATGCTCGGCGCGCAGCTGCTCCCAGAGGGCGTGGCGAACGTCGATGTCACGCATGGCCCGTCGCTCTCAGCTTCAGGTAGACCGTCAACCTCTGTCGGTCCAGGTAACGAGGACTCCAGCTTCTGCAGCTAATCTTCCAACTTCCCCTCATTGAAGGGTCGCCGGGAGCCGCGGGTTCTTTCGCAGGCCTCAACACCTACAATCCCGGTTCATTCTCGACGGCGGGCACAGAAAGTTGCGTCCACGCAGATGCAAATCAGGCCGCTCGGTAAGTAGTCGTGCAGCCATCCTATTGGAGGCGTTCGGCACGGTGACGAACAGGACGAGCTCACCTGCAGCTGAGCTCTTTCCACCGGTACCACTGATGGCTGAGTCGCTGCCTGCTGTGGTGGTGGATGAGCTCCAGGAGAGCAGGTGGCGCAGGGGCAGCACAGCAGAAAGTGATAGCGCTGTCCTCGCGACAAGTTAAGTCCCAGGCTTGGGGTTTGCCCTACTGGGTAGGGTCCACCTCGGGAGCGTTGGAGTATCGGCATCCCCGTGCACCACGCGTGCGTGTGGTGCACCCCCACGCCACGTCCCCCCGAGGCTCCTGGGTGACGCCCTGCTTCCAGGCCGACACCATCGCTCTGTTCCACTCCGACTGCTGCGGCGCTCTGCCCGGGATCCAATCCGGATCCGTGTGCGTGCTGCTCACCGAGCCACCTCCGGGGTTGCTCAGCGATTTGGCGGCTCGCTGTTCAACCAGAACACTCGGTTGCCGCTGCGCAGTGCTCGCTCCAAAAACTCCGCGAAGCTGGAGGCGATGCGCTCCATCTCCGGGAACGTCTCGTGGAAGGCGTCGAACAGGAGGTAGCGGCCCGCCTCACGCTGGATGGCGTCGAGGACGACGTAGTCGGAGTCCTGCATGTCCACCAGTGTGAAGACGGACGGCGCCCCGTCGCGGTCCTCGTCGCTGGCTCGGATGGCCTGGCGTGCGCGGCGGATCTCCGCGAGCGGCAAGACGCGGTAGAGCGCATCAGCCTGGGGCTTGAAGAGCGTGCACCCGTCGCAGTGCAGGTAGAAGGCGCGCAGGTCTTTGTCCAGCTCCCAGCCCACGCGCGCTTCGAAAGCGGCGAGCTGCGCGGGCGTCGCGGGCGGGTTGGGGAAGTGGAGCCGGGAGACTTCGGCGAGAAGTGGGTCCATGGTCATGGCCGTCAGTCCGCGTAGGGCCGGTCGGGACCCGGCTTCAGCCACTGGCCACCTGGCGCGTAGCAGGCCGGGTACTCGCGGTTGAAAACACCGTGCACGTCGTCAGGCACCGGGATGACATTGTCCCGGGCCAGCGGCGCACCGCCGTGGCCCAGGTCGAAGATGTGGTGCCCCTGCCAATTCGCGCCGTTCGTCGTGGGCCAACCGCCGAACTCGCGGGCCCACTCGTCGCGGAACGAGGTCCGCGAATTCTTCCAGGTATCCCGACGCCGCTGCAGGTCCGTCACCTTGGGGTAGTCGCAGCAGCAGTGGGTGATCGCGAGGCGGCCGCCTGCCTCCGCAGGCATGAGCAGGAAGCGGCCCTGCCAGTCGCCCTTGATGTCGGCGAGCCACATGCAGCCCATGAGCGGGTAGCCCTGCGCCGCGCACTTCGACTCGCAGCGAGACAGGAACGCGGCGCTGCACTGCCAGGGGCCGTAGTAGATGGTCGTCCGGACCTGCCCGCCGTCCGGCGTCCTGACGATGCCCCCGACCCACGTCGCGCGCGCCGGACTGCCACCCCCGCCGACAGTCGCCGAGCCGCACCCGACGAGGGCGAGGAGCGTGGTTGCGCTCGCGACACAGCGGAGGGGGAAACCGGCAGTCATGGTAATCCATGACAGCACGGCCAAAACGGCGAGTTAAGTCAGCACGGAGGCGCGCGTCCTGTTGGGTAGGATGCGCGGGACGACCTGGGCGCTACTCCTTCTCTGGCCGCACACTGCCGTCCGGCCCCGTGACGAAGCGAAACGCGCCTGATCCCTCGCCCGTGACGCCGATGCTGTAGAGCCGTCCCGATTGCAGCGGTTGGGCGGGCTCCACCGTCTCGAAGCCGTCCGGCGCCTCTCCGTAGACGATGCGGCGTCCGCGCGTCCCTCCAAACGAGAGCGCGCGCACGTGCCACACCGTTTTCCCCTCTTCGGTCACTACGCGGATGACGTCGTACCGCGGAGGGCCGCCATCCTGGGAAGGCTCATCGACCAGGAAGGCAGGGTTTGGCAGGTGCTCGCTCTTCGACGCGAGCGTCACGTCCAAGGGGGGCTGGCAGGCGGCGAGGAACGCCACCTGGAGGAAGACGAGCGCGAGCGGCAGGACTCGGTGGAGGCGCATGGTCACGGTGCTCCTTTGCCGGCGCGGAGGGACTCCTTCGCAGCCTCGAACTGCTTGGTGAAGTCCTTGCCGTCGACCTTGAACGGCGCCGGAGGATCTTCAAAGCAGCCCTGGGCGAAGGCCTGCTCGATGAGCTCCGCCTGCTGCTCAGGGTTCATTTGCTCCCACGATTTGCCTTCCCGGAGCGCCTTGCCGAAGTTGTAGCCGTCGCCGAAGAACTGCGCCACCAGCGCCTCGCTCATGTAGTCGTTGCCTCCGTGCTGGTGTTGCCACACGTGGGCCGCCTCGTGCACGAGCACTTCCGGCTGCAGGGGCAGCGAGCCCGGGGGGATGTAGATGGTGTCGCCGTGCGTAAAAGGGCGCCCGCCCACCGTCAGCAAGCCCCCGTTGCCCTCCTTGATTTCGATGCGCGTGTAGTCGATGGAGTCCCCGTACACGTCATGCAGCGCCTTCAGTTCGTCGCCCGTCAGCTTGCGGCTCGCAGGTTCGATGAAGAGCATCGTCTGGATGGCGCTGAGGATGCTCCCGCCCAGGCGCAGGAGCCCGTCCGTCGGCGTCTGGATGGCCTTCAGCACGCTGAGCCCGAGCTGCGCGAAGCCCTCTTTGAAGCGGCCCGTGAAGATGTTGCCGATGCCCTTTCCGAACGTCTCCGCCATCTCCCAGGTGTTCTTCAGGGTGCCCTTGACGCTGTCGTAGATGCCCTTGCCGATGCCCGCGATGCCGTCCACCACGCGCCCGCCGAAGTCCTTCAGAGCGCCGCCGATGGCGCTCCCGATGCCCTTGGCGGCGACTCGCGGCTCGCCCTCCGTCGCCTTCGCCAGGCCTTCGGTGGGCGGGCGGATGGTGATGGCCTTGGGCGTAGCCGCGCGGCGGGCTTGGTCGACGAGCGCCTTCTGGCTGGGCGTGTGCGGGGTGAAGACGTCGACGGTGTTGACGGCTCTCTCCAGCACCTGGGGCTTCGGCGCGGTGCGCTGGGGCTGCTCCGCGGGCTCGCGGTAGGTGGTGGGGAGGAGGGTGGTGCGGCTGCGTGAGATGGGGTCCATGCTGGCTCCGTGCTGCGTGTCCCCCAGGAGCAGTGCAGCGCCTGTGCCCTCCGTCTTCCCTCTGAGGCCGCCCTACAGTCCCATCTCGCGGCAGGGACGGCCGTCCACGAACGGGCGGGCGTCAGAAGCCGCAGGTGTGGAAGTTGCCGGACGCCGAGTACTGGCACTGCGCGGGGTTGCTGCACAGCGAGCCGCACTGGTTGTTGCGCCCGGGCACGGAGCACGTGCCGCAGAAGCACGTCGTCTGGTTGCCGAACGATGTGACGAAGGTTGAGCAGAAGCCCGCGGAAGAGCCTGTCGCCGCGGTGCAGTTGTTGGCGATGAGGACCCCGGCGCTCGTGGCACAGGTGAAGTGAACACGGGGCGTCGCAGCGCTGGCGCCAGAGGCCGTGGCGCAGACTCCGTTGGAGTCGATGCTGCCGCACGTGCAGGCCCCGTTGCCGGCGGCGTCGAGCCGCTTACACCGGCCCGGGCCGCACTCCATGGTGACGATGCCCTCCTGCGCATCGCACCGCACCCAGGTGTCCCCGGAGCAGTAGCCGTACTGGCTGACGCCCTCGCAGGCACCGCCGACGCGGACGCAGCCGTCGTGCGCCTGGTTGGGCACGTAGCCCGGCGCGCACGCGCAAGAGTTGCCCGCAGCGCTGCACGTTGCGTTCGCCGGGCAGGTGCCGCAGACGCCACCGCAGCCGTCCGGTCCGCACATCTTGCCGTTGCACTGGGGGATGCAGACGCACGCCCCGGCGGCGCTGCACGTGGCGTTGCTTCCGCACGTCCCGCAGCTGCCGCCACAGCCGTCGGGGCCGCAGGACCGGCCGGTGCAGTTTGAGCGGCAGGTGGCGCCGCCGTCCTGAGGTGGGGCACCGCCATCCCTCGAGGTGCTCCCTCCGTCCGCCGGGCTCCCGCCGTTGACGCTGCCGCCGTCGTGCGCCGCAGGCGGTGATGACGGCGGACCCTCGTCCACGTCCTCGGATGGGCCGCAGCGAAGAGCCGCCAGGGAAATCAGGAGTACGAGCACGAGTTGAGGCAGGGAGGAGGGGAGACGCGGGCTCACGATGTGTCCAGGGGAGTGCGTCCGAACGAGGTCATTCGGCGCGAGAGCGTCCGCGGAGAGCAGGACGCATGCCGAGAGCTCTAAACGCTGCGCGGAGCCGTCCGGCATCTCTCGTGCACAACGCGCGCGCGTGGTGCGACCCCCGCGCTACGTCCTCACGAGGCCCCAGAGTGAAGCCCTACTTCCAGACCGACACCATCACCCTGTTCCACGCCGACTGCCGCGACGCCCTGCCCGGACTCCAGTCCGGATCCGTGGACGTGCTGCTCACCGACCCGCCCTACGGGATGGCCTACGAGGCAAAGGGGAGGAGCGGCGCGGCCATCCGCGCCGACGGCTCACGTCAGGGCATGCGCGTCTTCCGCCAGGCACTCACTGCGGCTGGACCCGCGCTGAAGCCGGACCTGCACGCGTTCGTCTTCTGCCACTGGGAGAGCTGGCCCGACTTCTTCGACGCCGCCTCAGCGCACCTGAAGATCAAGGGCGCGTTGATGTGGTGGAAGGCGCGGGGCGGCATGGGCGACTGCGCCGCCAGCTTCGCGCCGGACTACGAGGTCGTGCTGCACGGCACCGGACCGTCGCGGCGTGCCCTGTTCGGGAAGCGGCACGGGGCGGTCCTCTCTGGCTACCCGCCGGTGCCCGCGAAGGCTCGCACGCACCCCACGGAGAAGCCGGTCAACCTGCTGGCCTACCTGCTCGAGCGCGCGTGCCCCAAGGGCGGCCTCGTCCTGGACCCGTTCGCCGGCAGCGGCGCGACACTACTGGCCGCGCAGCAGCTCGGGCTGCGTGCCGTGGGCGTGGAACTCGAGGAGCGCTACTGCGAGGCCGCCGCCCGCCGACTGGAGGCCGGGACCGCCTTGGCGCACGCGGCGTGACGCACCAGGTGTGGCGGGACGTGCCTCCTGCCGACGTGGCAGGCTGGGGACGTGACGAAGGAGGAGCTGCTCCAGCAAGTTGAGAAGCTCGGGCACGAGTTCGAGGCGCGGGGCATGACCGCGCACGTCCGCTCGCTGCGCCTCTACTGGCTCGCGCTCAAGCACGACCTGGTGGAGCCGGACCTGAGCCTCCAGGTCCACGCCACCGCGGACTGGGTGGTGGACTGGTTCAAGTTGCTCCGCCTCCCGCCGCACGAGCACGCCCTCACCGTCCGACGGCACGGCGAAGGCTGCGGACGCTGCCTCCCGGGATACGGGACGAGCCGGACCCTCACCGTGTTCCCGGACGGCTACCGCATGACGTGCGACGCATGCCGCAGTGAGTGGTTGGTGCTGGAGCCCCGGAAGCGGTGAGCCCCCGTCACGGATAGGCCGCGAGCTGCTCCACCAGGTCCAGCGCCTGGCGCGCGCCGAGCACCTGCATGGTCAGGTGCTCGGCCGCGCGGTACTCCATTCGCGCCCGGGCCAGCCGCATCCGCGCCCGTGGACTGCCGTCCGATTCCCACTGCGCTCGCTGCAACTCCTTCTCAGCCTCCCCCAGGCGCTGCGCCAGCGCCTCCCGCTCCGCTATCGTCATGGCGGGGGCAGAGAGCAGGAGACGTGCCGCCCGCGAGGAGACTGCGTGCGCCCGAACCGACATCACCTGGCCGCACGTCACCGTCCGTGCCCGCGTACTCACGTCCGTGCGAGCGCACCGTGCTGCGGACGCGCGGAGGCGGTTGCGTGCGACTGCCGCCAAGCCTGGGCATGTGACGACCACGGCGAAACGCCCCCGCCTCACCTGGATGACTGAGGTGCTCCTACCAGTCCTCCGGTGGCGGCTCACGCACGTCCACGGGCGCCTCGCGGTTGGCCTCCCGGAGCGCGTCATCCACCAGGTGGGCCACGCGCTCCGCGTTGGCCGGGAGCTGCCCGCCGGACTCCATCGCCTCTGCGTGCAGGCTCGCTGCGGCCGCGGTCAGGTACTGCCGTACGACGGGCATCCGGGACAGGGGCATGGCCACCTCCGCCGCGGAAGGTGGCCATGCGCACGCGGGGCCGCAACGACAAGGGCCGCGCCTACGACTCCGGCCGCACCCAGCGCCAAGCGGCGTACTGCGAGACGTAGATCCACCGGGTGAGGGACATGCCGGGCCCGTGGCGCTGGCGCTTGAGATGCCCGCGCACCTGGCGCGCCACCGCGTCGCGCTCGGCAGGGCCTGCCCCAGGTAGGGACTCCAGCGGGGGCGCCACGGCGCCGTCCAGGTAGACGTTGCGCACCGGCAGGCCCGCGCGGGCGTCACGCTGGCGGCCCTCCCCGATGCGAAGGGGCGTGCCCTCCGCCTCCGCCAGCAGCCCGAAGACGACCGCGTAGCGCGCGGCCTCCCGCGCCCAAGCGGCATGCCCGAACGCGTGGCCCTCGTCGATGAGGGGAGAGCGCTCCTGGTGGGTGCCCTCGTCCAGGTCCTCTCCCGTCCATCGAGGCCGCCAGGGCGCGAAGGCGGCAGCCCCGTTGCCCAGCAGTCCCAGCAGGTACGAGGTGCCGTCCAGCGAGTACCCGGCCAACGCGAACGTGTCGCCGAAGAGCCGGTCCCCCTCGTCCGGGTGCCGTGCCTCGAGCAGCCAGGGCTGGCGCAGCAGCGCCGGGGGCGCGTCGGGGAGGGAGTGCAGGTCCGTCAATGAGGCATGGCGGGCCGCCGCGCCACGCAGCTGGTGCACGGCGAGCTGGCGCCGTCCCAGCAGTCCCAGCATCGCGACGTCGATGAGGATGGGCGCGTCCTCCACCATCCTCCGGCTCCAGGTGCTGGCCGCCAGCTCGGCGGCGACCGACTGGAGGTCATCCGCGGGGCGAGAGGGCACCCTGTCCAGGTGGGGTGCCACCTTGGCGAGGAGGTCCGAAATCATCGTCAGTCGCATGTCCACTCCAAATCCATGTGCAGCGAGGTGTCCTCAGCTAACGGGGCTTTGGCCGCGCGGTGCTTGCGGTAGGCCTCGCCCAGCACGCCCAATTCCGGGTCCGCGCGGACCGTCTCGTCCAGCCAGTAGCGGCTGGTGGAGTGCGCACGCAGGTGCCCGTGCAGCCAGCCAGCCACCAGCGGCAGCTGCTCCTCGACGGTGGCGCGCGGCAGCTTGCCCGCGCGCTCCAGCAAGCGGCCCAGGAAGTCGTGGACGGCCCGGGCGCGTACCACCCGCGCGTATGCCAGCTGCTTGTCGCTGGCGGCCTGGAGGGGTGGCACGTCCAGTCCCTCCAGCGTGAGCGCCACGAGGGGTACGGAGACGCGGACGCTGCCGGCCTCCAGCGCGTCCGCCAGTGCCTCGCCGCGCCGCGACGCCTCCGCGGCTCGCGCGGCCCGGGCCTCGGTGATGCCCAGGCGGGCCTCCAGGGCCTGGAGTGTGGCACCCACCGTGCGCGGCTCCTCCTCGTCTACGCCGAGGACGGTGGCGCGGAGGGCCCCGTCCACCTCCGTCACCTCGACGTAGGCGTTCCGGGCCCGCCGAGCGCTCGCGACGCTGCGCACGCGGTACAGGCCGGGCGCCGCCACCTGCACCGTGGCCGTGCCGTTGCCCTGGCGGTTGAGGTCCGCCTCCTCCCGCAGCCACCGCACGTGCCACTCAGCGCCCGCGGGCTGGAGCTCGGCGACGCCGCCCCGGCGCTGGTGGACGGACACCTCCACCTTCAGTGCCCGCTCGCCGTCGTCCTCCTGCTCCACCTCGTGCGTCAGCCTCATCCGCATGGGGCACTCCTCCGTCCGCAGTAGGTGCTGAGGGGGCGGGCGGGGGCAATCCCCCGTCCGGGGGAGACGTTAGCCGTGGACGCGGCGGCCGCAGGCCCAGGGACTCCACGGCCACGCTGACGCCCCAGCGGATGGCACCCGCGGAGGTGGCTTCGTGCATGGGGTTGGGCTGAGGGTGGGCCACCAGGTGCGCAAGGAGGAGGCCTACGTCCTCGGCCTCCTCCTTGCCCAGTGGGACGGGCAGCTTCGCCACGACGCTGCCCTTGGGCGCGCGGCGCTGCGCCGGGGGCGTCAGCGATTTGTCGTGGTGACGTGCCACTACTTCTTCTCGTCCGGCGACGAGGGGCGCGGCCTGACGCGAAAGTGGACGCTCTCCGCCTCCTCAATCTCGGCGTCGTTCTCGCGTCGCTCGGTGCAATAGACGGTCGGGTCGCGCCGCCACGAGAGGATGTTTCCGACGCCTCCACTCACATCCAGCCATTCCCCCATATTCTTCTCACTCAGTGCGTCCAAGGCCCATTGGCGTTCCAAATCGGTGGGCAGCGCCGCGATTCGCAGCATCTGAGGCGTTGCGTACCGGTGAGGGTCACGTGAGGCGTCCACGCCCTTTCCATCGTCCAGGAGAGTCACCGGCTCGCACATCCACTCGTCGTTGGCGAGGGGATGGGTGTGAGGCCCCGGCACGCGGGCCCACGCCTGCTGGCCCGGCGCAGGTGCCACGCGTGCGTGGATAGCCCTCACTGTCTCCGGGTGGACACGCCCAGTCCGCGGCAACCACCCCTCTGGCACCCACCACAGTGGTTGACCCTTTGGATCCCACTCCCTACCGTCCAACTCGCTTCTCACGCGCATACGTCCTCCCCTCACAGCATGACCACGTGGCCCCAGCGCGTGGGGCCGCGTCCGTCAGGCCGCCAGCGGCTTGTGTCCGCGGCGCCATGGTCAGCGGTACGGGTTGTAGCCCTCACCACCCTCGTTGAAGAGGCGGTCGTACCGACGAGCCTTGGAGTAGTCCCCGCGCGAGGAGCGGGCAGGAGCGGGCTTGGGCTCCACGTAGACGGGCACGGCCGCCAGCTCGGCCATGAGTGCGTCCACCTGCTCCACGGTGGGGCTGTAGGACAGGCCACGGACGCTACGGCGGGGGCCGAAGCGCACCTCAAGGCCGTGGCTGCCGCGCCCCACGGAAACTTCGAGGTCGGCACGGCCCAAGGCCGCGACGCGGGACTCCACGTACTGCTGGCTGTTGGTCGAGTCGAGGACGATGGCGGTCATGCGTGTCTCCTGGGCGGCTCCATGCCACGAACAATGGAATAGATATTCCCTATTCCCCGTGCCGTCAAGGGAATAGGGAGTCCTTATCTCGGTCCCGCTACAGCGGCAGCAGGTCCGCCTGCAGCGCGACGCCCGCGGTGACGTGGGTGCCCGTCAGGCCCGGCACCGACGTGCCTCCGGCGGGCACGTGCGTCAGCGTCAGGCCCGCCGTCACCCGCTGCACCGTGACGGAGGCGCCCAGGGACAGGCCCAGCCAGGTGCCGCTGGCGTCCCCGGTGCGGCGGCGCAGCACGGGCCCGGCCTCCAGCGTCCCCAGCACCAGCTGCGTGGGCGTGTGCACCTGCCACCAGTGCGCGGCCACGCCCGCGTCCGCGCGCAGCGACGTCCAGGAGGCGCCGGATGCGGAGTCGAGGGACGCGCCCGCCGCGAGGTAGCCGCCCACCGTCAGCGGCAGCGCGCCGCGCTCGCCCAGCCGGTGGAGGCGCGCGGCCGCGCTCACGCCCAGGCGTCCACCGGGACGCAGCAGCAGCCCGCCGGCCGCGTCCTGTCCGTCCGCCGCGACGCTGGGCGCCAGGTGCGCGAGGACGTGGAGGGCGCCGCGCTCGCTCCAGCGGCTGTACCCGACGCCCAGGGCCAGGGGGCGCGGGTTGCCCCCGGGTGCGGCCGGGTTGAGGACGCCCTGCGCGGTGGCGGTGGCGGTGAGCGAGCTCCACACCGGGAAGGCGGCACCGCCGGCGGATGCTTCCTCCTGGGCGAGGGCGGTGGTGGACAGGACGAGGGACAGCAGGATGGCGGAGTGGTTCAACACGGGGACCTCGGGGAGCGGGCGCGCGGGTAGAGCCCTGCCGTCCGGCGCCCGGGCCGGCAGGTGGTGAAAGGGGTGAGGTGGTGGGGCGGCTACCGGCCGTCGCGGCTGAAGAGCAGCCAGCGCAGGCGCCAAACCGAGTGGAGCGCGATGTTGTAGAGCCCGCTCAGGTGCTCCCGGACGTACAGTTCGGCATCCGGTACGAAGCGGCTCGCGTGTTCCTCCAGCGCCTGCCGGAGGTAGACGGCGAGGTCGAGCGCCTCCTGGTAGGCGTCCACCGGCGCATCGCGGCCGTTGCCCGCCTGGAGGGGCACGCCGTACCGCTTGCGTCCCTGCGCATCCCGCGCCCTCGCGTCGGCACGCACGAGCGCCATGAGGTCCCGCGTGGACCACGGGAATGGAGCCTTCAACGTGCTGAGGGGCGCCTCGTCGCGCTCCAAGTCCTGCACCACGAGGTCCCAGACGGCGGGCTTGTCGTTGGCCGCCGGGGGCGGCTGGGGCTGGAAGTGATCACCCACGGGGCACCTCCTCCCCGGGCAGCGGGAGGTCGCGGAGCAAGCCCTCCAACTCGCGGTAGCCATTGGTTTCGGCGAGGTCGGCGATGTCTCCAGACGCTTGCGCCTCACGGGCCGCCCGCTCGCGCATGTCCGTCGCCCCGAGGCGCGCGGCGTCCAGGACCGCCCTCGCCATCGCCGACCCGGCCAGGTCCTGTAGGCCGGCCACGCCCTGCCACACGTCCACGAGGTTGTTGTGTACGAGGGCGACGCGCTGGTGGGCGGGCTCCGGCAGGTCGTGCCGGTCCAGCACGTCCGCGAGCGCCGCCTTGCAGGCCTGGGCCATGAGCACGACGTCCTGGTAGCCGAGGGCGTCCGGCGGCTTGCGCATCCCCAGCGCGCCCTGGACGCGGGCTGCCTGCCGGTTGGTGAGCAGCTTCACCGCCTCGTGCCCTTCGTCACCGTCTGGCACCGGCAACTCCGGGTAGACGGCGCGGAGGACGGCCACGGCCGCGCCCTGCTCAGGCGTGGTGACGCGGAGCGCACTCCACACGCGCACCACGGCACGGCGGACGCTCTCCGGCACGTAGGGGCTGCCGCACGCGTCACACCGGGCCCGGCACCACTCGCACTGGCCCTCGCCCGCGCAGGTGCAGCGGCCGGAGGGGTGCAGCATCGCGTCCACCTCGGAGGCCACGAGACGCCCGGTGGGTGTCAGCTCGTGGCCCAGCTTCGCGAGGCTGGAGTCGATGCGCTCGGGCAGGCTGGGGCGGCCCTCCTGCGCGCGCCGGAGGACGCGAGCCACGTTCGCCGAAACCCAGCCCTCGGGCTTGATGACCTTGCCGTCGGCGCGGCGGAGCACCTTTCCGTCCGGCCCGCGCTTCCGGAGGTTCGCCGGGTGAATCTCCTCGTCGATGGCGGCGAACACCGGCAGGCCGAACTGTACCGCGCGCCCGCTCACCACGTACTGCAGGTCGGCGAGCTCGTGGAGCATCTGGACCAGGTCCGGTCCGGGGCCGTCTGTGTCTTCTTCGATGACGACGTCGGCCACGTCCAGCACCAGGGCGTCCAGCAGCACGCGCACCCCGGCTCCGCGGAGGAACTCGAACGCTTCCTCGAGGATGAGCTTCCCAGCGAGCACGCGCTCCTCGACGGTGCCGACGTCCGGACCGTGGCGCACCGGGAGTCCCATCGCCTCGTGGAACTCCGTCACCCGGGACACGTAGGGGTCGGCCTCCGGCAGTTGCTCCAGCACCGGCGGCACCGCAGGGCGGACGTCGAGCGCGGAGAGCATCCGGTGCGGCTGCGCAGGCGCGCCCTCCTGGCGCTCTGGCGCGGGCGTCGTCTCGGCGGGCGGGGTGGCGCTCACGCGTGGCGTCTTGCATCCACGCCGACTTCCATCGCACTGCGATAGACGACGGCCACACGCGCAGAAGGGCTCCAGCCACGTGACGTCTTCGGGCGTCGTCTCGGCGTCCGCAGCCATCTCCGCGTCCGCCTTCGTTGACTGCTCCGCACTGTAGGCCGCCTGGGCCTCGCACAGGACACACGGATTCGTCGGGCCCGGATGGCGCTGTTCGCACTTCGGGCACAGCACAAGCGTCGTCTCGGCGGGCGGGGCGGAGAGGGCGGCGAGCACGGACTCCAGCGCGTCCTTCGTGCCCGCCATGTAGAGGTTGGTCCTGCCCAGCCGCTCGGCTCCAGCCTCCTGCTCCTTCAACCCACGCTTCACCATCTCGCGCACCGCCTCCACCTGCGCGCGGAGGGCGTCGCGCTCGGACACCAGCTCTTCAATCCGCTGGAGCTGATCACGGCCGTGGTCCTCCAACTCCTCCACCCTCGCTTGGAGGGTAGACACCTCGCGCGTCAGCTCCACCTCCCGGCCTTCGGACGCAGCACACCGCGCTTCCAGGCGGAGGATGCGGCCCGTGAGCGACAGTTCGGACCTCGGATTGCCCGGTGTGTCGTGCGTCGAGACCTTGGCGTTCGTAAGCGCTCGGTGCGCGTCCTTCAGTGCCTGCTCCAGCCCCGGCGCCTTCGCCCCTTCCAGCGCGGCGGTCAGCATCAGCGACAGCGACATCTGCCAGTCGGGCGCCCGTATGTCCTTCGTCCCGTTAATCGCCAGGGTCAGCTTGCGATAAGCCAGCCTGACATCCTCGGTCGTGTACGTCGGCATGCCCGAAGACGGCTCAGCCGACGGCAGGGCGGACGTCAGCGGCGCGAGCCAGGCCCATGCCTGCGCCAGCGCGGCCCGGACCTGAGCCTCATCGGCGGGAAACTCGCCTAGGGCGATGCGACGGACCTCCTCCAGCTCCTTCGGCATGCCGCTGACGTCCGCTGTCTTCATCGGGTGGTCGCCTCCGCCAGCGCCTTCGAGGCGGCGCGCCCGCGCGCCAGATGGACGTCCTCGACGCTGTTGGGGGCGGCGTTGTCCGCCCACGCAGCCGGAAGGCGGTTCGTCTTCTTCAGCATGCGGAGCTTCTGGTAGTGCGCGGCGCAGTAGCCCTTCGTCCGGCTGGGCTTGCCGCAGCCCTTGATGGCACACACGCGCGCGCCGCCGGCCTTGACCACCTTCGCCTTGCCGAACTTCGTCGCCCTGGCCGCGCTCGCAGGGGCCACCTTCGTCGGAAGCGGGGGCGTCACCACTCCGCCCAGCTTCGCCACGGTGTCACGCAGCATCCGCGCGACGTCCTCCAGCCGGTCCGCCAGCTCCAGCAGGCCGCCACTGCTCTTCGTCTTCGTCACGTCCGTCTCGTTTCGTTGTTGGGGTTGAGCGCGCCACCGTGGCGGCGCGCGGAGAAGAGGCGGGCAGCGCGTGTCGTGCTGCCCGCGGTGCGACTCAACGGTGCTGCGCTACGGGATGGGCAGCGGCACCGCTTCCTTCGCGAGGATGGCAATCGCGACGGCCACCGCCAGGGCGACGTCACCCGCGGTGATGTTGGGGGCCTTCAGTTGAGCTGCACGCGAGGAGTACGTCTCGGTCAGGGCTCGCGCCTGAGAGGTGCCCTCGGTGTTCCGAATAATGAAGAGCTTCACGAGCTCCGCGCCCTTGTTCGGACCGCCCGGCGGCGGACGGCACCACTGCTCTTCCCTCGCGCGGTAGTGGGCCAGCGCATCGCGCGCCCCCTTCACGTCGTCCGCCGACATCTCCGGTAGTGGGTCGAGCACCAGGCTCTGGATGAAGCCCGCGGCCAGCTTGGCCATGGCGCACTCCACGTCCGCCTCGGTGAGGGACTGGCCGGGCTTCAGTCCGACGCGTTGTCCGAAGGCCCGAACCAGGTTGTTCAGCACGCTCCGGGCGTTGTTGTAGGTGATGCGGGCGGTGAGTTGCGGCAGCCCGGGAATCTCGGTGGTGGGAGTGAGGGGCGGGTACGGGCTGGCGAACGCGGGCAGCGACCAGCACAGCAGGGCGACGAGCAGCGACTTCAGCGTCTTCTTCATGGGGTACCTGTCGAATTGATGGGGCGCGCGCCGAGGGACTCACCGGCGTGCAAGGAAGGGGCGCGGGCGGCCCGCACTGCACCGCCCGGAGGATTCAGGGAAGAGCAGGCGCTACGGCAGGCCGAGTGTCAGGACGTCGGACATCTCACTGGCCACCGCCCAGAAGACGGCGAAGGCGACGGCGGCGGACTGGGCCGCCGTCCACGCTTCGTTCGGTTTGATGGAGGCAATCGTCTGGCGCTCTTTCTCCGGCAGCGGCCCACGATGCCCGCGCGGAGCTTCCTTCTGCGGAACGGGCTTGCTGTGTTCCGGCTGGTACCCACGGTTCGGGTTATTGGCGGGCCCAAGGGGAAGGCCTGGGAGGACCTTCGCGGCCTCCAACAACACCGCCTTCCCGTTCGTTGGGTCTCCGCCCTTGCCATCATCGTCGCCGCACGCGCGGCGCGCCTGGAATTGCACCCAGGCAATCAGGCTTGGGGGGACGCTCTCCTTGGACGCCTGCTTCAGGAGGTAGCCCAGCTGGACTTGATAGGCCATGCACTCCAGCGTCATCGACGGCACCTGATTGGGTGCTCTCCAGCCGAACTTCGCACCAACCTTCGTCAGGGCCAGCTGCGTCATGGCTCGGCAATTGTCGATGAAGACTCTCGCGTGCTGGGGGAGGAACTTCGCGACTTCGGCGACGTGCGCGGCCGAACCGAAGTCCGCGGGCAGCGGCGCAGGGGCGGCGTAGACAAGGGTGGACAGCAACAACGAAAGCAACACCACGAGCTTCAACATGACATTCATGGAATGCCTCAACTGAGTGGAGGGTGGATGAGAGAGGGACACGCCGGGAGAACTCACCGGCGTGCGCAGAGAGGCAGCGGGCCGCAGTCACTGCGCGGCCCGCGACGTCAGGCGCTGCGGTGTTGGGCTACTGCGCGGTGAAGGCCAGCCGGCCGCGGACGATGACCTGCACGGGCTTCGCGGCGCGCATGTCCTCCGCCTGGCCGCTGAGGAGGTTGCGGTCCCACCGCACGAGCGTGGCCGGGTAGCCCATGCCGAGCAGTCCCGCCTTTTCATGCCGGGCGATGGCTGACTCGCGGGTGTACCGGACGAAGGCGTCCTCCGCCGTCATCCGCTCATAGGCGGGGACGGAGTCCATCAGCGCGGCGATTTGCACGTTGGGCGGGGTGCTGTTGGGCCCGAACTCGTCACCGCCGAACGCGAACCGCAGACTCTCCTTCCGAAGGCTGTCGAAGCGCAGCGCGTCCGCAGCCTCCGAGGGCTGGTAGTGCGAGTTGATGTCGCCACGCAGCGCCAGGTGCGGCGGGTTCTGGATGATGGCGTACCCGAGCAGCGCGACACGGAAGCGCAGCGAGCTGTTGGCCATGTCCGCGTGTTCGAGGGTGACGCAGCGACGCGGCAGTCGCTGCCCCGTCCCATACAGGCGCTCCACCTTCTCGGCCGCCGTCACCACCTGTTCCACCGACGCGGCGCCGAAGGTGTGGATCATCGTGCAGGTGGTGTACTCCTGGGTGTCGTAGCCAGCCGACAAGATGGCCCATTCCAGGTCGAAGTTGCTCAGGTTGGGGCCGCCGTACCACGTGGGCGTGGACACGGACGGGCACTGGAGGTCAGGCGTGATGTACGGCTGCTTGCTCCAGCCACGGCAGGACTTGATGGCGCCCGATGCGAAGTACTTCTGGAGGAGCACGCCGCTTCGGCTGCGCAGGCTGTTCGGGCAGACGTCGCCCGGCGCCAGCGGGAGGCACGCCACCGTCAGGTCCACCGGGTGGTTGACGAGGGCGCGCACCGCAGCGGCCTTCTGCGGCCCACCCGCGAAGAAGATGTCCGTCACCGAGGTGACGCCCTGGGAGAGCGCCACGTCCAGGCCGGCCTGGTACACCGCCGCGAGCTGCGCGTCGGAGAGGTCGCTGACGAGCGCCGCGAAGAAGGGCACCTGGGCCAGCTCCTGCGCCCAGCCGTCGAGCTCCATCAAGCCCGTGTACGGGTTGTAGACGCGGCCGTAGAAGCCGCTCCACGGGTCCACCACGCCGATGCCGTTGGGGTCCGTCGACGGGTTGAGGATGCCGGCCGCGGCGAACGCCAGCCGGTTGCCCCACAAGCCGTGGCCCTCGGTGGCGTCGAAGCCCACCGCCACCTTGTTCGGCGACGCGGCGGACAGCTCCTGGAGGAGGTTGTGGCCCTTCGAGGTGGCGTAGAACTTCCCGCCGAAGAGGATGACGCTGCGGCGCCGGGAGGCCTCGCCGTTGCAGCCCCGGAGCGCACCCACCACCTCGTCGAACGTCGGGTCGAAGTTGGGGTAGGGCGTGCCGTCCGGCGCGAAGGCGAGGACGGGGCAAAGGTCGCCGAAGGGACGGCCGTGCGCTGCATCCGGGAACGAGTCGAAGGGCGGCACCTTGTGCTCGTGCGCGTCCACGATGCCGGCCGTGTATGTGGCACCGTGGCCGTCCTCCACGACGGTGCGCGGCCCGACGAAGGACTGCCAGGTGCTGCCACGGCCCACCCAGAGGATGTCCTCGCCGCGCCAGGCGATGGCGGTGGCCCAGCGGCCCAACGCGTCCCCGTCCTGGCCGGTGTAGATGTTGGCGTTGTGGATGACGTGGTCCGCGTAGCCGCGCGGGATGCCGCTGGCGGACTCCGGCGGTGTGTCGCTGCCGGCGAGCGCCGGGGGTGCCGTGAGGCACACGAGTGCCGCGGCGAGGAAACGCCTTAAAGACATACAGACTCCATGGGGATTGGGGGTACGGCTGGACGGAGTGCCGGTGCCGGAGTCGAACCGGGAGCGCTGAGACATCCAGTTGGGGCCCACGCCCCGTCATCGGCAGGTGCTGCAGGTGCTGCAGGTGCTGCGGCGGACGGAAGGTCCCGGCGGGAGCGGGAGTGGGACCGCCCCCGCCGGGCAGCGCTCAACATCAGCGCCGTGAGAGGCCCCGCGCGGCCCTATGCCGCGCGGGGTGAGGTGGAGCGCTCCGTCCAGCCAGGTGAGGCGCTGGCCACTCCACCGACAAGGCCCGGTGGCCCAATGCCACCGGGTTGCAACCCCGCGCGTTGAGAGATCGACCCGGGCCGTGTGAGGCGGCTTCGGAACGCGCGGTGCTGCGAAACGTCAGTCGTGGCTGAACTTCCCGAAGCACACCGGACCGCCGTGCTCCGGGCAGACGCGCGCGCCACCACACGCGCAGTCCCGGAAGGTCGCCTTCGCGCAGCACTCCACCTGCGGCGCAAGCTGTCGCGTCGCCAGCGGAGCGCTTTCCGCGCCCTCGCTTCGGAGCGCCCGCAACTCCGCGAAGTACTCGGCGCGGTTGGCTCGGTGCCGGAGGGTTTCCGTGGAGGGCTTGCGCGTGCGGCAGCGACGCACCGTCAGCCACCCGACCCCGGCTCGGGCGCGGGCTGCGGCTTGCCGGGCAGGCCCAGGCGCTTCCCCGCCGCCTTCAGTGCCTCCGCTGCGCTCGCCCTCAACGGTCCGTCAGGCAGCCTCCGCGCGCGAGCACCGAGCGCTTTCAGTTCGGACTCCGTCGCCGCCTGCTCCGCCTCCGCGACGATAGCGGTGGACTCGTCCTCGGGCCCGCCGACCTGCCGCGCCGTGCGCGCCGAAGCAGGGGCTGAGACCCGGCGCTGGCCGTGATGCTCCACCACCTCGGCCCGAGGGGCCTGCGCCATACTGGCCTGAGCGACCTCGGCCGCCTCCGTCGATGCGGACTTCGAGGGCAGGGCGCGCTCACGCGACTGCGGCGCGGTATCGTCGTCCTCCTCCTCCGGCATCTCCTCTCGGACGTACAGTCCGCCGAAGGCTTCGGGGTACGCCGTGCGCAGCGCCGCGACGCGAGCGCACTTGCGCACCATCGTCCCCGGCATCTTCCCCCAGAGGGGCGTCTGCTGGACGACGCCGGCGAAGTCCACCCAGACGACGACGGCCACCTTCCCGCGGCGCTGCACCCGTGCCCAGGCACCCACGAGCGCCCCCTTACGCTGGGCGGGATTGACCCGGTGCTCGACGGTGCCGGAGCCGTAGTCGATGCTGATGGGGTCCTCCCCGTACACCTCCGCAGCCTGGATGCCCTCGTAGTCCGGGAAGCGCTCCGCGCGGGCGAGCATGCCGGCCTCGGACGGCTGGAACTCGTGCTTCGTCACCCAGTTGGGCCGCTCGCGGTTGCCGATATTGAGGCGCCGCGCCACACAGAAGGCCTCCTTGAGGAGCGGGTCCAGCCCGCTGCGCTTGCACTGCTCCATGAAGAGCAGGAACTCGTCTTCACTGATGCCCCGGGGGCAGATGGTCCGCTTCACCAGGTCCACTCGGTCCTGGCTCCAGCCCCTGTCCGACACCGGCGCGCTCTCGTCAGCCATCGTCCACTCCTACTCGTAGCGCTCGCCTGCGGCCTGCTCGGCCTGGCGCAGCAGTTCCCTCAACTCGGCCTCCACCTCGTCTTCCGGGGTGAGGCAGTCCCACTCCATGTCCCGACAGCGGTGCCGTCCCTCGTGTCCGTACTCCCGCTCGCACAGCACCCAGCATCTGTCCGGGTGCTCTGCGTAGGCGGGGCAAGGGGCGCGGCGTGCTTCCGGCAATGCAACCTCTCAGGTTGAATGCCAGCTTCTTACCTCTTGAGTCTGACGCGCCTATGCGGCGGCCCGGAGCACTTCCGCGCCCGCGCGCCGGTGCAGCGCGAGCCACAGCTGCCGCTCCACTTCCGCGCGGAGCAGCGCCTCCGCCTCCGCGATGCGGCCGAGCGACAGGCCCGCGTCCACCTGCCGCCGCTGGAGGCGGAGCCACCGCTCGAAGACGGGCAGGGTGCCGTCCGGCGTGCACGCGTCCATGGCGTCCTGAGCCGCGCGCAGCTTCTCCTGCACCTGAGCCTGCAGCGCTTCCATCTCGCGCACCTGCCGCTGGAGGTCCGCCACGTCACAGGTGTCGCTCGTCCACCCCTCGCGGGCGAGGACGACGAGCGCCTCGGCCAGCTGGTGCAGGGGCTTCACTTCGCGCCGCCCTTCAGCCGGGCCAGGTCGTCCGCCATGCGGAGCGTCACGCCCTCGATGGTGGTGTCCAGCTCCTTCCACGCCCGCAACACCTCCCGCTCAACCTCCTGCTCGTCGAAGTAGGCGCGCAGCACCTCGCGCGGCGTCTTCGTCTTCTTCTCAGGCATGGCACTCCTCCTTCTGGGGCACCGCGTGCCCCGGGTTGCACAGCTGCTGCGCCTTGGCGCGCTTCACGGCGGCCCGCTCGCGGAAGTCGGCCGCGTCACGCTCGAGGTAGATGGCGCCCTCCGCGGAGCACCAGGCCGCCCCGGCCTGCTTCTCCTTGCGCGCCGCGCGTGCCTCCAGCTCCGCCACCTCTTCCAGCAACGCCGCCGCGTCCGTCTGCGGGCGCACCTCTCCCGTCGCCATGTCGTTGGCCATTTCGTCCTCGTGGTGGATGGGGTGGGCGGGCGCCGTGGTGGCGCCCGCCCGGGGGTACTACCGGCGCACTTCCAGCACGTCTGTGTGCCGGTGCAGTTCGCCCTTGGTGTCCGTGAAGGTGACGAGCGGCTTGCCCTGCTGCCGCGTCGCCTTCACCTCGCGGATCTGCCGGTCATCCACTGCCGGCCCGTCGTCCTTCCGCCGGAACCACTGGCCCTCCCGGGCCTTCGCCGCATCCGTTGCTCGCATCGTCTGCCCCCACTCGCTCATGTCCGTGTTGCGGTGCTGCTCCTGCAGGCGTCTCCGGTGGCGACCACCGAACTCCCGCTCCGCGACCATTCCCCCGAGGGGCAACGTCCGTCCGCCTCAACGAGACGCAACATAGCGACTTGGTAATACCCAGTCAATCGATTGAATACGTCGCTTGACGTGGCAATACTTTGGCGGGCTGGGCTTGACCCTGTGATACCGCGCACTAAGCGGGTAAGGAGCGACCGTGGGAGCAATGGCGGAGACTCACCAGAAGAGGCGCAACGTGATTCCGACGAAACCTGCGACGAAGAAGCCGGAGCGGACCGGCGCAAAGAAGAGGGTCATCACATTCAAGCCTGATGACGACATCTCCGAGTACGTCGATGGAGTGGTGGCCACCGGGATGCGCCAAACGGATGTCATCGAGAAGAGCCTTCGGATCGTTCGCGACTTGGCCACCTCCTTGGGCATTGAGGACTGGGCCGAAGTGGAGAAGCGCGCGCGTGTGCAGGGCGTCACCGAGGGGCTCATCGTGGCGGAGCTCGTCCGGCCTCTCCTGGCAAGCGTCAGAACGGAAGAGCCTTCCGCGAAGCCCCGGAAGTAGCTCGGAGAGTCAGGAAAGCGCCGTAGATTGAGGTTGCAGGAGTCCTCTCCAGGCGGACGAGCAGGAGTGCGCGATGGGCAGCGGTGTGAATAGCCGGAGCGGTGGTACGTCTCAGCGGGCGCGCGGAGGCGGTGGTGGGAGTCCGGGAGAGCCGCGCGCCAACGAGGGCCGGCAGACCGGCCGTGTGGGGCAGTACCACCTGAGCCGGTGCGTGGATCGCCGGACGGCGCAGGGTGACATTTACTTGGCGCGCGACGTGCGGACGGGGCAGCCCGCGCTTGTCGTGCGGCCCGAGCTCGAGGAGTCGATGCTCCTCGAGACAACGCCCGAGGAGGTACTGGAGCAGTTCCCCAGTGCTTCACTGGAAGTCACCTGGACGTCCTCCGATGCTCCCCCGTTCCGTGCCCTTCAGGTGCGCCTGCCGCGTGCGGCAGCTCCGGCCAAAGTGCACGAGGAACTGGCCGCTGTGGGTGATGACCTCCCGAAAATCTTGGACCGCGCGATGAAGGCGCCGGAGCTGCGCGAGCATCTGCTGGCGCCGCCGCTGACGCGCCGGCAGCGGTGGCGCGGCCTTGTTCGGCGCCAGGCGAACCGAGGGAAGGAACTCGTCGCCCAGCGCTGGAAGGATGCCGCGCTCGGCATCCTCGTTGCCGCGTTCCTCGGCAACCTCATTTGGCCGCAGCGCCAGCAAGTGCCGCTCGCTGAGCTTCCGCGAACGGTTGTTGCGGAGCGCCACGAGCCTGAGTCAGTCGTCCTGACGACCGGCGTTGGGCAGGCTGCGGTGGAAGAGATCGAAGCTCCTGTGCTCCTCGTCAGCGAGGTGTCGCCCTTCATCGCTCGCGACATGCCGTCCCGGCCCTTCAAGGTGCAGCGTCGGCCGCCGTGCCGCGGGAGCCAGAAAGAGATCAACGGGGGGTGCTGGGTGAAGGCGGATGTCGAAGACGCTCCGCCCTGTCCTGATGACCTCTACGAATACAAGGGCGGCTGCTATGCGCCGGTGAAGTCGGAGCCGGACGACGGCGCTTCGCGCTCGATTTCGAAGTAGCCGGCTTGCTTTTCAGTCGTACCCGCAGTAACGATTGATGCAGTCGTTTCGAAGTACCCACTGACTTGGTGGCAGTGGGCATCCCAAAGCTTCGCCACAGAATTCGCCGGTTGGACGTGATGGTCTGGTCGGCGATAGGGCCCTGCAACCACGTCGTGGTGCTGCAGGTGTGTCCGCGGGTTCCCGCTGGTGACCACCAAGCACCAGCGGGGCCTGTTTTGGGGTCGCCGTGGGTCATTCGCAGATCAGACAGCCTCTGCCGCTTCATCGTGTCGCCGCATCGTACGCGGGCAGGACGGACGTCTCTGCGTGCGGACGGACGTTGCGTGCGGGTTGGGCGGATGTGCGGCCGAAGCGCGTTGGCGCGCAGGTTGCTCTAGCGCACGTCAGGCCTGGAGGTGGCCTACCCGTGCGGTCGTTGGCATGTATCAAACCTGATAGATTGTTCAGTCGTGACGGGGGACACCATGGTCAACTGTGACGACAGCGGAAGTGCCGGCAGCTCAAGGGAGGATTCCTCCCAGCAGATGGCCGCAGTCCCCGCGAGCGGCTTTTGGACAGCGGATGATGTGGCGGCCTACCTGAAGGTGTCTTCCGCCTGGGTGTGGAAGCAGGTGCGCTCCAACACGGGATTCCCGTTCGTGAAGCTGGGAACGCGCAACTACCGCTTCGACCCCGTCAAGGTACGTGCGTGGGTGGACCGGCAGTCGTCGGAGGGACAGCCGTGACGAGCACGTACTTCCGCCCGAACAGCGCCGGACAGGCGCTCATTGAGGCAGGCAAGCGGCTCCGTCGCGAGGCACCAACCTACGGGACGTGGTGGCTGCGCTACCGCGACGAGAGCGGGCGGATGGTGCGCGAGCGGAGCACCGCGCGCATGCAGGCGGAGGCCGAGCGCCTCGTCCACGAGAAGGCCATCTTCGCGGAGCGGGTGAAGGCGGGCGTCGAGAAGCGCATGGTGACGCCCATCCCGTGCGATGAGCTCCTGCGGCGCTACGAAGCGGCAAACCAGCACCAGTCCAGCCTCGGGCCCATGCGGAGCCAGATCCGCTTGTGGATCGCTCCTCACTTCGGAAAGAAGCTCGTCAACCGCGTCACGCCGGCGGATTGCGAGGCGCTCCTCCAGAAGTCCCGTGACGCGGGCCAAGCCCCGGCGACCACCCGGATGCTCCACATCCGCTCGCGGCTCGTCTTCGAGTACGCGCGTCGGAAACTGGGGCTCATCGCGGAGAACCCCTGGAACGCGGTGGACCGCCCAACTCTGGAACGGCGTGCCGTGACGGTGCTGCAGCCGGAGCAGATTGCGACGTTGCTCGGTGCGGCCGGGCCGTGGCGCATCCTCCTGGTCGTGGCCCTGCTGACGGGCCTCCGCCGCGGTGAGCTGGCCGCGCTGAAGTGGTCGGACATCGACTGGGACGCCGGGGAGCACGGCGTCATCCACGTCCGGCGCAGCTGGTCCCGGAGCACGACGAAGGGCTCGAAGGAGCGGCTCGTGCCCATCCACCCGCAGCTCCGCCCAGAGCTGGACGCCTACAGGCACCGCGTCGGGGGAGGGGATGGGCTCGTCTTCCCGGCACCGCGGAAAGGCGGCATGCGCCACACGAGCTGGCACGTGACGAAGCTTCTGCGCTCCATCGCCAGCCGGGCTGGCGTGACGCTGCCGGCGGGCTTCACCTTCCACGGCCTCCGGAAGCAGTTCGGCAGCTTCGTCCACCAGGCCACCGGGGACCTCGTCGCCACCCAGCGCCTGTTGGGGCACGCGTCCCCCCAGGTGACGGCCGCCATCTACTTGGCGGACGACGTGGCGCACCTGGCGCGGCAGGTCGGCCGGTTCCGGGTGGTTTCAGGGATGGCGGACGAGCACACGGCGAGCACACGGACCGACCATGGGGCGGTCCGCGACGGCAGTACCTCTAAAAAGGAGCAGCAAATGCAGGCACTTACGAGTCAGACTGTCCGCGGCGCAGGCCCAGGGCCTTCATCTTCTTGTAGAAGTGCCCGCGCTCCAGGTCGAGGATCCGCGCGGCCTCCGTCACGTTGTCATGCGTGTGGGCGAGCACCCGCTGGATGATCTCCCGCTCCGCGTCCTCCACCTGCTCGCGGAAGGTCTGATCCACGCGCGGCTTCCAACCGCCGGTGTTCGCGGTGGCGGGCTCGGCGGCGGGAGGCGCCGTCACCACCGTGGGCGGTGATGCAGGCACATCTCCGCCCGCGGTGGGCTCGGGCATCGGGGGCAGGGGACGGCCCCGGGGCAACAGCTCCAGCGCGTCCGTGCGCGAGACGACCGGGCCCTCGCACAGGATGGCCAGCCGCTCCACCAGGTTGCGCAGCTCGCGCACGTTGCCCGGATAGTCATACGCGCTCATCACCGCGAGCGCGTCCGGCGACAATGCCAGCGGCCGCCGCCCGTTCTTCGCGCACGCCTCTCGCAGGAAGGTGTCGATGAGGTCCGGCAGGTCCTCGCGGCGCTCGCGCAGCGGCGGGGAGTGGATCTGCACGACGTTGATCCGGTAGTAGAGGTCCTCGCGGAAGCGCCCCGCGGCGATCTCCTTCTCCAGGTTCTTGTTCGTCGCGGCGATGACGCGCACGTCCACCTTGAGCGTCTCCGCGCCGCCCACGCGCTCCAGCTCGCCTTCCTGCAGCACGCGCAAGAGCTTCGACTGCATGGCGGCCGGCATGTCGCCAATCTCGTCCAGGAAGAGCGTGCCCTCGTGCGCCAGTTCGAACTTGCCGCGCCGCACGCTCACCGCGCCCGTGAAGGCGCCCTTCTCGTGGCCGAACAGCTCGCTCTCAATCAGGTCGTGCGGCACGGCGGCGCAGTTGAGCTTCACGAACGGGCCGCCCTTGCGCTTGGAGTTCTGGTGCAGCGCCCGCGCGATGAGCTCCTTGCCGGTGCCGTTCTCACCGGTGATCAACACGCGCCCCTCGCTGGGCGCCGCGCGCTGGATGAGGGAGAAGATGCGCTGCATCGCGGGACCGCCGCCCACCATGTCGAAGCGGCCCAGCTGCGCGCGCAGCTCCTGCAACTCCTCCATCGCCGCCTGGTGTTTCAGCGCGTTCCGCAAGGCCACCAGCAGCCGGTCCCGCGCCAGCGGCTTCTCCAGGAAGTCTCGCGCGCCCAGCTGCGTGGCCTTCACCGCGGTGTCAATCGTGCCGTGGCCCGACATCATGATGACGGGCAGGTCCGGCTTGAGCTCCGTAAGACGCGCCAGCACCGTGAGGCCGTCCATGTCCGGCATCTTCACGTCCATCAACACCGCGTCCACTGGCCGTGCGCTCACCACGTCCAGCGCCACCTGGCCGCTGCTGGCCAGCTCGGTGCGGTAGCCAGCCAGCTGCAACGACTGGCTCAGGGTGAGGAGGATGTTCTTTTCGTCATCAACGATCAGGACCGCAGCGGGCATGGGCAAACCGCTCACACTCTCACGGAAATAATCGGGGCATCAAGGGTCTCGTGCTGCCCGAAGGGCTGATGAAAAGACAAATCTTTTGACTCTTCCCGGTGGGTCCGACTACACGCGACGGCCTGGGTCCATCCCCTGTGGGCCCTCTCTTTTCCCGTGGTTGCTGTCGGAGGAATGATGCGTCGGATTTCGCTTTGGGCCGGGTTGGCCCTCGCCGTGGCCGTGATGACCGGGTGCCCGCCCACCTACCCCAAGTGCAACAACGACGAGCAGTGCCAGGAGAAGGGCGAGGTCTGCGTCCAGGGCCAGTGCCAGGAGTGCGCGACGGACGCGAACTGCCGCGAAGGCTTCACCTGCCAGGCGAACAAGTGCGCCCCGAAGCCCCCTGAGTGCACGACGGACACGGCCTGTGGCGCCGGCCGCATCTGCGAGGCCGGCAAGTGCGCCGAGGCCCAGTGCAAGGACGACTCCGCGTGCCACGGTGGCAAGTGCCAGGCCGGCCGCTGCCAGGCTCCCCAGAACACCTGCTCCACCAACACCGACTGCGGTGAGGGCCAGGAGTGCCAGGCCGGCCGCTGCGTGACGTCTGACGCCTCCTCGCGCTGCGACTACTCGCCGGTGCGCTTCGGCTTCAACGAGTCCACGCTGGACTCCAGCGCCCAGTCGCGCCTGAGCGACCTGGCCGCCTGCATCAAGTCCAGCCAGGGCAAGATCACCCTGGGCGGCCACGCGGACGAGCGCGGCACGGAGGAGTACAACCTCCAGCTGTCCAACCGCCGCGCCGCGGCCGTGAAGCGCTACCTGGTCGACCTGGGCGTGCCGTCCAACCGGCTGACCACGGTGGGCTATGGTGAGACCCGCCCGGTCAACAACGCCTCCACCGAGGAAGCCTGGGCGGAGAACCGCCGCGTGGAGTTCCAGCGCTAGTTCTGGGGTAGGCTCTGGCGCGCATGGCCGCCCTAGAGTCGGAAACGACGCGTCAGTCCTACCTCGTCTTCGCGTGTGGAAGCAGTTGGTACGCGGTACCCGCGGAAGCGGCGGCGGAGGTCGTCACCTTCCCCGAGCTGACGCGGGTACCGGGTTCCCCGCCCCACCTTCTGGGGGTGTTCGCGCACCGGGGTGAAGTCATCCCCGTCGTGGACATGAGCCTGCTGGTGGGCGGGGTTTCCGCCGGGTCCCGGCGCGCTGTGCTCGTCCGGCTTTCCCGCGGCACCCTCGCCCTCACGGCCAGCAACGTGGCTGGCGTGTCCGCGCTGATGGGGCCGCTGGAGCCCCTGGGCCCCTCGGGCGTGCATGTCCATCTGCGCGGCCCCGTGAAGAGCGGCTCGCGCGACGTGGCCGTGATTGACCCAGAGGGCCTCTTCGACCACCTGAGCCAGGGCGGCTGAGCCCCATGCCTCCCGCGGGCCGGGTCGAGGGCACGCTCCTGTGCCACGTGGGGCCGCACCGCATCGCCTTCGAGGCGGGCGAGGTGGCCTCCATCGCCGCGCCGGACGCGGGCACCGTGTCCGCCCACCGGGCCTTCCACGGCACCGGCGACGCCCAGCGCGTGCTCGTGACGGCCGCCGGCGGGACGGTGGGCGTGGACGGGCTGGAGATCGACTCGGAGGTGCTGTCCCTGCTGCCGCCGTCGCCGGTGGTGGCGGGGTCCTCTGGTGGCAGCCTGCGCGGCTTCGTCCTCACGCGAGGCGTGCTCTGGCCGCTCCTGCGCCTGGAGGCCTTCCAGCGCTACCTGCGCGGCCTGGACGGGGAGGGCGCATGACGCCGCCGCCGGAGCTGCGCGCCCTCGGGCGCTGGACGACGCGGCCTCGCATTCCCGGAAGCTGTCTGGGCGTGGCGGTCGCGTTCCTGCATGTCCACCTGTCCCACACGATTCCGGAGACGGGGCGCACGCCGCTGTCGGGGCTGATGCTGTGCGCGCTCGCGCTGTTCATCGGCGTGGGGTACGCGCGCGACTCACGCGCCCTGCGCACGCTCTTCGCGCTGGGGGAGGGCCGCCTGCCCGCCACGCCGCAGCACCTGCTGGTGGCGGTCCAGGAGGTGGCGGCCATCCCTGGCCGCAGCTTCTGGTTCGTGATGCAGGGCTGGCTGGGCGGCACGCTGCTGGTGGCGCTGTCCTTTCCCTCCCTGGCGCACGTGCCGTGGACGGAGTCCCTGCGGCTGACCGCGCTGGGGCTGTCCATTGGCCCGCTGAGCGCGATGCTCGTGTACCTGATGGTGGTGCGCCGCGCGCGGGCCACGCTGGACCGGCTGGTGTCGCTGGGGCTGGCGCCGCTGGAGGTGCTGGCCGCGCTGCCGCCCCTGCGCATGCACATCCGCCGCCGGCTGGTGATGTTCACCGCCATCGCGGTGCTGAGCCCCTCCCTCTTCATCCTGGACGTGGCCTTCACGCGCACGGTGGCGGTGGTGGACGCCTGGGCCCAGGCCACCACGCCCTCGGAGCGGGCGGCGGTGATGGCGCGGGCGCGCGAAGGAGGCGGGCCGCCCCTGGGCCTCATCGCCGGGGTCGTCACGCTGCTCATCCTGGGCACCGCGGCGCTCGGGGGCACGGCGCTGTCGGAGCCCCTGCGCGCCATCACCGAGGACGCGACGCGCATCGCTCGCGGCGAGGTGCGGCCCCCGCGCGTCATCCACGCGGAGGACGAGGTGTGGGCCACCTCCGCGGCCTTCACCCAGATGCAGGTGCAGCTGGTGCAGGCCCTGTCGCAGCTGCGGCGCGCGGGCCTGCAGATCGCGTCCACCACCGAGCAGCTGGTGGCCACCAGCACGGAGCAGGAGGCGGGCGCGGACGAGCAGGCCGGGGCGCTCAACGCCACCAGCGCCACCACGGAGGAGCTGGCCCGGTCCGCGCAGCAGATCGCCGACAACGCGGAGTCCGTGTCCGCCATCGCGGAGACGACCTTCGGCGCGGCGCAGTCCGGCCAGCGCGGCGCCACCGCCTTCCTGGGCGCCATGCAGCGCATGAAGGAGGACAACGAGGCCATCGCGGACGCGGTGGTGCGCCTCAACAAGCGCGTGCAGCAGATCGGCAAGGTCGTCGAGTTCATCAACGAGATCGCCGACAAGTCCGACCTGCTGGCGCTCAACGCGGAGCTGGAGGGCACCAAGGCGGGCGAGGTGGGGCGGGGCTTCTCGCTGGTGGCGGCGGAGATGCGGAGGCTGGCGGAGAACGTCATCCGCTCCACGAAGGAGATTGAAGGCCTCATCGGGGAGATCCGCGACGCGACGAACGGCGCGGTGATGGCCACGGAAGCGGGCCTGAAGACGACGGAGCTGGGCACGCTGCTGGCGGCGCAGGTGGACGACAGCCTGGGGCTCATCCTGGAGCTGGCGCGGCAGACGTCGCACGCGGTGCGCAGCATCTCGCTGGCCACGCTCCAGCAGCAGACGGGCACGGATCAGCTCGCGGCGGCCATGGGGGACATCCTGCGCGTCACCGAGCAGAACGCCGCGGCCACCAAGCAGATGGTGGCGGCCAACGCGGACCTGTCCGCCCTGGCGGCGGACCTGCAGGACGTGGTGCAGCGCTTCCACGTCGAGCCTGCGCCCGGAAGTGAGCCCCCTCCGGCGCCCGGCTCGCCCGCCGCGACGGGAGGTGCGTGACATGGCCCCCGCTTCGCGCCAGGCGCCCCGGCGGGCCGCCTTCAGCCGGCAGCTGATGGTCCCCATTCCGCTGGCGAACCTGGTGGGCTCCACGCTGGGGCTGCACTTCGCGTCGCTCGTGGTGGGTGAACCGTTGATCCGGCGGCTGGGCGCGCTCGTCGTCCTGGTGGTGGGCCTGAGCGCGCTGCACATGCTCCTGGGCGTGGGCGTGTCCCTGCGCCGCTTCCCCCGCCTGCGGGCCCTGGAGCGTGGAGCGCTGCCACCCACGCCCGAGCACCTGGCGAAGGCGGTGGGCGAGGTGGTGCGCGCGCCGGGTGAGGCGTTCTTCCGCTCGCTGGGCCTGTGGGGATTGACCACGGGCGTGGTGGCGCTGGCGCTCTGGTCGGTGATGGAGCTGCCGGGGGACGTCACCCTGCGGGCCGCCGGGCTGGGCGCGCTGTTCGGCCCGCTCACGTCGCTGCTCGTGTACGGGCTCGTCACGTTGAGGGCCCGGCGCGGCGTGCTGTGGTTGGCGGGGCAGGGGCTGACGCACGCGCAGGTCATCGCCGCGCTGCCCCGGCGCGCACGCATCCGCGCGCGGCTGGTGGCCTTCACCGCCATCTGCGTGGTCACCCCCGCGGTGATGTGCGCGCAGGTCGTCACGGCGCTGTCGGACCGGCTCTTCCATCAGCTGCTGGAGGCGGGCAGTCCGGACGCGCAGGGCGTGCTGGTGGACGCGCTGCGGCTGGATGCGTTGACGTCCAGCGCGCTCCTGTTCGCGGGGGTGTTCAGCCTGGCGCTGGCCACGGCGTACCTGGGCGGAACGCTGCTGGGGCGCCCCATGCGGGAGCTGTCCGGCGAGGCGCGCCGCATCGCCGCGGGCGACCTGGCCAGCCACCGGCTCGTGCCCGCGGAGGACGAGGTGTGGGCGGTGTCCGCGGCCTTCACCACGATGCGCACGCACCTGGCGGACGTGCTCGCGGAGTTGCAGCGCGCGGGCTCGCAGATCTCCGCCACCACGGAGGAGATCCTCAGCACCTCCGGACGCTACGAGGCGGGCGCCGCCGAGCAGGCCAGCAGTCTGGACGAGACGAGCGCCACCACGGAGGAGCTGGCCCGGTCCGCGAAGCAGATCGCCGAGAACGCGAGCTCGGTGGCGGAGATCGCCCAGCGCACGCTGGCGGCGGCCCAGGGCGGACAGCGCAGCGCGGAGTCCTTCCTGGGGGCCATGGCGCGCATGCGGCAGGACAACCAGGCCATTGGCGCGGCGGTGGGGCGGCTCGACAAGCGGGTGCAGCAGATCGGCAAGATCGTCGAGTTCATCAACGGCGTCGCGGACAAGTCCGACCTGCTGGCGCTCAACGCGGAGCTGGAGGGCACCAAGGCGGGCGAGGTGGGGCGGGGCTTCTCGCTGGTGGCGGCGGAGATGCGCCGGCTGGCGGAGAACGTGCTGGAGTCCACCAAGGAGATTGAGGGGCTCATCGAGGAGGTGCGCGAGGCCTCCGCCGCGGCGGTGAGGGTGACGGGTGGCGGGGTGCGCGCGGTGGAGACGGGGACGGGGCTCGCGGAGCAGGTGTCCCAGTCCCTCAGCCAGATCGTCCGCCTGGCGGGGCAGACGTCGGACTCGGTGCGCATCATCTCCCGGTCCACGCAGCAGCAGCAGGCGGGCACGGATCAGCTCGCGGAGACGATGGCGGACATCCTGCGCATCACCCAGCAGAACCTCAACGCGACGAAGCAGGTGGGCGCGGCGAACGGGGACCTGCTGGGCCTGGCGCAGGACCTGCGCGGGGTGGTGGAGCGCTTCCAGATCCACCAGGCGACCCTGCGAAGGGGGGGCGGCGGGTGAACCCCAGCGAACGGCTCCTCAAGCAGTTCCGCGACCTGGTCACGGTCCGTCTGGAGCGCATCAACCGCTCCCTGATGGAGCTGGAGTCCGGGGGCAACCTGGAGGCGGGGCAGCGGGTGCTGCGCGAGCTGCACGGGCTCAAGGGCGAGGCCCGGATGATGGGCTTCAACGACATCAACACGCTCGCCCACGAGATGGAGGAGCTGGTCCGCTCCGCGGAGCCGCAGCGCTACCGCCTGTCGTCGGAGTCCACCGACGCGCTGCTCGCCACGGCGGACACGGTGCTCACGCTGTCGGGCGCGCTGCAGGCCGGCGAGCCGATGCTGGCGGTGGAGACGCTGGTGGCGACGCTCCAGCAGCGCGTCATCGCGGAGTCCACCCGTCCGGCGGGTGCCCCCCGTCTGGAGGAGGGCCACCGGCCCGCGAAGGGGGACGGGACCTCGCCCCTCATCGTGGCGGACCGCCGGGAGCCTTCCGCCGCCGTGGTGGTCCCCGCGCACTGGGGAACGGCACCGGCGCGCACGGATGCCCAGGCGGGAGGTGCATCCCCGGCAGCCGCCGCGTCGCAGTTCATCGCGGCGGCCCTTCGCTCGGAGTCGGCCGCGAACCCCGCGGCGTTCCCGGGCCCCCTGCCGGGCGCGCGGATGGTCGACAGCGCGCGCTCGCGTCCCGGCTCCGCGCAGAAGCCCGGGGCCGGCACGGTGCGCACCGGCGACGTTCGCATGGACACGGCCGTGCGCATCGGCGTGGCCAGCCTGGACATGCTCACCAGCGCGGTCACCAACCTGGGCCAGGTGGCCCGCCGCCGCGAGCTGGCCAACGCGCGCCGCCTGGAGCTCGTGCGCGAATTGAGCGAGCTGGCCCGCGCGGCGGAGGACTTGGGCCCCGCCGGCATCGCGCTCGCGGAGCGCCTGGGCCGCGCCAAGGAGCTGGCCGCCACCCTGCACCGCGAGGCCAAGCTGCTGGCCAACGCGGAGCTGCGCGACCTGGATCAGGTGTCGGAGGAGATCCAGGGCCTGCGCATGCTGCCCCTCTCCGTCCTCTTCGAGCCCTATCCCCGCATGGTCCGCGACCTGGCGCGGGAATTGGGCAAGGAGGTGGAGCTCGTCGTGGACGGCGAGGACACCCGCGCGGACCGCTCCGTCGTGGAGGCCCTGCGCGAGCCGCTCATGCACCTGGTCCGCAACGCCCTGGACCACGGCCTGGAGTCGCGCGTGGACCGCGTCGCGTCCGGCAAGCACCCCCGGGGCTGTCTCACCCTGCGCGCCGCCCGCGAGGGCAGCCGCATCATCCTGCGCGTGGAGGACGACGGCGCGGGCATGGACCCGTCGCTCCTGCGGCGCGTGGCCGTGCGCCGGGGCATCCTGGATGAGCCCGCCGCCCACGCCCTGTCCGACGCCGCCGCGCGCGACCTCGTCTTCCTGCCCGGCTTCACCTCGCGCGACGTGGTCACCGACCTGTCAGGTCGCGGCGTGGGGCTGGATGCGGTGCGTACGTCCCTCCAGGCCCTGGGCGGCGACGTGGGCGTGGAGTCCGCGCCCGGCTGGGGCACCATCTTCACCCTGCGCGTCCCGGTGTCCCTCACCGTGGCGCCCCTGCTCTTCGTCCAGGTCCTCGACGAGACGCTCGCCCTGAGCGCCGTCCACGTCTCCCGCGCCCTGAAGGTGGACGCCTCCGACATCGGCGAGGTCGCCGGCCGTCCCACCCTCCGCGTGGAGGGGCGCGTGCTGCCCTTCGCCTCGCTGGCGTCGCTCCTCGGCATCAACGCCGAGCGCCCCGCCCGTGAAGGGGAGCTGGTGCTGGTGGTGAAGGGCCAGGGCATGGAGGCCGCACTGGCGGTGGATCGGGTGCTGAAGGAGCGCGTCCAGGCGATCCTCCCGCTGAAGGGCATCCTCGCGCGCTACACACACCTCACCGGGGCCACGTCGCTCGCGGACGGACGGCTGGCCATGGTGCTGTCCGCTGCCGCGCTGGCGGCGGGCGTGCACGGCACCGCGCCCCTGCGGCTCGCCCGCCCCCCCGCGCGCGCGCCCGCGCCGCGCCGCCGCCGCATCCTCGTGGTGGATGACTCGCCCCTCACCCGAGAGCTGGTGGCCAACCTGCTGGAGGCCGTGGGGTACGACACCCTGCGGGCGGCGGACGGGCCCGCCGCGCTGGAGCAGCTGGCGCGGGAGGGCCCCCCGGTGGAGCTGGTCGTCACCGACCTGGAGATGCCGGAGATGGACGGCGTGGAGCTCACCCGGCACCTGAAGGCGGATCCGGCCCGAAGCCGCCTGCCCGTCGTCATCCTCACCACCCGGGGAGGGGAGGCGGACCGGGCGCGTGGGCTGGCGGCCGGAGCGGACGGCTACATCACCAAGGGCGACCTCGTCCGGCAGGACCTCGTGGACGTCGTGGGGCGGCTCCTGGGCTGAAGCCCCCGGAGGCTCGCGGAAGCCCCGGGCGCCATTCGCATTGCTATACTCCCGCGGCGCGACCGGGGTATTGAACGGACATGGGTAAGAAAGTGACGGTGCTGGTGGTCGATGACTCGGTCATCTGCCGCCAGCTCATCAGCGCGGCGTTGAGCGACGACCCGGACATCCAGGTCATCGGCACCGCCGCGAACGGCCAGGAGGCCGTCGCCCTCACGAAGGAGTTGCGCCCCCACGTCATCACCATGGACGTGGACATGCCCGTCATGGACGGGCTCACGGCCGTGGAGCACATCATGGCCGAGTGCCCCACGCCCATCCTGGTGCTGACGGGCGACCCGCGCTCGCAGGCCCCCGCGCTGACCTACCGCGCGCTGGAGCTGGGCGCGCTGGCGTTGCAGATCAAGCCCGCCATCGACGCGGGGCCGGACGCGTGGAACCTCACCAAGGAGGTGAAGCTCATCTCCTCCGTGCGCGTCATCCGCCACGTGCGGGGCCAGAAGCGCGGCGCGCCGGGGATGCCGCACACGCCCGTCCCGGCGCTGCCCGCGGCCTCCATGGGCATCGTCGCGGTGGCGGCCAGCACGGGCGGCCCGCAGGTGCTCTACCGGATGCTGTCGGAGCTGCCGGCGGACTTCCCGGCGCCCATCGTCATCGTCCAGCACATCAACGCCGCCTTCTCGGAGTCGCTGGCCAGCTGGCTCGCCAACGCGAGCAAGCTGAAGGTGCGCCTGGCGGTGGACGGGGACACGCTCCAGCCGGGGCTGGTGCTGGTGGCGCCGCCGGAGCAGCACATGATGGTGCCCGTGCGGGGCCGCGTGGCGCTCAAGGCCGGCGTGGAGCGCGACGGGCACATGCCCAGCGGCACCGTGCTGTTGGAGAGCGTGGCCAAGGCCTACGGCCGGCGCGCGGTGGGCGTGGTGCTCACCGGGATGGGCGCGGACGGGGCGGACGGGCTCCTGGCCATCAAGCAGGGCGGTGGGCTGGCGCTGGCGCAGAACGAGGAGTCCTGCGTGGTGTTCGGCATGCCGGGCGCGGCGGTGGAGCGCAGGGCGGTGGACCACCTCATCCACGGCGATGACGTCGCGGCCACCCTGGCGCGGCTGGCGCGCGGAGAGTCCCTGGCCGCCAGCCGCTGATCGCGCGCGATGACGTCCTCCCCCGAGCGCTGGACCCCCGTCCACGCCTGGCTCCAGGCGCACACGGGCATGGCGCTGAGCGCCGCCCAGCGGCGGCGGCTGGACGCGCGGCTGGAGGCGCTGGGGAACGGACGGAGCGCGGCGCAGCTGCTGGCGCACCTGGGCACCCCGGCGGGCGCCGCGGACCTGGCGCGGATGGTGGACGCGGTGGCGGTGCACACGTCGGAGGTGTTCCGGGACGAGGTGCAGCTGTCCGCCTTCCGGGAGCACGTGCTGTCGCCCCGGGTGCAGCGCTCGAAGCAGCCCCTGCGCGTGTGGAGCGCGGGCTGCGCGTCGGGCGAGGAGGTCGCCACGCTGCTCCTCCTGATGGCGCAGGAGGGAGCGGATCCCGCCAGCCGCGTGCTGGGCACGGACATCTCCGACCCGGTGCTCACCCGGGCTCGGGAGCTGAGCTTCACGGCGGAGGCGCTCCTGCGCGTGCCGGAGGCGCTTCGCACGCGCTTCTTCGAGCCGAAGGGCCGGCGTCACGCGCTGGTGGAGTCGCTGCGCGCGCAGGCCGACTTCCGGCGCCACAACCTGATGGAGTCCCCGTACCCGGAGGCCGCCGGGGGCAACGGGTTCGACATCATCTTCTGCCGCAACGTCCTCATCTACTTCACGCCGGACGCCTTCCAGCGCACGGTGCGGAGCCTGAGCGAGCGGCTCGCGCCCGGCGGGGTGCTGGTGCTGTCCGCCGCGGAGCCCCTGCTCCAGGTGCCCCCGGAGCTGCGGCTCCTGGCCAGCGAGCACGCCTTCTTCTACGTCCGCGAGGACGCCGCGCCCGCGAGCGCGCCCCGGCCGAAGCGCAACTCCGGCCGGTTCCCGACCATCACCCGGCCCGGGCCCGCCGCGCCGAAGCCGGGCGCACCGGCGCCGGTGCCGGACCCGCCCGCGCCTGCGGACGAGGCCGCGATGGCGCAGGCGGACTGGCTCTTCTCGTGCGTGCTCGACGGGGCCTCCAAGGGCGTCCCGGACGAGCGGTCCGAGCGCGACCTGCGCCGGTGTCTGGAGCTGGATCCGGACCACGTCGCCGCCCGCTACCTGCTGGGGCTCCTGCTGGAGCAGTGCGGCCAGCCCGGCGCGGCGCTGGAGGCGTACCGCAGGGCCCTGCGGGCGGTGGAGTCCGGGCGGGCGCGGCCGGTGCCCTTCTTCCTCAACCTGCCCCGGCTCCGGGTGGCCTGCGCCCGGGCCGTGGAGCGGCTGGAGGCGGAAGGGGGGCCTTGAGCAGGGCAGGGGTGGCCTGCTCGCCCGGTCCACCTGCCGCCCTGGAGGTGGTCGCGGGCGATGGAAACAGAAGCGGCGCGCGGGGCGCTTTGGACCTAGGATGCTCGGCCCATGCGCAGGCTCGTCCTCTTCGCCCTGTTGACCGCCGCCGTTCCCGGCTGTTTCTACCCCGCCGACCGTGGTCGTGCCCTGGAAGCCAAGGTGGACCGGCTGGGCGCGGACAACGCGAAGATGGCCGCGGAGCTGAAGGAGGCGCGCGACCAGCTCGCCGTCACCCAGCCGAAGCTCGATGAGAAGATCGCCCAGGTGACCCAGGCCCTGCAGAGCCTGGACACCGCGGCGCGCCGCAAGGACGCGGACATCGGCGTGCAGTTCCAGAAGACGGTGGAGGACCTGGCGCAGCTGCGCGGCCAGGTGGAGACCTACCTCTACAAGATTGGTGAGCTGGAGGCCGCGCTCGGCAAGAGCACGGAGGAGACCAACCAGCGGCTGCTGGCGCTCCAGGGCACGGAGGCGGTGAAGGAGGCCGAGGCCAGGAAGAAGGCCGAGGAGCTCCAGCGCCCCACGACCGCGAAGGACTTCTTCGCGCTCGCGCAGGACAAGGCGAAGGCCGGCGACGCGCTGGTCGCGCGCCAGCTCTACAGCGAGTTCGTGAAGAAGTGGCCCAAGGACGCGCTCGTGGGCGAGGCCCACTTCGGCCTCGGCGAGACGTACTTCACCGAGTCCAAGTGCCGCGAGGCCCTCTTCGAGTACGGCAAGGTGGTGCAGGACTACACGAAGACGCCCTCCGCGCCGGACGCGTACCTGCGCTCCTCCGACTGCTTCCAGAAGTTGAAGATGAAGGAGGAGTCGAAGCTGGCGCTGGAGGAGCTGGTGAAGAGCTACCCCAAGTCGGACGCGGCCAGGACGGCGAAGACGAAGCTGGCGGAGCTGGAGAAGAAGCCCGCGCCGGCCCCCGCTCCCGCGCCGAAGAAGGCGAAGAAGTGATGCGCCTCCGCGCCCCGAAGCTCGCCGCCCTGGCGCTGCTGTTGCTCCTGCCGCTCGTGGCGGGGGCCGCGCCGAAGAAGCTCGTGCTGCTCTTCACCGGAGACAACGGGGGCGAAGTCGCTCCCTGTGGTTGACGCCACAACCCGTCTGGCGGTCTGGCCAGACGAAAGACGGTCCTGACGCAGGAGCGCGCCAGGGGCGTGCCGGTGCTCGCGCTGGACGCTGGCAACGCGCTCTTCAAGACCCTGGCGGATGGCCAGGATGCGTCGGCGAAGCCTCGCGCGGAGCTCCTCCTGGAGCAGCTGGACGCGCAGGGCTACACGGCCATGGCCGTGGGCCAGCGCGACCTCGTGCTCGGCGTGGACTTCCTGAAGAAGAAGACGAAGGGCGCGAAGCTGAAGCTCGTGTCCGCGAACCTCGTGGACGCGAAGGGGCAGGCGCTCTTCCCCGCGTCGGTGGTGACGACGGTGGGCGGGCTGAAAGTAGGCATCGTCGGCGTGTCCCCGGCGTCGGCGGACCCCCAGGCTCCGGCGGGCGGCGCGGCCTTCCTGCCCGCGGGCGTGCGGGGCCTGCCGGTGGCGCCGGCGGTGGGCGCGGAGGTCAAGCGCCTGCGCCAGAAGGAGCAGGTGCAGCTGGTGGTGCTGCTCGCGGCGGTGCCCTACGTGGAGGCCGTGAAGCTGGCCCAGGGCGCCGAGGGCGTGGACTTCGTGGTGCAGTCGCACGACAGCCGGGGCGTGGGCATGGCGCAGCGCCAGGGCGTGTCCACGCTGGTGCCGCCCGGGGAGCGGGGCCGCCAGGTGGCGAAGCTGGAGCTGTCCGTGGAGGGCGATGGCCCCTTCACCGACCTGTCCGAGGCGAACCGCGCGCGGGAGAGCCAGCGCATGGTGGAGGCGAACATCGAGCGCGTGAAGGAGCGCCTGAAGGCGGAGCAGGGCGAGGACGCGCGCCGCTCGCTCCAGGAGACGCTGGCCTCCTTCGAGTCCCGGCGCGACGCGCTGGCCCGCACGGCGGCGGCCCAGGGCCCGGCGACGGGGCGCACGTACCTGCTGACGTACCTGCAGCTGGGGGCGGACGTGGCGTCGGATGCCGCCGTCCAGAAGCAGGTGGAGCGCGTCGAGCCGCCCGGCTCCGCGGGTCACTGAGCTTCCTGGCCCGGAGCCAACCCCATCCATCCTGGGATGGGGGATGAAACACCGGTTTCATCCGCCTGTCGCGGCATGTGTCACGCCCGTTCCAGCCCCTCTGGGGGGCTGGCAGGCCCTGCTTCGTGGAACGCATGGCAGGTCGGTGTTCGACCGAATAATGTGATTCGCGAGTTTTCATGGCCTCCCCCCACGCTGCTCGCACGACGAGCGGCAGGCCGCGCGTGATCGACATCGACCGGCATCGACCCGAGGCACCTGCGTCCAGCGTTCCGGGCGCCCCTCTGGGCCGTGTCGCGTCCAAGGTGCGGAGTCAATTCAATGAGCAGCAGTGATGTGTCGAAGCGGATCGCGAACCTGTCGCCGGAGAAGCGCGCGGAGCTGCTGAAGAAGATGGCCGCCCAGAAGCAGGCGGCGGGCAACGTCCCCGCGCGCGCGGCGTTCCCGCGCAGGGACCCATCCCGGCCCGCGGCGCTGTCCTCCGCCCAGCAGCGGCTGTGGTTCATGGATCAGCTGGCGCCAGGCAGCCCGCTCTACAACGTCCCGGTCGCGGTGCGGCTGGAGGGCGCGCTGGACGTGGCCGTGCTGGAGCGCTCGCTGCGCGAGGTGGTGCGGCGGCACGAATCACTGCGTACGACCTTCCAGGGCGGCGAGGACGGGCCGGTGCAGCGCTTCGCGGACGCGCCCGTGCTGGAGCTGGAGCGGACGGACGTGAGCGCGCTCGCGGCGGACGCGCGGGAGGCGGAGGCCTGGCGGCGGGTGCGCGAAGGGGCGCTGCGTCCCTTCGACCTGGCCACGGGCCCGTTGATGCGCGCGCTGCTCGTGCGGCTGGGGGAGGCGGATCACCTGATGCTGGTGGTGATGCACCACATCGTGTCGGACGGGTGGTCATTGGGGGTGCTGGTGCGCGAGGTGGCGGTGCTCTACGCCAGCTTCCTGCAAGGCCAGCCGTCGCCGCTGCCCGAGCTGGCCGTGCAGTACGCGGACTACGCGGCCTGGCAGCGGGAGCTGTTGCAGGGCGCGGCGCTGGAGCGGCAGCTGTCGTACTGGCGCGAGCAGTTGTCGGGCGCGCCGCCCGCGCTGGAGCTGACCACGGACAAGCCCCGGCCCGCGACGCGCGGATTTCGGGGCGCTCGGGCGCCCATCCAGTGGCCGCGAGAGCTGACGGACGCGCTCCGGGCGCTGGCGCAGCACGAAGGCGCGACGCTGTTCATGGTGCTGCTGGCGGGGTGGCAGTCGCTCTTGTCGCGCTACTCCGGGCAGGACGACGTGTGCGTGGGCTCGCCCATGGCGGGCCGGACCCGCTCGGAGCTTGAAGGCCTCATCGGCATGTTCGTCAACACGCTGGTGCTGCGCGCGCGCTTCACGCCGGAGCTGTCCTTCCAGGGGCTGGTGCGCCAGCTGCGCGAGACGATGGTGGGCGCGACGGACCACCAGGACCTGCCCTTCGAGCGGCTGGTGGAGGCGCTCCAGCCGGAGCGCGACTCGGGGCGCACGCCGTTCTTCCAGGCGATGTTCGCGTTGCAGAACGCGCCGCGCGGCCCGGTCGCCGTGCAGGGCCTGAAGCTGGACGCGATGGAGGTGGACACGCGGACGGCCAAGTTCGACCTGCTCCTCCAGCTCACGGAGGCGGATGGGAGCCTGAGCGGCTACGTGGAGTACGACACCGACCTGTTCCACGCCGCCACGGTCGCGCGGATGGTGGAGCACCTGCGCGGCCTGCTGGAGTCCGCCGTGGCCCACCCGGCGCTGCCCGTGGCCCGGTTGTCCATGGTGAAGGCCGCCGAGCGGCGATTGCTGTCCGTGGACTGGAACCGGACGCAGGCGGCGTATCCGCGGGAGCGGCCGGTGCACGCGCTCTTCTCGGAGCAGGCGCGCAAGGCACCGGACCGGGTGGCGCTGGTGCAGGGCGCGGATGGCCAGACGCTGACGTACGGCGAGCTGGAGGCGAAGGCGAACCAGCTGGCGCACCACCTGCGCGGGCTGGGCGTGAAGCGCGGCACGCGGGTGGGCGTGTACGTGGAGCGCTCGTGGGAGATGGTGGTGGGGCTGCTGGCCATCCTGAAGGCCGGTGGTGCGTACGTGCCCGTGGACCGCAACTACCCGGCGGAGCGCATCGCGCTGCTGCTGGGGGATGCGGGCGTGGGCGTGACGCTGACGCAGCGGTCGCTGGTGGAGAAGCTTCCGGCCGGAGCGGGGACGCCGCTCTGCGTGGACACGGCGTGGGACGCCATCCGCCGGGAACCGGAGAGTGCCCCGGACGTGACGGTGGAGGGCGAGGACCTCGCGTACGTCATCTTCACGTCGGGCAGCACGGGCCGCCCGAAGGGCGTGTGCGTTCCGCACCGGGGCATCACCCGGTTGGTGGTGGGCAACGCCTTCATGCGCTTCGAAGCGGACGCGGTCTGGTCGCAGACGGGGCCGGTGGCCTTCGACGCGTCGACGCTGGAGCTGTGGGGCGCGCTGTTGCACGGGGCGAAGCTGGTGCTGGCGCCGCCGCAAGCGCTGACGCTGGAGGAGCTGGGCGCGCTGGTGAAGCGGGAGCGCGTCAGCACGTTGTGGCTGACCACGGCGCTGTACGACCAGATGGCGTTGCATCAGGCGGAGGCGTTGGCCGGGGTGTCGCAGGTGCTGACGGGCGGTGACGTGATGCCGGCCCAGCGCGCGAGGGAGCACCTGGCGCGTCTGCCAGAGGGTGCGGTGCTGGTGAACGCCTACGGCCCCACGGAGAACACCACCTTCTCCACGACGCACGCGATGACGGCGCGGACGGCCCTCGACGCGCCGGTGCCCATCGGCAAGCCGATCGGGAACTCGACGGCGTATGTGCTGGACGCGCATGGCGACATGGCGGGCGTGGGCGTCCCAGGGGAGCTGTTCGTGGGAGGCGAGGGCCTCGCGTGGGGCTACCTGCACCGGGCGGACCTGACGGCGGAGCGCTTCGTCCCCAACGCCTTCAGCACGGAGCCCGGTGCGCGGCTGTACCGCACGGGAGACAAGGCGCGCTGGAAGGAGGACGGCACGCTGGAGTTCCTGGGCCGCACGGACTTCCAGGTGAAGGTGCGAGGCTTCCGCATCGAGCTGGGCGAAATCGAAGCGGGTCTCCTCCAGCATCCGGACGTGGCCGAGGCCACGGTGGTGGCGCGCGGCCAGGACGCGGACAAGCAGTTGGTGGGGTACGCGGTTCCGAAGCCGGGGCGGACGCTCGACGCGGCGGAGCTCAAGGCGCACCTGCGGCAGCGGCTGCCCGAGTACATGGTGCCCGCCGTCCTGATGGCGCTGGACGCGCTGCCCCTCAGCGCCAATGGCAAGGTGGATCGCAAGGCGCTGCCGGAGCCGGAGGCCCCGCGCTCGGAGAAGGTCTTCGTCGCGCCCCGCACGGAGACCGAAGCGAAGCTGGCGGCCATCTGGGCGCAGGTGCTGCGCGTGCCCCGGGTGGGCGTGACGGACAACTTCTTCGAATTGGGCGGTCACTCGCTGCTGGCCACGCAGGTGGCCTCGCGGATCCGCGCCGGATTCGGCGTGGAGCTGCCGCTGCGGGAGCTGTTCGAGTCCGCCACCCTGGAGGCCCTGGCGCTCCGGTTGGAGCGAGCCACGCGCTCCGTCGCCCCGCCGCTGGTGCCCGTGTCGCGCGAGCAGCCCCTGCCATTGTCGTTCGCGCAGCAGCGCCTGTGGTTCATCGACCAGCTGGAGCCGGGGAGCCCGCTCTACAACGTCCCGCTGGCGGTCCGCCTGGAAGGCGCATTGGACGTCGCGGTGCTCCAGCGGGCGCTGGATGAGCTGGTGTGCCGCCACGAAGCGCTCCGCACGACGTTCGCGGCGCATGAGGGCACGCCGGTGCAGGTGGTGCATCCGCCCTCGGCGATGCCGCTGGAGGTGGAGGACCTGCGCGGGCTCGGCGTGGGCGAACGGGAGGACGAGGCCCGCCGCCGGGTGACGGCGCAGGGGCTGAGGCCCTTCGACCTGGCGCGTGGGCCGCTGGTTCGCGCGCAACTGGTGCGGCTGGGCGCGGAGGACCACCTGCTCGCGCTCACGATGCACCACGCCATCTCGGATGGCTGGTCGCTGGGCGTGCTCGTGCGGGAGATCGGCGCTTTGTACGCGGCGTTCGTGCAAGGGCAGCCGTCCTCTCTGCCGCGGCTGCCGCTCCAGTACGCGGACTATGCGGCCTGGCAGCGCGGCTGGCTTCAGGGAGAGGCGCTCGACCGTGAGGTGGCCTTCTGGAAGGGCCGCCTCGAAGGGGCGCCTGCCGCCCTGGAGCTCCCCACGGACCGGCCGCGTCCAGCGGTGCGTGGCAACGCGGGCGCGATGCACTTCTTCCAGTGGTCCCCCGAGATGACGCGGCGCCTGCGAGCGCTGGCGCAGCGGGAGGGCGCGTCGCTCTACATGGTTCTGCTGGCCGGGTGGCAGGTGCTGCTGTCGCGCTATTCGGGGCAGACGGACATCAGCGTGGGTTCGCCCATCGCGGGCCGTACGCGCGCGGAGCTGGAGGGGCTCATCGGCTTCTTCGTGAACACGCTGGTGCTGCGCGCCCGGGTAGATGGGGAGGCGTCCTTCCGAGAGCTGCTGAAGCAGGTGCGAGGCACGGTGCTGGAGGCCTATGAGCACCAGGACGTGCCATTCGAGAAGCTGGTGGAGGCGCTCCAGCCGGACCGCAGCCTGAGCCACACGCCGCTCTTCCAGACGTTGCTGGCGCTCCAGAACGTGCCGCAGGGCGACCTGGGACTTCCGGGCATGTCGCTCAAGCCGGTGATGATGGAGAGCCGCACGTCGAAGTTCGACGTGAGCCTTTTCTTCGTGGAGGAGGGCGAAGGGCTGAGGGGCTCGGTCGAATACAGCACCGAGCTGTTCGACGCCACGACGGTGCGCCAGATGGTGGAGCACCTGCGAGCCCTCCTGGATGCGGCGCTGTCGCGTCCGGAGACCGAGGTGTCCCGGCTGTCGATGGTGGACGCTGGGGAGCGGCAGCGGATCCTCGACGGAGGCAACCGCACGGTGGCGGGGGCCCCGGTCGTCATCCCGGTCCATTCGCTCTACTCGGAGCAGGCTCGGAAGACGCCGGGCGCGGTGGCGCTGCAGGCGCAAGACGGGCGGGCCCTGACGTACAGCGAGCTGGAGGTGAAGTCGAACCAGCTCGCGCACCACCTGCGAGGGCTGGGCGTGACGCGCGGCACGCGGGTGGGCGTGTATGTGGAGCGCTCGTTCGAGATGGTGGTGGGGCTGCTGGCCATTCTGAAGGCTGGCGGCGCGTACGTGCCGATGGACCGCAACTACCCGGCGGAGCGCATCGCGCTGATGCTGGAGGAGGCGGGCGTCGCGGTGACGCTGACGCAGCAGGCATTGGTGCAGAAGCTGCCTGCGAACGCGGGTGCGCCGCTGCTGCTGGACGCGGCCTGGCGTGAGGTGGTCCACCAGCCGGAGACGGCCCCGCATGTGGAGGTCAGCGGGGAGGACCTGGCGTACGTGATGTTCACGTCGGGCAGCACGGGCCGCCCGAAGGGCGTGAGCGTCCCGCACCGGGGCATCACGCGGTTGGTGGTGGGCAACGACTTCATGCGCTTCGGGCCGGAGGAGGTGTGGCTGCAGTTGGCCCCCGTGGCCTTCGACGCGTCGACGCTGGAGTTGTGGGGCGCACTGCTGCACGGAGCGAAGCTGGTGCTGGCGCCGCCGCACGCGCTGACGTTGGAGGAGTTGGGAGCACTCCTGCGGAACGAGCGCATCAGCACCTTGTGGCTGACGGCGGCGTTGTACGAGCAGATGGCGTTGCACCACGTGGAGGCCCTGGCGGGCGTGTCGCAGGTGCTCGCGGGTGGCGACGTGCTGCCGGCGCAGCGCGTGCGTGAGCACCTCAAGCACCTGCGCGAAGGAGCGGTGCTGGTGAACGGCTACGGCCCGACGGAGAACACCACGTTCTCCACCACGTACACGCTGACGCGTGACACAGCGCTCACGTCATCGGTGCCCATCGGCAGGCCGTTGGGGAACTCGACGGCCTACGTGCTGGACGCGCGCGGAGAAGTAGCCGGCATGGGGGTGCCGGGAGAGCTCTACGTGGGGGGAGAGGGCCTCGCGTGGGGCTACCTGAACCGGGCGGACCTGACGGCGGAGCGGTTCATCCCCAACGCCTTCAGCCCGAAGCCGGGCGCACGGCTGTACCGCACGGGAGACAAGGCGCGCTGGAAGGAGGATGGCACGCTGGAGTTCCTGGGCCGCACGGACTTCCAGGTGAAGGTGAGAGGGTTCCGAATCGAGCTGGGAGAAATCGAAGCGGCGCTGCTGAAGCAGGAGGGCGTGGCGGAAGCGACGGTGGTGGTGCGGGACGTAGGTGGAGACAAGAGGCTCGTCGCGTGGCTGGTGGCGAAGCCGGGCCAGAACCTGGATCCGAAGGCCGTGGAGATGGACCTGCGCCAGCGGCTGCCCGAGTACATGGTGCCTTCGGCAATGGGCGTGCTGGACGCGCTGCCGCTCACGGCCAACGGCAAGGTGGATCGCAAGGCCCTCACGGCGCTGGACGCGCACGAGGCGGACACGGCTTACGAGCCTCCTCGCACGGAAGCGGAACGGAAGCTGGCGGCCATCTGGGCGGAGGTCCTGCGGGTGCCGAGGGTGGGCGTGAAGGACCACTTCTTCTCCCTCGGTGGGCATTCGCTGCTGGCGACGCAGGTGGTGTCGCGGATCCGCTCGGAGCTGGGAGTGGAACTCTCGCTGCGAGTCCTCTTCGAGGCGCCGGTTCTGGAAGCCCTGGCCGAGCGATTGGGGACGGCCAGGCGTCCGGCGTCCGAGGCGCTGGAGCCCGTCGCGAAGGACGAAGCACCGCCGCTGTCGTTCGCGCAGCAGCGCCTGTGGTTCATCGACCAGTTGGAGCCGGGGAGCCCGCTCTACAACGTCCCCGTCGCGGTCCGGTTGCAAGGCACCTTGCAGAGGGGCGCGTTGGTGCGGGCGCTGAACGAAATCGTCCGGCGCCACGAATCCCTGCGCACGACGTTCGAGCTGCTCGAAGGGCAGCCGGTGCAGCGCATCCACCCGCATGCACGTCTGCCATTGGCGGACGTGGACCTGGAGGGGCTCGCTCGAGCGGAGCAGGAGCAGGAGGTCCGGCGCAGGCTGGCTGCGGAGCTGGAGGAGCCCTTCGACCTGAACAAGGGGCCGCTCATCCGGGCGAGCTTGTTGCGGTTGGGAAGCACCGACCACGTGCTCCTCATCACGATGCATCACATCGTGTCGGACGGCTGGTCGCTGGGGGTGCTGATCCGTGAAGTGGGGGCGCTGTACGCGGCCTTCACGCAAGGCCGACCGTCGCCGCTGCCGGAGTTGACATTGCAGTATGCAGGCTACGCGGCGTGGCAGCGCGGCTGGTTGCAGGGGGAGACGCTCCAGAAGGAAGTGGAGTTCTGGAGAGGCAAGCTGGCCGGAGCGCCGCCGGTGCTGGAGCTGCCGACGGACCGTCCGCGCCCGGCGGTGCGAGGCAACGCCGGAGCGGTGCATTCCTTCCTCCTGCCGTCATCGCTGGAACAGCGTCTGCGTGCGCTGGCGCAGCGGGAGGGCGCGTCGCTGTACATGGTCCTGCTGGCCGGGTGGCAGGTGTTGCTGTCGCGCTACTCGGGGCAGACGGACATCAGCGTGGGTTCGCCCATCGCGGGCCGCACGCGCGCGGAGCTGGAAGGGCTGATCGGCTTCTTCGTGAACACGTTGGTGCTGCGCGCCCGGGTGGATGGGGAGGTGTCCTTCCGAGAGCTGCTGAAGCAGGTGCGAGGCACGGTGCTGGAGGCCTATGAGCACCAGGACGTGCCGTTCGAGAAGCTGGTGGAGGCACTCCAGCCCGAGCGCAGCTTGAGCCACACCCCGCTCTTCCAGACGTTGTTGGCATTGCAAAACATGCCCGAGGGTGAAGCACGGCTGCCCGGGCTGACGATGAAGCCGCTGGAGTTGGAGATCCGCACGTCGAAGTTCGACGTGAGCCTCTTCTTCACGGAGACGCCGCAAGGCCTGAGCGGCGCGGTGGAGTACAGCACCGAGTTGTTCGAAGCCGCGACGGTGCGCCGGATAGCGGAACACCTGCGCGTGCTGTTCGAAGGCGTGGTGTCGGAGCCTGAGACGGCCGTGGGGCAGTTGCCGATGCTCACGCCCGCGGAGCGCGAGCAGTTGCTGCTGACGTGGAACCAGACGGCCACGCAGTACGCCCGCGAGCTGCCGGTGCACGCACGCTTCTCGGAGCAGGCCCGGAAGACGCCGGGCGCGGTGGCGCTGAAGCTCGGGGCAGGGGAGGGCACCCTGACGTACGGCGAGCTGGAGGCAAAGTCGAACCAGCTGGCGCACCACTTGCGCGGGCTGGGCGTGAAGCGCGGCACGCGAGTGGGCGTGTATGTGGAGCGCTCGTTCGAGATGGTGGTGGGGCTGCTGGCCATCCTCAAGGCCGGAGGCGCGTACGTACCGGTGGACCGCAACTACCCGGCGGAGCGCATCGCGCTGATGCTGGAGGATGCGGGCGTCGCGGTGACGCTGACGCAGCAGGCATTGGTGCAGAAGCTGCCTGCGAGCGCGGGCGCGCCGCTGCTGCTGGACACGGCCTGGAACGAAGTCGCCAGTCATCCGGCGACAGCGCCGCAGGTGGAAGTCAGCGCGGAAGACCTGGCGTACGTGATGTTCACGTCGGGCAGCACGGGCCGCCCGAAGGGCGTGTGCATCCCGCACCGGGGAATCACGCGGTTGGTGGTGGGCAATGACTTCATGCGCTTCGGGCCCGAGGAGGTGTGGCTGCAGCTGGCCCCCGTGGCCTTCGACGCGTCGACGCTGGAGTTGTGGGGCGCACTGCTGCACGGGGCGAAGCTGGTGCTGGCGCCGCCGCACGCACTGACGCTGGAGGAGTTGGGCGCGCTGCTGAAGCAGGAGCGCATCAGCGCCCTGTGGCTGACGGCGGCGCTGTACGAGCAGATGGCGCTGCATCAGGTGGAAGCCCTGGCGGGCGTGTCGCAGGTGCTCGCGGGTGGCGACGTGCTGCCGGCGCAGCGCGTGCGTGAACACCTCAAGCACCTGCCCGAAGGGGCGGTGCTGGTGAACGGCTACGGCCCGACGGAGAACACCACGTTCTCCGCCACGCACACACTGACGCGTGACACAGCGCTCACGTCGTCGGTGCCCATTGGCAGGCCGCTGGGGAACTCGACGGCCTACGTGCTGGACGCGCACGGCGACGTGGTGGGCGTGGGGGTGCCGGGAGAGCTCTACGTGGGGGGAGAGGGCCTCGCGTGGGGCTACCTGAACCGGGCGGACCTGACGGCGGAGCGGTTCATCCCCAACGCCTTCAGCCCGAAGCCGGGCGCACGGCTGTACCGCACGGGAGACAAGGCGCGCTGGAAGGAGGACGGCACGCTGGAGTTCCTGGGCCGCACGGACTTCCAGGTGAAGGTGAGAGGGTTCCGAATCGAGCTGGGAGAAATCGAAGCGGCGCTGCTGAAGCAGGAGGGCGTGGCGGAAGCGACGGTGGTGGTGCGGGACGTGGGCGGAGACAAGCGGCTGGTCGCGTACATCGTCGTGAAGCCGGGCCAGCCCGTCGACCCGAAGGCCGTGGAGGGTGAACTCCGCAAGCACCTGCCCGAGTACATGGTGCCTTCGGCGATGGGCATGCTGGACGCGCTGCCGCTCACGGCCAACGGCAAGGTGGATCGCAAGGCCCTGCCGGAGCTTGATACGGCCCGTTCGGAACACGAGTACGAAGCGCCCCGCACAGAGGTGGAGCGGAAGCTCGCGGCCATCTGGGCGGAGGTCCTGCGGGTGCCGAGGGTGGGCGTGAAGGACCACTTCTTCGCGCTGGGCGGGCACTCGTTGCTGGCGACGCAGGTGGTGTCGCGGATCCGCTCGGAGCTGGGAGTGGAGCTCGCGTTGCGAGTCCTCTTCGAGGCGCCGGTTCTGGAAGTCCTGGCCGAGCGGTTGGGGACGGCCGTGCGTCCGTTGCCCGCGGCATTGGGTGTCAGCGCGAGCACGGGGCCCGCGCCGCTGTCGTTCGCGCAGCAGCGCCTGTGGTTCATCGACCAGTTGGAGCCGGGGAGCCCGCTCTACAACGTCCCCGTCGCGGTGCGCCTGGAAGGCGAACTGGACGAGGGCGCCGTGGAATGGGCCCTGGGCGAAGTCGTCCGTCGCCACGAGTCCCTGCGCACGACGTTCGAACTGCTCGAAGGGCAGCCCGTGCAGCGCATTCACGCCGATGCACGCCTCCCGATGGCGCGGATCGACCTGGGAACGCTCGACAGCGAGCAGCGGGAGCAAGAGGTCCGGCGCAGGCTGGCTGCGGAGCTGGAGGAGCCCTTCGACCTGAACAAGGGGCCGCTCATCCGGGCGAGCTTGTTGCGGTTGGGAAGCACCGACCACGTGCTCCTCATCACGATGCATCACATCGTGTCGGACGGCTGGTCGCTGGGGGTGCTGATCCGTGAAGTGGGGACGCTGTATGCAGCCTTCACGCAAGGTCATCCGTCGCCGCTGCCGGAGTTGACGCTGCAGTACGCGGGCTACGCGGCGTGGCAGCGTGGCTGGTTGCAGGGGGAGACACTCCAGAAGGAAGTGGAGTTCTGGAGAGGCAAGCTGGCCGGAGCGCCGCCGGTGCTGGAGCTGCCCACGGATCGTCCGCGCCCGGCGGTGCGAGGCAACGCCGGAGCGGTGCATTCCTTCCTGCTGCCGTCGTCGCTGGAGCAGCAGTTGAAGGCTTTGGCTCGGGATGAGGGCGCATCGCTGTACATGGTCCTGCTGGCCGGGTGGCAGGTGTTGCTGTCGCGCTACTCGGGGCAGACGGACATCAGCGTGGGTTCGCCCATCGCGGGCCGTACGCGCGCGGACCTGGAAGGGCTGATCGGCTTCTTCGTGAACACGTTGGTGCTGCGCGCCCGGGTGGATGGGGAGGCGTCCTTCCGAGAGCTGCTGAAGCAGGTGCGAGGCACGGTGCTGGAGGCCTACGAGCACCAGGACGTGCCATTCGAGAAGCTGGTGGAGGCACTCCAGCCCGAGCGCAGCCTGAGCCACACGCCGCTGTTCCAGACGATGCTGGCGTTGCAGAACACGCCCGAAGGTGAAGCACGGCTGCCCGGGCTGACGATGAAGCCGCTGGAGTTGGATCTTCGTACGTCGAAGTTCGATGTAAGCGTCTACTTCACGGAGACGCCGCAAGGCCTGAGCAGCGCGGTGGAGTACAGCACCGAGTTGTTCGAAGCCGCGACGGTGCGCCGGATGGCGGAACACCTGCGCGTGCTGCTCGAAGGCGTGGTGGCGAAGCCGGAAACGGCCGTGGGCCAACTGCCCCTGCTGACGCCCGCCGAACAGCAGCAGGTGCTGGTGACGTGGAACCAGCAGCAGGCGGAGTACGACCGCGACGCGACGATTCCTCAGCTCTTCGAAGCGCAGGTAAGGCGCACGCCCAATGCCGTGGCGGTGGTGAGCGGAAAGCAGCGGCTGACGTACCGGGAGGTGGAGGCGAGGGCGAACCAGTTGGCGCATCGGCTGCGCAAGCTGGGAGTGGGCCCGGAGTCCCGAGTAGGCCTGTGCGTGGAGCGCACGGCGGACGTGGTGGTGGGGACGCTGGGAATCCTCAAGGCAGGCGGCGCCTACGTGCCGTTGGATCCGAGCTACCCGAAGGAGCGGCTGGGCTGGCTGCTGGAGGACGCGCAGGGCCCCGCGCTGGTGGCGCATTCGCACCTGCTGGAGGCGCTGCCCGCCTTCAGTGCGCAGGCCGTGTGCCTGGACCGCGAAGAGGAGTGGGCAGAGGAGACCTGCTGCCCGGTGACGTCGGAAGTGCGTCCAGAGAACGTGGCGTATCTCATCTACACGTCTGGGAGCACGGGCCGTCCGAAGGGCGTGGCGGTGACGCACCGGAACGCGGCGGCCTTCCTTGCGTGGGCGACGGAGACGTTCACGGAGGAGGAGATGAAGGCCGTAGTGGCCGCGACCTCGCTCAACTTCGACCTCTCAGTGTTCGAGCTCTTCGCGCCGCTGGTGAGGGGAGGCAGCGTGGTGGTGGTACGCAACGCGCTGCACCTTGCGGAGGAGAAGCCGGGGGCGGACGTCACGCTCATCAACACGGTGCCGTCGGCAATGGCGCAACTGGTGCGGCTGAACGCGGTGCCGCCGTCCGTGCAAGTCATCAACCTCGCAGGTGAAGCGCTTCCGGAGACGCTGGCGAAGCAGGTCTACGGCATCCCCACGGTGCGCAAGCTCTACAACCTGTACGGCCCGTCAGAGGACACGACGTACTCGACGTGGTCGCTGGTGGGGCGCGAGGAGGTGCCGAACATCGGCCGTCCCCTCACCAACACCCGCGCGTACGTGCTGGACAAGTACCTGCAGCCGGTGCCGGTGGGCGTGGCGGGTGAGTTGTTCCTGGCGGGAGAAGGCCAGGCGCGCGGGTACCTGCTGAGGCCGGAGCTGACGGCGGAGAAGTTCCTTCCGGAGGTGTACGGCCCCGAAGGCAGCCGCATGTACCGCACGGGAGACCGGGTGAGGTACCGGGCGGACGGAGTGCTGGAGTACCTGGGGCGGGTGGACTTCCAGGTGAAGGTGCGGGGCTTCCGCATCGAGCTGGGCGAAGTGGAGTCCGCGCTGCGCCAGCAGGAGACGGTGAAGGAAGCGGTGGTGGTGGCGAAGGGGGAGGGCGCGGAGAAGCGGCTCGTCGCGTACGTGGCACCGAAGGCAGGAGCGACGCTGGACGCGGAGACGCTGAAGGCGAGCCTGCGGCAGCGGTTGCCGGAGTACATGGTGCCCGGAGCGGTGGTGGTACTGGAGGCCCTGCCGCTCAACTCCAACGGCAAGGTGGACCGCAAGGCCCTGCCGGAGCCGGAAGCGCTGACGGCGGGAAGCACCTACGAAGCGCCGCGCACGGAGGCCGAAAAGAAGCTGGCGGCCATCTGGGCGGAGGTGCTGCGAGTGCCCCAGGTAGGCGTGAAGGACGACTTCTTCGCGCTGGGCGGTCACTCACTCCTGGCCACGCAGGTGGTGTCGAGGGTGCGCTCGGAGATGGGCGCGGAGCTGCCGCTGCGCGCGCTGTTTGAATCGCGCACGGTGGAGTTGCTCGCTCTCCAATTGGAGAGGACCGCGTCCTCGAACATGACGGCGTTGGACCGGAAGCAGGGGAGTTCCGAGCGGCCCCTGTCGTTCGCGCAGCAGCGGCTGTGGTTCCTTGAGCAACTGGAGCCGGGCACGGCGCTCTACAACATGCCCGTGGCGGTGCGTCTGGAGGGCGCGCTGCGCCAGGACATCCTGGAGCGAGCGCTGTACGAAGTGGTGCGGCGCCACGAAACGCTGAGGACGACCTTCGCGGCCCAGGAGGGTCAACCCCTCCTGGTCATCCACGCGGACGTGGCACTGCACCTGGAGCGGGTGGAGGTGTCAGAGGCGCAGGCGCGTCAGCGGATCGAGCAGGAAATGCTCACGCCATTCGACCTGTCGCGTGGACCACTGCTCCGGGCGCTCCTGTTGAAGCTGGGGGATTCGGAGCACGTTCTGGTCGTCACGATGCACCACATCGTGTCGGACGGCTGGTCGTTGGGCGTGTTCGTGAACGAGGTGAGCGAACTGTACGCTGCCTTCGCGCAAGGCCGTCCGTCGCCGTTGCCGGAGTTGCCCGTGCAGTACGGCGACTTCGCGGCCTGGCAGCGAGACTGGTTGCAGGGCGCGACGCTCCAGCGAGAGGTGGGCTACTGGAAGCGGAAGCTTGCGGGCGCGCCGCCGGTGCTCGAGCTGCCCACGGATCATCCTCGTCCGCCGGTGCGTGGCAGTGCGGGCACGACGCTGAACTTCCTCTGGCCCCAGCACCTGGCCCAGTCGCTCCGAGATCTGGGGAAGCGCGAGGGCGCGTCGCTGTACATGGTGCTGATGGCGGGCTGGCAGGTCCTGCTTTCGAGGTACTCGGGACAGGACGACATCAGCGTGGGCTCGCCCATCGCGGGCCGTACGCGCGCGGAGGTGGAGAGGCTCATCGGCTTCTTCGTCAACACGCTGGTGTTGCGGACGCAGGTGTCGGGCGGTGCCTCCTTCGGAGCGCTCCTGAAGCAGGTCCGCGAGACGGTCCTGGAGGCACAGGATCACCAGCAGGTGCCGTTCGAGAAGCTGGTCGAAGCGCTGCAGCCCGAGCGTGACCGGCGTCACACGCCGTTGTTCCAGGTGTTCCTGGCACTCCAGAACCTGCCTGTGAGCGAAACGCGACTGCCAGGACTGACGCTCAAGCCCGTGGCGTTCGAGGGCCGCACGTCGAAGTTCGACCTGAGCCTCTTCTTCGTGGAGACGCCGCAAGGCTTGAGCGGCGCGGTGGAGTACAGCACCGAGCTGTTCGAAGCCGCGACGGTGCGCCGGATGGTGGAGCACCTGCGCGTGCTGCTCGAAGGCGTGGTGGCGAAGCCGGAAACGGCCGTGGGCCAACTGCCCCTGCTGACGGAGGCGGAGCGCCACCAGGTGCTGGTGACGTGGAACCAGCAGCAGGCGGAGTACGACCGCGACGCGACGATTCCCCGGCTCTTCGAAGCACAGGTAAGGCGCACGCCGGATGCCGTGGCGGTGGTGAGCGGAAAGCAGCGGCTGACGTACCGGGAGGTGGAGGCGAGGGCGAACCAGCTGGCGCACCGGCTGCGCAAGCTGGGAGTGGGCCCGGAGTCACGAGTGGGCCTGTGCGTGGAGCGCACGGCGGACGTGGTGGTGGGGACGCTGGGCATCCTCAAGGCAGGCGGCGCCTACGTGCCGTTGGATCCGAGCTACCCGAAGGAGCGCCTGGGCTGGCTGCTGGAGGACGCGCAGGGCCCCGCGCTGGTGGCGCATTCGCACCTGCTGGAGTCGCTGCCTACGTTCACGGCTCAAGCGGTCTGCCTGGACCGTGAAGAGGAGTGGGCAGAGGAGACCTGCTGCCCGGTGACGTCGGAAGTGCGCCCAGAGAACGTGGCGTACCTCATCTACACGTCTGGAAGCACGGGCCGTCCGAAGGGCGTGGCGGTGACGCACCGGAACGCGGCGGCCTTCCTTGCGTGGGCAACGGAGACGTTCACGGAGGAGGAGACGAAGGCGGTGCTCGCGGCGACGAGCCTGAACTTCGACCTCTCGGTGTTCGAGCTCTTCGCGCCGCTGGTGAGGGGAGGCAGCGTGGTGGTGGTGCGCAACGCGCTGCACCTTGCGGAGGAGAGGCCGGAGGCGGACGTCACACTCATCAACACGGTGCCATCGGCAATGGCGCAACTGGTGCGGCTGAACGCGGTGCCGCCGTCCGTGCGCGTGGTGAATCTCGCAGGTGAAGCGCTGCCAGAGACGTTGGCGAAGGCCGTGTACGCGGTGCCGACGGTGAAGAAGCTCTACAACCTGTACGGCCCGTCGGAGGACACGACGTACTCGACATGGTCGCTGGTGGGGCGCGAGGAGGTGCCGAACATCGGCCGGCCTCTCACCAACACCCGAGCGTATGTGCTGGACAAGTACCTGCAGCCGGTGCCGGTAGGCGTGGCGGGAGAACTCTTCCTAGCGGGAGAAGGCCAGGCGCGCGGGTACCTGCTGAGGCCGGAGCTGACGGCGGAGAAGTTCCTTCCGGAGGTGTACGGCCCCGAGGGCAGCCGCATGTACCGCACGGGAGACCGGGTGAGGTACCGGGCGGACGGAGTGCTGGAGTACCTGGGGCGGGTGGACTTCCAGGTGAAGGTGCGGGGCTTCCGCATCGAGCTGGGCGAAGTGGAAGCGGCCCTGCGCCAGCAGGAGACGGTGAAGGAAGCGGTGGTGGTGGCGAAGGGGGAGGGCGCGGAGAAGCGGCTCGTCGCGTACGTGGCACCGAAGGCAGGAGTGACGCTGGACGCGGAGGCGCTGAAGACAACTCTGCGGCAGCGGTTGCCGGAGTACATGGTGCCCGGAGCGGTGGTGGTGCTGGAGGCCCTGCCGCTCAACTCCAACGGCAAGGTGGACCGCAAGGCCCTGCCGGAGCCGGAAGCCCCCGCATCCACCCACCAGTACGTGGCCCCGCGCACGGAGGCCGAAAAGAAGCTGGCGGCCATCTGGGCGGAGGTGCTGCGAGTGCCCCAGGTGGGCGTGAAGGACGACTTCTTCGCGCTGGGCGGCCACTCACTCCTGGCCACGCAGGTGGTGTCGCGCGTGCGCGCGGAGACAGGCGCGGAGCTGCCACTGCGCGCGCTGTTTGAATCGCGCACGGTGGAATCGCTCGCCCGTCAGTTGGAGACGACTGCGTCCTCGAGCATGGCGGACTTGGGGCGGATACAGGGAAGTGCCGCCCGGCCCCTGTCGTTCGCGCAGCAGCGGCTGTGGTTCATCGATCAGTTGGAGCCGGGCACGGCGCTCTACAACATGCCCGTGGCGGTGCGTCTGGAGGGCGCGCTGCGCCAGGACGTCCTGGAGCGAGCGCTGCACGAAGTGGTGCGGCGCCATGAAACGCTGCGGACCACCTTCTCGGTCCAGGGCGGGCAGCCCCTCCAGGCCATCCACGAGGACATGACACTGCACCTGGAGCGGGTGGAGGTGTCAGAGGCGCAGGCGCGTCAGCGGATCGAGCAGGAGATGCTCACGCCGTTCGACCTGTCGCGTGGGCCGATGCTCCGGGCGCTCCTGTTGAAGCTGGGGGATTCGGAGCACGTTCTGGTCGTCACGATGCACCACATCGTGTCGGACGGCTGGTCGTTGGGCGTGTTCGTGAACGAGGTGAGCGCACTGTACGCCGCCTTTGTGCAAGGCCGTCCGTCGCCGCTGCCGGAGTTGCCCGTGCAGTACGGCGACTTCGCAGCCTGGCAGCGCGGCTGGTTGCAGGGCGCGACGCTTCAGCGGGAGGTGGACTACTGGAAGCAGTCGTTGGTGGGAGCGCCACCGGTGCTGGAGCTGCCCACGGACCGTCCGCGTCCGGCGGTGCGTACCAACGCCGGCACGACGTTGGGCTTCACGCTGCCGGTGGAGCTGTCTCAGAGACTGAGCGCGCTGGCCCAGAGGGAGGGCGCGTCGCTGTTCATGGTGTTGCTGGCCGGGTGGCAGGTGTTGCTGTCGCGCTACTCCGGGCAGGAGGATATCAGTGTGGGTTCGCCCATCGCGGGCCGTACGCGCACGGAAGTGGAAGGACTCATCGGCCTCTTCGTCAACACGTTGGTACTGCGGACGCAGGTGGAGGGAGACCTGTCCTTCCGCGCGTTGCTCTCGCAGGTGCGAGGCACGGTGCTGGGCGCGTATGAGCACCAGGACGTGCCGTTCGAGAAGCTGGTGGAAGCGCTGCAACCCGAGCGCAGCCTGAGTCATTCGCCGCTGTTCCAGGCGTTCCTGGCACTCCAGAACCTGCCTGCGAGCGAAACGCGGCTGCCGGGATTGACGCTCAAGCCCGTGGAGTTCGAGGGCCGCACGTCGAAGTTCGACGTGAGCCTCTTCCTCACGGAGACGCCGCAAGGCTTGAGCGGAGGCGTCGAATACAGCACCGACCTGTTCGAGGCCGCGACGGTGCGCCGGATGGTAGAGCACCTGCGTGTGCTGCTCGAAGGCGTGGTGGCGGATCCGGAAGTCGCGGTGGGGCGGTTGCCATTGTTGACGGAGGCGGAGCGTCAGCAGGTGCTGGTGACGTGGAATCAGCAGCAGGCGGAGTACGACCGCGACGCGACAATTCCTCGCCTCTTCGAAGTGCAAGCGAAGCGCACTCCCGACGCTGTGGCGGTGGTGAGTGGCAAGCAGCGACTGACGTACCGGGAGGTCGAAGCGAGGGCGAACCAGCTGGCGCACCGGCTGCGCAAGCTGGGAGTGGGTCCGGAGTCCCGAGTAGGCCTGTGCGTGGAGCGCACAGCGGACGTGGTGGTGGGGACGCTGGGAATCCTCAAGGCGGGCGGCGCCTACGTGCCGTTGGACCCGAGCTATCCGAAGGAGCGGCTGGGCTGGCTGCTGGAGGACGCGCAAGGCCCCGCGCTGGTGGCGCATTCACACCTGCTGGAGTCGCTCCCCGCCTTCAGTGCGCAGGCCGTGTGCCTGGACACGGACGCGACGCTGGCCACGGAGCCGAAGGAGGTGCCGGAAGCGGAGCTGCGTCCAGAGAACGTGGCGTACCTCATCTACACGTCTGGAAGTACGGGCCGTCCGAAGGGCGTGGCGGTGACGCACCGGAACGCGGCGGCCTTCCTTGCGTGGGCGACGGAGACGTTCACGGAGGAGGAGATGAAGGCCGTAGTGGCCGCGACCTCGCTCAACTTCGACCTCTCAGTGTTCGAGCTCTTCGCGCCGCTGGTGAGGGGAGGCAGCGTGGTGGTGGTACGCAACGCGCTGCACCTTGCGGAGGAGAAGCCGGAGGCGGACGTCACACTCATCAACACGGTGCCATCGGCAATGGCGCAACTGGTGCGGCTGAACGCGGTGCCGCCGTCCGTGCAAGTCATCAACCTCGCAGGTGAAGCGCTGCCAGAGACGCTGGCGAAGCAGGTCTACGGCATCCCCACGGTGCGCAAGCTCTACAACCTGTACGGCCCGTCGGAGGACACGACGTACTCGACGTGGTCGCTGGTGGGGCGCGAGGAGGTGCCGAACATCGGCCGGCCTCTCACCAACACCCGAGCTTACGTGCTGGACAAGTACCTGCAGCCGGTGCCGGTAGGCGTGGCGGGAGAACTCTTCCTAGCGGGAGAAGGCCAGGCGCGCGGGTACCTGCTGAGGCCGGAGCTGACGGCGGAGAAGTTCCTTCCGGAGGTGTACGGCCCCGAGGGCAGCCGCATGTACCGCACGGGAGACCGGGTGAGGTACCGGGCGGACGGAGTGCTGGAGTACCTGGGGCGGGTGGACTTCCAGGTGAAGGTGCGAGGCTTCCGCATCGAGCTGGGCGAAGTGGAGTCCGCGCTGCGCCAGCAGGAGACGGTGAAGGAAGCGGTGGTGGTGGCGAAGGGGGAGGGCGCGGAGAAGCGCCTCGTCGCGTACGTGGCACCGAAGGCAGGAGCGACGCTGGACGCGGAGACGCTGAAGGCGAGCCTGCGGCAGCGGTTGCCGGAGTACATGGTGCCCGGAGCGGTGGTGGTACTGGAGGCCCTGCCGCTCAACTCCAACGGCAAGGTGGACCGCAAGGCCCTGCCGGAGCCGGAAGCCCCCGCATCCACCCACCATTACGTGGCCCCGCGCACGGAAGTGGAAGCGAAGCTGGCGGCCATCTGGGCGGAGGTGCTGCGAGTGCCTCGGGTGGGCGTGAAGGACGACTTCTTCGCGCTGGGCGGTCACTCACTCCTGGCCACGCAGGTAGTGTCGCGCGTGCGTGCTGAGACAGGCGCGGAGCTACCGCTGCGCGCACTGTTCGAGGCTCCTACCCTCGAGGCCCTGGCCCGACGGCTGGAGACGGCGAACCGCTCTCAGGATTCCGCGATGGGCGACGTGGGCACGCTGGCGCCCCTGTCGTTCGCGCAGCAGCGACTCTGGTTCATTGATCAGCTGGAGCCGGGCACGGCGCTCTACAACCTGCCCGCCGCGGTGCGGCTGGAGGGGACGCTGGACGTGGGGGCCCTGGAGCGGGCGCTGCACGAGGTCTTGCTCCGGCACGACTCCCTGCGGACCACCTTCGAGGAGCGCGGTGGGCAGCCCATCCAGGTCATCCATCCCAGCCTGCCGCTGGAACTGGGACGGGTGGATCTGCGGACCGTCGACGAAGCCCGCCGCGAGGCGGAGGCCCGCAGGCAGATGGAGGAGGAGACGCTGCGTCCCTTCGACCTGGGCCGCGGGCCGTTGATCCGCGCGCGGTTGTTCACGCTCGGGGATCGCGAGCACGTCCTGGTGGTGACCCTGCACCACATCGTGTCGGACGGCTGGTCGCTGGGCGTGTTGATCCGCGAGGTGGGCGCGCTGTACGCGGCGTTCTCCTCGGGGCAGCCGTCGCCGTTGCCCCCGCTGCCCGTGCAGTACACGCGCTACGCCTCCTGGCAGCGGAGCCGGCTCCAGGGCGACGTCCTGGCGCGGCAGGTGGACTACTGGAAGCGGAAGCTCGCCGGCGCGCCGCCCGTGCTGGAGCTGCCCACCGACCGCCCGCGCCCGCCCGAGCGTGGCATCGCGGGCGCGACGTACCCCTTCTCCCTGTCCCGGTCGCTGATCGACGCGCTCAAGGCCCTGGCGCAGCGCGAAGGCGCCTCGCTGTACATGGTGCTGCTCGCCGGGTGGCAGGTGCTGATGGCGCGCTACAGCGGCCAGCAGGACATCAGCGTGGGCTCGCCCATCGCAGGCCGCACGCGTACGGAGCTGGAAGGCCTCATCGGCTTCTTCGTCAACACGCTGGTGCTTCGCGCGAACGTGGAGGGTCACCTGTCCTTCCGCGAGCTGCTCGACCAGGTGCGCGCGACGGTGCTGGATGCGTACGAGCACCAGGAGGTCCCGTTCGAGAAGCTGGTGGAGGCCCTCCAGCCCGAGCGCAGCCGAAGCCACACGCCGCTCTTCCAGACGATGCTCTCCCTCCAGAACATGCCGGTGAGCGAGCTGCGGCTGCCGGACCTGGCCCTCAAGCCGGTGGACGTCGAGAGCCCCATCGCGAAGTTCGACCTGAGCGTGACGCTCATGGAGGGGCCTCGCGGGTTCACGGGGCTCCTGGAGTACAGCACGGAGCTGTTCGATGCGGGCACCGTCCAGCGGATGGTCACGCATTGGCTCACGCTCCTCGAAGGCGCGGTGGAGCGACCGGAAACGCACGTGTCCCGCCTGCCCCTGCTGACCGCCGCCGAGCGCCGCGAAATGCTGGGGACGTGGAACGCCACGCGGGCGCCGTTCCCCGAGGCGTGCATGCACTCGCTCTTCGAGGCGCAGGTCCGTCGCGCGCCAGACGCCGTGGCGGCTGTCTTCGAGGGGACGCAGCTCACGTACGCGCAGCTGGATGCACGAGCCAATCAGCTCGCCCATGCCCTGCTCCGACGTGGCGTGGGCCCGGAGGTCCGCGTCGCCCTCAGTGTCGACCGTTCCCTCGACATCGTCATCGGTCTCCTCGGCATCCTGAAGGCCGGTGGTGCCTGGGTGCCCGTGGATCCGCTCCTGCCGCGCGAGCGCCTGGCCTTCATGCTGGAGGACAGCGCGGCGCAGGTGCTCGTCACCCAGCAGCCCCTGGTGAAACGTTTCCCGGAGGCGCTGCATGTCCGCGCGCTCTGCCTGGATACGGAGCGCGAGTCGCTGACGAAGGAGCCGACGGATGCGCCCGTGACGGGCGTGACGCCCGCGAACATGGCGTACCTGCTCTACACGTCCGGCAGCACGGGGACTCCCAAGGGCACGGCGGTGGAGCACCGCGGGGTGGCCAACCTGGTCACCCACGAAGCGGCGGCGTACGGCATCGGTCCGGGCAGCCGCGTATTGCAGTTCGCCAGCCTTAGCTTCGACCTGTCGGTGGAGGAGATCTTCACCACGCTCTGCAACGGCGCCACGTTGGTGCTCGCGCCGCTGGACAAGTTGATGCCGGGCGCGCCGCTGCCTGTGCTGCTGCGAGACCAGGAGCTGAGCGTCGTCAGCCTCACCCCCGCCGCGCTGGCTGCGACGTCCTCCGAAGGGCTGCCCCAGGTGCGCACCGTCATCTCCGGCGGAGATGCCCTTCCCGCGGACGTCGTCGCGCGGTGGGCTCCGGGACGGCGCCTGCTCAATACGTATGGTCCCACCGAAGCCACCGTCATCGCCACACTGGGCGAGGTCGTGCCGGATGGAAACGTGCCGTCCATCGGCAAGCCGCTGGCGAACGTGCGCGTCTACGTCCTCGACCCGCATGGGCAGCCGGTGCCCGTGGGCGTGCGTGGTGAGCTGCACATCGGTGGTGTGGGCGTCGCGCGAGGGTACGCGGGACGTCCAGGGCTCACCGCCGAGCGCTTCATTCCGGACGCCTTCTCCGGTGAAGAGGGGGCCCGCCTCTACCGCACGGGCGACGTGGTGCGCTGGCGCGCGGACGGCAAGCTGGACTTCGTCGGCCGGGTGGACTTCCAGGTGAAGGTGCGCGGCTTCCGCATCGAGCTGGGCGAGGTCGAGACCGCGCTGGCGCGCCAGCCGGGCGTGAGCGAGGCCGTGGTGCGGGTGTGGGGAGACGGTACGGACAAGCGCCTCGTGGGCTACGTGGTGGCGAAGGCGGGCCACGCGCTGGACATGGACACGCTGCGCGCGGGTCTGCGTCAGGGGATGCCGGAGTACATGATCCCCTCGGCGCTGATGGTGCTGGACGGCCTGCCGCTCAACGCGAATGGCAAGGTGGACCGCAAGGCGCTGCCGGAGCCGGAGGCCGCCCGCTTGGGCGACGTCTACGTGGCCCCACGCACCGTGACGGAGGCGAAGCTCGCGGCCATCTGGGCGGAGGTGCTGCGCCTGGAGCGCGTGGGCGTGAAGGACCACTTCTTCGCGCTGGGGGGCCACTCGCTGCTGGCGACGCAGGTGGTGTCACGCATCCGCACGTCGTTGGGCGTGGAGATGCCGTTGCGTCTGTTGTTCGAGGCGCCCACGGTGGAGTCGCTGGCGCAGCGGATCGCTCGGCTCGAACGTTCGGGCGTGCCCATGCTGAGCGCCGGGGTGCGTCCGGCTTCGCTGCCGCTGTCCTTCGCGCAGCAGCGGCTCTGGTTCATCGACCAGCTGGAGCCGGGCAGCCCGCTCTACAACGTGCCCACCGTGGCGCGCCTGGAGGGCGAGCTGGATGCCGCGGCGTTGGAGCAGGCCCTGAGGCAGGTGGTGCAGCGGCACGAAGCCCTGCGCACGACGTTCGAGGAGGAGGCCGGCCAACCCGTCCAGCGCATCCACGCGTCCGTGGACGTGCCGTTGATCACCGTGGACCTGACGGGTCCCGAGTCCACGCGGGAGGAGGAGGCCCGTCGCCGGGTGTTGGAGGAGATTGGGAAGCCCTTCGACCTGATGCGGGGGCCGCTCCTGCGCGCGCGGTTGTTGCGTCTGGCCGCGCGCGACCACGTGCTCGTGATCACGATGCATCACGCCGTGTCCGACGGCTGGTCCGTGGGAGTCCTGCTCCGCGAGCTGGGCATGCTGTACACCGCGCTGGCGAAGGGGCTGCCGTGGACGCTGCCGCCGCTGCCGGTGCAGTACGCGGACTACGCGGCCTGGCAGCGCGACTGGCTGCGGGACGAGACGCTCCAGCGGGAGGTGGACTACTGGAAGCAGTCGTTGGTGGGAGCGCCACCGGTGCTGGAGCTGCCCACGGACCGTCCGCGTCCGGCGGTGCGCACCAACGCCGGCACGACGCTGGGCTTCACGCTGCCGGTGGAGCTGTCTCAGAGACTGAGCGCGCTGGCCCAGAGGGAGGGCGCGTCGCTGTTCATGGTGTTGCTGGCCGGGTGGCAGGTGTTGCTGTCGCGCTACTCCGGGCAGGAGGATATCAGTGTGGGTTCGCCCATCGCGGGCCGCACGCGCGCGGAGGTGGAAGGACTCATCGGCTTCTTCGTCAATACGCTGGTGCTGCGCACCCAGGTGGACGGAGGGGAGTCCTTCCGTGCGCTGCTCTCACGCGTGAGGGGAACGGTGCTGGGGGCGTATGAGCATCAGGACGTGCCGTTCGAGAAGCTGGTGGAAGCGCTGCAGCCCGAGCGCAGCCTGAGCCACACGCCGTTGTTCCAGACGTTGATGTCGCTCCAGAACGTGCCGATCGAGGAGTCCAAGCTCCCCGGTCTGGTGCTCAAGCCGATGAGCCTGGAGGGCCGCACGTCGAAGTTCGACGTGAGCCTCTTCTTCACGGAGACGCCGCAGGGCCTGGCGGGCGCAGTGGAGTACAGCACCGACCTGTTCGAGGCCGCGACGGTGCGCCGGATGGTGGAGCACCTGCGCATGCTGTTGGAAGGCGTGGTGGCGAAGCCGGAAGCAGCGGTAGGCCGACTGTCCCTGCTCACGCCCTCGGAGCGTCAGCAGGTGTTGGTGACGTGGAACCAGCAGCAGGCGGAGTACGACCGCGACGCGACGATTCCCCGGCTCGTCGAAGCGCAAGCGAAGCGCACGCCCGACGCTGTGGCGGTGGTGAGCGGAAAGCAGCGGCTGACGTACCGGGAGGTGGAGGCGAGGGCGAACCAGCTGGCGCATCGGCTGCGCAAGCTGGGGGTCGGCCCGGAGTCACGAGTGGGCCTGTGCGTGGAGCGCACGGCGGACGTGGTGGTGGGGACGCTGGGCATCCTGAAAGCAGGTGGTGCGTACGTGCCACTGGATCCGAGCTACCCGAAGGAGCGTTTGGGCTGGCTGCTGGAGGACGCGCAGGGCCCCGCGCTGGTGGCGCATTCGCACCTGCTGGAGTCGCTGCCCACGTTCGCAGCTCGAGCGGTCTGCCTGGACACGGACGCGACGCTGGCCACGGAGCCGACGGAGGTGCCGGAAGCGGAGCTGCGTCCAGAGAACGTGGCGTATCTCATCTACACGTCTGGAAGCACGGGCCGTCCGAAGGGCGTGGCGGTGACGCACCGGAACGCGGCGGCCTTCCTTGCGTGGGCGACGGAGACATTCACGGAGGAGGAGACGAAGGCGGTGCTCGCGGCGACGAGCCTCAACTTCGACCTCTCGGTGTTCGAGCTCTTCGCGCCGCTGGTGAGGGGAGGCAGCGTGGTGGTGGTACGCAACGCGCTGCACCTTGCGGAGGAGAAGCCGGAGGCGGACGTCACGCTCATCAACACGGTGCCGTCGGCGATGGCGCAACTGGTGCGGCTGAACGCGGTGCCGCCGTCCGTGCAAGTCATCAACCTCGCAGGTGAAGCGCTGCCAGAGACGCTGGCGAAGCAGGTCTACGGCATCCCCACGGTGCGCAAGCTCTACAACCTGTACGGCCCGTCGGAGGACACGACGTACTCGACATGGTCGCTGGTGGGGCGCGAGGAGGTGCCGAACATCGGCCGGCCTCTCACCAACACCCGAGCGTACGTGCTGGACAAGTACCTACAGCCGGTGCCGGTGGGAGTAGCGGGTGAGTTGTTCCTGGCGGGAGAAGGCCAGGCGCGCGGGTACCTGCTGAGGCCAGAGCTGACGGCGGAGAAGTTCCTTCCGGAGGTGTACGGCCCCGAGGGCAGCCGCATGTACCGCACGGGAGACCGGGTGAGGTACCGGGCGGACGGAGTGCTGGAGTACCTGGGGCGGGTGGACTTCCAGGTGAAGGTGCGAGGCTTCCGCATCGAGCTGGGCGAAGTGGAGTCCGCGCTGCGCCAGCAGGAGACGGTGAAGGAAGCGGTGGTGGTGGCGAAGGGGGAGGGCGCGGAGAAGCGGCTCGTCGCGTACGTGGCACCGAAGGCAGGAGCGACGCTGGACGCGGAGACGCTGAAGGCGAGCCTGCGGCAGCGGTTGCCGGAGTACATGGTGCCCGGAGCGGTGGTGGTGCTGGAGGCCCTACCGCTCAACTCCAACGGCAAGGTGGACCGCAAGGCCCTGCCGGAGCCGGAAGCCTCCGCATCCACCCACCAGTACGTGGCCCCCCGCACGGAAGTGGAAGCGAAGCTGGCGGCCATCTGGGCGGAGGTGCTGCGAGTGCCTCAGGTGGGCGTGAAGGACGACTTCTTCGCGCTGGGCGGTCACTCACTCCTGGCCACGCAGGTAGTGTCGCGCGTGCGTGCTGAGACAGGCGCGGAGCTACCTCTGCGCGCGTTGTTCGAAGCGCCCACGGTGGAATCCCTCGCGCGTCGGCTGGAGAAGGCCGGGCGCGCGAAGGCCCCGGCTCTGGTGCCCGTGTCGAGGGACGCACCGCTGCCGTTGTCGTTCGCGCAGCAGCGGCTGTGGTTCATTGATCAGCTGGAGCCGGGCTCGGCGCTCTACAACGTACCCGTGGCGGTGCGGCTGGAGGGCGACCTGGACGTGGTGGCCCTGGAGCGGGCCCTGCGTGAGGTCATGCGCCGTCACGAAGCCCTGCGGACGACGTTCGTCGTGGGCAACCCCGAGCCGGAGCAGCGGGCAAGGGCGGACAGCGCCTTCTCGCTGACGGTGGATGACCTGACGTCGCACCCCGACATGCTCCGGAAGCGCGTGGAGCAGGAGGTCTCGAAGCCCTTCGAGCTGGCACAGGGTCCGCTCCTCCGCGCGCGCCTGCTGAAGCTCGATGCCCGCGAGCATGTGCTCGTCATCACGATGCACCACATCGTGTCGGACGGCTGGTCGCTCGGGGTGTTGGTCCGGGAGGTCGGTGCGCTCTACGCGGCGTTCGTGCAGGGACAGCCCTCGCCGCTGCGGGAGCTGCCGGTGCAGTACGCGGACTACGCGGCGTGGCAGCGCGGCTGGTTGCAGGGCGCGACGCTCCAGCGGGAGGTGGACTACTGGAGGCAGAAGCTCGCCGGCGCGCCGCCGGTGTTGGAGCTGCCCACGGATCGTCCGCGCCCGGCCGTGCGCGGGAACGCGGGCGCGAACCACGGCTTCCTCTGGCCGCAAGCGCTGACCCAGGGCCTGCGGGGGCTCGCGCAGCGCGAAGGCGCCTCGCTGTACATGGTGCTGCTCGCCGGGTGGCAGGTGCTGCTGTCGCGCTACAGCGGCCAGGATGACATCAGCGTCGGGTCACCCATCGCGGGCCGCACGCGCGCGGAGGTGGAGGGCCTCATCGGCTTCTTCGTCAACACGCTGGTGCTGCGGACGAACCTGGCCGGAGCCCCCAGCTTCCGGGGCCTGCTCCAGCAGGTGCGCGAGACGGTCCTGGAGGCGCAGGAGCACCAGGACGTGCCCTTCGAGAAGCTGGTCGAAGCGCTCCAGCCCGAGCGCAGCCGCAGTCACACGCCGCTGTTCCAGACACTGCTCGCACTCCAGAACGTGCCCGTTGGTGAAGCCCGGCTGCCCGGCATGACGCTCAAGCCCGTGGAACTCGAGGGCCGCACGTCGAAGTTCGACCTGAGCATCTTCTTCGTGGAGACCCCGGAGGGCCTGAGCGGAACCCTGGAGTACAGCACTGACCTGTTCGAAGCCGCGACAGCGCGCCGGATGGTGGAGCACCTGCGCGTGTTGTTGGAGGGCGCGCTGGAACAGCCTGAATCGCAGGTGACACGCCTCCCCATGCTCGACGGGACCGAGCGTCGGCAGGTCCTGGAGGCCCGGAACCAGACGGCCACGCAGTACGCCCGCGAGCTGCCGGTGCACGCACGCTTCTCGGAGCAGGCCCGGAAGACGCCGGGCGCGGTGGCGCTGAAGCTCGGGGCAGGGGAGGGCACCCTGACGTACGGCGAGCTGGAGGCAAAGTCGAACCAGCTGGCGCACCACTTGCGCGGGCTGGGCGTGAAGCGCGGCACGCGAGTGGGCGTGTATGTGGAGCGCTCGTTCGAGATGGTGGTGGGGCTGCTGGCCATCCTCAAGGCCGGAGGCGCGTACGTACCGGTGGACCGCAACTACCCGGCGGAGCGCATCGCGCTGATGCTGGAGGATGCGGGCGTCGCGGTGACGCTGACGCAGCACTCGCTGGTGCAGAAGCTGCCTGCGAGCGCGGGCACGCCGCTGCTGCTGGACACGGTCTGGAACGAAGTCACCGGTCAGCCGGCGACAGCGCCGCATGTGGAAGTCAGCGCGGAAGACCTGGCGTACGTGATGTTCACGTCCGGCAGCACGGGCCGCCCGAAGGGCGTGTGCATCCCGCACCGGGGAATCACGCGGTTGGTGGTGGGCAATGACTTCATGCGCTTCGGGCCCGAGGAGGTGTGGCTGCAGCTGGCCCCCGTGGCCTTCGACGCGTCGACGCTGGAGTTGTGGGGCGCGCTGCTGCACGGGGCGAAGCTGGTGCTGGCGCCGCCGCACGCACTGACGCTGGAGGAGTTGGGCACGCTGCTGAAGCAGGAGCGCATCAGCGCCCTGTGGCTGACGGCGGCGCTGTACGAGCAGATGGCGCTGCATCAGGTGGAAGCCCTGGCGGGCGTGTCGCAGGTGCTCGCGGGTGGCGACGTGCTGCCGGCGCAGCGCGTGCGTGAACACCTCAAGCACCTGCCCGAAGGGGCGGTGCTGGTGAACGGCTACGGCCCGACGGAGAACACCACGTTCTCCGCCACGCACACACTGACGCGTGACACAGCGCTCACGTCGTCGGTGCCCATTGGCAGGCCGCTGGGGAACTCGACGGCCTACGTGCTGGACGCGCACGGCGACGTGGTGGGCGTGGGGGTGCCGGGAGAGCTCTACGTGGGGGGAGAGGGCCTCGCGTGGGGCTACCTGAACCGGGCGGACCTGACGGGGGAGCGGTTCATCCCCAACGCCTTCAGCCCGAAGCCGGGCGCACGGCTGTACCGCACGGGAGACAAGGCGCGCTGGAAGGAGGACGGCACGCTGGAGTTCCTGGGCCGCACGGACTTCCAGGTGAAGGTGAGAGGGTTCCGAATCGAGCTGGGAGAAATCGAAGCGGCGCTGCTGAAGCAGGAGGGCGTGGCGGAAGCGACGGTGGTGGTGCGGGACGTGGGCGGAGACAAGCGGCTGGTCGCGTACATCGTCGTGAAGCCGGGCCAGCCCGTCGACCCGAAGGCCGTGGAGGGTGAACTCCGCAAGCACCTGCCCGAGTACATGGTGCCTTCGGCGATGGGCATGCTGGACGCGCTGCCGCTCACGGCCAACGGCAAGGTGGATCGCAAGGCCCTGCCGGACCTGGACGTTTCCACGTCCCAGGCCGAGGACTTCCTCGCGCCCCGTGACGCGCTCGAGTCCCAGCTCGCGAAGGTGTGGGAAGAGGTCCTGGGCGTTCACCCCGTCGGAGTGCGCACCAGCTTCTTCGCGCTGGGGGGCCACTCACTGCTCGCGGTCCGCCTGGTGGCCGCGCTGCGTGAACAGCTGGGCCACAACGTCCCCCTGGCCGCGCTCTTCCAGCACCCCACCGTGGAGGACCTGGCGAAGCTGCTGCGCGCGGAGGCGGACACGTGGTCGCCGCTCGTCCCGTTGGAGAAGGGCGACGCGGGCCGCCGGCCCTTGTTCCTCGTCCACCCGGGTGGCGGCAACGTGCTCGCGTACCCGGAGCTGGCACGGCTTCTGGGGCCCCATCAGCCCGTCTTCGGCCTCCAGGCTCGCGGCCTCCAGGCCGGCCATGCCGTCGTGGAGACCGTGGAGGAGATGGCCGCCCTGTACCTGTCCGCCATCCGCGAGGAGCAGCCGGAAGGGCCCTACCTCCTCGCCGGCTGGTCGCTCGGCGGCGTCATCGCCTTCGAGATGGCCCGCCAGCTGCGCGCGCAGGGCCAGGCCGTGGGGCTGCTCGGGCTCGTGGACGCCTACGTCCCCGGCGTGGGGACGCCTCCCGGTGACGGGCCGAAGAAGGATCCTGACGCCAGCGTGCGCGTCGCCTTCGCCCAGACGGTGGCCCAGGCCTTCTCCCTGGCCCTGCCCGTGCCCGACGAGGCCCTGGAGCGGATGGACGACGACGCCATGCTCGCGACGCTCCTCTCCGTGGGCACCGAGGCCGGCCTCCTGGAGGAAGCAACGGGCCGCGAGCAATTGCGCGCCCTGTTCCGCGTCTACCAGGCCAACCTGCGCGCCATGGACCGCTACCTCCCCAGCCCCTACGACGGCCCGGCCCTGCTGCTCGCCGCCACGGAGGCGCCCCCCTCGCCCGGGGTGCCGCGCCACCGCGGCTGGGAGCCCTTCGTCCGGGGGGGACTGGACGTGAGGGACGTCCCTGGGGGACACCATCAACTCATGCAGGAGCCGTACGTGCGGCACGTGGCCACGCTGTTGCGCGAGGCCCTGGAGGACAAGTCATGACCGTTGAAACATCCGAGACATCCAGCGGCGGCTCACCCTGGCCCAACCGCATCATCCTGGCCATCTGGTTCGTGTGCTTCTCCGTGGGCTCCCTGGTCCACATCCTCGTCGCGACGAAGTACGGCCTCTTCGCGAACGATCCGGACAACCCGCTGCCCATGCCGTTCGTCGTCGTGAACGAGCTCTTCACGGTGCTCAACCCGCTCACCATCGTCCTGCTCATCTTCAAGCGGCGCGCGGGCATCCTCTCCGCGCTGGGCGTGGTGGCGCTCGTCTACGTCCTCAACCTGGCGCTGATGGTGTGGTTCTGGACCGCGAAGCAGCAGCTCTATGTCGCCTGGCTGTACCTCAACGGCTCCATGGGCGTGTTCATGGCGCTGACCGCGAAGCGCCTGTGGCGGGCCGCCCCCGAGGCGAAGACCCTCCCACCCGCCACCACCCCGAGCCCCACCTAGCCTCACCGGGCCCCCGGCCCCCCGGCTGGCCGCCAGCCGGCCCCGGGGAGGGGTCCCCGAGGAGAAACCCCCAGGGTGGACGCGCATCCTTGAGAAAGGTCGGAGCGGTCGCTATAAGCCCCGACCCACTACAACGCTGGACCTCCCTCCCATCCTGGGTGGGGGCAAGGCGCACTGGAGAGAAGCCATGAAGCCCGAACTGCACCCGGTCTACCCGCCCTCCCGCATCACCTGCGCGTGCGGCAACGTCGTCGAGACCAAGTCCACCCGCGGCTCGTTCAGCGTTGAAGTCTGCTCGAACTGCCACCCGTTCTTCACCGGCAAGTACAAGCTGCTGGACACGGCCGGCCGCATCGACCGCTTCAAGAAGAAGTACGCGAACACCGCGCCGGCCGCCAAGAAGGGCGCGAAGGCCGCCGAGCCCGAGAAGGCGTAGTCCTTCGGCTCTACAGCATCCGCAGCACCCCACGAGCAGGGTCGTGGAGGGCCTCGAAAGACAGAGGCGCTCCCGCCCTGCTCGCGGTGTTTCAAGCCTCCGCGCGCGTCAAGTTTCCGCGCGCGTTTTCGGTGCTACAGCCAATTACAGGCCAGAAATTCGACGTAGCAGCCAACTGACTGCACAGTCCGCCGCGTCCCAGAGACGTCTGTCCCAAAGACGGAGGCGTGATGTTCGCGGAAGCTGCTGCCCCTGCCCTGAAGGTTGTTCGACGCTCCCAGAACGACAGCGTCTTCGCGAAGCGCGGGGAGGCCTACACGCTGCTGCAGGGCGACAGCCTGGAGCTGATGGCCCAGCTGCCCGAGCAGTCCTTCGACCTCATCTTCGCGGACCCGCCGTACTTCCTGTCCAACGGCGGCACCACCTGCAAGGGCGGCAAGCGCGTCTCCGTGGCGAAGGGCCAGTGGGATGTCTCGCGCGGGGTGGAGGAGGACCACGCCTTCACCACGAAGTGGCTCGCCGCCTGCCAGCGCCTCCTGCGCCCCACGGGCACGCTCTGGGTGAGCGGCACCCAGCACGTCATCTTCAACGCCGGCTTCGCCATGCAGAAGCTGGGCTACAAGCTGCTCAACACCGTCACCTGGTACAAGCCCAACGCGAGCCCCAACCTGGCGTGCCGCTACTTCACGCACTCCACGGAGCTGCTCATCTGGGCCTCGCCGTCCTCCGGCGGCAAGCTGAAGCACGTCTTCAACTACCAGCGCATGAAGGCGGAGAACGGCGGCAAGCAGATGCGCGACGTGTGGAACCTGCCGCGCAACGGTGACGAGGAGCTCACCGCCGACGGCGCCGGCCGCATGTGGACGCAGACCGCCCCGCGCGGCGAGGAGAAGGCCTTCGGCAGCCACCCCACGCAGAAGCCGGTGGCGCTGCTGGAGCGCATCCTGGAGGCGAGCTGCCCGGAGAACTCGCTCATCCTGGACCCCTTCAACGGCAGCGGCACCACCGGCGTGGCCGCCCTGAAGCACGGCCACCGCTACGTGGGCATCGACATGAACCCGGAGTACCTGGCCCTGTCCAAGAAGCGCCTGGACGCGGCCCTCAAGTAGCCCCGCCTCAAGCGCGGCTGAGGATGAGCTCGACTCCCTGCCGCGCGATGGGGTGGTACCTCGCCCCGTTCCGCTCGAACGCCGCGCGCGCCACCTTGCGGTGTTCGCGCGACGAGGCGAGCACGCTGTAGAGCGGCTTCAGGTACTTCATGCGCCCCACCTCGCCGAGGAACTCCTCGGCCCGGTGCAGCGGCGCGTCGTAGCCCGCGCGCAGCGCCGCCACCAGCCACGCCACCAGCACCTCCGAGTTGCGGCTCGCGGTGAGCGAGTACTTCGCGTCCAGCTCGCGGAAGACGTCCTGGGACGTGTCCGTCGGAATGGACTCCAGGAACAGCTGCCACTCGGTGGGCGTCCAGTCCCTCGTGTCCGCCTGCGAGGGCACCTTCCCGCGCAGCTTCCCCAGCGCCTCCAGCCGCGCGGACGAGGGCCTCGGCGCGCTGTCCGGCACGCCGGGCCGGTTCAGGTACCCGTCCGCGTCCACCTTCTCCAGCGCGCCGGGCAGCTCCGCTTCCGTGAAGCGGACGAACTCCTCCGTGGTGAGCGCCTGGAAGCGGTACTTCGCCAGGTAGCGGCGCAGGAAGCCGTCGAAGGCGGGCCGGCCCACCGCGTCCTCCAGCGCCCGCAGCAGCAGGTAGCCCTTCTCGTAGGGAATCTGGGAGAAGGCCTCGTCCGGGTCCACGCCCGTCAGGTGCGTGCGCAGCGCGGTGAGCTGCGGGTGCGCGCGGAAGTGGTGCATCGCCTCGTCCAGCGAGCGGCGCCCCAGGGCCGCGTGCAGCGCCGCGACCTCCTGCCCCGCCAGCGCCTCCAGGATGCGGCGCTCCGCGAAGACGGTGAAGCCCTCGTTCAGCCAGAAGTGCTCCGCGGACGCGTTCGTCACCAGGTTGCCCGTCCACGAGTGCGCCAGCTCATGCGCCACCACGTTCACCAGGCTCTTGTCCCCCGCGATGAGCGTGGGCGTGAGGAACGTCAGGCGCGGGTTCTCCATGCCGCCATAGGGGAACGACGGCGGCATCAGCAACAGGTCGAAGCGCTCCCAGTCGTACGGCCCGAAGAGCGACTCCGCGGCCTTGAGCATGTCGTCCACGCCCGCGAACTCGTCCGCCGCGTCCTCCAGCGCCTCCGGCTCCGCCCACACGCGCGAGCGCGGCCCCAGCTCCTTGGACGTGAGGCTGCCCACCGCGAACGCCAGCAGGTACGGGGGCACCGGCTGCGGCATCTCGTAGTGCTCCTCCGCCTCCACGCCGTGCTCTTCACGCCCCACGAAGGACGCCGCCATCACGGACTTCAGCTGCTTGGGAACGCGGAGGGACGCGCGGTAGCGGATCCGGATCCGAGGCGTGTCCTGCAGCGGCACCACGCTGCGCGCGTGGATGGCCTGGCACTGGCTGAACAGGAACGGCTGCTGCCCGCCCGCCGTCTGGGACGGCGTCAGCCACTGCAGCGCGCTCGCCTCCGGTGACGTCCGGTAGCGCACCGTGAGCTGCTTCACGCCCGCCGGAAGCTCGATGCGCAGCCGGCTGCCGAGGATGGGCTCGGGCGGCGAGAGGATGTAGGGCAAGGGGCGACCCTGGGCATCCACCACGCCGCGGATGTCCAGGTCGCGGGTGTCCAGGTCAAGGGGGCCCGCTGACGCCTCCTTGAGCGTCAGCGTGGCCTCCGCGTGCAGGCGCCGCGTCCGGAAATCGACGCGGGCCTTCCAGTCCAGCGTTTCGGTCTCAGGCTGCGTGCTGTCGTTGTACGAGTGCGGGTCGAGGCGAGCCATGGGGGCCGACTTGTAGTCGGGGAGCCGACCTCCTGGCGAGCACACCCGACGGCAATGCCGGTTGACTTCCGGGTCAATCGCCTACATTTGTGCAGTCCCCTACTTCCATTCAAGGGAGCCGATTTCCGATGACGACCCGGATCCGAAAAGTGGCGGTGCTTGGCGCTGGCGTGATGGGCAGCGGCATTGCCGCGCATCTGGCCAACTCCGGCGTGCGCGCCCTGCTGCTGGACATCGTTCCGCCCCAGGCTGCACCGGGCGAGGACACCGCTTCCAAGGCGTTCCGCAACAAGTTCGCGCAGGGCGCCATCGCCAACCTGCGCAAGGCGAAGCCCAGCCCCATCGTGTCCGAGCAGGTGCTCGGCTTCATCGAGGTGGGCAACCTGGAGGACGACCTCCAGCGGCTGGCCGAGTGCGATTGGATCATCGAGGTGGTGAAGGAGGACCTGGCCGTCAAGCAGGCCCTGTTCGCCAAGGTGGAGAAGCACGCCCGCAAGGACGCGATCATCTCCTCCAACACCTCCGGCCTCTCCATCGTGGGCATGACGGAAGGGCGGGGCGCGGAGTTCAAGAAGAACTTCCTCGTCACGCACTTCTTCAACCCCGTGCGCTACATGAAGCTGCTGGAGCTGGTCGCCGGCCAGGAGACGAACCCGGAGGTCGTGAAGACCGTCCACAAGTTCGGTGAGGAGGTCCTGGGCAAGGGCATCGTCTACGGCAAGGACACCACCAACTTCATCGCGAACCGCATCGGCGTGTACGGGATGATGCGGACCATCTCCGAGATGCAGAAGTCGGAGATGACCATCGAAGAGGTGGACAAGATCTTTGGCCCGGCCATGGGCCGTCCCAAGTCCGCCGTGTTCCGCACCGCGGACATCGTGGGCCTGGACACGTTCACCCACGTGGCGAAGAACTGTTACGACACGCTGACCCACGACGAGGAGCGCAGCGTCTTCGCCGCCCCGGACTTCCTCCAGAAGATGGTGGAGAAGAAGATGCTGGGCGACAAGAGCGGCGGCGGCTTCTACAAGAAGGACCGCTCCTCCGGTGGCAAGGACATCCTCGCGCTGGACCTGAAGACGCTGGAGTACCGGCCGCAGGCGAAGGTGCGCTTCGACTCGCTGGGCGCCGCGAAGGAGATCGAGAACGTCAAGGAGCGCGTGGCGTCCGTGATGAACGCGGACGACAAGGCCGGCAAGTTCGCCGAGCGCGTCACCCTGGACGTGCTGGCGTACTCCAGCCGCCGCATCCCGGAGATCGCCGACGACCTGGTCAACGTGGACCGCGGCGTGCGCTGGGGCTTCGGCTGGGACCTGGGGCCCTTCGAGGTCTGGGACGCCTACGGTGTCCAGAAGGGCGTGGAGCGCATGAAGGCGCTGGGCCTCAAGCCCGCCGCCTGGGTGGAGGAGATGCTGGCCAAGGGCCGCACGTCCTTCTACGGCGTGCAGGATGGCCGCGACACCTACTGGGACATCCCGTCCAAGTCCGTGAAGCCGGTGCAGGAGAACGCGCGCACCTTCCGCGTGGAGTACCTGAAGCGCGGCAACAAGAAGATCACCGGCAACGACAGCGCGTCGCTGTGGGACATGGGAGACGGCGTCACGCTCCTGGAGTTCCACTCCAAGATGAACTCCATCGACGATGAAATCATCGCGATGATGAACACCGCGCTGGATGAGACGGAGAAGAACTTCAAGGGCCTCGTGATTGGCAACGACGGCTCCAACTTCTCCGCCGGCGCGAACATCATGGCCATGCTGATGGCGGCCAAGAGCGAGGACTTCGACTCCATCCGCAAGATGGCGTCCGCGTTCCAGGCGGCCAACCAGCGCATGCGCTACAGCCCCGTGCCCGTGGTGACGGCGCCCTTCAACCTCACGCTGGGCGGCGGCGCGGAGGTCACCATGGGGGGCAACGCGGTGCAGGCCAGCGCGGAGCTGTACATGGGCCTCGTGGAAGTGGGCGTGGGCCTCATCCCGGGCGGCGGCGGCACCATGATGCTGCTGCGCAACGTGTTCGGCGCCTACGCGGCGGACAAGGACTTCGACGCGCTGCCCTTCCTCAAGAAGGTGTTCCTCGCCATCGGCATGGCCAAGGTGGCGACGAGCGCGGAGGAGGCCCGCGAGATGGGCTTCCTGTCCCTGCAGGACGGCATCACGGGCAACCGCGACTTCCTCCTGTCGGACGCGAAGTCGCGCGTGCTGGGCCTGGCGAACGGCGGCTTCCGCCCGCCGCGTCCCACGCGCTTCCGGCTGCCGGGCCCCAACGGCGCGGCCACCATCGACATGATGCTGTACGACATGCAGCTCAACAATCAGATCAGCGCCCACGACCGGAAGATCGCCCAGAAGCTGGCGCGCGTGCTGTCCGGCGGTGACACCAGCCCCTCCGTGCTGGTGACCGAGGAGAAGCTGCTGGAGCTGGAGATGGAGGCGTTCCTGAGCCTCATCGGCGAGGAGAAGACCCAGGACCGCATGATGTTCATGCTCGAGAAGGGCAAGCCGCTGCGCAACTAGCGCGAGGCGTTTACCCAATGGTTTTCCAGACGCGAATTCCGAAGCACGCCCGGACGCTGTCCGGGCAGGGAGACATCTAAAATGTCCGGTCGAGTCGTGATTGCCAGCGCGGTGCGCACCCCCTTCACCCGCGCCCACAAGGGAGAGTTCAAGGACACGCGGCCGGATACGCTCGCGGCCCTTGCCATCAAGGAGGCGGTCGCCCAGGTCCCTGGCTTGAAGCCGGCGGACGTGGAGGACGTCATCATGGGCTGTGCCATGCCGGAGGCGGAGCAGGGCATGAACGTGGCCCGCAACGCGAGCCTGCTGGCCGGCCTGCCGGACACCGTTCCGGGGCTGACCATCAACCGCTTCTGCTCCTCCGGCGTGCAGTCCGTGGCGCAGGCGGCGCAGGGCATCAAGTCCGGCATGCTCCAGGTGGCCGTGGCCGGTGGCACCGAGTCCATGACCATGGTGCCCATGGGCGGCAACAAGGTCTCCGCCAACCCGGAGATCATGCAGAAGCTGCCGGAGGTCTACACCTCCATGGGCGCGACGGCGGAGAACATCGCCTCCCGCTACAACGTCACCCGTGAGGACGCGGACAAGTTCGCCGCCGAGTCCCAGCGCCGCGCGGCCACCGCCCGCGAGCAGGGGAAGTTCAAGGAGGAGATCTTCCCGGTCACCACCACGATGTACGACGAGGACGGCACCCAGAAGCAGGTGACCGTCACGGTGGACACCATCCTGCGCCCGGAGACGACGGTGGACGGCCTGGCCAAGCTGCGCCCGGCCTTCAACGCCAAGGGCGTGGTGACGGCGGGCAACGCGTCGCCGCTGACGGACGGCGCGGCGGCCGCGGTGGTGATGAGCGAGGAGAAGGCGAAGGAGCTCAACGTCAAGCCGCTGGGCTACTTCGTGGACTACGTGGTCGCCGGCGTGCCGCCCGAAATCATGGGCGTGGGCCCGGTGCCCGCCATCCGCAAGCTGCTGGAGCGCAACAAGCTGAAGATCGAAGACATCAGCGTCTTCGAGATCAACGAGGCCTTCGCGGCGCAGGCGCTGCACTGCATCCGTGAGCTGGGCATCCCCCAGGACAAGGTGAACCCGAACGGCGGCGCCATCGCCCTGGGGCACCCGCTGGGCGTGTCCGGCGCGCGCATGGTGGCCACCATCCTGCGCGAGCTGAAGCGCCGGGACGGCCGCTACGGCGTGGTGAGCATGTGCATCGGCGGCGGCATGGGTGCCGCGGCGCTGGTGGAGCTGGCGAAGTAATCCGCTTCCCGCTCGCGCCCCCTGTTGGATGAAGGGGGCGCGTTGGGGGACTGTCAGGAGGCCGGGGCGTCCGGGTCGTTCACCGGGACGCCCGCCAGGCGCAGGACCCGCAGCGCGTTGGTGGTGTCCACCACCCCCTGCCGGAGCCGGTAGTCGAACACCATCTTCCCGTCCTCCAGGTGGTCGCGGAAGTGGACGTTCACCACGCGCGAGCCCGGCTCGTCCGCGAGCACCGCCAGCGACAAGTCATGCGTCGTCACCGCGCCGCACGCGCCGGAGGCGAGCAGCAGCCGCAGCACCTCACGCGACGCAATCTGGCGCTCGCGGGTGTTGGTGCCCAGCAGGATTTCGTCCAGGAGGAAGAGGGCCTGGCCCTTCGCGGCCGCCGCCGCGTCCAGCACCAACTTCAGCCGCAGCACCTCCGCGTGGAAGTACGACACGCCGCGCTCCAGCGAGTCCTTCACGCGCATGCTGGTGAGCACCTGCACCGGGGACAGGCGGAACGACGCCGCGGACACCGGCGCGCCCGCCAGCGCCAGCACCACGTTCGCGCCCAGGGCGCGCATCAGCGTCGTCTTGCCGCTCATGTTGGAGCCGGTGATGAGGAGCGCGTGACGCGGGCCGGGCAGCGACACGTCGTTGGGCACGGGCGCGTCCAGCAGCGGATGTCCCAGCGCCGTGGCCATCACGCTCGGGCCCTCGGGCTGCAGCTCGGGCCACGTGAAGGCGGGCCGGTCATGGGCCAGGCCTCCCAGGCAGCAGAGGGCCTCCAGCTCCGCCAGGCCTTCGAACCACTGGCGCACGTCGCGGCCGTGCGCGGCGCGCCAGTTCTCCAGCGCGAAGAGGGCGTGGATGTCCCAGAGCGTGAGCCAGTGCACCAGGGGGTGGAACTGGTGCCGCTTGAACTCGATGAGCGAGTACAGCCGGCTGAAGCGCTGGAACAGCACGGATACAGGAGGCCCGCCCTTCGCCTGCAGGCCGGACTGAATCTCCTTCAGGCGAGGATGCTGGAAGGTCTGCTTCTCCACGCGCTCGAAGAGGGACGCGTAGCGCACGAAGCCGCGCTCACCGCGCTCCACGGCTTCGTCCATCTGGCGCAGCGTGCGCCGCGTGGCCATCGCGATGCCCAGCTGCGCGAGCAACCCCACCCAGACGAAGCTTTCGGGAATCACGCCGACAGTGCCCAGGATGAAGAGCGTGAGCGTCACCAGCGGCAGCAGGATGGCCAGGGGGCGCGACCAGCGGATGGCGTCCAGGGAGGGGCCGGCCTCCGCCCACTGGATGAAGAGGGCAGGGTCCGCCTTGTCCTTCGCCACCACACGGGCGTCCACGCAGAGCTCCTGGCGGAAGCCCACCTGCGGGGCCAGTTCGCGCGCGGCGCCTTGCCGGGTCACCACCGTCTCCGCCGTCGCGGGCGCGGACAGCCAGGCCGCCAGCCGCTCCTCGCCCGCGCGCGTCGCAGTCTCGTTGATGAGCTGGAAGAGGCTGCCCTGGCCAAAGACATCCAGGTCCGTGGCGTAGAGGTGGTTGGGGGAGAGGAACCGCTCACCCGTGTCCGTGAAGGAGTGCCAGCCGCCCTCCAGCCGCGCCAGGCCGCGCTCATTGAGGAGGACGAAGAGGCGCGCGCGCTGCTCCTTGAGGAACACCTGGTGGTGCAGCACCGCCAGGAGGCCATACACCGCGAGCGCCCCCGCCGCGGCCCACCACCAGGGCTTGGGCAGCCGCCCCATCAACGTCAGCGCGGCCACCACCAGCGCCGCCACGAAGGCCACGGTGCGCAGGTTGGCGTACCTCGCGCTGACGCGGTCCAGCTCCGCCAGGTCCGCCTGGGCGGCGGCGCGGCGGTCGGTGTACGTGCGATGGGGGCTCTGGGACTCGGTCGGGACGGGCAAGATGGCCGCGCATGCTGTGCGGCCCCCCGCCCGAGGGCAAGCACCCAACGCACCCCGTCACGCGTCAGGTGCCTGTCGACGACAACCGGGGGACGGACATTGCGAGGCACCCGTCATCCGGCGTCGCGAGGGCTCGCGATTGACTTTCCGTGGGCCCCCGCGATTTGAATGCGGCCCGTGAGGGACGGTCGGGCCGGCCGTGTCTCACCGAGGGGGCTTCACCCCATGTCGTTACCCAAGGTCGTGCTGGGCGGAGGGCTCGTGTTGGGCCTGCTCGCCGCGCCCCCCGCCGACGCGCGCTTCGGCAAGCGCTCGGACTCCCGCGAAACATCGAAGCCCGTCCACGAGGCGACCGCCATCGGCTCGGACCGGAACGGCGATTCGAAGAAGGACGACGAGAACAAGAACCGTTCGTCCAAGACGACGACCGTGTCCTCCACGGACGACGACTTCGAATTCAACTCGAGCGCCTCCGACGATGTCGCGGCTGTCATCCTGGGCGCGCTCTTCGAGCTGATGTTCCGGGGAATGGGTGAGGCCATCGGCAGCATGGGCACCCACCATGGCCACGACATCAACGCCGCGGACGCGCCGCCCGAACGCAACTCACTCCGGCACGCCGTGCCGCTCTCCGTCCGCCTGGGCCTGCTGGTGTCCCCCATCGAGGGCGGCACGGGCCTGGACTTCGACCTCGGCTGGGACGCCCGGAGCTTTGGCATGGACCTGCGGATGTCGCGGCTGGTGGGGAAGAGAGACGTCCCGGCGTCCCCCGACACCCGCACCCTGGCGGAGATGCACGCGACGTACTCCCCCCTCGTCCGGGAGGAGGTCCGCCTGCGCCTGGAAGCAGGCGTCACCACCCTGGACGCGCCCGGGCGCCTCTACGTGGCCCCCAGCCTGGGCGTGTCCGTGGATGCGTGCCTCCTGGGCCCCCTGGATGTGGAGGGGCGCCTGCAGATGACGCCCGGCCCCTACCAGCAGGTGGACGCGCGCGCGGGGCTCGCCCTGCACCTGGGCGGGCTCATGCTGCGCGGCGGCGTGCGCTACCTCCGCCTGGACTCCGAGGTGGCGCCGCTGGGGCTGGCCCTCGGCTTCGCCCCCGAGTTCGGCCTGGGCTTCGTGTTCTGAACGCCAGGCCCTGAAGACACCACGGGCCCGGCCGCGGATGCTCTCGCGGACAGGCCCGTTGGACGTCACGGTCCCTTCAAGAGGGACGTGGGCGACTACTTCTCCTTGGAGGCCAGCTTGCGCAGGGCCTTCTGGTCGCGCACGCAGAGGATGCGGCCGACGTTGCCGAGCACGCCCTCGCGCTTCATCTCGTTGATGAGCGTGGACACGAAGGAGCGCGAGGCGCCCACCAGGTCCGCCAGGTCCTGCTGGGTGATGCCGCGCAGGTCCGTCTCACCGCCGTGCGGGCAGCGCTCGCCGTGCGCCTCCACCAGCGTGAGCAGGGTGTCCGCCAGCCGCGCCGGCACCTCCTTGAAGGTCAGGCCCAGGACGCGCTTGCGCAGCGAGCGCACGCGGTCCGCGTAGGCGCGCACCACGTCCACCGCCAGGGCCGGACGGGCCTCCAGCTGCGCGCGGAAGTCGCGGCCCTCGATGCTCCACACCTCGGCCTCGCCCGCCGCCACGGCCATCTCCTCGATGGGCGTGCCCTCGGGGCGGAACAGCTCGCCGAACAGGTCGCCCGGGCGGAGGATGGACACCACCGAGCGGGTGCTGTTCTTCCCAATGCGCATCAGGCGCACGCGGCCGGACTTCAGCAGGTACACGCGGTCCGACGTGTCACCGGGGCGGTAGATGGTCGAGTTGTGCGGGAAGGACTCGACCTTGAAGTACCCCTTGAAGTCGATGGCCTCCTGGCCGGGGACCAGCTTGTTCGCGGTCACCATCATCCCGGACGACGTCGCCTGCAGGGGCGCCACGACGTTGGAACCGATGGGGCCGAGGGGGCGGTTGAAGCCGTGCATGGGAGTCTCCTGGAAAGACAGAAAGGGATGGGGAAGGTCGGTCGCTGCTGCTGCTGCGGACGGACCTTGCCCTTTCCAAGAGGCGTGCCACGGGCACTTGAAGTATTCCCGGGGGAACAGTTCGAGGAATGACGGGTACTTAGCGCTACACCTTCATTCCACACCCCGAACTGTGTCCAAAACCTGAAACAGAACGTTCAAACAGTCTGATCAGTTTGAACGAAACGTTCAACAGCCACACCGGTTTGTCGGGGCTGGGACACTGTCAGGAAGCATCCTTCACCGGATAAGGGTGAACCTGTGGACCATGCCCCTGTGTGAGACCGAACTTTTGAAGCTTTCGTTCAAGGGTCGGACGGCTGATGCCCAGGATCTGACACGTGCGCCCCTTGTGGCCCTTGGTGACGGCCATGGCCCGGGCAATGAGCTGCCGTTCGGCCTCTTCCAGGGTGGGGATGAGGCTCACATCGTCTACCGCTGGGGCGGCGAACATGGAGTTCGCGGCGCCCGGGACGCGCGGGGCGTCCAGGGGCCCTGAGGGGTTCGCCTCCAGCGGGGGCAGGTCGTCGCCGCGCAGCACGTCGCCGGGGGCGAGCACGACGGCGCGGGTGAGGACGTTCTCCAACTCGCGCACGTTGCCGCGCCAGGGCAGCAGGGTGAGGCGCTCCATCACCTCGTGGGGCACGCGGGTGACGCGCTTGTGCACCTTCTCGTTGATGCGCTCCAGGAGGTGCTTCACCAGCAGGGAGATGTCCTCGCGCCGTTCCCGCAGAGGCGGGATGACGAGGGTGATGACCTTGAGGCGCTGGTAGAGGTCCTCGCGGAAGCGCCCTTGCGCCACCTCGTCCGCGAGGTTGCGGTGGGTGGCGGCGATGACGCGCGCTCGCAGCTTCACGCGCTTGACGCCGCCCACGCGCTCGAACTCGCGCTCCTGCAGCACGCGCAGGAGCTTCGCCTGGAGCATCAGCGACATGTCGCCAATCTCATCCAGGAACACGGTGCCGTCCTCGGCCAGCTCGAACTTGCCGGGCTTGCCGGACACGGCGCCGGTGAAGGCGCCCTTCTCGTGGCCGAACAGCTCGCTCTCCAGGAGCGTGTCCACGATGGCGGAGCAGTTGATGCCGATGAAGGGCCGGGGCTCGTCGTAGGAGTAGTTGTGGATGACGCGGGCGATGAGCTCCTTGCCGGTGCCGCTCTCGCCGTTGATCAGCACCGTCGCGGTGCTGCCCGTCACCTTGCCAATCTCCTTCACCAGCTGCTGCATGGAGGGGCTGGTGCCCACGATGTCGCCCAGGCGGACGACGGCGTTCTCGCGGTGGACCTCGTCCGCGCGGCGCGACAGCTGGCGGTACTCCAGCGCGCGCTCCACGACCAGGTCCAGGGCGGCGGGATCCGGGAAGGGCTTGTGGATGTAGTCGAACGCACCGGCCTTCATGGCCCGGATGGTCGTCTCCATGTCGTGGTAGGCGGTGACGAGGATGATGCGCGCGTCGCCGCACAGCCCCTTCATCTCCTCGATGATCTCCAGGCCGGTGCGGTCCGGGAGCATCATGTCCAGGATGACGACGCTGGGCATGTTCTCCTGGGCGGCCTTGAGGCCCGCGGCGGCGCTGGTGGCCGTGACGACCTGGTAGCGCGGCTGCCCGTCCTGCTCGATCTCCTCGAAGTGCATCGTGAGGGTTTCGAGCAGCGACACGTCATCGTCGACGATGAGGAGGGTCTCCATGGGGTCCTCAGGCGGCGAACGTCAGCGTGAACACCATCCCCGGTTCGGCGCTCCCCTGGGCCGCCACGTCGCCCCCCACGCCCGTCATCACCCGCCGCAGGGCGGCCAGGGACAGCCCCGCGCCCCGCGCCAGGCGCGAGCCGAAGGGGTCGAACAGCGTGCCCCGCTCCTCCGGGGGCAGGGCCGCGGCGGGATCATCCAGGATGAGGCTGACGTGGCCGGGGGCCGCCTGGCGCAGCGTCACCTGGACGCGGCCCTCCTCTGGCAGGCCCATGGCCACGTTGAGCAGGACTTGAGCGAGCACGGGTCTCAACCGGTTGGGATCCACCCGCACGCGGGGCAGGTCCGCCTCTTCCTTCACATCCACCTCGATGCGGCGCTCGGCCAGTTCCGGGGCCACCATGGCGGTCGCCTCCTGGACGACCGAGCGCAGGGGGTGGGCGTCCAGGTTCGCGGCGCTCTCGCGGCCGTACTCGGACAGGAGCCACAGCATGCGCTCCATGGTCCGGATTTCGCGGTTGGCGATGGTGAGCCGCCGCTTGTCCCGGTCCGAGAGGCCGGTGTTCCGGGCCAGCGTCTGCACGGCCATCTTCACCGACGACAGCGGGTTGCGGATTTCGTGGCTCAGTGACGAGGACAGCTTGGAGATCTGCACCGGCGGGGCGCCCTCCAGCACGGCGCCCAGGTCGAGCACGCCCGCGGAGGCCTCTTCCCCGTCCATGCCCAGCACGAGCCGCAGGTGCGTGGGGGGCGGGTTGCCGGTGGAGCCATGTGGCGGGAGGGTGACGAACTCCACCGCGCGGCGATCCTCGCGTGCGCGGGCATCCAGCTCCCGCGCGCGCTCCTGCGGAATCCCCAGCGCGGTGTGCAGGGACATGCCCACGAGCGCCTTGGCATCGCGGCGCAGCACCGGGGCGCAATCACCTTCCGCGCGTGTCACACGCAGGTGGGGGGACCAGGCGAGCTGAGCGGCTTGCAGGAGATGGGCGTTCATTGGTGGACCTGAAACATACCGGCTAACGTCGAGTGCTGTCCCTATGACCCTCACTCCACGTCCTCCGAAGAACCTTGTGGCCGCCCTTCTGTTCCTGTCCGGGGCGACCGCGCTCGTCTACGAGCTGGTCTGGTCCAAATACCTGGGGAACGTGCTGGGCAACAGCGGTCAGGCGCACGCCGTCGTGCTGGCTACGTTCATGGGGGGCCTGGCGCTGGGGGCGTTTGTCTTCGGGCGGACAGCGGACCGGGTGAAGAGTCCGTTGGCGCTCTACGGCGTGCTGGAACTGGGCGTGGGGTTGTACGCGCTGGCGTTCCCCTACGTCCTGGGCGCGCTGGAGCACCTGTGGCTGGCCCTGGCGCCGCACGTGCCGGAGGGCCTGCGGGTGGCCCCGCGCCTGCTCGTGTCGTCGCTGTCGCTGGTGGTGCCCACGCTGCTCATGGGCGGCACGCTGCCGGCGTTGGTGCGCCACTTCGCGGCGAGCCTCGCGGGGGTGCGCAAGGAGCTGGCGCGGCTGTATGCCATCAACAGCCTGGGGGCGGCGGTGGGCGTGTATGTGGCGGGCACGCGGCTGGTGCCGCTGGTGGGCCTGTCCGCGTCCGCGCAGATCGCCGCCGGGCTGAATGTGTTCCTCGCACTGGCGGCGCTGGCGCTGGCCCGGCAGCATCCACCGGCGGTGGTGGTGGGGGCGGCGCCAGCGGCGGAGGACGTGGCCTATCCCCGGCGGGCGGTGCGGGCGGCGCTCATCGGCGTGATGCTGTCCGGCTTCACGTCCATGCTGTACCAGGTGACGTGGATCCGCCTGCTGTCCATCGTGCTGGGGGCGTCCACGTATGCCTTCACGCTGATCCTGACGGCGTTCATCCTGGGCATCGGTCTGGGCAGCTTCTGGCTGATGACGCGCAAGGAGGGCGGGGACTCGCTGAAGCTGTATGGCTGGACGCAGGTGGGGCTGGTGGTGAGCCTCTGCGTGGCGCTGCCCCTGTACGTGCGGCTGCCGCACCTGTTCCGCTGGTCCGAGTGGATGCTCACGCGCGCGGTGGAGACGTGGCCCATCTTCCAGGGCATCACCTTCGCCTTCTGCTGCGCGGTGCTGCTGGTGCCCACCTTCATCATGGGCGCGGCGTTCCCGGCGGCGGCGCGCGTGGCCACGGCGAAGGTATCCGAGGTGGGGCGCGAGTTGGGCGGCGTCTACCTGTGGAACACGGCGGGCACGCTGTCCGGCTCCGTGCTGGGCGGGCTGGTGCTGATGCCCTTCTGGGGCATGCAGGGCAACTTCATCGCGGGGGCGGTGGCGAACCTGGTGGCTGCGGGCCTGGCGTTCCACGCGCTGTCCACGCCGAAGGAAGGGGAGGGCGCGAGTGAGGTCCCCGCATGGCGGGTGTTCGCGCCGGTGGGGGGGGCGGCGGTGCTGGCGGTGGTGGTGCTGGGCAGCCTGCAGGGCTGGCCGCAGCGGCTGTCCAGCATCGCGGCGATGCGCGCCTACAAGAAGCCGCCGGAGAGCTACGCGAAGCTTGTGGAGAACACGGAGAAGTCCATCGTCCCCCACTTCTACGCGGACGACACCTTCGCGACGGTGATGGTGGGCGACCTGCCGAGCGAGAACCTCCGCTTCATGAAGATCAACGGCAAGACGGACGCGTCGAACGGGGGGGACATCGAGACGCAGGTGATGGCGGCCCACCTGGGCATGCTGTTGCACCCGCGCGACCCGAAGAACGTGCTGGTCATCGGTGCCGGCGCGGCCATCACCGCGGGCAGCCTGCTGGCGCACCCGGTGGAGCGCCTGGACATGGTGGAGATCTCCCCGGCGGTCATCGAGGCGGCGCGCCTGTTCAAGGCGGACAACCGCAACGCGGTGGATGATCCGCGCACGCATGTGCACATCGACGACGCGAAGACGTTCATGGCGTTGGCGCCCATCCGCTACGACCTCATTGTCAGCGTGCCGTCCAACCCCTGGGTGACGGGCGTGTCCGGCCTCTTCACGCGCGACTTCTTCCAGTTGGTGGACAAGCACCTGACGGACGACGGCGTGATGGTGCAGTGGATCCACACCTACGAGAGCAACCGCGAGCTGGTGCGGCTGGTGATCCGCACACTGCAGGACACCTTCCCGCACGCCACGACGTGGCTGGGGCCCGAGGATCTGGTGCTGGTGGCAAGCCGCAAGCCGCTGTCGTTCGACGCGGCGATGGTGGCCGCGCGCATGGCTCGGCCGGACGTGAAGGCGGATCTGGCCCGGGTGGACATCCACGACCTGTTCGGTCTGCTGTCCAAGCAGGTGCACACCGAGGCGGGCCAGAAGGACTTCGCGGGCGAGGGGCCCATCAACACGGATGACCACAACCTGCTGGAGTACGCGTCGCCGGTGGCCTTCTTCCTCGCGAACCTGGACGTGCGCGTGAAGGACGAGCGCCGGTCGCCGGACAGCGGGCCGAGGCTGTTGCTACACGAGTACCTGCGCGATCATCCGCCCACTGCCGAGCAGGTCGCGGGGCTATACCGCAACGTGCAGCGCTACCACTCGGAGAAGGATCCGATGGTCCGGGGGGTGGCGACGCTGTGGCGTTCGCTGGCGCCAGAGGACCCCGCCTCGGCACTCGCGCTGGGGCGGGCCGTGCTGGCGCAGGGGGACCTGAGCTTGGCGGCGTCGCTTCTGGAACCGGAGGTGGCGCGGGGCGGGCGTTCACCTGAGTTGGTGACGGAGTACCTGAAGCTGGTGACGGCCCGGCTGTGGTCCTCGCGCACGGTATGGACACCGCTGACCGCGGAGGGCGCGCTGGCGGTGGGGCGGGAGGTGACGGCACGTCACAGCCAGGACACGAAGCTCCAGAATGCGTTCAAGGCCTTCTGCGAGGCCCTGGAACCGGACGCCTGTGGATCCACGCCCAAAACGCCGACCGCGGCGCCAGGCGGGCCCTGAAAACAGGGGGATGATGCCTTGAGAGGTTCCAGACCCGCGATATTCCTTGATCCAACCCCCCATCCTCCCGATGACGGATGGAGGCGCTTGCCCGCCCGTTGTACCGTCTGTATCGACCCTGACTTCCCGCAGGGTGTGTCTCTCCACCGCTGCAACGACCCCCGGAGTTTTCCATGAACGCGATCGCGAAGGCACCCAAGAAGCAGTTCCGCAAGAACCGTGGTCAGGGCATGACCGAGTACATCATCATCGTGGCCCTCATCGCGATCGCCGCCATCGGCGTGATCACCCTGTTCGGTGACAACATCCGCAAGCTGTTCGGCGCCTCCGCCGCGGCGCTGGCCGGTGAGGACAACGTGAAGAACGACGGTCAGCAGGCCGGCGACGAGCTGAAGAAGAAGACGATGAAGAACTTCGGCCAGAACAACACCTACAACTGAGCCACCCCAGTTGTGTGGAAATGGCAGGTCCCTCCACCTGGAAGGGCCTGCCATTTTTCTTTGCGGGGTGTGTGACTCCCGCGGCTCAGGGGGCCGGGCGAGCGGCGGAAGTGAAGCCCAGGCGGCGCAGCATCACCTGCCGGATGGAGGGGATGCGGAAGCGGAAGATGAAGGCGTCCGCGAAGTAGTGCGCGAGCACGCACGCGAAACCCAGCGAAGTCAGTGCACGGAGCAAGGGATGTGCCTGCGCGCCGCCGCCGATGCCCAGCGAGCCGCGCATGGGGCCATCCAGCAGGAATCCATGCACCACGCCCAGGGCGAACAGCGGAACCATGGACGCGACCATGGCGGGCCAGATGAGCTTCTGGCTCAGCCGGGGACGGTCGCCCTCGCGAGGCTCCAGCATGCGGGCGCTGAGGAGGTAGTACTCCAACCCGTGCATGCCCGGGAGCATCACGTAGCCCCAGGACGGCGCCACGAGCGCGAGGCCCGTCGCGGTGGCCATCCCCAAGAGATAGAGCACCTTGGGGCCGCTGGCGATGCCAGAGCGGAGCACCGCGCGGAAGAGCAGGAGGAAGTAGCCCAGCCAGACGGCGATGAGCAGGGGCAGTGTCTGCCACGGCAGGACGGTGCCCTGGCCCACGTCGAGATAGGCGGGGGCGCCGGGAGCGGCGGACTCGGCGACGAAGAAGATGCGGATGAGGAGGACGGTGAGCAGCAGCGGGACGTAGAGCTGCTGGAGCTTGCGTTCCAGAGCGGAGGGCGGCGCGAGGCCTTCCTGTCCGCCGCGAAGGCCGTGCAGGGACCACAGGCCCCGGTGCTGCGACAGGGTGTGGTGCATGCCGAAGACGTTGAAGATGACGGCGACGGCGAAGGTGTGGATGGAGCGGTTGGCGTAGAAGGTGAAGAACAGCGCCGCGCCCACGCCGAGCATGGCCAGCACACCGGCGAGGATGGTGTGAGGCTGCCTGGGGGTGGCGGTGAGCACGTCGCGGTGCACGCCGAAGAGCAGGAACGTGAGGATGACGTGCGTGGAGTTGCCCAGGATGTTCTGGGCCGTCCAGCCCAGGAGTTTGTGGGCGGTGTTCTCAGAGGCCGGGGCGAGGAACGCGCTGGCGAAGGCGGCCACCAGGGTCAGGGTCAGAGGGATGCCGAGAATGGCGAGGTCGGCCCGGGGGGAGAACAGCCACAGGCGGCGAAAACGCAGGGTTCCGGGCGCGGCCGACGTGTCCTGCTCCATGGCGGTGACGACTCCGGGGCTCAGCGGTGTCATGGGCGTGGGAGTATACCGGGTCGCTGGGCATATGGTCCCGGGCCGCCCAGCCTGCCCGGCGGGAATGGAGCCGGGAGCGCCCATGGGTGCAAGCCGAAAGAGGTGAGTAGGCGGCTACGAGGACCACAGACTTCATCAGTAGATCCGGTTTCGTAGATCATCCTGGCGGCGGGTTGCCTCCGGATTGTCGCTGGCAACGAGGTGGTGATCGCGCATGGCGAGGCTTGTTGATTGCGCCGCCGCCCCTGGAGCTGCATCTCCGTCCGCAAGGCTCCTACGAGACAAACGTCTCCGCGACAAGCCCAGCTACTGGCGGATCGAGGGCGTGCCCAGTCGTGTGGAAGTGCTGCTGCAGCCATGCTCTCAACCGTATCCAACCTCAACTCAAACGCCAGACAGCCATCCTGTTCAGCCTCCGAGAGAAGAACGGCGGCATATTTCTGGCTGTAGTTGTAGGGATTGGTGAGTCGCTGAGCCTGGCTCCGGTCCGGGGCACTCTAGAGCGTCGATCAGGAATCCGCCCGAGGAAAATCGATCGTTTACGAGCACGGTCGACGCGGGCTGTCGCCAGGTGCTCATGTCACCTCCTCACGGAGGTGGCGCTTGGACCGATGGAGCCCCACGGTGGAGTGCAGTGCCCGCGAGCAGAAGCTGCTGAAGCTCGCCGGAAAGAGTCGGAAGCTCTTCGTCTTTCTGCGCGAGCACCGGCACGAGTTGTTCGACGACGCCTTTCAGGCGGAGTTGGAGTCGATGTATCGACAGACAGGCCAGGGTGAAGCCGCACAGCCGCCCGCGTTGATGTGCATGGGCCTGTTGCTGCAGGCCTATTTGCAAACTTCCGATGCGGAGGCAGTGCGTCTGTCGGCGAGCGACCGCTGCTGGCGGTTGGTTCTCGGAACGCTCGAGGATGAAGAGGACGTGCCCGCGTTTTCGCAGGGCGGGCTGCAGCAGTTCCGCGAGCGCCTCATGGCGCATGAGATGGACCGTCGGCTGCTGGAGCGCACCGTCGAGGTGGCGAAGCGGACGAAGGGGTTCGATTCGAAGAAGACGCCGAAGACGCTGCGAGTGGGGGTCGACAGCCGCCCTCTGGAAGGGGCCGGGCGGGTTGAGGACACCATCAACCTGCTCGGCCACGCAGGCCGCAAGGTGGCCGAGAGCATGGCGCTCGCGCTCGGCACCGACGTCGAGGAGGTGTGTCAGCAGGCGAATGCGCCGTTGCTGAGGGCCAGCAGCATCAAGGCCGGCCTCGACATCGACTGGAGCGCGCCCGACGCGAAGCTCAACGCACTCAATCGCCTGTGCCGGCAGCTCGATTGCCTCATGGCCTGGGTGGTGAAGCAGTCGAAGGCGTGCGTCACGGCTCCGCTGACGCGCTACATCGAAGCGCTCGTGCAGGTGAAGGCGCAGGACCTTGAGCCGCGCCCCGAGGGCGGCGTGCAAATTCGACAAGGCGTGGCGGCCGACAGGCGCATCTCCATCGAAGACCCGGACATGCGCCACGGGCGCAAGAGCAAGAGCAAGCGTTTCAATGGCTACAAGCAGCACGTCGGCACCGACCTCGACACCGAATTGGTGGTCGCCTGCGCCGTGACGCCGGCCAACCGACCCGAAGAGGAGGCGACGGGCGCACTGCAGGAAGACATGGCCCACCAGGAGCTCTTCCCCGACGTCCTCCTCATCGACAGGGCGTACCTCAACAGCGCAATGGCCGAAGACGTGCTGGAGAGCGGCGGCGACGTCGTCTGCCGGCCGTGGCGAGGAGCCAGCGCGAAGTCCGGACTCTTCGGCAAGCGCGACTTCAAAGTGAACATCCGCGCCGGCCCCCTCACGTGCCCTGCTGGCGAGGTGGAACCCTTCGAGCCCGGCGCCGTCGTGCAATTCGACCCGGAAGCCTGCGGACCGTGCAAGCTGCGCTCAAGCTGTACCCAGGCCGCGTCCGGCAAGGGGCGTAGCGTCACGATGGGCGACGATGAGCGGCTCCAGAAGCGTCTGCGCTCACGTCTGCAGTCGCGCGCGGGCCGCGCACAACTCCGCGAGCGTGTCGGTGTCGAGCATCGCCTGGCACATCTCGCCAACCGCCAGGGCCCGAAGGCCCGTTACCGAGGCACGCGCCGCAACCTCTTTGACCTCAGGCGAATCGCGGTCGTCCAAAACCTCGAGGTCGCCGCGCGCTATCAGCGCGCGGCGTGACCTAACCTGTTCGGCGCTCTAGGGGCCGTCCCTGATCTCGTGTTCACGAATCGACCCAACGGGCCGGTCCTCCGGTACGTTGGGGCTGGGCCCCGAGTCGGAATTGCTGACTGGGGCCAAGTACGATCAACGCGGGCTGTGCGCCTACATGAACTGAGCGATGCCGAGTGGAGCCGCATTGAGCCTCTGCTGGGCTCCAGGAGCGGCCCCCGCTCGAAGCGAGGGGACCGTGACTTCATCAACGCCGTGGTGTGGCGCGTGAAGACCGGGGAGCAATGGTGGGACTTGCCCGAGCGGTTCGGTCACTGGAAGACGGTCTACAACCGCTTCCACCTCTGGGCGAAGACTGGGCGCTGGGAAGCCATCTGCAAGGCGCTGCGGCTCGATGTAGATGAGCTTGGCTCCCTTGCTGACGCATCGGCCGTCCGGGCGCATCAGGACGTCGCGGGCGGAAAAGGGGGAGCCGAAGCAATGCTTTGGGCCGTTCTCGAGGAGGCTTTTCAACGAGAGCTCACGCCGTCACGACGACGGGAGGTAAGCCGCTCCACGTTGCGCTGACGCCCGGCCAGCAGCACGAGTCCACAATGGCCGAAGAACTTCTGGTGCACGCCGAGGGCACCACTTTCATCGCGGATACCAATTATGACGCCGACCGCATTCGTGCCAACGTTCGAAAGCTCAGGATGAAGCCTGTCATCCATTCAAACCCGAGCCGCAAGCGGGCGTTGCCGTTAGACCGCCCCCTGTACCGGCTGCGCTACCGGGTGGAGTGCTTCCTCCACGACCTCAAGCGCTTTCGTGCTGTCGCCACCCGCCATGACAAGTCGGCGACCAGCTACCTTGCCGTCCTGCACGTCGCATCCATGCTTCTTTGGCTGCGCTAAACAGGGACAGCTCCTCGCTGAGTAGAATCATATAGGAGGGTCACGGATTGCCGGGTAAAACGCGCCCCAGGCAAGGTCGCGATAGAGATTTACAATCGTGGCATCCATTTCTGATGCAGCAATATTCGCGGCCGCCCTGTGTAATTGCTTGCTATTGGTAGACGAGTTGTCCGATATTGGAGAGGCTCGGACGTCTATTCGAGGGGGCGGGTCAGGAGCTTTCGTAATGAGGGGAAGGACGCGGTTGTTGTGTGGGAAGCGCATTCCCTGCTCTCGATTCCATTTGCTCCGAGGAATCGCGTTGATGGGGATCCTGCTTCTGACGCCCTGGTCAGGAGCGGCGGCGGGCCGCACGTCACGCACGAGTGAGGAAGCTCTAGCCGCGTTGGGGGCAGCCTTGTTCGTTGACACGTCATTGAGTGTGGACGGCGCCGTGGCCTGCGCGACGTGTCATCGCCCCGACGCCGCATTCACAGACGGCAGAGCCGTTTCGCGCGGAGCATTTGGCCGGCGGGGAACCCGGAATGCTCCCAGTTTAATGGGCCTGGCACAGACCCGAGAGTTCTTCTGGGACGGGCGGAGGACCTCCCTGGAAGAACTGGTCATGGATCCGCTCACTACCGCCGAGGAACATGGGCTGTCTGGAGAAGGTGCGGTCCTGTCATTGGTTCAGGCGCGCCATGCAGTGGGCTTCGCGCTTGTTTTTCCTGACGAAGGCGTGACGCGAACGACCGTGGCGAAAGCCCTCGCTGCATATCTCCGCCAGCTGGTTCCGGCGCCATCTCCATTTGACCGCTTCCAGGCGGGGGATGCACAGGCGCTCCTCCCAGAGCAGCGGCGGGGGTTCGCGCTCTTCACGGGACGCGCTGGGTGTGCGCGCTGCCATCGTTTGGAGGCGGGCTCCTTCACGGACGGGGCATACCACCCCGGTGAAGTCCCCCTTGAGATCGTTCCTCGTCAGCCTGATGCCGCCCGGGGCATTCTGGGATGGGATTCAGAAGCGCGCCGCGCCGCGATTCCTGCTCGCGCGGATGTAGCGGCGTTGGGGCGTTATGCCGTCAGCCTTCGGGCGGTTGACTTGGGCCGCTTCCGCACGCCTTCCCTTCGCAACGTGGCCAAGACGGCCCCCTACATGCACGATGGCAGCGTTCCCACGCTGGCCGAAGCTGTTGAACGTGAGCTGTATTACCGAAAGAGCGAAGGGCTTCAGGTCGGGGATCTGACGCCCGCAGACCGCTCCAGCCTCGTGGCATTCCTTCAGGCGCTGACGAGTCCCCAGGTGCCAACACAGACGGTCCCGTGACGCCGACTGGCCGCTGATCCCATCTCCATCCAGGAGTCTTCCTTGAATCGCCCCTTCTTGGCGCGCGGTCTCCACGCGCTCTGGTATGCCCTTTTGTTGTGCGCGTGTGGTGGTTCCCCCTCTTCCGCTCCTGAGCTGGCGACCCTGCCCAGCGGATTAGGGGATGCGGGACCGCCCGTCAACTATGCCTATGACGAGTCCCGGCGGCTGGTCGGTGTCTACGACGGCACGGGTGCCAGCGCCCAGTATGTCTATGACAAAGGAGGTAACCTCCTTGAAATCAAGCGGCTGACAGCCACGGACCTGGGGCTCTTCGACTTCTCGCCAAACTCAGGTGGGCCGGGCTCGGAGGTGATCCTGACGGGGACGGGATTCAGCACGACACCCACCAGCAATTTTGTGTCCTTCCATGGCGTAGCCGCGGTTGTGACGGCGGCGAGCGCTCAGCGGTTGGTGGTGTCGGTCCCCGCAGGCGCGACGACAGGACCGGTGAGCGTGACGGTCGGCAGTGTGACCGCCACCAGCAACGAGGACTTCGAAGTGGCGGCCCAGGGCGGCGGCCCCAGCATTACAGGGTTTTCTCCCGTGGGTGGCCCCATCGGGACGACAGTGACGATCACTGGCACGAATTTCAATCCCGACCGCCTCTACAATCGCGTCTTCATCGGAGGCGTCCAGGCCTCCATTATCTCCGCTACGGCCACCCAGCTCGTGGTGAAGATCGGCTCGCAGGGCGCCACGGGGCGGGTGAGGGTTTCCACTTCCGCAGGGCATGCGACGAGCACCACGGACTTCCTGGTGATGCCGTCAGCGAATGTTCCTGGCGGGCTGGATACAGTGCTCGAACCCGTCGTGGGGGGGGCGCCGGTCAACATCTCGCTCCCGGATGTGACGAGAAAGGCGGTGCTGAAGTTCCCGGTGCAGCGCGGGGAACAGGTGAGCATCGTGGCGTCCTCAGTGGTGACGGGGGGCGCTTTCCAGGTTGCGCTGCAGATTGAGGATCAGCAGGGAACGGAGGTGAGCTCCGTTGTCTTGACCCCCGCGGGGGGCGTCCTTGATGCCCCGATCGCGCCGAAGGACGGCATCTACACGGCGGTGTTGAGGATCTCGGGCAGCACGACAGGCTTCAGCGCGACGCTTGCCCTGGTGCGCGCTTTGCGTGGCGTGCTTGAAAAGGATGGCGCGACGACGACCTTCACCAACCAGGCAGGGCAAAACGGCACTTATGACTTCGTGGGAGGAATCGGCGAGCACCTGGGACTGGGGGTGTCCAGCATCACCACCACACCTACTGGCCAGATCCTGACCCTGAAAGTGTTCCGGCCCGGGGGGCTTGAGTTCATCACCTGCCCCAGCATCACTGGCCCGAATAATTGCGACCTGCCTCCGTTGCCCATGGCGGGGACGTACACGGTCTCCGTCAATCCTCCGGGGACCGTGACTGCGTCTGTGGGGATTCTGCTGTCCCGCTCGGTGGGGGGCAACCTCACGGTGGATGGGAGCGCGGCCACCTTCAGCACCGCCCGGGTGGGCCAGGATGGCTTCTACACCTTCACGGCCAGCGCCAATGCCAATCTGAGCTTGGTCCTCACGGGCATCACCTTCGCCAGCGGCACCAAGGTCCAAGTGCTGAAGGCGGATGGCTCGGAGCTGGCCAGCCTGACTACCAACGCCACCACGGGCTATACGGTAGACTTCACCGTGCCCACGGCCGGCACGTACGGCATCGCTGTGGACCCGCCGCTGGCCAGCACCGGGCAGATGACCCTCAAGCTGGTGGGAGAGGCCACCGGGAGCGCGGGGCTCATTGACGGCACGGTCACCTCCGTAAGCCTGGGGGCGGGGCAGAATGGCCGCTATACCTTCAGCGGTACGGCCGGGGATCGCCTGGGCCTGGGCATCCCGAGCCTCAGCACGGTGCCCTCCGGAGGGAGTGTCGCCATCTCCGTTTTCAAACCCGACGGCACCTTGCTCGTCAATTGCCCCAGCATCACCACCCCGGACAATTGCGAACTACCGGTGCTGTCGGTGACGGGGACGTATGCCATCACCATTAATCCCGCAGGGGTCGCGACGGCATCCATGGGGCTGCTGCTGTCTCGTTCGGTGGAGGGCAGCCTCACGGTGGATGGGAGCGCGGCCACCTTCAGCACCGCCCGGGTGGGCCAGGATGGCTTCTACACCTTTACGGCCAGCGCCAATGCCAATCTGAGCTTGGTCCTCACGGGCATCACCTTCGCCAGCGGCACCAAGGTCCAAGTGCTGAAGGCGGATGGCTCGGAGCTGGCCAGCCTGACTACCAACGCCACCACGGGCTATACGGTAGACTTCACCGTGCCCACGGCCGGCACGTACGGCATCGCTGTGGACCCGCCGCTGGCCAGCACCGGGCAGATGACCCTCAAGCTGGTGGGAGAGGCCACCGGGAGCGCGGGGCTCATTGACGGCACGGTCACCTCCGTAAGCCTGGGGGCGGGGCAGAATGGCCGCTATACCTTCAGCGGTACGGCCGGGGATCGCCTGGGCCTGGGCATCCCGAGCCTCAGCACGGTGCCCTCCGGAGGGAGTGTCGCCATCTCCGTTTTCAAACCCGACGGCACCTTGCTCGTCAATTGCCCCAGCATCACCACCCCGGACAATTGCGAACTACCGGTGCTGTCGGTGACGGGGACGTATGCCATCACCATTAATCCCGCAGGGGTCGCGACGGCATCCATGGGGCTGCTGCTGTCTCGTTCGGTGGAGGGCAGCCTCACGGTGGATGGGAGCGCGGCCACCTTCAGCACCGCCCGGGTGGGCCAGGATGGCTTCTACACCTTTACGGCCAGCGCCAATGCCAATCTGAGCTTGGTTCTCACGGGCATCACCTTCGCTACCAGCACGCAGCTGCGGGTGCTAAAGGCGGATGGCTCGCAGCTGGCCAGTCTGCTCACCAGCTCTACCGCAGGCCAAACGTTGGACTTCACCGTGCCCACGGCCGGCACGTACAGCATCGAGGTGGACCCATACAGGGCCAGCACCGGGCAGATCACCCTCCAACTGATAACGGAGGCCACCGGGAGCGCGGGAATCATTGACGGCACGGTCACCTCCGTAAGCCTGGGGGCGGGGCAGAATGGCCGCTATACCTTCAGCGGTACGGCCGGGGATCGCCTGGGCCTGGGCATCCCGAGCCTCAGCACGGCGCCCTCCGGAGGGAGTGTCGCCATCTCCGTTTTCAAACCCGACGGCACCTTGCTTACCGGTTGTGGTGCATTCATGGCTCCAGACAACTGCGACCTGCCGGTGCTGTCGGTGACGGGGACGTATGTCATCACTGTCAATCCTGCGGGCACCGCGGCGGCGACAGTGGGGCTGCTGCTGTCTCGTTCGGTGGAGGGCAGCCTCACGGTGGATGGGAGCGCGGCCACCTTCAGCACCACCCGGGTGGGCCAGGATGGCTTCTACACCTTTACGGCCAGCGCCAATGCCAATCTGAGCTTGGTGCTCACGTCGGCGACGTTCACGGGTGGCGTGCAGGTGACCGTCTGGCCACCCAATGGCACTACTTCTGTTGTCGGCACGCCTGCCTTCCCCAACACGAGCTACACGGTGAATTTCACGGCCTCCACGGCAGGCACGTACAGCATCCGCGTGGATCCCAACAGCGCCAACACCGGCCAGATCACCCTTCGCGTGAAGACCCAGGGCGCTCCCTTCGCGCCGGCTCGCGTGGAGGTGGCGCCATGACCTCCAAGACATTCTTGTCCTCTCACGGAAAAAACATGCCTTACGCCAGACGTATCCTTGCGACCGCCTGCCTTGTCCTGCTCGGGGCATTCGCAGGCTGTACGGAGGAGATTCCCTTTGCGCCGGTTCCAGAAGAGGTCGTTCAACAGCTCACTGCGGAGCGGCCCCAGGCAGGTGGCGGGCGGAGCGCGACCCGCCTGTCGGACGGACGCTGGTTGCTATTGGGGGGCGAAACCGCGTCCGCTGCGGCGTCCCTCCAGATCGGGCCCGGGCGCGTCGAGCCGATGTCCCGGGGCATGGTCTCGGCGCGGTCGGGCCAGACGGCGACCGTGGTTCCAGGAGGCCGGGTCCTGGTGGTGGGCGGCCGTGACGCCACGGGCCGACTCGTCGAGGCGGCCGAGTGGTTCTCCGCGGATGACGCAGTCTTCGTGAGCGCGGCGGAGGTCCACCCGTCGCCGCGGGCGCGGCATTCCGCCACGGTATTGACGGACGGCCGGGTACTTTTCGCGGGCGGAGAGACTGCCGACGCGCGGACCAGTGACACGGCGGAGGTGCTGGATACGCGCACGCTCCAGGTGAGGCGCCTGTCCTCGCGCATGCAGGTGGCCCGCGCCGGGCACACGGCCGTGCTGCTTCCGGACGGCCGCGTGTTGCTCGCTGGGGGCGACGCGCCCGGGGCGGTCCCCACCGCCGAAATCTTCGATCCGGCGCGAGACGAGTTCGTCCGCGTGGATGTCTCCGAGCGCGAACGGCTGCCAGGGCCGGATGCCGCACTGGCGATCACGGGCTCACTGCCCAAGGACAAGGACCCTGCGGTGCCGGGGCAGGTCCTGCTGGCGGTGCGGCTGAGCCACCCCGTGGTTCAGGACGACGGGGCCTCCATCACCCTCGTGGGGCCCCTGGGTGAAGTCGCGGGGGAGCACACCTTCGCGGAAGAGGGGCGGCTGATCTTCTTCCGTCCCGCGCAGGCGCTGCTGCCTGCTACGGCCTACACGCTCTACGTGCAGGGGTTGCGGGACGCGAAGCACCGCGAGTTGCCGCTCACCACGGTAGGTTTCATCACCGCGACGCTAGCGGCGGGTGAAGGCCGTCCGGACACCCGGCTGCCGCGGCCGCAGCTGAGCCGTCCCAAGGCCTTGGCGCAGCCGACGGCGTCCCTGCGGCATCTGGAGAAGCGGGGCGCGGATGGCCGCTACGATTGGCGCGCGCCTGAGCGGCCCCTCTTCGATGATGGGGAGACTTGGTTGCCGGGCCCGGAGAATCTCACGGGCCGCTGGCGCTCGCGGGAGCCCCACGTGACGCCGGTGGAGCCACTCCAGGCTGCTCCTGGAGTCACAGCTCTCTCCGGGCGGGTGGTGCGCCTCAATGGCAGGCCTCTGGCGGGCGTGCGGATCGTGGTGCGTGGCGTGGCGACGATGACGGATGCCCAGGGCCGCTTCCTCGTGGAGGGGCTCAACCCCGGCGGACAGACCTTGGAGGTCAATGGCCAGACGGCCAACCACGGCGCTGTCCGCTACGGCCTGTTCTTCATGCACGTCGACCTCAAGGAGGGCATCACCAACCCCCTGGGCCACACGGTGTGGATGACCCGGCTGGATCCCCAGGGAACGGTCGCTATCCCGAGCCCCACGACGGAGGAGATTGCGGTGACGACGCCCGCCATCCCCGGCTTGGAACTGCGGCTGCCTCCCGGGACGGTGGTCCGCGACCGTGCAGGCAACCTGCTCACGGAGATCAACATCACGCCGCTGCCCATCAACCAGGCTCCGTTCCCGCTTCCCAACCTGGAGATGCCGCTCTACTTCACGCTCCAGCCGGGCGACGCGCGCTTCGAGGGGATGTCGCCGGGCTTCAGCGGCGCGAAGCTGTACTACGCCAACTATCGGGGCGAGCTGCCCGGGGCGAAGGCCAACTTCTGGAGCTATGACGCGAACGCCAGCGGCTGGTTCGCCTATGGCCTGGGCAGCGTCAGCGCGGATGGCCGCCAGGTGATTCCCGACGATGGCGTGGCCCTCTATGGCTTCGTCGGCGCTGGCTACAGCAACCCGGACGCCCCTCCTCCGCAGGTGGGCGGCGGCTGCAACGGTCAGTGCTGCAGCGAGAGCTCGGGTGGGAATTGCTCGGGTGGATCCGCCGGCAGGCCGGGGAGTTCCACCGGTGGCGACCCGGTCCAGCTTGCCTCCGGCCAATTCATCAACCACGAGGTTGACCTCGTCGTCGCGGACATCATTCCTCTCCAGGTGGAGCGCACCTACCGCTCGTTGGATCTGACGCGCAGGCAGTTCGGCGTCGGAATGGTCAGCAACTACGAGTACTTCCTTTGGCGGTCAACGCTCGACTTCACGGAGTACGAACTGGTCAAGCCGGACGGAACCCGCATCCGGTATGAGCGGATCTCTTCCGGCACGGATGACGCGTCAGCGATCTTCCAGACGACGTACCCGGGCCCCTTGGCCGGTTCACGCATCCTCCACAATCTGGACTACAAGGGATGGGACCTGGTCTTCCGGGACGGAAGCCGCTGGACGTTCAATCATGCCCACCGGTTGGCTCGGATGGCGGACCGCTTTGGCAATGCGGTGACCATCACCCGTCAGTCTGAGAACTCAGGGCCCATTGTCCGGTTGGATGGCCCCTCTGGACGCTGGGTGGAGTTCACCATCGGCACCAGTACCAACAACATGGGTCTGGCCACCCAGGCCAAGGACCACACGGGACGAACCGTCACATACACGTACGACACCCAGGGCCGGCTGACCCAGGTGACCGACGTCATGGGCAAGTCCCGCCAGTACACGTACAACACCTCCAATTACATCGAGACGGTGGTGGACGAGGAGAACCGGCTCGTCGTCCAGAACGAGTACGGGGCGAAGGGCAGGGTGTCCAAGCAGACGCTCGCGGATGGGAGCACCTACGAGTTCACGTACCAACTGGGGCTCGTCGAGCAGTGCCTGCCGCAAGGCGGCTGCAACGTCCGTGATGGCGAGCAGATCGTCCGGACCGATGTGAAGGATCGCTCGGGACAGACACGGCGTGTGTCGTTCCTTTCCGGTTACATCACCAAGGACATCTATCCCCTGGGAACGGCGGAGGAGCGCGAGACGAACTTCGAGTTGGACTCGTCCACCGGCCGGATGGATGCGGTGGTTGACGCCATGGGCCGCCGCACGGAGTACGAATACGACGCCTGGGGAAACGTCACCCAGGTCACGGGTCTGGCGGGAACGCCCCAGGCCGCGTCGACCCAATACACGTACACCTCGACCCAACAGATCGCCACCGTCGAGGACGAACTCGGCCATGTCACGGAGTACCAGTACGACGCCCAGGACAACCTGACGAGCATCGAGGACGCGACGGGCCGGACCCGCGAGTACACGTATGATTCGCAGGGGAGGCTGCTGACAGTGCGAGCTGGCACGGATGCACCGCTCACCCTCACGTATGAGGGGGCGGACGTCATCGCGGTGACGAGCGGCACCGGTTTGATGACCGAGTATTCCCACGACGCCCTGGGGCGGGTTGTCACCCGGCGCAGCCCGGGAGGACATGTTGATCACTATGAATACGACGGCCGCGACCGTCTGACCCGCTACACCAATGCCACTGGGGCTGTCGTCGAGTTCGCCTATGACAACTCAGGGCGGATCGTCGCGAGCAAGGACGCTCGGGGTCAGCTGACAAGCTATGTCTACAACAACCTGGGACTGGTTTCCGAGCGGATGGACCCCCTGGGGCAGACGGAGACGTATTCGTACGATTCTGCGGGACGTTTGAAGTCCTTGAAGGACCGCAAGGGGCAGGTGAGCGGCTGGAGCTATGACTCCTCTGGCGCGATGGTCCAGGCCGGTTTCGGTGCGACGTCGACAACGCCGACGGCGTACTCCAACACCATTTCCTACGTGTATGACCTGGGTGGCCGGCTCATTCGCATGGAAGACAGCCTGGGACCGGTAGTCTCCCAGACCTATGACGGCATGGATCGTCCCCTGCAGGAAGTGTCCCCGAATGGCACGGTTGACTACAGCTACGACGTCGCTGGGAGGCTGACGAGCATGACAGCCACCGGGCAGTCACCCGTCACCTACACCTACGACGACTCGGGGCGAGTAACTTCCCTCGTCCAGGGCACCAGCGCGGTCTCCTTTACGCATGATGCTGTTGGTCGCCGACAGTCCGTGATCCTCCCTAACGGGGTATCGCAGCACTACTCCCGTGACCTGGCGGGACAACTGACTGCCATCACCTACAAGCAGGGGACGGTCGTGGTGGGGGACCTGAGCTACACCTACGACGACGACGGGAACCGCGTCACTGTGGGCGGGACCCAAGCCCGGACGGGCTTGCCGAACGCCGCTTCTGGAGCCGTCTACAACGTGGCGAGCCAGTTGACGACCTGGAATGGTCAAACGCTGTCCTACGACGCCAATGGAAACCTGACTTCAGACGGCACGCGGACCTATACGTGGGATGTCCGCAATCAACTGACTCAGATCAGCACTGGCGCGGGCACGCTCGCCACGTTCCTTTATGAGCCGACCGGAAGGCGTTCCCGCAAGATGGTGTCCGGGACTGCGGAGGACTATCTCTACAGCGGAAGCAACTTCATCCAGGTTCAATCACTGGCTGGGACGACCGACCTCCTGACCGGGTTCGGGCAGGATGAGGTGTTCATCCAGACTTCATCTCTGGGGTCGCAGGGCTACCTGACGGATGCGATGCGGTCGACGGTCGCGCTGGTGGACGGCAGCGGTGCCCTGAGCGCGACGTATGCCTACGAGCCCTATGGCAAGACCGCTTCCATGGGGACGACAGCCGGAAACAGGCAGACCTTTACGGGACGCGAGGACGACAACACGGGGCTGCTCTACTTCCGCGCCCGTTACTATGATCCTTCCACAGGTCGGTTCCTGCAAGAGGAACCGCTCGCACACCTCCCCAGGGCGCTTCAGGCGTACGCGTTGATGGGACAGGGATTGCCAGTCTATGCGTACGGCTCGAACAACCCGCTTGCGTACAACGACCCAAGCGGACTGGCTCCCGGCGATGCGTTCTCAAGTCCTGACCAAGCTGCGAAGGACGCCATGAGGTCGATGCTGAATGATAAGAGGTTTTCGGATTCCAGGTCGACTTCAGAGTGGGGTGGCTGGATTTATAGGCTCGAAGGCACGCACGATTACTATGCGACAGACTGGCACCAGGGGATTGGTGGGAAGATAACGTTCAAGAGGGATTGGCTCCCTAAGGGAGCTGTCGCCTGCGGGACGTATCATAGCCACACGTATGGGGAGAATTTGTCAGAAGGCGAGAATCAGGACATCGACAACGCCAAGAAGCATAGGCTTGACTATTATATGATTTCGAAGATGAATAATATGTACGTGTTTTATTGGGATTACACGTATACGGAAATGGTGGATGGGGAGCAGGAAGTGTTTAATGTTGTCCTCCCTGTCAAGTGAGTCGTCATGCGCAAGTCGGGTCTGGGAGTTGTTGTAGGCCTTGCTCTGGTGGACCTCTCCTGTCGACATTTGACGGGGCCATCCGATCTGATGGGGAAACCGCTACTTGTTTGCGTCTCGGTTTCCACCGCGAACCTGCCCAATTGCAGGAGCGTCGGAGGGGAGTATCGAGAGGCCTTGGAGATTGCGAGTCAGGAGTTTGAGCGAGAGCTTTCGCAAATCCTGAAAGGCAGCGAACCACCTACCGATGAGGCGCGGTGTCTGGCTCGTCTGGATAGCTACGAGTCTGCCGTGGGGATCCAGGATGAGAATATTGACGTGCATTTCATTGCGACGAATGTTTGCGTGGGGCCAGATGACGTGTGGGCAGATGGCGCGACCACATTTCGGTTCCAAAGGGGAAGCCTTCGGTTCCAGAGGCTCAGGACTGAGTGAACGGGCATGCGTAGTTGCAATCCGTGCATGAACAGAAATGGGGGCTAAACGACCACGCATGAATCCCGAGCGGCTCGGAGGGTAGGCAGGCGCCGGAGGAGGAAGGAAAGAGGCAGGAGCTCGCGCCGTTCGGCCTTGTGTGCGCAAGAACCGGATGAAGATGCGAGCCCTGCCTCAGGGACGGCAACGGCTACGCCTGCGATGTCCTGATCGCAGGCCGCTGATTCGCTGGGGAGAGAGGACTGGCTGCCCGCTCACCCTGCGGCGGTGCCTGGCGGTAGCGAAGGTGGCCAGTGGACAGTCACGAGCGCAAGCTGCGCGGCAAGTGCTGTGCGCCACGTCCACAGTGGTGTCCGCGGTTCAGCGCTTCCAGCACTCAGGCCGAGAAGGCCTTTTGGACGGACGCGCTCAGAATGGGCAGCGCAAAGTGGACGAGCGACTCCGGCAGACGTTGTGCCGGGTGCTGGAAGGCACGCCGCAGCAGAGCGGCTGGCGGCGCACGACGTGGACGCGCGAGTTACTGGTTCGCAAGTTGACGAGGCGAGGCCGGGTGCGGGTTTCGCCCGCGACGATGGGACGCGCTTGGGCCTCGGTGGGGGCCAAGAGAAGGCGTCCGCGTCCCGTGGTGCGCTGCCCCTGGCCGGAGCGCCGACGCCGACGGCGCCTCTGGCAGCTGAAATGCCGTGCGGCCTTCGCCCGGCCCGGCGAGCCTGTGCTTTTCGAGGACGAGATGGACGTACACCTCAACCCGAAAATCGGCCCCGACTGGACGTTGCCTGGACAGCGCAGAGCGGTCGTCACCCCGGGCAGCAACCAGAAGCGTTTCGTGGCGGGGGCGCTGGATGCGCGAACGGCTCGGGTAACTTGGGTGCAGGGGAGAAGAAGACGAATGCGCTTTTCATCGCCCTGGTGCGCGCCGTGGACGCTGCCTATCCCAGAGCGAAGCGTCTGCATTTCATCCTCGACAATGCCGCCACCTACTCCAGCAAGAAGACGCAGAAGGCGCTGGAGTCACTGGGCGAGCGGCTGGTGCTGCACTTCCTGCCGCCGTACTGCCCCGAGGGCAACCGCATTGAACGCCTGTGGTGGGACGTGCACGCCAACGTCACCCGCAACCACCGCTGCAAGAAGATGGAGGCGCTCATGGCCGAGGTGGATGCCTACCTCGACGTGCGCAACACGCAGAAGACGGCCAGCCCCTCGCTGCGCGTCGCGCCTACTCGACGCGCAGCGTGAGACCGTTCGAGAATTACGATCGGTCATTTAGCGGGCAGCTGTGGGAATGGTCTCGTATGTGCCGGCCGCACAAATTTTGCTCACATTGATGCGGGGTCTATCTGTGAGCTTGTTTGTGAACCGAGGCGCGAGGGCTCATGCCCTGCGGGGTGGATTTGCGTGATGACAGCGGATGGCCGAGCCTCGGGGCTTCCCGGACATTGCATCCGTGCTTCGGAAATGTGACGAATGAGCGCGACCTTCCATGAAATGAAAGTGGCGCCGCCCCCGCTGGTGGTCCGGGTTGCCATGGTCGTGTCCGCTCTGGTTTGGATCTACCACCTCTTCATTCTGCTGCCGCCTCCACTCAGTTGGTTTCTCGCCGACCTCCTGCGAGGCATGCTCCATGGCTTTGCACTGGTGGTCATCGGGTTGGGCGTGGTGTCGCTCTTCTCGCGCCGGGAGCCGCTGCCGCGATGGCGTTGGACGTGGGTGGTGTGGCTCATTGTGGCCGTCGGGTGGTTTCCCATCACGATTCTGGTGAGTGTGGTGGTTGGATACAGTCCAGTCTTCCTGGTTCTGTGGGGTGTAGGGCTTCCATTGCTTCTGCTCGCGGAGCACCGTGCTCCTGTGCGGTGAGGATGACGGTCATGGCTTCCGTGAGAAGAGAAGTCCTGGACGTAGCGGGGGAGTGGTGCCTCCCGTTGGACAAGAAGCAGCGCCTTGACGGCTTGCTGGAACGTGCGTGGCGGTCGTCCACGCATTTCGCGCTGATCCGGCGGGGGAAGATGCGGGTCGACGCTGCGGATGTCGTCGTGCCCACGCCGGAGTTGAAACGCATTCAGCGTGACTTCGAGCGGATCCGAGCGGCCGCGGTGGAATCGCTGTGGGTTTCGTCGTGGCCTGGGACGATAACTGCATCCAATGCCGCGTTGTGGGTGCGGTGTCGGACGGATGCCGGTGTGCGCTTGCCGTTGAACGACGAGACCGTCTGGAGGGATATTGACGGGTGGGATGACCTCCAATTGTTCGAAGGGCCCAAGCTGAAGCTGTTCGTCTGCAGCCATGAGGGGTTTGGCGCCGTCTGGGGAAACGAGCGATTCTTCCGGGACCTGGGGACGGTTCCCTCTCGGTGGAAACACAAAACGCATGAACTGGTGGGGGAGCCCATGGCCCCTGCCGCGTGGTCACTGCTCGTGCAGGGAACGCCCATTCCGTAGGACGGCCATGCGATTCGTGCAGTTTGTCTGGATCTTCGTTGGGGCGTACCTGGGGCCGCTGCCCTTTGTATTTTTCATGGGCCTCTTGCCTGGAGGGTGGACGCGTTGGCTGGTGGGGCTGGACATCCCGTTAGGGCCAGGGATGAGCCTGCCCGGGCTTGCGGTGATGTTGTTGCTGTCCGCGACACTGGGCGCATTCGCCGCACTCTGGGCCTGGAGGTGGCGCTTCGAGCGCCGAAACAGGGGCATTTCGGGCAGGGACAGAACGCGGCCGGCGGGTCCTGTGGCCTGAACCTGCATGGATCCGCCCCTTGGGGGCTCCAGTCAGTGGACGGGGTTCATCCTTCACCCACCCCGTGCTAAAACGGGAAGGTCCATGGAAGGCCGACTGCTTCTGAAGAACTGCGCCGTGTTCCGTGCGGACGGTCGCGTCCGTCACGGCATGGCCGTCGTGGTCGAAGAGGGCATCATCCGCCGCGTCGCCCCCGACGCCGAGGTGCCCGTGCTGCCCGGTGACTGGGAGGTCGCCTGTCGCGGCCGGCTCGTCGTCCCCGGCCTCGTGGACTGTCACTCGCACATGGTCAACGGGCAGCTCCTGCCCCCCAATGGCGACTTCCTCCTGCGCCAGCCCCGCTCGCGCCTGGAGCGCATGCGCTCCGTGGCCAACCTCCTCACCTCCGAGGACGTGGAGGTCCTGACCCGCTTCGCCGCCGCCCGCGCGCTGCTGGATGGCGTCTCCCTCGTCGTGGACCACCTGTCGTGCCCTACCGACGTCGCCGGCGCCCTGGAGGCCCAGGCCCGCGCCGCGAACGCCGTGGGCCTCCGCCTGGTCGCATCCCACTCCACGCACAGCCTGGATGGCGCCGCCGCCGCTGACGCCCAGGCCGACGCCAACGCCGACTTCGTCCGCCGCTACCGCGAACACCCTCGCGTCCGTGGCGCGCTGGGCTTCCACGCGTCCTACACCTGCGAGGACGCCCTCCTCACCCGCATCGCCCGGCTGCGCTCGGAGCTGAACGCGCCCGTTGTCTTCCACCTCGCCGAGAACGAGGACGACCTCTCCACCACCTACGCCACGCACGGCCGCCGCGTCGTGCCCCGCCTGGACGCCCTGGGCCTCCTGGGCCCCCACGCCATCGCCGGCTACCCTCGCGCCGTCGAGCGCTCCGAGTCCGAACGCCTGGCCGCCTCCGGCACCTTCATCGCCCTCACGCCCCGCGCCACGCGCTCCATGGACCGCGCCGCCGAGTCCGCCGACGGCGCGCTGTCCAGCCTCCACCTCGTGGGCCTGGGCACCGGCGGCCATGGCACCCTCCAGGAGGAGCTGGCTGGGGCGCTCGTCAGCATGCTGTCCCTGGCTCGCTCCGGTCGCATGCCGGACCTGGACGACTCGCTGGCGCACCTGTTCGTCAGCGGCCCAGCGGAGCTGTGCACCCGCCTGTACGGCAAGCCGTCGGGCGGCGTGGACGAGGGCAGCATCGCGGACCTCGTCGTCTACGACGCCATCCCCGCCGCGGACCCGGAAACGGGGTACTCGCCCTACCTCCTGGGCCAGCTCACCGCCTCCCGCGTGGCGTGGACCATCGTCGATGGCCGCGTCTGCGTCCGCGAAGGGCAGCTGCTGGGCAATGACTTCGTGGACCTGGCCCGCGACGCCGCCGCCGCGCTCGCCCGCGTCTGGTCCCGCGCACGGCTGGGTTCGTAGGGTAGAAGGGGCGCGTGAGTGCCCTGCCTCCCCGCCTCGTGGACCTGCTGCGCGCCTCCCGCGCCCGCCGGGGTCCGCTGCTCGCCGACCCCGCCACCTCCGCCTTCCGCCTCCTCAACGGCGCCGCGGATGGCGTGCCCGACGTGACGGCCGACATCTTCGGCGACGTCGTCGTGGTCAGCCTCTACCGCGACCTGACCGAGGCCGAAGAAGCCACGCTGCTCGACGCCTCCGTCACCGCGTGGTCCCCTCGCAGCGTCTACCTGAAGCGCCGTCCCCGTGAGGCGCGCGTGCTCGCCAACGTGGCGAAGGACGCGCTCGCTCCAGAGTCCGCTGCCCGGGGCGAGCCCGTGGAGGACTTCGTCTCGAAGGAGAACGGCCTGTCCTTCCACATCCGCCCCGGACAGGGCCTGTCCGTGGGCCTCTACCTGGACATGCGCGACACCCGCGCGTGGCTCCAGTCCCAGGCCTCCGGCCTCACCGTCCTCAACCTCTTCGCGTACACGTGCGCCTTCGGCGTCGCCGCGACCGCCGGGGGCGCGAAGCGCGTGCTCAACATGGACGCCAGCCGCCGCGTGCTCGAGTGGGGCGAGGAGAACGCGCGCCTCAACGGCCAATCCGTGGACCGCTATGACTACGTGGCTGGCGATGTCTTCGATTGGCTCGGGAGGCTCGCGAAGAAAGGGGAGTCCTTCGATGTCGTGGTCTCCGACCCGCCGTCGTTCTCCACCACCAAGACGACCCGCTTCTCCGCCGCCCGCGACTACGCCCGCCTGGCCGAGTCCGCGGCGAGGGTGGTGGCGCCCCAGGGCCGTCTGGTTGCCTGCTGCAACCTGGCGGGACTGCCCCTGCGCCGCTTCGAGACGATGGTGCTGGAGGGCGTGACGCGGGCTGGCAGGAGCGGGAAGACGGTGGGGTCGTTGGGTCCCTCGGGGCTCGACTTTCCGGCGCCCGCGGGTGAGGAACCGGCGCTCAAGGTGCTCGTCGTCCAACTTCGTTAGCGCCCGTGGGCGGGGCGCGGCTACATTGCTTTCCATGGCCCCCGCCACCTCCTCGCCCGCGCGTGACGCGTTCCGCTTTGGCAAGTACCGGCTCATCGACCGGATTGCTGTCGGGGGCATGGCGGAGATCTTCCTCGCGCATGAGCTGGATGACAGCGGCGACGAGACGCCCATCGTCATCAAGCGCATCCGTCCGCATCTGTCCAAGCACGCGGCCTTCGTGAAGATGTTCCTCAACGAGGCGCGGCTGGCCGCCCAGCTCAACCACCCCAACATCGTGCAGATCCACGACCTGGGGAAGATCGTCGACAGCTACTTCATCGCCATGGAGTACGTGTCCGGCCGCGACATGCGCCGCGTCGTGCCCAAGGCGGAGACCCTGGGGATCCCCTTCCCCATGGTGTACGCGCTGAAGATCGCCTCCTGCGTCTGCGCGGGCCTCCACTACGCGCACACGAAGAAGGACCGCTTCGGCAACCCGCTCAACATCGTCCACCGCGACGTGACGCCGGAGAACATCGTCGTCGCGTTCGACGGCTCGGTGAAGGTGCTCGACTTCGGCATCGCCAAGGCCGCCAACCAGGTGGAGGAGACGCGCTCGGGCGAAATCAAGGGCAAGCTCAGCTACCTGTCCCCGGAGCAGTGCCTGGGCCGGCCGCTCGACAACCGCAGCGACATCTTCTCGCTGGGCACCGTCCTCTACGAGTGGCTCACCGGCTTCAAGCTCTTCACCGGCGACTCCGACGTCGCCGTCATGCGCAGCATCACCGAAGCCAAAATCTACGCGCCGTCGTACTTCCGCGAGGACCTGCCGGAGCGCGTGGAGGCCATCCTGATGCGCGCGCTCGCCCGTGACCGCGAGCGCCGCTACCAGACGGCGTTGGACATGCAGCGCGACCTGGACGACTTCCTGGAGTCCTACGACTTCACGCCCACGCCGCTGCACCTGGCCAACTTCGTCAAGCAGCTCTTCGAGGACGAGCGCCCGCAGGAGCTGAAGCGGCTGTCCACGCGCCAGTCCTCCGCGCCCACGTCGGAGATGGCCGTGGAGGTGGCGGCGGTGGCGGCGTTCGTGGACGCCTCGCCCACGGAGGCCATGCGCCTGGACGACCTCCCCGGCACCGAGCCGCGACTGCTCGCGATGCCCCTGGACCCCGTGCTGTACGCGAAGCTGGAGGCCCAGGCGCGCAAGGCGAATGTCTCCATCGCGAAGCTCGCGGCGGACGTGCTGGAGGGATGGCTCAAGTCGCGTTGATCCGCGTGCCGTTGCTCACCCCATGCCCCGGCTGAAGCTGACGCTCGAATACGAAGGCACCCGATACGTGGGCTGGCAGGTGCAGCCCCAGGGCCCGTCCATCCAGTCCACGCTCCAGGACGCGCTCCAGAAGCTTTTGGGGGAACGCGTGTCCGTGGCCTCCGCAGGCCGCACCGACGCGGGCGTTCACGCGACGGGGCAGGTGGCCTGCTTCGACACGCCGCGCGTGCTGCCGATGAAGGCCTACACCATGGGCCTCAACAGCATCCTCCCGCCGGACATCGCGGTGGTGGCCGCGGAGGAGGTGGCCGCGGAGTTCGACCCGCGCCGCTGGTCTCGCGGCAAGCGCTACCGCTACCGGGTGAGCAACCGGCGCACGCGGTCCCCGCTCTTGCGCACGACGCACTGGGAGCTGTTCGCCCCGCTGGACGTGGAGGCCATGCGCCGCGCGTCCCAGGCCCTGGTGGGGCGGCATGACTTCTCCGCGTTCCGCGCCGCGGACTGCCAGGCGAAGCACGCGGTGCGCGAAATCCGGCAGGTGCGCGTGGAGGGCGCGTCCGGCGACACCATCGCCTTCGTGGTGGAGGGTACGGCCTTCCTCAAGCACATGGTGCGCAACCTGGTGGGCACGCTGGTGGAGGTGGGCAAGGGGCGCCGTCCCGAGGCCTGGGTGGCTCAGGTGCTGGCTTCGCGCGACCGCAAGCAGGCCGGGGCCACCGCGCCCCCGCAGGGGCTGGTGATGGAGGAGGTCTTCTACGGCGACGGCCCGCCCCCTCGCTCGGCGGGGGAAGCGGCTGTCGGGGAAGAGGACGAAGGGTGAGAGTGCGCTAGGCTTTCGGGCCGTGAGCACGAAACCTGGTGTCCTCGAGCCCCTGCGCGTCCGCGTCCGCCGCTTCCAGTTCATCGTCGGACTGGGCTTCCTGTCGCTGGTGGTGGGGGCCATGCTCAGCGTGTCGCTGGTGCTGCGCCTGCACTCACGGGTGAACGCGCTGCCATCCGACCTCCTGCGCATCCCCGTGGTGGTGGTGCTGGAGGACCTGTGGGTGCTCGCGGTGCTGCCGGTCTTCTGCTACGGCGCCGCTCGCATCGTCGCGCTGCGCACGTGGACCACCGCCGTGGGGGCCGCGCTGTCCGGTGGCATGTTCGTCACCGCGCTCAACTTCGTGCGCGACGGCGCGGAGGGGCTCACCTCGGGGTGGAGCTTCGCGTCGGTGCTGCGCATCCTGGCGTTCGTGGGAGGCATCCTGCTGAGCGCCCGGGCCATCCAGGCAGGCCGCGCCGCGGCGGAGCGGGGTTCCGCGGAAGCGGAGGCGAAGGCCGCCTCCCGCAAGTCGGAGTACGACGAGTTCCTCAAGGCCGCCGAGGCCGGAGGCGCGCGGCTGGAGCAGCGCGAGGGGAGCACCGCCGCCGAGGCTTCGGCCACGCCCGCCGCCAGCGACTCCGCGGCGACGCAGGCAACGGCCTCCGCTCCCGAGGCGGCGTCGTCAGGTGAAGCGAACGGCGCGGGGGCGGGCACCGCGTCGTCCGGCGACGTGCCGAAGACGCCCGCGGCCTGAAGACGCAGGAAGGCGGCTCCGGCATCGCGCCGAAGCCGCCTCGGGCTGCGCGAACCTACGGGTAGCAGGCCGCCTGGCGCAGTCCGGTGTCCTCGGGGAAGCCGAGGGCCACGTTGAAGTTCTGCACGGCCTGGCCGGCCATGCCCTTCACCAGGTTGTCCAGCGCCGCCATCACCGCCACGGAGCGGCCCTTCGTCGCCACGGAGATGTCGCAGAAGTTGCTGCCCGTGACGGCCGCCACGCGCGGCGTGCCCTCCACGATGCGCACGAACTTCGAGCCCTCGTAGTAGCGGCGGTACTTCTCCGTCAGCGACTGCGTCACCACCGCGCCGCCGTGCTCGGGCCACTCGAACTGCACCGTGGCGAAGATGCCGCGCACCATGGGCGCCGAGTGTGGCACGAAGGCCAGCCGGTGCCGCTGCGCGCCGTGCGCCACCAGCATCACCTCCACCTCCGCCTCGTGCTGGTGCTCCAGCGGCTTGTACGCGCGGAAGTCATGCGCGCGCGTCGGGTGGTGCGTGCCCTCGCCCGGCAGCGAGCCGGAGCCGGACGAGCCCGTCACGCCCGACACCGCCAGCAGCCCCAGCCCCGGCGTGGATGCGATGGGCAACAGCGCCAGCTGCACCGCCGTCGCGAAGCAGCCCGGGTTGGCGATGCGCTTCGCCGTCTTCACCTGCTCGCGCTTCCACTCCGTGAGGCCGTAGGTGAACGTGCCGAGCAGCTCCGGGGACGGGTGCGGCCGGCCGTAGGCGCCCGCGTACCGGCCGGGATGGTCCAGGCGGAAGTCGGAGGACAGGTCCACCAGCAGCAGCCGGTCTGTGAGCCCCGCGTCCGCCCACTGCTTCTCCAGCCCGGCGAACTGCGACGCCAGCTCGCCGTGCCCCAGCGCGCTGAACACCACCGGGCGCGGCGAGTCCGCCAGCCAGCGCCAGTCCGGCTCCGCCTCGAAGCGGGCGTCCACCAGTCCGCGCAGGTGCGGGTGCACCTTGTGGATGGGCGAACCCGCGTGGTGCCGGGACACCGCGCGGATGCCGGCGTTGCCGGGGTGGCCCGCGAGCAGCCGCAACAGCTCGCCTCCGCCGAAACCGGAGGCCCCCAGGATGTAGATGTGCGCAGGCGACGTCATGACTTCCTCCCCGCTCCCAGCTTGGGCGCGAGCTTCTCCACGATGAGACTTCCCAGGGCGTTCGGATCCGCGCGCGCATTGCGAGCGGGCAGCCCCACCACCTGCTCCACGAAGCGCACGCCCACCGCGTTGTCCGTGGCGGGCCCGGCCACCATGTCCATCTCGATGCCGTACACCTCGCGCAGGTGCCGCACGCCGCCGGCCGCGCCCACGGGGTCGTTGGCGCACAGGATGTACGCGCCGCCCAGGGCCTTGAGCTCCGGGTCCGCCAGGATGGCCTGCACGCCGTACTCGCCCATGATGCCGTCGCCCGTCTCCGCGACGATGACGTCCACGTCCTGCGCCGCCATCTCCGAAAAGACAATCCGCGCCACCTTGGACGCGGTGCGCGCGCCGGTGCACACGACGCCCGCGTCGGTGAAGTCCATCACCACGTCCGCGCCGCTGTCCTGCATGGACAGGGTGTCGCGCATCAGCGACACGCCCGTGAGCTTCGCGCCGCCCACCCGGTAGCCCGCCTGGGCGAGCTTGCGCACCACGACGCTGGCCGCGTACGTCTTGCCCGCGTTCATGCAGGTGCCCACCACGTACACCACCGGGCACGTCACCGCCCTCGACGTGCCCTTGAGCGCGCCGGTGGAGATGTGCGCGTGCTGGCCCGCGCGCGACTGGAACTCCGGGAAGGTGAGGACCTGGCCCAGCACCTCCGCCTCGAAGGGCGCGCCCACGCCCGGGTTGTGCGACGTGCACTTCCCGATGACGCCGCCCATGTTGAGGATGTTGAGCCTGTCGCCCACCGTCACGGACGCGGGCACGATGCCCTCGTAGCCGTGCAGCGCGTTGCGGTGGCCGAGCGCGCCCACCACGATGTCGCCCGCATGGAGCGTGACGAGCCGGCCGTTCACGTCCTCCAGCTGGTTGTAGACGCTCTTCTCCCCGTGGATGCGCACCGCGATGACGGCGCCTTCCTCGCACTTGACCTCATCCGTGAGGTGCACCGTGCGCCCCACCTGGAGGTTGCGCGTGACACTGCCCACCTTGTCGACGTGGATCTTCATGTCGTCACTTCGCTTTCTGCGAGAGCATCTGCGCGACGCCGTAGAGCTTGGCGAACCCCGCCGCCTCCGTCCCCGTCCACAACACGTTGGCCTCTCCGTACGTGGCCACCTTCGCGTCCATCAGCGAGTGTGGCGAACGCACGCCTTCCACGACGTGGGCGCGCGGGGTGAGCACCAGCTTCACCTCGCCCGTCACGCGGTCCTGCGAGGAGGCGAGGAACGCCTCCAGGTCCTTCACCAGCGGGTCGAAGAAGTGCCCCTCGTGCAGCAGCGACCCGTACAGGTTGCCCACCGTCTCCTTCCAGAAGAGCTGCTTGCCGGACAGCACCAGCTTCTCCAGCTCGCGGTGCGACGCGATGAGCAGGTGCGCGGCGGGCGCCTCGAAGCCCACGCGGCCCTTGATGCCCAGGATGGTGTCGCCCAGGTGCACGCCCCGGCCGATGCCGTACGGCCGGCCCACGGCGTTGAGCTTCTCCACCACGGCCACCGCGGACATCGCCTTGCCGTCGAGCGCCACCGGCACGCCCTTGTCAAAGGAGATGATCAGCGGCTGCGGCTTCAGGCCGGTGGGGATCTCGCCGCCGGGGAAGGCCGCTTCCGGCAGGGTGCTCCACGAGTCCAGCGTCTCACGGCCGCCCACGGACGTGCCCCACATGCCCTCGTTGACGGAGTACGTGCCCGTCTTCGCCGGAAGGTGGAAGCCGCGCTCCGCGAGGAAGGAGATCTCCTGCTGGCGGGAGAGCGCCAGGTCGCGGATGGGGGTGATGAGCTGCAGCTGCGGCGCGAGCGTGCGGAAGGCCACGTCGAAGCGGACCTGATCATTCCCCGCGCCGGTGCTGCCGTGGGCCACGGCCTGCACGCCCAGCTTCTCCGCCATGCGCACGGCCTCCACGGCCTGGCAGGCGCGCTCGGCGGAGACGCTCAGCGGGTAGAGCTGGCCGCGCAGCACGTTGCCGGCGATGAGGAAGCGCAGGTAGCCCTGGAAGAGGGTGTCGCGCGCGTCCACCGTGTGGTGCGCCACCGCGCCCAGCTTCTGGGACAGGGCCTGGATGCGCTCCAGCTGCTCGGGCGGGAAGCCGCCCGTGTCCACGGTGACGGTGGTGACGTCCCAGCCCTGCTCGCGCAGGTACACGGTGCAGAAGGCGGTATCGAGGCCGCCGGAGAACGCCAGCACCACGGACTTCTTGCTCATCTTCGGACTCCTGTTGCTGCGAAAGGGGTGATGAAAGGATTCAGGGGGCCCAGACGCGGGCGGCCGCCTGGGCCGCTTGCGCGTGGGTGCGCGTGAGCCAGTCGCGCGCGTCCGCCAGCTCCTCGCGCGCGGTGGCGAGGCCCAGGTTGCCGGCGCCACCCAGGTGGGTGGCCGTCAGCGCGCCGCGGTCCGGCTGGAAGGTGCCTTCGTTCAGCTGGCGGCCCACCTCGCGGTACGCGTCACGGAATGGCTGGCCCTGGGCCACGAGCGCGTAGGCGTGGTGCGCGGCGTAGAGCGTGTCGTCGCACGCCGCGCGCGCCTTCTCCACGTTCACCTTCAGCGCGGGCACCAGCCGCGAGAGCACCTCCAACAGCGCCTTCGCGCTGGTGAGGGCCTGGAGGGTGGGGCGCTTCAGCAGCTGGAAGTCACGGTGGTAGCTGGAGGGAAGCCCGCCGGCCACCGCCTCCACCTGGTGCGAAAGGCCGCGCAGCTCGCGGCAGCGGCCCCGGGCCAGCTCCACCACGTCCGGGTTCTTCTTCTGCGGCATGATGGACGAGCCGGTCGTGAAGGCATCCGGCAGGGCCAGGAAGCCGAACTCGTCCATGCTGTAGAGCTGCACGTCCCACAGCCACTTCTCCAGAGTGCCCGCCACCGAGCACGCCCAGGTGAGCAGCGCCGCTTCATGCCGCCCCCGACTGTCCTGCGCGTCGATGGGGCTGCGTTGAACGCGCGTAAAACCAAGCAACCGCGCGACATATTCACGGTCGATGGGCAGCGGCACGCCGAAGCCCGCGGCGGCGCCCAGCGGGCAGCGGTCGAGCCGCCCCCACACGCCCTTCAGCGCCTCCAGCTCCTCCAGCAGTCCCTCCGCGAACGCCATGCCCCACAGGCCGAAGGTGGACGGCATCGCGCGGCGCAGGTGCGTGTAGCCGGGCAGGGGCAGGTCCGCGTGGCTCTGCGCGAAGTCCAGGAACGTGCCCGCCAGCTCCGCCGTGCGCGCGCCCAGCGCGAGCAGCTCCTCGCGCATGAACAAGCGCAGGGCCAGCAGCACCTGATCATTCCGCGAGCGCGCCAGGTGGATGCGCTTGCCCGCCTCGCCGGTGCGCTCCACGAGCGCGGCCTCCAGCGCGGTGTGGCCGTCCTCCTGCTCCGGGCGGATGGTGAAGCGGCCCGCGCGGGCTTCGTCGTGCAGCGCGTGCAGGGCGCTCACGAGCGACGCGGCGGCCTCCGGCGCCAGCAGCCCCACGTGCGCGAGCATGCGCGCGTGCGCGGCGCTCCCCAGCGCGTCGTGCGGGACGAGCGACAGGTCCACCACCGGGTCGTCGCCCACGGTGAAGGCGTGGATGGCCGCGTCCAACGGCTGGCCCTTGCCCCACAATGTCTCAGCCACGCGACACCTCCCCGGCATAGCCGTGCAGCAGTCGTCGATAGAACGCGAGCCCCGCCTCCAGCTCCGCGCGCGTGAGGTACTCGTTCGCCTGGTGGCTGCGGAGCGTGTCGCCCGGGCCCACCTTCACCGCCGGGACGTCGCCCAGGAACGCCCAGTCGGACGTGGTGCTGGAGCCCACCGTGTCCTGGCCCGACGCCACCACCGCCGCGCGCACCAGCGGGTGCGACGCGTCCGTGCCCTTGGGCAGGTAGCGCGCGGAGTGCACCAGCACTTCACTCTCCAGCGCCTTGCCGATGTCCTCCGCCACCTTCGCGTGGTCCATGCCCGGCGTGGTGCGCAGGTCCACGAAGAACTCGCACCGGTCCGGCACCTGGTTGCGCGCCAGGCCTCCGGACACCTGCGTCACCTGTGCCCGCGCCTCACCCAGCAGCGGGTGCACGGGGAAGCGCAGCGCGGACACGGCCTGGATGTCCCGGGCCGCCTTGAGGATGGCGTTGTCCAGCCCTCCCGAATGCGCGTGCGCGACGTGGCCGCTCTTGCCATGCGCCACGCAGCGCAGGAGCAGCATGCCCCGCTGCGCCGTGCAGGGCCTGAGCGACGTGGGCTCACCCACGATGGCGGCGTCCAGCGGCCCGAGCGTGGGCAGGAGCGGCCCCAGCCCCTTTCCGCCGGTCTCCTCCTCGGCGGTGAGCGCGAAGACGTACTCGACACCCCTGGGCGCGCCGTCCTCCAGGAGCGCCTTCGCGGTGAGGAGCATGGCGGTGACGCAGCCCTTGGCGTCGTTGGCGCCCAGGCCGTAGAGCGTGTCGTCCTTCCACACGGCCTCATGCGGCTCCGTGTTCCACCCGGCGCACGGCTTCACCGTGTCCAGGTGCGAGTTCACGAGCAGGCGCTTCGGCCCGCTGCCCACGCTGAACCAGACGTTGTGGCCCTGGCGGTGCACGCGGGCACCCCAGCCTTCCGCATGGCTGGCCACGAGGTCCGCGATGCGGGCCTCGTCGCCGGAGACGCTGGGCGTGGCGACCAGCGCGGTGAGCAGCTCGGCGGGGTTCAACCCTTGGCCTCGCCGTGCTTCACGGGGTGCTCGCGCACGACCATGGTGCCGCTGCCCTCGTTGGTGAAGACCTCCTCCAATAGGGCGTCGGACTGCTTGCCGCTCACCAGGTGCACGCTGCCCACGCCGCCTACCAGCGCGTGGCGCATGGCGTGCGCCTTGGGACGCATGCCGCCCGTGAGCCGGCCCTCGGCCTCCAGCGACGCCAGGTCCGACAGCGTGGCCAGCGAGATGAGCGACGACGGGTCGGAGACGTCCTTGAGGAGCCCCGGCACCTCCACCATGAAGAAGAGCTTCTCCGCGTGCAGCGCCGCCGCCAGGGCCGCCGCCACCGTGTCCGCGTTGGTGTTGTACACGGCACCGTCCTGGCCGCCCGACAGCGGGGCGATGACCGGCACGTAGTCCGCGCCGCGCAGGTGCTCCACCACGCGCGTGTCCACGGACTCGATGTCGCCCACGAGGCCGTAGTCCACCATGCGGCCTTGCGTCTCACCGGGCTCCGTCACGAGCACGGGCGGGCGCTTGCGCGCCTTGATGAGCCCCGCGTCCACGCCGGACAGGCCCACGGCCGGGACGCCCGCGGCCTGGAGGTCCGCGAGCAGGTCCGTGTGCAGCTTGCCCGCGAGCACCATCTTCGCCGCGTCCAGCACGGGCGCGGAGGTGACGCGGCGGCCGGCCACCTTCTCGATGGGCAGGTGCAGGGCGTCACAGAGCGCGTCCAGCTCCGGACCGCCGCCATGCACCACGACGGGGCGGATGGAGAAGGCCCACAGGAGGGCGATCTGCTCGCACGCGGCCTTGCGGGTGCGCGGATCCGTCAGCACGGCCCCGCCCAGCTTCACGACGAAGGTCTTGCTGCGGAACTGCTTCACGTACTTCGCCGCGTTGCGAAGCGCGGCGTACGGATCAGGAGACAAAGGCACGGTCGGACCTCTGGAAATTCAAAAGGGGGACGGAAAGGAGGGTGGGGCGGCGGGCCGTGTCAATCAGCCGCCGCGCATCCAGGCCAGGAGGGCGCGCTGCACGTGGTAGCGGTTGCCCGCCTCGTCCACGACGCGGCTGCTGGCATGATCCAACACCTCGTCGGCGACCTCCACGTTGCGGCGCACGGGCAGGCAGTGCAGGAAGGCCGCGTCCTTCGCGGCCTTCGCCATGTGCCGGCGCGTGGGCATCCAGCCCGAGTACGACGCGAGCAGCGCCGCCACGTCCGCGGGCGAGTGCGCCGTCTGCGCGCTCGGGCCCCAGGACTTCGCGTACACGGCGCGGCTGCCCACCAGCGCCTCGTCCTGATCGTGCGTGTACGTGATGCTGCCGCCGGTGGCCCTGGCGTACGCCTCCGCCTCCGCGCGCACGGCCGGGTGCAGGTCGAAGCCCGGCGGATGCGCCACGCGCACCTCGCAGCCCGCGGCCGCCGCGGACAGGAGGAAGGAGTTGGGCACGGCCTTGGGCAGGGGCTTGATGTGCGGCGCCCAGGTGAGCGTCACCGGCAGCTTCTTCGTGGTGCCGAACGTCTCGCGCAGCGTGAGCGCGTCCGCCAGACCCTGGCAGGGGTGCTCGCGCGCGGACTCCATGCTCACCACCGGCACGGTGGCCCACTTGCGGAAGGCGTTGATGACGGGGTCGGCCTCGTCCTCCTCGTCACCGCCGCCCTGGGAGAAGGTGCGGATGCCGAGCATGTCCACGAAGCGCGACAGGACGGGCGAGGCCTCCTTGATGTGCTCCGCGCGGTCCGCGTTCATCACCGCGCCGGGCCGGTCCTCCAGCTTCCACACGCCAGAGCCCACGTCGAGCACGATGGCGTGCCCGCCCGAGCGCAGCATCACCGCCTCGAAGGACGTGCGCGTGCGCAGGGACGGGTTGAAGAACACCATGCCCAGGAGCTTCCCCGGGAAGATGTGCCCCGGATCCTTCTGCTTCCACGCGGCCGCCTGCGAGAGGACCGCCTCGACGCCTTCCGGGCCCAGGTCCTGGATGCGGGTGACATGCTTCATGGGCTTCGTGCTCCCCCGGCCGCGCTGGATGGATGGGGACTGCTGAATATGCACTTGAATTCATGCATATTCGTTGAGGAGGCGCGGATATTATGCAGAACGGCGCAGCGCACAAGAGAATTCTCAGGGGATTTTCATGCGCCTTGCGTGCGTATTCAGCCGCATGCATGGTGAACCTGAATGAACCTGGACGACGCCATTCTTGAGCTCATCTCCCGGCAGGACGTTCCGGATCAGTTCGTCCTGCAGTCGCTGCTCGAAGAGGCGGGGCACACGCCCAGCCAGTCCACGCTGTCGCGGCGGCTGAAGAAGCTGAACGTGCAGAAGGTGAACGGCCGCTATCAGCGCGCCGAGGCGCCGGTGACGCCCGTGCCGCTCGCGCCGTCGGTGACCATCATCGAGGCGCCGCCCAACATGCTCGTGCTGAAGACGGCGCCCGGCTACGCGCAGATCTTCGGGCTGGCGTTGGATCGAGAAGAGGTGGAGGGGCTGGCGGGCACGGTGGCGGGCGACGACACCATCTTCATCGCGGTGAGGGATCCGTCGTACCTGCGGGACGTGCGCGAGGCGGTGGAGGAGCTCATCCAGCGCGGCCCGTGAACGGGAAGCGGCGCACGGGCTCCCACGGGCCGCCGAGGTAGCGCCAGAGCAGGAGCGCGGGCGCGTGTGAATCGAAGGCGGCCCAGTCCGCGGCCAGCTCCGCGAGCGCGGCCTTCGCATCCTCCACGGTGGCCTTGTTCATCAGCGTGACGTGGGGGCGGAAGGGCTGCCGGTCCTGCGGCGTGAGCCACTCCGCGAACGCGCGGGACAGCTCGCGATGCACGGGAGTGAGGTCAGGCGCCTCCACGTCCACCGCCATGCCGCGTCCCAGGCTTCTCGGCTGCGTGAGGCGCAGCGTGGGCGAGCGGCGCTCGGTGGCGACCTCGAGCGCGGCCTCCACGGCGTCCTGTTCGTGCGCGGGCAGGTGGTGGAAGAGGGAGACGTGCGCCGGGATGACGTTGCGCTCGGCCGGGAAGTAGCGGCGGCGCAGGCCGTCCAGGCGCGCGAAGGCCTCCGGCTCCAGCTCGGCGGTGATGATCAGCGGGGCTTCGGAGGGCGCGGGCATGAAGGAGCACTCTTGGCACGGCGGCGCCGCGCCACAAGGTCTTCACTGCCCGCGCCGTTCGACGACGGCGTGCTCAAGCCACGGGGGGAGCGCCGGGCTCACTTCTGAGACGCGAGGAAGGCCTTCAGCGAGTCGTCGGCCTTCTTGCGGTACTCCGACAGGCGCGAGCGCTCGGCCTCGGCGAGGGCCTTCTTCACGCCCGGCGCGTCGAGGTCGCGGGTGTAGACCGGCGTGCCGGGCTGCTGGCGCCACGAGTCCGCGAGGCCGCCCACGTCGATAGCGTCGAAGCCCAGCTCCTCCACGAGCTTGATCACCTTCGCGCGGTGCTCCGGGGGATCGCCCGCGATCGGTAGCGCGATGCGGCCGGGCGTGCCCTTGGGCACCCCCTTCTCCCCGAGGCTCATGTAGAAGATGTTGTTGAAGGCCTTGATGACAGGGCGGCCGAGCAGCTTCGAGACCCACTCGCTCTCCGGCGTGCCCGCTTCGAGCTCCGGGATGCTGCCGTCGCGCACGGGGTAGTAGTTGCCCGTGTCGATGACCACGACGTCCTTCGGCACGTTCGCGAACAAGCCCTTCGGCAGGTGGGGGACCGCCTTCTGGGGAATGGTCACCACGACGACCTCGCCCGCCTTCGCCGCCTCCTCGACGGTGACGGCCTTCGCGCCCGTCTCCTTCGCCAGCTCGCGCAGCGTCTCCGGCCCGCGTGAGTTCGCGATGGACACCTCGTGGCCCAGCTGGGTCCACCGCCGCGCCAGCGTTCCGCCAATGAGCCCCGCGCCAATGATTCCGATCTTCATGTCGTCCTCCACCGGGAAGTGAGTCCCACGACTGCAAGCGCCGGTCGGATGCCTGACCTGTTTTCGCGATGCACGGCCCCAGAGGGAATTCTTCGTGAGCGCTTTGGATCACTGGCGTCGCAGGGTGACGGCCGCCTGCCCGCGGGAGCGCTGAGGCTCGGAGCCCGACGGGCTGCTAGGGTCGCGGTCCCTATGCGAACCCTCGTCGGACTGTCCACGTCGGGCTGGACGGAGAAGGCCCGGTGGGCGTTGGACCACCACCGCGTGGCCTACCGCTACCAGGACTACCTCCCGCTCCTCCAGGAGCGCTGGCTGCGCAAGCAGGTGGCGCCCGGCGAGAAGCCCTCGGTGCCGCTCCTCGTGGAGCCACCCCATCCGGCCGCGCACGGTTCGTTCGCCATCGCGAAGCGCGCCGAGGCGGTGGGGCAGGGCAGCCCGCTCTTCCCGGCCGCGCACCTGGACGCCATCACCGCCTGGAACAGCACCAGCGAGGAGGTGCTGGACGCGGCGCGCGCCTACGCCATGCCGCGCATGCTGGCGAGCTCCCGCGTCCAGGCGGAGATGCTGCCCAGGTTCGTCCCGGGCTGGCTGCGCCCGGTGTTCGCGCCCTCCGCGCGAATGATCATGCGCTTCGTGGTGAAGAAGCACCAGGTGACGGACGGCAATCCGGAGGCCATCGAGGCCGCCGTCGCTCCCGCCTACGAGAAGCTGCGCGCGGCGCTGGGCGGCCGGACCTACCTGCTGGACACGGGCTTCACCTACGCGGACGTCACGGCCGCGGTGATGCTCGTGCTGCTGGGACCACCGGCGGACCGGCACCAGCCCATGGGCCCGAACACGCGCGAGGTGTGGACCCATCCGGGGCTCACCGCCCGCTTCCCGGACCTGCTCGCGTGGCGCGACGCGCTCTACGACAAGCACCGCCGCACCTGAAAACACCACGGGCCGCCTCCCAGAAGGGAAGGCGGCCCGCCGTGAATCCCCCGTGGGTGAAGAGGACTACGCCGTCTTCTTCACGCCCTTCGTGTTGTCCACCAGCACCTTGGCGAAGGTGAGCCCGTCCGGGCCCGCGTCCGCCTGGATGTGCTCGCCCGGCGCGAACTCGCCGTTGAGCACCTTGAGCGCGAGCGGATCCAACAGGTACTTCTGCACGGCGCGCTTCAGCGGACGGGCGCCGTACGTGGGGTCGTAGCCCCGCTCCGCCAGGAGCTCCCGCGCGCTGTCCGTGAGCTCCAGCGTGAGGCGCTTGGCCTGGAGCAGCTTCTGCAGCCGGCCCAGCTGGATGTCCACGATGCGGTAGATGTCCTTCTTGCGCAGCGGCTCGAAGACGACGATTTCGTCCACGCGGTTGAGGAACTCCGGCCGGAAGTGTCCGCGCAGCGCGTCCATCACCTCGCTGCGCGTCTTCTCGTTGAGCGTGTCCGTTCCCGCCATGCCCTCCTGGATGGCCTGCGAGCCGATGTTGGACGTGAGGATGAGCACCGTGTTGCGGAAGTCCACCGTGCGGCCCTGGCTGTCCGTCACCCGGCCCTCGTCGAGGATCTGCAGCAGGATGTTGAACACGTCGTGGTGTGCCTTCTCGATCTCATCGAAGAGCACCACCGTGTATGGCCTGCGGCGCACGGCCTCCGTCAGCTGGCCGCCCTCCTCGTAGCCCACGTAGCCCGGGGGCGCGCCCACGAGCCGCGACACCGCGTGCTTCTCCATGTACTCGGACATGTCGATGCGGACCATGGCCGTGTCGTCGTCGAAGAGGAACTCCGCCAGCGCCTTGGCCGTCTCCGTCTTGCCCACGCCCGTGGGGCCCAGGAAGATGAACGAACCGATGGGCCGGTTCGGATCCTGAAGCCCGCTGCGCGCGCGGCGCACGGCGTTGGACACCGCTTCAATGGCGCTGCGCTGGCCAATCACGCGGTCCGCGAGCCGGTCCTCCATCTTGACCAGCTTCTGCATCTCGCCCTCCATCAGCTTGGAGACCGGGATGCCCGTCCACTTGGCCACGACCGCGGCGATGTCCTCGGAGTCCACCTCCTCCTTGAGGAACTTCTGGTTCTTCTGCAGCTCCGCCAGCTTCGCGTTCTGCGCCGCGAGCTCCTTCTCCAGGCCTGGGATGACGCCGAACTTCAGCTCCGCGGCGCGGTTGAGGTCGCCCTGGCGCTCGGCCGCGGCCTGGTCGTTGCGCGCCTTCTCCTGCTTCTCCTTGAGGGAGCGCAGCGCCGCGATGGCCTTCTTCTCCTCGTCCCAGTGGGCCTTGAGCGAGTTGAACATCTCGTTGAGGTTCGCCAGCTCCTTCTCGATGACGGCCAGGCGCTCACGCGAGTGCGGGTCCGTCTCCTTGCGCAGGCCCTCGCGCTCGATCTCGAGCTGCGTCACCTTGCGGCGGATGTCGTCGATCTCCGTGGGCATGGAGTCGATTTCGATGCGCAGGCGGCTGGAGGCCTCGTCGACCAGGTCGATGGCCTTGTCCGGCAGGAAGCGGTCGGAGATGTACCGGTGGCTGAGCGTGGCCGCCGCGACGAGCGCGGAGTCCTGGATGCGCACGCCGTGGTGGACCTCGTAGCGCTCCTTCAGGCCACGCAGGATGCTGATGGTGTCGTGCACCGAGGGCTCGCCCACGAACACCGGCTGGAAGCGGCGCTCCAGCGCGGCGTCCTTTTCGATGTGCTTGCGGTACTCATCCAGCGTCGTCGCGCCAATGCAGTGCAGCTCGCCGCGCGCGAGCGCCGGCTTGAGCATGTTGCCCGCGTCCATGGCGCCTTCCGCCTTCCCGGCGCCCACGAGCGTGTGCATCTCGTCGATGAAGAGGATGATCTCCCCCGCCGCGTCCGCGACCTCCTTGAGGACCGCCTTGAGGCGCTCCTCGAACTCGCCGCGGTACTTGGCGCCGGCCACCATGGCCCCCAGGTCCAGGGTGATGAGGCGCTTGTTCTTCAGGCCTTCCGGAACGTCGCCGTCCACGATGCGGCGGGCCAGGCCTTCGGCGATGGCCGTCTTGCCCACGCCCGGCTCACCGATGAGCACCGGGTTGTTCTTGGTGCGGCGGCTGAGCACCTGGATGCAGCGGCGGATCTCCTCGTCACGCCCGATGACGGGGTCCAGCTTGCCGCTCCTCGCGGCCTCCGTGAGGTCGCGGCCGTACTTCTCCAGCGCCTGGTAGGTGGACTCCGCGTCCGCGCTCGTCACGCGCGAGGAGCCACGCACCTCCTTGAGGCCCGCCTGCACGCGCTCGCGCGTCACGCCGGAGGACTTCATGGCCTCGCCGACCGCGCCCTTGTCCTGGGTGAGCGCGAGCAGCAGGTGCTCGGACGAGGTGAACTCGTCCTTCAGCGCCTTGGCCTCGTCCTCGGCCTTGTCGAAGGTCTTCATCAGGCGCTGGCTGAGCATGGCGCTCTCGCCGCCCTGGATGCGCGGGAGCTTCTGGAGCGCTTCGCCCAGCCGGCCCGCGAACAGCTTCACGTCCACGCCAATCTTGCGCAAAAGGGGTTCGACGATGCCGTCCTTCTGCCCCAGCAATGCCGCGGCGAGGTGCTCCGGCTCGTAGTGGGGGTTGTCGGCCCGGCGGGCCAGGGACTGACCCTCCTGGATCGCCTCCTGCGCCTTCACCGTGTATTTGTCGAGTCGCATGACTTCAACGTAAGGGCCGGGGTCCCCTTGGCAAGGCGACACGGCCCGTGTGGCTAACGATTTCCCCGGAATACTTTGAGCCGCTGGAAGCAGCCGGGTAATCGTGGTGGCGAAGTTGCCAGGGGGCGGGGGGGTCGGTTATAGGCGGCGCCCATCCTCGGGGGCTTCACTCTGGACGCGCACGGCGGCTATCTCGTTCGACTCGACACCTTCTCCGGGTTGGCGCTGGTGCGTCTGGCCCGGGAAGCCCTGTCGATGGACAGCGCCCCGGCCGCCACGGCGCTGCGCGTCACCATCAACCGCCGCCGCAAGGTGGTGCGCCTGGCCTTCCTGGGGCCCTTCTCCCAGGGCCGGCAGGGCGCCCACTGGTACGCGGCGCACCATGCCCTGGCCCGCCTCCTGTCCGCCGCCGCCAACGCCACCGTGCACGCCTACGTGTACGACGCGGACGAGGGCGAAGAGGTGATTGCCTACGGCAACGGCCGCCGGGTGGGGGGAGAGAAGGTGGTGTACGAGGACGCGGAGCTGCCGTGTCCCCTGGAGGAACTGGATGACGCGGCGTTCGCCCGGCTCCAGTCGCGCTGGCCCATGGGCCACCTGGCGTACGTCTTCGGGCTGACCCGGGACGAGCTCTTGCGCATGCCCCGCGCCCCGCTGGCCCACGTGCTGCCGCTGGAGGGCACCGCCGACGGCTCGGAGGCGGACGCGATGGCCTCCCTGGAGGCGCTGCTGCTGGACCCCGCGCAGCCCCGCGCGGAGACGGACGCGGGCTGAGGCGCCCGGACGTCCCTCTGCGTCAATCCCGTCCGGAGCTCAGTTGTCTTCCGTGGGCCCGTCGAGCGTGAGGATGGCGGCGCGCACGCCGTCGCTGCGGAAGTACTGGGCCAGCACCGCGAAGCCGCCGGCGACGAGCACCGTGGGCAGCACCGCGCTGAGCGTCATCAGGGACGGCACGAGCGCGTAGAGCTGCTCCGCCGTGGCCGGGTCCTGGAACTCCGGCAGGCCCTTGAGCCCCTCCACCATGGCCTGGCTGGTGTGGCGGGCCACCACGGTCCACTGGGCCCCGTCGATGGTGCGCATCAGCGCGGCGAAGATGCCCGCGGCGCCCAGCACCTGCCGGAAGCCGTCCCGGGGCATGCCGTCCGGGGAGCGGAGCATGCGGCTGGAGGCGAAGAAGAGCAGGGTGCAGGACACGGAAAGGCCCATCAGCACCAGGGCGCGGGACTCGCGCATGGGGGAGAGCGCGGACAGCTGCGCCTCCATGATGGCCTGGGTGACGGCGGGGTCCTTGCCCAGGAGCGCGATGGGGGGCGTGTGCTCCCGCTGCGCTTCCTTGTGCGCCTCGAAGTTCATCATGACGGAGGCCTCGCTGCAGGCGAGGAACCCCGTCAGGGTGGAGAGCACCAGGCACAGCGCGGCGGCGATCCGCACGCCCCGGGGCAGGGCCCCCGGGCGGGTGGCTTCAGGGGGCTTCACTTCCGGCTTGCCTCCACGTAGCGCATGCGCAGGTCGGACAGGAGGTTGTCCACCAGCTTCTCCTCCTCGGCGGTGAGGTTGCCGCGCGTCTTCTCGCGCAGCATCGCCAGGAGGTCCAGGTTCTGCCGGGCCGCCGGCAGGTCCTTCTCCATGCGGCCCGTGTCCGGGTTCGGCGCCCCCCCCAGGTGGATGAGGACGGCGGAACCCAACCCGACGACGAAGGTGCTGAACGACAGGGACTCCTCGGAGGCGGGGCTCGCATCCCCCGTCATCACGAAGGTCTCACCCCGCTTCTCCGAAGGGCTCATTCGGACGCCTTGTCCTCTTCGTCGGCCGACTCGTCCGCCTCGTCCTCGTCGGAGGCGTCGTCCGTGTCGTCCGTCTCGTCTTCGTCCTCGTCATCGAAGTCGTCGTCGATGTCGCCGTCCATCAGCGTCTCGATGGGGACGGCCTTGTCGGCCACGTCCGGCAGCTCCTCGAGGTGCTTCTTGTAGGCTTCCTCGTCCACCTGGCCGCTGCGCTGGTAGCGCTCGGCGGTGCGCTTATCGAGGTGCTTCGGGTTGATGCCTTCGGCCATGATTCAAATCCTCGGAATTGCTTGGAAAACAGCGCGGCACCTTATAGCAGGAGGGGCGCCTGTCAACGCTGGTCTCCCCAGGCCCGGAATCCGATGAACGTCTCATCCCGCCCCCCGCTTCCCCCAGGCCCCTACCTGCTGTGCGACGACAGCCTCCGTCCGGAGCTGTCGCTGGTGGACAAGGCCGGGCGCCTGCTCGACGGCGGGGCCCGCATCCTCCAGCTGCGCATGAAGCGCACCCCGCCCCGGGAGGCGCTGGCGGCGGCCCGGGCGGTGGTGGCGCTGTGCCGGCGGGCGGGCGCGGTGTGCCTGCTCAACGACCGGGTGGACCTGGCGCTCCTGTCGGACGCGCACGGCGTGCACGTGGGGGACGAGGACCTGCCCCCGGAGGCGGCGCGCGAGCTGTTGGGCCCGGACCGGTACGTGGGCGTGACGGCGCGGGGGACGGAAGGGGCGAAGGCGGCCCGGGCGGCGGGGGCGGACTACGTGGGCGTGGGGCCCTTGTTCGGCACGGCGACGAAGGTGGTGAACGCGCCGGTGCTGGGCCTGGAGGCCTTCCGGCGGGTGGTGGCGGAGAGCCCGCTGCCGGTGGTGGGCATTGGCGGGGTGGGCCTGTCGAACATCGCGAGCGTGGCGGCGACAGGGGCGCACGGCGCGGCGGTGGTGTCCGACGCCCTGCTTGCCCAGGACATCGCCGGGCGTGTGCGGCAGCTGGCGGCGGCGTTTGACAGCGCGCGGGGGACTGGCCTCTAACCTGGAGGCGGTACTCCCACATGAACCCATCCTCCTCCACGCGTCACCACGGGGCGACGCCGCGCCGTCCCAACATCGGCCTGAGCCCGGACTGGGCCCAGCCGGCTGACTCCGCCTTCCCCCGCTACGAGCTGAAGGTGCCGTACGCGGAGGCGGTGCTGCGCGCGGGGGGCCTGCCCTTCGTGCTGCCGTACACCGACGACCCTTCCTGCGTGGACGCCTACCTGGAGCGGGTGTCCGGGCTGGTGGTGACGGGGGGCGCGTTCGACATCCCCCCGTCCGCGTACGGCGAGGAGGCCCGCGAGGGCATGGGCCCGTTGAAGGAGGGCCGCACGGCCTTCGAGGCGCAGCTCATCCGGGGCGCGCTCAAGCGCAACCTGCCGGTGCTGGGCGTCTGCGGCGGCATGCAGCTGTTGGCCGTGGTGCTGGGCGGCACGCTCTTCCAGGACATCCTGCGGGAGGTGCCGGGCGCGCGCGACCACGAACAGAAGCACGACCGCACCCAGCCGCAGCACCCGGTGGAGGTGAAGAGCGGCACGCTGCTGGCGGAGGCCGTGGGGCACGGGCAGCTGATGGTGAACTCCACGCACCACCAGGCGGTGAACAGGCCGGGCACGGACGTGACGGTGAGCGCGGTGGCGCCGGACGGCGTGGTGGAGGCCATTGAGTCCACCGCGCACACGTTCGCGCTGGGCGTGCAGTGGCACCCGGAGCTGATGCTGGGGACCATCCCGGTGCACCTGGGCGTCTACAAGTCGCTGGTGCAGAAGGCGCGCGAGCACCGCCGGTGAGGCCGCGCGTCCTGCTCCTGGCGGGACTGGAGCCCACGGGCCGGGCGGGGCTGCTCGCGGACGTGGCCGCGGTGCGTGCTCGCGGCGGCGACGCGGTGGCGGTGCCCACGGCCCAGACGGCGCAGGGGGCGCACACCTTCGCGGTGGTGCCGGCGTCCCCGCGCATGCTGACCGCGCAGGTGGCGGCCGCGCGCGAGTGGGGCCCGTTCCACGCGGTGAAGTGGGGCGTGGTGCCCGGGCCCTCGCAGCTGGCCGCGGCGAAGGCGGCGCTCGGGGACGCGGACGCGTGGTGGGTGGTGGACCCGGTGGTGCGCTCGTCGCGAGGGCAGGTGCTGTCGCGCCTCACGCCCCGGCACTTCCTGGCGCTGGCGGGCCCGCGCGTGCTGGTGACGCCGAACCTGGAGGAGGCCGCGTGGCTCCTGGGCCGGTCCGCGCTGGGCACGGTGGACGACGCCCAGGAGGCGGCGGAGGCGCTGTGCCAGCGCGGCTTTGGCGCGGTGCTGGTGAAGGGCGGGCACCTGCCGGAAGGGCAGGGGCTGGCGGACGTGCTGGCCCATGCCGGGCGAACGGTGGTGATGCGGGGGCGGAGGCTGAAGCGGCCCCCGGAGCGCCGGGGCACGGGCTGCCGGCTGGCGTCCGCGCTGGCGGCGGAGCTGGGCCGGGGCACGGGGCCGGAGGCCGCGGTGAGAGCGGCCCGTGAGCACGTCACGGGCTACCTGCGCACCGGCCGGGACTGACCGACAGGAGGGGCTACTCGCTGCGGGCGCGGCTTTCGAAGCGCGTGTACTCCGCGAGGAACACCAGCTCGACGGAGCCGATGGGGCCGTTTCGCTGCTTGGCGACGATGAGCTCCACGGGGATGACCGTGTTGCTCTGGCCGCCACCGCCGCCCCCTCCACCTCCGCCACCCCCTCCTCCCTCGCCGCCGTCCTCCTCGGTTTCACGGTGGATGAACATCACCACGTCGGCGTCCTGCTCGATGGAGCCGGACTCACGCAGGTCCGACAGCATGGGCTTGCCGCCCTTGCGCTCCTCCACCTTACGGCTGAGCTGGCTGAGCGCGATGATGGGCACCTCCAGCTCCTTGGCCAGCTGCTTGAGCGCGCGGGAGATCTCCGCCACTTCCAACTGGCGGCTCTCCACCTTGCCCTTCTGGTGCATCAGCTGGAGGTAGTCGATGACGATGAGCGACAGGCGCGGGTCCTTCTGCTTCACGCGCCGCGCCTTCGCGCGCAGGTCGAACGGGGACAGGCCGCCGGAGTCGTCGATGTAGATGGGCGCGTTGTAGAGGGCGCCCGCCATCTCCTGGAACTTCTCTTCGTCATGAGGCGACAGCCGGCCGCCGCGCAGCTTCTTCATGTCCACGCGCGCCGTGGACGCGAGCAGACGCATGAGCAGCTGATCCGCGGGCATTTCCAGGCTGAAGATGCCGACGGCCTTGTTCTCCTTGAGCGCCGCGTGCACCGCGATGTTCATGGCGAAGGACGTCTTGCCGATGCCGGGACGCGCCGCGAGGATGATGAGCTCACCGGCGTGCAGGCCGGTCAGCTGGTTGTCCAGGTCGATGTAGCCCGTGGACAGGCCCGTCACGCCCGTCGCCGCGGTCTTCATCTTGTCGAGCAGGTCGAGCGTCTGCTCCATCAGCTCGCTGACCGGCCGCAGGTCGCCTTCGCGCTTCTTCTCCGCGAGGAGGAAGACCTTGCGCTCGGCCTCGTCGAGCAGGACCTCCAGCTCCCCCGTCTCCTGGCTGGCGAGGTCCTGGATCTCCCGGCCCACGTTGGCCAGGCGCCGGCGGATGGCCTGGTCCTTGACGATGTTGGCGTACTGGACGGCGTTGGCCGCCAGCGGGACGACCTGGTCCAGGCCCATCAGGTACGCGGGGCCGCCCACCGCGACGAGCTGCCCGAGGATCTTCAGCTCCTCCGCGAGCGTCAGGTGGTCCACCTGCTTGCTCTGGGCATCCAGCCGCATCATCGCGGCGAAGATCTGCGCGTGCGAAGGGCTGGAGAAGTCGTCCGCGTGGACGACCTCCGCCACGGGCGTGATGAGCCCGTTGTCCGCCAGCACGGCGCCCAGCACCGCGCGCTCCGCGGCAAGGTCCTCGTGGACCCGCCGACCTTCCCTACCGTCCAGGACGTTCTGCATGGCTGCTTGGAACCTCTACAGGCAGCGTCTGACACGGTCCAGCGCCCGTCCAGTTTCCGGCAACAGGCCTGTAGCACCCGGTAGGTCCCGGAGGGATGCCGCGACCCGCCGTGGCGCCCGGGCAGCCTGACGGTGAACCGACCCGGGGCGTCGGACTACTCGGCCGCGCCCCACTGCTGGAGGAAGGCCTCCCGGTAGGTGCGACTGAGGATCACCGTGGACCCGTCCTTGAGGACGAGGATGCCGTCGCCGTGCGTCCACGGCTCCAGGCGGGCCACGGCCTCCAGGTTCACGAGGTCGCCGCGGTGCACGCGCACGAAGCGGGTGGGGTCCAGGCGCTCCTCCAGGGCCCGCAGCGTCTGGCGCACCAGGTGTTCGCCCTGGGCGGTGAGGAGCCGCACGTACTTGTCGTCGGACGACAGGCGCCACACGGTGTCCAGGCGCAGGGGGACCCAGCCCTCGCCCACCTTCACCACCAGCCGTTCCAGGGGGCGCTCCGGGCGGGCCTTGGCCACCGTGGCGAGCAGGGCGTCCAGCGCGGCGCCGCCGTGCGTCCCCGCGCTCAAGAGCGCATGGGCCTTGTCGAGCGCCCGGCGGAAGCGTCCTGCGTCGTAGGGCTTGAGGAGGTAGTCCGCGGCGTGGGCCTCGAAGGCCTGGAGCGCGAAGCGTTCGTAGGCGGTGGAGAAGATGACGGCGGGGCAGGCGTCCGGCCCGAGCGCCTCCAGGACCTCGAAGCCGGTGAGGCCGGGCATCTGCACGTCCAGCACCACCAGGTCCGGCCGCAGCGCCTCGATGCGCGCGAGCGCCTCCGTCCCGTCCTGGGCCTCGCCCACGCAGGTGAAGCGAGCGTCTGCGGCCAGGAGGCGCTTCACCTTCGCGCGCGCGGGCGCCTCGTCGTCCACCACCAGCACGCGGAACACCGTCATGACGCCTCCACCCGGGCCGCCTCGCGGGGCAGCCACACCGTCACGCGTGCGCCGCCCTCGGGGCCCGCGCCGCGTTCCAGCCGGGCCCGCTCGCCGTGCAGCAGCGCGAGCACGCGCGCCAGCTGCGTGAGCCCCACGCCGGGCCCGGAGGCCGGGGAGGGCGCGGTGAAGCCGCGTCCGGTGTCCTCCACCTCCAGCGCCCAACGGTCCGCCTCGGCGCGGGCGCGGATGCGCACCTCCAGCGCTCCGCGCAGGTCCTGGTTGTGCTTCACCGCGTTCTCCACCAGCGTCTGGAGCGCGAAGCAGGGCACGCGCTGGGCCTCCAGCCCCGGCGCCACGTCCCAGCGCACGTCCAGCCGGTCGCCGAAGCGCGCCGCGAGCAGCGCCACGAAGCGCTCGGTGTGGCCGCGCTCCTCGGACAGCGTCCAGGTGGGCTCGGTGCGCTCCAGGCTCGCGCGCAGCAGTTGGCCCAGGTCGCTCAGGAGGCGGTCCGTGCGCGGCAGGTCCTCGTACATCACCGACCCGATGGTGTGCAGCGCGTTGAAGAGGAAGTGCGGGTGCAGCTGGCCCGTGAGCGACTGGAGCTGTGCGGCCCTCAGCTCGCCCTCCAGCTCCGCGGACCGGAGCGCACGGGCCTGTCGCTCCCGCCACGCGTACAGGAGCGCGATGACCGCGCAGCTCAGGCCGTAGGAGACCAGGTCCTTCTGCGCCTCCATGGGCAGCGCGTACACGGCGGGCCCCAGGTCGTAGTCCCCCAGCTCCAGGACCGCGTAGATCGCGTGCCGGAAGCCCGCCATCAGCGCGATGTGCAGCGACGTGAAGAGGAGGAACGCCGCCGCGTGGATGCCCAGGAAGCGCATCCAGCCCACGCGGGGCGACGGCGCGTTGAGCACCGCCGTCATCAGGATGGGCAAGAGCAGCGTGACGGCCAGCGCGCTGGTCATCTCCCAGATGAACGCCGGCGCCCAGGGGCCCGGATTCGGCCGCATGAGCTGCGTCAGCCGCACCGCGCTGCCCTGCCACACGCCCAGGGCCACGCCGAACGCCAGGACCTTCAGCGCCGGACGCAACCGCAGCCGGGGCCACCGCCACCCTGTGGACGGAACATCCTCCCAGTCGCTCACCCCACGGCCTCCGGGGTCAGGACGCCCGGGGGCGCCGCGCGCGGCTTCATGCCGAAGAGCGGCCGCAGCCAGGACACGCGCGACACGCCCTCGCACAGCGCCAGCGTGACGGTGAAGGACAGCAGGAGCACCGCGAGGAGCATGGCCCAGGGACCCACCGGCAGGCGCAGACACAGGAAGCCCACGCAGACGATGACCGTCTGGTGGAGGATGTAGAACGGATACGACAGCGCCTGCGCGCGCGGAAGCCACGCGGGGGCCGTCCGCACGCGGTGACGCGCGTACGCCAGCGCCGTCAGCAGCCCGCTCCAGAGGAGCACCGTGCCCCCCACGATGGCGGGCACCACCGGCATGAGCGGCCACGGCAACACCACCTCCACGAAGAGCGCCGCCACCGCCACGGCCAGGAGCACGTGGCGCAGCGCCACCAGCCGGTCCCACGCGCCCGGGCAGCGGCCCAACAGGTGCCCGTAGAGGAACAGCAGGCCGTAGAGGAGGAAGGTGCGCGGATCATCCAGCAGCGCGTGCGTCTCCGGAAAGTCGCGCAGGAGCACCCGGGTGAGCGCCAGCGGGACCACGAGCCACAGCACGTTCACCCCTCGCGACAGCCACGCGTCCGCCCACGCGAGGAACCGTCCCCCGGCCTGCGTGCGCAGCGCCGCGAAGAGGGGCAGCGCCAGGAGGCAGTAGACGAACAGGTAGGCCACGAACCACAGATGGTGCCAGCTGAAGCTGCCCGCGGGGTAGGGCACGAAGCCGAACACCGTCGGGTAGAACTCGGCGTAGCTCCCCTGGAACTGCCCGCGGAACAGCCGCTCCACGTAGATCTGCGGCGGCACCACCACGAACATGCCGAACACCAGCGGCAGGAAGAGCCGCTTCGTCCGGTCCTTCGTGAACGCGCCCAGGCCGCGCCGCCGCAGCGCGAACGCCGTGCCCGCGCCGGAGATGACCATCAGGAGCGGCATGCGCACCAGGTGCAGCACGGACATCACCGGCTCCAGCGCCGGCAGCGCCTGGGGGCTCTTCACGTGCCACTCCCAGGTGTTGAACATCATCCCGGTGTGGAACAGGTGCAGCACCACGATGGCCAGCACCCGGAGCCAGTCCAGGTCGGGGTGGTGCGCGGTGACGGGGCGGGGTGGGGCGCTCATGCGGTGGGGACCTCCAGGCGGTGTCCGCCGGGGAAGTACCCACGCCCCGGTCACTTCTTCCACGCGGATGCCGTGAGCCGGACCCCGGGCGGCGCCAGCCGGACGTCCGGAAGGGGGCACCACGGCCTCCTGGAACGCGAAAAGGACCGCCCGGTTTCCCGGACGGCCCTTCCCGTTGAAGCGATGGAGCGCTTCAGGTGAAGCGGTGGACTACTCGGCCACCACGTCGACCTTGATCTTCGCCGTCACCTCGCGGTGCAGGCGCAGCTCCACGTCGTAGCTGCCCAGCGACTTGATGGGCTCGGCCAGGTGCAGCTGGCGGCGATCCACCTGCTGGCCCTGGGCCGCGAGCGCCTCGGCGATGTCCAGCACCGTGACGGAGCCGAACAGCTTGTCCTGCTCGCCCACCTTGCGCTTGATGGTGACCTTGACGCTGCCCAGCTTCTTGGCCTGCTCGTCGGCGGCGCCCTTCAGCTTGGCGTTGCGCGCGGTCTGCACGGCCTTCTCGTGCTCCAGCTGGCGCAGGTTCTGCTCGCTGGCCAGCACCGCCTTCTTGCGCGGCAGCAGGAAGTTGCGGCCGAAGCCGTCCTTCACCGTGACGAGCTCGCCGGACTTGCCGAGGTTGTCGATGTCCTCACGCAGAATGACCTTCATGTCTGTCTCCTGTGTTGCGGACCGGCGACTAGCCGACCACCGCGTTGTAGGGGAGGAGCGCGATGCCGCGGGCGCGCTTGATGGCCACCGCCACCTCACGCTGGTGCTTCGCGCAGTTGCCGGAGATGCGGCGGGGGATGATCTTGCCGCGCTCGGTGACGAAGTACTTCAGCGTCGCCTGGTCCTTGAAGTCCACCTGCGCGTTCTTCTCCGCGCAGAAGCGGCAGACCTTCTTGCGGCCGAAGCCGCGACCACCGCGCTTGTCGTCGTCGCCGCCCATGCCGCGGTCGCCGCGATCACCACCACGGTCGCGGTCACCGCCGCGATCACCGCCACGGTCGCCACCGCGCGAACCGCCGCCGTAGCCGCCACCGCCACCGGGGCCGCGGGAAGCGCCCGCGCCCTGCTTGCTATCCATGCCGTTGCTCATGAACGTTCTCGTTTCCTGGAAGGTTGGGGGAAGGTCCCGACAGAGGCGTTACGCCTCCTCGGAGGACTCCTCTTCCGAATCGCCACCCGCGAACTCGGACGACTCGCCGCCGCGGAAGCCACCCTCGCGGTCCGCCGGAGCGCCCGGACGCGTCTCCTCGACGTCGCCAGCCAGCTTCAGGTCCTCGAGCACCGGACGCGACTCGGGGTCCACCTCGTCCGCGATCTTCACGGAGATGTAGCGGGTGACCTCGTCGATGTTGCGCAGGTTGCGCTCGATCTCCGCCACCAGCTTGCCGTCACCCAGGAAGCTCGTGTGGACGTAGATGGCGCGGGGCTGCTTGGCCACGGGGAACAGGGTCTTCTTCTTCCCCCACACCGTGAAGCGGAGGACCTTGCCGCCCTCACGCGAAACGATGCCGCGGACGCGCTCCTTCAGCTTGTCCACGTTGTCGTCGGTCAGGTCCGGCTTGACCAGGAAGATGGTCTCGTACTCACGAAGCCGCTTGGCGGCCTGCGTCTCTGCCATGTTTCTCTCCCCTTGGGGTCGAGTGCCCCCCGGACCATCCGGGGAGCGGGGAAACGGCCGGCAGCCCTCGAAGGCCACCACCGGGGACGGGAAATCCTCTCGCGCGCCCGTCACCGCCGCGCCTTGGCCCGTGCGTGAACACGGGAAGCTTTGAAAGAACATCCACCGGACCGCGTGGGACGCACTCCGGGGGAAGGGGGCTTCTAAGAGGACCCCTCCCGCAAAGTCAAGCGGAGCCAGGAGGAGGAGGGGATGCCAGGCGGCCCGGCCCGCTTCAGGCCCGGCGGTTGTGGCGGTTCATGGCCGTGGAGAGCCCGTCGCGCACCCAGCTCTCCGCCATGTCCGCCGCCTTGCCGATGAGCTCCTCCAACTGGCGGCGCTCGCCGTCGTCGAAGTTGGACAGCACGTAGCCCGCCACGCGCTCCTTGGCGTTGGGCCCCTCCGGCTTGCCAATGCCCACCCGCACGCGGATGAAGGCGTCCTCGCCCAGGCACTGCACCATGCTCTTGAGGCCGTTGTGGCCCCCCGCGCCGCCGCCCGCCTTGAGCTGCAGCCGGCCGAAGGGCAGGTCCAGCTCGTCGTGCACCACCAGCACATCCTGCACGGGAATCTTGTAGAAGCGCGCGGCCTCCGCCACGGAGCGGCCGGACAGGTTCATGTACGTCTGCGGCTCCACGAAGAGGATGCGCTCGCCGCCCAGGCTCCCCTGGCCCACCCGCGCCTGGAACTTGTCCTGGGTGAGCTCCGCGCGGGCGCGGGCGAGCAGCGCGTCCACCACCATGAACCCGACGTTGTGGCGGTGGCGCTCGTATTCGCGCCCGGGGTTGCCCAGCCCGCAGATGAGCTTCATGGAAGGCTCCCAACAAGGCCCCCGCGAAGGGGGCCGGAAAAGACAGCGGGGCAGGCCCTGGAAAGAGGCCCGCCCCGCGAACAGATACAGAAACGGCGGAAGAGGACTACTTCTTCGCCGGGGCCTTGGCCGCGGCCGCCGCGGGGGCCTTCGCGTCGCCCGCCGGGGCCGCCTTGCCCGCCGCCGCCGGGGCCGCCGCAGCAGCCGCCGCCGCCGGAGCCGCCTCCGCCGCTTCCGGCGCGGAGATGGTCGCGATGGTGTAGTTGACGTGCGTCTTCACGGACACGCCCTCGGGGAGCTTCACGTCGTTCACGTGGAGGGCTTCCGCGATCTTCAGGTTGGTGACGTCCACTTCAATCTGGAGCGGGATGGCGCCGGGGAGGGCCCAGACCTCCAGGTTGCGGCGGATCTGCGTGAGCAGGCCGCCGTCGGCCACGCCCGCGGCCTTGCCGGTGAGCACCACCGGGATGTTCACCTTGACCTGCTCCTTCTCGCTCACGGCGATGAAGTCCGCGTGCAGGATGTCGCGGGTGAGCGGATCCATCTGGTAGTCCTTCAGGAGGACCTGCTGCTCGTTGCCCGCCAGCTTCAGCTGGATGAGCGTGTTCAGCTTGTGCGGGGTGTTGATGGCCGTGCGGATGCCCTTGGGGTCCACGGAGATGTGCAGCGGCGCCTTCAGGTGCTTGCCGTAGACGACGGCGGGAACGCGGCCCTGCGCGCGCAGGCGGCGGGCAACGCCCTTGCCGGAGTTGTCACGGGCCTGGGCTTCGAGGGTGCTCTTTTCGGTGGCCATGGAAAGGCTCTCTTTTCGGTGGGTACCGCGGGGTTCACCGGCGTCTGGGCGCCCTCGGCATCCCACCCCCATGGTGGGCCCCGAAGACGGCGCCCGGGCCGTGATGACTGGCCCTTGGAACCGGTGGAGGGGGCCGGACATGCCAGCCCCCGGGGTCCTTCGTCAAGCCGCCCGGACTCCAGGCGCCGCTCCGTGCGGAGGCGCCCGGGCGGCCGCTTCGCCTAGACGAACAGCGAGCTCAGCGAGTCCGCGCGGTGGATGCGCGCGATGGCCTCTCCGAAGAGGGCGTCGGTGTTCAGGGCGCGGATCTTCGGGCACCCCTTGGCGTTGGCCGCCAGGGGCACCGTGTCCGTGAAGACGACCTCCTCCAGCACGGAGTCCGTGATGCGCTGGATGGCGGGGCCGGACAGGATGGGGTGCACCGCGTAGGCGACCACCCGGCGCGCGCCCTTGTCCTTCAGCGCGGCGGCGGCCTGCGCGAGCGTGCCCGCCGTGTCCACCATGTCGTCCACCAGGATGGCGTCCTTGCCCTTCACGTCGCCAATGAGGTTCATCACCTCCGAGGCGTTGGGGCGCGGGCGGCGCTTGTCGATGATGGCCAGGCCCGTGTTCAGCCGCTTGGAGTAGGCGCGCGCGCGCTCCACGCCGCCGGCGTCCGGGCTGACGATGACCAGCTCGGTGGGCTCCGGGAAGCGCTTGCGGATGTCCTCCAGGAACACCGGCGAGCCATAGAGGTGATCCGAGGGCATGTTGAAGAAGCCCTGGATCTGCCCGGCGTGCATGTCCATGGACACCACCCGGTTGACCCCCGCGACCTCCAGCATGTCCGCCACCAGCTTGGCGGTGATGGGCGTGCGGGCCGCCACCTTCCGGTCCTGCCGCGCGTACCCGTAGTACGGCATCACCGCGGTGATGGAGCCGGCGCTCGCCCGCTTGAGGGCGTCGCACATGATCAGCAGCTCCATCAGGTGATGGTTCGCCGGCGGACACGTGGACTGGACGATGAACACGTCCTGTCCACGCACGTTCTCGCCGATCTCGACGTGGATCTCCCCGTCGGAAAACGTGTCCACCGTCGCCTTGCCCAACGGACGCTGGAGGTACTCGCAGATGCGCTGCGCCAACGCCGGGTTGGAGTTCCCGGCGAACACCTTGAAGTCACGCGACGGCTGCATGGGGGCGCTGACTAACCCGTGCGCGCCCCGAAGGGAAGATCGTTAGTCGAGTTCCGCGGCCACGGGGCCGAGCGTCCCGTTCTGCGCCTGGTGAAGGTGTTTCTCGTACTCAATCAGGATGACGCGCTCCATCTGGCTGCGCGTGTCCGCGTTGAGCGGGTGGGCAATGTCCTTGTAGGTCCCGTCCTTCCGTTTTTTCGCGGGCATCGCGATGAAGAGCCCGGTGGAGCCGTGGATCACCTTCAGGTCGCGCACGACGAAGCAGTGATCCAGGGTGATGGTGACGTACGCCTTGAGCTTGTCCTCTTCGACCGGAAACACCCGGACGTCGGTGATGTTCATGGTCCCCCCCCGAACCTGTAAGGCCGGAGCTATGGGGAAGCCTGGGACAGACGGGAGGTGAAAATCAAGCACCCCCTACCTGTCGCGCTGGGGACCGTTCACTGGTCCTCCCGGTGTCATGCCCCGAAGGGCCAGTGACTCACCAGGTGGGCAAGAAATGCCAGGTGGTAGACGACGATGATGGCGTAGACGACGGCCCCCGCGCGGATGGCCAGGCGGCTGGCCTTGAGCCGGCGGTGCAGGCACAGCAGGCACAGCCCCGCGTTCACGATGAGCAGCTTGGAGAACATGAAGAGCAGCGGAGACTGCTCGTACGCCACGCGCATCACCGGGTTGAGCTCCTCCGCCACCCCCAGCTGCAGGAAGAGCAGGGTGAAGAGCCCGTCCAGGAGGTTCAGCATGAGCAGCGCCACCGACGCCGGTGACGTGTAGAAAGAAGCCTGCTGCGCCCAACCCCCCGCCTGCACCCCATCCGCCGTCGCCGCCACGCCCCACCCCCAAGGTTTCCGACCGTGTCCCTGGGCCGGGGGCTATTCAAATCCCTTGCCAGGGCTTGACGGGACTTGCCGGAAAGCAGCCGGGCAGGCGGCCGAAGGCGGGGGCTTGCGCCGCCGGAAACGAAATTGACGGGAAGGGGTGGGTCGCGGAGATTGGCCCCGCCCAGCCCCTCCCGGACGAGTGTGCCTTGCATCAATTCCCCAAAGATATCGGGTGGATAGAGGTCATCTGCGGTTCGATGTTCTCCGGCAAGACGGAGGAGTTGATCCGCCGCGTCAAGCGGGCGCTGTACGGCCGCCAGAAGGTGCGCGTGTTCAAGCCGCGCATCGACACCCGCTATGACGAAACGCAGGTGGTGAGCCACAGCCAGTTGAAATTGACGTCCCTGCCCATCGAAAGGGCTGAAGAAATTTTCCGGCACCTAGCCCCCGACACGCAGGTGGTGGGCATCGACGAGGTCCAGTTTCTGGGCGGAGAGGTGGTCCAGGTGTGCGAGGCGCTCGCCCAGAAGGGCATGCGCGTCATCTGCGCGGGCCTGGACCAGGACTACCAGGGGCGCCCCTTCGAACCCATGCCGCAGCTGATGGCGGTGGCGGAGTACGTGACGAAGGAGCTGGCCATCTGCGCGGTGTGCGGGAACCCGGCCAACCGTTCGCAGCGCATCATTGGCAGCGAGGAGCGGGTGGTGGTGGGCGCGGCCGGTGCCTACGAGCCGCGCTGCCGCAAGTGTCACGTGGCGGAACCCGCGGAAGCGAGCCCTCCGCGGACGCTGAACCTGTTCGACTGAAAGCCGCCTCAAGCCTGGCGCGGGAGCCCCATTCCGATGCGCGACACCCTGTACGCGAACGTGCCCTTCCAGTTGAACGAGCTGGCCCACCACTACGGGCCCAACGTCCACCTGGTGGGAAATCCGTTTCTCCTCTCACAGCTGGCCACGTTGTGCGCCAAGGGCACGCTGCAGCCGCAGATCAACCGGCTGGTGGAGCAGCTGTACACGGACCTGGTGAAGACGGTCATCAACGCGGAGTTCCCGCGCAAGATGGTGACCCTTCCCACCCGCATGATCGACTCCACGCCCCTGGGCATCTACCAGGGCGAGGTGGTGGATCCGCAGCTGCGCGTGGTGACGGTGAACATCGCGCGGGCGGGGACGCTGCCGTCGCAGGTGACGTACGACCTGCTCAACTTCACGGTGGATCCGTCCCTGGTGCGGCAGGATCACATCATCATGAGCCGGATGATCGACGCGGCCCAGGCGGTGGTGGGCTCGGAGATTGGCGGCGCGAAGATTGGCGGGGACGTGGACGACGCGTTCGTGCTGTTCCCGGACCCCATGGGGGCCACGGGCGGCAGCCTCTCCACGGCCATCCAGCTCTACAAGACGAAGGTGCCCGGGCGGGCCCGGCGCATCATCACGCTCAACCTCATCGTCACGCCGGAGTACCTGCGCCGGATGACGACGGAGCACCCGGACGTCATCATCTACGCGCTCCGTCTGGACCGCGGCCTGTCCCCGCCGGAGGTGTTCGGCACCGCGCCGGGGCTGCTCTGGGACAAGGAGCGGGGCCTGGATGACCGGCAGTACATCGTCCCCGGCGGCGGCGGCTTCGGGGAGATCATGAACAACGCCTACGTGTAGAGGGAGCACCCGGTGACGTTCCACGAGAAGGATGTCGGCGTCCTCATCTCCGAGGAGGCCGTGCAGGCGCGCGTGAAGGAGCTGGGCGCGCAGATCACCCGCGACTATCAGGGCAAGGAGCTGACGCTCATCTGCGTGCTCAAGGGCTCCGCGTTCTTCGCCATCGACCTGGCGCGGGCCATTGATCTGCCGCTGACGCTCGAGTTCCTGGGCGTGTCCAGCTACCACGGCGGCACGGAGTCCACGGGCGAGGTGCGCATCACCACGGACGTGTCCAAGCCGATGGCGGGCAAGCACCTGCTCGTCATCGAGGACATCATCGACACGGGGCTCACCATGAGCTTCCTGCTGGAGAACCTCCGGGCGCGCCACCCGGCGTCGGTGAAGATCTGCTCGCTGCTGGAGAAGCCCGCGCGGGCCAAGACGAAGGTGGACATCGACTACAAGGGCTTCGTCATCGAGGACAAGTTCGTCGTCGGTTACGGCCTGGACTACGGCGAGAAGTACCGGAACCTGCCGTTCATCGGCGTGTGGAAGCACGTCTGAGAGACGCCTGATGGGCCTGGCTGCCCCTCCCTTCGGGGTGGGGGCCTTGGGACTGCGAGGGCCTTGTCCACGCGCCGCAGTGCGGCCGTGGGCAGGGCCCTCTCGCGTTGTGGGGCGCACGCATGCGCAGCCTCTCCTCTGGACACCTCGAGGAGGGTTGACCATGCGAGACGGGAACGTGAGGGCTTCCCCGCGGACGGCGACAGCGGGCGGGGAGGCGATGCAGAAGTACCTGGCGGAGGCCATCGGCACGTTCGTGCTGGTGCTCGGCGGCGTCGGGGCGGCGGTGCTGGCGGGCGACCGCATCGGCTTTCTGGGGGTGGCCTTCGCCTTCGGGCTGTCGCTGCTGGCCATGGTCTACACGATTGGCCCCATCTCCGGCTGCCACGTGAACCCGGCGGTGACGGTGGGCCTGCTGATGGCGGGCAAGTTCGACAAGCGCCATGTGGCTGGATACGTCATCGCGCAGTGCGTGGGCGCCATCGTCGCGGCGGGCGTGGTGCTGCTCATCGCGAAGGGCGCGCCGGGAGGGTACTCCGCGGGCGCGGAGGGGCTGGGCAGCAACGGCTATGGGGCGGCGTCGCCGGAGGGCTATGGCGGCGGGGCGGCCTTCCTCACCGAGGTGGCGCTCACCTTCCTCCTGGTGCTGACGGTGCTGGGGGCCACGGACTCGCGTGCGCCGGTGGGCTTCGCGGGCCTGGCCATTGGCCTGGTGCTGACGCTCATCCACCTGGTGGGCATCCCCATCACCAACACGTCGGTGAACCCCGCGCGCAGCCTGGGCCCGGCGCTGTTCGCCGGAGGCGCCGCGTTGGGCCAGCTGTGGCTGTTCATCATCGCGCCACTGCTGGGCGCGGCCTTCGCGTCCGCCGTGTACCGGCTGGTGGCCCGCCCGGCGGTGCAGATTTCGGCCGCGCGCGCGGAGCAGGCCCTGGAAGAGGAGCGCCGCGAGCGCATCGTGGGCGGCCGGCGCGACATGGAACGCCCCGTCTGAGCCGTGGACGCACGAAGGCCGTGCCTCGCTCGTCGCGGGGCACGGCCTTGGGTGTGAAGCAGGGGAGGGTGGGGCCCTAGAAGGCGGCGTCGAAGACGACGTCGTTGGCGGCGCCCACGCCCACGGCCACCTGGTAGGAGGACACGCGGCGCTCGAAGAAGTTGGTGAGCTCCTGCACGTCCTGCAGGTCCATGAAGTGCAGCGGGTTCTTGGTGTGGAAGACGGGGGCCATGCCCAGCATCTGGAGGCGCTGGTCGGCCACGTACTCCAGGTAGCCGCGCATGTCCTGCACGGACAGGCCCGCGACGCCGCCGCTCAGCAGGTCCTGCGCGAACTGCGTCTCGCACTCCACCGCGTCGCGCATCATCTGCACCACGTCCCGCTCCAGGCTCGCGTCGAAGAGGTCCGGCTCCTCCTTGCGCGCCGTCTTGATGGCCTCGAAGGCGAAGGCCATGTGGGCGGACTCGTCGCGGAACACCCAGTTGGTGCCCGCGGCCAGGCCGTTCAGCAGCCCCTTGCTGCGCAGGAAGTACACGTACGCGAAGGCCGCGAAGAAGAAGAGGCCCTCGATGCAGCCGGCGAAGCAGATGAGGTTCAGCAGGAACTGGCGGCGGTCCGCCTTGGAGCGGACCTGATCCAGCGCCTGGATGCTGTCCATCCACTTCATGCAGAAGCGCGCCTTGCGCTGGATGGACGGGATGTTGTCCACCGCCGCGAAGGCCTTGGCGCGCTCGGCCGGGTCCGGCACGTAGGTGTCCAGGAGCGTCAGGTAGAACTGGACGTGCAGGGCCTCTTCGTAGAGCTGGCGCGACAGGTACATGCGCGCTTCGGGCGCGTTCAGGTGCTTGTAGAGGTTGAGCACCAGGTTGTTGCCGACGATGGAGTCTCCCGTCGCGAAGAAGGCCACCAGCCGGTGGATGAGGTGACGCTCCGCGTCCGTCATCTTCGAGCGCAGGTCCACCAGGTCCGTGGAGAAGTCCACCTCCTCCACCGTCCAGGTGTTCTTGATGGCGTTGCGGTACATCTCGAAGAAGACGGGATACGCCATGGGGCGCAGCGTCAGGTTCATTCCCGGATCGAGCAGCATTGCTTCGGCACTCCCTTACTCACACGACGACAGGGGACAGCAGGGTGGGGGACCGCCAGGGGACTACTGGCAGGCCTCGCACGCCTCGGGGTTCTCCAGCGAGCACGCCACCGCTTCCGCCTCCGCGGTCACCGTCTGCGGCGCGGACGTGGGGGCGGCGGTGAGGGTCGGGCCGCCCTGGCCCACGGTGGCCTTGGCGATGCGGGTGGCCGGGCGCGAGCGCAGGTAGTAGGTCGTCTTCAGCCCCTTCTGCCACGCGTAGAAGTACATCGAGGACAGCTTCCCGATGTTGGGCGTCTCCACGAAGAGGTTGAGAGACTGGCTCTGGTCGATGAAGGCGCCGCGGTCCGCGCCCATGTCCAGGAGCGAGCGCATGGGGATCTCCCACGCGGTGCGGTAGATGGCGCGCAGCTCCTCCGGCAGCTCCGTGAGGTCCTGCACGCTGCCTTCCGCCAGCTTGATGCGGTTGCGGGTGTTCTCGTTCCACAGCCCCAGCTGCTGCAGGTCGCGCACCAGGTAGCGGTTCACCTGGAGGAAGTCACCCGACAGCGTCTCGCGCTTGAAGAGGTTGGACACCTGCGGCTCGATGCACTCGTAGCAGCCGGCGATGGACGCGATGGTGGCCGTGGGCGCGATGGCGATCATCAGCGAGTTGCGCAGGCCCACCTTCATGATGCGCGAGCGCAGCGCGTCCCAGCGCAGCGTGTCCTCCGGGACGATGCCCCAGCTGTCGAACTGCAGCTCGCCCTTGGCCGCGCGCGTCTCCGGGAAGGCCGGGTGCGGGCCGAACTGCTCCGCCAGGTCGGACGAGGTGACGAGCGCCGCGTAGTAGATCTCCTCCGAGATCTTCTTGGACAGGTTGCGCGCCTCGGCGGAGTCGAAGGGCAGGCGCAGCTGGAAGAAGACGTCCTGGAGGCCCATCAGGCCCAGGCCCACCGGGCGCCAGCGGCGGTTGGAGTCCGCGGCGGTGGGGATGGGGTAGTAGTTGAGGTCGATGACGCGGTCCAACTGCTTGAGCGCGAGCATCGCGTTGGAGCGCAGGAGGTCGAAGTCGAACTTCCCGTCCTTCACCATGCGGCCCAGGTTGAGCGAGCCCAGGTTGCACACCGCCGTCTCACCCTGGCTCGTGACCTCCAGGATTTCGGTGCACAGGTTGGACAGGTGGATGACGTTGCCGGGCTGGCCGGTCTGGTTGCTCTTGCGGTTGGAGATGTCCTTGAAGGTCATCCAGCCGTTGCCCGTCTGGGCCAGCACCTTCATCATCCGCGCGTACAGGTCGCGCGCCTTCACCTTGCGCACGGCCTGGCCCTGCGCTTCGGCCTCCACGTAGGCCTTCTCGAAGGCGTCACCGAAGAGGTCGGTGAGGTGGGGGACGGCCTTCGGGTCGAAGAGGCTCCACTCCTGGTCCGCCTCCACGCGGCGCATGAAGAGGTCCGGCACCCAGTTGGCCAGGTTGAGGTTGTGCGCGCGGCGGGCCTCGTCACCGGTGTTGTCGCGCAGCTCGAGGAAGTCCTCGATGTCCGCGTGCCAGGTCTCCAGGTACACGCAGCACGCGCCCTTGCGCTTGCCGCCCTGGTTCACCGCCGCCACGGACGCGTCCAGCGTCTTGAGCCACGGGACGATGCCGTTGGAGTGGCCGTTGGTGGACTTGATCAGCGAGCCGCGCGCGCGCACGCGGTGGTAGGCCACGCCGATGCCGCCGGAGAACTTCGACAGCATCGCGATGTCCGAGTACTTCTTGTAGATGGCGTCCAGCTCGTCCGCCGGCGAGTCCAGCAGGAAGCAGCTGGAGAGCTGCTCGTGGCGCGTGCCGGAGTTGAACAGGGTGGGCGAGGACGGGAGGTACTCCAGCGAGCTGAACAGACGGTAGAGCTCGATGGCCTCGCGCGCGTTGTCGCCGGACAGGGCGCAGGCCACGCGCAGGAAGAAGTCCTGCGGCGTCTCGATGACCTCGCGCGTCTGCGGGTTCTTGAGGAGGTAGCGGTCGTAGACGGTGCGCAGGCCGAAGTACTCGAACAGGTCGTTGCGGACCGGGTCGATGGCGGCGTTGAGCTTGCGCGCGTTGGCCTGGACGAAGGTGAGCAGGCGGTCCGCGATGAGGCCGTGCTTGTGGCCGGCGGCGACGGACTGGCTGAAGGACTGGATGTCCTGGTTGCTGACCTCCTTCTGGATGAAGGTGGAGAGCAGGCGCGCGGAGAGCCGGGCGTACTCGGGCTCTTCCACGATGAGCGCCGCGGCGGTCTGGATGGACAGGCTGTCCAGCTCCCGCGTGGTGGCGCCGTCATACAGGCCGCTGATGGTCTTGGTGGCCACGCGCATCACGTCCACGCGCGACAGGCCCACGCAGGACTTGCCCACCGCGCGGACGATCTTGTTCAGGTCCACCGGCTCCGCCGTGCCGTTGCGCTTCTTCACCCGCATGGTGGTGGTGAAGTCACCGGGGGCCGACGGGGCCTGCGTGGCGGGCGCCACGGTGGCGGAGTCGGGGGGCGGCGAGGCGACGACGTTCGGCTTCAAGGGCGTCTGGACGGTCACGGGCGTCTCACTTCCGAGCAAGGCAATAGCGGAGCCACCAGGGTGGGCGGACCCCGTGGGCGATGGCTTCCGGAGATGGCAGGGGAGGGCTACTTCCGATCAGGACCCGCGGGTCTGGCGACAGCGACCCGACATGTAGCGAATTGTCTGGCAGATGTGTGTGTCGATCAAGAAAACCACACCGGCCTCCGGGTTCCGTGGGCGTGCCCCCTTGGTGGCGGGCGAGCAACAGAGGAGACCCAAGCTATGGGGGGTCATCCGGTGTGTCAACGCAAGATCCTGTGTAAACCTGCCGGGTAGGTCGGATCGATCATTGCAATCTATGATCATTCACCGACACATTTCCGGCCGTCCTTTGGGCGACATTTACAGGCGCGCAAAGGCCGGTCGGGCCCCGTCTTTTTTACCCCCTCACCCAACCCCTGGAGATCAGGGCTGCGCGCCCGCGTCGGGGGTTGGAGCGGTTGTCGGGGGCGTGGCGGACGCGTCACCGGCGGGTGTCGGGGCGGCGGGGCGGGGGGCGGGTGCTACAGGGGTGTTGTCCGGGGCGCTGTCGGTGTGGACGGCGCGGCGCAGGGCCTCCTCCAGGTCGCGGGCGGCGGGGCCCACGGTGCTGAGCATCTGGTTGGCGGCGCGGGCGTGGCGGTTCTCCGTCTCCGCGGCGAGCTTGAGCTGGGCGAGGCCTTCCGACACGAGGCGGCGCGCGTCCTCCAGCTTCTGGCGCGCCTGGTAGAAGGCGACGTCGGTGAGCATGGAGTGGAGGCTGCGGCGCTGCTCCTCCGTGATGCCGGAGAGCTTCTCCGCGCGGCGCAGGTAGTAGAGGCCGCGCTCCACCTTGGCGGGCTCGCCGGACGCGATGCGCGGGCGGGCCAGGGTCTCCAGGAGGGGGAAGAGGGCGCGGTCCAGGTCGTCACGGTCGGTGAACTTCTGCTGCGTCAGCAGGGTGACGTCCTGGCCTTCCAGGGGCACAGGCGCGTAGGCGTCCGCGAGGCGCGGGTCCCCGGGGCGGTAGGCGGCGGCGCCGGTGGGCAGGGCGCGGCCCTTCATCACCACCAACTCGCCGTTCTCCTGCACGACGGTGAAGGTGCGGGCGTTGAGCTGGCCCAGGAGGAAGACGACGCCGGCGCCCAGGCCCAGGATGACGAGGAAGACGACCAGCCGGGTGAAGGTGCGGCGGGCCCGGTAGCCGAAGCCCTGGGGGGAATGGGTGGTCATGTCGCCTGCTCTCCGGTCGGACGGGCGTGGGCCCGTGGGTGGGTGGCCATGAAATTGGGTCTTCTGGGACTCCAACGCTACAGTCCTGGGCCCGCCGGGATCATCATTTGCAATCGACCTTTCGACGCATGGGGCCCAGCGAGCTGCTGCCCCGCTACATCTTCGCGGAGAGTTTGTTCGCGCGCCGACGGGTGCTCGAGGTCGACGCCGTGGCGTCCACGGGCGGCGAGAGCGCGCGCTTCCTGGTGGAGCGGGGCGCGCGCACCGTGGTGGCGTGCGACGCGGACGTGGTGGCGGTGGAGGCCGCGCAGAAGGCCCATGCGCACCCGCAGGTGCGCTTCCGGGCCAACGTCTATGACGACCTGGAGGCGGGAAGCTTCGACCTGGTGCTGGTGACGGACCTGGCGCCCTACGTGCGCGCGCCGGAGCTGTTGGCGGAGCTGGCGCGGCTGGTGGCCCGGCAGGGCTTCCTGGTGGGCGGCCTGCGCAACATCGCGGGGCTGGCGCTGCCCCAGTTGATGGAGCCGGAAGAGACGGTGCCGCCCACGTACGGACAGCTGTTGGACGCGCTGTCCGCGCACTTCCCGCATGTGGAGGTGGCCACGCAGTCGCCGGTGCTGGGCTACCAGCTGGCGTTCGAGCGCGGTGAAGGGCTGCAGGTGGACGGCTCGCTCGTGCGGCACAGCGAGGCGGCGTACTTCGTGGTGATGGCGGGCCTGGAGCCGGCGCGGGTGGTGGACCCCACGTGGGTGCAGCTGCCGCCGGAGCCGCTGGCCTTCACGCGCGGCAAGCTGGACGAGGTCGCCGCCCGGGCCAGGACGTGGGAGGAGCGGGCGGGGCGGCTCAAGGAGGCCGTGTCGAAGCTTCGCGCGGAGATTGGCGACCGCGAGGCGGAGGTCGTGGCGCTCAAGCCGGCGCTGGAGGGCGCGCGGCAGGACATGGCGCGGCTGACCGCGCAGCTGGAGCAGGCGCGGGGCACGGTGGAGTCCGCTCGCGAGCGGGATGACCTGAGCAGCCGGCTGCGGCGGCGCGAGCTGGAGTTGCAGGTCGCCACGGAGCGCATCGCGGACGCGGACCGGCGGCTGGCGGCGCAGCGCCTGGAGGTGGAGGCGGCGCAGCGGGCGCAGGCGGACGCGGGCGTGCAGGTGCTGGCCGCGCAGGAGTCGCTGCGGCTGGAGCGGGCCCGGCGCGAGGAGACGGCCGCGACGCTGGACGAGTCTCGCGAGCGGCTGACGCAGGCGTACACGGAGCTGCGGGCGCTGCAGGATGAGTTGGGGGCGCTGCGCATCGACCGGGAGCGGGACCGGCTGGCGGCGGAGCGCGCGCAGGACAGCGCGGAGGACCGGCGCCGGCAGGCGGAGGCGGCTCGCGAGCGGGAGCTGCGCATCGCGGAGCAGTATTCGACGGCGCTCGCGGCGGTGGAGCACCTGAAGGCGGAGCTGGCGCGCGCACAGGAGTCGGCGCGGACGGTCGGCGACGCGGTGCCGGTGAAGGAGGCGGAGCTTGCGCGGGCGCGCCGGGAGCTCGCCGAGGCCCAGCAGCGGATGCACTCCGCCGAAGGGGCGCGCAAGGACGCGGAGGCGCGGCTTTCGGAGCGTGAGTCGCTGCTGCGCGGTGTGGAGACGGAGCTCGCCGCGGCGCGCGAGGCGGCAGGCCGGCTGGCGCGGGAGCTGGAGGGACGCGCGCAGTCGGAGTCCGCGGCGCGGGCGCTGGCGGCGCGGTTGGAGGAGGAGCTTCACGCGGCCGGGCTGCGCCTGGAGGCGCTGGAGGCAGAGCAGAAGCGCGTCGAGTCCGCGCAGCACGTGGCGGGACAGCGGCTGGCGGCGGCGGAGACGGAGCGCGTCCGCGTGGAGGCGGCGCTCGTCCAGGCCATCGATGCGGAGCGGGCGCAGGCGCAGGCGCAGTTGGAGGAGGCGCTCACCCAGGCCCGTGCCGAGGCGGATGAGCGGGTGACGAACGCGCTGGCCGCCGCGCATGCCGACGCGGATTCGCGGCAGGAGCGCGCGCTGACGGAGGCCCGTGAGCAGGCGGAGGCCCGGCTCGCGCAGGCGCTGGAAGAGGCGCGGACTGAGTCGGAGGCCCGGCTCGCGCAGGCGCTGTCGGATGCGGATGCCCGTGTCGAGCGCGCACGGGCGGAGGCGCGGGAGGCCGCTCAAGCGCTGGATGCCGCCCGCGCCGATGCGGATGCCCGTGTCGAACGTGCGTTGTCGGACGCGGCGCAGGTGTTGGAGGTCGCCAAGGCCGACGCGGACGCGCGTGTCGAGCGCACGCGGGTGGAGGCGGCGCAGGCGTTGGAGGCCGCCCGGGTCGATGCGGATGCTCGACTGGCGAAGGCGCTGGCGGAAGCGGAGAGCCGCCGGGAGCAGGCGCTCGCCGAGATTCGCGCCACCGCTTCGGCTCAACGCAGCAAGCAGCTGGCGGACGTCGAGGCCCGTACGGCCCAGGCGCTCGCGGAGGCGCGTGCCGAGGCGGAGGCCCAGCAGGCCCAGGCCCTGGCCGAAGCCCGCGCCGAGTCCGAGGCCGAGCGCGTCCGGCAGTTGGAGGAAGCCGAGGTCCGCTCGGCACGGATGCTCGCGGAGGCGCGCGCCGAAGCCGAGGCCGTCTTCGCCCGTCGGTTGGAGGAGGTGGAAGCCCGCGCGGCCACCGCGCTCGCTGAAGCCCGCGCCGAGTCGAGTGGCCAGACGGAACAGGTTCTCGCCGGCGTCCGCGCCGAGGCCGAAGCGCGTCTCATGGCGGCGGAGGCCCGTGCCGCGGAAGCCCTCGATGCGGCGGTCGAACAGGCCCGCTCCGAGGCTCGCGATGTCCTGGCCCGTGAGGTGTGGGAGCACGGCGCCCGGCTCGCGGAATCGAACCAGGCCCGAGAGGCCGCCGAGGCTCGCAACACGGAGCTGGAGGCAGCGCTCCGCTCGCTGCGGCAGGAGCTGACCGACTCGGAAGCCCTGGCGGCGCTCATCCAGGAGGACCTGTCGCGGGAGCAGAAGGCCCGCGCGTCGGTGCAGGCAGAGCTTGCTGCGGCACGCGAGGCCCTGTCCTTCGAACAGGAGCGGGGGGCTCGCTGGGAAGCGCTGCTCGCCGATACCCAGGCGCAGCTGCTGGCGGAGCGCGAGCAGCAGTCCCGCGCGCAGGTGGCGCTCGCGAACCTTCAGGAGTCGCTCGACGCCGAGCGGGCCCTTCGCGCCCGTTTGGAGGGCTCCGAGTCTTCTTGGAACGAAGCGCAGAGCGCGCTGGAGGCGGACCGGCTGCGGCTGGATGCCGCGCTGGGGGTGGCGCGCACGGTCCTGGAGGAGGAACGCTCGCAGCGGGCCCGACTGGAGACGGCGTTCGCCCAGCTCCAGCAGGACTCCGCGTCGGCGCTGGAGGAGGAGCGCGCCCGGGCCGAAGCCTCGCGGGTTTCGGCGCAGGAGTCCCGGACACAGCTCGAAGCGGAGCTGTCGGCGGCGCGTGCCGCGCGGCTGTCCACCGAAGCCGCCTTCGAGCAGACGCGGCAGACCCTTTCAGAGGTCCAGGCCGCCTTCACCGAAGCGCAGCGGACGAACGAAGCCGCGATGCAGGAGCTGCGGCAGTCGCACGAGGCCGCGTCGGACGAGGCGCGTCGTTATGCCCGTGAGCTGGACGAGGCCCGTGCCGCGCTGTCGGACGCGAAGCAGTCGCAGGCGGCCCTGGAGTCGACCGTGCGCGAGCTTCGCGCGGAGCTCACCGAGGCTCGGCGGTCCGAGATGGAGGCGCTGTCCTCGCTGGATGAAGCGCGCACGCAGGATGCTCGCGACCGTGAGTCTCGCGCGAAGGACGAGTCCGCGCTTCGTTCGGAGCTGGAAGCCCTGCGCGCGGAGCTCACGGCTCAGCAGGTGCGCGTGTCCGACGCGGAGCAGGCTCGGGCCGAGGTCGAGATCCGGCTCTCGGAAGTCGAGGCGCGCCGTGCCGAGCTGGAAGCGTCGTTGTCGGACTCCGAGTCCCGCCTCGCGGCAGAGGCGGCCCGCTTCGGGGCCGAGACCGCGCGAGCGACCACGCTGGCGCAGGCCCTGGCGGAGGCCGAGGCCCGGCAGGCGGCCGTGTCTTCACAGCGGACCACGCTGGAGCAGGCGCTCGCCGACGCGGAGGCCCGTCACGCCGACGATGCCGCGCGACTGGCCTCGCTGGAACAGGCCCTGGCGGAGGCGGAGTCTCAGCGGGCCAGCGAGACGGCGCGCCATGCTTCGCTGAGCCAGACGCTCGCGGACGCGGAGGCCCGGCTTGCCGCCGCGTCGACACGGCGCTCGGAACTGGAAGAGGCGCTCTCGGATGTGGAGGTCCAGCGGACCACTGAAGCCACGCGACGTGCCGAGCTGGAAGCGTCGCTCGCGGAGGTGGAGGCCCACCTGGCCGCGGAGTTCACGCGCCGCGCCGAGCTGGAAGCGTCCATCGCCACGGCGGAGTCCGCGGTGGCCGCCGGGTCCACGCGCCGCTCCGAACTGGAAGCTTCGCTGAAGGACGCGGAGACCCGTCTCGCCACGCTGGAGCAGGCGCTCGCGGACGCGGAGAAGCGCGCCGCCTCCGAGACGTCGCGCCGTGTCGGACTGGAAGCCTCCCTGACGGAGGTGGAGTTCCGGCTCGCCGCCGAGACGGCGAACCTCAGCGCACTGGAGGATTCGCTCGCGCAGGCGGAGGCCCGGCTCGCGGAAGGCTCGCGGTCGCAGGACGCGGCGCTCGAGTCCGAGGCTCGGGCTGCACGCCTCGCGGAAACCCTTTCCGCGCGCGAGCAGGAGCTGCGCGAGGCCGGTGCCCTGCGGGTCTCCATGGAGGCGCAGCTGGAAGGCGCGCTCTCGCGGGCCGAGCGGCAGCAGCAGGACCTGGACGAGCTGCGCGGGCAGCTGGGACTGAAGGAGCAGGAGCTGACGGCCCTGCGCGCGGAGACGGCGCGCCTGGGCGCCGCGCACCAGGAGCTGATGCGCCTGGGCTCCGAGCTGCAACGGGCGCACGCCGCGCTGCATGAGCGGAACCAGCAGGTCGGCCGGCTGGAAGCGGAGCTGGTGGACGCCAGCGACCGGCTCGCCGCGACGCGCGAGCACGCGGAGGTGCTCGTGGTGCAGCTCGAGACCGCGCGCCGCTTCGCGGGCAAGGCCACGACCCTGGAGTCGTCGCTGGAAGGCCTGCGCGCCGAACTGGAAGCCGCGCGCGCGGACGCCGCCCGCCTCACGGAGACCGCCCAGAGCGGGAACGAGCGCACCGCCTCCCTGGAGGCCCAGCTCGCGGAGCTCACCGCGCGCGCGGAAGGGGAGCGGACCGACCTGGAAGCCCGGCTCGCGAGCGCCGCCACCGAGAAGGCCGCGCTGCAGGTTCGCTTGGAGGAGGTCTCCTCGGAGCAGGCCGAACTGGAGCTGCGCCTGACCGAAGCGCTCACGAGCGCCGGCACGGACAAGGCCACGCTGGAGCTGCGCCTCAACGAGGCACTCGCAAGGGTCGGCCTGGAGAAGGCCGAGCTGGAGTCGCGCCTCAACGAGGTCCTCGCGAACGCTGGGACGGAGAAGGCGGAGCTCGAAGCACGCCTCGCCGAAGCGCTCGCCCAGGCCGCCACGGAGAAGGCGGAGCTCGAAGCCCGCCTTGCACGATCCGCCGAACAGACCCGCGAGTCCTTTGCCGCACTGGAGGCCCGGCTCGCCACGGCGCTCGCGGACGCCCAGGGTGGACAGGCCGCGCTGGAGGCCCGCGTCACCTCGCTGACCCAGGCCGTCGCCGACGCGGAGGCCCACGCCCGCCGCGCGGACGCCGAGCGCACCGCCATGGCCTCCGAACGCGAGCGCCTCCAGTCGGACCTGACCGTGGCCCGCGCCGCCCGCGTCCGCCTGGAGGGCCGCACCAACTCCCTGGAGACCGCCGCCGCGGACGCCGCGCGCCTGCTGGACACCGAGCGCGCCGAACGCGACCAGCTCGCCGCGCGGATCCGCGAACAGCAGGCCCGGCTGGAAGCGTTGGAGGCCGAACGCGCGACCCTGCTCCAGGCCGTGGAAGAGGCCCGGAGCGCCGCCGCCCCGCCCCCGGAGGACGTGCTGGAGATGGCCGCGGAGATGGAGGTCCTCCAGGCCCACGTCGAGAAGATGCAGGACCAGCTCGCCGCCCGGGAGGCCGAACTGGCCGAGCTGCGCCGTGCCAGCGCCCCCGCCGCCTCCGGGACTTCACGCCGGGCCATGCCCGCCCTGGACGTCCCGTCCGCGCCCAAGAAGGTCGGCGAGCGCGAATAACCGCCGGCGTCTACACTTGCACCCGTGGACGCAAGCGAACGCATCTTCAAGTACCACGGCCTGGGCAACGACTTCGTCGTCCTGGACCGCCGCCGCACGGGCGTGGACATCAACGCGGAGCAGTCCCGCTGGCTGTGCGACCGGCGCCGGGGCATCGGTGCGGACGGGGTGCTCGCCATCCTCCCGTCGCCCCGCGGCCTTGCCCGCATGGTCGTCCACAACGCCGACGGCAGCATCGCGGAGATGTGCGGCAACGGCCTGCGCTGTGCGGTGAAGTATCTGGTGGACCACTCCGGCGAGCACCCCGCGCTCATCGACGTGGAGACCGGAGCGGGCGTCCTCACCTGCGAGCCCGGCTACGGCGACGGCGGCGTCGTCGGCGTGGACATCTCCATGGGCCCGGCGCGGCTGGTGGCCGCGAACCTGCCCTCCGGGCCGACCGGACAGCCCTTCGTGCGCGCCCCCGTGCCCGGCCATGAAGCGTTGCTCGGCACGGCGGTGAACATGGGCAACCCGCACCTGGTGCTCCTGGATCAACCCCTGGAGGCCGCCGAGCGCCTGGGCCCCGTCCTGGAGCGGCACCCCGCCTTCCCGGACCGCACCAACGTGGAGTTCGTCCGCGTGGACGAGGACGGTCTCACGGTCGTGGTCTGGGAGCGCGGCTGCGGCCTCACCCAGGCCTGTGGGACGGGCGCGTGCGCGTCCGCGGTGGCGGCCGTGCTGGCGAAGCGCCTGCCCTCGAACGCCTGGCTGCGCGTCACCCTGCCGGGCGGCGACCTGAAAATCCGCGTTCCGGACGACCTGTCCGACATCCGGCTGCGGGGCCCCGTGTCCTTCGTCTTCGAAGGCGTTGTCGCGCTTCCAAGGGCCCGATAGCCTTCGGTTTTCCTCTCTTCCCCCCTCGCGAGCGCCGTGGCCGGTCCCATCCTCGTCGTCGACGACGACCTGTTCTTCCGACAACTCGCCACGGACCTGCTGTCGCGCCGGGGGCACCGCGTGGTGGCGGTGGAGAACGCCACCCTCGCCCTGGAAGAGGTCTCCCGGGCGACGTTCGACCTGGTCCTCACCGACGTGGTGATGCCCGGCGTGGACGGCTTCGCGCTCACCGCGCGCCTGCGTGAGCGGGACCCCGAGCAGGAGGTCATCCTCGTCAGCACCCGCGACGACGTGCAGGGCTCGGAGGTCGCGCTGCGCCTGGGCGTGGCGGACTGCCTGGTCAAGCCCGTGGAGGAGTCGGACCTGCTGCTCGCGGTGGACCGCGCCATGGAGCGCGCCCAGCTGCGCCACGAGCGCGCGCGGCTCCAGGACGAGAACCTGGAGTTCGCCCGCTTCCACAACCTCCAGCAGCGCTGCCTGGAGCTGCTCTCCCATCCGGACCTGGAGTGGCTCCAGGAGCGCGTCATCGCGGACCTGGGCGCGGTGTGCGACGCGCAGAGCGCCGCGCTGTGGGTGGTGGACGACCGGGGAGACCTGGCGCTGCGCTCGTACCGGGGCCTGCTCGACAAGCAGTTCCTGCCGGAGAAGATGAGCCCGGAGGGGCCGCTGTCCCTGCGCCTGCGTGAAGCGGCGCCGTGGCTCGCGCGCGATGAGCGCTCCCCGGTGCTGTACGTGCCGCTGGTGGCCACGGGCGAGGTGATGGGCCTGGCGCAGCTGTCGGATCCGCTCACCGGCGACTTCCGGCTGGAGCACACGCGCGACGCGAAGGTGCTGGCGGACTTCGCCGCGGTGGGCGTGAAGAACGGCCGCAAGCTGATGGCGCTCCAGCGCCTGGGCCTGCGCGACCGCGACACCGCCGCGTACAACCTCAGCTACTTCACCGACTATGCGTCCAAGGAGATCTACAAGGCGCGCCGGTACGGCCGCACGTTCTCGCTCCTGACCTTCAGCATCGACAACCTGCCGCTCGTGCGCGTGCGGCTGGGCGCGCAGGACGCGAAGAAGGCCGTGCGCGGCATCATCAAGGCGCTCAGCAAGATCATCCGCGACTCGGACGTCATCGCGAAGGCGAGCGACCAGGAGTTCTACCTCCTGTTGCCTGAGACGGACTTCTTCGGCGCGATGATGTTCGTGCGCCGCGCGGTGGCCGCCGTGCGCGACGAGCCGGAGGTGCAGGACGTGGAGCAGCGCCTGCCGCTGGCGCTCGTGGGCGGGGCCAGCACCTTTCCCAAGGACGGCGAGGACTTCGACGAGCTGGTGCACCGCTGCCGCCGCCGCATGGACGAGCGCCGCGCGTCGCTCCAGCGCCGGCTGATGCTGGACGGGCTGCCGTTCTGGGACGAGGTGGACCTGCTTTTGGGCACGCCCAACAGCCCGCGCCTGCCCACGGATGACCGCGCGGAGCCCAGCCGCCGGGGCAAGGTGGCGGACGTGCTCTTCGACGAGCTCCAGGTGGAGATCGCCCGGGAGCTGGTGCGCGACCCGGGCTCGCGCGGGCTGCTCTACGTGGGCGGCCCGGAGATCCGCGCGGACCTGCCGCTGGCGGTGGGCCTGGAGCAGGCGCCGCCGGACCTGGCGTCGCGCATCTACCTGTTGGGAAGGCGCGTGGACCTGGAGTCGCACGCGGCGCTCACGCCGGTGTTCCTGGAGGGCGACGAACGGGTGTCGCGCCACGAGTTCATCCTCTGGCTGTCGGAGAGCGCGTCGTACGCGCTGATCCAACGGCGGGGGCGGGGCGCGACGTGGGGGTTCCACACCTCGGACACCGCGGTGGTGGACGGGCTCATCTCCAAGCTGCAGGCCGAGTACGACCTGCAGCCCTACTGACGTAACGAAGCGGAGCAAGCGACCGTGGCCCAGGTGCGGAAGATCCTCATCGCCGACCCCGACCTCGACTCGGTGCGCGCCCTGTCGCGGGCGCTGCGCACGAAGGGGTATCAGGTGCACTACGCGCCGGATGGCTCGCGGGCCCTGGAGGTCGCGGTGCTCCGGCACCCGGACCTGACGCTCTTCGACGAGGCGTGCCGGCTCCTGGACGCGCGCACGTTCGTGCAGATCCTCCGCACCAACCCGCGCACGGAAGACATCCCCGTGGTGCTCACCACGTCCAGCCTGGACACGGACCGGGCGCGGGGCATGCGGGACGGCACGCTGCGCAAGCCCTTCAACCTGGACGAGGTGCTCAGCCGCATCGAGCACATCTTCCGCCGCAACGAAGCGGCCAAGGACCTGAAGAGCGAGCAGCAGGAGATCGAAGGCTCGCTCAGCCAGCTCAGCATCCCGGACCTCATGCAGATCCTGGGCATGAACAAGCGCAACGGGCGCCTGGCGCTGGAGCGCGGTTCGGAGCGCGGGGAGATCACCGTCTCGGAGGGGCGCACGGTGAACGCGCGGCTCGGGAGGGTGGAAGGGGAGAAGGCGCTGTTCCGGCTCCTGGCGTGGACGGAGGGCAACTTCACCTTCACGCCCGGCACCAGCGCCGCGCGTCCGCGCATCAACCGCGCGATGGACGACGCGCTCCTGGAGGGCATGCGCCAGTCGGACGAGGTGAACCGCCTGCTGCCGGGTCTGCCGCCGCGCCACACGCGGCTGATGCTGGCACCGGAGGTGGACCTGTCCGAGGAGCAGCACCCGGTGACGGCGCAGGTGATGGAGCTGCTCCGTCAGCCGCGAGCGCTGGGCGAGGTGCTGGACCTGGCGCCCGCGACGGACATGGAGGTGCTGGGCGTGCTGTCCACGCTGCTCCAGAAGGGCGTGGCGCGCCCGACGGAGAGCGAAGGCCAGAACCTGGGCGCGGGAGACCTCATCGGCGCGGCGGAGGTGCACGCGCTGCGCGGGCGCCTCTTGCGCACCCGCACGCTGGCGAAGGTGGCGACGGCGAAGGTCTTCGTCTGTGGCAGCGGCTCGTCCGCGGCGCGGCGCATCCTGGCGCGGGTGCCGGGGCTGGAGGCGATGTCCGCGGACCCCACCGCGGTGAAGAGCGGCTTCGGGACGCTGGGCCGTCTTGAGTTGAGCGACGTGCTGAACGTGGACTTCTGCGTGCTGCCGCCCGCGGAGGCCGCGCGTCCGCTGTGGCGCCCGTTCAGCGCGGGGGCCATTGGCGCGCTGTTGATGGACACGTCGGAGCCGGCGGTGCGGCTGGCGCATTATCTCGCGTGGGAGGTCCGCATCCCCATCGTGGTGGTGGGCACGGAGGTCCCCGCGCCGCTGCAGGGAGCCCCGGCCGGAGTGAGCGCCCCGGGCGAGGACCTCACCGAAGCCCTGCGCGCCATGCTGGTCCAGGCGCTCAACCCCGCGCCCACGCTGCCCGGCGTCACCCAGGTGCAGCGCGCGTCCGTGACACCCAGCTGATCAGCTCCGGCGCTCCAGCGACATGGGGAGCGCCCCCCTGGGCCGCAGCGTCACGTTCGACTCCGCTTCCATCGTGAAGCCGGGCGCCGCGCGCAGGCGGTAGCGCCGGGCCACCGTGGCCAGCAGGAGCTGGGCCTCCATCAACGCGAAGCTGTTGCCGATGCACTGCCTTGGCCCGCCGCTGAAGGGGAAGTACGCGAAGCGGTGCCGCTTCGCGGCGGCCTCGGGGGCGAAGCGCTCCGGACGGAACGCGTCCGGCTCCTCCCAGAAGTCCGGGTGTCTCTGCGTGACGTAGGCGCTCACGTCCACCCAGGTTCCCTTCGGAATGTGGAACCCACCGACGACGTCATCCTCCTTCACGGCGCGGCTGATGACGATGACGGGGGGGTACAGCCGCATCGCCTCCTCCACGACCTGCCGCGTGTATCCAAGCTTCGGCACGTCCTCCATCGTGGGCGCGCGTCCGCCCAGCACCGCGTCCAGCTCCGCGTGCAGCCGCGCCTCCACCTCTGGATGCATGGACAGCAGGGCCCACGTCCAGCTCAGCGCCGTGGCGGTCGTCTCATGGCCGGCGAGGAGCATGGTCATCACCTCACTCCCCAGCTGTTCGTCCGTCATGCCCTCGCCGGTGTCCTCGTCGCGCGCGAGCATCAACATGGAGAGCAGGTCGCCGGTGTCCTCGCTGCGCTGGCGCCGCGCGGCGATGATGCCCTGCACGGTGTCGCGCAGCGTGGCGCGCGCCCGCCGGAAGGCCCGGTCGTAACGCGTGGGGAGCACGGGCGGCAGCATCCGGAAGGTGCGGAAGCGCTCCGTCATCTGTTGGCTCAGCTCGGTGAAGGACGCGCCGACCCGTTCGGTCTGGTCCTCCACGGACGTGCCGAAGAGGGCCTCGCCGACGATGCCCAGCGTCAGCCGCATCATCTCCTCGTTGACGCCCACGGCTGTTCCGTTCGCGGCCGCCGGTTCCCATCGCTGGAGCATCGCTTCCGTCCGGCGGACCATGCCCGCGGCCATGCCCGCGATGCGCTGCCGGTGGAAGGCGGGCTGGGCGAGCCGCCGCTGCCGGAGCCAGAAATCCCCTGTGCTCGTGAGCAGGCTATCGCCGGTGATCCACCGGCCCATGCGGTACGCGAAGTGGTCCTTCGTGTAGTTCTTCACGTGCTCCTGCAACACGTGCTTCACGCCGTCCGGATGCGCGATGAGGTGCGAGCGCATCGGGCCCAGCCGGTAGCGCACCACGTCCCCGTACTGCCGATGGAGGTCTCCCAGGCAGGCCAGGACGTCGCGGCGCACCTCGGGCAGGATGCCCATGAACACGTGGCCCCGAGGGCCTGGAGCCTGGCGGCGGACGGCGCTGGTCATCGAACACGACCTCCTGGCGGGAAGTATCGCTCGTCAGGCAGCGCGTGGGGATACAGGCACCGGAATCCGCTCGGGACGCGGAATGTTTTCCCAGGGGCGCGGCACACGGCCACGCCGGAGAGGGGCGCGCGGATGATCAAGACGCTGAGGGACGCGGAGGAGCTGGTGCGCACGCGCCACGTCATCACCGAGGTGCCCACCCACGGGCCCACGTCCCTCGTCGAACAGGTCATGGGCGCCCGGCCCACCGGCAGCTGGCGCGACCACGCGAAGGGGCGGCTCGCGTACCGGCTGGGGCGCATGTTGCGCGCGTCGAAGGACGTGCTCGCGGTGCGGCTCGTGGAGGGCAAGGTCGCCTTCGTGGACCCCACGCTCTGGCCCGCCGTGTACCGCGTCGCCATGGAGCCCTCGCGCCGCCGTCCGTCCCTCCAGGGGCTGTCCCCGGACGCCCGCGCGCTGCTCACCGCCGTGGAGCGCGACAAGCGCGTCCCCCTGGACAAGGAGGGCCCGTGGACCAAGGCGCGCGAGGCCCTGGAGGAGCGCCTGCTGGTGCACGTCTCCGAGGCGCAGGAGGACGACGGCCGCCACGTCGCGGTGCTGCGCTCCTGGCGGGGCTGGGCCTCTCCCACGCTCCAGGCGGACGCGGCCCGGCTCTCCTACGAGGACGCCCAGGCGCGGCTCCGGGCGGCGTGTGACGGGGCACCTACCGGACTGGGGCCCTGGGTGTTCTAGCCGCGCAGGGCCCTCAGGCCGCTTCGTCCAGGACCTCCAGCGCGTCCCTCACCCCCGGCAGCCGGGCGAGCAGCTCGTACTCCGCGGGCTGGAGCATGGACACGCGGCGCCCCGCGACGCGCTCCATCCACAGCTCGATGCGGTGCTCCCCCTCGGGGTTGACCTGTCGCGAGATGCGGGCGCGGCGGCCCTCCTTGTGGCAGGCCAGGATGTCCTGCTGGAGGCTGCGCAGCCGGCGGAACACCTTCAGCGCCATCCGACCCTCGGGGGTGTCGAACGTGTGGAAGTGCCGGTTCCGCGACAGCGGCCGGCTGGGATCATGAAGCCTCTCCACGAGGCGGCGCACGAAGGGGTCCATCGACGCAGAAGGATAACATCCGCTACCCTGTCCCTCAGCGATGCCCCATCGATTTTTCCCCCGTCCCTGGACGCTCGTCCTCCTCCTGCCGCTTGCCTGCAAGGACCCTGAGACGGCGGCCGCGCAGAAGCAGGCCACCCAGGTCCAGAACTCCCTGTCACAGGGGCGTGAAGCCCTCGCGCAGGGGCAGTACGTCCGCGCCATCTCCGAGCTGCAGAAGGCCGCCAACGCCGCGCCGGAGAGCGTGGAGCCGCTCCTCCTCCTGGCCAGGGCCCATCAGGGCGCCGGCAACCCGGGCGCATCCATCCTCACCCTCAAGCAGGCGGAGAGCCTGATTCCGGGGACGGACCCCGTCATCCAGAAGCAGCTCGCGGACCTGTATCTGGGGGAGGGACAGACGCCCCAGGCCATCTCCACGCTCGTCGCGCTCAGGGACGAGGGCAAGCTGCCCAAGGACGACGTCCTGGCGCTGGCCCGCCTCCAGGCGCGGCAGGGCCACCCGGACGAGGCCTTCTCCACGCTGGAGCGCATCCTCCGGGAGAACCCGGACGACGCCGCGACGAAGACGGTGGAGGCTGAAATCCTCCTCATGAAGGGCGACGAGCTGCTCGCGGCCAACCTGATGGACCGGGTGCTCCAGAGCTCGCCGAGCTTCACGCCCGCGCGCCTCCTGCGCACGCGCTTCTTCCTGATGAGCGGCGTCAACGACATGGCGGAGGCGGACCTCCAGGCCGTGCCGCCCGAGGACGCGGAAACCACGGACGTGGTGACGATGAAGGCCCGCGTGCTGATGGCGCTCGGGCGCCCGGCGGAAGCGGAAGGCGCGCTCCGGAAGCTGCTGGAGGACGACGCGGACAACGCGGAGGCCGTCGCGTGGCTGGCGGAGATCGTCTGCGCCCAGGGCCGCGCCTCCGAGGCCCAGCAACTGGTGGACCGCGCGCTGCACCTGCGCCCGCGCTTCGCCCGCGCCCTGTACGTGCGCGGCCGCGTCCTGGAGGAGCAGGGCGACGCGCGTGGGGCGGAGGACAGCTACCGCTTCACCCTCAAGACGGAGCCCACCTTCGCGCCCGCGCTGTCGCGCATGTGGCGGCTGCACCTGAAGGCCGGACGCAAGCCGGAGGCCCAGGAGGTCCTGGAGCAGCTGACCCGCCTGAACGAGGCCACCGTGGAGGAGAAGGCCGCGCTCGCGGGCCTCTACGCCCAGTTCGAGACCCAGCTGCCGCGAGGCCGGAAGCTCATCGAGGAGGCCCTGAAGCGCGAGCCCCAGAACCCCGAGTACCTGCGCATCCAGAAGGCCATCGACAAGGCGACGCCCAAGAAGAAGAAGGCCCCGACGGGGCCCATCATCATCCGCGGGCGGCGCTGAGGACGGGCGCGGAGGAGGGCAGGCCCGCCGCCTCCGCGACCACCTTCTCCAGCGCCTTGTGCCCCTTGCGCTGACCCACCGCCACCACGAGCAGGTTCTCCCGGGTGAAGTAGCGCCGGGCCACCTCGCGCACCTGCGCGGCCGTCTGCCGGTCCACCTGATCCGCGCGGTGGCCGAACGTCTCCGGGCGGCGGAACAGCTCCACGCCGCCAAACCACCCGGCCAGCTCCCCCGGCGAGTCCTGGGAGAACTCCAGCAGCATGCGGTGGCGGCGCTTGGCGCGGTTCAGCTCCTCTTCGCTCGCGTCCTTGTCGCAGAGCTCCGCGAGCACGCGCAGCGCCTCCGCCACCACCAGCGACGCCTTCTCCGGCGCGCTGGCCGCTTCGATCTCGAAGAGGCTCAGGTCGTGGTACGTGTCCAGGCCCGCCTGCACCGAGTACGCCAGGCCGCGCTTCTCCACGATCTCGAAGGGCAGCCGCGACGACAGCCCGTCGTCCAGCAGGCGCCGCAGAATCTGGAGCGCGGGGAAGTCCTCGTGCTGCTCCGGCACGGCGCGGAAGGTGAGCTTGAACTCGGTCTGCGACTCGTCATGGGAGACGAAGTGGAAGTGCGGCCCGGGACCCAGCAGCGATGGCGCGCTCTCCGTGGTGGCCTCGCCCCTGGGGAGGTGGGCGAAGGCGCGCTCGGCCAGGGCCAGCACCTCAGAATGCTTCACGCTGCCCGCGGCGGACACCACCAGGTTGCCGGCCACGTAGTGCCGGGCGAAGTGCTCCCGCACCTGCGCGTGGGTGAGGGCCTTCACGGACTCGCGGGTGCCGGCGATCTTCAGGGACAGCGGGTGGCCGGGGAACAGCAGGCGCTTGGACAGGTTGTCCAGGTCGATGTCGCGCCCCTTGTCGTCCACCTCGTCGAGCATCTCCTCCAGGATGATCTGCCGCTCCACCTCCATGTCGGTGAGGCGGGGGCGGGTGAGCATGTCGCCGATGACGTCCAGGCCCACGCCCAGGTGCGCCGGGTGCAGCGGGGTGTAGTAGTAGCCGTGGTCGCGGGTGGTGGCGCCGTTGAGGTTGCCGCCCGCCTCCTCCACGGCCGCGTTCATCTTCACCGTGTCCGGCCAGGCCTCGCTTCCTCGGAAGAAGAGGTGCTCCAGGAAGTGGCTGACGCCGTTGTTCTCCACCGTTTCGTGGCGGCTGCCGGTCCGCACGTAGACGGCCAGGAGGGCGGTGTGCAGGTGGGGCGTTTCGACGGTGACGACGCGCAGCCCCGAGGGCAGCACGTCCCGGTACGGTGTAAAGCTCATGCGCGAGGAAGCCTTAACACGAAGGTCGTCCCCTGGCCGGGAATACTCTGGCAGGAGAGTGAGCCCCCGTGGGCCTGGAGGATCTGCTGGCTCACCGCGAGCCCCAGGCCCGTGCCGCCCTCCTTGGTGGTGAAGAAGGGCTCGAAGAGGTGGCGGCGGACCTCCTCCGTCATGCCGTCGCCGGTGTCGCGCACGGTCACCTCCACGTCGCCGTCGCGCGGGGCGGTGGCCACGGTGAGCCTGCCCCCGGCGGGCATGGCCTCGCGGCTGTTGCGCAGCAGGTTCAAGAACACCTGCCGCAGCTGGCCCTGGTCCGCGAGCACGCGGGGCGTGTCGGGCGCGAAGTCGCGCACCACCTCCACGCCCGCGCGCACCAGCTCCTCGCGGGTGAAGTCGAGCACTCCGTCGAGCACCGCGATGATGTCCTCCGGCTCCAGGTCCGGCCGGGCGGGGCGGGCCATGCGCAGGTACTGCTCGGTGACGTCGGTGAGGCGATCCACCTCGTGGGTGACGGCCAAGAGCAGCTCGCGCGCCTCCGTGGCCGTGTCCTGCGAGTCGAAGCGCGCGCTGTCCACCGCGTCCTGGAGCAGCTCCACGTTGAGGCCGATGGAGGACAGGGGGTTGCGCACCTCGTGGACGATTTGGGCGGAGATGCGACCGACCGCGGCCAGCTGCTCCGCGCGCATCAGCGCCTCCGCCTGGGATTTGAGCTGGGCCTCGCGCGCCTGGAGCGAGCGGGCCATCTGGTCGAACTCGCGCGCGAGCAGGGCGACCTCGTCCTCGCCGCGCACGCCCAGCTGCGCGGAGTAGTCCCCCTTCCCGATGCGCGACACGCCTTCGATCAGGGTGCGCACCGGGCGCAGCGTGCGGGAGGACCACGCGGTGACGCCCACGCCCACGCCAATGGCCATGATGGACAGCGCGATGATGGTGAGGCCCGTCCGGCGCTCGCGCTCCTCGGCGCCGTCCACGCGCTCGCGGATGCGGTTGGTCAGCGTGGCGCGCAGCACGCGCAGCTCGCGGCCGATGGCGCTCTCCAGCTGGCGCAGCTCGGCGGTGGCGCGCGTCACCTCCTGGCTCTCCGGCGACTCCGAGGCGAGCGCGGTGAACACGGCCTCCACCGCGCGGCCGTAGGCCTGGGAGTTGCGGGCCAGCTCCGCGAAGCGCGTGTCCAGCTCGTTCACGAAGGGCACCTCGCCCTCGGGGGCGAAGGTGAGCACCTCGCGGGCCTTGGCGCGGGCGGCCTCCAGGCGCTGGGCCATCTGGGGCGCGTAGTACAGGCTCGCCAGCCGGATGAGGGCGCGGCGCGTCTCCACGCTGTTCTGCTCCAGCACGCGCTCGGTGTCCTTCTCCTGGCTGGTCTGGAAGGTCTCCAGCGCGGCGGCGTCCTGGGACAGCTGGAGGTAGCCCTGGCTGACCAGGCGGATCTCCAGCCGGTTGCGGTGCAGCTCCGCCACGCTGAACAGGGACACCGCCCCGAACGTCAGCAGCACCAGCGCGTAGCCCAGGAAGATGCGGGTGGCGAGCGAGAGCTTCATGGAGGAGGGGACAGGACATACGTCCTGGGGCGGGCGCATTACAGCGCAATCCCCGCCGCCCCGCCTGCTTCCGGCCGTCTGGACTCCACCCCTCCGGGGAGGGGGGCTGGTAGCGTCCGCCGCATGGCTCCGCGCTTCGTCCGCTCCACGCTCCTCGCTGGCCTCGTGGCCCTCACCCCCGCCTGCGGGGAGAAGGAGGTCCGCCCCTCCGTGGACCTCATCACCGCCTCCTGCGCCGGCACGCAGCCCCTGGCCGGGGTGACGCACCTGCGCTTCCGCGTGACGGGGCCGGGACTCGACACGCCGCGCGAACGGGTGTCGACGGTGGCCTGGACGGAAGCGGACGTGCCGGCCGTGCCGCAGGGCGGCGCGCGGGTACTGGAGGTGCGGGCCTACGTGGGCGCGCCGGATTCGGGCGGACGGCTGGTGGCGCTGGGCCGCACCGCGCCGTTCGAGGTGACGGAAGGGCAGGCGCCCACGGTGCGGGTGTTCCTGCGGCGGCTGGGGGAGTCCGTGCCGGTGAACCTGGCGTCCGCGCCGGGGACCTGCTCGCTGCCGGCCGAAGCGCGCGCGGCGCACACGGCCACGACGCTGCCGGATGGACGCGTGCTGTTCACCGGAGGCTACCGGCCCGAGGCGAACGGGGCGCGCCCCGTGTCGAGGACCTCGGAGCTGTTCAACCCGGCGGACGGCACGTTCAGCCCCGGACCGGACGTGGGCGCGCGGGCGTTCCACACGGCGTCGCTCCTGCCGGAGGGCCGCGTGTTCCTCGCGGGTGGCGCGGAGTCCTTCGCTCCCGTGACGTTGCAGCCCACGGCGCGTCTCGTGGACCCGGGGTCGGGCGCGGTCACGGAGCTCACGCCGAAGGTCGCGCGCTACCAGCACGCGGCAGCGGTGGACGCGGCGGGACACGTGCTGCTGGTGGGCGGACGCGCGGCGGATGGACGCGGGGTGTTCACGGCGGATGCCTTCGACAGTGCCTCCGGTCGCTTCGTGGACGGGGTCGGCGAGGTGCGCCGCGTCGACGCGACGCTGGTGGCCATGGAGGATGGGAAGACGCTCTTCATCGCTGGGGGCGCGGACACAACAGGGCCTGTTCCGGAGGTCCTGTCCCTCGGCTTCAACGGGATGGACCTCGAGCGTCTGGCGAACGTTCCGCCCCGGCTGCGAGTGCCCCGCGTGGGCGCGGCCGTGGCGGTGCTGGGACGGCCGGACGAGTCCCCCCGCCCGTTGCTGGTGGGCGGCTTCGACGGTGTGGATCCCACCCAGGGCGCGCGCCCGGTGGGCGTCTCCGAGGTGCTGGAGAACGAAATGACCGTGCGCGACGGCCCGGCGTTGATGCCCCGGAGCAACCCGTGCGCGGTGACGCTGCCGGATGGCCGCGTGGTGGTCATGGGCGGGCGGGGCACGAACCCCGGCACGACGACCGCGGTGCCCTGGGCGGAGCTGATCACCCCGCACGCGGGCGCGCAGCCCACCGTGCTGGGCCTGCCGCTGATTCCGCAGCCGCGCGTGTGGCACACGTGCTCCGCGCTGCCGGATGGCTCCGTGCTCGTGGTGGGCGGCGTGGACGACAGCACCGGGGAGATCCGCGCCAACACGGAGGCCCTGGTCGTGATGCCGCCGCCGCGCGACTGACGACGGCGGGCCTCCAGAAACACCAAGGCCCCGCGTCCCGGCGAGGGGGACCGCGGGGCCTTCAGGCTTCAAGCCGGGATGCGGCTCAGGCGTTGGACGGCGGGGCGTCGGAGGGCTTCGCCTCGCTGTCGCTGGACGCGGGCTCCGTGGCGGCCGGGGCCTCCGTGGGCGTCGCGGCGGCGGCGGCGCGGGCCTCCGCTTCGGCGCGAGCGCGGGCCTGCTCGTCGCTGCGCTGATCGCTGGCGGCGACCTCGTCCGGCGTCAGCTCCGTGCGGTCCGCGAGCATGCCCGTCTTCTTCTCCAGGTCCTTGATGGCCCGGCGAAGCAGGTCGCGCTCCAGGAGCGTGCGGTTGAGGCGCTTCTCCAGCGCCTTGTACTTGTCCTTGCCCAGGTCGGCCTCGGACTTCGTCACGGACAGGATGCGCGCCTGCGTGTCGGCGCGGCCCTTCAGCCGGCGGACTTCCTTCTCCAGCTCCGCGGCGCGGGCGCGGTCCTTGTTGGCCGCCTGCTCCAGCCGGTTCATCTTCTCGCGGTCCGCGTCGTTCAGCTCGCGGTAGCGGCGCACGGGCTCGGCCGGGGCCACCGGCGCGGGCGTCACGGACACCGCCGCGTTCACCACGGGCTCGCTCGCGGGCGCGGCGATCTGCTCCGACGGGGCGGGGGCCGCCGGAGCGGCCACGGGCGTGGGGACGGCGGCCGGGGCGGTGACCGGAGCCTCACGGCGGCGGGGCGCGCCGCGCGACTCGGTCTCGGCGCGCAGGCGGGCGTTCTCCGTCAGGGCCTGCGCCAGCTCCGCGCGAGTCTGCTCCAGCTGGATGCTGGCGTTGCGCTCCACCTCGGCGCGGGCCTTCAGCAGGTCGTTCGAGCCCTTCTCGCCTTCCTTCTGCTCGAAGAGCTTGCGCTTGGCCTGCTTCAGCTGCTCCTTGACCTCCTGGAGCTGCGTGCGCTGCTCGTCCAGCTCCTTCTGCTTGCGCTGGACCTCCGATTCCGCCTTCGCGCGCGCCTTGCTCTCCGATTCCAGCTCGCCACGGAACGACGGCGCGGAGGAGGAAGAAGAGAGCGAGGGACGGCCCGCGTTGGCACCAGCGCCGCTCTTGTCTCCGAAGAGCAGCAGGCCGAGCGTCACGGCGAACCCGACCGATACGAGGATGAGTGCAACCAGCAAGGGAACGACCTCCACAGAAGGATGCAAAAAGCGGGGCAGCCTAACTCCCGGACATGGCGCGTCAAGGCTTCACTGGCAGGCAACCCGGCGGGCCCCGCCCGCGGCGCTGGCTCGGGCCGGGAGTCCATCCGTCTTCCGGCTCCCCTGGAGGCGCGGTCCTGGGGCACGCTGGGGCCCCATGGCGCACCTGGAGTTGAAGCCGAAGCGGGACGTGTCGAGCTTCCGCAAGCTCGCCATCGGCAGTTGGGCGACCGCGTATGACCCCACGGTCTACGGCACGCTGACGGTGCGCATGGATGCGGCGCTCGCATACCTGGACGCCTTCCATCAGCGCACCGGCGTGCGGCTCAGCGCGACGCACCTGGTCCTCAAGGCGGTGGGCGAAGCGCTGCGCCGCTGCCCGGACGCCAACGCGCTCCTGCGCTACCAGCGCATCTACCTGCGAAAGCGCATCACCGTGTGCGCGGTGCTCCCCGGAGCGGACCGACAGGGCCTCACGCCCGTGCGCATCGAGGACGTGGATCAAAAGTCCGTGCGCGCTCTGGCGCTGGAGGTGGAGTCCGCCGCGGCGCTCGTGCGCGAAGGCAGGGACCCGCGGGTGGAGCACGGCCGGCGCCTCCTGGAGCGCGTGCCGCACCTGCTCCTGCACCGCTTCACCGGGCTCGTGTCGTTCCTCACGTACACGCTGAACCTCAACCCTTCATGGCTGGGCCTGCCGAGGGATCCATTCGGCTCGGCGGTGGTGGTGGACGTGGGCGAGCTGGGGCTGGACACGGCGTACCTGCCGCTCGCGCCCTTCACGCGCGTGCCCATCTTCCTCGCGCCCGGGGGGGTGCGGGAGGTGGCGGTGGTGGAGGAGGGGAGGGTGGTGCCCGGCCACGTGATGAACATCAACGCGTCCTTCGACCACCGCTTCCTGGACGGCTACCACGCGGGCGTCATCGCCAGCACGCTGCGGGAGATGCTGGAGCACCCGGTGGAGGCCTTTGGCCCCTTGCCGGATGCTCCGCTTCCTGCCGGCCGCTAGTATGCGTACTCCCAGCCGCCGCGGCCGCGCGTCCCCTGGCCCATCCGCGCGCTCATCTCGCGCAGGCGGCGCACGCGCTCCGGGATGGGCGGGTGCGTGGAGAACAGCGACATCACCCCGCCGTGGTGCAGCGGGTTGACGATGAACAGGTGCGACGTCGCGGGCGCGCGATCATACGGGATGGCCTCCGCGCCGCGCTCCATCTTCAGGAGCGCGCTCGCCAGCGCGTCCGGGTCTCCGCACAGCTCCGCGCCCGTGGCGTCGGCGCCGTACTCGCGCGAGCGGCTCACCGCCAGCTGCAGCAGCGTGGCCGCGATGGGCGCCACCAGCAGCAGGCCCAGGTTGGACAGCGCCCCGGCCAGGCCGTCCTCACGGTCGTCGCCGCGGCTGAGCATGCTGCCGCCGAACCAGAAGAGCATCTGCGCCGCGTAGCTGATGATGCCCGCGAGCGTCGCCGCCACCGTGCCGATGAGCGTGTCCCGGTTGCGCACGTGGCCAAGCTCGTGCGCCAGCACGCCCTCCAGCTCGCGCCGGTCCAGGATGTCCATGATGCCCGCCGTCACCGCGACCGCCGCGTGGCTCGGGTTGCGGCCCGTGGCGAACGCGTTCGGCTGCGCCGTGGGCAGCAGGTACACCTTCGGCTTCGGCATGCCCGCGCGCGCGGCCAGCCGCGCCACCATCTCATGCAGCCACGGCGCCTGCTCATAGGACAGCGGCTGCGCGCCGTGGATGGCCAGCGCGATGCGGTCGCTGAACCAGTACGAGCCGAAGTTCATCACCACCGCGAAGAAGCCCGCCATCACCAGGCCCTGCGCGCCGCCCAGCCGCTGACCGATGACGAGCACCAGCGCCGTCAAGCCCGCCAGCAGCACGGTCGTCTTCAAGGCATTGCCCAGCCGGTGCCACCCGCCGCCCTTGAGCGCCGGTGCCGCCGGTCCTCGGGATGTCATGTGGGGGTCACGCTGCGCCATGGTCCTCTTTCCGTGCCTTTCGCCCCGTCAAGGGGGCCACACGAAACGTAAGCAGGCGCGAAGGAGCGTCAACGTGACGGGGCCAGCCTGCCCCGGAGGCCCATGGCCCCGGCCGCCGGTCGTCTCAAACGTAATCCGCTCAAAGGTAGAAACGATCCGTCACGCCCGCCGTACGCTGGAGGATGGCGCTCCAACCGAGCCAGACGTCAATGCCACTGTCGCCCGCCTTCGACTCGCTCCCCAGGGCACCGAGCGAGCCCGTGCAGCCCGCCACCGTGCCCAACCCGGAGTCGCGCACGTGCTCCAGCAGCATGCGCACGGTGGGCATGCCACGCGCCTCGAAGCGGTCCGCCACGTCCTCGCGGCCGGTGAAGTCCGGCTCGTCCAGCCTGTCCGTCAGGAAGCGTTCCAGCGCCCACCAGAACAGGTACACCTCCGCGCGCCGTCCGGCGGCCGTCGCCGCGGCCGCGATGGAGAGCCCCTGGTGCACCCGGTCGTATTCGCCACTGTGCAGGAAGACGACGACCCTGTTGTCCGGCGTGCTCACGCGCAGGCTCATACCGTCCAGAAGCCACCGCGTCCATCCACGCCTCGGGGGCGACCGCTGGGGCCCTTTGGCTTGCACCTCGGCCCTGGCGCTTGCTAGGAACCCAGGGACCTTCCAGGCTTACACGTTTTTTGCAGCGACAGCGCGGGTGGCTTTCAGCGACATGGGCGACGAGACGACAGCCAGGCGGAAGGATGCCCACCTCGATTTGTGCGCGACCGGAGACGTGGAACCGGCGCAGAACTCCACGCTGCTGGAGTGCGTGCACCTCATCCACTGCGCCATGCCGGAGATGGCGGTGGAGGACGTGGACCTGAGCACGCCGTTCCTGGGCAAGCGGCTCCAGGCGCCGCTGCTCGTCACCGGGATGACGGGCGGCACGGAGCGCGCGGGCGCGGTGAACCGGGACCTGGCGCTGCTCGCGGAGCGGCACGGCCTGGCCTTCGGCGTGGGCAGCCAGCGCGCGATGGCGGAGCACCCCTCGCGCGCGGCGTCGTACGCGGTGCGCGACGTGGCGCCCACGGTGGCGCTGTTGGGCAACATCGGGCTGTACCAGGCCATTGGCCTGGGCGTGGACGGCGTGCGGCGGCTGATGGACGCCATTGGCGCGGACGGCATGGCGCTGCACCTCAACGCCGGCCAGGAGCTGACGCAGCCGGAGGGCGACCGCGACTTCCGGGGCGGCTACCGTGTGGTGGAGGAGCTGGCGCGCGCGCTGGGCGACCGGCTGCTGGTGAAGGAGACCGGGTGCGGCATCGGCCCGGACGTGGCGCGGCGCCTGGTGGAGCTGGGCGTGTCCAACGTGGACGTCTCCGGGCTGGGCGGCACGTCGTGGGTGCGGGTGGAGCAGCTTCGCGCGGTGGGCTCGCAGGCCCAGGTGGGCGCGGAGTTCAGCGGCTGGGGCATCCCCACCGCGGCGGCCATCGCCAGCGTGCGCAAGGCGGTGGGGCCGGAGGCGCGGCTCGTCGCCAGCGGCGGGGTGCGCGGTGGGCTGGAGTCCGCGAAGGTGCTCGCGCTGGGCGCGGACCTGGCGGGCATGGCGCTGCCGCTGTTCCGGGCCCAGCAGCAGGGGGGATTGCCGGCCGCCGAGGAGGCGTTGAAGGTCATCCTCACCGGGCTGAAGCAAGCGCTGGTGCTGACGGGAAGCCGTACCGTCACGCAATTGCGCCAGCGGCCCCGCGTGGTGACCGGAGCGTTGAAGGATTGGTTGGCGGCGTTGTGATGCAGGGTGGATCCCAGGTTGGGAAGGAAGAACATGTCTGACACCGTGACGTCCCGGCTCGCCGGATTCCACAAGCTGCCCCTGGAAGAGCGCCTGGCGCGCATCGGCCAGATGTTCCGCCTGACCGAGGCGGAACTGGAGCAGCTGCGCGGAGAGAGCGGCCTGGACCTGTCCATCGCCAACCAGATGATCGAGAACGCGGTGGGCACGTTCTCCCTGCCGCTGGGCCTGGGCCTCAACCTCAACGTCAACGGGCGCGACTACCTGGTCCCCATGGCCGTGGAGGAGCCCTCCGTCGTCGCGGCGGTGTCGTTCGCGTCCAAGATCGTCCGCGAGGCGGGCGGCTTCACCGCGGAGGCCGACGAGTCGATGATGATCGGCCAGGTGCAGGTCTCCAACTACGGCGACCCCGGCCTCGCGTCCGAGAAGATCCTGGAGGCGAAGGATCAGATCGTCGCCCTGGCCAACAGCTTCCACCCGGCCATGGTGGCCCGCGGCGGTGGCGCGAAGGACGTGGAGGTGCGCCTCCTGCCCGCGCCGGAGGGGCCGCGCGGCGAGCCGCTGCTCATCGTCCACCTCCTCATCGACGCGCAGGAGGCGATGGGGGCGAACCTCATCAACACCATGGCGGAGGGCGTGGCGCCGCTGATCGAGCAGCTGACGGGCGGCCGGGTGTACCTGCGCATCCTGTCGAACCTGGCGGACAAGCGGCTCGCGCGCGCCACGTGCCGCATCCCGCTGCCGCTGCTGGCGGACTTCGGCCTGCCGGGCGAGGTGATCGCCGAGGGCATCGCCCAGGCGAGCCGCTTCGCCGAAGCGGACCCGTACCGCGCCGCCACGCACAACAAGGGCGTGATGAACGGCATCGACGCGGTGGCCATCGCCACGGGGCAGGACTGGCGCTCCATCGAGGCGGGCGCGCACGCGTTCGCGTGCCGCAAGGGGCAGTACCGCCCGCTGTCCACCTGGTACCTGGAGGAAGGGCACCTGGTGGGCCGCATCGAGCTGCCGCTGGCGCTGGGCCTGGTGGGGGGGCCCATCAAGATCCACCCGGGCGCGCAGGTGGCGCTCAAGCTGATGCGCGCCACCAGCGTGCGCGAGCTGTCCATGGTGTTCGCCGCGGTGGGCCTGGCGCAGAACTTCGCCGCGCTGCGGGCCCTGGGCTCCGTGGGCATCCAGAAGGGCCACATGGCCATGCACGCGCGCAGCGTCGCGGTGACGGCGGGCGCGCGCGGCGGGGACGTGGAGAAGGTGGCCAACCTGCTGGTGAAGGCCGGACACGTGAAGGTGGAGAAGGCGCGGGAGATCCTCGCGAGCCTGCCGCCGGAGACGCCCGCCATCGCCACCCTCACCAACGGCTGACCCGGAAGCGCCCCCGACCCGAGGGGGCGCTTGACGGGACCGGGCGGCGCGCGGAATGAAGCGTCCGCCCCCCTTCCGCGTGCCAGGTGCCATGACTTCCGCAAAGAATCCCCTGGTCGCCTTCGGTGCCGGCAAGGTCATCCTGCTGGGCGAGCACAGCGTGGTGTACGGCTACCCCGCCATCGCCGGCCCCCTGAGCATCGGCGTGGTGGCGCGCGGCATGCCTTCGCGCTCGTGCGTGCTGGACGTGCCGGTGACCGCGGACGCGGCGCAGAAGCGGCTGATGCGCAAGGCGTTCGCGCGGGCGGCGCGGCTTGTGGGCGAGCCGAAGGTGAAGGTGACGCTGGAGCCGCAGCTGCCGCTGTCCGCGGGGCTGGGCAGCTCCGCGGCGCTGGCGGTGGCCACGTCGCGCGTGCTCTTGCAGGCGGCGGGGCAGGCGCCCACGGCGAAGGCGACGGCGCGGCTGGCGTGGGAGATGGAGCAGGAGTTCCACGGCACGCCGTCCGGCGTGGACCACACCACCAGCGCGGAGGAGAAGCTCATCCTCTACCGGCGGGTGCAGGCGCCGGCGGGTGTCACCGGACGGGCGCGTGAGCTGAAGAGCCCCAGGCCGGTGTCGGTGGTGGTGGCGCTGGCGGGGGCGCGCAGTCCCACGAAGCTGACGGTGGGGGCGCTGCGCGAGCGGCAGGCGCGGTGGCCGGAGCGCTACAAGCGGCTCTTCGGTCAGGTGGGCAGGCTCGTCGCCGAGGCGGCGAAGGCGGTGGAGGCGGGTGACGTGGAGGGTCTGGGGGACGCGATGAACGTCAACCAGGGCCTGTTGAACGCGCTGGGGCTGTCGTCGCCAGCGCTGGAGGACATGGTGTTCCGGCTGCGCTCGCTGGGCGCGCTGGGGGCCAAATTCACCGGGGCGGGAGGTGACGGTGGCGCGGTCATCGGCCTCTTCCCCGAACCGGAGCCCGTGGTCGCGCGGCTGACGCGCGACGGCGTGCGCTGCTTCGCGAGCCAGCTCGCGGGGCCGCGGGCCCAGGGAGGCATTCCATGAAGGCAACGGTCCGGGCGCATCCCAACATCGCGCTCGTGAAGTACTGGGGAAAGCGCGACGAGGCGCTCATCCTCCCGCACCAGTCCAGCCTGTCGCTGACGCTGGCGCCCATCCACGTGACGACGACGGTGGAGTTCGGCGCGTCCGCGGACGCGGTGGAGCTGCACGGCCACGTGGCCAAGGGCAGCGAGCGAGACCGCGTGCTGCGCCTGCTGGACGCGGTGCGGGTGCAGGCGGGGCGCGACCTGGGGCCCGCGAGGGTGGTGTCGCGCGGGGACTTCCCCATGGCGGCGGGCCTCGCGAGCAGCGCGGCGGGCTTCGCGGCGCTGGCGGTGGCGGGGCGCGCGGCGGCGGGGCTGCCGCAGGACACGCGGGCGTCCAGCATCCTGGCGCGGCGGGGCAGCGGCTCCGCGTGCCGCAGCGTGCAGGGCGGCTTCTGCGAGTGGATGCGCGGCGAGCGCGCGGACGGCGAGGACAGCTACGCCGTGCAGCGCTTCGACGCGGGGCACTGGGCGGACCTGCGCATGGTGGTGGCCATCCTCGACCGCGGCGAGAAGGAGGTGAAGTCGCGGGACGGGATGAAGAACACGGTGGAGACGAGCCCGTACTACCCGGCCTGGGTGAAGGACGCGGAAGCCGAAGTGCCCCGCGCCCGGGAGCTCATCGCGAAGAAGGACCTGGAGGCGCTGGGCGAGCTGTGCGAGCGCAACGCGTGGCGCATGCACTGCACGACGCTCTCGGCGGAGCCACCGCTCTCCTACCTGAGCCCGGCGACGCTGGGGCTCATCCAGCACCTGAAGGAGCAGCGCAAGAAGGGCGTGCCGGTGTGGTTCACGCTCGACGCGGGGCCGAACCCGGTGCTGCTCACGGACGCGGCCCATGAAGTCGCGGCGGAGGCGCTGGCCCGCGCCTGCGGCGCCGTGGACGTGGTGCGCTGCGTGCCCGGCGGTGACGCGGCGCTGCTCACCGAGCACCTGTTCTGACGAACTGCGCGTTTCGCTGGAGCGGGCACGAGGCTCCAGCGGATGCGCCGCTCGCTCCGCCTGGCGGAATGACTCCAACGCATGCGTCCGGCCGCAGCACGGCGCGCCGCGCGTGCACGAGGTAACGCATCGATGGACCGAGCGCTCTCCGCCCCGGGCAAGCTGTTCCTCTCCGGCGAGTACGCCGTGCTGTGGGGCGGCGTGTCCCGCCTCGCCGCCGTGGCGCCGCGCACGGCCGCCTATGTGCGCAGGCGCCAGGACTCGCGCGTGCACATCTGCCTGGAGGAGGGGACGCTCCAGGGGCTCACCACGCCCCGGGGCGTGAGGTGGGACCGCGACGTGCCCGCCGGGTTCTCCTTCGTCGCGCGCACGCTGGATGAGGCCCTGCGCGCGCACGGCCGCGCGAGCGTGGGCTTCGACCTCGCGGTGGCGCCGGGCGCGCTGGGCCCGGGCGGCCACAAGCTGGGCATCGGCGGCAGCGCCTCCGCGACGGTGCTCGCCGCGGAGGCCGCGCGCTTCGTGCTGGAGGAGAGGTTCGACGTCCTCAAGCTCGCGCTCACCGCGCACACGCTGGGGCAGGGCGGCAAGGGCAGCGGCGGCGACGTGGCGACGAGCTTCGCGGGCGGCACCGTGCGCTACCGGCGCTACGACGTCACTGCGCTCGCGGACGCCGCCAACACCGGCCGCTTCAACGCCGCGCTCGCGGAGTCCCCGCCGGTGGACCTCTGGCGCATGCCCGCGCCCCGCGTGTCCATGCTCTACGCCTTCACCGGCGAGAGCGCCTCCACCAGGCTCCTCATCGGCCAGGTGGAAGCGCGCCTGGAGGACTCCGGCCGCAAGGCCTTCGTGGCGCGCTCGGACGCGCTGGGCCACGCGATTGAAGACGGCCTGGGCGGCGGCGACTTCCGCGCCTTCTCCGAGGCCGTGAGGGCCCAGCACGCGCTGCTGTTGGAGCTGGGCCCGCTGGAGACCGAAGGCATGCGCCGCGTGCTGGCCATCGCCACGTCGTACCAGTGCGCGGGCAAGCTCTCCGGCGCGGGCGGCGGCGACGGCTGCATCCTCTTCGCCCCGGACGCGGAGGCTCGCGAGGCCCTGCGCCAGGGCCTGGAGTCGCGCGGCTTCCTCACGCTGACGCTCGACGTGGAGCAGGGCGTGCGCGGCGAGGCGCAGGCCGACGCGCGGCTTCGCGGCTGGGTGGACGCGCTCACGTGAAAACAGTGCGGCGCGCGCCCGGGCCCGCCGTTAGAACATGTGACCGAACGTGATGTAGAAGCGCTGACGGCCCGTCTCGGTGGAGCGCGCGTAGTCCATGCGCACCACGGCCGCGCGGCGCGAGAAGCGCAGGCCGCCGCCGATGCCCGGGTGCCACTCATGCCACTTGCCGTCCGTCACCCCCGGATGCCACACGCGGCCCAGGTCCAGGAACACCACCGCGCCCAGCGCCAGCGGCTGCCCGAAGACGGACATCCGCGCCGCCTGGAAGCGCAGCTCGGAGTTGCTGAACGCCTTCACGTTGCCGGCGAAGCGGTTGCGCTCGATGCCGCGCACGCTGCTCATGCCGCCAATGCCCTCGGACACGTTGACGCCGCCCGTGGTCATCCACTCGAAGAACGGCACCTCGCCAAAGAGCATGTCCAGCGTGAGCCGCTGCGCGAAGACGAGCCGTGGCGTGAGGCGGATGTAGCGGCGCTCGCTCAGCGTCACGCCCGCGTACTGGTAGCGGCTGAAGGTGGCCAGGCCCGACACGCGCAGCGCCACCTCCTCCACGCCGCCGGACGTCGGGTCGGACTCGTCGTCGCGCGTGTCCCAGAGCGCGCCGGCGAGCAGCTGCCCGCTGGGCCCGCCCTCGATGCCGATGGGCTTCTCCTGCGCCAGGATGGACGTCGCGTAGGGTGACACGCGCGTGTAGCGCCAGCCGTAGCCCACGTACGACTGGAACGGGTGCCCCTCACCGAAGGGCCGCCCGCGCAGACGCACCCAGAGGCCCGGCGAGCCCTTGTCGTAGTTGTACTTCTCGTCATCCACGTTGCCCCGGAACTCCGGGGCGGACAGGTTGCCCGCGCCGAAGAAGGGGCTGCTCTTCTCCTGGCGGTACTCCAGCCGTCCTTCCAGCCGCAGGGGCCCCAGCAGCTGCGGGCCGTCATAGCGGAGGTAATGATTCATGGCGCCGCGCGAGCTGAAGAACACTTGCGCGGATAACGCGTGCGCATAAGGAAGCTTCTTGCCATCCCCGTAGAGGTACATGCCTCCCACGGCGCCGTAGCCGAAGCCCTGGTCCGAGCTGAACGACAACAGAGGCAGCGCGATGCCATCCATCGTCGGCGTCTGCTTCACCGGCACCAGCCCGGGCGCCGTGCGGCCGGCGGCCACGGCGCTCAGTGACATCAGCATGAAGAAGAGAAAGACGACTGGAGCCAGCATCGAAACCCCGTGAAGCCCCTGGGGGGCGGATCGATTCCAGCCCGGGACAGGACGCCCTTTCCGCCCGCCTGCTCTCCAAGAGAGCAGCACGGCCCCGGAAGCTCCTGTCCCCCTGAATGCCCATTTTGCATTGGGGGATGGGGGAGCCGTCAACGTGCGAGAAAGTCTCAACGAGCTCGTCAGCGAGAATTCACGAAACTGGGCGAATACCCTCGTCCGGAGGATTGGAACGAAAGTTCCACCGGTGGCGGCACGTCGGCCCCGGAACGCTCTGCTCGTCCATCTGGACGGGGTGCCGAAGGCGCTGCTGGACGAAGCCATCATGAACGGGCGGATGCCCTTTGTTTCACGGCTCATCCGCTCTGGCGCGTATCACCTGGATAACGCCTTCTGGGGCGCGCCCACGTCCACGCCGTTCTTCCAGGCGGGGCTGCTCTACGGGCTGCGTCACCCGAACCTGCCGGGCTACAGCTGGTACGACCGGACGCTCGGCCGCAAGGTGCAGATGAACGCGCCCGCGGACGCGATGGCCATCGACGCGCGCCTGCGAGGCCACGGCCGCACGAGCCTCCTGGACCAGGGCGGCCACACGTACTTCTCGCTCTTCCACGCGGGCGCCATGAACCGCATGTGCATGAGCACGCTGTCGAGCTTCAAGCTCATGGCGCGCTCGTTCGCGTACGAGATCCAGGGCCTGGGGGCGGCGCGCACGCGCAGCGCCTGGGACTTCGTGCGTTCCTTCGGCATGGAGTCCTGGCAGGCCGTGCGGGAGGTGCGCCAGTGGGCGGACGCCCTCAAGGACTGGCGCCATGAGCACGGGTTCCTGTTGAGCCGCATCCTCCTCCAGCGGTTGGGCTGGAGCTTCGCGTACACCAAGTCCCTGGTGGACATGGTGCGCGGCGTGCCGCTCATCTACCTGGTCTACGGCAACTACGATGAGGTGGCCCATCGCCGGGGCCCGCGCTCGAAGCTGGCCATGGAGGAGCTCTACCGGGTCGACGCGTCGCTCGCGGGGCTCTACGCCGTGGCCCGCGCCGCGCCGGTGCCCTACGACGTCATCCTCCTGTCGGACCACGGCCACGTGGACAGCCTGCCCCTGGAGCAGCGCCAGGGCCGCCGCCTGGAGGCCGTGCTCTTCGAGGGCGAGGTGCCCCCGCTGCAGGACGACGTGCTCCGGGGCCTGCTCGACGGCCGCGCTCCGCCGGCGCCGGACACCGGCGCGCACGAGCCCTTCACCCCGGTGGTGGTGGAGGCCGGCAACTTCGCGCACATCTACCTGAGCGGCCGTCCCACGCCGATGGAGGCGCGCGAGCTGTTGGCGCGTCACCCGGAGGTGCTGGCGCGGGCCGCGAGCAACCCGGACATCGGCATGGTGGCGATGCGCCGGGGCGCGGAGGCGGTGGTGGTGATGGGCGGGGGCGTCTACGGCCCGGCGGACCTGGACCGCGCGCCGCTCTCCAGCGAGTACAGCCGGCACGCCGTGGCGGAGTTCCTCCACGGGCTGCCGCGCATGGACACCGCGGGGGACCTGGTCCTCTTCGGCGAGGCCATCCAGCGGGGCGGCACGGTGGGCTTCGCGTGGGAGTTCGGCTCGCACGGCGGCCTCACGCGCGTGGAGTCCGACAGCCTGGTGCTGTGGCCCGCGAGCGGCCCGGTGGACCTGTCCGGCCTGAGCCACTGCGCGCGGCTGCACGAGCGCCTGGCGGAGGCCTACCTGGACACCGGCCCGCTGCGGATCCTGCATTGAAACCGGGGAAGGGGAGGACCATGCGGCTTCCCAACGCCAGCGGACGCACGTGGCTCAAGGTGCTGGGGGGCCTCGTCGGGCTCGCCCTGTCCCTGCTGCTGCTGTCCACCGCCTTCTTCAAGTGGAACCTGCGCGGGCCCGGCGACCTGCTGATTCCGCGCTTCCCGTTGGACAAGTTCGTCCACGACCTGCCGGGCCACCTGGTGTGGTTGATCCCGTTCATGCTGCTGCAGGCGTCGCTCGTGCCGTTGCGGGCGGTGCAGTGGCAGGCCACGCTGCGCAAGCCCATCCCGTTCAAGGACCGCTTCCAACTGGTGGGCATCGGCGTGTTCGTGCACAACGCGCTGCCGGGGAAGCTGGGCGAGGTGACGCGCTCCTTCCTGCTCTCGCGCACCCACCACCTCCCCTTCATCCGGAGCCTGGGCTCCGTGGGCGTGTGCAAGCTGATGGAGTTCGCCTGCCTGATGCTGCTGGTGGCCCTGTCCTTCCTGGGCCCCTTCGGCGACACCATGGCCCACTTCCGCACGGAGCTGCACGTGGCGCTGTCGCTGTGCATCGGCCTGGTGGCCCTGGTGGTGCTCCTGGCCCACTGGGCGGCGCCGCTCGGCCGCTGGCTTCACCGGCGCCACACCATGCCCCGCGTGGACAGCTTCCTGAACCACGTGGGCGAGGGCCTGGGCACCGCCCGGTCCTTCAAGGGCATGGCGAAGGTGTTCTTCTTCTCCGTCTTCCCGGTGTTCGCCTCCGCGCTGGCGTACGGCCTGGCGCTGCGCGGCGTCCACATCCCCGGAGGCCTCTTCGCGGGCGCCGTCGTGCTGGGCGCCATCTCCCTGGGGCAGTCCCTGCCGGGCGTCCCGGCGGGCATGGGCATCTACTACTTCGTCACCAGCTGGGCCGCGCGCGCGCTGGGCTCCCCTCCGGAGGAGGCGGCGGCCTTCGCCACGCTCACCCACCTGGGCACGGTCATCAGTCAGGTGGCGCTGGGGGCCTGGTGCGTGCATCGCTCCAAGCTGCGGATCCGCGACCTGCGCAAGGGAGGCCGGCTGGCCAACGCCGCCGCGCACCACGTGGCGCACGAAGCCGTGGAGCCCGCGCCGCCCTGAGCCCGCGTGAAGGAGAGAGCAGGGCGGGAAAACAAAAAGGGCCCCGACTTGTGGTCGGGGCCCTTCGTTGACTTCATGCCCAGGAGAGGACTCGAACCTCCATGCCCTTGCAGGCGCTAGACCCTGAATCTAGTGTGTCTACCAATTCCACCACCTGGGCAGGTGGCTCGCGGCGCCTTGCGGCGCTGCGATGGGCGAGACGTATAAAGAACCTCCCCCGCCCGGTCAAGCATCCTTTTTCAGGCTACTTCTTCAGGGGCCAGCGCCCCTCCGCCTCGAGCTTCCGGCGGACCGCCGGGTTCTCATCCATGAAGGCGACGAGGGACTCCTCGGTGATCTCCACCGTGACGTCCTCGCCGCCGACCTCCGTCTGGCACGACAGGCGGGAGTACGGCCGGACGTCGAAGCCCATGTCCAGGCGGTCCATCTCGTCGTCCCGCTGCTCGCTCAGCGAGTCCAGGCCCTTGCGGACCCAGACGTGGCAGGTGGAGCACCCGCAGACGCCGCCGCAGCTGTGGCCCACCTGGGCCTCGCCCTTCTCCGCGGCGTCCAGCAGCGTGGTGCCCGCGGGAACGTCCACGGCGACCTCGGCCAGGGGGCTCTTGAAGGTGACCTTGGGCACGGCTCAGTACTCCTCCACGGAATGGCCAGACACCACCTGGGTGATGGCGCGGTTCATGACCCGTTCGATGAAGCCTCGGGACGCCTCATCCAGCGCGTGCAGGGCCTCCTTCACGGCCAGGTAGTCCCTGCCCCCGGCGGCCTCGCGCACGCGCGCCATGGCGGCCTGGATGGCCTCCGGCTCGCCGGGCTGGAGCAGGGCGGCGTTCTCACGCAGCTGCCGGTCGGCCTCGGAGAGGACGCGCTCGGCCTCCACCTGCTGCTCGCGCAGCTGACGGGCCTGGATGTCCTCCTCCGCGAAGTCGATGGAGTCGAGGAGCATCTTTTCAATCTCCTCCTCTGTCAGGCCGTGGCTGGGCTTCACGGTGATGGCCTGGGCCACGCCGGTGCTCTGCTCCTTCGCGGAGACGGACAGGATGCCGTCCGCGTCCACCTGGAAGCGGACCTCGACGCGGGCCATGCCGGCCGCCATGGCGGGGATGCCGGAGAGCGTGAAGCGCGCGAGGCTGCGGTTGTCCTGCACCAGCTCCCGCTCTCCCTGCACCACGTGCACGTCCAGGCCCGTCTGGCCGTCCTTGAACGTGGTGAACACCTGCGCCGCCGCCGTGGGGATGGTGGAGTTGCGGGGGATCAGCTTCTCCGTGATGCCGCCCATCGTCTCCAGGCCCAGGGACAGGGGGATGACGTCCAGGAGCAGGACCTCGTCCTGACGGTCGCCGTCGGTGAGGAGGCTCGCCTGGACCGCGGCGCCCAGCGCCACGACCTGATCCGGATCGATGTCGCCCAGGGGCTCGCGGCCGAACAGCTCCGCCACGAAGCGGCGCACCGCGGGCACGCGCGTGGAGCCGCCCACCAGGATGACGCCGTCCAGCTCCCCGGCCGCCACGCCCGCGTCCTTCAGGGCCCGCCGGCACACCGCGCCCGTCTTCGCGATGAACGGTTGGATCCACGCCTCGAGGTCCGCGCGGGACACGGGCTGCGAATGGCCGTCCACGCTGAGGGTGACCTCGGAGGCGTCGGTGAGGGCCTCCTTCGCGCGGCGCGCGGCGACCATCACCTCCGCGATGCGCGCGGGCGAGGGGGACGCCACGCCCATCGCCTGGAGCACGTGCTGCGCGATGGCGCGGTCGAAGTCGTCGCCGCCCAGCGCGGAGTCACCGCCGGTGGACTTCACCTCGAAGACGCCGTCCTCCAGCTTGAGGATGGAGATGTCGAACGTGCCGCCGCCCAGGTCGTAGACGGCGAACATCCCCTGGCTGCCCTTGTCCAGGCCGTACGCCAGCGCGGCGGCGGTGGGCTCGTTGAGCAGCCGCAGCACCTCCAAACCCGCGAGCTTCCCCGCATCGCGAGTAGCCTGGCGCTGGGCGTCGTCGAAGTAGGCGGGCACGGTGATGACGGCCTGCTCCACCTTGCCGGAGAAGTGCGCCTCCGCCCGGCGCTTCAGCGCGCGCAGGATTTCACCGGAGACCTCGATGGGCGTCACCGGCTGGCCGCCGGACACGTTGAAGCGCACCACGTTGGCGCCGGGGGCGAAGTCGTAGTGGCCCAGCTTGCGCGTCTCCGGATCATCCGGGCTGCGGCCCATGAAGCGCTTCACCGACACGATGGTGTCCGTGGGGGCCTCGGCCGCGAGCTTGCGCGCGCGGGCGCCCACCACCACGCCGCCGTCCCTGCCGTAGTGCACGACCGACGGGAGGAGCAGCGAGTCGCCCTCGTCCACCGGGACGCAGCGGGGTTTGCCCTGCGACACGGAGGCCACGAGCGAATGCGTCGTGCCCAGGTCGATGCCCACCACGTGGCCCTTCGGCTTGAGCGGGTCGTGGATCTGCAGATAGCCGTTGTTGCTCACGCGAGCACCTCCTCCTCGAACGCGTCCACCTGCTCGAGGAAGCGCGTGAAGTAGCGCACCCGCCCCAGCGCGTGCGATGCCTTTCTCACCCCGTCCGGAGAATCCCCCTCGCCCTCCAGCGCCCCGAGCGCCGCCACGGCCACCTGGAGCGCCGCTGCCTTGCGGCCCGCCACGTCCCGGGCCATGGCCTGGGCCTTCGGCAGGTCCTTCGCCGCGATGGCCTCGTCCAGGGCCTCGCGCAGCTCCATGACCTCCTCCAGGAACTCCAGGGGCATGTCCTTCTGGGCGCCCGCGTCCTCGCGGTCCAGGTCCACGCCATGGAGCTTGAGCAGATAGAAGGCGCGGCGCACCGGGTCCTTCAGCGTCTTGAAGGCCTCGTTGAGGGCGGTGGTGCCCTCCACGGCGGCCAGGCGCGCCTTCGCGTCACCGGGCGCGACGCGGTCCGGGTGCAGTTGGAGCGACAGCTCCCGGTACTGCTTCTCCAGGGCCGGCACGTCCACGGCGTGGGAGCGGGGCAGCCCGAACACGTCGAAGTGGGTCCTCACGATGGGGAGTCCTCGGGGGAATCGAAAGGAAGAAGCGGGGAAACGAAAAAAGGGGCCCGGCACCGGGCCGGACCCCTGCGGCCCGCTCCCTGACCAACGGGGCGGGCGGGAAGGCCTCGTGGGCTTCAGACGGAGAAGCTCTCTCCGCAGCCGCAGGCAGCCTTGACGTTGGGGTTGTTCAGCTTGAAGCCGGACGCCATCAGCGTCTGCTCGAACACCAGCTCCGTGCCGATGAGGTACAGGTAGCTCTTGGGGTCCACGAAGACGCGCACGCCGTCGCGCTCGAACACCTTGTCGCGCTCGCGGGACTTCTCCGCCCACTCCATGGAGTACTGGAGACCGGAGCACCCGCCACCCTTCACGGCGATGCGCAGGCCGGCCTCCGGCGTCTGCCGCTCCTCCAGGAGTTGCTTGAGGCGCGCCACGGCGCTGTCCGCCAGGCCAATGCCCTTGGGGGCCGGCTTGGGGGGCGTCTGAGGGGCCTGGGTCGTCTGGGCCTGCTCGTTCATGGGGTCGTCCTCAATCCTGGAAGTGAAGTGCCGCGAGGGGCCTACGACTGCCGCGCCGCGCGCTTCTTCTTGAAGTCCTCGATGGCCGCCTTGATGGCGTCCTCGGCCAGCACGGAGCAGTGGATCTTCACCGGGGGCAGCGCCAGCTCCCGGGCCACGTCCTTGTTGGAGATGGTCATGGCCTGGTCCACCGTCTTGCCCTTCACCCACTCGGTGACGAGCGAGCTGGACGCGATGGCGGAGCCGCAGCCGAAGGTCTTGAACCGCGCGTCTTCAATCACGCCCGCGTCGCTGATCTTCAGCTGGAGGCGCATCACGTCGCCGCAGGCGGGAGCGCCCACGAGGCCGGTGCCGACGTTCGGGTCGTTCTTGTCGAGCGTCCCCACGTTGCGGGGGTTCTCGTAGTGCTCGATGACCTTCTCGCTGTAAGCCATGCGTCTAACGCTCCTTCATCATCCAACGCTTGAACTGATGCGCCATCCGGGCAACCGATGCGCGGCCGGGCGGGCGGGGGCTTCCGTGCCCGGCGGGAAGTCTTGAGGCGAGGGGAGCGCCTAGTGCGCGGTCCACTCGATGCTCTTGAGGTCGATGCCTTCCTTGGCCATCTCGTACAGGGGGCTCATGTCTCGCAACTTGCGGACTTTGTCCACCACCAGGCGGATGACGAAGTCGACCTCCTCCTCGGTGTTGAAGCGGCCCAGGCCGAAGCGGATGGAGCTGTGCGCCATGTCCTCTTCGACTCCCAGCGCGCGCAGCACGTAGGAGGGCTCCAGCGACGCGGACGTGCACGCGGAGCCGGAGGACACCGCGACGTCCTTGATGGACATCATCAGGGCCTCGCCCTCCACGTAGGCGAACGACAGGTTGAGGCTGCCCGGCATGCGGTGCTCCAGGCTGCCGTTCACCGTCACCATGTCCAGCTGCTCCAGGATGCCCGTGCGCAGCCGCTCGCGCAGGCGGAACAGGCGCGCGGACTCCTCCGGAAGCTCGTTCTTCGCCACCTCCGCCGCCGCGCCGAAGCCGACGATGGACGCCACGTTCAGCGTGCCGCTGCGCATGCCGCGCTCGTGGCCGCCGCCGTCCACCATGGGCGCGATGCGCACGCGCGGCTTGCGGCGCACGTAGAGGGCGCCCACGCCCTTGGGGCCGTACATCTTGTGGCCGCTGATGGAGGCCAGGTCGACGTTCATCTTCTCCACGTCGAAGGGCACCTTGCCCACGCCCTGCACCGCGTCGCAGTGGAAGAGGACGCCCTTCTCCCGGCACAGCTTGCCAATCTCCGCCACCGGCTGGACCACGCCGATCTCGTTGTTGGCGAACATGATGGAGACGAGCACCGTCTTCGGCGTGAGGGCCGCGGCCAGCTTCTCCAGGCTCACGCGGCCGTCGCGCTCCACGTCCAGGTAGGTGACGCGCGCGCCGCCGGTGGGCATCTCCGCCCACTTCTGGAACGTCTCGTCGGCTTCCAGGTGGTGCTTCGCCGCGAGCTCCGGGACTTCTTCCGGCGTCACGTCGCGCCCGGCCAACTGGCCCAGGCGCAGCAGCTTGAGCTCGTCCAGGCGCTCCTGGCGCACGCGCTCCAGGCGCTTGCAGGTGTCCAGGACGGCCTTGTGCTCCGTCTTCAGGGTGATGATGTGGTCGCCCTTGGACTTGTAGAACTCGATGACGCCCTTGATGGCCAGGTTGTCGGATTCGGTGGCGCCGGAGGTGAAGACGATCTCCTTCTCCGACGCGCCAATGAGGTCCGCCACCTGCCGCCGCGCCTTCTCCACCGCGGCCTCGGCCTTCCAGCCGAACGCGTGATTGCGGCTGGCCGCGTTGCCGAAGTCCTCGCGGAGGTAGGGCAACATCGCCTCCAGCACCCGCGGGTCCAGCGGGGTGGTCGCGTGGTTGTCCATGTAGATGGGCAGGTTCAGCATGAAATCCTCAGGAAGAAGTGACGCAGGAGGGTGGAACGTCCCTCCGCTCCCCGGCGACGCGGTGGGTCCGCGCGCAGCGGCAGGGTCTACACGGGCCCACACGAATGTGGACCGGACTGGTCAATTATAAAATCGACCCCCCTCGGGTCAAGGGAACATGGGGCGCAATGCCCCTGTGTCCGACGCGTCGGGTCGAGGAGCGCTCCGGCGGGGTCCAACGCTCCTCCGGAGTGGAGCACTCCGGCTGTGCCGGGTTGGAGCGGGGAGAGCCGAAACGGCGCTTCGCGAGCCCATAAGTGCCCGTTTCGTGGCCCCGCGGGAGATGGCCGGGGGCCTGCACTGGAGCGGTCGCGGAGGGTGCGAACACATGAGCGCCAACGCGAAGTCACAGGCCCGGAGCAACGCCCACGAGACGCAGTCGGAGGGAACGGGGCGGCCGTCGCTGATCCGCCTGGAGGGGGGACTGGAGCGCTCCCGCTACGCGGACGGCTGGCGGGCGGGCAAGCCCGCGGAGGACCCGGAGAAGGTGAAGAAGTGGGGGCTCATCACCGCGCGGCCCAGCGAGTTCCTCATCCACATGCGCCGGGGGCGCGTGCGCGAGGTGAGCGGCCAGGGCGCCAGCTGCTTCAAGCTGCCCGGGGACTCGGTGGCCATCGTGCCCACCAGCATCCAGCGCCTTCAGTTCACCGCGGATCAGGTGACGAACGAGAAGGTGGGCGTAGCGGTGACGGGCCTGGCGGTGTACCGCATCGCGGATCCGCTGGTGGCCTTCCGGATGCTCAACTTCAGCTACCCGGAGCGCGCGCAGGAGAAGCTGGCCGAGCTGCTCGGGGAGATGTTCGTGGGCGCGGCGCGGCGGCTGGTGGCGAACCTCTCCGTGGAGGAGGTCCTCACCCGGCGCAAGGAGGGCATCGCGGCGGAGTTGATGCGCGAGATCGCCCCGGTGCTGTCCGGGAAGGGCCGGATGGAGGACCGCACCGACTCGGGCTGGGGCGTGCTGCTGGACACGATTGAAATCCAGGACGTGCGCGTCCTGTCCTCCGCCGTCTTCGAGCACATGCAGGCGCGCTTCCGCCGCGAACAGGAGCGGCAGGCGCGCGAGGCGGAGCTGGCCAAGGAGCGCTTCGTGCGGCGCGAGGAGACGGAGGCCGAGCGCCTGCTCAACCTCCAGAAGCTCGCCGCGCGAGAGGAGGTCCGCCAGCGCACGCAGGCCTCCGAGGAGCAGGCGCAGATGGAGCAGCTCGCGCAGGAGGCGCGGCTGGCCCAGGCGAAGATGGAGCAGGCGCGCCAGCAGCAGCAGGAGCGCACCGCCGTGGAGCGCGAGGTGGCGCTCGCGAAGCTGAACGCACAGGAGGAGGTCCGCACGCGCACGGAGGCCTTGAAGGAGCAGGCCCGGCTGGAGGCGCTGGCCACGGACGCGCGGCTGGAGGAGGCGCGGCTGACGAGCGAACGGCAGCTCGCGTACAACCGCGCCCAGGGTGAGCTGGAGCAGCTGCGCTGGGAGCAGGAGGCGGAGGCCGCGAAGGCACAGGTGGAGCTGGAGCGGCTGCGCCGCCAGCAGGAGGCGGAGTCCGCGCGCCATGACATCCAGCTGGCCGAGGCCCGGCAGGAGGCCGAGCAGTTGTCCGCCCGGCTCCAGGTGATGCTCGCGAAGCAGGCCATCGCGGAGGCGGAGGCCGGCATCGCGGAGCTGGAGCTGCGGCGCACGCGCGCGCTGCAAGGGCTGGAGATGGAGCGGGCGAAGGCGCTGCGCGACATCGAGAACTCGGTGAGCCCGGAGGTCATCCAGCTGACGCTGGCGCGGCAGCTGCCCCAGGTGGCGGCGGCCTTCCAGCAGAAGATGGGCGAGGTGCACGTGACGGCGGTGGATGGCGCGAATCCCTTTGGCTACATCGCCGCCGCCGTGGAGGGCGTGATGGGGCTGGCGCGCTCCGCCGGACTGAAGGTGCCTGCCTCCCCGGCGCAGCCGCCTGTGGGGTAGCCGCGTCCGCTGCCTCCGCATATAGAAAGGGGCCGCTTCCGGAGCCTGTGCGGTCCGGAGCGCGCGGAGGCGGAAGGCACGCATGGACACGAAGAAGCTGACGCTGGCGGCGGTGGTGGCGGGAGTGGCGGTGGCGGTGGTGCCGTGGCTTTTGCCCTCCGGCCCGAGCACAGGGCTGGACGCGGCCCGGTTCCTGGAGTCCGGCAATCTCGCGTGGGGCGCGCTGGTGGTGTTCGCCGGCGGTCTGCTCACCGCGATGACGCCGTGCGTGTATCCGCTCATCCCCATCACCGTGTCGGTGTTCGGCGCGCGCAAGGCGGAGGCGCGGGGCCGCTCGCTGGCGCTGACGACGTCGTACATCGTGGGTATGGGCGTGGTGTTCAGCGCGCTGGGCGTCCTGGCGGCGAAGACGGGCCAGGCCTTCGGCTCCATGCTGGGCAGCCCCGTGGTGGTGATGGGCCTGGCGCTGTTCCTGCTGTTGTTGGCCTCGTCGATGTTCGGCGCGTTCGAGCTGGCGCTGCCGTCGTCGATGCAGACGAAGCTCAGCAACGTGGGCGGCGCGGGCATCGCTGGCGCGTTCGTGATGGGCAGCGTGTCCGGGTTCCTGGCGGCGCCGTGCACGGGGCCGGTGCTCACGGGCCTCCTGGCCTTCGTGGCGAAGTCCGCGAACACGACGCTGGGCGCGACGCTGCTGTTCATCTACGCGCTGGGCATCGGCGTGCCGTTCTTCCTCATCGGCGTGTTCACGGTGCGCCTGCCGCGCGGTGGCGTGTGGATGGAGTGGGTGAAGAGCGTGCTGGGCATCATGCTGGTGGCGCTCGCGTTCTCGTACCTGAAGGACGCGTTCCCCTGGGCGCGCGACGCCGTGAAGGCGCTGGGCGCGGAGGTGGGCCAGGTGCCCGGCGCGGTGATTGCCGCGGTGCTGGTGGTGGTGGGCGTGTGGGTGGGCGCGGTGCACCGGTCGTTCAAGGAGGGCGCGCGCGAGTTCGGCTTCAAGGCGCTGGGCGTGGCGCTGGTGGTGGGCGCGTTGGTGGTGCGCGGCGGGGCGCTGGACGCGCGGCCCACGGGCGAACTGTGGGTGCGCATGGGCCTGCAGGAGCGCCCCGTGGCGCCGGCCTGGCAGTGGCACCACGTGCTGCCGGCGAAGACGGCCTCGTTCGACGCGGGCCAGTTCGAGCAGGTGCTCGCGGCGGCGAAGCAGGAGGGCCGGCCGGTGCTCATCGACTTCTTTGCGGACTGGTGCGCGGCCTGCAAGGAGCTGGACCGGCTGACGTATCCGTCCTCGGAGGTCATCTCCCAGGCCGAGGACAGCCACTTCCTCACCATCAAGATCGACGCGACGAACAGCAGCGACCCGCTGGACGCGCTGATGGAGAAGCTGGGCGTGGAGGGCCTGCCCACGGTGGCCTTCGTGAACCCGGACGGCACGGTGCTGACGAAGCCTCGCGTGACGGGCTTCCTGGAGCCCGCGCCCTTCGCGGCGGAGATGCGGAAGGTCCTCCAGTAGGAGGCCGCTTTCGCGTCAGAGGTAGTTCTCCCAGCCCAGCCGGCCCCGGCTCGCGAGCACGCGCTCAATCATCAGCTCGTGCAGCGTGAGCAGCGGCTTCGCCACGTCCTCGCCCTCCAGCCGCGCGAGCGCTCCGGCCATGGCCTCCAGCGTGGACATCCCATCCGGATGTGGCGGCTTGCGCAGGCGGCGCGTGTCCGGCGCGGGCGGAGGCAGCCTCAGGCCCGGCAGCCGCCGCAACGCGGGGACGCGCTGCACCATGCGCCGCGCCTGCGCCCAGCTCCCATCGATGACCACGAGTCGCTTCGGCGGAGGCCCCTCCGCCTCCGGTGCGTCCGGGAACAGGAGCCACGTGTCCGGCGCGTCCAGCACCGACGGATCGAACGGCGTCCCCGGCGCGCCATAGGACACGATGTGGCAGCGGGGCAGCGCCAACGCCGCGATGCGGGCGGTGTTGGTGCTCTTCTGCGACTCCTTGTTGTGCCGGATGATGAGCAGCTCCGTGCGCGTGGGCACCACGGGCACTTCCGCGCACAGGCACAGGGCCGTGGGCAGGTAGCACCGCGCACAGCGGCCCGCCAGGTCCTCCGGGGTGCTCGACCTCATTTCGCCGCGGTGCGGTAGCGCTCCATCAGGGCTCGCGCTTCCCGCAGCTTCTCCTCGACGAAGCGGTCGTCCGCGTCCGGTTCGTACTCGGCGTCTGGTGGATCCAACTGGAAGAGGGCGGACAGGCTCGCGGGGGCGACCTCCAGCCACTCGGAGGTGCGGGTGAGCGCGGCCTGCCGGCGCCCGGCGAACGTCTCCGGCCCGTCCTCCGGCCCGCACCGGCAGATGCGCGCCGAGTCCCCGGACACGTCCACGTAGAGTCCCAGCACCTCCGCGTCCACCTCCGCCGCCAGGGCACAGGTGGCCTCGCTGACGTAGGCCGCCATGGCCTGCGCCGCGCTGCGCTCCGTCAGCGAACGCACCAGGTAGACCTGCCACCCGGCCTCCGTGAGCGCCCCGGCCTCGCTCAGCGGCGCCAGCTCCGCCGGCGGCGCCTGGATGCGCGTCAGGAGCCGGCGCACCGGCACCTCCAGCCGCTCCAGCCGTGCGTTCGACGCGGGGCAGAAGAAGACCACGCGGTACTCTCGACTGTCGGCGGCGGTTTCCATGGGCATACGGCGGTGTCCCAAGAGGACCAAAGGACTCCCCAGGCACGCAAGGGGGGAGTTTCACCCGGGCGCGCTTCCCCGGGCCCCGGAGGGCCTCCCGCCCGGCCGGGACGCGACCCGCCGGGGCATGTCCCCCCGCCTGACCCGACCCGCGGGGCCCGCCACCCCACCGTCCGCGGCGGAGCCGCACCCACTCCAACGCTCCCGCCGCCCCCAAGTCGCAGGGGCCGGGCGCTCGCCCATTTTTCCACGCTGATTTTCCGCACCGGGCAGGGCGCACCCACCGGGAGGCAAATCACACCCACGGAGAGGCATTACGCCAGGGAGTGCCTGGATGTCTGTCTATTCCATGCAATGGATTGGCGTCTGCTTGAAGTGTTGCAGCCGGACTGCCCGTCGTGAGGTGCGGTGAAGCGCGCCCGCGTTTGTCGCATCCGTGAGAGAAAAAGAATCCGGCCCTCGGCGTTCTCTGGGGGAAGGGAGGCGGTCGCATGGTGCCAGGGAGGGAGGAGCCGCCGGCCCGGGAGGGCTCGGGAGGGGAGTTCGCCGCGTTCGCGATCCGCCATCAGCCGGTGCTGGTCGCCATCGCGCGCAATGTCTGCGGCAAGGGTGCCAGTGATTGCGACGACCTGGTTCAGGACGTGCTCTTGCGCGCGCTCCTGCAATGGGAGCGGCTCAAGCGCTGGCCGGACCCCGCGCGCCGCGCCTGGCTGGTGCGCGTGCTGCACAACCGGTTCCTGGACCAGTGCCGCCGCCAGGGCGCGGAGACGGACCGCCGGGTGGACCTGCACAACGTCCACATGCTCTTCGAGGACCCGGAAGCCGCGCCAGAGCCCGAGCAGTGGGAGTACGTCACCGAGGACGAGCTGCGTCAGGCCGTGGCCCGGCTCAACGAGAAGCTGCGTCAGGCGTTTGAGCTGCACGCGCGGGGCCTGCGCCACGCGGAGATCGCCCGGCGGATGAACACCCCCAGCGCGGGAACGGTGGGCACCTGGCTCTTCCACGCCCGCCGCCGCCTCAAGGCCATGCTCCACGACACCGCCGAGCGCCGCCGTCAGGAGAGGGAACGATGAGCACCCCGTGTGAGGACCTCCAGCCCTTCCTGGACGGAGACCTGCCCGCCGAGGACCAGCGCCGCATCCGCGGCCACCTGGCCCACTGCGACGTCTGCTCCCGGCGCTTCCACGACCTCCTGCAACTGGAGATGCTCGCCCGGCTCGCGCTGGAGGACGCGGCGGAGAGCGAGCGCTGGGTGTCCGCCCGCCAGGTCCGCGACAGGGTCCCCGGCTCGTGGGACGACGACGTGCCGGGGACCTGGCCCGGGGACGTGCTCGCCGGGCAGGTGCCCCCGCCTCCGGAGCGTGAGGGCCGCGCGTGGCACCAGGGCGCCCGCCGCTTCCGCCGCCGCTGCCCGGGGTGCGCCAACTGCTGCCCCTGGTTCGCGAAGGCGGAGTCGGTGGAGGCCGTGAGCGCCCCGCGCCTGCCGTGCCCACGCACCAGCCGCTCCGGTGGGGCGTCGCTGCGCCCCCGCACGCGCCGCTGACGGTGGCGCTCCGGCCGCCTGCTCCTCCCTGGGGGGCAGGCGAGAAGCCGGCGCAGAACGCTGAGAGCGGAATCCAACAAGGATTGGGTCCGCTCGCGTTTCGCAAGGGACGGGAGGCGGCCGCGCGACTCCGGGCCCTGACGATTGATGGACCTCTGGTGCAAGAAGCTCTACCGGTTCCTCGATGGGGAGCTGGAGTCGGGGGACGAGGAGCACTTCCGGCTCCATCTGGCCCTCTGCCGCGAGTGCGCCAGCGGACTGCATGACGCCATGCAGTTGGAGATGCTCAGCGTCCAGGCCCTGTGTGGCGCGGTGGCCCACAACGACGCGCCGCCTCCGCCCGCGCCCCTGCGGACGCCATCGCGTCTGCGCCTCCCGCGGGGCCGGTGGTGGCAGGCGCTGGGGGCGGTGGTGGCCGTGGGGCTGGGGGCGCTCGCCGCGCTCATGCTCGGGGACGGGTTCCACCCGAGGGACGTATGGCGGGGGGATGCGTCCGCGCGGGAGCTGGAGGCGCGCGTCGCGTACCCGGCCGCGGACCGCTACCTCCCCTATGTCCCCGTCCGGACAGGGGAAGGGGACGGGGCGGACCCGGCGCCGGAACCGCCGGTGTCCCTGCGGGCGTTGGCGGCGCTGGAGGAGCGGGGGGACCTGCACGGCATCGCGGCGGCCTACCTGGTGCGTGGGGAGCTGCGTCAGGCGGCGGACTTCCTCGCGCGCACCGCGCCGTCGCTGGACCGGGACAATGACCGGGCCGTGGTCGCGATGGCGGCGGGGGACTGGCGGGGGGCGCTGGACCTGCTCGAAGGCGTGCTGCGTCAGGCACCGGACCATCCCCAGGCCCTGTGGAACCGGGCCCTGGTGCTGAGGGCCCTGGGGAGCCCGCTCCAGGCGGCGGAGGCCTTCGAGTCGGTGGCCCGCCGGGGGGAGCCGGGGTGGAGCGAGGAGGCTGGAATCCGGGCACTCGCGCTGAGGCAGGGGGGCCGGTTCCTGAAATGACGCGGGCGCGAACCAAGGATTTTTGCGGTCGGCGTCTAATTATCGAGGGGCGGCGTGGTGGCGGCGGGGGGACGGATGACACCGCACCCGGGGGGACGCGATGTACCGCATCGAAGCGTGGAGCCAGGGGGACGGCGCGCCGTGGGCGCCCGGTTCCAACGGGGGCGCGGGGGTGCGGCCAGAGGACGCGGCCCGGGAGAGGGGCTTCCGGGACGACGAGCAAGAGGGGGACGGGGAAGAAGCCTCCCGGGATGAGCGTGAGGCATCGGACTTCGACGTTGAGGAAAGCGACCTGGATTGGGTCGCCAGCTACTGAGGTAACGGCGCGCGCGGTTGGGTGTCCGCGCTCCAAGCGGCCTTCGGGGGAGGGCCGCCGCTTCCAGTGGATTCGCCGGCCGTGAGGCCCGGCGGGTTCCCGGAGTCCCGGACCGGGGGGGACGAGGACCCGGAAGCGTGATGGAGCAAGGCCACCCGAGCGGGTGAGCAGGTGGGATGCGCCCCAGGCCCTCCGTTCCCGGACCCCATGGTTCCGGGAGCGGGGGGCTTCGGTTTGGGAGGCGCGCTACGCTGCCCGGCCTTCTTCCCGACCCGGAGTTCCCGACATGAAACATTGGCGTGGCGTCCTTCTGTCCACCCTGAGCCTGGGCTGCCTGGCGGCGTGCGCCACCGCGCCCGTGCGCGACACCGCCGTCCCCGCGTCCTCGCCCGTTCTGCCCCCGTCCCGGGAGCGGGCCCTTCGCGAGGCCTGGCTGGCGGAGCGCCACGGGCTGCTGCTGGACATGATGCGCCGGCATGGCGTGGGCATGTGGGTGGTGGTCAACGAGGAGTTCCACGACGACCCGCTGACGTCCTGGGTCGCGCCGCCCATTCCGTACGAGGGCAACCGCGACGTGTTCGTCTTCGTGGACGCGGGCGACGCGGGGCTCCAGAAGGTGGCGCTGACGGGCTACGCCACGGAGGCGGTGTCGCGCTTCTTCGTGACGCCGCCGGTGGAGCGCAATCAGGCGGAGTCGCTCGCGGACCTGGACGCGCGCTACCACCCGCGCACCATCGCGCTGGCCATGGACGGGCGGCGGGGCGTGACGCGCGGCCTCACGCATGACAGCTACAAGTGGCTGGTGGAGGCGCTGGGGCCCACCGCGGAGGCGCGCTTCGTGAGCGCGGCGCCGCTCATCGAGGAGTACCTGGACACGCGGCTGCCCGGCGAGTTCGCGCCCTACCGCGACCTGGTGGCGCTGACGGAGTCGCTGGTGAAGCGGGCGCTCTCCAACGAGGTGGTGGTGCCCGGCAAGACGACGGTGGGGGACGTGCGCCGCTGGCTCTTCGACGCGCTCTTCGAGGCGCGCGTGGGCACGTGGTTCCAGCCGGACCTGCGCGTGCAGCGGCAGGGCATGAAGGACGGCTTCTCCCGGGGCTTCCTCGCGGTGGCGGACGAGGCGGTGGTCATCCAGCGCGGGGACCTGCTGCACGTGGACTTCGGCGTCACGGCGCTGGGCCTGAACACGGACTGGCAGAAGATGGCGTACGTGTTGAAGGACGGTGAAAAGGACGCGCCCGAGGGCCTGAAGCGCGCGCTGGCGAACACCCACGCGCTGCAGGACGCGCTGATGCTGCGCGCGTCGCGGCCGGGGCGTACGTCGGCGGACGTCTACGACGCGACAATGGCGGAGATGAAGGAGCGGGGCATCGAGGCGAAGGTCTACAGCCATCCGCTGGGTGCGCAGGGCCATGGGCTGGGGGCGTCCATCGACTTCCGCGCGGCGTCGCGCTCGGAGGCGCCGCGGCTGTTGCGCAAGGGCTCGTACCTCGCGGTCGAGCTCAGCACCACCACCGCCGTGCCTGAGTGGGGCGGGCAGCAGGTGGCGGTGATGCAGGAAGATCCGGCGTACCTGACGGACGAAGGCTGGCGGTTCTTCGTGCCGCGCCAGGACGCCTTCTATCTCATCCACTGACGACACGAAGGGAGCGGACGTGATGCGCGTGGGCAGGCCATGGACGACGTTCAGAAGGGAGGGGCGCGCGCTGCTCCTCCTGGGACTGGGACTCACGGGATGCAGTGCCGCCAGCGGGGACGAAGCCCCCGCGAGGCAGGAGCGTCCCCTGGTCGCGGAAGCCGCGCTCCGGCCGCCGCGCGCGGTGGACAGCCTGCTCGGCCTGTTCGACCAGACGGCCTCCGTGGTGGAGGGCGAGGTCACGGACGTGCGCGGTGAGTATTCGCCGCGCACGGGCCCGTGGACGGTGGTGACGCTGGGCAACGTTCGAGCGCACCTGGGAGCCGCGCCCCGGGAGCTGCGCCTCAAGCAGGCCGGCGGCGTGATGCCAGATGGACGTCAGCTCGTGGTGAGCCATGTGCCCCGCTTCGTGCGGGGCGCTCGCTATGTGGTCTTCCTGCGCAACACCGGGTGGAGCCTGTCGCCGGTGCTGGATGAGCACGCGTTCCGCGTGGAGTCGGTGGGAGGCCGCGAGGTGCTCGTGGGGGCCGAGGGCGGGCTCGTTTCCGGCCTGGGCTCGGAGGGGGTGCGGCAGACGTCGCCGGTGTTCGAGACGGTGGACCTGACGGGGGCTCGCCCGGCGCTGCGCGCGGAGGCGCAGGCTCGGGGGGCTCCGGAGGGCATGGAGCGCGAGGCGTTCCTCACGCTGCTCCAGAGCCACCTGCGCGCGCGCGGCCTCACCGTGGCGGGGACGTTCCGCGAGGAGCCCGTCACCGCCGCGTCGTCGCTGTCCGTGCCCGTGACGCCCGCCGTGGGCGCGCCAGGAGTGCCGGGTGCCGTTCCCCTCCAGCCCGAGCGGGACCTCCCGCCCGGCCAGCCGTGATGAGGTCCGCCATGAAGACAACGACATTCGTGGGCGTCGTCGCGGCGCTGGTGTTGGGCGGCATGGAGGCGGGAGCCGCCGCCTGGGACACGTGCAACGGGACGCCGGTGAAGTGGTACAGCGGGCCGGTGGTGTACCGGAACCGGTGCAGCATCCCGGACTCCGGCAACGTCAATACGGCGTACTGGAACGGGCTGCGGCAGTGGGACGACCTGTCCCATCTCGTCGCGGGCTACAACGTGAACCCGGTGACGGACTGCTCGTTGGACCACAGCGACGGGCAGAATGAGATCGGCCTGTGTGACCGGGCGGCCATCGACGGGAACAACGGCGTGACGTACTCGGTCGTGGGGCTGTGCTTCATCGGGAGCAACGGCATCGACGAGGCGGACGTCTGCATCGCCAGCGACCTGGACTTCACGCCGCGCACCGGCAATGCGTTCGGCACGTCGGGCCGGAGCACGTTCGTGCACGAGTCGGGGCACTTCTTCGGCTTCAAGCACGAGGGTGGGCACAGCATCCTGCGCACCTCCCCGCCGCACCTGGTGACGGGAGGCTCCGAGTCCTCCACGCTGTGGCCCACGAACGCGCAGGGCATGAACGCGCTGTACGGCTACTCGGTGTCGAAGCCGAACCTGCTGCCGTCCGCCATGGGCGTGGTGGGGGACGTGGCGCAGACGTTGGACCCCGCCGGCACGAAGTCGGTGTGCCGGGGCACGGCGCAGAGCGTGAAGTTCTACGTGGGCAACCTGGGCAACGTGGCCGTGTCGTCGTACTCGATGCGCGTGCGACTGAGCCCGACGGCGCCGCCGAATGGCTACTACGAGTCCACCAACGTGGTGGCCACGTTCAACCACTCGCTGGGCGCGTTCTCGGAGGGCATCTACTCGCTGGGCTTCACGGTGCCGGCGACGCTGCCGTTCAACACGTACTACGTCTACCTGGACATGGACCCGGCGGGCGCGGTGGATGAGTTGCGCGAGAACGACAACACCACCGTCAGCGCCATGCTCCTGCGGGTGGGGTGCTGAGCATGCGGCCTGCGGTCGTGATGGCGGCGCTGATGCTGGGGGCGTGCGCGAAGCCGAAGGAGGACCGGGTGATGTCGCGCCAGGCGCTCACGGCGGAGCGTCCCCAGCCACGAGGCGCGGCCACAGTGCGCACGGACGAGGGCATTTATTCCGCCCCGTCCGTGCGGTTCAGCGCCGACTTCCTGGAGAATCCGCCGGCGACGTTGAGGCTGGTCACGCTGAGCGCGCAGTCCGAAGACGGGAGCACCTGGCGCTTCCGCATGGCGGTGGATGAGAAGTTCGTGAAGTCGAAACACGCCACCGCGCGGATCATCCCGCAGAACTTGTTGGGACCGGGTCTGGCGGTGGTGGACTCCCAGAAGGCCCGCGGGCCCTCGGTGCTGATGGAGGAGGGCATCCTGGACCTGACCGTCACGGGGAACCAGGCGAAGGGTGAGGTGCGAACGAAGGACGGACGCGTGCGCGCGACGTTCGAGGGACCGCTCACCGTCGAATGCATGGTGCCGCCCGGATGGCTGAGCAAGGCGAATGCGCAAGCAGCACCCGCGCCCGTCCCGGCTTCGCCCGGGGCGGGGGCGGTCCGGGTGCTCGACGAAGCACTGGCCACGCCGCAATGCCGGTCCGTGGCGGAGTCCTTCCGCTGAGGCCATGCCCCCCCGTGGGCCCTTCGAGCCGGGCCCACGGGAGGCGTCACTCCGCGTCCCGGCCGCTCACCTCGGACCAGGTCAGCCCGATGCGGGCCAGGTACTTCCGGAGCCGGTCCGCGTCGTTGACGCTCTTCTTCTGCGCACGCGACTGCGCGAACAACGTCCGGCCCGCGTCCGACAACGAGCGCGCGGAGCGGCACACCGTCACCACATCCGCGAGCTGCACGCGGTCGAACCGGTCCAGCGCCGCCGCGCGCGCCGCGCCCATCACCTCCGCCAGCACGTCCTCACACCCGGACGTCGCGGATGCGCCCGTCGGCCCCCACTGCGCTCGCAGGCGCTCCAGCTCTTCGTCCACCACGTCACGGGTCATGCGCCCACCGGCCGCGAGCGTGGACATGCGCAGCACCGCTGCATTGAGGTCCCGGAAGTTGCCGCTCCACCGGGCCTCCGGTGACGTGGCGAAGCGCAGGAAATGCTCCTGTGCCTCCTTGCTCATCGTCACCCGCGTGCCCAACGCCTGGGAGGCCTGATCCAGCTCGTACTGCAGGTTGGGCGCGATGTCCTCCGGACGCTCGCGCAGCGCGGGCAACCGGAAGGTCCACAGGTTGATGCGCGCGAGCAGGTCCTCGCGGAACCGTCCCCGCTCCACGTCCAGCTGGAGGTCGCGGTTCGTCCCCGCGATGAGCTGGAAGTCGCTCTCCGCCTCCTTGTCCGAGCCCACTGGCAGGAACCGCTTGTCCTCCAGTGCTCGCAGCAACATGGCCTGTTCGTCCGCGCCCAGCTCACCAATCTCGTCGAGGAACAGCACGCCGCCGTTCGCCTGCCGCATCAGCCCGGGCCGGTCTCCCACCGCGCCCGTGAAGGCGCCCTTCACGTGGCCGAAGAGGGTGGACATCGCGCCGTCGCCGCGCAGCGTGGCGCAGTTCAGGTCCACGAACGGCCCCGTCACCTGGTTGCGCGCCTTCTTCAGCGCGTAGATGCGCTTCGCGAGCTGTGACTTGCCCGCGCCCGTGGGGCCCGTCAGCAGCAGTGGCGCGCGGGACTGCACCGCCACCTGCTCGATCCGCTCGATGAGCCGGTTGAACGCGGCGTTGCGCGTATCGATGCCGGACTTGAGGAAGGACAAGCCCTCGCGCTGCTGTTGGCGGAAGCGCGCCGCCAGCGTGTCGTAGTTCGACAGGTCCAGGTCGATGATGGCGTGCGTGCCCGCCGCCCCGTCCTGCTTCGCCTTGCCTGGAGACGTCTGCACCAGCCGGCCCGGAATCAACCGGCTCTCCACCAACAGGAACATGCAGATCTGCGCGATGTGCGTGCCCGTGGTGATGTGCACCAGGTAGTCCTCGTCCTCCGGATGGAAGGACTGCGCGCGCACGTGGTCCAGGAGCGCGCCGTACGTCTCCTCCAGGTTCCATGGGTCCCGGATGGGCAGGGACGTCAGCCGCACCTGCGTCTCTGGAGACACCTGCCCGATGTCGTCCCGGATGACCGCCGCCAGTGACGTCGCCGCGGGCGGGTGCAGGAGCTCCAGCCGGTGCACCAGCAGGTCCTCCTGCTGGCACAGCGACACCGTGGGCCGCCACCGCGACCAGCGGTGCGCCCCCATCCCCGTGTCCAGCGTCGTCCCCAGCATCCCGATGACGACCGTCCGCCGTGCCTTCGTCTTCTGAGCCATCAGGATAGATATTTATCTCATGGGATATGGATTGCCAGCCTGCCTGGGGAGCTCCCCTCGGGAGCGGCGTTGGCACGCGGGCTGCTCTAGCTCCCCCACGTGACCGGGACACAGCGCCCGGTCGAACGACCGAAAGGTGCAGAGCCATGGACCGTGTGAACGCGAACTACGAGGTGCTGTCGGACGAGGCGGGCCGCCCCATCAAGGCTTGGACGGTGGGGGTGCCGTTCGAGGACGAGGCGAAGAAGCAGCTTCGCAACCTCCGGGGCCTGCCCTTCATCCACAAGTGGGTCGCCGTGATGCCGGACGTGCACCGCGGCTACGGCGCGACGGTCGGGAGCGTGGTGCCCACGGTGGGCGCGGTGGTGCCGGCGGCGGTGGGCGTGGACATCGGATGCGGGATGATCGCCGTGCGCACGACGCTGCGCGCGGATCAGCTGCCGGACTCGCTGCGCGGGGTTCGCTCAGCCATCGAGGCGGCGGTTCCGCATGGCCGTACGGATAACGGTGGGCGTAACGACCGCGGCGCGTGGAAGGACCCGCCCGTTACGCATACCTCCGCTTGGGCCCGCCTGGCGGAAGGGTACGCCCGCATCGTGGAGAAGCATCCGCGCATCGGCCGTGGGCCGGAGCTGGCGCACCTGGGAACGCTGGGAACCGGGAACCACTTCATCGAGCTGTGCGTCGATGAGTCGGATGGCGTGTGGCTGATGTTGCACTCCGGGTCGCGCGGAGTGGGTAACCGCATCGGAAGCCACTTCATCGAGCTGGCGAAGGAGGACATGCAGCGCTTCTTCATCCACCTGCCGGACGCGGACCTGGCGTACCTGCCGGAGGGAACGGAGCACTTCCATGACTACGTCTTCGCGGTGAGCTGGGCGCAGGACTTCGCGGCGATGAACCGCGAGCTCATGCTGCACTCGGCGGTGCAGGCCCTGAAGGCGAGCGGCGAGCTGCCGCCGTTCGAGCTGTCCGAGTCCGCGGTGAACTGCCACCACAACTACATCTCGCGTGAGCACCACTTCGGAAAGAACTGCTTCGTGACCCGCAAGGGCGCGGTGCGGGCGCGCGAGGGCGACATGGGAATCATCCCCGGCAGCATGGGGGCCCGTTCCTACATCGTCCGCGGGAAGGGAAACGCGGATGCGTTCCATTCGTGCAGCCACGGCGCGGGCCGGGTGATGTCGCGGGAAGCGGCGAAGAAGCGCTTCACGCTGGAAGACCACGCGAAGGCGACCGCGGGCGTGGAGTGCCGCAAGGACGTGGACGTGATTGACGAGACGCCGGCCGCGTACAAGCCCATCGACGCCGTGATGGCCGCGCAGGCGGACCTGGTGGAGGTCGTCCACACGCTGAAGCAGGTGGTGTGCGTGAAGGGTTAGCCGAAGGGAAGCCTTACCCGCCGTCCTGTGGAGGTGCGCATGCCGGGATGAAGACACCGAGGCGCCCGTTCTCCCCAAGAGGTCCGCGCAAGCGGCCGTGAGGGTGGGGGAGCGGGCGCCGCTATTTTTCAAATCAGGGATGAGATGCTGCGCACGTCCGCGAGCGCGCAAGGGAGCACCACGCACATGGTTCGCATCGATGGTTCACAGGGGGAAGGGGGCGGCCAGGTGCTGCGCACCGCGCTGTCGCTGTCGCTGGTGACGGGCGCTCCGTTCGAGATGGTCAACGTGCGCGCCGGCCGCGCCAAGCCGGGCCTGCTGCGTCAGCACCTCACCGCGCTCAAGGCCGCGGAGGCCGTGGGCGCAGCGGAGGTGACGGGCGCGGAGCTGGGCTCCAGGCAGCTGTCCTTCCACCCGCGCGCGCTGACGGCGGGCAACTACCACTTCGCGGTGGGCACTGCGGGCAGCGCGACGCTCGTGTTCCAGACGGTGCTGCCCGCGCTGCTGCGCGCGGAAGGGCCGTCCACGCTGACGCTGGAGGGCGGGACGCACAACCCGGCGGCGCCGCCGTTCGACTTCCTGGAGAAGACGTACCTGCCGATGCTGCGCCGCATGGGCCCGCGCGTGGACGTGGCGCTGGAGCGGCCCGGCTTCTATCCGGCCGGCGGCGGACGGTTCCGCGTGGACATCCACCCCGCGAAGCTCCAGCCGCTCCAGTTGCTGGAGCGCGGCCGGGTGCTGCGCACGGAGGCCGTGGCGCAGGTGGCGGCCATCCCGTTCGACGTGGCGAAGCGCGAACTGGCGGCCGTGGCCGCCGTGCTGAAGCTGCGGCCGGATCAGCAGCGCCCGGAAGAGCTCAAGCGCGCCTTCGGCCCGGGCAACGTGCTGCGCGTCGAGGTGGAGAGCGAGCACGTGACGGAGGTCTTCACCGGCTTCGGCGAGCGCGGCAAGCGCGCGGAGGTCGTGGGCGAGGAGGTCGCCTCGAAGGTGAAGCGCTACCTGGACGCGGGCGTGCCCGTGGGCGAGCACCTGTGTGATCAGCTCCTGCTGCTGTGCGCCCTGGCGAAGGGCGGCACCTTCCGCACCCTGGCGCTGGACAGCCACTCGCTCACGCAGCGCGAGACGATGGCGCACTTCCTCGACGTGAGGGTGGACGTCCGGGAGCTGGAGCGCGACGTGCGCGAGGTGACGGTGCGCGCCTGACGTGAAGACAGGGCAGGGCGGTGCCCCCTGTCCGGCCGGATGCCCGACGGGCGGACGAGGCACCCCCGTCGGCGGGGCTCAACCCGTGGCGTTACCTCGCGGTCTTCCTACGTTGTGACTCGTGGGGGAGGCTGCGCGTGGCGGAAGTCCCTGAGGTCGAAATCATCGTTCGTGACCTGAAGCAGGCCGTCGTGGGCCGCCGCTTCGTGGGCGCGGAGGTGCTGGTACCCGCGGCGGTGCGCTTCGTGTCTCCGCGGGACTTCGTCCAGGACCTCCAGGGCCGCAAGGTGCTCGCGGCCGAGCGGCGCGCGAAGTTCATGCTGCTGACCCTGGATGACGGGCAGACGCTCGCCCTGCACTTCATGCTCTGGGGCGAGCTGCAGCTCAAGCCCGCAGGCAGTGAACGGCCTCCCGAGACGCTCGCCGTGCTCACGCTGGAGGGCAACGAGGAGCTCCAGCTCACGGACACGCTGGGCTACGCGCGCGTGGCGCTGGGACCCACGGCCCGCCTGGCGTCGCAGCTCAAGCTGGAGGAGCTGGGGCCGGATGCGCTCGATGCGTCCTTCACGCCGGAGGTCCTGGCGAAGCAGCTTCGTCGCAGGCGCAGCCCGCTCAAGACGGTGCTCCTCAACCAGCGCGTGCTCGCGGGGCTGGGCAACCGCGACGCGGATGAGAGCATGTGGGCCGCGGGCATCGATCCCCGGCGCCTGGCGTCATCGCTGTCTCCCGCTGAAATCCTCCGGCTGCACCGGGGAATCCGCGGCGTGCTGGAGGAGGGACTGCGGCTGCGCGGAACGCAGCGCGACCTGTTCGGCGTGCAGGGGCTGGCGAAGCACCGGCGCAACATCTTCGGGAAGACGGGCGCGCCGTGTCCCCGCTGCGCGACGCCCGTGTCTCACCTGCGCATCGGAGGCCGCAACACGCACTGGTGCGCGCACTGCCAGCCCTCGGAGGGGGCTCCGGCTGAAGCTCCGGCGCAGGCATCGCTGCTCTGACAAGGCCCCGGGGGGCTGGTATGAACGGGAGCGTGTCCGACGTTCCCGTCCCCTCGCCCCTGTCCCTCGATGACGCGCTCGTGCGCGCGAGCGAGGAGCTCCAGTTCCCCAGCTACTACCAGTCCAGCGTGCGCCCGCTCTTGCGCAACCCGGAAGGGCGCTGGCCCCACTGCTGTGGCGGGGGCTGCGAACCGTGCGCCCAGACGCTCATCCGCGTCGCCCTGCGCGCGCTGGAGCTGATGGGCACGCCGCGCCAGAGCCCCCTGCCGGACTTCTAGAAGAGCCGCGTCCCCAGTCCCACGCGCCCCGTGAGCCCCAGCCGCGTGTGGCCCGCGCCCGCGCGCTCCTGGAACGTCTCCACGCCCACCTGCCCCGCCGCGAGCAGTGACACGTTGCCGCCCAGGTACACCTCCACGCCCAGGCCCCCCAGCGCCTGGAAGCGCCGCTGCTTGTCGCCGGTGAGCCCCAGGTCGATGGGCAGGTCCACGAGGCCCAGCACCTCCACGGTGTCCGCCACCCGGTAGCCCGCCACCATCCCCGGCAGGATGCGCACCAGCACGCCGGAGAAGTTGTCGTCGTCCATGTACGTGGAGCCGGAGTTGAGCACCAGGCCCACGCCCAGCGTCGGCGCCAGGCTGAACGCTCCGCGCCGCACCACCTCCTTGCGGCCCACGAGCTCCAGCGACACGCCCAGCTTGAACCAGTCGAAGCGCGCCCGCGCCTCCACCTCCAGCGCGCCCAGCCCCTGCCGGAACCCCACGCCCACCTCCGGCGCGCCCGTGTAGCCATAGAGCGCCGTCGCCCCCGCGGGCAGCATCACCGGCGCCACCACGGAGCCGAGCGGGTCCTCCTGCGAGAAGGAGACCTCGGCTTCCTGCGCGAAGGCCAGGGCGGGCACGACAAGGAGGGCAACCAGAGGGGTGAGGCGCATCATGGGTCCACCCTACCGTGGGATGCACTCTGGCCAAAACCCAACGAATCCAGGGACTTGGGGGCAGGTTGTGCATTTGTAGGTGTTCCCTGGAAGAATGGGGAATCCATGGTTGCCCATCTGCACGTCGCGCCGCCTCCTGAGACCTCCACGCCCGCGGGAGGACGTGATGCGCTCGCCCTGCCGGGCGGGGCCGGGGGCTGGGTGCTGCTGGTGGGGGCGACGGCGCGGCCCGAGGTGGCGGAGGCGCTGTCTCGGGAGGGCTTCGAGCCCGTGCGCGTGGACGGCGCGCATGGGGCGCTGGCGCGGCTGGGCGTCGAGCCGGGAGCGGCGCGGTCCGGTCCGGAGTCGGTACCGCCTGGTCCGGACGCAGGGCTGCCCCGGCTGGTCGTCATCGACGCGGACCTGCCGGACGGCGACGGCTTCAGCCTCTGCGGCATGCTCCGGGCGGACGCCCGGTCCGCGCACCTGCCCGTGCTGCTGGTGGCGCGGTACGCGGAGGAGTTCCATCGCGACCTCGCCGCGGGCGTGGGCGCGGACGAGTACCTGGTGGAGCCGGTGGACGCGCGCGACGTGGCGGTGCTCGCGCGGCTCAAGGCGGGGCGGCGCGGCGGGGAGGACGTCTACGACGCGCACACCTCGAGCCTGCCCCTCGTCGCGCTGGTGCGCGCGCTCCTGTCCGGCGTTCGCTCGGGGCGGGTGGTGCTGGCGGAGGACTCGGGCGCGCTCGTCTTCCGCCACGGCCTGGTGGTGGATGCGACCTTCCACGGCGAGCGCGGAAGCCTCGCGTTCCGGCGCCTGGTGTGCTTCGGCACGGGCGCGTACACGGTGACGTTCGGCCCGGAGCTGCAGCGGGGCACCTTCTCCATGGACCGCCCGTTCCTGTGCGAACAGGTGGTGCCCGGCCTGGAGCGCTTCGAACAGCTGCGCGTCAAGGGCCTGCCCCTGGCGGCGCGGCTTACGGTGGACTTCAACCGGCTGTCGCAGGAGCTGCCCTCGCTCCCCGAGGACGTGGAGCAGGTGGTCCGCCTCTTCGACGGCCGGCGCACCGTGCGCGCGATGCTCCTGGAGTGCCGCTTCCCGGAGGCCCTGGCCTACGAGGCGGCGACCCGGCTGTTCATGCTGGGCGTGCTGGTGCCCGCCATCCTGGTGGAGGAGCGCGAGCGCGCCCGGGAATCCGCGGGCCCACCCCGCCTCTTCGAGCCCGTCCTGGCGCCAGAGCCGGGGCCGGACGCGTCGTGAGGGTTTGACTCGGGCGGCCTGCTCGGGGCACAAGGCCGGGAACGCCGCGGGCTGAACGCCCGTCCACCCCACGCCGAGCCTGCCCGCCATGTCCGGTCACAACCGATGGTCGAAACTCAAGCGCCGGAATGCCGTCCTGGGCGTGGCCAAGGGAAAGCTCTACTCCAAGGCCATCAAGGAGATGACCGTCGCCGCGCGGCTGGGCGGCGGTGACCCGTCCAGCAACGCCCGCCTGCGCGTGGCCGTGGGCCTGGCGCGCGAGGCGAACATCCCGCGCGACACCATCGAGCGCGCCATCAAGAAGGGGACGGGCGAGCTCGCCGGCGAGTCCTACGAAGAGGTGACGTACGAGGGCTACGGCCCCGGCGGCGTCGCGCTCATCATCGAGTGCCTCACCGACAACCGGAACCGCTCCGCCAGCGACGTGCGCAACCTCCTGAGCAACTACGGCGGGAACATGGGCGCGGAAGGCGCCGTGGGCTGGATGTTCCACAGGAAGGGCGCCATCGCCGTGAAGCCCGGCCCCTCCGAGGACCAGGTGATGGAGCAGGCCCTGGACGCGGGCGCCGAGGACGTCGTGGACCAGGGGCCGGACGGCTTCGAGGTGCGCACCGCCCCGGCGGACCTGCACGCGGTGGGCGCGAAGCTGGAGGCCGCGGGCCTTCCCCTGGGCGAGCAGAAGTGGACCTTCGTGCCGCAGAACACCGTGAAGGTGGAAGGCGACAACGCGAAGCGCTTGTTGAAGCTGATGGACGCGCTCGACGACAACGACGACGTGCAGCACGTGTACGCCAACTTCGAAATCGACGAGTCCCTGATGGAGTCGCTGTCCACGTGATGCCCTGAAGGGGCGCGTGGGAAAGGAACGGGCCGGTGCGGGTACTCGGCGTGGACCCAGGCAGCCGCTTCATGGGCTTCGGGGTGGTGGAGGAGAAGAAGGGCCGGCTCGTGCACCTGGGCCATGGCATCATCAAGGTGGTGGAGTCCGCGCCCCTCGCTGAACGCCTGAAGGACCTGCACGCCGCCCTGAGCGCCGCGCTCGGGCGCTACCAGCCGGAGGCCGTGGCCGTGGAAGGCCTCTTCACCTTCCGCAACGCCCGCAGCGCCCTGGTGCTGGGACACGCGCGCGGCGTGGCCCTGCTCGCCGCGGCGCAGGCGGGCCTGCCCGTGCACGAGTACGCCCCCGCCAGCGTGAAGAAGTCCGTGGGCGCCAGCGGCGCGGGCGGCAAGGACGCCGTGGCGCGCATGGTGCGCACGCTGCTCGGCGTGGATGAAGCGACGCTGGAGCGCGCGGATGCCAGTGACGCGCTCGCCGTCGCGCTGTGCCACCTCAATCACTTCCGCGTGGGCATGCCCCGCGCCGTCTCGCCTGGAAACGGCAAGCGCAAGGGGGCCGCGTCGGTGCTCGCGGACCGCCTGTCGTCCGCCTACCAGCGCCCGGAGGCCCGCCGATGATCGCCCGGCTGCGTGGCAACGTGTTGGAGAAGGGCCCCGAGGACGCCGTCATCGACGTGAACGGCGTGGGCTACCGCGTGAACCTTTCCACCGTGTCGCTGGGCAAGCTGCCCGCGGACGGCCAGCCGGTGGATCTGCGCATCCGCACCGTGGTGCGCGAGGACGCCTTCGAGCTCTTCGGCTTCCTCTCCCCCGCGGAGGAGGAGCTCTTCCAGCTCCTCAACACCGTCTCCCGCGTCGGTCCGCGCATGGCCCTGGGCGTGATGTCCGGCATGGAGGTGGGCGAGCTCATCGCGGCCCTGTCGCGCGGTGAGACGAGCCGGCTCGCGAAGATCCACGGCGTGGGCAAGAAGACCGCGGAGCGCCTGGTCCTGGAGCTCAAGGAGAAGGTGCGCAACCTCCACTCGGAGGGCATCGCGCGCGGCACCACCCCCCGCGCCCCCGTCGCCTCCGGCAACAAGGCGGACCTCGTCTCCGCGCTGCTCAACCTGGGCTACAAGCAGCCCCAGGCGGAGAAGGCCGCGGACGTCGTCATCGAGCGGCTGGGTCCGGACGCTGCCTTCCAGACCCTCTTCCGCGAAGCCCTCAAGTCCCTGCGCTCCAGCCCGTGACTTCCGGACGCCGCGCCGCCCTCCAGTGCGAGCCCCGGGGCCTCATGGGGCGGGAAAACCTCGGAAGATAAGCGCAAGTCTTTTTCCTGTAGAAATCCGCTGCCGTCACACAGCGGATGCTTGCTTCGTTCGTCTGACGTCAGACGGCGATCCACGCTGCTCATCGGATGACACCCTTGAGCAATCCTGGCCGGCCATGAGCTGGCCCATTCCGCTGAAGTCATCAATTTCCAGCGCCGGTGCGGCGACCCTGACGGGCTCGCGCTGCGCCCAGGAGGCGTGTGTCATGGCGGCGTGGCGTGCTGTTCGGGTCCTCGTACTGCTGCTCTCGGGCGTCCTCGGGGCGGGGTGCGGAGGGCTGACGGACGGCGGGGACGTGTCGGGGGTGGGCGGGGCGTCGGGGGCGTTGGCGGCGGAGAGGGTGGGCTTGGGTGGAGGACCTCGGCCCTGCGGCCAGGCAGCGCGGCTCGTGGGGGACCTGTGGCCGGGCGCGGAGGGCTCGGCGCCGGAGGCGCTGGTGGAGCTGGACGGGCGCGTCGTCTACGTCGCGAATGACGGCGTGTCGGGCCGCGAGCTGTGGGTGACGGACGGGAGCGGCGCGGACCCGCGGCTCGTGATGGACCTGCGGCCCGGGGCGTATGGCAGCACGCCGCGCTTCCTCACGCGGATGGGCGGGCGGCTGTTCTTCGTCGCGGACGACGGCGTGCACGGGCCGGAGCTGTGGCGCACGGACGGCACGGTGAAGGGCACGGTGCTGGTGGCGGACATCCGGCCCGGGACGCAGGGCAGCGCGCCGGACGGGCTGACGGTGGTGGCCGGGCGGCTGTACTTCACCGCGGATGACGGCGTGCACGGCCGCGAGCTGTGGAGCACGGACGGCACGGCGAATGGCACCCGGCTCACGCAGGAGTTCGCGCCTGGGCCGGGCTCGCTGTTCCTCGACGACCTGAAGGAGTGGAACGGGAAGCTGGTGCTGGTGGCCTACGGCAGCACGGTGAACCTGTGGGTGGTGGATGGGCACTCCGGCAGCTCGCGGGTGTTGTTCACCGGCCCGGAGCAGTCCGTCGTCTTCTCGCTGACGCCGGCGGGCAAGGACCGGCTCTTCTTCCTCGCGGACATGGGCCTGGGCGAGGCGGACCTCTGGGTGACCCGAGGCCAGGGCCTCTCCACCCTCCCCTTGTTGCACTTCGCGGGGGACTACCCGGCGGAGCTCACGGCGCTGGGCAACGCCGTGTACTTCATGGCCGGCGCGGAGGGCTTCTTCGGCGAGCCCGGCGACCTGCTCCACGGCGGCGAGCTGTGGAAGAGCGACGGCACGCTCCCGGGCACCCGCCTGGTGAGGGACCTCCATCCGGGGCCCCAGGGCTCGCTGCCCTCCGGGCTGACGGCGCTGAACGGGCGGCTGTACTTCGCCGCGGATGACGGCGTGCACGGCCGCGAGCTGTGGAGCACGGATGGCACGGCGCAGGGCACGATGCTCGTGCAGGACCTGGAGCCGGGCCCCCTGGGCAGCGCCCCCGGCGCCTTCGCGGCGGCGGACGGGTGGCTCTTCTTCTCCGCCACGACGTCCGGCCGCGGCCGCGAGGGCTGGTACTCCAATGGCAACCCGGGCCGCGTGGAGCCGATGCGCGACATCGCGCCCGGGGGGCTGGACTCGAACCCCCGGGGCTTCGTGCGCGCGGGGGGCTCCGTCTTCTTCACCGCCACGCGCCCGGAGCAGGGCGAGGAGCCGTGGTCGCTGCCCTTCCTCCCCGCGGCCCGCTGCGCCCTCCTGGCGGAGTGAGGCTGCGTCAGGCCGCGCGCCGCACCGCGGGCGTGGGGTGCAGCCCGCCCGCGTTCGGCGCGGGCAGCACCACGGTGGGCCCCAGGCCCGGGGCCAGCAGGTGCGGGGTGAGCTGCGATGACGGGTGGAAGTTCACGAATGACGCGTCGTGCGCGGACGGGCCCGCGAAGAGCTTCTCCACCACCATGGACGCGTACTGCTCCAGCGAGTCCTCGCGCGTGTTGCCGTTGAGCACCACCTCCCAGCCCATCTGCTCCGCGAAGCGGCGCACGCCGGGGATGCGCGACAACAGCGGCGTGTAGCTCTCCGTGCTCACGCCGTTCTCGCTCACCACGAACACCTCATTCGCGGTGGCCACCGCCAGGGACATGTTGCCCTGCGTGTGCCCGGGCGTGCTGAGCAGCGCCGTGCCCTGGCCCAGCCAGGTGTCCCCGTCCAGGAGCACCACGCGGTCGTCGGGGATGGCCGCGCCGCCGGGCACGAACCACACGTGCTGCATGGGGTGCAGGTGCTTCACCATGGTCCACTCCGCGCGCTGCACCAGCAGCTTCGCCCGGGGGAAGACGGGCGCGGTGCCGGCGCCGCCCAGCCAGCCGCGCAGGTCCTGGATGTGCAGATGGTCGAAGGCCAGGTAGTCCACGTCCGACGGCGTCAGCCCCAGGTGCTCCAGGTGGGCCTGCACCGTGCCGTGGCGGATGGACATCACCTTGTCGGAGAGGAACGCGCCGTAGCGCTCCCGCAGCGCGCGGTAGAAGGGCGCCGCGTGGCCTCGCTCGTAGTCCGTGGGGTTGAAGAGCAGCGTGCGCCGCTGGCCGGTGCCTGCTTCCGCGAACTGCACCACCTGCATGCGGTTCGTCATCATCACGTACGGCGCGGGGGACAGCGCCGCGCCGCTGAAGGCGAACAGGGTGGGGTAGGGGAACGTGATGAGGTCGCACGTGGCCACCGCCGCCACCGGCCCCTCCCGGACGAAGGCCTCACGGGCCTCCAGCGCGGCGCGGCGCAGCTTCTGCAGGCGCGGGCCGGGCGAGCGCTCGGCGCGGGCCTCCGGCAACAGGGGCAGGGGACGGAACGGGGCAGAAGCGGAAATCATGACGCGACTCCCTTCGAGCAGGGGGGCAGCCCCCCTGGCTGGCCGGTCGGCGTGCCGCTCCAAGTCTAGCGCCGCCAGAAGGGCAGCGACACGCGCCCCCTTCGCTGTATAGGGTCGGAATGGCGATGGCGAGGAAGTCCGACGACACCCTCTCGGGAGATGTTCAGCCGGAAGACATCCGGCTGGAGGCCTCCCTGCGCCCACGCACCTTCGACGAGTACGTGGGACAGGGCGCGGTCGTCGAGAAGCTCAAGGTGTACGTGGCCGCGGCGAAGAATCGCGGCGACGCGCTGGACCACTGCCTGTTCTCCGGGCCCCCGGGCCTGGGCAAGACGTCGCTCGCGCACCTCATCGCGAACGAGCTGGGCGTGGGCATCCACGTCACCAGCGGCCCCGCGCTGGAGCGCAAGGGCGACCTTGCGGGCCTGCTCACCAACCTCAACGAGCGGGACATCCTCTTCATCGACGAAATCCATCGCCTCAACGCCGCCGTGGAGGAGTACCTCTACCCGGCGATGGAGGACTTCCGGCTGGACATCACCATCGACACCGGGCCCGCCGCCCGCGCGATGAAGATCGACCTGCCGCCCTTCACGCTGGTGGGCGCCACCACGCGCACGGGCCTGCTTACGTCCCCCTTGCGCGACCGCTTCCAGATCCAGGAGCGGCTGGAGTACTACGAGCCCAGGTTCCTGGAGCAGATCCTGGACCGCTCCGCGCGCATCCTCGGCGTGCCCATGGACCGCGCCGCCAGCCGCGAGGTCTCCACCCGCTCGCGCGGCACGCCCCGCATCGCCAACCGCCTCTTGCGCCGCCTTCGCGACTTCGCGCAGGTGGAGGGCAACGGCCGCATCACCTACGACCTGGCGCACGACTCGCTCAGCCGCCTGGGCGTGGACGCCAGCGGCCTGGACGCGATGGACCGGAAGATCCTCCTGACCATCCTGGAGAAGTTCGGCGGCGGCCCGGTGGGCGTGGAGACCATCGCCGCGAGCGTGGGCGAACAGCGCGACACCCTCGAGGACGTCTACGAGCCCTTCCTCATGCAGGAGGGCTTCCTCATGCGCACGCCCCGGGGCCGCACCGCCACGCTGCGCACCTACCAGTACTTCAAGAAGACTCCGCCCCCCAGCTCCCCGCAAGGCGCGCTCTTCTAGCGCGCCCCCTTCTTCCGCCATGAGCCAAGCCTCCGCGCCCGCCGTGCCCACGGTCCTCCCCAGTCCCCGCGACTCCTACGGCGACCTGATGCGCGCCTCACAGGCCACGCGCGCGGGCTTCCTCGCCGAGCGCGAGCGCTGGCTGCGCGGCGTCCCGGTGGAGGGCCGCGAGGAGCTGCTCTTCGAGTTCGAGATGTGGCTGCGCGCCGTGGAGCGCTACCTGAACCTCCACAACGCCGTGGTGGACGCCCGGGCCCGGCCGCTCGTCACGCGCGACTTCCACGAGGAGCTGGTGGACGTGCGCGACGCCATGGAGCGCGCCGTGCGCGTCGCCCGGCACCTGCAGGACCCGGAGAGCGACCCGAAGATGGTCTTCCGCAAGTACGTGGAGACCCAGCTCGCGGACGACCGCGTCCGCCGGCTGATGATTGAAGAGGAGCTGGATCAGGAGACCCCGCCGGAGAGCCTCTTCGTCGTGCGCGAGGCCTTCGACGCGCTGAAGAACCTGCTCGACAACCTGCTCCAGCTGCCCCTCATCGGCCTGTCGCTGTTCCAGGACGTGGGCAAGCTGACGCTGCGGGAGATCGTCCTCAACCGCTACTTCCGCCCCTTCCGCCCGCTGGAGTTCCGCGTCGAGTACGACCGGCTGCGCTCCGTGCGCCTGCTGGACGTGCTGGGCTCGCTGCCGCAGGACACGCGGCCCCTGTTCACCACCGCGTTCCTGGGCCTCTTCCGCGTGCTGCACTACCTCACGCACGTGGACCCGGAGTCCCAGCCGCCCGTGCCCCGCCGCGTGCGCGTGCTCCTGTCCCTGGTGCGCGGCGAGGTCTCCGCCGTCGCCAGCTACCTGCACACGGAGCTGTCCCCCAAGGCGGGCCCCAAGCACCTGCAGGCCGCCGCGCTGCGCGCCGCGCGCGACCTGGCCCGCGAGACGGACCGCATCGCCCGTGACGTGCTGGTGGACCTGGACCGCGACCCCGCCGCCCCCCTGCGCGCCGCGGAGGCCTTCACCACGCTCCTCCGCCAGCAGATCGTGGCGCTCGTGGACGCGCTGGCCCCCAACGGCTCGCTGGGGGATGAGGCCTTCGCCCACCTCACCAGCGCCCAGGACGCCGCCCTGCGTCTGCGCAAGGACCTGTGGGTCTACGCCCAGCTGTGCCGCGCCGCCGAAAGCCACCTGCGCGCGGAGGACGTGCCCGCGGCGGAGCGCGTCCTGGAGGCCCTCAAGTCGTTCCTCGACTACTTCCACGACGGCGGCTACCAGCTTTTGCGCTACGCGGACTACGACGCCTTCGATCGCTTCACCTCGCTGCTGGTGGAGCTGCCCTGGCCGCCGGAAGGCCCCGGCATCCGCAGCCGCCTGGCGGAGGACCTCCGGCGCTTCTCACAGACGCTGGAGACCACCTTCCACGCCGTCAGCCGGCGCTCCCTCCTGCAGGGCCGCGGCTTCGACCGGCCGGACGCGGAAGCCCTGCGCGACCGCTTCCTGCCGCCTGCCCGCTGACCCACCCTCGCAGTCTTGATTCCCGTCAAGGCCCGGACTCCAAGTGAGCCCTGGATGTCCGTTTGCTTCCGGGCACCGGGCTGGGATAGAGACGCGCCCCTGTCGCGTGGGTGACACGCACTCCGGGTTGGCGCGAAACCAACCGGACGCACCGGGTTCGAAGGATGGATTCCGGACATCGCTGTCACGGTGGGAGGAGCAGTGGTGGGTTTCCCAAGAGGGGTATCCGGGCCCCGGTCCCCTCCGGACCCGGTCCCGACGTCCGGTGCGCCAGCAGTTCCGAGGGGTTGGGAACGCGATGACCGCCCCTGGAGGCGATTCTTGTGTCACGGCCCCGTGGCATGTTGATTGCTCAGATGTGCAGCGCGTCAGACCGCCGTGGAACGGCCTGACGGAGCCGTACCCCGCGTGCGTCAGTACGAAGCAGTCCCCAGAGGCGACACCGACATGCACCAGCTCACCGACTTCCAGCGCACCCTCTCCCAGCCGGCCGTCTGCCGCGGCGTGGGGCTCCACTCGGGGGTGCCCGTGACGCTGACCCTGAAGCCCGCGCCCGCGGGGCACGGCATCGTCTTCGTGCGCACGGACCTGCCGCGCCCGGTGAGCATCCCCGCGCTGGCGGAGTACGTGGTGGACACGTCGCTGGCCACCACGCTGGGCCGCGACGGCGTGAAGGTGGGCACGGTGGAGCACCTGATGTCCGCGCTGGCGGCGCTGGGCATTGACAACGTGCGCGCGGAGCTGGACGGGCCGGAGGTGCCCATCATGGACGGCAGCGCGGCCCCCTTCACCCACGCCATCATGGAGGCCGGTTCGCGCGAGCTGGACGCCCCGCGCGAGTACCTGGTCATCAAGAAGAGCGTGGTGGTGTCGGACGGCGACAAGCAGGCCTCGCTCACCCCCGCCCGGCGCTTCCGCATCAGCTGCACCATCGACTTCGAGCACCCCGTCATCCAGGGGCAGTCCTTCGACGTGGACGTGAACGACCGGGGCTTCTCGCGCGAAATCTCGCGCGCCCGCACCTTCGGCTTCCTGCGCGACGTGGAGAAGCTCAAGACGCTGGGCCTGGCGCGGGGCGGCTCGCTGGAGAACGCGGTCGTCGTGGACGAGGCCGCCATCCTCAACCCGGACGGCCTGCGCTTCCCGGACGAGTTCGTGCGCCACAAGATCCTGGACGCCATTGGCGACGTGTCTCTGTTTGGCCGGCCGGTCATCGGGCACATGACGGCGTTCAAGACCGGCCACGCGCTCAATCACAAGCTCGTGCGCAAGGTGCTGGCGGACCCCTCCAGCTTCGACATCGTCACCGCGCGCCGCCGGGACGTGGAGGGCCGTGAGGCGGGCCGTGGAAGCCTCGCTGGTGCGTTGGAGTTGGAGCCCCTGGTCGCCTGAACGGCGGACTGGCAATTCCTTGCCAGTCTCTGGGACCTCTATTAAGTCGGCGGCCTATGTCCATGCGCTCTACTCGCATCGCCCTGGCCGCCCTCCTCGCGGCATCCCTCACCGCCGGCTGCAACAAGGAGAAGGCTCCGGCCAATGCCCAGGCGCCCGCCGCCCAGGCCCAGGCCGCCAATGCCGCGGAGCCGTCGCCGGACACCGTGGTGGCCACCTTCGGCAACGGCCAGAAGGTGACGTTCGGTGAGCTGAACGAGCGCATCAAGGAGCCGCTGGCCAACCTGGACAAGCAGAAGTACCAGCTGCGCAAGCGCGGCCTGGAAGGGCTGGTCACCGAGCGCCTGGTGAAGGAAGAGGCGACGAAGCGCGGCATCACCGAGGACCAGCTGCTCAAGGCGGAGATCGACGACAAGATCCCCGCGCCTCCGGAAGAGAAGATCAAGGAGGTCTTCGAGGGCGCCAAGGGCCAGCTGCCGCCGGGCGCGACCTACGAGCAGATGAAGCCGCAGATCGTGGAGTTCCTGTCCGGCCAGCAGAAGCAGGAGGTGGCCCAGAAGTTCTTCGACTCGCTCCGCCAGTCCGCCAACGTGAAGTACGAGCTGCCCGAGCCCCCGCGCCCGCCCGCGGAGCGCAAGCAGGTGGCCGCCACCGGCCCGTCCAAGGGTCCGGAGAACGCGCCGGTCACCATCGTGGAGTTCAGCGACTTCCAGTGCCCGTTCTGCAGCCGCGCCATCGGCACCGTGGACCAGGTGATGAGCACCTACGGCGACAAGGTCCGCCTGGTGTTCCGCCAGTTCCCGCTGGAGTTCCACAAGCAGGCGGAGAAGGCCGCCGAGGCCGCGCTGTGCGCCAACGACCAGGGCAAGTTCTGGGAGATGCACGACAAGCTCTTCGCCAACCAGTCGGCGCTGGGCGTGGATGACCTGAAGAAGTACGCGGGCGAGCTGAAGCTGGACACCGCCAAGTTCAACAAGTGCCTCGACTCCGGTGAGAAGGCCGCGACGGTGCAGGCGGACCAGGCGGACGGCTCCAAGGTGGGCGTCAACGGCACGCCGGCGTTCTTCATCAACGGCATCATGCTGTCGGGCGCGCAGCCCTTCGACGAGTTCAAGAGCATCATCGACGCGGAGCTCAAGGGCGCGAAGTAGTCCGGCGGTACCTGCAGGGAGGGATGCGGTGGCGTCCAAACCCAGGGCCACGCCCCGCGTGAGCGGCGAGGCGGCTTCGCTCGAACTGGAGCGGCCGCTCGCCGCCGTCGTCTCTCCCACCCGGCCCCTCACGGCGCACTTCCTGGCGCCGGAGGGGCTGGTGCTCCTCCCGGAATCCCACGGCGCGGCCGGCTTCTTCGCCGGCAGCCTGGAGACGCTCTCGGTCGAGGAGGTCTTCGCCCAGATTCTTTCGGGCATCCGCACCGGCCAGCTCGTCGTGCAGCACGGCGGCGTGCGCCGCACGGTGGCCTTCCGCGACGGGCAGGTGGTGTTCGCCACCTCCAGCGAGCGCTGGGAGCGCCTGGGCGCGGTGATGGTGCGGCTGGGGCTGTTGACGGAAGCGAGGCTCACCCAGGCCCTGGCGCAGGTGACGCCCGCGCGCCGCATCGGGCAGGTGCTCACGTCGCAGGGCATCGTGTCGGAGGCCAGCCTCTACAGCGCCATGACCTTCGTGGTGCGCGAGGTGGTGCTCAACCTCTTCGAGATGGTGGAGGGCAGCTTCCTCTTCCTGGAGGCGAAGTCCCCGGCGGTGGACGCGGTGAAGCTGCCGGAGCGCACGCGCGACCTGGTGCTCACCGGCATCAAGCGCGCGGAGGAGACGGGCCGGCTGCGCCGCCGCTTCCCGGACGACATGCGGGTGAGGCCGGGCCCCCAGGGCGCGCTGCCCGGCGAGGAGGCCCTGTTCGCGAAGCTGGGCGGGGGCACGACGCTGGGCGCGCTCCGGGCCGCCTACGCGGGCAGCCAGTACGCCTTCTACACCGGCGTGGAGGAGGCGGTTCGCGGCGGCCACCTGGCCGTCAGCATTCCAGAGGCGCCCCCGGTCCCCACCCCCGCGGTGGAGGGCATGGCCTGGGAGCTGTTGTCCGCGGAGGAGCGCTACAACCTCCTCCTGTCGCTGGTGCACCGCGCGCTGCGCGAGGCGGGCCGCGACGTGGACCTGCTGCGCGGCTTCGTGGAGTCGCCGCCCCCGGGCCTGGAGAACGCCTACCAGGGCGTCACGCTGGGGCCGGACGGGCGGGTGGACGTGGCCCGGCTGCGCGCCAACGTGTCCACCAGCGGCGGCGAGGCCGTGGGCCGGGCCATGGCGCTGGAGGCGCTGGACGCGTTCGTGTCCTACGCGCTGTTCTCCGCGCGCAACGTGCTGCCCGCGGACGTGGCAGAGCGGCTGGCCAACACCTACCGGACCCTCCAGGGCGGCCTGGCCTAGGCCCGGGCTGCCGCGCGGAAGTTTTCTCCGTCGAACAGCGCACACCGCCCCCGTGTGCCCCTGGCGGGCCCGGAGGCGGGTGCCCACGTTTTTCCCCACGGCTGGCGGCAGGCGGGGGACGAGCGACATGGGCGCGATGCGGATGTTGGGGTGGGGAGTGCTTCTGCTGAGCACGGCGTGTGGCGCGTCCCGGACGGCGGTGACGCGGGCGGAGGAGCCCGGCACGGGCGGCTCCGGTACGGCCTCGGACGCGTCCGCGGTCGCGTCCACCACGCGGCGCTACGTGGACGAGGACCTGGGCTTCGAAATCATCCGGCCCACGGCGGAGTGGCAGCTGGACGAGACGAACGAGCGCACCCCGGAGGGGCTGGCGATTCCCGTCATCCTGCGCCACCGCGTCACGGGGGCCCAGGTGGTGCTGCAGGTGGCCCCCGGCGTGGCCACGCCCGTGCAGTTCGCGGAGCGGCTGACGCAGGGGCTGCGCCAGCAGCCGGGCTTCGTCACCACGGATCCGCGGCCCATCGCGCTGTCGGACAACGCGGTGGGGTTCGACTTCCAGGTGGGGGAGGGCGTGCGCGGCAAGGTCGCCGTGCGCGAGGGCAACTCCGGCCGCGTGCTGATGATGCTCGCCACCTGGCCCGCGGAGGCCTCCGCCACCATCACGGAGAGCGTGGACGCCCTGATGGCGGGCGTCCGTCCGCTCCCGGAGCCGAGCGTGGCCGTGCGCTCCACGCCGCGGACGCCCTGACTCAAGGAGCCCGGAGCCCCACGCGTTCAAGCCGCGTGGGGCCGGGGCGGGACGTCCCCTACGCGCGGGCGGACTTGCCCCTGGCGCGCTTCGCCGCGGGCTTCGCGGGGGCCTCCGCCTTCACGCGCTCCGGCTGCGAGGCGACCTCGGTGGCCTTGCGGCGCACCAGCTCCACCAGCGTGCGCGCGCCCACGCCCGTGGCGCCCTTGTTGAGGTAGCCGCGCTCCTTGGGGCTGTTGGACGGGCCGGCGATATCCAGGTGCACCCAGGGCGTGTCGCCCACGAACTCCTTGAGGAAGAGGGCCGCGTTGATGGCGCCGCCCCAGCGCTCGCCGGAGTTCTTCATGTCCGCCACCTCCGACCGCAGCGCGTCCTTCTGCAGGTCGCTGACGGGCAGGCGCCACATCTCCTCGCCCGCGGCGCGCGCGGCGGTGAGCACGCTGTTCACCGTGGCGTCGTCGTCGCCGAAGGCGCCCACGATGTAGTTGCCCAGCGCCACCATGCACGCGCCCGTGAGCGTCGCCAGGTCGATGATGGCGGACGGCTCGTGCTCGCCGGCCCAGGTGAGCATGTCGCCCAGCACCAGGCGGCCCTCCGCGTCCGTGTTGGTGATCTCCACCGTCTTGCCGGAGCGCGCGGTGAGGATGTCACCGGGCTTGTACGCCGTGCCGGACGGCATGTTCTCGCACGCGCCGATGAAGGCGTGCACGGGGAAGGGCGGCTTCACCACGGAGCCGATGACCTTCATCGCGGCCAGCACCGCGGCGGACCCGGCCATGTCCGTCTTCATGTCCACCATGCCCTCGGTGGGCTTGAGCGACAGGCCGCCCGAGTCGAACGTGATGGCCTTGCCCACCAGCGCCAGCGGGGCGCGCTTCGCGTCCTTCGCGTTCTTCGGCGTGTAGACCAGGTGGATGAGCCGCGGCTCCTGCACGCTGCCGGCGGTGACGCCCAGGAACATGCCCATGTTCAGGCGTTCAATCTCCTTGCGCCCGCCAATCTCCGCGGTGAGCCCGCCCTCCTTGGCGGCCTGCTGCGCGGCCTGCGCCAGCTTCGTGGGCGTCACCACGTTGGGCGGCTCGTTGACCAGGTCGCGCGCCCAGTTGACGGCCTCCGCCAGCTTCAGGCCCAGCGTGAGCGCCTCGTCCAGCGCGCGCGACTTCTCCGTGCCCTCCGGCAGGGACAGCGTGGCGCGGCTGAGCTTGGGGGCGCCCTTGTCCTCGCGCGCCGAGGACTTGTACTTGTCGAAGCGGTAGACGCCCAGCTCCAGGCCCTCCACCACCGCGCGCACGGCCGTGGCCGCGTCCTCCGTGGCGGGCACGCGGAAGCCGATGGCCGTGGCCTTCAGCCGCTGCGCCGTCTTCGCCGCGCGGCCCGCGGCCAGCCGCAGCACCTCCGGCTGGAAGCGCGCGCGGTTGCCCAGGCCCAGGAGCAGGACGCGGTCCGCGCCCAGCCTTCCCAGGGTGTGCAGGAGGAAGGACTGATCCACCTTGCCCTTGAAGCCCTCCTGGGAGGCGGCGGCGCGCAGCTTGCCCTCCAGGGCCGAGTCCGCGGCCGTCAGCGGCGCGGGGGCGGAATCACCCAGCTCGCCCTCGAAGAGGGGGATGACGAGCAGCTCACCGCTCACCGGCGCGGCTTCACCGGAGACGAGACTGAATTGCATGGCGACGTGGACTCCTGGGACAAAGAGGGAGGGGGTGATCCGGGGGGCGTGACTGTAGACGCGCCGCGTGTTGCTCGCAAAGCGCTGGTTGCCACTCAAGCATTGCAATGCCCCGGCGCGCTGGATAGCTGTGCATTCCCAATGCCCACCCTGCTGCTGCATCTGACGGCCATCGAACGGTTGGCCGCCCACCCGGACGGGCTCCCCGCCGAGTGGGTGCGCGCGTTGTCCGAGGACCTGCCATACGCGCGGTTCGGCGCGGTGCTGCCCGACCTGCCGCTGTGCGCCGGCGTGCGCGGGGGACTGGGCGCGATGATCCAGCCGGAGGCCGGCTGGCCGCTCTTCGCGAGGCTGTACCACGAGCGCGCTCCGGTGGGCCTGGGCCTGAAGATGGCGGAGCTCGTGGCCTCGGGGGCCCTCGTGGGCACGGAGGCCGGCCTGGCCATCCTCGCCGGCTACTTCACGCACCTGAGCCTGGACCGGCGCCTCCACCCGCTGGTGGACCAGCTGGTGCTGCGCCACCGCCGCATGGGCGAGCGGGCCTGGGACGCGCGGCGGCAGGTGGAGTGGGCCCAGACGCTCTTCTTCCTCCGTGAGCAGGACGGCACGGACGGGGTGGGGACGTCCCGGCTGCGGGACAAGTTCCAGGTGGTGAAGAGCCCCGGCATCCCGCTGCGCGGCATCGGCCGGGGCATCTATGAGCTGGTGCGGCTGGCGTCGCAGGAGCGCGTGGGCCAGGCCCCCACCAAGGCGGAGCTGGACGGCTGGGTGCGCGGGCTCTACGTCTCCGGCCTCTTCCTCTCCAGCCCGCTGGGCCGCGTGCGCGCGCTGCCCGCCTTCTCACAGCTCTCCTTCCAGGAGCTGTACCGCAATGATCACTTCGACTTCGCGCGGGAGCTGGACGCCGCGCTGGACGTGACGCGCGGGCTCATCCGCAAGCTGAATGGCTACATGGCGCGCGGCACCTACACGCCGCGCACTCGCGCGCGCTTCCTGGAGGAGTTTCCAGAGGGCACGCTGGGCGCCACCGCCGCGTAGTGAACGGATCCACACGGCCCGCGTCGCAGGGCCGCGTCCGAGTGCAGGGCATCCGACCAATCGAGCAGGTAGCCCCCGGGGATGAGCCGCTATCCGAAGCGAAGTGCGCCTCCTATCCTCGATAGGGAATGACGGTCTTCCTCCTCATGGCGGCGGGTGTGTTGGCGGGTGGTTTGGGGGCGCTCCTGGGCATCGGGGGCGGCATCGTCCTGGTGCCGGTGCTCGTGCTGGGTTTTGGAATCCCGCTGGAGCAGGCCGTCCCCGCGAGCCTGATGTGCGTGGTGGCCAACTCCTGCGCCGCCGCCGCCAGCTACGTGGAGAACAAACTGAGCGACTTACGGCTGGGGCTGGCGCTCGAGCTGGCCACGGTGATGGGGGCCATCGTCGGCGGGCTGGTCGCGGCCTTCGTGGCGGAGGCGATGGTGGCCGTGGTGTTCGGCCTCTTCACGCTCTTCGTCGCGCTGCAGATGATGCTCTTGCGCAACCCCGTCCAGGAGCCCGCGACGACGGCCAACTACGTGCCCGGCAACTACCCGCTGGGCATCTCCGGCTCGTTCGTGGCGGGCGGCCTGTCCGCGCTGCTGGGGGTGGGCGGTGGCCCGCTGAAGGTGCCGCTGATGACCTACGGCATGCGCGTGCCCTTCAAGGTCGCGAGCGCCACCAGCAACCTGATGGTGGGCGTCACCGGCGCCGCCAGCGTCGCGGCGTATGCGTGGCGCGGGCAGTTGAATCTCGGGCTCGTGGCCCCGTTGGTCGTAGGGGTGCTGGCCGGAGCCTCCGTGGGCAGCAAGCTGATGCTGAAGACGCCGACCGCGGTGCTCAAGAAGCTCTTCGCGGTCGTCCTGTTGGTCGTGGCCGGACAGATGTTGTGGAAGGGAGGGGAGGGGTTGTGGCCGAGCGTATGGAAATGAGTGAAGCGGAGCCTGAACTACCCGGTGTCCACCCGTCGGTGATGATTCCGGAGGCAGGACCACCCCGTCGCAACGTGCAGGCGACGTCGGTGGCGTTGGACGCGGACCTCCACGAGGAGCTCCCGCAGGAGCCCATCACCCAGCCGGAAGCGCTCCCACGCGAGCGCCGGGGAGCCCGGAGGCTCGCCGCCGGTGAGCGGTGGATCGCCCGGGTGCTGCGTGCCGGAGCCGTGGCGAGCGGGTGCATGTTCGTCACGTCACTGGGGCTGGAGCTGCTGCCGCGCGACGAGTCCGTGCACGTGGCCATCGACCTGCTGCGCAAGGGCGCGGCGTCCATGCTGCTGGTGACGCCGGTGGCGCGGCTGGCGATGGCGGGCACGCTGTTGGGCCTGCGCGGCGAGTGGCGCTATGCCGCCATCGCCGCGGGCGTCATGGGGTTGCTCGCGCTGGCGGTGGGCGCGGGCTTCCAGGCCTGACGCACGGCCGGAGGCAACAGGACCGCGCGCGGGGCTACACGCCGCGCGCGGCGAAGTGCGCGAGGACGCTCTTCACCTTCGCCACCTCGTCGTGCTGCTTGAGGTCCTCGTACATGGGCAGCACGGCCTCGAACTGCTCGCGGGCTGCGGGGTAGTCCTGCAGGTAGTAGCAGGACAGCCCCAGGTCCCAGCGCGCGCGGGCCTCGTAGACGTGGTCATGCAGCTCGCCGTACACGTCCACCGCGCGCAACAGGTGCGGCCGGGCGTTGTCGTGGTGGCCCAGGAGGCCCTCCGCCTCGCCCAGGAGCAGGTGCCCCAGCGCGAGCGCCTCCGGGTCCTCGCCCTGCTCCAGGAGCGGCACGGCCTCCAGGAAGCGCTTGCGGGCGGGCTCGTACTCGCCCTTGGCCATGCGGATGTCGCCAATGTCCAGGAGCAGCCTCGCCATGCGCTCCGTGTTGCGCGTCTGGCGGTAGAGGATGAGCGCCTCCTGGTACTTCTCCTCGGCGCCGTCCACCTCGCCCATGGCGCGCAGGGACTCGCCGATGCAGGCGCGCGTGAGCGCCTCGCCCTCGCGGTCGCGCGATTCATTGAAGAGCAGGGCGGCGGTGGCCATGTGCTCGATGGCGCCCTTGTGATCCTCGAAGTAGGCCTTCACCACGCCCAGTCCGAAGAGGGCCTGCGCCTGGCCGGCCTTGTTGCCCGCGGTCTTGAAGAGGCCGTAGGCCTCCTCGTAGTGCTCGCGGCTCGCCGCATGATCCTCCAGCATCCCGTACAGCTCCGCGAGCGCCACCAGCCCCTGGCCCACCTCCGCGGGCGAGCCGGTGATGCGCAGCGGGGCGAGCGCGTTCTTCTGCTTCTGGATGGCGTCGGCGATGTGGGCGCGTTCGTTGTCAGACGGGTGCATGTCAGTTCTCGTGAACCTTGCGGCGGCGGGCGGCCCTGTCCAACGAATCCTGCTTCTCGCTGGATTCAGCGCCGTTGCCAGGGGCTTCCGCGTTTCCGTTGCGCTCGCCCTTCTCCTTCTCGTGGACGAGCAGCGGGGAGAAGAAGCAGTCCTTCTTCGTGTACTCGTCGAAGGCGAAGGCGAAGCGATAGCTGGCGGCCGCGCGCTGGTTGCAGTCGGTGCGCTCGCAGAAGCGGCAGGAGATGCCGCTGGGGATGGCGTCCTTGCGCAGGTCGTTGGTGGGCAGGCCGTACGCCAGGTACTTCGCGTTCTCCGCGTGCGTGCCCAGGCCGATGGAGTACGCCGTCCCCTTCACGATGGAGCCCTCGATGGGCTGCAGCTGCACCTTCGCGAAGCAGAAGTACGTCGTCCCGTCCGGCATGATGGAGTACTGCCGGGTGAGCTGGGACGGGTTGAGGAACGCCAGGTGCACCGCCCACTTCGCGCAGGAGCCACCACCGGACGCGAAGCGGATGCCGGTGCCGCTGTAGCGCTTGGAGATGTTCCCCGCGATGTCCGCGCGCAGGAAGTGGAAAGGCAGCCCCTGGCGCTTGGGGTCGGACAGGTTGCAGATGCGGTGGGCCACCGTCTCGTAGGTGGTGCCGAAGACGTTGGAGAGCAGCTCCACGTCGTAGCGCGTGCGCTGCACCTCCTTGAAGAACTCGCCGTAGGGCAGCATCAGCGCGCCGGCGAAGTAGTTCGCCAGGTTGACCTTGATGAGGCGCTCCGTCTCCCCGTGGCGCATGCGGCCCGCGCCCAGGATGCGCTCCACCAGCTTCTCGCGGTCCATCACCATCAGGCCCATGGACGCGGCCACCTGGAACTTCAGCGGCTGCTCCGTGAGGTCCGGCGACAGCGTGAGCGTGCGCGCGTCCAGGTCCAACCGGCGCACCACGGAGGAGCCGCTGGCCGCGCGTTCAATCTGCACCTTGAAGTCGAACCGCTCCTCCAGCATGCGGATGAGCTGGCTGCTGGTGAGCTGCTGCTCCAGGCGGAAGTCGCGGCGCAGTCCCTCGGCCTGCTCCTCCAGCTCCGGGAAGTAGTTGCGGTGCTTCTCCAGGAAGTCGCTGACCTCGTCGAAGGGCGAGTAGTCGAAGCGCACGCCCGGCGTCGTGCTGCCCGGGCCGGACGTGGAGCCCTGCGTGCGCGTGCGCTCCTCCACGTTGAGCTGCGCGAGCACGTTCTCCAGCTGCGTGCGCGTGTTCTTGTAGAGGTTGAACAGCGCCGCGACGGTGCCGGCCAGCTTCGGTTCCGCGGACAAGGACTGGAGTGACTCCGAGTCGATGTCCAGGCTCTTGAGGAGCGGCTCATCGAGCAGCTTCGCCAGGGCCTCGTCCACGCGGCCCTCGCCCAGCGTGGACATGAACTGCTCGGGGTCCTGCTCGAAGTAGCGCAGCGCCTTCCACAAGAGCGGGAAGGGCATCACGCGCTTGCCCTTCTCGATGAGATTCAGGTACGCGGGCGACACGCCCAGGTCCTTGGCCGCATCCGCCTGCTTGATGTTCCGCTGCAAGCGCAGGCCTCGAAGCTTCAGCCCCACGTTCGCGTTCAGAGCGTTGTCGTTGTTCATGGCTCCAACTCCCGGTGGGTCGCGTCGGACGCGCGCTCCGACACCGGGTCTCTGGATCCACTCTGCAAACCGATTTACCGATTTGCAATCAACGTTTTCGGTCAGCTGGGGCGCTGTCCCGCAGGCGACGCGCGAAGGGTTGACTGCCTCCACCCTGGGCTTACAGGGACGTAATCCCATGTAATCACGCAGCTTTCAGGCGCCCCGGGTGTATGGCGGCGGCGCCCGGGCACCACGTTGTCAACCCTTGACTGACGCGCTGCGACACCACTGGGGAAAAGTCAGTAAAAAGCGCCGGAATTTTTACAGAGTATTAACGACGCTCCTGGAGGCGCTGGAAGACGAGCGCGACGTTGGTGCCGCCGAAGCCGAAGGAGTTGCTCATGACGGCGTCCACGCGCGTCTCGCGGGCGGTGTTGGGCACGCAGTCGAGCGTGATGCGCGGATCCTGGTTCTCCAGGTTGATGGTGGGGGGCAGCACGCCGCGGGTGAGGGCGAGGATGCTGATGACGGCCTCGGCGGCGCCGGCCGCGCCGTTCATGTGGCCCGTCATGGACTTGGTGGAGGAGATGGCCAGCTGCTTCGCCGCGTCGCCGAACACCCTGGCCACGCCCTCCATCTCCAGGACGTCGCCGATGTCCGTGGAGGTGCCGTGGGCGTTGAGGTAGCCGATGTCCGCGGGCGCCACGCGCGCGTCCTTCAGGGCGGCCTTCATCGCGCGCTGGGCGCCCTCGTGGCCGGGCGCGGGCGAGGTGACGTGGTAGGCGTCGGAGCTGGCGCCATAGCCCGTCAGCTCCGCGAGGATGCGGGCCCCGCGGGCGCGGGCGTGCTCGTACTCCTCCAGGATGAGGATGCCCGCGCCTTCCGCGAGCACGAAGCCGTCGCGGTCCCGGTCGAACGGGCGGCTCGCCGCCTGGGGCGCGTCGTTGCGGGTGGACAGGGCCTTCATCGCGGCGAAGCCGCCCACGCCCAGCATGGAGATGGGGGCCTCCGCCCCGCCCGCGACCGCCACGTCGAACTCGCCGCGCTGGATGCCGCGCATCGCTTCGCCAATGGCGTGGGCGCTGGTGGAGCACGCGGAGTTGGTGGACCAGGACGGGCCCTTGATGCCGTGGCGCATGGAGACGTAGCCGGGCGCCATGTTGATGATCATCTGGAGGATGAAGAAGGAGCTGATGCGGTCCGGCCCCTTCTCCAGCGCCTTGCGGTGGGTCTCCTCCAGGCTGCCAATGCCGCCGATGCCGGAGCCGATGACGGTCGCCACGCGCTCGGCGTTCTGCTCGGTGATGACCAGCCCCGCGTCTTCAATGGCCATGTCCGCCGCGACCACCGCGAACTGCGCGAAGCGGTCCATGCGGCGCACCTCGCGCCGTTCGATGGAGTCCTCCGGGTTGAAGCCCTTCACCTCGCCGGCGAAGCGGCAGTCCAGGGCGCTCGCGTCGAAGAGGGTGATGGGCCCCACGCCGCTCCGGCCGTTCACCAGCGCGTCCCAGCTCTTCTCCACGCCGATGCCACACGGGCTGATGAGCCCCATTCCCGTCACGACGACGCGCCGCTGTCCCATCACGAGCTCCTTGACCCCAAGCATTGACCGGGATGGTATTATGACCATCCTTCCATGAGTTCAAGCCCGGGAGTTTCATGATGAGCGAGCAGGCAGGGAATCCGCGCACGCGGACGGTGACGTGGAAGGATCCCCGGGAGGGGGCCTCCGCGGCGAAGAAGCTGTCGGGCCTGGAGTACCTGCGGGCCATCCAGCGCGGGGAGCTGCCCGCGCCGCCCATCGCGGAGCTGATGGGCTTCACGCCGGTGGAGGTGGAGGAGGGGCGGGTGGTGTTCGCGGTGAAGCCGGGCGAACACCACTACAACCCCATCGGGATGGTGCACGGCGGGCTGGCCGCGACGCTGATGGACTCCGCGATGGGGTGCGCCATCCACACGATGCTGCCTTTGGGCGCGGGCTACACGACGCTGGAATTGCACGTGAACTACGTGAAGGGCATCGCGCACGACACGGGGCAGTTGTTGTGCAGGGGCGAGGTCATCCACCTGGGCGGCCGCGTGGCGACGGCGCAGGGGCGCCTGGTGGACGAGAAGGGCACGCTCTACGCGCATGGCACGACGACGTGCATGGTGTTCCGCCCGCCGGGCGCGGGCGGCAAGGAGTAGGGACAATGCGCTACACCGCCGAGCACAAGCAGGCCACGCACGCGCGCATCCTCGCGGCGGCGGAGAAGCTGTTCCGCGCGGAGGGCTTCAGCGGCGCGAGCGTGGAGCGGGTGATGAAGGCCGCGGGCCTGACGGTGGGCGGCTTCTACGCGCACTTCGCCTCCAAGGAGTCGCTGCTCGCGGAGTCGCTGAGCGCCTTCATGTCCGCGAACAGGACGCGCTGGCTCGCGGGCCTGGGCGCGGCGCGGGGGACGGAGTTCCTGGAGCGCTTCGCGCGGCGCTACCTGGGCCAGTACAACCGGGAGACGGGCGACACCGCCTGCATGATGCCGTCGCTCCTGTCGGACCTGACGCGCGCCACTCCGGAGGTACAGGCCGCGTTCGGGCAGGGGCTGGAGGACCTGGTGGGCCAAGCGCAGGTTCAGGTTCCCGCGCGCGAGGGCGCGACGCCCCGGCAGCAGATGCTGGCGACGGTGGCGCTGTGCTTCGGCGCGATGACGCTCGCTCGGGCCACCGCGACGCAGCCGCTGGCGGGGGAGATATTGGACGCGGCGCGCGCGCTGCTCATCGCGGGGGCGCCCGTGGAGGAGGGGAAGAAGGCATCCCCTCGGAAGCGCCGCCGGGCGGCCATCGTGGACGCGGGGAGCACGTCCGTGCGCCGGGCCCGCTCGTCGCGGAAGAAGCCCCACTGAGTGGACGCGCCGACGGCGCGTCGGCATTCCGCGCTGGACGGCAGGGCGGCCGCCGTGGAGTCCTTCCGCGCGGATGACGGACCGGGTGAGCAGGGGGCTGCGATGAAGACGCTGGTGGCTCGCGCGGGGCTCCTGTGCCTCGCGCTCACGCTGGGGGCCTGTGCTTCCGTGCCCCTCGCCGCTCCGTGGGAGGCCGCGGATCACCTCCGCTACACCATCGTCTACACGAACGACCCCGCGCCGGGCCTGAACGTGGAGGTCCTCCTTCCGCGGTCGCTGCCGACGTCGGTTCCGCGCTCATCTCCGCTCGACTTCCTCTTCCGGCAGCCGGGACGGGTGCGGTCCCTGGTCGGAACGGGCGAGGACGGCACCCGCTTCGAGGTCTTCCCCCAGGCGGGAGGCGCGGTGCAGTTGCCCCGGGGAACGAGCGTCGTTCGCTACCACTACCCGCTGGCCTCCTCCCGTGGGGGCGGTGGCCGGCACATGTTCGGAGGAATGGGGGAGGGGGACGCGTGGCACGTGGCCGGCAAGGCCTATCTCCTGACCCCCCGCCACGTGACGCCCGAGCTGCGGGTGGACCTCACCGTGTCCGGCACGGACGCGCTCCTGCCCTGGACGCCGGACGACCGCGGCGTCTACCACCTGCGCGGCGAGGACCTCATCGACGCGGGCTTCCACGCCTTCGGCGGCAGGCGGTGCACGGTGCGCAGCGGTGAGTCCGTGCTGGAGGTCGCGCTGTTGGGCCGCTTCACGCACCTGACGGACGCGGACCTCTGCGCATGGCTCGAGCAGGCCGGGCGTGAAGTGCTCACCGTGCGCAAGGCCTTCCCGTATCCGCGCGTCACCGTGCGCGTCGTGCCCGTGCCCGGCGAGAACACGCCCGGGGTCTTCGGCATGACCCAGTGGAGCTCTCCGCCCAGCATCTCCATCCTCGTGGGGCAGGACGCCACCGCCGCGTCCTTCGCGAAGGACTGGGTCGCCCTCCACGAGATGCTCCACCTCACGCACCCGGCGCTGGTGCCCCGGGAGGCCTGGCTCACCGAGGGGCTGGCCACCTACTACACGGAACTCGCCCGCGCTCGCTCCGGACGCCAGACGGCACAGCAGGCCTGGCAGGAGCTGGCGGACGGCTTCGCGCGAGGCCGCGCCGCCGCACGCTCACGCACCATGAAGGAGGCCATCGCCGAGGAGGGGAACTTCCAGGCCATCTACTGGACCGGCGCGCTCTTCGCGCTCCACCTGGACGTGGAGCTGCGCCGCGCGACGCAGGGCCGGGCCCGCCTGGAAGACGTGCTGGAGCTGCTCGCCACGCGTGGCCCCATGGCGACGCTCGCCAGCTTCGGCGAAGCCGTGGACGCGGTCGCCGGTCAGCCCCTCTTCGATGCACTGCTCGCACGCCATCTGCCGGCCCCCGCCTTCTCCGAACAGGCTGCTTTGCTGGAGGAACTTGGCGTCAGAATTGACCCAGCTGGCGTCAAGCTCCATGCTGCCCCGAGCAGTGGGGTGCGTGAGGCGCTGGATGGCGGGCGGACCGCGGATGACGCGGGATGAACCTCAGGAATGAGAAAGGGCCGTAACCGATTCCTGGTTGTCGCGTATCGCATGCATCCGCGAGGTTCGCGGCATCCGAAGATGAGGTCCGCCATGTTCCGCAGCGTCCTGATGCTCGCCGCCACCCTGTCGCTGTCCGCGTCCGCCGCGGAGCCCGCGCCATCCGAAAAGCACTTCGTCTTTCATGATCCGAACAGCCGCGACACGGTGATGTTCGTGCTGGACGCGCCTCTGGAGGTCATCAACGGCCTGTCCAACCAGGTGACGGGCCGCGTGGACGTGAAGGGGCAGAAGGCCAGCGGCCGCTTCCAGGTGCCGGTGAGCTCCATCAAGACCGGCAACGAGACGCGCGACGGCCACCTGCAGAACGACCGCTGGCTGGACGCGGCGAAGCACCCGGACATCGTCTTCGAGTTCAAGGACGTGGCCCTCCCCGCGCCGCTCGCCAACGCGAAGCCGGTGGTGCTCAAGACGAAGGGCACCTTCACGATCCACGGCGTCACGCGCGAGGAGCCCGTGGAGGTGACGGCCACGTACCTCCAGGAGACGGCCGAGACGAAGAATCGCGCCGCGGGTGAGCTCCTGCGCGTGCTTGCGAAGTTCCAGATTCCCCTGGAGGCCTATGGCATCCAGCGCACCGAAGCGCTGCTGCTGAAGGTGGGCGAGCGGGCCGATGTCACCGTTGACGCCTGGGGCTCCACGCAGTTCAAGCCGTAGCAGTCGTTGTCTGTCCCCCCCGTAGTCACCCCACGCGGTATGAAAGGAAGCAACACATGAACGTCAAGGCTCTCGCGGCGGTCGTCGGCACCCTGTCCCTCGGCGCCCTGGCCACCGGCTGCGCGTCCAACAAGGCCTCGGAGGGCAAGGTGCACGCCGCTTCGCCGGGCGCGCCCGAGGCCTCCGAGTCCAGCGCGGCCCCCGCCGACGGCGCTGCGCCCGCCGCGACCCACGAGAAGGGCGCCGAGGGCAGCTGTGGCGCCGGTTCCTGCGGCGCTGGCTCCTGCAGCGGCAAGAAGTAGTCATCGCCCGGGAGGGCCTGCGTGACAGGTCTCCTCCCAGGCTCGCGGGCGGCGGGAAGCGTTCTTCCTGCCGCCCGTGTTGTTTTCCGCCTGTCGCATCCGCTGTCCCGGCTTCCAGCTGTCCCGACCTCCAAGGAGGAGCGCCGCATGCCGTCCCCCCGCTACGCAGACCGCCATGGATTGAAGCCGCTGGGGGCGGGTATCGGGTTGCGCCGCGACTTCTACGAAGCGCTGCCGCGCACGCCGCGCGCGCTGGACTGGGTGGAGATCATCCCGGAGAACTTCCTCACGCTGGGGGGCCGCTCCCAACGCGCCCTGGACGCGTGCCGCGAGCGCTGGACACTGCTGCCGCACGGCGTGGGGCTCAACATCGGTGGGCCGGACGCGCTGGATGACGACTACGTCACCCGCCTGGCCGCGCTGGTGAGGCGGCTGGACGCGCCGTTCTTCTCGGATCACCTGTGCTACTCGCGCCTGGGCGGCGTGCACCTGCACGACCTGTTGCCGCTGCCCTTCTGCGAGGCCGCGGTGGAGCACGTGGTGCCGCGCGTGCGCGAGGTGATGGCGCGCGTGGAGCGCCCGTTCCTCCTGGAGAACCCCAGCTACTACGCGGCCATGCCGGGCGGCACGCTGAAGGAGGCGGACTTCCTGCGCCAGGTGGTGGAGGCCGCGGACTGCGGCCTGCTCCTGGACGTGAACAACGTCTGGGTCAACGCGCGAAACCACGGCTACGACCCGCGCGCCTTCGTGGACGCGCTGCCCCTGGAGCGCGTCGTGCAGATCCACCTGGCCGGCCACGACGTGCGCGAGACCGTCCTCATCGACACGCACGGCGACCGCGTCTGCGACGACGTGTGGGCCCTGTACCGCTACACGCTGGAGCGCACCGGCCCGGTGTCCACGCTGATGGAATGGGACCAGGCCATCCCGTCGCTCGACGCCGTGCTGGACGAGGCGGATCAGGCGCGGGCCGTGCTCGCGGAGGGCGCGCGATGAAGCCGTCGCTGAGGCACTTCTTCGACAGCATGGACGCGTACCTCGCGGGCCCTGCTGGTGCCGAAGGGTTGTTGAAGCTCTCCGCGTCGCACCCGGGCTGGGACGTGGATCCGGAGCGCATGGCGCTCTATGGCCAGTTCGTGCGCGGCCACGTGCGCTCCACACTGGAGAAGCTCTTCCCGCTGACGCGCGAGGCGGTGACGCCGGGAGCATGGGACGCGCTGGTGGAGGGCTACACCCTCACGCGGCCCGCGCGGCACTACGAGCTCAACCGCCTGGGCGAGGGCTTCGCGCCCTTCATCGCGGACGCCGCGGACAGCCGCGGGCTGCCTGCGTTCCTGCCCGCGCTCGCGCGCTTCGAGTGGACGGACTTCGCCGTGTTCGCCTCCGAGGAGGTCATCCCGGAGGCCGTGGAGCGCCTGACGCCCAACCCCACGCTGATGGTGCTGGAGCAGCCCTACCGGCTCTGCGCCTTCGTCCGGGCCCATGGCGCGCAAGCCGTGCCCGCGGAAGGGGAGGAGCTGGCGCTGCTCTGGCGCCACCCGGAGCGGCTGGTGACCTTCTACATGGAGGCCACGCCGCCCGCGCTGCTGGTGCTGAAGATGGCCGTGGAGGGCCTGTCCGAGGACGCCGTCACCCACGCCACCGGCATGGCCGCGGCGGACGTCCACGCGGAGGTGGTGCGCTTCGCGAAGGACGGGCTGGTGCTCCTGCCGGCGTCGGCTCTTTCCTGAGGAACGTCTTCTTCCGGGCGGTTTCGCCGCAGCACGTCAAGCCTCAAGTGTCCTTCGCGGATCCTTTCGTGAAGACGCATGGCTAGGTTTGCGTCCAACATCGCGCAGGAACCCACCCGGAGGTTTTCCATGAAGAAGACGCTGACCGCCGTGCTGCTGTCGCTGACCCTCGCCGCGCCCGTGATGGCCAAGGAGATTGCGGGGGTGAAGTACCCGGATACCGCCACCGTGGCCGGCAAGGAGCTGAAGCTCAACGGCGTGGGCCTGCGCAAGAAGGCCATCTTCAAGGTCTACACCCTGGGCCTCTACGTGGAGAACCCCACGCAGGACGCCACCGCGCTGCTCAACGCGGACGAGGTCAAGCGCGTGCGCATGTTCATGAAGCGCGACCTCAAGAAGGAGCAGATCACCGAGGCCATCGAGAACGGCTTCAAGAAGAGCGCGGGCGCGAACATGCCCAAGCTCCAAGCGCGCCTGGACAACTTCAAGAACGCCATCCCCCCGGAGGTGAAGGAGGGCCAGGAGCTGACGCTGACCTACGTGCCCGGCAAGGGCACCACCGTGCAGGTGACGGGCGGCCAGTCCATCGAAGTGGAGGGCAAGGACTTCGCGGACGCGCTCTTCTCCGTGTGGCTGGGCAAGGACCCCGTGGACAGCGGCCTGAAGGAAGGCATCCTCGGCAAGGAGGACTGAGCCTCCTCGCGTTTCACCCCCAGTCCTTCGCGCGCCCCGCGAGCGTCCCCTCTTCACGCGGAGGGGGCGTTTTCGCGGGGCGTCGTCGTTTTCACGCGCGGCGCCATTGCTTCAATGGTGGACAGCCGCGGACGCCCCTGTCACAGGCGAGTGAGCTGAAACTGGAATGCCCCCGCGCATCAGGGGTTGATGCGCGCCGGATCCTCACCCCTGTCCGAGCTGGAGAACGCTTTGAAGCGACTGGCCCTGTTCGCTGCCTCCTGTGTCCTTGGCGCCGCCTGCAAGACGGCGGAGCCCACCCCCGAGCCGCCCCAGGCCTCCACCCCGGCCCCCGTGGCCGCCGCCGCGCCGGCCACGCCCGCGCCCGCTCCGGAGGCTTCGAATGTCCCCATGTCCGAGCGCCCCATGCCGCCGGGCCTGGACGCCGCGGTGATGGACCCGTCCGTGAACCCCTGTGACGACTTCTACCAGTACGCCTGTGGCGGCTGGCTGAAGACCACGGAGATCCCCGCCGAGCGCGCGCGCTGGAGCCGCGGCTTCGAGACGGTGGCCGAGCGCAACCAGGCCGTGCTGCGCGACATCCTCACCAAGGCCGCGGAGGGGCAGGAGCAGGGCACCCCGGAAGAGAAGAAGCTGGGGGACTTCTACGGCTCCTGCATGGACGAGGCGAAGCTGGAGCAGTCGCTGCCCACGCTGCGCACGTACCTGGCGAAGATCAACGGCATGAAGACGCCGCAGGACGTGGCCAAGGCGGTGGCGTGGCTGCACGCGCGCGACGTCAACGCGCTCTTCCGCGTGGGGTCGGATCAGGACCAGAAGGACTCCACGCAGGTCATCGCCTACGTGGACGCCGGCGGCCTGGGCCTGCCGGACCGCGACTACTACCTCAAGCCGGACGCGAAGATGCGCGAGGCGCGCACCGCGTACCAGGCGCACGTGCAGAAGGTGTTCGAGCTGTTGGGCGACGCGCCCTTCGTGGCCAGCCGCAAGGCCACGGGCATCATGGCCATCGAGACGCGGCTGGCCAACGCGCGGCTGCCCAAGGACGAGACGCGCGAGCCGGAGAAGGTCTACCACCGCCTGGAGCGCCAGGGCCTGAAGCAGCTGGCGCCCGCCTTCCAGTGGGACACGTACTTCGCGCAGGTGGGGTTGCCGCCGGGTGAAGCGCTCAACGTGACGCAGCCGAAGTTCTTCTCGGAGGTGTCCGCGCTGGTGCGCCAGCAGCGCCCCGGCGACCTGGGGCCGTACCTGTCCTACCACCTGGTGAAGGACGTGCAGACCGCGCTGCCCAAGGCGCTGCGCGACGAGTTCTTCCGCTTCGAGTCCTCGGTGCTCACCGGCGCCAAGGCGGACCTGGCGCGCTGGAAGAAGTGCGTGGACGCCACGGACGACGCGCTCCCGCACGCCCTGGCCAAGCCCTTCATCGCGCGCACGTTCGGCGCGGACGGCAAGGCCACCACGCTGGACATGGTCCAGCAGATCGAGCAGTCCTTCGAGCGCAACCTGGACACGCTGTCCTGGATGGACGCGGACACGAAGGCCCAGGCGCTGGTGAAGGTGAAGAAGATCACCAACAAGATCGGCTACCCGGACCAGTGGCGCAGCTACGACGGTCTGACGGTGAAGCGCGACTCGTTCCTGGACAACCTGCTGGCGGCGGACGCGTTCGAGCAGGCGCGCCAGCTGCGCAAGGTGGGCCAGCCGGTGGACCGCCAGGAGTGGTTCATGTCGCCGCCCACGGTGAACGCCTACTACAACGCGGCCACCAACGAGATTGTGTTCCCGGCGGGCATCCTCCAGCCGCCGTTCTTCGGGCGGGACGCTTCCGCGGCGGTGAACTTCGGCGCCATGGGCATGGTGGTGGGCCACGAAATCACGCACGGCTTCGACGACGAGGGCCGCCAGTTCGACGCGGACGGCAACCTGCGCACGTGGTGGACCCCGGCGTCGGACAAGGCCTTCCGCGAGCGCGTGGCCTGCGTGAAGAACCAGTATGACGGGTACACCGCCGTGGACGACGTGAAGGTGAACGGCAAGCTCACCCTGGGCGAGAACGTCGCGGACCTGGGCGGCCTCAAGCTGGCGTACGCGGCCATGGAGGCGTACCTGGCGAAGCACCCGGACCAGGCGGCGAAGGCCAGCTCCTACCGCTTCACGCCGGGGCAGCAGTTCTTCCTCGCGCACGCGCAATCGTGGTGCTCGAAGATTCGTAACGAGGCTGCGCGGCAGCGGGCGATGACGGATTCGCACTCGCCGGCGTTCCTGCGCGTGAAGGGGCCGGATGTGAACCTGCCGCAGTTCCAGCAGGCCTTCTCCTGCCCCGCGGGGTCGCCGATGGTGGCGCCCGCCGCGAACCGCTGTGAGGTGTGGTAGGCCTTCGGGCCCTACCTGGAGGACGTCATGGGAATCTGCTCGTGGCTGGTGTTGGGCGGTATCGCGGGCTGGCTGGCCAGCATCATCAAGGGCACCAATGCCCGGATGGGGATGTTCGCCAACATCGTCGCCGGCATCGTCGGCGCGATGGTGGGCGGCTGGGTGTTCAGCTTCTTTGGCGGCAGCGGCGTGACGGGCTTCAACCTGTACTCGCTGCTGGTGGCCACGGTGGGTGCCGTCATCCTCCTGTCCATCCTCCAAGTCATCCGCAGATGACTCCCGGCGGTCGCTGACTAGAAGAGCGACAGCTGGGGTGAGGTGGAGGGCCGCGCGGGGCGCCGGAAGGTGTCCGGCGCGGCCTCCGTGACGGACGAGGCGCGCATGCCCACCTTGCGCGCCGCCGTCGCGAAGAGCTGGTGGATGGTCTGGGCGTAGAGCCCTTCGCCGCGCATGCGGTGCTTGAAGCGGCTGTCGGTGAGCTCCCCGCCGCGCGTCTCGCGGATGCGGTGCAGCACCCGGTCCGCGCGCAGGGGCAGCTTCGCGCGCAGGCGCTCCTCGAACACGGCCTGCACGGGGCCGGGCAGCCGCAGGAGCGTGTAGTGCGCGCGCGTGGCGCCGGCCTCGCGCGCGGCGGTGAGCACCCGCGCGATGTCCTCGTCGTTGAGGCCGGGGATGATGGGGGCCACGGACACGGCCACGTCGATGCCGGCCTCCGTCAGCTTGCGGATGGCGGCCAGGCGCCGCCTGGGCGTGGCCACGAGCGGCTCCATGGCGCGCGCCAGCTCCTCGTTGTGGAAGGGGAGGCTGATGCTCACGAAGAGCTTCGTCTCCGCCGCCAGGCGCTGGAGCACGTCCAGGTCGCGCTCAATCAGCACGCCCTTGGTGACGATGCCTACGGGGTTGCGGTACTCGGCGCAGACCTCCAGGCACCGGCGGGTGAGCTGGAGTGACGCCTCCAGGGGCTGGTAGCAGTCCGTGACGCCGCTGAAGACGACCGTCTCTCCCTTCCACGACGGGCGGTCGAAGGCCTCGCGCAGGAGCTCCGGGGCGTTGGATTTGACGACGAGGCGCGTCTCGAAGTCGGTGCCCGCGCCGAAGTCCAGGTACTGGTGCGTGGGGCGCGCGTAGCAGTAGGCGCAGGCGTGGAGGCAGCCCCGGTACGGGTTGACGCTCCAGGAGAAGCACACGTCCGGGCTGTCGTTGCTCGCGATGATGGAGCGGCTGTGGTCCTCCCAGACCTCGAGGCGTGCGGGGGGGATCTCGTCCAGGTACTCCACCGCGGTGCTCGCCCAGGGGTTGGGCGGATTGTCGACGGGACGGGCCTTCACCCGGCAAGGGTGCGGCTGAATGCCTGTTCAGTCAAGCCTGCTTGCGGTGTTCGGGGAGACCCGGGGATGTCTGGCAGAGCGGCTCGCTATGCTCACGCGCCATGTGGCGATCCATCCGGTACTCCGTCGACGTCCATTACACCTGGGTCGGGCCTCCGGACACGTCCGGCGAGGACCGGGACATTGGCGGCCCCATCCGGATGCGGCTCAAGCTGAAGAACGGGTACACGACGGCGTACCAGATGTACTTCTGGTGCCTGGATGCGCACGTCGCCGCGTTCCAGAAGAAGTTCGCCGCGCGTGGCAGGAAGGACATCACCGTGCGCGGCATGGAGTCCTTCCTGGCTGGCGCCAGGGGGACGCTGTACCGGCTCTGGTACTGGTACGGCGCCAGGGAGACGGATCTCCTCGCGCGCGTCACGCCCATCATCGCCGCCGCGGCCAAGGGCGACGCGTCGGTGCGCGAGCGGGTGAACGCCAAGAATGTCTGGGGCTTCTTCACCCTCTACACGTGGGGCGGTTACCACTTCGACACGGGCATCGAGCCGGATCCGGAGCGCCCGCTCAACCTGTCCTATTTCAAGTCCTTCATGGTGCCCGCCGCGCTGGCGAAGGGCGCTGGCGGGCTGCGGCTCTTCCACGCCACGAAGACGCGCATCGGCGGGCTCGACAGCTTCTGTAGCGCCGTGCCAGGGACCAGCGAGACGCTGAAGGCCTTTGACGATAACGCCGCCGTCGACAATCCGGTCACCGCGCAGCACGTGGACGTGTGGGCGCTCTACAGTGAGCGCTACGACGCGCGGGCCATGCGTGCGCTCTATTGGTACTGCTGCGTCTGGGAGAAGCTGGAGGAGTTGCGAAAGAAGGAGGGCAACAACAGCGAGCCCTACAAGGCCGCGTGCCGCTCCGCGATCATCGACGCGCTCTACACCACGCTCTCCCACAGCGAGAAGGGAGCCTGCCTGGATGCCATCCCGCGCACGTGCATGTGGGACGCGGGGGCGGACATCGCTGATGGGAAGATCGCCGAGCTGGGACTCCTGAAGAAGTACTACGGCTCGCACCGCAAGTAGCCCAGGGCCCGGAAACACGAAGGCCGGCAGACCCGAGTTTCCTCAAGGACTCCCGGCCTTCAGGGCGTTGTATTCGCTCCAGTGCCGGGGACGGCGGGCCCCCAGGGCATGGGCAGCCGCTTCGGAGTCAGATGGTGGCGCTGCTTGAACTGCTGCCACTGCGGGCGCAGCGACGGGTCGTCCGGCGTACCGCCAAAGGCGCGTAGCAGCGGATCCCCGGGCTGCTCGGGGCGGGGCAGAGGCTTTTCTCCGTAGCGCTCGCGCAGCAGATCGAACGCGCTGCGTACCCAGTGCGGCGGCGCCTTCTTCTCCGCGAGAATGGACTCCAGGGCGCGAGCCGCCATGCGGTCCACCTCGGTGCTTTCGTGGCCGCGGAGCACCGTCAGCATCATGGGCAACGTGCGGTCCAATGAGGGCGCGGTCACGAACGCCTGTGCGAGCTGCTCCCGATGCAGGGTTGACAGAGGGGCCAGGCGAGGCCGCTTGAAGTCATAGGCCGAAAGGGCCTCATCGGACGCGGAGGCCAATCCATACAAACCATCCCACCGGGTCGCGGGATGTGCGGCCACGTACACCAGCCAGTCCGTGCGCGCCGCTGTCACGCCGGCCTCCCGGCCCGCGGCCCGGGCGACGATGGCCTGTTCCTCCGCCAACCGGAAGCGCTGCACGGCTCGCCGATAGGCCGCGAGCTCGTCTTCACTTTCCGGATAGCGCGTCCCGTAGGACAGCGCGAGGGTCCGCCAACGACCGTCCCTTCGTTCGAGGAACGCGACGACCGCGAGTCCTGGCTCGTAACGGGCGGGAGCTGGACAAATGAGGCTCCCGTTGAAGTGAACCTCGAGCTGCTCGTCCGGGCGCGCCGCCGTTCCTCGCCACACCTCCCGAATCCGCAGGCGCGCGATCTGGCCGTCGTCAAAGCCGTCGAGTCCAGCTTCCTTCTCGGAAGAGGTCGGCGGGGGCGCCCACGTCACCGCCTCCACATCCGCCCATACGACCAGCTCCGAGGACTGCGTGAGTTCCCGGAGCGTCCAGGGCGAGATGGGGAAGGCCTCGGCGTGGAGAAGAGGGGCGAGGACCACGGCCAGCGCCAGCGGCAGGCGCAGCCGGGGACGAAGCGCGCCACGACGGGACCAGGGGGCTGCCTCACACATGGGGGCTCCTCTCGCTTGACCCGGACGAGTCTTCCAGAGTCGCGGGAGCCTGGAAACACGAAGGCCGGTGGTTCCGTGAAGGAACCACCGGCCTGTGTCTCTTCAGAGCGGCGGAAGGGATTCGAACCCTCGACCCCGAGCTTGGGAAGCTCGTGCTCTACCAACTGAGCTACCACCGCGGGTGCTGCGTGAAGCGGGGCCCAAAGTAGGGGCGGGGCCCAGCCTTGTCAACGGGAAGAATCGACCGCTTCCTGGCGAACAGTTCCGCAGGCGGCGCAGTACCGGGCTTCCGGCGTCCGGAGCGGTTTGCCGCAGGCCCTGCACGGCGGGCCGTATTGGGCGATGCGGTGGTGAATCACCACGTTCGGATGGCAGCCTGCGTAGCCCGTCAGCCGCTCATAGGCCCGGCTGACGGGAGCGAAGCGCGCCTCCAGGGTGGGCTCCGACGAACGGAACGCGCCGCGATAGAGGTTCGAGACCTCCTCGAACTCCTCCTCGTCCAGCATCGGAACCTCCTGCCGACATCTCCAACACCACAGCGGCTTCATCGCGGCCCCCCGGCTATTCGCCCTCCTCGACGGTGAGCTGGTAGGAGTCCTGGAAGTTCGCCTCGCGGTTCTTCGCGTCGCGCACCTCGAAGACGTAGACGCCGGGCTCGGCGCTGTAGCGGATGGTCTCCGGCTGGTCGCCCTTGGCGCGGTCGGACGTCTGCACGAGCGTCAGCTTCCCGTCCGGCTGCACCCGGTGCAGGTACAGCCCCACGTCCACCTTCAGGATGCCCAGCAGCGTCGCCGTGATGGCCGTGCGCACCGGCCGGTCGGACAGGTCCACCCGGAAGTAGTCCACGTCCTTCGCCGGGTACACCGTGCCTCGCACCGCCTTGCCCAACGTCAGGTCCTGCGCCCGGTCCGGTGTGTTGTTCGGCTCGCGCTCCTGGCTGCCGTTGTCCGGCACCGTCGTCACGCTGATGCGGTAGGGCTGGTCCGCGTTCTCGAAGTCCTTCACGAACTTCCCGTTCACCTTGCGGAACGACCCCTCCACCCGGAAGTAGCAGGTGCCATTGCAGGCCACGTTGTTCAGGCGCTCCGGCTCCTTCACCGCGCCGTCGTTGGCCTTGAGCAGCACCGTCTCCTTCTGCCCGTCGCCCTGCGGCGGCTCCACCATCGACAGCGTCAGGTCCAGCCGGTCCACGCCCGACAGCTCCACCTTCGCCAGCATCGGCTCGCGCGTCGTCAGCACGTAGTTGTCCACGTCCGACTTGGGCGACAGGAAGCCCTCGCGGTAGCCCGCGCCCGTCAGCGGCGTGGCCTTGAGCAGCTCGTCGTTGGGCTCCAGCTCCGCGTGCGCCCCCGCCTCCTCCTGCGACACCGTCAGCGTGTACGGCACCTGCGCGTTGTACGTGCGGCGCTGCGCCTTGCCCGTCCCCGTCCAGCCGCCCTTCACCACCACGTAGACCACCCGGTCCGTGGCCCTTACGCCGATGTTGCGCAGCGCGAGCGGCTCGCCCTCCTTGCCCTGCAGCGTGAACAGCGGCGCCTCCGCGGCGGACAGCACCGAAATCTCCGGCCGCACGCCCTCCACGGCGGACAATTCAATCTTCAGCGCCACCGACGGAACCTCCGGCTCGGGCGGCGGGCCCGCGTCCACCGCCTGGGCCGCCATCGCTCCGCCCAGCTCTCCGGGCGCCGTGGGCATCGCGCCCTCGGACGGATGCGCGGGCGGCTCTCCGCCCCCGAACGTGCCCTCCGGAGTGGGGGAGGGCGCCTCGCTGTCGTCGATGACCGGCGTCTCGTCCGGCACCGAAGGCGGAGGCACGGCCGCGGCCGTCGCCCCCTGCGCCCCCGGAGCCGCGGGCGCGGTGCCCTGCTGTGCCGGAGCCCCGCTGTCCTGCGCCGAGGGGACCTCCCCCTCGGGCGTGGCCGGGCCGGGCAGTTCCACCCGGTACCAGTCCTCATCCCCCGAGTGCCCCAGGAACGCCGTCACCGTCTGCCCCAGGGGCAGCGCGGCGGCGTCCACGGCGCGGTCGTTGGGCTCGCGCTCCTCGCCGTCGTTGGGCTGGCGGTACTTCACCTCCAGCGTGTACGCCCCGCCCATGCCCTTGCGCGCCGGAGACACCACCAGCCAGCGCTCCTGCTCCACGTAGAGGTTCGGGAGGCGCTCGCCCTTGCCCTCGCCCTCGCTGTTGACGCCCACCAGCCGGTTGCGGTCCTGGTCGTAGACGTCCAGCTTCACGTCCCCGCCAGGCAGGCCCGTCACCGTCACGTCCGCGATGCGCGCCGTGCCGGGGGCCAGCCGGTACCAGTCCTCGTCCAGCTTGTTGGGCTCAGCCGCCAGCCCGCCCGTCACCACGCTGTCCCGGGTGATGGCCAGCGCCTGGTCGGGCCGATCGTTGGGTTCCTTCTCCGTGAGGGCCGCGGGGCCTGTCTCCACCACGCCCGCGTCCGGCGCCTCCGCCGGCACGTCCTTCTTGCAAGAGGCCGCCCCCATCAGCCCCAGGACACAGACCCAGCCCCAACGTCGCATCACGCTTCCTCCTCGGTCGGTCCGCCTTGTCGGCCTGGGCGTATCCGGGTGTCAAGCACCCCCAACTCCCGGCGAGCCGCTTTCATCCGCGCCCTCGGGCCTTCACCGCCAGGAACGCCGTGTCCGGTGCCGGCGGAAGGTGCACACCCGGGCTGGAGCCCCGGGGTGGGGCCGATCCAAGATGCGCCCCATGCGCCGCCTGTCCCTCGCCTCCCTGCTGCTCGTGTCCCCGCCCGTCCTCGCCGCCACGCCCTCCGCGCCCGGCTACGCCCAGGCGGAGGCCTGGCTGGAGAAGGAGGCGCGCCCGGACCACTTCGTGCCCCTCAACCTGCTGGACGGCCGGGACACCACCGCCTGGTGCGTGGAAGGGGAGCATCCCGGCCCCGTCTTCATCGGCTTCAAGGAGCCCGTCACCCTGGACGAGGTGCGCGTCTACACGGGCGACGGCACCTCCCGGGACGCCTTCAAGGCCAACGGCCGCGTGCGCAAGTTCACCCTCACCAGCGTGGACGCGTCCCGCAGCGTCACCGTGCAGGACAAGCGCGGCCTCCAGGCCGTGCCCCTGTCCCAGCCGCTCTTCGGCGCGCGCTTCATCCTGGAGGTCGCGGACCGCTTCCCGGGCACCAGGGAGGACAGCCCGGTGTGCCTCACCGACCTCGTCCTCTACTCGGGTGGAAAGCCCCTCAACGGCCCCGCGCTCGCCACCCGCTACAAGTACGACGCGCGCGTGGCGCCGCTCGTGGGCACCTGGTTCGGCGGCCACGAGGGCGCCCCGGAGCGCTTCCTGTCCTTCTTCGTGGACGGCACCTGGCGCTTCTCGCTGGAGCCCCTGGAGACGCCCGAGCCCACCACCGTCGTCACCGGCACCTACACCGTGTCCGGCAACAAGGTGACGTTGGACATCCCCAAGAAGGGCAAGGTGACGGCCCGCTTCGAGCGGACCCCCGCTGGCGAGGGACCGAAGTCCGCCGCCGGGCTGTCGCTGGACGGGGCGCTCCCCGAGGAGTGGGGAAGCGCCTTCCGCAGCCTGCCGTGAGGGCGGGCGCCCGGGCGCCGGAAAGGGCCCGGGCCTTCCTGGCCTAGATGGCGGCCTTGGCCTTCCGCTTCGCGTCGAAGTTGCGGAAGAAGGTGACGATCTCCTGCTCGGCGGCCTTGGCATCCGCGGCGTCGGCGAACTCCGACTCCAGGAAGATGCCGCCGCACGACTCGCAGGTGTCGTAGTGCAGGGGGTGGGTCCGGTCACCACCGTCGATGCGCACGAAGTCCACCTGGCAGTCCGGGCACTGTCCTGTCAGGGCCTCCGCGTCGACCTTGCCCCCGAGCTGCTCCAGACCGGGCAGGTTGTTGTGAAGGAGAATGCGGCGCAGGTCCGAGACATCGATCCAGAGGCCTCCGCAGTCTCCACACTTCCGCAACGTCTCGTGATCTCCTTCGAGATCAGTCATCTCGACGCTGCAACCGGGGCAATTCATGGGGCGGCTCGTTCTCCTGAAAGGGGGAGCAGAGGGTGCTCCCCAGTGAATGGAGAATGATAAGTCGCCCAAAAATTGGGATGCAACCCGCGCGGCCGCTTCTGTTGGCAACGTGCCGTCAGGCGGCCCCCGGGACTCAGGCCAGCCCTCAGGCCTTTTCCTTCACGCGGCGGATGTCCGCCCCCAGGCCCCGCAGCTTGCGCTCCAGCCGCTCATACCCGCGGTCCAGGTGGTAGACGCGGCTGACCTCCGTCTGCCCGTCGGCCACCAGGCCGGCCAGGATGAGCGAGGCGCTGGCGCGCAGGTCGGTGGCCATCACCGGCGCCCCGCTGAGCGCCTTCACGCCCTTCACCACCGCCGTGTGCCCCTGGATGGTGATGTCCGCGCCCAGCCGGTGCAGCTCCGGCACGTGCATGAAGCGGTTCTCGAAGATGTTCTCGCTGATGACGGACGTGCCGTGGCTCACCGTCATCAGCGCCATCAGCTGCGCCTGCATGTCCGTGGGGAAGCCCGGGTGCTCCGTGGTGGTGATGTTCACCGACTTGAGGGACTTGGGCGCCTTGCAGCGGATGCCGCCGCCCTCCGCCGTGAGCGTGCAGCCCGCCTCTCGCAGCTTGTCCATCACCGCGTCCAGGTGCTCCGGCCGCGCGTGCTTCACCAGCACGTTGCCACCGCTGATGGCCGCCGCGACGAGCAGCGTCCCCGCCTCGATGCGGTCCGGCAGGATGGCGTGGTCCACGGGGTTGAGCGACTCCACGCCCTCGATGGTGATGACGGACGTGCCCGCGCCCTCCACCTTCGCGCCCATCTTGTTGAGGACCCGCGCCAGCTCCTCCACCTCCGGCTCGCGCGCGCAGTTCTCCATCACCGTGCGGCCCTTCGCGAGCACCGCCGCCATCATCACGTTCTCCGTGCCCGTGACGGTGATGACGTCGAAGTTCACCATGCCGCCCTTGAGCTGCTTCGCCCGGGCCTCCACGTAGCCTTCCGTCAGGTGGATGTCCGCGCCCAGCGCCTTGAGCCCCTTCAGGTGCTGATCGATGGGCCGCGCGCCGATGGCGCACCCGCCCGGCATGGACACGCGCGCCCGGCCGAAGCGCGCCACGAGCGGCCCCAGCACCAGCACGCTCGCGCGCATGGTCTTCACCAGCTCGTAGGGGGCCTCCGGGGTGATGTCCCCCGCGATGCTGATTTCACACGTGTCCGCCTTCTTGCCGGTGAGCCGCGTGGCCTCGCAGCCCATGGTGCGCAGCACCTCCAGCATCGTGGCCACGTCCGCCAGCTCCGGCACGTTGCGGAAGGTGGTGGTGCCATCCGCCAGCAGCGCGGAGGCCAGGATGGGCAGCGCCGCGTTCTTCGCGCCGGAGACCTCCACCTCGCCGTGCAGCGCGGTGCCACCCTTCATGACGATCTTGTCCATGTCTTGTACGTGCCTTCTCTTGCGTGCGGCCGCCGGGCCACGCGCTCCGTGGCCCTCAGGCCGCGGGCTGTGTCCCGAACGCCATGCGTTCACGCCGCTCCAGGTCCTTCTCCACGCGCGCGTCGGCGTAGCCGGCGGCCCGCAGGAGCTCCAGGACGGCGCTTCCCTGGGTCTCACCCATCTCCAGTGCAAGCAGTCCGCCAGGCTCCAACACCCGCCGGGCGCCCTGGATCACGCGCCGGAGGGCGGTCAGCCCGTCCGGCCCGCCGTCCAGGGCCAGGCGGGGCTCGCGCCGCACCTCGGCGGACAGCCCGGCGATGTCGCCGGTGTCGATGTACGGCGGGTTCGACACCACCACCCGGAACGTCTCGCCCGGGGGCAGGGGCGCGAACAGGTCTCCCTCCAGCACGCTCACGCGCTCCGCCACGCCCAGGGCCTGCGCGTTCTCACGCGCCAGCGCGCACGCGTCCCTGGACAGGTCCGTGGCCAGCACCGTCGCCTGGGGGCGCTCGGCCGCCACGCTGATGGCGATGCAGCCGGAGCCCGTGCACACGTCCAGCACGCGGGAAGGCGCGTCCCTGGGCACCGCGTGCAGCACCGCCTCCACCAGCAGCTCCGTCTCCGGACGGGGGATGAGCACGCGCGCGTCCACCTTGAAGGCGCGGTTGTAGAACTCCTTCGTGCCCGTCAGGTAGCTCGTGGGCTCGCCCGCCATGCGCCGCTCGATGAGCGCCTTGAACGAGGCCAGCTCGTCCTTGGACAGGGGCCGGTCCAGGTCCACGTACAGGCGCACCCGGCCCGTCTTGAGCACGTGCGCGAGCAGGATCTCCGCGGTGAGCCGGGGGGCATCCACCTGGCGCTTCTCGAAGTGCCCCGTCGTCCAGGTGAGGACCCGGCGGATGGTCCAGGTCTCGCTCATGCTTCGCCGGGGGGCCGGCCGCCGCCCGTCTGCGCCTTGAGGGCCTCCGCCTGGTAGTACGTGCGGCAGGCGGTGATGACCTCGTCCACGTTGCCCACCATGATGGCCGGCAGGTTGTGCACGGTGAGGCCGATGCGGTGGTCGGTGAGCCGGTCCTGCGGGAAGTTGTAGGTGCGGATCTTCTCGCTGCGGTCGCCCGTGCCCACCTGCCCGCGGCGCATGGAGTCGCGCTCGTTGCGGATGCGCTCCTGCTCGATCTCATAGAGCTTCGCGCGCAGCATGCGCATGGCCATGGCGCGGTTCTTCGTCTGGCTCTTCTCCTGCTGGCACTTCACCACGATGCCGGACGGCTTGTGGATGAGGCGCACCGCGGAGTCCGTGGTGTTGACGCTCTGGCCGCCGGAGCCCGTGGAGCGCATCACCTGCATCTCGATGTCCGCCGGGTTCACCTGCACGTCCACGTCCTCCGCCTCCGGCATCACCGACACGGTGATGGTGGAGGTGTGGATGCGGCCTTGCGTCTCCGTGGCCGGCACGCGCTGGACGCGGTGCACGCCGGACTCGTACTTCAGGTTGCTGAACACCGCGTCGCCGGACAGCGTCACCGTGGCGTCCTTCACGCCGCCGGCGTTGCCCGCGCTCATGTCCAGGATGTCCGCCTTCCAGCCCCGGCGGTCCGCGTAGCGCAGGTACATCTGCATGACCTCTTCGGCGAAGAGGGCCGCCTCGTCGCCGCCCGCGCCCGCGCGGATCTCCAGGATGACGTTCTTCTCGTCATTGGGGTCCTTGGGCAGCAGGAGGATCTTGAGCTCCCCCTCCAACTCGTCGCGCTGCGCCTTCAGGCCGGGCAGGGCCTCCTTCGCGTAGGCCTTCTCGTCGGGGTCGGCGCTGGACAGCCACGCCTCCACCTCGGACAGGTCCGCCAGCACCTTGCGGTAGCTGCGGTAGGTCTCGACGAGCTTCTCCAGCCCGGCGCGCTCCTTGGACACCTTCTGGAGCTTCGCCGTATCGGCGAGGATATCGGGGTTCGACAGGTCGGCCGTGAGCCGCTCGAAGCGGCGCTCGACCTCTTGCAGTTTGTCAATCATGCGTGGTTCCCGGGGCGTCTTGCCCCGTTGGGCGCCCCATGGCAAGGGCCGAGGGCGGTCAAGGAAAACCTTGGCCGTGCGGGCAGCGGCATGTAAGAACGGCCCCCGTCGCCGCCCCGTGCGGCTTGAATCACGCTCAACACGGAGTCCTTCCACATGGCCGCACAGAAGGGGAATCGTTCCAAGAAGAAGCTGAAGAACCGCGCCAAGACCCGGAAGGCGCAGCTGAAGCGCCGCCGCACGCGCTTCAAGCGCGGCCAGCGCAACAACAAGTAGCCCCGGTAGCTACTGCCCCCCTCGCACGCTGGAGGAGGGGGGCGGTGGGCTCCCTGCTCCCCCTGCTTCCCCTGTTTCAAGCGCTGGGAGCATCCGCTCCAGCCCCGGCGTCCCCTGTGACGCGGTGCGCAGCATCAGCAGCACCCCATCAGCCTCGGCACCCGTCACGGGCACCGGCTGGACGGGGAACTCGGGGTAGCGGTCGGTCCTGAGGGGCAGCACGTCACTGGACACATAACCCGTGGAGTCGAAGCGCGCCCGCCACAGGACGCTGCGCTTGTCCCGGGGGTTCCAGTTCCCGCCGAACACGAAGTTGCCCAGCGAGTAGAGCACCGGCCGTCCCCGGTACAGCTCCATGGACTGGAGCACGTGCGGGTGGCTGCCGAGCACCCCCGCCGCCCCCGCGTCGATGGCCGTGTGCGCCAGGCGCACCTGGTACGGCTCCGGGGTGGTGTTGCCCTCGATGCCCCAGTGGAAGAAGGGCAGGACGAGGTCCGCCTGGGCCTTGGCCGCCGCGATGTCCTCGCGCAGCATCCGCTCCATCTCGTCCACGTCGGAGAAGTGCCCGGCCACGCCCGGCGTGGTGTCCGTGGCGTAGACCTCCCGGGGTTCGATGTTGCGCGTGCCCAGGAAGAAGTAGCCCAGGAACGCGACGCGCAGGCCCCCCACGGTGAGGATGGCCGGGCGGCGCGCCTCCGCCATGTTCCTGCCCGCGCCGAAGTGGGGGATGCGCGCGGCCTCCAGGGCCGCGAGGGTGTCCAGGAGCCCCTGCGCGCCGTAGTCCATCATGTGGTTGTTGGCCAGGCTCACCACGCCCACCCGGCCCGCGGTGAGCACGTTCACCAGCTCCGGCCGCGCGCGGAAGTTGAAGTTCTTGGGCAGCTTCTCCGTGCTGGCCGTGTACGGGCACTCCAGGTTCACGACGAACAGGTCGCTGGAGTCCACGATGGGCCGCACCTCGCGCAGGCCGTACGCGAACATGTCCTCGCGCGTCTTCCCCTTGGCGACCTGATCATCGAAGTACTCCTCGTAGTGGTAGCCCACCGTCACGTCGCCCCCCACCACCAGCGTCACCGGGCGGACAGGGGCTGGAGGGGCCGGTTGGACAGCGGGATGTCCGGTATCGGACCCGGCGGCCGTGGGCTCGGGCGGCAGGGGCTGCGTGGCGGCCGTGGGCTCCAGGCCCGGAGGAGGGACCGGGGGCATCCCGGGGCGGGGGTGACAGGCGGCGAGCGACAGCAGGAGCAGCAGGGCGGCGTGGCGCATGGGCAAGGGGAAACTCTACCTTGCACGGGGAAACGCGCGACGCGTAGATTGCCCCGCGCCCATGGCCCGGGAAAAGGACAACATCGCTCTGTCCGACGAGCACAACACCCGCGGCATCGAGCTGGCGGACCGGGGCTGGCTGGAGGAGGCCATCAAGGAGTTCAGGAAGGCCATCGACCTGGACCCCACGTCGGCGCACGCGCACGACAACCTGGCCACGGTCTATGCGGAGAAGAAGCAGTTCCGCGAGGCGCTGGGCGAGTACCTCACCGCGCTCAAGCTGGAGCCGGAGAGCGCCACCGCGCACTACAACCTGGCCTGCTTCCTCTCCACCCACGCCAGCGAGATGGCCGTGGAGGAGTACAAGGAAGCCATCGAGCTGGACCCGGAGTACCCGGACGCCCACCTGAACCTGGGGCTCACCTACGCGGACCAGGGGCGGGTGGAGGAGGCGATGCGCGAACTGCACGCCGCCATCGAGCTGGACCCCCAGGACGCCTTCCCCCGGCACGAGCTGGCGGCGCTGATGATGGACGAGGGGGACTACCGCTCGTCCATCACCCAGCTGAAGGAAGTGGTGCGGCTGGAGCCGGACAACTTCGAGGCGCAGCTGGACCTGGGCATCTGCTACGCGCAGAAGGGCTTCTACGCGGAAGCGGAGCGCGCCTACGAGCGCGCGCGGGCGCTCAACCCGGAAGACCTGCTGCTCAACTACAACCTGGCGGCGCTGTACGCGCTGTGGGGCCGTCCGAAGGACGCCGTGCAGTACCTGCAGAAGTCGCTGGCGGCGGACCGGCAGAAGGTCCTGGGGTGGCTGTCCGCGGACCCCATGTTCGACGTGCTCAAGGGCGATCCGGACTTCGAAGCCCTCTTCTGAGGGAATCACATCATGGAATGGGTTTTCCTGGGGCTGGCGCTGCTGCTGGTCGTCGCGAACGGCTTCTTCGTGGCGACGGAGTTCGCCATCGTGAAGATCCGCGCCACGCGCCTGCAATCCCTGGTGGACGAGGGCACGCCGGGCGCGGCGACGGCGCTGAAGATGGTGGGCGAGTTGGACGCCTATCTCTCCGCCACGCAGTTCGGCATCACGCTCGCGTCGCTGGGCCTGGGCTGGCTGGGCGAGCCCGCCTTCGAACACCTCCTGCACCCGGTGGTGGCGAGGGTGCTGCCGGATGCGCTGGCGGAGCGGTACGGCTCCACGGCCGCGGGCATCATCGGCTTCAGCATCATCACGTTCCTGCACATCGTGATGGGGGAGCTGGCGCCCAAGAGCGTGGCCATCCAGCGCGCGGAGCAGACGACGCTCGCGGTGGCGCTGCCCATGCGCGCGTTCTACTTCCTCTTCTACCCGGCCATCCGGCTGCTCAACTGGCTGGCGGGGCTGGTGCTGAAGGCCTTCGGTCTGCACTCGGCCAGCGAGTCGCACGAGGCCACCAACGAGGACGAGCTGCGCGTCATCCTGCACAGCTCCGCGGAGGCGGGCGCCATCACCACGGCGCGGGCGGAGCTGCTGGAGCGCGCGCTGGAGATGGCGCAGAAGACGGCGCGGCAGGTGATGGTGCCGCGCAACCAGGTGCGCTACCTGGACGTGGAGGAGGCGCTGGACAAGAACGTCATCGACGCGCGCGCGTCCGGGCACACGTGGCTGCCGGTGTGCCGGGGCAACCTCGACGAGGTCGAGGGCGTGGTGAACGTGAAGGACCTGTTCTTCCTCCTGTCGCGCGGGGAATTGCGCAGCCTGTCGCAGGTGCAGCGCCCGGTGCTCTTCATCCCGGAGAACGCGACGCTGGAGCAGCTGCTGGCGGAGTTCCGCCGCCGGCGCCGGCAGATCGCCATGGTGGTGGACGAGCACGGCGGCACGTCCGGGCTCGTGACCATCGCGGACGTGGTGGCGGAGGTGGTGGGCGACGTGGCGGAGCTGGGCCGGCGCGTCGAGGAGGTGCGGGCGCTGCCCGGAGGCCGCTTCGAGCTGCCCGGCACCGCGCAGTTGGACGACCTGGAGGCCCAGCTGGACGTGACCTTCGACCTGGATGACGAGGAGAAGGGCGAGGTCACCACCATCGCCGGCTACCTGATGACGAAGCTGGGCCGGGTGCCGGAGAAGGGCGACAGCTTCAAGCTCGACATGTGGCGCATCCTCGTGGAGGAGGTGGACGGTCCCCGCGTGGTGCGCGTCACGGTGGAGCCGCAGTCGCGCCCCACGGCGCTGCCCAAGGACGGCGGCGGCCGGGCCGCGGAGCCGCCCGCGTCCTCCGGCGAGACAGGATAGGGCGTTGGTACACATGAGGCGTTCGACGGGCTGGAATGAAGCACCCGACTTGTCGCAGAGGAGCATGGAATGACGCCGCTGATCGCACCAACGCGGGCCGGGCTGAGCGACCCGGCGCCTCTGCTCCGCTGGTTGGAAGCCGATCCCGTCAGCCTGGATATCGGTTCAATTGATCCAATCGAGATGTGGGGGCTGGTCGCCATCGCGGCCCAGGCACGTCGTGATGGCGAAGGGCCCCTGCGAGTCAGGCTTGAGTCGCAATCGGGTTCCTGTCAATTCGCCCGGGCCGTGGGATTCGAGGGGGTCATCGAAGTTCCCGGACGCGTCTCAACCCCACCCTCCGAGCGCGGCAGGACGGTCAAACTCGCGCGCATCCAGCGCCAGGCCCCCACGGAACCTGCGTCGGATGAAATCTCGCGTCTCCTGGTTCCCGAGCCTGCCTTGGAGGACACCCGTCGGACCCTCTACTACGTCCTGAATGAGTTGCTGCGGAACGTCGTTCAGCACAGCCACGATCCGCTGGGGGGCATCGTGGGCGCCCAGCTCAACCGCGGAGGACGGAACTCGGCGCAACCCATGGTCCAGGTCGCCGTCGCTGACGCGGGCATCGGTATTCCAGCCAGCCTTCAAGGGCGGCACAAGGCTCTGACGGACCCCAAGGAGGCGCTGGCACGTTCGCTCTGGCCTCATGTCTCCAGTGCATTCGACGAGGGAGAGACGGGCAGCAGCCAGAACGCGGGCATGGGCCTGTTCTTCATCGCGGAGATGACGAAGCTCGTCGGTGGCCGGTTGGTGGTCGCGACTCGGGGCTCCGTGCTGAACCTGGAGGGCGACGCGAACTTCGAGGACCCCCACGGCCGGATGACGCTGGATGCGAGCGTGGGCTACCCCGGAACCCTGGTGACCTTCGAGATGCCCGCCGAAGCCGAGCAGGACTATGACGGGATGATTGAAACCATCCGTCAGCGGGCCAAGGAGCGGACGCCGCGACGGGCCATCCACAAGTGGCTCTCTTTCGAGGCTCCGCCCGTTGGCACCTTCAAGTTCATCGTCAGGCACACCCAGGTCGAGGACGCGGGGCGTGCACAGGCGTTCGCGGAGGAACAGCTCCTCCCTCGCCTCTTGAAACGGGAAGCCCTCGTGCTCGACTTCGCAGGAGTCGCGACGTGCACCCAGAGCTACGTGCACGCCCTGCTGTACGAGGCATTGCGGCTGGCCTGGGCGCGCAAGACGCCCATCTACATCCTCAACGCGCAGCCCGCCGTCCGCAGCACGCTGGAACTCCTGGAGAACTACGCCCTCGGGGGGTAATCCTCAGCTCTTGGTGGGCTTCACGGCCTTCTTCTTCGCGCCGCCCTGGACGGCCGCGGGCTTCACCTTGGCGGTGGGCCGCTCCACCTTGAGCAGCTCCAGGTTCGTCTCGCCGTCCGTGGTCAGCTTGACGATGCCCACGTCCGGCGCGAACCACATGAAGCTCTCCATGGAGCGCCCCTCCGCGCCGGGGCGGCTGGCGCGGGCCGTGGTGATGTTGCGGATTTTCAGCGCCTTGAAGGTCCCCGCCTGGACGGTGATCTCCTCCTCGCCCACCACCGTGGCCTCCTTGTCGAAGGTCGTGGCGATGGTGGGGCGCAGGCCGCCCTTCCTGGCCGGCGGCTGGAGCTTCACAGACAGGCTGTTCTTCCAGGTGCCGCCCGGCACCATCACGGACGGCGCGGGCACCGCCGCACCCTCCGCGTTCACCACCTGGACGTCCATGCCGGACGCGGACAGCAGCGTGCCCTCCAGGCCGCCCAGGCCCGTGCGCACGCCGCTCGCGTCACAGGTGAGGTCCGTCTGCCCGCTTCTCCCCTTCAGGCTCACCGCCAGCGTGGCCTTCACCGTCCCGTCCGTGGCCGGAGCCACGTCCTTCGTCATCAGCACCAGCTCCGACGAGCGGCCCGCCCGGTAGGTCAGCGACAGGCCGTTCTCCATGGGGAACCAGGGGTTCGGACAGGGGGCCGCCGTCGCCGCCGCCGCCATGTCAGACCGGGGTGCTACCTGGGACGTCGGGGACGCGCCCACGAGGAGCGACAAGGCAAGCAAGGGCTGGAACGTAGGACGCCTCCGGAAAGATCGAGTGGAAGGTAGGGTGGGACGACTGCTTTGCAAGGGCGGCGCGGGAACGCTCGCCTACCGGCCTGTAGCACTTGACATAGGGTCATGCGTGGCATGGTCACGCTTGATCCGCGGTGGGGTGCGTTGGTACTCCTGCCGAACGCTGCGGAGCCGATTTTCCGGCCTCGCGCGCGTTTTCACCCGCTTCACCGTCGGCCTGTAGGGAGGCCCGCTGGCATGCGAATCAAGCGCCTGGACATCACCGGCTTCAAGTCGTTCATGGAGCGGAGCGTCTTCTCCTTCGACGAGGGCGTCACCGGCGTCGTCGGCCCCAACGGGTGTGGCAAATCCAACGTCGTGGACGCCATCCGCTGGGTGATGGGCGAGCAGAGCGCGAAGAACCTGCGCGGCCGCGGCATGGAAGACGTCATCTTCAACGGCTCGGAGAACAAGCCGCCCCTGTCCATGGCGGAGGTGTCGCTCACCTTCCTCGTGGATGACACGGACACGCTCGCGCCCCAGTACCAGGGCTTCAGCGAGATCACCGTGACGCGCCGCCTCTTCCGCAACGGCGACTCCGAGTACCTCATCAACAAGACCGTCTGCCGCCTGCTGGACATCACCGAGCTCTTCCTCGGCACGGGCGTGGGCACCAAGGCCTACTCCATCATCGAGCAGGGCCGCGTGGGCCTCATCGTCTCCAGCAAGCCGGAGGACCGCCGGCACCTGCTGGAAGAGGCCGCGGGCGTCACCAAGTACAAGGCCCGCCGCAAGGCCGCCGAGCGCAAGCTGGAGGCCACCGAGGCCAACCTCCTGCGCGTCAACGACATCACCGGCGAGCTGGAGAAGCGGCTCGACACGCTGTCGCGCCAGGCGAAGAAGGCGGAGAAGTACCGCAAGCTCAAGGCGCGCATGCGGGAGATCGACCTGCACTCCGCCAGCCACCGCTCGCTGGAGCTGATGGCGGAGAAGCGCGTGCTCCAGTCGCGCCTGGAGAACCTGGGCGGCGAGGAGCGCGAGGGCCTGGACAAGGTGAAGGAGCTGGAGGAGGCCATCACCCGGCGCCGCGCGGAGCTGGACGCGGAAGGGGCGGCCCTCCAGCAGTCCGCCAGCGAGGTGCACGCGCTGGAGAGCGCCCTGCAGCGCGAGGCGCAGGAGCTGGCGTACGGCCGGCGCGACTTCGAGGAGACCGGCGCGCGCGTGGAGTCCGCGCAGGCGGAGCTGGACGCGCTGCTCGCGCGGCAGGCCGAGGTGGTGCAGACCATGACGGCCCGCGAGGCGGAGCTGTCGGGCATCGCCGGCTCGTACAAGGAAGACGAAGTGGCCATGCAGGTGGCCCTGGAGGAGCAGCGCCGCGTCTCCGTGCTGCAGACCGAAATCTCCCTGCGCCTGGAGCAGGAGCGGGCGGGGCTGGTCGCCGTGGCCACGCGCCTGGCGAACCACGAGAGCAACCTGGTCAACCTCGCGCGCCAGCGCGCGGACCTGGAGGCCCGCCGCGCGAAGCTCGCCGGTGAGCTGGAGGCCCTGCGCGTCCAGGAGCAGGAGCTGGACGCCGTGCGCACCCAGGCGGCCAGGCACGTGGAGGACACGCGCCACCTGGCCTCCGAGCTGGCCGAGCGCCGGGGCCACGAGGAGGAGGCCCTCACCCGCACGCGCGAGGCCTTCACGGAGAACGAGGTCCAGGTCATCGCGCTGCGCGAGGAGCTGAGCGACAAGCGCAGCCGCCTGTCGTCCCTGGAGGACATCCAGAAGAACTACGACGGCTTCGACCGGGGCGTGCGCGCCGTCATGGTGCGCGCCGCGGAGGCCGCCCGCGAGCAGGGCATCTTCGGCCTGGTGGCGGATGTCCTCACGGTCACCTCCTCGCGCTACGAGCGCGCGGTGGAGGCGGCCCTGGGCGAGCGGCTCCAGCACGTCATCGTGGACAGCCGCGAGAAGGGCGTGGAGCTGGTGGAGTACCTGAAGGGCCACGCCGAAGGGCGCGGCACCTTCCTGCCGGTGCCCTCCGGCGAGCAGGCCCGCGCCTACGTGGAGCCGGACCTCTCGCGCCCGGGCGTCCTGGCGCACGCGCTCAAGGAGGTGTCCTGTGAGCCCGCGCTGGAGCCGGTGCTCAAGCTGCTCCTGGGCGACGTGGTCATCGTCCAGGACCTGGCCGCCGCGCGCGAGTACGCGGAAGGCACCCCCACGGCGGTCACGCTCGTCACGCTGGACGGCGAGGTGTTCCGCGCGGACGGCTCCATCACCGGCGGCGAGCGCGAGGGCGCGGCGGTGGGCGCGCTCCAGAAGAAGCGCGAAATCGCCGAGCTGGCGGCGGAGGTCGCCCGGGTGGAGGAGCGCTACAACGAAATCCTGACCCGGCACTACACGCTCCAGAAGCAGATGGGGCAGGCGGAGGCCGTCCTCAAGGGCCTGGGCAAGGAGCAGCACGCGGAGGAGGTCAACCTGGCCAGCCAGGAGAAGGACCTCCACAAGGCGAGCGAGGACCTGGCCCGGGTGCGCGAGCGGCTGCGCTCGCTGGAGGCCGAGGTGGGGCAGCTGTCGCAGAGCCACACCGCGCTCGCCAACGAAGAGGAGTCCAGCCGCGGCGAGGTGGCCCACGGCCAGGCGGACCGCGAGGCGCGCGAGGAGCGCGTGCGCCAGTACGCCAGTGAGCTGGAGGGGCTGCGCCAGCGCGCGGACGCGGCGTCCGCGGACCTGATGGGCCTGCGCGTGAAGGTGGCCGCCGGCAGCGAGCGCGGCGAGTCCGCCCGCAAGGAGCTGGAGAGCCTGGTGGCCCAGCGCCGCGACATGGAGGCGCGCGTCACCCGCCTGCAGAACACCGTGGCGGAAGGCCGCGCCAAGGTGGACACGCTGCAGGGCCGGCTCGCGGAGCTGGAGTCCACCCGCGAGCAGCGGGCGGCGGAGCACCGCGCTGCCGCGGAGGCCCTGGAGGCCCGCCGCACCGCTCACACCACCGCCACGGCGGAGGTGCGCGACCAGGACACCGCCTTCCGCGAGCTGCGCGGACGCCTGGACGAGCTCATGCAGGGCCTGTCGCAAATCACCCTGCGCGAGAAGGAGATTGGCCTGGAGCTGGAGCACCTGGCCGCCGGCATCCGCGAGCGCTACCAGCTGGAGCTGTCCGCGGAGCTGCACAACTACCACCTGCTGGCGCCCCTCTCGCCGGAGGTGGAGAGCGAGCTCAAGGACCTGCGCGCGCAGGTGGAGAAGATGGGGGAGATCAACCTCACCGCCATCGACGAGCACGCGGAGCTGTCCAAGCGCTTCGAGTTCCTCTCCGCCCAGCGTCAGGACCTCACGGCGTCCATCAGCCAGCTGAAGGAAGCCATCGTCCGCATCGACGCGACGAGCCGCGAGCGCTTCAAGCAGACCTTCGACGTGGTGAACGACAAGTTCCAGGCCATCTTCCCGCGCCTCTTCGGCGGTGGCCGCGCCAGCCTCGTGCTGACGCAGGAGGGCCCCAACGGCGAGCCGGGCGTGGAGATTGTCGCCCAGCCCCCGGGCAAGAAGCTCCAGAGCGTCAACCTGCTCTCCGGTGGCGAGAAGGCCCTCACCGCCGTGGCGCTCATCTTCGGCATCTTCCTCATCAAGCCCACGCCCTTCTGCCTCCTGGACGAGGTCGACGCCCCGTTGGATGAGGGCAACGTGGGCCGCTACAACGACATGGTGAAGGAGATGAGCAACCAGTCGCAGTTCATCCTCATCACCCACAACAAGCGCACCATGGAGATCGCCGACACGCTCTACGGCGTCACCATGGAGGAGCCCGGCATCTCCAAGCTCGTCAGCGTGAAGATGCGCGAGGCCTCCGCGCACAACGACGACAAGGTCCCCGCCGCGTCGTAAGGCGCGCGGCAGGGGCAGGGCCCTCCTCGGGGCCCGGTGGCCGGAAAGAAGACGGGCGCCCCGGGATGTCCTCCGGAGCGCCCGTTCTCATTCCAGCAGCCGCGTGCCGCTCGCGCGACTACTTCTTCTTCGCGGGCGTGTAGCTCTTCTTCGGGCAGGCGCCCTGGTCCGCGGCCAGACGCTGCTGGGCGGCGGAGAGGTCCTTCTGGGTGTTGGCGAGGGCCTCCTGGCTGGCGGTCTCCACCGGGGCCCAGTCTTCCTTCTGGGCCTTGAGACCCTGCACCAGCGTCAGCGTCGTCTGGTCCACCGTCTCCTGCGCCTTGAGCGCGTCCACCCACCTGGTGGCGGAGTCCACGAGCGCCTGGCACTTGGAGGCCAGCTCGTCGAAGAGCTTGTAGTCCTTCGTCTTGGTGTACTTCTGCACGACGGCGTCATACGTGTCCGCCGCGTTGGTGCGCGCGCCGAAGGCGATGGCGGACGCGGCGGCCGTCTGGGTGCGCGCCAGCTCCAGCTGGAAGAAGCGCAGCTCCGGCGGCATGTCCGCGGAGGCCTCCACCGGGGCCTGCGAGTTGAAGAACACGAAGCGGAAGGGGAACTTCAGCTCGCCCGAGGTGGACGCCGGCAGGGCGGCGATCTTCGCCTGCATGCAGGACGCCAGCTGGTCGCCCTCGGTGCTGCCGGAGGGCTTGAAGGTGACCTCCGTCGGGTTGGGCTGGCCCTTCACGATGTGGATGTCCGCGGTCAGCACCGGCGGCGTGGACGCCTTGTAGCCGGCGTAGCAGTCACACCAGCTCTTCTGCGCCAGGCGCACCTTGCCGGAGAAGTCCGAGCCCTCGTTGATGCCCATGGTGACCGAGGGGTTGTTAGCGGTGGCGTGGTCGTACTCGTACGTGGTCTCCACCGGCTTCGCGTCCGCCGCCAGCGGCGCGGGCTTCACGTGCGTGTCCAGCACGTTCTGGATGCAGGCGGTGCCGGCCGGGGTGAGGTTCTCACCGGAGACGGCGTTCGTGGCGCCCTGGGCGGTGACGGTGGTCTTCACCGTCACCTTGGTGCTGGCCGCCGGGCCGCGGTTGGCCGGGTCCACCAGGCACTCCAGCACGTCCGGACGGACGCTCAGGAGCGCGCCCACGAGGACACCCTCGTTGGCGGGGGCGGGCAGGGCCTGCTCGTGCGGGAAGCAGGTCGCCAGGTCGAACGGGGGCTGGTTGGTGATGCGCAGCCGCTCTTCCTTGGTCATCTGCTTCTGACCTTCGGCGGCATCGGTCTTCTGCTGGCCGGCACAGGCGGCGGTGAGGATGACGGAGGCGACGGCGAGACGCTTCAGCATGGTGAGGCTTTCTCCCGGTTGGGGTGGTGGGGACTGCGGTCGGGCGCTCACTTCTCCAGGCCCTCGGCGTTCTTGAGGTCCTTGAGGCGGAGCCCGTTCTTCTTCAACAGGCGGTAGAGGCTCTGCATGGACAGGCCGGTGCGCTGCTCCGCGGCCTTCATGTCGAAGGACACTTCGCGCATCACCTCCGCGAAGTACAGACGCTCGAAGTCCGCGAGCACCCGGTCCTTCGCTTCGTGGTACGGCATGCCGGTGACGATGGCGGCCACGTTGGTGGCGGGCTCCGCCCCCTCCGTGCGCTTGGGCGCGTGCGCCAGGAAGTCCAGCCAGCTGGTGTTGCCCGTCTCCTGCATCAGGGCGCCGCGCTCCAGCACGTTGCGCAGCTCGCGCACGTTGCCCGGCCAGTCGTAGCCCTCGAAGAGGGCCAGCGTCTGCGGCGTCAGCTCCAGCGCGGCCTTCATGCCGCGCGACAGGGCCTGCGACAGCGTGGGGATGTCGTCGCGGCGGGTGCGCAGGGGCGGCAGCCGCACGCGCGCCACCGCGAGCCGGAAGTAGAGGTCCGCGCGGAAGCGGCCCTGGCGCACATCCTCCTCCAGGTTGCGGTGCGTGGAGGCGATGACGCGCACGTCCACCGCCACCGGCTGCCCGTCCAGCGACGGCACCTCGCGCGTCTCCAGCACCCGCAGGAGCTTGCCCTGCACGGACAGGGGCAGCTCGCCCACCTCGTCCAGGAAGAGGGTTCCGCCGCGCGCCGCCTCGAAGATGCCGCGCGCGCCCTTGTCCTCGTTCTCCCCGGCGCGCAGCCCGCCAAACAGCTCGCGCTCCGCCTTCTCCTCGGAGATGAGGTTGCAGTCCACGACCTTGAAGGCGCCGTGGCGGCGCAGCGAGTGCTGGTGCACGGCGCGCGCGGCCAGCTCCTTGCCCGTGCCCGTCTCACCCTCGAGGAGCAGGTTCATGTCCTCGCGCGCGATGCGGCGCAATTCCGTGAAGACCCAGCGCATCTTCTCCGAGCTGCCCACGAGTTGCCCGAAGGACTCCGCGCCCGCGACCTCCACCTCCGTCGCGTGGGCGGCCACCTTCACCGCGAGCTTCGTCTTGCCCAGCTCCACCTTGTCGCCGCTGGAGACGAAGGCCTGCAGCACGCGGCGCCCGTCCAGGAACGTGCCGTTGCGGCTGCCGGTGTCGCGCAGCAGCAGGCCCTGCGGCAGCCGCTCCACCTCCAGGTGGCGGCGGCTCACCGTCGGGTCGCTCAGCACCAGGTCACCCGCGGCGTCCGAGCCCACGCGCACCAGCGAGTCCCGCGTCGTGACCTTCTTGCCCTTGTCCGGACCGGACACCACTTCCACAGTCCACTCATGAAGGGGAACGCGAGTGGCCTGGCCTTCGCGCTCCGCGTGGACGGTTTCGGTGACATCCGGTCTGTCAATCATGTTCACGGACCCCTGGGTCTCAACGGGGCGTGGGGGGCAAAAACACCCCTCGTCGCCCTGAATCCCGCCTCTTTAGGGGGGACTGGACACACGGGGCAAGCGGAAGAAGTGGGTCCGGAAACGTCCGTTGAAGGTGAAGACAGAAGGGGCCCGTCCGCCCCTACCGGGGGCGTCGGGCCGGCCTCCTGGATTCCTTCCGCACGTCAGTACGTCGCGGGGGCGTCGCTCGCGGGGAACGACTCCTTGGACTGCTCGTCCACCGCGTCGTCGCCGGGGCCTCCGCCCGAGCGCACGCTGGCGTTGGTGGGGCCCCTCAGCTCGCGCGTGGGCGCCTTCCTCGACGCGCCCTTCGCGGCCTTCGCGGTGCCGCCCGTGCTGGCCTGTGCGTTCATCATCCGCGCGCCCAGCAGGTTCTTGGCGCGCTCGGCCAGGTTGCGCTGCTCCTCCTGCCAGTCGCGGAAGAGCTGCGCCAGCTCCTGGTCCCCCGCGGCCTCCGCGTCGCGCAGGTACTGCTCGCTCACCGACGCGCCCTTGAGCAGGTGGTAGAGCGTGCTGATGAGGTCGTGGTGTTCATCCCGGGTCCCCGTGACTTCCTGTCCACCCGCCATTGGTGCTCCTCCCATGAAAGGGGTGAATGCCCTGGCGAAGAAGGTAGGCATGCACGGATGCGGGTGGCGTCCGGACCCGGGGCCCGGCCGCCTGGCTGCCTATGCGTTGAGCATGGGGTCGAGCTTGCCCTCGCGGTCGAGCGCGGCCATGTCGGAGTAGCCGCCCACGTGCGTGTCGCCGATGAAGATCTGCGGCACGGTGCGCTGACCGTTGCTCATCTCCACCAGCTTCGCGCGGGCGTCGTCGTCTCCGGTGACGTCCACCTCTTCGTAGGCCACGCCCTTGCGCTTGAGCAGGTCCTTCGCCCGCACGCAAAAGCCACAGTAGGTCGTCGTGTAGATCTTCACCGGCTTCATGGTCTTCCTCCCGGGTCTCTTGATGCCAAACCTAAGGGGCGGTTGCGCGCGGGGCCACGGCCTTCGCGTGTGCCTGGCCCCTGGAAACACGACGGCCCCCGGAACCCAGGGGGCGCCGGAGGCCGTCAAGTCCCATCCCCCGAAGCAGCGGGGAAGGGTGGGGCGACTACATGCCCATGCCGCCCATGCCGCCCATGCCACCCATCCCGCCCATGCCGCCGGCGGCGCCGCCCTTGTCGTCGTCCGCCTTCGGGCGGTCGGCGACCATGGCCTCGGTGGTGAGCATCAGCGAGGCGACCGACGCGGCGTTCTGCAGCGCGGTGCGGCTGACCTTGGCCGGGTCGATGACGCCCGCGGCCAGCAGGTCCTCGTAGGTGCCCGTGGCGGCGTTGAAGCCGAAGGGACCCGTGCCCTCCTTGACCTTGTTCACCACCACGCTGCCCTCCAGGCCGCCGTTGCCGACGATCTGACGCAGCGGCTCCTCGACGGCGCGGCGGATGATGTCCACGCCGGACTTCTCGCCGTCGGCGACCTTCAGGTTCTCCAGGGCCTTGAGGCAGCGGATGTAGGCCACGCCGCCGCCGGGCACCACGCCCTCTTCCACGGCCGCGCGGGTCGCGTTGAGCGCGTCCTCCACGCGGGCCTTCTTCTCCTTCATCTCCGTCTCGGTCGCGGCGCCCACGTTGATGACGGCCACGCCGCCCACGAGCTTCGCGAGGCGCTCCTGGAGCTTCTCACGGTCGTAGTCGCTGGAGGTCTCCTCCACCTGGGCGCGGATCTGCTTCACGCGCGCCTCGATCTCCGTCTGGCTGCCCGCGCCGTCCACGACGGTGGTGTTGTCCTTGTCGATGGTGACGCGCTTGGCGCGGCCCAGGTCCTGGAGCGTCAGCGTGTCCAGCTTGATGCCCAGGTCCTCGGCGATCATCCGGCCGCCGGTGAGGACCGCGATGTCCTCCAGCATGGCCTTGCGGCGGTCGCCAAAGCCCGGCGCCTTCACGGCCGCCACGTTCAGCACGCCGCGGATCTTGTTCACCACCAGGGTGGCCAGGGCCTCGCCCTCCACCTCCTCGGCGATGATCAGCAGGGGCTTACCGGCGCGCGCCACCTGCTCCAGGATGGGGAGCAGGTCCTTCATCGAGGAGATCTTCTTCTCGTGGATGAGGATGAGGGCGTCGTTCAGCACGACCTCCATGCGCTCCGGATCCGTCACGAAGTACGGGGACAGGTAGCCGCGGTCGAACTGCATGCCCTCGACCACGTCCAGGGTGGTGTCCAGGCCCTTGGCCTCTTCCACCGTGATGACGCCCTCCTTGCCGACCTTCTCCATCGCGTCCGCGATGATCTGGCCGATGGTGGTGTCACCGTTGGCGGAGATGGTGCCGACCTGGGCGATCTCCTTGTTGCCCTTGGTCGGCTTCGCCAGCGTCTTCAGCTCGGCGGTGATGGCGGCGACGGCCTTGTCGATGCCGCGCTTGATGTCCATCGGGTTGTGGCCCGCAGCCACCAGGCGCGCGCCCTCGCGGAAGATGGCCTGCGCCAGCACGGTGGCCGTGGTGGTGCCGTCACCGGCGACGTCAGACGTCTTGGAGGCGACCTCCTTGACCATCTGCGCGCCCATGTTCTCGAACTTGTTCTCGAGCTCGATCTCCTTCGCCACCGTCACGCCGTCCTTCGTGATGGTGGGGGAGCCGAAGCTCTTCTCGATGACGACGTTGCGGCCCTTGGGCCCCAGGGTCACCTTGACCGCGTCGGCCAGGGTGTTCACGCCGCGCAGGATGGCGTCGCGCGCGCGCACTTCAAAAATGATGTCCTTCGCCATGGTCTGAAACCTCGAAAGGAAAGGGTTTTGGGAGGAAGGGGGGCGGCTTACTTCTCGATGACGCCCAGCACGTCCTCTTCACGGAGGATGAGGTGGTCCTCACCGTCGATCTTGATCTCCGTGCCCGCGTACTTGCTGAAGAGGATGGTGTCGCCGGCCTTGATGTCCATCGGGCGCACCTTGCCGTCTTCCTGCACCTTGCCGTTGCCGACGGCGATCACCTTGCCCTCGAGCGGCTTCTCCTTCGCCGTGTCGGGGATGAAGAGGCCGCCCTTGGTCTTGTTCTCCTCGGCGACGCGCTTGATGATGAGCCGATCCTGCAGGGGACGAATCTTCATGGCTTGCTCCTGTGAATCGCGGCCGCCGGAGGCGGACGGGAGGTCCGGACCGGGATGCCGCAGGGGTTGTTGAAAAAGGGCCTGTGGGCCCCGGCGTTGGCACTCGCACCTGCTGAGTGCTAACGCCCAGGCGCGGCGGATAATAACCAGGGACTTCGACCCGTCAAGCGACGTCGGGACATCTGTCCGGATGCGTCTAAACGCCCGTCCTGATTGGGCTTTTCGGAAAAACATTCCCGCGCGGCACCCTGCCCGCCAGGCCGTCCCCGGTGTCCGGCGGTTGGCACTCGGCCTGCCTGAGTGCCAGCGTAAGTGCTTGATAAGACTCGGGTCGGTTTTGCCTGCCCGGGGGCGGGTGACTAGGCTTGTCACAAGCGTGTCCTGGAAGGTCCGGGCGCCGGCCCGGGGGCCTTCCAGGCTTCATCCGGGAGGTGTGCTCGATGAGCGGACTGGTGACGTCCTCTTCCTCGCTGAAGGAGTTCTTCCGGGAGCTCCTCTTGGAGGTCGCGGCCCGGCAACGGGTGGCGCTGGGCGAGTCCACCGAGTTCTATCTGGTGAACCTGCTGGCGGAGTTCGCGGCCACGGACAAGCTGTTCAGCCGTGACGCGGAGGGACGCCGCGACCACGAGCCGCTGGCGGAGCTGTACCACCGCGCGCTGCAGCAGGAGCGCGAGGAGCGCATCCGCACGCTGCGGCGGCTGGGCGACGTGTCGCTCTACAAGGTCGGCTTCTTCTCGGGCGCGCTGCAGCAGGGGATGGTGGGCCCGGACTACTACATCCAGATGGGCGGCGCGGCGTACGGGCAGGTGGCGGAGCTCGTTCCCGCGGGTGGCTTCACCGGCGTGTACCGCGAGCTGTGCGACAAGTTCCGCTCGCTCGCGGAGGTGCTGGAGGAGATCGGCGCGCGCGGCCTGGTGAGCGCGGGCCCCGCCGGGGCGCTGCGCGTCTATGAGACCTGGGCCCGCACGGGCAACGACAAGCTGGAGCGCGTGCTGGTGGACGCGGGCTGGGTCCCGCGCAAGGGGTCGCTTGCCAACTGATACCGGGGAGTTCCCGCTCGTGGGCCGCCTCCAGGCCCACCTGGAGGCCATCTACGGCTTCCGGTGCGAGGCCCGTGCGGAGGCCTTCGTCGTGGTGGACGCGGAGGTCGCCGCGCTCCTGGGCGGCACCGGACGCGTGCACGAGGAGCTCCTGGTCCTGGAGGCCCGGGGCGACCTGGAGGTCGCGCTCTACCTGGACGCCTCCCTGCGCGAGCGCATGGCGCGCTACGCGGGCAGCCCCCTGGGCTCGGTGCTGGAGGGCGACCTGGACGGCTACTGCCAGGTGACCGAAGGCGTCAGCCACTTCCTCTACGTGGCGCACACGGCGCACTACGAGCGCACGGTGTCGCTGCTGGAGCTGGAGGCCCAGGCGGAGGTGGACAAGTTCGTGGTCTGCCTGCTGCACCGCTGGGGGGAGGGCGTGGCCGCGTGGGCGCGGGAGCTCTTGACGCGCCTCTTCGACCGGGTCGCGTACCAGCCCCTGCTGTCGGCGGAGGAGCGCTGGCGCTACGAAGAGGCGAACCGGCTGTCGCGGCGCTTCTGCGCGCGGCTCATGCCGCACGTCGAGGGACTGCGGCTGGACCGGCTCCTCGGCGACCTGCGTTATGCCTACCGGCTGGGGGCGGAGGCCAAGCTGCGCCACTTCGCGCATGGCGGTTGAGGGTCCCCGGCCACCGCCCGCTTCGGGTAGGGTGGAGCCATGCCACGCGAGGCGTCCTCAGGAGGCATTGTCATCCGCTTCCAGGACGGTGCCTGGGTGGTGGCCGTCATCCGTCCGCACGGGCGCCACCTGTGGGCGCTGCCCAAGGGGCACGTGGACCCGGGGGAGACGCCGGAGCAGACCGCGCGCCGCGAGGTGCGGGAGGAGACGGGCCTCACCGCCGTGGCGCTGCTCGCGCCGCTGGGGGAGATCCGCTACGTCTACCAGTTCCGGGGGCAGCGCATCTTCAAGCGCGTCCACTTCTTCCTCTTCCGCTACGAGGCGGGAGAGCTGGGGCCGCTGCCGGGGCCGCGCGTGGAGGTGGACGAGGTGCGCTGGATGCCGCTCGAGGGGCTGATTCCGGCGCTGGGCTACAAGGGTGAGAAGGCCGTCGCCGGCCGGGCGCTGCGGTGGATGCGCGCCCAGGGCCTGGCGCCCGGGGCCCCTCCCCCCGTGGAGGGGAAGGAGCCGGGGTAGGGGAAGCTACTTCTTGGCTTCCTCGCCCACGTACTTGCCGGACAGCGCCTCGCGCACGTCGCGGTCGAACTTCACGCGCTGGGTGGCGACCTCGCGCAGGGCGAGCACGGGGGGCTTGTTCTTCGAGGTCTCGATGATGGGGCGGGCGCCGGCCATCAGCTGGCGCGCGCGCTTGGCGCCCAGGAGCACCAGCGCGAACCGGTTGTCCACGTAGGGAAGGCAGTCTTCAACGGTAACGCGGGCCATGGAACATCCTTCTAGGCTCTGACCGAGCCGGTGGAAGCCTCTCAACCTAAAGAGCACCCCTGGATCAGTCAAGGAAGGATGGCGCGCCGCGAAAGCACCGCCGGGCCGCCCAGCCGGGTGCTGCCTCCCCGCCTGCCCATCCCTGGCGAGCGCCCGCCAGCCAGCCCACTCACACACGACGTGTTGGCTGTCGTAAGCTTTCTTCTCATCCTCCGGAGTTTGAGAGCGCGCGCCTCAACGGATCCGAAGGGGTGCGTTTTTTCAGAGTAGGGAATGGGACGCCAGGGTGGGTCCACATCACCCCGTCTCCGGCACGTTTCCGGGGTGCGGGCTCGCAAGAGGAGGTTCCGCATGAGCGCAGGGGTGTCTCGCGGCGCCGGCCGTTCCGGGCGGGTGGCGGGGGGTGGGGTGGGGGCTTGGGGGGGCGTGGCCGTGGTGAGCGGGCCGGTGCTCGTCACGGGGCCCACGGGCAACGTGGGGCGGGCGGTGGTGCGCGCGCTCCTGGCGGAAGGGGTGCCGGTGCGCGCGGCGGTGAAGTCGCCCGAGCACACGGTGTCGCTGCTCAAGGAGATGGACGGGGACGTGATGCCGGCGCCGCTGGACTTCCTGCGGCCGGAGACGTTCCTCCCCGCGCTGGAGGGTGTGCGGGGCGTGTTCCTGATGCGGCCGCCGGCCATCGCGCACGTGGAGGGGGTGCTCAACGCGTTCATCGACGCCGCCGCGACCCAGGGCGTGAAGCAGGTGGTGTTCCTGTCCATGGCTGGCGCGGAGACGCGCGCGTGGGCGCCGCACCATGCGGTGGAGGAGCACCTGAAGCGCTCCCGCCTCGGGTGGACGCTGCTGCGTCCGGCGTTCTTCGCGCAGAACCTGGGGGACGCGTACCGCGAGGACATCCGGCAGGACGGCCGGCTCTACATGCCCGCGGGCCACGGCAAGGTGGCCTTCGTGGACGTGCGCGACGTGGGGGAGGTCGCGGCGCGGGCGCTGCTGGACACGTCGCTGCGCAACCGCGCGTTCACGCTCACCGGGCTGGAGGCGGTGACGTTCGACGAGGTGGCGTCCGTGCTGTCGGAGGTGCTGGGCCGGCCCATCCGCTATGTGCCCGCGTCGGTGCCCGGCTACGTGCGCCACCTGCACCAGCGCCGGCTGTCCTGGGGCCAGCTGGGCATGCAGACGCTGATGCATGTGGGGCTGCGCTTCGGGAAGGCAGAGCAGGTGGACCCCACGCTCACCAACCTGCTGGGCCGCCCCACGCGCACGGTGCGCCAGTACATCGAGGACCACGCGCCCCTCTGGCGCTGACGGCCCTCAGACGTACCAGAGCGCCCAGGCGATGAGCACGGCCTGCAGGGGCAACCGCGCCCACAGCAGTGCCCGGGGAATCTTCCGGAACTGCTCCGGGTGCCGGGCCATGTGGAGGTTCGCGGGGAACACCGCGACGAACAGCGCCACCAGCCCCCAGGCCGCGAGCCGCGTGGTGGCGGGCACCAGCAGGAAGATGCCCAGGAGCACCTCCGCCACGCCGCTCAGCAGCACCAGCTCCCGGTGCCAGGGGAGATACGGCGGCATGATGCGCATGTACACGCGGGGCTTGAGGAAGTGGTTCACCCCCGCGGCGATCATGAACAGCGCGAGCACGTACTGCAGGATGAGCTTCACGTCCATGGGCGGTGGGGCTCCTCGCGCGGCATCGAACCCTGCGCGAGGCGCCTGCGTCCACGCCTACTTTCCGGCGAACGCCTCGCCCACGATGGCGCGCGCCTCCTGGACGATGGCGTCCAGGTGCGCCTGGTCGCGGAAGCTCTCCGCGTAGATTTTGTAGACGTCCTCCGTGCCGGACGGGCGCGCGGCGAACCAGCCGTTCTCCGTCGTCACCTTGAGTCCGCCCAGGTCCGCGTTGTTGCCCGGCGCGCGCGTGAGGCGCTGGAGGATGGGCTCGCCCGCCAGCGACGTGGCCTTCACCGCCTCTGGCGACAGCTTCTTCAGCGCGGCCTTCTGCGCGGACGTGGCCGGTTGATCGATGCGCGTGTAGAGCGGCGCGCCGAACTTCTTCGTCAGGTCCTGGTAGTGCTCGCCCGGGTCCTTGCCGGTGCGCGCGAGGATCTCCGCCGCGAGCAGGTCCAGGATGATGCCGTCCTTGTCGGTGGTCCACACGGTGCCGTCCTTGCGCAGGAAGGACGCGCCCGCGCTCTCCTCGCCGCCGAAGCCCAGCGAGCCGTCCAGGAGCCCGTCCACGAACCACTTGAAGCCCACCGGCACCTCCACCACGCGGCGGCCCAGGTCCTTGCCCACGCGGTCGATGAGGCTGCTGCTCACCAGCGTCTTGCCCACCGCCGCGTCCGCCTTCCAGCCCGGGCGGTTGCGGAAGAGGTAGCTGATGGCCACGGCCAGGTAGTGGTTCGGGTTCATCAGTCCCTGGCTGCGGGTGACGATGCCGTGGCGGTCGGAGTCCGTGTCGTTGCCGAACGCGAGCGCGTACCGGTCCTTGAGCTTCACCAGGTTCGCCATCGCGTACGGCGACGAGCAGTCCATGCGGATCTTCCCGTCGTGGTCCGCGGGCATGAAGCCGAAGGTCGGGTCCACGGTGGGGTTCACCACCGTGAGGTCCAGGCCGTACTTCTTCGCGAGCGGCTCCCAGTAATGCAGGTTGGAGCCACCGAGCGGATCCGCGCCCAGCTTCAGCTTCGCGCCCCGGATGGCCTCCAGGTCCACCACGTTCACCAGGTCCGCGACGTACGGCGTGATGAAGTCGTAGGGCTTCACCGAGGCGCTCGTGCGCGCCTTCTCATACGGGACGCGCTGCACGCCCTTGTTGCCCGCGGCCATCAGCTCGTTGGCGCGCTTCTCCACCAGCGAGGTGACGTTCGTGTCCGCGGGGCCGCCGTTGGGCGGGTTGTACTTGATGCCGCCGTCCTCCGGCGGGTTGTGGGACGGGGTGATGACGATGCCGTCCGCGAGCCCGCTCCTGCGGCCCCGGTTGTACGTGAGGATGGCGTGGGAGATGACCGGCGTGGGCGTGGCGCCGTCCGTATAGCGGACCTCCACGCCGTGGGCGGCCAGCACCTCCAGCGTGGTGCGCTGGGCGGGCTCGGAGAGGGCGTGCGTGTCCATGCCCAGGAACAGCGGGCCGTCATAGCCCTGCTGCTTGCGGTACTCGCACAGGGCCTGCGCCACCGCGAGGATGTGCGCCTCGTTGAAGCTGCGGCGCGCGGCGCTCCCCCGGTGTCCGGAGGTGCCGAAGGCCACGCGCTGCTCGGCCACGGACGCGTCGGGCGTGTCATCGTGGTACTGCGCGCGCAGCTTCTCGGGGTTGATCAGCTGTTCGGGCGGAAGGGGCTTGCCAGCGGAAGGGTGTGCCATGACGGGGCGCCACCCTAGCCGCGCGCGCTTTCCAAAGGGGAGGCGAAGTGGCGTCCCCTGTCGGGCGCTACACCCGCCCTGACGCGCTCCGTCCAATAGCGGGCGGGAGCGCGGGCAGTCCGGACGGGGCCGCGTGTCCCGAAGGCGTCAGCGCGCCACGGCGACGGACGCGGGCGGGGCGGCCTCGGGGGCGGGGGGCTCGTCCTCCTGGGGCTGGGCGGCGGTCTCCGGCAGGAACATCAACAGCACCAGCGCGGGGAAGGCCGCCGCGGCGGTGAAGGCGAAGAAGGTGGGCCAGCCCATCCATGTGGCTAGGTAGCCGGACACGGAGCCGATGAGCCGGTTGGCGATGGTGCCCAGCGCGGACAGGAGCGCGTACTGCGTGGCGCTGAAGCTCTTGTGGCACAGCGACATCAGGAAGGCCGCGAACGCCGTGACGCCCAGGCCCGTGCACACGTTGTCCACGGCGATGGTGCCCGCGAGCATCAGGTCGTTCTTGCCCACCAGCGCCAGCGCCATGAAGGCCAGGTTGGTGAGGCCCTGCGCGGCGCCGAAGATGAACAGCGCGCGGCGCATGCTGAGCTTCACCATCAGCACGCCGCCCAACAGGCCTCCGCCAATGGTGGCCAGCATGCCGAGCGTCTTGCTGAGCGCGCCAATCTCCGTGTTGGAGAACCCCAGCTCGATGTAGAAGGGCGTCACCATGCTGGCGGCGATGGCGTCCCCCAGCTTGTAGAGCACCAGGAACGCGAGCACCCCCAGCGCGTACTTGCGGCGGAAGTAGTCCACGAAGGGCCGCACCACCGCGTCCGCCAGGTTGCGCGGAGGCTTCACGCTCTGCGGCTCCGGGGCCAGCAGGGTGGCCACCACGCCCACGCCCATGAGCAGGCCCATCACGTGGTACGTCATGGACCAGCCCAGGTGGTCCGACAGGATGAACGCGAGCCCGCCCGCCACGAGCATTCCCAGCCGGTAGCCGGTGACGTACATCGAGTTGCCCAGCCCGCGCTCCTCCAGGGTGAGGATGTCCGTGCGCCACGCGTCCGCGACGATGTCCTGGCTGGCGGACAGGAACGTCACCACCACGGTCATGCATGCCATGGCGACGGGGGTGTCCTTCGGGTTCACCAGCCCCATGGCCGCGATGGCGCCCATGAGCAGCAGCTGCGTGAGCAGCATCCAGCCGCGGCGCCGGCCCAGGAACGGCAGCGTGTAGCGGTCCATCAGCGGCGCCCAGAGCACCTTGAACGTGTAGGGCAGCGCCACCAGGCTGAAGACGCCAATCGTCTTGAGATTGACCCCCTCGTTCTTCATCCACGCGGACAGCGTGACGCCGGTCAGCCACAGGGGGAGGCCGGAAGCGAAGCCGACGGCCATCAGGAGCCAGATTCGCCGGCTCTTCAAGACGGTGAGAAGCGAGGAGTTGGGCATGGGGGCGCGGGGAAACAGCCGCCAGCATAGAGAATCCACCCGGCCCGTCACCTTCCTCGGGGCTGGGACTGTCCGCCCGGCTGCTGTCCGGGCCGAAGCCCGGGCGCCTCTTCAGGGCGTGACGTCCAGCGCGGACACGTCCGGGCAGGTGGCGCGGCTGCCCTCGGTGGGGGTGATGAAGTCCCAGTTGCGCGCCATGAAGGTGACGCGCGTCTGGGCGTCCCAGCACTCCGTGTACTTCGCGCCCTTCGCGTCCCCCTCCAGGATGTTGAGCACCAGCACGCCGCGGCCGTCCGGCGTCCAGCGTGCCACGATGTCCAGCGTCTCCAGGAGCCCGCCGGGAATCAGGTCCTCCCCGGGCAGCCGGAACGCCATCTCTCCCAGCCCCTCCGGCGTCCGACGCGACGCATAGCGGGTGTCCGGTGTCGCGGCACCCACGTCCGTGAAGAGCAGCTCCACGCGGGTGGGCAGCGCCTTCGTCTGGTAGTCGATGTCCAGCCGGTCCACCGCGTTCGCGTCCCCGCCGGTCTCGAAGCCATGCGCGCGGGCCGCTTTCAGGTCCAGCGCGAGCGTGCCGGTCCCCTTGCGGATGCCGCCGCCCGCCTTGAAGGTGCCAGGCAGGTAGGTCCACCACTCGCCCTCGCCTCCGCCCCGCGGACGGAACTGGAGGAGGTAGGCGAAGGAGGTGTCCTGGCGCTCCATCACGAAGCGCAGCTCGTGGCCCGGGTGGTCCTGGGCGGGGAAGGGGCCCCAGATGCGCCGGTCGGCTTCGCGCGTGGTGGGCGGGGCGTTGCGGACCAGCTCCAGCAGGGCGAGCAGCGCGTCCACGCTGGTGTTGAACCGCTTGCCCGCGATGTAGGCCTGGAGGGCCAGCCGTGACGTGCCGCCCAGCACCTGCGCCGCTCCCAGCCGCTGGACGCTCGTGCCCAGGTCCTGGCCGGAGCGGGCGGAGGCCGGCAGCTTCGCGGCCAGGTCCTCGCGCTGGGGCAGGGCGTTCTGGAACTCCAGGTCGTCGTTGGAGAAGTCGCCGCCGCATGCGAGCGCGAGGACGCAGGGGAGGGCCAGGGCAAGATTTCGCATCACGGGCTCCCTCATGGCTCGTACGTGAGCAGCGCGGACATCTCCCAGAAGCCCAGGGAGCGCTGCGCGTCGACGGTGTATTGCAGGTACTGCAGGCGGGTCCTCGCGGTGAGGTTCAGGTGGCGCGAGAGCTGGAAGCGCGCGCCGGTCGCGAGGCCCGGGGACACCATGGCGAAGCGCTGATCCGGGAACGCTCCGTCGTCGAACTTGCGGCCCATGATGAGGTACGCGACGCGCACGCCCACGAACGGCGCGAAGCGGCCCACGGGCCACTCGGCGGTGAGGCTGGTGCCCACGTTCACCACGGAGTAGCGGTACGCGGGGCCCTCCAGCGTGGGCAGCGTCAGCAGGCCGTGGGTGCCGCCCACCGCCGCGTCGAAGCCCCAGACCCAGTCGCGGCGGAAGTAGTCGTGCAGCTCGGCCTCCGCGCCGAAGAGGGGCACGGAGAGGAAGAGGGACTGCCGCGTCTGGGCGTCGAAGAAGGACTGGAAGCCGCCGGTGAGACCGAAGGCCCACCAGGCGCCTCGGTCCCTCATGGCGCCCTTCACGGGGTCGTCGGAGAAGGGCGCGTCCTTGAAGCGCGGCTCCTGCAGGATGGTGGTCCGGCCGCGCGCGACCTCCACCTCGCCAATGCGCAGCCGGTCGCTGAGCCGGCGCTTCACGCGGTACGTGCCCGGGGCCAGGGCCACGCGGCGCTCGGCGTCCGCGGTCTTGTCCAGCTCCGCGACCACGAGCCCGCCCGGATCCACGAAGTAGTAGGGGCCAGCGGGGGCGTTGCCGGGGACGATGAGGCCTTCGGCGCTCGCGCGCAGGTCGGTGAGGACCAGGTCTCCGTTGCCCGCGAGGTCGTAGCTGAACGTGGGGTGCTGGGGGCCCGCGCTGCTGTCGGCCGTGTCCGCGACGGTGCGGGCGTAGGCGTGTGAGTACGCCTCGAAGAGCGTCACGCGTCCGTCGCCGCTGCGGTCCGCGTCCCCCAGGAGGCCACTGACCAGGTGGTGGGAGAAGTAGCTGCCGCCCAGCGCGTCCGACTCCTGCGAGTCCTCGTCCGAGGCGCTGGAGGTGAGGATGACGACGCCTCGCGCATCGCGGGCCGCGCCGGACTCCACGTCGAAGGCGGGGGCCTTGCGCGCGCCCTTGGTGCGGGTGAGCGCGCCGGAGCGGCAGGAGTCGAGGATGGCGATGCGGATGTCCACGGGCGCGTCGGCCAGCCGGCGCTTGAGGGCGTCGAAGGCGAGCCGCGAGTCGCCCAGCCGCAGCGCGCCGTCCTTCGCGTGGCCGGAGTAGTAGACGAACAGCGCGGTGCGCTCACCGCGCGCCCGCGCATCGCGGGCCCGCTGTTCCAGCTCCGACAGGGCGACGAGGAAGTTCTTCGCGTCGCCGTCGAGGAGGAGCTTCGCGTCGGAGGGGGACACGCCGCCCAGCCGCGTGAGCAGGTCGTGCATCTTGCGCGCATCGTCGCGCGCGTAGCTCAAGGGCCGCGTGTCCGCGCCGCCCGTGTCGTTGCCCGCGATGAGCGCGAAGCGGTGCAGCGTGTCCGCATGCGCGGCGGTGGAGGCCAGGACGAGCGCGGGAAGCGACGCCCGTATCGCCGAGCCCAGGGCCCGGGTCCAGGCCGCCGCGGGAGCGAACACCTGTTTCACGGGACCGTCGCTCATGGCTTCAAGAGAACCCACTGCGTCTGCGCGCCCGCCACATCCAGCGGGGCCATGCGGGTGACGTCCCGGCCCGCCGCGATGAAGGACTTCCGGGCCGCGTCGCTCAAGGCCGCCATGGACAGGGGCGACTCCGTCAGCACCAGCACCACGCGCTCCGCGCCCGCGCCGGTGAACTCCACGCTCTCCGGCAGCCAGTGCTGCCCCGCGCCCGGCTCCACCTCGAGGCTGTCCCCGGACTCCGGATAGAGCGGCGTCACCTCACCCTGCGCGTCCACGGACAGCGCCGCCACGTAGCGGTACGCGTCCGCCGTGTAGCCCAGCCGCACGCGCTCTCCGGGTTGCAGTGCCTCCTGCGCCTCCGTGCTTGCCACCCGCTGCGGATCCACTCCGCCCCCAATCCGCAGCTCCGCGCTCGCGCCCCCCTTGAGGCGGTTGCCCGCGACGGGCGGCTGGGCCGGATCCGTTCCGCCTCTGGTCCCCAGCAGCGGACGCGCCAGCACCAGCACCACCAGGGAGGCCGCCACCGCCAGCAGCGGCCGGACCCACTGCGCGCGCGTCGCCGGTGCCTTCATCTCCTGCCGCGCGCGGGCCCGCTCCACGCCGGCCTCGAAGCGCTCGAAGGGCACCTCCGCCTCGAAGGCCGCCTGGGCGTCCGCGAAGGACCGGAGCGTCGCGCCACACGCCGCGCATCCCTGCACATGCTCCCGGACGCGGTGGGTCTCCTGCGCGGGCAGCTCGCCGGCGTGAAGGCGGCGCAATGTCCAGTTCGACTCGTGCGCGCTCATCGGACGCTCAGCTCCTCTCCACCCAGCTCCGCGAAATGCTCCAGCCGCTTGCGCACCGTGGGCACCGAACGCCCCAGCACCGCGGCCACCTCTTCCAGCGTCATCCCGTCCACGTGGTAGTGGATCGCCGCCGCCTGCGTCTCCGCGTCCACCCGGGCCAGCAGCCTGCGCACCAGGTCGCGCGTCTCCATCGCCTCCGCTCCACCGTGGCCCTCCGGACGGGCCGCCGCGTCCCGCGCGAACCACCGCCGCCACGCCGCCCCTTCCGAGCGCAGCTGGTTGAGGCAGTGGTGCGTGGCAATCTTCATCAGCCACGTCAGCGGAGATGCCTCCGCCCGGAACGAGTCCCCGTGCACGAGCGCGCGGGCGAAGACGTCGTGCATCGCGTCCTCCGCCCGGCTCGCGTCCTTCAGCAGGTAGCGGCAGCGCTCACGCACGCTGCCGCCGTACTTCACATACAGGTCGCGCAGGACGGCCCGCCGGTCCTCGTTGGGACGGGGAGGCACCACCTTCAGGGCCAGCGGGGTCGGTCCGGTCACGCGAGGCGCAAGCCTACCGCGACACCGCTCACAGCGACGAGTACACCGCCGCCGTGAACCCGCCGCAGGCGCTCGCCTCCTCGCCGTAGCCCTGGCGGGGGTCCACGCTGACGCGGAAGTAGGTGCTGAGGAAGTGCGCGTCCCAGCACTCGTTCAGGGTGGCCTCGCCAACAAGGTCGCCCTCCGACACCTTGACGTCCGAGCGCCCCACGCCCGTCGCCGCCCAGCGGCTCTTGATGGACAGCTTCTCCAGCTTCAGGCGGTTCAGGTCGCCGATGTCGATGTTCTTGTGCGTGACGAAGTCGAACTCGCCCCCCGCCGTCGGCGAGGCCTGGTAGTGGTACTTCGCGTCCACGCGCTTGCCGTCGTCCTCCTCGTCACGCACCTGGTGGAAGTCCGCGTCCACCGTGACCTGCGACGTCGCGCTGGCGCGTGCATAGCGGATGTCCACCGTCCCCAGATGGTTGTCCGCGCCCGGCAGGGTGAAGGCGGCGTCCCAGTCGATGAGCAACTGCCCGGAGCCGAAGCCCCGCTTGCGCTCGCCGTCCGAGCCCACCTCCACCGTCTGCGCGCCGGACAGCACCGCCCGGAACGCGCTGTCCTCCGCCTGCTTCGGCTTGCCCTCCAGCACCCAGGAGAACGACGCCTCCCCGGACTTCGTCACCGTCAGCCGCCACGCGACGAGGTCCATCGGGCCCGTGCTGGGGCCCCACACGGCCTTGTTCTCCTCCAGCGTCGTCGGCGGATACTTCGTGATCTGCTCGATGAGGTTCAGCACCCAGAGCGTGCCGCCGTTCACCACCACCGTGGCGGCCACCGTGGCCTTGAAGTAGTCCGCCGTCTGACCCTGCGTGGCCGTCGCGGCCGGGCCCTCGGCCTTCAGACCCTGCCCGTTCTCCTTCGGCGCGTTCACCTGCACCATCTCCTTGGAGGGCAGGCCGTCACGGAACGTCGCTTCGTCGGGCTGTCCCGCGTTGCAACCGGCGAACAGCAGAGAGGCACACAGCAGGCTCTTGCGCAGCATGGTCGGGTGTCCTTTCAGGGCCCGTTTCGTGCGGGCCGTGTGGCAGTGACTTCGCCCCTATGGACACAGGCCAGCCGGAAAACAGAAAAAGCGCTCGCTTGGGCCGGAAAAGCGCAGTGATACCAATTGGTTGGAGGCTGGCTGCCTGCTCTCCGGGCGCCCGCGCCCGCCTGCCCGACGGTTGAAATGGGCCATCCCTACCTTTCGCCCATGGAAAAACGACACCCGAACCATCCCGGGGAGATGGGTACGGACGCCACGCTGGCCGAGCGGGAGCGTGCGCCGGACGAGATCAACGCCCGCGCCAGAGCCGTCGGTCTGCTGCACGAGGCCGGGGTGCCGTTCGTGGTGGGCGGGGCGTATGCCTACGCCACCTATACCGGCATCTACCGCGACACCAAGGACCTGGACCTGTTCCCGCGCAAGCGTGACGCCATCCGCGCCCTGGAGGTGCTGGAGAAGGATGGCTGGCGCACGGAACGTCCGGATGAGGTCTGGCTCTACAAGGCCTACAAGGGGGACTACTTCGTCGACTTCATCTTCTCCTCCGGCAACGGCGTGGCGACGGTGGACGACGAGTGGTTCACCCACGCCAGGAAGGCCACCATCTTCGGCTACGAGTGCCTCATCGCGCCGGCCGAGGAGATGATCTGGTCCAAGGCCTTCGTCACCGAGCGCGAGCGCTATGACGGCGCGGACATCAACCACCTCATCCTCAAGGCGGGGCGGGAGATGGACTGGGACCGCATCCTCCGGCGCTTCGACCGCTACTGGGAGGTGCTGCTCAGCCACCTGATGATGTTCCGCTTCGCCTATCCCAGCGAGCGCGACATCGTGCCCAACTACGTGATGACGGAGCTGATGAGCCGCACGCTCCAGACGGTGCGCGATGGCCGCTGGGACGAGAAGCTGTGCCGGGGCAACCTGGTGTCCAAGGTGAACTATCACGTGGACATCCACCACTGGGGCTTTGGGGACGGCAGGGCGTGGGACGAACAGGACAGACCCGAGGGGGGAGCCCGTGGCGCGAGATCCGAGCTCGAAGATTCGGCTGGCAGCGGTCGGTGATCTGCACTGCCGCGAGGATCAGCACGGGCGGTTCCGTCAGCTGATCAAACAGGTGAACGCCTCGGCGGACGTGCTGCTCTTGTGCGGGGACCTGACGGACCGCGGGCTGATCGAGGAGGGCAAGGTGCTGGCCGAGGAACTCTCGGCCTTACGCGTCCCTTGCGCCGCGGTGCTGGGCAACCACGACTACGAGCACGGACAGGTGAAGGAGATCTGCACGGAGCTCTCCAAGGTCGGCGTGCACATCCTCGACGGGGACCACTTCATCTTCGAGAAGGTGCTGGGCATCGCGGGGGTGAAGGGCTTCGGGGGCGGCTTCGGCAACGCGACGTTGCAGGCGTTCGGCGAGGGACAGACGAAGGCCTTCGTGCAGGAGGCCGTCACGGAGTCGCTCAAGCTGGAGGCCGCGCTCAGCCACCTGGACACGCCGAAGAAGGTCGTCATCATGCACTACGCCCCCATCCCGGAGACGCTGGAGGGGGAGAACATCGAGATCCGTCCCTTCCTGGGGACGAGCCGCCTGTCGATGCCCATCGACCACTACGGCGCGGCCTGCGTCTTCCACGGCCACGCGCACCACGGCTCGCGCGAGGGCAAGACGAAGAGCGGCATCCCGGTGTTCAACGTCGCGATGCCGCTGCTCACCAAGTTCACGCCCGAGCAGCGCTTCGCCCTGATGGAGGTCTAGCGCTGCTTCAGGGCTGGGGAGCGCCGCCGTCCGATGCGTCGGGCGGCGCCTCCTGGAGCTCCGAGGCGCGCGTGGGCAGATCCGCCACCGAGCCCATGGACACCTCCACCAGGTCCGGCCCGGAGCCCCGAGCGTAGAGCCGGTCCTCCGTGTCCGGCACGGCGTCACCCAGCCACAGCCGGGCCAGCTCGCGCCCGTCTCCGTCACGGAGCACGACGCCTCGCGACGCGTCGCTGATGCCGTAGCGCTCCCAGCGCTTCACCTTCGCCTCGCCGAACGCCGAGGCTTTCAGCGACTCCAGCCGGCCCAGGAGCTTCACCACGCGGAAGTGCAGGGCGCGTCCGCCGTCGGGGCCCTCCACCTGCCACGCGTCGCTGTTCCCGGCGCCACGTGTCACGACCACCGGGGCGGCCTTGCCACCGGGGAGGAACTCCAGGCGCCGCACGGCGTCGCGCGGGAACGACAGCACGCGCCGGTCCTTCAACTCCTGCACGCCCACGTCCAGCGTCGTCAGCGCGCGGGCCTCCACTTCCGCCAGCGTCGACTGCGGGCCCTGTTCCCGCAGCGCATGGACCACGGGCGCACCGTCCCGGGTCACCTGCCCCAACCGGATGCGGATGGCTTCACCGGAAGCCGGGACGAAGCGCGCGTCCACGACGGGCGTGTCCAACCCCAGGGACTTCCGGGCGGCGGCGGTGTCCTGCGGGAAGGAGAGGGCTTGATGCCCCGCGAACGCCTTGAGCAGGTCCGTCAGCCGGCTGCTGTTCGCGCGCGTGGGCTCCGGCTTCTCCATCCGCCACGACGTGCCGTCCGCCTCGCGCGTCAGCGCGTAGGCGTGGTCCTTCGTCGTGACCTCGATGGCCTGGAGTGACGACAGGTCCAGCGGCCCCAGGAACTCCTTGGCGCGCAGCTCGAAGGGGCCCTTGTCCAGCGAGTACCGCACGGCCCCGTCCGCCGCGTACACGCTCGCGTCGCCTTCGCGGCGCACATAGACGGAGCCATCGAAGGGATTCTCATCTCCACCGGCCAGCGTCACGGTGCGCTGGCGCGACGGAGCCTCCGCGCCTCCACCGTTCGCGTCCGGAAGGTATGCCTTCGCCGTGACGGTGAACGTCGGGGACGTGAGCCCGTACTTCTTCAGGTCCGCGTCCGTCGGCGACGCGTTCACGGTGGCCTTGAACTTCGCCGAGGTGAGCTGCTGCACCAGGGCCTCCACCGCGTATGGATCCGCCTTCGCGTCCACGGGCGATACGATCCGCCAGCCGTCCGGCGTCCGCTCCAGCTCCGTGGTGGCGCCGCGGGCCTTCACCGTCAGGTGCGTGAAGACGGGCGCGGCATCCGGGGCCGTTCCCGGTCGTGGCTCGGCGGACTCCGTCGCGAAGAGCTTCGGCGGCGCTGGGGGCTTCTCCGCGTCGCGCGAACAGCCCACCGCCATCAGCCCCAGCAACACGACGGTGGAAGTCCTCACCGGTTCCTCCGCGACAGCCAGACCGCGAGTCCCACGCCCAGCAGCGACAAGGGCAACAGGTCAGTGGACACGAAGCGCAGGGCCCGCATCTGGTCCTCGGTGAGCTCCAGCGTGGACGTCTCACGGTCGGGGGGACGCAGGGTGATCTTCTCCACCTGATGGGAGGCCCAGCCCAGCGCGTTCATCACCAGGTTGCGGTTGGCCTCGTAGCCCCAGTTCGGATCCAGCAGCAGCTCCGATTCACCCACCGCCACCAGCCGCGCCTCGTCGAAGCGCTTGTGCTCCGCGGCGCGCGTGTCCCGGGACGCGGCGGCCACCAGCGTCAGCTGTCCCATCTTCTCGCCGCTGGATGGCGTGGCATCCTCCAGGGGCTTCGACTCCACCCACGCATAGGGCGAGCTCAGCAGCACGGGCTCCACCGTCACGCCGGGAAGCAGGAAGCCCTCACGGACCAGCGTGAAGCTGCGCGGCGTGGGCAGCTGCACGTTGAGCCCGCGCTCCTGGAGCGGACGCGTGATGGCGTGCTTGCCGTAGAAGTTCGACACGAGGACGAACGGGTTGCCCGAGTTGAACTGCGGATCCGCTGCCACACCCGCGTCCACCTGGACGCCGTAGTCCGCGAGGAGCAGGCCCAGCCCGTCCTCCGTGTTCGCGTCGGTGAAGTAGAGCAGCCGGCCTCCTTCCCCCAGGTACGCGCGCAGGGCCGCCACCTCCGGCGCCGTGTAGTCCTGCTTTGCGCCCGCGATGACCAGCAACCCCGCGTCGCGAGGCACCTCCTTGCGGCCCAGGAGGTTGAGCGGCTCGGGGCGGTAGCCCTCGCGCAGCAGCTGGCGCCGCAGCTCCGTCAGCCCGTCACCGGCCGTCTCCAGCGACCACTCGCCATGCCCCTCGAGGAAGTACACCTTCTGCGCGCCCGTCGCGCTCAGCTGGATGAGGGCGTTGGTCAGGTCCTGTTCGGAGGGGACGGGCAGGGGGGTGTGGGGCGCGGCGTCGCCCTCGCCTCGGGAGATGACGACCAGGGTCTGGCCGTCCTTGAGCTGGTACTTCGCGGCCAGGGACGGCTCGCGGCGCGGATCCACGAAGGCGTAGTCGAAGGTCGCCGGCGCGGCCTCGTGGTAGCGCCGGAACAGCTCCTCCAGTTCTCCATAGGACGGATGCGTGGGGGGGATGAGCGCCAGCGCATGCGCCTTCTCCTTTAGCCCCGCGAGCGTCTGCTCCGTCTGGGGCGCGAGCGAGAAGATGCGCTCCCGCGTCAGATCCCACCGCTGGTTCTTGCGGAACGCGAGGACGTTGAGCGCCACCAGCACGCCCAGCACCGCCAGCAGGGTGAGCACCGAGGACGCGAGGAACCGCCCCGTGCGGCGGCTGCCCGAGCGCCCCAGCTCCTGCCGGTGCGAGACGCCGTAGACCGCGAGCATCGCCGCGCCCAGCACCGCCTTGCCCGCCGCGAGCGCCACGCTGCCGGAGGTGAGGAACAGCGTGAAGGGGCTGGACAGGAGCAGCAGCAGGCCGAAGGCGCCCGACGCCCGGGTGACGTGATTCGCTCTCATGGTCACGCGTAGCGCTGCGCTTCCACCGCGCGGTGGGTGAGCAGCAGTGAGAACAGGATGACGGACGCGAAGAACACCAGGGCCTGCACCTCCAGCACGCCCTGGATCATCCCCTGCAACTGCGTGTCGAAGGACAGGTAGGAGAGGAACGAGCGCAGCGGCTCCGCGGTGGACTGGGCCACGCCACGCAGGAGCATCCACGGCAAGAGCACCGTGAAGGTGAGGAACGCCGCCAGCATCTGGCTCTCCGTCAGCGCGGAGATGAACAGCCCCACCGCCATGCACGTCGCGCCCCACAGGAGCACCGCGCCGTAGCCCAGGAGCACCGTGGGCCACTCCAGCGCCGAACCGGACGGGCCCGAGCCCACCACCGACAACAACACCGGGAACACCAGCGTCAGCCCCAGCGTGACGAAGATGAGGCCCAGGCCGCCCAGGTACTTGCCCAGCACGATGTCCACCGGGCGCACGGGCGTGGTGAGCAGCAGCGCGAACGTCTTCTGGCGCTTCTCCTCCGCGAACAGCCGCATGGACAGGAAGGGCGCGACGAAGAGCGTGATGATCAACACCACGCCCCACAGCTGCACCACCACGCCGTCGGTGAGGTTGCGGTAGACGATGGAGTCAGGGGGCAGGCGGCTCCAGCCGTGCTCGCGCGCCAGGGCCTGCACCTGCTGGAACTGCTCCAGCAGGCTGACGAAGAAGAACGACGAGAGCGCCGCCATCGCCGTGAGCACGGCGTAGGCCCACGGGGTGGTGAAGGCGACGGCCAGTTCCTTGCGGGCGATGGCCAGGGCGGTGCGCATGCGCTGGGGGTTCCTGTTCAGGCGGCGGTCAGCTTGATGAAGACTTCTTCCAACGACGCGTGCTCGGCCTGTCCATGGGACTTCGCCAGCTGGTCGATGGCGTCATGGGCCACCACGCGCCCCTGGTGGAGGATGAGGACCTGCTCGCACGTCACCGTGACCTCCGGGAGGATGTGCGTGGACAACAGCACCGTGTGTTGGCCCTTGAGGCTCCGGATCAACGCGCGCAGGTCCGCGCGCTGCGCGGGGTCCAGGCCTTCGGTGGGCTCGTCCAGGATGAGCACCGGCGGTGAACCGATGAGCGCCTGCGCGATGCCCACGCGCTGCTGATAGCCCTTGGACAGGTTCTGGAGCACGCGGCCCAGCACGTCGCTCACGCCGGTGAGCCCCGCCACCCGCTCCACCTCCGCCTTCACCGCGCGGCCGGGCACCTGCTTGAGCGAGGCCACGAACGCCAGGTAGCCGTGCACCGTCAGCTCCGGATACAGCGGCGGCGTCTCCGGCAGGTAGCCGATGCGCCGTTTGACCTCCATCGGGTGCGTGGACACGTCGAAGCCCGCGACCTTCGCGCTGCCCTCGGACGGGGGCAGCAAGCCGGTGAGGATCTTCATCGTGGTGGACTTGCCCGCGCCGTTGGGGCCCAGGAAGCCCAGCAGCTCTCCCTCACCGACCGTGAAGGAGAGGTCCTCGATGGCCACGCGCTCGCGATAGCGCCGGGTGAGGTTGCGCACCTCGATGATGGGCTTCTCGGTGATTGGCATGCGCGGGGGCGAACTCTACACTGCCCCGGAAGCGAGGCGTGGATGCCAATCGTGGTGCAGAAGTACGGCGGCTCATCGGTCGCTGACGCGGAGAAGCTCGGCAAGGTCGCGCGCCGAGTGCAGGAGAAGCGGGACGCGGGCTATCAGGTCGTCGTCGTCGTGAGCGCCATGGGCGACACCACGGATGACCTGCTGTCCCTGGCCAAGAGCGTGTCCCAGGACCCGCCCCGGCGCGAGCTGGACATGCTCCTCACCTGCGGCGAGCGCATCTCCATGGCGCTCCTGTCCATGGCGCTCCAGGAGCTGGGCGTGCCGGCCATCAGCTTCACCGGCAGCCAGAGCGGCATCATCACCAACGACGCGCACGCCCAGGCCCGCATCGTGGAGGTGCGGCCCTACCGCATCCAGGACGAGCTGGCGCACGGCAAGGTCGTCATCGTCGCGGGCTACCAGGGCGTCTCCTACAAGAAGGAGGTCACGACGCTGGGGCGCGGCGGCTCCGACACCACCGCGGTGGCGCTGGCGGCGGCGCTGGACGCGGAGGCGTGTGAGATCTACTCGGACGTGGACGGCGTCTTCAGCGCGGATCCGCGCGTGGTGCCGGACGCGCGCAAGCTGGAGTCGCTGAGCTACGACGAGATGCAGGAGCTGGCGAGCGCGGGCGCCAAGGTGCTCAACGCCCAGGCCGTGGAGTGGGCCAAGGCGCGCGGCATCACCATCCTCGCGCGCACCGCGCACGGGCAGGGCACCGGCACCCACGTGCAGGAGCTCGCCGTGCCCACCGACAGCCGCGTGAAGGGCGTGACGGCGGATACGGAGATGGCCGTGCTCGTCGCCCACCCCAGCGTGCCCCTCCAGGAACTCCTGGAGTTCCTCGACGCGCGCGCGGTGCGCGGCCGCACGCTCGCCCATGACGGACTGCCGGGCGCGCCGGGGCGCACGTTCCTCGCGGTGCCGCTCGCGGACATCCACGGGCCGGAGGCGCTCCAGCGCGAGCTGTCCACGCGCTTCGGCGCGGGCGTGGAATGGCGGGACGGCTGGGGCACCGTCACCTGCGTGGGGGTGGGCCTCAACGCGGACTGGGTGCCGCTGCGCAAGGCGCTGTCCGCCGCCGAGGCGCTGTCCGCCCGGGTGCACGCCGTGAGCACCTCGCCACTGCAGGTGACCCTCCTGGTGGACAAGACCCACTTGAAGACCCTCACCGCCCGGCTGCACCGCGAACTGCTCGGTGGCTGACACGCGCGGCGCCCGCGCAACCACCGTTGATCCGAGGACTTGCGGGCCGTCCCTGCGGACAAGGTGACATCGGGCGTTGAACTTCCGTTCCCAAGCAGGGCAGGGTGCTTCCCTCCCTGAAGTCGATGCCTACCCTCCGGTCCTGAACACCTTGGAGGGGTGGCATGGGACACGGGCGTCGCTGGATGGGGCTGGGGGTGGTGCTGGCGCTCCTGGTGGCGGGGACCTCGGGCTGCAAGGACTCCGGTCCGGCCCCGGGCACGCCTCCTCCGGGGGACCGCCATGACGAGCCACCCCTGAGCAACGATGACGCTGGCGTCGTCGGCCCGGACGGCGGCATCGTCGTCCCCGAGTACGACGCGGGCATCCCGGAAGACGAGCCGGACGCGGGCACGCTGCCCGACGGCGGCAGCGCGCTGCCCGGGCGCAATCCGGACGCCGTCCACAAGGAGAACCAGAAGAAGGGCACCCCGGGCTGGCGCATCGACAAGAACGCCAACAGCCGGGAGATTGAAGGCTACGCCCTCAAGGCCACGCTGACCCAGGGCGAGTCGCTGCGCGTGGCGGTGTCCCTGTCCGAGGAGCGCAAGTTCAGCTGGTCCGTCTACCGCCTGGGATACTACGGCGGCGTCGGCGCCCGGGAGGTCGCGCGCGGAGGCCCGGTGCAGGGCACGCGGCAGGCGGACTGCCCGGCGCACCCGGCGACGGGCATCATCGCCTGCTCCTGGTCCCCCACGCTGGAGATCCCCATCGGCGAGGACTGGGTGCGCGGCGTGTACGTGGTGAAGCTCGTGCGCGACGACCGGCCGTCGCGCTACGTGCCCTTCTTCGTGCGGGACGCGAACCCGCGCGCGGAAGTGGCGGTGCTCATCCCCACCGCCACCTGGGCGGCCTACAACACCTGGGGCGGCACCAGCCTCTACGATGATCAGAAGGGTGTGATGAAGTCGCACGGCGTCTCGCGCGCCTTCGAGTCCTCCTACGACCGGCCCTACTACCGGGGCCAGGGCTCCGGGCACCTGATGACGGACGACCTGAGCCTCATCACGTGGCTGGAGTCACAGGACCTGGACGTGGGCTACTTCACCGACGAGGACATGGACGAAAGCTACGACTTCCTGCGTGGCGCGAAGGTGTTCGTGATGTCCGGCCACGACGAGTACTGGTCGTCGAAGCAGCGCGACTTCGCGGACCGCGCGCTGGCGGAGGGGCGGTCCATCATCAACCTGGGCGCGAACAACGCCTACTGGCAGGTGCGGATGGAGCCCGCGGCGGACGGCCGTCCGCGCCGCGTGGTGGCCTGCTACAAGGGCGCGCCCGAGGATCCGTACAAGGATCAACGCAAGACGGTGAAGTTCCGCGACCTGCCCGCGCCCCGTCCGGAGAACGCGCTCCTGGGCGTGCAGTTCTCCGCGCGCTGGCACCAGTGGCCCTTCCCGACCGTCATCACGAATCCGGACCACTGGGCCTTCAGCGGCACGGGCTTCAAGGCCGGTGACACGCTGTGGATGGCGAACGGCTATGAGATGGATCAGCTGGTGTCCAACGGCCGCCAGCCGTCCGGCGTGGACGTGCTCGCGGAGTCCCCCGCGCTGTCGCTCCAGGGGGGCTTCGGCTTCTCGCACATGGTGGTGCGCAAGCAGGGCGACGCGTATGTCTTCTCGGCGGGCGGCATCGACTTCGTGCAGAAGCTGGCCGGGGTGGGGGACCGCGTGGCGGATCCGCGCGCGGGCCGCATCGTGGCCAACGTGCTCTACAAGGCGCTGGGCCGGAAGCCGCCGGCCGACCTGGTGAAGTTCCAGCCGCCGGCGGCGCCCGCCGCGGTGGGGCCCTTCGCCGCGTCCGTGACGACGGTGGCGGGCCAGCCCGGCAAGCGCTGCCATGTGGGCATGAAGGTGGCGTCGGATGAACTGGGCGCGCCGCTGGCCGTCGCCGTGCTGCCGGATGGCGGCTGGGCCGTGGCGGACACGCTGGGCAACACGGTGAAGCGCGTGTCGCCGGACGGGAAGATCCGCACCATGCTCGACAACCTCTCGGGACCCATGGGCATCGCCGCGGACGCGCTGGGGAACATCTACGTGTCCGACACCGAGAACGCGCTCATCCGCCGCATCTCCCCGGAGGGCAGGGCGGAGGTGTTCGCGGGCTCCACGTGGGGCTACCAGGATGGCCCCGCGCTGGCGGCGGCCTTCAATCAGCCGGCGGGCCTGTCCTTCACGCCGGACGGCACGGCGCTGCTGGTGGCGGACCTGAACAACAGCGTCATCCGCCGCATCGACATGGTGACGCCCGGCAACCCGGTGACGACGCTCCAGGGCGACTGGCTCTACCGGCCCTCCGCGGTGGCCCAGGCGGCGGATGGCACCGTCTACGTCGTGGAGAGCGGCATGGCGCGCGTGGTGCGCGTGCGCGACGGCATCACCACCGTGATGGCGGGCTCCACGCCCGGCTTCCGCGACGGCGACCCGAAGGAGGGCCAGATGCTGCCGTACCTGGGCCTGGCGCTGCTGCCGGACGGCTCGCTCGCCATCTCCGACCCGGGCAACTACCGCGTGCGCCGGCTCACCTTCAACGCGTCCGGTGAGCCGGAGAAGCTGACCACCCTCGCGGGCAGCGGCCGCTACGGCGCGGAGGACGGCTCGGGCAGGGAGGCCCAGCTGGTGCTGCCCGCCGGCCTCGCGGTGGGGCTGGATGGCACCCTCTACGTGGCGGACGCGGGCAACTCGCTGGTGCGCGCCATCAAGCGCTGATCAACGGCCCGGGCCGCGCATGCCGCCCATCGGTGGCGGCGCGTCCATCTCCTGCCGCGTGCGCCGCCGGTCCGGGGTGTCGCGCGGCAGCTCCACGAAGGTGCACATCTCGCAGAGGCGGCTGTAGATGCGCTCACCCACGCGCTCGCGCAGCAGCTCCGCGTCCTTCATGGCGGAGCGCGCGTCGTCCGTGGTGCGGTAGCCCGAGGGCGCGCTGCTCCGCGCGCCCTTGCGCTCCGGCTCCAGCGAGTAGTTCGTGGCGAAGAGCGTCGTGCGCCCCGCGTTGTAGCGCCGGGCGATCAGCTCATCGAGCGTCTCCATCTCGAAGGGACTTCCGCGCCCCTTGCCCAGCTCGTCGATGGCGAGGACCTCCACCTCCGACAGCGGCCCGATGATCTCCCCGCCGCTCTTGCCGTCCTGGAAGCCGCGCCGGATGGTCGCGTAGAGGAGCGAGATTTCGACGTAGCGGGCCTTCACGCCCATCTCCAGCACCAGGTGCCCGAGCGTCGCGGCGAGGAGGTGCGTCTTGCCCGTGCCCACCGGCCCGCTCAGCACGAAGCCCTTGTTCGTCGCGCCCTTCACGTACTGGTTGGCGAAGTGCATCGCCACGCCGCGGCCGCGGTCCTGCGCCTCGTTGAAGGGGCGGTAGTTGTCGAACGACGCGTGCGCCATGACGCCGGGCATCTGCACGTCGTTGTAGAGCGCCACCCGCGTGCGCCTGAGCGTGCACACGCACGGCTCCAGCACCTCATACGTCCGGGGGCCCACCTTCGCACTGAAGGTGCCCTCCTTCTGCACCAGCCGGTGCCCGCGTCCACCGCACATCGGGCAGTCCACCGAGCACGGGCACACCCTCGCGTACGCGAGCTCCCCGCGCCGCTCGATGAGGTACGTCCGCCCGCCGCACTGCCCACACGCCTCGCCGTTCGCCTTGGCAGCCATCGCGCCCAGCCATAACACCGTCCCCCCTGGCCGTCAGCCTGCTGAACTTCCGTTCAGTCGCACGCAAGGAGGGCAACCCTTCAGGTCTCCTTCATGTCCAGCCGCCGTCTGACGGCCGCCTGGAGCCGGAAGCGCCGGGACACACGCCGCGCGCGGGCTGTCATCAGCTGCTGTTCACCGGTGCGCGCATCGCGCCACACCGTGCGTCGCTCCGCGAAGGGCAGGGCGCGCAGGAGCGCCATCAGCGCCCACGCCTCCTGATGATCCATCCCCGCGGGCTCGCTCGGCACGCACGCCAGCACCGTGTCCAGCAGCCGGTGCACCCGCGGCGCCAACGCGGCCTCGCGCTCCGTCAGCGCCCGCAGCGCCGCGCACAGCCGCGCGTGCCGCACCTCCTCCCACGAACGGGCCGGGCGCTTCTTCGAGGAGGGACGCGCCTCCTCGCCCTGGCCCGCGGAGAGATCGCGGTACTTGCGGATCTCCGTCTCCACCTGGCGCCGGCACGCGCGCAGCGAACGCAGCACCGGCTCTCCGGGCCGCGCGTCCCACAGCGCCTTCTCCGCCGAACGCGAGATGCCTCGCGCCACGACCTCGAAGGGCACGCCCTCGCGCGCCCACGCGGTCACGAGCTCGGTGTCCAACGCGGACAACATCAATCCCGCGCCACGCACCGCGAGGAAGTAGTCCTGCACCAGCTCCTCGAAGCTGGCGCTCTCCGGCAGAAGACTCATGATCCGACAACAGCTCCAGGAAGGGCGGCCAGACGAACGGCCGCCCGCTCCCAATACCCGTTGGAGCGCGCGGTGCAACCTTCCTGTCGCACGCTGGAAGGGCTCGGGAACACAGCGGAATTGAAGTTTTCCCGCCTGCTATCCGACGGAGCGGACGTCCGGACGTCTGAGTTGACCCGCCTTGCGCAAACCGCGCATAGTACGAGTCCCCTCATGGAAATTCCCGAAGATTCCCGGACACTTGCCAAGCAAGCAGGCATCCGTGAACGCCGGTTCCCCGCTCCTAGGAAGACCATGCGCCGCTCGCTACTCGTTTGCCTCGTTCTCCTGGCTTCCATGGCTTCGGCCCAGGAGAAGAAAGCACTGCGCGACGCTGACCTGGGCAAGAAGTCCACCACCACCGTGGACAAGTCCCTCGCTGGCGACATCACGCGCCCGAAGGAAGCCCAGCAGGCCGCTCCCGCGCTTCAATATGATCAGTTCCGCCTGGGTGTGGAAGTGCAGGTCGCTTCCAAGCGCCGCGAACAGATTGAGTCCCTGAAGAAGATCATCTCGCTGTCTCCTGATCAGAAGGAGGCCCCCAGCCTGCTGTTCCGCCTGGGCGAGCTCTACTGGGAGGAGTCGAAGTTCTTCTTCTTCGAGGCCAACCGGAAGGACGATGAGCTCATCGTCGCCATGAACCGCAACGACGCCGCGGGCCAGCAGAAGGCCAAGGCGGAGAAGGCGGAGCTGATGGCGAAGGTGAAGGAGAACGGCAAGTACGCCGTCGAGCAGTACACGAAGATCGTCCAGGAGTACCCGAAGTTCGAGCGCACGGACGAAGTGCTCTTCTTCCTCGGCCAGTACCTGATGGAGGACGGCCAGGACAAGAAGGCGCTCGTCGCGTTCAAGCGCCTGGTGGAGAAGTACCCGCAGTCCAAGTACATCCCGGACGCGTACTTCGCCTTCGGCGAGTACTACTTCAACAACTCCAAGGGCAAGCGCCCGGAGCTGGAGAAGGCGCTCGCCGCGTACAAGAAGGCCGCCGAGTTCCCCGAGAACCAGGTCTACGCCTTCGCCCTCTACAAGCAGGGCTGGTGCTACTTCAACATGGGGGAGTACGAGTCCGCGAAGGACAAGTTCAAGACCGTGGTCCTCTACGGCGAGCTGGCCGGCGCCGCCGCCGTGGAGAAGGACGGCAAGGCCAAGGCGAAGGGCTCGCTGGTGCGTGAAGCGCGCGGCGACTACGTGCGCGCGTTCGCCCGCGAGGGTGACGTGACGCAGGCCCGCGCGGACTTCGGCAAGGTGGCCACCAATCCGGAAGACCGCTTCACGATGATGAAGCAGCTGGCCAACCTCTACTACGGCGACGGCAAGGACCGCGAAGCGGCCATCACCTTCAACTCGCTGATCAAGGAGAAGCCGCTGTCGCCGGAGGCCCCGGGCTTCCAGGGCAAGATCGTCGACTGCATCCTGCGCATGGGCAACAAGGAGCGCACCGTGGCCCAGGTGCGCCGGCTCGTGAAGATCATGAAGGACGTCGAGTCCTCCGGCGTGATCAAGGACGACAAGGACAAGAAGGCGCTCGCGGAGGCGAAGGAGCTGTCCGAGCGCACGCTCTCCAACCTCGCCGTCACCTGGCACAACGAGGGCAAGAAGACGCGCAACGAGGAGACCTTCAAGTACGCGGACGCCGTGTACAGCGACTACCTCACGCTCTTCCCGGAGAACCCCAAGGCGTACGACCTGCGCTTCTTCTGGGCGGAGCTCCTCAACGACAACCTCCAGAACTTCGAGAAGGCCGCCGCCAACTACACGCTCGTCGTCCTCCAGGACGCCAAGGTGCTGGAGGCCAAGGACGACAAGGGCAAGCCCAAGCCGGGCAAGCCGGGCAAGTGGCTGACCAACGCCGCCTACAACGCCGTGCTCGCCTACGACGAGGTCGTGAAGGCGGCCGAGGCGCGCGGCGAGGCCAAGTCCGAGTCCGCCGGCACGGACATCCAGAAGAAGATCGCCATCCCCACGCTGAAGAAGTCGCTGCTCGACGCGTGCGAGCGCTACCTCAAGTACGTCCCCAAGGGCGACAAGCGCGTGGAGATCGCCTTCAAGGCGGCGAACATCTACTACCGCCACAACCACTTCGACGAAGCGGTGCTGCGCTTCTCCGAAATCGCGCTCGGCTACCCCGAGTACAAGTTCGAGGACGGCCAGCGCGCCGCGGAGATCGCCGCCAACCTCATCCTGGACTCGTACAACCTGCTGGGCGACTTCGCGAAGGTCAACGAGTGGGCCCGCCGCTTCTACGCCAACGACAAGCTGGCCACCGGCAAGTTCCGCGACGACCTGGCGAAGCTCATCGAGCAGTCGTCGTTCAAGCTGGTCAGCCAACTGGAGGAGAAGAAGGAGTTCTCCAAGGCGGCCGAGGCGTACCTGAACTTCGTCCACGACTTCCCGCAGACGGAGATCGCGGACCTGGCGCTCTACAATGCGTCCGTCGACTATTACAAGGCGAAGAGCCTGGACAAGGCCATCGAGGTCCGCAAGCGCCTGTTCGCGGAGTACCCCCGGTCCAAGTACGTGCCGGACTCCATCTACGCGAACGCGGAGGCGCTGGAGGCCATTGGTGACTTCGAGGAGGCCGCGGGCACCTACGAGCTCTACGTGCGCGGCTACGAGCGCAACCTGAGCGAGAAGGGCGGCGCCCCGGCGGCGAAGGCCAAGGCGAAGAGCAAGGCCAAGGGCAAGGCCAGGCAGGCGTCCAATGACGACGCGCCCGCGAAGCCCGCGGTCGTGCAGAAGTGGGACGAGTCCAAGGCGCAGATCGCCCTGTTCAACGCGGCCACCTACCGCGAGGGCCTGGGCCAGCTGAAGGCCGCGCTCAAGAACCGCGAGCACTACATGGAGCTGTGGCCCAAGTCGAAGGACGCCGAGGACGTCTTCCTGTCCGTCGTGGACCTGCACGTGAAGCAGGGCGCGTACATGAAGGCCATCAAGCTGCTGGAGGAGTACGAGCGCGACAACATGCGCTCGCAGAGCAAGTTCCTCATGGCCGAGGGCCGCATCACCGACATCTACGCGAAGATGCGGAAGACGAACGACGTGCGCCGCATGAACAAGCGCATCTTCGAGTACTTCGACCAGCTGCCCCGCCGTCAGCAGACCGCGCTGGAGAAGCCGGCGCTCGCCGCCGCCGCGCAGGCGAACCTGCTGGCCATCGAGCCGGACTGGAACGAGTTCAAGCGCCTGAAGCTGTACTGGGGCGTGCCGCCGTCGCCCGAGCGCTTCAAGGGCTCGCTGGCGGACAAGGGCCGCGCGCTGGAGGTGGTGCAGAAGAAGTACGTCCAGACCGTGGCCCTGGGCGCCCCGGAGCCGGCCATCTGCGCGCTGCAGCGCATCGGCCTCGCGTATGACCACATGGCGGACCTCGTGGTGAACGCGCCCATGCCGCGCGGCCTGGACGAGGAGTCGCAGCAGGCCCTGCGCGACGAGTTCGCCAACCAGGCCCAGCCGCTCAAGGACAAGGCCACGGAGGCCTTCTCCAGCGCGGTGGCCAAGAGCCGCGAGCTGGGCGTGTTCAACGACTGCGCCGCGGCGAGCCTGAAGATCCTCCGCACCACCTACGCGCCGGACCGCTACCCGGAGGTGCTGGAGGAGAAGCTCGCGCTGAAGAACAAGGAGCTGGTGCTCGGCGGCGACCTGCTGGCCTCCGTGCAGGACATCCCGCCCCCGGTCACCAAGGTGGAACCGGAGAAGCAGGCCAAGAGCGAGGCGCTCAACGAGGACCTGTCCGCGCTGACCAACGCGCTTCGTCAGCAGACCGAGTCCGAGGTCGCCAAGCCCGCCGCCGCGTCCAAGGACGGCAGCGCCCCCAAGAAGACCGTTGATGAACAGGAGCCGGAGGACTTCCTCTAATGAATCGCCGCATGCATCCGTTCCGCCCCCTCCTGCTGGCCACGCTGGCGCTGACCGCTGTCGGCTGCTCCACCACGCAGGCGGTGGCCCCGCCGCCCGTCGCCAAGCCCGTGGCCGCCCCCACGGGCCCGGTGTCCATCTCCAACCGCGCCATGCTGCTGTTCGATGACGCGGTGAAGTCCTTCGACGCGCAGAAGAAGGCGAAGGCGTTCGACTACCCGTCGCTGGAGCGCAAGTTCAAGGCCGCCCTGGAGGCGGACCAGAACCTGGCGGAGGCCGAGTACAATCTGGGCGTCATCGCCGAGCGCATGGGCAAGGCCGACGAGGCCAAGGCCCGGTACGCGTCCGCGCTCACCAAGAAGCCGTCCCTGCGCCAGGCGTCCGACAACCTGGCCATCATGAAGCAGAACGGCGGCGACGTGGCCGGCGCGGTGGCGCTCTACCAGGACGTGCTCACGCGCTACCCGGACGACGCGGGTTCGCGCGCGCGCCTCGCGGAGATCTACCGGCAGAACAACGACCACGACAAGGCGATGGAGCTGTCTCGCGCCGCGCTCATGCGCGACCCGATGAACACCAACGCCCTCAAGGTGATGATCCGCAGCTACCTGGACCGCAAGCAGCTGGCCATGGCGAAGCTGGTCGCGCTGCGCGCGGTGAAGCTGGACGGCGCGGATCCGGAGCTGCACCAGGCCGTGGGCCTCATCCTCCTCAAGGAGGGCGACACCGAGGGCGCGCGCCTGCAGTTCAAGAGCGCCCTGGAGGCGAAGGCGGACTACGTGCCCGCGCACGTGGAACTGGCCCAGCTGGCGCTCAACGCCGAGGACTTCCCCGGCGCGGAGGAGCACCTGCGCCGCATCCTGCAGGCGGATGGCAAGAACGCCGCCGCGCACGTGGACCTGGGCATCGCGCTCAAGGGCCAGGGTCAGTACGACAAGGCCATGCAGGAGTACGACGAGGCGGAGAAGCTCAACCCCGACCTGGGCGCCACGTACCTCAACCGCGGCATCATCCTGCACAAGGTGAAGGACGCTCCCGAGCGCGCGGTGGAGCTCTACAAGAAGTACATCGCGCTCGCCGGCGGCGAGGTCGCGCTCCACGCTGAAGCGCCCGTCTTCGGGCTCATGCGCGAGGCGGAGAGCATCGTGCAGGCCAAGCGCGAGGCGCAGGCCGCGGAGGCGCAGGCCAAGCAGATGGAGGCGCTCCAGGCGCAGCAGCAGGCCGCGATGAAGGCGGAGGAGGCGAAGCAGAAGGGCCCGACGCCTCCGGGGGCGGCGACGCCCGCGTCCGGCACCAACGCCACGCCGCAGGCCACGCCGGCCTCCGCGACGGGCGCGCAGCAGCCGGCCGCCACCCCCGCGGGTGGCACGCAGACGGCCCCTGCCCAGAAGAATGCAGCCCCGGCGGACTCGGAAGAGCCCTCCGACGAACTGCTGTGATGTGGGAGACGTCCGCCAGTGGGTTCACGCTGGCGGCGCGACTCGGGAAGATGCGAACCTTGTGAGCCCCTCGCGCCGCGTGCGCGGGGGCCCACCATGCGGAAACACCAGTGGGCCACAGGGAAGGCCCCACGTGGAGGCAGGATGCGGACGTGGCTGATGCTGTGCGTGACGTTGTCGGTGGCCCCGGCCTTCGCCCAGGACGAGGGCGGCAAGGCCGAGGGTGGCGGCGCGAAGATGCAGAAGACGACCAACATCGACTTCGAGGACGACACCATCGAGGGTGACCTCACGAAGCCGGATGGCGAGTACGTCGAGGCTCGCAAGACCGTGAAGCACTCGAACCTCATCCGCATCCGCGAAGACTTCGAGGACAAGGTGATGCAGTCCGTGGGCGAGCTGTAATCCCCCCACCACGGATTCAATCCGGCGGTTCGGAACCTTCCGCCGGCACCGTTGTCCAAGAGCGCCAAAGCCTACCGGGAGCCCTCCATGGCCGTACCCCTGACACTCAAGGTCTTCAAGGGCGACACGCTGGTCGCCTCCAAGGACTACGAGCGCGACATCATCAAGATAGGTCGTCTCTCCTCCGCGCACCTGTGCCTGGAGGACGACAAGGTCAGCCGCATCCACTCCGTCATCGAGGTCGCCGCCGACGGCACCATGTCCATCATCGACATGGGCAGCGTCGAGGGCACCTACGTCAACGGCAAGCGCGTCAACAAGGGGCAGGTCTCCTTCGGTGACGAGGTCCGCGTGGGCGGCACCACCATCCGCCTGGAGAACCCGGCCGCCGTCGCCGCGGTGAACCTGGCCGCCGCCGTCGCCACGGCGGACGCGCCCACGGACAAGAACCCCACGGTCGCGCCGGTGGCCCCCGCCGCCGCCATCGCGCAGGCCGCGGCCGCGCCCGTGGCCGCGGCTCCGGCCCCCGCCGCGACGCCGGCTCCGGCCGCCGCGTTGGATCCGTCCGTCGCGCCCACGCAGAAGAACGCCGTGGCGCCCGCCCGCGCTCCCAAGGCCGTCCCCGTGGACGACGCGCCCGAGGAGCAGGAGGCCGCGCCGCGCGTGCGCACCGTGAAGAAGACGAAGTCCAGCGGTCCGCAGGGCGTGTCGCTGCGCCTGCTCTGGGGCGACCAGCGCGTGGGCGAGTTCTTCGTGCCCCCCGGCGCGAAGAAGGGCTTCACGGTGGGCAGCGCCAAGGGCGTGGACTTCGTGATGGGCGACGCCAAGCTGGGCGGCCCCACCTTCGAGGTGCTGCGCACGGACGGCCAGTCCTTCACCGTGCGCTTCGCGCGCAAGATGAAGGGCGAGCTCACCCGCAAGGGCCAGACGCTGGACCTGGAAGCGGTGATGGAGTCCGGCAAGGCGTCCCAGGACGGCGACGCCTACGGCGTCACGCTCGAGGCGGACGACTTCATCTGGGTGGACCTGGGCGGCCTCACGCTGGAGGCGCAGTTCCAGCCGGTGCCCAAGCGCGTCGTCGTGCCGGTGGGCGAGAACATCGACTACACGGCGCTCAACATCTTCCTGGTGATGTTCTTCATCGCCACCGCCTTCGTCATCCACTCCATGAACCGCACGGGGGAGGAGGACGAGTACGCGGATGAGCTCGCGGGCAACGACGCGCGCATCGCGAAGCTGATCATCAAGCCTCCGGAGACCCAGAAGAACAAGTTCCTGGAGAAGCTGAACCAGCAGAAGGAGAAGAAGTCGGGCGAGATGGCCCAGAAGTCGCGCGGCGACGAAGGTCAGATGGGCAAGAAGGACGCGCCCAAGACCAACAACCGCACGGCCCCCAAGGGCGACCCGAACAAGAAGGACGAGGCGCGCGCCCTCACCGCGAAGATCTTCGGCGGCGGCAAGGGCGGCATCTCCACCATCTTCGGCAAGTCCGGCCTGGGCGGTGAGCTCAAGAGCGCCATGGGCAACATGTTCGGCGCCAAGGCGGGCGACGCGGGCGGCTTCGGCGGCCTGGGGCTGCGCGGCAGCGGCGGTGGCGGCGGCGGCACCGGTGACAGCATCGGCATCGGCGGCATCGGCACCAAGGGCCGTGGCGGCGGCAGCGGCACGTACGGCACAGGCGTGGGTACGCTCGGAGGAAAGCAGAGCGTGGACGTGGGCATCACCTCGTCGGATCCGGAGGTCATGGGCTCGCTGGACAAGGAGCTCATCCGCCAGGTCATCCAGCGCAACCGCGGGCAGATCCGCTACTGCTACGAGAGCCTGCTCAACCGCTTCCCCAAGCTGGGCGGCAAGGTGTCCGTGAAGTTCGTCATCAGCGCCAACGGCTCGGTCGCCACGTCCAACGTCGCGCAGTCCACGGCGGGCAACTCGGACCTGGAGACCTGCGTGGCCGGCCGCGTGCGCACCTGGAAGTTCCCGGAGCCCAAGGGTGGAGGCTCCGTGATCGTCACCTACCCGTTCATCTTCAAGCAGGCCGGTGACTGACGTAGAATCAACACATCCGTAATCCGCGCGGGCGGTCCTGGAGACAGGGCTGCCCGCTTCTTCACTTCAACCTCCCGCCCCCGCGGGAGGCCTGCCCCCCACCAGGCTGCCTCCATGCAGAAAGTCCTTGCTCCTCTTGCCCTGAGCGCCGCGCTCCTCCTTCCCGCGATGGCGGGCGCCCAGGACACCCCCAGCTCCAATGCGATGAAGGACCGGCCCGCGGTGACCTTCAACGAGGTCGAGCGCGGCGTGTACTTCGGCGTGTACGGCGGTCCTTCGTGGATCACCAACCCGCCCGCGGACACCGGCCCCCGGCCGTTCTCCTCCGGCCAGATGGCCCAGGTGGAGCTGGGCGTGGACCTGGGCGAGCGCCTGTCCCTGGGCGTGTTCTTCATGGGCTCGGCGAACCGCGCGGGCGCGGAATACGTCGGCTACTCGAAGGGCGCCGCCTCTGGCGACTTCACCATGCTGGTGCCGGGCGCCGTGCTGCGCGCCCGCCTGGTGGGCTTCGCGGACAGCCAGGAGGTCAAGCGCACCTGGATCTACGCCCGCGTCGGCGCGGGCTACGCGATGTTCTCTCCCAAGAAGCTCCTCCCTGATTCCGACATTCTTGTGTTTGCCGGGCCCGGAGTGGAGTACTACACGCGGCTGCGCCACTTCTCGGTGGGGCTGGAGGTCATGGGGAACTACCTCGCCTCCAAGGGCGCCTTCGGGTTCGCGGTGGCGCCCAACATTCGCTACGCGTTCTAGCGGGAGATTGACGTGGCTCAGGAGAATGGAAGCGGTGGATCTCGTCCGGGTGGGCGCGGTCCGAACGGGGGCGCGCCGGGCCAGGGGCCCCGTCGTGACGGACCGGGAGGCTTCGGCGGTCGTGGCGGTCCTGGCGGTGGCCGGGGTGAAGGGCGCGGCCGGGGTGAAGGCCGTGGCCGTGATCGCGACGCGGGCCCGGTGGGGCCTGGCCAGCGCGTCATCGCCGAGCTGAGCGTCCTGGAGAAGGCACTCTCCAAGAACGACTTTGGGGCGGAGAAGGGTCCGCTGGAGTCCATCGTCCGCTCGCTGCGGACCATGAACCTCAAGTCGCTGGAGGACCTGGACCTCAACACGCGTGGCCGTCTCATCACCACGCTCCTGCGCGTGCAGCGTCAGCCCAAGCCGGCCCAGCCGGAAGCGGGCGCGGAAGCCGCGGCGCCGGAGGCAGGTTCCTCCACGGAAGCCGCGCCTGCGGAGGCCCCGGCCGCCGAAGGCGCTGCTCCGGCGGAGGGTGCGGCTCCGTCCGAAGGAGGCGCGCCCGCCGAGGCCGCCCCCGCGAAGCCGGCCGTGGACCCCGCGAAGGAGAAGTACGACGGCTGGGTGGACGTGATGTCGCTGGTGGGCCGCGTCTGGCGCGCCGCGGGCGACGCGGACCGCTCCCAGGCGGCCTTCACCCTGAGCGGCCGTGAGCCGACGCCGGAGCCCGCGGCCCCGGCTCGCGAGGAGCGCGCCGAGCGTCCGCCGCGCGGCGACCGTCCGGAGCGCGGCGAGCGCCGGGACCGGGGTGAGCGCGGTGAGCGTCCTCCCCGTGGCGAGCGTCCGGAGCGCGGCGCGGCCGGTGAGCGGCGCGAGCGTCCTCCCCGGGGCGACCGTCCGGAGCGTGGCGAGCGTCCTCCGCGCGGGGAGCGCCCCGAGCGCGCGCCGATGCCGGAGCTGACGGGCGACTGGAAGGAGCAGGCGACGCAGCTGGAGGGCATGGGCCGCACGCGCGACGCGGCCCGTCTGCACGAGCGCAACAACAGCTTCGCGGACGCCACCCGCCTGTTCGAGGCGGGCGGTGACCTGAAGAGCGCGCTGCGCACGGCGCTGTCCGGTCAGGACAACGACGCGGCCCGCCGGCTGGTGGGCACGCTGCCCGCGGAGCAGATCGGCCCCACGCTGGAGAAGGCCGGCGCGTACGAGCTGCTCATGGAGCACTACGTCGCCAAGGCCGACTTCGAGAACGTCGCCCGCCTCTACGAGCGCGCGCGGCAGTTCGACCAGGCGGCCCTCGCGTACGAGCGCGCGAACAAGCTGACCCTGGCGCGCAAGGCGTACGAGCGCGCCCGGGACATGGCCAGCGCCAACCGCATCCGGGGCATGGAGGTGAAGGCCCTGGTGGAGCGCGGCGACCGTCTGGGCGCGGCGACCCTGCTGGTGGCCGTGGGCCAGCGGCGCGAGGCGGTGGAGGTGCTGAGCCCCCTGCCTCCTCCGAAGGCGTTCCACTTCATGCAGCGGCTCACCCTGGAGGACGAGGCCAAGGAGCTCGCGAAGCGCGAGCTGGCCCGCGCCGAACAGGAGCAGAAGCCCGCCGGCCGCGCCCGGTGGCTGGAGCTGCTGGGTGACGTCACCGCCGCCGCGGAGACGTGGATGCAGGCAGGCCGCAAGGACAAGGCGCTGCCCCTCTACGAGAAGCTCGGTGGGGAGCATCTGCCCCGCGCCGCGCAGCTCGCGGAGGAGCTGCAGCAGCGTGACAAGGCCATCGCCCTCTACACGCAGCTCAACGACAGCGCTGGCCTGGAGCGCGCGAAGGCCCTCCCCGAGGCCCCCGCGACGCCCCCCGCGGGCAGCAAGCCGGAGGCCGCTGACGACGAGTCCGCGGATCCGTCGGCGGAAAACGCTTCCTCGGCTGGCGGGCAAGAAAGCCAATAATTCCCGCCGTTTGACGGGTTTTGCATGATTGCCCGGGGGCGCCCGCGGCCGGTACACTCCGGCCGCTGGCGCCCTCGTTTCATTCCCCCTTTTGTCCAACGAGCCTCATGGAACAGCCTTCCACCCCCGCGCGTCCCACGCTGCGTGTGACCGATGACCGCTCCTTCGTTGAAACCGAAGCGGCCCTGGAGAAGACGGGCCGGGTCGAGGAGCTGATCCGCCTCTACGAGGGGCGCTCGCGGGACGTTCCCACGGAGGAGGCCGCGCGCCTGCTGTGCCGGGCGGCGGAGCTGGCCCACGAGCGGCAGCGCAACGCGCCGCGCGCGGAGGATCTGCTCAAGCGCGCGCTGCTGGTCTCCAAGGACCCGATGCCCGCGCTGCGCGGTCTCAAGCGGCTGCATGAGATCCGCCAGGACGCGTCGTCGCTGGTGGACGTGCTGGAGCGGCTGGGCGCCGCGACGCAGGGCGAGGAGAGCGCGGGCCACTACCTGAAGGCCGCGGACCTCTACGAGCAGAAGCTCTTCCGGCGCGACCGCGCGGTGCTGTGCCTGCAGCGCGCGGCGCGGGTGAAGCCGGATCGCGCGACGTTCCGGCGCGTGCGCCAGCTGCTGCTTTCCGAAGAGCGCTTCCAGCCTGCGTTCGAGGCGCTGCAGCGCGAGCGCGCCGCGCTGGGCGACGCGGGCATGGCGGAGGAGTACGCCGCGCTCGCGGAGCGGCTGGTGGACGACCCCACCGAGCACGCGCTGGCGCAGCAGGTGCTGGACGTGGCGCGGGAGTTGGATCCGCAGAACGCGCGCGCGGAGAAGGCGACCCGCGCGATGCAGCGCTTCGAGCAGGTGTGGCGCGACAAGGTCCGCATGCTGCGCGGCATGTCGCTGGAGGAGCGCGACCGCAAGAGCGCCGCGCGCCTGTCGCTGCTCGTGGCGAAGCTGTTCGCCTGGTACGACCCGGCGTCCGCCGCCAAGGTGAAGGAGGCGTTGGACCGCTGCTTCCTGCTGTGGCCGGGCATGCCGGAGGCGCTCACGCTCATCGAGCGGATGGCGGCGCGCGCGGGGGATTACGGCCCGGCGCTCGCGCAGCTGGAGACGATGGCGGGCGAGGCGCGCGACCGCACGGCGCAGGTGGACCTGTGGCTGCGCGTGGGCACGCTGAAGCTGGGGCGGATGAATGACGCGGCCGGAGCGCTGGCCGCCTTCGAGAAGGCCGTGGCGGCGGACGCGTCGCGCGCGGACGCGGCCAGCCTGGCCGCGGAGCTGATGCTGGGGCAGGAGCGCTATGCGGACGCAGTGGCCACGCTGGAGCGCTACCTGGGCACGGTGAAGGACCGCGCGCAGCAGGCCAGCCTGCGGCTGCGCCTGGCGGACCTGTGCATGCAGCAGCTGAAGGACGCGGAGGCGGCGCGCGCGCATCTGGAAGCGGCGCTCAAGCTGGAGCCGACCAACGCGCTCGCGGCCTTCCAGTTGTCGCGCCTGTTGGCCGAGGACGAGAAGCTGGACGAGGTGTTGCCGCTCCTGGAGCTGGCCATGCTCGCCCCGCGTCCGCGCGCGGAGCGCGTGGCGTTCTGCGAAGCGCTGGCGCTGATGTTCGAGGAGCAGGAGAACGCGAAGGGCGCCTTCGAGGTGCTGGCGCGCGCGCTGGAGCTGGAGCCGGGACGGCCGCTCCTGCTCAACACGGTGGTGGAGCACGCGGAGAAGGCCAACGCGCAGCCGGCGCTGGCGAATGCGCTGCTTCGTGCGGCGCAGGGGGCCACGCCTCCTGCCGTGGCGGTGGCGCTGTGGCGGCACCTGGCACAGCTGCTCCAGGGCCCGCTGGCGGACCCCGTGCGGGCGGAGGCCGCGTGGCGCGAGGTGCTCTCGCGCGCTCCGGGAGACACCGCGGCGAGCGAGGCGGTGAAGGCGCTGCAGGCCGCCGCCGCGCTGGCGGATGATCCGAAGACGCGGCTGGAGACGGACATCGCTCGGCGCGAGGCGGCAGGTGCCTCGCCCGTGGAGCTGGAGCCGTACGTGCGCCAGTGGGTGCAGCTGGCGCCCGAGGACGCCCAGGCGGTGCAGCGCCTCCAGTCGCTGTGTGTGGCGCTGTCGAAGTTCGAGGAGGCGGCGGCGCTGGCGGGGAAGCTCGCGACGCTCTCCGAGACGCAGCTCGAGCGCAACGAGTGGACCGCGCGGCAGGCGAAGTTGTACGCGGAGCGGCTGAACCGTCAGGAGGACGCGGCGGATCTATTCCTCGCGCTGCTGGCGGAGAACGTGTCCACGGGCGTGGTGGTGGGCGGCCTGGAGCGTCTGGCGGCTGGAGGCGTGCGTACGGCCGCGCTGACCGAGGCGCTGGCGAACCACTACGGCCGCACGGGCGATCACCAGCGGCAGGTGGCGGCGCTCCAGCAGCAGCTGGACTCCACGACGGACGCGCCCACGCGCAAGCGGCTGCTGACGGTGCTGGCCGGCATCCACGAGAAGCAGCTCGCGGACAGCCGCGCCGCCTTCGACACGCGGCTGCGCATGGTGCGCGAGGAGCCCAGGGACGAAGCGGGACGCGCGGAGACGGCGCGCCTGGCGCGCGACCTGTCCGCGCACGCGGAGCTGGGCCGGGTGCTTCGCACGCTCGCCACCGAGTCCGAGGACCCGACTCTCGCCGTGCAGCTGCTCTCCGAGGCGTCGTCGCTGGCGGAGGAGGGCGGGATGGCGGCGGAGGCCATCACGGCGCTGGAGGCCGCGCTGTCTCGCTCGCCCGAGTCGCCGCAGGTGCTCCAGCGCCTCGTGCGTCTATACGGGCGCGCGGGCCGCTCGGCGGACGCGGAGACGCTGCTGCGCAAGCGCATCCACGCCACGCGCGGGCCGGAGCGGTTGGAGCTGCTCCTGCGGCTCGTGGACCTGAACGTGGAGCTGGGCCGTCCGCAGCAGGCCGCCGAAGCGCTCCAGGCCGCCATCACGCATGGCGGCGAGGAGGGCCGGCACCTGCCGCGCCTGGCGGAGCTCTACGAGAAGGCCGGCATGCAGCGCGAGCTGGGGGACACCCTGGCGCGGATGATCGGCCTGGCGGAGACGGCCGGTGACGCGGACCACGTGTCGCGGCTGAAGCTGCGCCGCGCGCAGCTGCTGCAGGGCTCGCAGGACGGCAGCGCGGAGGCGGTGCAGAGCTACGCGGACCTCTTGCGGCAGCGTCCGTCGGATCCGGACGCGCTCTCGGCGCTGGAGGCGATGCTGGCCTCGGGCCCCTCGCGCGAGGCGGCGGCGCGCGCGCTGGTTCCGGCGTACGAGCGCACGAAGGAACACCGCAAGCTGGTGGCGACGCTGGATGTCCTCGCGGAGGTCGCCCGCGACGATGCCGGACGGGTGCAGGCGCTGCGTCACGCGGCGCAGGTCCACCTGGCGCACCTGCGGCAGCCGGAGCTGGCGTTCGCGTCGCTCGCGCGGGCCATGCGTCTGGCGCCTGCGGACGCGGGCCTGCGGGCCGCCGCGCGTCAGGCCGCGGAGGACGCGGACTCGCTCGACAGCTTCGCGGAGATCCTCTCCGAGCTGACGGAGGAGGGCGACGTCGGCCCCGCGCGCGCGGCGCTGCTGCGCGAGCTGGCGGAGGTGCAGGAGAAGAAGCTCGACGACCGGCCCGGCGCGGTGAAGGCGCTGCGCTCGCTCCTGGAGCTGGAGCCGGGCAACCTGGACAGCCTGCGGGCGCTGCAGCGGTTGCACCGTGCGGGCGAGGAGTGGGCGGCGCTGGCGGAGGTGCTGGAGAAGCTTGCGGCGGCCATCCAGGAGCCCGCGGATCAGCTCGTGTGCCTGCGCGAGGCCGCGCTGCTGCACGAGGCGAAGCTCACCGACAAGGAGAGCGCGGCGGCCGCGTGGCGCGCCATCGCGGAGCGCGACCCGGCGCAGCGCGAGGCCGCGACCGCGTTGGACCGCCTCTACACGGACCTCAGCCGTCCCAAGGACCTGGCGTGGACGCTCACGCTGCGGCGCAACCAGGAGGGCCAGAGCCCGCAGGGGCGTGAGGTGTCCTTCCGTCTGGCGGAGCTGCTGCGCACGGTGCTGGACGACCCCAACGCGGCGCTGGGCCTCTACAAGCGCATCCTCACCGAGGACCCCGGCCATCCGGGCGCGAGGGCCGCGCTGGAGGCCTGGGTGAAGGCGGCGGTGCCCATGAGCGGCGCCGCGCTGGAGGTGCTGGACAAGGTGCTCGCGCAGGTGGGCGACCACGCCCGCCGCGTCGCGCTGCGCGAGACGCGGATGGAGTCCGCGCTCACGGTGGAGAAGATCATCCTCGCCGGAGAGGTCCGCCGCATCTACGAGCGCGACATGCAGCAGCCGTCGCTCGCGTTCATGGCGGCGGTGAAGGCATTCGCCAACGACCTGGACCGCGAAGGCGTGCGTCCGGACCTGGAGCGGCTGGCCCGCGAGACGGGCAGTCACGAGGTGCTGGCGGAGATCTACGAGAGCGCCGCGGTGGAGCTCACCGCGGGAGACCCGGCGACGCTGGACCTGCTGCGCCGCGCGGCGGAGCTGCGTGAGAGCCTGGACCAGCCGGAGGAGGCCACGCGCCTCTGGAAGAACCTGCTGGCGGACGCGCCGCAGGACCGTCAGGCGCTGGAGGCGCTGTCCCGGCTCTACGAGAAGGGCCAGAACGCCAAGAGCCTGTCGGAGGTCTACGCCCGCCAGGCGCAGCTCTCCACCGACCCGGAGACGCGGCTGGGCCTGCTGCTCAAGGCCGGCGAGGCCTACGCGAGCGCGGGTGAGGACGCGAAGGCCATCGAGGTGCTGCGCTCCGCGCTGGCGATCCGCAAGGTGCCGGAAGGCCTGCTGGCGCTCGACAAGCTGTACGCGAAGACGCGCCACTTCGTGGAGCAGGCGGACGTGTTGGATCAGCTCGCGGAGCTCGCGCCGGACGAGCCCGGGCGCCGGGCGTACCTGCTGCGCCGCGCGCAGTTGCTGGAGAAGGAGGTCGGCCCCACCGAGGCGCTGCCGGTGTACCGCCGGCTGCTGGAGCTGTCGCCGGGCGACGGCCAGGTGGTGTCGGGCCTGGAGCGCCTGCTCGCGCACGACGGCCCCCGCCTGGAGGCGGCGCGGTTGCTGGAGCCGGTCTACCGCGGCCTCAACGACACGCGGAAGCTGGTGGATGTGCTGGAGGTGCTGCTGCCGGGCGTTCCGCCGGAGAAGCGCCTGGAGCGGCTGCAGGAGATCGCGGTCCTGCGCGAGGGCCTGGGTCAGACGTCGCTGGCCTTCGTCGCGCGCCTGCGCGCGTTCAACGAACTGCCCGCGGAAGCCAGCGTGCGCGACGACCTGGAGCGGCTCGCGGCGGACTCGGGCTCGTTCGAGGAGGTCGCGGCGGCCTACGAAGACCAACTGGAGCGCGACCCCGCGGAGCCCCTCGCGGGCGACCTGTGGCGGCGGCTGGCGGCCATCTACGACAACCGCCTGAAGCGCTACGACCTGGCGGTGCGCGCGCTGGAGCAGGTGAGCCGGCGCGACCCGATGAACAAGCCGGTGCTGGAGGCCATCGCCCGCGTGCATCGCCGCACGGGCGCGCACCGGGAGCTGGCGCTCGTCATGCGCCGGCAGGTGGCGGCGGAGCAGAATCCGTCGTCGCAGATCAACCTGCTCTTCGAACTGGCGCACCTGGCCGAGGAGACGCTGGCGGACAAGTCGCTGGCGGCGCAGGCGTACCGGGAGGTCCTGGAGCGCCGTCCGGAGAACGCCAACGCGCTGAAGCTCCTGGGCCGCGTGCTCGCGGACATGGAGCGCTGGGCGGAGCTCGCGCAGCATGTCGAGCGCGAAATCCAGATGGCGGACGCGCGCGACGCGCAGGAAGAGGCGTCCGACCTGCGCGTGCGCCTGGGCCGGCTGAAGGTGTCGCGCCTGGATGATCCGCGCGGCGCGCTGGAGCTGTACCAGGCGGTGCTCGCGCGGCGCGCTGGACACCCGGGCGCGGTGGGAGCGCTGGAGGAGCTGGCGCGTTCGGAGAGCCCGCTGCGTGGTGCGGCGGCGAGCGCCCTGGAGCCCATCTTCGCGTCGGTGGGCAACCACCTGAAGCAGGTGGAGATGCTGGAGTCACGCGTCTCCGCGGAGGCCGTGCCGCAGGAGCGGGCCGCGCTCCTGCGCCGCATCGCGGAGATCTACGCCACGTCGTTGGAGAACGCGGAGATGGGGTTCCTCTCCGCCACGCGCGCGCTGCGCGAGCTGCCGGAGGACCCGCGCTCGCTGGAGCTGTGCATCCAACTGGTGGACAAGGCGGAGGCACCGGAGGAGCTGTGCGCGGTGCTGACCGAGGTGGCCCCCAAGGCCAGCGACGTGGCCCGCGCGGAGCTGTACCGCGCGCTCGCCCGGATGCAGGTGGACCTGGGCGAGCCGGCGGAAGCGCTCCAGTCGTGGAAGCGCGTGCTGGAGCTCAAGCCCACGGACACCGAGGCGCTGGACGGCACCGCGCGGCTGGTGGCGTCCCAGGGCCGTCCTACGGAGCTGCTGGAGGTGCTGCGCCGTCAGCTCGCGCTGTCGGAGGAGCCGGCGCGTCGCGCGGCGGTGCTCCACCAGATTGGCGCGCTGCAAGAGGAGCAGCTCAAGGACCCGCTGGGCGCGCTGGCCACGTTCCGGCGGCTCCTGGAGCTGCAGCCGGACGACGCGGTGGCGCTCGCGCGGATGGACGCCCTCTGCCAGAAGCAGGAGCGTTGGCCGGAGCTCGCGGACGTCCTCGCGCGGCGCATCGCGCTGATGCCGCCGGAGGAGGGCCTTGAGCTGAAGTTCCGCCTCGCGACGGTGCGCGAGTCCAAGCTGCTCGACAAGGTGGGCGCTCTATCGCTCTTCGGCGAGGTGCTGTCCGTGCAGCCCAACCACCCGGGCGCGGTGGGCCGCATGGAGGCCATTGTCGCGCGCGAGCCGCAGAACCTGCTCGCGGTGGAGACGCTGCTGCGCGCCTTCCGCGCGAGCGGCGACGTCACGCGGCTGGCGCAGCTGATTGAAACGCGCGTGGGCGTGTCGCCGGACGCCATCGAGCGCAAGCAACTGCTCGGCGAGCTGGCCACGCTGCGCGAGACGCAGGGCGAGGGCGAGCTGGCCTTCCTCGCGCTCTACCGCGGCTTCAAGGAGGACCCGAACGACAGCGAGGTCCGCCGCCGCCTGGAGAACGCCACCGACGTCGCGGGCAGCTACGACGAACTGGTGGTGCTCTACGAGGAGGCGCTGCCGCGCATCGCCGAGGCCGCCGACGCGGCGCAGGTGTGCCTCAAGCTGGGCCAGGTGCTGGAGACACGCCTGCGCGATCCGGACCGCGCGGTGTCCTACTTCGAGCGCGCGCGCACGCTGCACGCGTCCGTGCAGCACGCCTCGCTCGTGGCGTTGGACCGCCTCTACCTGCACCTGGAGGCGTGGCCGGAGCTGGCCGGCGTGCTGGAGGCGTTGGCCACCGGCGCGACGCAGCCCGCGGACAAGATCGGCTTCCTCTTCCGCCTGGGGCAGCTCTACCAGGAGCGGATGGACAGCCCGGATCGCGCCGCGGGTGCCTACGAGGCCATCCTCGCGCTGGATCCGTCGCACCTCGCCTCGGCGAGGCTCCTGGAGGGCATCTACGAGGGCGCGGGCGCGTCCGAAAAGCTCTACGCCATCCTGAAGCTCCAGGCGGACAAGGTCACCGGCAGCGAGCGCGACCGCGTCCTCGGCAAGATGGCGCAGGTGTCCGCCGAGGGGCTGTCCGACCTGGGCCGCTCCATCGAGCTGTACCGCGAGCTGCTGGCGAAGAACCCGCGCAACGAGCAGGTCTTCTCCGCGCTGGAGTCGCTGTACGAGCGTGCGGGCCGTCCGCAGGACCTGCGCGAGATGCTCGAGGGCCGGCTGGCCATCACGCTGGATCCGCGTGAGGTGGTGCGCCTCAACGAGCGCCTGGGCCGCGTGGTGTACCGCCTGCTCAAGCAGCCGGAAGCGGCGGTGCCCTACTTCAAGGCCGCGCTGGACCGCGACGCGCGTCACCGCGTCGTGCTGGACACCCTGCGCGAGCTGTACGACGAGACGGGGCAGCGCGAGGAGTTGGTCGGCATCCTGCGTCGCCTCATCCCGCTGCAGGACAGCAGCGACGGCGTGAAGGCGCTGCGCCTGCGAATGGCGGAGGTGCTCGCGGGTATGGGCCGGCGCGAGGAGTCGCTGGACGCGGCCCGCCGCGCGCTGGAGGTGGAGCCGCACGTCGTAGCCGACCTGGAGCGCGTGTATGCGCTGTCCGTGTCGCTGCGCGCGTGGAACGACGCCGTGCGCGCCCTGGAGCTCAAGGTCCAGGTGCACCTGGCGTCCGAGGAGCGCGACCCGGCCATCGCCGCGTACTTCGCGGTCGCGGACCTGTGGGAAGGGCAGGGCGGCAAGCCCGAGCTGTCCGCCGGCGCGCTGGAGAAGGTGCTGGAGATCGACCCAGCCAACCGCACTGCCTACGAGCGCGTGTGCGGGCTGTACCGCACGAACAACGACTGGCGCGCCTACGCCACGGTGATGGACCGCTACATGCCCCACCTCGTCACCGACGAGGAGAAGATGGCGGCGCTGCGGGAGATCGCCCGGGTGCAGGAGGAGCGCCTGGGCCAGAAGGACGTGGCCTTCCTGGCGCTGTGCCGCGCGCTGCAACTGGACGCGGCCGAGGACGCGCTGCGCGAGGAGGTCGAGCGCCTCGCGGACGAGACGGGCAGCCACGAGGAGCTGGCGGCGGTCTACGAAGAGGTCGCGGACGAGTTGCCGCGCGGCCCACTCGCGGAGCGCATCTACGCCACGCTCGCGCGCATCCATGACACGCGGCTGGATGATCCGCAGGCGGCGGAAGCCGCGTTCCGGAAGATCCTGGAGTTCGATCCCACCAACGCCACCGCGCTGGACGGGCTGGCGGCGGTGTTCCAGCGGCGCGGCCGCGACCGCGAGTACGTCGTCGCGCTGGAGCAGAAGCTGGAGGCGGCGGGCTCCATCGAGGCGCGCAAGGGCATCCTCAAGGAGATCGCCCGCGTCTGGGACGAGACGCTGGACGACCCCACCGAGGCCGCCAGCGCCCTCCTGCGCGCGCTGGAGCTGGAGCCGGATCTGGAGACGCTCGGCGTCCTCACGACCCTCTACCGGCGCGGCAACGCGTACCGCGACGTGGCCACCACGCTGCTTCGCGCGCGGGACCTGTCGGCGAGCAACGAGCAGCGCGCTCGCATCCAGGTCGAGGTGGCGACGGTCTACGAGCGCGACCTCAAGGACGACGAGTCCGCGGTGTCCGCGAACCGCATGGCGCTGGAGTTCGATCCGTTCAACCGCGAGGCGCTGGAGGCGCTGGAGCGGCTGCACACGCGGTTGGATCAGCCGGCGGACCTGCTCGCCATCTACGAGCGCATGCTGGAGCTGTCGCAGGACTACCGCGAGAAGGTCCGCGTCCTCTTCCGCAGCGCGACCATCTGGGAGGACACGTACCAGAACCCGGCCAACGCGGACGCGTGCATCGAGGGCGTCCTCTCCATCGACCCCCAGAACGTGCCGGCCATCAAGTCCCTCATCCGCCTGCGCCGCGCGCAGTCGCGGTGGGAGGACCTCATCCTCGCGTACGAGCGGCAGCTCGCGCTCGCCACCAGCCCGCAGGAGCAGGCGGAGCTGTACGTGGAGATCGGCAACGTCCAGTACCAGAACCTGAAGGCCGTGGACCGCGCGGTGAACAGCTACCACGCGGCGCTCGCCACGGACCCCGAGTCCCGTCCGGCGCTGCACGCCCTGGGCAACCTCTACGAGCGCAGCGGCAACTGGCCCTTCGCGCTGGAGATGCTCCAGAAGGAAGCCCAGGTCGTGGGCAGCGACCCCAAGGCGGTGGAGCTGTGGCACCGCCTGGGGAAGATCAACGAGGACATGCTCGCGGACATGGCGAGCGCGAGGAACGCCTACCAGCAGGCGCTCGCCATCGACCCGGGCCACCTGCCCACCATCCGCGCCCTCAAGGGCATCCAGGAGCAGGAGAAGGACTGGGGCGGCTACGAGCAGACGCTCTTGCAGGAAGCGCAGCAGACGGAGGACCCGGCCGCCAAGGGCCGCGCCCTGCTGGACGTCGCGCGCTACCACGCGGAGACGCGCGAGGACCGCGAGACGGCCACGCCCTACTGGGAGGAGACGCTCAAGCACATCCCGGACAGCCTGGAGGCGGCGCGCCCGCTGGCGGACGTATACATCGCGCGTGAGGACTGGTCGTCCGCGGAGCGGATGCTGGACATCGTCACGCGCAAGATGGCGGAGAAGGCCATGGCGGAGAAGGACGCCGCCATCGCGCAGGACCTCTGCCGCCAGCTCTACCGGCTGGGCTACGTGACGGAGAAGATGGGCCGCCGCGACAAGGCCCTGTCCTCGTACGAGAAGGCCTACGGCCTGGACGCCACGTACCTGCCCGCGCTCGAGGGCTACGGCAACCTGCTGGTGCAGGCGAAGCGGTACGAGGACGCGCTCAAGGTCTTCCAGACCATCCTCATCCACCACCGCGAGGAGCTGACGGACCTGGAGGTCGTGGAGGTCTACTGGCAGCTGGGTGACGTGCACGCCGCGCTCGGCCAGACGGACCGCGCGCAGAACCACTTCGAGAAGGCGCTCGCCATCGACCCGCAGCACGAGCCGACGCTGCGCGCGCTCGTCACGCTGATGGACAAGGCGGGCAACTACGAGAAGTCCGCGGAGCTGCGCCAGGAGCTCGTCAACAGCCTGGAGGGCGAGGCCAAGGTCAAGGTCTACCTGGAGCTGGGCCGCATCGCGCGAGACGCGCTGCACGACCCGTACATGGCCATCGACGCGTTCACCGGCGCGCTCAAGACGCAGCCGGACGCGCCCGAGGTGATGGACGCGCTCTACCGCCTGCTGCGCGAGACGCGTCAGGGCCAGAAGGCCGCGGACGTGCTGGGCCGCATGCTGGCGCTGCCCGCGCTCGGTCTGGAGCCGCACAAGGCCAAGCGGGTGTGGTTCGCGCTGGGGGAGATCCGCCGCGACGAGCTGAAGGACGTGGAGGGCGCGACGCAGGCCTTCAACGCCGCGCTCGACCTGGATCACCGCTTCGTGGAGGCCTTCAGCGCACTGGAGGCGATGCTCGGCGGCGCGCGCCAATGGAAGACGCTGGAGGAGAACTACACGCGCATGCTCGCGCGTCTGCCCAAGACGCCGGACACGCATCCGGCGCGCATGACGCTCTGGCGCGCGCTGGGCGACCTGTACCTCCAGGTGCTCAAGCATCCGGAAGGCGCGGTGGCCGCCTACGGCGTCGCTGCGAAGGGCCTGCCGGACGACGCCTCCATCCAGGAGACGTTCGCCGACGTCGCGGGCCAGATGCCGGGCCGCGAGGAAGAGGCCATCGTGGCGCTGCGCCGCGCGTTGCCCAACACGGAGAACGCGCGCAAGGTGGTGGGCCACCTGGTGCGGCTGTCGGCGGTGCGCAAGGACTACGACGCAGCGTGGCTCGCCGCGCAGGCGGTGTCGGGCCTGCTGGGCGAGGCGGGTGAGGACGAGCAGGAGATCCTCACCAAGCTGGGGCCCTACGCGAAGAAGAAGGAACTGGCGCAGCGTCCGCTGACGGACCGGCTGTGGCAGACCGCGCTCTTCCACCCGAAGGTGCGCGGCCCGCTGTCAGAGCTCCTGGGCCTGCTCTTCGAGAAGGCGGGACACCTGTACTCGGTGCCCTTCCCGCAGTACCAGCTGGTGCCCAAGCGCCACCGCATCGACGTGGCGACGGCGCAGGAGTACCACGTCAACCACTACCGCTACGTCGCGCGGCTCTTCGGCATGGAGGCGGTGGAGCTGTACTCGCCCTTCCTCGTGGCCACGCGTGAGCGGCTGGCCAAGCGCTCCAACGAGCCGGCCCCCGAGCCGCTCGTGAACGTGGATCTGCTCCAGACGCATCCCGCGTGCGTGCGTGTGGGCGGCAAGTACTTCGCGGAGCAGGGGCAAAAAGAGGTGTACTACCTCCTGGGCCGCACCCTGGCGCTCGCGCGTCCGGAGCTGGCGTTCAGCCAGCGCGTCGCGCCCGAGCGGTTGGAGGCCGTGGTGCAGGCCGCGCTCAGCCTGGTGGTGGGCAATGTGCGCTACACGGTGGATCCGCGGCTGGTGGACGTGGAGCGGCAGCTGCTCCAGAAGAGCCTGAGCGAGCCGGACCGGGCCGCCCTGGCGAAGGTGGCGAGGGCCTATCTGCCCACGGCGACGCCGCAGGATGTGCGCACGTGGTTGGAGGGAGCGGAGCTCACGGCGTCGCGCGCGGGCCTCTTCGCGGCGGGAGAGATGGAGCCGGTGCGCCGCATGGTGCAGGGAGAAACGGGGTCCGCCTTCCGCGTCGCCCCGCGCACCAAGCTGAGGGAGCTGCTGGTCTTCGCCACCTCCGAGGATCTGCACGAGCTGCGTGTGGCCGTTGGCACACACGTCGAGGTCCAGGTACGAAAGTAGGACCCTCAGACCGCCGCGAGGGTTCAGGCGTTGAAAGCAGGCGGGCGTTCAAGGCCGGTGTCCTTGATCTCCGCCTGTGGCCACTTCTACGATTCCGACGGGATTTCGCCCGTCATTTCTGAGGCTTGCGGGAACGATGCGTTTCGTCTGCGACAGCTGCCGCGCGCAGTACATGATCAGCGACGACAAGGTTGGCCCGAAGGGGGTCAAGCTGCGTTGCAAGAAGTGTGGTCACACCATCCTGGTGAGGCCCGCCGGGGCAACCGCGGCGAAGGAGGGCGGGGCGGAAGCCACCGCGTCCACGGAGACCAAGGGCAGCACCGCGGAGGCGAACGCGAACGCGCCGCGCATCGTGGAGCCCACCGGCAACGGGATGCCTGCCTCGCTGGGCACACCGCCGGAGGGCGGCCTCTTCACGGACGTGGAAGAGGATGAGATTGGCGCGGTCTTCGACCAGGTCCTGAGCACGGGCTCGCAGAAGCTCAAGGCCGCGGAAGCGGAGGCGGAGGCCAAGGCCGCGAAGGCGGAGGCCGTGCGCAAGCTCGCCGAGGCCGAGGCCGCGGAGCCATCACCGGAAGAGAAGGCCGCCGCCGCGCAACACGAGTGGTACGTCGCCATCGACGAGAAGCAGGTGGGCCCCTGGACGGTGGAGAAGGTCAAGGATGCCTGGGACCGCGGCGAGGTGGGCCCGGACAACCTCTGCTGGCGTTCGGGCTTCAGCGACTGGATTCCCCTGTCGGAGACGGCGGAGCTGGCGTCGGTGCTGGCGCCGCGTCCGGCCAAGCCGGTCATTGTCGCGCCCGCGCCGGTGACCACGTCGTCGCCCACGCTGCCCGCTGGTCCAGTGGAGTCCGCCTTCAGCGCGGGCAGCTCCCGTCCGGGCTCGGGTGGAAACTCCGCGGCACCGGATGAGCCGGTGGGCTGGAAGCCCTCGGCCGCGAGCGTGCTGGCCTCGCTGGTGAAGGAGGAGAACGACGCCCTCACCAAGCCGCCGCCGCGTCCGGCGCCGTCGCTGGAGCGCGAGCCGTTGTCGCAGTCACGCCTCCTGGACGTGCCCATGCCGCCGCCGGAGCCGGTGTCCTCGCCGGCGATGCCCGGGGCCATGATGGCCGCCGCAGCGCCGGCGATGGCCGCGCCCACGGCCTACGCGCCGCAGCAGCCGCAGGGCTACGCGCCGCAGCAGCCGGTCCCGCAGCAGTACGCGCCGCAGCAGCCCGTGGCCTATGCGCCGCCGCAGGCGCAGATGCCGTACGGACAGCAGCCGCAGGGCTATCCGCCTCCAGGGTATCCGGCGGCCTATCCCCCTCCCGCGGCGGCACCGGCGGGCGGCAAGGGCCGCATGGGGATGATGGTCGCGGTGACGGCGGGCGTGCTGGTGATGGCGGGCGCGGCGGTCGTCTTCGTCGCGCGCGGCAATTCGTCCGAGCGCCCCGCGGAGCCGCCGGTCCAGGCCGCGGCCGCGCCGACGCCCAAGGTGGAGATTCCGCCCATGCCGCCGCCTCCCGCGGCGGTGCAGACGCCGCCTCCCACCGCAGCGGTGCAGCCCGCGGCGACGCCGCCTCCGCCCGCGGGGACGTCTCCTGTGGAAGGCACCGCGACGGCTGCCGCGGGGACGCCGACCGCCGCTGGCACTCCGGCCGCGGCAGGGGGAACGCCTCCTGTTGCCGCGCCTGCAGTGGCAACGGCTCCGGCCTCCACTCCTCCTCCGCCCGTGGCGGAGGTGAAGCCTGCTTCCGCGGCTTCCAACCTGGGGACGGCGGTGGCGCGAGTGGAGCCGCGCAACCATCGCAAGTCGGGCGCCAGCGGAGGCCGAGGCTCCCAGCGGGATGACGACGAGGGCGACGCGATCACCGTGTCGAAGCCCTCCGCTTCATCGGCTTCTTCGTCGAGCTCCAACTCCAACGGCGGGGATGACGACTTCGACGAGCTGTTCGGCACGAAGAAGGCGCCCGCGAAGCCGGCGAGCAAGCCGACGGCGACGGCCTACATCCCGCCGGAGCCGGGCGGCGGCACGCCTGAGCGCCTGCAGCAGTCGGACATCATGCAGGTGGTGCTGAACAACAAGCCTGCCATCGTGAAGTGCGTGAACGAGCAGAAGCAGAAGGATCCGTCGCTGAGCGGCAAGCTGGTGATGCGCTGGACCGTCCAGACGAGTGGCAAGACGACGAACGTGTCATGCCGCACGGATGAGTTCCGCTCGAGCTACATGGCCACGTGCATCACGGGGCTCATCAAGAGCTGGTCGTTCCCGAAGCACCAGAAGCAGGGCGACCCCATCGACTTCCCGTTCACGTTCTGAGCGCTCGGGATGACATCGCCGTCATGTATGACGGCGATGTCATTCTGTCGTGCAACCGGATTGTGCGCTTTCGTGAACAGTGAATATCCCCCCGGGTGAGCCGTTGTAAGGTCGGTCAACACTCGTTGACACGTCTGGAGCGAGAGGACTAAAGCCGCTCGACTTCAAACCCGGTGTCTGGAGTCACGTGGCCGGAGGCACCGGGCGACGTAACCTTCAGGAGGAAGTTCCGAATGCAGCTGCGCAAGATGATGGTGATGCTCGCCGCGTTGAGCTCGATGAGCCTGGCGCTCACGGCCTGTGGCGATGACAAGACGACGACGGAGACCTGTACGTCGGACACCGACTGTTCCTCCAATTTCTGCAACACGTCCGCTGGCGTGTGCATGGACACCTGCGAGAGCGGCTCGGACTGCCCTGACACCGAGAAGAACTGCGCCGTGCTGGCCGGTTCGAGCAAGACGCAGAAGGTCTGCCAGTGCCAGACCAACCAGCTGTGCAACTCGGGCAGCTCCACGGACCTGGTCTGCGGCACCGTCTCCAAGCGCTGCGAGGAGCCCGGCTCCACCCCCGCGGGCTGCACCAAGGACGCGGACTGCGGCTCCGGCAACACCTGCAACACCGCCACGGGCGTGTGCAGCCCGGCCGCGACGACCTGCACGGGCGAGGGCCAGGCGACCTGCGCGTACGGGAGCTTCTGCAGCGCGAACAAGTGCACCGCGGTGCCGGCGCCTTCCTGCGACAACTTCAATCCTGCGAAGGGTGGCAAGGCGCCCGTCTGGAACGTCAGCAGCTCTACCGGGCCGATCATCTACAGCATCACCAAGCTGACCTGGGGTGCTGACGTCGTTTCTCCGGCGTTCTGCTCTTCCGGCGACACCCTTCGGGCTGAGGTCAAGGCCTATGCTCAGACGGCGGGCACCTTCCCTCCGCAGAAGTCCAACCTCCAGGGCCTCTTCTACGTGACGGTGAACGGGAACCAGCAGGACGGTGCGTCCCTGATTCGCCCCTCTGGCTACACTCCGTCCTCGGACGGCAAGAGCGCGACGCTCATCATGAACTTCTGCCCTGGCAGCATCTCCACCATCTCGCTGGGCCTGTACTTCACCGGCGGCAACGAGATCTGCAGCCAGCTGTCGAAGTAGAGCCCCAGGGGCTGCTGTAGGCCCAGTTCAAGATGTCTAGCCTCGTCCCATTGGGTTGGGACGGGGCTTTCTCTTTAGATGCGGAACATGCTGCCGGTGAGTGGCGCTCGCGAGGAATCACGGATGAATTTGCCGAGTGCTTATGCGTTCTTGAGGGTGGCGGCCTTGAAGAGGCCCCTCGCCGTCTTGCAAGGAAAGGAAGCATCCATGTTTCTGAAGCAGGCTCCCCAACTTCTCATCGCGTCCATGCTGGCTTTTTCCGCAACGAGCCTCGCAGCGGAAGGGCAGTTGTCCTGCCCAGCGGGGTCCTCCCAGAAGGGCAAGGCGGGTAGGGATGAGGCTGTCTATTGCGTGAAGGCGAATCAGAAGGCGGGCGAGCCAGTCATCCACGGCGCCTACGTGGACTACTGGCCCAACGGGCAGAAGCAGTCGGAAGGACAGTTCCTGAACGGATTCCGCTCGGGTCACTGGACATTCTGGGACGCGAACGGGGTCAAGACCGGCGAGACGGACTTCGCCGAAGGCGACTATCACGGCACCCGCGTTCAGTTCTTCGCCAATGGCAAGCCGAAGATGGTCGAGCAGTACCAGAAGGGCTTCCGGGACGGCACGGTCCAGGAGCTGAGCGAGGACGGCAATGTCGTCCGTGAAAGCCGCTTCGAGAACGGCAAGGAAGTCGCCGCCAAGTAGGCAGGCGGACGTGGTCAGGAGGGCCCCAGCCTGCTTCCAGGCCGGGGCCCTTTCCATTGCGGGGCTTTCCCTCGGGTCTCCAGCCAGATAGGAACAACTCTGTGAAGGCCCCCTCTCTCGTTCCAGTCCTCTCCGCTGTCCCTGTCTGCACGGTGCCGCAGATGGGACTGCGTGAACTTGAGCGTATCCGGCTCATCCTGAGAGGTGGCTCGGTCATCGACTGGCGGCGCATGCACTTCCAGACGCGGGACGAGGTGGACCGGTTCCTGCGCCTCTGCCAGTTGGACGTGTCGCGGCCCTACGACGATGCCTGGGCCCGGATGGTGCTCGCTGATGCCGTGGAGTACCTGCGCAAGACCTTCGACTACCGGGTCGCGGACGCGGTGGCACAGCCGGAAGAACTCCATGACCTCTTCCTCTTCGCTTCAGGGGCGAAGGGCCTTGCCCGCTACCGGCGGATTGCCTGCATCGTGCTGAAGGTGATGCACGTCATCCAGCACATCGAAGGGCGAGATCTCCTCTTCCGGCTCGCCGCCTCGGAGGCGGAGCTGGCGGAGATGGTCACGGAGAAGGTGCTGGGCGTTGCTCGTGAGATGAAGGAGATGGGCTTGCCCATCGTGGAGTTCGCCCACTCCATCAAGACGCGGGACTCTTTGATCACGAAGCTGATAGCGAAGAAGGAGACAGTGGCGGCGCAGGTCTACGACCGCACTCGGTTTCGCGTCATCACCCGCAAGCGGGAGGATCTGTTGCCGGTCCTTTACTTTCTGACGCAGCGTCTGTTCCCCTTCAACTTCGTCGTCCCGGGACAGACGGAGAACTCGCTACTGCCGTTCAAGGGACTCCTGGAGGAGAATCCTCACTTCGAGCAGTTCATCCCCCAACTCCACCTGGACCGGGACTTCGAGGACCGTGAGGACCGGACGGGGAACGCCTTCTCTGGGGATTCCTACCGGGTCCTCAACTTCGTCGTGGACCTTCCGCTGCGCATGGACCCCTATCTGCCTCCGCCTGAGAGCGACACCCGCCCCCGGAAGGGGCGAGTCACATTCGCGCTTGTCGAATTCCAGATCGCGGACGAGGAAACAGCTCGCAGAAATGAGCTGGGTGACAACGCTCACGAAAGCTACAAACGACGTCAAAAACGACGTGTCCTCAGTCGCTTGAGCCGTGGATTGGTCGTGCCTAAGCGACATGGGTAGCCAATCAATCGTAAAAGCACCCAGGCAAAAATATTAGTGACGCGTGAGTAATGGCGCACTGTCTGACGGTTTCCCATATATCCACTGGGCTTCCGTCAAGTCCGCTAGAGTTGGTGAATTGCTGGCCCGCTCTGTTTACGTTCGACCTGTTGGTCCATCCAGCACGAAGAGTACGGTGATTGCAGGTGGCGCAGGCCCTCATTGGCGAAGGCCTGAGCCACTGCTTGGGGGACGCCTGTTGATTAGCGGTTGATTCGAACAGTGTAAATGCTTGCTGCGTTGGCATCTGCTTCAATCCAGGCAATGAACGGCTGGGCCGCTGAGTTCATGGCCACGGATGGACTGAAGGCAGGGGTGTTTTGCGCCGCCAGAGCATTCAACTGAGGGTCAAGCGTCTGCCAGGAGTCGCCGACCCACTGACTGACGAAGATGCTCCGCTCGGTATTGATTACGCCACTCCAGACAAGAATGTGGGGGGCGCCAGTGCCAAGGGCGAAGCTCGGACGACTGTTGCCCGTTGAGTTGACGCTGATATTCAGTGGAGAGGTCCAGGTGCTTCCATTCCAACGCGACCAATAGATCTGACCATCTGTGTTGGGTTCAGCCGTATCGCTCTGAGCCCACGCGACCCAAGGCTGCAGAGATGCATCCACGGCCACCGATGGAGTGTACGCCTTGGCTCCAAGAGTTATTCCTCCCAACGGGGCTCCATTGTTTGGAAGGACGGCGATGGAGCGTAAGCTCGTGGTGTCGTCGTAGGTGGAGTATGCGGTGAAGAAGTTGTTTCCGGACGCTGCAACGGAAATCGACGCGGCATGGTAGTGAGTGCTCGGTTGTGCCGGATGGAGATCCGCCCATGCTGAACCAGACGGTGGGAGCGAAAAGCCTTGAACGAGTCCGTTGTTGTCGGAAGACTCACAGACGTGAAGGAACAGGTTTCCATTGGTGTCAAAGGCCAGTGATGGACTGGATGGGTATTGCGTGCTGCCTGTCGTAAGGGGTGCTGATGGAAGCACGGCCCAGGCGTCTCCTGTCCACTGACGGAGGAAGAGGATTTGCTCTCGCCCGTTTCCGGACTTCTCTGTCCATGCGACGACAGGCTGGTTCTGGGGAGAAATTGTCAGGGTGGGCTTTACGGCATCGGTTCCAGCTCCTGCCAATCCACTCAAGCCAGTGCCCAGCATGGACCATGTCGAACCCGTCCATCGGGCCACATAGACATTCTTGTTCAACCCGTCTGATTCCACCCATGCGAGTACGGGCTGATCGTTTCGATCCATCTTCAATATGACGTCTTCCGCTGAGGTCTTTCCTTCAACGGCGCTGAGAGCTCCACCAACGGGGAGCCAGGTGGGGACTGAGAAGGACCAGGTTAGAGGAGTCGTCGCTGCGTTCCCCGCTAGATCCGTCAGAGCACTTGTGGTGGCGGTGAGGTCGACCTGAACCGTGCTGGGCGCGGTCAGCGCGCTCAGCGGCGTCACGGTCAGCGTCCTGCCGTCAGCAGAAAGCGCCACGGACTTCGGGATGGCATCCCCGGTCCCCGTCTTGAGTCCCACCGCCGCCTCCGTCACGGAGAGCGGGTTCATGGGTTCACTGAAGGTGACCTGGATGGCGTCATGGACGCCCACCGTCGCTGCGTCCTTGGCCGGTAGGAAGGACGCCACGGTGGGCGCGGTCCGGTCCACAATGACCGTCCTGGGCGCACTGGTGAAGACGGCTCCGCCGCGGGTCGCGCGAACTGACAGCTGGTACGTGCCCTCCGCCTCGTGGGTGGTGTCCCAGGTGAACGAATAGGGGTTCCCCGTGGGCTTCACGAGCACCGTGGTGTCCTTCAGGATCTCCACGTTGTCTGCCGTGCCCCCTTCCACGGTGAACTGGAGGAGCAGTGGGCCTCGCGTGTAGGCCTTCCCGGGCGTGGGCACGACCCAGTTCACCACCAGGTCTCCGGGCTTGCCGACCGTCACCGTCAGCGTGGCCTGCTTCGTGACCGTGCCACTCTTGGCCTGGAGCGTCAGCGTGTAGGGGCCGGGTGCGGTGCTCGTTCCAACGCGGATGCTCAGGGTCGCGCGCGTCTCTCCCTTGGGCAGGGTGGACGCCTGGAGCTCGATGCCCGCGGGCGGGGACATCAGGCTCCAGGTGATGGCTCCACCGGTGGTGTCCGTCCACGCAAGTTGGACGTTGCAATCCAGGGTTCCTCCCGGGAGGACCTGCTCCTGGACAGGTGCCGCCGTGAAAGTGAAGTCCGCATCGGGGTCCGCCGGGTTCTCCTTGGGCGGGTTCTCGATGGGGGGAACGTCAATGCATGCGGGGCTCAGGCCGATGCAGCTCAACAGCAACAGGTGTTTCAGGTGGGGCATGGGGGCGTGTTCTGCAAGGTCGGGACCGGGCTGGTCCCGAGCGAGAACACTGCCATGCCCGTCCACGAAACAGGATGGGCGTCCGGAAACACGTCTGCCCGCCGCCCCCGGGCTTCGGGTGGGGACGCGCGGGCAGGGGATTCACCGCGGAGGCCTTGGGCCTACTTCTTCTTGCGGTTCTTCTTCTTGTTCTCCTTCTCCTTCTTGCGCCGCTCCTTGATGGCGTCGCGGTCGTCCGGCTTGCTCACGGACGGGGGCGCGTAGCCCATCAGGCGGGCCTTGGCCATCGCGGCCTGGCCCATGGGCGGCGTGTAGCCCGGGGCAATCTGCGGCAGCTGCATGGGCATGCCCCCCATGCCTCCCATCCCCGCCATGGCCTTCTCCAGCGCCTTCGGGTCCTTCCCCAGCATGCTGCCCAGGTCCATGTTCTTCATCTGGCTCAGCTGCCCCAACTGCTTGAAGCCGGGGATGCGACCCAACAGGCCCGGGTTCTGGCCGATGGTGCCCATCACCTGCTGCATCATCCCGAACTTCTGCAAGAGCTCGCGCACCTCCTCCGGCTTGCGGCCACTGCCCTTGGAGATGCGGTTGATGCGGCTGGCGTTGATGATGTCCGGACGCAGGCGCTCCTTCTGCGTCATCGAGTCGTACATCGCCTCGATCTTCGTGAGCTCCTTCTCGTCCGGGTTCAGGTGCTCGGTGAGGTCGCCGAAGAGGGGGAACTTCTCCAGCAGGTCCTTCAGCGGGCCCATCTTGCGGACCATGCGGATCTGCTCGACGAAGTCCTTCATCGAGAACTGGCCGGAGAGCAGCTTGCGCGCGTCGTCCTCGGCCTTCTTCTCGTCGACGACCTTCTCGAAGTCCTTCATCAGGCCGACGATGTCGCCGAAGCCCAGGATGCGGCCCGCGAGGCCCTCCGGACGGAACTCCTCCAGCTTGTCCATCGACTCGCCCATGCCGAGGAACTTGATGGGCTTGCCCGTCACTTCCTTGATGGACAGCGCCGCGCCGCCGCGCGCATCACCGTCCAGCTTCGTCAGGATGAAGCCGTCCAGCGTCAGACGCCGGTCGAACTCGGCCGCCGTGCGCACCGAGTCCTGGCCGATCATCGCGTCGCACACCAGCAGGATGGTGTCCGGCTGCACGTTGGACTTGATGGCCTCCAGCTCCGTCATCAGCGTCTCGTCGATGGCGAGCCGGCCCGCCGTGTCGATGAGCACCACGTCGCACTTCTGCTCGCGCGCGGCCGCATAGCCCCGCTTCGCCAGCTCGGGCGGCTGCACGCCGGGTTCGTGGTAGACGGGGACCTTCAGCCGCTCGCCCAGGACCTTGAGCTGATCCACGGCGGCCGGGCGGTAGATGTCCGCCGCGACCAGCAGCGGCTTGCGCCCTTCCGCGAGGAGCCGGCTGGCGAGCTTGCCCGTGGTCGTCGTCTTACCGGAGCCCTGGAGGCCCACCATCATGATGCCGGACAGCTGGCCCTTGGGCTTCAGGTGGAGGCTCGTGTCCACCGGGCCCATCAGGGCCTCCAGCTCGTCGTGGCAGATCTTGATGAAGTGGTCCATCGCGCTGACCTTGCGCTTCTGGCCCGCTGCATCCGTGACGGACGTCTGCACGACCTCGCCCACGGCCTTCTCGCGGACGCGGGCGACGAACTTCTTCACCACGTCGAAGGCGACGTCGGCCTCCAGCAGGGAGACGCGGATGTCTCGCAGCGACTCGTCCACCAGCTCGGGGGTGAGTTCGCTCTTGCCGGCGAGGCGGTTCTTGGCGGCCCGGAAGCCCTTGGTGACGGTCTCAAGCATGGGGGGCGCTTTATAACAGCGGCCCGCCGGATGCGACGTCCACGGAAGCCCCGGCCGTCCAGCAGTGGAGGAATCGAGGGGCTTTCCCCGCCAGCCGGGACGCCTCCGCCCCGGGAGACCCTCCCCCTCCCGGGCTCAGCCCGTCACGCCCGCCCAGGGCCCGGAGGCGGCCCTGGCATCCCCGCCCGGCTCGGGCAGCCCGTCCGGGGCTCCGAGCGCCGTACTCAGCGCCTTCAGCACGACTCGCGACTTGAGGAGCATCTCGTCCAACTCGGCTGCCGGGTCCGAGAGCGCCACGATGGCCCCCCCCGCGCCGATGCTCACCTCGCCGGGACGGACCACCGCCGTGCGGATGACGATGTTCAGGTCCGCAGGGCCGGTGGCGGAGAAGTACCCGATGGCGCCGGAATAGACGCCCCGGGCCTCGCCCTCCAGCCGGTCGATGAGCTCCATCGTGCGCTCCTTGGGGGCTCCCGTCATGGAGCCTCCCGGGAACGCGGCTCGCACGGCGTCCACGGCGGTGCGCCCTTCGCGCAGGTGGCCCCGGATGGTGCTCACCAACTGGTGCACCGTGGCGTACGACTCCACGTGCATGAGGCGGGGGACGTGGACCGAGCCCACCTCGCACACCCGCCCGAGGTCGTTGCGCACGAGGTCCACGATCATCAGGTTCTCCGCCCGGTCCTTCTCCTGCAAGCCCAGCTGCTGGCGCAGTTGCTCGTCCTCGTCGGGCGTGGCGCCGCGGCGCAGGGTGCCCTTGATGGGCTTCGACTCGACCCAGCGTTCGGCGTCCACTCGGAGGAAGCGCTCGGGGGAGGAGCAGGCGATGCCCAGGGGGCCCAGCCGGAGGTAGGCGGCGTAGGGTGCCGGGTTCAGCTGGCGCAGGCTCCGGTACAGGTCCAGGGGGGCGACATGTGTCCGGGCGCGGAGCTTGTTGGTGAGGCAGACCTCGTACGTCTCGCCTTCATGGAGCTGCTCCAGGCAGCGCTGGATGTCGGCCAGGTAGGTCGCGCGGTCTCGGGCGAGGTGGACGGGGAAGGGGGCTGTGGTGCCCGGCTCCAGGGGCGGCAGTGGGGGCAGGGCGCGGAGGCGGGACTCGGTGGCGTCGAACCAGGCCCGGACCTGCGCGGCTTCGTGTTCGGGGGCGAGCGCCACGAGGTACACCGTGCCCTCCAGGTGGTCCCAGGCCAGCACCCGGTCCGCGAGGATGAGGCTGGCATCTGGATCCGGTGAGGGATGCGGGGCGCTCGAGCCGCAGTCGTGCTTCAGTTCGTAGCCGAGGTAGCCCACGAAACCGCCCTGGAAGTCGAAGGGCAGGCCCGAGGACGGTGCTCGCAACCGCGCGAGTTCCTGCTGGAGGAACCCGAACAGCTCGCTGGAATGCTCTTGCGTTCCCTGGCGCCGGCTCACGGTGAGCCGGCGCGGATTCACCCGGTAGTGGATGACGGCGCTGTGGGGACCGGTCGCGTCGCCCATGAAGGAGAAGCGGGACAGGCCGGCTTCAACGCGGCTGCTGTCCAGCCAGAAGACCGGGTCGCTTTCTTTGAAGAGGGCGACGAAGGCGTGCTCTGGATTGGCTTCGAGCCGCAGCTTCCGGTGGTGGACGCGGAAGCCCTCCGGGGAGGGGAACGGCGGTTGGGTCGGATTCTCCTGGCGTGGTTCTGGACGTGGGGCGGGCCGGCGGGCGGAGTGCTCGCGGCTCAGCCGGATGAAGTTGGCGAGGAGCTGGCGGCCGTGCGGGGTGGCGATGGACTCCGGATGGAACTGGACGCCCCATCGGGGGAGGGTGGCGTGGCGCAGGGCCATGAGGACGCCGTCGGGGGTCCAGGCGGTCTCCACCAGTTCCTCGGGCAGCGGCCGGGCGAGGCAGAGGGAGTGGTAGCGCACCACCGGGAGGTCCTGGGGAAGGCCCTGGAAGAGGTCCGTCCCCGAGTGGCGCACGGGGCTTAGCCGCCCGTGCATGACCTCCGGTGCGTGCTGGATGCGCGCGCCATGGATGTGGCCCAGCCCCTGATGGCCCAGGCATACGCCCAGGATGGGGACGTCCGCTTCGAGGAGCGCATCGCGGCAGACGCCGAAGTCCGCCGGGTGGTCGGGACGGCCCGGCCCCGGGGAAAGGACGATGTTGTCGAACGCGAGCTCGCGCAGCTCCCGCCACGGCCGCTCGTCGTTGCGCACGACGAGGGGCTCGGTCCCTCCGGCCTCCGCCAGCAGCTGGAAGAGGTTGAACGTGAACGAGTCGTGGTTGTCGATGATGAGCGTCCGCTGCCGCACGGCGCGCACCATACCTTCGGCGGCCCGCGGCGCGTCGCCTCTGGTGCGAGCACGGTCGCCCGGGAGCCGTAGTTGGCGGCCCAAGGAAGAGGGGGCGCCCTGGCATGCGCAGGTGCCTCGCTTGGGCAGCTGGGTCTGCTATCTTTTCCTTCCATCGCACGAGTGGCGGAATTGGCAGACGCAGCGGACTTAAAATCCGCTGACTCGCAAGGGTCGTCCGGGTTCGATCCCCGGCTCGTGCATTTTGATCGCGCACGGAGACGCAGTGGGGGCTCGTCATGGACGGACCTCTCTGGCCTCGATGCTGGTGGATTGTCACGAGAGCACCGCCTGAAGCGCGGACTCCGTGCGCGTGTCATGAGGTTCGATGGCCCGCGCCCTGCGGAGATGGTCCGCCGCGGCGCTCCAGTCCCCCCTCTGCTCGTCGCACCGGGCGAGCAACCGCAGAAGAGCCCGTCCACGAGCGCCTCACGGTTCTGGCCCGCCGCCTCGCTAGCCGTTGCCTCAAGGACGAATGCGCTCCTCGGTGATGCGCTGCTCACGCACCGTCTCCACGGCCGGGCTGTTGTCCGTGGCATCGTTGCCACATCCCGTGACAAGCGCGACAGGCATGAGGACCTGCATTTTGTCTTTACCCATAGCCCAAGCTCTCTTTTCGTCGCGGTTGGGGGGAAGGCGGACCCCCTATCCGGGGCGAATGTCTGGCTTCGGCTGGAGCGGCTCAAAGGTTTCGCCGCTATCCTTGTCACCATGACAGGACCGCGAGCGAAGACCTGTGCGACGTGCGGGCGCGTCATCGCCGCGCATGCCGTGTACTACCGCTTCAGCCTGGTGCTGGAAGGGGAACAGGACCTGCTCGACCCTTCGGATGACCTGGAGGGGAATCCCGCGGAGGCGCTCGAAGCGCTGATCCGGCGCCTGGATGAAGGCTCCGCGGACCCGGGGGAAATGGAGGCTCAGGTGCACTGGGAGCGCTCTGGCGTCATCTGCTCCGAGTGCCGCGCCGTGGCGATGCGGATGCTCAACACCGCCACGGCGGACTCTGAACCGCATTGAGCGTTACTGGATGCGCATCGCGTACTTGCCCAGGTGGTGCTTGAGCACCTCCTGCTGGGCCTTCGCGGCTTCCTCCAGCGCGTAGATGCGGCCGATCTCCAGGTGGAAGGGCCCGGCTTCAATCAGCTCATTGATGCGCTTCAGGCTTTCGGGACGGGGGAGACCGTCGTAGGCAATCGCCTGGACGCCCGCGGGGGCCTTGGGCACCGGCTCCACCCCGTTCGGATAAGCGATGCGGCCTCCCTTGCGTACGTGCTGGAGCACCTTGTCCGTGGCGTCGCCTCCTGCCAACACCAGCGCGGCGTCGAAGCCATCCGGCGCGAACTCACGGCAGACCTTCTCGAAGTCCCCCTTCTTTCCGTCCACCACCGCGTCCGCCCCGATCCTCCGGGCCAGCTCCACGCCGTCCTCGCCGGACGCCACCGCCAGCACCTTCGCTCCCATCCGCTTCGCGAACTGCACCGCCAGGTGCCCGATGCCGCCGTTCGCGCCGAAGATGAGCAGGCGTTGCCCGGATTGGAGCTGGAGGTGGTTGTCCAACCCCTGGATCGCCGTCACGCCATCCGCGGCGAGCGCCGCTGCCTGCTCCACCTTCAAGCCCTTGGGAATCCTCGCGGCCTGGTTCGCCTTCACCGCGACGTACTCCGCGTAGAAGCCTCCCTTGGAGCTCATGAAGGCGGAGCCGTAGATCTTGTCGCCCACCTTCAGGTCCACCACGTTCTTGCCCACCGCGGCAATCTCTCCCGCTCCATCCGCTCCGGGCACATAGGGGAACTTCGGGCCGCCTGGGAGCATCTCGGCCATCTGGCCCTCGCGCTCCATCCAATCCCAGACGCCGATCCCCGCCGCCGCGACTCGCACGAGCACTTCGTCGTCACCGCAGGCGGGAACAGAAATCGTCTGGATGCCCAGGACCTCTGGACCTCCGAAGCGGTCGAGCGCCGCGGCCCTCATCTTGTCGGGAATGGATGCTGGCATGCTGTGACTCCCTCTCGGTTGGACTGTGTCCCCCCGAGACGATGCGCATGCCGCACGTGACGTCCAGCGTCACCGCCTCCCCGCAGGCACGGCGGGGGAGGGGACTGCCGCCCTCCCCCCCGCTCCGGAATGCCCTCTCAATCCAGCAGCTGCATGAGGTCCGCTCGCGTGAGCGCGGCGCCTCCCGTGGCGCCTCCGAGCGCGGCCTCGAAGAGGGCTCGCTTCTTCTCCTGGAGCAGGAGGATCTTCTCCTCCACCGTGCCCTGCGACACCATCCGGTAGACCATCACCGGCCGCTGCTGCCCGATGCGGTGCGCCCGGTCCGCCGCCTGCGCCTCCACCGACGGGTTCCACCACGGATCCACCAGGAAGACGTGGTCCGCCGCCGTGAGGTTGAGCCCCGTCGCTCCCGCCTTCAACGAGATGAGCATCACGGGGGCTCCCTTCTCGTCCTGGAAGGACGCCGCCACCGCGCCCCGGTTCGCCGTGCCTCCGTCCAGGCGGATGAACCCGATGTCCGCTTCCTTCAACGCAGGCTCGATGAGGTCCAGCATCGACGTCCACTGCGAGAAGACCAGCGCCTTGTGCCCGTCCGCCACCGCCGTGCCGAGCGCCTCGACCAACGCCTGCACCTTCGAGGACGTCCTCGCCTGCTGCCCCGGCACCAGCGCCGGATGACAGGCCGCCTGCCTGAGCCGCAGCAGCGCCTCCAGCGCCTTCAGCACACTGCCGCCTTCCTCCAGCTGCGACACCACCTCCTCGCGCGTCGCGGCGTGGACCGCGTCGTAGACGGCGCGCTCCTGCTCGGTGAGCGTGACGTGCCGCACGGCCTCCGTGCGCGGCGGCAGCTCCGGCGCCACGTCGCGCTTGAGCCTGCGCAGCACGAAGGGCCGGATGCGCGCGCGCAGGGCCTCCGCCGCGCCCTTCTGGTTCTCCGACACCGGCCGGGCCCAGCGCTCCTCGAAGGCCTTGCGCCCACCCAACAGGCCCCGGTTGGTGAAGTGCATCAGGCTCCACAGCTCCTCGAGCCGGTTCTCGATGGGCGTGCCGCTGAGCGCGATGCGGAAGCCCGCATCCAGTTCGTACGCCGCTCGCGCCACCTGGCTGTCCGGGTTCTTGATGGCCTGCGCTTCGTCCAGCACCACCGTGTCCCATGTCCTCGCCGCGAGGATGGCCGCGTCCAGGCGCAGGAGCGCGTACGTGGTGAGCGTCACGTCCGCGGACTCGTCCAGCGTGCGCCCCACGCCGTGGTAGACGGACACCTTCAGCGACGGGCGGAAGCGCTTCACCTCCGCCTCCCAGTTGGGCAGCACGCTCGTGGGCGCCACGACCAGCGTTCCCCGGCCCAGCGTGCAGATGGTCTGCAGCGTCTTGCCCAGACCCATGTCATCCGCCAGCACGCCTCCCAGCCCCGCCTGACGCAGGAAGGTGAGCCAGCTCACGCCTTGCAGCTGATACGGGCGCAGCGTCGCGGTGAGGTCCTTGGGGAGCTGGGGCTCGGGCAGCTTCTCGAAGCCCTGCACCAGGGGCGCGAGCCGCTCCATCACGGGCGGGGCGGGGTGCTCCAGGGCCTCGCACAGGCCGGTGAGCTGGGGGAGGGCGTGGTTCGCGAGCCGTCCGTCCCGCTCGCGCGCGGCCAGCAGGTCCGCCACCCGCTGGCCGTGGGCCTTCAGCCAGCCCGTGGGCAGGGGCGCCCAGCCTCCGCCCTCCAGCGGCACCAGCCCCAGGCCCTCCTCCCAGGCCTTCATCACCGCGCCCGCGTCCACGGTGCGCGTCACGCCGGGGCCCAGGCCCTCCACCTGGAAGTCGAGTGAGAAGCCCACTCGCGGCACGCCCGCTTCGGTGGCAGCGGCGTCCAGCGTGAGCATGGGCCGCAGCTTCACGTCGGGGCTGACCACGCCCGCCGCGTTGCCCGTGAGGCCGCCGCGCCACTTGCGCAGCTTGTCCGCGAGCTGCACGGCCTCCTTGCCGTGGACCGTCACGCGCCGGCCCGGCGCCATGTTCAGCTCGTCCCGCAGTTGGTGGATGAGCTTCGTCTCCAGGGGCTCGTCGCGCACCGGCGCGGCGCCCTGGAGGTACACCAGCTTCCCGTTGTCGATGCGCGCGGTGGGCGGAGAGCCGTACACCAGCGTGGGCAGCACCGAGAGCCCCGTGTCGAGCTTGTCGAGCTCCAGCGAGATGCGCGGCTTGAGCGTCCGGTCGATGGGGGGCAGCCGCCGGCTCTTCACGTCCACCGGCATGCGCCGCGCGAAGTCCGGCAGCACCTTGCCCGTCAGGTCCGCCAGTTGCTCCGGGGCGAAGGCGCGCTCCTGGGGCAGGTTCTCCAGCCGCGCGCCCGTGAGGGATTGTTCTCCCAGCCGGCAGAGCGCGCCCGCACACATTGCGACGCCGGGACTCACCAGTTCACTGATGCGCGGATCCCGCTCCACCTTGAGGACCGTCTGCTCGCCCCGGTCCTCGACGGTGACGCGCGGGAGGAGCGGCTCGCTGGAGACGGGGACGAACGTCCCGTCGAAGAGGACCGTGCGCGACTTCTCCAGCACGTGCAGCAGCGCGTCCAGCTTGCTCTGCGGCAGCGCGCCCCGCGTGGGCTGCGCGAGCAGCTTGTCCGCGAGCAGGTCGCATGGCTCCACCTGGATGCGTGAGGCCTCCACGGGGTTCTGGAGCAGGGACGTGAGGCTCCGGGCCAGCAGCCGCGCGGTGTTGTCCGGCCGGACCACCAGCCGCTCCAACTGAAGTCCGCCGTCCACTCGCTTGAAGCGGTACACCAGCCGCTCCGGCTTCGGCGTGGTGCCCGGGCGCGAGGCCGTTGCGGCGGGGCCTGGACGGGCCGGGGCTGCCGCCGCCGCGGCCTTCCGCCCCTCCGCCTGGCGCAGGACGATGGCCGCGGCGATGACGTGCTCGCAGGGGTCCACCTTCCCGCGGCAGTCGCACTCCCAGATTTCATCCTCGGGGTAGAGGGTGGTGGTGACCGGGGTGGGACGGCCGGGGACGCGGACCCGCAGGACGACCTCTTCCTCGTCCACGGATTGCACCGACACGACCCCCGCGCGAGACAGGGCCTGTCCGGCGGACCACGTGGCCGGGCCCGACTCCTCCCGGATGGCTTCGAGCAGTTCCGCGAGCGCCGACATACGAGGGGCGATTCCCTAGCCCCGCGCCAGCCCTCGCGCAAGCCACGCGGCGCGTTGATGTGACACGGTGGGATACACGCCCTGGCGCTTCTGTAACGGGCGGCGCTACAGGCGTCCGGGCGGGGGGGGCCGCCAGCCTGGGGCCTTCGAGGAAAGACCCAAAACCTTGGAGCATGGCGTGGCGAGTGCATGGCGTACCTCCTGGAACGCGCGTCCGGTGCTTTTTCCCTGGCTGGACTCCCCGCGCCTCCGCCCGTTGTGAGCGAAGCAGACAGTGTCCCCCACACAGTCGAGGTCCCACACATGCACCTGAAGATGACGAGTCGCCTCCTGGCGGCTGCGTTCCTGAGCCTGGTGGCCGGTTGCCAGGGTGAGCCCGCGCAGTCTCCCGAGGGTTCGCAGTCCGCGACGCTGTCCGCCAAGGCGGATTGCGTGCAGCGGTTCGACGGCATCACCACCTGCGCCAAGGGAAATGCGTCCCTGGCCGCCTCCGAGAAGGGCGTGCAGGTCCTGGGGCTGAAGGACGCCAAGACGGACGGCGTCTCCAGCACGTTCAATGACGCCATCACCTGGTCCCAGGAGGCGCAGATCCGCGTGGGCAGCCAGAAGGGCGGCATCGCCCTGGCCGCGCGCGACGGCGATCAGGTCGTCAGCACGCTGCGCATCACCTCCAGCGCGGACCGTCAGGTGTCGGTGACGCCCGGCTTCACCGGTTCGCCCGAGGGTGCCTACCGGATGAACGTGTACCGCGATGGCCGCCTCGTGAACACCACGCACGAGCCCATGGGCTTCGTCATCACGTTCTACGACTGGTGGTCCTTCATCAACTGGTGGAACATCCACTGGCACTTCTTCTCCTACCGCGCCATCTCCGGCACCGACACCGGCCTCAACGGCGCGTGCGGCTGGCGCCTGAACTCGCCGGGCGCGACGTTCACGATGCGGACGGCGGACGGCAAGGAGGTCGTTGGCGACACGGCCGAGTTCATCGAGGAGATTGGCGACGGCCACTACCCGTATCGCCACTTCTCCGGCATCGACGTGAACGCCAGCGCCACGGACCTCCTCGTCACGGGCGAGTCCTTCGGCCAGGAGAAGTAGGCGGTTCCTCCACCGGGCGGGGCGCTCCGCCTTCCGCCCGGTGGTCTGTCTGTCTTTGATGTCTTCTGGCCGAGGAGTCGTGACGATGCGCGTGCCCTGGTCCCTCGTTGGCATCTCCGCCGGAGCGCTGCTCATCGGCGCCGCGTGGGCCACCGTGGCCCGCCGCCCCGAACCGCTGGTGCTGGGCGCGCTGCCCCCCATCGTCCTGCCCCACGAGGAGCAGTCCGGCGGCGCCACCACCGTGACGGACACCGGCCGCAACGCGTTCGGGCGCTCGCCCATGAACATGCCGCGCTCGCGCTGGCCGGACTTCTACGCGGGCAAGGGCGTCTTCGACCGCGACTGGAGCGACCCGCGCCTGCGCACCCCCGCGGCCGGCCCGTTCTTCAGCGCCACCGGCTGCATGACCTGCCACGTGAAGGACGGCCGGGGCCAGCCGCCCTCGAGCCCCACGGAGGCGCCCGTCTCGCTGGCGTTCCAGCTGAGCGCGCCCGATGGCTCGGGCCCCCATCCGCTGTACGGCATGCAGCTGGACCTGCACGCGGTGGAGGGCCAGGTCCCCGAAGGTCAGGTCCGCGTCGACTTCGAGGAGACGCGCGGCGCCTTCGCCACCGGCGAGCCGTACTCCCTGGTGCGCCCGCGCTACCAGTTCCAGGGGCTGGTGCATGGCCCGCTGGGCGACGGCGCCATGTTCTCCGCGCGCGTGTCTCCCGTGAACTTCGGCCTGGGCCTGCTGGAGGCGCTGCCGGAGGCGGCCATCCTGGCCCGCGCCGACCCCGAGGACCGCGACCACGACGGCATCTCCGGCCGGGCCAACCAGGTGCTCGACGTGGAGACGGGCCAGACGCGCCTGGGCCGCTTCGGGTGGAAGGCCAACCAGCCCACGCTGCGCCAGCAGGTGGCGCACGCGCTCGTCGCGGACATGGGCGTCACGACGACGCTCTACCCCCAGGAGCAGGGCCGGGACGCCCCGGGCGAACCGGAGGTGTCACAGGACGACCTGGACCTGCTGATGATCTACATGCGCCTGCTCGCCGTGCCCAAGCGGCGCGACTGGGAGGCGCCGGAGGTCCAGCGCGGGCACGCGGTGTTCCGCGCCATCGGCTGCGCGGCGTGCCATGTGGACACGCCCCAGGAGACGGGCCCGGTGGAGGGCTTCGACGAGGTCTCCCACCAGGTCATCTACCCCTACACGGACCTGCTGTTGCATGACATGGGCGAGGGCCTGGCGGATGGGCGTCCTGACGGGCTGGCCACGGGCAGCGAGTGGCGCACGCCGCCCCTCTGGGGCATCGGGCTGGTGGAGTCCGTCAACCGGCACACGCGCTTCCTGCATGACGGCCGGGCCCGCTCCCTGGAGGAGGCGGTCCTCTGGCACGGCGGGGAGGCGGCCCCGGCGCAGGCGCGCTATGTGCGGCTGCCCCAGGAGGACCGGGCCGCGCTGCTCGCCTTCTTGAAGTCACTCTGAGGCACGGAAGGGCTGCCCTCCCGTCCGGGTGGCGGCCAGGAGGTCCGTCGCCTGGAGGAGGCTTCGACCGCCGGGGGGCACGGAACGGTGGACGGCCCGGGCCCGTGGGCTACCCTGGGGGCCCCCTTCATGCAGCCCCACGCCTCCATCCCCGATGATGCCCCCGACGTCCCGCTCGCGGTCGACCTGGACGGGACCCTGGTGCGCACGGACACGCTGCACGAGAACCTGCTCGTGCTGCTCAAGCACGCGCCGTGGCTGCTGCTCTTGCTGCCGCTGTGGGTGCTGAAGGGCAAGGCCTTCTTCAAGGCGGAGGTGGCCCGCCGCTCTCGGCTGGACGTCGCGTCGCTGCCGTACAACGTGGAGGTGGTGGCCTTCCTGCGCGAGGAGCACGCCCGCGGGCGGCGGCTCGTCCTGGCCACGGCCGCGGACCGGAGCATCGCCGACGCGGTGGCCTCGCACCTGGGCTTCTTCCACACCGTGGTGGCCAGTGAAGCCGGGGTGAACCTGTCCGGCGCGCGGAAGCTCGCGCGGCTGCGGGAGGTGCTGGGCCGCTTCGACTACGCGGGCAACGACACGGTGGACCTGGTCCTGTGGCGCGAGTGCCGGCGGATCATCGTGGTGCACGCCTCGGCGGGGGTGCTGCGTCAGGCGCGGGACCTGGGCCGCCCGGTGCATCGCGTCTTCGAGTCGCCGCCCGGGGGAGTGCGCCCGTGGGTGAAGGCCCTGCGGGTGCACCAGTGGGCGAAGAACGCGCTCGTCTTCGTTCCCGTGCTGGCGGCGCACAAGGCCACCCAGGGCGGCCTGGCCCCGCGCGCGGTGCTGGCGTTCCTCGCCTTCAGCCTCTGCGCGTCCAGCGTGTACGTCATCAACGACCTGCTGGACCTGGCGTCGGACCGGCGGCACCCGTCCAAGTCGCGGCGGCCCTTCGCGTCCGGGGCCCTGCCGGTGCGCGCGGGCGTCGTGCTGGCGCCGCTGCTGCTGGGCGGTGCCGCGGCGCTGGCGCTGGCGACGCTGCCCCTGTCGTTCGCCGCGCTCCTGGCCGCGTACTTCGCGCTCACGCTGGCGTACTCGCTGCGGCTCAAGCAGGTGGTGATGCTGGACGTGCTGGTGCTGGCGGGCCTCTACACGGTGCGCATCTTCGGAGGTGCGCTGGCGGTGGGCGTGCCCACGTCGAGCTGGCTGCTCATGTTCAGCATGTTCCTCTTCCTGTCGCTGGCCCTGCTCAAGCGGCTGAGCGAGGTGCGGCGGCTGCGCCAGTCCAACGAGACGTCCGCTCACGGGCGCGGCTATCTGGCGCAGGACTACGAGCAGCTCGCGAGCCTGGGCACGGCCGCGGGTCAGGTGTCGGTGCTGGTGCTGGCCCTCTACATCACCAGCAAGGAGGTCACCGCGCTGTATGCCCACCCGGAGCGGCTGTGGCTGCTGTGCCCGGTGATGCTGTACTGGGTGGGCCGCATCTGGGTGCTGGCGCACCGGGGACTCGTGAACGAGGACCCGCTCGTCTTCGCGCTGCGGGACCGGGTCAGCTACATCGTGGGCGCCGTCGCCGCGGTGGTGCTGTGGGTGGCGACGTGATGGGGGCCTGGCGATGAGCACGGCGGATTCCTGGGGCCGCTTCCCCCGCGTGGAGCAACAGACGCGCGCGCTCGTGTGGCGTGCGGAGTCGCTGCCCCGCGTGGACGGCTCCGTCCTGCCGCATGGCCTGGGCCGCAGCTACGGGGACTCCTGTCTCAACGGCGGCGGCACGGTGCTGCTCACGGAGGGACTGGACCGGCTCATCGACTTCGACCCCGCGGCGGGCGTGGTGCGCTGCGAGGCGGGCGTGTCGCTGGACACGCTCTTGCGTCTGGCCGTGCCGCGCGGCTGGTTCCTGCCGGTGACGCCGGGCACGAAGTTCGTCACGGTCGGCGGCGCCATCGCCAACGACGTGCACGGCAAGAACCATCACCGGGCCGGGACCTTTGGCCGGCACGTGCGCCGGTTCGAGCTGGTGCGCTCGGACGGCAGCCGCCGGATGTGCTCGCCCGACGAGAACCCGGACTGGTTCGGCGCGACGATTGGCGGCCTGGGGCTCACGGGGCTCGTCACCTGGGCGGAGGTGCAGCTCTCCCCCATCCGCAACCCCTTCGTGGTGCAGGAGACGGTCCCGTTCGACAACCTGGACGGCTTCATGCGCGTGTCCGCCGAGTCCGAGGCGGACCACGACTTCACCATGTCGTGGGTGGACTGCCTGGCGCGCGGGCGCAAGCTGGGGCGCGGCCTGTTCTACCGGGGCAACTTCGCGCCCACCCAGTTCGACCGGCTGCCCTTGGTGAAGAGCCACCTGTCGCATGGCAGCGGGCTCGCGGTGCCCGTGGATTTGCCGGGCTTCTGCCTCAACCGGCTGTCGGTGTCCGCCTTCAACTTCCTGTACTACCACCGGGAGCGGATGAAGCCGTCCCCGCGGCTGGTGCACTACGATCCGTTCTTCTACCCGCTGGACAGTGTGTACGGCTGGAACCGCATCTACGGCCGCCGGGGCTTCCTCCAGTTCCAGTGCGTGGTGCCCCACGCCACCGCGCGAGACGCGCTGAAGGAGCTGCTGGAGCGCAGCGCCAGAGGCGGCCTGCCCAGCTTCCTGTCCGTGCTCAAGACGTTCGGCGACCTGCCGTCGCCCGGGTGGATGTCCTTCCCGCGCCCCGGCTACACGCTGGCCCTGGACTTCGCCAACCAGGGGGAGAAGACGTGGCGGCTGGTGGAGTCGCTGGACCGCGTGACGCGCGAGGCAGGCGGGGCGGTGTACCCGGCCAAGGACGCGCGCATGAGCCCGGAGAGCTTCGCGGCCTACTTCCCGAACCGCGAGCGGTTCTCCGCGTACATCGATCCCGCGTTCTCGTCCTCCTTCTGGCGCCGGGTGAATCCGGCGCCGCTGTCCCTGCCCGCGGTGGAGGGACGCCAGGTCGCCATCCCATGAAGAAAGTCATCATCCTCGGCGCCACGAGCGCCATTGCCCAGGCCACGGTGCGGCTGCTCGCCGCGCGCGGGACGTCGCTGTACCTGGTGGGCCGCAACGCCGCGAACCTGGAGGCGGTGGCCCGGGACGCGGCCACGCGCGGCGCGCAGAAGGTGGAGTTCCGGGCGCTGGACTTGAACGACTGCGAAGCGCACGCGAGCCTGGTGGAGCGGGCGTGGCAGGCCCTGGGCGGACTGGACGGGGCGGTGCTGGCGCACGGCGTGCTGGGAGACCAGGAGGAGAGCCAGCGCTCGTGGGCGGCGGCGGAGCTGGTGCTGCGCACGAACTTCCTCTCCGCCGCGTCGCTGCTGACGGAGCTGGCCAACCGCTTCGAGGCGCAGAAGGCCGGCACGCTGGTGGTGATTTCGTCGGTGGCGGGAGACCGCGGCCGACAGAGCAACTACGTGTACGGCGCATCCAAGGGCGCGTTGAGCGTGTTCCTCCAGGGCCTGCGCAACCGCCTGGCGAAGTCCGGGGTGGCGGTGGTGACGGTGAAGCCCGGCTTCGTGGACACGCCGATGACGGCCCACGTGCCGAAGAACAAGCTCTTCGCGTCGCCGGAGCAGGTGGCGCGCGGCCTCCTGAAGGCCGCGGACGGGCGCAAGAACGAGGTCTACGTCCCCGGCTTCTGGGCGCTCATCATGCTCATCATCCGGAGCATCCCGGAGCCGGTGTTCAAGCGGCTGAAGCTCTAGGCCCTCGAGGGCAGCCGGTGGAGTGGGGCGCGTGCGCCTGGAGGAACTGACGCATCCGCTCCTCGCGCTCCGTGTCCTTCACCTGGGCGGCGGCTCGGAGAGCCCAGGCGCATCCTGAACCGGAGCTTCCGGAACGGATGGGCGCCCAGCCATCCCCGGAGGGGCAGCTTGCGAAGCTGGCTTGGGGCGGCATCTCGGAGAGAGCGATGGTTCTCTTCGCGTGCCATGCGCGCGCCGCAACCCGGGTCCACTCCGTGCCCGAGTGACAGACACGGAGTGGTGGAGGGGTTCAACTTCCGGTCACCTCCTGCCGCGCGACGGCGGACAGGGCCTCCCGCAGGTGTTCGACGACGGGCCCGAGGTGCGGGTCCTGCATCAGCTCGTGGTGGCCACCTGGGACTGAGTGGACGTCCAGGCCGCCGCGCACCAGGGGCTCCCAGCCGCGGTGAGAAGGAATCGTGGAGGCGGCTTCACTGGCGCTGAGGAGCAGGGCGGTGCCGTCGTAGGGCCGGGGCACGTACTTCTCGTGGGCGAAGAGGTTGGCCCGGAAGACGTTGAAGAGGGCGCGCAGCTGGGCCGGGCCGGAGTGCGCGTCGAGGATGCGCGCCTGGAGCCCTTGGTGCAGCAGGTGGCCCAGCATCGAGTCGTCGTCCTGTGCCAGGGCTTCGTCCGGGGCGGAGAGGTGCTGGCCGAAGGCGGTGGCGGTGGCATGGGCGAAGGCGAGCCTGGCGCGGGCCTCGGCGTCGAGGTGCGTGTCTGACTCAGACGGCTTCGTGAGGCCAGGGGTGTGGGCGTCGATGAGGGCGAGCAAAGCCACGGCTTCGCCAGCCTCGCGCAGGCGGCGGGCCATCTCGTAGGCGATGACGCCGCCGAGGGACCAGCCCCCCAGTTGGTAGGGGCCGTGAGGCTGCACGGTGCGGACGGCTTCGAGGTAGAGGGAGGCCATCTCCTCAATGGACTCGACGACGGGTCGTCCGTCGAGGCCGCGGGACTGGAGGCCGTAGACGGGGAGGGAGGGGCCCAGGCGGCGCGCCAGCTCCGAGTAGGCGAGGACGTTGCCGCCACCGGGGTGGACGAGGAAGAGGGGGCGGTTTCCAGGCTCACCACGCTCTAGCGGGACAAGGGGCGTCCAGGCCTGGGAGTCGTCGCGCAGCACCTGGGCGAGCTGCTCGATGGTGGGCTGCTGGAAGAGGACGGAGAGGGGAAGACTGAGGCCGAGCTGCTCGCGGATGGAGGCCACCATGCGAACGGCAAGCAGGGAGTGGCCACCCAACTCGAAGAAGCTGGAGCGGACGCCGACGGAGTGGACACCGAGGACGTCCTCCCAGATGCGGGCGAGCTGCATTTCGAGCGCATCGCGGGGCGCAACGAAATCCCGGGCCTCAGTGGCGTGGGCGTTGGGCTCCGGCAGGGCCTTTCTGTCCACCTTGCCGTTGGCATTGAGGGGCAGGGCTTCCAGCACCAAGAGGGCCGACGGCACCATGTACTCCGGCAGCCGCTGCTTGAGGCTTGCCTTGAGCGCATCCGCGTCCAAGGCGCTGCCGTCGCGTGCGGTGACGTAGCCGATGAGACGCTTGTCCGCGTCCGTGCCTCGGGCGACGACGACGGCCTCATGGACGCCGTCGAAGGCACGCAGGGCGGCTTCGATTTCCCCCAACTCAATGCGGAAGCCACGCACCTTCACCTGGAAGTCGACGCGGCCCAGGAAGTCGATGGTGCCGTCCTCCTTCCAGCGGGCCTTGTCACCCGTGCGGTAGAGGCGCTCGCCCGGGGAGGAGGCGAACGGGTGCGGGAGGAAGCGCTCCGCGGTGAGCTCCGGCCGGTGGAGGTAACCCCAGGCGAGGCCCTGGCCACCGACATACACCTCACCCGCGACGCCGGTGGGCACCGGGTGGAGGGAGGCGTCGAGCACGTAGACGGTGGAGTTGGAGAGGGGCCGGCCAATGGGGATGGCGCCTTCCACGCGGGAGTCATGCCGCAGGGAGAAGGTGGTGGAGAAGGTGGTGTTCTCCGTGGGGCCGTAGCCGTTGATGAAGGTGGAGCCTTCGGGGAGGCGGGCGAGGTGCTCGCGCACGCGGGAGGCGGGCAGCACGTCGCCGCCAGCGAGAACCTGGCGCACGGCCGCGAGGGCCTCCGCCTGGTGGAGGGCCATCTGCTCGAAGAGGGCTGCGGTGAGCCAGAGAGACGTCACGCGGTGGTGGCGCAGTTGGGCGGCCAATTCCTCCAGGGAGAGGGAGTGGGGCGGAGCGAGGACGAGCTTCGCGCCATGCAGCAGCGCGCCCCAGATTTCGAGGGTGGAGGCGTCGAAGGCAACCGGAGCGAATTGCAGCCAGACTTCCTCGGGCCCGAAGCGCATGAAGGTGCTGCCGAGCACCAGGCGGGTAATGCCCCGGTGAGGCACGCAGACGCCCTTGGGGCGGCCGGTGGAGCCCGAGGTGAACATGACGTAGGCGAGGGCTTCACCGTCCACGCGGACGTCGGGTGCATGCGTAGGCAGGGCGGCGAGGGCGTCCTGCTGTGCATCCAGCCACACGCGGGTGCAGGAAGCAGGCAGCAGCGACGCGAAGGGCTGGTGCGTGAGCACCACACCGACGTCGGCGTCCTCCAGCATCGCGGCGATTCGCTCCACCGGCGCGTTGCGGTCCACGGGCACGAAGGCCGCGCCCGCCTTGAGGATGGCGAGGAGCGCCGTCACCAACTCGAAGGACCGTTCGACAGCGAGACCCACGCGTGCACCCGGTGCGATGCCCAAAGCACGCAGGTGGTGAGCCAGCTGGTTGGCCCGGGTTTCGACCTGTCCATAGGTCAGCGAATCATCCCCCAGCACCAGGGCCACCGCATCGGGTGTGCGCTGAGCCTGCCGGGCGAAGTGGACGTGGACGGGCACATCCGTCGGACTGGTGACGGTCGTGTCGTTCCACTCGAAGAGCAGACGCCGACGCTCCTCCTCCGCCAGAAGGGGCAACTCAGCCACGGACAGCTCGGGCTGTGCGGCCACGGCCTCCAGCAGGGTGCGCAGATGGCTGGCTATGCGCTCCACGGTGCTCTGCTCGAAGAGTGCGGTGCTGTACTCCAGCGTGCCGCGCAGTCCTTCGGACGTCTCGGAGAAGAAGACGCTCACGTCGAACTTCGAAGTCGAGTGCGTGGCCTCCAGGCCTCGCAGACGAAGCTTTGGCAGGCGTACGTCTGCGGTGGGGACGTTCTGTAGCGCGAGCAGCGTCTGGAAGAGAGGCGTGTGGCTGAGGCTGCGAGTCGGCTGCAGGGCCTCCACCAGCTTCTCGAAGGGCACCTCCTGGTGCTCGTACGCGTCCAGCACCGTGGCGCGCACCTGCTTGAGCAACGAGCGGAAGGACTGGCCTGCCTCCACCCGGGCCCGAAGCACGAGGGTGTTGACGAAGAAGCCGATGAGGCCCTCCGTCTCCGCGCGGGTGCGGCCGGCGATGGGCGAGCCCACGCTGATGTCCTGCTGGCCTGTGTAGCGCGACAGCAGGCCCTGCCACGCGGCCAGCAGCACCATGAAGAGCGAGCCGCCCTCCTGGTGAGCCAGCGTCTTGAGGGCTTCCGTCAACTCCCTCGTCAGGGTGAAGCCGAACGTGGCGCCCGCGGTGCTGCGGACGGCCGGACGCGGCCTGTCGGTGGGCAGCTCCAGCACGGCGGGGGCGCCAGAGAGTTTCTCCTCCCAGTAGGCCACTTCCCGTCGCAGCGCCTCGCCTGAAAGCGTGCGGCGCTGCCAGGCCGCGTAGTCCGCGTACTGCACGGGCAGGGCGGGCAGAGGCGAAGGCTGGCCCGAGGAGAAGGCCGCGTAGAGGGCCGTGACTTCCCGCACCAGCACACCGAGGGACCAGCCGTCGGAGACGATGTGGTGCAGGGTGACGACGAGGACGTGCTCGGCTTCGGAGAGCTTGAAGAGCAGCGTGCGGATGAGCGGCCCGGTGCGCAAGTCGAAGGGCCGGCGCATCTCCTCTTCAACGCGCAGCCGCGCCTCGGGCTCGCGCTGAGCGTCCGGCACGTCCGAGAGGTCCACCAGGCCCAGGGGCGCAAGGCCCTCGGAGTGGATGTGCTGGACGGGCTCTCCTCCCGCTTGGGTGAAGGTGGTGCGCAGGGCGTCGTGGCGGTGCACGACTTCCTGGAGGGCCCGCTCCAGCACGTCCACGCGCAACGGGCCTTCCAGTCGGACGGCGACGGGCACGTTGTAGAGGGGGCTGCCCGGCTCAAGCTGGTCAATGAGCCACAGCCGCTGCTGGGCGAAGGAGAGGGGCAGCGGGCCGTCATGGGTGACGCGGGTGAGCGGTGAGGTGCTGGTGCGGGTGAGGCCAGTCAGACGATTCGCGAGCGCCTCGACGGTGGGAGACTCGAAGAGGGCGCGCAGAGGGAGTTCCACGTTGAACTCCGCGCGCACGCGCGACACCACCTGGGTGGCCAGGAGGGAGTGTCCACCCAGCTCGAAGAAGGAGTCCTTCACGCCGACCTGGGGCAGGCGAAGGACTTCCGCCCAGATGGAGGCCAACTTCGCTTCGGTTTCCGTGCGAGGCGCTTCGTAGGTACTGCCGGACTGAGGCGCCTCGGGCTCCGGGAGGGCCTTGCGATCCACCTTGCCGTTGGAGTTGAGGGGGAGTGCGTCGAGGACGAGGAGCGCGGAAGGAACCATGTACTCGGGCAACTGCTGCCGGAGGTGGGCCTTGAGAGTCTCAGAGTCGAGCGTGTGGCCGTCACGAGCGGTGACGTAGGCGACGAGGCGCTTGTCGGTGGCCTCGCCCTTGGCGACGACGACCGCGTCCTTGAGGCCTGGAGCACGGCGAAGCGCTGCTTCGATTTCACCCAGCTCGATGCGGAAGCCGCGCACCTTCACCTGGAAGTCGATGCGACCGAGGTACTCCAGGCGCCCGTCGGGGCGGTAACGGACGCGGTCGCCTGTGCGGTACATGCGGCCGCCCGGAGGACCGAAGGGCTCGGGGACGAAGCGCTCCGCGGTGAGGTCCGGGCGCAGCAGGTAGCCACGTGCCTGGCCTTCACCCGCGAGGTACAACTCGCCCGCGACACCGACAGGCACCGGTTGCAGCGAAGCATCCAGCACGTACGCCCGCGTGGCGGGCAACGGCCGACCGATGAGAGGCACTTCGTCACGGCCGACGAGAGAGGCGGTGGAGTAGGTGGTGTCCTCTGAGGGGCCGTAGAGGTTGTAGAGCTTCTGCACCGTCGGGACGGCGTAGACCTGCTTCGCGAGTGTCTCGGGCAGGGCTTCACCGGCGAGGTTGACGACGCGCACACTCGGAGGGACCGCACCGAGGCGCAGCAGTTGCGCCATGGCGGAGGGGACGGTGTTGACGAGGGTGACGTGCGAAGCGGTGGGCAGCTCCGCCAGGTGCAGGGCATTGCGCGCCACCACTACCGCACCACCGCTGCTCAGCGGGGCGAAGAGTTCGAAGACGGAGAGGTCGAAGTTGAGGCTCGTCGCGGCGAGGGTGCCCTTCAGTTCCGCCGGGGAGAAAGTCTCCAAGGCCCAGTGGAGGAAGGAGACGGCGTTGCCATGAGAGATGGCGACGCCCTTGGGGCGGCCCGTACTGCCGGAGGTGTAGATGAGGTAGGCGAGGTGGCCCGGGTGGATGGCCACCGCAGGAGCCGTCGTCGGCTGCTTCGCCAGCTCCACATCCGAGTCGAGGCACACCGGCGTGGCGGCAGTCTCCGGCAGCGCAGAGAGCAGATGAGAGTGCGCGACGAGGGCGGGGCCCTGGGCGTCCTCCAGCAGCCAGCCCAGGCGCTCACGCGGGTAGCTGGGGTCCAGCGGCACGTAGGCGCCACCGGCCTTGAGGATGCCGAGGACACCGACGAGGAGGTCCTCGGTGCGTTCGACGCAGAGGCCGACGCGGACTTCGGGCCCGACTCCCAGGCCACGCAGACGGTGAGCGAGCTGATTGGCCTTCGCGTCCAGCTCCCGGTACGTCAACTGACGCTCGGGCGTGATGACGGCGACCGCGTCCGGTGTACGGCGCACCTGGGCCTCTACCATCGCGGGGATGCTGGACTCACGCGGCTCCCGCGAGGCGGGCGGATTCCACTCGACGAGCAACTGCTGGCGCTCGGCTTTGCTGAGGAGCGGCAGGTCGCCCAGCTTCGTATCCGGACGCTTCGCGATGGCCTCAACCAGCATGCCGAAGTGGCCGGCCATGCGCTGAATGGTCGCCGCATCGAAGAGGTCCGTTGCGTACTCCAGCGTCCCGACGAATCCGTCCCGGCCTTCGCGCAGGCCGAGCGAAAGGTCGAACTTCGCGAAGTGGGCCTCCAGCGGCAGGGCCTGGAAGGACAGGCCCGGCAGACGCAGTGCCTCGGTGGGCGTGTTCTGCAGGACGAACATGGCCTGGAAGAGCGGGCTTCGGCTCAGGTCGCGCACGGGCTGCACGGCCTCAACGAGCTTCTCGAAGGGCAGGTGCTGGTGCTCGAAGGCCGCGAACGTCGTGCCTCGCACCTGCGCCAACAGTTCACGGAATGACGAGCGCGGGTTCAGCTGTGCGCGCAGGACCAGCGTGTTGACGAAGAAGCCGATGAGGCCTTCGGTCTCCGCCTGGGTGCGGCCGGCAATCGGTGTGCCCACGCTGATGTCGTCTTGCGCCGAGTAGCGCGACAGCAACACCTGGAACGCCGCAAGCAACGTCATGAAGGGCGTGGCCCCTTCACGCTGGGACAGCGACTTGAGCGCGTAAGCGACTTCCGAGGAAATGCGCACGTCCACCGTGGCGCCGCGGTGCGACTGCACCGGAGGACGGGGGCGGTCCGTCGGCAACTCCAGCGCGGCCGGCGCTCCGGAGAGTTGCTGCTTCCAGAAATGGATCTGCGCATCCAGGGCCTCTCCCTGGAGCCAGTTCCGCTGCCATGCCGCGAAGTCCGCGTACTGCACGGGCAGCGGCGCCAGTGCTGGCGAGCTGCCGGTGGAGAACGCCGCGTAGAAGGTGGTCACTTCGCGAACCAGCACGCCCATGGACCAGCCGTCGGAGACGATGTGGTGCATCGTCACCAGAAGCAGGTGCGACTCGTCCGTCAGGCGCACCAGGGTGCTGCGCAGCAGCGGGCCTCGGGCAAGGTCGAAGGGCCGACGCGCCTCTTCATCGGCCAGCCGTCGCGCTTCTTCCTCGCGCAGTGCCTGCGGTCGAGCGGAGAGGTCGACGAGCGGCAGCGTCCACTCGCCAGGCGCGTGGACGGTCTGGATGGGCTGGTCCAGATGCTGGTGGAAGGTGGTGCGCAGGGCCTCGTGGCGCTGGACGAGCGCTTCGAAGGCACGGCGCAGGGCCTCCACGTCCAGGCGTCCAGTGAGCTGGAGCGCGGTGGGAATGTTGTAGGAGGCATCTCCGGGCTGGAGCTGATCCAAGAGCCACAGCCGCTGCTGTGTGAAGGACAGGGGCACCGGGCCGTCATGCGAGACGCGGGTGAGGTTCGGCGCATGGGTGCTTGCGCTTCCGTGCAGCCGTCCGGCCAGTGCCTCCACGGTGGGGGATTCGAAGAGGGCGCGCAGGGGGAGTTCCACGTTGAACTCCGCGCGCACGCGCGACACCACCTGGGTGGCCAGGAGGGAGTGGCCACCCAGCTCGAAGAAGGAGTCCTTCACGCCCACCTGGGGCAAGCGGAGGACTTCCGCCCAGATGGAGGCCAGCTTCGCTTCGGTTTCCGTGCGAGGCGCTTCGTAGGTACTGCCGGACTGAGGCGCCTCGGGCTCCGGGAGGGCCTTGCGGTCCACCTTGCCGTTGGAGTTGAGGGGCAGGGCTTCCAGCACCACGAAGGTGCCGGGCACCATGTACTCAGGGAGTCCCTGGCGCAGGTGGGCCTTGAGGGCTTCCACCTCCAGCGAAGCCTCCGCCTTGGGCGTGACGTAGGCGACGAGGCGCTTGTCGGCGGCTTCGCCCTTGGCGACGACGACTGCGTCCTTGAGGCCCGGAGCACGGCGAAGCGCTGCTTCGATTTCACCCAGCTCGATGCGGAAGCCGCGCACCTTCACCTGGAAGTCGATGCGGCCGAGGTACTCCAGGCACCCGTCGGGGCGGTAACGGACGCGGTCGCCCGTGCGGTACATGCGGCCGCCCGGAGGACCGAAGGGCTCGGGGACGAAGCGCTCCGCGGTGAGTTCCGGGCGCAGCAGGTAGCCACGCGCCTGGCCCTCACCCGCGAGGTACAGCTCACCGGCCACACCGACAGGCACCGGTTGCAGCGAAGTGTCCAGCACGTACGCCCGCGTTGCAGGCAGCGGCCGACCGATGAGAGGCACTTCGTCGCGGCCGACGAGCGAGGCGGTGGAGTAGGTGGTGTCCTCGGAAGGCCCGTAGAGGTTGTAGAGCTTCTGCACCGTTGGGACGGTGTAGACCTGCTTCGCGAGCGTCTCCGGCAGGGCCTCACCGGCAAGATTGACGACACGAACCGAGGGAGGCACCGCGCCGAGGCGCAGCAGTTGCGCCATGGCGGAGGGGACGGTGTTGACGAGGGTGACGTGCGAAGCGGTGGGCAGCTCCGCCAGGTGCAGGGCATTGCGCGCCACCACCACCGCGCCGCCACTGGAGAGAGGCGCGAAGAGTTCAAAGACGGAGAGGTCGAAGTTGAGGCTCGTCGCGGCGAGGGTGCCCTTCAGCTCCTCCGGGGAGAAAGTCTCCAGGGCCCAGTGGAGGAAGGAGACGGCGTTGCCATGGGAGATGGCGACGCCCTTGGGGCGGCCCGTGCTGCCGGAGGTGTAGATGAGGTAGGCGAGGTGGCCCGGGTGGATGTCCACCGCAGGAGTCGTCGTCGGCTGCTTCGCCAGCTCCACATCCGAGTCGAGGCACACCGGCGTGGCGGCAGTCTCCGGCAGCGCAGAGAGCAGATGCGAGTGCGAGACGAGTGCGGGGCCCTGGGCGTCCTCCAGTAGCCAGCCCAGGCGCTCACGCGGGTAGCTGGGGTCCAGCGGCACGTAGGCACCACCGGCCTTGAGGATGCCGAGAGTGCCGATGAGAAGGTCTTCAGTGCGTTCGACGCACAGGCCGACGCGGACTTCGGGCCCGACTCCCAGGCCGCGCAGACGGTGCGCAAGCTGATTGGCCTTCGCGTCCAGCTCCCGGTACGTCAACTGCCGCTCGGGCGTGATGACGGCGACCGCATCCGGCGTGCGGCGCACCTGGGCCTCCACCATCGCGGGGATGCTGGGCTCGCGAATCGCGTGTGACGACTTCGGGTTCCACTCGACGAGCAACTGCTGGCGCTCTGCCTGCGTCAGCAGCGGCAGCTCACCCAGTCTCGTCTCGGGCTTCGCGGCGATGGCCTCCAGCAGCACACTGAAGTGCCCCGCCATGCGCTGGATGGTCGCCGCGTCGAACAGGTCCGTCGCGTAATCGAACGTGCCGACGAATCCATCCCGGACTTCTCGCAGGCCGAGCGAGAGGTCGAACTTCGCGAAGTGGATCTCCAGCGGCAGGGCCTGGAAGGACAGGCCTGGCAGACGCAGTGTCTCCGTCGGCGTGTTCTGCAGGACGAACATGGCCTGGAAGAGCGGGCTTCGACTCAGGTCGCGCACGGGCTGCAGGGCTTCGACCAGCTTCTCGAACGGCACGTGCTGATGGTCGTAGGCCGCGAGCGTCGTGCCGCGCACCTGGGCCAACAATTCGCGGAATGTCGAGCGCGGGTTCAAGTGCGCGCGCAAAACCAGCGTGTTGATGAAGAAGCCGATGAGGCCTTCGGTCTCCGCCTGGGTGCGGCCCGCGATGGGCGTGCCGACGCTGATATCGTCCTGCGCGGAGTAGCGCGACAGCAACACCTGGAACGCTGCCAGCAACGTCATGAAGGGCGTGGCCCCTTCACGCTGGGACAGCGATTTGAGCGCCACCGCGACACGGGTCGGAATGCGCACGTCCAGCGTGGCGCCCCGGTGCGACTGCACGGGCGGACGCGGGTGGTCCGTAGGCAACTCCAGCGCGGCCGGCGCTCCGGAGAGCTGCTGCTTCCAGTAGCCCAGTTGCGCATCCAGGGCGTCTCCCTGGAGCCAGTTCCGCTGCCACGTCGCGAAGTCCGCGTACTGCACGGGCAGCGGCGCCAGTGCTGGCGAGCTGCCGGTGGAGAACGCCGCGTAGAAGGTGGCCACTTCGCGAACCAGCACGCCCATGGACCAGCCGTCGGAGACGATGTGGTGCATCGTCACCAGAAGCAGGTGCGACTCGTCCGTCAGGCGCACCAGGGTGCTGCGCAGCAGCGGGCCTCGGGCAAGGTCGAAGGGCCGACGCGCCTCTTCATCGGCCAGCCGTCGCGCTTCTTCCTCGCGCAGTGCCTGCGGTCGAGCGGAGAGGTCGACGAGCGGCAGCGTCCACTCGCCAGGCGCGTGGACGGTCTGGATGGGCTGGTCCAGATGCTGGTGGAAGGTGGTGCGCAGGGCCTCGTGGCGCTGGACGAGCGCTTCGAAGGCACGGCGCAGGGCCTCCACGTCCAGGCGTCCAGTGAGCTGGAGCGCGGTGGGAATGTTGTAGGAGGCGTCTCCGGGCTGGAGCTGATCCAAGAGCCACAGCCGCTGCTGCGCGAAGGACAGGGGCACCGGGCCGTCACGCGTGACGCGGGTGCGCGGCGGCAGGTGATGGTTCGGCGTGCTCGCCTGAATCCGCTCCGTGAGCGAAGCGACCGTGGGGGCTTCGAAGAGCGAACGCAGCAGCAGCTCCACGCGGAAGGTGGAACGCACGCGAGAGACGAGCTGGGTAGCCAGTAGCGAGTGGCCGCCCAACGCGAAGAAGTCGTCGTGGATGCCCACGCGCTCCACACGCAATACCTGCGCGAAGAGGGCCGCGAGCTGTTCCTCGGCGGGCGTGCGCGGCGCGACATAGCTGGACGCGAGCGCGGTGCCCTGCGGCGCGGGCAGGGCCTTGCGGTCCACCTTGCCGTTGGTGTTGAGCGGCAGCGCCTCCAGCACCAGCATCGCGGAGGGCACCATGTACTCAGGCAGGTGCTGCTTGAGGAAGGCACGCACTTCCGTGTCATCGAGGGACTGGCCTGCTTCGGGGACCAGGTACGCGACGAGCCGCTTGTCTCCGGGCACGTCCTCGCGGGCGAGGACGACAGCTTGATGCACGGCGGGATGCCGCAGCAGGCAGGACTCGATTTCGCCCAGCTCGATGCGGAAGCCACGGACCTTCACCTGGAAGTCGGCGCGGCCCAGGTAGTCGAGCATCCCATCCGCGCGCCAGCGCACCACGTCGCCGGTGCGGTAAAGGCGGGCGCCCGGGGTGGAGGCGAAGGCATCGGGGATGAAGCGGTCCGCCGTCAGCTCGGGGCGGTTGAGGTAGCCGCGGGCCACGCCCTCGCCGCCGATGAAGAGCTCGCCGGCGACACCGACGGGCACCGGGCGCAGCGTCTTGTCCAGCACGTAGACGCGGACGTTGGGCAGGGGCTTGCCGATGGTGGGGCTGGGGGAGTCCGCGAAGGCGCAGGCGGTGGCGTCGACGGTGCACTCGGTGGGGCCGTAGACGTTGAAGACGCGGGGACGAGGAGCCTGGGCGAGGGTGCGCCAGGTGGCGGGGTCAACCGCCTCCCCTCCGACGAGGACGCGGCGGGGGATGGAGGTGCGCTCCAGCAGGCCCTCATCCACCAGCAGACGCAGGTGCGCGGGAGAGCAGTCGAGGACGTCGAGCGAGTCCTGGGCGATGCGCTTCACCAGCTCACCGACGTCCGCGCGGGCTTCGTCGGGGACGATGCAGAGGGGATGGCCGTCGAGCACCTGGAGGAGCTGCTTGACGGAGGCGTCGAAGGAGAGGGGTGCGTTGACGCTGACGCGCTCCGCGGGCTGGGCCTCCGCGTGGACGGTGGAGGCGAGGGCGGTGCGCAGGTTCAGCACGGAGCGGTGCTGAATCATCACGCCCTTGGGACGGCCGGTGCTGCCGGAGGTGTAGATGATGTAGGCGAGGTGCTCGGGCGTGACGGATGTCACGGGCGCATGGGAGGGCTCAACGGAAAGCGAGTCCGCGTCGGAGTCCAGGCAGAGGGTGTGCGCGGAGTGCGGCGGCAGGGAGTCGCGAAGACGCTGTTGGGTGAGCACCACGGGAGCGCCCGTGTCGGCGAGGACGTGGGCGAGCCACTCGCGCGGGTAGCTGGGGTCGATGGGGACGTAGGCGCCACCGGCCTTGAGGATGCCGAGGATGCCGACGAGGGCCTCCACGGAGCGCTCCACGCACAGCACGGCGCGCACGTCGGGGCCGACGCCCAGCTGCACCAACCGGTGGGCGAGCTGATTGGCGCGGGCGTCCAACTCCCGGAAGGTGAGCTGCTCCTCCCGGCAGAGGACGGCCAGGGCGTCGGGAGTCCGAAGGGCCTGGGCGGCGAAGGCGTCATGGACGCAGAGGTCGCGAGAGAACTCCGCGCGGGGGCCGTTCCAGTCAACGAGGAGCTGCTGGCGCTCCGGCGGGGTGAGCAGGGGCAGGCTCGCGAGCGTCGAGTCCGGCCGCGCGGCGATGGCCTCCAGCAGCACGCCCAGGTGGCCCACCATGCGCTGCACGGTCGACGCGTCGAAGAGGTCCGTGGCGTACGTCAGCAGTCCGATGAAGCCCTGGGGCGACTCGACGAGGGTGAGCGTGAGGTCGAACTTGGCGGAACGGGTGTCCACCGGGACCGTCTGGAAGGACAGACCGGGGAGTCGCAGCGTCTCCGTGGGCGCGTTCTGCAGGGAGAACATCGCCTGGAAGAGCGCGCTGCGGCTCAGGTCGCGCGAGGGCTGGAGGACCTCCACCAGCTTCTCGAACGGCACGTGCTGGTGCTCGTAGGCCGCGAGCGTCGTGCGGCGCGCCTGGGCGAGGAACTCACGGAAGGTCGCTCGTGGATCCACCCGGCCGCGCAGCACCAGCGTGTTGACGAAGAAGCCGATGAGGCCTTCGGTCTCCCCATGGGTGCGGCCGGCGATGGGCGTGCCCACGTTGATGTCGTCCTGGCCAGAGTAGCGCGACAACAGCAACTGCCAGGCCGCGAGCAGCAGCATGAAGGGCGTGGCGCCCTCCTGCTGGGCCAGGGCCTTGAGGGACTCGGAGACCTGCGCCGGGACTCGCACGTCCACGGTCGCGCCCCGGCGTGACTGCACCGGCGGACGCGGACGGTCCGTGGGCAGGTCCAGCGCGGACGGCGCCCCCGCGAGCTGCTGCTTCCAATAACCCAGCTGCGCGTCCAGGGCCTCGCCCTGGAGCCAGCCTCGCTGCCACATCGCGAAGTCCGCGTACTGCATGGGCAGCGGCGGAAGGGAGGCCGGCCGACCGGTGCTGAAGGCCTCGTAGAACGCCGCCACCTCGCGGACCAGGATGCCCATCGACCAGCCGTCGGAGACGATGTGGTGCATCGTCAGCAACAACAGGTGCAAGTCCTGCCCCAACCTCACCACGGTGCTGCGCAGCAGCGGACCCGTGGAGAGATGGAAGGGACGCCGGGCCTCCGTGACCGCCGCGCGCTGGGCTTCTTCCTCGCGCTGCGACTCGGGCAGCGACGTCAGGTCGATGAGGGGCAGCTCCCAACGCGAGGGCTCCTGGATGCATTGCGCAGGTTCCTCCTCGGCCGTGGAGAGCGTGGTGCGCAGGGACTCGTGGCGCTCCACCAGCGCTTCGAAGGCGCGGCGCAACGCCTCCATGTCCACCTGGCCCGTCAGCCGCAGCGCGGTGGGGATGTTGTACGAGATGTCTCCCGGCTGGAGCTGATCCAGCAGCCAGAGGCGCTGCTGGGCGAAGGACAGCGGAATGGCGCCTTCGCGCGACATGGGCCGCAGCGGCGGCCCCCGCAGCGCGGCGGACCGGGCCTCCACGAGCTTCGGCGCCAGTGCCTCGACGGTGGGCGCCTCGAAGAGGACTCGCAGCGGCAGCTCCACGCGGAAGGTGGACCGCACGCGCGAGACGAGCTGGGTGGCCAGCAGCGAGTGTCCGCCCAACGCGAAGAAGTCATCGTGGAGGCCCACCCGCTCCACGCGGAGGACCTCGGCGAAGAGGCCCGCGAGCTGGGCCTCGGTGGGCGTGCGCGGCGGGACGTAGGCGGAGCTCCGAGGCGTGTTTCCAGGCTCCGGCAAGGCCTTGCGGTCCACCTTGCCATTGGCGTTGAGCGGCAGCGCGTCCAGCACCACGAAGGCCGACGGCACCATGTACTCCGGCAGCCGCTGCTTGAGGCTGGCCCTGAGCGCGTCAGGGGTTGGCGCATGGCCCGCGCCCGCGGTGACGTAGCCGACGAGGCGCTTGTCCGCGCCGGTACCCCGGGCCACGACGACCGCTTCGTTGACGCCGGTGGCCGCGCGCAGCGCGGTCTCGATTTCGCCCAGCTCGATGCGGAAGCCACGCACCTTCACCTGGAAGTCGACGCGGCCCAGGAAGTCGAGCGTGCCGTCCTCCCTCCAGCGGGCCTGGTCACCCGTGCGGTAGAGGCGCTCGCCCGGAGTGGAGGTGAACGGGTGCGGGAGGAAGCGCTCCGCGGTCAGCTCCGGCCGGTGCAGGTAGCCCCAGGCGAGGCCCGGGCCGCCGACGAAGAGCTCGCCCGCGATGCCCACGGGCACCGGTTGCAGGCGCGTGTCGAGCACGTAGACCGTGGAGTTGGAGAGCGGCCGGCCAATGGGGATGGCGCCGTCCACGCTCGCGCCGTGACGCAGGGTGAAGGTGGTGGAGAGGGTCGTGTTCTCCGTGGGGCCGTAGGCGTTGACGAAGGTGGCGCCTTCCGGGAGGCGGGCGAGGTGCTCGCGCACGCGGTCCGCGGGCGCCACGTCGCCACCGGAGAGGATCTGACGCACGCCCGCGAGCGCCTCGCCCTGGTGCAGGGCCATCTGCTCGAAGAGCGCCGTCGTGAGGAACAGCGTGCTCACCTGGTGCTGGCGCAGCAGGGCGGCCAGCTCCTCCAGCGAGAAGGAGTGGGGCGGAGCGAGGACGAGCTTCGAGCCATTCAGCAGCGCGCCCCAGATTTCGAGCGTGGACGCGTCGAAGGCGATGGGCGCGGCGTGGAGCCAGACCTCCTCCGGCCCGGCGTGCATGAATGTGCCACCGAGCACCATGCGGGTGATGCCCCGGTGCGGCACACAGACGCCCTTGGGGCGGCCGGTGCTGCCGGAGGTGAACATGACGTACGCCATGGCCTCGCCGTCCACGCGGACGTCCGGGGCGTGCGTGGGCCGCGTGGCGATGACGTCGCGCTGCGCGTCCAGCCAGACGCGCGTGCCGGTGGCGGGCAGCAGGGAGGCGAAGGGCTGGTGGGTGATGACGACGTCGACGTCCGCATCCTCCAGCAGCGAGGCGATGCGTTCCACCGGGGCGTTGCGGTCCACGGGGACGTAGGTGGCACCCACCTTGAGGATGGCGAGGAGCGCCGCCACCAGGTCGAAGGACCGCTCGACGGCGAGCCCCACGCGCGCACCCGGAGCCATCCCGAGCCCGAGCAGGTGGTGGGCCAGCTGGTTCGCGCGCGCGTCCAACTGGGCATAGGTCAGGGTCGCGTCCCCCATGACCAGGGCGACGGCCTCCGGCGTGTGCCGCGCATGACGGGCGAAGTGGGCGTGGACAGGGATGTCCGTGGGGCTGGCGACGGTGGTGTCGTTCCACTCCACGAGGATGCGCTGCCGCTCCTCGCTGGAGAGGAGGGACAGCTCCGCCACGGGCTGCTCGGGCTTCGCGACCACGGCCTCCAGCAGCGAGAGCAGATGGCGGGCCATCCGCTCCATCGTGCTCCGCTTGAAGAGGGCGGTGCTGTACTCGAGCGAACCCACGAAGCCCTGGGGCGAGTCCTGCATTCCCAGGTTGAGGTCGAACTTGGCGGCGCGCCCTTCGGCGAACACCTGCTGGAAGGTGAGGCCGCGAACGCGCAGGTCCCCGGCGGGGGCGTTCTGGAGGGCGAACATCACCTGGAACAGCGGGCTGCGGCTCGCATCCCGAACGGGCTGGAGGGCCTCCACCAGCTTCTCGAACGGCAGGTGCTGATGCTCATAGGCCGCCAGCGTCGTGCTCCGCACCTGGGCCAGCAGCGTCTTGAAGGAGTCCTCCGGCGTCACGCGCGCGCGCAACACCAGCGTGTTGACGAAGAATCCGATGAGCCCCTCTGTCTCCGCCTGCGTGCGGCCCGCGATGGGCGAGCCCACGGTGAGGTCGTCCTGCGCGGAGTAGCGCGACAGCAGCACCTGGAACGCCGCGAGCAACACCATGAAGGGCGTGGCGCCCTCGCGCTGGGCCAGGGCCTTGAGCGCGTCGGACGTCGCCTGGGGAATCTGGACGGGGATGGCCGCGCCCTGGTGGGACTGGATGGCCGGACGCGGATGGTCGGTCGGCAGCTCCAGCGCGAACGCGGCCCCCGCGAGCTGGTGCTTCCAGTAGCCCAGCTGCGCGTCCAGCGTCTCCCCCTGGAGCCACTGGCGCTGCCGCTCCGCGAAGTCCGCGTACTGCACCGGCAGCGGGGCGAGCGTGGGCGTCTGGCCGGCGCTGAAGGCCTCGTAGAGGGTCACCAGCTCACGGACGAGCACGCCCATGGACCAGCCGTCGGAGACGATGTGGTGCATCGTCACCAGCAACAGGTGGTCCTCCTCGCCCAGCCGCACCAGGGTCGTGCGCAGGAGCGGCCCTCGCTCCAGGTGGAAGGGCTGGTTCGCTTCGCGGGTGATCCGGCGCTGGGCCTCGGCTTCGCGCTGCACGTCGGGCAGCGAGCTCAGGTCCACGCGAGGCAGAGTCCACGCACCCGGCGCGTGGATTTGCTGCGTGGCCTGTCCGTCCTTCTCGTGGAAGGTGGTGCGCAGGGATTCGTGACGGGCGATCAGGGACTCGAAGGCGCGCCGTAGCGACTCTACGTCCACCGGTCCCTTCAGCCGGAGCGCCGACGGGATGTTGTACGACGCATCCCCCGGCGTGAGCTGATCCAGGAACCAGAGGCGCTGCTGGGCGAAGGAGAGCGGCATGGCTCCCGACCGTGATGCGGGCCGGAGCACAGGCGTCCCCCGGACCGCCGCGGGCCGGGCCTCCGTGAGCTTCCGCGCGAGGGCGCTCACGGTCGGTGCATCGAAGAGCGCCCGCAGCGGCAGCTCCAGACCGAGCGTGGCCCGCACGCGCGAGACGAGCTGGGTGGCCAGGAGCGAGTGACCGCCGAGCGCGAAGAAGTCATCGTGGAGACCGACGCGCTCCACGCGGAGGACTTCCGCGAAGAGGGCGGCCAACTGCTTCTCGGTGGCGGTGCTCGGCGCGACGTAGGCGACGGCGTGCGAAGTCTCGTCGGGCTCGGGCAGGGCCTTTCTGTCCACCTTGCCGTTGGCATTGAGAGGCAGGGCTTCCAGCACCAAGAGGGCCGACGGAACCATGTACTCCGGCAGCCGCTGCTTGAGGCTTGCCTTGAGCGCATCCGCGTCCAAGGCGCTGCCGTCGCGTGCGGTGACGTAGCCGACGAGACGCTTGTCCGCATCCGTGCCTCGGGCCACGACGACGGCCTCATTGACGCCGTCGAAGGCACGCAGGGCGGCTTCGATTTCGCCCAACTCAATGCGGAAGCCACGCACCTTCACCTGGAAGTCGACGCGGCCCAGGAAGTCGATGGTGCCGTCCTCCTTCCAGCGGGCCTTGTCACCCGTGCGGTAGAGGCGCTCGCCCGGGGAGGAGGCGAACGGGTGCGGGAGGAAGCGCTCCGCGGTGAGCTCCGGCCGGTGGAGGTAACCCCAGGCGAGGCCCTGTCCACCGACATACACCTCACCCGCGACACCGGTGGGCACCGGGTGGAGGGAAGCGTCGAGCACGTAGATGGTGGAGTTGGAGAGGGGCCGGCCAATGGGAATGGCGCCTTCCACGCGGGAGTCATGCCGCAGGGGGAGGGTGGTGGAGAAGGTGGTGTTCTCCGTGGGGCCGTAGCCGTTGATGAAGGTGGAGCCTTCGGGGAGGCGGGCGAGGTGCTCGCGCACGCGGGAGGCGGGCAGCACGTCGCCACCGGCGAGAACCTGGCGCACGCCTGCGAGGGACTCCGCCTGGTGGAGGGCCATCTGCTCGAAGAGGGCTGCGGTGAGCCAGAGGGACGTCACGCGGTGGTGGCGCAGCAGGGCGGCCAATTCCTCCAGGGAGAGGGAGTGGGGCGGGGCGAGGACGAGCTTGGCGCCGTGCAGCAGCGCGCCCCAGATTTCGAGCGTGGAGGCGTCGAAGGCAACCGGAGCGAATTGCAGCCAGACTTCCTCGGGCCCGAAGCGCATGAAGGTGCTGCCGAGCACGAGGCGTGTAATGCCCCGGTGAGGCACGCAGACGCCCTTGGGGCGGCCGGTGGAGCCCGAGGTGAACATGACGTAGGCGAGGGCTTCACCGTCCCCGCGGACGTCGGGCGCATGCGTGGGCCGCGCGGCAATCTCCGCGGCCTGGTCATCCAACCAGACGCGAGTGCCGGTGGCGGGCAGCAGCGACGCGAAGGGCTGGTGCGTGAGCACCACGCCGACGTCGGCGTCCTCCAGCATCGCGGCGATTCGCTCCACCGGCGCGTTGCGGTCCACGGGCACGAAGGCCGCGCCTGCCTTGAGGATGGCGAGGAGCGCCGTCACCAACTCGAAGGACCGTTCGACAGCGAGACCGACGCGTGCACCCGGTGCGATGCCCAAAGCACACAGGTGGTGGGCCAGCTGGTTCGCACGTGAATCCAGCTGCGCATACGTCAGCGAATCATCCCCCAGCACCAGGGCCACCGAGTCGGGTGTGCGCTGAGCCTGCCGGGCGAAGTGGACGTGGACGGGGACATCCGTCGGGCTGACAGCGGCCGTGTGGTTCCACTCCACGAGGATACGCTGCCGCTCCTCGCTGGAGAGGAGGGACAGCTCGGTCACGGGCTGCTCGGGCTGTGCGGCCACGGCCTCCAACAGCGTGCGCAGGTGGCGCGCCATCCGCTCGATGGTGCTCCGCTCGAAGAGGGCGGTGCTGTACTCCATCCAGCCGGTGAACCCCTGCGGCGAGTCCTGCAACGTCAGGGTGAGATCGAACTTGGCGGAGTGGCCTTCGGCGATGACCGGCCGGAAGGTGAGGCCCGGAACGCGCAGCGCTTCGCCGGGTGCGTTCTGGAGGACGAACATCACCTGGAAGAGCGGGCTGCGGCTCGTGTCCCGCACGGGCTGGAGCACTTCCACCAGCTTCTCGAAGGGCACGTGCTGGTGCTCGTACGCCGCGAGGGTCGTGGCGCGCACCTGGGTCAGCAGCTCGCGGAAGGACACCTGGGGCTCCAGGCGCGCGCGCAGCACCAGCGTGTTGACGAAGAAGCCGATGAGCCCCTCCGTCTCCGCCTGCGTGCGGCCCGCGATGGGCGAGCCCACGGTGAGGTCGTCCTGCGCGGAGTAACGCGACAGGAGCACCTGCCAGGCCGCGAGCAGCACCATGAAGGGCGTGGTGCCCTCGCGCTGGGCCAGGGCCTTGAGCGCGTCGGACGTCGCCTGGGGAATCCTCACGGCGTGATTCGCACCCGCGTGGGACTGGATGGCCGGACGCGGATGATCCGTGGGCAGCTCCAACGTGGCCGGAGCCCCCGCGAGTTGCTGCTTCCAGTAACCCAGCTGCGTCTCCAGCGTCTCGCCCTGGAGCCAGTCGCGCTGCCACGTCGCGAAGTCCGTGTACTGCACGGGCAGCGGCGCCAGGTCCGGCGCGATGCCCTGAGTGAAGGCCTCGTAGAAGGCCACCAGCTCGCGGACGAGCACGCCCATGGACCAACCGTCGGAGACGATGTGGTGCATCGTCACGAGCAGCAGGTGCTCTTCGGCTGCCAACCGCACGAGCGCGGTGCGCAGCAGCGGGCCGTCGCGCAGATCGAATGGCTGCCGCGCATCCGCTTCGACCGTCCGCTGCGCTTCGGCCTCGCGCTGCGCTTCGGGCATCGCGGACAGGTCCACGAGATGCAGCGCCCACGTGCCGGGTGCGTGGACGTGCTGGGCGGCCTGCCCCTGGAACTCGCGGAAGGTGGTGCGCAGGGCGTCGTGGCGAGCGACCAGCGCTTCAAAGGCGCGGCGCAGCGCCTCCACGTCCACCTGACCTGTCAGACGGAGCGCGGTGGGGATGTTGTAGGACGCATCGCCCGGCGTGAGCTGATCCAGGAACCAGAGGCGCTGCTGAGCGAAGGAGAGCGGCTGCGGGCCCTCCGCATGGGTCCGGGTGAGCGGAGGAAGGCGGAGGCTCGGAGTCTGGGCCTGGAGGCGTTCGGCGAGCGCGGCCACCGTGGGCGCTTCGAACAGGGCTCGGAGCGGTAGCTCCACACGGAAGGCGGCGCGCACGCGGGAGACGAGCTGGGTGGCCAGCAGCGAATGGCCTCCCAGCGCGAAGAAGTCGTCGTGGATGCCCACGCGCTCCACCCGCAGCACCTGCGTGAAGAGGGCCGCGAGCTGCTCCTCGGTGGCGCTGCGCGGCGCGACGAAGGTGGATGCGAGCGCGGTGCCCTGCGGCGCGGGCAGGGCCTTGCGGTCCACCTTGCCGTTGGTGTTGAGCGGCAGCGCCTCCAGCACGAGGAGCGCGGAGGGGCGCATGTGCTCGGGCAGGAACTGCTTGAGCCAATCCCGGAGGGACTCAGGCGTAGGGGCGGGAGACGTGCCTTCCGGAGGCACCACGTAGGCGACGAGCCGCTTGTCGCCAGGCACGTCCTCGCGCGCCAGCACCACGGTGGCGTGCACCTGGGGATGCTTGAGGAGGGTGGCTTCGATTTCGCCCAGCTCGATGCGGAAGCCACGGACCTTCACCTGGAAGTCGGCGCGGCCCAGGTAGTCGAGCATCCCGTCCGCGCGCCAGCGCACCACGTCGCCCGTGCGGTAAAGGCGGGCGCCCGGGGTGGAGGCGAAGGCATCGGGGATGAAGCGGTCCGCCGTCAACTCGGGGCGGTTGAGGTAGCCACGGGCCACGCCCTCGCCGCCGATGAAGAGCTCGCCGGCGACACCGACGGGCACCGGGCGCAGCGTCTTGTCCAGCACGTAGACGCGGACGTTGGGCAGGGGCTTGCCGATGGTGGGGCTGGGGGAGTCCGCGAAGGCGCAGGCGGTGGCGTCGACGGTGCACTCGGTGGGGCCGTAGACGTTGAAGACGCGGGGACGAGGAGCCTGGGCGAGGGTGCGCCAGGTGGCGGGGTCAACCGCTTCCCCTCCGACGAGGACGCGGCGGGGGATGGCGGTGCGCTCCAGCAGGCCCTCATCCACCAGCAGACGCAGGTGCGCGGGAGAGCAGTCGAGGACGTCGAGCGAGTCCTGGGCGATGCGCTTCACCAGCTCACCGACGTCCGCGCGGGCTTCGTCGGGGACGATGCAGAGGGGATGGCCGTCGAGCACCTGGATGAGCTGCTTGACGGAGGCGTCGAAGGAGAGGGGTGCGTTGACGCTGACGCGCTCCGCGGGCTGGGCCTCCGCGTGGACGGTGGAGGCGAGGGCGGTGCGCAGGTTCAGCACGGAGCGGTGCTGAATCATCACGCCCTTGGGACGGCCGGTGCTGCCGGAGGTGTAGATGATGTAGGCGAGGTGCTCGGGCGTGACGGATGTCACGGGCGCATGGGAGGGCTCAACGGAAAGCGAGTCCGCGTCGGAGTCCAGGCAGAGGGTGTGCGCGGAGTGGGGAGGCAGGGAGTCGCGCAGGCGCTGCTGGGTGAGCACCACGGGGGCGCCCGTGTCGGCGAGGACGTGGGCGAGCCACTCGCGCGGGTAGCTGGGGTCGATGGGGACGTAGGCGCCACCGGCCTTGAGGATGCCGAGGATGCCGACGAGGGCCTCCACGGAGCGCTCCACGCACAGCACGGCGCGCACGTCGGGGCCGACGCCCAGCTGCACCAACCGGTGGGCGAGCTGATTGGCGCGGGCGTCCAACTCCCGGAAGGTGAGCTGCTCCTCCCGGCAGAGGACGGCCAGGGCGTCGGGAGTCCGAAGGGCCTGGGCGGCGAAGGCGTCATGGACGCAGAGGTCGCGAGGGAACTCCGCGCGGGGGCCGTTCCAGTCAACGAGGAGCTGCTGGCGCTCCGGCGGGGTGAGCAGGGGCAGGCTCGCGAGCGTCGAGTCCGGCTGCGCGGCGATGGCCTCCAGCAGCACGCCCAGGTGGCCCACCATGCGCTGCACGGTCGACGCGTCGAAGAGATCGCTGCTGTACTCCAGGACGCCCACGAAGCCCTGGGGCGAGTCCTGCAGCGTCAGCGTCATGTCGAACTTCGCGGAGTTCGCTTCGAGCGGAAGCTGCTCGAACGACAGTCCTGGCACGCGCAAGGCTTCCATGGGCGTGTTCTGCAGGGAGAACATCGCCTGGAAGAGCGCGCTGCGGCTCAGGTCGCGCACGGGCTGGAGGGTCTCCACCAGCTTTTCGAACGGCACGTGCTGGTGCTCGTAGGCCGCGAGGGTCGTGCCTCGCACCTGGGCCAGGAACTCGCGGAAGGTCGACCGCGGCTGGACGTGGGCGCGCAGCACCAGCGTGTTGACGAAGAAGCCGATGAGTCCTTCGGTCTCTGCCTGCGTGCGACCCGCGATGGGCGTCCCCACGCTGATGTCGTCCTGACCGGAGTAGCGGGACAGGAGCACCTGCCAGGCCGCGAGCAACAACATGAAGGGCGTGGCGCCTTCCTTCTGGGCCAGGGCCTTGAGGGCCTCCGTGAGGCGGGGGGGAACACGCACGTCCAGCGTGGCGCCCCGATGCGACTGCACGGGAGGGCGCGGACGGTCCGTGGGCAGATCCAGCGCGGCAGGCGCACCGGCGAGCTTCTCCTTCCAGTAGCCGAGCTGCGTCTCCAGCGTCTCGCCCTGGAGCCATGCCCGCTGCCAGACCGCGAAGTCCGCGTACTGCACCGGCAGCGGCGCGAGCGTGGGCAACTGACCCGCGTGGAACGCCGCGTATAGCGCGGTGAGTTCACGCACGAGGACGCTCATGGACCAGCCGTCGGACACGATGTGGTGCATCGTCACGAGGAGCAGGTGCTCTTCGGCGCCCAGGCGCACCAGCGACGTACGCAGAAGGGGACCGGCCTCCAGGTCGAACGGCTGACGGGCCTCCTGGTTCGCGAGCCGGCGAGCCTCACCTTCCCGCTGGGACTCCGGCAGGGGGGACACGTCGAGCACGGGCAGCGTCCACGTCGTGTGCAGATGGATGCGCTGCGCGGGCTGGCCCTGGTGCTGGAAGAAGGTGGTGCGCAGCGTCTCATGCCGGGCAACCAAATTCTCGAAGGCACGGCGCAGGGACTCGACGTCCACGTGGCCCTTCAGGCGGAGGGCGGCGGGGATGTTGTAAGCGGCGCTGCCCGGCTGGAGCTGATCCAGCAGCCACAGTCGCTGCTGGGCGAAGGAGAGGGGCGGCGGGCCTTCGTGGGTGGCGGCGGGAAGCGGTGGGAGGCGGGAGCCCGTGGTGGCGGTGCTCAGGCGCTCGGCGAGGGCAGCGACGGTGGGGGCCTCGAAGAGGGCACGAAGGGGCAATTCCGCATCGAAAGCAGCGCGGATGCGGGAGACGAGCTGGGTGGCCAGCAGGGAGTGGCCGCCGAGCGAGAAGAAGTCGTCGTGGATGCTGACGCGCTCCCGGCGAAGGACATGGCCGAAGATGTCCGCGAGCTTCTCTTCAGCGGCATTCCGAGGCGCGACGAAGTCCGCGAGGGGAGAGACATCCGGGATGGGAAGGGCCTTGCGGTCCACCTTGCCGTTGGCATTGAGGGGGAGCGCGTCCAGGAGGACGAAGGCCGCGGGCACCATGTACTCGGGCAGCCGTTCCTTGAGGAATGCGCGCAGTGAGTGGGTGTCCAACTGCTGGCCCTGTGAGGGCACGACGTAGGCGACGAGGCGCTTGTCCCCTGGGACGTCCTCACGAGCGAGGACGACGGCCTCGTGCACGGAGGCGTGGGAAAGCAGCGAGGCTTCGATTTCGCCCAGCTCGATGCGGAAGCCGCGCACCTTCACCTGGAAGTCGAGGCGCTGGAGGTAGTCCAGCTGGCCGTCGGCGCGCCAGCGCACGACGTCGCCGGTGCGGTAGAGGCGAGCGCCCGGGGTGGAGGAGAAGGGATTGGGGATGAAGCGCTCGGCACTCAGTGCGGGCTGGCCGAGGTAGCCCCAGGCGAGGCCCTCACTGGCGAGGAAGAGCTCACCGGGGACACCCACGGGCACGGGCTGGAGGTGCGAGTCGAGGACGTAGGTGCGGGTGTTGTCGATGGGGCGGCCGATGGGAGGCCGGGTGCCGTCGTCGTGCGAGACGGGGGAGAAGGTGGCGACGACGGTGCTTTCGGTGGGCCCGTAGTGGTTGAAGAGGGAGGCGGGCACGGAGGGAGGAGGGCCGTGGTGGAGGGCGTCCCCGCCCGTCAGCAGGGCGCGCAGGGCGATGGGGCGAGGCCACGCTTCGCGCAGGACGGCCTCGGCCAGGGGTGTCGGCATGAAGCAGGTGGTGATGGCTTCGCGGGCCAGCCACCGCAGCAGTTGAGAGGGCTCCGCACGCACGGCGTCGGGAGGAATGACGAGGCAGGCGCCGGAGGCGAGCGAGGGCCACACCTCCCAGGTGGAGGCGTCGAAGGCGACGCCGGCGGTGAGGGCAGTGGAGTCCTGGGGCGAGAGCGAATAGGTGCGCTGGTGCCAGGAGACGAGATTCATCAACGCGCGGTGGTGGACGGCGACGCCCTTGGGACGGCCGGTGCTGCCGGAGGTGTAGATGACGTAGGCCAAATCCTCCGGGCCCACGGAGGCCACCGGGAGTGAATGAGATGCGACGGACTCTCCTTCCAGAGAGATGACGCGCGTCGAGAGAGAGGGCAGCGAGTCGCGCAGGTGCTGCTGGGTGAGGAGGACGGAAGCAGCGGAGTCCTCCAGCATGAAGGAGAGGCGCTCCGGCGGGACGCCGGGAGAGACGGGGACGTAGGCGGCGCCCACCTTGAGGACGGCCAGCAGGCCGGCCACCAACTCGGGCGAGCGCTCGGCGAGGACGGCGACGCGGCCGCCGCGAGTGACGCCAGCTGCATGCAACTGGACAGCAAGCGCATGCGCCCAGGCGTCGAGGTGAGCGTAGGAGACGCTGCGCTCACCCATGCGCACGGCGAGGGCGTCAGGAGCGCGACGGGCCTGCTCCGCGACGACGTGGTGGATGCAGGTGTCGCGAGGGAAGGCGACGTCCGTCTGATTCCACTCGACGAGCAGCTGGCGTCGCTCCTCGGCGCTCAAAATCTCCAGCGAGGAGACACGGGCGTCGGGTGTCGCGGCGAGGGAGGAGAGGAGGACGCGGAAGTGCGCCATGAGGCGCTGGACGGAGGAGGCGTCGAAGAGGTCGGAGCTGTACTCGAGGAAGCCGGAGAGGCCGTGGGGGACTTCGAAGAGGGTGAGTGCCAAATCGAAGCGGGAGGAGTTGCCCTCGAGGGGAAGAGGCTGGAAGGCCAAGCCGGGCACGCGCAGGGCCTCGGCGGGGGCATTCTGCAGGACGAGCATGACTTGGAAGAGAGGGCTGCGGCTCAAGTCACGCGAGGGCTGGAGGACTTCGACGAGCTTCTCGAAGGGGACGTGCTGGTGCTCGTAGGCGGCCAGAGTGGTGGCCTTCACCTGGGAGAGCAGCTGACGGAAGGAGTCCTCGGGGCGCACGTGGGCGCGCAGGACGAGGGTGTTGACGAAGAAGCCGATGAGGCCTTCGGCCTCGGAGTGGGTGCGGCCGGCGATGGGGGAGCCGACGCTGATGTCGTCCTGGCCGGAGTAGCGGGAGAGGAGGAGTTGGAAGGCGGAGAGCAGCAGCATGAAGGGCGTGGCGCCCTCGCGCTGAGCGAGGCTGCGAAGCGAGTCCGTCAGCTCCGAAGGGAAGTGGACGGGCAGGGTGGCCCCGCGGCGGGACTGCACGGGAGGACGCGGCCGGTCCGTGGGCAGCTCCAGGGCGGCGGGCGCACCGGACAGCTGCTGCTTCCAGTAGCCGAGCTGGGACTCCAGCGTCTCGCCCTGGAGCCACTGACGCTGCCAGAGCGCGAAGTCCGCGTACCGCACCGGCAGTGGTGCGAGCGATGGCGCCTGTCCCGCATTGAAGGACGCATAGAGGCTCGCCAGCTCGCGGATGAGGACGCCCATGGACCAGCCGTCGGAGACGATGTGGTGCATCGTCGCGAGGAGGACGTGGGACTCTTCCGAAAGCTTGAGGAGGGCAGTGCGCAGCAGGGGCCCCTGGACCAGATGGAAGGGCTGCCGGGCCTCACGGGTGGCAAGGCGCAGCGTCTCCGCTTCGCGCGCGGACTCGTCAAGCGAAGAGAGGTCTTCCACGGGGAGCGCCCAGGCGGCCGGAGCATGGATGCGCTGGAAGGGCTGGCCCTCCTCCTCGAAGAAGGTGGTGCGCAGCGCTTCGTGGCGGGCCACGAGTGCCTCGAAGGCGCGACGAAGGGCCTCCACGTTCAGGCGCCCGATGAGGCGCAGCGCGACGGGGAGGTTGTACGAGGCGTCGTCTGGAGTCAGCTGATCGAGGAACCAGAGGCGCTGCTGCGCGAACGAGAGCGGCAGGGGGCCTTCGGTGCAGGTGCGCGTCAGGGATGGCAGACGCGAGCCGGTCGCGGCGCGCTGGAGGCGTTCAGCGAGGCTCGCGATGGTGGGGGCCTCGAAGAGGGCGCGGAGGGGCAGTTCCACGTCGAGCGCGGCGCGCACGCGGGCCACCAACTGCGTGGCCAGCAGGGAGTGGCCTCCCAGCTCGAAGAAGTTGTCGGTGCGGCCCACGGTGGGCACGCGAAGCACTTCGCTCCAGAGGGCCGCGAGCTTCTCCTCCAGCGGAGTCGAGGGAGCCTCGTAAGCATTCGAGGCGCGAAGCATGCTCGCGTCCGAAGCAGGAAGGGCCTTGCGGTCCACCTTGCCGTTGGCCGTCAGAGGCAGCGTCTCCAGGGAGACGAAGGCGGCGGGCACCATGTACTCGGGCAGGTGCTGCTTGAGGTGGGAGCGCAGGGCCGTGACGTCGAGGGCGTCCCCGACGACGTAGGCGACGAGGCGCTTGTCGCCCGGGGAGTCCTCACGGGCGATGACGACGGCGTCCTTCACGGCAGGGGCGGAGCGCAGGGCGTTCTCGACTTCGCCCAGCTCGATGCGGAAGCCGCGCACCTTCACCTGGGCGTCGATGCGGCCGACGAAGTCCAGCTGGCCATCCGCGCGCCAGCGCACCACGTCGCCCGTGCGGTAGAGGCGCTCGCCCGGAGTAGAGGAGAAAGGGTCCGGAATGAAGCGCTCGGCAGTGAGGCCCGGCCGTCCCGCATACCCACGCGCCACGCCCACGCCGCCAATGTGCAACTCACCACGCACGCCGACGGGCACGGGCTGCCCGTGCGGGTCGAGGACGTAGGCGCGCACGTTCGCCAGTGGCTTGCCGATGGACGGCACGTTCCCATCCGCCACCACCTCGCCGAAGGTGGCGATGACGGTGGCCTCAGTAGGGCCGTAGGTGTTGAGCAGGCGGCGCCCCGGCGCCCAGCGAGCGACGACGTCCGCGGGCAGGGCCTCACCGCCAGAGATGACGGTGCGCACCTTGGGCAGTCCTTCAGGGGACGTCGCAGCCAGCGCGGCCGGCGTGAGGCTGACGACACTCAACTCCTGCTCCCGCAGCAGCACGGGCAGCGGGGCGCCCGGCATCAACTTCTCCAGCGGCGCGAGCACCAGCGTGGCGCCGTTGCAGAGCGTGGTGAAAATCTCCTCCACCGAGAGGTCGAAGCTGAGGCTGGCGAACTGAAGCACGCGGCTGCCCGGGCCGATGCCGTACGCCACCGCCTCGTGGGTGACGAGGTTGGCGACGCTGCGGTGCTGCACCGCCGTACCCTTGGGCGTCCCCGTGCTGCCCGACGTGTAGAGCAGGTACGCCAGGTTCGCCGGCGTCACGCCCGTCACGGGTGCATCTGCCTGCTCAGCAGCGAGAGCGTCGCGCTCCGTATCAAGGCAGAGGGCACGGGTATGCAGTGCCTCCGGGAACCGGTCCACCAGTGCCTGCTGGGTAACGAGCACCTGCGCGGCGCTGTCCTCCAGCATGAAGGCCAGGCGCTCCCGGGGCAGGAGCGGATCCACGGGCACCCAGGCACCACCGGCCTTGAGGATGCCAAGGAGGCCGATGACGATATCGAGGGAGCGCTCGACACTGAGTGCGACGCGGACCTCCGGGCCCACGCCGCGACGGCGCAGGGCATGGGCGAGCTGATTGGCGCGCGCGTCCAGCTGCGCGTACGTCAACTGCGTCCCCTCGAAGACAGCCGCCACGGTGTCGGGAGCGCGGTGCACCTGCGCCTCGAAGAGCGAGTGCATGCACGCCTCGGGGAACGGCGCCCGCGTGGCGTTCCACTCCACCAGCACCTGCTCGCGTTCCTCTCCCGCGAGCAACTGCAGCGACGAGACCTGCGCGTCAGGCTGCATGACTGCTTCTTCCAGAAGCACGCGGAGGTGCTCGGCCATGCGAGCGGCGGTGGAGGGGGTGAAGATGTCGGTCGTGTACTCGAGGTAGCCCTTGAGGCCGGCGTCGGACTCGAGCACCTGGAGTGTGAGGTCGAACTTGGCGGCGAAGGTGTCGAGCTCGAGTGCCTCCATCTTGACGCCCTCGATGGAGGAGGAGGCGCGGAAGGAGGCCTGGTAGGTGAGCATCACCTGGAAGAAGGGAGTGCGGCCCGGAATGCGCTCGGGCTTCAACTCCTCCACGAGGCGCTCGATGGGGAGCTCCTGGTGCTCCTGGGCGGCGAGCACCGTCTCGCGCACCTGCCGCAGCAGGGTGCGGAAGGAGGAGCTGCCCGTGACGCGAGTGCGAAGCACCTGGGCGTTGACGAAGAGGCCGATGAGGCCCTCCACCTCGCCGCGAGTGCGGCCCGCCATGGGGGAGCCGACGGTGACGTCGTCCTGGCCGGAGTAGCGGGCCATCAGCACCTGCCAGCCCGTCAGCAGCGCCATGTAGAGGGATGCGCCCTCCTGCTGGGCGAGTGCCTTCAGTGAGTCCGTCAACTCGCGAGGCAGCAGCACGTCATGGCGTGCGCCTCGCCCGTCGCGCGTGGCGGGGCGAGGGAAGTCCGTGGGCAACTCCAGGGCGGAGGGCACGCCGGCCAGCTGGCGCTTCCAGTAATCAAGTTGCTTCTCCAGCCGGGGCCCCTGCAGCCACTCGCGCTGCCAGACGGCGAAGTCCGCGTACTGCACGGCCAGCGGAGGCAGGGGCACGGCCTGGCCCCGAGCGAGAGCGCCGTAGGCGAGCGCCACCTCGCGCACCAGCAGCGTCATGGACCAACCGTCGGAGACGATGTGGTGCACCACCACGACGAGCAGGTGCTCCGTCGGCGAGGACGTCAGCAGTTGCGCGCGCAGCAGCGGCCCCTTCGCGAGGTCGAAGGGCTGAGCGGCGGCCTCACGTGCCAGACGCCACGCTTCTTCCGGAGGCGAGCCCGAGACGTCCTTGCGCTCCAGGGTGAGCACCGGCTCCGGGGACACCACCTGCACGGGCCCGGAAGCATCTTCGCGGAAGGTGGTGCGCAGCACCTCGTGACGGCGCACCACTTCGCGCAGCGCGCGCTCCAGGAGGGCCACGTCGAGCGGGCCTTCCAGGCGCACGGCCATGGGCACGTTGTAGAGCGAGGTGCCGGGCTGAAGCTGGTCAATGAACCAGAGGCGCTGCTGGGCGAAGGCGAGGGGCAGGGGACGCGAGCGGTCCTGCACCGGGATGAGGCCCTGGGCGGAAGTGCCGGCGGTGGCCTTCTGCGCGGCCATCTTCTTGAGCAACTCGGCGCGCTTCTCCGGTGAGAGGTTCGCGATCCGCTTCGACAGCTCCTGGCTCATCTCGTGTACTCCGCACTCGGGGATGCCATTGCGCACGAGCACCACCCGGGTCGGAGGGGCTCGTGAGAACTCGGACTGCTGGTGATACTGAATTGCCGATCTGGGCCGCTCTCACGGGGGAAGCGCGGCGGTGGGCATATTCGCGGTGGTTACATTATTCGCTAACGACAAGACGTGTCATGAGGGCGGCTCGACGCTCCTGGAGCGCAACCCGGGGATGAATAAATCCCCGCGTTTACAGCCCTCACCATAGGAGGGGGCTCTGACGTTGGAGTGCCCGCACGACCCAAAAAGCCGGATCTCATGTGAGACCCTGGCGAGTTGGGACTACCAGGAAACCCGGTGGGTGATTGGTGCGGTGCGCGGGGCTTCCTGGCGAGGAATCCCCGCGCCCGCATGTCCGGGGACAAGAAGGACGGGATTCAGCTTCCTGTAGGGAGGCTCGGCTCGCTGCCTGGCTCACGGGCGAGGATCAGCCGCAGCCTCTCCACGATGGGACCGAGCTGCGGGTCCTGCAGCAGCTCATGGTGCCTGCCCGAGACGACGTGCACCTCCAGACCGCCTCGGACCAGGGGTTCCCATCCGCGGTGACTCGGAAGCCCGGCCGGAGCCTCGCTGGCGCTCAGCAGCAGGGCGGTGCCGTCGTAGGGCCGGGGCACGTACTTCTCCTGCGCGAGGAGGTTGGCCTGGAAGACTCGGAAGAGGGCGCGCAGTTGGGCGGCGCCGGAGTGCGCATCGAGGATGTGCGCCCGGAGTCCTTCCTGGAGCAGATGGTCCAGCATCGCATCGTCATCGCCCTGGGCCAGCGCTTCGGCCGAAACGGAGAGCTCCTGGCCGAAGGCGGTGGCGGTGGTCTGGGCGAAGGCGATCCTCACCCGGGCCGCGGATGAGAAGGGCGGCTCCGTTTCGGAGGTCTGTGTGAGGCCGGGCACGTGGGCGTCGATGAGGGCGAGGACGTCGACGGCTTCGCCAGCCTCGCGCAGGCGGCGAGCCATCTCGTAGGCGATGACACCTCCGAGGGACCAGCCCCCCAGTTGGTAGGGGCCGTGAGGCCGCACGGTGCGCACGGCTTCGAGGTAGAGGGAGGCCATCTCCTCAATGGACTCGACGACGGGTCGTCCGTCGAGGCCGCGGGACTGGAGGCCGTAGACGGGGAGGGAGGGGCCCAGGCGGCGCGCCAGCTCCGAGTAGGCGAGGACGTTGCCGCCACCGGGGTGGACGAGGAAGAGGGGCCGGTTTCCAGGCTCACCACGCTCCAGCGGGACGAGGGGCGTCCAGGCCTGGGAGTCGTCGCGCAGCACCTGGGCGAGCTGCTCGATGGTGGGCTGCTGGAAGAGGACGGAGAGGGGAAGACTGAGGCCGAGCTGCTCGCGGATGGAGGCGACCATGCGAACGGCGAGCAGGGAGTGGCCACCCAGCTCGAAGAAGCTGGAGCGGACGCCGACGGCGAGGACGCCAAGGACGTCCTCCCAGATGCGGGCGAGCTGCATTTCGAGCGCATCGCGGGGAGCGACGAAGTCCCGGGCCTCAGTGGCGTGGGCGTTGGGCTCGGGCAGGGCCTTTCTGTCCACCTTGCCGTTGGAGTTGAGGGGCAGGGCGTCGAGGACGAGGAGCGCGGAGGGGACCATGTACTCCGGCAGCTGCCGCCGGAGATGGACCTTGAGGGCCTCGGGGTCGAGCGTGTGGCCTTCGCGAGCAGTGACGTAGGCGACGAGGCGCTTGTCGGCGGCCTCGCCCTTGGCGACGACGACTGCGTCCTTGAGGCCCGGAGCGCGACGGAGCGCTGCTTCGATTTCACCCAGCTCGATGCGGAAGCCGCGCACCTTCACCTGGAAGTCGATGCGGCCGAGGTACTCCAGGCGCCCGTCGGGGCGGTAACGGACGCGGTCACCCGTGCGGTACATGCGGCCGCCCGGAGGACCGAAGGGCTCGGGGACGAAGCGCTCCGCGGTGAGGTCCGGGCGCAGCAGGTAGCCACGCGCCTGGCCTTCACCCGCGAGGTACAGCTCACCGGCCACACCGACAGGCACCGGTTGCAGCGAAGCGTCCAGCACGTACGCCCGCGTGGCGGGCAACGGCCGACCGATGAGAGGCACTTCGTCACGGCTCACGAGCGAGGCGGTGGAGTAGGTGGTGTCTTCGGAAGGCCCGTAGAGGTTGTAGAGCTTCTCGATGGTGGGGACGGCGTAGACCTGCTTCGCGAGCGTCTCCGGCAGGGCTTCACCGGCGAGGTTGACGACGCGCACACTCGAAGGGGCCGCACCGAGGCGCAGCAGTTGCGCCATGGCGGAGGGCACGGTGTTGATGAGGGTGACGTGCGAAGCGGTGGGCAGCTCCGCCAGGTGCAGGGCATTGCGCGCCACCACCACCGCACCACCGCTGCTCAGCGGGGCGAAGAGTTCAAAGACGGAGAGGTCGAAGTTGAGGCTCGTCGCGGCGAGGGTGCCCTTCAGCTCCTCCGGGGAGAAAGTCTCCAGGGCCCAGTGGAGGAAGGAGACGGCGTTGCCATGGGAGATGGCGACGCCCTTGGGGCGGCCCGTACTGCCGGAGGTGTAGATGAGGTAGGCGAGGTGGCCCGGGTGGATGTCTACCGCAGGAGTCGTCGTCGGCTGCTTCGCCAACTCCACATCCGAGTCGAGGCACACCGGCGTGGCGGCAGTCTCCGGCAGCGCAGAGAGCAGATGCGAGTGCGCGACGAGTGCGGGGCCCTGGGCGTCCTCCAGCAGCCAGCCGAGCCGCTCACGCGGGTAGCTGGGGTCCAGCGGCACGTAGGCACCACCGGCCTTGAGGATGCCGAGAGCGCCGACGAGGAGGTCCTCGGTGCGTTCGACGCAGAGGCCGACGCGGACTTCGGGCCCGACTCCCAGGCCACGCAGACGGTGAGCGAGCTGATTGGCCTTCGCGTCCAGCTCCCGGTACGTCAACTGACGCTCGGGCGTGATGACGGCGACCGCGTCCGGCGTGCGGCGCACCTGGGCCTCCACCATCGCGGGGATGCTGGGCTCGCGAATCGCGTGTGACGACTTCGGATTCCACTCGACGAGCAACTGCTGGCGCTCTGCCTGCGTCAGCAGCGGCAGCTCACCCAGTCTCGTCTCGGGCTTCGCGGCGATGGCCTCCAGCAGCACGCTGAAGTGCCCCGCCATGCGCTGGATGGTCGCACCGTCGAACAGGTCCGTCGCGTACTCCAGCGTGCCGACCAGGCCCGATTGAACCTCCTGCAGGGCCAGTGACAGATCGAACTTGGCGAAGTGGCTCTCCAGCGGCAGGGCCTGGAACGACAGCCCCGGCAGACGAAGCGTCTCCGTCGGCGTGTTCTGCAGGACGAACATCGCCTGGAAGAGTGGGCTGCGGCTCAGGTCTCGCGTGGGCTGTATGGCTTCGACGAGCTTCTCGAATGGCAGGTGCTGATGCTCGTACGCCGCGAAGGTCGTACCGCGTACCTGGGCCAGCAGCTCCCGGAAGGTCGCGCGCGGATCCATCTGTGTCCGGAGGACCAGCGTGTTGACGAAGAAGCCGATGAGGCCTTCGGTCTCCGCCTGGGTGCGGCCCGCGATGGGGGAGCCCACGCTCACGTCATCCTGCGCGGAGTAGCGCGACAGCAGCACCTGGAAGGCCGCGAGCAGCACCATGAAGGGCGTGGCCCCCTCGCGTCCCGCCAGCGCCTTGAGCGCGTGCGCGATGTCCGAGGCGATGCGCACCTCCACCGTGGATCCGCGGTGCGACTGCACGGGCGGACGCGGGCGGTCCGTCGGCAACTCCAGCGCGGCGGGCGCCCCCGCGAGCTGCTGTTTCCAGTAGTCCAGTTGCGCGTCCAGCGTCTCGCCCTGGAGCCAGTCTCGTTGCCATGCCGCGAAGTCCGTGTACTGCACCGGCAGCGGGGCGAGCTTCGGAGTCTGACCGGTACTGAAGGCCGCGTAGAGCGCCACCAGTTCGCGCACGAGCACGCCCATGGACCAGCCGTCGGAGACGATGTGGTGCATCGTCACCAGCAACAGGTGCGAGTCCTCGCCCAGCCGGATCAGCGTGCTGCGCAGCAGCGGGCCCGTGGACAGGCCGAAGGGACGCCGGGCTTCGTCGTTGGCCAGCTTTCGGGCCTCCTCCTCGCGCCGGACCTCGGGCAGGGATGCGAGGTCCATGAGCGGCAGCGACCATCCCGCGGGAGCCTGGATCCGCTGCATGGGTTGACCCTGATGCTCGTGGAAGGTCGTGCGCAGGGATTCGTGGCGGGCGACCAGTGCCTCGAACGCGCGACGCAGGGCCTCCATGTCCAGGTGTCCGGTGAGCTGGAGCGCGGTGGGAATGTTGTAGGAGGCATCTCCGGGCTGGAGCTGATCCAAGAGCCACAGCCGCTGCTGTGTGAAGGACAGGGGCACCGGGCCGTCATGCGAGACGCGGGTGAGGTTCGGCGCATGGGTGCTTGCGCTTCCGTGCAGCCGTCCGGCCAGTGCCTCCACGGTGGGGGATTCGAAGAGGGCGCGCAGGGGGAGTTCCACGCCCAGTTCCGCGCGCACGCGCGACACCACCTGGGTGGCCAGGAGGGAGTGTCCACCCAGCTCGAAGAAGGAGTCCTTCACGCCCACCTGGGGCAAGCGGAGGACTTCCGCCCAGATGGAGGCCAGCTTCGCTTCGGTTTCCGTGCGAGGCGCTTCGTAGGTACTGCCGGACTGAGGCGCCTCGGGCTCCGGGAGGGCCTTGCGGTCCACCTTGCCGTTGGAGTTGAGGGGCAGGGCTTCCAGCACCACGAAGGTGCCGGGCACCATGTACTCAGGGAGTCCCTGGCGCAGGTGGGCCTTGAGGGCTTCCACCTCCAGCGAAGCCTCCGCCTTGGGCGTGACGTAGGCGACGAGGCGCTTGTCGGCGGCTTCGCCCTTGGCGACGACGACCGCATCCTTGAGGCCCGGAGCACGGCGGAGCGCTGCTTCGATTTCGCCCAGCTCGATGCGGAAGCCGCGCACCTTCACCTGGAAGTCGATGCGACCGAGGTACTCCAGGCGCCCGTCGGGGCGGTAACGGACGCGGTCACCCGTGCGGTACATGCGGCCGCCCGGAGGACCGAAGGGCTCGGGGACGAAGCGCTCCGCGGTGAGTTCCGGGCGCAGCAGGTAGCCACGCGCCTGGCCCTCACCCGCGAGATACAACTCGCCCGCGACACCGACAGGCACCGGTTGCAGCGAAGCGTCCAGCACGTACGCCCGCGTGGCGGGCAACGGCCGACCGATGAGAGGCACTTCGTCGCGGCCCACGAGAGAGGCGGTGGAGTAGGTGGTGTCTTCGGAAGGCCCGTAGAGGTTGTAGAGCTTCTGCACCGTCGGGACGGCGTAGACCTGCTTCGCGAGCGTCTCCGGCAGGGCTTCACCGGCGAGGTTGACGACGCGGACGGAGGGCGGCACCGCGCCGAGGCGTAGGAGTTGCGCCATGGCGGAGGGCACGGTGTTGACGAGGGTGACGTGCAAAGCGGTGGGCAGCTCCGCCAGGTGAAGCGCATTGCGTGCCACCACCACCGCACCGCCACTGGAGAGGGGCGCGAAGAGCTCGAAGACGGAGAGGTCGAAGTTGAGGCTCGTCGCGGCGAGGGTGCCCTTCAGTTCCTCCGGGGAGAAAGTCTCCAAGGCCCAGTGGAGGAAGGAGACGGCGTTGCCATGAGAGATGGCGACACCCTTGGGGCGGCCCGTGCTACCGGAGGTGTAGATGAGGTAGGCGAGGTGGCCCGGGTGGATGTCCACTTCAGGAGCCGTCGTCGGCTGCTTCGCCAGCTCCACATCCGAGTCGAGGCAGACGGGCATCGCGCTGGTTTCAGGAAGTGCTGAGAGCAGATGCGAATGCGAGACGAGTGCGGGGCCCTGGGCGTCCTCCAGCAGCCAGCCCAGGCGCTCACGCGGGTAGCTGGGGTCCAGCGGCACGTAGGCGCCACCGGCCTTGAGGATGCCGAGGGCACCGATGAGAAGGTCTTCAGTGCGTTCGACGCAGAGGCCGACGCGGACTTCGGGCCCGACTCCCAGGCCGCGCAGACGGTGCGCAAGCTGATTGGCCTTCGCGTCCAGCTCCCGGTACGTCAGCTGACGCTCGGGCGTGATGACGGCGACCGCATCCGGCGTGCGGCGCACCTGGGCCTCCACCATCGCGGGGATGCTGGGCTCGCGAATCGCGTGTGACGACTTCGGATTCCACTCGACGAGCAACTGCTGGCGCTCTGCCTGCGTCAGCAGCGGCAGCTCACCCAGTCTCGTCTCGGGCTTCGCGGCGATGGCCTCCAGCAGCACGCTGAAGTGTCCCGCCATGCGCTGGATGGTCGCACCGTCGAACAGGTCCGTCGCGTACTCCAGCGTGCCCATCAGGCCCGTGGGGGCTTCCCGCAATCCCAGGGAGAGATCGAACTTCGCGAAGCGGGTCTCCAGCGGAAGTGTCTGCAGGGACAACCCCGGCAGGCGCAGCGCCTCCGCTGGCATGTTCTGCAGGACGAACATCGCCTGGAACAACGGATTGCGGCTCAGGTCGCGGGTGGGTTGCAGGGCTTCAACGAGCTTCTCGAACGGCAGGTGCTGATGCTCATAGGCCGCGAGCGTCGTGCCGCGCACCTGGGCCAGCAGCTCCCGGAAGGTCGCGCGCGGATCCATCTGTGCCCGGAGGACCAGCGTGTTGACGAAGAAGCCGATGAGGCCTTCGGTCTCCGCCTGCGTGCGGCCCGCGATGGGGGAGCCCACGCTGATGTCGTCCTGCGCGGAGTAGCGCGACAGCAGCACCTGGAACGCCGCGAGCAGCACCATGAACGGGGTGGCGCCTTCGCGCTGGGCCAGGGTCTTCAGGGCGTCCACGAGGGGGCCAGGAATCCTCACCTCCACCGTGGCTCCGCGGTGCGACTGCACGGGTGGACGCGGGCGGTCCGTCGGCAGCTCCAAGGCCGCCGGAGCACCGGAGAGCTGCTGCTTCCACCAGGCCAGCTGCGCATCCAGTACCTCTCCCTGGAGCCACTCCCGCTGCCACGCCGCGAAGTCCGCGTACTGCACCGGCAGCGGCGCGAGCATCGGCGTACCGCCCGTGCTCAGGGTTTCGTAGATGGCCGCCACCTCGCGCACGAGGATGCCCATGGACCAACCGTCGGAGACGATGTGGTGCATCGTCACCAGCAGCAGGTGCTCCTCCGCCCCCAGACGCACCAGCAGTCCGCGCAGCAGCGGTCCCGTTGCGAGTTGGAACGGACGGCGAGCCTCCTCGGTCACCCGGCGCAGGGCTTCTTCCTCGCGCTGTGCCTGAGGCAGCGTGCTCAGGTCGACGACGGGCAGCTCCCACGCCGCGGAGGCCAGGACGCGCTGTGATGGCGCCTCGTGGGCCGCGGCGAGCGTGGTGCGCAGGGATTCGTGGCGGGCCATCAACGCCTCGAAGGCGCCTCGCAACGCATGGATGTCCACCCGGCCCGTCAGCCGCAGGGCGGTGGGGATGTTGTACGACGCATCCCCCGGCTGGAGCTGATCCAACAGCCAGAGTCGCTGCTGGGCGAAGGAGAGCGGCAGGTCCCCTTCGCGGGACACGGGCCGCAGCGGCGGAGCACGCAGCGACGAGGACGGCGTCGCCTCCAGTCGCGGTGCGAGGGCTTCGACCGTGGGTGCACCGAACAGCGCCCGCAGCGGCAACTCGACGCCGAACGCGGCTCGCACGCGCGAGACGAGCTGCGTGGCCAGGAGCGAGTGGCCTCCCAGCGCGAAGAAGTCGTCCTGGATGCCGACCCGCTCCACGCGGAGGACTTCCGCGAAGAGGGCCGCGAGCTTCTCCTCTGCGGCGGTGCGCGGAGCGATGAAGGAGGCCGCGCGCGACGCGTCTCCCGGTTCGGGCAGGGCCTTGCGGTCCACCTTTCCATTCGCGTTGAGGGGCAGCGCTCCCAGCACCAGGAGCGAGGCCGGCACCATGTACTCGGGCAGTCGATGCCGCAGGTGAACGCGCAGCGCCTCCACGTCCGGCGCGTGGCCTTCGTGCGCGGTGACGTAGCCGACGAGGCGCTTGCCCGCGTCCGCGCCCCGGGCCACGACGATGGCTTCGTTGATGCCCGGGAAGGCGCGCAGGGCGGATTCGATCTCACCCAGCTCGATGCGGAAGCCGCGCACCTTCACCTGGAAGTCGACGCGACCCAGGAAGTCGAGCGTGCCGTCCTCCCGCCAGCGGGCCTTGTCTCCCGTGCGGTAGAGACGCTCGCCCGGGGTGGTGGCGAACGGATGCGGGACGAATCGCTCCGCGGTCAGCTCCGGGCGGTGCAGGTAGCCCCAGGCGAGGCCCGGGCCTCCCACGTACACCTCGCCCGCGACGCCCACGGGCACCGGGTGGAGGTGGGCATCGAACACATAGGCCGTGGCGTTCGGGATGGGGCCTCCGATGGAGACCGGGCCTTCCACGCGGGTGTCGCGGTGCAGCGGCAGCGTGGTGGAGAAGGTGGTGTTCTCCGTCGGGCCGTAGGCGTGGATCAGCGTCGACCCCTCGGCGAGACGGGGCAGGTGATCGCGCAGGCGCGACCAGGGCATCACGTCTCCGCCGGCGAGCAGCTGGCTCACGCCCGCGAGCGCCTCGCCCTGGTGCAGGGCCATCTGCTCGAACAGCGCGGTCGTGAGGAACGTCGCGCTCACACGGTGACTCCGCAGTTGTTCCGCCAGCTCCTCCAGGGAGAGCGCATGGGGCGGGGCGAGGACGAGCCTCGCGCCGTGCAGCAGCGCTCCCCAGAGCTCCAGGGTGGACGCATCAAAGGCGATGGGCGCGATCTGCAGCCAGACCTCATCCGGCCCGAAGCGCATGAAGGTGCTGCCGAGCACCAGGCGGGTGATGCCCCGGTGCGGCACGCAGACACCCTTCGGGCGGCCGGTGGAGCCCGAGGTGAACATGACGTAGGCCAGGGCTTCCCCGTCCACGAAGACGTCCGGCGCGTGCGTGGGCCGCGTGGCGATGTCCGTGGACGGAGCGTCCAGCCAGACGCGGGTGCCAGACGCTGGCAGCCTGGAGGCGAAGGGCTGATGCGTGAGCACCACGCCAACCTCCGCGTCCTCCAGCAGCATCGCGATGCGCTCCACGGGAGCGTTGCGATCCACGGGGACGAAGGCCGCGCCCGCCTTGAGGATGGCGAGCAGGGCCGTCACCATCTCGAAGGAACGCTCGACGGCGAGACCGACGCGTGCGCCAGGCACGATGCCCAGCGCGCGCAGGTGATGGGCGAGCTGGTTGGCGCGGACCTCGAGCTGCCCATACGTCAGCGTCGCATCCCCCAGCACCAGTGCCACCGCGTCGGGCGTACGGCGGGCCTGCTGGGAGAAGTGGACGTGGACGGGGACGTCCATGGGGCTGGCGACGGTGGTGTCGTTCCAGTCCACGAGGATGCGCTGACGTTCCTCGGGAGAGAGCAGCGGCAGTTCGGACAGGACTTCGTCGGGCTTCGCGGCCACGGCCTCCAGCAGCGTGCGCAGATGGCCCGCCAGCCGCTCCATGGTGGGTTGCTCGAAGAGAGCGGTGCTGTACTCCAGCCAGCCGGTGAACCCTTGCGGCGAGTCCTGCAAAGTCAGGGTGAGGTCGAACTTGGCGGAGCGTGCCTCCGCGGCCACTCGCTGGAAGCTGAGCCCGGGGACCCGCAGGTCTCCGGTGGGCGCGTTCTGCAGGGCGAACATCACCTGGAAGAGGGGGCTGCGGCTCGTGTCCCGCACGGGCTGGAGGACCTCCACCAGCTTCTCGAAGGGCACATGCTGGTGCTCGTAGGCCGCGAGCGTCGTGGCGCGCACCTGGGCCAGGAACTCGCGGAAGGTCGCCTTCGGCGCGACGTGGGCGCGCAGGACCAGGGTGTTGACGAAGAAGCCGATGAGGCCTTCGGTCTCCGCCTGCGTGCGGCCCGCGATGGGCGTGCCCACGCTGATGTCATCCTGTCCGGTGTAGCGCGACAGGAGGAGCTGGAAGCCCGCGAGCAGCACCATGAAGGGCGTCGCGCCCTCACGCCGGGCCAGCGCCTGGAGGAGCTGGGAGGTCTCGGGCGGAAGCTGGACGGAGAGGGCCGCGCCCGCGTGGGATTGGATGGACGGACGCGGATGATCCGTCAGCAGCTCCAGCGCGGCGGGCGCTCCCGAGAGCTGGTGCTTCCAGTAGCCCAGCTGCGCGTCCAGCACCTCGCCCTGGAGCCAGTTCCGTTGCCACGCCGCGAAGTCCGCGTACTGCACGGGCAGCGGCGTAAGGTCCGGCTCCTTGCCGTCGTGAAAGGCCGCGTAGAACGCCACGAGCTCGCGCACGAGTACGCCCATGGACCAGCCGTCGGAGACGATGTGGTGCATCGTCACCAGCAGCAGGTGGTCCTCCTCGCCCAGCCGGACGAGGGACGTGCGCAGGAGCGGTCCGCGCTCCAGGTGGAACGGTTGACGGGCGTCCTCGGTGACGAGGCGCCGTGCTTCGGCTTCGCGCTGCGTCTCCGGCAGGGCGGAGACGTCGATGAGCGGCAGGGTCCATGAGCCCGGCGCGTGGACGTGCTGCGTGGCCTGGCCCTCATGTTCCTGGAAGATGGTGCGCAGGGACTCGTGGCGGACGACCAGGGCCTCGAAGGCGCGGCGCAGGGATTCCACGTCCACCTGGCCCGTCAGCCGCAGCGCCGTGGGGATGTTGTACGACGCGTCCCCCGGCGTGAGCTGATCCAGGAACCAGAGCCGCTGCTGCGCGAATGACAGCGGCAGGGCGTCCGCATGCGAAGTGGGATGCAGCGGAGGCAGGCGATGTTCGGAGCGCTGCGCGCTGTGGAGCCTCGTCGCGAGTGCCTCCACCGTGGGTGCCTCGAAGAACCCCCGGAGCGGCAGCTCCACGCCGAGGGCGGCTCGCACGCGGGAGACGAGCTGGGTGGCCAACAGGGAGTGGCCGCCCAGCGCGAAGAAGTCGTCCCGGATACCGACCCGCTCCACCCGCAGCACTTCCGCGAAGAGCGCGGCCAACTGTTCCTCGGTGTCGGTCCGTGGCGCGATGAAGTCGGACGAGCGCGCGAGGTTCCCAGGGTCCGGGAGGGCCTTTCTGTCCACCTTGCCGTTGGAGTTGAGGGGCAGGGCGTCGAGGACGAGGAGCGCGGAGGGGACCATGTACTCCGGCAGCTGCCGCCGGAGATGGACCTTGAGGGCCTCGGGGTCGAGCGTGTGGCCTTCGCGAGCGGTGACGTAGGCGATGAGGCGCTTGTCGGCGGCTTCGCCCTTGGCGACGACGACCGCATCCTTGAGGCCCGGAGCACGGCGGAGCGCTGCTTCGATTTCGCCCAGCTCGATGCGGAAGCCGCGCACCTTCACCTGGAAGTCGATGCGGCCGAGGTACTCCAGGCGCCCGTCGGGGCGGTAACGGACGCGGTCACCCGTGCGGTACATGCGGCCGCCCGGAGGACCGAAGGGCTCGGGGACGAAGCGCTCCGCGGTGAGTTCCGGGCGCAGCAGGTAGCCACGCGCCTGGCCTTCACCCGCGAGGTACAACTCGCCCGCGACACCGACAGGCACCGGTTGCAGCGAAGCGTCCAGCACGTACGCACGCGTGGCAGGCAGCGGCCGACCGATGAGAGGCACTTCGTCGCGGCCGACGAGCGAGGCGGTGGAGTAGGTGGTGTCCTCGGAAGGCCCGTAGAGGTTGTAGAGCTTCTGCACCGTCGGGACGGCGTAGACCTGCTTCGCGAGCGTCTCCGGCAGTGCTTCACCGGCGAGGTTGACGACGCGGACGGAGGGCGGCACCGCGCCGAGGCGCAGCAGTTGCGCCATGGCGGAGGGCACGGTGTTGACGAGGGTGACGTGCGAAGCGGTGGGCAGCTCCGCCAGGTGCAGGGCATTGCGCGCCACCACCAGCGCACCACCGCTGCTCAGCGGGGCGAAGAGTTCGAAGACGGAGAGGTCGAAGTTGAGGCTCGTCGCGGCGAGGGTGCCCTTCAGCTCCGCTGGAGAGAAAGTCTCCAAGGCCCAGTGGAGGAAGGAGACGGCGTTGCCATGGGAGATGGCGACGCCCTTGGGGCGGCCCGTACTGCCGGAGGTGTAGATGAGGTAGGCGAGGTGGCCCGGGTGGATGGCCACCGCAGGAGCCGTCGTCGGCTGCTTCGCCAGCTCCACATCCGAGTCGAGGCACACCGGCGTGGCGGCAGTCTCCGGCAGCGCAGAGAGCAGATGAGAGTGCGCGACGAGTGCGGGGCCCTGGGCGTCCTCCAGCAGCCAGCCGAGCCGCTCACGCGGGTAGCTGGGGTCCAGCGGCACGTAGGCGCCACCGGCCTTGAGGATGCCGAGGGCACCGATGAGAAGGTCTTCAGTGCGTTCGACGCAGAGGCCGACGCGGACTTCGGGTCCGACCCCCAGGCCACGCAGACGGTACGCAAGCTGATTGGCCCTCGCGTCCAGCTCCCGGTACGTCAGCTGACGCTCGGGCGTGATGACGGCGACCGCATCCGGCGTGCGGCGCACCTGCGCCTCCACCATCGCGGGGATGCTGGACTCACGCGGCACCCGCGAGGCGGGCGGATTCCATTCGACGAGCAGTTGCTGGCGCTCTGCTTCAGTGAGGAGCGGCAGGTTGCTCAGTCGAGTTTCTGGCTTCGCGGCGATGGCCTCCAGCAGCACACTGAAGTGCCCCGCCATGCGCTGGATGGTCGCCGCGTCGAACAGGTCCGTCGCGTACTCCAGCGTGCCGACCAGCTCCTCCTGGACCTCCTGCAGGGAGAGCGTGAGGTCGAACTTCGCGAAGTGGGCCTCCAGGGGCAGTGGCCGCAGCGAGAGCCCCGGGAGCTGGAGCGTCTCGGTGGGGGTATTCTGCAGGGCGAACATCACCTGGAAGAGCGGGCTGCGGCTTGAGTCCCGCACGGGCTGGAGCGCTTCGACCAGCTTCTCGAACGGCACGTGCTGGTGCTCGTAGGCCGTCAGCGTCGTGCCGCGCACCTGCGCGAGCAGTTCGCGGAACGTCGCTCGCGGATCCACCTGCGCCCGGAGGACCAGCGTGTTGATGAAGAATCCGATGAGCCCTTCCGTCTCCGCCTGCGTACGGCCTGCGATGGGCGTGCCCACGCTGACGTCGTCCTGCGCGGCGTAGCGCGACAGCAGCACCTGGAAGGCCGCGAGCAGCACCATGAAGGGCGTGGCCCCCTCGCGTCCCGCCAGGACCTTGAGCGCATGGGCGACACTCGCGGGAATGCGCATGTCCACCTTGGCCCCCCGGTGCGATTGCACGGGAGGGCGAGGCCTGTCGGTGGGCAGCTCCAGCGCGGCGGGAGCACCCGCGAGCTTCTCCTTCCAGTACCCGAGCAGCGCATCCAGGGCCTCTCCCTGGAGCCACTGACGCTGCCAGGCCGCGAAGTCCGCGTACTGCATGGGCAGGGGGGCGAGCGATGGGCTCTGGCCCGCGTGGAATGCCTCGTAGAAGGCCACCAGCTCACGGACGAGCACACCCATGGACCAGCCGTCGGAGACGATGTGGTGCATCGTCACCAGCAGCAGGTGTTCTTCCGAGCCCAACCGCACGAGCGCTGTGCGCAGGAGCGGACCGGCTTCCAGATCGAACGGCCGACGGGCGTCCTCGGTGACGAGGCGCCGTGCTTCGGCTTCGCGCCGCGCTTCGGGCAGCGTGGACAGGTCCCGCAGAGGCAGGCTCCAGGCACTAGCCGGGTGGATGGACTGGAGGGCCTGTCCCTGATGCTCGCGGAACGTGGTGCGCAGGGCTTCATGGCGGGTGACGAGTGCCTCGAAGGCCCGGCGCAGGGACTCCACGTCCACGTGCCCCTTCAAGCTCAGTGCACTGGAGATGTTGTACGACGCATCTCCCGGCGTGAGCTGATCCAGGAACCAGAGACGTTGCTGGGCGAAGGACAGGGGCGCTGTGGTGGCACGCACCCGGGGGATGCTCGGCGGTGCTTGCACCGCGGAGGTCTGCGCGGTGTCGATGCGCTGGGCAAGGCCGGCCACGGTGGGGGCCTCGAACAGCGCACGCACGGGCAACTCGCGCCGGAAGGTTGCGCGAACGCGGGCCATGAGCTGGGTGGCCAGCAGGGAGTGGCCGCCGAGCGAGAAGAAGTCGTCGTGGATGCCCACGCGCTCCACGCGGAGCACCTGCGTGAAGAGGGCCGCGAGCTGCTCTTCGGTGACGGTTCCCGGCGCGACGAAGCTGGAGGCGGATGCTGAGCCCTGCGGCGCGGGCAGGGCCTTGCGGTCCACCTTGCCGTTGGCATTGAGGGGGAGCGCGTCCAGGAGGACGAAGGCCGCGGGCACCATGTACTCGGGCAGGTGCCGCTTGAGGTGGACGCGGAGAGCGGAGACGTCGAGGGCTTCGCCCACGACGTAGGCGACGAGGCGCTTGTCCCCTGGGACGTCCTCACGAGCGAGGACGACGGCCTCGTGCACGGAGGCGTGGGAAAGCAGCGAGGCTTCGATTTCGCCCAGCTCGATGCGGAAGCCGCGCACCTTCACCTGGAAGTCGAGGCGCTGGAGGTAGTCCAGCTGGCCGTCGGCGCGCCAGCGCACGACGTCGCCGGTGCGGTAGAGGCGGGCGCCCGGGGTGGAGGAGAAGGGATTGGGGATGAAGCGCTCGGCACTCAGTGCGGGCTGGCCGAGGTAGCCCCAGGCGAGGCCTTCACTGGCGAGGAAGAGCTCGCCGGGGACGCCCACGGGCACGGGCTGGAGGTGCGAGTCGAGGACGTAGGTGCGGGTGTTGTCGATGGGGCGGCCGATGGGAGGCCGGGTGCCGTCGTCGTGCGAGACGGGGGAGAAGGTGGCGACGACGGTGCTTTCGGTGGGCCCGTAGTGGTTGAAGAGGGAGGCGGGCACGGAGGGAGGAGGGCCGTGGTGGAGGGCGTCCCCGCCCGTCAGCAGGGCGCGCAGGGCGATGGGGCGAGGCCACGCTTCGCGCAGGACGGCCTCGGCCAGGGGCGTCGGCATGAAGCAGGTGGTGATGGCTTCGCGGGCCAGCCACCGCAGCAGTTGAGAGGGCTCCGCACGCACGGCGTCGGGAGGAATGACGAGGCTGGCGCCAGAGGCGAGCGAGGGCCACACCTCCCAGGTGGAGGCGTCGAAGGCGACGCCGGCGGTGAGGGCAGTGGAGTCCTGGGGCGAGAGCGAATAGGTGCGCTGGTGCCAGGAGACGAGATTCATCAACGCGCGGTGGTGGACGGCGACGCCCTTGGGACGGCCGGTGCTGCCGGAGGTGTAGATGACGTAGGCCAAATCCTCCGGGCCCACGGAGGCCACCGGTAGCGGAGCGGGCCCCAGAAGGAAGTGCGTTTCCAGCGAGAGAACGCGAGCGGAGAGGGAGGGCAGCGAGTCGCGCAGGTGCTGCTGGGTGAGGAGGACGGAAGCAGCGGAGTCCTCCAGCATGAAGGAGAGGCGCTCCGGCGGGACGCCGGGAGAGACGGGGACGTAGGCGGCGCCCACCTTGAGGACGGCCAGCAGGCCGGCCACCAACTCGGGCGAGCGCTCGGCGAGGACGGCGACGCGGCCGCCGCGAGTGACGCCAGCTGCATGCAACTGGACGGCAAGCGCATGCGCCCAGGCGTCGAGGTGAGCGTAGGAGACGCTGCGCTCGCCCATGCGCACGGCGATGGCGTCAGGGGCGCGACGGGCCTGCTCCGCGACGACGTGGTGGATGCAGGTGTCGCGAGGGAAGACGACGTCCGTCTGATTCCACTCGACGAGCAGCTGGCGTCGCTCCTCGGCGCTCAAAATCTCCAGCGAGGAGACACGGGCGTCGGGCGTCGCGGCGAGGGAGGAGAGGAGGACGCGGAAGTGCGCCATGAGGCGCTGGACGGAGGAGGCGTCGAAGAGGTCGGAGCTGTACTCGAGGAAGCCGGAGAGGCCGTGGGGGACTTCGAAGAGGGTGAGTGCCAAATCGAAGCGGGAGGAGTTGCCCTCGAGGGGGAGAGGCTGGAAGGCCAAGCCGGGCACGCGCAGGGCCTCGGCGGGGGCATTCTGCAGGACGAGCATGACTTGGAAGAGAGGGCTGCGGCTCAAGTCACGCGAGGGCTGGAGGACTTCGACGAGCTTCTCGAAGGGGACGTGCTGGTGCTCGTAGGCGGCCAGAGTGGTGGCCTTCACCTGGGAGAGCAGCTGACGGAACGTCGCACGCGGGTCGACCCTGGCGCGCAGGACGAGGGTGTTGACGAAGAAGCCGATGAGGCCTTCGGCCTCGGAGTGGGTGCGGCCGGCGATGGGGGAGCCGACGCAGATGTCGTCCTGGCCGGAGTAGCGGGAGAGGAGCAGCTGGAAGGCGGAGAGCAGCAGCATGAAGGGCGTGGCGCCCTCGCGCTGAGCGAGGCTGCGAAGCGAGTCCGTCAGCTCCGAGGGGAAGTGGACGGGCAGGGTGGCCCCGCGGCGGGACTGCACGGGAGGACGCGGCCGGTCCGTGGGCAGCTCCAGGGCGGCGGGCGCACCGGACAGCTGCTGCTTCCAGTAGCCGAGCTGGGCCTCCAGCGTCTCGCCCTGGAGCCACTGACGCTGCCAGAGCGCAAAGTCCGCGTACTGCACTGGGAGCGGCGGAAGAGCGGGAGTGCGACCGCCGCTGAAGGATTCGTAGAGGCTCGCCAGTTCGCGGATGAGGACGCCCATGGACCAGCCGTCGGAGACGATGTGGTGCATCGTCACGAGGAGGACGTGGGTCTCCTCGGCCAGTCGCAGCAGGGCGGTGCGCAACAACGGACCGTGGACCAGATGGAAGGGCTGCCGGGCCTCACGGGTTGCGAGCCGCAGCGTCTCCGCTTCGCGCGCGGACTCGTCAAGAGAAGAGAGGTCCTCCACAGGCAGGGCCCATGCGGCCGGAGCATGGATGTGTTGGAAGGGCTGGCCCTCCTCCTCGAAGAAGGTGGTGCGCAACGCTTCGTGCCTCGCAACCAGTGCTTCAAACGCACGGCGCAGGGCTTCGACATCCAGTCGCCCGATGAGGCGCAGCGCGACGGGGAGGTTGTAGGAGGCGTCATCCGGCGCCAACTGGTCCAGGAACCAGAGGCGCTGCTGCGCGAAGGAGAGCGGTTGAGGGCCGTCCGTACGCGTGCGAGTCAGTGGCGGCAGTCGCGTGCGGGTGGCGGCTTGCTGCAACCGCCCAGCAAGGACGGCGATGGTGGGAGCCTCGAAGAGGGCGCGAAGGGGCAGCTCCACGTTGAACGCGGCGCGCACGCGGGCCACCAACTGCGTGGCCAGAAGCGAGTGGCCTCCCAACTCGAAGAAGTTGTCGGTGCGGCCCACGGTGGGCACGCGAAGCACTTCGCTCCAGAGGGCCGCGAGCTTCTCCTCCAGCGGAGTCGAGGGAGCCTCGTAAGCATTCGAGGCGCGAAGCATGCTCGCGTCCGGAGCAGGAAGGGCCTTGCGGTCCACCTTGCCGTTGGCCGTCAGAGGCAGCGTCTCCAGGGAGACGAAGGCGGCGGGCACCATGTACTCGGGCAGGTGCTGCTTGAGGTGGGAGCGCAGGGCCGTGACGTCGAGGGCGTCCCCGACGACGTAGGCGACGAGGCGCTTGTCACCCGGAGAGTCCTCACGAGCGATGACGACGGCGTCCTTCACGGCAGGGGCGGAGCGCAGGGCGTTCTCGACTTCGCCCAGCTCGATGCGGAAGCCGCGCACCTTCACCTGGGCGTCGATGCGGCCGACGAAGTCCAGTTGGCCGTCCGCACGCCAGCGCACCACGTCGCCCGTGCGGTAGAGGCGCTCGCCCGGAGTAGAGGAGAATGGGTCCGGGATGAAGCGCTCGGCAGTGAGGCCCGGCCGTCCCGCATACCCACGCGCCACGCCCACGCCGCCAATGTGCAGCTCACCACGCACGCCGACGGGCACGGGCTGCCCGTGCGGGTCTAGGACGTAGACGCGCACGTTCGCCAGTGGCTTGCCGATGGACGGCACGTTCCCATCCGCCACCACCTCGCCGAAGGTGGCGATGACGGTGGCTTCGGTGGGGCCGTAGGTGTTGAGCAGGCGCCTTCCTGGCGCCCAGCGCGCGACGACGTCCGCGGGCAGGGCCTCACCGCCAGAGATGACGGTGCGCACCTTGGGCAGTCCTTCAGGGGACGTCGCAGCCAGCGCGGCCGGAGTGAGGCTGACGACACTCAACTCCTGCTCCCGCAGCAGCACGGGCAGCGGGGCGCCCGGCATCAACTTCTCCAGCGGCGCGAGCACCAGCGTGGCGCCGTTGCAGAGCGTGGTGAAAATCTCCTCCACCGAGAGGTCGAAGCTGAGGCTGGCGAACTGAAGCACGCGGCTGCCCGGGCCGATGCCGTACGCCACCGCCTCGTGGGTGACGAGGTTGGCGACGCTGCGGTGCTGCACCGCCGTACCCTTGGGCGTCCCCGTGCTGCCCGACGTGTAGAGCAGGTACGCCAGGTTCGCCGGCGTCACACCTGACACGGGCGCATCCGCCGGCTCCTTCGCGAGCGACTCACGCTCCGTATCCAGGCAGAGGGCACGGGCGTGCAGTGCCTCCGGGAAACGGTCCACCAGTGCCTGCTGGGTGACGAGCACCTGCGCGGCGCTGTCCTCCAGCATGAAGGACAGGCGCTCCCGGGGCAGGAGCGGATCCACGGGCACCCAGGCACCACCGGCCTTGAGGATGCCAAGGAGGCCGATGACGATATCGAGGGAGCGCTCGACACTGAGTGCGACGCGGACCTCCGGGCCCACGCCGCGACGGCGCAGGGCATGGGCGAGCTGATTGGCGCGCGCGTCCAGCTGCGCGTACGTCAACTGCGTCCCCTCGAAGACAGCCGCCACGGTGTCGGGAGCGCGGTGCACCTGCGCCTCGAAGAGCGAGTGCGTGCACGCCTCGGGGAACGGCGCCCGCGTGGCGTTCCACTCCACCAGCACCTGCTCGCGTTCCTCTCCCGCGAGCAACTGCAGCGACGAGACCTGCGCGTCAGGCTGCATGACTGCTTCTTCCAGAAGCACGCGGAGGTGCTCGGCCATGCGAGCGGCGGTGGAGGGGGTGAAGATGTCGGTCGTGTACTCGAGGTAGCCCTTGAGGCCGGCGTCGGACTCGAGCACCTGGAGTGTGAGGTCGAACTTGGCGGCGAAGGTGTCGAGCTCGAGTGCCTCCATCTTGACGCCCTCGATGGAGGAGGAGGCGCGGAAGGAGGCCTGGTAGGTGAGCATCACCTGGAAGAAGGGAGTGCGGCCCGGGATGCGCTCGGGCTTCAACTCCTCCACGAGGCGCTCGATGGGGAGCTCCTGGTGCTCCTGGGCGGCGAGCACCGTCTCGCGCACCTGCCGCAGCAGGGTGCGGAAGGAGGAGCTGCCCGTGACGCGAGTGCGAAGCACCTGGGCGTTGACGAAGAGGCCGATGAGGCCCTCCACCTCGCCGCGAGTGCGGCCCGCCATGGGGGAGCCGACGGTGACGTCGTCCTGGCCGGAGTAGCGGGCCATCAGCACCTGCCAGCCCGTCAGCAGCGCCATGTAGAGGGAGGCGCCCTCCTGCTGGGCGAGTGCCTTCAGTGAGTCTGTCAACTCGCGAGGCAGCAGCACGTCATGGCGTGCGCCTCGCCCGTCGCGCGTGGCGGGGCGAGGGAAGTCCGTGGGCAGCTCCAGGGCGGAGGGCACGCCGGCCAGCTGGCGCTTCCAGTAATCAAGTTGCTTCTCCAGCCGCGGGCCCTGCAGCCACTCGCGCTGCCAGACGGCGAAGTCCGCGTACTGCACGGCCAGCGGAGGCAGGGGCACGGCCTGGCCCCGAGCGAGAGCGCCGTAGGCGAGCGCCACCTCGCGCACCAGCAGCGTCATGGACCAACCGTCGGAGACGATGTGGTGCACCACCACGACGAGCAGGTGCTCCGTCGGCGAGGACGTCAGCAGTTGCGCGCGCAGCAGCGGCCCCTTCGCGAGGTCGAAGGGCTGAGCGGCGGCCTCACGTGCCAGACGCCACGCTTCTTCCGGAGGCGAGCCCGAGACGTCCTTGCGCTCCAGGGTGAGCACCGGCTCCGGGGACACCACCTGCACGGGCCCGGAAGCATCTTCGCGGAAGGTGGTGCGCAGCACCTCGTGACGGCGCACCACTTCGCGCAGCGCGCGCTCCAGGAGGGCCACGTCGAGCGGGCCCTCCAGGCGCACGGCCATGGGCACGTTGTAGAGCGAGGTGCCGGGCTGAAGCTGGTCAATGAACCAGAGGCGCTGCTGGGCGAAGGAGAGGGGCAGGGGGCGCGAGCGGTCCTGCACCGGGATGAGGCCCTGGGCGGAAGTGCCGGCGGTGGCCTTCTGCGCGGCCATCTTCTTGAGCAACTCGGCGCGCTTCTCCGGTGAGAGGTTCGCGATCCGCTTCGATAGCTCGTGGCTCATCTCATGTACTCCGCACTCGGGGCCGCCACTGCGCACGAGTCCCCCTGAGCCGGAGGCGCTCACGGGAACCCGGGCATGTTTCTGGTGCCGGATTGCCACCCTGCGCTGCTCTCCCGGGAGCAGTGCGAAGGTGGGGTAAATTCATATGGATGAGATTATTCCGCCTACAGTGGTCCTGTCATGAGGGTGGAGATACGCCCACATGAATAAATCCAGGTATTTGCGGGATTGTTATGGTTCCCCGAGTACATGGATGGAAGGACGCCGGATGTCTTCCCGGGTGAGGCCTTCTCCCCGCGTCTTCTTTGTCGCGGAGGAAGACGAAAGGAGCCGGACCCCACGCGTCGGCCATCCACGATCCATCGCCTGAGCAGTGCGGATCACGTCGTGAAACATGAATCGAAGGCAGCGCCGAGCGAAGCGTACCCACCGTCGTGATGAGCCACGACGGTGGGGCACCTGGCTTCACTCCGGACCTGGATTCAGCTCCCCGAAGCCTGAAGAGGCGTGACGCCGGACACCCGTGCGAGTGCCTCCCGCAGGTGTTCGACGACGGGCCCGAGGTGCGGGTCCTGCATCAGCTCGTGGTGGCCACCTGGGACTGAGTGGACGTCCAGGCCGCCACGCACCAGGGACTCCCAGCCGCGGTGAGAAGGAATCGTGGAGGCGGCTTCACTGGCGCTGAGGAGCAGGGCGGTGCCGTCGTAGGGCCGGGGCACGTACTTCTCGTGGGCGAAGAGGTTGGCCCGGAAGACGTTGAAGAGGGCGCGCAGCTGGGCCGGGCCGGAGTGCGCGTCGAGGATGCGCGCCTGGAGCCCTTGGTGCAGCAGGTGGCCCAGCATCGAGTCGTCGTCCTGTGCCAGGGCTTCGTCCGGGGCGGAGAGGTGCTGGCCGAAGGCGGTGGCGGTGGCATGGGCGAAGGCGAGCCTGGCGCGGGCCTCGGCGTCGAGGTGCGTGTCTGACTCAGACGGCTTCGTGAGGCCAGGGGTGTGGGCGTCGATGAGGGCGAGCAAAGCCACGGCTTCGCCAGCCTCGCGCAGGCGGCGGGCCATCTCGTAGGCGATGACGCCGCCGAGGGACCAGCCCCCCAGTTGGTAGGGGCCGTGAGGCTGCACGGTGCGGACGGCTTCGAGGTAGAGGGAGGCCATCTCCTCAATGGACTCGACGACGGGTCGTCCGTCGAGGCCGCGGGACTGGAGGCCGTAGACGGGGAGGGAGGGGCCCAGGCGGCGCGCCAGCTCCGAGTAGGCGAGGACGTTGCCGCCACCGGGGTGGACGAGGAAGAGGGGGCGGTTTCCAGGCTCACCACGCTCTAGCGGGACAAGGGGCGTCCAGGCCTGGGAGTCGTCGCGCAGCACCTGGGCGAGCTGCTCGATGGTGGGCTGCTGGAAGAGGACGGAGAGGGGAAGACTGAGGCCGAGCTGCTCGCGGATGGAGGCCACCATGCGAACGGCAAGCAGGGAGTGGCCACCCAACTCGAAGAAGCTGGAGCGGACGCCGACGGAGTGGACACCGAGGACGTCCTCCCAGATGCGGGCGAGCTGCATTTCCAGTGCGTCGCGGGGAGCGACGAAGTCCCGGGCCTCAGTGGCGTGGGCGTTGGGCTCCGGCAGGGCCTTTCTGTCCACCTTGCCGTTGGCATTGAGAGGCAGGGCCTCGAGCACCAAGAGGGCCGACGGCACCATGTACTCCGGCAGGTTCCGCCGCAGTTGGGCCTTGAGGGCATCCGCTTCCAAGGCGCTGGCGTCGCGCGCGGTGACGTAGCCGACGAGACGCTTGTCCGCGTCCGTGCCTCGGGCGACGACGACGGCCTCGTTGACGCCGTCGAAGGCACGCAGGGCGGCTTCGATTTCGCCCAACTCAATGCGGAAGCCACGCACCTTCACCTGGAAGTCGACGCGGCCCAGGAAGTCGATGGTGCCGTCCTCCTTCCAGCGGGCCTTGTCACCCGTGCGGTAGAGGCGCTCGCCCGGGGAGGAGGCGAACGGGTGCGGGAGGAAGCGCTCCGCGGTGAGCTCCGGCCGGTGGAGGTAACCCCAGGCGAGGCCCTGTCCACCGACATACACCTCACCCGCGACACCGGTGGGTACCGGGTGGAGAGAGGCGTCGAGCACGTAGATGGTGGAGTTGGAGAGGGGCCGGCCAATGGGAATGGCGCCTTCCACGCGGGAGTCATGCCGCAGGGGGAGGGTGGTGGAGAAGGTGGTGTTCTCCGTGGGGCCGTAGCCGTTGATGAAGGTGGAGCTTTCGGGGAGGCGGGCGAGGTGCTCGCGCACGCGGGAGGCGGGCAGCACGTCGCCGCCAGCGAGAACCTGCCGCACGCCTGCGAGGGCCTCCGCCTGGTGGAGGGCCATCTGCTCGAAGAGGGCTGCGGTGAGCCAGAGGGACGTCACGCGGTGGTGGCGCAGCAGGGCGGCCAATTCCTCCAGGGAGAGGGAGTGGGGCGGGGCGAGGACGAGCTTGGCGCCGTGCAGCAGCGCGCCCCAGATTTCGAGCGTGGAGGCGTCGAAGGCAACCGGAGCGAATTGCAGCCAGACTTCCTCGGGCCCGAAGCGCATGAAGGTGCTGCCGAGCACGAGGCGTGTAATGCCCCGGTGAGGCACGCAGACGCCCTTGGGGCGGCCGGTGGAGCCCGAGGTGAACATGACGTAGGCGAGGGCTTCACCGTCCCCGCGGACGTCGGGTGCATGCGTGGGCCGCGCGGCAATCTCCGCGGCCTGGTCATCCAACCAGACGCGAGTGCCGGTGGTGGGCAGCAGCGAAGCGAAGGGCTGGTGCGTGAGCACCACGCCGACGTCGGCGTCCTCCAGCATCGCGGCGATGCGCTCCACTGGCGCGTTGCGGTCCACGGGCACGAAGGCCGCGCCTGCCTTGAGGATGGCGAGGAGCGCCGTCACCAACTCGAAGGACCGTTCGACAGCGAGACCGACGCGTGCACCCGGTGCGATGCCCAAAGCACACAGGTGGTGGGCCAGCTGGTTCGCACGTGAATCCAGCTGCGCATACGTCAGCGAATCATCCCCCAGCACCAGGGCCACCGCATCGGGTGTGCGCTGAGCCTGCCGGGCGAAGTGGACGTGGACGGGGACATCCGTCGGGCTGACAGCGGCCGTGTGGTTCCACTCCACGAGGATACGCTGCCGCTCCTCGCTGGAGAGGAGGGACAGCTCGGTCACGGGCTGCTCGGGCTGTGCGGCCACGGCCTCCAGCAGGGTGCGCAGATGGCTGGCCATGCGCTCCACGGTGCTCTGCTCGAAGAGTGCGGTGCTGTACTCCAGCGTGCCGCGCAGTCCTTCGGACGTCTCGGAGAAGAAGACGCTCACATCGAACTTCGAAGTCGAGTGCGTGGCCTCCAGGCCTCGCAGACGAAGCTTTGGCAGGCGTACGTCTGCGGTGGGGACGTTCTGTAGCGCGAGCAGCGTCTGGAAGAGAGGCGTGTGGCTGAGGCTGCGAGTCGGCTGCAGGGCCTCCACCAGCTTCTCGAAGGGCACCTCCTGGTGCTCGTACGCGTCCAGCACCGTGGCGCGCACCTGCTTGAGCAACGAGCGGAAGGACTGGCCTGCCTCCACCCGGGCCCGAAGCACGAGGGTGTTGACGAAGAAGCCGATGAGGCCCTCCGTCTCCGCGCGGGTGCGGCCGGCGATGGGCGAGCCCACGCTGATGTCCTGCTGGCCTGTGTAGCGCGACAGCAGGCCCTGCCACGCGGCCAGCAGCACCATGAAGAGCGAGCCGCCCTCCTGGTGAGCCAGCGTCTTGAGGGCTTCCGTCAACTCCCTCGTCAGGGTGAAGCCGAACGTGGCGCCCGCGGTGCTGCGGACGGCCGGACGCGGCCTGTCGGTGGGCAGCTCCAGCACGGCGGGGGCGCCAGAGAGTTTCTCCTCCCAGTAGGCCACTTCCCGTCGCAGCGCCTCGCCTGAAAGCGTGCGGCGCTGCCAGGCCGCGTAGTCCGCGTACTGCACGGGCAGGGCGGGCAGAGGCGAAGGCTGGCCCGAGGAGAAGGCCGCGTAGAGGGCCGTGACTTCCCGCACCAGCACACCGAGGGACCAGCCGTCGGAGACGATGTGGTGCAGGGTGACGACGAGGACGTGCTCGGCTTCGGAGAGCTTGAAGAGCAGCGTGCGGATGAGCGGCCCGGTGCGCAAGTCGAAGGGCCGGCGCATCTCCTCTTCAACGCGCAGCCGCGCCTCGGGCTCGCGCTGAGCGTCCGGCACGTCCGAGAGGTCCACCAGGCCCAGGGGCGCAAGGCCCTCGGAGTGGATGTGCTGGACGGGCTCTCCTCCCGCTTGGGTGAAGGTGGTGCGCAGGGCGTCGTGGCGGTGCACGACTTCCTGGAGGGCCCGCTCCAGCACGTCCACGCGCAACGGGCCTTCCAGTCGGACGGCGACGGGCACGTTGTAGAGGGGGCTGCCCGGCTCAAGCTGGTCAATGAGCCACAGCCGCTGCTGGGCGAAGGAGAGGGGCAGCGGGCCGTCATGGGTGACGCGGGTGAGCGGTGAGGTGCTGGTGCGGGTGAGGCCAGCCAGACGATTCGCGAGCGCCTCGACGGTGGGAGACTCGAAGAGGGCGCGCAGAGGGAGTTCCACGTTGAACTCCGCGCGCACGCGCGACACCACCTGGGTGGCCAGGAGGGAGTGTCCACCCAGCTCGAAGAAGGAGTCCTTCACGCCGACCTGGGGCAGGCGAAGGACTTCCGCCCAGATGGAGGCCAGCTTCGCTTCGGTTTCCGTGCGAGGCGCTTCGTAGGTACTGCCGGACTGAGGCGCCTCCGGCTCCGGGAGGGCCTTGCGGTCCACCTTGCCGTTGGAGTTGAGGGGCAGGGCTTCCAGCACCACGAAGGTGCCGGGCACCATGTACTCAGGGAGTCCCTGGCGCAGGTGGGCCTTGAGGGCTTCCACCTCCAGCGAAGTCTCCGCCTTGGGCGTGACGTAGGCGACGAGGCGCTTGTCGGCGGCTTCGCCCTTGGCGACGACGACCGCATCCTTGAGTCCCTGAGCGCGACGGAGCGCTGCTTCGATTTCACCCAGCTCGATGCGGAAGCCGCGCACCTTCACCTGGAAGTCGATGCGACCGAGGTACTCCAGGCACCCGTCGGGGCGGTAACGGACGCGGTCACCCGTGCGATACATGCGGCCGCCCGGAGGACCGAAGGGCTCGGGGACGAAGCGCTCCGCGGTGAGTTCCGGGCGCAGCAGGTAGCCACGCGCCTGGCCTTCACCCGCGAGGTACAGCTCGCCCGCGACACCGACAGGCACCGGTTGCAGCGAAGCGTCCAGCACGTACGCCCGCGTGGCAGGCAGCGGCCGACCGATGAGGGGCACTTCGTCGCGGCCGACGAGCGAGGCGGTGGAGTAGGTGGTGTCCTCGGAAGGCCCGTAGAGGTTGTAGAGCTTCTGCACCGTCGGGACGGCGTAGACCTGCTTCGCGAGCGTCTCCGGCAGGGCCTCACCGGCAAGATTGACGACACGAACCGAGGGAGGCACCGCGCCGAGGCGCAGCAGCTGCGCCATGGCGGAGGGGACGGTGTTGACGAGGGTGACGTGCGAAGCGGTGGGCAGCTCCGCCAGGTGCAGGGCATTGCGCGCCACCACCACCGCGCCGCCACTGGAGAGAGGTGCGAAGAGTTCGAAGACGGAGAGGTCGAAGTTGAGGCTCGTCGCGGCGAGGGTGCCCTTCAGCTCCTCCGGGGAGAAAGTCTCCAGGGCCCAGTGGAGGAAGGAGACGGCGTTGCCATGGGAGATGGCGACGCCCTTGGGGCGGCCCGTACTGCCGGAGGTGTAGATGAAGTAGGCGAGGTGGCCCGGGTGGATGTCCACCGCAGGAGTCGTCGTCGGCTGCTTCGCCAACTCCATGTCTGAGTCGAGGCACACCGGCGTGGCGGCAGTCTCCGGCAGCGCAGAGAGCAGATGCGAGTGCGCGACGAGGGCGGGGCCCTGGGCGTCCTCCAGTAGCCAGCCCAGGCGCTCACGCGGGTAGCTGGGGTCCAGCGGCACGTAGGCACCACCGGCCTTGAGGATGCCGAGAGCGCCGACGAGGAGGTCCTCGGTGCGTTCGACGCAGAGGCCGACGCGGACTTCGGGCCCGACTCCCAGGCCACGCAGACGGTGCGCGAGCTGATTGGCCTTCGCGTCCAGCTCCCGGTACGTCAACTGCCGCTCGGGCGTGATGACGGCGACCGCATCCGGCGTGCGGCGCACCTGCGCCTCCACCATCGCGGGGATGCTGGACCCACGCGGCTCCCGCGAGGCGGGCGGATTCCACTCGACGAGCAACTGCTGGCGCTCGGCTTTGCTGAGGAGCGGCAGGTCGCCCAGCTTCGTATCCGGACGCTTCGCGATGGCCTCAACCAGCATGCCGAAGTGGCCGGCCATGCGCTGAATGGTCGCCGCATCGAAGAGGTCCGTTGCGTACTCCAGCGTCCCGACGAATCCGTCCCGGCCTTCGCGCAGGCCGAGCGAAAGGTCGAACTTGGCGAAGTGGGCCTCCAGCGGCAGGGCCTGGAAGGACAGGCCCGGCAGGCGCAGCTCCTCGGTGGGCGTGTTCTGCAGGACGAACATGGCCTGGAAGAGCGGGCTTCGGCTCAGGTCGCGCACGGGCTGCACGGCCTCAACGAGCTTCTCGAAGGGCAGGTGCTGGTGCTCGAAGGCCGCGAGCGTCGTGCCTCGCACCTGGGCCAGCAGCTCCCGGAATGTCGCGCGCGGATCCACCTGGGCGCGGAGAACCAGCGTGTTGACGAAGAAGCCGATGAGGCCTTCGGTCTCCGCCTGCGTGCGGCCCGCGATGGGCGACCCCACGCTGATGTCGTCCTGGCCGGAGTAGCGGGAGAGGAGCACCTGCCAGACCGCGAGCAGCAGCATGAAGGGCGTGGCCCCTTCGCGCTGGGCGAGGGCCTTAAGGGACTCGGAGAGCTGCGCGGGAACGTGCACATCCACCGTGGCGCCGCGACGCGACGGAACGGGCGGACGCGGACGGTCCGTGGGCAGGTCCAGTGCGGCGGGCGCACCCGCGAGCTTCTCCTTCCAATAGCCGAGCTGGGACTCCAGCGACTCGCCCTGAAGCCACTGGCGCTGCCACGTCGCGAAGTCCGCGTATTGCACGGGCAGCGGCGCGAGCGTGGGCTGCTTTCCTTCGCTGAAAGCTTCGTAGAAGGCCGCCATCTCGCGGACGAGCACGCCCATGGACCAGCCGTCGGAGACGATGTGATGCATCGTCACCAGTAGCAGGTGTTCCGCATCACGCAGCCGCACCAGCGTGCTGCGAAGCAGCGGCCCCGTGGCGAGCTGGAAGGGACGGTGGGCCTCCGTGGCCGCCACGCGCCGCGCTTCCTCCTCTCGCTGTGATTCAGGCTGCGAGGTCAGGTCGATGACGGGCAGCTCCCAGCCGGACGCGGGCTGGATGCGCTGGGACGGTACGTCCGACAGCGTGGTGCGCAGGGACTCGTGCCGGGCGACCAGTGCCTCGAAGGCACGGCGCAACGACTCCACGTCCACCTGGCCCGTCAACCGGAGCGCCGTAGGGATGTTGTACGAGACGTCTCCGGGCTGGAGTTGATCCAATAGCCAGAGGCGCTGCTGGGCGAAGGAGAGCGGAATGTCGCCTCCCCGCGCGACGGGCCGCAGCGGCGGTGCACGGAGCGCAGCGGAACTGGCTTTGTCCAGCTTGGGAGCGAGGCCCTCGACAGTGGGAGACTCGAAGAGGGCGCGCAGGGACAGCTCCACCGCGAAGGTGGCCCGCACGCGCGAGACGAGCTGGGTGGCCAGGAGCGAGTGACCGCCGAGCGCGAAGAAGTCATCGTGGAGACCCACGCGCTCCACGCGGAGGACTTCCGCGAAGAGGGCGGCCAACTGCTTCTCGGTGGCGGTGCTCGGCGCGACGTAGGCGACGGCGTGCGAAGTCTCGTCGGGCTCGGGCAGGGCCTTTCTGTCCACCTTGCCGTTGGCATTGAGGGGCAGGGCTTCCAGCACCAAGAGGGCCGACGGCACCATGTACTCCGGCAGCCGCTGCTTGAGGCTTGCCTTGAGGGCATCCGCGTCCAAGGCGCTGCTGTCGCGCGCGGTGACGTAGCCGACGAGACGCTTGTCCGCGTCCGTGCCTCGGGCGACGACGACGGCCTCGTTGACGCCGTCGAAGGCACGCAGGGCGGCTTCGATTTCGCCCAACTCAATGCGGAAGCCACGCACCTTCACCTGGAAGTCGACGCGGCCCAGGAAGTCGATGGTGCCGTCCTCCTTCCAGCGGGCCTTGTCACCCGTGCGGTAGAGGCGCTCGCCCGGGGAGGAGGCGAACGGGTGCGGGAGGAAGCGCTCCGCGGTGAGCTCCGGCCGGTGGAGGTAACCCCAGGCGAGGCCCTGGCCACCGACATACACCTCACCCGCGACGCCGGTGGGCACCGGGTGGAGGGAGGCGTCGAGCACGTAGACGGTGGAGTTGGAGAGGGGCCGGCCAATGGGAATGGCGCCTTCCACGCGGGAGTCATGCCGCAGGGGGAGGGTGGTGGAGAAGGTGGTGTTCTCCGTGGGGCCGTAGCCGTTGATGAAGGTGGAGCCTACGGGGAGGCGGGCGAGGTGCTCGCGCACGCGGGAGGCGGGCAGCACGTCGCCGCCAGCGAGAACCTGCCGCACGCCTGCGAGGGCCTCCGCCTGGTGGAGGGCCATCTGCTCGAAGAGGGCTGCGGTGAGCCAGAGGGACGTCACGCGGTGGTGGCGCAGCAGGGCGGCCAATTCCTCCAGGGAGAGGGAGTGGGGCGGGGGGAGGACGAGCTTGGCGCCGTGCAGCAGTGCGCCCCAGATTTCGAGCGTGGAGGCGTCGAAGGCAACCGGGGCCGCCTGGAGCCAGACTTCCTCGGGCCCGAAGCGCATGAAGGTGCTGCCGAGCACGAGGCGTGTAATGCCCCGGTGAGGCACGCAGACGCCCTTGGGGCGGCCGGTGGAGCCCGAGGTGAACATGACGTAGGCGAGGGCTTCACCGTCCCCGCGGACGTCGGGTGCATGCGTGGGCCGCGCGGCAATCTCCGCGGCCTGGTCATCCAACCAGACGCGAGTGCCGGTGGCGGGCAGCAGCGAAGCGAAGGGCTGGTGCGTGAGCACCACGCCGACGTCGGCGTCCTCCAGCATCGCGGCGATTCGCTCCACCGGCGCGTTGCGGTCCACGGGCACGAAGGCCGCGCCTGCCTTGAGGATGGCGAGGAGCGCCGTCACCAACTCGAAGGACCGTTCGACAGCGAGACCGACGCTCGCACCCGGTGCGATGCCCAAAGCACACAGGTGGTGGGCCAGCTGGTTCGCACGTGAATCCAGCTGCGCATACGTCAGCGAATCATCCCCCAGCACCAGGGCCACCGAGTCGGGTGTGCGCTGAGCCTGCCGGGCGAAGTGGACGTGGACGGGCACGTCCATGGGACTGGCGACGGTGGTGTCGTTCCAGTCCACGAGGATGCGCTGGCGCTCCTCACGTGAGAGCAGCGGCAGTGCGGCCACGGACATCTCGGGCTTCGCGGCCACGGCCTCCAACAGTGTGCGCAGGTGGCGGGCCATCCGCTCCACCGTGCCCGGCTTGAACAACGCAGTGCTGTACTCCAGCCAGCCAACGAATCCTTGCGGCGAGTCCTGCAACGCCAGCGTGAGGTCGAACTTGGCGGAGCGTGCTTCCGCGGCCACCTGACGGAAGGCGAGCCCCGGGACGCGTAACTCCTCCGCGGGCGCGTTCTGGAGGACGAACATCACCTGGAACAGCGGGCTGCGGCTCGCGTCGCGCACGGGCTGTACCGCTTCGACGAGCTTCTCGAAGGGCAGGTGCTGGTGCTCGTACGCCGCGAGGGTCGTGCCTCGCACCTGAGCCAATAGCTCGCGGAAGGTCACCTGGGGCTGCAGGCGCGCGCGTAGCACCAGCGTATTGACGAAGAATCCGATGAGCCCTTCCGTCTCCGCCTGGGTGCGGCCGGCGATGGGAGAGCCCACGCTGATGTCGTCCTGACCGGAGTAGCGGGACAGGAGCACCTGGAAGGCGGCCAGCAGCAGCATGAAGGGCGTGGCGCCCTCGCGCCCCGCCAGCGTCTTGAGGGCTTCGGAAGTCTCCCCAGGAATCTGGACAGCGAGGGCCGCGCCTTCATGGGACTGGACGGACGGACGAGGATGATCCGTCAGCAGCTCCAGCGCGGAGGGAGCCCCCGCGAGCTGCTGCTTCCAATAGCCGAGCTGCGACTCCAGCGCTTCACCCTGAAGCCACTGGCGCTGCCACACCGCGAAATCGGCGTATTGCACGGGCAGCGGCGCCAGGTCCGGCTCGATGCCCTGCGTGAAGGCCTCGTAGAAGGCCACCAGTTCGCGGACGAGCACGCCCATGGACCAACCGTCGGAGACGATGTGGTGCATCGTCACGAGCAGCAGGTGCTCTTCGGCTGCCAACCGCACGAGCGCGGTGCGCAGCAGCGGACCCGTTTCCAGATGGAAGGGCTGGTGCGCGTACGCTTCGACCTCCCGCTGCGCTTCGGCCTCACGCTGCGCTTCGGGCAGCGCGGACAGGTCCACGAGCGGCAGGCTCCAGGTGCCCGGAGCATGGACGTGCTGGGCGGCCTGCCCCTGGAACTCGCGGAAGGTGGTGCGCAGGGCGTCGTGACGGGCCACCAGTGTTTCGAAGGCGCGGCGCAGCGCCTCCACGTCCACCGGGCCCGTCAGCCGGAGCGCGGTGGGGAGGTTGTACGACGCATCAGCTGGCGTGAGCTGATCCAGGAACCAGAGGCGTTGCTGAGCGAAGGAGAGCGGCCGTGGACCGTCAGAGGGGGCCCGGGTGAGCGGGGGCAGGCGGAGGCTTGGCGTCTGGGCCTGGAGGCGCTCGGCGAGCGCGGCCACCGTGGGCGCTTCGAAGAGGGCTCGGAGTGGTAGCTCCACGCGGAAGGTGGCGCGCATGCGGGAGACGAACTGGGTCGCGAGCAGCGAATGGCCTCCCAGCGCGAAGAAGTCGTCGTGGATGCCCACGCGCTCCACACGCAATACCTGCGCGAAGAGGGCCACGAGCTGCTCCTCGGTGGCGCTGCGCGGCGCGACATAGCTGGACGCGAGCGCGGTGCCCTGCGGCGCGGGCAGGGCCTTGCGGTCCACCTTGCCGTTGGTGTTGAGCGGCAGCGCCTCCAGCACCAGCATCGCGGAGGGCACCATGTACTCAGGCAGGTGCTGCTTGAGGAAGGCACGCACTTCCGTGTCATCGAGGGACTGGCCTGCTTCGGGGACCAGGTACGCGACGAGCCGCTTGTCTCCGGGCACGTCCTCGCGGGCGAGGACGACAGCTTGATGCACGGCGGGATGCCGCAGCAGGCAGGACTCGATTTCGCCCAGCTCGATGCGGAAGCCACGGACCTTCACCTGGAAGTCGGCGCGGCCCAGGTAGTCGAGCATCCCATCCGCGCGCCAGCGCACCACGTCGCCGGTGCGGTAAAGGCGGGCGCCCGGGGTGGAGGCGAAGGCATCGGGGATGAAGCGGTCCGCCGTCAGCTCGGGGCGGTTGAGGTAGCCGCGGGCCACGCCCTCGCCGCCGATGAAGAGCTCGCCGGCGACACCGACGGGCACCGGGCGCAGCGTCTTGTCCAGCACGTAGACGCGGACGTTGGGCAGGGGCTTGCCGATGGTGGGGTTGGGGGAGTCCGCGAAGGCGCAGGCGGTGGCGTCGACGGTGCACTCGGTGGGGCCGTAGACGTTGAAGACGCGGGGACGAGGAGCCTGGGCGAGGGTGCGCCAGGTGGCGGGGTCAACCGCCTCCCCTCCGACGAGGACGCGGCGGGGGATGGCGGTGCGCTCCAGCAGGCCCTCATCCACCAGCAGACGCAGGTGCGCGGGAGAGCAGTCGAGGACGTCGAGCGAGTCCTGGGCGATGCGCTTCACCAGCTCACCGACGTCCGCGCGGGCTTCGTCGGGGACGATGCAGAGGGGATGGCCGTCGAGCACCTGGAGGAGTTGCTTGACGGAGGCGTCGAAGGAGAGGGGTGCATTGACGCTGACGCGCTCCGCGGGCTGGGCCTCCGCGTGGACGGTGGAGGCGAGGGCGGTGCGCAGGTTCAGCACGGAGCGGTGCTGAATCATCACGCCCTTGGGACGGCCGGTGCTGCCGGAGGTGTAGATGATGTAGGCGAGGTGCTCGGGCGTGACGGATGTCACGGGCGCGTGCGAGGGCTCAACGGAAAGCGAGTCCGCGTCAGAGTCGAGGCAGAGCGTGCGAGCGGAGTGCGGCGGCAGGGAGTCGCGAAGACGCTGTTGGGTGAGCACCACGGGAGCGCCCGTGTCGGCGAGGACGTGGGCGAGCCACTCGCGCGGGTAGCTGGGGTCGATGGGGACGTAGGCGCCACCGGCCTTGAGGATGCCGAGGATGCCGACGAGGGACTCCACGGAGCGCTCCACGCACAGCACGGCGCGCACGTCGGGGCCGACGCCCAGCTGCACCAACCGGTGGGCGAGCTGATTGGCGCGGGCGTCCAACTCCCGGAAGGTGAGCTGCTCCTCCCGGCAGAGGACGGCCAGGGCGTCGGGAGTCCGAAGGGCCTGGGAGGCGAAGGCGTCATGGACGCAGAGGTCGCGAGAGAACTCCGCGCGGGGGCCGTTCCAGTCAACGAGGAGCTGCTGGCGCTCCGGCGGGGTGAGCAGGGGCAGGCTCGCGAGCGTCGAGTCCGGCCGCGCGGCGATGGCCTCCAGCAGCACGCCCAGGTGGCCCACCATGCGCTGCACGGTCGACGCGTCGAAGAGATCGCTGCTGTACTCCAGGACGCCCACGAAGCCCTGGGGCGAGTCCTGCAGCGTCAGCGTCATGTCGAACTTCGCGGAGGTCGATTCGAGGGGGAGCTGCTCGAACGACAGTCCCGGCACGCGCAGGGCTTCCGTGGGCGCGTTCTGCAGGGAGAACATCGCTTGGAAGAGCGCGCTGCGGATCAGGTCTCGCACGGGCTGCACGGCCTCGACGAGCTTCTCGAAGGGCAGGTGCTGGTGCTCGTAGGCCGCGAGGGTCGTGCCTCGCACCTGGGCCAGCAGTTCCCGGAAGGTCGCTTCCGGCTGGACGTGGGCGCGCAGCACCAGCGTGTTGATGAAGAAGCCGATGAGTCCTTCGGTCTCCGCCTGCGTGCGGCCGGCGATGGGAGAGCCCACGCTGATGTCGTCCTGACCGGAGTAGCGGGACAGGAGCACCTGGAAGGCGGCCAGCAGCAGCATGAAGGGCGTGGCGCGCTCGCGCTGGGCCAGCGACTTGAGGGCTTCGGATACGGGCAACGCGAGCCGTACGGGAACCGTGGCGCCCCGATGCGACTGCACGGGAGGGCGCGGGCGGTCCGTGGGCAGGTCCAGTGCGGCGGGCGCACCCGCGAGCTTCTCCTTCCAGTAGGCGATCTGCGTCTCCAACGTCTCGCCCTGAAGCCAGTTCTGCTGCCAGACCGCGAAGTCCGCGTACTGCACCGGCAGCGGCGCGAGCGTGGGTGGCAGATCCGCGTGGAACGCCGCGTACAGCGCGGTGAGCTCACGCACGAGCACCCCCATGGACCATCCATCGGAGACGATGTGGTGCATCGTCACGAGGAGCAGGTGCTCTTCGGTACCCAGGCGCACCAGCGACGTGCGCAGGAGCGGGCCGGCCTCCAGGTCGAACGGCCGACGGGCCTCCAGGTTCGCGAGCCGCCGCGCCTCTTCGTCCCGCTGGGACATCGGCAGGGAGGACACGTCGAGCACGGGCAGCGTCCACGCCGCGGGCGCGTGGATGCGTTGCGCGGGCTGGCCCTGGTGCTGGGTGAGGGTGGTGCGCAGCGTCTCGTGCCGGGCGACGAGTGCCTCGAAGGCCCGGCGCAGGGACTCGACGTCCACGTGGCCCTTCAAGCGGAGGGCGGCGGGGATGTTGTACGCGGCGCTACCCGGCTGGAGCTGATCCAGCAGCCACAGTCGCTGCTGGGCGAAGGAGAGGGGCGGCGGGCCTTCGTGGTTGACGCGGGTGAGGGGCGGCAGGCGCGAACTGGCAGTCGTGGTGCGCAGACGCTCGGCGAGGGCGGCGACAGTGGGGGCCTCGAAGAGGGCCCGAAGGGGCAGCTCTGCATCGAAAGCAGCACGAACACGGGAGACGAGCTGGGTGGCCAGCAGGGAGTGGCCGCCGAGCGAGAAGAAGTCGTCGTGGATGCTGACGCGCTCCCGCCGCAGGACGTGCGCGAAGACGTCGGCGAGCTTCTCCTCGGTAGCATCGCGAGGCGCGACGAAGTCCGCGAGGGGAGAGGCATCCGGGACAGGCAGGGCCTTGCGGTCCACCTTGCCGTTGGCATTGAGGGGGAGCGCGTCCAGGACGACAAAGGCCGCGGGCACCATGTACTCGGGCAGGTGCTGTTTGAGGTGGACGCGGAGAGCGGAGACGTCGAGGGCTTCGCTCACGACGTAGGCGACGAGGCGCTTGTCCCCTGGGACGTCCTCACGAGCGAGGACGACGGCCTCGTGCACGGAGGCGTGGGAAAGCAGCGAGGCTTCGATTTCGCCCAACTCGATGCGGAAGCCGCGCACCTTCACCTGGAAGTCGAGGCGCTGGAGGTAGTCCAGCTGGCCGTCGGCGCGCCAGCGCACGACGTCGCCGGTGCGGTAGAGGCGAGCGCCCGGGGTGGAGGAGAAGGGATTGGGGATGAAGCGCTCGGCACTCAGTGCGGGCTGGCCGAGGTAGCCCCAGGCGAGGCCTTCACTGGCGAGGAAGAGCTCGCCGGGGACGCCCACGGGCACGGGCTGGAGGTGCGAGTCGAGGACGTAGGTGCGGGTGTTGTCGATGGGGCGGCCGATGGGAGGCCGGGTGCCGTCGTCGTGCGAGACGGGGGAGAAGGTGGCGACGACGGTGCTTTCTGTGGGCCCGTAGTGGTTGAAGAGGGAGGCGGGCACGGAGGGAGGAGGGCCGTGGTGGAGGGCGTCCCCGCCCGTCAGCAGGGCGCGCAGGGCGATGGGGCGAGGCCACTCTTCGCGCAGGACGGCCTCGGCCAGGGGCGTCGGCATGAAGCAGGTGGTGATGGCTTCGCGGGCCAGCCACCGCAGCAGCTGAGAGGGCTCCGCACGCACGGCGTCCGGAGGAATGACGAGGCAGGCGCCGGAGGCGAGCGAGGGCCACACCTCCCAGGTGGAGGCGTCGAAGGCGACGCCGGCGGTGAGGGCAGTGGAGTCCTGGGGCGAGAGCGAATAGGTGCGCTGGTGCCAGGAGACGAGATTCATCAACGCGCGGTGGTGGACGGCGACGCCCTTGGGACGGCCGGTGCTGCCGGAGGTGTAGATGACGTAGGCCAAATCCTCCGGGCCCACGGCGGCCATCGGGAGCGGCGCGGGCCCCAGAAGGAAGTGCGTTTCCAGCGAGAGAACGCGAGCGGAGAGGGAGGGCAGCGAGTCGCGCAGGTGCTGCTGGGTGAGGAGGACGGAAGCAGCGGAGTCCTCCAGCATGAAGGAGAGGCGCTCCGGCGGGACGCCGGGAGAAACAGGGACGTAGGCGGCGCCCACCTTGAGGACGGCCAGCAGGCCGGCCACCAACTCCGGTGAGCGCTCGGCGAGGACGGCGACGCGGCCGCCGCGATTGACACCGGCCGCATGCAACTGGACGGCAAGCGCATGCGCCCAGGCGTCGAGGTGAGCGTAGGAGACGCTGCGCTCACCCATGCGCACGGCGATGGCGTCAGGGGCGCGACGGGCCTGCTCCGCGACGACGTGGTGGATGCAGGTGTCGCGAGGGAAGGCGACGTCCGTCTGATTCCACTCGACGAGCAGCTGGTGTCGCTCCTCTGCGCTCAACATCTCCAGCGAGGAGACACGGGCGTCGGGTGTCGCGGCGAGGGAGGAGAGGAGGACGCGGAAGTGCGCCATGAGGCGCTGGACGGAGGAGGCGTCGAAGAGGTCGGAGCTGTACTCGAGGAAGCCGGAGAGGCCGTGGGGGACTTCGAAGAGGGTGAGTGCCAAATCGAAGCGGGAGGAGTTGCCCTCGAGGGGGAGAGGCTGGAAGGCCAAGCCGGGCACGCGCAGGGCCTCGGCGGGGGCATTCTGCAGGACGAGCATGACTTGGAAGAGAGGGCTGCGGCTCAAGTCACGCGAGGGCTGGAGGACTTCGACGAGCTTCTCGAAGGGGACGTGCTGGTGCTCGTAGGCGGCCAGAGTGGTGGCCTTCACCTGGGAGAGCAGCTGACGGAACGTCGCACGCGGGTCGACCCTGGCGCGCAGGACGAGGGTGTTGACGAAGAAGCCGATGAGGCCTTCGGCCTCGGAGTGGGTGCGGCCGGCGATGGGGGAGCCGACGCAGATGTCGTCCTGGCCGGAGTAGCGGGAGAGGAGCAGCTGGAAGGCGGAGAGCAGCAGCATGAAGGGCGTGGCGCCCTCGCGCTGAGCGAGGCTGCGAAGCGAGTCCGTCAACTCCGAGGGGAAGTGGACGGGCAGGGTGGCCCCGCGCCGGGACTGCACGGGGGGACGCGGCCGGTCCGTGGGCAGCTCCAGGGCGGCGGGCGCCCCGGCGAGTTGCTGCTTCCAGTAGCCCAGCTGGGACTCCAGCGTCTCACCTTGGAGCCACTGACGCTGCCAGAGCGCGAAGTCCGCGTACTGCACCGGCAGTGGTGCGAGCAAAGGCTCGCGGCCCGCGGTGAATGCGGCGTAGCTCGTGGCCAATTCCTTCACCAGGATGCCCATGGACCAGCCGTCGGAGACGATGTGGTGCATCGTCACGAGGAGGACGTGGGTCTCCTCGGCCAGGCGCAGCAGGGCGGTGCGCAACAACGGACCGTGGACCAGATGGAAGGGCTGCCGGGCCTCACGGGTGGCGAGCCGCAGCGTCTCCGCTTCGCGCGCGGACTCGTCAAGAGAAGAGAGGTCCTCCACAGGCAGGGCCCAGGAGGCCGGAGCATGGATGCGCTGGAAGGGCTGGCCCTCCTCCTCGAAGAAGGTGGTGCGCAGCGCTTCATGCCTCGCAACCAGTGCTTCAAACGCACGGCGCAGGGCTTCGACATCCAGACGGCCCAGAAGACGCAGTGCGACGGGGAGGTTGTAGGAGGCGTCATCCGGCGCCAACTGATCCAGGAACCAGAGGCGCTGCTGCGCGAAGGAGAGAGGCTGAGGACCTTCGGTGCGGGTACGCGTGAGCGCGGGCAGTCGTGAACCCGAAGAGGCGCGCTCCAGTTTCGCGGTGAGAGCAGCGATGGTGGGGGCCTCGAAGAGGGCGCGAAGGGGCAGTTCCACGTTGAACGCGGCGCGCACGCGGGCCACCAACTGCGTGGCCAGAAGCGAGTGGCCCCCTAGCTCGAAGAAGTTGTCGGTGCGGCCCACGGTGGGCACGCGAAGCACTTCGCTCCAGAGGGCCGCGAGCTTCTCCTCCAGCGGTGTCGAGGGCGCTTCGTAAGCACTCGAGGCGCGAAGCATGCTCGCGTCCGGAGCAGGAAGGGCCTTGCGGTCCACCTTGCCGTTGGCCGTCAGAGGCAGCGTCTCCAGGGAGACGAAGGCGGCGGGCACCATGTACTCGGGTAGGTGCTGCTTGAGGTGGGAGCGCAGGGCCGTGACGTCGAGGGCGTCCCCGACGACGTAGGCGACGAGGCGCTTGTCACCCGGGGAGTCCTCACGGGCGATGACGACGGCGTCCTTCACCGCAGGGGCGGAGCGCAGGGCGTTCTCGACTTCACCCAGCTCGATGCGGAAGCCGCGCACCTTCACCTGGGCGTCGATGCGACCGACGAAGTCCAACTGGCCGTCCGCACGCCAGCGCACCACGTCGCCCGTGCGGTAGAGGCGGGCCCCCTCTTCACCGGAAAAGGCGTCCGGGATGAAGCGCTCGGCCGTAAGCGCTGGTCGTCCCGCATACCCGCGCGCCACGCCCACGCCGCCAATGTGCAGCTCACCACGCACGCCGACGGGCACGGGCTGCCCGTGCGGGTCGAGGACGTAGACGCGCACGTTCGCCAGTGGCTTGCCGATGGACGGTACGTTCCCATCCGCCACCACCTCGCCAAAGGTGGCGATGACGGTGGCTTCGGTGGGGCCATACGTATTGAGCAGGCGGCGCCCCGGCGCCCAGCGCGCGACGACGTCCGCGGGCAGGGCCTCACCGCCGGAGATGACGGTGCGCACCTTGGGCAGTCCTTCAGAGGACGTCGCAGCCAGCGCGGCCGGAGTGAGGCTGACGACACTCAACTCCTGCTCCCGCAGCAGCACGGGCAGCGGGGCGCCCGGCATCAGCTTCTCCAACGGCGCGAGCACCAGCGTGGCGCCGTTGCAGAGCGTGGTGAAAATCTCCTCCACCGAGAGGTCGAAGCTGAGGCTGGCGAACTGAAGCACGCGGCTGCCCGGGCCGATGCCGTACGCCACTGCCTCGTGGGTGACGAGGTTGGCGACGCTGCGGTGCTGCACCGCCGTACCCTTGGGCGTCCCCGTGCTGCCCGACGTGTAGAGCAGGTACGCCAGGTTCGCCGGCGTCACGCCCGTCACGGGTGCATCTGCCTGCTCAGCAGCGAGAGCGTCGCGCTCCGTATCAAGGCAGAGGGCACGGGAATGCAGTGCCTCCGGGAACCGGTCCACCAGTGCCTGCTGGGTAACGAGCACCTGCGCGGCGCTGTCCTCCAGCATGAAGGACAGGCGCTCCCGGGGCAGGAGCGGATCCACGGGCACCCAGGCGCCACCGGCCTTGAGGATGCCAAGCAGGCCGATGACGATATCGAGGGAGCGCTCGACACTGAGTGCGACGCGGACCTCCGGGCCCACGCCACGTCGGCGCAGGGCATGGGCGAGCTGATTGGCGCGCGCGTCCAGCTGCGCGTACGTCAACTGCGTCCCCTCGAAGACAGCCGCCACGGTGTCGGGAGCGCGGTGCACCTGCGCCTCGAAGAGCGAGTGCATGCACGCCTCGAGGAACGGCGCCCGCGTGGCGTTCCACTCCACCAGCACCTGCTCGCGTTCCTCTCCCGCGAGCAACTGCAGCGACGACACACGCTGGCCCGGATGGGCGACGAATCCCTCCACGAGCAAGCGCAGGTGCCGCATCATCCGCACGACGGTCGACCTGTCGAAGAGGTCCGTGTCGTACTCCAGCTCTCCCGTGAAGCCCTCCGCGGTCCGCGCCAGCGAAAGCGTGAGGTCGAACTTCGCGGACGCCCCCATGCGCTCCTCGACCTGCACCTTCACACCCGCGAGCGAGAGGTCGATCTCCGGGATGTTCTGCATGAGGAACAGCACGTTGAACAACGGCGACGCGCGCAGGTCGCGCATCGGCTGGAGCTGTTCGAAGGGCAGGTTCTGGTTCGCGAGCACCCCCAGCGTGGTGGTGCGCACCCGGCCCAGCAGCTCCCGCACGGTGGGATCGCCACCCATCCGGGCGCGCAGCACGAGCGTGTTGATGAAGTACCCGAGCAGCCCCTCCAGCTCCGCGTCGTTGCGGCCCGCCACGGCGGAGCCCACGCTCACGTCGTCCTGGCCGGAGTAGCGGCCAATCAGCACCGAGAGCGCGGCGAGCAGGAACATGAAGGGCGTGAGGCCCTCGCGCACGCAGAGTGCCTCCAAGGCCCGCGAGAGGTCCAGGGGGAACGCCACCCGCATCAGGGCGCCAGGGTGGGCCTGGCGGGGGCCTCGGGGACGGTCCGTGGGCAGCTCCAGGACGGACGGCATCCCTTCAATCTCCCGGCGCCACCAGGTGAGCTGCCGCTCCATCTCCGCGCCCGTCAGCCACTGGCGCTGCCACACCGCGAAGTCCGCGTACTGGAAGGGCAGCGCCGGCAACACGGGCGTCGTGCCCGCGATGAAGGCCCGGTAGGCCTCCGACAACTCCCGCATCAGGACGCTCATGGACCAGCCGTCGAAGACGGCGTGGTGGATGGTCAGCAGCACCAGGTGCTCGTGCGCATCCAGCACCAGCACCGACGCGCGCAGCAGCGGCCCCACCTCCAGGTTGAACGGGTGGCGGACCTCGGCGTCCGTGCGGCGCAGCACCTCCGCGTCCCGCTGCTCCGGAGACAGCGCGCGCAGGTCCACCACGGGTAGCACCAGCGGCTCGGGTGGCGCGATGACCTGCACGGGCACGTCTTCAGTCGCCTGGAAGGTGGTGCGCAGCGATTCGTGCCGGTGCACCACCAGCTCCAGCGCCAGGCGCAGGGCCTCCAGGTTCAGCGCCCCGGTCAGCCGCAGCGAGAACGGCATGTTGTACGCGGCCGAGCCCGGATCGAATTGATCCAACACCCAGATGCGCTGCTGCGCGAAGGACGTGGGCAGGTTCCGTGTGCGCGGCACCGGCACGATGGGCGGCGGACCGGCGAAGCGCGGGTCCCTCGCGGAGGCCGTGATGCGCGCGGCCAGCTCCGCCACGGTGGGGGACTCGAACAGCGCCTGCAGGGGCAGGTCCACCTGGTACGCCGTGCGCAACCGCGACGTCAGCCGCGTGGCGAGCAGCGAGTGCCCTCCCAATTCGAAGAAGCTGTCGGTGGCGCCCACCCGCTGCACGTGGAGCAGCGAGGCGTAGAGCTCGGCGACCTGGGCCTCCATCGGCGTGCGGGGCGCGACGTACTCGCGCGCCGCTTCCGTGGATGCGTCCGGCGCGGGCAGCGCCTTGCGGTCCACCTTGCCGTTGGGCGTCAGGGGCATCGCGTCCAGCACGACCAGCGCGGACGGCACCATGTACTCGGGCAGCCGCTCCTTCATGAGCGCGCGCAGCGCCTGGGACTCCAGCGTCTGTCCGGGACGGGCCACCACGTAGCCCACGAGGCGCGCGTCGGCTCCGTTGCCGCGCACCACCACCGCGGCGTCGCGCACGCCCGGGGCCTGGCTCAGCACCGCTTCAATCTCGCCCAGCTCGATGCGGTAGCCGCGCAGCTTCACCTGGTTGTCGACGCGGTTGAGGTACTCCAGCACGCCGTTCGCGGCCCACCGCACGCGGTCGCCCGTGCGGTACACGCGCAGGCCCGGCACGCCGCCGTGCGCGTCCGGGATGAAGCGCTCCGCCGTGAGGTCCGGCCGGTGGAGGTAGCCCCGGGTGACGCCCTCGCCGCCGATGAACAATTCACCCGGCACGCCGCGCGGCACCGGGTTCAGCCCGCTGTCCAGCACATACACCTGCGTGCCGGAGATGGGCCGGCCGATGGGCACGCCGCCCGTGCCCGAGGCCACCGCGTGCGCGGTGGACCACACCGTCGTCTCCGTGGGGCCGTACACGTTCCACAGCACGCGGCAGCGCTGGAGCAGCGACTCGGCCAGCTCGCGCGGCAGGGCCTCGCCGCCCGTGAGCGCCGTCAGCCCCGGGCCCCGCCAGTCCGTCTCCAGCAGCAGCCGCCAGGTGCTGGGCGTGGCCTGGAGCACCGTCGCCCCGCGCTGCTGGAGCAGGCCCGCCAGCCGCGAGCCGTCCACCGCGATGTCCCGCGACGCGATGACCACCTGCCCGCCCACCGACAGCGGCAGGAACAGCTCCAGCACCGCGATGTCGAAGGACAGCGTGGTGACGGCCACCAGCACGTCCTTCGAGGACAGGCCCGTCGCCTCCCGCAAGGCCTCCAGGAACCGCGCCACCGCGCCGTGCGGCACCTGCACGCCCTTGGGACGGCCGGTGCTGCCGGAGGTGAAGAGCACATACGCCACGGCCTGCGGGGGCGCCGCGTCCCGCAGCGGTGAGCCGTCCTCCGCCGCGATGGCCTCCGCGTCTCCGTCCAACAGCACCACGCGCGCCGAGTGCGGCGGCAGGATGGACGCCAGCGCGCGCTGCGACACCAGCACCGGCATCCCGCTCGTCTCCACCATGTACGCCAGGCGGTCCGGAGGGAACGCCGGATCCAGCGGCACGTACGTGCCCCCGGCCTTCAGCACCGCGAGCACCGCCACCAGCATCTCGTGCGAGCGCTCCACGCACAGGCCCACCCGCACCTCGGTGCCCACGCCCAGGCGGCGCAGGTGGCGCGCGAGCCGCGACGCCCGGGCCTCCAGCTGCGCGTAGGTGAGCGACGTGTCCCCGAAGGAGACAGCGACCGCGTCCGGCGTGCGGTCCACCTGCGCCTCGAAGGCGCCATGCTGCGAGGTCCACGGCAGCGGGGCGGGGCGCGGCGGCTGCCAGGCGCGCAGCACCTCGTGGCGCTCGGCCTCGGTGAGCAGCGGCAGGCGCGAGACGGCCTCTTGCGGACGGCGGACGGCGCCCTCCAGGAGCACGCGCAGGTGCTCGGCCATGCGCGCCACCGTGGGCGCGGTGAAGAGGTCGGTGTCGTATTCGAGGAAGCCCCTGAGGCCCGCTTCCGTCTCCAGCACCTGGAGCATCAGGTCGAACTTCGACGTGAGCGTGTCCAGCTCCATCGCCTCCAGCTTCACGCCCTCCACGGACGCCGCGCCGCGGAAGGAGGCCTGGAGCGTGAGCATCACCTGGAAGAACGGCGTGCGCCCCTGGGTGCGCTCCGGACGCAGCTCCTCCACGAGCCGCTCGAAGGGAATCTCCTGGTGCTCATGGGCCGCGAGCACCGTCTCGCGCACGTGACGCAGCAGCGACTGGAAGGACGCGGAGGGCTCGACCTGCGTGCGCAGCACCACCGTGTTGACGAACAGGCCGATGAGGCCCTCCACCTCGCCGCGCGTGCGGCCCGCCACCGGCGAGCCCACCGGCACGTCCTCCTGCCCCGCGTAGCGCGACAGCAGCACCTGCCAGCCCGCCAGCAGCACCATGAAGAGCGACGCGCCCTCCTGCTGCGCCAGCGCCCTCAACCCTTCCGTCAGCTCCCGCGACAGCAGCAGCTCATACCGGGCGCCCCGGCCGCTGCGGGCCGCGGGACGGGGGAGGTCCGTGGGCAACTCCAGGGCGGAGGGCACGCCGGCCAGCTGGCGCTTCCAGTAATCGAGTTGCTTCTCCAGCCGCGGGCCCTGCAGCCACTCGCGCTGCCAGACGGCGAAGTCCGCGTACTGCACGGCCAGCGGAGGCAGGGGCACGGCCTGGCCCCGAGCGAGAGCGCCGTAGGCGAGCGCCACCTCGCGCACCAGCAGCGTCATGGACCAACCGTCGGAGACGATGTGGTGCACCACCACGACGAGCAGGTGCTCCGTCGGCGAGGACGTCAGCAGTTGCGCGCGCAGCAGCGGCCCCTTCGCGAGGTCGAAGGGCTGAGCGGCGGCCTCACGTGCCAGACGCCACGCTTCTTCCGGAGGCGAGCCCGAGACGTCCTTGCGCTCCAGGGTGAGCACCGGCTCCGGGGACACCACCTGCACGGGCCCGGAAGCATCTTCGCGGAAGGTGGTGCGCAGCACCTCGTGACGGCGCACCACTTCGCGCAGCGCGCGCTCCAGGAGGGCCACGTCGAGCGGGCCTTCCAGGCGCACGGCCATGGGCACGTTGTAGAGCGAGGTGCCGGGCTGAAGCTGGTCAATGAACCAGAGGCGCTGCTGGGCGAAGGAGAGGGGCAGGGGGCGCGAGCGGTCCTGCACCGGGATGAGGCCCTGGGCGGAAGTGCCGGCGGTGGCCTTCTGCGCGGCCATCTTCTTGAGCAACTCGGCGCGCTTTTCCGGTGAGAGGTTCGCGATCCGCTTCGACAGGTCGTGGCTCATCTCATGTACTCCGCGCTCGGGGACGCCATCGCGGACGCCCACGGGCCGTGGCGCGCGCGAAAGGTCAGGCCTGCTGCTGATTCCGGATTGACGCCCTGCGCTGCTCTCCCGGGAGAAGCGCGAGGGTGGGGCAAATCCACAATGGCCACACTATTCCGTGGGAAGACGGACTGTCATGGGGCCCATCCACCGAAAGTCCGAGTGAATTCGCGTATCTACGGGAAGAGAAGGGATCCCCGAACATGCCACCGGAAGGACTCACGGTGTCGCTCAGAGGGGAACCTGCTCGCGGAGTCGTCCCCCCGCCTGGAGGGGGATCAGGCGGGACGCCTCCTGAGGCGCCCCGCCCAAGAAACCGGGTCCTGCGGTCAGCCCGCCTTCGCGAGCGGCGGCGCCCCGGCCAGCAGGGCCGGCGTGGGCACGGTGTAGCCCACGAGCAGGAGGACCTCCGCGATGGCATCACCGACGTTGGCCTGCGTGTCGTTGAACTCGGTGGGCTTGCAGAAGATGCACACCGCGAGGATGGGGCCCTGGAGGGTGAACTCCGCGATCTCCACCTGGGGCGCGGGCGTGGCCTGGACGCCCTTCACCGTGGGCAGGCGCTCCAGCAGGACCTGCTGCAGCACCCGTACGTCCACGCCGTGCATCAGCGGCACCTTGACCGTCATCTTGCGGTGCGGGTGGTGGCTGTAGTTGATGATGTTGTCGCTGAACATCTGGTTGTTGCCCACGGAGATCCGCACGTTGTCGGACGTGTCCATCGTGGTGACGAACAGGCCGATCTCCTGGACGATGCCCACGACGCCACCGGCTTCGATCTCCTCGCCCACGCGGAAGGGGCGCAGCACCAGGAGGAAGATGCCCGCGGCGAAGTTGGCCAGCAGCCCGGACCACGCGGCGCCAATGGCGATGCCCGCGGCGGCGATGAGCGCGGCGAAGGACGTGGTCTCCACGCCCATCAACCCCAGGATGCCGACGATCAGCATCAGGGTGAGCGAGCCGGTGAAGAGCGACCCGACGTAGCGGATCAGCGTGGCGTCCAGCTGCCGCCGCTGAAGGCCCATGTCCAGCACCTTGCGGAAGCCGGCGATGACCGTCCGCCCGATGAACCAGATGAACAGCGCCCCGATGACCTTGAGCAGCAGCGGGAGCGCTTCGGTCAGGGCCAGTGACTTCAGTTGAACAATGACTTCATCCATGCGGCGAACCCCCTTGACCCGGGACCGGGTGTGCGCCGTGCGTTTTGCACGGGGCCGGCCACGGCATGCAAGCCGAGCCGCATGGAATCCACAGCTGTCCCGGAGGGCATTCCTGACCCGTCCTCGCGGGGCAGGCGCGCCCGGGGCGGCTTCAGTCGCCCTGGATGGCGGCCTGCCAGTCGCCGTCCGCGGAGATGCCCACGCGCATGCCGATGTAGCTCTTCTCCTTGCGCATGTCGGCGATCATCTCCTCTGGGTAGATGCCATTGAGCAGCGCGAAGTCCCCGTCGGTGGCGTCCTTCCGGAAGGCCGTGGGCCACCAGTACAGGTCACCCTCCTGGTAGAAGGGGAGGTTGAGGACGTGGACCAGCCGCGCCAGCACGGGCTGCGGGCTCTCCGTCCACTCCTCCTGGATGCGCCAGGTGGTGGCCATGTCCTGGTCGGGGTCGTAGGAGAAGCGCACGCCCTTGCCCTTCTCGTCGCCCAGCTTCTGGAGGGCCGCGTAGTCGCACGCCACGGCGGCCTTGATGATGCGCTCGCGCATGGACGCCACCGCCGGGGGCAGGGGCTTCGCGGTGGGCTTGGGGATGGGACTCAGCCGGCTCGCCGAGCACGACGCCGCGGCCGGAGCGCTGGCCTCTTGGGGCTTGGACGCAGGCGGGGCAGGTGGCGGGGCGGGCTTGGGCGGGGTGGGCATGGTCGGGCTCGGGGCGGGGGACGCCGCGGGCGTCCGGGGTGACTCCGTGCAGGCCAGGCAGGCGGCGACAAGGGCAGCGGATAGCAGGGGAGCGCGGTTCATGTCCCCCAAGGTCTGATCCAGCACGCGAAAAGGCAAAGGCCCGGAACCCTTGGGATTTCTCCCAATGATTCCGGGCCCTTACGTCTGCGCGCGATGCAGGATTCGAACCTGCGGCCTTTGGCTCCGGAGGCCAACGCTCTATCCAGCTGAGCTAATCGCGCAGAACTGCTTTCCGGTGCCGGAGGAGTAACCGAAGTCCCCAGACGACGCAAGCACACATTCCAGGTCCGGCAGGAGGTGTCTGGGAGCCCATGCCTCCCTCCAGTGGGCGGCTCCCGCTCAGACGCCCGTCACCTGACGGATGAACGCGAGCATCCGCGAACACGCCATGTCCAGATCCATGTGCGCCTCCGCCATCCGGCGGGCCTCCCGTCCCATGGCCTCCAGCGTCGCGGGGCACTGCACCAGCGCGTCCAGCGTGTTCGCCAGGGCCGCGTAGTCGCCCACCGGCACGATGCGCCCATCCACGCCGTCACGCACCAGCTCGCCCACGCCGCCCGCGGGCGTCGTCACCACCGCGAGCCCCGCCGCCTTCGCCTCCGCGATGGCCCAGGACGACATGTCCGCCATCGTCGGCAGCACGAAGAGGTCCGCCTCCTGCGCCAGGCCAATCAGCTCCGGCGAGTTCGGCTTCACCCCCACGTGGACGCGCACGCCCGGCGGCGCCTCGAAGGGCGTGGACGTCACCACGTCCAGCCGCCAGTGCTCGCGCCGCGTCTCCCGCGCCCAGCGCAACAGCAGCTTGCCGCCCTTGCGCCCCAGGTCGCCTCCCACGAAGAGCAGCCGCACCACGCCATCCCTCGGCTTCTTCTCCGGCGCGGGCCGCCACAGCGTCGTGTCCACGCTGGGCCAGACGACGTGCACGCTCGCGTCGGGCACGCCGTACTCCTCCACCAGCGAGCGCTTGGTGAACTGAGAGAAGGACAGCATCCCCTTCGCGATGGCGTACGTGCGCCGGTGCAGCGCGTTCTTCGCCCGGCCCACCCAACCGGCGTGCTGCGTGCGCAGGCCGTAGTAGCGCAGGTAGTCCTCCAGCCCGCTCGGCGTCGCGTCCGTGGAGATGACGCTCGGCACCCGGCGCATGAAGTCGTGCGACAGGTGCGCCAGCCGCTGCGTGTGCACCACCGCGGCCCGCACCGGCTCCTCTGCGGAGGCCCGGTGCAGCGCGCTGCGCGCCCTCAAGCCCCCGCGCACGGACAACTTCGAGCGCACCAGCGGCAGCTGCTCCCAGACGTCATCCGCGTGCTCGTCGATGGGCAGCCACACCGGCACGACGTCGTTCCGGCGCGCCATGGCCCGCTGCAGGTTGTGCAGGAACACCGCGTTGCCGAGCGTCGTCTCGATGGCGAAGGCGATACGTGGGGGCGATGACGACATCCGCTGCGTGTCCCTCCCGGAGACCTGGGTGTCCTCCCGGGCATATAGAGGCCCCGCGCGTCATCACCAACAGGTCTTTCGGTGTACCCGTCCGGATTCGCACGGAGGGGGTGGACTCCGGGCCCGCCTCACGCCTCCGGCTGCAAGGGCTGCCGCGGCAGGTGGACGCGCACCTCGCGCACGCGGCGCGGCGACGCCTCCATCACCTCCAGCACCGTGCCGTCCGCCAGGGACAGCTTCGCGCCCGGCTCCGGGATGGCGCCCCCCGCGAGCGCGATGCACAGGCCCGCGACGGTGGAATAGTCCTCGCTCTCCGCCAGCTCCAGCCCCAGCGCGCGGTTCACCTCGCGCAGGCTCGCCTCGCCCTGCACCACCGCGACGGAGGGCCCCTCGCGCCGCACGCGCACCTCGGGCGTCTCGGACTCGCTGAGGATGTCCCCCACCAGCTCCTCCACCAGGTCCTCCACCGTCACCAGCCCCACCACCCCGCCGTGCTCGTCCACCACCACGGCCAGCTGCATCCGCCGGCGCTGCAGCTCCTTCATCGCCGCGATGGCGCGCATGGACTCCACCAGGAACAGCGGCGGGCGCAGCACGTCCTCCAGGACGATGAGGTGCCCCTCCCAGGCCACGCCCAGCAGGTCCTTGGCCACGATGTAGCCCACCACGTTGTCCAGCGTGCCCTCGTACACCGGCATCCGCGAGTGCCCGTGCTCCAGCAGCACCTGGCGGATCTCCTCCGTGCTCGCGTGCCGGCGCAGCGCGACGATGTGCTCGCGCGTCACCATCACGTCGCCCAGCGTCAAATCCCCCAGCTCGAAGGCCCGCGACGCAATCTCCCCCGCGCGCGGATCCAACGTGCCCTGCTTCGAGGCCTCCTCCACCAGCTGCTGCAATTCGTCCGGAGACAGGCGCGACTCGGAGAAGTTCGTCTTGTCCCCGAAGAGCTTCAGCACCAGGTTGGAGCTCGCGGTGAGAAACCACACCAGCGGCCGCATCACCCACGCGAGCGCCTTGAGCGGCCGCCCCAGCGTCAGCGCATACTGTTCGGAGTAGCGCAGCGCCAGGGACTTGGGGACCAGCTCCCCCAGCACCAGCGACAGGTACGACACCAGCGCGACCACGCCCGCGAACGACACCTGGCTCGCGGTGGCCTCCGGCACGCCCAGCCCGGTCAGCGCGACGGCCAGCCGCTGCGCGATGCTCGCGCCGCCGAAGGCCGCCGCCGTGGAGCCAATCACCGTGATGCCAATCTGCACCGTGGCGAGCAGCCGCTCCGGATCATCCCGCAGCGCCGTCACCGCCTTCGCGGACTTGCTGCCCTGTTCGAGCAGCTCCTTCAGCCGCGTCTTGCGCACGGACAGCAGGCCCAGCTCAGCGCCCGCGAAGACGCCGTTGGCCAGCACCAGCAGCAGGATGATGACGAGCTCCGTGACGATGGCGGACCTCCTGGCTGGATCCTCCCCGCCCGGGTCGGCGGGGGACGCCTCCCGTCCTACACCCCCAGCGACTGCAGGAGCAGCGACAATTGGTCGCGGCTCGCTCCCTTGGGCAGGTAGTAGTGGGGACCGGACATGAGGGCGCTGCCCACGTCCTGGGCCGCCGCGGAGGTGAGGAAGACGATGCGCGGGTTCGTCGCCGCGCGTGGCAGCTTCTCCACCACCTCCAGGCCGCTCATGCCCGGCATGTTCAGGTCCAGCAGCATGACCCCGAAGCGCTCGCCCCGCTTCAGCGAGTCGAGCGCCTCCTGTCCGTCCGCCGCCTCGGTGGTCTCATAGCCGAGGTCCTCCAGGCTCACCCGGAGGAACTCCCGCCAGTCCGCGTCGTCGTCCACGACCAGGACCTTCCGAGTACCGTCATCCACCGCGAGTCGCCCCAAGCGTCCTCCTGACCTGGGGAGAAACTCTCGGGGCACCCCTGGCATTCGCGACACCTGGGCGTCGTTGCTTCCAGGAGCAGGCGGCCGGACAGGCGCTAGAACAGCGCGATGCCCAGCTGGCCCACCAGGTACTGGAGGGCGGGCCTGACGTTGTGGACCGCCGTGCGCGGTCTGGCGGGTTCCGCCGCCTGGCACCACGTGGGCTCGCCCACCAGCCGGCCGGCCATGTGGTGGAAGACGCGGAAGCGCATCAGGTCCGCGCTGCTGCCCGAATTGTAGACGCGCAACGCGCGCTCGCCCGGCGTGCCCAGGTCCGCCTCGCTGGGGATGTGGCGGTGGCCGTGCAGCACCAGGTCACACCGGCCGCCCACGCGCTCCAGCAGCGGCTTGCCCAACGCGAGCTCCGACGCGTGGGGCAGGCCGAACTTCGTGGCGATCCACTCCGGGAAGCTCTCCAGCGGCAGCGGCAGCACGTGGTGGTGCAGCAGCACCGCGACCAGCGCGTCCCTGGGCGCGGCCTCCAGCGCGCGGTCCACCTCGTCCACGACGCCTTCCGTCAGCTCTCCGTGGCTGTGGAAATAGTTGCGGTTGTGCTCACCGGTGGAGTCCACGCAGACCAGGAAGAGTCCCGCCGTCTCCACCGTGTGGACCTTGCGGCCCTGCATGAACCCGCTGCCCACATCCTCGCCGGGCCGGTCATGGTTGCCTGGGATGAAAGTGAGGCGTCCGGTCTCCAACCAGGGCGCGAAGTGTTCACGGAAGCGCTGGAACTCGGCGCGGGATCCGCGGTGCGTGAGGTCTCCCGTGACCACCACGTGATCCACCTCCTGCGCCGCGAGGGCCTTCACCAGGGAGGACGCGGAAGCATCACTCTCGCGGCTCATGTCCAGGTGGAGATCCGAAAGATGCGCCAGCTTCAGGGAGGGCATACCGAAGGAGATAGGCATCGAAGCTTCGAGCGGCGAGGGTGGGTGTTCGAAGTGCTGTACGAAGGGCCGTCAAAAGTTGTGCCCGCGTCGTTCACCCCACCCCATTGCTCGCGAACCACTCCGCCGCGGGCGTGTTACGCGCGCGCATCGGCACCAGGCGCGTGCCGGAAATCACGCGCAGCCGCGTGCCGCGCCAGTTCACCGTGCGCCGGAACGCGCCATGCCACCATGCGGCGAAGAGCAGCGCGTCCTTCACCAGCACCGCGGGCGCCGCGCGCAAGGACACCGGCTGGGGACGCAGCGAACGGAACACCGTCACGTCCACCCAGACCTTGCCCAGCGCCACCGACAACGCCGCCAGGCCCGTGAGGGCGGACGGGTGGAGGAGCGCACCCAGCACCGCGAGCGGAACCGGGTTGAGCAGCGCCTGCGCAATGTACGTGGAGGGCGCTACCGCTGTGCGGTGGATGACGCTCCAGCGCAGGTAGCGCTGGAAGAAGGCGTCCACGCTCTTGCGCAGCGAGACGTTGAAGACAGGGGCGTGCGCCAGCACCACGCGCTTGCCCAGCTTGCGCGTCACCCACTGGCCAATGACGTAGTCCTCCGCCAGCACGTCCTTCACGGAGAAGAAGCCGCCCAGCGCCTCCACGTCCTCGCGGCGCAGCGCCATGGACTTGCCCACCACGATGTCGCGGTCCGCCGCGTGCTTCGCGGCGATCATCCCCGCCGCCGCGCTGGAGGACAGGTGCAGGTTGTCCAGCAGCGAACCGAAGCTCTGCTCCCCCAGGCCGGCCACCGGGTGCGTCACGCAGCCCACCGAGGGGTCCTCGAAGGCCGCGGCGATCTCCTCCAGGTAGCCGTCCCCCACGCGGGTGTTGCTGTCGCTCACCACCCAGATGTCATGGCGGGCCTCCGCCGACAGCGTCACCAGCTGGTTCACCTTGGGATTCAGCCCGGGCTCTCCCTCCTGGAGCACCACGCGCATCACCTGGGGCCACTTCGCCTCCGCGGCCCGCGCCACCGCGTAGGCCGGGTCGCGCGTGTCCTTCACGCCCAGGAGCACCTCGTAGGTGGGGTAGGGCAGCCGCGCGAACTGGGCGAGGTTGGCCTCCAGGTCGTCATCCACGCCGCACAGCGGCTTGAGGATGGACAGGCCGGGGCGCCGCGTGGGGGCGGCGGGGGAGGTGCGGCGGTGGCGGCGCACGAACAGCGCCTGGAGGAGGAGGGCGACGAGGCCCACTGCGGACGCGGCCAGGAGGAGGCTGGATGCGATGAGCATGCCGCCACCCTAGAGGTCCCACAAGGCGGGACCGGGGCGGCGGGGCGGCGGGACGGCCAACTCGCCGTGACACCGCCGTGAAGCCGCCTACTCCAGGTCGCGGCTGCGCGGGTGGCGCACGTCCTTGCCGCGCACCATGTAGATGACCATCTCCGCCACGTTGAGCGCGTGGTCGCCAATGCGCTCCAGGTGCTTCGCGATGAACATCAACGCCGTGGCCCGGCGGATGTTGCGCGAGTCCTCCATCATGTAGGCCAGCAGCTCGTTGAAGATCTTCAGGAAGAGGGCATCCAGCAGGTCGTCCCCCTTGAGGACGTCCTCCGCCTTGGCCGCGTCCCCGGACACGAACGCGTCCAGCGCCATCTTCACCTGCTGCTGCGCCAACTCCGCCAGCTTCGGCGTGTCCACGTAGGGGGCGAGCGGCGGCACCTGGTTCAGGTCCATGGCGCGCTCGGCGATGTTCACCGCCAGGTCACCAATGCGCTCCAGGTCGGTGACGATCTTCAGCGCCGTGGTGATGAGGCGCAGGTCGGACGCGGCCGGCTGGCGCAGCGCGAGGATGCGGCGGCACAGGTCGTCGATGTCGACCTCCAGCCGGTTCACCTCGCGGTCCGCGCCCACGACCTTCTCCGCCAGCGTGGAGTCGCGGTCGGTGAGGGCCTTGGTGCTCTGCGCGATGAGGGCCTCCACCTTGGCCCCCATGGCCAGCAGCTTCTCGCGCAGGTTGCGCAGGTCCTGCTCGAATGCCTTGTCGGTATGCATCGCGGCCATGTGGTCCTCTTCCGTCGCGCGCGGGCTCAACCGAACTTCCCGGTGACGTAGTCCTCCGTGCGCTTCTCGTGGGGGTTGGTGAAGATCTGCTCCGTGGGGCCGCACTCCACCAATTCCCCCATGTAGAAGAAAGCCGTCTGGTCGCTCACCCGCGCGGCCTGCTGCATGTTGTGGGTCACGATGGCGATGGTGTACGTGGCCTTGAGCTCGTGGATGAGCTCTTCAATCTTCGCCGTGGCGATGGGGTCCAGCGCGGACGCGGGCTCGTCCATCAGCAGCACCTCCGGCTCCACCGCCAGCGCCCGCGCGATGCACAGGCGCTGCTGCTGGCCGCCGGACAGGCCCAGGGCGCTTTCCTCCAGGCGGTCCTTCACCTCGTCCCACAGCGCCGCGCCGCGCAGGGACTTCTCCACGCGCGCGGCCAGCTTCGCCCTGTCCTTGAGCCCGCCCACGCGCAGGCCGTAGGCGACGTTCTCGAAGATGGACTTGGGGAAGGGGTTGGACTTCTGGAACACCATGCCCACGCGGCGGCGCAGGTCCACCACATCCAGGGAGCGGTCGTGGATGCTCCGGCCGTCCAGGAACACGCTGCCGTCGTGGCTCGCGCCGGGGATGAGGTCGTTCATCCGGTTGAGCGAGCGCAGGAAGGTGGACTTGCCGCACCCGGACGGGCCGATGAGCGCCGTCACCTTGTGCTCGGGGACGGCCAGGCTCACCTGCTTGATGGCCACCTTGCTGCCGTAGCGCAGGGTGAGCTCGCGGGCTTCCATCTTGTTGCGCGGCGTGGCGGAGGAGAGGGGCATGGGAGCAGGGAACGTCAGTGTCCGGCCGCGGCCTTGCGGCGCGTGCGCGTGCGGATGAGGACCGCGACCAGGTTCAGGGCGAAGGTGAGCAGGAGCAGCACCAGCACCGTGGCGTACAGCAACGGGCGGGTGGCCTCCACGTCCGGCGACTGCGTGGCCAGCACGTAGGTGTGGTAGCCCAGGTGCATGAACTGCGAGTTCAGGCTCGTGGGGAGATCCGGCAGGAAGTACGCAGCGCCGGTGAAGAGGATGGGGGCCACCTCGCCCGCGCCGCGGGAGATGGCCAGCACCGCGCCGGTGAGGATGCCCGGCAGCGCGCCCGGCAGCACCACCCGCGCCAGCGTCTGTGACTGGGTGGCCCCCAGCGCGAGGCTCGCGGTGCGCTGCTCCTGCGGCACGGCGCGCAGGGCCTCTTCCGTGGACACGATGACGACGGGCAGGGTGAGCACCGCCAGCGTCAGCGACGCCCAGAGGATGCCCGGCTGGGCCCAGTGCAGCTCCTGGTAGCCCAGCGCGTGGTCCAGCCCCTTGCCCACGAAGAGGATGAAGAAGCCCAGGCCGAAGAGGCCGAACACGATGGAGGGCACGCCCGCCAGGTTCGCCACCGCCACGCGCACCGCGCGGGCCAGGAAGCTGGAGGGCGGCGCGTACTCGTGCAGGTACACCGCCGTGAGCACGCCCACCGGCATCACCGCCAGGGTCATGAGCAGCGTGAGCGCGGCGGTGCCGAAGAGGGCGGGGAAGATGCCGCCGCCCATCATCCCGTCCGTGGGCGCCTCCGTGAGGAAGCGCCAGGAGACGTGGCTCCAGCCGCCCCGGACGATGTCCAGGAGGATGAGGCCCAGCATGGCCACGATGACGAACGCGGCCAGCCCCGTGAGCGACACGAGCGACAGGCCCACGACCTTGCGCGTGGTGTGCTTCACCCCGCACCTCCCTTGAGCCGCTGGATGACCTTGCGCGTCCACATCCCGGCGAGCATGTTCAGCACGAAGGTGAAGAGGAACAGCTCCACGCCGATGAAGAAGAGCAGCGCGTAGTGCGGGCTGCCCACCACCACCTCGCCCATCTCCGCGGCGATGGTGGCCGACAGCGAGCGCACGGAGTCCCCCAGGTTCCACGACACGATGGCCGCGTTGCCGGAGGCCATGAGGACGATCATCGTCTCACCGATGGCGCGCCCGAAGCCCAGCACGCACGCGGCGAGGATGCCGGGGGCCGCCGCCGGGAGCACCACCTTCCACGCCGTCTCCCAGGGCGTGGCCCCCAGCGCCAGGGACGCCTCGCGGTAGCTGCGCGGCACGGCGGTGAGCGCGTCCTCCGTCACCGTGAAGATGACCGGCACGATGGCCAGCGCCAGGCCCAGCCCCGCCACGACGGCGTTGAGCCGGGAGGTGAAGCCGAAGACGTCCTGGAGGAAGGTGGCCATCACCATCAGCGCGAAGAAGCCCAGCACCACGGACGGGATGCCGGCGAGCAATTCGATGGTGGGCTTGAGGACCTCGCGCAGGCGGCGCGGGGCGAACTCCGCGGCGAACAGCGCGCCGAAGATGCCCAGGGGGACCGCCACCACCATGGACACGAGCGTCGTCTTCAGCGTGCCGACGAACAGCGGAATCATGCTGACCTTGGGCACGCTGGACACCGGCTGCCACACGTAGGCCAGCGGCTTTCCCTTCCGCACCACCTGCGGAAGGAACATCTTGGAGAAGCTGGCCTCCTCGCGCGCCGCCGCGTCGGTGACGAGCGTGAGCGCCTCCTTCGCCACGAAGACGAGGATGAGCACCAGCGCGGCGATGCCGGTGAAGGCCACCACGGTGATCAACCCCGCGATGGCCCTCTCCTTCCATTGCCGTCGCCGGGCCGCGGGCGACAGCGTGGGCTGCGCCACCGGGGGCGCGAGGTCCTGCTCCTGCATGACGGCCTGTCTATCCAACATGGGACCCCCGCGCCGGGTGACAATCGCGTGACGCCGACTACTTCACAGGGAAGTAGCCGACCTGCGTGACGATGGCCTGACCTTCCGCGGACAGCGTGAAGTCGATGAAGGCCTTGGCCTCGCCGGCGGGCTTGTTGCGCAGGTAGAAGAAGAGGTCGCGCGACAGCGGGTACTTGCCGCTCTTCACGTTCTCCGCGTTGGGGGCGAAGGCCTCGTTGCCCTTCTTCACCTTCAGCTCCTTGATGCCCTTGGCGTACGCGGCGCCGCCGTAGCCAATGCCGTTCTTCTCCTTGGCCACCGCGTTGACGACGGCGGCGGTGCCCGGGAGCGTCTGCGCGGAGGCCGCGAAGTCGTCCCCGCCCAGCACGGTGTCCTTCACGAACACGTAGGTGCCGGAGGAGTTCTCACGCGAGTACAGGACGATGGGGGCGTCCGCGCCGCCCACGGCCTTCCACGACGTGGTGTCGCCCAGGTAGATGTCCTTGAGCTGCTCCACGGAGAGCGCGTCCACCTTGTTGGACTCGTTGACGTAGAAGGTGACGCCGTCCTTGGCCACGGAGATGGCGGTGGGCGGCGTGTTGTAGCGGGCGCGCAGCTTCTCCTCCTCCGCCTCCTTGATTTCACGGCTGGACATGGCGATGTCCGTGGTGCCGTTCTGCAGGGCCGCCAGGCCCGTGCCGGAGCCGCCGCCCGTCACCTGGATCTTCGTGGCGGGGTTCTTCTTCATGAACGCCTCGGCCCAGCGCTGGACGAGGATGACCATGGTGTCCGAGCCCTTCACGGTCACCGTGCCTGCCTGGGCGGTGAGCGGGAGGACGACGAGCCCGAAGGCGACGAAGCTGGAAAGCAGTGTCTTCTTCATGGGGTGACTCCTCTAGAAACGGGCCTGCATCTGCAGGGTGAACAGGTTGTCGTGCGGGTCCAATGCCTGGGCCACGACGTGCGTGATGGGGATTTCGTAGATGGCGGAAACCTTCAGGTTCTCCCCGAAGTGGTGCTGGAGGACGAAGCCCAGCGTGTCGACGGTGTTGTCCGCGCCCGGCACGTCACCCACGGCGACGTTCGCCTGGCCGTTGTGCGGGTCGAAGGTGTCGTAGCGGACGGCCACCGCGTCGTTGAGCCCGATGTTCTGCACGAGCAGCAGGTACCAGCCGTGCGCGGGCACGTTCAGGTGGGTGGCGTTGTTGGCGGCGCCGTAGGTGCGCCCGGCGATGAACTCGCCCTTGATGGCGGTGCCGCCCAGGGGAATCACGTCGAAGTAGGCCTGGAGGTCCGCGCCGATGCGGGTGCGCTCGTAGGCGCGGCGGAAGGGGTCCGTGGCCAGCCGGCCCATGTCATGGCCGTACCAGCCGGAGATGCCACCGGAGAGCCACTTCAGGTCGAAGCCCAGGTGCCCGACGATGTCCTTCTCCTTGTCGTTGTCCTGGGTGGTGCCGCTGTCGGTGCCGTTGCCGTCGAAGACGCCCACCGCGAGCCGCAGGAACTTGTAGCGGCCGTTCACCTTCGCGCCGCGGTCGCGCTCGCTGGGGAGCATGTTGCGCACCACGCGGCTGCGCTCGGGGAACTCGCGGTCGCTGGAGGACTGGGGGCCCTCGTAGCCGAAGGGCCACTTCATCTGGCCCAGGGTGACGGACAGCTGCTGCTTGGTGCCGGGGACGAAGAGGGTGGCCTCCGCGTCCTTGAGCGTCACGCCCGCGGGCACCGCGTCGATCTGCAGCATGAACTGCGACCACTCGGTGGTGTACGTGGCCTTCAAGCGGCCCCGGCGGACGCCGAAGCGGCTGTAGCCGCCCGCGCCGGTGTCATCCAGGTCCTGCAGGTACTGATAGCGGGCCTGGACATAGCCGGAGATGCGCAGCTTCTTGAGCGCGGACAGGTCGTTCTTCGTCTCGACGTTCTGCTCCTCCAGCGCCTCCACGCGGTGCTCGTCCGCCGTCAGCCGCTCGTCGATGGAGGGCGACATCTCCGGGACGGTGGGGGCGTTGGCGCGCGGGGGGGCGGGCTCCGTGGAGGACGGCTCCGCCGCCGCGCGCGGCTCGGAGGCCGGCGGGGTGGAGACCGCTTCCTGGGAGGTGGTGGCCTGGGCCATGGAGGTGCTGGAGCTCAGCAGGGTGAGGGCAACGAGGAGTGGGCGCATAGAAGGTCGGCGGGCGTCTCGGGGGTGTCGAGAACGCGTGACGATCTATGGGCTGGATGTGGCCGTTTAACGGCCCTTTCGTGACAAATGCGTAACGGAAGGGCCCGGGGGCCTACCCTGCGGCCGGATCCACGATGCGGTAGCCGACACCGCGAACCGTCTCCAGGAGGGAGCGTGCGGGGCCCAGTTTGTCGCGCAGCCGCATCACGTGCGTGTCGATGGTGCGCGTCTCCAGGGCACTGGACAGGCCCCAGACCTGCTCCAGGAGCTGCTCGCGCGTCTGCACCCGGCCCAGCCGCGCCATGAGGAACTCCAGCAGGCGGAACTCCAGCGCGGTGAGGGGCGTCTCCTTCTCCTCCACGAAGAAGCGGTGCTGGGTGACGTCCAGGCGCAGGGGGCCCAGCGCCAGGGGCGGCGTGCCCTCCTGGGGCGAGGAGGTGCGCCGGAGGATGGCCTTGAGCCGGAGCACCAGCTCGCGCACGGAGAAGGGCTTGACGACGTAGTCGTCCGCGCCGACCTCGAAGCCCCGGATGCGGTCCGCCTCCTCGCTCTTGGCGGTGAGCATGACGATGAGCACGTCACGCAGGCGGGGGTTGGCGCGCAGGTGGCGGCAGACCTCGATGCCGGACAGGTCCGGCAGCATCAGGTCCAGCAGCACCACGTCCGGGGGCTGCTCGCGGGCGGCGGTGAGCGCCGCCTCCCCGGTGAAGGCCACGCGGGTGGTGAAGCCCGCGCCGCGCAGGTTGAAGTCGATGAGCTCGGCGAGGTCACGCTCGTCGTCGACGATGAGTACGTGGGACATGGCGGGCATGTACTGTGCGCGCACCGCTTCGCGCCCACGTGACGCGCTGGCAACAAGTGCGTCACGTCCGTCACGCCCGAAGAGGGAGTCACGGGCGCCGCAGGGAGCGGCCCGGTGCCGCCATCCATTGCAGGGCGAACTCGCGGCCCTCGGCGCGCAGGGCGACGGCGCAGCCCTTGCGGAGCTTGTCCGGCAGGGCATGGCCCAGCGCCAGCGCCGCGGCGCGTTCCAAGGAGGGATTGTGTCCCACCAGCGCCCAGCCCGGGCCCACGTCGCGCGCCAGCTTGAGCACGTTGCGCGCCGCGCCCTTCATGGGGACGAGCGCGGGGTGGACCTCCACGTGGGACAGCCCGAGCGCGTCCGCGAGCAGCTCCGCGGTCTGCACCGCGCGCACCAGCGGGCTGGTGATGATGCCCATGAGCGGCGTGAGGCGCGTGAGCTTCTTCGCGTGCTGACGGAAGGCGGCGCGGCCCTGGGGCGTGAGGGCGCGGGCCTCGTCGCCCAGGGCGTTGGAGTCCTCGGCCACGGCGTGGCGCACGAGGAGGAGGGGCAGGTCGCGTTCAGCCATGGGCGCGCGTTGTAGTGCGTTTCGCGCCGGCGTGGATGTGACGAACCGGTGGACTGCTCTGTGGACTACTCCACGCCGCCCAGCAGGAAGGCGAGCAGCAAGAGCGCGAGCACGCCCGTGGTGATGGCGGCGAAGGTGCGGTCCTTCTGGGCGCGGAAGATGCCCAGGGACAGGGCCACGCGCAGCACGGGCACGGTGATCATCACCAGGAGCCCCGCCATCACGAAGGACTGGCCGCGCACCGCCATGACGCCCTCGAAGACGTCCGTCAGCCGGTGCGGCGCGGCGTCCGGGTCCGTCAGGCGCTGGAGCGCGTCCGGAGACGAGAAGTAGTCCGGGTGGCGGAGGAAGGTCATCACCATGCCGCAGGTGACCAGCGACATGCTCAGCAGCACGCCGCCGCGCAGCAGCTGGCTGATGAGCAGCTCCGGCGTGAGGGGGACCACCTCGTCCGGCGCGGCGGCGGTGGTGGTCACCTCTCGAGGAGACGGAGGTTCAGCGGGCCCGGTCATCCGTGGATCCCCTTGGACAGCATCTCGTAAGACACCCACAGCAGCACGGCGACGAAGAGCATGCGCAGGGAGCCGCTCTTGAGCTTCGTGAGGTAGCGCGAGCCCATGAACGCGCCCAGCGTGACGCCCACGCAGACGGGGCCGGCGATGAACGGATCGATGTCCCCCCGCGCGAAGTAGATGCCCGCGCTGGCCGCCGCCGTGACGCCGATCATGAAGTTGCTGGTGGCGGTGGAGACCTTGATGGGCAGCCCCATGGCCAGGTCCATGGCCGGGACCTTCAGCGCGCCGGAGCCGATGCCCAACAGGCCGCTCACCGTGCCCGCGACGTACATGAGCCCCAGGCCCACGAGCGGCCGGTGCACGCGGTAGGACACCTCGCCGCCGGCGGACACGTCGTAGTAGCTGCCGTGCAGTCCCAGCCGGTCCGCGATGGCGTTGCGCGGCGGCTCCGCGCGGGGGCTGCCGTCCTCGCGCAGCTTGCGCAGCATCGCGAGCGCCGAATAGGCCATCACCGCGCCGAAGAGGAAGTAGAGCGCGCGGCCGCCCACCATGCCCGCGAGCATCGCGCCCGACACGGCGCCCGCCACGGTGGCCAGCTCCAGGAACATGGCCACGCGCATGTTGGCCAGGCCGTCGCGCACGTACGCCGCCGCCGCGCCGCTGGACGTGGCGATGACGGACACGATGGAGGCACCCACCGCGTAGCGGATGTCCACCTTGAGCACGAGCGTGAGGACGGGGATGAGGATGAGGCCACCGCCCAGGCCCAGGAGCGAGCCCAGGAGGCCCGCTCCCACGGAGACACAGAGCACGATGGCGACGAAGTTGAACGGAGTGGCGTCCAAGACGGAGGCCATCTTCCACCCGGCCCTCCCGCTTGCAAGCAGTTCACGCGGAGCCTGACTGGTTGCCCGCTCCGGACCATCCCGCGGTGCGAGGTGCTGCCGGACCCTCAACGTTGCTGGGGTGCGTCGGACGGCTTTCCGTCGTGCGAAGGGGCCTTGTCCGGAGGCTGAGGCAGGGGCCACCCCTGGAACAGCGGCCAGCCCCGGTAGGGATTTCCCTGGGCCGGCTCCTCGGCGGGCTCCGGGGGCTCTTGAGGGTGCTGGCCGGGGTGCGGCGGCGAGCGCAGCAGCACCCACGTCAGCACGATGCACAGAAGGCTCATGACGACGATGCTCCACGCGCGCGTGCGAGGCTCCAGCTCCATCTAGAAGCGCCCCCGCTTGAGCAGGTCGCCCTTGGAGAGCGAACCCAGCAGGCGCCGGCGCCCGTCCACCACGGGCAGCCGCTCCAGCTCCGTGTGGCCGAATCTCGAGGCCACCTCCGACAGCGACAGGTCCGGGGTGATGGCCTGAACGCTGGAGTCCATCACGTCCGCGGCCACGGTGGCCTGGAGCAGCGAGTGGTCCGGCAGGTGCCCCTTGAGCGCGTCCAGGGTGATGACGCCCAGCAGGCGCCCCTCCGCGTCGGTGACATACAGGTCCGCGCCCGCGGGCTGCTCCAGCAGCAGCACCACCACCTCGTCGAAGGTCGCGGACGGAGGCACGCGCTGCGTGGCCGGGGACAGCAGCGAGCGCACCCCTTCCTCCCGCAGCCAGTGCGGCACGGAGTCCGGCACGCGCACGTCGCGCTTCACGAGCACCGACGTGTAGAGCGACTCCGGCTCCAGCCGGCGGCTGACGACGGCGGCCACCACCGCGGCGAGCATCAGCGGGAGGATGAGGTCGTAGTCGCCGGTCATCTCGAAGATCATCAGCACCGCGGACACGGACGCGTGCGTGGTGCCCGCGAGGACCGCGCCCATGCCGAGCAGCGCATAGGCTCCGCTGGGCGCCGCGCCCCCCGGGAGCGCCAGCTCCACCACCCTCCCGAACGCGCCGCCCAGGAGCGCGCCGAAGAAGAGGGACGGGGTGAAGAGCCCGCCCGGCACCCCCGAGCCCGCGCACAGCGACGTCACCACCAGCTTCGCGAGTGGCAGGAGGAGCAGCAGCGCGAAGGGCAGCGTCCCGTGCAGCGCCATGTTCACGGAGTCGTAGCCGTTGCCCATGAGGTACGGCCCCGCGATGGCGGTGGCGCCCACCACCGTCATCGCCACGAGCGGCATGAACGGCGTGAGCCACGACGGCAGCCTGTCCAGCAGGTCCGATGCCAGGTTGATGCCGCGCACGTAGAGCGCGGAGGCCCCGCCCACGAGCACGCCCAGCAGGAGCGCCAGCACCAGCTCGCGCGGGTGGGTGAGGGCGTAGTGGGGGATGACGTAGCTGGGGTGGTCCGCGATGAGCGTGCGCGACACGAGCGTCGCCACCACGCACGACACGACGATGGGACCGAAGAGCTCCAGCGCGAAGCTGCCCAGCAGCACCTCCAGGCCGAAGAGCGCCGCGCCGATGGGGACGTTGTACGCGGACGCGATGCCCGCCGAGGCGCCGCACGCCACCAGCACGCGCGCCTGGCCCGGACCCAGCCGCAGCCACCCGGACAGCGCGGAGCCGCTGGCCGCACCCGTCGAGAGCAGCGCGCCCTCTCGCCCCAGCGGCGCCCCCAGCGCCACCGCGAGGATGGACACGAAGCCGCGCAGGAGCGCGCGAGGGAAGGGCAGCCGGCCGGACTTCACCCAGATGGATTCGATGATGCCCGCGGTGCCGTGGCCGCGCAGGGGCTGGCCCACGATGAGGGACACCAGCGTCACCAGCGCGCCGCCCAGCACCGGCACGAGGAACCGCCGCCAGCCCGGCGACGCGAGCACGCCCTCCAGGAAGTGTTCAGTGCTGCTCTGCCAGAACAGGTGCTGGGTGAAGCGCAGCACCGCGAGCAGCGCCACCGCGCCCAGGCCGGAGATGAGCCCCACGCCCACCACCAGCACCCAGAAGCGCCGCTCCTGCCCCAACAGCCCCCGGAGCACCCGCCGCAGCCAGGGCGAGGGCTCCCCGGTCCTCAGGTCGGGATGTACGGCTCCGGATGCGGGTTCGGGCATGGCCTCCACACCTCTCCAATGTAGGGAGGCGGAGAGGGCCTTCCCGGGGCCGCGCGGAACTTCGCGGAAGGGGCTCGTCCAGCTGCCCACTCTCCGAACGGGCTACCTGACCTCCGGGTGCCTGGCCGGTCGGGCCTGCGTGCTCTTCGCGGGCTGCCGCGTCCCGGAATCACGGGGCGGCGCGTCCGGAGGCGCCTGGCCGGCCGGGTCCGCGCCGAGGCCCAGGTGGACGCCGGGCGGCGGCTTCTTCAGCACGGACTCCGAGCCCGTCGCGGGCTCCGGGGTGTCCGGGGCGAAGCGTTCCGCCAGCTCCGCCGCCGCGTCGCTCAGCTCGCGGTGCGCGACGATGGTGCGGTCCAGCGTCTTGCCCAGCCGGGTCGAGGTGTCGAAGGTCTGCCGTGATTCATCCGAGCCCGGCAGCGAGTCCTGGTACGAGAACGTGAGCGTCGCGTCCCGGCGCAGCGCGTCCAGCAGCCGGGCCAGCTGCTGTTGCAGCTCCGCGTCCTGCTCCGCGCGCGGGCGCTCCAAGAGGCCGCGCGGGCCTCCGAACCAGACGCGCCCCACCTTCCCGAAGCCCTCGTCCGCGGAGGTCAGGGGCAGGTCCTCCATCACGATGAGCGGGTACACGCGGCGCGGGAAGTCCTGGGCATACAGCGCGAAGAGCAGGGTGCCGTCCGCGCGCGGGAACACCGCCGCGGTGCGCGAGCCGAAGGGGAAGAAGGGCGTGGCGGACACCTCCGCGCGCTTCGCCACGCGCGCGCGGGCCAGCGCGTCCAGCGGCGTCGCGCCCTCCAGGGCGCGCTTGGGCGAGCGGCGCAGGTTGTTCATCAGGTCGCGCGCCTGATCAATGCCCACCACCACGTTGAGCGCGCTGCCTCGCGAGTAGCCCGCGTGGTAGACGCCCACCAATTCGAACTCGCCCGTCTTGCAGGAGATGGCCAGCACCGGCGACCCCGAGTTGCCCTGCGACAGGAGCGCGTCGATGACGAAGTCGTCGTGGTACCACTCCTTGTACTCGTCCCGGTCGTAGGCGGAGATGACCTTGCCCATGTTGGTGGCGTTGAAGACGCCCAGCGGGAAGCCGCGCACGTCCACCACGTCGCGCTCGCGCACGGCGGCGCTCTTGCCCACCTTCCACGGCATCACCGTCAGGGATGCCCGGGCCTTGATGACGGCCAGGTCCAGCTGCGGATCCACCACCGCCTTGGCCAGCGGGATGTCGTCGCGGTCGTACTGGTCCCCCTCGTTCTCCACGATGCTCAGGGCGTCCTTCACCCGCTTGCAGCCGCCGGGCACGCCCTCCACCGGGTGCGCGTCGCTGGTGACGTCCGGCCACTCCACCACGTGCTCGTTGGTGAGCAGCAGCGTCTCTCCGCCCTGCTGCCGGTACGCGAACGCGGTGCCGTGCGCCGTCACCGGCGTGCGCGTGCGGCGCACGTTGCCCTCGGCGCCGTAGGACAGGCACTCGTACACGGCGGTGCTGCGCACGCAGTACGTGTACTTCTTCTGCATGGCCTGCTCGAAGGCCCGTGCCTTGGGGGACAGCGCGCTGTAGCTGTCCGCGTACTCGCCCTCGCAGTACGGCGCGGCCGGAGACGCCTCCGCGGGCGGCGTCGTCGAGGAGGGCGCCTCTGCTCCGGAAGCGGCCAGGGACACCGCCACCACCGACAGTCCGACCATCCACCCGACCATGGTGCCTCCCGCGTTGTCGTCGCCTGAGGTGTTGCTAAGGACCGGACCGCCCGCGTGCATCCGTGCGTGCGGGAGGCCAGGCGGATTTCGCGGTGCGAAAAGCCCGCTGTCCGTCAGAAGTGACGGCGAGCGTGTCCATTCCCCAACGGGCAAGCCCCACGCGAGCGCACCCGGTGGGCGCGGGCCTCACCCGTCCAGGTCGTTGAGCGCGTCGGGAGGCAGCGGCGAGGCGCCGGTCACCGTGCCGTCCAGGTCCAGGGGCAGCGTGGAAGGATCCACCTCTGGCGGGGGGCTGTTCTCGAAGGGCGCGGCGAGCGCGGGCCGCGCGCCCCCAGCCCCCGGAGGCGGACGCAGGACGGGCCCCGGCGGAGGCAGCCCCGAGTGCCGCCGCGCGGCCTCCATCAGGGCGTTGTGGTGGCGGTACCGCGCCTCCACGAGCTTGTGGATGAGCAGCGGACCGCCGGGCACGCGGCGCGCGGTGAGGGCCTGGGTGGCCTTGCGCACCGGGTAGCGCACGCGGCGGATCTGCACGCGCCAGCCCTTGGGGGTGAAGGTGAAGACGCCGTAGGCGGGGCGCAGGTCGCCGTCGCGCGGAATCCCCGCGCTGGCCACGTCCGCGATGAGCATCCGGCCCACGCGCCGCCGGTAGGGGAAGTGCAGGTGCCCGAAGGCGCACGCGGCCGCGTCCAGGTGCGTGAAGAAGCGCCGCACCGCGTGGTCGTCCAGCGTGGGGTCCAGCGACTCCTCCAGGTTGCGGGGGTTCGCGTGGCAGATGAACAGGTCCTGCCCCTTGCGCGGCGTGTAGCGCAGGGAGAAGGGCATCTGCCCCAGCTGCTGCAGCAGCGCGTCGCCCAGCTGGTCACGCGTCCAGCGCAAGAGCTCCGTCTTCCAGTGGTCGCGCTCGCGGTACGCGCCGCCCAGGTAGTTCCCGGCGAGGTACGCGTCCGTGTTGCCCATGATGAGCGCGTGGCACTTGCTGAAGAGCAGCTCCACCGTCTCGCGCGGGTGCGCGCCCCGCAGGGCCAGGTCTCCGGCCGCGACGATGTAATCCGGCGCCACCGATTTGGTGATGTCGTCCAGCACGGCCTCGCAGGCCGGAAGGTTCCCGTGAATGTCCGCGAGGATGGCGACCCGCATGGCCGCCCCCATCCTAGCCCGTCGCCGCCGTCGGGCCAGCCGCCGCGGGTAGAAAAATGACAAAGGTACTGCCCGCGTTCGGCTGGCTCTCCACCTTCACCTCGCCGTCCATCGCGCCCATCAGATGCTTCACGATGGAAAGGCCCAGCCCCGTGCCGCCCATGTCCCGGCTGCGCCCCTTGTCCACCCGGTAGAATCGCTCGAAAATCCGGGAAAGATGCTTGGGCTCGATTCCCACGCCTGTGTCGCGCACGCGCACGACGCACCGGCCGCCCTCGTACTCTCCGTCCACGTCCACCCGGCCGCCCGCGGGCGTGTACTTCACCGCGTTGTCGAGCAGGTTGAGGAGCACCTGCTCGATGGCCCGCCCATCCCCCAGGGCCACCAGCCCCGGCGGCACGTGCAGGCCGATCTGTTGGTTCTTGCCCTCGGCCTTGGGGCGCACCCCTTCCGCCGCCCGGGAGACGGCCAGGGCCAGGGGCACCTCCGTGCGCTGGAAGGTCATCTCGCGCGCCTCCAGGCGGGAGAGCTCCAGCAGGTCCTCCACCAGCTCGGAGAGGCGCTCGGACTGGCGGTGGATGATCTCCACCATCTTCGGGGCCACCTGGGTGTCCTGGAGCGCGCCGCCCTGGAGCGTCTCCGCATAGCCGCGGATGGCGGTGATGGGGGTGCGCAGCTCGTGGGAGACGTTGGCCACGAAGTCCTTGCGCACCTTCTCCAGCCGGCGCAGCTCGGTGACGTCGTGGAAGACGGCGGCGCTGCCGGGCAGGTCTCGGCTCACGGGCGTCACGCGCACGGCCAGGGTGCGGGAGAACAGCCCCTCGAGCGTCAGCTCCAGCCGCGTGGAGGCGCCTTCGTGGCAGGCGCGCGCCACCGCGTCATTGAGCGCCTCGTTGCGGATGAGCGCGAGCGGCCGCTGGCCCACGATGGCGCCGTTGGCGGGCCGGAGCATCTCCGCGAGCGCATCGTTGTGGCGCACCACGGTGCCCTCCGCGTCCGTCACCCACAGCCCCTCCGCCATGCCGTCCAGCACGGCGGTGAGGATGCGCGCCTCCTGGTTGAGCGCGGCGGCGCGCATGGACAGCTTGTCGTCCAGCGTGTCGATGGCGTCTTCCAGCTGCGCCAGGTCGTCCGTGCGCTCCAGCTTCGCGGGCGGCGCGACGTCCATGCCCGCCGCCAGCGACTGCGTCTTCTGGGTCAGCGCGCGCAGCTGCCGTTCCATGGCCACGCGGCTGGTCCCCAGGGCCAGCGCGGAGCCGGCCAGCGTGACGAGCCCCGCGGCGAGCGCGCCCGCCGGGTGCCCGAAGACGACGAGCAGCGTCGAGACCAGGACGGGCGGGACGAGCAGCGACAGGAGCGTGAAGCGCAGGGGCATGGCGGCCTCACGGAGGGCTGAGCTTGTAGCCCACGCCGCGCACGGTCTCGATGATGTCGCCCGCGGGGCCCAGCTTCTCGCGCAGGCGCTTGATGTGCGTGTCCACGGTGCGCGTGTGGATCTCCGCCTGGATGCCCCAGACGTCGGACAGCAGCACCTCGCGCGTCTGCACGCGGTCGCTCCTCTCCAGGAGCGTGCGCAGCAGGCGGAACTCCAGCGCGGTGAGGATGACCTCCTCGCCCTTCACCCGCACCTGGTGGCGCGACGTGTCCAGGCTGATGTCACCCGCGGCCAGCACCGCGGCGGGGCCTTCCTCCGCGTCCGCGCGGCGCAGCACCGCCTTCACGCGCAGCAGCAGCTCGCGCACGGAGAAGGGCTTCACCACGTAGTCGTCCGCGCCCAACTCCAGGCCCTGGATGCGGTCCGCCTCCTGGCCCTTGGCGCTGACGATGACGACCGCGGCCTTCTTCATCTCCGGGTCGTTCTTGAGCATGCGCAGGACTTCACCGCCCGCCACGTCCGGCAGCATCAGGTCCAGCAGCACCAGGTCCGGGGGGTGGGCCCGCGCCCGGGCCAGTCCGCCCGCGCCGGTGTTCGCCGTGTCCGTCTCGAAGCCCGCGGCGCGGAGGTTGTAGTCGACGAGTCCGGCCAGGTCCTGCTCGTCCTCGATGATGAGGATGCGCGCCATGAAGGTGCTCCCGCGAAGGGGATGGAATGCGTGGCGTCCCGTAACAGATTCGTTCCGGTGGGCTCGGGACATCCATGTGACATCCATGCGCCAGGCCCGCCTGTCCCCCCACCAGCGCGCCCGGGGGCGGGGGCGGGAGCGGCTGGCCCCGCGACGGCAGGGCGGGCCGCAACCCGAGCCCCCGGACGCAGGGTGCGCCCCGCCAACCCCGGGCAGGGGGGGCGCATCAGATGGAAAGCTACCAGCGCGGTGTTGAATGGATCCACGCGGCACGGCGTGGGAGCCCAACCCGGCGTGTTGACTGACGGGGGGAGTCCCTCTATGTTGCGCGCCCTTTTGCCGGGAAGCCTTGTAGATGGTCGTAAAGATTGAGCAAATCAAAGACGCGGGGCTGAAGCTCGACGAGCCCATCGCTCCCGAGGTCCTCAAGGAGGCCCTCGAAGGCCAGGGGTCCGGCGAGGGCACCGGCTTTCAGGCGACCGCTCCGTCCACGCTCCACGCCACCCTGCGCAAGCTCAGCGGCGGTGTGCTGCTGCAGGGCAGCTTCACCGCCCATGTGGGCGCGCCCTGCAAGCGCTGCCTCACGGACGTGAAGCTGGACCTGCCCGTGTCCTTCACCATCAACTTGGTGCCGGAGTCCCTGGCCCGGGGCGATGACTTCCTGGACGAAGACGAGAAGTCCATGGAGAAGAAGGAACGTGCCCAGGGTGAATCCGCGGGTTCCTTCGAACTGGACGACACGGACGAGCAGGTTTTCGATGGCAAGACGATCGATCTGGATCCGATCGTCCGGGAGCAGGTATTGCTCGCGCTCCCGATGAACGCGGTCTGTCGGGAAGACTGCCAGGGGCTCTGCTCGCAGTGCGGCCAGAACCTCAACGAGAAGAAGTGCGGCTGTGAGCCGAAGGTCGTGGACCCTCGACTGTCGCCGCTGAAGAACATCAAGCTGAACTGACGGTCCCTATGCCCCTCGCAGGTCGCGAGGGGGGACGGGTCCGATGCCGAGGTGAGCCGTGGGAGTTCCCAAGAAGCGGACGTCGAAGATGCGCCGGGACCGTCGTCGGGCCGGCAACAACAACCTGCGGACCCCCGTGCAGGTCATCAAGTGCTCCAAGTGCAAGGAGCCCGTGATGCCGCACCGCGCCTGCGCGGCCTGTGGCAACTACGGTGGCCGTGAGGTCATCGCGACCGCCGCGGAGTAGTTGAAAGCGGAAGGCTGCCGGTGCGGCTCGTCCTCGACGCGATGGGTGGCGACCACGCCCCCGACGCCGTCGTGGACGGAGGCGTGCTGTTCGCGCGAGCGTATCCCGGGCACGAGCTCGTGCTGGTCGGGGACGCCACGCGTGTACGCCCCGTCCTGGAGCGAGCCGGCGCGCCTCCCAACATCCACCTCCACCACGCGTCCGAAGTGGTGGAGATGGACGACCCCGCGACCGCCGCGTTCCGGCGCAAGCGGGACTCCTCGCTCCGGGTGGGCTTCGAGCTCGTCCGGCAGGGGGAGGCGTCCGCCCTCGTGTCGGCGGGCAACTCCGGCGCGGTGATGGCCGGTGGCATGTTGACGCTCGGCCGGATCCCCGGCGTGGAGCGTCCGGCCATCGCGGCCCTGTTTCCGGCCCTCAAGGGCGAAGGCCGCTGTCTCCTCCTGGACGCCGGCGCCAACGTGGACTGCCGCCCCTCGCACCTGGCCCAGTTCGCCGTGCTCGGCGAGGCCTATTCGCGCACGCGCCTGGGCGTGAAGCGCCCCCGGGTGGCGGTGCTCTCCAACGGCGAGGAGGACTCCAAGGGGACGCAGCTCACGCGCGACGCGAGCGCGCTCCTGCGCCGCTCGGACCTGGAATTCGTGGGCTACGTGGAGGGCAAGGACCTGTTCTCCGGCGACGTGGAGGTCGTCGTGACGGACGGCTTCACCGGCAACATCGTCCTCAAGACGTCCGAGGGCGTGGGCATGGGCATCACCGGCCTCTTGCGCTCCGCCATCGAGAAGCGCGGCGGCCTGCCGGAGAAGCTGGGCGCGCTGTTGCTCAAGCCCACCCTCGCGGGGCTGCGCCGCGTCATGGACTACGCCGAATACGGCGGCGCGCCGCTCCTGGGACTGCAGGGGGTGGGCATCGTCGCGCACGGCCGCTCCTCTCCCCGCGCCATCCACAACGCGCTCGTCACCGCGCTGCAGCATGTGCGAGCGGGCGTGCAGGAAGAGCTGACGCGCTGCATCGCCAACGCCGCCGCCTGGCTTCCTCCCCACCAGCGGGGAAGGAAGGCGGACGGAGACGACGGGGCCGATTAGAGCGCGCCGCCCGGGCGTTGGACTCCGACGAATCCGGAGGGCTCGTGGCACGCACGCACATCATTGGAACCGGTTCCTATGCCCCCTCGCAGGTCCTCACCAACCAGGACCTGGAGCGCCTGGTGGACACGAACGACGCGTGGATCCGCGAGCGCACCGGCATCCAGGAGCGCCGGCAGGCCGCCCCGGACGAGGCGACGAGCGACCTGGCCGTGAGCGCCGCGCGCAACGCCCTGGAGATGGCGGGGATGGCGCCCGGAGACCTGGACCTCATCGTCGTGGGCACCGTCACCGCGGACATGCCCATGCCGTCCTGCGCCGCGCTGGTGCAGTCGAAGCTGGGGGCGAAGCGCGCCTTCGCCTTCGACGTGTCCGCCGCGTGCGCCGGCGGGCTGTACGCGCTCAGCGTGGCGGACCAGTTCGTGCGCTCGGGGCAGGTGAGGCGCGCGCTCGTCGTGGGCGCGGACCTGCTCACCCGCGCGGTGGACTGGACGGACCGGAACACCTGCATCCTCTTCGGGGACGGCGCGGGCGCCCTGGTGCTGGCCGCTGCCCCGGACGTGGAGGACGACGCCATGGCGCCGCGCGGCATCCTCTCCACCCACCTGCGCACCGACGGCGACTTCGCCAACCTCCTCTGCATCCCCGCGGGCGGCTCGCGCACCCCCGTCACCTCGGACAACGTGGATGCAAATCTTCACAAGCTCAAGATGAACGGGAAGGAGGTGTTCCGCTTCGCGGTGCGTGCGCTGGTGGAATCCACCCGGGCTTCATTGGGGGCCCACGGGTTGTCCACGACGCAGGTGGACCATGTCATCGCCCATCAGGCGAACCTGCGAATCCTGGAAGCGGTGATGGAGCGGCTGGAGATTCCCAAGGAAAAATGCTGGCTCAACCTGCACAAGTACGGCAACACGTCGTCCGCCTCGCTGCCCATGTCGCTGGACGAGGCGCAGCGCGCCGGCCGCCTCAAGCGCGGGGATGTCATCGCGATGATGGCCATTGGCGCGGGGATGGCGTGGGGCAGCGCGGTGGTGCGCTGGTAGGCAGGACGACACAAGGAAGGACCGCAACATGGCGAAGGTCGCGTTCGTGTTTCCCGGGCAGGGCAGTCAGGCCGTGGGGATGGGCAAGGACCTCTATGAGCAGTTCCCGGAAGCGCGGGCCGTCTTCGACGCCGTGGACGACGCGCTGCACGAGAAGCTCTCCACCACCTGCTTCGAGGGCCCGGAAGAGGCGCTGAAGCTCACCGCCACCACCCAGCCGGCCATCCTCACGGTGTCCGCCGCGGTGCACGCGGTGTTCCAGAAGCGCGGCCCGGCCCCGGCGTTCGTCGCGGGCCACTCGCTGGGCGAGTACTCCGCGCTGGTGGCCGCGGGCGCCATGGGCCTCCAGGACGCGGCGCGGGCGGTGCGCGCGCGCGGCACCTTCATGCAGGAGGCGGTGCCCGTGGGCACGGGCGGCATGGCCGTCATCCTGGGCCTCACCCCGGACGCGGTGAAGGCCGCCTGCGACGCCGCGGCGCAAGGGCAGGTCGTCGCGCCGGCCAACTACAACTCGCCCGAGCAGACGGTCATCGCGGGCCACGCGGCCGCGGTGGAGCGCGCGGGCGCGAAGTGCAAGGAAGCCGGGGCCAAGCGCGTGATGCCGCTGCCCGTCTCCGCCCCCTTCCACTGCGCGCTGATGGACCCCGTCAAGCCGCGCCTCGCGGAGGTGCTGTCGGGCGTGCGCATCCAGGCGCCGTCCGTGCCGGTGGTGAGCAACGTGGAGGCGAAGCCGAACGCGGCCGCCGCCCGCGTGGTGCCGCTGCTCCTGGAGCAGGTGAGCGCGCCGGTGCGCTGGATTGAATGCGTGGAGTCGCTCAAGGCGAACGGCGTCACGCATGTGGTGGAGCTGGGGCCGGGCAAGGTGCTGGGCGGCCTCATCAAGCGCATCACCAAGGACATCGAATCGTTCAACGTCGAGAACGCCGCGACCCTGGAGAAGGTGCTCGCCGCGCTGGGGGCAGCATGAGCGGTTTCAAGGACAAGGTGGTGCTGGTGACGGGTGGCTCGCGCGGCATCGGCCGGGCGTGCGCGCAGGCCTTCGCGAAGGCGGGCGCGTCCACCGTGGTCATCAGCTACGTGGGCAACGAGGCCGCCGCGCAGGAGACGGTGGCCCTGCTCCAGCAGGCGGGCGCCAAGGCGGAGGCCGTGAAGTTCGACCTGGCGGACACCGCCGCGTGCGCGAGCGCCATCGACGGCATCGTCAAGGCGCACGGCCGGCTGGACGTGCTCGTGAACAACGCGGGCATGGCCATTGACGGCCTGGTGATGCGCGTCAAGGACGAGGACTGGGACCGGCAGCTGGACACCAACCTCCGGGGCGCCTTCGCGCTCATCCGCGCCGCCAGCCGGCCCATGATGAAGCAGCGCGCCGGGGCCATCATCAACATCACCTCCGTGGTGGGGGAGATGGGCAACCCGGGCCAGGCCGCCTACTCGGCCGCCAAGGCGGGGCTCATCGGCCTGACCAAGTCCGTGGCCCGGGAGCTGGCCACCCGGAGCATCCGCGTCAATGCCGTGTCCCCCGGGTTCATCGGGACGGACATGACGTCGCACCTCGACGACGAGCTGCGGCAGAAGATGCTGGGCGGCATCGCGCTGGGCCGCCTGGGCAACCCGGAGGAGGTCGCCGGGGCCGTGGTCTTCCTCGCGAGTGATGCGGCGTCCTACATCACCGGCGAGGTCCTGAAGGTCAACGGCGGCATGTACATGTAAGCCAAGGTTGGATTGCCGCCGGGCGTGGGATATACCGCGCCCGCCTTGAAGACGGCCCGCGAATCAAACGGCGGGCCCCATCTGGAGCTGGAGGGTTCCGTACGTATGTCCACCACCGCAACCGACGTGGAAACCAAGATCAAGTCCATCATCGCCGACCAGCTCGGTGTGGGTGAGGATGAGATCAAGCCCGAGTCGTCCTTCATTGAAGACCTGGGCGCGGACAGCCTCGACATCGTCGAGCTGGTCATGGCGATGGAAGAGGAGTTCGAGGTCGAGATTCCGGACGACGAGGCGGAGAACATCAAGACCGTCGGCGACGCCGTGAACTACGTGAAGACCCACAAGAAGTAGGCAGTCGCGACACCCGGATGTCCGGGGCACTGGGGGAGCGTCCTCACCGGCGCTTCCGCGCCCCATCGCGGTCAGCGGAGAAGAACAGTGTCAAACCGTCGAGTCGTCATCACCGGCACCGGCCTGATTTCAGCGCTGGGCACCGGCACCGAGAAGAACTGGCAGTCGATGCTGGCCGGTCAATCCGGTATCGGTACGATCACCCGTTTCGAACTGGGGAAGCTCGACGCGCGCATCGCGGGCGAGGTGAAGGACTTCGAGCCCGAGCAGTTCATCGACAGGCGCGAAGTGCGCCGGATGGACCTGTTCGCCCAGTACGCGATGGCCGCCGCCGACATGGCGGTGAAGGAGTCGGGCCTGCCCATCGGCCCGGACGCCCCCCATGGCTACATCCCGGAGCGCGTGGGCGTCATCGTGGGCTCCGGCATCGGGGGCATCTCCTCGCTGGAGGAGCAGCACCGCAAGGGGCTGGAGAAGGGGTTCGACCGTTTGTCGCCCTTCTTCATCATCCAGATGATCGTCAACATGGCGCCTGGGCTCATCTCCATGCGCTACAACTGCAAGGGCCCCAACTGGGCCCCGGTGTCGGCCTGCGCCACCAGCGCCCACGCCATTGGCGAGGCCTGGAAGTCCATCCGCCTGGGTGAGACGGACGCGGCCATCGCCGGCGGCGCGGAGGCGGCCATCACGCCCCTGGGCATGGGCGGCTTCTCCGTGATGAAGGCCCTGTCCACGCGCAACGACGACCCGCAGCGCGCCAGCCGCCCCTTCGACAAGGAGCGCGACGGCTTCGTGATGGGCGAGGGCGCGGGCATCGTGGTGCTGGAGGAGCTGGAGTCCGCGAAGAGGCGCGGCGCCAGGATCCTGGCGGAGGTGGTGGGGTACGGGGCCAACTCGGACGCGTACCACGTCACCCAGCCGGCGCCGGAGGGCGAGGGCGCGGCGCGCTGCATGCGCCTGGCGCTGGACTCCGCGGGCATGCGGCCGGACCAGGTGGGCTACGTGAACGCCCACGGCACGTCCACGCCGTTCAACGACGCCAACGAGACCAAGGCGCTGAAGGCCGTGTTCGGCGAGCACGCGCGCAAGCTGATGGTGTCGTCCACCAAGTCCATGACGGGCCACATGCTCGGCGCGGCGGGTGGCGCGGAGGCGGTGGTGAGCGTGAAGGTGCTCACAGAGAACAAGGTTCCGCCCACCATCAACCTGACGTCGCCGGACCCGGACTGCGACCTGGACTACGTGCCCAACACGGCGCGTGACGCCCGGGTGGACGCGGTGATGAGCAACTCGTTCGGCTTCGGCGGCACCAACGCGGTGCTGGTGTTCAAGCGCTTCACCTGACGGCCCTTCCGGCCCGCTGCTTCCGCAGGACGGGAGCGGCGGGCAGGGGGCCTCCTTCCCGGCCCCGCCCACGGGCGTGGGCCCCTCCTTCCGGAGTCCGGCCGTGAAAGTCATCCTCGCCTCCGACCACGCGGGCATCGAGCTGCGCCAGGAGCTGGTGGCGCTCCTGAAGGAGCGTGGCACCGAGCACCAGGACCTGGGCCCCCAGACGCGCGAGTCCGTGGACTACCCGGACTTCGCCTCGCAGGTGGCCCGCCAGGTGGTGGCGGAGGCGGGCACGTTGGGCGTGCTGGTGTGCGGCACCGGCATCGGGATGAGCATCGTGGCCAACAAGCACCGGGGCATCCGGGCGGCCCTGTGCACCTCCGAATTCGAGGCGCGGATGACCCGCGCGCACAACGACGCCAACGTGTTGTGCCTGGGCCAGCGCGTGGTGGGCGCGGGCGTGGCGCGCGGCATCCTGGAGGCCTTCCTCTCCACCGCCTTCGAGGGCGGCCGCCACGAGAAGCGCGTCCAGAAGATTCGCGACCTCGAGGCCCAGCAGCGCTGAAGGCCGTTGAGGCGTCCCCTCGCAGTTCCCCTTCGTTCGCAGGCCAGGAGGCAACCCCATGGAGAACACCCGCACGCTGTCCCAGGTGGATCCTGAAATCGCCCAGGTGCTCCGGCACGAGACGGAGCGTCAGGAGGAGGGGCTGGAGCTCATCGCCTCGGAGAACTTCGTCAGCCCGGCGGTGATGGAGGCGGTGGGCTCCGTGCTCACCAACAAGTACGCGGAAGGCTACCCCGGCAAGCGCTACTACGGCGGCTGCGAGGTGGTGGACGTGGCGGAGAACCTGGCCATCGCCCGCGCGAAGGAGCTGTTCGGCGCGGACGCGGTGAACGTGCAGGCGCACTCCGGCAGCCAGGCCAACATGGGCGCCTTCATGGCGCTGATGAAGCCGGGCGACACCATGCTGTCGCTGGACCTGAACTCCGGCGGCCACCTGACCCACGGCGCGTCGTTCAACTTCTCCGGCAAGCTCTACAAGGTCGTCCACTACGGCCTGTCCCGCGACACGGAGACCATCGACTTCGCGCAGGTGGAGTCGCTGGCCCTGGAGCACAAGCCCAAGGTGCTGGTGGTGGGCGCGAGCGCGTACCCGCGCACGCTCGACTTCGCGAAGTTCCGGGAGATCGCCGACAAGGCGGGCGCCGCCATGCTGGTGGACATGGCCCACATCGCGGGCCTGGTGGCCGCGGGCGTGCACCCGTCGCCGGTGCCCTTCGCCGAAATCGTCACCACCACCACGCACAAGACGCTGCGCGGCCCGCGCGGCGGCATGGTGCTGTCGCGCGAGGCGTACGCGAAGACCCTCAACAGCCAGATCTTCCCCGGCATCCAGGGCGGCCCGCTGATGCACGCCATCGCGGGCAAGGCGGTGGCCCTCAAGGAGGCGCTGTCGCCGGAGTTCAAGGCGTACCAGAAGCAGATTGTCGCCAACGCGCAGGCGCTGGCGGAGGCGCTGAAGTCCGCGGGCCTGCGGCTGTGCTCGGGCGGCACGGACAACCACCTGATGCTGGTGGACCTGCGCGCCAAGAAGCTCACCGGCAAGGTGGCCGAGGACGTGCTGGGCAAGGCGGGCATCACGGTCAACAAGAACATGATCCCCTTCGACCCGGAGAAGCCCACGACGACCTCCGGCATCCGGGTGGGCACCCCGGCCATCACCACGCGCGGCATGCGCGAGGCGGAGATGGCGGTGGTGGGCCGGCTCATCGGCCAGGCGCTGGACGCCGCGCAGGACGACGCGGCGCTCGCGCGGGTGAAGGGGCAGGTGAAGGAGCTGGCCCAGGGCTTCCCGCTGTACGCCTCGCGCCTCAAGTAAGCCGCCCGTGCGCTGCCCCCTTCTGCCAGGACCCGGAGAACAAGGTCATCGACTCGCGCGAGTCGCACGAGGGCTCCGTCATCCGGCGGCGCCGCGAGTGCCTGACCTGCAAGCGCCGCTTCACCACGTACGAGCGGGTGGAGGAGCTCTACCCGCTCATCGTGAAGAAGGACGGGCGGCGCGAGGCCTTCGACCGCGAGAAGATCCTCAACGGCCTGAAGAAGGCGTGCGAGAAGCGCCCGGTGTCCGCCGCGCAGCTGGAGGCGACGGTGGAGGACATCGAGCGGCTGCTCCAGGGGATGGGGGAGAAGGAGGTGCCCTCCTCATCCATTGGCGAGCACGTGATGCGGCGGTTACAGCAACTGGACGAGGTGGCGTACGTGCGCTTCGCGTCCGTGTACCGAAGCTTCCGCGACATCTCCGAGTTCATGCACGAGCTGAAGGACCTGCTCGAGGACCAGGAGCGTGAGCGCAAGGCGAAGCCGCCTGTGACTCCGCCCAAGGACGGTTAGGAAGGGCGGTATGCGCTTGCTCACGCGCTCACGGTTGCAGGCGGAGAAGGCCCCCCGCTCCAAGCGCGCGGCGGACTTCGACCGCGCGGTGGCCGAGTTCTTCATGCGCATCGCGCTGGAGGAGGCCGCCAAGGGCCTGGGCCGCACCAGCCCGAACCCCGTCGTGGGCGCGGTGCTGGTGAAGGGCGGGCGCATCATCGCGCGTGGCCACCACAAGAAGGCCGGCACGGCGCACGCGGAGGTCGTCGCGCTGGAGGCCGCGGGCTCCAAGGCGCGCGGCGCGGACCTCTACACCACGCTGGAGCCATGCGACCACTACGGGCGCACCCCGCCATGCAGCCTGGCGGTGCTGGAGGCCGGCGTGCGGCGCGTGTTCAGCGCGTCGGCGGACCCCAACCCGCTGGTCAGCGGCAAGGGGCTCAACCGGCTCAAGCGCGGCGGCGTGGCGGTGGTGCCGCACGTCCTCAAGGACGAGGCGGACGCGCTCAACCGGCCCTTCTTCAAGATGATGCGCACGGGCCTGCCCTGGGTGACGCTCAAGGCGGCGGTGACGCTGGACGGGAAGATCGCCGCGCCCTCGGGGGACTCGCGGTGGGTGACGGGCGAAGCGTCTCGCGCGTGGGTGCACCGGCTGCGCGACCAGGTGGACGCCATCCTCGTGGGCGCCAACACCGTGCGCATGGATGACCCGCAGCTCACCACGCGGCTGCCCGGCGGCGGGGGCAAGGACGCGGTGCGCGTGGTGGTGGACTCGCACCTCAGGCTGTCCCCGGGGCACACCGTCTTCACCCAGCGCAGCCCGGCGCGCACCGTCATCGCCACGCTGGAGGACCCGGAGGGCCGGCGCGCCCGGCGCTTCCTGGCCCAGGGGGTGGAGGTGTGGAACGTGCGCGCGAAGCAGGACCGCGTGGACCTGAAGGCCCTGCTCAAGCGCGTGGCGAAGGAGGGGCTCAACCACGTGCTCGTGGAGGGCGGCGCGGGCCTGTACGGCACGCTGCTCCGCGAGCACCTGGCGGATGCGCTCGCCCTGTTCCTCGCCCCCAAGCTGGTGGGGGCGGGGGGGCTGACGTGGGCGGGAGAACTGGGCGTGAAGGACATGGCCCACGCCCTGGCCGTGAAGGACCTGACGATGGAGAAGGTGGGGGACGACGTCCTCCTGCGCGCCCTGCTCTGAAGGCCAGCGCCCCGCCGGGGCATCCGTTAGAGTCCGGCCATGTTCACCGGCCTCATCCAGGACACTGGCACCATCACCCGCGTCACCTCTGGCGCGATGACCGACTACTGGATTCGCACCTCGCTGGGCGCGGAAGCCTTCGCCCTGGGGGAATCCATCGCCGTGGACGGCGCCTGCCTCACCGTGGTGGAGAAGGGCGGGGACACCTTCCGCGTCCAGGCGGCCCCGGAGACGCTGCGGCGCACCACCCTGGGGGCCCGGAAGGCGGGGGACAGGGTGAACCTGGAGCGCGCGCTCGCCCTGGGGGACCGGCTGGGCGGGCACCTGGTGTCGGGCCACGTGGACGCCGTCAGCGAGGTGCTGGAGACGTACGCGGAGGGCGGCTCGTGGGTGATGGTGTTCCGGCTGCCCCCGGAGCTGGCGCCCTGCTTCATCGAAAAGGGCTCCGTCACCATCGACGGCATCAGCCTCACGGTGAACGCGGTGGAGACGGACCGCTTCCAGGTGCAGCTGATTCCGGAGACGCAACAGCGCACCACGCTGCACGGCAAGGGCCCCGGGGCGAAGGTGAACCTGGAGGGCGACCTCATTGGCAAGTACGTGGCCCGGCTGTACGCCCTTCGGGGGGCCCCGGAGGCCGCCGCCCAGGGCGCGGGGCTGACGGAGGCGGTGGTGCGGGCGGCGGGTTTCAGCCCTCGCGGGTAGGGGGCAGGTGGTGTAAGGAGCGCGCCATGCCTCGCTATTTCGAAGGGGACTTCCTCCCCCCCCAGGGCCGGTTCGCCATCTGCGTCTCCCGGTTCAACAGCTTCATCACGGAGGAGCTCTTGAAGGGCGCCGTGGACACCCTGGTGCGCCATGGCGTGAAGGACGACGCCATCGACGTGTACCGCTGCCCCGGCACCTATGAGCTGCCCGGCCTCACCCGGCGCGTGTCCGAGGGGGGCCAGTACTCGGGCATCATCGTCCTGGGGGCGGTCATCCGCGGCGGCACCCCCCACTTCGACTACGTGGCCGGCGAGTGCGCCAAGGGCATTGGTTCGGTGGCGTTCAGCGCGGCGTCCGGGGCGAAGCCGGCGGCGGTGACGTTCGGCGTGCTCACGTGCGATACCGTGGAGCAGGCCATCGACCGGGCGGGCGTGAAGGCGGGCAACAAGGGCGCGGAGGCCACGCTGGCCTGCATCGAGATGGTCAACCTCTTCGCGCGCATGACGGGCGCGGAGCGAAAGGGGTAGCCGCGATGGGCGCGCGCAGAACGGCACGGGAGCGGGCGCTGCAGGCGCTCTACCAGATGGAGATGACCCAGGGTGCCACCACGCGGGAGGCCCTGGATTCGGCGTGGGCCGCCTCCGCGGAGGACGGAAAGCCGGAGCCGGACGCGGTGAAGTTCGCCAGGGAGCTGGTGGAGGGCGTGGAGTCGCACCGCGCGGAGATTGACGCGCTGATTGAGCGCCACAGCCACAACTGGCGCCTGGACCGCATGTCCCGCATCGACCGCAACGTCCTCCGGGTGGGCATCTTCGAGCTGAAGTACCGCCCGGACATCCCCCGCAAGGTGACCATCAACGAGGCGGTGGAGCTGGGGAAGAACTTCGGCAACGAGGAGTCGAGCGCCTTCGTCAACGGCCTCTTGGACCGCGTCGCGGTGGCGCTCGGGAAGCCGTGAGCCAGACGCAGACCCTGGACGTGGGCCTGGAGGGCCTGGACGCGCTGACGGGGGTGGACGCCCTCTGCCTCTTCGTGGCCGAGGACGACCGCCCCCTGCCGTCCTCCGCCGGCTTCGTGGACTGGCGGCTGTGCGGCGCCCTGTCCCGCGTGCTCCAGGGCGGGTTCTTCACCGGCGTGAAGGACGACTGGCTCCTGCTGCCGTCGGACGGGAAGCTGACCGTGCCGCGCATCTTCGTGGTGGGGCTGGGCTCCCGGAAGCGCCTGGACGCGGCCTCGCTGGGCGAGGCGCTGGCGGGCGCGGCGAGGGTGCTCTCCCGCGCGAAGGTGGAGTCGGTGGCCTTGGAGGTGCCCCAGGGGTCTTCCTTGAGCGACTCCGCCCGAGCGGAGGCGTACCAGCGGCAGTTCCTGCCTGCGTTCAAGGGGGGACGGGTGTCGCTCCTCGCGGACAAGGGGCTTGTCGGGTCGCTGTCATCCCGGAAGGGCTGACGCTCGGCGGCCCGGCGGGGGTTCTGCTAGCATCCGGCCCTCGAGGCGCGCGCGATGAAGTTCAAGGTGTTGATCGTCGAGGACTCCAAGGTGTCGCGCGAGCACATCGCCGCGACCGTGGAGGCCGTGGAAGGCGTCGAAGCCGTTACCACCGCCAGCGGCTTCGAGGCGCTGAAGCTGCTGCCGCGTCAGCGCTTCGACCTCATCATCACCGACATCAACATGCCCGACATCAACGGGCTGGAGCTCATCAACTTCGTCAAGAAGAACCCCAACTACCGGGACGTGCCGCTCATCATCGTCACCACCGAGGGGCGTGAGCAGGACCGCTCGCGGGGCATGGCGCTGGGCGCCGCCGGTTACCTGGTGAAGCCCTTCCAGCCGGAAGAACTGGAGGCGCTCCTGCGGCGCTTCCTGAAGCCGCTGTGACGCCCGGAGGCAAGGCGCTGGCGGAGTTCGTCGCCGAGGCCACCGAAATCCTGGATGCGCTGGGCCGCGACCTCCTGGCCCTGGACGAGGCGCGGGGCCAGGAGGCGGATCCGGAGCACATCAACGGCATCTTCCGCGCGGCGCACTCGCTCAAGGGCCTGTCGGGGCTCTTCGGCCAGGAGCGCATCAGCCAGCTGGCGCACGCGGCGGAGGACCTGCTGGACCGCCTGCGCCTGGGCCGGCTGACGCTGGATGAGCAGGTCCTGGACACGCTGGTGGACGCGCTGGACACGTTCCAGGCGCTGCTCGGGGAGGCGTCCCGGAGCGAGGAGGGGCCGGAGCTCACCCTGCGCACCCGGGCCATGGAGGACCGCATGGCGCGGCTGGGTTCTCCCCCGCCCGCCGTGGAGGAGGATCCGCTGGAGCGGCTGGAGCTGGACGCGACGGTGCGCGCCGTCTTCACCGAGTACGAGGAGCACCGGCTGCGCGAGAACGTGCGGCGCGGGGTGGCGCTGTGGCGGGTGCGCGCGGCGTTCGACCTCACGGACTTCGACCAGGGCCTGGCGGACCTGAACGCGCGCCTCAAGCCCCTGGGCGAGGTCATCAGCACGCTGCCCTCTTCGCGGCCGGGCGGCGCCAACGGCATCGCGTTCGACCTCATCTTCGGCGCGAAGGTGGGCGCGCGGGCCCTGGAGGACGGCCTCAAGGGCACGCCCGCGGAGCTGGCGCCGCTGTCCGTGCGTCCGCCCGAAGCGGGCTCGACGCAGGTCGCGCTCGACGCGCCTCGGCCCGTGCGCCAGGACGCCGAGGTGCTGCTCCCCGACGACGAGCAGGAGCCCGACGAGGACGCCGAGGCGCCGGTGGAGACCACCCTCGCGACCGTGCCCGTGAGCCCGGGGGGAGGTCCTCCGCGCATGCACGCGGTGGCGCCTCCGGCCACGGTGGTGGGCCTCAAGGCCGCCGCGTCCGCGCCCATCCCCGCGGGCCGTCCCAAGGCGGAGGAGACGTCCCTGCGCTCGCTCACGCAGACGGTGCGCGTGGACATCGGGCGGCTGGACGGGCTCATCAACATGGTGGGCGAGCTCCTGCTCATCAAGGCCAACCTCCAGCGGCTGGCGGAGACGTCCCGGCAGGACGGCACCGTCGCGCTGTCCAAGCTCTTCGGCCAGGAGCTCTCGCGCGAGACGCGGCAGCTGGAGCGCAAGCTGGAGGCGCTCCAGGAGGGGCTGCTCGAGGCGCGCATGGTCCCCGTGGGCCAGGTCTTCGACAAGCTGGCGCGGCTGGTGCGCAAGATTGCCCGCGAGGCCGGCAAGGAGATCGACTTCGTCAGCTCCGGCGGCGAGGTGGAGCTGGACAAGCTCATCGTTGAGGAGCTCAGCGATCCGCTGATGCACCTCATCCGCAACGCCATCGACCATGGCGCGGAGGGCCCGGAGGCGCGGCTGGCCGAGGGCAAGCCCCGGCGCGCGGTGGTGCGGCTGCGCGCGGAGCAGAAGGGCAACCACGTCGTCATCAGCGTGTCCGACGACGGCTCGGGCATCGACGAGGTGCGCGTGCGCGAGGTCGCGCTGTCGCGCGGGCTCGTCACCCCGTCGCAGGTGAGCGAGATGACGCGGCGCGAGCTGCTCAACCTCATCTTCCTGCCGGGCTTCTCCACCCGCTCCAGCGTCAGCGCGCTCTCCGGACGGGGCGTGGGCCTGGACGTGGTGAAGAACAACCTGGGCAACCTGTCCGGCATCATCGACGTGTGGAGCGAGCGCGGCCGGGGCACGGCCTTCCACCTGACCCTGCCGGTGACGCTGGCCATCGTGCGCGCGCTGGTGGTGGGCGTCAGCGGGCGCACCTACGCGGTGCCGCTCAACAGCGTGCTCGAAATCCTCTCCGTGCAGCCGCGCGACATCCGCACCGTGGAGCGCCGCGAGGTGTTGGACCTGCGCGGCCAGACGCTGCCCTTCCTGCGGCTCGGGCGCCTGTTCCACCTGCCGGAGCACGAGGTGAGCCGCCACTTCGTCATCGTGGTGGGCCTGGCGCAGCAGCGGCTGGGCATCGCGGTGGACGAGCTGTTCGGTCAGCAGGACATCGTCACCAAGCCCCTGGGCGGCCGGCTGAGCCGCGTGAAGGGCATCTCCGGCGCGACGGACCTGGGCAACCGCCGCACCGTGCTGGTCCTGGATGTCGCGGAGCTCCTGGAAGAGGGCATCGCGCAGGAGCGGCGCCGCGCTTGAGGCGCCCGCGCCGGGGGCTGCTATCCTCCGGGGCGTGTCCCGTTTCGAAGCCCTGCTCGACGCGTTCTTCTACCGCCCGGACGAGGACGTCGGGGGGCTGTTGGACTTCGCCGCGGGCAGTGATGACCTGGCGCAGCCGCTCCTGGAGGAGGAGCCCACCGAGTACCTGGCCTTCCGCCTGGAGGCGGAGTGCTACGCGGTGCCCATCCTCGCGGTGAGGGAGATCTGCAAGGTGCCGCTGCTCACGGAGATTCCGCGCGCGGAGCCGCAGCTGCTGGGCGTGATGAACCTGCGCGGGGAGCTGCTGCCCGTCTACGACGTGAAGCTGCGGCTGCGGCTGGCGGACGCGCCGCCGGTGGTGGCGGGGCCGGACGCGGGCCTGCCGCCGAGGGCCGCGCGCATCCTGGTGCTCAAGACGGAGGACGGGCCCGCGGGCGTGTGGGTGGACTCGGTGGCGGGGGTGGTGCGGCTCAAGCCGTCCATGGTGGAGCTGTCGCCCGCGGGGCTGCGCGGGGACCGGGACTGCGTGGCGGGGCTGGGGCGCAAGGGCTCGCAGCTCTACATCCTGTTGGATCCGGAGCAGGTGCTCGCCCCATGACGGACCCCGTGAACCTGCTGGCCCGTCGCCCGCGCGGCGAGCGGCTCCCGGAGACGGCCGCGGCCGAGGCCGAGGTGCAGCTGTGCGCCTTCTTCGTGGGCAACGAGGAGTACGTGCTGGACATCATGCGCGTGGAGGAGATCCTCCCGCCCCAGCGCGTGATTCCCATCCCGCATGCGCCCGCCTTCGTGGAGGGCGTGCTGCACCTGCGAGGCGTGATGCTGCCCGTGGTGGACCTGCGGCGGCGTCTGTTGGGAGAGCCCTCGCCGGAGACGCGGCGCACGCGGATGCTGGTGTGCCGGCTGGGGACGCGCCGCGTGGTGGCGCGGGTGGACCGTGTGGCGGAGGTGCTGCGCGTGCGCCGCTGCGACATCAAGCCCGCACCGGCGCTCATGGCTGGAGGGCGCACGCCGTTCGTCGTGGGCGTGTGTGGACCGCCAGCGCGGCTGCGCCTGCTCCTGGACCTGAAGGCGCTCCTGCGCGCGGAGCTGGAGCGCGACGCCCGCCCGCCGTCAACCGGCTGAGCGCACCGCTTTCGCCGCGCGCGCCCCGCATTTGAAGGGGGACGTCATGCGAGACCTGAGCGCGCACCGGAAGTCGTTGGGGATTCTGTACGTGTTCGTGCACCTGCTGGTGCTGGTGGGAGCGGCGGGCATGGGCTACGCCACCTGGCTTGTGGCGCGCATCGCCGCCACCGGCCACTCCGCGCCGTCCGTGCGCGCCCTGGACAATCCCATGGTCCTCGGGATGATGGCCTTCGTCGTGCTGCTCGTGGCGCTGGGCTTCGCGGGAATCTCCCTGGGCCTGGGGCTGGTGCGGGGCAGTCCCGTGTCCCGGGGCATGGCGACGCTGCTCGCCATCCTGGCGCTGCCCAACTTCCCGCTCGGCACGGTGCTGGGCGTGTACTCCCTCTGGTTCTTCGGCCAGGAGGGGTGGGACGCGGAACCACAGGCGGCCTGAGTGGCGGCCGCGCGCCTCCTTCCTGCCCGGACGTGAAGGGGGAAGGTGGGCGTTGGCACCCGCCGCCTGTCCGGCCTCGGGGGACGCGACTCCTTCGTCGGCTTCGAGCAGGATGGGGCCATCCCGAGGAACGAAGGCCCCGAAGGAGGACGGCGGATGAGCGACACGGTGCGGTCCCCCGCGGGGCAGGAGGAGGCGCGGTACCGGGCGCTGCAGGCGGTGGATCCGCGCGGGCCCGGAGCGCTGGAGACCTTCACCACCGGCCTGCATGACGAGAGCTGGCGCGTACGTCACGCGGCGGCGGAGGGCCTCCGCCACGTGCCGGACGCGCAGGGCGTCACCGCGCGGCTCGTCTCTGTCCTGGGAGAGCGCGGTGAGACGGGCGCGCGCAACGCGGCGGCGGAAGCGCTGGCCGGAATGGGACCGGTGGCCGTCGCTCCGCTGGTGCGGCTGCTGGAGCACGAGGATCCGGATCAACGCAAGCTGGCGGCGGACATCCTGGGGCAGCTGGGGCAGCCGCAGGTGGAGGACGTGCTCCTCCGAGCGCTCTCCGACGAAGACCTCAACGTGCGCGTGTCGGCCGCGGAGGCGCTGGGCCGGATGGGCGGGGACGCCGCCGCCCGGGCCCTGCAAGACCTGCTGAACGTGCCCACGCCCCTCTTGAGGCTGGCCGCGCTGGAGGGCCTGGCGTCGCTCAAGCGCGCGCCGCCGCTGGAGCGGGTGATGGCCCTGGTGGAGGACCCGGGAGTGCAGCGCAGCGCCCTGCGGCTGCTGGGCCTGTACCCGCCGGGCGTGGCCACGGAGCGCATCTGCCGGGCCCTGGCGTCGCCGGTGCGGTCGGTGCGTGAGGCGGCGCTCGTCGCGCTGGGAGCCCAGGCCTCGGGACTGGGGCCGTACGAGCGCGGCGAGCTGGACGCGGTGGCTCGCTCGGTGCTGAGCGGCATCCCGGGCGTGACGGAGTACGTGGCTCAGGCGCTGGACGGCGAGGACGTCCAGGTGCGGGCCGGCGCGCTGGTGGCCGCCGGGGCCCTGGGCGCGGCGTCGCTCGCGGTGGCGGTGGCGGAGGTGGCGCGCGAGGACCGGCTGTTGCGCGAGGTGCTCTTCACGCTGGGACAGCTGGGGCCGGAGGGACGGCGCCTGCTGCTCGGGAGCATGGGCACGCTGTCGCTGCCTGCTCGCACCGTCGCGGCGGAGGCGCTGGTGCTGCTGGTGGACTCCACGTCGGTCGCGGAGCTGTGCGCGCTCTTGGAGTGGGCGGAGGACGACCTGCGCGCGGTGGTGGTGCGGGCGCTGGGGCGCACGCGCTCGCCGGAGGCCGTGGCGCCGCTGGTGGAGCTGCTCGCGGATCCGTCCCTGTCCAGCATGGCGGCGCGAGCGCTGGAGCAGCTGTCCGTGGCCCACCCGATGGCGGCGCTCACCGCGCTGGAAGCGGCGGTGGAGCAGCGCTCGACGCCCGCGGCGGTGGCGGTGCTGGGCCGGCTGGGCCGCGCCCGGGTGCTGCCCACGTTGCGGCGGATTGCCCGCGACGAGGACGCGTCCTGGCGCGCGGCGGCGGTGGAGGCCGCGGGCCGGGCGGACGGCGAGGCGGGCCTGGAGCTGGCGCGCGGCGCGCTGGCGGATGAGTCCCCGAAGGTGCGCATCGCCGCGGTGCGCTCCCTGGGGCAGCAGGGCGGCAAGGAGGCCGCGACGTTCCTCGGGCTCGCCCTGAAGGACGAGGACCGCGGCGTGCGCGTGGCCGCGGTGGAGGCGGTGGGCGTGGCGGGCGCGAAGGAGCGCTCGCCGGACCTGGAGGCGCTGGTGCGCCACGGGGATGGCGCGCTCGCGATGCTGGCGGTGCGGGCCCTCACGAAGCTGGGGACGGTGGGCGCGGGCGTCCTCTGGGACGCGCTCGGCCACCCGGACGCGGAGGTGGTGAAGGCCGCGCTGGCGGCGCTGTCGTCGGCGGAGGCCTCGGCGGACGGGGCGGCGCTGGCGGTGTCGCTGTTGGGCCATCCCCGCTGGGACGTGCGGGTGGCGGCGGCGCGCGTGTTGGGGGGACTGGGGCGGCCGGAGTGCCTGCCCGCGCTCGGACATGCGCTGACGGTGGAGCAGGACGCGCTGGCCCGGGTGGCGTTGTCGGACGCGGTGCACCGGTTATCGGGGCGGTGAGGGGAGGACTCGGATGCCACGCTTCGACGAGGGCCGCCCGGAGATGACGCCGGAGGAGTTCCGGCTGCTGCGCGACCACGTCTACGCGCACTGCGGAATCCTCATCCACGAGAACATGAAGTTCGTGATGGAGCGGCGGCTGTGGCCCCGGCTGGAGGCGCTGGGGATCCAGGACTTCGGCTCCTACCACCGCTACCTGCGCTACGACGCCCAGCGCAGCGCGGAGCTGGAGGCGGCCGTCGAGTCGCTCACCACGCATGAGACGTACTTCTTCCGCGAGCCCGCGCAGCTCAAGGCCTTCCGCGAGGAGCTGCTCCCCGTCCTGGAGAAGCGCAACGCGCACACGCGGCGTCTGCGGCTGTGGTCCGCGGGGTGCTCCTCCGGCGAGGAGGCGTACACGCTGGCCATGCTCCTGAAGGAGAGCGGCCGCTTCGACGACTGGGACGTGGAGGTGCTGGGGACGGACCTGTCGCGCCGCGTGCTGACCGTGGCCCGCCGCGCCGAGTACGGCCCCAGCGCCCTGCGCGCGACGCCGCCGGACCTGCTGGAGCGCTACTTCGTGCCCGCGGGGGTGAACCGCGTGCGCGTGCGCGACGACGTGCGGGCGTGGGTGAGCTTCGGCCACCACAACCTGTCGGACGTGGCGGGCAGCCAGCTGGTGCCGCGCTCGGACGTCGTCTTCTGCCGCAACGTGATGATCTACTTCGACCTGGCCGCGCGCCGCCGCGTGCTGGGCGTCATCCGCGACCGGCTCTGTCCCGGGGGCTACCTGCTGCTGGGCCACGCGGAGAACCTGCTCAGCCTGGGCGCGGACTTCGAGCTGGTGCACCTGAAGGGCGACCTCGTCTACCGCCGGCCCGAGCTTCCGGGCGGGGAGGGCCGCTGATGGGACGTCCGCTCACGGTGCTCGTCATCGACGACTCGGCCACCAACCGCCGCACGCTCACCACGCTCCTGGAGTCCTCCGAGGAGGTGCGGGTGCTGGGCTGGGCCCACGACGGCGAGGAGGGGCTCAAGAAGGTCCTGGACCTGAAGCCCGACGTGGTGACGGTGGACCTGGAGATGCCCCGGCTGGGCGGCCACACCTTCCTGCGGCTGCTCATGCGCGCGGCGCCCACGCCCGTCATCGTCATCTCCAGCTATTCGCACCGGTCGGACGTGTTCAAGGCGCTGGAGCTGGGGGCGTTCGACTTCATCGCCAAGCCGCCCCAGGGCACGCCGGCGGCGCTGGAGCGGCTGCGGCGCGAGCTGCTCGACAAGGTGCTCGCGGCGCGCCACGTGAAGTCCGGGGGCCGCCACGGGGCCGCGTTGCGCGGCGCCGTGCTGGCGGGGGAAGCGCCGCAGGTCATCGCCGTGGGCGCGTCCACGGGGGGGCCCCCCGCGGTGCAGCGGCTGTTGGAGGGGCTGGCCTCCGAGCCGAACGTCAGCGTGCTGGTGGGCCAGCACATGCCCTCGCAGTTCACCCGCGCCTTCGCGGAGCGGCTGGACCGCATCGGGCCCTTCACGGTGAGGGAGGCGCGCGAGGGCGACGTGGTGGCGCCGGGCCACGTCTACATCGCGCCGGGCGGGCGGCATCTGGTGCTGTCGGACCGCACCGGGCGCCTGGAGCTGCGCACGCCGTCCCCCGTGCCCGCGGACAAGTACGCCCCGTCGGTGGACCGCCTCTTCGAGAGCGTGGCGGAGGTGCTGGGCCCGCGCGCGGTGGCGGTGGTGCTGACGGGCATGGGCGCGGACGGGGCCCAGGGCGTGCGCGCCGTCCGCCGCGGGGGCGGCGAGACCTGGGCCGAGTCCGAGGACACGGCGGTGGTGTACGGCATGCCCAAGGAGGCCATCGCCACCGGGGCGGTGTGCCGGGTGCTTCCCCTGGACGACATCGGCTCGGAGCTGGCCATGCTGGTGCGCCGCCGTCGCCCGTCCGCCGGGCCGTGAATCGCTGGCTGCATGACAGCCGCCGCACATTCCGGGGCCAGGGGGCGCGCGGATGGTAGGCTGAGGGCCATGTCGCAGCAGCCGATCCGCGCGCTGGTGGTGGATGACTCGCAGGCCATGCGCCGCAGCATCATGTACGCGCTCCAGCGTCTGACGGACGTGGTCTGCATCGAGGCGCAGGACGGCGTGGAGGGGCTCAAGAAGCTCACCACGCAGGGGCGCTTCGACCTGGTGATGACGGACATCAACATGCCGTTGATGGACGGGCTGAAGCTCATCCACCACATCCGCCAGACGCAAGAGCACCGGGCGGTGCCCATCGTCGTGGTGACGACGGAGGGCGCGGCCGCGGACCGGGAGCGGGCCATGGCGCTGGGGGCCACGGCCTACCTGGTGAAGCCCGTGCAGGCCCGCGTGGTGCTGGACACGGTGAAGGAGCTGCTGAAGCTCGGCTGAGCTTCGGCGGACATCCCAAGGGCACGCATGGAACCGGCGTTGGACGTCGAGGGACTGGAGAAGACGTACGGCGCGGTGCGGGCGGTGCGCGGGCTGTCCTTCCAGGTGGCGCCGGGCGAGGTGCTGGGCCTGGTGGGGCCCAACGGCGCGGGCAAGACGTCCACGCTCCGGTGCCTGGCCGGCATCCTCCCGGCGTCCGCGGGGCGCGTGCGCGTGGCCGGATTCGACGTGGCCCAGGCGCCGGTGGAGGCGAAGCGGCAGCTGGCCTTCCTCCCGGACGAGCCGCGCTTCTTCGAGTACCTCACCGTCTGGGAGCACCTGAACTTCACCGCGCGGCTCTACGGCGTGGAGGGCTGGGAGGAACGGGGCCGCGCGCTCCTGGAGGAGATGGCGCTCACGGGCCGGGAGAGATCGCTGCCGGGCGAGCTGTCGCGCGGCATGAAGCAGAAGCTGTCCATCGCGTGCGGCTTCCTGCACCAGCCCCGGCTCATCCTCCTGGATGAACCGCTGACGGGGTTGGATCCGCTGGGCATCCGCCGCATGAAGGCCTCCCTGCGCCGCCGCGCGGAAGAGGGCACGGCCCTGGTGCTGTCGTCGCACCTGCTGCCGCTGGTGGAGGAGCTGTGCCACCGGCTGCTGATCATCGCCGGAGGACGCGCGGTGGCGCTGGGCTCGCTGCCGGAGATCCGCGAGCAGCTGGCGGGCGGAGCCGGGGACGGCGCGTCGCTGGAGGAGCTGTTCGTGCGCATCACCAGCGCGGCGGAGGAGACGGCGGCACGGAGGAACGAACCGGCGTGAGCCTTCCGAGCGCGGTGGCGTTCCTCTGGGTGAGGAGCTGGCGCAACCGGGCGGTGCGCCAGGTGCAGCGGCTGAAGCGTCCGCGCTACCTGCTGGGCGCGCTGGTGGGGCTCGCGTACCTGTACTCGCTGGTGGGGCGCAGCGTGTTCGTCCAGGGCACGGGCCGCGGGGTGTCCCCCAACGCGAGGCTGTTCGCGGAGTTCTCGCTGGAGATGTCCGTGCTGGGCACGCTGGTGACGGCGTGGGTGCTGGGCGCGGACCGCCCCGCGCTGACCTTCACGCAGACGGAGGTGCAGACCTTCTTCTCCGCGCCCGTCACGCGCAAGGCGCTGCTGCACTACAAGCTCTTGAGAGGCCTCCTGAGCGCGACGCTCGCGGCGCTGGCGGCGACGCTCTTCGTGGGGCGCTTCACCAACCCCCGGCCGGTGCTCTTCTTCCTGGGCGCGGCGCTGGCCATGGGCACGCTCTACCTGCACGGCACGGCGGCGTCCTTCGTGCGCGTGTGGCTCGCGTCGCGAGGGCGCTGGGGCAGCGGGGTGCGCTGGGCGGTGGTGGCCGGCGTCCTGGTGGCGGCCTTGGCCCTGGTCCTGTCCACGCTGCGAGAGCACCCGCTGCCGGAGAACCTTGCCGCGCCCTTCGCCGTGCGCGAGTGGCTGAGCGATGTGCTCGATGCCCCCGGCCCCCGCGCGGTGCTCTGGCCGGGCCGGGCGCTGGTGGCCCCGTCGATGGCGCGCACCTGGCCGGACTTCCTGCGCTACCTGCCCGCGTCGCTGGCGCTGCTGGTGGCGCATTACGCCTGGGTGCTGGCGGTGGAGGTGCCCTTCGAGGACTCGGCGGTGGCCGGGGCGGAGGAGCGGTCGCGGCGGCGGGCACGGCGGGCCTCGCGCACGGGCACGCTGCGCGTGGGCCGGGTGCCCTTCGTGCTCGAGGCCCGGGGGCGTCCAGAGGTGGCGATCCTGTGGAAGAACCTCGTCGCGCGCCGGCGCATGGGCAGCGGGCTGGTGTTGCTGCTGGCCTTCGGAGTGCTGGGCGCCGTGTTCGCGCTGCTGATGGGGGACACGCGGCTGTTCTCCAACAGCCGCGAGTTCCTGGGCCCCATGGCCCTGATGGTCGCGGTGGCCATGGCCGTGATTGGCCCCAGCGCGTTCCGCACCGACCTGCGCATGGACCTGCCGAAGCTGGAGCTCCTGCGCGCGCTGCCGCTCACGGGGCGGCAGGTGGTGGGCGCGGAGCTGGCGGCCTCCGCGCTGGTGTTGGGGGGGGCGCAGGGGGTGATGTTGCTCGTGGCGCTGGTGCTGGGCGTGGGAAGGGACGACGCGACGCTCGCGCCGTGGTCCACGCCGGTGGTGCTGGGGCTCATGGCCGTCTTGCCGGCGCTGGGCCTGGCGGGGCTCTTCGTTCAGAACGCGGCGGTGGTGCTGCTGCCCGCGTGGATTCCGGCCGACGCCGAGCGGGCGCGCGGCGTGGAGGCGCTGGGGCAGCGGCTGCTCACGCTGGTGGGCACGCTGGTGGTGACGTTCCTGGGACTGTTGCCTGCCGCGGTGGTGGCCCTCCTCGTGGGCTATCCGCTGTTCACTGTCATGGGGCGCTGGGCGGTTCCGCTCGCGGGGCTGGCGGCGGCCGGAGCACTCTTCGCGGAGGTGGCGCTGGGCGTCGCCGTCCTGGGCCGTGCCTTCGAGCGGCTGGACGTGTCGGAAGAACAGTCGAACGAAGCGTGAGCGCGAGCGCGCGAGGAGCATCTCCATGAAGGTCGGTTTCATCGGGTTGGGGAACATGGGCACGCCGATGGCGGCGAGCCTGGTGGGCGCGGGCCATCAGCTCGTCGTCTGGAACCGCACCGAGTCCAAGGCGGAGCCGCTGAAGCAGCAGGGCGCGCGCGTGGCGAAGACGCCCGCGGAGGCCGCCCGCGACGCGGAGGTCGTCGTGTCCATGCTCGCGGACGACCACGCCGCGGAAGCCGCCGTGCTGGGGAAGGACGGCGTCGTCAGCGCCCTGCCGAAGAACGCCATCCACGTCTCCTCCAGCACCATCTCCGTCGCGCTGTCGGAGCGCCTGACGAAGGCGCACGCGGACGCGGGGCAGGGCTACGTCTCCGCCCCCGTCTTCGGCCGCCCCGAGGCCGCGGCGGGCAGGCAGCTCTGGGTGGTCGCCGCCGGCCCGAAGGCGCAGGTGGAGAAGGTGCGGCCGCTGCTCACGGCGCTGGGGCGCGGCCTCACGGAGCTGGGGGAGCGGCCCGCCGCCGCGAACACGGTGAAGCTGTCCGGCAACTTCCTCATCGCGTCGATGATGGAGGCCCTGTCGGAGGCCTTCGCGCTCGCGGAGAAGTGCGGCGTGGAGCGCGCGGCGTTCCTGGACGCCTTCAAGTCCGTCTTCGCCAAGGCCCCCATCTTCGAGAACTACGCGGGCACCATCGCCCGGGGCCAGTACACGCCCGCGGGCTTCGCGCTGCGCCTGGGGCTCAAGGACGTATCGCTGGCGCTCGAAGCGGGCCGGGCCGCGGAGGTGCCTCTCCCGCTGGCCAGCCTCCTTCGCGACCACTTCCTCACCGGCGTCGCGCAGGGGCGCGGTGACGAGGACTGGTCCGCGCTCGGCGCGCTCGCCCAGGAGCGGGCCGGCATCAAGAAGAAGGCCTGAAACACGAAGGGCCTCCCGGGAATACACGGGAGGCCCTCGCTGACGTCAGTGCGCCGCGGCGCGCACTAGAACGTGGCGGAGCCCGGCACGCGCGGGTAGGGGATGGCGTCGCGGATGTTCTGCAGGCCGCACATGTAGACGATGAGCCGCTCGAACCCCAGGCCGAAGCCCGCGTGCGGCACCGTGCCGTAGCGGCGCAGGTCGCGGTACCACTGGTAGTGCGCGGGATCGAGGCCGAACTTCTTCATGCGCGCGTCCAGCACGTCCAGGCGCTCCTCGCGCTGGCTGCCGCCGATGATTTCGCCGATGCCCGGGGCGAGCACGTCCATGGCGGCCACGGTCTTCCCGTCCTCGTTGATGCGCATGTAGAAGGCCTTGATGGCCTCCGGGTAGTTCATCACCACCACGGGCCGGCCCACGTGCTCCTCGGTGAGGTAGCGCTCGTGCTCCGTCTGGAGGTCCTTGCCCCACTCCGGCGCGTACTCGAACTTCTTCTTCGCCTTCTGGAGGATGGAGACGGCCTCCGTGTAGTCGATGCGCTCGAAGCTGGAGCCGATGAACTTCTCCATCCGCTCCGTGACGCCCTTCTGCTGGCGCTCCTCGAAGAACTTCATGTCCGGCCCGCACTCGTCCAGCACGGCCCGGAACACGTACTTGAGGAACCGCTCCGCCAGCGCCGCGTCCTCGTTGAGGTCCGCGAAGGCGATCTCCGGCTCAATCATCCAGAACTCGGCCAGGTGCCGCGTGGTGTTGCTGTTCTCCGCGCGGAACGTGGGGCCGAACGTGTAGACCTTGGACATGGCCAGGCAGTACGCCTCCACGTTCAGCTGCCCGGACACGGTGAGGTAGGCCTCCTTGCCGAAGAAGTCCTTGCCCCAGTCAATCTTGCCGTCCTGACCGCGCGGCGGGTTGTGCGCGTCCAGCGTGGACACGCGGAACATCTGCCCGGCGCCCTCCGCGTCGCTCGCGGTGATGATGGGCGTGTTCACCCAGCAGAAGCCCTCGCCGTGGAAGAAGCGGTGCACCGCCTGCGCCGCCGCGTTGCGCACGCGGGTGATGGCCCCGAAGGTGTTGGTGCGCACGCGCAGGTGCGCCACCTCCCGCAGGAACTCCAGCGAGTGCTGCTTCGGCTGGATGGGGTAGGTGTCCGGGTCGTCCACCAGCCCCAGGACCTGCACCTCGTCCGCCTGCAGCTCGAAGGCCTGCCCCTTGCCCTGGGACTGCACCAGCGTGCCCCGGCAGATGACGGAGGCGCCCGCGGTGAGGTGCAGGACCTCCTTCTCGTAGTTGGGCAGCGTATTGGGCGCGACGACCTGGATGGGGTCGAAGACCGACCCGTCGCTCACGTTGACGAAGCTGATGCCCGCCTTGGAGTCGCGGCGCGTCCGCACCCAGCCGCGCACCTCCACCTTCGAGCCCGCTTCGACGGCCCCCGACAGGGCCTTCTTCACACTCACGACCTGCATGGTGCTCTCCCTCGTGCTCCAGACCGGGAAGGCGAGTTAGTCGCGCCCGGGCCCGAGGGCAAGCACCGAGCGAGTCCGCCTCCTGGCCTGGGGCCACGCCCGGGCCCCTGCCCACCCGGCTTACCCGGTCAGGGGCCCCGGGGCGCCAGCCGTCCAGGCCTTCGACGCGCCAAGACTTGTTGCCCGCGTGTCCTACCTCCCGCTAAGAGACCGAGAAGCCATGGCGATGAACGAGCGTTACGAGCCGCAGTCGATTGAAGGAAAGTGGCAGACCCGCTGGGAAGAGGAGGGCCTCTTCCGGGCAGGCAGGCGCCCGGGGGCTCCCAAGAAGTACGTCCTGGAGATGCTGCCGTACCCCAGCGGCCAGATGCACATGGGGCACGTGCGCAACTACCTCATCGGGGACGTCTACGCGCGCTACTTCCAGATGCGCGGCTTCGACGTGCTGCACCCCATGGGCTGGGACGCCTTCGGCCTGCCGGCGGAGAACGCGGCCATCAAGGACGGCGTCCACCCGGCCATCCGCACCCGCGAGAACATCGAGTCGTTCAAGGCGGAGATCAAGACGCTCGGCTACAGCTATGACTGGACGCGCGAGGTCAACACCAGCCAGCCCGAGTACTACCGCTGGAACCAGTGGTTCTTCCTCCAGATGCTCGAGCGCGGCCTCGTCTATCGCCGCTTCAGCAAGGTGAACTGGTGTACCGGCTGCCTCACCGTCATCGCCAACGAGCAGGTGAAGGAAGGCCACTGCGAGCGCTGCAACTCGCCGGTGCAGGACAAGGAGATGCCCGAGTGGGCGTTCCGCATCACGAAGTTCTCGCAGGACCTGCTCGACGCGCTCGACACGCTGAAAGAATGGCCGGACCGCATCACCACCCTCCAGCGCCACTGGATTGGCCGCTCGGACGGGGCGGAGGTGGACTTCCGCGTGCAGGGGCATGACGCCGCGCTGCGCGTCTTCACCACCCGCGTGGACACGCTCTTCGGCTGCACCTACGTGGTGCTCGCGCCGGACCACAAGCTCGTGGCCCAGGTGACCACGGCGGACCGCCGCGCGGACGTGGAGGCCTTCGCGAAGAAGATGGCCAGCCAGAGCAAGACGGAGCGCCTGGGCGAGGACGCGGAGAAGGAGGGCGTCTTCACCGGCGGCTACGCGCTCAACCCGGTGACGGGCCAGCCGGTGCCCATCTGGATCGCCAACTTCGTGGTGAGCGACTACGGCACCGGCGCGGTGATGAGCGTGCCGGCGCATGACGCGCGCGACTTCTCCTTCGCGCGCAAGTACGCGCTCCCCGTGCGTGTGGTCATCCAGCCGGCTTCCGGTGAGAAGCTGGGCGCGGGTGACACGCTCAAGGAGGCCTACACGGACGACGGCGTGCTCGTGGACTCCGGTGACTTCTCCGGGCTGTCCTCCGCCGAGGCGCGCACGAAGCTCACGGCGAAGCTGGAGGCGCAGGGGCAGGGCAAGGCGACGGTGACGTACCGCCAGAAGGACTGGGGCTTCAGCCGCCAGCGCTACTGGGGCACGCCCATCCCCATCGTCTACTGCGAGAAGTGCGACCCGGAGCGCAAGGGCATCCCCGTCCCGATGGAGCAGCTCCCGGTGCGGCTGCCGGACATCGACACGCAGGAGGTGCTCACCGGCAAGGGTGAGCCGCCGCTCGCGAAGGTGGCGTCCTTCGTCAACACCACGTGCCCGAAGTGCGGTGGCCCCGCGCGCCGGGAGACGGAGACGATGGACACGTTCGTCGACTCCACCTGGTACTTCGCGCGCTACCTGTCGCCGCACTACGACGCCGCGCCCTTCGATCCGAAGGAGGGCAAGCACTGGCTCCCGGTGGACATCTACGTGGGCGGCCCCGAGCACGCCGTGATGCACCTGCTCTACTTCCGGTTCTGGACCCGGGTGATGAAGCTGCTCGGGTTGTCGCCGGTGGATGAGCCCGTCACGCGGCTGATCACGCAGGGCATCGTCAACGGCGCGGACGGCCGGAAGATGGGCAAGCGCTACGGCAACGGCGTTGCGCCCAACACCATCGTGCAGAAGTACGGCGCGGACACCGCGCGCACCTACGTGCTCTTCGCGGGTCCGCCGGAGCGCGACTTCGACTGGTCCCACGAGCAGGTGGAGGGCGTGTTCCGCTTCCTCAAGCGCGTGTGGACGCTCGCCGCCACGCACCAGGCCGTGGCCGCGGACGCCACGCACTCGGGCCCGTACGAGGGCAAGGCTCTGGAGACGCGCCGCGCGGCGCACAAGTGCGTCAAGCGCGTGACCGAGGCGATTGAGCGCCTGTCCTTCAACACGGCGGTGGCCGGCATCATGGAGTGCGTGAACGCGCTCTACGCGGTGGGCACGCCGGAGACGCCCGCGGAGAAGGCGGCCATGGGCGAGGCGGTGCGCCTGCTCGCGCGCATCCTCACGCCCATCGCGCCCCACATCGCGGACGAGGTGGCGGAGGCCTACGGCGCGAAGGCGTCCACCGTGACGGATGCCTGGCCGGAGTTCGACCCGTCGCTCGTGGTGGATGACGTGATTCCGTACGCCGTGCAGGTGAACGGCAAGCTGCGCGCGGAGGTGCGCGTGGCGGCGGACGCGGACGAGGCGGCGGTGCGCTCGGCGGTGGAGGCGGACGACAAGGTGAAGGCCGCCCTCGAGGGCAAGACGCTGCGCAAGTTCGTCTTCGTGCCCAAGCGGCTGGTGAACTTCGTCGTCGGCTGACGGCGGGAGAGGGGAGGGGCGGTGCCCGCGGAAGTGCTCGTCATGTGCTCCGCCTGCGGGCGCCCCCAGTCGGCGGCCCGGCGCCGCTGTGCCTTCTGCAACGCGGAGCTGCCGGAGGCGCCCCTGCCGCTCCGGTCTCCCGAGGCGTCGGAGGCTCCCCCGCAGTCACCGGGCCTCCCCCCGCGGGTGCTGGACCTGGGCAACCGGCGCGCCCTGTCGGTGAACGACGCGCAGCTGTCGTTCCAGGGGCGCCCGGGCGGCGGTCCAGCGCTCGACGTGCCATGGACGAGGGTGCGGCGGCTGGAGTGGCGCACGCGCCCGTACCTCGAAGCGCTGGGGCTGCTCGCCTTCACCGCGCTGGGCCTCCTGTGGGCGCCGACGCAGGCGGTGCGGCTCATGGCCCTGGTGGCGGGCGTCATCGGCCTGGGGCTCGTGGCGCTCTACCGCCACCATGGCCTCTCCGTGGAGCTGGATGACGGCACGCGGATGGAGTGGCCGCTGGGCATGGCGCTGAGAGGCTCGGCCCGGGAGGCGCGACTCTCCGCGGCCCGCGCGGCGCTGGCGGAAACGGGGCGCGTGCGCGGCGTGCCGCTGACCGGCCCCGACGCCTGATCCCCGGTCCGGCCCCAACGCTTGACGGAGGATCGCGGCCGGGTAGGGTGCGCGCCCATGTGGCCCTCCGGGAACGTGGTGCGGACAGGTGCGGTGAAGGCGTTCCGCTGGGGCGTGTGGGCGGCGGCGATGCTGGGTGCCGGGTGCGGCTACCGCTTCACGCCGTGGGGCGCGGCGCTGCCGGAGGGGGCGGGGCAGGTGTGCGCGCCCATCTTCGCCAACGAGACGCCGGAGCCCGCGCTGGAGAACCTCTTCACCCGCTACCTGCGGCAGCAGCTCATCCAGGCGGGCCGGCTGGCCGACGCTCCGGGCTGCACGTCCACCATTGAAGGGGCGGTGCTCAACGTCTGGGCGTCCCCGACCATCATCGCCAACAACTACCGCGTCTCCACCACCGTGCGGCTGCGCCTCGTGAAGAACGGGCAGCTGCTCGGGGAGACGGTGATCTCGGGGACGGAGGACTACCTCCAGGGACGCGGCAACGTCCTGGAAGCCGAGGCCAACCGGCAGGCCGCGCTCTCGCGTCTGGCTGAGACGCTCATGCGCGACGGATACGATCGATTGGCCAGCACCTGGTGAGGACCGAAGCGTCCGGTCCTCGCTCACGGTGGTGCAACGGGACGACGACTAGGCCTTCGCCTTCGCGGCGGCCTTGGCCAGCCGGGAGATGCGGCGCGCGGCGGTGCGCTTGTGCAGGACGCCCTTGCTGGCCGCCTTGTTGAGGGTCTTGGAAGCCGCCTTCAGCGCGTCCGTCGTCTTCGCACCATCCTTGGAGGCAATGGCCTCGCGGGCGGACTTGACGGCGTCCTTCACGGTGGTCCGGACGTTCACGTTCCGGGCGCGGCGCTTCTGGGACTGACGGTAACGCTTCTCTGCGGACTTGGTGTTCGCCAAGGCAATGCTCCAGCGGAAGGCAAGGCAAGGAAAAAGAGGGGCCGTCCTTACTTCGGACCCCCGGTGGCGTCAAGGCACGCGTGCGATCGCGATCAGGATTTCCTGTTCCGGAACCCCTGGGAGGCCCCCGGAATGCCGCCCGGGGGCCGTCTGACGCTGCGTGCGGGAAGAATCAAGCCGGCGGGGCGGCGTATTCCCACCGCAGCCCGGCCGGATCCACGAACTGGAAGCCCGCGTCGGAGGTGACGGACGGCACCAGGCGCTCCGGATGGTGGGCCCGGAACAGCTCCAGGAGCCGGGTGACGGCCGCCGGGGAAGGGGCCTCCAGCGTGAGGGTCACCGGGGAGCCTGCCGGGGCCTGTGCGCCCGGCGTGAACACGAGCCCCAGGCCCGCGCCCGTGTAGGCCGCCGTGCCTTCCCGCGACCGGGTGGGGGCCCAGCCCAGCCAGGAGGCCACGCCGTCCCAGAAGGCCCGCTGGGCCGCCACGTCCGGCACGGCCAGGCGCAGGGTCGCCACGGACGCGCGCGGCGGGTGGCTGGGGGGCGGCAGCGCCTTCTCCACGGCCTTGGCGCCCTGCCAGTGGCGCTCCATGTGCTCCAGGGTGGCGCCGCCGAAGGGGACCTGCTCCTCGTTCAGCTTCGCCTCGATGTGCTGGAAGCGCGTGGTGAAGCGGCGCGTGGCCATGCGCAGCGCGTCCTCCGCGGGCGTCTTCACGAAGCGGGCGAGGTTCGCGAGCGAGAACAGGACGTCCCCCAACTCGTGCTCGATGGCGTCCCGGCCGCCGGACGCGATGGCCTCGTCCAACTCGCGCAGCTCCTCGTCCAGCTTGCCGCGCACGCCGGCCAGGTCCGGCCAGTCGAAGCCGATGCGGCTGGCCTTCTCCGTGAGGCGCTCGGCGCGCAGGAGGGACGGGGCCGCGGTGGGCACGCCGTCCAGCACGGAGCCCGCGCGGCCCGTCTTTTTCTTGCGCTCCTCCGCCTTCAGCTGCGCCCAGTTCGCCAGCACCTGCTCGGCGCCCTTCACCTGCTGATCTCCGAACACGTGCGGGTGCCGGCTGGTGATCTTGTCGCTGATCGCCGCGCACACGTCCGCCATCGTGAACTCGCCCAGCTCCGCGGCCAGCTGCGCGTGGAAGACAATCTGGAAGAGCAGATCCCCCAGCTCTTCACACAGCGGGCGCCAGGGGCCGCCGTCGGCCACGCGGTCCATCTCGTCCAGGACCTCGAACGCCTCCTCGGTCAGGTAGGGGCGCAGCGAGCGCAGGTCCTGCTCGCGGTCCCACGGGCAGCCGCCCTCGGCCCGCAGGCGCCGCATGATCTCCACCAGTCGTTCCAGCTCTGTTCCAGGCGCCGCCATTCATTCACTCCCGAGCAAATCCCCCCGCCGCGAGTCCCTGTAGCACGGGCGCCGGGCGCCACATGATTTCGGATCGTCCGGCCTGTCGCCTATCATCGGACGCCCGGATGCTCCGCTCGATCCTCGGCCTGTGTTGCAGCCTCGTGCTGCTTGTCCCCGCGCGCGCCCCTGCGTTGACGCAGGAGCCGCTCCTGCGCATCGAGGAGAAGGTCATCGAGCCGGAGCCGGACCCCAGCACCTTCCAGGCCACGGAGGAGGATCCGGAGACGGACACCGCCGAGGACGCCCACGAACCGGAGCCCGAGCCCCGCCCCGATACCCGGCGCCGCGTCATCGCCCCGCCGCCCGTCAAGCCCGCCGCCCCCGTCACCCCCGAAGCGCCGCCCGTCGTCGTCCCGCCCCGCCCCGCCGTCACGCCGGTGATGGCGCCGAAGGTGACGGACGCGGACCTGCTCGGCGTCTGGGAGCGGTGGAAGGCGGCCCGCTCGCGCAACGACCTCGCCGCGGCGGAGGCCGCCCAGAAGGAGCTGCTCACGCTGCGTCAGGAGGTGCTCGCCACCGACCTGGAGCCCCTGAGCATGGGCTTCGTGCGCGAGGCCGCGGTCCGCCGCCGCGCGGGTGACCTGGCGGGAGCGCTCGCGCTCCTGGACGTGGCCGTGACCCTGTCGCCGGGGCTGCCCGCCGCGCGCTTCGCCAGGGCGGAGACGTACGTGGTGGAGGATCCGCTGAACGTCCCGCGCGCGGTGGGCGAGTGGAAGGACGCGCTCGTGACGCTGGCCGGGGATGCGCGCTACCGCCGGCCCGCGCTCACGGACCTGGGCGCGCTGGTGCTCGCGGCGTGGGCGGCCACGGCGGTGGCGGTGGTCGCGGTGCTCTTCCTGCGGCGGATCCGCTACGCGCTGCACGACTTCCACCACTTCTTCCCCCGGGCCGTGACGCGCTGGCAGTCGGGGCTCCTGGGCCTCGTGCTCCTGGCGCTGCCCGCGGTGCTGGGCGCGGGCCTGGTGCCGGTGCTGCTCGTGCTCTTCGCCTCGGTCGCGCTGTACGTGGGCCGCGCCGAGCGCTGGGTGGCCGCGGTGCTCCTCATGGGCCTGGGCGTGATGCCGCTCGCCGCGGGGACATTGGCGCGCTTGACCGTCTTCGCCGGCACGCCCGCGGAGGACGTCTACCTCCTGGAGCGTGGAGGCCTGTCAGCGGAGGGCGCGGCGGCCCGCGTGCGCGCCCGGGCGCAGGCGCGCACCGCGCGGTTCCAGGAGCTGGGGGCGCTCGCCTACTACGAGTCGCGCCGGGGCCTTCTGGAAGAGGCCCGGACGGCCTTCAAGGCCGCCACCGCCCTGAAGGAGGGCGACGCGCGGATGCTCACGCGCTTCGGCAACGCGCTCCTGGGCCTGGGCGACGAGGAAGGCGCGGTGCTCCTCTACACGCAGGCGTCCAGGGCGGACCCGTCCATGGCGGCGCCGCACTACAACCTGGGGCAGGTGTACCGGCGCCGGGCGCGGCTCCTGCCAGATGATCAGGTGGGCAAGGAGCTGGACCGCTCCACCTCCGCCATCGCCCAGGCGCAGGCCCTGGACAAGGAGCTGATCCGCCGCGAACCGCCACCGGAGGATCGCCCCGTCCTCAACCTCCTCCTGCTGTCGCCCACGGTGCCGGAGAGCGCCTGGATGGCCCTGGCGGACGGCACCGAGGAGGGCGCCCGCGTGGAGTCCCAGGTGGGCCGGTGGCTGTCGCCCGTCCTGCCGGCGGGCCCGGTGGGCTGGGGGCTGACCGCGGCGCTCGCGGCCCTCGCCGCCGTCTTCGGTGAAGCCGCCTGGCGCATGAAGGCGTCGCGCGGCTGCGAACGGTGCGGCCAGGCGGTCTGCCTGCGCTGCGACAAGGACCTGTCCGTGGGCAGCGCGATGTGCGGCCAGTGCGTCCACGTCTTCGCGCGCAAGAGCCAGGTGCCCAAGGAGTTCCGCTCGCGCAAGCAGGGTGAGGTGGACCGCCACAAGGCGTGGACGACGCGGGTGACGTACGCGCTGGGGAGCCTGATGTCCGGCGCGGGCCACGTGGGCACGGGCCTGCCGGTGCGCGGCGCCCTCTATGCCTTCGTGTTCAGCTTCGCCCTGGCCGCGCTGGTGCTCCACCGGGGCCTCGTCCGCACCCCGTACGGAGACGCGCCGCTGTACCTCAAGCTCGTGCCCGCGGGCACGGTCCTCTTCTTCGTCTACCTGCTGACCCTGCGCGGCCTGCGCCGCCACCAGCGGGGGGAGGCCTGAGCCATGTCCCTCAAGGGCACCCTCAAGGACTTCGGCATCGGCGACATCCTGCAGCTCATCGGCCAGCAGCAGAAGACGGGCACGCTCCACCTGCGCAACAAGGACCAGGAGGTGCGCGTCGGCTTCCAGGACGGCCACATCATCAAGGCCGAAAGCCTCACCCGGAAGCGCAAGGAGCTCATCGGCGCCATGCTGGTGCGCGCCGAAATCATCACGGAGACGCAGCTGGAGGCGGCGCTGGAGGTCCAGAAGCGCACCCTCAAGCGGCTGGGCGACGTGCTGGTGCAGAGCCACGCCCTCACCGCGGAGCGCTTCCAGCACATGGCCCAGCTCCAGGTGACGGAGACGCTCTACCGCCTGTTCACCTGGAAGGCGGGGACCTACGAATTCATCCAGGAGCCCGTGGAGCCCGGCCCGGACGCCATCACCCCGCTGCGCGCGGAGACGGTCCTCATGGAGGGCTTCCGCATGGTGGACGAGTGGCCCGTCATCCGGAAGCGCATCCACCGCGACGACATGACCTTCGAGCGCGTCAAGGCGCTCCCGCCCCCCCGCGCCAACGGCGAAGAGACCGCGGGGCTGGGCGCCATCGGTCCCTCGGAGCGCCACATCTACGAGGAGATCGCCGTGGGGCGCGACCTGCGCCGCATGGTGGACCTCTGCGGCCTGGGCGAGTTCGAGACCTGCAAGGCGCTCTACAACCTGGTCCAGGGCGACTACGTGCGCGCCATCGACCCGGAGGGCCGCGCGCCCGCACCGGAGGCCACCGGCCTCGTCGCCCGGGTGGCGGGCCCGCTGGGCCGCATCGCCGTGACCATGGCGGTCATCGCGGGGCTGGCCTTCATCGCGTCCCGCTGGGTCGGGGGCCAGGGCCCGGAGACAGGAGCCTCCCGGTTGGGGGACCCCGCCGCCCAGCGTCAGATCGCCCACGCGCAGCGCGTCCGCATCGAGGCCGCGCTGGAGGTGTTCCAGTTGGAGAAGGGCTCCCTCCCGGAGCGGTTGGATGCTTTGGTCGATGCCGGATTGTTGAGTCCTGAAGAACTGCGCTACCCGTGGCGGGAGGAGTACTATTACCGCCGCACGGCCGCCCGGCAGTTCATCCTCCTACCGCCCGTGCGCTAGCCTGCGGGCACGCCCTGTCCGAAGGGATGGCGGGCGTGGGGGGACGGGCGGCGTTAACTTGAGGGCGAGCGATCACTGAACGAGGAACGACGCGCATTGCGAAACCCCGCCACGCTGGAAGTGCCCGCAGCCCGCGCTGAATCCACTCCCACCTCCGCCAAGGTGGACGTCCGTGACAACGAGACGACCCAGGCCCTGTGCGGAAACCAGAATGAAAACCTCAAGCTGATGGAGCGGCGCCTGGGGGTCCGGGTGGGGCAGCGGGGGACGGAGCTGCTCCTGTCGGGCCCGGCGGACGCCGTCGCCTTCGCCGTGCGCCTCGTGGAGAACCTGGAGGGGATGATCCGCGCCGGACGCCCCGTCTACCGCGAGGACGTGGAGCAGGCCATCAAGGTCCTCGGCCGCGGCACGGAGTCGCTGCAGGAGGTCATGCTCGGCACCGTCCTCAAGAGCTCCGGCAACCGGCAGATCGCCCCCAAGAGCATCGCGCAGAAGCGCTACGTGGACGCCATCCGCTCCCACGACATCGTCTTCGGCGTGGGCCCCGCCGGCACCGGCAAGACGTACCTCGCCATGGCCATGGCGGTCGCCTTCCTCCAGGAGCGCAAGGTCAAGCGCATCGTCCTGGCACGCCCCGCCGTGGAGGCCGGTGAGAAGCTCGGCTTCCTGCCCGGCGACCTGGCGGAGAAGGTGAACCCGTACCTGCGCCCGCTCTACGACGCGCTGCACGACATGATGGCCGTGGAGCGCGCCCAGCACCTGGTGGAGCAGGGGGTGGTGGAGGTGGCGCCGCTCGCGTTCATGCGCGGCCGCACCCTCAATGACGCCTTCGTCATCCTCGACGAGGCGCAGAACACCACCGTGGAGCAGATGAAGATGTTCCTCACCCGCCTGGGCTACAACAGCAAGGCGGTCATCACGGGCGACGTGACCCAGGTGGACCTGCCCACGGGCAAGATGTCCGGCCTGAACCACGCGCGCTCCGTGCTGCGGAACATCGAAGGCATCCACTTCTCGGAGTTCTCCGACGTGGACGTCGTGCGCCACCCGCTGGTGCAGGAGGTCATCCGCGCCTACGAGCGCTCCGAGGCCGCCCAGAAGGAGGCCCAGGCCGCCCGCGAAGCCGCCGCGGCCCCTGAAGGCGCGGCTCCCGCCGACGGCGCGGAAGAGTCCTGACCTTGTGACGCCGCACCCGCCACCCCCGCTCCCAGCCATGCGCAGGGACGGGGGTGGAGTCGCTGAGTGGCGTACACGGCTGCCTGTTGGCTTACCCGCATTTTTCGCAGAGCGAACTGGCGTCCGGGCGGCGGCTGTCCCACCCTCACGAATTTTCCCCGTCGCTGCTTCCTTGTAGGGAGCCTGACGTCTTCGCAGGGTGAGGAGTTCCCCCATGGCCGATCCTGAATCACCAACGCCCGGACCCAGTCCGCTGGACGCGCTCGCGGCCCGCCTGGGGCTCGGGCGGCGTGGGGCGTGGGGCCGGCGCGTCGTGCAGGGCCTGCTGCTGCTCGTCGCCTCGGTGGGCGCGGGCTTCGTCATCTCCCCGGGCCTCTACAGCCAGCAGATCCCGGCGCTCACCCAGGAAAACCTGGGCAAGCCCTTCCGGGCCAACTCGCCCGCCGGGTTCAAGGCCGCGCGCGACTACGACATCGTCCACCAGGCGATGACGGAGCAGCGCCGCCGCGAGGCCCGGAGCGCCGTGCGCCCGGTGTACGACCTCAACCCGGCCGTGGTGGGCAACCTGCGCGCGTCCGTGCGCGCCGCCTTCGCCAGCGCTCGCGAGCACCTGGAGGAGGAGAAGGAGGCCCGCGCCGAGGAGTCCCCGCAAGAAGAGGCCCAGGTCCGGCGCCGCCGCCCCTCTCCGCTCACGCCGGAGGCCCTGGAGCGTCAGCGCCGCGACCGCGAGGAGATGCAGGCCCGCTTCCAGGAGCAGCTCTTCGGCCAGCGGGACGCGGGGCTGGAGCCCGAGGACTTCCAGGCGCTCTTCGCCAACGGCTTCTCCGAGGAGGCCGAGACCGCCACGCTGGTGCTGCTCGACCGCGCCTACCGCGCGGATGGCGGCCCGGTGTACGTGGCCGGCTCGCGCGATGAGCTGGTGCGGGAGGCCCCCCAGGGCCTCACCGTGCGCGACGTGCAGCACAAGAATGAAGAGACGCTGCCCGCGGGCGCCGCCCAGGTGGTGGACATGCGCGAGGCCCACCAGGAGATGGACCGCTTCGCCTCCGTGCCCGGCAACGTGCTGCCGGAGGCCCCGGCGGTGCAGCGCCGCGCGGTGCTGCGCATCGCCAAGCGGCTGGTGCGCCCCAGCCTGACCATCAACATCGCGGAGACGGACCTGCGCCGCCGTCTCGCGGCCGACGCGGTGAAGGACGCCGTCATCGCCATCAAGAAGGGCCAGCGCGTCATCGGCGACGGCGAGCTCGTCAACGAGACGCACCTCGTCATGCTGCGCGGCATGCGCGCGCAGACGGACCGCCTGGACCTGCTCCAGCTCCAGGTGGGCGGCACGGGCCTGGTGGCCCTGCTGGTGGTGGCCTTCTACGGCTTCTGCCACGCGGCCTTCCGCCGCTTCCGCCCCACGCGCAAGGACGGCGTGCTCCTGGGCCTGTTGCTCGTGGGCCTGTTGGGCCTGCTCCAGGTCTGGGTGTCCATCGCGGACGCGGTGCAGGACCGCTACACGGCGCTGCCCATTGAAGCCTTCTATTACGCCTTCCCGGTGGCGGCGGGCGCCATGCTGGTGCGCTTCATCCTGACGCAGGAGCTGGCGCTGTTCTTCGCCATGGTGTTCGCGTGCCTGGCGGGCGTGATGCTGGGCAACTCGCTGGCGTTCGGCATCTACACGCTGCTGGGCTCGCTGGTGGCGGCGGACCGCATCGTCAAGGCGAAGGACCGCGTGGGCATCTTCCGCGCGGGCCTCGTCACGGGCATCGCCAACCTCATCGCGGTGCTGTTCCTGTTCCTCGTGGAGGGCAAGGGCCTGGCCGGGGACACGCTCATCACCGCGGTGTGCGCGTTCTTCGGCACCGCGCTGGCGGTGCCGGTGATGGTGATGGCGCTCACGCCGCTCATCGAGGCCACGTTCGGCTACGCGTCGGACATCAAGCTCCTGGAGCTGGCGAACCTCAACCACCCGGCGCTCAAGGAGCTCATCGTCCAGGCGCCCGGCACGTACCACCACTCCATCATCATCGGCACGCTGGTGGAGAACGCGGCGGAGGCGATCGGCGCCAACCCGCTCCTGGCGCGCTCGTGCGCGTACTACCACGACATCGGAAAGGGCCGGAACCCGCTCTACTTCGGGGAGAACCAGAAGGGGGAGAACCGGCATGACGGCCTCGCGCCCGCGATGAGCGCGGTCATCATCAAGCGCCACGTGACGGAAGGCCTGGAGATGGCCCGGCAGTACCGCCTGCCCAAGCTGGTGGCGGACGCCATCCCGCAGCACCACGGCACGCGCACGGTGGGCTTCTTCTTCCACAAGGCCCTGAAGGAACAGGAGGGCAAGGAAGGCGCGCCCCCCATCGACGAGAGCATCTACCGCTACCCGGGCCCCAAGCCGCAGTTCCGCGAGGCGGCGCTGGTGATGATCGCCGACGCGGTGGAGGCCTCCACGCGCTCCATGCCGGAGCCCACCAGCGCGAAGCTCCAGGCGCAGGTGCAGAAGATCATCAACATCATCTTCTCCGAGGGCCAGCTGGACGAGTGCGACCTGACGCTCAAGGACCTGAACCTCATCGCCCAGTCCTTCCTGCACACGCTGGAGGGCATCTACCACACGCGTCCCGTCTACCCGGCGGGCGCGGTGGGCGGGGGCAAGGCCGGGGGCGCGCCGCTGATGATGGCGCCCGCGCCCGCGAAGGCTGACGCGAAGGACTCGAAGGTGCGAACTGCGGGCATGTCATGAGCCGCAAGGTGGAGGGCGTGAAGCTGCGCAAGGGCAAGGTGATTCCGCGCGACGACGGCAAGCGCATCGAGGAGTTCGTCGGCGTGGCCAGCACGCAGACGGAGTCCGCGTCCGTGGCGCGCATGCGGGCCCCCCCGGGCTGGAGCGAACCCGCGCAGACGCCGGAGTTCGACGAAGTGGTGCTCGTCCTCACGGGCGAGCTCACCCTCGTGGTGGACGGCAGGCGCGAACGCATTGGCGCGGGCGAGGTGGGCCTGGTGCCGCGCGGCAGGCGGGTGGTGTACCGCAATGATTCACAGGGCGCGTGCGACTACTGGTCCATCTGCGCGCCGGCGTTCCGCGTGGAGCTGGCCCACATCGAGAAGCCGGAGCCCGTGAAGAAGGCCGCGGACAACCAGGTGACCGTGCAGGTGGCCCACGGGCAGGGCGCTGACTACGAGCGGCTGCTCACCGCCTGGGCCCGCGACTACTTGAAGCGCCTGGGCCTCACCGGCTGCGAGCTGTCGCTGTCGCTCGTAGGGGACCGGGCCATCCGTCGGCTCAACCGCACCTGGCGCCAGAAGGACAAGGCCACGGACGTGCTGTCCTTCCCCGCGGGGGACCTGCCCAAGGGCACCCCGGGCCCTCGGCCGCTGGGGGACGTGGTCATCTCCCTGGACACGGCGAAGCGGCAGGCGAAGGAGTACGGCCGCACGCTGGAGTCGGAGATGGCCCGCTACCTCGCGCACGGCCTGTTGCACCTGTTGGGGCACGACCATGAGAAGCCCCGCGACGCGAAGCGCATGGCGGCCCTGGAGGAGCAGCTGTTGGGCGAGCGGGGCATGGTGGCGGACTCGCTGACCATCGACTCGCGCGCCCGCCGCGCGAAGCTCATCTGACGTCATGGGCTGGGGGGCTTGCGGCCCCCCGTGCCTCCTTCCGGGTGGCCGACACCCGTCCGGCCCCACCGTTGAGTCGGGGGCTGTGCGTGATAGGTAGTGGCGCCCGCCTTCCGTGTGTTGGATGGAACGATGCCCCGCCTGTCGTCGCTCATCATCGCAAGCCTGTTGGGTCTCCTGCTGACCACGTCCTCCGCGCGCGCCGCGTCCGTGCCGCCGTGGGGCACGGGCGAGAGCCGGGGCGAGGACCTGTCCATCTGGCTGGTGACCTTCAGCCCCGGTGACGACGTCTTCTCGTGGTGGGGCCACGGCTCGCTGGTGGTGGAGGACCGCGCGAAGCAGATGCAGCGGCTCTACAACTACGGGATGTACTCGTTCGACGACCAGACGGTCGTCCACTTCGCCAAGGGCCGCCTGGAGTTCTGGGTGGGCGAGTCGAGCGTCAACGGCACCTTCCGCTTCTACAAGTCGCTGGACCGCGACGTGCGCGTGCAGGAGCTCAACCTCACGCCCGAGCAGCGCGTGGTGGTGGCGAAGAAGCTGGCGGACAACGTGCTGCCGGAGAACCGCGACTACCTCTACGAGCACTACAGCGACAACTGCGTCACGCGCCTGCGAGACATGATCGACGTGGCCGTGGGCGGCCGGCTGGCGGAGGCGGAGAAGGCCCCGGCCCGCATGACGCTGCGCGAGCACACGCGGCGCTACACGGCGGTGAGCCCGCCCATGAGCTTCCTGCTCGACTTCATGATGAACGACTCCATCGACAAGCCCATCACCCGGAAGGAGGAGGCCTTCCTCCCGGACGAACTGGAGCAGCAGGTGGCGGAGCTGAAGGTGCCGGGCCCGGACGGGCAGCCGGTGTCGCTGGTGGAGAAGCAATGGGACTACTACGCGTCGCCCACGCGTCCGAGGCCTCCCGCGCAGCCGCCCGCCTTCGGCCCGTACATCCTCGCGCTGGGCGTGCTCCTGGGCGGCGCCGCGCTGGGCCTGGCCGCGTGGGAGCGCAAGGGCAGCCGCGCCGCGCGCATCCTCCTGGGCCTGGAGAACGTGGTGGTGGGCCTGGTGCTGGGCATCCCGGGACTGGCGCTCGTCGTCATGTGGGTGGGCACGAACCATGTCGTGACGCACCACAATGAGAACCTCTTCCTCGCGAACCCGCTGACGCTGCTGGCCGTGCCGTATGGCCTGCGCCTCACCTGGAACAGCGCGAAGGCGCGGGCGCGGCTCAAGTGGGCCTGGGGCCTGCTCGCGGCCACTGGCGCGCTGGGGCTCCTGCTGAAGGTGCTGCCCTGGTTCGACCAGGACAACTGGCGCGCCATCGCGCTCATCCTGCCCATCTCCCTGGGCATGGCCGGCGCCTTCTGGCTGGACCGGCTCCGGGCGCTCGTGTCAGGAACGGCGCGCACGCCGCCGCGTCAGGATGCATCGGTGACCTCGCTCAAGGCCTCCTGAAACACCCTGGCATTCCCACCTGTTTCGAAACGAAGGAGACAACACCACCATGGCCAACGATTCGATGGAGAAGATCCAGGCCCTGAAGGAGCGCCTCAACGCGCTCCGGGGGCATCTTTGACCTCGACCGCAAGCGGTCCCGCATCGCGCTGATCGAACGCGACTCCACGCAGCCCGACTTCTGGAACGACAACACCAAGGCCCAGGGTCTCTTGAAGGAGAAGTCCACGCTGGAGGCCAGCGTGGGGGCCTTCGACAAGACGATGCGCGGGCTGGATGACGCGCAGACGCTGCTGGAGCTGGCGGCGGAGATGAACGACCCGGCGAGCGCGGAGGAGGCCGAGGGCACGCTCGCGTCGCTGGAGGCGGAGGTCGCGAAGCTGGAGCTGGCGCGGATGCTCTCCGGGCCGCAGGACCGCAGCAACTGCTTCATGGACATCAACGCGGGCGCGGGGGGCACGGACTCCATGGACTGGGCCGCCATGCTCCTGCGCATGTACACGCGCTACGGCGAGACCAAGGGCTGGAAGGTCGAGCTCAGCGACGAGGTGCCGGGCGAAGAGGCGGGCTTCAAGAACGTCTCCCTGCGCATCGAGGGTGAGAACGCCTACGGCTACCTCAAGGCGGAGGTGGGCGTGCACCGGCTGGTGCGCATCAGCCCCTTCGACGCCAACGCGCGCCGGCAGACGGCGTTCGCGTCCGTGGACGTGTACCCGGAGGTCGACGACAGCATCCAGATCGACCTGCCGGAGAAGGACATCGAGCTGAAGTTCATCCGCGGCGGCGGCGCCGGTGGACAGAAGGTCAACAAGACGTCATCCACGGCCCAGCTGCGCCACCTGCCCACGGGCATCATCATCACCTGCCAGACGGAGCGCTCGCAGTCGGCCAACAAGGACATGGCCTTCAAGATCCTGCGCGGCCGCCTGTATGAGCTGGAGATGAAGAAGCGCGAAGCCGAGCGCGACGCGGCCGAGGCGGCGAAGAAGGACATCTCCTTCGGCTCGCAGATCCGCAGCTACGTGCTGGCGCCGTACCGCATGGTCAAGGACCTGCGCACCGGCGTGGAGACGGGCAACGTGGACAAGGTGCTGGATGGTGATTTGGACGAGTTCGTCACCGCGCAGCTCCTGGGCGTGAAGAACCCCAACCGCAACGCCTCCGCGGACTGACGCCCCGTCCCCTCCCGGACACTTCCAAACCCTCCCGGGCGCTTCAGGACCGGGAGGGTTTTCTCATGCCCGGGAACCTTTTTTCCGGGGCCGGTGTCAGGGGGCGGGGCAGGGTGGTGCGGTAGGATGGGCCAGGCCTGAAACGGGAGGCGCGGGTGTCACCGGGCGGAGTGCTCGACGTCGGACAGCAGGCCGTGGCCCCCGGGGCCGGTCCCGACGCGCGCCCTGACGACACCCGCCGCGAGGAACAGGCGCTGCTCGTCCGGCTGCGGAGCGGGGACCCGGAGGCCTTCGAATCCCTGGTCCACCAGCACCAGGACCGGCTCTATGACTTCTGCTTCCGCATGCTGGGCGACCGCGAGGAGGCCCACGACCTGGTGCAGGAGGTCTTTGTCAGCGTGCACCAGAACGTCCGCCGCTTCCGCGCGGATGCGCGGCTGTCCACGTGGCTGTTCCGCATCTCCAAGAACCACTGCCTCAACCGGCTGAAGTACCTCCAGCGCCGGGGGCGGGGCCGCTCGGAGGCCTTTGACGAGGTGAACGCCGCCGCCATCGCGCAAGGAGGAGGCGCGCCGGTACAGCCGGACGCCGCCCTGGACGCGGCGCGTGAGCGGGCCCGGGTGCAGCGGGCCATTTCCCAACTGGACCCTGATGCGCGCATGCTGGTGGCGCTGCGAGACATCGAGGGCCTGAGCTACGACGAGATTGTCGACATCACCGAGCTGCCCGAGGGAACCGTGAAGAGCCGGCTCCACCGGGCACGCGAGAAGCTGGCGGACCTGCTGGGGCGCTTCGAACCATGAGCGGCGGCGGGTGGAGGTCAATGGACGTGCAACCCCGATTGGATCACCGCGAGACGCAAGCCCTGTTCCTGGCGCTCGCCGACCAGGAACTGCCGGCCCCCCAGGAGCAGGCGGTGCGCAGCCACCTGGACGGCTGCGAGGAGTGCCGCCAGGGGTGGGACCGGTACGCAAGCACCGTGGAGCGCGTGCGCTCGGTGGAGCGGGAGAAGGCCCCGCCCGCGCTCGCCTCGCTCGTGGCCGCCCGTGTGCGGCGCCAGCGCCGCTTCGGCCTGAAGGGCCTCCACCTGGCCCATGCCCAGCACCGCTTCCCGGTGGAGATCCTCATCCCCCTGCTCCTGGCCGCGGCCGTAGGGGCATTTCTTTTGATGTCTTCCTGATGCACCCTCCCTGATGCGTTGCGTACCGGGGGCCGCTTGGCTAGCGTGCCGCGCCTTTCACAAGAGCGCGTCATGGCCGAGAGCGATAACAAGACCCCCCCAGGTGAGAAGAGCGGTGAAGCGGCGGATCTCGGCTCCAAGGAGCAGGAGATCTTCCAGCAGCGGTTGGACAAGGCCGAGAAGTGGCGCGCGGCCGGCTTCAACCCCTACGGCAACGGCTACACGCCCAAGCACCGGGCCGCGGACATCCTGGCGACGCACGCGAACCACTCCACGGAGGACCTGGAGAAGGACGCCCCCGTCTACGACGTCGCCGGCCGCATCGTGGCCATGCGCTCGTTCGGCAAGGCCGCCTTCATCAAGCTGCGCGACCGCACCGGCGAAATCCAGGCGCACGTGAAGAAGGACGCGCTCGGGGACCTCTATGAGGTCTTCAAGCAGGTGGACCTGGGCGACTTCGTCGCGGTGGAGGGCCCCATCTTCCGCAGCAAGACGGGCGAGCTGTCCCTGTCCGCCACGAAGTTCGTGCCCCTCACCAAGTCCCTGCGGCCCATGCCGGAGAAGTGGCACGGCCTGACGGACGTGGAGATCCGCTACCGCCAGCGCTACCTGGACCTCATCTCCAACCCGGACGTGAAGCAGGTCTTCCTGAAGCGCAGCAAGCTGGTGAGCTTCATCCGGAACTTCCTCGACGGCCGGGACTTCGTCGAGGTGGAGACCCCGATGATGCACCCGCTGGTGTCGGGCGCGGCGGCGCGGCCCTTCATCACGCACCACAACACGTACGACGTCGACCTCTACATGCGCATCGCGCCCGAGCTCTACCTGAAGCGGCTCGTGGTGGGCGGCATGGAGCGCGTCTACGAAATCAACCGCAACTTCCGCAACGAGGGCGTGAGCACCCGGCACAACCCGGAGTTCACGATGCTGGAGTTCTATCAGGCGTACGCCACGTACGAGGACCTGATGAACCTCACGGAGGAGATGCTCTCCGAGGCCGCCCGCCACGTCACCGGCGACTCCAAGGTGAAGTACGGCGAGCACGTCATCGACTTCGGCAAGGGCTGGAAGCGCATCCCCATGACGGAGGCCATCCGCGAGGCCGTCCCCGGCCTGTCCGACAAGGACATGGTGGACGCGGACCGCCTGCGCCAGGAACTGCTCAAGACGGTCCACTCGGAGGTGGAGCGCCGCGCCGTGGACGCCATGAACCACGGCGAGCTGGTAGGCGCCCTCTTCGAGGCCCACGTCGAGCACACGCTCATCCATCCCACCTTCATCACCCAGTATCCCACCGCCGTCTCCCCGCTCGCCCGCCGCAACGACCAGAACCCGGAAATCACGGACCGGTTCGAGCTCTTCGTCGCGGGCCGGGAGATCGCCAACGCCTTCTCCGAGCTGAACGATCCCCTGGACCAGAAGGGCCGCTTCCAGGCCCAGCTGGACGCGAAGCAGCGGGGCCAGCAGGAGACCATGGACTACGACGAGGACTACATCCGCGCCCTCGAACAGGGCATGCCGCCCACGGCCGGTGAGGGCATCGGGATTGATCGCGTCGCCATGTTGTTCACGGACGCAGCCAGCATTCGTGACGTGATTCTCTTCCCCCTTCTCAAGCCGCTGGCGAAGTAGCCACGAGGCCTCGTGCATCCCGCCGAACGGCAGACCGATTATCGCTGGCCCCTCCTGTGGGCCGGTGCCCTCGTGGCCCTCGTGGGAGCCATCCTCCTGGGGGTGGCCATCTCCGAGTCCGAGGCGTGGGCCGAGGTGGCCGGCGCCCTGGGCCTCTCCTTCGTGGGGTGGGGCGGGCTCGTCCAGTCCTTCGACGCCGGGGCGCTCGCCCTGGGCGCCCAGAAGGCCGTGGCCGTGGCCGGCCCCAAGGCGCTGGTCGCGGGGACGCTCGTCTGGCTGGCCGGCTGGGGGCTCATCGCAGCCGGCATCCGCCGCGCGCCGGCCTCCGCGGAAGGGCCCAGCCCCGCCGCGGGTGCACCTTTGTATCCGCGCCTGGCGCGCTACCGGGACTTCTACTGGAGCACCCTGGGCGCCTATGGCGGCGGCATCCTCCTGGCGGAGCTGGTGCTGCTGCTCCTGCAGACGGTCCTCTCCAGCGGCGTGCCGTCGGACCTGAGCGGCGCGGCGCGCGAGGCGAGCGGGGGGCTGACGCTGCCCCCCACCATCGCCTTCGCCATCGCGTTCATCGTGAGCATGGGTGTGGCGTTCGCGTCCGGCTTCGTGGGCGCGTCCCGGGCGCAGCGGCTGTCGTTCCCGGAAGCCACCATCGGCGTGTTCTACCTGGGCCTGCCGGTGCCCATCCTCCTGTCGCTGATGGAGCGCGTGCCGTCCCTGCAGCTGTCGCTGGGCTACCGGCTGCGCGAGGTGACGTACGTCGCGGGGCTCATCGGCCGGCCGGAGCTGGCGTACTGGCTCGTCTTCGCCGCGTTGGTGCTGGCGCTGGTGCTGGGCATCAACACGGGCTTCATCGCGGCGGGCAGTGGCCGGGTGGACCTGCGGCTGGGCTTCGAGCTCTTCGTCGCACGCCGGCACGTGGCGGTGTTCCGCCCGTCGCTGCTGCTGGGCGCGCTCGCGGTGCTGATGTTCGGCATCATCCCGCCCCTCATCGTCTACTTCATCATCCGCGGGGCGGAGGCCGCCGTGGAGCGCACGCGCGTCCGGGCCCTGGGCCTGGCGGATCCGCTCGCCGCCGCGTCCGCGCAGCACCGGATGAAGCTGCATGAGCAGTCGCCCACCATGATGATGACCGCGCTGTCGGTGGGCGGCGTGGGCGTGGGCGTGATGGCGCTCATCATCGTGCTCAGCGTGATGAGCGGCTTCGAGGCCGACCTCCAGCAGAAGATTCTGGGCACCAACGCGCACGCGGTGGTGTCCCGCTACGCGGGCGACCTGCCGGACTACGACAAGGTGATGCAGCAGGTGAAGCGCGTGCCCGGCGTGGTGGGCGAGACGCCCTTCATCATCAACCAGGTGATGATCGCCTCCGAGGGCAACGTCGACGGCGTCATCATCAAGGGCATCGACCCGAAGACGGTCGGCTCGGTGACGGACCTGCCCCAGAACATCCTGCCCGGCGGCGACCTGGACCACCTGGAGCACCCCGCGAACATCCTCCCCAGCAGCGCGGTGGAGGACGTGGAGAAGAAGGGCGCGGAAGAGGAAGACCCCATCATCGGCAAGCCCTCCAAGCCGGCGAAGCCCGCGGTGCTGCCGGGCATCATCATCGGCCGGGAGCTGGCGGCGTCGCTGCGCGTGGTGGTGGGGGACCGGGTGAACGTCGTCTCGCCCCTGGGGACGGAGCTGGGGCCGTCCGGGCCCATCCCCAAGAGCCGCGCGTTCCGGGTGGCGGGCGTCTTCTACTCGGGCATGTACGAGTACGACTCCAAGTTCGTCTACATCCTGCTCAAGGAGGCGCAGGACTTCTTCGCGGTGAAGGGCGCCACCGGCATCGAGCTGAAGGTGGCGGACATCGACGACGCGCGCCGCATCGCCAACCAGGTGGTGCGCGTGCTCGGCGGCTACCCCTACCGCGCGCGCGACTGGGGCGAGATGAACAAGAACCTCTTCTCCGCGCTGCGCCTGGAGAAGCTGGTGATGGGCATCATCCTGTCCATCATCATCATCGTCGCCGCGGGCCTCATCGTCGCCACGGTCATCATGCTGGTGCTGGAGAAGCGCAAGGAGATCTCCGTCCTCAAGGCGCTGGGCGTCCCGGACGGCGGCATCGTGAAGATCTTCCTCGCGGAAGGGCTCCAGATTGGCGTGGCCGGCGGCTTCCTGGGCCTGTTCTCCGGCCTCGCGTGGTGCCTCTTCATCGAGAAGGTCGGCATCAAGCTGGATCCGGAGGTCTATTACATCCCCGCGCTGCCGGTGCGCATCGAACCGGTGCAGACGGCGCTGGCGGTGGTCATCGCGGTGCTCGTCACCTACCTGGCGTCCATCTACCCGGCCCTCAAGGCGAGCAGCGTGGAACCGGTGGAAGGTCTGAAGGCGGAGTAGCCATGGCGCTGTTGTCCATCCGCAACGTCTTCAAGAGCTACTTCCTGCACGGCAAGCGCATTGACGTGCTGCGCGGCGTGTCGCTGGACATCAACGCCGGCGAGCTCGTCTCCATGATTGGCGCGTCCGGCGCGGGCAAGAGCACCTTCCTGCACGTGCTGGGCACGCTGGACGCCCCCGCCGCCGGTGAAGTCCTCTTCGATGGCAAGTCCGTCTTCTCCATGAACGACGCGGAGATCGCCGAGTTCCGCAACCGCACCATCGGGTTCGTCTTCCAGAGCCACTACCTGCTGCCGGAGTTCACCGCGCTGGAGAACGTGGCCATGCCCGCGCTCATCCAGCGCAGGGACCGCGGCCCCGCCTACGCCTACGCCCGCGAGCTCCTGGAGCGCGTGGGCCTGGGCAGCCGCGTGGATCACCGCCCCGGGGAGCTGTCCGGCGGCGAGGCCCAGCGCGTGGCCCTGGCGCGCGCGCTGGTGCTCAAGCCCGCGGTGCTGCTCGCGGACGAACCCACGGGCAACCTGGATCCCACGACAGGCGAGGGCATCCACCAGCTGCTCCGGGACGTCAACCGGGACCTGGGAATCACCGCCGTCGTCGTCACGCACAACGAGACGCTTGCTCGCTCCATGCCCCGCCGTCTGAGACTCGCCGGCGGGCAGGTGTCGGAGGCCTGATGGCCACTCGCTTTTGGATTGAGGGGGCCTCCCCCCATCCCGTACATTGCCCCGCCTTTTCCTGGCCGGACTGCACTTGAGGCTCACCGTTCTGCGCAAGTCATTGCTCCCGCTGCTGGCGGTCGCCCTCTGGGCGCTCGGGCCCGTTGCCGCGTACGCCCAGGTGGACGTGGACGCGGGCTCGCCCGCCGTCGTACCGCCGTCCGTCCCCGCCGCCACGTCCGTGCCCCCTGCGGACGCGGGCACCCCCACCGGGGCGGACGTGCCATTCGCCGAGTCTCCGGAGGGCTCGGAGGTCTCCCCCTCGGACCGCGTGGTGGAGATCCGCATCGAGGGCAACCGCCGCGTGGAGTCGGAGGCCATCCGCCGCGTGCTGCGCACGCAGGTCGGTGACCCGCTCACGCGCTCGGCGGAGGACCTCCGCGCCATCTGGGCCCTGGGCTACTTCTCCGACGTGCAGCTGCTCGCGCAGCGGATGGCCAACGGCATCGCCTACGTGGTGCGCGTGGTGGAGCGCCCCGTCATCCGCTCCGTGAAGCTGCAGGGCAACGAGGAGCTCAGCGCGGACGACCTGAAGGAACAGCTGGAGCTCAAGGCCGGCACCATCCTCGACATCGAGGCCGTGCGCGCCACGCAGAAGAAGATCCAGGAGAAGTACGTCGAAAAGGGCTACTTCCTGGCGGAGGTGAACTACCGGTTGGATCCGGTGGAGGGCGGCGCCGCGGTCAACGTCGTCTACGTCATCAACGAGCACTCGAAGGTGATGGTGCGGCAGATCACCCTCCAGGGCGCGGAGAAGGTGTCCCCGGAAGAGCTCAAGGCGGTGATGATCACCAAGGAGGGCGGCTTCCTGTCCTTCTTCACCGGCGAGGGCACCTACCGCGAGGAGGCCTTCCAGCGCGACCTCGCCGTCATCCAGATCGCCTACTACGACCGCGGCTTCATCAACGTGCGCGTGGACAAGCCCACCGTGCAGCTGTCCGCGGACAAGCGCGACATCTTCATCACCCTGCACATCACCGAGGGTGAGCCGTACGACATCGGGAAGATCGACTTCTCGGGTGACCTGGAGCGCCCGCCGGAAGAGCTGCTGAAGCTGATGAAGTCGCGCCCCAAGGAGCGCTTCAACCGCGGCCAGCTCTCCACGGACATCTCCGCCATCTCCGACGTGTACTTCGACAAGGGGTACGCCTACGCCAACATCAACCCCGTGACTTCCGTGAACGCGGAAGACCGCACGGTGGACCTCACCTTCGACATCCAGAAGGGCCCGCTCGTCAACATCGAGCGCATCGACGTCGTCGGCAACACGAAGACGCGCGACAAGGTCATCCGCCGCGAGCTGCGCGTCTACGAAGGCGAGCTCTACAACGGCACCGGCGTGAAGCGCAGCCGCGAGCGCGTCACCGCGCTGGGCTTCTTCGAGACCGTCGAAATCACCCAGCACCCGGGCAGCTCCGACAACGCCATCGTGTTGCAGGTGGAGGTGAAGGAGAAGGCCACCGGTACCTTCCAGGTGGGCCTCGGCTTCTCCAACGTGGAGAACTTCATCTTCACGGCCCAGGTGTCGCAGAACAACTTCCTCGGCTGGGGCCAGAGCGTGTCCGCGTCCGCGCAGATTTCGGGCCTGCGCTCCTTGGTCCAGCTGTCGTTCTACGACCCGTACTTCCTGGACACGAACTACCTGCTGTCCGCGGAGTTCTTCCGCGTGCAGGCGGACTACGAGGGCTTCATCCGCAACTCCACGGGCGGCACCATCTCCCTGGGCCGCCAGCTGGTGGACGACGTGCTCGCCACCGTGGGCTACTCGCGTGAGTACGTGAACGTGCAGGCGGGGCAGGGCATTGGCGCGGTGCTGCTCGCCAACCAGTTCCAGTCCGGCGTCACCAGCGCGCTGCGGCTGTCGGTGTCCTGGGACCGGCGCGACAACCGCCTCTTCCCGTCGCGCGGCTTCATCCACTACGGCTCGGTGGAGACGGCGCCCTCGTTCCTGGGCGGCACGTTCCTCTTCAACCGCTACACCGCCTACTCGCGCCTGTACTTCCCCCTGCCGCTGGGCTTCGTCTTCAAGACGAACGCCACGCTGGGCTACGTGCAGCAGCTGGACTCCAGCAAGCCGCTGCCCATCAGCGAGCTCTACTATGTGGGCGGCATCAACACGATCCGCGGCTACTACCTGCGCAGCATCAGCCCCACGCTGCTCGTGCCGCGCGCGGACAACCCGGACGCCAACGTCACCGAGTTCCGGGTGGGCGGCAACAAGCAGCTCATCTTCAACTTCGAGCTGGAGTTCCCCATCTTCGAGAAGGCCGGCCTGCGCGGCGTGCTCTTCTACGACGCGGGCAATGCCTTCGCCGCCAACGAGAAGTTCTTCCAGGACCGCCAGGACAAGCTGCCCCTGGGCCTCTTCCACTCGGCGGGCTTCGGCTTCCGCTGGTTCTCGCCCATCGGGCCCCTGCGCTTCGAGTGGGGCATCCCGCTGACCAAGCGGCCTTCGGACGACCCCATCCTGTTCGAGTTCACCATCGGTAACTTCTTCTGATAGGCATTGACCCCCAGGCCCTCCCGGCCCTCCCACCTCCACCCCTCCCGGGTGGAAGTGAACAGGCCGGGAGGGTGGACGTCGGAGCCTGCAGCACCCTTTCCGAGGAGCCGTAACCCATGTCGCTTCGAAGCACCCTGGCGGCCACCGCCGCTGTCCTGTCGCTTGCCCTTCCGGTGGCCGCTTCGGCCGCCGAGCTCAAGGTGGCCTACGTCGACCTGCAGCGCGTGCTGCTGGAGGTGGACGACGGCAAGGCCGCCAAGGCCCGTCTCCAGAAGTGGCTGGAGGACCGCCAGAAGGAGATCGACAAGGAGCAGGAGACGCTCCGCAAGGAGAAGGAGACCCTGGACAAGCAGGCCAGCGCCATGAGCGAGGCCACGCGCACCCAGAAGGCCACCGAGCTCCAGAAGAAGGTGATGGAGCTGGCGCAGAAGTACGAGCGCAGCCGCGCCGAGGCCGCCAACAAGGAGCGGCAGGAGATGGAGCCCATCGTCAGCCGCATCGACCAGGTCATCGCGTCCATCGCGGAGCGGGACGGGCTGGGCATCGTGCTGGACAAGCGTGACTCGGGCATCGTCTACGCGCTGTCCCAGTACGACATCTCCAACGAGGTCGTCCGCAACTACAACAACAGCGCCGCCAAGAAGCCCGCGGCGCCGGCGGCCAAGGACGCCCCGGTCAAGAAGTAGGCGTCGGACTCCCCCGTGCCTTCCGCATCCAACGCGCACCGGCTGGGGGACATCGCCGCCCACGTCCGGGGTGAGCTCCTTGGCGACCCCGGACTGCTCGTCCACGGCCTGAACGGCCTGGAGGAGGCCTCTGCCGGGGAGGTGTCGTTCTACGGCAACCCCCGCTACCGCCGGCAGTTCGAGGCCACCCGCGCCTCGGCGGTGCTGGTGGGGCGGGATGCCCCCGCTCGCGACGGGGTGGCCCTCGTGCGGGTGGCGAACCCGCACCTGGCCTACGCGAAGCTCCTCACCCTGTTCCACCCGGCCACCCGGCCGCCCGCGGGCATCCACCCGGCCGCCCACGTGCATCCGGAGGCCACGGTGCACCCGGAGGCCACGGTGAAGGCCGGAGCGGTGGTGGAGAAGGGCGCCCACGTCGGCGCCCGCACCGTGCTGCACCCCGGCGCCTACGTGGGCGAGGACGCGCGCGTCGGCGACGACTGCGTGCTCTACCCGCACGCCACGGTGCGCGAAGGGTGCCGGGTGGGCTCGCGCGTCATCCTCCATGCCTCGTCGGTGGTGGGCGCGGACGGCTTCGGCTTCGCCTTCGACGCGGAGGGCGAGGACGGCCCCCGCCACTTCAAGATTCCCCAGGTGGGCATCGTCCGCATCGAGGACGACGTGGAGGTGGGGGCCTGCACCTGCATCGACCGCGCGACGGTGGGTGAGACGGTGGTGGGCCAGGGGACGAAGCTCGACAACCTGGTGCAGATCGCCCACAACGTGCGCGTGGGGCCGCTGTCGCTCATCTGCGCGCAGGCGGGCGTTTCGGGTTCGGCGGAGGTGGGCACCGGCGTGGTGCTGGCGGGGCAGGTGGGCGTGGTGGGCCACATCCGTGTGGGAGACCTGGCCAAGGTGGGCGCCCAGTCCGGCGTCGCCCATGACGTCCCAGACGGCCAGGTGGTCAGCGGCAGCCCCGCCATCCCGCACAAGGACTGGCTGCGCGCCAGCGCCGCGTCCGGTCAGTTGGCGGACCTGCTGAAGGAAGTGCGTGCCCTTCGCAAGAGGGTGGAGACGTTGGAGAAGGAGAAGGGCGGATGATGGACATTGGCGAGATCCAGGCGCTGCTGCCGCACCGCTACCCGTTCCTCCTGGTGGACCGGGTGGTGGAAATCGTGCCGGGCCAGAAGCTCACGGCGTACAAGAGCGTCACCATCAACGAGCCCTTCTTCAACGGCCACTTCCCGGGGCACCCGGTGATGCCGGGCGTGCTCATCCTGGAGGCGCTCGCCCAGGCCACGGCCATCCTTGCGTATAAGACGGAAAGCATGGACCCGACCCGGCTCGTGACGTACCTCATGGGCATCGACAACGCGCGCTTCCGCAAGCCGGTGGTGCCCGGGGACCGGCTCCAACTGGACATCGAAGTCATCCGCCACAAGGGCGCCATCTGGAAGACCAAGGGTGTGGCGTCGGTGGATGGCGCCAGGGTGGCGGAAGGGGAGTTCCTCGCCACCGTGGTGGACAAGAACAAGGCCGCCAAGGGCGACGAGGGCGCGGCGCCGTAAGGCGTGTCACGCGCGCTGCTGAGGAGAGAAGGACATGGCGCAGGTTCATCCCACCGCGGTCGTCCATCCGGGAGCCCGGCTCCACGACACCGTGGAGGTGGGGCCGTTCTCGGTCATCGGGCCCCAGGTCGTCATTGGCGCGGGCACCCGCATCGGGCCGCACGTCGTCATCGAGGGCCGCACCACGCTGGGCGAGCGCAACCACCTCTTCCAGTTCTGTTCCGTGGGTGCGGCGCCCCAGGACCTGAAGTACGCGGGCGAGGACACGGAGCTCGTCATCGGTGACGAGAACCAGATCCGCGAGTTCGTCACGGTGAACCTGGGCACGGTGTCCGGCGGCGGCGCCACGCGGCTGGGCCACCGCAACCTGCTGCTCGCCAACAGCCACGTCGCGCACGACTGCATCGTGGGCAATGAAGTCCTCCTCGCCAACGGGGCCGCGCTCGCGGGCCACGTGGTGGTGGAGGACGCGGTGAAGATTTCGGGGCTGGTCGCGGTGCACCAGTTCACCCGGCTGGGGCGCTACGCGTTCATCTCCGGCGGCTCCATGGTCACCATGGACGTGCCCCCGTACTGCACCGTGCAGGGGGACCGGGCCACGCTGGTGGGCCTCAACACCGTGGGCCTGGAGCGCGGCGGCTTCACCGAGGAGCAGATTGGCCGTGTGAAGGAGGCCTACCGCATCCTCTTCCGCTCCAAGCTGGGGCTGCAGGAGGCGCTCGCGCAGCTGCGCGCGGAGCTCTCCAACCACCCGGAAGTGGAGCACCTGGTGCGGTTCGTGGAGACGAGCAAGCGCGGCGTCACGCGCTAGGCCCTTTCGGCTTTGGGAAACGGAGTCGAGCGGGTGGAGCGCATCGGGCTCATCGCGGGCAACGGCCAGCTTCCCTTCCTCTTCGCCCGGGCCGCCCGTGCGCGCGGCCTGGAGGTCGTCGTGGCGGCGCACCGGGGAGAGACGGACCCGGCGCTGGAGCAGGAGGTCGGCCACCTCGCCTGGGTGCGTGTGGGGCAGGTGGGCCGCATCCAGAAGGTGTTCCGGCAGGCGGGCGTCACCCGCGCGGCCATGGCGGGCGGCATTGGCCGCGTGCGCGCGCTGGCGGAGGCCCGGCCGGACCTGGGCGCGGTGCGCATCATCTCCCGCCTGCGCAGCTTCCGGGACGACGCGCTCCTGCGCGCGGTGGCCGCGGACTTCGAGTCGCAGGGCATCACCATCATCGCGCCCACGGACTTCCTGGGAGAGGTGCTCTGCCCCGAAGGCCACCTGGCCGGCCCCGCGCTCAAGCCCGCGCAGGAGAAGGACGTGGCCCTGGGCCGCGAGGTGGCGGTGCTCCTGGGGCAGGCGGACGTGGGCCAGACGGTGGTGGTGCGCGACGGCCACGTGCTCGCCCTGGAGGCCGTGGAAGGCACGGATGAGACCATCCGCCGGGGCGCGAAGCTGGGCGGACCCGGCGCGGTGGTGGTGAAGCGCTGCAAGCCGGGGCAGGACCTGCGCTTCGACCTGCCCGCCGCGGGCCCCCGCACGCTGGAGGTCATGGCGGAGGTGGGCGCCCGGGTGCTGGCGCTGGAGGTGGGGCGCACGGTGCTGCTGGACGCACCCGCACTCTTCGCGGGGGCCACCGCGCGAGGCATCACCCTGGTGGGCGTGCGGTAGGCTCCGGCGGGAATCCACTCCCCCGGGCTGGAGTTGCGTCTCCACTCCCCCGCGACGCCGAGGTTGACGCCGCATGTCCGTTCGAGTCCTACCTTTCGCCCTCCTGCTGGGCCTGCCGTTGCCTGCCTCCGCGGAGGCCATCCGGGTGTCGCTGGAGGGCAAGGCGGCGCTGGGCGAGGGTGTGCCCGCGCTGCTCATCCACATCGAGGAGCCCATCGACGGCTTCGAGGTGAAGCTCAAGCGCAGCGATGGCAAGGCGGTGGAGCTCAAGGGGGGCGGCAAGCCGGGCATCACCCGCCGCGTCGCCCTGGAGCAGCCGGAGGGGAGGTTCCACTACGAGGGCGAGCTCATCGTGCGCTTCCCGGACGGCGCGGAGGCGGGCTCCATGCCGCTCGCCTTCGACACGGAGCTCAACGGCCCGCTGAAGATGGAGGTGCGCCCGGAGGACGTGGACGTGCCCGGCCGCAAGCTGCGCTTCACGCTGTCCCGCCCGGCCGCGAAGACGGAGGTCACCGTGATGATGGACACCGGCAAGACGGCCTTCGCGGGCGACGTGGACTTCAAGGGCGCGCCCGCGGGCACGCCCCTGGAGGTGAAGTGGCTGCCGGCGGAGGGCAAGGTGATGCGCATCCGCCTGCGCGCCTACGACACCTCCGACTTCTACACCGGCGTGGACCTCTACCCGTGGCAGGTGGACATCCCGCACGAGGAGGTGGGCTTCGCGTCTGGCCGCTCGGACATCCCGCCGTCGGAGAAGGGCAAGCTGGACGCCAGCTACAGGAGCATCACGGACGCGCTGAATAAATACGGCCGCTGGGCGTCGCTGCGCCTGTACGTGCTCGGCCACACCGACACGGTGGGCAGCAGGGACGACAACCGCGAGCTGTCGCTCAAGCGGGCGAGGAGCATCGCCTCCTACTTCCGCCAGCGCGGCCTGAAGGTACCAGTGTTCTACGAGGGCTTTGGTGAGCAGTCCCCGGCGGTGCCCACGCCGGACGAGACGGCGGAGGCGGCCAACCGTCGCGCCGAATACATCATCGCGGTGGAGGACCCGTCCCTGACGAACGCGCCCTTCGCCCCTCGCTGGCGCAAGCCTTGAGGTGTCACATGGTGGAACTTCCTCGCATCCGTCGGGCGCTCGCCGCGGCGGGCCTGGGCTTGCTGGGGACGGTGGGCTGCGCGCACTCGGTCCCCCTCGCCCAGCGGGTGGAGGTGGAGGATGAGAAGTGCACGCTCCTCCAGGCGCTGATGCGCCAGCCCGCGCCGGCGAAGGCCATCCAGCAGTTCGTCGCCGAGGGCAAGGAGGAGAAGGCCCCCGTGGTCGTCTACGTGCGCCGCCCGGAGGAGGGCGCGCTGGAGCGCTTCTTCACCGGTGAGACCCGCTGCACGGCCGACACGTTCAAGGTCGTGCAGGAGAACGTCATGGACGCCGTGGTCGTGTACCTGCAGGAGGTGCAGGGCGGCTACACCTACGACGCGCAGCGCTCCAGCCCGGAGCACCTCACCATGGACGGCCACCCCCAGGGCACCGTGCGCAAGGACGGCGCCATCTGGGTGGCGGGCGCGGACGCTATTTGAGCAGGTCCTTCGCCCCGTCCGCGATGAACTGCACCGCGATGGCGGCCAGGATGAGGCCGGACACGCGCTCCAGGATGGCCACCCCGGACTGACGCAGCACCCGCTGCACCAGGCTGGACGCGTTGAGGATGAAGTAGGTGGACGTGAAGGTCAGCACCACCGCCGCGACCACCGGCAGCGCGGACGCCAGGGACGTCCCCGAGCGCGCCATCAGCACCATGGCGGTGGCGATGGCGCCCGGCCCCGCGAGCAGCGGAATGGCCAGCGGGACGATGGCCACGTCCTCCTTCACCACGCCTTCTTCCTCCTCCGTGGGGCTGGTGCGCGTGGAGGACGGACGGGCGCGCAGCATGTCCAGGGAGGTGATGAGGAGCAGGATGCCGCCCGCCACGCGGAAGGCGCCCAGCGACACCGCGAACACCTGGAAGATGAGGCGGCCGAAGACGGCGAAGAAGAGCATCAGCCCGCACGCCACCAGACAGGCGCGCAGGGCGGTGCTGCGGATCTGCTGCTTGGAGTCCCCCGCCGTCATCGCCAGGAACAGCGGCACGACGCCAATCGGGTCCACCACGAAGAAGATGGCGGACAGCGACACGAGGAAGGTGGACACGACTCCGGACATCGACATGGCGCCCTAGACCGTGAAGCGCAGCTTCCAGACCATGCCGAGCGCTTCGATGAAGATCTTCTTGTTCATCTTGGAATGCCCCACGCGCCGGTCCTCGAACACGATGGGGACCTCGCGCACGGTGAAGCCCTTGCGCAGGGTGCGGTAGGTCAGCTCGATCTGGAACGCGTACCCGGTGCTGCGCACCTCATCCAGGTCGATGCTCTCCAGCACCCGGCGGTTGAAGCACTTGAAGCCGCCGGTGAGGTCTCTCACGCCCACACCCAGGATGCTGCGCGCGTAGAGCGAACCGCCGCGGCTGATGACCTTGCGGCCCACGCCCCAGTTCACCGTGCCGCCGCCGTCCACGTAGCGCGAGCCCAGCACCAGGTCCGCGCCGCCCTCCGCGGCGTCCAGGAAGGTGGGCAGATAGCGCGGGTCGTGGCTGAAGTCCGCGTCCATCTCCAGGATGTACGTGTAGCCCTCGGCCAGGGCCCACCGGAAGGCGGCCAGGTACGCGCGGCCCAGGCCCTCCTTCTTCTCGCGGTGGAGCACCCGCACTCGCGGGTTCTTCGTGGCCAGCTCATCCGCCAACTGCCCCGTCCCGTCGGGCGAGTTGTCGTCGACGACGAGGATGTCCACACGGGGGTCCGCCGCCAGCACCGCCTGGGTGATGGGGCCGATGTTGTCCCGCTCGTTGTAGGTGGGGATGCAGACCAGCGCACGGTTCTTCATGGCTCGGCGGACATACCCCAAACCCGGCGCCGGAACAGCAGAACCGGCGCCAACCCGGTCGGTTCTCCCGCTCAGGTGACAGCACGCGGGGGCAGCAGCTCCAGCACCGTCTGGGCCGCACGGTGGGCCGCACCCACCTCGCCCAGCCGCCCGCGCACCTCCGCCAGGCCCTGGACCATGGCGTCGCGGGGCTCCCCCGGCAGCCACACGCGCCGCACCTCGGAGGCGACGTTCTCCGGCGTCATGTCCCCCTGGAGCAGCTCCGGCACCACGCGCCGGCCCGCCAGCAGGTTGATGAGCGACACGAAGGCCACCTTCAGCATCAGCCGGCCCACCCAGTACGTCACCATCGACACGCGGTACACGACGACGAGCGGGCGCTCCATCAGCCCCGCCTCCAGCACCGCCGTGCCGGAGGCCACCACCGCGGCGTCGCTCGCGCCCACCACCTCCGGGGCGCGTCCGTCCACCAGCACCGGCGTCACGCCGCTGCCCTCGAAGCGGGAGGTGATCTCCTCCTTCGCGATGGTGGGCGCCACCGGCACCACCACCTGCAGCCCCGGACGTTCAGAGGCCAACTGCTTCGCGGCGCCCACCAGGGTGGGGAGGATGCGGCGGATCTCACTCATCCGGCTGCCGGGCAGCAGCGCGAGCGTGGGGGCGTCCTGCGACAGGCCCAGGCGCTGCCGGAACTCGCGGGCGCTGGCGGCCTTGGGCATCTGCTCCAGGACGGGACTGCCCACGTAGCGTGCGGGCACACCGGCCTCCCGGTAGAAGTCCTCCTCGAAGGGCAGGATGCAGAGCATCCGGTCCACCAGCCGCTGGATGGTGCGCACGCGGCCCCGGCGCCAGGCCCAGATCATCGGGGACACGTAGTAGGCCACCGGGATGCCCAGCGCCTTGAGCTTCTTGGCCAGCCGCAGGTTGAAGTCCGGGATGTCCACGAGGATGGCGCAGTCCGGACGGCGCTCCTCGGCCGCCCGGGCCAGGTCCTTCATGATCCGCAGGATGCGCGGGATGCGGGGGAGCACCTCGGTGATGCCCATGACGGAAACTTCCCGGGCATCGTGAATGAGCTCGACCCCCCGGGCGGCCAGGCGGGCGCCTCCCATGCCGAAGAAGGTGAGGTCGGGGCGCAGGGCCTGGAGGGCGGCGACGAGCTCCGAGGCGTGGGTGTCGCCGGAGGCCTCTCCGGCCACGACGAGGATGCGGGGGGAGGATGGCTGCGTCATGGGCGGCAAGACCCTCATCGTAGCTGATGCGCGGAGGGAGGGAGGTTGTAGACTGCGGCCCCCTTGAAGACGCTTCTGCTCGCCGAGAGCCACCCCCCGACCCTCGAGCACCTGACGGGCCTGCTCTCGCAGGCCGGGTACACCGTCCGGGCGGTGAATGACGCCGTGATGGCGTTGGAGCACTTCTCGGCGGACAACCCGGACGTGGTGGTGCTGGGCGTGGACCTGCCGCGCGTGGAAGGGCAGCACGTGGTGCACCTCATCCGCGGGCACAGCCAGGGGGGGCGGGTGCCCATCGTGGCCATCGACAAGGGGCACCTGGGCCGGGCGAAGGGCGTGGGCTCGGTGTTGGACCTGAAGGTCAACGCGTACATCCCGGATCCGCTCAAGCCCGGCGAGTTGGTGCCCCGCCTGGAGGCGCTGGTGAAGGCCGCCCAGGCCATCACGCTGACGGGCCTGGCCGCCACGCTGTCGAGGCCCGCGGTGGCGGCGGGGGAGCTCAAGGCCTTCCCGCTTCCAGCGCTCCTGCACTCGCTCTACCGGCTGCGCCGCGACGGCGTGCTGGTGGTGGCCCACCGGGGCCTGTGCCGCCGGGTGTTCTTCCTGCGCGGAGGACCGGTGAACTTCGACTCCTCCGCGAAGGAGGACGCGCTGCCGCGCTACCTGCGCGAGAGACGGGTCCTCACGGAGGCGCAGGAGCAGCCGATGGTGGAGGCGCTCGCCTCCGGCCTGCGAATCGGCGCGGCGCTGGCGGACGTGGGCGTGGAGGTGGTGGGCGAGGAGCTGCTGGCGCTGCTGCGCGACTTCACGAGGGACCGGCTCGGGCGCGTGCTGGCCATGCACGAGGGCCGCTACGCGTTCTACGCGGGTGATGAGTTCTCCTCCGAAGTGGCCGCCGTGGAGCAGCCCGCCCTGGCGCCGTTGCTGGAGGCCGCGCGACGGCGCATGCCGCTGCGGGTGGTGGCGGGCGCGCTCAAGGCGCACGTGAACGAGTACCCGGTGCGCTCGGCGGACTTCGGGCGGGACCTCCAGGCGATGGCGCTGGACACGGAGGACCTGAAGCTGGCCATGCAGGTCAATGGCCGCATCGTGCTGAAGGACCTGCTGGCGCACGGGCGCGCGGAGCTGCGCGCCGCGTACACGCTGATGTGGTTCCTCAAGCTGACGGGCGGCGTGACGTTCTCCACGACGCCGGTGGCGACGGGGACGGACGTGCTGAGCGCGGCGGCGGTGCCGGACGTCATCGCGCCGCGCAAGCGCAAGAGCCTGCCTCCGGAGACGGCGGCGGCGCTGCGCGAGGAGGCGGTGCGCATCATCACGCGCAGCTACTTCGGCGGGCTGGGGCTGGACCTCGCGGCGGACAAGGAAGCGGTGGAGCGCGCGTATCACGAGACGGCGATGCGCTTTCACCCGGACACCTACGCGGAGTTCGACATCTCCGACCTGCGCGACCTCTTGGAGCAGGTGCAGGAGAAGCTGTCCGCCGCGTACCGCGTGCTGAGCGTGGACGAGAAGCGCCGCGCCTACCTCCAGTACTTCTTCAGCCGGCAGGAGGTGGTGGGCCGGGCGACCGCCATCAACGTGGACGCGGAGCTGGCGCTGCGCCGGGGCGAGTCCGCGCTGAAGCGCGGCGACTACAAGGCCGCCATCCAGGGCTTCGAGGAGGCGGTGGCGCTCAACGGCAGCGAGCCCGAGTACTACTCGTACCTCGCCTGGGCGAAGTACCGGGGTTCGCCCGGGCCGCTGATGCAGCGGGCGCTCGCGGCGCGCAAGGTGCTCAAGCAGGCGCTCACGTTGGATCCGTACCTGGAGCGGGCGCAGATCATCGCGGCCATCATCGAAATCGACCTGGACGACGTACCGCTCGCGCGAAAGAAGCTGATGAAGGTGCTGGAGCTGAACCCGTATTCGGTGCTCGCGAGGGCGGCGTTGCAGAAGGTGGTGAAGTAGACATGCATCGCGCGCTCTGGCGGTTGCTGCGCTACGCGAAGCCGCACGCGGGAATCCTCGTCCTGGCCTTCGTGTGCATGGCGGTGTTGGGGCTCGCCACGGGCGCGTACGCGTACCTGTTGGGCCCGGCGCTGCGCTTCCTGTTGTCGGGAGGTGAAGAGGGCTTCTCGAGCGCGCACCGGGTGCCCTGGCTTGCGAACCTGCCGCGCGAGGCGGCGCTCTGGGGCTTCCCGGTGGTGGTGCTGGGCGTGGGCGCGGTGAAGGGAGTGGGCTACCTGGGCCAGTTCTACTTCATGGGCCTGTTCGCGCAGCGCGTGGTGAAGGACCTGCGGCGCGACCTGTTCCTGCGGCTCACGGCGCTGTCGCCGTCGCAGCTGTCGAAGGAACGGACCGGGGACCTGCTCAGCCGCTTCACCTCGGACGTGATGGCGGTGGAGATGGCCGCCATGTACACGGTGGGCTCGTACCTGCGCGACTCCATCCAGGTGCTGATCCTCGCGGGCGTGGCGCTGGCGATGAGCCCGCTGCTCGGAGGGCTGATGCTGGCGGTGATTCCGCTGGCGGCGCTGCCCGCGTCCAGGCTCACGCGCAAGGTGTTGAAGGGCACGCGCGAGGGGCAGGCCCACCTGGGGCAGCTCGCGGGCCAGCTGCATGAGGGGTTGGGAGGGCTGCGCACCATCCAGGCCTTCAACGGTCAGCAGGCGGAGCTGGCGCGCTTCGAGTCCTACGCGAAGGCCCACGAGGAAGCAGTGGTGGGCGCGGCCTGGGCGCGAGGCGGCGTGCCGGGATTGATGGAGGTCCTCGCGGCGGCGGCGCTCGCGGGAGCGCTGGGCTACGCGGCGGCGACGCGAGCGATGGAGCCGGAGGCGCTCCTGTCGCTGCTCACGGCGGTCATCCTGGTGTACCAGCCGGTGAAGGACCTGGGCCGCGTGACGCAGTTCGCGGTGCAGGCGGGAGCGGCGGGTGAGCGCCTCTTCGCGCTGCTCGACCTGAAGCACCCCGTGGAGGACGCCCCCGGTGCGGTGCAAGCGCCAGCGCTGCGCGAGTCGCTGCGGATGGAGGACGTGCGCTTCTTCTACGGCGAGCGCCGGGCCCTGGACGGGCTGACGCTGGACCTGAAGGTGGGGCAGGTGGCGGCGCTGGTGGGAGGCAGCGGCGGGGGCAAGAGCACGGTGACTTCAATGCTCCTGCGCTTCGAGCGTCCCCAGCAGGGCCGCATCCACCTGGATGGCGTGGACGCGGACACGTACACGGCCGCGAGCGTCCGGAGTCAGTTCGCGCTGGTGACGCAGGAGCCACTGCTCTTCCACGGCACGGTGCTGGAGAACCTGAGGCACGCGAGGCCCGGCGCAACGCGAGAGGAAGTGGAGGCCGCGGCGAAGGTGGCGAACGCGGACGCCTTCATCCGGGAACTGCCCCAAGGCTACGACACGCGCATCGGCGAGCGGGGCGTCATCCTGAGCGGAGGCCAGCGTCAGCGCCTTTGCATCGCGCGGGCGGTGCTGTCGAAGGCCCCGGTGCTGGTGCTGGACGAAGCGACGAGCAGCCTGGATCCAGAGAACGAGCGCGAGGTGCAGGCCGCCCTGGCGAGGGTGCTCCCCGGCCGCACGGCGCTGGTCATCGCGCATCGCCTGTCGACGGTGACGAACGCGGATGTCATCCACGTGGTGGAGGCAGGCCGCATCGTGGAGAGCGGCAGCCACGAGGACCTGCTCCAGAAGGAAGGCCGCTACGCCGCCATGTGGCGCCTGCAGACGTCAGGGCCCGTTGAGCGGGGCGCCGCGTGAGCAAGGCAGGCACGGCGAAGCGGCCCCTCGCCCTGGCGTTCCGAGCCATGTTCGGCGTGCTGCTCCTGCTCCTGGGCGTCGCGGGTTTCTTCGCCTTCGCGGCGGCCTTCGCGGACTACCCGGTGGTCGCACCCGTGCCAGACGCGAAGCCCTGGATCCGAGGCGCGTACCACGTGCACACCACGCGCTCGGATGGGAACGGGACGCCCGCGAAGGTCGCCCAGGCGGCGAAGGCCGCGGGCCTGGACTTCGTGGTGCTCACCGACCACAACGACGTGAAGGCGCCAGCCGCGACCTGGGTGGACGGCGTGCTGCTCATCCCCGGGGTGGAGCTCTCCACGAGCGCGGGCCATCTGGCCGCGTTCGGCATGCAGCGGCCCATCGAAGGCGTGAAGCCCTGGGGACCACCTGAGCAAGCCGTGGCGGCGGTTGACGCCGCCGGCGGAACGGCGGTCCTCGCGCATCCGGTCCAGACGAAGAACCCATGGACGGACGAAGCGACGGCGCACCAGGTCCCGGGCTTCGAGCTGTACTCGGCGGATACCTTCTTCCGGCAGGCGCTGCGAAGCCCCGTGAGCCGGCTCCTCCCCGCGCTCGGTGCATCCCTGGTGAACCCGGTGCACGGAGTGATGCTGCTCGCGGTGCCGGAGCCGCGCCCGGCGGAGCGCTTCCTGGAACTGGCGCGGGAGCGCAAGCGCATCGCCCTCTGCGGCAACGACGCGCATGGCGTGCCCGCATACGAGGACATCTTCAATGCGCTCGACATGGAGCTTCCACCGGACGTGCTGCCAGGCCCTCTGTCCAGGGACGCGCGAGCAGCCGCGGCCCAGGTCACGCAGGCCCTCGCGAGCGGCCGGGCCCTCTGCGTCTTCCGAGCGCTGGGCGCCCCCGATGGCTTCGCCCTGGAGGGCTACGAAGCGAACACGAGGGAAGCCCCCACGGGCACGGTGCTGACGGTCCGCCTCCCGGAGCACACCCCGGGGAGCATCGAGGTCCGGGTGTGGGGGGAAGGCCGCCTGCAACCCGACGGGCGGCACGTCGAGCTGACCGGACCCGGAGTGGTCCAGGTGGAGGTCTGGGCCCACGCGCCGGGCCGCTTCTTCGGTCACGAGTGGCGGCCCTGGCTGGTCCCCAGCCCGGTGCGAGTGGTGCCGAGACCGCCGGGCATCTGATAGAGCGCGGGACGTCGCCCATGCGCCTGCTCTACGTCGTCGCCACCTACGTCCTCTTCGCGCTGCTGTTCCCGGTGCTCTGCGTGCACCGGAAGACGCGTCACGGGCTGAAGCAGCGGCTGGGCTTCTATGGGCCGGGAGACCTCCCGAAGGGAGAGGGCCCGCTGCTCTGGTTGCACGGGGCCAGCGCGGGAGACCTGCTGGCCCTGGCGCCCATGCTCGGCCCCTTGCGCAAGCGCTTCCCCGGCTGCCGCATCGTGCTTTCGACCATGACGGACAGCGGCCACGCGATGGCAAGGGACCGCCTGGCGAAGCAGATCGACGGAGTCGTGTACGCGCCCTATGACCTCTGGGGCGCGACGCGAAGGGCGGTGCGGGCCCTCCGGCCGGACCTCCTGGTCCTCGAGTACACGGAGGTCTGGCCCAACCTCATCCGCGCCGCGAAGCAGTCCGGGGCCAGCGTGGTGATGACCAACGGCCGCTTCTCGCCGGCGAACGTGGGGAAGTACCGGGCGCTCTTTGGCCTCATCGAAAACCCGCTCAAGGACATGGACCTGCTGCTGATGCGGCAGGACGAGGAAGCCGAAAGGGCCAGGGCCCTGGGAGCACCGGCCGACCGGGTCCTGACGACGGGAAACACCAAGTTCGACGCCCTCGCGGCCGGGCCCGCCCCGGAAGATGAAGCCCTCGGAAACGCGCTGGGCCTGACCCCAGCGGATCCGGTCTGGCTCGCGGGGAGCACGCACGAGGGCGAAGAAGAAGTCCTGTTGCAGGTGTATCAGCGTCTCAGGGAGCGCTGGCCCACGCTGAGCCTGGTCATCGCGCCGCGCTACGTGGACCGGGCTGAGCGCATCAGGATCCTCGCGAAGGAGCGGAACCTGACCGTGGGCCTGCGCTCGCAGGGCAACCCGGAGCGAGCGCCGGTGGTGGTGATGGACTCCATGGGCGAGCTGTCGCGCGCCTACCGCCTGGCGACGGTGGTCTTCGTGGGGGGCTCGTTCACGAAGCGGGGCGGTCAGAACATCCTGGAGCCAGCGGGGCAGGGCAGGCCGGTGCTCTTCGGCCCGCACATGGACAACTTCCGGGACAGCGTCGCGCTGCTGCAAGGCAACGGAGGCATCCAGGTGGCGGACGGAGAAGCCCTGCACGCCGCGCTGGTGGACCTCCTCGCGAATCCCGAGCACCGTCAGCGCCTGGGAGCCCAGGCCGAAGCCACGGTGCGCCGAATCTCCGGCGCCAGTGAGCGCAACGCGGAGGCCATGGCCGCGCTGCCCCGCCAGCAGGCAAGGACCGCGTCCCGATGACCCTCATCGTCCATCCGCACTTCCACAAGCGCTACACGGGAGTGACCCGGCACGTGGAGTCCGTGGTCCCGGCCCTGGCCACCGCCGACGAGACGCGGGTCATCGGCTCCGCCCTCACGGAAGCCCTGCCGCGCATCACCTGGGGAGAGCTGATCCGCCGTTCGCACCAGGAGCCCATCGTCTGGCACGCGCACCGGAACAACGAGCTGCTCGCGGGGATGCTCCTGAAGGCATTGGGAGGCAAGGTCCGGCTCGTCTTCACGAGGCACACCGCGATGGCCCCCACGCGCTTCACCCGGTGGCTCGCCCGAGGCGCGGACGCGTTGGTGTCGCTGACGAATCAGATCTCCGAAATCATCGCGCTCCCCTCCACGGTGATTTCACACGGCATCGACCTCACGCGCTTCCATCCACCGGAAGACCGGGACGCGGCCTGGGCCAGGCTCCATCAAGGAGGCCGCTACGGCATCGGAGTCATCGGGCGCATCCGCAAGGAGAAGGGGCAGGGTGACTTCATCGAAGCGATGAGGCCGCTGTTGCCGCAGCGACCGGACTGGCAGGCGGTGCTGGTGGGGCTCGCGAAGGGGCCGGACCTGACGTGGGTGAACGGACTGCGCCAGGGCATCGAGGACCGGGTGCTGCTCGCGGGAGAGCAGTCCACCATTGAGCCCTGGTACCAGGGGCTGAGCATCCTGGTGCATCCCTCCTACGTGGAGGGCTATTCGCTGGTGCACGTGGAGGCAATGGCGTCCGGTTGCTGCGTGGTGGCCTCGAAGCTGCCGTACCTGGACACCCTCATCGAGCACGGCCGCACGGGCTTCTTCTTCGAACCCGGAGACGTGAAGGGGCTGCGCGAAGTCCTGGACGAGCTGACCCGGGACCCGGAGCGGGCACGTCAGGTGGGGCGCAACGCGGCGGAGGAAGCGCGCCGCCGCTGCGGCGTCGAGCACGAAGTCCGAGCGCTCCGAGACCTCTACCATTCGCTGGTGAAGCGCTGATGCGCATCCTGCACCTGCTGGCGAGTCCCTTCTGGAGCGGCCCGGCGGAGAACGTCGCGCTGCTCGCGCAGGCCCAGCGGGCCCTGGGCCACGACGTCACGGTGGCGGTGGACCGCAAGCGCCGGGACATCGCCGCAGAGGAACCCGCCGTCCCACGCTTCCAGCAACTGGGCCTCCTGGACGAGGGAGGCCTGTCGTTGTCCGTGAAGTCCCCACCGTGGGAGATCTGGAGCGACCTGCGAAACCTCCGTCGCAGGGAGGTGGACGTCATCCACGCCCACTTCACCCATGATCATCTCGTGGCCCGCTGGGGAACGCCGAAAGGAGCGGCGCGGATCCGCTCCATCCATGCGCCACGCTCACTGCGTTCGTCGCTGCCCGAAGCCGCCGCCTACACGGTGCCCGCGGGGCACCTGGTGGAGAAGCTCGAAGGCAGACACCGCCCGGTCCAGGTCCTGCCCGCCTTGGTGGATCCGATGTTCGCGCCCGCCAGGGACCGCAAGGCCCTCCGCCAGACACTGGGGCTCGAGGACACGCACCTCGTGGGAATGATCTCCACGTTCCAGCAGAGCCGCCGGCACGCGCTGGGCGTAGAAGCCTTCGCCGCGTTCCGTCAGCAACGCCCCGAAGCCCGCCTGGTGCTGGTGGGCGATGGAGCCCTGCTCGAAGCCACCCGGGCGCAGGTCTCCGAGCAAGGCCTCACCGGGCACGTGACGTTCGCGGGCTACCAGCAGGGAACGGACTTCGCGAAGTGGCTCCAGGCCCTGGACGAGGTCTGGATCCTCGGCCTGGGAAACGACTGGAGCGCGAGGGCCGCGGCCCAGGCCCGGGCCTGCAACGTCCGAGTGGTCGCGGTGAACGAAGGCGCGCTCCCGGACCTGGCGGATGCGAGGGTGGAAGCACCCACGGTGGATGCCGTCGTCACCGCCGCGATGTCCGGAGCCAGGGCGGCGACCCTGCACCCGACGAACGAGCTCATCGCCAGGAGCATCCTGTCGCTCTACCAGAAGGCAGCGGAGCCGAGGCGATGACCGGAGCACCCACGGCCCTGGAGCGGATCTTCTATCCGCCGGTCCCGGAGCCCTGGACCCGTCGCGCCCTCCTGTCACCGCTCACGCTGTTGTCCTGGACCTACAGCGGAGCGGTCCGTCTCCGGGGCGCCCTCTACGACTCGGGCCTGACGCGAGCCGAGCGCGTCGAAGGTCTGCGCATCCTCTCCGTTGGCAACCTCAACGTCGGAGGCACGGGCAAGACACCCGCGGTCCTGCACCTCGCGGAGATGCTGATCCGCGAAGGACGCAAGGTCGGCATCCTCACGAGGGGCTACGGACGCGAATCCCAGGAGCCGCTCACCTTCACGGGAGCGGAGTCCTTGCCCCCTGTGACGGAAGCCGGAGACGAACCCCTGCTGCTGGCACGCAGGTGCCCGGGAGCCCGTCTCTTCGTGGGAGCGGACCGGGTCGCGGCGGCATTCCGGGCCAGGGACGCCTTCAGCCTGGACACGGTCCTGTTGGACGATGGCTTTCAGCACCGCCGCCTGTACCGTGACGAGGACCTGGTGGTCGTGGATGAAGCCGTGGGCCTGGGCAACGGCCAGCTGCTCCCCAGGGGGCCGTTGAGGGAGCCCCCATCGGCCCTCCGACGCGCCACGCTCCTCTGGCTGAGAGCGGCTTCAGGAGACGTTGCCCCCAACCCATGGCTCGAAGCCGTGACCGCCCCCAGGGTTCGGACGCGCTACGGGCCCACGGGCTGGTGGGACCCCTCGGGCACCGAGCACCCGACGAAGGTGCTCGAAGGAAGGCCGGTCCTCGCGCTGGCGGGACTGGCAAGGCCCGGAGGATTCCTGAAGACCGTCACCGCACTCGGAGCGGAGGTCCGGGACGCGGCCCTCTTCGCGGATCACCATCGCTACACGGTGGAGGAGCTGCGCCAGGTCGAGGCCCGTGCTCGCCAGCAAGGGGCGCTGGTGGTGACGACGGAGAAGGACGCGGTGCGGCTGCCCGCCGGCTTCGAGGCGTGGGTGGTGCGCCTGGGAGTGGAGGTCCTGGAGGGCGAACCGCATCTGAGACGGGCGCTCGGGCTGTCGGGAGAGACGCGCGACTTGTGAGGGCTGGAACGCTGTGGGACAACGCGCGCCCATGCCAGCGGCCCCGTCTTCACGTCCGGCAGCTTCGTCCTCGCGCCTGCCACTCGCCTTCGCGCGCCGTCGGGTGTTGTTGGTGGGAGACCTGGTGGCCGACCACTACCTCTACGGTCAGACGGACCGGGTGAGCCGCGAGGCCCCGGTGCTCATCGTCCGATACGAGTCTTCGGAGGTGAAGCTTGGCGGCGGAGCCAACGTGGCGGCCAACATCCGCGCACTGTCGGGACAGGTGACGGCGGTGGGAGCCCTGGGCGTGGACTCGATGGGCACCGAGCTGCGCAAGCTCTTCCAGGCCGCGGACGTGCGACTGCACGCGGTCAGCAGCCGGAGCATCCAGACGGAGACGAAGACGCGCATCCTCGCCGGAGGCATCAGCACCACGAGGCAGCAGATGCTCCGGGTCGACCGGGGGCAGCGAGGCCCACTCCCGCCCCGGATGCGCAAGGCGATTGCCAGGCAGGTGGAGTCCGCGGCGAAGGACGCGGACGCGGTGGTGGTCTCGGACTACGGGGCGGGCGTCGTCAGCGACGAGGTTCGCGCCGTGTTGCGGAAGCTCGCCGCGGCCGGCCTGCCGGTCTGCGTGGACAGCCGGTACGCGCTCGCGGCCTTCGCGGGCCTCACGGTCTGCAAGCCCAACGAGCCAGAGCTGGAGGCCCTCGCGGGGCGTCCGGTGCGCACGAAGGAGGACCTCCTGGAGGCAGGGCACGAGGCGGTCCGCAAGCTGGGCTGCCAGGCGCTGCTGGTGACGCGAGGCCGGCACGGCATGGCCCTCTTCGACGCGAAGGGCGGCGTGGACCTCATCCCTGTGCACGGAGCGAAGGCGGCCGTGGACGTGACGGGAGCCGGCGACACGGTCATCGCGAGCTTCGCACTGGCAGTCGCCGCGGGAGCGTCCTTCGGTGAAGCCGCGAGGCTCGCGAACGTGGCGGGCGCGCTGGTGGTGCAGAAGCCCGGCACGGCGACGGTCTCGCGAGAAGAACTCCTCGATGCGCTGCGGAGCCCACGATGAACACCCTGGACAAGCTGCGCCCCCTCGCCGCCATCGCGGAAGAACGGGAGCGCTGGCGCGAGCAGGGCCGCACGGTGGCCCTGGCCAATGGCGTCTTCGATCTGCTGCACGTCGGGCACGTCCGCTATCTGGAAGGAGCGAAGGCCCTGGCGGACGTGCTGGTGGTGGCGGTGAACTCGGACGCCTCCACGAGGGCCTACAAGGGGCCAGGCCGTCCGCACATCCCGGAAGCGGAGCGCGCGGAGTTGATCGCGGCGCTGGCCTGCACGGACCGCGTCGTCGTCTTCGACGAACCGAACGTGCGCGGCATCATCCGAGCCCTCAAGCCCGACGTGCACGTGAAGGGGACGGACTACACGCCGGAGTCCATCCCGGAAGGCGACGAGGTCCGCGCCTACGGAGGACGGACCGCGGTGGCGGGCGACCCGAAGGACCACAGCACCACGGAGCTGGCGCGCAGGCTCGGGCGCGAAGGTGCGAAGTAGCCATGGTCCTGGACCCGGTGCTGCGGTCCATCCTGGGCTGTCCCTACTGCAACGGCCCGCTCGACGAGCACGAAGGTCCCCCGCCCGAAGTCCGCTGCCGCCACTGTCGGAAAGCGTGGCCCGTGGAGGCCGGCGTCCCGAGGATGGTGCCCGAAGAGGAACGGCCGCTCACCCCGTGAGCGAGACCCGCTCCGAGACGAACGACCGGACCTCCCCGGCCACGCGCTGCTCCAAGCCGGCCCCTGAAGCCCCATCCACGATGGGAGTCAGGTCCACCATCCGGTGGGGAGCCACCGCATGGCCCCAGCGCTCCATGTCGATGCGCAGGAAGAACGCCAGCGTGGGCGCGCCAACGGCGACCGACAGGTGCATGGGCCCGGTGTTGTTGCAGATGGTGAGGCCCGCGGTCCGCATGAGCGCACCGAGCTCATCGATGCTCGTCGGCGGAGCCATCTCCGCCCCCGGAGCACCCGAGAGCACGCTCCGGGCCAGGGCCTCCTCACCCGGCCCCCACGTCACGACGGGCGAATAGCCGAGCGAGATCAGCTCCCGGGCGGCCGCCGCGAAGGCCTCCGCGGGGATGCGGCGCTCGCCCAGTCGCCCCCCGGGGTTGATGACCGCACGCCGAGAACCCCTCGCGGCGAACGTCGCCAGATAGTCGCGGAATGCCTCGCCCAGCACCGGCTCGCGGAAGGACAGCCCCTGGGCCACGACTCCCTTTGTCAGGGGAGTCAACAGGTGGGTCCGCTGAACGGCCTCATGCCGCGTATCGGGGCGCGCCGGAACGGACACCGACTGCAGCCGGGACACCGGCCAGATGCCGGGCCCGATGACGACCGCCTTCGGCCCCGCCATCCGGGCGACGATGGCGCTCGTCACCGAAGGAGCGCTCCAGTTGGCGCAATCCACCACGACGTCGTAGCCCTGGCGGCGGAGTGCACGGATGCCAGGCGCCAGGGGGCCCAGCCACAGCATGCGCCGGTCGAACGCCAGGACCGCATCCGCGTCAGGGTGCCCCTGAAGGACGCGAGCCACCTTGGCGTGCACCAGCACATGCACCTCGGGAGGCGGCTGGAGATGCGCCTTGAGGGTCCGCATCAGGGGCGTGGTGAGAAGGGCCTCGCCCACGCGGTTGTCGGGCCGGACGAGCAGCACCTTGCGCGGGTGGGGGAGCGGCGTCCCGGGGGAACGGCGGCGTCCGGGGCGCCAGAACAGGAGGGATGCCAGGAGCGCCAGTGCCAGCTTCGCCCACGTCTCGAGCCGCTTGTGCCACGCCATCGGCGGCGGACCCTACCAGAATTGGAACGGACACAAGACGCTGGCTTGACCTTGGGCCGGAAAGCCCCTAGCACCCGGCCCGATGCTCAAGAGCATGACCGGATTTGGTTCGGGCCGCGCCCGCGTGGGGGACGAAGAGGTCTCCGTGGAAGCTCGCTCGCTCAACCACAAGTTCTGTGAAGTGAAGGTCCGGCTTCCGCGCGAACTCTCCGCGCTCGAGCCCGCGCTCGTGAAGCAGGTGAAGGACCGCCTCGCGCGTGGCTCGGTGGAGATCCTGGTGCGCCGCCAGGCCGCGACGGTCTCGGGAAATGTTCCCAATGTGGATGCAGGCCTCGCCCGCGAATACGCGCGCGCCTTCCGCGAGGTCGCCGAGGCCCTGGGCCAGCCCGCCGACATCTCCTGGTCGCAGGTCGCCAACCAGCCGGGCGTCATCCGCCTGGAGGAGAAGGGCGTGGACGTGGAGTCCGCCACCCAGGCCACGCAGACCGCGCTCCACCAGGCGCTCGCGGCCCTGGAGATGATGCGGAACACCGAAGGCGAATCCATCCACGCCGACCTGAACGCCCGCATGAAGCTCATCGAGGGGTGGAGCCAGGAGGTCGCCCAGCTCGCGCCGCGAGCGGTCAGTGACTACCAGCAGCGGCTCACCGAGCGTGTCGCGGAGCTTGCGCGTGGGGTCGCGGTCGAGCCGCAGCGCCTGGCGCAGGAAGTGGCCCTGTTCGCCGAGCGGACGGACATCGCGGAAGAGGTGACCCGGCTCGCCACCCACCTCGAGCAGTTCCGGCTGCTGATGGCGAGCCCCGAGCCGGTGGGCCGGCGCATGGATTTCCTCGTGCAGGAGATGCACCGCGAGGTGAACACGACAGGCTCCAAGAGCCAGCACGCGGAGATCTCCGCGCGTGTGGTCTCGATGAAGGCCGAGGTCGAGCGCATCCGCGAACAGGTGCAGAACGTCGAATGAACGAACCCTCTGGACTCCAGCCTGGCCTGCTCCTCGTCCTCTCCGCCCCCTCCGGAGCGGGGAAGACGACCCTCGCCCACCGTCTGCTGAAGGAGATGCCGGACGGCATCTTCTCCACCAGCGTCACCACCCGGCGTCCCCGGGGCAAGGAGCAGGAGGGCGTGGACTACCACTTCGTGGGAGTCGCCGCCTTCCAGGAGAAGATCGAGAAAGGCGAGTTCGTGGAGTGGGCCGAGGTGCACGGCCACTTCTACGGAAGCCCGCAGTCGGTGGTGGACGAAGCCCGCACGCGCCGCGGGACCGCCATCTTCGACATCGACGTGCAGGGCGGGCAGGCAATCAAGCGCAAGCACCCCGATGCGGTCCTCATCTTCGTGCTCCCGCCCTCCATGGAGGAACTGGAGCGACGACTGCGCGACCGCCAGACGGACGCGGACGAGACCATCCGCCGCCGGATGCTGGCCGCCCGCTCGGAAATCGAGCGGGGAATCGCGTCCTACGACTACATCGTGGTGAACGACGACTTCGAGCGCGCCTACCAGGAACTGCGCTCGGTGGTGGTCGCGGAGAAGTGCCGGCGGGGGAGGGTGGACCTCTCGAAGCTCAAGTTCGGGAGCTGAAATCCGCCGGGGAATGGGTGGAACCGCCCCACGGGTTCCCCCTTCACCACGTCGCAGCGCGCCGGCGGCCTGCATCAAATTTCTTGCGCCACCCGATCGCTTGATGGATAAGCCGCCCACCTCGCGGCGACACGCAGGCGTCACCCCGGTGGCACCTGCGCGACGAGGGCCGGTGACGGGAAGTTGACATTCTCCGAACCGATTCTTAGATGGCTGCCGCAGCAGCACAGGCGATCGGCGGGCGTTGAAGGTGTTGGAGTGGGTTGCCGCCTCATGGGAGGCGGAGCAGGTCGGGGAGCAGCAGCAACCGTAGGGCAGTTGACACAACGTGCGGCGGTGGTAGAAGCCGCGCCCCTCGCTTCGAAGCCCGCGCACTGGCGCGGAAGGCACTTCGGAGAGAGAGCAGCACCGACAAGGAAATAGGGCAGTCAACGAGCGGGTTGACAGCGAATGCGGCGAAGAGATAGAAGCCGCGCCCCACCGAAGAAGCAGGCGTCCGGCAGGCAACAAGACGGACGCAAAGCGGTGAAGGAAGCTGACAGCAAGCGGTTGACAGGGAAGACGGCGCTGAAGTAGAAGCCGCTCCCCTTCGAAAGAAAGCGGCGGAAGTCACTGGACGGCGCCGACGAGATTCGAAGCAGCCCGCAGGACGCAAAAGCGAAGTTGACGCTGACTGCGAACTGAAATAGAAGCTGCAACCCCGCCGGTTGAGACGAAACCGGCAGCGAAGTAGACGGTAACAAAAGTCGCGAGGCAACACAAGCGGCTCGGTCTTTGAAAACCAAATAGCAAGCCCAAGCAGTAATGGATTGCGGAAACCGCAGTCAATTTTTTGAGGGCATCTTCACCTCGAGGGCAGCGCTGAAAAGCGCAGCGAGAGGGAAGTGCCGACGAATCAGCGAGCCGAGACTCCTTAGCCGGGTCTCGGGGGACGCCGGTTCAAGCAAACCAAGAATACAATTGGAGAGTTTGATCCTGGCTCAGAACGAACGCTGGCGGCGTGCCTAACACATGCAAGTCGAGCGCGAATGGGGAAACCCTAGTAGAGCGGCGCACGGGTGCGTAACACGTGGATAATCTGCCTGGATGCCTGGGATAACCAGTCGAAAGATTGGCTAATACCGGATAAGCCCACGGTCTCTTCGGAGACTGAGGGAAAAGGTGGCCTCTGTATACAAGCTATCACAACCAGATGAGTCCGCGGCCCATCAGCTAGTTGGCGGGGTAATGGCCCACCAAGGCGACGACGGGTAGCTGGTCTGAGAGGACGATCAGCCACACTGGAACTGAGACACGGTCCAGACTCCTACGGGAGGCAGCAGTGGGGAATTTTGCGCAATGGGCGAAAGCCTGACGCAGCAACGCCGCGTGTGTGATGAAGGTCTTTGGATTGTAAAGCACTTTCGACCGGGACGAAACCGTAAAGCCTAATACGCTTTGCCTTGACGGTACCGGGAGAAGAAGCACCGGCTAACTCTGTGCCAGCAGCCGCGGTAATACAGAGGGTGCAAGCGTTGTTCGGAATTATTGGGCGTAAAGCGCGTGTAGGCGGCTTTGCAAGTCGGGTGTGAAAGCCCTCAGCTCAACTGAGGAAGTGCGCCCGAAACTGCAGAGCTTGAGTGCCGGAGAGGGTGGCGGAATTCCCCAAGTAGAGGTGAAATTCGTAGATATGGGGAGGAACACCGGTGGCGAAGGCGGCCACCTGGACGGTAACTGACGCTGAGACGCGAAAGCGTGGGTAGCAAACAGGATTAGATACCCTGGTAGTCCACGCCGTAAACGATGAGAACTAGGTGTCGTGGGAGTTGACCCCCGCGGTGCCGTAGCTAACGCATTAAGTTCTCCGCCTGGGAAGTACGGTCGCAAGACTAAAACTCAAAGGAATTGACGGGGGCCCGCACAAGCGGTGGAGCATGTGGTTTAATTCGACGCAACGCGCAGAACCTTACCTGGTCTTGACATCCTCGGAATCCTTCAGAGATGAGGGAGTGCCCGCAAGGGAACCGAGAGACAGGTGCTGCATGGCTGTCGTCAGCTCGTGTCGTGAGATGTTGGGTTAAGTCCCGCAACGAGCGCAACCCTCGCCTTTAGTTGCCACGCAAGTGGATCTCTAGAGGGACTGCCGGTGTTAAACCGGAGGAAGGTGGGGATGACGTCAAGTCCTCATGGCCTTTATGACCAGGGCTACACACGTGCTACAATGGCCGGTACAGAGCGCTGCAAACCCGCGAGGGGGAGCTAATCGCAGAAAACCGGTCTCAGTTCAGATTGGAGTCTGCAACTCGACTCCATGAAGGCGGAATCGCTAGTAATCGCAGATCAGCACGCTGCGGTGAATACGTTCCCGGGCCTTGTACACACCGCCCGTCACACCATGGGAGTCGATTGCTCCAGAAGTCATCTCACCAAGAGATGCCCAAGGAGTGCTCGGTAACTGGGGTGAAGTCGTAACAAGGTAGCCGTAGGGGAACCTGCGGCTGGATCACCTCCTTTCTAAGGAGACCGGGTGTTGGACTCATCCTTCGGGAGAGTAGGCAACACCAGCAGCCTTCGGGCTGTCAGGTCTGACTAGGTCAAAGTTTCCGGTAAACAATCCATTATCAACTTCGGGCTTGCTGTTTGGTTTTGAAGGACCGAGCGAAGGCGGCTCGGCTCTTTGAGAATGAAGGACGCTGTAGGGTTCTGCCGATGCTTTAGCCCCCACCTGGGCCTATAGCTCAGCTGGCTAGAGCGCGCGCCTGATAAGCGCGAGGTCGGTGGTTCAAGTCCACCTAGGCCCACCATTCTCCCTCATTGGGGGGACGAAGGCGGTGCCGACGCGAGAGTCGGGGCTGTAGCTCAGCTGGGAGAGCGCCAGCTTTGCAAGCTGGATGTCGTCGGTTCGAACCCGATCAGCTCCACAAGTTACCTGCTTCCAAGCAGGGACGTTCTTTGACAAGTGCATACGAAGGGTAAGTTGCAATTTCTGCTGAGTGAAGTTCTCAACAGAAGTGCCGACTTCGAAATCTGCTTTACCAGGCGCCGCGAGGCAGCCGGGTAGAGGGGAACGAAGTCTCCCACACAAGAAGAAGCAGTGAAGAGAACAGCAATAAGTAAAGTCTTCCGGGCCTGCTAGCGAAGAGCAGAGGCCTGGGCCTTGGTTTCGAGTTTCGACAATCCGCCGGGAGGCGGGCGTTGGACAAGAGATTAGGGCAAGTAAGCTACTAAGGGCGTGCGGTGGATGCCTAGGTGCCAAGAGGCGATGAAGGACGTGGGTGGCTGCGAAAAGCTTCGGGGAGTTGCCAACCAAACGTTGATCCGGAGATGTCCGAATGGGGAAACCCAGCGTGGCGAAGAGCTGCGTTACTGCAACCTGAATTCATAGGGTTGCAGAGCAAACCAGGGGAAGTGAAACATCTCAGTACCCTGAGGAAGAGAAAACAACGAGTGATTCCCAAAGTAGTGGCGAGCGAAATGGGAAGAGGCCAAACCAACGTCATGCAAATGGCGGTGGGGTAGCGGGTCCGCGGTAGGACTCTGGAGGGCTAGCGGAAGCACCTGGAAAGGTGCACCAAAGAGCGTGATAGTCGCGTACGCGAAAGCCGTCTGGAGCTGAGCGGGTTACCCAAGTAAGACGGGACACGTGCAATCCTGTCTGAATCTGCCGGGACCATCCGGTAAGCCTAAATACTCCTTGGCGACCGATAGTGAACAAGTACCGCGAGGGAAAGGTGAAAAGAACCCCGGTGAGGGGAGTCCAAAGAACCTGAAACCGCATGTCTACAAGCAGTTCGAGCACTACGGCGCAAGCCAGTGCGAGAGCGTACCTTTTGCATCATGATTCGGCGACTTAATATACGTAGCGAGGCTAAGCCGATAGGTGGAGCCGGAGCGAAAGCGAGTCCGAACAGGGCGCTAAGTTGCGTGTATTATAACCCGAAGCGGGGTGATCTACACATGGCCAGGTTGAAGTGCGGGTAACACCGCATGGAGGACCGAACTCATGAAAGTTGAAAATTTCTGGGATGAGCTGTGTGTAGGGGTGAAAGGCCAATCAAACTCCGTGATAGCTGGTTCTCCCCGAAAGATATTTAGGTATCGGCTCGGGTAATTCAATGCCGGAGGTAGAGCACTGAAACGGCTAGGGGTCTCACCAGATTACCAAACCGTATCAAACTCCGAATGCCGGCAATTGTTATCCCGGGACGCAGTCAGTGGGTGATAACGTCCATTGGCAAGAGGGGAATAACCCAGACCGACAGCTAAGGCCCCCAAATCTAGTCTAAGTGAACACTAGAAAGGATGTGGCAGGTCATTGACAACCAGGAGGTTGGCTTAGAAGCAGCCATCCTTTAAAGAAAGCGTAATAGCTCACTGGTCAAGACAGGCCGCGCCGAAAATGTAACGGGGCTCAAGACTAGTGCCGAAGCTTCGGGTCATGCATGTTTGGCATGCATGGCGGTAGGGGAGCGTCCCAGTTGCAGCGAAGGTGGACCGAAAGGGCCGCTGGAGCGACTGGGAGTGCTGATGCCGAAATGAGTAGCGATAAAGGGGGTGAGAAACCCCCTCGCCGTAAACCCAAGGTTTCCTGGGTCAAGTTAATCTTCCCAGGGTTAGCCGGGTCCTAAGCCGAGGCCGAAAGGCGTAGGTGATGGCAAGCAGGTTAATATTCCTGCGCCATCTTGCAGACGTTGAACTGAGGGAGGACGGAGAAAGCTAGGCGAGCTGACCGGTGGTTGTGTCAGTCTAAAGGCGTAGGGGTGTCGCGTACGAATAAAGGCGCGGCAGTCATCCCCGAGACCCCATGGCGCCCCGCAAGGGGTAAGTCGCTGATGCTCGGCTTCCAAGAAAAGTCCCGCAGGGAGTCTGCAGGGTGTCCGTACCGCAAACCGACACAGGTGGGTGAGGAGAAAATCCTAAGGCGCTTGAGAGAACTCTCCTCCAAGGAACTAGGCAAATTTCCACCGTAACTTCGGAAGAAGGTGGGCCTCTGGTAGGTGTAGGCGTACAGCCGAAGCCGAGAGAGGTTGCAGAGAAATGGCGGTAGCGACTGTTTACCAAAAACACAGGACTCTGCGAAGGCGACAAGCCGACGTATAGGGTCTGACTCCTGCCCGGTGCTGGAAGGTTAAGGGGATTCGTCAGCCGCAAGGCGAAGCGATGATCCGAAGCCCCAGTAAACGGCGGCCGTAACTATAACGGTCCTAAGGTAGCGAAATTCCTTGTCGGGTAAGTTCCGACCTGCACGAATGGAGTAACGACTTCCGCACTGTCTCGGAGAGGGACTCAGCGAAATTGAAATAGCTGTGCCGATGCAGTTTACCCGCAGCAAGACGGAAAGACCCCGTGAACCTTTACTACAACTTGACAGTGACACTAGGGATTGACTGTGTAGGATAGGTGGGAGCCTTTGAAGCCGGGCCGCTAGGTTCGGTGGAGGCAACGGTGAAATACCACCCTGTTGATTTCTGGTGTCTAACCACGTCTCGTCAGCCGGGACTGGGACACTGTCTGGTGGGTAGTTTGACTGGGGCGGTCGCCTCCCAAAAAGTAACGGAGGCGCGCGATGGTTCCCTCAGCCCGATTGGAAACCGGGCGTCGAGTGCAATGGCATAAGGGAGCTTGACTGCGAGACCGACAGGTCGAGCAGGTGCGAAAGCAGGTCATAGTGATCCGGTGGTCCTGAATGGAAGGGCCATCGCTCAACGGATAAAAGGTACTCCGGGGATAACAGGCTTATCTCCCCCAAGAGTTCACATCGACGGGGAGGTTTGGCACCTCGATGTCGGCTCATCGCATCCTGGGGCTGGAGCAGGTCCCAAGGGTTTGGCTGTTCGCCAATTAAAGCGGTACGCGAGCTGGGTTCAAAACGTCGTGAGACAGTTTGGTCCCTATCTGCTGTGGGCGTAGGATACTTGAGAGGCTCTGACCTTAGTACGAGAGGACCGGGTTGGAGGCACCGCTGGTGTACCAGTTGTCTCGCCAGAGGCATCGCTGGGTAGCCATGTGCCGATTGGATAACCGCTGAAAGCATCTAAGCGGGAAACCGACCTCAAGACCAGGTATCCCGGGCGCAAGCCCCTGAAGACTCGTGGAAGACTACCACGTTGATAGGCTGGGTGTGTAAGCGCGGTAACGCGTTAAGCTAACCAGTACTAATAAGTCGAGCGGCTTACTTCCCCCCTTCTCTTGCATGCCCCCTCGTGGGGAGTAAGGGACTCGGGGCCAAGGCCGAGGCCATGGACGCGCATGCCCGCGTCCGCCCGGAAGACAGCTGTTTCGCTCTTCTTCAAATGAAGAGGCTTCACTCCAAGCAGAAGCTTGCAACTTACCCTTCGTATGCACCGTCATCCCATTTTCCGGTGGCAATGTCGGAGGGGTCACACCCGTTCCCATCCCGAACACGGAAGTTAAGCCCTCCAGAGCCGATGGTACTCCGCGGGAAACCGCGTGGGAGAGTAGGTCGCTGCCGGATTCTTTTCTCAAAAGCCCCTGATGCCTTCATGGCATCAGGGGCTTTGTCTTTTTTGGGCTTGTTTCCTCCTCGCCACCCGGCTTGAGCGCGAGCCGCGCTCGCCGGGGGCTCGAGCCACGTCAGGACCGTGGGCATCCGGCCGCCCGGAGCACGCAGAGCTGGACCCGCGGTGGGGGCTTGCCGGGCCGCGATGGGAACACGGGTGGGTCAATTTCCGTGCGAGAGGGAGCCAAGTTCTCGGATTCCTTGGGGAATCGCGGCGTCGTGGATGTTTGACCGCCGTTCTCACTGGATCTAGAGTCACCTCTCCCCCCGGTCTGCGCACCGCCTGCCGCGGTCCGTACTCGCCGGCGCCGGGCAGCCCCGCGAGATGAAGAAGCCGACCTTCTTTGGGAAGTACCTGCTCCTCGAGCGCATCAACGTCGGCGGTATGGCCGAGGTCTTCATCGCGAAGGCCTTTGGCGTCGAGGGCTTCGAGCGCATCCTCGCCATCAAGAAGATCCTTCCGACGATGGCGGAGGATGACGAGTTCATCACGATGTTCATCGACGAGGCGCGGATCAGCGTTCAGCTGAACCACGCCAACATCGTGCACATCCACGAGCTCGGGAAGCACGAGGACACCTACTTCATCGCCATGGAGTACGTGGCAGGCCGTGACGTCCGCACGCTCCTGGAGCGCTACCGTCGCCGCAAGGAGATCATGCCCACCGCTCAGGCGGTGTTCGTCGTCTCCAAGATGTGCGAGGGCCTGGACTACGCCCACCGCAAGAAGGACGCGCGCGGCCAGGACCTGCACATCATCCACCGCGACGTCTCCCCGCAGAACATCCTCGTCTCGTACGAAGGCGAGGTGAAGATCATCGACTTTGGCATCGCCAAGGCCGCCAACCGCTCTCAGAAGACGCAGGCCGGCATCCTCAAGGGGAAGTTCGGCTACATGAGCCCGGAGCAGGTCCGGGGCATGCCCATTGACCGGCGCAGCGACATCTTCGCGGTCGGCGTGCTGCTCTACGAAATGCTCACGGGCGAGAAGCTCTTCGTGGGCGAGTCGGACTTCTCCACGCTGGAGAAGGTGCGCAACGCGGACATCCCGCTGCCACGCGAGTTCAATCCGAACATCCCCGCGGGTCTGGAGAAGGTCGTCCTCAAGGCGCTCGCGCGTGAGCCCGAGGATCGCTACCAGTGGGCGTCCGACCTCCAGGAGGACCTGATGCGCTTCCTCCTCGCGGGGGACGCCATCTACTCCTCGAAGCACCTGTCCGGCTTCATGAAGGAGGCCTTCGCCGAGGACATGCTCCGCGAGGCGGAGAAGATGGAGCGCTATGCCTCCGTCGAGCGGCCGGATCAGATTGAGCACTCGGGGGTGACGGTTCCGCCTCCCACCCCGGCGCCCCGTCCGACCGCGCAGAAGAAGTCGCCTGCGGCGTCCTCGACCGGTTCGCCCGTGGGGCGCGCCTCCACCGCGCCCGCCCAGCCCGCGCCGGGCTACATCCCGCCGCCGTCCGCCGAGGAGCTGGCGGAGATGGATGGCGCCGCGGACAAGACGCAGATTGTCGACTCCACGCACACCTTCCGCGCGCCGGAGACTCGCATCGCGGACAGCAGCGTCGTCGTGGACGACAGCGTCACCGGCCGCACGGAGAACCCCATCGACAGGGCGGGGCACCACACCAGTGCCTCTCCCTTCGCGCAGGACGACAGCCCTCGCGGCAAGGGCAAGAGCGGCCCCAAGTCCCAGGTCATCATCGGCGACGAGGGCGGCGAGGCCTATGCGGGCGCGACCATGATCGGTCCGGCTCCGACAGCGCCTCCTGCGCGCTCCCGCGGTGGCTCGGCGGCCCCGGTGCTGGCGACCGAGGAAGAGGAGGAGACCACCGGCAACATCACCGTCCCGGTGGGCTCGCGCCACAACGGCCTGCGTGCGCAGGCGGCCGAGGAGGAAGACCCGGACGGCGCCTACGACGACCAGGGCGACGAGTACGACCGCGACGGCCAGGACCCGGACGATTACGGAGACGAGGGGCAGGAGGGCGAAGAGCCGCCCTACGACGACGAGGCCGATGGCCCGGCGCCCCTCCCGCAGAAGGCTCCCAAGATCGCGAAGCCGGCTCCGCCCGCCAGGGTGGACAAGCCCAAGGCGCCTGCCGGCCCGAAGAAGCCGCTGCCCAAGCCCGCCATCATCGGCATGGCCGCGGGCGCGGGCCTGTTGATCCTCGTCGCGGTGATCTTCGTGGTCCGTGGCTCGTCCACGGGCTCCGTGAACTTCGTCGCGCCCGTAGGCGCCTCCGTCCTCGTGGACGGTGAGGCCGTGAACGCGAACCAGGTCATCGAGCTGTCCGCGGGCATCCACAACGTGACAGCCTCGGCTCCGGGCTATCAGCCCGTGACGCAGCAGATTGAAGTCACCGCCGGTCAGGCTGCGGCCCCCATCCTCCTCAGCCTGAAGGCGGATGCGCCGCCTCCCAAGCAGCCAGAGCCCAAGGCTCCCCAGCCCGAGGAGCCGCCGCCCACGACGCCGCCGGTGGTGGACAACACGCCACCGCCCACGACGCCGGAGCCGCCCCAGGAGAAGCCCGCCGAGCCGCCCGCGCCGAAGACGTTCACCGCCCTGTTCGAAGGCCAGGAGGGCGCGGAGATCTCCGTCGACGGCAAGTCCCTGGGCAAGCTGCCCGGGGCGAAGCTCGGCGACCTGGTGATGGGCAAGAAGTACACGTTCACGGCGAAGCGTGCGGGCTTCAAGCCGTTCTCCGGTGACTTCACGTCCAACGGTGACGCCGAGGTGCGCGTCCCCGTGGACATGGTGGCCGAGGCCCCTCCGCCCGAGCCGAAGCCGAAGCCCGCGCCTCCGGAGCCCAAGCCCGCGCCTCCGGAGCCCAAGCCCAAGCCCGTGCCCGTGGCGCAGGCTCCGAAGCCGCCTCCGGAGCCCAAGCCCAAGCCCGCGGCCGCGGCGATGGGCAAGTTCGCCTGCAGCACCTTGCCGGCGGGCGCTCAAATCTGGGTGGATGGGAAGAACACGGGCCGTGTCACTCCCGTGCCGCTGGGCAACCCGCTGTCCCTGCCGGTGGGCAAGCGCAAGGTCGTCTTCAAGCTCAATGGGACGTCGACCAAGCCCCAGGTCGTGGTGGTCGAGGCAGAAGGTGTGGCCAAGCTCATCAACGTCAAGGTGGAATGAACAGACGCACTGCGCCACGGGGCATCTTGGGCCCCTGGCGATTGTTGAGCAGGGATGTCGGGGGGCAAGCTATGACGCCTCGCCCACGACGATCCTTACGTTGAGGTGATGTGTTCATGAGCACGACGTCTACTCGAGGCAAGCCCGACGCTGGCCCCGCGCAGCAGCCTTTCACCTATCCCCTTCGCAAGGAGTTCGTGGAGCCCGACTGGCGGCGCATCCCGGGCTACAAGGACGTCACCGCGGCGGAGTGGGAGAGCTCGGTGTGGCAGCGCAAGCACACCGTGAAGAACCTGCGCGAGCTGAAGGCCGCGCTCGGGCCGTTGCTGCCGGACGACCTGGCGGCGAGCATGGAACTGGACCAGAAGGAGCGGGCGACGATGTCCATCCTCGTCCCGCCCCAGATGCTCAACACCATGAACCTGGAGGACCTGTGGAACGACCCGGTCCGCAGGTACATGCTGCCGGCGATCGCCGACCGCCGCACGGACTGGCCCAACCACCCGCGCGCCAGCCGTGACAGCCTCCACGAGCAGGACATGTGGGTCGTCGAGGGCCTGACGCACCGCTATCCGACGAAGGTGCTGGCGGAGATGCTGCCCACGTGCCCGCAGTACTGCGGCCACTGCACGCGCATGGACCTGGTGGGCAACGACGTCCCGCAGGTGTCCAAGCACAAGTTCGGGACGGCGCAGAAGGAGCGCTACGAGCTGATGCTGGACTACCTGCGCCGCACGCCCACCGTGCGCGACGTGGTGGTGTCCGGCGGCGACATCGCGAACCTGCCCATCCAGGCGCTGGAGCCGTTCGTCAGCGCGCTGATGGACATCCCGAACATCCGCGACATCCGCCTGGCGTCCAAGGGGCTCATGGCGCTGCCGCAGCACTTCCTCCAGGACAACGTGCTGGCGGGGCTGGACCGGCTGGCGAAGAAGGCCGTGGAGCGCGGGGTGGACCTGGCGATGCACACGCACGTCAACCACGCGCAGCAGCTCACGCCGCTGGTGGGCAAGGCGGTGCGCAAGCTGCTCGACATGGGCTTCCGCGACGTGCGCAACCAGGGCGTGCTCTTGCGCGGCGTGAACGACAGCCCCAAGGCGCTGTTGGACCTGTGCTTCACGCTGCTCGACCACGCGAAGATCCTGCCGTACTACTTCTACATGTGCGACATGATCCCCAACAGCGAGCACTGGCGGCTGTCGGTGGCGCAGGCACAGAAGCTCCAGCACGACATCATGGGCTACATGCCGGGCTTCGCCACGCCGCGCATCGTCTGTGACGTGCCGTTCGTGGGGAAGCGCTGGGTGCACCAGGTGGCGGAGTACGACCGCGAGCGCGGCATCTCCTACTGGACCAAGAACTACCGCACGAGCGTGGAAGCGAACGACGCCGGCGCGCTTGAACGGAAGTACGAGTACTTCGATCCTATCGACACGCTGCCGGAGTCCGGCCAGGCGTGGTGGCGGGATCAGCCCAAGGCGGCGTGATGGATTCCTCCGCGGGCGCGATGGCGCCCCTGTCGTCTCCCCGTCCCTCGCTCAGTGCCGAGGGGCGGGCCCGGTTGTTCCCCTCCGCGACCGACGCGGAGTGGGCGGACTGGCGCTGGCAGCAGCGTCACTCGGTGCGCAACCTGGAGCAACTGGAGCGCTACGTGCGCCTGACCCCGGAGGAGCGCGCCGGGGTGCAGGAGACGTCCTCGCTGTTCCGCATTGGCATCAGCCCGTACTACCTGTCGCTCATCGATCCGGAGCACGCGTCGTGTCCGGTGCGCATGCAGTCCATTCCGGTGCGCGCGGAGGCGCGGGTGCGGCCCGGGGAGCTGGCGGATCCGCTGGGCGAGGACAAGACGCGCCCGGAGGAGTGCATCGTCCACAAGTATCCGGACCGGGTGCTGTTCCTGGCCATCGATACGTGCTCGGTCTACTGCCGCCACTGCACGCGGCGGCGCATCACCAAGGGCGGCGAGGCGGAGCTCACCAAGGACCAGATGCGCCGGGGCATCGACTACGTGCGCAGCCACCCCGAGGTGCGCGACGTGCTCATCTCCGGCGGCGATCCGTTCCTCTTGAGCGAGGAGCGGCTGGAGTCGCTGCTCGCGCCGCTGAGCGAGATTCCGCACGTGGAGATGATCCGCATCGGGACGCGGGTGCCCGTGGTGCTGCCCATGCGCGTCACGGACTCGCTGGCGCGCCTGCTGCGCCGCTACGCGCCCGTCTACGTCATCACCCACTTCAACCACCCGAAGGAAGTGACGCCGGAAGCGCGTGAGGCGTGCGAGCGGTTGGTGGACCACGGCGTGCCGGTGGAGAACCAGGCGGTGCTGATGCGGCAGCTCAACTCGGATGCGCGCATCATCAAGGAGCTGTCGCACGTGCTCCTGCGCAGCCGCGTGCGGCCGTACTACCTGCACCAGATGGATGTCGCGGAGGGCTGCGAGCACCTGCGTACGCCCATCGCCAAGGGACTGGAGATCCTCGAGCAGCTTCGCGGACACACCAGCGGGCTCGCGGTGCCGCACCTCGCGGTGGACCTGCCGGGTGGGGGAGGGAAGGTCACCCTCCAGCCCGACTACGTCGTCGAGCGGGGCGAGCGCGAGACGCTGTTCCGCAACTACAAGGGCGAGACGTACGCGTATCCGGAGCCGGAGGAGACCGACTGCTCCTGCCCCTATGATGAGGTGTGGCAGGCGCGGTCGCGAGAGCTCGGGTTCCGGGGCCGCTGATGGCCCCGGAGGTCGTCCGGTGCCGCGCCGGGGCTACTTGCCGCGGCGCGAGGACTTGGACGACTTCCGGCTGATGGACTTCTGCGGCGTGCCGGCGTTGCCGCCAATCTCCACGACCGGCGCCCCCGACGTGCTGTCCAGGTTGCTGTCGACGTCGACGGAGGGCTCCGCGCCATCCGTGGACTCCAGCTCCACGGGGTCCGCGTCGCTGAAGCCCTGCTGGATGTGGACCTCGCCGTCGCCCTTGCGCTTCTTCGCCTCGGCCTCCTTTTCGGCCTTCTCCTTGTCGTCGAGCCGCTTGGCTTCGTTGGCGGCGCGCTGGTTGTCGTCGGGCGTCATCCGGGCCGTGAAGGTGGCGTACTCCTTCGCGGAGACGCCGTGCTTCTCCAAGACCTTGGCGGCTTCCTTCTGCTGGTCGCGGATGGCCTGACCCCGCTCGGCGTTGCTCATCTCCGACGGCTTGCGGTTGCCGTGCTCGGCGTCCACCTTCGCCTGGGCCGCGGCCTCATCGCGCTGGATGGCCGCCACCTTCTCCGGCGTCAGGCCTTCCTCCTCCGCGAGGGCAGGGGTCGCCAGCACGAGTGACGAGGCAGCGAGCATCAACGAAAGACGGGGGGTCATGGGGAGGCTCCTCAATCCGCCCATCATAGACACGGAGTCCGAGCCGGCGCATGGCTGGTTCTTCAGGGCGTCTGACATCGCGTGCAGCCATCGCCCGCGCCCGCGCACTGCTCCCGGGCCCTGGCGCAGCGCGGCGGGAGGTCGTCCCGGTCCGACTGCTTCTCCACCAAGGCGCAGAACTCCTCCGCCGTGGTGCACGTCCTCGCGGAGACGGCGCATTGCTCCGCGCATGTCAGGTCATCGCCCTGCTCGCGGGCGCGCAGTTCGTCGAGGCGGGCCTCGAGCCCGTCGATGGCCGCGTCGTCGTCCCCGGCCACCCGGGTGTCCACGTGCTTCGCGCAGCCCGTCAGCGCGACTGCTGCGGTGAGGAGGGCCAGCCATGACCGGGTCGCTCGCATGGGCCTACCCATACGCGCCCCCTCGTGGCCGCGTCCAGTCAGCGGCGGTCGGGGGAGAGCATGCGGCGCTCGGGGCGGGGTTCCGGCTCCGGGGGGCGGTTCCAGTAGAGCCAGGCCGTCAGCGCCAGGAGCGCGGCCACGGCCAGCCTCCGCAGCCATTCCTCCCGCGCCCGGGTGGGTGAGTCCGCGTCGGCCTGCGCGGCGCGGTCCAGCGCGGCCTCCACTTCAGGCCCCACCTCCCGCACCCGCCGGCACAGCGAGGCCACGGGGGCGAGCGCCACGGGCACGGGCGCGGTGTCCTTCTCCATGGCCATGGCCAGCATCCGCTCCCAGGCGCTGGCCTCCTCCGGGCTCTCGGGCGGCCTCGCGGGCTGGCCCAGCTGACGGGCCAGGGCCACCGCCGAGCGGAGCAGGAGCACCGAGAAGGCGTCGTTCGAAATCCCGTACCAGGCCGCGGACTCCGACTGCGGACGGCGCTCCACGAGCCGGCGGACCAGCACGGCCGCCGTGCGGGGCTCCAGCGCGCGGAGGGCCTCGGCGAGGGCGTCGGGGGACAGGCGGGCGGCGTCGGGGACGGAGGCGGTCACTGGGGCCCATTCTGCGGCATCCGCACGGGGTTTTCGCGGGCGGCGCCAGGGGCCATGGCCGGCCGCCCGGCCGATTTCTTGAGGCGGATCGCCTGGCCCCTAGACTGTTGGACCATGTTGCAACGTGTGGCACTGCTGCTGCTCCTGCTCGCGTCGCCGCGGGCGTTCGCCGTGGAGACGATGCGCATTGCCATGGACGACCCCGGCGACGAGGTCCGCGTGAGCGGCCGGGGCCTGGGCTTCGGCCCCGACACCGAGGACGGGAGCTATGTCGCCGTCCCTTCCGGACAGGCCACCGTGCGCCGCCACAACGGCAAGCTGGAGGTCAACGGCGCGCCGGTGATGGGGGACGCCATCCGCTTCCGGGGCGGCATGGAGGCCCGCGACGCGGGCGGCCCCGGCAACGAACCCCTCAAGGCGGGCAGCGCGCAGGTGCGCGGCGACGTCGTCGTGCGCCTCTTCAAGAACAGCCTCCAGCTCATCAACGTCATCCCCCTGGAGGACTACCTGGCGGCGGTGCTCGGCAGCGAGATGCCCGTGTCCTTCCCGCTGGAGGCCCTCAAGGCCCAGGCCGTGGCCGCGCGGACGTACGCGCTGCAGAAGAAGCTGGAGGCCTATGGCGCCGCGTTCCACATGGGCAGCAGCGTGCTCCACCAGGTGTACGGCGGCGTGAACCGCGAGGACGCCAAGACGCGCGCCGCCGTGGAGGCCACCCGGGGCGAGGTGCTCACGTACGACCTGTCCCCCATCGAGGCGTACTTCCATGCCTCGTGCGGCGGGCGCACCGAGTCCGGCCAGGACGCGCTCCAGCGGAGCCTGCCGTACCTGCAGCCCGTCGACTGCCCCTGCGGCAAGCTGCCCGCCAGCCGCTGGTCCGCGACCCTCTCCGAGGCGGAGCTGCGGGGGGCGCTGAAGTCCTCGCCAGGCGGCATGCGCGTCACCGGCCGCACGCCCACGCACCGGGTGACCCGCGTGACGCTGGCGGATGGCACCGTGGTGGACGGTGTGACGTTCCGCCGCAAGCTGGGCTACACGCGCCTCAAGAGCCTGGACTTCGACGTGGAAGCCTCCGGCAGGAACTACGTGTTCACCGGACGTGGCTTCGGCCACGGGGCGGGGCTGTGCCAGTGGGGCGCCAAGGCCTTCGCCGACCAGGGCAAGACCTACCGGGAAATCCTCTCCCACTACTACCCCGGTGCCGAGTTCCAGCAGCTCTACTGACGGCCTCTCCGGTTCCGCGAGGGCGCGGGGGCTGCTACAAGCGCCAACCCCGTGTCGTCCCTCCTCTCCGACTACGATTTCGAGCTCCCCGAGGCGCAGATCGCCCAGGCCCCGCTGCCCCACCGGGACGCGTCGCGCCTGATGGTCGTCAGCCGCGCCACCGGCGCCTGGAGCCATCAGCACTTCACCGACCTCGTGGACCTGCTGCGCGAGGGCGACCTGCTCGTCCTCAACGACGCGCGCGTCATCCCCGCGCGCCTGCTGGGCCAGAAGACGGGCACCGGCGGCCGCGTGGAGCTGCTGGTGGTGCGTCCCGCCGCCTCGGCCACGCTCACCTCCGCGGCGCTCGGGGGCGCTCCGGAGTCGCTCGAGTGGGTCTGCCTGGGCCAGGCATCCAAGGGGCTCAAGCCCGGCCAGTCCGTCACCTTCGCCGGGGGACTGGCCGCGGACATCCTGGAGGCGCTGGGAGGAGGGGAGTACCGGGTGCGCTTCCACGCCGCGCCGGGCACCTCGCTCGCCAGCCTCCTGGACGCGGCGGGCCGCCTGCCCCTGCCTCCGTACATCACCCGCGAGCCCGAGGCCGCGGACGCCGAGCGCTACCAGACCGTGTACGCGCGCGCGTCCGGCGCCGTGGCCGCGCCCACCGCCGGCCTGCACTTCACGCAAGAGGTCTTCGCGAAGCTCGCGGCGAAGGGCGTGCAGCGCGCGGAGGTGACGCTCGACGTGGGGCCCGGCACCTTCCTCCCCGTCCGTGAAGAGGCGCTGGACAAGCACCACATGCACCCGGAGCGCTTCACCGTGCCCCAGGCCACCGCCGACGCCGTGAACGCCGCGAAGGCGCAAGGCCGCCGCGTGGTCGCCGTGGGCACCACCGTGGTGCGCACGCTGGAGTCCGCCACGGACCCGGACACGGGCAGGCTGCGCAGCGGCCCCGGTGAGACGACGATGTTCATCCGGCCCGGCTATGTCTTCCGTCAGGTGGATGTGCTCCTCACGAACTTCCACCTGCCGCGCTCCACGCTGGTGATGCTGGTGAGCGCGCTCCTGGGCCGGGAGCGGACGCTCGCCGCGTACCAGGAGGCCGTGCGCGCGGGCTACCGGTTCTTCAGTTACGGCGATGCCATGTTGGTGAAGGAGTGAGTGCCGTGGTCGACGAGCAGCGCAAGGAGAAGGGCGATACCCGCGTGCCCCCGGGGCTGGTGCGCTTCGAGCTGTTGCACGAGGACGCGAGCGGCACCAAGGCGCGCCGCGGACGGCTGCACACGCCGCACGGCCCCATTGAAACGCCCATCTTCATGCCCGTGGGCACGGTGGGCAGCGTCAAGGGCGTGGGCCCGGACGACCTGAAGAACCTGGACGCGCAGATCATCCTGGGCAACACGTACCACCTGATGCTGCGCCCCACGGACGCGCTCGTCGGAGAGATGGGCGGCCTGCACCGCTTCATCTCCTGGGACCGGCCCATGCTCACCGACAGCGGCGGCTTCCAGGTGTTCAGCCTGTCGGAGAAGCGGAAGATCACGGAGGAGGGCGCCGCCTTCCAGTCGCACCTGGATGGGTCGCGTCACTTCCTGTCGCCGGAGCGCTCCATCGAGATCCAGGAGACGCTGGGCGCGGACGTCATCATGGCGTTCGACGAGTGCCCGCCGTCCACCGAGGACCGCGCCTACCTGGAGAAGTCCCTGGCGCGCACCACGCGCTGGCTGCACCGGTGCGTGAAGGCGTGGGGCCGCGAGCGCTCGTCGCTCTTCGGCATCGTGCAGGGCGGCCTCCACGACGACCTGCGCAAGCGCCACGCGGAGGAGGTGTGCTCGGTGGACCTGCCCGGCTACGCGCTGGGCGGCTACTCCGTGGGCGAGGCCCCGGAGGCCATGCATGCGGGCGTGGCCTACTCCGCGCCGCTGCTGCCCCGGGACAAGCCGCGCTACCTCATGGGCGTGGGCACGCCGCTGGACCTGGTGACGTGCGTGGAGCACGGCGTGGACATGTTCGACTGCGTGCTGCCCACGCGGTGCGCTCGCAACGGCCTGCTCTTCACCTCGGAGGGCAAGCTGGTCATCCGCAACGCGGCGTACGCCAAGGACCCCCGGCCAGTGGACCCGGCGTGCTCCTGCTACACCTGCCGCAACTTCAGCCGCTCCTACCTGCGGCACCTGTTCGCGGCGGGAGAAATCCTGGCGATGCGGCTCAACACGCTGCACAACCTGCACTACTTCCTGGACCTGATGGCCCAGGTGCGGCGCGCCATCGCCGAGGACCGCTTCGCCGCGTTCGCCCGGGACTTCCGGGCCAGAGCCCAGGCGCAGGAGGCCGAACGTAAAGGCGGCCGGTGAGCGGGCAACGGGTTTGCCGCGCTTCCGGCGTTCACTTGCTCACATGGGGCGCCCTTGCTAAGAGGCCACCCTTTCGGATGTTTTGACCCCACCCGTCCGCCGGGTCGGGGCCGCAATCCCGAGTCCATCCCTTCCAACGACGAGGCAGTACGTGGCTGACAGTTTCCTGATTCTCGCGCAGGCCGGGGCGAACTCCCCCCTGGGGGTCTTCGGCTTCCTCGCCATGTTGGTGGCCATCATGTACTTCGTGATGATCCGCCCCCAGCAAAAGCAGATCAAAGAGCACCGCAACCTGCTCGCGGGACTGAAGAAGGGCGATGACGTCATGACGTCCGGCGGCATCCTCGGGCGCATCCACCAGGTGGACGACTCCACCGTGACGCTGGAAGTCGCAAGCGGGGTGCGCGTGCGCGTGCTCAAGTCGGCTGTCACTGCGAAGGGGACCATTCCGGTGGCGGGAGCCCCGGCGGCGACCCCCGCTGAGAAGAAGGAGGAGAAGTAATGGACCGCGGCTGGTGGTGGAAGTTCGGAATGATCGTCGCGGTGACGCTGGGAACGATCTGGTTCCTCGTCCCGACGTACTACTCGCTGGTGGTCCTGGATCGCAGCGAGCGCAACAACATCGCCGTGCTGGAGCAGCGGCTGCCCAAGTGGGCGCCCCCCGCGAAGTACCGCCTCAACCTGGGGCTGGACCTGCAGGGCGGCATCCACATGGTGATGCGGGTGGACACCAAGACGGCCCTGCAGAAGCGCACCGAGCGCCGCGGCCAGCAGATTGCCACCTACATCAATGACAAGAAGCTGGGTGAGGTGACCGCGGAGACGGATCCGGAGCGGCTGCAGCTGGTGCTGACCGCGAAGGACCCGGCGACCATGGACGCCATCCAGAAGGAGGTGCTCGCCACCTTCACCGACTTCACCCTGGAGTCCCGCAACGGCGGCACGCTGGTGCTCAAGCCGGACGAGAGCCAGGTGAACCGCTTCCGCGACGAGGCCGTGGACCAGGCCATGCTTGTCATCCGCCGCCGCATCGACAAGTGGGGCGTGGCGGAAGTGGACGTGCGCAAGCTGGGCACGGACTCCATCCAGATTTCGCTCCCCGGCCGCAGCAACCCGGAGCAGGCCAAGGAGCTGGTGGGCACCACCGCGCAGCTGGAGTTCCGCATGGTGGACGACACCAACCCGCAGGTGTTCGCGCAGATGTTCCAGCAGCACCCGCCCCCGGCGGACAGCAAGATCACCCTGGTGGAGGACGAGGGCTTCCCGCAGCTGTCCTCGCCCAACCGCGAGGCCCTGCTGGCGTACACGAAGGACAAGACGCCCCCGGGCCGCGACGTCGTCACCGAGTGCGTGGCGAACCCGGTGAAGAAGAACGACTGCATCGCGTACCGCAGCTACCTGCTGGACAAGAACGTCCCGCTCACGGGTGAGAGCCTGGCGGGCGCGGACGCGTCCGTGAGCCAGATGAACGAGCCGGAGGTGAACATCGCCTTCGACCCGGCCGGTGCGCGCGAGTTCGAGAAGCTCACCGAGGCCGCCGTGGGCCGCCGCATGGCCATCGTGCTGGACGACAACGTGCACACCGCGCCGCGCATCAACGAGAAGATCGGCGGCGGGCGCGCGCGCATCACCATGGGCCGCGCCAGCGGGCGCAGCTTCGAGGAGTGGCTGGGCGAGGCGCAGACGCTGGCGCTGGTGCTGAAGGCGGGCGCGCTGCCCGCGCCGGTGACGGTGGGCGAAATCCGCCAGGTGGGCGCGACGCTGGGCGACGAGCTCATCAAGAAGGGCAGCCTGGCCGCGCTGGTGGGCCTGGCGCTCGTCGTCGTCTTCATGGCGGTGTACTACCGCAAGTCCGGCCTCATCGCGGACGTGGCGCTGCTGCTCAACGGTCTGCTCATCCTGGCCGGCCTGGCGTTCTTCAACGCCACGCTGACCCTGCCGGGCATCGCGGGCTTCGTGCTCACGCTGGGCATCGCGGTGGACGCGAACGTGCTCATCAACGAGCGCATCCGCGAGGAGCTGTCGCACGGCAAGTCCGCGCGCGCGGCGGTGGACCAGGGCTACGACCGCGCCTTCTGGACCATCTTCGACGCGCACGTGACGACGCTCATCGCGGGCTTCATCCTGTTCTTCACGGGAACGGGCCCCATCCGCGGCTTCGCCACCACGCTCATCGTGGGTCTGCTCGCGTCGCTGTTCACGTCCATCGTGGTGACGCGCGTCATCACGACCTACTTCGTCCACGGCCGCAACGCGCAGTCGGTGTCCGTCTAACGGGCCTCCAGCGCCTTCGGGAAATCCGCCATGCAGATTCTCAAGCACAAGACGCACATCGACTTCATTGGGAAGCGCAAGCCGGCGCTCTTCATCTCCACGCTGGTCAACCTGGCCATCATCGTCGGCATCGCCGCGGTGGGCTTCAACTTCGGCGTGGACTTCGCCGGCGGCACGGTGGTGGAGCTGAAGTACAACACGCCCACCACCGCGGAGCAGGTCCGTGAGAAGGCCCAGGCCGGCGGTCTGCACGACGTCAGCGTCCAGGGCGTGGGCGCGGCCGAGGAGAACTCATTCCTCCTGCGCATGGGCGGCGTCACGCAGCTCACGGAAGAGAACGCCGAGCACGCGAAGGCGGCCATCCAGGGCCTGGGCGAGACGCGCAACGTCTACGCCGACATGGCCAACGGCATCGTGAACTTCCGCTCCTCCCAGCCCATGAACGCGCAGGCGGTGAAGAAGGCCGTCGAGGCGGCGGGCATTGGCGTGCAGGAGGTGCGTGACCTGGGCGCGAACCAGGGCGGCACCGGCTACGACTACCAGGTCGTCGCGAGCGGCATGGCGGACAAGGTGTTCTCCGCGCTGAGCGCCGGCCTGGACAAGCCCAACTTCGAGCAGCGCCGCGTGGACTACGTGGGGCCGCAGGTGGGCAAGCAGCTGCGCAACCGCGGCATCATGGCGCTGCTGTACTCGATGGTCGCCATCCTCATCTACGTGGCGTTCCGCTTCGACTTCAAGTTCGGCCCGGGCGCGCTGCTCTCCATGGTCCACGACGTCATCATGGTGGCGGGCTACTACCTGGTGAGCCGGCGCGAGTTCAACCTCACGTCCATCGCGGCGCTGCTCACCATCGTGGGCTACTCGGTGAACGACACCATCGTCATCTACGACCGCATCCGCGAGGACATGGCGAAGTACAAGGGCAAGCCGCTGCCGGAGATCATCAACATCGCCGTCAACGACACGCTGGGCCGCACCATCCTCACCTCCGGCGTGACGGCGCTGTCGCTCATCGGTCTGCTCATCTTCGGCGTGGGCGAGATCTTCGACTTCGCCATGGCGATGCTGGTGGGCATCCTGGTGGGCACGTACTCGTCCGTGTACATCGCCAGCCCGCTGGTCATCTGGCTGGACGAGCGCGCGCACGCCCGCGAGGGGCACCACGGCGCCAAGCAGGAGCCGAAGGCGGCCTGAGCGCTGTCTGATGGCTTGAAGTGACGAGGGCCCTCCTTCCCGTCGGGGAAGCGAGGGCCCTTCGCTTTCGTCAGAAGCGCGCCCCCAGCGTGAGTGACGCGTCCATCAGTCCTCCGCCGTGGTCGTCCGTGGAGGTGACGTTCGCGAAGTCCTGGTCGATGAGGACGCGGTATGTGCCGCGCACGCCCGCGGTGAGGCCGCCGGTGTTGAACTCCAGGCCCACCGCGAGCGGCACCTCCTCCATCAGGTCGCTGTCGTAGAGCCCCGCGCTCGCGCCGCGCACGTCCACGTAGGACAGGCCCAGGCCCACGCCCGCGAAGGGGCGCACCGCGGTGAGGAAGGGCGGCGACACCTTCACCAGCGCGCTGCCGCCGTTGCGCACCAGCGAGGGCCCGTCGAAGAGGCGGCCGTCGCTCACCTTGTTCCGCGAGCCCTCGTAGCCGACCTCGAAGCCGAGGAAGGTGGTGGGCTGGAGGTTGAGCGTCAGGCCCCACAGCGGGCCGGTGTTGGCCAGGTCCCCCAGGTCGCCCGTGTAGTCGCCGATGCCTCCGCGCAGGAAGACGTTCACGTCCCCCTGCTTCTTCTGCGCGAGCGCGGGCTGCGCGCACAACACGACGGCCGTCAGGGCGCCGCCCTGGAGAAACGTGCGAAACATGCGGACCTCCCTGTCCACGAGTACGCACCCAAGCTGGGCACCGCATACCCGCCGTGCAGGTCGGTGGCGGGGAGGCAGCCGAGCGTACGTCTGAACGTGCGTGCAGGAGGTCGGTGTGAGTGGGCGGGTTGGACTGCCTTGGTCGGACGTCTGAGGTACTGTGCTTCGTCATGCGGTGGTTGCTTCCAGATGTCGTCGAGCAGGAGGTCGGGTCGCTCGCGGGTGAGCTGTCGCTTCACCCGTTGGCGGCGAGGGTGTTGCTCCACCGTGGCTACCGCACGCCGGAGGCGGCGTCGGCCTTCCTGTCGGACCGGCTGGCGGACCTGCCGGACCCGTTCCGGATGAAGGGCATGCACGCGGCGGTGGAGCGGGTGCTGCGCGCCGTGCGGCTCAAGGAGAAGGTGACGCTCTACGGGGACTACGACGTGGACGGCGTGTCCTCCACGTCGCTCATGTACCTGTTCCTCAAGGAGCTGGGCGCGACGCCCGCCACGTACATCCCGCACCGGCTGGACGAGGGCTACGGCCTCAACCTGGGCGCGGTGGAGCGCATCGCGCAGGACGGCACGCGCCTGCTGGTGACGCTGGACTGCGGCATCACCTCCGTGGCGGAGATTGCCCGCGCGAAGGAGATGGGCCTGGACGTCGTGGTGGTGGACCACCACACGGTGCCGCCCACGCTGCCGCCCGCCACCGCGGTGCTCAACCCGCACCAGCCCGGCTGCGAATACCCCACCAAGGTGCTGTGCGCCGCGGGCGTGGCCTTCAACCTGTGCATGGGCCTGCGCAAGCGGCTGCGCGACGACGGCTTCTTCGCCACGCGCAAGGAGCCCAACCTCAAGGCGCTGATGGACCTGGTGGCGCTGGCCACCGTGGCGGACGTGGTGCCGCTCACCGGCGCCAACCGCATCCTGGTGGCGCACGGCCTCCAGGAGCTGTCCCAGGGCCGCCGCCCCGGCATCCGCGCGCTGAAGGAGGTGGCCGGCATGGAGCCGGACGCCGCCGTCACCGCCGGTCAGGTGGGCTTCCGCCTGGGGCCCCGCATCAACGCCGCGGGCCGCCTGCATGACGCGTCGCTGGGCCTGCAGCTCTTGTGCGCGGACTCCGTGGAGACGGCGCGCTCGCTGGCGCAGGTGTTGGACCGCGCGAACGCGGAGCGGCAGGGCATCGAGAGCAGCATCCTCACGCAGGCGCTGGCGCAGGCGGAGGAGCACAAGGACGCGCGCGGGCTGGTGCTCTTCGACGAGGGCTGGCACGCGGGCGTCATCGGCATCGTGGCGTCTCGCGTGGTGGAGCGCTTCCACCGGCCCACGGTGATGGTGGGCGTGAAGGACGGGGTGGGGAAGGGCTCGGCGCGCAGCATCGAGGCGTTCCACCTGTACGACGCGCTCACCGGCTGCTCGGACCTGCTCATGCGCTACGGCGGCCACAAGCACGCCGCGGGACTCACCATCGACGCGAAGCAGCTGCCCGCCTTCCGCGAGGCCTTCGCGCGGATCGCCCAGCAGCGCCTGACGCCGGAGGACATGATTCCGCGCTGCCGCGTGGACGCGGTGGTGAACCCGCACGAGCTGGACGCGACGGCGGTGGAGTCACTCCAGAAGCTGGGGCCCTTTGGCCAGGGCAACCCGGAGCCGGTGCTGGTGCTGCGCGGCCAGCAGGCCCGGCCGCGCGTGCTGCCCGCGAAGTCCGGGGCTCCGGGCGCGGGGCACCTCAAGCTCGCGCTCGTGGACGCGCCGGAGCTGGATGCCATTGGCTTCGGCATGGCGGACCGCGTGTCGCTGGTGGAGGGGCCGGTGGACCTGGCGTTCCAGGCCGGCTTCGACACCTTCCGCGGCCAGCGCAAGCTGTCCCTGCGCCTCAAGGACGTGCGCCAGGCCGCCTGACGCACGCCGCTTGAGGTTTCGCTACGCGAGCCCCCAGCGCACCCGGCCCGGCGACATCAGCGCCCCGGCCCGCGCCAGCTCGTTGAGGCGGAAGCGCTCCGCCTGACGCTCGAAGGCGGTGCGGCAGCCCTCCGAGCAGAAGAAGTACCGGCGCTTCTTGTACTCCGACGAGGGATGGCCCTCCGGGGCCTCCAGGTGCCTGCCGCACACCGGATCCCAGTGTCGGGTGTTGCCCTGCCCGTGTTCGTGTCCGCCCTTCATCGTCCACCTCCAGCCCGACGCCGCCCCGACTGCCCCATTCGCCGCGAATGTAAGCAGGGCGCATGCCAGGGATCCATCTCCTTGGAAGACCAAGCAGACGGAGGGCATCCGAGGCGGGAGGAGGGGAAAAAGTTCAGCCCCCGCCACCGCCTCCCGCGAAGGGGGAAGGGCGCGGGGGCCGAAGGGGGCCCGGGGCGTGGGCTTCAGAAACCGATGCCGGCGCTGCCACCGAGGAAGATGTCGTTGGCGTAGCCGCGCCGGAGGCCCATGGCCTCGAGGCGGAAGGTGAGGTGCAGGTTGCGCGACAGGGCGGGCCGGCCGCGGATGCCCAGGCCGTACTGGATGACGGGCTTGAGGCCGTTCACCTTCGTCTCGTCGTCGCCCACGGTGATGCCGGTGTTCTGGTAGGCGAGTCCGCCACCGGCCTGGAGGAACAGACCGAAGGGCGAGTCGCCGAAGCGGAACAGCCAGGCCGGCGCGAGCGTGAAGTAGTGAAGCCGCGTGTCCCCCTTGATGAAATTCGTACCGTCGCTGAGGCTGCCGTAGAGCCAGCGCAGGTCCGCGAAGAGGGCCTCGCGCAGGGTGTCGTTCTCCGTGAAGAACGTGCGGCCGAACTCCCAGGTGGCGCGCACGCCCAGGCCGGGCTTGTTGTCGGAGAAGTCACCGCGGGCGCTGTCGATCATCAACAGTCCGCCCACCAGCTCCACCGCGACGCCCAGGTTGGGGTCGTCCAGGCGGGACATGCCGCGGAAGCCCTCGTCGTTGGTGGCCTCGGCGGCGTCGCGGAACTCGTCCGTTTCGTCCACCAGCTTGCGGCGGCGCTCGTAGGCGTCGTCGTCTTCCTTCTGGGCCTTCTGGTGGGCCCGGTCAGCCGTGTCGTCCGGATAGGCGTAGGGGTCGTCGTCGTCCGAGCTCTGGGCGAAGGCGGCGGGGGCAAGGAGCAGGCTGCCGGCGAGGCAGGCCTTGAGCCAGGTGTTCAAGGGAGCGGGCCTCACTGGAAGATGCTCGGGCAGGTGGTGCCGCCCGCCGCGCTGGCCGGGCAGAGGTTGTTGCCGATGAGGAGGTCACGCGGGATCTGCAGGTGGTCCATGAACTCGTTGCAGACGGCCTTGCGCAGCTCCAGGTCGGTGATGTGGGAGATGATGGCGCGGGCGGGGACGGCCAGCGTGAAGAGGGTCTGATCCCCCAGGACCTGCTGCGTGTACTGGTAGATGCCCGGGTTCGCGGGGTCCGTGTCGTAGTACGCGGAGACGATGTCGCGCTGGAGCTGGGCCTCCTGGCCGGTGGAGCGGCCCGCCTGGTAGAGCGCGGTCGCCACGAGCGTGCCCACCTGGTACTCGGCGCCGTCGGAGGTGAAGCTGGCCACGTCCTGATCCCTCACGCGGACGTACAGGGTCGCGGTCATGCAGCGGTCGCCGCGAGACAGGTCGCGCGCGTCCGTCACCCCGGCGAAGGGGCCGCCGTCGAAGGAGGGCGCCATGAAGCGGGGGTCACACCCGCTGACGCTGCGGCAGGTGGCGCCGTAGGCGTGGTAGTCCGCCAGGCCCTCGTCGAAGGCCTTGAGCACGTTGGCGCCCTGGCTGGGGGACTCCGAGGACCAGACGCTCAGCGACACGGGCAGCGACTGGCCGGCGTACGCCAGCCGGTTGAACACCAGGTGCGAGTACTCGTGCGCCATCACCGCCGCGTTGAGGGGCAGGGGGGCGCGCTGGATCCTGTCGAACGGCAGCACCAGGAAGGACTGGAGCACCGGGTAGAAGATGGCGTTGTCCCGCAGCGGGTCCTTGCTCAGCTGCCGCTGGATGAAGTCCGGGAAGTAGTAGAGCGTCGGCATGGGCTCGAACGTGGCCACCTTCACGTTCGCGACGGTGCGGAAGTACTCGTTGGCGCGCTCGAGGTTGTAATACGAGGTCACCATGTTCCAGGAGTGGAAGTCCGCGGGCCAGAGGACGTCCGCGCCCGTCTTCTCATCCTTCTGGGTGATGTAGCTGGCCTTCACGTCGTGGCCCTTGTTCTTGAGCAGCACGTCCGCGACGGTGGCCTCCGTGGCGTTCTGGAGCGCGGGGTCGTTCGCGTCGATGACGATGCGGGCGCCACCCTGGAGGTCGCCGACGGTGCCCTTCAGGCCGACGATGTCCTCGATGGTGGTGAGCTCGACCTGCGTGGGGACGTACTGGCCGTTGCTGGAGCGGGACAGTACGGAGACCTTCACGGGGGCCTCGCTGTCCGGCGCGCAGCCAGAGGCCAGGAGGCCCAGCCCGACGGCGGCGGTGGTGACTGTTCGGAGCATGATGCCCGTTTTACTCCGGACCGCCCGGAACGTGTATTCCCCTCCGAAAGGGACCGGGCTGGCGGGGAAGCGCGGAGGTGCCCGCGCGCCATGGATTCCTTGACGCGTCGTTTCCTCGATCCGCTATGGTGCCCGGCCTTCCTTCCCGAACCAAACGCAGGCGGTCTCCATGGCGGTCCCGTTCATTTCCGAGGTCAAGCGTACCCACAACTGCGGTCAGCTCACGGCCGCGAACGTTGGCGAAGAGGTGGTCCTCTTCGGCTGGGTGCACAACCGGCGCGACCATGGCGGCGCGGTGTTCATCGACCTGCGGGACCGCGAGGGACTCACCCAGGTGGTGTTCGAGCCGGACAGCAAGGAGGCCCATGAGCTGGCCGGGCACCTGCGCCTGGAGTACTGCATCGGCATCAAGGGCAGGGTGTTGTCGCGCGGCAAGAACGTGAACCCGAAGATGAAGACGGGGGAGATCGAGGTGAAGGCCTCGGACCTGACCATCTTCAACCGCTCGGAGCCCACGCCGTTCCTCATCGAGGACAACGTGGACACGTCCGAGGAGAAGCGCCTGGCGCACCGCTACCTGGACCTGCGCCGCGCGCCGCTCCAGCGGACGCTGATGACGCGCTCCAAGATGAACACGCTGGCGCGCTCGTACCTGGCGGGCAACGGCTTCCTGGAGCTGGAGACGCCCTTCATGGGCAAGTACACGCCGGGCGGCGCGCGCAACTTCCTGGTCCCCAGCCGGCTGAACCCGGGCAAGTTCTACGCGCTGGCGGAGAGCCCGCAGCTCTACAAGCAGCTGTTCATGGTCGCGGGCTTCGACCGGTACTTCCAGATCGTGAAGTGCTTCCGCGACGAGGACCTGCGCCTGGACCGGCAGCCGGAGTTCACGCAGATCGACGTGGAGATGAGCTTCGTCACCCAGGACGACATCTTCACCATCATCGAGGGGCTGCTGAAGAAGCTGTGGGGCGAGGTGCTGGGCATCGACATCCCGACGCCCTTCATGCGCATGGACTTCTACGAGTCCATGGCGAAGTACGGCAACGACAAGCCGGACCTGCGCTTCGGGCTGGAGCACGTGGTGCTCACGGACGTCATCCGCGAGCACGGCGCCGCGGGCGGCGTGCCCATGATGTGGGAGGCGGTGCAGGACAAGGGCATCGTCAAGGCGATGGTCGTCCCGGCGGAGAAGGCGCTGTCGCGCGCGGAGAGCGACAAGCTGGAGGACTTCGCGAAGCAGGCGGGCGCCAAGGGCCTGGCGCGCGCGAAGGTAGGCGAGGGCGGTGAGTGGACCCAGTCCCCGCTGTCCAAGACGATCACTCCGGCCCTGCGGCAGGCCATCAACCAGGCCGTGAACGCGAAGACGGGCGACCTCATCCTGTTCCAGTTCGGGAGGGAGTCGCTGGTCCACACGGTGATGGCGAACCTGCGCGTGCACGTGGCGAAGAAGCTGGGGCTCATCCCCGAGTACGGCAGCGGCGGCCAGTGGAAGTTCCTCTGGGTGGTGAACCCGCCCCTCTTCGAGTTCGACGAGGAGACGAACACCTGGGCGGCGGCGCACCACGCCTTCACCCGGCCGCACGACGAGGACGTGCAGTACCTGGGCACGGACCCGGGCCGCGTGAAGTGCCACCGCTACGACGTGGTGCTCAACGGCTTCGAGATTGGCGGCGGCTCCATCCGCCTGCATGACCCGAAGGTGCAGGGTGAGGTCTTCAAGGCGCTGGGCATCCACGAGGAGGAGGCGCGCGTGAAGTTCGGCTTCCTCCTGGACGCGCTCAAGTTCGGCGCGCCCCCGCACGGCGGCATCGCGCTGGGCATGGACCGCCTGGTGATGCTGCTGACCGGCGCGGAGTCCCTGCGCGACGTGATTCCGTTCCCCAAGACGAAGACGGGCACGGACACGATGACGGGCGCCCCCGGCGACGTGGACGAGAAGCAGCTGCGCGACCTGCACGTGCGCACGGTGCCGCTGCCGCAGAAGTAGCTGGAGGCTCGAAGGCCCTCGCGCCGGGTGGCGGACACCCCCGGCGCGCCGCTTCCGTTCCTCGCCGCACTCCGGGCCCTCCGAATGGCGCGGGGGAGTGGCTGGAAGGTGACGGATGGCGCTCCCGCACGGCTGGACATCCTCGCGGCCATGGCCATTGAGGGCCCATGGCGTGAGAGGGGGGCCGGATGCGGGGAAGGGCTTTCGCGGCGTGGGTGATGGCGTGGGCCCTGCTGTGCGCGGGGCCGGCCTTCGCGGACGCGCCGAAGAAGATGGTCCCGGGCGTCACCGGCGGGTGGGGCGGGATGCGCGGGTTTCTCTTCGAGTTGGGCGTGGCGATCCAGGTCCGCTACGTGACGGAGCTCGCCTACAACGCGCGCGGTGGCAAGGGGCATGCGCTGCGGCAGGCGGGCCAGTTCGACGTGCAGCTGGGGCTGGACATGGACACGCTGGCGGGGGTGAAGGGCGGCAGCTTCCAGTTCACGTTCACGCACCGCAACGGCAACGACCTGAACGCGGACATGGCGCTGGGCAGCCTCCAGCTGGTGCAGGAGGTGTATGGGCGCGGCAACATCGGGCGGCTGACGCAGCTCTGGTGGGATCAGCTCCTCTGGGACGAGCGGGTGCACCTGAAGCTGGGCCGCGTCACGGTGGACGAGGACACGGCGGACTTCCCCTGCGACTTCCAGAACCTGTCCTTCTGCGGCGCGCAGCCCGGCAACATCGTGGGCAACTACTGGTTCAACTGGCCGGTGAGCCAGTGGGGCACGCGGCTGCGCGTGGACCTGAAGAAGGTGGCCTACGTGCAGCTGGCCGCGTACGAGGTGAACCCGCGCAACCTGGAGGAGGCCTTCTACCTGGGGCACTTCAACGGGGCGACGGGCGTGCTGCTGCCCCTGGAGCTGGGGTGGAATCCGAAGTTCCACGGCGACCTGCTGGAGGGGCTCTACAAGGTCGGCGTCTGGTACGACACGTCCAACGCGCCGGACGTGCTGCTGCCCGACGTGGAGCGGCAGGGGCGCTACGGCATCTACTTCGTCGCGCGTCAGCAGCTCACGCACGTGGCGGGCGCGGAGAACGCCGCGCAGGGGCTCAATGTGTTCGTGCGGCTGACCCAGACGGACGTGGACACCTCCGCGCTGGATGGTCAGTACACGCTGGGCCTGGGGTACACGGGCATCTTCGGCCGCGCGGATGACGACGTGGGCTTCGCGCTGGGCGCCACGCACTCCAACGGGCGCTACGTCACCGCTCAGCGGCTGAAGCAGGCGCAGGCCCCGGACACGGTCATCCCCCGCACGGAGTACCTGGGCGAGCTGTACTACAGCCTCCAGGCGACGCCGTGGCTCGTGCTGCGGCCCAACTTCCAGTACATCCGCCCCGGCGGTGACGAGAACGCACGCAACATCATCGTGCTGGGCCTCAAGGGCGCGTTGACCCTGTAGGCCATGTGGGCGGAAGCGCCCCCCCTTTCCGTGTGCCTTCGCGGGTGACCTAGACTGGGGCCATGGCCCTGTCACCCTCGTGGGATGCGTGGCTGTCGGAGAACCTGCTGCGGGGCGTGCCGGAGGAGGCGCTGACCCGGGCGCTGATCGAAGGAGGGGTGGCTCCGGAGGTGGCGCGCGCGGAGGTGACGCACGCGCGGCGGCATCCGGCGGTGGAGGCCGCGGGCCTTCCTCGCGCGGAGGTGGTGTCGCTGCTGGATGTGCGCGCCGCGCTGCATGCGCAGTCTCGCAGGGGGGTGGAGCGGCGGCGGGGCGTGTCCGCGGAGGAGTTCCAGGCCCGCTACTACCGCGCGCACCGGCCCGTCGTGCTGGAGGACTTCCTGGAGGGCTGGCCGCTGCTGGAGCGCTGGCGGCCGGAGGCGCTGGCGCGGGACCACGGCGGCGTGGAGGTGGAGGTCATGGCGGGCCGTGAAGCCCGCGCGGACCATGACGTGTCCCCGGATGCGTGCCGCACGGTGATGCGGCTGTCGGAGTTCCTCCGCCGGCTGGAGCAGGGCGGCCCCACCAACGACCTGTACCTCACGGCGCGCAACTTCGCGCTGGAGCGGCCGGAGCTGCGGGGGCTGCTGGAGGACCTGCGGCCGGCCCCGGGCTTCGTGTATCCGTCCCGGCAGCCCGGGAGCATCAAGCTGTGGGTGGGGCCCGCGGGCACGCGCACGGCGCTGCACCATGACGTGGACTCGGTGCTGTTCTGCCAGGTCCACGGGCGAAAGCGCTTCTGGCTGGTTCCGTCCTTCGAGACGCCGCACGTCTACAACCGCGAATTCGTGTGGAGCGCGGTGGACGCGGCGGCGCCGGACCTGGAGCGCTTCCCGGACTTCGCCGCCGTGCACGTGCACGAGGTGGTGGTGGGCCCGGGCGAGATGCTCTTCATCCCCGTGGGCTGGTGGCACCAGGTGCACGCGCTGGAGGTGAGCGTGTCGGTGACGTTCCAGGCGCTCGACGTGCCGGGCGGCAACGCGCGGTGGCACACCTTCGGGTGAGGTGTGCCCCGCGTGCGGACTTCACGTCAGCCGTCGAGGTTTTCGTCCCTCGGCGTTTCAGGAAGGGGCGGCGCGGCGGGCGGCGGCGTGGGCACGGGCACTTCGGGGAGCCGCTTCCGGGTGAGGTCCTCCTGCTCGGGGTCGCACGGGGGATTGGGATTCGGGACGATTTTGTATGAGTTCTCGGGAGGCGTCATGGAGTCCGCTCGTGGTGGATGTGGACGGCCCAAAGGGTTCAGCCCGACTCAAGGGGGCCGGCGATGACGTCGGCCGTCCCCCCTGAATGGAGAACGTGGCTCGCGGAGAACCTTGCGCGTGGGGTGCCGTCCGCGAGCCTCGCAGCCCGACTGGAGACGGCGGGAGTCGCGCCGCAGGTCGTCTGGGAAACGATTCGCGCCGCGGAGAGACATCCCGCGGTGACGCGGGCGCGTGAATTCACGACACGTCTTGGATTGCTTGAGTCATTGCTCGAGACGCGGTCGGCGTCGCGACGACAGGCGTTGCCCGCGGTGGACGTGGAGCGGCGTGTCCGGCTGTCACCAGCGGAGTTTTTCACTGATTACTACCGGCGCAACCGGCCGGTTGTCATTGAAGGGCTGATGGAGGACTGGCCCGCGCGGATGCGGTGGACGCCCGCGTGGATGGCGGAGCGTTTCGGTGACGAGACGGTGGAGGTGATGGCGGGGCGCGATGCACAGGAGTTGCCGGATCTCCACGCGGACCGCCTGCGCCGGGAGGTGCCGCTGCGGGAGCTGCTGGCCCGGTTCGACGGTGCGCCGGCGAACGACATGTATCTGGTGGCTCGAAACAGCCTGCTCTTGCGCGAGGCGTTCCGGCCGCTGCTGGAGGACCTGCGCGCGCCGGAGGGATACATCCAGCCGGATATGCACGGGCCCGACCGGGTCCACCTGTGGCTGGGGCCGGCGGGGACGCTGTCCAACCTGCACCATGATCATCTCAACGTCCTGTTCTGCCAGGTGTGGGGACGCAAGCGGGTGTGGCTGGTGCCGTCGTGGGAGACGCCGTGGATGTCCAACGTGCGCGGCTTCTACAGCGCGGTGGACGTGCTGGCGCCGGACCTGGAGCGCTTCCCGGACTTCGCCCGGGTGGCGCTGCGCACGGTGGAGGTGGGGCCGGGGGACACGCTCTTCATCCCGGTGGGGTGGTGGCATGCGCTGCGGGCGTTGGAACCGAGCCTGTCGGTGACGTTCGTGAGCTTCGAACAGACGCCTGGGGCGAACACCTGCTGGCGCGAGGGCTGGCTGGGTGCCATGCCTCTGGAGGAGCACCGATGAGCGCATCGCGTGACGTGGGGGCGGGGGCTTCGCCGCTGACGCCCGAATGGCGGCGGTGGCTGGTGGAGAACCTGGTGCGCGGGGTGCCGCCGGAGGACCTGGTGGCGTCGCTGGAGAAGTCGGGAGTGGACGCGGAGCAGGCCCGGCGGGCGGTGGAGGTGGAGCAGCAGGAGCCCTTCGTCGCCGGAGCGCTGCGCGCGGTGGGCATGCAGCGCAAGCTGGAGGGGCTGCTGGACGTGTACGCGGAGCTGTTCCAGCAGACGGAAGGTCCGCCGCGCGTGGACCGGCACGAAGCGCTCACGCCCGAAGCGTTCTTCGACCGCTACTACTTCGACAACCTGCCCGTGGTGCTGCGGGCGGGGTGGAGCGCGTCGCTGGCGCCGGAGGTCTGGAGCCCCGGCAACCTCGCGGCGCTGTTGGGCGAGCGAGAAGCGAGACACGCGTGCTGCGTGCCGCTGTTCGAGGACTCGCGGCTGGAGCCCCTGTCGCGGGGGCTGACGACGCTCCGGGGACTCACGGCGGAGGAGGCGCGCGCGTGCGAGCCCCGCCTGTGGTGGGAGCCGCCCGGGACGGAGGTCCCCCTGCGTGCGGCGCGGCGCAACGTCCTGCTGGCGCAGGTGCATGGAGAGCGGCGGCTCCAGCTCATCCCGGCCTTCGAGCTGCGGCGCGTGACGGTGGCTTCCTCCGAGCCTCGCGACGCACCGCTGTGCCTGGACGTGACGCTGTCGCCCGGGGACCTGGTGCTGCTTCCGGTGGGGTGGTGGTACGGCTTCAGCGCGCCCGGGGGCGGCGCCGCCGTCTCGTTCGAGGCCTTCGCGCTGCCGGAGCCGAACGTGACCTGGGACGCCGACGCGGAGCCCCGGCCTTCACCGTTGCCTCCGCGAGACTGAGGGGGCAGGGCGCTACTGATACAGCAGCACCTTGTCCACCCAGCGCAGGTGGGGCTGCTTGCGGAGCCAGTCGAGGCGCTCGGCGCGCAGGGCCTGGGAGGGCTCTTCGCCGGACTGGATGCGCTCACGCACCGCGCGGAAGAAGGCGCCCGCGTCGTTGGGGATGTCCGCCGTGGCGGCGAAGACCGCCCGGGCTCCCGAGGCGACGAACGCCTGCGGCAGCGATGACGTCTCATGCAGGAAGGGAGCGAGGCGGGCCGCGCTGCAGGCGCCCAGCACCACCAGGGGCGCGCCCTGCAGGTGACGGCGGCGCAGCTCCTCCGCGGTGAGCGCGTAGTGGCCGTCCTGCTGCGGCGACAGCGCGATGACCGTGGCGTCCGACAGCGCCCGGTCCACCACTCCGTGCGCGTGGATGTCGATGTCCGTGGCCTGCTCCATTGCCTCCAGCACGTGCTCGGGCGTGGCCTGCGCGCCCTTGAGCCGCAAGAGCCGCTGCGCGCCCGCCAGGTCCGTGTCCGCCACCGAGGGCAGCCGCGCCAGCTTCAGCGTCGTGGGGGGCTCCACGTCCGACACCACGACGTGCAGGGGCGGCTTCGCGGGAGACGCCGCGTGCGCGCCCGTGCCGACGCGGTAGCTCCAGGCCAGGTCCGCCGGCAGGATGCCCGCGCGGCTGTCCAGGGGCGGCGCGGCCAGCACCGCGACCCGCGGACAGTCGCGCAGCATGTCCACCAGGCTCGCGGGCACCAGCCCTGTCAGGTCATCGCGCAGGGGCACCGTTCGCGAGGCGTCATAGGCGCCCTGCACCTGGCCCTGCGGCCCTCGCACCACCGCCACGGTGCGCTCCGCCTCCACCGCCGCCGCCAGCACGCAGCCCTCCGGCACGGGCACCTGGAGGCTCTCGGCCACCACCTCCAGCGCCTCGCGGAAGGCACCCGCGTGGCCCGCGCTCACCGCGAGCGTCTGGAAGGCCACCGCCCGGGCGTCGCGCGCGTCCGCGTTCACCCTCAGGAGCGGCTCCGCCTCCGCGATGGCCTGCCGCAGCACCTTCTGGCCCGCGCGCCAGTCGCGGTCCACCTCGAAGCGCCCCCGGATGAGCGTGGCCAGCACGCGCCGGCCCGCGTTCTCCTTGAGCGGCGACACCCGGTCCAGCTCCGCCCTCAGGCGCGCCTCGTCGGACGGACGCGGATCCAACCGCGCCAGGTCCGCGAGGATCCACGCGCCCTGCAGCCCGGGCGTCTGGCCGCACGCGAGCGACGCCTCCAACTCCTGCCGGGCCTCCTGCGGCCGGAAGCGCATCAGCGCCAGCGAGGCCAGGTTGCGATGCGCCTGCGTGCGCGCCATGCAGTCGTCGGGCTGACGGGCCAGGGACTCCATGAGGTAGGCGCGCGACAGCGCCACCCGCACCTGGAAGCGCGTCGCGTTGGCCAGCATCACCAGCGCCGCGCCTTCGCGCTCCCACTCGCCCAGCGCGGCGGCCTCGTGCCACGCGGTCCTCGCGGCCTCCTCCGCCTCCACCAGCCGGTTGGACGCGGTGGCGCGGCTGCTCAGCCTCAGGAGCAGGTCCACGCAGCGCAGGGGCAGCTTGTTCGCGCGGCATTGCCCCAGGGCCTCCCGCAGCCGGTCCCCGGCCTGGGGCCCCTGTCCCGCCAGGTCGTCCAGCCGCGCGTCCTCCTGCGCCACGCGCGAGAGGACCCAGGGGTCCGTCTCTTCCGCCGTCAGGGCGCGAAGCTCCTCGTGCGTGTGTGCCACGCCTTGCGTGCGCAGGAGCGCGCCCAGCAGCAGGTCTCTCGCGGTAGGCTCATGGCGCAGCCGTTCGATGAAGCTCGCCGGGGCGGGGTGCGCGTCCTGGAGGAACTTCGCGTACTCGCGGGCGAGCGGCGAGCGGCGCGCGAAATCCAGCACCGCCGTTCGCCGCACGGTGTCCTCCAGCACGGCGCCCCCGCCGGCCGCGTGGTCCAGCACCCGGCCCAGCGGCAGCAACTCCTCCACCTGCTCGGAGTTCTCCGCGATCGCCAGCAGGTCGTAGAAGGACTCGCGCGCCAGGCCCGGGAAGCGCGCCGCGCCCTCCAGCGGCAGCGGCGCCTGGGGCGAGCTCAGCCGGGTGAGGAACGCCTCGCGCGTGGCCTTCCAGGCCTCCGCTCGCGCCTGGAGCCGGGCGCGCAACGTCCGGGCCTGTTCGCGCGCCTCGTCACTCCAGCCGGGCTCGCCCTTCGAGGCCACTGCCTCGAACGCCGTGGCCGCGAGGAGCGTCAGCCCCAGCTCTCGCGCCACCACGGCGCGGTTCCAGCGCGCTTGCGGGTGTTCGGGCATGGCCTCCAGCGTGGCGTCCAGCAGCGTCAGGGCGTCGTCGAAGTGGCCGCGCAGGATGGCGACGGCGGCCAGGTCGCTGTCGCGGTCCAGCGAGGGCGACGCGCGACTCAGGTACGCGAGCGCCTGCTCCGTGTCGCCATGCAGGAGGTAGCTGACGCCCACGCCGTGCGTGTCGCCGCGCTCCTCCAGGCGGGACAGCGCGCCCAGGGGCACCGGCGTGGCCAGCGCGTCGCCTCCGCGCGGCGGCGCATGGGGGCGGTACACGTCCGCGGCGGGGACGCTCAGCCGCACCTCCAGGGGACGGTGGGGCGCGTCGGAGAGCCACAGCGCGGGCGTCTCCGGCCCGGTGCCGCGCTGCCTCCAGACGCGCACCGAGATGAAGCCCAGGGCCATGCAGAGCGCGAGGGCCACGAGTCCCCCCACGCGCGTCACGCCTGTGCGCCCCGGAAGCGGCGTGCCTCGGGGCGTCTGCTGCCTGCCAGCCATCTGGGGCCTCCCGCGAGCCCCCGCATGCTCTCCGCGGGTCCTGCGGCCCCAAGTCTAGGGCCAATGCCCCCGGGCCTGACAAACCCGGGGGCGGCGGGCGCTCCGAAGAGGGGGCGCCTACTCCACCTTCTGGGGCGCGCGCGTGGACTCCACCAGGCGGTGGATGGGGTACAGCTCGCCCACCTTCAGGCTGTCATCCAGGAACTGCCAGCGGCAGAAGCCGTCATCCGAGTGCGGCTCCAGCAGGTAGGTGATGAGCGTGCCCGTGCGCTGGTCCGTGCCCACCACGAGGGTGCCGGCTGGGAACTCCTGCTCGGAGCGCTCGGGGGCCACGGTGAGGATGGTCTCGAAGCGCACCGGCTTGGGCTTCTGGCTCAAGGGCACCTCGTCCTGACCCGGGGGCGGCACGTTGGCGGCCACGTCCGGGCTGAAGGTCTCCTCCTTGCGCGCGATGCGGTAGCTGTCCACCTGGAAGCGCTGCGCCTTGGCCAGCTTCTCGTAGCGGATGCCGTGGCCGTCCAGGCGCGACGCGAGCGACGCGGGCACCAGGTAGCCGGCCGGGGTGCTCACCGACTGCGTGGGCACGAAGGTGCGGTGGTGCGGCGTCTTGTAGACCTTCTTGCGCTTGCCGGGGTAGCGGCGCTCCTGGATGGAGGCCTCGTCGAAGGAGAGGATGGTGGCGGTGTCGCCGTCCTTCACGTAGGCCGGGTAGTCGTACTGGAGCGCGCCGTCCGCGGTGCGCTGGGCGACGCCGTAGTTGATGCCCACCAGCGTCTGGACGTCCGGGTTCTTGCCGCGCGCGATGATGGCGGCCTCCTCGAACTCGGTGGCCCGGCGGTATTCCTTCGCGTAGCGGGCGGCGTCGCGGATGAGCTCCAGCACCCAGGCGCGGATGACGGCGCAGCGGCGCGGGAAGTCGATGTAGCTGTACGTCTCCAGGAGCACGTCCAGCCGGCCCAGGAGGCCCCGGTAGTGGCTGCCGAAGCGGGGCAGGGCGGGGTAGGTGTGCCAGCCGGAGCGCGGGTCGCCCTCCTTGCGGAAGTTGCCGTACCAGAAGCTGTCGAAGCCGTGCTTCGTCTTCACCGCGGCGGACACGCGCTCGGCCAGCGCGCGGTTGGCGTCGCGCGAGGTGTGCAGCAGCTCCGCGTTGCCGTGCGGGATGTCGAAGGTGAGGTCGAAGCCGTGGATGCTGCCGTCGGTGGTGTGGCAGTCCACGAAGAGGTGCGGCCACCACGTCTGGTACAGCTTCGCCAGGGCGCGCGTCTCCGGCGCCTCCTGCTTCATGTTGTCGCGGTTGAGGTTCCAGCCCTCGCCCGTGTAGCGCATGCCCACGCCGCCGGGCGGGTTCACCTGGCCCTCCAGGTTCTTCAGGTCCAGCGCGCGGTTGCCCTTGCTGATGCGATCATTGCCGTCCGGGTTGAAGTTGGGGACGAAGACGATGCACAGCCGGTCCAGCAGCTTCTTGCCCAGGGACGTGAGCGTGAGGTCGCGCGCGAGCGCCTGGAGGGTCTCCTTGCCCTCCACCTCACCGGCGTGGATGTTGGCCTCCACCATCACGATGAGCTTCTTCTGCTTCTTCGCCAGCTCCGGCGTGAAGCACTTGCGGTCGCTCAGGATGAGCGACATGAGCGGCTGGCCTTCACCGCTCTCGCCGAAGTCCACGCGCTTCGCGAGCTGGGTCTGGGCACACAGGGCGTCGACGAAGGCGACGACGTCGGCGCTGCGGGACGTTTCCTGATAGTCGGTGGCTTCCGCGCGGGTGAGCAGCTTGGGAGTGGGCATAGGTGCCGCGCATCCGAGCGCTCCAGCCCGGCCGCGTCAAGCACGCGCGATGGGGGGCCGCCTTGCCGCGCCGTGGCGGTGTCCCAATGAAACCGGCGCAGCTACCGCTGCCTGCCGCTGTATTTCCGGCCGCGTGCGATGGGCAAGCGCGTGCCACTCGCGAACCCGGGCTTCACGGTCCCAGCCCGCCTGGACGGACGTGTCATGGCTGCGGGACTCATGGGAGTCCGCGCGGAAGTGGAGGGCCCACGCGCTCCTTTCCCGTCCAGGCGGGGGCTGACAGGCGAGCATCGCCCTCAAGCCCTTCCGGGCCGGGAGCCGGGCCTTCGTCGGGGAGCAGGCGTGCCTACGTTTCACCTCAGAGGGCCGGGACCCTCGGGGGAGACGACCATGTGGACACGCCACTTCAACGGGCTCGTCGTGCTGGGGGTCATTGGCACGGTGGGCGTCATGACGGGGTGCAATGAACACCAGCAGCGAGCCGCCAACGAGAATGCCCGACAGGCCGGGCAGGAGGTAGGCAAGGCCGCCAAGGACGTCCAGCATGGCGCCAGCCGGGCCGCGGAGAGCGTCCGCCAGTCCGGCCACGAGGCCGCCAGGGGCTTCCGGGAGGGCGCGGGCGGTTCCGGCGACACGACCTCCCAGGAACACAAGCCCGACCACGCGCAGGGCACCCCCCACGACGGCGAAGCGCCTGCCCCGGGACACTGAAAGACGCACCGCCCCGACACGCCGTGGCCCGGCGGTGTGTTTGAATGTGGACCATGGATGCGGCTCCACCCCTCCGGGGTCCCCTGCTGTCACTTCTCCGTGCGTCGTGCCTGGTGCCCTGCCTGCTGACGGTGGCGTGCGTGACGACGATGAACGAGGTGACGCGCGCTCCCACGCTGCAGGAGAAGTGCGACGGCGGGAGTGCCTGGGCCTGCGAGACGTGGGGGCAGGAGCTCCTGGCGGATCACCGCACGGAAGAGGCGGACCGGGCCTTCGGGCTCGCGTGCTCCATGGGCTCCACGTCCGCCTGCCTGAAGCAGGGCAAGGACCGGATGACGCGGGGCGACCTGGACGGCGCGGAGCAGCCCCTGCGCAAGGCCCGTGACGCGGAGTCCGAGGAGGCCACGCTGGCGCTCGCGGACCTCCACGACGCGCGAGGGGATGCCGCGGGCGCGGCGCACTACCGCTACGAGGCGCTGTCCATCGACAAGTCGACGACGGAGTTCGCGTTCGGCTGGCGCGTCCCGTTCGACGGCGGGATGGGCCTGGCGCTGGACGTGAACGTGCAGCCCATGGGGCTCAAGGCCCGGCGGTTGGTCCTGGGCCTCAACGCGAGCGCGGACCCGAAGCGGGCATCGCTGAACGCCACCGTGGGCTATCAGCACTTCGTGACGAGCTGGTTCGCGCCCTATACCCGGGCGCTGGTGGGCCCGTACCTGGACGTGGCCAACTCGCGGCGCAACCCCATCAACCTGGGCGCCGAGGTGGGCATGAAGTTCTTCGCGGGCCCCATCGGCCACCTGGGCACCGGGTTTGGCACCTCGCTGGACGGCTCCACCTACTACTTCCTCGAAGCCGGGCTGGACTGGGTGCTGACGCTGGTGGTGCTCGCGCACATGTGACGGCTCAGGTCACGCCCAGCTTCGGGCACACGTCGTTGAAGACGCACTCCGGGCACTTGGGCTTCTTGGCCACGCAGGTGTAGCGGCCATGCAGCACCACGGCGGGGCCGAAGAAGGTCCAGTCGTCCCTGGGCACCCACTTCATCAGGTCCGTCTCGATGGCCTCGGGCTTCTCCTGCTTCGTCAGGCCCAGGCGCTGGCTGACGCGGGCCACGTGCGTGTCCACGATGATGCCGGAGGCCTGCTGGAACGCGGTGTTGAGCACGACGTTGGCCGTCTTGCGCGCCACGCCGGGCAGCTCCACCAGGTCCTCCATGCGGTCGGGCACCTCGCCCTGGTGGGCGTCCAGCAGCGCGCGGCTCATGGCCTGCACCGTCTTGGTCTTCTGCTTGAAGAAGCCGGTGGGCTTGAGGTCTTCCTCCAACTCCACGGTGTCCGCGTCCGCGATTGCCCGCGGACCGTCGTACTTCTTCCACAGCTCGGCGGTGACGCGGTTGACGCGCTCGTCCGTGCACTGGGCGGCGAGGATGGTGGCCACCAGCAATTGATAGGGGGTGTTCCAGTTCAGCTCGTACTTCGCGTCGGGATACTTCTCGCGCAGGCGTTCGAGCACCACGGGGACGAGGGCGGCGGGTTTCATGGCTGGCTCCTCACATCGAACGTTCGACGAGCGCCGTCAACTCCGCGTCCGTGAGCGGCAGCGGATTGCCCTTCATGCTGCTGGCCGCGCGCGCCTTGACGACGAGTCCGGGCACGGCCGCGTCGGTGAGGCCCATGGCGCGCAGGCCCCGGATATGCACGGCGTGGACCAGGTCCTTCACCCAGGCGATGCCGTCCTCGGCGCGGGCGTCGGATTGGCCGGTGAGCAGCGCGGCCAGCTCCTGGAAGCGGGGCAGGGCGGGGTGGTCCGGAGCGCGGGAGCGCAGCGCCTCCAGGTTCACCTCCAGCGTGGCCCCGAGCAGCGCGGCGCACAGCGCTCCATGGGCCGCACCGAGCATGCCGCCCAAAGGCGCCGCGAAGCCATGCACCGCGCCCAGGCCTGAGTTGGCCAGGCACAGGCCGCCGAAGAGGCTGGCGATGGCCAGGTCCTCGCGCTCCGCCGGGCCGGGGCCGTGCAGCACGGCCTTGCGCAGCGAGCGGGCCGAGCGCTGCATGCCTTCACGTGCGAGCGCGTCCGTGAGCGGCTGGGCGCGGATGGACAGGAACGGTTCGATGAGCTGCGACAGCGCGTCCAGGCCGCCCGCCGCGAGCACCTCCGCGGGCGCATGCTCCAGCAGGTCCGGATCCACCAGGGCCACGCGGGGGAGCATCATCGGGCTGCGCAGGCTGGCCTTCACGCCGGCCTCCTTCGAGCCCAGCACCGCGTTGCGCGTCACCTCCGAGCCGGTGCCCGCCGTGGTGGGCACGGCCACGAACGGCAGCGACGGCTTCGTCAGGGCCTGGCCCCGGCCGATGACCTCCAGGTAGTCCAGCGGGTCGCCCCCGTTTGCGGCGAGCGCGGCGATGGCCTTGCCCGCGTCGAGCGCGCTGCCTCCGCCGATGGCGACGACCGCGTCACAGCCGGCCTCCACGGCGGCGGCGGTGCCTTCGCGCGCGAGGTCGACGGTGGGCTCGCCCGGGACGCGGAATGCGGCGGACGGGATGCCCAGCCGTTCGAGCCCGGCTCGGACGGGTTCGGCGCGAGCGGGGTTGGTGCCGGTGACGAGCAGGACCTTCCGGCCTCCAAGTCCGCGCACGAGGTCGGGGACCTCCTGGAGGCGGCCCGGGCCGAAGAGGACGCGGGTGGCGGTGGCGAACTCGAAGGAGGGGGCGGGCATGTCACCAGCCCGCGTCGTCGGGGAAGCGGTTGGTGTAGCGGCGGGGGACGCGGGGCTCGGCCATCATGGGGGTGACGGTGTCACGCCACGTGAGGTAGTGGGCGGTCTCCTTGTGCGCGGCGGGAGCGTCCGGCGTGCGGTAGGCCTCCACGAGGACGAAGCGGGTGGGGTCTTCGTTGTCCTGGCAGACATCGAAGCGGGCGATGCCGGGCTCCTTCACGCTCTCGCGGGCATTGGCGAGGGTGGCCTGGAGGAAGGCATCGACGTGCTGGGGCAGCACGTGCACGTGGACATGGATGACGAGCAGGCTCGTGGGCATGGCGCGCACGGTAGCGCGGGCGTCCCCGAGCGGAAACCGCTAGGGTTCCGGGCCGTTCACTCTCCCCAGATTCGGAGCAGACAGCGCATGGTTTCGGACCTCTTCGACGCGTCCCGCTGGCAGCCGGTGGAAGGCCACAAGTTCAAGGACATCACGTTCCACCGCGCGGTGGACCAGGGCACGGTGCGCATCGCGTTCAATCGCCCGGAGGTGCGCAACGCGTTCCGTCCGAAGACGGTGGACGAGCTGGCCCGGGCGCTGGAGGCCACGCGCTTCATGACGGACGTGGGCGTGGTGCTGCTCACCGGCAATGGCCCTTCCCCGAAGGACGGCGGCTGGGCGTTCTGCTCGGGCGGCGACCAGCGCATCCGCGGCAAGGACGGCTACAAGTACGAGCCCGGCGAGGACGCGGCGGACCCGGCGCGTCTGGGACGGCTGCACATCCTGGAGGTCCAGCGGCAGATCCGCTTCCTGCCGAAGGTCGTGATCGCGGTGGTGCCGGGCTGGACGGCGGGCGGCGGGCACAGCCTGCACGTGGTCTGCGACATGACCATCGCGAGCAAGGAACACGGGATGTTCAAGCAGACGGACGCGGACGTGGCCAGCTACGACGCGGGCTACGGCAGCGCGCTGCTGGCGCGGCAGGTGGGGCAGAAGCGGGCGCGGGAGATCTTCTTCCTGGGCCAGGCCTACACGGCGGAAGAGGCGTTCCAGATGAACGCCATCAACAAGGTCGTGCCGCACAAGGACCTGGAGAAGGTCGCGCTGGAGTGGGCGGCGGAGATCAACACCAAGAGCCCCACGGCCATCAAGATGCTGAAGTACGCCTTCAATCTCCCGGACGACGGGCTCGTGGGCCAGCAGCTCTTCGCGGGCGAGGCCACGCGTCTGGGGTACGGCACGGAGGAGGCCCAGGAAGGCCGCGACGCGTTCGTGCAGAAGCGCAAGCGCGACTTCAAGCGGTTCCCCTGGACGTACTGATGCCGCTTCAGATGTTGATGCGGGAGCTGACCGTCCGGACATCCAGGCCCAGGGCCGCGAAGTCCGCGGCATGGGCCCGGAGCAGCTCCAGCAGCCGGGGATGCACGTCCTCCTCTTCGTTGGACAGGATGAAGCCGTAGTTCGTCTTGGACAGCATCCAGGAGATCCACAGCATCTCCGTCGCCGCGTCAGGGGTTGGCGCGACGTCCAGGTCCTCCTCCGTGGACAGCGCGCCGCCCCTGCCCCAACGCAATCCCAGACACGAGTACAGGACCTCCCCCGCGTCCTCCCACTGGAGGTTGTTCGCCCAGGCGTGCCGGAACGTCGCGAAGAAGATGACGTAGCGGCAGAGGTGCTTCAGCGCCTCCACCTCGCCGGGCTGGGGCGTATCCGTCCGCGTCACCGCGCTCACCGCCCTGGCACCGGGCTCCGTGACCTTCGCGTCCAGGTCCATGCGCTCCGAGCGCACGAACCACGGCGCGTCCTTGCCCGGCACCTTCGCCCTCAGATAGCGGCACACGAACGCGGGCGCCGAGTGCGCCACCAGGTCGTCCGAGAACCGGCGCACCTCCTGCCATTGCGCCTCCACCGCCGCGCCGTGCTCCGCGAAGAACGCGTCGACGTGCTCCCCGAGCAGCTTCCAGAACAGCTGGCCCGCGTGCGCATACCGGTGCCCCTCGCAGACCGGCGCCGCGGGCGCGAAGCCCTTCCAGTCATAGCTGCCCATCAGGTGCTCCAGCCGCTGGCGGATCCCCGCCTCCGTCAGCGCGCTGGCCCGCGTGATGTACCCCGTGGGCCCCACCAGGAACCCGTTGGCGGCGTGGTTGATCAACACCACCTCGCGCAGGTGCGGCATGAGCAGCCAGCGCAAGGGATTGCGCCGCAGGTTGCGGTGCGCGGCGATGGCGTACTGCTCCACGTTGAAGTGGCACTGCCCCAGGTGATTGCCCAGCTCCACGTCCAGCGTCGCGCTCACCCGCGCCATCCGCTTCGCCGCCTCCCAGGCCGCGCCATCCGCTGGCGTGTACGTCCGGCGTGTCACCGGTGAGCCCGGCGCCGTCGCACCGGGCTCGCGCATCCCCAGGATGATCCGCTGGGGCATCAGCTTCCCGTCCACCAACCGCAGCCGCAGGTCCACGTCCGGCAGGCAATGCACGCCGTCCTGCTCATAGGCATTCCACGGCAGGTACAGCCGGAAGGCGTGGGCATCCCCGGGCACCTCCGGGTCCCGGTCCAGGATGCTGGAGAACATCCCGTTGAGCAGGCGCTCTCCGAACCACGCGTCGCTCCGCGAGGAGCCCGGGGACTCGCGCTCCATCCGGACCGTCATCGTCTCCGGGTAGTCCGCCTGGATCTTCGCGAGGCTCGGCGCCTGTCCCATCCGGATCTGGAGCTGGTGCTGGCGCTTCACCAGCTCGATGGGCGCGACGGCCTTGAGCATCGCCAGCGCCCGGCCGGGCGCATAGGCCGTGGGCGGCGTGCCTTCCTCCACCACCAGCAACCGCGCCAGCGGCGTCGACGGGTCGTATTCCCAGTAGGGCAGCCGCAGCGTCCCGAAGTCGTACTCCAGGCCCGCGTGGTCATCCGGCCCGCGCTCCGAGCCGATGCGCCTCCAGGTCTCCACCACCCGGCCATCCTGGCGGAACGTGTGCTGCGGCTCGAAGAAGCGCAGCTCCAGGTCCGGCAGGTCTCCTTCGCCCGCGTCCGCCGGGTCGTAGCGGATCGCGAACGAACCATCCGCGGCCGTGAAGCCCTCGCCCAGGAAGTCGTCCGGCGTCCCGAAGTCGCGGTCCCACAGCTCGACCTTGATGTGATGCAAGGGGATGGGCCCCTGGGGCCCGTCGTGCTCGAACATCAGCCTGCCCGTGACGACCGCGGGGAGCGCCGACGCATCCCGGAGCGCTCGGGGCGCACGCACCTGCTTGACCAGGTTGCGGCTGACCGCCAGCCGCTCCTTCAATCCCAGCCCCGCGTACCACCGGGCCAGCTCCTCTGCCTCCAGGAGCGGCGGTTCCCCGGCCTTTGAAGAGAAACCCAGCGAGGTCAACAGCCGGCGCCACGCGGTCCGCATCAGCGCCGGGCCTCAATCCCAGTCGTGGTCAACGTCGACCTGAGAGAGGTCTTGCCGGAGCCATCCATCCACGCGGAACGTCGCTGGGCGCGCTTCATCGCGGCGGAAGGTACCACGCCCTCTCGACCGAGCGCCCCCTGTCCAACCCATCGCAGCGCGCTCGCCCTCCGGGGCGACCCACTATTGGATCCACGGCAAGTGCCCTCGGAGCACCTGTGCCTCGCGAGCCATGGCGGGTCCGCTGCGTCTTTCAGCGGCGTACCCTGGATTTGACGTGCTAGTGGGGAAATCCATGACTGTCGATTACACGCTGACGATTCGCACGAGCTCGAAGCTCGGCGCCGGAACGAACGCGGCCATCTCCGTGGTGCTGGTGGGCACCCAGGGTGAGAGTCAGCCGCAGCTGTTGGACAAGCGCTTCCACAACGACTTCGAGGCCGGAGCGGTGGATGCCTATGTCGTCAAGGCCCAGGACCTGGGAGACCTGCTGTTGCTGCGCTTCTCCAATGCGGGCGGCGGGATTGGCGGCGACTGGCTGTTGGACTCGGTGACGGTCACCTCGCCGGGGAAGTACTGGTTCTTCCCCTATTATCGGTGGGTGCTGGCCAGGACGACCGCGGACGTCCTGGAGGGCACCGCCCGGCTGCCCCAGCACGTCCAGCACGAGCGGGAGCGGGCCGCCCGGAGCGAGCTGCTCCAGGCCCGGCAGCGCATGTACCCGTGGCGTCCCGCGGAGGCGACCGCCGGCCTGCCCGGTGCGCTCGACGTCACGCCCTCGCGTCCGCTCCCCAAGGACGAGCTCTACCGGGGGCTGGTGGACGGCAGCTACGAGGTCGTCATCGCGAAGACGCTGGCGGCCATCAAGCTGCACATGCCTGTGCTGAGCAAGGCGTGGCACGGCCTCGTCGACATCTTCGACTTCTTCAAGGGCATCGAGCTGCCCAGCATCGCCCGCCGCTGGCAGGATGACTTCGAGTTCGCCCGCCAGGCCGTCCAGGGCATCAGCCCCGTCCACATCCAGTCCATCATCGCGCTGCCGGAGGGCATGCCCGTGACGGATGACGCGCTGAAGGGGCAGCTGTCGCCGGGCGTGACGCTCCAGCAGGCGCTGGAGGAAAAGCGTGTGTTCCTCCTCGACTTCGAGATCCTGGGCGACGTGCCCATGTTCAAGAAGACGGACAAGGCGGGCGTCGAGGAGCGCCGCTGGGCGCCCGCGTCCCGGTGCCTGCTGTATCTGGATGACACGCAGCAGCTGCGGCCCATCGCCATCCAGCTCGGTCGTGACCCGGAGCAGGACCCGGTGTTCACGCCCAATGACAGTCCGCACGACTGGCTGGCCGCGAAGATCTACCTGCGGTGCAGCGAGGGCAACGCGCACCAGATGGTGGGCCACGCGCTGCGCACCCACTTCGTGGCGGAGCCGTTCGTCATGGCGACGATGCGCAACCTCCCGGACCCGCACCCGGTCTACAAGCTGCTGCGCCGCCACTTCCGCTACACGCTCGCCATCAATGAGGGCGCGCGAAAGGGCCTGCTCGCGGAGGGCGGCGTGTTCGACGACCTCATCGCCACGGGCGGCCCCGACCAGGGCCACCTGTTCCTGGGCAGGAAGGGGTACAAGGCCTGGAAGCTCGCGGACAACAAGCCGCGCCCGGACATCGAGCGGCGCGGCGTGCTCGACCCGGCGGTGCTCCCGCACTACCCGTACCGTGACGACGCGCTGCTCCTGTGGGACGCGCTCGAGGAGTACGTCGGAGGGGTGCTGGGGGCCTTCTACAAGTCCGACGAGGACCTGGTGCGCGACGCCGACATGCAGCGCTGGTGGAAGGACCTCACCGAGCACGGCCTGCCCGTGGACAAGCTCCCGTGCGCGGAGCTGAAGCGCGTGTCCGACCTCGCGGACATCCTCACCACGGTGCTCTTCACGGTGAGCGTCCAGCACGCGGCGGTGAACTATCTCCAGTACGAGCACTACGCCTTCGTGCCCAACGCGCCGCTGTGCATGCGCCAGCCTCCGCCGCGGCAAAAGGGTGCCCTGGGGGAGAAGGACATCGAAGCGATGATTCCCTCCAAGACGCAGATGCTCTGGCAGGTGGCGGTGGGCCGCGCGCTGTCCAGCTTCGGGGACGACGAGGAGTACCTGCTCCACGAGGGAGGCTGGCGCGAGGACTACTTCCAGGAGCCGGAGCTCATCGCCATCCGCGACCGCTTCCACTCCCGCCTGCGCGCGCAGTGCGAGGCCGTGAAGGCACGCAACGCGAAGGTCGCGGTGCCCTACACCGTCCTGCAGGCCGACCGCATCCCCTGCGGCATCACCGTCTAGCGCCGTCAGGAGACACCGCCCGTGCCCAACGCCCTCTCTCGTGGCCTCTTCAACCTGTTCTTCGGCGCGAAGCGTAAGCCGTTCGCGTCGCTGCCCGGTCCCCCGCCGGGGATCCTCGGCACCGCCGGGGACTTCCTGGGGGCTTCTCCCTGGGACGTCTGCGCCCGCTATGGCCGCGAGTACGGCGGCGTCACGCTCATCTGGATGGGGCCCAATCCCGGGCTGGTGCTCAACGATCCGGCGCTCATCGCGGAGGTCTACGAGTCCCCGCGCCGGATGGAGTTCGAGAAGGGGAACATCAGCGAGCAGATCCGCCCGTCCACGACGGACGACACGGCCTTCACGGCGGAGCTGCGCGGGGACTGGGTCCAGAAGCGCGCGCTGGAGCCCGGCGCGCAGCCCTGGGCCTCGGAGTGGCTGGCGGAGCAGGTGGGCCCCATGCAGGCAGCCATCTCCGAGTCCGTGGATGCGCTGCTGAAGCAGGGGGACATCGACTTCACGCCGGCGCTGCGCCGGCTGACGTTCGACGCGTTCTCGGTGGCTTCAGTGGGGGAGAAGCTGCCGGAGCAGGTGTTCGAGGACTTCATGCTGCTCGCGAGGGCGGCGGACGCGCGCATCCAGTCGAAGCTGCCGCTGAAGTTCGTGAAGCCACCCAAGGACTTCGAGGCGGTGAAGGCGCGCTTCTACGGGCACTTCGTGGACCGGATCCGCGAGGCTCGCAAGCGGCAGGACCCGCATGCCGTGGACGTCATGTCCCGCTACCTGCGGGAGACGCCGGGCATTGATGATCAGGTGTTGGCGCACATGCTCGGGGGCACCTATTTCGGCGGGGCGTTCTCCTCCAGCGTGACGTTGGTGGGAGCGTTCCACCAGCTCAACAAGTACCCCGACGCTGACTCGCGCCTCGCCGCGGAGGCCGCTTCCCTGGTGGCGGATGGGCCGCTGACGTTCGGGAAGCTGGAGGCCGCGAAGTGGGTGGAGGCGGTGGCGTATGAGGCGCTGCGCATCCTGCCGGCGGTCCGGGTGATGACGCGCACGCCGTCGAAGGATGCGGAGCTGGCCGGGGTCACGTTGCCCGCGGGGGCGATGATCATGATCTCGAACCAGCACCTGCACCGCGACCCGAAGCACTGGGAGGCCCCGGACACGTTCAAGCCGGAGCGCTGGCTCGACGGAGGAACGGCACGGGACCCGCTGGGGAGCGGCTACTTCTTCCCGTTTGGCCGGGGACCGCGCGCGTGCGTGGGCGCGGACTTCGCGATGACGTACCTGAAGACGGCGCTCGCGACGATTGCGTCCCGCGTGAAGGTGCAGCTCGACTCGACGGAACCCTTCGAGGAGGGCTTCTTCTTCGGTGTGGTGCTGCCCAAGGGCGTCACCGGGAAGCTCGTCGCGCGAGCCGCCCCGTCATCCCAGGGCATGCGCGCCCGGAGCGCCTGAACTCCCGGGAGTCCAATCCCTACACCACCCCGCTGACACGGCTCCAACCTGGCTGGCTGTCGGAAAGGTTGGAGCTACATGGACGGAGCGGAGCCCCTCCGGCGGCGGCCATTCAAAACCTGTCCGACAGTCGGACAGGTTTTCGCGGACCGGAGGGAACGGGGGCCTCCGGCCGCGCTCCTCCAAACCTGTCCGACAGTCGGACAGGTTCGTAGGGTGCGCCGTCGACAGGGCGTCTCCGCAGAATTTTCACTTTCTCATTCGCATGGCCAGCCGGTACTTCGAGCCCGATGCCGCTTTGTCGGGGGCCGATGGCGCACAGCTCCAATTTCGAGTCGACGCCATGATCGGTCGTTCTTGGGACGAGCGGTGAGCGGTTCCAGGATGGAACGCCCGAGGACGAAGCCCTGCGCATGGCAGGAGGGCGAGCGCTTCATCAGCGCGACAACGAAGCGTAGCCGTCCACGAACCCAATCGTCGGGGCGTACTGTTCGATGTCCGCGCGGACCGGACCGGGCAGGTCGGACTCCAGCGCGCTGGCCGAGTCCCGCACCGTCAACGGCTGACTCGCGACGACCTGCAAGGTGAAGGCACCCTGGTTGTTGTTCTCGTTGCTCTCCGCGATGACCCCATCCACGTCCGCCACGAGGACCAGGTAGTACGTCCCCGGCTCGATGGCCGTCGAGAACGTGATGGCCGTGGGCGCGACGGAGAACGTCCCCGCGCCCGTGCCCACGGAAATCCCACCGATGTAGCTGAGCAGGTTGAAGTTGGCGTCCGCCAGGAAGACCCCGATCGTGGACGGGGCATTCACGGGGCAGGCGGTAAAGAGGTCCGCCGTGAAGGTGACGGTGCCACCCGGCGTGATGGTCGAGGGCGTCAGCGTCCCGGCCGTGAAGTAGAAGTCCGGGAGCTTGGTGGTGCCAATCAGCGTGTCGTCGCCCCACCGGGACGAAAGGTCCGCCTCGACCTGGATGTAATAGAGTTGCGGAGCGCACGCGGCCGCGGCCTGATCCAGCACGGTCTGCGCAGCCGCCTGGACCGTGGCCCTGGAGAAGGACGCCGACTGGGTGCCCGCAGGCGGGAGGTAGAGCCCTGTTCCGGCCCGTCCGAGCAGGATCTGCTGCGAGCTCATCAAGACCCGGTTCGAGGTCCCCTGCGGGCTGGTCGCCAGGTAGAACCGCATCTGTGCTGAAGCCAGCGTGCTGCTCCCATTCAGGGCGTACGTCACCGTGAAGATGGAGTTGGGGTTGGGAATCGTCGCGGGGGCGGTGACCGTCGTGACCCCAATCGCCGCCTGGGCCGGAGTCACGGCAATGCAAATCAATGCGACGGCCGCCGACAGGAGATGCTTGAGTCTTGTCATTCTCTCAGGATGGACAAGCTCAGATGATTAAATCAAGGGCTCTTTGTGTGGGTGGGATTGGCCCCGTCTGAGGTGGTTTTGGGCCCGGGGGAATCCACTATTGTCTTTGCGTCTGGACTCCTGGACTGGACGTGGTGAACCGCGGGCTACGCCGCATCATGGAAGATGATGCCCGCCGTGTGCCTCATGCCGGAGCGCACACGGCTGACGCCATGCCGCAGATTGACGCGGTACGTGCCTCGCGTGCCTTGCACGGGGCGGTGATGCACCGCGAAGACGACCGCGTCTCCCTGACGCAGGGGGACGACCTCCGCCCGTGACTGCATCCGGGGACGCTGCTCCGTCAGCACGAACTCGCCGCCCGTGAAGTCCCGTCCGGGTTCGGAGAGGAGGATGGCCACCTGGAGTGGGAAGACGTGCTCACCGTACAGGTCCTGGTGCAGGCAGTTGTAGTCGTCCGCGCCGTAGCGCAGGAGCAGCGGCGTGGGCCGCACCTGTCCGGCCTCATGGCAACGCGCGAGGAAGTCCGCGTGCGCGTCCGGATACCGCACGTCGATTCCCATCGCCGTGTTCCAGCGGTTCGCGATGGGCGCGAGGTATGGGTACAGCGCCGTGCGCAGCTCCGTCACGACCTCCGGCAGCGGATGGTCGAAGTATTTGTATTCACCCCGGCCAAATCCGTGCCGCGCCATCACCACGCGGCTGCGGAAGGCATCCTCCATGTCGTAGAGCAGCGCCAATGCCTCGCACTCATCGGGCGTGAGCAGGCGCTCCAGGACCGCGCACCCACGGGCATCCAGGTCCCGGCCCGTTGCTTCCCAATCCACCGCGCGGACCCGTCTCCTCACCGCTGCGCCTCGCGCTCCAGCAGCGCGCGCTTGCGCTCAACGCCCCAGCGATAGCCAGACAGCGCGCCGTCGTTGCGCACCACCCGGTGGCACGGAATCACCACCGCCAGCGCGTTCGCGCCGCATGCCTGCGCCACGGCCCGCACCGACTTCGGTGCACCAATCCGCTCCGCGATGTCCGTGTAGCTCGCCGTCTTCCCGGCCGGGATTTCCCTCAGCGCCTGCCACACGCGCTGCTGGAACGCCGTGCCTCGCACGTCTAGCGGCAGGTCCAAGCCCACGCGCGGCGCCTCCACGAAGCCCACGACCTTCGCCACAAGCTGCTCGAACGTCGCGTCCCCGCCCACCAGCGTCGCCTGCGGGAAGCGGTCCTGGAGGTCCTTCGCCAGCGCGTCCGGATCATCTCCCATCAGGATGGCGCACACGCCCCTGTTGCTCGCGGCCACCAGGATGGGACCCAGCGAGCACTCCGCGATGGCGAAGCGGATCTCCGTGTTCGCGCCCCCGGCGCGGAAGTTCGTTGGTGTCATGCCCAGGACCTGGCTGGAGGTTTCGTAGAAGCGGCCACTCGAATTGAACCCGGCGTCGTAGATGGCCTCGGTGACGGAGCGGCGCTTCGTCAGCCCCGTGCGGATCCGCTCCGCCCGCTGCGCCGCCGCGTAGCCCTTGGGCGTCAGGCCCGTCACCGCCTTGAATACGCGGTGCAGGTGATACGGCGACAGGCCCGCGCGCTCGGCCAGCTCCTCCAGGCTCGGCGGGGCCTCGGCGGCCTGGATGAAGCGGCACAGCTCGGCCACCCGGTCCGCGTGCTTCACGGCGAGGGAGGGCTCCCCCGGCTTGCACCGCTTGCATGCTCGGAATCCCGCCTGCTCCGCCGCCTGCATCGTTACGTGGAACCCCACGTTCTCCGGCCGCGGCGTCCGGGCTCCGCATGACGGACGGCAGTACACGCCCGTCGTCCTCACGGAATAGAAGAAGCGCCCATCCGCCGCCGCATCCCGAGCGACGACCGCCGCCCAGCGCGGGTCGCCCATCGTCGCCGCCGCGAGGGCCTCCGTCTTCGTCGCCATTCGCTGCCTCCCTTCGAGCGCGGTCCTCATGACCACGAGCGAAAACCTAACCCCCCATTTTCAGGCCAGCACTCCGCGCCTTGCGGTCGAATTCGGCACGGGCATGGAACAGGGCGTCATGGCGTGACGTGCTCCAGTCTCGCTGGGAGTGAACCGCCTGCCGTCTGTGCGCGCAATGCATGCCAGCACGTCCGCGTATGACGTGACAGGATGCCGCACCCATTCCTCCTTCCATGAGCAAGCCATGCCCCACCTGCGTCTGATGTGGAAACGCTCCCGTCTGCTCTGGCCTGCGCTGGCCGTCTGCGCCTCGGCCTCCGCATGGGCGGCCCCCGCGTCCATCGCCGTCCCCAACGCCGGCTTCGAGTCCGTCGCCAACAACCTCCCCCAGGGCTGGACCGCCTCCGGTCAGGGCAAGGTCTCCGCTCGCACCGACGCGAAGTCCGAGGGCAGCCGCAGCCTCGTCATCGAAAGCCCCCAGGGCGGCGCGGAGACCACCGTCCAGTCCGAGCCCGTGAGGCTCCAGGTGGGCCGCCTCTACCGGCTCTCCGCCTGGGTGCGCACCCAGGGCGTGCAGGCGGACGCGCAGGCCCGCTACCCCACGGCGCTGGGCGCGTGTCTGTCCATGCAGAGCTTCCCCTTCACCAACTGCTCGCCGCCGCAGGGCGCGGACCAGAGCGGCCGCGTGCAGGTGCTGTTCTTCGCCACCCAGTCCACGGACCGCGTGCGCGCGCACCTGGGCCACAACGGCAAGGCCACCGGCACCGCGTGGTTCGATGACGTGAAGCTGGAGGAGGTGGACGACATCACCGCGTACGTCCCCATGGAGAGCGTGCGCTGGGCCGGCAAGGGCTTCCGCTACGACGACGGTGGCTGGGTGTACGTCCACATCGAGGGCGAGCCCTACGAGCGCGGCCGCCAGTACGGCGAGCTCGTGTCGCAGGAGATCGTCCGCTACATCGAGAAGCTCGGCATCCAGAAGGACAAGGCGGACGCCGCGAAGGGCTGGGCGCAGGTGCGCCTGCTCGCGGACTCGCTGTTCCTGCGCCGCTTCGAGCCCGAGTACCTGGAGGAGATGAAGGGCATCGCCGACGGCGCCAACGTGGGCGGCGCGAAGTTCAAGGGCCCGGATGGCAAGGAGCGCGACCTGGACGTGCTGGACGTCGTCGCCCTCAACTCCGCCGTGGACCTGGGCCAACTGGACGAGGCCAACCGCGTCACCGCGTCCCCGCTCTCCGGCCGCACCTTCCTCAAGGGCGAGGACGAGAACGGCCGCGCGGGGGAGGGTGACCACTGCTCTTCGTTCGTGGCGACCAAGTCCGCGACGAAGGACGGCCGCGTCGTCATGGGCCAGATCTTCATGTGGAACGGCTACACCGGCGTCCACTGGGACGTGGTGCTGGACGTGCAGCCCACCAAGGGCCACCGCTTCGTGATGCAGACCTTCCCGGGCGGCATCCACAGCGGCTCTGACTGGATGCTCAACGACGCGGGCGTCATCATCGGTGAGACGACCGTGGGCCAGACGCCCTTCAACATCGACGGCACCCCGCAGAGCAACCGCATCCGCAAGGCCGTGCAGTACGCGAACTCCATCGACGATGTGGAGCGCATCCTCAAGGACCGCAACAACGGCCTCTACACCAACGACTGGACGCTCGCGGACACCAAGACGGATGAGGGCGCGTGCCTGCTGTTGGGTACGGCGAAGACGCGCCTGTGGCGCACGGGCAGCAAGGGCAAGGCCGCGGACACGCCTGGAAACCTCAAGGACTTCATCTGGGCCAACAACAACAACCGCGACCCGGAGGTCCGCAAGGAGTCCCTTGCCAACGCGAACAACGCCCCGTTGGACCTGGCCTTCAACACCTGGAACCGCGACATCGCCTTCCAGGAGGCCTACGCGAAGTACGGCAAGGGCGGCTTCGACGTGGACAGCGCCACGCGCATGATGGCCTCCAGCCCCATCAACCGCCCGCACGCGTGCGACGGCAAGGTCACCACGTCGGAGATGGCGGAGAAGCTGATGTTCCTCGCCCACTACGGCAAGACGACGCTGCGCGAGAAGATGGTGGGCAGCCGCTGGATCCCCGACCTGCCCGGCGCCACGCCGCACCTGTCCCTGGGCTACACCGCCTTCAGCCCCATCTACGTGGCGGAGCAGCTCAAGGCCGCCAAGGCGAAGCAGAAGCCGGAGCCCAAGGCGGACAAGCCCAAGCGCGACTTCGCTCGCGTGAAGGACGCGCTCAGCTTCGACGAGAAGAAGCTCTGGTCCAACACCGTGTTCCCCGCGACGGATGGGGACAACTGGTTCGGCAGCGGCTCGGCCGCGTACTGGACGCAGCTCAAGGACCTGCCGGAAGGGGATGACCTCTCCAAGGCCTTCGACACCCAGCGCGACGCGCTCGCGGAGCTCAACGCTCGCTACCTGTACGTCACGGCTCGCGAGGGCGATGTGGTGCCGTCCGCCGCGCGCACGGACTACGGCCGCTACGGCACGTACGCGGTGCCTCGCATCAAGGGCACGTACCTGCTGCACCAGCTGCGGCTCATCCTGGGCAACGCGAAGTTCGCCAGGGTGATGGACGCGGTGCACACGAAGTTCGCCAACAAGAAGCTCACCACCCAGGACTTCATCCGCATCGCGTCGGAGGCCGCCGGCCAGGACGTGGGGCCGCTGGTGAAGCAGTGGGTGGAGCGCGGCGGCCTGCCCGCGCCGCGGCTCACCTCGCGCGCGCAGAAGGCGAAGGAGGGCTACGAGGTGACGCTGAAGGTGGACCAGTCCGGCACGCCCTGGCGCTTCGCCACGCTGGTGGAGGTGCAGACGGAGAAGGGCGCCGTGCTGGACCGCGTGGAGGTGAAGGGGGCGAGCGACACCTTCACCGTGAAGGTCGCGGACCGGCCGGTGCGCGTGGTGTTCAACGTGGGCAACGACATCCCCGTGGCCCGCGAGCGCTACCAGACCCTGGCCAACACGCTGGATGACTGGGACAAGCTCCTCTTCGTGTACGGCTCCGCGCACCAGGTGGAGTCCATGCGCACGCTGGCCACGAACTACCGCGAGCAGCTGGCGGACGCGTCCCCGGAGCGGCTGGCCCCCATCAAGCCGGACGCCGAGGTGACGGACGCGGAGCTGGCGGATCGCGACCTGGTCGTCTTCGGCGGCCTGGAGGACAACGGGCTGCTGGCGCGCCTCCAGGCGGAGAAGAAGCTGCCGGTGGAGCTGGGCCGGCGCTTCTTCCGCTGGCAGGGCACGACGTACGGCCGCGCGGATGACGGCCTGGCCATGGCGCTGCCCAACCCCTGGAACCCGAAGCGGACGCTCTACCTCTTCGTCGCCAACAGCGGCCTGGAGCTGTGGCACATGACGCGCTCGTTCCAGCGCGGCCTCCAGAGCTGGGCCCTGTTCCGCGCGGGCGAGGTGAGCGGCAAGGGCTTCCACGCCACCGAGAGCCTCACCCAGGAGCTGTCCGTGGACCTGCCCGCTCCCAAGCTGGGCATGCTCACGCCCTGATGGACGGAAGCGGCGGCTCCCAGCAAGCACTGGGCGCCGCCGGAGCGCCTAGTCCTTCTTCTCGAGGACGGTGGTGGTGACCGGGTCCCCGCCGAAAGCGTCCTTCCACGTCTTGTGGAAGGTGTCGGGGGCGTTCGGATCGGTGCTGTACTTCTTGAAGTCGGGCGTGTGCTGACGCTTCTCCGACTTGGCACTGCCGTCGGACCACACGTGCATGGTGAGGCGGTCCCTGCCGTCCGTGCCCCAGACGCCTTCGGCGTGGTGCCGGGCCCCGTCGTCCACCTCCCTCTCCCGCACGCTGACGAAGCCCTCGCCCTTGCCCGGCGCGGCGTTGTCATTGACGGACCCCGGTGCCTTCTGGCGGGCCTGCTGCGCGGTGCTGATGTTGGCCTGGGCCGAGCCACCAAACGCATCCTGCGTGACCTTCTCCCGGCTGTAGTCTTCCGCGAAGGGCTTGAGCTGCTTCTGGTGCATGACCTCCTCGGCGGTGTTCAGGCAGTCGCGCGTGGTGCTCCCGGGCTTCGCGCGGTACTCCTCGAAGGTGTCTGCGCCGTCCTGGTAGCGCTTGCCCGTCCTCTCCGCGAAGGCCGCGGGCGGCGGCGTCGAGGGGCGCTGGACCCCATTGCCCTCGCGAACAAGGACCTTCATGGGGGCGTCATCGCTGAGCTTGTACTTGCCGCTCTCCGTGCTCTTGAAGCCCTGCGGCATCGGGTCCGGGAGGGCCGTCCGCCGGCTGGGCCGCGTGCCGAATGGATTGTGGCGCTGGGTGGAGGACGTGGACTCGGTCCGGATGGGACCAACACTCGGACCGGGGTTACGGGAAACGCCGCGGGGCATGGGGGCAGCTCCTGAGAGGAATTGAACGCCGCAATCCTAGACGCCGTGCTCCTCGCGCGCCGTCCGGACTTGCAAGGGCTTGCATTCTTCTGGACGTCCGCCGGAAGCGCGCGCGTGGGAAGCTCCATGTGGGGCCAGGGCCTACCACCCACCGTCCGCTCGCCTGCCTGCCCTCATGAACCCCCTGGCCGATTTGACTCCGCCGCGGGGCGGGTTAAATCATCCTTCAGGAAATGAATCGGGATTCAAAATCTGAGGCGCCCGTCAAACGGCTGCGCTCACGTCTGAAGGAAGCCACCGCCGACGCCATCCTGTCGGCGGCCGCGGAGGTGTTCGCTCGCGACGGCCTGCACGCGGCGAAGATGGAGTCCATTGCCGAGCAGGCGGGCGTGTCGGTGGGGACGCTCTACAACCACTTCACCGACCGCGCGGCCCTGCTGGACGCGCTGCGCGCCAAGCGCCGCCAGGTGATGCTGGACCGGCTGGACGCGGCCCTGGCCCCCGTGGCCGAGCGGCCCGCGCGCGAACAGCTGCGCGCCTTCGTGATGGCGGTGTTCGCCCACGTGGCGGAACGCGACGCGTTCGTGCGGGTGTTGATGCAGTTGCCGGAGGACCCTGCGCGCAAGAGCCGGATGCTGGCGGAGCTCAACCGGCGCGTGATGGTCATCCTCGACCGGGGCATCCAGGCCGGGGAGGTCCGCGCGGAAGGGCGCTCGCTCTATCCGGCTCTCTTGATGGGGATGGTGCGCGGCGCCCTGGACCGCCTGCGCGAGGACGACGCCGCGAACCCTCCGGCGGCCGCCTGGGCGGAGGAGATCCTCCGCGTCTTCTTGAAGGGCATCGAGGTCGACTGACATGGCGACAGCTGTCGCAACACCGGAGGTCCTGGCGCCAGCGGCGCCCAAGGTCCCCGTCAACAAATGGCTCGTCACGCTCTCCGTGACGTTCGGCACGCTGATGGGCGCCATCGACTCGTCCATCGTGAACGTCGCGCTGCCGCAGATCCGCGGCGCTGTCGGCGCCACGGTGCAGGAGATCACCTGGGCCACCACCGGCTTCGTCATCGCCACGGTGATGGTGATGCCGCTCACCGGCTTCCTGGGCCGCATGTTCGGCCAGAAGCGCGTGTACCTGGCGTGTCTGGTGCTGTTCGTCGCGGGCTCGTTCCTGTGCGGCCTCGCGTGGAACCTGCCCACGCTGGTGCTCTTCCGCTTCCTGCAGGGACTGGGCGCGGGCGCGCTCCAACCCACCGAGCAGGCCATCCTCCGGCAGACGTTTCCGCCCAAGGAGCAGGGCACCGCGATGGCCATCTTCGGCATGGCCGTGATGGTGGGCCCGGCCATTGGCCCCACGCTGGGCGGCTACATCGTGGACAACTGGCACTGGTCCTGGATCTTCTTCATCAACGTGCCGGTGGGCATCCTGGGCTTCTTCATGGTGGCCCGCTTCGTCCAGGAGGACGAACAGCTGCGGGCCACCGCGCGCCTGGAGGCTGAGAAGCAGCGCAAGCACATGGACTGGGCCGGAATCACGCTGCTCTGCATGGGCCTGGCCACGCTCCAGTACTTCCTGGAGGAGGGGCAGGCGGATGACTGGTTCGAGTCCCCCGTCATCGTCATCTGCGCGCTCATCTCCGCCACGTGCCTCATCGCCTTCGTCATCCGCGAGCTGACCGCGGAGGCTCCCGCGGTGAACCTGCGGCTGTTCAAGGATCCGGTGTTCGCGTCCGGCACGCTGTTGGGCGCGCTGGTGTTCGCGGTGCTCATGGCCAGCATGTTCCTGCTGCCGGTGTTCATGCAGGAGTTGCTCGGCTTCACCGCGACACAGTCCGGCTTCTCGCTGATGCCGCGCACGCTGGTGATGATGTTGATGATGCCCATCGTCGGGCGGCTGTACGGCAAGGTGCCGGCGCGCATCCTGGTGGGCGCGGGCATCGTGTTCGCGGGCTTCGGCGCGTTCGAGATGAGCCACTTCTCGCTCGCGACGGGCTCCAGCAACATCATCGCGGCCATCGCGCTGCAGGGCGTGGGGTTCAGCCTGATGTTCGTGCCGCTCAGCGCCACGGCGCTCGGCAGCATCCCGCGCGAGCGCATGGCGGACGCGACGGGCCTCAACTCCCTCTTGCGTCAGATTGGCGGGTCCGTGGGCCTGGCCATCTTCACCACGCTCCTGTCGCGCTACACCGTGCTGTCCAAGGCCTCCATCGCGGCGCACCTGAACCCGGAGCGGTGGGAGGTGGCCAGCCGCATGGCCGCGACCCAGAAGGGGCTCATGCAGCATGGCCTGGACGCCGCGAGCGCCAGCATGGCCAGCCTCCAGATGATGGTGGGCACCGTGTCGCGGCAGGCCATGGTGCTCGCGTTCGACAAGCTCTTCGTATTGGCGGCGCTGATGTTCGTGGTGGTGCTGCCGCTCATCTACTTCCTCAAGGACCCCCCGAGCGTCGGGGGCTCCCACGAGAAACCGCACATCGACGTGGAGATTTAAGGCATGGCAACGACAACGACTGCTCCCCAATTGGTCCCCGAAGCGGCGCCCGCGCCCGCCGCCGCGGCGCAGGCGAAGCGCGGCAAGCGGGGCTTCCTCATCCTCGGCGTCATCGTGGCCGCCCTCGTGCTGGGCATAGGCGGCTTCAAGGTCCTCACGGCTGGTCAGGAGTCCACCGACGACGCGCAGGTGGAGGCGGACGTGGTGCCCCTGGCCGCGCGCGTGTCCGGCCCGGTGGTGAAGGTGGCGGTGGTGGACAACGCCACCGTGCACCAGGGCGACGTGCTCCTCCAGATCGACCCGCGTCCATACGAGGCGCGCGTGAAGCAGGCGGAAGCGGAGCTTGAGTCCGCGCGCGCCCAGGCGGTCGCTGCGGACGCACAGGCCACGGTGGCGGCGGCCGGCGCGAAGGGTGGCTTGTCCAGCGCGAAGGCGCTCGTGTCCACGAGCACGTCCGCGGTGAGCAGCGCCGAAGCACAGGTGGCGGCGGCCCGTGCGGCCCTGACGCGCGCCGAGGCCCAGGCGCGCAAGGCGACGCTGGACCTGGAGCGCGCCCAGAGCCTGCGTCAGCAGAACGTGGTGGCGCAGAGCGCGCTGGATGACGCACAGACGGCCAATGACACGGCGCAGGCCGCGCTCGCGGGTGCTCGTGCGCAGCTCGCCGTGGCGGAGGAAGGCCGGCGCACGGCGGAGAGCAAGGTGGCGGAGGCGAAGGGGCAGCTCGACGTGAGCGCGCCCATCGACGAGAAGATCGCCGCTGCCCAGGCCAGTGCGTCACTGGCGCACGCTCGGGTGAAGGGCGCGGAGGCCGCGCTCGACCAGGCGAAGCTGCAACTGGAGGACACGCGCATCGTCGCTCCGGCGGATGGCCAGGTGTCCAAGCTGTCCGTGCACGTGGGCCAGCTGCTCTCCCCCGGCCAGTCCGTGGCGGAGCTGGTACCCACGACGACCTACGTGGTGGCGAACTTCAAGGAGACGCAGGTGGGCCACATGAAGCCCGGCCAGCGCGTGGAGGTGGAGCTGGATGCCTTCTCCGGTGAGAAGCTGGAGGGCCGGGTGGAGAGCCTGTCCGGCGGTACCGGCGCCCGCTTCTCCCTGCTGCCGCCCGACAACGCGTCCGGCAACTTCGTGAAGGTGGTGCAGCGCGTGCCCGTGCGCATCAGCTGGGTGCACCCGCCGGAGGGCCTGGCCCTGCGCGCCGGCCTCTCCGCCGACGTGACGGTGCACACGAAGTAGTCACAAGCCCGAAGTCCCACACCCCGGCGCCGCGCCCCAACAGGGACGCGGCGCTTTTTCATGCCGTCAGGTATCAGGCAGAGCGCGCCCGTCCCCCAATGGAGGGCTACGCCCTCGGACGTGCGCGCTGGTTCCACGGCTGAGAAGGTACGAAGCCCTGCCGGGACCTCCTGCTGGCCGCGCATCGTCCGAACCTGTCGGACAGTCGGGCCGGCTCGGGCAACGGCCGTAGGGAGCCTCCACGCACCAGGAGAAGCGAGAACGGTCCGACAGTCGGACCGTTTGGGGCAACTGCCACCCAGGGGGCTTCGCGCACACCGAGCCGCGGAGCCGGTCCGGTCGTCGGACAGGTTGGGCAACCGCAGCAGGGCGCCCCGTCGCCCCCGGAGCCGCAGAACCTGTCCGACAGCCAGACAGGTTCCGGCAACCGCGGTCGGGGGGGCCGCGCACCCGGCGCAGCAGAGTCGGTCCGACAGTCGGACAGGTTGCGGCAACCGGCAGGTTCCTCCGCGCACCCGGCGCAGCAGAGTCGGTCCGACAGTCGGACAGGTTGTGGCAATTGGCGCATAGGCCTCCGCGCACCCGGCGCAGGAGAGTCGGTCCGACAGTCGGACAGGTTGTGGCAATTGGCGCATGGGCCTCCGCGCACCCGGCGCAGGAGAGTCGGTCCGACAGTCGGACAGGTTCTGGCAGCCGCGGCCGGGTGGGCTCCGCGCACACGGTGCTGCGAGACCGGTCCGCAATTCGGACAGGTTGGGCAACCGCGGCCAGGTGGGCTCCGCGTACACGGTGCCGCGGATCCGGTCCGGCAGTCGGACAGGTTGGGCAACCGCAGCCGTGGGGGCTCCGCATACACGGTGCCGCGCATCCGGTCCGGCAGTCGGACAGGTTGGGCAACCGCAGCCGTGGGGGCTCCGCGTACACGGTGCCGCGGCTCCGGTCCGACGGTTGGACAGGTTGGGCAACCGCAGCCGTGGGGGCTCCGCATACACGGTGCAGCGCATCTCCGGTCCGACAGTCGGACAGGTTGGGCAACCTCGGCCAGGGGCTCCGCATACACGATGCAGCGCATCCGGTCCGACGGTCGGACATGTTGGGGTGACCGTCGCAGGGAGCACTTTCGCACCCGGAGCCGCAGAGCCTGTCCGCAAGTCGGACAGGTTGGAGCGCCCGCCGCCAGGGACCTGTGCTTCCTCGGGGCGACAAGACCGGTCCGACAGTCGGACAGGCTTGGAGGGCCGCAGCTGGGAGCGTCCACGCCAGCCGGATCGCCGAAACCTGTCCGACCGTCGGACAGGTTTTGCACGCCGTGCCTGGGCCCTCCGATTCTTCTGGGCCGCGGAGGCTGTCCGACAGTCGGACAGGTTTGAAGGATCGTGGCCGGGAGGGCATCTGCTCCCTGGGTGAGGCGGGAACCGGTCCGACAGTCGGACCGGTTTGGAACGCCATTCCTGGGCCGCCGAACCACCCTGGCTGCGGGATGTTTGTCCGACTGTCGGACCGGTTTGGAAGACTGTGGCCGACGAGGGCTGCTCCAGCCAGGCGGCGGTCACGGGGCGGCTGACCGCCTTCAGAGTTCGACGGCCATCTCCACGTCCGCGCGCGAATAGCCCGTCTCCCGCGCTATCTCCGGGCCCGTCCGCGTCGTGACGAAGCCGTGCTTGCGGTAGAGGCCCAGCGCTGGCCCGAGCGCGCTGTTCGTCACCAGGACCATCCGCTTCGCGCCTCGCTGCCGGGCCGTGGCCAGCGCGGCCCGCATCAGCGCGTCGCCCAGGTCGCGGCCCCGCGCCTCCGGGGCCACCGCCATCTTGCACAGCTCGAACGTCTCCGCGTCCTCGCGTCCGAGCGCGCACGTGCCCAGCACCTGCCCGTCCACGAGCGCGAAGAACACCTCGCCCCCCGGCGCCACGAACATCCCGTGCGGGTCCGCGAACGAGGCCTCGTCCGAGCCTTCGATGCGGAAGTCCTTCTCAATCCACTGCCGGTTGAGCCGCTCGAAGTGCTCGCGCAACTCCGGCCGATAGGGGACGACCTCGACGGACGAGGAGACCCTGGCGCTCACACCGTGGCGGCCGCCGCGGCGGGCTTCTTGCGCAGGAAGAGCACGAAGATGAGCGCCACGATGCTGATGCCCACCAGCGTGATGAGCCCGTCCGCCGCGATGGTGGCGCGCGTGCCGATGCCCCGGAACTCCGACGCGTGCCCGTCCAGCGCCGTCGTGTAGCTGATGGCGAAGTTGGAGGCCGCGACGAAGAGCGAATACTTCGTCGTCACCGCCGCGCCCTCGCTCACCATCTCCAGCACCATGCCGGCGAAGGCCGCGAAGCCCGCGCCGTTGGCCAGGCTGTACGCGAGCGAACCCCAGATGTACGTGTCCGTCGTCAGGGGGCCCGCAGCCATGGCGAACGCGCACAGCGCCGTGGCGCCGCCCATCAGCGCGTAGGCGAGCTTGCGGTTCATCCGGTCCGACAGCCAGCCGCCCATCAGCGAGCCCACCGCGCCGGTAACGCCCATGCCCGGGCCGTTCACCATCTCCACGGTGTGCTCCGGCACCTGATACGCGCCCGCCATCGCGCTGAAGAGGTTGGTGAGCGCGCCGCAGCTCACCGGCGCCAGGCAGAGCACCAGCATGATGAGCCCGTCCCGGCTGAACGCCGTCTTCACCAGGTCCATCACGATGCTCTTCACCCGGTCCACCGCCGCCTTGAAGAGCGGCCCGGTGGGCGCGGTGGAGGCATCATTCCGCTCGGTGATCCAGAAGATGCCCGCGCCGCTCGCCAGCACCATCGTGGCCAGCACGATGCCCGCCACCTGCCGCGAGAACTGCGTCGCCAGGAAGATGGCCAGCGCGCCCATCATCGCGGTGGAGCCCACGTTGCCCGCCATCTGCCAGCCGCCCGTGCGCCCCTTGTCCGACGGCCTGGACGTCGTGGCCATCAGCCCGTTGAGCGCCGCGTGCGCCGTCGTGGCCGCGGCCTGCAGCGCGGTGAGCAGCAGCGTGAAGAGCCCCAGGTGCTGCGCGGGCTCCGGGAACACCGCGCACGCCAGGATGAGCAGCGCGGTGAGCAGCGTGCTCACGCCGTACCAGACGCGGCGCCACGGCCCCAGGTCGATGAGCGGCACCCACAACAGCTTCCACGCGTGCGGTGAGAACGCCGTGCCGGACAGCACGCCAATCTCCGCCAGCGGCATCCCGTCCTTCGCCAGCCAGTACGGCACCGCCGTCTGCAGGTAGCCCACGGCGGCGCCGAACTGCACCTCCAACAGGCCGAACAGCGGGGGCCAGGACCAGCGCGGTTCCTCGCCGGCGGCGGTGGCCGGAAGGGCAGTTTCTTGTTCAATCAAGGGCGACACCTACAGGGGCGGACAGGGGAGGGTGGGATTCTAGACACCTCTGGCGTCCTGCACAGCGCAACGCGCTGCGCTGTCTCCTCGGAAGCACGGGGTGGGAGGAGCCCCTTCAACGGGGAGTCCTGGTTCATGGCGGAAAGCAGGACTAGCTTGCCCGCGCCTTCCCCCACAACCCCGAGGTCCCCCGATGACGTTGAAGACCCGCCTGCTGGCCGTCTCCACGGCCGGCCTGTTCGCCGCCACGTCCGCCGTGGCCAAGCCGCTCGATGGAGCGAGCACCGACGTGATGATCCAGGGCTTCCACTGGAACTCCGCCAGCGCGGGCGGGTGGTGGAACACGGTGAAGAACAACGCGGCCACGCTGAAGGCCGCGGGCTTCACGATGATCTGGCTGCCGCCGCCCTCGGACGCGGCGTCCACGCAGGGCTACCTGCCCCGGCAGCTCAACGTGCTCAACTCCAGCTACGGCACGGAGGCGGAGCTCACCGCCGCGCTGGCCGCGCTCAACGCGCAGGGCATCAAGCCCATCGCGGACATCGTGGTGAACCACCGCGTGGGCACCACCAACTGGGCGGACTTCACCAACCCCACCTGGCCCGGCTGCAGCGCGGTGGTCGCGGGTGACGAGTGGACGGGCGCATGCGGCAACGCCGACAGCGGCGAGGGCTACGCCGCGGCGCGCGACCTGGACCACTCGCAGGCGAACGTGCGCGCGGACCTGAAGACGTGGATGAACAGCCGCCTGAAGGGCGTGGGCTTCGCGGGCTGGCGCTTCGACTTCGTGAAGGGCTTCGCGGGCAGCTACGTGAAGGAGTACGTCGCCGCCACGGACCCCTGGTTCTGCGTGGGCGAGTTCTGGCCCACCAACTACTTCGACGCGAACAACCCCAACGACTGGAAGCAGCAGATCGTCAACTGGGTGGATGCCACGACGGGCACCTGCGCCGCGTTCGACTTCGCCACCAAGGGCCTGCTCAACGACGCGCTCACCAACAACAACTACACGCGCCTGAAGGCGTCCGACGGCAAGCCCGCGGGCGGCATCGGCTGGTGGGCCAGCCGCCACGTCACCTTCGTGGACAACCACGACACCGGCCCCAGCGAGTCGTGCGGCAACGGGCAGAACCACTGGCCGGTGCCGTGCGCCAAGGTGATGCAGGGCTACGCCTACGTGCTCACCCATCCGGGCATCCCCACCGTCTACTGGGCGCACTACTTCAACTGGGGCCTGGGCAGCTCCATCAAGGCGCTGATGGACATCCGCAAGAGCGCGGGCCTCACGTCTGAATCCACCGTCAGCATCCAGCGCGCGGAGAGCGGCCTGTACGCGGCCATCATCGGCGGCAAGGTGGCGGTGAAGCTGGGCAGCGGCTCCTGGAGCCCCGGCACCGGCTGGACGCAGGCCGCCTCCGGCACCGACTACACCGTGTGGACCACCAACACGCCGCCCCCCACCGGCACCACCGCCAACGTGGAGTTCGTGTGCAACAACGGCACGACCGTGATGGGCCAGAACGTCTACGTCACCGGCAGCGTCGCGGAGCTCGACACCTGGAGCCCCACCACCACGAAGATTCTGAGCCCCACCGCGTACCCCACCTGGCGCGGCACCTACGCGCTGCCCGCGAACACGACCGTGCAGTGGAAGTGCCTCAAGCGCGACGGCAGCGGCAACGTCGTCTGGCAGGGCGGGAGCAACAACACCCTCACCACCCCGGCCGCCGGCGGGAGCACCACCGCCACCGCCAGCTTCTGAGACGCCGAGACAGGCGCCCCTGTCGCACGTTTCCCGAGGGGTGCCTGTGTTTCACCTGTTGCTTGAGTTCCAGTCTTCAAGCTGTCACAGGGGGCGTTTCACTCCCAGGGCGGGTCCTCCCGCCCTCCTCGAGAAGGTGGACGCGATGAAGCGTGGAACGGCAGTGCGAAGCGCGGTGCTGGGGCTGTCCGCGGTGGGCCTCCTGGGCGCCTGTGGAGGGCAGCCGGAGCAGACCCCGGCGAACGGCGACGCGGTGACGACGACGGCGCAGCGGCTGGTGTCGCCTCCGCCCACGCTGTCTGGCGGCTTCATGAACTACCTGGGCACGCTCCCCGTGGGGGGCGCGGTGGCGTCGAACACGGGCACGACGGCGGCCTACGAGGGCTTCAAGCTCACCGTCGCGGCGCACGCGCAGGTGGCGCTGGAGGTGACGCACCTGGGCACGGGCGTGGGCGTGGATACCGGCCTGTTCGTGTACGGCCCCAAGGACGCGAGCGGCAGCTACGGCGCGCGCATCCTCTTCCAGGACGACGACTCCGGCTATGGCGAGCTGAGCAAGATTCCGCTCGCGACCTTCGACAAGGCGGGCGAGTACCTGGTGGTGGTGGGCTGGAGCAACGGCCTGGGCAAGCAGTACCGCCTCCAGGCCTCCTGCGTGGGCGGCGCGTGCGTGACGAACCCCACGCCGGCGCCGGCCAGCGCCCCGGTGACGCTGGCGCAGTTCCCCCTCGAGCCGAGCCTCCAGGCGCTGCTCGATACGGGCAACGCGTACCGCGAGGACATGTTCTCCTTCCTGGACCGGTATGACTTCGCGTGGCCGTACTCGACGCCCGCGACGCTGGACGCGGCAGCCGCGGCGGTGCTCGCGAAGAGTGAGTACAAGGGCTACCGCACGTACCCGACCCCGGCCACGTACACCTATGCCGCGTTCGAGCCGCAGATGTACTGGCAGTACCGGCCGCTGCACCCGGCCCTCCTCGCCGCCTACGGCGAGCCGGGCGAGAACGTGCAGGTGAAGAGCTACTTCCGCACGTTCAGCACCGGCCCCAACGGCGACAACTGGCGCTGGCTCAACGTCATCCTCTTCCCCGTCTCCCGCCACGTCATCGTGTACGAGCAGACCGCCCACGAAATCTGACGCACGCGGCAGTCCCCTGAAAACACCACCGCCCTCCTCTTCGCGAACCGGAAGGGGAGGGCGGTCTGTTTTCGAAGCGCTGGCGAATCAGCTCACGGCGCGTGGGCCGGGGCTGGCTCGTGCGACGGGGGCGTCTCCTCCTCACCGCTGGAGCGCTTCGCGTCCCCACGCACCTTCTGCATGAGGATGTAGAGGCCCGGGATGAAGATGAGGTTGACGATGGTGGACACCAGCATGCCGCCGAACACCGCGGTGCCCAGCGAGTTGCGCGCCGCCGCGCCCGCGCCGGACGCCGTCATCAGCGGCACCACGCCCAGGAGGAACGCGATGGACGTCATGAGGATGGGGCGGAGGCGCACTTCCGCCGCTGTCACCACCGCGTCCAGCGCGCCCTTGCCCTGCTCGCGCAGCTGCTCCGCGAACTCCACGATGAGGATGGCGTTCTTGGACGCGAGGCCCACGAGCATCACCAGGCCCACCTGGCAGAACACGTCGTTCGCGTAGCCGCGCGCCACCTGCAAGCCCAGCGCGCCCATGATGGCCAGCGGCACGGACAGGATGATGACGAACGGGAGGCTGAAGGACTCGTACTGCGCCGCCAGCACCAGGAACACGAAGAGGATGCCGAGCGCGAAGATGATCATCGTCTGCCCGCCGGACTCCTTCTGCTCCAGGCTGATGCCCGTCCACTCCGACGCCATGCCCTGCGGCAGCACCTGGTTGGCCACGCTCTCCATGGCGTCCAGCGCCTGGCCCGACGACACGCCGGGCGCTCCCTGGCCGTTGATCTCCACGGAGCGGAACAGGTTGTAGTGCTTGATGACCTGCGCGGAGACGATGGGCGTCACCTTCACCAGCGACTCCAGCGGGATCATGTCCCCTGCGTCCGTGCGCGCGTAGAACGAGCCGATGTCCTGGGGGCTGTCGCGGAACTGCTGCTCGGCCTGGACGTACACGCGGTAGGTGCGGCTGGCGTAGTTGAAGTCGTTGACGTACTGGCTGCCCATGTAGAGCTGCATCACGCCGAAGATCTGCTCGATGGGCACGCCCAGGGCCTTGGCCTTCTGGCGGTCCACCTCCACGTCCAGGATGGGCGTGTTGGCGTTGAACGGGGTGAAGACGCCGCGCAGGCGGCCCTCCTCGTTGCCCTTCTGGACCATCTCCTGCGTGGCGTTGGCCAGGTCTTCCAGCGTGTGGCTGCCGGCGACGTCCTCCACGATGAACTGGAAGCCGCCCACGCTGCCCACGCCGCGGATGGCCGGGGGCTGGAAGGGGATGACGCGCGCGCTGCCAATCTTGCCCAGGGGCCCGCGAAGCCGCTCCACCAGCGCGGCCACGGACTGCTCCTTGCCCTTGCGCTCCTCCCACGGCTTCAGGGCCGTGAAGACGGTGGCGTAGTTGGAGCCGTTGCCGTTGGGGGAGAAGCCGCCGATGGCGAACATCACGCTCACCTCCGGCTGGGCCTTGAGCACCGCCTCCACCTCCTGGAGCACCTTCTCCGTCTGGCTGAGGGACATGCCCTCCGGCCCCTGCACGGAGACGATGACGTAGCCCTGGTCCTCATCCGGGATGAAGCCCGTGGGCGCCGTGCGGAAGAGCATCACGGTGATGCCGATGCAGGCGAGGAACGCCACCAGCACGATGACCGGGTGCGCGAGCAGCTTGCGCAGGCCCTTGCCATAGAGGTCGCGCGTCCAGTCCAGCACCTGGTCCACCTTGCGGAAGAACACCCACTTGGGGCCGTGGTGGTGCTTGAGCAGCCGCGCGGACAGGGCGGGCGTGAGCGTCAGCGCGCAGAAGGTGGACAGGGCCACCGACGCGGCGATGGTGAGCGCGAACTGCCGGTAGATGGAGCCCGTGGTGCCCGGGAAGAGGGCCACCGGGATGAACACCGCCACCAGCACCACGGAGATGGCCACCACCGCGCCGGCCACCTCCTTCATGCCTTCGCGCGCCGCCTGGAGCGGGGTGAGCCCGCGCTCCGCCATCAGGCGCTCGATGTTCTCGATGACCACGATGGCGTCGTCCACCACGAGGCCCGTGGCCAGGGTGAGGCCGAAGAGCGTCAGCGTGTTGATGGAGAAGCCCATCAGGTAGACGAACGCGAACGTGCCCACGAGCGACACCGGCAGGGTGAGCGCTGTAATCAGCACGCTGCGCCACCCGTGCAGGAACAGGAAGATGACCAGGATGACGAGCGCGATGGCTTCCACCAGCGTGTGGATGACCTCGTTGACGGAGGCGCGCACCGCGAGCGTGGTGTCCGTGCCCACGCGGTACTCCAGGCCCGGCGGGAAGGACAGGGCCAGGCGGTCCAGTTCCTTGATGACGCCGTCGCGCACGTCCAGCGCGTTGGCGGTGGGCAGCTGGAAGATGGCCAGACCCACGCCGGTGCGGCCGTTGAAGCGCAAGAGGGTGCCGTAGTTCTCCGCGCCCAGCTCCACGCGGCCCACGTCCTTCACCGTGACGGCGCGGCCGTCGTTGTTGCGCATGAGGACGATGTCGCCGAACTCCTCCGGCTCCACCAGGCGGCCCCGGGCGCGCACGGCGATTTGATACGGCTGCTCGTCGCTGGACGGCGGCTGGCCCACCTGACCCGCGGCCACCTGGAGGTTCTGCTCCTGGAGCGCGCGCACCACGTCCTGCGGCGTCATGCTCCGGCGCGCCAGCTCCGTGGGGTCCAACCACAGGCGCATGGAGAACTTGCGCTCACCGAAGATGCGCACCTCGCCCACGCCCCGGACGCGCTTGATGGCGTCCTTGAGGTTCACGTCCGCGTAGTTGGAGAGGAACTTGGCGTCGTAGCGGTTGTCCGGGGAGGACAGGCCCACCGTCAGCAGCATCTGGCTGGAGGCCTTGTTCACCACGATGCCCGTCTGGTTCACCTGCGCGGGCAGGCGGGCCGCGGCGCGGCTGACGCGGTTCTGCACGTCCACCGCCGCCACCTCGATGTTGCGCGTGGGGGCGAAGGTGACCGTGATGGTGCTGGTGCCGTCGTTGCTGCTGGTGGAGGTGATGTAGCGCATGTCCTCCACGCCGTTGAGCTCCTGCTCCAACGGGATGGTGACGGCGGACTCCACCACCTCGGCGCTGGCGCCGACGTAGGTGCTGGTGACGGTGACTTGCGGCGGCGCCAGGTCCGGATACTGCGCGATGGGCAGCGTCGGGATGGCGATGACGCCCACCAGCGTCAGGATGATGGAGCAGACGATGGCGAAGACAGGTCTGCGGATGAAGAAGTCGACGAACACGGTGTGGCGCCTCTCTTGATGAATCGCCTGCTAGCGGCTGCCGCCGGTGGTGCCGCCGGAGCCGGATGCCGTGCGGGGCAGCTGGGTATTGGTCGGGACCTCATCGGCCCGCGCGGTGCCCTGCTGCCGGGGGGGCTCTTCGGTGTTGAGCGTGACCTGCTTGGGGATGACGGGCATGCCGTCGCGGAGCATGTGCAGCGACGACACCGCGACGAGGTCGCCCTGCTTCAGGCCGCCCTCCACCACGTAGCTCATGTCGCCCAGCTGCCCCAGGGCCACCGGGCGGCGCTCCACCAGTGTCTTGCCATCCTTCTTCTCCACCACCATGGCGAAGGGCTGGCCGCTCTGGCGCACCACCGCGAGCGCCGGAATCTGCAGCGCGTCCCGCGTGGAGTACACCAGCCGCGCCCGCAGGAGCTCACTGGGGCGCAGGCCCACCGTGTTGCGGAAGGCGGCCTTCACCTCCACCAGCTGCGTGCGCGGATCCGTCTGCGGCGCCACGTAGAACACCGTGCTGGTGAGGATGACCCGGCCCTGCTGATCCAACAGCTCCAGCTGGGTGTCCGGCTTGAGCGACCGGGCGCGGAACGCCGGCACGGACACGCTGACCTCCAGCACGTCCGCCTGGGCCACGGAGGTGAGCGTCGTGGTGGCGCTCACGTAGTCACCCACGCGCACCAGCACGTCGCCCATGGTGCCCGCGAACGGCGCGCGCACCACGTGGAACTGCAGCTGCACCTGGCGCTGGGCCACCGTCGCGCCCGCCGCGCGCGCCGCCGCCTCCGCGGCCTTCACCGCCGCCTGGGCGCGCTCCAGCTCCTGCACGCTGGCGAGGCCCTCGCGGTTGAGGGACTCCGTCCGCGCCAGGGTGCGCTTCGCCAGCTCCAGCTCCACCGCGGAGGAGCTCTGCTGGGCCTGCGCGCTGTCCAGCGCCGCGGTCTCCTGGCGCGCGTCCACCTCGATCAGCGGCGCGCCGGCCTCCACCTTCTGGCCGGGCTTCACCAGGATCTTGCGGATGTAGCCGTTCACCTGCGGCAGCACCGACACGCTCTGCCGCGACAGGAGCGAGCCCAGGTACTCCCCGGTGTCGCGCACCTCGTGCGGCGCCAGGGCCACGACCTGGACCTCGCGCGGCGGGGGAGGGGCCTTCGCCTCCGTCTTGCCCGAGCACCCGGCCGCGCCAGCCACCAGCGCCGCTCCCAACACCGTCTTCGTCATCAGCGCCTTCAGGGGGCGCACCCTCGTCACCAGTCGCACCGGGCCTCCGTCAGGAACGCGTCCAGGCGGGCCTGGACGAGCTCGAATTCCCTCAAAACCAAAGCGAGCTGGGCCTGGCGGAGGGCGGCTCCGCTCTGGACCAGCTCCAAGCTGCTACCGCGTCCCACCTCGAAGGCCCGGCGCGAGAGCCGGTCCGTCCGGTCCGCCAGCTCCAGGGACTCGGCGGCGGTCTTCAACAAAGCTTCGGCCACTTCCACTCCACGCCGCGCGCGGGAGACCTCCACACTCACATTGCGGCGGGTGGCCTCGGATGACTGGGCGGCCTGTTCCTCGATGCCTTCGCGCTCGCGCACGAGGCCTCCGCGCTGACCGCCCTCCCAGAGGGGGACGGAGAGCACCGCGGACACGTTCCAGGTGGCGAAGCGGCCAAAGCCGGGGTTGGTGGTGAAGCCCAGCAGCGTGCTGCTCAGTCCCAGGGTAGGCAGGTAGCCGGCGGACGCCTGGCGGCGGCTCTCCCGGGCCGCGTCCACGTTGGCCCGCTGGGCGACCAGGTCCGGCCGGTTGGCCAGGTCCTGGAGGGGGGCGCACTGCTGGCGCGTCTGCTCCACCAGCCCGGTCAGGTTGAAGTCCGGATTGACGCCCACGGCGTGGTCCTCGCCCAGGGACAGGCCCAGCGACTCGCGCGTGCGGCGCAGCTGTTCGTCCCCGGCCACCAGCGTCTGCCGGGCCACCGCCACGTCCTGGCTCACCCGCACCACGTCCAGCTGCGTGCCGGCGCCCAGTTCGAACGAGCGCTGGGTGATGGCCTGGCGCTCCAGCGCCTGGCGCAGGCCCACGCGGTTGATCTCCGCGGCGCGCTCGGCGGCCACCGTGGCCACCAGCACCTGCGCCAGCCCCTGGGTGAGGCGGCGCTGCACGTCCTGGAGGCTGGCCACCGCCGAGGCCTCCGACGACTTCGCGGAGGACAGGCCCCGCCACGCGCTCACATCGATGATGGACTGGGTGAGGGTCGCGCTCAGCGTGCCCAGCGGCGCGGTGGGGAGCTTGCCATCCGCGCTGGCGCCTCCCACCACGCCGCCGCCCGCCGCGGAGGGCACGTCCGGGTGGAGCACGTCCAGGCCCACGCCCGCGGTGGCGCGCGCGTTGGGCAACAGCAGGCCCAGCGACTGGCGCCACCGGCCCTGGGCCCGCGTCACGCCGGCCTCCGCGTTGCGCAGGTCCGTGGACCGCTGGCGCACGCGGGTGAGGGCGTCATCCCACGTCTTCACCTGTTCCGCCGCGGGCGGAACGGGCGTGAGCATGGGGTCCTCCACCTTCGGCTGGAAGGGGACGGGGCCCGACGCGGCGGTGCTGGCTTCCGGCGTGGGCTGCTGCGCCGGAGCGGAAGGGGCCTGCGCAGACACGGACGGAGCCTGCGGTGCAGCGGCGAGGAGAAAAACCAGGAGAGCGCTGGGGGTGGCCATACTCAGGTGCGGCAGGTCTTTCCGGCAGGAGCGAGTGGTGGTACCCACCCCCGGGTCCCTGCGCGCAGTCAAGTCAAGATGTAATTGACAACCGTTGTCGAATGCAATCATCTCTTACGCCCATGACCATCGCTGAGCAAGTGGCATCAACGCGACGCGCAGTGGTCCGGCTGCTCACCCAGAAAGTTGGAGAGCATACGGATCGGCCGCTGATGCAACTGCTCGTGCTGAAGAACATCGGCGTGCACGGCATCCACAGTCAGGCCGTCATCGCGGAGCGGCTGCTCATCGACGCGCCCGCGGTGAGCCGGCTGGTGGACCGGTTGGAAGAGGATGGGCTGGTGGAGCGGCGCGCGGGGGAGAACCGCCGCTGCGTGCGCCTGGAGATCACCGAAGCGGGGCGCCGGGAGTTCCATGCGCTGGAGCTCGCCGCGCAGTGGGTGGATGCCCAGGCGCGCGCGTTCCTGCCTCCGCCGGAGGCCGACGAGCTGTCGCGTCTTCTGGACAAGCTCCAGGCGGGGCTGTGCCAGTTGTTGGGCAACGAGTCCGCGCCGCCGCCGCGCAAGGATGAACCGGCCGACCCGCCGGCTCCCACGAACGACAACGGGTGACGACGGGGGCGGAAGGCCGGGCCCACTTCAAGGCCCGTCCCTCCGCCAGCCCGCCGCCACCCGTGCGCCACGTCCGGGGGGGAGGTGGAGCGCTGTCGTCTACCGGTTGCGAGGGATGTTGCGGGCCACGTGCAGGGCCCAGGCCTCCGCCGAGTCCAGCTCCGCGCGGGCTTCCGCGTAGCGGTCCTTCGCCGCTTCGCTGGCGTCGTTGGCGAAGATGGCGTCGTGAAGCTCCTTCTGCGCGCGCGTCAGACGGAGGCTGGTCTGCAACCACAGCCTTGCCGCCATGCGCGGCGTAATCACCACCTGGGTCGGATCCCATACCTCCAGCGCGGCGTAGTCAGCGGAAGACAGCTCTTCGTAGTGGGGGGCCTGCTCGGTTCGTGCGTTCATGCCCGGATGTTCGCCACGGATTTGGGGCAGGGCATCCGGGCCTTCCGGGCAGGACGACGGCCACTGGTGAGCAATCGAGGACAGTTCCTTCATCCCCTGGGGTACTCGCATTTCGCGTTTTGCGGGGAAAATTAGTACAGTGAGGCTGGGGAAATGCTTCCCATACTGCAATCATGGAGGGATTGGGCAGCGTTCTCCTAGAATCCTCCGCTCCATTCGTGACGTGAGAGGGATTACCTGGACCAGAACACCCTGAACAAGCTGCTCACCGTCGGCGTCCAGAACGGGGCATCGGACATCCACTTTCGCCCTGGGGATCCGCCCATCTACCGGGTGAACGGCGTGCTGCGGCCGTTGAAGATGGAAAAGCTTCAAGCGGATCACACGAAGCAGGTGGCCCTGCACGTGATGAACGATCAGCTGATGAAGGCGCAGATCGACAGTGTGCAGGAATGCGACTCGTCCTACAGCCTGCCGGGCGTGGCGCGTTTCCGGGTGAACATCTACCGGCAGCGCGGCTCGCTGGCGTGCATCCTGCGCATCATCCCGGACGAGATTCCCAGCATCGACGGGCTGGGGTTGCCGCAGGTGCTCAAGACGATCGCGGGCAACGAGCGCGGCCTGGTGCTGGTGACGGGGGCCACGGGGTCCGGCAAGAGCTCCACGCTGGCGTCGATGATCAACCACATCAACCAGACGGAGAGCCTGCACATCCTCACCATCGAGGACCCCATCGAGTTCATCTACAAGAACGTGAAGTCCTCCATCTCCCAGCGGGAGATTGGCCCTGACACGGCGAACTTCGCCATCGCGCTGCGTGCGGCGCTGCGTCAGGACCCGGACGTCATCCTGGTGGGCGAGATGCGCGACACGGAGACCATCGACATCGCGCTGAAGGCGTCGGAGACGGGCCACCTGGTGCTCTCCACGGTGCACACCACGGACGCGTCGCGCACCATCAACCGCCTGGTGTCCGTCTTCCCCGCGGAGGAGCAGACCATGGTGCGCATGCGCCTGGCGGACTCGCTCAAGGCGACCATCTCCCAGCGCCTGTTGCCCAAGGCCACCGGCAAGGGCCGCGTGGTGGCGCTGGAGATCATGGTGCAGACGAAGACGGTGGAGCAGTACATCCGCGACGACCGCGCCGCGGAGCTGAAGGACGTCATCGAGAAGGGCCGCGACATGTTCGGCATGCAGTCCTTCGATCAGCACCTGACGCAGCTGTACCGCGCCGGCGACATCACCCTGGAGACGGCGCAGAGCGCGGCCTCCAACCCGGCGGACTTCCAGCGCGCACTCGAGTTCGAGTAAGCACCACACCGAGGGAGCGCGATGTACACGGCAAGGCTGCGCATCATCCACTTCGACGTGTCCCAGGGGGAGTCCTCGCTCATCAGCCTGCTGGGGCCGCTGCGAAGCCACCACGTCCTCATCGACGGAGGGCGCAAGTGCCGGGGAAAGTACGTCACCCGCATCCTCGAGGAGCTGGGCATCCCCCGCCTCGACTTCATCATCTGCACCCACCTGGACAACGACCACCACGAGGGGCTGGTCCCGGTCGTCAAGTCCACGAACTTCGGAATCGGAACGCTGCTGGTCCCGAAGTTCGGCCACAACGCGGACAAGTTCGAAACCCTGAAGCGGGCGTGTCAGGAGCAAGGCGTCACGTGGAGTATCGCGACCCAGGACCAGGTGCTCTTCAACAGCCAGTCCTGTTCGCTGACGATCAAGCACGTGGGGACGCCGGAACTCCGGGACGACAACACGGCCAGCATCGCCTGCCTGCTGCAGATGAATGAGTTCAAGTATTACACCGGCGGAGACCTCCCCTGGGCCATGGAGGAGCAGCTGGACCTGGGGAACCATGTCTGTGCCTTCAAGGTCGGCCACCATGGCGCGGAGACGAGCACGTCCGCCACCTTCGTCGCCGGGCTGAATCCGTCCGCGGCCTTCATCTCCGCGGGGCGGCACGCGCACGGTCACCCCCGGCAGGAGATCCTCGACTACCTGTACGCCGAACCGTCCGTTCAGCGCGTCTACTCCACCAACTGCATCCACCCGCGGGTGGGCTTCCACGACGAGGACACGCGGGGCGCCGTCCACGCCAAGGGGTTGGTGTGCAGCAATCGCACCCATGGCGTGCTGGGCCACATCGTCGTCTACACGGATGACAAGCTGAGCCGCCAGCACGCGGACTCCAAGGTCGGCTTCTTCGTGCTGCGCCCGCCGCCCCAGGGGCAGGGGCCGTGGCGGGCCTACAAGCACGTCTGCTCCAACCTCAACCACCTGGCGAAGCGCTGCCTGCCCGGCGGAGTGGTCCACCTGCGCGAGCACGAATACCCGGAGTACCGCCTGGCGGAGCTGTCCCCGAGCGTCCAGAACTACAGGGCCAAGCGCCTGCGCCTGAAACCCGTGCTCCCCTTCACCTTCGGGAACGTGCTCGGGCTGGACGGGGATGGGCGGCGCACCGAGCTGCGGCCTGGCAGCCCCATCCACCAGTTCATCGAGGACCCACCGAACTTCACCGTGGCCGAGGATCCCCCGACCACCACGGCCCCGAAGCGGGGCCATAAGCGCAAGCAGACCACCGACCACGCGGACGAGGGCAAGCGGCTGGGCGCGTGCGTGGGCTGCACCGAGGCCCCGGACGGCGACCCCTCCGGCGAGGAGCTGGTGGAGTGCTCGCACGGAGAGGCCTGGTACGCCTGCGCCGACTGCCGCCCCCTCTTCAAGAAGGGCTTCGACTGCGACGCGTAGCCCGCCGCTTCAGGCCTTCTTCGCGGACGGCTTGTGGATGTTCGCGAAGAAGTCGTTGCCCTTGTCATCCACGACGATGAAGGCCGGGAAGTCCACCACGTCGATCTTCCAGACGGCCTCCATGCCCAGCTCGGCGTACTCCAGGACCTCCACCTTCTTGATGCAGTCCTGCGCGAGCCGCGCCGCCGGTCCGCCGATGGAGCCCAGGTAGAAGCCGCCGTGCTTCTTGCAGGCCTCGGTGACGGCCGGGGAGCGGTTGCCCTTGGCGAGCATCACGAAGCTGCCGCCCGCCGCCTGGAACTGGTCCACGTACGCGTCCATGCGGCCCGCGGTGGTGGGCCCGAAGGAGCCGGACGCGTAGCCCTCCGGCGTCTTCGCCGGGCCCGCGTAGTAGACCATGTGGTCCTTGAGGTACTGGGGCATGCCCTCGCCCCGGTCCAGGCGCTCCTTGAGCTTCGCGTGCGCGATGTCGCGCGCCACCACCAGCGAGCCGGACAGCGACAGGCGCGTCTTGATGGGGTAGCGCGACAGCTCCGCGCGCAGGTCGCTCATGGGGCGGTCCAGGTCCAGCTTCACCACGTCGCCGGACAGGTCCGTGTCCGGGGTGTCCGGCAGGTACTTCGCCGGGTCCGTCTCCAGCGCCTCCAGGAAGACGCCGTCGCGCGTGATCTTGCCCAGCGCCTGGCGGTCCGCGGAGCACGACACGGCGATGGCCACCGGGCAGGAGGCGCCGTGGCGCGGCAGGCGGATGACGCGCACGTCGTGGCAGAAGTACTTGCCGCCGAACTGCGCGCCAATGCCGGTGCGCTGCGTGAGCTTGAGCACCTCCTGCTCCAGCTCCACGTCGCGGAAGCCACGGCCCAGCGCGTTGCCGCTGGTGGGCAGCGTGTCCAGGTAGCGCGCGGAGGCGTACTTCGCCGTCTTCAGCGCGAACTCCGCGGACGTGCCGCCCACCACGATGGCCAGGTGGTACGGCGGGCACGCGGCGGTGCCCAGCGAGCGGATCTTCTGCTCCAGGAACGCGAGCAGGCTCTGCGGGTTGAGGACGGCCTTCGTCTCCTGGAAGAGGTAGCTCTTGTTCGCGGAGCCGCCGCCCTTGGCCATGAAGAGGAACTTGTAGGCGTCGCCGTCGGTCGCGTAGAGCTCGATCTGCGCGGGCAGGTTGTTGCCCGTGTTGACCTCCTTGTACATGTCCAGGGGCGCCATCTGCGAGTAGCGCAGGTTGGCCGTGAGGTACGTGTCGAACACGCCCCGGGAGATGGCCGCCTCGTCGCCGCCGCGGGTGAGGACGTACTGGCCCTTCTTGCCCATCACGATGGCGGTGCCGGTGTCCTGGCAGGAGGGCAGCACGCCGCCCGCGGCGATGTTCGCGTTCTTGAGCAGCTCCAGCGCGACGAACTTGTCGTTGGACGACGCCTCCGGGTCCTTGAGGATGTTCGCCAGCTGCTGCAGGTGGCCCGGGCGCAAGAGGTGCGAGATGTCCCGCATGGCCTCGCGCGTGAGCCGCGTGAGCGCCTCCGGCTCCACCTGGAGGAAGGTGCGGCCCGCGGCCTCGAACGTGGAGACGCCCTCCTTCGTGAGGAGGCGGTAGGGCGTCTCGTCCTTGCCAAGCGGCAGCATGTCCTGGAACTGGAAGTCACTCATCGCGGGAGGGTCTCTTCGAGAAGGGGTGGACGGAGGGGGACTCTACTCATGGGGCGGCGCGCGGGGCGGCACTTCGTAGAGGTAGACGGGCGTGCGGTACAGGTCCGTCAGCCGCACGCCGCGCACGGGCGTCCAGCCTCGGAGCCCGAAGGTGTGGCTGAGGATGCGCGCGCCTCCGGGGAGCTCGGCCGCGAAGCGGGGCGCCAGGCGCGTCATGATGCCCGGGGACAGGTAGCAGACCACGCAGGCCGCTTCCCGGAACGACGCGGAGAAGAAGTCCCCGCGAAGGAGCGTGAGGTTTCCACGCGGAAAGAGCCGCTGGCGCAGGCGGCTGAAGAGCCAGGGCAGCCAGGACAGCTCGTACGCGACGATGCGCGCCTGGGGGCAGTGATCCGCCAGGTCGAAGGCCACGTCCCCCCAACCCGAGCCCAGGTCCAGCACGGTGCCGTGCATGTCCCTGGGCAGCATGGCCAACAGCGCCCGCCGCACGCGGGGCGAGCTGGGCATGGGCGGCGCGCCGGTGCGCAGCGTGGACACGACGATGGACAGCACCCCCACGAGGAGCACCGCCCAGAGCAGCATCAGGAGGAGGGGGCCGGTCGCGCTCACGACAGGCGCGCATCATCGCGCGGGGGCGCCCCCGCGTGGGGCCCTACTTGCGGGGGTGCTGGCACGCGTCCGCGCGGACCACCCGCGGCAGGCCGGGGTCCACCGCGCTGATGACGGACGCCGGGGCGGGGGCGCGCTCGTTGACGTCGAAGAGCGCCCGGCCCAGCACGAAGCACAGGGCAGCCCCGACACAGAGTGCCAGTACATTGAAGTAGTACGCCATGGGACGAAGGTCCAAGCACGGACCATACCATCCGGCCCTCTCCTCTGGAGGCGGAGGCTGGCGGACTCTGGTTGTGGCCTTCCTGGCTACAAGGACGGCTGAACGGTGTCCGTCCAGGCAACAGCGCCTTCACCCTGCGTTGAACCCTTTCGCGCGCCATGGTTTCCCCGGCGCAGGGGGGCTCTTCAGAGGGAGGGCGCGGATTCTGCGGCGTCCGGCTCGGGTGGGGGCGGGCGGTGGGCGGCGGACTCCAGCCGGTCCACGTTGCGCAGCTCCGGGAAGAACCAGGCCCAGAGGCCCACGACGACGAGCGTGCCCACGGCGCCAATCACCACCGCGTGCACGGCGCCCAGGGCCTCGGCGAGCGAGCCCGCGCGGAACTCGCCCAGCTCGTTGGAGGCGCCGATGCACATCAGGTTCACCGCGCTCACGCGGCCGCGCATCTCATCCGGCGTGGAGACCAGCTCCAGGGTGTGGCGCACCACCACGCTCACCATGTCCGCGGCCCCGCCAATGGCGAGCGCCGCGAGCGACAGGGGCAGGGACGTGCTCAGGCCGAACACCAGCGTGGCCGCGCCGAACACCGCCACCGCGATGAACATCTTCCACCCGGCGTGCCCGCCCAGCGGACGGAACGTGAGCAGCACCGCCACCACCGCGGCGCCCGCGGCCGGAGCGCTGCGCAAGAGGCCCAGGCCCCACGGGCCGGTGTGCAGCACGTCGCGCGCGTAGATGGGCAACAGCGCCACCGCGCCGCCCAGCAGCACCGCGAAGAGGTCCAGGGTGAGGCTGCCCAGGAGCATCCGCTTCTGGCGCACGAAGCGCAGGCCCGCGACGAGCGTCTTCAGGGAGATGGGCTCTCGCGACGCGCTGCCCGTGCGCACCTTGAGCGAGAGGATCCACACGATGGTGAGCGCGCACAGCGACGCGGACGTGATGTAGACGCCCTTGCCGCCCAGCCACCCGTAGAGCAGGCCGCCCACGGCGGGGCCCGCGATGGTGGCCACCTGCCACGTGGTGGAGTTCACCGCCACGGCGCGCGTCAGCTCCTCCTTCGGCACCAGGTAGGGCGTGAGCGCGGAGCCCGCGGGCGCGTAGAAGGCTCTCGCGGTGCCGAACAGCACCAGGATGCCGTAGACGAAGCGCACGTCCTGGAAGTGGCCCAGCGTGAAGGACAGGAGCAGCAGGCTGCACACCATCATCACGCCCTGGCACAGCGCCAGGATGCTGCGGCGGTCGTAGCGGTCAGCGACCTGACCGCCCAACAGGCTGAAGGCGAGGAAGGGGACGAACTGGGACAGGCCCGTGTAGCCCAGCGCGAGCGCGCTCCCGGTGAGCTCGTACACCTGCCACCCGATGGCCACCGATTCGATCTGCGCCGCGAGCACCGCGCACAGACGGGCGATTTGATACAGCCGGAAGTCGCGGTGACGGAAGATGGATGTGGCGAGCGCGGAGGGGATGGCCATGGGGTGGCTGCGCTGTAACGCAGCCCGTCCCCCTTGCGCCAGTGACAAGGGGCGCGCGCCCCAGGCGCGGCTTATGAGGTCGCGCGCATCCGGTTCAAGCGGTCGTAGTGGCGGTAGCCCAGCTTGTCGAGCGCGGCGGGCGGCGCGAGGCCGATGTCCACCAGCGTCTTGATGTCGTACGTGCCCGCGAGCACCGGCGGCGCGTAGTTGGCCACCGCCTCCGGCGTGCGGAAGCCGGGCAGCGGGAAGAGCACTTGGCTGGTGTGCACGTGCATGAAGTGCGCGGCGGACTGGCGCTGCCACCCCGGCACGCCCGGCGCGGTGATGACGTGCGGCGTGGCGAGGAACGTGCCGCCCGTGAGGATTTCGAGCTGCTGGCCCACCTGCGCCACGATGCAGCCCGCGGGCGCGGTGCCGCGCACCATGTGGCCGTTGGGCGCGTCCGGCGTGGCGCGCGTGCGAAGGTACAGGCCGCTCTTGTCGTCCGGCTTCGGCGCGGGGCGGCCTTCGGGGTCGAGGAACCGGCCTCCGGGCAGGAGCGTCAGCAGGTTGAAGTCGGTGTGCTCCTCGCCCCAGAGGATGCCGGTGTTCACCTGGGACGGGCCCAGGGGCAGGTACTGGAGCGCGCGCGTGACGTGGGGCGCCTTCTCGCACGCGGCGGTGAAGGTGTCCTCCGGCAGGCTCAGCGCCAGGGCGGCGCCGCGCAGCAGCTTGAGGCCGGCCTCGTGCAGCGCGCGGCCCATGGTGAGCAGGCCCTCCTGGAAGAAGGGCGGCGCGTTGTCCGGCCAGATGTTCTCCGGGTACAGCTCCGGGAACTCCATGGCGGACTGCGGGTCCGTGGGGGTGGGCGCCGCGAAGTAGCACTCCTTGAAGTCCGGCTGCCCGTTGCTGGCGACGGCGACCTCCGTGTTGGGAGGTGTCCAGCCGCGCTGGTACCAGAGGTCCGCGCGGCCCAGCGGGCGCTTCTCCGCGTCCGGGCGGGCCACGAAGGCGGAGAACGCGTCATAGAAGCGCTCCAGCGCCGGCGCGTCCACGCCGTGGTTCTTCACGAACACGAGGCCGAAGACGCCGAAGGCCTCGCGCAGGGCCGCCGCCGCGCGCTCCAGGCGCGCCGGTTCACCCGAGGCCAGGTCCAAGAGGTCGACCGTCGGGATGTTCATTGAAGGGGTGTCCGCCATGGTGGGCCCAGGTGTATCGCGCCCGGGCCCGGCTGAGGAGGGGGAGCGTGTCCGTCCGCCCTCCTCGTTCCAGGGAAATCCGGAAGGGCCCTCGCCTACGGCCTCACCGCACCCATCAGCGTCGGGCCACCGTCACGTCCACGGGGGCGCACGTGACGGGCGTGGGCTTGTACTCGCCGCCGGCCCGGGGGACGTCCTCCTGGCGCGTGGCCACGTCCATCAGTGAGTCGCGGAAGGTGATGCGGTAGGTGCCCGGCTTCGTGAAGTCCCAGGCCCGCGTCACCTCCACGGCGTTCTCCACCGTGGCGCCCGGGGCGATGAGCGCGTAGCTGTCCGCGTTCGGGGGCGCGCGCTTCACCATGGGGCCCTGGTACGGCACCTCCGCGCCGTCGCGGGTCACCTGGAACACGGTGCCCAGGATGCCCTCCAGCGGCGTCTGCCACTTGAGCACCCAGAAGGGCGTGTCGGAGCGGTTGGTGAGCTTGAAGAGGACCTCGATGGGCTCGCCCACCCTGGCCTTCGGGTGGACGCTGAGGGCGCACTCCAGCTTCGGGGTCGTCACGGGGGCGGGCTCCTGCGCGGGGGGAGGTGGGGCCGGAGGCGGCGTCTTGGCTGGAGGCGTCGCGGCGGGGGCCTGCTGCTGCGCGGGCGCCTCCGCGGGCTTCGGGGTGCAGGCGGTGACACCGGCGGCGGCGGCCAGCACCGCGAGCCATGCGAGGTTTCTTCGTCCGAGCCCCATCACGTGACGCTCCTTGTGCGCGTACGGCGAAATGAAAAGGGGCGCGAGCCTCGTGGCCCGCGCCCCTCCGGTCAACGGTCCGTCGTCACCTTACGGCAGCGAGGGGTTGTTCTCCGCGAAGTATTCGTGGCTGTCCGCGTTGTCCCGCGCGTTGGTGGGGTTGGACTTGGCCAGGTTCTTCGCGGCCGTCTGGCCGTAGGCCCAGTCGTCCGTGCCGGCCACGACGTTGAAGTGGCTCATCTCGTGGACCAGCGTGCCGGCCTTGGAGTCCGTGCCCGTGGTGGGGGCGCTCCAGAAGGCGCCGCACACGTAGATCTTGTACGGCTGCGTCGGGTAGACGTACGCGTACGTGCCGGTGTCCTTGCAGCTGCAGTCCACCGTCACCGCCGCGGAGGCGAACGCGCTCTTGATGGCGCTGAAGTGCGACTTGATGGTGTTCCAGTTGGTGGTGTTGTACGTGCCGAACCAGGTGGTGAAGCGGCTGGTCGGGGACGGCGTGCCGCTCAGGTAGGTGTACGCGTTGTTGGAGTACGTCTGCGCGCCGCTGAACGCCGAGGAGATGGAGCTCTGCTGCGACGTGGTGCACGCACCGGAGTAGGACAGGCTCTCGCCCGTCACCACGCCCATCGCCTGCGCGCCCTCGAGGCTGTTGCGGCGGCCTTCGATGAAGAGGGTGACCGAGTTGGAGGACAGCGCGGACACGCCCGCGTGCGCCTCCAGCTCATAGCGGAGGGTGTAGTTGCCGGAGACGGACAGGTCATACGCGTCCGACACCACGACCGGGCCGGAGATGCTCTGGCCGGGGGCCAGGGTGATGAGGTCTTCAGCGCGGCCCATCACGCGCTTGTAGTGCGCGCCGGTGTACGCCACGGGCTGGCCGTCGCGCGACACCGACAGGCGGCCCTCGGTGAGGCCCTCTCCCGGCGCGTCCCACTTGTAGAGGCTCACCGGCGACGAAGAGGTGTTGGTCAGCGTCACCTCCACCGTCACGCGCTCGCTGGCGGCCATGGAGGCCTTGCCCGCGGACACCTGCGCCGTCAGGGCGCCCTGCGCCTGCTCGGTGGCCTCGGCCGGGGTGGACTCACCCTCCGCCGGAGGAGCACCGCAACCGCCCAGCAGGGAAACGCCGACCACCGTGCCCACCAGCCACTTGAAACCGCGAAGGCTCTTGCTCACGAGGAACTTCCTTTCGGAAACGACGCGACGGAAACACCCAAGGGGAACGCCCGGGTACGCACGCTTATAGGGGAAACCGGGCGCGCTGATGATGGCATGAAATACTGTGAAATAAACACCTCCCCATTATCCGGGTTCACGCCGCGTCGCGGCCAGCCGTGGCTGGGAGCGTTAGTCTTCACGCGGCAAGCGGTGCGGACGAAGACACAGCCAAGGGGTGGCGGACGATGCGCGCGGTGGTGGTCGAGCACGAGGGGCATGAGGGGCCGGGCCTGCTGGGGCCCGCGCTGGAGGCGGCGGGGTTCACGCTGGTGCGGCGCTTCCGGACGGTGAAGCGCGAGGACGTGGACGCGCCGCTGGTGGTGGTGATGGGCGGGTCCATGGGCGTGTACGAGGCGGACGCGCACCCGTTCCTCAACGACGAGCTGGCGCTGCTGGGAGAGCGGCTGGCGAACGACCGCGCGTGCGTGGGCGTGTGCCTGGGTGCGCAGCTGCTGGCCGCGGCGGCGGGGGCCACGGTGTCGCCGGGCAAGAACGGCTTCGAGGTGGGCGTGGGGCCCGTGCGCTGGACGCAGGACGCGCTGAAGGACCCGGTCGTGGCGGGGGCGCGGGCGCGCACGCCGGTGGCGCACTGGCACGGGGATACGTACACGCCGGTGCCGGGCGCGACGCTGCTCGCGTCCACGGACCGGTACTCGCAGCAGGCCTTCCGGCTGGGGAAGTCCTACGGCTTCCAGTTCCACCTGGAGCTGACGGCGCAGGAGCTGGGGCGCTGGCTGGAGCTGGGGGAGGCGGGGCTCGTCGCGCGGGGCAAGGACGTGGCGGCGCTGAAGGCGCAGCTGCCCAGGCTGAAGGCCGCGGAGGCGGAGAACACGGAGCTGCTCCACCGGCTCGCGCATCAGCTGGCCAAGGGCGTACGCTGACGGCCGTCCACGGGGAGGGCTGGACGCCATGAAGCTGACCCGCCTGCACGTCCACCACTACCGCGGGCTCGCGCCGGACACGGTGCTGACGTTCGGCCCGGCGCTCAACGTGGTGGTGGGCGCGACGGGCAGCGGGCGCACGACGCTGCTGGAGCTGGTGTCCTCGGTGCTGTGCTCGGACTTCTCCGGGCTCCTGCGCGAGCCGTTCGCCCTGGACTACGCGCTGCGCTTCGACGCGCTGACGGTGGACGTGGCCGTGCGCAACGAGCCGCCCGCGGCGCTGCCCTCGACGGCAGGGGAGGGCGGTCCCGGGGATGCGCTGGCGCTGCCTCCGGGAGCGCTGGCGCATGGGCTGATGCCCTCCATCGTGGCGACGGTGCGGTGGGACGCGGCGGAGGACGCGCGGCTCGTGATGCGCGCCAGCGCCACGGGCTTCGCGTGCGAGGTGTCGGGCTCGGCCGGCTTCTCCAAGCGCATGCACTGGTCGGTGCTGGACCGCTCCGTGTGGACGCTGCTCTTCATGGCCGCGCAGTACCTGGAGCGCGGCGTGAAGGACCGGCTGAAGGACCTGCTGCGGGAGACGTTCCTCCTGGCGCCGCCGCGCTTCGATGAAGCGCTGGGCATGTTCGAGCGCATCGGCGCCATCCGTTACGCGATGGAGCAGCGTGGCGAGGAGCTGTTCCCCCTGGGCCTCATGGCCTTGCCCACGTGGATGCCAGGCTGGCTGCGCGACCAGGTGGAGCGCGAGCCCGTGCCCCCGTCACTGCTGCTCCGGCACGATGCGCTGCCGCAGGGCTTCCTCGCGCGCTTCGTGGCGCTGGCGGGGTTCGCCTCCGGCACGCTCACGATGGACGTGACGGAGACGACGCCGCTGTCGCAGGGCGGCCGGCTGGGCTTCAGCGGCTTCCGCTTCGCGTTCGTGCGCCCGGATGGTTCGCCGGTGACGCAGGAGCAGCTGGGCCATGGCCAGAAGCGGCTCTTGTCCTTCCTCTACTACCTGGACGTGCACCCGGGCTTCGTGGTCGCGGACGAGCTGGCGGATGGCCTGCACCCGGACCTGGTGCGCGCGTGCGTGCGCGACATGGGCGAGCGGCAGGCCTTCGTCACCAGCCAGAGCCCGCTGCTCCTGGAACAGCTGGAGCTGTCCAACGCGGAGCAGCTGCGCACCTCGTTGATCCGCTGCGAGGTGGGCGGCGGAGATGGCGCCTGGCGGTGGACGCAGCCCACTCCGGACGAGGCCGCGCGGTGGTTCGACGCGTACCGCGCGGGCTCCGTGCCGCTGGGCGCGATGCTGCGCGCCCAGGGCTTCGGGTGAGCTCTCAGCGGCCGGAGAGCAGGTCCGTGCTGAAGGAGAAGCCGCCGAGCAGGTAGGGCATGGCGCTCACCCGGTTCTCATGCCTCAGGTACCAGCCGGCGATGAGCAGCACGGTGGGCTTGTTCATGAGCCCGCCGGGCTTCGTGTCAAAGGCATACGCGACGAGCGGGCCCACGCGGATGTGCTCGTTGGTGGGCAGCTTGCGGCCGGGCAGCGGCTCCACCGCGGTGGTGTCCTCGCTGTAGCGGGGCCACACCGCGGAGAGCCGGGCACCCAGCGTCCACTGTCCGCCCAGCCAGAGCAGGTCCGTGTCGTTGGCGAGCACCCAGCCCTTGCCCGGCACCAGCGTGTCCAGCGTCGGGTCGTAGAACGTGCCGCGCGTCCCGCCGTCGCGCAGGGACACGTTCCAGTACTCGATGGCCAGCTTCGTGCGCAGCGCCACGGACTTCACCTTCGCCTGGAGCATGGGCTCCACGAAGAAGTGGTGCCCGGAGGTGCCGTAGGCTGCGTCATTGGTCGCGCTGCGCAGGTCGTCGTCGTAGGGCTGGAAGGAGTCCGGATAGGACTGGATGCTGCCGAAGGTGCCGAAGTACTGGACGTACTCGTAGCCGGCGCGGACGTTGAATACCGCCAGGGGCTGCAGCTCCACCACGGGCCCCAGCTTGAAGAACGCGGGGCTCAGCTTGAGGCTCGCGGCGGCGCTGGCGAACGTGTCGCGCAGGAGCAGCGACGGGCTGTCGAAGAGGCGCTTCTGGTAGACGAGCCGGTTCTGCGACTCGAGCCCCAGCGGGTTGTATCGGACGACGTTGAGCGTGGTGAAGAAGACGCGGCGGTCCGGCAGGGACGGCTGCACCGGGGGCGGCTCGTCCTCCGTCACGGGGGGCTGCGGCTGCTGCGCGGCCACGGGGACGCCCAGGCCCAGCAGGGCGAGCAGCGCGGCGCGCGTGAGCACCTTTGGCAGGGATGGGGAGCGGACAGACGTCGGGCGCTGCGGGAACACGTTCGCGGGCATGCGTCCTCTCGGCGGGAGCCCGCGGGAGCGGCCCCCGGGCAAGGGCCACCCGTCGCGGGCAGCGGGAGCGTCGGGCACCTGACGCGGCCGCTTCAAGACGCACCCGGACGAAGCCGGATGACACCCGGCGTCAGCGGTGGTCTTCCCTCCTCACCGCGTGTCTTCAGAACGTGAGCTGGAAGCGGGACATGAGGACGTTCTCCGGAGGGCGGTCACCGCCGTCCGGGGCGCCGCCCACGTAGTTCGTGCGGTGGAAGTTCATGGCGAAGCGCACGCGCCGGTTGACGGCGAAGGTGGTGGCGACGCCGAAGCCCTTCGCCTGGCTCACGGAGCTGGCGGGGTTGGCGAAGCGGGGGAAGGCGGCGTTGTCGATGTCCAGCGCGTGGTAGCGCGCCGCGACCTCCAGCGCGCCGCCCTGGAGCGTCTTCGGGTCGAAGGGCCTCGTCGGCCGGGCGCCCTCGAAGGACGCCTTGCCCCCGAAGACCCACGACACCGCCGTCTGCCAGGCGTGGTTGCGCAGCCGCGCGCGGGCGTCCGCGACCTGAACCTCCTGTGACGAGCGCACGTACTCCGCGAGGAGGCCGAAGGAGCCCCAGTAGAAGTGGCCCTGGGGCGAGAGCCGCAGGTGCTGGCCGTGCGCGGTGACAATCTGTCCGGTGCTCGTGTTGTTCAGGTAGCTGAAGATGACCTCCTGGCCGGTGCTGCGGAAGGGCGCGAGCCCGGTGTTGGTGGCCGTGCCGAACTGGAGGCCATGCGTCACCGCGATTCCCAGGCCCAGCCCCTGGAGGAAGGCGGGCTCGCGGCCCTTGAAGGGCAGGGCGAAGACGCGGGCGACCAGGTCGAAGCTGTCGTCGATGTTGGAGTCGGTGCTGGTGCCGTCGGGGTCGCCATTCACCACCGCCAGCGAGTACTGCCACCGGCCACCCTGCCCCTCGCCGTGCAACTCCAGGCCCTCGTCGCGGTTGGGGACCAGGTCCACCGTGAGCGAGCGCTCGATGAAGGGGTTGTCCATGTCGGACTGGAGCAGCTCCAGTCCGAACGGCGTCTTGAACCGGCCCGCGCGCAGGCGGATCCACTCTCCCGGGCGGAAGTCGATGAACGCGTCCTGGAGGATGGGCTGCCCGCTGCCGAAGTCCGGCATGATGCGGAAGTCGATGAAGCCGAAGAGCGTCCCGTCCAGGATGGGGCGCACGCGCCGCATGAGGAACGTGTTGGTGCCCGTGCGGTCGGGGTCATCGAAGTAGAAGCGCCCGTCGCCCTGGAGCTGTCCGCGCGGCTTGAGCACGAAGGCCTTGTCCGCGGACGACAGCGCGAAGCCCTCTTCCGAAATCAGGACGATGGGGGGCTCCGCGGCCTTCCGGGGCTCCTCCGAGGCGGGCGCGGTCACGGGCTCGGAGGCCTCGGCGCGGGGCGCGGCGAGCAGCAGGCCCGTGGCGGCGAGGAGGACGGGGACGGGGGACACGCGGGACCTCCGGGAACGGGCTCCACGAGGGTGGAGTGCCCCCGGGAGCCCGGGGCGCGACGAAGAAGCGGGCGGGCACGTTGGCGACGGGAAAGTCTTGCTGTCAAGGAACACTGGGAAGACCTGTTGTCGCCTTCACTTGCCGGGGGTGGGGAGGTCTGGTTCAAGCTGGGCGGCATGTCCGTGACCAAGCCCCGCGCCGTATCGATGTACGTCGACCTGGACCGCGACGCGTGGCGCGAACTGCGGGCCGCCACTCCGCTGACGCTGACGGCGGACGAAGTGGAGAAGCTGCGGGGCCTGGGGGACCGGTTGGATCTCCAGGAGGTGGAGGACGTCTACCTGCCGCTGTCGCGGCTTTTGCACCTGCAGGTGGCGTCGGCGCAGTCGCTGTGGGCGGCACAGCAGGCGTTCCTGGGGTACTCGGTGCGCAAGGTGCCGTTCATCATCGCCATCGCGGGGAGCGTGGCGGTGGGCAAGAGCACCACGGCGCGCATCCTCCAGGCGTTGCTGGCGCGATGGCCGGATCATCCGCGCGTGGCGTTGGTGACGACGGACGGGTTCCTGTACCCCAACCGGGTGCTGACCGAGCGGGGCATCATGAACCGCAAGGGCTTTCCGGAGAGCTACGACCGGCGCGCGCTGGTGCGCTTCCTGGCGGAGCTGAAGGCGGGGCGCGAGGAGGTGGCGGCGCCGGTGTACTCGCACCTCGTCTACGACATCGTGCCGGAGGAGGCGCAGTCCATCCGGCAGCCGGACATCCTCATCCTGGAGGGGCTCAACGTCCTGCAGACGGGGCCGGTAGAGGGCGGGCGGCTGCCGCACACGTTCCTGTCGGACTTCTTCGACTTCTCCATCTACGTGGATGCGACGGAGACGGACATCCGCCATTGGTACGTGGAGCGGTTCCTGCGCCTGTGGGAGACGGCGTTCCGCGACGAGCGGTCCTTCTTCCGGCGCTTCTCCGAATTGACGCGCGAGCAGGCAATCGCGCGGGCCGCGTCGGTGTGGGCGGAGATCAATGGGCCCAACCTGGCGGAGAACATCGCGCCCACGCGTTCACGGGCGCGGCTCATCCTGGTGAAGGGCAGTGACCACAAGGTCCGCCGTGTGCGGATGCGCAAGCTGTAGCTGCGGGAGGACGGACATGGCGCCACGAATGGGTTCGCTCTGGGACGCGGTGGGGAACACGCCGCTGTTGCGCGTGGGCTCGCTCAGCCGTCAGACGGGTTGTGACATCGTCGCCAAGGCGGAGTTCATGAACCCGGGTGGGAGCATCAAGGACCGGGCCGCCAAGGGGATGATCCAGCGCGCGGAGGCCGCGGGGCAGTTGAAGCCGGGCGGCACGATTGTCGAAGGCACCGCGGGCAACACCGGCATCGGGCTGGGGCTGCTGGGGCGCGAGCGGGGCTACCGCGTGGTGGTGACGATGCCGGACAACCAGGCACGCGAGAAGTACGAGTACCTGGAGGCGATGGGCGTGGAGGTGCGGCGGGTGCCGGCGGTGCCGTTCTCCAATCCCTCGCATTTCTTCCACCAGGCTCGGGCGCTGGCGGAGGCGAACGGCTGGGCGTGGATGAACCAGTTCGAGAACACGGCGAACGGCGACTTCCACTACGAGACGACGGGGCCGGAGATCTGGGAGCAGGCGGAAGGAAGGGTGGACGTGCTGGTGGCGTCGGTGGGCAGCGGCGGCACGCTGTCCGGGACGAGCCGCTACCTGAAGGAGAAGAACCCGGCGTTGCGCGTGGTGTTGGTGGATCCGCCGGGGTCGGGGCTCTACTGCCAGGTGCGCACGGGGAAGATGGAGACGGTGGGGAGCTCCATCACGGAAGGCATTGGCATCATGCGGCTGACGGAGAACTTCCGGCAGGCGCGCGTGGACGAGGCGATGCGCCTGGAGGACCAGGACATGCTGGAGATGCTCTATCACCTGGCGCGCGAGGACGCGCTGGTGGTGGGGACCTCCGCGGCCCTGAACGTCCGGGCGGCGTGGGAGGTGGCGCGCAAGCACCAGGGCCAGGGCCTGCGCATCGTCACGTTCCTGTGCGACCACGGCAGCCGCTACGCCTCCAAGGTCTTCAATCCGGAGTTCCTCGCGTCCAAGGGGCTCACGGTGAAGCCGCTGCCGGCGGTGTGAGCGCGCGGGGTGGCCGCTACTGGCTGGCGACCACCTTGAGCGCGGTCCGGCCCTCCTCGCGAGCGGGCTCGGTGGGCGATTCCTCCTTGGCCATGAGGGAGAGCTCCAGGCTCCGGGCGACGAGCGCCTTGAGCGCCCACATCTCCGGAACCGTCTGGATGTAGATGCGGCTCACGCCGAAGGCCGCGGGGGACGACTCGACCTCGAAACCCGCGGCGAGGGTCTTCGCCTCGGCGACGGGCACCCAGGTGGCGATGCACTTGCGCTTGCCATTGCCGAAGAAGCGCACGAACCACTTCGTGGGTTTCTTGAAGGACACGTTGAAGTAGTTCGAGGTGTCCCGGTAGAGGACATCCTCCGCCGCGTGGCCGTTCTTGGTGCAGATGTCGCGGATGACGCCGAAGAAGGCCAGTTCCTCCTCGGTGGTCTCGATGACGGCGCGTCCCTTGTCGTCACCCGCTGCACGCGGCTCCGTCTCGAAGGGCTTCGTGCTGTCGGCCTTCGCCACGTTGGGACTGTCCTTGGCGGCGGGGGGCTCCGTGCCTTCGTTCAGCCGTTGGAGACGTTCCTTGAGCTTGTCGAGGAAGTCGTCGCCCATGACGCGCAGGAGCGTGGGTTCGATGGCCTCCTTGGCGACCTCCGCGAGGCGTTCCATCACGGCGGTCGTCCGCTTCCCCTTGTAGACGTCCTCGGTGAGCCACTTGAGGAAGCCCTCATGCTCGCCGGGTGATCTCAGGGCGGCGGACAGCTTGTCGATCATTCCCTGGCGGTAGCGGCTGTTCTCCGCGTCGGTGATGAGCGTGATGGCGTTGAAGGACTCGCGGCTGAACTTGGACAGGAACTTCGCGACCTTGGCCCAGTCCGACTTCGTGTCCTCCAGGGAGAAGGTGAAGAAGGGCTCCGGGTCCATGACATTGGGGTTCTCCAGGTCACCGAAGAACAGGTAATGGCAGCCGTCCGTGATGATGCCGAAGTGGAGCTCCGGGAGTTGGGAGAGGTAGCGTGCCAGTTGCTGGGCGCGGGACTTGAGGTCGGTGCCCAGGGGTTTGGTCTCGATGACGATGAGCGGCTTCTGACCCGTCTGGTCGAAGATGGCGAAGTCCATCCGGTCCGGGAGCTTCTTGCCATCTCCCTGGACGAAGTCCGCCGTGTACTCGAGCCGCACCTCCCGGGGGAGGCCGGGGTCATAGCCGAGCAGCCGGATGAAGGGGACCACCAGCGCCAGCTTGGCGGTCTCTTCGTTGGTGATGAAGGACCTGGAGTCCTGGTAGCGCTTGACCAGCTCCAGCAATTGATTCGCGTCCACGGTATTACCCCCTTGCATCGCGTCGAGTCCCGGGCCGAGCCAGCGGTGGGAACCCACTGGCTGCATTCAGGAGTCCAATCCTTCTGGAGGTCCTGGGTCCATACCCCATTCGAGGGAGCCAGGACCCCAGCAGACGCCGCGGTGATGATGTTTCAGTTCAAGGTAGGGCCCGGCCCCGTCTCAAGATGCTTGCTGACGCATCCGTCAATGTGACGCAGCGCTGTTGCGTCGAGAAGCACTGGAACGCTCGTGAAAGACGTTCATGGCCCTCTTGAAACGTGCTGAATGAACGCACAGGGCGTCCAGGCAGCTCACCAGAAGCTGATGGATGGGCCTGGCGTGGATGCCCCGCTTCCACGGATGCGAGTGAGGTCGCTCGACGTGCGCCCCTCCCGTTCGCTCAGGCTGTCTGCATGAGCCGATGGGGCGCGGATCGGGCTGTGGAGTCTCCCTCGGAAAGGGCGAGCCACAATATGTCCGATCGTCGGACAGGTTGCCCGAGGGCTCGTTCAGCCCATCTCCCCTGGCCTCCTCCGCGCCGGTTTTCCTGGAGGGAGGCTCCATCTCCGCTGAACTCAGCAAAGCTGTGTTGCTGGGCGCTACGGCCAAGGAACTCACATGGGTTGAGGAGCCAAACCCAATCACCTCCGCGGCCTTAACGGCTGAAGCGGGACTTCCGATGCCACCCCCTTCCAAGCGAAGGTATTCCTCCCGGTTCTCATCCAGCACGGGAGCTGACGAAGGGGGACTGAGGCTCTCGCCTTGGGAGACAGGGGCGTCCGGCTCACGGGCGACGGGGGCGAAGGCGTTCAGCAAGCGGTCATCACAAGCCTTCATCAACGTGGGCAGGTCCTGCTGGAGCGCCCGCGTGTCACGCTCCCTCAGGGCATCCGTCGCGCAAATGACCCACTGGCGCAGTGCTTCCCCTTCCATGAAGGGCAACAGTCGGGCCGGGCCGCCCAGGAAGGCACGATGCAGGGATTGAACGAGGAGGACATGCCCGGGCCGCTCCGCCATCCGGGCCGCCAGCCGGAGCAGCTCGAACTCCACCTGGGCGCATCGCTCTCCCAATTCCCACTTCGCCGCGTCCCAAAGCCTGAAGCAGAGGCTGCCCAGCACGTCCAGGTCGCGCTCGGAGGCCTTCGCGCAGCAGTCAACCAGCAGCTCCACCAGCACCTGCCGCCGGAGGCTGAAGTAGCCCTCCAGGAGCCACCGGGCCTCCGGTGAGCGCGCGTCATGCAGCGCCAACCCCAGGTTCTCCAGGGTCAGCGACTCATCCAGTGCCACCGCGCGCGTCTTGCGTCCGGAGCGCTGCACCACCAGGCCCCGTGCCGCCAGCCGCCGCAGCGCCTCACGAATGGTGCCCCGACACACGTTATGGCGACGCGCCAGCGTCGCTTCTGAGCCGAACTGCCCGCTGGGCGGCAGCCGCCCCAGAGCGATATCGCGCTCCAACTCCGCCTCGACATATGCCACGAGCCCACCCCGTCCCATCCCCTTCCCCTTCCTCGCCCCAGCATCGCCATCCAACCACAGGGGGCTGACATGGACACGGGTGGCAAACTGTCCGCGTCTCCTTCCGGGACAGCGAGCCCCCGGGCCTCGGTCTGCGAAAACCAGTCCGACTGTCGGACAGGTTCGTGAACGCAGAGGTTGCAGCGCAGACCTGTCCGACTGTCGGACAAGTTCGTGAACTCGAGGTCCGCAGCGCAGGCTGGTTCGACTGTTGGACAAGTTCGTGAACTCGGGGCCCACGTTGCGCAGGCGGGTCGGACTGTCGGACCGGTTCGTGAGCTCGGGTCCCACGTTGCGCAGGCGGGTCCGACTGTCGGACCGGTTCGTAGAGCTGGACCGCAGGAAGAGAAAAGCTGTCCGACTGTCGGGCACGTCCCTTGGGTCGCGCGCCATGCTGCACAAGCCTGTCGGACAGTCGGACTTGTCTACGGGTTTGGGCGCCGTGTGGCCCGAACCTGTCGGACAGTCGGACAGGTTTTCGGGAACCGCGCCCGGTGCTGAAGGATCCCCTCATCTAGCGAGTTGATCAGCACACGCTCGCTCGGCGGCTGCGTGCGAAGGCGCTGGTGTCCACGCAAAGAGGCAGCCACCATGAGGCGCAAGGTGGCTATCGACGAAGAGCAGGTGCTGGCGTTTCTGACGGAGGTGTTCGAGGACGACCTGCACGTCAAACGAATCCTGTCCCTGTCGCACGCGACGTTGGGGGCGGTGCAGGCGGCGAGCCTGTCCGTGGCGGCCATCGGCAAGGCCATGGCGTGGGCGCGTGGAGAGGACGTCACGTCCAAGCACGCGGTGAAACAGGTGGACCGACTGCTGTCGAATGGGGGCTTCGATGTCTGGAAGCTCTTCGCGCGCTGGGTGCCCTTCGTGCTGGCGGAGCGGACCGAGGCCGTCATCGCGCTGGACTGGACGGACTTCGAGCGAGACGACCAGGAGACGCTCGTGGCCAGCCTCATCACCCGGCATGGGCGGGCCACGCCGCTCGTGTGGACGACGCTGGTGAAGTCCGCCTCCGCGGGCAACCGGCAACTGGTGGAGGACCAGACGCTTCAGCGGCTGCGCGAGGCGATTGGCGCGCAGGTGAAGGTGACGGTGGTCGCGGACCGGGGCTTCGCGGATGCGAAGTTCTACGCGCTGCTGCGGCAGTTGGGCTTCGAGTACGTGGTGCGCTTCCGTGCGGACATGCTTGTCACGTCCGAGGAGCAGGAGACGAAGCGCGCGGCGGAGTGGGTCCCAGAAGGCGGACGCGCGAAGCTGCTGCGAGGCGCACGCGTCACCGCCACCATGGCCGAGGTGGGAGCCGTGGTGTGTGTGAAACGCAAGGGCATGAAAGACGCTTGGTGCCTGGCCACCAGCCTCACGGACGCCACGGCCCAGGAGGTGATGGACGTCTACGCCCGAAGATTCACCATCGAGGAGACGTTCCGGGACGTGAAGGACCTCAAGTTCGGCATGGGGCTGAAGCAGGTGCGCGTGAAGACGCCGGAGCGTCGAGACAGGTTGCTGCTCATCAGTGCCCTGGCTCAGGTCCTTCTGACGCTGCTGGGAGCCGCGGGGGAGGCGCTGGGGTACGACAAGCATTTGAAGGTGAATACGGTGAAGCGGCGTACGCACTCGCTCTTCACCCAAGGCACCTACTATTTCATGGCCATGCCGCGCATGAGCGATGAACGACTCCGCCCCTTGGTGGAGCGATTCGGACAACTCGTCCGTGAGCACGCCGTCTTCCAAGAGGCATTCGGACTTATCTGAGTCAGATGAGGGGATGCTTCAGCGCCCGGTGGGCGGGGCTGCTTGCTGCACCGGGGGCCACGCGAGTCCGACGTCGCGGCCTGATGCTGTGCTCCGAGACATGTGCGTCGTCGTAGAGACCTTTGGGATGCAGGCGTTGTTAACGAACAGCGGGTGACATGCTTAGGATGCGCGCCGTCCCTTCCTTCACGGAGCTTCGATGGTACGCACCCGGTTCGTTGGTCTCCTGGCGTTGCTGTTCGTCGCGGTCCCCGTCGTCGCGAGGGCGCAGGATGCCGTGGCTCCGGTGGCGGTGGCTTCAGGCGATGAGGCGACGCATCAGGCGCTGCGTGCCATCAAGCAGGACATGGAGGATGCGCTCAACAAGCGGGACCTGGACCGGCTGCTGTCACACCTGCACCCGGATGTCGTGTTCTCCACCATGAACAATGACGTTCGTGTGGGGAAGGACGCCATCCGCGCCTACTACGCGGAGATGCTTGGCGGCCCGAACAGCGTCGTGAAGAAGGTCACCGCGAAGTTCGATGTGGATGCCCTCACGCGTTTGTATGGCAACTCGGGCGTTGCCTATGGCTCGTCGCTGGACCACTACATCCTCAATGACGGCACGGACCTCGTCGTCAATGGACGGTGGACCTGCACGCTGGTGAAGGAGGGGGACCAGTGGCTCATCGCCGCGTTCCACTACTCCACCAACGTGTTCGACAACCCCCTGCTCACGAAGGTGAAGAACGCTGCCATGGGATTCGGGCCCCTCGTCGCCGTCGCCGCGCTGGCCGCGGGGTTCTTCATCGGCCGTCGGGGACGCCGGCCGGCGACGGCTTGAGCGCGAGCCGCATGGGCTGGCGCTGGCCGTAGGTGAGCGAGCGCCACAGCCACTCGGCTGGACCGAAGCGGAAGCGCGACAGCCACGCGTGGCTGAAGGGAATCTGGAGCGCGAACACCAGCAGCGTCAGTGCCACGCATTGCGACGGCGGCAGCCTGCCGATGAGCCCCAGCCCCCAGCCGTCGTAGAGCCAGAGGCTCACCACCGTCTGCATCAGGTAGTTGGTGAGCGCCATGCGCCCCACGGGCGCCAGGACGCCCAGCCACCTGCGCCAGCGCTCCTTCTGGAAGAGCAGGGCAAAGGCGGCCACGTAGAACGCGGCGAGGCCCAGGTAGCCCAGTTCCTGGATGGCCGACAGGGTGAACATCCAGTGTGCCTTCGATGGGTCCAATACCCCCGCGACGCGCAGGTGCTGCACCACCACCCACGCGCCATTGCCCAGAACTCCGAACAAAAGGCCCCAGCCCAGCAGCCTCCGGTGCCAGGCGCGGTGCCTCTCCACGTCCTGGAGCAACAGGTGCCGGCCCGCGAGCAGCCCCAACAGGAAGCGGCCGAGGATGAAGATCATCCACAGCAGCCGCTTCAGCGAAAACAGCATGTATTGGGCGAAGTGCATGTTCGCGGACTGCGTCTTCCAGAGCGAGTCGCTCGAAAGTCCGAGCAGCAGTTGCTCACGGTGCTGGGACTCCAGGGCGTCGGTAGCCTTCGCGGCGTCGGCCGCGGCCTGGGCTCCGTGCAGGAGGATGGGGCCGAAGTGCAGGATCGCCGGCACCAGCAGCGGCACCACCACCACCGACAGGCCCACCCACACCAGCAGCGTCCGGTCCGACCGGTCCCGGAAGAGGAGCAACGCGAAGCCCAGCAGCGCGTACGTGGAGAGCACGTCTCCCGTCCAGAGCGCGAAGAGATGCACCATCCCGATGCCCAGCAGGACCAGCAAGCGCCGTGAGTACACCGGGACGACGGAGGCGCCTCGGCCCTCGGCGCGCTTCAATTGGATGGAGAAGCCCAGCCCGAAGAGGAAGGCGAACAGCGTGACGAACTTCTGGTTCACGAAGAAGTTGTAGAGCGTCGTGACGGCTGCTTCGGGGGGCGGGGCCGCCAGCGCCTGGACCTGCTCTTTCGGCATGAGGACCCGCCCGCTGAACCAGGAGAAGCTGTTCGACAAGAAGACGCCCCACAACGCGAAGCCGCGCAACACGTCCAGGAGCGGCAGCCGTTCGGAGACATCCACCGGGCGGGCGCCGGCGACGGAAGAGGCGGAGTCGGACATTCGTCCAGCAGATGCCTCCGTCTGCTTCACGTCAACGCATGCACCGCGTCGTTCGCGGCAGCCTCACCCCACGCGCATGGACGACGACCGCGAGTGAAGGTCTCAGGAAGCATCGAGCACCGCCGCCTCGCGCAGGAAGGGCATGCGACGCGGGAGCTTCCGGGCCCAGAAGGACTCCACAGACCTGTGGAAGAGGCGCAGCAGCGCAGCGCCTTGCCTGCCTTCCAACGAGGCCAGCTCCTTCGCGGAGCGGTCCAGCAGCGCGCGGGCCCGCTGGTACTCACCGCGCACCCAGGCCCGCCCGGGCTCCGTCGCGAGCAGTGAGTCGAAGTCCGCCGGATCATGCCCCTGGGCGCGCACATCCTCGGCGACGTCCACCGGCACGTTGAAGAGGCCCTGGGCCAGGTCCTCGCGCAGGTCGCGCATCACGGAGCACCAGGCCAGCGCCGCGAGCAGGGAAGGGGACTCCTCGGCCCGCACCTGTGCGTCCGCGACGTGCAGCATCAAGCTCACGGACAGCCGGAAGGTGGCCTCCAACTGGGCCTGGAGTGCCGTCGCGTCCCACCAGCGACCCTCTCGCACGCGTTCGCGGTCCCTGCGCATTGTGCGCACCAGTTCGAACACATGCCCACGCGCCTCCGGGGCCGTCAGCTCCGTGAGCAGCGTCTGGCCCAGTGAGATGGCGGTGTCGTGGAACTCCGTGGCGGGGCCCGGCGCTCCGGTCTCCAGCGTGTGGAGCAGTGCGTCGATGGCGTCCAGCGGTTCACCGTCGACGGGGCGGTCTCCATCCAGCACGTCGTCCACCAGTTGGAGGAAACTGAATCCCACCCGCGCCCTTCGTGCCTTGCGCCAGCGCCCCAGCGACTGCTGATACAGCACGAGCGCGATGAGCCCGTAACGCGGGTGCCTGCGCGCGAAGCGGTACATCTCCCGCGCGCAGAGCGCCTCGACCCGCACGGCTTCGAGGAACACCTCCCGCCGGAGCCGGGGCGCCACGACGCGCCACATGCCCCAGGCGAGCAGCGCTCCCGCGACCACGTCCACCAGGTGGTGCTCGTGGATGAGCAGCGTGGACGCCGCGATGGCCAGCGCCCACAGCGTGAACACGGCGCGGGCCATCGGTCCTGAACGCTCGCGGTAGGCCAGCGCCGCCGTACAGGCGAAGGCGACGTGGAGCGACGGCAGGTAGTTGCGCTCCAGGTTCATCGTGTCCGCGGCCTGGAAGACGGAGGTCCAGACGCCGGTCACGGTGCGCTGCGGCCACGCCACCTCCACCGGCAGGACGAGGAAGCAGAGCGCTCCCAGCGCTGTCTCCGCGCAGAGCACCAGCGCGAAGGGGAGCATCTGTCTCCAGGTCCGGAAGATGAACAGGGACAACAGCAGCAACACGTCCATGCTCACGTAGATGGCGGCCAAGCCGGGCAGGAACGGGATGTGCCGTTCGAAGGGCAGGTCCACCCGCAGGCCCCCGGGATAGAAGCCCGTCACCCAGCTCGCGCCGCCGTAGGCCGCGAGGAAGAACAGCGCGAAGAAGCAGGCCATCGCGGCCGTGCGCTTCAGTTCCCCTGGTGCTGGAATGCCGAAGAGCGGGCCTTCCGCATGCGGTCCCTTCCTGGCGGGCAGGTTCACTTCGTTTGCTCCGGAAACGGCCGCGGGCCTCGCCACATGGACAGCCAGATGCCCAGGAAGGATGGCCGCTCGACACCTTCGTCCACGTAGCGGCCCAGGTGGAGCCAGGGCACCTGCGGGTGCAGGTGATGCGCTCGGTGGTAGTGGTAGTTGAGGAACACCCAGCGCACCGGCGCCGCGACCTTCAGGTCCCATGCGCCCTCGCGTACGTCCAGCGGCGACCAGGCATGGTCCGCGTATTGGAGCGAGCTCCAGTTCACCGCGAACGCCGCGTAGCAGAGCCCCCAGCCCGCGAGCGTCAGGTCCAGCGCGTGCACAAGCCCCGCGTGCACCGCAAGCATGCCCAGGACCTCCGCTCGGATGGCCGCCCGCGGTGCGTCCTCCAGGCGCCCCAGGTACGCGTCCGCGCCCGTCTGTTCCCCGTAGCGCGTGCCAGGTCCCCGCAGCCTCCGCAGCAGTCCCGGCGCGAGCGAGAACACCAGCGCTCCCAGCGGCACGAACAGCCAGTAGATGCCTGTCAGGATGACGTACCACTGCGCATACTTGAGGAAGCGGTGGTCGCCCGGATGCAGGTAGTCGAACTGCTCGCGCGCCGTACGGTTGTAGCGGTGATGCGTGAGGTGGAACGCGCGCTGCAACGTGAAGGACGTGGGAAAGAACGTCGCCGCGACGCGGCCCAAGCCGTCGTTGATCCGCCGCGACGGGTGCAGCACCCCGTGCGTCGCTTCGTGCAGCAGCGAGAACACCGTGTTGTTCACGTAGGAGAACACCCCGGCCGCCACCAGCCGCGCCCAGAGGGCCTCCGCGTGCGACGCCGTCCACAGACACAGCGCCCCCGCGCCCATCGCCGCGGCGAGCAATACGGCATTGAGCGCGGCGGGAATCGGTGGAGCGTCATCGGCGCGCATCGTCCCCGTCCTCGGGCAGGCCCACCGCGAGGTCGAGCAGCTGGCGCATCACCGGATCCGCTGTCGCCGTCGCGACGTTGAAGCGCATGCCGTCCAGCACCGACAGGTCCCTGCGCAGGAACGACGTGTAGAGCCACCGCGACACCCCGAGCACCAGCGCGTCCGCGCCCGGAAACCGTCCCCGCCTCGCCGCGACGGCGAGCCTCACCGACGTCCCCTCGGCCACCGGCGTCAGGCTCGCGAGCAGCAGCCCCCGCGCCCGGCCCAGGTCGCTCTTCACCGACATCAGCGTCCCCCCATGCAGCGTGAGCTCCACGCGGATGCGGTTGCCCGACAGCACCTTCATCAGCCGGTCGCTCGCGCCGGTGCCGATGACCCGCGACGTGTAGCGAAGCCGCAGGGTGTAGCGGTCCGGCGTCTCCCACGCCGGCGCGGTCCACAGCTCGCGGTGGTGCACCGTGCGCAGGTGATCCAGGTCGAACGAGTTCGCCGCGAGCGGCAGCCAGGGGCAGCCCACCGTCACCGGAGGTCCCACGTCCCACACGTGTTCCTCACCCTCCAGGTCGGGTAGGGGAAACAGCGCCTCGGGGCCGTTGAACACGAGCACTCCGCCGAAGCGCTCCTCCACCGGCCACGTCCGGGGGCCTGGCAGGCAGGACACATCGCTGCGGCCGGGCACGGCGCGGCAGCGGCCTTCTCCGTCGAAGTCCCAATGGTGCAGCGGGCAGCGCAGCAGCTCGCCCTGGACGGTGCCGTGCTTCAGGTGCGCCCCCAGGTGGGGACAGTGCGCCGACAGCGCGTGGACCTGGCCTGACTGGCTCCGGAAGAGCACCACCTCCTGGCCCCCCACCTGGACGCCCATCGTCTGACCGGGCCGCAAGGCCGCGGACGGAGCCACCAGGTACCAGGAGCGCGGGCGCGAGGGCCCGGGGAGACGGTCCGGTGCCACCCCGGCCGGGACGGGAACAACCATGCCCGGGACCCTACTGGACCCGGTGTCGTGAGGGCCACGAGGAGGCCGGTGGAGGCTGGCTTTACGCCCGGGTTCCTGGTTAGTCAGGCGCTGGCGGAGCCGGGCGCGTCGCCCCGACGGGGCGGGCCTGGGAAGGGACGTGTGACATGGCAGGCGATACGGCGGGCAGCAGTCGGGGCGGTTCGGCGCGGGGCGGCACGCTCCAGGTGGTGCAGTCCCTGGCTGCGCAAGGTGAGCCGGAGCGCGCGGCGCAGCTCTACGAGGAGCTGGGCGCGGCGCAGCGCGAGCGCCTGCGCAAGGAGGCCGCGCAGGGGACGGTGAAGGAGCGCCACTGGCTGGTGGACGTGCTGCGGCGGGCGCGCGACTTCACGGGCGCGGCGCGGCTCCTGGACGGCAGCGGCGACGACGTGTCGGTGGCGGACCTGTATGCCCAAGGCGGTCAGCACGTGGCGGCCGCGGAGGCGTACCTGCGCGCGGGCGAGGTGGAGCGCGCCGCGGCGGCCTTCGAGCGGGGCGGGGCGCTCGAGCGTGCGCTGGAGGTCTACCGGGGCCTGGGCGCCCGCGAGTCCATGGCGCACTGTCTGGTCCGCCTGGGCCGCCCCTTCGAGGCCGCGGACCTCTACCATGAGCTGGGCCAGGCCCACGCGGAGGCGGAGGCCCTGGGCGGGGTGCTCGCGGAGGACCCTCGCTACGTGGAGGCCGTGCTGCGCACCTGCAAGGTGCTGGACGGCGGCGGCTTCACGCACCGGGCGCTCGCGGTGCTGGCGGACGCGCTGAGCAGCTCCGAGCACCTGCGCGCGGACCCCATCCTGGTGACGGAGAAGGCGCGGCTGCTCCGGCGCATGGGCCTGGACGTGGAGGCGGAGGCGCTGCTCGCGCGGCTCGCCGCGGGGGCGTCCGTGCCGGAGGCCAGCGGCTACCGCTTCCTCAAGGCCATCCCCATCTTCGGCGAGCTGACGCTGGAGGACATGAAGGACCTGTACCGGCTGGCGCGGCCCGTGAACGCCGCGCCGGGCACGGTGCTGCTGGAGAAGGGCGCGCCCGGCACGGGGCTGCTCGTGCTGCTGGAGGGCACGGTGGACGTCTTCTCCGGCAACGAGCCGAACGCGCGGCTCCTCAACACGCTGGGGCCGGGCTCGTTCCTGGGAGAGATTTCGCTCGTGCAGGACGGCCCCGTGTCCGCGAACGTGCGCGCGAAGACGGCGGTGCGCGCGCTGCGCATCACCCGCGAGAGCTTCCAGCACTACCTGGCCACGCACGACGCGGCCTCGCTGCACATCCACCGGCTCTTCACGCAGAGCCTCGCGGCGCGCGTGCGGGCGCTGAGCGGCTGAACTCGGGAGTGTCCCGGGTGAGCGTGGGCCTCCTACGGTCCCGCACCTTGGGTGATTCGACCAGTCTCCAAGGCGCATGCAAATCGTGGGGCGAGGCCCTCTTCGAGTCCGAGGCCCAGGCGCGCTGGCACGTCACGTTCCACTTCGGCACGAAAGCCCCAGGTGGGGGTGCGCCGCGCGGCCTGGGTGGACGTGAGCCTCAAGGCCGCGAAGCCCCTGGTGGCGCCGAAGAAGCCCGCGGGTGGAGGAGTCAGGGGGGAGGTGCTCTACGCGCACGCGGACAGCCGGTTCCAAGGCGTGCGGGTCGCCCGCAGTGTGCTCCACGTCCGCAAGGGCTCGCTGGGAGAGAAGGGGCGCACGACGTCCAAGCGCTTCGCGCACGAGTGGCAGGCGCAGGCCGCCGCGGACCGCCTGATGAAGAAGCTGCGCAAGGAAGGCTTCACCCGGCGCAAATCCTGAAGGGGCTTCAGGCCGTTGTGTCCGCGCGACCCGCGAGCACTCCAGCCCCGCCCGTGAGGGGGCAGGCGAGCACGGCGAGGGGGCCTTTCACGGCCAGCGGGCCGCCCCCATCGTCCTGAACAACGTTTCCGTTCGGAAGGACGCCCCCATGGCTTCAATCGATGCACTGCGGCAACAGGCACGCGCGAACTGGCGCACGTGGTTGGCGTGGGTGGCCACGCCCATCGCCGCGCTCCCGCTCCTGGGAGTGGGCGGCCTTCGCCGGGCCGGCCTCGTGAGCGAGCTGGCCGCGGGCGCCGTGGGCCTGGGCGTGCTGTCGCTGACGCTCATGGGCCTGGGGCGGCTCTCCCAGACGGCCGCACGCCCGGCCGGTGGGAAGGCGTGGAAGCGGGCGCCGAAGGACTTCCCCATCTCTGGCGCGATGGTGCCCGAGGAGTTCGCCGCGTCGACGGTCTCCGGCCACTGACGCTTCAGGGCCGGCGCTCGATGCCGATGGCGATGGAGGGGCCGGTGAGGGACTCGCCGGTTCCGTCAGACAGCGACACGATGCCCAGGCTGGCGGACAGCACGGTGGTGCTGGAGCCGCCAGTGCCCTTGAGGAAGCTGCGCACACCCAGCTCACCGAAGTTCCATCCGCTGGCCGAGCCGCCGCCCGCGCCGAAGAGGGAGAGGCTGGGCGTGAGGGGCACCTGGACTTCGCCGCGTCCGGAGCCGAAGCGGAACTGGTTGTCGCGCGAGAGGATGGCGGAGTTCCACGCGAGGTGGAACCCGTCGAGCGCACCCAGCCGCAGCACCTGCTGGAAGGAAGGCCCTGATTTGGAGTCGCACACGTCCCGCGGGGTGACGGGCTCGTAGGTGATGGGGTCGTAGTCGAACTCGGTGTGGCACGCCTTCTGACCGAACAGCGCGCCCGCGCCGAGTCCGACCTCCAGGAACGCGGTGGAGTAGGCCACGGCGACGTAGCCGGAGCCCGGCGTGTGGCGAAGGCCGGTGCCCAGCCCGAATCCCACCGGGTCGAACTGGGCGCTCAGCACCAGGGGCAGGTCTCCCGGGCGCCACGCGATGAACGCATCCAGGAGCAGGCCGCCCGCGCGAGCGGAGTTGCCCGCGCGCGTCTTCGCGTCCAGCGCGAGGAAGGGCCGGGCATGGAAGCCGTAGCGCAGGCGCGGCACGGCGGTCTCTGGGAAGAAGAGGCGCGCGGTGGCGGGAGCGTCGGTGACGGCGGCGGTGTCTCCCACGCGCACCGTTTCCCCACGGCCCAGGCGGGCGACAGCCGTGTCCTCGCGTGAGTCGATGACGCTCAGCACCACCTCACGGGAGTCCTGCGTGCGCACCCGGACGCGGGTGCCCTCCGTCAGGCCGGCCCGAGCACCTCCGGAGAGCGTCACGTCACCATCACTCACGGCGGTGACGGTGACCCGGGAGGAGGAGGGGATGGATGCGGGGGGTGGTGACTGGGGATACGGCGTCTGGGTGACGACGGTGAGGTCGCGCGCCGAGCCCAGCGCGGAGGCGAGCGAGTCCGGCTGGGGCTGTTCCGGCGTGGCGAGCGAGAACGCATGGGCCTCCTCGCGCTGCTCGATGGCGAGGAGTGACGCGCCCACGACGACGAGCCGCACGAAGCGGCGACCCTCTTCGATGCGCCGCACGAGCTGAGGCGCCGCACCGTCCAGCTTGAGCACGGCGATGCCGCCCCGTGCGAGCGCGGCGTAGGTGACGCCCTGGTGAACGACGGAGTCGAGGACAGGGCCCAGGCCCAGTTCTTCCGCGGCACGTGAGACCGGGGACACAGGGGCCTGGGCAACGATGACGGAGGCAAGGAGCGCGGAGCCGAGCATGACGGCTCGCCTCTTTATCGCTCCTGCCTCCGGTCGTTCCTGGACTTTGGGTCAACCCTAGTCGACGAGCAGCCGCTTCACGGGCGCGGGGTCCACCGCCACCATGAGCGGCCGGGTGAAGTGGCTGAACGACATCAGTGCCTGGCCGGGCGCGAGCCGCGACACGCGGCTCCACAGGCTTTCGTCGATGCTGCCCACGCTCTTCTTCAGCTGGTTGATGACGGCCCCATCCGTGATCTTGTGGATGATGAAGTTGTTGAGCAGGGCAAGCACTTCCGGAGGCAGGTGCTGGGGCAGTTGCGTGACGAAGACGAGCCCCAGCCACCGTTTGCGGCCCCGCTTGGCGATCCGCGCTACCTGTTCGAACAGCACGGGCATCTGAGAGATGCGGCTGGCGGACAGGAACTCGTGGGCCTCCTCAATGATGATGAGCACGGGCGTGACGGGTTCGTCCCGCTCGGATGCTTTCTGGTAGTGCTGCTCCTGGTGCTCCTGAAGTCCCCGCAGGATGTCCGCGATGACCAGGTTGTTCAGCTGCGGCGAGTCCGTGTTCGACAGGTCGATGACCGACACCCGTCCGGCCTGGAGCATGGATTCGTAGTTCACGCCAGCGGTGTTCTCAACGTCGAAGACCTTCAGTCGCTTCAGCAGCTGAAGCTTGTTGCTCAGTGTCTTCCAACTCGCCTCACTGGTGCTCCTTTGCGCCATGACCCGTGCCTTCACCAGCTTGGCGTTGCCTCGGAACTCGCTAAGGAGAGTGAGACCCCGCGATACGCTGGGCGCTTCCTCTGCGCTGTCCTCCTCTCCCTCGGGATCAGGCTCCTCGGCCCGCCTGCGCCGTCCGCCGCCAGCCTTCGCCTCCGTCCTGCCCTCGCTGCCCAGGCTGTACGTATAGGTATTTACGACATCCAGGATGTGGTCGATGGTCATTCGTGGATAGCCGGTGTCCTGCTCGTCCACCTCCAGGACCCGCTGCTTCTCGGCTTCGTTCCTGGGGAAGATCTTGAAGTCCTCCAAGAGCAGCTTCGTGACGTCGAAGGCGCGCAGGAACCGCTCATGCTGCGCGTCCGACATGTTCAGGATTTCCGAGATGGCGTAGGGCGACAGGCTAGAGAACTTCAGTGAGAAGTCGTGCCGATGTCGATGTTTTGGATTGCGGCTTTCTCGGCCCGTGAGGTGGTGGATGTGCATGTCATCCACGCCTTCAGGTTCCTGTCCCCGCCGCTTGAGCATCTCGCGCATCGCATCGTGGTCGGTGGGTTTGTCCAAGTGGGTGTATTCACCCTCCACGTCGAAAACGATGGTCGCGATTCCGGAGCGCTGGACTCGGTGGATGAGCGTCGCGACGGTCGTAGATTTGCCGCCGCCCGTGGTGCCAATGATGCCCGTGTGACGGGGAAGGATGGCCTTGTCGCGAGGATTCAGCCTCGCCTCCATGCGCTCATAGCCCACGACCCGGCCCAGGCTCAGCAATCCGCCCACGCCCAGCACCTTCGCGCTCTCCTCCTCGCTCAGCACGAAGACCGGGCTCTGGGGGCGAGGCCGGAAGCGGGGCGGCTGTAGCACGCCTCCGACCTCCTGCCCCAACAGCTCGATCTCGGCACGGCCGTGGTACTCGAACGTGTACGTCAGCTTCTTGCCGTGCGTAATGACCCCCACGGCCATTGTGGAGTTCGCGGGAACGCCATTGGGCTCAGCGAAAGGCCCCCGGACCACGACTCCCAGGTAGTCGCGCTTGTCCTCACGCGACTTCACCCGGACGAGCGTCTGGGACGCCAACCGGTGCAGGTCGTCACGGGTCATCAACACCGTGAGCAGGTTGTCATCGCTGCTCGAGGTGTCGAAGTGCGTGAAGCCCACCGCGCTCGCCAGCTCAGGGTCCAGTTGGGGCATCGTGCCGGCCCGGTTGCTGATGTCGGCCAATTCGCTGAGCGTCCTCGCGGGAGTCTGGTTGATGAGTGGCCTTGGCGCGTCCTGTTTCTGCGCGGTTCCGCCGTCCGCGCTCATGGAGGGGGAAGCCGGTTTTGCGACGGGGGCCTGCGTCCCGGTGCGGACGACATTTCCGGACGGCCGGGGCGGCGGGGGCTGGGCGGGATGAGAAGCGCCGTTGAGAGAGGCCGTGCCTGGTGGATTGAATGATTTGCCGTTGTTCGACATGGTGTGTGTCTTCCCCCGTTACCGACGTGATTCGCGCTCGAGCAGATACTGGAGGTGCGCTCCCGCCTGCGCGTAGGCGTCCTGCACCAGCCCTTCGAAGCCGTCCTCGCCGAAGATGCTTCGGCATGTGAGGTCCGCGACGTCCAGCAGAAGTGGATAGCTCTTCTCCAGGCGCAGGATGCTGTCCGCCATGGCCACGCGGGCCGCCATGTGGACGTGCTCGCGGTGGGCGTAGAAGAGGCGCGGTGCCGTGCGGTTCGAGACCCGGAAGACGCCAAGAAGCACGTTGGGGCAGTAGGACTGGACGAACTTCCGGACCAAGGGCAAGCGAGGGTCGGTCTCCTTCCACGAGCCGAACAACTGACTGCTCAGCCGCTCCAAGTTCTCGAAGACGATGTATTCGCCCGCGTCGAGGGAGAGGCCCAGCGTCAGCAGCCCCCGCTCCATCTGCGCGTTGGAGACGAACACGAACTTCTGCTGGACCCGGACGAGGCGATCCAGCACCGCCAGCGAAGCCTTCAACAGACCGACATGGCCCGAGCCGGTGAGCAACTCATGCGCGAAAGGATTGCCATGCCCGATGCGCCACTCCGTCGTCACCTTGTCCACCAGGACGGCTCGCTCCGCGTAGGTGCGGATGCCCCGCTGGGCCAGGCGGGAGAGAAGTTCCCGGTGGCTGACGGTCTTGGGGTTGTGGCGGTTCGCGATGTAGTCGACAGCTTCCTGCAAAGAATTGGTGTCCTTCGCCGCCAGGTCCTTCCGGAAGAGGCGCTGGGAGAATGTCCCCGCGTTCCCCTGATAGCCGACGGCCGCTACCCCAATCTGGGTGATGCCCAGCGGAAGACTTTCATGGGACACCGACGTGCCCAGCACGGCGATGACATTCCCTGGAAAGAGCAGCCCCTCGTGGACGGTGGTCAATTCCTGTGGGGTCGCCCGGAACACGCCGGCCTCCGCAGGGCCGTGCTTGCGTCCCGCGATGCGTGGGAGGAGCTCCTTTCGGATGAGCTCCCGCATGCGGTCTTCCCTTTGAACCGAGGTGGAGATCTCCCGTTGGAACCGGAACATGATCTCCTTCGGGTCCATGCCCGGACTCCACGTGTCCAGGTTCAGCGTCTGCGCCAAGTCTTCGCCAAAGGTGGTCCTGAACTCCTTGTCACCCAGGAGGTTGGGTACGGCATCGTCAGGGGGCGTTTCGTCGGCCATGGTCACCTTTCGTCATCACCCAGGAAGTCGAGGACTGAGAGCTCCGGTGGATGGCGACGCTGACGCAGCATCCGGGCGTAGGTCCGCGCCGCCGAGGTCGGTAGCCCGAAGCGGGCCTCCAGCCGCCGGGGGCCGTCCATGACGGACACTTCTTTCAGCTCCGCGCGAGCCACCTCCACGGGCGCGAGGAACTCCAGGGCTAGGCGGTCCGCCTGTTGTTCCGCCTCCAGCACGGAACTCGAGTCCACGCGTCCCCCTGCACCCCGGTCCATCAGGTGCACTTGGAGGCCCAGGGGGACGTCGCTGAACCGCGAGTCCATGTACTCGTCCAGCCTTGGGTGCCTTTCGCCGTCGAGGACCGGCAGGATGTCCTTACCAAAGAACTCCAGGGCCCGGGCCCTGGGCAGGAGGTGGTCGAGCACGTAGTGCGCCACCTCGTGGGCCAGGGTGAATCGCTGTTCCGCCTCGGAGTCATCGCTGTCGAAAAACAACGCCGCAGTCCCCGCCCGGGCCACCATGCATCCGTAGAGCCTACGGTTGGCTCCTCTGAGTTCAGCCGGTCGGCCGCGTTGAACGAGCCATTGGCGTATGCCCTCCGCCGTCAGGCCTGGCATTCCCACGAGATCGAGCGGATGGCGCAGTGGGGCCACCGCCGCGATGTCGCGGGGGAACTCCGGTGGGAAGGAGAGCCTGCTCACCGCGATGGCCTCCTCCAGCCATTGCTCACTCATGGCTCGAACTCGTCCTCGAAGAGGTCTTCTTCCTCTTCGTCTTCGCGGTCCCGGGCCGCGATATCTATCGGGCTGCCTTGGATGACCGTGGGCTTCGCCAATGCTTGCTGGACCTGGACGCGCCGGAGCACGTGCACGAGCTTCTGGAGGTCGACCTCGAAACGGTCTGCGATGCCCCGGGTCTGCTCCTCGAAGTCGGGTCCATCCGGCGTCAGGCAGAGTGACAGCCACTGGAGCACGTCTGGCGTGCACCCCAGCCGCTGGACCAGCGAGTCCTCCGAAAGCTTCTCCATTTGGCGGTACGCATGGAATACATGGCCGAGCATTCCTGCTTCGCCCGTGCTGCGCTCCACCGCTCGCTTCAACCAATCAGGATTCGTCATCGTATCCCTCCTCGAAGAGGCGCTTCAGCGCCTGCTTGAGGCGGTCCTGGTTTCGCTTCACCTCTCGCCGGAGTTCGAGCTGGGGCAGGTGCCTGATCCCCAGCACCTCCGCCAACTGGTCCGTGGACCGCTCCCCGGAGAACATGCAGCGGAGAAAGGCCTTGTCCCTTTCCGAAAAGCTGGCTTGGTCGATCTTCTCCAGAATCAGACGTACCTCCGCGCTGGTCTCCATGGCCTTGTTCGGAGGCGCGGACCAGACTTCGACAAGGGTCGCGAAAATCTGGTCTCGGAGCGTCCGGGCGTTGGAGGAGCGGTGGCGATCCTGGGCCCTTCGGAGGGCAATTCGTCCTAGGTAGGTCTTCAGGCTACTCTTCTGCGGGTCGTACCTTTGGGGCTCCTTGAAGTACGCGTACATCGCGTCGATCGCCGAGTCGTAGGCATCGTCATCGTTACAGCCTGGGTTCCTTTTCAATGCCCGGATCAGGGGCTCCCTGAACGTCAGGAAGACGTCCACGGATGCCGTCCTGTCCCCGCCCAGGATCCGTTCGTGAAGGTCACGTCCTTGCTCTCGCGATGGACTGCTCATCCCCCACACCTCATTGACATGCGCGCGCCCACTTTCCGGTGGCTACGGTCCGTATGGACTTTCGCTACAGGCCTGTAGAGTTCGACGGCGGAGCGTCTCCGTCCGAGCCGAGAGGTTGGCGGCAAGGAGGATCGGTGTCTCTACCTCTCAAGTGGTACTGTCTTTGAGGCCAGTGAGTCTTTCGCGATCCCCCTGGATCGGAAACGACCCGTGTTTCAATGCGACGCGGGCGGCTGGGAGCCCCTGGATTTCTTCCACGCGTCGATAGCTCGGCACGCCTCATCCCGGAAATAACAGTCAATCCGTGGATACGCGTCATCCTCCGGATTCGCCAATGTCACACGGGCCGACCAGGGAGGTCCGTCGAAACCATTGCCGTTGAGCAGCACTACGCGATTGGCCGGGCCTCGCGAAAAAAGACAACCCGCGAGCGCACTCATGCAAGCGGCGACGAATGAAAGGTCGGGGCCGGACACACAGTCCGGCAGGCACCGTGAAAGCGAGACCCGCCATGTCTTCATTGAGTTGCCGTGTCGCCACTGCGCAGCGCGAATTGGATGACGCCCTCCGCGTCCGTTACCAGGTCTTCGGCGAGGAGATGCGGATGCTGGGGCCCCGGCGGCCACGGGCCCCGCGCGAGGCGGACTGCTTCGACACGCTCCGGACCACCGCCCACGTGGTCGTCTACGCGGACGGGGAGCCGGTGGCGACCGCCCGGCTGCTGACCCCCAACGCGGAGGTGGCCGCCTTCGCGGACACGGTGGTGGGGCTGGACATCGAGAAGAAGCTCGACCTGTCGGAGATGGTCGCGCCGGACCGCGTGTTCGCGGAGACCACGCGCTACTGCGCCTCCCACGGCAGCCCTTTCAAGGCGACGCTGGAACTCCAGGCGGGCCTCTACCGTGAGAGCCGCAAGCGCGGCGTCACCCACTGGATCGCCGCGGCCAACATGGAGACCGACTCACAAGAAGAGGCAGACCTCTACTATCTGGCCGCCTCGCGACGCGGCTGGGTGACCGACGCCTTCCGCGTGCGGACCCGGGACTTTCCTCCGCCGCCCGTGGAGCCCCTGGCGCCCCGCCTCACGCCGGAGCAGCGCGCCCGCGCTCGCCAGGGACACCTGCAGGCCCTGCGCATGCCGAGCATCCTGTCGCTGTTCGCGGACAAGATGGGCGCACGCTTCATCGCGCCGCCTCACTTCGATCCCACCTTCAATCGCTTCACCGTGCCGCTCGTCGCCGCGCTGGATGCCATTCCCCCGCGCACGCTGAAGCTCTTCGACTCGCTGGACGCTGACGCCGCCTGAGTTCCGGCCGGCGCGCTCCGCTCTCCCTTCACCCCCAACGCAACACCCACCGGGCCTTCACGGGCCCCTGTCAGGAGACGTGTATGTGCAAGCAGCCCAAGCATGAGCACACGAAGACGGACTGGCTGGACTCCCTGCGGCACGAGGCGCGGATGCTCGTGCATGAGCTGGATGCGACGCCGGGCGTCCAGCGCCTCTTCGAGGGGCGCATCCGCCAGGACGACTACGTCCACTACCTCGTCCAGTCGTACCAGTACGTGCGCTGGAGCGCGGAGTTCTGCGCCGAGTCCGGCGAGCGAGTGCACCGCGAGGGCCGCAACCCCGTGCTCGCGGAGCTGCTGTTCCAGAAGGCTCGCGAGGAGCAGGGCCATGAGGAGTGGCTGCTCAAGGACCTGAAGGCCCTGGGCTGGACGCAGGAGCGCGTGGAGCGCGCGACCATCAGCCCCGCCGTGCGCGCCTACGTGGAGTGGAACCGCTTCACCACGCAGTCCGGCGTTCCCACCGCGTTCCTGGGCACGGCCTACGTGCTGGAGTACCTCTCCGTGAACCGGGCCCCGGGCTCGGTGGACCGCCTCATCGCGGAGAGCGGCATCCCCAACATCCACAAGGCGGTCCTCTTCCTCAAGGGCCACGGCGCCGCGGACGGCGACCACGTGGCCGACCTGGAGTCCGCCCTGCGCGCCGTCACCTCGCCGGAGGAGCAGGCCGCGCTGCTCCACTCCGCCCGCACCACGCGCATCCTGTTCCCCAAGTTCTTCCGGGATCCGTGAGCGAACTTGCGGACCTCCTCAGCACGACTTCCGTCTCCAGGCAGCCTGGTAGAGGAGGTCCGTCCGGCTCTCGATTCCCAGCTTGGGGAAGATGTTGCGCAGGTGCGTCTTCACCGTGTTCAGCGACAGGCCCAGGTCCTCCGCGATGGTCTCGTTCGCCCAGTTGCGGAGGACTCCCTGGACCACCTCCACCTCACGGTGGGAGAGCTTCTCTCGCCAGGGCTCCGGCATCGGGATGGCCCGCGAGCACTCCTGCAGCACCAGCACCCAGGGGCGGCTGCCGCGTTGCTCGGGCAGTTGCACGCAGGTGACCTGAAGGTCGTGCTTCCCTCCGGCGCGCATCCACGTGTCCACGCCCGAGGCCCGCTTCGGCCCCAGCGCCTGGAGGCGCTCCAGGTGCTCGCGCAGCTCCTGGGGCAGCCGCGAATCGTCCGCCTCCATCTCCTCCGGGTACCAGCGGCGCAGGAGCTCCGTCGCTCCGGGCGTCCGCAGCCTCTCGTGCTCCGGGGGATCCATCACGACGCACTCGGCCCCCTGATGACGGAAGAGGGCATCCAACAGGTCGCCACGCAATGCCTCGTGCCCGAAGAGGCGGCAGTTGCGCACCGTGTTCGTCAGGTAGGGCTTCAGGTCCTCGAGGAGCGCCTGCTCCCGCTCGGAGAAGGGCAGGGTGTGCTCCCGGTACACGGCCAGGCTTCCGTGCCAGTCCTGCCGCAGGTCCAGGAGCACCGCCATCACCTGCTCCAGGGGCAGCCCCATCTCCCGGCAGCGCAGGTAGAGCAGGCTGCGCGTCAATTCCTTGCGTGACCGCGCTCCCGAGGCGCGCAAGGGCACGTCGGATGGTGGCATGGGCGGCTCGGGGCCGAAATCAACCGCTGCCAGCTCTGGATAGTGGGTCAGGAGGATGCCCGGCGCCCCCAATCCCAACCACTCGTAGTCACCGGGTCGCTCCGGTCTCGACACGCACAGCGCCGCATAGTCGCAAGGGAGCAATTGCGTCAGGATCCCCTGTGCGCGAGCCAGGACCTCGGTCAAGTCCAATGAGCTGGAAAGTGCCTGGGTCAGCTCGAGCAGGAGCGCCTGTTCGCGTGTGGTGAGATTCATCCGACAGGCCTCCGTCCAACCGGTCCATGCAAGGATTTACCGGTCTGGAGGCCCGGGGGTCTCTCCCCCACAAGGGGTAGATGACGTCTGGCGATGCAGGGCCGCCCCTGTCGCTCGCGCCAGACGCAGCAGTGCGACGGCCGCGAGCGGTCGTCCCGCTCGCGGACCCGCCGCAAGAATCCGCCAGGGCTGTGGAACCTCCGCGTCAGTTGCCCGCGCTGCCTTCCACCGGCGGCGTGCCCGTGGTGGGGCTCGCGGAGCTGCCGATGTCCTTGTTCTTGTCCCAGGCTGGCGGCGTCACCTCCATCTTCGCCCCCTTGTTGCCCGGGGTGCCGGAGTTCGGCGCGCGCGGCTTCGCGGCGGCTGAATTCTCGCCCGTGCTGTTGGTCCCCTGCTCGGTCGAACCGGAGCCACCCACGCCTTCATCGACGTGCTCCGGAGTCAGGAGGCTGTCGTCATCCGGGGCCAGGACGCCCGAGGAGCCCGAGCCGCCCGTGGCCTTGTCCCAGCGCTCCGCGCTGTCCCGGGGCGCGTCCGTGGACGGGTCCTGCAGGGGCGGCGTCTCGTGGTCGGTGTGGCTCTGCGCGAACGCCTGACCGGAGAGGGCGAGTGCCGCCAGTGCTGCCATCAGGGGGAGCTTCATCGGTGGCTCTCCTTCGAAGAACGTGTGTGCTTCGAAGGTGGCGACCGTCGGGTGGGAAACAAGCGCTTGACGCACCCCCGGCCTGGAGCCGCGTCCCCCGCCTGGTGAGCGGACAGGCGGCCGTCAGCCCGCCAGGGCACGCGGCGGCACCGTGCCCACGGCCCACGCGGTGAGCTTGCGCAACAGCTCCGCGCGGTCCTCCGGCACGGAGAAGAGGTGATCCGCGCGCGGGTAGAAGGCGTAGGTGACGCGGCCTTCCAACTTCAGCGGCGAGAGCATCTCGTAGAACTGCCCCTCGTGGTTGAAGGACAGCCCCATGCCGCCGGAGAACACGAAGCACAGGCTGACGCCGCGCTCCAGCAGGTGCTGGTAGTCCTGCGTCAGCTGCTCCCGCTCCGGGTACTCGCGCGTGTAGACCTCGTCGGCCTCGCCGGCCTCACGCAGCTGGGCGGGCAGCTTGCGCTTGCGCAGGAAGCGCGACCACCGGCGGGGACTCAGATAACGCAGGTGGAAGCGCAGGTGATAGCCCAGCGTGCGGTACGTGTACCCGTCGATGAAGGCCGCGCCCACCACGCGCGGATCCGCCACCGTCACCGCGTGCGCGCTGTCCACCCCGGAGCACAGCCCGATGAGCGCGAAGCGCTGGTGGCCCTTCTTCTGCTCCAGATAGTCGAGCGCCGCGCGCGTCTCCTCGCGAGCGCGCTGGAATTCATCAGCGCCGCCCTCGCGGCGGGGGCGGCTGTCGCCCAGGCCGGACAGGTCGAAGCGCAGCGTGGAGAAGCCTCGCCCCGCCAGCTGCCGCGCCAGCTCCACCCAGAGCCGGTACGGACCCACGTGGTGGTTGAGGCCCACGTTGGAGAGCACCACGGTGGGCGCCCCCGGCAGCGCCTTCGCCGGATCAGGCTCCGTGAGGATGCCCACGAGGCTCAGCTCGGGGCCGAAGGTACAGATGCGCTCGCGCATCACGCGGCCTCCTTCAGGAGCGTGGTGATGGTCTGCAGGATGCGGTTGGACAGGAGCGCGGACTCCTGGCCGCCCGCGCCCTCCTCGGGCACCAGGTGGTGCTGGGAGGGCAGGCCCGTCTTCTCCAGGTGCGCTTGGAGGCGCGCATACTCGGGCTTCGGCGCACCGGCCACCAGGTGCGTGCGCGTCGCGGGCCACGTGGGCAGCGCCGCCAGGTCCAACGCGAGGATGTCGTCGTGCAGGGCGCGGGGGAACGCGAAGCCGAGCAGCTCCTGGCGCACCTCCACCGGACTCTCGGGCCTGGGAAAGAGCGTGCGGGCGGCCCGGCGCTGCTGGAGTTGCTCCAGTTCCCGGATCCAGGCCGCGCCCTCCACCAACGGCTCCCAGAGCACGAGCGCGGCGGTGGACAACCCTTCCAGGGCCGCGCGCACCGCGAGCGCCGCGCCCAGCCGGAAGCCCACGAGCGCCACGCGCTGCACGCCCGTCACGTCCTGCAATTCATTGGCGGCGTGGCGGATGTCCTGGACCCACGTGGACACGCGGCCCTCGTGGACCTCTCCGGCCGAGTCCCCCGTGCCGTAATAGTCGAAGCGGAAGACGTGGAAGCCCTCGCGCGCGAGCATCCCGGCCAGCTTCCGGAATGCCCAGTGCGTCAGCATGTACTCCTGGGCGGCGGGATAGCAGAGCACCACCCCGGTGGTGCGCTCGGCGCCTTGCGCCGGGTGGTGCATGCCGAAGAGTTGTCGCTCGGAGGTGCCAAAGAAGCAGGGCGTCACGGTGGGACCACTCTCCTCGAAGGGCCGCTCAGTCCGAGCGCCCCGGCAGTTTCCCCTTCAGCTTATTGAACAAGCGTTGCGCCAGGGGAACAGAAGTCTCCTGCGCGGCAGGCTTTGTCGACGGGACGTGCTGTGCCTTGGGCGTGGCCGCGGGAGCTGGCGTCGCGGGCACGAGCTGCGAGGCCACCTGCTCCAGCGTGTTGAGCAGGAGCGTGCGCGGGTGCAGCTCCTGGTTCAGCTCCTTCTTGACGCGCATCACCACCTGGAAGGACAGGAGCGAGTGCCCGCCGATGTTGAAGAAGTTGTCGTGCACGCCAACCTGCGCGATGCCCAGCACCTCCCGCCAGATGCGCGCCAGGTGCTGCTCCGTCGGCGTGCGCGGCGCGACGAAGGCGTCCTCGGCGGGACGCGAGGTGCCCGCCGGAGGCGGCAGGGCCTTGCGGTCCACCTTGCCGTTCGGAGTCAGCGGCAGGGCCTCCAGCTCCACGAAGTGCTGCGGCACCATGTACTGCGGCAGCTGCGAGCGCAGGTGCTTGCGCAGCTCCGTGTCCGTGTACGCCTGGCCCGGCTTCGTCACGAGGTACGCGACGAGGCGACGGTCACCGGGGCGATCCTCGCGAACGAGGGCGACGGCCTGGGCAAGGGAGGGATGCGAAGCGAGCGCCGCTTCGACTTCACCCAGCTCGATGCGGAAGCCACGCAGCTTCACCTGCGAGTCGTTGCGGCCCAGGTACTCCACCGTGCCGTCGGCCAGCCACCGGGCCAAATCGCCCGTGCGGTACATGCGCTCGCCAGGGCGGAAGGGATTGGCCAGGAAGCGCTCCTGCGTCAACTCCGGACGGTGGAGGTAGCCCAGCGTCACGCCATCGCCGCCGATGTAGAGCTCACCCGCGACGCCCACCGGCACGGGGGCCCGGTGAGAGTCGAGGAGGTAGAGCTGGGTATTGGCGATGGGGCGGCCGATGCGGATGGAGGAGAGGGGAGGCTGCACGCGCCAGGTGGTGGACCAGACGGTGGTCTCCGTGGGGCCGTACATGTTCCACAGGCTGGCGACACGGGAGAGGAGCGCCTCGGCCAATTCACGCGGAAGGGCCTCACCCCCGCAGAGGGCCTTGAAGCCGGGGCGGGGCTGCCAGCCGGCCTCCAGCAGGAGGCGCCAGGCGGAGGGCGTGGCCTGCATGACGGTGACGGCGTTGGCATCGAGGGCCGCCTTGAGCAGCGCACCGTCGGAGGCGGTGTCGCGCGAGGCGAGCACCACCTGGGCGCCGGAGGTGAGTGGCAGCAGCAGCTCCAGCACGGCGATGTCGAAGGAGAGCGTGGTGACGGCCAGCAGCACGTCCTGGGCCGAGAGGCCCGGAGCCTCCTGCATGGTGCCCAGGAAGTTCACCACCGCCCGGTGCGGCACGCGCACGCCCTTGGGCTTGCCCGTCGAACCCGACGTGTAGATGACGTACGCCACGGCTTCGGGCGTGATGCCGGAGACCTCGGGGGCCGTGTCTGCCTGCGACGTGGTGTCCTCGACGAAGAGGGCCTTCGCCGTGGTGGAGGGCAGGGTGCCCTGGAGCGCGCGCTGGGTGAGGACGAGCGAGAGCTTCGCGTCCTCGACCATGAAGGCCAGCCGCTCGGGCGGGAAGCCGGGGTCGAGCGGCACGTAACCCGCGCCCGCTTCGAGAATGCCCAGGAGGCCCACCACCATGTCCGGACCGCGCTCGGTGAAGAGGCCGACGAGGCTTCCGGCGGTGACACCCTCCTGCCTGAGCGCGTTCGCCACCTGGTGGCTGCGCTGCTGGAGCTGTCGGTAGGTGAGCGTCGTCGCTCCGGAGCGCAGCGCCACCGCGTCAGGCGTGGCCTGGGCCTGCGCGGCCACGAGCGTGTGCACGAAGGCCTGACGGTCGAACGGCTTCTCGGTGGCGTTCCAGTCCACCAGCACGCGCTGCTTCTCCGCGTCCGGCAGCAGCGACAGCCGGGACACCGGCACCTCCGCGTCGGACACCGCGGCGCGCAGCAGCGTGCGGATCTGCTCGAGCATGCGGAGGATGGTGTCCCGCTCGAACAGGTCGGTGTTGTAGTCCATGCCGCCGACGATGCCGTTCGCCGTCTCCTTCACCCAGAAGCTCAGGTCCAGCGGCGTCGCGTGCGCGTGCACGTGCACCTGTCCGTAGGTGATGTCCCCCAGGCTGGAGCCGCGGTTGCGCACGTCCTGGAAGGTGAAGAACGTCTGGAACAGCGGCGTGCGGCTCAGGTCGCGCTGCACGCCCAACTGCTGCATGAGCAGCTCGATGGGCATGTCCTGGTGGCCGAACGCCTCCATGCACGTGGTGCGCACGCGCTCCAGCAGTTGCCGGAACGTGAGCTCTGGCGACAACTGCGTGCGCAGCACGAGCGTGTTGACGAAGAAGCCCAGCAGGTCCTCGACCTCCGGATGCGAGCGGCCCCGGATGGGCGTGCCCACGACCAGATCCTCCTGGGCGCTGTAGCGGTGCAACAGCGTCTTGAACGCCGTGAGCAGCACCATGTACAGCGTGGCGTTGGACTCGCGGCCCAGCTTCGTGAGCGCGTCCACCTCCGCGCCGGTGAGGACGAACGGCTCGGTGCCGCCCTGGAGGCTCATCTGCGCGGGGCGCGGCTTGTCCGTGGGCAGCTCCAGCGCCGGCAGGTTCCCGGAGAGCTTCCCCTTCCAGTAGCGCGCCTGCCGCTCCAACTCCTCGCCCTGGAGCCAGTTGCGGTGCCACTCGGTGAAGTCCGCGTACTGGATGGGCAGCGTGGGGAGCTTGGGCTCCTGTCCCTTCGTGAGCGCGGAGTAGATGATGTCCAGGTCGCGCAGGAACACGTCGAACGACCACCCATCCCAGATGAGGTGATGGGGCATGAAGAAGAGGACGTGCTCGGTGGCGCCCAGCCGGAACAGCGTCAGCCGGAACAGCGGCGGCGCGGTGATGGGGATGGACTCGTCCGCCAGCGCCTGGAGGCGGCGCAGCAGGTCCTCCTCGCGCTGGTGCGCGGGGACGGGCTCCAGGTCCACCGGCTCCAGCTCCACCGTCAGGGACGGGGCCACGTGCTGCACCGGCGTGCCCTCGTCCCACCGCACGAAGGTGCGCAGCGACGCCTGGCGCTCCAGCAGCTTGTTGAAGCTGAAGCGCAGCGCGCCCACGTCCAGCGCGCCGTGGAGGCGGAACGCGGAGGGCAGGTTGTAGACGGCCGTGCCCGGGTTGAGCTGCTCCAGGAACCACAGCCGCTGCTGCATGAGGGACAGCGGCGCGGGCGCGGTGCCCGCACGGGGCGAGATGCGCTGCGCTCGGTTCATGGCGCCATCATCGCCGCGCGCCAGCCGGGCCAGCTTCTCCACGGTGGGAGCCTCGAACATGCGGCGCAGCGTGAGGCTCACGTCGAGGTCACGGCTCGCGCGCGTGAGGGCCTGCGACGCCAGCAGCGAGTGGCCGCCCAGCCGGAAGAAGTCCGCGGTGACGCTCACCCGGCGCAGCCCCAGCACCTCCGCGAAGATGGCCGCGAGCTTCTGCTCCGTCTCATCGCGAGGCGCGACGTAGGCGTCCTCCTGCGACTCCACCTGCGGAGATGGCAGGGCCTTGCGATCCACCTTGCCGTTCGGCGTGAGCGGCAGCGCAGGCAGTGCCACGAAGTGCTGCGGCACCATGTACTCTGGCAGCCCCTGCTTGAGGTGCGCGCGAAGGGCTTCGTCCGACGGAATCGTCTGTCCGGGCCGGGCGATGAGGTACGCGACGAGGCGGCGGTCGCCGGGGCGGTCCTCGCGAACGAGGGCGACGGCCTGGGCGAGGGAGGGATGCGAGGCGAGCGCCGCCTCGACTTCCCCCAGCTCGATGCGGAAGCCACGCAGCTTCACCTGCGAGTCGTTGCGGCCCAGGTACTCCACCGTGCCGTCGGCGAGCCACCGGGCCAAATCGCCCGTGCGGTACATGCGCTCGCCGGGGCGGAAGGGGTTGGCCAGGAAGCGCTCCTGCGTCAACTCCGGACGGTGCAGGTAGCCCAGCGTCACGCCGTCGCCGCCGATGTAGAGCTCACCCGCGACGCCCACCGGCACGGGGGCCCGGTGAGAGTCGAGGAGGTAGAGCTGGGTATTGGCGATGGGGCGGCCGATGCGGATGGAGGAGAGGGGAGGCTGCACGCGCCAGGTGGTGGACCAGACGGTGGTCTCCGTGGGGCCGTACATGTTCCACAGGCTGGCGATACGGGAGAGGAGCGCCTCGGCCAATTCACGCGGAAGGGCCTCACCCCCGCAGAGGGCCTTGAAGCCGGGGCGGGGCTGCCAGCCGGCCTCCAGCAGGAGGCGCCAGGCGGAGGGCGTGGCCTGCATGACGGTGACGGCGTTGGCATCGAGGGCCGCCTTGAGCAGCGCACCGTCGGAGGCGGTGTCGCGCGAGGCGAGCACCACCTGGGCGCCGGAGGTGAGCGGCAGCAGCAGCTCCAGCACGGCGATGTCGAAGGAGAGCGTGGTGACGGCCAGCAGCACGTCCTGGGCCGAGAGGCCCGGAGCCTCCTGCATGGTGCCCAGGAAGTTCACCACCGCCCGGTGCGGCACGCGCACGCCCTTGGGCTTGCCCGTCGAACCCGACGTGTAGATGACGTACGCCACGGCCTCCGGAGACATTTCCTGCGCCGGGAGCGCGGAGTCCGGCTGCGAGGCGGTGTCCTCGATGAGCAGCGGCTTCACGTTCGTGGACGGAAGGGACGCCACCAGCGCCTGCTGCGTGAGGATGGTGGAGAGCTTCGCGTCCTCGACCATGAAGGCCAGACGCTCGGGCGGGAAGCCGGGGTCGAGCGGCACGTAACCCGCGCCCGCTTCAAGGATGCCCAAAAGGCCGACCACCATGTCCGCGCCACGGTTCGTGAAGAGGCCCACGAGGCTGCCGGCGGTGACGCCCTGCTGCTTCAGCCCATGCGCCACCTGATGGGCGCGCTGGAGCAGTTGCTGGTACGTGAGCGTCACGTCCCCCGCGCGCAGCGCCACCGCGTCAGGTGTGGTCCGGGCCTGCGCGGCCACGAGCGTGTGCACGAAGGCCTGACGGTCGAACGGCTTCTCGGTGGCGTTCCAGTCCACCAGCACGCGCTGCTTCTCCGCGTCCGGCAGCAGCGGCAGGCGCGACACGGGACACTCCGCGTCCGCGACCACGCCTCGCAGCAGCTCTTCGTAACACGCCATCCAGCGGCGAACCGTGGAGCCGTCGAAGAGGTCGGTGTTGTACTGGCACTCCAGCACCACGCGGCCATGAGCCTCGGCCGCGTTGATGAAGAGGTCGAAGTTCTCGAAGTGGCGCGGGTTGCTCGCCAGGGTGCAGGTGAGGCCCTGGAACTCCAGCTGCTCACCCGTGACGGCCTGATCCACGTTGAACAGCACGTTGACCAGCGGCAGGCGGCTGGGGTCGCGCGGCAGCGCCAGCTGCTTGAGCAGCGTGCCGAACGTGTACTCCTGATGCTCGTAGGCATCGAGCATCGTGGTGCGCAGTTGCTTGAGCACCTGCGTGAAGGGCGCCTCCGCGGCCACGTTGCTGCGCAAAGGCAGCGAGTTCACGCAGTGGCCCACCAGGTCCTTCAACCCGGCCACGGACTGGCCCGCGGCGGGGATGGCCACGACCACGTCCTCCAGCCCCGTGAGCCGGTGCAGCAGGGCCTTGAAGCCCGCCAGGAGCGTGGTGAAGAAGCTGCCGCCGTGGCGCGCGCCCACGCGCTTGAGTTGCTCCACGAGCGCGGGCTCCAGGACGCAGTCCTCGCGCCGGGAGCTGTACGTCTTCGACGGCGGGCGGCGCCGGTCCAACGGCAGCTCCAGCACGGGCAGCGCGCCGGAGAACTGCTTCAACCAGTAGCGCTCGTGCTCCGCGTACTCCGGCGTCGTGGCCAGCTGCGCCTGCGCGCGGGCGTAGTCACTGAACGCGGGCGCGGGCGAAAGCGTGTGCGGCGTGCGCCGCACGTGCGCCGAGTAGAACGTCGCCAGGTCGCGCAGCATCACCGCCATGGACCAGCCGTCGCACACGATGTGGTGCGCGGTCAGCGTCAGCAGGTGCTCCCCGGGGGACAGCCGCGCAAGGCGCGGGCGCACGAGTGGCCCGGCCTCCAGGGGCAGCGGCGTCTCCACCTCGTGGGCCAGGAGCTCGCGAACGCGGGCGTCGCGCTCGGAGGGCGGCAGTGCGTCCAGCGCCAGCACCTCCAGCGGGAAGGGCGTGGAGGCGGCCACGCACAGGGTGAGACCGTCCGCGCTGAACGTCGTGCGCAGCGCTTCGTGCCGCTCCAGCAGGTCCTGGAGCGCGGCGCGCAGGCACTCGACGTCCAGTGGGCCTTGCAGCCGCACGGACATGGACTCGTTGAAGGCGCACGACGCGTCCGGGCCCATCTGCACGCCGGTCCACACCTCGCGCTGGGGCTCGGTGGAGGGCGCGGTGAGCAGCAGCGCGGGCCCGGCGAATGGATCGAAGTCGTCGGGCATGTCCTGCATCGGGGGCGCGGGGGTCTTCATCGGGTCTCGCTCAGCTTGACGAACTTGCCGGGCACCGTGGGGTGCGGGACGAACCAGGCGGGGTTGCCCTGCGGATCACGCCCCAGGCGGGCGCCGGGGACGGGAGGCTGGCTGGAATCGAAGGCGGCGGGGGCCTGCGGCTGGGGGCGCGCCGTGCCGGGCAGGAAGCCCGCGTCCTGCAGCTCCGTGACGCTGTCCTGGAACGCGGTGATGAGCCGCCGCACGTCCGCGTCCGAGTGCGCCGTGGTGAAGAAGCACGGGAAGCCATCCCAGATGTGGATGCCCTTGTCGCGCAGCAGGCAGAACAGCAGGTCCGCGTTCGCGACGTCCGACGTGACGAACGTCTTCCACAGCGAACCGAAGTGCTTGATGCGCAGCGGGGCGCCCACCTCGTCGAAGAACGCGTTGAGCGCGCTGGCGAGCGTGTCCGCCTTGGCGCTCACGCTCCGTTGCAGCTCCGGGCCCGCGGCCTTCATGTGCTCCAGCGCGGCCTTCGCGGCGGCGAGCGCCAACGGGTGGCGCACGAACGTGCCGGCGAAGTACGTCACGCCCACGGTGGGCACGGAGTCGTCGCCGTACTGCCAGTGGCCGCCGTCCAGCGCGTCCATGAACGGGCGCTTGCCCGCGATGACGCCAATGGGCATTCCGCCGCCCACGACCTTGCCGTAGGTGGCCACGTCCGCCTGTACGCCGAAGAGGGCCTGGGCGCCGCCCGGGTGCATGCGGAAGCCTGTGATGACCTCGTCGAAGATGTAGACGGAGCCGGACTTCTGGGTGAGGTCGCGCAGCTGGTGCAGGAACTCGCGCGGCTGGAAGTCCGGGCGGCGGCTCTGCACGGGCTCCACCATGATGGCCGCCAGCGAGTCCGCGCGGGCGCGCAGGGTTTCGAGCGACTCCGGCGTGCCGTAGTCCAGCACGAGCACGTCCTGCACCGCGCCCGCCATGATGCCCGGGGCGGCCGGCACCGTGCGCAGGCTCTTGGTGCCGCGCACCAGCACCTCGTCGAAGATGCCGTGGTAGCTGCCGGTGAAGATGGCGATGGTGCTGCGGCCGGTGACGGTGCGGGCGATGCGCATCGCGCCCATCACCGCCTCGGAGCCGGTGTTGCAGAGCGCCGCGCGGTCCGCGCCGGTGAACTCACAGACGAGCTTCGCGACCTCGCCGGCCAGGGGGTGCATGGGCCCCAGCTCGTAGCCGTCTTCCACCTGCTGGCGCACGGCCTGGGTGATGAAGTCCGGCGCGTGGCCGAACATCACGGAGCCGAAGCCGTTGAGCGCGTCCACGTACTCATTGCCGTCCACGTCCCAGAGCCGGGAGCCCTTCGAGCGGTTCACGGCCAACGGGTAGATGATCTCCTTGAGCAGCGGACGGAAGCCCGTCACCACGCGCGGATCCGACAAGTGACCGCGGTTCTCCTGGGCGTAGCGCTTGGAGCCCTGCGTCTTCGCGTTGTAGCGGCGGGTGAAGTCGTCCAGGAACGTCTGCTGGCGCGGCGTGAGCGAGTCCTTCGGCGCGAGGCTGATGCGCGCGATGGCGCCGAAGGCCTTCTTCACGTCGTACTTCACCGGGCCCTTGAGGTCGGCCTCGTCGGGCGCGGCGGCGGGCGCGGGCTGGGCCTGGGCGGCCTGCGGCTGCGCGGCCTGGACCGGCTCGGCGGGGGCCTGGGCGAAGGTCTGCGGGGCCAGGGGCTGCGCGGGCTGACCGGAGAGCAGCGCGAGCTGCTGGGTCATCAGCCAGAGTTGCTGCGCGACGACCGCCTGGAGGCTGCCGGCGGGGGCGGCCATCGCCTGGGCCTGGAACGCGGCACCGGCGGAGGCGAACTGCGCGGGGAGGGCGGCGACAGCCGTCGGAGTCTGGGCCTGGAACGCGGCGGACGGAGCGACCTGCGGTTGCGCGAGGATGCTCGCGGTGAGCTGCGCGGTGGGCGCGGACGCGGTCTCCGGAGGCATGTGGCTGTCGAGGTACGCGGCGAGCTGCCCCAGCGACGAGACCTCCTCCAGGAGCTGCCGGAAGGTCACCTTCACGCCGAACTGCTTCTGCACCGCGAGCGCCGCCTGCGTGAGCACCAGCGAATCCAGCCCCAGCTCCAGGAAGCTCGCGCCCGGATCCGCGTCGGCCAGCTCCAGGCCGCTCAGCTCCTCGAACAAGCTGCGCAGGGTCGGGACAAGACGCTCGGCACGGGGAACAGGGGCGGGGCTCACGACGACTCCGGTGGAGAGAGTGGGGGCGGGCACTGGCGCCCGCTCGAGGTCGATCCAGTGGCGCTGCCTCTGGAAGGGATACGTGGGAAGGGTGACGCGCTGGCGCTGCTCGTCGGCATGGAAGGCGCGCCAGTCCAGGGGCACGCCCCGGCGCCAGAGCTGGCCCGCGGCGTTCAGGAGGGCAGTCCAGTCCGCGGCATCGCCGGTGGACTCGCCCAGGGACGCGAAGACGCGCGAGCGCTGGTCCGCCGTGGCCTGCTGCCGCGCCAGCGTGGCGAGCGTCGCGCGCGGGCCCACCTCCAGCAGGAGGTGCTCGCCCTTGTCCCAGAGCGTGCGCAGCGCGGGCGAGAACCGCACCGTGTCGCGCAGGTGCCGCGCCCAGTACTCGGGAGAGGTGGCCTCGGAGGCCTTGAGCCAGGTGCCCGTCGCCGTGGAGACGATGGGGATGCGCGGCTCGGACAGGCGCACGCCCCTCACCGCCTCCAGGAAGGGCGCCACCGCGGCGTCCATCATCGGCGAGTGGAACGCGTGCGACGTCTGGAGCATCCGGCACGCGGTGCCCTCCGCCTCCAGGGTGGCCTGCAACCGCTGCACGGCCCCGGTGGGGCCGGACACCACGCACAGGCGCGGCCCGTTGTCCGACGCGATGGCCAGCCCGTCCGTCAGCCGGGGCGCCACTGCTTCAGCGGACAGGCGCACCGACAGCATGCTGCCCGGCGCCTGCGCCTGCATCCGCTGGCCGCGCTTCGCCACCAGGTGCAGCGCGTCCTCCAGCGTGAAGACGCCCGCGAGGCACGCGGCGACGAACTCGCCCACGCTGTGGCCCACGAGCGCGCCCGGCCGCACACCCCAGCTCCACCAGAGCTGCGCGAGCGCGTACTCCACCGTGAACAGCGCCGTCTGCGCGAACGACGTCTGGCGCAGTGCCTCCGCGGCCTCGGGGGACTCGGGATCCTTCGGGAAGAGCACCTCGCGCAGGTCACGTCCGAGCAGCGGCTTGAGCACCTCCGCGCACGCATCCACCGTGGCGCGGAAGGCCGGCGCGTGGCGGTACAGCCCGTGCGCCATGTCCGGATGCTGCGAGCCCTGCCCCGGGAAGAGGAACGCGACGGGCGGCGTGGACTCCAGGCCGGAGGGCTCCGGCTCGGCTGCCGTCAGCGCCCGCACGGCCTCCTCATGGGTGCCGGCCACCACGGCGCGGCGGAACGGGAACGCCTTGCGCCCCGTGGCCAGCGTATGCGCCACGTCCGGGAGAGGCTCCTCCGGATGCGCCTGGAGGTGCGAGGCCAGCCGCAGCGCCGCCTGCGACAGGGCCGCGGGCGTCTTCGCCGACAGCGTCAAGAGCTGGCGCGGCTTCGATGGGCCGGACGCGGGGCGCTCCGGGGCCTCCTCCACCACCACGTGCGCGTTGGTGCCGCCCACGCCGAACGAACTCACCCCCGCGCGCAGCGGGCCCGTGCCCTCCGGCCACGCGGAGCGCCTCGCCTGGACGAAGAAGGGGCTGCGCGGGAAGTCGATCTTCGGGTTGGGCGTCTGGAAGTGCAGCGTCGGCGGCAGCTCGCGGTGCTTCATCGCGAGCACCGTCTTCAAGAGGCCCGCCACGCCCGCCGCGGCGGTGAGGTGGCCGAAGTTGCTCTTCACCGAACCGATGGCGCAGAAGCCCGTGTCGGAGGTGTGCGCGCGGAACGCCTGCGACAGCGCCTCCACCTCGATGGGGTCGCCCAGCGGCGTCGCCGTGCCGTGCGCCTCCACGTAGCGGATGGTGCGCGGATCAATGCCCGCGTTCGCGTGCGCCGTCGCGATGGCGGTGGCCTGCCCCTCCACGCCCGGTGCCGCGAAGCTCACCTTGGCCGCGCCGTCGTTGTTGACGCCGACGCCGCGCAGCACCGCGTGGATGACGTCGCCGTCCGCCTGCGCGTCCGACAGGCGCTTGAGCACCACCGCGCCCAGGCCGTCGCTGAAGAGGGTGCCGGTGGCCTTCGCGTCGAAGGGGCGGCAGTGCCCGTCCTGGGAGAGCATGCCGCCCTCCTGGTACAGGTGGCCGGACTTCTGGGGCACCGTCACGGACGCGCCGCCCGCGAGCGCCACGTCGCACTGGTGCGTCTGGAGCGCCCAGAAGGCCTGCGCCACCGCGACCAGCGACGTGGAGCACGCGGTGTTGAGCGACAACGCGGGGCCGCGCAGGTCCAGCTTGTGCGCGACGCGCGTGGCCGCGTAGTCCTTCTCGTTGGCCACCATCGCCTGGAAGGCGCCCACGCGCCCCACGATGTCCTGCCGGGGCAACACGTGCAGCGGCTGGTAGCTGTTGTTGTGCGTGCCCGCGAAGACGCCGATGAGGCCGGGGTACGTCTCCGGCACGACGCCGGCGGACTCCAGCGCCTCCCACGCCGTCTCCAGGAACAGGCGCTGCTGCGGATCCATCACCTGCGCCTCCTTCGGCGTGATGCCGAAGAAGGCCGCGTCGAACAGCTCCACGCCGTCCAGGATGCCGCGCGCCCGCACGTACTCGGGGGCGTCCCGCTCGGCGGCGGGCACGGAGGGGTCCACCTCCTCGCGCGTGAAGGTGGCGACGGACTCCACGCCGCCCACCAGGTTCTTCCAGAACGACTCGATGTCGGGCGCGCCCGGGAAGCGGCCCGCCATGCCGATGATGGCCACCGGCTCCGCGCCGCCGCCCGCCTGCTGGCGCTTCGCCTGCCGCGCCTCCACCTGCTGCCGCAGCGACGGGCGCGACGCATCCCCGGTCAGCACCGCCGCGAGTTGCGCCACCGTGGGAGACTGGAACAGCTGGACGATGGGGATCTCCAGCCCGTGCGCCTGCCGCAGCCGCGCCACGCACTGGAGCGCGAGCAGCGAGTTGCCGCCCAACTCGAAGAAGCTGTCGTGCACGCCCACCCGGTCGATGCGCAAGAGCTGCGCCCAGGACTCCGCGAGCGTGCGCTCCAGCGGCGAGCGCGGCGAGACATACGCCTGCTGAAGCTCCGGCCGCGTGGGCAGCGGGGCGGGGAGTCCGCGGCGATCGATCTTCCCGCTGGGCGTGCGCGGCAGGGCGTCCAGCAGCACGAACGCGGAGGGCACCATGTAGTCCGGCACCCGCGTGGACAGGTGGCGCCGCAGCGTCCCGGCCGTGTGCTCCAGCGTGCCGTCCGGGACGACGTAGGCCACCAGCCGCTTGTCGCCGGGCTCGTCCTCGCGCGCCACCACCGCCACCTGCTTCACCGCCGGGTGGCTGCCGAGCGCGACTTCAATCTCGCCCAGCTCGATGCGGTAGCCGCGCACCTTCACCTGGCCGTCGATGCGGCCCAGGAACTCCACGTTGCCGTCCGGCAGCACGCGCGCCAGGTCGCCCGTCTTGTACGCGCGCTCACCGGGCTTGAGCGGGTGTTGCACGAAGCGCTCCGCGGTCAGCGCCTCGCGGTGCAGGTAGCCGCGCGCCAGACACACGCCCGCGAGGTACAGCTCTCCGGACTCGCCTCGCGGCACGGGCTTCTTCTGCTCGTCCAGCACCAGCAGCTCGCAGCCGTCCACCGCCTGGCCGATGGGCGGCAGCGCGGGCCACGTGTCGGGTGAGCCCCGGAGCACGTAGCTGGAGACGACGTGCGTCTCCGACGGGCCGTAGTGGTTGTGCAGCGCGCAGCCCGGCAGCGCGGCGAAGAACGCGCGCAGGTGGTGCGTCACCTGGAGCTGCTCGCCCGCGGTGACGACCTCGCGCAGGGCTGGCGGAACCTTCTGGTGCGAGGTGGCGATCTCCGCCACGTTCTGCAGCGCGATGAAGGGCAGGAACAGCCGCTCCACGCGCTCGTCCGCCAACAGCTGCAACAGCAGCACGGCGTCCAGCCGCAGCGCGTCCCGCACCAGCACCAGCGTTCCGCCAGAGCACCAGGTGCCGAACAGCTCCTGGAACGACACGTCGAAGGACAGCGGGGAGAACTGCAGCGTGCGCGTGCCCGGCCCCGCGATGGACTGGCCCAGCTGCCACGCGATGAGGTTGGCGAGCGGCCGGTGTCCCATGGCCACGCCCTTGGGCGTGCCCGTGGAGCCGGACGTGTAGATGGCGTAGGCCAGTCCGTCCAGGTTCGACGCGTCCACCGGCGAGGCGGGGGCCTCCGGCGCGAAGAGGGCCGGGGATTCGTCCAGGCACAGCACCGGTCCCGCGAAGGCCGGCAGGCCCGCGCGCAGCCTCGCCTGGGTGAGCAGCACCGGCGCCTTCGCATCCTCCAACATGAAAGCCAGACGCGGCGCGGGGTAGGCCGGGTCCAATGGCAGATACGCGCCGCCAGCCTTGAGCACGGCCAGCACCGCCACCACCATCTCCACCGACCGTTCCAGGCACACGCCGACGAGCACGTCCGTGGTGACACCCAGTCCCCGCAGATGATGCGCGAGCTGGTTGGAGCGGCGGTCCAACGCCGCGTACGTCAGCCCCCCACCGTCGAAGCGGACTGCCTCGGCATCGGGTGTTCGGGACGCTTGCGCGGTGAAGTGCGCCACCACTGTCTGCATGAGCGCTGCGTCCACGGACATATCCCCCTGGGCCATCCGACCTTTAGGTTCCGAACATTGGAAATGAAAGCGGATGGGAAAGGCGCGCCAACCCGGTCTCCGAGCATGCCATGCCTGGAATGGATTGATCGCGCCTGAGCAGATTCCTTACATGCGGGTGAGCCCTCGGCCGCTCCCCTGGCACCGCATTCAGAGAAAGCGCGAAAAGAACTCCTGCACTTTACGTGGATATTCGTCGGGCGCGGCCTGGAGATAGTTCTCGTGGCCCGCCCCGGGTACGAGCCACTTCTCCCAGGGGCCTTGACCCTGGCGCAGGAGCTCCTCCAGCGCGGCGCTCGGCACCCACGGATCCGCCGCGCCCGCGATCAACAGGACGGGGCGGCCCGCGAGCGCGGCCATGTTTCGCGCGGGCTGTACCGCGTTCACGTCGACACCCGCGCGCTTCATCACGCCCAGCGCGGGCCACAGGCCCAAGGGCCCCCAGTGTCCCAACTCGTCCTGGAGCGCCTGCGCGGGCGCCACGGCGGCGGCCTCCACCACCACGGCCTTGAGGCGCGGATCCTCGGCCGCGGCCTTCAGCACGGAGTAGCCTCCGAGCGAAAACCCGAGCGCGCCGATGCGCTTCGCATCCACCTCCGGCTGATGCGCGGCGAAGTCCACCGCCGCCCGCACCTGGATGGCCTCGCGGTCGCCGTAGGTGGACACCGTCCCGCTGCTCTCACCGTGCGCGCCCAGATCGAAGAGCAGCAGGCCGTACCCCGCCCGCGCCAGGAACCGCGCCTCGGGCAAGAGCTGCGTGCGGTTGCCCGAAAGCCCATGGACCAGCACGACGACCGCCCCGTCGCGCGGAGGCAGGTACCAGCCCTTGAGCTGAAGGCCGTCCGCGTCCTGGAACGCGACGTCGCGCAGGCTGGAGAACTCCGCGTCCTCCGGAGGGCTCCCCACCGGCTGACGGGGCGGGTGCACCTCCTGGGAGATGTACCGCGCACTGCGCACGGCGACCCAGGCCGCCATCGCCAGCAGCGCCACGCCTCCCAGGAGGAGCCCGGCGACGAGCGGACGCTTCACGCGGACTCCCGCGCCACCCACGCGTCCACCTTCGCCTCCAGCACGTCCAGCGGCAGCGAGCCCGTGAGGAGCACCTCGTCGTGGAAGGCCTTCACGTCGAAGCGCGCGCCCAGCGCGGCCTCCGCCCGGTCGCGCAGCGCGCGGATCCGCAGCTGGCCGACCTTGTACGCCAGCGCCTGGCCGGGCCACGCGATGTAGCGGTCCACCTCGTTGGTGACGTCCAGCTCCTGGCGCGGCGCGTGCTCCATGAAGAAGTCCAGCGCCTGCTTCCGCGTCCACCGCTTCGCGTGCAGGCCGGTGTCCACCACCAGCCGCACCGCACGCCACATCTCGTAGGCGAGCTGGCCGAACTTGTCGTACGGGTCGTCATACAGGCCCAGCTCGTCGCCCAGGGACTCGGCGTAGAGCGCCCAGCCCTCGTCGAAGGCCACGTAGGACGTGAAGCGGCGGAAGTCCGGGACGTCCGTCTGCTCATTGGCCAGGCACACCTGGAAGTGGTGGCCGGGCACGGCTTCGTGCAGCGTCAGGGGCACCATCTCCCAGACGGGGCGCGTCTCCGGCCGGTAGAGGTTCACCTGGAAGGTTCCCGGGCGCGAGCCGTCCGCGGCCGCCGGGAAGTAGAAGCCCGTCGTCACGTCCGGGGCCATGGCCTCCGGGATGGGTTCGACCACGTAGGGCTTCTTCGGCATCGTCCGGAACAGCCGGGGCAGCAGCGGATCAATGCGGCGGGCCAGCGCCCGGTAGCGCGCGAGCAGCGACTCGCCCGTGGGCTCGTAGAAGCGCGAGTCCGTGCGCACCTTCTCGAAGAAGGCCTGCCGCGTGCCGGTGAAGCCCGTGCGGGCCATCACCTGATCCAGCTCCGCGCTCAGCCGCCGGACCTCCGCGAGCCCCATCGCGTGGATGTCATCGGGCGTCAGGCGCGTCGTCGTGTGCCGGCGCGCGAGCACCGTGTACATCGCTTCCCCGTCCGGGAACTGCCACACGCCCACGGTCTCCGGGGCGGCGGGCAGGTACTCCGTGAGGACGAAGTCCAGGGCCCGCTTCAGCGCGGGCACCACCGTGTTCGCGATGGCCTCACGGCCCGCCTGCGAGAGCCGCCGCGCGTCCTCTGGCGCGAAGTCCTTCGGCATGCGCGTGAAGGGCCCGTAGAAGCCGCTCGCCGTCGGGTCCTCCACCACCTGCCGCTCCAGTTGCGGCGGGATGCGCTGGAGCACGATGCGCGGGTGGATGCGGTGCTGGCGCATGCCCTCGCGCATCAGCGCCACCACCTGCTCCGCGTAGGTGCCGAAGCGCTCCAGCCGCTTCACCCAGTCCTCGTAGTCCTGCACCGTCTCGAAGCGCAGGGTGTCCGCCAGCTGGTACGCCGTCTGGAGCCCCGGCGGCATCTTGAGGCCCTCCGGCAGGCAGCCCATCTGGTTGAGGGGCAGCAGGTGGGCCTTCACCCCGTACTCCTCGATCCACGTCTCGTGCATCCGGCGGAAGAGGTCCAGGTGCAGCCGGTCCGCGTCGCTGTCCAGCGCGGCGCGGTCCACGTCCTGGAGCCGGCGCAGCACGTCGTGGCTGTGCCGGTGATCCGCCTCCAGCCCGGCGAGGCTCAGGTCATCCCACCGGTCATTCCAGCGCCGGTCCCCCAGGAGCGACGCGTAGGTGGGGTACTGCTGGAGTGAGTACTGCCACTCCGCATCCAACAGGGCGTGCAGCGCGGCGGAAGCGGCACCGCGCGAGGGGACGGACTCGGATGACATGGGCGGACTCCGGAGCGCAAACCGCGGCTAGATGAACAGCGTGGGATCGAACTCGTCCACGTTGACCGGCAGCAGCCGGGGCAGGGGACGCTGGAACACGCGGGCGTTGAGCTCCAGGTCGACGACCTTCAGGCCCAGCGGGGTGAGCTCGCGGAACTTCTGGCTCACGTACTCGCGCAGCCCCAGCACGGCGACCTGACGCTTCTCCTCCAGCAGCGGCTTGAGCGCCTCCGCGAAGTCCGCGCCGTCGTGGCTGGCCAGGCCCACCGCCGCCTGCGGGCGCTGGGTGCGGATGTTCTCCAGGAGCTTCAGGATGCCCAGGTCCACGACCTTCTGGTCCGGACGGCCGTGCAGCAGCGCCACCTCGCAGCCCGCGGACTTCAGCGCGCGCACGAAGCCAATCATCGCGTCCGGCAGCTGCTCGCCGCGCGCGTTGAGCACCACCACGCAGCGTACGGGCTTGGGAAAGTACGTGTCACAGAAGGCGACGAGCCGGTCGAACTGCACCCGGTCCTGGGGCTCGGGCTTGCGCCCGACGATGTTGGAGACAGCCCAGTCGACGTTCTCGGCGTCGATGAGGACGTAGGAGGCTGCTGCGGGACGCGCGGATTGCATGGCGGGCACAATACGCGGGCCGGCGTCCGTTGGGGGTTTTCATCGACCCACGCGAATCCGTTGGAACTCCTCAAGAAGCAGCTCCGACACACGTCTCACGCGGGGGATGTCCAGCGCGGACCTCGCGCACACCAGGTGCGTCTGGCTGCGGGAGAAGGGCCCCAGGTCCAGCTCCAGCGGCACCAGCTGCGTGGGGCGCGTGAAGCGGTGCGCCATGCGAGCGAGCACCATCGCGCCCAGGCCGGCCTCCGCCGCCGCGAGCATCACCAGGTAGCTGTCCGCCGTGAAGGCCGGGGCGAAGCCGGGGATCATCGACTCCAGCTGGGGGTTGGGCGGGACGGCCTCGAATGGCGGCGCCCAGGCGACCCAGGGCAGCTGCTGGAGCGTCACCTTCTTGGGCAGCCGGGCCTTCAAGGCCTTGGAGACGAAGACGGCGTTCGGGACCTCCAGCGTGTCCACGAGCTTCAGGTCCGCGCTCGTGGGAGGCCGCCCGCGCAGCGCGAGGTCCGCCTCGCCGCGCGCCAGGTCCTGGTACTGGATCTGGGACTGCACCTCCAGGCGCAGGCCCGGGTTCTTCTGCGCGACGAAGGCGGCGAAGGGGGCCACGAAGTCGAAGCTCATGAAGGGCGTGGCCGTCACGCGCACGATGCCCCGGGGGGAGCTGTCCGAGGACTCCGCCGCGCGGTGCAGCTCCCCGGCCCACTCCGCCATCTTCTTCGCGGGCACGAGCAGCCGCTCTCCCGCCGCCGTGAGCGCCGCGCCATCCACGCTCCGGCGGAACAGCGCCGCGCCCACCGTGTATTCGAGCGCGGCGAGCCGCCGGCTCACCGTGGGTTGTCCGATGCGCAGCCGCCGCGCGGCCCCGCTGAAGCTGCCCGTCTCCGCGATGGCGAGGAACAGCCGGGCGTCGTCCCAGGAGATATCCATGAATGGATGGCATCATGCCGTTTTCGCGGATTTCCATCCACGGGCGCATCGCGCATCTTCCCTCCCGTCCCGAACGCCCGGCGCCGCATGCCGGCACAAGGAGTCCGCCATGAAGTCCACCCTGTTCGCGCTCTGCCTCTCCGTCGTGGGGTTCACCACCGGCTGCGCCACGTCGTCCCATGCCGTCCAGCAGTCCGCGCTCGGGGTGACGCGGCCGGCGGAGGCGCTGCTCGCGGAGCTGGACGTGCCGGGGCCGGTGGAGCTGGAGACCGTGACGTCGTGCGACTGGTCCGTGGACCGGAGCGGCCTCATCAACCTGGACCACCCGACGGCGAAGGCGGCGCACCTGGAGGACGGCGACGAGCCCATCCAGGTCTTCTTCCACGCGCTGCGCCACCCGACGCGGGGGCTGTACATCGTGGACACCGGGGTGGAGACGGCGCTGCGGGACGCGCCGGACCGCGCGGCGCTGGGCGGCATCGTCACGAGCGCGATGCACATGGAGAAGATGAAGGTGCTGGCGCCGCTGGGCGAGTGGCTGGCGAAGCAGCCCCAGCCGCTGTCCGGCGTCTTCCTCACGCACCTGCACCCGGACCACATCAGCGGCATGGCGGACGCGCCGGCGGGGACGCCCGTCTACACCGGCCCGGGCGAGGCGGGCAGCCGCGCCTTCGTGAACCTGGCGGTGCAGGGCGCCACGGACCGCGCGCTGGCGGGCAAGCCGGCGCTGTCCGAGTGGAACTACACGGCCGACGCGAAGGGCCTCTTCGACGGCGCGGTGGACATCTTCGGGGACGGCTCCGTGTGGGCGCTCTGGGTGCCGGGGCACACGCCGGGCAGCACCGCGTACCTCGTGCGCTCCACGAAGGGGCCGGTGCTGCTGTTGGGGGACGCCAGCCACACGCGCTGGGGCTGGGAGCACGACGTGGAGCCGGGCACCTTCACGCAGGACGCGTCTCGGGGCGTGGAGAGCTTCAAGAAGCTGCGCGCATTCGTCGCGGCGCACCCGGAGGTGGAGGTGCGCTTCGGCCACCAGCACTGAGGCCGTCCGGGCCGCGCCGGAACGCGCGGCGGTAGGCGAGGGGGCTGGTGGTGACGAAGCGCTGGAAGTGTTCGCGGAAGGTGGTGGTGGAGCCGAAGCCCACCTCCTCCGCGACGGCCTCCACGGACTGGCCGGTGGTCTCGAGCAGGTGCTGCGCGCGGCGCACGCGGGCGCGCAGGAGCCACTGGAGCGGCGTGGTGCCGGTCTGTTCCCGGAAGCGGCGGCTCAGGGTGCGCTCGCTCATCGCCGCCTTCCGGGCGAGGGCCGGGAGCGTGAGCGGGCGGTGCAGGTGGTCCTCCATCCAGCGCAGCAGCGGCTCCAGCGACGCCCCCTCCGGTGCGGGCGGTGCATGGGTGATGAACTGGGACTGGCCGCCGTCGCGCTCCAGCGGCATCACCGACAGCCGCGCCGCGTCCGCCGCCACCGCGGCGCCGTAATCCCGCCGCACCAGGTGCAGGCACAGGTCCATTCCCGCCGCCGCACCCGCGGAGGTGAGCAGCTGGCCGTTGTCGACGTAGAGGACGTTGGGATCCACCTGGATGCGGGGATGTCGCCGGGCCAGCTCCTCCGCGGCCAGCCAGTGGGTGGTGGCGCGCAGCCCATCGAGCAGCCCGGTCTCGGCCAGGATGAAGGCCCCGGAGCAGATGGAAGCGATGCGCGCGCCCCTGCGTGACGCCGCGCGGAGCGCCCGCACCAGCCGGGGCGGGACGGGCGAGGAGACGTCCGTGGTGCCCGGCAGGAGGAGGGTGTCCGCGCGGGCCAGCGCGCCCAGGCCGTACCGGGTCTTTACCCGGAACGCGCCCGCGTGGATCTCGGGTGTCACACCGCAGACGCGGACCTCGTAGCCCGCGCGCCCGTCGGGCAGCCGCACGCGGCCGAAGACCTCGGTGGGGATCGCGAGGTCGAAGGGCACCACTCCATCCAGCGCGACGATGGCCACGGTGTGCATGGCGGGAAGATGCCAGGACGGGGGTGTTCCCGCCAGGGTGGGGGGGCGTGGCGGGAAACCGTCGAAAGATGGCGTTTCCGCCACTCACGATGGGGCGCTCGCCGTGTCATATGAGCGGAGGTTCGTGGCGATGGACGCCACGGCGTGCCAGGGACGTGTGACGGGTGTTGCTCTACCGCTTGCTGCTCCTGCTGAAGTTCGTGGGCGTGGTGCTCTTTGGAGGAGGCCTCGTGGCGGCGCTGGTGGCCACGACGTCGCGCGACCGGAAGAGGGCGGTGCACGCCATCGCGTCGCCGGGGTTGGTGTTGACGTGGAGCGCGGGCTACCTGCTGACGCTCCAGCTCAACGTCGCGCTGACGGAGCCGTGGATATTGGGCGGGCTGTCGCTGTCCTTGGTGTCGCAGCTGGCGCTCGGGGCCCTGGCCACCCACGAGCGGCGCACGCTGACGGGGGCGCTGCTGGCGGCCGTGCCGTTCTTCTTCGTGCTGGTGTTGATGATCTTCCGGCCGCGCTGGCCCGGGGTGGACCCATGAGCGCGTTGCGGCAACTGCGGTGGGTGGCCTTCCTGGAGGGGCTGTCCTTCCTGGGGCTGCTCTTCATCGCGATGCCGGTGAAGTACCTGCTGGGGCAGCCCCTGGCGGTGCGAATCACCGGCAGCGTCCACGGGCTCCTGTTCCTGCTCTTCGTGTCGTCACTGTTTCGCGCGGCCTCCGAGCACGGCTGGCCAGTGCGCCGTTCGCTCGCGGCGTTCGGAGCGTCGCTGGTGCCCTTCGGGACCTTCGTGCTGGACCGCGCGCTGCGGCGGGAGGAGCAGCGCGCGGCGGATGGAGACGTCCGGCCGTAGGGGCAGCTACTTCAGCCGGAACGAACCCTCGGAGATGATCAGCAGCTCCACGCCGGTGTTGGCCTTGGCGCCGAAGGACGTCAGGGTGGCGGTGGCGCCGGCGCGCACCGCGGCGTCGTAGGTGGCGAAGGCGTTGACCACCGCGTCCGCGAGCACCGTGGCGGATGCCTTTCCGGACTGCTCCAGCACCGTGCCCAGCGTGGCGTCGAGCGTCGCCCCCGCCTGCGCTCCCGTGTGCACCGCGGAGTCGAAGGCGAGCTGGTTGCTGCTCGTCACGCCCAACTGCGCGCCCATCACGGATGCGCTGCCGCTGGTGGCGAGCTGTGCATTGTAGGACGTCCATGCCGTCGCGGCGGCGCTGGCGGACGTGGAGCTGGACAGGCTCGCGCGCAGCGACGTGGCCGCGGTGTTCGCCTGGGCCACCGCCGTATCCGAGGCGTTGGCGCTCTGGAGCAGGGCCTTCACGGCGGCCTCGGTGGCCCGGGCCTCCAGCGAGGCCGCGGCCCGCACCGACGCGTCCGCCACCGCGATCCCCGCTCCGGAGGACAGCCGCGCTTCCACCGCCATGCGGTAGGACACGCTGGCCTCCCGCTCCGCTTGCTGGTCCTGCGCGTCGGTCGCCTGCGGCGTGGCCGCGCGCACCGCCGCGAAGAACGTGTCGTAGGCGCTCGCCGCGGAAGAACCGCCGGCATCCAGCGCGGCGTCCAGCTGCGCGGACGCATCCAGCGACGCGCTGAAGAGCTGGTCCTGGGTCACCGAGGCGCCGGCCCGGGTATACGCCTTGAGCCGCGTGGCCTGCGCCGCGCGCACCGCCGCCGCGAGCGCCTCCACGGACTCGGCCGCAGTCGCCTTGAGCTGACCACGCACCGCCGCCGCCTGCTCCGCGTTCAGCCGCGCGCGCAGGTCCACCGTGTCCACGCTGTCCGGCGAGTCCCCGTCCCGCACCATCTGGACGAAGACCTCCGCCTCCAGCGACGACTCACTGGTGATGGGCGGCGCCGTGCGCACGTCCTGTCCGGACTGCGGCTGCGTGGAGTCCAACACCGCGGAGCCCACCGTCACGCCCGATTTGTTCACCGCCTCGATGACCAACCGCTGCCCCGGTTTGTCCAGCTCCAGCGTGTAGCTGCCGTCCGCCGCGACGGACGCCTCCGTCAGCGTCGACAGGTCGCCGGCCGCCACCACGCGGCTGATCCGCACCGTGGCCGCCGCGGAAGCCGTTCCATCCCCCGCCAGTGCGGGCGCGCCATCGGTGAGCCCCTGCGACTGCTGGCCGCCTCCGTTGGTGACATGTCCGCGGACCTGCACCTTGTCACCACCACACGCAGCCAGCAGCCAGCACACCAGTGCACCCAGAACCACTTCACCCGCGCGACGCGTCTGCATGTATGGACAACCCCCGGCCAGGCGAGGACCGCCTCGGCATCGTGTTGAGAATTACGTACCAATCGAATGTCTGGATTCAAGAGGCAGCCAGTGCGTGACAATGGCTGGGATTGCAACGAGTCCAGTTCCTGGTCCAGCCCGTCCAGTTCGTGGACCGCCGCCGTCAGCGCATCTTCTCCAGCAGGTGCTGGAGCTGCGCCTGCTCCGCTGCACTCAGGCGACCGAGCCTCGCGCTGAACGCCTCCGACAGCATCGCCAGGCCCCGCGCCGTCACCTTCCGCCCCGCCGGGGTGACCTGCAGCCGGTGCCGGCGCAGGTCCTCGGTGTCGAGCTCCCGGCGCAGGAAGCCCGCCACCTCCAGCCGCTTCACGTACACCGTGATGGTCGGCTTCGGCATGCTCAGCGTCGCCGCCAGCTCGGCCGGGTAGGGGTGCTCCTCCACCTGCGCCAGCACGAACAGCTCCTTCGTGTCCAGCCCCAGCTCGGCGATGTCGGGCGACACGTCCGCGATGACCGACATCAGCAGGTTGTAGTTCAGCGACCAGATTCTCGCCGGGTCGATTCTCGACATGAGGGGTTGCGCGGAAATTGGTACAAAATTAAATCAGTTCAAGGCTGAACCAGTTCGGCCTTCCCCGAAACGGTAGCACATCCCCTGGAGCCCTCATGCCTCTCGACCACTATGTGACGCTCGGCCGCTCAGGCCTCCGCGTGAGCCCGCTGTGCCTTGGCGCGATGACGTTTGGCGAAGACCTCGGCTGGGGCACCAGCGTGGAGGAGTCCGAGCGCATCATCGACCGGTATCTCGAACTGGGCGGCAACTTCATCGACACCGCCAACTTCTACACGAAGAGCCACTCCGAGAAGATCATCGGCGACCACGTGGGGCGGCACGCGGCCCGGCGCGACCGCCTGGTCATCGCCACCAAGTTCAGCGGGAACCTCTATCCTGGCGACCCGAACGGGGGCGGCTCCGGCCGCAAGTCCATCATCGCTGCGTGCGAGAACTCGCTCCGCCGCCTGCAAACCGACTACATCGACCTGTACTGGCTCCATAACTGGGACGTGCATACGCCCATCGACGAGACGATGGCCGCGCTCGAGGACCTCGTCCGGGCCGGCAAGGTCCGCTACCTCGGCGTCTCCGACACGCCGGCGTGGAAGATCGTCGAGGCCAACGTCACCGCGCGCTTCCGCGGCTGGTCGGCGTTCATCGGGTTGCAGATCGAGTACTCGCTGCTGGAGCGCAGCGTGGAGCAGGAGCTGGTCCCCATGGCCCTGGAGCACGGGCTGGGCATCACCCCCTGGTCCCCGCTCAAGAGCGGCGCGCTCAGCGGCAAGTACACCCGCAAGAACGCCGGGCAGCTGAAGGCAGACCGGGGCGCCTTCATCGAGCCCTTCCTGAACGAGAAGACCTACACCGTCGTCGACGCGCTGGAGCAGATTGCCCGCGCGCACGAGAGCACCCCGGCGCGCGTGGCGCTGGCCTGGGTCATGGCGAAGCCGGGCGTCGGCTCGACCATCATCGGCGCGCGGCGGATTTCCCAGCTCGAGGACAACCTCAAGGCCGCCGACGTGAAGCTCACGGCCGCGGAGCTGGGCCGCCTGGACGAGCTCACGAAGCCCACCTTCGGGTTCCCGCAGAACATGCAGCCCGTCTTCCCCGCCATCCACAACGGTGGGACGACGGTGAACGGCACCTTCGCGCCGGCGTCCCCCTTCGGAGTGCAGAAGGGCGACAAGATCTACTGAGCCCCTTCACTTCCGGGGCCGCGGCCTCGTGCCCGGCCCCTTCGCGGGACCACCCCGCGCCTGCTCGCGCGCGAACGCCTCCGCCACGAAGTCCACGAACACGCGGACGCGGGGCGACAGGTGGCGGCGCTCCGGATAGACGACGAACACGTCCGGTCCCGGCGGGTGCACCTCGCCGAGCACGGCGCGCAGCCGCCCGGAGGCCAGCGCCTGGGTGGCGACGAACTCCGGGATGCGCGCGATGCCCCCGCCCGCCAGCGCCAGCGCGAGCAGCGCTTCGTTGTTGTCGGACGCGAAGGGGCCGGGCACGTCCACCGGCTGGCCATCCAGCCGCCATGGGACGCGCTGGCCGTCGCGCAGGTAGGCCAGGCACGCGTGTCGCTGGAGGTCCGTGACCTTCCGGGGCGTGCCGTGCCGGCGCAGGTACGTGGGCGAGGCGCAGATGACGGCGCGCGATTCTCCCAGCCGCCGGCGCACGAGCCGCGTGTCCGAGCTCTCCCCCATGCGCAGCCCCACGTCCACGCGCTCCTCCAACAGGTCGATGAAGCGGTCCGTGAGCCCCAGCGCGCACTGAATCAGGGGATACGCGGCGAGGAACGCCGGCAGCCGCGGCACCAGCCAGTGACGGCCCAGGTCCATGGGCGCGGTGACGTGGAGCGGGCCGCGGGGGCCCTTCGACTCGCGCAGCTCGTCCTGGGCCGCGTCGAGCTCCGAGACGATGCGTTGGCCTCGCTCAAAGAGAGACAGCCCCTCCGGTGTCGGCTGGAGCCGCCGCGTGCCGCGCTGGAGGAGCAGTGCGCCCAGCCGGCCCTCCAGGCGGGCCACCGACTTGCTGACCGCGGAAGGGGACACGCCGAGCGCCCGGGCCGCCGCGCTGAAGCTGCCCGTCTCGAGCGTGCGCACGAAGGCGCCCAGCCCGGCGAGCGGCTCCTGGATGAGGGTCATCCAAGTACTCCAGGAACAGGACGTGTGACCGGCAAGCCACTACCCGTCCACCTGGGAACAGCGCAGGTTTCCGCCCATTCACGGGAGCGGATGATGAAAGTCTTCGTGTTGGGCGCGACGGGGTACATCGGCGGGTCGGTGGCGGCGCGGTTGATGGCGGCGGGGCATCAGGTGGTGGGCACTGCCCGGACGCAGGACAAGGCGCGAGCGCTGGAGGCGCGCGGCATCCAGGCGACGGTCGCGTCCTTCGACGACCTGGCCGTGCTCGCGAGGCTGGCGAAGGAGTCCGACGCCGTCATCAGCGGGGCATCCCCGGACGAGCGCACGGCCGTGGAGGCGCTGCTCGCCGCGCTGAGGGGCTCCGGCAAGCACTTCATCCACACCAGCGGCTCCAGCATCGTGGCCACGGATGCGGGCGGCGAGCTGACGACGGGCGTGCACGACGAGGACACGCCCATCGAGCCCGTCCCGGAGAAGGTGGCGCGCATCGCCCTGGACAAGACGGTGCTGGACGCCTCGAAGGACGGCATCCACACCGACGTCATCTGCCCGTGCCTCGTCTATGGCAAGGGCCTGGGACTGAACGCGGACAGCGTGCAGCTGCCGCCGCTCATCCAGTACGCGCGCGAGACGGGCACGGCGCGCTTTATCGGGAAGGGGGAGAATGTCTGGTCCAACGTGCAGGCCCGCGCTCGGCCTGTTCTGCCTGGGCGTTACCGGGAGCGCCGCGCGGGCTTCGGAGCGTGCACCAGCGTGGCGACGAGCGTCCTCGCCAGGGCCTCCGCCGGCGCGCCCTGGAACCCGGAGCAGGTGAGCTTGAGGCTGAGGATGCCGTGCAGCCCCGCCCAGAAGACCTCCGCCAGCTGCTCGGAGTCAGTGGCCTCCGGGGCCCGTCCGGCGGCCTTCAGGTCATCGAAGGCCCGCACCAGGAGCGCGAACGCCCGCGGGCCCTCGCCCCCCTGCTTGTCCTGGAAGAGGTCCGCGGACAGCCTGGGGTCCTCCATGAAGATGAGCCGGTAGGTCTCCGGGTGCTTCAGGCCAAAGGACAGGTACGCCTGGGCCAGGCGCGACAGCCGCTCCACGGGCTCCTCCACGGCGGCCGCCGGCTCCAGCACCGAGAGCAGCTCCTGGAAGCCGCGCACGCACAGCTCCCGCGCGATGGCGTCGCGGTTCTCGAAGTGCAGGTAGAGCGTCGCGGGCGCGTACTCCACCGCGTCCGCCAGCTTGCGCATGGAGAGGGCGCTGAACCCCTCCTTGATCACCATGTCGCGCGCCACCTTGAGGATGTGCTCCCGCAGCTCCGCGCGCTGACGCTCCTTGCGCTCCGTGATGCCCATGTCACGAGCGTAGGCCTTGACGGAACGAACGGCCAGCAATAAATGAACACCGTTCACAGAACGCCGTTCATAAAATGTCCGGCCGTTCACTTCCAGGAGAGCGACATGGAGACGGTGGCATTGTTCGGCGCCTCGGGCGTCATCGGGCAGTCTGTGGCGCGGACGCTCCAGGCGCAGGGCCGGCCGTACCGGGTGGTGGGGCGCTCGGCGGGAAGCCTGCGCAAGGAGTTCGGCGCGGATCCGCGGGCGGAGGTGGTGACGTGGAACCCGGAGGACCCGGCGTCCATCCGGGCCGCGGCGCGGGGCGTGCGGACGCTCATCTACATGGTGGGCGTGAACTATTGGCAGTTCCACCTGCACCCGGAGCTGATGCGCCGCACGCTGGACGCAGCCATCGCGGAGGGCGTGGAGCGGGTGGTGCTCATCGGCACGGTGTATCCGTATGGCCTGCCGCGCACCGCGACGGTGACGGAGTCCCATCCCCGCGAGCCGAACTCCTACAAGGGCCGCATGCGCAAGGCGCAGGAGGACCTGCTGCTGGACGCGGACGCGGCGGGCCGCATCCGGGGCACCATCCTCCGGCTGCCGGACTTCTACGGGCCGGGCGTGGAGCGCAGCTTCCTGTACCGCGCCTTCGTCGCCGCGTCCCAGGGCAAGCGCGCGCCGCTCATCGGGCCGTTGGACACGCCGCACGAGTTCGTCTTCGTGGATGACGTGGGCCCCGTCGTCACCGCGTTGATGGACGAGCCGCGCGCGTACGGCCGCTTCTGGAACCTGGCGGGCGCGGGCGTCACCACGCAGCGCCAGATGGTGAAGGAGATGTACGCGCAGGCCGGCCACAAGCCAAAGACGATGGCGATGGGCAAGGGCATGGTGCGGCTGGCGGGCTTGTTCGACCCGTTCATGCGCGAGCTCGTGGAGATGTACTACCTGCTCACGAACCCGGTGCTGCTGGACGACTCCGCGCTGCGCGGCCTGCTGGGCACGGTGCACAAGACGCCGTACCCGGAAGGCATCCGCCAGACGCTCGCGGCCTTGCACCGCGAGCAGGAGGCGAAGGCGCGTTCGGCCCAGGTCCCTGCCGCGACCTGAGCCGAGGCCTGGCTCAGGCGGGCCGGGGCGCCGAGGGACGCGCGGGGCCCAGGCCGCGCTCGCGCTTGCGCTCGTTCACCAGGCGCTGGCGGTGGCCGCCGAGCAGATCGCTGCGGGTGAGGATTCCGACGACGTGCTCCGGCCGGGCGCGCGAGACGACGGGCAGGCGGCCCACTCCCTCGTCCATCATCAGGTCCGCCGCCTCGCGCAGGGAGCTGTCATCGAAGACGACCGCGGGCGGGCGCTTCACCACGTCCCGCAGCCGCCTGCTGCCGCTCGCCTGGCCATCCATCAGGTCCCTGCGGGTGACGACGCCCACCAGCCGGCCCTCCTGGGTCACGACGGGGAAGCCCTGATGGCGGGAGCCCGCGGCGTCAGACGCGAGCCACGTGCGCACCTCTTCCAGGAGCGACTCCGCCTGCAGCGTCACCACGGTCTTGAGGCCATGGTCGCGCACGAGCGCCGTGCTCAGCGCGTCCGCGCCCAGCTCCGTCGGGATGCGGGCGCCGCGGCGGGCCAGCTTCTCCGTCATGATGGAGTGACGCATGAGCAGCGCGGACACCAGGTAGGACGCCGCGCAGCCGGCGAGCAGCGGCAGCAGGCCCAGCGGCTGCCGCGTCGTTTCAAAGGCGAACACCACCGACGCGAGCAGCGCGCGTGAAGACCCCGCGAAGAGCGCGGCCATGCCCACCAGCGCCGCGACGCGCACGTCCACGCCCAGGGAGGGGACCAGCTGCGTGGCCAGGAGCCCCAGGCCGGAGCCCAGGCCGCCGCCCAGCGTGAAGAGGGGCGCCAGCGTTCCGCCCGACGTCCCGCTGCCCAGCGCCACGGACCAGGAGATGAACTTGAGCGCGCAGAAGAGGATCATCGCCGTCCCCACGAAGCGGCCGGACAGGATGTCCTCGATGTTGGTGTAGCCCACGCCCAGCGTTCGCGGGGAGAAGTAGCCCACCACGCCCACGACGATGGCGCCCAGCGCCGGCCACCACATCCAGTGCAGGGGCAGCTTCTCGAACATGTCCTCCAGCCAGTACACCGCGCGCGTGCACGCCACGGAGGCAACGCCGATGACGAGCCCCAGCACGCCGTAGAACGCGAGCGCCGAGCCTGAAGGCGTGGTCAGGTCCGGGATGGCGAACGCGGGCGCGCCGCCCACGAACGCGATGCGCACGCCGGTGGCGGTGGCGGTGGCCAGGGCCACGGGGATGACGGAGCGGGGCTTGAACTCGAAGAGCAGGAGCTCCACGGCGAGCAGCACCGCGGACACCGGCGCGCCGAACGTGGCGGCCATGCCCGCGGCGGCGCCCGCGGCGAGCAGCGCCTTGCGCTCATCGGCGGTGACGTGGAGTCCCTGTCCCATCAGTGACCCCAGCGCGCCGCCCGTGGCGATGATGGGGCCCTCCGCGCCGAAGGGACCGCCGGTGCCGATGGCGATGGCCGCCGACAGCGGCTTGAGCAGCGTCATCCGGGGCGGGATGCGGCTCTGGTTGAAGAGGACCTGCTCCATGGCCTCCGGGATGCCGTGGCCCCGGATGGCCCGCGAGCCATAGCGCGCCATCAGGCCCACGATGAGGGCGCCCACCACGGGCACGACCACCACCCAGACGCCCAACGTGTTGTCCCCGGGCGACACCGGCTGCACGGACAACCGGCCGTAGAACGCCAGGTGGGTGACGAAGTGGATGAGGGCGCCCAGCCCCTGCGCCACCAGGCCCGCGACGGCCGCGAGCACCACGGCCAGGCCGCTGATGAACACGGTGCGGGAGTCCACCGCCACGGAGGTGGTGGGGGTGCGCAGGCTGGCGAGCGCGGGCCCCATCGATGGGGCGACGGGAAGGCTGGACCGCGCGGTCGCTCCCTCGCCCAGCCCCTCTTCGATGCGCTCCACGTCAGGTTTCTTCATCGGAGTGCTCCTCGGCCTTGCGGCGCCGCGAAGGGCGCGAGCCTTCGTCTTCGAAAAAGAGGGGAGCCACGTCCCCGTCGAGTCCCAGGGCGCGCACCCATGCGTCCAACCCCTGGACCAGACCGGCACGCACGCCGGGCTCCAGCCCGCGCAGCGCGGAGATGAGGCGCGCCTGGGCCATGGGGGGCGCCTTGCGAATCAGCGCCCGGCCCTTTGGCTCCAACGCCACCTCCACGCGGCGGGCGTCCTCGTCCGAGCGGCGCCGGCTCACCAGCCCCTGCTCGATGAGCTTCGTGACGACGACGGACACGCTGCTCTGGTGCGTGAGCGTGCGCTCCGCGAGCGCGTTGATGGAGCACGGCCCGGCCTCCGCCAGCTCCTGGAGGATGAACAGCTGGGCGCCGCTGATGCCGACCAGCCGTTCTGAGGCGCGCGTGGAGACCCTCAGCAGGCGTACCAGCCGACGCAATCCATCCATGGCCGAGCGCACCTCGCCGGAGACCTCCGGTGGCGGCGTCCGATTTGTATGGGAGCCCATATATCTGCCCGCAACCTACGGGGCAGGGGGCGCGGGCACAAGCGAAAGCGCTGGGGACGCCTGGCTGCCTGGGAGCGACCGGGGCGGCGGGGGCTCGAGCGGCTCAGTGCACGGAGTGGGGCGCACTCTCCGTTGGAGCGCGGGTGCGGCGTGCGACCGCGAGGCCCGGCCATGGAGCCAGGGCCTCGCGGACCGGCGCTCAGGTGCCGGCGGTGAGGGACTGCTCGGCGGTGGGATGCTCTTCGCTGCACACCTGCGAGGCTTCTTCGGCCTGGCGGGCCTCCGCGTCGGTCACGGAGGCCGTGGGCTCGGAGACGACGCCCCAGGCGCCGCCGCAGGAGGTGTAGCTGGTGTACTCACCACACGTCGTTTCGATCTTGAGCCCGATGTAGCACACGGCGTCGCAATCAGCGGTGCGACAGCCGGAGAAGCTGCACTGGGGCGGCAGGGCAAGGGCCGCCGTGGGGGCCAGCGACACCACAGCGGAGACAGTCAACAGGGTCTTCACCAGCGTGCGCATGCGTGCTCCTCGTGAGAGAACGGCGCGGCCACCGTGAGCCTCTTCCCCAGACAAGTCAATGCATGTCATTGGGAGTGTTTGTCGTCCCCCCGTGCTGAAGGCTGTGATTGGGGAACTTTCCGGCGTGGCGGTGCAACGCCTTGCGTCGCGGGGGGGATCGGCACGGCCGCGGTATCGCGCTGCGCCAGCAGCCAATCCACGAAGAGGCGCGCGGCCGGGCGCAGGCGCTTGTGCGAGGGATACACCACGAAGTAGCTGGCGCGGGTGGGCACGATGGGCCCTGGCAGCCGGATGAGGCGGTTGTCCGCGAAGTAGGGCGCGGAAATCTTCTCGCGCGCCAGCGCCGCGCCCAGCCCCTGCACCGCGGCCATCAGCGCGCCGGTCGTGTCGCTGAAGCTATAGCGCTCCTCGAACCGGGGTCCGCGCACGCCCGCCGAGCGGAACCAGTCCTGCCAGCCCTGGCGCGAAAGGTCCGCGATGAGCGGCAACGTCGCCACGTCCGTTGCCTCGCGCACGCGCTCCAGGCCCGCCAGCCGCGGTGACGCCACGGGGAACAGCGCGTCGTCCATGAGCGGCTGCGCCGTGAGGCCCGGCCAGGGGCCCTGCCCGTAGCGGATGCCCATGTCCGGCCCGCCCTCGTCGAAGCGGGTGAGCGCCATCTCCGTGTCCACGTGGATCCGGATTCCCGGATGCCGCGAGGTGAAGCCCGGCATGCGCGGCAGCAGCCACGCATACGTCAGTGAGTGCACGGTGGTCACCCGCACCACGGTGTCCTCGTCCCGCGAGTGCTTCAGCCCGCCAATCACGTGGTCCATGTCCGACAGCGCGGTGCTGGCGGCGTCCGCCAACTGGCGCCCCTCGGCCGTCAGCGCCACGCCCCGGGCATGCCGCTGGAACAGCGCGACCCCCAGCCGGTCCTCCAGCTTGCGCACGTGGTGGCTGACGGCGCTCGCGGTCAGGTGCAGCTCCTCCGCCGCGCGGGCGAAGTTCTGATGGCGGGCGGCGGACTCGAAGGCCGCGAGGGCGGGGAGCAGGTCGGTGCGGAGGGGCATGGGGGACGAGCCTCAAATCTGGCTCATGTCTGACACGGAAAGGATGCGCTTGTGAAGAAAGGGTGCCGGCGTGAAGAAGGCGCCGGACAGAAGCCAGATTCCTTCCTCGCACGAGGTGCCGCCATGAGCGCATCCGGTCTCACCCATCCCCAGGCTGTGACTCCTCCCTTCACCCGGGCGTGGCTCACGCCCCTGGAACTGGGCGGGCTGGCCGCCATCTGGGGCGGGTCCTTCCTGTTCTTGCGCATCGCGGCGCCGGCCTTCGGCCCCATTCCCCTGGTGGCGCTCCGCCTGGCGCTGGGCTCGGTGGTGCTGATGCCGTTCCTCTGGCGCGCGCGCGCGGCCCTCCGTCCGTCGCTGTGGCCCCGGCTGGCGTTGGTGGGCGTCATCAACGCGGCGGTGCCCTTCTCGCTGTTCGCCTGGGCCGCGCGGCAAGCCCCCGCGGGAATTGGGGCCATCACCAACAGCATGGCGGTGCTCTTCACCTCGCTGGTGGCATTCGTCTTCTACGGCGAGCGCATCGGGGCCCGGCGCGCGGTGGCGCTGCTCGCGGGCTTCGCCGGGGTGGTGGTGCTGGCCAGTGGCAAGGCCGCGGGCGCGAGCGTCGCCTGGGCAGCGGCCGCGGGGACCACGGGGGCGTTTCTTTACGGCATCGGCGCGAACCTGGTGCGCCGCCACTTCACCGGACTGCCAGCCGCCGCGGTCGCCGCCGCCACGCTGGCCTGCGGCGCGGTGCTGATGCTGCCCTTCGCGGTGGCCACGTGGCCCACGGAGTCCATCGGCATGCGCCCCTGGCTGGCGGCGGTGGCCCTGGGCATCCTCTGCACCGGCATCGGGTATGCGGTGTTCTACCGGCTCATCCAGCGCATCGGCGCGCCGCGCGCCGCCGTCGTCACCTACCTGGTGCCGCTGTTCGCGCTGACCTGGGCCTGGCTCCTCCTGGGCGAGCCGCTGACGCCCACCATGCTGGTGGCGGGCTCGCTCATCCTGGGGAGCGTGGCGCTGGGGAAGCCGCCCGTGGCGCCGAAGTCGACATGAGGCGTGTCAGGTCCGCTCGAACTTCCAGATGCGATAGCCGTCCCGGACCGCGGGCATGAAGCGCCGGAGGATGAACGCCGGGACGCGCTTGCCCGCGAGCTCCTGTGCGCGCACGGGCACGGACGTGGAGGAAGCGACCGCATGGCCCGTCTCCAGGAAGAGGGCCTCCGGCGCGTCCGTCATGTCCTGGAAGGACGCGCCCATGCTGGCGAGCACCGCGTGCACGTCGCGGCTGTACTCACGCTGGAAGGAGGCTCGCATCAGGTCGCAGTACACGACGTGGTGGGGGAACACCTGCTGGAGCACCGCGAGCATGTCCCGCCGCTGCGCATCCGACAGGTACATGAGCACGCCCTCGATGATGACGTGCGTGCGCCGGGAGTCCTGGTAGGGCGCGAGCTTCGCGGCGAGCGACTCCGCGGCGAAGTCGATGGGGAGCCGCTCGAGCGGGTTCTTCGCCTCCGTCACCGGAAGCTTCGCGTCCTTGAGCGTGAGGATGGCGGGCTCGTCCACCTCCAGCCACAGGCCGCCGCGAAGCCGGTAGGCCCGCGTGTCGAAGCCCGCGCCCAGCACCACCACGCGCGCGTCGGGGGCGCGGTCCAATTCCTCCTGCACCAAGGCGTCGATGATCTGATGCCGCGCGGCGTTGCTCTCGTTGGCGCGGTCGAAGTACTGGAAGCGGGCCCAGACCTGCCGCGCCTCATCATCCATGAAGCGTGAGGCGAAGCTGTCACCGCACAGCGGCCGCGGCTTGCGCGCGTCCGCCGCCCGGCAGGCGAGGGTGTAGTACGCGGTCTTCGAAATGGCATTGGCCATGGGGGCTCCTTGAAACCTGCGCGCAGCTTGCATGAGATTGGCGCTTTCTCGAAAGGATGGCCGGATGCGATTCGTGATGGCGCTGGGCGTGGTCGCGTTGGGCGCGGGCTGATCCGCCAGCTGGGAGCCCGGCTGGTTGAGATGTCCGCGCTCCAGGTCCCCATCAACCGCGATCCCGCCATCCTGTTGCTGAAGCAGCTCTCCGGCGAGTCCTATGAAACCGCCGACGAGTGGCGCGCATGGCTCGCGCGTCAGCCGAAGACGGTGGGGTAGGGGAACGAAGGGTGGACGCGCCAGGAGGCTGTACCTCCGCCGGATTTGAACCGTTGAGGTCCTGAAGCAAGAGGCCCCTTCCCGGCATGAGCAGGGAGGGGGCCTCGGTCTTCCGGTCGTGGAAGGGCCGGAAGCACGCGTCGCGCTCCGCCTCCCTCCTGCCGTCGCTGGCGCCCGTCTCCACCGTGCGCGAAGGAGGCGCAGACGGTCATGCCACAGGGGTATTCCATCAACATCGGTTTGAACGCAGTGGATCCGCATCACTACGCGGGCTGGGATGGGCAGCTGACGGCGTGTGAAGCGGACGCCAAGGACATGATCAGCATCGCGAAGGCACAGGAATTCAGCCGCGTGCGGCCCTTCCTGACGAAGGAGGCCACGCGCGACAGGGTGCTTGCGGAACTGGGCGAGGCAGCGACGGTGCTTCAGCCCGGGGACCTGCTGCTGCTCACCTACTCAGGGCACGGCGGCCAGCTCCCCGACATGAACGGGGACGAGGACGACGGGCTGGATGAGACGTGGTGCCTGTATGACGGAGAGCTCGTCGACGACGAAATCTACCAGGCGATGACGAAGCTCAAGGCCGGGGTGCGTGTCTTCATGCTCTCCGACAGCTGCCACAGCGGCACGGTGAGCCGGGTGGCCTATGTGGCCCTCCGCTCCAGCGGCAGCCTGCAATTGCTGGCGGATTCGGTGCGGAGCACGGAGCCGACGGAGCGGCGCTTCAAGGAGATGCCGCTGGGCATCGAGCAGCGCACGTACCGCGACAACAAGGCGATGTACGACGCCATCCTGGAGGGCCTGCCCAAGGAAGACCCCAAGCTGACGCTCAAGGCCACGGTCCTGCTCATCTCCGGTTGCCAGGACAACCAGCTCTCCAGCGACGGCGTCTACAACGGCCTCTTCACATCCAACCTGCTGCGCGTCTGGAACGGAGGGAAGTTCAAGGCGAGCTACCCGACCTTCCACCGCCGCATCCTTCGCGCATGCCGCCCATCCAGTCCCCGGCGTACTCCGTCATCGGAGTCCCCAGCCGCGAGTTCGAGCGGCAGGTCCCGTTCCACGTGAGCTGAGACAGAGGAGCGAGCGTCAATCGAGGTACTGCTTGGTGTCGGCGCCGTCGCGGTGCCGCACGCGGACTCGCGAGAGCAGCTCCGGGGGCATGAGCCGCGCATTGATGCCCATCCGGTCCCGGGAAGGGTCGAGCGAAGCCCAGTGCGAGACGCAGCCACAGTGCGCGCAGCGGTGGAAGGCGACGTTCTCCTCTCCCCACTTATACGTGTCCTGGACCGTGCCCTCCACGCGAACGCGGACCTGCCGAGGCGAGTAGTACGCCCACAGCACGCCGTAGCGCCGGCAGAGGGAGCAATTGCAGTCGGTGACGGCGGCCGGCTCGGACTCGACCTCGAGCGAGACACGGCCGCAATGGCATGTGGCAAGAATCATCGGGGCTCCGCGAAGAAACGGACCGGGAGCCTAGCGGAGACAGAAGCCGCTGAGGGCCGCGCGAAGCGTCAGCGCGGATTGACGGCGAGGACGAACGGACGGAGCCGATGTCCGTCCGGGTCTTCGACGACGAAGGTGAAGCCGAAGTCCATGTCGGTGGGCTCCTGCAGCACCTTGAGTCCCAGCTTCTTCCAGTCCTCGTAGGTCTGGAGCACGGCGTCCCGGCTCTGCTCGGTGAACGCGAGCTCCAGCCCGCCCGGAGCCTTGGGGCGGGGCTCCATCTCGCTGGCCAGCCAGAGGCCGACCTTGAGACCTGTCGGCAGGACGTAGAGGACGAAGGTCTCGGAGTTCTCGACCGGCTCCCGGCCCAGCAGCCGGGTGTACAGCTTCTCGCTCTCGCGCGGGGAGCGGACGGGCAACAGCAGGTAGTTCAGGGTTCGCATGAACAGCTCCTTTCGGGGTCGGAGCAGTCATGCGCGCGCACGGTGTCAGTTTCTGGCAGCAGTCAGCGGGGGCTGCCTGGCTCGCCACTCCTTGACCAGGTCCGCGCGGCGGCGCGGATAGCGCGTCCCGGTGGCTTCCACCGCGAGGATGCGGTCGATCCGGAAGGCGCGGTAGTCCCGCCGCAGCTCACACCACGCCGCGACCACCATGACCCGCTCGAAGAAGCCGATGAGCAGCGGCCAGATGGTGCGCCGGGTGTCGCTACCCCCACCGTCGCGGTAGGTGATGGAGACCGTGTGCTCCTTCCGGATGGCGGCACGGATGACGGACACATCGATGCGGACCGGCTCCGCCGGCGTGATGACAGGCACCGTCAGCGTCGCCACATCGACGCTCTCCCGCAGCTCCGCCGGCAGCACGGCGCGGATCTTCGCCACCGCGTTGTCCGCGGCGGCCCCAAGCCGGGAGTCGCCTCGGGCCGCGACCCATCGCGAGCCGAGCACCAGGGCTTCCAGCTCGTCCACCGAGAAGTTCAGCGGCGGCAGCGTGAAACCGGGGCGCAGGACGTAGCCCACGCCTGCTTCGCCCCGGATGTCCGCCCCTTGCTCCTGCAGGGTCGCGATGTCGCGGTAGAGCGTGCGCAGGGAGATGCCCAGCTCCCGCGCCAGGTCCGTGCCGGACACGGGGGCACGGTGCCTTCGCAGTGCTTGCATGAGCTCAAGGAGCCGGGCGGCGCGAGCCATGGAAGGTCCCCGGGGCGCGATGCCGCTGAGTGCGGCATCGCGTCCGTGACAGCGGACGTCAGCCGCTAGTCCTTCGTGCAGACGATGTCATCGACCTGGAGGTGGTCGCGGTCGGCGACGCTGCGGCTCGGATAGAAGAACAGGCGCCAGTCGCGCACGTTGCCGGTGAAGCGGAAGAACACCGGCTGCCACTCGTCGCTGTCGACGGCGAGGAAGTCCGTCTGCGGGCTCCAGCCGCCGCTTGAATAGCTGCGGTGGCGGATGGTGCCGTGGCCGCGCACCCGGTACGAGCAGGAGTAATTGCCCACCGGCACGTTGAACTTCTCGGTCGTGAAGCGCTCCGCCGTCTGGATGGGGACCACGAACTGCAGCGCCGCCGAGCCGCCATGCACCGCGCTCGTGTAGCGCACGAGGCGCGAGGGCTTGATCTCCGAACCCGGATCCGTGATGCCGTTGTCGAGCCCGTACCAGTAATCCGGGACGTAGTTGTTCCCGTAGTAGGGGATGGCGCGGGTGCTCCAGTTCTCGAAGCCGCCGTTGCGGATGATGTTCGCGGAGTGCTCCGCCGGGACGCAGCGGTGGGTGGCCGTGTCGCAGGCGGGCAGGGCGCCGCGGCAGTCATACGTCGTGAAGCACGACCCCTCGGCCAGCTCGCACGTGCCCGTGGTGGGATTGCAGGCCATCGCCGGGTTGGTGCAGGTCACGCCGGCGCAGGGATCGCCCGCGACGCAGAGGTGCGTGGACGTGTCGCAGACAGGCGTCTGCGGCGTCCGGGCGCAATCCGCGTGACGGGCGCAGCGGTCTTCCGCGGTCACGCAGGTGTGGGTCGCGTCGCAGGTCTGCCACGCGCTGCAGTTCCTGGAGTCGGCGCAGCGGCCGGAGAGCGGCTGGCAGCTCACGGTGGCATTGTCGCAACGCGCCCACTCCTCGCAGGTGACCGAATCACACGGCTCGGGGGCCCGCGTGCAGCGGACGTTGTCGATGATCAGGTGGTCGCCGCTGGTGTTGCGGACACTGAAGATGAGCTCGAAGGTGTCGAAGATGGAGGTGGCCAGGTTGAAGGTGTAGGCCATCTGCTTCCACGTCTGGGTGTCGACGGAGGTGTAGGCCGAGTAGGAGGAGTAGTCCGTGCCGAAGTAGGCGTTGCGGATCTCACCCGTGCCACGCACCTGGTAGGTGCAGGAGTAGCGGCCCGCGGGCATGGACTTCGCCGCGGTGCTGAAGCGCCGGTGGGCGGTCAGGGTGTTGACCAGCCGCGCCGCGTTCACGCCCTCGAAGGCCTGCGTCGTGACCTTCCGCACGTCTTCGATGTTCGACGTGCTCCCGAACCACTGCGCCGGCAGCGCACCGGACCAGTCCTCGAAGCCCCCGTTGTCGATGACGTTCCCCGCGCCGGGCTCAGTGCCCGCGTCGGACGTCCCGGAGCCTGCGTCCGTGGGCTCGGTGCCCGCGTCGGACGTCCCGGAGCCTGCGTCCGTGGGCTCGGTGCCCGCGTCCGGCGTTTCCGTGCCCGAGTCAGGAGTCTCCGTGCCGGAATCCGGCGTCTCGGTGCCCGCGTCCAGCGTCTCGGAGCCGGCATCCTCCTCCGGCTCGGTGCCCGAGTCCGGCACGGGCTCGCCCGAGTCAGGCGTCTCGACGCCTGCGTCCGGCCGGGTCTGCCCGGCATCGGGCGTCTCCGCAGGATTTGAATCGCCGCACGCGACGGCCAACACCAGCAACGACGTCAGACACACTCGAAACAGCTTCAACACGAGCCTCCGGTTTCAGGACAGGATCTTTCGTACCACACTGTACCGGAGAGCCATCACCCGCAGGGGCCGTCGGCGCGTTCCTACCCAGGGGAATGGCCGGAAAACCCTTGAGGCAGGTATCCGCGGGGCCTCATCGGCTCCCAGCCCGTGCCCGCCGCTTCGCGCGAGGGCGGATGGGCGGGGGCAAGAAGGCGAGGGCTCATCAAATGCTCACGGCCGGGTGCCCGTGGCTGGCTGGCGCGCTCGCAGGGGCGCTCGATAAGTCTGTTGAAATCAGCTCGCGCCTCCTCTGGGTTTAATAAATATGTGATTGTTTTTGATGTCTTGAGGTCGCACCGGAAGTCCGTGAGGGCGGTTCAGGCAGGGCCTCCGCAGTCACCGTGCTTCAAAGGTTTCAACGCGCGTCAAGAACCTGCCAGGAATGCCTTTGGCGAAGAGCGGCCACAACCCTGCGGGACCGCTGAACAAACCGCCCTTGAACCTTGGTACATGTCGTCATTTTTTGACGCACTGTGAGTGTGTTCTTTTGTGTCGCGTCAACGCATACGTGGTTTCCGCAGGCGTCACATGTGTGGGCGGGTGATGCCAAAAATATTTGTATAAATGACTGGACAAAACAGTCGCTGTTTTGTTTTTGATTGAGCCATCGGGTTGGGGGGCCACATGCGAGCGCCAGGGGGGCGGCTCCGTCGTGATTCCCCCCTCGCAAAGAGGAGAGCGGCCATGGCGGACGCGGTGTTCTCATCGAAGGTGACCTACACACCCAGCGGAGGCGGTTCGCTGACCCAAGGGTTCAATGTGGCTTTTCCATACACCGCCTCCTCCTCGGGAACCGTGGATGTCGCCGCCGGCGCCTCGGCCGCCGTGGACATCCTGTTCGGCTCGGTGAACGAGGTCCTGGGATTCATCCTCCAGAACAACACCGACAAGGACATCGCCATCAAGGTCGGCGCCAACGACCTCTACAACCTCGCGGCGGGTGGCGTCCTGATGCACTGGTCGCCGGTGAAGTCGACGAAGTCCCTCACCGGCGTGAAGGCGACGCCTGCCAGCCCCATCAATCCCGGGACGATTGAGTACGTCGTCCTCGGGAACTGACCGTCTGCCTCAACGAGGATCACCATGCCTGCACGTCTGCACCCAGGTGTTTACGTTGAAGAGGTTTCCAGCGGCGCACGGGCGATCGAGGCGGCGGGAACCTCGACGGCCATCTTCGTCGGTGACACCGAGCGCGGTCCTCTCACGCCGACCCGCATCAAGGGCGTCGCGGACTTCGAGCGGCAGTTCGGCGGCTTCAAGCGCCACGCGGGTGCCGCGCCCGCGGCGAGTTCCGTCGTCCTGCGGTACGCGGTGGACGCCTTCTTCCGCAATGGCGGCACGTCGGCGTACGTCCTGCGGGCCCTCACCAACACCACCGCCACCCCGGCCAAGACGGGCGCGCGGGCCAGCCTCGGCGTCGTGGCCTCCTCGCCCGGCGCGTGGTCTGACAACCTGGGCGTGGTCCTCGGAGACTCGAGCGACGGTGACGCCACCCGCTTCCGTCTCTTCGTGGTCTACACGTTCCCGGGCACCTCCGACGGCGTCATCGTCGAGCGGTGGGACCGGCTCTCCGCCAACCCGTCGGATGAGAACTACGCGAAGGACGTCCTCCTGCGCAGTTCCTACCTCCGCTGGCAGGACGGCCCCGTCGTGAAGCCGGCCGGTCCCGCGGATGTCGCGGGCGCGAACCCGCTGGACACCGCCATCGTCGCTTCCGCCGCCACCCACCGGATGACGGGCGGCACCCAGGGCAACGTAGACTTTCCGAACGGAAACCTCCCCGGGCTGCTCTCCGCGCTCGATGAGATCACGGACGCGAGCCTGCTCGTCGTCCCCGCCCAGCTTGGCGAGGCGGACAACGACGTGGTGACGCGCACCCAGGCCGCGCTCGACTACGCGACGGGCCGCCCGCGGCAGGACCTGTTCTGCATCGCGGACATGCCCCGGTCGGCCAACAAGTCGACGACGGAGGCGGCGTCCGCCACGGTGGCCTACATCCGCAACGCGGTGCTCACCACGACGAACTTCGGCGGTGTGTACTTCCCCTGGATTGAAATCAGCGATCCGGCGGGCGTGGGAAGGGATCCGACGCTCGTCATCGGGCCGAGCAGCTTCGTCGCCGGCATCTACGCCCGCATCGACCAGAAGCGCGGCGTGTGGAAGGCTCCCGCGGGCCTGGAGGCGACGGTGCTCAACTCCCGGCGCCTGGACTACAACCTGCTCGACGCCCACCAGGACGACCTCAACCCGCTGGGCATCAACGGGCTGCGCGCCCAGCCTGGCGGCGGGAACGTCGTGTGGGGGGCGCGCACGATGCAGCCGGGCTCGGAGTGGCGGTACGTGCCCGTCCGGCGCACGGCCATCTTCCTGCGGACCAGCATCTACAACGGCATCCAGTGGGCGGTGTTCGAGCCCAACGATGAGCCGCTCTGGGCGCAGCTGCGGCTGACCATTGGCGGGTTCATGGAGCAGCTCTTCCGCCAGGGCGCGTTCGCGGGCCGCACCACCCGCGAGGCGTTCTTCGTCAAATGCGACGCGGAGACGACCCCGGAAGCGGATCAGATCGCGGGCATCGTCAACGTGTCCGTCGGGTTCGCGCCGTTGCGACCCGCCGAGTTCGTCGTCGTCCGGCTCAGCCAGATCGTCAATCAGAAGGCGTAGCGAGGGCACACGGCCATGGCACTCTTTTCCGTCAACAGCCACCGGAACGACCCGTACAAGAACTTCAAGTTCCGCGTCCTCATCGATGGGCGCCCCGTCGCCGGGCTCTCGAAGATGAGCGCGCTCAAGAAGTCGACCGAAGCCGTCGAATGGCGCGAGGCCGGCGACCCGTCCATCGTCCGGAAGATGCCGGGGCGCACGAAGTTCGAGCCCATCACCCTGGAAGCCGGGTTGACCCACGACACCACGTTCGAGGAGTGGGCCAACCTGGTGAACAACCTGGATGGCGCCGCGGCCATGTCGCTCGCGAAGTACCGCAAGGACATCGCCATCGAGGTGCTCAACCTCCAGAGCACCCCGGTCCTCCGGTTCAAGGTCCGCCGCGCGTGGGTGAGTGAATACCAGGCCACGCCGGAGATGGATGCGAACGCCAACGCGGTCGCCATCACCATGGTGAAGATCGAGCACGAAGGCTTCCAGCGCGACACCACGCTGACCGAGCCCGCCGAGACCTGATTCCTCCTCCACCGGCCCACGGAGCTGAGAGATGGCCACAGAGCGGATCGAAAACCCGTTCGCCAGGCGACGGGCTCAGACAGGTATTGCCTCGCGGGAGGCGGCTGGGGCTCGTGATGCCCGGCCCACGCCTCCGCCCGAGTCCGACTCGCGGCCGACGACGCCCGCGGTGGCGGCCCGTGCCGAGCGGAAGCCGCGCACCGACGCGTCGCTTCGGGCCATGACCGGCTACGAGGAGGAGGCGGTCGAGGCCCACCAGCGGGACCCGAACACCGCCGCGCTCTGCAATGAGATCGTGGCGCGGTGCTCGGTGGCGCCCGGCGCGGACTTCGAGGCCGCGTACGACCGCGTCCGGGAGCTGTCGACCGTCGAGCGCGATGCCGCTCTCGTGCGGATCCGCCAGCTCTCCCTGGGCGACGTGGTCCACCTGCAGGTGTCCTGCCCCACGTGCGGCCAGAAGAGCGAGGTCGACTTCAAGCTGAGCCAGTTGCCTCTGCCGGAGGCGCCTGTGCCTGGAGAGGTCGAGGTCGAGCTGCCCGGCCATGTCCTGCCGGCGGAGGCCCCGGTCCGCACGGCGCTCGCGCGGACTCCGACCGCGGGAGATCAGGAGGACCTGCTGTCCGCGGGGCTGGAGTCGGAGTCTGCGCGCCGCACCTTCCTGCTGGCCCGGGTGCTGATGCGTTACGGCGGAGAAGAGGGGCCCTTTGACGAGGCGTTCGTGCGCGCGTTGCCCATCGCCGCGCGCGCCGCGATTGAACGGGCCATCGAGTCGGCGCTCCCGGACCTCGATCTCGGCATGGCGGTGCGGTGTTCGACCTGTAGTGCCGAGTTCGAGAGTCCGTTCGACGTTGCGGCTTTTTTTTTGCCGAGATGAGCGGGAGGGGGCGACGGATGCTGCATGACATCCACAGGCTGGCCGCGCGCTACCACTGGAGCGAGGACGAGATCCTCCGCCTGAAGCTCTCCCGGCGCGCCGCCTACCTCGCCCTCATCGAGGCCGAGGACGACCAGGGCCTGTTCGAAGCACTCGGGGAGGGGTGAGGCTCGATGGCGGACCTGTCGCGGATCGTCCAGGGCCCCTTGCGCAGCGCCGGAGAGGGCGCCGCGGGTGAGGCCGCGCAGCGTGCCGCGCCGGTGAGCGTGCGCGCCACCGAGCCCGAGCGCGCGACGCCCGCCGTGGAGGCCCCGGCCGGGCTGCTCGTTCCCGCGCGGATGGCGGCCACCGTCCCTCAGGCGGAACAAGCGCCGGAGCGTCCCCACGTGGACGTGGGAGCCGTGCCGGAAACTCCGGCCCCCGTTCGTCCCACCGCGGCCGAGCCGGCCCGAGCCGCCACTCCCGTTGCCCCGGCGCCCGTGCCCGCGGCGACACCGCTCCCCGCTCCGGCCGCGAAGGCTCCGGGCTCCGTCGTTCCTCCGGGCCTCACCGTGGCCGCCCCAGCTCCCGTTCCACCCGCGAGGCCGATGATCGCGGAACGTCCTCGCATGCCGGCCATGGCCGCACCGCTCGTGGTGCGAGAGCGCGTGGTCGAACGGCGCACCGAGCGTGTGGTGGACCGCGTCGTCGAACAACGGGTCGTCGTCACGACGGCTGTTCCTCGTGAGCCCCTGGCCCCCATGCCGGAGCGCCCGGCCGTGGACGCTCCGCGCTGGGCGACGGCGCCGCTCACGCCGCCGGCACCGCTCGCGCCCCAGAGCGCGCCTCCATCCTCCACGGGCAATGCGGAGCGGACCGCGCGGCCACCGCTGGTCGCGGCCCCACCTCCCGAAGCTCCCCTGGCACCGCGTCCTCCGCGCCCCTCGGCCGCTTCCGAGGACAGGGCTCCTCGTGCCGCTGCGCCTGTGCCCTCGCGGACGGTTCCCGCTGTCGTGCAGCCCCCCAGCATGCCGGGGGCGAAGGCCGCTCAGCCCGTGGCGCCAGTCCTTCCGAAGTCGCCTGCTGGCACTCCATCTCCAGCTCCGGTGCCAGAGCCCGCGCAGCCCGGGCCTGCCGCCGCGCCGCGCCCTCGCGCCGACGCCGCGAGCGTGCGTCCCGCACCCGTGCCCGCGCCGCAACGCGCGCCGTCGCCCTCGCGTCCTGCGCCTCCGAGCATCTCCATTTCGGTAGGCCGCATCGAGATCGTCGGCAGCCGTGCGCCCGCGCCACGGCTGGCCACGGTGCACGCGCCGCGCGCGCATCAGATTGAACCGGGGCTCCCAGTCGGCTCACTCGGCGGGAGGTGGTAGGTGGCGACGTTCAACAACCTCTACCACGCGACCGAGGCCATCAAGCACGTCCTGGAGACGCGGATCACTCCCGCGCCGGGCAACGTGATCGCCGGCCCTCCGCCCGACACCGCCACCACCATCGAGGAGCTGCGCGTGTCGCTCCTCTGGGTCAACGAACAGGCGGGCCACAAGAACGACGGCTACATCCGCAACCCCGACGGCACGTCCTCGCCGCCGCCCATGACGCTGTCCCTCTTCGTGCTGATCACCGGCTACGGCGAGGACCCCGAGACCAACTCCGCCGGTGCCCACCGCCTCATCGGCGAGGTGCTGCGGATCTTCCACGCGGAACCGCACATCGAGCTACCCATCGCGGCGCTCCCGAGCAACAGCGGCAGGGGCCGGCTCTCGCTCGCCCTGGTGCCGCTCACGCCCGACGTGGTGGAGAAGCTCTTCTCTCCGCTGCAGATCAAGCACCGGCCCTTCCTGCTCTACGAGGTGGGCCCGGTGCAGCTCGTGAGCAAGCTGGCCACGACCCCCGTGTCGCCGGTGGTCGCCCCGGGAGGCATGGTCCTGACGGGACCCTCCATCGCGGCGCCGCCGAGGCTGGGCCGGCTCGTGCCCAACACCCTTGCCGAAGGCGGCTACGTCCGCATCGATGGTGCCTTCCCGGCCACCGTCGACGCGGTCTGGGTGGGCGCCAGGAAGTTCGTCGCTGGCGGCTTCGACGTCATCGAGCCGGGCCGCGCCATCGGGCTCCGGCTGCCCACGGCCGGACCGCACGCGGTTCCCCCGGGCGTCCATCGCGTGTCGGTGATGAGCGGCAAGGTCGGATCCGAGCCCGTGGATCTTTGCGTCGTCCAGGCGGGCACCTGGTCGGTCGACGGACCGAAGGTCCTCTCCGTGGCGAAGAGCGCGCTCTTCAAGCTGGAGGGGCAGGGGCTCACGCCCGCCACGCAGGTGTACCTCTGGCCGGACAGCGGCATCTTCGCGCCCACCGACGTGCACCGGATTGGCGGCCTCACCGTTACGCCCACCTCGGTCGAGTTCACCGTTCCCGACCTGCCTGGCGGTGACTACCGGTTGTCGGTCGAGCTCACCCTCGGGGCCTCGGTGCCGTTGCAGTTCACCCCGTTCGTCATCGTGGAGGTCAAGGCATGAGCGCTCCCGTGCCGCCTCCCATGTCCGCGCTCGCGCTCGCACGTGAACTGGCGCTGCTCGGCGCGGAGGCCGCCGTCCGCGAGCGGGAGACCTCCACGTTCGATGGAGCGGCGGGGTTCGCGCATGCGCCCGAGCGCTTCCGGGAGCTCGGCGAGCGGATGCGCGCGTGCCTGCTCCAGCAGGACCCCATGACGGCCCGCCTGCGGGGGCGGCTCGGCCTTTCCGAGGAGGGCACCTGGCTCGTCGTCCTCGCCGCCGCGGTCGAGGCCCATCCGGAGTGCGCCGCCGCGGCGAGCATCCTCGCGGAGGACGAGCGCGTGCAGTTGGTGACGCCAGCCGCGTTCGCCAGGCTCCTCGTGTCCGCGCAGGGCGTTCCCTTCGAGCGCGCCCTTGCCGAGGCGATTGAAGGGGGCTCGGCGGAGCGCATGGGCCTCGTGGAGCGCGTCGAGGCGGCGGTCCAGAAGCCGCTCTCGCAGGTGCCCGTGCGCCTTGCCCCCGCCGAGGCCCGGCGCCACCTGCTCGCGGAGGTGCCCGACGTGGAGCCCACGCAGCTCGCCGTCACGCGCGAGCCTCCCTCGCGGGTCCTCGGGCTGCCCCGGTCTCTGGTGGAGGGGGCTCGCGCCATCCTCGATGCGGAAGGCGTCCTGTGCCTCCGCGCCGGGACGGCCCGCGCGTCGCGCCAGCTGGGGCTCGACCTGGCGTCCGTGGCCGGTGAGACTGCGTTCCTCGTCGGGACGGGTGCTGACGACGCGCCGGACGCCGCGGAGGTGATGCGCCTGCGCGGCGGCCTCACCGTGGTGGATCTCCACACCGCCTGTCAGTCGCGTGCCTTCCCCGAGCCGTGGATCCGGATGGTGTCCCGGCACCTCCCCGCCTTGGTGCTCCTGGTGCCGCACAACGCGTACACCGGCGCCTGGCCCACGGTGGAGCTGCCGGAGCTCGATCTCGATGCACGCCGCCGCGTGTTCGAGGCCGAGTTTGGTGAGGGACCCGTGGCCTCTGCCTTGGCCCTCCGCTTCCGCTCCAGCCTTGACGAGGTGCGCGCGGCTGCTCGTGCCGCCTCCACGAAGCAGCGTCTGGCCGGCGGCGCTGCCGCCGGGATGGATGCCGAGGCCATCGCCGCGGAGCTGCTGGCCCAGGGCGCGCGGAAGATGGGTCGGCTCGTCACGCACATCCCGTCGCGCGCGGTGTTCGACGATCTGGTCGTGCCGCCGCACCTGCGCGACACGCTCGTCGACATCGTGGGCTTCTACCGGGCGGCGCCCCGGGTGCGCTCCGAGATGGGCCTTTCGGGGGCGTCGCCGCTCGGCCGTGGTCTCTCGTGTCTGTTCTCGGGCAGCCCCGGCACGGGCAAGACCTTCGCCGCGCAGTGCCTCGCCAGCGCGCTTGGGCTGAACCTCTACCGCATCGACTTGAGCCAGGTGGTCTCCAAGTACATCGGCGAGACGGAGAAGGCGCTGTCGCGCGTGTTCGAGGAGGCCGAGGCAGGACACGGCATCCTCCTCTTCGACGAGGCCGACGCGCTCTTCGGCAAGCGCAGCGAGGTGAAGGACGCGCACGACCGATACGCCAACGTGGAGGTCGCGTACCTGCTCCAGCGCATGGAGTCCTTCGAGGGCATCAGCATCCTGACCACCAACCTGCGCAGCAACATGGACACCGCGTTCCTGCGTCGCCTCCGGTTCGTGCTGGAGTTCCCCATGCCGGATGCGTCCATGCGCGCGTCGCTGTGGCAGCGCTCGCTTCCGCCCGCCGCGCGCTGGGCGCCGGGGCTCGACCTGCGGCACTTCGTGGAGCGCTTCAGCCTCGCGGGCGGCAGCATCTACAACATCGGCGTCGCGGCGGCGCACCTCGCCGCCGCCGAGCCCGATGGGCTCGTGCGGGTCGAGCACCTGGTTCGCGCCACGTATCGCGAGCTGGAGAAGGTCGGGCTCGGGCGCTCGCGCGAGGACTTCGGTCCGCTCGCCGACCACCTGCCGGGCCATGCTCAGGGGTTGAACGGCAAGCCCGTTGTCTGGGCGAGGGGACGCGCATGAGTGGCATCTCCCTCCGCATTGACACCATTTCGGTGTTGGGCCTCTCCGACGACGCCCGCGCGCAGGCCATCCAGGCGACGGTGCAGGATGCCCTGCGCAGACTGGCCGAGCGCCTCGCGAAGTCCCCGCTCGCACGCGCGGGTGTGCAGGAGCTTGCCCTGGAGCGGCTCTCGCTCGACGCGCTGCCCGCGGATGAATTGCTTTCCGAGCGCGGCGCGGAGCGTCTTGCCGACGAGCTGTATTCCGCCGTCCTGAGGAGACTGCCGTGAGCGATCCTGTCAGCTACCTGCGAGGCGCCTTCATCGCGTATGAGCCGGGCGGCTACCCGGACGGTGACAAGCGGGTGATTCCGTTCCGCTTCAATCCCGAGGTTCTGACCCGGGCCTTCCAGGTCGAGCAGGGCAAGAGCGGCTCCGGCACGGAGGGCGCGGCGAAGGGCTCCGGCAAGGGAGAGCAGGGGGCTGATGCCTCCAGCGGTAACGTCAAGCAGACCCTCACCGTGCAGGTGCGGTTCGACTTCGACGACCGCCTCCAGAGCGCGGAGAACCTCCCCGCGGAGTTGGGCATCCTCCCGGAGGTCAGCGCGCTGGAGGGGCTGCTCTTCCCGGCCGAAAGCCCGCAGGACCGGAGCTCCGACGGCAAGGAGCCCGTGAAGGCGCGCAAGCAGCGACCCACCGTCCTGTTCGTGTGGGGCAGGAAGCGCGTGCTTCCCGTCCGCATCACCGGGATGAACGTCAACGAGACCCGCCACAACCGCGACCTCAACCCCATCCGCGCGGAGGTGGACGTGCAGCTGGAGGTGCTCACCGACGCGGACGCCAAGGACAACAAGGCCGTCCAGGACGCGCTCGCCTTCACCGCGTCGAAGCGCTCGGAGATGGCCCGGCAGTTCTTCGATACGACGGCCGCGCAGGGAACCAACATCCTGCCGCTCTGAGAAAGGCGCTCACCCGTGATCGACAAGACGAGCCGCTACGCGAAGACACCCACGGATACAGCCACCGACGCCTCGGGCGAGGAGGTCACCCTCCTGTCGCTGCGTGAGCTTCCGGCGACGGGCGGCGTCTTCTTCCACGCGCCCGGCGAGGGAGAGCGGCTGGACACCCTGGCCCAGCAGTACTTCCGCGACCCGAAGAAGTTCTGGCGCATCTGCGACGCGTCCAGCGTCCTCGACCCGTTCGACGTGCTCGTCCCCGGACGGCCCGTCCTCATCCCGCCGAACCGCTGAGGAACCATGCCGGATCCGCGCATGCTCGTATCCATCGATGGGGAGCCGATCGAGGCCTCGGTGCTCGGTCTGCTCACCCGTATCGAGGTGCGTGAAAGCGACGCGGACCCCAGCGTCCTCGCCCTGCGCTTCAACGCCACGCAGTCGCCGGAAGGAGAGTTCTCGCCGCTCGATGACGGCATCTTCGTGCCGTCCGCGAAGGTGTCGGTGCAGCTTGAACCGCCCGGCGGCAACGCCGTGCGCCTCTTCGAGGGCTTCGTCACGCACGTGCGCCCGCACTTCGAAGCTGTCGAGTCGAACAGCTACGTCGAGGTGCTCGCCATGGACGCGGCCGTGCTGCTGTCGGCCGAGGAGCGGGTGGAGGCCTATCCCGACGTCACCGACACCGAGGCCGCGGAGAAGGTCTTCGCCCGCTACCCGCTCACCTTCGCCGGGGAGAAGACCGGCACGCGCCATGAGGCGAAGAAGCAGCTTCTCGTGCAGCGCGGCACTGACTGGGAATGGGTCCAGCGCCTGGCCCGGCGCAACGGCTTCGTCTGCTATTTGGAGCCCGACCCGCAGAGCGGCGCCGTGACGGCGTACTTCCGGCCGCGCGCCCTCAAGGACACGCCGCAGCCGGACCTCACCATCCTGCGCGATGATCCCAACCTCAAGTGGCTGGACCTCCAGGCCACGTTGACAGGGCCTGCCCGTGTGAAGGGCGCGGCCATCGACCCCATCGGCAAGCGCCTCGTGCGCTCCGACGGAAGCCCCAAGCTGGATCCGCTGGGCGAAGGGCTGATGGACGACGCACTGGAGAAGGGGCTGAAGCAGGCGGGGGCGACCGGCTCCGTCACGCTCCTGCGCGACCCGTTCCCCGCGGAGACGGCCATCGCGGATGAAGGTTCGGCGGCAACGGACCGGGCGCTGTTCGCCGTCGAGGCGAGGGGCGAGGTGGACACGCCCCTGTACCGGGGGCTCCTGCGCGCGCGTCGCCCGGTGCTCATCAAGGGCGTGGGGCGGATGTTCGCGGGCGTCTACTACGTGCGTGCGGTCCGGACGACCGTGGATGAAGGGGTGATCAGCCAGACCTTCGTCGCCGAGCGCAACGCGCTGGGCCTCTCCGGGAAGGAAGACTTCGGCCAGAGCGCCGAGGAGGTTCCGCCGCAATGAAGGTGGAAGACCTGCTGCGCACGTTCGAGGAGCGGTTCGTGCACCGCTTCTACGGAAAATACGAGGGCGTCGTCACCGACAACGCGGACCCCCTGAAGTTGGGGCGCCTGCGCGCGAAGGTGCCCGCTGTCCTGGGCGAAGACGTCCCGACGGGCTGGGCGCTGCCATGCGTGCCCTACGGTGGAGGCAAGGACCGCGGCTTCCTGTTCACGCCGGAGGTCGGTGACACGGTGTGGATTGAGTTCGCGGCCGGCGACCCCAGCCGTCCCATCTGGTCCGGCTGCTTCTGGGGCGCCCCGGAGAGCACCGGCCAGACCGACGACCTGGGCACCGAGAAGGGCACGGAGGTGCCCACCTCCGAGGACACCCAGGCCGGCCCGATGAAGCACGTGCTCCGGACCAAGGCGGGGCACCGCATCTTCATGGACGACGAAGGGGAGGTCGTCGTGCTCGCCCACGGCGGCGACAAGGTCGAGCTGCGACTGACCAAGAACGGCGAGCTGATCATCAAGGCCGACAAGATCAAGCTGGGCGACGGCGCGGAGCAGGCCGTGGTCCTGGGCAACGACTTCATGCAGTTCTTCAACAGCCACACGCATCCGACCGGTGTCGGGCCCTCGGGGCCTCCGACCCAGCCGATGCAGTCGAACCTCCTGTCGACGAAGACGTTCACCGAATAGGCCGCCCCATGCCCCTCGTGTTCGACACGCTCAAGACCCAGCTCGAACAGACCTGGCTCGTCCCGGAGGGCGGCTCGTATCCGCAGGACGTGAACGCGTCCGCGGACCACTTCGCGACCGCGGTGTCCAGTTGGTTCGCGGCGGGGCAGGCGGCGGGGATCCCCTGCGCGACGGCGCTTGCGCGCAAGTCCCAGCTCATGGCCGCGGCGGCGGGGGCGCTCGCGGCTCAGTCGGCGCAGGCGGCGGGCACCCAGCTGGCCATGGCCGTGGCGGCGTACATGGCGGGCCAGAGCTTCCCGCCCGGCATGTCGGCGTTTCCGACTGCGGCGGGCGCGGCGGTGTCGCAGCTGGTCTCCGTGTTCTCCGACGTGAACGGGTCGGTGTCGCAGAAGGCGCAGCAGGTCGCCACGGCGTGCACGCTGCTCGCGTCCAGCACGCTCGTCATCTTCCCCGTCCCCCCTGGCCCGCCGTCCGCGCCCATCACCTGAGGAGGACCTCCCATGGCCGATCGCTTCCTCCAGCACCCATTCCGGTTCGGCGCCCAGGGCGGGGTCGCCGTCATCGACGACGCGGACAAGCACCTGCGCGACAAGATCCTCGCGGTCCTGTTCACCGCGCCGGGCGAGCGCGTCAACCGGCCGGACTTCGGCGTGGGCCTCAACCGCGCCGTCTTCGACGAGCTCAACGACCTGACGATTGGCGCGTTGGAGTTCCGCATCTCGCAGTCGCTCCGCCGCGACATCGGAGATGAAGTCCTGGTGGACGGCGTCGACGTGGAGGCCTCCCCCGAGGACGGGGAGCTGTGGGTGAAGATCGCCTTCCGCCGCCGTACGGACCGCCTGCCTCGCAACCTGGAGGTGCGGCTGTGACGACCCCGTGGCTTCAGTGGTCCGGCCGCCATGGGACCGCGCTGTTCCAGGGCATCGATTACCTGGAGCTGACGCTCCTGCCCGACGAACAGGCACCCACGTCGGCGACGCTGGTCGTCCATCTCCAGCGGACCTGGGCCGCCCCCAAGTTCTCGGAGAAGAGCTTCGCCATCACCGGCGGGCTGCGGATCACCGACCTGGGCTTCACCTACGTGGGCGAGGACAGCGCCCAGAAGACCGTCACGCTCGCGCTCTCGAAGATGGGCGATGCCTCCGAGTACACGCTGACGCTCCTCTCCACGGGGGAAGGGCCGGGCGGTCCCCAGGTCCATCCCTTCTTCGGCTCCGCGACGTTCGACTTCACGTTGAGCTGTGAGGGCGGAGACTGCCGGCCTCTCGCGGAGAAGCCTCCCAAGGCGTTGCAGCCGCGGCCCGCGGTGGATCTGCTCACCAAGGACTTCACGGGCTTCGTGCAGATGTTCGGCGACTGGGTGCGGGTGAAGAACCCGGCCTGGGCCGACCTCTCGCCCGCGGCCCTGGAGCGCGTGCTCGTGGAGTTGCTCGCGCACCACGGCGACCTGCTGAGCTACTACCAGGACCGCGTCGCCAACGAGGCGTTCGTCGACACGGCCGGCCAGCGGTATTCGCTGCGCCAGCACGCGGCGTTGCTCGGGACGCGCCTGTTTGACGGCACCGCGGCCGAAACGCTCCTCTGTTTCCAGGCCCAGAGCGACGGCTACCTGCCCGTGGGCGTCGAAATCACGACCCCCGCCGGAGCGAGCGGCGCGGAGGTGGTGTTCTGGCTCACCGAGCGGACGCGCGTCCTCGCCGCGCACAACGTGCTGCCGCTCGCGGCGTGGCCCGGGGCCGACGACGCCGTCATCCCCGCGGGGGCGAGCGAGGTGCTCCTCTGGGGCACGGTCGAGAACCTCTCCGTGGGCCAGACGCTCGCGTTCGTGCAGGGCAACCACTTCGCCACGACGCCGCTGGACGCGCCCGTCCCCCCGGCGCGGGTCGTGACCATCACGGCCTTCCGGCATGAGCGGCTTCCTGGATGGACCGCCTCCGCGTCGGACGCCTCGCACGCGAACGAATCCGAGGTCACGGTCGTCGCGTTCGAGCCGCCGCTCGACATCGACATGCGGCCGGCGTGGGGCGATCCGGATGCGCTTCGGATCCACGGCAACCTGGGGCGTGGCCGTTTCGGCCGGTCCCGGCAGGATCGCTACGCGCGCTCGGAGACGGCTTTCTCGCGCGACCGGCAGAGCTACGTGCTGGAGCGACGGCCAGGGTTCTCGCACCTGCTGCTGCGCGCGCTGCGGCTGTCGGAGTCTCAGGTCGTGTTCGAGTCGTCGGTTTCGGCGGCGGGGCTCACGGGCTCCTCGGTCCGGGTGGAGGTGACGATCGGCTCGGAGAAGTGGCAGCGGGTGGAGCACCTGCATGCCTCGCAGTCCTTCGACAGGCACTTCGTCGCGAGCTCGGACGAGGACGGCTCGCTGTGGCTCGAGTTCGGCGACGGCAAGCAGGGGCGCGCCGTCGAGGTGTGGTCCGAGGACGCGTTGAGCCAGGCGCAGAAGCAGAGCGAGCAGCTCCCCGGCGACATCGTGGTGGACTACCGCACGGGCGACGCGGTCGCGGGCAACGTGGGGGCCGGCGTCCTCACGCGCTTCATGCCCGGCCAGTCCGCCGTGGCTGGCTTCACCGGGCTGCGCGGCGTCAACGTGCTCCCGGGCACCGGAGGTGTCCGCGCCGAAACACGCGAGGCCGTGCGCCTCCGCATTCCGGCGTCGCTCCGTCATGGCCCCGTCGAGCGCGCCGTGTCGCTGTCCGACTACGCCGTGGCCGCAGCCACCGTGAAGGGCGTGGGGCTCGCGACCGCCCGGCTCCTGGGCGGGCCCTTCAACGCGGTGCTCGTCCTGGTGGATCCAGAAGGAAAGGCCGGGCTGTCGGAGCCGCTCCGGCAGGCGGTGTTCGACCGCATCGACGCGCTTCGCATGACGGGGCGGGAGCACTTCGTGCGCGCCGCGGAGTACGTGCCCATCGACGTGCGGCTCGGCATCTGCGTGGAGCCGGGGGCGCTGCCCTACCGCGTGCGTTCGGCGGTCCTCGCGGCGTTGCGGCCCGGCTCCCGGGACAACCCCGGCTACTTCCACCCGGACCGGCTGAGCTTCAGCGACGGGCTGGAGGTCGGCGAGTTGCTCGCGTTCGTGCAGCGCATCCCAGGCGTGCGCGCCGTCAAGGCACTCCGCTTCCGCAAGCTGAAGGTGCTGTCCGCGAACGAGGTCGAGTCGCGAATCACACTCGCGCCGACCGAGGTCGTCCGCAACGACGGTGACGACGACATGCCGGACCACGGGAAGCTGAAGGTCCTCGTGGTCGGGCTCGACGCGGGCGTGACCGAGAAGGACTTCGTCATCGAGGAGGTCGCACCGTGAGCCGCCCACCGCGCTTCCGCACCGCGTACTCCACCACGGGCGAGCCCCTCGCGGGCCGCACGGTGCTCGACTACCTGCCGGACGAGTTCGCCGACCTCCTCGATGAGCAGCGGACGCTGGCCTCGCACGAGCTGGGCTTCCCTCCCTCCACCGCGCAGGGCGACTTCGCCGGCACGCTGATGGAACTCGCGGCGCTCCTCGGACACACGCTGGGGGCCTACCAGGACCGGTACGCGAACGACGCCTTCCTGGGCACGGCGCTCACGGCGAAGGCGCTGGTACGCCATGGACGCCGCCTGGGCTACGAGCCCGGGCCGGGCCTCGCTGCCACCGGATACGCGTTGCTGACCCTCAAGGACGGCGTGTCCGGCACGGTGCTCCGGGGCCTGGCGATGGGCTCGGCGTCCGTGGGCGAGAAGAAGGCGCAGGACTACGAGACCACCGAGGACCTGGCCGTCAGCGCGGCGTGGAGCGAGCTCCTCCCGTACGACGCGCTCGCGGTGCTGCCGCTCTCAGGCAAGTCGACGTTCGAGGTGGAGGGGACGGGGTTCGGCATCGCGCAGGGCGACTTCGTGGTCATCGAGCGGGGGACCACTCTCTCCGCGCACGAAGTGAGCGCGCCGCCCGTGGAGGGTGGGGGACGGACGCGGCTCACGGTGAAGCAGCCGCTCACCGGGAGCGACAGCAGCTTCCCGGGTGCCGTCGTCTGGGCGAAGCCCGCGCACGACCTTCATCTCTTCGGCTGGAATACGTCAGCCGCGTCGTTCACGGAGGCGGAGCTGCGAGGCGGGGCCCTCAAGGCGAGTCCCGCGTCGTATCCCGCCTCCGGCTACACCGTGACGCCCGCGAACGACCCGAACAACGCGGACGATCCGAACGGCCTCTATCTGTCCGAGGAGCTCAAGAAGTCGGTCATCGGTACTCCCGGGGTTCGTGTCACCAATTCGGGCCCCTCGGCGCTCCGAATCACGGCGGAGGCATCAAGGAGCGTCACGTTCTCGAAGGTCAACCACGTGGTCGTCCAGATTCCGGCGGACCCCACGAAGCCGAACGGGACGCAGATCACGGTGCTCGATGAGAAGCCCACGGTGAGCGTGGCGAGGACGGTGACCGCCATCCAGGCGACCGTGGGCGGCACGCTCCTGGCCCGGAGCGATCAGGCCATCCGGACGAGCCGGTGGGTCCTGGGCTTTGGCGTGAAGGCGCCCCTGGTCGCGACCGGGCCCAATCCAGCGGTCGTCACGCAGCCCGGCTCCACGCCCGTCCGGCTCGACCGTCTGGTCGCGGACCTCGAGCCGGGTCGGCTCGTCGCGCTGGCGGAGCGCGGGAGCGAAGCGCGCTTCGAGATCGTGCGTCTCACGTCGGTGGGGACCTGGGCGGATGGCAGCGGCCCCGTCCGCACGCAGCTCACCTGGGAGCCCGTTGAGCCGCCCGTGGCGGGCGCTCCCTGGACGTATGGGGCGCTTCGCATCCTGGGCAATGTCGCGCGCATCTCCCACGGGAAGACCGCGACGGAGGTGCTGGGGGGCTCGGATGGGAGCACGCCCTTCCTGCGCCTCTCGCTCAAGCAGAAGCCGCTCACGTACCTGCCTTCGCCGGACGGCGCCGAGCCCGAATTGGAGATCCGCGTGGCGGACGTCTTGTGGCACCGCGTCGTGGACTTCGTGGCGTCGCCGCCAGAGGACCGCTGCTACCTCGTCCAGCGCGATGAGACCGGCACGGTCAGCGTGGTGTTCGGGGACGGCATCCAGGGCGCCATTCCGTCTTCTGGAAGGAACCACATCGTCGCGACGTACCGCACCGGCATCGGCCCGGACGGCGACGCGGACGCCTTCGCTGTGAGCCGGCTCAAGAAGGCGCACGCGCTGGTGGAGCGCGCGGCGAATCCGCTCCCGGTGAAGGGCGGCGCGGCACCGGCCGAGCCCGAGGCGGTTCGCACCAAGGCGACGGGATACATCCGGACCTTCGACCGCGCCGTCTCCGTGGAGGACCACAAACAGCTCGCGTTGCAGTTCCCGGGCGTCGTGAAGGCGAACGCGGAGTGGACGAAGCTCGAGGGCGGCGCGGAAGGCATCCGCGTGGTGGTCTCCGACGCGAAGGGCACGGCGTCGAACGCGGCCCAGGTGAAGGCCTTCCTCCAGGCCCGCCGTGACACCACGGTGCTGCTCGACGTGGCGGGCCCCGAGCTCGTCGGGCTCACGCTCACGCTGACGCTGGAGAGCGATCCGGCGTACCTGCGGGAGAGCGTGGAGCGTGCGGTGCGAGACGCGCTCTGCGGCACATCCGAGGCCGCACCGGGCCTGTTCGCCTTCGGGGCGCGCGACCTGGGACAGCCCGCGTTCCTGAGCGAACTCTACGAGCACATCGAGCGTGCCCCGGGCGTGCGCTTCATCGAGCTGCGCAGGTTCGACACGCTCGAAGAGGTCGCCAAGGGCCAGCCTTCGCGGGTGGCGGACACCGTCATCGCGTGGCCGAACCAGTTGCTCGTGCTCACGCCGCAGGACATCGAAATCCTTCTCCCGGAGGCCCCATGAGCGGCGAAGGCGGCGGTACCCCCACGCTCGACCCCGGCGTCCGCGACCTCGTCACGGACCTGCTCTATTCGCACCTGCCGGCGCTCTACCGCGTCGTCGACATGGCCGAGGGGACGCGCGAGCCCAAGAAGTCGCTCGCGCCCCGGGGCGTGGAGGAGCTCTACAAGTTCCTGCGCATCCTCGCCGCGCCCATCGCTCGGACGCGGCAGAGCGTTGAAGAGCTGCACGCGGACCTCTTCATCGACAAGAGCGCGGATTGGGTCCTCCCGTATCTGGCGGACATGATCGGGATGCGGCTCGTCTTCCCTGATGCCGCGTCCAACCGGCGCGACGTGCGCGGCACGGTGGGCTGGCGGCGCCGCAAGGGCACGCCCACCATGCTGGAGGAGATGGCGGGAGACCTCTCCGGCCAGCTGGCGGTGACGCGCGAGGGATGGAAGCGGATCCTGCTTGCCCAGGACCTCGACCTGTACCGGCCCGAGCGGACGGTCGCCGGGCTTCGGGCGGCGACGATCGCCGAACGTGCGTCGGGCCCGCTCGACACCGCGTTCCACGCAGTGGATCCGCGTCGCATTGGTCGGAACACCGGGCGGTACCACCCCAAGCACGTGGCGCACTGGCTGTACCCGACGAAGCTGTTCCCCGTCACGGAGGGCACGGCGAAGGACCGCACGCGCTACACCGGGGGCGGGGTGCCCGAGGTCGATTACCGGTTCGCCTTCAACCCCCTGGGCGAGGACGTGCCCCTGCGCATGCGGCGCGCGTCGGCCGAGGACCGGCTCGCGAGCGATCGCGTGCCGCCCCTCCACTTCGCGGAGCGCCCGGGCGACTACTTCGACCAGGAGGGAGGGAGCGGCGCGGGCTTCACGGTGCGCTTCACGGGCCTGCCCGCCGCCGTCGCCACGGCTTCGAAGGAGGCGCGGTCCGCCGTCCGTCTGCCCGCGGCGCGCGCGCTCGCCGCGGATCTTTGTGACGTGCTGCTCCTGTCTCATGTGGCGGAGCGGTTGTCGTCGCCGGTCCGGGTCGGGGTGATGGCCGTTCCGCTCACCGGAGCGGATTCCAACGTGCCGAATATCGCCGCGGGCGTGCTGCGCGGGGAGGTGCGCATCGAGGCGCGAGGCGGAACGTCGTCGCTCGGCGTCGCCACACCGGTGGCGGGTTCGTATGTCGTCATGCTGCGGCTCGCGGCGGAAGGGGGCGCGGGATACTTCCCGGGCGCCGTCATCGAAATCGCCTGCCGTGCGCCCGCGGCCTCGATGCCGCCTTCGGACCCGCGTCTCGCCACGATGGGGTTCCTCGCGGGCGCGCTCACCGTGGAGCTCCCCGCGACGTGGGTGGTGGGAGACCGGTGGCTGTTCGTCGCGGCGGACGGCAGCGTGTACGACGCGAATCCTCCCGCGAACCCGCTGACCGTCACGCCCGAGGGGCTGCGTCTGCCCGGAGAGGCCCTGTCCACCGGGCCCGGACCCGCGTGGCCGCCCCTTCCGCTCACCTCCGAGCCCGAGCCGTGGCGGAGCATTCCCTCCGCGATCGCGCGAGGGCCGGTGGTGGTGCACGCTCCCCGTGCGCTCGACGTGTCCGGAGCGCCGACGGTGGCGGGCAATGCCGTTTCGCTCCGGCTGGTGTTCGCGCTGCGGATCAAGAACCAGACCTGGCCCTTCCTCCAGCTGGCGTGGACGGGCCCGGACTCCACGGTGGCCACCACGTGGAAGGCCTTCCAGAAGAATGGCACCGCCGTCACGACGGCAGCGGAGTTGCGCGCGGCGTGGAGCTTCTTCGCGCAGGAGGCCGCGGCCTCTCGCGACGATGCCGAGCTCTGGCTCCGGCTGGAGTCCGAAACGAAGAGCATCCTCCTGCCGTCCTGCGAGGTGTCCTTCACGAGCGACCAGGGGGAGGCGGTCCTCATCCACCTCCCGGCGCTCGAAACGAAGGTACCGCCCTTCGCGGGGTGGTCTGCGTCGCTGGCCTTCGCGAGCGAGGCCGTGTCGGTGCGGCTCGACGGCTCGACGGTCTGGGCCGGCACTCTTCAGGTGGCGCGCTTCGCGTGCGGAGCCATCACTCCCATTCGCGAGGCGAAGACGCTCCGCCGCCGACGGCTCCGGCAGCGCACGCTGTGCTGGTGGAAGAACGAAGATCCGGCAAGCCCCCAGTTGGGCCTCGCGACGCCCGCGGGCTGCCTGGACATCGATCCCGCGCACGGCTTGTTCTCATTCGCGAAGGCAGAGCCCGCGGCTCCATTCACCGTGGCCTCGGTGCACGCGGGGGCCGCTGGCTGGCCGCCGGCCCCAGTAACAGTCGACTATCTGGAGGGTTACTCGTTCCACACCGGCGCACGCCCCGATGCGCGAGAGCCCCTGCTCGCCGAGGAGCTGCCCACCCCGACGCGACTCGTGCTTCGTGGGGGCAGCCTGCACCGCGAAGCGCCCCTCTCGTATCAGGGCCTCCCGCGCTACTCGACGCTCGGGGAGGCGCTCGCGGCCGTCGTCGCGGATGGCGCGAACGCGGCGAAGCACGAGGTCATCCAGTTCGAAGACAGCGCGACATACACGGAGAGCGCGCTGGTCTGGCCCGCCAACGTGGCGTCGCTCAGCATCCAGGCGGCGGAGCTCCACCGACCCGTACTCCTGCTCGGCGCGGCGTGGGCGAGTGGCTCGCCCCCGACGTACGAGAAGCTGACGCTGCACGGGCTCGCCCTCCGGCAGACCACCTATCCGGGGACGCCGCCGGTTCCGGCCACGATGGCCCTGGCCCTGCCACCGGCGAAGGCCATCGAGGTGCGGTTCTGTTCCGCGCTGACGCCCCACGACCTCTGGAGGTTCACGACCGCGACGGGGTCGGACACGGCGATTGAGCTCTTCCGCTGCCAGGCACCCAGGGTCCAGGTGAGCGGAGCCGCCACCGTCCTGATGGAGGAATGCGTGGTCGACGCGGCGGGCGGAGCGGCCGTCCTGGCCATCGACTGCGAGGTCCGCTTCGAGCGCTCGACGGTCGCGGCCTGGCGCGCGGACTTGGGCGGGGCACCTTCTGTGGACGTGCGCGTCATGGAGGCGAGCGAGAGCCTCTTCACCGACGTGGCGCGGGCGCGCGACCGGTTCCACGGCTGCGTCCGCTACAGCCGCGTGGAGCCCGGGAGCCTGCTGCCACGCAGACATCGCGTCACCGAGGACCTTCCCCTGTTCGTCACGCGCGACCGGAACGATGCCGCGCACCTGCGTCTGTCCGAGGAATGCCCGAGGACCGTCACGCGCGGCGCGGAGGACGGCTCGGAGATGGGGGCGTTCCACGGCGCGCGCTTCGCGCAGCGGGGCGACGCGTTGCTCACGAGGTTGATCGAATACACCCCCGCAGGGCTCCAGACCGGGCTCCTGCGGATGGACTAGCGCGCCGAGCCAACGGGCCCGGCGAGACCTGAGACACCGGCGAGAGGGTTGAGAGAGCGACCATGAAAGGTGACTTCACCAGAGGCCATCGCCCTGATTCCAAGCGCAAGGAGAAGTACCGGCGCGTGCTCCTGCAGGAGGGGCGGCTGGTGCTGGACAGCGATGTCGCGGCCAGCGTCGACGCGGCCGACACGCTGCTGCGCGACCTGGCGTCGGACGTAGGCTGCGAACAGGGCAGCCCGAACCTGGGCTACCTCGCGACGCCGGGCCCGCTCCTCGCGGTGTTCGAGACGCTGGATGGCGTGACGCTGCCAGCGCCGGGCGGCACGTTCGTGGCGTATCGCGACTACGGCGCGAAGTACCACGAGCGGTTCCCGTCCATCTACGTGGGCGCGCACGCGGCGGGCGGCTTCGTCAAGATCAGCGCCCGCCGCAAGCTGGGCAAGGCGCGGTATCCGAAGGTCCGCCTCTGGCTGCGGGCCAACGCCAGCGTCGAGGTCCGGATCCAGGGCGTCAGCGCGGGGACCCTCGCCGCGAACGACGCGACCACGTTCAAGCCCTACGACGTGCAGGTGCCCGCGGGCGCACCCGCCGAGTACGACACCTTTGATATCGGCTTCTCCGCGGCCGGCGCCGCGAACGAGGCGTGGATCGGCTTCATCGAAGGCTTCGAGGCCGCCACCAAGGCCCCGCTGTTCTCGTACACGCGCGGCCGGTACTACCTGCGGGGCCTGGCGGTCGAGTCGAACGACGACGGGATGTTCTGGGAGTCGACCTTCCCGACCAGCAAGGGCTTCCCGTCGGGCGACACGGTGCCCGTGGCGGGGAGCTACGTGGTCGCCTACCTGGAAGGGTGGGAGCGGCTGATCACCCGCATCGAGGATGGCGGCATCCTGGAGCAGGCGCTGGGCGGCGTGCTCGACACGACGGTGCGCTCGAAAGCGATGGGCCAGGTCAAGCTCGCCGTGTTCGCGAGCGACGGGAGCGACCCGCTCACGGGCAAGGACGACGTGCCGGCCGCGTTCGCGAAGGTCGACGCGGGCACCGGCAAGCTGAAGCTCACCACCAAGGTGGCGCCGGACAACCTGGACCCCTGCGCCATCCCGGAGGCTGGCGGCTACACGGGCGCGGACAACCGCTTCTACCGGTTCGAGGTGCACAAAGGCGGCGCGCTCGGCAACGTCGAGATCAAGTGGTCGAAGAACAATGGCTCGGATGTCTTCGCCGTCGCCTCCGTGGCGAACACGCTCGCCAGCCTGACGCTCGCGCCCGGCTCCGAGGTGAAGGACGGGGACCTCATCGAGCTGGTCGACGAAACGGACGACCTGGGCGACGCGGCCCTCGCCGAGGTCGCGCTCGCGACGAAGTCCTTCAAGGCCGCGCAGCGCTCGGTGGGGCAGCTCTATTACGCGGAGACGACCGCCACCTCCGGACAGCTCAAGCTGCGCGACCGGGTGACGCGGCTGCCGGTGAACGTGCCGGCGGACTTCGCCAACAAGGACAAGGCTCCCCGGAAGGTGCGGGTCTGGCACGGCCTCCTCGTCACGCAGCCGAAGGCGATGGGAGAGCCGCCCGTCACCGTGTTCGACCTGGGCGACGGCATCGTCATCGAGCTGTCCGGCGCGGCCTTCCGTCCGGGGGACTACTGGCAGCACGAAGCGCGCAAGATCAAGGACAACCAGAACGGTCCCTGGCAGGAGTCGGCCCACGGCCCGGAGCGGCTGTTCGCGCCGCTGGCCCTCTTCCAATACACGGGCGAGTCCGCGCCGCTCCTGCTCGTGCGCTGGTACGACCACCAGTACTCGGCGCTCTGTGAGCTGAACGCGGACGACATCGCCTATGACGGCGGCAAGGTCGGCACCCAAGCGGACACGGTGCAGGAGGCCATCGACGAGCTGTACGCGAAGGAGGACGGCGGCTGCTGTGACGTGTCGCTGTCTCCGTCGGAGAACCACGGGGATGACACCACGCGCATCCAGGAGGCCATTGATGACGCCGTCGATGGAGCAACCCTCTGCCTGGAGCGAGGCATCTACCGGATTCACGGGACGCTGAACGTCGCCGGGAAGCGGGTGACGATCTCCGGGTGTCCGCATGCGACCCTGCTCGGCTTCGGGGGCGACGCGCCGGTGTTCTATGTGCAGGGGGACGCGTGCCTCACCCTGCGCGATCTCCTCGTCTTCTCGCGCGAAACCTCCGGGCCGCTCGTGCAGCTCACGCTGTCCGGGTCCGCGCCGGAAGAGAAGAAGGCGCGCGCGGTCTTCATCCCGACGCAGGTCCGCCTGGAGCGGGCCGCGCTGGTCCACCCCGGAGAGAATGGCGTCGCGATCCGCGTCGCCAAGCCCGCGCTTCCGGACCTCAAGCCCGAGGACCCGAGGCCGTTCGTGCAATACGCGGACACCCGGGGGACCACGTCCATCCATGCCGAGGATTCCATCCTCCTGGGCGCGTGGGGCATCGCCGCGGAGTACGTCTTCATGACCGAGCTCGTCGAGTCGGTGGTGGTCTGCGAGAAGGCCTGCCTCTACGCCAGGTCGGCGGGAGGCCTGCGGCTCCAGGGCTCGTCGTTCCAGGGGTGGCTGGATGTGGAGCGCCGCAAGGTGCTCACCGAGGCGGCGGACGAGGACCTGGAGAGGACGATCACGTCACTCATCGAAACGGAGGCGGGCGACTACGCAGTGGACACCGTCGGCGTCGCGGTGGGAGGCATTGACACCACGCGCTGCGAATTCGAGCGGTGCGCGTTCTACTGCGGAAGCCCCGTGCTCATCGGGTACACGTACGAGCTGGTTTCGGTCGGAAATGTGTATTGGGCCGCGAAGGCCGGCATCCGGGTCGACTACCTGTACCAGGGCCGGGTGTCCGGAGACCGGTTCGCCGCGTACGGCGCGGCCTGTCTCTGGGTGCCTTGGATTGTCTCCAACCTGGACATCGAGGGGTGCACGTTCGGGGGCGTTCGCGGCATCCTCTTCGCGGCCTCGGCCGACAGCGGCCCGCTGCCCGACGTGGAGAATACGTTTCCAGGGCTCATCGAACTCAGCATCCACAACAACCGCTTCCAGACCTACCTCGAGGGAGTCCAGTTCGGGCCGAGCCTGGCCCTGAAGAGGGATAGCAGCCCGCCCGTGGTGAGCATGGAGGCGGTCGCCGTGACGGCGAACGTCTTCACGTATGCCACCGTTGGAGTCGCCTGCATGCTGCACGCCCCGCCTTCGTGGGAGCAGGATCAGCAGGTGCGCATCCAGCGGCTGCGCGTCGCGGACAATCAAATCGACGCCGCGGTCGGGGTGCTCACGCTGGGCAATGACGTGGTGGTGCAGGGCAACACCGTGTGCGGCCAGCAGACGATCACCTCCGACCAGGTGCTCGGCCTTCCCATGCGCAAGTCGAAGCAGGTGGGCCTCTACCTGGCGGATGGCGGGAACCTGGTCGCCCAGGACAACGTCATCAAGCTGAACGCGGCGATCCCCGCCGAAGAGGGCGGGACCGTGGGCATCCTGATCTACGAGCGTTGGACCGAAGGTGAACGCACGGCCATCCGGATCCAGGGCAACACGGTGAATGCGTCGGCTCCGTTCTGGGCGGCCGAGGGGGAGACGGGCGCCGGGACGGATGCGCTCCTCCTGGAGTCGAACCGCTTCACCGGGCGGGGCTGCAGGGGCGAGCAACTCTACGGCTGCGTCCTGCGGAGCAACTCCTTCTCAGGGGGACTGCGGCTCGTCAACGTGAGCAACAACATCGTGTCCGGCAACCAGTTCGGCCAGCTCTCGAGCGGCTACATCGCCCTCAGCATCACCTATGCGTCGGGGGAATGGCAGATCGAGGACAACCGCGCCGAGGGGAGCATCGTGTTCACCCCCTACACGTACACGTCCTCTGGCGTGGCGAGCACGTCGCCGCGGTTCATCGAGACCCTGCAGCCGTGGGTGGCGCCGAAGAACGCCGTCGAAAGAGGGACCGTCCGGGTCGCGGAGGTCCAGTCGATCTTCCAGACCTATCTGAACGCGATCGCCGCGGCCGCCGTCATCATCCGGGAGTACCCGTACAACGCGCAGGTGGAGGGGAACTGGGCGACAGCGGATCTGGTCATCGGCACGCCGAACACGACCGTCAAGTCGCCGTATGACACGTATTCGTCGGCGGTGGCGGACGCGACCTCGGGCCTTCAAATCGTGGGCAACCGGGCCGGCAGCATGCTCGTCACCAACGCGTACAGCCGGCTCGTGTTCGCGCACAACTACGCGGTGGACTTCAGCATCCCGGGCTGGAGCCAGACCGGGATCATCACGGCTCCCAACTACAACGCCCCCTGACGAGGAGGACGCACTTCATGCGACCGACGCCGAACATGAAGAAGGTCTTGAAGCTCCGCGACATCAACGACCCACGTTCCCGGCCGCCCGTGCCCAAGAATCCGGGCGCGTTGGTGACCGCGCAGCGTGAGCAGTTGGAGCAGCGGCTCAAGTCGATTCGAGAGCTCACGAGCAGTGCAGCGCTGAAGCAGACGATGACCGCCGGACGCGAGCTCATCCAGGAGATCGCGAAGGCCGCGCTGCAGGGCAAGAAGGAGCTTCCGCAGACCCCGCCGGGCACGACGCCGCCGAGCAATCCCCCAACCAAGCCGCCCACCAAGGCGGAGGCCGTGAAGATTGAAGAGGCCGAGCGCGTGGCGCTGGAGGCCTGGACGGGCATCGAGAAGGACACGCAGGAGCGGCTCGCGCTCCGCATCCGCCGGGGTGAGGCGAGGCTGAAGGCCCTGGCGACCTATCAGTCCGCACGTGCACGCGGACTGGGGGCGCCGAACAGTCCACCGCCGAAGCCGGGGAAGGGCTGACGGCGCGTGGGACGGCCGGCGGCAAAGGCTCCGGCGCCTGTGAATGCGCCGAGTGCGGCGGTACCCGCGTCGCGGGCCGCTGAAGCCGCCGGTGTGTCCCACGCGGCCGCTCCGGAGTTGTCCGGAGGCAGTCCACTCGCGCCGTCGACGCGGTCGCGGATGGAGGGTGCCTTCGGCCGCTCCTTCGATGGCGTGCGCGTGCACACCGACGCGCGCGCGTCGGACTTCGCCGCCGGGCACCAGGCTGAAGCCGTCACCACGGGACAGGACATCGCTTTCGGGACGTCGAAGTACCGCCCCGGCACCGAGGGCGGAGACAGGCTGCTCGCGCACGAGCTCACCCACGTCGTGCAGCAGGGCAACTCCGCGCGAGGAGCGCCCCAGGCCAAGAGCGAGGTCTCCACGCCGAACGAGCCGGCGGAGATGCAGGCCGACGCGGCCGCCGCGCGGGTGCTGTCGGGACAGTCGGCCGGCGTCACGGAGGGCGGGTACGCGGGGACAACGCGGAGTCGGTTGATGCGCAAGGCGCTGTCCAGCGCGAGCGTGCCGGTGCCGGTGCCCGGCAATGCCGCGGAGGCTTCCGGGCCAACGGAGGCGAAGTCCGCCAACGGCCCCGAAGTCACCGGAGGACCGCCCGGGAAGAAGCGGAAGAAGCCAGAAGAGGTGGGGGCGGAGTCGGAAGGAGGGGAGGCTCGCAAGGCGCAGGAGAAGACGCACGGAGAAGAGGGCGGCGGTGAAAAGGCCGCGGAACCTCAGGCTGGCGTGGAGAAGCCCGCGCCTGACCCGAAGCCGCTGGAAGGAAGCCAGGGCGCCAAGGCGGCCGTGGGCGGGGGCCTCACTGGAAGGCTCGCGCAGTCGCTGCGTGCGAAGGCGCTCCAAGGAGAAGAGAAGCCCGCGTTGTCGCCCGGAGCCAAGGAGGCACTCCGTGAGGCGGCGGATCCCGGGAAGGCGCCCGGATCAAAGAAAGACGAGGCAAGGACCGCGCCTGAAGCAATGGCTCCCGGTGGAGTGTCCGGCCTGCGCGAGACGAAGCCCGCGGGCGAGGACCGCAAGCAGACAACGCCGGTTGATGCGAAGGCCGGTGTCGCCAGGAAGGAACCTGGAGCGCCTGGAGGCAATGCAGGTGTCACCGCGAAGGGACCTGAGGCTCCTGTCGCGGACAAGGCGGGTGTCCAAGGGAAGGAGCCCGGCTCGCCTGCTGAAGGCAAAGCGGGTGCGCCTGAAGGCAAGGCCGAGGACAAGGGCCAGGGGGGAAATGGCGCCGAAGGGGAAGGCGCGGCGGGTGCGAAGGGCGCCGAGAAGAAGCCGGGAGCTCCCGAGGAAGGAAAGGCCCTCGCGGGAGAGAAGGAAGAGGGCGCCAGGAAGGACAAGGGCGGCGACGCGAGCGCGAAGGCCGAGGGCCAGGCCAAGGCCCGGCAGGGTGTCCCCGGCGACGTGAAGAACGCCCTGGCGGGCGCGAACGAGAAGGGCCCAGCGGGTGCTTCGCCCGCGACCGCGGAGCGTGAGCCCGCGGCGGCTGGTGGCGGTGGCGGTGGCGGAGGAGGTGGCGGCGGCGGCGGCGCGGGCGGGGAGGGAGGTGCCGAATCCCCCGAGGCCCAGGCCACCGAGGAGAAGGTCGACGAGAAGCAACCCGAGGAAGAGAAGGCCGCCGAAGCACAACAAGATCAGGAGCAGGAGGCCGCCGAAGGTGGCGCGGGCGGCGGTGTCGAAGCGGAAGCCGAGGGCAGCAGCGGGGCGGAGCAGCAGGCAGCGGAAGCGAGCGCTCAAGGTGCCAGCGCGGAGTCGCTGAGCGGTGGTGGTGAAGGAGGCACCGAGCCCTCCAGCTCCGAGCCGGAGATGGCCAGCGGCGACGGCGCGACGAAGGGCCCCACCGAACAGCAGGTCGAAGCGAAAGAGGCCGCGGCCACCGCGGAGACGAACCGGGAGATCGACGAACAGAAGAAGGCCGACGCCGAAGAGGAGCAGGCGCAGGAGCCGGCTCCCGAAAGCGCGGGGCCCGAAGAGGGAGCGCTCTCGCCAGCGGAGCAGGGCGCGGCGACGGCGTCCGTGAGCGAGGACGCGGGCGGCGGTGCCGGCGCGGTCGCGGGCGGCGGTGGCGGCGGAGGCGCCATTCCCGACAAGCCGGCACCGGTCATGCCGGATGTCTCGGGCAGCGAACCCAAGGCCGGGCTCGGTTCACTCAAGGGCCTGGCTCCCATGTCCATCCAGGGCGCGCTCGGGAGCGTGTCCCAGTCGGTCTCCAAGGCCGTTGGCGACAAGAAACAGGCGCTCGCCGCGAACACGCCCACACGCGAGGCCTCCTCCGGGATGCCCGGCAAGAAGGGCACGACGCGAGTCGACCTCGGCGGTGGAGGCAAGGGCGACGCGAAGGCCGCAAAGGTGAACGAAGGCGCCGCTGTCGAAACGCCTGCTCCCGAGCCCGTGCCGGAGGCCCCTGCTCCCGCCGTCAACGCAGTGACCGCACCTCCGACGAGCGGCGCTGGCGAAGGAGAGATGTCGCAGGAGGACGCGGACCGGATGGGGGCCGCGGTCGATACCCTGCCCACCTCGGATCCCGAGGTGAGCACCAGCGCGGGGCCGCCGCCCACGCTCGCGCTCGAAGGGAACGCGGACCCGACGCAGGTCACGGCCCAGCGCGTGAAGATGGACCAGGCCGTGGCGTCCGCGCACGACACGGGCAAGGCCGACGCGCGCAAGCCGATGGGGGAGAACGAGATTGCTCCCCAGGAAACCCACGAGACGCTCGCCGCGAAGGTGCCCGCCAGCGGAGGCGCCGCGGGCGGAGGACCGGCGGGTGGAGCGGGCGGCTCGGACGCGGAGGCCGCGTCGATCATCGCCCAGGAGAAGAGCCAGGGAGAGATCGACGCCGCGGTCGAAAAGGGCCAGGGCGACATGGCCCAGGAGGAGGCGAAGGAACAGGAAGCCTCAGCGGCCGAAACCCAGCGCACCCAGGACCTGGCGGCCCAGGCCGAGTCGGACGCCGCGGCGGAGCAGGAAGCGGAGAAGGCCGCCGCGCAGAACGAGGTCGCGAAGAAGCGCGGCGAGTGGACCGACGAGCAGCAGGCCACCGTCGACAAGAGCAACACTGAGGCCGACACGAAGCAGCAGGAGGCCGACGAGAAGGTCGAAACCGAGAAGACGCAGGCCGACGAGAGCGCCGGAAAGACCATCTCCGAGGGCGAGCAGAAGGCCCAGAAGGCCAAGGAGGAGGGAGAGGCCAAGGCCGAGCGCGAGAAGGCCAAGGCGAAGGAGGAGTCGAGCGGCTTCTTCGGCTGGCTCGCGTCGAAGGCGAAGGCGTTCTTCAACAAGATCAAGGAGGCCGTGAAGAGCGTCATGAAGGCGCTCCGCGAGGCGGTGAAGGCCGCCATCGAAGCGGCGAAGAAGGCCGCGGTCGCGTTGATCGAAAAGGCGCGGCAGGCGGTGGTCGCGGCCATCCGTCTCGCGGGGGATGCGCTGATCGCCATCAGCGACGTGGCGCTCGCCGCGTTCCCGGAGCTCAGGGCGAAGTTCCAGGGCACCATCCGCCAGGCCGTTCAGGACGCCGAGGACGCGGTCAACAACATCGCGGACAAGCTGAAGAAGGGCGTCACCAGGCTGCTCGACGCGCTCGGCGAGTTCCTCGACAAGGCACTGGGGCTCCTCGAGAAGGGATTGCTCGCGGCGGTGGACGCGGTCGCCGCGGTGGTGGACTCGGCGATCAAGGCGGCGGAGGCCGTCGCGAAAGCGCTGGGGACGTTCCTCGCGCTCATCAAGGACATCGCGGCGGGCCCGGGTCAGTGGATCGCGAACCTGGGCGCCGCGGTCGTCGACGGCATCAAGAACCACCTCGTGAAGGCCATGAAGTCGGCCATCAGCGAGTGGTTCAAGAGCAAGGTCGAGGAGGTGCTGGGCATTCCGATCGACCTCATGAAGGCGCTCTTCACGGGCGGCTTCAACCTGGAGGCCATCGGGAAGATGGCCTGGGAGGCACTCAAGAGCGCCGTCCCGGGCATCCTCATTCAGCTCCTGATCGAAAAGCTGGTGGCGATGATCGTGCCCGCCGCGGGCGCGGTGATGGCCATCATCGAAGGCGTCCAGGCGGCGTGGGGTGCGGTCAGCCGGATCATCGCGGCCATCGACTCCTTCATTACCTTCCTGAAGGCGGTGAAGGGAGGAAACGGCGGTCCCCCCTTCGCGACGGCGGTGGCGGCGGGCGCCGTGGCGGTAATCGACTTCGTCGCCAACTGGCTGCTCAAGCGCCTCATGAAGCCGGCGAAGAAGGTGTCCGGCAAGCTGGCCGCGATCGGCAAGAAGATCCTGGCCAAGATCAAGAAGGGCCTGAAGAAGGTCGGCAAGAAGCTGAAGAAGTTCTTCAAGAAGGCCGGCCAGAAATTCAAGAAGCTGAAGGAGAAGCTCTTCGGAAAGAAGAAGAAGGGGAAGGGCAAGAAGAAGGACAAGGCGAAGAAGAAGAAGGAGCAGATTGAAAAGGCGCTGCGCGAGGTGCCTCCCAAGGTCAAGGCGCTCGTCGCCAGGCGGCCCCGGAAGCTCATGCTCACGATGCAGCTTCTGAAGCTCAGGTTTCAGTATCGCCTCAAGAAGCTGGCCATCAGCGGCACCCGCCCCAACTTCACCATCTCGGGGTTCATCAACCCGCCTTTGCCCGACGAGAAGATCTTCGGCGTCGACTCACACAAATTCCTCAGGGCGGTCCAACTCGTCGCGCAGAAGTGGGCTAAGCGGCGCAAGGCGGAAGAGCGCAACCCTGGCGATGATTTGATGTCATTGGAACAAGGCGGAATCGAGGCCCGAAACTATGGGAAGAGTGGCGTGCACAGCCCCGGTACCGCAGGCTCAGAGCCGGTGACGTTCGAAACGAAGGAGAGCCTGACGCTCATTCCTGGCGCCGAGAAGCCGCGCTCGTATGCCGCAATCACAAAAGACCTCGAAAAATTGGACGTGGCGGAACGTGAAAAATTTGGTTTGCTGCTTGTTCAACTCGTCAAGAGAAAGCGCGCGGACGCCAACGTGGCGGGGCTAGGGGAGGTGTACGGGACGATGTTTGTTTCAGAGCGAAAGCGGCATGCGAAGAACTTCGCTTACGCTCTCATGGCGGCGCAGACGATGGCCGCGGGCGTGAATTCGCCGCTGAATGTCCTGAGCCCGGAGCAAGGGGCGAAAGGAGGCATCTTCCCACCAGCATTCAGGGGCGCGGTTCAAGGCCAGGGCGGCACGTCCATGCTGGGGAAGGCCCCGAGCCAGGAAGCGCTCGATGACTGGGCCAAGAAGGAGAACAAGAGGCAGGAGAAGTTGCCGGCGCACAAGCGGACCGATCCAGATCTGACGTTCGCCGAGGCGTATCGCCGGGAAGTGGCGCAAATCAAACAGTGGGCCACGGCGGCGGGGCTTGATGACAAGGTGTTCAACAAGGATATGTCAGCGGAGGAGATCGCCGATATCATCGAGAGCGCTCTCGCACGCTACTACTTGAAGGGATGAGGCTCGGATGCGCACCATGATCCTCAAAGAGGATGTTGGACGAAAACGGCTTGACGAGGCCCTGCGCAAGACAGGCCTCATGCTCGTCAAGGAGAATGACGAGAGGTTGGAGCAGATGTCCCGTCAGATCTGGATGACCTCCGACCGCCAGAGCGCTGTCCACGCCGTCGATGATTCATTGAGAAAGATCCGCTACCTCTCCCTGCGCGGAAAGGAAGTGGACGCGCTCGCGGAGCAATTGGCGGAAGCGCTGCCCCTCTGGACCCGCGATGACCTGCTCAAGCATGCGCTCGATCTGCTCGCCGAGGGCTCGGATGAGAGCAGACAGCAAGTCGCCTACGAGGTGGCAGCGGAAATGGACGAGTACGATGCCGCCTCTGCTGGCGTCCTGACCGCATTCCTCAAGATGGATGAGCCGAGCATCCGCCTGGCTGGGGTACGTGCCCTGCGCACGCGCCCATGGTCGACGTTCCGCGGCACCGCAGAGAAGCTCTCGACGGATCCGGATCCGGAAGTCGCCACCGCTGGGAAGGAGATGCTGGCGCGAATCCTGGACCTGAATGGTCCGTAGTGCGGTGGCGGTTGAGCTAGAGGTGGCGCGCGACCTGGAAGAGCCACGCGCGAAAGCTTTGGGCGGCATGGCCTCCGGCCCGGTCCCGGATGACCACCATGAACGTCTCATGCAGGACGTCCTCCGCCGCATGGGCATCCATCAGGTGCTTGCGGGTGAACCCGAAGAGATGCCGTTCGTAACGCGCGTAGAGCGCATCGAAGGCCTTCAAGTCACCGCCCGATAGGGCTTCGTACAGCGCCTCGTCCGATGGCATGGGAGTCCGGGACTACGCAGCACGCGCGCGGAGCCCGTGGGGGCGCCCAGGCCGACGAGCGACGCGAGATAGCGGGGCTCCGGCCGGAACAGGAAGAGGATGCTGCACGCCACGAGCAGGAATCCGAACAGCAGCGTGGGGTACATGGCAATGCCCCCCGACATGAAGAACTCGACCATTGCTCCCGGCTCCCGCGAGCCTCACTCGCCGTTGAATGCGTTCAGCGGAGAAGGAACCGGTCGGCGGAAAAGGTTCGCAAGAAGCGAGGGAGGAAACGGGCCCGCTTGCCAGGAGCCCCTCGCTTCGTTAATCCTGGTGTCATGCACCTCGTGGTGAGCGCACGTCGATTTAGCCGCCCCCCGGCCCCGTTTGGGAGTCGGGAGGCCGTGCTGTTCGACTGAGCGCACGCCCCTCTCGTTGGTGGAACGCCGTCAGGCGCGACGCCCTCCCGAGCTCGCCGGGGGGACCTCCGAAGCCGCTGCGTCCACTCCCACTCCACCGAGAGGTTTCCCATGTCGTCCGTCTCCGTTTCCGTCTCCATCCTCAGCGCCGAGGAGCTTCGGCGCGCCCTGTCCGTTCGTGATCTCACCGACCCCGCCACCGGCCCGCACGCGATGCAGCAGCTCGTGTCTGCCGCGCTCGAAGCCCTGGGCAAGCAGTGGGGCAGTGAGGTCCGCATCCATCGGCAGAGTCCCGTCGTCTCCATTGCCGACAACTACGACCGGCTCCACTACCCACCCGGCGGCGCGGCTCGCGACGCGCGCTACTCACGCTACGTCTGTGACACCGCACTTCTGCGTTCGCAGACCTCGGCGATGATTCCGGGCCTCCTGCGCGGGCTCTCCTCCACGCCTCCTGGAGACGTGCTGTTGGCGTGCCCCGGCCTCGTCTACCGCCGCGACTGCATCGACCGGCTGCACACCGGTGAACCCCACCAGATGGACCTCTGGCGCATCCGCCGCGGGCCGCCGCTCACACGGGACGACCTGCACGTCATGATTTCCACCGTGGTCCGTGCGCTCCTCCCCGGGCGCGACGTGAAGCTCACTCCGGCGGTCCACCCGTACACCACCGACGGTCTGCAAATGGACGTGCGCGAAGGCAACGAGTGGGTGGAGATTGGCGAGTGTGGCCTCGCGCTCCCGGCCCTGCTGGAGGAGAGCGGCCTGGACCCCCGCACCACCACGGGCCTCGCCATGGGCATGGGTCTGGACCGCATCCTCATGCTGCGCAAGGGCCTGGACGACATTCGACTGTTGCGCTCGGCGGACCCCCGGATCGCATCCCAGCTCCAAGACCTGGAGCCCTACCGCCCCGTGTCCTCCATGCCCGAGGTCCGGCGCGACTTGTCCATCGTGCTGGATGAGGCACAGACCCCGGAAGAACTCGGAGACGCCGTGCGCGCGGCGCTCGGGGAGCGAGCGGAGTTGGTGGAGACTGTGCAGGTGCTGTCGGAGACGCCGTATGCCGGTCTGCCGCCCAGCGCGGTGAAGCGCATGGGCGTGTCACCGGGACAGAAGAACGTGCTGCTCCGGGTGGTGCTGCGCGCGCTGGACCGCACGCTCACCCACGACGAGTGCAACACGCTGCGTGACGACATCTACGCCACGCTTCATCGCGGAACCGCATGGGAGTGGGCGAAGCGGCCGCACTGAGGCGCGAAGCCGCGAGCCTGCGCATGTCCATGATCCGACCTGGAGTTGGGTCATGGATTTGCGCGAGCGGTTGAAGGAAGCCCATCCGTTGAAGCTCACCTTTGCGGCACGGGCCATCCCTGACGGCGAGTCGCGCCCCCGGCCAGTGCCTTGGTGTGATGGCGCGTGCTCTCACCGTGCCTATCTCTGGCGGGAGCACTCGAAGGGGCATCTGCCATGGACATCATCGACCTCATCGACCGGACGCGCGACAGCATCTCCGCGCGCTGCGTCTTCGGACACCCCATCCAGCAGGGGGATGTCACCGTGATTCCCGTCGCGCGCGTAAGGGGCGGTGGAGGCGGCGGTGGCGGCGAGGGCTCGGGACATGAGGGCACCTCGAGAGAGGGCACGGGACATGGCGAGGGGACGGGCTTTGGACTGAGCGCGCGCCCGTCCGGCGTCTTCGTCATCCGCGGCGACCGGGTGTCATGGTTGCCTGTCGTTGAGCCCACACGCATCATCCTCGGCCTGCAGGCGCTGGCTGGCATCGGCCTGCTCGCCTATACGCTCACGCGGCGGAGGGGCCGATGATAGGCCGTCCCCGTCAATCTACTTCCGGGACTCCTTCGGGAGGTGCACGGACCAGATGGCGGAGACAATCTTCCAGCCTGCTCCCGTGTTCACCAGGAGCCAGGCCTCCTTGCCGGAGTTGGTCATCCGTCCGTCGACATGGAAGCTGTAGTCGAAGGCGACCGAGGCGATGTCGCCATCCGTGTCGATGCGGACATGGGAGAACTTCTCCTCTTGCTGCTCCTTGCCTGAGACAATCCAGTCGATGAACGCGAGGTGATTGTCCCTGGAGGCCCCCCGGACCTTGGTGGCATCCGGACCTTCTGGCGGATGCGCGCGAGGCCCTCGTCCCCCTGCACGGATTGCCGGGTGGGGCTCTCATGCAGGAACAGCTTCAGGAAGCGCTCCTTGTCCTTGTGGATGATGGCGGTGCGGAACTCTTCAATCACCGCCTCGATCTGCCGTGAGTGGGCCGGCACATCTGGGGGAGCCGCAAGAGCGGGGAAGGGGACGGCCAACAGACAGACGAGCACGAGTCGAGGTAGGCGGTCTCCTTGCCGCATGAGCTGGATGTCCAACCTCCCGGGCCGGCTCCGAAGCGCGATGCCGTGGCGGATCGCGTTCTCGACCAGGGGCTGAAGCAGGAGGTACGGCACCAGCGCATCCAGGACCTCCGGTCCGACGCTCCACTTGAGCGCGAGCCGCTCTCCCAGGCGCACCCTCGCGATCTCCAGGTAGGTCTCCGTCAGCGCGAGCTCGTCGGCCAGCGCCACCTCGTGGCTGTCCGCGCCATCCAGCGTCGCCCGGAGGAACTCACCGAGCTTCGAAACCATGTGGCAGGCCTCACGGCCGCGCCCCTCCGCAACCAGGGTCGAGATGGCATTGAGGGTGTTGAACAGGAAGTGGGGATGGAGCTGATATCGCAGCGCCCGCAGCTCGGCGTCCCGCGCCAGGAAGAGGGCCGCCTCACGCCGTCCCTGCTCGTGCTTCAGCTCGGCGTAGTACGCCACCACGGCATGGATGGCGCAGAAGGCGATGAGCGCGAGCCAGCAGCCATCGAGCCCGCCGAAGAGGTTCGTCCACCGGAAGGTGGGCGAGAGGCCCCAGCCAGCCACCCACGTCAGCAACACGCCGAGCGCGTTGTTCACCAGCGACATGGCGTAGGTGAGCGCGAGCAGCGCGAGCGCTGAAGCCCACCCGGGCGTGCGACGGCGCCAGAGTGCACGCTGGAGGGCGGTCAGCGGGAGGCACCATACGAGATACGCCACGAGGCAGAGCGCCCGATACGCCGCGGCGTGCCCCTCGCCCAGGCCGGGGAGCGCCATCACCACCATGCAGAGGGTGATGGGAAGGCCCGCGAGGAGGGGAAGCCAGAACGGCGGACTGGCCGGCGGCTCGTTCGGTGCGCTCATCGTCATCCAAGCCTATGCGGCACCCGGGACCCGCTGACAGCCACCGCATGTCCGAGGACGCGCTGCTCGACCGCCTCAACTCCGTCCACAGACAGGCGAAGCAGAAGGTGATGGCCCCCCGGCCGCCGCCATTCCGTCTCCTCATCGCCTTCGCGGGGCCGCTCATGGGCTCAACGACAGGCGCAGGGGCATCGGTCGCCTCCGACTATCTCGCGGCGGGGACGAGGCCGTAGAGCGTGGTGACCTCTCGGGAGCGTGCGGCGTGCAAGGGGTCTGCTTTGTCCTTCGCCTTGGAGTGCCGCGCCGGGGTGGACTTCCGCCATGCCACCGTCAGGCCGCAGCGCTCGAACTGCTCCTCGAGCCACCCGGATGGACGCAGGCCCAGCAGCACCGCGAGGTCCGACAGGATGAGCAATCCCGCTCCTGCGGACGTGAGGGCGGCGGGGAGCCCCTCGAGGAAGCGCCGCAGGAACTGGCTGTCTTCATCGAACACCGCGCGGTCCACCCGGTTCTTGGGCGGCTCGGGGATCCACGGCGGGTTGCAGACGACGAGGTCCGCCTTTCCTTCCGGGAACAGGTCTGCCTCCGTCACCTGGAAGCGCTGTGAGAGGCCGAGCCGCTCCGCGTTCTCCCGTGCGCACGCCACCGCGCGGGAGTCGCAGTCGGTGGCCTGCGCGGACGCCGCTCCGCGCTGCAGGAGGAGGAAGGACAGCACGCCGGTGCCGGTGCCCACGTCGAAGACGCGCTTGCCCTTCACGTCCGGCACCGCCGCCAGCAGCTCCACGTAGTCCGTGCGCGTGGGGAGGTAGACGCCATAGTGCGGGTGGAGCAGCCCCTTCAGGCCCGGGACCTCCAATCCCTTGCGACGCCACTCCGCGGCCCCGAGCATCCCGAGCAACTGCCTGAGCGGCACGACGGTGAAATCCTCGGTCGGTTCACCCCAGACCTGCCGGCACGCCTCCGCGACGTCCGGCGCACGCGAGAGCTCCAGGCGGTAGCCGCGGTCCAGCGCGACGACGATGCGCGACAGCGTCGCATGCTCCTGCTGCCGAGCGCGGCGTTCGGCTCGGAAGGCCTCGAGGGGTGAGCGGGCCTGCCACGGCCGTTCGAGCCGCCGGCCCAGCGCACCCAGCAACTGCTTCGCGTTGTGGAAGTCTCCAGTGTAGCGCAGGAACTCGCCCCGGCGGACGCGCTTGAGCGCGGTGTCCGCACTGAGTCCGTCGTCCACGGGCGACAGGCGCGTGGGGGCGGGCTCGTCACTCTCCGAGTGCCAGGTGAACGCGGCGCCAGGCGGAAACTCGAAATGCGCGGCGGCGGGGCGGCGGGAACGGTCCATGGGCCTGGGGTAGCACGTCCTGGCCCCTTCGGCTTTGGGTCTCTTGTCGAATCGTTCCGGAGTCAGTCCTCACTTCGTGCCGTGCTGACGGGAGCAGATCCGCACCCCGCTCCAGCAGCGCTTCACGAGGTCGCCCATCACTGTCGTAACCAGACCAAGGTAGCCATCGGTGACAAGGGCAGTCAGGTGGCGACTGCTTTGGGTCCGTGCACGAGGGCGGAGACCACTGCATGGTCGAAATAGGAACTGAGAAGCGCAGGCGGATCGACGGCGAGCTCCATGGTTCCGAGGGCTACGGTAAAATGCAGTGGAGCTGCGGAGAGAAACGTCAGGTGTGCGGGACCGAGGTCGAATGCACCTGCCCGTTTCCGACGACACCTGACGGCGGCGTGTAAGCGAGACAAAATCCCTGGCCTCAGGCCGCTACTCAACGGCCGACGGCGGAGCAGGTCTGGCGAAGCCGGGACGGTGTCGCTCGGGTGACCAAAGCCCGGCGCAGCGCCGTTCCCGCCCATTCGAGCTCGTCCTGCGACAGGTCCATCCCCAGCAGCTCTGGCGAGGGCCATCCCTTCCACCGCCTGCGCTCCTGGGCCCAGGTCCATGCGGCCACCGTGTCACTGCTGGATACGTCCTGAGCCCGGATCGCGCGTCCTGTGTCATGGAGTCATGCGCCCGGTGTATCGTTCGTGCATATGCACTGGCACTTGCACCTGAAGCGCGCCGCCCTGCTGGCTGTGCTCTTCGCAGCGTCCGGGCTCACCGGAGTCGACGCGCACGCACAACAATGTGGCCCTGAAGCACCTCCCCCCGTCGTCCCTCTCAATGATCAGATGAGCGGCACGCGGATCTTGCGCCGTCTCGTCCTCGGTCTCACGGGGACGACGCCCACCGTCGAGCAGTACGAGGCGATGGCGGCCGCGACCACGCCCGAGGCGCGGGAATCCATCCTGCGCTCCACGCTCGAGGCCACGCTCGCCTCGCCGAAGTTCTACGAGCGGATGGTGAACTTCGGCCACGAGTGGCTCGCGGTGGGCGCATACACCACCGGCGCGGCGGGTGACGCCTACCAGGGCGACATGTCGGGCCACCTCTTCAAGTGCGACGCCAACACCGCGCACGCGGGTGCGTACTACGCCGTGCACGAGTTCGGTGATTCGAAGGACCCGGCCAAGCAGTGCCAGGACCAGGACGCCGACGGCAACCCCGCAGTGCCCGAGGTGCACCAGGTGGAGCCCTGGTGGGCGCCGGGCACTGCCGTCACCGTGCTCGGCAAGGCCGGCTCCGACGTCACCCAGGTCACAGACAGCAAGGGCCAGCCGGTCGACTGCGGCCTCGCGAACGGCGGCTACTACGACCCCATGTTGCCCGCCGCGTGCGGCTGCGGCCCGAACCTGGTGTGGTGCAGCCCGCTCTACGGCCTCCAGGGCAACAACAACTACGACTTCGGCATGCAGCGCCGGCACCCCTACGAGGAGCCCGCACGCCTCTTCGCGCACCTCGCGTGGCACGACCGGCCGCTCTCGGACCTCATCCTCGGGAACTACTCGGTCGGCACCAACTGGCTGCGCGCGCTGTACGTGCGCTTCGGCCGGCAGATGGGCAACAGCGCGCTGGACAAGAACACCACGTGGTGGCGTCCCGACGCGGACAACGCGCCGCGCGACCCGCTGCACCCCACGCCGAATGATCCGCAGGCGTGGCGCGAGTTCGTCGTCGAGGACCTGGAGCCCTTCCACCTCGCGCTCACCCCGAACCGGGCGCGCTCCGGCAGCATCGACCGCACCTACCGCTTCGACCCGCGCACCACGACCGACGCGCCCCAGGGCCTCCCCACCGCGGGCGTGCTCACCATGATCGGCTCGCTGTCGTCCTTCCCGCGCGAGCGCGTCCGGGCCGCGCGCTTCCTCGAAATGTTCGCCTGCCAGAGCTTCTCGCCACCGCCCGCGGACGTGCACTTCCCGCCCCTGGAGCTGGACCCCGGCACCGGCGGCACGTGCCTGCACTGCCACCGGACGCTCGACCCCGCGGCCATCTCCTTCAAGCGCTGGGACTTCGGCACGGCCCAGAGCTCCTACGTCCCGTGGCCCTTCATGCCGGGCGTGGGCCGCTACCGCATCACCAAGGAGTGGCTGTCCGGGCAGTACCCGTACATCGGCACCTCGCCGGGCTACCGCTGGAAGAACGCGTTCGTCCCCAACACCCTCCTCACGCCCGTCACCCCCGAGCAGGTGAAGGCCAACCCCGAGGCGGTGCTGCTCGACACGATGCCCGACACGTACACGCTGCTCGGCGAGCACGGCGACGGCACCATGGGCCCGCTCGGCTTCGGGAAGCTCGTCGTGCGCTCCGGCGAGTTCGACCGCTGCGTCGCGCGCAAGATGTATTCGATGTTCGTCGGCCGCGACCTGAACCCGGCCACGGAGAAGGGCTTCATCGACAAGCTCGCGCGGGAGTTCGTCGCGGGCGACCGCAAGCTGAGACCCTTCATCCGATACCTCTTCGAACAGCCCGAGCTGCGGAGGGGCCTGTGATGAACACGTTGCGTTCGACCTTGATGGGCGCCGCGCTGGCCGCGGTCGCGCTCCTCGCCGTGAGCTGCGTCGGGAAGATCTGGGACGCTCCCGGTGACCCCGCCACGCCGGAGGACCCGGGCGGCGAGCACTGCGAGGCCGTGAGCAAGAACGACGAGATCCGTCTCGCGCTCGCGCCCGCGTGCCAGGGCTGCCACCTCACCGGCAACAAGCCCTTCTTCGCCTCGCTCACCGCCTTCGAGAACGGGCTCGTCTACAACGAAAAGTACGTGAAGCGCGGCGACCCCGGGAACAGCATGCTCATCCAGCTGCTGAACGGCGTGGCCCCTGGCAGCTATCCCCAGATGCCGCCCGGGCAGCCGTACAGCGAACTCGTCAGCAGCGGCCGCGTCGCGCTGACCATCGCGCAGGTGGAGGACTGGATTCGGAACCTGCCGGCCACGCCCGCGCAACTGGAGGCCCCCGTGGCGGAGGAGTTCAGCGTCCGCCGGCTCACCGCCGAGGAGATGATCATCAGCCTGATGGATCAGCTCGGGCTCACCCTCGAGGACTTCGTCAGCACCACAGACCCCAACTGGCGCAACAAGCCGTACGTGGCGAACGGCGGCAAGCTCTTCATCTGGCCCGGGGACTGGGCCCCCGGCATCTCGGGCGAGTACGTCTCCGACTCGCGCAGTGTCGAGCGCTTCGAGGCGCTCGGCGGCGGCAATTCGCTCCTGTACCGCAAGCGGGACGTGACCTTCGGTCCGTCCGCCGCGCAGACGCTGGTGCAGATGTCCCAGGCGTGGTGCGCGCGCGCGGTGGACAAGAAGAACAACCCGGCGGTGCTGCGCTACGTGACGCTCGCCGACACCTCCAAGAGCAACCCGGACGCGGTGCAGAAGAACCTTCGCTCGCTCTACCTGCGCATGCTCGGCCAGCCGCCCTCGGACGCGGAGGCCCAGGCGCTGTACGAGCAGGTCTACCTGCCGCTGGAGGCGCAGACCACGCGCCTCGCCTGGATTGGCGTCTGCGCGGCGCTCATCCGTCACCCGATGTGGATCACCTACTGAGCGAGGACACCATGCCGAACACCTCTCGTCGCACCCTGCTCAAGTGGGCCCTTGGCGCGGGACAGCTCGCGCTCCTCGAGCGCGCGGGGCTCCTCGGTTCGAGCACCGCGCACGCCGCGGACGTCGACGTCCCCTCGCGCCTCGTGGTGCTCTACATCCCGGGCGGCTACCGGCCCGCGTACTACTTCACCCCGATGGAGGACGCGGACATTCCGCTCTGCGTCCCCACGCCCTCCAACTTCAGCGGCGAGCCCGTCTTCTTCCAGGCGAGCCAGCTGGTGAACCTCGCGCCGCCGAACGGCTCCTACAAGCCGCTGCGGACGTGGCAGTCGTGGAACCCCGCCGACCCGGCCGCGCGCGGCAGCTACAGCCCGCTCATGTACGGCTACACGCACTTCGCGCTGGCGGAGCAGCTCAGCGTGCTGCACGGCATCGACCAGGGCACCAACGACCACTCGAGCGCGTTCATCTCCTCGATGTGCGGTGTCGCTGGCGCGGACTACCGGGCGCCCGCCGTGCACTCGGTCATCGCGAACCACCTGTACGAGAAGCACCGCGAGAGCCGGCCGCTGCCCTTCGTCGTCGTCACCGGAGAGCGCGGCACTCCGGTGGGCATGGGGCTGCCCTCCCATGCCTCGCCCCTGCGAGTGCCGTCCATCGAGGCGCTCAAGCCGATGCTCTCGGCGAAGCCCTCGGACAACCCGTGGTGGACGGGGCTCGACGCGCGCGCCGAGGCGCCCGAGCTGGACGCGCGTGGGCAGCCCACCGGGGGCACCCTGAAGACGACGACCGTCGAGCGCTTCTCGCTGACGCGCGCCCAGCAGCTCCTGCGCCGCTCGACGGCGAAGGTGGACAACTACCTGGAGGGGCTGCACGGCTCGCTGTCGTCGGTGTCGCGCGTGCTCGCGACGGACGTCGTGTCCGTGCTGGAGAAGACCAAGGGCATCGAGATGATGACCTCGAACCGCCCCGCGTACCTGTCAAGCTACCTGTCCAACCAGTCATTCACGTACACCTTCGGCCTCGCGAACTTCCACCTCACGGGGCTCGACCCGCGCATGGACATGGCGCTGCGCCTGCTCAAGGCGGACCTCTGCACCTCGGTGCACGTCTCGCTGCAGCAGGACTTCGACACACACAGCGGCCTGGGCCATGGCTACAGCTGCGCGCACGGCCGCGGGATGATGGACAACGTCGCGCGCTTCCTCGGCGAGCTCAAGGCCGCGCCCGCGCCCGGCAAGCCCGGCAAGACGCTGCTCGATGACACGCTCGTGCTGGTGATGAGCGAGTTCGGCCGGAGCTGGGCCTCGCGGAGCAGCGACGGCAGCTACTACCTGGCGGACGATCACCACCCCTACACGTCCATCTGCTTCGCGGGCGGAAACGTGGCGGGGAACCGGCAGGTGGGCTCGTACACCCCGCGCGGGCTCGGTGTCCCGGTGGACATCATCGAGGAGAACGGCCAGGCCTCGAAGCGCGTGCCCCGGTCCGCGGACGCGGTGACGACCGCACTGCGCATCCTGGGCATGCAGACGCACGAGTTCTTCATCCCCGGCGGCTACGGCGAGGTCGTGGGGCTCCGCAAGGCGTAGTCCCGACCGGGCGAGTGGATGGCCCAGGGGGCAGGGAAAGGCACCCTGGGCGTTATTTTTCCGGTGAATCCTGTTGCCCTGGGGTGCCACTCCCAGCGCCGTTCCCCAGCGTTCAGGAGGAGCACGAAGCTTGGCCCCCGGCTTGCGAACGGCGTGAGCCCCGCGCCCCGCGCTCCACGCTCGACGGCACGTCGGGGAGCCGGGACCTCGGCTCGCAGTTCTTATTCACCGCCGTCACGGAGCAGGACCAGCTCCAGCAGCGCGTGGCCTTCGCGCTGAGCCAGATCTTCGTCGTGTCGCAGCGGGGCATCCCGGAGATGCGGGCCACGCCCGAGTCCGAGCGCAAGCTGGCGCTGGCGAGCTACCTCAACCTGCTCTCCACGTCCGCCCTCGACAACTACCGCCCCCTGCTGGAGGCCGTCACCCGCCACCCCGCCATGGGCACGTACCTGGATATCGCCCACAACCGCGCGTTCGACATGGGCATGAACCCCATCCAGCCAGGAGAGGAGGAGGCGAGGGTGGCAGTGGCCAGCAAGGAAGCGCTGAAGGAGAGGAGGCCGCGAGTGGACTGGGCGGGGTTGCGCAGCAGGACGTTCGACTTTGACATGTTCGTCTGCGTGAGGTGTGGAGGCAGGCTTAAGGGTCTTGGCATACGTGAAGCAGGCCGCAGGGGTGAGAGCGATTGTGGAGCACCTGGGATTGCCCACGGTGAGTGCGCACCTGGCCCCGGTGACGACGGTGTCGCGCATCCGTCTCCCTCGCTGGGAGGTGGAACTTCGAATGACACATTTCGTGCCCGGGAGTTAGGGTGGCCGGATGGCCACGAAGAAGAGCCCGATTCCGAAGGCGAAGAGTTTCAATGCGGGAACGCTCACCGCCGACTCCGTGCGGTCCCTGCTGAAGCAGTTCGCGCGCGGCACGTTCGCGAAGTCCAGCACGCCACGCGTCGCGAAGCGATTCATCCAGGAGCGCGTCGCCAGCGAGCACGCCGGAGGAGACATCCTCTACTACAAGGGACGCCTCGTCCTCGACGCGCTCATGACCCGCAAGCACCCGTGGATCGGCCTGCTCATCGTCGAGGGCGATCTGGTGGTGAAGGGCCGTTACGAGGACTCGCTCGACCCGGAGTCCGTGGTCATCGTCACGGGCTCCCTGCGCGCCGGTGACATCATCACCGAGGGGTTCCTCGAAGTGCACGGCGACCTCGTCGCCGAGCGGTCCATCCTCTTCCTCGGCAACGATGCCTGCACCGAGGTGTTCGGCGATGTTCGCGCCCCCTTCGTCTACACGCAGTACCACGCCGTCAACGTACACGGCGGCGTGAAGGCCCGGCTCGTGACCGGAGACGCGAAGCAGCACATCCGCGCCCGCCAGAAGCACACCTTCATCGAGGAGACCGACCGCCGCGTCCGCGACCTCCTCTCGCCGAAGCTGCTCAAGCGCTTCGCGGATGAGATGTTCGAGGACGAGGACGGCGATGAAGCCGATCCCGATGCGCCGTGGATCGACGCCATCGACGCGGAGACGCTCGCCGACTTCGTCCGGCGCGGCAAACCCGCGCTCGCGGAGAAGGCCCCCGCGGCACGCAAGTCTCGCCGCGCCTCGTAATCAGGGGGAGTCCTCCGCGAGCGTGGCTCACCAGGTGATTGCCGGTTCGCCGAAGCATCAAGGGGCCAGGCCGAGCTGCTGCATGTACGACGGGTTATCCCAGAAGAGGTACTCCTCGGTCATGACACCGTCCTTCCAGTGGCCGACGGTGTTCATGATCAGCTTGAAAGACTTGCCGGTGGGGGCGATGGAGGAGCCGTCCGGCAGCGGCATGGGCTGGGTGTAGGTGCCCTCCATGAAGCCGACGACTCGAGCCCCGGGTCCGAGAGGGCATGTCAGACCGGTGATGTGCAATCTCCTCGGCGGTGGCGAGCGGCTCTGGGGAAGGCGGACCCCTCTGACCCGCAGCGCCACGACATGAAGCCTTGGAGGCTTGGGACTTGGAAACCCCTGGACGCAGATTCGGAAGCGCCGTGGTCATCGGCAGCAGCATGGCGGGGCTCCTGAGCGCGCGGGTGCTCGCGGACCACTTCGAGAAGGTGACGCTGGTGGAGCGGGATATCCGGGGGGAGGGGCCCGCCGCGCGCAAAGGTGTTCCGCAAGGGCCGCACATCCACGTGCTGTTGGACACGGGCCGGCGCATCCTCGACAAGTACTTCCCGGACCTGTTCGAGCAACTCCAGGTCCAGGGCGCCGAGCTCATCGACTCGAGTGGAGACCTCGCCTGGCACCACTTCGGGGTGTGGAAGCTGCGCCGCACCAGCGGCATCCCCGGGCTGCTGTGCACCCGGCCCCTGCTCGAGTGGAACGTCCTGCGCCGGGTGAAGGCGCGGCCCAACGTCGCGGTGCGCGAGGGCTGCTCCATCGAAGGGCTCATCTCCGACGAGAAGGGCACGGGGCGCATCACGGGCGTCCGGGTCAAGACACCCCAGGGCGAGGAGTCGTGGGAGGCGGACCTCGTCGTGGATGCCAGTGGCCGGGGCTCGCGGATGCCTCAGTGGTTGGAAGCCATTGGCTACGCGCGCCCGGAGGAAGAGCAGGTCATCGTGGACCTTTCCTACACGACGTGCCTGCACGAGCCGCCGCCCCACTTCCAGAAGGAATGGAAGGCGCTCTTCCTCTATCCAAGTCCTCCCAAGGCCTGGCGCGCGGGTTTCATCTCACACGTCGAGGGAGGCCGGTGGCTCGTCACCCTCAATGGCTACTTCGGGGAGCACGCGCCCACCGAGTACGCGGGGTTCCTCGAGTACGCGCGCTCACTGACGCGCCCGGACCTGTACAACTATCTGAAAGAGGCCACGCCGATAGGGCCCATCTCTCAGCACAAGGTGAAGGACTGCCGGTGGCGGCACTACGAGAAGCTGCCCCGCTTTCCCGAGGGGCTGGTCATCCTGGGAGACGCCGCGTGTGCCTTCAACCCCCTCTACGGGCAAGGCATGTCGGTGGCGGGGCTTGGCGCCGAGCTGCTGGACACCTGCCTTCGCGAGCACGCCGAACGCGGCGAGCTCTCGGGCCTGGCGCAGCGCTTCCGTGAGCGGCTGCCTGAAGTCATCCGGCTCCCGTGGCTGTTGGGCACGGGCATGGACCTGCTGTATCCGCAGGCCGTCGGGAAGCGGCCCTTCGGGCTGGGCTTGCTGCACTGGTACATCCTGCGGCTGATGGAGCGCACGTCGACCGACGCACACGTCCATCGCCAGTTCTACCGGATACTGCACCTGCACGCGGGGCTGGAGGCGGTTCTCCAGCCCTCCGTGGCATTGCCCGTGTTGGGCCATGGCGTCATGTCGCTCCTCCGCCCCCTCGAGCGGCTGGCGAATACCGAGACACGGCCTCCCCCTCTCACGCCCCCGCGTCCAAGCCCTGTCCCGGTCCAGAAGCCCACGGGGTAGCCCCGGCAGCGGCCTGGGCCCTCGATGCGTCAGGAGGTCGCAGGCCGTCGTCACGAGGGCCTCGGAGATGCCCGTGGAGATGGCGGAGCGAAGGGTCACCAGACGTGGACGCGAACGAGGCTGCCCATTCTTCCTATCCGTCAACGTCGCAGCGCCTCGACTTGACATCCCACCGGGAGATCAAGTTCCCTGCACTGAACGCGGCCTGCTCGCGCGCAGTCCCATCACCAGCCCATGCCTGGTGAAGGTCTGGGACGAAGGGGATTGGATTCCTCGGGCTTTGTGCAGCAGGTCGCATCGCTTCCTCTGCGGAACGCGAGCGCATGGGGCTTCGCACCGCGTCGAGGCAGGCGATGACCGTCCGTCGGAATGAAAAGAAGAGGGCTCGTGCGCTCCAGAAGCTGAGCGGCGAGCCGTATACGGCCGTTCTCGAACGCCTCCGGCGCTCTCACGCAATTGTTTCGCGAGTGAGGACCCAAATGGCTGAGATCGACTTGAGCAAGCCCATCGTCTACCGCGTCGAAGGGATGAACCACACGGCAACGCGGCGCAACGAAGTCTACCGCGTGGACGGAGACGAGAAGCTGCTGATGGACCTGCAGCTGCCGCCCAACCTCCCATCCGGAGCCCGGGTGCCGGCCATCTTCTTCGTCCACGGCGGCCCCCTCCCGCGAGAGGGCGTGCCACCCAAGCAGTGGGGCATCTTCCAGTCCTACTCGGCGCTCGCGGCAGCGTCCGGGTTCGTGGGAGTGGCCTTCAATCATCGCCTGCACGCGCCGGAGGACTACCCTCGCTCCGAGAGCGACATCGCCGCGGCGGTGGAGTACGTCCGGAGCCACGCGGACAGGCTGAACGTGGACCCGTCCCGGATCGCGCTCTGGTATTTCTCAGGCGGAGGTCCGCAGCTCTCGTGGGTCCTCCGCGAACGCCCGACCTCCGTGCGCTGCGTGCTTGCGTTCTATGCGCTCCTCGACCTCCGGGCCCTCGTGCCTCCGGGGGCGCCGCCCGTCTTTCTGGAGCAGGCTGCCGCCTACTCGCCCGCCGCGCTCGTAGGGACACGGGCCAAGGGGCTGCCCCTCTTCGTCGCCAGGGCCGGCCAGGATTCGCCAATGGTGAACCAGTCGATTGACGCCTTCATGCGCGAAGCGGCCGCTGCCGACGTTCAGATTGACTTCGCCGACCACCCGGAAGGCCGTCACACCTTCGACGTCCTGGACGACGTCGAGCGCTCCCGCGAAATCATCGCTCAGGCGATGGCCTTCGTAAGGGCGCATCTCTCATAGCGACAGCAGGGGCTTTCTTCCTATCCGTCTGGAGACGCGAAGGAGCCTGAAAACACCGAGGCCGGAAACCGCTGGGTCTCAGCGGCTTCCGGCCTCGGTCCTTCAGTGTCCCCGACGGGATTCGAACCCGTGTTACCGGCTTGAAAGGCCAGCGTCCTGGGCCTCTAGACGACGGGGACGTCGTCACTGCTTGAGTCGCGGGGGGCTCGAACCCCCGACCCTCGGCTTAAAAGGCCGGTGCTCTACCAGCTGAGCTAGCGACTCGCTATTCTTTTTTTGGCACCGCTGCGGATCCGTCAGCGGCTCCGCGAGGCGCTTCCTACCAGCAGCGCCGTGGGAGTTCCACTGGCGATCGCAGTCGCCCCTTCCTGACACGCTCCAGCCCGACCCGCGGTGAACATCCCGCCGCCGGTTCCCTCCACCCGTCAGCCCGCGGCGCTATACACGGGGCATGTCCCAGGACGTTTCCGAGCCTCCCGACACCCTCGAGGACGAAGAGGCAGGCGAACAGGCCCCGTTCCGCCGCTACCTCACCCGCGCGGGCGCCGAGCGCATGCACCGCGAGCTGCTCCAGCTCCTCAACGAGGCCCGCCCCAAGGTCACCGCCGAGGTCTCCGCCGCCGCCGCCCAGGGCGACCGTTCAGAAAACGCCGAATACATCTACGGCAAGAAGCGCCTGAGGGAGATCGACCGGCGCATCCGCTTCCTCCAGAAGCGCCTGGACACCGCCACCATCGTGACCCCCTCGGAACAGAGCGATCGCTCGAAAGTCTACTTCGGCGCCACCGTCACCCTGGAGGACGAGGACGGAAGCCGCAGCACGTACCAGATTGTCGGGTCGGACGAGATCGACGCCTCTGGAGGCCGCATCAGCGTCGAGTCACCCATGGGCCGCGCACTGCTGCGCAAAAGCCCGGGCGACACCGTCGAGGTGCGGCGCCCCCGGGGTGAGATTGAACTCACCCTGGTGGACATCCGCTACGACTAGGACACCACCATGCCCCGGACGCCAGAGCTCAGCCCCCATGCTCGCCGCACCTATGCGCGCCTGAGCAGCCTGGAACTGGCCGCGTCCGCCACCGAGTCCCTGTCCCTCGACGACCTGGGCCTGGACTCCGGCGGCGACCGCGTGAGCCTGGCGTTCGGCACCTACAGCCGCGAGGGCCTGGAGTACGCCCTCCGAGCCTACGGCTTCACCCAGCGGCTGGAGGAGCGCGTGGGCCCCGTCGAGCTGCGCCTGTCCTGCCAGGATCCGTTCCAGCCGCGCCTCACCCTCCAGAGCCGCCGCTACCACTCGCCCGTCGTGGACCTGTCCCTGCGCCGGTCCCAGGGCTCGGAGGTGGGCTTCACCCACTCGGCCGCGGAGGCCCCGCTGCTCTACGTGGACAGCCTCCTCCTGCAACACCCCGGGCGCCCCTTCGACTGGAACCGGCCGCCGCTGCCCGGACAGCTCCACCCCGGGCTCTCCCTGTCGCGCGACATCCTGGAACTGCTGCACCTCATGGCCCGCCGCATCGGAGCGAAGGGCGTTGCGCTGATGCCCGCGACGTTCTCCGCCGCGTGCGTCTACGAGCGGCGCTTCAGCTTCGTGGACGGCGCCGCGCAGGGGCGCTTCAGCGCCCTTCGCCGCGCGGGCCGCGGTTGGCCCCGGTGGCTCCTGGCGTGGGCCGTGGAGCTGGGCTGCATGCGGGACGCGCAGGGACAGCCAGCCCTCTTCACGCCCACGCCGATGATCAGCCCCCTGTCGCGGCGGCTGGCCCGGCGGCTCGACGCGCGCGGCTGGCACGAGGCCCGGCGCATCCAGGCGAAGCAGGCGCTGTCGCTGGACGAGGAGGCACTCCAGGCGCGCTTCCCCTGGGCCCGCATGCCCCCCGGTCCTCCGCCCGAGAGGATGGTGGAACTGCTCGGGTATGATCCGCTGGCGCCCGCGTCGCCGTTCCAGGATGCCGCGGAGGCAGCGCCCGCTCCGCTGCGCACCGCCGCGACGTCCTGAGGGGCGCTGTAGCATCCTGTTCCGTCGGAAACGGCCGTGCTGTTTCGGACGGAGCCCCATGGTTTCAGCCGGGAATGCGGCTGGTGCCCCCTCGTTCGGTGCCTATATTGAGCGGCGTCGGTCATCCACGGTCGTCGCTCGCCGTCCGCAATCGCACCCGAACCAGGTCAGGTCGCGAAGCCCTCGATGCGAAAGAACTTCATCCTCGACACGAACGTCCTCCTCCATGACCCCCGCAGCATCTACGGGTTCAAGGACAACAACGTCATCATCCCCATCTACGTCATCGAGGAGATCGATCAGTTCAAGCGCGATCTCTCCGAACTGGGGCGCAACGCGCGACTGGTGGCGCGCTACCTGGATTCCTTCCGCGCCGAGGGCTCCCTGAAGGAGGGCGTCCCGCTGCCGCACGGCGGGATGCTCCGCGTGGCCTTCACCGACCGTTCGCTGCCGTCCTCCATGGCGGACAGCAACCTGGTGGACAACCGCATCCTCGCGGTGGCCCTGGACCTGATGGAGACCGAGCCGGACACCCAGGCCGTCTTCATCACCAAGGACACCAACCTGCGCATCCGCGCGGACGCGCTGGGCCTGTCCGCCCAGGACTTCGACACCGAGCGCGTCGAAATCACCGACCTCTACACCGGCTTCACGGAGCTGCTCGTCCCCACGGAGATGGTGGATCAGCTCTACAAGCCCGGCGGCGAGGTGGAGCTGCCGGCCCAGGACCGGCTCTTCCCCAACCAGCTGGTGCTGCTCAAGGACGAGCTGAACCCGTCCCATACCGCCATGGCCCGCTTCCATGGGACCAAGGCGCGGCTCGTGCCGCTCGCGCGCAACAGCAAGGAAGGCACGTGGGGCATCCGGCCGCGCAACATGGAGCAGGCCTTCTGCCTGGACCTGCTGCTCAACGACGACATCAAGCTCGTGACCATCGTCGGCAAGGCGGGCACGGGCAAGACGCTGCTGGCCATCGCCGCGGGCCTGCAGAAGGTGACGGAGGAGGGGCTGTACCACAAGCTGCTGGTCAGCCGTCCCATCTTCCCCCTGGGCAGGGACATCGGCTACCTGCCGGGCAGCGTCGAGGAGAAGCTCAACCCCTGGATGCAGCCCATCTTCGACAATGTCGAGTTCCTCATGAACCTGAGCCGCGCGGACAAGAAGGCCGGGCGCGGGCACCATGAGCTCATCGACCTGGGGCTGATGGAGATCGAACCGCTCACGTACATCCGCGGGCGCAGCATCCCCAACCAGTTCATCATCGTGGACGAGGCGCAGAACCTCACCCCGCACGAGGTGAAGACCATCCTCACCCGCGTGGGCGACAACACGAAGATCATCCTCACCGGCGACCCGTTCCAGATCGACAACCCGTACGTCGACTCGACGAACAACGGGCTCGTGCACGTGGTCAACCGCTTCAAGAACGAGAAGATCGCCGGCCACATCACCATGGCCAAGGGCGAGCGCAGCATGCTGGCCGAGTTGGCGGCCAACCTGTTGTGAAGCGCCCGAGGCCCGCGCCTGATAGAGACGAATCATGACCCAGGACGGCACCGACAAGCCCGACGCGCCCGGCGAGGAGAAGAAGCCCCTCGTCGAGTACCCCTCCGTCTATGAGTACAAGGTGATGGGCAAGGCGACGGTCGAGGAGACGCCTGGCTTCGAGGAGCACGTGCGCTCGCTGTTCCGGCGGAAGCTGGGGTCGGAGGTGTCCCCGGACTCCATCCACGTGCAGCACAGCCGCAAGGGGAAGTTCGTGTCCCTGAGCGTGTCCGTGCTGCTCATCTCCGAGGAGCAGCGGCGGGCCATCTACGCCGAGCTGCACCAGGACCCGCGCATCGTCTACTACCTGTGAGGCAGGCGGTGCGGGGGCGGATGCCCCAGGGCGCCCGGAGCACGCCGGCGGCTGGAAGTCCGGCCGGGGTGCGTATATGAGGGTGGAATGAGTCCCGCCGAGCATTTCCCGCTGTACCACCCGCCGGGGGCGCAGCGCGCGTTCGGATCCGACGACGCCACGCGCCGCTTCGCCAAGGTGGCCCAGCTCGAGCCGGGCTCCCGCGTGCTGGTGCTCGGCTGTGGCCCCGACGGCGGCGCCGCCATGCTGCTGGCCCAGGAGCTCAAGTGCTCCGTGGTGGCCGTGGACGTGGACGAAGCGCTGGTGTCCCCCGTCCGCGAGCGGGTGCGCGCCCAGGGCCTGTCGGACCGCATCGAGGTGCGCCGCGTGGCGCCGGACGCGCTGGGAATGCTGGATGGGCCCTTCCACGGCATCCTCGTGCCGGGGCGCGTGCAGTACCCGCTGGACGTGGCGCTGCGCGTGTTCCGCCCGCTGTTGGGCAAGCGCGGCCGCGTGGGCTTCACCTTCCCGGCGCGCGTGGGCCGCTTCACGCCCAAGGCCGTGCTGGACTTCTGGGAGAAGCGCCTGGGCGCGCCGTTGCTCCTGCCGCGCGAGCTGCTCCAGGCGCTGGAGGGCGCCGGCTTCGAGCCCGAGTCCGTGGAGTCGCTGCACGACACGGAGCTGGACGCGTTCTACAAGGACCTGGAATCGCACCTGCCGGAAGGTGACGCGCCGGAGAGCGTTGGCTTGCGCGAGGAGCTGGCCCTGCACCGCGAGAACAACCAGCGGCCGGGCGTCAGCTACGCGTTCGCCGTGGGCCGCCGCAAGGAGCCGGGTGAGAAGCCGCCGGCGTCGCGCGACCGCGGCTGAGTCTCCGAAGCCGGGCAGAGGCTGCTTTGTGAAGCGTGCGGGAGGACCCGGAAGACTTCCGGGCCCTTCAACCGCCGGGGCTACTGCACGCCGTTGAAGTCGAGCAGCTCGATGGACTCGGGCGCCACGGACAGCGTGACCTGCTCGCGGTAGCCGGCCGCGTCGCCGCCGACCTGGAAGGGCATGGGGCGCGCGAAGCGGATGGTGACCTCGCGGGCGTGGAAGTCGTGGAGGCCTTCCGGCGCCCAGCGGCCATTCCAGAGGCGGGGCAGGTTGGCCAGCACCTGCGTGGGCGACACCTGGCCCAGGCGCAGCTGCAGGAAGCCCCGGCGATCATTCGCGTGGGGGAACATGCGGAAGCCGTAGCCGTAGAAGGGCATGGTGCCCGCGGCGGCCATCATCAGCTTGCCCCGGAAGAGCACCGCGCCCGGCGCGAGCGGCCCGCCCACGGTCTGGCCCTCCGCGCCCAGGCGGTACGCCTCCGACGGGCCGTTGACCACTTCGCACTCCACCAGCACGGAGCTGGTGAGGTAGTGCGGCACCGTCTTGAAGGCCACCGCGGAGAAGTAGCCGCCACCGCCGGACATGACCCGCTTGAACATGCCCTTGCCCAGCGACTCCTTCACGGAGATGTAGTCGTTGAGCACCTTGCCATCCACGCCCAGGCCCGCGAAGGGTGCGCGCTGGCCGTCCACCTGCACCAGGTCCATGGTGCGCACGCCTGGGACTTCCGCCGCGCGGGCGCGCACCACGTCGTTGAGGATGCCGTCGCCCCGGGTGCTGGACGCGTTGACGAACGCCGCGATGCCGTTGCCCGTGCCCAGCTTGAGGATGCCGAAGCGCGGCGCGGCCTGGCCGGCGAACTTCCCGCGCGGGCCCACCTGCTGCAGCACCTCGTTGACGAAGCCCATGAAGGTGCCGTCGCCGCCGCCCGTGAAGACGGTGGGGTAGCCCCGCTCCAGCACCGTCTGCGCGATGCGCCGCGCGTCCAGCGGCGAGCGCGACAGGAACAGGTCCTCCTCCGGCACCACGTGCGACAGCAGCTTGACCACCCGGGCGTCCACCTTGCGGGCGTTCGCGTTCAGCAGCACCGCGACCTTCGGCTCGGCGGACGGGAGCGCCGACGGGGAGCGGCGGAAGTCCGTGGAACGCAGGGGCTGAACCAGCATGGACGACTCCAAAGGGGCGGGGAGCGGTATGACAGCGATGGCGCGGTTTCCCTGTGCAGTTTTCTCGCCAACCCCTGACGCGCGGTGTCAGGCGGGCGGTCAGAAGTGATTCCGAGGGGTTGAACGGTCAGCTGGTGTCCAAAATGCCCGCCCGGTTGCTACCGCGGGGTGACGGCGGTGTAGAGCGCGTTACGCACCCGTGGCGCGCGGATGGCGTTTGGGTGACGGGCGGACGGCTGGGGCTGCGCACTGCGCTACGCAGCAGGCGTCATCACCTTTGCGGTGGGTGCCCGGGCCTACGGGGAAACCCGTCCTCGCGTTTGACACGCCGGGGGGGGTGGTTACGTTGGGCATACATCGGGATTTCGTAGGAAAAACGCAGTAATTTCCAGAGGATGGGAACCGTGGGCAAGATTATCGGAATCGACCTGGGCACCACGAACAGCGTGGTGGCGATCATGGAGGGTCGCGAGCCCAAGGTCATCGTCAACGAAGAGGGAGCCCCCACCACGCCTTCGGTGGTCGCGTTCACGAAGGACGGAGAGCGCCTGGTCGGTCAGGTGGCGAAGCGCCAGGCCATCACCAACCCGGAGCAGACCGTCTACTCGGTGAAGCGCTTCATGGGCCGCCGCGCCGAGGAGACGTCCGAGGAGGCGAAGCTCGTCCCGTACAAGGTCGTGAAGGGTCCCAACGGCGACGCGCGCGTGGAGATCGCGGGCAAGCAGTACAGCGCGCCGGAGATCAGCGCCCAGGTGCTCCTGAAGCTCAAGCGCGCCGCGGAGAACTACCTGGGTGAGAAGGTGACGGAGGCGGTCATCACCGTCCCGGCGTACTTCAACGACGCCCAGCGCCAGGCCACCAAGGACGCCGGTGAGATCGCCGGCCTGAACGTCCGCCGCATCGTGAACGAGCCCACCGCGGCCGCGCTCGCGTACGGCATGGACAAGAAGAAGGATGAGAAGATCGCCGTCTATGACTTCGGCGGCGGCACCTTCGACGTGTCCATCCTGGAGGTGGGCGAGAGCGTCGTGGACGTGCTCGCGACCAACGGCGACACGCACCTGGGCGGCGACAACATCGACCTGGAGATCATGAACTGGCTGATCAGCGAGTTCAAGAAGGACACCGGGCTCGACGTCAGCAAGGACAAGATGGTCATCCAGCGCCTGAAGGAGGCGGCGGAGAAGGCCAAGATCGAGCTGTCCAGCGCGACGCAGACGGAGATCAACCTGCCGTTCCTCACGGCGGATGCCTCCGGTCCGAAGCACCTGAACGTGAAGCTCACGCGCGCCAAGTTCGAGCAGATGATTGGCCCGCTGGTGGAGCGTTCGCTGGAGCCGTGCCGCAAGTGCCTGAAGGACGCGGGGCTGGACCCCAAGGACCTCAACGAGGTCGTGCTGGTGGGCGGCACCACGCGCATCCCCATGGTGCAGGAGGCGGTGAAGAAGCTGTTCGGCAAGGAGCCCAACCGCTCCGTGAACCCGGACGAGGTCGTGGCGGTGGGCGCCGCGGTGCAGGCGGGCGTGCTCTCCGGCGAGGTGAAGGACATCCTCCTGCTGGACGTGACGCCGCTGTCGCTGGGCGTGGAGACGCTCGGCGGCGTGATGACGAAGCTCATCGAGCGCAACACCACCATCCCCACGCGCAAGTCGGAGACCTTCTCCACGGCGGCGGATGGCCAGACGCAGGTGGAGATCCACGTGCTGCAGGGTGAGCGCGAGATGGCGGGCGACAACCGCAGCCTCGGCCGCTTCCACCTGACGGGCATGCCCCCGGCGCCGCGCGGCGTGCCGCAGATCGAGGTGACGTTCGACATCGACGCGAACGGCATCCTCAACGTCAGCGCGAAGGACAAGGCGACGGGCAAGGAGCAGAAGGTCACCATCAGCCACTCGTCCGGCCTGTCGAAGGACGAGGTCAGCAAGATGGTGGACGACGCGCGCAGCAACGAGGCCGCCGACAAGGCCCGCCGCGAGCTGGTCGAGGTGAAGAACCAGGCGGAGAGCCAGGCCTACGCCGCGGAGAAGATGGTCAAGGAGAACAAGGACAAGCTCACCCCCGAGGTGGCGAAGTCCATCGAGGACGGCGTCGCGGAGCTGAACCGCGTGCGCGAGGGGCAGGACAAGGACGCCATCAAGGCGGCCCTCGAGAAGCTCCAGCAGGCCAGCTACAAGGCGGCCGAGGAGATGTACCGGGCCACCGGCGGCGCGCCGGGCGCCACGCCTCCTCCGGGCGCCGAGCCCTCCGCGGCTCCGGGCTCCAGCGCCCAGCCGTCCGCGAAGGACGACGTGGTGGACGCCGAGTTCCGCCAGTCGTAAGGCCGTGAGCCTCCCGCCGCGCGGCGGGGGCTGAAGTCCCGAGGGCCGGTGCTCCGACGAGGGGCGCCGGCCTTCTTCATTTTCTCCGCGCCGGTGGACGGGTGTGCCGGACGCGGGATGAGGGGCGGCAGCAACCCCGCGAATTCACGCGGGCGCGAGCGGCAGGCGCACTGCAACGGGCGGAGGGGTTCCTCGCAGTCCACCCCGAAGGTGTCCCGCCATGTCCCGCATCGACTCCCTGTTGTCCGGCCTGCTGCCCGACCTCGCCGCCCCCGAGGGCGTCTCCGTTCCCCTGGCCCCGCGCATGGAGGCGCCTTCACGGACGTCGGCCGCGCCGGCCAACTCCGTGGAGGTGTTTCGGGGGACCGGTGCGCCGGCCCCGAGTCCCACGCGGGCGCCGCAGGTGGCGCCCCGGGCGCGGGAGGGCAACGGCTTCGACTTCGGCGTGGGGGGCGCGTTCCCGCCGAAGCCCACGGGTTCCCTGATGGAGCAGGTGAAGCAGGGAGCGCGGCTCCTGGAGCAGACCCAGGCCGCCGCCTTCAGCGTGACGCTGGACAAGGGGCCGGCGATGGACGCCTACGCGCGCACCCAGCTGGCGCACCTGGAGCCGAGCCCGCCCATCGCGGGCGCTCCCACGGCGCTCACCGACTACACCAGCACCATTCCCGGCGTGTCCGCGAAGGACGCCTTCGAGGCCTTCATCCGCAATCCGGAGCTGCTCTTCGGCGCGGCGGGCATCTCGCTGCGGCCGGCGGCGAGCGTCCTCACGGATGGCGCCCGGCTGTTCCTGGAGGAGCAGGGGCCGCCGCCGGTGTGGGCGCCCATCACGGTGAAGCTCAACGAGACGGAGCACGTCGTCCACATCACCACCCTGGACGGGCATCCGCTGCGCGGCACCAACCAGTTCGTCTTCGACGACGACGGCGGCGGAGGCACGCGCATCCGACAGTATTCCGCCTTCCAGGGCAGCTCTCCGGCGACGTCGGTGGGGCTCGCGCTGATGGATCCTATTGAACGGCAGCACGACATCTGGCGCAGCGTGCACGGACAACTGCATGAGATGCTCAAGCCGCGTTGACATACTGTGGCCAGGGGGAAGGTGACCCATGACGACGCTCCACACGACGCCGCCGGGACATGACGTGGTCCTCTACGACAGCCACTGCCGCGTGTGCAGCGGCGCCGCGCGGGAGATGCGCAAGCTGGTGGGCGGGCAGGGGACGCGGCTCTTGTCGTTCCGCGACGAGGGCGTCCTGGACGCCTTCCCGGGGGTGAGCTTCGAGCGCTGCGAGAAAGCCATGCAGCTCATCCAGGCGGATGGCCGGGTCCTGGAGGGCGCGGAGGCCATTGTCCGCGCGCTGGGCCGGCGGCCGTTGGGGCGGCTGCTCTACGTCTACTACGTCCCGGGGCTGCGGCAGCTGGCGGATGCGGTGTATGGGGTCGTGGCCCGCTACCGCTTCCGCATCGCGGGTCGCAACTGCCCCGACGGGGCCTGTGCGGTGCACTTCAAATAGGGGGAGGGGCGCGGATAGCATGCGGCCTTCCCCGCATCCTCCTCTGGCCCTTTCGTGACTTCGCCTCCTCCCAACCTGCAGGCCGCCCAGTCCTTTCGCCGCTTCTTCGGGGAGCTGAGAGAGACGTACCTGGAGCGGGAATCGCTGTTCACGCAGATTGAGCTGGCGCTGCTCTGCCGCGAGCACGTGCTGGTGGTGGGGCCGCCCGGGACGGCGAAGAGCGCGGTCGCCAGCGCCGTCCTGGGGCGCATCACCGACGAGGTCTCCGGGCTGCCGTCCCTGTTCTCCAAGCAGATCGCGGAGACGACGCTGCAGACGGACCTCATCGGGCCGGTGGACTTCAAGGTCCTCACGGAGACGGGGCGCACCGAGTACCTCACCGACGAGGGCATGCTGGGCGCGGTGCACGCGTTCCTGGACGAGGTCTTCGACGGCCGGGACATGCTGCTGCGCTCCATCCTCAACGTGATGTACGAGCGGGAGCTGAAGCACGGCCGCAAGGTGACGGCCGGCCGCACCGAGTGCGTGGTGATGACGAGCAACCGGTACCTCACGGAGGTGCTCGCGCGCTCGCCGGAGCTGCTCCTGGCGTTCGCGGACCGGTTGAGCTTCATCAGCTTCGTGCCCAAGGCCTTCGCCCGGCGGGAGAGCCGGGCCGCCATGCTGCACCGCTTCGTGCACGGGACGCGGCCGGACCTGCGCGCCACGCTGACGCTCCAGCAGTTGGACGTGCTCCAGGACGCGGTGGCCCAGGTGAAGGTGCCCGGCCCCGTGCTGGAGGGCGTGGAGATGCTCACGGACGCGCTGGAGCGCGCGCTCGTGGCGCAGGTGTCGAAGCTGCCGGACTACGTGCCCACGAAGTACTTCTCCCAGCGCTCGGTGGTGAAGGCGCTCTGGACGCTGAAGGCGGCGGTGGTGCGCGATCAGATCTACCGTCGTCCGGACCGGCCGCTCGAGGCGGCGGTGGAGGACCTGGACGCGCTGCGCTGGTTCTTCCTGCTGGGCGGCCCGCCCTCCGCGGAGGTGGACGCGCTGCTCAAGACGGCGGTGGACCCGCGCGAGCGGGCGCAGCTGGAGATCGTCCGGCTGGAGCAGCGCACCTTCGACGAGGTGCTGGGCAAGGTGCGCCAGGAGCTGGGCGGCGGCGTGGAGCGCGAGGCGACGGCGCTCGCGGCCGCGGATGACGTGAACGCCGCGGAGGGCCTGAGCCGCAACTGGCAGGCGGGCCTGGTGTCCACCACCGCGCGCGCCGTGCTGGGCAAGCTGGTGCCAGGACCGCGCCACGGACAGAACCGGGCGCCGCTGCTGGTGGCGGCGCGCGCGCTGGTGGCCGCCCTGGAGCAGCGGCTGTCGCGCGGCATGGCGGCGGGGCAGGGGGAGGGGCGTGGTGGCGTGGCGCTGCTCATCGCCATCCGCGACGTCCTGGAGCTGAGCCGGGCCGTGCCGGAGCTGAAGCAGGGCTACCCCGCGCTGTGCGAGGCGGCCGCGCGCTTCCTGGAGCAGGCGCTGGAGATGAGCGCGTCCGCGGCGGAGGGGCTCGCGTTCGAGGACAGCGTGAAGATGGAGTGGCTCGTCGGCCTCGCGGAGAACCTGGAGGAGGAGCTGGGCGTGATGGGCTCGCTGGCGGCGATGCTCGGCGAGGCGGTGCCCTCGCTCCAGGAGCGGCTGCGCGGCGCGGACCGCGAGACGCGCCGCCGGGTGGTGGCCGCGCTTCGGCGCCGGGTCTCCGCGGCGTTCCCCGCGCAGGCCCCTCGGGGCCGCAAGGATCCGCTGGACGCGCTGGCCGCGGACTCGCGGCGCCTCACCCAACTGGAGAACGCGCTGACGGCCTTGGACCCCTCGCAGGCGGGGTTGAAGCAGGAGCTGCTCCGGCCGCTGAGCCTGGCGTACGCGCGCGAGGTGCTGGGGGCGACCCCGTTCGAGCGCATCGAGCAGTACGGCCGCGCGGTGCAGGCGGTGGCCGAGAACCTGCGGCGCGAGGGCGTGACGGCGGAGCCGGTGCTCGCCGAGTGCCGGGACCTGCTGGAGAACCGCCTCCGGGAGCATGCTCGCGTGCTGTCGCGTGAGGTGGCCAGCCCGCCTCCGGCCCCTGGCGCCGTGCTCAATGGCGACGCGTACACCTACTACCGGGGCGAGCTGTCCGCGCAGGCCCCCGACGGCGAGCTGAACGCGCTCGTGGGCCTGGACGGACAATTGATGGCGGCGCGTCCCCCGGCCGCGTCCTCGTTCCTCTCCGACACGGTGCGCGCGGCGGTGGCCGAGGCGGAGCTGTCCTTCCTCCAGTCGCGCATCAAGTACCTGCGCAGCTGGCTGACGCAGCTCCTGACCGCGCTGCCCGCGCCCGAGGCGCTCAACGGACGCGCCGACGCGGAGCGCACCTTCGAACGGCTGGTGCGCAGCCGCTTCCCACAGCTCGCGCTCAAGGAGGGTGAGCTGGTGCGGCTCAAGTCCACGCTGGGCATGCTGGAGGCGCTCCCGGGCGAGCTGGGCGAGAGCGCGCGCAGGCTGTCCACCCAGCTCCGCGGCATCGACGAGGACTTCGGACGCTTCAGCCGGCAGGTGCTGGAGCGGCGGACCGCGCAGTGAGGGCCGGGGTCCTGCACGGAAGGCGGCGCTGAGACGTGCTGGCGCGTCAGCTCACTCCCCTGCGGCAGCGCCTGGATGCGCTCCGCCAGCCCGCGGCGGCCCGCGGCGGTGCGTGGTCCTGGCCCTTCGGCCGCAAGCTGAAGGGGCCGGAGGACCTGGCCCTGCCGGTGCTCGTGGCGCTCGACCGTGAGTTGGATCGCGTGGGCGTCCACACCGCCGCGGATGCCCGGCTGCTGCTCGCGTTGGGCACCCAGCGGGGCAGGGCGGGGGCGCTCGCGCAGGGGCTCGCGGCGCGCGCGAACCAGGCCCTGGCGGAGTACGAGGAGTGCCTGCGCCTCGTGGAGAAGGCGCACCGCTCCGGCGAGGTTCCGCCGGGGGCCCTGACCGCGCTGGACCGCGGCTTCGTGCGGCTGGCCCGCGCGGTGAAGGTGGCGGACCTCTTCAGCCGTCCGCTGGATGCGCAGGGCGGCAACGACGCGCCGTTCGAGATCTTCGAACGCCCGGCGACGACGCGGGAGCGGCCGCCGGCGAACGCGCGCCTGGCCATCGCGGAGCTGCTGGCCGCCCGGGCTCGGGACAACGTCATCGACCTGGTGCAGAAGCGGCGCGACCTGGACCTGGCCCACGAGATGCTGCTGCGCCTGGGCACGACGGACGCGGACCGCGAGCGGAGCATGGCGCTGCGCAACGACGTGGCGGAGGCGCGCGAGCGGGTGCGCGAGGTGCCACCCACGCGCTCCCTGGAGGCGCTGGTGCGCGGCGTGCGGGAGACCGCGCACAAGGACCCCCGGGGCGCCTACCGGACCTTGCAGGGCCTCTACGAGCGCGCCATCGAAGCGGGGGACGCGGAGCTGGCCTCGGCGGCGCGGAAGGCGCTGGCGCCGCTGCTTCCGCCGGAGCCCCGGCTGACGCGGATGGTGGAGGAGGCGGAGGCGGGCGCGCGGCTCGAGTGGCTGGGAGAGGCGGATGCCGAGGCGGAATCCGGCCGTGAGCCCGAGGACGCGCCGGACGAGCAGCTCGCGGACCTGGCGTTCTCCCTGAAGCCGGAGCAGCTGGCCACGTTCGACCTGGCGGCGGGGTGCGCGCGCTACTTCGACGTGGAGGACGCGCTGTCGGAGGAGATCGTCGAGAAGGACGCCGCCGCCGTGCGGGCCGTGCCGCGCCAGGTGCCCTATCCGACGCAGACGATGACCTTCGCCACGACGGGGAGCCTCGACGAGGTCCACCACTTCGTCATCTCGGATCCGCGGCGCATCCTCCAGGACCTGGCGGGGCACCGGCAGCTCGTGCGCACGTACCTGGACGATGCGCCGCCCCCCAAGCCCCGCAAGGTGAAGCGCACCGCCGTGCGCGTCTATGTCTGCGATGCCTCCGGCTCCATGCACGGCGCGCGGGCGCGCTTCCGCGACGCGCTCATCATCGCGGAGCTGAACAACCTGCGCGTGAAGGCGCGGCGCGGAGAGAACTTCGATCCGCTCTACTTCAGCTTCTTCAACGACGTGCCCACGGAGCTGGCGCGCGTGGACACCGCCGCGGAGGCGACCCGGCAGATTGAGAAGCTCTTCCGGGACTCGCCCGCGGAGGGGCAGACGGACATCTCGCTCGCCCTCCTGTCCGCGTTCGACTCCATCCGCGCCGCGCAGGGGCGCGACCCGTACCTCGCTCGCGCTACGGTGGTGCTGATCACCGACGGAGAGGACCGCGTGGACCTGGACCTCATCCGCCGCACCCGCGCGCCCATGGGGGCCCTGGACATCGCGCTGAGCTTTATCTCGCTGGGCGAGGAGAACCCGGACCTCAAGTCCCTGGTGCTGGAGCAGCGCGCCGCCGGAGGCCGCGCCTTCTACCACCCGCTCTCCGACGAGGAGATCCGCTGGGCGCGCACGGAGTTCGACACGCCCTGGCGCACGCTCTTGCCGCGCGACGTGCCGGCCTCGCTGGAGGCGCTGGAGGCCCTGGCCCCGCACCTGGACGCGCTGGAGGCGGTGGCGGCGGGCCGTGCTCCCGGAACGGGCGTGGCCGTGGAGGCGTCCTTCGACGCGCTCTTTCCTCCCATGCCTTCGGCGCCCACCGTGCCGGAGAAACCCGGCGCGGACCTGGTGGCGCGCGTGACGGACATCCTGGAGGCCGTAGGCGAGGCCGCGTCGCTCGCCTCCGCGGACCGGCGCGCGACGGAGAGCGTGGTGCTCCTGCAGCACCTGCTGTCCGTCTACGGACTCACGCCCGCGCGCTACCTGGCCGTGCTGTCCGGCGGCGGGCGTCCGGTGGGCGAGGCGTTGGAACGCGTACGCCTGCTGTGCCGCCCGTTCGGGTAGGCTTCCAGGCACGCGCCATGTTCGGCTTCCTCAAACGCAAGAAGGCACCTCCGGCGCCCGTGGACCCCCTGGCCACGTTCGACCGGCTCATCGAGGACCTGGAGCGCCAGGCGGCCGAGGTGCGCAAGTCCGCCGCCACGCTGCTGGCCCTCAAGGGCGAGCTCTCCCGCGCCGTGACGCGCTACACGGCCCGCCTGGGCGACATCGCCGGACGGTGCCAGACGGCGCACGACCGGGGGGACGCGAAGGGCGTGGGCGTGCTGGAGCGCGACCGCGTGCAGACCGAACGCCTGCTGGAGTCCACGCGCGAGTCGCTGCGGCGCGCGGAGCAGGACGCGGAGCTGCTGCTCGGCGCGGCCGGCGAGCTGGGCGAGCGCGTGGCCGACCTTCGCATCGAGCGGGAGAGCGCCTCCGCGCGCATCGCCGCCGGCGGCATCGTCACGGAGGGACTGCGCGAACAGGTGGAGCGCTTCGACCGAGTGATGGCGCTGGATGCGGCGCGTGACGAGGTGGAGAAGGCGCACGCCCTGGCGGACATCTACCGCGAGGAGCACCAGCCCACCGCGGCGCCCGAGCACGTGAAGTAGGCAGGGCGCTTCAGGTCCGCCGCGCCGTCTGGTGCAGCTCCAGCACGATGTTGCCGCCCTTGAAGAGCCGCACCGCCCCGGACGTCTGGCTCACCGTGAGCGCGATGCAGTGGGTGGAGGACGTGATGCCCGCGGAGGCCGCGTGGCGCGCGCCCAGGCCCAGGGGAATCTTCACCGTGTCGTCGTTGGCGGACAGGTAGCGGCCCGCGGCCAGCACCACGCCGTCCTCGCGGATGACGAACGCGCCGTCCAGCACGGAGAAGTTCTTGATGGCGTCGCGGATCTTCGGGTCGAGCACGTTGCGCTCGGACTCCGACAGGCCCTGGAACGGGTTGATGGTGAGCTGCCGGCTCTTCTCCAGCACGCTCGTGTGGTCGCCAATCGTGATGATGGTCCCGATGGGGTGGCCCTCGAAGCCCTCCTGGCCAATCTGCAGCGCCAGCTGGATGAGCGCGTCCACCACCTGCGAGTTGAACTCCTCGCCCAGCTTCACGCCCTCGATGGCCAGCCGGTCGTCCAGCGACCCGCCGATGCGCATCTGCATCAGCGTGTCCGGCGCGCGCCCCACCTTGCCCGTCATGCAGAGCACGAGGTCGCCTTCCTTGAACGCGCCCTGGGACAGCGCGGAGACGAGCGCCACCTTCACCCGCTCCGTGCGCGAGTAGTCGTATGCGGGGATGACGAGCGCGCGGACCTTCTTGTGCAGGAGGTCCTGCGCCAGCTTGTCCAGCGTCACCGCGTAGACCAGCTTCTTGCGCGCGGGCCTGCCCCGGAGGTCCTCCGGAGGAATGGGCGTGTCGCAGATATAGAGGAAGTGGTCGACCTCGCTCTTGGCGGCCAGGGAGAGCGCCGAGCGCAAGAATTCCCGATCGAACTTCGTGTTCTCGCTCAAGGCGCTCCTCGTGCACCCACGTTTTGAAGCAGGTCAGCTTGACACTGGCAGCTGTATGAATAAAGCTTTCGGGCCCTTTTTTTCGGGGGCAGGCCCCCTCTACCCGTCCCAACGGAGCCGCCGGCTTTGAACCAGAAAGATCTCAAGCGTTACAAGAAGATGCTCGAGGACAGCAAAGCGAGCCTGCTCGAAAGCGCGAAGAAGACCCTGGTGGAGGAGTCATCCTTCGACACGGATGACCTGCCTGATGAAATCGACCAGGCAGCCTCCGAGTACACCCAGTCCATGGTCTTCCGCCTGCGGGACCGCGAGAAGTTCCTCCTGCAGAAGATCGACAGCGCGCTCAAGCGCGTGGAGGAGGGCACGTTCGGCATCTGCGAGCGCTGCGAGGAGGACATCTCCCCCAAGCGCCTGGATGCGCGTCCGGTGACGACGCTCTGCATCCGCTGCAAGGAGGAGCAGGAGAAGAAGGAGAAGTCCTACGGCTGAGGCCGTGGCTTCACCGGGCCGCACGGCGCTTCCATGCCCGTGCGGTCCATGCCTCGCCCGAGAGGCGAAGCCGCTTCAGGCCGCCGCGGGCTGGATCTCCACCCGCAGCAGCTGACGGCCGATGAGGAAGTGATCGCCGTTGTCGACGAAGGTCGGCCCCGCGAGCCGGATGAAGGTGCCGTTGGACGAGCCCACGTCGCGCACCATCAGGCGGTCCCCCCGCACCTGCAGCAGCGCGTGCCGCCCGGACACGAAGCCGTCCGTGGGGAAGGCGATGTCGCCCTGCTCGCGCCCCAGCAGGTTGTCGCCGTCCTTGAGCGGGAAGGCCGCGCCGCGCAGGCCGCCCTCCAACTGCTGGATGAGGCGCAGCCGGTAGCCGGGATCCGGCGAGCCCCACACCTGCGTGCCGCCGGGCCCGAGCGCCGCGGCGGGGATGGGCTCCAGCACCAGGCGCTGACGGCCCAGGCGCAGCTCTCCGCCGGCGGGCAGCTCGCGCTCATTGCGCAGGCGCACGAAGACGCCGTTGGCGCCGCCCACGTCCTCCACGGCCAGCCGCGCGCCGGAGAAGAAGAAGCGCGCCTGCACGGGCATGATGAACGGGTCGTCGGTGAGCGCGATGTCCGCCTGCTGGCCGCAGGTGAGGGTGTCGCGCTGCATGCGCACCAGTGATTCCGGGCCGCCGTCCGCGCGCACCACGCGGATGGATACCTGCGGGCGCGACGAGATGTGCGCCACGGCCATCACCATGGTCCCGGAGCGCAGCGCCGAGCCGCAGGCGCGGCAGACGGTGGCATCCCGGGAATTCTCGGTGTCACAGCGGGGGCAATAGTCCACGGCGTCCATGCGAGGCTCCCTTCTAGCAGGCCCGCGCCGCCTTGGGGGACCGACAGCGCACGGCTTGCTCCCCACCCGAGCGGCATGGTGAAGTCCCGGCCCCACTGACTGGACGCTGACGTGTACTGCCCTTCCTGCGGCGCTGACGCCGAAGACTCCTCCCGCTACTGCCCCGCCTGCGGCGCGACGCTCCTGCGCTCGGCGGACGGCGGCGACGAATATGTGGGCAAGACGATTGCCGCCAAGTACCGGGTGGAGGCCCTCATCGGCGAGGGCGGAATGGGCAAGGTGTACCGGGCCCGCCAGCTCGCGCTGGACAAGGTGGTGGTGCTGAAGGTGCTGCGCCACACGCTCTTGTCGGACGAGCGCACCGTCGCGCGCTTCCAGCGCGAGGCCAAGGCGGCCAGCCGCCTCAACCACCCCAACTCCATCAGCGTGCTGGACTTCGGCCAGGCCGACGACGGCGCGCTCTTCATCGCGATGGAGTACGTGGCCGGGCAGGACCTGCATCAAATTCTCAGCCGCGAGTGGCCGCTGGGCGAGGCGCGCGTGGTGCGCATCGCCCTGCAGATCCTCAGCGCGCTGTCGGACGCGCACGGCGCGGGCGTCATCCACCGGGACCTCAAGCCCGAGAACATCATGGTGGAGCAGCGCCGCAACGAGCCGGACTTCGTGAAGGTGCTGGACTTCGGCATCGCGAAGATCACCGACTCGCAGGACGAGGGCCCGGCCCTCACGCGCGCGGGCTTCGTGTGCGGCACCCCCGAGTACATGTCCCCGGAGCAGGCGCGGGGCGCGGTGTTGGACCACCGCTCGGACCTGTACGCGGTGGGCGTCATCCTCTACCAGCTGATGACGGGCCTCCTGCCCTTCGAGTCCGACTCCGCGGTGGGCTTCGCCACCAAGCACCTCACCGAGGAGCCGCCCCCGCCCACGCGGCGCCGCCCGGACGCGCGCATCTCCCCGGGCATGGAGCGGCTCATCCTCCGCGTCCTGTCCAAGGACCCGGACGACCGGCCGGCCAACGCCGCGGCCTTCAAGGCGGAGCTGCTCGCCGTCGACAAGGAGCGCCGCCGCGGAGGCGCCGCCGGTGACACCGGTGGACGCCGTCCCCAGGCCTCCAACGTGCTGGCCCCCATCCCGCGCCGCTCCCAGGCCGCGCAGAACTCGGCGCGCAACAACACGGGCTGGAACGACGTGACGGTGGAGGCCACCGTGCAGGGCCTGCCCCACTCGCGCACCCCGGTCTCCGAGGAGTCCACGCTCGCGCCCGAGGGCACCCGGACCGCCGTGGCCGCGCCCACCTCCGGTGGTGGTGGCGAGGGCATCATCCTCTTCTTCAAGGCGCTCACCACGGTGCTGGTGCTGGGAGCGGTGGGCTTCTTCGTCTACTACTTCGGCATCGGTGCGGGCAGCGGCTCGGAGAATGGCGGGTACCAGCTTCCGCAGAACGCGCCCCGGCCCATCAACGCGGGCGCGGACGTGCCGGACTACCAGCGGCAGATTCCCAGCGCCTCGCGCAACGTGGACAAGGCGCGCAAGCTGACGCGGGACGGGGACCACGACGTGATGGCCGGCGAGCTGGGCCGCGCCACGTCCCTCTACCGGGAAGCCTTCCAGTACAACCCGGAGGCGGAGCTGGCCCTCAAGCTGGGCGAGCTGTACTGGCAGCGCGACATGACGGACGAGGCCCGCGGCTGGTGGGTGCGCCACCTGACCGACATGCCGGATTCGCGCGCCCGTGAGTACATCGAGGCCCGGCTCGGCAGCCCGGTGGCGCGTCCCCCGGCGCCCTGAGGGCCCGCGGCGCCTGGTGAGCGGCGGTCCGTCCCGGTGCGCGCCCGGCCTGGTGTGAGGCCGGGGCTTCTTCCCGTCAGCCCAGCGTCTCCACCTGCATGACGTGCTGACCCAGGCGGACGCGGTCTCCCGGACGCAGCAGGCGCTCCGTCGCGGGCGGGATGCGCACGAAGGTGCCCAGGCCGCCGGAGAGGTCGCGCAGCAGCGCGCCCGTCGCCGTGGGGCTGAGCTCGCAATGACGGCCAGCGAGCCCCTCGTCGTTCGGGTACGCCAGGTCGCAGTGCGCCTGCCCGATGGTGAGCAGCGCCGCGGCCGTCACCACCGCGCGGCCCGCCCGGCCTCCCATGTGCACCTCCTCCACGCCGTAGAGCGCCTGGCCCAGCGGCACGGGCGAGCCGTACGGCGTGGGCCGGCCCGCCACGGGCGCGGGGGACTCCACGCGGCCGGTGAAGCGGAACAGCCGCTGGCCGGCGCTGAAGAGGGCGCGCGGCGCCAGCGGCTCCGTGCCGGCGAAGGTGACGTAGACGCCCGACGCGCTCGACTCGTCGCGCACGAAGAGGGCGCCGTCCTTCACGAGGAAGGTGGCGTGCAGCGGTGACACGAAGACGTCGTCCGGGAAGAGGATGGCGCCGCGCTGGCGGCCCACCACACAGCCCGTCACCGGCAGCTTGTAGCGCTGGCCGCGCGTCGTCCCGGCGATGACCGCCAGCCCGAAGCGCGAGGCCACCGGCGGCGGACGCGCCGTGGCGCCCGTGGTGGCCGGCGGCGTGGCTCCCGGAGGGACCGGCGCCGTGGCCCCCGTGCCGCCCCGGGGCGGCAGCGTGTTGTCCGGCACGGGCGGAGGCGGCCGGGTGTTGGCGGGCGGAATCGCCGGCCCGTAGCCCGCGCGCGGAGGCGGAGGCGTCCCCACGGCCCGGCGGGCCTCCACCATCAGCCCCTGGGCCGCCGTGGGCGGCGGGGTGCGCGCGGAGGGCTTGAGCCCGGGCGGCACCGCGCTGGGCGGCGGCGGCGTGGGCGGCGCGTACACCTCGCCCGGCCGCGTGAAGCTCGCGACGGCGGCGGGGCGGCCAGGGCTCGCGGCGGGAGGCGGCGTCCCCGGGCGGGCAGGGGGCGCGGCCGCCGGGCGGGGGGCCGGAGCGGCCTCTTCCAGCGCCTGGCCGCACAGCACGCAGGTGGCCGAGCGTGGCGGGTTGTAGCCGTCACAATGCGGGCAGACCACCGGGAGCGCGGACAGCAGAAGCTGAGACATGGGCAGAAGGCCAATCTAGGGGGGCGTGAAACGCCCGGTCAACGAAAGCCTCGGACCTGTATCCAAGGCGCCCGGGCCCCCTGAACCCGGCGGGGTCCGCGATGTTCCAGGGTAACGTTGCCCCTGCTGGTTGAGGCAGTTACGATTGCCACCGCCTCGATGATTCGCCTGAACGACATCCTGCAGCGGGTTGCGTCGTACCACCCGGACCCCGATCTGGACATCATCAAGAAGGCGTACGTCTACTCGGCCAAGGTCCACCAGGGACAACTCCGCAAGTCGGGAGAGCCCTACCTCATCCACCCGCTGGAGGTGGCGGGCATCCTGGCGGAGCTGAAGCTGGACGAGGCCTCCATCGTCACCGGCCTGCTCCACGACACCATCGAGGACACGCTCGCCACCGCGGAGGAGCTCACGGAGCTCTTCGGCCCGGAGGTCGCGCAGCTGGTGGACGGCGTGACGAAGCTGTCCAAGTTCTCCGCGTCCGCGACGCTCTCCCAGGAGGAGAAGCAGGCGGAGAACTTCCGCAAGATGATCATCGCGATGGCGCAGGACATCCGCGTCATCCTCGTGAAGCTGGCGGACCGCACGCACAACATGCGGACGCTGGATCACATGTCCGAGGAGAAGCAGGCCCGCATCGGACAGGAGACGCTGGACATCTACGCGCCCCTGGCCAACCGCCTGGGCATCTCCTGGATCAAGACGGAGCTGGAGGACCTGTCCTTCCGCTACGTGAAGCCGCAGGAGTTCTTCGCGCTGGAGGAGCAGCTCAACAAGCGCAAGAAGGAGCGCGAGAAGTACATCGAGGACACCTGCGACCTGATGCGCGCCAAGCTCCAGGAGCGCGGCCTCAAGGGCGACGTCAGCGGGCGCTTCAAGCACGTCTACAGCATCTGGAAGAAGATCAAGTCGCAGGGCATCGACTTCGATCAGATCCACGACATCATCGCGTTCCGCATCATCGCGCCGTCGGTGCCCGCCTGCTACGAGGCGCTGGGCATGGTGCACCAGATGTGGAAGCCGGTGCCCGGGCGCTTCAAGGACTTCATCGCCATCCCGAAGCCCAACATGTACCAGTCCCTGCACACCACGGTGATTGGTCCGTTGAGCGAGCGCGTGGAGGTGCAGATCCGCACCGCGGAGATGCACAAGATCGCGGAGGAGGGCATCGCCGCGCACTGGGCCTACAAGGAAGGCCGCGCGCCCATCTCCAAGGACGACGAGAAGTTCGCCTGGCTGCGCCAGCTGATGGAGTGGCAGCAGGACTTGAAGGACCCCAAGGAGTTCCTCGAGACGGTGAAGGTGGACCTCTTCACCGACGAGGTCTTCGTCTTCACGCCCAAGGGCGACGTGCGCAGCCTGCCGCGCGGCGCGACGCCGGTGGACTTCGCGTACGCCATCCATTCCGACGTGGGCGGCCGGTGCGTGGGCGCCAAGGTGAACGGGAAGATCGTCCCGCTGCGCTACAAGCTGAAGAACGGCGACACGGTGGAGGTGCTCACCAGCCCGCAGGCGCACCCGTCCAAGGACTGGCTCACCTTCGTCAAAACGAGCCGCGCGCAGCAGCGCATCCGCGGCTTCATCAAGCAGCAGCAGCGCGACAAGAGCCTGCAGCTGGGCCGCGAGCTGGTGGACCGCGAGTTCAAGCGCTTCCAGCTCAACTTCAACAAGCTGATGCGCTCCGGCGAGGTGAAGAAGGTCGCCGAGGAGCTGGGCTTCCGCGTCGAGGACGACATGCTGGTCGCCATCGGCTACGGGAAGGTGACGCCGCAGCAGCTGGTGCAGCGCCTGGTGCCGCAGGAGAAGCTGGCGCAGGCGGAGCCGGCCCCGCGTCCCGCCTCGGACGGCAACGGGACGGGCCATGGCGCGGGGGGCAACGCCTCCATGCTGCCGGGCCTGTCGCGCATGACGGACCTGGCCAAGCGGCTGGTGGGGCGCAACAACCGCAGCGGCGTCCAGATTGGCGGCGTGGACGACGTGCTCGTGCGCTTCGGGCGCTGTTGCAACCCCGTTCCCGGGGACCCCATCGCGGGGTTCATCACGCGGGGGCGGGGGGTGACGGTGCACACGGTGGGGTGTGAGAAGGCCCTGGCCACGGACCCCGAGCGGCGCGTGGACGTGTCCTGGGACGTGAAGGGCGACTTCAAGCGGCCCGTCACGCTGCGCGTGCTGACGGCGGACCGGCCGGGCCTCCTGGCGGACATCACCAACACGTTCTCCAAGAAGAGCGTCAACATCTCCCAGGCCAACTGCCGGGCCACCGGCGATGACCGGGCGGTGAACACCTTCGAGGTCACCATCTCCGACCTCAAGCAGCTGACGGACCTGATGCGCTCCATCGAGCGGTTGACGGGCGTCTACTCGGTCGAGCGAATCTAGCCCGCGCCTGTGCTACAGCGCCCGGCGGACCCGCGGCCCCGCCTTTCAGGAGGGCCGCCTCAACGCGAGGTGTGCTGCATGGCGCGCAAGGCAATCCACTCCGACGACGCCCCCAAGGCGATTGGCCCCTACTCCCAGGCCGTGCAGGTGGACGCCGGGAAGATGACGTTCCTGTCCGGCCAGATTCCCCTGGACCCGAAGACGATGGAGCTCGTCCCCGGGGACGTCGTCGCGCAGGCCGAGCAGGTGATGAAGAACCTGAAGGCCGTGCTCGCCGCCAGCGGCCTGGACTTCAGCCACGTCGTGCGCTGCACCATCTTCCTCACCAACCTGGGTGACTTCGCCAAGGTGAACGAGGTGTACGCGCGCGCCTTCCCGGGCACGCCGCCGGCCCGCGCCACCGTGCAGGTGTCCGCGCTGCCGCGCGGCTCCCAGGTGGAGATCGACGCCATCGCCGTGTCCTGACGTCTCACCGGGCACGCGCTGGAAACACGAAGGCCGCCGGTTCCCGTGGGAGCCGGCGGCCTTGTGTGTTTCAGGAACGGGCGAGGGCTACTTCGCTTCCGCCGCCACCGCGACGCCGGCCTTCTTCAGCTCCTCGTCGATGACGCGCTTGAAGGCCTCGAAGGGCTGCGCGCCCACCAGCGTGCGGCCGTTGATGAAGAAGGTGGGCGTGCCGTTGGCGCCCTTGGAGGCACCATCCGCCATGTCCGCCTCGATCTGCTTGTCGAACTTGCCGGAGTCCAGGGCCGCCTTGAACTTGTTCATGTCCAGCTTCAGCTCCTGGGCGTACTTCTCCAGGCTCTCGCGGTCCAGCGAGCGCTGGTTGGCGAAGAGCTTGTCGTGCATCTCCCAGAACTTGCCCTGCTCGTTCGCGGCCATGGAGGCCTGGGCGGCGAGCTTGGCGTGCTGGTGGAAGGGCAGGGGCTGGTGCTTGAAGGCGAACTTGACCTTGCCCTTGTACTCCTTCTCCACCTGCTCGATGGTCGGCACGGCGCGGCCGCAGAAGGGGCACTCGAAGTCAGACCAGGCGACGATGGTCACCGGCGCGTTCTTCGGACCGCGCACCGGGGCGTTGCCCAGCTCCACCTTCTGCACCGCCGGCTCGGCCGGCTCCGCGGGAGCGGCCGGCGCGGCGTTGACGTTGTCCTGGTTCAGCTTGGCGTAGAGGTCCTCCGCCTTGGTGCCGGCGGCGAGCGCCTTGTCGGCCTTGGCGATCTCCTGGTCGATGAGGGGCTTGAAGGCCTCGAAGGGCTGCGCGCCGGAGAGGAAGCGGCCGTTGATGAAGAAGGCCGGGGTGCCGTTGGCGCCCACCGCCATGCCCGCGGAGGCATCCGCCTCCACCTTCGCGGCCACCTTGCTGGACTCCAGGTCGGCCTTGAACTTGCTCATGTTCAGGCCCAGCTCCTGGGCGTACTTCTCCAGGTCACCGCGCTCCAGGGCGCGCTGGTTGGCGAAGAGCTTGTCATGCATCTCCCAGAACTTGCCCTGCTCGTGGGCGGCCATGGAGGCCTGGGCGGCGAGCTTCGCGTGCGAGTGCATGGGCAGCGGCTGGTGGCGGAACACCACGCGCACGTCCTTGCCGTAGGTCTCCTTGATCTTGGTGAGGGTCGGCACCGCGCGGCTGCAGAACGGGCACTCGAAGTCGGACCACTCGACGATGGTCACCTTCGCGGTGGCCGGGCCGAAGACGGGGGAGTCCGAGGGGATCTCGATCTTCTTCGCGGCGGCCGGGGGCGCATCCGGCTGCTGGGGGCGGGACGGGGCGCGCTCGAGGCCCTTCTCGATGGTGCGCGCGTACACCTGCGACGGCGCGACGCCGCTCTTCACCAGGGCCTCGGCCTTGCCCATCTCCTCGTCGATGAGGGCCTTGAAGTTCTCGATGGGCTGCGCGCCGGAGAGGAAGCGGCCGTTGATGAAGAAGGCCGGCGTGCCGCTGGCGCCCAGCTGCTGGGCCAGGGCCTGCTCCTTGTCGATGGTGGCGCCCAGGCGCGCGTCCGCCATGTCCGCCTTCCACTTCGCCAGGTCCAGGCCGATCTGCTTGGCGTAGCCCTCCAGGCTCTCCGCATCCAGCTTCTTCTGGTTGGCGAAGAGGACGTCGTGCATCTCCCAGTACTTGCCCTGCTCACCGGCGGCGAGCGCCGCGAGGGCCGCGGGGCGGGCCTGGGCGTGGAAGGACAGCGGGTTCTGGCGCATCACCACGCGGAGCTTGCTGCCGTAGTCCTTCTCCAGCTGCTGGACGGTGTTGTGCGCGCGGCTGCAGAACGGGCACTGGTAGTCGGAGAACTCCACCAGGGTGACGAGCGCGTTGGCGCTGCCCTTCGTCGGGGCGCCGTCGATGGGCACCTTGAAGACGGTGGGGTCCACGGCGCGCGCGGCGGGCTTGTTGGCGGCCTGCGCGAGGGAAGGCGTGCTGCCGGGGGTGGTTTTCGAGCCGGTGGCGGCACGGCCGCCAACGAACCCGAGCACCAGGCCCACCAGCAGGGCCACGATGACATTGGGCTTCATGGGTTGGGAATGCTCCTGCGCCATAGGTCCGACTCCGGGCCCCAAGCGGGTGTCTGGGTAGGGAAAGGGCGGGGTACTTAACAGAGGGAATTCCAGACACGCAAGCCGCGATGACCGCCTGCGTCCGCCCGTTATCCAGAGGCCTCGAAGGGTCGGACAACGACGCTCGGAGCGCCAAAATTCCCTCTTGGAATGCGTGGGGGAGGCGCTTGGGCCGTGACCCAACCGTGAGAGGATGCGCGGCCATGGAAGCCGGTGTGCGCGTGGATACGTCCGGGGCCCTCTGTCCGGTGCCCATCCTGGAGATTGCCAAGGCCATGCGCCGCCTCCAGCCCGGGACGCTGGTGGAGCTCATCTCCACGGACCGGGGGCTGGAGGCGGATCTGCCCGCGTGGTGCGACGCGACGGGCAATGTGCTCGTCCGCCTGGAGCACCGCGGTGCCCACTACGTGGGCTGGGTGCGCAAGGCGGGGTGAGCGCCCGTGGGGGGCAGGCCTACAGCAGCTGGAGGACGCGGTCCTCCAGGCGGCGGCCGCGGCTGACCCCGAGGATGAGCACCTGGTGCTGGAGGAGGTGGCCGACGGTGCGGCTGATGACCTCCTCGGCCTTGTGGGCCTGGCCGTCGAAGCGCACGCGCAGCACGTCCGTGCCCTCCATGCGCGCGTCGGTGACGCCGGGCAGGGACGTGATTTCGGGGATGATGACGTCGCCCCGGGCGATCTGGACGCGGAACTCGGCGCCCTGGCCGGTGAGCTCGGACATGGTGCCGGCCTGCGCGAGCGAGCCCTTGTCGAGGATGGCGGCGGCGTCGCACAGCTCCTCCAGCTCCTGGAGGTTGTGGCTGGAGACGACCACCGTCTGCGTGCCCTTCATGTCCTTGATGACCTGGCGCACCTGCGCGGCGATGCGCGGATCCAGGCCGGCGGTGGGCTCATCCAGGAGCACGAGGGGGGGGCGGCCCATCAGGGCCTGGGCCATGGCGGCGCGCTTGGCCATGCCGTGGCTGAGCGCCTGTGTCTGGACCTTCCAGGCCTCCATCAGGCCCACCTTCTCCAGGGCGCCGCGGGCCTCGTGCTCCGGCTGGGGGAGGTCCGACAGGCGGGCCCAGTACGTGAGCAGCGCGCCCACCTCCCAGCCCGGGGGCAGCACCGCGTCCTGGGGCAGGGCGCCCACGCGGCCCTTGAGGGCGCCGGGCGTGGTGGGCGACACGCCCATCACCTGGAGCGAGCCCTGGGACGGGTAGAGGTAGCCGCACATCATGGAGAAGGTGGTCGTCTTGCCGGCGCCGTTGGGGCCGATGAGGCCGAACACGTCCCCCTTCTGGACCTGGAAGCTCACCGCGTTGACGGCGACCTTGGGGCCGAAGGTCTTGGAGACGTTGTTCAGCTGGATGGCCAGGTCGCTCACAGGTCCCTCGTGCGCAGGACGCCGTAGGCGCCGAAGAGGAAGGCGGCCGCGAAGGCGGCGTAGGCCGCGCCGCTGATGGCGAACTCGGCGAGCCTCGGGTGCAGCAGGTTGACCGAGTAGTACGACGGGGACAGGTAGCGCAGGAAGCGCACCGGGCTCTCGTCGCTCACGGCGCGTCCCACGGAGTCCATCAGCCAGAAGACGAAGAGCAGGCTGAAGTTGAAGACGAGGCTCACCGCGGGGGTGCGGAAGAGGCTGGAGCACAGCGTGGTGAGCGAGATGTACGCCAGCGAGAAGACGATGGTGGCGCACCAGAACTTCAGGAGGTTGAGCACCAGATCCGCGAAGGCGAAGTCCGCGTTGATGATGCGCGCGTAGATGAAGATGGCCAGGTCGATGACCAGCACCAGCCCCACCAGCAGGGTCGCCTGGGAGAGGAACTTGCCCAGCAGCACCGACGAGCGGCGCGCGCGCACGGTGAGGTAGCGCATGGAGCGCGGTCCCACTTCTCCGCTCACCTGGTCGAAGCCCATCAGCGCGATGTAGGCGGGCAGGAAGAAGAGGGTGATCTTGAAGACGACGAGCACCACGATGGGCACCTTCGCCAGGGCCTCCATCATCGCGGGGTCGTTGCTGGCGAGGAAGCCGAGCACCCCGCGGTGCATCTCCTCCGCGGCGCGCGTGGCGACCTCCGCGTCGGCGCCGGATTCGGCGAGCTTCGCGTTCACCTGGGATTGCAGCTCGCGGGTAACGAAGCCCACGATGAGCAGCACCAGCGCGGAGAACATGCTGTAGAGCCCGAGCAGCACGATGGCCCGGCCACTCTTCAGGGCCCGGCGCAGCTCGGCTTCCCAGATCACCAATGTCTCTTTGAGTCCGTCCAAGGTGCACAGGACCCTACTGGACCTCCGAGCACCTTCCCAGGTTTCTCGCGGACGAAGGCGGCAGACAGGGAGGCAAGCCGTGGACAGCGCGCTCTCAGTGACTAGGATCCAGCGGCCTGCTCCCTGCCCCCCAAGGAGAGCCCTGAAGCATGATGAAGCACCGTCTCCTCGCCGCCCTGCCGCTGTTCCCCCTCACGCTGCTCCTGGGCGCCTCCGCGCCCGGGCCGGACGCGAATCCCGCGCCGTCACCCGCTGCCCCGTCGGATGCCCAGGCGCTCGCGCGGACGGCGGACGCGCTGGCAACGGACGCGGGTCCGGTGGGCGCCCGCGCGCTGGTGGAGAAGGTGGAGGCCGAACATCGTGCTCGGGCGGGCGCGTCGGATGCCGGGGCCGCCGCGAGCATCGCGCAGGCGCCGGCCGTTGAGCCGTCCGTGAGCGGTGCGGCCGCCTCGCAGGCTCCAGGTGCTGCTCCCTCCGCGAACGGTGCGACCGCGGCGCAAGCCCCGGCCGCGGCTCCGTCCACGAGCGGCGCTGCGGTCGCGCAGGCCCAGGCCGAGGCCGCCACGGCGACCTCCACCGTGCAGGGCACGGACACGCGCCCGGTGGATGCGCGCGCGCTGGCGGAGGCGCTGGCCGCGAAGGATGCGTCCGCGCTGGAGCCCGGCATGGTGCCTCCGATGCCGGTGCCCTCGCGTGAGAAGGCGCCGCCGTTCTCGAAGCTCCAGGGGCTTCCCCGCGCGCAGGACCTGGTGGCCCGCGCGAAGCTGGAGGGCAACAAGCTGGTGGTGAAGGGCGGCAAGAGCGCGCCGGATCAGGTGCTCACCATCGACCCAGGCCTCCAGGCGTCGCTCACCAAGATCATGGAGAACTACCAGGTGCCCTACGGCGCCGCGGTGGTCCTGGAGCCCTCCACCGGCCGCGTGCTCGCGCTGGCGGAGCACTCCGAGGCGAAGCCGGAGCTGCGCGGGTTGCCCATCCGCGCGGTGTACCCGGCCGCCAGCATCTTCAAGATCGTCACCGGCAGCGCGCTCCTGGAGGCCGGCGTGTCTCCCGAGACCGAGGCCTGCTTCCACGGCGGCAAGCGCCGCCTCAACGAGCGCCAGCTGGAGGACACCGAGCGCGACGGCGCCTGCTATTCCCTGGCGCTGGCCATGGGCAAGAGCGCCAACGTCATCTTCGCCAAGATGACCAGCAAGCACCTGTCCGCGGACGCGCTCAAGCGCATGGCGGCGCGCCTGCGCTTCAACCGCGAGATCCCCTTCGCCCAGCCGCTGGACGTGTCGCTCGCGTACATCCCGGAGGACGGCTTCGCGCTCGCGAACACCGGCGCGGGCTTTGGCGACGTGTACCTGTCCCCGCTGCACGGCGCGCTGCTGGCCGCCGTCGCCGCCAACAACGGCCGGTGGGTGGACCCCGTGCTCGTGGAGCCGGATCCCTTCATGCCCTCGCCGGAGCCGGAGCCCGTGCTCACGCCCACCGCCGCGCACGCGCTCACCCGCATGCTGGAGGAGACCGTCACCCACGGCACCGCGCGCGGCGTCTTCCGCGAGCGCGGGTTCCAGGTGAAGGACGCCGTGGGCAAGACGGGCACGCTCGCGGACCGCGAGCCCTTCCGCGACTACTCGTGGTTCGTCGGCTTCGCGCCCAAGGACAACCCCCGCGTGGCCGTGGCCGCCCTCATCGTGAACGACCCCAAGTGGCGCATCCGCGGCTCCTACCTGGGCCGCGAGGCCTTGCGCCTGGCGCTGGAGCGCATCCCCGCGCCGGTCGAGCTGACGGCCCCCGCGGGCGCCGCCGGCAAGCACTGAGGCCGCGCTCAGGACAACGGGCGCGCGGTGAGCTTCACCAGCCCCGTGTCCACGAAGCCCTGGAAGAACTTCAGGGCCTCCAGCTCCTGCAGCGGCGACACGTGCACGATGGCCGCCACGTCCCGCCGCCCGTCGATGCGCGACAGCAGGTAGCGCTCCGGCGACGTGAGCGGCAGCGTCTTCAGGTGCGCGGGCGTCACCATCAGCGCGGGCACCCGCGACGGCTCCATCAGCGCCTTGCGCAGCTCCGTGAGCAGCCGCGTCTCCGCGTCGCGCAAGAGCGTCGCGGTGTGCTCGGTGGGCGCGATTTCATGCGCGCGCCGGGCCAGCGCCTCGCCGTCGCGCAGGTTGCCCGCGTCCAGGAACAGCTGGGCCGCCTGGAGCACCTCGTCGGAGGAGGACTCGGAGCCGATGACGCCGCCCGAGTCCAGGTCGTCCTCGTCCTCCTCCACCACCACCACGGTGTTCGCGCCGGGCTCGGGCGAGGGCAGGGGCGCCTCGTCGGAGACCCGCAGCGCGTCCTGGCGATAGAGCGCGTACAGCCGCTGGTAGAGGAAGAAGTCGGTGGCGTGCAGCGCCAGCGCGATGCCGTCGATGCTGAGGCCCTCCTTCGCGAGCTGCACGATGCGCTCGTCCATGCTGCCGGCCTTGCGGTCCGTCAGCTTGCGCTCGTCCACCTCCAGGCGCACGCGGCCGGAGGGGAACACCGCGCGGATGGCCTGCCACGCCGTCTCGCGGAACTCGCCCTCGCGGTGCACGTCCAGCAGGTCCACGCTGACGTCCAGGCCCTCGAGCTCCGGGGCGACGTCCGTGGGACGGAAGTCGAAGCCGCCCTCCTCCCAGGTGAAGGCATCCAGCAGCATCTCCCGGAACTTGTGGGAGAGCACCGTGCGCACCGTGGCCTCGGAGACCGTGCCCGTCATCGTGAGGATCTTCCCCAGGAGGATGTGCGTCTCCGCCTGCGTGGCGAACGCGCGCTCCAGCTGGTCCTCCGTGAGGTGGCCCTGGTTGATCAGGAACTGACCGAAGTACTCGCGCGGCTGGTTGGAGCTGGCGGTGATGACGTTGCCTTCGCGCAAGAGCAGCTGCTTGCGCACGTCTCCCCGCTCCACATTCAGGGTGCCGGTGGCCCGGCGATTCCCGAGGTGGACGACCAGGTCCTTGAGGGGCATCGTCGAAAAATCACCACACACGCCGCGCATCGAGCGCCCATCCTGCAACGCATGCGAGTCGATATCTACTCGAAACCCCGGTGCTCCCTCTGTGAGAAGGCCCTCGCCGTGGTCGAAGCCGTGCAGTCCCGGCTGCCGTTCGAGCTCTACGTCACCGACATCCTCCAGAGCCCGGACCTCTTCGAAGCCTGGCGTTACGACATCCCCGTGGTCCTCATCGAGGGGGTCCCTGTCTTCAAGTACAGGGTCGACGAGGAGGCCCTGGAGGCCCGGATCCGTGAGGTGATGAATGGCATACCCATTGCTAAAACCGTGGGCCAGGATGGGCAATGAAGTGCCCTTTGCTAAGAAATCCGGGGGGATAGGAGGGGCGCAAAAGTGACGGGGCTGTAAATCTGGGCGGGTGGGAAGGGTGGCGGGCAGAAAATGCTGGAAGGGAGGGCACGGCGGTGGGTGTGAAGCGCAAGCGAGCGGGAAGGTCGGGCCAGCCGCCGACGGTGCTGCTGGTGGAGCCGCGCGCGGAGGACCTGGAGCGCACCCGGGCGCTCCTGGGAGAGGCCGGCTTTCGGGTGGTGCCCCTGACGCGCTTCGATGCGGCCGTGCCCCTGTTCGAGGTGATCCGCCCGGACGCGGTGCTCCTGGCCGCTCACCCGCCGGACTTCGCGGCGGTGCAGACGGCGCGGCGCCTGCGCCAGGTGGGGCGCGGCACGGTGCCCATGATGTACCTGGTGGATTCACACGACCGGGACGCATGGCGCTTCTGCGTGGAGAAGGGGCAGTGCGTGGACGTGGTGCCGCGCGCGGCGGATGGCGCGGAGCTGTCCATGAAGCTGCACGCGCAGATGCGGCTGAAGCAGTCGGTGGAGCGAGCGGCGGCCGGGGAGGAGGCCGGCACGGCGCTCGCGCTGCATGATCCGGTGACGGGGCTCTACAACCGGCCGTTCCTGCTGGCCCTCATCGGGTTGGAGGCGCGGCGGACGGAGCGCTACGGCGGGACGTTCTCGGTGGTGGCGGCGGAGGTGTCGGGGTGGAGCGCGCTTCGCAAGGAGCACGGCAAGGGCATGGCGGAGCGCCTGCTCGTCTACAGCGCGGTGGTGCTGGGGCAGACGGTGCGTGAGGCGGACGCGGTGGCGCGGGTGGGCGACAGCCAGTTCGCCATGCTGCTGCCGGGCACGCCCGCGGAGGCGGTTCCGGAGGTGCTGGCCCGGGTGGAGGCCCGCTTCGAGGCCGCCCGGTTCCAGCTGGACGGTCGCGTGGTGCGCACGGCGCTGGAGCTGGGGGCGGTGAGCTTCCCGGACACGGTGGGGGCTCCCACGCAGCTGCTGGGCACGGCGCTGCGGACCTTGAGGCGGACACGCGAGCTTCGGCGGGTAGCCGGTCCAGCCCGCCTGATGTCGGTTTGATTCATTTCACGAGGGTTTGATGCACAGGGCGAGTGGAGGCGAGGGGATGGATCGGATCGCGGTGCTGGTGGTGGATGACGAGGAGTCGGTTCGCACGTTCCTGTCCGAGCTGCTGGGCAGCTCGGGGTACCAGGTGCGCTGTGCGTCGAGTGGGACGCAGGCGCTGGAGATGCTCTCCGGCGGCTCGTTCGACGCGGTCCTGCTGGACGTGGTGATGCCGGAGATGAGTGGCCTGGAGGTGCTGCGCCGCTACCGGAGCACCGGTGGCACGGCCCCGGTCATCGTGTTGAGCGCGCTGTCGGGCGCGGACGACGCGGTGCGGGCGCTGAAGATGGGCGCCTCCGACTATCTGGCGAAGCCCTTTGGCAATGACGAGCTGCAGGACGTGCTCGCGCGCGCCATGGGGACCCGCGTGCCGGAGCGTCAGGCGACCGCGCCGGCGCCTCGCGTGGTGATGACGCCCGCGGAGGCCGCGGCGGAGGCCCGCGTGCTCATCTCCACGTCGCCGGCCATGCGCCGCGCACGCGCGCTGGTGGAGCGCATCGCGGACACGGACGTGCCGGTGCTGCTCCTGGGTGAGTCCGGAACGGGCAAGGAGGTCATTGCCCGGGAGATCCACGCGCGCAGCCAGCGCCATGGCCGGCCCTTCATCAAGGTGAACTGCGCGGCGCTGCCGGGTGAGCTCCTGGAGAGCGAGCTGTTCGGCCACGAGCGCGGCGCGTTCACGGGCGCCACGGCGGAGAAGCCGGGCAAGTTCGAGCTGGCGGATCAGGGCACCATCTTCCTGGACGAGATTGGCGAGATGGCCATCCGCCTCCAGGCGAAGCTGCTCCAGGTGCTGCAGGACGAGGAGTTCTTCCGCGTCGGTGGCAAGAAGAGCGTCCGCGTGGACAGCCGCGTGGTGGTGGCGACGAACCGCGACCTGGAGAAGGAGATCGCGCTCGGCAACTTCCGCGAGGACCTCTACTACCGCCTCAACGTGGTGGCCATCCGCCTGCCGCCCCTGCGCGAGCGCCGCGAGGACGTGGTGCCGCTGACCGACCACTTCCTGAAGAAGTACGGCCGGGGCTTCATGACGAACGTGTCGGAGCTGCCGTCGGAGGTGCTCCACGCGTTCAGCGACTACGAGTGGCCGGGCAACGTGCGCGAGCTGGAGAACATGGTCCGCCGCCTGTGCGTGCTGAAGGACCCGACGCTGGTGCTGGATGAAATCCACGCCGGTGGCCGGGCTCCGGCGAGCGCCCCGTCGCTGCCCACGTCGTTCGGCGGTGGCGATGACTTCATGCAGCCTCCGGCGCGCCACGTGGACGAGGCGGCCCGCGTCTTCGCGGCCCCGCCGGCCGTGTCCCCGGTGACGGGCCCCGGGGGTGTTCAGGTGTTGGAGATGCCCGCGCGCGGCGCGTCGCTGACGCCCGCTCCGGTGGTGGAGGCCTCGCCGTTCAACGCCGTGGCGCCGCAGCGCTACGCGAACCCGTTCGATGCGCCGCAGCCTCCGCCCCCGCCGCCTCCGGCCGGGGAGCTGTCGCTCAAGGACATCGGCAAGCGGGCGGCGATGCTCGCGGAGCGCGAGGCCATCCTCGCGATGCTCCAGCGCACCGCGTGGAACAAGCGCCGCGCGGCCGGCAAGCTGCGCATCAGCTACAAGGCGCTGCTCTACAAGATCAAGGAGTGCGGCATCATCGACCCTCGCGCGAGCGCGGAGTTCTGAGTCACGCGCCTGACACGCGTTTGAAGCCGTGAGGTGACGGCCCTTCTTCCGGATGACGGGAGGAGGGCCGCTCGCTTTTCGGGCCGGGCCTTGCGCGCCGCGGGCGTTGCCCGGTATCGCGGCGGACATGACGGCTCCGCTCCTCCTCCTTGGCTGTGGTTACACGCTCACGCGGCTGGCGGTGGCGGAGGCCCGTGCGGGCCGGGAGGTCCTGGCCACGACCCGGGACGCTTCCCGCCGCTCGGTGCTGGAGGGCGCGGGCGTCCGGGTGCTGACGATGGAGGACGCCCTGGCACGCGCGGAGGGCGCGCACGTCGTGGACTCCGTTCCTCCGGAGGCCGGGCTGGATGCGCGGTTGGCGGAGGCCCTGTCGCGCGCTCGTCCCTCGCGGTTCGTCTACCTGTCCTCCACGGGCGTCTATGGCTCCGCGCGCGGGCTCGTGGATGAAGCGACGCCCGTTGATCGGACCTCCGCCGTCTCCCGTGCGCGACTGGACGCGGAGGACCGCTTCCTCCCCCTGGGCGCGAGCGTGATGCGCATCGCGGGCATCTACGGCCCGGGGCGTGGCACGTCCGGCCGCCTGAAGGCGGGCACGCTGCGCATCCCGGACTCGGGTGGGGGACGGCTCTCGCGCATCCACGTGGATGACCTGGTGGGCGCGGTGCGAGTGGTGCTCGAGCGCGGGGCCCCGGGTGAGGTGTATTGCGTGGCCGACCGCCGGCCCGCGACGCAGGAGGAGACGGCCTCGTGGCTGTGTGAGCGGCTGGGGCTCCCCATGCCGCCGCGCGTGCCCTTCGCGTCCCTCCATGAGTCCCTGCGCGGCGACCGCGCCATCCGCGCCGCGAAGCTGGAGGCCCTGGGCTGGACGCCTCGCTACCCGGACTTCACCACCGGGTTCCCCGCGGCCATGGAGGAGGACGCGCGCCAGGGACAGGGCGTGGGGTGACCTGACGTCCGCCGCATTCCGGACGCTCGCGGCGCTCGAGCCCCTCCGGTCGAACATGCGGCCAAGGAGCGGAGCCCGCGAGCGTTGGGAGGGACGACAGGGGCCGCGTCACGCCAAACGGCTCCCGGGGGGATGCGCATGTGGATGTCCGTCGTGGTCGCGGTGCTTGTGTCCACGGTCGGCGAGCCCGGGCTGGTGGCCCGGGAGAACGCCGAGCCGGGCAGCGCGGAGTGGAGGCTCACCCGCGCCGCGGTGTCCCGGCAGCTGGAAGGCTACGCGGGCGCGACCAGCGTCCAACACGGGGCGTCCATCGACATCCACGCGCGGACCGACGGCAACCACACCGTGCGGTGGGAGCTGTACCGGATGGGCTACTACGACGGCCTGGGGTCCCGGAAGATGGCCACCGGCGGCCCGGTGAACGTCGGGCCCCAGGCGGATCCGGTACCGGACCCCGCGACGGGGCTGGTGGAGTGCCGCTGGCCCACGTCCTTCACCCTCCAGACCCAGGCGACGTGGCCCAGCGGCGTCTACCTGCTCAAGCTCATCCGCGAGGACGGGCTCCAGTCCTACGTCCTCTTCGTGCTGCGCGCGGACGAGCGCAAGGGCGTGGCCCTGGTGCAGATCCCGTTCACCACCTTCCAGGCCTACAACACCTGGGGCGGTGAGAGTCTCTACGAGGACGCGCTGGGCCTCACCGGAGGCCACGCGAAGATCGTCTCCTTCGACCGGCCGTTCGCGGATGGAGGAGGGGCGGGCGAGTACTTCTACTACGTGCACTCGTTCGTCCAGTGGGCCGAGTCCCGAGGCTATGAGCTGTCCTACGTGACGAACGTGGACCTGGACCGAGACCCGTCGCTCGCCCGGGGTCAGAAGCTGTTCATCGCCGTGGGACACGACGAGTACTGGTCCCGGCCCGCGCGCGCGGCGGTGGAGGCCGCGCTGGCCTCCGGAGTGAACCTGGCGGCGCTCGCGGGCGACACCAGCTTCTGGCTCATCCGCCTGGAGCCCTCGGCCACGGGCGTCCCGTACCGCCGGCAGGTCTGTTACAAGGAATGGTCGATGAAGGAGGACCCGCGCGCGGGCTCCAACGTCACCACCGTGCGCTGGCGCGACGCGCCGATCAACGAGCCGGAGAACGGCCTGTTCGGCGTGATGTCGGACTCGTGGGGAGTGGTGGAGCAGCCGTTCGTGGTGACCCACGCGGAAGCCTGGCCCTTCGAGGGGACCGGCCTGGCCAACGGCGACACGCTGCCGTTCGTCGTGGGCTACGAGATGGACCGGGCCTTCACCAATGGCCGCACGCCCGCGGGCTTCACGCCGCTGGGGCACTCGCCGGTCATCAGCAACCTGGGCGTGGGCAACTGGCACGACGCGGGGCTGTACACCGCGCCATCGGGCGCGTTCGTCTTCGCCGTCGGCGGCATCGCGTGGTCGCGCGCCCTGTCGGCTCCCGGCTACGCGGATGCCCGGGTGCAGCGCATCACCAGCAACCTCTTCCAGCGCGCGGGCCTCGCGCCCGCGGGCCCGGGGGACACGTTTGGCTCGGAGAAGAGCCGGCCCGTGGACCGCACCGGGCAGGCGGCGGGCGTGGCGCTGTTCGCGGGCGCGCCCTTCCAGGAGGGGCGGGTGGACGGGCCCGCCTCCCTGGCGCGCTTCCGCCGGCCCGTGGGCCTGGCCGTGGACGCCTCGGGGAATGTGTTCGTCGCCGACACCGGGAACCACGTGGTGCGGATGATCGCCAACGACGCGGCGAGGACGGTGTCCACCCTCGCGGGCACCGGCGTCGCGGGCGTGGGCGAGGGCCCGGGCGCGAGCGCCGCGCTGCGCTCCCCGCAGGCTGTCGCGGTGGGGCCGGACTCGAGCCTGTACGTGGCGGACACCGGCAACCACCGCATCGTGCGCATCGCGCGGGACGGCCGCTGGACGGTGAGCACCTTCGCCGGCTCCCGCGAGGGGCGCTCCGGCAACGCGGAGGGCGTGGGGACCGCCGCGCGCTTCTCCACGCCCAGCGCGCTGGCCTTCTCCGGGAACGACCTCTATGTCGTGGACACCTTCAACCACCGGCTGGGCCGGGTGACGCCGGACGGGCGGCTCACCACCGTCGTCGGGAAGCGGGGCGTGGGCAGCACCGACGGCGCCGGAGCCCAGGCGCGCTTCAAGCGTCCCACGGGCCTCGCCGTGGGGGGCGGCGCGCTCTGGGTGGTGGACACCGGCAACCGGGCCGTGCGCCGCGTGGCGCTCGACGGCGCCTTCACCACCTCCACGCCCGTGGGCAACGGCGCGGGGGGCTTCGCGGACGGCGTGGGCAGCGCGGCGCGCTTCATGCCGCTGCTGGGCGCGGCGTGGGACAACGGCCAGCTGCTCCTGACGGACACCGGCAACGAGCGCATCCGCGCGGTGGCGGACGGCCGGGCGCGCACGTTCGCGGGCACCGGCGCGCACGGTGCGAACGATGGCGCCGCGGACAAGGCCACGTTCAGCCTGCCCACCGGCATCGCCCGGCTGCCGGATGGCACCGTGCTGGTGGTGGAGCAGGGGGCCTCCACGGTGCGCAGGCTCACGCGTGAGGGTGGAGGCGGGCCCTCCACCGGGCCCATCCCCATCATCTCCGGAGGCCCGTTCTCCGGCGCCCAGGCGCCCTTCGACGTCTTCCTGGACGGCACGCTCACCCGGACGGCGGAGCCCGGCGGGTGGATCCAACGCTTCCAATGGAACTTCGGGGACGGCACCCAGGCCGAGGTGGGCTACTCCACCCACTCCTTCCAATCGCCTGGCCGCTACACCGTCACCCTCACCGCGACGGACGGCAAGGGCGTGAGCGCGTCCGCGACGCAGGTGGTGACCGTGGGCGTGCCCGCGGCCGCCGGTGGCACCGGACGCTAGTCCGCGGCCTCCGCTCGCAGGATCTGTTGCAGGTCGAGCTCCGACCAGTCCAGCTCCTGCTCCACCTGCTGGAATGCCGCGTCTCCGATGGTGCCGTTCGCCCGGAGCTCCGCCAGCTTCCGCCGGCTCGCGGCCATCGCGGTGCGCACCGTCCGCGCGTCCTCCGTGGGGGGCCCCCAGGGGGAGCTGGGGCCGCCCGTGGCCGTGAGGGCATGCTCGTCCAGGCGCTGTCGCGCGCGCCGCAGCTGCAACTCGTAGCGGCGCCGGACCAGGACGGATATCTCCGTGCCCTGGAACTCCTGGGTGGCCTCCAGCCCCGCGCGCAGCGTCTCCACCCGGGCGAGCCGCACCTCGTGGTCCACCTCGTTGTCGTCGTCCAGCTTCAGCCGCGACATCAGGGGCCGGAGCGTCATCCCCTGCACCACGAGCGTCCCCAGCACCACGGAGAAGGACGTGAAGAGGATGAGGTCCCGGTAGGGGAAGGCGCCGGTCCCCTCGTGTCCCGTGGGCAGCGCCAGCGCCGCCGCGAGCGTCACGATGCCCCGCATCCCGCACCAGCCCACCAGCATGGACGCGCCCGGTGAGAGCGTGACGGGGCTGGACTTCGACTTGCGGTGGACCCAGCGGTTGAACGCCCCCGCCCCCATCACCCAGGCGAAGCGCGCGAGGATGGCCGCGCCCGTCACCACCGCGGCGATGGCGCCGTACTCCAGCCACAGCTCCCGGTCGAAGCGCGCGACGATGGTCTTCAGCTGGAAGCCCACGAGCACGAAGGCCAGCACGTTCAACACGAACGTCGCCACCTCCCACACCGCGTAGGACGGGATGCGGATCCGCGCGGGCGTCACGATGGAGGCCTGCCGGGAGATGGTCATCGCGTAGACCACCGTCGTCAGGATGCCGGACAGGTGGAGCCGCTCCGCGAGGATCCACACCGCGAACGTGCTGCCGAACTGGGTGATGACCGCCGTGGACACGTCCTCCACGCCGGCGTTGATGCGCAGGCTCACCCGCGACAGCACCACCCCCAACAGCGCGCTGCCCGCCGTGACGACGAGCAGCGTGGGCACCGCGCTCCAGCCCAGCACGCCGCCCGCGGCCATGGCGCCCAGCGCGAGCCGGTAGATGAGCAGGGCGCTCGCGTCGTTGAACAGGCTCTCCCCTTCCAGGATGACCAGCAGCCGGTGCGGAGGCCTCAGCGCCTTGAGCACCGCCGTGGCCGCCGCCGCGTCTGGGGGAGCGACGATGGCGCCCAGCGCGATGGCCGCGGCCCAGGGCATCGCCGGCACCCTCCACTTCACCGCCACCGCGACGGCGATGACCGTGAGCACCACCGCCCCCACCGCCAGGCCCGCCACCGGCCGCCAGTTCGCGCGCAGATCGCGCGGGGACGCGTCGAACGCCGCGTCCAGCAGCACCGGCGCGACGAACAAGGTGAGCGCCAGCTCCGGATCCAACACCAGCTCCGGGCTGCCCGGCACGAGCGCCAGCACCGCCCCGGCGAGCGCCACCAGCGCGGGGTAGGGCGTACCCATCCGCCGGGACAGCGCCGCCAGCCCCGCGCCGCCCAGCAGCAGCGCGATGACGATCTCGAACACCAGCATGATGGCCTCGGGGGGAAGTCCGCCCTGGATTCCTGGCGACCTAGCCCAGGAGGGGTCGCTGGGGACAGTGGCGAATTCCGGACGGAGGAGACGGGCGTCGGGTGGCGCGCGGCCCGCGTCATCAGCGGAACGCGATGGGTCCCATCAGCCGGGAAGGGGGCCCGCCTTTGCGAGGCGTGGGCCCCCGGTGACACGCTTGCGCTTTCGGGCCGCGTGGGGATGCGCGGCCCGGAAGCGAACCCTTGCCCGATGGGGAACAGACGATGTCCAGGTCGTTGCTGTTGGCGGCGTTCAACGAGGGCGTCCACCGGTCCATGGCTGGCAACCACGAGGCCGCGCTCCAGTCGTTCGATCAGGTTCTCGCCGTGGATCCGCGCCACTTCCCCGCGCTCACCGCGAAGGCCTTCGCCCTCAAACAGCTGGGGCGCACCGAGGAGGCGCTGAAGGGCTTCCAACGCGCCATCGAACTGGACCCCGACGCCGCGGACCCCCACCGGGAGGCCGCCCTCTGCCAGCTGGAGCTGGGCGAGCCGGAGGCCGCCTCCCTCCTGATGAACCGGGCGGTTCAGCTCAACCCCACCCCCGGCTACCGGGAGGCCTCCGCCATCGAGGTCTACCACCTGGGTAACGCGCTGTTGACCCAGGGCCGGCGGCCGGACAAGGCCCGCTACCGGCTGGCCCGTCAGGTCTTCGAACTGGCGCTGGAACTGTCGCCCGCCTACGTGGAGGCCGCCAAGGCCCTGGCGGACGTCTGGGAGCACCTGGGCGACCCTACCCAGCGGGAGCACTACACCCAGCTGGCGACCCGGCTGCGCCCCGCCTCCTCCTGAGGCGGCCCGCGTCATTTTCCATACGAATGCGGAGGGAAAGGGCGGGGCGCCGGTGTTGAATGCCGAAGCTGGCCCCCCTCAGCAGGAGAACCCTTCGCATGATCGTGATGCTCGAGCCGGATTCCCCCGAATCCGTCGTGAACGCCGTCCTCCAACTCGCTTCGCAATACGAGGGCGTCACCCCGCGTGCCCACGTGGTCCAGGGCGCCGAGTCCACCATCACGGAGCTGTACCTGCTCGGCTCCACCGCGCAGGTGCCGCTGGAGCCGTTCCAGCAGCTGCCCGGCGTGCGTCAGGTGGTCCGCGTCTCGCAGAAGTACCGCATCATCGGCCGGCACGGCGGACAGCGCACCACGGCGGGCTTCGAGTACAACGGCGTCACCTTCGACGACAACTCGGTGAACCTGTTCGCGGGCCTGTGCGCGGTGGACTCGCCGGAGAGCGTGGACGCGATGATGGCGGCGCTCGCCCGCTGCGGCATCACCACCACGCGCATGGGCGCGTACAAGCCGCGCACCAACCCGTATGAGTTCCAGGGCCTGGGCGCGAAGTGCCTGCCCTACGTCTTCGAGTCCGCGGGCAAGCACGGCATCAAGGTCATCGCGATGGAGGTGACGCACCCGCGCCACATCGATGAGATCAACGACGCGCTGAAGAAGTCGGGCAGCCCCACGGGCGTGATGCTCCAGGTGGGCACGCGCAACGCGCAGAACTTCGAGCTGCTCAAGGTGATTGGCCAGCAGCGCACCTTCCCGGTGCTCTTCAAGCGCGGCATGGGCATCACGCTGGAGGAGTCCCTCAACGCGTGCGAGTACGTGGCGAGCGAGGGCAACCCGAAGATCGTCTTCTGCCTGCGCGGCGTGAAGACGCACCTGGGCGACCCGCACCGCAACATGGTGGACTTCGCGCACGTGCCGGTGGTGCGCCGCCTCACGCGCATGCCGGTGTGCGTGGACCCCTCGCACGCCATTGGCCGCGCGGAGGCCCCGCCGGACGGGCTGCCGGACATCTTCCACGCGATTGGCCAGGGGCTCATCGCGGGCGCGTCCATGGTGCTGGTGGACTTCCACCCGACGCCGGAGAAGGCCCTGTGCGACGGGCCGCAGGCGCTGCGCCTGGAGCAGCTGGGCGCGCTCCAGCGTTACACGCAGATCGTCCGCACCGCGTACACGGAGGCCGTGCGCAACGGCGACGGGACGCAGGCCGCCGCGCCGGCCAAGGCCGTCAGTCGCTGAGCGCGTAGCTGCCCAGGACCCGGAGCGACGTACAGGCGCTCCGGGCTTCGTCCAGGGCCGCCTTCACCGGCGCGGAGTCCACCGCGCCGTCCACGTCCAGGCACCAGCGGTAGTCCCAGGCGCGGACGCCGCCGGGCCGGGACTCCAGCCGCGCGACGTTCACCCCGTGCGCGGCGAAGGCCGTGAGCACGCCCGCGAGCGCCCCGGGGCCGTTGTCGAGCGTGAGCACCACGGACGTCTTCCACCGGGAGCCCAGGTTCGGCGGCACGGCGGGGCCCACTGCGAGGAAGCGGGTGGCGTTGTCCGGCGAGTCCGCGATGTCCTCCGCGAGCACGCTGAGGCCGTAGAGCTCCGCCGCGGTCCGGCTGGCGATGGCCGCCGTGCCGTCCAGGGCTTCTCGCGCCACGCGCCGCGCCGCCACGGCGGTGTTGGCCTCCGGGACGGGCTCCATGTGGTGCTTTCGCAGCCAGCCTCCGCACTGCGCCAGCGCCTGCGGATGCGATAGCGCGCGCGTGAGGTCCTCCAGCGCGCGGCCCGGCGGCGCGAGCAGACAGTGGCGCACGCGCAGGCGCAGCTCGCCGGAGATGCGCGGGGTGAACTCCAGGAGCAGGTCCACCACCTCCGCCACGGGCCCCGCGAGCGCGCTCTCCATGGGCACCACGCCGCCGTCCACCGCGCCCCGGGCCACGGCCTCGAAGACGGCGCGGAAGGTGGGGCAGGGGATGGGCGTCACGGTGGCGCCGAAGAAGGCGCCCGTGGCCTCGTCGCCGAACGCGCCGCGCTCACCCTGGAAGGCGATGCGGCGGGGGACGGCGTCAGCCATCGACGGGCTCCGCGCGCGGATACGTGCCCAGCACGCGCAGCGACGACGTGAGCGGGCGCAGGTCTTCCAGCGCGGCGGTCACCGCGGCGGAAGCGGCGTGGCCCTCGACGTCCAGATAGAAGCGGTACTTCCACGGCGCTCCGGGGATGGGGCGCGACTCCAGCTTGGAGAGGTTCACCCCGCGCTGCGTGAGCCGCTGCAGCACCTGGCCGAGCGCGCCCGGACGGTGCTCCAGGACGACGAGCAGCGACGTCTTGCACGGGACTTCGGGCGCGAGCGGCGTGGGCTGGCGCGTCACCTCCACGAAGCGCGTGAAGTCCGCGCCGGCGGGCTGCAGGTTGCTGGCGAGCACCACCAGCCCGAAGCGGCCCGCCGCGGACTCGCTGGCGATGGCGGCCACGGTCGGGTCGTTGCGGTCCGCGACCATCTGGGCGGCGATGGCGGTGTCCGGCCCCGGCACGGCGCGGGCCCAGGGCACGTGCGTGTGCAGGAAGTCCTCGCACTGCGCCAGCGCCTGCGGATGGGAGAGCACCTCGCGCAGGTCCTCCAGCTTCGCGCCCTTCACGCCCAGCAGCCGGTGGTCCACCTGGCTCACCACCTCGCCGGTGATGACGGCGTCGCCAGCGGCGAGCACGTCGTAGGTCTCATTCATGCTGCCGGCGGTGGTGTTCTCGATGGGCAGGAGCAGCAGGTCCTGTTCGCCCTGCTTGAGGGCCTTCACGGCCTGGCGGGCGGAGTCGAAGCCGGTGAGGAGCACGCCGCCGGGCCGGTGGCCGTAGCGCTGACGGGCGGCCAGGTGGCTGTAGGAGCCCTCGACGCCCAGGTAGCCCACGCGCAGGGGCGTGGTGTCCAGCCGGGTGACCAGGGCCTGCTGCCGGGCCACGGACATGTCGAGGATGACGCGGTAGAGGCGCTCGACCTCATGCGGATCCAGGCCGCGCTCCGCCGCCCGGCCGCGCAGCTTGCGCAGGAGCAGGTCCTCGCGTTGGGGGTCCCGGAAGGGCCAGGCCGTCACCAGCTTGGCGCGCGCCACGTCGTCCGCCAGGGCCATGCGCCGCTGGAGGGCATCGAGGATGTCCTCGTCGATGCGTTCGATTTGCGTCCGCAGGGTCTCCAGGGAGGGGATGTCCGCCATTGCAGGAACATAACAACTCGCGTCGAGTGCGCGGGCTTCTCTCTTGGGGCCGTCACATTCCCAGGCGGCGGGTGAGGTCCGGAGGGACCGGGTAGGCGGACTCCTTCGGCAGGTGGCGCGTGGCCTGGTCCGCGCGGCCGTCGTCCATGAGCTTGCGCAGCTTCTGGACCAGCGGGGTGAGGTCGGTGATGGAGACGGTCCAGTCCTCCACGAAGCGCTGGATGACGGCGCGGCTCAGGCCCACCTGGATGCTGTCGTGGGGCAGGCCCGCGCCGCGCAAGCTGCGCTCCGGGTCCCACTGGATGTGGACGGGCGCGGTGTCGAAGGCCTTGCGCCACGCGTCCGGCGAGCCGTGGGCCTTCGGCTCGTAACCGGTGAGGACGCCGGAGGCCAGGGCCTCTTCCCAGCCGGAGCGCTTGATGCGCACCGCGAGCGTGCGCTCCTGGCTGCTCTTCTTGCCCCAGTTGGAGCGGTGCATGAGCCACAGGAAGCTGGGTTTGATCCACGTCATCCGGCCCACGGAGAACGGCGGGCCGAACTTCTGCTGCTTCACGGCCACGTCGGCGATGGCGTCCGAGTAGGCCTGATAGATGACGATGGTGGCTCGATCGAAGTCGGCGCGGACTTCGCGGGCAGCGCTCATGGGCGGGCCCTGGGTCTGGCCTTCGGCTTGGGCGACGGGGTCTTGGGCAGCTTGGTCTTGCCCATCTTGAGGACGAGTTCGAAGTGTTCGACGGGGGTGGGCGTCACGCTGAGGCGGCTGCGGGTGATCAGCGGGAAGTCCTTGAGCGCGGGCGTGGCCTTGATGGTGGCGAGCGTCACCGGCGTGGTGAAGGCGACGACGGGCCCCACGTCCACGGAGGCCCAGTCCTCGCCGGGGGCGGTGGGGTCGGGGCCTGGATTCGACAGGACGCACGCCACGCCGACGACGGCCTTATCCTCATTGGAGTGGTAGTAGAGGCACAGGTCCCCGGGCGTCATGGCCCGGATGTTGTTGCGCGCCTCGAAGCTGCGCACGCCCGTCCACTCCGTCCTGCCGTCCTTCTCCAGCTGCGCGTACGCGTAGACGGAGGGCTCGCTCTTGATCAGCCAGTACCGCGGATTCGCCATGGCGGCGCACCCTAGCGCAGGGCGGCGTTTCGCGCGCCTGGGCCTCTTGCTGAACGACGGGGGCTGCCCACGCGCACGGGCCTCCGCGACTGGCGGTCCCGCGGTCACGACAACAGGGGGATGACCGCGAGGGTCAGGTCTGTCTGGTTCACGTCGTGTAGGGCGGAATGGAAAAAGTGAGAGCGCGTCCGGTCGTGTCCCTGGCGGACGCGGCCATGAACAGGGCGTGGACGATCGAAGAGACGCGGCCTGATGACCGCAAGGCGCTCTACGAGGCGTACCTCGCGGCGGCGCGACTCGGGAAGATGGAGGCCATGACGAACGTGGGACTCCATTTCCTCTACGGAGATGGCGTCCGGCGCGACCCGAAGCGCTCACGGATGTGGACGGAAAAGGCAGCCGCCCTGGGGGACGACATCGCGGCGTTCAATCTGGGCCTCGCCTATGACAATGGACGAGGGGTCCGAAAGAACAAAGGGCTCGCGGAAGCCTGGTATCGCCGGTCCATCGCCCTGGGATTCGCCATCGCCGAGGACAACCTGGCGTATCTCCTGTTCCACGGAACCGAGACCCACCAGCAGGAGGAGGCGGTCCGGCTCTACCGGAAGCACGCAAGGCAGGGACACCCGATTCCGGCCTACAACGTCGGCCTCGCGTATGAGCTGGGGAAGGGTGTCCGCAAGAACCTGAAGAGAGCCAACGCGTATTATGAAATGTCCGCGAAGGGTGGCTACGCGGAAGCCCAGCTGGCCCTGGGCTACAACTATTCCAATGGCGTGGGCCTGGTTCCAGACCCCTTGCGTGCCTTTGCCTGGTTTCGACTGGCGGCGGAGCAGGGCAATGCCAGTGCGTCGTTCAACCTGGGTTTGATGTTCGCGAACGGCGATGGCGTGCCCAGGTCCACGGCGCGAGCCCTGCGGCACTTTCGGGATGCCGCGAGCCTGGGCCACGCGAAGTCCGCCAGATGGGTGCGGAAGTTGATCACCCCACGTTCGTCTTGCTGAACAACCGCAGCGCCTCCGCCACGCTCCAGGCCTGGGCGAAGCAACCGCGCGGGCGGTAGGGCTCCGTGGCGTCGAAGATCTCCGAAATCTGTCCAATGCACGCGTGCGACAGGTGGTCCTCCATTCCAGACAGGAGGGCCCTCGCGGCCTTCAGGTCCGGGGACACCTTCAACGTCGCGTCCACGTAGTGACCCATGAGCCAGCCCCACACCGTGCCCTGGTGGTAGGCCGCGTCGCGGGCTCGCAGGTCGCCGTCGTACCTGGGTTTGTAGTCCTTGCTCCCTGGCGCCAGGCTGCGCAGGCCCACCGGTGTCACCAACTCGCGCTTCACCACCTCCAGCACCTTCGCCCACTTGTCGCGCTGAAGCACCGGGTGCTTCAGCGAGATGGCGAAGACCTGGTTGGGCCGCACGTGCGCGTCCTCGCGGCCGTCCTCTCCGTCCACGATGTCGTAGAGGCATCCTCCCGCTTCGTTCCAGAAGCGCTGGTTGAAGCTGCCCTGCGCCTGCTCCGCCGAGGCCCGGTAAGGCCCCGAGTCCTGCCCCAGCCGCTCCGCCCAACCGGCCATCAGCCGCAGGGCGTTGAACCACAGCGCGTTGATCTCCACCGCCTTGCCCCGGCGGGGCGTCACCACCCAGCCGTCCACCTTCGCGTCCATCCAGGTGAGCTGGTAGCCCTCCTGCCCCTGCCGCAGGAGCCCGTCCGCCGGATCCACGCCGATGTTGAAGCGCGTGCCCTTCATGTGGTGCGCCACGATGTCTTGCAGCGTCGGGAACAGGTCGCGCAGCAGCGCTTCGTCTCCCGTCTCCTCCAGGTAGCGGTCCACCGCGTGGAAGAACCAGAGCGTCGCGTCCGCCGTGTGGTAGACGCCCTCGTTCGCTCCGTCCGGGAAGTAGTTCGGAATCAGCCCGTCCCGCACGTTGTGCTGGAACGTGCGCAGGATGGCCGCCGCCTCGCGGTAGCGCCCCGTGGCCAGCGTCAGTCCGTCCAGGCTGATCATCGTGTCCCGGCCCCAGTCCGTGAACCAGGGGTAGCCCGCGATGACGCTCCTCGCGTCCAGGCCCATTGACCGTGCCCTCACGGCGTCCGCCGGCCTTGGCGGCTCGATGATGAATTGATCCGCCGCCAGGACCAGACGTGCTGGGACGCCCGTGCGCCCATGCACCGGCGCCTGCTCCAGCAGACGTTGCTGCCGCAGCAACTCCCGCTCGAAGACCTCCGAGGGCTTGCGCTCCATCAAGTGGCCCGCGGGTCCCGTCGTGAGCCCGAAGTAGAGCGCCCCTCCCGGCTTCAGCGTCGCCGTGAAGTAGCCCGGCGAGTGCTGTACCTCCGTGAAGTCATAGCCGCGCGCCTTCTCTATCCGCAGGTGCTGTGGCTGGGACGTCTCCGCCAGGCTGACGTACGGCGTGGGCCTGTCCGAATACAGCAGCATCCTCTGACGGGGACCGTCCTCGCCATTGCGCAGCTCCAGCAATGGTCCGCGCAGCGTGACGATGGGCTCGGGCACGGCCTTCAGCAGCGGTCCGTCGTGCGGACGCAGCACCGGGAACGGCCTCAGGTTCAGCGTCACCTCCGGGCCGGACAGGTGCGTCCACTCGATGAACACCGTGTCTTCGCCGTGCACCATCACGAAGCGCCGTCGCAGGCGCGCACGGCCCACCGCGTACTCCCAGACGGGGATCAGCCCCTCCAGGTGGAAGTGGCGCAGGTGCCTGGCTCCGTCCTCCATCGTGCCGCCGTCCGCGTGCTCCTCGGACGTGAGCCGGTAGCGCCCTCCGTCAACCAGCGCCGCCTCCTCCAACCTCGCCATCAGCACCGTGCGGCCCAGCTTCTCCAGCGTGGGGATGAACAGCCCGTGGTAGCGGCGCGTGTTGCAGCCCACCACCGTGCCGGAGGCGTAGCCCCCTCGGCCGTTGGTCATCAGCCACTCGTGGTTCACGCCGGCGCTAAAGTCGGCGCCCTCCGGAAAGTCGAACGACAGTCGGGGCAGGGTAGGGGCTGGTTCGTTCACGCCTACGTCTCCTCCTTGCTCGTTGACGCGAGCGCGGTGGTCACCGCCCGTCCCCCTGTGCGGAGACGCGCGGGAAGGGTAGGAAGACGTTGCTCATGCAGCCCCGCTCCTCACAGCGCATCCCCTGGCCCCTGGACTCGAGGGGAGGGCAGCCGGACGGACAGGCCCTCGCCGATGCCGGGCGCGCACCGGAATCCCTTCACACCGCGCCCTTGCGGTGGTCCTCCTGGAACCGCACCTCACCCAGGGTCTTCGGGTGCGCCCCGAAGTTTCGAGGAGACACCGCGTGGCCATCGTGAAGTCGTCGGGCATCAGCGGCCGACAGCATAACCTCGCCGAGCAGGTGTTCTCCCGCGCCGCGGGCGCGCCGCTCGTGCCCTCCAACGACGTGCGCCTCCTGCGCGACGCGCGCGAGAACTACCCCGCGTGGCTGCGCGCCATCCGCGAGGCCCAATGCTCCATCCTCTTCGAGAACTACATCATCGAGGACGACGAGGTGGGCCGCTCCTTCGCGGAGGCCCTGTGCGCCCGCGCCCGCGCCGGCGTGCAGGTCCGCGTCCTCTATGACTGGCTGGGCTGCCAGGGCACCGCGTCCCGCCGCTACTGGCGCGACCTGCGCGACGCAGGCGTGGAGGTGCGCTCCTTCAATCCCTTCCAGTTCGACAGGCCCCTCGCGTGGCTGGGCCGCAACCACCGCAAGACGCTCACCGTCGACGGCGAGGTGGGCTTCGTCTCCGGCCTGTGCGTGAGCCACAAGTGGGTGGGCGACCCGGCGAAGGGCGTGGCTCCGTGGCGCGACACCGGCCTGGAGATTCGCGGCCCCGCGGTGGCGGACCTCGTGCGCGCCTTCGCCCAGGGGTGGAGCACCGTGGGCCCTCCCCTGGACGAGGAGGGCTGCCTGTCCTCCCGCGCCTCCCTGCCCATGGGCGACGTCGCCCTGCGCGTGGTGGCTGGCGTGCCGTGGAGCGCGGGCCTGTTCCGCGTGGATCAGCTCATCGCGTCGCTCGCGCGCAAGCGGCTGTGGCTCACCGACGCGTACTTCGTGGGCACCGCCACCTATGTGCAGGCGCTCCGGGCCGCGTCGCGCGACGGCGTGGATGTGCGGCTGCTCGTGCCTGGCAGCAGCGACATCCCCGCGCTGCGCCCGCTCACCCAGGCCGGCTACCGCCCCCTCCTGGAGGCCGGCATCCGCGTCTATGAATGGAACGGCACCATGCTCCACGCGAAGACGGCCGTGGCGGATGGAACCTGGGCGCGCGTCGGGTCGTCCAACCTCAACCCCGCGAGCTGGCTGGGCAACTCCGAAATCGACGTCGCCGTGGAGGACGCCCGCTTCGCCCAGCAGATGGAGGCCATGTACCTCCAGGACCTGGAACATGCGACCGAGGTCGTACTCAGCGGGCGGGCCCGGCGCATGAACGCCGCGCCTCCGTTGCCTCGCGCGCAGCGGGGGGCTCCTGGACGGCGGGGCAGCGTCAGCCGCGCGGCCGCGGGCGCGGTGCGCCTGGGCAACACCGTGGGCGCCGCCGTCACCAACCACCGTGAGCTGGGCCGCACCGAATCCAAGGTCGTCTTCGGCGCGGGCGTGGTGCCCCTGGCCCTGGCCGGCGTGGCGCTCTACTGGCCGCATGTCGTGGCCGTGCCGGCGGCGATCGTGGGCGCGTGGGCGGGCATCGCCCTGTGGAGCCGGGCCCTGCGCCTGCGCCGTCAGGAGGCCCAGGGCACCGCACAGCAACCGCTTCCGGAGCAGGAGGTGCCGCCGCGTTCCACGGGTGGGGAACCGCGAGCCCTGCCAGAGGCGAACGCTTCCCATCCTCCGGAAGCCGGGCGCCACTCGCACTGAGCTGAAGCGAACCCACGACATGACAAGGGCCCGCGGGCCGGCAGCGGGAGGAAGCCTGGCTTCCCTCTTCGCCGCTCCGGCCCGAAGGCCCTGTGTTTCCTACAGCGATCCAGACCGCGTTGGCGTGAGCGCTATGCCTGCTTCGCGACGCCCTCGGGCTCCGTCGCCTTGCCGCCCAACAGCGAACTGCCGCCGTACAGGGCCAGGCCCACCATGCCCAGCACGCCGGCTTCGACGCTGCCGCCCATCGTGGTCCCCAACAGCCCCACGATGCTGGTTCCGAGCATGAAGACCACCCCCACCGCCCCTGCCACCTTGCCCATCCGCTGTCCCCCTCTGGACTGAATTGGACCCCTGAACCCCAACCGCTGTTCGACGCCCATCCCTCTTCAAGTCCTGTGCCGAGCCTCCGGTGCGGGCGCCCCAGAGGGAGCACGAAGGAGCGTGGAAGATGCGTGGGTTGGGGTGGGCAATCCCCTTCCAACCCGTGGAAGCGATCGGCAGAAAGCACAGGGGAGAACACCGGTCCCGGACCGGAATTTTTCCCGGATGCGCGGATGTGCGCCTGATGTGGCACGCCGTAACCCACTGCATTCCAAGGGTTTTCCCTCCCCCCTGGCGCTGGCACACGCGCTGCTAAGAGCCACCGCCAGAAGCGAGCCACCCGGCCCTTCAGGGCGTGTGAGCGGTGGCTCTCGCGGACATCAGTGAACGAAGGAGAGCGGAAGATGGGAATGCGGCGCACGGGGTTCTGGACGGTGATGGGGATGCTCCTCCTGTCGGGTTGTGCTCATCAGCAGGCGCTGAAGGTCGACAATTCGGATCAGCCGTACCGCATCGGGCGTGAGGACGTGCTCGACGTGAGCGTCTGGCGCGACCAGGAGCTGTCGCGCACGGTGCCGGTGCGCCCCGACGGCTTCATCTCCATTCCGATGGTGGGTGAGGTGCAGGCCGCGGGCAAGACGCCCACGGAGCTGGCGGAGATGCTCAAGACGGGCCTCCAGCAGTACGTGCAGGAGCCGCGCGTGACGGTCATCGTCCGCGAGGTCAACAGCAGCCGCGTCTTCGTGACGGGCGAGGTGGCCCACCCGGGCGCCTACCCGCTGCGCGGCCGCGTGTCGCTCCTGCAGGCCATCGCGCTGGCCGGCGGCTTCACGGACTTCGCCAACTCCGACGGCATCGTCGTCATCCGCACGGACGGCAAGGGCGGGCAGATCCCGGTGCGCTACAGCGACCTGGTCTCCGCCTCCGCCGAGAACGAAGGCGTCATCCTGCGGCCGGGTGACACCGTCGTCGTCCCGTGAGCCGAGGACGGCGCGGGCGCTTCAAAGATAGACATGGGGAAGCAGCGGACGTGGGCGCGGGCGTGGGCAAGGATGGGAGGGCGGCGGTGAGGGGCAATTGGAAGCGGGCAGTGATTGCAGGCTGTCTCGTCGTCGCGCCGGCCGCGCAGGCGGCCACCCTGCTGCAGCCGCGGCTGCGCCTGGCGGCGGAGGAGCGCTTCGACAACGACATCCGTCTGGGCGGCACCGGCACCAACGGACAGTTCATGACGAAGCTGTCCCCGCGGCTGGGGCTGGACGTGATGAACGAGCAGCTGACGCTCGAGTCCTTCTACGCCACGGACCTGCTCGCGCGGCACGGCTCCGGAACGACGACGCTCGACCACCGCGCGGGCGTGGGCCTGAAGAACGTGCTGTCCCGCCGGCTGCGGCTGGACGCCACCGCGAAGGTGTTCCGGGTCACCGACCCCACGTCGCTGCCGCGCGACGGCCTGGCGCGCTCCACGGCGCCGACCTTCTATGCGCAGACGAAGGTGGGGCTCACGGGGCGCGTCACGGACCGCATGGACGTGCGCGGCAACTACACGTTCGAAGCGACGCGCATCATCGAGCCGGGACGGGTCGCGGGCTACGCGCACACCCCGTCCTTGGAGCTGTGGTACCGCGCCACGCGCCGGCTGGCCCTGGGCGTGGACTACCGCTACCAGGGCTTCCTGTATGACGGCGACTACAGCCAGGCGCATGGCGCTTCCGTGGCCCTGCGCTACCGGCTGACGCGGCCCACCACGCTCACCCTTCGGGGCGGGCCGGTGCGCTACCTGCCGCCGGACGCGTCGCGCGGCGGGTGGCTGCCCCGCGTGGGGCTGGAGGTGATGCGCGAGGGTGAGCGCAGCGACTTCGGCTTCGCCATGGGCCACGACCTGGTGGGCGCGAGCGGTTTCTCCGGCGCGGTGTGGGCGGACTACGCGTCGTTGATGGGGGCGCACCGGTTCAGCCAGAAGCTGTCTGCCTTTGGGGCGGCCAGCTTCTTCCGGAACGGGACGGCTCCCGGGCTTCACTACACGGAGTGGCGTAACACCACGAACGTGTCGCAGGGCTATGCGGTGGGAGGTGGCGTCGAGTACCGGCTGAGCCGGAAGCTCGCGCTGCAGGGCGCGTTCGACCGCATCGCCCAGGTGGGCGCGGCGGATGTCGCTGGGGCGGGGGACCTGACACGCAACGTGTTCGCCCTCCGTCTGGTCATGACTGCTTGGTAGGCAACTTTCGAAAGAGTACGAGGATGGAGGAGCGGATCATGGAGCGTGGGATGACGGCGGACCAGTTGCTTTCGGCGCTGTGGCGCCGCAAGGCCCTGGTGGGGGCGATCGCTGCAGCAATCTTCGTGTTGGGTGCGGCCATCGTGATGACGCGGCCGAGCATTTATGAGGCGTCCGTGGTGGTGCGCGTGGAGCCGCAGCGCCCCGGCGAGGAGATGGTCCAGCGCACGGTGAGCGAGCTCATCGAGCAGCGGCTCGTCACCGTCCGCCAGGAGCTCCTGGCGAGGCCGGTGCTGCAGAAGGCCATCGAGGAGATGAACCTCTATCCGGAGCTGGTGTCGGAGAAGGGCATCGAGGCGGCGGTCGAGCAGATGCGCAAGGACATCACCGTGCGCGTCGAGGGTGAGACGGCCTTCGAGCTCACCTACGCGGGCCGCGACCCGCAGGTGGTGGCGCAGGTGGCCAACCGCCTGCCGGCCATCTTCTCCGAGGAGACGCTGAAGATCCGCCAGGCGCAGGCGGCCCGCGCCACCGACCTCTTCAACGAGGAGATGGTGTCCATGGGCAAGGCCGTGTCCGCGTGGGAGTCGAAGATCTCCAAGTTCAAGGTGGACCACCTGGGCGAGCTGCCCGAGCAGCTGGAGATGAACATGCGCGGCCTGGAGCGCATTGGCGCCCAGCTGCAGACGAAGTCCGAGGAGCTGCGCATGGCCGAGGCGCGCCGCTCCGACCTGGCCCGCGCCCGCAACGCCGCGGACAGCGAGGCCGGCCGGCTGGAGGCCGCGGAGAGCGGGCTGGCTCGCACCCTCACCCAGGCCAAGACGCAGTGGACCGAGGACCACCCGGAGGTGAAGCGGATGGCGCGTGAGCTGAGCGACATCGCCGCCCAGCGCAAGGACGCGGAAGGCCGCATGGTCGCCGAGCGCAACGAGCGCACCCGCGTGGCCACGCTCATCACCAACATCCAGAAGGACATCGTGGATCTCCAGAAGCAGGCCGAGGCGTACCAGGCGCGGCTGAACAACACCCCGCGCTGGGCCCAGGACCTGGCGGTCATGAACCGGGACTACGAAATCGCCCGCACCAAGTACCAGAGCGTGGTGAGCCGCAAGGTGGAGGCGGAGATCGCCCAGGAGCTGGAGGCCAAGAGCGCCAAGAGCCTGTTCAACGTCATCTCGCCCGCCGGGGTGCCCTCCTCGCCCGCCCGCCCGGACCGCATGAGCGGTCTGCTCATCGCCGCGCTGGCGGCCCTGGCCCTGGGGGTCCTCACCGGCACCGTCCTGGAGATGCGCGACGACAGCCTGCGCGACGGCACCGAGGTCCGCGAGCGCCTGACGCTGCCTGTCCTGGCGGTGGTCCCGAACATGCAAGGCAAGACGGAGAAGCGGATCCTGATGCCGATGGCTGGGAGCAAGAACAGCGTCTCCGCACCGACTTCCCTGAACTAATTGCCGACCCTCTACGGAAAGGATTGGAGAACTCAGATGGACTCGACGATGGAGCGGGCCGGTAATTTCCTCCCCCGCGTGGACGACAGCGCGGCTTCCTCGAACGCGGTGGACCGCCGGGTGGTGACGCTCACGGCCCCTGCTTCCGCGGCCGCCGAACAGTACCGCACCCTGTACTACCGCCTGGAGCGGATGCGCGAGCAGCGCCCGATGAAGGTGGTGGCGCTCACCTCCGCGATGCCCGGCGAGGGCAAGACGGTGACGAGCGTGAACCTGGCCCTGGCCGCCGCCCGGGCGAACCCGGAGCGCCGCATCCTGCTGGTGGACGCGGACCTGCGCCGGGGGCAGGTGGCTCCCACGCTGGGCATGCGCAACAAGCAGGGCCTGGCGGAGCTCCTGGCGGGTGAGTGCGACGTGCGCGACGTGGTGCGCCGCTTCAACGCCACGCGGCTGGCGGTCATCCCCGCCGGCGCCACGCCGGAGGAGAGCACCCAGGTGCTGGCAAGCGCCCGCATGAAGCAGTTCCTCAAGGCGGTGCGCGACGGCTTCGACGAGGTGTACGTGGACCTGCCGCCCACGCTGCCGTTCGCGGACGCGGCCATCCTGGGCCACCAGATGGACGGCGTGCTGATGGTCATCCGCGCCAACGTCACCCCCTCCAAGGTGGTGAACCAGGCGGTGGAGCAGCTGGCGGGCGCGGCGCTGGTGGGCTGTGTCCTCAACGGGGCGGAAGTGAACGCGACCCCATACCTGAAGAACTACGTGAGGAAGTAGCGGTGTGGCGGTGAGGTGAAGTGTTTCGCGGCCCGACCCGCTCCTCGCCCTGATGAGGGGTGAGGGGCGGGGGGCCTGGAGCGGCGGCGGGTTGGGGTTGGAGGAGTCACGTGCTTCGCGTTTTCCACCACTATTTTTCAGCCAAGAAACTGACGTTCTTCCTCGCCGAGTCCTCGGCGATCGCGTTGGCCTGTGTCGCGGGTGCCGCGGCCTGCGCGGCCCTCTTCGCACCCCTGGGCACCCAGCCTCCGTTCGCCACGCTGTGGCCCACGCTGGTGGGGCTGGGCCTGGCCTTCGTCGTGACGTTCCAGTTCACGCTGTACCTGCTGGACCTCTACGATTTGCGCATCGCCGCGGAGGACCGGACGCGCGGCTACCGCTTCCTCAAGGCCGCGGGCGTCACCGCGATGGTGGCGGGCGGGGTGATGCTGCTCCTGCCGCTCATGCTCCCGGTGGTGCTGCCTCCCGGGACGCTGCTGGGCGGCGCGATGGGCGCCCTGGCCGGCACGCTGGTGGTGCGCGTCTCCATCCGGGCGCTGGTGGGTGAGCCCGACGCGGTGCTCGTCGTCGGGGATGGCCTCAAGGCCCGCGCGGTGGCGAGCGCCATCGAAGACGGCGGCGAGGGGTCCTTCCGCGTGGTGGCCCTGGTGGACCCGCGCAAGGTGGAGGAGCGGCTGGACGCGATGGCGGCCCGCCTCAACGCCTCCTACGTGGTGCAGGCCGCGGACGACATGCGCGGCGCCAACTGGGTGGATTCGCTCTTGCGCTGCCGGCTGGACGGGCGGCGGGTGTACGACGCGGCGGGCTTCTGCGAGCGCGTGCTGCGCCGCATCCCGGTGCAGTTCCTGCGCGCCAGCGACTTCGCCTTCGCGGATGAGATGACGGTGTCGCCCCTTCGCCGGGCCTTCAAGCGCGTGTTCGACGTGGCGGTGGCGTCGCTGCTCCTGCTGATGGCCTCGCCCTTCCTGGTGCTGGTGGCCATCGCCATCAAGCTGGATTCGAAGGGCCCCGTCTTCTACCGGCAGGACCGCGTGGGCCTGGGCGGCAGGGCGTATCCGCTCTGGAAGTTCCGCAGCATGCGCACCGACGCGGAGAAGAACGGCGCCGTGTGGGCGCGCTCCAACGACGACCGCGTCACCCGGGTGGGACGGTTCATCCGCAAGACGCGCATCGACGAGATTCCGCAGGTGTTCAACGTGCTCCTGGGCCACATGAGCTTCGTGGGGCCGCGTCCGGAGCGCCCGGTGTTCACGGAGCAGCTCAAGCAGCAGATTCCGTTCTACGGCCTGCGCGAGGCGGTGAAGCCGGGCATCACGGGCTGGGCGCAGATCCGCTACCCCTACGGCGCTTCGGTGGAGGATGCGCGCAACAAGCTGGAGTTCGACCTGTACTACGTGAAGAACGGGTCGCTCTTCCTGGACGTCGGCATCATCTTCCACACGGTGCGGCACGTGCTGCTGGGGCGGGGGGCCCGGTAGGACAGTTCGTCAGTGGATGTCGGGGACGGTCCGCGGCCTCCGGTTGTGGGGGGAGGCCGGGATGCGAAGGGTGGAGCCATGGATTGGGGTGGGCGAGGGGGTTGGAACATGGTGGGCATGGACGTGGACGCGCCGTTCTCAGAGCAGTGGAGCCAGGACGACGCGCGCAACAAGCAGCAGGGCGTGGAGCGCAACGAGCTGCTGCAGGCGCCGAAGAACCGTCCCACGCGCATCGTCGCGATGGGGGGCGGCACGGGCCTGCCCATGGTGCTCAAGGGGCTGGCCCGCCGCGCGGCCCCCAAGGCGGGGCAGCCCGGCGTGGACATCACCGCGGTCGTGGCGATGAGCGACGACGGCGGCAGCTCCGGCCGCCTGCGCCGGCTGCACGGCGCGCTGCCCCCGGGCGACATCCGCAACTGCCTGGTGGCGCTCGCGGGCGGCAAGAGCGCGCTGAAGGACGTGTTCCAGTACCGCTTCGGCGGCGCGCGGGGCCTGGCCGGCCACGCGGTGGGCAACCTGCTCATCGCGGCGCTCGCGGAGCTGAGGGGTGACTTCCTGGAGGCGGTGCGGCTGTCCGGGGAGCTGTTGGGCGCAAAGGGCCATGTGCTGCCGAGCACGCTCGCGTCGGTGCAGCTGGTGGCCCAGATGCACGACGACACGGAGGTGGTGGGCGAGCGCAACATCTGCCGCGCCGAGGGCCGCGTGCGCCGCGTGTCGCTGAGCCCCCGTTCGCCTCCGCCGGTGGACGGCCTGCTGGAGGCCATCTACTCGGCGGACCTCATCGCCATCGGGCCGGGCTCGCTGTACTCGAGCGTGCTGCCCAACCTGCTGGTGGACGGCGTGGCCCAGGCGCTGAAGGAGACGCGCGCGCTGAAGGTCATGGTGGCCAACCTGATGACCCAGCCGGGTGAGACGGACGGCATGAACTGCCTGGACCACGTGCAGGCCGTCATCGACCACGTGGGGCCGGTGCTGGACGCGGTGCTCGTCAACGGCCGGATGCCCACGGAGGAGTCCATCCAGCGCTATGCGCGCAAGGGCTCCTTCATGGTCACGGCGGAGGCGCGGGAGCTGTTGTCCTCCGGCGTGATTCCGGTGCAGGCGGACCTGCTCAAGGAGGGGTCCAAGATCCGACACGACAGCCGCAAGGTCGCCGCGTGCCTGCTGAAGATGGCGCGCAGCGGGTTGTAGGCCACCTCTTCCATCACCACCTTGGGGGCCCGCGAATATGGAAGCCATCAACCTTGCCGCCGTCCCACGCGTCGTGGAGATCAACGACCGGGCGGCCTTCATGACCCTGGAAGCCGAGTGGAACGTGCTCGTGGAGCAGACCTCCAACGAGCTCTTCTACCGGCACGAGTTCCTGCGGCTGTGGCTGGACAACTTCGCCGCCGGGGCGCGCATGCGCGTGCTGACCCTGCGCGGTGCGGATGGCGCGCTCGCCGCCGCGCTGCCTCTGGTGGAGGAGCGCACGTCGATGTACGGCGTGCCCGTGCGCCAGCTCACCTCCGCGGCCAACGCGCACTCCTGCCGCTTCGACATGCTGGCGCGGGAGCCGGACGCCGCGGCCCGGACCTTCCTCGCGCACCTGCGCGCGACGGGTGGCTGGGACGTGCTGCGGCTGACGGACGTGCCGGACGGCGGGGCGGGCTTCCTCCTGCTGGAGGCCGCGAGGCAGGCCCGGATGCCGGTGGGCGAGTGGGAGTCCCTGCGGTCTCCGTACGTGCCGCTGCCCGCGACGAAGGACGCGTACTTCGCGAAGCTGCCGTCCAAGTTCAAGGCCAACTGCCGCCGCCGGCGCCGCAAGCTGGAGGAGAAGGGGAAGGTCACCTTCGAGCGCATCTCCGGCGGGCTGGACCTGGAGGGCACGCTGGAGGAGGGGCTGCTCCTGGAGCAGAGCGGCTGGAAGGGCGCCAACGGCACGGCCATGGCGCAGGACGCGAAGACGCGCGGCTTCTACACGGAGCTGGCGCGCGACGCGGCCTACCGCGACCGGCTGGCGCTGTACTTCCTGCGCGTGGACGGGCGCGCGGTGGCGTTCCAGTACGGCCTGGAATACGGCGGCCGCTACTTCCTCTTGAAGCCCGGCTACGACGAGAACCTGAAGGAGTGCAGCCCGGGGCAGCTCCTGGTGGAAGAGGTGCTGGGGGACTGCCTGGAGCGGGGGCTCACCGAGTTCGATTTCCTGGGGCCGGACATGGTGTGGAAGCGCGACTGGACGGATCAGGTCCGGCGGCACACCTGGCTCTACGTGTTCAATGACACCGCCTTTGGCCGGGCCCTGTGCGCGGCGAAGTTCCGGTGGGTGCCGGCTGCGAAAGAGGTGATGGCGCGATGGAAGCGGTGAAGACAACTGACAAGCTGTTCGTTCCCTCCCTGCCCACGTTGTGGCCGGGCATGCTGGTGGCTCCGCGGCGCCCGGGGGCGCTGCCGCCGTTCTCCTCTTCCAACGCGCGTTACTTCTACTTCGCGCGCAACGCCATCTGGCTGGCCATCAAGATGCTGCGCCTGGATGGCGGCGAGGTGCTGATGCCCGCCTACCACCACGGCGTGGAGGTGGAGGCGGTGGTGGACGCGGGCGCGACGCCGCGCTTCTACCGCGTGGGCAGCCGCTGGGACGTGGACCTGGCGGACGTGGCCCGGCGCATCACGCCGAAGACGCGCGCGCTCTACCTCACGCACTACGCGGGCTTCCCGGGCCCGGTGGCCGAGATGCGCAAGCTGGCGGACGAGCACGGCATCCCGTTGATCGAGGACTGCGCGCTGTCCCTGCTGTCATCCGACGGTACGACGCCGCTGGGCACCACGGGCGACGTGGGCATCTTCTGCCTCTACAAGACCCTTCCGGTACCCAATGGGGGTGCGCTGGTCGTCAATGGCAAGCGCTCGTACAGCCTGCCGGAGCCGCCGGCGCCGCCGCTGGCGTCCACCTTCAGCCACACCGTGTCCGCGCTGCTGCAGAACCTGGAGCTGCGCGGCGGGGCGGTGGGCCGGGGGCTGCGCGGCCTGGTGCGCTCGGTGGGGCACGGCACGGTGAAGGCCGCGAGCATCGAGCGCGTGGCCACGGGCACGCAGCACTTCGACCGGCGGCACGTGGACCTGGGCATGAGCCCGTTGACGAAGCGGATCGCGCTGGCGCAGGACCTGGATTCCATCGTCGAGGCGCGCCGCCGCAACTACTTCCTCCTGCTGAGCCGGCTGCGCGACGTGTCTCCGCCGCTCTTCAACCAGCTGCCTCCGGGCGTCAGCCCCCTGTTCTACCCGATGCTGGTGCAGGACAAGGAGGCGCTGCTGGCGAGGCTGCGGGAGAGGGGCATCGACGCCATCGACTTCTGGAAGCGCTTCCATCCCGCGTGCGACCCGGCGGAGTTCCCGGAGGTGGCGCAGCTGCGCCGCACCATCCTGGAGATTCCGTGCCACCAGGACTTGTCGCCGGAGGTGATGGGGCAGGTGGCGGACGTGGTGCGGGAGGTGCTGAAGACGGAGCGCCAGCCGAGCAAGCGCGCGTCGTGAGGGACCAGGAACTGGCGCCCGGGTTGCAATGGCCCCCGGGTGCCGGGGAAGTGCTTCGGGAAAGGCATCAGGGTGACGCGGTGATCCGCGAGGACGAGTTGACGTCGGGGCCGAGGTTGTCGCCGCGGTTGGACGTGGCGGCGGTGGGCAATGCCTCTCAGCTGGCGGGGATGCGGGCGGAGTGGAACGCGCTGCTGGACGCGAGCACGGCCGGTCCGTTCAACGCATGGGAGTGGCTGTATCCGTGGTGCCGGCGCATCGCGCCCGACGTGCGGCCGCTGGTGCTGACGGCGCGAGACAGGCTGGGCACGCTGGTGGGCCTGCTGCCGCTGGGGCTGGAGCACCGCTGGGTGAACGGGGTGCGCGTGCGGCGCCTGGGCTTCCTGGGGGAGACGCACGTGGGCAGCGACTACCTGGACGTGGTGGCGCGCAAGGGCCGCGAGGCGGAGGTGGCCCGGGCGTTCTTCCAGGTGCTCCAGGGGCTTCGCGACGAGTGGGATGTGTTGGATTTGACGGACCTGCGTGAGGGTTCGACGACGCTCGGCGTGGCGCGCGAGGTGTTTGGCGACGTGCGCGTGTCGGAGCGCTACGTGTGCCCCTACGAGACGCTGGTGCCGGGCGAGCCGTTCGATGCCTTCCTCAAGCGCACGGGCCGGCGGGACAACTACCTGCGCCGGCGCAAGTGGCTGGAGAAGCAGGACGGCTACCGCATCGAGCGCACGGACGCGCCGGGTGGGTTGGCCGGTCCGATGACGGACTTCCTCCGGCTGCACGCGCTGCGCTGGTCCTCGGATGGCGGGTCGCAGGGCATCAAGGGCGCTGGGGTGGAGGCGTTCCACCGGGATGCGACGCAGTGGCTGGCGGAGCGGGGCCGGCTGCGGATGTACACGATGAAGGTGGGCGGCCAGGCGGTGGCGTCCGTGTACGGCATCCTCCATGGCCAGACGTTCGTGTACTTCCAGTCCGGCTATGACCCGGCGTGGCGCAACCGCAGCGTGGGGCTGGTGCTGGTGGGCGAGACGTTCAAGGACGCCATCGAGATGGGCCTGACGGAGTACGACTTCCTGCGGGGCACGGAGACGTACAAGTCCGACTGGGTGACGAAGCAGCGGCAGACGGTGTCGCTGCGCGTGCACGGCGCGGGCTTCGCGGGCGGGTGGTTCACGCGCTCCGAGGCGTGGGCCCGCCAGACGCGCAACGCGGTGAAGGGGGTGCTGTCCGACGCGCTGGTGGAGAAGGTGCGCCGGTTCCGTCGGAGGAAGGCCGCGGTGCATTGACGCCCGGGGGGGCACGGGCCGAGGTGACGGTGGGGAGGCGGGCCGGAGGCCCGGCCCTTCACGACGCACACCGTAGCGCTACGGCTGCGCGACCTCCGCGCGCAGCTGGGCGATGGCGGGGGCCAGCTGCGGGGGCTGCATGTTCTTGGGCACTTCCACCGTGAAGCGTTCGAAATGCGCCAGCGCGCCTGCCTTGTCGCCCCGGCGCAGCGACAGGCTGCCCAGGAAGATGAGCGCCTCCTGTGCGTCCGGCCACGTGTCCACCAGCTCCGTCAGCTCCTGCTCCGCGCCCTGCAGGTCGCCCTGCGATGTCGCGCGCAGCACGCCCCGGTGCACCCGCAGCTCCACGTTGAACGGATCCACCGCCAGGCCCTTCAGCGTCACCTTCATCGCTTCGTCGAACTGCTGCTGGCGGATGAGCTCGTGGCTCAGCATCGACGCGGCCTCCACGTCGCCCGGGTTCGACGCCAGCCGCTGGCGCGCCTGCTCCAGTTCGTCGTTCTCCTCGGGCAGCTGCGCCTGCTGCTGGGCCATGCCCGGCGGCGTCGCGCCCGTGCCCATCTGCCCTTCCTCGCGCGGCTTCTGCTCGGACACGAGCAGGTAGCTCAGCCCTCCGAAGAAGACCACGATGCCCGCGCCCCACATCGCGCCCACCAGCTGCGGATTGCGCGACGCCCAGCCCGTGGGCGCCGGCACGTTGCGCGCGGGTGACCTCTCTCCCGCCGCCTGCCGCTTCTGGTGCTCGTCCTTCGCGCGCAGCGCGGCGGCCGCCTCCTTCTCCAGGCGCGCCTTCTCCGCCGTGTAGTGCTCCGCGCTGAAGTGGTGCTTCTCCGCCTCCAGCGTCCGCAGCTGCTCGATGAGCGACTGCGCCCGCTGCGCCAGGTCGTCCGCCGTACCGTCCGCCCTGGGCGGGGTGTCCGGCAGCGCGCTCCCCGTCTTCATCTTCATGTAGAGGAGCCACGCGGCCGCCAGCACGAAGGCGACCGACAGGACGATGATTCCGGGCAACCAGTTGGTGGGCTCGGGCTGCATGGCTTAGCGCTCCAGCTCCCGGCGCACGGCCTGGAGGTAGGGGTCCGCGTCGTCCGGAGACGGCGCGGGTGTGGAAGGGGAGGGGACCTGCGCGGCTTCCGCGGGCGCGGCGCCCTCGGGCAAGGGCTGACGCTGTTTCAGGATGACGAAGAGGCCGCCCAGCACCAGCGCCACCGGTCCCAGCCACACGAACCAGTTGAAGCCCTCCGCGCGCGGCTCCAGCAACACCCACTCGCCGTAGCGCGCCACGAAGTAGTCGACGATCTCCGTGTCCGTCTTGCCCGCGGAGACCAGCTCGCGCACCTTGTCCAACTGGGCGCGCGCCATGGAGGACGGGCTGTCCGCCACCGACAGGCCCTGGCACACCGCGCAGCGCAGCTTCTTCGCCAGCTGCTGCACCCGGACTTCCTGCTCCGGCGCGAGCGGCTCACTCGCGGCCTGCTGCGGCGCGAACTGCCCCGTGGCAAGGCTCAGGGCGAGGGTCAACGAGACGAGGACGGCATTCATCGGGGGCTCCAGCGGGGGCCGTCCCTAACTACCGCCCCCTGACGGGTATTGCACAGGGATTCCTGGGCCGCACGCCCGCCGCTCGGGCAGCCCCCCTTTGGCACTTCCGAAGGCCTCAGCCCCGGTACGCCGGGTCCTGCTCGGTCTCCAGGTCCTGGTCCGGGTCGTAGGGGTCCTCGTCCGGTGGCAGGTACCCGGCCGGCTCGTCCCGGCCCAGCGCCTGGCGCACGGCATGGAAGCCCACCGCCCCCAGGCCCACGAGGAACGCGAGGGGCCCCACCGCGAGCTTCACCCCCGCGAGCGCCCAGAGCAGGCTCACGCTCACCGCGCCCACCGGCGCCCACCGCAGGAAGGCCGGGCGCTCCACGTCCGGCCGCAGCGCCGCGAGCACCAGCACCGACAGGAGCACCAGCAGCGGCAGCTCCGACAGGGGCAGGTCCCAGCCCGAGCGCGACGCGACGCCGCCCCCCGCGCTGTAGAGCGAATCATCCGAGGCCTGCGTCGTGGGAATCACGCGCAGCTCCGGTGGCCCGGCGCGCACGCTGCCGGGCACCGGCGCGTTGTCCGGCAGGGGCGAGCCGTCCGCCATCACCTTGCCCCAGGGCAGGTAGAGCGCCGCCACGCACACCGCCACGCCCGCCAGCGCCAGCACCCGGGGGAAGCCCAGCAGCGAGCGCCACTCGAAGTGGCGGCCCACGCCATCCGGCTCCGCGATGACCCGCCGGTACTGCTCCACGGCGATGAGCGCCGTCCCCGCCGCCCAGAGGGGGAAGAGCAGGTTGAAGCCGGAGAGCAGCCGCACCGACAGCGCCAGGAGCAGCAGCGTGAACGCGGCGGGCACCTCCGGCCGCATCAGCGCCAGCGGCACGGAGTCCACCCAGCCGGGCGCGTCGCCACTGCGCCGCAGCTCCCGCGCGGCGAGCGCCACGCAGCCCACCAGCGTCAGCAGCGTCCCCAGCACGCCCACGCTGGGGAAGAAGGGGAGGATGGACAGCACCAACGAGAACGCCACCAGCCCCACGCCCAGCACGCTCTGCGAGTGGCCCGGCACGTCCTTCAGCCAGCGCGGGCCCGTGTACGGCTCCTCGTCCTCGTACTCCTCGGGGGGAGGCTGTGCGCGGGAGCCACGCGGGGGCGGCGTGTCGCGGCCCTGCCGCGCGTCGTCCTCCTCCTCGTCCATGATCTCCGACGCATAGGCCGGCTCGGACGCGGGGCGGCTGGGGCGCTGGCTCTTCTTCGCGCTGGTCGCGCGAGGGGGCGGGAGCTGGCGTGCCGGCATCTTCGCGCCGCAGTTCTCGCAGTAGGCCAGGCGGACGTCCGCCGCGTTCTCACCGCACTCGGGGCACTGCATGGAAGCCCACCTCGCTGGGACCGGGGCCGGGGGAAGCCCCTGCGCACGACGCCGACAGCAGGGACTTACTACGGAAGCCGCGCTTGCCGCGAGGCGGCCCCGGGAGGTCCCTCCCTGCTCCCGGGGGCCTGCCGTCCGAGCGGGCAGCGTGACTCAGTTTTGACGCGCGGCTTCCGCGGTGGAGCTGGCCAGGGGCTGGGTCAGCTCCTTCACCCGCTGCGCCAGCGTCTGCGGATCGATGGGACCCACGTGCTTGCCGCGGATGATGCCCTTCGCGTCGATGAAGTACGTCTCCGGCACGCCCGCGACGCCGTAGTCCACCGCCATGCGCGAGCGCTCGTCCATCAGCTGCGGGAAGCTCGCGCCCATGCGGCGCAGGAAGTCGCGGGCGTTGGGCTCCGTGTCCTCGAAGACGACGCCCATGAACACGGCCTGCGCGCCCAGCTCGCGCGAACCCCACTCGAGCACCGGGTGCTCGTACTTGCAGGGCCCGCACCACGACGCCCAGAAGTTGATGACCGCCGGGCGGCCCTGGAGGTCCGCGAGCTTCACGGGGTCTCCGCCGTCCAGCGGCTTGAGCGTGAAGTCCGGCGCGGACGTGCCCTTCAGCATGAAGGGGACCTCGTGCGGATCCCGCCCGAAGCCCTGGTAGAGCACGGCGAGCAGCGCCGCGCCCGCCACGGTGAACAGCAGGGGAAGCCGCCAGCGCTTCATGCCGCACCCCGCTCGGCGTCACCGCTGGCCAGGGGAGGGGAGGCCCCCACCGTCGGCGCGTCCGCGCGCAGCACCGCGGCCCGGCGCTGCGGCCACACGGCGATGAGCGTGCCCAGGAGCAGGAGCGGCAGGCTGTACCAGATCCATCCCACCAGCGGGAACACCCAGACGTTGAAGCTCGCCGTGCCCGTCGTCTCGCTGAAGGCCATCAGGGAGATGTAGAGGTCCTCCTTCGGCGACTCGCGCACCGCGGGCGTGCCCACGGGGTCCGTGCTCCGCTCGTAGTAGTTCATGCGCGGGCGCAGCTCGCTCACCGTGCCGTTGGGCGCCGTCACCTCCAGGCGCGCGGCGACGAAGGTGCGGTGCGGCTCCTCGCCGCTGGACAGGCCCACGTACTTCAGCTGGTAGCCGTCCAGCATCATCGTGCCGTCCTTCTTCAGCGTGCCGGACGTGTGCTTCACGTACGCGCTGGAGGCCGCCACGGCGACGATGATGAGCACGATGCCCAGGTGCACCACGTAGCCGCCGAAGCGGCGGCGCGCCTTGCCCGTCGCGGTGGCGAGCGCCGTGACGAAGCCCTCCTTGCGCTCCGTCATGCGCACGCGCACCGGCACCACCAGCTCGCGCAGCGTGATGACGGTGACGAAGCCGGCCAGCCCGAACGTGAGCAGCGGGTACACGCCGCGCAGCCCCGCCGCGTAGCAGGCCACCGTGATGACCACGCCCACCGCCGCGGGGATGAGGAACTGCCGGCGCAGCGTGGCCTTGTCCGGCGTGCCCCAGGGCAGCACCGGGCCCACGCCCATGAGGAAGAGCACCGCGATGCCGCCCGGCACCGCCATCTTGTTGAAGTACGGCTCGCCCACGCTCACGCGGATGCCGCGCACGGCCTCCGACACCAGCGGGTAGAGCGTGCCCAACAGCACCGTGAAGGTGATGGCCACGAAGACCAGGTTGTTCACCAGGATGCTCGCCTCGCGAGACATCATGGACGACAGCCGGCCCTCCGGCGCCAGGAGGTGGCCGCGCGTGGCCAGGAGGCCGATGCACACCACCAGCAGGATGCCGATGAAGACGAGGAACGTGGGCCCGATGTCCGACTGGGTGAACGAGTGCACCGAGTTGAAGATGCCGGAGCGGGTCATGAACGTGCCCAGGATGGTGAGCACGAACGACGCCAGCGCGAGGCTCAGCGTCCACAGCTTCAGCATCCGCTTGCGCTCCTGGACCATGGTGGAGTGCATGAACGCCGTGGCCGTCAGCCACGGCAGGAACGACGCGTTCTCCACCGGATCCCACGCCCAGTAGCCGCCCCAGCCCAAGACGGCGTACGCCCACCACGAGCCCAGCACGATGCCCAGCGTGAGGAACATCCACGCGATGAGCGTCCAGCGCCGCAGCGGCGCCATCCACGCCTCGCCAATCTCCCCGCGCAAGAGGCCCGCCACGGCGACGCCGAAAGGCACCGTCATGCCCACGTAGCCCGCGTAGAGCATGGGCGGGTGGATGATCATCAGGAAGTGGTTCTGCAAAAGCGGGTTGGGGCCCGGACCGTCCGCCGGCACCGGCGACACCGCGCCCCAGGGGTTCGCGGGGCCCGCGATGAGGAAGGCGAAGAAGACGCCCACGGCCAGCATGGTGCCCAGCGCCAGCTGCATGTAGCGCGCGTGCTCCTTGCGGTGCACCCAGGCGAACGCCGCCACGTACGTGCCCATGATGAGGCCCCAGAAGAGGATGGACCCCTCCAGCGCGCTCCAGAGCGACACGATGGTGTAGATGAGCGGCGTGGCGCGGCTGCCCACCTGGGCCACGTACTTCACGCTGAAGTCGTGGCGGATGAGCGCCTCCACCATCACCAGGTTGCTGCCGATCATGCACGCGGCGAAGCCCCACACCGCGCGCAGCACCCACGGATAGCTGGCGTCGTTGCGGCGCAGGCCGCCCACCAGTCCCAGGACCGCGCCGAACGCCGCGAAGGCCAGGCCCGCGAGGACCAGCCCGTAACCCAGCATCCCGTTCACGGCGCCCCCGGCGGCGTCGCGGCCGCGGTGGTGGCGCCTTCGGACAGCGTGTCCTGCCACTTGCGCGGGGACTCGCCTTCCTTGGGCGCGCGGTACTCGTTGGAGTGGTTCACCATCAGCCGGTTGGACGTGAAGACGCCGGACTTGTCATAGGTGCCCTCCACCACGACGCCGATCTTCTCTCGGAACATCTGCGGCGGCGTCTCCAGCGAGCGCACGTGCACGCTCGTCGCGTCCGCGTGCGCGTTGTCCGCCACGCGGAAGTCCAGCGTGGTGTGGGACTCGTTCCACTGGATGCTGCCCGGCTGCACCACGCCGCCCAGGCGGATGGTGGCCGTGTAGGCCTTGTCCCCGTTGGCGACCAGCTCCGACGGGCTCCAGTAGTAGACGAGGTTGTCCCCGATGTTGCCGAAGGCGATGAAGCCCAGGCCCGCGCCGGCGAAGAGCAGGGCTCCCAGCGCGATGAGGCGGTTGCGGTTGACGGGCGTCATGGGCTCACTCCTTCGAATCAGCGGAGGCGCGGGGACGGCGCGCCCAGAGGGAAACCGAGTAGAGCACGAAGGCGGCCACGGAGATGCCGTAGCACGCCTGCACGTACCCCCAACCACCCTGGAGACGGCCACTGCCCACCTGGGCCAGCAGCATCAGCGACGTCAGCGAGGTCATGTTCAGGCCACCTTCGAGGAATGGGACGCGCGCACCGCGGGATCATCCGTGGGCAGCGCGTCCGGCAGCGCCACCTCCGCCTTCCGATCCGCCAGCGCGATGCGGTAGCGGTGCACCATGAAGAGGATGAGCAGCGCCAGCATGCCGAACGCGGCCACGCGCAGCGGCAGCACCATGTTCGGGTCCACCGTCTTGGGGCTGGACTGCACCTGGTGGAGGCTGCGCCACCACCGCACGGAGAACCACACGATGGGCAGGTTGATGGCCCCGATGATGGCCACCACCGCGCTCCACACCGCGCGCTTCTCCGGGTCCTCCACGAAGCGCCGCAGCACCAGGTAGCCCGTGTAGGACACCAGCAGGATGGCCTCCGACGTCAGGCGCGGGTCCCACGACCAGTACACGCCCCACGTGGGGCGGCCCCAGATGGAGCCCGTAATCATGCCCAGCGTGCCGAAGAGCAGGCCGACCTCCGCGGAGGCCTCCGCCATCGCGTCCGTCTTCCACGACGGACGCATCAGGTACGTCACCGCGGCCACGAAGTTGATGAACATGGCCATCATGGCCATCCACTGGAGCGGCACGTGGACGTACATGATGCGCTGCACGTCACCCATCTCCCGGTCCGGCGGCGCCCACGCAAGGCCCAGCCACCAGCCCGCGCCCAGCAGTGCCAGCGCCAGCGCCGGCAAGCCAAACTTGACGAACTTGTTCATCCTTCAGTCCTCGATGACTCGGGGAAACAGCACGAAGCCTACGCCCCAGTAAATCAGATTGAACCCCAGCAGCAGCCCCTGCCATGAGCCCAGCTGCTGCATCGGGTCACCCTGGAGTACGAGCGTGGTCCCCTTGGCAGCGGACAGGAGGGCCGGGATGACGAGCGGGAACAATAGCAGAGGCAGCAGCACATCTCGGGCCCGGGCGTTGCTGGAGATGGCCGCATACACGGTCCCCGGGGCGCTGAGCGCCAGGCTGCCCAGGACCAGGATGCCCGCCAGGTCACCGAGCCCGGTGACGATGCGCACGCCGTAGAGGGCCACCATCACCGGCACCAGCAGCATCCCCAGGGCCAACAGCAGCAGGGCGTTGCCCAGCGCCTTGGACAGGAAGATGGCGCGCGCGTCCGCGGGGGCCAGGCGCACGCCGTCCAGGCAGGCGTTCTCCGTCTCCACGCGGAAGGACTCGCCCAGGGACAGCACGCTGGCGAAGAGGATGGCCAGCCACAGGTAGCCGCCCGCGTTGCGCTCCAGGAGCTTCGTGTCCGGGCCCAGCGCGAAGGAGAAGAGCAGCAGCGTGGCCATGGCGAAGAACACCAGCGCGTTGAGCCGCGCGCGGGTGCGCCATTCGATGAGCAGGTCCTTGCGCAGGAGGACGAGCGTCGTCGTCAGCAGGCCCGGACGGCGCTTCGGGGTCGGCGCGCTCATGCCGCCACCGCCCGGCCGTCCTGCAGGTGCAGCCGCTCCTCGCACAGGCTCAATCCCTGTTCGATGAGGTGCGTGGCCAGCACCACCGTGGTCCCCGCCGCCTTCAATTCCGCGATGACGCGCTCCATGTCCCCGATGCCCGCGGGGTCCAGCTCTCCAAAGGGCTCGTCCAACAGCGCCAGGGCGGGGGCCTTCATCAGGAGCCGCGCGATGGCCAGGCGCTTGCGCATGCCCGCGCTGAAGCCTCGCACCGGGCTGTCCGTGCGGCGCGTCAGGCCCACCCGGTTGAGCAGCGCGTCCGCGACGTCCTGCGGCGCGTCCACGCCCAGCAGGCGCCCCAGCACCATCAGGTTCTGCTGCGCGGTGAGGTCCTCGTAGAGGAAGCTGGCGTGGGACAGGAGCGCCACGTCGCGGCGCACCGCATCGCGGTCCCGCACGGCGTCCCGGCCCAGCACCTCCACGCGGCCCGCGGTGGGCCCGAGCGCGGTGGCCACGAGGCGCAGGAGCGTCGTCTTCCCGGAGCCGTTGTGGCCGGTGAGCAGCAGCGAACGGCCAGCGGGCAGCGCGTAGGTGAGGCGCGCGAGCGCCCACCGACGCCCATAGCGCTTGCTCACGTCGTGGAGGGCGATCGCGGGCGCTGATCCAGAGGGGAGAGGGGGCATCGGCGGGCCGTTTCGTAGCCGGAAAACCCGCTGTTCACCAGTGAAACCCCAGGGGCCGGCCGCACGAGGACAAGAAGTTTTTACGCCTGCTTCTTCCGCTGCTTTCGCTGCAGGACTGAAAGGTTTTCCCCATGGGGGGGCTCCAGACTGCCCTGGTACCCCCAGGTACGACTCACATCGGCCCCTGTCTGCCCCTGAAGGCACCGGGTTTCCCCGGGTTACGGAGGATTTCCACCACCTTCCTGCCCTGGCATCCAGCATGCAACCACTCGCGCCGGGGTTCGCTCCATAGTGGGGAGCGGGCAGACGGCGAAAACCGCGAGGGAGGCGTGATGGCAGGCAGGGTGTTGCGGCGGGCGGCGAAGGCGGCGGCGGCGGGATTCCTCCACTACAGCGGGGTGCGCAAGGCGATGGCGGCGTACCGCCGTTCCCAGTCGGGGGGGCGGCGCATCCTCATTGTGAGCTACCACCGCGTGGTGAGCGATTTCACGGGGGAGCTTCAGCGCTCCATCCCGGGTCTGCTCATCTCCCAGGAGACCTTCCGTCGCCACATGGAAGAGGCGCACGCCGCGGGCTTCGAGCTGGCGAGCCTGGGCGACGCGCTGGACGTGATGGCGGGCCGGCGCGCGGCGAAGAAGGACCAGTTCGTGGTGACGTTCGATGACGGCTACCGCGACGTGTACCGGTACGCGTACCCGGTGCTGAAGCAGATGGGCGTGCCGGCCATCACCTATCTGCCCACGGCGTTCATCAACACGGACAAGCGCTTCAACCACGACCGGCTGTTCCACTTGCTGCGCCGCGTGCAGGAGCGCCGGTTCCGTCCGGACTACTCCGCCATGCCCGGCGCGTCGGTGGAACTGCTGGGGCCCATCCTCTCCGGGCGGAAGACGGCGTCCGCGGCGCTGGACGACTTCATCGGCGAGCACCCGACGCGCGTGCTCACGGGCATCATCGACGCGCTGGAGCAGCAGCTGGGCGGCGGCTCGGACCTGACGCCCGAGCAGGGCGACGTCATGAACTGGGACGAGGTGCGCCAGATGGCGCGCGACGGCTTCGAGTTCGGCGCGCACACGCTGGGCCACACGGTGCTGACGCTGGAGCCCACCGCGGTGGTGGAGAAGGAGATCCTGGAGTCCAAGCAGACCATCGAGCGCGAGGTGGGCATCCAGGTGAAGGACTTCGCGTACTGCAATGGCTGGTACTCGGATGAGATGATCCGCGTGCTCAGCCAGAACGGCTTCCGCTCCGGCGTCACCACGGAGGACCTGCCCAACCGCGTGGGCGGCGACCCGTTCACCCTCAAGCGCAAGGTGATGTGGGAGAACTTCAGCCTGGGCCTGATGGGGGACTACTCGTCGTCGCTCACGGTGTGCCAGTTCGACGACTGCTTCGGCTTGCTGGGCATGAGCCATCCGGTGCTGGGCCACCGGCCCCACGTGTTCTCGCAGTCGAGCGGCGCCAACGTGCTCGCCCAGCCGCCGGCCATCACGAGCACGGTGCTGGGCAAGGTGACGCCGGTGGACGTCGTGGACGTGACAGCGCAGGTGATCGTGAAGGACCCCCGGGTTGCCGCGGCGGTGACGGGTGCGCAGGTCGTGGTGGCGCCGAACGTGGCCCTTGCCTCGGAGGCGGCGAAGCCGGAGGAGATCCAGTGAGTGCGTCACCCAAGCCGGCCGCGGCCCCGTCGTTCCTGGGGCGGGCCGGCCCGTTGGTGTTGGCCCGGTTGTTCACCGCCGGGCTGACGCTGTCCATTCCGCTCGTGCTGGCCCGGGTGCTGCGCCTGGACGAGTACGGCACCTACTACCAACTGTTCCTCATCGCCACGACGCTGTCGTACGTGCTGCCCTTCGGCGTGGCGCAGAGCCTCTACTACTTCCTGCCCCGCGCGGAAGCGAAGCGGCCCTACCTGGGGCACGCGCTGCTCTTCGTGACGGGGGCGGGCATCGTGGCCGCGGGCCTGGTGTGGGCCTTCCTGGGCCACGTGGCCGCCTACTTCAACAACCCGGCGCTGATGGAGCACCGCGCGGCGCTGGCGCTCTACACGGCGCTCTTCCTGGGCGCCTACCCGCTGGAGATCTCGCTCACCAGCCAGGGGAAGACGAAGGCGTCCGCGGTGGTGTACCTGGCGTCGGACGCGGTGCGCTCGGGCGTGATGGTGGTGCCGCCGCTGTTGGGCTTCTCCCTGCACGGGATGATGATCGCCGTGGCCTGCTTCGCGGGGCTTCGCTACGTGGCCACGTGGGTGGTGTCGCTGCGCGGCTCCACCGGTCCGCTGGTGGACTGGAAGCTCTTCAAGGAACAGCTGGTGTACGCGGCGCCCTTTGGCGCGGCCATGTGCCTGGCCATCCCCCAGCAGAACGCGCACATGTACGCGGTGGCGGGCGTGGTGGCCCCCGCGGTGTACGCGCTCTACCGGGTGGGCTGCTTCCAGCTGCCGGTGGTGGACCTGCTCTACACGCCCACCAGTGAGGTGCTGATGGTGCGCCTGGGCGAGCTGGAGCGCGAGGGCCGGCTGGAGGAGGGCGTGGAGGCCTTCCGGGAGGCGGCCGGCAAGCTCGCGTACGTGTTCCTGCCCTTCGCGGCGTTCCTCTTCGCGGCGGCGCCGGAGTTCGTGGGGGGCATGTTCGGCCAGAAGTTCCTGCCGGCGGTCCCCATCTTCCGGGTGAGCGTGCTGGGCGTGATGCTGTCCATCCTGCCCATGGACGGGACGCTGCGGGCCCGGGGCCAGACGCGGGCCATCTTCGCGTCATACCTGGTGAAGGCAGTGGTGACGGTGCCGCTGCTCTGGGTGGGCGTGAGGCAGTTCGGGATGATGGGCGGCATCGCGTCCTGGGCGCTGGCGGAGATGGTGGGCAAGGGCATGCTGCTCATCCGCGTGCCCAGGGCTCTGTCCACGCCCGAGCGGAAGCTGGGACTGCGGGACGTCATCCCATGGCGGGAGCTGGGACAGGCGTCGCTGGCGGCGGTCGCGGCGGGCGGGAGCATCTTCCTGCTTCGCACCGGCGTGCACGACGCGTGGGTGAACCTGCCCACGGGCTTCCTGTGGCGGGTGCTGCCGCTGGCGGTGGCGGGGCTGACGTTCGTGGTGGGGTACGTGGTGGGCCTGTATGCGCAGGGCGTTCGCCCGTGGAGCGCACTGCAGTCCCTGCGTCCCCGCCGGGCGGCCTGATCCACCGTCGGGTACTGGACGCGTGGGGAGCACTTCCCTCTCCACGCGTGGGTACCTACCTTCCGGGCGTCACGGATTTCGGGTGAGGGCGAGGAGAGGCGTGATGGGATTCGACGCGATGACGTTGTACCGGCTGGCGCATGGGCTGAAGAAGCGCGGAGTGCCGTTGCTTCCTGCGGTGTTGCGCAAGGCCATCTACTACCTGCACAGCTCCTACATCCCCGAGGACGCGCAGCTGGGGGAGGGCACGCAGCTGGGCTACGGCGGCATCGGCGTGGTCATCCACAAGGCGGCGCAGGTGGGCCGCCACGTCCTCATCTCGCAGCAGGTCACGATTGGCGGACGCTCCGGGCTGGAGGGCGCGCCGGTGATTGGCGACTACGTGCGCATCGGCGCGGGCGCCAAGGTGCTGGGCAACATCCGCGTGGGCGACTTCGCGGTGATTGGGGCCAACGCGGTGGTGGTGAAGGACGTGCCGGCGGGCGCGGTCGTCGCGGGCGTGCCCGCGAGGGTCATCCGCCAGGACGCGGACCCGCTCACCACGTACCAGCGCGAGATGGGCCTGTTGCCCACGCGCGCGCCGCCGAAGCTCACCCAGGTTCCCCGGCACTCCTCGCAGGCGTCCCTGCGCTAGCCACCGGTTCCATGGACAAGGGGGCTTCGTTCATGCGCGTGCTGCTCGTCGGGGACTATCCGCCGCCGTACGGGGGCGTGGCCATCCACGTCCGTCAACTCCATCAATTCCTGCGCGACCGCGGGGTCGAGGCGAAGGTGCTCGACATCGGGAAGGGGGGCCGGCCGGCTCCGGACGTCCTCCCGGTGCACGGCGCCGCCGCCTTCGGCCTGCGGCTCGCGGGGTTCACCTCCGCGGGCTGGACGGTCCACCTGCACACCAGCGGCAACAACCCGAAGGCGTGGGTGCTGGCGGCGCTGGTGGGCACGATGCCCGGGCCGCGCTCGCCGCGGGTCATCACGCTGCACTCCGGGTTGATTCCGGACTACCTGGCGGAGTCGCAGGCCCGGCGCGTGTTCGCGCGCACGGCGCTGGCGGGCTACGCGCGGGTGGTGGCGGTGTCCCCGGCGGTGCGCGACGCGGTGGTCGCGTGCGGCGTGCCGGAGGAGAGGGTCCTGGTGCATCCGGCCTTCTGTGCCTCCCAGGTGCAGCCGGGGCCGGTGACGCCGGAGGTGGAGGCCGCGCGGGCCCGGCGCAGTCCGCTGCTCGCGATGGCGCACCACCCGTCGCCCGTGTACGGGCGCATGCAGATGTTCCGCGCGCTGAAGCTCGTGGCGGAGACGCATCCGGGCGTGGGGCTGGCGCTCTTCGGCCCGGGCACGCGTTCTGAAGAGTTCATCCGCGACGCGCGCAACCTGGGCGTGGCGGGGCTCTTGGAGGACCTGGGCGAATTGGAGCACGCGAAGGCGCTGGGGCTGCTGTCCCGGAGCGACGTCTTCATCCGGCCCACGACGCATGACGGGGACTCGCTGTCCGTGCGCGAGGCGCTGGCGCTGGGCGTGCCGTGCGTGGCCAGCGACGTGTGCGCGCGGCCGGAGGGCACGCGGTTGTTCAAGGCCGGGGACGAGCGGGCGCTGGCGCAGGCGGTGCGCGACGCGCTGGCGGCGGGCCCGGCGAAGGTGATGGCCCCGGATGCGGGGCCGGTGATGCTGGACCTGTACGCGGGGCTGCTGCCGTCCGGCATGTCGGGTGCGGGGACCGTGAACGCGGCGTGAGCGGGCGGGGACGGGGTTGGGGCGCCTGCGTGATGCGGGCGCGCTCCAGGGGCTTTCAGCACGGGGTTTTGATTTCAGGAGAAGAAGACGATGCGTCGCAGTGAAGAAATGGATTTGTCGAAGCGGGCCCTTCGCGGCCGGGACCTGGTGGTGTTCTCCAACGACTGGGATGGGGACCCGCTGTCGAAGGTCCACATCATGCGGATCCTCTCCCGGGACAACCGCGTGCTGTGGGTGAACAGCATCGGCAACCGGGCGCCCAAGGCGAACGCGCACGACGCGCAGCGGATCATCAAGAAGCTGAAGACGTTCACCCAGGGCATCCGTGAAGTGGAGCCCAACCTGCACGTGCTCGCGCCGCTGGCGATTCCGTTCTACGGCTCGGAGACGGTGCGCCAGGCGAACCGCCACCTCCTGCGCCTCCAGGTGCTGCGCGCGATGAAGCAGCTGAAGTTCGAGCGCCCCATCTCCTGGAGCTTCCTGCCGGCTTCCGCGCCGGTGTCCGGCACGCTGGGCGAGGACTTCGTCGTGTACCACTGCGTGGACGAGTTCTCCGCGTTCAGCGACACGAACGGCAAGCACATCGCGGAGCTGGAGGAGCGCCTGTTGCGCCGCGCGGACATGTGCATCACGTCCGCGGAGCGCCTGTATGAGAACAAGAAGCGCATCAACCCGCGCACGGTGCTGGTGCGCCACGGCACGGACTTCTCGCACTTCGTGAAGGCGTGCGACCCGGCGACGAGGATTCCGGAGGACATCGCGAAGCTGCCCAGGCCCATCATCGGCTTCTTCGGGCTGGTGGCGGACTGGATTGATCAGGACGCCATCATCGCGTGCGCGAAGGCGCACCCCGAGGGCTCGGTGGTCATCGTGGGCAAGACGACGCCGGACTGCGACGACAGCCGGCTGCGCGCGGTGCCCAACATCCACATGCTGGGGCGCAAGCCGTACGCGGACCTGCCGGGCTACAACAAGGCGTTCGACGTGGCGCTCAACCCGTTCGTCATCAACGAGCTGACGCTCAACTCCAACCCGCTGAAGGTGCGCGAGTACCTGGCGTCCGGCCTGCCGGTGGTGTCGTCCGACCTCCCGGAGGTCCGCAAGGTGGGCCTGTGCCGCATCGCCACCACGCCCGAGGACTACGTGAAGCAGGTCAACGCGGCGCTGGCGGACAACCCGGGCCCGAACCGGGAGCGCGCGGAGAAGATCTTCCACGAGAGCTGGGAGGCGCGCGTCGCGGAGATCCGCCAGCACGTGGGTGAGGCGATGCTCGCGGCGGGCAAGAAGCTGTAGGTCCGGTCCGGTACCGGGCGACAAGAGGGCGCGGGTCCGGGGCGTGCGAGCGCGCTCAGGCCCGCGTCTTCGTCATTCGCGGGGGGCGTCCGCGCGGCCCGTCACGCGACGCTCCAGGAGGGCGTAGCGGCGCGCGAGGCGGGTGTAGTCCGCGGGGCGGATGGGCGCGCGCTCCTTCGTGCGCAGGAGGTCGTCCTTCGCGTCCAGGTAGTCGCGCGCGGGCACGCCGCAGGTCTCCTCCAACAGGCGCGCGGCCTCCGCGTCCGGCAGGGACGGAGCGATGCCCAGGCGCTCCTGCATCAAGCGGCGCAGGCTGCCGTCGAGCTCCGGCAACAGCTCCGCCTCCACCTTCGCGCGGCGCATGAGCCAGCCCAGGGAGCGCACGTATTCGCGCGACGAACGGTGGCGTTCCACGCGCACGGGGCGGGGCGCGCCGAAGCGCGTGCCTCGGGAGACGGCGTAGACGAGCCCCGCGGCGAGGCTCTGGGCAATGAACACCCAGAGGCCCTGGGAGAGGGGCGGGCGCGTGACGACGGCGTGGTGGAACTCGTCGAAGCGCAGGGGCCCCCGCGCGGCGAGCGCATCCCAGAAGCGCAGGTTGTCGAGCAGCTCCAGGCGCCGGTTCTCCGCGAGGTCCGGGCCCGCGGCGACGTAGACCTCGCCCTGGCCCAGGCCCCAGCGCCACAGCACGCCCGCGCTGCCCAGGCCCGCGAGCGGCACCGCGTCCTCGTGCTCCATCCGCAGGCTTCGATCCCGTGCCACGCGCAGCAGCGACAGGTCGCGCAGCGCGCCGGTGGGCAGCCACACGTCCACGCTGACTCCGGAGGGGTCCACCCATTCGGAGGCCAGGCCCTGGTGGTTCGTGCCGGGCAGGGCGCCGGAGACGATGCGCAGCCACTCCTCCATGCCCGGCTGGTGTTCGCCCAGCACGTGCGGAGACAGGTACACGAGCGTGCCGCCGCTGTGGACGAAGCGCTCCAGCGCGGCGACCTCCTCCTTCGTGACGGGCTGGGCCTGCGGCGCGGCGATGACCAGCGTGCGGGTGTCCGCGGGGACCGCGTCCAGGGACTTCGTCTGCGCGCTGACGTTCCGTCCGCGTTCCCGCAGGTAGACGAAGAGGGCCTTGAGCCCCAGGGGCCCCGGGTTCGAGATGGACGGAACGGGCGAGTCCGGCGGGGCCTCGTGTGAGGCCAGGCCCACCGCCAGCGCCACGGCGATCATCAAGCCCAGGACGACGGCGACGCGCGCGTTCCTCACGGCCGGCCCTCCGCGAGCGAGCCGTGCAACTGCTCCACGGACTCCACGAAGCGGGTGGCCTCCTCCCGCGACACGGGCTCCAGCGAATAGAAGGCCCGGTCGTACCAGCAGACCAGCCGCTCCACCTCGCCCGTGACGCGCGCGGGGGCGCCTCGCGACGGCAGCTCCGCGGCGAGCTCGCGGTTGGTCTTCACGCGGTCCGGCCTTGCCAACCGGCGCTGCTCCAGCGTGGACAGCAGGCCCAGCAAGCCTTCGCGGATGGCCTCGCGCGCGTCCTCCGTCTCCAGGGCCGTGCGCGCGCGGCCCAGGTGTTCTCCAGGCGTGTCCAGCTCCAGGGGCGCGGCTTCGCCCTCCACTCCCTGCGCGGTGGCGGCCTTGCGGCTCCGGCGCCAGCGCACCCTCAGCACACCGAACAGCACCACCGCCAGCGCCACGCCCAGCATCACCGCGCGCGTGGCCACCGCGAAGCCCTGCGCGCCCCGGGACTCGAAGAGTCCTTCCAACCAGCTCTGCAATTCGCGCAGCAGGCGCGTCAGCAGGTCGCTGTTGCGCTGACGGGCCCTCGCGAACTCCGGCCGGTCGAGGATGGCGCGCAGCCGCTCCGGCTCACTCGTCACCACAGGGGACGCCGTCGGCTCCGCGTCCAGCGCGCACACGGCCTCCAGGTACACGGAGAGCTGCCGGGCCCGCTCCGGCGCCGTCTGTCCGGAGGACCCGGGCGGCAGGGGCAGGCCGTCCAGCGCCTCCACCAGCCGGTTCACCTCCGCGTTGAAGGCGTCCGGGCGCGAGCGCGCCGTGTCCTCGAGCCGGCGCGACACGGCCTCCCGTTCCGCGCAGGGGGGCAGTGCGGCCAGCAGCAGGAGCAGGGGCAGGGCGGGCACGGGAGCTCAGGGGGACGGCGGCGCCGGCTCCACGGTCGCGATCCGCCGCTCCAGGTCCAGGCCCTCGCGGCGCACGCGCATGTCCACGTAGAAGAACGCGGTCACCACGAAGCTCAGCGGCGTGAAGAAGGACTGCCCGACCACCTGCAACAGCTCCGCGGGGACGAGCAGCGCCTGCGGAATGGCCGCCTGGGCCGCCGGATCCAACAGGTTGCCGCCATAGGCCAGCCGGACGATCCACGCGGGCAGGCCCGAAACCAGGCTCACCGCGATGAGGATGCCGCCCACCACCGTGGACAGCACCATGGCCCGCACCGTGCCCCGGCCCAGGAAGCCCTGTTCGACGCGGCCCTTGAGCAGGGCCCCGGAGCGCTTGAACGCCGCCCACGCGCCCACGTCCTCCATGGCCAGCACCGGAGGCAGGAGCATGAAGCGAAGGAAGTACCAGAGCACCGCCGCCAGGGCGCCCAGGCCCAGCACGATGGCGCCGATGATGATCAACGCGACGCTCAGCGCCGTGCTCCCGCCCGAGCCCTTCCCGGTGACGGCCGCGACCACGCCCAGCCCCAGGACGAAGGACCCGGGCAGGCACAAGACGACCGCCACGCCCATGAACCACAGGCTGGACAGCAGGTACGTCCCGGTCAGCGTGCCCAGGCGCGACGCCGCCCGCCGCAGGCCTTCCGAGGGACGCACCGGCTCCCCCAGCTGCGCGGGCACCACGTACCGGGCCGCCGCCGTGGTGGCGACCCAGAAGTTCCACACCAGGACCACGTACAGCACGAGCATCAACCCGAGCAGGGTGCCGGACTGCGCCAACGCCTGCGTGGGGGCCGTGCCCGCGGGAGCCTGGCTCCCCATTCCGGGCAAGACGCCCACCGTGCGCGTCATCACGACCGTGAAGGCCTTCACCGCGATGTAGTTGAGCAGGTCGAACCCCAGACACAGCACGAACAGGGGCTTGAGGTGCGCGCGCCAGAACGTCGCCGCGCGGTCGATGATTTCTCCGAGGGCGAGCGGGCGCAGCTCAACGGAGGTCGGGGAGGGCGTCACGGCCGCGCAGCATAGCGCCGCCTCGGGCTCACGGGGGCGCGCGGACGTCCAACAACGCCTGGGCCGCCGCGCGCGGATCCTCGGCCTCCAGCACGGCGGAGATGACCGCGACGCCCCAGGCCTCCGGTACCTCCCGAGCGCGCTCCGGAGTCATCCCGCCCAGCGCCAGGGCCGGGCAGGGCAGCCGCCGCGCGAGCCCCCGGAACCCATGCGGGCCCAGCGTGTCGCGCGTGTCCCCCGGCTTGGAGCCGGGCGCGAACACGGGGCTCACCAGCGCCAGGTCCGCTCCGGCCGCGGCCTCCGCCTCGCGCGCGTCGTGCACCGCCACGCTCACCCACCGGTCCGCGGAGAGGAACGGGCGCACGTCTCGAGGCGCAGGGCCCGACGCGGGCAGGTGCAGGTGCGCGCCCACGAGCAGCGCGACGTCCAGCCTCCCGTTCACGAACAGCGTCCGGCCCCGGCACACCTCCGCCAGGAGCCGCGCCTCCTCCAGGAACAGCCGCCCGGGGGCCTCCGGGTGGCGGTGCTGCACGGCGACGTCCGGCCCCGCCTCCAGCGCCCGCTCCAGCGCGGTCAACAACCGCGCCCGGGGCAGCCGCCAGTCCGTGATGACCACGAGGCGGGGCAGGGGGGGCACCGCTACTCCACGAGCCCTTCGATGGGGCTGGACGCGGAGCCGTACGCCTTGCGCGGGATGCGGCCCGCCAGGAACGCGTCGCGGCCGGCCTCCACGGCCTTCTTCATGGCCACGGCCATGCGCACCGGATCCTTCGCGCCCGCGATGGCGGTGTTCATGAGCAGCGCGTCCACGCCCAGCTCCATCGCGATGGCCGCGTCGGACGCCGTGCCCACGCCCGCGTCCACGATGACCGGCACCTTCACCACCTCGCGGATGAGCCGCAGGTTGTGCGGGTTGCGGATGCCCAGCCCGCTGCCGATGGGCGCCGCCAGCGGCATCACCGCCGCGCAGCCCGCGTCCTCCAGCTTGCGCGCGGTGATGGGGTCGTCGCTGGTGTACGGCAGCACCGTGAAGCCCTCCTTCACCAGGATGCGCGCCGCCTTCACCGTCTCCTCGACGTCCGGGTAGAGCGTCTTCTCGTCGCCCAGGACCTCCAGCTTCACCCACTTGCTCATGCCCAGCTCTTCCGCCAGCCGGCACGTGCGCACCGCGTCCTCCGCCGTGTAGCAGAGCGCCGTGTTGGGCAGGAGCCGCATCCGGGTGCGGTCGATCCAGTTCATCAGCGACGCCTCACCCGTCGCCTTCAGGTCCAACCGCCGCACCGCCACCGTGACGAGCTCCGCGCCCGACGCTTCGTGGCACTGCTTCATCACCTCGTGACTGGGGTACTTCCCCGTCCCCACGATGAGCCGCGAGGAGAACGTCACCCCCGCCAGCGTGAAAGGCTTGTCCGCGATGCCGCTCATGACCGTCTCCTCTCCAGTGCCTGCGCTCACCCGCCACCGACGAAGGTGACGATCTCCACCCGGTCCCCGTCCTGGAGCCGGTGCTCGGCGTGACGGGCGCGGCGCACCACCTCCGCGTTCACCTCCACAGCCACCCCGGGGCCACTGCCCAGGTTCAACAGCGCCAGCAGGGACGAAAGGGTGCTGCCCTCCGGCAGCGTCCGGGCTTCTCCGTTGACCCACACGTTCACGGCCTCGCGGCTCCTTCCGGCCCCCTCCACGGACGGGACCCGCCGCTGCCAGTACAAGGGCGGTTCTGCCCTGTCAACGCACAGCCTCCCCCACGCAGCAGCCCCGCTTCAGCGCACCGGAACGGATTTTTCGCGCCCGGATGCGTTTTGTTCCGCTACCCCAGCAGGCAGGGGGCCAGGCCCTCCCCCTGACGCCTTCCGCCCCTGCGCATGGCCCCGCGCGCTGACAAGCGCTGTGCAGGGGCGGGGGGAACGACCAGTTTCTGCCCAACGCCGGGGAACAAATCACCGGCATCGAGAACACACTCACAGGGGGCGGTCACACATGCGGAAGCTCATGATTGCGGTCACGGCGGTCGCGGGTCTGACGATGGTCACCGGTTGCAAGCGGGATGATGTCCAGGCGCAGCGCGAGGATGTGGCCGAGGCCCGTCAGGAAGCCGCGCACGAGACGGCGGAGGCGCGCCGGGACGAGAGCAAGGAAGTGGCCTCGGCGCAGCAGAACGCCAACGAGGACATCGCGGAGGCGCACCGGGACGCCAACGAGAAGATCGCCAGCGCCAATGACGACGTGCGCGACGAGGAGAAGGACCTGGCCGAGGCCCAGTCCAACCGCAACGCGGACCTGGCCGAGGGCGGCTCCGGCATGGCCGGCACCACCAGCGCCGCGGCGGCCACCACCGTCAACGGCCGCGTGCTGTCCAAGTCCGGCGACACGCTGACGCTGGTGGACAGCACCAACAAGGAGCTGAAGATCAAGACCAACGACAAGACCGCGGTGATGGACAACGCCAGCCGCGCGGTGAAGCTGGACGACATCAAGGAAGGCTCGCAGGTGCGCGCCTCCTACGTGATGGACGGCAAGGACATGGTCGCCCGCGACGTCACCCTGGTGGCGCCGGTGAAGAAGATGGACAAGTAGCCCCGCGCCTCACGCGCCTGACGTCCCGAGCGGACAGGGGAAGTACTTGAAAGGCAGCGGCTCCCACCTTCGCGGTGGGGGCCGTTTCCTTTTTTGTCGGGGAGCTGCCCGGTGGGGTCGGATGGGAATGTCTGACCCGGGTGGTAGGACGCGTGCGTGAGGAATTCCTCATGCCTTCCCGCCCCCGGGAAGCGCCACTCCCGTCAGGAGCGTCACCGCGATGGCCACCCATCCCCCCGCGTCTTCCGCGTCCCGGCCCTTCATCCTCTTCACCACCGGGGCCACGTCCTATGAGCTGGTGCGCTACCTGGGGTCGCGCGCCGGCGGGGAGCTGCTGCTCGCCCGCCGGCACTACGCGCGCACGCCGGGCGGGCTGGTGCTGATCAAACGCCTGCGCGACGTGACGGATGACGTGGCGCGGGCGCGGCTGCGCGAAGAGGTGAAGCTGCTCATGCGGCTGTCCCACCCGGCCATCGCGCCGGTGTACCTGGTGCGGGTGCACGACGGCGCGCCCCACCTGGTGACGGAGTACGTGGACGGGCCGTGCCTGGAGACGCTGTCCAGCTTCGCGGCGCTGCGGCGGCGGCCCTTCTCGGAGGCCTTCGCCGCGTACGTGGGCGCGGAGGTGGCGGACGCGCTCCACCACGCCCATTCGCTGGAGGACGCGCGCGGCCTGCCGGTGGGCGTGGTCCACCGCGACGTCAGCCCCCGCTCGCTGCGCGTGGACGTGCACGGGCGGGTGCGGCTGTCGGACTTCGCGCTCGCGTGGTCGCGGCTGCCCGGGCGCGTGGTGACGGAGCCGGGGCTCGTGCGCGGGGACGTGGCCTATGCGTCGCCGGAGGCGCTGGAGGGGCTGCCGTTGGATGGCCGCGCGGACCTGTTCTCCCTGGGCATGGTGCTGCTGGAGCTGCTCACCGGCCTGCACCTGCTGGACCTGGAGGACGTGGAGCGCGCCGCGCAGCAGGCCCAGCCCGTGCCCGGGACGCGCGGGCTGTGCGCGGAGACGCCCAGCTGGCTCCCCGCGCCGCTGATGGCCGCGCGCATGGCGTGCCTGACGCCGGCGCACGTGGAGCAGGCCACGCGGGGGCTGTCGCCGGGCATGCGGGCCGTGCTCCAGCAGGTGCTCCAGCGCGACCGCGACCTGCGCTTCCAGACGGGCGCGCAGCTGCGGGACGCGCTCCGGGACCTGCTGAACGCGCAAGGCCGGCCCTATGGTCCTCACGAAGCGCTGCGCGAGGTGGCGGAGGTGCGTACGGACGCGCTCGTGGGCCCGGCGGGGGAGGCGGAGGCGGGGCTCCCGCTGGAGGACGACCTCTGGGATGGCTGCGATGACGATGGCGCGGAGTGGACGTGAGGCGTGATGGACGGGGGGCCCGGGGCGCTTGTCATCCCGGGAGGCCGTGGCGAAGACTGCTGGCATGGGTGACGTGAAGGAGCTGCACCGTCAGTGGTGCATCGCGGACGGGCACGCGGACTCGTTGATGTGGAACCGCGACCTGTGCGAGCGGTCCTCGGAGGGGCACGTGGACTTCCCCCGCCTGCGCGAGGCGGGGGTGAAGCTGCAGTGCTTCACGCTGGTGACCCGGGGCTTCCCGTTCATTGGCGGCTTCCCGCTGTTCGCCGCGTGGCGCAAGTGGCCCCGCGAGGCGCGCGGCAGCGAGTGGACGCGCGCGCTCTGGCAGATTGGACGGCTGGACGCCTTCTGCGCCCGCTCCGGGGACACCGTGCGCATCGCCACCACCGGGGCGGGGCTGGAGGACAACCTCGCCCACGGGCGGCTGTCGGCGGTGCTCGGCGTGGAGGGGGGCCACGCGATTGAAGGCCAGGTGGAGCGGCTCGCGGAGCTGCACCGGCGCGGCGTGCGCTTCATGGGGCTCACGCACCTGTCCAACAACGCCCTGGGCGGTTCGTCCTTTCCCATGATGGGCAACCGCGGGCTGACGGCCCTGGGCCACCAGGTGATGGAGGAGATGGCCCGCCTGGGCATGAGCGTGGACGTGGCGCACGCCTCCGAGCAGACGCTCGCGGACCTCTTCGCGCACCCCACGGTGCGCTACTTCTGTTCGCACACGGGGGTGCGCGCCGCGGGCGGTGGCTGGCGCAACCTGTCCGACGAGGCGCTGCGCACCATTGCCCGGCGCGGCGGCGTGGTGGGCATCATCCTGGCGCCGGTGTACCTGGGCGGCGACACGTGGGACGACGTCGTCCGCCACGTGGAGCACGCGGTGGACATCATGGGCGAGGAGGGCGTGGGCGTGGGCTCGGACTACGACGGCATGGTGGCGCTGCCCCGGGGCATGCGGGACGTGACGGATTTGCCGCGACTCACGGAAGCCCTGCTCAAACGGCACCCGGAGTCCTGGGTGGAACGTGTGATGGGTGGCAACTTGCGGCGTTACTTCCGCGAGACGCTCGGCGGCGGTTGACAGCGAAAAACCGGTCGAAAAGAGTCGCCGGCACTCATGAACCGCCTTCCTCTCGCGCTCCTGTCCCTCGTCGGTTTCCTCCTCCTTCCCGGCTGTGGCGGGCCGAGCTCGGGCGACTCGTGCAGTGACCGTGACTTCGTGTGCCAGGACGGCGCGCAGGCGCTGGAGTGCCGCAACGGCACCTGGCGTCCGCTGGCGTGCCGCGGGCCGCTGGGATGCCGGGAGCTGGCGGACAGCGTGCGGTGCGACACGTCCCTCAACCAGGAGAACGACGGCTGCGCGATGTCCGCCGAGGGCAAGGGCGTGTGCAGCCCGAACGGGCGCGCGCTCCTCACCTGCAAGCAGGGCGTGCTGGTGAAGACGGCGGATTGCTCCTCGTGCGCCGTGCAGGACAACCAGGCCGTCTGCCAGCCGTGACGTCAGCGCTCGGGGTCCCCTCCGGAGGCCGGCGGTGGGGCTCCCGGCGGCGGCGCGGGCAGGTAGCCGCCCGCGGCCATGCGCTTCCCGGACCGCTCGTACATGGCCGGTGAGAGGCCCTGGACGCCGGTGCCGTCAATCCACCGGTTGTAGAAGTTGAAGAGGGCGCAGACGGAGACGGCGTCGTAGACGGCCTCATCCGACCAGCCGGCCACCTTCAGGCGCTCCACGTCCTCGCGGCGCACGTCACCGGGCGTGTCGTTGAGCCGGTCCACGAAGGCGAACAACGCCTTCTCGGCCTCCGGGATGGGGGCCGTCTTCACGTCGTCCAGCACCGCCTGCACGTGCTGCGTGCTGCCCAGCAATTCCGCCGCGACCGCGGCGTGTGAGCCCGTTCAAAACACGCAGGCGTTGCGCCTCGACGTGTACGCGGCGATGAGCTCCCGCAGGCCCGCGGACAGCGGGGACGGGCCGCGCATCACCTCGTGGGTGAAGGCGGACAGCGCGTCCGTCATGCGCGGCTTGAACGCGAACAGGTGCCAGATGCCCGGTGGCGTCATGCCCCCGGCCCGCGCCATGGCGATCATCGTCCCGTAGGTTCCGTCGGATTCATGCGACTCGACGTCGGGCAGGTACATGCTTTGCGGAGCGGGGGACGGCTTCATCGCACTTCCTGGCGAAAGGGCAGCAGGTGCCCCATCAGGCCAGCGACGCGAGGAAGCTGTCCAGCACCGCGTTGAAGGCCTCCGGCTGTTCCTGGTTGGGCAGGTGCGCCGCGCCTGGAATGACCTCCAGCCGCGCGCCCTGCACCAGGTCCGCCATCTGCTTCGCCTTCGTCAGGGGCGTCACGGTGTCGTGCTCGCCGACGACAACGAGCGCGGGCCCCGCGTAGCGCGCGAGCAGGTCCTTGCTGTCCAGCCGCAGCGCCATGCCCCGCTGCGCGGCGGCGATGGACTCCGGCGACACGGACATGCCCAGCTTCGTCACCTCGCGGCCCACCGGGGACTCCGGCCCCGCGTGGACCAGCTTGGGCACCAGCCCCGGGATGACGGACGCCGTGCCCTCCTTCAGCGCCTGCTGCGCGGTGGCCTCGCGCTTGTCCTTCCCCGCGGCGTCGTCCGCGGTGCACTGCGTGTCCGAAAGCACCAGCCCGCGCACCCGGCCCGCGTCCTCGCGCAGGAGCGCCAGCGCCGCGTAGCCGCCCATGGACACGCCGCCCACCACCGCGGAGTCGATGTTCAGCGCGTCCAGCAGCGCGAGCGCGTCCTGCGCCAGCTTGCGCATCTCCGTGGGGCCTTCGCCCAGGCGGCTCTGCCCGAAGCCTCTCAGGTCCGGCACGAGGAAGCGGTAGCGCCCGGACAGCGCGGACACCTGCCGGTCGAACGCGGAGCCATCCAGCGGGAAGGCGTGCATGAGGAGCACCGGCAGCCCCTGGCCCACGTCCCGGTAGTGCAGCGGAATCCCATCCACGGCGACCGTCAGCATGCGTGCCTCCTCGCGGCCCGTCTCAGGGTGCGGCGTCAGATCCACTTCTTGTACTTGAACCAGGCGACGAGCCCCAGCGGGAAGCCCACCATGGTCGCCCACATGGCGGTGTACCAGCCCCGTCCCGTCAACTGCTCGAAGTTCTGCCCGAAGAAACCCACGATGAAGGACAGGGGCAGGAAGAGGGTGGCGAAGATGGTGAGCTGCTTGCTGATGTCGTTGGTGCGGTTGGCCACCATGGACAGGTAGCCGTCCATCACGTTGCCCACGACGTCGCGGCTGGAGTCGATCTGCTCGTACAGCCGCACCAGGTGGTCGTAGACGTCGCGGAAGTACAGCGTCGTCTTCTCCTGGATCTGCGGGATGCCCCGGCGCGACAGCATGCCCACCACGTCCCGCTGCGGGGACAGCACGCGGCGCAGCGTCACCAGCGCGCGCTTGAGCGCGAAGATGCGCTGGAGGTGCTCCGGATCCGGCTCCGCGAAGATGGCGTCCTCCAGGTCGTCCAGCTGGTCGCTGAAGTCGTCCATGATGGGGAACTGCGCGTCCACGAGCGCGTCCGCGAGCAGGTACAGGATGACGTCCACGCCCCGGCCCAGCGTGCCCGCGGGGTCGTCCATCACGCGCCGCCGGACGCCTTCATGGCTGGGCAGCTTCAGCGCGTGCACGCTGATGATCCAGTCCTGCGCGAGGAAGAAGTGCTGCTCGTGCAGCGTGAGCTCCGTGACGTCCGGCCCGCAGCTGAAGCCCTGCAGCACGATGAACTGGTGGTGCGGGTACTCCTCCAGCTTGGGCCGCTGGTCCAGCGTCAGGCAGTCCTCCACGGCCAGGCGGTGGAGCTGGAAGCGCTCGGCCAGCCGGCCCATCACCTCCGCGTCCGGCTCCAGCACGTCGATCCACTTGGTCCCCGGCCGGTCGAGCAGTTCTTCGCCCCCCGAGACAGCCCTGCCGTCCTCCCACAGACAGACCTGGATCATTTCCGTGGACTCCCCGGCCCGACAGTTGGGCCCGGGACGCTTGCTAGAACTCCCCGGACGCGATGTCGAGCGGTAGAGTGGGGGCAACGTGTCCGCTGCCGCCGAGAATCCCCCGCCGGCCTCCCTGACCCCGAGGCTCGAACAAATCCTCCAGTCGCTGCCCGACCGCGCCTTCGCCGCGCGGCTGCGCGCGGTGTACCTCGCCGCGGCCCAGGCCATCTCCCGGCTGAGCGACCTGGACCTGGTGAAGTATGAAACACCGGTCGTCGACGCCAGCCCCGACCTGTCGCTGTGGGAGGAGATGGCGCCCGTCATCCGCGACACGGTGATGGACGTCAACGGGCTGCTCAACGTCATCCGCGAGCAGTTCCCCGGCGCGCCGCCGCCGTCCGCGTCACGCAAGGGCCCCGGGGACGTGCCGGCCATGCTCCAGGACGGGATGGCGCGGCTCGCCCAGAGCATCACCCAGCTGGGCGAGGCCATGCGAAACCCGTCCGTGGTGAGCGACCGCTGGCAGCTGTTGGCGGAAATCCAACGCTTCCGGTCCGACTACCGCGAACAGATGAGCCAGCTCGTCTTCGAGTCCGCGAGCACCTTCGGCGAGGTGTCGCGCGCCCAGGTGGTGCCCGGCTACGAGGCGGAGGTGAAGGCGGCCGTCACGGTGCGCGCCATCACGTCCGACCTGTCGCGCATCGTCGCGGCGCGGCTCAACAAGGTGCGCGACGCGAAGCCGGAGGAGGTGCTGTGGAACGCGCAGCAGCTCCAGACGGAGCTGGACGCCTTCGGCCGCACCGCGGCGTACCGGAACCTGCGCGCCCAGGACAAGCGCCACATCGTGGAGGCCCGCGCGGAGGTGGGCGCGCTCGCGCTGGAGTCCGCCCCGGAGAAGCAGCGGCTGCTCACGTTGACGCAAGCGCTGGAGGAGCTGGTGCGAGGCCTGTCCGCGATGAACCAGCGCCAGCTGCTCATCCTCCACGACCGCGAGGTCTGGGCCGCGTGCGGCGTGCGCCTGGAGCGAGCGCTGTCCCAGTCCAAGAAGGACCCGGTCGCGTCCGCCAAGGCGCTGGCGGAGGCCGCGGCCAGCGCGCAGTCGCTCTACGGGCGGGATCCCACGATGGATGCGTTCCTGCGCAAGGCGCGCAAGCTGAAGCTCGCCGCGCTCACCGGCCCGGAGCTGCTCTCCACCATCGAGTCCTTCCAGGCCCAGCTCGCGCAACTGGATGTGATGTGACGGCCGCGAGGAAACTGGAGGTCGTGGAGCCGCGTCCCCTGCGGCAGGCGGACCTGTCCGGCGTGCAGGGCGTCTTCACCGACGTGGACGGCACGCTGACGACGGGCCACAAGCTGCGCAGCCAGACGGTGCGCGCCCTGGAGCAGCTCACGGAGTCCGGACTGCGCGTGGTGCTGGTGAGCGGCCGCCCGGCGGGGTGGGGCGAGGCCTGGGCCCGGCAGCTCCCGGTGGACGGCGTCGTCGTGGAGAACGGCGGGCTGTTCTTCCTCAAGGACGCGAAGGGGCAGCTGCGCAAGGTGTACCTGGAGCCGCCCGCGCAGCGCGTGGCCAACCGCCAGCGCCTGGAGCAGGAGGTCCAGCGGGTGCTCGCCCAGGTGCCGGGGGCGCGGCTGTCCGTGGACAGCCGCTACACGGAAGTGGACCTGGCGGTGGATTACAACGAGGAGGCCCGGCTGGGGGATGAAGGGGCCACCCGCATCGAGTCGCTCCTGCGGGCGCGGGGCGTGACGGCGGTGCGCTCGTCGGTGCACATCAACTGCTGGCTGGGCCGCTTCGACAAGCTCTCCGCGTCGCGCCGCTTCGCGAAGGTGGCGTGGGGCGAGACGCTGGACCCCGCGGACGGGCGGTATGTCTACGCGGGGGATTCTTTCAACGACGCTCCGATGTTCCAGGCGTTCAAGCTGGGCGTGGGCGTGGCCAACGTGCGCGCGGTGTTGGATCGCATCGACGCGCCGCCGGCCTTCATCACCCGGGCGCCCGAGGGGCGGGGCTTCGAGGAGCTGGCTCGCGCCCTCCTCGCCCGCCGCCGGACGGCCCGCAGTCGAGGAGTTTCAACGTGAATGTCGTGAAGCTGGAGCTGGCCCGGGGCCTGGGGCGTCACCTGCGCGCGGGGCACCCGTGGGTGTTCCGCAAGGCCCTGGAGCACGTGCCGCGGATTCCGCCCGGCAGCGTGGTGGACCTGACGGAGAACGGGAAGTTCGTCGCGCGCGGGTACTACGACCCGCACTCGGCCATCGCGGTGCGCGTGCTCACGCGGGACTCGCGCGAGACGGTGGACGCGCGCTTCATCACCCAGCGCGTGCAGCGCGCCCTGGCCGCGCGCACGGCGCTCATCGACCTGAAGGACACGGACAGCTACCGCCTCATCCACGGCGAGGGCGACGGCCTGCCCGGCGTGGTGGTGGACCTGTACGCGGGCTGGGCGGTCATGAAGCTCTACTCCGCGGGCCTCACCCCGTACCGGCCCCTCATCGTGGAGGCGCTGAAGGCGGGCGTCCCGGGCCTCAAGGGCATCATCGGCCGCGACGAGGTGGGGCGCGACGACGTGGAGGAGGATGACGGGCGCGGCAGCGGGAAGATGCTGTGGGGCGAGGAGGCCCCGGAGCTCATCCCCATCCGCGAGCGCGGCGCCATCTTCCTGGTGGACGCGTGGAAGGGACAGAAGACGGGCTTCTTCCTGGACCAGCGTGAGAACCGCTTCCTCATCCGCCGCCTGGGACAGGGGAGGGACGTGCTCAACTGCTTCAGCTTCAGCGGCGGCTTCTCCGTGAACGCGGCGCTCGGCGGCGCCAACAGCGTCTTCTCCGTGGATCAGGACCCGGAGGCCATCGCGCTGGCGCGGGAGAACTTCACGCGCAACGGGCTGCCCGCGGCGAAGCACGACTTCCTGGCGGCGGACGTCTTCGCCCTCATCCAATCGTTCAAGGAGGAGGGCCGCACCTTCGACCTCATCATCCTGGACCCGCCCGCCTTCGCGAAGAGCCAGCGCGCGGTGGAGGCGGCCGTGGACGGCTACGCGTCCCTCAACCGGCAGGCCCTGGCGCTGCTGCGCCCCGGCGGCCTCCTGGCCACGGCGTCGTGCTCCGCGCGCGTGACGGGGGACATGTTCATGGGCGCCGTGCGCGAGGCGGGCTTCAAGGCCGGCGTGGACCTGGCCCTGGTGGAGGAGCGCTACCAGCCGCCGGACCACCCCGTGCGCCTGCAGTTCCCGGAAGGGAAGTACCTCAAGTTCTACGTGATGCAGTCGGTGTAGCGGGAGCCTCCAGCCCTCGGGGCGCGCCGGCCATCGGGCGCGCCTCCCAGGGGGCGTGGGGGGCTCAGGTGCCGAAGACCTTGTGGGCCACGCGGTCCAGCACGTCCTTGCCCCAGACGATGCTGGCCTTGCCCAGCCGGTCCAGGTCGCGGGTGAACTCGCGGCCGTCCGGCACGACTTCGTAGGTGCGGGTCAGGAAGAGGTTGCCGGTGGCGGGCTCGAAGTCCACGTTGCCGCCGCCGGTGTCCGTGCCTTCCTCCTGCTGCTGCCGGAAGCCCTCGATGATGCCGGGCTTGGGCGGCTCGCGGAACCGGTAGATGAGGGCGCTGCACTTGAGCGCGGGCGGGGACTCGACGTGCTCGAAGGCGTACTGGCCCTCGCCGTTCATCATCCCGCCCAGGCCCTCGGCGTTGAGGCCCTCGGTGACGCCGGCGCCCTGGGACTGGAGGTACCACTTCACCAGCTGCCGGGCCGCGTCGCGCGTCATCGGCCCCCCCGAAGGCGGCGCGGGACGCGCCAGGCCCATGGAGGACAGCAGCCACTGAATCTTGCTGGAGAAGGAGCTGATCACTTCGCGGGGATGACGCGGTCCGCGACGCGGTTGAACACTTCGTCGCCCCACACGAGGCTGGCTTCCACGAGCCGGTCCACGTCTTCCTTGAACTGCTGCTGCGCGGGCAGCACGCCGTAGATGCGGCTCAGGAAGAGGCTCTTGTTCTCGGACTCGTAGTCCACCTTGCCGCCGCCGGTGTCCGTGCCCTTCTTCTCTTCGTCACGGAACCCGTCGATGACGCCCGGACGGGGCGCGTCGCGGAAGCGGTAGATGAGGGCGCTGCACTTCAGCGCCCCCGTGTCCTTCACATGCTCGAAGTAGACCTGGGCTTCGCCAAGAGCGGCGCCGCCAAATCCCTTCGCGTTCAGCCCGGAAGCCTGTGCATCGCCTCCGTGGGCCTGGATGAATGACTGCACCAGTCGCTGGGCATCTTCGAGCGTCATACGTGCAGTCATACCAGTCCAGGCCCAGGATGAGAACTAGCCCGCGCGCGCCTGGTCGAACGGGACGCGCTGGTTGAGGTACGTGTCGTTGATGTTGTGCGCGCCGGAGAAGATGCTCTTCTCGGAGAAGTAGCGGATCTTCGCGTCCTTGCCCGCGTGCTTCAGCAGGTCCAGGGGGCCCTTGCCGCTGGTGCCCAGGCCGAAGAGGCCGGGGACGGGGTCCTTGTCGTTGACGTAGTGGACGTACTTGGGGCCGTCCGGGTAGGTCGCCGCCGCGGCGCCGAAGGTCTCCACGGAGACCTTGCCCAGCTTCTCCTGGACCTGGGCGGGGGACATCCCGTCTTCGATGCGCAGCCGCTTGGCCACGTCGCTCAGCGCGCGGCTGGTGATGAGGCCACCCTGGCTGTGCGCCATCAGGTGCACGTCACGGCCGGCCTTCAGCTCCGTGTAGAGCGAGTCCGCCAGCGTGTCCACGGCCGGGTTCTTGCCCTTGTCCATCTTGTCCGTGATGCACTGGCCCAGGTCCTTGAAGAAGCCCTCGGTGGAGTTGTGGATGCCGATGGTCTTCTGGCCCGTCTTGTCCGCGATGGCCTGCAGCGTGGCCTCCTGGCCCGCCTTGTCCGTCATCATGCCGTTCACGTAGATGATGGTGCCCGGCTGCTTCACGCCGTTCTTGGGCTCGTAGGCGGGGATCTGGCTCAGCGGGGTGCTGGCGTCGAAGGCCTGCCCGCCCTTGCCGACAATCTTGCCGTCATAGGCCTTGTCCTTCGCGCCGGCCGGAGCGGTGAAGACGCCCGTGGGGGCCACGGTGCGCACCGCGCTGTTCGTCGACTTGGCGTCGAACCCGTCCTTCACGGTGTTGGCCGGCTTCGCCGTCGCCGGGGCGGCCGGCTTGGCCGCGGGGGCCGTGTTGGTCGTCCCCGTCGTCGAAGGGGTGCGCGCGATGGTGTTGTTGGAGGTGCGCCCGATGGTTCCCATGGCTTGAGGCTCCTGCGGTGTGCGGATTTTTGAAGGGAGGGGGGAAAGCGTATTGCGTTGATCCATTCTCCCCCGAACCGCCGAAAAGTTGCGAGCAGGTCACGGAATGTGCGTAACGCGATGCGGCGCGGGAAATCCAGAAGGGGACGGCGGCGGGAATCCGCTCCGAGCGGGACCCAGGGGGGCGATTAAGGTGGGGGCATGGTCCAGAAAGGTCAGTTCCTGGAGCGCTCCACGCTCATCCCGGTGGGCTCGGACGGCGCGGTGATGGAGGGCACGGTGCACCGGGGCCAGAAGTCGCCGCCGCTGCTCATCCTGCCGCCCCGGCCGGAGGAGGGCGGGGGGATGGACCACGTCGTGGCGGCGGAGCTGGCCTTCGCGGTGGCGAGGGCGGGTTTTCCCACCCTGCGCTTCAACCACCGGGGCGTGGGGGCCAGCCAGGGCGCACGGGGCACCGGCGGGGCGCTGGTGGAGGATGCGGAGGCCGCGATGCGGGTGGCGCTGGAGAACGCGGGGACGACGGCGCTCGCGGTGGCGTCGCTGCACGGCGGGGCCCGGGTGGCGCTGGCGCTCCAGGAGCGGCACCCGGCGGTGGGCGGACTGTGTCTGGTGGCGCCGGATGTGGACCCGCTGTCGCTCGTGCGACTGTCGTGTCCGCTGCTGGTGATCGTGGGGGAGGCGGACACGCGGGTGCCCCGGGCGGCGCTGGCCGCCGCTGTCGCGGAGGCCGGGGGCGATTTAGAGGTCATCGATGATGCCGGGCCCACCTTCCATCGCAACCTTCCGCAGGTGGGGCGGGCGGCGGCGGCGTGGCTCCAGCGGCTGTCGGGTGGGTAGGTCGGTGGCGTGCAAACCGTTGGACTTCTTCACCTTTCTTCATCCCCTGTGCCTTGCACGGCCGGCCTGGGGGCGGACAGACTGAAAGCGCAGACCCAATCGTCCCGCCGTGCGTTCGTAGTGGGTCTTCGAGGCGTCTTCGTTCAAGGAGTGTCCCGATGCGGATGAGGCGATGGAACGTGGTTCTCGCGGCGCTGGCCTTGTCGGCCTCGGCGTGTGCTTCCGCGTCGAGGGAGCCGGAGGCCCCGGCCAGGCAGGACCTGGCAGCCGCGGAGGCGGAGGTGTCCCGGGCGGTGGCGGAGGGCTCGGACGACGTGGTGTCCGGCGCCATCGTGGTGGACTTCAAGGACGGCACCACGAAGGAACAGTTCGACGCCTGGGAGCAGGAGTGGGGCGTGGACCTGGAGTTCAACTCCGTGGAGGGCCCCCAGTCGGGCGTCACGCTGGCGGTGGGCGTGGACGACGTGGAGTCCGTGCTCCAGCGCATCCGGCAGAACCCGGCGGTGGAGTCCGCCGAGCCGCTCATGCAACTGCGCACCAGCTACACGCCGAACGACCCCCAGTTCGAGGCCCAGTGGAACCTCCGGATGATCGACATGCCGAAGGCGTGGGACGGCAACCGGGGCAAGGGCGTGGTGGTGGCGGTCATCGACACGGGCATCGCCTACGAGGACTACGGCGACTTCAAGCAGGTGCCGGACCTCAAGGGCGTGTCGTTCGTGAAGGGCTATGACTTCGTCAACGACGACGAGCACGCCAACGACGACCACGGCCACGGCACGCACGTGGCGGGCACCATCGCGCAGGCCACCAACAATGGCGAGGGCGTGGCGGGCGTGGCCTTCGAAGCGACGCTGATGCCGCTCAAGGTGCTCAACCACTTCGGCAGCGGCACCAGCGCGGACATCGCGGACGCCATCCGCTTCGCGGCGGACCACGACGCGAAGGTCATCAACATGTCGCTGGGCGGCGGCCTGTACTCGCAGGTCATGGCCAGCGCGGTGGACTACGCGCGCAAGAAGGGCGTCACCGTGGTGGCCGCGGCGGGCAACACCGGGCGGGGCCGGGTGGAGTTCCCCGCGGCGTACCCGGGCGCGGTGGCGGTGAGCGCGGTGGGCCCGTCCGGCACGCGCGCGCCGTACTCCTCCTACGGCAAGGAGCTGGACATCGCGGCGCCCGGTGGTGACAAGAGCCAGGGCGAGACGGGCGGCATCCTGCAGAACACCATCGACCCGCGGGATCCCTCGCGCTCCATCTACGCCTGGTACCAGGGCACCAGCATGGCCGCGCCGCACGTGGCCGCCGTCGCCGCGATGCTCTACGGCGCGGGCGCCACGACGCCGGACGAGGTGGAGCAGGCGCTCTACACCGGCGCGAAGGCGACGGAGAATCAGGCCTGGTCTGAGGAGTACGGCCACGGCGTGCTCAACGCCAACGCGTCGCTGCAGGCCTTCAACCAGGGCGCCGGTCCCCGCTGGCCTCCGCTGGGCTGGGCCGCGGTGCTGCTCGCGGTGGTGTTGCTCACGCTGCGCGGCCGTGAGCGTCCGGGCTACCTCAACGTGCTCTTCCGCCCGACGTTCCTCGTGTCGCTGGTGCTCTCCACGGTGGGCTTCTTCTTCCTGCGCACCTGGTTCGCGGGCGCGGCCGGCCCGGCCCACGACGTGGTGAGCGTGGCATCGCTGCCCATCCCGGACTGGCAGAAGATCATCTTCGGCCGGAACACAGTGAACCCGCTGTTCTACAGCGCGCTCATCCCGCTGGTGCTGTCGCTGCCGGCCATCGCGTGGCGGGGCTTCCGTCCGGCGGTGGGCGGCCTGGCGCTGGGCTTCGCGGGCTTCCTTTCCTACGCGGCGTGGGTGGGCGCTCCGGCGCTCGCATGGATGCCCTTCACCTTCCTGGCGAAGCCGTGGCTGGGCTTCAACACGGTGGTGTGCCTCGTCATCGCTCGCGCGATGCTCAAGCGGGAGGACGCATGAAGCTCTCCGGCACGGTGCAGTACCAGGACCTGGAGGGCGGTGTGTGGGTGCTGAAGGCCGACGACGGCCGGACGTACCAACTCGCGGGCGGTGACCGGAAGATCAAGAAGGACGGTCAGCGCATCACGGCCGAAGGCAGCATCCAGCGTGACGCCGTCACCGCCGCCATGGTGGGGCCGGTGTTCCACGTCTCGTCGTACAAGCCGGACTGAAACGGCGTCCGGCTCTGGAGTGAAGGGACGGCCCTGCCCTCAGCGGCGGGGCTTGTCCTTGGCGGGGGCCTGGCCCTCCGACTGCCGGAGCCGCTCTTCTTCGTAGGCCTCCATGGGCACCTCGCCCCGGCGCGCGGCCGCGCGAAGCTGCCGCAGGGCCTTGCGCTCCGCCTGGAGCGCCGGGTCCGCGTCCTTGCCCAGCGGCTCCACCGGGTGCTGGACGTCGTAGACGCTCAGGGACACGCCGCGCCCGTCCACGAGGCCCAGCCCCACCAGCGACAGCGTGGCCGCCACCACCCAGGGCACCAATTGGACGGCGAAGAGGGGCGCGGGCTTCGTGGCGCGCACCTCCTCGGCGCTGGCAGCCCTGCCTCGCCCCCACACGGAGGGGAAGTGCCGGGACGCGGCGCGCAGCCCCAACAGCGCCGACCAGCCGAACAGCGCCAGCCCCACCACCGCGCGCCAGTCCGTCACGTCGTCCGAGCCCCCTTCGTTCCCGAGGCCCGAGTGCGTGGCGATGAGGAACAGCGCCGACGACACGATGTTGTTCGCCGCGTGCGCGGCGATGCCCGGCCACAGCGAGCCGGTGCGCAGGAAGAGCCAGCCGAACAGCAGCCCCAGCTCCGCCCGCGCGAGGAAGCCCACCGGATCCAGGTGGAAGGCGCTGAACACCACGGACGTGATGATCAGCGCGCGCCAGGGGGAAGCCGGGGCCGGCGGCGTCAGGGCGCGCTGGAAGAGGCCGCGGAAGAAGAACTCCTCGCACAGCGGCGCGGCCACGGACACGCCGCCCAGGAGCAGCGCCAGCTCCACGGGTGACTGGCCCTCGAAGAGGCGCGAGGCGTCGAACATCTCCCGCAGCCACTCGGGGGCCACCCGCTGCGCGAGGAACTGCACGGGCACCACCACGGCGATGAAGTTCGCCATGCCCAGCAGGAAGCCGAACAGGGCGGCAGGCCCCTGGAACGGCGTGAGGCCCGTGTACGCAGCGGGCCGGAACCCGGAGTCGCGCAGGATGATCCACGCGAGGCCGAGGAAGAGGAACACCTCCGTGAACCACACGCCGAAGGCGGGGTTGAGCAACTGGACGACCGCGCCCAGCGTCACAAAGAGGCCAAAGGCCACGGCCGCGGCGAGCACGGGGTGGGGCGGCGACAGCGGCCCGGGGGCCTCCGCCGGCCGCGGGTCGCTGGGAGGGGAGGCTTCGTCCACCGTGTCGTCTCCTGCCCCCCTTTCCGTCAGGCGGAAGAGGGGTGGGGTGCCGCGTTCGCTTCGAGGGACGGGCGCTGCTTCAGGCCCGGTGGAGGTAGCCGCGGATCTCCTCCGCGAGCGGGTTCTTCCGGGGCAGCTCCGCCGCCGCGGCCGGGTCTCCCAGCCGCAGCTTCTTGTCCTCCTCCACGAGGATGCGCTGATCCAACAGGTACTCCACCGCGTTCTCCAGCGTCGTCTTCGCCAGCGACTCGGCGGCGGTGATGCGGCCGGCGTTGTACTCGCCGCGCCCCGTCTCCAGCGCCAGCTTGACGAACGACTTGCGGTCGGTGGCCACGCCCGCAGCCACGTCCGGCAACGTCATGGCGGCCAGCAGGTAGGCCTCCAGGAAGTCGCGCAAGAGGTCCGCGAGGAACTCCAGGTCCGGCTGGGCATGGGCCTCCGGCGCGCGCGTGAGCGTGTCGCCCTCGTGGATGACCAGGCCCATGCGCACGAGCCGCTCCACGCACTCGGCGAAGATGGTGTCGAACGACGCGCCCACCCGGTAGATGAACTCCACCTTGAAGAGGCGCGACAGGAACAGCGCGCGGGCCTTCACGGTGTCGTACGGCGCGGGCGTGCCCGCCAGCAGCGCGTTGGCCACCAGGCTGCGCGCGGCCACCAGGTTCATCAGCGTGTTCTTGTAGAAGGACATCTCCGGGCGGCGTGAATCCTCCACCTGGTAGCTGACCTCGCCACGCGCCTCCTGCGTGCGCACCATCTCGTCGGAGATGAACTCGCGCATCGCGTCCTGGATGGGGCCCAGTGTCTCCGGGTTGCTCGGCGCGTTGGCCAGCTCCTTGGACAGCCGCGCGCCGTCCTCGGAGGCGATGCGGCGCAGCAGGCTGATCCGGTCCGTGAGCTCGCGCTGGGTGAGGCCGCGCCGGCGGTGGGCCAGCAGCGACGCGCTCACCAGCGCGTGCGGCGTGACGGTGGACACCTTGCTGATGCCATACATCACGCGGTTGCCCAGCGCGCGCACCAGGCCCTTCTTCTGCTCGTCCGTCACCGGCTCCTGCGGCGACAGGCCACGCGCCTTCATGAACTCCACCAGCGACAGCGGCTCGTCGAACGTCAGGTGGATGCGCCCATAGCGCGCGGCCAGCACCTTGGGCGCGCTCAGGAGCGCCTTCAGGTCCTCCGGCTTCTTCTCCCCGCCGGCCAGCTCCTTCGAGTAGCTGTCGGACTCCACGACCTTCTCGTAGTCGATGGAGACGGGCACGAAGTAGAGGTCGTTGCGAGCGCCGTCCAGCACCGCCTCCACCTGCCACGTGAGCATGCCCAGCTTGGGCGTGAGCAGCTTGCCCGTGCGCGAGCGGCCGCCCTCCGGGAAGAACTCCTGGTGGATGCCGTCGTGCACCAGCTTCTTGATGTACGCCTTGAAGGACGCGGCGTAGACCTTGTCGCCCTTGAACGAGCGGCGCAGGAAGAACGCGCCGCAACGGCGGAACAGCACGCCCAGGGGCCAGAAGGACAGGTTCGCGCCCGCGGCCACCAGCGGCGCGGTGTAGCCCCGGTTCCAGAGCACCCAGCTCATCACCAGGTAGTCCACGTGGCTCTTGTGGCTGGGGCAGAGCACGACCGGCGCCTTGCCCGCGGCCTTGAGCGCGCGGTGCAGGCCCGCCTCGTCCACGCCGATGCCGTCGTAGATGCGGTTGAACACCCACTCCAGCACCGGCGCGATGACCGCCAGGACGGACGGGTTGGGCTTGGCCGCGATGGCCTCCAGGTTGCGCTTCGCCTCGCGGTACACGCTCGAGGACTTGCGGCCCGTGGCGGCGGCGTGCTCGTCCAGCGCCTTGCGCAGCTGGCGGTCGCGCAGCGTCTCCTCGATGAGCCGGTCCGTGGGCTTCTGCGGCGGACCGAACACCGCGCGCGTCTCCCGCGCGAGGAACACGTGCAGCGTGCTGCGCACCTTGCGCGCCAGCACCTCGTCGCTGACGCCCGGGTTCTCCTCGATGAAGCGGCGCAGGTCGATGGGCTCACCCACGCGGAACTGCGCGCGCTTGTAGTTGCGGAAGAACGCCACCATGGAGTGCACGAAGCCCGGCGCCTCCGGGCTTCCGAACACCACGTCTCGCCAGCCCGGCTTGAGCTTCGCGGGGCGCTTCTCCCAGACGAACAGCTCCGGCACCAGGAACACCGGCCGCTCGGAGGCTCGCGCCAGCCGCACCAGGGCAGGGAAGGGGTCCTCGCGCGTCTCCTTGCCGGAGGCGTGCAGGAGCGCCGTGCGGCGCAGGAACACCAGGCCGCTGCCGCCCTGCTCGCGGGCGTAGCGGAAGCGCTCCTCCACCGCGCCGCCCTGGGCCGTCTGGCGCCAGGGGCGGGTGAACCAGGGGCGCAGGTTCACCACCGCGCGGATGGGGGGCATGGCCCGGCGGACCATGGCCCACGCGATGTAGAGGAAGTTGATCCACGCGGTGGTGCGCATGACGTGCACCACGAAGCCCCGGGCGCTGAGCACGCGCAGCTCGTTCTCGGCTTCGGGCGGGAAATGCACCCCGTCGAAGTACCGAGCCCCGAGCACCCGGGACATGGGACCAAATTCCTCCTTCAAGGCCTCTCCTTGCGTCTCGGTCGGCGCCAGCGCGGTGTCCATCGCAGCCCCCCAGGCTACATGTTTTCCGGCGTCGGGATGCCGAGCAAGGTGAGCCCCGCCGCCAGGGTGATGCGCGTCGCGTCCGTGAGTGCCAGCCGGGCCGCGCGCACCGCGTCATTCCCCTCCACGAGGATGCGCTTGTCCCGGTCCTTGTTGCCGGCCGTGTAGTAGCGGCTGTACGCCGCCGCCACGTCCAGGAGCAGCCGCGCCACCAGGCTGGGCTCGTACTGCTCCGCCGCCGCCTTCACGGTGTCCGGCAGCCGCATCAGCTCGCGCACCAGGGCCTGCTCCTCCGGAAGCGTGAGCAGGGCTGGGTCGTAGGCCGTGGGCACGCCGCCGCCCTTGCGCAGCACGTTCGCGCTCCGGGCGTGCGCGTACTGCAGATAGGGCCCCGTGTGCCCCTCCAGGCTCGTCACCTCATCCCAGTCAAAGGTGTAGTCGCTGGCGCGGTTGTGCTTCAGGTCGCCGAAGACGATGGCCCCCAGGCCGATCTGCTCCGACAGCGCCTCCGCGTCGTTCGTCTCCAGGTTGCCCTCCTGGATGTTCGCCTTCACGCGCTCGAGCACGCGCTCCTTCGCCTCGTCGAGCACCTGGTCCAGCTCCACCACCTGGCCCTTGCGCGTGCTCATGCCGTGGATGCGGCCGAACGGCACGTGCACGCACCGGTCCGCCCACGGCTGCCCCATCTCCCTCAGGGTGCGGAACACCTGCCGGAAGTGCAGCGCCTGGTCCTGCGCGACGACGTAGAGCGACTTGTCGAAGTTGAAGCGCGCGTGGCGGTCCTCGGCGGCGGCCAGGTCGCGCGTGGCGTAGAGCGTGCTGCCGTCGTTCTTCTTGAGCAGCACGGGCGGCTCGCCGTCCGCGTAGGGCATGTCCACGATGATGGCGCCCTGGGACTCCTTCACGCCGGGCTTCTTCGCGATCTGATCAATGACCGCGTCCATCTTGCCCTGGTAGCGGCTCTCGCCCTCGATGTGCTCGAAGTCGATGCCCATCCGGGCGTAGACCTTCTTGAAGCCCTTGAGGCTCGTCTCCCGGAACTGGTTCCAGAGCTTGATCGCCGCCGGCTCGTTGGCCTCCATGCGGCGGAAGAACTCACGGGCCTTCTCGTCGAAGGCGGGGTCCTCGCCGGCGCGCTTGTTCGCCTGGACGTACACCTGGACCAGGTGCGCCATGTCGTCGATGCGCGCCGGGTCGCCGTACTCCTGGAAGCCCACGGCCACCAGGCCGAACTGCTTGCCCCAGTCTCCCAGGTAGTTGATGCCCTCCACGCGCCAGCCCAGCGCGCGGTACAGGTTCGCGATGCAGTGGCCCAGGAACGTGGTGCGGATGTGGTGGAAGCCAATGGGCTTGGCGATGTTGGGTGACGAGTAGTCGATGACCACCGTCTTGCCCTTGCCGTCCTCCGCGTCGCTGCCGTAGGCGAGCCCCGCCAGGCGCACGCCGTCGATGACCTCGTGGGTGAAGGGGAGGGGCAGGAAGCGCGCGTTGACGTAGGGGCCCACGGCCTTCACCTCCAGGCCGGGCACCTGGAGCGCCTGCGCGAGCTGCGCGGCGATGGCGGGGGGCGCCTTCTTCTGCGCCTTGGCGAGGGGGAAGGTGGCGAAGCTCAGGTCGCCGTGCGCGGGGTCCGCGGGCTTGACCTGGGGCTCAATGTCCGCGGCGGGGACACCCAGGGCCCCGGCGAGGGCCTGGGCGAACGCGGCGCGGTAACGGGAATAGACAGAAGTGCTCATGGACCGCGCGGATACTACCCAAGGCGGGGCGCCTTCCATCCACCTCTTCTGTAGGGAAGGCGCTGGAGCGTCTTTCAGGGCACGGCGGGGCCGCGGCTCTTGGGACGGACCACCGAGGCCACGGTGTCCAGCAGCTTGGGCAGCTTGAGCGGCTTTTCGAAGTACCCGTCGATGCGGTCCGGCCCTTCACCCGAGGTGAGGGACGCGACGTCGCTCGCTCCGGAGATGATGTAGACGACCACGTCCGCCAGCGACTCCGTGGTGCGGATGTAGTGGAGCACGGACCGGCCATCCTCGCCGGACAGCCGCAGGTCCAGCAGCACCATGGCCGGCCGGATGTGGGACAGCAGGGAGCGGGCCTCGGCGGCCCCGGAGGTGGCCATCACCCGGTAGCCCTCCTGCTCCAGCACCTGCTCCAGCACCTCGCGGCAGTCCACGTCGTCCTCCACCAGGAGGATGCCGCCCGCCTTGGGCGCGGCCTGGCTCACGTCCGGGGCGCTCACGGCGCTCGCGAACAGGGGCAGGACCATCTGGAACGTGCTGCCCTCGCCCAGCACGCTGGTCGCGTCCACGCGGCCGCCGTGCAGCGCGACGATCTTCGCCACCAGCGGCAGGCCCAGGCCCGTGCCCGGCGGCCGGGGCATGCCCGGCTGCGCGCGGTAGAACGAATCGAACACGTGCTCCAGGGCTTCCGCCGTCATGCCCTGGCCGGAGTCCTTCACGGTGAGGATGCCCAGCCCCTCGCTGGAGGACACGCTCACCTCGACGACGTCGTCCGTCTCGCTGTGGTGGATGCCGTTCTCCACGAGGTTGTGGATGGCCTCGGAGATGCGCTCGCGGTCGCCGCGGACGAACACCTCCGGGCAGGGCGGAATCACCACGCGCACGCGGCTGTGCTCCGCGACGGCGCCCAGCCCCCGCACCACCTCTTCCGCCACGGCCTTGAGGCCGAAGGGGCGCTGGTTGAGCTGCATCTTCCCGGAGGACAGCCGGGACATCAGCACCAGGTCGTTCACCTGCTGGAGCAGCCGGTCCGCGTTGCGGTCGCAGATCTGCACCGCGCGGCGCTGCCCGTCCGTCAGCGCGCCCAGCTTCTCCCGGCCCAGCATGGCCAGGTAGGCCTTGATGGTGGTGAGCGGGTTCTTCAAGTCATGGGACACGTTGCCGAGCAGCTCCTCGCGGTTCTGCTCCAGGCTCTTGAGGCCCGCGATGGCCGTCTGCAGGTCCTTGTTGCGCCGGGCGCTGTCGTCGCGCAGCCGGGCCACCTCGTAGGCGGCGGTGAGCTGCGCCGCCAGTGACTGCATCAGCACGTCGGACGCCTTGCGGCGAGCGCCCAGCACCACGAGCACGCCCGTCACGCCCTGTGGCCCCTCCAGGGGCACGGCGACGGTGTCGTCCTCGCGCAGGAGCACCTTGTCGGTGAAGCACCGGCCCACCACGCCCTCGCCCGGGACGGCGGCGGTGACGCGCTCGTCGTAGCGTCCGCGCACGTGCTCCACGTGCAGCTGGTTGCGCGTCGGGAAGTGCCGCGCGACGTAGCAGACCTTCGGCTTGAGCAACGAGTGCAGTGTCTGCAACTGCGCGCGCAGGGCCTCGGTGGGGCCCGCGTTGTCGGTGAGCTGCCGGCCCATCTCCAGCAGGGCCTGGGCGGCGGCATCGGTGTCCACCGGGGGCGGCGGTTTCGCCGCGCGCTTCGGTGGGGCCTTCTTCGCGGTGGTGGCGGGGCGCAGCGGGACCACCTCTGCGAGCTGCGGACCCTTCTTCTTCGATGGCACGCGTGAATCCTGCTTCATGTCTCGCGTGGGAGGGAACCGCACCGAAGCCCGGTGCCCTCCACCAACGCCGAGCGTGTCAGGTGCCCGACAGCCCCCAGCCCCTCCGGCCGGGGCTACCGGGATGCCTCAGGCCCGGCGCTGGACGCGGCCATCCTTGTCCAGGCTGTAGGGCTCCACGAGGGCGGCCTGCACCTTGTCCTGGTAGCCCTGCACGCCAAAGCCGCTCTCCGCCAGGGCCGCCAGCGCCACGGTCTGCACGCGGCGTGCGGTGTCCTCGGAGGTCAGGAGCTTGAGCAGGGGCTCGCGCGCCGGCTCGTACTTCAGGGGCCCCAGGACGTTGATGGCGGCGATCTTCACGTCATCGGACATGTCCTCCAGGAAGGGGAGCACGGCCGCGGGCACGCGCGGGTCCTGCTTGCCCTGCACGTGGTGGAGCAGGACGACCTTCTTCTCCGGGTCGCGCGTGTAGCGCTCGGACAGGTGCTGGAGCGTGTCGGTGATGGCACCCATGAGCGCGTCCTCGGGGAGCAGCTCCTGGAGGATGCGCAGCGCCCAGGACGTGGCCTGATCGCTCGTCTTGAGGAAGGCCTTCACCGGCTCGACGGCGACGTCGCCGAAGTGCTTGATCAGCTCGAAGGTGTGCTCTTTCTCGTCCGCGTCGGTGGTGAGCGGGTCCACGGTGATGGTGAACCGGCTGAGCAGCACCGTGACGGCCTCGGGGGACTTCATCTCCCCCAGCTGCTGCAGCGCCTTCTGGCGCGTGGACGGCTCCCCATACTTCTGGGTCACCTTGGACTTGAGCTTGAGGGCTTTTTCCGGGCCCGAGCCGCCCGAGAGGAAATCGAAGAGACCCATAGGTACGTACCCGCTCCGGATTCGGAAGAGTGGAGGCGCCATGTAGGACGGTGCGCTCTCCAGGACAAGTGGCAACGACAACTACAACGTCAGCTCCCGGCGCACGTCGCCCCGGTAGGCCCGCGCAAGGGTCTCCGCGGCGGCCCGGACCTCGTCCGTGGCCTCCTCGGGGACCTTGACCTGGAGCAACAGGTACATGTCTCCCGGAGTACCGCCCCGGAGCGACGGGACGCCCCGCCCCTTGAGCCGCATCTTCCGGCCGGACTGGGACCCCGGCGGCACCTTCAGCGTCACCTCCCCCTGGAAGGTGGGCACGCGCACCTCACCGCCCAAGAGCGCCTCGGACACCGTCACCGGCAGGTCCAGGTAGAGGTCATCGCCCTCGCGGCGCACCAGCGGGTGCTCGGCGACTTCCGTCTCGATGTAGAGGTCCCCCGGAGGGCCCCCCTGGATGCCCGCCGCGCCCTGACCGGCCAGCCGCACCTTGGAGCCGGTGACGACGCCCGCCGGAATCTTCACCGTCAGCCGGGTCGTCTCCTCCTTGATGCCGCTGCCGCCGCACTGGGGGCAGGGCTCCGGGGCCTTCCCGCTGCCGCGGCAGGTGGGGCACACACCGGACCCGCCGAACATGGCGCCGCCCCGCCGGGCCCGCCCCGTGCCGTTGCAGGTGGGGCACGTCACGAGCTTCCCCGTGTTGCCCTCGCCATGGCACCTGGAGCAGCGCCCCGGCCGCTGGAGGGTCAGGGTGCGCTCGGTGCCGGTGACCGCCTCCGCGAGGGAGATGTGGACCCGGGTCGTCAGGTCGTCGCCGCGCTCCGCCGCCGTGGAGCGGCTGCCGCCCCGGCCCCGGCTGAACAGGTCGTTGATGTCGAAGCCGCCACCGCCTCCGCCGCCCGCGCGTCCGAAGATGTCGTTGAAGAGGTCCCCCAGGTCCACGCCCTCGGTGCTGAAGGGGATGCCTCCGCCGCCGCTGCCCCCGGCCGCCTGGGCGGCGCGGTACTGGCGGTAGGCCGCGGCCTTCTTCTCGTCGAAGCCGATCTTCTCCGCGTCCTCGCCGAACTCGTCGTACAGCGCGCGCTTCTTCGGGTCGCCCAGCACCTCGAAGGCGGTGTTGATGCGCTTGAACTTCTCCTCCGCCGCCTTGTCGCCCGGGTTGACGTCGGGGTGGTGCTGGCGCGCCAGCTTCCGGAAGGCCTTCTTGAGCTCGTCCGCCGAGGCCGTCCGGGGCACGCCCAGAATCTGGTAGTAGTCGTCAGCCATAAGTTCTTAAGGGTGGTGCAGTACCCGACAAGGGAGAACGTAACCAGCGGGGCGGTGAGCGCCAGCACGGGATGTCCGGACAGGGCCGCGATGGTTACAGTCGCCGCAAGATGAGGAAGGCCATGCCACCACCGCGCGCCCGCCGGAAGGCCCCCCTGTGGCTGGCGTGGGCGCTGCTTCCCATGAGCCTGGGAGCCGGCCTGGGGCTCGGCCCTGGGGTCGGAGCGACCGCTCACGCCGCTACACCCGCCCCCGCCGTGGAGGAGGGCAGGGTGGTGGACCGGGTCGTGGCGGTCATCGAGGGCCAGGTCCTCACCCTGAGCGAGCTGGAGATGGAGGCCCGGGTGGCGCTGATCCAGCGGGGGGCCGTGCAGGCCGCCGCCCAGCCGTTGGATGAGCAGACGCTCCGGAGCGCCCTGGAGCTGTCCATCAACCAGCGCCTCCAGGTGCTGAGCGCGGACCGCCTGCAGGCCTTCCCGGCGGAGCCGGCGGAGGTGGAGGCCCGGCTGGACGCCTTCCGGGCGCGCGTGGGGGGCGAAGCGGCGCTCCGGCGCTTCCTGGACCGGCATGGCGTGGACCGGGCCGCGCTGGAGACCGTGCTGGCGCGGGGGCTGCGGGCGGAGCGAATCCTCGACAGTCGCGTCCGGTTGAAGGCGCAGGTGAGCGAGGCGGAGGTCCGTCACCATTATGACGCCCACCGGGACCTGTACCCCGGTGAGTTCGACCAGGCGGCGCGCACGGCCATCCGCGAGGAGCTGGTGCGGGCGCGCTACGGAGAGCTGGCGGCCCAGGCCCTGGCTGAAGTACGCAGGTCGGCGCAGGTGCGGCGGGTGGCGCCCTTCGCGCGGGAGGCACGGCGATGAGACGGCTGAGGGAGGACGGCACGCCCGACAAGGGGAAGGGCTTCCTCATCCGGCAGATGACCGTGGACGACATGCCGGCGGTGATGGCGCTGGAGAAGGCGTCCTTCAAGAACCCCTGGTCCACGGAGCTGCTCGGGCGAGAGCTCCAGCACGACTGGTCCACCATCCTCCTCGTGGAGGAGCCCCGGCCCGAGGGCGGCGTGGACCTCTTGGGCCTGGCCATCTTCTGGATCGTCCACGACGAGGTCCACGTCCTCAACGTCGCCACCGCCCCCGTGCACCGCCGCCGCGGCGTCGCGCGCACCGTGATGGAGGAGGTGCTCCGTCGGGGCGTGGCCCGCCGCTGCTCGCTGGCCACCCTGGAGGTGCGCCGGGGCAACGAGTCCGCCCTCAACCTCTACCGCTCGCTGGGCTTCCGTCCGGTCGGCATCCGCCCGAACTACTACGTGGACGAGGGCGAGGATGCGATCGTGATGGTCCTCGACTTCTAGGGGCGTAAGGGAGTAGAGCGTCCGGCCGTCGTCGCAGTCCCAGGTTTTTCGCGTGTCGGGGAACGCACCCGGGTCCTCTGGCCGGTTCTGGCCCAGGGGCAAGCCATGCTTGACACCCGGGGGGCCCTCCCTATACTCGCGGGCCTTTTGTGTAGCCTGTAGGTAGATATGCTCCGCTTTCGTGTCTCCGGACGCGGGGTCCCCACGAAGAAGAGGTTTCAGTGCCGACCATCAGCCAGCTCGTCCGCAAGGGCCGCGAGAAGCTCAACATCAAGGGCAAGAGCCCTGCCCTGAAGGAGTGCCCCCAGAAGCGCGGTGTTTGCACGCGCGTCTACACCACGACCCCGAAGAAGCCGAACTCGGCCCTCCGCAAGGTGGCCCGCGTGCGTCTCACCAACGGCATCGAGGTCACCTCCTACATCCCCGGCGTGGGTCACAACCTCCAGGAGCACTCGGTGGTCATGATCCGCGGCGGCCGTGTGAAGGACCTCCCGGGCGTTCGCTACCACATCATCCGCGGCACGCTGGACTCCGTGGGCGTTGCCGGTCGCAAGCAGAGCCGCTCCAAGTACGGCGCGAAGCGTCCCAGCTAGTCGGTCCCCCGCGCGTCGTTGGCGCGGAACACCTTCGCGGTCCCTGAAGAAGTGTCGGACGCTGGCCCCACACCCTGGGGAGTGTCCTTGGAAGTTCCCAGCAGTCGTTCTTGAAGCCCCTGAACAAGGCTTTCCTCCAGGCGAGGAGAGTGGGGCGTAAGGGAAGAGATGCCTCGTCGTCGCGTAGTCGCCAAGCGGAAGATTCTCCCGGATCCGAAGTTCCAGGACCGGCTCGTCACCAAGTTCGTCAACGACCTGATGCGCAAGGGCAAGAAGTCCATCGCGGAAGGCGTGTGCTACGGCGCCTTTGCCCTCCTCGAGGAGCGCGCGAAGGAAGACCCCCTCAAGACCTTCAAGAAGGCCTTGGACAACGTGAAGCCCGTCCTCGAGGTGAAGAGCCGCCGCGTCGGTGGCGCCACCTACCAGGTGCCCGTGGAGGTCCGTCAGGACCGCCGCGTCGCGCTGGGCATGCGTTGGATCATCACCTACGCCAAGGCGCGCGGTGAGAAGACCATGCAGGAGAAGCTGGCCGGCGAGATCATGGACGCCGCCAACAACCGCGGCAACGCGGTGAAGAAGCGTGAAGACACGCACAAGATGGCGGAAGCCAACAAGGCCTTCGCTCACTACCGCTGGTAGGTCCCGTCAGGGGCTTCGCGGTCGCCGCCCGGATGCGCTGCCAGCGTCCGGGCGGTTTCGTTTATCTGCCCTGGCAGCACCTTGAGACGTCCGGAAGGAACCGAGTCATGCCCCGTGAGTTCCCCCTCGAGCGCTACCGCAACATCGGCATCATGGCGCACATCGATGCCGGCAAGACGACCACCACCGAGCGGATCCTGTTCTACACAGGCGCCATCCACAAGATGGGCGAGGTGCACGAAGGCACCACCACGACGGACTGGATGGTGCAGGAGCGCGAGCGCGGCATCACCATCACGTCCGCGGCCATCAGCGCCTTCTGGGAGCGGATGGGCCAGCGCTACCGCGTGAACATCATCGACACGCCGGGACACGTGGACTTCACCATCGAGGTGGAGCGCTCGCTGCGCGTGCTCGACGGCGCCATCGCCGTGTTCGACGCGGTCAACGGCGTGGAGCCGCAGTCGGAGACGGTGTGGCGCCAGGCGGACCGCTACAAGGTCCCGCGCATCTGCTTCATCAACAAGATGGACCGCGTGGGCGCGGACTTCGAGATGTCCGTCGGCACCATCAAGGAGAAGCTGGGCGCGCGTCCGGTGCGCATGCAGCTGCCCCTGGGCAGCGAGGACAAGCTCAAGGGCGTCATCGACCTCGTCCGCATGAAGGCGCTGGTGTTCCAGGACGCGGAGCAGGGCAGCCGCTTCGACATCCAGGACATCCCCGCGGAGTACCAGGACGCCGCCGCCGCCGCGCGCGGGGAGCTCCTGGAGGCCGCGGCCGAGCAGGACGACGCGCTCACGGAGAAGTTCCTCAACGGCGAGGAGCTGACCGAGGACGAGGTGCGCGCCGCCATCCGCAAGGGCTGCGTGGGGCTGAAGCTGTTCCCGGTGTTCTGCGGCTCGGCGTTCCGCCACAAGGGCGTGCAGCCGCTGCTGGACGCGGTGGTGGACTACCTGCCCAGCCCGCTGGACATCCCGCCGATCCACGGCAAGACGCCCAAGGGCGAGGACGCCATCCGCGAGACGCGCGACGATGCGCCCTTCAGCGCGCTGGCGTTCAAGATCATGAACGACCCGTCGTTCTCCTCGCAGACGTTGACCTTCCTGCGCGTCTACTCGGGGAAGCTGGAGGCGGGCACGGCGGCCTGGAACTCCGTGAAGGGCAAGCGCGAGCGCATCAGCCGGCTCGTGCAGATGCGCGCGGACAAGAAGGACGAGCTGACCGAGTGCTACGCCGGCGACATCTGCGCGGTGGTGGGCCTGAAGCTCGCCACCACGGGCGACACGCTCTGTGACGACAAGCAGCCCATCATCCTGGAGCGGATGGAGTTCCCCGAGCCGGTCATCGACATCGCCATCGAGCCGAAGTCCACCGCGGATCAGGACAAGATCATCCAGGCCCTGCAGCGGCTGGCCATGGAGGACCCGTCCTTCCGCGTGCGCACCAACGAGGAGACGGGGCAGACGCTCATCGCCGGCATGGGCGAACTGCACCTCGAAATCATCGTCGACCGCCTCCTGCGCGAGTTCAAGGTGGACGCGAACATCGGCAAGCCGCAGGTGGCCTACCGCGAGACGGTGACCACGACGAAGGCGGCGGAAGGCAAGTACATCCGCCAGACGGGCGGCAAGGGGCAGTACGGCCACATCCACCTGCGCGTGTCCCCGAACGAGCCGGGCAAGGGCTTCGAGTTCGTCAGCACCATCACCGGCGGCGCCGTGTCCAAGGAGTTCGTGGACGCCGCGCGCGACGGCGCGAAGGAGGCCATGCAGAATGGCCCCGTCGCCGGCTACCCCATGGTGGACGTGAAGGTGGAGGCCTACGACGGCTCCATGCACGACGTGGACTCGTCGGAGATGGCGTTCAAGATCGCCGGCTCCATGGCCTTCAAGGACGCGGTCCGCGCGGCGAACCCCGTCCTCCTGGAGCCCATCATGGCCACCGAGGTCGTCACCCCGGAGGCCGCCATGGGCGACGTCATCGGTGACCTGAACGGCCGCCGCGGAAAGATTCTCGGCATGACGCCCCGGCCCGGTGGGGTGCAGGCCATCCAGGCGGAGGTGCCCCTGGCCGCCATGTTCGGGTACTCGACCGACCTGCGCAGCAAGAGCCAGGGAAGGGCGACCTACACGATGCAGTTCAAGCACTACGCACCGGCGCCGAAGTCAGCGCTCAACCCTGTCTACTGAGCTTCTGCCCGCCAGGGGGGCTGCCGGGCGAATTCTGTTGACGTTCCAGCAGCTTTGAAGCACACGCAGCACCCCTCGGAAGTTCCCCCGTAGTCCCATACCGCCGGAGTTGCACCGGCGGCGTCGTGAGGAGCGGTTCATGTCCAAGGAAAAGTTCGATCGCAGCCTGCCCCACGTGAACATCGGAACGATTGGGCACGTGGACCACGGCAAGACGTCGCTGACGGCGGCCATCACGAAGGTGCTGGCGAAGACGGGCGGCGCCACGTTCCTGGCGTACGACCAGATTGACAAGGCGCCGGAAGAGCGCGAGCGCGGCATCACCATCTCCACGGCGCACGTGGAGTACAAGACGAAGAACCGGCACTACGCGCACGTCGACTGCCCGGGGCACGCCGACTACGTGAAGAACATGATTACGGGCGCGGCGCAGATGGACGGCGCCATCCTGGTGGTGTCGGCGGCGGACGGCCCGATGCCGCAGACGCGCGAGCACATCCTGCTGGCGCGGCAGGTGGGCGTGCCCTACATCGTGGTCTTCCTGAACAAGGTGGACCTGCTGGACGACCCCGAGCTGCGCGAGCTCGTGGAGATGGAGGTGCGCGACCTGCTGAAGAAGTACGAGTTCCCGGGCGACACCATCCCCATCGTCCCCGGCTCCGCGGTGAAGGCGCTGGAGGGTGACACCAGCGACATCGGCGAGCCGGCCATCCTGAAGCTGATGGAGGCGGTGGACAGCTACATCCCGACGCCGCAGCGCGCGACGGACAAGCCCTTCCTGATGCCGGTGGAAGACGTCTTCTCCATCGCCGGCCGCGGGACGGTGGCGACGGGCCGCGTGGAGCGTGGCGTCATCAAGGTGGGCGAGGAAGTGGAAGTCGTCGGTCTGCGCGCGACGCAGAAGACGGTGGTGACGGGCGTGGAGATGTTCCGCAAGCTGCTGGACGAGGGCCGGGCGGGCGACAACATCGGCGCGCTGGTGCGTGGCCTCAAGCGCGAGGACATGGAGCGCGGCCAGGTGCTGGCGAAGCCGGGGAGCATCACGCCTCACACGAAGTTCAAGGCGCAGATTTACGTGCTGTCGAAGGAAGAGGGCGGCCGCCACACCCCGTTCTTCAAGGGGTACCGTCCGCAGTTCTACTTCCGCACCACGGACGTGACGGGCACGGTGAAGCTGCCGGACAACGTCGAGATGGTCATGCCGGGCGACAACATCGCCATCGAGGTGGAGCTCATCACCCCGGTCGCGATGGAGAAGGAGCTCCGGTTCGCGGTTCGTGAAGGCGGCCGCACGGTGGGCGCGGGCGTCGTGGCTGAAATCATCGCGTAGTGCTCAGGCCACCAGCTCCCCGGTGGGGCCCATGGGGGCCTTGCCAGGGGGCCGGTGGAAATCCAGTTGCAACCCATGGGGTGTGGTGGTACACACCGCGCCCCTTCGTTCCGAAGAAACGGTTCTCTGAAATCCAGGCGTTGACGGGCGTACCGCCTCACGGTTCCCAGAGGTCGTTCAAAGAGGTTCTTGCGAATGGCGACACAGAAGATCCGCATCCGGCTGAAGGCGTACGACTCGAAGCTCCTGGATCAGAGTGCTGGGGAGATCGTCGAGACGGCCAAGCGCACGGGCGCCAAGGTGGCCGGTCCGATCCCCCTGCCGACGCGCATCAACAAGTTCACCGTGTTGCGTTCGCCGCACGTGGACAAGAAGAGCCGCGAGCAGTTTGAGATCCGCACGCACAAGCGCCTGCTCGATATCCTCGAGCCGACCCAGCAGACGCTGGACGCGCTGATGAAGCTGGATCTGTCTGCCGGCGTTGACGTCGAGATCAAGTCCTAGGAAGCGGGATGGCGTCGGAGTGGTTTCACTCTGACCCCCGAGGAAAGTGCCATGGCGAAGTTTGACGTAGTCGACCTGGATTTGAAGAAGGTGTCGGAGATCGAGCTCTCCGACGAGATCTTCGGCGCCGAGCCGAACACCCACCTGTTCTACGAGGTGGCGAAGATGCAGCAGATCAACCGGCGCCGCGGCACGGTCGGGGTGAAGAACACCTCGCTCGTCAGCGGCGGCGGCAAGAAGCCCTGGAAGCAGAAGGGCACCGGTCGCGCCCGTCAGGGCTCGATCCGCGCCTCCCACTGGGTGGGCGGCGGCAAGGCGATGGCCCCCAAGGCCCGTGACTACTTCTACCGGCCGCCCCGCAAGGTTCGCCGTGGCGCCCTGCGCGCCGCGCTGTCCCTGCGCGCCCGGGAGAAGCAGCTCATCATCCTGGATGGCTTCAAGCTGGACGCCCCGAAGTCGAAGCAGGCCTTCGAGGTGCTCACGCGGCGCATGAAGCTCCAGAACGCGCTGGTCATCGACGAGCGCGGCAACACCAACCTGCACCGCAGCGTGCGCAACCTGGCGAAGTTCGACGTGCTGCCGCCCGAGGGTCTCAACCTCGAATCCGTGCTCAAGCACTCGCACATCGTCCTGACTTCCGCCGCCGCCAAGGCGCTCGAGGGGTCCCTGTCATGAACCTGAACGACGTCATCAAGGGCCCGCTCATCACGGAGAAGCTGGACAAGGCCCGGGAGAAGTTCCGCCAGTACTCGTTCATCGTGGACCGCAAGGCCACGAAGCACGACGTGTCCCGCGCGGTCACGGCCCTGTTCAAGGTCACGGTGGAGGGTGTTCGCACCAACATCGTGCGTGGCAAGACGAAGCGGGTGGGCAAGAACATCGGCCAGCGCCCCAACTTCAAGAAGGCGGTCGTCACCCTGAAGGAGGGTGACAAGATCGAACTCTTCGAAGGGGGAGCGGTCTGACGCCATTGGCGTCCGGATCCGCCTGAGAGGAACACACCATGGGCATCAAGAAGTACAAGCCGACCAGCGCCGCCCGCCGTCTGATGACGGTGTCCGACTTCGCGGACATCACCAAGGACTCCCCGGAGAAGTCTCTCACCGAGCCCATCAAGCGCTCCGGTGGCCGCAACGTCCACGGGCACATCACCCGCCGCCACCAGGGTGGTGGTCACAAGCGCCGCTACCGCGTCATCGACTTCAAGCGTCGGGACAAGGACGGCGTGCCGGCCAAGGTCGTCGCGGTTGAGTACGACCCGAACCGCACCGCCAACATCGCCCTCCTGCACTACGCGGACGGCGACAAGCGCTACATCCTGGCCCCCGTGGGCCTGAGCGTGGGCGACACCGTGTTCGCCGGCGCCGCCGCCGACATCCGTCCGGGCAACAGCCTCCCGCTGCAGAACATCCCGGTGGGCACGGTCATCCACAACGTGGAGCTGAAGCCGGGCCGTGGCGCCCAGGTCATCCGCTCCGCGGGCACCTCCGGCCAGCTGATGGCGAAGGAGGAGCGCTACGCCCAGGTCCGTATGCCCTCGGGCGCCGTGCGCAAGGTGCTCATCGAGTGCCGCGCCACCGTGGGCCAGGTCGGCAACATCGAGCACGAAATCATCCGCATCGGTAAGGCGGGTAAGAGCCGCTGGCTGGGCATCCGTCCCACCGTCCGCGGTCTGGCCATGAACCCCGTCGACCACCCGCACGGTGGTGGTGAGGGTAAGTCCGGTCAGGGTAACCCGCACCCGGTGTCGCCGTGGGGCAAGAAGACCAAGGGCCTCACCACGCGCACCAACAAGCGCACTGACAAGTTCATCGTGAGCGGCCGCCGCCAGGGCGCGCGCAGCCAGTAAGAGGATTTGAAACATGGCTCGTTCGATCAAGAAGGGTCCGTTCGTCGACGATCACCTCCTCAAGAAGATTGAGGGGATGATCGCGGCGAACAAGAAGGCGGTCGTCAAGACCTGGTCCCGGCGCTCCACGATTCTCCCTGAGTTCGTGGGTCACACCTTCGCCGTGCACAACGGCAAGAAGTTCATTCCGGTGTTCGTGACGGAGAACATGGTGGGCCACAAGCTCGGCGAGTTCGCTCCCACGCGCACCTTCGGCGGGCACTCGGCGGAGAAGAAGGTCGCCAAGGCCCCGGGCAAGTAGCCCGCACCTACGCCTGAGAGCCTGAGGAGATGACCATGGAGTCGACTGCACATCTGCGTCACCTGCGCATGAGCCCGCGCAAGCTGTCCCTCGTCGCGGCGCTCGTCCGGGGCAAGCCTGTCGAGGCTGCCCTCAACATCCTGAAGTTCACCCCGCGCGCCGCCGCGCGGCCGGTGGAGAAGCTCATCAAGAGCGCCGTCGCCAACGCGACGGACCTGTCCAAGGGTCAGGTCGACGTGGATACCCTCTACGTCAAGACCATCTCCGTGGACCAGGCCGCCACCCAGCGCCGGTTCATGCCGCGCGCCATGGGGCGCGCGACGCCCATCCAGAAGAAGTCTGCCCACGTCCACGTCGTGCTGGCCGAGGCCAAGAAGTAGGACCCGTCGGGCCCCGCCCGGACGCACCAAGGAGATTCAGTTTGGGACAGAAAGTACATCCGATCGGGTTCCGGCTCGGCGTCATCAAGACCTGGGACTCCAAGTGGTTCGAGCACAAGAACTACGCCCAGTGGCTCCACGAGGACATCCGCATCCGCGAGTTCGTGAAGAAGTCGCTGAACCACGCGGGCGTGTCCAAGGTGGAGATTGAGCGCGCCGCCAACAAGGTGAAGGTCAACGTCCACACCGCGCGTCCGGGCATCGTCATCGGCAAGCGCGGTGCTGGCATCGAGACCGTCAAGAAGGACCTCCAGCAGTTCACCAAGAACGAGGTCTTCCTGAACATCGTCGAGGTCCGCAAGGCCGAGACCGACGCGCAGCTCGTGGCGGAGAACATCGCCACGCAGCTCGAGCGCCGCATCGCCTTCCGCCGCGCCATGAAGAAGGCGCTGCAGACCGCGATGAAGTTCGGGGCCAAGGGCATCCGCGTGGCCTGCTCCGGCCGCCTGGGTGGCGCCGAGATGGCCCGCTACGAGTGGTACCGCGAGGGCCGCGTGCCCCTGCACACCCTCCGCGCGGACATCGACTTCGGCTTCGCCGAGGCCAAGACGACCTACGGCAAGATTGGCTGCAAGGTCTGGATCTGCAAGGGCGAGGTCCTCCCGGGCAAGGCCGGCCAGGCCCCCATGCCCTCCAACCGGTAATCCGCCCCCGGCGGGGCGGGCCCTGAGAAGCCCGCCCTGCACGTGAGGCACGAAGGACATCGACCATGCTTCAGCCTGCTCGAACCAAGTACCGCAAGATGCAGAAGGGCCGCATGTTCGGCTCGGCCCACCGCGGCAGCGACCTCACCTACGGTGAGTTCGGCCTGGTGAGCCTCCAGCCGGGATGGATCACCTCGCGCCAGATCGAGGCGGCCCGTATCGCGATGACCCGCCACGTGAAGCGCGGCGGCAAGATCTGGATCCGGATCTTCCCGGACAAGCCCATCACGAAGAAGCCCGCCGAAACCCGTATGGGTACCGGTAAGGGTGGTGTGGAGTACTACGTCGCGGTGGTGAAGCCGGGACGCGTGCTCTACGAGATGGAGGGCATGACGCAGGAGATCGCCACCGGTGCGCTGAAGCTGGCGCAGGCGAAGCTGCCGGTGCTCACCAAGATCGTGCGCCGCAGCGAGCTCTCGCTGTAGTCACGCACCGCCGGGACGGGCGCTCCACCTGGTGACAGGGGAGGGCGCCCGCGTCCCGCGCCGAGGAGACCAAGATGGCGACTGCGAAGGAATTGAAGGAACTGTCGACGGACGACCTGCAGAACCGCGCGAAGGAACTGCGCGACACGCTGGTCCAGGATCGGCTCAAGCGTCGGACCGGCTCGCTGGACAGCCCCGCTGAGGGCGTGCAGCACCGCCGTGATCTGGCCCGCATCCTCACCGTCCTGGGCGAGAAGGCCCGGGCGGCCAAGGCGGGGTAGTCGCAGTGCATCCGCGGGCATCCGGGCTCACCCGGTGTCCGCGGCCATCCGGGCAGAGGGCCCGGGTGCATGACAGACAGTGAGAACCAACATGGCTGAAGCGACCGAAACGCCCGCTGCCGAGACCTCCACCCGGGGTCGTCCCAAGACCCGCGTGGGCATCGTCACCTCCAACAAGATGCAGAAGACGGTGGTCGTCACCGTCCAGCGTCGCGCTCCCCACCCGAAGTACGGGAAGATCATGAGCCTGCGCGAGAAGTACAAGGCGCACGTCGAGGACCATGACTACCCGAAGAAGGTCACCATCAACGAGGGTGACCGGGTGCGCATCGCCGAGACCAAGCCCGCTTCGAAGGACAAGCGCTGGCGCGTGGTCGAGGTCCTGGAGAAGAGCAAGAACGTCTAGGTAGGCCACACCGGGTCCGTGCGCCATGAAGCGCATGGACCGGTTCGAGCAAGAGGAGACTTCACATGATTCAGATGCAGAGTGTGCTCGATGTGGCCGACAACTCGGGCGCCAAGAAGGTGTTTTGCATCAAGGTTCTCGGCGGCTCCAAGCGCAAGTACGCCTCCATCGGCGACGTGATCGTCGTTTCGATCCGCGAGGCGCTTCCCAACTCCAAGGTGAAGAAGGGTGACGTGGCCAAGGCCGTCATCGTTCGCACCCGTCGCGAGGTGGGTCGTCCGGACGGCAGCTACATCAAGTTCGACGGCAACTCGGCGGTCCTCATCAACAAGGACCTGGAGCCCATCGGGACGCGCATCTTTGGGCCGGTCGCCCGTGAGCTGCGTGCCCGTAAGTTCATGAAGATCATCTCGCTGGCGCCCGAGGTCCTCTAAGAGGACGCAGGCCTGACGGCGAACAGCCAGAGTGAGGAAGCCATGCAGAAGCTGAAAGTCGGTGACACCATCCAGGTCATCTCCGGTGCCGAACGGTCGGAGAAGACGCCGGCGACCAAGCGCGGCAAGGTGCTGAAGGTTGACCGCGAGGCGGGCCGCGTGACGGTCGAGGGGCTGCGCCTGGTCAAGCGCCACATGCGCAAGACGCCGCAGTCCCCTGAGGGCGGCATCATCGAGAAGCCGGGCACCATCGCGCTCTCGAGCGTCCAGGTGGTCTGCTCCAAGTGCGACAAGCCGACGCGCGTCGGCATCCGCAAGGAGGGGGAGTCCTCCAAGCGGTTCTGCAAGCAGTGTGACGCCCTGATTGACTAGGGGTCGGTGTTCGGGCATGTATGCGCGCCCCTTGCCCCACCTGGTGGTGGGGCAAGCGGGCGTGCGCGTCCAGAGGGTTGAAATCGTTGTTCCCTTTGGGTGTTTCCACGTTCTAGACGCAGGACTGATCGGGCGCGCTGGGTCCATGACGGCGTTCCGAAGCAGAGGACTGAAAGATGGCTGACGAGAAGAAGGCCGACTCGAAGGAAAAGAAGAGCAAGAAGCGCGGCAAGGAAGAAGCCAAGAAGGTCGGCTTCGCCGCGAACATCGAGGAGGGCCTGAAGGCCCGCTCGGCGCGCCTCAAGGACCGCTTCCGCGCGGAAGGCGTTCCTTCGCTCATGAAGGAACTGGGGCTCAAGAACCCCATGGAAGTGCCGCGGCTGGAGAAGATCGTCGTCAACATGGGTCTGGGCGAGGCGCTCGCCAACAACAAGATCCTGGAGTCGGCGGTGGACCAGCTGGCCGCCATCACCGGTCAGAAGCCGGTCGTGACCCGCGCGCGCAAGTCCATCGCGAACTTCAAGCTGCGCCAGGGGCAGGCCATCGGTGCCGCCGTCACGCTGCGCGGCGACCGCATGTTCGAGTTCATGGACCGCCTCATCACCGTCGCGCTGCCTCGCGTGCGTGACTTCAAGGGCGTGTCCCCGAAGGCCTTCGACGGGAAGGGCAACTACACGCTCGGCGTGCGCGAGCAGATCATCTTCCCGGAAATCAACTACGATCAGATCGAAAAGGTGAAGGGGCTCAACATCAGCTTCGTCACCACCGCCCGGAACGACGAGCAGGGCCTCGCGCTGATGCGTCACTTCGGCATGCCGTTCCGTCAGTAACCGAGCCCAGGACTCCCATCGATCATGGCCAAGCTCTCCAAGATTGCCCAGGCGAAGCGCAAGCTGAAGTTCCCCGTGCGTCAGTACAACCGCTGCGGTCTCTGCGGTCGTCCTCGCGCCTTCCTGCGCAAGTTCAAGATGTGCCGTATCTGCCTGCGTCACCGTGCCTTGCGCGGTGAGATCACCGGCGTCACCAAGTCGTCCTGGTAGGCGCTGGACCCTGGGCCTGTCCCTGTCCTGAAGAGGGCAGGGCGGTACCAGGCTGAAGTAGAAGGGAAGTGGCGGTCGTCGCGAACCCCCGGGATGGGCCCGGCAGGCGCGGTGGCTGTGAGCGCGGTGGGTCCCCTGGGGACCGCTGCTTTGCTTGAAGGTGCTTCATGCCGGTCAATGATCCCGTCGGCGACATGCTGACCCGTCTGCGCAACGCCTCGCGTGCGCGGCACGACAAGGTCGTCATCCCCCACTCGAAGCTCAAGGTGGAGATCATCAAGGTCCTCAAGGACGAGGGCTACATCGGGGACTTCACGGTCCACGAGGTCGCGCCGCAGAACGAGATCACCGTCCAGCTGAAGTACGGCCCGGACCGCAGCCCGGCCATCACCGGCATGCGCCGCGTGTCCAAGCCCGGCCTGCGTCGCTACGTCGGCTCCCGCGACATCCAGCCGGTGCTCGGCGGCATGGGCATCTCCATCCTTTCCACCTCGCGCGGCATCCTGGTGGACACCGAGGCCCGGAAGCAGAAGGTCGGCGGCGAGCTGCTCTGCACGGTCTACTAGCCAGGAGCCTGGGTGAGGCGCCCCGCGAGGAGCGCGCCCCGGGCGACGACAGCACGAGGCAATCATGAGTCGGATTGGAAAACTGGCGATCAAGCTTGGCGACAAGACGAAGGTGAACGTCGCCAACCAGCAGGTCAACTTCGAAGGCCCCAAGGGCAAGCTGTCCGTCAAGCTCCCCGCCAAGGTGAAGGTGGAGGTGAAGGACGGCCAGGTGACGGTGCAGCGTGAGGATGACTCGCGCGAGGCCCGCAGCCTGCACGGCCTGACGCGGACCATCCTCGCCAACGCGGCGAAGGGCGTCTCCACGGGCTTCGAGAAGCGCCTGGACATCCGCGGCGTTGGTTTCCGCGCGGAAGTGAAGGGCAAGGCCATCCACTTCTCGCTCGGTTACTCCCACCCGGTGGTGTTCAACCTCCCGGAGGGCGTGACGGCGGAAGTCGACAAGACCTCCCGCACCGAGGACAGCCTTCCCACGGTGGGGCTCACGCTCCGCTCGGCGGACAAGGAAGCCCTGGGCGCCACGGCGGTCAACATCCGCTCGCTGCGTCCGCCGGAGCCCTACAAGGGCAAGGGCATCAAGTACGCCGAGGAGCGCATCCGTCGCAAGGAGGGCAAGACCGGTACGACCTAGTCGTCGCCGCGTCTTCGCCGAGCATTCAACCCTGCCGGACCCTGAGGTCTGGCGGAATCATCCGGCGGCGGAAGGCCGCATCGCCGCCGGACGGAAAAGGAAGCAGCCATGTCCAAGACTGTCGATCAGCGCCTCAAGAGGAAGAACCGCATCCGCAAGAAGCTCTCCGGCACCACGGAGCGTCCGCGGCTGTCGGTCTACAAGAGCCTCAAGCACATCTACGCGCAGGTGGTGGACGACTCCACTGGCCGCACGCTGGCGTTCGCGTCGTCCCTGTCCAAGGAGCTGAAGGGCAAGGACGAGGGCGACAAGAAGGCCGACGCGAAGCGCGTGGGCTCCCTCATCGCGGAGAAGTGCAAGGCCGCCAACGTCGATGCGGTGGTGTTCGACCGCAACGGCTTCCCTTACCATGGGCGCATCGCCGCCGTGGCTGACGCCGCGCGCGAGGCCGGCCTGAAGTTCTAGGTACCAGAAAGGAATTCCTCAAGTGGCAACTCCGATCAATCCGAACGATCTGGACCTGACCGACCGCGTGGTGAATATCAACCGCGTGGCCAAGGTGGTGAAGGGTGGCCGCCGTTTCTCGTTCGCCGCGCTCGTCGTGGTGGGCGATGGCAACGGGCACGTGGGCGTGGGCCTGGGCAAGGCCAACGAAGTCCCCGAGGCCATCCGCAAGGGCGGCGAGAACGCGAAGAAGAACCTGTTCCGCGTTCCCCGCATGGGCCACACCATCCCGCACGAGATCCTGGGGCACTTCGGTGCCGGCTGGGTGCTCCTGAAGCCGGCCTCCGAAGGTACAGGCGTCATCGCCGGTGGCGCGGTGCGCGCGGTGCTGGAGGCGGCGGGCATCCGCAACATCCTGACCAAGAGCCAGGGTTCGCGGAATCCGCACAACGTGCTGAAGGCCACGGTGGCCGGCCTGAAGCAGCTGCGCAGCGCGGAGCAGGTCGCGCGCCTGCGGGGCAAGGACGTCGAGACCCAGAAGCTCGCGGGCGAGGCGAGGGGCTAGTCATGGCGCTCAAGGTTAAGCTGACGAAGAGCTTCTCGGGTTCTTCCGAGGACATGCTGGCCACCATCAAGGGCCTCGGTCTGAAGAAGTTCGGCGACGAGCGGCTGTTGAAGGACACCCCGGCGGTGCGCGGCATGGTGTTCAAGGTGAAGCACCTGGTCTCCCTGGAGACGGTCAGCCAGGAGGCCCCGGCGCCCAAGCGCCGCAAGCCCCGGAAGATTGTCGCCCGGGACCGCGCCCTGGAGCGCCTGGCCGCCCAGGCCAAGGCCTGAGAACTGAGGATCCAACATGAGCATCCTGACCAATCTGAATCGCCCGAAGGGCTCCTGGCACCGCAAGAAGCGCGTGGGCCGTGGCCAGGGTAGCGGCCTGGGCAAGACGGCCGGCCGCGGTGGCAAGGGCCAGAAGGCCCGCTCCGGCAACATGCGGTTCGAGGGCTTCGAAGGCGGCCAGAGCCCGCTGCAGCGCCGTCTGCCGAAGTTCGGCTTCAACCCGCCCAACCGCACCGTCTACGCGGTGGTGAACCTGGGCGACCTGGAGCACGTGTTCGACGCGGGCACCACGGTGGACGAGGCCGCGCTGAAGCAGGCGGGCCTGGTCAAGGGCCGTTACGATGGCGTGAAGGTCCTGGCGCACGGCGAGCTCGCCAAGAAGCTCACCGTGAAGGTGAACAAGGTGTCCGCGGCTGCCCGCGAGAACATCGAGAAGGCGGGCGGCTCCGTGGAGGAGCTCCCCCTGATGGCGCACAAGCCGGAGTCGGCCGCCAAGGCCCACGCCGGCAAGGGCGTCAAGGCCCCTCGCCAGCCCCGGGCGTAGGCGTGACCGGCGCGCATCACGGTGATGTGGTGCGCGCCCCCAGCCTTGTGTAGGCTTCCGCGCCCCTTTCCGGAACCGGAGAGGGGCGTTTGTTGTTGCTGGCAGAACCTCTTGAAGAGGATGGCATTACCGTGGCCCTGAACGCCCTCGCCAACGTCTTCCGCATCGCGGAGCTGCGCAGCCGGCTTGCGTACACGCTCGTGCTGTTGTCCGTCTACCGCATCGGCATCTTCATCAACACGCCAGGCGTGGACCGCTCCGCGATGAACGCGTTCATGGACGCCCAGAAACAATCGGGCGGCCTGGTCTCGCTGTTCAACCTTTTCTCCGGCGGCGCGCTGGAGCAGATGTCCATCTTCGGTCTGGGCATCATGCCGTACGTGAGCGCTTCCATCATCATCCAGCTCCTGGCGGTGGTGGTGCCCAGCCTGGAGCGCCTGCAGAAGGAAGGCGCCGCGGGCCGCCAGAAGATCAACCAGTACACGCGCTATGGCAGCATCGTGCTGTCCATCGTGCAGGGCGTGGGCATCTCGCGGTGGCTGGCCTCGCTGGGCCGCTCCGACGCGGGGCAGGGCGGGTTCAACCAGGTCGTGGTGCCCAACGACAACGTCTGGTTCACCTTCATGACGGTGGTGAGCCTCACGGCGGGCACGGCCTTCATCATGTGGCTGGGCGAGCGCATCACCGAGCGTGGCATCGGCAACGGCATCTCGCTCATCATCTTCGCCGGCATCGTGGCGCGCGTGCTGCCCGGCGCGAAGACGCTGCTGGACCTGACGACGCAGGAAGTGGTGAACGTGGCCGCGGTGCTGGGCCTGCTCTTCTTCATGCTCATCATCATCGGGGTGGTCGTCTACGTGGAGCGGGGCATGCGGCGCGTGCCCATCCAGTACGCCAAGCGCATGGCGGGCCGTCGCATGTTCGCGGGCCAGGCCACGTACTTCCCCATGAAGGTGAACGCGTCGGGCGTGATTCCCCCCATCTTCGCCGGCGCGGTGCTGTCCTTCCCGGCGACGCTGGGCGCGTGGTTCCCCTTCCTCCAGGGCTTCCAGCGCAGCATCGAAGGCAACCTCTGGGTCTACAACGGCCTGTTCGTGCTGCTGGTGGTGTTCTTCTCCTACTTCTACACGGCGCTCACGTTCCGGCCGGATGACGTGGCGGACAACATCAAGAAGCAGGGCGGCTACATCCCGGGCATCCGCCCGGGCCGGCAGACGGCGGAGTTCATCGAGCGCACTCTCAACCGCCTCACGTTCGGTGGCGCCATCTACCTGGCCATCATCTGCGTGATTCCGTCCGTCATCAGCAGCGTGCTGGGCGTGCGGTTCACCTTCGGTGGTACGGCGCTCCTCATCGTGGTGGGCGTGGCGCTGGACACGGTGCAGCAGATCGAGGGGCACCTCATCAGCCGCAACTACGAGGGCTTCGCGGGTCCGCGCGGTCCGCGCATCCGTGGTCGGGTCCGCGTGGCGGCCTGACGGCGGTCGGTTGTGTTCTGGGCGCCTCTCCCCAATGGTGGGGAGGGGCGCCTCGTCGTTCAAGGGTGGACGCAGGTACAAGGGAGCGACATGAACCTCATCCTTTTGGGGCCGCCGAACGCTGGGAAGGGTACCCAGGCGAAGAAGCTGTTCGCGGACTTCCAGATCCCGCAGATCTCCACCGGGGACATCCTGCGCAAGGCCGTGAAGGATGGCACGGCGCTGGGCAAGGTGGCCGGGCCGTTGATGGCCGCGGGGCAGTACGTCCCGGACGATGTCGTCATCGGCATCGTGGAGGAGCGCCTGAAGGAGTCGGACGTGGCCAAGGGCTTCGTGCTCGACGGCTTCCCGCGCACCCCGGGGCAGGCGGACGCGCTGGACCGGATGCTGGAGCGTCTGGGCAAGCAGCTGAACGCCGTGGTGTCGCTCGAGGTCCCGCACTCGACGCTGGTCGAGCGCGGCTCCGGCCGGCGCGTATGCCCCAACGACGGGTCCGTCTACCACGTCACGCAGAGCCCCCCGAAGCGCGCGGGCCTGTGTGACAAGTGCGGCGCGGAGCTCGTGCAGCGGCCGGATGACACGCCGGAGGTCATCGAGAAGCGGCTGCAGAAGTACGACGCGGAGACGTCCCCGCTGAAGGACTTCTACGCGAAGAAGGGGCTGCTCAAGAGCGTGGACGGCGTCGGATCTCCGGAGGGCATCTACGAGGAGATCAAGAAGGCCGCCGGGCGCCCTGCCTGAGCCTGGGGTCCAGGCGGTAGGGCGGGGGCAGGGCCGGTCCGGACTGCCGCCCCACCAATCGCGGGTTCCCCTCATGCAGCAGCCCGGTAGGGAAAGGGGCGCATGAACCCGGTGGAGATCAAGAGCCCGGATGAGATCGCCCTGATGCGGGAAGCCGGGCGGATCGTCTGTGAAATCTTGGATGAGCTGGAGAAGGCAGTGGCTCCCGGAGTTTCTACGTGGGAGCTGGACGCCCTGGCGGAGCAGCTCATCGCCAAGAAGGGCGCCAGGCCGGCGTTCAAGGGCTACCACGGCTTTCCGGGTGTGCTCTGCGCCTCCGTGAATCAGGAGGTCGTCCATGGCATCCCCAGCAAGAAGCGGCGGCTCGTGGCCGGCGACCTGATGAAGCTGGACTTCGGGGTGGTCTACCGGGGCTTCTTCGGGGACTCGGCGCGGACGGTGCCGGTGGGGAAGGTGACGCCTGAGACCCAGGCCCTGGTGGACGCCACCCGGCAGTCCCTGGAGCGGGCCATCCAGGTGATGCGGCCGGGCAACCGGCTCGGGGACATTGGCCACGCGGTGCAGAGCCACGTGGAGGCGCGGGGGTTCTCCGTGGTCCGGGACTTCACCGGGCATGGGATCGGCCGGAAGCTGCACGAGCCGCCCCAGGTGCCCAACTACGGACAGGCAGGGGCGGGGATGAAGCTGCGGCCAGGCATGGTCCTCGCGGTGGAACCGATGGTGAACCAGGGAACGCCCGACGTGGAGGTCCTGGAAGACGAGTGGACGGCCGTCACCGTGGACGGCAAGTTGTCCGCCCACTTCGAGCACACCATCCTGATCTCGGAGCGGGGGCCGGAGGTCCTCACCCGGCGCTGAGGAGGGCCCCCTGGACGCCGGGTGAAATAGGACGATGTCAGCTGGTGTTGATAGAGGTCCAGATTTCAGATCGCGCGGCGCTTGCTACTTACGGACCAAAGTGTTATCCCGCCGCGCTTCCAGAAGGTTCGTGGTCCGGGAAGAAGGTTGACGCTTGCCGAAGGATGATTCCATCGAAGTCGAGGGGACCGTAATGGAGCCCCTACCGAACGCGATGTTCCGCGTGGTGCTGGACAACGGCCACAAAGTCCTCGCGCACATCTCGGGCAAGATGCGGATGCACTTCATCCGTATCCTCCCGGGCGACAAGGTGAAGGTCGAGTTGTCGCCGTATGACCTGACCCGCGGACGGATCACGTACCGGGCCAAGTAATTCGCGCCGGCCGCCTGTGCGGACCGGCTGTTGTGCTTTTCTCTGCTGAAGGAAGGAAGTTCGCTCCATGAAGGTTCGGGCGTCCGTCAAGAAGATCTGCGACAAGTGCAAGGTTGTTCGCCGCAAGGGCATCGTGCGCATCATCTGCGCCTCCAACCCCCGGCACAAGCAGCGCCAGGGCTAAGAGTCCCTCGGGGACTCTTGCCTCAGACCAACTCCACAACGAAGGAAGACCGAAGATGGCTCGTATCGCCGGCATCGATCTGCCGCCCAACAAGCGCGCGGTGATCTCGCTTCAGTATATCTACGGGATCGGTAACAAGACCGCGCACGACATCATCACCGAGGCGGGCATCGATCTCACCACCCGGACCAAGGACCTCACCGAGGACCAGGCTCGAAAGATCCGCGAGATCATCGAGGCCAAGTACAAGGTCGAGGGTGACCTCCGGCGTGAAGTGACCATGAACATCAAGCGGCTGATGGACCTGGGGTGCTACCGGGGTCTGCGTCACCGCAAGGGTCTTCCGGTCCGCGGCCAGCGCACCCACACCAACGCGCGTACCCGCAAGGGCCCCAAGCGCGGCATCGTTCGCGCGAAGCCGGCCGCTCCGGCCCGCTAAACCCTCTGGCGCCTGCAGCCTCGCCCCAGGTGAGGCGCGGGCGTTGATCACCTACTCCCAGGAGCAGCGATTCACATGGCTGACGAGATCAATACCGCCGCCGCGCCGGCCGGTGCCGAGGGTGGCGAGACCCCTGCGGCGAAGAAGAGCAAGCGCAAGGGCAAGAAGAACATCCTCAACGGCGTGGTCCACATCCAGTCCACGTTCAACAACACCATCATCACGATCACGGACGTGTCCGGGAACGTGATCTCCTGGTCGTCGGCCGGGGCGCGCGGCTTCAAGGGCAGCCGCAAGTCCACGCCGTTCGCGGCGCAGGTGGCCGCTGGCGACGCCGCGGCGAAGGCGATGGAGCACGGCCTGAAGAGCGTGACGGTGTTCGTGAAGGGCCCGGGCGCGGGCCGTGAGTCGGCGCTGCGCGCGCTGGCCGCCGCCGGCCTGAAGATCAGCCTCATCCGCGACGTGACGCCCATCCCGCACAACGGCTGCCGTCAGCCCAAGCGCCGCCGCGTCTAATTACCGCTTCGGGCCGGGGACCTGCCTCGCGGCGGGCCCGGCTCCAGACCATCTGCAAGGAGATTTCCGTGGCTCGTTATACCGCGAGCGCCTGCCGTATCTGCCGGCGCGAGAACCTGAAGATGTACCTCAAGGGCGACCGTTGCTATACGGACAAGTGCGCCATCGAGCGCCGCCCCTATCCCCCCGGTCAGCACGGCCAGGGCCGCGTGAAGTTCTCCGGCTACGGCGTGCAGCTGCGCGAGAAGCAGAAGGTCAAGCGCATGTACGGCCTGCTCGAGAACCAGTTCCGCGGGTACTACCACCGCGCGTCCGCGGCCAAGGGCAAGACGGGTGAGAACCTGCTGCAGCAGCTGGAGCTCCGCCTGGACAACGTGGTGTTCCGCATGGGCTTCGCGGACACGCGCAACGAGGCGCGCCAGCTGGTCCGCCACGGTCACTTCCAGGTGAACGGCCGCCGGGTGAACATCCCGTCGTTCGCCGTGAAGCCGGGCAGCGCCGTGGAAGTCGCCGAGAAGAGCCGCAAGGTGCTCCGCATCTCCGAGGCGCTGGAGACGGTGGACCGCCGTGGCGTGCCGCAGTGGATCGACCTGGACAAGAAGGCGTTCAAGGGCACGGTCAAGACGGTCCCGAACCGTGAGGACCTGACGATGCCCATCCAGGAGCAGCTCATCGTCGAACTGTACTCGAAGTAAGCAGGGGTGCCGGGCCCGCCTCCGGTGGGCCCCTCCCGCGGTGGACGCCCTGGTCGATGAGGCCGGGGCGTCGTCGCTTTGTCGCCTGTCGTTTCATCGCCTGGAGGGCGCGTCCTGCGCGCGCCGGGCGAGCTTGTTACGCAGTCCCCGCGTGCCCGTCCTCCCGTCACCCTGACGGGGAAGTCGGTGATGGCGCACGACCAGAGGAGCAGTCCCCATGGCCGACACGTTTGTTGCGAAGAACTGGCGCGACCTCATCAAGCCGCGCCGCATGGAAGTGGACCAGGACTCGCTGAGCCCCACGTACGGCAAGTTCGTGGCGGAGCCGCTGGAGCGCGGCTTCGGGACGACGCTGGGCAACTCGCTGCGGCGGGTGCTGCTGTCGTCGCTGCAGGGCGCGGCCATCACCTCCGTGAAGATTGAGGGCGTGGACCACGAGTTCACGACCATCCCCGAGGTGGCCGAGGACGTCACGGACGTCGTGTTGAACCTGAAGGAGGTCCTCCTCCGGATGCACACGAACGAGACGAAGACGCTTCGCATCGAGGTGGAGGGCCCCAAGGAAGTGAAGGCGGGCGACCTCATCGCGGACCAGGATGTCGAAATCCTGAACCCGGGTCACCACATCTGCACCGTGTCCGAGGGTGGCAAGGTGCGCATGGAGCTGACGTGCCGCCGCGGCCGGGGCTACGTGCCGGCGTCCACCAACAAGGTGGCGGGCGCGCCCATCGGGACCATCCCCATCGACTCGCTCTTCTCGCCCATCCGCAAGGTGAACTACCAGGTCACCAACGCGCGCGTCGGTCAGGTCACGGACTACGACAAGCTGTCGCTCGAGGTCTGGACGGACGGCTCCGTGGTGCCGCAGGACGCGGTGGCGTACGCGGCGAAGATCATCAAGGAGCAGCTCACGGTGTTCGTGAACTTCGACGAGACCGAGGAGCCGGTCGTCGCCGAGGCGCCGAAGGAAGAGGCCAAGCTCAACGAGAACCTGTTCCGCTCGGTGGACGAGCTGGAGCTGTCGGTGCGCTCGGCCAACTGCCTGCAGCAGGCGAACATCAAGACCATCGGTGACCTGGTTCAGCGCACCGAGGCGGAGATGCTCAAGACGAAGAACTTCGGCCGCAAGTCCCTGAAGGAGATCAAGGAGATCCTCGCGGAGATGGGCTTGTCGCTGGGCATGAAGCTGGAGAACTGGCCGCCGAAGAACGCGCCGGCTCCCGCGGCCCCCAAGGCCTGAAGCGTCGTTGTTTCCTGAAGCGCCTGCCTCCGCTCCCCACCGACACGGCTTCACGGTGGCGCGAAGGCAGGGGGCCCTGGTACACAGGGCCCGATTCAACGACGGCCCTTTGTGTCAGGGCCGTCCTTCCCACCCGGTACCTGATACGGCCGGAGTGGTGGGGTTCTCACGAAGAGGCCCCGGAGCACGCGCATGCGTCATAAGGTCGGACAGAGGAAGCTGCACCGCACCACGAGCCACCGTCTCGCGATGCTGAACAACATGGTCACGTCGCTGCTGGAGCACGGGGCCATCCGCACCACCGTTCCCAAGGCGAAGGAAGTCCGGCCGCTGGCGGAGCGCATCATCACGCTCGCCAAGCGCGGTGGGCTCTCCAACGTGCGCCTTGCCGCCCGCACCGTGAAGGACCGCGCGGTCCTCCAGAAGGTGTTCAGCGAGTACAAGGAGCGTTACGCCTCCCGTCCGGGTGGCTACACCCGCATCGTGCGCCTGGGCTTCCGCCGGGGCGACGCCGCGGAGATGGCCCTCATCGAGCTGGTGGACCGTCCCGCGAAGGCTCCGGCCGCCGCCGAGACGACCGAGGCTCCCGCCGAGGCGAAGTCCGAGGGTTGAGCCGTTCCCCGCATCCGGGCTTCACGTGAGTGAGGCCCGGACGGGCTGAAGAAGCACCCAGGGCGCCTTCCTGCTTCAGGAGGGCGCCCTTCGTGTTTCCAGTGACTGGAAGCGCGCCTCGCGACGGCTACTTCTTCGGTTCGAGGAGGCGCTTCCACTCCTCCTGGAGGGAGGGCGTGAGGTCGGCGCTGTCGTCCGCGCTCTTCATCTTCAGCGCCTGGAATCGGAGGTCCGCCGGCGCGGCGCCGCCGTTCTTCCCCAGCAGCTGCTTGGGCGTGATGGTGACGAAGTTGCCGGGCTGCACCTCCGCCACCACGGCCTTGTACTCGTTGTTCACGGTGATGATGACGTCGCGCCAGACGTCCTTGCTCTCGTTCCAGATGGTGACGGAGGGCCGGTCCAGCTTGTCGCTGAGCACCAGGCGCGCGTCCATGTCACCCGTGTCCAGCGACCTGCCCGGGCACGCGATGCCGAGGCTGGCGACGGACAGGACGAGCCAGCCCGCGACGATGCCGGCCTTGTACTTGAAGAAGCGGTCACTCGCGCGGAAGTCCGCGAGCTGCTCCTTGAGGATGGAGAAGGCGTTGAGGAGGACGTTGGACGTCTCCGCGGCCACGCGCTTGCCCAGCGGGCCCTCCGTCTTGGGCTTCTCCAGCGGGGCCGTGCGCGCGGCGCTCACGGCGCGCATACCGGGGCTGGTGGCGGCTCGGGGCTGGGGGCCGGGGTTGGAGGGCGTCCGGGGCGCCGGGGGGCTGGGAGGGGCGGGTTTGCGCGCGTCGCTCATCAGGAGGCGGAGTGTAGAAGGCGCGGTGCGCCGGTGGCTACTGGCCCTTGAGCACCTGCAGGGCCTTGCTGGCCACCGCGTTGTCGGGCTGGGTCTCCAGCACCTTCCCCAGCCAGCGCTCTGCCTCGCTCGCGGCCTTCTGGCGGTCCTCGGGGCGGCGGGCCTTCTGGGCCTCGTCCGTGTAGAGCAGGCCCAGGCGCAGGGCGAACTCGGTGTTCTCCGGGTCCTTGTCCGCCACGACCTTCAGCTCCCGCTGCGCGGCCGTGTAGTCACCCTCCAACTGGTACACGAGCGACAGCTTGCCGCGGGCGGGCACTGAGTCCGGGGTCAGCGTCACCGCCACCTGGAAGGCCTCCTTCGCGGTGGCCAGGTCGCGCGCCTCCAGGCGCAGGTCGCCCAGGCGGAACCAGGCCAGGTCGAGCAGCGGGTTGAGCGCCACGGCCTTCTCGAAGGCGGTGCGGGCCGCGTCCGTGCGCTGGCGCGACAGGTACAGCTCTCCCAGGTAGAGCTGGTTCTTGCCGTCCTGGGGGGCGTGCTCGATGGCCTGCTTGAATTCATCCACGGCGCGGCCGGCGTCATCCAGGCGCTGATAGGCCAGCCCCAGGAGCGCGTGCACCACGGCCAGGTCCGGGTAGTCGTGGAGGATCTCCTCGAAGGCGATGAGGGCGTGCTGGGGCGCGTCCAGCTCGTGCAGGTAGCGCATGCCCTCCTCGAGCTTCCCCTCCGCCGCCTTGGGGAAGTTCTGGAACGGATCCGCCAGCTGGTTCATCAGCGCCCGCGCGGTGGCGACCTCCGCGGGGGTGGGGGTGCCTCGCACGACGGTGCCCAGGGCCTCCACCGCGCCCGCGGTGTCCCCCGTGCGGGCCAGGGCCTTGGCCAGGGGCAGCTTCCAGCCCGCGCGCTCCGGAGCCAGCTCCACGGCCTTGCGCAGCGGTCCCAGCGCGGCGGCGTACTGCTCCGACTCCAGGCGCGCGACGCCCAGGCGGTAGTGGAACTCCGCGGTGGGGGGGGACAGCGCGATGGCGCGCTCGAAGGCGGCCACGGTGGGGGCGCCCGCGTCCCGGGCGCGCGAGAAGAGGGTCAGGCCCAGCATGTACTGGTCCACCGCGCGCTCGTTCTTCGCGATGGCCTGGCGCAGCTCCTCCGCCCAGGCGTCCGCGTGGCCCGCCTTCACCTGGGCCTCGGTGAGGGCGCGCGCCACGTCCACGTCGTCGGGCGTGCGCGCGTGCAGCTCGCGCAGCAGCTTCACCGCCTCTTCAGGCTTGTTGCCGTCCAGGTAGGCCCGCGCCTGGGCCTGGGGGGAGGGCGCGGGGCCCTGGGCCTGGCCGTGGCCACAGGCGGTGGTGAACAGCCCCAGCCCCAGGAGGGCGGCGGGCCAGCGGAGCGTGCGGGAGCGGTGGGAGGTCGAGTGCACGGGGAGCTCAGGAGGCCTGGGAAGTGGAGGCAAGCTGCGCGACGCCCTCGCGGTTCGGCGGGGCGACGGCCGTGTCGGGGTCACCGCCCTTGCCGCCCAGCGACAGGCTGTCGGTGATGATCTGCGCGCGCACGGCGCGGGCCAGGCCCTCGCGGTCGTTGTCCGCGAAGCCGGTGGTGTCGATGGGGCGGCCAATCTTCACGCGCACCACGCCCGGCCGGATGTCCCACGAGTTCTTGGGCATGATGTTGTCGGTGCCCTCGATGGTGACGGGGCAGATGGGCACGCGGGCCTTGAGCGCGAGCGCGAAGGGGCCCTTCTTGAACGGCAGCACGCGGCCATCCTGGGAGCGGGTGCCCTCTGGGTACAGGAAGATGCTGGTGCCGGCGCGGATCTTCCGGGCGGCCTTCTCCAGGGACGCGATGGCGGACGAGCGGTCCCCCCGGTCGATGAAGATGTGCCCCGCCAGCCACAGGTACCAGCCGATGAGGGGCACGAAGCGCAGCTGCGACTTGGCGACGAAGCGGAAGTCCACCGGCACGGACACGAAGTGCGCCGGGATGTCGAGCGTGGACAGGTGGTTGCCCACGTAGATGGTGGGCCGCTTCGGGTCCACGTTCTCCTGGCCGATGACCTCCAGCTTCGCGCCGCCAGCCCAGAGCAGCACGGGCGACCAGAACTTCCGGACGAACCACACCGAGCGCGACGGGTTGAGCGTCACCAGCATCGTGAGGCAGGCCAGCGGGAAGCAGACGATGGACCACACCGTGACCACGAGGATGCACCACAGCTTGCGCAGCATGCGTCGCCTTTCCTTCTACCGCAGGGCCTGAGCGCCGGTAGGACCCCGGGGGTGCCGCTCACCCGACGTGCAGGCAGGCGGAGCGGCTTGGGCGCCGGCTCGGGCTCCTGGGCGTGCGGAACGGGGCGGGGGCATGCACTTTATCTACCATGGCTCCTCTCGCCATTGTTTCTGGTGAATGCCGCTCGCCGGGGTTACAAGCAAGGGTGGCGTGGCCAGGAAAAAGTTCATCGCCATCGCGGGCAACATCGGGGCCGGAAAGACGGAGCTCACGTCCTTCCTGTGCCGGAAGTACGGCCTCACGCCGTCCTTCGAGCCCAATGACCAGAACCCCTACCTCGCGGACTTCTACAAGGACATGAAGACGTGGGCGTTCCGCTCGCAGCTCTTCTTCCTGACGCACAAGTTCCGCCTGCACCGGGAGCTGGAGCGTACGCCCGGCACCGTGCTCCAGGACCGGACGCTCTACGAGGACGCGGAAATCTTCGCCAAGAACCTCCACCGGCAGCGGCTCATCGACAAGCGCGACTGGGGAACGTACTGGGAGCTGTACCAGACCATCTCCCAGGCGCTCCGGCCGCCGGACCTGATGATCTACCTGCGCTGCCCGGTGGCCACGCTGAAGGAGCGCATCCGGCTGCGCGGGCGGGCCATGGAGAAGGACATCCCGACCCCCTACCTGAAGCGCCTCAACGCCCTCTACGAGGAATGGTTCGAGGGCTACTCGCTGTCGCCGGTGCTGGTGCTGGGGACGGACAAGCTGGACTACCTCACCAACCTGGTGGACCGCGTGGACCTCTTCCGACAGATCGAGAAGCACCTGTGAAGGAGGTCTACGTCCTGGCCACCGAGCACCCCGCGCCGCCGGCCCTGGACGCGCTGCGCGCGGCGTTCGCGACGGACGAGGTGGAGTTCGTCCCGCACGAGGGCGACTGGGGCTTCACCGTGCGGGCGGACGGTTCGGAGGTGAAGGTGGTGCTCAAGCCCCTGAGCGACGGCCGTCCGCGCGTCACCCAGGAGCTGTTCAGCGGCAGCCCGGATGCCTTCGCGCGCGTGGAGCGTTCCCAGGCCTGCTACGCGTTCCTCCTGGAGCCGGGCGGTCCGCAGCCCACGCTGCCCGTCTTCGAGGCGCTGTGGACCGTGCGCACGCTCATGGAGCAGGTGCAGGGCGTGCTCGTGGACCTGACGGCGTTCAAGCTGCACGAGCCCGAGGACGTGGTCGAGATCACGGAGCTGGACTTCGACATCCGCGACCACGTGCACCTGCACGCCTTGGAGCTGGCGGAGGGGGACACGCCGCTGTGGGTGCACTCGCACGGGATGGAGAAGTTCGGCGCGCGGGACGTGGAGATCTTCCACCTGGGGGAGAACGACCTGCTGGCCGCGGAGAGCTTCCTCCACGAGCTGTGCACGGACCTGGCGTTCGCGCAGGGGCCGGCGCTGCGCTCGGAGGTGGCCACCAGCGAGGGCCAGAGCTTCACCCTGGTGCCGTCGGAGGAGGCCCGCGCGAACCTGCTGGGCGTGCCGCTGGACGCCTTCGAGGGCCACGAGGGGCTGTTCCTCACGGTGGTGTCGCCGCTGGGCCGGCACAACACGGCGGAGCTCCTGGCGACGTACCGGGAGCGCTTCGCCAAGGAGCCGGCCGAGCAGACCCAGGCCATGCATGAAGAGGCGCAGGCGCTGTTGCCCGCGTTCTTGGCGCGCTTCCAGCGCAAGGGGTTGATGGAGCCCCTCACGTTCCTGGTGCGGGCTCCCTTCGAGACGCACCCGGAGGGTGAGGTGGTGGTGGAGAACCTCTGGCTGGAGGCGGTGACCCGGGACGAGGGCTCCGTCGTGGGCCGGCTGGTGGATGGCGCGGTGCACACCACGGAGTGGCGCAAGGGGGCCCACGTGGAGGTGGAGGAGAAGCAGATCAACGCCCTGGCCATCGCCCGGGAGGGCCGCGCGCTCAACGAGTCCGAGCTGAGGGCTCTTTTGAACGCCGAACGCCCGATGTAGCGCCGCGCGTCCAACCCGACGCGTCTTGCGGGCGCCCCTCGGGGCACTGGTAGGCTCCCCGTCCGCATGCCGGCATTGCTGCTGCTCACGGGCCCCTCGGCGGGGCGCCGGTACGAGGTCGTCTCCCAGCTGACCCTCGGCCGCAGCCCCTCCTGCGACATCCCGCTGGAAGACGACCAGGTCTCGCGCCGCCACGCGCAGCTGTTCCTGGACACGGTCGCGGGACAGGTGCGGCTGCGCGACCTGGGCTCCACCAACGGCACGCTGCTCAACGGGCAGCGGTTGGCGCTCCAGGAGGAGGCGGTGCTGCGCCCGGGCGACCGGATGCGCGTGGGCGCCACCATCGCGGTGTACGAGCCGCCGCCGGTGTCCATCGTGGACGAGCCTTCCGGGGTCGTCGCCCCGGGGCCGGAGCACGTGCCCATCGAGGAGGTGCTGCCGCACGTGGGCGCGGCCGCGGCGATGTACTCGGCGGGGACGGCGCTGTTGGGGGCCACCAGCGAGGCCATGGTGCTGCGGCGGCTGTCCGAGGAGACGGCGCACGCGCTCAACGCGGACCGGGCCGCGGCGCTCCTGAGCGGGCCGGAGGGGCTGCGCACGGCCGCGGTGTCCGGCGCGGCGTCCGTGGAGGTGCCTCGCGCGCTGGTGCAGGCGGCGCTGGAGCGCAAGGAGTTGGGGCGGACGGATACGGCGCTGTGCTCGCCGCTGGTGGCTTCGGGCGGGATGCCCTTTGGCGTGCTCTACGTGGAGCGCGAGGAGTCGCCGTTCACCGAGGGCGAGGGGCAGTTGCTCGCGTCGCTGGGGCGGCTGGGCGGCGAGGCCTATACGGCGGTGCGCTCGCGCGGTGAGGCGGAGGCCGCGGAGACGCCGTGGGTGACGCCGCTGGGGACGTCGCGGGTGTTCCGGGGCGTGTTGGAGGAAGCGCGGCGGGCGGCGGGCAGCGCCGCCCCGGTGGTGCTGTATGGCGAACCCGGTACGGGCAAGGCGTTGCTGGCGCACTTCCTCCACGGCAAGTCACCGCGCGCGCTGGGGCCGTGGGTGACGGTGGAGTGCCGGCAGCCGCTGGAGGCCGTGGAGGTGGCGCTCTTCGGCCGCGCGGGCTCGCCCGGCCAGCCACCGGTGACGTCCGCGGTGCTGCGAGCGGACGCGGGCACGCTGCTGTTGCGCCACGTGGAGGCGCTTCCCCGGCAGGCGGCGGAGCGGCTGGCGCGGATGCTGGCCCGGCGCGCGGCTCCGGCCCGGCAGGGGGGAGAGGAGCCCGTGGACGTGCGCATCGTCGCCACCAGCGCGTCGCCGGTGTCGCGGCTCGCGTCGCGGGGCGAGTTCGACGCGGCGCTGGCCCGGGGGCTCACGGGGTTCGAGATGGAAGTGCCTCCCCTGCGGGAGCGGCGGGCCGACGTACCGGTGCTGCTGGAGCACTTCGTCCTGCGCGGTGCCCGGCAGGGCGGGCGGGAGGCGCCGGTGCTGGGACCGGAGGCCCGGCGCCTGTTGGCGGAGTACCCGTGGCCGCAGAACGTGCGCGAACTGGAGTTGGTCGCGGAGCGGCTGGGGCGCGTGTACGCGGCGGGCCACGTGGGCATTCCGCAGCTGCCGCCCGAGGTGCGCGAGGGCGTGGTGGGGCACGCGCCGCGCACGTTGCAGGAGCAGGTGGCCCGCCTGGAGCGCGACGCCATCGCGGAGGCCCTTCGCGAGTCCGGCTGGAAGAAGGTCCGCGCGGCGGAGCTGCTGGGCATCAGCCGGCCCACGCTCGACCGGAAGATGGAGGAGTACGGGCTGACGCTGGAGCGGGGGACCCGCGGTTGAGCGCTCAGGCCTTGGTGATGGCGCCGTCCTTGCGGCGGCTGAGCAACACCCCCGTGAGGATGAGCGCCGCGCCGAGCATCTGGAGCAGGGTGGGGCGCTCGCCGCGGACGGCCCAGGCGGTGAGGGCGGCGACCACGGGGATGCCGGTGCCGTAGAGCGTCGTGCGGTTGGTGCCCACCTGCTGCACGCTGCGGAACCACACGAAGTACGCGAGCACCAGCGGCACCAGCGCCGAATACACGAGCGCCACCCAGCCCGCGGCGCTCACGCGCGACGTGTCCATCTCGATGACCTGGGAGGCGCCGGCCAGCACGACGCCCGGGGCTCCCGTGAGCATGGTGATGGCGGTGACGCGCAGCGCGGACACGCCGTCGCCCACGGCGCGCGTGCCCACCGTGTAGATGGACCAGCACAGCGAGCTGCCGACAATCAGCGCGTCGCCCATCCACGTCGCCGCGCCCAGGTTGGGGCCTCGGGCTCCGACGACGAGCAGCGTGCCCACCACCGCGAGGGAGAGCCCCGCGACGACGGGCCGCCGCAGCCGTTCGATGCCCAGCGCCGCGCCCAGCGCCGCCGTCACCACCGGGCTCACCGCCGTGAGCATGCCGCTGTTGGCCGCCGTGGTCCTCGACAGCCCCTCGATGAAGCACAGCTGGTACAGCGTGTTGCCCACGAACCCCAGCGCGGTCAGCCGCAGGAGCGTCTTCCACGGCATCGGCTTGTGGCCCTCCACCGCGAGCAGCACGAGCCCCATCGCGAGCGCCGCGAGCCCGAAGCGCAGCGACATGAAGGCCCGCGCCGGCATGCCCTCCAGCGCGTCCTTCACGAGGGTGTAGTTCGTCCCCCAGACGACCACGACGGCGATCATCGCCAGGTCCGAGGTGGAGAGGAGACGGGCAGGCGCTGCGACCGCGGGCGACGAGGTGCTCACGGCGGCGGGGCATAGGGCGGCGCGGTTCCGGATGCAACCCACGGAGCCGCAACGAACAGGCGCCTTCCATGCCACACGGCCCGGTCACCGACACGCACGCGCGGTGCTCTCCCACCCGCAGTCGACGGCGCGCCGACGTTTCCCCGCGCCCGTGCTTGTCCGGCCGCCCGGGCCATGGCGTAAATGCCCGCCCATGGACTTCCGCTATTCGGACGAGGTGCGGCGCGCGAAGGACTCCGGGCAGCCGCTGGTGGCGCTGGAGACGAGCGTCGTCGCGCAGGGCCTGCCGTATCCCGACAACCTGGCCGCGGCTCGCGCGTGCGAGGAGGCCATCCGCCGCGCTGGCGCCGTGCCCGCGCCCATCGCGCTGGTGGACGGCGAGGTGTGGATCGGCCTGGAGGACGCCGCGCTGCGCCGGCTGGCCGAGGGCAAGGAGAAGCTCCTCAAGGTGGGCTCGCGCGACCTAGCCGTGGCGGTGGCCACCCGCGCCAGCGGCGGCACCACGGTGAGCGCCACGTGCGAGCTGGCCGCGGCGGCCGGCATCCGCGTCTTCTCCACCGGCGGCATCGGCGGCGTGCACCGCGGGGCTTCCGAGCACTGGGACATCTCGCAGGACATCGCGGCGCTGTCGCGCTACCCCGTCGCCGTGGTGTGCGCGGGCGCCAAGTCCGTGTTGGACCTGCCCAAGACGATGGAGCTCCTGGAGACCGCGGGCGTGCCCGTCATCGGCGTGGGCACGAACGAGCTGCCGTCCTTCTACAGCCGCGAGTCCGGCCTCTCTCTGGAGCATCGCGCGGACGACGCGGAGACCGCCGCGCGCATCGCCCACGCGCGCTTCGAGACGCTGGGGCAGGGCGGGGTGCTCTACACCGTGCCGCCGCCGGCGGAGGCCGCGCTGCCCCGCAACGACGTGGAGCTGCACATCGCGTCCGCGCTGGCGGACGCGGAGCGGCAGGGCGTGCGCGGCAAGGCCGTGACGCCGTTCCTCCTGGGCGAGATGGCCCGGCGCACCGGCGGCAAGAGCCTCAAGACGAACCTGGCGCTCCTGGAGAACAACGCGCGCTTCGCGGGGGCGCTGGCCGTGGCCTACGCCCGCCTCGCGAAGCGCTGAAGCGGCGGTCTCAGGCCGCGCGGCGCTGGAACCAGGACATCAGGTCCTCCAGCGCCGCGCGGTCCACTTCGTCGAAGGTGTTCTTGTGCTCGGAGTCGATGTCGAGCACCGCGAGGAGCTCGCGGTTGCGCCCGTACACCGGCACGACGATCTCCGACGCGGAGCGCCCGTCGCAGGTGATGTGGCCCGGGAACGCGTGCACGTCCGGCACCACCACCGTCTCGCCCCTGGCTGCGGACGTGCCGCACACGCCCTTGCCGAAGGCGATCTCCAGGCACCCGAGCGTCCCCTGGTAGGGGCCCACGCGCAGCAGCTTCCCGGGCGTCACCACCCGGTAGAAGCCCGTCCACAGGTGGCCGAAGGCGTTGTGCAGCAGGCAGCTCATCGTCGCCATCGCGCAGATGTCATCATCCACGCCCTCGAGGATGGCGAGCGCGTGCGCCTTCAGCTCGGCGTATGCCTCGGTCTTGGGCTGACCGCGCAGATCCAGGGTGACTTCGGCCATGATGGAGTCCTCTGTCAGGAGTTCAGTCCCGCCCCTTCTAACAACCCTCGTGCCGGCTGGCACTGGAGGTCGTGTGGAACCGCTCGTCCTGGATTCGAAAACCCGCCTGCTCGTGCTCACCGGTGCCGGAGTCTCCGCGGAGAGCGGAGTGCCCACGTTCCGGGGGATGAACGGCCTGTGGGAGAACCACCCCGTGGAGGCCGTGGCGTCGCCGCAGGGCTTCGAGGCGAACCCCGCGCTCGTCTGGCGCTTCTACTCGCAGCGTCGCTCGGGGGCGGCGGACGTGAAGCCCAACCCGGGCCACGACGCGCTGGTCCGCTGGGAGGAGCACCTGGGCGACCGCTTCCTGTTGGCCACGCAGAACGTGGACGGCCTGCACACGAAGGCAGGCAGCCAGCGCGTGGTGGACATGCACGGCAACCTCTTCCGCACGAAGTGCGCGGACTGCCGGCGTGAGCCCTTCGCCGACACCACGGTGCACGCGTCGGGCACGGTGCCCCGGTGCGACAGCTGCGGAGGCCGGCTGCGGCCGGACATCGTCTGGTTCGGGGAGATGCTGGACCCGGACCACCTGGCGCGCATTGGCGAGTTCATCACGCGCAAGGACGGCACGCGGCTGGTGTTCCTGGCCGCGGGCACGTCTGGCGCGGTGTGGCCGGCGGCGGGCATCGTGGACGAGGTGCGCTCCGTGCGCGGGGACACGTGGCTCGTGAACTACGAGTCCGCCGCGAACACGGAGCGCTTCCACCACTTCGTCCAGGGCATGAGCGGGCAGGTGCTGCCCACCCTGGCGAAGCTCGCCTGAGGCCCGGGGGCTTACGGTCCGCGGAGGACCGTGAGCCCCTGGTTGGTGAGGACGAGCAGCATGCTCGGCGTCACGGTGGGCTCGTAGACCATCTGCAGCACGCGCTGCCCGGAGACCTCGCGGACCGGGGCCAGCGTGGTGCCGTCCGCCTCCAGCCGCCAGAGGCCCGCGCCGTCGGTGCCGATGTAGAGCGCGCCGTCATCCGTCGCCTTGAGTGACAGGATGCGGTTGGACGGCAGGCCCGCGAGCTTCGACCAGTCGCCCGTGGAGCGGCTCTTCGGCGTCAGCGCCCAGACGCCGTACTGCTCGCTGCCCAGGTAGTAGCGGCCCGAGCGGACCTGTTCGAAGGCGCGCCAGTAGTCGTCGGTGGCCTGGCCGTTGAGCACCTGGTTGTAGCTCTTGAAGGTCCAGGGCGTGGGGCCATCCCAGGTCTGCTCGCGGTCCCACTCCTCCAGATTGGGGCTGGGGACGAGCACGCCGACCATCTGCTCATTGGCGACGAGGACGTCGCCGTTCAGCCCGATGCCCAGGCCGTACATGTATGGGCACTGGAGCGAGCCCCACTCCGAGCCGTCTTCGAAGAGGTACCAGCCCGGGTGGCGGTGGCTGTTGTAGGTGAGCCCCTGGATGCGCGTCGCGCCGTGGTTGGTGGTGATGTAGAGGTCGCCGCGGTCGCGGCCGCGCGTCACGCGGGCGCAGTTGAGGACGGTGCGGTCCTCCTCGTAGTGGAAGTCATTGGTGTTGTGGATGCCCGCCTGGCGGCCCGCGTTCGCCGCGCCGGTGGTGCGCCAGAGGTGCTCCTCGAGTTTGACGCTGCCGTCGGGCTGGAGGCGGACCGCGTCGAGGTCGCCCTTGCGGTACTCGGCGAAGCGCTCGGCGGAGTAGCCTGCCTCGCCCTTCCAGGGGATGTACGTGCGTTGGTCGATGCCCTCCGAGCGCTTCATCTCGTCGGCGGCGTAGCCCACGTAGGCGCGTCCGGCCTCGCCGCCGCAGATGACGGTGGAGCCGGTCGCGAGCGAATCGCGGCTGAACGGTTCGGCCGCCTGCCCGACGTTGGCGGTCCACGTGGGCTGGGTGTCGCCCGGGCGCAGCACGCCGATGCGGCGGCCGTCGAGGAGCCAGAGGTTGAGCCCTTCATCGAGCCCGACGCTCTGGGGTTTGTCGACACCGAAGGTGCGCGTGTAGTCGAGCACCGCGGCCGTGGGCCAGGGCCCCGCGTCGGGTGTTTCGCCGGTGCCTGCATCGGGCGCTGGCGTCATCCCTGAGTCCGGGGTTCCGCCCGCATCGGGTGTCCCTCCATCTTCGCCCGGAGGGACCGTGCCGGCGTCTGGAACGGAACCCGGTGGGGGGAGCGAGGGAACTTCGTTTCCATCGGACGGATCCGTGATGGAGCCGTCCTGCGGATCAACTGTCGAGGAGTCGTCGCTGCAACCCGCCGACAACAAAGCCATGACCACCAGCCCCGTCCCCAACACGCCTGCTCGAATACCCATTCCGTGTCTTCCTCCACGGAGACTTCATGGCAAGACCCGGGCCAGCGGGGTTCGTACTCTCGGGCTTGATGAGAGGCTCCTGCGCGCTCGCGCGCTCGCGCCCAGGTGGCACGCGGGTCCATTCGTTGACTGCTTTTGCGCCGGAACTGTCGGCGGGCGCGTGTCCCATGGGGGCAATACCGTTCTTGAGCAGGCACGCCCGGCCCCAGGCATCGCGAAGGACCGCCAGATGAAACGCGTGGGTCGCCGAGCCACCGGGCGCTGGTGTGTGTGTCAGACGGGCCCGAGCCTTCGCGTCAACGCGGCTCGTGCGCGGCCGGTGTCTGGCGTGCGTTTGAGTACCCTTCGCCCCGAGCCCCGCCGTGTCTCACGAACGCTTCACGACCAGCCGCGAGGTGTACCACCGCATCCGGTGGGACTCGCGGCTCGATGCCCGCGAGTTCGTCATCGGTTACGACGCGCACCGCGGCGCGATGCAGGAGATGCCCCTCGAGGCGTTTGTCCCCGACGGCGAGATCCCGTGGCACCGCGTCTGGTACTTCAAGCGCGGGACCCTGGTGGTGTGGGACCGCAAGGAACGCATCGACCTCCTCGGCAATGCCGGGCCCGCGGAGGAGCCCGCGCAACCTCCGCCTGTCGCGGTGCCGGGCTTCACACCCTTGCCCGCATGGAAATACGACGGGCGCTCGGGTGCGTGGGCCCAGGCCTCATCTGCGCCGGGCCCCTCGCTCCCCGCGGCGGCCACGCTGACAGTCGTCACCTTCAACGTCCTCTTCGACCTGTACGACGCGGAGTTGCTGGCGACCGAGCGCAGGACCCCGGCGGCGCTCGCGCTGCTCCGTGAGACGGACGCGGACGTCATCGCGCTCCAGGAGGTCACTCCAGCGTTCCTCCGGGCCCTGCTCGCCGAACCCTGGGTTCGCGAGCGCTACTGGCTGACGGACGGTCCCAGCGCGCAGACCGTGACTCCCTATGGTCAGGTGCTCCTGTCGCGCGTGCCGCTCGCATCCGTGTGGCAGCGCGCCTTCTCGCGGGACAAGCGGTTCATCACCGCGGAGCTTCGCCTCTCGGGCGGCACGGCATGGGTGGCCACGCCTCACCTGACGAGCAACCGGGACGCGTCTGGAGCCTCGGCGCGTGCGGTGCAGGTCGATGCGCTTCTTGAATGGGCCCGGACACTCGGTTCCACGAATGAGCTTGATGCTCCGGACCTGGTGGTGGCCGGTGACTTCAACTTCGGTGATGGTGCGCCGGAAGCGGAGTCCTTCGCGCGCGCGGGCTTCGTGGATGTCTGGTCCTCCCTGCGGCCTTCGGAAGCAGGGGAGACATTCAACCCCCAGTTGAACGCCCTGGCGGCGCTCACCACCGTTTCGGGACGGCTCGCGCGGTTGGACCGGGTGCTGGTGGCATCTCCCACAGGGCGCTTCGCTCCAGAGTCCGTGGGCCTCTTCGCGGAAGCCCCGCTCGCGGGATCGCCCGCGCCCTCGGGGAAGCCCCTCTTCGTCTCGGACCATTTCGGGCTGCGCTGTGTCCTGCGCCGGGAATCGGTTTCATCCGCTGCGGACGGCGCCGCGCGGACCTCCACGACGCTCGTCCATCACACGGCCCTGGTGCTGATTCCGCCGGAGGAAGTCTGGGGGCCCATCCAGGCGCTGCGCAAGAAGCACGACGCGAAGTTCCAGCGGTGGATGCCCCACATCACGCTGCTGTATCCCTTCGTTCCGGAAGAGGACTTCGAGACGGCAGAGGCCATCCTCGTGGATGCCCTCCAGGGCGTCGCACCCTTCGAGGTGACGCTCTCCGCGTTCGGCCACTTCGAGCACCGCGCCAACGCGACCGCGTGGCTCCGTCCCGATGCTCAGCCCTCCGGTGCGCTGGCGGCCTTGCACGCGAAGCTCGTGGCGGCCTTGCCCGAATGCGCCACCTCCGCTCATGGTGGCTTCACGCCCCACCTCTCCGTCGGGCAGCTCCCGCTCTCCACGGACATCCCCCGCACGCTCGCCGAGTGGCAGCGCTCCTGGCGGTCGCTGAAGTTCCACGTGGGCGAGCTGTGCCTCATCCGGAGGAAGGGCGATACACCCTTCGAGATCATCCGGCGCATCCCCCTGGCACAGCCATCACGGACAGCGCCGGAGCACGAGGACACGGCACTGCACGAAGTGCTGACGTCCATTGGCGCCACCGGGTCACCCGAGGGGCACGCCGCCCGGACCGCGGCGGTGGAGCAACTGCGCGCACACTGCGAACGGATCGGCGCCACGCTGCATCCGTATGGCTCGTATCTCCTGGGCACGGACGGCGCGGGCAGCGACGTGGACGCTGTCGCCATCGGACCGGCGAACCTGCCCCGTGACGACTTCGCGCGGGCGCTCCTCCAGGAACTGGAACCGGGCACGGCCCGCTACGTGGCGGACGCCTCCATCCCGCTGGTGAAGTTGTCCCTCGGGGGCGTGAGCTTCGACCTGGCCTACGCGAGCCGTCCCGAGGGCGTGCCTCCGGAAGAACCCCTGATGCGGATCGAGCAGCATGGTTCGGAGCTCGACCCCGCGGGCCTCCGCGCCGTGCTGGGGTGGGCCGACACGTCGAGCTTGATGGATGCCATTGCTCGCGACAGCGGACGGACCGAACGGTTCCGGACCCTGCTGCGCGCTGTGAAGGCCTGGGCCCGAGCCCGAGGCATCTACTCCCATGCGTTGGGTTATCTCGGTGGGTTGTCGTGGACGCTGCTCGCGGCTTGGACCTGCACCCGCGCGACCCCGGAGGCCATGCGGTCCGACGTGGCACTGCTCGCGCACTTCTTCGGAACCTTTGCTTCCTGGCCGTGGCCCCAGCCGGTGACGCTCACGGCCGAGACGGCGCGCTACCGGCCCGAAGGCAAGCGCGACCTCCTGCCCGTCATTGCTCCCGCGCTCCCGGCTCGAAACACCGCGCGCAATGTGTCGCGGTCCACGTTCCGCGTCCTCCGGGACGAACTGCTTCGCGCCCGCGAGCTCGTGGCTCACGCGTGTGCTGCGGGCACCGCCTCCACATGGTCCGCGCTCTTCCTGCCCCTCGCCGCCAACGAGCTCCCCCCGGTGGCGTTGCGCCTGTCCGCCGAGGCTTCCTCCGCCGAGGACCGGGAAGTCGTCGCGGGGTGGATCCTCGGGCACGTCACGGCCCTGGTGTATCGGCTGGAAGGAGACCGGCGTCTCTTCGTGCGTCCGCTCCATCCGCCACAGGCCGGAGGACCGCTGCTCATCGGGTTGGAGGTGCGCGAAGCACGGGACGCCGCGGCGTTGTCATGGCATCCCTCGAGTCCGCTGTTCGCGGCCGTGGAGGCGTTCCGCGCGTCCTTCCAGGAGTGGACGCACCGCCCCGCCGGCGCGGTGCTCCAGGTCGAGTGGGTGCGAGGCAATGACAGCGCACGGAGCGCTACGCCCGCTCCGTAGCACCTGTCAGCCAGACACCCTCGTTACTTCGCGCCCTCGAGCCACGAACCCCAGCGCACGATCCGCGTGCCGCCCTCGGACTCGCGCTTGCCGCCCGTCACCACGCGCTCGGTGCTGTTGGCGAGCGGCTGGAAGCGCGCCTCGTAGGGCAGACCCGCGAGCCCTGGCGCCCACGGGTCGGCCGCGTAGGTCTGCGTGAAGACGCGCTCGGTGCCCTCGACGTTCTCCTGGCTCAGCTCGGTGAGCGCGGGCACCTCATGGCCCTCCGCGCTGAACGTGCCCTTCGTGCCAGAGGCCGCCGCGGCGGGCGGCCAGTCTCCCGCGGCCAGCACCTCCCACGGCATCCCCAGCAGCAGCTCCTCCAGGGGCTCCGGCTCCGCCTGGGAGAAGTCAGAGCAGGGGACGGTGTTGGACTCGACAGGGGCCTCGGCGCGCAGGAGGTACCCGCGCTCCGCGGTGAAGCACACGCGCCGCACACCGTGCTCAGGGTCCACGTCCACGTTGCGCTCGTAGTACGCGCCCGGGCCCAGGGGCCGCTCCAGCGCGGGCGCCGGGGCGCTGGCCTCCGCCGCGCCCTCACGGACCTCCAGCAGCGTCAGCTGCACGCCTCCCGGAACGCGGAAGCCGGCCGACTCCGTGGCCGCTTCAATCAGACCGCGCGTGAGATACAGCGGGCCCGGCGTGTTGGCGTACACGCGCGTGCGCAGCGGGCCGTCGAAGGAACGCTGGTCGGCGACGTAACGCACGGCCTCCCAGCTCCGTCCCGCCTTGGACGCAACCTCGGCGGTGGCCTTGCCTCCATACGGCACATCGAGCGGGCGCGTCGTGTCCGAGCGCACCGGGATGAGCAGCTCCCGAGCCAACCGCGCCTGGGCCAGCGGCCCGCCGCGCTCATCGCTGAAGGCCACGCGCACCCACACCCAGGGTTGCTCCACGGCCACCACTTCCAGCGTCAGCTGCCCCTGGAGCGTGCGCGCGGCGCCACCCGCGCGAGGCTCCGGCCCCTGCGTCGCGCTGAAGGCGTAGTGGACCCCATCACCCACGCGTGCGCGCGCCCAGCCTTCAGCGGCCTGGACGGACGCGGTGTCCTGGGCCCGCGTGTCGGAAGGAGTCGGGCCGCTCGACTTCGTGCTCTCGCAGCCGGGGAGGAACGACAGGGCCGCGCCCAACAGCGCGGCGAACGGAAGGGAAGGGCGCATGAACATGACGACGCGATACCCCGGGAACGGATTCACTCCCAGCTCTCACGAGATATGCATGTATTCCATGGATTGTGGGAGTAAATGCGACCCAGGGGTGAGTGACTGATGATTAGACACCCCTGCCCTAAAATCAGTGAGTTCCCGGGTGCCAAATAAAAACCTTGTCACAACAGGGACTTGTGACTCTGCCCGTTACGACCCGTTACGCTCGGATTCTTGGAAGCTGGAGTGTGAGCACTCCAGGCAATTCAACAAAAGCGGGTTATTCCCTCTGAGGGCCGACTGGCCCGGCAGTTGCTCAGTGGGTGGGCAAGCTGACCGCGGCTGACGGCAAGTCAGGCGGCAGCGGATCTCCCCCGAACCCGAGGAACGACTCATGTTCAAGAAGGCGGCAGTCCTCGTCGTGAGCTGTGGTGCGCTGCTGGCTGGCTGCGGTAACGACGTGGAGAGCGAGAACCAGGAAATCGTTTCGAACCTGATCGAGGCCGGCTTCCCCGCGGACGACATCATGGTCGCGGACGGTCGGGTGTACGTGGGCCGTGACGCGCACGTGACGCTGGAGGCCTCGCGCGAGATGCTCCAGACCGGCAAGGAGACCCAGGAGCAGTACCGCACGACGAACCTGGTCTCCACGTCCGTGACGAAGATCTGCATCAACCCGACGTCCACGTTCAACAGCTACAGCCGTCTGAGCCAGGGCCTGGACCTGGCCATCCAGAACTACAACCAGCTCGGTCTGACCTTCACGCTGGCGCGTGGCCCCACCACGGGCTGCAGCGCCAACATCACCGCGCAGACCTCCGGTGACACGGGCGGCTCCTCGGGCTTCCCGTCGGGCGGCAAGCCCTACGGCACCATCAACATCGGCACCCCGCTGCAGAGCTACAGCGTGGACGTGAACGAGCACGTCATCACGCACGAGATCGGCCACACCATCGGCTTCCGCCACTCGGACTACTACAACCGCTCCATCAGCTGCGGCGGCTCCGCCACCAACGAGGGCACGGCGGGCGTGGGTGCCATCCTCATCAGCGGCACGCCGAGCACCGCGACGGTGGGCGGCTCCATCATGAACTCCTGCTTCCGCTCGACGGAGACGGGCGAGTGGACCAGCTCCGACATCACGGCGCTGAACGCCATCTACTAAGTCATGCCGTCGCGACCCCTTGAGTCCTTCATGAGTCCGAGGGGTCGCCTCCTCGCGGGCGCCTTCATCCTCCTGGGCCTTGCGGCCTGTGGAAAGGGGGAGGTGCCCGCGGAGGATTCTCATCCGGCGATTTGTGAGGATGCCGCGGCGTCGCGCGTGCGCCCGCCACCGGAGGTGCGCGGCCTGACGCAGTGTGGCCCCACCGCTGACTTCACTCCCATCAACAGCTACCAGGGCGAGTTCGCGGACGTCGCGCAGACGGTCGAGGACGCGGTCGTCCTGATTGACGGGCGCTGCACCGGCACGCTGATTGAGGCGAGCGCAGGCCCCGTGGTGATCACGGCGGGCCACTGCGTCGGGCTCGGTGACCGGCCGCTCGTCGTCTTCAACTTCGAAGAGAACGCGGACGGCGACCCGCTCATCACCGAGGGCACGGTCATCGAGCAGTCGCTCGAACCCGACTACGCGCTCCTTCAGCTGGACGTGCTGCCCCAGGTGACGCCGGTCCTGCTGACCACCGCGCCCACCGACCGGCTGGCCATCATCCAGCACCCGCGTGGAAAGCCCAAGGTCATCGCCGAAGGCAAGTACCTGGATGCATGCAACTCGCAGTTCTATTACGCGGACCTGGACACCCTGGTGGGGAGCTCCGGCGCGGGCGTGCTCAACCGGCAGGGACACCTGCTGGGCGTCCACACGGACGGCGACTGCGACGAGAAGGGCCACGGCGCCAACCGGGGTTGGACGACGGAAGCCATTGTCGCGGCGTCTCCGTACCTGGTGGACGCGGACATCGTCGCGCGCTGAAGCCGTACCCGAGGGAAGACGACCATGTGCAAGAGAGCGGCGGTGGTCGCCGTGGGCTGGGGTGCCTTGCTGTCCGGCTGCGGGACCGACCTGGAGGCGGGCGTGCGGGCCCTCCTCATCCCCGGCAGCCCTCCATGGCCTCCGTGAACGGCTCCATCTTCAATGCCTGTCTCCCGCCGAAGCCGACCGCTGCTGAGGGCTCTCAGTCCGCCGACGCCGCGCGCTTCGGCGTGAGCTGGGCTTCGAGCGTCCGCGCCCAGTGTGCCAGGACCTTGCGGCGTCGCGCCGTGTCGTCATGGAGCAGGTTCGCCAGCGCCAGGCCGCGCAGCAGGTCCAGCGTCGCGCGCACGGCGTCGCGGACATCCCGGTCGCGCTCATCGAGCCCCAACAGCCCGACGGTGAGCCGGTGCACCTCCCGGCCCACGTGTGTCTCCAGCGGCATCAGCATGGCCTTCAACTCCTCATCGGCCACGGCCGCGACCCAGAGGTGCGTCGCCGCGGTGAAGAGCGGGCCGGCGTAGACGTCGTGGAGCAGGTTCAACAGCGGCTCGACGCGTCGCCGGCTCTCCGGCAACCCGTTCGCGCGCCGCACCAGCTCTTCAATCTGCTGGTTGAAGACGTGCTCCACCGCGGCCGCCACCAGGGCCGCGCGCGTCGGGAAGTGGTGCTGGCAGGCGCCGCGTGACACGCCCGCTCGCTCGGCGATGGCGCCCATGGTGGCCCCCGCCCAGCCCTTCTCCACGAGCACCTCGATGGCGGCCGTCATCAGCTTCTGCCGCGTCACCCGGCTGCGCTCCTGCTCCTGCCGTGTCGTTCCGCCCGCCGTGCCGCTCATGGAGCCACACTGGAGCGACGGGAAGAAAAAAGCAATCGTGATTGCTTTCTTTGAGGGTGGGGTACAGACTCGCCGCTCCCTGGCTGAGGAGGTGCGATGGACGGGCGTTCGCTGCGCATCGGCAATGCATCCGGCTTCTACGGCGACCGCTTCTCCGCGTTCCGGGAGATGCTGGAGGGCGGTCCGCTGGATGTCCTCACCGGCGACTACCTGGCGGAGCTGACCATGCTCATCCTGGGGCGTGACCGGCTGAAGAACCCGTCGGGCGGCTATGCGCGGACGTTCCTGCGCCAACTGGAGGAGACGCTCGGCCTCGCGCTGGAGCGCAAGGTCCGCATCGTCGCGAACGCCGGAGGCCTCAACCCGGAGGGGCTCGCGAACGACCTGCGCGCGCTGGCCACGAAGCTCGGGCTGCGCGTGAACGTCGCGCACGTCGAGGGTGATGACCTGGTCGCCCGCGCGGACGAGCTCGGCTTCGGCGAGCCGCTCACGGCGAACGCGTACCTCGGGGGTTGGGGCATCGCGGCGTGCCTCGACGCGGGGGCGGACATCGTCGTCACCGGACGCGTGACGGACGCGTCGCTCGTCGTCGGTCCCGCGGCCTCCCACTTCGGCTGGAAGCGCGACGACTGGGACCGCCTCGCGGGCGCCATGGCCGCGGGTCATGTCCTCGAGTGCGGTGCCCAGGCGACCGGTGGCAACTTCGCGCGCTTCAGCGAAATCAACCTGCGCCGGCCCGGCTTCCCACTCGCGGAGGTCTTCGCGGACGGCTCCAGCATCATCACCAAGCATCCGGGCACCGGGGGCGCCGTCACCGTCGACACGGTGAAGGCCCAGCTCGTCTATGAGATTGGTGGCGCCCGGTATGCCGGCCCCGACGCGACGGCGCGCTTCGACACCATCGTGGTCGAGGACGCGGGCCCCGACCGGGTGCGCCTGTCAGGCGTGCGCGGTGAGCCGCCACCTCCGGACGTGAAGGTGTGCCTGAACCGGCTCGGCGGCTTCCGCAACGAAGCCCACTTCATGCTCGTCGGCCTGGACATCGAGCAGAAGGCCGCGCTCGTCCGGGCGCAGCTCGATGCGACGCTCAAGCCCCGGCCGGCCGAGGTCCTCTACACGCTCTCGCGCACCGACCACGAGGACGCTCCGAGCGAGGAGCAGGCCACGGCGACGCTGCGGGTCTCCGTGAAGGATGCCGACGCGAAGGCCGTTGGCCGTCCCTTCAGCGGCGCCGTGGTGGAGCTGGCCCTGTCCAGCTACCCCGGCTTCTTCCTGCCGTCGCTGCCCGGTGACGGCTCGCCCTATGGCGTCTACACCCCAGCGTACGTGGACGCGCGGAAGGTGCCGCATGTCGCGGTGCTCTGGGACGGACGGCGCATCAACGTGGCTCCCACGGAGCAGACGCAGGCGTTGGAGGCGCTCTCCGCGCCATCACTGCCCGCGCCGCTTCCGGCCGGGCCCACCCGGCGCGTGCCGCTCGGTCAGGTGGCCCTGGCTCGCAGCGGCGACAAGGGCGGGGACGCGAACATCGGCGTCTGGGTTCGCACCGATGAGGCGTGGCGCTGGCTCGTGCATGCGCTCACGGAGGAGCAGCTGCGCACGCTGCTTCCGGAGACGCGTGAGCTCAAGATCCAGCGGCACGTCCTTCCGAACCTGCGCGCCCTGAACTTCGTCGTCGAGGGATTGCTCGGCGAAGGCGTCTCGTCATCCACCCGCTTCGACCCGCAGGCCAAGGCGCTCGGCGAGTGGCTGCGCTCGCGCCACGTCGACGTCCCGGCATCCCTTCTCTAGCGCCTTCGCAAACCGAGGAAGCCCATGCAGCACACCCAGGAACACCGCGCCATCCGCCAGACCGTCCGCAAGTTCGTGGAGCAGGAGCTGAACCCGCACGTCGACGCGTGGGAGGCCGCGGAGATCTTCCCGGCGCGGGAGGTCTTCAAGAAGCTGGGCGAGCTCGGCCTGCTTGGCATCACCAAGCCCACGGAGTTCGGCGGGCTGGGGCTGGACGCGTCGTTCTCCGTCGCCTTCGCTGAGGAGCTGGGCCACTGCACCTGCGGCGCGCTGCCCATGGCCATCGGCGTCGTGACGGACATGGCGACGCCCGCGCTCGCCCGCTTCGGCAGCGACGAGCTGCGGCGGGAGTTCCTGGCGCCCACGCTCGCGGGCGAGCGCGTCTGCTCCATCGCGGTGAGTGAGCCCGGCGCCGGCTCGGACGTGGCGAGCGTCACGACCACGGCGCGCCGGGACGGCGACGACTACGTCATCGACGGCAGCAAGATGTGGATCACCAATGGCATGCAGGCGGATTGGATCTGCCTGCTCGCCAACACGGGTGACGGGCCCGCGCACGCGAACAAGTCGCTCATCATCGTGCCCATGGACAGCCCCGGCATCACCCGGTCGAAGATCCGCAAGCTGGGCATGTGGGCGTCCGACACGGCGCAGCTCTTCTTCGACGGCGTGCGCGTCCCCACGCGCTTCCGCGTCGGTGACGAGGGGCGCGGCTTCGCCATGCAGATGCAGCAGTTCCAGGAGGAGCGGCTGTTCGTGTCGGCGAGCACGCTGGTCACCTTCGACCGGCTCATCGCGCAGACGGCCGAGTACACGCGGCAGCGCAAGGCCTTCGGCCAGTCCATCCTCGACAACCAGAGCGTGCACTTCCGGCTGGCGGAGCTGCAGACGGAGGTGGAGGCGCTCCGGGCGCTCATCTACCGGACCGTTTCCATGTACGTGGAGGACAAGGACGACCCGGAGGTCGTGAAGCTCGCCTCGATGTGCAAGCTCAAGTCGGGCCGGCTCGCCCGGGAGCTGGTGGACGGCTGCCTCCAGTACTGGGGCGGCATGGGCTTCACCTGGGACAACCCCGCCGCTCGCGCGTACCGCGACCTGCGCCTGGGCTCCATCGGGGGCGGCGCCGACGAGGTGATGCTCGGAATCATCAGCAAGGCCATGGGAACGCTGCCCCGCAAGGCGCGCGGCTGAGAGGAACACAACGACATGGGATACCGTTCAGTCTTCGCCAAGGACGCCTTCGCGGGCCGCACCATCATCGTCACCGGCGCCGGGAGCGGCATCGGGCGGTGCACCGCGCATGAGCTCGCGTCGCTCGGCGCGCACGTCGTCCTCGTCGGCCGCAAGCCGGAGAAGCTCGCGAAGGTCGCCGGGGAGCTGGCCGCGGAGGGCCATGCGTCCACGCAGCACGCGGTGGACATCCGCGACGAGGCCGGGGTGCGCGACATGGTCGCCGCCGTCGTCCAGGCGCGCGGGCGCATCCATGGGCTCGTGAACAACGCCGGCGGCCAGTTCCCGTCGCCGCTGTCGCAGATCTCCAAGAAGGGCTTCGAGGCGGTCGTCGCCACGAACCTCACCGGCGGCTTCCTGGTCGCGCGCGAGGTGTTCAACCAGTCGATGAGCGACCACGGCGGCGCCATCGTGAACATGCTCGCGGATGCGTGGAACGGCATGCCGGGCATGGGGCACTCGGGCGCGGCGCGCGCCGGCATGTTCAACCTGACGCAGACGGCAGCCGTCGAGTGGGCCTCCTCCGGCGTCCGCGTGAACGCCGTGGCGCCGGGCTGGGTCGCCTCCAGCGGCCTGGACACCTACGAGGACCCCTTCGTCCGCGAGATGATCCCCATCCTGCGCAAGCAGGTGCCCCTCCACCGGCTGGCCACCGAGGCGGAGGTGAGCGGCGCCATCGTGTTCCTGCTCTCTGACGTGGCGGCGTTCATCACCGGCGAGGTCATCCGCATCGACGGGGGGGCGTCCTGCAACACGAAGGCATTCCCCCTGGACGAGCACTCGAAGTCGAAGCCCTACGACGGGTTCCACCTCGCGGCGCCGCCCGCCATCCTCGACGGCCCGAAGGAGAAGTGACGTGCCCACGCTCGTCTCGCAGGTCGAACCGGCCTCCGCCACCTTCACCGCGCAGCGCAAGGAGATGCTCGACCGCGTCGCCGAGCTGCGCGCCATCGAGCAGAAGTCTCGCGACACCGAGCAGCAGGCCCGCGACAAGTTCAAGCAGCGCGGGCAGCTGCTGCCTCGCGAACGGCTGGCGCTGCTGCTCGACCGGGGCTCGCCCTTCCTGGAGCTGTCCACGCTCTGCGGCTACAAGCACCACGACGACACCGACGGCTCGCTGGCCGGTGGCAACACCCTCATCGGCATCGGCTTCGTGTCCGGCGTGCGCTGCCTGGTGTTCGTGAGCAACTCCGCCGTCAAGGGCGGCACCGCGACGCCCTGGGGCGTCCAGAAGGCGCTGCGCTCACAGGAGATTGCGTTGGAGAACCGGCTGCCCGTGGTGTCGCTCGTGGAGAGCGGCGGCGCGAACCTGCTCTACCAGCAGGAGATCTTCGTCCCGGGCGGGGAGACCTTCTACAACCAGGCGAAGCTGTCCGCGGCGGGCATTCCCCAGGTCACCGTCGTCCACGGTTCGAGCACCGCGGGCGGCGCGTACATCCCGGGCCTGTCCGACCACGTGGTCATGGTGCGCGGCAAGGCGAAGGTGTTCCTCGCGGGCCCTCCGCTGCTGCTCGCGGCCACGGGTGAGGTCGCCACGGACGAGGACCTGGGGGGCGCGGAGATGCACACCGCCGTGGCCGGCACGTCCGACCACCTGGCCGAGGACGACGCCGACGGCATCCGCATCGCGCGGGAGATCGTCGCGTCGCTCGGGTGGAATGACGCCCTGCCGGTGTCCACGCGTCCCAGCTTCGAGCCGCCGCGCTATGCAATGGAAGAGCTGTGCGGCGTGGTTCCCATGGACCACCGCAAGCCCTACGACTGCCGCGAGGTGATCGCCCGGATCGTGGACGGCTCGGACTTCTCGCCCTTCAAGGATGACTACGACGCGCTCACCGTCTGCGGCTGGGCGCGCATCGAGGGCCGGGCGGTGGGGCTCATTGGCAACAACGGGCCCATCACGGCGAAGGGCGCGACGAAGGCGGGGCAGTTCATCCAGCTCTGCTGCCAGGCGCGCACGCCCATCATCTACCTGCAGAACACCACCGGCTACATGGTGGGGACCCAGTCGGAGCAGGGCGGCATCGTGAAGCATGGGGCGAAGATGCTGCAGGCGGTGGCCAACGCGACCGTGCCGCAGCTGACGCTCCTGTTGGGCGGTGCCTTCGGCGCGGGCAACTACGGCATGTGCGGCCGCGCGTTCCACCCGCGCTTCATCTTCGCCTGGCCCAACGCGCGCACGGCGGTGATGGGCGGCGAGCAGGCGGCGAAGGTGCTGACCATCGTCGCCACGGAGAAGGCCCGGCGCGCGGGGCTTCCTCCCGACCAGGAGTTCCTGGACGGGATGGCGAAGCCGCTCATCGAGCAGTTCGACCGTGAGTCGGACGCCTTCCACTGCAGCGCGCGGCTGTTCGACGACGGCGTCATCGACCCCCGGGACACGCGGCGGGTGCTCGGGTTCCTCCTGGCCACGTGTGACGAGGCTTCGCGCCGCACGCTGGCGCCCAACTCCTTCGGCGTCGCCCGGCTGTAGCGAGGGAATCATGAAACGCATCCACAAGGTGCTGGTGGCGAACCGGGGTGAGATCGCCGTGCGTGTGCTGCGCACGTGCCGCCGGCTCGGCTTGCGCACGGTCGCGGTCTTCTCCGACGCGGACCGGGAGGCCCCTCACGTGCGACTGGCTGATGAAGCCATGCACCTGGGGCCTCCTCCCGCGAAGGAGTCCTACCTCTCCATCGAGCGGGTCCTCGCCGCGGCGAAGGCGTCCGGCGCGGATGCCATCCATCCCGGCTACGGCTTCCTGTCGGAGAACGAGGACTTCGCTCGCGCGTGCGAGGAAGCGGGCTTCGTGTTCGTCGGGCCGCCAGCGGAAGCCATCGAGCTGATGGGGAACAAGCGGCAGGCGAAGCTGCGCATGCAGGCCGCGGACGTGCCGTGCATCCCCGGCTATGAAGCCGCCCGTCCCGGTGAGTCGCTCGATGACGAGGCCCTGGTTCGCGAGGGCCAGCGCGTCGGATTCCCCATCATGGTGAAGGCGGCGGCGGGTGGCGGCGGACGCGGCATGCGGCTGGTCCGCGAGCCAGGGGCGTTGCTCGACGCGATCCGCTCCGCGCGTTCGGAGGCGACGAACGCGTTCGGCAGCGGCGAGCTCATCCTCGAACGCGCGATTGAGGGCGCGCGTCACGTGGAGGTGCAGGTCTTCGCGGACGCGCACGGAAACGCGGTGCACCTGGGCGAGCGCGACTGCTCCGTCCAGCGGCGGCACCAGAAGGTGATTGAAGAGAGTCCGTCCCCGGCCGTGACGCCCGAGCTGCGCGAGCGCATGGGGGCCGTGGCGGTGCAGGCCATCCGCGCCATCGGGTATCGCGGCGCGGGGACCATCGAGTTCCTCCTGGCGCCCCATGGCGACTTCTTCTTCATGGAGATGAACACGCGCCTCCAGGTGGAGCACCCGGTGACGGAGCTCATCACCGGGCTCGACCTGGTGGAGTGGCAGTTGCGCGTCGCCGACGGCGAGCCGCTTCCGCTGACGCAGCCGGAGATCACCTGGCGCGGGCACGCCATCGAAGCGCGTCTGTGCGCGGAGGATCCGGCCAGGGGGTTCCTCCCGCAGACGGGCCGGCTCATCGCGTGGGAGCCGCCGGCGGGGGAGGGCATCCGCGTGGACCATGGCGTGCGTGAAGGTCAGGACGTCACGCCGTTCTATGACTCCATGCAGGCGAAGCTCGTCGCTTACGGACCGGACCGCGAGACGGCGCGTGAACGGCTGGCCGCGGCGCTGCGCGAGCTGACGGTGTTCGGTGTCACGACGAACAGCACGTTCATCCAGCACGTCCTCGCCCACGAGGCGTTCCGCTCCGGCCGGTACGACACGGGCTTCGTCGGTGCGCACACGCCACCGGACACGCTTCAGGCGCTCGGGAGGGCCTCGACGGAGGAGCAGGCCGTCCTGGCCGCGCTGCTCTTCCACGATGATGCGCAGGCGCTCGCGCGGAAGGGCGGCTTCGACGCGGCGCTCTCTGGCTGGAGCAGCTCCTACGCCCTGCCGGTGCCGGTCAGCCTGCATGACGGGACTTCGGAGTTCCGCGCTTCCGTGCGCCCCGTCGCACCGGAGACCTACGAGGTCCGCGTCGGAGACACCCAGGTCGCGATCTCCCTGCGCACTCTTGGCTCCGAGCGAGCGGAGGTCGAGGTGGCGGGACGTCGCCGCGCGGTCCGCTACCGCCGCGCGGGGGGCACCCTGTGGTGCGCGCTCGACGGCATCACGCGGCAGCTGCGCGATGTCTCCTTCCGGCCGCCCTCCGAACGTGAGCGCGCCAGCGATGGCCGCCTGCGCGCGCCCATGGATGGCCGCATCATCCGGGTGAGCACCGAGGTCGGCGCGACCGTGAAGCGGGGCGACGTGCTGGTGGTGCTCGAGGCGATGAAGATGGAGTCCTCCATCATCGCGCCCACGGATGGCGTGGTCACGGCGGTGAATGTCACGGTCGGGGCGCAGGTGCCGGCTCGGCACGTCGTCGCGGTCGTCTCCCCTGCAGCGAAGGAGGCAGCATGAGTGAAGCACCGCTCGTCCGGTATGAAGTCTCGCGTGGCGTCGCCACCCTCACGCTCGACTCGCCCCGCAACCGCAACGCGCTGTCGCGGGCGCTCGTCACGCAGTTGCTGGAGCAGCTGCGCTCCGTGGCGTCCAACCCGGAGGTGCGCGCGGTCGTGCTCGCGGCCACCGGGCCCGCGTTCTGCGCTGGCGCGGACCTCTCGGAGATGACCGACGGTGGCGCCGCGAAGGCACCCGCCGTGCTGCTCGACGTGCTGCGGGCGATCGTGACGTTGCCCCAGCCTGTCGTGGCGAAGGTCGCCGGGCAGGTGCGGGCCGGGGGCATCGGCATCGTGGGCGCGTGCGACGTGGCCGTCGTCGCGGAGTCCGTGAAGTTCGCCTTCACGGAGGCGCGCATCGGCGTGACGCCCGCGGTCATCTCCCTCACCACGCTGCCGCACCTGACCAGCCGGGCGGCGAGCCGCTACTTCCTCACCGGTGAGGCCTTCGACGCGGCCGAGGCCGCCCGCATCGGGCTCATCACCTCCGCGGTGCCAGATGCGTCACTGGACGGCGCCGTCGAGCAGATCCTGGAGACGTTCCGCGTGTCGTCTCCGCAGGGTCTGCGCGAGACGAAGCAGTTGGTGGCCTCGGGCCTTCGCGCGCGCCTGGATGCCGGGGGCGCTGATATGGTCGCGCTCTCTGGTCGTCTGTTCGCCTCGGAAGAGGCGCAAGAGGGAATGCTCGCCTTCCTGGAGCGCCGGCCTCCTTCGTGGGCCGCTCCGAAATAGGCGGCGAGGCCCCGGTTCGACCTGACGCCCCGACGGGCGGAATGGAGCACAGGATGTCCGTGACGCAGCAAGCGCAGTCCCCTCGCATCGGCCGGATCTCCCTGGGAGACATCGTCTACCGGTCGGCGTTGCGATGGCCGGAGCGGACGGCGCTCGTTGATGGGGACCTCGAGCTCTCCTATGCGGAGCTCGACCGGCGCTCGAGCGCGTTCGCGCACTACCTGCTCGCGCAGGGGCTGCCCCAGGGCGCGCGCATCGCGATGCTCTGTGGCAACTCGGCGCAGATGGTCACCGCCTTCGTGGGCATCTACAAGTCGGGGTTCGTCTGGGTGCCCATCAACACCGGCCTCTCGGTGGAGGGCATCCAGTACATCCTCCAGCACGCCGAGGCGACCCACGCCGTCATCGACGCCGAACTGCTCGCGAAGCCCGGGCTGCGGCCGATGCTCGACGCGCTGGGCACCCGCGTCATCGTCTGCGTACCGGAAGGACAGGCGGCGCCGGGGGGAGACACGGTCGCGTTCCTGGACACGCTGAAGGGCCAGCACGGCACGTTGCCGCAGGTGGACATCGCGAGCGGCCAGCTCGCGCAGATCATGTACACCAGCGGCACCACGGGTCAGCAGAAGGGCGTCATGCACTCGCACGCGTCGGTGCAGGCGGCGCTGAGCGGGAACCTGTTCGAGCTGGGGATGCGTCCGGTGGACTCCACCCTCTGCGTGCTGCCGATGTTCCACTGCGCGCAGCACGCCATCGTGATGACGTTCCTCCTGGCCGGGGCGACCGTCGTCGTGCGGCGGGTCTTCGACCCGGGCGCGATGCTCGCGACCATCGAGCAGCGCGGCATCACGTTCCTGATGGGCCTGCCGGTGATGTACGGCGCCATGCTGGCGCATCCGGCGCGGCCTGCCACGAAGCTCTCCAGCTTGCGCCTGTGCCTCTACGTGATGGCGCCCATGGCGCGCACGCTGCTCGTGGATCTCATCGAGCACTTCTGCCCCGGAGGCTTCGCGCTCGCGTCGGGGCAGACGGAGATGTATCCGGCGACGACCCTGTTCAAGCCGGAGCAGCAGCTCAAGCGCTTCGGCTCGTACTGGGGCGACTCGGTCGTGACGAACGAGACGGCCATCATGGATGACGACGGCCGGCTGCTGGGGCGGGGCGAGGTGGGGGAGATCGTCCACCGCGGGCCGAACGTGATGCTCGGCTACTACAAGGACCCGGAGGCGACGGCGAAGGCGAGCGCCTTCGGCTGGCACCACACCGGCGACCTGGGCATGTTCGACGCGGACGGCCAGCTCCTCTTCGTGGACCGCAAGAAGGACATGATCAAGACGGGCGGAGAGAACGTCCCGTCCATCAAGGTCGAGGAGGTCCTCCTGCGCCACCCCGCGGTGCTCCAGGTCGCGGTGGTGGGCCTGCCGCACGCGCGCTGGACGGAGGCCGTGACGGGCTTCGTCGTGCTCAAGCCCGGCGCCTCCGCCACGGAGGCGGAGATCAACGCCCACTGCCGTCAGCACCTCGGCGGGTTCGAGGTGCCGAAGGCCATTGTCCTGCTCCCGGCCATGCCGCAGACGAGCACCGGCAAGGCGCAGAAGTTCGTGCTCCGCCAGCAGTACGCGCGGCACTATGAGGACGGGAGTGGTGGGGCGAATGCGCACTGAGGGCGTGCTCCTGGCGGTGCTGATGGGGCTCTGGGGGCTGATCCTCATCATGGCTGGCGTGCTCGTCGTACGCGCACTCACCCGGGCGTCGAGGAGGGGCGAGGTCCGCAAGAACGGGCTGCCTGGCGAGGCCACGGTGCTGGAGTGCACGCCCACCCGGATGTTCATCAACCACAGACAGGTCGTCGACTTCCTGTTGGACGTCCAGCTCCCCGGCCGGACGCCGTACCAGGTCCGGCTGAAGAGCCGATGGCATGACTGGAACGTCCGCGTGCTGGACGTGGGCCTGCGGCTCAACGTCAAGGTCGACCCGGACGACCCCCAGACCCTCGTCGTCGTGGGGCCGGTCGTCGCGCAGGACCTGGGCAGGTTCCTCCTCCAGGGGATGGAGGCAATGGTGTCAGGTCAGCCAGCGCCACGAGATCCGGTGAAGGCCCTGGCGGACCTCCAGCGGATGGCCGATGCGGGCCTCGTCACGGACGAGGAGTACGCGCGGAAGAAGGCGGAGATCCTTGGGCGGCTTTGAGCGGGCGCGGCTCATCGGGATGAAGTCTTTCGCCGGGGCGCTCACCTGAGCCCGATGGCCGGGCCCCAACAGGGCCCGGCCGCGGTTCATCTGTTGCGGCCTACTGGCAGATGGTGAAGTCGGAACACACGCACCGCCCACCGCCGCCCAGTCCACACTGCCGGAAGCACGAGCAGTCCTCGTTCATACAGATGTTGGAGCAGATGCCTCCGGCCTCGGAGCTGGCGGGCATCAGCGTCCCGGCGGCGCCACCGGCCACGACGCCCAGCATGAACACCCACTTCGCGATTCCCTTGCGCATGTACGACCTCCCAGGTTGAACGGCCCGTCCATTCTAGGGGCGAGTCCTCCAGTGCACTAGGCTCGATACCGAGGGCCCGGTGCCCGGTGCCTCCGCATCTTGGATGAAGCCTCTCCGTCTCATCCGAGGGGGGCCTTCCCGACTCCCAACCCATCCTCAAGGTCAGTGGCTCCCGAGGAGCTGTTTCTCGACCTTCTGCGCGGACCGTTGAGGGAGGTGCATGCAATGAAGGCATTCAAGGCGGTGCTGCTGGGAGCGCTCGCGTCGGCGCTGCTCGTTGGCGCGGGGTGCAAGAGCACGAAAGCCAATGGCGCGGCGGGGAGCGGCACTGGCGGCTCCGGACTGGTGGACACCGGGGGCGCTGGCGCGGCGAACGTCGGTGGAAGCTCCGGTGAAACGGGGGGAACCGCGCCTGTCTATGGCGACGGTGGCAGCCCGGGGCCAGGGGCGAGCCAGGGGACGGGGGGCTCGAGCACGGGCGGCAGTGGCGTGGGCGGTGGCTCCACCACCGACGGTACCTCCAGCGGCGGAGGCACGAGCAGCGGCTCGGGCGGTGGCGGCTACGGTGGCGAAGGAGGCACGAGCACTGGCGGCACGGGCAGTGGCGGCTACGGAGGCCAAGGTGGCACGAGCACTGGCGGCTCGGGTGGAGGCGGCTACGGTGGCGAAGGAGGCACGAGCACCGGCGGCTCCGGTGGAGGCGGCTACGGGGGCGAAGGAGGCACGAGCACTGGCGGCTCCGGTGGGAGCGGTTCGAGCAGTGGTGGCTCGGGCTCGGGCGGTGGTGGCTCGGGTGGCTCGGGCTCGGGTGGTGGCGGAGGCGGCGGCGCCATGAGCCGCTGACCCTGACGAGCCGAGGGCGCGTGATTCGCGTCCTCGGCTCTGGCGTGGCTTCTTGCCCGTGGGCTCAGCGCGGCGTGCGCGCCCAGCTCATCAGCCACGCGGCGCCCCGGCCCGCGTCCTTCAGGAGCGCCACGGGGGCTTCGCGCGACAGCAGCGGGGGTTCCTTCACCGAGCCCTGCGGAGCGTTCTGCGGCATTGGGGTGATGCCGATGCCCTGCTCGTAGACCATCCTCCCGCTGAGCGCCGCCGTGACGAGCGCGCTGGCGCACGCGGTCAGACCCAGCACTGTCGTCAGGACGGTGGGAGGCCGAGCCTGCCGCCAGGCCATGAGGCCCAGCGCGCCCGCCGTGATGAGGGCATTGCCCATGCCGTGCACGAACGTCAGCTCCCGGGCGCGCGGCGCGTTCATGCGGACCTCCTTGCTCGCTGCCAGGCCCGACACCCCGGCGAATACGGCGCTCGCCGCGCCCACGACCCACAGGCGGCGGCCCACCTTCTCCCAGGCGCGATCTCCCGTCCTCACCACGACGAGGTCCGCCACGGCCGCCGTCGGCAGCAACGCCAGTGGCATGTGCACCAGCGCCGGGTGCAGCTCCTGAAGCAACAGCTTCCTTTCCATCGTTCCCCCTCCCAGGTTCCTGAGACTGGAAGGTCGCCATGGGGCAAGGCCACCATGTGCCCCCGAAGTCCGAGCGCTCGGTCTTTCGCGGATGCGCCGTGGGCGACGTTTCCACTGGATCCACGTCCAGAGGACCTGTCTTGCGCGGCTGCCTGCCTCCTTCTGATGGGGCCCGGATGCGTCTGACGCTTCCCCGGGACATCGCCCGTGCGTATCACTGGCCTTCGTGCGCACCCCTACTGACCGCTTCCTGCCACCCCACGCCGATGCTTCCTCCCCGCGCGGGCGGGTGGTGGTCATCGCACCCACGCGTGCCGCGTGCGAGACCATCGAGCTGGCGCTCGGCCTGGAGCTGCGCACGCACCTGCTAGAGCACCACGGCGAGCGCCTGCGCACGCTGGCCCGGAGCGGGCAGGGGTTCGGCATCGTCGCGGGCACCGGCACGGGCAAGACGCTCGCCATCCGCCCCATCGCGGAGGAGCTCGTGGGCCGGAGCCCCTTGAGGGTGGCGGTGGTCAACCGCGAGCGGGAGGCGACCGAGGGGACGCCGCTCGCGGACGTGGCCATCGTCACCACCGGCATCGCGCGGCGCTGGTTCCAGGGCGGCGCCATCCGGCGCGAGGACACCCTCATCGTGGATGAGATCCACCAGACCTCCGCCGAACTGGAGCTGTGCCTGGCCCTGGGCAAGCGCGTGGGCTGCCGCTTCATCTGGCTCTCCGCCACGGTGGATCCGGCCTTCTACGCGCGCTACCTGGACAGCGTGGACGTGCTTCAGGTGTCCACCTTCGATCCCCACAAGGCGGCGCGCGTGGAGGTGGAGCGCCGCCAGCCGCTGTCGTTCCTCGACGAGGACTTCCTGCGGGACGTGCAGCTGCGAGGGCGCGGGGTGGGCGTGTTCCTGGCCACGCGTGCGGGCGTGGAGGAGGCGGCGGCCCACGTGCGAGCCATCGCGCCGGAGGTACACGCGGCGCACTACCACGGCGGTGAACCGCTGCGCGCCATCCGTCCCTTCCTGGACGGCACGGCGCCGCAGCCCTTCGTGCTAGCGATGACGGCGGCGGGGCAGAGCGCGCTCAACGTGCCGGGCCTGGACACCGTCGTCATCGACGACCTGCGCTTCACGAACGTGGTGGAGGGCGGCCGCAACGTCCTCACCCGCGTGCACCTGGGCAACAACGAACTCCTGCAAATGGCAGGGCGCGTGCACGGACGGGTGGCGGGCGGACGCGTCTTCATCCTGAGCGACCGGTCCATCCACTTCAGCTCGCTGCGGCCCACCGAGCCCGAGTTCCAGCTCGCGGGCGAACCGGAGCGGGTGGCGCTCACGGCGGCGGCGCTCGGCGTGCGGGCGGATGAGCTGGAGCTGCCCGTGCCGCTGGACCGCAATGCCTATCGGCGGGCGCTCGCGAAGCTCCAGGCGCGCAACATCGTGGACGTGGACGGGCGGCTGTCCGACTACGGCCGCGCGGTGGAGGCCCTGCCCGTGGAGCGTCCGTGGGCGGAGCTCATCGTCAACGCGGAGGATGCGCTGCTGCCCTTCCTCGCGGTGTGCAGCGCGGTGGAGTCCCTGCACCGGATGACGCGCGAGGAGCGGAACCTGGAAGGGGTGCTCGTGCCCGGCAGTGACCACCTGACCGCGTACAACCTCTACGCCGAGGCCTTCAGCGCGGCGGGGACGGTGGGAGAGGTGCAGGGGCTGCCACGCCACGTCTTCGACCCGGAGAAGCTCGCGGCCTGGGCGGAGGGGCGCGGGGTGCTGGTGAAGGCCCTGGAGGACGCGGCGCTCGCGCTGGCGAGCGTGTACCGCAGCGTGCGGCTGGCGCTGCCGGCGCGCATGCCGTTCGCGAACACGCGCGTCTACCAGCGCTTCTGCGACCTGCTCGCGCGCTTCATGCCCTTCGACCTGGTCATCGACGAGCGCACGGCCTGGGGCGAGCTCGCGCGCGTGTCGAAGACGAGCGTGTGCGGCAACCTGGGCGCGGTGGCGGGCACGCTGCGCTACTTCGCCGACCGCAACGGCGACTCACAGGCCGCCATCGAAGGCACCCAGCTGCCCCAGGCGCTGCTGCGCCGTTACGCGCACCGTCACTCTGCCGCGCCCGTGTACGACGCGCGCTTCCGCTCGGTCGTGCTCGTCACGCGGGTGGACTTCTTTGGCTTCGCGCTGGAACAGGAGGTGGAGGTGCTGCGCGCCTGGGGGCCGGAGCTCGCCAGGGCGGCAAGGCACGCGCTCGCCGAGGCGCTGGCTCGGGGCGAGGCGCCGCATCCCGCGGTGGACCGGCATCGGGTCACCATCGCGGAGGTTCGCGAGCTGTGGCGGCGCTCGGGAGGCACCACCGCGCCGCTGGGGCAGCCGGAGCTCACCGCGCTCTATGAAGCGCAGCTCGATGGCGTGGACACGCTCGACGACTTCCGGGCGCGCCCGCTGCGGCTCGACCTGGACGCGCTCGTGCCGCGCGAGACGCGTCAGGCCCTCCTGGCGCTTCCGGACACCGTGGAGGTTCGCGAGCAGGCGGTGCCGCTCGAGTACGACGTGGAGGAGCTGCCGGACGGGGCTCCGAGGGGCGTGGTGCGGCTGCACCTGCCGGAGAAGCTCGCCCGCACGTTGGTGGAGGAGGAACTGCCCCTGCTGGACCGCCCCCAGCGCTTCAGCGTGGCCCGGGGCAGGCGGGGCGTGCTCCAGGCCCGCTCGCTCCTCGAGCTCCAGGAGCTCCTCGACCAGCCATGGATGCCCGACGAGATTTCCGAGGCCACCCGTGAGCGGTCGCCCCCGGAGCGCGGCGCTCCCAGACATGGAGGCCGCAAGGGCGGCAAGCGGTGGCGTTGAGCCGGCAAGCCCTCGCGGCATTCAAGACGCGGCATGCATGTCATCCGCCGAGGCGATCCAGCCAGCTCCGGATTGCGTGTGCGATGTCCTCGGGTGCGTCTTCTGGCGCATGGTGCCCCGCGCGCCCGAGCGGGACGATTTCGACGGCCGGGAGATTGCCGCGCGCCCACTCGATGATGTGCGGCGCGTTGAGCCCGGTATCCCCAAAGGTCAGCAGGAGCACCGGCGTCGCGGACGGCCGCGCGAGCCACGCATCGTAGCTCTCGACCACCTCGACGACGTCCGCGGGCTGACCTTCGATGGGGATTTCACGCGGCCACTGCAGCACCGGGCGTCGTGAGGCCGCATCCGGGTAGGGGGCCTGGTACACGGCCCGATCCTCCTCTGCGAGTCCACGCAGGACGCCGTTCGCGAAGGACCGTGCGAGGAACGCGTTCTGTTCGAGCACGAGCTGCTCTCCCACTCCCGGTGTGCGCAGGGCGCGGAACAGCTTCTCGCCCTCGGCACTCCAGTCGCTCCAGGCCATCGGGCGCAGGAAGGTCTCGAAGACGACCACTCCCCGCACGCGGTCCGGGTGCCGCCGCGCCCAATCCAGCGCCAGCACACCGCCCCAGTCGTAGCCGACGAGCACGACGTCCCGCAGGTCGAGCGCCGCGAACCACGCGTCGAGATACTTCGCATGGTCCGCGAACCGGTAGGAGATGTCCGGCTTGCCCGAGCTCCCCATCCCGATGAGGTCCGGTGCGATGCACCGGCCCCGGTCGGCGAGTCGCGGGATGACGTTGCGCCACACGTGTGAGGACGTGGGGTTGCCGTGCAGGAGCACGATGGGCGAGCCCGTCCCGGCCTCGCAATACGAGATGAACGAGTCCTGGACCTGGCGTTGATGAAGCATGGGCATGGGACGGCTCCGGGAAGGAGGTGATGGGGAGGTGCGGCATGCGACGAGCACGCCCGCGACGAGACAGCCGAGCAGTCCGTGCATGCACCCATGATGGGGAAGGAGAGCCCACCCTGGTAGTGATGGTTCGTGAGGTCTAGGCTCACGAACCGTGAGCATTTCGATCTCGGCCCTCGACCTGAACCTCCTGCTGGTGCTCCACACCGTGCTCACCGAGCGCAGCGTCGTGCGCGCGGCCGAGCAGCTCCACGTCACGCCGTCCGCCATCAGCAACAGCCTCGCGCGCCTCCGCTCCGTGCTGGGCGACCCGCTGGTCACGCGCAAGGGCCGTGGCATCGTCCCCACGCCCCGCGCGCTCGCGCTCGCCCCCGCCATCGCGCGAGGCTTGCGGGAGTTGGAGTCGGGGCTGCACGAGGCGCCGTTCGAGCCGGCGCAGTGCAAGCGCACCTTCACGCTCGCCATCGCTGACGCGGGTCAGGTCACCTGGGGACCGCGAATCGCGGCCCGGATGATCCTGGAGCTGCCGAGCGCGCGCCTCTCCGTGGTGGGCATCGCTTCGCTCGTCGCGCTCGGAGACCTGGCGTCGTCCCAGGTCGACCTGCACCTCGGTCTGGCCGGACGGGGCGCGGGACTGCACATCGAGCCCCTGCTGGACGAGCGCACGGTGCTCGTGGCCCGAGAAGGTCATCCCGCGCTCGGCAGGCGCCTGTCGCCCCGTGCGCTCGGCGCGCTCCGGCACGTGGCGGTGGAGATGGTGCCGGGAAAGGGCTTCCGCGACCTCATCGCTGTCGCGTACGCACGCGCTGGCATCCGCCGCGAGGTCGCGATGACGGCGCCATCCTTCCTGACGGCCGCGTCGATGGTGGCCGCGACCGACCTCGTCGCGACGCTGCCGGAGTCACTCGTCGCCGCACAGGGGACGCGCCTGGGCGTGCGCAGCGTCAACGCGCCGGTGCCCGCGCATACCGTCAAGCTGGCCCTGTGCTGGCATGACCGGACCCACGCCGACCCGGCGGCGCGCTACTTCCGCGAGCTGGTGCGCCGCGCGGTGCTGGACGTGTGAGCGGCGGGTGGGAGCCGCGAGCGCCTGGAAAATTCCATCCAAGTGATGGGCGTGCCTTTTGTGATAGCCCATGCCCAACCCTGGAGGCGCGATGTCGAAATGGATTACCGGGCTGATCCCCTGTCTGGCTTTGCTGCTGTCCGCTTGCGTGTCCTCGGAAGGAGATGAGGCGCTGGCGCCGGAGGACCAGCAGCAGGCCCTGCCGGGCTCGGAGGTCATCGACTTCGCCTCCGCGAGCACGCTGGCGAACACCGACGCGTCGGGCAAGAGCGGCGGCATGGGCGTGCTCAAGACGAACAGCGCGACCTGCACGGTCGGCGCGTACGCGGACTGCCATGCGCAGTACATCGAGTTCAGCCCCAGCTACACGGGCTACCTGACCTTCAATCTCTCCAGCCTCACCCAGGCAGCGCCCACCCCGGCGCAGATCACCAGACTCCAACTGCTGACGAAGTACCAGGGGCCCGCGGCCGCCACGTCCTACTACCAGTGGCAGCTCTACCGGTTCTCGACCTCCAGCTGGGTCACCCTCGCCAACTCGCAGGGGCGCGGCGAGTGGGTGTGGACGCCGGCCCTGACGCTGGACCTCCCGTCCACCGAGGTGGCCTCGAACTTCGTGTCGAGCACCGGCGACATCCGCGCGCGCCTCATCAAGGGCGCGGGCTCGGACGCGGCGCAGCTCGACAGCCTTCGCCTCCAGGTGTCCTGGGACATCGGCTCGGTGTGCACTGCGGAGACGGATGCGGCCTTCTGCTCGCGGCTGGGCATGAACTGCGGGCAGGTGAGCGGCACCGACAACTGCGGGCAGGCTCGCACGGTCTCCAGCTGCGGTACCTGCCAGGGCCCTGCGTCGTGCGGCGGTGGCGGCACCCCGAACGTCTGCGGTGAGGCTTCCTCCTGCACGGTGGCGGCCTTCCCCAAAGGCACCACCTGGATGTGGGACCTGGAGCACGCGTCCATTCCCACGAACCTCAACGCCCAGGTCTACGTCGTGGACCTCTTCAATACGACGAGCGCGAAGATCCAGGAGTACAAGACCGCCGGCAAGAAGGTGGTCTGCTACTTCAGCGCGGGCACCTTCGAGAACTGGCGGGATGACGCGAGCCAGTTCCCGCAGGACACGTACTGCAGCCCCGGGGAGAACTGCGCGCAGTCCGTCCACATCCTGGGTGACTGGTGCACGAGCGGCGGCGGCTGTGAGTGGTGGTTGGATCACCGCAAGCCGTCGGTGCGGACGGTGATGACGTCGCGCATGCAGCTGGCCAGGACCAAGGGCTGCGACGCGGTGGAGCCGGACAATGTCGACGGCTACTCGCACGATGATGGAATCACCTGCGCCGACCAGGCCTGCTGGGGCCTCACGGCGGCGAACCAGCTGGACTACAACCGCTGGCTGGCCACCACCGCCCACTCGCTGTGCCTGGGCATCGCGCTCAAGAACGACGTGGACCAGGTCTCGGCGCTCGCGGACTCCTTCGACTTCGCCATCAACGAGGAGTGCCAGAAGTACAACGAGTGCGGCGTCTACAAGACGGCGTTCACCAACAAGAACAAGGCGGTCTTCAACGCCGAGTACCGCAAGGACTCGAGCGGCGACCTCACCAACTGGACGTCGTGCACCGGAACCGGGGCGACCTGCGCCTGTGGTGAGAGCGGCTTCGCCCAGGGCGACCTGCGCACCCTGGTCTTCAGCACCGCGTCCGTGCGCTACGACAATCTCCAGTTCGCCTGCTGGTAGCGGGGGAGGGCCGGGGCCGTCACCGGGGCTCCGGCCCCTCCTGCTCCTCAGCAACGACGGGCAGGCGTGTTTCCATTACCCGAGGATGAAGTCCTTGGGGCGCAGCGGTTCCGGCTGGGGCTCTCCCAGCGCTTCCAGCATGTTGATCTCCGTGGTGCGGGACATCGCGAGCAGGGGGCAGGTCGTTGGGCGCCTCGCCGAAGGCTCCTCCATCTCATCGCTCAGGATGTCCAGGCCGAAGACCGTCGCGTGCACCCGTTCGTTCAGCGCCCGCCAGGTGATGTCGGTGATGTGGCCCGCCCGGAGCAGGCGGCCCAGGTCCAGCTGGTGCTCGCGCAGCAGGGCATTGGGCCGGTTGGCGCTGGCCAGGACGCGGGAGCGCTCCGGCTCCGCGAGGAAGCGGCCCATGACCTCTCCGGCGTCCTGGCTCCGGAGATGCGCGGCGAGCGCGTAGGGGAAGGCGATGGTGCGGTGCACCAGCCTCCGGGCCGCCTGTCGTCCTGCCTCGGGAAGCTCGGCGCGGCCGTCGTCCAGCAGCGCGATGGCCGTGTGGGTGAAGGCGCGCACCTCGATGATGAGCGCGCCCCACTGCTTGCGTCCCTCCCACCAGCGGTCGTAGGCGGCGTTGTTGCGGAAGCCGAGGGCTTGTTCATCCCGGGTGCGCCGCGGCCCTAGACTGCCGTCCTCCTGGAGGCTGCATGCACCCGAAGAGACTTCACCGGTCCCCTGCGTCCCCATGGCTCTCGCTCGCCATGGGGGCCGCGCTGCTGTGCTCCACGGGCTGTTCGGACGACGCCGTGGACGTCCCCAACCCGCTGACCAACCCGAAGGACGGGCCCCCGGCCGGCAACCCGAACGCCGAGGCGACGTGCAGCGTGCCCGCCGAGGCGGGGCTCGCGGACGTGTCGAAGCCCACCACCGTCGTCGGGACGGGGACGCCGGCCAGCTGTACCTCGGATGCCTTCGTCAACGCCGTGGCCAAGGGCGGGGTCATCACCTTCGACTGCGGCCCGGAGCCGGCGACGATCACGCTCGACAAGACGGCCAAGGTCTTCAACGACAAGGGGCCGGAGATCGTCATCGACGGCAAGGGGCTGGTGACGCTCAGCGGGGCGGGCAAGCACCGCATCCTCTACATGAACACCTGTGATCAGGCGCAGGTGTGGACCACCTCCCACTGCCAGGACCAGGACCACCCCCGGCTGACGCTCCAGAACCTCACCTTCGTGGATGCCAGCTCCAAGAGTGAGAAGGAGTTCGACGGCGGCGGGGCGGTCTGGGTGCGCGGCGGAAGGGTGAAGGTCATCAACTCCCGCTTCTTCAACAACGCGTGCGCGGACACCGGGCCCGACGTGGGAGGCGGCGCGCTGCGGGTATTCGACCAGTACGACGACCAGCCCGTGTACGTGGTGAACACGACCTTCGGTGGCAAGGAGGGCTACGGCGGGGTCTGCTCCAACGGCGGCGGGATCAGCAGCATTGGCGTGTCGTGGACCGTCATCAACAGCCTCTTCTCGTACAACCGGGCCATCGGCAACGGCGCCAACCCCGCCCAGCCGGGCACCCCGGGCGGTGGCAGCGGCGGGGCCATCTACAACGATGGCAACACGATGACGCTGTCTCTCTGCGGCACGCGCATCGAGCACAACGAGGTCAATGCCCACGGCAGTGCCATCTTCTTCGTGAGCAATGACCACTCGGGTGACATCCGCATCGACCGGTCGGTCATCCAGAACAACAAGGGCGGTTCCTGGTACGTGACCTATCCGCAGATCTCGAACCACGCGGACACGCCCATCCGGGTGACGAACTCCACCATCGAGTGACCGGGCTCAACCGCCCCGCTGGAGTGCCTGCTCCAGCCGGGCGCGGAGCTCCTCGAGCGTCCCGCTCGCGAGCGTGGGGTGCTCGAGCACGAAGTTCGGCCAGTCCGCTCTGCTCGCGGGCTCGAACGTCCGCGTCTCGAAGGACTCCTGCCAGCGGCCCTGCTTCGACTCGAACACGCGCCGGAGGAAGCCTGGCGTCATCCGGGTGTTCTCCGCGAGCAGGACCGCGTCGTTGGGGTCCTTGCCCTGGGGATGGTGAGCGGCTCCGGAAAGTCGGGGGCCACCGGCCGGCGGCGCCGCGCTGAAGGTCCTGATAGGGATGAGCCCGCCGGGGCGATGGCTTGTGCCGCCCCCCGCGCCTGTCATTCAGGACGCGTCGGCGCCCAGAGGGCGCTGTGGGCCTCCGGCGCGTCCGGGGATTCCTCTGCCGTGTAGAAGTAGGCCGCCACCGTGGCCCGGCCGCGTCCCTCGGGACATGCCAGCGCGGTGGGGTGGCCGTGCCAGTGCGTGTCGCCGTGTGCCATCACGACGAGGCGATCCAGCACCGGCGCGATGCGCGCCTCGCACCGGGAGAGGTCGGCGTTCCACAGCTCCAGGTCTCCGCCCCATTCCGGCTCCCAGCCCGGGTTCAGGTAGTACAGGACGGTGAGCCGCCGTGAGAGCGCGCGGGTGCGGTCGCGGTTGAAGTCCGCGTGGAGCGCCAGGTGGCCTCCGCGCAGCGTGAGGTGCAGCCCGGCGCCCCGGAAGTGAGGATCCGCGATGAGCCCTTTGATGCCGGTGAGTGTCTCCAGGAAGTCGAGGAACACCATTCCGGAGAGCTCCGCGAGCAGATGCCGGAGCGCCCCGTGCACGCCTTCGAATCCCTTGCGCTGGAGCTGTCCCAGACGCGCCGCCTGCTCGGGATGGTCGCGGCGCATCCACGGGGCCCCGGTCGCGCCCGGAAAGACGCGGGCCAATTCCGTCGCCAATCCCTCACCCAGGAAACCGTCGATGACGACGTGGGGATGGGGCCGCGCGGCCCCGTAGCTGTCGCGATGCGCCAGCGCGAGCGAGCGGAGCGCTGTCCGGTTGAAGAAGAAGCTGGGACCCCGCAATGGGCCCTCTTCGACGGTGGCGACGCTCACGAGACCTCCTCCGCTTGGGGTTTCTGGCCTTCGTCTATCATCGAAGCCATACTGTCCTGACGAGGCTTCACGAATCCCCGGATCCGCGTCTCCCCGTGCCCCGCGAGCTGAAGGCCGTCTGGGATTGCAGGGAGGTTCACCGAGCGCGCGCGGGCTGGGTCGTCCCCGGGAGGTCCTGGCCCATGACGGCCGGGGCCTTCCGTGCGAAGCGCTGACGGTAGTAGCGCGTCCAAAGCCTCAGCCCCACCACGCCCACCACCGTGGGCCCCAGGAAGAGCGCGAGCTGCAGGCCATTGATGCCGACGTGCCTGGCATTCACCACCAGGGCGGCGGTGAGGGTGCCGATGCCCGAGGCGACCATGGCGCCCATGTGCTGGAACCACCAGTGCATCCGCTCCTGGGGCGGGCGCAGCCAGTACCACAGCCCGGTCGTCCCGGAGAAGATGCCCACCGGCGCGAAGCCCCACAGCAGCGGCACGCCCATCCGCAGTCCGTACGCCTCGGTGAAGAGCCCCATGCAGAGCAGCAGCGTGGACAGCCCCACGTCCAGGGGGTGCATGCTCGCCCCGGTGCGCGTCTTCGTCCTCAGCACGCGCACCCCCATGGTCGCGGAGGCCGCGCTCAGCACCGCGATGTAGATGAAGAAGAGGGCCATGGGCTGCTCGCGCGGCGCCTGAAGGAAGCGCCCCCCTGAGATGACCAGCGAGGAGAGCGCGGCGGCGATCATCGCGCCCACGTAGGCCCAGCCCACGCGCCGGTGCAGGGCGCCTCCCTTGCGAGCGACCAGGGGCAGCCAGAGCGTGACGAACGCGACGACCCCCGAAGCGATGTGGAGCCAGCGGGCGAGCAGATAGAGCGACACAGGTGCCTCCGACGTGCTGCGAGTCCGGAAGGCACGCTACGCGCCTGCGCGTGTGCCTCCATCTGGCGGAAGTCACACGTGCCGCATGTGACTTCCGGCACATGGCCCCGGCGCCCTCGGTGGCATAGGTTTCCCGCCATGCCCGCGCGGTCCGCCGTGGCGAAGTCCGCCACCATCCATCGTCTGTTGTTCGTCGCCGGGATGCTGACCTGGGCCGTGGTCGGCTTCGCGCACGCCGAGGGCCTCGCGCGCGAGCCCTCACGGTGGCTGGCGCCGGACACGCTGCTCTGGGGGCTCGGGCTCATCACCTTCGGTGCGGCCTTCGGCGTCCAGACGCGGGTGCTGGGAAGGGGAGAGCTGCCGCTGCTCGCCACGCAGACGCTCGCGGCGCTCGTCTGCACCGCGACGGGAGGCAGCGGGCTGGACGCCGCGCTGCTCGCCATCACCGCCGGGCAGGTCCCGGAGATCCTCCGCCAGCGCCAGGCGCTGGCGTGGATGGGGGCCCAGGTGGTGGGGCTGCTCGCCGTGTTCGCCGCCTGGCATCCGTTCCTCCAGGCGCTCGTGCAGACGCTCATCTATACCGGCTTCCAGGGCTTCACGTTCGGCACCGCGCTGGTGATGGTCCGCGAGGCCGAGGCCCGCCGCGAGCTGGCCCGCGTCCACGCGGAGCTTCAGGCCACCCAGGTGCTGCTCGCCCACCGCGAGCGCGAGGGGGAGCGGCTGCGCATCGCCCGTGAGCTGCACGACTCCGTGGGGCACCACCTCACCGCGCTCAGCCTCAACCTGGAGGCCGCCACGCACACCTCGAAAGCCCCGGCCGCCACCGAACACCTGCGCCGCGCGCGCGAGGCCGCCCGCACGCTCCTGTCCGAGGTGCGGCGCACGGTGACGGAGATGCGCGAAGCTCCCGTGCCCCTGTTGCCGTCGCTGCGCGCGCTCGCGGAGGGCGTCCCCGGGCTCGACGTCCACCTGGACGTCCCGGATGCGTTCGCCCTGGAGTCCTCCGAGGCGACGCACTCGCTGTTCCGCTGCGTGCAGGAGGTCCTCACCAATACGCTGCGGCATGCCGGGGCTCGCAACCTGTGGATTGTCATCGTGCCCTCGGAGGACGGCGGCGTGCGGGTGCATGCGCGCGACGATGGCGGTGGCGCGGCGCGGGTGACGCCCGGCGCGGGGCTCACCGGCATGCGCGAGCGCTTCACCCGGCTGGGCGGACGCGTGGAGTGGCGCGCGGCGGAGGGACAGGGGATGGAGCTGGAGGCGTGGTTGCCGGCCACGGCGGAGCGTGGGGTGGGAACATGAACCCGATCCGCCTGGTGCTCGCGGATGATCACGCCCTGGTGCGCCAGGGCCTGCGCAGCCTGCTGGACCTCACGCCCGACCTGCGGGTGGTGGGCGAGGCCGCGGACGGCGAGGAGGCGCTGCGCAGGGTCGCGGAGCTGGACCCCGACGTGGTGCTCATGGACGTGCGCATGCCGCGCAGGACGGGGCTGGAGGCCCTGCGCGCGCTGCGCCGCACGGAGCCGGACCGGCGCGTGGTGCTGCTCACCACCTTCGACGAGGACACGGCCCTCATCGAAGCCCTGCGCGCGGGCGTGCAGGGCTTCCTCCTCAAGGACGTGTCCCTGGAGGAGCTGGCGGAGGCCATCCGGCGCGTCGCCTCCGGTCAGACGCTGCTGCCTCCCGGTGTCGCGGAGCGCGTGGCGCGCGGCATGGCGGAGGTGCCACGCGACTTCCCCCACGCCGACCTGCCGGAGGGGCTCACCCGCCGCGAGGTGGAGGTGCTGCGCCTCATCGCGCGCGGGATGAGCAACCGGGAGATCGCCGACGCGCTGGGGACGGCGGAGGGGACGGTGAAGAACCAGACCTCCAGCATCCTCTCCAAGCTGGGCGTGAGGGACCGCACCCGCGCGGTGCTCCGGGCCATGGAGCTGGGCTGTCTCTAGGCGCGGAGCCGTGGCCCGGGATTCGCGCGTGCGCGAATTGGCCGCCCCCCGCTGATTCCGGCGAGCGAGGCCGGTGTGGGACAGGGCATCTGTCCAATCCCAAACGCCACGACGTGAGGGGGCAAGCGTCCGGGGGCACGTGGAAGTCCTGTCCCGGAAGCGCGTCTGTCTCCTGGGGGGCATTGGGACAGGTCGTTGGCGTCCATACGCTTGCAGGCCACATTGACTTGAAGCGAGGCCCCCGATGTCAAACCCCCGCTGCTGGTGTCACATCCGTTGGATCCAAGTCCCGGTCCTGGTGCTGGGCCTGCTCTTCTGGAACGCCTGCGAGGCCGCGGGCCGGATTGAAGACCCCGAAGCGCAGCCGTTCACTTCCCCCGACACGGACGCGCTCCCCCCCGCCATTCCACCGGCCCCCGCGGGCCTGCGCTCCGTCGCCACCTGGGAGGGGATGTTCATGGAGGAATGGGGGCGTGAGCACATGGAGAGTTTCCTGCCCTGGAGCAACTCGCGCGACAGCTGGGACTTCTACAACCTCGCCTACGGCCTGGATGCCAACACCGCGATGTACCGGGCCACGGGGAAGCAGAAGTACCTCGACCGCGCCCTGCTGTATGTCAACAACCTGGTGGCCTCCGCCCGCGTCTCCGTGTCGATTCCGCAAAGCCAGTTCAAGGACGGGTATCTGGGCTGGTCGTCGGCGCAGTCGACCCCCGCCGGGCAGGAGGTGCCGCTGTATGAGAGCTATTGCTGGCGTTACGTGACCCGCATGCTCCGCGTCATCCGTGAGACGCCGGACCTCTACGCCGCGGAGTCCTACCGGAAGCAGTACGAGCGGCTGCTGGCCTTCACCGAAAAGAACATCTTCGAGAAGTGGTTCGTGCGCGGAGCCAACGACTTCGTCTACCGCAACCGCACGCACATGGCCGCGCACTGGGCCTTCATCGCCATGGACCTGTCGCGGATGACCACCGACCCCGAGCACAAGGCCCGCTACCTGGAGGTCTTCCAGAACATCAACCGCGACATGCCGAACTTCCCGTCCTCGTTGCGAGAGCAACTGGCGCCCAACCCGGACTACCCGGCGGCCTGGTTCTGGAATGACAAGTGGGACACGAACGCCCCACCCGGGCAGGATGTGGCGCACGCGAACAACGTGCTGGCCTTCATCGTGGAGGCCCATGACGCGGGCCTGGAGTGGACGGACAGTGACATCCGCAAGTTCGTCGTCTTGCTCGGCAACGTCATCTGGCCCGCGCCCAAGGTGTATGCGGCGTACGTGGACGGCACGGGGGCGGGGGATGGCTGGTTCAACGACGGGCTGATGAAGCTGGGCCGCTACGACGTCAACCTCCAGCGCCGGCTGGAGCAGCACCACGTGGGGCAGAACAGCCAGTTCTACGCCAACGGTGCGCTCAACGTGCGGCTGCTGTCCGAGCACACCCAATAGGCCGCACTATCCGGGTGGAGGGCGGGCGCCCCGTCCTCGGGGAAGGAGGACGGGGCTCGGTGGTGGCGCTGTCAGTGGGCCGTGTGAGCCCCCGGAAGCAGGCGGACCAGCAGCGCCGCGAGCGCGGAGGCCGTCGCCAGCAGCGTCACCGCCATCCAGCCCCCATGGGCCAGCGCCAGGCTTCCGCCCGCCGCGCCCACGGACATGCCGATGAACACGGTGACGAACAGCGCCGCGTTGAGCCGGCTGCGAGCGGCGGGGTCGATGCCGAAGACCAGCGTCTGATGGGCCACGAGGGTGATCTGCGCACCCAGATCGAAGCCGACCGCGCTCACGCCCAGGAGCCACAGCCGCTGGTTCGGCTCCAGCCACGGCGCCGCGAACATCGTGGCGAAGGAGAGGACGGTCAGCCCGGCCCCCAGGCGCGTGACCACCTCCGGCCCGAAGCGATCCGCGATGCGGCCCGCCACCGGCGCGCCCAGCGCCCCCGCCGCGCCCGCCAGGCCGAAGGCACCGGCCGCCGCGCTCCCCAGGTGGAACGGAGCGCCGTGCAGCATCACCGCGAGGGTGGACCAGAACGCGCTGAACCCGATGGAGATCAACCCCTGCGCCAGCGCCGCCCGGCGCAGGGCCCCGTGCTGGCGCCACAGGCTGGCGAGTGAGCCGAGCAGGGCGCCATAGGAGAGCGTTTGGGTTGGACGGAAGCGGGGCAGGCCGCGCCAGGCCGCCACGCCGATGAAGGCCACGCTGGCGGCGGCGACCGCGTACATGGCGCGCCAGCCGAAGCGCTCGGCGACCATGCCGCTGATGACGCGGGACAAGAGGATGCCGAGCAGCAGCCCCGTCATCACCGTGCCCACCACCTTGCCGCGCTCGTGCTCGGGGGCCAGGGTCGCGGCGGCCGGGACGATGTCCTGCGCCAGGGTCGCCGTCAGGCCGATGGCGAAGCTCATCCCCAGGAGCAGCGTGATGTCCGGGGCCAGGCCGCCCAGGAGCAGCGCCATGCTCAGCAGGGCGGCCTTGAAGAGGATGATGCGGCGCCGGTCGAAGCGGTCACCCAGCGGCGTCAGCAGCAGGATGCCCAGCGCGTAGCCCAGCTGCGTGAGCATGGGCACCAGCCCCACCACGGTGTCGGAGGCGCCGAGGCTGGCCCCCATCACCCCCAGCATCGGCTGGCTGTAATAGATGGAGGCCACCGACAGGCCGGCGCTCGCGGCCAGGAGCAGGCGCAGGCCGTTGGACAGGGGCGCGCCGGTGTCCACCGGCCGTGGCGGATGGGCCTGGCTCCGCGAGGAGAGGGGGGCGCCTCCGGCGTTTCCATGTACGGCACGAATGAAGGACATGATGTTCACCTCGGGTGATGCGCGACGAGGTGACAGTGCGCCAGAGGAGATGGGGACGGTAGACGCCTGCTCCGTACAGCGGTTATACGCTCCACGTATCCAAGCCACTGGAGCACAGCCCATGCCCCGTCCCTCGAAGCCGGCCCGGCGGCGTGGACCCGCGCCGGAGGTTCCCGCGTCCGCCAGCGCCGACCGGCTGGAGTTGATGCAGACGTTCATCCGCATCGTGGACGCGGGGAGCCTGTCCTCCGCCGCTGCGCAGCTGGGCACCACGCAGCCGACGGTGAGCCGCCGGCTCCAGGCGCTGGAGCGCTCGCTGGGGCTGCGGCTGCTCCAGCGCTCCACCCACGCGATGAAGCTCACCGAGGATGGGGCCCGCTGCTACGAACGGGCGAAGGAGCTGCTGGCCAGCTGGGACATGTTCGAGGCGGACCTGCGCGGCGCGAGCGATGAGCCGGAGGGCACGCTGCGCGTCGTGGTGCCCCATGCGTTCGGGCAGGAGCTGCTGGTGGAGCCGCTGAAGGAATACCTGGGCCGCCACGCGCGGGTCTCCGTCGAATGGCTGCTGCACGACCGGGCCGTGGACTTCATCGCCGACGGCATCGACTGCGCCATCCACGTCGGCGAGGTGCAGGACCCCAGCGTGGTGGCGATCCGCGTGGCCGAGGTGCCGCGCATCGTGGTGGCGGCGCCCTCGGTGCTTGCCGGCGGCCCCCTGCCTGCGCATCCCGACGCGCTGGCGAGGCTGCCCTGGCTGTCGCTGCGCACGTTCTATCGCAACGAACTCACGCTGACCCACGTGAGCACGGGCGAGGTCCAACCCATCGTCTTCCAGCCGCGCGTGAGCACGGACAGCCTCTACGCGCTGCGCAGCGCCGCGGTGAAGGGGCTCGGGGTCTGCGTGGGTTCGTCCTGGGTGCTCCGGGAGGACCTCCAGCGTGGCCGGCTGCTGCACCTGGTGCCGCAATGGCAGGCGGCGCCCCTGCCCATGTCTCTGATCTACCCCGCCGCGCGCTTCCATCCCGCGAGGTTGCGCCGGTTCGTGGAGCTGATGCGGGAGCGGATCCCCGCGGCCCTGGCGGTGGCCACGCGCCGGGGATGAACCCCGGGGCCCACGGCGTCAGGACTCACGGCACAGCCGGTCCACCTGCTTCAGCAGTGTCGGCATGCGCGAAGAGCCATGCATCCGCCGGATGTGCTCCGCGGCGGTCGCGGTCTCCATGCCGATGGCGGTGACGAGCAGGGGACGCAGGCTCTCCCCGCGCACGATGGGCAGGGCCGGGCCGGTGGTGACATAGGGCGTCTTGGCCACGCCGATGACGGGCACCGCACGGCAGAGCGCCTCGTACAGGTGGGCGCCGAGGCCCGGCACGCCGTCTCCAAGCCAGACGTAGCCATCCACGACGATGGCCTCCAGCGGCTCCTGCACTCCGGCCAGCACCCGCAGCAGGTGCGGCAGCTCGCGGCGGTAGAACTGGCCGGGCTCGTAGGGGGCCGCGATGGGGCCCCGGTCCACCATGTGCCCGGCCTCCCTGGCGTCCGTCCAGTCGCGGAAGAGGACGCACGCGGCCACGGTGACGTCCGGGCGGTAGTCCACGTCCACGCAGGCAAGCATCCGGTCCTCCTCCATGCTTCAGGCTTTGGGTGTTTTACCGTGAATACCAGCTTCCTTGCCGGAGGGGTCCATAGGATGACGCGCACGACGTGGAAGCGAGCGGTGGTGTTTCAGGCGGCGTGGCTGCTGGGGGGCGCGGGCACGGCTGGGGCGGTGACTCCCACGAACGTGACGAAGGTGGCGCGGGTGACACCTGGGCGCAGCTGGATGACGTGAGCCTCACCTGGGGCGCGAACCTGGTGGCGCAGGGCGGCTTCGAACAGCAGCCGTCCTCGACGGCCACCTCGCCCTGGTACGTGCAGGGCAACGGCGGGGTGGACCGGGGGCTGGGCTTCGCGCGCACGGGCGCAAACAATGGCTTCGTGCGCAACAACACCGGCTGGAACGCGCTCAAGCAGGAGGTCGCGGTGACGCCGAACACCGTCTACACGCTGACCGGCTGGGTGAAGACGTCCTCCATCCAGCCCGTCACGTTCAACTCCGGCGCCAACCACAGCGTGGAGGTGTACGCGGGAACCTGGGCGAACACGGGCGACACCTGGCTGCAGGTGGACGACGTGGCGGTGGTGCGCAACTGAAGGGACGCGCGGCCTGGAGCCGTCCGGGCCGCGCGCCGTGTCTGTTGGGAGCGGCGCTCAGCCCTCGGCGGTCTGGGGCTGTTCTCCGTCCGGGTGGCCCTCGCGACACACCTGGGTGGCTTCCTCCGGGGCCTTCTCGGTGTTCACCCCGAGGGTCTCGATGCAGCGGGGGACCGCCTCACGGCAGGTCGTGTCCACGCCGTTGATGCTGCAGGCCTCCTCGCAGGGGGGGATCCTCTTCGCGCAGACGGTGCTGCACGGGGGCGCCAAGGCAAAGGCCGGGGCGGAGGTGAGCAGCAGGAGGGCAGCGGCGAACGGGGCTGGGATGCGCATGCGGAGCTCCAGGATGAAGGAGAGTGCGAATGCTGGCCTGGAGCCCGCGGCGCGGGGAATCGTGGCTACCCGCTAGTGGACGCGAAATGGGATGAGTCCTCAGCGGTTGCTCGCCCGCGATGCTGGATTCCCCTGAGCAGGAACTCTGGGTTTGAAGGTCCGGTTTATTCAAGTTTGTCTCGAATCGGATTGACATCCAGATTCTGGCGCTCGCAATGTTCCCCGCCTCGCGCTCACGACAGGGGAACACGCCATGCCGAAGTCGAAGTCACTCGCGTCCTGCCTTGCCCTCGTATTGTCTACGTTCGCGCCCGTGGCGCTGGCGGATTCAGCCATCTACGGCGGCGGGCCGTTCTATTCGGGCGGCACCGCGGTGATGAATGACCTGCGGGGTTCGGGCTTCACCACCGTCATGCTCTGGAGCTTCCACATCGAGGACAACGGGGACCTCGTCTACAACGACATTCCCGTGGTCCGGAATGGCGCCTATATCGGCGACGCGAACTGGCCGGCACGGCTGGCCACGCTGAAGACGGCGCCGACTTCGGTCAATCGCATTGAAGTGTCCATTGGCGCGTGGAGCGTTCCCGATTTCGAGCGCATGGCCCGGCTGGTCAACGGCACCGCCACGGGCTGCGGCAGCACGCTCGTCTGCGGCACTGGCAGCAGCAGCATCCTGTACCGCAACTTCCAGGCGCTGAAAGCCGCCACCGGCGCCGACGCGGTCAACTTCGACGACGAGAGCGCCTACGACCTCGCCCCGACCACCCAGTTCGGACAGATGCTCGTGGGCCTGGGCTACAAGATCACCTTCGCTCCCTACACCCAGCAGGCCTTCTGGCGCAGCCTCAAGGACAACCTCGGGAGCGCGGTCGACCGCATCTACCTGCAAGTGTACGACGGCGGCGCCGGCAACAACCCGGCGACCTGGAACACCGCCATGGGCATGACCGTGAACCCGGGCCTGTGGTCGCGCCACGGCTCCGGCTGCGCCAGCGGAGACAGTCCCGCCACGGTGCAGAGCAAGATGACCAACTGGAAGAGCACCGCCGGCATCCATGGCGGCTTCATGTGGCTGTACGACGACATCCAGGCGTGCTCGGCGCAGGGCACGAGCGCGCAGTACGCGGCGGCCATCAACACCGCCGTCAGCGGCAACACCCCTCCGGTGGCCAACTTCGGCGTCACCGTGAGCGGCCTGACCGCGACCTTCAGCGACGCCTCCACCGACAGTGACGGCACCATCACCTCGCGCAACTGGAACTTCGGTGATGGCAGCGGTTCCACCACCACCAATCCCAGCCGCGTCTACGCCAGCGCCGGCAACTACAACGTCAGCCTGACGGTGACGGACAACGGTGGCGCCAGCAACACCAAGACCCAGACTGTCTCCGTCGGCGCCGGCTACGCGAACCTGGCGCTCAACAAGCCGGCGACCGGCTCCACCTCGTGTAACAGCACCGAGACGCCCGCCAAGGCCGTCAACGGGAGCGTCTCCGGCGGCACCACCGACAAGTTCTGCTCGCTGGTCTCGGGCGCCTGGCTCCAGGTGGACCTTGGCTCGCTGCAGACGGTCAGCAGCTTCACGGTCCAGCACGCGGGCGCGGGCGGCGAATCCGCCTCCTGGAACACCCGGGCCTTCACCCTCCAGACCTCCTCCAATGGCACGAGCTGGAACACCCCGGTGACGGTGACCAACAACACCGCCAACACCTCCACCCACGCCATCAGCCCCACCTCCGCGCGCTACGTCCGGCTCAACGTCACCACCCCCAGCCAGAACGGCGACCCGGCGACGCGAATCTACGAACTCGAGGTGCGTTGACCCTTCCACGCGTCGGGGTGGGGGGGAGATTCGACAACGAGTAAAAACTGCTAGATACGACTTCCTTGCCTTCTTCCCCTGGAGGTCCATCGATGCAGAACCCCTCGTTGTGGTCCGCTGTCGTCCTCGCCGGAGCGCTCTCCGCGCTCACGGCGGGGTGTGGTGAGGAGCGCCCTGACAGTCCCTCCGTGGACGAGGCCCCGGTGGGCATGTCCAGCGGGGCGCTCGCGTGCAGTACGCGCATCACCTACGGTGACCGGTGGATCCACCCCGGGCACCCGGATCAGTTCGACATTGCGAGCGGCCTGGTGACCTGGGACGGCAGTTGCGTCAACGAAGGTTCCAACTCCTACGCCGTGCTGTCGAACGGCTGGAAGCCCTACTTCACCGGGAACAACGCCTGCGTGATGGCGCTCGACACGGACTGTTCCGGCGCCACGACCTGCGCAACGCGGTTGACCTACAGCGCGGCGTGGTTGCATCCCTCGGGACACACGGCCCAGTACGACGACGTGGGCGGCCGGGTGACGTGGGACCGGGGCTGCACGAACGCGTCCCCCAATTCGTACGCGGTGCTGTCCAACGAATGGTCGCCGTACTTCAGCGGCGCCAACGCGTGCGGCATCTCGCTGCGCTACACAGGCTGTGGCGGGCTCTACCAGAACCCCGTGGTACCGGTGGACTGCGCGGACCCGGGCGTCATCCACGACGGCACTCAGTACGTCGCGGCTTGCACGTCGGGTGGCGCGGCCAACGCGTTCCCGCTGCGCACGTCGAAGGACCTGGTCACCTGGACCGCCGCGGGAAGCATCTTCCCCTCCGCGCGCCGTCCCACGTGGGCGACGGGCGACTTCTGGGCGCCGGAGATCCACAAGGTGGGCAGTCGCTACATCGCGTACTTCACCGCGCGCCATCAGGACGGAAAGCTGTCCATCGGCGCGGCGACGGCCACCAGCGCGCTCGGGCCCTTCACCGACCTGGGGCAGCCCCTGGTGCATGACGCGGGCATGGGGATGATCGACGCCACGTTCTTCTACGACACCGCGGGCGTGCCGTACCTGGTGTGGAAGGCGGATGGGAACGCGGTGGGCCAGCCCACGCCCATCTATGGCCAGCAGCTTGCGGCGGACGGGCTGTCACTCACCGGCACGCGCCGTACGCTCATGAGCAACACGCTGGCCTGGGAGGGCGGCGTCGTGGAGGCGCCGTGGGTCGTCGCGCGGGGCGGCTACTACTACCTCTTCTACAGTGGCAACTCGTACGCCAACAGCACCTACGCCGTGGGCGTGGCCCGCGCCACGAGTCCGCTGGGGCCCTACACGAAGCTGGGCAATCCCATCCTCAAGACGGGCGGTGGCTGGGTGGGGCCCGGCCACAACTCCGTGGTCACCGGCCCGGGCGGGGACACGGTGATGGTCTATCACGCGTGGAACAGCGCCCACACGGCGCGGGTGATGCTCGTGGATGCCATCACCTGGCCCAACGGTTGGCCCGCGGTTCCGGAGGCTCCGTCCTCCGGTTCACGCCCCATGCCGTAGCAGACCTTTCAAACGGGGCGTCGCGTGGGATCATCCGCGATCGCCCCGCTGCTGCAAATAGAGCGCGCTATGACGGGACGGCAGCCTTTCTTTTTCATCGTCTGCGCTGTCCGGCACCGTGGGAGCCCTGCTGCCGAGCAGGGCTCCGAGCCACTCATGTGCCAGCGGTCCCAAGGCCTTGAAGCGCTCTCCTTCGAGCACGAGCACGGCGACTCCTTGCCCAGCGGGAGTCGCGCTGGTTGGCGCATCACCGGTCTCCGTGTCATGGGGGGACGTGACAGGTCATCGGCGTAGCGCCGAAGGGCGGCCTGAAGGTCTGAGTCTCTTCCTGCTACTGAGCAGAGAGTGTCAGCCAGCGTCCGTGATGCGCGCGAGCAATTCGCTCAAGAGCGCGCGTTCGCCCTTCGTCAGGACCTTCAGGGAGTCCAGCGAGGCACGCAATGTCGAGGCCGCCGCTCGTGCATCCGTGTTCGCGGAGGGCGCTGCGTCATTCGTGATGGCGTCCATGACCGCCTCCCGCGCGGCGACGGACAGGCCCGGGTCGCGCTGTCCTTCGGGCTGGCGCAGGAGCGTGAGCATGGACCCGTTCGCCATTGACGCAATGAGTCCGAGCGCCCGTTCCTCGCTGACCCGCAGCCGACCCGCGAGCGCGATGTTCCGGACGCGGCGCCGCAGGAGTTCGTTCCCGTCGCTGACCACGGGCGTCGTCTGGCCGCCTGGCGTCAGGTCGCTGCACATGAGCGCGACCAGCCCCGGATGACTGAGGCCGAACGCGACGTGGGTGTCCCAGCCGATCCGCAGCTCCTGAAGCGGGTCGGGGTGCGGCTTCCGGGCGGACTTCTTCGCCACGTAGCTCGCCATCTCGTGCTCCACGACGGCGGAGAGCAGGCCTCGCTTGTCGCCGAAGAGCCGGTAGATGGTCGGCGCCTGCACGCCAGCGGCAGCGGCCACGGCGCGCGTGGTCGCGGCGTCGGGCCCACCTGAAGCGATGAGCTCCGCGGCGGCCGCGATGATGCGCGCACGCGTGTCGGGTCCGTCGGCCTCTTCCCGGGGGGACTTCTCACGGTCCTGCATGGGCCCGGCTTATCACGCGGCTTCAGTATCGACGATAACGAACAGTTGATAACGGCGATTGGGGTTGCTACGTTATCGGCGATATTATCAGCGCGTTTCCGCTGATAGCGAAGGAGCACCCAATGATCGTCGTGACCGGAGCCACCGGGCAGCTTGGCCGTCTCATCGTGGAGAAGCTCATCGCCCGCGTCCCCGTGGACCAGGTCGCCGTCAGCGTTCGGGACGTCCAGAAGGCCCAGGACCTGGCGGCCCGTGGGGTTCGGGTGCGGGCAGGGGACTTCGCGGATCCGAGGAGCCTGCCGTACGCCTTCGAGGGCGCGTCCCAGGTCCTCATCGTGTCGTCGAACGTGGCAGCGCAGGGCGGTGACCCGCTGGTCCAGCATCGCGCCGCCATCGACGCCGCGCGGTCCGCGGGCGCACGGCGCATCGTCTACACGAGCCACATGGGGGCGAGCCGCGCATCGATGTTTTCCCCCATGCTCGACCACGCGGCGACGGAGCAGCTGCTGGCGGGCTCCGGTCTGGCGTGGACATCGCTTCGCAATGGCTTCTACGCCTCGGCCGCGTGGGCCCTGCTGGAGCAGGCCCTGAAGGCGGGGGTGTTCGAGGCGCCCGTGGACGGCAAGGTCTCCTGGACCACGCACGCCGATCTCGCGGAGGCGGCAGCGGTCATCCTGGCGAACGAAGGGCGGTTCGACGGGCCAACGCCGCCGCTCACGGCGTCGCAGGCACTGGACTTCGGCGACCTGTGCGACATCGCGTCGGGCCTGCTCGGACGTCCCATCCGCCGGAGCATCGTGCCGGAGGCGGAGATGCGCGCGACGCTCGAGGCCTTCGGCGTGCCTGCCCCACGGGTCGGCATCGCGCTCGGCCTCTACCGTGCGGCGCACGCTGGCGAGTTCGCGGCCGTCGACCCCGCGCTGCGGCAGTTGCTCGGGCGCGAGCCCACGAGCATGCGCGAGCTGCTCGCGGACAAGCTCCGCTGAGCAGCCCTCGGGGCGCCTCGTACTCAACGTCGTACGAAGCCCGGCGCACATTCGATGCCCCTCTCCTGTCGCGGTCAGTAACCGGACCGGAAGAGCCCCCTACGCGTCGAGCATCCGTGCTGGCGCCAGACGCGGGTTTCCGGGACCATCCGGGCCATGAATCGCATTCCTTCATCGTCCGACTTCGATCCCCAGCTGGCCGCGCTCCTGCCCGCGCTGGAGGGGTATGTGCCTCGCGGAATGACGCTGGCGCAGCTCGAGCATTTCCGCACGTTGAGCCGCGTCACCCGGCAGGACCTCATCGGAGACGCGGAGGTCACCTGCGTCGACCACTGCATCCAGGGCCATCAGGGCGCGGAGATCGAAGTGTCGGTCATCGCCCGGAAGGACCACTCGGTTCCGGGGCCTGCCGTCTTCCACATCCACGGCGGCGGCATGGTGATGGGGACCCGCTTCGCCGGAGCGAAGGCGCTGGTGGATTGGGCGCTGCGCCACGACGCTGTGTGCGTGACCGTCGAGTACCGGCTGGCGCCCGAGCACCCCGCGCCCACGCTGGTGGAGGACTGCTACGCGGGGCTGGTGTGGATGGCGGCACGGGCCGCCGAGCTGCGGTTCGATCCGGACCAGCTCGTCATCTTCGGCGGCAGCGGTGGCGGTGGGCTCGCGGCGGGCACCACGCTGCTCGCCCGCGACCGGAAGGGCCCCCGGCTGCTGGGGCAGTTGCTGCAGTGCCCCATGCTGGACGACCGCAACGAGACGGAATCCGCCCAGCGCTATGACGGCGTCGGCATCTGGGACCGCACCAGCAACCTGACCGCGTGGAGGGCGGTGCTGGGAGAGCGGTGTGGAGGCCCGGACGTGTCTCCGTATTCCGCGCCCGCGCGAGCGACGGACCTGCGAGGGCTCCCGCCGACCTTCATCGACGTGGGGGGCGCGGAGACGTTCCGGGACGAAGCCATCGCCTACGCTCGCGGAATCCTGGCCGCGGGCGGCGAGTGCGAGCTGCACGTCTGGGGCGGCGCCTTCCACGGTTTCTATGACATCGCGCCCCAATCCGACCTGGCGCGTGCATGCATCGCGGCGCGCGACGGATGGCTCGGGCGGATGTTCGCCCGCCGTGCGAAGTAGGTCTCGCGCTCGAACTCGGGCCTCCCGCGCCGAAAGAAGGAGTGAGGCAGGCGAGACGCCGGCCTCACTTCGCAGCCGGGAGAGAACCCATGACGTGCAGGCACTGGCGCTGGCGTGTCGCCACCACCCAGCGAGACTTCGATGATGTGGCCCGCATCCGCTGGGCCGTCTTCGGCGGAGAGCTGGGATTGCTGCCCGCGTCGTTGGCGGTGGCGCGGCGGGAGCTCACCAGCATCGACACGCTCGACACCACCTTGCACGTGCTCGTCCATGCTGGCTCGGAGGCGGTGGCGACGATGCGGGTGGCGCTGCCCAACGCGGAGGTGGCGGCGAACCTGGGCGTGAAGCTGGGGCTGGAGATGGAGCAGCGCGTGGACCTCTCGGGGCTGCTCCAGCCGGGGAGGGTGATCGCGGAGCCCTCGCGCTTCTGCGTGCTGCCGGAGTGGCGGCGTACGGACGCCGCCACGTGGCTGCGGGCCGGGATGTACGCGGTGAGCCGGCGGCACGGGGTGACGCATTGGATTGCCTCCGCGAACCTGGAGACGGACTCGCCCGAGGACGCGCTGCTGTCCTGGCAGGTGGCGGCCCACCGCGGCTGGCTGAGCCCTCACTGGCGGGTGGCGGTGCCCGACCCGTGGCAGGCCCCGGTGCATCCCCGCAACCCCTTCTACACACCGGAGGAGCGGGCGAAGGCGGCACAGGGGCGGCTGGATGAGCTGCGACTGCCCCGGTCGCCTTCGCTCTTCGCCCGGACGATGGGCGCGCGCTTCATCTCGGAGCCGCTGTACGACGCGTACTTCCGGTGGTTCACGCTGCCGCTGGTCATGACCCTCGATGAGATTCCGACGGACTCCCTGGCGCGTTTCCACGCGCTGGAGAACGGCGTGAACTCCGCCGCCTGAGTCTTCGGCGGCCTCTTTTCCTTCCCTTCACCTTCAACACGCAGCAGCCGGGAGCCAAGCGGCCCCGGACAGGAGACGTCCATGCAGACGCAGGCGGAGCAGCAGACGGAGACGAGCTGGTTGGCGCGGCTGGATGAGGAGGCGCGGGGGCTGGTGGCGGCGGTGGATGCGCAGCCCGACGGCCGCCGCATGCTCGATGGCACGCTCGACGTGGAGGGCTACATCCACTACCTCGTCCAGACGTACCACTACGCGCGCTGGAGCACGCCGATCCTCGCGGAAGGGGGCTACCGGCTGCGGCGGCTGGGCCGGCTCCCGGAGCTGGCGGAGCTGTTGGTCCAGAAGGGCGAGGAGGAGAAGGGGCACGACAAGTGGCTGTTGTCGGACCTGAAGAACCTGGGCGTCTCGGCGGAGCAGGTGGAGGCGGCGGAGCGGAGCCCGGCGGTGGATGCGTACACGGGATGGAACTTCTTCACGTCGCTCTCCGGCGTGCCGACGGCTGTGCTGGGGACCGCCTACGCGCTGGAGTATCTGTCCCAGACGCGCGCGGGCGTGTGGGCCGAGCGCCTGAAGGCGGCGGCCGCCATTCCCAACATCCACAAGTCGGTGACGTTCCTGCGCAGCCACGGCGCGCTCGACGGGGACCACGTGGCGGAGATGCAGCGCATCCTGAGCCGGCTGACGGACCCGGAGGACCAGGAGGCCATCCTCTTCTCCGCCCGGGTCGCCCGCAGCGTCTACCCGCGCATCTTCCGTGAGGGCGGCGTCACCCGCCCCCCTCCCGCGAGGTAGAGACAGCCCCACGCATGTTGGGAGAGCCTCCCGTTCGAACCCTGGCCTCCGGGAGGCGTCTTTCCATGCATTGCCTCAAGGCCGCCCCTCCCGTGCGAAGGGGCGCGCCGGTTTCGTCAGACAGGGCGGTTGAGGCGGGCGGCCTGGTAGAGGAAGTCGTTGCGGTTGTCGACACCCAGTCTGTCGAAGAGGTCTCGCACGTGGGTCTTCACGGTCTGACCGCTGATCTTGAGCTCGTCGGCGATCTGCCCGTTGGACCAATTGCGCAGCACGCCCTTGGCGATGTCGATCTGCCGGGGCGTGAGCTGGCGCTGCATCTCGAAGGGGAGCGGGATGGCGTGGGGAAGCTCGCTCAGCAAGAGCGCCCAGCGCCGGGGCCCCTCGGCGGCGGGCAATTCAATGAACCGGCACGTGCGGTAGCCTTCGGGATGGTTGACGACCCAGAGCGTCTTTCCAAGCCGCGTGTCCGCGTCCATGGGGATCAGGGCGTCCAGACGCTCAGTGAAGACACCGGGAAGCCCGGAGGAGTGGAGCTCAGACGGGCGGAACCACCGCTCCAACAGGTTGGCGGCTCGCGGGGAGCGGTACACCTCGTGGGAGGCAGGCTCCACGATGACGAAGGCGCAGTCGGGGCGGTTGTGGAGCTCTTCGAGGAGCTGTGCGCCTGCGACGTATTTCTCGACGTCATTGCAGTTGCGAACGGCATTCACCAGGTGCGCGGTAAGGCTGGAGATGGCGTTGGCGTTCTCCGAGGAGAATGCGCGTGGCTGGAACCGGTAGAACGCGAGCGCGCCAACGAGGTCTTTGCGGATGGGGAGCAGCACCGCCGAGACGTGCTCCAGGCGCTGATTCAGCTCATGGCTGCGCTGCCAGATGAGGCTTCGTTGGTACTGGTCACGGGTGAGAATCTGCGAATCCCGGATGACCATGTTCGGCCGGTCGAAGATGGGCTGCCTCATGAAGTCATGCTCGGCCACGCCGGAATACTCATTCAGGATGAGGACGGGATGACCCGGCACGTGCCACCGGAAGTCGAGCGTCGGCTTGAGGCGCATGAGGCACAGGCCCATGGCGTCGGACTGAGTAAACTCCAGGAAGGTCGGCCGTGAGGCTTCGAGGACCTGGGGGAGGGACAGAGAACTGTTGAGGGCCGCGATGACGCTGTCCCGGAGCATGAGTTCCTGGGGGGTGAACTGCATCGGGTTGAACATCCGCTCCTCCTGATCAGGCAACCCCGTGGGGTCGTGCGTGGATGCCCCCCATCCATAAGTCCTGGCTGAAAACCTGTCCCTCACCCCTAAGAGGTATGGGCGGGACCGGCCGGGTAGGGCAGGCGCCTCATCCTACCCAGAAGCACCGCCCGAGGCCCACGGGGCCCCGGACGGTGTCAGGCTCTACTCACTGCATGATGGTGACGATCTGCGCCTCGCAGGTCGTGGGGTTGATGAAGGAGTTGATCGCATCGACAGTACAGACGGCGCCACCGTAGGTGCCGTAATAGACCGTCGCCGCGCAGCTCCCGGCGTTGTCCGCCACATCCACGCGCCAGACGCACGTCTTCGCGCCGGCCGGGTTCGCCGGGTCCACCGTCCAGTAATACTGCTGCGAGAACGGCGGGGTGGGAGCGCTGACCTGGAACCCGCCCAGGCTGGAGGTGGGGATGGGGTAGGGATTGAACACGCCGTTGAACGTCCCCGACACGATCTGGAGACCCAGGGAGATGGTCGCGCCGCTCTGGTTGGAGACGAGCAGGTTCTCAAGGGCCGGGCCCACGGACGCTCCGCCCTTCACCTGGGTGATCTCGACCGCACCCTCACGGACGCTGACATATTCGGTGCGCGGGCTGAGGAAGTCGGGGAACCCGAGGTCGGCCGGGCCAGCAAAGGCAACCGACGGCGCGAGGGACAACAGGGAGGCAGCCAGGAAACGCTTCACGTTCCTCGTCATGGACTTCTCCTGATTGGGATTGTTCGGGGGATTGGCCGGAGCCAATGCCTTACTAACATTTCTCTCTGTGTAATTTCAAATCAAAGCGTGTAATTCAGGATGTTCCTGTGAGGACGGAGGATTTCGGCCGGGCCGCGTTGCGCCTTGCGCTACGGGGTTTCCACGGGGTTTCCCATACACACCCTGGGGCGGTGCGCGGACCCGGCGTCGCAATCAAGGCGCGCCCAGGGCGGGAGGTGCCTCGGGCCGCCGGGTGCGTTTGTGCCAGTGCAGAAACACGGGCACGCCCGCGCCGAACAGCACCGCGCCCTTGAGGGCGTTGAACGGGTTGGAGGCCATCGAGCCCAGCAGGACGTACAGCGCGGCCGCGATGAAGAGGAGCGGGGTGACGGGATATCCGGGCACCCGGTACGCGGCGCGAGGCATGAGCCCCTGCTTCTCCCGCGCGCGGTAGATGAACAGCGTCGCGGCCGTGGAGCCGAAGATGAGCCAGTCGGCGAAGACGACGGAGTCGAGCAGCTCGCCGTAGGTTCCCGTGCCGGTGAGGAGGATGGCCCACCCCGCCTGGAAGAGGATGGCGTTGGAGGGCGTGCGGAAGCGCGGGTGCAGCTTCGCCATCCAGGGGAAGAACAGCCCGTCCGCGGCCATGGCCTGGTAGACGCGTGGCGAGACGAGGATGACCAGGTTGAGGAAGCCGAAGGTGGACAAGGCGACGCCGGCGGTGATGAACGTGCGGCCTACGGGCCCGAGCAACTGCCCCAACGCGTCCGCCGCCGGAGCACGGCTCGCCGCGAGCCCTTCCGCGCCGAGCGTGCGCAGGTAGGTGAGGTTCGCGAGCAGGTACACCGTCACCACGCCAATGACGCCGAGCAACAGCGCGCGCGGCAGGTTGCGTTCGGGGTGGACCATCTCCTCCGCCACGAAGTTCGTCTGCTGCCACCCGCCGTAGCTGAACAGCACCGGCACGAGCGCCGCTCCCAGCGCGAGCACCAGGGAGTCGGGCGCCTGGGGCGCGTCGACGGCCTCCACCGCCGCGGGCGGGGTTCCGCCGAGCAGCAGCCCCGCTCCCACGAGCACCGCGAGCGCCAGCAGCTTGAGCAGGGTGAAGATGTTCTGCGTGAGCGCGCCGGGCCGCACGCCGAAGAAGTTCACCGCGGAGAGCAGGAGGATGGCGCCGACGGCGAGGGGGAACCGGAAGGACTCGCCCAGGCCGGTGAGCGCGAGCGTGTAGTTGGCGAAGGTGACGGCCACCGCGGCGATGGCCCCGGTGGCGATCATCAGCATCAAACCCCACGCATTGAGGAACGCGGGCAGCGGGCCAAAGGCATCACGCAGGTAGACATAGCTGCCGCCAGCCTTGGGGATGCGCTGTCCCAGCTCTCCGTAGATGAAGGCACCGATGAGCGCCACGACCCCGCCGAGCAGCCACACGATCAGGGTCAGCCCCGGCGTGTGTACGCGCTGCGCGACGATGGCGGGGTTGAGGAAGATGCCCGAGCCGATGATGCCGCCAATGACGAGCATCACCCCAGAGAACAGGCCCACGCGCCGCGCGTAACCGTCACGAGGCCCGGCCGAGGAGGCGCCGGTTTCATCCTGGAGGGGGGAGGGGCTCATGGGGCGCCGAGCATATCGGCTCGTATGCCCGCTCCCGAACTCGCCTGTTCCGGGCTGAGGGGACGCGTGGCATCCGTTGAACGCATCACCCCGAAGAGGCAGGCCCTGGAGCTCCAGGCTCCGCTGGTGGGCGTGCAGGAGGCCCTGCACGCGCTCCCGTCGACCCAGAAGGCCCGCCGCTTCTGGATCGCGGAACACCATCCTGGCACCCGGCACGCCCCGTGCGCCTGCGGTTCGGTCCCGGCGTTGGAGCTCGCGGAGCTGTCATAGGACCGGGCCCAGGATGCGGTGCGCCTCCCTCCAGGTGCACCGGAGAAGCGGGGCAGGGGGGCCGCCCTCTTCAATCGCTACTGGCCGTCGAGCCTGCCGTCCAGGTTCCGGTCGAGCGCGATGCGCGTACCGGAGCCCGGCGGCACCGCGGTGAAGGTCACCTCCTGGCCCGGCGTGTTCGCGAGCGCACGCAACGCCGTGGTGGTGATGTTGGCGGTGCCGTCATCCGGCTTCCACGTGCCGGCCACGCGGTCGAACAGGAAGCCCTTCACGCGCGTGCCGATGGCGGCCTTCGCCACCAGGTCGGCCTCGTACGAGGCGCCACCGAGGATCTTCGACACGAAGGGCGCCTTCGCGCGGGCAATCAAGAGGTCGATGCGCGCCCCCACCGCGGAGGCGTTCGTCGACGTGAGCGTCACCTGCTGGCCGACGATGGGCGCCAGGTCCGAGTCCACCGCCAGCATGTAGGCCTCCACCTCCCGGCGCTCGCTGTCGCTCCGGAAACCCACCAGCGGACCGCCGACGCTGTTGTTCGCGAAGACGATGGCGCTGAAGAAGCGGAAGATCGTGTCCACCGCGCCGTCGTGCGTGAAGCCGAAGCCACGGACCTGGTCGCCCATGGGCCCGGACTCCGAGTGCTGGAAGAAGCTGCTGTCCGGGAAGCCGAACATGCCGACCTTCGTGTACACGTTGCGCACGTGGGGAATCTTCATGATCTGGCTGATTCCCTCGAAGCTCGCCTGGCCGTCCGTGCCGAAGAAGCCCTTCGCCGCGTCGATGACGTGACAGCCATTGCAGTTGAAGCCGGTGTTGGAGCCAATCGCCAGGCCGTCCACGCGACGGCTGCCGAAGAAGAAGTCGCGGCCGGCCGCCTGCGTGGCGGTGAGCGAGTTGTCCAGGTTGCGGATGGGATTGGGCGGCAGCTGCACCTGGAGCTGGAAGTTCGTGAACTGGTTCATCTCCGCCTCGGTGGGCATGTCCGCGCGGCCGAGCAGCCCCGGGAAGGCGACGATGAAGTTCTTGAACGACAGGGCTTCGTCATAGGCCCCCGCGCCGAAGAAGCCCGTGGACCTGTCCCCGCGCCAGTGCATGGCGCCCGACGTGGACATGCCGCGCAGGGTCTGCGTCGTCATGGGGCCCTTCATCGGGTGGAACGAGCCCTGGTTGCCGGTGCCATTCACGTCCGAGCTCGGGTGGCCGGTGAGGAGGCGGAACGCGCCAATCTCCAGGCTGCTCGCCAGCCGCTTGTCGATGGCGTTGGTCGTCACCACGTCATCCGGGTTGCCCAGGTCCCACGCGAGCTCGTCCTTGTCACCGAAGACGTGGCAGCTGGCGCAGGAGGCCTCGCCGTTGGCCGAGGAGAACGTCGCGTCGTAGAGGAACGGACGGCCCTGCACGACGGACGCTGGCTCGGGGTTGTAGAGCGCGGCGGACGCCACCTGGTTCTTCGTGGCCAGGTCGATGACCTTCACCGCGTTGTCGAAGCGGGTCATCACGTAGAGGCGGTTGCGCGCCTCGTCCAGCACCAGGCCGCTGGGGCCGCCGCCGCTCACCGGGATGTAGTTGGCGCTCGCCGTCCGTGGGTTGAAGGTGTCCGCCTCCAGCGCCGCCGTGTCGAAGACGCCGACCTTGCTGGAGCTGAACGCGGCCACGTACAGCTTCGCGCCGTCGCTGGAGATGGCCATCTCCGTGGGGGTGGAGAGGCTGTGGTTCTTCGCCGTGGAATCAAAGCCCGGCGCACCGGCCAGCTTTGAATAGTCCAGGTGCTTGTTCAGGTGGCGCGGCGACACCGTCGTCCCCTTGATGACGGTGATGCGCATCTTCGCGATGTTGCCCTGCACCGTGCTGCCGCCGAACTCGCCGGGGCCCTCGAAGCGGGTGAGGTTGTTGGCGTCGCTGTTGGTCGCGTACACCACGCCCGTCTTGGGGTTGGTGGCCAGGTTGAACACGGTGGTGCCCACGCCCGTGTAGAACGCCTTCTGCTGCAAGCCGTCCGCGTCGATGGCGAAGACGTCCTTGTCCGGCAGGTTGAAGCGCACGCCGTTGTTCCAGTTGCGGCCGAGCGTGTCCTCCCAGCGGCTGGTGGCGCTGTTCCACTTGACGATGAGGCCCGTCTCCGGCGCCTTCGCGCCCTGCGCGTTGGTGGACGGACCGGGCAGGCCGCCCAGGAACAGGTTGTTGCCCCACGGGAACGTGTCCGGCTGCACCAGGCAGACGCCCGCGCTGCCGAAGCCGTTGCACACGCTGTCCATGTTGATGGTCGTGGTCTGGTTGCCGGACTGCGCGATGGCCGCGTAGACGGTCTTCTTGTCCGGGCTGACGGCGAGCGCCCGCGGCGTGTCGCCAAAGAGCGTCAGGATGCGGACGGGCGTGCCCCCCAGCGTCGTCCCCAGGGACGTGGGGTTGAAGACCCAGACGTCCGCGCGGCCCACCCCCGGCGTGGTGAGCTGCGGGTCTCCCGCGCCGGGCACGGCGGCAATGGATGGATCCGTGCGCTGCTGGCCGCGGTGCGCGGTGGAGATGAACGCATAGCCGTTGGCGCCCGCGAACACGATGTCTCGCGGCTCGTCACCCACGAGCAGCGTGCGCACCACGTGCGGCGTGCCGCTCACGCTCACCACGCTGACGCTGTCGGACAGGTGGTTGACCACCCAGACCTCGGTGTTGCTGCGCACGGCGACGGACACCGGCTCCAGTCCTACCGGCACCTCCGCCGCCAGCGTCAGGCCCGCGCTGGTGACGTTGAAGACCTCCAGGCGATTGTCCGGCGTGTTGACGGCGAACAGCTTCGTCCCGTCCGGAGAGAGGGCCAGGGGACGCACGTGCGCGCTCTCGAACTCGATGAACGAGGGCGCCTGGGCAGCGGCGGGGGAAGCGGCGAACAGCGACACGGCGGCGGACAGCAGACCGGCTCGGGCACGCCGCCGGTTCTTGCTCGGGCCCACTTGCGGGGTACGGACCATCGGGGATCTCCTGGGTGAGCGTGTAAGAGCTGCTCACCGTGGATTACCAGTCAGTCCGGCGACATCGCCCCCTCCGAAGGGAGGGGGCCAGACGGGGGTGACGCGTTGCGGCGTTCGCTGTTGGACGCTGTGCGCGCCCGCGCCCCGGTCCGCGCGGCGGGTGCCCGTGGTTTACTTGACCGTGCAATCGGTCACAGGGGGAACGTGCCCATGGGCGACGCGCACTCACACCTGCTGCCGACGAAGCTCGCGCCGCCGCGGACGGCATCCGTGCTCGTGTCGCGGACCGCGGCGCTCCGGAAGATCGACCTGGGGGTGGGCGGCAAGCTGGTGCTGGTGACCGCGCCGCTGGGCTCGGGCAAGACGACGCTGTTGACGCAGTGGGCCTGCGAGCCGCGCGGGTCAGGGCTGCTCGCGTGGCTGTCATTGGACGAGCGGGACAACGCGCCCGAGCGCTTCTTCTCATACCTCGTCGGCGCCATCCGCCGCGCGGCCCCGGAGTTCGACGCGTACATCCCCGGCCAGCTGGACGCGCAGGTGGCGCTCCCGTTGGAGCACGCGACGACGGTGGTGCTGCGCAGCCTGTGGAACCTGGGGCGCGAGCTCGTGGTGGTGCTGGACGACTTCCACGTGCTGCGGGAGCGCGCGCTGGTGCGGGCGTTCTCGTACCTGCTGGACCACTCGCCGCCGCACGTCCACTGGATCGTCTCGTCGCGCAACCCGCCCGAGCTGGACCTGGCGAAGCTGAAGCTCACCGAGCAGTTGGTGACGCTGGACAGCCGCGACCTGGGCCTGGACGGCGAGGCCATCCATCAGCTGGGCCAGCGGCTGTGTGGTGCGACGCTCGCGCCCGAGGATGTCGAATACCTGCGCGCGCGCACCGAGGGATGGGTGGCTGGCGTGAAGCTGGCCCTGCTCACCGCGGGGGAGCACGCCAGCGTGAGCGACGCGCTCCGCAAGGCCGTCGGCTCCAACCACGACGTGGCGCGGTACCTCGCGGACGTGGTGCTGCGCGAGCAGACGGAGGAGGTGCACGCGTTCCTGGTGCTGAGCTCGGTGGTGGACCGGCTCAACGGCGAGCTGTGCAACGCGCTGCTGGGCATCACGCGGGGGCCTGCGCTGCTGGCGGAGCTGGAGCGGGCGCAGCTGTTCATCCAGTCGCTGGACACGCAGCACCAGTGGTACCGGTACCACCCGCTGTTCCTCGACTTCTTGCGCACGCAGCTCGTGTGCACGCAGGGAGACCGCATCCCCGGACTGCACCGCTCGGCGAGCGCGTGGTTCGCGGAGCACGCGTTGCCGGAAGAGGCCCTGACGCACGCGTTCGCGTCGGGGGACCGGGGCTGGTGCCTGGAGTTGACGGCCCGCTGCGCGGAGGCGTGGATGCGCGAGGGCGAGATTGCCTCCGTGCTCCACTGGACGGCGAAGCTGACGGCGGAGGAGGCCTTCCGCTCGCCGGCCATCTGCGTGGCGCGCATCGCGTGCCTCATCCTGTCGCGCGGCTTCGCTCCTGCCTCCCTGGCCCTGCAGGACGCGCAGCGAAGGCTCCAGACGGCGCCGCTGGAGCCAGAGCGCGAGCGCCTGTCGCGGCAGCTCTCCCGGCTCGCGCTGCTGCACGCCATCCTGTCGGACTCGGCTCCGGGCACCGGCATCGAGCTGGAGGCGTCGCCCGGGGACGAGGATCCGGACGTCTTCATGACGGGCGCGGTGCTGGCGGCGAAGGCGTACCAGGCGCTCCGGCTGAACCGGTTCGATGCGATGCGCCGGCTCGCCTCCGTCGCGCGCGAGACGCTGCAGGGGCTGAACAACCCATACCTGGTGGGCTACACGGACGTCCTCATCGTGCTGGCGGACCGGGCGCAGGGGAACATGAAGGACGCGGCGGACCGGTGCGAGGCGGCGTTCGAGCGCGCCAGCCGAGGACCGCGCAACCCGGTCTGGGTGAACGCGGCGACGGCGCTGGCCAACACCCGCTATGACCAGAACCGGTTGGACGAGGCCGAGGCGCTCTGCATCGAGGTCCTGCCGCTCCTGTCCCAGGCGGCGGTGTTCGAGACCTTCGCGATGGCCTACCTGGTGATGGCCCGCATCAAGTCGGTCCGGGGCAAGTATGCGGAGGCCTGGCAGCTCTTGGACTACCTGCACAGCGTGCTCGAGTGCGGACACCAGACACGCTTCCTGGCCCACGTCTGCGGCGAGAAGATCCGGCTCGCGCTGGTGGAGCAGTCCCCCGCGCGGATGAAGGCGGTGGCGCGCGAGTTCGACCTGGGCGAGCGCATGCGCCGGGGCGAGTGGAGCGAGCGCCGCTTCTACGACGAGACGTGGGACCAGCTGGGCGTGGCGCAGGCCTGGGTGCTGATGGCGCGCGGACGGCATGACCGGGCATACGGGCTCCTGGAGACGCTGCGGGCCAGCGCGCACGACGCGGGCTGCGTGGCGCGGGAGACGTCGCTGCTGGCCGCGTTGGCCGTCTGTCATTGGCGAGCGGGTGACCCCACGGCGGCGTTCGCCGCGGTGAACCGGGGCTTCGCGCTGGTGCCGCGCGTCGGCTTCAGCCGGGGCGTGTTCGACGAGACGCCGGGGTTGCAGGAGGTCATCGTCGCGGCGGCCACGCAGCGCAAGCTGAGCCACGTGCTGCCGGCCCGCTACACCGAGCGCTACCAGGACCTGCTGTCCCTGGGGCCCCGCGAGCCGGCCGGGTTCGCGGCCCTGCCCAGCGCCCCGCTGGAGCCGCTCACCGAAAGGGAGCTCCAGATGCTCAAGCTGCTGGCCCAGGGCTTGAGCAACCAGGAGATCAGCGAGCGCTCCAACGTGGCGCTCTCCACCGCGAAGTGGCACCTGCGCAACGTGTTCGCGAAGCTCGACGTGACGACGCGCACGGCGGCCATCGTGAAGGCGCGGGAGCGGCTGGAGCGCACCCTCTGAGTCCGCTCCCGCGGAGGTCCCGCTTCAGGCGGGGACGAACTGGCCGTGGAACGTGGGCGGCAGGGCGTGCTCGAAGTGGCAGCGGGCCACGGGGCCCGCGTCCAGCCGCTCCGCGTCCAGCACGGCCACGTGGGTGGTGTCCGTCTTCACGTCGAAGACCTGCGTGAGGAGCCAGCCGTCGTCCTCGGCCTTCGAACCGGGGCGGGGCACGAAGACGGGCTCGGAGGGATACTGGCCCGCCTCCAGCCCGGCCCGCGTCACGCGGCCGGTGCCCAGGTCCAGTCGCACCAGCGCGTCGTAGAGTCCGCGCCGTGCCTCCTGGGTGCCATGCGCGCCCAGGTAGACCGTCTGGTACGGCCGGCACGCCACGCTGGGGGCGACGCGGGGGAACTCGCAGCTCAGGTCCAGGAGCGGCTCGCTGCGGAACGTGCGCGCCTTCAGGTCGAGCCTGGCGCGGTGGAACATGCCGTCGGCGTCCGTGGACGGGACGCCGTGCGCCAGCTCTCCCAGCCACTGGTTCGAGGCGAAGTCCGGGTAGCGCACGTAGTCCACCACCAGGGTGTCGCCGTCCTCGTAGGCGTTGGAGAAGTGCCAGTTGAAGAAGTTGTCCGCGGGGATGCGGATGGGGCGCGCCACGTCGTCGATGGGCACCACCAGCACCTCCGCCGCGTCGCTCGCGCGGAAGGAGACGTTGTGCGCGAACGCGCCGATGCGCAGCAGCATCTTCAGCACGTCGATGCGCATCCCCGGCAGGAAGAAGATGAGGTAGCGGTCCGTGGCCACGTAGTCGTGGACCATGGTGGCGCCGGGCAGCTTCACGGAGCCCACGTGCCGCGCCTTGCCGCCATCCGGCAGGGCATACAGCTCCAGCGTGTTCACCCGGCCGTGGTGCTGGCCGAAGTTGTACGTCGTCTGGCGCGACTCCACCCGGCGCGGGTGCGCGGAGAACGCCTTCAGCACGACGCCGTCGAGGTTCGTCTCGCCCAGCGTGGACAGGTCGTCCAGCGACAGCTCCACGGGGAGGTTTGGCTCGTGCAGCGCGTACAGCCGGCCGTTCCACGGCAGGAGCGCCGTGTTCGCGTTGTTCTTCTGCGGGTTGAGCAGCTTGTTGCGCAGCGGCACGGGCATGGCGTAGCTGCCGTAGAGCTGCCGGCCCGCTTGACGCTCCGTGACCATGGTGCGCGAGTCCACGAGCCGGGCCGCGCCCTGGACGCCGTCCGGCCCGAAGCGCACGCCCATCACGCCGCCGTCACCGTCGAACCAGTGTTGCAGCGGCGTGCCGTGCACGTCGAACGTCCACGCGCCCAGGCGGAACAGCGTGCCGCGAAGGCCCTCGGGGATAGCGCCTTCCACCCGCAGGGGTTGGAAGGCGTGCTGGCGGGAGATGTTGCGGAAGGCCCGCTTCCAGGCCGGAAGGGGAGGGGCGGCCGGCAGCGGCGTCGCGGTCGTCATGGCGGATCCGGGGAGGACGAAAGGGCGCGAGGAATCAGGGCGTGGGCTGGGCGAGGACGGCCTGCTGTCCGCGCGCCTCGGCCTCATCGCGCCGGATGCCCACGAGCGTCCACATGGCGCCGCTGAAGTCGATGCAGCCGAAGAACGTGACGATGGGCTCGCACAGGCCCATGGCCGTGCAGATGATGAGCACCAGCACGATGAAGGTGCGCCCCATCACCGCCCAGACGAAGAACTGGCGCATGTCCAGGATGGCCGCCTGATGGGACATGAACGACATGGACACGAGCAGCGCGCCCGCCAGCCGCATGAAGAACAGGTTCCCGTCCGCCGCCCCAGGCGCGATGCCCATCACCTGGAGGAACAGCCCGGGCACCAGCAGCAGCGTGAAGGCCAGGGGGATCGTGTAATAGACCCAGATGTACATGGACCGTCCCGCGTGGCTCAGCGTGGACAGCTTCGGGAACACCGTCGGGGCGAACAGCTTCATGGGGGAGGCTCCAGGGGCAGGCGTGCGGCGGGTCCTGGAGCCTAATGGAAGTCCCGGGTCCCGCGCACCGGGGGGCCGCCGGAGCAGTGGATCCGCTCCTCCACTGAGAGCGGCTCCGTCGCTACGCCGCGCGTGACAGCCCCCGCCGCTGCATGAAGGCTTGCAACTCCGGCCACCGGGCGGAGAGGAATTCGAAGTCGCCCGGGCACGCGGGCTGTAGGGACGCCAGCGCGGCATCAATCGCGGCCGCGTGGTGTGCCGGATCCAGGGCATCCAGGGCGAAGGCCCTCAGGAGCTTGATCCGGCGGGGATCCCGGCCCACCAGCGCATCCGCCTCGCCCGCGCGCGCATCCAGCTCGGCCACGGCTGCGGCGGGGTTGCCTTCGCGGCAGAGGAGCGCGACCTCCGGCAACAGCGCGTACATGGGGGGCAGGGTGCCGTTGCGCTTGCGTCCCTCCTCCAGCCAGGCATGAGCGGAGGCCAGGTCTCCCAGGGCGAAGTACGCCTTGGCGATCAGGGCCGGCATGGACCTGTGCATCACCGGGACGGCGTCGCGCAGCTTGCCGGAGCGCTCCGCCGAGCCGAAGAGCTCCAGCGCGCGCCCTGCGTCTCCCAGCGCCAACAGGCACTGGCCCAGGGTGGCGACCGCCACCGCCCGCTGGACCCCCTGGGTGGCGCGGCGGGCTGCGACCTCGAATCGCCGGGAGGCCTCCAGCTCATCGCCCGTGCTGAAGAAGGTGACGCCCTGGTTGTAGGCCGCCACCCAGCGGCGGATCCGCCAGTAGAAGAAGGCGAACAGCACCAGGAAGACCGCGATGAGCAATGGGACGAGCTGCTGGGGGCCCATGGTCTCCCCAACCGCACGACCCGTCTGGCTGAAATGATTGTAGGCGACGATGAAGATCCCCACATCGAAGGCCCATGCAATGAGCCGTTGCGTGGAGAGGAACGGAAAGGGTTTGAGGTGGGACTCTTTCGGCAGGGGAAGTGCGTTCACGGGACTTGAAAGCCTACGAGGAGGCTTCGACGGGCCATGAACACCTTGCTCCACCGACCTGGACCTCCACTGGATGACGTCAGCTCCTGCATCTGGCTTTCGGATGAGCGCGGCCCGCGGACGCCGCTCCCCGGCGCGCTCGTGGAGGGACGCGGCTGGAAGGCCGACCCCAGCGCCCCCAGGCGGCGCGGCAACGCATGGGGACGCTGGCCGTTTCCGACCGCGCCCACGCTCGCGCGCCGGCCTTTCCTTTCGGCGCCCTGGTGGAGGCCGTGAAGGAAGGCAGCCTTGAGTCCGACATCCATTGCCGCGCCGGAATGTTGTGTCTGGATTTGCGCGGTGCTGTCTATACGCGTCCGCGACGAACACCGGAGACGGCGCTACGCTACACGGCATGGATTTCCCGCCCGAGACAGGCCTTTCCACCGACGAACTCTTCGCCCGCACGCTCCAGGGGGATGAGGACGACGAAGGCGCATGGCGCGCCATCTGGCAATTGCAACACCGGGGCGGAGAGGACGTCTTCCAGCGGGCCGCCGCCTGGCTCCAGTCGTCTTCACCCAAGGAGCGGGGACGCGGCGCGAACGTCCTGTCCCAACTGGAGTTCCGGAATCGGACCCCGGAGCGCGTCGCGCGCTTCGCGGACGCCCTGCTGCCAGCGCTCGCGAAGGAGCAGGACGTCGCCGTGCTGGAGGCGATGGCCGCCGCGCTGGGCCACCTGGGGGATTCCCGCGCGGTGCCCGCGCTCCTCCCCCTTCAAAACCACCCGGACGCGCATGTCCGCTTCGGCGTCGTCATGGGGCTGTCTCAGCACCGGGACGCGCAGGCACTAAAGGCATTGATTCACCTCTCCCGCGACCCCGATGAGATCGTGCGCGAGTGGGCCACGTTCACGCTCGGCAGTCAGGCGCGGGAGGTGGACACGCCGGAGCTGCGCGAGGCGCTGGTGGACCGGCTCTCCGAAACGCACCCGAAGATTCGCGGCGAGGCGCTCCTGGGATTGGCCCTGCGCAAGGACGCGCGTGTGCTGGAACCGCTCAGGCGCGTGCTGGAAGGGCCCCAGATCACCACGCTGGACGTGGAGGCGGCCCAGGCGCTGGAGGATGTCTCACTGCTCCCGCTGCTGCTGCTCCACCGGGAGGACTGCGACGAGGAAGACCACGAGTTCCTCGCGATCCTCTTCGAGGCCATCCACGCACTGGAGTCCCTCTCGCGGTGAGCCGCTGTCACATTTTTGTTACAAATTTGATTAATTGGAAATAAATAGAAATTTGTTTTTTGAGGAATTTTCGCGATACATGGCAAGTCGCGTTCGTCAGGCCCGTCCCGAGGGCCACCGCGTTTGACGCCCGCGACAAAGGACCCCACACCCATGTCTCACTTCCGCACTGACTCCGTGCGTGCCTTCCGGGGCGCGCTGCTGTCGTCTCTGTTGCTTGCCTCGAGCGCCTTCGCCGCCGACGCAACCCCCGCCGCCGTCACGACGAGCAGTGACGAGGCGCACTGGGGCTACGAGCAGACCGTGAGCCCCGAGCACTGGGGCGAGCTGCCGGGTGACGCCGTCTGCGCGCAGGGCACGGCGCAGTCACCCATCGCGCTGGTGACCGCGACCTCGGCCCGCCCGCATCTGGACGTCCCCGCCTTCCGCTACGGTAATAGCCGCGTGCGCATGCTCAACACCGGGCACACGGTGCAGTTCACCTACGACGCCGGCAGCACCGTGCGGGTGGGGGCCAACGAGTACAAGCTGGCGCAGTTCCACTTCCACACGCCCAGCGAGCACACGAAGGACGGCGTGGAGTACCCGCTGGAGCTGCACCTGGTGCACACGGACGCGAATGGAACGCCCGCGCTGGTCGTCGGTGTCCTCATCGAGCAGGGTGGGGTGAACGCGGCGCTGCTCACGGCCTTCCGCAACCTGCCCCGGCACATGGGGGAGGAGAGCCTCCCCGTGGGGGCGTCCATCAACGCGAGCGCGCTGCTGCCGCACGACAAGACGTTCTTCCAGTACGCGGGTTCGCTCACCACGCCCCCGTGCACCCAGGGGCTGCAGTGGTACGTGATGAAGGAGCCCATCCAGATGTCCGACGCGCAGATCGCCGCGTTCGAACGGCTCCCGCACCTGAACCCGAACAACCGCCCCCTGCAGCCGCTGAACGGTCGCACCGTCAGCGTGCACACCGGCCGCTGAAAGGCCCCGCTCCGCACCGACGCGAAGGGCCGCGAGTCGCCCTTCGCGCCGGATTCGGGCTCCTGAGGTGTCGAGGTCGTACCATCCGCTGCACACCGTGCAGCTCCCTGCACACGGAATGCACCGGCCCCCAGGGGCAGGGCCTGGGGCATGACAGTTGCTCTCAAGGGGCGGCATGTCCATTCGTCCACTGCTCCTGCTCCTCTTCTGTGTTCTCACCGCGTCCGAGGCCCGCGCCGATCTCGGACTGCCCAAGGAAGAGACCTGGCTCATGGTGGGGCCGCTCTTCAGCAACTCGGCGCGTGATTCAGGGACGGGAGTGGGGTTGGAGGCCTCCCTCAACTTCGTGAATGATTTCTACGCGATGGGTGTCTTTGGCCAGGCGCAAAGGCTGGAGGATGAGCACACCCGGCTGAGCGTGGGGCTCCAGGGCAACCTCACGCTGCTGGGGTTGGAGCTGGGCGTGATGCACGAAACGGCGAACCGGGCACACGCGGCCACGACAGGACTCCACATCGCGCCCTATTTCTCCTTCATCTATGGCTCGGTGGGCTTCCGCCTGGGCATCCCGCTGTACGCCGCGGAGGAGTCCCGGCCCCGGTATGGCGTGGAAGGGGCTGTCGTCCTCAGCCTCAAGATGCCCATGCGGTTGGGCCGCGGAGAGAAAGTACCCTTCTTCCACTTGTGAGGAGTCCAGGGGGAGGGGTCGCGGAACCTGTCAGGACCCCGCTCGGGACTTCATGTTCTGCGCACACGAAGACTGCCGGGCGGGTCCCGGAATCAGCCCATCGGGAGAGGCACATGCCGCTGAAGGGGATTGCCCAGGAGCGGATGCCTTCGCCCGCGCCCTGGATGCTTATCCAGGAAGCTTCGAGCGCGTGGTGTTCGCGGTGTGGGAGCGGGGAGGGGACGGTCCCAACCTGCGGGCCTTCCGCGAACGGTTCGCCTGACTCGCGGTCGGGGGCCAGGGCCGTGGCCCCCACGGCATCACTTCTCCAGGTCGCCGACGATCTTCTGGAAGGGCGACGGCTGGCCGGACAGCTTCTGGAAGAAGTTCCGGGCGTCGGTGCCCTCGTCGTAGTTCTGGAAGGCCACGTCGTTGCTGTTCTTCCCGTCAGGCTTCAGGCCCGAGTAGTCCGTGCGGGCCGGGAGGCCATGCTCGGCGCGGATGGCGTTCTCGGTCGGGTTGTTCTTCGTGTGCGGGGTGGGGCGCAGGCCGATGGTCTCGAACTCCTCCCGCAGGCGCAGGCGGTCGTCGACGGTCTCCTTCATGTCGGCCGAGTGCGACGGGTACTGCTTGAAGACGGCCGCGTCGGAGTGCTTGCTGGCGGCCAGGGGGCTCACCTGGAGGCCATTGGACGCGCGCCAGGCGTGGACCGACTCGTGGCCCAGGCTGTTGAAGCGCTGACCACCGCCGTTCTCGTTGTACTTGACGTCGCTGGCCGTGCCGGCGCCGGGCTGGCCGTCGAAGCGGTACGCCGGGCGGGTGGACGACAGCGTGCCGTCGTTGCGGGGCACATGCGAGTTGGGCAGCGCCGAGTTGCGGCCCGAGTAGACGTCCATCGCCGTCAGCGGCTGGCGCAGCGTGCCCGTGGCGCCGGGGTTCACGGCCTGGGTGCGGCCGTTGATGTCATTCAGCATCTGGTTGCCCACGGGCTTGCTCGTGAGGCGGTTGGTGGAGTTGCGCACGTCCTGCGTGAAGTCCGCGAACTGCGCGCCCGTCTGCCCGCTGTCACGGCGGGTCCGGATGCCCTGGAGCTTGGGGTCCACCACGCCGTAGTCGGCGGGCTTGAGGTTGTTCTTGCCCGACTGAAGCTGCGCGGGCGTGACGGGGGGCTTCGGCTTCGCGGTCTCGGGCCGGGCCGGCAGGCTGTCGCTGCGGGGGCGGGAGGTGGAGGGCGTGCCGGACAAGGAAGAGGGCTTGGAGAACGAAGAGGAGCGCAGCTTCATGGGAGGCCTCGGAAGTGGAGTGCAGCGACGGACCACCCCTACTGCACCCCGCGTGCCCACCATCTCGCGGCCCTGGAGCCCAGAGGCCCTGCCTGGTTTCAGGGGGTTACGTCGAAGCAGGACCGCTTTCCGGAGGCGGCCCTGGTGACTGGCGTCGGGGGCCTGATGGCTGGAGACATCAGGCCCCGAAACGCTCGTGACAGCGACCCCATGGGACCATCGCAGCTCTGCGTCGGGCTCGCGCTACTTCCGTGGCAGCACGAGGCCTGGTGTGAAATTGACAATGATATCGGTCAAGGCGATGGCGCTTTGAGGACCTCGGTGATGCGCAGGTGGCGGGGCTGGGCCTGCACCCGTTCGAACCAGGCGCGGATGGCGGGGTAGCGGCCCAGGTCGAACCGGCCCTCCTCCGCCACGTGTGTGTACGCATAGAGCGCGATGTCCGCGAGGCTGTAGTGCTCGCCCGCGAAGAAGGGGCGCTTGCGCAGCTCGCCCTCCATGACGTCGAGCGCGGCGTAGCCCTTCTGGATGCGCTCCTCCAGCTCCTTCTCCTTGCCGGCAGGGACACCAAAGAAGGTGAGCCACGCCCGGGCGACGGCGATGTAGGGCTCGTGGCTGTACTGCTCGAAGAACATCCACTGGAGCATCCGCGCCCGCTCCAGCCGGTCGGCGGGAATGAAGGGCGTGCCCTCGGCGAAGTACCAGAGGATGGCATTGGACTCGGCGAGGAAGACCCCGGGCTCCAGCTCCACGGTGGGCGTCCGGGCAATGGGGTTCATCGCCTTGAACTCCGGCGTGCGCGTCTCTCCCGCGGAGAGATCCACCTCCCGCGTCTCGAACGGGATCGCGAGCTGATGCAGCAGCAGGCGGACCTTGTAGCAATTCCCAGAGGGGTTGAACTGGTAGAGCTTGATCATGGGCGGTGAGCCTACCCCCATGAGAGCCCCCGCGTTGACGACGCTTTACGCTTCACCCGGTGGCGTGCTTGTCTCCCACCCGCTGTCAGGGGCTATGGCGAGCGAGCTTCAGCCTGGGAGACGCGCATGGAGCAAACCGGTCGGAAGAAGAGGGTGGGGCGCGTCAATGCCCTGGTGATTGCTCTGTTGGTGGGTGGGGCAGCCCTCGCGGTTGTGGCGCTCCTGGGTTATGGGCTGCGAGAACCCCATTACTACCCCTGTGATTCTCTCAAGTGCGACATGAGCTGCCTTTTCGTGGAGGGAAGGTTGAGCAGCGCCACGTGCATCTACGGGGAATGTAGCTGCGGCCACTGAGGCCACCCACTCATCGCGGCCCACGCGGCGCGGGGTTTATCGCGGAGGCGTTCAACCCGCATCATTTGCGGGGGGTTCTGTGAACGGATCGCCATGGGAGGACGTTGTCCCCGCTCTTCCGGCTCCGGTCCGTAGTAGGAACCCTCCTCCGATGTCCAAACTCGACGACTCCTCGCTCTTGGAACTGCTGGACCTGACGTTCGACGCGCTCTGTGCAACCCGCGTCTCGGATTGGGTGGACCCCGACCGGGTTCTCGCCGCGGTCGACCTCGCCCTGACGCCCGAGCGGGTGACGGCCTGGCACTCCCGTCTGGCGGTCCCCCTGCGCACGCGCCTGCTCGAACGCGCGGCGAAGAGCCGCATCAAGCTGGGCGCGTGGCTCCCCGCCGAGGCCACCGCGTCCCTGACGGCGCTCCTGGGCCAGCCGGTGCGCCTGCCCCGCAAGGCCATCGACGAGATGGTGGCGTCCGAGCAGGTGCGGGAGACCGTGCGCACCACGCTCCAGGAGACCCTGTCGTCCCTGGTGAGCAAGGTCATCTCGGGCGCTCCGGGAGTGGGCGGCGGCGGGCTGCGGGACGCGCTGAGCTGGGGCGCGCGAGCGGCGGCCTCGGCGGGAAAGGGGATCCTGGGAGGCCTGGGCGGCAGCTTGCAGGACCGGGTGCGCGAGGTCATCGATGGCTCCATGGCCATGGTGCAGCGGCGGATCGCCGAGCGGCTCGCCAGCGAGGAGACCGCCCGCGCCCTGGGGGCCCGGCGCCAGAAGATCTTCCTCTCCACCCTGGAGAAGACGGAGGCCGAGGCCGCGCAGGCGCTGAACCAGGTCCCCCACGAGCACCTCGACGCCCTGGTGCCCCAGGTGATTGCGCACAACGTCGCGCGCCCCGAGGTGCGCGAGGGATTGAAGGCCGAGCTCCACGCCGTCCTGGAGGACCTGTCACGGCACACCGTGGGGGAGCTGCTCGAACAGGCCGGGCTGCGTGACGCGACACGCCAGTGGCTGCATGCACATGGGCTGCCCTTCGCGCGCACGCTGGCACACTCCGCCCCCTTCATCGCCTGGCGGTCACGCGTGTAGGCGACGAAAGCGCAATGCGAGGAAAACTGCACCCGCGCTGATGGGTGAGCGATTCGGGCTGCGGCACCGTCATTCCAAAGCAAGACAAACTCTGCTAGGATTTGAGAATCACCCCGACGGAGGACGCATGCGAGCAAGCATTGTCTGTGGTCTGGTGGCGACGGCGCTGATGGTGGGTTGTGGCGCACCCGTGGAGCAGGAAGAGGAACCCCAGTTGGGCACGCAGGAGTCTCCGATTCCTGACTGCTCCGGCTATCACGACGCAATCAATTACTACAGCGATGCAGCCCATACGACCCTGATCGGGATCAAGGGGTGCTACTGCGGCTCGTGGTCCACCTGGGGCAGGACGTCGGCCTTCTCCGAACCCAATCTGGACTGCTAGGCGGTCTGTCGCGGGAACCTGCGGGAGCTGGACCCCGCGGACAGGCTCTCGTCGCTGTCGGCGGCGAGGGCTGCGATAGGGCCGCGACGGAGAACGTCGCGGTGGCGCTCGATGTCTCTCAATCGCCCCAGCGCGTCAGAGCCGCACGACGGCGATGAGGGTCTCCGCGTCGATGTAGCCCAACTGCCGTGAGTCCTGGCTCACTGCATTGTCTCCCGACACCACCACCTTGCCGGGAGGGACGCGCGTCTGGCTGTCTGCGCCGAGGGCTGCCCGGGCCCAGTCCGGCACCGGGTCTCCCGCCACGGCAGCCACCCGCTTGACGAGATAGGGGAGCGCTTCGTCGCCCAGCGTCGCGCGCTGCGCCGCGGGCATCCGGAAGACGACGATATCTGAACGCGCATGGCCGTTTGAACGGTCCAGCCGCCTCGCGACGAGCCGCTGCCCGTCATGCAGCGTGGGCGACATGCTGTTGCCTTGCACCGCGACGACCATCCAGCGGCGTCGCGCCCAGGACGCGACCCCGGCCCCCGCCACGAGAAGCGCGGCCCCCAGGCCCATCGCCATGAGCATCATGCGACCTCCTTCGGGCTCGCCCGTGATGCGACGCGCGCGTCCTGATAGCCGCTCGCCTGGAGCGTGAACAGGCGCGCGTACTCGCCGCCCATCGCCATCAAGGCGTCATGCGAGCCCTGCTCGATGATCTGGCCCTCGGAGAGGACGAAGAGGGTGTCCGCGCTTCGCAGCGCGCTCATCCGGTGGGAGATGAGCAGCCGTGCCCGCCCCTCCCCGTGTCGCGCGAGGGTCCGGTGGATGTGGAACTCGGCGGCGGCGTCCAGGCCGGAGCTGGGCTCGTCCAGCACCAGCAGGTCGACGTCCTCGCGCATCAGGGCCCGCGCCAGCGCCAGTCGCTGCCACTGGCCTCCGGAAAGCGAGACGCCCACCGGCATGTCCTCGTCCTCCCCTTCGAGCACGCGGCTCAGCAGCGTGTCGTAACCCGAGGGGAGCGAGGCGAGCTTTTCGTCGATCTCCGCCAGCCGCGCCACGTCGCGGATTCGCGCCGCGTCCTTCAGCCGGTCCAGGTCCCCCAGGCCGATGTTCTCCGCCGCGGTGAAGTCATACGTCATGAAGTCCTGGAAGGTCGCCGTCATCCGCCGCCGCAGCGCTCTGGCATCCAGCTCGCGGACGTCCACTCCGTCCCAGAGGACCTGGCCGCGCTCCGCGTCATGGAGGCGGCACAGCAGCTTCACCAGCGTGCTCTTGCCGGCACCGTTGACGCCAACGAGCCCTACCGAGCCCCCCGCTGGAATGAAGAGGCTCACCCCCCGCAGCACCCATGGACCGCCGGCGTCGTAGCGGAACCAGACGTCGCGCAGCTCCACGCCGTGCCGCAGCCGCGCCACCGGGCGCGACGCCTCCGGCGCGCGGACCGGCAGGTCGATGATGTCGAGGTAGTTCTTGAAGGTCTGGACGCTGCGGCTCGCGAACTCGACCTGCGAGAGGAGCCCGTTGAAGGCGCCCTGGATGCCCGCCACGGCCGCGAGGAAGAGCGAGACATCTCCAATCTGGAGCCGCCCCTGGAGCGCGCCCCGGGCGACGATGAAGGCCCCGGCCGCCGCCACTCCGGCGGTGAGCACCGACAGCGCCGCCTGCACGGCCAGCCCCTTGCGGGTCACGGCCATTTCGCGGTCCGCCGCCTTGCGCAGCGATGCCACCATCCGCTCCAGCAGCAGTTCCCCCAGTCCGAACAGCCGGCTCTCTTTTGCCGCCCGCACGTCCACCAGCAGCGAATGGTAGAAGTCGCGCCAGCGATATGTCGGCACCAGTGCCGCTGACAGCTCCACCAGCCACCGGCTGCGCACGAGCTGGGCCATGAGAGCCACGCCCCCCGCCACCACCAGCAACAGCGCCATGGGGGGCGACACCGCCAGGACCACGGCGCTCAGCGTCCCCACCGACACCAGCATGCGAAGGATGGCCCTGACGAACTCGATGAGCTGCTGGGGCGCGTCCCGGGCGGCCTCCTCCGCGAGCCGCAAGCGGCCATGGAAGGCGGGATCCTCGAAGTGGTGCAGGCCCTCCAGGGCCGCCACCTTCGCGAAGAGGGAGCGCTCGACCTCGAGGGTGACGCCCCAGCGAATCACTCCGGACAGGTACTCGGAGACGTTGAGGATGGCCATGGAGCCGCCGGCCACCGCGGCGGCGCCCACCGCCAGCGTGAGCGCCCGCTGCGGGTCGGCGAGGGCCCCGCGGCCCAGCTCATCCAGCAACGCCTTGGTGAGCCAGCCGCCCACGGCGGCCACGGACCCGGTGCACACCGTGAGGAGGAAGGCGAACCCGGACGCCAGCGGCGCCGCGCGCCACTGGAGCGTCACGGCCGCGCCCACCGTGCGCGACACCTCGCGCAGGAGCCCCCGCTCCCCGTGCGGCTGGCTCATGTCAGGACTTCGTGGAGGTAGTGCCCCGAGGCCGCGACCACGCCCTTGTCGACGAGGACGAGCGTGGGATAGCCCGCCTGTTTGATGGCCCGCGTGACGGAGTCGCCCTCGGACAGCAATGCCACCCGGGCCAGGTGCTTCAATGACGCACCCAGTGCCACCGTGTCCGGGTCGCCAGGGTCTCCTTCGATGAACGCCATGAGCGGTATTCCGGGAGGTGACTCGAGCAGCTGCTTGCGCACCGAGGCGCAAGGCCGGCAGCCCGCGGCGAAGAAGCCGACCAGCGTCCTTCCCTCCCGCAGGGCGGCATCCGTAAAGGCCTCGCCCTCCACGGTGGTGGCCTCGAAGCGGCCGACCGTCTCCCCCTTCTGGGGCAACGCCGGGTCGCGCAGGACGACCTGGTTGGCCACCATCTCCTGAAGCGTGCGCAGCCGACCGACGAGCGCGAGGGTCAGCAACAGGTTGGCCACCACCAGCACGGCGAGGACGACACCCCCCACGACAAGCGTTTCGACCATCGGCTGCCTCAGTCTCGTCGGGTTCGCGACAACGCAGCCAGCGACTGCGGTCCTTGAAACAAGAACACCAGATCATCCCAGCGCGTGACGAAGAGCCCCGCCAGGGCGCCGACCGTCCCCGCGATGACGCCCATTCCCACCGCCAGCCCACCCGAGGCGGCCGGATGGCTCACCGCTCCGATGGCCGTGATGGCCAGCAACAGCCCATTGCGAACCAGGTGCGCCGCGCTGACGGGAGCGTTGCTGGCGCCGAAGCACCGGCACGCGACCTTCTTTCCCCGGCGAATCACCCACGCGAGCCCCAGCGTGAAGCCCGCCAGCAGCAGCAGCGCCAGCAGGTACCCCGCCCCCATGCCCACCAGGAGCAGCAGCGCGGAGGCGGCTTCCGCCAGGATCAACGTGGCCGCCAGCGGCGCCCCGGCCAGAAAGCGCGGAAGGCCAAAGTTCTCCAGTGTCTGGATGAAATCTTCAAAGGGTTTGCGCCCGCGCGCCTTTCCCAACGCGGCGAGCGCGAACACGATGGCCAGCATCAGTCGACAGCCTAGATTGACCGCGTTCAACGGAAGCCCTCGTGAAAACCGCGACTGGACGTGAATGGCTCACATCCAGCCGTGGTCATGAAGCAGGAATCAGCAGACAGTGGACTTGACGCAGGGCCCGGTGCAGCTGTGGGACAGCCCCTTGGCGGTACAGCACTCGCCGTGGTTCGGAACACAGGCACCTGCGGGAAGCTCGGACAGGAACAACTTCAAGAAGCGGTCACTCAACGCCTTGAGGATCTTCATGGTGTCTCCCTTTCGGTCTGCGCCGAGGGGAACCGTTCCCCCGGCGCGGTCTGGAGACTACCTCCTGATGCGAATGTTATGAAAGGGGGGTTTCTCGTAATTCTGGCTTTTATGGGATGGCGCGTCATCCCTGTGCTCGTCGTGGACGCGGAGGCGGCGCAGCGGGTTCTCCCAGGCCAATCGCCCCCATGGACGCGCTCGCGCGGGCACTCGGAGGTTTTCTGGGACGGGGGACGGCTCGGTCCCTCCTTTCCCATGGCAGCTCGCTTTCCAATCCCTCGCCCCACCCAAGAGGCGTCCATGGACTACCGCATCAAATCAGGTGACACGCTGTCCCAGATCGCGAAGACCCACCACACGAGCGTCAGCGCATTGATGAAGGCCAACAAGAGCATCAAGGACGCGAACGTCATCCAGGCGGGCAAGTCCCTGAACATCCCTGGCAAGAGGGATGGGTTCGATGACAAGCCCACGCGGGCCAGGTCCTCCAGGCCGTCGGCGCGGCCCGACGCCAAGAGCGCCACGTCGGGCGCGGACTCTGGCGGCGCGAAGGGCGTCAAGGGCAACCCGTTGGACATCGCGAAGAAACACCTGAACAAGAACGCCGGGTCACTGAAGCTGGAGAAGAAGGGGGTGGGCGCCGACATGGACGACAACGTCGGCAACAAGGTCAACTGCGCCAACTTCGTCTCCGCGTGCCTGGAGCAGGCCGGGCAGATCAAGAACAGCCAGCACAGCAACCTGGTGCGCGGCCTCCAGAACAACCTGGACAAGGACAAGAACTTCAAGCGCGTGTCCTTGAAGGATGCGAAGCCCGGCGACGTGGTCAGCTTGAAGACGGGCCCCGGTGTCGATGACCGCCACGTGGTGATCTTCGCGGGTTGGAAGAATGGGAAGGCGGAGTTCATCGGCTCGAACAACCGGAACCCCGACCGCACGCAGCGGATCACCATGACCATGTCGAACGCCCCTGTCCTGTCCGTCCACCACTACGTGGGCTGAGGGAGGACGGCGACCTGGCCCCGCCGCGTGACGGGCTCGGGTTCCACGCTGCGCGGGATGCGGCTCGCCGCAAGCGGGTGAAGGTTCAGGGCACCTCCGACCTCGCGGAGATTCCGGAAACACTCGATTGAGGTGCGAGCGGAGACGGGGGGCTTGCCCGGGCATCAGGCCCGGGCAGGCCCCCTCTTTATCCGGGCCCCGGCGGTCCGGTCACCGTGCGTTCAGCGCGGGATGCTCATCGTGCCCGGGGACGACAGAGGGCCCGCGCTGAACGACTCGGCTTGGAAGGTGTGCCGGGCATGCGTCGTTCATGCAGCGCCCGGCGTGCCCGGTAAGCGCTCAGCCCAGCTCCTGTTGCCGGTTCAAGAAGGCTGCCGCGCGGGTCGCGTCATCATGCGTGGCCAGCGAAGCCCTTGGTCTTGAAAGCATCAGACTCCTTGAGCAGCGTGCGGTTGGAAGAGCCCACGTCCCCGAACTTCTGCGCGGCGTCTGTCTTGTAACGCCCCCTCTGAACATTGGCGACCTGGGCGGAAGCCGCCGCGCACAGCTCCTTGCTGTCCATTGCCCACAGGTTCGCGTACAGCTCCTGGTTGAAGTCGGGGTTGTTGCAGACTGAAAAGAGTCCTTCTTGCGATAGCCTGTTGCCCTCGAATTCGTGGCGGATGGCTGCTGGGATTGGGGCTTGTGGAGTAGGACTCTTCTGGGGGCGTCGTCCGGGCGGAAACATCCGCGGCAAGGGAAACACCCGCCATAGGCAACCTCGGGAGGAAGAGATGCGCTCGAGGGGAGAGAGGGAATGGGCCCACCCGCGTCCCAAAGTTCCCTACGCTTGACTCAACCCTCCGGCTGCTTTGTCTGGCGGACCGGAACGCGACACGGAGTGCGCGCACATGCATTCATGTCCTCAGGAAGGGACGCTGGCGGACTTCCTGTCCGGGCTGCTCTCCGAAGAGCACCGGACCGCTGTCCTGGCGCACGTGGGAGGCTGTACGGACTGCCGTTGGGCCCTGGCGGCAGGCAATGGCACCCAGGTCCTGGCCGTCTCTCCGACGGCCTCCGCGCAGGCGTCTTCCCAGCCACTGCTGCCGGGCGACAGACTCTCCCGCTACGTGGTGCGAGAGCGCATCGGCGCTGGCGCGATGGGCGTCGTGTACGCGGCGGACGACCCCGAACTGGGACGCCGGGTGGCCCTCAAGATGCTGCGCCCCGAGGGACGCCAACGCGAAGAATTGCGGCAGCGGCTGCTGCGCGAGGCGCAGGCGCTCGCCCGGCTCGCTCATCCCAATGTCGTCACCCTCTACGACGTGGGCACCCATGGGGACTGCGTCTTCCTCGCCATGGAGCTGGTGGAGGGCACCACGCTGGCGGAGTGGATGCGGGAGCCACGTCCCTGGAAGGAGGTGCTCCGGCTCTTCCTCGAAGCCGGCAGGGGACTCGCCGCCGCGCACGCCGCGGGCCTGGTGCACCGTGACTTCAAGCCCGCCAACACCCTGCTGAGCAAGGAGGGCCGCGTCTTCGTGACGGACTTCGGCATCGCCGGCCCCATCCATCACGACGAGGGCGCTCCGCTCCAGGACCCCGACAAGGCCCCGGTCGCATCCATGAAGCACCTCACCCGGACGGGCCAGCTTCTGGGCACGCCCGCCTACATGGCCCCGGAGCTCATGGCGGGCCAGCGCGCGGACGCGCACTCCGACGAGTTCAGCTTCTGCGTCGCGCTGTACGAGGCCCTCTTTGGCGTGCGCCCTTTCCAAGGGGCGACACTCGAGCAGCTGGCCCAGGCCGCACGGCAGGGAAACATCAGCCCCCCGAAGCGCGAGGTGAAGGTCCCAGCCCGCATCCGGCGCGCGGTCCTGCGGGGGCTCAGCGCCAACCCCCAGGAGCGCTTCCCGTCCATGGAGTCCCTCCTGGCGGCCCTCGCTCCACGGCCCATCCGGTGGCTTGCGCGGATGACGGCCGCGGCGGCCGTGGCCGGCGTCCTGGGCACCCTCGTGGCCTACGGGGTGACGCATCGCGAGGGGGCGCACTGCGAGCAGGAGGTGGAGAAGCTCACCGCGGCCTGGAGCCCCGCGCGACGCGAACGGATCCGCACGGCCTTCCTGTCCACGGGCGAGTCCTACGCCGCTCCAGCCTGGGAGCAGCTCGCGTCGGCGCTGGACGCCTACGCCGCCCAATGGCGGACGCTTCGCACCGAGGCCTGCATGTCCGCTGACAGTGACACGGCGGCCGTCGCCTGGCAGACGGCCGCGTGCCTCGACGCGCGGCTCTGGCAGTTCGCCGCCGTGACCGAGGTCCTGGAGAAGGCGGATGTGCTGACGGTGCAGAACGCGCGCCCGCTGACGACCTCCCTCGAGGGGCTCGCCAGCTGCCGGGACGCGCCCGGCCTCTCCGCCCGGCCGCAACCGCCCGAGCACCTCCGGGCCCCGGTGGAGGCGGCACGGCACAAGCTGGCGCAGGCCCGCGCCCACCTCGTGTCGCACCGGTTCACCGAGGGGCTCGCGGTGACGACAGCCCTCATCGAGGACCTGAAGGACCTGGACTACAAACCGCTGCGGGCGGAGGTGCTCCTGGCCCACGGCGTGCTCCTCGGGGGCCTCAACAAACCGAAGGAAGCGGAGCAGTTCCTCTACCAGGCGCTGTGGGCGGGCGAGGCCGCGCGTGACGACGAGACGGTGGCCCGGGCCTGGGTGGAGCTCATCTGGGCGGTGGGCGAAGAGCAGTCCCGCTCCGACGAAGCGGAGAAGCTCATCCTGCACGCCCGGGCCGCCGTCGAGCGGCTGGGACGGGAGCGCTTCCCGGACATCACGACGGACCTGCACTCGCGCCTGTCGGCGCTGCGAGAGGCGCACGGCCAGCTCGCCGAGGCGGAGCAGGAGGCGCTCCAGGGCCTGGAGTTCTCCCGCAGGAGGAATGGCCCTGACAGCCTGCGCACGCCCAACCTCCTCCACCAGCTGGGACGCATCCGCTTCGGCCAGGGCCGCCATGAGGAGGCGCTGAAGCTTCACCGCGAGGCCCTGGCGCTGCGCGAGCGTCTGCTGGGCCCCGACAACCCGGCCCTCGTGACGTCCTACAACCGGGTCGCCACGGCCGCGCTGGAGGTGGGCCAGCACGCGGAGGCCGTCAAGGCCTGGCACAGGGCCCTGGCCCTCCAGGAGGCGTCCTCCAGCCCGGAGACCTACCCGTTGGGGTCGGTGCTGCTGAACCTGGCCGGGGTCTCGCGCCTCGAAGGCCGGATGGAAGAGGCGCGCTCCCAGGTCGAGCGGGCACGCTCCATCTTCGAGCGGGGCCGGGGCCCCAATCACATCACCGTCGTCTTCGCGCTCACGGAGCAGGCGGTCCTCGCCCTCGATGCGGGGCAGGGCGCCGAGGCGCTGGCCTTCGCCACCGAGGCGGTGGAGCGCGTCCAGCGTTCGCTGGGCCCGGACTCGCCGCGCGCCGCCCAACCGCTGACCGTCCGGGGGCAGGTGCACCTGAAGGCGGGTCGCTACCCCGAGGCACGGCGCGACCTGCTGGACGCGCTGACGCGGCTGGAGCGGGACTCGGGCCTGGCGGCGGGGAAGATGGTGGCCGTGCTGCGGCAGCTGGCCGAGCTGGCTCTGGCGACCCATTCCCCGAAGGAGGCGCTCGCGTACTGCGAGCGGGCGGTGACCCTCACCGAGAAGGCCGGTAGCGCGGAGTCCCAGGACGGGGCCAGCGCGCTGACCTGCGCCGGCAAGGCGCATCTGGCACTGGGCGCGGCGGCGCGGGCCACACCGCTGCTCGAGCGCGCCCGTCGCATCCAGACCCGCTGGGGCCCGCCCGGTGACGCGGAGGCGGCCGGGAGGACCTCGTTCCTGCTGGCCCAGGCGCTGCTCGAAACGCGCCCCGCCCCGGACCGGACGCGAGCGTTTGAACTGGCCGAGGAGGCTCGGACGCGGCTGGAGTCCGTGGGAGTCCGGGGCCGGCCGGAGCTCCAGCGGGTGCTGGCCTGGCAACAGCGGGAGGCGAAGCGATGAGCGAGCAATGGACGACAGGCTCCCTGGCGGCGCTGCTGCGGGAGCACCTGCCCCGGGAGCAGCGCGCGGAGCTGGACGCAGTGCCGGGATGGGAGGCACTGCTGAACCCATACGTCGAGGCGACCCGGAGCGGGTGGGCCAAAGCCACGGCGCCACTCCCGGCGGAGTCCTTCGTGCGGCACCTGGCCCGGCACCTGCCCGCGGGAAGGACCTTGGAGGTGATGCGCATCCTCCACGGCGCCGACCTGTACCTCGCATACGCCTGCGCTCGTGGGGAGCCCTCGGCCCTCCGGGCCTTCGAGCAGGACATCCGCCGGTACATCCCCGCCCGGCTCGGGAGGGTGTCGCCGAGCATGGTGGACGAGGTGCTCCAGGTGCTGCGCGAGCGGTTGCTGGTGGGCAGCGGCGACACGCCCCCGAGGATTTCGAGCTATGGCGGACGCGGGCCCCTGCTGAACTGGGTGGGCATCGTCGCCGCCCGAATCGCCGGGGAGCTGGTGGGCCGGGACGCGCGCCATGAGCTCGTCGCGGAGCCTCCCGAGGAGCTCGTGCGGCTCCTGGCCCCGAGCGACCCCGAGTACGCGCTGCTGCGCGAGGATGCGCGCAGGCTCCTCATCGAGTCGCTCCGCCAGGCGGTGGCGGTGCTCCCCGAGCAGGAGCGGACCCTGCTGCGCCTGCACCATTTCCATGGGTTCACCATGGACCGGCTGACGCTCATGTACGGCGGCTCGCGCTCCGGCATCGCGCGAAGGATCGCGGAGGCCCGCGAGCAGTTGCTCGAGCGCGTTCGCATGGAGCTCACGCCCCGGCTGAAGCAGGACCGGCTCACGCTGGAGAGCCTGTTGGGGCTGGTCAGCAGCCGGTTGGATCTCAGCCTCCAGGGCCTGCTGGACTGAGGCCCGGGGATTTCTTGGGACGCCCCTGGGCCCACTCCCTCTTCCCAATTGATGGCCCGGGCGGCCATTCCTCGACCCGCCCCCATCAAGGAGAGCGGCCCCATGACAGGAGTGAACGCAGTCGGTGGATTGTTTCTCTGGCTCTGCCTCCTCCCAGGGTTTGCCCGAGGCGACGTCTCCCCGGGCGTCCGCGGCTGCGCGGAGTCCATCTCTCTGCTGTTCGAGGACCTCGAGTACGAGCGCGCCCTGGACCAGGTGGCCCGCTGCAAGGAGGCGTCGAACGGGCTCGAGGATGAGGTGGTGCTGTCGCTCTACCAGGGCGTCATCCTGGCGGAGCTGAGCGGGCGGTTGCGCGACGCCGAAGCCGCCTTCAAGGCCGCCCTGCGCATGAACCCCGATGCGAAGCTGCCGCTGACGGTCTCGCCCAAGGTGAGGCGGCACTTCGAAGCGGTGCACAAGGGGGTCCTGCGCGAAGTGGCAGCGCGGGGGGCGGTCCGAGAGCCCCTGAAGCAGGAGGCCTCCCTGGACGCGCAGGAGGCCCAGGCGCCACGAGAGCCGCTCACCGTAGCCACGGGCCTCGCGACGCCGTCCTCCGCTCCCATACAGGACATGTCCGGAGCGCCTCCCTCCTTGCGAGACCGGGCGATGATTCCCGCCGTGGCGGGAGGGGCCCTCGTCGTCGCGGCGGGTGTCTTCTGGGGGGTGGCGGAGGGGCGGAAGTCGAAGCTGGATGGCGATGCGAAGGACATCCCCTCGGAGCCCGATGCCAGGAACGTGGCCCACGGCACGCGTCGGCTGCAGACGGCCTCGGTGGGGCTGCTGGTGGGAGGCCTGGTGGGACTGGGCGCCTCCGCTGGGATGTATCTGCTGGGGTCGCCGAAGCAGCCGGTGCCCGTGCAGTTCGGGCTGGATGGGACGTCCGTGTTCGTGGCTGGGAGGTGGCCATGAAGACGCTGCTTCGCTCGACAGCCATTGGCTTGCTTCTGCTTGGCGTGCAGATCACCGCGTGTCTCGACGTCGACGCGGTGGTGGGCGAGTTCTGCGACAAGCACCCTCTCCGCTGCGAGAACGGCGGGTCGGATGCGGGGCCTGATGGCAATGACATCCTGGATGATGGCGGTGGACCGGACGGCGGGGACGCGGGGCAGGACGGCGGGGACGCGGGGCAGGACGGCGGGGACGCGGGGCAGGATGCAGGACCTGACGGGGGCCTTCCCGATGACGAGCGCGAACCGCCGGGATGGAAATCCGTGACCTCGATGACGGTGCGGCGCACGGGGCATACGGCCACCCTCCTGGAAGACGGCCGGGTGCTCGTTGTTGGCGGAACCAGCACGGTCGGCACCTCGGGGGGGGGCCTGACGAACACGACGGAGCTCTACAACGTTTCATCCAACAGCTGGAGCCCCGGGGAGCGCCTGGCGACGGCTCGCATGGACCACACCGCCACCTGGCTGGGGAAAGGCAAGGTCTTGGTGGTCGGCGGTATAGGCCCCACGGGTAGCGCGCTGGCCAGTGCTGAAATCTATGACGTCGGTGCGAATAAATGGACCACGGTGAGCCCCATGCCCTACGGAGGACGTGCCGGCCATGCCGCCGTCTTGCTGCCCTCGGGGAAGGTGCTGGTGGCGGGTGGCGGAATCTCGGCGGACGATGGGCTGAGGACCGCCGAACTCTATGATCCAGTCAGCGACTCCTGGACGAGGGCGGGGAACCTGAACGTCAGACGCAACATGCTGACGCTCACCCTGCTGGACGGTGGCAATGCCCTGGCCATCGGTGGCTTCAATATCAACCGAACGGAGGCGACCGCCGAGGTCTACGACTCGAACGCACCGGATGGAGGACGGTGGCGCGTTTCGCAGGAGATGGACTGCGGGCGCTACGGGCACGCGGCGACGCTGCTGCCCTCTGGAGGAGTCCTGGTCACCGGCACCTACGATAAATCATGGGATCTACCTGAAAAGGTCCTCCCGTACGTGGACCTCTTCGAACCAGACGGCACTTCGTGGATGCTCCAGGAGGACATGAAGGAAGCCCGCTTCCTCCACACGGCCACCGCGCTGCCTTCGGGCGAGGTGCTGGTGACAGGTGGGTATTCCGCCCCCTACGCGAGCCCGCTTGCCTCCGCGGAGATACTCCGGCTGGATGGCGGCTGGGAGCCCATTGCCGCCCCCATGTCCTCAGCGCGCGCCGCTCACACCGCGACGTGGCTGAAATCGGGGAGTGTGCTCATCATCGGAGGCACCGACGGCGGCGTGGTGCTGAACACCGCCGAGCGGTACGTCCCCTGAGCGTCGCCCGGGCTCCGCGAGGCATTGGGGGAGCGTGACGGGCCCAGGCAAGGGACGGGGTTGGAGGAGGGGAGGAGAGCCCCTCCTTTGCCGCGACGGCACGTGTACGCTGGCCTCCCATGCCCCTTCCTGCTGTCCGGCTCTCGTTGACCGCACTTCTCCTGGGGATGGCTGCATGCAGGACGCCCCAGCTGGAAGCGTGGAGGCGCGTGCGCTGCTGGCGCGGTCGCGCAAGCTGTTCGCGGCCCTGGCGCCGCCTCTGGGACGCGAGGCGGAGAACAGCACGCGCGTTCTGGATGGTGGCGCCGGGACGGTGGGCCCCACCTCCTGTCTGGAATGGAGGCTCTTCCAACGACAGGCCCGGCGCTTCCCGATGCTGGAGCACCCCACCGAGTTCAGCGCGTATGTCCTGCGCGGTCAGGTGCCGGACCGCGGCCTCCAGGTCCTCCGGAGGGAAGGCGCGCATGGCCTTGGGGGTGAACCAGTTGATGAGGGTGGCGATGCCGCGCACCAGCGGCGAGCAGGTGAGCACGGCCGTGGGCGGAATGGCGGCGCGTCGAGCGCCGCCGGGCCTCCGCCTCCCAGGCGGCATGAGCCGCCCCCCGTGGAGCGGCTACTTCTTCTTGCGGATGTAGAGGCCCTTGAAGCTCACGTTGAGGCCTCCACACTGGAGGTTGTCGGACACGAGCAGATAAGGGCCCCGGCGCTGGACGGTGACGAGGCACTCGTCCTCTTCCTTGGGGTCACCGATGCGCAGCTCCTCGCCTCCGGGCTTCACGTCCTCGGCGAAGCCACCGGTATTGGCCGTGCCGTTCACCACGGCGGTGGCGTTGCCTTCGGCGTGCAGCAGCCCGCCCGCCTTGGAGGTGAAGACGATCTCATTCTCCGCGTACACCCATGTCCCCGCGAGGACCGCCGCGTCGAGCCCTTTCTCCCCCTTGGCGGGCTCCAGGTTCGCGGCGGGAAGGAAGCCCGCCAGGGGCTTGCCCTTGGCGGTGACGTAGTAGGCGCACCGGAAGCCGCCCTGCTCCGGGCCTGCCAGCACTGTGTCCCCCGGAATGAGGTAGCTGCGCTGCTTCCAACCGCACTCGCCCTGGGCCGGGCAAGCCTTGGCCTCGGACTGGAAGCTCACCGGCTGTTTGGGCGTGGGGGCCTTGATGGTGAAGACCTGGGCCTTCGCCTGGGCGTCGAAGTCATACGGGCCGCACTCCGCGGAGGGCTGCGCCAGGGCCAGCGACGGCAACGTCCATGCCGCGATGATCAGAGAAAAAGAGAGAGAGGTTCGCATGCGCGTGGCATTACGGCACGTGCAGCCCCGCGCTGTCCAAGGGATTGCCGCCCTCGCCCGGTAGACCTCCGCGCTGTTCATGAATGAATGCAAGACTCGCTGCGAGAACTGCGACATCGAGACCGCGCCGGCGAAGAAACATGAGAAGGGCGTGACACCTCCGCTCGCGGGTGCCGGACGGCGTCTTCGTGCCTCGGGAGGGCGGCGTGTGCTTCGAGCCGTTGCCTCCGTCCACGCAAGCAGAGGTGGAGCGACTGCTGCGTGTGCAGGGGGCTTCACACCCGTGTGCCAGGCGCTGCACGGAGGGCTGCGCGAGCGAGGTTGCGTCCGGGCGGGAGCGGGGCCATCCCGGCTGGCCTCAAGGATGCATTGCTGGCGCGCATGTGCCGGGACCGAGCTGTTTCCCTGATGGACGACCTTCGCGCCGCCAACCCCAGCGAGCACACGCGCTGGCTGGCCGAGCCCGATGAGCCGGCCTTCCGCGAGCTGCTCCATGCACGCTACGCGGAGACGTACTCCTATCCGTTCCTCTACGAGCCCGGCGGCGCCGTGCGGCTCTGGAGGGACGGGGCGCTGCTGAGCCTCGGCGAGTTCGACGCGCGGGGGGCGCTGCTGTGGCACACGGGCCTGTGGAACAAGCCGGGGCGGGACTCGCTGGACTCGGGGCTCTCCGTGGCGCTGCCGAGCCGCCGCACCCTCATGGGCCGCGCCGAGCACGAGGCGTTGTGGGGCTCGCTGCTGGCGCGGCTCGGGCGCTGGGTGGGCTTCCTGCACCAGAACACCTCCACGCTGCACGTCATGGCGCAGCGCTACGCCTCGCGCTTCATGCGGGCGAGGCCCACGGGCCTCGTCGTCAACTACACGCGGGGCGAGACGGTGATTGGCGTGGAGGAGGGCTCGGGCGTGCCCATGCAGGCACTGGCGATGACGACGGTGCTCACTCCCCCGCCGCCGCGCCGGCGCTACCTGCCCGAGGGCCCGTGGGGAGAGTGGCTCGCGTCCATCCTGGCCGGGGTGGGGCTCGCGGAGTCGGTGGCCTTCACGCCGCTGGAGCGCCGGGCATGCAGGGAGGGCGCCGTGCTGCGTCCGCTCGACTGGAACGCGTCGCTGCGTCTGGAGCGGCGGGTCCTCGTGGGCTTCAGCGCGGAGGGCACCCCGGCGCTCACGTCGGAGCGGGCGCGCGTGGACCTCATCCACCTGCCCATGGGCGAGCCCCGGTGGGTGGCCGAGGGGACGCCGGTGCTCCTCGCGGCCGGCTTTCTTCCGACGGGCATCCGCCTCCACCAGCACGAGCCGGATGAACTCGTCTTCCAGCACGTACCGGACCCGAGGGCCGCGTGCGAGGTCGTGAGCCGCGCCCGGCTGGACGGCGCGCGGGCCCGGGAACTCTTCGCGGGATGGATGGAGCAATGCGCGCGAACTTCGTGGACACGGTGATGGCTCGGCTGGACGGCGAGGTCGCCACCATCTGGGCCACGGTGCTGCTGCGGCTGGAGGACAGGCCCGATGTGGCGCTCCTGCGCCGGGGGCTGCGCGCGCTGGTGCGGGAGAGCGAGCGCCTCAACGTGGCCTGGAATGACGCGCGCCGCGCATGGGTGCCCGCGGTGCGCGGGGTCGCGGAGGTGGACGCGGCCCTGGTGGACGGCGCGGAGCCCCTGTCCGAGCCCGACGCCGTGGCGCGAATCATCAACACGCGGGTGGACCTCGCGCGCGACGTGCCGCTACGGCTGCACCTGCATCCCATGGTGGACGCGGCCCACGGTCCCTCGCTGCTGGGCATCCAGTTGCATCACGCCATCGGGGACGCGAAGGCGCTGGCGCACCTGCTGGAGCGGCTGTGGTTGCTCTGCGCGGGACGCGGGTCGGAGTCGCGCCCGCTGGAGCCCTCGACGCTCACGGATGGCAAGGTGCTGCTCGCGGCGCTGCGCCAGCCTGGCCTGGTGCTGGGGCTCACGAGTCCGCGCCGGCGGCTCCTGGCGCAGCGGGGAATGGGGCTGCGCCGCAGTGGGGACACCGCCGGACACGCGCTATCGGCCACGGCGCGGCTCACGCTTCCCCAGGGCGACACGGACCTCCAGGCGTCGGAGGTCTTCTTGTCCGCGCTGCTCGCGGGCGTGGCGCTGCGAGAGTCCCCGGCGGACGGACTCATCCGCCTGCGCATGCCGGTAGACCTGCGGCGGATGCTGGGGCTCGGGCGGACGCTGGGCAATGGCTGCTCCGCGGTGCCGATTGAGATCTCCCTGAAGGAGGTCCGCGCCCGGCTGGAGGCCCCGCGCGAGCTGGCCCGCTTCCTCCGCTCCGAGGTGCAGCGGGTGCTCGATGAGGGCGTGCACTGGACGACGGCGCTGGAGTGCATGGCGGTGGCCCGGCTCGCACCTGCGCGGGTGCTGCGCAAGAACGCGCGTCCCGGGCTCATCGCCGAGCCCCGGACGAACACGCTCGTCGTCACCTACCTGGGACGGATGGACAAGCACTTCACGGAGGCGCCGTTCCGCATCCGCTCCATGCGCAGCCACACGGCCACCTGGGGCGCCACGGGCCTGTCGTTCGCGGACACGCTCAACATCAACACGGCGGCCTTCGAGGGACTCTGGACGCGCGAGGAGTTGCGCGACTTCACGGAGCGCGTCGCCGGGTGGGCGTCCTCGGGCTTCGGCCTGCGGGCGGAGGTGCTCGCGCCATGATGGGGCTGCGCGAGGCGCCCGGGGTGTACCTGGGCTTCATCTGCCTGCACGTGCTCGCGGGGCACCTGGGCACAAGCCTCGTCTACCGCCTGCGCTTCGGGCGCAGCCCGCTGGCGTACCGGAGCGCTGCGGCGGATTCCGCGCACACGCGCGTCACGCGGCGCATCAGTGGCGTCTCGCTGCTCTGGGCCGGCTCCGTGCTCGCGACCGCGTTCTGGCCCGCGTGGTCCGTCATGCCCTGGGGACGGCCGCTGCTGCCCATTCCTCCGTTCGCGGGTTGGGTGCTCGGTGTCGTGGGGCTCATGGGCATGCTGTGGGCCCAGTATGGAATGGGCCCGGCGTTCCGCATCGGCGTGGACGCGGGGGAAGCCCGGCCCGAGCTGCGCGAGGGGGGACTCCACCGCTGCTCGCGCAACCCCATCTACGTGTTCTCCTACCTGTACCTCGTCGGGGCTTCGCTCTGGGCTCCGTCCGTGGTGACGCTGGGCGCCTGTGCGGCGCTCGGGGGGCTCTTCCATCAACTGGTGCTCCAGGAGGAGCGGTTCCTCGCGGACCGCCTCGGTGAGCCCTACGCGCGCTATTGCCAGCGCGTCCCGCGCTACTTCTGACGCGCCATGCAGCCAGCCCTCGTGAGTCCCGCTGATTCGCCCGGTGCCGCGCCCCCGGAGTCCGGCCTCTCCCGCGCCGAGTGGGTGGAGATGCTCCGCATCCGTCCTCTGCGCGCGGTGGGCATGGCGGCGCTGCACCTGGGTGTCTGGGTCGCGGCGGCCGTGGCCATTGCCCGCGCGGGCAGCCTCTGGGTGAAGCTGCCGCTGTGGATGCTGGCGGGTGGGGCGGTGATGGGGCTCATCCAGTTGGACCACGACGCGTGGCACGACAACCTCTTCCCGAGGCCGTGGCAGAACCGCCTCTTCGGTAACGCGCTCAGCCTGCTCGTGGGCATCGCCTACGAGCCCATGCGCCATGACCACCTCGCGCACCACCGCTGGAACCGCACGGAGAAGGACCCCGACGCCTACAACGCGGGCCGCCGCTCGCTCGGGCTGTGCGCGCTCTTCTACGCCACCGTGCTGTTCGGCATCCCGCTGAGCCTCATCTACTTCAACGTCCTCTATCCGCTGCAGCACTTCTCCCGCGCGCGATTGCGCCGCCATGGCGCGGTGCTGCTCTGCTACGCGGGATTCTACGCGGGGCTCTTCTGGCTGCTGTCACGGCACGGGCTCGTCCCCGGCGCGGTGGAGTGCTGGCTGCTGCCGGTGCTCTTCGCCAGCCCCCTCAACGGCCTCAAGTCCATCGCGGACCACTACGCCAACACGTGGCGCGGGGACCGCTTCCACACCGCGACGACGGTGCGCGGCACGCGGCTGGTCACCTTCCTCTGGAACGGGCTCAACTACCACCTGGACCACCACCTCTATCCGCGCGTGCCCGGCTACAACCTCGCGAAGCTGCACACCCATCTGCGCCCCGGGCTGCTCGCGCGCGGCGCCCCCGTCTTCGACAGCTACCTCGACGTCATGGGACGCGCGCTGCTCGCCGGGCCCACCGTCGTGGACGAGGCCGTGCGGCTCGTCACCCTGGAACGAAAGCGCCCATGAACGCCCTGCGCCAGTTGTACGCGGACATCCGCTACGAGGACGGCCGCTGGCCGCTGTCCCGCTGGGACCTCAACCTGCGCTACATCGCCAAGAGCCTCCTCCACGTCCCCGAGCCACGCCGCACCGAGGACGCCGAGCACTTCGCGCGCGTCGCCCGGCACCTCGCCTCCGGGAGCTGGAAGTCCGACGCGCCAGCGGCGCTCAACCTGTGCGCCGTGGGCGATGTGATGTGGATTCGCAGCGGCTTCCGCGAGGCCCTCTCCCCGGGCGTGCGCGCGCTGATGGCGGACGCGCACGTGGCCTTCGCCAACCTGGAGACGCCCGTGGACCCGGCGCGGCCCGTGCCCCGGCTCGTCTACGAGACGCTCCACTACAACGCGCCGCCGGGCTACCTGGACGCGTGGGAGGGCACCGCGCGCCACCGCGTGTTCTCGCTGTGCAACAACCACGCGCTGGACCAGGGCGCGCAAGGGCTGGAGCGCACGCGCCAGAGCGTGCTGGCCCGCCCGGAGCACCGCTGCGTCGGAGGCCCTCGGGCACAGGACGCGGTGGCGGGCCTGGAGGTGGCCGGGGTGCGCCTGGGCATTGCCGCGGTGACGTATGACATCAACCACCTCGCGGGGGTGCCGACCGAGGGCATTCCGGTGACGCGCCTGGGCAGCCCTCGGTATGAGCCCGACTGGGAGCGGCTGGGCGCCCTCATTGACGCGGCGCGCGCGGTGGGACCGGACCTCGTGGTGCTCATGCCGCACTGGGGCTTCGAGTACGAGTACTGGCCCGAGTCCCTCCAGCGCGAGCACGCCTACCGCCTCATCGAGCGCGGGGCGGACATCCTCCTGGGCTCCTCGCCGCACGTGCTGCAGCCCGTGGAGCTGGTCTCCATCGACGGCGGGGACTCCACGTGCCCCGCGCAGGTGCGCCGGGGAGGGCCGCCGCGAGTGGGGCTCATCGCGTACTCGCTCGGCAACTTCCTGAGCATCATGCCCACGCGGGCGTGCCAGACGGGCGCGGTGCTGAAGCTCGCGCTCGCGCGGGACGCGGGGGGCCCCCTGCGCCCCGTGGACGTGCGCGCGGTGCCCACGGCGTGCGGGCGGGGCCTGGGCGGCGAGGGCTTCCTGGACGCGGGCGTCATGGCGGTGGACGAGCTGGGCCCCGAGCGCGCGGCGCCGCACCTCGCGCACGCGCGGCGCACCCTGGGCGGACTGATTTCAACCCGGAGGGACTGAGATGGTGTCGATGCGGGAGCAGTTGGAGGCACTCACCGTGGGCATGGCCCGGCAGGTCGCGGGCTGGCTGCCGGCCGTGACGCCCGAGCGGTACGTGGCCTTCCTGGACATGATGTACCACTACACGCTGCGCAGTGGAGACCGGCTGCGGCTCGCGGCCGAGCGCGCCACGCTCCCCGAGCTGAAGGCCTTCTTCGCGGAGCTCGCGGCGGACGAGCAGTCCCACTACCAGCTCGCGAAGGCGGACCTCGCGGCCTTCGGGCGCACGCCGTCGGACGCCACGCCCCGCGAGGTCTCCGCGTTCCACGCCTTCTGGGAAGGCATCCCGGCGGAGCGCCAGCTCTCGTTCCTCGGCGCGCTGTATGTGCTGGAGGGAGTGGCGCGGCACCTCGGGGGCGACACACGCCAGGGGTTGGGGCGGCTCGGCCTGGACAGGACGCGGGCGCGCTTCCTGCTCGTGCACCTGGACGTGGACGTGGAGCACGGCGCGCGGGCCCAGGCGCTCTGCGAGTCGCTCGGTGCGCACGGCCCCGAGCCCCTGCTGGACGGCGCGCGCCAGGCGGCGGACTTCTGGGGGGCCATCCATCGCCGGGCGCTCGCGGAGACATAGGCCGGGCCCCCGCAGGCTGTCAGGGCCCCAGGGCTCCTTCATTCCCTTCCGTTTCACGCGCACCACCGCCCCCACCGGGGCACCTGCCGAGGTGACGCGCGCACCCTTCAACAGCTTCGCCCTGCCACCCGCTGGTACCCACTGGCTCGCAGGCTTCGTCTCTCCGCCGTCGGACGTGACGAGCACGTCCGGGCGGAAGCGCACCACGTACTCGAAGTCGAGCTGCTCCAAGAGCGCATGGAACTTCGCGTCCGCGAAGCCTCGGTCCGCCAGGACGGTCACCTGCACCTGCGCGGGAATGAGCTCCCGCAGCCGCTGGAGCACCGAGTCCTCGGCGAGCTGTCGGTTGCCGGCAGAGGCCGACTTCACCAGCGTCATCCACAGCAAGGGGGTCGCGCGGCCATGGCGAGTGATGAGGCTTGCCACGAGCGACTCCTGGTCGTCCTTCTCGAAGTCCGTCCGGTCCAGGGCAATGACGGCCTCGGTGCGCTCGGCCAGTACGAAGGGCACCCATGCGCCGAAAAGCTTCCAGCTGTCGAAGCCTTCATTGGAGAGCAGCCGGTCCACCTGCTTCACCGCGTGCTTGGAGCTGATGTCCTCCCCCCGCGCCCACGCCATCGCCTTGCCGATGGCTGCCTCCGACAGGCTGGTGGCCTGCACCGCGCCCGGCGTCGCGTGCGAGAGGGACAGGATTCGTTTGACGTGCAGCTCGTCCTCGAACACCTCCGTCAAGAACGCCCGCACCTGCATTTCGTCGATGGCCACCTTGCGCGTCAGGGTGGCCCGTCTCTCTGCCCGGGCGCCAGCACCGTCGCACGCAGCGACCGGACGAACGCATGCTGATCAACTCGCTACATGAGGGGATCCCTCAGGCGCCAGGTCGCACTACTGGAGCAGGTCGTCATGGAAGGCGATGGCGTCGGACAGGGCGGTGGAGGACCTGGGGCGATTTTCTTTCAGGGCCCCTGGGGGCCGGGGCTGGAGTTGCCGCCGTCGGTGACGTAGCGCCACTGGCCATCCGCCTGGCGGCGCCACACGGTGAGGTACTTCACGAAGTCCTTGCGCGGCTGGCCCTGCGCGTCCCTGCCCGTCGAGATGGCGCGGCCCACCGTGTACGCCAGGTCCCCGGACGCCGCCGCGTCGCCCAGCACCGGCTCCCAGCGCAGGTCGGTCTGCTCCAGCGTGAACGGCGCGTAGGCCCTGGCGATAGCGTCCTGGCCGTACAGGCCCGCGTCGCCCATCAGCATCACCGCGTCCCGCGCCGCGCAGGCCGTGAACGCCTTGCCCATGCCCTCCCGCACGGACTGCGCGGAGAAGGCGCGGTCCGCCGCCTTCGCCTCTTCCAGCACCGCGTCCTTCGACAGCGTGCGCGCCGCGGCCCCGGGCTCCGTGTTCGCCGCGGAGAAGCCCTCGGGCGGCGTCATGGGCGCCTTGGCGGCGTTGCGCACCGTGGCGGCCACGCGCCACTGGCCATCCGCCTGCTGTCTCCACGCGCAGATGTAGCGCCCCACCACCTTCCGCGGCGCCCCTTCCGCGTCCACCGTCACGGTCCCCACCGAATAGCCCAGCGTCCCGTCCGCGCTCACGTCCCAGCGCACCGACTCCCACCGCGGCGTGCCGTCCTGCTCCGGCGGGTGCGCGGTCAGCCACGTCTGGATGGCCTGCCTTCCCTTCAGCGCGTACTCACCCTCCACCAGCAGCACCGCGTCCTCCGCCAGGAAGTCCGCGAAGCCCGTCGCCGAGCCGGCCTTCGCGCTCGCCTCCGACATCGCCTGCTCCGCCTGCCGCAGCCGCGCGCGCGCGTCCGACGCCGTGGCCGGCGCACCCGCGAACATCCGGTTCATGGCTCCATTCCCTTTCCAGTCGTGAAGACTGGGTTAATCACGCTCTGTATGACTACCTTGATTCGCTCTGGGATACACGCAATCGTGACTCATTCATGAGTCTCTATGACGCGCAGACTGTCGATTCGTGCACCTGGCCGGACACGCCCGAGGGCCGGATGGCCCGGGACTTCATCGTGCCGCTGGTGAAACACGGCAGCACGGCGTACGTCACCGACCGGACCACCTTCCAGGTGCTGGCGCTGGACGGGCTGCGCCTGCCGCTGGCCGTCAATGACGCGGAGTATGAGAACTCCGCGCTGCACTCCACCTTCTCGCGCTACATCACACTGCAGATGACGGGGGTGACGGCGGAGGCGTTCGGTGCGGCGCGCGCGGCGGTGATGCGCGGCGCCATGCACTCGGTGGGGGCGCTGCTCAAGGCGGCGGGCATCAACAAGGTGGTGCTGGTGGACCACTGGCTGGTGCTGCGCAACCTCCACTCGCAGCCCACCGGTGAGCAGGTGGATCGCATCACCGCGTTCCTGACGGAGCGGTTCCCGCACCACGCCATCGTCTTCTGCGCGCTCAACCCGGCCGGCTACGCGCCGCTGCTCAACACGCTGGTGGAGCGGGGCTACGGGCTGCTCTACGCAGCGCACACGCGCATGACGCTGCCCCTGCAGGAGGTCAGCAAGCAGGTGCGGGAGAACCGGCGGCGCGACGCGCGGCTGCTGGAGGCGGCCGGCTACCACGTGGTGGACGGGCGCGAGGTGCCGGACTGCGAGCCCCGGCTGGAGGAGCTCTACCGCGCGCTCAACGGCGGCAAGTACCACACCAACCTCCAGTTCACCCAGGAGTGGTACCGCTGGACGCTGCGTCAGGGCCTGCTCACCTACAAGCTGGCGGTGAAGGACGGGCGGGTGGACGGCTTCTATGCCCACCACGTCAGCCAGGGCGTCCTCTTCTCCCCGCTGTTCGGCTACGACCTGGCGCTGCCGCAGGAGCTGGGGCTGTACCGGGGGCTGGTGTTCCAGCTGATGAACGACGCGCTGGACGTGGGCCTCACCATCGAGCTGGGGCCGGGCGCGGATCCGTTCAAGAGCATGCGCGGCTCCGTGCCGGTGCCCCGCTGGAGCGCCGTCTACACGGAGCACCTGGCCGGCCCGCGCCGCCTCGCCTGGCGCGCGCTCCAGCGCTACGCCAACGACGCCGTGCGGCCGCCCACGGTGGCCATGCTGCGCAAGGTGGACGGCGACGCGGTGGTGGGCTTCGGGCCGCCCCGGACGCCCCTGGTATCGCCCCTGGGGCAGACGCCGCTGGAGGCGGCGCGCAAGGTGCGCGAGCAGCTGGACGCGCTGGAGGCGGCGCTGGACGCGGCGGCGAGGCTCCCCGGCGAGGCGCGGCTCCAGGCCCTGTCCCCGCTGTCACAGACGCTGCACAACTGGCCCCAGCCCATGTCGCGCGTGGTCGCGCTGCGCGAGCGGCTGACGAAGCTGGAGCACGAGGCGCGCCGCAAGCCCGCCGAGCCCCAGGGTCCCACCCCGGCGGAGCACGCGCGGCGGTTGCTGGAGTCCGCCACGCGCTGGGGCGACACCGCGCTGGTCGCCGCGCACCTGGGCGAAGCGACCGCGCCGCACCTCAAGGCGCTGGTGGAGGCCCTGCGGGGCGCGGCCGGCAGCGTGGGCGTGGTGCTCACCGCCACGCGCGGCGACAAGGTGGTGCTGGTGACGGCGGCGAGCGCGGCGCTGCGCGGCCTGGGCCTGGACGCGGGGCAGCTCATGGCTGCGGCGGCGCCGTGCGTGGACGGCAAGGGGGGCGGGTCGCCGGACGTGGCCTGGGGCGGGGGCTCGCGCGCGGACGGCGTGGACGCGGCGCTGGACGCGGCGCGCGGCCGCGTGCGCACGCACCTGGGTATCGAGTCCTGAGCCGACCATGATCCTCTACGACGCGACGACCATCCACACAGCTCCCTTCCCCGACACGGCGGAGGGGCGCGGCCTGAAGCGCTTCCTCGTCCCGTTGGTCCAGCACGGCCCCGGGCCGTGGTTCGAGGACCGCGCGCGGATGTTCGTGCTGGGGCTGGACGACCTGCTCATCCCGCTGTCCGTCACCGACGGCACCTTCGGCAACTCGGTGCTGCATTCGGTGTATGAGCGCTTCATCGGCAGCCAGCGCAAGGCCATCCGGACCGGAAACTGGAAGCCCCTGGCCGGCTTCGCCGCCAGCAGCGCGCTCTGGGGCGTGGGCACGGTGATGAAGACCCTGCGCCTGGACAAGGCCGTCCAGGTGGACTGCTGGCCCAGCCTGCGCAACGCGGGCGCGAACCTCACGGCGGACCAGGCGCGGCGGCTGACGGAGTTCCTCACCACGCGCTTCCCGGACCACGCCCCCTACTTCCTCGCGGTGAACCCCGTCACGCACGCGGCCCTGCTCAACCACCTCAGGGCGCAGGGCTACGACTTCGCGTACATGACGCACACACGGATGCTGCTCCCCTTCGAGCCGGAGCTGGAGCGGCGCGCCCGGGAGAACCGGCGGCGCGACGCGCGGCTGCTGGAGCCGTCCGGCTACCGCTTGGTGGACGCCCGGGAGCTCCCCGGGTGCGCGCCCCGGCTGGCGGAGCTGTACCGGCGGCTGCACCGGGAGAAGTACACCACCAATCCGCCCATCAGCGTCACGTACATGGAGGAGATGCTGGCGGGCTCGCTGCTGGACGTGCGCGCGCTGGTGAAGGACGGCCGCGTGGACATGTTCTACGCCACGCACGTGGCCAACGGCGTCATGTTCTCGCCCGTCTCCGGCTACGACACGTCGCTGCCGCAGGAGGTGGGCCTGTACCGGTTGATCAACAACCTGCTGATGCGCGACGCACAGGCGCGGGGTGTGACGCTGGAGACCGGTGGCGGCGCGGACCCCTTCAAGACGCTGCGCGGGGACCGGCCGGTGCCGCGCTACAACGCCGTGTACCTGCGCCACCTGCCGGCCTGGCGACACACCCCGTGGCGGCTGGCGATGAAGGTGGGCAACGAGCAGCTGCTGCCCTTCAGCCGCAAGCGCCTGCATGCCGTGGACGGCGAGGCGAACGTCGTGGGCTTCGACCGCGTCCCGGAGGTCTTCGCGCCCACCCTCCCCACGCCCCGCGAGGCCACGGCGCGGCAGGCGCAGGAGCTGACGGAGCTGGAGCAGCAGCTGGCACGGACGGAGGCCCTGGCCGGCAACGAGCGCGTGCGGCACCTGGGCGCGCTGCGCAAGCGCCTGGAGGACGAGCAGCTGCCGCCCGCGCGAGTCGCGCCCCTGCTGGAGCGCTGGGAGCACCTGTCGCAAGCGCCCCAGGCCGACAAGAAGGAGAAGCGCAAGGCGCAGCGGGCCGCGCGCGCGGAGCTGGCGCGGCGCCTGCTGGAGACCGCGACCACCGTGGGGGACACGACCGTGGTGTGTCACCACCTGGGGGACGGGCTGGACTTCCAGCCGCGCACCCTGGCGGAGCAGCTGCGCAAGGGGACCGGCTCCATCGCGGTGGCGCTGACGTCCACGCGGGAGGGCACCCTGGAGCTGGTCACCGCGCTGGCGCCGCCGCTGGTGGCGCGCGGCCTGGAAGCACGGCGGCTGCTGGAACAGATGGTCCCCGCGGGGGTTGCCAGTGGGGAAGGGGGGGCGGAACTGGCCTGGGCGGAGGCGGTCCTCCCCGATGACGACGTGCGCGCGGTCCTGGAGCGGGCCCGCACGGTCCTTCATACCCGGCTGTCCATTCCGACGTAGCCGCAGTCCTTTCGCGACAACAGCCAGACCCCTTGAGCGACCGGCATCCCCGGCGCCCGCAGCGAGGTGCGTTCCCATGCCGATGACCCCGGAAGAGAAGCGCGCGAAGCTGGCCCGGCTGCTGGCGGAGAAGGCCCGGGTGGCGCGCAGGGCCCCCGCGTCCTTCTCCCAGGAGCGGATGTGGTTCCTGGAGCAGTGGAGCCCCGGCAGCGCGCTCTTCAACATGCCCGCGGTGGTGCGCCTCACGGGCGCGCTGGACCCGGACGCACTGGGACGGGGCCTCCAGTCCCTGGTGGAGCGCCATGAGCCCCTGCGCACCACGCTGCGCGAGGAGGAGGGGCGGCCCGTCCAGGTCATCGCCCCGTCGCTCGTGCTGAAGCTGGAGCGCGAGGACCTGCGTGGCGTGCCGGAGGCGGGGCGCGAAGCGCACGCGTGGAGGGCCGTCACCCGCGACGCCCAGCGCCCCTTCGTCCTGTCCGAGGGACCGCTGGTGCGCGCCACGCTCTACGCGCTGGCGGAAGAGGAGCACCTGCTGCTGCTCAACCTCCACCACGCCATCGCGGACGGCTGGTCCATGGGCGTGCTGGTGCGTGAGTTGGCGGCCGTCTACGCCGCGGCGCGGGCGGGCACGAGCGCCAGGCTGGAGGCGCTGCCGTTGCAGTACGCGGACTTCGCGGCGTGGCAGCGCGCGACGCTCCAGGGCGAGGCGCTGGAGTCCCAGCTGTCCTGGTGGCGCGGGAAGCTGGATCCCGACGCGCGCCTGGAGCTGCCGGCGGACAAGGCGCGGCCGGCGACGCTGGGCTCGGCGGGCGCCCGGCAGTTCCTCACGCTGTCGCGGGAACTCACCCAGACGCTGCGGGACTTCAGCCAGCGCCACGGCACCACGCTCTTCGTGGTGTGGGTGTCCGCATTCCTGTCGCTGGTGTACCGCTACACGGGGCAGGAGGACGTGGCGCTGGGCACGCTGGTGTCGGGCCGGGACCGCGCGGAGCTGGAGGGGCTCATCGGCCTGTTCATCAACACCCTGGTGCTGCGCACGCCGCTGTCCGGCGGGCTGCGCTTCCGCGAGCTGATGGCCCGGGTGGGCGACACGGTGTCAGAGGCCCAGGCGCACCAGGGCGTCCCGTTCGAGAAGCTGGTGGAGACGCTCAAGCCCGAGCGCAGCTCCAGCCACCTGCCGCTGTTCCAGGTGATGGTCATCCACCAGAACGCGCCCGGCGCGGTGCTCCAGCAGGAGGGCCTCACGCTGGAGGTGCTGCCCGTCACCACCGACACGACGAAGCACGACCTCACCCTCTACGCCACGGAGCTGCCCCAGGGCCTGCGCCTGTCCGCCGAGTACAGCACCGACCTGTTCGAGGCGCCCACCCTGGCACGGCTGCTCGCGCACCTGCGCACGGTGCTGGTGGGCGCGCTGGCCGCGCCGGACACCGCCCTGCGCGATTTGCCCCTGCTCTCCGAAGAGGAGCGCCGGCAGCTCCTGGTGGACTGGCACGGCGCGCGGCAGGTGTACCCGGAGCAGGAGGACCTGGCGTCGCTCGTCGAGGCGCAGGTGGCGCGCACACCGGACCGGGTGGCGCTCGCGTTCGGGGACGCCACGCTCACCTACGCGCAGCTGGATGCGCGGGCCAACCAGCTGGCGCACCGGCTGCGGGAGTGGGGCGTGGGGCCGGAGTCGCGCGTGGGCGTGTGCCTGGAGCGCTCGCTGGAGCTGGTGGTGTCACTGCTGGCGGTGCTCAAGGCGGGCGGGGCCTACGTGCCCTTCGACCCGGGCTACCCGGCGCAGCGCCTGACGTGGATGTTCCAGGACGCGCGCCCCACGGTGCTGCTGGCGCAGGAGCACCTGGTGCCCGGGCTGCCGCCCCACGGGGCGCGCGTGGTGTGCGTGGACGCGGAGGCGGAGGTGCTGTCGCGCCTGCCCGCGCATGCGCCCGCGCGTCAGACGCTGCCGGACGCGCTCGCGTACATCATCTTCACCTCCGGCAGCACGGGCCGCCCCAAGGGGGCGATGAACGCGCACCGGGGCGTGTGCAACCGCTTGCGCTGGATGCAGACGGAGTACCGCCTGGGCGCGGACGATGGGGTGCTCCAGAAGACGCCCTTCAGCTTCGACGTGTCGGTATGGGAGTTCTTCTGGCCGCTGATGACGGGCGCGCGGCTGGTGATCGCCCGGCCTGGCGGTCACCAGGAGCCCGCGTACCTCGCGCGGCTCATCCGCGAGGCGGGCGTCACCACGCTGCACTTCGTGCCGTCCATGCTCCAGGTGTTCCTGGAGGAGCCGGAGGCGCGCGGCTGTGCGTCGCTGCGCCGCGTGGTGTGCAGCGGCGAAGCGCTGCCCCTGGAGCTCAAGGAGCGCTGTCTCCAGGTGCTGCCGCACGCGGGCCTGCACAACCTCTACGGCCCCACGGAGGCGGCCGTGGACGTGACGTACTTCGCGTGCACGCCCGGCGACGGCCGGCGCTCGGTGCCCATTGGCCGGGCGGTGGCGAACACGTCCATCCTCATCCTGGACCCGGTGTTCCAGCCGGTGCCGGTGGGCGTGGCCGGGGAGCTGTACATCGGCGGCGTGCAGGTGGGGCGCGGCTACCAGTCCCGGCCGGACCTCACCGCGGAGCGCTTCCTCCCGGATCCGTTCAGCGCCCTGCCTGGCGCGCGGCTGTACCGCACGGGGGACGTGGCGCGCTGGCTGCCGGACGGCGAGGTGGAGTACCTGGGCCGCGCCGACTTCCAGGTGAAGGTGCGCGGCCTGCGCATCGAGCTGGGGGAGATAGAAACCGCGCTGGAGCAGCACCCCACCGTGCGCCAGGCGGTGGTGCTGGCCCGCGAGGACGTGCCCGGCGACAAGCGGCTGGTGGCCTACGTCGCGGGCCGGGCCGGGCAGACGCTGGACGTGGACGGGCTCAAGGCGTCGCTCCAGGCGAGGCTGCCGGAGTACATGGTGCCCACGGCCTTCGTGGTGCTGGACGCGCTGCCGCTCAGCCCCAACGGCAAGGTGGATCGCAATGCGCTGCCCGCGCCTACGCTGGAGCGCGCGGCGCAGGAAGCGCGCGTCCCGCCCCAGACGCCCACGGAGGAGGTCATCGCCGCGCTGTTCGGGGAGCTGCTGGGGGTCGCGGACGTGGGCGCGCGGGACGACCTGTTCCGGCTGGGCGGCAACTCGCTGCTGGCCACGCGCGTGCTCGCCCGGCTGCGCGCGCGCTTCGGCGTGGAGCTGCCGCTGCGCGTCCTCTTCCAGCACCCCACCGTGCGGCAGCTCGCGCGGTGCGTGGACGACGCGCGCGCGGGCGCCGCGGCCCCGGTGGAGCGCGCCGCCCCGGTCCAGGAGCGCCACCCGGTGCTCCCGCTCACCGAGGACACCGCGCCGGAGGACACCGGCGGCCCGCCCGCGCTCAATCCCGAGGCCCCCGTCCTCTCCGCCGAGGAGCGGCACCGCGTGCTGGTGACCTGGAACGACACCGCGAAGGACTTCCCTCGCGACGCGTGCCTGCACCACCTGGTGGAGGCCCAGGCACGGCGCACGCCGGACGCGGTGGCTGTGGTCGCCGGCCCGGTGCGGCTCACCTACCGCGAGATGGAGCAGCGCGCCGGGAGCCTGGCGCGGCGGCTGCGGGCCCTGGGCGTGGGCCCGGAGGTCCGCGTGGGCCTGTGCGTGGAGCGCAACGCCGACATGGTCGTGGGCATGCTGGGCATCCTCAAGGCGGGTGGGGCGTACGTGCCGCTCGACCCCACGTACCCGCGGGAGCGGCTGGCCTTCCTGCTGGAGGACGCCCGCGGCCCCGCGCTCGTGGCGCACGCGCACCTGGTGCCCGCGCTGCCCGCGCACGGCTGCCAGGTGGTGTGCCTGGAGGACGACGCGGAGCCACTGGGCCAGGCGTCCCCGGACGCGTCGCTCACGCTGTCGCCCCTGCCGGAGAACCTGGCCTACCTCATCTACACGTCGGGCAGCACCGGGCGGCCCAAGGGCGTGGCCATCCCGCACCGCGCGGCGGTGGCCTTCCTCACCTGGGTGCACGGCGTGTTCTCCGCGGAGGAGCTCCAGGGCGTGCTCGCGTGCACGTCGCTCAACTTCGACCTCTCCGTCTTCGAGGTCTTCGCTCCGCTCACCCGGGGAGGCCGCGTCATCCTCGCGCGCAACGCGCTGCACCTGGCGGAGCTGCCCCAGGCGTCGGAGGTGACGCTCGTCAACACCGTGCCCTCCGCCATGGCGCAGCTGTTGCGGCTGGGGGCGCTGCCGCCCTCGGTGCGCACCATCAACCTGGCGGGCGAGGCGCTGCCCGCGTCGCTCGCGCGGCAGGTGTTCGACACGCCCACGGTGCAGCGGCTCTACAACCTCTATGGCCCGTCGGAGGACACCACCTACTCCACCTTCGCGCGCGTGCGCCCGGGAGAGGTGCCGCCCATCGGCAGGCCGCTGTCCAACACCCGCGCCTACGTGCTGGACGCGGACCTTCGGCCGGTGCCCGTGGGCCAGCCCGGGGCGCTGTACCTCGCGGGCGAGGGCCAGTCGCGCGGCTACCTCCACCGGCCGGACCTCACCGCGGAGCGCTTCCTGCCGGAGCCCTTCGGTCCGCCGGGCTCGCGCATGTACAAGACGGGGGACCGCGTGCGCTACCGCCCCGACGGCGCGCTGGAGTACCTGGGCCGCGACGACTTCCAGGTGAAGGTGCGTGGCTTCCGCATCGAACTGGGGGAGGTGGAGGCCGCCGTGCAGGCCGCCCCCGGCGTGCGCGAGGCCGTGGTGCTGGCGCGCGAGGACGTGCCCGGCGACAAGCGACTGGTCGCCTACGCCGTCGCCCGGGACGGGCAGACGCTGGACGCGGCGGCGCTCAAGGACGGGCTGCGCCGCACGCTGCCGGAGTACATGGTGCCCACGGCCTTCGTGGTGCTGGACGCGCTGCCGCTCAACTCCAACGGCAAGGTGGACCGCAAGGCGCTGCCAGTCCCCGTCCTGGAGCGCGCGAGCCCCCGTCCCTACGAAGCCCCCCACACGCCCACGCAGCAACTGCTCGCGGGCCTCTGGCGGCAGCTGCTGGGCGTGGAGCGCGTGGGGCTCACCGACCACTTCTTCGAGCTGGGGGGCCACTCGCTGCTCGCGACGCAGGTGGTGTCGCGGCTGCGCGCATCGCTGCGCGTGGAGCTGCCGCTGGAGGCCTTCTTCCACGCGCCCACGCTCCAGGCGCTCGCCGCGCGGGTGGACGCCGCGCGCGAAGCAGGGGACGCTTCCTCCGCCGTGCCGCCGCTGCTGCCGATGCCGCGGACGGGCCGGCTGCCGCTGTCCTTCGCGCAGCAGCGGCTGTGGCTGCTGGACCGGCTGGAGCCTGGGAGCAGCGCGTACACCATCCTCGCGGCGCTGCGCCTCACCGGGCCGTTGCACACCCGGGCGCTGGTGAGGAGCTTCCACGCGCTGCACCAGCGCCATGAGAGCCTGCGCACCGTGTTCCGCGAGGACGCGCAGGGCCCGCTGCAGGTCATCCTGCCGGAGCTGCCACCGGCGCTGGGCTTCGTGGACCTGGGCGGCGTGCCGGAGGCGGAGCGGGAGCGCGAGGCGTTGGCGCTCGCGGCGGCCCAGGCGGAGGTGCCCTTTGACCTGGCCCGGGGGCCGCTGGTGCGGGGCCTGCTCGTGCGGCTGGGAGCGCGGCACCACCTGCTCGTGGTGACGCTGCACCACATCATCTCCGACGGCTGGTCCTCCGCGGTGCTCACCCGGGAGCTGTCGTCCCTCTACCACGCCTTCAGCGCGGATCAGCCGCCCTCGCTGCCCGCGCTCCCGCTCCAGTACGTGGACTACGCGCTCTGGCAGCGGGCGTGGCTGACGGAGGACGTCCTCGCGTCGCAGCTGGCGTACTGGCGCCGGCAGCTCGCGGGGGCGCCCGCCGCGCTGGAGCTGCCCACGGACCACCCGCGCCCCGCCGTGCAGACCTTCCGGGGCGGGCGCGTGCCGGTGCGGCTGGGCCTGCCGCTGTCGGAGTCGGTGAAGGCGCTGGGCCACCGCGAGGGCGTCACGCCCTTCATGGTGCTGCTCGCCGGCCTCCAGGCGCTCCTGTCGCGGCTGAGCGGCCAGGAGGAGGTGGTGGTGGGCTCGCCCATCGCGGGCCGTCCGGCGCCGGAGCTGGAGGACATGCTCGGGTGCTTCGTGAACACGCTGGCCCTGCGCACGCGCTTGGACGCGGGGGAGGGCTTCCGCGCGCTGCTCGCCCGCGTGCGCGAGGTGATGCTGGGCGCGTACGCGCACCAGGACGCCCCGTTCGACCGCGTGGTGGAGGCGGTGCATCCGGCGCGCGAGCCGGGCCGCTCCCCGCTGTTCCAGGTGCTCTTCGTGCTGGAGAACGCGCCCGTGTCCCAGCCCATGGGCCCCGGACTGTCGCTGAGCTTCGTGGACGTGGAGCGCCAGTCCGCCAAGTTCGACCTGACGCTGGCCCTGTGGGAGGAGCCGGAGACCGGCCTCACCGGCGTGCTGGAGTACAACCGCGACCTCTTCGACCCGGGCACCGCCACGCGCTGGGCCGGCCAGCTGCGAGCCCTGCTGGAGCAGGCGGTCCTCACGCCGGACGCGCCGCTGTCCCGCCTGAGGGCGGGCCCCGCCCCCGCGGAGCTGCTGGTGCCCCTGCGACCCCAGGGCACGCGCCCGCCGTTCTTCTGCGTGCACGCCATTGGCGGCACGGTGTGGGGCTACGCGGAGCTGGCGCGGCAGCTGGGCGAGGACCAGCCCTTCCACGGCCTCCAGGCGCCGGGCCTGGAGAGCGGACAGCCGACGGTGGACTCACTGGAGGACCTGGCCGCGCTCTACGTGGAGGCGATGCGCACGGTGCGGCCCCACGGCCCCTACCGGCTGGGCGGCTGGTCCATGGGCGCCCTCATCGCCTTCGAGATGGCGCGCCAGCTGCTGCGCCAGGGCGAGCAGGTGGAGCGGCTTGTCTTCATCGAGCCCAGCCCCACGTCCTACGCGAGGGGCCAGCGCGTGGACGACCCCACGACGCAGGGGCAGCTCTTCACGGTGAACCTGGCGCACACCACCGGCCTGCCGGAGACGCTGCCCCCGGACGTGCCGCCAGGCGACTCACACCGCCTGCTGCGCTACCTGCTGGAGGCCGGACAGCGCACGGGCGTGTTCGGCGCGGAGGTGGGGCTCGCGTGGCTCCAGCGGCGCCAGCGCGTCTTCAACGCCTGCCTCGCCGCGCTCTCCGGCCACGTCCTCGAGCCGCTCGGGGTGCCGGTGTGGCTGCTGCGCGGCACCGAGGCCAACGTGGACGAGGGCGGCGACCGCACCCGGGGCTGGGCCGCGCTCACCCCGGACCCGCGGGTGGTGGACGTGCCGGGCACCCACTACTCCGTGCTCCAGTCGCCGCAGGTCGAGGTCCTGGGCCGGGCCCTGGCCCGCGTGCTGGAGTCGCCCCCGGAGGAGTCCTCCAGCCCCACGGAGGCCGGTACGGAGCGCACCCCCACGGCGGGCCCGCGTCCCTGAGGCGCACAGGGCCCGGAGGACCGGCCTCCTGGGAAAGCGGCTGGGCAGGGCAGGGCACATCAAGATGGGTGAGCAGCCCACCCGCTCACGTCGTCCCGGTTGTCGAGTTCCAGGAGGGCGTCACGCGGGTAGCTTTCCAGATCCTCCCCCAGCCACCGTTCCCCGGGCCGGGAGAGGTGGAAGCGCAGCGTGCAGGTGTTGCTGCACCCGAGGATGGTGGTGAAACGCTCCTCCGCCGGCCGCACACCCTGGATCCGGGCGTTTCGCAGGTACGCCTGCATCAGCACCTTCGACCTCACGGGGCCACCTCGCCCAGGTAGTACAGTCCCTTCTGGACGGACGAGGCAAACCTGGCGTCCGTCGTCAGCAGCTCGTTCACCCAGCGGGCGCGTTGGTGAAGCTGCGCGTCGCGGGGTTGTACAGGTACTTCGCACCCGTCTGCGCATCCTGGATGTGGATGCGGCGGCGCGGCGCGTACGGGCGCCAGCCGCACGCTCACGCGCTGCTCCGCAGCGGGTACACGTGGCCGTGGCGGGGGCGCAAGGCATCGATGACCGGGGGAGCGCGAGTATGGGATTCCGGTTGCGCCGAAGTGTGAAGCTGTTGCCTGGTGTCCGACTCAACGTGGGCCGTGGACGTTCCTCCGTGAGCGTGGGAGGACGCGGGGCGCGGGGCAACTTCTCCTCGAAAGGGATTCGTACGACCGTTGGCATCCCAGGGACAGGACTATCCTGGACGTCGAGTTCAGGAAGCTCCCGGCCCCGATATGCTCGTGCCTCCTCCAACCGTGAGGTGGCCTCTCGACAACGGAAGGCTGAGCGTGAACTGCTCAAGGCCCAGGCGGAGCAGGCGGTGATGGAGGAGGCACGAGAGCATGATGAGCTTGTCCATTGCTGGCGCCAGATGCCTGCGCTTCCCACGGACGCTGATGACCTTGCCGCATTGAGTGAGCGGCCTTTCGCGTGGCCCATCCCCCAGCCACCTGACGAGCTCCAGGAGCGGCGCCAGTTCCGTGTGGAGGTCCAACGACGTGTCCTATGCGATCGGAGCGACGGCGGGCCGTTCCTCCTCTTGGGGGGACTGGCCTTCCTGATCTTCAAGGGCGTGGACAGTCAATTGAATGAAGCGATGGGATGGGGCGCTGCGGTCCTGGGCCTGTCGCTGGGACTGCTGCCCATGGTCGCCTTCGGGCTCAAGCGCTCTCTGGAAATTCAACGAATCATCTCCGAGCGCTTTGAGGAACATTGGCCCAAACATTGGCAGGCCGTGCAGAGTACCTTCACGGCGAAGCAACAGCCTCTGCTGGACTGGCCCGAGCAGGAGCGGGCGAGGATCGAGTTGGCGAAGCGTGTCATGGATGGCGAGGTGGAAGCCATTGAAGAGGCTGTTTCAACCTGTCTCGAGGAGATCGACTTTCCTTTCGAGACACAGGCCCGCGTCGGTGTCGGCGACAGCCGGCGGGCCTACGTCCTGCTCGACCTGCCGGAACTCGAGGACGTCATTCCCGAGGTGAAGTCGAGGGCGCTTGCGAACGGCACGCTCAAGGAAGTGCGCCGAACCCGACAGGAGCGCAACGCTGACTACCTGACGCTGGTGAGCGGGCTCGCGCTTCAGCTTGGGCGCTCCGCGCTTTGTGCCGGCCCGACCCTTCAAACCATCCACATCGCTGCATACACACAGCGCAGGCAGCGGGGGACTGGCGAACTCCGAGACGAGTACGTCTACGAAGTAGCTCTGGAGAGGAAAGAGTCGGCGCGGTGGACGGCAGCGACGGTGGATCCGCTCGAGGTCTTCAAGGTCGCGAAGGCGCGATGTGACCTGCGTGATAACGAGGAGTTGAAAGCGATCCGCCCTCCCGACTGGGCGGATGCGGCGACTGGGCGATTTGAAGTCGCGGGGTAGCCGGCCTCCTTGGCGAGGTCAAGGCAGCCCGACAGCAGCGACGCCGAAAGCGCGAGCATCAGTGGATGCGGCGGGAGTCGAACCTGCTGCTATTCGAACACGCCGATGCCCGGGTCGCTGCCACCGGACTTCGTGGGCTTCGTGGGCCGGGGCGGCGGCGCGGTCCGCACCGGCTCCAACCGCACGTTCACACGCTGCTCCGCCGTGTCCGCGAGCCGGCTGTAGTCCAGCGTCTTCTCCTGGTCCTGATGCCCGGCGAGCTTGAAGCGCAGCTCGGTGACCTTGGAGCGCGGCATGAGCAGCTTGGTGGGAGTCGTGCCGATCTGCACGTCGCCGTCGAAGATGGCCGCGCCCGCGGGAGTGGAGATGAACTCCACCGTCACATCCTGCGGCAACGCCGCCGGAGGAGGCGTCGCAGGCTGCTCCTGCACTCGCGTGGGCGGCGCTTCCACCGGCGCCTTCGGAGGCGTCATCGCCACGGGGGCCGGCTGCGTCGGCGCCGTCTCGCCTCCACCCTTCGCCATCACGAACGCCACGCCCGCGCCAATCAGCAGCAACGGCACGCCGATGATCGCCGCCTTCACGCCCCCGGACATGCCCTTGGGCGGCGGCGGAAGCTCTGGCTCGGCAGCGCGGGGCGCGGGCGGACGAGACCTGCTCGCGGCCGCCGGCGCCGGGCTGTTCGCGTTGGTCGTCCCACGCGGAGCAGGGGCCTGCGCTCCCGCTGGCGGCGTCCCCCGGGGCGGAGCCATGCCCACGCGTGAGCCCGTCTTGCCCGTGGCCGGTGCCCGTCCCGCGCGGCTGCCCGAACCCAGCCGGCTGCCCGAACCCGCTCGGCTCCCCGAACCCGCGCGGCTGCGGCTGCCCGTCCCGCGCTCGGCGCCGGGGACACCGCCCGTGGGGTGCGCGTCCAGCTCCTCCGGGGACAGGCCCTCCACCGCGTCCAGCAGCGCGTCGATGAACTCCTGCGCGTTCTGGTACCGGTCCTCTTTCTCCGGCGCGAGCGCCTTGGCGAAGAAGGCGTCCAGCTCCGGCGGCACCGGCGCGCCCTGGCGCTTGCTGTTCACCGGGGGCACGGGCTGCGTCAGCGACGCCGTCAGCGCCTTGCGCACCGTGTTCGCGCCGTAGGGCGAGCTGCCCGTGAGACAGAAGTAGAGCACGCCCGCCATCGAGTAGAGGTCGGAGCGCTGGTCCACGGACTCGCCGCCGGCCTGCTCGGGCGGCATGTACTGCGGCGTGCCGAGCACCTGGCCCGTGGAGGTCAGCTGCTCCTCCTCGTCCTGCTCCAGCGCCTTCACCAGACCGAAGTCCAGCACCTTGACGAAGTCCTTCCCGTCGAGCGCCTGGACCATGATGTTGTGCGGCTTCAGGTCGCGGTGGACGCACCCCTCTTCATGCGCGTGCGCCAGCCCCAGCGTGGCCTGCTCCAGCAGGTTCACCGCGCGGCGCAGCGTCAGGGGCCCTTCGCGCTTCACCAGCTCCTTGAGGCTCTCCCCCTTGAGGAGCTCCATCACGTAGTAGCAGGTGCCGTCCGCCGCCCGGCCGAAGTCGAAGATGGTGATGACGTTCGGGTGGCGCAGCCGGCTGGCGATCTCCGCCTCGCGGCGGAAGCGCTCGAAGAACTGGGGCGCCGCGGCGAGCGACGGGTTGAGCGTCTTCACCGCCACCGGCCGCTGCACGGACGTCTGCGTGGCGCGGAACACCATGCCCATGCCGCCCTGGCCCAGGACGCTCTCAATCTTGTAGCGGCCGTCCAGCACCTGGCCCAGGAGCTGGAGGCTCTGCGCCGCGCACAGGTGATCTTGACCTTCGGTACTACCGCAGTGGGGACAGGGGGCGGCCATGGGTGGCGGGAGTATAGGCAAGCCCCGCGTTCCGCCCAACCGGGGAGATGTGCTCCCTGGGCAGCCGGGCAGGCATCAGAACCGTTCCTCTAGGGCTTCCCGGCTGTTATCTCCCCCCTCCGCCATGAGCCTCGTCATCGCCCAGGACATCAGCCTCGCCTACGGAAAGAAGGTCCTCTTCGACGAGGACAATTTCACCCTCGGTCCCAGGGACCGGGTGGGCCTGGTGGGGGCCAACGGGACGGGCAAGTCGTCCCTGATGAAGATCATCGCCGGGGTGAGCCAGCCGGACGGGGGCACCGTCCAGTACAGCCGCCGGGCCCGGGCGGGCTACCTGCCCCAGGAGATCGCCGGCCTGCCGGAGGGGACGGTGGTGGAGGCGGTCATGAGCACCGTCCCCGGCCGGGACTCGCTGGAGGCGCGGCTGAAGGACACGGAAGCCGCGCTCGGGGGCACCACGGACGAGGAGGAGCAGCTGGAGCTGGCGCAGACGCTGGCGGACCTCCACGCGGAGCTGGACGACTTCGAGAACCGCTACGGCCGCCACCACGCCGAGCGCATCCTCAAGGGCCTGGGCTTCAAGGAAGAGGACCTGCTCAAGCCCACCCAGGCGCTGTCCGGCGGCTGGCGCATGCGCGCGGCGCTCGCGGGCCTCTTGCTCCAGGACCCGGACCTGCTCTTGTTGGACGAGCCCACGAACCACCTGGACGTGCCCACGCTCGCGTGGTTCGACGGGTTCCTGCGCCGCTCCAACAAGGCGATGGTGCTCATCTCCCACGACCGCGACTTCCTCAACCGGCAGATCAACCGGGTGGTGTCGCTGGAGATGGAGGGCGTGCGCGAGTACACCGGCAACTACGAGGACTACAAGCGCCAGCGCGCCGAGGAGATGGTGCTCCTGCAGGCGCGGGCGGAGAAGGTGGAGCAGCGCCGCGCGGAGCTGCAGAGCTTCATCGACCGGTTCGGCGCGAAGGCCACCAAGGCGAAGCAGGCGCAGAGCCGCGCGAAGATGCTGGCCAAGCTGGAGAAGGTCCAGGTCCTGGAAGAGCGCCAGACGATGAAGTTCCGCTTCCCGGAAGTGGAGCGCTCGGGCCGGGACGTGGTGCTGATGGAGGGCATCACCAAGCGCTACGGCTCGCTCACGGTGTACGACGGGCTGGACGCGCGGCTGGAGCGGGGCCAGCGCATCGCCGTCGTGGGCGCGAATGGCGCGGGCAAGACGACGCTGCTCAAGATGGTGGCGGGGGAGCTGGCGCCGGACAGCGGCAAGGTGACGCTGGGGCACAACGTGGTGGTGGGCTACTACGCGCAGCACCACGCGGACAAGCTGGACCGGCGCAACACCATCCTCGAGGAGGTGCTCCCCCTGGCGGCGGACAAGCCGCAGAGCTACGTGCGCGGCGTGCTGGGCGCGTTCCTCTTCAGCGGCGACGACGTGGACAAGCCCATCGGCGTGCTGAGCGGCGGCGAGCGCGCGCGCGTGGCGTTGGCGAAGCTGCTGCTGGTGCCGTCCAACTTCCTGCTGATGGACGAGCCGACGAACCACCTGGACCTGGACTCGTCGGAGATGCTGATTGAGGCGCTGAAGCTGTACGGCGGCACGCTCCTGTTCGTGAGCCACAACCGCAGCTTCATCAACAACCTGTGCACGCACGTCTGGGAGGTGGCGGACGGCAAGCTCACGTCGCACCCGGGCAACCTGGACGAATACCTCTACCACCAGGAGCAGCAGCGCCTGGCGGCGGAGGGCGCGGACACGGGCGTGTCGAGCGGGAAGGGCGGGGCGGCGGCCAGCGGTCCGGTGTCGGAGAAGGACCGCAAGCGCATGGAGGCGGAGGCGCGTCAGCGGCGCTCCGTGGTGGAGGGCCCCATCAAGAAGGAGATCGCGAAGCTGGAGGAGCGCATCGCGAAGGTGGAGGCCGAGCAGAAGGAGCGCGAGGCGCAGCTGGCGGACCCGGTGCTCTACAACGACTTCGCGAGGGCGAAGCCGCTGATGGACGCGCACCGCACGGGCAAGGAGGAGTTGGAGGATCTCTATGCCCGCTGGGAGGCCGCGCAGGAGAAGCTGGCGGCGGCCCAGGCGTAGGCTTACTGGACGTCGAAGACCTTCCGGACCGGGGCGCCGGCGCGTTCGATTTGCAGCTCGATGCGCCGGGCGTCCCGCAGCTTCGTGAAGGCCTCCAGCGCCTTGTCGGGGCTGTCCAGGTCCAGGCCGTTGATGCGCTGGAGCACGTCGCCATTGCGCAGTCCCAGCCGTGAGTAGAACGAGTCCTCCCGGATGGAGAACAGCTTGAAGCCCACGGGGCGGCCGTCCTTGAAGGCGGGCACGACCCGGGCCTGCATCGACAGCTCGGGCAGGTGCGTGAGCGCTTCAGTGACGTCCTCGCGGGGAACGGCGTAGGTGTCCGCCCCCGTCTCGCGGATGCCACGGCCCAGACCGGATGCCCCTGGCTGGACGTTCACGAGAGCGGGCGTCCCGCTCGCGGAGCCGTCGACGTATTCGAGCCGTCCCTCCACGAGCAGCAGGAGGCGCTCCCGCTCGATGGCGAAGACACGGGCACCCAGGATGGTATCGCTGACCATCAGGCTGCGCGCACTGCCGGCGGGAAGCTCGTGGACGGAGGCGATGGACCAATGAGGATCCTGCGCCACCAGGGTACCCAGCAGCCGGATGCCCAGCGTGCTCCTCCGAAGGTCCGGCGGCGCTGGAGGCACGTTCACACCGGTGACGAACGAGAGCCCTGTGAGTTGCGCCAGCCGCTGCTCATCGAGGACCGGCGCAGGCAGGGCGTTCGATGGCACCGGCGCTGTGGCCTGGCTGTCCCGGATACCAGGCATCACGAGCACCGCGAATACCTGGTTCACGATCAACGCGGCCGTCAGGGCACACGTAAAGACAAGCGCGACGAACAGGCCCTGAGCGGACCTGTGCTGCATGACGTGGTTCATCGAAAAGGCCTCCCTGTCTGGAACAGGGAGGCCTTGAGCAAGCCAGGGGCCAGCCATTCACGCAGAGGAGGCAACGACGGGCGTCTGCTGAAGCAGGCCAACGTGTCAGTCCTGAACGAGCCGGTTGTGACTCGCCGTCATGACACGCTGTCACTTCCCGCCGCTGAAGGACACATGGCTTCGGGGGCTGGACAGGGCAGGGGGCTTGAGCTGCAATCGTGGCCGTTCGCTGTCCCGGAGCCTTCATGTTCTTCGGTCGTTCGGAAGCCCCTGCCTTCATATCTCCCACCAAGATCTCAGCGGCCGTCCAGGACCTGATCGAGGGAGCCGAGAAGGAACTGGTGCTGGTAACGCCATACTTCAAGCCTTGGAATCATCAGCAGAACGCAATCTGTGGGCGGCTGAAGGCTCGCGTTCCCGTCTCGCTCATCATTCGGGCTGATGAAGTAAGCAAGACCGCTCCTTACCTCCAGCCATTCGTATCGGACGGAGCTTGGCTGCTCTGTGTGGAGCGCCTTCATGCGAAGCTCTACATGAGCGAGAAGTGCGCCATTCTGACCTCCATGAATCTCGTGGAGACCTCCGCGCTTTGGGGTGCTAAAAAAAGGAAGTGTCGGAGTGTCTCCGTATTGCAATAATTGTGACTGGTCTTTTCCTGTGTCGGTGTTTTTTGTGAATCGTCACTCTAGGCTTACTTTGGAGTGATGTTTGGGTGACTTGTGGAGCGTGTTCATTTTGATTTGATCGATGTGCATGGGGAGGAAGTGTCTTTTCGGGGTGAGCCGTTTTCTGGCGTCTTGTATGAGACTTTCAGGGATGGGCGTGTCTCTGGTGAGATATGTTATGTGGATGGCGTTAGGCAGGGCGTGAAGCGGATTTGGCATGAGGCAGGTGGTCTCGCCGAAGAAGAGACCTATTGGGGCGGACAAAGACATGGGCATTCCAGGTCTTGGACCGCTGATGGGGTGCTTGTTCGTGACTCTGTCTATGAGCGGGGGAACTGTAAGGCGGAGCAGCGCTGGAGCGAGGATGGAACGCTTATGAAGGATTGGCGTGCGAGTTCGGGAGATGAAATGAGTTGAGTTTTTTGTTCTGTCGATGCCTTGTGGGATTTGTGGCGAGTTGGTTTCTGGTTTGTCCAGTATGATTTTTCTGCGGCTTGTCGGGGGAAGGTTCTGGCATTTATGATTGTTTTGCGCCCTTGGCAGCTGGGAGAGCGCGATCCGGATCTCCGCGAGTGATTCGACTTTGCTCTACAAGCAATTCACGGAGCAGGTGCTGGCGCTTCGTCAGCAATCGGCCAGGATCTCAGTGACGGCGGCCCCCAACGCTTCGGTCTCGTCTCCGCCGCAGGCCGCTCCCAAGGCCGAGGTCAACCTGATCCAGTACTTCGGCATCCGGAAGCCGGACCTCAAACCCGAGATGATCGAGGCTCGTCGTTCGCATCCGCGTGCCTATGAGTCCTGGACCGAAGAAGAAGAGAACGCCGTCGAGCAGGTTGCGAACCGGCAGATGAATGCCGAAACCATTGCTCGGCTCCTGGGGCGGCAACCCAGTGCCATCGAGCGGAAGTTGAAGGAGCTGGGCTATTGGTGACTGTTACTTGAAGATCTTCGACAGGAACCACACGACCGCGGACTCCGCGGCGCTGGTGTTCAGGTGCCGGGCGCGGCGGCCATAGGCTTCGCTGGGCCGGGCCTTGGTCAGCTCGTCCGTGTATGGCGCGGAGCCCTCCGGCGCGCAGCTTCCGCAGTACAGCCGCTCCTCCCAGACGAACCCGTAGCGCACGTCCATCCGCCGGCCACACGCCACGCAGGCCGGCACGTCCCCCACGCGCACCTTGGGCAACAGGTTCAGGCTCTGCTTGGGGTCGTACTCGTGCTCGAAGTCCGCGGCGGGCGGCCGTGGCTCCGGCTCCGCGGCCTTCTGGAGCCGGGCCAGCTCCTCCGCGTCCAGGGCCACGCCCCGGCACTTCCCGCAGACGTCCACCGCCACGTCCCGCAGCTCCACCATGGGCAGCGGCGCGTTGCCGCACGTGGGACAGGTGGGCGCCTGACGCCCGCAGGAGGGACAGCCCGGGACGTACTGGAGCGACGCCTCACAGCCCTTGCAGCGCCCGGGCCTGCCCTTCGCCTGCTCGAACACCTCCGCCAGCGTGGGCGCGCCGACGACCTTCGCCAGCATCTCCTCCTCGAACCACGCGGCCCCGCAGGCCTCGCACTCGTCGCGCACCAGCCCCCGGGAGTAGGTGCTGCGCATCGTCGTCTGGCAGAAGGGGCACGCCTGCATGGCACCCGGCAGCCTACCGGGTCTTGTCCTGAAACGGGATGCCGGCCGGGCGCCTTTTCCACGAAGCTCAGCTCGCGCGGCGGCGCTTCTCCTTCTTCGGCTTGGGCTCCGGCGCCTTCGGGGCGGGCGCGGGGTCGCGCAGCTCCTCCGGGACGGGGAGGGCGGGCTGGGAGGGGCGCGTGGGCGGCGCGGGCGTGCCGTCCGGCAGCGCGCCTTCCGTCGGCTCGGAGGGCAGCGCCGGCAGGCGGATGATGAACGTGGTGCCTTCGCTCATCTTGCTCTGCACGCTGATGCTGCCGCCGTGGTTCTTCACGATGCGCTGGCTGATGGCGAGCCCCAGGCCCGTGCCCTTCTGCTTCGTCGTGAAGAAGGGCACGAAGATGTGCGGCTGCTGATCCGCCGGGATGCCCGGGCCCGTGTCGGAGACGCGCACCTCCACGAACTCGCCGCCCGCGCTGCGGAAGTCGCCGAAGCGCTCCGGCTTCTCCGTGCGCACCGTGATGCGGCCCGGCTGCGGCCCCATCGCCTGCACCGCGTTCTGCACCAGGTTGATCAGCACCTGCTTGAGCTGCTCCGCGTCTGCCTCCGCGCGCGGCAGGCGCAGATCCAGCTCCACCGCCAGCTCCGCCGTGGCCGGCATGTCGTTCTGGATGAGCCGCATCGTGCGCGTCACCACCTCGTTGAGGTCGGTGGGCCCGAAGTTCTGCTTCAGCGGACGCGAGTAGTCCAGGAACGCCGTCACCACGCCGTTGAGGCGGTTGACCTCCTCCACGATGACGTCCAGGAACTCGCCTTCCTCCCCCGGCAGCCGCTTGGGATCCAGGCACTGCGCCGCGCCCTTGATGGCACCCAGCGGGTTGCGGATTTCGTGCGCCAGGCCGGCCGCCATCTCGCCCAGCGCCGCCAGGCGGTCGCGCTCGCGGATCTTCTCGTACAGCTTGGAGTTCTCCAGCACCGTCGCCATCCGCTCGGAGACCTCCAGGATGAGCGCGATTTCATCCGACGCGTAGGCCTCCGGCACCCGTTCGTCCCACAGGTTCAAGAAGCCGATGACGCGGTCGTTGCCCATCAGCGGCACGCTGATGCCGGCCTTCATCTGGAGCAGCGCGGCGCGCGTGTCGTTGAGCCGCTTCAGTTCGTCCCGGAAGCGCTTGCCCTCCACCGCCTGCACCCGCATCACGGAGATGCGCCGCTCGATGTTCTCCAGCAGCACCGCCTTCTGCCCGCTGGCCACCGCGAAGAGCACGCCGCGCGCCGCCGCCGTGTCCAAGAGCGGCACCGGCGGGGGGCCTCGCGAGTCCAGGAGCCGGTACCCGGGCCGGTCCTCCGCCATCAGGTACACCGACGCGTGCGTCACGCGCCCCGTCTCGTGCAGCGCGTCCAGCACCACGCGCGCCAGCTCTGAAATCTCGATGACGGACGCCATCCGCACGCGCAGGGCGCCCAGCGTGCCCAGCAGCGCGAAGCGCTCGCGGAAGAAGATGCGCACCACCATCTCCTCCACCTTGGTGCGCAGCGGATCCAACAGGATGAGGATGACGAACGCGGCCACCACCGTGTTGAAGACGAACAGCGACGTGTTCTCGTCCACCCACGCGGTGAGCACGGTGAAGACCGAGGCCAGGATGACCGCCAGTACCGTCTGCGAGGCGATCTTGCCCAACAGCTCGTGCAGGTCCATCAACCGCAGGCGCAACAGCGTCTGCGCGAGGAAGAACAGGTAGAGCGTCGCGAAGACCGGCCCCAGCGTGGGGAACGGGATGTCGAAGCGCGACAGGAAGTCCAACCCGTTGAACAGCACCGCCGCGCCCGCCCCAATCGCCAGGTACGCCAGCCGGAACTGCTCGATGCGCGACTCCGTCGTGCGCACCCGGTGCACCAGCAGGGACACCGAAGTGGACAGCGCGCCCAGCACCCAGGCGCCCAGCGCCACCCGCGCCCATGCTTTGTCCGCCAACGGTGTAACGGCGACGGTGAGCCCCAGCACGCCAGACAGGAGGGCGAGCCGCCGGCCGACCTGGTGGGCCCCTTTGCTGACCCCCAGGAACTCAAGGAAGAAGGCGACCGCCGCCCCGGGCACCAGGGAGACGGCGAGCACCGTCGCCCCGAGGGCGATGCGGGACACCCAGCGGTAGTCCTGGGCGGGGAAGATGCTGTGGAAGAAGAGGCTGAGGTAGTAGCCGGCGACCGTCAGGGTGAAGACGGAGTACAGCGTGAGGACCCGAGGTCGTCCGGGCCGCAACAACATGGACACGCCCAGCGCCAGACCGATGATGGAAGCGAGCAGTGCGCTTTGTGTGCGGATATCCATGTGCAGGCGGACAGTCTAACCTCTGTCCGGGGCTGGAAATTTTCCAACCATCCCCAGTTGTCCTCGGGCGTGCCCGAGCGCATCACCCAGGGTCCTCGAGGCCCCCGCGAATGAACGTGTCCCTCCAGCATCTCGCCCTCCTTGCTTCCGCGGCGCTGTTGTCCGCGCAGGCTCCCGCCCCCGCTGACACCCGCTCCGCCCCGGCGGCGCAGGCCGCCACGGCTCCAGCCGCCAAGGCCCCCGCCGTCACGGACGACACGGATCTGGCCCCCACCGTGCGCACGGACAGCGCTCCGTCGGAGGCGCAGCTGACGCCGCCGCCGGACGCGGACAAGGTGCCGTTGCCCATGGGCTACGTGCAGGTGCTCAACCCGGCCTTCCCCGGCATCGTGCCGCCCACGCCGGTGGTCCACCGCGGGCGCCGCTACGGGCTGGAGGACCTGTCACCGTACTTCGCGGACGGCAAGAAGCGGGAAGCGAAGGACGCCTTCGACAAGGGCCAGTACACCAAGGCGCGCGCGCTGCTGGAGGGGGAAGGCAACAGTCCGCCGGTGCGCTACCTGCGCGCGCTGTCCGCGGTGCGGGCCGGGGACGACAAGTCAGCGGCGACGGAGATGGCGGCGCTGGCCAATGACTACCCGGCGCTGAAGGACCGCTGCCTCACGCACGCGGGCGTGGCGCTGGAGTCCCAGGGCCGGCTGGACGACGCGGCGGCGAGCTTCAAGCAGGTGCCGGAAGGCTCGCGCATGTACGTGGACGCGCGGCTGGGGCTGGCGCGCGTGCTGCGCAAGAAGAAGGACTACGACGGCGCCATGGCGGCGCTGGAGCCGCTCACCGCGCGCGCCATGACGGGCTGGGGCCGCAACGTGGGCGCGGAGGCGCTCATCGCCACGGCGGACCTGGCGGCGGAGAAGAAGGACAAGGCCGCGGAGCGGGCCGCGCTGTGGAAGCTGTGGGCGTCCCAGCCGCTGTCGCCCATCGTCAAGCAGGTGGAGAAGCGCCTCAAGGGGCAGACGCCGCCGGTGGAGGCCAGGGTGGGCCGCGCGGAGGCGCTGATTGAAGCGCACCGCAACAAGCAGGGCATGGCCATCCTGGAGCCCATGCTCAAGACGCTGAAGATGCCGGACGCGCTCGCGTGCCGCGCGCACTTCGCCTACGGCAAGGGGCAGCGCAAGGAGCGCCAGCACACGGTCGCCATCCAGGTGCTCACGCCGGTGGTGGAGCAGTGCAAGGACCGCGACCTCCTGGCGCGCGCGCTGTACGTGCTGGGCTCGTCGCGCTCCATCGTGGATCAGCAGCGCGGCACGGACACCTACGAGCGGCTGGCGAAGGAGTTCCCGGACCACTCGTTCGCGGACGACGCGCTCTTCTACGCGGCGGACCTGTACGTGAAGACGAACCGCCCCAAGGAGGCCATGGCGCGCCTGGATGAAGTGGCGCGGCTGTACCCCAAGGGCGACTTCCTGGGCGAGGCGCTCTTCAAGGCCTTCTGGGTGGCGCGCACGTCGAAGGCGGAGGACGGGGGCTTCTCCTTCCTGGACCGCATCGAGGAGCAGTTCGCCAACGCGGACGAGTCCTACGACGTGGAGCGAGCGCGCTACTGGCGGGCCCGCACGCTGGAGGAGCGCGGCAACATCCAGGGTGCGGTGGAGCTGATGGAGAAGCTCGCCGTGGAGCACCCGGCCACGTACTACGGCCTGATGGCGCGCACGAAGCTGGGCGAGCTGGATCCGAAGCGGCTGGAGGCGGTGTCGTCCTCCATCTTCGAAGTGCCGGAGGCGGCCAGCCCCTGGCCGATGTTCGCGGGCCCCATGGGGGATGATCCGCACTTCCGCGCGGGCGTGGAGCTGCTCAGGCTGGGCTTCGCGGACTCCGTGTCGTCGGAGCTGATGCTGGTGAACCGCGCGAACCAGCCGCCGGAGTCCATGCGGCTCCTGGTGATGGTGCTCTCGCAGTCCGGTGACGCGCGGTCGGCGCACGCCATCGCGCGGCTCGCGCTGCGCAAGGACCTGAGCGGGCGCATCACCGCGCAGACGCGGCCGGTGTGGGAGGTGGCCTATCCCAACGCGTTCCGCGACCTGATTGAAAAGCACACCGCGCCCGCGGGCGTGGAGCCGGACCTGCTCCAGGCGCTGATGCGCGAGGAGAGCGCGTTGGATCCCAAGGCCCTGTCCTGGGCCGGCGCCATGGGCCTCACGCAGCTGATGCCGTCCACGGCGAAGGGCGTGGCGCACGACCTCAAGGTGAAGAAGTTCACCGTGGACTCGCTGCTCCAGCCGGAGCTGAACATCCGCTTCGGCGCGCACTACCTGGGCGGCCTCATCAAGCAGTTCAAGGGCCACACGCCCTACGCGGTGGGCAGCTACAACGCGGGCTCCGGCGCGGTGAACCGCTGGCGCGCGGCCAACCCGGCCCTGCCGCTGGACGCGTGGGTGGAGGAGATCCCCATCGCGGAGACGCGCGGCTACATCAAGCGCGTGCTGCGCTCGTACAACACCTACCAGCTCCTCTACGGGCGCGCGCCCAAGGTGCCGGTGATGCCCAGTGCATCGCGTTAGTATGTAGTCCAGGCTTCAGGTGCGGGTGGTCCCTGCCGCGGAACGGCGGGTTTGATGGACGGTGGGTGCAGCGCTTCGACGACCGTCCGGGCAAGGCGTCTGGCGAGTACTGAATTGGTCCTGATTGCCAGATGGGGGCAGAGCGAGAAGCGGCGCTCATGCCGTCCTGGCCTTGGGCGCGGGAAGCGGCTCGGGGGCTTGCGTCGGGTTGGTAGGCTGGAGGGGCCGTCAATCCACTCCCTCGTTTGCGTGAAGGAAACACGCCATGAGCCAGCCCAGCGCCCCCAGCCCACAACCCATAGACCTCAACCGCACCGCCGTCGAAATCGCCCCCGAGACCTTCTGGGTCGGGAAGCGAGAGCCCGGCGGCATCTTCTTCGCCAACCCGTACCTGCGCCGCTTTCGGGGCACGGACGCGCGGACGAAGAAGCCCGCCGAGTTCAACCTCCTCATCGACCCCGGGTCGAGCAGTGACTTCTCCACCATCCACACGAAGGTGGTGTCGCTGATTGGGGGGATGGATCGCCTGTCGGCGCTCTTCATCAACCACCAGGATCCGGACGTGGGTTCGTCCGCGAACATCATCTCGGCGCGCTACTCGCCGCGCGCGAGCATCCTGTGCTCCGAGGACACCTGGCGGCTCATCGTCCACTTCAACCTGCCGCGAAACCGCTTCATCCCGACGGAGAAGTTCTCGGCGGGGTTGAGCGTGCCCACGGGGCACAAGCTGTTGCCGGTGCCGTCGCCGTTCTGCCACTTCCGGGGCGCGGTGATGCTCTACGACCCGCAGACGCGGGTGCTCTTCACGGGGGACCTCTTCGGAGGCCTCACGGACAGCAAGGCGCAGGGGCTCTGGGCGGAGGAGTCCGACTGGACGGGCATCCGGGCGTTCCATCAGATCTACATGCCGGTGAACTCGGCGCTGGTGCGCGCGGTGGCGGCCATCCGGAAGCTGACGCCCGCGGTGGAGATGATCGCCCCGCAGCACGGCCGCGTCATCCGGGGCAAGCTGGTGCAGCAGTTCCTGGAGCGCATGGAGCGGCTGCAGGTGGGCCTGGACATCATCGACGAGGCGCAGGACCGCACGCACCTGCAGGCCTGGAACGCGGTAGTGGACCGGGTGCTGAACCTGGCGCGCGGCTACCTGGGCGACTCGGTGGAGGCGAAGCTCACCGCGAGCGAGCAGCTGTCGGACACGGCGAAGTTCAACGGCAAGCGGCTGGAGGTGAGCCGCATGGGCAAGTGGACGCTGGAGCACGTGGTGGAGATGCTCTGCCAGGGCGAGCCCTCGGAGATCTCCGGGCCGATCATGGTGGAGGCCACCCTCGCCGCGGCGGAGTACAACCTGCCCACGCCGCACCTGGACCTCGAAGGCGCGGGTGCGCCGGCGCCGGTCTCGTTGCTGGAGCCGTAGGAGAGGGGAGGGAGGGGTGGATCCGAAGGATCGTGACAGCGGAGGGGTGGCGTACCTGCGCCCGGAGGCATTGCACGGGAAGGGCCCGGCCGATGATGGGCTGGAGCCCACGCTGCCGCAGGTGCGCACGCCCGTGTCACCGGGCGGCACGTTGCTCCAGGGGGCGGTGACGCCCCGGCCTCCCGTGCCCGTGCACCAGGGATTGGTGCCCGGGCAGGTGGTGGCGGGGCGCTACCGGGTGGAGAAGTGGCTCGGCGTGGGCGGCACGTCGGCGGTGTATCAGGCGCTGGATTTGAAGCAGCACCAGCGCGTGGCGCTCAAGGTGCTGGCGGTGCCGTACGCGGACGAGGCGATGGTGACGCGCTTCCGCCAGGAGGTGGAGCACGCCCGGGCGCTGGAGCACGTGAACATCCTGCATGTGTTCGACGTGGGGGCGGACGGGGACCGGCATTACCTGACGGTGGAGCTGCTGGAGGGGAAGGACCTGCGGCAGGTGATGCAGGAGGGACGCCCCACGCTGGCCAATGCGTTGCGGTGGCTGACGCATGCCACGGTGGCGCTGGAGCACGCGCATGCGCACGGGGTGCTGCACCGGGACGTGAAGCCGGGGAACCTGTTCATCACTCGCACGGGGGTGTTGAAGCTGATGGACTTTGGCCTGGCCAAGAGCGCGCATGTGATGGGCAACACGGCCCAGGGCGCGACGCTGGGGACGCCGGAGTACATGGCGCCGGAACAGGTGACGGGGACGCCGGTGTCTCCGGCCACGGACCTGTATGCGCTGGGGGTGGTGGCGTATGAGCTGCTCGCGGGGCGGTTGCCGTTCCGGCATGCGCAGCCGGTGCCGCTGATGCTGATGCATGTGCAGGAGACGGCCGTGCCTCCTCGGAAGCTGCGGCCGGAGCTGCCGGAGGCCTTCGAGCAGGTCGTGCTCAGGTTGATGCGGAAGCGGCCGGAGGAGCGGTACGCGAGCGCCACGGTGCTGCGCGCTGAACTGGCGAAGCTGTGGCCGCTGGTGCTCCGGCTCGGACGCGCGCTATAGCGGGCTCCTTCACCCGGGGGCCCGCCATGTCTGTCAAATTCAACCACACGATTGTCCACGCGAAGGATCAGGTCGCGTCCGCGCGATTCCTCGCGGAGCTGCTTGGACTGCCCGAGCCCACGCGCTTCGGGCACTTCCATGCGGTGAAGCTGTCGGATGGAGCGACGCTCGACTACATGACCACGCAGGAGGCCATCTCCGCCCAGCACTACGCGTTCCTGGTGTCGGAGGAGGTCTTCGACTCGCTGATCGCGAAGATCCGTGAGCGGAAGATCCAGCACTGGGCTGATCCGTTCGGTCACCAGGAGAACCAGATCAACACCCATGACGGAGGCCGTGGGGTCTACTTCCAGGACCCCAGTGGCCACTACATGGAGGCCATCACCGTGCCCTACGGCGGGTGGTGATTGCACGGTAAGCAAGTGAGTGGCTCACCAGAAGGCAGGACCGCGGTGTGCATGTGGTAATGGGAGCAACTAGCTTGAAACTTGTATCTCGGGTACGCCGGCAGTGTTTAAGAGTTGATAAATGTCGGCTGTCCTCTTCCTTTGCCCTCGCTCACTGCAAAACGTGAATATTGCGCGCTGTTTTGCTCTTGAGAGAGCCACGAAGAAAGTCGCAATGCCTTCCGGATTTCCTGCGACATGGCTCCACCACATTTTGTCGTCCAAACCTACGAAAATGATCGTGTCGAACTCAAGTCCCTTGCTCTTATGGATAGTCATCAAGGGAATTCGACCTTGACCCTCAAAAGCGCTAATACACGAATCCCAGTTGCTGGCTGTTGATGCGCACGATGAGAGGTGAAGGTGGAAAGCCTCGATTGCTATTTGAAGCTTATCGCCTGAGTTGTACTCTTGGTATGTTTGCGACAAGGCATCTCGGTTGAGAAACGTCAAGATTCGACTGGAAATGTCCCGAACTGAGGCTTCGCTTGGGGGCGCTAGCGCCATCGCACTGCGCAACTCTCTAAGGAAAGCAGTTAGCGACTTTTCAGCGCGGTTGCTCGCGGTTTCGTCAATTTCGCCATTGGCCTGTAGTTGCTCGACAAAAGTGGTCGCGGTTCGCCATGCCAAGGGGGCTTGGCGTTTGGCTCCAAGGCGGAGAAGTGCGAGCGAGACGGATGTGAATTTCTCCGTCAAAAGTTCTTGAAGGGTTGTTTTTCCTAGACTGCGGCTTTCGTTCCGGATGCTCAAGCCCACAGTGGCTAGCGGGTCTCTGAATTTCCCCTCAAATTGCTCGGCTGATTGTCGAACCAGTAATACGTAGTCTCGCGCAGATGTTCTTCTTCGGGCAATATCTTCCGAAAGCCAGGTTGCAAGATACTTGGCTTCGCTCGCCTCTGTCCGACAGTTCCATATCTGAGCAACATCTCCGGTAATCTTCTTGGTCGAGTATGAGACTGCAGGGCTGGACTCCTTATCCAATGCTCTGGCTACCACATGCTGAATGTGGATCAGCTCTGGTGAGGATCGGAAATTGCAAAGGAGCGGAATTTTATTCGCTGAAAAATCTGTCTGGAATTTGGAAAAGGAGTCTGTTCGAGCTCCTGCCCATGCCATTATCCGTTGCTTATCATCGCCCACTGCGGTGACGACGGTTCTCGATGAGGCAAAGACTGACTGAAGAAAATCGTACTGTGCATAGGTGGTATCTTGGAATTCATCAATAAATACGAATGGATAGGTTGCGCGTAGCGCTCGGGCAACTTGGGCATTGGTGCGCAGGAGGAGTTCCGCCAGACGATTGATCATGACGAATGTCATGATCGGACCAGTGGAGTGCTGTAGGTTTTCCAGCCACCAACGTGAGATGGCAAATTCGATGCCGTTGGTCGGATTGAGCGGACTTTGCGGAAGACGAAACTCGCCGACAAGACGCGGTTCGAAGTGCAATGCCGTGAGTGCAGCAATGTCCTTTTGCCACGCCAAAGGGGCCCCAATGCGTGTGCGATCTAGAAAATCGTCGAGTTGATGTTTGCTGGGATGGTGGATCTTGTACTGACGAGTTGGTCGCCATGGTGGTGGGATAATGGCCGAGAAACGGTCAATTAATCCCTTGGTGAAGGCGTCAAAAGTCAGGGAGATAAAGCGATTCGAATTGGTTGGGTCGCATCGTTGTTGGATGCGCGTCGTGAGATTGGATGCGGCATCTGTTTTGAATGAAATGGCCAATACGCGATGTGGCGGCCTGCAGAGCCCAGTTTCTAGAAGATAGGCTGCGCGTTGGGCTAGGAACTCGGTTTTGCCTGCTCCCGGTCCGGCAACGACACAACTGTTTCCGACGTGTCTAAGCGCTTTCCAGGCGTTGGGCTCTAATTCGGTGATTCCTTTGGGACGCCAACTCTCTATAGGGGTCGTGTGCATGAGTCTTACTGGGATGGAGAGGCGGGCTTGGATGTGATTCGAGATGCTACGCTGTCTAGAAGTGACTTAAGAACCTCGGGGATGCTGTCGCGCAGTTCGTTTGGTAACAGGCGCCCAAGCACTCTTAGGTGGGTGCTGGGTTTTCCGCGTCCAAGAAATAAATAGCGATACCAGCGAAATATGGTCTCATCTGTAGTTTTGTAAAATGCTGGATTTCCATTTTCCCCAAGAACTGCAGATAGAGCATCGCCTCTTGGAGAGGGGCCGACCATATCTCCTTCTGCTCTCTGGTATGCGAGCGGTAGAGAGGTTAGCATTGAGAAGTCAAGATCCAACGGGGTGCAGAAGTATATATTGAACGTGCGCAGGTAGTTGACCCAGTCGTTGAGTAGAGAGGACTGGTCTGTGTAATTGTACTGGTCGAAATGGCTGAGGTTTATATGCGCGCCTGCTGGATCGACTGTTCTGAATAGCTGATTGGCGGCCACCCCGCGCGCCAACAGCTGTTCGCAAGCCGTTTTGATTCTTCCCCAGCCTCCGCCATGCCGGCCGACGTCGAGATCAAGTAGCGTGGCATGGGGGATCTCAAGGTCGCTTAGCAGCCTCCATAGGTGATTTACATGGCGCCCACCCAATGGAACAACCGCAACAAAAGAACGATCAATTGGCAGTCCAAGCGCCTCGGCAAGTTTTGGGAGAACAACTTCCTCGGAACTGCCTTCGCCCAGTATTACAAATTTAGAAAAGTAAAGCTCTGGAAACGTGCGAACCGCCTCTCTGATGAATTTTGCCGCCTCCTCTTCGTGTGTGGGAAGAGATATTGATCGCACTTGTGTGGTGCGATTGTGGTGGTCGAGTCGGAAGTATCGAACGCTTGCAGGATCTATCCTGGCGAGAATGCTTGGTGAATGACTGGAAATGAAAGCTTGGGCGTGATGTCCGGCGGTCAGGTTTTCAATCTGCCTGATGATCCTTGAGAGGTAGAATGGTGCGAGGTTGTTTTCGGGTTCCTCGATTGCAAGAAGTGTTAGTGCGGGTAGAAGTGTGTTGCTTGTCCGAAAGCTACTTCCAGTGCGGCCTTTGAAGAGTTCTCGCTCAGTGTCTAGAGTAGCTGCGGTCACAGCGAGGTGGAATAGTGAGCGCTGCCCGTCGCTGAGGTCCTCAAGGCTTCGATCGCGCCCTGCCTCGTCAGGTTGGAATACGGCTTCCACGTTGCGAATGAACTCCTGAAATCGCAAATCTACTGGACGAAATACAGGCGTGGTGTCGGTTTCGGCGGAATGGACTTCCCGCCAGCGTTTCTCTAACGCTGCTGTTACTAGGCTTACGGCTGGTTCCTTTGCGAACGAGTTGTTGAGGGCTTTGCCTGTATTGGCGAATTCGCGCCTGAGTTGGTCGGACCAGTTTATTGCCCGCCATAGGCGACCGCGAAGGAATGTTGTAACCTGAGATGAGCCGTCTCTCGTTGCGGGAACATAAATGACTTGAATGCGGCTTCGATCGATAGCTTTGAGCTCGATTCGGTCGTCCTCTTCAAATGTGCCGAGCTTTCGGATGGCACAGACTCGTTGTTCGATGAAGCCATCCAGTGAGCCATCGTCGGTCCATGTTGCCTCCAGCCTGAGCCGGCACAGCATGCAGCCAGCGCTGTCTGCGATCATTTGATGGAAAAACTCAGGAATGGAGCTCTGGTCTTCGCCCTCCGATTCCAGTTCTGGGAAACGAAGCAAGACCTCGATTGACAGCTTGCGATCGTCGGGAGGAGAAGTTTCGGCGGCTGGAATGTGAAAGTCCTGGCGTCGTAATCGTTTTTGCTCTGAGGTGACGCCGAATAGCCTCAGGAGAGCTAGCATTATTGCTGTCTTGCCGGAGCCATTGAGGCCAACAAAGGCATTTAGGTCTGGAGACAGATTTATGGTTGTTGAATTGGGGCCAAAGCAGCGGAAGTTTGTGATTGTTATCTGTTCTATGAACATGGATTTGCGTTCTTGTGGTGGCCGACGTGGGCTGTCTGCAGGTGCGAATGACGCAGGGTTCACCACGTAGAATCCATACCTCTTACGAGGTAGGAGAATCGTGTCTTGCTGCCGCTTGGAGCGAGGAACTCGATTTGCCAAGCCTAAGACTAATTCATGTTGCCCTAGAATCGGCGTAAACTGCATCCATGGGCGCTGCGTCGAACTCTCCGGATGGCAAGAACTCGCTGCTGCGCGGTCTTCCCTCTATCGAACAACTCCTGCGACGGCCGTCGCTGGAGTCCCGGCTCGCGAATCTTCCTCATGCCCGCGCGGTCGCGGCCCTGCGGCTCGCCGTCGATCGAGTCCGAGCCCGGCTCCTCGCTGGTGACTTGCGTCCCTTCGAGGACGCGGACGTGGAAGCCGCACTCGCATCCCTCGCCACGCCGAACCTGCGGCCGGTGATCAACGCCACCGGCGTCGTGCTCCACACGAACCTGGGCCGCGCACCGCTCGCCCCCGAAGCCGTGGAGCGTGTCGCCGCCGTGGCCCGCGGCTACTCCAACCTCGAATACGACCTGGACGAAGGCGAACGCGGCAGCCGCTACGCGCCCCTCGTCGGCCTCCTGCGCACGCTCACCGGCGCGGAGGACGCCATCGTCGTCAACAACTGCGCCGGCGCCGTGCTCCTCATCCTCGCCGCGCTCGCTTCCGGCCGCGAGTGCATCGTCTCCCGCGGCGAGCTCGTCGAAATTGGCGGCGGCTTCCGCATCCCGGACGTCATGCGTCAGTCCGGCGCGACGCTCGTCGAAGTCGGCACCACCAACCGCACCCGCCGCGCGGACTACGCCAACGCCCTGAGCCCGGACACGGGACTCATCGTGAAGGTCCACCGCTCCAACTTCGCGCTCGTCGGCTTCACCGAAGAGGCAGCCCTCGCGGAGCTCGCCGGGCTGGGACGCTCCCGTGACGTGCCCGTGTTCCAGGACCTGGGCTCCGGCGCGCTCGTGCCCCTGTACGGCCCGGGCCTCACGACGGAGCCCACCGTCGGCCAGGCCATCCGGGATGGCGCGGACGTCGTCGCGTTCTCCGGGGACAAGCTGCTCGGCGGACCCCAGGCAGGCGTCATCGTCGGCCGCTCGGACCTGCTCCAGCGCATCAAGTCCCACCCGCTCACACGTGCGCTGCGTGTCGACAAGATGACGGTCGCGGCCCTGGAGGCGACCCTGGAGCTGTACCGGGATGGCCGCCCGGATGCGGTCCCCACCCAAAGCCTGCTCACCGTGCAGCCGGGTTTGTTACAGGCCCGTGCCGAACGCCTGGCAGCCTTGCTCGCGGCGAGCGGCGTCGGGTGTCGGGTCGTGTCCGTGGATGGACAGGTGGGAGGAGGTGCCATGCCTCTGGCCCGGTTGCCGTCCTTCGCTTGCAGCCTCACCGTAGAAGCGCCGAAACTATTCCTGGAACGCCTGCGCGAAGGCGAAGTGCCGGTTATTGGCAGGATTGCGGATGACGAGGTCGTTCTCGACGTCCGGTGTCTCTCAGAGGAGGACCTGGGGCAGGTCGCGCAGGCTGTGGCGGCCGCCCGTTCGGGAAGCCAGCCATGATCAACAGCGCCGTGCTCGTTTTAAACCGGTACTACCAACCGGTTCACGTGACGTCGGTCAAACGGGCCTTCTCCCTGCTGTATCAGGGCGTCGCCAAAGCCATTGACGAGCAGTACCGCCTGTATGAGTTCGAGGACTGGGCCGCCCTCAGCGCCACCCAGGACAGCATCACCACCATCGACCGCACCATCCGCATCCCGCGCGTCCTCGTGCTCGGCGCGTATGATCACCTGCCGCGTGCCAAGGTCCGCTTCTCGCGGCTCAACATCTACGCGCGCGACAACGACACCTGCCAGTACTGCGCGCGACAGCTGCCCCGTACCGACCTCAACCTGGACCACGTCAACCCGCGCACCCAGGGTGGCAAGACGACCTGGGAGAACGTCGTGTGCTCCTGCGTGCCCTGCAACCTGAAGAAGGGCGGACGCACGCCGGAGCAGGCCGGGATGCGGCTGCTCAAGAAGCCTGTTCGCCCGCGCTGGACGCCGCTCTTCCGCGGCGCCATCCGCAAGATCACCTACCGCGAGTGGCTGCCGTTCCTGCACCTCGCGGACGTGTCGTACTGGAACGTCGAGCTGCTCGACGAATAGCAACGACCGGCCCCCCGGCCGCCTGCCCCCCGAGCCTCCGGGCGCCGGGGCGCGGGCACCGGGTGCTACAGGTGCCGGCCGTGAAATGGCGGGGTGTCGACTCGGGCGGTAGGACGGGCTTTGATGCAAGTCTCCGTGAAGCCCGCCTCCCAGTCTCCAGCCGCACCCGCTTCGCTTGCTGGCGCTTCGCCGCGCGCGGAAAATGACGTGTCGCCCGTGGGACCCGCGGGCCTGACGCGGCGCTCGCGTTCGCGGCGCATCATCGCGGTGGGCGGCGGCAAGGGCGGCATCGGCAAGTCGATGGTGTCCGCGAACCTGGGCGTCGCGCTCGCGCAGGCAGGCCAGAAGGTGCTGCTCGTGGACGCGGACCTGGGCGGCGCCAACCTGCACACCTGCCTGGGCGTGGGACCTCCGGAGGCCACGCTGTCCGACTTCCTGCGGCGCGGGAAGGCCCACCTCGAAGAGGTGATGGTCGCCACCGGCGTGCCGGGCCTGTCGCTGATCGCCGGCGCGCAGGACTCGCTGGACGCGGCGAACCTCAAGTACGCGCAGAAGCAGAAGCTGCTCCGCACGCTGCTGTCGCAGACGACGGCGGACTACCTCATCCTGGACCTGGGTGCGGGCACCAGCTTCAACACGCTCGACTTCTTCCTCATCGCGGACCACGGCCTGCTCGTCGTGCTGCCGGAGCCCACCTCCGTGGAGAACGCGTACCGCTTCGTCAAGGCGGCCTTCTTCCGCAAGCTCCAGCAGACCGAGTCACGCTACGGCATCCAGGACATGGTCGAGGGCGCGCTGTCCACCCGCGAGGGCGGCCTGCGGACGCTGCACGACATCGTCGCGCAGGTGCGGCGCAAGGCCCCGTCCGACGCGGAGCGGCTGGAGCGCGAACTGGCCGCGTTCCACGTGCGGCTCGTCGTGAACCAGGCGCGCACGGACGCGGACGAGAAGGTCGGCGGGGCGATGGTGTCCGCGTGGAAGAAGTTCTTCGGCATCGACATGGATGACCTGGGCGCCCTGCGCCACGACGACGAGGCGTGGAGGGCGGTGCGCAAGCGCAAGCCGGTGCTCCTCGAGCGGCCCGATTCGCCCGTATCCCAGGGACTCCAGCGCATCGCCGCGCGTATCCTCACGCTCGACGGCCTTTCCACCGAGCCCGCCACCCCATGAAGCCCTTCGCGCAGCAGACCTACTACGAGCTCCTGGAGGTGCCGCCCACGGCGACCGATGAGGAGATCCGCGCGGCCCACCAGCGCCTGATGGAGCTGTATTCGCCGGACTCCATCGCGGTGTACGCGCTGGGTGATCCGGATCAGGTGGACGCGCTGCGTGAACGGATGAACGAAGCGATGGAGATGCTCACCGACGCGGACCTGCGCGTCGAGTATGACCGCTCCATCGGGCTGACCACCGAGCGGCTCGCGAAGGCGACCGTGACGGCGGAGGCAGCGGACAAGGTGGGTTCGGCCACACGGGTGGCCGAGGCCCTTGCCACCGCCGCCGCGGCGCTGGCGAAGGCCGCGGGTGCGGTGGATGCCGAAAGGCTGGAGGCGGAGTCGCGACTGAAGGCCGCGGCGTCCGTGAACGACAATGAAGGAGAGGCACCGCGCGGAAGCGGGTCGCCTGGAAAGAGCGAGGAGCAGATGCGGGGTCAGGAGTCGAAGCGACAGGAATCCTCGGGGATGGACACGCCGGTCGTGCCCTCCGAGCCGGTGATGGTGGGAGGCGTGACGGTGGTGGAGGCCTTCCGCGCCTCGTTCACCCGGAGCCTGTCGTTCGTCTACGTCCCCACGACTCCGCTGCGCGGGCAGGGCAGGGGGGGCGATGAGGCTCCGGCTCCCGCCATGGAGGCCGCGGTCAGCGCGGCTGCACCCTCGGTGGAGGCACCGCCACCGGCGGAGGCCGCGCCCGTCGAGCCCCCGGTCGAGCACGCACAGTCCGCCGCCCCGACGCCGCCGGACAGCGTGAAGACCGAGGCCGGAGTCGCGGGTTCCCCTGCGGACTCCGCGGCGGCCCCCGACGGCTCCGCTCCGGTGCCTGAAAGCGCCACCGCGACCCCGGGCATCGCGGCCGTTCCTGCCGCACCGGAGCGCGAGGAGGCGACTCAGGCGCCTGTTGCCTCCGCGGCAACGGAGGTCTCGACGCCCGAGCCCGCGACGGAGGCCCCCGCGGCGGCCGCGACGCAGGCTCCCGAGGCCAGCCCGGAACCCTCGGCCCCCATGGCCGTGGCGACCACCACCCAGGGCGAGTCGGATCCGAACCCCGCCCCGGCCCTGGACGCCAGCACCACCGCCCTGGCCCGGCTCCCCGCCACCGGCGCCTCCCGCGACGCCGTGCGCCCCCTGACGTCGCGCCCCATCGACGGGCCGGCGCCCACCAGCCCCACGGGGCCGGGCAGCGTGAAGACCCCCACGGTCCGCAAGCTGGGAGAAGCCCAGGTCCTGGCGCAGGACTCCGCCATCGCGACCGCCGAGTCCGCCCTGGCCCAGGTGGCCGCCAAGGTCCGCGAGGCCCGCCCCCGGGGCATGGACATCCCGTCCGACGCCGAGTTCAACGGCGAACTGCTCCGCCGCGTCCGCGAGGCCCGAGGCCTCACCCTGTCGCAGCTCGCGGACCGCACCCGCATCTCCGTGCGTCACCTGGAGAACGTGGAGGCGGACCGCTACACCGCGCTGCCCACCACCGTGTACCTGCGCGGCATCCTCATGAACCTCGCCCGCGAGCTGGGCCTGGACCCCCTGCGCGTGTCCAAGAGCTACCTCGCGCTGTTCTCCGAGAAACCCGCCAAGCCGGGCCGGTGACCGGCGGTGGGCCAGCCCCCCTCCCGTGCAGCGGGAAAAGTTGACTCGCACGGGGTGGGTGCCTAAGTAGTGGCACGATGACGGAAGAGGAAAAGGTCAAGGCGATGCGACTCGCCCGCGCGATCGCCTCCGATATCTCGCTCTACAACGAGCAGAAGATCATCAAGGGCATCGAGCAGGACAACCTTTTCGAGGTCCTCAAGGAGGAACTGGAAGAGGGGCGCGCGCTCTACAAGAGCCGCGTGAGCGCGGAGATCAGCTCCCAGGCGAACTTCTTCGAGCGCGCCATCAACGACATCGTGCTGCGCTCCAAGGCGCACGTGAAGTCGAAGATCTGGTAGCGCCTCCCGCCGTGGCCTCACCCGACACGCGCGAGCACCGCGCCCTCCCCGAAGCCCGGGGCGAGCGCCTGGATGCGTACCTGGCCCGCGCGTTCCCGGACCTCACCCGGTCCCGCCTCCAGGGCCTCATCGCGGACGGCCACGTGCTGTCCGACGGCAAGCCCGCCAAGGCCGCGCAGCGCCTGCGCGGGGGCGAAGCGCTGACGCTGCACGTCCCCGCCCCCGTCGCCGCCATCCCCCAGGCCGAAGCCCTGCCCGTGTCCGTGCTGCACGAGGACCGTGACCTCGTCGTCGTGGACAAGGCCGCCGGCATGGTGGTGCACCCGGGCGCGGGCCATGCCTCCGGGACGCTCGTCAACGCGCTCCTGCACCGCGTGAAGGACCTGGCCGGCGTGGGCGGCGAGCTGCGCCCCGGCATCGTCCACCGCCTGGACAAGGACACCACCGGCTGCCTCGTCGTCGCCAAGCACGAGCAGGCCCTGGTGGCCCTCCAGAAGGCCTTCAAGACGCGCGAGGTCCAGAAGACGTACCTGGCCCTGGTGCACGGCGTGCCGCCCGAAGAGGGCCGCATCGAGACGCTCTACGGCCGCCACCCCATCCACCGCCAGAAGTTCACCGGCAAGGTGAAGGAGGGCAAGCCCGCCATCACCCTGTTCCGCGTGCGCGAGGCCTTCGATGGCGCCGCGCTGGTGGAGGTGGACCTGCTCACCGGCCGCACGCATCAGATCCGTGTCCACCTGGCGGAGGCCGGCCACCCGCTGCTCTGCGACGCGCTCTACGGCGCCGGCCGCAAGGCGAAGGGCGCGGTGGCGGAGGCCCAGGAGGCGCTGGGCCGTCAGGCGCTGCACGCGTGGCGCCTGTCCTTCCAGCACCCGCGCACCCACAAGACGCTGAACCTGGAGGCCCCCATTCCGGAGGACTTCCAGAAGGCGCTCCAGCGCTTGCGCGAGGCGAGCCTCCCCGCGGGCCCGCCCACGCAGGCGAAGCCCGCGGCGAAGAAGGCTACAGGCCGGAGACGCTGAGCTGCTGCTGGCGGCGGGAGAGGACCTTGATGGGCTGGATGGCCATCACCCGCATGAAGACGGACAAGAGCTCCGGGTCGAACTTCTGGCGCATCTCCGTCCACATCAGCATCAGCGCCACCTCCGGGCCGTACGCGTCGCGGTAGGGACGGCGCGAGGTGAGCGCGTCGTACGCGTCGCAGATGGCGATGATCTTCGCGTATACCCCCAGGTTCGTCTTGGGGATGATCATCTGGATGTTGCCGCGCGCATCCCGCACCGCGGTGCCGTAGTCCGTCTTGTGCTCGAACGTCGTCACCACGCGCAGCAGCGTGGAGCGGCTGAAGCCCTTCTCCATCAGGATGTTCCGCACGCTGATGAGCGGCGCGCGGGCCACCGCCGTCTTCTCGTCCGCGGTGAGCGCGCCGCGCTTGGTGGCCAGCTCCTCCGGCAGCGTCGTCATGCCCGCGTCGTGGAAGAGGGCGATGTAGCCCAGGTCGCGCAGCTGGGGCTTGGTGAGGCCCAGCTCCGCCCCGAACACGATGCACATCAGCGCCACGTTCACCTGGTGGTAGACGAGGTAGTCCTCCTCGCGCTTCTGCGTCGTCATGCCCAGGAAGTGGGTGCGCTGATCGTAGGAGATGTCCACGAAGTCCTGCACCAGGCGCAGCGCCCGCGACGAGCCGATGGGCTTCCCCGCGCGCACGGACTCCAGGTACTTCTGCAGGAAGAACACCGCGCGGGCGTACACGGTCATCGCGTACTTCTTGCGGTCGACCTTCTGGTCGCCCGGCGCGTCCATGTCCTTGTTCAGCTTCTCCCGGAGCTTGGAGAACTTGGCCACGCGCATGTTGAGGAGCTTGCGCCCCTGCAGGCCGTCCTCCTCCGACGTGGCGGACTGCTCCTTGCTGAAGATCCAGATGAAGTTCTTCAGCTCCTGCACCGTGACGGGCTTGGTCAGCGTGATGCCGCCCACGTCCTTGGCGCGCAGCTCCGACAGGAGGTAGCGCTGGTTCTCGATGGAGTTGAGGTCCACCTTCACCAGCATGCCGTTCAGGTAGAACGAGTCCTTGACGCCCGTCAGCTCCAGCCGGCCTTCCTTGCCGATGATCTGATTGATGATGTCCTGGAGCTGGTGGAGCGGCTTTTCGAAGACCGCGTTCTCCGGGTCATACATCTTCACCGAGCGCACGAGCATGTAGAGGCCCGCGAGCATGGAGCGCGACAGGTTCTGGAGCTTCTCGTTGTGCTCGCGCCCGAACTCCCCGAGGTTCTCGCCCTGGGTCTGCTGGGCCTGATTGATCTTCAGGTTGTCGGCCATGGTGTCAGCTCGCTTCTTCCGGGAGCGCCGAGTCCCCGAACAGGGCCTTGCGCGTCTGGTACATCGCCTTGCGCGCCGCGGTGAGGACCTCCAGGGGCTGCGTCTTGTCCTCCACCACGGCCTGCAACATCTTGTAGGACTGGATGGAGCTGGCGCCGCCCAGGCCGGTGATGGCCAGCAGCTTGTCCTCCATCACCCGCCGCTTGTTGAGCAGCGACGGCTTCACCGCCAGCGACTGCTGCATCATGGAGAGCGCGGCGGGCAGGTTGGTGGCCCCGATGGCCGCGTAGACCGCGGCCTTCTCGTCGGACGTCTTCTTGTCCCAGCTGGCGTCGCGCACCACGCGCACCAGGTCCGTGAAGGCCCGCTCGCGGTCGAACTCCGGCAACAGCTTCGCGGCCAGCATGCGCACCTGGGAGACGGAGTCGGTGAGCGCCTCGTGGATGATGCGCCGGGCCTCCGCCGTGCGCCCCCTCCCGATGATCTGCATGACCTCCAGCTTCACCACCAGGTTGGGGCTCTTCATCACCTGGCCGAACATCTTCACCCGCTCCGGGTGGTTGCTCTTCTCCAGGATGTAGACCATGTCGCGCACCGTCTGCGGCCGGTCCGACAACAGGCGCGCGACGAAGGGGTCCGGGATGTCGCGCGCGAACGTGGCCAGCACGTCGCCCAGGAGCGCGCGGTTCTCCGGCAGCTCGATGGTCTCCAGCACGCTGAGCAGCGGCAGCACGGAGTCCGAGCCCAGCGCCTGCAGGTAGCGCGTCACGTCCTGCGGCTGCTTGCTGCGCGTCGTCTTGAGCGACTCGCCCAGCCGCGTCAGGCGCTGCTCCTCGCCCATCTTGAGGAGGAAGTTGTTGAGCAGGCGCCCCAGGTCCTCGCCGCCCTCGCGCTGGGAGAGCGCGCGCAGCTTGAGGACGATCTGATTCACCGTGGCGAAGTCGTCCTGGAGCAGCAGCATGTCCAGCAGCTGGAGGAAGATCTCCTCCAGGAGGGCCGCGTCATCCACGCCGCCCTCCACCACCTGGAACACCGCGCCCACCAGCTTGGGGAAGAGGCGCGCGTTCTCCTCCTCCGTGATTTCGCGCTGGATGCGGGCCTTCAGGTCGTCCGTGGCGTGCCGGCCGCCCACGACGAGGCCGCGGATCTGCTCCACCCCGTCCAGCTTCGCGTCCAGGTCCTCCGCGGACACGCGCGCGAAGCGCAGGAAGTCATCCGAGTTCGTCTGGAGGCGCGAGTAGAGGTAGCCCACCACCTTGTCCACCTCGACCTGGACCTCGTCCTCGTTGGCTCCCTCCATGGAGAAGCCTTCCACCACCACGTACTCCACCTGCTGCATGCCCGCGCGCCACAGCTGCGCGAGCACGTCGTCCGCGCCGCGCTCCGGCTCCGATAGCGCGATGAGCGTGAGGGTGACGAGCTCCTCCAGCGGCAGCCCCGGCCGGAAGATGAGCTGGCGGATGCCGTCGCGGAAGAACTTGTAGGGCAGCGGCGACTCCTCGGAGAAGAGCGGCTCGCCGTGCAGCATGAAGTTCTGCTGCTCCACCTTCAGCGAGAGCGGCCCGAACTTCTCCGTGTACGCGGAGATGGCCTCCAGCGCCTTGGAGAGGAACTCCGGGAAGCGCGCCTCGTTGTGGCGGTACATGCCAATCTGCTTGATGCCCTTGAGCAGGTGGAAGGCGAACGTCTTCGCCAGCTCCACCTTCTCGCGGACCTCCGGTGACTGCTCCGCCTCCGCGCTCGCGTCCGTGACTTTCTGGGGCTGTGCCATGAAACCTGAAGAATCCGGATGGGGCGGAAGGCCCCGATGGGGGGAGCCTGAGTGTACTCCTGTCCAGGTTCCGCTCCCAATTCGAGAAGCGCCCAGAATCCAAGGGGTTGGCGTGACACCTGCGCAACACCGGGCGGACTGGCGGTGAAGCCCCGGTGTGTTAGGCAAGGTTCCCCTTCCGTCCGGAGACCCCCGTCCATGAAGCGACTGGCCGCGTCCGCCCTGATCCTGGCGTCCCTCACGGGGTGCTTTCGCATGAGCGTGCGCAGCCCGGCGCCGCGCGACGGCGCGCCGGTGTCCCGGATGGGCGTGAGCCTGGTGGAGGGGCTGACGACGTCCAACGTGGCCGCGGCGGAGTGCCGGCATGGCCTGTCGCGGGTGGACGTGTACTGGCCGTGGTGGAGCCCGTTCGTCTACGCCTTCACCTTCGGCATCGTGGCGCCGCTGCGCGCGGAGTACGTCTGTGCGAAGGGGCCGGAGGCTTCCGACGGCGGCGAAACGGAGGTGCCGCCGTCGGTGCCCGGGCTTTAACGCGCCGTCAGGGTGACGGCGGCGGGGCCTCCGCGCCGCTCTTGCCCTTCAGGGCCGAGCGGAAGAGGACCGCGGTGAGGACGGCGAAGAACGCCAGGCCCCAGACGTTGGACCACGTCGGGTGCGCCAGCTCGCTCTCGCCCACGGCGTTGAGGAACGCGCCAATCCCACCCTCGTGCCCGAAGAGGGCGGGCAGGTTGATGGCGCGCGTCCAGGCGCCGTCGCTGGCGATTTCCAGGAACGCGATGAGCACGCCCGCGATGGAGCCGCCCGCGATGTAGCCGGAGGACATCAGCGTGCCGGGGGAGAACTCGGACTCCGCCGCGGTGCCGCCGCGCAGCTTGTCCACGAAGTGGCGCACCATGCCGCCCACGAAGATGGGGGCGGTGCTGCTGATGGGCAGGTACACGCCCACCGCGAAGGGCAACGCGGACACGCCGCACAGCTCCAGCATCAGCGCGATGAAGACGCCCAGCAGCACCAGGTCCCACGGCAGCCGCTGCGTGAGGATGCCGTCGATGATCAGCGCGAACAGCTGCGCCTTGGGCGCGGAGTAGCGGGTGAGCGTCTGGCCCTCGTACTCGCTGATGCGGCCGCCGATGCCCGGGTCCACCACGTACTGGATGGTGCCCTGGTCATCCACCAGGTAGCGGCCGGCGGGCACGGGCGTGTCCGCGCCGCGCACGAAGCCTTCCTTGTAGATGCGGTCCGGACCGGCGGTGACGGCCCCCGCGTCCGACAGCTTCAGCGACGGGCCGGTGGCCGGCGACAGCGTGAGGTTGGCCAGCTCCGTGGCCGGCACCGGGCGCCAGCTGCGCAGCTCCAGCGCGCCGTCCGCCGGCACCACGTCCAGGCGCTCCGCCCACAGCGAGCGCTTGAGCTTTTCGGGCGTCATGCCGCGCTGGGTGAGCTCTTCCTGGGACACCGCCCAGCGGTACGTGTGCTGGGTGCGCGTCTCCTGCGTCAGCTCCGTCACCTGCACGTTCGGGTGCGTCTCCGGGATGACCGCGGTGGCGCCCTGGTTGAGCAGCACCAGCACCAGGCCGATGAACATGGCGCTGGTCAGCACGCCCACGAAGAGGGCGATCTGCTGCTTCTTGGGCGTGCCGCCCACGAGGAACGCCGTCTTCAAGTCCTGCGCGGTGGTACCGCCGTTGGACGCCGCGATGCCCACGATGGCCGCCGTGGTGAGCGCCATGAAGCGGTCCGGCGACGACGTCCAGCCGAACAGCAGGTACACGAGGCAGGTGACGAGCAGCGTGGCCACCACCATGCCGGAGATGGGGTTGGACGAGGAGCCGATCTCACCCGTGATGCGCGCGCTCACCGTCACGAAGAAGAAGCCGAAGATGACGATGAGGATGGCGGAGATGAAGTTCACGTGCAGCGGCGGCGCCAGCCAGATGGCCAGGATGAGCAGCGCGCTGCCCACCAGCACCACCGTGATGGGAAGGTCCTGATCCGTGCGCAGCACCGTGGGCAGGGGCCCCTGCGTGCGCGACTGGCGCAGCGTCTCCACGCTGCGCTTGAAGGCGCCCACGATGGTGGGCATGGAGCGGATGAGGCTGATGAGGCCGCCCGTCGCCACCGCGCCCGCGCCGATGTAGAGCACGTACGCGTTGCGGATCTGATCCGGCGACATGTCCTTGATGAGCATCCCGTTGTGCACCAGCAGCGGCGTCTCCATGCCGCTGCCGAAGAACGAGATCATCGGGATGAGGATGAGGTAGCTGAGCACGCCGCCCGCGAAGGTGATGCCCGCCACGCGAGGCCCGATGATGTAGCCCACGCCGAGCAGCTCCGGGGACACCTCCGTGGAGAACACCGCGGCCTTGAGCCCCTTGATGGGCGCGCTGATGGCCTCCTTGAAGAGCTTCATCCCGGAGTAGGCGAACTTGTAGACGCCGCCAATGATGAAGCCCAGGATGACCGTGCGCGCGTTGGTGCCGCCCTGCTCGCCGACGATGAGCACGTCCGCGCTGGCGGTGCCCTCCGGGTAGGTGAGCTTGCCGTGCTCCTGGACGATGAGGCCCTGGCGCAGCGGAATCATCATCAGCACGCCCAGCACGCCGCCCAGCGCGGCGGTGAGGAACGCGTGCGTGAGGCTGATGTCGTAGCCCAGGATGAGCAGCGCGGGCAGCGCGGCCGCCACGCCGAAGGCGAGCGACTCACCCGCGGAGCCCGTCGTCTGGACGATGGTGTTCTCCAGGATGCTGGAGCGCCCCAGGGCCCGGAAGATGGCGATGGAGAGCACCGCCACCGGGATGGACGCCGACACCGTGAGTCCGACCTTGATGGCCAGGTACACGGACGACGCCGCGAACACGATGCCCAGCACCGACCCGAGCACCAGGCCGCGGAGGGTCAGCTCCGCGGGGGACTGCTCGGGGGGCACATAGGGTTTGTGCGGGGCGCCATGCGCCTCCGCGAGAGGAACGCGATCGTCGACGACCGGCGGGGAACCATGGGACAAGCAGGCACTCCTGACAGAGAATCAGGGGGCCCGTTGTAGCAGGGTCTCCGCCGCCGTGCGAAAACAGCCCCTCAGCCCTGGGCGGCCAGGGTCTCCGGATCCACCTCCGCCATCAGGGCGGCCAGCTCCGACTTGAGCTTGTCCTTGGCCCGGATTTCCAGCTGACGCGCGCGCTCACGGGAGAAGCCGAAATGCTCGCCCAGCTCCTTGAGCGTCATGGGCCGCTCGTTCATCACGCGCTGCTCGATGATGAAGCGCTCGCGCGGATCCAGGCGCATGAGGGCGGTGCGGACGCGGTTGTTGATGAGGCCCGCCTCCTCCTTGTCCGCGAACTCGTCGTCCTGGGGCGCCGCGGCGCTCACCACGAAGTCCACGTGGCTGTTGCCGCCGTCCTCGCCCATGGGCGCGTCCAGGGACAGGTCCCGGCCGCCCATGCGCTGCTCCATCTCCCGGACTTCCCCCGGCTTCACGTGGAGCTTGCGGGCGATTTCATCCACGTTCACCACGGCCTCGCCGCTGCCCAGCTTCTCCAGCTCGCGGCGGGTGCGCGCCAGACTGAAGAACAGCTTGCGCTGCGCCTGCGTGGTCCCGAGCTTCACCAGCGACCAGCTCTTCAGGATGTAGTTCTGGATGTACGCGCGGATCCACCACACCGCGTAGGAGATGAGGCGGATGCCCTTGTCCGGGTCGAACTTCTGGACCGCCTTCATCAGGCCGATATTCCCCTCCTGGATGAGGTCCGACATCTTGATGCCGTAGGAGCGGTACTCGTAGGAGACCTTCACCACGAAGCGCAGGTTGCTCGTCACCAGCCGGTGGCCGGCCGCCAGGTCTCCCTTGATGAACCGGCGCGCCAGCTCCTGCTCCTCCTCCACCTTCAGGAGCGAGTACTGGTTGATCTCCGAGAGGTACATTGCGAGAGAGCCGGAGTTGGACGACTGCTCGGTCGAAGCCTGCATGGATGAATTCTCCGAATCGGGCCTCCCGCCGGGGCGGAGGCGCTTGAAAGGTGCCCTGGGTTCAAGTCCCACAACTTGACGTGTCTGCCCTGAGCAACCGGGATGCCAACCAGGGTTGGATGTATTCGCGTGTGTCTCCGAGGGGTTGGAGGACGCAGGTGGGTGTCCTCTGGCAACGGCCTGTAACCGTTACGCGTGGCCGATAGGAAATCCGCGGGTCTACGAGGGGAGAAAATGCACGGCGCACGGCCCCCGAGCGCACGTCGTCAGGGCGCTCGCGAATGGAAGTTCGCTGAAACGCTTAATGACGACGCGGGGCGACGGTGGCGACATTTCTCCACCTCGGCCGGGCGTCCCTGGGGAGGGCGGGCGACCGTCGACGGAAGCCCGCTTCCTTCTGGAGGGCACTTCTCTTCCGCTCAGGATGCGCGGGCAGTAGGGCTCGTCTGGCTGGCAGGCTTCGCGGCGCGGCGCTCGGCTTCCGCGTCCAGCGCGCGGCGCAAGGTGGCGAGCAGGTGCTCGGCCTCTCCCTCGCGCAGGGCCCGGCCGCCAAAGCGGGCCTCCAGGTAGCGGCGGGTGAGGGGCGTGAGCGCCAGCGCCAGCGGGTGGCCTTCACGCGCCAGGCGCGTCGTGAGGTCCTCCAGCGTCTCGTGCTCGAAGCGCGGCACGTGGGCCTTCTGGAGCGCCGCGTCCACCCGGTCGAGGAAGCGCGTGGCCTCCAGCACCGGAGCGCGGCCCGTCCACCGCGAGGCAAGGCGGCCCACGCGCCAGACGAGGAAGGCGATGACGGCGGCCGTCGCCCACGCGCGCGGCGGAGGCAGGCGGCTCGGGGCGGCGCTCTCGCGGGCACCGGGAGGCGGGCGGGGCGGGCGGACGAGGGCGCTCGCGAGCTCGAACTGGTCGCGGAAGGAGTAGTCGACGACGGAGTTGCGCCAGCGCGCCTCCACCGCTTCGTAGATGGCGAGCAGCTTCTCCAGGAGCACGGGGCCCTGGCTCGAGCGGTGGGACGGCGGCGTCGCGTCCACCGTGACGAAGCCGCGCCCCGGCACCAGCACATGCGTCCAGGCGTGCGCGTCACCCGCACGCACCAGGTAGCCGCCATCCACGCGCGTGCCGCCAAAGAAGCCCGTGGCGAGCCGCGCGCCAATGCCCTGCGTGCGCAGCATCAGCGTGAGCGCGGTGGCGAAGTGCTCGCAGTGGCCCGCCTTGCGCACGAAGAGGAAGTCGGACAGCGGATCCGCCGACGTGCCTTCCTGGTCCAGCGTGTATGCGTAGTCCCGCTGCAGGAAGCTGGCGAGCCTGCGCGCCGCGGCCAAGGGTTCCTTCTCTCCCTGGAGCACGCGCGCCGCGAGCTGGGCCAAGCGCGGATCCAGGCGGGTAGGCAGCGCCAGGAGCTGATCCTTTTCCGCCTCGAGCAGGGCGGAGGACAGGCCCGCCCTGGCGTCCGGAGGCAGGCTGTAGGCCTCGTAGGTGTACGAGGGCGCTGTGACGGTGAAGCGCACCTCGCCCCCGCCCTGCAGCTGCACGGGGCTGGTCCGGGTGCCGGTGGGCGTGTGCGCCATGGCGTTGCCCAGCCGCGAGGGCGTCTCCAGGGCAATCAGCGTGCGGGCGCCGTACGCGGGCAGCAGCTCGATGCGCTGGTGCAGCAGCGTGTCGCTGGCGGGGCGCAGGGTGATCTGCCGCTCGGTCTGCTGCGCGCCCACGACGTTGGACCACTCCAGGCCGTCGAAGGTGTCATAGGTGCGGCCCACCCAGTAGGCGTCCAGCGCGTCCGTGCCCGGGTCGGGCGTGAGCAGGGCGCGCAGCACCACGCGCGGGTTGCCCTTGATGGTGCCCGCGCCGCCCAGCCGCACGGTGTTCGAGTAGCCCGCGCTGCTCACCGCGCCCAGGCCCGGCGCCGAGCGCGGCCCCACCATGGCCCAGTTGAGGCGCGGGAAGAGGACGAAGAAGGCCACCGCGCCTGTCACCGCGAACGCCAGGCCCGCGGACAGCGGCCGCATGACGGCGCGCACCGGCACGGGCTCGCCGTCCGGCACCGCCGCCTCCACCACGCCCAGCGCCAGGGCCAGGCTGGCCAGCACCCCGAAGGCGATGAGGCACAGCGCGTACGTCATGTCGCCCGACAGCGCCGCGCCACCGGCCACCATCAACAGGCCCGTCAGGTGCGTCTGGCCCTCGGCCGCGGCGTCCGGCGTGGACAGCATGCGCTGCGCGGCGATGAGGCCCGCGAAGGAGCACGCGGCCACCACCGCGTTCATCGCCCCGGACGTCAGCTGGAGCCCCAGGAGCACCGCCGCCACCAGGAGCCCCAGCGCGGACAGGCGCGAGTGGCGCGCGACGAGCCGCACGTTGAACAGCGCCAGCACCAGCGCCGTGAAGAAGACGCCCAGCGCCCACAAGGGGAGCTGCCCGGACACGGCCATCGCGCCGAAGGCGGAGCCCGCCGCCAGGTCGCGCAGGAGGAGCCGCAGCCGCAGGGGATGCCTCACGCCGCCTCCCGCTCCGCCCCGACGTCCGCGTCCTCGAAGCCCACCCACGCGAGCGCCTGGAGGATGCGCCGCTCCTGGGACGCGCCCGCCGAGGGCCGCAGCGCGCGCTCCGGCAGCTGGAGGCCGACCTCATTGCCCCCGTCCAGCAGCTGGTGCGCCTGGGCGGCGAGCTCCTCGCAGCGGCGCTCCAGCGCGTCGCCCGTGAGGCCCGACTCCAGCGCGAGCTTCCACACGCGGCGCTCCTCGCGCTCGCGCTCCACCTTCAAGAGGCGGCCCGCCGCGGCGCTCTTGAGCCAGTGGACGCGGCGCGCGTCCTCGTTCACGCCCAGCTCGCGCAGGCCCGCCACGTCGCCGGTGCCATCCAGGTGGCGCGGGCTGCCCGCCTCGCCGCGCGGGCCCCTCTCCGCGGGCCCCGGCTCATTGCAGGCGTAGCCCCGGCGCGGATACACGAGCAGCATCCCGTCCAGCGGGAACACCCGCGTCTTGGCGAAGAGGCCCAGGGGCCACGTGGTGGTGACGCGCACGCCGGACAGGCGCAGGGGGCCCCGGTGCGGCGCGGCCAGGTCCGCCCGGACGATGTGCTCCCTTCCGGCGGGCAGGTGGCCCAGCTTCCCGGTGCCGGTGAGGGGGGAGAGGTCCTCGGAGAACGTCAGCGCGAAGCCATGGCCCGTCTTGCGCGACACCGCCCAGCGGTACGCGAAGGGCTCGCGAGCGAAGGCCGCGTCCGCGCCCACCCTGCGCACCGTCAGGTCGCGCAGGCAGCGCTCCGACAGCACGCCGGACACCACCACCATGCTCAGGAGCAGGCCCAACAGCAGGTAGAGCAGGTTGTTGCCGGTGTTGAGCGCGCCCAACCCCACGCCGAACGTGACCACCAGGTACGTGCGGCCCGTCTTCGTCACGGACAGCGTGCGCGGCGGACGGAAGAAGGCGCGCAGCCGCGCCTTGAAGGAAGGGCGGGCGGGGGGCCTCACCGGGGCGCCGCCACCTTGCGGGCAATCTCCTCCACCAGGTGCGCCGCCTCGTCCCGCGCGGACACGCCCTGCACGGCGCTGCGCAACAGCACGCGGTGCGCCCAGCAGGGCACCAGCATGGCGCGCACGTCGCCGGGGGTGACGAAGTCGCGCCCCTCCCACAGGGCCTGGGCCCGGGCCGCGGACCCCAGCGCCAGCACCGCGCGGGTGGACGCGCCGCGCTCCAGGTCGCCGTGCTCGCGCGTGGCCCGCGCCAGCCGCACCACGTAGTCCGCCACCGCCGCGTCCAGCCTCACGTCCTGGGCGAACTCGCGCAGCGACGCCAGCTCCTCCGGCCCCGTCACCGCCTCCACGGAGGGCAGTGGGGACGCCGCGCCGCGCGTGGTGAGCAGGTGCGCCTCCACGTCCGGCGCCGGGTGGCCCAGCGACAGGCGCACGAGGAAGCGGTCCAGCTGCGAGTCCGGCAGGGGATACGTGCCGGAGAAGTCCACCGGGTTCTGGGTGGCCACCACCGTGAAGGGCGAGGGCAGCGCGTGCGTCTGCCCGTCCAGCGACACCTGGCCCTGGGCCATGCCCTCCAGGAGCGCGGACTGGGTGCGCGGGGGCGCGCGGTTGAGCTCGTCCGCCAGCACCAGCTGCCGGAACAGCGGCCCGGGCCGGAAGGAGAAGGTGGCCGTCTGTGCGTGGAACACCTGCGCGCCCAGGATGTCCGCCGGCAGCAGGTCCGCGGTGAACTGGATGCGGGAGAAGGACAGGGCGCACGCGCGGGCCAGCGCCTCCGCCAGCGTCGTCTTGCCCACGCCGGGCATGTCCTCCAGAAGCAGGTGCCCGCCCGCCACCACGCAGGTGACGACGCGGCGGACCTCCTCCGGCTTGCCCTGCACGGCACGGCCCAGCTGGGCGGCGAGCCGCTCCATCACCGCGCGCGCGGAAGCAGGGGAGGGAACTGGACCGAGGACGCGGGCGGGCTGGGTCATCTGGGCGCGCACTCTAGCCCAGGCGAACGCCCGCCGGCACCCCTCCAGGCCGCGCGTGTTCCACGCCGGATGCCCGCCTGCCATGGAGGCGCGGGCGCTTCTGTCCGGGGATGCACGCGACCCGGAGGAACTCCGGGGGGGGACTCAGACGGACAGGATGTCCTCGGGCGTGTAGTAGGGCCGGTGCGTCGTCGGCGCGGACAGCACGCCGAAGTAGCGGAACATCCGCTCGTGGTGCGTGGCCAGCCCGCGCAGCTGCACGGCGCTGTCCTTCAGGCCGTGGGTCAGGATGCCCACCGCGCTGTCCTTGAACTCACGCAGGTGCGCGAAGTCCAGGACGACCTCGCTCTGCCCCAGCGCTTTCAGCGAGCTGCTCAGCTCCTGCGCCGTACGGCCGTCCAGCGTTCCTTCCAGGCGCAAGGTGATCCGACCCGCCGCCTCCTCCTCCCGATGAATCCGAAGCCCCGTCATGTCACGCGCTCCCGCTGAGGTATGCACCTGTGTGCAACCTGCGATGATGAAATGGCGGCTGCGTCACGGTGCCGGGCCACAGGGGTAGCCCGGGTTCCCACGCCCGGGTGGGGGTGCACAGCCGGAGCAGCACAGTGCACCTTCACGAGCGATCACGTCAGTGGCGGGCCTGCAACTTCGGTTGGAGTGTTGGCGACCGGGCGGAGCGCATGTCACGCAGCGGTCAACCCTTGCGGTCGGTTGTTGCCTGCTCGGCACGCAGGCTGATGGCGCGCTCCTGCTGGGCCTTCAGCTTGCGGAACTCCTTCACGACCTTGGCGGGGTAGCCGGCCATGAACTTCACCCGGTTCTCCTTCTTGGCCAGGATGCGCTTCGCCAGCGAGGGGCCCGCGTTGTAGGCGACGAGCGCGCCCTCCACGGAGCCGAAGCGGCTGATGAGGTCCGCCAGGTAGGCCGTGCCCAGGTTCACGTTGGTTTCGAAGTCGAAGAGGTTGGTGTGGCGGCCCAGCTTGTAGCCGGACTTCTCCGCCAGGTACTTGCCCGTGTCGGGCATCACCTGCATGAGGCCCATGGCGCCCACGCCGGACACCGCGTAGTTGTTGAAGGAGGACTCGCAGCGGATCAGCGCCACCACCAGCAGCGGATCCAGGTTGTTGCGCTCCGCCTCGCGGACGATGGACACCGCCAGCCGGCGCTGCTGCCGGTCCGGGAGCCCGGAGGCGCGCACGGCCTCGGCCACGCCCATCTGCTCCGCGCGGAGGTAGTCCGCTTCATCCTCGTACTGCTGCAGCCGGGCCAGGGCCGCCTTGAGCTGCGCGTCCTTCTCCGCCAGCTGCGCCCTCAGGGCCGCGACGTCCGGCGCCTCCCCCTGCGCGCCCACAGGCACCTGCACCGGGAAAGCCACCGAGTTGGTCCCCACCAGCATCGCCGCCGCCGCCATCGCCACCGTCCAGCCCCGCATCTCGCCCTCCCCTGGCGCCCCAACTGACCGCGCCTGCTGACTCGCCCACACCCAGCGGCTAAGCAGGCAACGTGCCAGCGGACGTTGCGTGCGCTGGATGGCTCACGGATCCTTAAGAGAGGGGCCGAAATGGGGCCGGCGCCGCCCGGGGCATCCGGAAAAAATGCCCGGCCTGGGAAGTTTGTTTCCCAACCTGACCCTGCAGAAAGCACCACCTGTTGCCGCGGTGCGCCCGCGTCCCTAGCTTGCGCCCGGTCTGACTTTCGAGGCCCGGTGTGGCGGGAGGCGTGGCGTGTACTGGACCATGGGCATCATCTTGTTGGTGTTGTGGGTGATGGGGCTGATCACTGGTTCGACGGAGGGGCAGTGGGTGCACCTCCTGCTGGTGTTCTCGATCATCGCGTTCGTGCTGGCCGTGGCGTCGCTGGGGCGCCGGCGGGGGCTGGCGTGAACCTGCCGGAGCTGGACATGGCGTGGCTGGAGCTGCCGCGGGACAAGGCGGGCTTCGTGCGGCGCGAATGTCCCCGCTGCCAGCGCTCCTTCAAGACGCGGCCCAGCCGCCACGACGCGGGGATGCTCCAGCGGCTGCTCGCGGGCTACTTCCCCTTCGAGAACCTCCACGAGGCGTACACGGCGGAGGAGCTGCCCGCGTGGCACTGCCTCTACTGCGGCCACCGCGCGCTGCCGGACGCGTGGCTCACGCCGGAGCAGTCCGCGCACGTGGAGCAGATGGCGCGCGCGTGGGCGAACCACGTGAGGTACGAGCAGCTGGCGTACGTGCAGCGCACGCTGTCCCAGAACCCGCGGCCCACCTTCGTATCGGTGGCGCCGGAGCCGCTGCCCCGGCCGCTGCCGCCGGACGAGGAGATGCTGCGCCCCCTCCCCATGGTCTGCTGCGGGGAGGAGGTGCAGGCCCAGTGGGACTGGGATCAGCCCTTCATCTGCCCGCGCTGCGGCGCGCACCACGGCGGGCTGTCCGGCCGGCAGCAGGTGCAGCTGGAGTTCGTGCGCGAGTAGGAAGCACGGCGGTCAGGTCACCTCCAGGGTGGACGGCCAGGGCGCGCGGAGGGCAGGCTCCGCCGCGCGATGAAGCCGTTCCCCGCAGTCCGGGTGGTGCTCCTGGCCCTGATCCTCCTGGGGCCGGCCGCCGTCCATGCCCATGCCGCGGATCTGCTCTCCGTGCGGGCCGTCCGCGAGGACGCGTCCCCGGAGCGCGTGCGGGAGACGCTCACGTTGGCGCCGGACGCGCTGGGGCTGCTCGTGCCCGGACTTCCCGCCGGCCCCTGGGATGACGGAGCCGCGCTATCCTCCGCCGCGCTCCAGGCGCTGCGGCCACAGGTGGAGGCGCGGATCTGGAACCGGTCGCCGCTCACCGCGGGCGGAGTGCCCTGCGCGCTCCGGTCCTCGAGCGCGGCCTGGAACGAAGAGAGCGGCACGGTGGCGCTCCAGGCGGAGTTCACCTGTCCGCCGGGCCCCCTCCAACAGGCGTTCGGCGTGCTGGACGCGCTGCCTCCGGGCTACCGGCTGATCCGCGCGGGCGGGCCGGAGCAGGGGGGCTTCGCGGGCATGGACTTCGCGGACCGGGAGCACCCCACGCTCGGCCTGGAGGGCGGGGGCGCGGCGGTGGAGGGCCTCGCCGGCTGGGTGGGCGAGGGCATCCGCCACATCCTCGGGGGCGCGGATCACCTGCTGTTCCTGCTGGCGGTGCTGCTGGTGGGCGGCACGTTCCGGCGGATCCTCTTGTTGGTGACGTCCTTCACGCTGGCGCACTCGCTGACGCTCGCGTGCACCGCGCTGGGCTGGGTGACGCTGGGCGCGCGCGGCACGCGGTGGGCCGAGGCCGCCATCGCCGCGTCCATCCTCTACATGGCGCTGGAGAACCTGCTCCTGCGCCGGCATGGGCACCGCGCGGGGATCACCTTCCTGTTCGGCCTGGTGCACGGGCTGGGCTTCGCGAGCGTGCTCGGCGGCTATGGGTTGGGGACGTCCGTGGTGCCGGCGCTCGCGGGCTTCAACCTGGGTGTGGAGGTGGGGCAGGCGGCGGTGGTGGCCTTCCTCGTTCCGGTGCTGCGCATCCTCCAGCGCAGGCCCCGGCTGCACTCGAAGGTTGTGCGCCTGTCATCCCTCTGCCTCGCGGGGGTGGGCCTTTATTGGATGGTTGCTCGCGCGGTCGGTTGAATTGCCCCAAGAGCGTTCCTAGCTTGCGTCTCACGAGGGTGGGGGAGGGACGCAGATGGGAGCGAGGCATACCCGGCTGGCAGCCGCACTGGCCGCCGCGTGGGAAGCAGAGGTGGTGTCGGCCCGTCGCATGACGGGGCTGGCGGAGCGCATGAGTGACGCGCGGGTCCGGGCGCGCCTGATGGTGCTGGCCGCCTTCTGCCGTGCCCATGCCTCGCGGCTCCTGGCCCGTCTGGCGGCGCTGGGGCGCGGGCCGCTGCCGGTTCCCCCGGAGGAGATCGATCTGGATCCGGACACGGTGCTGGAGCTGCGCCGCGAGGGGGCCTTCGCCCGCGCATCGGCCGCGCGCTACGAGACCACCGCGGAGATGGCGCGCCAGCACGCGGACCTGTCCTCGGCCTGGGTGTGCGAGCTCAACCGGACCGAGGAGCAGGACCGCGCCCGGGAGCTGCTCGCCCTGGCGGAAGGCGCCCTGGCGGCCGTGCGGCGGGGCGAGTCCCAGGCCGTCGCGGCGCCCGCGGATCCCTGAATCCAGGGGATGGAGCCGGGCGCGGGAGTGCGCTCGGCCGGTGACAGTCCTGGCGACTTGGGCGTATGAATCCGCCCATGGCGAAGGAGAGCTACAACGACCTCATCTTCCAGCTCGGCGACAAGGCCCGGGACGTCCTCCCCGGCAAGCCGAACTGCCCCCGTTCCATGGAACGCGTCTACCGCGCCGAAGAGGTGCTGGAGGCGCGCCGGGACGAGCTGGCGGCGCTGGAAGCCGAAATGAATGACGAGGACCTGGCCTATCAGGACTTCCTGGCGCAGCACGAAGACGAGTGCGCCGCCCAGAAGGAGATCACCAGCCGGTTCCAGAAGGCCGTGACGGCGGTGGAAGGCAAGGTGAAGGGCATGCGCAAGACGCTCGACACCCGCCGCGCCGACCTGCGCTACGCCATCGCGGGCCTGAAGAAGCTGGAGCAGAAGCTCGCGGACCTGGAGATGACCACGCAGGATCCGGTGAAGCTGGACGTCGCCAAGCAGAACCTGAAGAAGAACCGCATCGCCCAGATGCGCCTGGCGCGCGAGGTGGAGGACTGGGAGGCCCAGCTGGCCACCGCCCTCACGCCCACCCCCGGGCAGCCCGGCGCGGCCGGCATCCTGGCGCACAAGCGCCTGATCGAACTGGAGGACGCCGCCGCGGAGCAGAAGCTCCAGCACGACGCCCGCATGGCGGAACTCGACCAGGCCATCGCCGCCAAGGAGGAGGAGATCAAGGGCGCGGAAGATTATCTGGATCAGGCCCTGTTCCTCCTCGGCGAAGAGGTGTATGCCCAGCGCATCGCGGACGGGCAGTTGAACCCCTTCTACCCGCGGTTGGATGTCGCGCAGTGAGGGGTACGCCCACCCTTGGTGCTTGACGTAGGGGACGTGTTTGCTATCTTGCGCCGCTTCCTGGCGGCCGCGGGACCGCGTGTAGGCCAGTTCATTGATTTCATTGGGCTTTCGGCGCCACGGGCGCTCGCTGTGAGGACGACGTGAAGGGTCTGATTGGCAAGAAGATCGGCATGACCCAGGTGTTCAACGACGAGGGCAACCTCGTTCCGGTGACGGTCATCGACGTCAACACCTGTCTGGTGGTCGGCAAGCGCACCCCGGAGAAGGATGAGTACTCCGCGGTGACCGTGGGCTTCGGCGAGGTTCGCGAGAAGGTCCTGAACAAGCCGCAGCTCGGCTTCTTCAAGAAGGCCAGCGCGTCCCCCCGCCGCCACCTGCGTGAGTTCCGCGTCACGGCCGAGGAGGCCGCCGGCTTCAACGTGGGCGACGCCATCAAGGCGGACATGTTCAACAAGGGCGAGCTGGTGGACGTCACCGGCGTGACCAAGGGCCGCGGCTTCTCCGGCGTCATGCGCCGCTGGAGCTTCAAGGGCTCGCAGACCAAGACGCACGGTACGCACGAGTATCAGCGTCACCCGGGCGCCATCGGTCAGCGTAAGACGCCGGGCCGCACCTACCCCAACAAGAAGATGCCGGGTCACTACGGCGTCGAGCGCGTCACCACGCAGAACCTGACCGTGGTGGACGTGGACGTGGAGAAGGGCCTGGTGCTCGTGAAGGGCGCGGTCCCCGGCCACAACGACGGCATCGTCATCGTGCGCCCCTCCATCAAGGTGGCCATGCGCGCGCAGCACAAGGCCGCGCGCTAGTTCGCGGTCGCTTCAGCGCCGGGGCGTTTCACGCAACGCCCCATTCGACGCCTCGCTTCGGGCACCTTCGGGTGGCCGGGCGGGGCGTTCGTCGTTTCCGGGCGTGAGGCGCATCTCCGCCTGGAAACGTTGAGTGCTGGTCGCCCTGGCGCCAAAGGGCGAAAACTTTACCGACTCCCGCTGGGATCCGCTTGCGGTGGATGGGCGCCGTGCTCACATCGCTGTCCCACGCCGGTGCCTCGCCGTCGCAGGAGACGGGACGCGACCGGATCACCCAACGGCCCACCCCCGGGCCGGGCAGGAGATATGAACGCACGCACGCTTCGCGTCTTCGCCGCGCTGAGCCTCTCGCTGACGGCGCTCGGCGCCGCCGCACAGGAAGACGGCGTCCTGGACACGGCGGTCGTCCGCAACCGGCTCTACAAGCCCGCGGGCCATCCGGAGCTGTCCCTGTCCGTGGGTCTGCCCGTGCAGACGCACCTGACGGCGCACTACTTCTTCGACGTCGGCCTGGCCTACAACCTGTTCGACACCTTCGCGCTGGAAGCACGCGCGGGCTACGCCGCCAGCCGCAACACGGGCCTGGCGCGCTCCATCTCCGAGTCCTTCCTGGACCGCGAGGACAAGCGCGTCACGGACGAGCTGGAGGACATGTGGCGGATGGGCCTGCACGGCGTCGTCGGCGCCAGGTGGGCGCCCATCTACGGGAAGATCAGCCTCGTCGCGGACATCCCGGTGCACTTCCAGACGTACCTCTGGGCGGGCGGCGGCCTCACCAACCTGAAGCGCCAGTCCGTCATCCAGTGCACCCGCGTGGTGGACCGGGCCGCGGGCGTCTGTGACAACCGCACGTCCGTGGATGACCGGGGCAGCGCCACGGAGAACTTCTGGGTGAAGGAGTCGCGCGTGGCGCCGGTGGTGTCCGCCGCGCTGGGCTTCCGCTTCTTCATCAACGAGCAGCACGGCGTGCGGCTGGAGCTGCGCGACTGGATCTTCAGGGACAGCTACCGCGTGAACCTGCTGCGCGACGACTGGGAGGCTGGCCGGCCCACCGGTGAGCCCGCCAGCAGCCCGGGCCTCACGCACCTGGTGCAGTTCGACCTCGGCTACACCTTCTCCTTCTGACCCATTCCTATGCGACCCTTCCGTTCCATCGCGCTCCTCGTTGCCGCGGTGCCTGCCCTCGCGTTCGCGCAAGGCGCCTCTCCGGCGCAGCCGCCGGCCGCTCCGGGGCCGGATGCGACCGCGCCGGCCTCACCTTCACCCACGGAACCGCCGGAGCGCCAGCGCACCCAGCGCGCAGCGCCCGTGGTGCCCCAGTCCCAGCCTGAAGCCGCGCCGGCCACACCGTCCGCGCCCGCCACCCCGGACGACGACGACACGGACGGCACGCCGTCCACCCCGTCCCCGGAGTCCACCGGTGCGCAGGCTCCGGCCGCCACCGCGCCGTCGGACGCGCCGGTCCTGGACTCGGGGGAGGCGCCGCGCACCACGGACGCGCAGCAGCAGCGGCTGGTGAATGGCGCGCCGCTCTACAACCCGAACGTCAACGTCCACATCGTCCAGAAGAAGCGCTTCGCGGACGAGGGCAAGCACGAGCTGGTGCTGTATCCCGCCGCCGTGCAGGTGAACGGCAAGTTCACCAACCACGTGGGCACCGCGCTGAACTACGTCTACCACCTGCAGGAGAACTTCGCCCTCCAGGTGGGCGGCCAGTACAACTGGTACTCCGACGAGAGCGACTTCAACCTGGAGCTCATCGACAAGGTGCGCGAGCAGGCCCAGGCCGCGTCGTCGCTCCTGCTCCAGTGGGGCGCGACCGCGGGCGTGGAGGTCACGCCGCTCTACGGCAAGTTCGCCTTCTTCAACAACTCGCTGGCGCAGTTCAGCGTGGTGCTGTCAGGCGGCGCGGGCATTGGCAAGACGCGCCACCTCATCCGCCCGGAGGTGTCCAACGAGGTGGATGGACAGACGTTCCGGGTGCCCGCGCGCTTCGGCGACACGGGCAACAAGTTCCTGGGGGAGGTGGGCGGCGGCTTCCGCGTGCAGTTCGGCGAGAGCTACGCCCTCCGCCTGGAGGTGCGCGACCTCATCTACACCGCGCGCGTGGACAAGGTGGACGGCTGCAACCTGGCGGACTTCGAAGCGCTGGAGGCCGCGCGCGCCGCCAACGAGCCCTTCAGCGGCCTCACCCTGAGCGGCAGCTGCCAGGTGTCCAAGTTCGACGGCGTGGACCCGAAGACGAAGAAGAACTACCGCGAGGACATCATCCTCGGGCGGGACCTCGTCGCCGAGCCCTCGTCGGACGTCCTCAACAACGTCAGCTTCTACGCTGGCTTCTCGGTGCTCTTCTAGCCATGTCCCGACTGCTCCGACTCCTCGTCGTCCTCGGGCCCCTCGCCGTGCCCGCCGTCGCGTTCGCCCAGCAGGACGTGGGCACCTACAACCGCGCGCTGTCCGCCTTCAACGCGGGCCAGCTCGACACCGCGGCCCCCCTCTTCGCGAAGCTGGCGGAAGGGGAGGACGCGGACCTCAAGGGCAAGGCCGAGTTCTACCTGGCGCAGACCCTCGCCAAGAAGGACCTGCCCGTCGCGGCCTTCATCTCCTACGCGGCCATCGTCAACGCCGGCCCCAAGCACCCCTCGTACCTCAAGGCCATCGAGGGGCTGGTGGACATGCAGCAGCGGCTGGACGAGCAGAACCTCATCCCCAGCATCCTCAACCAGGCCTACACGGATGAAGTGCGCGACCAGTGGGCCACGCTGCCCAAGGAGGTGCTCGCGCGCATCAACTACCTGGTCGGCACCGCCAGCCAGCGCCGCATGCGCTTCGAGGAGGCCCGCGCGCTGCTGGAGGCCGTGCCCGCGGACAGCCGCGTCTACGCGAAGGCCCGCTATCTGCTGGGCACGGTGCTCGCCGATCCGCGCTTCCCGGGCCGTCCCGGCGAAGGGGAGACGCTGGACCAGGAGGCCCTCGCCGCGTTCCAGGCCGTGCTGAACGCGAAGGAGCCTCAGGTGGAGCTGCGGGAGACGCGTGAGCTGGCGCTCCTGGGCCTCGGCCGCGTGCACTACCGCCGCGGCGAGTACGCGGAGGCGGTGAAGGCCTACGAAGGCGTGCCCCGCTACGCGCGCTTCTGGGACCAGGCCCTCTTCGAGAACGGCTTCGCCCGCTTCCAGAACGAGGACTTCGGCGGGGCGCTGGGCAGCCTCCAGGCGCTGCACGCGCCGCAGTTCGAGGGCGCCTTCCAGCCCGAGTCGTGGATCCTCAAGGCCACCGTCTATTACTACTCGTGCCTCTACGACGAGGTGAAGACGACGCTCGCCGCGTTCGACGAGCGCTACGGCCCCATGGCCCGGCAGCTGGAGCCCTTCACCGGCGAGGACGTGGCGCCCATCCAGGCGTTCAACCTGGTGGCCTCCGAGAACCGCCGCCTGCCGCGCGCGGTGTACCTGTGGATCCGCAACAACGAGCGCATCCGTGAGGTGATGCGGACGCTGGCGCGCGTGGACCAGGAGAAGCGCGCCATCAGCGAGGGCCCGTGGCGCGGGACGCCGTTCGCCGCGCAGACGGTGGCGTCGCTGGAGGACATCCGCACCACGCTGCTGCAGGTGGGCGGCACGCTCGCCAAGAACCGCATCCAGGAGGCCGCGGACAACCTCCGCACCTTCTCCGACCAGGCGGAGATCATCCGCGTGCAGACGGCGCTGGATGAGAAGGACCTCTTCTCCGAGGGCGTGGACCAGAAGGCGCTGCTGTCCCGCCAGACGCTCTACCGCCCGAAGATGCCCGGCGCGGCGTGGAACTACTGGCGCTTCCAGGGCGAGTTCTGGATCGACGAGATCGGCTACTATCAGTACACGCTCAAGCGGGGCTGCCCCGCTCGCCAGGAGAAGTAGGCAAGTAGGAGCCGGGCGCACCCGGCCGCCCGTGAGAAACACCCAAGAGGCCCCGCCACCGTGCGTTTGTCACGGGGGATGGGGCCTCTTCACTTGATGTTGAGTCCTGGAAGTTGGCTCGGACTGATCGCGTACGGCGGGGCACAAGGCACGTTCCGGGCCACTTCTCAATCTGGGTACCCGCGTCTACTTTCCGTCGTCCCTCCCAGATGGGCAGAAGTTTTCCCAGACAGGCGAGGCGCGGTTCTCCAGGAGCTCGCATGAAGGTGGTTCTTCGGTTCGGTGCACTGGCGGTGGGCGTCGCGCTCGCGGCCGGTGGGGTGGGGGAGGCGGCGGAGGAGACGGCACCGCCGCGCAAGGTGGCGACGAAGAAGTCCTCCTCGAAGGCGGCGGCCAGGAAGGCCGAGGCCGCGAGCAAGAAGGACAAGGAGGAGGCCAAGAAGGCAGAGCTGCCGCCCGGCGTCGCGCCCCAGGACATGCGCAAGGGCCCGGCGCGGGTGAAGCCCGCCACGGCCAAGTTCGCGGACACGCCGCGCATCGCGGACTCCCAGAAGAACGCGCTCGCGGACAAGAAGCGCGACGAGGCCATCGAGGGCTTCAAGCGCCTCATCCCCAAGCTGCAGGAGACCTCCACGCAGAAGGCGGAGATGCAGTACCGCCTGTCGGAGCTCTACTGGGAGAAGTCCAAGTACCTCTACCAGCTGGAGATGGAGAAGTTCCTCGCGGCGGAGAAGGCCTACGACGCCGCCGTGGCGCGCGGTGAGAAGGCCACGCCGCCGGAGCAGGACCACCGCGAGTCCGAGCACTACCGCGCGGAGACGATGCGCATCTACGAGGCCATCCTCAGCGAGTACCCGGACTACCCGGCCCGCGACGAGGTCCTCTTCTCCCTGGGCTACAACCTCTACGAGCTCAACCGCAAGCAGGACGCGGTGGCCCGCTACGAGGAGCTGATCCGCGACTTCCCGAAGTCGCAGTTCGTCCCGGACGCGTACATCCAGCTGGGCAACCACTACTTCGACAACAACAAGCTCGCGCCCGCGAAGGAGAACTACCAGAAGGCGCGCGACTCCGGCGTGCCCAAGATCTACGCCTACGCCACCTACAAGCTGTCCTGGTGTGACTACAACGCGGGCGACCTGGACGCGGGCCTGAAGAAGCTGCACGAGGTGGTGGACTACGCGGGCCAGCACGGCGCGGAGCTGGGCGACCTGCGCACGGAGGCCCTCAACGACCTCACCGTCTTCTACGTCCAGTTGGATCAGCCGAAGGAAGCGCTGGCCTACTTCAAGGAGAAGGCTCCGCCGAAGCGCCAGGGCCGGCTGCTCGCGAAGACGGCCGCGGGCCTGGTGGACGCGGGCCACTTCGACAGCGCCATCCTGGTGTACCGCACGCTCATCGACGACGCGCCCATGGGCGCGAACGCGCCGGAGTACCAGCAGGCGGTGGTGCGCGCGTACGAGGGCCTGCGCCAGCGCCAGCAGGTCCGCAAGGAGATGAAGCGGATGGTGGACCTCTACCGCCCGGGTGGCGAGTGGTGGACCGCCAACGCGAGCAACGCGGGCGTGCTGCGCAACGCCTTCAGCGTCACCGAAGAGGCCATGCGCGTGATGGTGACGGAGTACCACCAGGAGGCGCAGAAGACGCGCCAGGTGGAGACCTACCGGCTCGCGCGTGACATCTACAAGCAGTACGTGGACGCGTTCGCCTCCAGCGACAACCCGGAGTTCGTCGCGGACTCCGCGTTCAACATCCGCTTCTTCTACGCGGAAATCCTCTGGGCCCTGGAGGAGTGGGAGGCCGCCGCCGCCGAGTACGACGCCGTGGTGGCGTTCAAGATTCCGGATCGCGACTCCGCGAAGGAGGTCTCCAACGAGTCCTACCGCAAGTCCGCCGCGTACAACGCGGTGCTCGCCTACGACAAGCTCGTCAAGATCGAGCGCGGCCAGCTCTCCAAGAGCGACCTGAAGGACGGCCAGAAGGTCGACGAGAAGAAGGACAAGGGCGACGTCGCCAAGCAGAAGCTGGTGAAGCGCGACGCCAAGGACCAGGCCGAGCAGCCGCTCACGAAGTTCGAGGACCGGCTGGTCGCCGCGTGCGACACGTACAACAACCTGTATCCGGGCAACCAGGATGAGATCGACCTGCGCTACCAGGCCGCGGTCATCCTCTACGACCGCGCGCACTTCGTGGACGCGGCCCGCCGCTTCGGGGAGATCATCGACAAGTTCCCGGAGGAGCGCCGCTCGCGCGACGCCGCGGACCTGACCATGTACGTGCTGGAGAGCCGCGAGGAGTGGCAGGAGCTCAACACGCTCTCGCGCAAGTTCCTGAATAACAAGAAGCTGTCCAAGCCCGGCTCGGACTTCGCCCAGCGCGTGGCCCGCGTGGTGGAGGGCAGCCAGTACAAGTACGTGGACGAGGTCGTCTACAAGAAGGAGAAGAACCCCGCCAAGGCCGCCGAGGAGTTCCTCCGCTTCGTGACGGAGTTCCCCAAGTCGGAGAACGCGGACCGCGCGCTCACCTACGCGATGGTCATCGCGCAGGAGGCCGGTGAGGTGGACAAGGGCATCACCGCCGGTGAGCGCGTCCTCAAGGAGTACCCGAACAGCAACTTCGAACTGAAGACGCGCTACACGCTGTCCGGCCTCTACGAGAAGGTCGCCGAGTTCAAGAAGGCCGCCGCCATGTCCGAGTCCTTCGTGGCCGCCTACGACGCGGCGATGAAGGCCCGCGAGGCGCAGGCGAAGAAGACCAAGGAGCCGAAGGCCAAGCCCACCGCCGTCGCGAAGAAGGACGACACGCCGGGGGCCGCGGAGGACGCGGACTCCAAGCGCGCGCAGAAGGCCGCCGAGCGCAAGGCGCAGGTGGACGCCGCCGGCGAGTGGGTGGCGGACGCGCTCTTCAACGCGGGCGTCTGGTACGACGGCCTGGGTGAGTCCCAGAAGGCCGTCAACGCGTGGAACAGCTACCTGGCGCGCTTCAGGGACCGGAAGGACGTGCCCCAGGTGGCCTTCTCCATCGGCCTGGTGTGGGAGAAGGAGAAGAAGTGGGGCGACGCGGCCCGCGCCTTCAACCGCTTCGTGGAGGACTACGGCCGCGACTCGCGCACCGCCGCGGGCCAGGCGTACCTGGCGCGGTACCACGAGATGCTCGCGTACCAGAAGATGCGGGACGTGCGCGGCCAGGAGAAGGCACAGGACGACCTGGTGCGCGGCTGGACCCGGCTCTCGGAGAACGTGCGCAAGGACACCGCGGTGCTCAACGCGTACGGCCACGCGCGCTTCCTGGCGCTGGAGCCCACGTGGAAGCGCTTCTCGGACATCAAGTTCACGCGCGTCTCCACCATCCGCCGCGACCTGACGAACAAGCAGCGTGAGATGCAGCGCGTGGAGAAGGAGTACGCGGCGGTGCTCGCCACGGGCTCCGGCGAGTGGGGCATCGCGGCGCTGACGCGCATCGGCCTCGCGTACGCGGACTTCGCGCGCAACATCCTGGACTCGCCGGACCCCTCCGGTCTGGACGACGAGCAGCTCAGCATGTACCGCGGCGAGCTGGAGAACCTGGCGCTGCCCCTGGAGGACAAGTCCAGCGAGGCGCTGGAGAAGGGCCTCCAGAAGGCCTACGAGCTGGGCATCTACAGCGAGTGGACGCTGGCCGCGCAGGACCAGCTCAACCGCTTCCGTCCGGGCGTCTACGCCCAGGTGAGGCCGGTGACGTACCGGGGCAGCAGTGATTCGCGCATCGCCTCGGGCGTGCTGAAGGACCTCAACGGCCCCGCCAGCGCCTCCGCGGAGCCCCAGCCCGCCGCCGCGCCGGAAGCCGCGCCCGCGGAGAACGCGAAGCCCGCAGCCACGCCGGAAGGGACGGAGGCCGCGAAGCCCGAGCCCACCGCGTCGCTCGAGGGGGTTCAGCCGTGAAGACGAACCACAGCATCGCCATGAGCAGCCAGTGGAAGGGGACGGGGATGGAAGGCTTTCGCACCAAGCGCATGTTCCTGGCGGGGGCCTTCGCCTTCGCCTTCACCACGGCCTGCGCCACGGGGCCCAGGCCCACGCCCGTCGCGATGAACGCGGTGGAGAAGCCCGCCGCCACCGTCCCCGCCGCGCCGCCTCCCGCTCCGGTGGAGAAGGGCGACGCCAACGGCCGGTTCGCGCAGGCCCTGAAGGCCTATGAGGCCGGGGACCTGGACGGCGCGCGCAAGGGCTTCGAGGACGTCGTGTCGCAGGAGCCCAAGGCGCTCAACGCGCGCTTCAACCTGGGCGTCATCGCGGAGAAGCAGGGCCGCCCCGCGGATGCCCGCGCGGCGTACGAGCAGGTGCTCGCGTTGGATCCGGCGCACACGCCGTCGGTGATGAACCTGGGGCTGATGCGCCGGCACGAGGGCCAGCTGGACGAGGCCATCTCGCTCTACACGAAGGCGCTCCAGACGCCGGGCCACGAGCACGACGAGCCGGTGCTCAACGCGCTGGCCGCGACGTACCGCCTGGCCGGCAAGCTGGACGAGGCGGAGGCCACGGGCCGGCGCGTGCTCGCTCGCAGCAAGGACAACCCGGAGGCGTACAAGACGCTGGCGCTGGTGGCGTACGACCGGGGCCAGTACCGGCTGGCGGAGCTGCTGATCATCAACGCGCGCAAGGTGGCGCAGGACGACCCGGCCATCTCCAACACGCTGGGGATGATCTACCTGAAGATGGAGGACCGTCCGCGCGCGCTCGCCCAGTTCCAGAAGGCCGTGTCGCTGGATGACAACTTCGCGCCCGGCCACCTCAACCTGGGCGCCCTGGCGCTGAGCTACCGCGACTACGCGGGCGCGGAGCGGGCCTTCACCAAGGCCCTGGCCCTGGAGCCCGACGGCCTGGAGGGCCAGCTCTACCTGGCGTACGCGCTGGACGGCCAGAAGGGCCTGGATCCGAAGAAGGGCGTCGCCGCGGGCGAGGCGTTCGAGAAGGTGCTCGCGCGCGCCGCGGACAAGCCGGAGGCGGTGTGCGGCGCGGGCTGGGCATACGCCGCGGACCGCGCGGGCTTCGAGAAGGCCATCGCGTTCCTGGACCGCTGCAAGGGGCTGTCCTCCACCTCCGAGCAGGACAAGCAGCTCATCACCGCCAAGGTGAACGGCCTGCAGAACATGCTCAAGAACCCGCCGCCGGCCGCCACGGCGGAGGCGAAGGACGAGCCCAAGAAGGACGCGGAGGCCACGGGAGGCGCGGGTTCGTCCGTGATGAACCAGCTGCCCCAGGACCCCAACGCGCCCGAGCAGGAGGCCCCGGCGGACGAGGGCACGGCCGCGCCTGAGGCGGCGCCCGCCAACGAAGCGTCTGACAATGGACAGACGGCTCCGACGCCTGCTCCAACGCCCTGAAGAAACAACAGTCGTACTGGCGGGAAGGACGAGAACTTTCTTCCCACCTCCAGCCGCCCAGGTGCAAGCGACCGGGCGGCTCCCTTAGAATCCAGGGACTTGGAGTTGGTGCGAGCCCTGCATTGGAATTCTTGAAGCGGGCCTTGGCGGAGACATCACATGAAACGACTGCTGGCAGCGATGGTGATGGTGGGCGGGCTGGGGGTGGCGGCTCCCGCCCTGGCGCAGGACAGCGGCAAGGACTCGGTGAAGATCATCCAGGAGGAGGATCGCACCGTGTACCGCAAGAAGACGGTGATTGATTTCACGGACGTGGCGGTGGAGGGCGAGCTCACCAAGCCGGAAGGCTCCTACGTCCTCAACCGCAAGAAGACGGATTTCCAAAGCCTCATCAAGGTCCGGGAGAACTTCGACCCGGAACTTCAGAAGTCCGCGGACAATCTCTAGACGGCACAGGTGGCGTTGAACGTTTTCGGGACGGGAAGGGAAGAAGGAAGAACTTCATGGCGGCGGCGAAAAAAAACGGATTGACGCTTCGGATCACCACTCCGGACGGCTCCACCCAGGAGACGGTTTCGGAGGCGGAGAGTGTCATCGTGGGGTCGGGCGCCCAGGCGGCGGTGAAGATTCAGGATCCGCGCGTGTCCAACCTCCACGTGATGCTGAAGGTGGACAACGATGGCTCCGTGACGGCCATCGACCTGGGCAGTGAAGGTGGCACCCAGGTGTCCGGGCAGAAGCTCATCATCCCCACGGCGCTCAAGCCGGGGGACGTGCTCACGGTGGGCACCTCGCGGGTGGAGGTGCTCTTCGGTGACGCGCCCCGGCCGGCGGCTCCGGCGGCGGCGGTGGCGCAGCCCGGCGCGTTCCAGCAGCGCCCGGTGATGCCGCCCCCGGCGCCCCCGGCTTCGGCGACGCACGCGGCTCCGGTGCCGCCCAACATGCGGCAGGCCCCGCCTCCGCGGCCTGCGATGAGCGCCGCGCCCGCGGCCAACGTGATGGGCGCGGTGAGCACGCCGCGCTCCGCTCCGGTGGGCGCGATGGGCACCCAGGTGTCCACGAACGTGACGTCCACGCCGGTGTTCGGCCCTCCGCCGCCTCCAGTGGAGGCGCGCAAGGCCACGCCTCCCCAGGTGGCCGCGGCCCGCAAGCCGCAGCCTCCGCCGCACCTGCAGGAGCCCCTGCCCCTGGACGCCCGGCCCACGCCGGAGGCGAAGGTGCTGCAGGTGGCCATGCTCTGGGGCGACCAGATGCTGGAGGTCCGGCACTTCAAGGACGGCGCGCCGGTCACCATCGGCGAGGGCGCGAAGAACACCTTCACCGTGTACTCGCCGCAGGTGGGCAAGAGCCACGTGCTCGCGGTGAGCAAGGGCGACAAGCTGGAGGTGCGCGCTCCGGCGGGCTCCGGCGTGTTCGTCACCAACAACGGCGATGTGCGCACCAAGGACGCGCTGCGCGCCGCGGGCCAGCTCACGGGCGCCGGGCCGGACCAGGAGCAGCTCTTCACCCTGGGCCTGCATGACCGGGCCGAGGTGTCGCTGGGCACGCTGGCGTTCGTGCTGCGCTACGTGAAGCCCTCGCCGGCCATCCTGGCGACGTCGCTCCAGGACCGCGACTTCGGCTTCTTCAAGATCGCCGCCATCTGCATCCTCGCGGCCGCCGCGTTCGTCACCGCCATGGTGCTGACGCCGCACACGGAGACGCGCTCCGCGGACGACGTCTTCGAGTCCCAGCAGCGCGTGGCCAAGTTCCTCATCGCCCCGGAGAAGAAGGTGGAGGCGAAGAAGCTCCAGCTCTCCGGTGTGGAGGAGGGGGCCAAGGCCAAGGACGAGGAGGGCAAGTTCGGCAAGCAGGAGGCGAAGCAGGAGGAGGCCGCGCCCTCCAAGCCGGGCACCCCGGTGGTGGACAAGTCCAAGAAGGAGAAGGACCGCCAGGTGGTGGGCAAGGTGGGCCTCCTGGGCGCGCTCAAGGGCATGAAGGGCGGCGCTTCCGACGTGTTCGGTCCGGGCGGCATCGGCACCGGCATCAACAACTCGCTGGGCGGCCTCAAGGGCGGCGCGGCCATGGGTGACGCGCACGGCGTGGGGGGCCTGGGCTCGCGCGGCACGGGCAACGGCGGTGGTGGCACGGCGCTGGGCATTGGCGGCCTGGGCACCCAGGGCACCGGCCGGGGCACGGGCGGCTCCGGCGGCATCGACCTGGGCGGCCGCGGCAAGTCCGTCACCAAGGTCATCCCCGGCAAGACGACGGTGATTGGCGGCCTGGACAAGGACGTCATCGCCAAGGTCATCCGGCGGCACCAGAACGAGATCAAGTACTGCTACGAGTCGGAGCTGAACAAGAACCCGTCGCTGGCCGGCAAGGTGGCGGTGGCCTTCACCATCGACCCGGCGGGCGCGGTGGCCGACGCCAGCGTGTCCGAGTCCACGCTGGGCAGCACTCCTGCGGAGCAGTGCATGATCTCCCGCATCCGCCGCTGGAAGTTCCCGGAGCCCAAGGGCGGCGGCGTGGTGAACGTGACGTACCCGTGGCTGTTCTCGCCCTCGGGCGCGGACGCCGCGGAGTAGCGCCCGGACGCGATTCGTAGACTGGAAGACCCAAGTGGCGTGGACGAAACGGTCCACGCCATTTTCATTTTTCCCCGCTGCCGTTTCGTGCCGGGCATCACTACTGTCCGAGCCACTGCCTCCCGGAGTGCGAGGGGGGCAGGAGGACAACGTGACGGGAGGAGTCGTGAGGAAGTCGCTGCTGTTGGCCGCGCTCGCGCTGGCGACGCCGGCCCTGGGGGCCACGCCACCGGAGGGCGTGCCGTTCGAGCCGCGCCGGGGGTTCTACACCGAGACCGACGTCGGGGTCTTCTTCACGGTGGGCGGCGCGAACTCCTACTCCAACGCGCAGTCGTACCTGCAGCTGGGCATCGGGTATGACCTGACGGAGCGCATCTCGCTGGGGGCCCACTTCGGCCTGGGCTCCTCCGCGCAGAACTGCTTCGCGGGCTACCTGCCGGACTCCAACGTCTGCGCGCTCTCGGACAACTTCACCGTGGCCTTTGGCGACCTCACGGCCGCGTACCACGTGCCGCTGGCCCACCGCTTCTACCTGACGCCCAAGGTGGTTGCGGGCTACACGCGGTTGGAGCCGCGGCCGGTGGATCCGGACAAGGGGGATCCGGGCCAGTCCATCAACGCCTTCAACGCCGGCCTGGGCGTGGGCATCGAGTACGCGACGTCCCTCGACCACTTCTCCGTGGGCGCGGACCTGCTCGGCCGCTACATCGTCGGGCCCAACATCATGTCGTTCGCGGTGTTCCCGCGCGTGAAGTACACATTCTAGCGTGCCGCCTGCCGGGCGTATCCGGCGGGCGTGCGGCCCACGATGCGCCGGAAGTCGCGGATGAAGTGGGCCTGGTCGAAGTAGCCCAGCTCCAGCGCCAGCCGGGCCAGCTCCGGGGGTGGTGACTCGCACAGCCGCTCCGCCGCCTCGTGCAGGCGGTAGCGCTGGATGACCCACTTGGGGTTCACGCCCACGTAGCGGCTGAACAACCGCTGGAGCGTGCGCAGGCTGGGGCCTCCAGGCGTGAGCAGGTCCTCCACCTTCGTCACGGCGCGGTCCTCCAGGATGCGCGCGACGAGCCCCTGCACGAGCGCCACGTTCGGATCCGCCCGAGGCCTGCGAGCCCGCAGGAAGCCTTCCGCCAGGGCGATGCGCTCACGGTCCGCGTCGCGCGTGACGTCGGTGGCGAGGATGGCCGCCTCCAACGCCAGCGCCTCCGGGCCCAGCAGCGGGCCCGGTGAGACGGTGCGCCGCGTGAGGGCGGACATGGGCGTGCCCACGAAGGGGAAGAAGCCACCGGGGCGGAACTTGATGCTGAACACGCCGCCCAGGCCCTCCAGCGTGATGCAGAAGCGGCCCGGGTTCACGCCCCCCACGCGCGACGTGCCGTCCTGGAAGGCCCAGTGCACGGAGGGATGCGGCAGCGTCTGCGGAAGCGCCGGCGGCTGCCCGCGCAGGTCCCATCGCACGGCCCAGAAGTGCTCGACCCACGGGCGCAGATCCTCCGAGGGCAGGACGCGCACGTGCTCGAAGTGCCGGGAGTCCGGACGGGGGTACAACAGGCCCCGAGGCTTGCCCGCGTTCGACTCCATCGGCCGTACCGCCTCCCGCGCCGGACGCTGCCGCCCGTGCGCGCTTCTACTACCGCTTCGATAGACGGCGGACACGCGCCCCGCTCCGGCGGGCGGATTCAGCTCCGTCGGCCGTGTGCTCACCCTGAAAGGAACTCTCGCAGTTCTTTCCAGGTAAGCACATGTCTCCCGTTCTCTGTTTCCACGCTCGCGTGTGGGTGCTGGTGCTGTCGTTGCTGTCCGTCCCCGTGTTCGCGCAGGGCATCCCGGACCTGCCGTCCGCGGAGGCGTGTTGGGGCCAGGGGCCGGACGAGGACCACGACGGCGTGAGCGACGGGTGCGAGCTCCAGGTGGCCGCGGCCTTCATGCCTACGCTCTGGATTGCCCGGGGGGAGAAGGGCGTGGCGCGCCGGCCGTACTTCGCGGCGCGGCCGCTCGACTCCGCGTCGCACGCGCTGCGCATCTTCTACCTGGACGCGTACTTCGAGGACCATGGCATCCCCAGCCTGGGCGTCTTCAACGTCTTCGCGCACGACGGGGACTCCGAGTTCCAGGTGCTGGACGTGCACTGCGACGCCGACGGCCGCTGGTACCTGGATCAGGCCTTCCTGACCGCGCACCTGGAGACGGTGTGCGACGCGTCGGGCTGGTACGACTACGCGCAGCTCGAATACGCGGGCGAGTACCGGGGCGCGCCGCGCGTCTACGTGGCCGTGAACAAGCACGGCTCATACAACTCGAGGGCCGCGTGCGCCCGGGGCTGCTTCTTCACCGACAGCTGCTCCCAGGGGTGGCAGGAGGCGCTGGATCCGGAGAACCGGCTCGCGGACCGCAACGTGGGCTCCGTCAGCGTGCCGCTGATCAACGCCGTCACCCTCCACGGCCAGACGGAGCGGCTCCTGGACGACGTGGAGTTCAAGGGCTGGGACGACCAGGCGTACCGGAGCAACTCCCCGCCGTACCGCGCGCGCCTCGTCCGCTTCGGCTTCTAGGCCTGGGGCACGAAAGAGGGGCCGCCACCCGCGAAGGTGACGGCCCCTGGATGCTTCAGGAGGCTCGCGCGGCGGGGACTACTCCGCCTCGGCGCGCTCCTCGCGCTTGCGGTCGCGCTCGGCGCGGTAGCGCTCGCCCACGGCCAGCGCCTTCTTGCGCATGCGCACGGACTTGGGCGTCACCTCGACGAGCTCGTCGTCGGCGATCCACTCCAGGGCCTTCTCCAGGCTCATCTCCTTGGGCGGCACGAGGATGACGTTCTCGTCGCGGCCCGCGGCGCGGATGTTGGTGAGCTTCTTCTCGCGGCAGCAGTTGACGTTGAGCTCGGACGGGTGCGCGTGCTCGCCGATGATCATGCCCTCGTACACGGTGACGCCCGCGCCGATGAAGAGCTGGCCGCGCTCCTGGATGCTGAAGAGCGCGTAGGGCACCGTGTCGCCCAGGCGGTCGGAGACCATGGCGCCGTTGGCGCGCTTCGGGATGTGGCCGAACCACGGCTCGAAGCCGTCGAACTGGCTGCTCATGATGCCCTCACCGCGGGTGATGGTGAGGAACTCCGAGCGGAACCCGATGAGGCCGCGCGCGGGGATGCGGAACTGGAGGCGGGTGCGGCCCGAGCCCAGCTGCTGCATGTCCGTCATACGGCCCTTGCGGGGCCCCAGGCGCTCCGTCACGACGCCCACGCTGTTCTCCGGCACGTCGCAGAAGAGCAGCTCCATGGGCTCGTGCGTCTGCCCGTCCACCACCTTGGTGATGGGCTCCGGGTTGGAGGCGGTGAGCTCGTAGCCCTCGCGGCGCATGTTCTCGATGATGACCGCCAGCGCCAGTTCGCCACGGCCCACCACGCGGAACGCGTCCGGCGTCGCGGTGTCCTCCACGCGCACGGCCACGTTGCGGTAGGCCTCGCGGTACAGGCGCTCGCGCAGGTTGCGGGAGGTGACGTACTTGCCCTCCTTGCCCGCCAGCGGCCCGTCGTTGACCTTGAAGATCATCATCATCGTGGGCTCGTCCACGGTGATGCGCGGCAGCGCCACGGGCTTCTCGAAGTCCGCGATGGTGTCGCCGATGGAGATCTCTTCGATGCCCGCGATGGAGACGATCTCCCCGGGGCCCGCGTCCGGGATCTCCGTGCGCTTCAGGCCGGAGAAGCCGAACAGCTTCACCACCTTGCCCTGCTGCACCTTGCCGCCCTCGCGGACGACGGACACGGGCATGTTCGGGGTGATGCGGCCCGCCTGCACGCGGCCCACCGCCAGGCGGCCCACGTAGTCGTCGTAGTCCAGGTTGGCGACGAGCAGCTGCAGCGTCGTCTGCTCGGCCGGCGGCGCGGGCGGGGGCGGGATGTGGTTGATGATGGCGTCGTACAGCGGCTCCAGCGACTTGCCCGGCACCTCGAGCGACGTGGAGGCCTGGCCCTGGCGCGCGATGGTGTAGAGGACCGGCATCTCCAGCTGCTCCTCGTTCGCCCCCAGGTCGATGTAGAGCGAGTACACGAGGTCCAGCACGTCCTTGGCCCGGGCGTCCTGGCGGTCGATCTTGTTGATGACCAGCACCGTCTTCAGGCCCATGGCCAGCGCCTTGCTGAGCACGAAGCGCGTCTGGGGCAGGGGACCTTCGGCCGCGTCCACCAGCAGGATGACGCCATCGACCAGGCGCAGACCGCGCTCCACCTCGCCACCGAAGTCGGCGTGGCCCGGGGTGTCGATGATGTTGATCTGCTTCCCCTTGTAGGAGACAGCGGTGTTCTTCGCGAGGATGGTGATTCCCTTCTCGCGCTCGAGGTCGTTCGAGTCCATCACCCGTTCAGCGACGTGCTCGTTTGAGCGGAAGGTTCCCGCCTGGCGGAGCAGGTGGTCGACGAGGGTGGTCTTGCCGTGGTCGACGTGGGCGACAATGGCGACGTTGCGGATGTTTTCGCGAGAGATCATGCGGACCAACTGACGGAAAAAGGTGCGAGGAGACACGCCCGGAGCGGGGAATCTCAATCCCACCGGAACCCGGAAGGCCGGGGCTTATATGCCGGGGGCTTCCCACCTGCAATGAAGGCGGGTGTCCAGCAGGTAAACAATCAAGCCCCCCTGCCACCGGCCATTACCCGGCCTGGGGGCCGGGCGGGGCCGTCTCCACGCCCAACCGCTCCCTGAGGAAGCGCTCCACCCGCAGCTCCACGAGGCCCGGGACTTCCAGTGGGGCGGTATGGGTGCCCTCGGAAATCATCAGGAGTTCGGAGGCCGGGATTCGCTCGGCCATCTTCCGGGACAGCCAGCCGGGGGTGAAGCGGTCCTTCTCCCCGGCGACGACGAGGGTGGGCACGTCCACGTGCTCCAGGTGGTCCTCGGCGGTGTGGTTGGCCAGCGAGTCCAGGGTGCGGACGAACACCACGGGGTCCATGCGCGCCAGGTGGGTGAAGTAGGGGGCCAGGTCGTTGCGCGCGATGAGGTCGGGGTTCATCTCCAGGCGGATGGCCAGCTGCACCACCAGCTCCGTGGTGAGCGCCCCGTGCACGATGCGCGCGGCGTGGCGGGGGAAGCGCTCCACCGCGGACCTCAGGGTGGGGAAGATGCGCTTGAGCAGCGTGGAGTCGTGGAAGGTGTCCAGCGGCATGCCGTAGCTGCCGCACACCAGCACCAGCCCCTCCACGCGCCGCGCGTAGCGGCGGTGGAACTCCAGCGCCACCTGCACGCCCATGGAGTGGCCGAAGAGGACGGCCTTGTCCATCTCCGCCGCGTCCATCACCCGCGCCAGGTCGTCGCAGGTATACGCCATGCCAATGCGCGTGCGGTCGGTGGGGACGGTGCTCTTGCCGTGGCCCCGGTAGTGCCAGCGCAGCACCCGGTGGCGCCGGCCCAGGTAGGGCAGGAGGTACTTCCAGGCGAAGCCGTCGCAGCCCAGGCCGTCGCACAGCACCATGCCCGGGGCCCCGCTGCCCCGCACCTGGTAGTAGAGGTCCGCGCCGTCCGGGACCCGCAGCGAGTCCTGCCGGAAGGAGACCGCCTGTCCCTGGGGTGCGCTCACGCTTCTGCCTCGTCCGTGTCCATGCCTTCGGGGATGCCCTTGTCCAACCCGTAGCGGGAGATCTTCAGGAGGAGGTTGGAGCGGCTGATGCCCAGCTCCCGCGACAGCCGGCTCTTGTTGTAGCGGGTGCGCACCAGGCCCTGGTGGATCATCTCCTTCTCCAGGGACTCCACCGCTTCATGCAGCTTGCCGTGCGCGCGAGGGGCGATGAACGGCCCGCCTCCGGGGACGACCGCGTCGCGGATGCGGCTGGAGAGCAGCTCCGCGGGGATGACCTCCAGCTCGCCTCCCAGCACGAGGAGCCGTTCGATTTCGTTCTCCAGCTCGCGGATGTTCCCGGGCCACGCGTACGCGCCCAGGATGGCCAGGGCCTCCGGCGCGAGGCCCCGCGCGCGCTGGCCCTCGCGGTGGTGCTTGCGCAGGAAGTGGTCGATGAGGACGGGCAGGTCGTCCTTGCGCTCGCGCAGGGGCGGCAGCTGCAGGCGGATGACGTTGATGCGGTAGAAGAGGTCCTCGCGGAACTCGCCGCGCTTCACCAGCTCGGCCAGGTCCTTGTGGGTGGCGGCGATGACGCGCACGTCGACCTCGCGGGACTGGGTGCCGCCCACGGGCAGGAAGGTGCCCTCCTGGAGCACGCGCAGCAACTTCACCTGGAGGGCAGGGGACATGTCGCCCACCTCATCCAGGAAGAAGGTGCCCTGGTCCGCGACCTCGAAGAGGCCCTTCTTGTCCTTGAGCGCGCCGGTGAAGGCGCCGCGGGTGTGGCCGAAGAGGGCGCTCTCCAGCAGGTTGTCGTTGAAGGCGGAGCAGTTCTGCACGACGAACGGCTTGTCCTTGCGCGGGCCGTTGTGGTGGATGGCGCGCGCCACCAGCTCCTTTCCCGTGCCGGACTCGCCGTTGATGAGGACGGTGGAGTCGGAGTGGGCCACCTTCTCCATCAGGCGGAAGACTTCGTTCATGGCCCCGGAGCGGCCGATGATCTTCTCGAAGCGGTAGCGGTTGGACAGCTCGGAGGCCATGGACTGGATGGTCTCCTCCTTGCGCGTGAGCTCCACCTCCTGGTTGGCGATCTCCGTCACCGCGAACTCCAGCAGGTCCGACAGCTTGCTCAGCTCCGAGCCGTCCAGCACCGGCACGCGCTCCGCCGCGCCCTCCAGCTCCGGCAGCGCCCCGGGCGCGATGTCGCGCATCTTGCTCATGAGCACGTGTCCGTCGCCGGGCGTGAGCGGCTGCCGGGCGAAGCCCTCCACGAAGAGGAAGCCCTCGTACTCGTTGCGGATGTAGAGCGGCGCACCCACGATGGACAGGCGCAGGTGGCAGTCGTGGAAGAGCGAGCGGCGCAGGTTCTTGGCGGCCTTGAACTTCTCATGGAGCACCCGCACCGACTGGGCACACCGCCGCATCCCCTCCCGAGCCCCCAGCGAGTGGCGGCAGAAGTCGTTGGGCGGGGGGATGAAATCCCCGCGCTGCCAGTCGTGCACCACGCCGTTGCGGTCCGCGAACGACAGCTCCACCTGCCACCACTTGCGGATGACATCCCTCAACATGACAATGGTGTGCAGATTCTGATGCTTCTCGAAGTCCATCCCCGCGTCCCTCGGCCTGTTGCGGATCAGGACAACGGATCTACGGGGTTGTCCGAAATCAATCCAGCGGCACCTGTCCGACGAAGGCGCTGATCGCTTACCCTGGTTCCCTGTGAGCGCACCCCCACATACACACGGCAGGGCAGGGCACGGCCATTCCCACGACCCTGAGCATGACCCCTCGCACCATGGGCACTCGCACGGCCATGGGCACGGTCACTCGCACGGTCCCCGCAAGGGGGGGCTGGCGGAGGAGCGGCGCAAGGACCGCCGCCGGCTGCTGTTCGCGCTGGGGCTGACGGCGACCATCATGGTGGCGGAGGCAGTGGGCGGTTTCCTCACCAACTCGCTGGCGCTGCTCTCCGACGCCGGACACATGATGACGGACGTGTCCGCGATGGTGCTGAGCCTCCTGGCGCTGTGGTTCTCCGGGCGGCCCGCGGACCTGAAGAAGACCTACGGCTACTACCGGATGGAGATCCTGAGCGCGCTGCTCAACGGGGTGCTGCTCCTGGTCATCACCATCTTCATCCTGATGGAGGCGTGGCAGCGGGTGCGCACGCCGGCGCCGGTGGAGCTGGGGCCCATGGCGCTGGTGGCGGGCATCGGCCTGGTGGCGAACCTGGCGGCGCTGGGCTTCCTGCACCAGACGCACTCCATGAACGTGCGCGGCGCGTTCCTGCACGTGCTGGGGGACACGCTGTCGTCGGTGGGCGTGCTGATTGGCGCGGGCGTGATGGCGTGGACCGGCTGGTTCGTGGTGGACCCCATCATCTCCGTGGCCATCTCCATGATCATCGTCGTGGGCGCGGTGCGGCTGGTGAAGGACGCGGTGGACGTGCTGCTGGAGGCGGTGCCCCCGCACGTGGACATGGAGCAGGTGCGCGGGCTCATGGAGAAGGTGCCGGGCGTGCAGGCGGTGCATGACCTGCACGTGTGGACCATCTCCAGCGGGATGTACGCGCTGTCCGCGCACCTGGTGGTGGCGGACCCCATGGTCTGCAACAACGACGACATCCTGTCCGCGGTGAAGCACGACCTCTTCGACCGCTTCGGCATCGACCACACGACCATCCAGATCGAGAGCGAGTCCTACGCCCACCTGGGCGAGGTGCACTGACGTCCTTGCGAAAGGCGCGCGGGGCGGGGATTCTCGTCGGCTCCTATGAGCGTGCTGGACAAGGTGCTGTCGCTGCGGCCGGGCAACGTGGTGTCGAGGGTGGGCCCGGGCTCCCGGGTGCCCCTGTTGGATCCGCGAGAGCTGCTCGGGGCGCTGGAGTCCACGCCCATGGCCCTGCCGTGCGTGCCGGTGCTGTCCAAGGGCGCGGTGCCGGGCCTGTTGCGCGCGGCCCGCGCGGAGGACGCGGTGCTGGGCCTCTGCTGCCCGCACCCCCTGGCGGACCGGGGCGCGCCCGAGCGCTTCGTGCAGGCGGTGCACGCGGCGGCCCAGGAGGCCGAGCACACCCGGCCCCTGTTCCTCCAGGCCGGTCCCCTGCGCGTGGTGTCCACGGACGCGGACGTGCTGGACGCGCTGAATGACGGACTCTTCCGCGTGGTGGACGCGGGCTTCGCGCTGGTGTCGTTGGAGCTGTCGCGCCTGAGCTCCTACGAGGCGGTGGAGGCGGTGAACGCGCTGGTGGGCCCGCTCAAGGAGCGCGAGCTGTCACTGGAGGTGTCTCCGCCCCAGCTGTCCTCGGGCGGGCTGGTGGACGCGTGCGCGACGCTGCTGGAGGGCCTGGCGCAGTGGCAGGTCCCGGTGCGGCTCCTGCGCGTGCCGCACGCACAGCTGGGCGAGGGCGAGCTGGACGTGGAGCTGCTCCGGCGCGTGGTGGAGACGGCCGCCGCGAAGGGCGTGGCCGTGGCGGTGGCGGATGCGTCCACGGGGCCCGCGCGGGGGCTGTCCAGCTACGTGGCCGCCGGCGCGCGCAAGGTGGACCGGGCGGGCCCCTTCGGGCCGCTGGCCCTGCGCGCGTGGCCTCCGGAGGTGCGTGAGCCGCTGGTGACGAGGGCCCAGGCGGCGGGCATGCCCGCTGGGGAGCTCTTGTCCGTGGTCGAGGAGGGCCTGCCGCCGCTGACGCAGGTTGCCCGCGACACGCTGGAGGCCCTGTCCTTCGCGGAGGCCACGGAGGCGCTGGGAGCGCTGGGGGCGCGCCGGTCGGCGTCGGTGGCCATGGCGTTCCTCGCGAACCCGGGCGGGGACCTGGGATAGAAGGGCGCGCATGCGCATCGTGGCAGGCAGCGCGAAGGGCCGGGCCCTGACGGGGCCCAAGGCGTCGTCCGGACACATCCGCCCCACGGCGGACCGGGTCCGCGAGACCATCTTCAACATGCTGGGCCAGTTCCTGGACGGCCAGGCCGTGCTGGACCTGTACGCGGGGACCGGGGCCCTGGGGCTGGAGGCCCTGTCGCGGGGCGCGGGCCGGCTCGTCCTGGTGGACCAGGACCGCGAGGCCCTGGCCCTGTGCCGCAAGAACACGGACGCGCTGGGCTTCGCCTCCCAGGTGTCCATCCTCGCGCAGCCCGTGGCCCGCGCGGTGGAGACGCTGGGCAAGCAAGGGGAGAAGTTCGAGCTCATCTTCGCGGATCCGCCCTACGCGGCGCGCGTCGTGGAGACGGTGCTGGAGGCGGTGGTGGCCGCGGGGCTGGTGGCGCCGGGCGGCACGGTGGTGGTGGAGCACGACAAGCGGGAGGCGGCCCCGGACGCCCACGCGGGGCTGGCCCGGGAGGACCAGCGCCGCTTCGGAGACACCCTGGTGAGCTTCTACCGGGCGCCGTGACGTCCGCTTGACCCGCCCCGTGGGCCCGCCGAGACTTCCGAGCACCCATGCCGGTTGCCATCTATCCTGGTTCGTTTGATCCGCTCACCAACGGGCACCTGAGCCTCATCCAGCGCAGCCTGAAGATGTTCGACCGGCTCATCGTGGCCATCGCGGTGAACCCGAAGAAGACGCCCCTCTTCAGCCGGGAGGAGCGCGTGGAGCTCATCCGCGAGGCGGTGAACGACCCCCGCGTGGAGGTGGACGCCTTCCACGGCCTGCTCGTGGACTACGTGCACCAGCGCAACGTGAGCGTGGTCATCCGCGGGCTGCGCGCGGTGTCGGACTTCGAATACGAGTTCCAGCTGGCGAACATGAACCGCAAGCTGGCGCCGGACATCGACACCGTCTTCATGATGACGGGCGAGGACTACTTCTACATCTCCTCGCAGCTCGTCCGGGAGGTCGCCACCTTCGGAGGGAACGTGGAAGGGCTCGTCCCCCCGAACGTCAACGCGGGTCTGAAGAAGAAGTTCGGCCCGAAACCCTAGCGGCGGCCGGGCAACCCCATGTCCTCGTAGTGCTTGTCGGGTTCGGAGGTTCCGCGCTAGGCAGGGCGCATGAAACTCGCCCGCCGGCTGCAAGCCATCAAGCCCTCCGCCACCCTCGCCCTCAACGCGCGCGCCAAGGCGCTGGCCGCGAGCGGGAAGGACGTGGTGGTGCTGGCCGCCGGCGAGCCGGACTTCGACACGCCGGAGTTCGTGAAGCAGGCGGCCATCGACGCGCTCCGCACGGGCTTCACCAAGTACACCGCCACCGCGGGCATGCCGGAGCTGCGCGAGGCTGTCTGCCGCAAGCTGGAGAAGGACAACGGCCTGAAGTACGCGCCGGATCAGGTGGTGGTGACGGCGGGCGGCAAGCAGTCGCTCTACAACTGCTTCCAGGCGCTGCTGGATGAAGGCGACGAGGTCATCATCTTCGCGCCGTACTGGGTGAGCTACCCGGACATGGTGCACCTGGCGGGCGGCACGCCGGTCATCGTCCCCACGCGCGAGGAGGACGGGTACGCGCCGGATCCCGCGGCCATCAAGAAGGCGCTCACCCCGCGCACGCGCGCCATCGTGCTCAACAGCCCGGCCAACCCCACGGGCGCGGTGTACTCGCGCGCCACGCTGGAGGGCATCGCGGACGCGGTGCGCGGGCACGACTGCCTGCTCGTCACGGACGACATGTACGAGAAGCTCCTCTACACGAAGGAGCCTTTCCTCAACATCGGCAACGTGGCGCCGGACCTCCTGCCCCGGCTGCTGGTGTCCAACGGCCTGTCCAAGTCCTACGCGATGACGGGCTGGCGGCTGGGCTACGCGGCGGGACCCAAGGCGCTCATCTCCGGCATGCAGCTGGTGCAGGACCAGTCCACGTCCAACGCGTCCTCCATCACGCAGAAGGCGGCGCTGGCGGCGCTCAACGGCCCATCGGACACCATCACCGCGATGGTGAACGAGTACCGCGAGCGCCGGGACTTGTTCGTCGCGGGGCTCAACGCCATCCCGGGCATCCGCTGCCGCCTGCCGGAAGGCGCCTTCTACGCGATGGCGGACGTGCGCGCCCTCCTGGGCAGGACGTACAAGGGCAAGCCGCTGACGGACTCGCTCCAGCTCTCCGAGGCGCTGCTCAACGACTTCCTCGTGGCGGCGGTGCCGGGAGATCCATTCGGCGCGCCGGGCTACATCCGCATGAGCTTCGTCACCTCTCGTGAGGTGCTGCAGAAGGGCCTGACGCGCCTGCGTGACTTCGTCGCGGCGCTGGGCTGACGGCGGGAACGCCGGGGGGCGGCGTGCCGGCTTCAGTCCGTGTACGCGAAGGCGTGCCAGCTCAGGTCCGGGCTGCCACGGAAGAGGAAGATGGCCGCGTGGCCGGAGAGGTTGCCCACCGCGGCCCAGGTGTCCTTGAGCGCGCGCGGATCCAGCCCCAGGCGCGCGGGTGGCTTGCCGTACTTCTTCTCCATCTCCGCCATGGGCAGCACCTCGATGTCGTAGAGGGTGACCAGGTCCGTGCGCCGCGCGCGCAGCTGCTTCACCCACGCCTGCACCAGCTCGTCCGCCGTGTTGAAGCGCTTGTCCTCCAGTTGGAACGGGTACGACAGCTCCGCGGACGCGTTGCGCACATCCCCCGTCAGCAGGCTCTGGAAGAGGAAGCGCGCCTCGTTGTGGATCATCGTCCGGGCGAGGCCCTCGGGGGACAGGTCCTCCTCGCTGGGGCGCGCTCCCTCGCGGCCGGGGCCCAACGGGACCGTGCCCACGGAGGAGGGCGTGGGCGGCGTCGGCGGGCGCGCCGTGGGGGACACGGGCGCGGAGCCTGGGGGCGGGGTGGGGGCGGGCGTGGGCTTGCGAGGAGCCGGCGCGGGAGGCTTGGGCGCGGGAGCCTGGGGAGCCTGGGGAGCGGGCGTCGGCGCCGGGGTGGGGGCCTCCGGGGCCGGGGTGGGCTCGGCGGGGGCGGGCGTGGCGGCGGGAGCGGTGTCCTGGGCGAGGGCAGGCGCTGAGAGAAGTACGAGCAGGGCCAGGGGCCAGCGACGCATGGAACCTCCGGAGGGAAGCGCGGCAGCGTAGCAGAGGACGCCGGGGCGGGGTCCTCCGAGCGGGCAAGCGTCGGACGGTTCCTCCGCATGTCACAACGCACCGCGTGCATGTGGGGGCGGACGTTGGTATGGGGGGCGCCCGATGCCCAAGCGTACCGATATCCGGAAGGTTCTTGTGATTGGCTCGGGCCCGATTGTCATCGGGCAGGCCGTCGAGTTCGACTACTCAGGTACCCAGGCGATCAAGGCGCTTCGGGACGAAGGCGTGGAGGTGGTGCTGCTCAACAGCAACCCCGCCACGGTGATGACGGACCCCGAGTTCGCACACCGCACCTACATCGAGCCCATCACCGTGGAGGCGGCGGAGAAGATCCTCGCGGCCGAGCGCCCTGACTCCCTCCTGCCGACCATGGGTGGGCAGACGGCGCTCAACCTGGCCAAGGCGCTCGCGGAGCGGGGCATCCTGGAGAAGTACGGGGTGCGGCTCATCGGCGCGTCGCTGGAGGCCATCAACAAGGCGGAGGACCGTCAGCTCTTCAAGGCGGCCATGCAGAAGATTGGCGTGGCGCTGCCCAAGAGCGGCTACGCGACGACGCTCACGGAGGCCATGGCGCTGGTGGAGGACATCGGCTTCCCGGCCATCATCCGCCCGTCCTTCACGCTGGGCGGCACGGGCGGCGGCATCGCGTACAACCGCGAGGAGTTCGAGGCCATCTGCCGCTCGGGCCTGAAGGCGAGCCCCACCTCCACCATCCTCGTGGAGGAGAGCGTGCTCGGCTGGAAGGAGTACGAGCTGGAGGTGGTCCGTGACTCCGCGGACAACGTCATCATCATCTGCTCCATCGAGAACCTGGATCCGATGGGCGTGCACACCGGTGACTCCATCACGGTGGCGCCCGCGCAGACGCTGACGGACCGCGAGTACCAGCGCATGCGGCAGGCCTCGCTGGCCATCATCCGCGAGATTGGCGTGGACACGGGCGGGTCCAACATCCAGTTCGGCATCCACCCGCGCGACGGCCGCATGGTCGTCATCGAGATGAACCCGCGCGTGTCGCGCTCCAGCGCGCTGGCGTCCAAGGCGACGGGCTACCCCATCGCGAAGGTCGCCGCGAAGCTGGCGCTGGGCTACACGCTGGATGAGCTGCGCAACGACATCACCCGCGACACGCCGGCCTCCTTCGAGCCGACGCTGGACTACGTGGTGGTGAAGGTGCCGCGCTTCAACTTCGAGAAGTTCCCCAAGGCGGACCGCACGCTGACCACGAGCATGCGCTCGGTGGGCGAGGTGATGGCCATTGGCCGCACCTTCCCCGAGGCGTACATGAAGGCGCTGCGCTCCATGGAGCTGGGGCGTGTGGGCCTGGAGTCGCCGGAGCTGCCCGCGGAGAAGGAGGAGCGGGAGAAGGTGCTGCACGAGGCCCTGCGCGTGCCGCGCCCGGAGCGCCCGTGGTTCGTGGCGCAGGCGTTCCGCGAGGGCATGACGGTGGAGCAGGTGCACCAGCTCTCCGCCATCGACCCGTGGTTCCTGCGGCACATCGAGGCGCTGGTGCGCGAGGCGCAGTCGCTGGCGGACATCGGCCGGTTGGATCATCTGGCGGACGACGTGCTTCGCCAGGCGAAGGCGCACGGCTTCTCCGACAAGTACCTGGGCGTGCTGATGGGCTACCCGGAGGCGGAGGTGCGGGCTCACCGGCACGCGCGCGGCATCCGTCCGGTGTTCAAGCGGGTGGACACGTGCGCCGCGGAGTTCGAGGCGTACACGCCCTACATGTACTCCACCTACGAGGAGGAGGACGAGGCGCCCCCCACGGACCGGCAGAAGGTGCTCATCCTGGGCAGCGGTCCCATCCGCATCGGCCAGGGCATCGAGTTCGACTACGCGTGCGTGCACGCGGCCTTCGCGCTGCGCGAGGCCGGGTACGAGACGGTGATGGTCAACTGCAACCCGGAGACGGTGTCCACGGACTACGACACGTCCGACCGCCTCTATTTCGAGCCGCTGACCATCGAGGACGTGCTGGAGGTGTCCCAGCGCGAGAAGCCGCTGGGCGCCATCGTGCAGTTCGGCGGGCAGACGCCGCTGCGCCTGAGCGTGCCGCTGGAGCAGGCGGGGCTGCCGATTCTGGGCACGTCGCCGGACGCCATCGACCGGGCGGAGGACCGCGAGAAGTTCGCGAAGCTGATTGAAAAGCTGGGCTTGAGGCAGCCGGAGAATGGCGTCGCGCGCAGCCACGCGGAGGCCTTCAAGGTGGCCGAACGGATTGGCTACCCGGTGATGGTGCGTCCGTCGTACGTGCTGGGCGGGCGCGCGATGGAGACGGTCTACGACGCGGCCAGCCTGGAGCGCTACATGCGCGAGGCGGTGAGCGCGTCGCCGGAGCACCCGGTGCTCATCGACCGCTTCCTGAAGGACGCCATCGAGGTGGACCTGGACCTGGTGGCGGACCGCACGGGTCAGGTGCTGATTGGCGGCGTGCTGGAGCACATCCAGGAGGCGGGGGTGCACTCGGGTGACGCCGCCGCGACGCTGCCGCCGCACTCGCTGTCGCCGGACCTGGTGGAGAGGATGAAGGACCAGGCCATCGCGATGGCGCGCGAGCTGGGCGTGGTGGGGCTGATGAACGTGCAGTTCGCCATCCAGGGGAAGAACATCTACATCCTGGAGGTGAACCCGCGCGCCAGCCGCACGGTGCCGTTCATCTCGAAGGCGACGGGCGTCCCGATGGCGAAGATCGCGGCGCTCTGCATGGTGGGCAAGACGCTGAAGGAGCTGGGCCGCACGGAGGAGCCGGAGTTCCGGCACGTGGCGGTGAAGGAGAGCGTCTTCCCGTTCGCGCGCTTCGCCGGGGTGGACGTGATTTTGGGCCCGGAGATGAAGTCCACGGGCGAGGTCATGGGCCTGGCGGAGGACTACGCGTCGGCGTTCGCGAAGAGCCAGCTGGCGGCGGGCGTGAAGCTGCCCAAGAGCGGCCGGGTCTTCATCTCCGTGAAGGACGACGACAAGCCCGCGGTGGTGGACCTGGCGCGGCGCCTGCGGTCGTTGGGCTTCAGCCTGACGGCGACGGCGGGCACGCACACCTACCTGCAGACGAAGGGCATCGAGTCGCAGCTCGTGCAGAAGGTGAAGGAGGGCCGGCCGAACATCGTCGACAAGATCGTCGACGGGGAGATCGTCCTGGTCATCAACACGACCTTCGGCAAGCAGGAGATCGCGGACAGCTTCTCCATCCGCCGCGAGTCGCTGATGCACTCGGTGCCGTACTACACGACGGTGCAGGCGGCGCGCATGGCGGTGGGAGCGCTGGAGTCGCTGAAGCGCTCGGAGCTCGCGGTGAAGCCGCTGCAGGGCTACCTGTACGGCGAGAACGGCGTGCCCCAGGCGCGCCGGTAGGAGCGTCAGGGTCCGCGGCCCCTGGGCGACCGGGGCCGCGGATTTCTGTTGGAGGGGGATGGATGCGCATCGAGGACTTCGACTTCCAGCACACCCTGGCGTTCAACGTGGAGGCGGTGAACGAAGCAGGGGCCTGGGACATCGTGAGCGCGGAGACGGGATTCCAGGACACCCTCACGATGGCGGGCTTCTGGTCCAACAAGGTCTTCGCCTGGGTCATGCGCCAGCGACGCATCTGGGCCGAGGAGTACCTTCTGTGACAGGGCAGTGAGCCTGGCAGTGGAGGGCCCGGCTTCGGTGTGTTGAAGACATCGGCTGAGTCCTCCCGTCTTGGCCTCCATGAGGCATTCACGAACTCACTGAGGCAACGTGGAGCTGCGTCGTCCTAGACCCAGGTTTGCAAAGCCTGGGGACTCTGGTACTAACGTAGGCCCGTAGTTGTAGTCGCTCCCCTTCATTCGAGTCGACCCTGAGGCCCGATTCCTCACAGGAGGAGTCTGCCTTCAGGGCGTCTTGTATCAACGGCCATGAAGGGCTGCCCCATCGCAGGGGCTCCTTTCCACATATTCGAGGAAAACAGGCGCCGCGTCCCTAGACGTGTGCGTCATGAGGAGACGTGCGCGTGATGAACGTCCGATGGATGGTTGTATGGCTTTTCGCCCTGGCTCTGGGTTGTACGCCGCAAGGGGAATCTACGAAGTCTCCGCCGCCGCAAGCCTCGCCTGAAGGCAGGGTCGTCACCGAATGGCGGCCCCAAGCGCTCAGCGCGGACGCACCCAAGCGTGAAGTGGGGGAGTCCTGTGTCGACGGCGGCGACAGCGCATGCATGAGCGGCCGATGCGTGCACGCGCCCGGGGCGGGATTGGGGCAGGGCTACTTCTGCACAAAGGCTTGCTCGCAGAACGAGGAATGCCCGGCGGGCTGGCCCTGCGCAATCCTGGATTCGAATACGCGTGAGGGATTGTGTCAGCCCCGTCTGGCCGCGGAGCCGGCGAAGGACCCGCGCAATGAGTGAGTTTCGAGAGGAAGGCAACGTGGAAGACAACGGAAAACCCAACGTAGGCGCAGGAACCGTGATGAAAAAGAGATGGAGCAGAGGGGCCGTCCGGGGCCTGATTGTCAGTGGCGTGGTATTGGTGGGACTCGGCGTGGCGGTGGCGACCGAGTACACCAATGAGCAGGTACAGCAGCGTGTGGATCAGGCTCCGCTCAGTCCGGCGCCGCCGCTGGGGGGGCCAGGCAGCGCAGGGGTCTCTACGGAGGCCGCGGTGCCTGTCGGGTCTCTGCGTCCCACATACACGGAGACGGACTTCAGCCTGTCTTCGGCGATTGGTGACTTCGCATTCACCCGCACCTTCACTGCGTCCACCGAGGCGAACGACCTGGGGATTCCGGAGAAGCGGATGCTCACGCCCTTCGGGCGTGTGATGAGTCCAAACGGGACGAGTAATTCCTTCCGCTGGACGCACAATCTCTACAGCTACGTCCTCATGGGGGTGAACAGGTTGAAAGATCCCTCGGAAACGGATGTCGTTGAACGGAATTTCGCCACGGTGGTGGCCCCATCCGGAAACACCTACCGCTTCGACCTCTTTGACCTGGAGACGCCGGGAACGTTCGCGTATTCGACGCGTGATCAGCACGTCAAACTCCGGTGGGACGGCGACGGCTTCACGCTCATCAGCCCCGAGGGCCGTTTTCGCTACACTCAGGACGTCCTGGTTGGGGGACAGACGCAGGTTGCCCTTCCCCATACGCGGTGGAGTAGTGCCTTTTTCCTGACGGAGATTGAGCCTACCTCCTATGGCACGAGCATGGTTGCGGGAAATGCCGGCCGGCGCCTGATCGCGTCGCTTCAGTATCACACGGCGACGCCGGCGGGCTGCACGGCACCCTCGACAACTTACGCGAGGCCTACAGCGATGGTTCGCTATGTCAACCTGGCCAATGGCGCTCGGCTGGCCTTCTCGTACGCCGCCCTGCCGACCCAGGACACGACGCTGACTTCCACGCACGAGTGTGTCCTCTCCAAGGTCGACCTGGAGGAGGGCACGTCGGGGACGGGACTGGGGACGCGCAATGTGGTGACCTACGACTTCGCGATGCACGACATCAACGGGCTGGTGGTTTCGAATCCCGCCGGCATGTTGGGAGGCGCCCGCTACTATGTGGGCGTGGCGCCAAACGTGCCCGCGGGCGCGGAGGCCCCGGTGCCGACGCAGATGACCTACATCTGGTCGGACCTGGGAGCCACGTTTGGAACAGTGCGGTGGAAGGTGTTTCGTGACGGAGTGCTCGTCTCGAACAAGCTTCTGGACCGCCAGCGGTTCTATGTCAAAGAGGACGAGGATTCCTGGAGGAAGCAGTGGGTTACGGCAGTGAATGCCGTCACGGGGCCATGGTGTGGCCCCGGAATGCTGAGCGGAAGCTGTGCGAGCTCACAGAAGCAGAGCTTCGACGAGTTGGTGAGTGCCGGAGATGGCTTTCAGCAGTCCCGAGCCAACCTGGTGCGTTCGTTCATTGCGACGAACTCATGGACCCATGGTGTCACCACCACGGGCGCTGAAATCAAGTGTGGGACGGACGGCTTCTACAATGAGCCATACTGCAAGGGCGTGGGCATCAGCCTGACGCCGCAGCATCCGCGCGGCTGGAACGCCGAGTACCTTGGGGACGCCCCCTACTATGAACGTTGGACTGGAATGGCCAAGAACCAGAAGGACGCGCGCGGCTTCTACTCCGTCTACACCAATGCGCTGGCTACGAATGGAAACGGCAGCCGGGCGGAGATTCCTCTCGGCCTCTACATGAAGCCAGGAGAGATGCGCAAGGCGGAATTCGGCGCTTTGGATTACTCGGGCAATGGAGCTTTGCTCACGAAGTTCTACTCCTACGAGTATGGCCGTGCCGGCACCTATCCGGGGTATGAGCAGCAGTTGAAGACGGAGACGGGGACCTCCGCCATGGCCAGCCGGGTGGGCCCCAGTGCTCAGGCAACGTGGACGTATCAATACGAGCCCACGACCAACCGCCTGATGGCCAAGGTTCGGAGTGGGTACACCTGGGACTTCACGACCAGCTTTGGTACGCCCACGCTGAAGCACCTGGCGACTTTCTATCGCACCTATCGCTCATGCTCGGCGGAGTCCCAGGCGAACGCGGATCCGCAGGCGCGCGCTGTGGAAATCGAAGGGCCCTGCTGGGTCTCGAGTGAGACGGCGACGTCTTGCAATGGTCCTGCGCCAGTCACGCACTACTTCTACGGGGCGGCGACGGCGTCCAACGGCCAGCAGCAGCACCTGGTGCGCAAGCGCGTATTCACGCAGCTTGTCAGTGCGGGGCAGTGTGGCACGGCGCCCTATCTCGACACCACCTACGACGCCTACGACGACGCGGGCCGGCTGCTGCAGAGCACGGACTCTGCTGGCATCCAGACGCGCTATGCCTATGCGGCGGGGAAGTTGGTCCGCAAGACGGTGAAGGCGGGGCTGCTGGCGGACCTGGTCACGGACTATGGCTATGACAATGGCTTGCATGGCGACTACATCCGGCACCCGGATGGGCGCTACGAGGTGCAGTGCTACCGGACCGGGACGGGAAGTAGTGGCTGCGTGGGCGGGACGCTGACGGATAAGCTGCAGTGGAAGGCGACAGCCGCTTCTGCCTCGGGCGCGAACTACAGCGAGCGCGTGAACTACTTCTATCGCTGGGGACGGCTCAGCAAGGAGGAGACGCTGGCGGCGGGCGGCGTGCTCCGGTCGCGTCGCACGTATGACGCGGACCCGCTGGGGCGGCCGACCTTCCAGGGCTTTGGTGAAGAGTGGGGCGAAGGAGCCAGCTGGAACTCGACGTACTCTTACACGAAGCTTTTTGACTCTGAAAACAACCCCATCCGTGAAGGGCTGCCGTACCTCGCCAGCTATGGCCGTCCGGCTGCGTTCTGCGGCGGTTTCAATTCGAGCGGGGCGTTGACTACCCTGCCTCCCGAGTGCCGGGCCTTCGAGTACGACCGGCTCAATCGCTTGGTGTCGATGCTGGAGGCGGCGGGCCCAGCGGGTGGTCCGGCGGCGACGGCGACCCACGTCGCCTACGACGGCGCGGGCAACGTCCGGAGCATCAAGCAGGGCTGCGCGGCCGGCACCACGCTGGATACCTGCGCCAATCAGCCGGCCATTGAGTACCTGCATGACGACTTCGGCAACCTGCTGGAGGTGAAGGCCCCGTGGGGCATGGCCGCCACGCCGGGTCAGACGCCATCCGCGGGCCCCAGCGTCATCCAGTTCGCCTATGACACCCTGGGCAACCCCATCGTCAAGCAGACCTCCAGCATGGCGCAGACGGCGAGCTGGACGGCCTATCAGTACGATGCCATCGGTCGGCAGCTCTGGGCTGACGCGCGGAGGAGCACGCAGTCCGAGCGTCTCTACCAGTATTGGTACGCAGGGCAGGTTCCTGGCGTCCCCACGGGGTGTCCGGCGGCCTTCCCCGGGCAGCAGCACGTCATGGTGGATTCGTTTGGATCGACCTGGTTCCAGTACGATGCCTTCGGGCGCGTCACCGCGAAGTACCGCGTCCGTGGCGCGCAGACGCACCCTCCGTCGCAGGGCTGCAATACGTCTCCCTTCTTCTCTGGGAAGGACAGCCCGAACCACTTCTACTCCTACGACTACGCTGGGCGGTTGATGGGTGAAATCTACCCGTATGGCCGGGGTATCGAATACCGCTACTACGCGGCCAGCACGGGCATGCCTCACCGGATCAGCGACATCTATGCGGCTCACCTGTATCCCGACGGCAGCTCGGGCCAGGACCCCCTGATTACTGCGGTGGAGTGGGAACCCTACGGTGGCTTGAAGGCGTACCGGGTGCATTCTCGAGGCGAGTCGGGCATTCCGGTTTCCGCCCAGGTTCGCTACCACCAGGGGGGGAGTAACGCGGGGATTGCAGACTGCTCCACGGCTTCTTTCTCGCAGGCGGTAGATTCCGCGGGCGTTCCGTTTGGTCGGCTTTCAGGTTTGAGCGTTACCCGGAGCACCACAGGAGACGTCTTCAAGCGGGCCTACCGCTACCAGGCCGACCAACTGTTGGGAGAGGACACGTGCATCCTTCAGACCTCGAGCACGCAGATGCCCGCCACGCAGGACTACGCAGGGCCATCTGGAGAGCCAGGGTATGATGCTCGTCTCCAATTGCGCCGCGTGCGTAATGGGCATGGGGTCGGCGGAAATATGTCTGTGACGGATCGGACTATGTCTTATTCGTACGATGCGCGCGGCAACCGGACGAGCGAAACTCAGAACAACTTCACGGTACAGTCCGAGTACACAAGCGCCTTCCCCAGAGTGGATCAGCTTGTGACCCGCAAGCACTCGGCCCCCGCGTGCCCGACTGGGCAGGTCGGCTGCCTGAGCTACGGCATCACGACCCGCTATCAGCATGACATGGCGGGCCGGATGAGCAATGCGTCCTGGTATCTCACCCAGACGTCGCCTTCTCCGTACTACTCGCTGACGCTCAATGCGACCACGGCTTCCCCCGTGGACCTCGGGGCGGTCTACCGGCAGGTTTCGAGTACTCAGACGGGCGGTTCGGGCAGCAACTACGAATACTTCTACGACGCGGCAGGTCGGCGGCGCCTGAAGCGCAGTTGGGACGGACGTGAAGACGAGTACTTTTACTCAGGCACGCAATTGCTGGTGGATGTGGGGCAGATCTCCGCGAATCCGAGCACGACGGATTATGTGTTGGACGAGTACGTGTGGCTGGATGGTCGGCCCGTGGCGATCATCAAGTCCCGCTTCGAACATACATCGTTCGTGCGGATGGCGGATAACACCCAGGACTGCGCGCGTTTCAGTGTGGAGTCGGACGTTCCCTGCGGCACGTACTTCCCAGTGACGGATGGCATTGGGAAGCCCGTTCTCCTGCTGGATTCAAAGGGACGGATCAGCGGGACGGGGGATTACGAGCCATTCGGCCATGTCAATCGCGTTGCCCAATATGCTGCGGCTCAGGATCCCATCCCTTCCATGGCGACGCTCCAGGCGCCGGCGAACCCGGCGCTGGTCACCCAGGTCCGAGGCCGCTTTGAGTGGGTTTCCGTAGGGGTCCAAGAGGGTGTTTATCTCTCTGATGCCCAGAGCACTCCTTTGCAGGGCGCCAACAGCGGGGATGGACAGCTAGTGGGGGGAACCAGGGGGCATGTGCTTACGCCTGGCTGGGTGAATACCCCCTCGGATGGCACCTTCTATGTGGTTATTGCGCTCGATAATGATAGCCAGACTCATGCTACGGCCTATCTCAGCGGCTTCGAGTATCGCCGATATGAGCCCACCACTAAGCCGGTGTGGCTGCCTTTGCGTTACCCGGGACAGTATTATGATTCGGAAACCGAGCTGTTTGAAAACTGGAACCGGTACTACGACGCAAGCATTGGAAGGTTCTTTGCTCCTGACCCTGCTGTAGCTGAGCCCGTATTGATGATCGCGGCTTTGGAGAAAGGCCGTTCTATGGGGGCATATGCATATGCAGCAAATTCTCCTGTCGTGATGGTCGACACAACTGGGCTTCATGAGGCCGGTGAGACAGATATTTCTTCGGCATCGTCGGCCCAGGGGGAAGGAGTGGCTGAGTGCGCAAAAGATCCTCAATGCGCAGAGTTCATGGCGAGCTACGCCGTATCGGTTTCGCTATTGCAGGTTCAAGTGCCATTTGCGGCAGGTGTGGCACTCACGATCCTCGCAAATCCCGGTGAGTTGTCGGCGAATGATGGCTCGCAGCCATCGTCGAACGACACGACGGTTGCGCCACCATTGACCGAAACCCCTGCGACTGAGCCTTACGCGAGACCCGCAAATGCAACGACACCGGAGATGCGGGCGTCCGTTCAGGGAAAGCCATGTGCTGATTGTGGTGCTGTTACTCCCAACCAGAGGGCTGATCATATCAAGCCGCTCGTTGTGGAACATTACGAGACCGGAAAGATTGACCTGCAGAAGATGAGGACGATTGAGGCTGTTCGGCCACAGTGCCCTACGTGCTCGGCTCGGCAAGGAGGGATTTTGCGGCAGTTCTCTATGGCGATGAGGAGATTGATCAAGCGATGAACAAGATCGATAGGCGTGAGCAGATTGCGGTCTGCGATCAGTATGGTGCCGAATTTGTTGACAGCCCCGAGAACATGAAGATTGGCATTGCTGATAACGTCAAGTCCGGGCTTCTCCCAATTAATGGGTTGAGGCATCCCATTGAGAATGGGACTGCGGGCTGGTACATATGGGCTGGGAAGGGGGACATTCCGCAAGATGATCCGGATTTTTTCAAGCCGATGCATGTCGCGCACTTGCCTCGCATTTGCCCAGGCATTGTTCGATTCCTCGGTCTTGCTCCTGGGTGGCGCTTCCTTGTGGCGGGTGACTATCAGGATGTGTGGTTCGACCCTGCTTTGCTGAAGATTTAGTGCAGATGGCTCCTGGTTCGGCATTCGGGCTCTGGTAGGGCAGGCCGACTATCGAACTAGCAGTTCCACGATGAACGTCGCGCCCTGCCCGGGTTGGCTGTCCACGCGCAGGGTGCCGTGGTGGGCTTCGACAATCTGCCTCGTGATGAAGAGGCCCAAACCCAAGCCACCGTAGTGCCGGGTGGAAACGGCGCGGGTGAACTTCTCGAAGATGGCCTGGAGGCTTCCTGGCGCGATGCCGATGCCTTCGTCCCTCACGCTCAGCCTGGCCCGGCCCCGGTGACGCTCCACACGCAGCGTCACCGGGTGCCCGGCGCCGTACTTCAGCGCGTTGGACACCAGGCTGCTCGCCACCTGCTCCAGCCGGTGGCGGTCCCAACGGCCCACGATGCCCGGGGGCGCTTCGACGATGAACTCACAGCCCGCCTTCGCGGCCTGGGGCTGGAAACGCTCCACGACGGTGCGCACCACGTCGGCCAGGTCCACGTCCTCCAACTGCAACGGCGCGGAGGGGCCCGTGAGCTGTGTCACCTCCAACAGGTCGTTGATCAGCGTGGTCATCTTCCGGATCTGCCCTGAGATGGTCTCCGCCGTCTTCACCACGTGCTCCCGCAGCGCCTCCAGCGTCTGCTCCGCCTGTGCATCCCTCACCAGGGATTGGAGCCTGAGCTGCAACGGTGTCAGCGGCGTCTTCAATTCGTGGGACGCCACCGTCAGGAATTCGTCCCGGAGCGACACCGCGTGCTGCAACTGGGCCTGCGTCTTGCGCAGCTCGGTGACGTCCTGGAGCGCCAGGAGGACCGTGTCCGGATGGCCGTGCTGGGCGGGCAGGGGAGCCGCTTCCACCAGCAGGGAGTAGTGCCCGGTGGGCGTATGCCAGACGACTGCCTCGCCGTGCACCGGGATGCCCTTCACCGCGCGGATGCCGGGGATCTCATCCATGCGGAGCTCACGGCCTGCTTCATCCGTGAAACGGTGCGAACCCTGGCTGTAGGTCTCCTCGCTCAGGCCACCGGGAATTTCACCACCGGCCATCTGCCTGGCCGCCTGGTTCGCGAAGAGGATGCGGCCGGTCCAGGGCTCGACCAGGATCATCGCCACCGGCGTGCGGTCCAGCACCGCCTCCAACCACTGCTGCTGGGTGCTGAGCGAGGCGGCCCACTCCTCCAGCTTCCTGCGCGCCTCCACCCGCTCCGTCACGTCGATGGCGAATGACAGCACGGAGTCCACGTGGCCCTTCACGTCGCGCAGCGGCTGGTACGCCACGTCGAATTGCCGCGTCGCCTTCATGCCATCACCCTCGAGGTTGAGGGTGACCGGGACCTCTTTCTCCACGAACGGCTCTCCCTCGGTGTAGGCCTTGTCCAGCAGCCGCGAGTACTCGACCGCCCGCTCACTGTCGAAGTCCTTGATGGAAAGGCCCATCAGGTCCGCGCCCCCGGACAGGGACTTGTAGAGGGGGTTCACCAGCGTGAAGACCTGGCGCTCGCCGGAGAGGATGGCGATGGAGGCCGGGGCGCTCGTCAGCACGGCGCGCAGCCTCGCGCGCTCGTTCTCCGCCTGGGCCTCCGCCTGCTTGCGCTCGGTGATGTCCTCCGCCGTGGCGACCCATTCGCGGATGGTGCCTTTGTCACCAAACACGGGTACGGCCCGGCCCACCACGTCCCGATAGCCGCCCGCGTGGAAGCGCAGGCGGAACTCGCCCCGGTAGGACTTCTTCGTGCGCAGGGACTCCACCCAGCCTCGCACCACGCGCTTTCGATCATCCGGGTGGATGCCGGCGAGCCAGCCCAGCCCCAGGTGCTCCGTGTGCGTCTGGCCGGTGAAGGCCATCCAGCGCGGCGCGGGCTCCAACACCTCGCCGCGAGCGTTGGTTGTCCACACCGGCTGCGCCATGGCTTCCACCAACGAGCGGTAGCGCTGCTCGCTGGCCACCAGCGCGTCATGGGCCCTGCGCTGCTCGGTGACCTCCACCACGATGACGCCGATGCCCAGGAGGACTCCCGCGCCCGTGCGCACCGGGTAGTAGCTGACGAGGAAGTGGCGCTCGACGCCCAGCTCCTTGGCGGTGACACCCCTGACCTCCACCGTCTGCGCGGCCCCGCCGTCCATGATGCGCTGGTACTGGGGCCGCAGCGTCGGCCACATCTCAGGGACGATCTCCTGGACCTTGCGGCCCAGGTGGGCGGCGCGGGGGACACCGTTGATCTCCGCCAGCGCGTCGTTGACCTGGACGAAGCGCTGCTCCAGGTCCACCACGGCAAGCCCCACGGGCGTGCTGGCGACCAGCGTCTCGAGGAGCAGCCGGGAGTGCGCATCGGTGCGCGCCTCGGAGTCCTCCCGGTCGAAGCTTGCGCTGGGGCTCTCCACGCACGCCTCCTCTGGCACCGACCCTTCCTGGCGAGCTTGGAGGCAGGGCCTCGTGACGCCGCTTCCCCTCATGGAAGTGGCCTGACCTGGAGGGTGTGCATCCCGGTCTCATGCGGTCAGCCCGTGCCCACCCGGAGACGCAGCCGTTGTCCGGCTGTCACCCAATGACGGATATGGCAGGGAGCCGGGCCCTCTCTTCCGGCGCATGCCTTCCGCACCATCAGACGCGTGGCGGGCCGGCCCTGTCCTCGGCGCGGGGGCGTTGCTGCCAGGGCCAGCGTCCGTCGATCTCCACCTCCAGCGTGAAGCTGAGGAAGGTCCGGATGAGGACGATGAGGCCCAGGATGAACACCTGCCTGAGCGTGGGCGCCTCGGCGACCGTGCGGATGATGTCCGCCGCGACGAGCAGCTCCAGCCCCAACAGGATGGCGCGGCCCAGATACTGGCGCAGCTGGCGGTAGGGGTTCGCCTGGCGTGCCCCCCGTGCGTCCCGGACGACGAAAGCCACGGAGACCGCCGCCCCCACCACCATCACGATCACGCCCGAGGCCTCGAACAGCTGGGCGGCCAGGCTCACGAAGTCCACGAATCGCATCCGCCGCTCCCTTCCCCAGAAGGTGCGATGCGCCAACGCGGCCAGCCACCCCGTCCCGGTTTCCCCGCGGGGCAAGCCTTCCGTCGCACGTGCGGGCCGGCGGCATCGCGCGTGGCTTCATGCCGCTCGGGCATACCTCCTTCAGGGGAGAGGCAAGGCGGAGGAGGTGCGCTAATGAATGAATTCAGGCGCGAACCTGCCAGGGCGGCCATGTGAAGGGTTGCGCGCCAACCCTTGTTCCCCGACGTGCCGTGCAAGGAGTGCCGATGTCCGCCAGGAAATCATCGAGCTTGATCCATGCGATGCAGTCCAAAGGTACGCACCACTTCATTGAGCGGACGTACCGGGAAGGAGGGCAGTTCCAATGGGTTCGAGAGACGCTGGTGAATGCCATGGAGGCCGGAGCCACCCGCGTCGAGTACACGATTGAATGGCAGGCCGTCGAACGCCGAGGCGTCTACCGGCGCGTCATCGCCGACAATGGCAAGGGCATGCGCCGCGACGAGCTCGTCGAGTTCTTCAACACCTTCGGTGGAGGCGGCAAGCCGATTGGCGGCGTGACGGAGAACTTCGGCGTCGGCTCGAAGACGTCGTTGCTGCCGTGGAACCGCTACGGGATGGTGGTCGTGTCCTGGGTTGACGGTGAGCCCTCCATGGTCTGGCTCAAGCAGGATCCGGACACAGGCGAATACGGCCTGAAGTACTGGGAACTCCCTGCGGAGGACGAGGATGACAGCGGTCGCATCGAAACGGTGTGCTACCCGTTCAACGATGAAGAGCATGGCTGTGACTGGGAGGCCATCAAGCCGGAGTGGCTCGAGAACCATGGAACCGTCATTGTCCTCCTTGGAAATTCACCGACGGAAGACACGGTGTTGGGCGATCCAGGCCGGGATGAGAAGACCGTCCATGGAATCCCGAAGTACCTCAACCACCGCTTCTGGGAGATTCCAGAAACCGTCTCCGTCTCCGTGGATGTCCTCCAGAGTGACGCCAAGGAGAACTGGCCGCGCAACTTCCAGGATTCGCGTCCTCGAGGCCTCCATCCAACGATTGTTCGCAAGGTCCACGGCGCCAGACATTGGATTGTTTTCAAACGGGGGCACGACGGAGGAGCGCTGTCGGATTCGGGCTCCCTCACGCTCAGCGACGGAACCCACGCGGATTGGTTCCTGTGGTCCGGCGAGCGCCCCAACATCCACGGCTATGCCGCGCAGACCGGCTACATCGCGGCGCTCTATCGCAACGAGCTTTACAACTACCAGACCCACCACTCGGTCTACCGGTCACTGGGCGTGAGCGCCACGCAGGTCCGGCAGCGGCTCTGGATTGTGTTCCGGCCGCCGGAGCTCGACGCAGAGGGCCGCGCCGGTGTCTTCCCCACCACCGACCGGAACTCCTTGAAGATGCGGGGCGGGCCGGGCTCGAACGACGACCTGCCGTTGAACGAGTGGGCCATCGAGTTCGCGGACAGGATGCCGGAGCCCATCCGGAAGGCGCTCGCGGAGGCGCGGACGGGCGAGGCCCGCAGCATCGAGGACGAAGCCTGGCGGGAACGCCTGATTGAACGCTTCGGGGCCCGCTGGAAGATGACCCGGCTCTCGGCCAAGAAGGAAGGCTCCGAGAACGTGAGCCCCGTCCAGAAGGGCGGACAGCTGGCGCTGCCTGGAACGCCGAGTGCCTCACGGCGCCCGCGCCCGGAGACCACCTCGCCTCGAAGAGGCGCGAGAGGCCCGGACAACCTCGGCGCCATGTCCGGGCCCGTGTCCGCCCGGAGCGCCCGCGTCGGCGGCGGTCTGCCGCACTGTCGACGGGTGAAGAAGGACGTAATGGAGAAGCCGGGCTACCTCGCGGTCTGGCAGCCCCGCGACCCCGAGTGCCCCAACGGGGTCGTGCTCCTGAACGTGGAGCACCCCGTCCTGCTGAAGCAGATCGCGCACCATCAGGCGCAGTATCCGGATCACTTCGCGAGTGACGTGGAGACGGAGGTGCTCGGCGTCTACGAGGAGGTCGCCATCGCGAAGATCGCGCACTCGGAGTTCCTGCGCTCCATCCTCCCTTCGCCGGAAGTGGACGGGGAGCTGCGCTCGCCCCACGCGCTGACGCTGGCCTTGCTGGGGCTCGTGTCGGAGGACTTCGTGATCAACAACCGGCTCAGCAAGAAGCTCGGCAAGGCGCGCCCGGCCACGTAAGGCCAGGTCCAAGGTGTCGGAGAGTCGACGCGCCTCCAACCGGGGCCGGGCGGCTCCCTGCCACCCCATTGGTATTCCGCCAATGGATTGGAGGAAGTGCTGACCGGGTGGCGGGCCGGGTGGTAGAGACCGCCACATGACTCAGAGCGGCACTGAAGGGGTGTCGGCCCCGGACTTCCGGGAGGCGATGTCCCGGTGGGCGAGCGGGGTGGCCGTGGTGTCCGTCCGTGACGCGGACGGGATCGCGGCGACGACGGTCAGCTCCTTCAGCTCCCTCTCCCTGACGCCTCCGCTGATTGTCCTGGCGCTGCAGCAGTCCTCCCGCACGCTCAAGCGGGTGGAGGTTGCCCGTCGCTTCAGTGTGAGCGTGCTGTCCACCACCCAACGCGACGTGTCCGTCCAATGCGCGAAGGGAGAGGCCGAAGGCCGGGTGTTCGACGAAGAGGCCTTCGTGCAGGACAGCCTGGTGGGTCTGGCGTGCGCTCTGTTGGATGTGCACCGTTACGGCGATCACCTGTTGCTGGTGGGCCGCGTGGAGCGCATCCAGCGGGGAGTGGACGGAGAACCGCTGCTCTACTGGAACCGGGCGTATCGCGCGCTGACGGCGCATCCGGAGCCAGGGCCCGCCCCGAAGTAGCGAACGTAGACGAACCTCACTGTATCCAGAAAGGACGCACCCGATGCCCTTCACGCTGCCCGAGCTCCCCTACAAGAAGGACGCGCTGGCCCCGCACATGAGCGCGGAGACGCTGGAGTACCACCACGACAAGCACCACGCGACGTACGTGAACAAGCTGAACGAGCTGACCGCCGGCAAGCCCGAGGCCAGCAAGTCGCTGGAGGAGGTCATCCTCAGCAGCGACGGTCCCGTGTTCAACAACGCGGCCCAGGTGTGGAACCACACGTTCTTCTGGAACTGCATGAAGCCGGCCGGCGGCGGCAAGCCGACGGGTGAGCTGGCGGACGCCATCAACCGCGACTTCGGCTCCTTCGACGAGTTCAAGAAGCAGTTCTCCGACGCCGCCGCCACGCAGTTCGGCTCCGGTTGGGCCTGGCTGGTGAAGGATGGCAACAAGCTGGCCGTCATGAAGACGTCCAACGCGGACCTGCCGATGAAGCACGGCAAGAAGGCGCTGCTCACCATCGACGTGTGGGAGCACGCCTATTACATCGACTACCGCAACGCGCGCCCCAAGTTCATCGAGACCTTCCTCAACAGCCTCGTGAACTGGGACTTCGTGGCCCAGAACTTCAAGAACCCCTGATGTGAAGCGGTGAAGTCACGGGAACCGCGCGGCCCGGCTCGGCACGGTCCGGAGCGGCGCGGTTCTCGGATGCGGTCAGTGAGGCTCGCACCAGTCGATGCGGCGCTTCTGGCCCTGGGCGTAGCAGGCCTCTTCCTACGCCGGCGTCGTCGCGCTGTGCATGCACGCAACCTTGCTGTCGATACAGTTCGCACAAGGACCTGCCGCCAGCGCCATCTTGAGCTTCATCACGACCTCCGGTTGGGGTCGGACCGCAATGGCAATCCAACACTGTCAGTGTGATGAAGGCCGGCTCCCGTCAATCCCTCCACAAGAAACAGTCGGGATGGAGGGTTTGTCTTCAGGGGACGACTCGCAGGCGGAGACGGCGGCGGCGAGCCGGGACAGGACGCGCGTGGGCTTTCCTCGGTGAGGCAAGGACGGGGCCTTTCGACGCCCTGACACCGGCCGGGAAAATCCTTGCAGCGAAAGTTCAGCGGGCCGGACCGAGCAGCCGCGCCAGGCTGAGGTCCACCTGGCTCAAGACCCGCGCGGCGATGCTGTCCACCGATGCGGCGCTGACCCCCAGGCGTTCGCAGAGCTGCCGCGTCGTGGCCTCCGCCACCTGTTCCCGTGTGCGGCTGAGCCAGCGCGACACGGTGGACATGGGCACGCGGTAGAGCGCCGCGATGGCCTCCAGGGACAGCGCCTCCACGTGGGGGCGAGCGATCCACCCCGGACACGAACGCGCCAACGTCGCGGAGGTAGTGGTCCTCGAAGCACTGGAGCGCGGCGTGGTCGTGCCGCAGACATCCGAAGGTCAGGTACAGCTCCAGGAGGGCAGGGGAGGCCCCGCTCAGGACGTCCAGGAGCGTGGAGGGGGACGTCAGCCGCTCCGCGACAAAGGCCGCGAAGGCGGAAGGGTCCAGCTCCAGCCCGGGCCAGTGCAACCGGGCGCGGTCCACCGCCGAGGCGAGCAGGGCCTCCAGTCGAGCGGGCTCCGGAAGCGAACCCGGGGCACAGCCAGAGGCCGCGAGGAAGGCGGAGGCCAGCGGTGTGGGAAGGGAGGACACGCCTGGAACGCTACCACCCGTTCACCATCGTCGGCGGAGCCCACGTTGCTGGTGACCCCCATCTGTTCCGCGGGCAAGAATGCCGGCGCGGTTCACCTTCCAGAGGAAACGGCCATGCGCGTCATCAACTTCAATCCCGGCCCCGCGGGCCTCCCCACAACAGCGCTGGAGCGAGCCCGGGACGAGCTGCTCGACTTCCAGGGCACCGGGATGTCGATCATCGAGCACAGCCACCGGGGCAAGGCCTTCGAGGCGGTCCACAACGAGGCCATTGGCCTGGTCAGGGAGCTGCTCGCCGTTCCGGACACCCATGAGGTCCTCTTCCTCCAGGGCGGCGCCTCGCAGCAGTTCGCGCAGGTGCCCATGAACTTCCTCACCCGGGACGCCTCCGCGGACTACGTGGTGACGGGAGGCTGGAGCGAGAAGGCGGTGGACGAGGCGCGCTACTACGGCACGCCGCGCATCGCCGCGAACACGATGGACAAGGACAAGCGCTTCACGCGCGTGCCCACGCAGGCGGAACTCCAGCTCGATCCGAAGGCCGCCTACGTCCACATGACGAGCAACAACACGCTCTTCGGGACGCAATGGCACACGTTCCCGGACGTGGGGCAGGTGCCGCTGGTGGCGGACATGAGCTCTGACATCCTGTGGAAGCCCATTGACGTCAGGCGCTTCGCGCTCATCTACGCGGGAGCGCAGAAGAACATCGGGCCGTCAGGCATTGTCCTGGTGCTGGTGGACAAGGCGTTCATGGCGAAGGGCCGGAAGGACATCCCGAAGATCTTCCGCTACACGACCTACGCGGAGAACAACTCGCTCTACAACACGCCCCCGACCTTCTCCATCTACCTGTGCCGCAACGTGCTCGCGTGGATCAAGGGCGTGGGCGGCCTGAAGCAGGTGGAGGCCTGGAACCGCGAGAAGGGCGATTTGCTGTACTCGGCCATCGACCGCAACGCGGGCTTCTACCGGGCCCCGGTGGAGAAGGCGTCACGCTCGTACATGAACGTCGTCTTCCGCCTGCGTGACGAAAAGCTGGAAGAGGCCTTCGTGGCCGAAGGCGCCAAGGCTGGCATGGTGGGAATGAAGGGCCACCGCATCACGGGCGGCATCCGCGTGTCGCTGTACAATGCGGTGACCGTGGACCACGTGAAGACGCTGGTGTCCTTCATGGACGACTTCGCGAAGCGGAACGGGTAGCTCCAGCGTCCTCCCAGGCAGGCCGGGGCGATCACCAGCGCCCCGGCCTTGAATCACGGCGGCTCTGACGGAAAGAGGGGGGACGACGCGTGGAGTCCTTCGAATGGCTCGCGAATGTCCTCGCCCGAATCGACAGCTTGCCGGAGCGGACACATGGACTCTAGGTCCAGGGGAAGCCTCCGCTGAGCGTGCGGACCCGCACGATTGTTCTGGAGCGGGATTTCTACTCGGACGAGCTCCCTGAGTTCGCACGCATGCACGGGTTGAGCGAGACGCTCTCCATCTCTGCCGCACAACAAATCGTCTCGAACGCCCGGCTCCAAAAGGCGAAGGCCACTCCGGCGGAGTTCGTGGCGGCCTTCAACTTCTACTGGGATAACGATGCGTTCATCAATCTGGAGTGAATGGCGGATTCAATCGGCTTCTGGCTCGTTGACGCGAGTGTCCTGCCGTTCGCATCAGGCTGCCGGATTCGAGTTCGTGGAGACAACCCTGCTGGTCGATATGCATAACTCCGGCGTGCAGCGGCTGTCTTTCAAGGCACAGCTCAACACTGCGACCTCGACCACCACGATCTACAGGAGTCCGCCGTGACCGCCGAGGAGATGACACGCATCATTGACACCCTTTACGCGCACAGGGCTCCGGCGCTTCCTGCGCATGCCCTCGCCGAGATCTTTAACAGGATGCTCTGGTGTCTGGACGACGAGGGCGCTGCACTGCTCCAGGTCGGAGAGGACTGGCTTTCGTCAGATGATCGCGGCCGGGTGGCGATCGCTCTCGCCATGGATGAGACGTTCCCGTTCAATGATTCGAAGAAAATGGATGAGGTTCTGAGCTGGATTTCGTCCAAGTGGCCCGACCTGTCCGCAAGGTGCCAGAGGATCCGAGAAATGCGAGCGGCCAGCGAGTCCGGTGACTCGTAGCCACAACCTTCACCTTCCACCACACCCCGCTGCTCCGAGGGAGCTGCAGTTCCAAAGATTCTTCTTCGTTACCGCCCCGAGCCTGCTGCATCCGCTTCCCAGGGGCATCTGCCACTGACTCGCAGCAGGCTGCCAGACCCATGCGAGGGAATGACACTCACGGAAGATGACAGTTGGGAGTCAGTTCCCACTGGAGGGGGCGGAATCGTGTGGGTCGAGGCGGGATACTTCGCCCCATGACGCCAGGTAAAGAGTTGCAGCATCACCCCGGGGCCTCCGGGGCGGCGCGGCGGGGGCGTGCGGGAGTCGCGCGGCTCGCCTTCGAGCGGGTCGGCGCCCGCACCGTGGTGCGCAGCGCGCTCGCACACAGTCCCTTGCGGCTGCTCACGCCGCGCAACCACGGACACGCCGCCTGGGTCTACACGAGCTCGCTGGGTGGCGGACTCGTGGATGGTGACCACCTCTCCCTGGACATGGACGTGGCCGGGGGCGCCGCCGCGCTGCTGTCCAGTCAGGGCGCCCACCGCGTCTACCGCTCGCCCCACGGCTGCCGCAGCGACCTGTCGGCGCGCGTGGGGGCGGGGGCGTTCCTCGCGCTCGTGCCAGACCCCACCATGTGCTTCGCTGGAGCCCGGTACACGCAGCACCAGGAGATCCACCTCGCCCCGGACGCCTCGCTCGTCGTGATGGACCTGGTCGTCGCCGGCCGCAGCGCCAACGGGGAGCGTTGGGCCTTCACCCGGTACGCCTCCACCCTGCACGTCCACCGGGAGGGCAGGGCCCTGGTGGACGAGCGCTGGCTCCTGGACCCCGCCCATGGGGCGCTTCCCGAGCGGCTGGGCCGCTTCGACGCGCTCGGCACCGTCCTGCTGGTGGGACCTGCTCTGGCCTCGGCCCGTGAGGCGCTGGCGGCGCGCATTGGCGCGATGCCCCTCTCCCCGCGCGCGGGGCAGGTCTGCTCCGCCAGTCCCCTGGGCGCGGAGGGGCTGCTGGTGCGGGCCGCGTCCACCTCGGCGGAAGGTCTGCTGAGGACGGCCCGCGAATGGCTGTCATTTCTTACCCCGCTGCTGGGAGACGACCCCTGGACGCGGCGGGCATGAGTGTTCAGTACTGACAGGAGATGCCCCCGAGGTCAGTGGTTATGTTTGGAATTGTTCGTAGCGCTGCCGGTGACGTCCCCTGGAAACGCTCCATGGGCTTCCCGCTCGCTGCGTCTGGCCAATCCCGTGTAGCTCGGGCGCCGGCCCGTCAGGTGCCTGCCTGGGGCCACCCGGAGTCTGAACATGCACCTCTCGCCGAGAGAGATTGACAAGCTCTTGCTGCACGGCGCTGGCTTCCTGGCCCAGAAACGACTGGCGCGAGGAGTTCGGCTCAACTACCCGGAGACGGTGGCATTGATTGCCACCCAGCTCCTGGAGTTCATCCGCGACGGCCGCGGCGTCGCCGAGCTGATGGACCTGGGGCGGAAGCTCCTGGGGCGCGCCCAGGTGATGGAGGGCGTGCCGGAGATGGTGGTGGAGGTGCAGGTGGAAGGCACCTTCCCGGACGGCACGAAGCTGGTGACAGTGCACCACCCCGTCGAGGCCGAGCACGGGGACCTGTCCCTGGCGCTCCACGGCAGCTTCCTGCCGGTGCCGCCGCTGGAGCGCTTCGCGCGCTCGCCGCAGGACGAGGTGAAGCCGGGCGAGCTGTGGGTGAAGCCGGGCGAGGTGCTGCTCAATGAGGGCCGCGACGCCGTCACCCTGGAGGTGACGAACCGGGGCGACCGTCCCATCCAGGTGGGCAGCCACTACCCGTTCTTCGAGACGAACCGGGCGCTCGTGTTCAACCGCGCGAAGGCGTACGGGCGCCGGTTGGACATCCCCGCGGGCACGGCGGTGCGCTTCGAGCCCGGCGAGAAGAAGACGGTGTCCCTGGTGTCCATTGCCGGAGCGCGGGTGGTGTGGGGCGGCAACGCCTTGGGCAACGGCCCGGTGACGCCGGAGAACGAGCAGCGGGCGCTTGCCGAGGTGGCCGCGCGGGGCTTCGGTCACGAGGAGGGCGCATGAGCCGGAAGCTGGATCGCCGTCACTACGCGGACATGTTCGGTCCCACCACGGGAGACCGCGTGCGCCTGGGCGACACGGGCCTGGTGGCCGAGGTGGAGAAGGACCTGACCGTCTACGGAGACGAGTGCAAGTTCGGTGGCGGCAAGGTGCTGCGCGACGGCATGGGCCAGAAGGCAGGCGTGGGGGACGCCGAGGCGCTGGACGTCGTCATCACCAACGCGCTCATCCTCGACTGGACGGGCATCTACAAGGCGGACATCGGCATCAAGTCCGGGCGCATCATCGGCATTGGCAAGGCGGGCAACCCGGACGTCATGGCCGGGGTGACGCCGGGCATGGTGGTGGGCGTCACGACGGAGGTCATCGCCGGCGAGGGACACATCGTCACCGCGGGCGGCCTGGACACGCATATCCATTTCATCTGCCCGCAGCAGGCGGACGAGGCCATCGCCAGCGGAGTCACCACCTGGGTGGGCGGTGGCACGGGACCGGCCACCGGCACCAAGGCCACCACCTGCACGTCGGGCGCGTGGAACATCCGGCGCATGCTGCAGGCCACGGACAGCCTGCCGCTCAACATCGGCCTCACCGGCAAGGGCAACACCTCGCGCCCGGAGGGGCTGCTGGAGCAGATCGCCGCCGGGGCCGTCGGCCTGAAACTGCACGAGGACTGGGGCACCACGCCGGCCGCCATCGACACCTGCCTGACGGTGGCCGACGGCGAGGATGTGCAGGTCACCATCCACACGGACACGCTGAACGAGTCCGGCTACGTGGACGACTCGCTGGCGGCGTTCAAGGGCCGCACCATCCACACGTATCATTCGGAGGGCGCGGGCGGAGGGCACGCCCCGGACATCATCCGCGTGTGCGGCGCGCCCAACGTGCTGCCCAGCTCGACGAACCCTACGCGCCCGTACACCGTCAACACGCTGGATGAGCACCTGGACATGCTCATGGTGTGTCACCACCTGGACCGGGAGATCCCCGAGGACGTGGCCTTCGCGGAGAGCCGCATCCGGGGCAGCACCATCGCGGCGGAGGACATCCTCCATGACCTGGGGGCCATCAGCATGATGTCCTCGGACAGCCAGGCCATGGGGCGCGTGGGCGAGGTCATCACCCGCACGTGGCAGACGGCGCACAAGATGCGCGACCAGCGCGGGCGCCTGCGCGAGGAGCGCGGGGACAACGACAACCTCCGCATCCGCCGCTACGTGGCCAAGTACACCATCAACCCGGCCATCGCCCACGGACTGGCACACGAGGTCGGCTCGGTGGAGGTGGGGAAGCTGGCGGACCTGGTGCTGTGGCGGCCGGCGTTCTTCGGCATGCGTCCGGAGCTGGTGGTGAAGGGCGGCCTCATCGCCTGGGCGCAGATGGGCGACGCCAATGGATCCATCCCCACGCCGCAGCCGTACTACATGCGGCCGATGTTCGGGGCGCGGGGGCGAGCCCTGGGGGCCACGAGCATCACCTTCGTGTCGGGGCGCGCGCTGGCGGACGGGCTGGTGCGGGAGATGGGCCTGACCAAGCAGCTCTCCGCGGTGCGCCGGTGCCGGGGCATTGGCAAGCGCGACATGAAGCTGAACGACGCCTTGCCCGAGCTCACGGTGGATCCGGAGTCGTATGAGGTCCGCGCGGACGGGGAGCTGCTCGTGTGCGAGCCCGCCGCCCGGCTGCCGCTGGCGCAGCTCTACTCGCTCTTCTGAGGGACGGCCATGGGCTTGGCGTGGAGGGTGCTGCAGCTGGGCGACTCGGCGTTCCCCACCGGGGGCTTCGCGCACTCGGGCGGGTTGGAGGCGGCGGTGCAGCAGGGCGAGGTGCGCGAGCGCGAGGGGCTGGCGCGCTTCGCTCGGGAGCTGCTCTGGCAGACGGGGCACGGGGCGCTCCCGCTGCTGGGGGCGGCCTGGCGTGAGCCCGCCACGCTGGAGGCGCTGGACGCGCGCGCGGAGTCCTTCCTCACCAACCACGTGGCCAACCGGGCCAGCCGCACGCAGGGGCGTGCCTTCCTGGACACGTGCGCCCGCATCTTCCCCGGGCAGGTGGGGCCCCTGCGGGAGAAGGCGCGGGCGGCGGGGCTGCGCTTCCACCACGCGCCCCTCTTCGGCGCGGTGCTGCGCGCGCTGGAGGTCGAGCTGTCCGACGCGCAGCAGCTCCTGCTCTCCCTGACGCTGAGGGGAGCGCTGTCCGCGGCGGTGCGAATCGGCATCGTGGGGACGCACGAGTCGCACCAGTTGCAGCACCAGTGCGCGCCGTTGCTCGACGAGGTGCTGGAGGCGTGTGCCGGGCTGGGGCCGGAGTCGCTGGCCCAGACGGCGCCGCTGCTGGACCTCTTCGGCGCGACGCACGACCGGCTCTACTCGAGGCTCTTTCTCTCCTGAGGTGAACCATGCACGACGACCATCGCGGCCACGGCCATGACGACGACAACCACACCCATGAGGAGTGGGATCATCCGGGGCACTACCACGAGCGGGAGGTGCCACGGACGCGCGACTACTCCGCGAGGGCCTTCACCATCGGCATTGGCGGGCCGGTGGGGAGCGGGAAGACGGCCCTGGTGCTGGCGCTGTGCAAGGCGCTGCGCGACACGTACCGGCTGGGCGTGGTGACGAACGACATCTTCACGAAGGAGGACGCGGAGTTCCTCACCCGGAACAAGGCGCTCGCGCCCGAGCGCATCAAGGCGGTGGAGACGGGCGGGTGCCCGCACGCGGCCATCCGCGAGGACATCAGCCACAACCTGCTGGCGCTCGAGAACCTGATGGAGGAACTCAAGCCGGAGCTCCTCATCGTGGAGAGCGGGGGCGACAACCTGGCGGCGCAGTACAGCCGGGAGCTGGCGGACTACACGGTCTACGTCATCGACGTGGCGGGCGGGGACAAGGTGCCGCGCAAGGGCGGGCCGGGGATTACCCAGTCGGACCTGCTCATCATCAACAAGACGGACCTGGCTCCGCACGTGGGCGCGGACCTGGGCGTCATGGACCGCGACGCGAAGAAGATGCGAGGCGACGGCCCGTTCGTCTTCACGCAGGTGACGAAGGGCGTGGGGCTGCAGGAGGTCATCGACCACCTGCTCGCAGCGTGGCGCAAGGCCACGGGCGCCAAGCTCCGGAGCTGAAGGTTCAGCGACGCAGCGGGAGGTGCTCCTCCGGACTCGTGACCTTGGGGAGCGGGACGGCCCGGAACACCGGGCTGGCGTGCTGCAGGGCGAGGAAGACGAGCGTGGCGAGACAGAAGGGGAGCGTCAGCGCGGGAAGTCCCAGCGGGCCGAACAGCGCCGCGAGTCCGGCATAGAGCCCGGTCGCGGCAGCGGCGCCCACGACGCCATAGAGGGCGGTCTTCCAGTCCCACACGAGGAAGACGCCCGCCAGGGCCTCGGCGGCCACCATGGCGTTGTAGCCCCACAGCCCGTGGTAGGCGTCGTGCCCATCGCCGCCGAGCAGCATGCCCACGATGAGTCCCACCACCGAGCCCACGAGCGCGAAGAGGGCTCCGATGCGGGACCACACGAGGAGGCCGAGCAGGATGAGCACGCCGGCCAGGGGAACATCGGCGAAGACGATCTGCCCGACGCCGCGGAGCACGGCCTCGAGCAGGGCTCCCACCTGGCTGCCAGCGACGCCGGAGGCGCCCTCGCGCAGGGCGGTGTTGATGGGCCCCTCCACGTGCCGGACGAGCATCGGGCTGTGGTGGAGATGGGTGGTCGTGAAGCTGACGAGGAGGCATGGCAGGGTGACGAGGTTGAAGGGCAGCGTCAGGGGCGGCAGGTGGAGCTGGTCCACCAGGACGAGCGAGACGGCGACCATGACGAGGGTGCTCATGGCCGAGGCGACGACGGCGTAGAGGAGGAGGCTCGGGCTCCACGCCGGAAGGAGGAACGTCGCCAGGGCACCGCCGACGAGCGCGCCGTTGTATCCATACAGGCCCGCGCGAATGCGGGAGCGGTCGAGTCGCAGGAGGTGGGCGGTCGCGGTGGAGGCGACCACGCCGACCAGGGTGGCGACGCCGAGCCAGGCAGAGGCGGCGAAGATGCCGCAGAGGATGAGCAGGCCGCTCACCGGGTTGTTCGCGAAGAGGATTTGGCCAACGCCTCGCAGGCAGGAGTCGATGAAGGCGAGCAAGGTACTGCGGTCCGCACGCTCGCCAAAGCGTGGCATCACGCCATTCCAGGGGAACCGCGTGCGCGAGAGGGGTTCGGTCGGGTCTGTCTGCATGCGATAGGGCGTGGATACTTCCGCTTGGCAGAGAAGGCCAATGTCTGGAATGAGTCAGGCAAGGCCTTGCAGGGGCGAGGGGCGCGACTGGGAGGCCCGAAGCAATGGAAAGCAGACAGCCGCCCTCCCGGGGGATGGCTTGTGAGCGCGAGCCCGGCTATGGGCTTGTCCGCGTGCCTCCTCTTCTCTTCGCATTCACAGTGGGGCTGGGGCAGGGATTGCTCCACGCGGTGGGGCCTGACCACTGTGCGGCCATGGCCACGCTCGGCGCGCTGGGAGGTGGCCGTCGCCGGGCGGCGCTCCTGACGGCCCTGCGCTTCGCCCTGGGACATGCGGCCATGTTGGCCGGTGTGGCGGGCGTATGTCTGTTGGCGGGCGTGGGCCTCTCCGAGGCGTTCGAGCGCTGGGCGGAGATATTCGGGGGCGGGGTGCTCATCGCCCTCGCTGTCACGGCGCTGCTCTATCCGAACAGCGTGGGGCACGGCCATCCACACCTGCCCGGTCATGACCGGGAGCCGCACCTGCACACCCATGCCTCCGGCCACGTCAGCACCGCGGCCGGTGCGCTCATGGCGGTTTCAGGTGTGCGCTCACTGCTGCTGGCACTTCCGCCGCTACTGGTGGGAGGCAGCCTGAGCACGGCCGGCTGGACGTACCTGCCGGGCTTCGCCCTGGGAATCCTCCTGGGCATGGGGGCCGTGGGGCTGCTCTTCGCCGAGGGCTACTCGCGGATGAACCAGCGCCTCGGCGCCTGGCTCCATCGCGCCGTGGCGCTGGGGTCCGGAGCGCTGGGCCTGTTCTGGATTGGCTCGCGGCTGCGGCTCTGACTTCGGGCCGCAGGCAGATGGCGGTAGGGCACGGGAATCGAACTCGCCAGGGACTGCTCTCGCAGCCCCTCACCGGTTTTGAAGGCGAGTTCGCGCCGCCAGCGCCACAGAGGGAAAACGCCCCCATTTAGGACTCGGAAGGCACGCGCTAACGACGCGCTAACGACCGAGGACCGAATTGGGAGCAGCTCCGAAGTGGATCGGGAAGTGGGCAGGGGGAAGGGTCCGTGAGGCCCGAGGACGCCAAGTTTGGGTCATTGAGCGACAACGCCGGGTAGTGGCCCTCGATGCCGCCAGCGAGCGTGAGGCCCTGGCGGAGTTGGCTCTCTGGGAGCGCAACCCGGACGGCTATCGCACGCGACGACAGTCGGCGGCTGACGATGCGCCGGTTCGGATCGATGAGGAGGCCTTGTCCGGCCTGATGGCGCATCTCACCGAGAAGGGACGCAGCAAGGACTACCGGCGTGACGTTCGGAACTACCTCGCGGCGTGGGCCGAAGCCCTTGGTGGGCGGGACCTGCGGAAGGTCCAGCTTCGAGAGTTGCGCAAGCACCTCGCTGACTGGAAGACAGCTCGCAAGGGCCGCATCATCGCGTTGAAGACGCTGACTGCGTGGCTCCGTGAGGATGACCAGCTCAAGCCGTCCGAGGACCCGACGCTGGAACTCAAGGTGCCGCCCTCCGTTGCGGAGAAGGGACGGAGGAAAAAAGGCTACCCGATGGCAGTGGTTGAGAGTTTCTACTCTGCTATCAAAAGCCAGTCCGTCCGAGACGTGTTGTGCCTGCGTGCGAAGACGGGCATGCACGACTCGGAGATTGCGCGGATAGCCTCGGGTGATGGGGAACTACGCGATGTGAACGACCCATGCGGCATCCGGGGGACAGCTTGCTTCCGTCATAAGAATGGGCGTGTACACGTTGTCAGCTTGGATGCGCAGGCGTTCACGGCAGCGCAGCGACTCCAGGCCCGGAAGAAGTCTCCGAGCCGAAGCACCGTTCATGAGTGTCTTGGGGCAACAGCTGCCCGACTCACGAAGCGCTCTCCGGAGGGGCGCGTCGCGCCCATTCACCCTGGCGAGCTGCGACACTGCTTCGCGACGTGGTCCTCGGAGTGCGGTCGGGTAGTGAAGCCCACTTCGGGTGGCGTTGCCCTTGAGATGGTCGCCGCCGTCATGGGGCACCTGAGTACTCGGACGACCAAGCTGTTCTACGAGGGAGTCCAAGTGCCTCCGATGATTGTGTTCCCGCTTCGGCTGGTTCATCCCGAGGACCCCGTCGTGGTCATTCCGGAGGCCCAGCAGGCCGCCCGGCGTGGCCGTCCAAGGGGACGGCTCGGAGTACAGCTGCCCGGTGCTCGGAGCGCACCGCCCGGCGTCGGGCGGGCTCGGGAGGAGGCGACCCAAGCCGCAAGACGGACAGCACGGATGTAGCGAGGACGGTTGTCCGCCGTCCAAATCGAGGGGCGCGAACAAGGCGCCCCTCTTTCAAGAGCGCGAAGATGCGAGCCCGACTGCAATGCAGCAGCTCCGCAGCGCGCTCCACGGTGACGGCGGGGCCATCGAGTCCAGGGCCGGTCAGTTGAAGGGCCATGCTCACCTCGGGAGGACGCGACGGGGGGCGAGCCGGCCAAGGGCGTGCAGCCCGATGCCGATGGCGTCCCAGACGTTGTGGTGGAGGTCACGCGCGGCGGGCAGCTCCACGCGCAGGTGCTCGCCCGCGTCGAGGCGCTGTTTGATGCGCTCGATGAAGGCGTCCGCGTCGAGGGTGCCCTTCCAGTCGCGCGGGTAGACGCTGCGGCGGTCTGCGACTTGCGCCAGAGCCCCGCCTAGCGTGCCGACGATGCCGGCAAGCTGGATGAGGTCGTTCTGATCGCCCTTCTGGTGCGCAGCGGCGTAGACGCGCGGCAGCTCGATGACGAGGTGGAAGGCCACGTCGCCGACGCGCGGCCAGAGCCACTCCTGGACGGCGCTGGCCATGGATGCCCAGGAGGACAGGGACAGCACGCCGTGGGCCGGCGCGGGGTTCTTCGGGAGCCCAGCGCAGATCAGGGACGCGGAGGGGACGTCGAAGAGTGCCACGCCGCAGTGGCGCAGCCCCGGGTCGATGGAAACGAGCCTCGTACAGGGCTCGCCGCTCATAGTGCTGGGGTTGGAGTTCACTACCCAGCAATGGGGGCAGGTTCAAGCGACTGGATGGGGCTCAAATCTAAAGATTGAAAGAGTGCTGCCTTGGAGGTCCGCCCTTTTCCAGAAGGGTGATGGCTGACTGAAGTGCCTGAACGATATCGGCATGCGATGTGCCAATTTTGTCGTTCCAGTCTTGGAGTTCTTGAATGTCCTTGCAGGTAAGTGTGGTCCCGACGCAATGGAAGACCATGCGCTGCTGGTCTGCGTCCAGGGCTTGTGTTGCGGCATGGAGTGCGCCAACGATGCTAAACGCATATGCCTTGGGGCTGTCCCATGTTGTCTTTCTCTTGTTTCGGTCCTTGGCGAAGGCGTCCTTGCACCAGTTCTCTTGGTGGCCTAGAACCAGAATGGCCCTCTTTAATGCTCGTATGGCTGGTGCTTGCTGAGAACCCTTGGGGAGGCTTCTCTTCTTGATTAGTCGGTCCCGCTCTAGTTCACGGGCGAGTTCTTTGGCTGCGTTGTATGCTTTTTCGAGATGGAACTCGACGACATACATGCACATGTTTCGGCGCTGCTCAGTCGCAAGCGGATGAAGGAACTGCTGTCTCCCATCTGAAGCGCGTCTTACGTCCTCAATGATTCCTGCGGCTGTTCGCATCCACGCACGGCGGATATCGGCCGAGTAGCTATTGATCTCGGTGGTCTCTAGAAGCCAGCAGACGCGCTCACAGCGTTCATGCAGTTTTTCGGCTATAGGCGGGGGCTCGAACTGCGCCCACGTTGGGGATTTATTCCAGGCGCGAACGGAGTCCCGCATGAGACTAAGCGCCTCACCAATCTGCGGAGCCTCCGGATTCTCGATTGCCTCGGCTAATAGCTTCATAGCTCCATCTTATGGCTGTCGGACCCATGGTGGAGAAGATCTGAACGTGGTGTCCTTGCGGACCCAATGAATGTCGTGCCTGTCCGGGAAGTTCGTGCTCAGAAGTGGGTGGGTTCCCACACCAGCAATCGGCCTGCCGCGTCGCGCACCGTGGCTGCGTTCTTCGACAGCACCCGCGATAGGGCGGGCTCCGCCTCAATGGCATCGGCGAGGTCCGGGGTCGTCTCGCGCATGGCCTGCCGCATGAGGTGCGCCATGCGCTCCGCCGCGTCGTGGAGGCGGTTGGGGCAGTCCGCGCGCAGCTCCGCCACCAGCTCATCGTGCACCATGAGGACGAGCCGCGAGCCCCAGAGAGGGGAGCGCCGGGCCGTATACATCTCGCGGGCGACGCGCCAGGTGGCCAGCTTCGCCCCCACGGCGCCGAGGGCCTGAAAAGGCGTGTTGAGCCACTGCGTGTAGCCGCAGCCTCCCCGGAGGATGTTGGCCCCGGGAGTGAGCACGTCCACGAACTGCCCGCCGTAGGTGAGCCGGCTGGCGCGGGAGAACAGCTCCCGTTGCTCGGGCCATGCGTCCAGCCACCTGTCGCCGTAGCGTTGGGAGACTTCCACGCACGCGGCGCAGACCATTTTCACCTTGCCCTGGACACGCACCGGCACGCGCTCGATTCCGCATGCCTCCGCCACCTTGGCCAGCAGGCAGAAGCGGACGTCGTCCTTCGCTCGCGCGTGGTAGGCCATGGCGCCCGCGCCCATGCCGCCGCCCTTGCCGAAATTGAAGACCTTGGCGAGCGCACGGAAGGACGTGGCCGTGGCCTCCTTCGCCTTCACGCGAGGCCGCAGGGCCGCGTAGCTCTCGCCGAGGAACGTCGCTGCGGCGGAGGTGTGGACGTCCTCCTGCGCCAGCAGGGCCTCGGCCATGCGCGACCAGCCCACGTCCCAGATGGCCCGCTGGGCCATGGTGCGCAGCTCCAGGCCGGCGTAGTCCACGGAGCAGTAGACGAAGCCAGGGCGGGCCTCGTGGCACTCGCGGACGCCGCCGCGCTGGGGCAGCTGCTGGTAGTCGCTGGAGACGCGCGTCGTGGACACCAGCACGTTGAAGCGCGGGTTGAGGGGGCGCGTGACGCCAGCCTCCAGCTTGCCCAGGTAGGTGGAGCGGTACTTGTCCACCTTGCCTGCCTTGCCCAGCTCCTCCAGCAGCGGGTCCCCCGAGTCGAGGAGCGTGTCCCTGTCGGTAGCCACCTGCCCGTCCGGGAAGCGCTCCGTGGGCGAGGTGACGGGCGGCAGGCCGTTGTAGGCGGCGGACACGAGGGCGGAGAGGCGCTTCGAGTCCTTGGTGCCATCGGGCCGGAAGATGCCCGCCGCGAGGAAGCGGGCGCGGTTGGCGCTCCACTCCGCCTCCACGCGCTGGCGCAGCTGGGCGACGCGCCCACCATTGGTGCGCAGGCCCCAGAGGGAGGCGAAGTGCAGCGCCAGGGCGGCGCGGACCTGGTGCCCTTCCGCGTGGAGGTTGCCGCCGGTGGGGCTGTCGGTGGCGGCGCGTTCCTGGGCGTGGTGGACGTCGAGCGTGAAGCGAGCGTCGCGCTTCGGGTAGTCCACGGCGGCAGGGGGCCACTCCTCCAAGGGGACGCCGTCGAGCTGCGCGTACCGCAAGCGCCATGCGTCCGGGGCGTGCTTCTCCGCGCTGATGTCGAGTCCCAGGTGGCGCTTCACCAGGAGGGCCAGCGGGTAGCGGGCTCCCTCGTCGTCGTCCAGGGGGCGGCCTGTCTCGGGGTCAACGCCGTGGAGTCCTCGGGCGATGTCCAGGAGGGCCTCGCGGATGGCGACGTCATGCAGGCGCCCGGCGTCGGCGGCGTCGAAGACAGCGTCCACGAGCCGCGCGTCGTCCGCGCACATGACGCCCAGGTCGTAGGCGAGGTTCGCGCCCGTGAGGTGGACGCCTGGGGATGCGATGGCCTCGCGGAACCACTTGCGTGCCTGGGCGGCGGAGAGGAGGCGCTCGCTCCCCGGGGCCGCGTCCGCTACGGAGGCGCAGACGAGCGGCGGGGCGAGGAGGCCGGGTTGAATCAGGTGCGTCTCGGTGTCGAAGCTGAAGAGGGTGGGCACAACACCGAAAGGCCCGTGTCGTGGGCCAGCCGTGGCGCGTTGGGGGACGCGCCAAACGTGTCAGCGATGGAAGGAAGGACTGCGGGCTACGCCAGGGCGTTCGCGAGAGTCGGCAGCTTCGCGGCGGCGCGCTTCTCGTCGAGGGCGGACAGCTCCGCGTCAGTGGGCGTGACGGTGCTCCAGCGGTAGCCCTCGATGACCTTCCCGGGCTTGCCATCCTTCTCGGGCAGCACCTTGGGGAAGACTTCGCAGTCGATGGGCAGGAAGGCGCCGGCCTGCAAGTCGCCCGTGAACTTGGCGAGCTGCTCCAAGGAAAGCTCCGCCTCCTCGGCGCCAGCCAGGGCCATGACGAAGGCCTTGAAGCGCCCTCCACCGTTCTTCTTCACGTCGGAGAGGTTCTCCACGTAGGAGATGACAGCCCCGACGCGGTTGGGCTCGGTGGCGGGCTGCGTCCGCTCGGCGGACACCACCTTCAGCTCCGCGATGGCAGACAGGCCCTTGAAGCCGTCCTTGGTGCGGATGGACTGCACCTCCAGGCGGTAGCGGCCGGCCTTGAGGTACTGCGCGCCGAGCTGCGCCTGGGCGCTGACGATGCGTGCGAGGGCTGCGTTGTTCATGTCCCGTTGCTCCATTGAGGGTGGGACGTCGGAAGGACGTCCTCACCTGCTTCAATGGGGGCAATTTCTGGAAGTGGCTCAAGAAGTTCTCTCGGGCACGCCCCAATGCGTTTCACATAGGATCAACGGGGGATAAGGGGGAATGAACAAGAAGGGCTGGCAGGAACTAAAAAGGATGGTCGTGTAGCTTTGTCACGACCACTCCGGCTTTACAGCGGCCACACGGTTCGGGCAGGATTGAAAAGGCGACGCCCCAAGAGAAAGCGATAGGAGGCACAATGCTGAGCGCACTGTATTATCCATATATGAGCATTGGCAGTAGGGATGTTCTGAAGAATGCTCTTTTGCTGTGGGACAAGGTGGAGGTCATTGTCCCGTCTTTGTATGTCTCTTTGCGCCGTTTTGAGAGGACATGGCCCTCTGAGTCTAAAGAGGAAATCAAACTATTGCGAGAGGCTGAGGACTTGGTCGTAAGCCCCAGGATTCCTACGGGTGAAGAGCAAGTGAAAGCTCACAAGGCATTGGAGGAGATGGCCAATACTGGGGAGCTTGCAGCGCTAGCCCAGAAGAAACTCCCTGAAGAGAATGGCGTTTTATTTTCTGTGGACTCCGATAAATTTCTCCATGAGACATGGGATATGTTGCGGCGGCGTAAAATCGTGCATTGGAGTGGCCTGAGGCGCGATCGCGAAGTGCCGCCGGCCATTGGTTTGTTGCTGATGTCGGTCTTGTCTGATATATGCGCGGGCACGCAAATTCAGATGATAACAGATCACGCTGAGGCATATGCATGGCTGGCTAAGCAGAGGGCCGGGATTCTTGGTAGCCAATATGTTACGGGGGTGAATTTGTGTCAAGTTGAGCCCGAGCTTGATCGGCTTGTTGCTCTGTCTCTCGGTGTGGTGGGTGGTCAGAATATCGGGCTTCGTGAGCTTGTTGATATGCGTAAGCGTGAAGCCAATGGCCGCACTGGTGACTACAGGGCGATGCGCCATCGCTACTCAAAGACGCTGGCCGCGCATGTGGCAAGAATCATGAAGGAGGCTAGGTCGGAAGCTGATTTACAAGAACTGGACAGGCAGTTTCGGGATGATGTGGAGCAGGATTTTTCGGATTTGATGTGTGAGCTTAAGGTTGCTGGAAGAAATACGCTTATTTCTGGGAGTGTAATCGTGTCTACTATCTTGGCAAAGGGAGGAGTTACTGAGCCGATTGACGGACTCGCGGCGCTAGCGCTGCGAGTAGGGGTTGGAATTATTCCACTGGTGGGTGCGTGGAATCATTATCGCGGCGCGCGACGTGACGTGCTAAAGAAGCACACGATGTCATGGTTGTTTGTCGCAAAGCAGCGGCTTGTGTGTAAATTTTAGGTGTTTGAGATGTGTTAATTTTCTCGTGAGCTGAAACGACTATTGACATGTCGTTTCCCGTGTAGTGTGTGTATGCAAGGGCCTTTTGTGGCTGCCCATCCGTCTGCTGGATGAACAGCGCCCGCTCCTGCGCCGTTGTAAAGGCCGCCGCGTAGTCCTTCGTATGGAGGCACACCTCCACCTCGACGCCTCCCGCCTGCTGCCCAGGGCGATGCGTGCGCGCGAGGAGCTGCTCCCACAGGGCACCGTCCGAGGGCGGCGTCACCACGAGGTTTCGGGAGAACTGCTGAAGGTTCTTCCCCGTCGCATGCGCCTTGATGCTCGCGACGATGGAGCGCCGGCCGTGCTCCATGAGGATGGCCTCGGACGCGGCCCGGCCTCCGCCGTAGTACGGCACGCCAGCCGTACGGGCGATCCGCTCCCCCAGCTCCGGGAACTCCACCCAGACGATGCCCACCCGCGAGCGCGCCCACTCCGCCGCGTCCTGCACCAGGAAGTCCGACACCCAGACGGCCTCGGGCTCGGGCTGGACCGCATCGTGAATCTCCGCCCAGTCCCGCCATGTCTCCGCTTCCCAGATGGGCTTGTCGCCCTCGTAGGGCGGTGACAGGTGCGCGCGGATGGCGGCCTTGGTGAGCAACCCCGGTGAGTCCAGGTGCTCGCGCCGCTTGCCCTTCAGCTCCTCCCACACTTCTTTGTTCCACGCCTTCCGCCGCGCGAACCACTTCTCCACCAGCTCCGGTGGCTCGCCCCTCGGGTAGCGCCAGCGGTGGAAGAAGCCGGCCGACAGCTGCCGCGCGCAGGCCATGGCCTGGAGCTGCTCCTGGAACTGCTCCCCGTCCGGACGCTCCCCCGCGTGCGCCAGCTTGATGAAGGCCAGCACCTCGGCCGGCACCGGGCCCAGTTGGCGCGGGCGGATGATGAGGGGCTTGTCCAGGGCGCTCTCATCCGTGGCGACGACGCCGCGCGTGTCGTTGCGGCGGCGCCGGAAGCCTTCGCGGACGTGCTCGTCGGGCTCGCACAACCGCTCCAGGGCTCCGGGCGGGGCTACCACCTTGGCCGGGTCCAGCGCCGTGCCCCACTCCTCCACGACGTGATGAGCCAGCGGCAAGGGCGACCCTTCGCGCAGCGCCAGCCGCGACAGGTGCGCGTAGTCCTTGATGCTCTTGGACGCGAACGTGCCGGACAGGGCTACGAGCCTCGTCTCCGGGCGCTTCTCGAAGTAGCGGAGGAAGCGCCCGGTGCGGGAAGCCTTCGGGTCCTTGAGGTTGTGCGCCTCGTTGAGAATCACGAGGTCCGGGCGGATGCGCTCCAGGAGGTTCGTGGCTTCCTGGCTGGAGAGCTTGTTGTTGGTGATGACGTGCAGCACCGGCCGGCCGGGCCAGAACCACCGTCCGCCCGCGAGGTTGGGCAAGCGCCAGTGCGCGCCGTAGTAGTCCCACTCCGCGTTGAACTGGGGCAGGAGGCTGGCGGGGATGAAGAGGCAGGCCACGCGGCAACTCGGCATCACCATGGGCATGAGGAAGGTGGTCAGCTCCTTTCCATGGCCGGTGCCGATGGGCCCCAGCAACCCGCCCACGCGCGAAGCCTCCAGCAGTGCCAGGGACTGGATGTGCCGGAGCCGCGAGGGGCACGGACGCGGCGCGCAGTTGCACGGCCCCGGAGGCGCGCGCAGCTGGGACTCCAGCGCTTCGAGGTCCGCCGCCGCGTCGGACGTGGCGAGGTCGCGGCGCGGTAGCGCGAGAATGCGCGAGAGGTCCGACGACCAACCCACGGGCGAGCGGCCGGTGCGCGAGGAGTGCTCGGCAACCTGGGGCACGTCGCCCGGGGGCGTGGACGGCCGTGCCGTGACGCCGAAGCGCTGGAGGCGGCCCACGGCTACCGGACGCCTCGGACGAAGTGCCCCGGGCCGCAGAGGGGCTCCAGGGCTTCCACGGCCACCTGCATCAACTCGCTGCCCGCCACGCCCAGCGCGGCGTAGGTGCCGGGCTCGGGAGGCTCGGCGCGGATGGTGGCGGCCAGGACGCCCTTCCACTTCCCATAGGCCAGGGGCGAGTCATTGGGGGCGACGCGGATATCCACGACGCCGCACTCCTGCTCAATCCTCGCCACCACGCGGCCGACGTAGCCGGAGAGAAGCTCGGCGGGGCAGTTGGGCACGCAGTCCACGAACAGGGACAAGCCGTGCGCGGCCTCCATCTCCGCCTTCGTCCGACGCTTGCGGCGCGGCGCCTCGTCGCTGGCCGGCGCGGTGGCCTCGGGCGCGGTGACGGAAGCGAGCGCCGGATCGCTCTTGGGCGCATCGGGAGGCAGCACGGCGGCGAGCTCCTGCTCGGGAGCGGCCGGGGTCGGCGCGGTGGACGCGGCGGACTCGGGGGACTTCATGAAGCGATTGGCGATGGTCATGAGCGGCTTTCCTTGGGACTGCGTGTTGAGACACTGCGCCTGGAAGGGGCACCCGCCGTACTTCTGGCAGGCGCTCCAGTTGGGCTTCACCTGGTTGGGGGACGTGGCCCGCGCGACGTCGCGCATGAGGCGCGCCATCGGCTCGACGTGCGCGTGCCACTCGTCGCGGACATGCTCGGCGCTGACGGTCGCGACGACGGAGCGGGTCTCCCGCGCACCGCGCGTCTGGAAGTAGAGGTGCTCCAACTCCAGCCGCTTCAGCCCCGGAAAGCGCTTGGCGGCGAGGACGGCCCAGTAGCCGTAACCCACCATCTGGATGCCGGCGTCATGCGCGGCGGTGGCGAGCTGCTCGGGCGTCGCGGCGTAGCGGGTGATGGAGGACGTCGTCTTGTGGTCCGTGACGCGCAGCACGCCCTCGGCGAGCTGTCGCGGGTTGACGAGGTCGATGAATCCGGTGAGCGGGACGCCATCCGCGAAGAGGGGCGAGGGTTCGCCGAAGTGCTCCTCCACCAGCAGGTCCGGTCCCGGCGCGGGCAGCAGGTTCTTGCCGGCCGCCGCGATGGGCCCCAGCACGTCCTCGCCCGTGCGCAGGTAGTGCTCCAACTGCGCGTGCGTGATGGTGCCGACGTCCCGAGCCTTTGAAGTCCGCTCGGGAAGTCGGAGCACCTTGGAGAAGAACCACGCGCGCTCGCAGAGAGCGAACTTCCGCAACTGCGAGACGGACAGGTGGCGGAGGACGCCGTCCTCAACGGCGTGGGACTCCGGTGCTTCGTGGGCTGGACTCACCCCTATTCAATGGGGGCGGCTTGGCTCCGGAGCTTGGTTAGTATCGCTCGTCAGTGTCCCCTATGTGTGGTGGACTCTCGTTTCATAGGAGGTGTGCGATGGGGAGATATCGGGATAGGTTTGATGATTTGTATAGTGCCGCTGTGCTTGACCGGCGAAGGTGCCAGGAGGCACTAGTCGCGCTTGATGCGGAGGCGTCGACTTGGGGGGATGTGCGGCTTGTTTCAATACGGGCGCATATTAAGTTGCTGGCGGGAGACGGACAGGGCGCCCTTGCTGATTTCGGGCGAGCGATTGAGTTGGAACAGGAATGCGGGGGCAACTATTACAATCGTGGCTGGGCGCATGAGCAGCTTGGGATGAAGCGAGAGGCCCTTTGTGATTTCTCTAGGTGTGCAGAGATTGCAAAGGCGACGAGTGATGAGGAATTGCTCGATGCTGTTGAGCACCATGTGTCGTGGAATGGGGATGGCTATATTCTGGTGTGAGGTGGGGAGGGTGGCTGATTTGTGAAATTGCTTTCAGGGGATGTGCATGTGGCTCCCTCGCAGGAGTCTGGTCGCGTGCTTGGTGCGGCCAATGCTCCAGCAGGACGTATCCTTTCGTGTCCTGCTGGAGCCGTTGATGAATGAGAGCCCCCCATTGAGGAGCCGCCTCTCGGGTGCGGCGGCGTTTTTCGGAGAGGCTACGATGCCCTCTTCAACTCTTGGCCGAGGGCGATGAACGCATCGGCGAGCCCCTCTCGCTCCCACTGGCCGGCAATTCGGAGGCGCACCCGGGTGGAAGCGTGGTTCTCGGTAACCGTCCGGCCAACGACGTGCCGTGAGGGATTGCCGGGGTAGCGGGGCGCGGCGGACGCTGCTGGGCATGGCGAAGCAGGTGGAGAAGCCGGAGTGGGCGCGCATCGCGGAGGCCTTTGAGGCGAGCGGGCAGACGCAGCGGGAGTTCGCGTTGGCGCACGGCATGCGGCTGAGCACGTTGCAGTCGTGGGTGTACCGGCATCGGCGGTCCGCTCCATCGCGAGCGGAAGCCGTGCGGCTGTTGCCGGTGCGAGTGGCGAGCGCCCCCGCGGCGCCGGAGTCCCTGCTGGAGGTGGTGGCCACGAGCGGAGCGCGGGTGCGATTCGCGGTAGGCACCGACGTCGGTTACGTGGCCCGGCTCGTCGCGGCGCTGGGGCGGTAAGTCGTGTTCGCCCTGCCTGCGTCGGTGCGCGTGGTGCTGGCGATGGAGCCGGTGGACATGCGCAAGTCGATTGACGGCCTCATGGCGCTGGTGCGCACGGCGTGGGGCGAGGACGTCTACTCGGGGCACCTCTTCGCCTTCGTCTCCAGGCGGGGCGACCGCATCAAGGTACTGACGTGGAGCCGGGGCGGCTTCGTGCTGCTGTACAAGCGGCTGGAGACGGGCCGCTTCCGGCTGCCGCCGGTGGACGCGGGCGCGCAGGCGGTGACGCTGGACGCCACGCAGTTGGCCATGCTGCTGGACGGCATCGACGTGGCCCAGGTGAGGCGCCAGCCCGCCTGGGCACCTCCCGGGCGTCCGGGCACCTGACGTGCCCGGCCCGGGACACGGCGCGGCGGCGGGGTGTTGAAGCCCGGTGCCCCGTGAGCTTCCCCAAGACCACTTCTGCCCCTGGCGCGAAGAGGCCGAAGAGCTCAAGGAGCGCCTGACGTCGCTGGAGGCGAAGATGGCGGCGCTGGAGCGTCACGTCTTCGGCAAGAGGACGGAGAAGCTGCCGACGGTGGCCGCCGAGTTGCGTGGAGCCACGGACTCGACGGCGGCCCGGGCCGAGGCCGCGAAAGAGAAGCGGCAAGAGAGAGCCGCCCGCAAGGCCGAGGGGGCCCCGGCGCGGGAGATTCGCCACGCGGTGCCGGCCGAGGAGCGCCACTGCCCGGCGTGCGGCGGCGAGGACTTGAAGCCGCTGGGCCAGGGCCGCACCTCGGTGGTGTACGAGTACGTGCCCGCCCGCTTCGAGAAGCAGGTGCACGTGCAGGAGGTGCTGGCGTGCGCGTGCGGCCGGGGCGTCGTCACCGCCCCGCCTCCAGCCAAGGTGGTGGACAGGGGCGAGTACGGCCCGGGCTTCCTCTCCCACGTGGCGACGTCGAAGTGCGCGGACGCCATGCCCTTGCACCGACTCGCCCAGCGGGTGGAGAGAAGCGGCGCGCCCATGAGTCGCAGCACGCTGACGGACCTCTTCCACCAGGCCGCCTCGGTGCTGCTTCCTCTTTCGCAGCACCTCCTGCAGTGCATTGCGTCCGCGGACGTGGTGTGGGCCGACGAGACGCCCATGCGCGTGCTGGACGTGAAGAAGACACGCCAGGGCTACCTCTGGACCTTCCTCACCCAGACGCCCACGGGCGAGTGGCTCATCGGCTACCGCTTCAGCCTCGGCCGGGCCAGCACGACGCCCAAGGACGTGCTGGGCGGCACCCGGGGCGTCCTCGTGGTGGATGCCTATACCGGCTACAACGCGGTGACGCTGCCCGAAGGGCGCGTCCGCGTCGGGTGTTGGGCGCATGTGCGGCGCCGCTTCTTCGAGGCGCTCCCCACCGCGCCCGAGGCCCGCGAGGCCTTGGACTTCATTCTGGCCCTCTACCGGGTGGAGGCGCTGGCCCGCGACGCGGGCGTCGTGCGCACGGACGCGCACCAAGCGCTGCGCCAGCAGCAGAGCCTCCCCGTCCTCTCGGCGCTGCGTGCGTGGATGGAAGCGCAGACTTCGCGCCATCTGCCCAAGGGGCCCATGGGCCAGGCCCTCTCCTACGCGCTGAAGCAGTGGGACGCCCTGACGCGCTTCTCTTCCGACGCGCGTCTGCCCTTGGACAACAACCGCTCCGAGGCGGCGCTGCGCAAGGCCGCCCTGGGCCGGAAGAATTTCCTCTTCGTCGGCCACGAGGCCGCAGGGCAGAACCTCGCCGGCCTCTACGCTCTCGTCGCCACCTGCGAGGCCAACCAGGTCAATCCCGAGGCGTACCTCGCGGATGTCCTGCTGCGGGTGCAGACGCACCCGAATGCGCGCATCGGTGAGTTGCTACCTCACGAGTGGAAGCGGCGACGCGCCGCTGACCCGCCCGAGTCACCCCTCCAGCCCAGTCCCTGACCAACTCGCTCCTCGCGGCGCTCGCCGAGCACGGTCGCGGTCCGTCTTCAATCCTTCCGGCACGTCGTTGGCCGGACGGTTACGGTTCTCGCTCACCTCCACCTCGGGCGGGCTTCCGGCCTCGAACGAGAGCTGGATTTCCGTCCGCGTGCTGTCGCCTCGGAAGGGGCCGAGTTCGGCACGCACGGAGACGTGCTCCGGCATTGCGCCAGGGATGCGGACCACGGTGACACATTCAGGCTTCGTCATGGCTGAACCACCTTGTGGGGTACTGCGAGGGAAGGGTTGTGGAGTGGCCGACCACCCAGTGACGTGGGAGGCGCGGCGGGTGACGTCGGCATGTAGGACTGCCGCGCCTCCTGATGCGCGGTCAGCAAGTCCTCCGGCGTGCGGTACATGCGAGGCCTGCGCCCGTCCGCACCTCGGCGCTGGTGCTTGGTGAAGCCGAGCGCGACGAGGCAGGTGCCCACCTCCGTGGAGGCCCGGTGGTCCACCTGTGCGACAGGCATGCCCAGCGCGTCCGTGGCCACCTGGAGAATGGACACCTCGGCGGGCCGCCGCTCCTTCGGCGTGCGCAGGAACCACTGGACGATGGCCTCCCCGCGCCCGTCTCCCGCGCCCTCGGCGCGAAGCGCCGCCTGGGCCTCCGCGCGCTGGGCCTCCTCCTCGGACAGCCACCAGGGCTCGCCCCGCTGGAAACGCACCACGGCCTCCGCCCAGAGGTGGTTCCTGTCCTGGCGCAGCGCCTCGATGTCGATGCGGGTGCAGTGCACCGGCCAGTAGCGGCGGTGCCCCGTCGGGTCCTTCAGGTAGGCGTCGTCATTCGTGGTTCCGACGAAGATGCAGCGCCGGGGCGTCTTCACGTTGGCGCGCCCGTAGGGTGGCCGGTAGGTGTCCTCGGTGCGGCTGATGAAGCCCTTGAAGGGTTGGTTTTCCGCACGGCGAAGCGTTGAGAGTTCCGCCATTTCGATGAACCAGAACTGGGACGCGAGCATGGCCGAGTCCTTGTTGTGGACGTCGATAGGCGCGTCGCTGAACCAGTCTCCAGCCAGGACACGCAGCGCCGTGGACTTCCGCAGCCCCTGGGGCCCCTCCAGGATGAGGACGGTGTCCACCTTGCAGCCCGGCCGCAGCGCCCGCGCCACGGCGCCGATGGCGAACTTCTCGCCGATGGTGCGCAGGTGGGCGACGTCTCCCTCGGCGCCAAAGTAGCGCGCGAGCATGCCCGCGAGGCGCGGCACTCCGTCCCACTCCAGCGCTTGGAGGTAGTCGGCGACAGGGTCGTAACGGTTGCGCTTGGCCACGGCGAGAATCTGCGGCGCGACGACGGCGGCCTTGGGCTGGAGGCCGAGGCGCCCGTACTCGCTTTGCTGGAGCCAGTTGGCGATTTCGACGTCGAGCGTCTCCGGGTCGAGGCCTGGAGGCAGCGGACCGCCCACCACCTCCAGGCGCTTGCTGACTTCGTTGAAGCGCAGCACGCCCCGCCACTCCGGGGACGACAGCAGGACGGTGAAGACGTTGGCCTCGCAGTTGCGGAGGCGGCTGTCGCCCTTGCTGCTGATGTCCATGATGAGGTTGCGGCCCCATGCCTCCGGGTCCTCCTCGCCTTCCTCCGGGGCCAGGCCGGGGGCCTGGGCGGTTGGAGGGCGGGTGCCGAGCGCACGCCAGATGGCCTCATTCTCCGCGAGCCGCTTCGCGTCGGCCTCCGTGCGGCGGGCCCGGTGGCGGCGCAGCTTGAGGCGAGCCTGCTCGCGCAGGTGCTCCGTGCCCTCGCCCCAGTCCGTGGCCGCGAAGCAGTCGCGGAACAGCTCCAGGACGACGTCTTCGGGCGTCTCCAGGGGCAGGACGAAGGCGCAGCAGCTCATCAGCGTGTTGAGGGTGGTGTCCTGGGCGCCGCGCTCGGCGAGGGGCTCACCCGCGAGGGTGCGGCGGATGAGCTCCCGGTGCTCGGGCTTGCGGACGCAGCGCAGGAGGGCCCGCAAGTCGAAGAGATCCGCTGCCGCGCCCATGGTGGCTGGCGCGGACTGGGAGGGGGCGCGCGAATGCACGAGGAGCGCGTCCACGTCGAGGGCGTGGCCTTCGCGCGTCCAGGCGACGGTGGGGTGCTCCCCGGAGTGATTCGGCAGGAAGTACATGCGCCCCAAGTCTTTGGTGCTCGGGTCCGCCGGCAGGTCGAGGAGGCGCACGGCGGCGGCGCGCACCGCTGGCCACTCGGAGCGCAGGGCGGGGCGAGTCAGCGGCACGACGACACGCAGGCTGTTGTTCCCCGGGCGGTGTCCGTGGGTGGAATGGACTGCCGCCGCGTACCCGTCGAGTCGCTGGGGCAGGGCCGAGAGTCCCTCGTCGGAGAGCCCGTCCAGGTCGAAGACGGCCGCCGTGACGGCACGGACGTGCTCACTGCGGCGAATGGGGCCGATGTCCACCGGGGCCCAGCCTCGCTGCTCCAGCTTCACCGGGCACTTGTGGCCGACGCATGGGGCGCAGGCCGACACGGTGTGCGTGGTGAGAAGCCGCTTCAACTCCTCCCAGGTGACGTCCTGGGGTTTGGGCTGGGTGTCCGTGACGGTGTCGAAGAATGCAATCAGCATGAGGCCTCCTCGGACGCGCGCGCGGGTCGGCCGAGCGGGGAGGGGGCGGCAGGGTAGGGCGGGAATCGGGCATGCGATGGAGTCACACCCCTTCAATGGGGGCACGTTCTCGCCGTGGCGCGAGGAAAGTCGCTGTGCCTGGGCGGACGATGGAATCACCCTCCTTCAATGGGGGCACGTTCTTGCCGTGACGCGGAGAAGGCTGCCGTGCCCGGCATGGCACTCCCCTCTTCCCCTTCTCCTAGAACCCTTAGAGAGATGAGGTAGGAATATAGGAGAAGGAGGAATACACGCGCGCGAAGGGATATCCCACATCATCGCGCGTAAGAGTTGGGAGGGCCGTTTCTGGGTTGTGAATGCCTGTGCCGCCCATGGCCTCGCACGAATCCTCCACACCGTGCTGGCGCTGCCCCCATTGAGTGGGGGAATGGCTACGACTGCTCAAATCCCCGAGTTCGTGAAACAACGTGTCAGTGCGGCGGCCCGCACTGCGTCCCCTGGCGCCCGCCCGCACCCGGTGCAGAGGGGGGCCGAACCCCCGGGCGCGAGCCGCGCGCCGTCTCGGCATGTCTCACGAAATGGGTGTTTCACTCCGCGAGGGAGACATTCCGCAGAGTGTGACATGGCTGGCGTCTTGCTTGGAGCCGCGCGCGCTGTCGCTGGGGCGACGGCGGCTTTCTCAACGCAGGGGAGGCACGGGGGATGATGCGACGACGGGTGTCGAAGGACGAGCCGCATGTTTCACGGGGAGCTGTGTCGCGGGAATGCCCGGACGCCTTGGTGCGCGAGATTCGCTCGGCGGGAGAGTCCGCGCGGGCTCGGCGGCTGACAGAAGCGCTGCTGCGCCTCATGGAGCCCCAGCTGCGCCGACAGGCGCGCCGCTACGAGAAGCTGCGCGGCTCGGTGCAGGAAGATGACCTCGTGCAGGTGGCCCTCCTGGAAGTCCTCAAGGCCATCAGCACCTACCGTCCGGAGAAGCGCGGCAAGCAGACCTTCTCGACGTGGGTGGAGTGGCGGGCCCGGCGCGCCATCATGGACCAGATTCGGATGCACAGCGCGGACGTGCGCCCCTCGGACGCCGCGCAGCGCGGACGCAAGGGGCAGGGGAAGGCGCCAAGGGCGTCCCCGTTGGTGAGTCGCGATGACCCGGCCGAGGCGCTGCCGTGCTCGTTGACGAAGATGCACGACGCGGCCCTGGCGCTGGAGGCGGCCACCATCGAGGACCTCTTCATGCTGCGCGAGGAGTGCGCCCGGCTGCGGCACGAGGTGCTGCGGCTGGACCCGAAGCTGCGGGAGTTGGTGTCGCGCGTCCACGGCCTCGGGCGGGAGTCGCGCAGCGTGCGGCAGGTGGCCCTGGAGTGGAGCGAGCCGCGAGGTCAGCTGGACGCCATGTTGGCCCGCGCCCACGAGCATCTCCGCGAGCGGCTGGGGACGAAGGCGCGCTGATGCCCGTCCTCGTCGCCCAGCGTGGCGGCCCCTGTGCCGCGTGCGGCGCGCTCGTGCTGAAGGGCGAGCGCATCGACTACACGCTAGGGACGGGGCCGCGTCACCTCGCGTGCGCGGACAGGCTACCGGAGCTGCGCCGCAACCAGCACGCCGCGCCTTGCGTCCTGTGCAGCGTCCAGGTGCCGAGGGGCGCCGGAGCCCTGTCCGTCACGGAAACGTGCGAAGGCGGGGCGTTTACGCGGCGCTGGGCGGTGTCCTGCGTGGACTTCCTGGCCTGCCACGAGCGCATCGCGGCGGCATCCAGCACATAGCCCCCCGGGTCCAGATTTGGGACGGTCGTCCTTTTCCTGCCTTGCTCGGCGCGCCCCCACGCTGGACAAAACTTCGAAAAAATCGCGCCGGGCGGGTTTTGACGGGCGTGATGCATGAGTTGGAGAAAAACACCGCCAGAAATTGCCCCCATTGAAGAGGGGAATGGCACGCCCAACCAAGCTGACACCCGAGATTCAGGCCGCTATCTGCGCTCACCTGGAGCGCGGCCTCTTCCGTCGCGCCGTGGCTGCCCTTGTTGGCGTTGATGATCAGACCCTCTCTCGCTGGTTCCACCGGGGCGCGGGAGAGGAGCGAGGCCTTTACCGGGACTTCTTCCTGGCGGTGAGCGCGGCCGAAGCGCGCTTCATGCAGTCCTCCACGGAGATGCTGCTGGCGACAGCGGCCAACAACCCGCGACACGTCCAGTGGTTGCTGTCGCGGCGATTCCCGGAGCTGTACGGCCGACGCGACAACGTCGAGGAGAAGCCGCCCGAGGATAGGGCCGCTGACGAGGTGGCCCTGCGCGAGCTGCTGATGGAGCGGCTGGGCCGCTTCCTGCCGGACGCCTCCGAGGCCACGCCGGATGCCAGCGGCGCTGGAGGCGACGATGCGCCGTGACGCCTTCGGCTTCTCGGGGATGCTGGAGAAGCTCTCCCCGGACGAGTCCCCCGCCGAGTACCTCGTGAAGCACGCGGGCACGCGCCAGGGCCTCGCGCGCCTCTTCGGGAAGCTCACCCAGCCCGAGGTGGAGACCCTCGTTCATGACTTGGACTTCTGGGCGCGGCGCGAGCAGGTGCCCCCGGCGTCCTTCTCCACCTGCTTCATCATGGCGGGCCGGGGCTTCGGGAAGACCTGGAGCGGCGCCCGGTGGGTGATTCAGAAGGCCCGCGAGGCGAAGACGATTGGGGCCCTCATCGGCCCCACGGCGGCTGACGTGCGCGACACCATGATTCGCGGCTCCAGTGGCATCCTGGCGTTGTCCCCTCCGTGGTTCATGCCGGTGTACGAGCCCAGCAAGCGCCGTGTGACGTGGCCCAACGGCGTCTATGCCATCTGCTACTCGGCGGATAAGCCGGACCGGCTGCGCGGCCCGAACTGCGGCTGGGCCTGGGGCGATGAGCCGGCCTCCTAGAAGCACGAGATGGCGGCCCTCGACCAACTCCCCATGGTGCTGCGCATTGGCAGCGCCACGCACCCGCCCCAGCTGCTGCTCACTGGAACGCCCCGCCCGCTGAAGAAGCTGGAGGAGCTGCTGTTCTCCAACGCGGAAGCGAAGGCGCTGCGGCCGGGCGTCGTGCTGCGCACGGGCTCCTCGCTGGCCAATCGCGCCAACCTCGCGCCCAGCGCCGTCGCCACCATGCGCGCGCTCATGAACACGCGCTGGGGCCAGCAGGAGGTCCTGGGGCGGCTGCTGATGGACGTGCCCGGCGCCATCTTCGGCTCGGCGAAGTGGGGCCGCGTGGAGGCGGATGCCCACGAGTACGCGCGGGGCCTGGACCGGCGCATCGTGTCTGTGGACCCGGCGCCCACCAGCGAGACGGGGTCGGACGAGACGGGCATCGTCGTCCAGGGCGTGAGAAGCAGTCCGCTTGCCGGGACGGATGGAGCGCCCCTCAAGCGCATCTCCGTGCTGAAGGACGCGAGCCTCCGGGGCTCGCCGCGCGAGTGGGCCGCCGCCGCCATCCGCGAGTACCTGGCCTTCGGCTGCGACGCCCTGGTGGCAGAGGTGAACTCGGGCGGGGAGATGGTGGAGACGACCATCCAGACGGTGGCCTCGGAGATGGGCGTCCAGGTGAACGTGAAGCCGGTACGTGCGCGGGAAGCGAAGTCGAAGCGAGCGGAGCCGGTGAGCGCCCTGGCGGAGACCGGCCGCATTGAGCTGGTGGGCAGCTTCCCGAAGCTGGAGGCGCAGCTCGCCAAGTTCAGCGGCATCAACGGACGCCGCGATGACCGCGTGGACGCACTTTTGTGGGGCGTCCACGAGCTGGTGTTCGCGGATTCGTTCTTCTGCTTTTGAGGGTGGACGCCATGGGTTTGTGGGAGCGGATGAAGTCGGCGGTGGTGCGTCCCCCGCGACAGGGGACAGGGCTGGAGCTGGCGCGCTGGCAGCAGGCGCCGCCGCGCCGGGGCACGGCGCAACTGCTGGCGGCGTACCGCGAGATGCCCTGGCTCCGGGCCGTCGTTGACGTGGTCGCGGATTCAGTGGCCGGGGTGAACTGGCGCGTGTACCGCCGCGTCTCGCGGGACGGCCACCCGGTGAAGGACTACGCCCTGCGCAGCGCGACGCGGGAGGTCCGCGCCATGCGGCTGAAGGCCATGGTGGACGCGGGGGAAGTCCAGGAGGTGCCGGACCATCCCATTCTGCGGATGCTCGCGGACCCGAACGACTACCTGACGGGCCGCTCCGTGACGAAGCTGGTGCAGGTGTACCTGGACCTCGTCGGAGAGGCCTTCCTGGTGTTGGAGCGCGTGGCGGGCTTCCCGGTGGGATTCTGGCCGGTGCCTCCGAACCTCGTCATCCGCCTACCCGCGATGGACGTGCCGCGCGAGCAGCGGACCTCCACCGTCGCTGTGGGCGGCGTGACGAGGGAGATTCCAGCAGCGGACGTGCTCCACCTGCGCAACCTGGACCCGGAGGATCCGCTCGGTCGCGGAGTCGGCCCGGCCTTCGCGCTGGGGGATGAGCTGGACACGGACGAGTTCGTGGCGCGGTTCCTCCGTGCATCCTTCTGGAACAACATGCTGCCACCCGCCATCGCGTCGATTGAGGGCCTGACGGATGCGAACAGCGCGGGTGCGAAGGCCTTCAAGGAATCACTGGCGCGTGAGCACCAGGGCCCGGACAAGGCGGGGAAGCTGCTCCTCACCAGCGGCCGGGTGACGTTCGCGCGCCTGGACACCAGCTTTCGCGACATGCAGTTGGTGGAGCTGCGGAAGTTCCTGATGAACTTCGTGCGGATGACGTACCGGGTGCCGCCCGAAATCGTGGGCGACATCTCCAGCTCAAACAAGGCAACGGCCTTCGCGGCGCGGGAGAACCTCGCCGAACAGGCGACGTTCCCTCGCATGGAATTCCTCCGCACCGAGTACCAGACACGGTTGATGCCACTGTTCGGCGACGCAGAGGCTATTCTCGATTACGACAGCCCCGTGCCGGCCGACCGCGAGCACCAACTCCGTGTCACGGGCACCATGCCGGAGGCATTTAGCTATGACGAGTGGCGAGACCTTGCGGGCTTCAAGCCGGACCCTAACCGGCAGGGGTATCCACTGCCGATGCCAGGACAGGTACTGAATGGGCTGCGTGTGCGAATGTCACAGGAATGACAACTCCCACGAGAGTCCAAGATAGTCAAAGAAGACCCGCCCCCGAGTTCAGAACACACCGCATCCCACCGATTATCGGCACTTCCAAGAATTGCCTCTGTTCGCAGGGCAACTTGCACGGACTGCCGCGAAACGATTAGCCTATCGCGTAGTTTTTCCAGAACGGGGGAACGGAATGAATCTCAAGGCCCTGCTGCTTGCGGTGCTTCTAGTTGGACCACTTGCTGCATCCGCCCAGATCAAGATTTCAAAGGTCTTCGATCAGGGAGAAGGAGGCATTTTCGTGCAGAAATACTATGACGAAATGCTGACGCGGCAAAACTCATGCGGCGTGTATCTGAGCGACTTCTATTTTAGTGAGGTTCGCGAAGGACAATATATTGTCATTTTGAGCATCGCCTTCCAGGAACTTCCGCTTGGCGGCGTAAACGCGGTGACCAAGAAAGAGATACGCGTTCTGTTTGATGATGTAATCTCGACCGTTGACAAGAACAAGCAAATCAAGCTGAGCCTTTCGGACAAGGCGCTCGGCGGAAATCAGATTCTATCAGATACAAACAATGTCCATGTTGAAGTTAGGCTTGTTAAGGTCCGGGACAATTATAGGCAGTTTTTTGATGCAGTTGGGCCGCTGCTGAATGTGGCGGTTGCTCTCCCTAGTGCAGTTCAGGCGCTTGACAAGCTTGTTGATACGGTGGCGGTGGATGAGAATCGAAAGAACTGGCTTGTGTTTTCTGCCGATCTGTATGTTCCGGCAAATGCCTTTGAGAACGCCAAGATCCGGGATGACAATGTGATTCCTCTGCTCTTGAATAACAAGGTGTACGCAATTGCTTTGGGCGGGGGCACGCCGCTGCCCGACGACTCTGTCATGGGGAAGGTAGGCTCTCTGATAAATTCTTCGGCTCTCTTTGTTTCTGGGAAGAGGATTATTAAGCCGAGTGAGGCGAAATACTCCGGACTGGTGCGTCTGTATTTCACAAAGGATACGACTCCTATTCTTCCTCAGGTTTTGGCGGACAGGCTGAAGGATATTGATGCTGCTATCAATGGACCCGACACGGCAGCGGATAGGAGCGGTTTCGGTGCGATGCTGAGGGAGACGGCGGCTGTTGCTGGTTTGATGGAGAAACAGAAGACAATCGATGCGCAGGCGAATTTTGCGATCGGGGAATACCTGAAGATTGCGAAGATTTGCGAGTCAATGCGAACATCTCGCGGCGACGCTCAATGGCAGGAGTCGTTTGGGCAGTGGGCACGCGCCTTTGAGACTCGGGGGGCAGCCTATGGAGGTCAGGCCGTTGGTGTCTTGGGGATTTATGACTCACAGCGGGTTGCGAAAATATTTCTCCCGTCAGGTCTGTCTGACGATATGATTATGTCTTTCTATACATGGCAGCTTGAGATACATAATACATTGAAGGCTCAGAATATTGCAACCTTCTCCGCGGCAAGGCCGGCTGCTGAGGGGGCTCCCCCAATCGCCAAGAACCAGTAGTTGTTCCTTGTTGGATTGTCTGAGCATATCGGATTTTTTGTCGGCCAGTTGCGGAGGTTGCCCCCATTGAAGAGGTGAATGCACAAGCCTCTTCAAAGAACCCGTCGCCTCGTCGCACGGAAGGACGCCCCGTCCCCCGTTGAGGGGCGTCCGAAGGTCTTCACCTTCCGCGCCAACGACGCTGACTTCGACCGCTACAACGACCGCCTGTCCGTCCAGGGCTGGCGGCTGGACGCCTACGCCGCGAACCCCGTCGTCCTCTACATGCACGACGACGGTTCCGGTGGGATGTTCGGTGCGGGCCGCACGGACGTTCTCCCCATCGGCAAGGGCCGCGCCTACGTCCAGAGCGACGCCCTCCTGGTGGACATCGCGTTCGACCAGGACGACGAGTTTGCCCGGCGCGTCGAGCGCAAGGTGGAGAAGGGCATCCTTAACGCGGTGAGCGTGCGCTACCGCATGCTGCGCTACCACGAGAACGAGCGCGGCGGCTTCGACTGCGACGAGCAGGAGCTTCTCGAAATCTCCGTCGTCACGATTCCCGGGAACCAGCGCGCGGTTCGGATGAAGAAGCACGCCGACGAGCGCGCCACCCTCATCCGCGACATCGCCCAGGCGGTGGTGAAGGCCCTGGGCCGCAAGGCCCGGAAGAAGCGCAAGGCCGCGCCACCTGCTGCACCTCCCTCCTTGTCCGAGTCAGACACCCACGCCCTTGCCGCTCACACGGCGCGGGCCCTCTTGCAGCACCTCCAGGAGAAAGCATGACCCCCGAAGAGATGAAAGAGATGGCGAAGACGCTGGGCCCGCTGGTGGCCTCGCAGTTGGTGGAGCGGTCCAAGGGACACCGGGACGGGTACGCCCCACTCCTGGCCCCGAAGGCGGATGCGGCGCCCGAGGAGCCCCGCCGCGCGCCGATTACCGGCAAGCACATGACGGAGGGCACGGGCCTGAACCTCATCCGCTTCGTGAAGGCGAAGGCCGTCGCGCGCATGGAAGGCCGAAACGTGGTGGACGTGCTGAAGGGCTGGGGCGACGAGGTGGTGAGTAAGGCCCTCTCCCAGGGCAATTACTCCGGCCTCGGTTCCCTGGTGCATCCCCAGTTCGCGTCCGAGTTCATCGAGCTTTTGCGCAACAAGGCCGTGGTGCGGCAGGCCGGGGCGCGGGTGATTCCCATCGGCGCGTCCCTCACCTTCGACAGGCAGTCCAGCACGGGCACGGCCTTCTACGGCGGCGAGACGTCCGCCATTCAGGAGTCCGAGCCGGGCACGGACTCCGTCTCCCTCTCGGAGAAGAAGCTCACGGCGCTGACGGCGGTGCCCAACGACCTCATCCGCAACGCCTCCATCAACGCGGAGGAGTTCATCCGCAACGACTTGCTCAACGTCATGGCGCTGCGGGAGGACGCGGCCTTCCTCCGGGGCAGCGGCACGCAGCTGGAGCCCCGGGGCATCCGCAACCAGTTGGACACGGCCCACGTCTACGCGGAGACGGTGGCCACGGCGGGCTCGCCCACGCTGCTGGAGATGAAGAAGGAGCTGAACAAGGCGAAGCGCAAGCTGAAGAAGGCCAACGTGCCCATGGTGCAGCCCGTGTGGCTGATGGCCCCGGGCGCGGAGACTGCCATCCTGGATGCGGTGGGCCCTGGCGGCGAGGGCTACAACGCCCTGGAGCGGGAGATGGTGGAGCGCGGGACGCTGCGCGGCCTGCCCTTCTTCATCTCCAACCAGATTCCCGAGACGCTCGGCGCGGGCAACGCCCGTTCGGAGCTCTACCTCGTGGACATGTCCGAGGTGCTCATCGGCGAGTCCATGGCGCTGGAAATCGAAGTCTTCCCCAACGGGGCCTTCACGCGCGGCGGCCAGCTGGTGTCCGGCATCTCCACGGACCAGACGGTGCTGCGGGCCATCACCAAGCACGACCTGGCCATGCGGCACCGGCAGGCGGGCGTGGTGGTGAAGGACTTGAGCTGGGGCAGCAACTGATTGGGGCAGTGCCCCACGAAAGGAAGGACACCATGAGCGCTCCACACATTGGCCAGATTGGCGCCTACGTCGCGGTCCGGCTGGGCACCCCTCCTGCCGCGCTGCCTGCCGGGGCTCGCCAGGGCTCGGGCTACGACAGGCTCACCCTCGGGGAGAGCTGCGTCCTCGTCGCGGCCACGGGCGCGGTGACGGGCGGCCCCACCGCGCAGGGCTACGAGGTGAAGCTCCAGCACTCCAGCGACAACGGCGCCTCCGACGCTTGGGCGGACTACGTGCCAGCCGGGCCGGGCTCGGCCTCCGTGCAGCTGACGGCGCCCAACGCCTTCGCGGAGAAAGACGTGGACCTCGGCGCGGCGAAGCAGTTCATCCGCGTGGCAGAGGCCACGGCGCTGACGGGCGGGACGACGCCCAGCCTCCAGGCGTGCGCCTTCGTTGTCTTCGGCGGCGCGCTGACGCTGCCGGTGTGAGGCCATGGCGAACCCTGCGGACCTCTGCCTTGCCGCCACCGTGGCGGAGGACCTGGGCGTGGCGGTGACGCCGCGCCTGGAGTCCCTCGTCACGGCGGCGAGCCGGGCTGTTGCCGGCTACTGCGGCCGAGTCTTCGAGTACGGCCAGGGCCTCGTGGAGTACCCGGCCGGTTACGGACGCCCGCTGCTTCTCCTGGAGCGCCCGCCCGTCGTCCTGGTGGTGGGCGTCTGGGAGGGTGGGGCCTTCGTGCCGGCCGAGGAGTACGAGAGCCATGGGAGGCTGGCGGACGCCGGCATGCTGTACCGCAAGCACGGCGTGTGGCGGATGACGGCGCGCTCGGGCGGGCTGGTGGTGGAGACAGTGGACAGCTTCCAGGGCAGCGAGGACGGCCTCCGCGTCGTCTACGACGGGGGCTTCGTGACGCCGGGGCAGCGGGCCCTGGACGCCTCGCGCGTGGTGACGCTCCCGGAGGACGTGCAGGAGGCCGCCATCCTCACGGCGGTGCAGCTGTACCGCTCGCGCGGCGTGGACGCGATGGTGGCCAGTGAGTCGATTGGCGATTGGTCCGTGAGCTACTTCGCTGCGAAGGCAGAGGGGAAGAGCCCCATCCCCGGTGTCGCGCAGGCGTTGCTCGCGCCCTACGTCATTCATCGGGTGAGCTGATGGCGTCGCCCTCGGACACCTTCCGTCAGTCCATTGCCTTCGCGGTGCTGACGGGCCGCGACGCACACGGGAAGCCAGCGCTCGGGCCCGTGGGGACGGCACGGGCGCGCGTGCAGCCCTCGCGGCGCCTCATCCGCGACGCCAACGGCAACGAGCACCTGTCCGCGCACGTCGTCTACACGGACGCGCCTTTGACGCTGCAACACCGCGTCTGGCTGCCGGGCGAGGACGTGGCGGACTTCAACCGTGCTCGGCGTCCGGTGGCGGTGGACGAATTCGTGGATGGCTCCGGGACCGTGCGCTTCCGGAAGGTGTGGTTCTGATGCGGGACATCGCTTCGGAGCTGGCGGAGCGTAACCGTCCGGCCAGTGACGTGCCGGAAGGATTGAAGACGGACCACGACCGTGCTCAGCGGGCGCCGCGAGGAGCGAGTTGGTCAGGGACTGGGCTGGAGGGGTGACTCGGGCGGGTCAGCGGCGCGTCGCCGCTTCCACTCGTGAGGTAGCAACTCACCGATGCGCGCATTCGGGTGCGTCTGCACCCGCAGCAGGACATCCGCGAGGTACGCCTCGGGATTGACCTGGTTGGCCTCGCAGGTGGCGACGAGAGCGTAGAGGCCGGCGAGGTTCTGCCCTGCGGCCTCGTGGCCGACGAAGAGGAAATTCTTCCGGCCCAGGGCGGCCTTGCGCAGCGCCGCCTCGGAGCGGTTGTTGTCCAAGGGCAGACGCGCGTCGGAAGAGAAGCGCGTCAGGGCGTCCCACTGCTTCAGCGCGTAGGAGAGGGCCTGGCCCATGGGCCCCTTGGGCAGATGGCGCGAAGTCTGCGCTTCCATCCACGCACGCAGCGCCGAGAGGACGGGGAGGCTCTGCTGCTGGCGCAGCGCTTGGTGCGCGTCCGTGCGCACGACGCCCGCGTCGCGGGCCAGCGCCTCCACCCGGTAGAGGGCCAGAATGAAGTCCAAGGCCTCGCGGGCCTCGGGCGCGGTGGGGAGCGCCTCGAAGAAGCGGCGCCGCACATGCGCCCAACACCCGACGCGGACGCGCCCTTCGGGCAGCGTCACCGCGTTGTAGCCGGTATAGGCATCCACGACGAGGGCGCCCCGGGTGCCGCCCAGCACGTCCTTGGGCGTCGTGCTGGCCCGGCCGAGGCTGAAGCGGTAGCCCAGGAGCCACTGCCCTTCGGGCGTCTGGGTGAGGAAAGTCCAGAGGTAGCCCTGGCGTGTCTTCTTCACGTCCAGCACGCGCATGGGCGTCTCGTCGGCCCACACCACGTCCGCGGACGCAATGCACTGCAGGAGGTGCTGCGAAAGAGGCAGCAGCACCGAGGCGGCCTGGTGGAAGAGGTCCGTCAGGGTGCTGCGACTCATGGGCACGCCGCTTCTCTCCACCCGCTGGGCGAGTCGGTGCAGCGGCATGGCGTCCGCGCACTTCGACGTCACCACGTGGGAGAGGAAGCCCGGGCCGTACTCGCCCCTGTCCACCACCCGGGCCGGAGGCGGGGCGGTGACGACGCCCCGGCCGCACGCGCACGCCAGCACCTCCTGCACGTGCACCTGCTTCTCGAAGCGGGCGGGCACGTACTCGTACACCACCGAGGTTTTGCCCTTGCCCAGGGGCCTCAAGTCCTCGCTGCCGCACGCCGGGCAGTGGCGCTCCTCGGCCGGCACCGCGTGGCGAATCTCCCGCGCCGGGGCCCCCTCGGCCTTGCGGGCGGCTCTCTCTTGCCGCTTCTCTTTCGCGGCCTCGGCCTGGGCCGCCGTCGAATCCGCGTCCCCTCGCAACTCAGCCGCCACCGTCGGCAGCTTCTCCGCCCTCTTGCCGAAGACGTGGCGCTGCAGGGCCGCAAGCTGCCCCTTGAGGGCGTCCACCTCCCCGCCAATGCGGCTCACCTCGGCCTTGAGCTCCTCGGCTTCCTCACGCCAGGGGCAGAAGTGGTCCTGAGGGAGTTCGCGCGGCACCCAACCTCAACACGCCTGCGCCACGCCGCGTCCCGAGCCGGGCACGTCAGCTGCCCGTACGCCCGGGAGGTGCCCAGGCGGGCTGGCGCCTCACCTGGGCCACGTCGATGCCGTCCAGCAGCATCGCCAACTGCGTGGCGTCCAGCGTCACTGCCTGCGCGCCCGCGTCCACCGGCGGCAGCCGGAAGCGGCCCGTCTCCAGCCGCTTGTAGAGAAGCACGAAGCCGCCCCGGCTCCACGTCAGCACCTTGATGCGGTCGCCTCGCCTGGAGACGAAGGCGAAGAGGTGCCCCGAGTAGACGTCCTCGCCCCACGCCGTGCGCACCAGCGCCATGAGGCCGTCAATCGACTTGCGCATGTCCACCGGCTCCATCGCCAGCACCACGCGCACCGACGCAGGCAGGGCGAACATCGCTTCAGCGCCCCAACGCGGCGACGAGCCGGGCCACGTAACCGACGTCGGTGCCTACCGCGAATCGCACCCGCGCTCCGCTCGTGGCCACCACCTCCAGCAGGGACTCCGGCGCCGCGGGGGCGCTCGCCACTCGCACCGGCAACAGCCGCACGGCTTCCGCTCGCGATGGAGCGGACCGCCGATGCCGGTACACCCACGACTGCAACGTGCTCAGCCGCATGCCGTGCGCCAACGCGAACTCCCGCTGCGTCTGCCCGCTCGCCTCAAAGGCCTCCGCGATGCGCGCCCACTCCGGCTTCTCCACCTGCTTCGCCATGCCCAGCAGCGTCCGCCGCGCCCCGCTACCCCGGCAATCCCTCACGGCACGTCGTTGGCCGGACGGTTACGGCGGAGCTGCTGGAGGGCGCGGGCCTTGGGCTGGTGCGTCCTCCTGCTCCAGACGCCAACCTCTTCACGGCGCCCATGCCTGAGGCAGACGGCGGCGTGCCGAACCGAGCCGTGGCGCTGGTGGTGACGGGCGGCGCGGGGCCCCAGCCCTACGTGGGCCAGGAGCGCGCGGCGTACCTCTCGCCGGGCTGTCAGGTGAGAGTCCGCTCGGCGCGCGAGGACTTCGAGGGCGGACAGCAGCTCGCCCATGCCGTCTTCGCGGCCCTCAACCAGTCGGCCCTCGTCCCTTACGCCGTGGTGCGCGCGGAGGAGGAGAGCGCACCGGCCTACCTGGGGACGGATGGAGCGGACCGACACTGCTGGATGATTAACCTTCTGATCGGATGTCTAAGCCAGAGACCATGAGCCCCGGTCGTCTGGTCTGCTGCTGAGGCCGAATTTCCGGCCACGGCCGCTACCTGCCGATCGAGAATCGTGAACTTTCGTTTAGACTTCTAGCTTCTTGATCACGGAGTTTAGGTGCTCTCGAAGATCAAGTGCTGATTGATGCCTCTTGGATGAAGGCCCCAGAGCCCGGATGAGCACAGGGTCAAGTAGTTCAAGGCCTGGGTTGATTAAGGCCAGCGGTCTGTATTCAATAGGATTTGGTAGCTGTCCCGAGATGATTTCGTAGGTTATTACGGCGCAGGAGTAGATGTCGTGAAGCGTGTTTCGCGTCTTAGGGAGCGCGATTACTTCTGGAGGAATGTAGCCTTGGGAACCAATATTTCTTGTGGTGATTGATTCGCGATCGAGATTGTCAAGAATGTAGGAGGCTCCAAAGTCAACAATAATGGGCTGTTCGTCGGAGCTTCGGACGATGATGTTGCTCGGCTTTATGTCTCTGTGGAGTACTTTGTTTTGGTGGGCATAGTCGACGGCCAGTAGAACATCGGACATCAGTTTGACTCGCGTCCGGAACGGTTTTGACATGGCTGCGTCTCGAATGTTTTTGCCGTGAATGCGAGGCATCACGAGGTACGGTCGTCCGCCTGGGTCGAGGCCGGCATCGAAGTATGGAACGATTCCGCGATGCTGAAGTTTTTGTATTGATTTGATTTCGCGTCGGAATCGGATGCGAAGTTTCTCGGGGTCGTTCTCTCCGAGTGGACTTGGATCTAGGATTTTAATTGCGAACTCAAACTCGCCAATGCTGGTCTTTCTTGTTGCGATATAGACTGAGCCAAAGCCGCCTTGGCCTATGCGTTCTCCTAGTTTGTATGCGTGGATGGATTGACCGTCTTGGTTGTCTGTTGTTTTGGATTCATTGGTGTCGAAGATTAGTGATTCGTCGGTGGCTATGATTTTTGGGGGTCGGATTTCGAACGGCACTTTGTGCTTCCTTAGAATTGCATTGACTTGCTTTGGCGTGGGGATGTCCAGTTGCTCGGCTTGTGCGTCCTCCAGTCCTTGCCAAAACGATGCGATGAAGGCGGGCGCGTTGGGCGATTTTTCGGTCATTGCTGAGTCTAGGTCCGAAATTGCCCAGTCTGTCGATGAGCTGATGGATGGGCTCCCGAATCGTGCTTTGAAGGATTCGATGATGCTCTTTGGGAATTCATGCTGATTGGCGATGTCGATCGCCAGAGTATGGAGTTCACTGACGAGATCTGGAGGCACTTTGGGGGTGTTTGGTCCTGACTCAAAACGCCATTCGGCAGGGAATTTCAATGGCATTGGAATCCTGTTTCCTTCTTCGCTTGGATTAATTTGGATTAATGGCGCCTGCCTGCGGGTAAGGGCTAAGCCCTATACGTCCCAGGCCAAGCCCGCGCCTTGCCCCCATTGAAGAGGTGAATGCCTCTTCGAGTCAAAGTCGATGTCCTGAATCTGGAGCGCCTGCGCCGCTCGCCCGTCGAGGTGTTGCGCGCGCTGGATGCCCCATGCCGGGACATCGCCCGCCGCGCCCTGGACTACTCCCTCTTCCTCGTGCCGGTGGAGGACGGAGGACTGCGCGACTCCGCCTTCCTGAGCGGCCCCCTCCACAACATGGCGCGCCTCTCCACGACGTGGACGGCGGGCTACGAGCACCCGGCCGCTGGCCCCATTCATGAGGGTTGGCACTGGGGCGCGAAAGTCTTTCAGTCGCCCCCGCACTTCCTCCGCAAGTCCTTCCGCCGCGCCCGAGGCACTGGCCGCCGCCGCGTGGCCGCCGTCCTGAAGGACTTCCTGGCGCAGCGCTTCCCCTCCCAATGACTGGAGTCGCACCCATGCCCGAACCCCGAGAGGCCTTCTTCGACAAGCTCTACATCCGCGCCACGGACACCGCGCCCGTGGAGGCGGACGCGCTGGACGGCGTCCTGGAGGCACCCGTCAACCGCGCGAAGGACACCGTGGACGCCAACTACTTCGGCGGTGACGGCTACAAGCGCACCAAGGGCACCTGGAAGTCCTTCTCCATTCCCCTGTCGGGACACGTCTTCAAGGGCAGCGCGCCCCAGCAGGTGCTGCGCGTCGGCTTCGAGAGCGACGCCACGGTGTTCTTCACCCTCATCGAGGACGAGACGGCGCCCACGGGTGAGCAGGGCTACCGCTACCCGGTGAAGGTGACGTCCTACGAGGAGGGCCGCAGCGCTTCGGACGTCGTCACCTTCTCCGCCACCCTCTCCGGCCAGGGCGCACCCGTCCCTGTGTAGCCGGGCCCCTTCCACTCACACCCGAGGCACCACCATGACCGCACCCACCACGCACCGAAAGCCCCTGGGCACCCGCCGCACACTCCACCAGCGCGTCACCCTGGACGGCGCGGACTTCGACGTCTGCCGTCCCACGCTGGGCGAGAAGCTGGACGTCCTCTCCGCCGCGCGCGCCGCTGGCGAGCTGGGCCCGGACAGGCAGCCCGTCAACGAGTCCGCCGGGATGATGATGATTGCCCGCATCGCGGTGGCCTGCCTCTACCACCCGGGCACGGCCACGCGCGTCTTCGCTGAGGGCGACGTGGCCGAGGTGAAGAACGAGCCCTGGCTGGAGGAGATTCAGGGGGCGCTCGCCCAGGCCTTCGCGGGCCCGACGCTGGAGGACGCGAAGGGAAACTCCGAGGCCACCCCGAGCTGAGGGCGTTGCACGGGGTGGTGAAGCTGACGGGCCAGTCGCCCGAGGCGGTGCGCGGCTGGGACTGGGAGGACGTCGTCCACCTCCTGGCCCACTGCGCGCTGGAGGCCGAGGAGGTGCGCGCCTCGCGCGCCCCTGGCCCTGCCTCCCATGCCGGCCCAACGACGACGACAACCGTTTTCAGGAAGCGCAAGAGGTGACGCATGGCCTCCCGAGGTGGTGCCCGCGTCGTGGGTGGCGCCCTGGCACGCCGCTGGGGAGCCCTTCGGCGCGTCGTACCCGTACCACCGGGCCTCGGGCGCCGCCCTCTACGAGCCGCTGCCGGTGCTGGGCCGGGTGGGCACGGGGCGCGCGGTGCAGTGGTGGGAGGGCGGAGTCGTCGTCCTCGGGCAGGAGTTCGACTTCCAGTTGCAGGAGCGTTGACGCATGAGGCCTCTCACTTCCTTCCAGGCGGCCCTCCTGGGCAGTCCTTCCGGCTACTCCACCCACCCGCGCGTCTGGGTACGCGACGGGGCAGGGGAGTGGCGAAACCTGCGCACCCTCCTGGGCTTCGACTGGGTGCTGGGCGTGCGCATCAACGAGAAGCTGGACGCGCCCGTGGCCGAGGCCGAGGTGTCCCTGGTGCGCAGCGGCGCCGCTGGGGCGCGCCTCTCCCTCTCTCCGCTGGTGGTGCAGTCCCTCGCCAACACATCCGCTTCGGGTGGCTTCGCGCCGCTGCTGGTGGAGGGCGCCTCCTTCCGTGTGGAACTCGGCCTCGCACCGCTGGCCATGGCTCCGAAGGAGGAGGACTTCTTCGAGGTCTTCTGGGGCCGCATTGACGAGGTGGACGCAGGGCCCGAGGAGCTGCGCGTCGTGGGCCGCGACTTGGGCGGCCTGTTGCAGGACACCTTCATCGAGGTGGAGCGCGAATACGGCAACGACACGGCGGGCGTGGCCGTGCAGTCCATCATCCAGTCCCTCTTGGACGACAACGGCCTCTCCTCCTTCGCCCTCTTCACGCCCGTGGACCCCATGTCGCAGCGCGGCCGGTACGTGCAGAAGGTGGAGCCGGTGCTGGACGCGGCGCGAGCCCTCGCGCAGCAGATTGGATGGGACTGCCGCATGCGCTGGCAGCCAGCGGCCGGGGCCTTCGCGCTCACCTTGGCGGCGCCCAACCGCCTCCAGGTGGAGGAGAACTGGGCCTATGGCCCGGACGAGTACGGCAACCTCGACGCGGTGACGCGGCAGCTGGCGGACATCCGCACGGACGTGGAAGTCGTCTACAGCGACAAGTTTGACTTGGACGCCTCGGGCGTGGCGAAGCGTAAGAAAGTGACGGCCAGCAACCCCACGGCGCGTGCCCAGGTGGGCCGCCGCTGGATGCAGCTGACGGAGGACTCCACCGGCAACATCGACACCCAGGCCGAGGCCCAGCGACTCGCGGACGCGGCCATCGCGGACCTCTCCGTCTCGCCCCTGACGGTGTCGCTGCTGGTGGACCCGCACCCGGGCCTGGAACTCGCGGACCTGGTGCTCGTGGAGCCGGACGGCGTGCGCCTGGACACGGCGCAGCGGCTGGCGGTGCAGGAACTGGAGCACCAGTGCGCTACGGACGGCACGGCGCGCATGCGGTTGGTGCTGCGCGGGCAGCCGTCCACCTCCGTGCGCGAGTGGTTGGAGCGGGACAGCCGGCCCGGAGTCGCCCCCAGCGCGCCCTTCACGGGCCCGGCCGCTCCGCAGGCGGTACGGGCGGTGCCGGGCGTGGCGGGCTTCAGCCTGACGTGGACGCCCGCCGTCTCGGGCCCGGCCTGGGACGAGTACGAGGTGCATGCCTCGCGCGCGCCGGGCTTCCAGCCCTCGGAGTCCACCTTCCAGGGCCGCGCCTCGGCCACGCGCTTCCAGCTGTCCGAGCTGCGCCCCGGTGCCACGTACTTCTGCCGGGTGGTGGGCCGGGACGCCTCGGGCAACCTGGGCGCTCCCTCGGCGGAAGTGGCGGTGACGACGGGCTACGTCACGCCCGCCGCCATGCAGCCCAGCGTGGCCTTCGGCGAGTCACCTCCCAACCCCGACTTCGAGGCGCAATCCTTCGAGGAGCTGCCGCCAGACGCCTGGACGATGGGCGTGGGCCTCTGGGGCGCGCACGCGCAGGTGACGACGGACGCGTACACAGGCGCGCGTGCCGTCCGGCTGGTGGCGAACGGCACGCGGCTGGACTCGCAGGCCATGACAGCCCGGCCGGGGGACAGGTACAGCGTGGATGCCCTGGCGAAGTCCACGCAGCTGGGCGCGGGCCTCTCCGTGCAGCTCGTCTGGTACGACGGGGCCTTCAACGTCCTGGCCACCGCGAGCACCACGCAGGCCCTCTCCGCGAGTGGTTGGGAGCGCCTCACGGGCTTCCACACCGCGCCGGCCAGCACGCGCTACGTCCAGGTGCGCCTCGTGGCCCTCGTCACCCAGGGCGCGCCGTGGGTTTACGTCGATTCGGTGCGGTTGGAGCGCGTGGGCGGACTCGTCGAGCCATGGGCGGCCATCCGCACCGGGCAGATTTCGGACCTCACGAATGGGTGGACGGCCTGGGACGCGGCGGCGTGGCCGCTGGGTTTCTACAAGGGCGCAGACAACGAGGTGGCGGCGCGCGGTCTGCTGAGGCCTGGGACGGTGGGCTACGTGAACGCGTACCGATTCCCGGTTGGCTACCGGCCCAGCACCAACCGGATTCTCGCGCTTCCCACCAGCCACGGCTTCGGCATGGCGCAGCTCAACGTGGACGGAGGCCTCCAGGTTTTCAGCCTGCCCACGGGCACGGCCTGGGTGAGCCTGGACGCGGTGCGCTTCCGGGCGGAGGGGTAGCGCGCGCCACGGCGGGAAGTTGCCCCCATTGAAAGGGGGAATGACGACTCCCTGCCCTGAACTCTTCTCCCGCGTCGCCCTGGCGTCCCTCTACCCGCCCTTCCGCGAGGTGATGGCCGAAGTCATTTCCCGTTGCCGAGCGCGAGGCGCGGACTACGTGGCCACGCGCGGCTTCGCCACGTTCGCCGAGCAGGAGGTCCTCCACGCTCGGCACCTCCGAGGCGAGGGCGGACGCGCGGCCCCAGCGGGCCTCTCGGCCCACAACTACGGCCTCGCCGTGGACTTTTGCCGCGATGCGGACGTGGACCGTCCGGGACTCCAACCGCGTTGGGACACGGCTGCGTATGCCGTCCTCGGCGAGGAGACGCGGCGCGCGGGCCTCGTGTGGGGCGGCTCCTTCGGAGATGCGCCGCACTGCCAGTGGCCCGGCCTCGTGAGCGGCACGCAGCTTCAGCCCGTGCGTGGCCTCTTCCTCTCGGAGCCGGCCAGCGCCACGGACGCGCAGCGGCTCGCCTCCGTCTGGCGCTTCCTCGACACGACGCGAGCGCGGCCCGACTGGCGCGCTGGCAACCCCACGCTGGCTGCGTCCTTGGCGCGGCTCGGCTCCTGACTCCTCACCCACGAAAGGCAATGCCCATGCTTCGACGTCTTGCTGTCGTGCTGTCCCTGTCCCTCTTCCTCCCAGCTGTCGCCTTCGCCCAGGTGGCCACCGCGCTGAACCCTGGCAACGTGGAGGCCTTCGCGCGCCTCGTCCTCGACGCGGTGACGGCCCGCAACTGGGCCCTCGTCGCGTCCCTTGCCGTCGTTGCCCTCGTCTACGTGCTGCGCCGGTACGTGGGGGCCTGGTGGCCGGTGCTGCGCACGGCGCGGGTGGGCGCGGTGCTGGCGGTGCTGCTGGCTGTCGCGGGCGCGGTGGCCAACGCACTGCTGGCGGAGGAAGCCTTCACGGTGGCGCTGCTGCTGAAGGCGGTGGCCATCGGCCTCGGGGCGGCCGGAGGCTTCTCCGTGGTGAAGGCGCTCCTCTTCGGCGACGCGGAGGCCGAGGCCGTGCAGAAGGCGGGGGAGGCAGCAGCCGGAGAGATTGCCGGCAAGGCGGCGGCGGTGGCCGCGCTGGAGTCCCTCACGCCCGGCAGCAAGTCGTGAGGCCCCTGGTGCTCGCGCTGGCCCTTGCCCTCGCGGGGCCGGCGCACGCCGAGGGCGAGGTGCTGGACGTGGCCCGCGCCACTGTGACGCTTCAGGACGGGCGCACGCTGGCGGTGTCCGAGGGCTGCTGGCTGTCCACGGAGCGCTGCGTCCTCACGGCCCGCGAGCTGCGGCGCCTGGACGCCGAGAACGCGGAGCTGCGCAGGCAGTCCGCCCGCGTGCCCGTGGTGGTGCTGGTGGCGGTGGTGCTCGGAGCGGGCGTCGGCTTCGCGGCGGCACGACTCGCAAGGTGAGGTAGCAACGCCCCACCTGCAATGGAGGCCTCCAAGGCCTTTCCAGACGATGGAGATTTTCCCGTCTGGTACGGTTCCGCGTCGGAGAGCCTCCGTTGCCGCGACTTGCCGCCCTTCTCGTCCTGCTGCTGGGAACCGCCGCCCCTGCGCAACCCGCCCCCGCCTCTCGCGAGCGCCAGGAGCGGCGCATCGCCCTTCCGGATAGCCCCTCGGACCCCGTGCCGGAGCTGCACGTCGCGGCCGGCGCCGTCACCTTGCTTCTCTTCGATGCGTCGTTGGACCGGGCCTCCGTGGAACTGGAGGGGCGCGAGCGATTCCGGCTCGTGGACGTCGGGGAGCGCTCCCTCCTCTTCGAGCCTGCCATAGACTTGGGGGCCGGGGAGCGGCTGGGGCTCCGGGTGAGGTTCTCCGATGGCGCACGTCCCGAGCATGCGGTTTTCATGCTGGTGACTCACCCGTCTGAGGTTGATGCGCGGGTCCAGGTCTTCCGCCGGGCGCAGTCGATTGGAGCCCTTCAGGCAGAGTTGGCGGCTGTGCGTGCCCAACTCAAAGCGAAGGATGCCGAGCTTGCGGCACTTCGAGAGCGCAGCGAGGTGCATAGCCCAGCGGGCCTCACCTTGGAGGGGCTCCTCGATGAGGGCGGGGTGTCGTCGAGCAAGGTTGAAGCCCAATCGAAGCAGGAGGCGAGGTCCTCGTTGCATGTCGTGGATGGCTTTAGCCTCCGGGCTCCTTCCTGGGGAGTTGTGTCCGTGGACGTGAAGAATAGTGGCAGGACGCACTGGATGCCCACGGAGGCGCGCCTCACTAGCTCAACGGGAGGCGTGCAAGTGCAGGTGCTCGGCGTGCGCATGAAGCAGCCTCAGATTGGGCCCGGAGAAGTCGGCACAGTCGTGGTGGAGACGGACGTTGTGTCCTGGAAGGCGGGGACAGTGTTCCTCCTGGAATTGATGGATTCGTCGGGCGCGCGCCGCGTTCTCGTTCCTCGTGTAGTGCTGTAGAGGGTCGGCCATGCTGACGGTTATCCACCATCCCGCGCAGCTACCGCCTGGGTACATGATTCACGGCTGGCGCGTTGTGAAGCTGCTGGGCGCAGGCACCTACGGTGCCGTCTACCGCGTCGAGATGAACGGCCACCACTTCGCGATGAAGATCGCCATGCACCGTCCTGGCAGTGGGGATGCGGAACAGGCGGACGCGCGGCTGATGCGTGAGCTGGGATGCCTCGTTCACCTACGCCACGCGAACATCGTCGGGCTCCACGCCCACGGTCGCTTCCCGGAGCTTCGGACGGGCTGGCTGTATGTCGTCCTCGACTTCGTGGAGGGCTACACGCTTGCGGAGTGGGTGGAGCGGATGCACCCGACGGCGCAGGAGGTGGTTCGCGTCTTCGAGAAGCTCGCGTGCGCGATGGACTACATGCACGGTCGCGGTGTCTTCCATCGCGACTTGAAGCTCGTGAACATCATGGTGCGCGCCAAGGATAGCGAGCCCGTCATCCTCGACTTCAGCGCAGGCGACTACACGCACGCCGAGGACTTGACGGACGCCCCCCTGCCGCCGGGCACCCGCCGCTATCGCTCGCCCGAGGCCTCGCGCTTCCTGAAGGAGCATGGGGACGAGAAGGGGGCGCGGTATGAGTTCAAGGTGACGGATGACGTCTACGCGCTGGGTGTCTGCCTCTATGACGTGCTGACGACGCCGGAGCCCACGAGCGGTTCCCCGAAAGCCGCTGTCGAAGGCCGGTGGGTGCCCCAGCAAGCCCGGGACCTGAACGCGCGGGTGCCAGCGGGACTCAGTGACGTGGCGATGCGCTTCATCGCGCGAAGCCCTGACGAACGCCCTCCCACGGCGGAGGTGATGCGCCGCGAGTTGGAAGCCCTTGCGGGCGAGGCAGGACCGGAGTGGACCGTGCCGGTCCATATCCCTTCGATGAAGCCCCCAACTGCCCCAGCCTCCAACACGAACGAGGAGACGCCCCCAGCGCGCCGCGTGAGGCGCGCTAGGGCGGTGGATGCCGGGGTGGCCCTTCTCGTCGTGGCGGCGGTGGTGGGAGCCTTCGCGTGGCTGCGCCCCACGCCGCCGCCTCCTGTCCCGAGGGAAGTCGTAGTGCATTCGGCTGAGCCCGCCGCGCCAAGGGATGCGGGGGGCGCCTCCCTCGTGCCTTCGCTCGCGCGTACCGATTCGGGGGACGCGGGCCCCTCACTTGACGCGGGCGACATGCTGACCGCGTCGTCCCCTGGGGTAGCTTTGCCCCCTCTTGATTCTGTCCGGAAGGAAAGCTCCGCCGTGAAGCGTGCTCCCATCGTCGCAAGCCCGTCCACCTCCCTGGACAAGAAGGCCCCCGCCACCAGCGCTAGGGCGGAGTTCCTCGCGAAGTGCGCTGCGGTGAGCGCCGCCGTGGCCTTGCAGCTTGGCTGCCCCAGCAGTTCCCAGGTTCGTCCCGAATCAGGGGCGTGCCCCGAGGAGGCGCGCACTGCCATGTTCGATGAGCTGTTCTTGACAACGCGTTCCTCCCTCAACGTCACCATCGATAGGAGCCAGCCGGGCGATCCGGGCGATGACGGAGTGTTCCAGGATGGCCCCGTGACAGGGGTTGTCTACAAGGGCACCACTGGTCCCCGAGGCATCCCTAAAGGCACGGTGCTCTATGGGCGGTTGTGGACGGGAGACGGGACGTTCCTGCTGGCCCGCTACACCGAAGCGCGCTTGCCTGATGGGCGCACCCTTCCCGTGTGTCTTGCGATTGGGAAGAACGGCCCCCAGGAGGCCTGGGCGGGCTCCAAACCGGGGGCTGTCGTCTACTCTCGCGTCCAGGTTGCCTATGTCGTGGAGCGCTGGCCCTGAATCCGGAAAGTAACGACTCGTTGCGTTTCTGGCGTTGCGGGGCTCATTCCAGGAATAGCAGGAGAATTTGAAGTTGAGGACCTGTGGCGTCGTTCACGCGGGGAGGCGGCTGGAGGTAGCTTTCCGTCTGCCTTTGCGCGGCTCTCTCGCGCGGGCATTCAGGAGCCCCTCTCATGTCCAGTGGTTCTGACTCCCGGTTCGCCGGGGGCACGGTCCTCTTTTGCCAAGGTGACACCTCCTACGAGTTCTTCCAGGAACTGGGGGTCGGCCGCAACGGGGAGCGCGTGCTGTTCGCCCGGCCCCGGACCCCCTCTGGCTACCAGGGCAAGGTCTTGGTGAAGTGCGTCCCCCTGCCGGAAGGGCCCGTGCTGGAGAAGTTCCAGCGGGCGCGTGTGCGACTGGAAGAGGAGGTGCGGCTGGCGCAATTCCTCCAGCACCCCAACATCGCCCGCGTCCATGGCCTCTTCGAGATGAAGCACGGCCTGGGCGCCGTCATGGAGCACATCGAGGGCTTCAGCCTGAACACCCTCCTCGACATCGCCCAGCTTCGGGGGCGCTACTTCTCCGAATCCTTCGTCCTCTACGTGGGGGCAGAGGTGGCGGCGGCCCTGGCGCATGCGCACACGCGCACGGACGACGCGGGCAATCCCCTGGGCATCGTCAACCGCGACATCAACCCCGGCTGCATTCGCTTGCGGCCCGGTGGCGGCGTGGCCCTGACGGACTTCGGCGTGGCCTTCTCCCTGCTCCAGGGGCGCCCGTCCACGACGATGCCGCGCCCTGTCGGGGACGTCATCTACGCCTCACCGGAGGCGCTGATAGGGGAGGTGACGGACGCACGCTCGGACCTCTTCTCCCTGGGATTGACGCTGTTGGAGTTCGCCACGGGACGGCACCTGTATGACCCGGGCGACATCCACCCGGAGGATGCTCCCTTCCGTCGCTCGCGGGAGCAGTACCTGAAGGCCTTGAAGATGACGGCTCTGTCCATGGGGGCACACCCTCCGCCCTTCATGGAGGACGCGCTCCGGTGCGCCATGGCCTACCGGGTCGAGGACGTGAAGGAGGCAGCCTTCGGGCTGTCCAAGTCGCTGCGCACCGTCTTCCTCCGGCTGCTGAGCCGCAATCCGTCCTCTCGCTTCGCGACGGCGGCGGCGCTGGAGGTGGAACTGCGCGCGCAACTGGCACGTCTGGGGCCCTACACGGGGGCGGACGCGGTGAAGGAAGTCCAGTTGGCGATGCTGGAGGGAGGCGAAGCGCTGGAGGAATTGAACTTGGTGGAGGACGAGGGCGGCATCGTCCCGGCCTTTCCGCCACCGAGTCAGGACGACATCCAGACAGAGCCCCGGCCCCTGCGTAGTGCGGACGAGACGACGACGGAGCCGCAGCCGGGCGCCCGGCGCCTGACGCGGCATTAGCACTCGCTGGCCCAAGTCGGCCGGCACCCCTTTCCCTCAACCCTGAGCAGCGACGCGAAGCCGGCCAGTGCCGGGCTGAACGTCAGACGTGTGTCCTTTGCTCCCCTCGCTGGGGGCATTCCTGGGAGACGTGTATGCGAATGACGCGAAGGTGGGCTGTCTGGCTGTGGCTGGTGTTGCCGGTGGCCGCATGGGCGGAGGATGTCCCGGAGCCCACGCCGCCAGCGAGTGCTCCGGCCAACGCATGGCACTACCTGACGCGCCTGGAGGCGACGACGTTGATGTTCCAGCCGCGCGCGGGCGTGGGGCTGGATGAAGGGTTCGTGCAGGTGGAGCCGACCTTCATCCTCGACGGAGGCGCGGAGTTCGGTGTCAACCTGGGCACGCCGCTGCGGTTGCGGTTGTGGGGAGGAGGAGAAGGGGCGGGCCTCGTGCGGCGGGAGGACTGGGATAGCCTCTCGGACTTCGGGCAGGTGCTGCGCGGCCTCAAGCTGGGCGCCCCGAATGCGCCGCTGGCCGTCTGGTTGGGCGCGATGGAGAACTACAGCCTGCTGTCGGGGCACCTCGTGCGGCGCTACTCCAACCGGGGCAATCCCGACTATCACCCAGCGGGGGGCTTCCTCACTGGGACGCTGGGGCCGCTCTACACGGAAGCCTTCGTCTCGGACTTGCTGGGCGCGCGCCTCATGGGCGCGGAGTTCTCCCTGGACGTGGAGCACGTCCTCTTCGGCAAGCCGCGCGAGGCGGCGCGGTACACGCTGGCGCTCTCGGCGGTGCACGACTGGGGCAAGGCCGGGGGCCGGGCGCCCTCGGCGACGCTGGCGCACCTGGACACCATGGCCGTGGTGGTGGTGCGGCCGACGTACGAAGTGCACCTGTCGGCGGGCTGGGGCGGACGGCCTGGGGAAGGCGGGGCCTGGGGCGCGGTGGCGGGAGCGGGACTGGACGTCGTCACCTCGACGCTGGACCTGGTGCTGCGTCTGGAGGTGCGCCGTCAGCACGGCGGTTTCCGGCAAGGCTTTTTCGGCCCGGACTACGAGCTGGCGCGCTTCAAGGCGCCGGGCCCGGAGGGTGTGCCGCTGGCGGAGGCGCCCTTCCCAGACGGCTATTCCGTCTTCAGCGAGGCGGAGGTGGGCTGGGATGCGGTCAGCTATGGCGGCCTCTACAAGCACCTGAAGCTGTCGCTGGGCGTGGAAGCCTTCAACTGGGGCCGCTTCGACGTGGACGGGCGCGTGGCGGTACAGCTCTTCGCGCGCAGCCTCGAAGTGGCGTTGAAGGGCTCGGGACTGGGGATGGGGCAGCCTGGGGCGCGCTACCTGGGGGCCACCGAGGTCCGTTGGCGATTCCTCGGGGGGAAGCTCTACGTGATGGGGACGGGCGGCACGCTGCTGTTCCCCGAGGGGGAGGGCTCGCTGCGGCCGAGCGCGTTCGCCTCGGTGGGGCTGGGGGTGGACAATGCGCGCTGACGCCTTGCTGCTGGCCCTGGCGGTGCTGACTACGGGCTGCGCTTCCATGCCCTCCGCGCGGCATCGCGGGACGCTGCACATGAGCGGCCCGGTGGGCGGAGGCACAGGCTTCGAGGGCGAGGGGCGGCTGCCACGCCGCCATGTCCCCGTGGTCGAAGTGACGGGGGCCAGTGTCGGCATTGCGGCAGGGCCGGTGCGTGAGGCCATGTCGCGCAGCGCGTCCGAAGAGGACGCATGGGAGAAGCTGCTCACGGACGCCGGGCTGGAGGCCCAGGACGTGCGTCCCCTGGCGGGCGGCTCGCTGACGCCCACGCAGGCCGCGCGGCTGCTGGGCCAGCTGATGCAGAAACCCGTGACGCTGGGCAACTTCCCGCCTCGCATGGCGGCGGGCTTCCTGCTGCGCGAGGTACTGGAGCGCGGTGAAGTCTCGCGCGAGGAGCTGCTGCGCCGCGTGGAGCGATTCGCCCGGGAGCAGGTGGCCGTCCTCCGACCGGATGGCTACCTCGCATGGGCCCTCAACGGAAACACGCAGCAGAAGGTGGCACGCGTCGAATGGCGGGACGGTGCCTTCCGTGCGCACGGCTTCGAGCTGGGCCGCTTCTACAGCGGCAAGGGTGGCGTCTTCCGCGCCGTGGACGCGCAGCTCCAGGCCTCGGACTGGCGTCCCCTGGCCGAGGTGTACAGCGACGCGGACGTCATCAGTCGCTCGCTGGATGGGGCACAGGATGCCTTCGTGGAGCTGTACCACGCGCTGGGGCAGGCCCTCTCCCGCCCCATGGACAGCGTCGCGGCGCTGGGCAACCTGCCCGCTGGCGTCGCGGCCCTCATCGCGTCATCGCCCGAGTACTGGGAGCGCTTCCGGTACATGACGCAGGGCGAGCAGGTCCGCGAGGTGGCGCGGCTGACGACGAACGTCATCGCGACCTGGGGGGCGGCCTCGGCCACGACGCGAACGTTGACGGGCTTGGCGGCGGGTGCGGAAGCCACGGTGCCGGTGCTCTCGCTGTCAGCGGAGGGCGCGCTGGCGTTCGAGCGCGTCGCGGTGCCAGTAGGACGCGCGGCGTCGGTGTTGAGCGGAGGGCCGGGGGCGGCCATCATCCTTCTGAAGGCAGGGGATTCGGCGGGTTCAGGTGGCGGAAGCGGTGACGGCGCACAGGGTGCAGCGCCGTCGAGTGGGCCGAAGGGCTACTCGTCCTTCAAGTCGTTCAAGAGGGCCATGGGGCCAGCAGGGGAGGGCAAGGAGTGGCACCACATCGTGGAGCAGACGGACGGGAACGCGGCACGCTTCGGACCGCAGGCGCTCCACAACACCGAGAACATCATCCCGCTCGACAAGGCACTTCATAACTCGGTGAGCGCATTCTACTCGTCCAAGCGCCAGTTCATTACCGGCGCAGAGTCGCTGACCGTGAGGCAGTGGCTGAGTGCCCAGTCACTCGAAGCACAACGAGCGTTCGGTCTGCGGGCAATCGAGAACATCAAGAAAGGATATTGGCGATGACGCCTACAGCACTCGTCGATGACTTCGCCTATCACGTTGAGGCGCAGACTGACGCGATCTTCCGAGGAGATGCCAAGACCGGCAACAAGCACGCAAAGAAGTACGAAACTGCGATGAAGAAGCTCCGAGACTTCGGGGACGAAGGTCGCGAAGCGCTCACGGTTCTACTGAGACACTCTCGGATGGACGTACGAGTCGCAGCAGCGGCGTATCTCCTCCGCTACAGGACTGACGAAGCGAAGGCCGTCCTGGAGCACGCCGCAGGCGGGGAGGGGTTGGCGGCGTTTGAGGCATCAGAGGTTCTGAAGCGATGGGAGGAGGGGGCCTGGAACCTGGACCCGGCGTAGCGCCCATCACCCCGTGGAGACGCGATTCAAGGGGCCCATCAGGTCGTTGCCGCTAACGACGCGCTAACGACATCAGGTAGACTCCACCGGACGCTGCTGGACGGGTCCGATACTGCGAAGATGGCAGTATGGGGGCGTAACCCCTCGGAAGCATTGGCGGTAGGGCACGGGAATCGAACTCGCCAGGGACTGCTCTCGCAGCCCCTCACCGGTTTTGAAGACCGGGCCGGCCACCAGGTCCGGAGGCCCTACCGCTTCTGATTACCGCCGCTCCGCGCCAATCCGTCAACCATGGTCACGGCTTGCGCGCGGAGACCAGGGCGTACTCGCCGCAGTTGAACAGCGCGGGCCACTGGAACTGCTCCGGCGTCATCCCCGCAGTTCCACCAGCGCCGTGTTCACCGCCGGGCACACGTCGCCGGCAATCGACTCCACCTTCGCGTCCTGGAACCCCGCCCACCGCAACTGCGACGGGTAGCGCTCCGTCTCCCGACGAGGTCCTCCAGCGCCGCTTCGGCGACTGCAAGGACAAGTCGCTCCTGCTGGTGTCACTCCTCAAGGGGATGGGCATCGACGCGCAGCCGGCGCTCGTGAACACGAACCTCACGCAGCTGCTGGACGGCTTGCGCCCCACCTCCACTGCGTTCGTCCACGGCAACGTGGCCGGCCGCGAGCTGTGGGTGGACCCCACGGCGACGCTGGAGCGCGGGGGGCTCGACAGCTACGAACCGCCCTCCTACGGCCGGGCCCTCATCGTCGCCCCCGGCACCACGGCGCTCTCGGTCATTCCCTCGCCCACGCTGACGGAGCCCTCGCTCTTCGTGGACGAAACCTACGCCGCGCTGGACCGCGACGGGCCGGCGACGCTCGACGTCGTCACCACGCGCACGGGGGAGTCCGCCAACTCCATGCGCCGCGCGCTCGCGAGCACGTCCCTGTCCGAGCTGTCCCGCTACTACTTCAACTTCTACGCGAAGAAGGACGCGAAGATCTCCATCGCGCAGCCCATGACGGTGGACGACGACGCCGTGAAGAACGTGGTCATCCTGCGCGAGCACTACCGCATCGAGGACTTCTGGTCCTCGGACGGTCGCCGGGAATTCGGCGCGCATGCCCTGCGCCGATACCTCACCGAGCCGAGCTACTCCCACCGCGCCTTCCCGCTGGAGGTGGAGCACCCCGTCTTCGCCCGCCACCGCATCCGACTCAAGGCCGGCGAGGCGCTCCAGGACGGCGCGGACCACGATGCCGTGGACGGCCCGGCCTTCCACTTCGAAGTCGACACCCGCGTCGACGGCCGGACGCTGCTGCTCGACTACCGCTACCGCAGCACCGCGGACTCGGTCCCGCCCGAGCGCATCGCCGAGTACGTGAAGGCCGTGCGCGCCACCGAGGACCAGCGCGGCTACTACATCCAGCTCGGGGGCCGTACCGCCCGGCGCCAGGCCTCGCCCGCTCCGTCCTGCGAGGCCGGCGCCATCCTCCTGGGCGTCATCGCGACGTGCGTCGGGCTGTGGTTCGTCATCGCGCAGGGCGGCCCGCTGGAGCTCTTCCGCAAGGGGCGCGCATGGGGCCGGCGCCGCGCCTTCGCGCGAAAGTTCGACGCGGACCACCAGGGCGACAGCGCCTGGTCCGCCATCCCCATCTCCGGTCCCCAGGAAGTGCTGTCCACGCTGGGCCGGCTGCGCTGCGCCTGCGGGACCAGCAGCGAGGCCCCTCGCGACTCACTCCGCCACGAGGCCGTGGTCCTGGGGGACCGCCACCTCACCCTGGTGCAGTGGCAGTGCCCCACCTGCGCCCGCGCTCGCCGCGCCTACTTCGAGGACAAGGGCTCGCGCGCCGCCTGAACCGCGGCGCCTATTGGCAGATGCCCGGGCAGTCCGCGCTGCGCCCGGGCGTGCACGTGTCGGACGGATCATCCACGCAGGCCTTCCCCGACTCGCAGCCTCCGAAGAGCCCGCCGCAGCACTTGACGTAGCCCTCCGGCACGTCGCACGGCGTCGAGTAGGACTGACACGTCCCGCTGTCCGAGCGCGCGAAGACCACCACCTGCGGACATACGCTCGGGTTCTCGGAACCGCCGCCCAGGCACCCCGTCAGGCCCAGCACCGCCATCAGCCCCAGCCTCATCCATGCTTGCATGGCGCGCATCAGGGCAGGGGAGAGCGGCGCTAGTCCAGCCCCCGCTCCCACAGGTCGTCTTCATCCAGACCCATCAGGTGACCGACCTCGTGCATCACCGTGATGCCAATCTGTTCGATGAGCTCCTCGCGGGTGCGCGCGAAGCGCTCCAGGTTCTTCTGGTACAGCACGATGGAGGGCGGGAAGTGATCCGCCGCGTCCATCACGCTGCGCTCGCCCACGGGCGTGCCCCGGAACACCCCCAGGATGCACGGCGACAGCGGCGGCTGCTGACCCAGGAGGTCCTCGTCCGACGGCAGGTCCTCCACCGCCAGCGTCACGTTGTCCATGTACTGCTTCACCTGCGAGGGCAGGGCGCGCATCGCGTCCTCCACCGCGCGGTCGAACGCCGCCTCCTCCAAGGCCACCGGCGGCGGCAGCTCCTCCGGCGCCAGCGCCTGCGCCCGCGCGAAGCGCTTCTTCGCCTCCTTCGCGTCCCCGCGCCGCTCTGCGATCAGCCCCAGGTAGTGGTGCGCCCAGGCCTCATCCGGCGCGTCCTTCAGCACCCGCTCGAAGGACTCCTGCGCGGGCGCGAAGCGGCACAGCTCGAACAGCGCGATGCCCCGCTCCAGCTGCGCGTCCGGCGAGCGCGGCATGTGCGTCAGCGCCTGCTCCAGGCTCTTGAGCGCGGCCTCGCATTCCCCCAACTGGTTGAGGCCCATGCCCTCCAGCACGAGGAATTCGTAGACCAGCTCCACGTCGTCCCGCTTGTGCGCCAGCTTCCGGCCGCGGCCGCACCACTCCAGTCCCTCCTCCACCGCCTCGCGGTCCTCGCCCGTGCGGCACACGAGGAACTCCGCGGCGCTGAAGAGGATCTCCAGGTCCTCCGGGGCGGCCTTCAGCGCGGCGCCGTAGGCCTTGCCCGCCTCCTCCAGGCGGCCCACCTCCACCAGCGCGGCGGCCCGGAAGTGCAGGGCTTCTGGTGAGTCTGGAACGTCCCGCAGCAGGGCGTCCACGCTGGCGAGAGCGGCCTCGAAGTCCCGCGCCTCGAAGGCGTCCGCCACCCCCTCCAGCCGCGCGTCCACGCCCCTCGGATCCCCTTGCTTCGCCATGCGCTTGGCCATACGAGCAGGCAGCTAAGAAGCCGCCCTTCGCGTTGTCAACGACCGGCGTCGCTGTTACCTTCCACCGCCCCGTTTCGGCCCGAACCTCCGTGAACATCCTGGTCGTCGACGACGATTACGAGCTGTGCACCATGCTCTCTCGCTACCTGGAGATGCATGGCTACACCGTGTTCTCGGCGTCGGACGCGCTCCAGGCCCTGGACATCATGGAGCGTCACCCCGTGGGCCTGGTCATCACGGACTACCTGATGCCCCACCTGGACGGCATCCACTTCACGGAGATGCTGAAGGCGGACCCCCGCTTCCAGAACATCTCCGTCCTGATGATGACCGCCAGCACGGACGCCAACATCTCCGACAAGGGCCTGCGCAAGGGCGTCGCCATCACCCTGCAGAAGCCGTTGGACATGGGGCAGCTGCTCAACCTCGTGCGCTTCGCGGAGTAGGCGCCATTCCCGCCTGCCCGGGCCCCCCGTCCGGGCGGGCGGGAAGCCGTCCTCAGCCCCACACGCCTGCCCCTTTCCGTTGACATCGTCGATGCGGCCCTTATGTTGGCGCTCGACATGGCCGAGTGCTAACGGCCATCCCCATTCGCAGAAATTCCCCAAGTATCTTCGGAGGTTACGATGGCAGCGAAGGAAATCTTCTTCCATCAGTCCGCGCGCGATTCCATCCTGCGTGGCGTCCGGGTCCTCGCGGACGCGGTCGCGGTGACGCTCGGTCCCAAGGGCCGCAATGTCGTCATCGAGAAGAGCTTCGGCTCGCCCACCATCACCAAGGACGGCGTCACCGTCGCCAAGGAGATCGATCTCGAGAACCGCTTCGAGAACATGGGCGCGCAGATGGTGAAGGAGGTCGCGTCGAAGACCTCCGACAAGGCCGGCGACGGCACCACCACGGCGACGGTGCTCGCGCGCGCCATCTATGAGGAGGGCCTGAAGCTGGTGGCCGCCGGCCACAGCCCCATGGACCTCAAGCGCGGCATCGACAAGGCGGTGGAGGTGGTGGTGGCGGAGCTGAAGAAGCTCTCCAAGCCCACGTCCGACAAGCAGTCCATCGCGCAGGTGGGCACCATCTCCGCCAACGGCGACGAGACCATCGGCACCATCATTGCGGACGCGATGGAGAAGGTGGGCAAGGAGGGCGTCATCACCGTCGAGGAGGCCAAGGGCCTGGAGACGACGCTCGACGTGGTGGAGGGCATGCAGTTCGACCGCGGCTACGTGTCGCCGTACTTCGTCACGAACCGCGACCGCATGGAGGTCGTGCTGGACGACCCCTACATCCTCATCAGCGAGAAGAAGGTCTCGTCGATGCAGGACATGATCCCCGTGCTGGAGCAGGTCGCTCGCTCGGGCAAGCCGCTGCTCATCATCGCGGATGACATCGAGGGCGAGGCCCTGGCCACCCTGGTGGTGAACAAGATCCGCGGCGTGCTGAACGTGGCCGCGGTGAAGGCGCCGGGCTTCGGCGACCGCCGCAAGGAGATGCTCAAGGACATCGCCACGCTGACGGGCGGCATGGTGGTGAGCGAGGAGCTGGGCCACAAGTACGAGAACCTGACCCTCAACGACCTGGGCCGCGCCAAGCGCATCACGGTGGACAAGGACAACACCACCATCGTGGACGGTGCCGGCCAGAAGGCGGACATCGAGGGCCGCATCAAGCTCATCCGCACCCAGATCGAGACGGTCACCAGCGACTACGACCGCGAGAAGCTCCAGGAGCGCATGGCGAAGCTCGTGGGCGGCGTGGCGGTCATCAACGTCGGCGCGGCGACCGAAGTGGAGATGAAGGAGAAGAAGGCCCGCGTGGAGGACGCGCTGCACGCGACCCGCGCGGCCGTCGAAGAGGGCATCGTCCCCGGCGGCGGCGTGGCCTACATCCGCAGCCTCAAGGCGCTGGACGGCCTGAAGCTGGGCGGCGAGCAGGACTTCGGCGTGGAGATCATCCGCAAGGCGCTGCAGGAGCCGCTGCGCAAGATCTCCAGCAACGCCGGCATCGAGGGCGCGGTCGTCATCAACAAGGTGAAGGAAGGCACGGGCGCGTTCGGCTTCAACGCGCGCACGGAGGTCTACGAGGACCTGGAGAAGGCCGGCGTCATCGACCCGACGAAGGTCGAGCGCACCGCGCTGCAGAACGCCGCCTCCGTGGCGTCCCTGCTGCTCACCACCGAGGCGATGATCGCGGAGCGCCCGAAGAAGAAGGCCAAGGGCGGCGCGGGCGGCGGCGCCATGCCGGAGTACGGCGGCGACGACATGGACTACTGAGCCTCGCTGAAGGCTCCGTAGCGCCGTAGGAATCTTCCGGCCCCGGTGGGCCTCCGCGCGATGCGGAGGCGCCCGGGGCCGGGGTCTTTTTCAGGCCGGGGTCTTCTTGAAGGCCAGGGCCAGCTCGCGGCTGAGCGCCGCGGTGTCGGAGAGCAGCTTGGGCAGGCACGCGGCGGCCCCGGCGCGCAGGGACGCCAGCGCCGTGTCCATGGTGAGGTGTTCCGCCAGGACGACGAAGGGCGCGCCCTGGCTCAGGCCCCGCGCCAGCTCCAGCGCCTTCTTGCCGTAGGCCGGCGCGAAGTCCCACGACACCACCACGCCCACGGGCGGCTCCAGCGGGGGCACCTCCGCGCTGGCGACGACGCGCGCCTCCAGCCCCAGCTGCGTCAGCGCCTCGGAGATGAGCCGCGCGGTGGCCGGGTTGTCCTCCAGCACGTCCACGCGGCGCAGGGTGGCGGCGGGGGCCGGGGCGGGCGGCGCGGCCGGCGTGTACAGCGCCTGGCGCAGGAGCGCGCGCACCTGGCGGATGTCATCGAAGGGCTTGAGCAGGTAGTCCACCACGCCCAGCTGCAGCGCCTGCTGCGTCGTCACCAGCGAGGGATAGCCCGTCATCAGGATGACGCGCGACGCGGGGTCCAGCTTGCGCGCGTGCTGGGCCAGCTCCAGGCCGGACAGCCCGGGCAGGTTCTTGTCCGTGACGATGAGGTCCACGCGCGACGCGCGGAGGATTTCGAGCGCGGCCTCGCCCGTGGCCGCTTCAATGACCTCGCACTCCTTGTCCATCAGGTCCTTGAAGACCATCCGGATGATGCCCTCGTCGTCCACCACCAGGAGCCGCTTGCGCGGCGGGCGGGGCGCGTCCGTGGGCGGGAAGAGCACGCGGAACACCGTGGCCGGGGGCGGCACCTCGCGCAGCGTCGTGGGCGGCACCAGGGCAATCTGCGCGTGGTGCTCCTGGGCGATGCGCCGGCAGACGGCGAGCCCCAGCCCCGTGCCGCGTTTGCTGGCGGAGACGTAGGGCTCGAAGATGCGCGTGCGCAGCTCGTCCGGGATGCCCGGGCCCCAGTCGGACACGTAGAGGGCCGCGGACGCGCCTTCCCGCGCGAGCGTCACCTTCACGCGGCCGCGGCCGGACATGGCGTCGCGCGCGTTGTTGAGCAGGTTGAGCGTGAGCTGCTCGATGAGGCGCGCGTTGCCCTGGACGGTGAGGTCCTCGGGGGCCTCCACCTCCAGCGAGATGCGCGCCGAGTCCGGGTTCACGCTGAACACCTTCGCCGCCGCCCAGATGGGCGCGGCCAGGGACAGCCGCTGCTGCGGGGCCGGCCGCTCGCTGGCCAGGCGGATGAAGTCGGAGACGATCTGCTCCATCCGCTCCACCTGCGCGAGCAGCAGCTTCAGCGGGCCGCTGGAGCCGCCCTCCTCGGCCAGGAGCTGGGCGTAGGCCTTCGCGCCCAAGAGGGGCTGGCGCAGCTCGTGGAGGACCTCCGCGGCGACCTGGTGGGTGTGGGCGTTGGCGCGTTGCAGCGCCACGGCCGCGAGCCGTGCCTTCTCCAAGTCCCCCGCGTCCAGGGCCTGGAGCAGCTGCGTGAGCGGCGAGGGGGTCTCCATGCGAGGGAGCATGGCGGAGGCGGGTGTTCACACGCAACGCACCCCCGGCGGGATTCGGTTGACCGCGCTCGCGGCCGAACGGATGCTCGTGAGCGCCCTCCAGCCGTGCCCGCCTGGCCCGCTGGGGACCCTCCCTGTCGCAGAGGCCCTTCATGCCGCAGACGAACCCGTTCCACTCGCTGGTGCCCCGGAAGCTGACGGACTCCGAACTGGCCCGCTCCATCCGGCTCAACATCGAGGCGGAGCTGGATGCCATCAACCTCTATGCCGCGCACCTGGACGCGACGGACAACGAGGAGGCGAAGGCCATCCTGCGGCACGTGATGGACGAGGAGCGCGAGCACGCCGCCCTGTTCTGGCAGCTCATCGCGCGGTTGGACCCGGAGCAGGCCCAGCACGACCGCGAGGCCTCGCAGAAGTACCACCTCATCACCACCGGCGCCCCTCACGAAGCGGTGGAGGCGGTGGGGGAGGGCGGTGGCGCCGAGCCCGCGGAGGTGGAGCTGCCCAAGCGCCTCACCGTGGGCAGCCTGCGCAAGTAGCGCGGCGGCCGGCTCAGCCGCCCTGGCCCTGCTGGGGCGGCGGATTCTGACGGCGCTCGGCCGGAGTGGCCTCCAGGTCCTGCGCCGCCATGTAGACGACGTTGCGCGTGCCGCGCTTGCCCCGGTACATGGCCCGGTCGGACAAATCCAACAGGTGGTCCTTGTCCTGGGCGTGCTCGGGGAAGCTGGCCACGCCGATGCAGGTGGTGAGCTTGAGCGCCAGCCCCTCGCGGCCCAGGAACTGATGGGTCTCCATGGTGCGGCGGATGCGCTCGGCGACCTTGAGGGCCCCGCCGGAGTCCGTGCCGCGCAGCAGCACCACGTACTCGTCGCCGCCGAAGCGCGCCACCACGTCCGGGTCGCGCACGCAGCCCTTGAGCACGCGCGCGGCCTCCACCAGCACGCGCGAGCCCACCAGGTGGCCGTGCGTGTCGTTGATGGCCTTGAAGCGGTCCAGGTCCAGGAACAGCAGGGAGAAGGGGCGCTCGGTCTGCAGGGCCTCGTTCACCTCGCGATCCAGCACCAGGTGCAGGTAGCGCGTGTTGAACAGGCGGGTGAGGTCGTCGACGTACGCCAGGTCCTCCACGGCGGCGAAGCGGCCCATGTTGCGCAGGGCCAGGGCCCAGTTGCGCACGAGGAATCCCACCGTCTCCGCGTGGTGCTCCGCGGGCGCGCTGTCGTGGAAGAGCACCGCGTGGCCCAGCACCAGGTCGCCGTCCATGGCGGGGAAGGAGAGGGTGCGCGGCCACGGCACCTGCAGGCCGTCGAGCGAGAGGGACGTACGCGTGCCCGAGAGCCGCTCGATGAGCTGCGGCACGAGCGCCTCATGAAGGTCCACCGGCAGCCCGCGCATGCCATGCGAGCGGAAGCCCGTGCCGGAGGGATCGCGCTCCAGGAGCATCACCGCGGAGGCGTTGGCCATGGACTCCAGCGCGTCGGCGGCGGCCGTGGACAGGCGCTCGCGGTCGAGCGTGGTGGCGATGCGCTGGCCCGCCTCCAGGAGCGCGACGTGCTGCCGCAGGGACGCGTTCTCGCGCATCAGGTCGCGCGTGGTGAGCGCGCGGCGCAGCGCGTGCTCCAGGGCCTCCGGCGCCACGGGTTTGACGAGGTACTCCGCCGCGCCGCTCTTGATGGCGCGCACCGCGGGGGCCACCTTGTCCAGGCCGGTGATGACCACCACCTCCACGCCGGGGTAGCGCTCGCGCACGTGGCGGAGCACCTCCATGCCGTCGCCGCCGGGGAGGATGAGGTCGGTCACCACCGCATCGAACCGCTCCGCGGAGAGGGCGGCCTTCGCATCCGCCACGCCAGGCACCGCCGTGACGAGGTGGCCCGCGGCCGTGAGGTAGTCGCCGTAGAGATTGCGGGCGATCTTTTCGTCGTCGACGAGGAGCAGTCGCGCCATGACTGTTCTCGGCTTAGCACCCAACGCCGGAAGGCTGCTAGGGTCCCGGGCCGTGCCCTTTGAAAGCGGACGGCGGCTCTGCCTGCTGGTGGAGGCCGGTGAGACGCGCTACGCGGTGGAGGCCACGTCCGTCATCGAGGTCGCGATGCCGGGCGCACGCGGCGCGAGCCTGCGCGGCGTACTCGAGGTGAAGGACCTCTCCGCGCTGCTCGGCGGCCCGCCCGAGGACGTGCCAGGCATGGTCGTGGTGCTGGACGTCAGCCCCACGCTCGCGGTGCGGGTGCGCTCCGTGGTGGAGGTCGCGGACGTCGCGCGGGATCCGTTCTTCCTCTTGCCCCCGGGCCTGGCGGACTCGCTGGCTCCGCTCAGCCGGGGCGCGGTGCTGCACAAGGACCGGCTGTACCTGGAGCTCATCGTGGAGGCGCTGCCGCACCGGGCGGGCCCCCGGGCGACCCCACCGGAGTCCCGGCCCGTGCACTGGGCGGACGTGCCCCCGGAGCGGGCGCTGGTGCTGGAGTCGCAGGGGGTGCTCTTCGGCGTGCCGCTCGCTTGCGTCTCCCAGGTGGTGCCCCGGGGCGAGGCCTTCAGCGTGCTCCCGGTGCAGAGCGGGCCGGTGGCGGGGGTCTATCCCCACGCACAGGCGTTGTGGCCCATCTGCTCGATTCCGGCCCTCCTGGGGGCGCCGGCCCGGGTGGAGGAGCTGTTCGTCCTCACGGAGCTGGCGGGCCGGAACGTGGGGCTGGCGGCCACCCGGGTGCTCGGCGTGCTGCAGAAGTTCAAGCCGGCCGAGCTGCCTGGAACATTCCGGGCGCCAGGGCTGCCGGATCCGGTGATGTTACTGGACCTGCAGCGCATGTTTTCTTGATCGGCCCAAAGCGCGAATCCTAAGCTTCTCCGATTGACACAGGGCGTGCAGGCAGGCTTGCTCGCCCGAAATCTCAAACGAATTCAGGGGGGTATGCGCCCCCCGAGGCCGGAGCCGATGCCCAAGAATCTGCTGATCGCCGACGACTCGCTCACCATCCGCAAGGTGATCGGGATGATCTTCGCGACGGAAGACTTCCAGGTGACCGCGGTGGACAACGGGCTGGACGCCATCTCCCGCACGCGTGAGCTGCGTCCGGACGTGGTGCTCGCCGACGTGATGATGCCGGGCAAGAGCGGCTACGAGGTCTGCGAGGCGCTCAAGAACGACCCCGCCACGCAGGGCATCCCGGTGCTGCTCCTGGCCGGCACCTTCGAGGCGTTCGACGAGAACCGCGCGAAGGCCGCCCGGGCGGACGACCACATCACCAAGCCCTTCGAGAGCCAGATCCTCCTGGACAAGGTGAAGGCGCTGGTGGGCCAGAAGTCCAACACGATGCCCGCCTCCGCCGCGACGCGCGTGCTGCCCCAGGCCGCCGCTCCGGGCGCCCCGGCCGCTGCTCCGCCCGCCGCGGTGCCTCCGGGCGCGCGTCCCGCGGGTGCGCCGCCTCCGGGCGCGGTGCCTCCGGGGGCCCGTCCTCCGGGGCCGGGCGTGCCTCCGCCTCCGGGCGCGCGTCCTCCGGGCGCGGGTGTTCCGCCGCCTCCCGGCGCGGCGCGTCCGCTGCCGGGCGCGGTGCCTCCGGGGGCCCGTCCTCCGGGCGCGCCGCCAGCTGGCGCCATGCCCCCGGGCGCGCGTCCTCCTCCCGGTGCCATGCCTCCGGGCGCGCGTCCTCCGGGTGCCGTGCCCCCGGGCGCGGTTCCTCCCGGCGCGCGTCCGCCGGGGCCGGGCGTACCGCCTCCCGGCGCGCGGCCTCCGGGGCCGGGCGTGCCTCCGCCTCCGGGCATGGCCGCGCGTCCTCCGGGCCCTGGTGCTCCGAGCATCCCGGGTGGCTTCCCGCGTCCTCCGGGCGCCGCGACGCTGCCGTCCGCGCCTCCTCCGGCCGCGGTGCCGCCGGCGGCCCGGGCCCGGGATCCGTTCGGGCTGGGCGCACCGTCCGCTCCGCCCGCGGCGCAGGCCCGCCAGGAGAGCATCCGCATCGAGGACTCGCTGCCGGACACCAGCGGTGCGGAGGAGATCTCCCTGGACATCGGCGGGCCTCCGGCCCCTGCCGCCCCGCCCGCGCCCCAGGCCCGTCCGGCCGCGGATGGCGGCGAGGCGCTGCTGCGCGAGGCGCTGTCGAAGGCGTCCCGCGAGGTCATCGAGAAGATCGCCTGGGAGGTCGTCCCGCAGCTGGCGGAGACCATCATCCGGGAAGAGCTGGAGCGGCTCATCAAGGACCGCGAGACCCAGCATTGATTCGCAGTTCCCTCTGATTCCCCGCCGGCCCCGTCGGGGGCCGGCCGCTTGCAATGACTGACACGACTGAACTGTCCAAGGCCTACGAGCCCTCCGAAGTGGAGGCGCGGTGGTACAACCACTGGCTGGAGCGCAACTACTTCCGCGCCGAAGCCCCTTCCGCCAAGCCGCCGTTCAGCATCGTGCTGCCGCCGCCCAACGTGACGGGCAGCCTGCACATCGGCCACGCGCTCACCGCGACCATCCAGGACATCCTCACGCGCTGGAAGCGGATGAGCGGCTTCAACGCGCTCTGGCTGCCCGGCACGGACCACGCGGGCATCGCCACGCAGATGGTGGTGGAGAAGGAGCTCAAGAAGACGGAAGGCAAGAGCCGCCACGACCTGGGCCGCGAGGCGTTCCTCGAGCGCGTCTGGACGTGGAAGGGCAAGTTCGGCGCGCGCATCGGTGAGCAGCACCGCTACCTGGGCGCGTCGCTGGACTGGAGCCGCGAGCGCTTCACCATGGACGAGGTGTCCTCGGCCGCGGTGCGCGAGGTGTTCGTCCGGCTGTACGAAGAGGGCCTGATGTACCGGGCCCAGAAGCTCATCAACTGGTGCCCGTCCTGCCGCACGGCCCTCTCCGACCTCGAGGTGGAGCACGAGGAGAAGAACGGCTCGCTCTGGCACATCCGCTACCCGGTGAAGGACAGCGACCGGACGCTCACGGTGGCGACCACGCGCCCGGAGACGCTCCTGGGCGACACGGCCGTCGCCGTGCACCCGGAGGATCCGCGCTACCTGGGCCTGGTGGGCCGCAGCGTGAGCCTGCCGCTCACCGACCGCGAGATCCCCATCATCGCGGACGCGGAGCTGGTGAACATGGAGTTCGGCACCGGCGTGGTGAAGGTCACGCCCGCGCACGACTTCAACGACTACCAGACGGGCCTGCGCCACAAGCTGCCGATGCTGTCCATCCTGGACGAAGCGGCGCGGATGACGAAGGACACCGGCAAGTACGCGGGCCTGGATCGCGCGGAGGCGCGCAAGCAGGTGCTGGCGGACCTGACGGAGCAGGGCCTGCTGGAGAAGGAGGAGCCGCACAAGCTGAGCGTGGGCACCTGCCAGCGCTGCGCCACGGTGGTGGAGCCGCGCCTGTCGCCGCAGTGGTTCATCAAGATTGAACCGCTGGCGAAGCCGGCCATCGAGGCGGTGCAGCAGGGCCGCACGAAGTTCGTCCCCGAGTCCTGGACGAACACGTACTTCCACTGGATGAACAACATCCACGACTGGTGCGTGAGCCGCCAGCTGTGGTGGGGCCACCAGATCCCCGCGTGGTACTGCACGGCGTGCACGCCCCCCGAGGAGCGCTCGAAGGACACCGCGGACGTCATCGTGTCGCGCACGGCGCCGGAGTCCTGCCCCAAGTGCGGCGGCAAGGAGCTGACGCAGGATCCGGACGTGCTGGACACCTGGTTCTCGTCCGCGCTGTGGCCGTTCTCCACGCTGGGCTGGCCGAAGCAGACGGCGGACCTCCAGACCTTCTACCCGACGTCCGTGATGGAGACGGGCCACGACATCATCTTCTTCTGGGTCGCCCGGATGATGATGATGGGCCTGCACTTCATGAACGACGTGCCCTTCCGCACCGTGTACCTGCACGCGATGGTGCGCGACGAGAAGGGCGAGAAGATGTCCAAGACGAAGGGGAACGTGATTGATCCCCTGGACGTCATCCTCGGCGCGAAGGCGGAGTCGCTGCAGCCGTCCTTGCGCAACCGCTTCCCGCAGGGCATGCCCGCGTTCGGCGCGGACGCGCTGCGCTTCACGCTCGCGTCGCTCACGCAGCAGGGCCGGGACATCAAGCTGTCCATGGACCGGCTGGGGGGCTACAAGGCGTTCTGCAACAAGCTGTGGAACGCCAGCCGCTTCGCCCTGATGAACATGGGCGACTTCAGCCTGGACAAGACGCCGCTGGAGGGCCGCGCGCTGACGCTGGCGGACCGGTGGATCCTCTCCCGGCTGCAGAAGGCCACGATGGAGACGCACGCCTCGCTGGAGGCGTTCGGCTTCGCGGAGGCCGCGTCCACGCTGTACCAGTTCCTGTGGGCGGAGTTCTGCGACTGGTACATTGAACTGGCCAAGGGCTCGCTGTACGGCGACGACGCGGAGGCCAAGGACACCACGCGCGCGGTGCTGGTGACGTGCCTGGATCGCATCCTGCGGCTGATGCACCCGTTCATGCCGTTCATCACCGAGGAGATCTGGCAGAAGCTGCCGATGTCCCGGCCCACGGAGAGCATCTGCATCGCGGCGTACCCGGAGCCGGAGCCGGCCCGGGTGGACGCGGGCGCGGAGGCGGAGATGGCGCCGGTCATCGCGGCCATCGAGGGCGTGCGCACGCTGCGCGGCGAGAGCAACCTGCCGCCGTCCGCCAAGGTGAAGGCGGTGGTGCAGAGCCCGGACGCGACGACGCGCGAGCTGTTGGAGCGCTGGCGCGCGTACCTGATGCCGCTCGCGGGTCTGTCCGAGGTGGTGGTGGGCCCTCCGGGCGCCAAGCCTCCGCAGGCGGCGGCGTTCGTGAGCGGCAACCTGGAGATCTACGTGCCCCTGGCGGGCCTGGTGGACCTGGACGCGGAGCGCGACCGCCTGAAGAAGGAGATCGCCCGCTCCGAGCAGGAGCTCGCCGGTTTGCAGCGCAAGCTGGACAACCCGAACTTCGTGGCCCGTGCTCCGCCGGACGTGGTGGAGAAGGACAAGGCCCGGGTGGCGGAGCTCCAGGAGCGCACGGTCAAGCTGCAGGATCACCTCCAGCGCATCGCCCCGGAGCCCCCCATGTCCGAGACGCCGTCGCCATTACCGGGCAGCACCGAGTCCGAAGCCCCTGAAGCGTCCGAAGTCCCCGCGCCCGAGACCGCGCAGGTGAAGGTGGCCACCGAGCCGCCGGCACCAAAGGGCGAAGAGGTGAACCTGGGCCAGGAGCTGAAGGGTGAGATCGAGGCGGAAGAGGCCTCGAAGTCGCCCCAGGCGGCGGATCCGGTGGTGGAGGAGGCGCTCAACAAGCTGCGCGAGGGCACCAAGGAAGGCCTGTCCGCGGCGGACCACCACGACCTGGGCGTCGCGTACATGAGCATGGGGCTCGTGGACGATGCGATGCGCGAGTTCGACCGGGCCAAGGAGGGTGGCGACACCCGTGAGGCGCCGGAGGGCTCGGCGGAGCCGGTGAAGGCCCCCGCGAAGAAGGCCGCGGGGAAGAAGGCTTCCGCGAAGAAGGCCGCGGGCAAGAAGACCGCCGCGAAGGCCGCGGGCAAGAAGGCCCCTGCGAAGAAGGCGGCGGGCAAGAAGGCTCCGGCGAAGAAGGCCGCGGGCAAGAAGCCGGCCGCGAAGAAGGCCTCTGCGAAGAAGGCCGCGGGCAAGAAGGCTCCGGCGAAGAAGGCCTCCGCGAAGAAGGCGGCGGGGAAGAAGACCGCCGCGAAGAAGGCGGCGGCGAAGAAGTCCACTCGGGGCAAGCCGGCTCGCAAGGCGCGCCGGTAGGAGGCAGAAGGTGCAGCAGGATTATCTCGATCGGCTCATCGCGCTGTCCCTCGACGAGGACCTCGGTGCGGCGGGGGACGTCACCTCGCTGGCGGTGGTCCCCGCGGATGCGGAGGGCAGCGGTGAGCTGGTCGCGAAGGAGCAGATGATCATCGCCGGCCTGGATGCCTTCGTCCGCGTCTTCCACATGGTGGACGCGGAGGTGGACGTGCAGGTCCTCAAGCGGGACGGCGAGGAGATCAAACCGAAGGTCGTCGCCGCGAAGGTCCACGGCAAGCTGCGCTCGCTGCTGGCCGCGGAGCGCACCGCGCTCAACCTGGTGCAGCGCGCGGCGGGCATCGCGACGCTGGCCCAGCAGGCGGTGACGGCGGTGCGGGGGTCGAAGCTGCGGGTGCTGGACACGCGCAAGACGCCGCCGGGCATGCGTGGGCTCGCGAAGCACGCGGTGCGCATGGGCGGCGCGTCCAACCACCGCTTCGGCCTCTTCGACGGAATCCTCATCAAGGACAATCACATCGCGGCGGTGGGTGGCGACATCACCGAAGCGGTGCGCCGCGCGAAGCTGAATGGTCCCCGGCTGGTGAAGATCGAGGTGGAGGTCACCAACTTCAAGCAGCTGGAGGAGGCGCTCGTGGCGGGCGCGGACGTCATCATGTTGGACAACATGGACGACGCGCAGATCCGCGAAGCGGTGAAGCTGACGGCGAACCGCGTGCCCATCGAGGTGTCGGGCGGCGTCACGCTGGACCGGCTGCCGCGGCTGGCGAAGCTGGGCGTGGACTTCGTGTCCATGGGCGCGCTGACGCACTCGGCGCGGGCCATGGACCTGTCGCTGGAGATCCAGACGACGAAGAGGTCCGCACGCAAGCCCCGCTCCGCGCAGGGCTGACGCACGGCTTTCAGTCATGGTGACTTGAAGGGCAGGGCGGGTCGGTGGAAGCCGACTCGACCTGCCCTTTGCGTTTCATGCGTGCCGGGTGCTCACCGTGCCCCGGTGAGCGCCTCCGCGCGCGGCTTGCCCTCCGCCGACGCGGGCATCCCCATCTCCAGCAGCGCGGACAGGGTCGGGGCCACGTCCACGGGGTTGATCTCCTCCAGATACAACCCCGGCTTCACGCCCTTGCCCGCGAACACCACGGGCACCTGCGTGTCATACGAATACGGCGTGCCGTGGTTCGTGCCGCGCGGATAGTCGCTCACCACCTGGAACGGCTTCGCCATGAACACCACGTCACCGCTGCGCACCGGGTAGTAGCCACGGCGCATCGCCGCCATGAGCCCTCCCGCGTCGGAGGCCGTGTCCAGGTCGTCCTTCGCCACCGCCCACGCCGCGTAGGGCTGCTTCGCCAGCCACGCCGCCGCCGCGCGCCGCACCGCCACCGCCTCCACCTGGCCGGACTCCAGCGCCTTGCCGCCCAGGTACACATCCAGCTCCAACATCTTCGCCGTCACGTCCACACCGAACTTCGCCTTCAGCTCCTGCGTCAGCCCCTTCGCCGCCTCCACCGGGTTGAGCCGCGCCGCCGGCACGCCCGCCTGCGCCCACGCCTCCGGGATCTCCGCGCCGCCGTGGTCCGCCGACAGCGCGATGACCAGGTTCGCCTTGCCCCCCGCCGCGCGCTCGGCCGCGGCGATGAGCTCTCCAATCGCCTGATCCAACCGCAGCATCGTGTCCTGCATCTCCCACGAGTACGGCCCGAACGCGTGGAACACCGCGTCCGTGCCGCTGAAGCTCACCGCGAGGATGTCCGGCACGTCGTCCTTGCCCAGGCCCTCGCCCTCCAGCGCCGCCTTGGCCGCCTGCACCAGCAGGTCATGCGAGTACCCCGACACCGCGAACGCCCGGTACGACGCCGGCCCGGGCGCCTGGAGCCCGCCCTTCAGCTCATGCGGGAACACGCGCCCCATGCCGTAGGCCTCCGGCTCCATGGGGCGGTCATCTTCGCCCACGTACTCGGCGCGCGGCCGCGACAGCTCCCACGTCTTGCTGAACCCCGCGTCCGCCAGCTTGCGCGCGTTGAACGCCTGCATCCACGCGGGCTCCTCCTTCGCGTACCAGGTGCTCGTCACCATCCGCCCCGTGGCCTCGTCGAACCACCAGGCCTGGCCCTGCCGCCCGGCCAGCGGAATGGCCGCGCGCGCCTTGTACGACAGCGCCACCACCTTGCCCCGGCCCTGCGTGGCCACGCGCAGCCGGTCCGCCAGCGTCTCCGCCATCAGGTTCACCGGGCTCGTGTCCGACCCCGGGGGCGTCTCCGCGTTCAACACCGGATGCGTCGGGTCCGTGTAGACCTGGACCGCCTGGCCCGCAGCGCGGTCGTAGGTGTCGTTGTCCACGATGCCGTGGCGCCAGGGGTTCGCGCCCGTGGCCAGCGTCGCGTGGCCCGGAGCCGTCCGGGCCTCCGCGTAGGCGTACCGGGCGTAGGGGAAGTACGCGCCAGTGGAGAGCAGCCGCCCCAGGCCCCCCGTGAGGCGCGGACGGCTTCGGAGCAGGAGGTCGCTGCCCAGCGCGTCCACGCTGATGAACAGCGTGAGCTTCGGGGCCTTGGCGGAGGCGGGCAGGGCGAAAAGCAGCAGGAGGGCGGCGAGCAGACGCGACATGGGGCGGCAGCCTCTCCGGGCGGATGAACAGAAGCAACCAACATGAGCGCCCGCCGCTTGGACACGTCACCCCGCCCTGATATGGCCGCCCCAATGGTCGAGGCACGGCTGCGCGTCATCTATGGCGACACGGATCAGATGGGGGTCGTCTACTACGCGAACTACTTCCGCTACTTCGAGTTCGCCCGCAGCGAGTTCTTCCGTGCCCACGGAGGCAGCTACCGGGAGCTGGAGAGCACCGGGCTGCTCCTGCCCGTGGTGGAGGCCAGCGCCGCGTACAAGGCCTCCGCGCGCTACGACGACATGCTCCTCATCCGCACCACCCTGAGCGAGTTGCGCCGCGCGTCACTCGTGTTCACATACGAGCTGCTGCGCGACGGGGACGTCCCCGCGCTCCTGTGCACCGGCCGCACCATGCACGCCTGCGTGGGGCGCGACGGCAGGCCCCAGCGGCTCCCCGAAGCCATCGCCCGCCTGAAGGCCGCGGACGACACCGACACCTGACTTTCTTCCCTTCCCGTATTCCCGAACGAGGAGCACCCGACAATGGATCGCAACCTGGCAATGGAGGTCGTGCGCGTCACCGAGATGGCGGCCATCGCCTCCGCCCGCCTCATGGGCCGCGGCAACAAGGACGAGTCCGACCAGGCCGCCGTGGACGCGATGCGCCGCGCCTTCGACGCGCTGCACATCGACGGCACGGTCGTCATCGGCGAGGGCGAGCGCGACGAGGCGCCCATGCTCTACATCGGTGAGAAGGTGGGCCGCCGCGAGGACGGCGCCCCCCCGGTGGACATCGCCCTGGACCCGCTGGAGGGCACCAACCTGTGCGCCTACGGCCGCCCGGGCTCCATCTCCGTCGTGGCCATGTCCAGCCAGGGCGGCCTGCTCAACGCGCCCGACACGTACATGGAGAAGCTCGCCGTGGGCCCGCGCGCCAAGGGCGCCATCGACCTGCGCAAGTCCCCCACGGAGAACCTGCGCTCCATCGCGGAGCGCATGAAGCTCTACGTGGAGGACCTCACGGTCATGATTCTGGACCGCGAGCGCCACGCCGACCTCATCAAGGAGGTCCGCGCCGCGGGCGCCCGCGTGCGCCTCATCGAGGACGGTGACGTGGCGGGCGCCATCGCCACCTGCTTCGAGGGCTCCGGCGTGGACGTGCTCATGGGCATCGGCGGCGCGCCTGAAGGCGTCATCGCCGCGGCCGCCATCCGCGCCACCGGCGGCGACATGCAGGGCCGGCTCGTGCCCCGCAACCAGGGCGAGATTGAACGCGCGAAGAAGATGGGCATCACCGACATCCACAAGATCTACGCCGCGGAGGACCTGGCCAGGGGCGAGGTGATGTTCGCGGCCACCGGCGTCACCAGCGGCGACTTCCTCAAGGGCGTGCGCTTCTTCGGCGGCGGCTGCGAGACGCACTCCGTCGTCATGCGCAGCAAGACGGGCACCGTCCGCTTCATCCAGTCCATCCACAAGTTCGACAAGAAGCCGGGCTACGCGCCGTAAGCTGTCCGTCGGACTCGACCCCCCAGCCTCCCGGAGACACCGCCATGGCCGGCGCCACGCGCACCATCACCATCAACGCCCCCGTCGAGAAGGTCTTCGACATCATCACGAACTACGACCGCTACCCGGAGTTCCTCCCGGAGGTGAAGAAGATCACCACCGGGAAGCGCCAGGGGAACACCGTCGAGGTGCACTACGAGGTCGATGTGGTGAAGCGCATCCGCTACTCCATCCGCGTCACCGAGGAGCGCCCCAAGCGCATGTCCTGGACCTTCATCGAGGGCGAGGTGATGAAGGACAACAAGGGCAGCTGGACGCTGGAGCCCGAGGGCGAGGGCAAGACGCGCGCGACCTACAACGTGGAGATGGCCCTGGGCGCCCTCATCCCCAAGGCCATCATCAACACCCTCACGGAGACCCAGCTCCCCAAGATGCTGGACGCCTTCAAGCGCCGCGCCGAGAGCACCTAGGCCTCCCCGGCGCCTGACGTCCTGCGTCGGCTTTCCGCCCGCCTGCCTGTCCTCCTCCACGGCCCGGGCCGTGCAAGAGAGCAGGAGGGCGGGCGGGCCCTTTTCGGCCGGAGCCGTGCCACGCGACGGCAGGGGGGCCACCTGAAATGAGTCGTGTTGCAGCGCGCGGCGGACGCATTAGGATCAGGCGAATTTTGAACGTCCACGGGCGACGCTCTGACATCCGTGGCACGGTGGCCCTGGCCTGGATGTCCGAAGCTGGACGAGCAGCCATGCGGAACCAGGGGGCCATCCCCAGAAAGAAACCGGGGTTCTTAATTTGCATCAAAGAGATGTGGAAGTGGTAAGGGGGCGGGACGGCGGGCGTACATTGGGGTACGTAGGCTGAGGGAGAAACCGAACCCATGCTCGACGCGTTCATCATTGAAGAAATCAAGCGCCGCGAGCGGCTCCGCCGCGAGGATTACGAGCGGCCGGTGGTGGAGCTCCCACTGCCTGCACCCGATGACCGTCCCCACCGGAGGACGGACACCGAGGACGAGAAGCCGTCGCGAGGCGTTGTCGTCATCGACCTTCGCGCCTGATGACCCATCCCACCCGTGGCTCCGGTGCCACGGCGTGTCTTCAAGCCCGCGGCCGGGCCGACCCTCGAAGGGCGGCTCCCGCGGGCTTCTCACTTGCGGGCGGCCTTACGCCGGTGCCAGGAGCAGCAGGTGCCGGGGGTGGTACACCTCCCACAGCACCGTGCCCTTCTGGAGGGGGTTGTAGGGCTGCAAGGCCAGGAGGACCTTCTGGCGCCACTCCTCCGGCAGGGCCTCCTCCCCATGGAAGGCGCCCACCAGGGCTCCCGTCACGGCGGCGTGGACCTCCGTGTCGCCGCCCCGGTGGATGACGTCCAGCAGCGCGGCCTCGGCCGTGGGGACGTGGAGCAGCTCCCAGAAGGCCAGCCGGAACGCGGCACGCACCGCGTTGTTGCCGGGCCGGTGCATGTGCAGCTCCGGCCCGTAGAGCTGCGGGTCGTCCCTGGCCGCGAGGGCCAGGTCCTCGCGCAGCAGGGCCGCGGCCTGGGCCACCTCCTGCACGTAGTCCTTCTCCTGCTTCCCCAGGGCGGCGCCCGCCAGGGAGATGCCCACCTCGGCGGCGGGCAGCAGGTCCGCGGCCTTCAGGTTCGGGCCACCCGTCACCGCCTTGGCGATGGCGGCGCACAGCCCCGCGCTGGCCAGCTGGCTGCGCGGGTCGAAGTGGGTGAGGGCGGTGTCCTCCAGCGCGGCCTTCGCCAGCGCGAACGAGTCCCTCGCCAGGTGGATGCCCAGGGGGACCACCCGCGGCAGGGCGCCCGCGGGGGCCAGGCGCCGGAGGTTCTTCAACCAGACGCGCTTGCCGGAGTGCATCAGCTGCGGCGGGAGGCTGGCGTCACATTCCTGGAACAGCTCCTTCATGGGCTCGCTGACGGAGATGGCGTGGGACTGCCAGGCCCGGTAGCGCTTGAGGGCGTCCCCCGCGTCGTAGCGCTTCATGTCCCGCAGGCTCAGGGCCAGCGCCACCGCCAGCTGGGTGGGTTCCGTCACCTGCCCCTTGCGCAGGTCGTGCGGGCCGCCTCCGTGCATGCCCAGGTACGGCCCCTCGGCGAGCTGGGGGAAGGCCGGCGCGTAGAAGGGCCTCCCCGCGGTGGGGACGGCGAGCGCGTTGCCGATGGCGAGGCCCAGCAGGGCCCCCCGGGCGCGCTGGCCGGGCAACGGGTCGGGCCCCGTGGTGCGTCGCTTGGGAGGAGGAGGCATTCGGCGGCTGGACACTGTAGCAGGCGGCCCTTGCGAGCGCGCTTGCCCGTTCTGGCCGTGCCCCGTAGAAACGGCGCCCTATGACCGAGATCGCTCAAATCCTGGCGCGTGAAGTGCTCGATTCCCGTGGCAACCCGACCGTGGAGGCCGAAGTGCTGCTCGTGGGCGGCTCGCGTGGCCGCGCGACGGTGCCGTCCGGTGCCTCCACCGGCGAGCACGAGGCGCACGAGCTGCGGGACGGCGACAAGAGCCGCTACCTGGGCAAGGGCGTGCAGAAGGCCGTGGACCACGTGCGCGACACCATCGGGCCGGCGCTCATCGGCATGGACGCCGTGGACCAGGTGGCCGTGGACAAGCGGATGATCGAGCTGGACGGCACGTCCACCAAGTCCAAGCTGGGCGCCAACGCCATCCTCGCCGTCTCCATGGCCACCGCGCGCGCCGCGGCGGACGCGCACGGCCTGCCGCTGTACCGCTACGTGGGCGGCCTCCAGGCGCGCACGCTGCCCGTGCCGCTGATGAACATCCTCAACGGCGGCGCGCACGCGGACACCCGCGTGGACGTGCAGGAGTTCATGGTGGTGCCCGCCGGCGCCAAGACGTTCGCGGAGGGCCTGCGCTGGGGCGCGGAGGTGTTCCACGCGCTCAAGAAGATCCTCAAGGGCCGCAAGCTGGCCACGGGCGTGGGCGACGAGGGCGGCTACGCCCCGGACCTGCCGGCCAACGAGGAGGCGCTCAAGCTGATCATGGAGGCCATCGACGCCGCGGGCTTCAAGGCCGGCGAGCAGGTGTTCCTCGCGCTGGACGTGGCCGCGAGCGAGTTCTTCGACAAGGGCTCCAAGAAGTACAAGCTCAAGGGCGAGGGCAAGGAGTACGACTCGCAGGGCCTGCTGGAGTACTACCGGAGCCTCAGCCAGAAGTACCCCATCATCTCCATCGAGGACGGCATGGCGGAGGATGACTGGGAGGGGTGGAAGAAGCTCACCGACGCGCTGGGTGACAAGGTCCAACTGGTGGGCGACGACCTCTTCGTCACCAACGTGGAGCGCCTGTCCAAGGGCATCGAGACGGGCACGGCGAACTCCATCCTGGTGAAGGTGAACCAGATTGGTTCGCTCACGGAGACGTTCGACGCGGTGCGCATGGCGCACAAGGCGGGCATGACGTCCATCATGAGCCACCGCTCCGGCGAGTCCGAGGACACCACCATCGCGGACCTGGCGGTGGCGCTGGACTGCGGGCAGATCAAGACGGGCTCGGCGTCGCGCTCCGACCGCGTGGCCAAGTACAACCAGCTGCTGCGGATTGAAGAGGAGCTGGGGTCCGGGGCCCGGTACGCCGGCCGGTCCGCCTTCCGCTCGCTCGCGAAGAAGCAGTGACCGTGAGCACTTCGCGTCCCCGCATCCTCGTCTCCAACGACGACGGCTACTTCTCCGAGGGGTTGCAGACGCTGGTGGAGGCGGTCAGCCCGCTGGGCGAGGTGTGGGTGGTGGCGCCTGACCGCGAGCAGAGCGCCGCCTCCCATGCCATCAGCCTGCACCGGCCGCTGCGCATCAAGGAGGTGCGCGAGCGGTGGTTCGCCGTGGACGGCACCCCCACGGATTGCTCGTATTTGGCGGTGAACCACCTGCTGAAGGACAATCGTCCCCAGCTCATGGTCTCCGGCATCAATCACGGCGCGAACCTGGCGGACGACGTCACGTACTCCGGGACGGTGGCGGCGGCCATGGAGGCGGCGTTCCTGGGCGTCCCGGCCATCGCGTTCAGCCTGGTGACGCGGGGGCCGTTCGACTTCGGGCCGGCGGGCCGCTTCGCGCGGGCGCTGGTGACGGAGGCGCTGGCCCGGCCCCTGCCGCCGAGGATGCTCCTCAACGTGAACATCCCGGGGGGCGTGGAGCCGGACGGCTACGTCATCACCCGGCAGGGGCGGCACTCCTACGGCTACAACGTCGTGGAGAAGGAGGACCCGCGCGGCCGCAAGTACTACTGGATTGGCGGCACGGAGTACGCGCACGAGGACATCCCGGGCAGCGACTGCAACGCCGTCTTCGACGAGAAGCGCGTGTCGGTGACGCCGCTGCACTTCGAGATGACCGACCACGGTCGCATCCCCGAGCTCTCGGGGTGGAACCTGCAGGGCTTCACGCGGCATGGTTCGGGCGGCGGTGCCTGAGGTTGGGGCCGGGCGGCTCCAGCCGAGCGGGCAGGGCGCTCTGGGTGTTGCTCGCGGCCGCGCTGTTCGGCGGCTGCGCGAGCACCCGGGGCGCTTCCGCTTCGGGCCTGGAGACCGCCGTGCAGCCCGAGTCGGCGGGGAGCGGCAAGCCGCTGTCCTTCGCGCTGAGGCCCACGCACGAGGAGCCGGAGCTGGTGGCGGTGCGCCACCGCGTGGCCCCGGGCGAGACGATGTACCGCATCGCCAAGACGTACGGCATCACGGTGGAGGAGCTGGCCCAGGCCAACGGCATCAAGGACCCGCGCGAGCTGGCGGTGGGGCAGGAGCTGATGATCCCGGGCAGTGAGCCGCCGACGTACGGCGACCCGGGGCCGCTGTCCGACGAGGAGCCGGAGCTGGTGCTGTCGAAGCCGGGGCAGGCGCCGGTGTCCACGCCGCGCCGTCCGGTGCCGGCGGTGTCGCGCAAGGAGGAGCCGCCGAGGGCGCGCGTGGTGTCGGGGCGCCCGGGTGCGCCGTCGCGTCCGAAGCTCGCGACGCAGGGGATGCTCGACTGGCCGCTGCGCGGCGTGCTGTATGGCCGCTTCGGCAAGAAGGGGAAGGAGCCGCACGACGGCATCGACCTGGCGGCGCCCGCGGGCACGCCCGTCAAGACCGCTCAGGAGGGCACGGTCCTCTACGCGGGCGAGCAGAAGGGCTACGGCCTCATCGTCATCGTGGAGCACGCGCCGCCGCTGATCACGCTCTACGCGCACAACCGCGACCTGCGCGTGAAGACGGGGCAGAAGGTCCGGCGCGGGCAGGTCATCGCCACGGTGGGCGAGTCCGGCCGCACGTCCGGCCCGCACGTGCACTTCGAGGTGCGCGTGGACGGCAAGCCGGCGGATCCGCTGGAGTACCTGGGCGTGATGCCGTCCGCGTCCGACTAGGTGCCTTGGGGCGCGGGGGGTGTTTCGCGGGGCGGATAGCCGCCGCTGTGACGCGCACGCTCGCGCACCAGGGCGAGGATGTTCTCGCAGGTGGGCATGGGCTTGCCGGTGAGCTGGCCCAGCTCCACGACGGCGCCCAGCAGCGCGTCGATCTCCATGGGGCGCCCGCGCTCCAGGTCTTGAAGCATGGACGTCTTGTGCGCGCCAACCTGGGCCGAGCCCTGGATGCGCTGATCCACGTCGATGAGGAAGCGCGTGCCCAGCAGCTCCGCCACGGCCTGGGCCTCCAGCATCATCGCGCGAGCCACCGCGCGCAGGTCCGGCTGGCGCGCGAGCACGTCGAGCGTCGCGCCGGTGAGTGCCGACAGCGGATTGAAGGCGAGGTTGCCCCAGAGCTTCACCCAGATTTCGTCGCGGATGCGGGGGCGCACGGGCGACTTGAGCCCGGCCTTCATCATGAGCCGTGAGAGGGCCTGCACGCGGGGGCTCTTGCTGCCGTCGGGTTCTCCCAGCGTCACGCGGTCGTTGTACGTGTGCACGATGACGCCGGGGGAGACGACCTCAGCGGCCGGGTACACCACGGTGGCGATGACGCGCTCGGGAGGCAGGGTGCGCAGCAGCACTCCGCCGGGGTCCACGCTCTCGATGTGGCGGCCCGCGTATGCGCCTTCGAGTCCGTGGAAGTACCAGTAGGGCACGCCGTTGATGCCGGTGACGAGCGCCGTCTCCGGGCCCAGCAGCCGCGCGATTTGAGGTGCGGCGGCGGGCAGCGCGTGGGCCTTGAGCGTGAGGAAGACGTAGTCCTGCGGGCCCGCGTCGTCGGGTGAGTCCGTGCAATGCGGACGCACGGTGACCGTCTCGCCGCCGCTGGTGAGCGTGACGCCATTCGCGCGCATGGCGTCCAGATGAGGGCCTCGCGCGATGAACGTCACGTCCGCGCCGGCCTGGAGCAGCTTGACGCCGAGGAACCCGCCGATGGCGCCCGCGCCGAAGATGGCGACCCTCATGACGTGAGCCCCAGCCGCGCCGCGAGCCCGATGCGCTGCACCTTGCCGGTGGGGCCCTTGGGCAGCTCCGTGAGGAAGACGATGCGGCGGGGCACCTTGAAGTCCGCTACGCGCGCCGCCACGAAGTCGCGCAGCTCGCGCTCGGTGGGTTGGTGGCCTTCGCGCGGGATGACCGCGGCGGCGACCTCCTCACCGAGCTTGGGATGGGGCAGGGCGAACGTCACGGCCTGCTGCACGGCGGGGTGATCCAGCAACACGGTGTCCACCTCCAGCGGGCTCAGCTTCTCGCCGCCGCGATTGATCAGCTCCTTCAGCCGGCCGGTGAGCCGCAGGTAGCCCTGCGCGTCGAGCGTGCCCTGATCGCCCGTGCGGAACCATCCGTGCGTGAAGGCGCGCGAGTTGGCCTCGGGATTGTTCACGTAGCCGGACATGACGTTGGGACCTCGGATGACCACTTCGCCGGGCGTCCCCGGAGGCAGCAGCGTGCCCGCGTCGTCCATGATGGCGACCTCGGGCCCGGCGGCGAGCCCCACCGAACCTGCGTACCGGGGACGCGGTGGCAGCGGATTGGAGGCCATCTGGTGCGCGGCCTCCGTCATGCCGTAGCTCTCGATGACGGGCACTCCGAAGACGCGCTCCAGTTCCTCCATCACCTGCGGCGGCAGCGACGCGGAGGAGGACCGGATGAAGCGCAGCCGGTGGCCCTTCAGGCTGTCCGCGTTGCGGCGGGCGCGCTCCAACAGAGCCTGGTGCATGGTGGGCACGGCCGTGTACCAGGTGGGGCGGACCTCCTCGAACCAGGTGAAGAAGCGCAGGGCGTTGAAGCCGGGGGAGCACACCACGCGGCCTCCGGCGCCCAGGCTGGACAGCACCGCCGCCACGAGCCCGTGGATGTGGAACAGCGGCATGATGTTGAGACACGCATCCGTGGGCCCCAGGTCCAGCTGCGCGCCGATGTGTTTCGCGGAGGCGCTGAGGTTCGCGTGCGTCAGCGGCACCTGCTTGGGCCGCGCGGTCGTGCCCGACGTGTGCAGCACCAGTGCGACGTCGTCCGCGTGGGCGGTGCCCGGCCGGTGCGCCTGGCGCGATGGCGGCTGTGCCGTCTTGAGGGTGAAGTGCCCCGCCGGCCCATCCACCGTCGGACTCAGCTCGATGAGCGGGATGCCGCGTGCGCGCGCGACCTCGCGGGCCGGCGCCTCCGTTCCTTCGAGCACGATGAGCGCTCGGGCCTGAAGGTCGTCCAGGTAGAACGCGAGCTCCTCCGCGCGGTAGGCGGGATTGAGCGGCGCGGTCGTCGCGGCGCTGGCCACGGCGAGGAACGCTGCCGCCATCTCCGGGCCGTTGGGGAGCACCAGCGCGACGCGGTCCCCCTGGCCCAGGCCCCACGCGTTCAACTGCTCGCGGATCCGCGCGGTGAGCTCCCGCAGCGCGCCGTGGCTCATGCCCTGCCTGCCGGGCGCAGCGAGCGCTACGTCCTCCGTCCGTCCGCGAGCGAGCAGCGCTTCGAGGGTCTCCATGCGCTCCATGCCGGCCTCCACGTCCTCGGGGTCCCCTTCCGAATAGGGCCATGGATCCTCCCGGGCAACCGCTTTGTGCGCGGGCCTGGGGCCTTCTGCTTCCAGGAGGCACTTCCCGCTTCGAGCGTGGCCCGGCACGCGGCTTTCCGGCGCTCTGCTATACCGGCCTGCCGGGAGGCATCACCATGTCGCGGCAAGTGGCGCTCATCACCGGTGCATCGGCGGGGCTTGGGGTGCAGTTCGCGGAGCAGTTCGCGAAGGACGGGCACGACGTCATCCTCGTGGCGCGCGGCGTGGCGAAGCTGGAGGAGCTGGCCCGGAAGCTGGAGCAGGCGCACGGGGTGAAGGCGCACGTGCTGCCAGCGGACCTGGGACAGCCCTCCGCGCCAGAGCAGCTCTTCGCGCGCGTGCGGGAGCTGGGGCTCGCGGTGGACTTCCTCGTCAACAACGCGGGGTTCGGTTCCTCCGGAGCGTTCCTGGATCAGGACATCGCGCGCGAGGCGGAGATGGTGGAGGTCAACTGCGCCGCGCTCCTGAAGCTCACGCACCTGTTCGCGCGGCCCATGCGCGAGCGCAAGCAGGGGCGCATCCTCAACATCGCGTCCACGGCGGGCTTCCAGCCGGGGCCGTACATGGCCACGTACTACGCGACGAAGGCGTTCGTGCTGTCGTTCACGGAGGCGCTCGCGGTCGAGCTGGAGGGCACGGGCGTGACGGTGACCTGCCACTGTCCGGGCGCCACGCGCACGGAGTTCGCGGACCGCGCCGGCAACGCGGAGTCGCGCCTCTTCAAACGGCCGGGCGTGGCGGAGGCGCCCGAGGTCGCGGGCCATGCCTATGCGGCGATGATGAAGGGGCGGGTGGTCGTCATCCACGGCGCGCTCAACTGGCTGGCGGCCTTCTCATTGCGGCTCAGTCCCCGGGTCGTGGTGCGTTCCATCGCGGCGAAGCTCAACCAGCGGGGCTGAGCGGGCAGGGAAGCGGCCATGGAAGGCCTGGGCGCGGGCCGGGAGGAGGGTAGAGTGTCGGGCGTGTCTCGCCTCCCCCGGCTCCTCATCGCGTGCCTCGTGTCGCTGGCGTCGCCTGCACTCGCGCAGGGCGGGACGGCCGTCACTCCGTCCACGGACCCGGCGCCGCTCACGGTGGCGGTGCTGCCGCTGCAGGCCAACGCGGCGGCGGAGGAGGCCGCGCCCGGCATCACGTCGCTCATCGCGAGCCGGCTCGCGGAGTCGCCCAGGCTGCGCGTGCTGTCGCAGCGCGAGGTCCAGTCCAAGGTCGGCGCGGAGCGCCAGCGGGAACTCGTAGGCAGCACGTCTTGCGACGAGGCGGACTGCCTCCAGGCGCTGTCGTCACTGACCGGCGCCCGCTACATCCTCACGGGCCGCCTGGACCGGTTTGGGAACCAGTACCTGCTCTCCGCGGCCCTGATGGACGCGAAGGACGGCCACAGCCTCGGCCGGCCGCGCGCCGAGGCGTCCAATGACGGTGAGCTGGTGCGCACGGTCGTCGCCGTGTCCGACGAGCTGAGCGTCGCGTTGGAGCCGCCCGGTCCATCCATCAAACCCCGGCCACTGCTGGGCGGCGCCGCGGTGTCGTCGCCGGGAGGCGGGCTGGCGCTGGGGGTGCGCTTCAACAACAGCTTCATCGACAAGCTGTCGTCGTTGAATCCGGGCCTGGACCTGGAGGTGGGCTACTGGTTCCACCCGGAATGGCAGGGCTTCGTCCAGGTGGGCTTCACGTGGGTACACGCTGGCGGCAACGACGAGGGTGAGCTCAGCGTGCTGCCCAGCATCGTGGGCGCGAGGCACTACCACCGGCTGGAGAAGTCCCTGCGGCCGTACTGGGGCTTCGGTCTGGGCGTGCAGCTGTCGTTCGGCGACTACGGCATCTTCCAGAGCACGGGCCCGCTGCCGTCCGTGGTGGGCTTCGTGGGGTTGGAGTACCTGCTGGTGGGCCACGTGGCCTTCCAGTTGGAGCTGGGGACGAACATCGCGCAGGCGGTGCTGGGGCTCGCGGACGGCGGCGCGGGCAACGGCCTCAACCTGGATGTCAACGCCGGCATCGCATACCACTTCTGAGTCTTCCGGAGCCTCTCATGTCCTCGCGTCTGCGCGCCCTTCCGCTCCTTGCCCTGCTGGCCTCGGGGGCCTGCACCGAAACGCCGAAGCTCGATCCGAAGGATCAGGCGGAGGGGCTCTATCTCCAGGGCAACTCCGAGTACCTCAAGGGCAACTTCGACGCCGCGCTCAAGTCCTTCGACGAGATGAAGGCCCTGATGCCGAGCGACCCGCGCCTGCCCGCCGCGAGGGGCGAGGTGCTGCTGTCGATGAGCCGCCTGGAGGATGCCGCGAAGGAGTTCGAGGCCGCGCTGCGGTTGGATCCGAAGCGCTCCACCAACTGGAGCCGGCTGGGGTTCATCCAGGCGCAGCTGGGCAAGAAGGACGAAGCCCGTCAGTCGTTGCAGAAGGCGCTGGCGTTGCACGCGAAGGACTTCAACGCGCTGGAGCAGCTGGGCGAGCTGGCCGAGGACCGCGGCGACCACGACGAGGCGGTGCGTGACTTCACGCAGGCGGCCGAGGCCGCGCCGGACGCGTCGAAGTCCGACCTGCTGGTGCGCGCGGTGGACGTGCTGACGAAGCAGGGGCGGCAGGACGAGGTGCTCGGGCTCATGCGCAAGGCGACGGGGCAGGGCGTGCGGACGCCGGAGGTGCTGACGGCGCTGGGGGACGCGGAGGTGCGCGCGGGCGGATTGCCGGAAGCGGCGGCGGCCTATGCGGAGGCCGCGAAGAAGTCGCCCAAGGACCCCACGCTGTGGGAGCTGGTGGCGGAGATCCAGCTCAAGCTGGGCAAGCGCGAGGAAGCGCTGAAGGCGTATGGCGAGTCATTGAAGGTGAAGGACCGCGCCATCGTGCACGTGGCGCTCGCGAGGACGCACCTGGCGGCGAACGAGCGCGCGGCGGCGGAGGGCGAGCTGCAGAAGGCCCTGGACACGGTGTCGGGTGGGGACGTGGGGGAGATGCAGGAGCTCGCGGAGCTGCTCACGTCGATGGGGCGCAAGCAGGACGCCCTGCGAATCCTGACGAGCCTGGGCGCGGAGCCGGGGCAAGTGAAGAACGTGGACCTGCAGTTGTCCACCGCGAGACTTGCGCGTGAGTTGAAGGACACGGTCACCGTGCAGGCCGCCTGTGCCCGCGTGGCAGCGGCGGCGACGGATGGTGGCGTGGTGAAGTGCCCGTAGGCATGTGCCGTGGATGGCTGTGCCTGATGCTGCTGTGCCTCCTGACGGGCTGCGCGTCCGGCCGGGTCGTGCGTCTGGAGACAGGGCGCGCGGAGTCCTTGGTCGTGACACAGTGAATCCGCGAGCGGTGCTCGCCACCGTGACGGCCTCCGTCACGGTTTATCTGCTGCTGTGGTCCTTGCCGGAGCCCGTGTCCAAGGGGCTCACGGCGCTGATGACCGCGACGGCCATCGCATATCTGGGCGTGGACACGGTGTGGGGGGTTGTTGAACGGATGGTTGACGCTGGTGAAGCAGGCCGACCGCGCGATGACGTTCGACGAACTGCGCGAAGCAGGGTGGCTCATCCGCTGCATCGATGATGAAGCCTCTGAAGAGGTGATCCGGTGGACGCCTGAAGATGGCCGGCCGGACCGGGTGGGCCAGTACCGTGACGTCGACGGCATGCGCATCGATCCGCCGCAGGTCGGCGATGCTCAGGTCTTCCGGACGTGGGGCTGGTCCATCGCCCTCATCGTCTCCGAGGACATCAAGCTCGCCCTGGAGCGCATCCGCGCCACGGGCGTCCGCTTCACCCCCGTTTGAGCTCTCCGCCCGGACCCACGGTGCCCGGGCGGAACAGCACCCCGGCCGCTTACGTCCGGCCGCCCTGCAGCTTCCGGTACACGCCCACCACCTGCCCCAGGATCATCGTGGAGCGGAAGTCGGAGCGGTTCACGTAGATGGGCTGCATCGTCGCGTTCGCCGGCTGGAAGCGGATCCGATCCGCCTCCGGGTAGTAGCGCTTCACCGTGGCCTCGTCCTCGATGAGCGCCACCACGATCTCACCCGGCTGCGCCGACGGCGTCTTCTTCACGAAGAGGTAGTCCCCGTCGTGGATGCCGTCGTCGATCATCGACTGGCCCTTGACCCTCAGCGCGAACACCTCCCGGCCGTTCACCCCGCCCAGGAGGAAGCTGTCGATCTTGACCGAGTCCTCCATGTGCTCCTGCGCCAGCGCCGGCGCACCCGCCGCCACCTTGCCCAGCAGGGGGATCTCCACCATGCCGGACTCCCGGCTCTTCATCCCCAGGCCCAACAGCAGCCTCGCCCGCTTGGTGGGCACCAGCGAGCGGCTCTGTTGCTCCCCGCGCGTCAGGTAGCCCTTGCGCTCCAGGGCCTTCAGGTGGTCGTTCACCCCGTTGGTCGAGCGGATGTCCATGTGCTCCCCAATCTCCCGGATGGTCGGTGGGAAGCCCCGGACCTCCGTCTCCTTCACGATGAAGGTCAGGATCTCGCGCTGGCGCTCCGTGAGCTCTTCCATGGCCGCACTCCTTCGCTCGGTCGCCCGCCTGCTCTGGCGGTGATGGGCAACAGAATTTCAGTGGCCCATGCTCCCTGAACATACGTGTAGAGTCAATCTGTTCAGTACCCCCACCCATACCGTGCGTGCTGCGTCGGGCCCGGCTCTCTCGCGGCTTGAGGCCGCGCGTTGATCTCAGCGTACACTTGGCGCCGCCGTGTCCGACCTCCGCCACACGCTGCTCTTCGTCGATGACGAGGCCGACGTCCTGGACATCCTCAGCCGGATGTTCCAGCGACGCTATCGCGTCCTCACCGCTCCCCACGGCAAGGCAGCCCTGGAAATCCTGCGAACCGAGTCCGTGGACGTCCTCGTCACCGACCAGCGCATGCCGGAGATGACCGGCATCGACCTGGTCAACGCCGCTCGCGCGGAGGGCATCGACGTCACCACGCTCCTGCTGACGGCCTACACGGACCCGCAGGACATCATCGCGGCCATCAACCAGGGCCAGGTGTACCGCTACGTCACCAAGCCCTGGGACGTGAACGACCTGCTCATCACCGTGAAGAACGCGGTGGAGTTCGCCCAGCTCAAGAAGGACAAGGAGAAGCTCATCCGCCAGCTGCACCAGCGGGTGGAGGCCCTCTTCGTCCTCTACGAGGTCAGCCGCGCCAGCGCGAACGACCCCGCCAGCTACGACGCCATCATCGACCGCGTCCTCACCGCCGTGGCCCGGGTGCTGCCGTACGACTGCGGCGCGGCCCTCATCGCGCCGGACGGGCAGCGCGGCGCCACCCTGCGCCTGCGCTGCGTGGGCAACGTGGGCGAGGAGGCGCTGCTGGGCGTCAAGGAGTCCATGCTCGGCGCGTACCGCAAGAGCAGCGGCCTGACGCTCCCGGAGGACCGGGTCATCACCCGCGTCACCGGCACCACCACCAAGGACTCCGCGTCCCCGGTCGTCTACCCCAACCAGCTCACGGTGAACCTCACCGCCGCCGGCAAGCCCGTGGGCATGCTGTCGCTGTTCTCCCACCGCGCGGACGCGTTCACGGAGGACGACGGGCTCTTGCTGGACGTGCTCGCCAACCAGACGGCGGACGCCATCCAGTCGCTGCGCTCGGCGGAAGAGGAGGCCCGCCACCGCATGGAGCGCATGGTCGCGTCCATGGCGGACGGCGTGGTGCTCACCGACGAGAAGAACGACATCGTGGTGATGAACCCCGCGGCCCGCCGCATCCTGCACGTGGGTGAGGAGGGGCAGGGGCCCTCGAACCGGCTTCTGGAGGAGCGCCTGGGGTTCCAGCCGTTCCAACTGGTGCGCAACCTGGAGTACAGCGGCCACCAGGTGCTGCGCGAGGACGTGAAGCTCTTCGAGCGCACCGTGCAGACCACCGTGACGCCCGTCAACGACGCGCGCGGCACGCTGCGTGGCGTGTGCGTGGTGCTGCGCGACATCACCGACCAGAAGCGGCTGGAGGAGCGCAAGGACACCTTCGTGTCCATGGTGAGCCACGAGCTGCGCACGCCGCTCACCTCCATCACCGGCGCGTTGGATCTGGTCCTCAACCGGATGGCGGGGGACATCAACGAGCGGCAGCACCGCTACCTGTCCCTGGCCAAGGACTCCGCGGAGAAGCTCAACAGCATCGTGGATGACCTGCTGGACCTGTCGAAGTACGCGCAGGGCCGGCTGAAGATGAGCTTCGAGCGCATCTACCTGGAGGAGCTCGTCCAGCGCGTGGTGGAGAAGTACGGGCCCGCGTTCGCGGAGAAGCGCATCCGCGTGGTGCCGCACCTGCCGCAGCACCCGCTGCGCGCCATGGTGGACCCCAACCGCGTGAACCAGGTGCTCAACAACCTGCTCAACAACGCGGTGAAGTTCACGCCGGAGGGCGGCGAGGTGCGCGTGGAGTTGCGCGCCACGTCCAGCCTGCCCGGCTACGTGGTGCTGTCCTGCTGGAACAGCGGCGACCCCATCCCCGAAGAGAGCCTGGAGCGCATCTTCGACCGCTTCGAGCAGGCCCGCACCCAGGCCAACCGCACCGTGCGCGGCACCGGCCTGGGCCTGCCCATCTGCCGCAACATCGTGGAGGCCCACGGCGGCCGCATCTGGTCCGAGCCTTCGCACGACGGCGTGCGCTTCATCGCCGTGCTCCCCACCGAGCCGCCCCAGGACGTGCTGTCCCAGGCGGCGGTGGACACGCTGCTGCCCGCGCCGCAGCCCATCCGCGCGGACTCGCGCGGCAAGGTGCTCATCATCGAGGGCGAGCCCGAGGTGGGCCACATCATGAAGGCCCTGCTGGGCGCCCGGGGCTACCGGGTGCGCCTGGCGGCCTCGGCGGAGGAGGGGCTGTCCGCCGCGCGCAACATGCACCCGGACGTGGTGCTGGTGTCCGTGCGGCTGCCGGACGTGGGCGTGGATGGCCTGCGCCTGGCGGAGATCCTCCGGCATGATCCGGAGACGCGCCGCGCGCCGCTCCTGCTCACCTCCGCGTTCGATGAGCGCCAGCGCGCCTTCCGGGCCGGCGCGGACGCGTTCCTCGTGCGCCCCCTGGCGGGCGACAAGCTCCTGGCCACGGTGGACTCGCTGGCGCGCGGGCGCGGCGGGGGCCGGCACGGGCGCGTGCTGGTGGTGGATGACGACGTGAAGATCGCGTTCATCTGCCGCGAGGTGCTGGAGGGGCTGGGCTTCGAGGTCGGCGTCGCGCACAGCGTGGAGGAGGGCCGGCGCTCCCTGCGCGAGCGCAGGCCGGACGCGGTGCTCCTGGACGTCACGCTGCCGGACGGCGACGGGTTCGCGTTCCTGGAGGAGATCAAGGCCGAGCGCGCCAGCGGCCACATCTCCGTCATCTTCATCTCCGCGCGCACGGAGACGTCGTCCAAGGTCCGCGCGCTGAAGCTGGGTGGGGACGACTACATCACCAAGCCCTTCGACGCGCTGGAGCTGGGCGCGCGCGTGGAGAGCATGCTGCGGCGCAAGGAGCAGGAGCTGTCCTCGTCGCCCACCACGCAGCTGCCGGGCTCCACCGCCATCGAGCGCGAGGTGCAGCGCCGGCTGAGCGCGCGCCAGCCGTTCGCGTTCTGCTACCTGGACCTGGACAACCTCAAGGCCTACAACGACTACTACGGCTTCGCGAAGGCGGACGGCGTGGTGCGCCAGACGGGCGACCTGATGCGGGAGATCTTCCAGCAGGAGGGCGCCCCGGGGGACTTCCTGGGCCACGTGGCCGGCGACGACTTCGTCTTCATCACCTCCGTGGAGTCCGTGGACCGGGTGTGCCAGAAGGCGATTGAAGCGTTCGACCGGATCATCCCGCTCTACTACGACCGGCAGGACCGGGAGCGCGGCCACATCGAGGCGGAGGACCGCTTCGGGGAGAAGCGCCACTTCCCCATCATGAGCGTGTCCGTGGTGGCGGTGATGACGGACGGCGTGGCGCATGACCACGCGGAGCTGGCCCGCCGCGCCGCGGACATGAAGAAGCGCGCCAAGGCGATCCCCGGGTCCGTCTACCTGCGCAGTGATCCGGAGCGCGTGGTGCGGTCCGTCACCGGATGAGGCTCTACCAGCAGCTCATCCTCTTCATGCTCGCCGCGACGGTGCTGCCCCTGGCCATCGTCGGCTTCCTGCTGCTGTCGCGCTCGGAGCATGCGCTCGCCCAGCGCATCGACGAGCAGCAGCGCGCGATCGCCACCGCCACCGCCGAGGCCGTGGAGGCGAGCCTGATGGAGGTCGTCAACGGCCTGGCCCGCTCCGCGGAGCTCCTGCCCTGGGAGCGCGCCACGCCGGACGAGGTGCGCGGCATGCTGCTGCTCCTCTACGGCCAGTCCACCACGGTGAGCGCGGTCATCGAGGCGGACGCGAACGGGCAGCCGCTGGGGCCCGCGGTGTTCCGGAGCGCGGAGCCGCTCGAGCACCACCCCGCGTTCGACGCCGCGAACGTCCCCCAGCTGGCGCACGCGGTGCCGGTGGAGCAGTTCCGGGACGGCGGCAAGGGCCAGGCGGCGCTGGGCAGCGCGTACGTGCACGCGGGCTCGGGCGTGGCCGCGGTGGCGGTGGCGGTGAAGCTGGGGGCGGCGGAGAACGCGCCCTACGCCATCGCGGAGCTCGTCTTCACCCAGCTGGAGGCGCTGCTCGCGCGGCGCGCGAACGACGGGCAGCAGCTGGACGTGGTGGACGCCGAGGGGCGCGTCGTGGCGAGCTCCCAGCCCGCCCGGCGCATGGCCGCGCTGGAGCCGGAGCTGCGCAAGGCGCTGGAGTCCTCCCTGGGCGCGGAAGGCGGGCGCAGCTTCCAGCTGAAGGACCCCGCGCGCCGGGTGAGCGTGGCGTGGGTGAACACGCTGGAGATGGGCGTCGTCGTGACGGAGGACGAGTCCCTGGCGCTGACGCCCGTGCGGGAGCTGCGCACCACGGTGCTCGTGTCCGTGGCGGGCGCGCTGCTGGTGCTGCTGGCGTTGGGCGCGCTCTTCACGCGGCGGCTGGACCGGCGGCTCTCGGAGGTGGTGCAGGGCGCGGAGGCCTATGGCCGCGGCGAGCTGGAGCGCCGCCTGCGCGTGGAGGGCCAGGACGAACTGAGCGAGCTGGCGTCCACCTTCAACCGCATGGGCGAGGAGCTGGAGGCGTCTCGCGCGCGGTTGATGAGCTGGAACGACGACCTGCGCGTCCGGGTGGAGGAGGCCACCGCGGAGCTCCGGGCGGCGCAGCTGCAGCTGGTGGAGGCGCAGAAGCTGGCGGCGGTGGGCCAGCTGGGCGCGGGCGTGGCGCACGAAATCAACAACCCGCTGGCCGGCATCCTGGGCAACGTGCAGCTCCTGCTGCTGGACCGGTCGCCGAATGACGTGGACTTCGAGACGCTGCGCAAGATCGAGCAGAGCGCCAAGCGCTGCAAGGACATCACCCAGAACCTGCTGCGCTTCTCCCAGCAGCGCGAGCGCCCGGACCTGCGGCCCGTGGACCTGAACGCGGTGGTGCGCGACGCGCTGAGCCTCACGGAGAACCAGACGCGCGGGGAGGGCATCGAGCTGGTGACGGAGTTGAACCCGGAGCTGCCTCGCGTGAAGGCGGACCCCGGGCACCTGTCGCAGGTGGTGTTGGCGCTCCTGTCCAACGCGCGCACCGCGATGCTGAAGACGCCGGTGAAGCGGCTCACCCTGCGCACCGGCGAGCGCGACGGGATGTGCACCCTGGAGGTGGAGGACACCGGCAAGGGCATCGCGGAGAACATCCGGCCGCGCATCTTCGAGCCCTTCTTCACCACCAAGGACGTCTGGTCCAATGTGGGCCTGGGGCTGAGCGTCGCGTGGCGCATCGTCACGGAGGCTGGGGGGACGCTGGAGGTCCGCTCGGAAGAAGGGCAGGGGGCCCGGTTCACCGTGGTGCTGCCCCGGGCATGAAGCCCGCCGCGTGTGCTAGCTAGGGCCTTCGCATGGCTGCTCCCCCATCCCGCAGGCGACAGGCGCCGTTCCTCATCGGGCTCGTGCTCATCCTGGCCGCGCTGCCGGTGGGCTGGTTCGTCTTCCTGCGGGAGCCTCCCGCGCCGCTGCCGCCGCCCGAGCCTCCGCGCCCTGTCGTCACGGCGGCGGAGGCGAAGAAGGTGGTGGAGCTGGTGCTGAGTTCGTTCGAAGGCGACGTGCAGGTGCGGCACGGCGAAGGGCCCTGGGAGTCCGCCAGCAAGGACATGCCGCTGCGGCCCACGGACGTGGTGCGCACCGGCCGCGGGTCCTGGGCGGTGGTGCTCAACGGCGAGTCCGTGGAGCTGCGCATGGAGGCCGACACGGAGATCTCCGTGGAGGAGCTGTCGGACGAGCTGTCGAAGGTGCTGCTGGGCAGCGGTCTTGCCACCGCCACCGTGCGGGGCCGCCCCAACGTCCGCCACACCTTCGTGCTGAAGGCGAAGAACGGCGACGCGGAGGCCAGCACGTCCCAGGGTACCTTCACCATGAGCAACAACGGCAAGGGCACCGTGAGCGTGGGCACGCGCGAGGGCGACGTGAAGCTGACCGGCAAGGAGGGCAAGTTCGTCATCGTCCGCGCCGGCCAGCGGTCCATCGTCCGCCCCGGTCAGGCCCCCACCGAGCCCGACGCCATCCCCAGCACCGTGTTCCTGAAGATGGAGTGGCCCACGCGCAAGAAGCAGCGCAAGGCGGAGCTCGCCGTGACCGGCCATACCGACCCGGGCAACCGGGTGATGGTGGACGGCGTCAGCGTGCCCACCGACGCGGACGGAAGGTTCACGCTGAACGTCTCCCTCAAGGATGGCACCAACACCGTTCAGGTGACCGCCGTGGGCGTGGGCGGCGCGCGTCAGGAGGAAAAGCGTGACCTGCGGCTCGACACGGGGCCGATCATGGATGTCGAGAACCCGTGGGGTACCACCGGAGGTTCCGCGCCCTGATCCGCGTGGCGGGGCCTCGGGTCCTGTGAGAATGGGCCCACCTGGAGGGTGAGGTGGAGGGCCGGACGGGTCCGCGGGGCCGGCGAGGCGCCCCCACCGCGGCCAGCGGCAGCAAAGTGGTGCAGTCCCGGCGGAGGGCCTTGTAGAGTCGGGAAGCCCTGGAACGTCTCCTGCTCTCCGCGATCGTCTTGCTTTGTGCCCCGGTCTGGGCGGCTTCGCTGGAGCTGCTCGGCCCGGACGCGCCCGTGCCGCCAGAGGGCTTCGTGGTCGCGGTGGTGCGCCGGGACGCCACGGGCCAACCGGTGGCGTTCAGCCCGGCATCGGTGACCGCGGAGGGCGCGGAGCTCAAGCCCGGACCGGGGTCCCTCCCGCTGCGCACCTACGTCGTGGTGCCGAAGGCCCAGGCGCGCGAGGTGGTGGTGCGCGTGAAGGGCGACGGCGAGGAGGCCCAGGCCCGCTATGACGTGGGGCCGCCCGCGAGCCGGATGGAGCTGTCGCTGGAGCCCTCGCTTCCGGTGAAGGGCCGCGACAAGGAGGCGACGCTCACCGTGAAGCGGCTTCGGCCGGACGGCACGCCGGATGACAGCGGCGCACCGCCGGTGCTGCGCGCGAGCACCGGGCAGCTGGAGGGGCTTCAGCACATCGGGCCGGGCACGTACATCGCTCGGTACGTGCTGCCCCCCACGCGATTCCCCGAGGCGGCCATCCTCGTCGCGCTGTCCGCATGGCCGCATCCACAGTCGGTGCATGGCGCGTACGGGCGACTCCTGGTGCCGCTGGCTGCGTCGGTGAACCTGCCTGGCCGGAGCGAGCCCGGAGGTCAGGTGTCACTGGAGGTGGCCGGGACGCGCTTCGGGCCCGTGCCGGTGGACGCGTCCGGGCGCTTCGTGCTGCCGCTGGTGGTGCCGCCCGGCTACCCGCTGGCGCGCGGTGAAGTGAGGGACGACTCGGGCCACGTGGAGCGCATCGCCATCGACCTCCAGTTGCCGCCTACGGATGGCCTCGCGTGCGTGCTCAACCCGCAGCGGTTGCCCGCGGACGGCGTGTCCCAGGCCCGGCTGCTGTGCGCGACGAGTGATCCGAAGGGGCTCCCCGTGGCGGATGCGCGCGTCACGGTGAAGGCGAAGTACGGCCGGCTGGAGGGGCCCATTCGCGACACGAACGGGATGCTGGAGTGGCGCTACACGGCGCCGCGCGCGCTCGCGGCGGATGAGCGCATCGACGCGGCGTGGCCTCAGCGGGGCCCCGGCTCACGCGAGTCGCTGCCGATGCAGCTGGTGCAGGGCGCGGTGCGCGACGTGACGGTGTCGCTGTCCGAGCCGGTGGTGCACGCGGGGTCGGTGGCGCGGGTGGGGGTGGCGGCGCGGGACGCGGCCGGGCAGCCCCGGCCGGAGGCGAAGGTGGTGGTCGTCTCTCGCGAAGGCACCGTGGGGCCCGCGGTGGAGTCCCCGCCGGGGACCTTCACGGTTCCCTGGACCGCGCCGGAGAACGGGGCCCGGTCGAGCACGGATGTGACGGTGCGCGCGTACGGCCCGGTGGGGACGGAGCCCGCACGGCTCGCGGTGTGGCGGGCGGACGCGGGGCTCGTCGCGGGCGTGGTGGACCTGGCGGGCTGGCCGGTGCCCCATCAGCCGCTGCGGGTGAACGGCGCGGAGCGGGTGACGGGGGAGGACGGGACGCTGTTCGTGAGCGCGATGGTCCCCGGCAAGGTGCGCGTGTCGCATGCCGTGTGGTCAGGGCTCGACGTCACGGTGCATGTGCTGGGGACGCAAGGACCGGTGTTCCCGGCGTCCGCGCCGCTGGTGCCCGCGCCCGTCGTGCAGCGCGTGGAGGTGGCGCCGCCGCTGCCGATCAACGTGCGGGTGCGGGTGGAGGGCGCGCGGGTGACGTGCTGGGCGGAGGACCCGAGCGGGAACGTGCTGAAGGAGCGCCCGCTGCACGTCGCGCTGTCCGAAGGTGAGAAGGGGGACCTGTCCGTGCAGGACGGGCTCACGCGCTTCACCGTGCACGGCGCGAAGGGCCCCGTGAGCGTGTCCGTGGCGGACGTGCGCACCGGCGTGACGGCGGTGGAAGAGGTGCGGCCTTGAGGCCTCCGCGCCCGGCGCATCGCGATGCGCGAGCACCCCGGAGGGGCCGGGTGGAACAGGCGCGGCGTCGGGCCGTGCTCCCCTGCATCCCCGTGAGCCTCCTGTTCGCGTTGCTCCTGCTGCCGTCCGCGGCGTCCGCGCAGTCGCTGTCGTCGGATCCGGCGACGCAGGCGTCGACCATCGCCGGGCGCGTCTGCGTGGACGTGGATGGAGATGGGCTCTGTGGCCCCGATGAGCCCGGGCTCGCGGAGGTGCGCCTGGTGCTCGCCACCGGCCGCGAGGTGCGAACCGATGCCTCCGGCCGCTACCACCTCACCGGCGTGGACTCGCGCGTGCCGGACCTCACTGGCGGCCCGCACCTGCGCCCCGGGCGCCATGCGCTGAAGGTGGATCCGCGCAGCCTGCCTCCGTCCAGTCAGGTGGTCCCCCGCGTCGCGAACGTGGAGGTGCCCTGGGGCGCCGCCGTCCTCCAGGACTTCGCCGTGCGCGCGCCGCCCACCCGCCCCCGCGCTGCCTCCGCCCCCATGGCCAGCCGCCCCCCTGAAGCGCGCGCCGATGCTCGGGGGAACCTGCGCTTCCTCATCACCGGTCAGGCCTCTCCCGGAGACCGGGTCCGCGCGGGCGACGTGGACGCCACCGTGGAGGATTCCGGCGCGTGGCTCGCGACCGTGTTGCTGTCTCCGGGCCAGAACGTCGTCGGAATCACCACCACCTCGCCCGCCGGCGCGGTGGAGTTCGCCCAGCAGTCCTTCGACGTGGTTCGACGCGGTGAGCACGGCTGGATTGTCATCCCTCGCGAGAAGGTGCGCCTGGGCGCCGTGCGAGGGCTGTCGCCGGACGCGCCCCTGCCCACGGGCGACACCGTCCTGCGCCTGGAGGCGGCGCCCGGCACCCGGGTGGTGACCCCGGAGGCGCAGCTCGTCGCGGGACCCGAAGGCGAGGTCCGCGTGCCCGTGCGGCTCGTGCCGGGACGCAACACCGTCCCCCTCTCGCTGGCTCCGCCAGAGGCGCCCTGGAGCAGCGTTTCCGTGACCGTCGAAGCGCGCGCCCAGCCGTTCGTAGTGGGCCTGCTCGACGTGGAGGCCAGCCTCGCGCCGGCCGGCGGCGGCTTCCGGCTGCGAGGGCGCGGCGCCCTCCATGGTGAGGCCTGGCTGGGCCCCGTGCAGGTGGTGGGCGAGCTGGACCTGACCGACACCGACCTGCGCCAGCTGGACGACGCGCCGCTCGCGGACTGGCTGCGTCCCCGCTTCCCCGAGCGCTTCGAACGCTGGCCCGACCCCGACCTCGCCCCGGCGGAGTGGGGCGACGCTTCCGTGTCCCTCACGCCCAACCCCACGGAGGGGCGCCTGCGCCTGGAGGTGCGGCACGAACAGTACGGCCGCGCGGGCTTCGGCACCTACCGCGCGCTCCTGCAGGACCGCGAGGTGGGCCGCTACCACCGCCCCCTCTTCGGCCCCTACGCGGAGTTGCAGGAGCAGGTGGGCCCCGTGCGCGTGGGGCTGGACATGTTCGCTGGCGGGCTGGTGGACCCGACGCGCGGCCTGTCCGCGACGCCCGCGCACGAGGAGCTGAGCGCCACCGGCGGCAGCCTCTACTACCTGGGCGGCGCCTCCATCTCGGAGGGCTCCGAGCTGGTGCGCGTGGAGTTGCGCGACGGCGTCACCGGCCTGCCGCTGGGAGAACGACACCTCATCCGGGGCCGCGACTACGACATCGACTACCTCGCGGGCCGCATCCTCCTCGCGCGGCCGCTGTCGTTCCTCACCGGCACGCCGCTCCTGCGCACGGACGCGCTCACCCAGGCGCCAGCGCCGGTGCTCGTCGTGGACTACGCCGTGCTGCACACGGGCGACCCGCGCGACTCGGTGGGCGGCGAGGCCTGGGCGCGTTGGCGCGACACGAACGTCGGCCTGTCCGCCGTGCGCGAGCGCCGGCTGGGGGCGCCCTTCCAGCTCCTGTCGGGACGGGGCCAGACGAAGCTGTGGGGGTACTCACTGCTCGCCGAGGCCGCGAGCAGCCGGGGGACCGCGGTGGCGCCCACCGTGTTCGGCGTGTCGGACGACGGCGGCCTGTCCTTCCTCCGCCCCGTGGGCGCGCGGGACGACCATGGAGGCGCGGCGACGCTGCGCCTGAGCGGCCCCGGCGTCCTGGGCCCGGGGGCTGGCGGGTCCTTGGATGCCGCATGGCGCGAGCGCTCGCGTGGCTTCTCCGACGGCGCGCACCTGGACGTCGCCCGCTTCCGGCAGCTGTCCCTGCGCGCCACGCAGCCCGTGGGCCCGGTGTCGCTCATCCTCCTGGGCGACGAGCGCCGCTCGGCGGATCCGCGCCTGCCCTTCGAGGACACGCCCTTCGGCGCCCGCACGTTGGGCGCGGCCGTGGCCTACGAAGGCGGCGAAGGAAACGTGCGCCTGGAGCTGCGCGACAGCTGGTTGCGCGCGACGGACGTGCCCGGCGAGGGCGAAGCGCTGGAAGGTGGCCGGACCTCCCTGGGCGTGTCGGTGTCCCGCATGCTGACGTCCCGCCTCAGCGTGTCCGCGGGCCACCGGCAGCGGCTGCACGAGCGCGGCGAAGGCCTGGGCCGGATGAACGACACGTTCACCTCCGCGGGCGTGGACCTGAGCCTGGACAACGACACATCCGTGGGCGTGAAGGGGGGCTGGGGCCCGGAGCTGGGGCCGCAGGTCTGGCTGGACGCGCGCGCGCGGCGCGGCAACGAGATGTACTACGGCGGCTACTCCGTGGACGTGGACGGGCCGGACTTCGGTCTGGGCCGCGCGGTGACGGGGGCCCGCACGGAGGTGGGGGACGGCACCACCTTGTTCGTGGAGGACGTGAGCGCGCATGACGCGCAGGCGATCCGCCGGGCCCGCGCCGTGGGCTTCCAGTACGCGGTGGGCCAGAGCGGCATCAACGTGGGCGCCCGCTACGAGCGCGGCGTGCGCCACCCGCTGGACATCGGCAGCAACCTCACGCGCGACGTGGCCAGCGTGTCCGCGCAGTGGCTGCGCGAGCGCTTCCGGGCGGACGTGCGCGCGGAGGTGCGCCATGAGGAGGGCACTCCCGCGCGCGGTGCCTCCGGTCCGGTGGACCGGACGCAGGTGGTGCTGGCGCTGGCCGCGGAGGGTCAGCTGGCGAAGGACGTCACGGCCTCCGGACGCCTGGACTTCGCGCACACCGTGGGCCGGGAAGGGCTGGAGGCGCGGTTCGCGGAAGGCTTCGCGGCGCTCGTGTGGCGGCCCGGCCCCTGGCTGGTGGTGGCCCGCTATGGCCTCACCCGCGAGCTGTCCCCCGGGGCGCGCTTCGCCTTCGGCGACCGGGTGCTCCAGACGGTGTCGCTGATGCCGGCGGTGCGGCTGGGGGAGCGGCTCTCCGTGGCGTCGGGCCTGCACGTCGGACGCTCCAGCCTGGGCGGGTCCTCGCGCTGGGTGTGGACCGGCACGCTGCGGCCCGCGGTGCGGGTGCTGGGCGAACTGGAGGTCGCGGTGGAGGCCGCCCGGCGCACGTCCGCGGCGGACGACCAGGGGTTGACGGCGCTGCGGCCGGAGGTGGCCTGGCGGCTGGACGACCGTCTGCGGGTGGCGCTGGGGTACACCGTCCTGGGCTTCAGCGGTTTGGGTCTGGAGGCCGAATCGGAGGATGCTCGGGATCGCCTCTATCTCCGGGCGGAAGTGGCCTGGTAGGCGCCGGGCCGAGGGACGTCGAACGTGCGACACTGGCGGATCATCCTGGGGCTGGGATTGTGCGCGGGCGTGGCTCGCGCGGAGTGGACCCACATCCAGACCCAGACGGGCCTGCCGAAGGACGTGAACGTCTTCCGGCCCGGCTTCTTCGCCGTGGCCACCGACACGCAACTGTACGTGTCGCGCGATGGCGCCGTGACGACCCTGAACGAGGGCATGGCGGGCAGCTTCCTGCGCGGCGCCAGTTGCGTGGTGGGCATCCGCACGGACGGGACGCTGCGGAGCGTGGGCGGCTGCTCGCCGGCGGATGACGGCAAGCACCTGTTCCCCGACGGCGGCGAGCAGGAGGTGCGCGCCGTGCGCATCACGGCCGACGGAGGCGTGGGCTACGCCGCCGCCGCCGAGCCGCCCCTGATGACGCCGCAGTTCCGGACCTCGCTCCTGCCCAAGGAGGGCACGGCCGAGTGGGGCACGCTGACTCCCCCGCTGACGGGCCTCAATGCCCAGCCGCAGCTCGCGGTGCTGCCCCCGCAGACGGACGGCCTGCCGCAGGCGCTCTTCTCCGTGTCCTCGACCAAGGCCAACTTCGTCTGGTACCGGGGCACGTCCCCGGTGTCCTACGTGGCCTCGGGCATCACCCCGCCGAACACGGCCCGCGCCGTGGCGCTGCTGCCGGGCGCGACGCCGGACAGGCCGCTCGCGTTCTTCGGCAACGACACGGGGCTGTTCCGCGGAACGCTGGGCGGCGCGGCCAACCCGTTCGAGCCCCTCCCGCTGGCGACCGGCTCCGTCGATGCGCTCGCGCTCGACGCGGCGAGCGGGTTCGGGCTGCTGCTGCTCAAGCAGCCGGATGGCAAGGTGGCGGCGTACAGCGCGGAGCCCGTGCTTCCTCCCGCGCTCCCGGGCTCGCTCTGGCGGCGGAACCCGGAGCTGCCCACGGGCATCACCCAGGCCGGCGTGCAGATGGCCTGCGCGGACGCGTCCTACTGCGTCGCCATCCTCAACGGCTACGCGCAGAACGTCCTCATCTACGAGAACGCGGCCCCTCCCGACGTGAACGGCCTGCGCTCCATCATCGACGTGAACGAGGGCGAGACGAAGACCGAGCTGCTCATGCTGCGCGATCCAGACGGGGACGCCGTGCGGCTGTCCGCCACGGTGCGCGCTCCGGGCAGTCCCATCACCGTCGTCCCGTCACCGCTCGACTCGCGCGAGGACAGCGGGCTCAAGCTGACGCTCACCGCGCCCACGGGCATCTGCGCTTCCCAGACGTCCTACCTGGACGTGGTGGCCTCCGACGGGCTGAGCGCGCATGACACGCCGAAGGCGGTGGCGCTGGTGCTGCATCACACCGTCGCGCCCGGGGCGCCCCAGGGCGTGGTCGAGTCGGTGGATGGCGGCGCCTTCTTCATGGGCGGGCCCACGGGCACCCTCACCCCCACGCGAGGCGCCACCGGCTGCGAGCCCATCACGTACACCTGGGGGCCGCTCCCCGGCTCGCCGGCGCTCCCCGTGAACGCTGGCGTGGCCACGCTCACGCCTCCCTCGAGCCTGGCGGAGCGCTGCAAGCCGGGCACGACCGTCTACACCTATGAGGTCCGCGCGGATGACGGCGAGGTGAAGTCCCCACCCACGACCGTCCCCGTGCGGATCCACCCGTGGGGGGCCCCCAAGGCGCCGTTCACGGACGCCTCGCGCGAGGTCTTCTCCGGGGCGACCCTGGCCCCCCAGCAGACCCACCTGTGCGCGGAGCCGCTTCCCGCACTGGGCCTGCCTCCGGTGTCGACGTGGTGGTCGCTCCGGGATGACTCCTCGGCGGTGGAGGTGCTGGCCCTGCAAGGGGGCGACCGCCGTCGGGTGGGCGCGGAGGCTGTCGAGGGCCAATCGGTGCTGCTCGCCTCGGCGACGTGCGTGAACACGGAGAAGGTGAACCTGCGGGCCTTCAATCGCATCACCGTGGATGGCATCGCGCTCACGAGCCCCGCGGCCGACGTGGAGGTCTCCGTGAAGCCGCGCTGGGTGCCGCTGGATTCGGTGAAGCCCATGGTGACGCTGGAGAAGCCGGAAGAGCGCAAGGTGCGGGGCCGCGTGGCGACGGAGCCCCTGGTCAACTGCGCGGGCTCGCGGCCCCTCACCACGGTGGTGACGCTGGAGGACCCGGTGGACCCGGGCCGGGTGTTCGATACGAAGGCGTACCCGTGGGCCGCGGGCACCTTCGAGCTGGACCTGCCCCCCACCTGCGGCAGCGCCAGCTACACCGTGCGGGTCCGCTCCTCGGAGTCGTCGGCGGACGGCGGCACCGTCCAGGCTCCCGAGGCGGTCCAGTCCGTCACGCGGGACGCGCGCGACGTGGTGCTGGGCGAGCTGAGCGGCGAGCTCATCGCCACCTGCGGCGAGGGCGCGCGGGGAACGCTGCGCCAGACGATTCCGGAGGGGGCCTGCTCGACGGTGGACCTGTCGTGGGCACCGACCGGAGGGCCGGCGCTGGAGCGGCTCGTCACGGAAGGGGACTCGGCGGCGCTGGCCACGGTGGATACGGAGCTGGAGTCCCTGGTGGGCGCGCACGTCACCCTGGACGTGTCGGCCACGGGCGAGGGCGCCAGCGGTGCGGCGCGCGAGCACTCGGTGCGCATTGGCGCGCGGCCCTTCGTGACGGTGGAGCGGCGCGCGGAGCCGGGCGCGGGCGTCAACGCCGGCCAGGTGGGCGTCACGGTGACGCTGCGCAACGACACGGCCTGCGACGTGCGCTCCATCCGCTACGTGGAGAGCGTCACCGGCGCGCAGGTGGTGCCCCAGAGCGTGACGCTGAACGGCCAGCCGGTGACGCCGGTGGACGCGTCCGAGCAGCACTTCGCGCTGGAGCCGGTGCCGCTGACCGCGGGCTCCTCCGCGACGCTCACGTACGTGGTGCGCACGGGGCTGCTGACCCCGCCGAAGTACTCCGGTACGGCGACGCTGCGCGAGGTCGTCGTGTCCCGGGCGGAGCCGCCGCCGGACTCCACGTCGGGCTGCGGGTGCTCCGGCGGAGGCTCGGGCGTGACGGCCTTCGGGCTGGGGGCGCTGGCGTGGGCCGCGCGCCGCCGCCGGGGCGTCAGAGCCCGAAGCTGATGCGCTGGCGGCGGTTGGGCGTCTGCTGACGCTCCTCCAGCACGCCGGACAGCTCCAGGCCGCGCAGGGTGGCCAGGGCCTCGCGCTCGGACAGGTCCGTGAGGGCGAGCAGGTCCTCCACCGTCTTCGTGCCGTCCGCGAACGCGAGCAGCATCGCCTGCGGCCCCGCCAGCTTCAGCTCGTGCAGGCCGTAGGGCGGATCCGCCGCGGGGAACAGCCGGCGTCCGGGCGCCATGCGCTGGCGCAGCGTCACCAGCGTCTCCGTGCGCGCGACGCCTTCGAGGATGAGGTCGCCGGGGAAGAGCGACAGCGGCACCAGGTCCGCGCGCTGCGGCCGCATGGGGCTGAAGCCGTAGCCGCCCTCCGTCCACCCGAAGGTGGACCAGAGGATGTCCTTCACCTGCTCCTCCAGCAGCTGACGGCGCTGCCGCGGGCTCAGCAGGCCGCGCTTGAGCAGCGCTTCGCCGGTGCGCAGCGAGTGCTCGCGCGCGTAGCCCGCCGCCTCCGCGAGCTGGGCCTCCGTGAGCGCGCCCTTGCGCAGGCAGAAGCGGCCGAAGCGCTCCGGGGCCAGGTTGGACGCGGCGTACACGACGCGGCCCGCCTCGAAGTAGACGACCTTGAGCACCGTGCCCTGGCGCAGCTTCAGCTCGCCGTGGTGGCGCGACTCGTAATAGGCGTTGAGCAGCCGCGGCACCGACGTGTGCGCCAGGTCTCCGCTGAGGGACCATTCGGGCAGCTGGCGCCGCTGGCGCACGCGGGCGGGCGCGGCCTCCGTCCACACGGCGTCGCGCTGGGCGAAGGGCAGCGGCAGGGCCTCCGACACGTCGGAGCCCTCCTCGGGCGCGACGGGCTCCGGCTGCTCGGAAGGGGAGAGGACGGACTCGAGCGCGGGCTCCTGTGGCGTGGATGGCTCCGGCTCCTCGACCAGCTCCTCCAGGACGAGCAGGTCCACCTCGTCGAGCAGCTCGCCGTGCGTCACGGGCGGCACGCCGGCGGCCTCCTCCAGCGCGTCCATCACGGCGTCCAGTTCGAAGGGCTTCTCGAAGAAGGCGCGCGCGCCGTGCACCTGCGTGGCCTCCTGGGCGAAGCGGTCGCCCTTGTAGACGCCGCTGACGGCGATGGCGGGGATGCCATGCGCGCGCAGGGCGCCCAGCACTTCACTGCCGCGGATGTCCGGCAGGAGCAGGTCCACGAGCGCGGCGTCGTAGCGGGTGTGGGGGCCCAGGGCCTCCAGCGCGGACTCACCGGTGAAGACGGTGACCGCCTCATGGCCCCGGGTCTGCGCGACCGTGGCGATGAGGGAGGCGAGTTCCTGGTTGTCCTCCACGATGAGCAGTCGCGCCATGGGCCGGCAGACCCTACCATCATCCCCATGAAGGACGTTCAGGGCTTCCACCACGTGGCGATTCAGGCGAAGGACGTGGAGCGCGTGACCGCGTTCTATCGCGACCTGCTGGGCTTTCCGGAACTCAAGCGCCACCTGCGGGAGGACGGCACCCTGCGGAGCATCTGGGTAGGCGTCCCCGGGGGCGCCTTCCTGGCCATCGAGGCGGTGGACGGGACACCGGAGGTGGTGCCGTTCCGCCACTCCGCGCCGGGGCTCTTGATGGTGGTGTTCCGCATCCCGCGCGAGGCGCGGGGTGGGGTGGTGGAGACCTTGGCCCGCGCGGGGGTGCCGCTGGAGCACGAGACGCGCTGGACGCTCTACGTGCGGGACCCGGAGGGCAACCGGGTGGGGCTGAGCCACCATCCGGACGACTAGGGCTGCGCGCCTGGCCGGGTGCTTGCGGAGGGGGATGGGGCATGGCTACAAGCGGCCCCATGCGCCTGGGTGAAATGCTGGTGAAGGACGGCCTGGTGTCGGCGGCGGGGCTGGAGGAGGCGCTGGAGTCGCAGGTGGTCCACGGCGGCCGGCTGGGGACGAACCTGGTGGAGCTGGGGCTCCTGTCCGAGCAGGACCTGGCGAAGGCGCTGGGCCGGCTTCACAACTGTGCCTACGCGTCCGGGGAGATGGTACCCGACCCGAAGGCCGTGGCGCTGGTGAACCTGAACGAGGCGGACGACAAGGAGTTCCTGCCGATGCGGGCGGACGCGACGCGGTTGAGCGTCGCGGTGGTGAACCCGCATGACTTCCCGACGTTGGACGCCATCGCGTTCAAGACGGGCAAGCGCGTGGTGCCGGTGGTCATCCCCGAGTTCCGGATGAACCAGCTGCTGCGCCGGCACGCGAAGGCGTTCCGGCAGCTGCGCGCCATCGACATGGAGGCGGTCCGCCCGAGGCCCGCGAAGGGCGCGGCGGCGGAAGTGGCGAAGGCAGCGGAGCGGCCGCCGGACCTGATGAGCGAGGAGGAGTTCCAGTCCGTCTACGCGCAGGCGCTGCGCGGCGGTTCGGATGCGGAAGCGGACGTGCTGGAAGGGGAGCTTGTCATCACCGGCGAGGAGGTGATGGAGGCGCCCGTGGCCGCGCCGCCGCAGGGCGGGCCCGCGCAGCCGCGAGCCGGAGCGACCGCGTCCCCGCGAGTGGACATCCCCGCGCACATCGCGCCGCCGGTTCCGGCGCAGGGAGTGCCCGCGCAGGCGGCCCGTGCCGGGAATCCGGCGGGGCAGGGCGCGGGAGTGCCCGCGCATCTGGCGGGGCAGCCTGGGGTGCAGGGTGTGCCGGCGCATGTCGCGGCTCAGGCGGGCACCCAGGGCACGGCTTCGCGTCCGGCGGCTCAGGCTGGAGCACAAGGAGTGCCCGCGCATCTCGCAGGTCAGCCGGGAGCGCCGGGCCTGCCCGCGCACGTGGCGGCCCAGGCGGGCGCACCGGGCGTGCCCGCGCATCTCGCGGCTCCGCCTGGAGCGCGGAGCGTAGCGGCCCAAGCGGGAGTGCCAGCGCAGGCTCGTGGCGGGGTCGGCGTGCCCACGCAGGTCGCGGCGCAGGCCGGCGCGACGGGCGCGCCCGCGACTCCTCCGGTGGCCGCGAAGCAGGTGGCTCCTCCGACGCCGCTCACGTTCCCCGAGGCCCAGGCGGAGCTGGCGCGCAGCTCGGACCGCGAGGACGTGGCCCGCACGGTGCTCCGCTTCGCGATGGGCAAGTGGCGCCGGTGCCTGCTCTTGTCCGTGCAGGGCAACCTCGTCACCGGCTGGCACGGCATGGGGCAGGGCGTGAGCAACGAAGCCGTCCGCCGTATCGGCGTGCCGCTGCGCGACCAGAGCACCTTCCGACTCGTGCGCGACCTGCGCTCCCACTACGTCGGTCCGGTGAAGCGCGACGCGGCGATGGGCATGTTCTACCGCCTGCTCGGCGGAGGCTTCCCCGCGACGGCGGTCATCCTGCCGCTCCTCGTGCGCGGCAAGGTGGTCCACCTGCTCTACGTGGACAACGGCGCGGAGCAGTTCACCCCGCCGGACGTGGGCGAATTGCTCATCCTCTCGCAGGGCGTGGGCCGCTCGTACGAAGCGATGATGCGGCGTCGCAAGAGCGCATAGCGCCTCAATCGTCGCCGGTGGCCCGCTCCGGTGCGCCACCCAGCACGGGCATCGCATCCGGACGGTCCCACAGGACGAAGTGGCTGCACCCGTCCAGCTCCACCACGTCGAGCCCCGGCTTCGCGCGCCCGGCGCTCTCCCGCATGGAGGCGGACTCCAGCACCCGGTCCTTCCCCGGAACGAGCACCGTCCCGCGCCGCACGTTGGCGAACAGGGACGCATCGCGCGTCTGGCTCCACGCCTCGATGTCCCGCAGGTTGGCCATCATCGTCGCCACCCGCTTCGGGTTGAACGGGAAGGCCATGATGAGCTCGCGCTTGCGAGCGTTCTCCAGCGGTCCCCACGCGTCCCGGTTGTGCCGCGCAATGGGCGCCATCCGCCACAGGGGAAGCAGGAACGGCAGCAGCCAGAGCTGCGAGGGCGTCAGGCTCCGGTAGGGGCGGGCCTGCGGGAGCACGGGCGCCTCCAGCACCACCTCCACGCGCTCGAACAGGTCCGGCCGCAGCTGCGCGGCCTCCAACACCACTGCGCCGCCCCGCGAATGTCCATGGACGCGCACCACGTCCGTCCGGGGAAGGTGCTCCAGGGCCTGCACCAGCACCGCGGCGTCATGGGCGATGGTGCCCTCGGGTTCCGTTGGCACCCTCGCCCACGGGGCGGACTCCTCACGCGGGTCGGTGATGGGCAGGTGGTAGTCGCAGCTCGTCAGCAGGATGAGCTGGAGGTCGGGCTCGCGGTAGTGGTGCGTGAAGTAGCGCATGTCCGCCGCGAAGCCATGCATGACGATGACCGTGGCGCGGGGGTGCTCGCAGCGACGCTCGGCGATGACGGCCTTGCCCACCCGGTAGACGTGTCCGTCGAAGGGCTCGCTCGCGCGGGGCATGCCCACCCGGTGCATCAACCACCAGCGCGCGGTGGGCACGAGCACGGCGGCGCCAGCGAGGACTCCAAGAGCGACGAACATGCACTCACCCGGGACGGAGGGGCCGGCGCCTTGTGGCGGACGGCCCGTGACACGGCGCGCATCATAAGGGCCGGGTTGGCCTCCCGCCGCTTCAAGGCGCGGCGGTGTCTGTCAGGTGCTGGCAGGGCTTCCGCCAGGCGGGGGCCCGCCGGCCCAATTCCTTGCAGAGGTCCTGGAGCCCGGATGCCCAGCGAGCGCCCCGGCATCACGGCCTGGTCCTGGCGCTCTTTCGGCTCGCGACCGAACTGGCTCGTGAGGCCGGCGGCATCACATTCCTGGAAGGCATCCACATTCGTCTCTTTGGCGCCCTACCTGACGGCGCTGAGGATCCGGATCTGCGTGTTGATCCACGGGATGTAGTGGGAGACCCGCGTGTAGATGCCGGGCAACCCTGCCCGCGCGCAGCCCACCCCGAAGCTCACGATGCCCTCGAGCACGTAGCCCTGGGGACCTTGGACGACGAGCGGCCCGCCGCTGTCGCCCTGGCATGCGTCCTTGCCCCCCTCCTGATACCCGGCCCCGAACATGGCATTTTCGTCGATGGTGATTCCTTGACGCCTGTAGCTGTTGGCGACGTCCTGATGCCTGAGGACGGGGACTCCCACCTGCATCAAGAGGCTGGACGTGTCGTATCCGCCCTCCCGTGTCTTGCCCCAGCCGGCGACCGTCGCCATCGTATTTTCAGCGACGAGCTCCCCGGACGCGGGGAGGCAGACAGGGACGCGCGTATTGCCGCCCGCGAGCGGAGCTGCCACGTTGGGGCGCATGCCCGAGGACTGGCCGCAGGCCCTGGCGACGGCCGTATCGAACTTGATGGGCTTGTCGAGCTTGAGGACGGCGATGTCGTTCATCGTCGTGTGCGGGTTGTACTGGGGATGATAGACGGCTCGCATCACCCGGGCTGTCACCTGCGTGGACGTGGGGCGGTTCAGGTCATGCGCACCCGCGGATGCCGTGACGTTGGAGACGCCGTCATAGACGCAATGGGCGGAGGTGAGGACGATGTCGCTCTCCTCCTTGTCGCCCACGCGCACCAGGCTGCCCCCGCAGAAATGGCTGCCGTTCTGCTGAAGGCTGACAATCCAGGGGATGGAGTTCGGCCGGGCGTCGATGCCTCCGACGATCTCCTGCTCCGTCTGACCCACTGTATCGATCAGGTCCTGCTCGGACTCCGAACCACCGCACCCGAGAAGACCGACCGCGACGACGACTCCACTCATGAAGCGCACGCAACCTCCTGGTTCAAGTGCGGAGTGAGAAAGCAAGCGACATGCCGCGAGCATGCGCCCTGGCTGTCTGGAGGAGACGCGCGCCAGCACGTCGCCGTGTGACACGTCAGCGGAGGCACATGACGCGTCAGCGTTCCATGGAGACGACCGCGTCGCGTGCGCGGTCCTCGGCCGGCCCCGTCACCACCAGCCTGCGGGCCTTCTGGAACAGTGGCACGGGTGGATCCTCCGCCATGTAGACGCCCCAGTAGTACTCGCCGGGAGGGAGGCCGGGCACCACCACCTGCTGCGGGCTGCCCTCTCGCACGAGCACCGGGTTCCTCAGCTCCCGGTCACGCGCGACGACCAGCCGGTAGCTCGGCGCTCCGCCGGGGGACTGCCACGCGAAGACCAGGGCCTCGGATGCCGGACCCGCCGGGGACTGGTAGCCGTCCCGTGGCGTGACGAGCAGCCCTCGGGGCAACTGGCGCTCCACGAAGATGCGGCGGGCGAAGCCGGACTCGCCGGGCCGCCCTTCCGCGTCCAGCGCGGACACGCGCCAGACGAACACGCCGGGCCCCGGCGGGACGAACGTGAAGGCCAGGCCCTCCACCTGCGTGTCCACGATGCGCTGGCGGAAGCCCAGGTCGCGCGCCACCTGCACCTGGTAGCTGCGCGCGCCGTCCAACGGCTTCCAGTTCAGGGGGATGCGCAGCTCCGGGCTCCACGCGATGCGCGCGTCCACGCCCGGCGAGAGGCTGGTGGGGAAGGGCGGGCCATCGTGCTCGGCATCCTCCAGGCCTCGCGCGACGTCCAGCCCGTTGCCCGCCTCGAGGGTGCGGCGGTGCGTGCCCTCGGACAGCAGCAGCCGACCGCGGGACACGCTCAGGTGCATGCCGCGCGCGGTGCGGGTGACGCGGAACTCCGTGGTGCCGGCGTGCGCCCCCGCCGTGAGCGCCACCTGCCGCCCGTTGTCTCCGCGAAGCACGAGCGGCCCGCCGGACAGCGCGTCCTCGGGGATCAGGCCCCGGGCCGTTCCCGACTCCAGCGCCACCACCGAGCCGGCTTCCGCCGAAGGCGCGGACCGCTCCACCATGACCACGGTGCGCTCCTCCAACTCGATGCGGCCACCGCCCCGAAGCTCGATGCGCGTGGAGGCATCCGGACCGGTGCGCACCCAGTCGCCGGAGCGGAACGTGGCGCCCGCCTCGAACGGCTCCCAATAAGCGCTCGCCGTACGCAGCGCGTCCACGTGACCGCGCGCGACCGCGCACGTGGCCACGATGGCGTCCAGCTCCTGAGACACGGTCCCCACCGCCCCCTCGTCCTCCGAGGTCCGGGCGCAACCCGCGATCCACAGGAGCAGGACGCACCCCAGGACGCTGCAACGTGGAAGCTCGGAATCGCGCATGGCGTCAGTCATACGGAGCCACCGCGCCCGGTGGATCGCCCGCGCCGCGGCGGCCTCCACGCGGGAAGGGCGCGCTCACCGAACCCTCCAACCCGAGGGCGCCTTGCGCAACTCCTCCTCCAGGAATCGAAGCCGGACGCGAACCGCGCTCCGCTCGGGCGCCGCCTCCAGCGCGGCACGCAGGTGTGCCATCGCCTCCGCCACGTCCCCGCGCCGTGTCGCCTCCGTGGCCAGGCGCTCGAACGTATCCGCCAGCGCCGCCAGCCTGGAGCGCACGCGTGGATCCTCGGGCCGCAGCGCCCGCGCGGCCTGCAGTTGCGCCAGCGCCGTGTCCTCGCCCGCGCCCGACAGCTTCGCCACCGCGATGAGCCGGTCCGCGCGAGACAGATGCCGCGCCAGCGCCACCTCCCTCGTATGCAGCGGCCACAGCAACGCCACCCCCGTCGCGCACAGGACGGTGAGCGCCAGCGCGCCCCACCGCAGCGCGCGCCCGTGCCGCGCGGCCGCCAGCTTCACGGCCGCCGGGATGCGCCGCTCCACGGCATGGCGCCACCGGCGGTAGCGCGGGAACGCATGCGACCGGTCCTTGTTCCGCGCGATCCCCATCAGCGCTTCCGTCTCGCGCCGGGCCTGATCCAGCGAGTCGCCGAACAGCTCGTGCATCGTCTGCACCAGGTCGAAGGGGGGCAGGGTGCTCCGCACCTGCTCCAGCGCCTGCCGCAGCACCTTCGCGCTGGAGGCCCGGGCGGACGGCTCCGGCTCGGTGGCCCACTGCACCAGGCGCTCCAGCTCCGGTGTCACCTGGGAGTTGAAGTGGGACGGCTTCAACAGCCCGGGGGGCCCCTCCGTGCCGCAGGCCGCCTCCGAGGCCCGGTGCAGCGTGAGCAGCTCATAGAGCACCAGCCCCATGCCGTGGATGTCCCACGCGGGCTCCGGACGGCCGCCAGCCGCCTGCTCCGGCGCCATGTACGCGCGCTTGCCCACCACCAGCAGGTCATTGCCGCTGGCGATGCTGGCGGACGCCACGCCCATGTCCACCAGCTTCACCTCGCCGTGCAGCCCCACCAGCACGTTGCCCGGGCTCACGTCGCGGTGCACCAGGTGCAGCGGGCGTCCATCCAGGTCGCGCTGCCCGTGCAGGTACTCCAGCGCCTTGCCCAGCTCGATGGCCACCGCCACCGCCAGCGCCACCGGCGGCGGCCGGCCGCGCCGCCGCAGCGCCTGCACCAGGTCCGCGCCGTTGCGGCCGTGCACGTACTCCATGGCCATGAAGGGCCGGCCCGCCGCGCTGCCCACGTCGAACACCTGGATGACGTTGGGGTGCTGAAACGTGGCGCTCAAGCGCGCCTCGGTGAGGAACAGCGCCGACAGGCGCGGGTGGCGCGCGTACTCCTGGAACACCAGCTTGAGCGCCACCAGCTTGTCCACGCCCTCGGCCATCGTGCGCCGGGCGAGGATGACCTCCGCCATGCCGCCCGCGCCCAGCCGCTGGAGCAGCTGATACCGCCCGAACGCGTCGAACGGCCGCAGCCCGCCCTGCCACGCCTCCGGGTCGCGCACGTGCAGCAGCTCCAGGTGCGAGTAGTCATTCAGCGCGGACATGCCATCCACGGTGGAGCGCGGCCGGATGCCCACCGGGGTCGGCTCCTCCCTCCACGTCGCCTCGCTCGCCGCGGGCGCGCCGCCGGGGGAGCTCGCGGCGGGCGCCGCCACCGGGGGGGGCGGGGGTTCGCGGGGGCTCAGGGGCAGGGGCAGGCTGCCCGCGTCCAACGCGACGAACTTCACGAAGTAGCCGCGCACCCAGCCGGACACGCCGTGCTCCATCACCCGCACGCGGCCGGACACCACGGGCCCGTCCCCCTGGAAGGCCACCTGGAGCGCGAACTCCGTCCCGATGGGCTGCGGCGTGTCCTCGGGGACGAACAGGCCGTGCTCCGTCATGCTCTTCCACAGCCGCGCGCGGGACTCCGGCGCATCCGCGAACGGCAACCGGAACAGCCGGCCCTTCCTCTTTGGCTGCTTCACGCGTGTGCCTCCCCCGACGGATGGCCGGTGTGCTGCGCGTCACGGCCCGCTTCGCGTCAGGGCGAAGCGGTCAACGTCACCTGGATGGGCTCCGGCCGGTCGCCCACCATCACCTCGGCCCGCCACGTCGCGTGGCCCTCCAATCGCACGCTCACCTGATGAACGCCGGGCGAGAGCGGCAGCAGCGCCCCCATCTGCCGCGCGAGCCCCATGGCGCGGCCATCCACGAAGACGCGCGCGTGCTCCGGCATCACGTCCAGGCGCAGCCCCGTCACCCCCGGGCGCTCCGGCTTCGCCGCGGGAGCGGGCCGCAGGGAACGGAAGTCCTTCCGCCGCAAGAGCGCCAGGGCATCGACGTCCCGCGGGGCCGGGGCGCGCGTACAGGCGCAGGCCCCCGCCATCAGGAGCAGGATGAAGCGGCGTCTCGGATGCGCAGGCATGACAGGGATTGGAGCGTGAGCGCGGGGGACTCCGTCAAGGCACCGGCCCTCGCGTCGCAATCGCTGTTCCCACCCATACAACCCGGCGAAAGCAGCGCTCGCGGGAGGTGCCTTCCAGACCCACCGGCCCAGGCCGTCATCCCGAGCGAATAAGGGATGTTCGCATGTGGGCGGACGGGCGCCGTCCGTGGCCCATGACGCCGTGCGCCCGAGCGACGCCGCGTGCGGTCCGCAGGACCCGGCAGGTGGCTGGGTTTGAGAGGCATTGGGCGGGGGCTGGGTCAAGGCGGATCCATGCATGTCAGACGCCGCCCGTAACCTGCGACACGTTCCAGCCCGAGTCCCACCCATGACGACCCGACATCCCATGCCCGCCACCGCGCCACGGACACCGGCTCCGTCCCTGCCTCCCAGACCCTTCGCCTCCGCGCGCGATGGCCTCGTGCGCAGACAGCCCCAGCGCTTCGCGGACATCCGGCCGCTGCGGCTGGAGGACTTCGTGTCCGGGACGCCGCGCCAGCGGGAGTCCTTCGCGCGGCGGCTCGTCACCTACCTGTCCGAGCGAGGCTTCTTCTACCTGGAGCGTCCCGCGGCCTTCCTGGAGCGCCACGCGCTGGCGGGGCTGTTCGAGCGCTACGAGGCGACCTTCCAGCACGCGCTGCTCGCGCATCCGTACCTGCACGCGCTCCTGCCCGCGGCCACGGTGTTCGAGACGGGCTACAACGCCACCTGGTTCCCGGAGTCGCCGGAGGTGCGCCAGCCCATCGAGGCCTTCATGGCCAAGCCCGCGATGTGGACGGGCTTCCGCCGCCGCGTGGTGCCGGAGCCGGTGCGGGAGCTCCTGGAGGCCTCCGAGGACGCGTACGACGCCTGCCACGCCGTGGGCATCGCGCTGCTGGAGGCGCTGGAGCGGGGCTACGGCCTGCGCGCCGGTGGGCTCACGCGGCTGTTCCGCCGCCGCACGGAAGGGGCGGTGCGGTTCGTGAAGTACCACGCGCCCAGCACCGCGCGGCGCAGGCGGGAGGTGGTGGCGCACGCGTCGGAGCCGCACTCGGACAAGAGCTTCTTCACCTTCAACATGGGGGAGTCCCGCCCGGGGCTGGTGTGGCTGGATGGGGACACGCCGCGCCTGATGCCCAACGATGAAGGGCACTGGCTCATCACCTCCGGCCGGTTCTCGGAAGGGCTGACGCGCGAGCTGGACGCGCCGGTGCGCGCGTTCCGCCACACGGTGCACAACGCCGGCGAGCGCGTGGTCATCCTGGGCTTCGTCACGCCCGAGGGCGACCTGCACGACCTGCCGCTGGACGCGTGGCCCACGCCGCCGCTCGCGGGAGGCGCCCGTGGCTGAGCGCGCGCGCGACCCGAAGCAAGAGGCAGCGGAGCACGTCTTCTTCTCCCCGCATCCGGACGACGTGGCGCTGTGCGCGTACGCGAGCCTGCTCGGAGTACCCCGAGGCGTCGTGCCCACCCTCGTCACGGTCTTCTCGCAGAGCTGCTGGGAGTTCGCTCTGCCGGTGGACCCCTCGCGGGCGATGGCGGTGACGTCGCTGCGGATGGGCGAGGACCGGCGGTTCGCCCGGGCGCACGGCGCGGACCTGGTGCACCTGGGCTTCCGCGACACCAGCCTGCGTGCACCACCGGGGGGGCTTCCCGAGCCGGAGGAGGCCCGGGCCGCGCTGGCCTCGCGCGTGCGGCTGGCCCTGGAGGAGGTGCTCGTGAACGTCTCCCCGGACGCGGTCTGCTACGTGCCGCTGGGCATCTCCAGCCACGTGGACCACCTGATGGTGCGCGACGCGGTGCGGGCCCTGCGCGGCGGACGGAACGTCGTCTACTACGAGGACCTGCCGTACTCCGCGCACCACCCGGAGGACGAAATCGTCGACTACGCCTGGGCGCTCGGGCTGTCGCCCCGGTGCCTGGACATGACGGCGCTGTGGGCCGCGAAGGTGCGCGGGCTGTCCTTCTACGCCAGCCAGCTGGAGCCCCACACGCTGCCCGCGGTGGAGGCGCACGCGCGGCGGTTGGGCTCGGGCCGGGGGCTGTGCGAGCGCGTCTGGACGGTGGCGTCATGAGCACGCGGGAACCCTGGGCGGAGGGGGACATGCTGGTGCACCTCTCCTATGAAGCCACCCGCACGCTGGGCGGCATGGGCGTGGTGCTGGAGCACCTGGTGTCCGCGCCCGAGTACCGGCAGGCCTTCCCTCGCACGCTGCTGGTGAGCCCCACGGTGCGGCCGTGCGGCCTGGGCACCTACGCGCCGGAGGAGTCGCTGGCGCGCGACCTGGAGGCGCACGGCGAGGTGTTCTACAGCGGCCTGCGCCGGGACAACCCGGAGCGGTGGACGCGCGTCTTCCAGCCGGTGGAGGAGCAGCACGACGTGTCGTTCATCTACGGGCGGCGCGACGCGCCGGGCGGCCCCGTGGAGGTGCTGCTCGTGGACCTCACGGACGTGCTCCGGGGCTACCGGGTGCGCCTGGGCACGCTGCCGAAGTTCCTGGCGCGGCTGCACACGCTGCTCGGCGTGGACCTCCCGTTCGACTGCCGGGGTCCGCGTCCGGCGGCGTGGCGGGGGCTGTCGCGCATGTGGCGCAAGCGCTTCGGTACGCGGCTGGGCGCGGCGCCCTGGGTCAACCGCCTGTTCCGCAAGGCCGTGCGGCATGGCCTGCTGGACGCGCCCGCGCTGGACCATGACGCGATGCTGGCCATCGTGCTCGCGGAGCCCGTCTTCGACGCGCTGGAGCGGCTGCGTCCGAAGGATGGCGCGGGGACGGTCATCCTGGCGCAGGAGCACCTGTCGCTGCCGCTCGCGTACAAGGCGCTGCTGGACGGGCGCGCCTGGTGCCGCACCGTGTACTACGCGGGCGAGGTGCGCACGCCCCGGGTGCTCGTGGAGTACGGCCAGGGAGGGCAGGGCCCGTCCGACGCGCGCTTCTACAACATCCAGCGCCTGGCGATGGAGCAGGGGAAGACGCTGGACGAGGTGTATCCGGTGGGCACCTGGCCCAGCTTCCAGATCCTGCGCAACGGCCACCTGTGCGACCGCGTGGGCGCGGTGAGCGCGTCCGTGGCGGACGAGCTGCGCTTCCTGGACACGCGCTATTCGCTCCAGCCGGTGACGGTGGTGCCCCACGGGCACCGGCCCATCGAGACGGGCTGGGACGCGAAGGAGGCCTCGCGGGCGAAGGTGCTGGCCCATGCGCGCAGGCAGTGGGGGAGGGACTTCCGCCTGCTGCTCACGCACATCGCGAGGGACGAGGTCTGCAAGGGACTCTGGCGCGACGTGGACGTGTGCGAGCACCTGGCCACGCGGCTGCCCCCGGAGCGCAAGCCCGCGCTGCTGGTGATGGTGACGGAGTGGAACGACGCGGAGCCGTCCGACAACCTGCGCGCCCTGAGGACGCGGGTGGACGCGTTCAACGCGAAGGACACGGGCCTGCACATCGCGCTGGTGAACCAGCCCACGTGGCCCGAGGGATTGGACTTCACGCGGGATGACCTCCACCGCGCCACGGACGTGTCCCTGGGCCAGTCGCTGTATGAGTCGTACGGCCTGGCGCAGCTGGAGGCCCTGGGCTGCGGCGCCATCTGCGTCATCTCCGGAGTGAGCGGCGCCCGGCGCGCCCTGAAGGCGCTGTGCGAGCGCCAGGGGCTGTCGGAGGCGGCGCATCCGAACCTGGTGGTGTCGGATCCGGTGGCGGATGCCCGGGCGGCGCGCCTGGCGCACTCGGTGGAGACGTGGAAGGCGCTGCCCGCGAGCGTGCTGCGGGAAGAGGAGCTGCGCACCGCGGAGCGCGTGGCGGAGGAGGTGGTGCGCCGCCTCCCGCGCGACGCGCACGAGGGCCGCCTCCTGCTGGCGACGGGCTGGGCGCTGTCCGAGCGGCTGCGCTGGGAGCCGCTCATCCGCGAACAGCTGCTGCCGCTGCTGCGCTTCCCGAAGCAGGAGGCGCAGGACGTGTCCGACTGGAGCGCGGCCCTCGGCTGAGCCGCCCCTGACGGAGTCCCTTTCCAAGTGGGAGTGCGAAGCATGGCTGAGATGGAGAAGGCCCCGGCGCTCATCGTCGTGGCCCACCCGGAGGACGTCGTGCGCCTGTTCAGCACGGTGGCGCCGGGGGCGGACGTGGCGGTGGTGATGGAGCACGGGAGCACGGGCCGGGAGCTGGAGGCCGTGGGCCGGGCCCTGGGCGCGAGGAGCACGCACCTCCTGCTGTGCCCCTCGGAGGTGGGGCCGTGGTGCCGCGAGCAACGCGCCCGGAGCGACGTCCGCGTCTACACGCACAGCCCCCAGGAGGACGCGCCGCTGCACCGCGAGGTGGCGCTGCTCGCCAGCCGCGCCTTCGACCGGCTGTGGGTGCCCGCCACGGGGGCGCGGCCCACCGTCTGCACGGTGCTGGATGACGCGGCCTTCCAGCGCAAGCTGGGCCTGCTCAATTCGCTCTACCGGGAGCGTCCGGATGGAGCCGCTTCCGGCGCATGCACGGACCCCGTGCGCGACGGGCCCGGCATCGAGGCCTTCACCGAAGTCCGGGCCGGGGACATGGTGCGCGCCCTGTCCCTCACGAAGCCGGAGGTCTTCGCGGAGCTCGCGGACCCGTGGGGCTTCGCCCATTCCACCTACGAGGTCGAGCGCTTCGCCCTCACGGAGGAGGTCCTCGCGACGCTGCGCCACGCGGGCCCGCCCCGGCGCGTGGTGGACGTGGGCGCCTGCGAGGGGATGATGACCGGCCACCTGCTGTCACTCTTCCCGGACGCGAACGTCCAGGCCGTGGAGTCGGAGCCCCGCTTCGTCGCGCGCCTGAGGGAGCGGCTGGGGCGCCACGCGCGCGTGCGCATCGTGCAGGCCCGCGCGGAGGACGTGGCGCTGGAGGCGGACCTGGTGCTGCTCGCGGAGGTGCTCTACTACCTCTCCGACGACGCCTGCCGCGACCTCCTGGACCGGCTGCGCGCGTCCCACGTGCTCACGTCCTACGGCGGAGGCTTCGGCGCCCGGGTGCACGCCGCGCTCGCCGGGCGAGGCTGGAGGTGCGTCCAGGCCGCGGCGCTTCCGGGCCGCATCGAGCCCGTGGACGGCGCTTCGAGCCCGCTGCTCGTGCGCCGCGCGGGCACTGAAATCCGGCTCTGGGAACAGTGAACACAAGAATTCACGGGTGAGACTCCGGGGTCTCCCGCGGGAGGGGGCTCGGTTCTCGCGGAACGCTCTGGCGTCTGGAGTTGACGCTTATCCGTGTCTGAGAAGAGTGTATTGCCAATCCCGCGCGAACTCTCCAGCATGGCCATGCCCGCAGCCCCCGTTGCCGGGCATGGCCCCGAGGATGCCCCGGCCCGGGCATCCCCGTGCGGAGAGCTCCGCGATGAGAATCCACCTGTCCGAAGCCGACGTGTCCACGCGGTCGCGCCAGCTCTATGAAGCGCAATGTCTGTCTTTGGCGCGGCGCACGGACCGGACCTTCGTCGCCCTGGTGGTGTTGCAGTGGCTCGCGGGCATCGCGGCGGCGGTGTTCGTGTCGCCGCGCGTCTGGGCGGGCCTGGAGAGCGCGGTCCGGTTCCATGTGGAGGCGGCGGTGGGGCTGGGGCTGCTCTTCAGCGCGCCGCCGGTGGTGCTCGCGCTGACGCGTCCCGGTCGCGCGTCCACCCGGCACGTCATCGCGGTGGGGCAGGCGCTGATGTCCGGGCTGCTCGTCCACCTCATGGGCGGCCGCATCGAGACGCACTTCCACATCTTCGGCTCGCTGGCGCTGTTCTCCTTCTACCGGGATTGGAAGGTCCTGCTCACCTTCAGCGGCGTGGTGGTGGCGGACCTCGTCCTGCGCGGCTCGCTCTGGCCGGAGTCCATCTTCGGCGTCCACGCGCATGAAGCCTGGCGGTGGCTGGAGCACACGGCGTGGGTGGCCTTCGAGGACCTCTTCCTCATCGTCGCCTGCGTGCAGGGCCAGCGCGCCCTGGAGACGATGGCCCGGCGCGAGGCGCAGCTGGAGCTGTCCCGGGCCGCGGTCGAGGAGCAGGTCGTCCAGCCGCTCATGGGCACCGCGAGCGCACTGCGCAGTTCGGTGACGACGCTGATGGAGTCCACCCGCGAGCAGCGCCAGGAGCTCACCCGGCAGGCCCGCGCGCTGGAGGAGACGCGGGTGACGGCGGAGGAGATCCGCCAGACGTCGCTGGCGGCCTCCGCGCAGGCGGCCCGGGTGCTGGGCGCCACGCAGGAGGCCGGGAACGTGGGCGAGGCGGTGGAGGAGGCCATCGGCCGCAGCGTGGAGGGGCTGGCGGACGTGCGCGCGCAGTCGGTGGACCTCACCGAGCGCATCCAGGCGCTGGCCACGCACACGGAGCGGATCGCCGGCATCACCCGGACGGTGCAGGACCTGGCGGACCAGTCCAACGTGCTCGCCATCAACGCGGCCATCGAGGCGGCGAGGGCCGGGGACGTGGGCAAGGGCTTCGCGGTGGTGGCACGGGAGATGCGAGGCCTGGCGTCCCAGTCCGTGACGGCCACGCAACAGGTGCGCGCGGTGCTGGATGACACGCGTTCGCGAATCCAGGGGGTGGTGGAACTCACCCGCCAGGGTGGCGAGCGCATGGGCCGGGGCATCGAGACCATCCGGGCCTCCGGCGAACGGCTGGGCATGCTGTCCGGCCTGGTGAAGGGCAACGCGGATGCCGTGCGGCAGATTTCGGCGTCGGTGAGCCAGCAGTCCGCGGGCGTGTCGCAAATCTTCAACGCCGTGTCGGACCTGAACGCGGTGATGCAGGCCTCGGTGGCCCGCGTGGAGGCCACCCACGCCGCGGCGGACCGCCTCCAGCAGGTCACCGACCAGGTCCACGCGGTCATCGCGCTCTATCAAGAGAGGACCTGAACGGTCGCCGACACGCGGCCTGTCTTGGAGTACATGGACGCCATGAACTCCAGACTCCGTCGTTTTCTTTCGTTTTCCTCGGTTCCCCTCTTCTTGAGCTGCGGCGCGGCCGCGGTGTCGGATACACCCGCGGACGCGCTGTCCGCGCGGGCGCAGGAGCTGGCCTCGGGCACGCCCGCGGGCAACGGGGTGGTGTTGTTCCTCAACGAGTGGGCCACGACCTTCGCCGTGCTGGACACGCAGGTGCCGCTCAACTCGCAGGCGGCGCAGAGCATCATCAACTTCCGCTACGGGCCGGATGGCATCGCGCACACGGCGGATGACCGGCGCTTCGTCTCCATCGAGCAGGTGGCCGCGCTGCAGAACGTGGGACCGGCGGCGCTGACGGCGCTGGAGACGTACGCCCGGGGCACGGGCCGGGTGGACCTGCCGGTGGACGGCTGGGTGGGCACGTTCCAGGGCGTGTCCTTCAACGTGGCGGAGGCCCGCCGCGTGCTGGCGGTGGTGAACACGCAGTCGCTGGCGGCGCTGCAGACCACGTACAACGTGCCGGCGGTGGCGGCGGACGCGATGGTGGCGGCGCGGCCGTTCTACGACATCCTCAAGCTGGGCCGGCTGCCGTCCGTGGACGCGGCGGCGCTGCAGAACCTCAAGGCGGCCACGCAGGAGGGCGCGGAGGGCGACCCGTGCACGGGCGCGGCGACGTGCGGGACGGGGCTGCACTGCGAGGGCATCCCGTATGACGGCTCCAGCCCCTACGGCCGCTGTGTGACGACGGCGAGCATCCCGGGCGACGGCGCGTCGTGCTCGCGCTTCGTGCCGTGTGAGGAGGGGCTCGCGTGCCACGGGCTGGACTCGGGCGCGACGGAGGGCTGGTGCCGGCCGGCGTGGATGTCGGGCGAGTTCACGGCGTTCGCGGACCTGGCGTTGCCGGGGAACACGACGCCGCGGACGTCGACGCAGCCGGTGGTGGGCCTGGCGACGGTGCCGGAGGACATCACGGTGGAGCTGGACCTGGCGCACAACAACCCGTCCAAGCTGGTGCTCACGCTGGAGGATCCGGGCGGTGAGACGGCGCTCCTGTGGGACGGCCCCAACGAGGGCACGCCGCCCAAGCGCATCCCGGTGACGCGAGGCATTCCGCGCGACGGCTCCGTCAACGGCCTGTGGAAGCTGCACGTCGTCAACCCGTCGGGCACGGGCAACGGCAAGCTGCGCGAGTGGAAGCTGAAGCTCACCAGCCGCTGGGACTGATGCGCCCATCCTTCGAGTCCATCGAAGAATGATTTGACGCCCGCGGGGCTTGTCCTCGCGGGCGTTCGGAGGGACACAGGACGCCACCGGAGGTCTTCCCGATGACCGTGCCCTCGCAGCCCGCGGACAACGCCGGCCTCGCGTACGCCCTGGCCCGGGTGGGCCTGGGGCTCAACATCGCCCTTCACGGCCTCGTCCGCCTGCCGCAGCTCACGGCGTTCGCGGCGGGCATGCGCGACTCCTTCGACAAGAGCCCGCTGCCGCCCGCGTGGGTGTACGCGGTGAGCCTGGCCATCCCGGTGGCGGAGGCGGTGATTGGCCTGTTGTTGTTTCTGGGCGTGGAGGTGCGGCGCGTGCTCGTCGCGGGGGCGCTGCTGATGCTGCTGCTCATTGGCGGCGCCTGCTCCGCGCAGAACTGGAACGCGGCGAGCATCCAGATGACCTACCTGGGCTTCTACGTCGTCCTCCTCGCCACCGCCCATCACGACTCCCGCTCCGTGGATGCGTGGCGGCGGGCCCGTCGCGCGGGGTAGGTGTGCTATCACTGGGAGTCTCTTCAGCCGGGAGTCTCCGTGAAAGCACGTCTGTGGATGGTGTTCGCGTCGTTGTCGTTGGGCTTGCTTGCCGCCTGCGGCAACGTGGATGAAGCATCATTGACGCAGTCGGAGTCCGAGCTCGGCGCCGAATGTCCCTGTGGGGGCGTGGGCCCGTCGAACTGTCTGCCGTGTGCCTTCATCTGCGGCGACGGCGTCTGTGACTTCCGCCACGGAGAGTCCAGCGACAACTGCGCCGAGGACTGCCCTCCGCTTGCCTCCTGCGGCGACGGCTGGTGCAACAACGGCGAGACGTCCAGCACGTGTCCCCAGGACTGCGGCCCGGTCATCTGGTGCGGCGACGGTAGCTGCAACGGCGCGGAGACGTCCGCGACCTGCCCGCAGGACTGCAATGGCCCGTCCTGCGGTGACGGCCTGTGTGACTTCAGCGAGATGAACTGGTGCACGGCGGACTGCCCTCCGCCCTGCACCGGACCGAACTGCCCGCAGCAGCCGCAGAACCTGTAGCAGGGGTGGATGTGCTGGCGGCGGGGCCTTCAGCGGAAGGGCCCCGTCACCTCGAAGGTGATGCCATTGCCGCTGGCGCCGGTGGTGCCGCGCTGCGAGCTGAAGTACAGCCGCTTGCCATCCGGGCTGAACGCGGGGCCGGTGATCTCCGACGCGTTGTGCCCCACCAACTGGAGGAACGGCGCCACCACCCTGTCCGGCGTGATGAGGCAGAGCTCCAGGTTGCCGCCGTCCTCGGCCACGTAGATGTCGCCCGAGCGCGCCACCGTCACGTTGTCCACGCCGGTCAGCGGTGAGTTCGCGTAGAGGTCGTCGTCGTAGATGATCTCCAGCCGTGCCGTGGCGGGCGTGTACGCCCACACGCGGTTGTCCCCCTTGGTGGTGAAGTAGATGACGCCGCTGTCGTACCAGCAGCCCTCGCCCCCGTTGAACACGGTGGACTGGGATGCGTTGGACTGCTGCGACGCCGGCTGCGCCGGGGACACCGTCACCCAGCTCACCGCTGCGCCGGTGAGCGGATCCCCCGTCACCTTTGCCACGGCCAGCGTGCCCGTACTCAGCGAGGGGTATGCGGAAGGGGTGAAGCGGTAGAAGCGCCCGCTCGTGCTGTCCTCGGTGAGGTAGAGCCGCCGCTCCACTGGATCCACCGCCACGGCCTCGTGCGCGAAGGTGCCCAGCGCCGGCCGCACCGAGCCCTGGGACGGGCGCAGCGGGTCGCATTCCCAGACGCGGCCTCCGCTGTATTCCTCGCACGACAGCCACGTCTGCCACGGCGTGGGCCCGCCCGCGCAGTTGCTGCGTGTGCCAGACAGGATGCGGTACGCGTCCACCACCGCGCCGCTGCCGTCGAAGCGCAGCGCGCTGGCGCCGCCGGAGGTCATCTCGCTGTTGGACACGTACACCCAGCCGCCATCCCCGCTGGGGAAGCACGTGCCGCCGTCGGGCGCCGCGTGCCACGTGTAGCCCGTGGAGGCCACAGCGCTCCCCGAGCGCGCGACGATGCGGGACGTAAAGCCCGCGGGGAGCCGCACGCCCCGGGCATCCGCTGTTCCCGCCAGCGCGCCGTAGGGCCCGGGGCCGGGCTTCGCGGGGGCGGCGTAGGCGTTGCGCCAGAACGCGGGGCCCAGGACGAGGGCTCCACCTCCCAGCGCGGAGAGTCGAAGGAAGTGACGACGGTCCGGGCGCATCCGTGCTCCTCCAGGCAGAAGCGGAACAATGGGAGCGCGCAGCTTCACGTCCGCCGGCCCCTGGTGTCGCCACGTCGGCGTGAGAACGGGTTGACAGGCGCGTCACGGCGATGGGGGCAGGGTGGGTGGCGGTGCGGCGCGCGGAGGTGTTATCGCAGGGGGCCATGCGCTCTCGCCTCGCGCCGCTCGTCGCCTCCGCGTTGCTCGTTCCCGTGCTGACAGGCGCGTGCGCCAGCGGTCCATCGCAGCGTGCGGAGGAGCCCGGCGAGGAGCGCCTGCCGCGAAGGAGCCCCATGAATCCGGATGACCCCTCCCTCAAGCGCGGTGAGGCGCTGTTGCGCCATGGCACCGGCCGCGACGCGGTCCTGCCTGCCGAGCCGGCTCCCGCCGTGCAGGACCTCGGAGCCCGAGCAGGGTTCGGCCAGACCTGGACAGCGTGCTCGGCCCGGGCGTCGGTCTATCTGTTCGACGGCTACGACGAAGCAAGCCATGCGCAGGTGCGGCTGATGAAGCAGGTGCCCGAGGGAAAGCAGGGCGCCGGCACGGTCAACGGAGACTGGCTCGTGTGGGCAACCGCCGATGCGACGGACGAGGCCGGCCGCGACGTCATCGAACGGGTGGTCTCCGCCTTCGCAGGAGAGGAGTGAGGCCATGAATCAGACGACAGGGTGGGGCGCCTTCTTGCATCCGGGAGACGTGCAGGGATGAGCCCGCGCCCGGAGGGGGAAGGGCGTTCCGGACGGAAGGGATTCTTCATCGTCCTGGGCGTGATGGCTTGTTCGTTCCTGGGGATCGTGGCCGTCAACACGGTCCGCAACTTCGTGCGCTTCGGTCAGCGTGCCCGCGCGGCGGAGTGCAAGTCGAACCTGAGAGCCTGGTACAAGCGTCAGCAGGCCCACTTCCGAGACACGCGCACCTACGAGCCGGTCTTCGCGAAGGTGGGTTTCGCGCCCGAGCGTAACAACCGCTATGCCTACTTCGCGGGCACGGGGCCGATGGAGCTCCGCGGCACAGAGCGAAGCGACATCCCCGAGGGGGCGGTGGCCATCGGGGTGGACACCTTCCGGTTCACCTACCTGCGTCCCCTCGACGTGGAGGCACTTCCTCTCTCAGTGAAGGCTCGGCTCGGCGTCTCCGGCGAATGCCCCGCCTGCGACATCACCCTGGTCTGCGCGGGGAATACGGACGACGACCCGACCCTGGACCTCTGGATCCTCTCCACCGGTCCGCTGGACCTCCAGGACGTGAACGGAGATGCCGCGGAACCCGGTGTCCCCGTGCAGCTCGTGGACGACACCCAGGAGTGACGGCTTCGCCGCCGTCACTCGGTGTGGCTCGGAGCCCCTCCGCTCATGCGCGAACCACCCGCGTAGCACGCGTTCTCGGTGTGCAAGGCGCTGTGGATCGACGAGCCCTCGTACGTCCTCCAGTTCGTCTTGCTGGAGCGCGACTGAGGGAGGGGGTTATATTAGGATTGACTAATATGAGTGCGGACTGTAGTGATTCCGGTGAACGGAGGAGGTCCGCACATGCTTCACCAGCTCATTGGCGCCCAGTTCCGCACCTGCGTGGAACGCGATCACGAAGGCAAGCCGGCCCACGTGGTGGTCGCGCAGCGCGTGTACCCCACGGACATCGAGGACCTGTGGGACGCGGTCACCAACGCCGAGCGCATCCCGCGGTGGTTCGCGCCCGTCGAGGGAGCGCTGCACAAGGGCGGCCGCTATCAGATCAAGGGGAACGCGGGCGGGACGATCACCCGCTGTGACAAGCCCTCGGCGTTCGATCTGACCTGGGAGATGAACGGAGGGATGAGCTGGGTGACCGTCCGTCTGACGCCGGAGGGCAAGGGCACGCGGCTGACGCTCGAGCACATCGTGCACAGCGCGGACGTGGAACAGTTCTGGAGCCAGTTCGGTCCCGGCGCCACGGGCGTGGGATGGGACCTGGGCTTCCTGGGCCTGGGCGAGCACCTCGCAACCGGCAAGGACGTGGCCGCGGAGGCCGCCGCCTCCTGGGTTGCCTCCGACGAGGCCAAGGCGTTCATGCGAGCGTGCGCCCAGGCCTGGGCCGACGCCCACGTGGCGGCCGGGGAGGCGCCGGACGTGGCACGGGGGATGGCCGAGCGCACGGCCGCGTTCTATACCGGGGGCTGATGCACGCCTTCGACGTCCTCGGTGATCCGGTCCGCCGCCGCATCCTGGAGCTGCTCGCGGAAGGCGAGCACGCTTCGGGTGAGGTCGTGGAGGTCATCCAGCGAGAGTTCGGCATCACCCAGTCGGCCGTCTCGCAGCACCTGAAGGTCCTGCGGGACAACGGCTTCGCCACGGTGCGGGTGGACGGCGCCCGGCGCCTCTACGCCGTGGACGCCGCGCCGCTGGCGGAGGTGGACGCCTGGCTGGACCGCTTCCGCGCGTTCTGGACGCCCAGGTTGGACGCCCTGGCTACAGAAGTCGCGCGGGGCAAGAAGAAGCGCGGCGGCTAGCGAGCAGGCGCGCCACGCGGGCACACCTTGTCGCTGGACGCGACGCGCGTCCCTCGGCAGCCTCGGGCTCCGGCTCCCTTTCCCCTGGAGCCCAAGGAGTTCCACGAATGAAGCTCAAGGCGCTCTGCATCGCCGTATCGCTGCTGGCCGTCCCGGGCGTGGCCGCCGCGCAAAGCCCTTTCGATTCCATCAAGAAGGCCGCGGGCGACGCCGGCAAGTCCACCGTCGAGAAGCGCGTCAACACGAAGCTGACGGAGGAGGCGAAGAAGAACCAGTGCAGCTTCAAGACGGGCACCGCCGAGCTGGCGCCCGGCTGCGACGCGAAGCTCAAGAAGCTGACCAACGTCCTCATCGACGCGAAGAAGCAGCTCGTCGCCGCTGGCGTCAAGAGCTACAAGTTCGAGGTCTCCGGCCACACCGACTCCACGGGTGACGCCGCGAAGAACAAGACGCTCAGCGAGCAGCGCGCGGAGACCATCGTCAAGGAGCTGGTCGCGCGCGGAATCCCCCGCGGCGAAATCACCGCCGTGGGCTACGGCTCCGAGCGCCCCCTGGAGAAGCCGGACAACACCGAGGCGAAGAAGGCGAAGAACCGCCGCTACGAGCTCCAGGTCCGGCTGTAATCCCTCTCACGGAGGACCGAGGGCGGCGTCCCTGGCGCCGCCCTTGCCATTCCAGACGGGCGCACGACTAGACTCCCTCCGTGGCAGGGGGATGCCAGGAAAGGCCGTGCGAAATGAATGAGGCCGAGGTGGACCTTGCTCAGGGGGACCTGGGGACAAGGACGTAACCCACGTCCACGTTGCTGATGGTGGGCAGGCAGGTCGGGCTCGTTCCGGCCATGCTGGCCTTCCAGCAGAGCTGGTTGCCCGGGAGGCTGGAGACATCGAGGATGACTTCCTGGGCTCCCGCGGGGAACGTCACCGGCTGCCAGGTGGGCGTGAAGTTGCGAATGCAGAAGTCCTGGCTGTCGCACACGCGGCAGTCCGTGGCCACCGCATACGAAATGGCGGCGCTGGCATCACAACCGGAGTCCAGCGCGTCGTCCTTGCGGAAGCGCACCTGGGAGATGGCGCACCAGGGCAGCATCGTGCGGGTGCCGGGATACCTCACGTACGACCTCACCTCGCTGCTCACGTCTCCCCGGAACTGGAAGACGGCGTCATTGAAGTCCCGGTCGCCGCCCCCGCTGAAATCCTCGAAGGCCAGGAGCCAATTCCGCGGGGTGTCGCTGGGCGCCGCCAGGATGACGTGGGGCATGTTGCCGTTGCCCGAGACAGGAACGACGCGGGCTTCCATGGGAAGCGAGGTGTTGCCGTAGGGCGCCGTCCCGAGCCGGGTCAGGGCTTCCGGGTCCAGCCAGCCGCAAAGGTTCTGGCCGGTGGCCGCGACGGCACATGCACCGCTGCGCGGGTTGGGCTGTTCGGGGAGGCACTCCTCTGAGTACGCGCATCCGATGTTGCGGGCCGCGACAGGCGACTTGCCCACGGGGTCCTGGTCCAGGTTCCACTTCGCTCTGGAGAAGAACACGGATGTGGAGGTCTTCAGGTGCAGGGTGCACTGCCCGTTGGCCGCCTTGCGCAGACACGGATACACCCGGCCCTCATCAGGGCTGGTGACGGCGTCGTTCGCGACGACCAGGTAGAAGACGAGCTCCCGTTCCGCCTTGATGGCTCCCAGGTCCACCGTCTGTCCACTCCCCGGGAAGAAGACGGGGTGGCCCAGTCCTCGGTAGTTGTTCAATGCGTGAGCGGGCTCCAGCAGGTTGGGGATGCGCGCGTAGAGCCCATTGTCCGAGAACCCCGTCCTCGGGACGGCGACCATGTTGCTTCCCACCACGTCGACTCTCACGTCGGGGTGCGTGCCGGGGCGGGCGTCCGGCAGGAGTGCGCCGGACGTGAAGGTGCTGTCACAGCCCTCCCTCAGCGCCAGATCGGGCTGGCTGTAGGTGAAGCCTCCCGAGGTGAAGGCCTTGTTGCAGCGCCGGGTCGCGCCCACGTATGGGCGGGCCTGGGGGCCGGTGGCGGGGGCGAGGTTGTAGATGTCCTCCTGCAGGTCCGCGATGCCATTGCCGTTGGAATCCCGCAGATTGCCATTCAGGTCGAGGTAGCCCCGCGTGATGAGCTCATCCACGTAGAGGTAGCCCAGGGAGGGGCGCGTGCCGGAGGCGTCATGCACATACGTGGCGGTCACCCGCTGGTTCACCGGGAGCACGATGCTTTCAGCGGACGTGAGCGCCAGTGGCGGGGTGGCGCGCAGCGTCTGCTGCGGTGTGAGCGTCATCTGCTGCAGGTACTCGAAGGACTCCTCCGAGAAGGGCGGCTCCCAATCGGCTTCCAGGTCGAGATTGTAGCAACCGGGCTGCGACGTTTGGGCGCTGGCCGGTCCTGGGAACGCCACGGACAGCAAGGTGCCCCAGGCCATCAAGCCCAGGACGTGAAGGGAATGCAGGCGCACGAAGTGACTCCTCGGTGGAAGGGGCTGGCTGAATGGGACGGGCAATGCCTGACGTCATCTGACAACAGGCGGCGGGCTGGGATGTCCTGCCCGTGCAGTCGCTCACTCCGCGCGACCCGCCGCGCCGCTGCTCAGCCCTTCACCGCTTCGATGATGCTGCTCCCGCTCTGGGTGGCGATGAGGCGCTCCACCTTCCAGGAGGTCGCGGTGAGCAGCGAGTAGAACTCCTCGCGGGTGCGTTCACGCCCGCTGGCGACCACCAGCATGTTGAGGTCCATCAGGTGGGTGGGGTCCGGGTTCCGGTTGTCCGGAATCACCAGCTCCACCACGAAGAGCCGCGCGCCGGCAGGGGCGGCCTCATGGAGCCGGCGCAGGATCGTCGTGGAGACGTCGTCATCCCAGTCGTGGAGGATGTGCTTGAGCAGGTAGGCCTCGGCGGCGGGGATGCCGGGCTCGAAGAAGCTCCCGGCCACCACCTCCACCCGGTTGGCGAGTCCGCGGGACGCCAGGACGGGCTTCGCGCTCTCGGCGACCTGGGGCAGCTCGAAGAGGATGCCCCGGCAGGACGGGTGGGCGCGCAGCACCTGCGCCAGCAGGTCGCCGTGGCTTCCTCCAATGTCCGCCACGCGCGCGAAGCGGGCGAAGTCGACGTGGTGCGCCACCTCGCTGGACACCATCTCGGACCAGTTCCCCATGGACCTGGCGAAGTGCTCCGCCTCCTCGGGGTTGCGCGCGAAGTGTTCCCAGATGTCGCAGCCGAGCGCGGCCTGCACCGGAGAACTCCCGGTGCGGATCGCGTCGGTGAGACGCCCCCAGGGCAGCCAGTGCGACGGGCTGGCTTGGGTGATGGCCAGCTCCCGCAGCGAGCCGGGGACGTTCGAGCACAGGCCTTCGCCCATGGCCGTCAGCGCGAAGGTCCGCTCGGCGAAGGCCACGAAGAGGCCCGCGGCGAGGCCGCCGCGCATCAGCCGGAACAAGGCGTCCGGGTGGACTCGCAGCTCGGCCGCCAGCGAATCACTGTCGCGAGGACCTCCCGCGAGCTTGTCCGCGATCCCCAGCAGCGCCACCGTGCCAACGACCTGGGTGCGCCAGTAGCTTGTGATGGCCGCGTGCAACTGCTGCGTGGGGGACGGTGTTTCGCCGAGCGTGGAGTCCATGGCGTGACTCTAATCCCGTTTCTTTCAGCCGGCGCCCCATTGCCTGCGGTGGGGTGCCGGCTGGATTTGACCCGGGATGCGACTGGCGGATGACGCCTCCCGCCGTCCCTCCGGCGCGGCTCAGCGTCTAGCTGGGGCGGATTTCGTGGCGGACTTGTCCGCGCGTGTCAGCGTCCCTGGAAGCGGGGCGGGCGGCGCTCGGCGAACGCGGAGAAGGCCTCCGCGAAGTCGTGCGATTGGAGGAAGGCCGAGTTCCACACCGCCACGTAGCGCAGCCCGTCCGCGATGGATTTGTCCGCGCAGTACTCCATCACCTGCTTGGCGCCCTGGACCACGAGCGGCGGGTTGTCCGCGATGCGCCGCGCCGTCGCGCGGGCCTCCGTGAGCAGGGCCTCGGGGGAGGGGAAGACCTCGTTGACCAGGCCCATGCGCAGCGCGCGCGCCGCGTCCACGTCGCCGCCGGTGTAGGCCAGCTCGCGCGTGTTCCCCTCGCCAATGATGCGCGGCAGCCGCTGGAGCGCGCCCAGGTCCGCGACGATGCCGACCTTCACCTCGCGCAGGGAGAACTTCGCCTCCTGCGAGCAGTACCGGAAATCACACGCGGCGATGAGGTCCATGCCCCCGCCAATGCACCAGCCATGCACCGCGGCGATGACGGGCTTCCTGCACCGGGCCAGCCCCTCCGTCGCCTGCTGCATGTCGCCAATCAGCTTCAAGAGCTTGCCGCGCTCCAACGCCAGGTTGCTCTCGCCGGCGAGCAGCGGCCCCAGGGACTCCATCATCCCCATCAGGTCCAGGCCGTAGGTGAAGTTCTGGCCTTCGCCCCGCACCAGCACCACGCGCACGGCGTCGTCGGAGTCCAGCGCGCGGAGCACCTCGGGCATCTCCCGCCAGAAGTCGGGGCCCATGGCGTTGCCCTTGCCCGGCCCGGTGAGCACCACCTCGGCGACCCCGTCGCCCTTCTCGATGCGCAATGACTTGTATGTGCCGTCCATCCGTTCCCTCCTGGCGAAGTGTGCGGACGGCACTTGAGCAGATACCGCGGCGTCGACCGTGGGTGTTTTGATGGCGCTGCAATTGTCCGCCCTGCGTCGACATTGAGTTCATCCACTATGTAGCTTTGCAGGAGTAGCGCGGCAGCCGTGCAAGGCAGGCACTCGTGAAGGCAAGCAAGCTCGCTTCGTTGGCAGCGGCCCTGGCTGTGTTCGCTTCGCTGACCATTCCGACGTCCTCGGAGGCAATGGGTGTGTGTGACCTTGACCCGGACACCAGCTATTACAGCTGGTTCGCGCACACCTTCGGCATGTGTAACGTGGGTGGTGACGCTGGCACCGGTGCTCCTGTCATGAGGATGGGGATGACAATGCGGGCCGCGTGGCTTTCCGCGCGAGGCCAATGGCATCCTGCATTCCGGAGCTGACGTTTCCCCTGGGCTCCCGTACGCGAAACCCTCCCGGCGACAAGGGATGGCCGCGCCTCCCGGCGAAGAGAGGCGCGGCGCACGTCTGGGCTTCAGCAGCCCGTCTTGAGCGTGGTCGTCGTCGTCCCGGTCCGGTCCGTGAGGATATATTTGGTGGTGGACGTGGAGATGAAGAGCTCCGCGCCCGCGACCCCATCCGAGTTGCACGCCGCGGTGATCGTGAAGTTGGTGCTGAACGCGTAGTACTGCGAAGTGCGGCTCGAGTCGTGGATGATGGAGATGCCCTGGCCGGAGCTGTTCTGCGCCACGACGACGATGTCCGCGCCCGCGACGCCGTTCGTGTCGACCACCGTGTTGATCTGATACGTGCCGGAGAACGGATAGAAGGTGCTGTTGGCGCTCCGGTGCCGGATGACGCTGACGCCGCCCGCCGCGGCCGTGACGATCTCCGCGCCCGCGACTCCGTCCGTGTCGCTCACGTTGACGATCGAGAAGTTGCCGGTGAAGCTGTAGAAGCTCGACGTCCCCTTCTTGTCGGTGATGACGCTGATGCCGCCGCTGGTGACGACCACCACCTCCAGGCCCGCCGTCCCATCCAGATCCATGGTGGCGTTGTTGACGGCGAAGCTCCCTGTGAAACTGTAGACCTTCGTCGTGCCCTTCGACGGGTGGTAGATGGAGATGCCCGTCAGGCTGGTGGTGAGCTGGTCGGTGGTGCCGTCGCCATCGAAGTCGCCGCTGACGGTGAGCGCCGCCTCCTGCGCCGCGGGGGCCGGTGACTCCAACGGCTCCTCGGACGCGCCTCCACACCCCAGCGCGAGCGTGGCCACGAGCGCGGCCCCACGCATGCCCATCCACCGCCACATCCCATTCATTCGTGACACATTCTTCATGATGCCCCCCTTGAGGGCTCGCGAGAGCCCGGGGTGAATGCTGTCATGTCCACGGATAGAATGGAAATCGAGGCGGCGGATCAGCGCTCGGCAGTTTGAGGTGGAGCGCCGCCGGCCGGCTCGCCCTGTCTCATGGCCCGGGGCAGGGCGGGTGACACCGTCGTGTGCGCCGGATGCGGGGTGACGTAGAGTGGCCGCGGATCCGCGCCCCGCGCTCCCCGGACGAGGGGCGCACTTGAAGGACTGAGCCATGAGCGACCCCGCCGCGACCGCGGGCCTGGAACGGAATGCCTCCCTGCGCGCGTCGTGGCTCGCGCGGTGTGTGACCGCGGTGCTCGGGCTGGGCGTGGTCCTGCTGGTGCTGCGCGCAAGCCCGCTGCCGGAGCCGGTGCCTGCCTCGGCGCCCGGGGAGCGGTTCTCCGCCGCGCGCGCTCGGGAGCACCTGCGCTTCATCGGCGCGGAGCCTCACGCGATTGGAACGCCGAGGCACGCGGCGGTGCGCGACTACCTCCAGGCGCGCCTGGGCGAGCTGGGCGCCGAGGTCCAGCTTCAACGGGAGGCCGTCTTCGCGCCCGCGCAGGGGGTTCCCCGTCCCGCGGCGAACGTGGAGAACATCGTCGGCCGGCTGCGCGCGAAGGACGGCGCGAAGGGCACGACCGTGATGCTGGTGGCCCACTACGACTCCGTGCCCACGGGCCCGGGCGCGTCCGACAACGGGGCCGCCGTCGCGTCCATCCTGGAGGTGGCGCGGGCACTCCAGCAGGGGCCGGCGCTCGCGGGCGACGTGCTGTTCCTGTTCACGGACGCGGAGGAGCAGCACCTCCTGGGCAGCACCGCCTTCGCGGCGTCGCATCCCTGGGCCCGCGAATCCGGCGTCATCCTCAACGTGGATGCGCGCGGCAACGCGGGGCCGCTCCTGATGTTCGAGGTCTCCCCGGGCGGCGGCTGGCTCGTGCGCAGGCTCGCCGAGGAGGCCCCGGACGTGGGCGCCGGCTCGCTCTTCACGGCCGTGTACCAGCGCATGAAGAACGCCACGGACTTCACGGCGCTCCGGCAGGGGGGGTGGCAGGGGCTGAACTTCGCCAACGTGGAGGGCACGCAGGCCTACCACTCGCGCAAGGAGACCGTGGACGTGGTCTCCGACGGGCTCCTCCAGCAGCAGGGCGACACGCTGCTCGCGCTCACCCGGCGCATCTCCCGCGAGGCGTCCGTGCCCCAGGGCGAGGAGCTCATCTACTTCAACGCGGGCCCGCTGCGCGTCCACTACCCCAGGGCCTGGGCCGTCCCGCTGGCGCTCGTCTGGGTCGGCCTCTTCGTGTTCGCGGTCTTCCGGGCGCGCCGGCGCAAGCAGTTGCGCGTGTGGGCCGTGTTCCGGGAGGCGGCGGTGCTGTTGGTCGTGGGCTTCCTGGCCAGCAGCCTGACGAGGCTCTCGTGGCCGCTGCTGAAGGTGCTCCAGCCCGCCTTCCGCGCCGTCAGCCGTTCGGAGACGCAGGACAACGCGCGCTTCTTCCTCGCGGTGGTGTTGCTGGTGATGGCGGTGATGGGCGTGGGGCTGTTCCTCCGCCGGCGCGCCCCGGTGCTGGAGCTGGCGGCCGGCGGATGCGTGCCGTGGGCGGTGCTCTGCGTCCTGGTGAGCGTCGTGCTGCCGGGCGCGAGCGCGCTGTTCCTCTGGCCCCTGGCGGGCATGGTCGTGCTGCTCCTGTGGCTGGGAGGCCGTGGGGCGCAGCCGCTCACGCCATGGCACGTGCCGCTGTGGGGCCTGGCGGCGCTGCCGCTCCTGCTGCTCTTGCCGTCCGTGCTGGCCACCTTCTTCACGGTGCTTCCGCTGGAGCGGGCCGCGGTGCCGTCCGACCTGGTGATGCTCGGCATCTGCCTGCTCGCGCCCGGCTGGCTGTGGTTGGCGGGCCGGGCGCTGCCGTGGGCCTCGGGCGGGGCCGCGCTCCTGGCGCTGGGCCTGCTGGTGTCGCTCGCCGTGGGCCAGCGCTTCGACGCGAAGCAAGCGCGTCCCTCGGGCGTGCTGTACCTGGTGGACGCGGATGCGAAGACCGCGCGCTGGGTGTCCTCGGATGCGGTGCTCAACGACTGGACGCGGGCCTACCTGGGCAACGCCCCGAAGCGTGAGGCCGTGGACGCGTTGCCGGAGGTGAAGGGGCCGTTCTGGAACGCGCCCGCGCCCGCGCCGGGGGACGACATGCGCGGCCCCGCTGTCGATTCACGAATGGAGCCGGGGGAGGGCGGGCGCCGGAAGGTGGCGCTCCACATCACTCCCTCCCATCCGGACGCGGCCTTCGTGGACGTGCAGGTGCTGCCCGGGGACGCGGTGGCGTCCGTGCGGCTCGCGGGCCAGCAGGCCTCGGGTGACGTGCTGCGGACTCGCGACGCGGCCCAGGGCGTGCTGCTGCGCTACTGGGTGCCGTCCGCCGAAGGCTTCGACCTGGAGCTGGAGCTGATGGCCGGTGCCAGTCCCACCGTGAGGGTGGGGGAGCACACCTATGCGATGCCCGCGCCGGTGACGCAGGGGCTGCCCGCGCGCCCGGAGGACACCATGCCGGTGCCCTTTGGTGAAGGCCTGGACGAGGGCACGCGGGTGACGCGCACGCTGCGGCTGGAAGCGGCGGCCCCAGCGGTCTCTCCCAGCCCCACGCCCTGACCGCCGGCGTCTCTCTGGAGACAGCCGCGGGCTCAGCGCGGCGCACGTGGACCGTCGAGTCGCAGCAACGTCAGGGCATTCGGGAGGGCCGCCCCTTCGGCCGTGTTGTCGAAGATGCACCACACGCGCCGGCCGGCCTGCTCGTGGCTGGCGATGTCCGCTGCCAACGTCTCCAGGTACGGCTGTGAATAGGCCGAGGAATACATCTTCGGCGAGCCATGGAGCCGGTAGTAGACGACCTCCGCGTCAGGGACGGGAGGCACCTCCACCGCGGGCGGATCCGCCCGGACGTAGCGGATGCGGGCATCGTCCAGCGTGCGCCGGGCCTCGTCCGTGGCCCAGCTCCGGTGTCGGGGCTCGCAGACGATGTCGACTCCGGTCCGCTCCCGCAGGGCCTGGAAGAAGGCGCGCGCCGTGCCGGGCTCGTGCGGGAGGCTGGGCGGCAACTGCACCAGCAAACATCCCAGCTTCGCCTCCAGGTGGCCCGCCTCCCCCAGGAAGCGTTCGAGCGGCTCCCGCGCGTCGCGCAATCTCAGCTCGTGGGTGATGACCTTCGGGACCTTCACCGCGAAGCGGAACGCCTCCGGAACGCTGTCGCGCCAGCGGGCATAGGTGCCGGGCCGGTGCGGCCGGTAGAAGGACGAGTTGATCTCCACGGCGGGGAGGACGCGCGCATAGCGCTCCAGGTGGGTGCCCGTCGTGGGGAAGTGCTCAGCCATCGCACTCGACAGGCTCCAGCCGGCACAGCCGACGTGACAGCGTTCGTGGACATGCGTGGACGGTCCCTGGCGCATGCCGGGAATCTGGGCACGAGAGGTCGTGACGGCATGGGCGCTGTCGAGCGGGCTCCGCCGATGGTGAAAATCGTGTGCGCGCCCGACTGGGCCATGGTGTCAAGCCCTCGCCGGAGGACCACGCCTGGGAGGAGCTGGGACCCTTCATCCCGCCGCGAGCCCCCGGGGCACCGTGGGCTCGAGCGCGGCGAAGAGGCGGAGCGCGGCGTCTCCGATCTCCTTGCGCCAGGCCATCCGCCAGGGCCGCCGCAGGGGCCCGGACGCGAGCCGCTTCACGACGAGGTCGCCCTTGCCCAGGTGCGGAGTGGTGATCCACTCGGAGAGCACCGCGATGCCCAGGCCCGCGCGGGCCACGTCGAGGATCGCCTCCGTGAGCGGCAGCCGCTCCATGCGGAGCCGGGGGCGCTCGCGGCCGAAGACCTGCGACATGAACCAGTGCGACTCCGCCGCGGGCGTCTGCCCCGCCAGGAGCGTGTTCTCACGGAGGTCCTCCAGGGTGAGCGCCCGTCGGGAGGCCAGCGGGTGTGTCGCGGCCACCACGAAGACAATCTCATCCGAGAAGAGCGGCCGTACCTCCAGCCCGGCGCGAGGCACGGATGACGTCGTGAGGAGCGCCACGTCGAGCTCTCCCGCCACCAGCGCCGGAACCGGGTCCCGGGTGTGCTCCACCGCCAGGGACAGGTGGAGGCCCGGCAGGCTCTTGCGCAGCGTCACCAGCACGGACGGCAGCCAGTGGTACGCGGTGTAGCACTCGCACACGAGCCGGAGGCGGATGGACGGCGCCACTGGCGCGCGCACGCGGTGCTCCAGGTCGCCCAACTCCACGAGGAGCCGCGTGGCGCCCTCGACGAGCTCCTGTCCCGCGGGCGTGGGCACCAACCCGCGAGGGGTCCGGTCGAAGAGCCGCGCTCCAAGCCGCTCCTCCGCGGAGAGCAGGGCGCGGCTCACCGCCGGCTGCGTGAGGTGCAGGACCTCCGCGGCCCGGGCCGTGGTGCCCGCGGAGGCCAGGGCCAGCACCACGCGCAGGTCGCGCACGTCGAGGCGAGGGGAGGGCGGAGGAGCAATGTCATCCATGCATCGAGCCTATGCAAACGATGCGTTGGACGCATCCCTCCCGGAGGCGGAGAGTGTGCCCCGTCGTTCAGCGAAGGCCCACGTTTGACGTCCTGGAGGACATCCCATGCAGCTCTATTTCTCTCCCCTGGCGTGCTCCGCCGCGACCCGCATCTGCTTGTACGAAGCGGGGGCGGAGGCGGCGTTCATCGAAGTCGATTCGAAGACGAAGCGGACGCATGACGGAAACAACTACCTGGAGGTCCATCCGCTGGGGCTCGTGCCCGCGCTGCGCACCGACGACGGCGACGTGCTCACGGAGAATGCCTCCATCCTGCAATACCTGGCGGAGACGCTGCCCCAGGCGGGCCTCGCACCCGCGGACAGCCGGGGGCGCGTGCGGCTCCGGCAGTGGCTGTCCTTCATCGGCACCGAGCTGCACAAGGCGACATTCGCCCCACTGCTCGACGCCTCGGCGAACGAGGGGGCGAAGAGCTACGCCCTGGAGAAGGGGGCCGGACGGCTCTCCTACCTGGAGAAGCACCTGGCCGGCCGTGAGTTCCTCCTGGACCGCTTCAGCGTCGCGGACGCGTACCTGGTGACGGTGCTGAACTGGCACGTGGCCACGCCCATCGATCTGTCGAAGTGGCCCGCGCTCCTCGCGTACTTCGCACGGTTGCAGGACCGGCCCAGCGTCGCGAAGGCCTTCCTGGAGGAGCGGAAGCTCTATGGGGCCGAACTCGAAAGGCGCAAGGCGCGCACGTAGAGCGCGGGTCCCTGGGCAGGCGAGCAGCCAGTGCCGCCGAGAGTCGTGCAATTTCGGGCGGCACATAATGTTCGTGTGGGTGATGAGCAAGTCCCCGCGGTGCAACAAGGCTCGCCCGGTCGCTTCACCGCTGTGGGCCCTCCTGGTGCTCGGTCTGCTGACCGGGTGTCCGCTGATGGCCAGCTACCCCGACGAGGCCGGGCCTCGCTACGGCGGGGATTACCGGCCCGTCGTCCCCACCGCCACCGGGGCTCCCTCCTCGGTCACCGTGGTGACGTACAACCTCGCCTTCGCCGAGCACGTCACGGAGGCCATCACATCCCTGTCGAGCCCTCCGCTCGCGGGGGCGGATGTCATCGCGATGCAGGAGATGGACGCGCCCTCCGTGGAGCGGATCGCGAAGGAGCTGGGGCTGGCCTATGTCTATTACCCGGCCTCCGTGGCGAAGGACGGCGATGACTTCGGCAACGCGGTGTTGAGCCGCTGGCCCATCATCGCGGACAAGAAGATCAACCTTCCCCACGACGACCCGTATCACCAGCAACACCGCATCGGCGTCGCCGCGACGGTGGACATCCAGGGGACTCCCTTCCAGGTGGTCTCCGTGCACGGCGCGACGCCCATCGTCGGGTTGGGAGCGAGGCTGGACCAGGCGGAGACCGTCATCCACGCGGTGGAAGGCGCGGCGCCGTCGCAGGTCATCGCAGGTGACTTCAACACCTCCGACCCGGGCAGCCTCAAGCAGACCGTGAAGCTGTTCACGGACTGGGGCTTCACCTGGGCCTCCGAGGGCGCGGGGGACACCGTGGACTCCATCATCGGCAAGCTGACGCTCGACTCCGTCTTCACCAGGGGGCTCACTCCGGTGGCGCGCGGCGTGGACGAGCGTCCTTCCGGGAGTGATCACCAGCCGGTGTGGGTGCGCTTCGCATGGCCGTGATGACACCGAGGCACGGCATGAAGGCGCTGGGGGCGGGGGCGCTGCTCCTCGTCGCCCCCGGCTGCATGAGCGGGGCGCGGAACCTGGGCGCGGCGACGACGCCCGTGGGGACGACCGAGGTCGGCGTCTCCGTCAACACGATTGCCTTCGAGCGCGGCCGGGAGCGGGCGTATCTGCCCAACCCCGAGCTCACCTTCCGCAAGGGGGCTGGCGAGAACTGGGATTGGGGCGGCCGCCTCACGCTCCTGGGACTCGAGCTGGGGACCCGGCATCGGCTCGTCGAGCGTTCGCCCTGGACCCTGTCACTCGCCCCAAGCGTGGGCGTCTTTTACGTGCCCGTCACCAACAACTCCACGGAGCCGGTCAACTTCCGGCTCGGCGCGCAGGCGCTGGTCGACTACCGGCTCAATGCCAGGTGGACCCTCACCGGGGGCGCGTCGCTGATGGGAGGCTTCGCGGGCCCGCTCACCGTCTTCCAGGGCCGGTTCGCCGGCGCGAGCCTCCTCGTTTCTCCCGGAGGCTCGCTGGGTGTCGCGTACCGGCTGACGCCGTCCATGGAGCTGCGCGCCGAGGGCGGCCTCGAGCTGCCGTTCGACGTGCGCGAGGGCCGTCGTCACCCGGGCGGCTATGCCGGGCTGACGCTGCGGTGGGGACACACCGGCCGTCATTGACGCAAAAGCCATCGTGAGCCAGCCGCGTCAAGGGGGCCCACGTCAGTCCTTCCGTGCCGGCCAATCCCTTTCGGAGCGCATGTCGCATCCGGGCTCCGGTGGGGCGCGCTGGCGGAACCGGCGGGCGGCGAGCGCCTCATAGGCGGCGTAGGACAGGGGTACGAGCAGGGCGAAGAAGAGCGTGACCGGGGGCAGGGCGCGGTGGGCCAGCGGATCCCTCACGTGTGAGGCCATGGCCGCGAGGAGGCGCCCCGGCTCCGAGAGCACGTCCCAGCTGTTCCAGCGCTCCACCCGGCCCAGGTAGATGCCATAGCCACACAGGACGGACGTGACGGCGACGAAGGCCCACGCCGCCTTGCGTCCCCAGCGCTCCTCCAGCCACCGCTTCCAGATTTCCAATGACAGCAGGCCCAGCATCCACCCGATGGCGGCGAACAGGGCCAGCAGGGCGGCGTCGAACCAGAGCGGAACCACGGGCCGCTGACGCAGGTGGATGAAGTCCGTGACGAGGTAGGGCGCGTTGGGAAACAGCGCGAGCCAGCCCAACGCCAGCGGTGTCAGGAGCCACGGCCGGTCCAGGCCTCGCGCCATGAGCACCCGCGCGACCAGGGCCAGGGTGTAGGGCGCCCACGCGAGGAACAGGTTCCACGACAGGAAGGCGTAGCTGGCGCGCTCGCTCCAGTCGAGCCGGACGGCCAGCAGGTCCACCGCGAGCATGCTGCAGACAATCGCGGGCAGCAGGCCATGGCCGCACGGGGGGGAAGGAGGTCTGGACATGGTGGCGTGTGGCGAGCCAGCCGCGCCCCGTGGCGGAATGACCACGGAGGAAGCGGCCCCGGGAAGGGCGTGGAGCCGGGTGCGCCGTCGATGGAGCCTTCGGCCTGGGCTTGGAGCAATGCGCGGGCCAGCACCCTGCGTGCGAGGCGAGGGAATTCTGGGAGAGACTGGGCCCCGTCCCGTTCCCCAGGTGAGTCATGGTCCACGCTCCAGTCCTGCTCGCGGCGCTGATGCTCGCGGGCGCAGCGCCCGCTCCGGATGAAGCCGCGATGTGGAAGGCGATCTTCTCGCTGGAGCAGCCCGTCCCCGCGGTCCGAGCCAGCTCGGAGGCCACGCTGCTCAAGGGCGGCGCCACGGCCTACGGCGTCCTGGCGAAGGTCGCGCGGGTCGGGGGGATGGAGCAGGCCCTGGAGGCCATGGGTCACCCCTCCTCCTGCAGCTTCACCGTCCAGCAGCGCTTCCGGGAGATGCAGCCGAACCGCGCGTCGCTGTCATCGAGGGCCGCGGAGCTGCTGGGACGGATGCTGGCGGAGGACGCGACCCTCCGGCAGAAGGCGCAGCGGTCCGAGGACCCCTTCGACCGGGGATTGGCCCTCGCGGCATCCGCCCGGACCCCCGCGACGCAAGTGGATGCCTTGATGGCGATGCGGATGGAGCCCGACCCGAAGCTGCGGCTGTGGGCGACCTCGTTCGCCGAGTGCTTCACGCGCCTGGCCGCGAAACGGGACGACGGCTCCGAGGAGGCCTTGAGCGCCGCGTCGCGCGAGCTGGAGGAGCTGGCGGACGCGGTGCGGGCGCCCCTGCGGTGCGTTGAACCCGAGGAACTGGAGCCGGTCCTCGTGGAGGAGCTGGTCAAGGGATTGGCCACGCCCTCGGGGTGGTCCGGGACCGATGACTCCATGAGGTTCTACGTGCGGCGTGAGAACGGCGAACGGGTGGAGCTGAGCGCCGCGTGCGCGGTGGCGGCCTATGACGCGGCGGCGGCGAAGGGCACCTACGAAGAAGGATTGATCATGAGCATCGCCACCATGATGCAAGGCGATTGGAAGCTCCGGCAGGCCGCGGGACAACGGCTCGCGCGCGACCTGGAGCACGTGCCGGAGCAGAAGCGCAACCGGACGGCCGCGGAGCTGGTGATCGCGGGCCATGAAGTGAAGAAGAAGGTGACCTTCGACGCCTCGAGGCTCGACTGGAACCAGGTCGAGCTGGAGGCCGCCGTGCGGCAGGGCAACCCCGAGGCCAGGGCCGCCATCCAGAGGCTCATCCTCTGCCGCAACGGGGTGGATCAACGGGACCTGTCCCTGCTGGGCTACGCAGGGACGAAGGCGGCGGCGGACAAGGCGTATGAGCTCGCGCAGAAGTGTCCCCAGGGGAAGGCGTCGGCCGTCGCGGCGCTGGTGCGGTTGAAGGACCCCAGGGCCGTGACGCTCCTCTCCCAGGCGATGGCCGACTGGGGCTTCGACCAGGAACCGCTGAAGCGGGCCATCTTGGAGTCCTACACCCCGAAGCTGGGGGAGCAGTTGAAGGCCATGGATGCCAGGGGCAGTCCGCAGGTCCGCTCCATGCTGCAGTTTCTGAGGGCCGCGGGCGTGATGAAGCCGTGATGCAGCGTCAGGAGGGCTGAGGCGTCACACAGCAAGGCCCCGGACGCGCTCGGGCGGTCCGGGGCCTTCGTGCTTCAGCAGCCGTATCCGGCTACTTCACCGTCACCCGCCAGGTGGGGCTCTCCGTGGTGCCACCCTGGCCGTCCTCGGCGAGGACCTTCCAGAAGTAGTCCCGGCCGCCCTCCAGCGTCGCCGTCCTGGACTGCTCGGCCCCCACCTTGGTGCAGGCGGCGAAGGTGAAGCGCGTGTTCACGTTCCAGACGCAGTGCCGGTAGGAGACCATGTCGCCGTCCTTGTCGTACGCCTCCTTCCACTTGAAGGTCGCCGCCGACGACGTGACGGTGTTCTCCTGCGGCGACACCAGCGCCGGCGACTCGGGCGGCAGGTTCCGGCCCAGCTTCTCCGTGGTGATGAACGTGCCGGCGAAGCCCGGCTCACCCGTCGATGACACGTCCTGTACGCACTCGCGCCGGCGCTCCTCCGACACGCCCTTGCACAGCGCCTCCGCCTCCTCCAGCGGGAGGGCCTTCAGCGGATCCACCACCGGAATGCCCACGGGCGCCTTCGTGATGCGGCACTGGTCCGCCTTGTATTCCGGCCAGCCGCGCAGCGTGTACGACGCGGTGGAGTACCCGGAGGCGTAGTCGAAGAGGGACGTCTCCTTCGTCACCCGCCAGGACTCGCCGAACTTCTCGTACAGCCCGACGTGCCGGTCCGTCAGGTCCCCGGGGAGCGCCCCCAGCTGCGACCCATCCGACAGCGTGGGCAGCCAGTTGCCCGGGGCGATGGGGCCCAGCAGGCCCTCCGTGGCGCGCGCCTGCTCCACGCCGATGTTCATGTACCAGAGGTGATAGTGCGCCCACCAATCCACCGTGATGGTGATGCGCGTGCCTCCCGGTGACTCGATGCGGATGCCGCCGCTCGCGGGCGTGGACGTGATGCGTCCTCCGGAGGGCAGCAGCAGCTCCTTGTCCAACGTCACCGGCTTGCCGTCGACGCGCAGCTCCAGCAGCTCCGGCTTCTCCACGTTCATCTGGTAGCTGATGCGATGCGGGCCCACGCGCGCCGCCACCGCCGTGGTGATGCTCACGCAGCCCGTCAGGCCGGTGTGCTCATCCGGCCCCACGGGCTGCTCGGTCTGCACCGGCGTGTGGCGCGCCTGGAGCTCCAGGTCCAGGTCGCGCAGCAGCACGTACTCGCCCGCGCCCTGGAAGTCGTAGCGCACGCCGTCCACCGTCGTCAGGTGCGGGTCGCCCCACGTGGAGGGATTGCCGCCCAGGATCCACCGCTTGATGGTTTCGATGTCCGTCCTGCTCAGCGGCGGGCCCCCACACGGCATCATCCCGAACGGGCAGTCCTCGGACGTGCGGGTGATGCGGTCATACAGCGGGCCCGCGAGGCTGGTGGCGTAGAGGACGGCCTTGTTGAACGGCGCCAGGAGCGGGCTCACGCCCGGGCTGCTCTGGTCCTCGGCCAGGTTCAGGAAGGTGCTGTGGTTCTTGTACGGCGGGTAGTCCAGCCCGCCGTGGCACTCGACGCAGCCCTTGTTGAAGATGCGCTGCACGTCCGTGTACGTCGGGACGGCGTTCGCGGCCGGCAGCGAGGCCAGCGAGGCGTTCACCGCCGGAATCAGGTTGGCGCAGGTGTAGGGCGCTGACAGGCCGGGGAAGGGGTCCGCCGTCAGGCTGGCGGAGAGCTCCGTCTGGAGGGCGCTCTGGTACGTGCTGAACACGTCCGCGAAGCCGTAGGCGCGCGAGCGGCCACGCACGCCCATGGACCACTTGTCCACCGACACGCCCAGCGGCTCCAGGAAGTATCGATAGAGCGTCACCGGATCGGTGTTGTCGTTGTACCGCTCGCGGTCCACGAGGATGCCGCCCATGACCGTCGCGTCGGGGCCCGGATTGTCGATGGGGCGGCGGAACACCTCGCCCCGCAGCCGGGACAGCGACGCATCCGTCGACGCGCTGGTCGCCGCGCCGTACTGCGCGATGAGGCCATTCACGGTCGTTCCGGTCACCAGGTACACGTCGCCCGTGCGGCTCAGGTTGAGCTTTTCGATATCGGCCTTGCGGCGCGGGATGCTCTGGGTGCGCGCCAGGGTGTTCGCGCGCAGGGCATTGATGCTCATGCCGTTGCGCGACGTGAAGAACGCCTGGTCCACCGCCAGGCCCGCGGGGGTGCTCTGCACCGTGTTCAGCGACGCGTTGATGCTGAGGCAGCCCTGGGTGATGGCCAGGGCCACCGGGCGCGGGTCGACGTACACGCTGCCGGTCGCCCAGCGATGGCTGGCGAGCTCGTCGGCGATCCGCCGCTGGTTGAGGCTGCCGTCCAGGCCGCCCAGCAGGTCGAACAGCTGCACGCCGCGCCCTTCGTCAGAGGAGATGGGCGAGTCATGGAACAGTGTGACGGACGCGCCGCCCCGGGGAACGGTCGTGAGCGCGCCGGTGCCCGCCAGCCCGTCGAAGGAGTACGCCGTCGCGATGGTCGCGGTCCCCGACGGTGCGGGCTCCGTCGTCACCGGGGCCGACGTGTCGAAGGAGAAGCGGGGCGTGCCGTCGCCGGGGCCGCCCCGGTAGCGCGTGATGAGGTGGGGGCTGCCCGCGGGCAGCCGTCCCGGCGGCTGCAGCCGCAGCTGTTCGATGAGCCGCCGCACCTCGGGCTGTGTCCGCCACGTCCAGGGATTGAAGAGCTTGCGGAACGCGGCGGTGTCCACCGAGCCCTGGTAGAGCCGGTCCCGGTTGAAGGGGAGCATCCCGCCCCAGCTGTCGTACGGGTCCCAGTTGGGCTTGTTCTTCGTCTTGACGAGGCCCGGCGGAACGCCGTCCGTCCCAGGAGTGCCCGTGCGGTTGAGCACGTTGCGCGTCGAGTGGCAGCTCGAGCACTTCACGTCATCCTTCTCGATGTGGCGCGAGCGAGGAGGGATGGCGCCCATCTGCGGGATGGACGTGAGGATGATCTCATGGAAGCGGAAGTTCTTCGTCGCCTCGTCCCACTGCATGTACTCGATGACGTCCGGATGCGAGCCCGGATAGGACGCGTGCGGCGCGGGCCCGATGGAGAAGACGGACCGGGCGTTCTTGCTGGCGAGCAGGAGGCGCGGGTGCTCCGCCGTCCCCGTCTGGAGGCTCTCCGAGCGCGCCATCAGGATGGGGCTGGCCCGGTACTCGTCCGGCAGGGCGCTGATGAAGCGGGCCACGGTGTTCGTCGCCGCGTTGATGGGGTCGTTGAGGTACGCCTCGATCTCCTCCGGCGTGATGGCGCTGGCGTTGGCGACGGGGATGGGATTGACGGTGCCCGCGGCGAGCCGGAAGACCGGCTTCACGGAGCGCGCCACGTTCATGGTCAGGGTGCAGGTGCTGGCCGTTCCCGTGCAGTCCGGTGTGGACGTCAGGTCCGCGTCCAGGTCGATGTTCCAGCCCGCGAAGGTGGAGCCCGCGGACGGCGTGGCGGTGAGGGTGACGCTGGCGGTGGATGCGTACGTCTCGTCACAGTCGCTGGCCGGGTTGGCGGTGCAGTTGATGCCCGTCGCCGTGACGGTGCCGGAGCCAAGCCCCAGGGGCATGACCCGGAGCGCCGCGGCTTCGGCGCTCGCCGCGCCCAGGGAGGTTGCGAGGACCAGCGCGCCCAGGGCTGGGCGGATGTGGGGCCAGGGGAATGAAGCAATGAGTCGGTGACGTCTCATGCGGGGACCTCCGTGGGAGTGCCCACGGACGCTGCAAGGCGATGGCCGCGCTCAACCGCCTGGAATCACCCCCCCCGCGCCCACGCCCCCGTGGCCTGGGAGGCCACAAGCCCACTCGGATGTGGCCCCCCCGGCAACACCTGGCCCCTGGCCTGGCGGGAACGCTGCTTCAGGGGCTCCAGCGAGCCCGGCGCACCACCCATGAGCTGCCGCCGCGCCCGTCGCGCACCACGGCCCAGAACGTCACCTCCTGGGCCGCCGCGCCCTCGGCCGGCTCCCACTCCACGCGGTGCCGTCCCTGCTGGCCACCGATGTCCGCGCCGCCCGTCTCCGACAGGTTGAACTTCCCCAGCGTGCTGTACCAGCCAATGACCCACGCCTCCTTGAGGTGGATGGCCTCCAGCCGCAGGCCCGGCACCACGTAGTCCTCCTCCCGGTCCGACACGTCGTCGACCGTCACCACGAAGGGGCCCGGGCCGCTCAGCTCCAGGGGCTCGTTCTCCGGCCAGGGCACGTCGTCCACCCGCAGGCCCGGGAGCACCGGCTGCACGTTGGCCTTCATGCCCTCCACCACCGGGCACCAGAAGACCATCAGCTTCTGCGCGTAGACCTCCTCGCTGCCCGCGGACACGCGGAGGACGAGCGGCATGCGGATGCCTCCCAGCCCCTTGTACGAGTCCTCCTCCAGCACGCGCTCCAGCAGGAGCCTGTCCCCCGCGACCCGGGCCGCGCCGGGGCGGATGGGGAGCGTCAGCTCGCCCGCGGTCGTGGTGCCCTCCGCGAGCAGCACCCGGTCCGCCACGGTCGCGCACGTGCGGTCGGCCTGGGCCGCGCACGCCCACAGCGCATACTGGATGGGGCGCCCCTCTCCGGCGGGATCCACCAGCAGCGCGCGGTACGTCACCTCCGCCGCGAGCTCGTCGAACGCCTCGGGCGTCTGCTCGCAGGTGGAGGCGATGAGCTCCGGCTGCTCCGTGGAGACGCCGAGCACCCGCAGGTCATGCACGTTCGACGGCTTGTCCTCGGGGTCCACGCAGGCGACGGCCGCCAGCCCCCACAGCAGCAGGACTCCGGCGTTGAGCAGGGTCTTCATGTCAGAAGCTTCCTTTCACGCCCACCACGGGGAGGATGGGGATGCCGGGCACCTCGTACTCGCGGCGCTGCCGGTAGTCGTTGAACGTGAACTCGGTGTTCTTCGCGTTGTAGAGGTTCTGCACGTCCAGGTAGAGCCCCAGCGTCCAGCGCTGGAACTGCCAGCTCTTGTCCACCCGCACGTCCAGCTGGTGGAAGCCGCGCATTCGCGCCGACGCGTAGGGGCCGTACGTGCCGCTGAAGCGGTTGCGGTCCACCTGGTACACGTCAAACGTGTGGTCGAGCGGCGTCGTGGGGCGGCCGGTGGTGTAGCGGAAGCGCCCGCCCAGCTCCCAGCCGTTGCCCAGCACGTAGTTGCTCACCAGCGTGAGGATGTGCGTCTGGTCGAAGGGGCTGAGGCCGTACGCCGTATCGTCGCCGGTGGGACCGAAGCCTCCGAAGTCTCCGCTCCTTTCGGGGACGCGGCCCGCGCGCCCGTCGAGCGACTGGCTGAAGGTGTACGACAACCAGCCGGACCACTTGTCCGTCGCGGACGCGCGCTGCTTCTTCACCATCACCTCCACGCCCAGGGCGCGGCCGATGCCGTCGTTGGAGTACGGCACCTGGAACACGCCGCCTCCGGGGAGCGAGACGATCTGCCCGGGCGCCACGATGTTGCTGAAGCGGCGGTTGAAGAAGCCCGTCACGTCGACGTTGAAGACGTCGGTCAGGCGGTGCTCCACGCCCAGGCTGCTCTGGAACGCGCGCTGGTACGCGAGGTCCGGGTTGCCGTACGGCAGCGTGATGAAGCGGAACGTCTCACCCGGCTGGCTGTAGAGGCCGAGCGAGCCCTTGAGCTGGGTGCGCTCGGTGGCGTTGAAGGCCACCCACAGCCGGGGATCCAACGCCACGTTCCGGGCGTCGCCCGCGCGCTGGTAGTTGGCGCGCAGCCCGGGGGTGAAGGTGAACCGCCCCACCTTCCAGTCCGCCTCCACGAAGAGCGCGCCGTCGAAGGAGCCCAGGCCAATGTGCTCCACCAGCAGCTCGCCCACGGACTCGGCGCCGGGGAAGGCCACATACTCGAAGTTCTCCGGGGCGGGGAACTCCACGTCGAAGGACTGGTGCTCGTACACCAGGTCCAGGCCCGTGCGCACCGTGACGGCGGGGGACAGCTCCAGGCCCAGCACCTCGCGCGCGCCCACGGTGTAGCCCACGCCGTCCTGCTTGGCGGAGCCGAACTTGAAGCTGGTGCCGTCGTAGCCCACGTAGGGCGTGAAGACGGAGGTGAGGTTGCCCTTGCGGTACGTCCAGTCACCCTTGATGCGGTGGAAGAGGGTGTGCGTGTCCACCGTCAGGTCGCGCTCGGTCTCCGGGCCGGAGGACACCAGGCGCAGCTGATCATCACTGCCGAAGGCCATGACGTAGCCGGTGCTGCGCCCGCCGCCCGCCAGCGACTGCGCCTCCTCCTCCGAGCGGGCCTCCCGCTTCGCGCCGAAGTCCACGCGCACCTGGTAGTCCCAGTAGCGCGGCACCACGGACAGCGTGCTGCCCTCGTCCTTGGGGAGGACGGCGGGCAGGAGCGCGTCGATGTACGAGCGCCGCGCGGCGGCGGCCACGCTGACGCCGTCCGTCACGGGGGCCTCCAGGAAGAAGCCCGCGTCCAGCAGGTCCACCTTCGCCGCGCCATGGAACGTGTCGGCGGCGCCCTTGCGCGTGCCCACCTCCACGATGCCGCCCACCGCGCGGCCGTACTGGCTGCCGTAGCCGCCCGGGAAGAAGTCGAGCTGGTCGATGAACTCGGCGTTCACCACCGAGGGGCCGCCGAGGAGGTGGAAGAGGAGGGGGATGCGGACCCCGTCCATCATCGTCGCCGTCTGGCCGGGGTTGGAGCCGCGCACCAGCAGCTCGCCGGAGATGAACGGCGCGCGCGCCACGCCCGGCAGGGTCTGGATGACGCGGATGGGGTCTCCGAAGGTGCCCGGCGTCCGCTGCGCCTCCTGGCGCGTGATGGTGCGGCGCACGACCTCCTTCTTCGGCCGCTCGGAGCGCACCACCGTCTCCAGCGCGCCGCCGGACGGGGCGAGGAAGAAGTTCACCTCCGTCGTCTCGTTCTCCTGGAGCAGCTCCTTGGTCTGGTAGAGCTGGTAGCCGGACGCCACCACGCGCACGGCGCACTCGCCCGGGGGCACCTCCAGGCTGAAGCGGCCGTCCGCGTCCGACACGGCCTCGGGGGCCTCCGGGTCGTCACCGCAGCGCACGGTGGCTCCGGCCACGCGCGAGCGGCTGCCGCGGGAGATGAGCTGGCCCTTGAGCGTCGCCGTCCTCGCCTCCGGGGCCTGCTCCGTCGTGGGGGCCTGCTCGGGGGGAGCGTTGAGGGTGAAGTGGTAGACGTACTCCACCTGCACGGGCGCGGGCACCCCGTCCACCTCCGCCGGAGAGAAGCGGAACTGGCGCACCGCCTCGATGGCCGCCTCGTCGAAGCCGTGGCCCGCGGGCTCCGTGGGCAGCACGTCCGACACGGAGCCGTCCGCGGCGATGGTGATGATGAGGCGCACGGAGGCGGTGAGCCCTTCCGCGAGCGCTTCAGGCGGGTAGGGGGCCTCCACCTGCCGCAGCAGCTCCGGAGGCTTCGTCATCACCGGCTGGGCCTGCGCGGGCGGGGCCGCTTCCGCGGGCGGCGCGCCGGCCTGCGGCGCCTGCGCCAGCGCAGGAGTTCCCAGCAGGAGCGAGGCCGCGGCGAGCGCGCTTCGGGCGTTCAGGTTCAGGGACATGGGGCGCGGAGCATACGGGATGCGGCCCGCGCCGCGCGCCGTTCCTCAGCTTCCGGTTTCGTGGGGGGACGCCCGCGTGTAGCGCCAGAAGGTGAAGCCTGAAGGCTGGGCGATGGGGGCAGGGTCCCGGACGAAGCGGAGGCCGTGCAGCTCCCGCTCCTGGGGCTCCCCTGCTTCGTCGTCATCCGGGGTACGCACCCAGACGAGCGTCCGTGTCCGCGCCAGCTCCGCCATGTGGAAGGGCGAACGCTGGGCGTAGTTGGGCGCCGGCACCGGCTTCGCCTGGACCTCCAGCGGTTGCACCGCCGCCAGCCGATAGACATTCCAGTAGCCCCCCACCAGCAGGGTTCCGGGCGCCATCCGGGCCAGCGTCTGAGCCGCGTCGAGCAGCTGCTCGTGCTGCTCCTGCACTCGCGGCGGATGGGCCCAGCTCCAGGCCAGGGCCACCCCCATCGCTGTCACGCCCGACGCGCCGGTGACTCGCAGCGCCCGGGCTGGCAGCCATCGCGCCAGGTGGTGCAGGAGCAGTGAGCACAGGCCCACCAGGAGCATCAGGTGCGCCAGCGCGAAGTAGCGCGGTGCGAAGAGGTTGACGCGCACGTGCTCCACCGCGACCAGCAACGCCAGCTGCGCCAGCGCCGCGAGCCCGCATGCGAGCGCCATCCATGCCGGCTCGGACAGCTCCGCCCACGCGGCCCGTCCCCGCCGCGCGTGGCGCACGAGCCACGTACCCGCGAGCCCGAAGCCCACGAGCAGCAGGCCGCCTTGCGGCACCGGTCCCGACCACAACGAGGCCAGCACCTTGCCCGCGTTGTCCCAGAGGTGTCCCCAATCCAGCTCCACCTTGGTGCGGAACGTCGTGCCGTACGTCCGCGAGCCGTAGCGGTGATACAGCCGCCGCAGCTGCCGTTCGAAGACACCGCCCAGCAACACGGGGACCGCCGCCGTCACCCGCGGACGCCAGCCGGCGTGCCCCCGGACCCGGACGCGCAGCGACTCCACGCCCCACACCACCGCCAGGATGGGGATGCTCGACGTCGACACCCAGCACGCAAGCGAGGCGGCCAGCGTCGCCGCCACGCCCCAGCCCACGCGGGCCCGGCGCTCGTCCGCCTCCAGCAGCCGCCGCAGGCTCCACCACCCCCACGCGAGCATCGTGAACTGCCAGCCGTAGGGTTGCGCGAGCTCCAGGACGTGGTTGCGCACCTCCGCCGGGCCTGCCAGCGCCAGGGGCACCACCACGAGCATGCCCGCCGCCGCGGACGCCGAGGCGCGGACCAGGCGTGACAGGGGGAACGCCGCGGTCCAGGTCACGACGAGCAGCACCGCTTGAAGTCCCCCGGCGGACCAGTCCCGTCCGCCCACGAGCCGGGCGAGCAGGAAGGGCCACGCCCCGAAACGGTCCTGCCCCCAGTAGTACGCGTGGAACAGGTCCACCCGCTCCGCCTGCGCCATCAGCAGTGGAACGGCGGAGTCGGAGTTGAGCGGCGGGAGCCCCCCGAGCCCCGGCTGGAGGCAGAGCAGGGCGAGCGCCAGCGAGAGCGCCCAGCCCAGCAGCGCCAGGAGCTCCGCGAAGCTCCGCTTCAAGGCCTCACCCGGGCGGCTGCGAGGGGAGGGCGTTGAAGCGCGACGTGGGGGGCGGACCGGGGAGCCATTCGCGCGGGAGGATGCGCTAGGACTCGCCGTGACACCATCAGGATCCGATGCGCCGCGCTCCTCGCCGGACCCTGGAGGTGGGTTCACTCTAGGTCCCAGCCTCCCGGCCATGAACCTCCGACCGGGCGGACTGGGGGCGGCCTCAAGCCGCCTCGGAGCACCGGGCCTACCGGGGGATGAGGATGACGTCTTCATCCTGCTCCAGCCGGTACGTTCCGTCCGGTTGCAGGCAACGCTCGGCGTGCACGCGGATTCGCGCATCCAGCTGTCGTGCCTCTTCCGGGCTCATGGCCGCCAGCTGCGCGGCCGTGAAGCACCCTTCCAGCACGAGGAAGCGGCAGAGCGTGTGCATCTCCTCGAAGGTCTTCGCGGCGAACCCGCTCATCGTCGCGACCGCCTCGTGACGCAATTGCTTGCGTTGCAGCTCCGTGACGACGTGCTCGCTGAAGTACAGGGTGCTGGAGAACTCCCGGCACATCGCATGAGTCGGGCCGCGGGAGGCGGCCATCACGATGAGACAGGCTCCTCCCGGGCGCACGAAGCCCAGGAGTCTGTCAATGAAGCCGCCCCACTCCGAGACAGCCACGTGGTACAGGACGTGTGAGCAGACGACCAGGTCATACCGGTCCTGGGCGTCGTAGCGCTCCAGGGTGACCGGGAGGACCTTCGCCTTCTCATGATGGAAGCCGGCGCTCTGCTCGGGGTGGGGTTCGAGCAGGGTGAGTGAAGCGAAATGCGGCGCGAGCCGTTCCGCCACCTTGCCCGCTCCCGCGCCCACGTCCAGCAGGGTGGGGTGCGCGGAAAACCCTGGCAACAGCCGCTCCGTGACGAGCTGGTGGATGTTTCGCGGATGCCGCGCGGCCGCCGCGAGCAGGTGGAATGCCGTGGCGTACTCCCGCGGTGACAACGTGATTCCCATGACTCCCCCGGCGTGACGGGATGACTTCCCGGCGGACGCTATCACTGCGTCCGCCGGGAAGTTCGGGGCCTGGAATCAACGGCCCTTCTTCTGGGCGCGCGCGCGGGGCGGCTCGGCTGCCTTCTCCGACGCAGTCTTCGACGGACCGCCCACGAAGTCCGCCAGGTGCTTGCCGGTCAGCGTCGACTTCGCCGCCACCAGCTCGGCCGGAGTGCCTTCGAAGACAATCCGTCCGCCGTCATGACCCGCGCCCGGCCCCAGGTCGATGATCCAGTCCGCGTGCGCCATCACCGCCTGATGGTGCTCGATGACAATGACAGACTTCCCGGAGTCCACCAGCCGGTCCATCAGCCCGAGCAGCTGCTCGAGGTCTGCCAGGTGCAGGCCGGTGGTCGGCTCGTCGAGCACGTAGATGCCGCCTTCGGTCCCCATGTGCGTCGCGAGCTTGAGCCGCTGCCTTTCGCCACCCGACAGCGTGGTGAGCGGTTGGCCCAGCCGCAGGTAGCCCAGGCCCACGTCCGCCATGCGCTGGAGGATCGCGGACGCGGCGGGCGTCTGCGCCTTGCCCGCGCCGAAGAAGCCGACCGCGTCCTTCACGGGCAGGTCGAGCACCTGGGCGATGTTGAGCCCCCCGAGCTTGTATTCCAGCACCGACGCCTGGAACCGGCGGCCTTCGCAGTCCTCGCAGACCGTGGTGACGCCGGCCATCATCGCCAGGTCGGTGTAGATGACGCCGGCGCCGTTGCAGGTCGGACAGGCGCCCTCGGAGTTGGCGCTGAACAGGGCGGGCTTCACGCCGTTGGCCTTCGCGAACGCCTTGCGGATCGGCTCCAGCAGGTCGGTGTACGTCGCCGGGTTGCTCCGCCGCGAACCGCGGATCGGGGCCTGGTCGATGGACACCACCCCCTCCCGGGTCCCCACCGAGCCGTGGATCAACGAGCTCTTGCCCGACCCGGCCACGCCCGTGACCACCACCAGCACCCCGAGCGGGATGTCGACGTCGACCTTCTTCAGGTTGTGCGTGCTGGCGCCGCGCACCTTCAAGACGCCGGACGGCTTGCGCACGGAGGGCTTCAGTGAGGCCCGGTCGCTCAGGTGCCGCCCGGTGAGCGTGCCGCTTTCGCGAAGTCCCTCGACGGTGCCTTCGAAGACCACCTCGCCCCCGGCGGTGCCGGCCCCCGGCCCCAGGTCCACGACATGGTCGGCGATGGCGATCATCTCCGGCTTGTGCTCGACCACGAGCACGGTGTTGCCCTTGTCGCGCAGCCGCAGCAGCAGGTCGTTCATCCGCTGGATGTCGTGCGGATGCAGGCCGACCGTCGGCTCGTCGAAGACATAGGTCACGTCGGTGAGCGACGACCCGAGGTGGCGGATCATCTTGGTTCGCTGCGCCTCACCGCCTGACAGCGTGCCGGAGGGCCGGTCGAGGCTGAGGTAGCCCAGGCCGATCTCCACGAACGAGTCGAGCGTGTGTTGCAGCGACTTCAACAGGGGGGCGACGGATGGCGCGTCGAGGCCGCGGACCCACTCGGCCAGATCGCTGATCTGCATCGCGCAGGCGTCCGCGATGTTGATGCCCTTGATCTTCGAGGAGCGTGCGGCCGCGCTGAGCCGGGTGCCCTTGCATTCGGGGCAGGAGGCGAACGTGACCGCGCGCTCCACGAACGCCCGGATGTGCGGCTGCATCGCGTCCACGTCCTTGGTCAGGAACGACTTCTGGATGCGCGGGATGAGCCCCTCGTAGGTGAGGTTCATCTTCTCGACCTTCACCTTGGTCGGTTCCTTGTAGAGGAAGTCGTTCAGCTCCTGCTTCGTGTACTTGCGGATCGGCTTGTCCGGGTCGATGAAGCCCGAGGCCCCGAAGATGCGCACGTGCCAGCCGTCCGCCGTATAGCCGGGGATGGTGAGCGCCCCCTCGTTGAGCGACTTGCTGTCGTCGTACAGCTGGGTCAGGTCGATATCGCTGACCGTCCCCATGCCTTCACACTTCGGGCACATGCCGCCGGTGACGTTGAAGACGCGCTTCTCCGTCTTGCCCTCGCCCTTCTCGACGGTCATCTCGCCGGTGGCGCGCACCGACGGCACGTTGAAGGAGAAGGCGTTGGACGACCCGATGTAGGGCTTGCCCAACCGGCTGAACAGCACGCGGAGCATCGCGTTGGCGTCGGTCGCGGTGCCGACCGTCGAGCGGGAGTTGGCGCCCATGCGCTCCTGGTCGACGATGATGGCGGTCGTCAGTCCCTCCAGGACGTCGACCTCGGGCCGGCCCAGCGTGGGCATGAAGCCCTGCACGAACGCGCTGTAGGTTTCGTTGATCAGCCGCTGCGACTCCGCCGCGATGGTGCCGAACACCAGCGACGACTTGCCGGAGCCGGAGACGCCGGTGAACACCGTCAGCCGCCGCTTGGGCAGCTCGACGCTCACGTCCTTCAGGTTGTTCTCGCGGGCGCCCTGGACGCGGATCAGGTCATGGTTGTCCGCGGGGTTCGCACGGCTCAGCGCTGCGGTCTTGTCGGAAGAGGTCATGGGTCCATCTTCTCCAGCAGTTGTTCAAGGCGGTCGACATGCTCCGACCAGAACGCACGGTGGTGCGCGATCCAGTCGATGAGCGGCTTCATTCCGCGGGGATCCACCCGGTAGTAGGTGCAACGCCCTTCACGCCGGCCCTTCACCAGGCCGGCTTCCTTCAACGCGGCGAGGTGCTGGGAGACCGCGGGCTGCGAGATGTCGAATCGCGCCGTGAGGTCCTTCACCGCCGCTTCGCCACGCGTGAGTGACTCGAGGATCGCCCGGCGGTTCGGGTCCGCCAGCGCCTGGAAGATCCTGTTCTCGGCCACGGCCACGCGCTGCATGTCCGACGCATAAGTTCGTGCTTATGTGTTGTCAAGCGTGACCTACTCCTCCGAGGGATTCATCAAGGGAGGGAAGAGGCCTATTGGATCCGCCATGTCCATGCGCTCCCTGGTCTTGGTTTCATGGTGTGTCTGCCTGTCTCTTGTCGCCGCGTGTCTGGGAGATGAGAGCCCCCCAGGCCTCGCGGTCCCCGAGGACGTCGCCGTGTTCACGGGCGCCCTGCCGCCGGCTGCTCCCCAGGAGGTCGGCGGCAACCCGGAACCGTTCATCTGCGTGCGTGGAAAGCCCTTCTGCGACGGCGAGAACCTCTCTTATTGCACTCGCTCCGGAACGGATGCGGTCACCTTCGGCGCCTGCGCTGGAGGCTCCGCGACCAATCCCGTGGGCTGTTTCACGACGGATTGCCGAGGTGGCGCCGCCGCCTGCTGCCGTCCCAGGAAGGCCACGTGTGAGTGGTCCTTCACGAGTCCCGCCATCTCCGGACGGACCTACGACTACGACGGATCGCGAGACAAAGAGAACTACTGCGTGGCGCCTTCGACCTGCGCCCAGGACAGCCTGTCCTTCTACATCAACCCGCCCAGGACGACGGGAACGTGCCCCGTGATGATCGGCCGCTCCGTCCATGTCATCGTCAGTCGCCCCCTTCCGCCGCCAGGCCAGCGGGTGACCCTGCCTGACTCACGCATTCACATCGAGTCGGGTGGCGTCACGACTCCCTGCTCGGCGTGGACGGGGTCACTCATCGTCCATTCGGATGTTCCCAGCTGGCGGGTCAGCCTTGATGTGACCTGCAGCAATCCGGGCTCGGGAGACATCCGCCTCGTGGGCTCCGCTGGCGGCGACGTCTGACGTGTCAGGCGCTCGACGACGGGGCGGAGCCATCAGAGAGCCCGGGAGAGGTGGGCATGGAGTAGTCTGCCCGGCATGCCGCTGAAGGTGATGACGCTGAACATCCTGATGGGAGGCGAGGAGCGCATGCCGCTGCTCCTGGCCCTCATCGCCCGCGAGAACCCGGACGTGCTCGTGCTGCAGGAGTGCCTGGGCTGGGAAGAGGGGGAGCGTCTGTGTCAGGTCGCCGCCGCGCTGAACCTCCCCGCGACGGAGGCGCACGTGCGGCTGGGCATCGCCCGCCCGCGTCCCAGTGGCAGCCGCTACCATGTCGCCATCGCGAGCCGCCTGCCGCTGCGCTCGGTCCGCGCCCACGCCAACGCCCACTTCATCGGCCACTGCCTCCTCGAATGCGAGCTGGAGACGGGCGCGGCCCCGTTGACCGTCTTCGTGGCCCACTTCGACTCCCACCACGAGTCCCTGCGCTTCGTGGAGGCGCGCTATCTGCGCTCCCTGATCGACCCCGCGGCCTTCGGTGAGCGGGCCTTCGTGCTGGCCGGCGACCTCAACTCCCTGTCCCGCGCGGATCCCTATCCGGTGGACCTGGCCGACCGCGTCCGCCGCGCTCGGGTGGACAAGTACGGCCATCCTCCGCGCTTCGACGTCATCGACGACCTGGAGGGCTTTGGCTGGGTGGACACGCTGCGGCTCAAGCCGGCTTCGCCCCAGTGGGCGACCGCCCGGCGCCAACGCGATGGGGAGAGCATCGACTTCCGCACGGACTTCGTCTTCGCCTCGCCCGCGCTGGCCCGGCGGTTGCTCGCGGCCCAGGTGGTGGACGTGGGGACGGCCTCGGATCACCACGCGCTGACCGCGAGCTTCAGTGACGCGTGAGGCGCACCTTCACGTCAGCTCGTGACGCTGGAGGGACTCCGCCTCCGCCACGATGGCCGCGCGGATCTTCCCCTTCAGGGTCGCTTCGTTCTTGAGCAGTTCCTTGAGGGCCGGCGTCTTCCCGTAGAACACCCACATGGAGGAGCGGCCGGCGCCGCTGGCGGTGAAGATCCGCACCTCGAAGTAGCGCTCCTGCTTGCCCTTGTCCCCGCTCAGCGGGGCCACGTGCAGTTCGACATCCCCCACGCCGTCCACGAGCGCGCCGCCCGCGAAGCGGCTGCTCAGCGCGGTGAACGTCCCCGTGTCGGGAAGGCTCGTGCGTGCGCGCTCCGACAGCTCGTGGAGCGCGGCGCCAATCGCCTGCTGCAGCTTCTGTTCGTTCAGGACGACCTGCATGCGATTCCTCAGGGAGACTTGTATCGGGCCTTGATGGCCGCGATGGAGCGCTCGAGCGCCTGGATCCGCTCGACACTCAGGATGGGGTTCAGGCCCGGAGGCAGCGGGGGCGGGTGGGACGCGTGGCCGAGCTCCACCATGCGGGCATGGATGTATGCCTGATTGAGGTACTGGAGGTATTGCGCCTTCTGCGCCTCGCTCAGCGCGTCCATGGCGGCCTCCATGGGCTTGACCAGGCTCTGGAGCTCCGCCTCCGCGGCCTTCGGCACATTGCGCACGAGCGGCTTGCGCAGCAATACGTCGTAGGGGATGTGCTCCGCGTTGGCGATGGTCAGCACCTCCTTGCCGATGATCTGCAACTCGCCCCGCACGCCATTGGCATGCTTGAGGTACGCGCACACCACCGTGTACCCGCTTTCCATCCGCTTGTTGTTGATGACCAGGGGCTTGCCGGCCTGGATGGCCGCGATGTTCAAGGTCTCCAGGTGTTCGGGGGAGAAGTAGGGCTTTCCGCCCGGCCCGTGGAGGTTGTTGAGCTCGACGACCTCCAGCTCGCCCAGACGGATGGCGTCCGCGAGCCGGTTCACCACCCGCGTCATCGCCGCCGGCGAGGTGTCCGACAGGACGAGCCGCGTGCCAATGGCATCCCAGAGGTTGGCGATGGCCTCCTCGACGGTGGTGACCTTCGCCTTGAATTGCTCGATCGCGCGCTGCAACCGGTTGGCCGCGGAGACGGGATCCTTCGCGCGCCATTGCACCTCGCCCATGCCCTTGAACACCTTCGCGATCAGGTTGCGCGCGGGCTCCAGCTCCCTGGCATAGCGGGACCAGGCCTTCTCTGCGAGCTCCAGGAGCGCCTGCGGGAGCGGCGTCTCGCGCTCGCGCAGGCGTTTGGCGGCCTCTCGGGGGCCGGGCATCGGAGACTTGCCCGCGGCGTGATTGGCGGCGCGCTCCTTGAGCCATGACGCGAGGCGGGTCGAGCCGAAGGACTTCTCCACGGCGGTGCCCTTGAGCAACCGGAGCGCGGTGCCCACGCCCTTGGCCGCGGCCCACAGCGCGAGGACCTCGACGAGGACGCCCGCGAGGACCCCGATGACCTCCGCCAGCTCGCGCGCCGCCTCGTCCAGCCGCTGCGCGTTCCCGCGCGCGTCCCACACCTTGCCGAAGAACTTCGCGAACGCGGAGCTGATCTTCTTGAGCGCGTCGACGATCCACGTGGCGAGGAAGGCCAACCCCATCCAGTCCAGGAGCGCGAGCCCCACCTCGAGCCCCGCGGCGGCCCCCGGCGCGGCGCCCACGCCGCCCGCGAGCGCGCCCAGCGCGGCGCCCACCGCCGTGCAGATGGCGAGGAAGAGGATGGCGCCCACCGCCATCTCGAGGAGCGCGATGAGCACGGTGCGCAGGGCCTGCTCGACGTGCCTTTCGATGGCTTCGGGGATGTACTGGAGCGACAGCTTGATGGCCTCCCAGATGTCGCCCAGCAGCTCGGCCACCCGCTGGAAGCCGGACGCGATCGCGTCCACCGCGTTGAAGCTGTACGAGCCGGAGTTGACGGTGCCGCGCAGCCCCTGGGCGAACTCCTTGCTGGGAATCCAGATGAGCGTGTCGGCCTTGAACTCGAGCGACTTCCAGCCGGCCGTGGTGTTGGGAATGGCCCGCCGGTTGACCTGGGCGAGCACGGCCACGAAGAAGCGCAGGTCCGCGCCCCAGGCCCGCGCGATGTCGCCGTAGTAGGTCTCCGCGATGGCGATGGCGGTGCCATCAATGCCGCTGGCGACGCGGTGGAGCCGGGCGTTCGGTTCGGGCATCGGGTGGCGAGGCGCGGACCAGACGTAGTCGGCGGCGACGAAGCCCACGCGCCCGTCGCGCGTGCTCACCGACAGCCAGCCGCCGGGCATCGGCGCGATGACCTGCACGGCGGTGTTGAACGCCAGGCTGCCGATGACGTTGTTGCCCTGTTCGGGGCTGGAGCGCAGTTGGAGGGGCGGCGCCTTGTTCCACACGACGATGCCCACGCCCTGCGCGGGGGACGCATCCGCGTCCGGTGGGCGCACGGGCATGGGGGACACGGGCTTGATGGCCGACACGGTATGGGCGCGCGTCAGCCCCACGAGCTTGCCTGTCTTGAAGGCATCCGCCAGGCGCTGTTTCATCACGGCATCGGCGGGCCACGTCGCGGAGCCCGCCGTCGCCGCGCAGGCGGTGTACATCTCCCGGACGGCCTGCCGGTGCGTGCGCATCCACCCGTCGAGGCACATCTGCATCACGGCGGGAGCGACCCGGCGGCTCGTGTCCTTCGCCTCCGCGTCGTTCCACAGGACGACGACAAAGGAGGCCCCGCCGCCGGAGAGTACCCACTGCTTCGACATGGCTTCCCTTCAGGTGACGGGAGCCATGGATGCTAGCCAGTTGGTGGAGGGTGGACCAGGGGCCCTTCGGGGGGCAGCTGTGGCGGACATGCCCTCCGGTACTCCTCGTCGCCGTGACTCAGTGGCCCACGGACACGGTGATCTGCTGGATGCACGGGCCCGGCGGGAGATACACCGTTCCCACCACGGTGATGGTGCCACCCGGCGCCAGCGCCCTGTCGAGCACCCCCCGGAACGGGAGCGTGCGGAAGATGATGGCGTAGGGGTTGCCCGGATCGTTCGGGCCCTTGTCATCCTCCGGGCTCCAGATGCCCCCCGCGGACGACGCGCTGGCGTGCCCCATGGCCACGGGAGTGCCTTCGCGCAGCGGGACGCTGCCCACGTTCTGGAGTGTGACGCTGACGCGGCGTGCCTCATACCCGGGGATCCGTGAGGGCGCGGGCTCCAGGGACGTCGCCACGGTGCGAAGCTGCGCATTCCGCTCGTCCGGCTGAAGGACTCGCAGCCAGAACCAGGGCGTCGGCTCGGGGGCCGACACGAGGCGCACCTGCTCGTGATCAAGGAAGGCGATCGTCAGGATGTGGTTCGCCCCCTCCCGGAAGGCGCTGGCCTCCGCCTCCGCGCGGATGGTGACGGACTGGCCGGGCCGCAGGGACGGGAGCCGGCCCTGGGTGAGCGTCTCCGTGCCCAGGATCGCGGTGGGATCATCAGGGAGGGTGAGCGACGAGGGATCCCGGTATCCGGCCGGGTCCACGGCCGCGTGGGACAACGTGAACACCGGCCCCGTGTCGATGATGCTGTCCGTGATGTTCACGGCGTCGAAGCTGATCTGGAACCCGCGGCCGACCTGCTGGATGTTCCAGTTGCGGATATCGACCTTCTGGAAGAGGCCGTTCTTGTTCCACCACCACCTCGGTGGAGTGCCGCACATCGGGGAGTCGAGCTCGTCGGCGTGGGCGGCGAGCGGGACGTGAATGAAGAACAACGCTGCGAGCAATAGGAGGACTCGGGTTCTCAAGGGCAGCCTCATTGTCTGACCCGTCTTGAGGATGGGCGGGCACGCATTCCCTTGAGCAACCCGGGTGCCAACCCCGAAGCAGGGCGCTCGCCCTGTCACCGGGCTCCGTGGGCGTCCATGTCCCGCAAGGCTTGCATGTTGGCTCGCATCGACACGGCAAGGCTTGCGCATGCCCGGCAAACCTTGCATGGGTGGCGGGGCCTTCGCTGCGCTTCACTCCGGGGGGCAGGAGTGGAGTGCCGCCCTTGCCCGAGTGGGAGGTATGCGCATGCGCTGCTACGTGTTGGGGTTCCACGAGATCGACCCGACGCAGGTCGCGGTCGTTGGCGGCAAGGGCGCGCATCTGGGGGCGCTTTCGAGGCTCGAAGGCATCCCCGTGCCGCCCGGCTTCTGCGTGACGACGGACGCCTTCCAGCGAATCCTGGCGGAAGCGCCGTCGATCGACGCGCTGCTCGATCCACTGTCGCGCCTGAAGCCAGCGGACCGGGAGCAGCTCCGCGCGCTCAGCGCCGAGGTCCGCCGCACCCTCGAAGAGACGGCCATCCCGGACGAGCTGGCGGCGGCGATCACCGACGCGCTTGCTCAATCGGGTGCGCAGGCCGCCTACGCCGTGCGTTCGAGTGCGACGGCGGAGGACCTGCCGACGGCCTCCTTCGCGGGCCAGCAGGACACATACCTGAACGTCGTGGGGGCCGCGGCGATCCTCCAGCACGTCCGCCGGTGCTGGGCTTCGCTCTTCACCGAGCGGGCCGTGACCTATCGCCTGCGGAACGGCTTCGACCACCGGAAGGTCCGCATGGCGGTGGTCGTGCAGCGGATGGCCTTCCCGCAGGCGTCCGGCATCCTGTTCACGGCCGACCCTGTCACCTCGAATCGGAAGATTGCCTCCGTGGAGGCCAGCTTCGGGCTCGGAGAGACACTGGTCTCCGGTCTGGTGAACGCGGACATCTACAAGGTGCGGGATGGCGAGCTCATCGACAGGACCATCGCCACCAAGCATCGGGCCATCCATGCCTTGCCGGGAGGGGGGACGCGCGAAGAGGCGATCGCGCCCGAGCGGCAGCAGCAGCCCGCGCTGACGGATGCGCAGGTCGTGCGGCTCGTGGAGCTGGGCCGGCGGATCGAAGCGCACTTCGGCCGGCCCCAGGACATCGAATGGTGTCTGACCGACGACGGCTTCCAGTTCGTCCAGAGCCGGCCCATCACCACGCTGTTCCCCATTCCCGCGGCTGGCGACGGGGAGAACCACGTCTACCTCTCCGTGGGTCATCAGCAGATGATGACTGACGCCATGAAGCCCCTGGGACTCTCCCTGTTCCAGCTGACGGCCTTGCGGCCGATGTACGAGGCCGGCGGGAGGTTGTTCGTCGACGTCACCCAGGCCCTGGCTTCACCTGCGATCCGCGCGGGCCTGCTGGAGATGATGGAGAAATCCGATCCGCTGTTCCGGGACGCGCTTCAGATCCTGCTCAACCGTGGCGATTTCATCCGGCCGCTCCCGGACGCGAGCCCTGGCCGGCTCCCGGCGGGTGCCGGGTCTTCTCCAATCGAGGCCGATCCGGCCATCGTCGACGCACTGATCGCACGCACCCAGGCGTCCCTCGCCGCCTTGAAGCGCGACATCCAGACGAAGACCGGCTCGGCGCTGTTCGACTTCATCCAGGAGGACATCCAGGAGCTGAAGCGGCTGTTGCTCGAACCGAAGAGCCATCAAGCGATCATGGCGGCGATCGATGCCACCTGGTGGCTCAACGAGAAGCTGCGCGCGTGGCTGGGCGAGAAGAACGCGGCCGACACGCTCACGCAGTCCGCTCCCAACAACGTCACATCGGAGATGGGGCTCGCGCTCCTGGATGTCGCGGACGTGGTCCGCCCGCATCCGGAGGTGGTGGCTTTCCTGCGGCAGGTCGATGCCGACGGCTTCGACGGAGACCTCCTGGACGCGTTGTCCCGGCTCCCGGGCGGGCAGGAAGCGCGAGACGCCTTCCAGGGCTACCTCGACAAGTACGGCATGCGCTGTGTGGGGGAGATTGACATCACGAAGACGCGTTGGAGCGAGCGTCCCGCCACGCTCGTGCCCATCCTCCTCGGCAACATCCAGGGCTTCGAGCCGGGCGCTGGCGCGCGGCGCTTCGAGCAGGGGCGTCAGGCGGCCTGGAAGAAGGAACAGGAGGTGCTGGAGCGCCTTCGGGCCTTGCCGGAGGGCGGGGCGAAGGCCGAAGAGACGAAGCGGATGATCGACCGCGTCCGGACCTTCATCGGGTACCGGGAGTATCCGAAGTACGGAATCATCAACCGTTACTTCATCTACAAGCAGGCCCTGCTGGGAGAGGCCGAGCGGCTCGTGCAGGCCCACGTGCTGCGCGAGAAGGAGGACAGCTTCTTCCTCACGCTCCAGGAGCTCCACGAGGTCGTGCGCACGAACCGGGTGGATGACGCGCTCATCCGCCAGCGCAAGGACACGTTCCGGTCATACCAGGCGCTCACGCCGCCCCGGGTGCTCACGTCGGATGGAGAGGCCATCAACGGGGCCTACCGGCGCGACGACCTGCCGGCCGGCGCGCTGGTCGGTCTGGCGGTCTCCGGGGGGCTCATCGAGGGGCGGGCGCGCGTCATCCTGGACATGGCGGACGCGGACCTCGAAGCGGGCGACATCCTGGTCACCGCCTACACGGATCCCAGCTGGACGCCGCTGTTCGTCGCGATCAAGGGCCTGGTGACGGAGGTCGGTGGCCTCATGACCCACGGTGCGGTGATCGCGCGGGAGTACGGCCTGCCGGCCGTCGTGGGCGTGGAGCAGGCGACCCGGCGCATCCGCGACGGACAGCGGATCCGCGTTCATGGGACGGAGGGCTACATCGAGCTGCTGTCATAGCCACGAGGCTGCCCGCCGTGGTATTGGCGCCGCAGCCACCCGACACTCCCGATGGCGGCGCGACGTCTCGTCGTGACCGTAGGGGTGTCCTCGGGTGGCTTTGCTCAACCGTTGCCTCCCGAGCTTCAACCACGTTGTCGCCGGAGGCACCCCATGAGCACGTCCGAGCTCCCCCTGCTCGAGTTCGTCCTGTCGAACTACAAGAACTTCAACGCCCGCGCCACGCGCGACGCGCTGCTGTCGTACTGGCAGCACGTCTCCAGCGGAGGCCGGATGTTCTGGAGCGTCGCGGGCGCGATGTCGTCCGCGCAGCTGGGCATCACCCTGGCCCCCGCCATCCGCGCGGGGCTCATCCACGGCCTGTCGGTGACGGGCGCGAACCTGGAGGAGTCGCTCTTCCGGCTCGTCGCGCATGACTCCTACAAGGACTTCCCGGAGTACCGCTACTTCACCAAGCAGGACGACACGCGCATCCTGGAGCAGCGGATGCGGCGGGTCACCGACACGAGCATCCCCGAGGACGAGGCGTTCCGCGCGGTGGAGAAGATCGTCGTCCCGATGTGGAAGGGCGCCTCCGAGCGGGGCGAGCGGCGCTTCTGGCACGAGTACTTCTACGACATCGTCCTGGCGCTGGAGCCGTCCGCGTACGAGGGCAACCCCGAGGACTGCTGGCTGCTGGAGGCGGCGAAGCGCCGGCTGCCCATCGTCGTCCCCGGCTACGAGGACTCGACGTTCGGCAACATCTTCGCGTCCTACGTGAAGACAGGCGAATGCAACGCGAGCATCGCCAAGTCCGGCATCGAATACATGGCTGACTTCTACGATCGCTACGCGGAGCTCTCCGCGGGGCAGGGCGTCGGCTTCTTCCAGATTGGCGGCGGCATCGCCGGCGACTTCCCCATCTGCGTGGTCCCGTCCACGAAGTACGACCTGCAGAAGCCGGTGAAGCCGTGGGCCTACTTCTGCCAGATCAGCGATTCGACGACGTCCTACGGCTCGTACTCGGGCGCCACGCCCAACGAGAAGATCACCTGGGACAAGCTGACCGAAACGACGCCGATGTTCGTCATCGAATCGGACGCCACCATCGTCGCTCCGCTCATCCTCCGCGCGCTGCTGGAGTGCCACGCCAGGCCGGAGGCGGCGAACGCGCTCATCGCGAAGCCCCGCCGCTAGCCACCTCATGCACCCGACGCGGATACGCCGGGCGACCGGAACCACTGGAGCCCGACGTATCCGGCGTGCTCGTGGGCGTGGCGGCGATGGGGCGCTCGGACATGAGCGCTGGTCCAATCCCCTGGATGGCTCCCGCGTGCTGACACCGGCGCGGTGACGCGTCCATCACGCCGGGGGCCACGATTCCACCGGTGTGTCGTGTACTCGCCCCCGCGGCATGCCCGGCTGGACTTGGAGGAATGGAGCTCGCCCCGCCGACGGTATGCTGCCCCGTGGATTCTCATGGGGCATCGACCCCGAAGGAGCGCTGGCATGCATTGGCGGAAGTCCCTGCTCACGCTGGCCATGGCGGGTGTCCTGGCCGCCTGCCAGGGCGAGGGCGGTGGAGGCGATGGAGGAACCCAGCCGCCGCCCCCGGCGGATGGGGGTGTGGATGCAGGCGTGGTGGATGCGGGTGTCGACGCTGGCACGGGCGATGGCGGCGTGGACGCGGGGATGGATGCAGGCGCGCCGTACACCGCGAGCGTCACCGTCGCCGCGACACGGACCGACAGCCGCCTGGCCTGCTTCAAGGGCAACGGCGAACCCGAGTGCAACCTCCGCCTCTACCAGGTGATGGTCGAGGCCTTCGTCGACGGCGACAGCACCGCGGATTACAACACCGGCTACGGCACCAGCCATCACAAGGGCGACCTGCAAGGCATCATCAACAGCCTCGACGCCATCCAGTCGACGGGCGTCAACGCCCTCTGGCTGACCCCCATCTTCACGAGCGTGCCCGTGAGCGGCCAGGACGACTGGGCCAGCCGGCTCGATGCCACGGGCTATTTCGCCTCGGACTACTTCAACGTCGATCCGAAGTTCGGCACCAACGCCAAGCTGAAGGAGCTGGTGGAGCGCGCCCATGCCCGCGGGATGTATGTCTTCCTGGACGGCGTGTTCGGCCACTTCAAGGTCAATGCCAGTGATTACGCCTCGCCGCAGGGCCGCACGCTCTCCACCACGGGGCAGCAGGGCGGCACCGGGCGGGCGGCCGTGTATCCGGACGACCTCGACTTCTTCAAGGAGGTCGCCACGCACTGGGTGACCGAATACAAGATCGACGGCTGGCGCGTGGATCAGGCCGCTCAGGTTCCGGTCCAGTACTGGGACGACCTGCGGACCGCCGTCGCCGGTGCCGCGGCGGACGTGAGCTACACGAACGCGGCCGGGCAGACGGTCCATCCGCTGGGATACATGGTGGCGGAGATCTGGAGCGGGCCGGCGGACATCGCCAGCCACGGCTTTGGCACCGCCGCGAGCCCCGCGCTGCTGTCCGCGTTCGACTTCCCGATGCGCTACAGCCTGGTGCAGACCCTGGCCGTCGAGGAGTCCGGCACGGGGAACCGCGCGGCGAGCAACCTCCAGGCCGGGTATCAGAACCAGCTGGCGTATCCAGCCCACGCGATGCCCAACCTGATGCTGACGAACCACGACCTGGTCCGCTTCGGCGATCTCCTCCAGCGAGGAGGCCTGGCGGAGCCCCAGGACGGCGCCTGGTGGGCGCGGCACAAGGCCGCCTTCAGCTTCATGGCCGACTACAGCGGCCCCATCACCCTCTACTACGGCGACGAGGTCGGACAGGAACTGCCAGGCTTCGCGGCCAAGGAGGACAACGCGACCTGTGCCGTCCGGGGCGTCTGCGACGACCATGTGTCCCGGACCTCCGCTATCGTGGAAGGGATTCCGACCACGGTGGGGGCGCCCGCCACGGTGCTGACGCCCGCGCAGGCGGACCTGAAGCACTACGTCGCTTCCCTGATGGCGCTGCGCGATGCCCACCCGGCGCTGGCGAATGGCAGCCGGACGCACATCTACTCGGATGACAGCGTCTACGTCGACCGCAAGGACACGGGCACCGACCACGTCTTGTATGTGTTGAACGCGAAGGCGACTCCCGCGGTCATCACCGTGGCCGGGACGGCCATTGGCAGCGCGGGCGCCCTCGTCGCCCTGCTGGGAGGCACCGATGTGGCCCTCTCGGATGGCCAGTATGTGATTGCGCTGAGGCCGTACGAGGGCCGGTTCTTCGTCATCGCCTCGCCCACCGCCGACGGACCGCAGACCGGCCCGGGAGGCGGGCTCTCCGGCCAGGGACCGCTGGCCCGTTGCGACGCTCCGACGGTCGACGGGGCCGGTCCTCTCGGCAAGGAGCTCTTCATCCGGGGGAGCTATGTCGGTGGGGACAACTTCGGTGCGACGCCCGCCAGCCGCCGCTTCGCCTACAAGGGCGACAACATCTACCAGGTGGTGGTCAACGAGCCGGACGTCACCGCCTATACCTTCAAGTTCGCCAGCGCGGACTGGTCGACGGAGCTCGCGGTGTTGGACGCGGCCCCGGTGGTGATTGCCTCGGAGCAGCCGATGTCGCGCGCCGCGGGCCCCGGCAAGGAGTCCTCCATCGCCATCCCGGAGGCCGGCAATTACGTGTTCAGCTTCCGCATCAATGCCACGAACGATGGCGGGGAGCTGATGGTCAGCAAGTGCCCCTGACGCGCTGACACGCCGAGGCGCGCGGGTGCGGTCCTGCCCGCGCACCGCTCTTTTGCGCGCCTAATGCAGGCTCGCGGCGACCCTGGCGGCGAACGACACGTCGCGTCCTGCCCGCTTCGCCTCGAGCAGCACGGCGCTGTTGATGAGGCCGACGTGGGAGAACGCCTGCGGGAAGTTGCCGAGCTGGCGGCGCAGCCCGGGGTGGTACTCCTCGGCCAGCAGGCCCAGGTCGTTCCGGACGGAGATGAGGCGCTGGAACAGCGCCTCCGCCTCTTCGAGTCGGCCCGCCATGATGTAGTTGTCCACGAGCCAGAAGCTGCAGATGAGGAACGTGGCCTCGTTGCCCGCCAGCCCGTCCACGCCCGTCTCCGTCGAGTAGCGCTCCACGAACCCATCCCAGGTGAGGCCCATCTCGATGGCGGCGACGGTGCCCTGCATGCGCGGGTCATCCGCGGGCAGGAAGCCCATGTGAGGCATCAGGAGCACGCTCGCGTCGAGCGCGTCCGAGCCGTAGGACTGCGTGAAGGCGTTCAGGCGTGGATTGAAGGCGCGCGACAGGATGTCGGCGCGGATCTCCTCGCGCAGCGCGCGCCAGCGGTTCAGGCGCTGCCTCAGCTTCTCCGGCGCGTTGGCGCCGAACTCCTCGATGAAGCGGACGCCTCGATCCACCGCCACCCACGCCATCAGCTTCGAGTGCGTGAAGTGGAGGTGTTGCTTGCTGCGGATTTCCCAGATGCCCTCGTCCGGGCGCTGCCAGCGCGTCTCCATGAAGTCGACGAGCACCCTCAGCATGTCCCAGGGGAGCGAGCCCTCCTCCGGCATCCCGTACACGCGCGCCTCATACATGGCGTTCAGCGTCTCGCCGTAGATGTCGAGCTGGAACTGATCGTACGCGGCATTCCCGATGCGCACCGGCCTCGACTCCTCGTAGCCGGGGAGCCAGGGCAGCGCGACCTCGGTGAGGCGGTGCTCGCCGGCGACGCCGTACATGATCTGCGCCTGGGCCGGGGCGCCGGCCACGGCCCGCAGCAGCCAGTCGCGCCAGGCGCGCGCCTCGTCGAGGTAGCCTCCCCGCATCAGCGCTTCGATCGTGAGGGACGCATCGCGAAGCCAGCAGTAGCGGTAGTCCCAGTTGCGGACCCCGCCGAGCTCCTCGGGGAGCGACGTGGTGGGCGCCGCGACGATGCCGCCGGTCGGCTCGTAGGTGAGCGCCTTCAGGGTGATGAGCGAGCGCACCACGGCGTCGCGATAGGGCCCCTCGTACCGGCAGCGGCTGGCCCATTCGCGCCAGTGCCGCTCGGTCCGCACCAGGTCCCGCTCCGCATCGATGGAGTGCCCCGGCGCGGGCCGGTGCGACTCATAGAACGTCAGGGAGAAGGGGAGCCGCTCGCCTGCGCGGATGACGAAGTCCGCTTCCAGGCGCGCCGCGTCCCAGTCCGGTGTGAAGGGGACCGAGCTGCTGTAGGAGAGCGCGTCCGGACCCGAGGTCAGGGTGGCGTGGCGGCCTTCGCATTGGATCCACGGCGTCAGCTTGCCGTAGGCGAAGCGCACGCGGAGGTCCGCATGCATCGGGACCTCCCCTTCGAGTCCCTCGACGATGCGGATGATGTCGTGCTCGACCTCTCCCGGAGGCATGAAGTCGATGACGCGCGCCTTGCCGGCATCGCAGGTGATCTCCCGCTCCAACACCAGCGTCTCCGGCCGGTAGCGCTGCTGGACGGACCGGACCGGCGCCGAGGGCCGGAGGCTCCAGTAGCCGTGCTCCTTGGTCCCGAGCAGCCTGGCGAAGCAGGCATCGGAGTCGATGCGCGGCAGGCACATCCAGTCGATGGACCCGCTGCGGGACACCAGTGCGATGGTCGTCTGGTCGCCGATGAGACCGTAGTGCTCGAGGGGGGAGGACATGCCCGGAAGTTGGGATGTGCCACCGTCCCACGCAACGCCGCGCCGCAGACTGCCCGGCCGGAGGAGGGAGCCTCAGTCTCGCCGGCCCGACGTCAGCTGAACCACTTGCTTGATGCCGCTGTGTCGCGTGATCAGCGCGGGCGCCTCCTGGATGGGCGTCCGGTGGGTGATGAGGGAGCGCAGGCTCTGAGGGAACAGGAACATCCCCTGCTCGAGCTCCCGGAGCGCCAGCGCGTAGGCACTCCGGCTCGCGTTCACGGTCCCGAGGAGCAGCTGGTTCCGCAGCACGATGTTGCGCATGAGGGTGTCGGTATCGATGGGGTTCGGGCGGCCGTGAGCCGGGATGCCGGTGAAGATGAAGAGCCCGTTCGGGCCCAGCGCTTCAAGCGCCGCGAACGCGACCTTCGACACGCCCACCGCTTCATAGATGATGTCGAAGGTGCCGCGCTTCTGCCCCAGCTCCCCGAGCGGCACGTCCTTCCCGGAGACGTAGGTGGCACCGAGGGAGCGGACGAGGTCCGCGCGTTCGCTCGTCGCGGACTCCAGCGAGTAGACGAAGGTGTCGAAGTGGTTCACCACCATGCTCATGGCGCCCAGGAGCCCCACCGGCCCCGCGCCGAGCGCCAGGGCGCGCACGCGTTGACGCTCCCAGGGAAGCCGCTGCTGAACGGCCTGTGCCTGCTCCGCGGCCTTGGCCGCGACGGTGAGCGGCTCCGTCAGGACCGCCACATCGGAGAGCTTGCGGGGCACCACGACCAGGTGCTCCTCGTCCTCCACCACCCACTCCTGGAGGAAGCCGTGTGCCTCCTTGATGCCTCGCTCCCGGAAGTCCCCCGTGATGCAGAAGTCCTGACGTTCCGCGCGACAGGGATGACAGCGGGCATGGGGGCAGGGCCTGCGGACGGTGGGGACGACGAGGTCCCCCTTTCGGACCAGGGTGACGTCCGGGCCCGTCTCCGTCACCTCGGCCAGGGCCTCGTGCCCGATGACGAGGTGGTCGGAGCCTGGAGGCGGCGTCCCGTACTCGAAGGCGCCAATCTCCCGGTCCGTGCCGCAGATGCCCACCTCGAGGACCTTCAGGAGCACCTGGGAGCCCTTCACGGGCGGGGGCTCCGGCCGTTCGATGAGGCGGACCTCACGCGTCCCTGGAAAGACAGCCACCGCTCGCATGCCGCACCTCTCGCAATGACGGGTACGTCTTTCAGATGTGCACGCCCTCAAGGTGGAGCGCGGTGGCCGGCCAGCCACACCGTGCGGCCGTGCCACTCCTGCGCGCGCTGAAGAGGGGGAGGTGGCTCCCTGCCCATGCCGGACGACAGCTTGATTCGCGGGGAGGCGGTGCACACCGAAGTGTCACGGAGGTGAGCCATGGAGTACGCATCGATTCCCGGCGTTTCGACCCCTGTCAGCCGGGTGGGCCTGGGGACCTGGGCCATGGGCGGGACACAGTGGGGAGGCACCGACGACGATGAGTCGGTGCGGACCATCCACGCGGCGCTCGACATGGGCGTCACGCTCATCGACACCGCGCCGGCCTACGGCTTCGGACACTCGGAGGAGGTCGTGGGCCGGGCGATCGCCGAGCGGGGAGGGCGTGAGCGGGTCGTCGTGGCGACCAAGGTGGGCCTGGAGCAGCGCGGGGAGGGCGTCATCCGCAACTCGTCACGGCGGCGGCTCTTCGAGGAGATCGAGATCTCGCTCACGCGTCTGCGCACCGACTACATCGACCTCTACCAGGTCCACTGGCCGGACTTCGCCACGCCGTACGAGGAGACCGCGCAGGCGCTGCTCGACCTTCAGCGCGCTGGAAGGATCCGCGCGATTGGCGTCTCCAACTATTCCATCGAGGCGATGGAGCGGTTCCGCCGTGTGGCACCGCTCGCCGCCGCGCAGCCCCCGCTCAACCTCTTCGAGCGGCAGGCGCTGGCGGACATCATCCCCTGGTGTCGTGCGAATGGCCTGTCCACGCTGACCTACGGTGCGCTCTGCCGTGGGCTCCTGACCGGAGGCATGAACGAGAGCACCCGCTTCGAAGGAGACGACCTGCGAAAGACCGACCCGAAGTTCCAGCCTCCGCGCTACGCGCAGTACCTGCAGGCGGTCCAGCGGCTCACGCAGTTCGCGCGCGAGCGCTACGACAAGGGCATGCTCCCGCTCGCGATCCGCTGGGTGTTGGATCAGCCCGGCGTCACGGTCGCGCTGTGGGGCGCCCGTCACCCCGGCGAGCTGGCTCCGCTGCGGGACGTGATGGGCTGGAGTCTCGACGGCGAGGCCCTGATGTACATGGACTCGGTGGTGAATGAGTCCGTGCGTGACCCCGTGGGCCCCGAGTTCATGGCCCCCCCGGAGCGGCATCAGGAAGAGTCGAGCGAACCGCAGGGGGCGCCCATCTGACCCGCGTCGCGGAGCCCTTCCTGCCCTGACACGTCGAGGGGGCCGGGGCCGGTGTATGCTCGTGGGATGTCTCCGTCATTCCTCGTGTTGTTGGTGATCGCGGTGGTCGTGGGAGCCCTCGTGGGCTCCTGGTGGCGCTCCTCCAGGCATGAGCAGCCCGCGGAGCCGCCCACCGCGCTGTCTCCGGAGAAGGGGCAGGAGCGCCTCGCGGAGTTGATCCAGGCCGGGCAGACGATTGACGCCATCAAGCTCTACCGCGCCCTCCACGGCGTAGGCCTGAAGGAGGCCAAGGACGCGGTGGACGCGATGCGGGATGGCCGGGCCTCCACGGCCCTTCCCAGTCGTCAGGCTCTGTCCGATGCAGAGGCGAACGCCGCCATCGAGCAGGCCATCTGGGACAACAACCTCATCCAGGCCATCAAGCTCTACCGCGACCTTCACGGCGTAGGCCTGAAGGAGGCCAAGGACGACGTGGAGGCGATGCGTGCCGACCTGCTCCGGCGGAGGGGATGATGTCCGCCGGGACGGCGCGGACGTCACCCGTGCGCGGACACGCGTTCCCCCGCTGACGTGCCTGGGTGAACAGTCGCTGCGCCGCCCACCGTGAAGTCGATGATCCGATCCCACAGCGTCTGGAACTGCGGTTCCTGGAAGCGGGAGCCCGACTTCAGCCAGCTGATGTAATCCGGGGGCTGGTCGAAGTGGCCGGTGACGTCCAGGTGGTCCGCGGCCGCGACGTGGACGACCTGTCCCCAGACCTGGGAGCGGCTGGGGACGATGCCGTCGCTCCGGGACTCGAAGTTCCTGCCGAGGACCGCCTGGAGGGCCTGGGACTGGACCCCCGTGGGCTCGGGCGTCTGGAGCTGTCGGGACAGGGGCGCGCTCTTCTCGTACAGGAAGGAGAAGATTCCGTAGAGGAGCGAGTCCGTGGTCGGCAGCAGGTGGAGGGCCGGCCTGGGCGGCGGCGCGCCGGTGACGACGCAGCCGTAGCGCACGCCTCCGCGGTCCGCGGTGAGCGCGTTGAAGGCCTGCACGCTGGCCGGCATCAGGTCATGGATCAGCGCCTGGCTCTCGCCCACCTGGCCGAAGAACCGGAGGAGCTCTTCGCGCTCGTTCTCGGAGAGGTCCGCCGTCAGCCGGAAGACCTGATTGAAGATGTTGGGCGGAAGCTTCGCTTGTTCGCTCCTCAGGACGAGCCAGTAGCACGCCTGGAGCACGGCGCTCCGCAAGGGCATGACCTTGCGGTGCAGGGTGAAGAAGGTGAGGAGCCACAGATAGCGCAGCAGCGTCTTCCCCACGTGGCCCTGGTGGAAGTAGGTGGCCAGCGGGGTGCCATAGTGGGGGGTGGCGATGCTCACGACGGAGCGCACGCGCCTGACGAAGTCCGGGGCCTCCTGGGCCATGCGCGGCGAGACGACACTCCGTGCATCCAGTCCGCCCGTGGAGTGCCCCACGAGGTGGAGCTGCGCATTGTCCTCGTTCGCGGTCCGAGCCATCTCGCGGAACACGTCGCGGGCCCGCACCGCCAGCCCGGCGGTGGGGGAGGAAGGCACGGCATGCACCTGCGCATCGATGCCGCGTTCCTTGAACCGCTGCTGGAGCAACTCGGGGACGTTCTGGAAGTAGGCGATGCGCTCCGTTTCCTTGTCACCCATCTGCGTAAAGCCAAAGAAGCCGGGGATTAGATAGACGCGGTGGCTTGCCATGAGGCAAGCCTAACGTGAGGGAAGCTTCTGGCGGCGGGGCGCGGCCTCAACGTGAAGTCCCGAACCCTTGTCCCGGACGGCGGGACGCTTCACCCGAACCGCAAGTCCTTCTCGGTGAAGCGCCACGTTGGGGACCTTCACTGTACCCAGAAGGAACAGGCGCACGCCGTGGGCCCCAAGGCGCTCGCTCGAGCGCTCGTGGAGTTCCTGGGCGAATGACCTCCGCTCCGGTTCGTGGAGGGGGACTTCGCGAGGGACCTGGGGGTAAGAGGCATCCCCATGAGCAACGAGCACTCGCCCGCCGAACCCGAAGTGATGGAGCCCACGTTCTGGCGGAAGAACGGCTGGTCCGCCAGGGTCATCAAGAACGAGGAGGACGATGGCTGGGCCGTGGAGATCCGCAAGCAGGGGCTCTCCGAGCCCGTCCTCGTCAGTCCGTGGGTGATGGGGCGCGACAAGAAGAATCCCAAGCCCTTCGATGCGACGGCGTTCGCGACCTTCGTGAAGACGGCCTCGGAGGTCCTGGATCGCTCCGCGCGACAGCGCGAGCAGGCCATGACGCGGAAGCTGTCCATCGCCTGGGAGGGCCGGTGGTACGAGGTCCGGCTGGAGATGGTGGCCGATGAGTACGAACCCCACGCGCTGCTCTCGGCCGTCGACGACGCGGGCGCGACCGTCGCGAAGCATCGCGTGCCGGTGAACTTCAAGTTCACCCGGGACATCGCCAACGCGTGGGTGCGCGGCGGCTTCCGCGAGCCCTGAGCTTCACTCGCGAGCGGCTCCACCGTCTTCTTCGTGGGAGATGACTCCCACATCCAAGGAGTGGTGACCGTGAACGGTGACGAAAAGCAGAAGCAGTACCCCTTCTTCTGGGGCCTCTACTACGGCCTCGCGAGCAAGCCTCCCCAGCTGGTTGTCGGTGGGCTCCGCACCCTCGGGCAGCTGGGCCTGCAGGGGCCCCAGCAGCAGCAGGTGATCCAGTACCACAACCTGCTCACGGCCCGGGCGCTGAGGGCCGGCTTCCAGTACGCCGCGGGGCTGAACGTCGATCCGTCGCTCGTCACGACCCTCTGGAACGCGCTGCCTCCCGAGGCTCAGCAGAACACCCTCGACTGGGGAAAGCAGCAGGTGGGGCAGCTGATCGGTGGCTCGGCCTTCAGCTGGGTCATCGGCAAGGAGCTCGTGAAGTACCTGCCCAAGAGGATCGTCACCCCCGCGCTGTTCTTCCTCAGCTGCCAGGGCGCGATGGGACTCTTCTGGAAGGATGGCTGGGACAAGGGGCCTCCGCCGCCTCCCCCTGGGGTGGGCGGGGGAGGCCGCGAAATCACGGTCTGAGCTCCGGCGCGGCCGGAGAGACGCCCTGCCTCCGCGGACTGGGAGGCAGGGCCCGCCGCTCGCCATGGAAGGGCGTCACGCCGTGCGCACGAAGCGGGCCTTGTTGCGTTCGAGCCAGCCGGCCAGCGACAGCACCTGGGGATTGAGCTCGCGGGTGAGCTCGGGGTCCCTGGCGGCGCAGTACTCCGGCGAGAAGTCCCGCATGAACTGGAACATGTTCGCGAACTCCGGCGCGCCGGGGAAGTTGAACGTCCGGTAGACCTCCGGCTCCATGGAGTGGAAGACCACCTCCTGTCCCAACACCAGCTTCAGCGTCCGGGCGATCTCCTGGCCCGTCAGGTGTTCACTGGCCAGCCCCACCGTCCGGCCCGCCCACGCCTCCGGCCCGCGCTGGAAGATGCCGTGGACGCAGCCGCCCACGTCCTCCGTGGCGATGCCAGGCAGCTTCCGGTCCTCCGTGGGCAGCACGAAGTCGAGCGCCCCGTCGGCGTTGCGCTTTCCTCCCAATCCGAACGACAGCAGGTTCTCCCACGAGAACGAGGTGCGCACGAACGTCACGGGCAGGTCCAGGCCGCTGAAGAACGCGTCGCTCGCGCCCTTCACGTCGAACTGCGGCACGCGGTAGTGCCCCTTGAGCATGGGCATCCGCGTGTCTTCCGGAGGGATGAGGTGCCGGGTGTCCTCCTGGGTGGACCAGATGACGTGCGCCACCCCCGCCTCCTTCGCGGCGTGCGCCAGCGTCCGAGCCTGTGCCAGCTCGCGCTCCGGGTCGGGCCGCTCCCAGTAGCTGGTGACGCAGAAGGCGCCGTGCGCTCCGGTGAACGCGGCCTTCAGGCTCTTCGCGTCGCTCACGTCCGCCGCGACGACCTCCGCGCCCAGCTTCGCCAGCCGGCGCGCCAGCTCCGAGCCCGGCTGGCGCGTGAGCGCGCGCACCGTGAAGCCGCCCCGCGTGTCCGCGAGGATGGCGCGCACGAGGCTGCCTCCCTCGTCGCCTGTTGCTCCCACCACCGCGATGATCTTCTTGTCCATGGTCATGTCCTGTCGTCCTGAGGTCCGCGAATGAAGCCGGTTCATCCGCCCGCGGGCGGGGTGGGGCTCAGCGCGGAGAGGGAGGCGCGCGCGAGGCCCGCGTAGGCGTGCAGCAGCCGCTTCTCTCCGCGTCGCAAGAGCAGGCAGTTGCGCGCGTTGCGCGACAGGTCCGCCTCCCGAAGCAACCGCTCGTCCTCCTCCAGCGTGGTCCCGAAGCCCGCGAGCCGCGCCTCGCACGCGTCGTGGAGGGATCGGAAGACGCGCTCCTCCGTCTCCGCGCTCAGCGGTGCCACTTCGCCCAGGCCCTGCTCCTCGCGGGCCTCCTCGGTGAGCCGGGTCAGCTCCCGCGCGTTCGCGCACGCCACGCGCAGGAAGGAGAACATCGCCACGGTGGAGGAGTGCCCGGAGTGCAGCGGCACCTCGAAGCGGCGCCGCGACGCCGGAGTCGCCAGCGCGAGCAGCTCCCGCTTTCCCTCCGCCTCCACCGCGTCCTCGGGCACGCCCAGGTAGAGCACCAGCGTGTCGTCCGGGTTGTCCTCCGGCACGAAGCCGTAGCTCAGGAGGAACCGGCAGCTCGGCTTGACGCCATAGCTGATGTGCAGCTCCTCGCCCGCGGCCACCGGCTCGCGCGCCACCAGCACGAAGGCGTCTCCCTCCTCCGTGTTGCCCCACGCCAGGCGCGGCGAGGCGCGGTGGTTGAGCATGTCCGCCACCGGCACGAAGCACCGCGTGAGCGTGCCCGCCACCGTCAGGCCGAAGGTGCGGCTGATCAACACGTGCTGTGCCCAGAGATACGCTTCGGGCGTGAAGCGCGCGAAGCCCGGCACCCGCTCCGCCAGCGCGACGTAGCGCGCGAGCAGCAGCTCCCTCCACCGCGCCACCTCGCGCAGCGCGGAGGAGCCCTGGAGCAGCGACAGCTCCTGCGCGTCGAAGAACAGCGGCAGGTGCGGGAAGGACCGGGGCAGCACGTCCAGGTACGGCTTCCAGGCCGAGTCCTCCCGCTCCTGCTCCTGGAGCAGGAACGCCGCCAGGTAGCACTCCTCGCTCGTGCCGGGCGCGTGCGCGTCGATGAGCCGGCCGATGTCCGACGCTCTGGCGACCTCCAGCGTCACCAGGCACGCGCGCGGCACCCGCAGCACCTCCTCTCCTGGCGCGATGGGCACCTTGGCGAAGACGCCGCGCTCGTCGCCCTCCAGGTGCCCCACCCGCAACTTCGGGAAGCTCGCGCCCGCCTGCCTGCTCCACTGGAGTGCGAGGTGCTCCTTCAGCGGGCTCTCTTCCTCAAGGCTGTCCGGCTCTGCTTCCTGTCGCGCGCTCATTGGCTCCGCCATGCGTTCGGGGGGAACGCCGGGAAGACGCCGGACGCTACGGTTTGTGATTTCCAGCGGATTTTCCCGCAAGTCGTTTCGGGGATGGTTCAAGGCTTATTCACAGACATCTCGCTGCACCGTTTCCAGATGCACTTTTGGAGCACTGGAAACCGTGAAAGAAAACACCAATCCCTCTTTCTGGAATGTGTGGGCGCAGTACAGGGAACCATTGTTCCAGCACGCGCTGCGGCTGATGGGAGGGAATGTGGCTGACGCGGAGGACGCGGTGGACACCGCGATGCTCCGGGCCCATCAGAAATACGTGTCGCCCGGGAAGATCCTCAACCCGAGGGCCTGGCTGGGACGCATCCTCCACAACGTATGTATGGACATCCACCGCGAGCGCCAGCGCTGGGGCGACGCCGAGGAGCGGATGGAAGGCCTGGAGTCCGCGGAGCCGCAGTCCCCGGAGCTGCTGCCCGACGCGGGCCTGCTCCAGAGCGAGAGCGCCGCGGCGGTCCACGAATGCATCCAGGCGCTGCCCGCCAATTTGAGGGGGCCCCTGGTGATGCGCTACCTCCAGGACATGTCCTATGCCGACATCGCGGAACAGCTCCGGTTGACCCACTGCAACGTGAGAAAGCGCATCCAGCTCGCGTACGGCATCCTTCGGACCACCCTGTCGCAAGAGCCGTGCCCCCGCTGAGCGCAAGCCCGTGCTCCGTCCAGGCAGGCCGACGGAACACGGCTCACGCTCCTCATTCCGGGAGGCTGCGCGAGCGCACGTAGCGCCCCGGCGCCGCTTCAATGATTCGCAGCCCTCTCTCGCCGGGGACGCGAGCCGGGACGCGTCCGCCCGAGCGCGCGGACTGCCAACCGTCCCAGTCCGTCCACCATGAGCCCGGGCGCTCCACCGCGTCCTGGAGCCACGCGTCCGCGTCCGGAAGCGATGCAATCCCATCCGCGTCCGCGAATGACGCTGGCGCGTCCGATCCCAACGCAAACGCATTCGTTTTGTCATCAGGCGTAATCCCAATTGCGTTCCCGAGCGACGCGAGTGCGTTTCCCGATGACGCAATCCCAGTCGCGTTTTCGGAGGACGCGGTTGCGTTCCCGGATGACGCACCCCCATGGGGCCTCGGGATCCAATGACGATACCTGTTCGCGGACGGCGGGTTGATGACGCCGGCGACATGGCCCGAGCCCGCGAGCACGAACCGCACGGGTCCCCGGTAGTGCCTCGCTCCCCGATACACCGAGCGGAAGGGCGCGATGTGGTCCTCCCGGCAGGCTTGCACGTAGAGGGGCGTCTTCACGCGGCCCAGGTCCAGGGGGACGCCCGCGAGCGATAGCGCGCCTGGCTGGACCAGGCGGTTGTGCAGGTACAGCTCCCGCAGGTACGTCGCGTGCGCGCGCGCGGGCATGCGCGTGGGGTCGGTGCTCCACGCGAGGAAATCGCTCGGGGCCGGCTCCCGACCGAGCAGGTAGTTGTTCACCACGAAGGGCCAGACCAGGTCCCTCGCCCGGAGCAGGTTGAAGGTGGTCATCATCTCCAGCCCCTCCAGATAGCCGCGCTCGCGCATGTGGGCCTCCAGCCGCTCCAACCGCGGCGCGTCGATGAAGGCCCCCAGATCCCCCGGTTCGCTGAAGTCCACCTGCGTGGTGAGCAGCGTCGCGCTGGCGACGCGTGCGTCAGCCCGGGCGGCGAGCCACGCGAGCCCCGACGCCAGCAGCGTCCCTCCAATGCAGTAGCCCAGCGCGGAGACCCGCTCCTCGCCGGTGGCGCGGGTGACGGCCTTGAGCGCGGCGAGCAGCCCGTGCACGAGGTAGTCCTCCCACTCCACGTCCGCGTGCGTCTCGTCGGGGTTCACCCAGGAGATGAGGAACACCGTGTACCCGCGCTCCACCGCCCAGCGGACGAACGAGTTCTCCGGGCGCAGGTCCAGGATGTAGAACTTGTTGATCCACGGCGGTACCACCAGCAGCGGCTGGCGGTGGACGGTGGGCGTGGTGGGCCGGTACTGGATGAGCTGGAACAGGCGCTCTTCATGGACCACGTCGCCCGGCGTGGTGGCCAGGTTCTCCCCCAGCCGGAACGTCCGCCGGTCCGTCATGCGCGTCGCCAGTTGGCCCTGGCCCCGCGCCAGGTCCTCGCACAGCGCCTCCAGTCCCTTGAGCAGGCTCAGGCCGTGGGACTCGCGCGCGGCGCGGAGCACCTCCGGGTTGAGCGCGGGGAAGTTGGACGGAGACAGCGCGTCGGTGAGCTGGCGCGCGTAGAAGCGGGCCTGGTGCGCCGTGTGCCGGTCCACGCCCGGCGCCTGGGCCACCAGGTCCTCCAGCCAGCCCGCGCCGGTGAGGTACGCGCGGCGCAGGCCGTCGAAGAAGGGCTGCTCGCTCCACGCCGGGGCCCGGAAGCGGCGGTCCGGCGCGGGAGGGGGGGACTCCGGGGGGACGCCCCCGCGCAGGGAGCGTCCCCACAGGTCGACTCCCGCCGCGAGCATCCGCTGGGGATCCATCGCCAGCCGGAGGAGGACTTCCAGGAAGGCGCGCCGCATGGGCTCCAGGGATGCGTCCATCCGCGGGCTCCTTCAGTACATGTGCTGCCCACCGTTGATGGTGAGCGTGGAGCCGGTGATGAAGCCGGCCTTGTCGGAGGCGAGGAACGTCACGGCGCGGGCGATCTCGTCGGAGTGCCCCAGGCGGCCCACGGGGATGCGCACGCGAATGCGCGCCAGCTCGTCCGGAGGCACCGTGCGCATCATGTCCGTGTCGATGTAGCCCGGCGCGATGAGGTTGGCGGTGACGCCGCGGGCGGCGCCCTCACGCGCCAGCGCCAGGGTGAAGCCGTGCATGCCGGCCTTGGCCGCCGCGTAGGCCGTCTGGCCCAGCTGGCCCGTCTGCCCGTTGATGGAGCCGATGTTGATGATGCGGCCGAAGCCCCGCTCGCGCATCGGGCCCACCACCACGTTGCACAGGTTGAAGCACGAGGTGAGGTTCGTCTGGATGACCTCGTTCCACTGCTCGGGCGTCATCTTGTGCAGCATGGCGTCCCGGGTGATGCCGGCGTTGTTCACCAGCACCTCGATGGGGCCCAGCGTGTCGACGATCTTCTTCACGCCCACGGCGCACTGCGCGGTGTTGGCGGCGTCGAAGCGGAACGCCGGGATGCCGGTGCGCCCCGTGAAGCTCTGCGCCGCCTGCTCATTCGCATTGTAGGTGACCGCCACGCGGTATCCCTGCTGCCGCAGGGCGTCGGCGCTCGCGGCCCCAATGCCGCGCGTTCCTCCTGTCACCACTGCCACGCGTCCACTCATGTCTGTCTCCGGGGTTGAGAGCTGCGCCAGAAGGACGCGGACGCCCGCCGGGTGTGAATGGCGCGACCCGAGCGGCCTGGCGTGGATTCACAAGCGCGCGGGCGCGGACGTCCCTGGAGCGCTGCCTCGGGGGAGCGGGGGATCTGGGAAGGGTGGATTGGGATCCATCAGCTCCCGCGCCTCCGGGGCGGCACTCCACCGCAGCACCCGCGAGAGGACAGCCATGACACAGCCGCAAGCACCCCAGGAGCGCCCGCAGGTCATCGTCGTCTTTCAAGGCGGCGGGGCGCTGGGCGCCTATCACGTGGGGGCCTATCAGGCCCTGGAGGAGGCCGGCCTGCGTCCGGACTGGGTCTCCGGCATCTCCATTGGCGCCTTCACCGCCGCGCTGGTCGCGGGCAACCGCCCGGAGCAGCGGCTCGAGCGGCTGGAGGCGTTCTGGCGCGAGGTGTCCTGGCCGGGCAGTGAGTGGGGCTCGCTCCTCAAGGGGCGCCTGCGCCAGCTCTTCAACCTGGGCAGCCACCTGACCAGCCTGCTCTTCGGTCAGCCCGGCTTCTACGCGCCCCGCGCGCTGTCCCCGCTGTTCGCGCCGCCGGGCTCGCCGGAGGCGCTGAGCTTCTACACCACCCGGCCCATGCGCTCGACGCTGCGGCGGCTGGTGGACTTCGACTACATCAACTCTCGCGCGACGCGGCTGAGCCTGGGCGCCACCCGCGTGAGCGACGGCCACCTGGTGTTCTTCGACAACACGCGCTGCGCCCTGGGGCCGGAGCACGTGCTCGCCAGCGGCGCGCTGCCGCCCGCCTTCCCGCCCAGCGTCATCGACGGGGAGCTGTACTGGGACGGCGGCTGCGTCACCAATACGCCGCTCAACGCCATCCTGGATGACCCGCCCCAGCGGCACTCGCTCGTCTTCATGATCGACCTGTTCGAGGCGCGCGCCCCGCTGCCGCAGAACCTGGACGAGGCGAGCTGGCGCATGAAGTCCATCCAGTTCGCGGGCCGCGCGTCGCAGCAGGTGGACCAGTTCGCGACCGTGTGGAACCTGCGCCGGACCTCGACCCAGGTGACGCGACACATGTCCGCGTCCTCGCCGCTCGCGTTCAGCGACGAGCCCCTGGCGAAGCCCGCGCCCAGGCTGGACATCATCCACCTGACGTACCAGCGCGGCGCGCACCAGATCTCCAGCAGCGACGCGGAGTTCTCCCGCGCCTCCATCGCGGAGCGCCGCGCGGACGGCTACCGCGACATGGCGCGCGCCCTGGCGAGCTCACCGTGGACGCAGTCCGTGGCGAGCGGCCCCCAGGCGTTCAGTGACGAGGCCCAGGCGCCGGCCGAAGGGGGCGCCGTCGTCCACCGCCTCTAGCAGCGTCCACCTGTCGCAACCCGAAGGAGCCATGCCATGACCGAAGCGAAGAGAGTCGATCCGTATGCCCACTTGATGGACCTGGGGCGGGGCCTGCTGCACCAGGCCGTCGCCGTCCAGCGCTCCGCGCTCGAATACTCCCGGCAGTTCGTGGAGGGGGATGCCGCCGTGAGGCCGCTGCGCTCGCAGCACGAGGAGTGGGGGCGCAAGGCGCTGGAGACCCTGGCGCCGTTCTACGCGCTGGAGCAGCTGGCTCGCGAGCAGCTGCTCAAGGCGCAGGCCCACCTGTTCGAGCTGGCCGACGACACCCTGCGCAACCTCACGCTGCAGGGGGTGGAGCGCGGCGGGCACCGCTCCGCCTGAGCCTCTGGCGTCGTCAGACTCGAACCCCGGGTGGCCCTGGCGCCGCCCGGGGTCTTGTTGTTCCCGACCGTCAGCGCGAGGCCAATGGCAGACGCACGGCGGGGTCGCCCAGGAGCACGTAGCCGCCCAGGTCCTGGCGGAGCATCCACAGGTGCGAGCGCCGCAGCGGATCCACGGAGGAGGCCTTCCCGGCGCTCCGGGCCGCCTCCTCCTGGTCATACAGCGTGGTCAGCTCCAGGTTGGCCTGGTGGCCCCCGCGCAGCAGCCAGCTCAGTCCCAGGCCCACACGCCGCCCCCGCGCCAGTTGCTGGAGCGGCTCCAGGAAGCGGGACACCTTGCCCTGGCGGTGGTCGCGGTCCTGGAAGCCATACGTCCACGCCAGGTCCACGTGGCCGATGACCGCCAATGGCCCCTGGGGGTTGGCCAGCGCGGACTGCGGCAGCGCGGCGACGAAGGGGCGCTCCCCGGGCCGGGGCAGCGCCGCGGTGAGCGAGTCCAGCCTCCCGCTGAACTGGCCTCCCGCCTGCAACTGCTTCAACCAATGATGGAAGGCGCTGCGCGACGGCGTGCCCGCGCCGAAGCACGCGAAGAGGAACCAGATGCCGCCGGGCAGGAACGGCCGTTGGGCCAGCGCCGCGCCATCCAGGTGCTGGCCCTCGCCCAGGTTGAGCGCTCCCTGGAGCGCGAGCTTCGCGTCGGTGCTCCGCCAGCCCGCGCGGGGGCTGCCCAGGCCATGGCTCATGGAGAAGAGCAGGGTGGGTTCCTGGAGCGCGGCCTGCTCCAGGAGCGCGTTGGCGCCGGGTTCTCCCGGCGCGCCCAGCTCCAGCACGTCCCGCGCGGGAAAGCGGCCCAGCTCCCGCGCCTGCCGCGCTGACGCGATGGCCGGGGCCACCAGCGACTGATAGCCCGTCCGCGTCGCGGCGGTGCCGTCGTGGACGGTGAAGAAGAGCGAGCGGGGCTGACGCTGCGCGGACGGCGCGTTCTCCCAGCGCAGCACCTTGTCCACGTAGGCCGCGTAGTCCTCGTCGCGCCGGAAGGCCAGCCGCCCCACGTAGGCGTCGTGGGCCGCGGCCTGCTGCAGCTCGAAGGGCACCTGGTGGAAGTCCCCCAGGAAGAGCAGGTAGCGGGGCCGGTCCTCCACGGGCACCGCTTCGTCGTCCAGCACGACGCGCACCCAGCGGGTGAAGTCCTCCAGGTTCCGCCCCTCCGCGGCCAGCTCCGGGCCCACCCGGTACACGCGCACCGGGTGGCCATCCTGCTGTCCCTGCCGGTGGCGGCGCAGGGGGTCGATCAGCGCGAGCAGCCGGTCACCTTCCGGCCCCTCCGGCGCCACCAGCCCCCAGCGCTGCGCGGGCAGGGAGTTGGGGTCCTCGCCATCGTCCCACAGGTGGCTCTCCTCGCGCCCCCGCGCGTCGTCGTCGAGCGGGGCCCGTGTCGCGGCGTCGGCGGGCAGACCCTCGGGGGCCACCGGCTCGTGTGAATCGGCGTGGGACAACAACAGTTCTACGTTCTGCGTGCTCATCTTGGGGATGGCTCCTGGCGCCACGCGCCCGGGAAGTCGGGCGTGTGAGGGCAGGACGCGGCGGAGGACGGCCGTGTGAGCCATGGATGTCTGGCGTTGGCATTCACACACAAACGGCGCGTGACGTCCTGTGGACGCAGTGCCCGGCATGTCGCCGTCAACCCAACCCCAGGAGCACGCCCATGCAGTCAGCCGCACAGCTGTCCACGTACATCATCGCGTTCGCGGGTGCCGCCCGCACCGCGCAGCGCCTCATGTCCTCGGGCATGGACCCGATGACGATCGCCGAGTACTACTTCGAGGTGAACCTCACGAGCGACTTCGAGATCAAGAGCGAGACGGACGTTTCCCTCAACATCTGGCGCATGAGCATCAAGGAGAAGCTCACGCTCGACTACAAGGAGCACATGGGGCTCACCGTGAAGTGCACCATCAAGCCCGCGGCGGTGCTCGCGGCCCAGGGTGGCGCCACCGGCGGCGGTGCCTGAAGCCAGTCGTCGGTCTGACTGGAACACGCTGAAGCAAGACACCCCCGTCGCCGCCGGTGCTTCGTTGTGGAGCACCGGCGGTGGCGGTCCGCCATCCACCCTTCTTCCTCCCATCCCATCCCATGGCAAAGCCCAACCCCACGCCTGACCACGCGCAAGTCCTCATCCACGACCTCATCCTGGCCGTCCAGTCCTCGCTGGACATCGCGGAGGAGACGGCCCGCAAGCACTATTCCTTCTCCGTGGTGGAGCTGGAGGTCTCCGCGAGCTTCGAGTTCGAGATGACGGAGCAGGACAGCGACATTCCCGAGGACAAGCCGCAGCCCAAGCGCTGGTTCTCCCTCTTCGGCGGCGGAGCCAGGAAGGACCACTCGCGCCTGCATGATCTCAACGAGAAGGACTCCAGCAAGCTCACGGTGCGCATGCTGTTCCGCCCTGGAGGCAAGCACCTGGCGGGCGGCGCCGCCGAGGCCACCGAGGCCACCGAGTCCGCCGACAACAGCGCCCCCGCGGAGGAGGCGCCGGCCGAGCCCGCGCCGCGTCCGTCCAAGCGCAAGTAGATGCCCGGACGACCCCGGAGCCCGCGGCCTTGTGCAGGCCGCGGGCTCTTCGTGTTTCAGGGGCGGCATGGAGCCCGCCGGGGGGCGCGTCACTTCTTGTCCAGCAGCCGCAGCGCGCGCTGGTAGTAGGTGTCGCGCGAGGCCTTGCCGTTGTAGCCGCCGTTGATGCGCCGGGTGATGGCGTCGAACTCGCCCTTGTCGGCGTGCTTGTTGAGGTCGCGGCTGTTCCAGAACCAGGCGGCGGTGCGGAAGCCCACGTCCAGGTCGGCCGCGCGCGCGGGGTTCTCCTCCAGGTCCAGCTCCAGTGCCTTGCCCGCGGCGCGGTAGTTGGCGCGGCCGGTGATCTGGATGGGCCCCCGGCCCTTGTAGCGCATGCCGTCGCCCGGCTTGACGTTGCCCAGGTCCTTGCGCCGCTCGTAGGCGCGGCCGGACGCCAGCTCCTCGAAGTAGCGGAACTCGGCGCTCTCGTGCGCCAGCTGCGCCAGGAACGCGGCCTGGCGGCGCGGGGTGTTGATGCCCGCCTCGGACATGGCGTCGTTCAGGTGCGGCAGCACCTCTTGCGCGCGCGCCCTGGGCAGCCGGGGGAGGAGCGAACGCAGCTGCTCCAGCGTCAGAGCCTGGAAGCTCTCGCCTTTCGGCTCGGCGGGCCCGGCGGGCTCGGAGGAGGCGTCGGACTGCGAGGGTTTGGAGGACTTGGGGGACTTGGAACCAAAGCCGAAGAATGCCATCGGGCGGACTCCCGGGGTGTTGGCGCCGGCGGCGGCCGGGCCGTGGGTGTCTGGAAGACGCCGGGTGTCCGGGCGTTGTGAGGCCGGCTGTGGGGTTCAGGGCTCGTCCGGGAGCGGTGGGCGTCCATGGTGCTGCTCACACGCGGCGCTGGCCTCCAGCGCCTTCGCGGGCAGGTCGCCCAGGTGGCCGCGCCGTTCGCCGGGCGTCAGGCACGCGGAGCTGGTCGCCTGGAGCTTCTCCTGGAGCCGCTCGATGGGAAGCGGCTCGCGCGGACGCCACACCCGGGCGCTGCCGTCCGTGGAGCCGGTGACGAGCCGGGGCTCCTCCGCGCGGGGGCTGAACGCCGCCGAGGTCACCTCGCCCTCATGCGCGGCGAGGACGAGGTACGGCGCGTCCGGCGCGTCCGCGAGCCAGACGCGGACACGGCCGTCCGCGCACGCGGTGACGACGCGGGCGCCATCCGGGCTCCAGGCGGCCCAGGGCACCGGCGCGTCGTGGCGCAGGAGCGCGCGCACCCCTCGCACGCGGCCGTGCTCCACGGTCCAGAGGCGCGCCGTGCCGTCCTGCGAGGACGTGAGCACCTGGGTGGGATCCTTCGGGTGGAAGGCGGCGGAGAGGACCCAGTCGTCATGGCTGTAGAGCGTGGCGGTGAGCCGCCCCTCCGCGCTCCAGATGCGGGCGGTGCCATCCTGGGACGCGGTGATGAGGCGCTGGCCGTCCGGGCTGAAGGCCACGGAGCGGACCAGGTCGCCGTGGCCCTCCAGCGCGACGGGCGGCCGCGTCCCATCCACGCTCACGATGCGGGTGGCGCGCGGGCTGGAGGCGAGCGCCACGCGCTGCCCGTCGGGGCTGAAGGCGGCGCCGAAGAAGGGCTCGCGCTGGGATGCCAGCACGCGCCGGCCCGCGGTGCTTCCGTCCGTGGGCCACAGGCGCGCGGTGCCATCCAGCGAGGCCGTCAGCAGCCACCGGCCATCCGGGCTGAACACCACGGAGCGCACGTCCCGCGCGTGGCCCCGCAGGACGTGTGTGACCCGGCCGTCCTCCGACCAGAGGCGCACCGCCCCGTCCTGTGATGCCGTGGCCACCTGCGCGCCGTCCGGGCTGAAGGCCACGGACCAGAGGAAGCCCCCGGACGCCTGGAGCGGGAGTGAGTCCTGGGGCGCGTCCAGACGCCACACCCTCGCGGTGGCGTCGACGGAGGCGGTGACGGCCTGCTTGCCGTCCGGACCGAAGCCGCCCCACAGCAACGTGGACCGGTGGCCGAGCAGCAGCCGGGGCGGCGTGTCCTCCCGCGCGGACCACAGCCGCGCCGTGGTGTCCGAGGAGACGGTGAGGATCCACTCGCCCAGCGGTCCCCCGAAGGTGGCCAGACGCACGGCGCCCTGGTGGCCGCGCAGCACGCGGGGCTCGCCCCGCCCGTCGGCCCGGAAGACGCGCGCGGTGGTGTCCGCCGACGCGGTCACCACCCACTGCCCGTCCGGGCTGAAGCGCGCGGTGGTCAGCTCGCCCTGATGGCCCCTCAGCGCCACGGGGGCGGTGGCGCCGTTGACGGGCCAGACACGCGCGACGCCGTCCCGGGCCACGGTCAGCACGTGGGTGCCTTCCGGGTCGAACGTGGCGGAGGCGACCGGCGCGGGGTGGGGCAGCTCGCGCGGGGCTTCCGTCCCCTCCACGGGAACCAGGCGCGCGGTGCCGTCCAGCGAGGCCGTCAGCAGCCACCGCCCATCCGGGCTGAAGGCCACGGTCTGCACGGCGCCCCGGTGCCGCACCTCGCGCGGCTCGCCGGTGCCGTCCACGGTCCACAGCCGCGCCAGGCCGTCGCGCGAGGCCGTGGCCACGTACCGGCCGTCCGGGCTGAAGGCGCCCCACTGCACGACGCCGCGATGCCGGAACGTGTGCAGGAGCGCGCCGTCGGCCGAGCTCCACAGCCGCGCCGTGCCGTCGTGCGAGGAGGTGAGCACGCGCTGTCCTCCCGCCGGGCTGAAGGTGGCGTGGTAGACGGGGCCCGCGTGGCCCGTGAGCACCACGGGCGCTCCCTCGCCGTCGGCCCGCCACAGCCGCGCGGTGCCGTCCTTCGACGCGGTCACCACGCGCTGCCCGTCCGGGCTGACCTCCACATGGACCACGGCCTGGGTGTGGCCGCGCAGCACCGCGCGGCTCAACGGCTCCTGGAGGACCGCGGACACGTCCTGGGCCCAGCCCCGGAGGCGGCCGGGCTCCTGGACCTCGCGCAGCATGAGCAGCGCCAGCGTGGGATTGTCTCGCCGCAGCTTCCGGGCGACGTCCAGCAGCACCAGGTCCCGGGCGCGCCAGGCGTGGCGCTGCGCCTCCTGCCGCTCCCGCCAGGCCCGGGCCTCCAGCTGGCGCGCGTTCCATGCGAGGGCCGCCATCACCCCCGCCACCACCAGCGCGGACACCAGCATCCGCACCAGGCGCTGACGCGCCGACGCGTCCTGGGCCTCGGCGGCGGCCTCGCTGGCGTCCAGCAGCTGCAGGACGTCCTCGCCCGGCTCCTCGCTGTAGCGCCGCAGGATGTCCTGCGCGTAGCCCAGCCGGCTTCCGGACAGGAGGTAGGGCGCGCCGCCGTCGGGAGCGCTCCGGTGCGCGAGCCAGGCCTGGGCCCAGGCCTCCAGCTCGCGGAAGTGCTGGAGGCGCTCCCGGTCCGCGCGGGCCCACTCCGCCAGCTCCGGCCAGGTGCGCAGCAGCGACTCGTGCGACAGCTGCAACCACTCCACGCCCGACGGGTCCGCCTCCCGGGTCAGCAGTCGCGCGGTGCCGAGGGCGCCCAGCACCCGGTCGAAGTCGGCGCGGGGCTCCGGAAGGGTGGGGCGCAGCTGCTGCGTGCGCACCCGCCGGCGCCTCCCATGCGAGGGCCCGCCCTGGAAGTCCACCAGCTCCACCAGCAGCCGGCGCGCCTGCCCCTGGGCGCTCCGGGGCAACGCTTCATAGAGCCCGTTCGCCGCCCGCTTCAGCGCCCCCGCCACGCCGCCCAGGGCCGCGTAGGCGCGGTGGGTGAGCTGTTGTCCCTCGCGTTCCTCCCAGAGCTGATCCAACGCGTACTGGAGCAGGGGCAGGGACCCGGGCTCCTGCCCCACCTCCTGGAGGAGCCGGTCCACCAGCCCGGCCTCGAAGCGCAGCCCCACCTTGTGCGCGGGGCCCTCGATGGCGGCTCGCAGCGCATCGCCCTGCAGCTCCGTGACGAAGAGGCGGTGGGCGTCCGAGTACACGGCCGCGTCCAGGCGCGTGCCCTCCGCGTCCACCACCAGGTCGCCGCAGCGCCCCAGGTAGTCCACCTGGAGCGTGGCCAGCACGACCACCCGGCGCTCCGGGTCCTTCGCGAGGCGCCACAGCGCGGTGGCCAGGTCGCGGCGCGCAGGGGCCTCCATCGCGGTGAAGAGCTCCTCGAAGGGATCCACCAGCAAGAGCTGCCGGCGCTCCGGCGGGACCTGGCGCACCGCGTGGAGCGTCTGCGCCGCGCCCTGTCCCGGCTTGAGCAGCCGGACCTCCCAGTCCGCGGCCCGGAGCTCCTGGGGCAGGGACGCGAGGGCGAGCGAGGACTTGCCGCTGCCGGAGACCCCCGCCAGCACCTGGAAGCGGGGGCGCTCTCCCTCCACCGCCTCATGGATGCGCTGGAGCAGCTCCTGCTGGAGCGACTCGCGGCCGAAGAAGAAGCGGCGGTCCTCCTGCTGGAAGGGCAGCAGTCCCCGGTAGGGCCTGAGCGCCACCGGGCGCGTGTCGCCGCCGTGCTCCGCGCGCGCGTAGAGCTGGAGCGAGACGTGGTCCAACGCGGTGGTGTCCAGCGCCAGCTGTCGCCGGGCGTGCCCCACCGCCTCCTCCAGCGACGCGGGGGTCACCAGCAGCGCGCGGTAGAGGGCGCGCGTGAGCACCACGGAGCCCGGCACGGAGAGCAGCAGGCGCGAGGCCACCACCGCAGGCAGCCCCGCGCGGTGGAGCGCCTGGGCCACGCTGCCCAGGTGATTGTCCGTCGCGCCCGCGCCACTCTGGCAGGCGCACAGCACCACCAGCCGCAGCGTCGCCGCGTGCGGCATGAGCAGCTGGCGCAGGGTCGCGCCGTCCACCAGCTCCGGTTCGCCTCCCTCCCACGACGCGTCCCAGAGCAGGCCATACGTCTGCCCACGCCGGCCGCCGTGGCACAGCAGGTGGAGCACGGACACGGGTTCACCGGGGCGGTGGAGCGCCTCCGACAGCGACGCCAGCGAGACGTGCGGCAGGATGTCCCGCTCCGGCTCGAACGGGTACGCGCCCTGCTGACAGGCGGAGCTCACCTCCTGCTGATGCGCCCGGGCCGGCACCGGGCCTCCGGCGGCGGACCAGGCGAAGAGGACGCGGCCCTGCTGGGATGTGCCCGGCGCGGGCACGTCCGCGGACGCGGGCCACTCGTAGCGGATGAGGACGCCGGGGAGCTCCGCCACGGTGCGCCCGGAGGTGCCCAGCGTGAGCAGCTCCCAGGGCAGCGCGAAGAGCTCCGCCGCGGCGAAGCGGAAGGTGAGGTGCACCGCGCGGCCCTGCTGGACGGCGGCGGCGATGTCATTGGCTTGCGCGTCCCAGCCCACGCCTTCCAGGAACGCGCGCAGCCGCTCTCCCAGGCGCTGCACCACGTTGCGGTCCGGGTGGGGCTTCTCCAGCTCCGCGAGGTCCGACAGGAGCGCGGGCTCCCACGCGAGCGCCGCGCGCGCGTAGCTGCCCCCGGCCCTCCGCAGGAGGTACTCCTGCGGCTCCATCCGGAAGTGGAAGGGGTCACCCGCCTCCAGCGCGCGCACCAGCTCCAGGAGCAGCTCCAGCGGGGCGGGCTTCGCGACGACGGCGCTCATGGCGGGGCCGCCGGGGTGGACACGGCGGGCTGTCCATCCTGGCGCACCAGCCGGCCATCCAGGTCGTAGAGGGAGCCGGCCTGCTCCAGGAAGTGGAAGGGCAGCTTGATGTCCAGCTGCCGCGCCCGCCGCAGGTGGATGGCCAGGTCCGGCGGGGAGATGACCCCCATGGGCAGCCGCGACGCCGGGCGGCGCGAGCCCAACACCTCCAGCACGTACCGTGCGCCCAGCTGGCCGGCGCTCTTGAAGGGCACGCCAATGGACATGACCGCGCTGGCGTTCCCCCCGCGCACGGCCTCACGCACGGAGCCCAGCACCGGGATGCCCTCGGAGGACCGGTCGATGCGCTCCAGTTCGTCGTACACCGCGGAGGACGTGGTGACCCAGAAGAGGCTGTGCCGGCCACCGGGGTCTATCTGCCGCATCGCGCGCGCCATGCGGGGCAGCTGTTCGGTGAGCGTCTCCTCCGCGCCGCGCTTGCCGTCCACCGCCAGCTCCAGCAGTTGGAAGCCGTCCCGCGCGGACATCCGCCGCATGGCCTCCGCCTCCACCTCCACGGTGCTCTGGTTGCGGCGGTCGTACACCACCGTCAGCACCTTCAGCGGCCCCAGCAGCTCCTGGAGGTAGTGCAGCTGCACGTCGGGAGAGAGCGACAGCGAGACGAAGGCCATGTTGTCGGGCTTGGCCTGCTGGGACGCGCCCTCCTCGAAGCCCAGCCACAGCTCCGGCGCCTTGCACAGCGCCACCACCGGCGTGGGCTGGTTGCCGAAGCGGTTGTAGAGAAAGCGCGTCGCGTCCGAGCCCATGGCGACAATCAGGTCGAACTGGCCGGAGTCCGCCAGCGCCAGCATCCGCTCCTGCTCCTCGCGGCCCGTGCCCAGCTTGTAGAGCGTGAGCTCCACCCGCACGCGCGGGTTGCGCAGCACCGGCAGCATTCCCTCGAGGATCCAGTTGAGGCTGCTCTGGGCCACGGTGAGCAGCACCAGCACCTCGCGCGTCTGGAGTTCGGGCGTCGGGGGCTGTTCGTGGGAGATGCGGATCCGCTGCGACGTCGCCTCCACCCGCCAGCCGCGAAGCGTCTCTGGGGGCAGGGCCACCCAGGTGGAGAGGTCCTCCGGCTGGGCCTCGCCCGTCCGGGGAATACACAGGAGCAGCAGCAGGCCCAGCAGCCACCCGCGCGGGTGGAGGAGGCAGTCATGCATGGCGCACCTCGCGGCCGGGCCGGGCCCGGGTCATCCAGGAATGAAGGGCCCCCAGCAGCAGCACCCCGACGCTCCACCCTCCGAGCACCGGGAGCGGATCCTCCGGGGGCCTCCAGAAGGTGCTGACGAGGAGCGGCCCGACGCACTGCCCGAGCGCGCCGAGCAGCTGCGCAACGGAGGCCCAGGAGCGCTTCCGCGCGCCCTCCGGCGGCGGGCTCTCGAGGTGGTGGTCGAGCGGGCCATGGATGAGCCCGAGGGACACTCCCAGCAGGCAGAGCGCCAGTGCGCGGACGGGCTCCATCGCGCCGAGCTTCGCGAGCGCGAGCAGTGACACTCCGGTGCCCAGCACGCCTGCCTGAAGCAGCCTCCGGCTCCCGTCGAGGCGCGCCGGCAGGGCATGGGGAAGCAGCGCGCCCAGGGCGACGAGGGCGAGCAGCTGACCGACGCGGTCCGTGTCCTGGCCCTCGCCCACGAGCCACAGGGGCAACACGAGGCCGAGCACGCCCCCGCGTGAGAGCCATGACGGCAGCCCGATGCACAGCAGCGCCAGGCGGTGCTCGCGCGGGCTCCACGCGCCCGGAGGTGGCGGCGGAGGCGCGAGGGAGGCCCGGAAGGTGCGAGGCCCGGCGGATCGGTCTCGCGCCTCCAGCGGGGGCAGCCAGCGCCGCGAATACGCGAGCGCCCCCAGGCCACAGAGGGCCGCGAACAGGAACACCGGGGACGGGCCCAGGTGGGCCGCCGCGAGCGCGCCCAGCACCGTGCCGGCGAGCAGGCCGCCCCCCCGGGCCAGGGTGAGCCGCGCGAGGCGCCGGGGCGGTGGTCCCGGGGGAAGCGCGGCGAGCAGATACGCCCGCGTCCCGGCGGCCAGCGCCCCCAATCCGAACCCACAGAGCCCGCGCAGCACCAGCCACGCGCGCAGGTCCGAGGTGAACGCCATCAAGGCGAAGGCCGCGGTGGACACCCCCAGCGCCACCGTGAGCCAGCGCCCGAGGTGGCCCCGCCTTGCGTAACGCTCGGAGGGGACGAGCGCGAGCGCGCACGCGCCCTGGAAGGCGACGGCGAGCAGCGCGGCGCCACCGCCCGGGGAGAAGGCCTCCGCGGCCACGGGGAGGAAGGAGAACGGGAGCCCCTCCAGCAAGCCCCCGAGGAAGGCGAGGGGCTGGAGCCGGCCCGCTGTCCGCTGCTCGAAGGCGCGCGAGCCCGAGCCACGCCGGGGCAGGGGCACCAGGGCACCGAGCACCAGCAGACCCAACAATCCTGAGGCGGCGAAGAGGAAGAGGAAGCCGGGCGCCGCGCGCCAGAGTCGTGCCTGGAGCGCGCCCTTCGCGGCGCCCACCTCCAGGCGCACGGGGAGGTTCCACGGGCCCTCCGTGAGCTCCAGGTCGATGGTGTACTCGAAGCGCCCGTCCCCCGTGCGCCCCGCGCCCGCGTCCACCTGGATGAGCACCCGTTCATCCGCGATGAGCGCCAGCGAGCCCAGGTCCGCGTTGGTGCGCTGGTACTCCTCCAGCAGGGTGTCCAGGCCGCGCAGGTGGGAGAGCGTCAGGCCCAGCCGCGCCGCCTCGTTTAGCCGCCGCGCCAGCGAATGCGCCAGGCTGCTGGTGCGCTGGTGCAGCCCGTCGGAATAGAGGTCCGCCAGCGCCAGCAACGAGGCCAGCGTCAGGCCCACGAAGCCCAGGCTGAACGCCGCGCCCAGCCAGCGCCGGGGCCGCCGCATCCACAGCCGTTGCGCGCCCGCCACGAACGCCCCCAGGAACAGCAGGCAGCCCCCCAGCAGCGTGAAGAGGGGCTGGAAGCGCTGGAGCACCCGCTGCGACACCGCCTCCCGCGGCATCACCAGCTCCAGGCGGCCCACCTCCCCGAAGCGGTCCGACAGCGGCAGCGACACGTGGAAGGCGTGCGCATCCTCCGTCACCGCGAAGCGCTCGTGGGGCAGGGGGGGCACGCGGCGGGCCGCGGGGGGTGGAGCCTCGGAGCCGGGGGGCTCGGAGAAGAGGAGGCGGCCCTGGTCATCCAGGACGCGGACCGCCTCCAGCGTGGGGTCCGACTCGCGCAGCGCGCGCGCCAGCTGGGTGAACCCGGTGAACTGCTCCAGCGCCACGCCCACGCGCAGGAACATCTCCACCGGCCCCTGGATGATCGCCCCCTGCGCCGCGAGCCGCTCGAACTGGAGGCGGGCATCCCCGCGCCACGCCTCGCCCAGCCCCAGGGCGACGACCCCGCCGAGCGAAGCGGCCAGCACCAGGAGGAGGGCGCCAAGCCGGGCCCGGCGCAGCCCGCGCCCGTGCCGGAGGGAATGGACAGACATGGTTCACTCGTGAAGAAGCGGCATGCGCGCCGCGCCCTGTCTCCCAGGACGGCCCGTTGCCTCCGGTGTGAAGGGTTCACAAAGACATTCATGCCGCCGTCCTGTGGGCATGCCCACGCCCTCATCGCATGTCTCGTTTTGGATGTCTGTTTTGGTCCCGGTGCTCCTGCTGGCGCCCCTGGCGCGCGCGGAACCCCCGCCGCCCACGGGCGCCACCGTGCTCCAGAGCCGCGACGGCCGGTCCACGCTGCGCGTCGGCATGGGCCTCCAGACGGACCTGCGGCTGACGCCCACCGACGACGGGCTCGCGAGCACCTTCCTCGTCCGCCGCGCGCGCCTGAACCTCTCCGGCACGCTGGCGCCCTTCGCGGACGTCCGGCTCATCACCGACGTGGGCCTGCGTGACACGCCCCTCTACCAGGACGCATGGTTGGAGTTGCGTGCCGCGCCCTGGCTGCGGCTGCGCACGGGCCGGCTCAAGGTCCCCTTCGGTTACGAGTGGCTGGAGACCTCCTCCACCTTCCTGGACTTCGTCGAACAATCCCTCCTCTTCACCCTGGTGCTGCCCCGGTACGACCAGGGCCTGGCGCTCCACGGAGAGGGGGGCGGCAAGCGCGTGGAGTACTGGCTGGGCCTCTTCAACGAGGCGAGCAGCAAGGCGCGCGACGAGGATCGCGGGAAGATGCTGGCGGGCCGCGTCGCCGTGGTTCCGGCGGAGGGCGTCTCCGTCGCGGTGAGCGCCACCCACGCGCTGGGCGACAACCTGCCGGAGGAGGCGCGCGGCAAGCTGGCCACGGGCTTCTCCTTCCTGACGGCGCCCCAGTACAAGCTGACGTACTCCACGGGCGCCACGGGCCTGTTCGTCGTGCCGCCTGAATGGCGCCTGGGCGCGGACTTCGTGTCCTTCCAGGGGCCCACGTCGCTGAAGGTGGAGTACGCCCGCGCCTTCTCCCCTTCGCGCGAGGGCTGGCTCACCGCCGCGGACCTGGGCCGGGAGGACCGGCGCGTGCACCTGGCGGGCCTGCGCTCCCAGGCCTTCTACGCGTCCGGCACGTGGGTGCTCACGGGCGAGGAGAAGCAGGAGCGGGGGGTGGACCCGGAGCGGCCCTTCGATCCGGGCGCGGACCGGTACGGCGCGGGCGCGTGGGAGCTGGCGCTGCGCTACGGCTTCGCGCGGCTGCGCTTCGAGGGCCTGCCCGACCACGACGGACCTTCCGAGGAGCGCCTCCAGGAGATGACCGCCGGCCTCAACTGGTACCTCAACTCCACCACCCGCTGGATGTTCAACGCCAGCCGGTACGTCTTCGCCGGGGGGCGGCCCCACTACGACGAGCTCCTCATGCGCATCCAGTGGTTCTTCTGAAGGGGAGCGCGGGGCCATGAGTCTGTTCTTCAAGCTGGGGACCGCGACAGCGGCCATCCTGTGCTTCTCCATCGCGCTGATCGTCCTGCTCAACTTCGCCAAGTTCGAGGCGACGCTCGGGGAGCTCCAGCAGTCCCGGCTGCGCGTGCTGGCCCTGGACGCGAAGGCCTCCACCGAGGCGGCCATCGACCTGGGGCTGGCCCTGCCCGCCGTCCGCGACGCGCAGCAGATCCTCACCCGCGTGTCCGGAATGGACCCGGACATCCGGGGCGTCGCCATCCTCGACCGCCGGGGCACGGTGCTGTTCCAGAGCGGGCTGCACGCCACCACCCACCTGCCCGGCTCCGCCCGTGAGCGGGCCGCCTGGTTCGAGGCCGCCGCCGCCGCGCACGGTGGCACCTGGAGCCATGCGGACCGCGAAGCCCTGCTGGTGGGCGCGCCCATCCTCAACCCGTTCAGCCAGCCCGTGGGATTGGTGCTCATCGCCTATGACCGCAAGGCGCTGGATGCGCGCGCGAGCGCCTTCCTCCACACCTTCGCCCGCCAGGCGCTGGGGCCGCTGGCCGTCGGCTTCGCGCTCGTCTGCGCCCTGATGTGGAGGTTGCTCAGGCCGCTGGGGCAGCGCTTCGAGGCGATGGAGCACGCCTTCCGGAACATGGATGGCCCGGTGCACGAGCCCCCGGCCGACGAGGCGCTGCAGGCCTTCGACGCGCGCTACCAGGAGGCCTCCCTGGCCCTCGCCCGCGCGGAGCGCTTGCTGGAGGGCCCGGCATGAGCCCCGCGAACGACGGAAGCCTGTCCCGGGGCCGCACCTGGAAGGTGAGCCTGCTGTCCACGCTGATCATCGTGGCGACGCTGGTGGCCGCGTCGCTCCAGGCCTCGCGTCTCTTCGAGCAGTCCTTCCGGCCGGACCTGCGCGCGAAGGCGGAGACGCTGGCCCAGACCGTGGCGCTCCAGTTCCACCGCGCCGCGGACCTGGGCATCCCGGTGAACCGGCTGGGCGCGGCGGATGCCTACCTGGACGACGCCGCCCTGGGCCACGAGGAGCTCCGCTACATCGGCTTCGCCTCGCCCGACGGCCACCTGCTGTACGCGTCCAGGGACCTGAAGGCGAGGCCCGCCTCCTTCTTCGACAAGGTGCTCAAGGCCCACGCGCTCGAGGAGTCGCGCGGCCTGGCGCGCCTGGACGGGGACCTGGACCTGGTCCACCCCGTGGAGTCGAGGGGGCGTGTCATCGGCGAGCTGCACCTGGGCATCGACGCGACGTACGTCGAACAGCGGCTCCAGGAGATCCACACCGACATCCTCATCACCCTGTTCGTGACGGCGCTGGTCACCGTGGAGGTGCTCATGGCGCTGATGGGCCTGCTGGTCATCCGGCCGCTGCGGCTGTTGCAGCGCCTGCTGGAGCTGGGCGTCGCGGGGGACTTCACGCGGCAGGCCCGGGTGCGGCTGCACGACGAGGCCACGCGGGCGCTGGCCGCCGCGGGCAGGCTGGTGCGCGGCCTCAACCGCCGCCACGCGACGCTGGACGAGCGCGCGGCCCGGACGCTCCAGGCCGGCAGGCTGAGCGAACCCGCGGCGCGGGCGCTGGCGGCGCTGGGCGAGCGCTTCCGCTTCGGCGACCCGAAGGCCCCCGCGCCGCTGGAGGAGCCCGGGACGAGCGACCTGCGGCTGCCGCTGTTCGTCTTCCTCTTCGGGTCGGAGCTGTCGCGCTCGTTCTGGCCGCTCTTCGTCAAGCGCCTGTACCAGCCCGGCTCCTCCTTCCCCGAGAGCTTCATGGTGGCGCTGCCCATGTCGCTGTGGGTCACCGCGATGGTGGTGTGCACGCCGCTGGCGGGGCGCCTGCTCAACGCCCGGGGCAGCCGCGTGGCGCTGCTGGTGGGCATGGTGCCCGCCGGCCTGGGCCTGCTCCTGACGGGCCTTTCGTCCAGCCTCACGGAGCTCTTCCTGTGGCGCGTCGTCACCGCGGGCGGCTACGGCGTCGTGACCACCGCGGCGCTCCTGCACGTGGCGCGCACGTCGAAGCAGAGCCACGGCGCGCGGGGCATGGGCGTGTTCGTGGGCGCGTCCACGGCCGCCAGCGTCTGCGGCACCGCCATCGGCGGCATCCTCGCGGATCGCATCGGCTACGCGGCGACGTTCGGGGTGGCCGCGGCGCTGGTGGGCCTGTCCATGGTGCTGGTGCTCCTGCTGGCGCCGGACCTGGGGCCCTCCGGGGCGCGGGAGGAGGGCGCGGCCCGCCCGATGGCGGCCTACCTGGGCATCCTCAAGCGCGGCCGCGTGCTGCTCTTCATCCTGCTGGCGGCCATGCCGGCGCGCCTGGTGCTGACGGGCTTCCTCTTCTACCTGACGCCCCTGCGCCTGCATGCGATGGGCTTCACCGAAGCCGCCATCGGCCGCCTGATGATGGGCTACTTCATCGTCACGGTGTTCGCCACGCCGGTGGTGTCGCTGCTGGCGGACCGCCATGGCTGGCACCGGGGGATGATGCTCGCGGGCGGTGGGCTCTCCGGGCTGGGCGTGCTGCTGTTCGCGTCGGCGGCTGGCATGTGGCCGCTCCTGGCCGCGGTGCTGCTGGTGGGCCTGGGTCAGGCGCTGGCCGCCACGCCGCTGCTCGCCAGCATCCCGCCGCTCTTCGCCGAGGAGTGCGCCGGGTTCGGCCTCGACTCGCTCCTGTCCGTCTTCCGGATGATCGAACGCGTGGGCAGCCTCGTCGGCCCGCTGCTCGCCGCCGCGCTGCTGGGCGCCAGCGGCTTCGTGCGCAGCACCCACGTCATCGGCGTCGGGATGCTCGCGCTCACCGCGGGCCTCGCCGCCTACCTCTTCCTCCACTCCCATCCCCCCCTCACTCCCTCAAGGAAGGCCCCATGACCGCCGCCGTCGGAAGCCTGTTGAAGCTCACGCCCACGCAGCGCGAGCAGCTGGACGTGTTGTTCCTCGCGCAGTACGCGCCGGACCCCGGAGCCCCGACGCCCGAGCCGCACCCGGAGCACGGCGTGCTCCCGCGCTACAACCACGAGCTGTTCCACACGCTCACCGGACTGGGGCTGCGGTGCTCGCCGTGCCGTTCGCTGGAGGACCTGGTCCACATCCGCAGCGAACCCAACTACGTCTTCACGCTCCTCAACCGCGCGCCGGTCCGCAACTCGGAGGTCTTCACGTCGGCGTTCTGCGAATGGTTGCAGGTCCCCTACCTGGGCGCGCCGCCCAACATCCGAGCGCTGGCGGAGGACAAGCACCTCACCAAGCTGATGGCGCGCTCGCTGGGCATCCCGACGGCGCCCTGGGTGACGTGCCCTGCGGAGGGGAGGCTGCCGCCCGCGCCGGACTTCCGGGGGCCGTGGATCATCAAGCCGCGCTTCGGCGCCGCGTCCGTGGGCATCTCCGAGGACAGCATCCAGGAGACGGAGGCCGGACTGCACGAGCGCCTGCGCCTGTTCCAGGACCTGGGCCAGGCCTGCCTGGTGGAGGCGCTGGTGCCCGGCGTGGACCTGACGGTGCCGGTGCTGGGCGGTGAGGAGCCCCTCGTGCTGGGCGTCGCGGAGGAGACCTCCACGCAGCCGCACGGCATCGTCACCCACCGGCAGAAGCGGCTGCTGGATGGCGGGCGCGAACGCCGCATGCTGCCGGATGGGCCGCTGTCGGAGCGCCTGCGGGCGTACACGCTCCGGTTGTGCGGCGCGGTGAGGGACTTCGACTACCTGCGCGTCGACTTCCGCCAGCACCGCGACACCGGGGAGGTGTTCCTCCTGGAGTTCAACATCGGCTGCAACCTGGGCAGCCACGCGGCGGTGATGTTCACGGCGCGCGACGCGGGCCTCCAGCAGGCGGACGTCATCGAACACATCCTGCGGCACAGCCTGGACCGGCAGGGCCGCATGTGGCGGACCGCCTCCGCCCGGACGGAGGCGGGGCGATGACGGCCCGGACGTTCCTCTCCGCCCTGCTGCTGCTCTGGGCGGTCAACGCCTCCGCCGCGCCGTACCGCGTCTTCATGGTCATCCACCGCACCGGCGCGGAGGCGGACCAGGGCTTCCGGGACTACCTGAGCAGCGCGGGGCTGGACGTGGAGTTCACCGTCCGCAACATCGAAGGCGACGCGAACCGGCTGCCGGCGGTCATCCAGGAGATTCGCGCGCGGCGCCCGGACCTCATCTACGCGCAGAGCACGCTGGTGACGGAGGGGCTCGTGGGCCGGCTGGGCGAGGTGGACCCCGCGCGGCACATCACCGACATCCCCGTGGTCTTCGCCATGGTGTCGGACCCCATCGCCTCGGGGCTGGTGGCGCGGCTGGAGGGCTCCGGGCGCAACCTCACCGGCGCCATCCACGTGGCCTCGCTGCCCGTGCAGCTCAAGGCCATGCAGTCCTTCATGCCGCTCAAGCGGCTGGGCGTCGCCTACAACCCCTCCGAGCCGTCCCAGCGCAACATGTTCGACAAGCTCACGCAGCTCACCGCGCAGGCCGGCATCGAGCTGGTGGCGGTGCACCCGCTCGGCAAGGACGGGAAGCCGGACGCGGCGCGCCTGCCGGCGATGATGCAGGCGCTGGCGGCCCGGAGGCCGGACCTGGTGTACCTGCCTCCGGTGAACTTCTTCGCGCCGCACAGCCAGCTGCTGATGGACGAAGCGATCCGCCTGGGCCTGCCCACCTTCTGCGCCATCGAGGTGCAGTTGGAGGCGGGAGGCATGATGGGCCTGGTGGCGCCCTTCTACAACGTCGGCGGACTCGCGGGCTTCAAGGCCACGCAGATCCTGCGTGAGCACCGCTCGCCGGCGGAGCTGCCCGTGGAGACGCTGTCCCGCTTCTCCTTCGAGGTGAACATGCCAGCCGCGCACGCGCTGGGGCTGTACCCGCCCATGCACATCCTCAGGTACGCGCGGATTCGCGAGCGGTAGCGCGGGCCGCGGCCACGGCCCCCAGGGGCAGCAGCTCCTGCAGCAGGTCGAGCAGGAGCTGCTGTCCCAGGTCGTGGCCCACCGCGTGTGAGAAGCAGGACGCCAGCCGCAGGGTGTCCCAGCGCTGCGCGAGGGTCGCGGGCGCGAGCGCGAGGTCCGTCAGCTGCCGGCACAGCGCATCCAGCGGCGAGGCCACCTGCGAGCCGAAGGCGATGCGGCGCAGCAACTGGCCGGACAGCTCCTGGAGGAGGGGCGCGTCCTCCCGTGACGCGTCCAGCGCCAGCGTCTCCGCCTCCGTCAGGTGGGCCTCCAGCCCCGCCGCCAGCAGCACCGCCTCCAGCACGCGGGCACGCCGCGGGTGCGCGGGCTCCGCCGCCAGCGCGACGGGGGACACGCCATCCAGGATGCCCAGGCGCATGTCGCGCGCCTGGGCCGGCGTCAGCCCCAGTTCGCGGGACAGCAGGGCCAGCGACAGCTGCACCGGTCCCGGATGTCCGCCGTGCGCGGTCGCGGCCTTCAGCGCCAGGCCGTAGGCCAGCAGCCGGTTGGGGGTGTCCGGCAGTCGCACGCGCAGCGACGCGAAGAGGGTGTCGCCCTCCACCGGAGCGGCGGCCCGGCGCGCCAGGCGGGCCGCGAGCAGCTCGCGCCGCGGGTCGCGGACCTCCGGGTCTCCCAGCACGCGGTGCCAGGCCTCCAGTTGTCTCGCCGGGGTGGGGGGCTCCTTCGCCTGGATGACGAAGAGCACCGCGTCCAACAGCGCCAGGTCCCTGGCGTCACACGCCTCTGAGATGTGCGTTCGGATCATGCCGCCAGGACGGCACCGGCGGCGAGGTTGTGATTCCCCTCGGAATAAAAGAAGCCCCACGGGGCGGCTGCCCCGTGAGGCCTGTCGGAAGTCACCGGCCTGCCGCCGGGAACCGCCGCATGTGCGTGCCTACTTGAGGGTCCGGTCGATGCGCTTCACCTCGCTGTCGTGGACCGTCACGGCGTCGAGGATGAGGTTGGCGTAGGCCTGGGCCGCGGTGGCCGGCGACTTGTTCACCCCGTTCGGCCCGTTGAGGAAGGCGTCGAGCGCGTTCACGCTGGCGCTCCAGTCCGCGTTCACCTGGGCGGCGCCCTTCTTCAGGCACTGGAGCCCGGCATCGAGGAGGGTCTTGCAGTAGGCCTGCCACTGCGCGTTGCACGCCTGCCAGGCCTTGTGCTGCGTGGTGGTGGGATTGGGGGGAGGGTAGAGGGGGCTCCAGGACTCGCCGCGGCCCAGGTGCGTGGACGAGGCCGCGTGCCCGGTGGCCTCCATGAAGATGCTGCACGGGAAGCAGGAGGCGAGCTTCGTGGTCTGCTTGCCCACGGCGATTTCATACGGCGTGCCGGGGTTGTAGGGCGTCTTCTTGTTCGGGCTGGTGTCGTTGACCAGCTTGTGGAAGTGCACGTCGTAGATGGCCTGGATCATCCCGTGCGTGTACGCGCAGATGTCATGGCCGCGCTGGGGCGCCGGGCCCTCGAAGTGCATGCCCTGCTGCTTGAGCCCCTGCTTCGCCGGGTCGTGGTCCTCGTGGTCCTGCTGGGCCTCGGAGAGGATCATCCCCCAGGGCCGGTCCGCCGGCGCCTCGAGGGGATGCCACCGCCGCCCGTAGGCGACGTCGAACGGCACGTTGTGCCGGAAGGTGCTCATCAGGCCGGTCTGCCCATCCGTCCGGCCATCGACGAACCCCGTGTAGGCGCCGCGGCCCTGGTAGCCCAGCCGGTCCGCGGTGGCCGGGTTGGTGGCCATCAGGAACAGCTTGGCGGCATAGCCGTCCGGCAGCGGCGGGTTGTAGCGGTAGGGGTCGTTGGGGCTCTTGTCGCCGCTGCCGCCGGTGATGCGGCCACCGGTCGTCCAGATGGGCGTCGCGCCCAGCTCCACCTTCTGCTCGGGCTTGAGCCCCGACGCATGCAGCACCTGGTTGAGCTTCTGGATGGCGGACGTGTGGGTGGGGTCCACCGGCTTCTCCCGCAGCTCCTGTTCGGTCAGCTTGTGGCCATCCTCCACCTCGAAGTCGACCCGGACGTGCCGCTTGTTCACGTCCGCGTTCGTGAGACGGCTCCACGCCCACCCGAGGACCGCCGCCGTCATGATGACGTCCGCGTCCTTGTCGTAGTGCGTACCCGGGCTCAGGATGCCCTGCTGTTTCACCAGGCTCATCGAAGACCTCTCCTTCTGGAGCTTTGAGCGCCCGCTCCGATAGGCGTTGGAGCCAGGACGCGGAGCTGGAGCCCCTTGTGAAGGGGGCGGGCGTGACGAGACCGCCACAATCCCCGCCGTGGGCATGTCACCGGCATGTGTTACATGGAATTCCTCACCTGGAGGCCTTCCATGCATCTACGTGCTCTTGCCTTGACCTGTTTCACCGCGCTCGCGGCCTGTGACAACGCCCCTGTCGACAACACCCTCCCTGCGTCCACGGAGGAGGTGGGTGTCAACACCGCCGCGGCGACGGCGACCCGCATCTCCGCCGCCATCGGCGACAACGACCTGAGCTTCGAGACGCTCGGGACCTTCGAGCAGCGCGACGGCGTGCGCGCCCTCATCCTCCGCGCGACCGCGAACCGCTACCTCGCGGATGTGCTCAGCTTCGTCCCGGATGACGCCTTCGGGGATGCGCACATCATCAGCGAGCGCCGGTTCGAGATCGTCCTCCACGAGGGCTACGAGCTCAACACGGTGCTCTCCGGGCTGCCGCTCTTCATCCGCGTCACCACCAACACGGGCACGCCGCGGGCGTACACCGCGCGCATCGTGGTGGCCCCGCGCTTCTATGACTTCCGCGGCGACTCCGGAATCTGGATCGACGAGGAGGTCACCCCCCGCTACGTCATCCAGGGCAACGACAACCTCATCTACCGGGGCCACGCCACGGCCGCCGGGCGCGTCGACTGGCTCTCCGTCACGGCGCCGGACGGCATCCCGTCCGTCTACGGCCGGCCCAACTTCAAGCTCGACTGGACGTACACGAAGCTGCACGAGGCCATTGATCCGCACACGGTCCCGCTCGCCTTCAGCGCTGGCGGCGACGACGGCCCGACGATGCAGAAGACCGCCCGGCTCGTGGCGCGCGTGACGGAGCTGGCGCTCACCGACGGCGACGCCTACGACGTCTGGCCCAGCCCGCCCTGCGACCCGGTCGTCTCCGCCTGCTACCACTCGCAGCCGGCGGGCACGACGGACTTCGGCCAGTGCGGCACCTACCGCCAGGTCCTGAGCTGCACGTACTGATCCCTCAGTGGGGGACAGCGGGCCGGGCGGGGGGCACGCACGTGCCGAGGGAGTAGGGGCGGCTGCGTGCGCACCAGTCCGGCCGGCCCGCGCCGGTCCAGGAGAGGACGAGGTCGGAGGCACTTCCCCCCTGGACGTCTCCGGGCCAGGTCTCCACGGTTTGGAGACCCTGGTCCGCGCTCCAACGGAGCAAGTCGATGGGCGGCCCCTCGTGGAGGGTCGAGAGGACGAGCGCCACCGTGTGCTCGGGGCCGCAGAGGACCCGGGGCACGTGGCGCGGCCCCCGGTAGACGGTGGCGCGGTGGACCTCCGTGCCGTGTTCCAGCCACAGGTGCTCCAGGTGGGAGTCCCCGCTCTCACCGGTAGGGCCGGGGTGCGAGGAGAGGACGAGCTCCGCGTCTCCGCACCACTCCTTGACGCTGCTCTGGGCAGGCAGCGTCGCGCGGACCGCTCCCGAGCGCGTATCGATGAGCAGGCTGTCCCCATGCAGCAGGTTCACGTGGACCAGCTCCCCGTGAGGACTCGCCGAAGTGGAATAGACGCCCTCGATGCGCCGGGAGCCCGCCGTCATCACGGAGTCCACCCGGCAGGAGGTGTTCTCCCAGTCCAGCCACTGGCAGGTCCTCACGTGCCTGACGCTGGCGGAGCCCACGGCTTCGGTCGAATCGGACTCCACGCGCCGGCCGCACGCCGCCGCGAGCAGCAGGCAGGCGAGGAGGGCGGCGCGGCGGGGGACGGCCCAGGGACGCGGAGGCGCAAGCATCCGGAGAGTCTATGGCAGGGGCCGGGGCGAACGCCCCGGTCTGATGGAGATCGTCTTCCTTCTCTTCGTTGGCTCCGCTCGAGCGCAACCCCCTCTGCCGCACTGCGGCCGAGGGCAGGACGGCCCCCGGCCGCAGTGCCTCTTCCCTCGTTCAGGGATGCCTCCTAGCGGACCTCGGGGCAGTCCCAAACGCGCTTGGTGCCGGTGGGGTACACCGAGTACGAGCGGCAGGTGCAGACGTAGTCCGTCCAGATGCCGTCCGTGCAGTTCTGGGTGGAGCCCACGCTGGTGCACGCGGTCTGGTCCAGGTCCCAGCAGTTCGACAGCAGCGGCGGGATGCGCTGAGCGTTGTCAGACTCCTCCTCGCTGACGAGCTGCTCATGGCTCGCCTCGGCGGAAGAGGACTGCCCGGTGGCGCCCGCGAGGAAGGGAATGGCCAGCGCGGCGACGAGAAGGAAGTGCTTCTTCATGGTGTTGGCTCCTGTGGTGAATCTCCCGGCCCGGGGCGCCGCCCCAAGAAGTGTGGGCAGCGCGGCCACGCTAAACCTCTCCTCTGACACTCGCCGGGGCACACGCTATCGTCACTCTTCCGCGGCGCGGCCCAGGAGGCCCGGCCCGCGAAAGCTGGCGAAATCGTCCGAGGGGCGAAAGAATGCGAGGCGTTGCTCTCGTATTGCGCCGATGGATTGCCTAGGCTGGCTTGATGATTCCAGGTGGGCTGATTGTCTTCCTCGTGGTGGCGGCGACCGAGCCGGAGCCGGCGGTGTTGGAGCAGCGGGCTGCTCGATTCTTGCAGACGCAGGCCGCGGCAGCAGGGCAACCCGAGCTGGTGTTGGATGAGATGCTTGTCCGGGCCTCAAGACGTCTGGCGGAACGGGTGCTGGGCGCCGAAATGGCCCGGGCCCCCGACGCGCTGACGGCAACGGATGCCATCAGCGAGGAAGGCGGCGCCGACGTCGTGGTCTCCACGGTGGGGGTGCTGGCGGGAGTTCCCTCCCACGCGCTCGAGCTCATTCAAGAGAACCCGGAGCTGCGCAAGGCTGGAGGCACGCACCTGGGCGTGGGGGTGGCCCAGGCGGGTTCGCAGATCGCGCTCGTCGTGATGAAGACCCACCGTTGGGTCCAGCTTGAACCCTTTCCCCGGACCCTTCCCGCGACCGACAAGGGCGTGCGGCTGTGTGGTGCGTTGCTTCCTCCGCTGAGCGCACCGAACGTCGACATCTCCCGTCCGGATGGAACGGTGTCGCGGATGAAGCTGCTGCAGGTCCGGGCGGCGCCCTCTGGCCGAGAGGTCCAGGGGGTCGGCTTCGTGCGGCAGCGCGACGCCCCGACCCCCACCGAAACGCGGTCCTTCTGCGTGGAGCCGACGTTCTCCCAACCGGGCATCCACACGGTGACGGTGACGGCAGGCCACGGCCCGCACCTCAACGTCGGCGGGGTCTTTCGGGTCCAGGTGGGCGGGCCGGCGCCGGCCCCCGAGGAACCCGCGGGGGTGGCAGAGGCCCGCCTCGTGATGCTGGCCCGCATCAATGCGTTGCGCGCCGCGGAAGGGCTGGTGCCGGTGAAGCGCGACGTGCTCGTGGAGCGAGTGGCCCAGGCCTACGCGGAGCGGATGGTGCGGGAGGGGTTCTTCGGCCTCGAGGCCCCGGATGGCACCACAGCGCGAGACCGTCTGCCTGACGACAACCCCACGTGCGATTACCTTCCACCCGACGCCAGCGTGATGCAGCGCCGCAGCGTCGACCTGTCCGCGACGTGCGACGTCCTCGAGGCGGATCCTCTGTGGGGCGCACAGAACGTGGGCTGGGGCGCTGGTGCGCTCGCGGCGCACTTCGGCCTCGAGACCACCGCTGAGGCCCGGCGCAACCTCCTGGAGCCCGTGATGCGCTTCGCGGGACTGGGGCTCGCGTGGCGGGAGGTCGAGGGGCGGCGCGAAGCACTCGTGGTGGAGGTGCTGACGCGGCGTCCGCTGGACTCCACGAAGAAGGGCGCGGCGACGCCCGAAGCCCTCTCCTACCGGCTGCTGGCAAGGCTGCGGCCCGCCACCCTTCGCGCGCTGAAGCCCAACGCCGTCCTGGCGAAGCTCGCGGCGGAGGTGGCTCGGGGCAGTCTGCCTCCCGGTGAAGTCACCGACCCGGTGCTGTACGAGCGGGCCCTGAAGGCACTCCCCGGCGCCGACTCGGTGGTCATCGAAGTGCACGCGGTCGATGATCCGTTGGGGCTGCCGCGCTCGCCCTGGTTGATGGATGCGCGCCTGACGCACGTCGGTGTGGGCACCCAGCCCGCGGATGACCCCGGCGGCGGACCCAACGCCACCCGCGTGGCCATCATCTACGCCCGGGTCCCCGCGGCGCAGCGGTAGTCATCCTCCCGCGTCCCCGTGCTGGCCGCTCGCCCCTGCCGCGCCCCTGATGGGAGGGCGGCAGGGGCCGGCGTGTGTCTGCTGGAGATGGGCCGCAAGGGCGAGGGTCAGCGGTGGGACAGCCGCGCTCCAGGCCCTCGTGTATCAGGGCTCAGCAGCTTTGCTTGCAGCGGAGATAGGCTTTGTCGCAGTTCAGCTGGCAGATGTCGTTCCCATTACACCCACCCAGACAGTAACCATAGTTGTAGGAACAGGTCTCTCCGCACGTCATCGTGGCGGCGAGGTCGCCGGATGACGTCGCGGCGCCTGCCACGGCACCCATGCCCACGCCCAATACGAGCGAGATTCCCACGAACAGTCTTTTCATTTGTCGCTCCTCGTGACGCGCCCATTCGCGCGCCAGAATGGTGGGAGATGGGTGAAAACAGGCGAAGCGAGTAAGTCATGACCCTGTTGGATGGTTGACGCTGGCATCGGACGGGAGTGCCATTGGCTCGGCAGCGCCGGCGATGGATTCGCAGACATTGAGGCAGGGGCGACGCTCGTCCATGAGCAGGTGGCGCTCCGACCCAGACATGAGCGCCCCCGGCGCTTCGGCTGGGGCCCCCACCTGGGCCGCGGGCGACGCCCCCGTCAGCCCCGCGACCGGGCCCCAGCCGAGGCGGGCCATGGTCACGTGGCTCCGGACAGGCAGCCCGTCATGCGTGCAGCGCGCGCCGTTCGCTTCATGATGGACCTTGACGTCGAGACATCATGATGTCGTGATGTCGTCATGGGCACTGTACGTGAAACCAACCCGCTTTACGCGAAAATCGAGTCGACGCTTGCCTCGGAAATCGCGGCTGGCGTCCTCCCTCCTCACAGCCAGCTCCCCACGGAAGACCGCTTGATCGAGCGGTTCGGCGCCAGCCGAACGACCGTCCGGAAAGCGATCGAGAACCTCGTCGCTCGTGGCCTGGTGGAGATCCGCCGCGGCATCGGCACCTTCGTCGCGCAGCCCAAGATCGTCCAAGAGCTGACCGAGCTGACTGGCTTCGTCGAGGACATGCGGGCCCTCGGCCGCACCCCGACCGCCCGGCTCTTGGAGAGTCAGATTGTCCCAGCCGATGCGGACGTTGCACGGCAGCTCGCAGTGCCGACCGGCTGCCTCGTCATGCGCATCCAACGCGTGCGGCTCGCCGATGGCGTGGCCATGTCCTTCGATGAGACCTACCTGCCGCGCGAGATAGGGGAGAAGGTCGTCACCCACGATCTCGAAACCGAGCCAATCTTCTCCCTGCTCGAAGAGCGATACCACCTGCCACTGATTGAGGCCGAGTACCGGCTGGAAGCCATCACGGCCACACCGGCCGTTGCGCAGGCCCTCGGCGTGGAGCCCGGCAACCCGATCTTCCTGATCGAGCGCACGTCGTATAGCGACGGTTCTCGCCCCATCGACTACGAAAGGCTTCACTATCGCGGCGACCTCATCAGGTTCAACACGCGCTTGTCCCGGCGCCCTCGCGCACGGTCGTGAGCTGGATACATGTCAATGGATTCCACGACGGTCCTATGGCTGTTCGCGGCCGCCTTTGGCGCGAGTGCCCTCGGCGGTGTGCTTGGCATGGCCAGCGGCATCTTCATCGTGCCAATCCTCACGCTGTTCTTCCGCATCGATATTCACGTGGCGATCGGCGCGAGCATCGTCTCGGTGATTGCCTGTTCGTGCGGCAGCGCCGCTCCGCTCCTGAAGAGGCGCTTGACCAATATCCGCCTTGCGATCGTCCTTGAGACGGCCACCACACTCGGAGCGCTGACGGGCGTGTTCCTGATCGGCGTCGTCTCAAATGCGTTTCTGTACGGCCTGTTTTCATTGATCCTGGCGCTGTCCGTCAAACAGATGCTGGCGCGACGGCGCGAGGTGGAAGGGGGCGAACCCCGCGGGCCAGACGTGAAGAGTCTGGCCACGGTCCTACGCTTGCATTCGAGCTTTCCCGACCATGCATCGGGCCGCGACGTGCCGTATCAGGTTGGCCGCGTGCCGTTCAGTCTGGCTTTGATGTACGGGGCGGGCGTGATCTCGGCACTGCTCGGCATCGGCTCTGGCGTGCTCAAGATCCCTGCCATGGATACCGCCTTGCGGCTGCCCATCAAGGTCTCGTCTGCCACATCGAACTTCATGATCGGCGTGACGGCCGCGGCGAGCGCCGGCGCATACTTCGTGAGAGGCGATATCGACATCGGCATCGCGGGGCCTGTCGCGCTTGGATCGGTCGTCGGAGCGCTTGTCGGGGCGCGCCTGCTGTTCGGGCTACCCGCCGAGAAGATTCGCATCGCCTTCGTGGTGATCCTCGCCCTGCTTGCGGTTGAAATGCTCCTGAGCGCCCTGGGTGTTCAGTTCCCTGGACGGTCGACATGAAGGGCAAAGCCCATCGCCTTGAGCGGTGCGAGCAGGGTATCGCCGGACTGCTTTGGGGCGGCACCTGGCTTGCTTCAGCGCTCATTGCCGCCGGGTTGGCCCTGGGCGCGACACATGACTTCTGGAGTTCTCTCGCACCGGGCCTCAGCGGCTACGACGTGATGAAAGCCGGTGTGGCCCTGTTCATCATCTTGCCCGTCGCGCGTGTGGCGCTGATGCTGGTCATGTCCCTGCGCGAGCGCGACTACATCTATACCGCGATTTCGGTGTTCGTCCTGGCTGTCATCACGGCCGCGGTCATGGTCGGGCTGTGAGTCTGTGACATGCTCCTGCGCCGGCCTGGAGTGCGGCTCCTGGGCCACTCCTCGACGTGGGGCTACCATCGCGAGCAACTTACGCGTTGGCCTTGGTGACGTGAGGGGGCGGCGGTTGCCATGTGGTAGCGTCCGGCCATGACGGAGCTCATCGTTGTGGGCGTGATTGCCGTCGCGCTCGTCGTCGGACTGGTGGCCCTGCTTCGGTGGACAGTGGGGGCCGAGGTACGGCGCGCGAAGGTGCTCGCTCAGGGGGAGGGCGGGACGGCGCGCATCCTCGGCTGGGAGCCGACCGGGGTTGTCCATGGGGGCAACGACATCCTCCGCTTCGCGCTCACCGTTCGCCTCCATTCCGAGGACCGTGAGTTCCATGCCACGGCGGACCGCCTCGTACGGCCCATGGAGGCGCCGCTCTTTCAAGCTGGGATGCAGCGGCCGGTGCGCGTTCTTCGGGATGGAGAGCGCCTGGTGGTGGAGCTCGAGTAGCGCGGGGCTCTCGTCGCGGCCGCACCGCCACTCGCTTCTAGCGCAGCGCCGCGAGGGCCGCGCCGACCTTCGCCACCGTCACCGACACGGGCGTCGTCACCTCCGGAGCGAAGATGGCCACGCGGAGCTCCTCGAAGGCCCACCGCAGCTCCTGCGCCGCCTCCTGGTCACGCACGGTGGCGCTCCTGGCGAGGAAGGTCTCCCACAGGGGGGTGAAGGGCGCGGCCTTCCCTGCGTCCTTGGCCGGGTTCGCCACCGCACGCGACAGCCGTGCCTGGGCCGCGCGGAGATATCGCGAGTAGTTCAGCAGGCGCGAGAGGGGAATCCACTCGATGAGCTTCGCGGGGAACAGCTGCCCGAGCTGCGAGCGGATGTCCCGCACGGCCGCCGCGCCGCTCGGCCCCTTGGATGCGGCCTTGAGTGCGGCGAGCGTCTCCGCGAGCTCCGCGGAGGTGGCAATGACGACGTTCGCCCAGTCGCGAGCCGCCTGCTCGATGCGCGGTGAGCCCTCTTGGACCAGCTTCTCGAAGGCCGCCTTCGTGCGCGGCAGCGGCGCCCCCGGTGTGAGCTTGAACGCATCGTCGACGCTGCGTGCGAGGACGAGCGCCCGGAAGGCGTCGGCCTGGCCGCGCGCGGGCGGTGCGCCGTCCAGGGACGGGAAGGGCGGAGGCATGCGCGCGGCGCTGACGGCCACGTGTCCGCGTGCGGCGAGCATCAGGAGCCGGCGGACCCCCGCGCGCGTGGCCGCTTCGGCGGCGGCAGCGGTTTCGAGCAGCACCAGGTCCACGGCAGCGCCCCGGTCGACGAGCGCGGGATAGCTGCGGACCTCGAGCCCGCCGACCCGTCGGGTGACGAAGGGGGGCAGCTCCCCGAAGGTCCAGGCGGTCAGCCCCTTGCGCTCCCAGTCCGAGGCCGGTGCCGCGCTGCGCAGCGCCGCCCGTGCATGTCCCCCGTGCTGCTCGAGCAGCGCGTCGGCGTCGCGGCTCCGCGCGATCTCCTTTCCCCGCTCGTCGAGCACCCGGAGTGTGACGCGCAGGTACGGCACCACTGCATCCGCCCGGAAGGACTCCTCGGGCACGTCCACGCCACACAGCCGGGACACCGCACGCGCGAGCGCTGGAATCAGCGGTCCGCGGAAGGGCACCAGCTCCTTCTCCAGGCGGTCGACCAGGTCCGGCACCGGCCCCAGCTGCTTGCGCTGGGCGCGGGGGAGCTGCTCGAGCAGGGCGGTGAGCTTCTCCCGCTGCCACCCGGGGATGGTCCAGTCGAGCTCCCCCGGGACCAACTGGGCGAGCAGCAGCAGCGGCACGCTCAGGGTGATGCCGTCGTCCTCGGCCGAGGGATCGAAGGTGTACGTCACCGGCACGGACGCGCCGTGCAGGGTGATGGCATCCGGGTAGTGCGCCGGGGACAGGCCCGGGTCGTGTGAGAGTGCATCCTCCATCGAGAGGACGAGCACGTCGGGGTCGGCCGCCTCGGCCTTTCGGCGCCAGGCCTCGAAGCCCGCTCCGTCCGTCACGTCCTCCGGGACGCGCTGGTCGAAGAACGTCAGCAGCGCCTCGCTGTCGAGCAGCTCGCTGCGCCGGGCCTTGTCCCGCAGGCGCGCCACGCGCTCGAGCACCCGGCGGTTCTTCTCCTGGAACGCCCCCCGGGTGCGGTACTCGCCGCGCACCAGTGCATGATCGAGGAACATCAGCCGTGCCCGGGCGGGGTCCATGTGGGCCAGGGCCACGGGGCGCTCCTTGAAGACCTGAAGCCCGAAGAGGGTCGCGTTCTCCTTCACGATGGCGCGCGCGGACTTCTCCGACCAGTGCGGCTCGGAGTAGCTGCGCTTGAGCAGGTGGGGCGCCGCCGCCGCGAGCCACTCCGGGTCGAGCTTCGCCACGGTGCGCGCGAACAGCTGGGACGTCTCCACGAGCTCGAACGCCATCACCCATGCCGGGGGCTTCTTCGCGAGCGCCGACGAGGGGTGGACCATGAAGCGCGTCTGCTTCGCGCCCGTGAAGTAGCGCTGCTCCGGATTCCACTGGCCGATGCGGGACAAGAGCCCGGTGAGGAGCGCCTGGTGCAGCACGTCCCCGCGCGCCGGGGGGCCCCGGCCCTTGCGAGGCAGGCGCAGCTCGCGGACGGTCTCCTCGAGCTGGCGCTGGACGTCTCGCCACTCGCGCACCCGCAGGAACGACAGGAAGTTGTCACGGCACACGCGCCGCAGATGGGACGTCCCGCGCTCCTCGGCCTCGCGCACGAACGCCCACAGCTTGAGGAGCCCCGTGAAGTCCGAATGCTCGTCACGGAAGCGCGAGTGCAGCTGATCCGCCTTCTGCGCGAGCTCCCGGGGCCGCTCGCGCGGGTCCTGCAGGTTGAGCGCCGCGGCGATGATGAGCACCTCGTCCAGGCACCCGTACTCGGCGCCGGCGAGGATCATCCGCGCGATGCGTGGGTCCACCGGGAAGCGCGCGAGCTGGTGCCCGAGCGGCGTCAGGGTGCGCTCCTTGCCCTCGATGGCCCCGAGCTCCTCGAGCACCCGCCAGCCCTCGGCGATGGCCTTCGGCTGGGGCGGGTCGAGGAAGGGGAAGTCCTCGACGTCACCGAGGCCGAGGGACTTCATCCGCAGGATGACCCCCGCGAGCCCGGTGCGCTTGATCTCCGGGTCGGTGAAGGGCGACCGCGAGGTGAAGCTCACCTCGTCGTAGAGGCGCACGCAGATGCCTTCGCGCACGCGGCCGCAGCGCCCCTTGCGCTGGTCGGCGCTGGCCTGGGAGACCGGCTCGATGTGCAGGCGCGTGGTGCCCGAGCGTGGGTCGTAGCGCGACAGGCGCGCCACCCCCGTGTCCACGACGTACACGATCCCCGGGATGGTGACCGACGTCTCCGCGACGTTGGTCGCGAGGATGACGCGGCGCTGGGGGATGGTGGCGAAGACGCGCGACTGCTCGGCGGCCGACAGGCGCGCATACAGGGGCTGCACCACCGTGCCGCGAAGCTCGCGCGCGTTCAGGGCGTTCTCGGCCTCGCGGATCTCCCGCTCGCCGGGGAGGAACACGAGGACGTCCCCGTCCGGGTCGAGTGAGATCACGTTCGCCACCGAATCCGCGACGGCGTCGGCGAGCTCGGCGTCCTCGGGGGGCGGCTCGTAGAGCACGTCCACGGGAAAGGTCCGGCCCTCCACCTGGATGACGGGAGCGCCCCCGAAGAACTGGGAGAAGCGCTCGGTCTCGATGGTGGCCGAGCTCACCACCACCTTGAGGTCGGGGCGCCGGGGGAGGATGCGCTTGAGCCATCCGAGCAGGAAGTCGATGGTGAGGCTGCGCTCGTGGGCCTCGTCGAGCACGATGGTGTCATAGCGGCTCAGGAGCGGGTCGCTGTGGATCTGCGCGAGCAGGACGCCGTCGGTCATGAACTTCACGGCCGTCTGCCGGGACGAACGGTCCTCGAAGCGGATCTGGTAGCCGACATCCGTGCCCAGCTCCGTGCCGAGCTCGCGAGCCACGCGCGCCGCCACGCTCGTCGCGGCGATACGCCGGGGCTGGGTGACGCCGATCTGGCGCGGCCGGCCGCGCCCCATGGCGAGGAGGATCTTCGGCAGCTGCGTCGTCTTCCCCGAGCCGGTGGCCCCCGCGACGATGACGACCTGATGGGCGGTGATGGCCGCGGTGATGTCCTCCACCCGGCTCGAGATGGGGAGCTCGGGGGGGAAGCGCAGGGTGGGTAGGCCGCCGGGAGTGGGGACGGGTGAGTCGCCGGACATGGGAGCATGGACTAGCACTGAAGCGCGCGCTCTGCCCCTGACGAATCGCATGGGCGCCTGCCCGGCGAGCGTTCCTGGAGGGCTTCTCCCTGGACGCCAATGGGAGTCCTGGCCCGGCTCCCGCCAATCACCTGGACGTCGCGGGCGGGAGGAGCGGGGCCAGCCATTGCTTCCGCGTCTCCCTGCTGAACGCGGGCGCGTGGGCTTTCAGCCAGTCCGTCAGCGCCTGTCCCATCGCCTCGGCGGACGGGTAGCGGTCGTCCACGGACCTCGCCAGCGCGCGCTCGAGGATTCGCACGAGCTCCGCATCCAGGGAGGGGTTGTGCTGCCGGGCGGGAATCAGTCTGCCCTCCAGGACATCCTTGAATATCTGATATTCGGAGTCGCAATTCATGGGAAGGTCTCCGCACAGCAGCGTGTAGAGCAGCACGCCCAGGACATACACGTCGGCACGGCCATCCACCGGAGCTTCCAGCAACTGCTCGGGAGCGAAGTACATCAGCTTGCCGCGGAGAATGCCCCCCTGCGCCGTCGCCTTCCGCCACGCTTTCCGCAGCGTCCAGTGGTTGAAGCCGAACTCGATGAGCTTCACCTCTCCGCCGCTGCCCATCAGTACGTTCAAGGCCATGAGGTCTCCATGGATCAGGCCCACGAGCTGGTGCGCAGGCTGCAATCCCTGGCAGATGTCGATGCCGATGCTCACGGCGATGGGCTCGGGCAACGTCCGCATGCCTTGCCGCCGGTGCATGGACTGTACCCTGCCCAGGCTCTGCCCCTCCACCCACTCCCGGACCAGGAAGGGCTCGCCGTCGGCCACACCGAAGTCCAGGACGCGCACGACGTTGTCGTGCTGGATGCATGCCGAAAGGGAGGCGAGGTCGAGGAATTCCTCGACGACCGCGGGGTCCTCCGAGAGCGACGGCAGCAACCGCTTGAGGACCACGGGCCTGCTGCCGGCGGGGGCCTCCGTGTCGAGCGCCCGGTGAAGCGTGGACAGGCCGCCGATGCTCATCCGCTCCAACAGCTCGAACCTGCCAAACCGTTCGGTCCGGGGAGTGCTCATGTCCAGGGACGTTAACAGCCCAGGCGGGAACTGGAACTGCTACCGGTGTCGGGCGAGAAGCCAATCTCAGAACGCAGGGTTGCCGTCCCGCTGAATCCAGCCGTCATGCGCGGCGCCCGGCAGCACGATGAGGCGCGTGATGGCGCTTCCGGAGGCTGCCACACAGCGACGAGGCGGGAGCCGACCCAGGAGCGCACGCCGTGGCTGGATGAGGCTGGGTTGCTCAAGATCGTCGCAGCGCCGTCAGGCTCTTCCTCTCACGCGACGTGCGCTCACGCTGGGCGGCAGGTGCGATTCTGACGCATTTCGCGTATGGGAGGGCTCCATGAGCACAGGTCGTGTCATGGGATTGGCGGCGCGTGTCGCCCTGCTGGCGGTGTGGGGCTGTGCCCTCGGCGTGTCGTGTGTGAAGCGGCCCGTGGACTACGCACGGGAACAGGCGCGAACCCTCGCGCCAGCGAAGTTGGAGTCCTCGTCGCAACCCTCGACGGGGCCAGTCCGGAAGATTCGGGTCCGGGTCTATGCGGACTCGGACTATCGGGAGCAGGTGGTGCGCTGGCGAAGCAGCGTCGTATCCCAGTTGCAGCGCGCGAGCTCGGTGACGCAGGGGCAACTGGGCGTTGTCTTCGAGCTTGAGTCGACGCGCGAGTGGGCGCATCGAGGTGTCGAGGGCGAGTTGGAGGGTTCACTGACCGCTCTGGAGCTGTGGGATCCGGGCGAGGACGTGGACCTGGTGGTCGGCTTCGTCTCCGCGCTCAAGTTCTTCTCCTCCGCGCAGCATGAGTTGGGCATGGCCCGGCTGTTCGGGCGTCACTGCGTGCTGCGCGAGATGGGAAACCCGGAGGAGGTCCGCGCCATCATGGAGGCGTTGATCCACCTGCCCCAGGACGAGCGGCAGACGCTCTACGAGGAGCGGAAGATGCACAAGGAGACGTCCGTCTTCCTCCACGAGTGGGCGCACACGCTGGGGGCATTCCACGTGCGCAGCTCGCATTGGATGATGTTCCCGAGCTACGCACCGAATCAGGCGGCCTTCGCGCCGCAGACCCTGGCGTTGCTCAAGACCAGCCTTCGCCATGCCTCGGCGGGCCGTCGCGATGACGCTGCCGCGCGGGCCTGGGCGACCGAGCTGGGTGCACTGCTGGCCTCGACGTCCTCGCCGGACTGGGAGGGACCGGAGAAGGAGGCGGTCGTCGAATGGCTCGCGAAGGTCCGCGAGGGCAAGGCGCCGCTGGTCGTTCACCAGCCCCAGGCCCCCCTGCCTCCGGAGGACCGGCGCCGGCTCGACGAAATCATCGCGCTCGAGAAGGCGGGGCGCGTGGAGGTCGCCGCCCAGCAGCTGGAGCCCCTCACGCGACGCCACCCGGAGGACTTCGTCGTCCAAAGCCTGGCCTGCTACCTGGACACGCGTGTCGCCCCCAAGCTGGCGGCGACCCAGGAGAAGTGCGAGGCCGTCGCCGAGAAATTTCCCTCCGCGCCCGCCCCCTTGTTCCACCTCGCGAACCTGGCCCTCCAGCAGGGGCAGCACCTGGAGGCGCAAGGCCAGCTCGTGCGGGCGCGGCAGCGGATGGAAGCGAACCCTGGAACACCGCCGGAAGTCTGGGGAGACCTCGCGGCCTTCTTCAAGGAGACCTCCTCGGTCACGTGGGCGGAGCAGGCCATCCAGAAGGCGGGCAATGACTCTCGGATCGAGTCTCTGCGGACCTGGGCCCGGCAGGCTCGCCGCTGGAAGGCGCTGCCGGTGGATGTCTCCGTGAGCGGTGTCGCGGTGGAGCGGGAGGGAGAGTTCATCCGCGCGGCGAAGGAGGTCGAGGATTCCCTCGACAAGGGGCAGGCGACGAAGGCGCAGGCACGGCTCACCTGGCTCAAGCGGGAGTTTCCACGAGCGCCGGTGCTGCACGTGTTGGATTGCGAAGGCCACCTGCGCGCTGGCAGGACGGGGCCTGCGAAAGCGGCATGTCGGCAGGCCGTGGCCGCGCACGAGGAAGCTGTGCAAGCGCACTTCATCCTGGGGTGGCTGGCCTCCGCGTCGGGTCCCCGCGAGGAGGCGCGTACCCACCTGGAGCGTGTCGTCGCGCTGGAGCCCTTGCACAAGCAAGCGTGGCAACTCCTGGCGGAGCAGTACCGCGCCGTGGGGATGACGGAGGCGCTGAAGATGCTCCAGGGGCGCTATCGTGAGCAGTTCGCCCAGGAGCTGCGCTGAGGCGCGGCGCGCCTGCGCGTGGGGCACCTCGGGCCGCACGCCCAGGCCGCCACGTCCCTCACCCCTTGCCGCCCGAAGGCCTCCGCCAGTCGGGACATGGTCGGGCAGGCCGCGCCGTGCAACGCGTGTCCCTCCGGGAGGCCGTCGCCCAGGAATGCCATCCGCTCCTCCAGGCGCTTGGTGTAAGCGCCCTCGTCGTGGCGCACGGCTTCCACGGTGGCGGAGGTGAAGCGCAAGGGGCCGATCCTCACCCAGGGCAGGGAGGGTAACGGCGGGGGGCCACGCTCACGTGAGCGTGGCCCCCCGGGTCACGGGGCGATGCCGCGCTCGAAGGCGGCCAGCTGCACCTCCAGCTTCCATTGCAACGCGGCGCGCTTGTTGGCCGCGAGGAAGCCCTCGCAGCCCGCGGAGGGGGTGGCCTGCTCCGGCTTGTCGGAGGCGCAGGCCGTCACGGTCTTCGTGAAGTCATCCCGGAGGGCCCAGAGGCTGTCGCCCTCCGCGAACGCGTGCTCCAGGCTGGCCCGCGCCATCTGCTTGAGCGTCTTGTATTCGAGCCGCTGGTCGGTGGCGGCGGCGACGTACTCCTGGGTGATGTCGCCCCGCAGGATGCCCGAGTCGTCGGTCGACAGGGCGACCGGCACGTTGTTCCTCAAATACGCGGCGAGCGGGTGCGCTTCCCCGGACATGCCCAGCAGGACGCGGTTGGAGGTGAGGCAGATCTCCACCATCACGCCCGCGTCGTGCATGTCGCGCAGCAGGTCCGCGGCGCCGTCGCCGGCCGTCTCGCCCAGCACGTCCGCGCCGTGGCCGATGCGCTCCGCGTGGGCCTTCTCCACGGCCTCGCGGATGTGGAAGCTCATGTGCTGCTGGTCCTGCGCCGTGAGCACCTCCGGGATGAGCTCCCCGGCGTGCAGCGAGACGTGGACCAGCTTGCGGCCGACCTCCTGGTCGTTGAAGTCGTCGAGCGTGCCCAGGGCGAACATCTCATCGTGATAGAAGGCCAGCGAGTTGGCGTTCTCCTCCGGGGACACCAGGTTCACGCCGACAATCTCAGGCACCTGCTGGGCCAGCTCATAGGCATACACCCACTGCCCGAAGACATTCGTCCGGTCCGCCGTGCGGTTGGCGGAGACGATGAGCCGCACCTCCACGCCGCAGCCGGGGTCCGGGTGGGCCGTCTCACAACCCATCAGCGTGCGAGCGCCCTTCAGCGTGTTCGCGATGCTGGTGACCTGTGCCGTCAGCGCGCTCTGGAAGTCCGGCAGCGCGATGAGCTGCTGCCGCTTCGCCAGCAGCGTCGCCTTGTCCCAGGTGTCCGTGGACGTGAACAGCGGCGTGGCGAGGCTGCCACCCCTGCCCGCGCCAAAGCCTTGCATCAACTCCACGTAGATCTGATGGTGCTTGCCCGCGCGCGACAGGATGTCCGCGTAGCTGTCGTCGTTGCGCGAGTCGAGCTGCACCGCGCCGTACTTGCCGAAGGCGTCGAAGAAGTGCTGGTGCGCGGCCAGCAGCGGGCCCGGATGGTTCTCCATGGACCAGGCGCTCATCACCGCGTCACGGAGCGCGCGGTCGCTCTCCGTCTGGGACAGGGGCACCGAACCCGCCGCGCACGGGTTGCTGGCCACGTAGGTCGTCGTGTTCACGCAGGCGCCGTCCTCCGCCCCCCACGCGATCAGCTTTTCGGTGGTGATGGCTCCGGAGGTGTGGCTGTGCAGGTCGCCGCCCTTGGGCATCTCGAACAGGAAGGTCCCGAGCGCCGTGGCGTCGCTCCGCAGCGACTCCATGTGCTCGTTCACCCGCTCCTCGCGCGTCTTCTCCGCGGGCGGGGGCGGATCGTCCTCGCTGCATGCGCTCAAGCCAAGCGCGGCGATAATTGCGAATGATGAGAATTTGAGTGTGGCGGTCATGGCAATCCTTGCGTGAGGTGCGGGGCGCTCCCTACAGGTTGCCAAGCAGAACGTGAAGCGTTTTTCTGGTCTATCTTGATTGGCGTGAGTGTGTCTGGGGATTCCTTCAAGAGGGCCCCGGGTGCTATTTCGCCCGCCGCAACCGGGGCCTGGGGGGAAGGCGGGAGGCGGATGGTGGACACTCGGAGCCGGGACGGATGTCTGGCTAGCGGCCGCCCAGGAGGCCAAAAGGCTTCCACTCCAGGACCTTCAGGTCGAAGCCGGCCTGGCGCTTCCCGGCGATCCAGTCCTCGAGCGCGTTCAGGGCGGAGGCTTCGTCATCGAAGCGCCGCTGTTCGCCGTCGCGGGTGACCAACTTCGAGTCCTTCACGATGGCAGACGTGTACTCCGGCTTCGGTCCGCCGTACTTCGCGAACTCCCGTTCGAGCGGCCCGCGACCGGGAACCTCGGACGTCACACGCAGGAAGTCGCCGGCGTAGCGGGCCTCCAGCCGCCGCAGTTCGAGCACGGCGGCGTCGGAGGTGCTGAAGGCGAAGCGGAACGTCCGCAGCGAGCCGTTGTTGGTGCCCGCGTGGAATTGGATGACGGCGCCGAAGCGCTCGAGCTCCAGGAAGAGGTCGCCGCGCTTGCGCCAGAACGTGACGCGCTCCGAAGCCCGCTGCTTCACGTCGAGGGCCGGCGGCGCTTCCTTCCCCAGGATCTGCTTGCCGTCGAAGATCTGCAGGGGGAAGTTCCCCGGACTCAGCAACCACACCTCTCCGGTCTTCCGCTGCGCGTAGACGACATGCTTCGCCCGTGCCTTCTTCGACGCCTGGGCCGCGATCCCCTCGATGTCGAGGCCCTCGAGCTCTTCGGCGGTGGGCGCGTCGGGTTCACGGACCTGAGGGGGCTGGAGGGTGTCCGTGAAGATCGGATCGCCGCGCTGGATGCGCTCGAAGAGCGCGTCGTGGTGGACCTCCCCCAGGTCCAGATCCCAGAGCTCGGGGAGGAGGAAGGTGGAGGCGAGGGTGGTGGCGGCCTCGCCGGAGCGACCGTTCTCGAGGCGATGTCGGGCGCGGACTTCGCCGTAGCAGGCCACCTCGTGATCGTTTTCGTCCAGGAAGCGCGTGGAGAGGTTGCCCGCCACGACGAGGCTGTCGTCGTTGTAGACGCCCTGGATCACATCCCGGACCTCGAGGCCCCCCAGGACCAGGACGTTCCCCGACGTCCTAAGCCCCAATGCCGAGCAACGGCCCAGGACGACGAGGGTCGAATCCGGTCCGCAGTCCTCCAGCACGCCCTCGACCTCCAGGTCGCCGAGCACGACGAGGGGGCAGGTGACGCGCAGCGAGCCGGGAGCCCGCGCGTTGCCCGTGACGACCCGCGCCTCGGAGACGGAGCCGTCGAGCACCGCGTCCACTGGCGTCAGCAGCCCGCGCATTGCAAGGGTCGCGAGCCCGATGGAGGAGAGGGGGCCGGGACACAGCGCCTGGACGAGCTGCGAGGGCGACACCGGCTCCGCGTCGTGGAACGCGCTGGCGAGGGACTCGACTGACGGCTCTCCGTGATGGTGAAGCGCGTCGTGGACGGCCCCTTCGAGCTGGGCGAGCAGGGCCTCCGCGCGCGGGAGGAACGTGTCCTGGGTGAGAATCATGCGTGGATTCTACCCACGTGAAGCGCCCGGGGTTGGGGCTGTTGGGTCCCATCGCGAGAGGATGCGCGGCCTCCTGCATGCGAAGCCGTGTGAGGTACTCATGAGGCGCCACGCCCACCTCGCTCGCGAAGCGCCGCGCGAGCGTCGTCCGCGAGGTCCCCGAGCGCCGCGCCAGCTCACTCACGGTCCAACTCCGCCCCGGCTCCGCGTGCATCCAGCCCAGGGCGGTGGCGAGCGTCCGGTCGCCGAGCGCGCCCAACCAGCCCGCGCCGCCCGGCGGCTGCGCGTCCGCCCAGGCACGAAGCACCTGCACCAGGAGGATCTCGAGCCACCGGGAGACGATGACGGAGGCGCCTCGCTCTCCCCGTTCGTACTCCCGTTCGAGCAGCGACACCGTGGGCAACAGGGCACGCGCGTCCTCGGAGGCCCCCCGCAGGTGGACCCGCTCGGGAAGCAGCCGCAACACGGGATGAGCCCCTGGCTCGTCGAACGTGAAGAAGCCGCAGCGCAGCCGCGACTCCACGCCGTCCCCGCCCAGCGCATACGAGGTGGTTCCTTCACCTCGTGTCGCCAGCCACTCCTCCACCTTCAGCTTGGGGCTGCGGAGCGAGTCCGCCACGGCATGCCCATCACCGCGCGGCAGCAGCACGACGTCCCCTTGCCCCAGCGCGACGGCGTCACGGCCCTGCGTGAGGTGACAGGAGCCCGCGATGACCAGATGCAGGGTCGCCGAGGCCGTGGGAGCAAAGCGCAGCCCCAGGGGGCCCGCGCCACGGTGCGGCAGTAGAGCTGCCCTCGCAGACGGGTTCGCTCGAGGAGCTGCCCCAGCAGGTCGGAGGGATGCGAGAGGTCCATGCCCGCGAGGCTAGCAGCGGGCTGTCCCCATCGCTCGTGCCGTGAGCGTTTCAGACAAAAGGTTGCGCCGTCCGAGAATGGCATCTGCGGGGCCTGAACGTCACATTCACAGACATGAATGACACCCGCGCTTCAGCTGGAGACCCCATGAACCCGAACCCCTCACGGTTGCCCTGGAAGCTCACCTCTCCCACGGCCTTGTTCACCTTGCTGCTGGGCGCCTTCATGCTGTTCCTCAGCCTCCGGGCCGCGATGGATCCGATCAGCGCGGCCAGGGGCTTCGGGCTGCCCGACTCCGGGCACGAGGTCATCCCCTGGCTGTACGTCAAGGCGGGCAGGGACCTCTGCGTGGCACTGGCGATGGTCGCCCTGGTGGCCATCCGACAGCGGCAGGCCGCGGGCGTCTTCGTCCTCGCCTGCATCGTGATGCCCACCGTGGACGCGCTGACCGTGATGCATGGCGGCGCCTCACTGGCTTTCGCGCTCGCGGTCCATGGGAGCGCGGCGGTCTACGGAGTCGTGCTGGCCGCCGCGCTGCTGCGTCCCCAGAAGGCCACCTCTTGAGGTCACGTCATCATGTTCTTGAACCCCACGGTGACGCTCCAACTGGGCGACAGGAACCCTCGCTGGAACGTCCTGTTCGCGCTGGCCTCCCGTGCCTCACGACACGCTCGGTCAGGGCGCGAGGAACGGCAGCAGCTCCCCGGTCTTCTGCCACATTGATGCCGGATAGGCCTGTGCCGAGGTGAAGCCCTGGTTCGTGAAGAAGTACTCGTAGGTCGACTGGTACGACGCCTTCCAGCCGTAGCCGGGGTGGTCGGGTTCGCTCCATTCCGCTTTCGGAATGCCCATCGCCTGGAGCGCCGTGCCGAGCCACTGGTTGTAGAGGAGGCCGGACCACAGAAAGTTGCCCTCGCTGCCCGTGCTCGAGTCGCCGCTCACCTTGCGCGTGATGTTCCGGTAGTCGCAGTAGCTGCCCGTCTTGAGGGCGCCCCCCGCGCTCCCGGCGGTCACGACCGGGACCGAGAAGGAGAAGTGGGGCGTGTTGCCGTTCTCCTGCCCCCACGCGAGCAGCGAATCATCCAGCAGGGTTCCCCCCGCGCCGTTCGAGAACCGCTCGAAGCGGGAGACGAGGTCGAGGAACACTTGCGAGAAGAAGACCTGGTTGAACTGGACCACCAGGTCCTGGTTCGCCCCGGCCACGGTCGCGGGGTGAACGACGTTGTTGTGCCAGTCTTCCCCCTGAGGCGCGCGGGGGGTGAACGTCAGGTTCTGGTTGTTCTCGTCGATGCTGAAGGTGGCGATGCGACAGACGCCGCAGTTCATCGCCACGGCGAGCACCTCGTTGATGAGCCGGAAGTACTCGACGTTCTTCGCGGGGTCTCCCGCGAAGGAGCCGGAGTTCCGCAGCGACAGGTTGTCGGTGGTGGGACGGGACGGCACCTCGCAGCCGGCGCTGGTGGTCTCCAGCCGGCGCTGCAGCTCCGCGACCGCGTCGATGTGCTGGTCCAGCCGCTTCCTGTCCTCGGCCGAGAGCCGGCCGTTGCCGTTGCGCAGCCGCCGGTAGCTTTCGAGGACCTTGTCCACCACGGGGGCCCGCGCGGTGCCGGGGCTGCTGGTCCCGGCCAGCAAGGTGTCAAAGAGGGCGAGTGAGCTCTCCGTGCCGCTGATGGAGCTCGAAGCGACCCCGGAGGATCGAACCCCGGGCGTGCTGTGCCCCCAGCTGCCGCTCGAGCTGCCCGAGGCGGCGATGGCGACGCTTCGCTTCCGGACGGAGGCGACGCTTGGGTAGAAGGCCGGTGAGTAGGCCATCACCTGATCGATGGTCGCCCGGGGCGAGCCAGGCCGCTGCTTGTCGAAGTCGTAGTAGCCCAGCGCGGCGCCGAAGTTGTGACCCATGTACAGGGGGAAGTCGAGTCCCCGCAGGATGTTCATCTTCGAGACGAGCGTGGGTGTGAGCACGGACGACCTCGCGGTCAGCACCCGGCTGATGACCGCATCACCGCTCGCGTTGGCCGTCGCGGTCAGGTCCCCCCGCCGGACGTCGTGGTCCGCATAGAGCAGGGACTGCGTCAGCGCCGAGTCCCCCGGCCACATGTTCGCGCCAAAGATGGCGCCGTGGGGGGTACGGAAGTGCACGAAGCACTTCGGGCGCTGAGCGGCCTGGGCCTTCGCTTCGCGGGGGCTCAAGAGCGAGGGGAGCAGCGGCAACGCCAGCACGGCACCGCCCGCGCCGCGCAGGAACATGCGGCGATTCAATTGGAAGATGGGGGCGTTGCTCACTGGAAGCTCCTCTGCTTGAACGCAGGATGATTGGCGACGGTCTTCAACAGGTCGGCCATCGGTGCGCCGCTGCGCGCGACAGCCTCCATCTCCGAGAGCAGGCAGCCATCGCGGGAGGTGGACTCCACCCGAGCGTGCGCGAAGCGGAAGTAGTGTTGCGCGACGCACGACCCGAAGAGCTGGCTGTCATGGATCATCCGCGAGAGCTCCGCGGCGTTGGAGATGGCTCGCTGCTCGGAGTCGTAGAGCCACACGTCCGCCGAGGTGTCCACGGGGGGCGTGGCGGTCTCGTGGCCCTGCGGGTTGAACAGCCGCTCCATGCCGCGCTCCCGCCCGAGCGCATCGAACCCTTCCAGGACGAAGCCCGGTGGATTGATGGTGTTGTTGTGGCATCCCCCGCAGCTGCCTCCGGAGGTGAGCTGGGTCACCACCTGTCGCGTCGTCATGCTCGCCGTCGGCGCGGGAGGCCTGTCGCTGGCATTGGGCGGAGGGGCCCCGACCTGCTGGCAGAGCAGGGCGTTTCTCACCAGGTATCCCTTGTGGATGGGACGTGTCGACGCGGTCCCCGTGGCCAGCAACGCCGCGCGGGTCAAGAGTCCGCTGCGGTTCTGGGACGGGATGACCGGCGCCGGACCGGAGCCGTTCCAGACGGGGACACCGTAGATGGCGGCCAGGAACGGATCCGCCGTGTAGGACCTCCGGTCGAGCAGGAAGTCGCTGACCGAGCCACCGGACACGACGGTGTTCCAGGCGGAGAGCTGGACGTCCTCGAACATCGCGGTGCGCGTGGTGTCCGTTGGCATCTGCGCTCCGACGAAGGCCTGGTAGACCGGGTCGTTCCGGAGCGCCACCAGCGACGGCAGCTCCTCGAGCCGAAGCCACTCGCTGACGAATTCGTCCAGCGAGCTTCGCAACTGGGGACTCTTCATCATCCGGTCGAGCTGGGCGTTGAAGCCGCTCTCGGTCAGGAGCGAGCCATCGGTCGCCGCGGCCCAGAGCGCGTCGTCCGGGGGCGCCTGCCAGAATTGATAGGACAGCCTCGAGGCCAGCTCGAACGCGGAGAGGGGACTCACCGGCTGGCCGGCGGTGGTGCCATGCTCGACCCGGTAGAGGAACCAGGGTGAGTTCAGGAGGGTGGTGATGACGTCCGCCACCGCGGCCCTGTCCACCGGGGTGGACCCGGCAATGTCGGCGAAGGCGGTGACCTCCGCCGGCGGCAGTGGGTAGCGCAGGACGCGAGAGCCCCAGCCCCGGATGAAGGTCTCCAGGCAGGCCCGGTCGTTGGCGGTCTGGCTGTCGCTCGCGCAGCTTCCCAGGAGCGCGTCGCGGCGCGCGTCGGTGCTGGTCAGCTCCTGGGCTACGGCCTTGCCCAGGTCATACATGACGTCGATCTGGGTCTGCTGGATGGATTGGTCCAGCCGGCTGAAGCCGCCCTTCAAGTCACCGGGCGCGGGAGTGCGCTGGTCCGTCGGGTACCGGGCGAGGATGGGCGTGAGCTTCGTCCACAGGGCGTCGGCCTCGTTCGGCAGCGCACGGGCAATGGCGAAGCGAAGCGAGTTCATCAGCTGCGTCCGGGACAGCCGGGGCAACGGCAGCTCCGAGGGGACGGCGTTCGCGTCGCAGGAGAACCTCGCTGGCGCCGGACGGACGGAGCCGGTCTCGGCCGGCGGCGGGGGATCGTCTCCACCGGTGTGCCGGCCAGGCCCGATGGTGCCGTCACAGGCGACCGCGCCAGCGCAGAGAAGCAGGATGCTCGTGTAGCGGGGAAGCGTCATGACCCTGGCTACGCGCGTGGCCGGAAATACTTTCCTGCCCGGAGCGCCACGGGCGACGGTACTCTCGCCACCACCGCATGACCGCTCTGCTCTGCGCGCTCTCCCTCGTCGTCCTGACCCAGGCCCCGGCGGTGTCGGTGTCCTTCGACCTTGGCTCCCTTTCCGAACAGGACTACCGGCGGTGGGACGGAGTGGAGCTGGAGCGAAAGGTGGCCCTGCGGCTGATCCAGGAGGGCTTCGCGGTCGTCTCTCCACGGAGTCCGGCGCAGCTTCGACTGCGCGCAAGCCGCACTCCCGAAGGGCTGTGGCTCGAGGCCGCCGGGCCGCGGCAACGGGTCGAACAGGGCGTTCGAGTGGGGCGGGGTTCCATCGCGGAGCTTCATCTGGAAGTCGCACAGAAGCTCTCTGAGATGACGCGGGCGGTGCAGCCCCAGCCGGAGCCACCCCTGCCCGAGCCCAAGCCCGAGCCCGTGCTCCCGCCTCCCGTGGAGGTGACCTCCGCCCCACGGCGCCCCGAACTGGACCTGGGCCTGGGGCTGGGGACGCTCTGGCGTGGACCCGGGGCGGATCCACACCTGCTGCTCTCCGCGAGGCGTGGCTTGGAGTCATTCGGCCTGGAGGCGGAGGCGGGGCTCGGGGTGTCCCGCGAAGCGGCGCTGACCGTGTTCGAGGCACAAGGCGGCGCCTTCTTCAGTTATCGGCGCTCCGTGGCGGAGCGCCTTCAGCTCGAACCTGCGGTGGGCGGGGGCCTCGTCGTCCACGCCTTCCGGCTCAAGGACGCCTGGGTGTCGAGCCAGACCGGTACCCAGGTGTCTCCCGCGGGCTGGGCCCGGATGAAGCTCCGGTGGCGGTTCACCGAGCGTCTCGCGACGGAGTTGCGCGTGGCCCTGGGGCTGCTGCGGCCCGTGACGCATGTGAGCGAGGGCGTGACGCTGTGGTCGCGGGGAGGCGCGAGGCTCGAAACCGGCGTTCAGCTTTCCTGGGGGCAGTAACCTTCGAGGAAAGTTTCTCCGGCTTCAATCGTAGGTCCTCAGGTGATGGATGTCGCGTGCTCTCCACTCCAAGGCCCCGCCCGCCCTGCCTGCCCGGCCTGTGTCATTCGACACGCTCTACGAGGAGCACGCCGAGGACGTCTACGTCTGGGCCATGCGATATGCGGCCGGTCGTTCGGGCTGGGCCGAAGACGTCACACATGATGTCTTCCTCAAGGCCTGGGAGCACCGGGCCTGGCTGCGCGAGGAGGATGTGAGGGGCTGGCTCTTTCGCGTCACGCAGAACGTGGCGTTCTCCGCCCTGCGGCGCGAAAGGACGTTTCGGCAGCGCATCGCCGACCTCTGGTCTCCGGTGCAACCCGCGCAGGCGGAGTCCACGCCGGAGACGGCCCTCGCGCGGCAAGAGGCGGTGCGCAGCGCCACGGCGACGCTGGACCGCTTGCCGGGGCAGGAGCGGGTGGTGATGGCATTGAAGATCCTGGACGACCTGAGCCAGCGCGAGATTGCCCAGCTCCTCTCCCTGTCAGAGGGCTACGTGTCGAAGTTGATCAGCCGCGCCCAGGGCCGTCTGTCGGCCTGGGGATGGAAGGTGGACGATGGCTCCCCGTGACTTCCGCGCAGAGCTCCGGCGTGAAGACCCGCTCCGCCGCGAGCAGGGGATGCCACCTGCCGTCCGGGCCCGGCTGTGGTCGCGGCTGCGGGACGCACGCGAGCCGAAGCGCGTGTGGCACCAACGCCCCGCGTTCTGGGGACTCGCCGCGTCGGCCGTGGCGCTGGCCCTCGTGGTGTTCTGGATGCGCGCTCCCTCCGCACGTCCCTTGGGGGGATTCGAGCTCGCGCGGGCCAGTGCCGACCTGAAGGTGCGGGAAGACGCCGCGGGTGTGGAGATTCAAGTGGGAGAGGCCGCCCTGATGGACGTGGCCCGAGGCATCACCCTCCGGAACCAGGGGCCGCTCGTCGTTCGCCGTGAACCCGCTGGGGTGCGACTCGTCCGGGGGCGCGCGGAGTTCTCCGTGAATCACCGCCAGCCGGGTACGCCCCCTGCCGTCGTGCTCGTGTCAGGCGGCGCCATCGAGATCATGGGCACGCGCTTCACGGTGGAGGAGCGGGAGTCGGGAGGCGCGGTCACCCTGCACGAAGGCGCCATTGCCTTCCGTCAGCGCGGCGGAGGGGTGATTCCCGTGAGGGTGGGGCAGACGTTGGAGTGGCCGGTGGCCGAGCCCGCCCTTCGCGAGCCAGCGCCTCCCGCGCCGGAATCGCCCCAGCCCCTGGTGACGCCCAGCACGAAGGCGGCTCCCTCCCGCGTTCCCTCCACACCGGTTCGTGCTCCGAGCGCGGAAGACGTCTTGCGAGAGCTGGAGGTCCTTCGCGGTCGGCACGAGTTCGAGCAGGCGGCGAGGTACCTCGAGGAGTCGATGCGCAAGCAGCCAGTGGCGACGCGGGAGCGCCTCAGCTTCGAGCTGGGCTCGTTGCTGACGTACCAGCTCAAGGACGCGCAGCGCGCCTGCGCCCACTGGACCCGGCACGAACAGCAGTTCCGGCGCGGGCACTACGCGGAGGCGGTCCAGCGTGCCCGTGGGCTGCTGTCCTGTGAGGGCCGGGAACGCGAGACCGCGCGATGAAACCGGGGCGCTGGAGCAAGCTGTTGCTGGCAGCGGCGCTGACCGCCTGCGAGCCCGCCATCATCGACCATTCCCCGACCTCCAACCTGCTCGACGCCGAGACGTCCTCCCTGGAGACGGGGCTCGGAGCCTGGAGTGCGTGGTTCTCGGTCACCGTTTCGAGGGCGCCCACCGCCGCGAGAGAGGGCGATGCGGGCATGCGCGTGGAGGTGACCGAGCCCTACGGCTGGGGTGTCCACCTCGACAACTGGCCGGGGTTCGCGGCATCGCCAGGGGCCCACCGTGCCTCTTTCTGGGCACGTGGGACGCCGGGGCGCTCACTGGTCGCCGAGATGCGGGTCAGTTGGCGTGACTCGGGCGGCCGGGAACTGCAGGCGGAGACGCTCTCGAGCCCCGTGCTCTCCGGGCAGTGGGGCCGGACCGCTCGCGAGCTGACGGCTCCGGCCGGAACGGAGCGGGTCTCCGTGGATGTGACTGGCGCTGAAGGTTCCCCTGGCGATGTCATCGAGCTGGATGTCCTGGTCGTCCAGGCCCTGGGCGCACCGTGATCAGAAGATGCCCTGTCCCGGCGTGAGGACGCGGTCCGGGTCGTAGTTCCGCTTCGCGTGCTCGAACCGCTCCCAGTCGGGGTGGAAGTGGCGGCGCCAGTCGGCGGGGCTCAACGGCACGGCATCCACGGGATAGATCTTCCCTCCGATGGCCGTGAGCCGGTCGAAGATGGCGCGGTTCTTCCGCACGAGGGCGGCGACGTTCTCCGGCGTCGGTGGAATGGCGGTGCGCAGCAGCGAGAAGAGGAAGACGTGTCTGTCGTTGGGAGTGCGCAGGAAGGGCGTGGTCAGCTCCGAGGAGCGGAAGGGGTAGAGGAGGATGGGCCCCTGGCCCATGTCGGCCTCGGTGGTCTGCGAGAGGACCTCCTGGACGAAGGACTCGGCTGACCGGGCCGGGACGAACATGTCCAGCCACGGATGGGGGAAACCCCAGACGCCGAGTTGCTTGAGCAGCTCAATCAGCGGCGCGAGCCGGTTGGCGAAGTCGAAGTAGCTGCCGTCGCTGACCTGGAGCGTTCCCGGCTCAAAGCCCAGGCCGGCGAGCAGTCTCGCGTCGTGGGGCTCCGAGCCCGGGGTGAAGTACTTCACCACCTCGAGCTGATACGCCCACCCTCCGTTGGAGGCGACGGCGGAGCCCTCGACGTAGTCGAAGCGGCCGTCCTCGATGAGCCGCCGCTGGTCCTCCATGAAGCGGTGGAGGTCGTTGTACAGCGCGATGTAAGTCCGGGCGCGGGGCGGCACTTCGACGAGCCGCACCCTGGCTCGCACGATGATGCCGAACTGGCCCAGGCCCGAGCGCACGGCATCGAAGAGGGGCCGCTCACGCCAGCGCGAGCACCGCACGAGCTCGCCCCGGCCCGTGACGACGTCCATTTCCAGGACGTTGTCCACCTGGAGGCCCCAGCGAAACGCCTGTCCGCCGATGCCCCCCGCCGACAGCGTTCCTCCGATGCTCAGCTCGATGTAGTCGGTCAGCACCGGCGGGCTCTTGCCGCGGGGAAGCGAGGCCTGGAGCAGCTCGTGCCACCGGACGCCCGCATCCACCCAGGCGCTGTCCTCGCCAAGCTCATGGAGGGTCGACAGCGCGGACATGTCGATGACGATGCCCGCCGTCACCTGGGATTGCCCGAAGGTGCTGTGGCTCTCACCGAGGCCGCGAGCGGCGGCGATCTTCAGGCCCTGGCGCCGCGCGAAGCGGACCATGGCCACGATGTCCGTCACCGAGCCGGGAACGAGCACCGCCCACGGCGTGCGGTGGAGGATGTGACCGAAGTCCTCCGCGGCCGCGGTCCGCGACGCCGCGTCCATCAGCAACTCGCCATCGAGCGGCGGCAGGGGGACCGCGCCAGCCTCCAGCGTGGAGGCCCAACTCCGGCTCATGGGATTGAATGCCACTGCCACCAGCGCACCTTGGAGCAACGCCCTTCGGGAGACGGTTCGATTCGACATTCATTCCTCCTTCGCCGTCGAAGACGTCTATCCCGAGGCCGCCCCCTCAACAATTGTCCTCCCGTTTCTGGAGTGAGGTTTCGGGTGGGGACAGGCGGGAGTCGTCAGGGGCGGTGGACGACCAGGTCCACTTCCGGAAACTCCGGCGAGGGGCCGTCCAGGAGTGGGGTGGGGCGATCGCGCAGGTGCTTGTCGAAGAAGGCCCGCAGGTACGTGGCAGTCAAGGGCACCGTGCGCGCGCCATCCATGCTCCCAAGACCGAGGTCCGGGCCGGTCACCTGGGGGGCATAGGTCCGCACCAGCGGCAGGGCGATGGCGAGGTCACTGAAGCTGAAATGCCCGGTGCCGTGGATGCTCGCCTCGTAGCCCGTGGCGCGCAGCTTTTGGAAGAAGGTGGCCCGCGTGGGGTCCGCACCCGTGCCATCGCTGTTCATCAACAGAAACGGGACGTGAACCTCGGCGTCCATGTCCCCGTGGAAGGTCCCGTCCATGTTGAGGCCCGCCTTGAATCGCTCATCCGTGCGACAGGCATCGGCCGCGGTCGAGCCTCCGAAGGAGTGACCGAACATGCCCACTCGCGAAAATTCGAATCGGCCGGCGAAGCGGCTCCCCGACGCCTCGGCGCCCAGCTCTTCCAGTTGGTCGAGCACGAACCGAGCATCCCCAGTCCAGACGCCCTGGATGGAGGCGTTCTGGGCTGAGTCGACAGGAGAGATCTCGACGGTGTGGAGCACCACCCGGCCGTCAGGGAACACCACGGGACCGCCCGTGAAGGGATGGGAGATGGCCGCCACCACATAGCCCTGGCTCGCCAACTCCTCGGCCGGGCCGCTGTAGAGCGCCGTCCCGGTGCCATAGCCAGGCGAGAACAACAGCACAGGGAAGCGCTCGGAGCCCTCCGCCATGGGGGCATCGCGCACGGCGTGGGCAAAGAAGAACCCGAACAGCTGCGGCGGATACTCCTGGGAGGCGGCCAGCAGCTCGCCCTCGTACGGGTTGAGGAAGTAGGGCGCCGGCTGCGCCTGCGACATCCGGCGCGCGGGATACCAGAGCCGCACCTGCACCGCACGGCGGTCGTCGGGGGTCGCGGTGAACGTCTCGTCACGCGTCGGGTCCGTCCAGGTGAACGCTGTCGTGCCTACCGCGTAGGGCCCGGTGGGGACAGGAATCTCCACCACGGAATGGCTGGCGTCGTGCACACCATCCTGCGCGAAGACGCCGACGCCGCTCCGGGTCCTCGCATCGAAGAGGACCCGGGTGGTCTCCCGGGTCAACACGCCCGCCTCGCGCAGCGCCGGCAGGGGGAAGCTGAAGAGTGCATCCAGGCAGCCGTCACCATTCACGTCCCGCACCGCGCCCGGTCCTCGCGCCCGCACCGTCCCGGTCCCTCCGGGATTCGTGAGAACCACCGTGGCGGGGTCGAGGGTGGTGACATCCACCGCTGCTTCGGAGCAAAGCACGGCGACCTCGAGATCGCCCGTGTCCGAGCCATGCACGGCGTTGGGGTACACGCCCGGCATGACGTCCAGGTCCGCATTGTCGACTCGCGTGTACTGCGGGGGAGTCACAGCGCCATCCGGGGCCTGGTGTTTGTCTCCACCACAGCCAGAGCCGATGAGAATGCAGAGTCCAAGCACGGCCGGGGTCGATCGCCACGAGATGCGATGGCGCCACGCTCCCCGAAAGATGGATGTCGGCGACGAGGGTGATGGATGCATGGTTCTCTTTCCTTCCAGGGCAGCCCAGGCCCTCGGTCCGCAGGAAGGCGGCGGATGCACATCAACGAAACACCGGAGCCCGGGCGTGCTGTCACCTCTCGCTGCGATAAAGCTGCGCGGCAGGTGGAGCGCCGCGAGCGGCTGCTCAGCTCCGGGCGGCCGGTGGAGGCATGGGGGGCGCGGTGCGCTGCCACGCCTCCAGCTCCTGCACGCGCCCCAGCCACGCCCGGAGGTTCGCGTAGCCTTCGAGGGGCAGGCGCGCCGGGCCCGCGAGGGCGAACGACGCCGCGATCGAGAGGTCCGCGAGCGTCAGGCGCTCCTGCGTGACCCACGTCCTGCCCGCCAGGTGCGAGTCCAGCACGGGCGCGGTCTGCGCGAAGAGGGCCTCACCGCGCGCGACCTCGGCGGGGTCCGGCGGCCCGCGGCCGGTGCGCTGCTTCACGAAGTTCTCCTGGACGAGCACGGTGTTCGCCGGGGCCATGTGGGACGAGCACCAGAACAGCCAGCGGTTCACGTCGGCGCGGCCCTGCGCGTCCGTCGGGAGCAGGGTCTGCCCCGGGGTCTTCTCTGCGAGGTACACCATGATGGCGCGCGACTCCCAGAGCCGGAAGCCGCCGTCGTCCAGGACGGGGACGCGCCCGTTGGGGTTGATGCCCAGGTACGACGCCTCGCGCTGCTTGCCCGTGGTGAGGTCCACCACGATGCGCTCGAGGGGAATGTCGAGGTGGGCGGCCACGAGCAGCACGCGGCGCGAGTTTCCAGACAGGGGGTGGAAGTAGAGCTTCAAGACGGACCTCCAGGACGGCACGGGTGGAGGGGGAGGAGCTAGCCGCCCGGAGTGACAAGGGCCTGTCAGGTATCGTCAGGGGCGTGGCTTCACGACAATGCGGAGCACCTTCTCCGTCTGTGGAGCGCCCCTTTCTGCGACCCCCGCGCTGATTCGCGGACGCGCGCGGGAATGCGCCATCCATTCCCGCGCCATGATGATTCCATGACGATACGGGAGCGGGGCGCTGGATACCGTGGCGCCATGCTCTTCTTCGGACTCGGAGGGGTGGCGGTGAGCATGCTCGCCGCCACCACGGAAGCTCCCATCACCGCCGTCACGGTGTACAGCGACAGGGCTCGCGTGGAGCGGACCGCCACCGTCACGGTCTCCGGCACCCAGCGCGTGGAGCTGCCCCGCCTGCCGGACTTCGTGGACCCGGACTCCATCCGCGTCGAGGCCCAGGGCGCCGAGGTCTCCTCCGTCGACATCCGCCCCGCCAGCGCCCCGTCCTTTCCTCTGGACTCGGCGAAGCAGCTGCTCGGCATGCTGGACAAGCTCGACGGCGACCTCGCGCGCGTCGAGTCCGAGCGGCTGGCCTTCGAGGCCCAACTCGCCGCGCTTCGTCAGGTGCAGCCAGCGGCGTCGGAGGTTCGCACCGGCGCCACCGCGGGCGAACGGGCCTCCTCTTCGCCCACGACCTGGAGCACCTCCGCCGACTTCCTCGTGCACGCAGCCGAGACATTGCAGACACGCATGCTCGTGCTGAGGGACCAGCACGTCCGGCTCCAGGACGAGCGCATGCGGCGGCTCGAAGAAGCAGCCCGGCTCGGAGACCTGCCCCGAAAGCCCGGTCTCGAAGTCGCAGTCACCCTCTCCGGAACGGGGCCCGCGAAGGTGCACCTCACCTACCTTGTCTTGAGGCACGTGCGCTGGTCCCCGCGCTACGAGTTGCAGCTCCAGCCGGAGCAGCAGCGCGTGCTGATGGCCTTCTCCGGCCGCGTCAGCCAGGACACGGGCGAAGACTGGGAGGGCGCGAAGCTCACGCTCAGCACCGCGCTGCCCTCTACCGTCACATCGCTGCCGCGCTTCTCCACCTGGAAGATTGGCACCGTCGAGCGCTTCATCCCCGAGCCGAGCAGGCCGCGGGAGCCCCCCAGCACGCCGCCGTCCCTCCCTGCGCGCATGGCCGAGCCTGACCTGGAGCTCGAGCTGCGCCGGGAGCTCCTCACCCGTGCGGGACGGACTGCTCCTGTTCCCCAGCCGGCGAAGTCCGCACCGACTCCGTCCTCCATTGCGCAGCCTCCCACGAACGTCGAGCCCTTCTCTGCGAGCACCCTCATCGGGAGTGTCACCGACGCTCGGGGCCGGCAGCCTGTTGCTGACGCCGTCGTCACCGCCACCTCGCCCAACCTCCAGGGCGAGCGGACCGTGGTGACGGACGCACAGGGCAACTACCGCATTTCCCAGCTTCCGCCGGGTGTCTACACCCTGCGGGTTGAGAAGGAGCAGTTCCGGCCTCATACCCGGACCGACGTGCAGCTGCGCCTCAACCGCACCATCCGTGTGAACATGGAGCTCGTCACCGAGTCGCATGAGCGGATTGAAGTCATCAGCGCCACGCCGACAATCGAAGTGGGTTCCACGCACTCGGGTGTCAACACCGAGCCGGAGTTCATCAAGCGCTCACCCGAGTCGGGCTACGTGGTCGATGGGCTTTCCACGGGCAGCAGTTCCGAGCCCGAGCCCGTCGTGGATTCCTACGTGGGACTCGCGCCGCCCGCGGGCTGGCAGCCGCCGAAGCTGGCCGCGGACCTCCCCGCCTCGCTCGCCGGCGGCTACGACCTGGCCTATACCGCACAACGACCGGAGACGGTGCGCAGCGGCGGGGGAGAGCGCACCGTCCCGCTGCTCAACGAGTCCTGGCCCGTGCAGGTGGAGCGCCACGTCTTCCCCGCGCTCGCCAGGGACGCGTACCTCGTCGCGCAGCTCAAGAGCCCGTCGCGCACCGTGCTCCCGGGAGGCCCGGCCACCCTCTTCGTCGGCACGGACCCGGCCGGCACCACGGCGCTGAACCTCATCGTTCCGGGCGAGCCATTCGCGCTGCCGCTCGGCGTGGACCTCGCTGTGCGAACGGCCCGCAGCGTGAGGCTCGTGCAGGCTCAGGAGGGCTTCATCTCCAAGGACGACATCAATACCTACGAAGTCACGCTGGAGGTGCCCAATCCCTATCCGTTCCCCATGCCAGTGCGCGTGGTTGATCAGTGGCCGCTCAACCAGGACGGAAAGGTGGAGGTGAGGCTGCTGCGCACCACGCCCGCCGCGCATCAGGACCCGAAGAAGGGCGAGCTGTGGTGGGACCTCGTGGTGCCGCCTTCCAGCACGTCCACCGTGTCCTTCGAGTATTCGCTGCGCCGTCCCCAGAACTGGCGCCTCTCCCAGCGCCCGTGAGGAACCCACCATGACCTTGTTGCCATTGACGCTCCTCGCGCTTGCCACCACGTCCCAGGTGTCCTCCGTCGTCATCTACCCGGACCGCGCGGAGGTGACGCGCGAGCAGAAAGTGACGTGCACGGGCGCCACCACCGCCGTCTTCGAGCACCTGCCCGAGGCTGCCTCGCGCGAGAGCTTCCGCGCCCGCGCCAACGGCGCCACGCTGGAGGGACTCACCGCTGAAGCCGTGACGCTCGAGGTGTCGGTGCGGCCGGAGCGCCAGAAGTGGGAGGCGCGCAATGTGGAACTGGACAGGGAGGGGGAGGTGCTTGACGCCGCCGCGGCACGCGCGGAGGACCTGGAGAGGCTGGCTCTCGGCTTCACCCACGTGGCGGTGGATCGCATCACGCAGGAGCTCACCGGGCCGAAGCCGGACACGCGGGCGTGGGCCTCGGCGTTCGACTCGGCGCTGGCGGTGCGGCTGCGCGCGGTGAAGGAGGCGCGCGACGTCGCGGACAAGCAGCGCGCGCTCCAGCGGAAGCGGGCCGAGGTGCAGTCGGAGCTGACGCGGCTGAAGGTGCTCGCGGAGCGCGGCGAGCAGCGCGTGGAGGTGCGGCTGTCCTGCCCCGAGGGTTCACAGGTGCGCGTAGCGCTGAGCTACCTGGTGGGCGGCACGTCCTGGGAGCCGCTCTACGAAGCCCGCGCGCTGGAGTCCTCTGGCCTCGTGGAGCTGACGACGCTGGCCACCGTGCGGCAGCGCTCGGGCGAGGACTGGGCCGGCGCGAAGCTCTTCCTCTCCACCGCACTGCCGCGCCAGGACGCCACGCCGCCCGAAGTGACGCCGCTGTACGTCTCCGCCTGGAAGAGGCCAAAGGAGCGCAAGGTGCTGGTGCGCCGCGACGAATTCGGGCAGCACGCGGAGGCCGGCCCGGGTGAGGAGAAGGCTGAAGGCCAGGGCCTGCGCGTGGTGGACCAGGGCCTCTCCGTGCAGTGGGAGGCGCAGGAGGCCACGCGCGTGCCCGGGGACGGCACCGCAGTGCGTGTGCGCATCGGCCGCCACCGGCTGAAAGCGGACTTCTCCTGGCGCACGGCTCCCAAGCTGCTCCCGGTGGTATTCCGTGTGGCGCGACTGAACAACACCACGCCCTTCCCGCTGCTGGCGGGCCCTGTCGGCATCTTCCGCGACACGGGCTACCTGGGACACCAGCAACTGGAGCGCGTCGCCCGAGGCGCGCCCTTCGAGTTGGCCTTCGGGGTGGAGGAGGGCCTGCGCGTGAAACGCACCGTGGTAGCGGAGGTGCAGCGGCCGAAGGGCCTCTTCGGCGGCAAGCAGCGCTTCCGCTACGTGTACCGCTTCGAGCTCGCGAACCTGCGCTCCCAGCCGGAGTTGGTGGAGTTGTCCGAGCACATTCCCGTGTCCGAGTTGGACGACGTGCAGGTGGAGCTGGAGCCGGAATCCACGGCTGGCTACACGCTCGCGGAGGACGACGGCATCGCCACGTGGAAGGTGGCGCTGCCCTCGGGCGGGAAGCGCACGGTGGACCTCGCCTTCCACGTGGACGCGCCCTCCAGCTACGACACGGGGCGCCTGTAGCCATGCGCGGCGCGGGATGGACGCGTTCGCGTGCGACAGGTGCCGGGTGCCTACGGCGCGCTCATGGGGGACGAGTAGTGCACCGGCGGCGACTCGCCTGGGAAGGTGGGAATCCGCTCGACGAACTGCTCATCCACGTAGCACCAGGCCCAATCCTCCCCGGGCTCGAACGATTTGATGACCGGGTGGGTGCTTTCGTGGAAGTGCTGGGTCGCGTGGCGTGACGGCGAGTCGTCGCAGCAGCCCACGTGCCCGCAGGTCAGGCACATCCGGAGGTGGACCCACTCCCCTCCGTCCTTCAGACACTCCGCGCAGCCGTGGCCGCTGGGGTGGACGGGAGCCGTCCGGTGATGCTCGGTCGCTTCCAGGTGGGGACATTCCTTCTTCATGGCTCGCGCTCCGTGTCAGGGCCTGCGTCCATTGGCCTCAGGCTGTTGAACATGGGGATGCGAGGGGGCCGGTCGCAACGTGCGTGGGGGAGGAGGCCAGGCAGGCGTGTATCTGCGCCACGACGGCCGCTCCCTCGCCGATCGCCGCGCCCACCCGCTTGACGGAGTCCGAGCGCGCATCGCCGATGGCGAACACGCCGGGCAGGCTCGTCTCGAACGCGAACGGCGACCGCCCGGTGGCCTCCCAGGCCTCCGCGTGGAGCGGCTCCTCGCCGAGCATCCCTCCCGTGCGCACGAAGCCCTTCGCGTCCAGCGCCACACCGCAGCCCTCAAGCCACTCCGTGGCCGGGTCCGCTCCGATGAAGAGGAAGAGGTGGCGCACGTCGTGCTCCTCCTCCCGCCCGCTGGGCCGGTGCCGCCAGCGCACGCTCCGCAGGCCGCGCTCCTCCGAGCCCGCCAGCTCCACCACCTCCGTCTCCATCATCCACTCGATGCGAGGCGACGCGGCCAGACGCTCGATGAGGTAGCTGGACATGCTCGCGGCGAGCTTGCGGCCACGCACGAGGACGCGGACCCGGCGCGCGTGGTTCGCGAGGAACACGGCCGCCTGGCCCGCGGAGTTGCCACCGCCGACGAGCACGACCTCCTCGCCGTCGCACATGCGCGCCTCGATGGGGCTGGCCCAATAGAAGACCCCACGGCCCTCGAACCGGGTGAGGTTCGCGAGCGCGGGACGGCGGTAGCGTGCGCCGCTGGCCACCACCACGGTCCGCGTGCGCACCGTTCGCCCGTCGGTCAGCTCGAGCGTGAGCGGCGCGCCAGGGCCCGCGCAGCGCAGGGAGGAGACCTCCGCCGGGATGGCCATCTCCACGCCGAACTTCTGCGCCTGCACGTAGGCACGCGCGGTGAGCGCCTGGCCGGTGATGCCCGTGGGGAAGCCCAGATAGTTCTCGATGCGCGAGCTTGCGCCCGCCTGCCCTCCGAAGGCCCGTTGATCCAGGACGAGCACCCGCAGCCCTTCGGAGGCCGCGTACACGGCGGTGGCGAGCCCCGCGGGCCCTGCGCCCACCACGGCAACGTCATAGCGCGTCTCGAAGGCTCCTTCCGGAAGCAGGCCGAGCGCTCGGGCCAGCGTGCTCTCGGAGGGACACTTCAAGACCGAGCCATCGGGGCACACCACGAGCGGGAGCTCCTCCCCGCGTGGCGAGTGGCGCTCAATCAATGCAGCCGCCTCGCCGCCCTGCGCTGGATCCAGCGCGAGGTACGGGTGGCCATTGCGCGAGAGGAAGCCTTCCAGGCGGATCCTGCCCTCGCCCTCGGGAGGGCCCACCAGGACGGGGCCACCGGCGCCTGTCTCGAGCAGGCCCACGCGGCGCAGGATGAGGGCGCGCATGATGCGCTCGCCGAGGTCCGCCTCCGCCACGAGCAGCGCACGCAACCGGTGCGGGGGCATCACCAGCGCCACCACCTCCCCCACCGCGTGAGCGTCGACGAGCGAGGGGCGTCCGGAGAGCTGGGCCACCTCACCCAGGAACTGTCCAGGGCCCTCCTCCACGATGGGGATGGCGTGCCCCAGGCCATCGCGCCGGGAGAGGGCCACGCGCCCCTGGGCGAGCACGATCATCCCGGGGCTCGGTTGCCCGGCCGCGGCGAGACACTCCCCATCCCGGAAGCGCCGGACCTCGCCAAAGCGTTGCATGCGCTCGTGGTCCCGGGCGTCCAGGACGGGGAACATCTGAGACCGGCGCGACTCGAGGTTCGGGGGCAGGGGAGGGGGAATCATGGCCGTGCCCAATGCATGGGCATGGGGCGCGCGGGCGACACGCGCACGGGCGCGCTGGAGAGGGACCCCAGCGCCCGGGCTGCTTCCACGTCCGGTGGGGTGACCGGGCAGGCGCGGGTCTGCTGGAGATGGATGGCTTCTACGCCGGCCCGGAGTGCGGCTCATGGGCTGGCCGTCAGCGTCCCGCACCTCCCGCACTGCTCGTCGCTACCGCCAGTCAGGCGATGCTGATCCACGCGGTGTTGGGTCTCGTGTCCCCGGTGATGGCCGGAATCCCGAGCCCCGGGGGGAAGCCCGCATCGAAACGACGCGCCCCCGTGAATCACATACATTGTGACAAAGGTGATGCAAATGGCCGGTTGCGTCACGTTGCCAGGGTCCGTTGTGACCGGCTGGTTTCGGTAGGATCCGTGGGCCTGGATCTTCCCTACCTTGTAAAACCTTGCTCGTCCGGAGTTCAGTATCTTACTGTTCGCCGGGATTTTTGGACCGCAGGGGGAGACATCCATGCCAGCAGCGGCAGATGACGCAGCCACGAATGTGTCGAGTGCACTTGCAACTGTCGACAACGTCGCTATCAAGGTCGAGCAGGCGCTCTACAAGTTGTATCTCGCCGTGAGCGGTGACGGATTCAAGAGCATCACCGAGAAGATCTCCGTCATCTGGACTCCGGTCCGCAACGTCCTCAGCTCCGTCCTCAAGCAGGTGGAGACGCTGATCAAGCCGATGATGGATCCCAAGGTCGTGGACTCCATCAAGAACGTGCTGGAGGCGGGGCGCGACCTGGTGAACTCCACGCTCGACCTGCTGCCGGATTCCGCGCGTGGCCTGGCGCAGACGGGGCAGCGGTTCCTCAACATCATCGTCGACTTCGTGGGCGCCGGCGTCGAGCACATCGTCGCCATCGTCGACCTGCTCCTCAACGTGGGCAAGGCGCTGATCAACGAGGGCGCGCGTCTGGCGGACACCACCATCGCCGCGCTGAAGAAGACCGGCGTCAACGTCCTGGCGGCTGGCTGATCCCCTCCCGGTTTCAAGTCTCGTGAGCGTGTCGCGGGCCTGGGGGCGCCGCCGACGCGGCGTCACAGTTCTGCAAGCGCGCTCACCCTTGCTGTGAAAGTCATTGCTGACGAAGCGGACCGTCCTCCTGAGGAGTGGGCTGATGGCCCCTCCATACGGTCCAGGGAACCTGCACCCTGAGCAGGGGCATCCACCCCCTCGTTCATGAGGGTCGGAGAGGGTATGGCCACAGGCCTCATCATTCCTGGTGTCCAGGTCACGGTCGTCAAGGAAGTCCTGCCCCAGCAACTCGCCCCGTCGGGCGTGCTGGGCATCACCGGTTTCACGGAGCAGAACACCGGCAAGGTCGTCCGTGCCGGGAGCTGGTCCCGCTTCGTGGAGGTCATGGGGCGCGCCAGCGCCTACAGCCTCCCCGAGGCGAGACAGGCGCTCGACAACGGCGTCTCGGAGCTGGTCATCTCCCCGCTGCCCGTGGGGGCCGGCACCGCCGCCTCCATCTCCATCGCGGGTGACGCCTCCCGGTTCCCCTCGGGCGCCACGGGCGAGAAGGCGGGCATCACCCTGACGGCCAGGGCCCCCGGCCCCTGGGCCAATGGCCTCACCGCCAGGGTGGAGTACCGCAACAACATCGACAAGTCGGTGTCCTTCGACCTGGAGATCACCCACCCGGCCAGCGGCGCCTCCGAGGTCTTCCGCAACGTCGGCTCCGCGTCGCTGGCCTCCTCGCTGGAGGGGTCCTCCTTCGTGAAGGTGGACGCGTCCAAGGCGGTGGGCTGGCCCACGGCGGGGACGTACACGCTGACGGGCGGCAAGGACGCGACGGCGGACGAGTACGCCACCGCGCTGGGCCGGCTGCGCAACGAGCCGGATGTCGACCTGGTGGTCGCGGCCGTGCAGGACTTCAGTGACCGGGCGAAGGTGACGCGCATCTACGGCGACGTCATCAGCCACTGCAACAACCTGAGTGGCGACAGCAAGGGCCGCCTGGGCCTGGGCCAGGTGCCCACGTCGGGCACGGTGGAGGAGCACTCGCAGCTGGCCAGCAACCTGGTGAGTGACCGCTTCGTGCTGGTGGCGCCCAACGGCGTCGTCGGCGCGGTGGCGGGGCTCGTGGGAAGCCTGGCCCCGCACCAGTCGCCGACCTTCAAGCGCGTCTCCGGCGTCGGAGAGCCCACGCTGACGGTGGAGGAGCAGAAGGGCCTGCTGCGCGGCAACGTGGTGCCCGTCGTCGTGGAGCGCGGCCGGGGCACGATCGTCGTGCGCGGCCTCACCACGGACGGAGATCAGATCAACGTCCGTCGCGTGGCGGACCGCGCCGTGCGCACGCTGAAGATGGTGGGCGACCTGTTCATCGGCCTGCTCAACAACGCGGACGGACGCAGCGCCCTGAAGCAGAAGCTGGTGGAGGCGCTGGTGCAGATGCAGAAGGACGGCGCCATCGTCCCTTCCACCGACGGCAAGGACCCCGCCTTCAAGGTGGAGGTCTATTCGTCGCAGCAGGACTTCGCGCTCGGAGTCGTCCGGGTCAACATGGCTGTCCGGCCGGTGCGAGCCATCGACTACATCTACGCGACCATCACGGTCCAGGTCTGATGAGGAGGAGCACTGATGCCAACGGTATTCTCTGCCAACCGTAGCAGCATCCTGGTCGACGGCGAGGCCGTGGAAGGGCTGCAGTCGCTCGCCTTCCGCGTCGTCACCGAGCGCGAGGACATCCGAGCCATTGGCTCCAACGAGCGCGTCGACGTCATCTTCGGGCTGCGCACCGTGCTGGGGGAGATGGTGATCCGCTCCGCCGCCGTGAAGCTGGACGCGCTCCTGGAGGCTCGCGGGAAGTTCCAGCTCGTGGCGAACCTCAACCGCACGGAGGGGACGGACGAGACGCGCACGCTCTCGTTCGATGACTGCTTCGTGGAGGGCAAGTCGTTCCAGATGGACGCGCACGGCAGCGCGGCCACGACGTATGCCTTCACGGCCACGCGGATCCGGGAGGAGTAGCGCGTGAGGGAGGCGTCCACCATCCCAGACACGCAGGCCCCCGCCGTCCCGGTCGAGCTCGAGATCGACGGCAGGAGCTTTCGCGTCCACCCGGCGGGCCCCACGGGTCCGCTGGAGGTGGAGACGCGCACCGGAGAGCGGTTCCGGTTGCGTCCCTGGGGGTTCGACGCGCACCTCCGCGCCCTGGATCAACACACCCGGGTGGACGGCTCCGGGCGGGCCTTCGATTCGGAGGGCTTTGCCCGCGACGTGCTGCGGGACTCGGGTGTGCCGGAGTCGAAGTTCGAGGAGCTGGCGCCGGTGGCGCTGTGGTGGGCCTCGGGGGGCGGGCACTCCGGCGCGGTGCAGGCGCGCCTCCGCCCGTGGACGTACTCCGAGCGCTCGAGGGCGCTGGAGGAGAGCCTCGTTTCACGGCCCGACGGCGCCCGGGAGTTGAGCCTGGATCGCTATCTGCGGGCCATGCTGCGTGCCTCCGTGGTGGCCCTGGAGCCACCGGGCACGACGGTGGCGGCGCTGGACGGTCCCAGCACGGCGGCGCTGCTCGAAGAGGTGGTCGCGCTCAACCAGGGCGGTGAGCGTGTCGAGGATGAGACCGTGAGGTCCGCGGGCCGCGAGGCCCGGGAGCTGGCGCGGATCACCTTGCGGCTGTGCGGGGCCCTCGGCTGGACACCTTCCCAGGTCTGGGCGGCGCCGGCCGCGGAGGTGGACCGGCTGCTCGCGCTGCTCCAGGTCTCGGAGGTGCCTTCCCCCGCGCCCGCGCCTGTCCCCCGGCGGCCGCGGCTGTCCGACTTCCCTGACGCGGTGGTCATCCAGGTGGAGGACCGGTGATGCGGAAGACCTTCACCACCGCTCAGCTCACGGCCTTCCTGGCGCGGCCCGCGCTCCTCGCGCTGGAGGGCGTCGCGCGACAGCTCGGCGTCAAGGTGCCGCCAGAGCCTGCTGCCCGGCTCGAGGAGCGCCCCGTGCCGTCCCCGGAAGCACTCGCGACCTCCGAGGGCGTCTCCAGCGAGGAGGCAGTGAACGGTGCTCCTCGTGGCGTCGGCTCGCGGGCCAGTGCCGTGCCGGTCGTCACCCGCGAGACGTCGCGGCCCGTCGTGGCGCCGGCGCGGGCTCCAGGGCCCGAAGGACGGGAGTCCCTCGTCGAGACGTCCGGGAGCGCGTTCTCGCGAGGGCTCGCACCCACGTCGCCACGGGAAGGCTTGGACCTCCTGTCCGTGGAGGCCCTGCGTACCGGTGGCGGATCCGCGAGTCCCGGAGGCTCAGGCCTTCACGTCGAGGGGGCTTCCGCGCCGCACACGGGCCCTGGCGATACGGCCCAGCGAGCCGATAGCGGCTCCGCGATGCATACGGGCCCTGGCGCGACGGGCCAGCGAACCGATAGCGGCTCCGCGATGCACGCGGGTTCCGGTGCCCCGGGCCCTCGCACCGTCCGGGTGATTCGCCCTGCGGCGCCCGTGAACGCGAAGCCGCCGACGCCCGAGGCGCCGGGAGCGGTCGTACCGGCACTCCCGCTGCCGGACGGTTCCACCGCCGCTCCGGCACACGGCGCGACTCCCACAGCGGCCTCCGACAGGCGCGTCGTCCGACTGTTGCCGTCGAAGCCTTCGTCGACCCCCGCCGTGCCCGAGCCGGGGGACGTCGCTCACAACGCGACGTCAAATGTCCCGCCTCGGACGGATGCCCACCCCAGCGCCCCGGGGGGGACCGCGCCAAGGCGTCGCCTCACGTTCCTGCCCGAGGGCGGCTCGACGGCGGATGTGGGCCTCCGCCTGGGCTCGCGAACGCGCGGGATGACCGGCGCGGTCGCACCTCCGGAAGCCACGGCTTCGCCTGCCCCGGGATTTCCCGCCTCGGAGTCCTCCGCGGAGGAGGGCGCACCTTCGTCCGGCCTCACGCAACCGGCTTCGCGAGTCTCCACGTCCGCCATCGGTGCGCCGGCCACGAACGTTCCGCTGGCTGTTCGCGCCGGCCCTCGGTCGCTCGACCTCTCGCAACCGGAGCCTGGAACCTCCGCGTCGGCGGCCGTTCACCCACACCCGGATCCGCGTGCCGGAGTGCCCTCGTTCGCGCCCGCCCTCTCGCGCTCGGAGCCCACGCCCGTCGCCAGCGCTTCCGCTGTCGAACGCGCGACGCCGCGTCAACAGGCCGCGACGGGCCGCCTCACCGAGCCGCTCTCCGCCAGCCTGACCCCGGTCTGGGAACAGGCCCAGCGAGTCTCCCAGGTCCCGCTCCCGGTGGAGCGGGTCACCACCTCCTCCGCGCAGGGGGCCGCCGTGCGCAACACGTTCAACGTCAACGTCCACCTGGCCTCCTCGGAGGCTCCGGCGGGCATGGACCGGCGCTCGCTCGAGGACGCCCTGGTGGACATCCTGCGTGAGACGGCGCGCCGTCACGGGCTGGAGGTCTGAGGCCGATGGCGGGCATCGCCTACAGCGTGACGATTGGCGCCTTCCGGGCCTCCAGCAAGGCCGGTCAGGGCAATGGCTTCGTGCGCTCCATCACCAGCGAGCTGACCATGGACGGGGCTGGCGGACGCTGCACCCTGGAGCTGGTGACCTCGGACGCGCTGCCCGCGCCGGGTGACGCGACGACCATCTCCCTCGACGCGGGCGACGGCGAGGTCACGGTCTTCACGGGCATGGTGCAGGAGACGCGCGCCACGCCGGAGACCGCCACTGTCGTCGGCACTGACGCGCTGGCGGACCTCGCCCGCCTGGATGTCTCCGGCGCCTACGAACAGACCACCGCCGGCTCCATCGTCAGCGGGCTCGTGCAGCAGGCCGGCGCCACCGCGGGCACCATCGAGGATGGCCCCACGTTTCCTGCGTACGTGCTGCACCCGGGGCCCCGGGCGCTCCGTCACATCCAGCGTCTGGCCGAACAGTGCGGCTTCGACCTCTACACGGATGGCGAGGGCCAGGTTCACTTCGCGGCGCCGAGGACGGGCAGCCCGGACCATACGTTCATCTACCGGAAGCAGGTGCTGCGCACCGAGCTGCGCCAGTCGCCCGCTGCCCATGACAGCGTCGTCGTCTGGGGCGAGGGCGCCGGCAGCACCCAGGGCGCGGAGAAGGCCCACTGGCTCATGGCCGACCTCGCGTCCATCCGCGGCAAGGCCTCGCTCGGGAAGAACGGAAGCGTGCAGGCCGGAAGCGAGGGGGACTTTCCCCGCGAGCTGCGAGACGGCGCGCTGCGCACCGGCGACGACGCGGCCACCCAGGCGCGGGCGCGGATGACGGCGCTGGCCTCGCGTCCGCTCCGGGGCTTCATCGAGGTGCTCGGCGCTCCGGCCGTGAGTCCGGGAGACCTCGTTCAGCTCGAGGACATCCCCGAGGGACACCCGGTGGAGGTGCTCGTCTCCGGAAAGCTGCTCCGCGTCCGCGCGGTCCGTCACACCCTGAACGCCCGCGCGGGCTTCACCACCCGGATGGAGCTCTGAGATGGCGGTCCGGATTGGAAAGATAGAGCTCGTCGGGCTCACCAACATCTACACCGAGGACGCGCGCAACCTGGTGCAGCAGCGCGTGCCCGGTCAGTCCGGCAGCGTCTTCCAGGACCTCGGCCGAGAGCCCGTCACCATCGTCATGGAGGGCCTCTTCCTGGGCAGTGACACCCAGGCGGAGTTGGAGGAGCTGCGCCAGGCGCAGATGAAGGCCACGCCGATGTCGTTCGCCTCCGACGCCATCGCCGGAGCCGACCTCACCGACGTCCTCATCGCGGACTTCCAGGTCAGGCAGCTCGCGGGCCACCAGAGCCGCTTCAGCTTCTTCCTCCGCGTGAAGGAGTACGTCGAGCCTCCTGTCGCCGCGGATGCGGGCGTCGCGGCGGTGGACGCCGCCGTGGCCGCGGACGCCGAGTCCTGGGCCCGGGGCTCCGTGGATGCCGCCGGCGTGTTGCAGAACCCGGACTCGCTCATGGAGGCCGTGGACGGCAACCCGGCGCTGCTCGGTCACCTCACGCCGGACGAGCTGGGCTCCGTCGTCAACGGCACCAAGGACTCCCTCACCGGAGAGAACTTCGGCAGCCTGCTGGGCTCGCTGGGCAAGGTGAACCCCGCCGCCGTGGGCGGCTTCATCGACTCGCTGAGGCAGTCCGGGAGCCTGGGGGAGTTCATCCAGAAGCTCGCCACCGAAGGCGTCAGCCTCCTGGAGATGGTGAAGGGCGTGGACTTCGGCGCGGCGCTCTCCCTCATCAAGGGCATCGCTGGCGCGGGCGACTTCCTCACCAAGCTCAAGCGCGTCGCGGAGGAGGCCTCCGCGCTGGGCACCACGCTCGGTGAGTTCGATCCGCTCGGGCCCTTCAAGGATCTGGAGGCGAAACCATGAGCAACACCGCCGACCTCGTCGACGGAATCACCCGCCTCGTCAGCGCGGTGGACGCGCTGCTCCAGACGGACACCGTGAAGGCCCTCACCGACCTGGTGCGCTCGCTCGGCATCGGCGGATACGTGAAGACGGGACTCCAGGCCATCGGCAAGGTGTTGGACCTCATCACCGGGTGGCTTGCCCGCCTGGAGCAGGTGGCTGCCATCCCGCTGTTGCTGGAGAAGCTGGAGCCCGCCTTCGAGGGGCTGGAGGCCATTGGCGGCACCTCCGACGCGGAGATGCGGGACATGGGCATGGAGGCCCTGGCCCCGCTTGCGGGCGCGGCGCACTCCGCGCTGCAGTTGCTCCAGAAGGTCCGCGCCGGGGTCACCACCATCATCCAGGGCTACCTGCCCGCGGAGTCCCTGAAGGCGCTGCGCGAGTCGGTGGAGTCGGTCGCGGCCACGCTCGAGGAGCTCGAGGCCGCCGTGGTCTCCGCGCCCGCGCCCCAGAAGAAGCCCCAGCTCGCGGGAGGCGCGGCATGAGCGACCTGGTCACCATCATCCGCGCCATCGTCCGGGATGAGATCGCCTCCCTGCGGCTGGGCGACCTCGGCGTGGTGACGAGCGCCTTCCCGCACGCGGACGGAGACGCGCACAACCACGAGTGCAACGTGAAGCTGCGCGAGAGCGGGCTGGAGCTGCGCAAGGTGCCCATCGCGACGCCGCACATCGGCATGGTGAGCGCGCCGCACGCGGGCGAGGTGGTCGTCATCACCTACGTCGGGGGGGATCCGAACCGCCCCATCATCACCGGCCGGCTCTACTCCGACGCCATCCACCCGCCCCTCCACGAGGCCGACGAGTGGCGCGTCGTGGCGCCTCCGGGCGGCAACACGTCCATCGCCATCGACCAGGAGCAGTCCATCATCCTCACCGCCGGCGAGACGGTGGTGACGGTGAAGCAGGACGACGTCATCTCCATCAAGGGCAAGACGGACCTCACGCTGGAGGTGGAGGGCAACGTCCAGCTCAAGTGCGTGGACTGCACCATCGACGCGTCCGGGAAGATCGACCTGGGCAAGGGCGGCAGCGGCGTCATCACCGAGCAGAGCCACAAGTGCTACTTCACGGGCGCCCCGCTCAAGGGCTCCCAGGACGTGAAGGCGAAGTGACCATGCCCGCTCCGACCGGCTCCGAGATAGGCACCCTGGCCAAGAGCGCGATGCAGGCCGCGAGCCTCCGGGGGGAGAATGCCCCGGACCTGGCCACCGCGCTGGGCGACGCCTGCGGACAGACGTTCACGCTCTTCGTCGGCATGGCCGTGGTGTCGCCGGGCATCCCCGCCGCGGCGCCTCCGCCCGCGGGCTCTGGCAGCACGGCGGGGCCGGGGATGCTGCTGCCTCCTCCCGCCGGGGGACCGGGGGCTTCGCAGATAGAGCCCATCGTCCAGGCGCTGCTGGCCTCCAACCGCATCAACGGCGAGAAGCAGGGCGCGCTGGCGAAGGCCATCGCGCAGTCCGTGGAGCAGGCCCTCGTCCTCTTCACGTCCATGGTCATGGTGGCGCCGGGCATGGCCATCGCGGGCTTCACCACGTCCTCTCCGGGCACGCTGGCGGGCGCGGCGCCAGCCAAGGCCCTCTTGCAGCCGCTCGCGCTGGGCTTCCTCCAGGCGGGCGGCATCCAGGGGGAGAACGCGCCGGACCTGGCGGGCGCCATCGCGGAGACGCTGTCCAACGCGATGACGCAGATGATGTCGCGCCTGAAGGTGACCCCGGGCATCGCGTCCTCGCCCGGCGCGACGGCCAGCCCCGGGAGGTTGATGTAATGGCGGACGCGCTTCGGACCGACCTGCGCCTGGCGTTCAAGGAGACCGGCGAGGTGGACCTGGACTGGTCCACCGACACCGGCGCCACGACCGTCAGCGGCAAGGACAACCTCATCCAGGCGCTGACGCTGCGCCTCATCGTCTACCGGGGACACCTGGAGCAACTGGGGCATACCCGCTACGGCAGCCGTGTCGCGGACCTCATCGGAGAGCCGCTGGACCGGGCCAACCTGGACCTGCTGCGGCGCTACGTGCGTCAGGCGCTCAAGGAGGATCCGCGCGTGGACGAGGTGACGGCGTTGAGCGTCACCGCCCGGGCCGACCTGCCGGGCGCGGTGGACGTGAGGGCCAGCATCCGGGCCGTCACGGGAGACGCGGTGGAGCTGGGACTGGCGCTCGACCTGGGTTGAGCGGGACGCGGCAAGGACACGACTTCGGGAGAACGCGATGGAACTCAGGGAGAAGCAGGGCCTGGTGGGGGTGTTGACGATCGAGCTGCTCGACACCCGCGGCGCGCTGATGGAGCGGCGCCACGTGCCCAACCTCATCACCACCGCGGGAAAGCAGCTGCTCGCCCGCCTCCTCATGGGCAAGGCGGACGCGCTGCCCACCCGCTGGGCCATCGCCGTGGGCACGGGCACCGCGCAGCCGCAAATCCTGGACACGGCGCTGGGCACCCAGGTGGACGAGGCCATCGACACGACGCCCAAGGTGGAGGTCGTCAGCCGGGGGGACGGCACCAGCATGGTGCGCGCCACGGTGACGGCCATCCTGCCCGCGCTCACCCAGCCCGGCGTGCAGCCCCTCACGGAGGCCGGCATCCAGATCACCCTGGGGGGCTCCCCCCCGGTGCTGTTCAACCGCGTCCGCTTCGAGGAGGTCAACCGGGGTCCCAACATGGTCATGAAGATGACGTGGGAGATCTCCTTTTGAGCCTCATCCCGCCCGAAGAGACCTCGTTCAGCGCCATCGTCGACCGGCTGCTGTCGAACCTGGGGCCGGGGAGCGACACGAACGCGGGCAGCATGGCGCGCACCCTGGCGGAGGCGTACGGCCGGGAGATGGCGACCTTCTACGCCATGTTGGAGCTGGCCCACCGCTCCGGATACCTGGACACCGCCGAGGGTGCCGCCCTGGACAACGTGGTGGCCGTGCTGGGACTCCAGCGCGCTCGCGCCGGCCGCCTGACGGGCGAGGTGGAGCTCAGCCGCGCCGCGCCCGCCCCGGAGGACATCGGCATCCCCGCGGGCCGGCAGGTGACGGGCGTGTCCGCGGACTCCAAGCCGCTGCCCCTCTTCGAGACGATGGAAGAGGCCACGCTGCGCCGGGGCGAGACGCGCGTCGTCATCCGCGTGCAGGAGATCCGGGACGACTCGGAGGCGTCCAAGCAGGCGCCGCCTGTCATCAACCCCTTCCGCCTGACGATGATGCCCCGGCCGGTGCTGGGCATCGAGGCCGTCACCAACCCCGCGCCCCTGCGCCGGGGCAGCGAGGACGAAACGGATGAAAGCCTCCGCGCCCGCGCGCGCACCGCGCTGCGCGATGGCGAGAAGGGGACCGTGGAGGCCATCGCAGCGGCCGTGCGTCAGCAGGGCGTGCAGCAGGTCACCGTGCGAGAGCCGGAGGACGCGCCCCCGGGCGTCATCGACGTGCTGGTGGGCGACGCCGACTTCGAGCTGAACACCCAGGGCGTGGCGCGCGTGGAGGCGGCCATCCGCGCGTCGAAGGCCGCCGGCATCCGCGTGCGGCTGCGCTACGCGCGCACCGTCTACTTCCAGGTGGACTTCCAGGTGGAGCCCGCGGATCCGCAGATGGACGAGGGCACCTTCGACCGGCTCCGCCGGGAGCTCCAGCAGGCGCTCATGCGCCACATGTTGGAGCTGCCCGTGGGGGAGAGCGTGAACCGCCGCAAGCTGGAGGCGCTCCTCTTCGGCAACCCCGCCATCCGCCGCATCAGCGACCTGGGAGTGGAGACCTTCGTCTGGGGCGCGAGCCCCCAGGATCCCCTCCAGAAGCAGCTCGTGCGCGAGAGCAAGAGCCGCGTGTACGGCGCCAACCGCGACTGGAAGATGGATCCGCTGGAGGCGGCGCGGATCGACGTGGACCTGAAGCCGCCGCGCATCTCCCGGCTGCGTCCTCCCGTCTGGCGCCTGGACCTGGTCGTGGCGCTGCCGGGGAGCGAGCCCCGCACGCCGGAGCAGGTGCGCGAGTCCCTGCGGGGCGCCATCGAGGTGTACGCCGCCCGGCTCGCCGAGGATGTCCAGATGGGGCGTGAAGCGCGCATCCGCCTGGACGACCTCCAGCAGGCGCTGAGGACCCAGGCGCGCATCGACTCCCTGCTGGCCTGCAACGTCACCCTGGAGACGGGGCTGTCCGTCTCCCTCGTCGCGGCCACCCTGCGGGACACGGTGACGTCCGTCGCGCTGCGGCCCGACGTCCGGCTGGTGCTCGGCGGCGCCGAGCTGGTGGGGGTCGGATGACGCCGGAGCAACGTGCGCGCCGCATGGTGGGCTACCTCCCGCCGGTCCTCCAGGCCGGCGCGAAGCTCAACCTCTTCTTCTCCACGCTCGCGGCGGAGCTGGGGAAGATGGAGGAGGGCATCACGCGGCTGATGCGCTCGCGGTGGTACACGCTGGCGAAGGGGTACCCGGACGCGGACTCCCTGGCGGACAAGGCGGCCTCCGAGCTGGGGATGCTGGCCGCGCTGTACGGTCTGCATCCGCGCCGGGGAGAGCCGGCGGACTACCTCCGGCAGCACCTCGCGGCGCTCGTCGAGCTCCACCGCACGGGCCTGGGCTCGGCCACCGCGCTGCTCCGGCTGGTCTCGCTGGTCTACATGGCGCGTCAGCCCCCGGAGCTCGTCTGGGAAGGCGACACCGCCGTCGGGCTCTTCAGCGTGCCTCGCGCGGATGGCTCGTACCGGCCGCTGCGCATCGAGCTGGTGGACAACCCGGTGACTCCGGCCATGGCGCGCTTCAGCAGCGTCGGCGCGGGCCAGCGCCTGCTCACCGTCAACGGCGGGCTGGAGACGGCCATCCCGGAGATCGCGCTGAAGGCCACCGGGAAGGACATCGCCGTCCCCATCCTGCGCCACCAGGAATCCGGGCTCGACCTCATCTTCCTGGGCCGGGTGCCCCAGGGCTCCACCCTCACGCTGCGCAACCTGCGCGCGCCGTTGATCGACGGGCGTCCGGTCACCGACTCCATCATCCTGGCCCACCCCACGCGCTTCTCGGGCCTGGACGACGGCGGGGTGCTGACCCGCTTCAATGCGCCGGAGTCGCGCTTCTCCGTGTTCGGCGAGGACCACCGCATCCCGGAGCTCGCGCCCGGTGAGAGCCACTGGAGCTACGACACGCTGGAGCGGCAGGAAGTCCGCTCCTATCTGCTGGGCTGGACCGAGGCGCGCCAGAAGGAAGCGGAGGCGAAGGCCCTGGTGAAGCGCGACACGCCGCTCGCGGAGCTGCGCTTCGACTGGACGGAGGTCACCCCCGCCACCTGCGTGCTGCGCATCCCCGCGGACCACATCCCCCCGCACCTCCAGGTCCCTGACCAAGAGGGGGAGGTCCCCGGCCTGCCGGGGCTGGTGAGGGAGCTGTCGGCGGCGCTGAACTTCGGCCGCGCGGCGGGCGTGCGCACGCGCGTCGAGCTGACCCTGCCCATGCCCCCCGAGGTCCTCTCCATCGAGGAGGGGCCGCTGCGGCAGGAAGTCTCCGCGTCCTTCACCGACGCCCTGGACACGAAGGATTCGCTCACCTCCTTCGGCTACACCATCGAGCTGCACGAGCAGGTGCCGGAGCCCCAGGAGAAGCTGTCCTGGTCCGGCATCTTCGATGCGACCCGCTTTGACTCCTCGAGGTTCCAACCATGAGTGATCCCTTCTACCCGGCGAAGTCTGGCGACCCCATCCTGGCGGACACCTGGAACAACATGCAGATCAAGGTGCGCGACGAGATCCGCTCGCACACGCACCGGGGCGCGGATGATGGGAAGCAGCTCGACGGAGACAGCATCGTCCCTACCGCCTCGTTGAAGGTGAACCGGGTGGATGCCGCCGTGGCCCTGACGGTGAAGAACATCGACGTGCACACGCGGCTGACGGAGCTGGGCGCGCAGAAGCTGTCGCTTACAGGGGGCAGCATGACGGGGGCGCTGTCCGTGAGCGCCAATGTCGCCGTCGGCGCCCCCGCCCCTGGCACCAAGCGGCTGCTCGTCGTCCAGCCAGGGTCTCCGGACAACAACGCGGGCCTGGAGGTCCGGGGCAACGGAGACCACTCGTGGGGCGTGGCCCTGGTCCTGCGCACGGTGGCGGGCGTGGATGGCGCGTCCATGCTGTTGCGCAGCCGGAGCAAGAGCTGGCAGGTCCGGGGCGAGACGGGCGCCGCCGCGACGGGCTTCCAGATCTCCGAGGACGGCGGCGACTCCGAGTACGGCAGCGGAGCCGGCACGCCGCGCCTGCACATCAAGTCCGGCGGCGCCGTGGGCATCGGCACCACGGATCCCCAGGGCATGCTGGACGTCCGGGTCCCGGGCGCCAACGGCTGGGACCGGCTCACGGTCACCACCACGTCGGATTGGGGCGACGGCACGCTCCAATACGTGACGATTGGCGCGGGGGGCGCGTCGGGCATCATGATGAGCAACCCCCATGTCGTCTGGCTCAAGGGGGCCCAGAGCGCCGCCATCCGCTATGGCCGCAGCGGGGGAGTCCAGGGCGGCGCTTTCTGGGACGTCGGCACGCGCCTGAACAACGCCTTCTCCCTGGCGCTCAACGGCAGCAACCACGCGCTCTGGCTGACGCAAGAGGGCAACATCGGCATCGGCACGACGGCGCCCGCCACACGGCTGGACATCCAGGGAGGCGGCCTCCGCGTCAACGGCGGCGCGATCATCCCGTCCGTTGGCAACGCGTCCTCCGCCGGCATCATGTTCCCGACCGACCCGGGGGGCGGGAGCGGTGACGCGGCCTTCATCCGCTACTACGTCGTCAGCGGAGAGACGTGCAAGCTGCTCATCGGCATCGACAACGACGGTGATGACAGCCTCGGGCTCTGGCAGGCCGGCGCGGAGCGGATGACGGTGATGAACGGCAACGTCGGGATGGGCGTCACGAACCCGCTGACGGCGTTGCACATCAACCAGCGGGCCTGGTCGCAAGGCATCCGGATCCAGGACTACACCGGCGGCGGGAGGTACTTCGGCATCCACTACGACAACCCGGGGGTCATCTGCCTCTACCATCAGAATGGCTCCGGCCAGTACATGAGGGAAGACGGGCTGTGGAACCGGAACTCGGATGTCTCGCTGAAGGAGAACATCGTGGAGATGGAGGGGGTGCTGGAGCGGTTCGTCGCGCTCCGCCCGGTGACCTTCGACTGGAAGGTCGACGGCTTGCCGACCCTGGGGCTCGTGGCACAGGAGGTGGAGCCCCTCTTCCCGGACATCGTCAGCGAGAGCGGGAAGCGCGGGGAGGATGGACGGCCGCTCAAGGGCCTCGCCTATGAGGCGCTGGGCGTGCTGGCGGTCGCGGCCATCAAGGAACTCAAGCAGCACTACGACGCACGCATCGAATCCCTGGAGCGCCAGCTCCAGCGTCAGGAGTCGAACCGATGAAGGACCAGATTGAGAAGCGCCTCGCGGCCCTCCGCGCCGAGCATGAGGAAGGCCAGAAGATGCTCGCGGACCTCGACGCGAAGCGGATGCAGCTCGTGCAGACCATGCTCCGCATCGAGGGCGCCATGCAGGTGCTCAAGGAGCTGCTGCCGCCGGAAGAGGGCGCGTCGGCCACGGTCACGGACATCAAGGACGCCGCTCGCTGAGCCCCAGCGCCACGTCGGGACATCTCCATGAGTGATTCACGCGTCGGCGCCACGTTGAGCTATGCGGGGACGGCGAAGCCCCCCACCACCGCGGTGGTCCCCGTGGACGCCGCCGGCCTCGTGCTCGCGCTGGACGTGCCGGCGGGGGTGGCGCTGTCGCGCGCGGCGCTGACCGTGCAGGCGCCCGGCGACGACCTGACGGTGGACCTCACCCCGGTCGCCGCGCTGACCACGAACCTGGGAAAGAGCACGCTCGGCGCCGACAAGGTCCAGTGGCTCAGCCTGGACTGGAACGCGCGCCGGCCGCTCATGTCCCTGGAGCTCCAACCCAAGAGCACGGCCCAGAAGGGGCGCCTCAGCGTCGCCGAGGGAGGCCCCTGGTATCCCCCGACGCCCTCGGACACCGTGTCCATCGGCAGCGTGGTGCCCCTGCCGGGCCTCTTCGCGAGCCGGCTCCTGGTGGAGTTCGTGGACGCGGCCAGCACCCCGCCTGTCGGGACGCCGAAGACGCTCGTGGACACTCCGGTCACCAGCGTCGTGGTGCGCGCCGCCGCGCGTCCTCCGGACCTGTCGGCGATGGTGGGCACGGGCTCGCTCTTCTTCCATCAGGCGCTGCCCCTGCTGCCCCGGCAGGAGCTGGTGTTGGGGGAGCCGCTGACCAGCGCGCTCCAGCGCGCCTGGCCTCCGGAGCTGAAGGGGGGCGCGCTCCAGGTCACGCTCCGCTCCTCGGGGCTGGGGATGCTGGAGCGCGTGCAGCTCACCCTGGACACGCTCGCCGTCGTCCAGACCTGGAGCGGCGGGGAAGGGGCGCTGTCGCTGCCGGTCGAGACCGACGGCCTGGCGGTGGCGCGCGTGACCGTGCCGCCCGACCGGCCCCTGTCCGAGGTGCGCTTCGCCGTGCGGTATCAGCCGGACGCCGAGCAGCTGCCGCTCGCGCCCCAGCCCCCGGAGCCCCCCTCGCTGGCCCACCGCTGCGGCTCCGGATACTCCGCCGCGCAGGCCTTCCGCATGCCCGGGCCCGACGCGTCGCTCGTGGGGCTGGACCTCCATGTCCGGCCGCTCACGCGCTCCGTGAAGGCCACGCTGGCGCTCTACGCGGATGCCCACGAACGGCCCGGGGATGATCCCTGGATGACCGCTCCGCTGGAGCTGGTGCTGGAGGAGAAGGGCCCTCCGCCGTGGAAGGCGCGCTGGGTCTCCTTCGAGCCTCCGAAGCCCGTGGCGCTGAGGTCCTCGACCTGGTGGGCCGTGCTCACGGTGACCGAGGGCGACCTGCTCTGGAGCCTGTCGCCGCCGCTGACGGGCCTGCCGCAGGCTCCGTCCCTGGTCCCCGGCCCCGCGCTGTATCGCACCGAGGCCGCGGGGCCCTGGCTGCCGAGGGACACCTCCCTGCTCGCGGGAGAGCCCACCGCAGCGTCATGGGCCTGTGCGCGCCCGCGGCTTCTCGCCGCCGCCTCCGCCCCGCCCCCCGCGCCTGTCGTGCAGCTGCGCTGGGGCGCGCGCGTGCTGGATGTGACTCCTGGCGAGGACGGGAGCGTGACGTTGGATGCCAGGGCCCTGGCCCCGCTGACGCCGCCGGGGGGCACGGGGAGCGCGCCTCCGTTGGAGCTCCTCGTCCGGTCGCGCGTGGCGGGCGTCGCGACCCTCTCCGGGCTTCGCGTGACGAGCCCGCGCAGCGATACCTACGCGCTCTTCCCGAGGAAGTGAGGTCCGCCGCCATGCTGGTCGCCATCGAGTCCTACTTCCACGATGCGCTGCGCTCCGCCGTCCCCGGCTCGGTGGAGATCTCGACGGGGCCGTCCCGCGGGCCCGGCGCGGAGACGGCATTGCTCGTCGAGGTCTGCGCCTCCCACCTGAAGCTGGACCCGCCGCCCGGAGACGACCTCGCCGCGCAGCGCGAGGCGGCCTACTTCGCGCAGGTCCACCGGTGGTCCGCGAACGGGAAGCAGGTGGACTTCGACCTGCCGGAGCAGGCCCGGGGGAGGGTGGTGGACGTGGAATCTCCGCCCGGCCGGCCGCTGCGTCGGGGGGACGACTACGTCGTCGAAGGGCGCAAGGTGCGCTTCTATCAGCCGCCCGCGCTCGCGGACGTGGCCGTGGTCGCCTTCCTGCGGGGAGAGCGTTCCGCGGGCTTCCTGGAGCGGCGGCGCTGCGAGCTGTCCCTCGTCATCCGTGCGTGGGCCCGGGCGGCCGGCGCGGCGGATCCGCTGCTGTCCGCCGCGCTCACCGCGGCGCTGGTGGCCTCCGCGGACCTGGGCAACCTGGATGACACGGAGGTGCCCCCTGCTGACTCGGGGGTTCGCCTCCGGTTGATGCGGCCCGTGATGAGCCTGTCGGGAATCCAGCGGAGCGCGGAGACCGTCGACGACACACCTTTCTACCGCGCGCAGGCGGAGTTCCTCATCCGGGGCGACTTCGAGCAGCTCGTCGCGCTGGGCGAGCCCGAGGCCGAGGGCATCATCCGCGAGGTGCGGAGGGCGTAGCACGGCCATGGATTGACTCCTTGGGCCACGAGCACATGGGGAGGATCCAGGCCCCGCTCGCCGTCGCCACGCCGCGAACCGGGGCGGCATCCGCAGGGCGCCGGGGCCCGCGACCCTCCACGGGGCGCGGGCCTTTTCGTGTCCGCTCAGAAGACGGAAAGGCACTGCCGGGCATGGCGGACTTCCGGAGTCTTTGTTTGTGAGAGATTGACTGTGTATGGCCAGAGCCCGGCAGCCCCAGGCTGGAGGGCAGGGGCTTCGTCGCCAATTCCATGGAAAACGGACGGCCCGCGGCCCCGCATTGAACGGAACGTGCCATGTGCATGTTATGGCTATCGAGTCGTGCAAAGCTGATTTTGTTTGGATGACTGGAAATGCTGGATCGCCGTACCCGGGCCGTACGGCATTGTTGGAGGCCTGATTGGAGAAGGCGTTTCCCTCCTGTGGTGCGCAAGGTGCAAAGAGAGGGATTCGTGCCTCCCATGATGGGAGGATTTGGTGCTGTGGGGGAGAAAAGAATGCATCAGGCATGGAAGGCTGCCATTGCGGCGGCCACGGTCATGGTCGGCGGTGCGGCGCAGGCTCACGACTTCGTTGTCTTGAAGCTCGTCAATGGCTATCAGACATTCAACATCACCTCGTACCCGACGACGATCAACTTCACGACGGTCGCGCTCAACTCGCACCCGACCCTTCCTTCGACGCTGCTGACCGCGACGGACCCGCTGTTGGAGCCCACGGGCTGGACGTTCACGCCCCCGCTTCCGCAGTCGGTGCCGGTGGGTGGGAATCTCATCTCCTACTACTCGTACACCATCAACAGCTTCGACGATTGCGTCGCGCTGGGGAACGCGGATGACGACCCGACGACGCCCGGCCCGCTGCCGAATGCGTCGTTCACCAACACGTTCTTCGCCACGTGGGACAGCGGGACCGCGCAGAGCAGCGTGAAGGTGACGTGCCAGCCGGCCAACACGCTCCCCTGCGACAGCTCCCTGTACTATTCGGACAGTGGCCTGGGGCTGCCCAACACGACGCTCAGCCGGATGGACCCCGCCACGGCGGCGCTGACGCCGTTCTCCACGGCGAACATCTTCTACTCCGCCACGGCCTTCAACCACCTGGATGGCTACATCTACGCCATTGACAACACGCTGCCGCTGAAGAGCCTGGTGCGCATTGGCGCGGATGGTGTCGCCACCATCGTCGCCCCTCTGCCGCAGCTGAGTCTGCTGAACACGTATCCGGCCGGCACCGTCCTGTCGGACGGCACCTACCTCATCTTCAGCGGCCCGGGCTTCGGGGTCGTCCCGTCGTACGCGCGCATCAACCTGTCCACGGGCACCGTCATCAACGCCGGGGCCGCCCCGACGCTGGCGAGCATCCTCGACTTCGCGACCAACCCGATTGATGGCCAGGTGTACGGCTACAACCAGATCACCCACCGCCTCACGCGGTTCGACCCGAACACGGGCAGCACCACTGACTACGGCCCCATCGGGCCGCCGGACTCCATCACGGGCCTGCCCGCGCTGTACTTCACGACGACCGCCGCGGCCTTCGATGCCGCGGGGACGCTCTACGTCTACGGCAACGATCTGACCGGGCTGATCCACCCCATCAACACCCTCTACTCCGTGGACGTGACCACCGGGACCTTCACGCGCGTCGCGACGGGCGCCGTGAGCCTCAACGGCAACGAGAACTTCGCCTCCTGCCCGTTCCCCGCCCCGCTCGAGAAGGGCACGACCCGCAACGAGGGGTTCTTCAAGACGCATGAGCAGGCGGTGGCCATGTGCCTCGCCAACGGCGGCAACATCGACCTGGGCCGCCTGGGCGTCGTGAGCAGCGTGGAGGAGGCCATGGGGGTCCTGTGGCTCAGCCCCTCCGCGACGCAGCAGCGCGTCCCTCGCACGAAGGAGCAGTCCCTGCGAGTGAAGCTGGGGCGCCAGTCGCTCACCGCCACCTGCAACGCGCGGCTCTTCGGCGCGGCCACGCAGCCCGGCATCGACCGCGCCCGCGTGGTCATGGACTCCGGCAGCAGCGCGGACATGGAGGCCCAGCTGACCGAGCTGCGCGCGCTCAACGACAAGGGCGCCCGGTACGCCCTGCCCATGTCCTTCAATGGTGGGCCGGCGTCGGCGTCGCATGCCCTCTCCATCGCCCGCGAGCCGAAGAGCAGCCTCTGAGCGCTGGGTTCACACGTCGATTTCAAACACTCAGATTCTGGAGAACACGCACATGAAGAACTGGAAGCTGTGGATGGCGGTTGTGCTGGGTGGGCTGAGCCTGGTGGGGTGCGGTGAGCAGCCGGCTCCGGATGATGGCTCGGAGACCCCTGCGAAGCCGACGGGGTTCGTCCCGTCCCTGTCGGAAGACGTCCAGGCGAACCTGGCGGAGAACCAGTACGAGGTGCGCATCCTGGGAGTGGGGAACAACTTCTACAAGGGGGCGTACGTCAACGTGGACAGCATGACCGTGTCCGCCGGGGGGCGGGAGCTGCCGGTGGAGATGAAGGCCACGGTGATGGACCTCGCGAGGCCGGACCACGCGGCGCTCGTGGGCTACTTCACGCTGCCTCCGGGCGTGGACTCGGCGCAGGTGGTCATCCGCCTCGACGAGTACGGCGCCTTCGAGGACGGCCGGCGGATCGGCGCGCTGGATGTCCGCACCGCGCCCCTGCGGTTCGAAGTCACCCGTGCCCTGCTGGCGCCGCGCAAGCACGCGGTCGTGCATCTGGACCTGTCCCACTCCGTCATCGTCCCCCCCACGGGGGACGCGATGCTGATGCCCACGTCCGCGGTGGCCTTCTGACGTGAAGCAGAGGTGAGCGAAGTCCGGACGCCCGGTTCCTCTTCCATGGGGGACCGGGCGTCCGCGTGTCGTTCCCCTGTTTTCGGGGGTCCCACTGCGCCAGGCAGGGCATCCGTCATCGAAAGAAGCAGTTGGAGGGGAGCCGCATGCGTGCTCCCGGTTCGCTCACCGCGCTTCCAAGGCAGAGGCGCCTGATGCTCACCTGGGACCAAGGAGCGAAGGGCTCGACATGCCCACCTTCGCGCCGCCGCGGGCCTCCCAAGCTCCTTCTGCGACTCGCGCAGTCCGATGCCCCGATAACAAACAAACGCGTGGATTCGTTCCCGGGGAAGGGGATGGGAACTCGCCGCTCCTCGGCTACCGGGGGCCATCGCTGAGAGACGGGGCCGTATCGGGCGCGGGGCGGGCGCCCGGTTCTTCCGGACGTGGCGCGCTCGCGCAATCCACCTGGGGACACTTCACGCTGACGAGCACGCAGGCGTTACAGAGGCAGCAGTGGAAGCCCCGGCCGCAGACGGTGACGCCGTCGCCGCATACCTCATCGATGCCCTGCTCGACCGAGGTCAGGGCCGCTTCCGGAGTGAGCGCTTCTTGGGCAGACGTCTCCTCGGGCGGCCCACCGCAGGCGAGGGTCAACATTGCCCACATCGATAGCGCCAGGGCTGCTTTGTTCTTCATCGTGAGGCCTCCTACGAGGATGGTGACTGCGAAACCGGAGCCTATCGCAAATCCCTGATTCCCAGACCTTGCCCGCGAAAGCAGTTGCGAGAAAAGCACGACCGTTCTATGAAGAGGTCATGCGCAAGGGCGAGCTCACCCATCAGACCATCCTGGAGACGGCCGTCCGGCTGGCGAGCAGGGTGGGGCTGAACGGGCTGAGCATCGGCGGGCTGGCGGAGGAGCTGGGGCTTTCCAAGAGCGGCTTGTTCGCGCACTTCAAGTCCAAGACAGAGCTGCAGGTTCAGGTCCTGGAGGCGGCCACCGCTGTCTTCACCGAGCGCGTCATCCGTCCGGCGCTGGGCCGGGCCCGCGGCGAGCCCCGGGTGCGGGCGCTCTTCGAGGGTTGGCTCACGTGGGACCGGGACAAGCTACTCGAAGGCGGCTGCATCTTCGTGGCGGCGGCGGCGGAGCTGGACGACGTACCCGGGCCCGCACGCGACACGCTGGTGCAGGGGCAGCGGGACTGGCTGGACTGCCTGGCCCAGGCCGCGCGCATCGCCATGGCGGAGGGGCACTTCCACAAGGCGCTGGACGTGGAGCAGTTCGCCCATGACCAGTACGCGGTGATGCTGGGCTTCCACCACGCGAGCCGGTTGATGCGGGACCCCCAGGCCGAGGCGCGAGCCCGCCGCGCCTTCGACGCGCTCGTCACCGCCGCGCGCACCCCGGCTTCCTGACCTTGTCGTTGCAATGTCCTTCGATGAGGACCTCATCATGGCTGAAAATAGCACGAACGTTCGGTCTGAAGTGACGCTGTGGGGTGTGAGGGCGGCGGCGCGGAGTCTGGGGGTGGTGGCACCCGGACTGGCGGCGGCATGGGCGGAGCGGCTGTTCCTGACGCCCCGGCGGCCGCGGCGCTCGCGCACGGCGGAGGCGGTGCTGGCGCGGGGCCAGCCCCGGGTGTTGAAGGTGGAGGGCGAGAAGGTGGCGGTGTGGAGCTGGGGCGAAGGCCCCCGGGTGCTGCTGGTGCACGGGTGGAGTGGCTACGGCGGGCAGCTCACGGCGTTCGTGCAGCCCCTGGTGGCCGCGGGTTTCTCGGTGGTGACGTACGACGCGCCGGGGCACGGGGCGTCCTCCGGGCGCACCAGCTCGCTGCCGGAGCTGGCGGGAATGGTGGCGGCGGTGGGACAGGCGACGGGCGGGCCCTATGCGGTGGTGGCGCACTCGTTCGGCGCGGCGGCCACGGCGGTGGCGCTGCGAGACGGGATGAAGGTGGAGCGCGCGGTCTTCATCTCGCCGCCAGCGGATCCGCTGGAGGGCATCCGGGCCTTCGCGGACACGGTGGGCCTTTCGGAGGCCCTGTGGCGGCGGATGGCGGCGCGAATCGAGGCGCGCTTCGACATGCGGCTGGCGGACCTGGCGCTGCCTGCCTTCGCGCCAGGGTTGGATGTGCCGCTGCGCATCTTCCACGACGTGGGAGACCGGGAGGTGCCGCTGGTAGCAGGCGAAGCGGTGGCGCGCGCGTGGCCGGGCGCGAAGCTCACGCGCACGCAAGGCCTGGGGCACTTCCGCATCCTCTATGCGCCGGAGGTGCTTTCGCCCGCGGTGGACTTCCTGGCGGAAGGACGGCCGAGCAATGCCTGGCCCGGGCCAGAGCTGCTGGCGTCGGTGTCGCCCGCGCGAGGGACGCCGCCGCTTCGTGTGAGTCCTACAGGTTCGTGATGGATGGAGCCGATTGCGAGGGGATGTCTGTCATGAGCCAACGCGGCGCTGTCACCCCACTGCTCTTCGGCCCACCGTCCTCTCACAGACACGTCCCGCATGAGAACTCATGATGGAAGTGGTTGCTGGCAGCCAGTCTCATGAGGGCAGCGCCGAGGGGACAACGGGCGCTGCGCCCGTCCGGGGTAGAGTGGCCTTCCGGAAAGGCTCATGGCATCGCGGCGGATCTCTCCCCAGACCCTCGAGGAACTGCGCCGCCGGGTGGACCTGCCCGGCCTCATCTCTCGTCACGTGGCGCTCACCCCGAGCGGAAGGGAGTTTCGCGGGCGGTGCCCCTTCCACGAGGAGCGCACCCCGTCCTTCTTCGTCGTCCCAGCGAAGGCCTTCTTCTTCTGCCACGGGTGCCGCGCGCGTGGAGATGCGGTGGACTTCCTCCGGCGCATGCTCGGGCTCTCCTTTGGAGAGGCCGTACGTGAGCTGGCACGGGAGGTGGGACTTGCGGTGTCCGAATCCGAGGCCTCGGCTGCGGACTCAAGCCAGCGCTTGCGCGACGTGACGAGGCTGGCCCAGGACCACTTCCAGGCCCTGCTCTGGAGCAGCGAAGGCGCATCGGCGAGGGCCTATCTGGAGGCAAGGGGCGTCGCGGAGGAGACGGCGCGCGCGTTCGGGTTGGGCTGGGCTCCCGAGGCCTGGGACCGGCTCGCGGAGCGGCTCGAGCGCGCGGGGCTGCGGGAGGCGGGACTCGAGACGGGACTCGTGCAGCCGCGCAAGAAGGGCGCGGGCTGCTACGACTTCTTCCGGGGCCGGGTGATGTTGCCGCTGCGTTCGCCGGACGGACGTCCCGTGGGCTTCGGCGGACGGCTCATGTCCGGTGGCGCTGGGGGACCGAAGTACCTCAACTCGAAGGACAGCCCGCTCTACCACAAGGCGGACACGCTGTTCGGGATGGACCTCGCGCGGGCGGAGATCCGCCGGCTGCATCGCGCGGTGCTGGTGGAGGGCTACTTCGACTGCGTCCTCCTGCATCAGGTGGGGGTGCGCCATGCCGTGGCGCTTTGCTCCACGCACCTGACGCCAGGCCACCTCCAGCTGCTCGCGAGAGCGGAGGCGCGCGAGCTGGTGCTGCTGCTGGACGGGGACGCAGCGGGGCTCGCCGCGGTGGAGCGCCTGGCCGGGCCGCTGCTCGCCGCCGGAGTGGCCACCCGCGTGGCGCTGCTGCCCCAAGGGGAGGATCCAGACACCTTCGCGCTGCGGGAGGGCGGGGCAGGCGTGTCCCGTCTGTTCGACGACGCCCGTCCGCTCACGCACCACCTCTTCGCCTCCGTGCTGCCCGAGGGACGTGAATCCAGCTTCGAGGAGAAGATGCTCGCGTTGGGCCGGCTGCGGGACGTCGTGGCGAAGATACCCCCGGGCCTCATGCGCACGGCCTTCCTCGGCGCGCTGTCCGCCCACGTGGGTCTGCCCTCCGCGGAGTTGGAGGGCGTGCTCACCGGGCCGCGGCTTCCGGCGCCACCCACCGTCGTTCCTCCTCCAGTGGCCGTCACGCCAGCCGAGCGCGGTGTGGATGCGCTGGAGGCCCGCGCGGTGGCCTGTGTGCTGCGCAATCCCCGCGTGCGGGACCAGGACGCATTTGGGGCGCTGGCGCATCTTCGGGAGGCGGGGCTGCGAATGGCGCTGGGCAGCGCGACCACCGGAGGCCTCGCTGCCACCGGCGCGGTGGCGCGAGCCCTCGCGAGCGCCACGCGTGCCCTGCCCACGCAGGAAGGCGACCTGGTGAAGGTCTTCCGCGCCACCTGCTGCGAGTTGACCCTTCGCCGGCTGGACGCGGAGCTGGCGAAGCTGACCGAACTCAGTCGCGAACCCCGCCCCAGTGGCGCGACCCTCGCGCGACTCTCCCAACGCTCGGAGTTGCTGGCCCTGCGCCACCGGGTGCTCCAGGTGCTCCAGGGCGATCGCTGAGACGCTAGCGGATCCGGCGTTTGACGTTCGCGACCCTGGGCTCGTCGCAATACGAGCGCGCCCCCGACGCCGCCAGTCTCATCGCGGATGGGACTGTGGGAATAGGTGAAGTAGCACTCATCGAGGGAGCCATTGCGGTCGAGCAGAGCAGCAGCCAGTTCGGGAGGGGACCGTCCGGAACTCCTCCCCGGAGAGGCTGCGCTGGTTGAGGGCCCTACCACCGGAGCCCACGTCGGCCGCGGTCCACCCGGCTCGCCGCGCGTGGTGCGTGGCGGGCCAGGGCGGCGGGGAGAACTCCTCGCGCTACTTCACGAAGAAGACGTCGTTCTGGATTCTCCGGATGCTGGTGTTGCGCCGGATGATGTCGGACAGCCGTGTCGACTTCACCCGCAGGAGGTCGAAGATGTTCAGCGACCGCTCGTACCAGAATCGGTCCCCCGCGCGGGTGCGCTCGAACTGCTCCACGAGCGCCGCCCGCAGCGTCTCGCCGACGATTCCGCCCGGCACGTCCTTCTCGACGAACATGCCCGTGAACACGTCGATGTTGTCGACGCTCCCGTACAGCTGCTCCAGCGCCTGGGCGGCCTGCGCGTCGTCGGTGATCTGCGAGAAGCGATTGTACTTCCTCAGCCCCAGCTCCTCGCGCACCGTGTTGAAGTCCGGCAGGCCGTGGTCGCGCCCGCGCTGGAGGTTCAGTGAGAGCAGGTCCAGGCCGCCTGCGCCCGCCGGGCCGAAGAGGAAGCTGCGCACGTCGTCGATCATGAAGCGGTCCAGGTCCTGCGCCTTCTGGGCGGCGACACCGCGCAGGAACGGCTCGATGCCGCCGTTCTCCAACAGGGGCGGCGTCGCGCTGAAGAACGCATCGCGCAGCGACAGCGGCCCTGCGGCGACCGGCGAGCCGTCCTCATTGAGCCGCAGGATGAAGGGGCTGAGCAGCGTGTGGCCGAGTCGGTAGGCGGCGGTCGAGAATGTCTGCGCAATGCCCGCGTTCACGCTGGGGTCGTAGCCGCGGTAGGGCCGCAGCGCGTGGGGCCCCAGCAGGGCTTCGAGGAACTCGGTGTAGGTGATGTGTTGAAGCTCGGCGATCACGATGCGCCGCGCAGCCTGGTAGATCTGCTCGTCGGAGAAGCGGGGGTTCTCCCGCGCGATGCGCGCCGCCTGCCAGTTGTGCTCGCGCACGAACAGCGTGTGCATGACGGCCAGTGTGGGCTGCTCGTTGGCGCGGATGTCCCCGCCGACGAACAGGTCGGTGGACAGGTCCGGCTGCTCGGGCGAACCCGCGTTCGCCTGCGTGCCGTCGTTGTAGGGCAGCAGGTCGCCATAGGGGGTGTGCGTCACCTTGAGCCGGCCGCCCTGGAACGTGCGCAGCCAGGCGGCGCGCGCCGCGTCGGAGCCGTACACGTTCGACCCATCCAGGTAGCCCGTGATCTCATTGAACTGCTGGCGCGGGTTGCCGGGGCCGGTGCCGGTGGCCGGGTCATACACGGAGCGCCGGAAGGGAATCATCTGCGTCCCGGTGCAGAGCGCGTCCATGTACGCGTCGCACAGCGGCACGGGCACCGGCACGGACTCGTTGGCGCCCTCGGTGAGGCTGAAGTCGTGGTCGAGGAACTGCCCCCAGGTCCAGATGAAGTCGCTGATCCGGTGCGTGTTCGGGATGGAGACGTCCTGCTGGAAGAGCGCGTTGCTGACGTCGCGAGGGCTGGGACGTCCGGCGCCGCCCATCGCGGAGACACCATCCGCGTAGTGCACACCGCTCGGCCCGCGCAGCAGGTGCTCCTCTGTCGCGCCCCATCGCGGGTGCGCCAGGTTGTTGCCCGTTCCGTCAATGGAGCGGTACTGCGTGTACAGCGACTCGGTGTCTGCCTCCTCGCTGAAACGATCCTGCGCGTGCGCGGCGGAACCAACGACAACCGTGGCGAACATGATCAACGCACGGGCCGGCTTCCTCGGGACAGCAATTGACGCTCTGCGCATGTGCACTCCCCCCGTTGCTTTAATGGTTGCTCCTCATACAACTGGTGTTGTCCAGTTGTCATCAGGAAAGTTTGGCAATCGGAGTGAGGCAGGCGGGACAAGGATTGCAGTCCCCGGGTCTTCCTTGACATCAAATCAGCTCAATGCACTGTGGATGCTGGCATGACGCAGGGCGTGACAGCCCATGGCCGGAAGAGCAGGGTTTGGGGATGGGAGGGAATGCATTCAGGTCTGGAAATGAGGTGCCGGAGATACGGCGGGCACCGCTCGAGGGCCTGGATGCACGGCAATGTAAATGACTGAATGAGACCGATGGATTGGAAGTCCGACAGGAATTGGATTGGAGCACCCGGCGTGTCACTTTTGACCACGGAAGCCTGTCACGCCACCCCGGCTCAGAGCTCCAGGCACGACTCGAAATCAGCGCGGCCAGGCCGGCCAGATTCTTCCGTGACATGGAGGGAGCCTCGTTTGGGGGCGAGCGTCCAGCGGATACCGGATCGAGGCAGGCTCGGGTCGATCACACCCGAGGACTCATCCCTCACTCCCGGTTCCTGCGCTTGTGCACCTCGAGTGCAGCATGAGCAGCGGGGCTGAACGCCCCGGGCGTGGGAGCCGAGCTCTCACATGCTGCTCCCGGCGCCCACGCACTGGAACCATTCGCCGCGTTCCTCGACGTCCTTCACGCCGTCCCGCATCTGGCGCTGGAGGTGTCGCTCCTCGCGGGCGTTCCACCGCGCGTCCCACTTGTTATCGTGCGCGCCCATGAATGAGCCCACGGCCGTTTCGGATCCCCGCATCGGCTCGGTGTTGCAGGAGCGCTACCGCATCATCGAGCGACTCGCTGCCGGTGGCATGGGCATGGTGTACCGGGGCGAGCGGCTGGAGGTGGGCAAGCCCGTCGCCATCAAGTTCCTCCACGCCTGGGCCGCCCGGGACGACGAGTTCCGCAAGCGCTTCCAGGTGGAGGCGCGCGCCACGAGCCGCCTCACGCACCCCTGCTGCGTGTCGGTCATCGACGTCGGCGTGGATCAGGACTCACCCTTCATGGTGATGGACTTCGTCACCGGAGAGACGCTGCGGGGCCTCTTGCGAGACGGTCCACTCCAGCCGGCCCGGGCGCTGGGCCTCATCCGGCAGGTGCTCGCCGGCCTCGCCCATGCCCATTCACAGGGAATCATCCACCGCGATATCAAGCCCGAGAACATCATCGTCACCCACGCGGTGGGGCTCGGGGAGCAGGTGCGCATCCTCGACTTCGGGTTGGCCAAGCTCCGCGACGAGGTGACGGGCCTCACCTCGGGGCTGATGCTGGGGACGCCGGCGTACATGGCCCCGGAGCAGATCCAGGGAGAGCCGGTGGGGCCGCCGACGGACCTGTATTCCACCGGCGTGCTGCTCTACGAACTGCTCACGGGGAAGAAGCCCTTCAACGCCACCAGCAACGCGGAGCTGCTGCGCATGCAGCGCGAGGTGCCACCGCCCCGGTTGCGCGACGCCGCCCCTGACGCGGGTTTCTCCGCGGAGCTCGAAGCGACGCTGGCGAAGACGATGGAGAAGGCGCCGGGGGAGCGCTTCCAGTCCGCCACGGAGTTCCTGACCGCGCTTGAAGGGGCCGGGGCGGGGCCGGCGGTGCTCTTCGTGGCGCCCGGGGCCGGCGATGCTCCGGGGGGACCGCGCGCCTCCGCGCCCACGCCGTCACGTCCCACGGCGGAAGTGCTCGAGACACGGAACGCGCGGGCGCAGCCCCGTGCGACGCCGGTGGGCCTCCAGGCAGGGGCCCGCGCTCCGGAGCCCCCGCCGGTGGCGCCGACGGAGGCGGTGGCCCGGAAGGAGGAGTCCGAGGCCACGATGCGGTCTGGCCCCATCACGCCCCCGCCCGCCCGGAGCAGCGCGCGCTGGCTCGTGGGAGGCGCGGTGGTGCTCGGCCTGGCCGCGGTGGGCCTTGGCTGGTGGGCGATGCCGTCGAAGTCCGCGGCTCCGGTGCCGGTGGCCTCGGAGCGCCCGTCGCCCACGGCCCCGGTGGTCGAGGATGCACGGGTGGAGGCACCACCGGACGCCACGGCCTGGCAGCCCGTCGTGGAGCAGCTCCCGGGCATCGACGAGGTCCACCGGTTGATCAAGGCACAGCGACGGGACGCGGCCCTGGCGGCGTTGAAGAGGCTGGCGGCGAAGTACCCGACGAGCGCCTACGTCCGCTACCTGGAGGGGAATGTCGACTTCGACAACCTCCGCTGGGTGGATGGAGTGGCGGCCTACCGGGCGGCGCTGCGCAATGACGCCGCGTACCGCAACGCACCGGTCGTCAGCCAGAACGCCATCCAATGCCTCGTCAGTGACCGGTTCCACGGCACCTGCGAGGACTTCCTCCGCAAGGACCTGGGCGAGGCCGCGGTGCCCTCGCTGGAGGCTGCTGCCCGAGAGCATCCCATTGCCAGCGTCCGAACCCGGGCCGCGGCGCTGCTGCGCCAGCGTCACCGCGATGCCAAGGAGGGTTCACGCTGAGCCCCCGAACTCGTTGCTCGCCTCGGCGTCGTCGTCGAAGTCGCCACTGGCGAGAATGGAGCCCAGCTGCGCGGCGTCCTTGCGCGAGTGGCGGCGCGGACCGCCGCGCCGTCCCCCCGGCGTCACCGGGTGAGTCGCTCCCGGAGCTCAACGAACCGGACGAACTGCTTCCAGGTCTGGAACGCCTCCTGAGAGGGGCCCCGGTAGGCGACCACCCGGTTCGCGAACATCTGCCGCTCGTAGGGGTCCGGCTCCAGCTCCGCGGTCTGCCAGTCCAGGTGGACGATCATCTGATCCAGCCGGGCGAGCAGTGGGCGTGACACCTGCCCCGTGGAGATCTCCAGGTACCACTCCGCCACGGTTTGCTGGCTGACGATCTGGTTGATGTGCGTCGGCAGTCCGTACATCGCGGGGTAGACCTGACCGGAAGGGCTGGGGACGAAGTCGTGCAGCGGCAGCCCGGAGGTGCCGTGCGACTCCTGGGACTGCTTCCTGGGCGCCTCCTCTTGCGCCGTGGACGCGCCCTGCTTCTTCGCGGCGCCGGAGGTCCCCTTCTTCCTGCCCAGCAGCGGGCCGAGCAGGCGTTCCATGCCCGCGTCGAGCGTCCTGCACGCCTTCAAGGACAGGTTGAACTTGCGGCGGAGATAGCCCTGGATGATCAGCGCCGACATGATGAGCTGGCTGTTCTCATCGAGGCGCGCCAGGGCTGGGAAGAACGTCTTGAGGAAGAGCGCGTTCAGGTCCAGCTCCCGCTGGAGGAAGTTCTCGAACTTGGGGAACGTCTCGTCCCTGCGCTCCTCCTCGGTGAAGGCAATCTGCTGGATGACCTTGCTGTGCCGCTCCAGGGGCTTCTTGCCCTTCTCGGTCTTGTCCGCGCCCATGACGAAGAAGGGGATGTCGAGACGCTGGAACAGGGCCTGGGCCCAGGTCATCCGCCCCATGGAGATCAGGTCCATCACCATGGGGGCCTGCATCACGGCCATGTTGTTCTGACTGCCCTCGATGCCCACGAGCAGGATGCCCAGCTCCCCGAAGAAGGCGTTGCGGACGGCCAGTGGATTGCCAAGCGCCGCCTGCAGTTCGGTGGTCACCTCTTCGCGAGGCAGCCGGTCGAGGTAATCCACGATGCGTTCGTAGCTCAGGTCCAGCGCCGCACTGCTCTGGTCCCCGATGGCGTTCATGATGGCGAGCGCCTGGGAGAAGATGAGCCGGACGGAGCCCGCGTACGCCAGGCCCACGGCGTGGTGACCTCCCCAGGGCAGGTCCATGTTGCGGAACTCGCCCTTCTTCCTCCACTTGACGAGCTCGACGGCATCGGAGTCCTTCTTGAACGCGCCCTCCAGCGTCTTGATCTTCGAGGACAGGTCGTTGCGCCGGGCCTTGGGCAGCTCCGGCATGGAGTTGTTCTCCAGGTGCGTCTGGAGGAGCAGGTTCGCTCTCTTCTTCAAGAGCCTCCCCAGCGAGAGCGCGACCTCCACCACGGCGTCACGGCGGGCCGGGTCATCCAGCAGGCTCTGGGGCGGCATGACGCCGACCAGCACAAGGAATCGCTTGTTCGAGTATGCCAGCGACTTGATGAGCTGCTGGCGGTCGCTGTCAGAGAAGAGGCTGCTGGTCGTTTGCTCGATCAAGGCATTGAGGATGTTCAGGTCCCCTTCCGTCCACTTCAGCGGGAAGGTGTCTCCCATCTGTTCCTTGAGCTTGCGCTGGAGGATGGAGTAGACGCGGAAGCGGACGTCACCTTCGTATGCCGTGAGCCTGCGCGAGGGGGCGTGTTGCTGCCTCTGGCTTTCACCCAGCCGCGCGACGATGGTGCCCACCGCCTGGTCCTGGAGCTGGGGACGCTCGCGCAGGAAGGACTCCCGGGTCCAGTTGTGGGGAGTGGGGCGGGTGTCAGACGGGAGGTAATCCGCGTCGTTCAGCATCATGGACAGGCGGCCCACGGTGTAGAGCAGGTCTTCGCCCGTGACGACGTTGAGCTCCGCCTCATTGCCTTTCGCCCGGTTGACGGCGTCCAGGACCAGCTGGATGACTCCATGGAAGAGCCGGAGCTGGTGTTGCTCGAAGAAGACGCGGGCGACAGGCGCGGTGGAGGTCTGCTCCCGCGTCGGCGGTCCGCCCGTCAGCTCGGCGAAGCGCTTGAGGGCCTCCGCGTAGACCTCGTTCGCCATCCGCTCCAGAGGGCCCTCGGGACTCGGAAGGAGGCGGAGGGCTCGGCTCAGGTTGCTGGAGCTCCGCGCATCCAGGAAGCTGACGATGTGCGCCAGGATGGAGGGGACTGAAACAACGTCTTCGATCGACGGCGGCTGTCGCATGTCGAAAGGATAGGCAGAAAAGAAGAATGCGTGAAGGTCGGGGAGGATCTCTGGAGACCCTGTCCAAGCCCATTGCCCTACGTTCCGGGTCCTTCACGACGTGAACCTGCGGCTGTTTCCCTGCGCGGTGCGGCGGCCAGGTGGGGCGAACAGTGGAAGGGTGATATGGTGCTCAGGGCCTGGACCGATGAGGGACCCGGTTCGCCGAAAACAACACCTCCGGCGAACGGTTCGCCGGGGCCATCGTTGACCGTCTCCGCGATGACAAGATCATCCAGCGCTGCCAGGTGCTGGGTGAGGACGTGATGGCGAAGTCAGGCCTCAAGAACAATGAATGACCAGAAGGTCTCCTCCACTGGCGCCGCGTCAATGGCTCTTGTGTGGGACGACAGGTCGTTCAGGGTCCAGTCAATGCTCTCGAAGGCGACGGAGCGGGTTCTTCCAGGCCAGCGTGCGCTCCACGAGCCAGCAGTAGCGTCCCAGCCGCTCCTTGGGCTCGGGGCCTGGACGGGCCGTAACACCGCGGAGTGACATCGGGGATAACTCCGCGTGACGGACCTGTCTCGCGCGCGGAGTGCTGGAGTGATGTTGAAACATCCAGCAGCCCGGTGCAGAAGGCGCGCGCGGCGGGCCAGAAGGCGCGCTCCCCGTGCCAGGGCCGCCGCTCACCGGGAGAGGGTATGCTTCGCACGTTGTTGACCGTCACGCTGGCGCTGGCCGTGGGCTGCGCCACGCAGGAGGAGCCCACTCCGGCTCCCACCGCGCCCCCAGCCCCCGCAAGGGCCGAGGCCGCGCCGTTGAAGGAGAAGGTGTCGCAGCTCAACGCCCGGCTGCGCCGGGGCGAGAAGGCAGGGCTGACGCCGCTGCTCCGCGAGCGCGCCGAGGCGCTGGGCTCGCTGATGGACGTGGACGCGGGCGCCGCGCTGGCGCTGTCGCTTCCCGAGTCCGTACGCGCGAGCCTCTCCCGGAAGCAGCCGGACGCGGCGCCGCTGCTGGAGGCGCGCGGGGACTTCGAGGGTGAGCTGGAGGTGCTCGTCGCGGACAACCCGGAGCGGACGGAGGTGCGCACGGAGCACTTCCTGCGCGCAAAGGGCGAGCGGCTCCAGGTGCGCTTCGCGAATCCTCCATCCGGCGATCTGCGCAGCGGCCTGCGCGTGCGCATGCGGGGCCTGAAGCTGGCCGCGCGGCTGGCGGCGGAGGACACGGAGGTGGTGCGCCAGTCGCTCTCCGCCACCTCCGCGTGCCGCACCACGGGGGATCAGCGCTCGCTGGTCATCCTCGCCACCTTCCCGGGGCAGCCGCAGACGCTCACCGCGCAGCAGGTGCGCGAGGTGTTCTTCTCCACCACGCAGCGCTCGCTGACGGGCTACTGGCAGGAGGCGTCCCAGGGCCGCACCAGCGCCAGCGGCGACGTGGTGGGCTGGTACACGCTGAATCGGGGCTACTCGTGCAGCGAGTCGGACGCCATGCGCGTGGCCGCCATCGCCGCGGCCGACGCGGACGTGGACTTCCGGCAGTATGACCGCATCTTCGTCGTCCACCCGCAGGCGACGGGCACCAGCTGCTCCTACGGCGGCCTGGGCTCGCTGGCGTGCTACACGCAGCAGACGCAGGACGGCCCCATCACCGCCTCCACCGCGTGGCTGCGCGCCGAGTACATGAGCCCCAATGACCTGGGCGTGCAGCTGGTGACGCACGAGGGTGGCCACAACCTCACCCTGCACCACGGCAGCTCGCGCGACTTCGGGGCGGAGGCCCTGGGCCCCGTGGGCGCTCGAGGCACGCTCACCGAGTACGGCGACAAGTTCTCCTCCATGGGCGACTGGAACCTGGGCCACTACGCGGCGCCGCACAAGGTGCGCGCCGGCTGGCTGGAGCCGAGCGCGGTGGCCACGGTGGACGGCACGGATGGCACCTTCACGCTGTCCCCGCTGTCCGCGCCCATGGGCAGTGGCCTGCAGGCGCTGAAGGTACGCCGCGGCTTCTACGGCGACGGCTGGCTGTGGCTGGAGGCCCGCAGGCAGGTGGGCGACTACGACGCCACCCTCCAGCCCGCGCAGATATTCGGCGGCGCGCTGGTGCACTACGAGGACGTGTACACGGGCAGCTACACGCACCTGCTGGACTTCACGCCGGAGACGTCCGCGTGGTGGGATCCGGCCTTCCTGCCTGGCACGTGGGCGGATCCGTACACCAACCTGCGCCTGTCGGTGACCGCCGCCACGCCCGCGGGCGTCACGGTGAGCGTCCACTACGAGCCCGTGCCGTGCGTGCGCGCTCCGCCGACGGTGACGTTTGACACCTGGTACGACTACGCCGCGGCGGGCTGGCAGGTGGCCAGCGGCCTCACCCTCACCAACAACGACACGGTGGGCTGCCCCACCTCCACCTTCGCGCTCTCCACGTCGATGCCCGCGGGCTGGCCGACGACGAACCTCCCCGCCAGCATCACCCTGGAGCCCGGCAAGCAGCGCTCCCTCACCTTCACCAAGGAGGTGCCGGAGGGCACGCCATACGCCACGTACACGGTGGACGTCACCGTCGCGCGCGACGGCGAGAGCGTCACTGCGGATGACGCGCTGGAGGTGATTGCGCCGTGCGAGCAAGCGCCCATCGAGGTGCGCTTCGACCGGACCTCGCAGACGGTGAGCGCCGGGGACACGGCCGCCTTCGGCGTCACCCTCGTCAACCACGACTCGCGCGCGTGCGGGTGGTGGTACTTCGAGCCCGCGTCCACGCTGCCCGCGGGCTGGGCCACGGATTATGATCAGTACGGCTTCGACATCGAGCCCGGCGGCTCGTTCGAGTTCACGATGTACAAGACGGTGCCCTCGGACGCGCAGGGCACCTACACCGTGGACCTCCAGATCCTGCGGGACGGCTATGAGGTGGAGACCACCGCCACGGCCTCCGTCACGGTGAATCCCTGCGTGCGCTCGGCGCCGACGCTCAGCGCGCTGCCGTCGACGGTGGACGTGGTGCCGGGAGGGACGGGGAGCTACACGCTGTCCGTCACCAACCACGACACGGCGACGTGTGGGGCCTCCACGTTCACGCTGGCGCTGGATTCGGACCCGTGGGGGGCGGTGTTCTCCGCGCCGTCGCTCACGGTGGCGCCCGGGGCCACGGCCACCGCGACGCTGACGGTCACCGCGCCTTCGAACGCGGGCGCGGGCAGCCGTTCCTTCGCGCCGGGCGTGCTGCGTGACGGGGTGTCCGTCGGTGGCGCGCAGTTGGAGGCGCGCGTGGTGTGCGTGCCTCGTGTGCCATCGGTGGGCTTCACGCCGGCCACGGCCACCGTGGAGGCGGGCAAGCCGCTCACCGTGACGATGGCGGTGACGAACAACGACAGCACGGCGTGCGCCGCGAGCAGCTTCTCGTTGGGCGCCACGGCACCGTCGGGCTGGACGTCGAGCCTGTCGCAGACATCAATCACGCTGGCCCGTGGCGCGCGCGGGCAGGTGATGCTCACCGTGACGCCTCCGCAGACGGTGTCCGGTCGCTTCACGGTGAGCGGGACGGCTTCGCACGCGGGCGCGAGCGCGGCGCCGGGCAGCTTCACGGTGGACGTCACCCCGCCGCCGTTGATGGCCACGCTGTCGGTGCCGGCGCTCAGCTACAAGCGCAACGCCCAGGTGCCCCTGACGACCCTCGTGACGCGAGGAACAGGCTCCGCGCAGGCCAGCGTGCGATTCAGTGTGCTCCGTCCAGATGGCCTCACGGACGCGCACACCGTGTCCACGGATGCCAAGGGCAAGGCGGCGTGGAGCTACGCGGCGCGCGCGCCCGGTGCGTACTCCGTCACCGCCACCGCCACCGCCGGCACGGAGACAGTCACCAGCAACACGGTGGGCTTCACCGTGCAGTAGCGTGAAGCAGGAGGCCGGGCTCCTGGGTCTGGAGCCCGGCCGTGCGCTCCAGCAGTGCGTTCGTCCAGGTGAGCCCTCTGCCGCTGCGCCTGCTGGGGCCCCTATTCTACCCGGGTGATATTGACGAGGCATTTATACCCGGATAGAAATGGCGTCATTCTGATTCCTGCCCGGGCGGGCGCGATGGCGCTCGCTCGAAGAGCACTGACAGGGGTGATGTCATGACCACATTCGATTTGAACCGTGGCGCGGGCGCGCCGGTCGCCGACGAGATTGATCTCGCTGAGCTGCGCGTCACAGGGGACATCCCGCGCGAGCTCGACGGAACGCTGCTGCGCAACGGTCCGAACCCCCTGCGCGGCCGCTTCGAGGGCAACGACGTGCTGTCTTGGTGGCCGGAAGCGGCGATGCTGCACGCGATCGCGTTCGAGGACGGCCGCGCGGCCAGCTACCGGAACCGCTGGGTGCGCACGCGCCGCTGGGCCGACGTGTACGCGCCCGAGCAGGCGCCGACGCTGACCGACACCAATCCGAACGTGAATGTGTTGCTGCACGCGGGCGAACTGCTGGCGTTGGCGGAGGGTGGGGCGCCGCTCGCGATCACCGCCGGGCTCGATTCGCTCGGAGCGCCCCGACGGCATGCAGGGGTTGGCGGCGGGATGACCGCGCATCCCAAGGTCGATCCGCTGACGGGCGAGCTCATTGCGTTTCGCGCGGACTGGCGCGCACCGTGGCTGCGCTATGGCGTCGTGGACGCGCAGGGGGTGCAGCGCGTCGACACCGTTATCGACGTGCCGGCGCCGTCAATGATGCACGACATCGCCATCACCGAGACCCGCAGCCTGCTGCTCGACGTGAACGTCGGGTACGACTTCTCGATGCTGAAGCAGGGCCACCGGATGCCGTTGCGCTGGCACGACGACCGGCCGGCGCGCATCGGTGTCATCCCGCGGCACGGCGGCGAGGTGCGCTGGTTTGGCATCGAGCCTTGCTTCATCATGCACGTCGTCAACGCCTATGACCGCGACGAAGCGTGTGTCGTGCTCGATGCGGTCCGCTACCCGTGGTATCTGCGGCTCGACGCGAGCACGGGCAGGTTCGCCGACAACCCCGTCGGCGTGCTCTGGCGCTACGTGATTGATACGGCGACCGGCCGGGTCGATGAAGGGCCGCTCACCGATGGCGGGCTCGAACTGCCGCGCATCAACGAGAGCCGTACCGGGCGCCGCTACCGTTACCTGTATGCGACCGAGCAGCCGACTCCCATTGAAATGCGCGGCGTGGTCCGCTTCGATCTCGAGCGCGGTGAGGCGACGCGCTACGCGGTGCCGGCTGGCGACCAGAACAGCGAGCCCGTGTTCGTGCCGCGCCCCGGAGGTGTCGAAGAGGACGACGGCTGGCTGATGGTGATGGTGTATCGCGCGGCGACGGACTCCAGCGACCTCGTGATCCTCGACGCGCGCGCGATCCACGAGGAGCCCGTCGCGACCGTCCACCTGCCGCGTCGGGTGCCGGCCGGTTTTCACGGCGCCTGGGTCCCTCGGGCGCGCTGAGCGGCCTGTTCGACGCTCGCCTTGGCGAACTGGGATGGCACCGGGAAGGTCTGGGCGGGCGGCCCGGCCGCGCTGTTCCAGACCCTGGTCCCTCGCGTGGATCGCGTCCGTGACCTGGCCTGGAGCCCCGATGGCCTCTCCTCGTCTGAGCGTGCGCGCCATCTTGGAGCCTCTGGAACTCCGGTACTCATTTGCTCTCAACCCGGCCCTGCGGAGTCGGGCTTGCCATCAACTCCTCGCATGCCACGGCCCACGTACGCTCGCCGGGGTAGAACGCCTCGTGGAGGTACGCCCATGTAACACGCTGGACGGCTGCGACTCTCGCGGGGTTCTCGTCGGTTGTTTCCGTCACGCGATGCCCGGAGATTCCACCAAGCATGTGCTCGGCTCCAAACAGCGTCAGGAGCGACTTGGGGCCCGGGCTCAAGGTGTACGCGTCCGTGAACCACTCGGGACCGCAGACGGTCAACGGAGAATGGTCCTGGTCGCCCGCCACAACCAGGGTCGGCGGGGTCATCCGGGCATAGACCTGATCCAGATACGGGAAATGCTCACGCGCGAGAGGGCTCAGCGCATCACCCCCCCGGCCACCTGCGCAAAGCAACACGCCGACCTTGATCCTGGGATCGGACAGATCCTCGCTCAATCTGCCATCGGGCCACCGGATTCTGGCGCCGAGCAGCATCGCTGTCGTTTGAGCGCCGAACGAGTGTCCAACCGCAGCGAGGCGGCTGCGATCGACGCGGCCCGCGAGCCCCGGAACAGACGCTTCGATGACGTCCAGGTGATTGAGGACGCGCGTGACATCTTCGACACGGAATTTCCAGAGCAACGGGGTCCGCGGATCCTCAGGTCCGAGGCCGTACATCCTTGAATCGAGAAAGGTGGGCTGGATCACGACGAAGCCACGAGCCGCCCAGTAGTGTGCAAGGGGGAGATAGCCGTCCGACGACGACCCATGGCCGTGCGCGAAGACGATGATTGGCAAACCGCTTCCCACCACGGGCGCGGAGACCCGCACTTCCAGATCCGAGCCCCGCCCCGGCGAGGTCAGGACGACCGGGCTCACCGACACCACCGGCGCGGGCGCATCAAGGGCACTGGCTTCTGCTCGAGAGATTGAGCTGCTCATGGGACCGCTCTCCTTTCGCACGGTGGTCTCTGGATAGTGCCTGCGCTATGGACGATCCATGCGCAAAGCTCCAAATCCGTTAGCTGAAAAGCCAACTCCGCTGGAGCTTCGAGATCCGCGTGGAGACGCGGTCGCCGATGTGCTCGGCGCCTCGCTGATCCGGCACGCGCTCTACAACCCCATCGAGGCGCGCGTGCCATGGGGGCTTCGCATGCCCCGCCGGAATCGCGCGAGCTTCTACCTGGTCGCGCAAGGCGGCGCGCGTCTTGAGGTCGAAGGGGCGCGAACGCACGTCCTGTCGCCTGGAGATGTCGGTTTCGTCCCGCACGGCACGGCTCACGTGCTGCGCGATTCGGCTGACAGCGAGCCGCTCCCCATCTGCGACGGACCGTACTCCCTCAACCAGAGACCCTTGCGCATCGGGGGGCGTGGCGCGTCGACGACGCTTGTCGCTGGCTTCTTCGAACTGAGCGACGGACTCGGGCCGGTGCTCCTTCAAGGCGTACCGCCACTCGTCGTGTTGTCGGCGAGCGACCCTGCTTCGGTGCCCTGGGTCTCCAGCGCGGTTCAGTTCATTCTTGCCGAGAGCGCGTCGCCCCGACCGGCGAGCAACATCGTGCTTCAGCGGCTCGCCGACGTGCTGTTCGTGCTCGCCCTCCGCTCGACGGTGGGGGAGGGGCAGTGTCAGCGCGGCGCCATCGCCGCTGTTGCCGATCCCCGGATCTACGAATCGCTGAGCCTCATGCACGCCCGCGTCGCCGCCCCATGGACCGTCGACATGCTCGCGCGACGCGTGGGCATGTCGCGCTCAGGGTTCGCGGCGCGCTTCACGGAGCTCGTGGGAGAGTCCCCGCTCCAGTACCTCGCGCGCTGGCGCATCGCGCGGGCCGCGGAGCTGCTTCGTGACACGACCGAGAAGGTGGAGAGCATCGCACGCCGCGTGGGATACGAGAGCGTTCCCGCGTTCAGCCGCGCGTTCAAGCGTTTGCAGGGCACTGGCCCGGCAGCGTTCCGGCGCGCGTCCTCCGGGAGGTCCAGCCCGTAAGGCGCGAAGGCTCCGCGATGTTCATCGCGAGGTCCTGCCGGGGTGGGGGAGGGCCTTCTCTCTTGGCTCCCCGGCCAGCCCCCGCAGTCCGGGGCAAGACATCGTCGGGCAGCCTGGAAGGGCCGCCCCGCTTGCTACGCGCGGGCGTGCGTGGGGCTCCTCGTGCCGTGCCTCACCCCGTCCGCTGTTGCTCGGCCCGGGCCTGGTGCTCGGCCACCCACGCGCGTCCCGCCTCCACGCTCTCCAGGAACACGGTGTCGAAGCCCGCCGACTTCCCGGTGAAGAGCATGCCCACCGATAGCGCCTTGGTGACGATGCGCTGGGCCATGTCCGCGCCCACGTAGACAATGCCCCGCGTCCACTCCGAGCGGATGTTGTCGGCCAGGTACTTCCGAGGCTCCGTGGGCAGGGTCGCGTGGGTGACGTCCGCGATGATGTAGAACGGCCCGTCCTCGAACACCTCCTGGTAGATGGACACCATCCACCGGGTTTCGTCCACGGTCACCTCCCCGCTGAACGTCGCCACCACCAGGTTGGGAGGTTCGAAGCGCATGCGCTGCTTCCCGGACGTCCACTCTCTTGCCTGCTTCATCGGGTGCTTCCCCCTTGCGACCGATGCCTCGACCCGGTTCTCAGGATAGAGCGTTCCCAGCCCAGGAAGGCCCGGTCCAGGTCCTCTCGCAGCCGCGCGGGGCAGAGCCCTGCGCGACTGTTGTTCAGCCAACCGGGGCCTCCGACGCCAGGGCGAGTGCGTAGGTCACGAGGGCCGCCAGGGCAGGGGGAGCCTCCGACGGCGCGAACTGCCACTCCCGCAAGCAGCGCCAGAGCCGCAGCCGGAGGATGCAGGTGAGTCGCCTGAGGCAGCGGCGAGTCGATGCGGCCGACCGGCGCCGAGTGGCGTCGGACGGGGCGGAATCACCACCCTGGCCCTGGGACGGCAACCTTCACGGCCTCGAGGATGGCCTGCGTCGCCTCCGCCCGCTTCCGCTCCCCGTCAGGCACGAAGGTCTCGCGCGTGTTCCCCTTCGACCGGTAGCGGCTCTTCTCCTCCAGCCGCGCCCGCTGCGGCGCATCCGCCGCCAGTCCGAAGTGCGGAAGGATCTGATCCAGCACCAGGCCGGGCAGGCGGGCGTAGTCCGCCCACAGACACAGCGGCCCCTGGTGCTCCCGGGCCTTCCGCGTGTAGCGCGCCAGACACCCCGCGAAGAACGCTTCAGGCGCGTTCCGCTCCTCGCCTGGCCAATCCGGGAAGCACGCCTCGAACCACGGCCCGCGGCTCCGGTACCACCGCAACGGCGCGGAAGGGTTCCGGAAGTTGGAGGCCATCACCTCCGTCACGTCCCGCGTCAGGAACACCCAGGGCACCTCTGGCAGGGCGTCGCGGATCCAGTCCAGGAACAGCAGGTTCCATGATGAGAACTTGATCACATAACGCCCCCCGGGCCCGGCCCCCCGCCCGAAGACCTTGATCAACCGGCGGAACGCCTCCGCGTCGAATGCGCAGGCGCCCTGGGCGCAGTGCAGCAGGTAGAGCGACAGCGCCTCGGGCTCGCTCACGCCCCGCACCCCCGGGAGCGTCCCCAGCATCCCGGTCACCAGCGTGCTCCCGCACCGCGAGACGTGGAAGATGAGGCCCGCCGGCAGTGGGCCCTCCGCTGGCAGGTCCTTCACGGGACACGAGGAGGCGCGTCCAGCCTCCCCTCGTGCCTGGGCCTGGTTCAGGCCGTCGGACAGGAAGGGGGCCTCGTAGACGGAGGGAGGCAGCTCCACCATTTGAAGCATGGCCTGCCCATCCTGGACGGACACGCGGGTGGGGACGGGGACGCGCTCCATGTCACCCGCCTCCGGACGAGACCGCCCGGAGCCGGGGCCTCTCCATCTGCGCGAAGGACCGTGCCAGCCGGTTGATGCCGGCGGAGGCATTCCCGTTCGCGTGCCGGCTCAGGTACTCGTCCAGCAGCCCGTCCAGCTTCGCGTCCAACCCCGCCAGCACCGCGGCCTTCAGCTGGTCCTTGAACGCCGCCAGCTCTCCCTGCTGCCAGACCGCCAGCGGGACGGTGTTGCGCATGAAGTCCTCCTTCTCGAGCCCCTCCGCCACCCGCCGGAACAGCGCCTGCCAGGGGCTGGTCAGCAGCCCCACCGTCATGTGCAGGGAGTGCACGTCCGTGGCGGTCACGTCGTGGAAATGCCCCCGGGGCACGTACAGCAGGTCGCCCTTGCGCAGCACCTCGTCGAACACACAGCTCAACGTGGGCCGGTGCTGCTCCGGGTTCTGCATCGGCTCGCCGTCGTAGGGCAGGTGAATGGGCTTGTCATACAGCCGCCAGCGCTTCTCGCCCTCCAGTTGCAGGATGAAGGCATCGTGCGTGTCGTAATGGAGCGTGAAGCCCTGGCTGCCCGCGGGCGTCATGTACAGGTTCGCCTGCACCCGCACCCGCCACTCCCGCTCCAGCGTGTCGCAGAACCGCCGGAGGGGGTCCAGGGCCGTCTGTGCCTGATAGACAATCACCGAGTGGCCCTGCTCCAGGAACAGGCGCGATACACGCTCCCGGTTGATCAGGTGATTGAAATTGACCCGCGCCTCCTTGTAGGACACGGACGACGAGAACTCGCTATACGCCGTCTCACGCCCATCCTTCACCATCCGCACATTGGGGTAGGCGTTGTTCTCCTTCTGGAGGAACGACAGCATCTCCTCGATGCCGAAGAGGCCTGAGTAATATCCCGCGTCCCCCCGGCGGATCAGCAGACGCTCCCGCTCGAAGTACGTTCGCAGGAATGCCTCCGGGGAGACAGGCTTCAGCAGGTGCTCGGTGTCATATTCCATGGCAATCCCTCCCCGGAAGGAAGCGGAGGGCAGCGCACGGGCGCGCGCTGCCCCGGGGGAACCGTCAGTCGTTGAGTCCGCCCTGCTCATCGTTGGAGATGGCCTGCGTGTACGGTGTGACGCCGTATTTGGCGCTGATCGTGTTCGCCACCTTGTAGCGCAGGGCCTCGTCGGGGATGAGGTTGATGACGGGCTCCAGCACGAGGGTGTCGATGATGTGCCAGCTCACGTAGTTGCCATTCAAGGATGCGGCCCAGGCCGGGTACTTGCCAATCAGCGAGCCGTCGCCTCCGATGACGTTGACGGTGACGTTCTTGTCCGATTGCGTGGAGCTGTCGTTCGAGGACGAGCCATTGCCGTCACCGCCGCTGCCGCCGCCGGAGATGGGCACCTCCTCCAGCTCCAGGTTGGCCTGGAAGCCCGCGGAGACGCTGTCCGAGAAGCTATGCCCCTGGCTCATGCTGGTGATCTTCCGGGTGTCCGTGCCGTACAGGAGACCGCCCAGGTCCAGCTGCTTCACGTAGTAGTGGCCCCACTCGTTCAACACCTTCGTGAGGTTGTCGTAGCTGCGAGGGTCATTGACGCCGGGCTCCACGGCCTGCGCCAGCGCCTGGATGAAGTCAGCCGTCAGCGTCATCGCGCCGTCGCTGAAGCCGATCTGCAGCTTGGGGACGCGGTACATGCTCGTGACGTAGTAGTCCGTCTCCGAGAACGACTGGTCGTTCGAGTACTGGTGTTCGTGTTGGAAGTTCACGCTGAAGATGCCGGGGATGCCGATGTCCGCCTTCTCCACGTCGTACCCTTGCGAGTGGTAGGTGTGCACCGTCTGGAAGAAGGTCGCCACCGTGTGGAGCTGGGCGGTGATGTTCGGGATGAGCCACTGGAACGTCGCGTTGTTGCCCGGATGGAGCGGGTCCGGGAGGATGAGGTCCCCGGTGAGCTGCAGGCCCTGGTGGATGCTGAAGACGTTGGTGGGGTTCTTCTCCTGCGTGATGACCATGGCGTGGAAGAGGCCACGGTCCTCGAACAGGTGGAGCCAGTCCTGGGCGGTGAAGTCATGCGGATCGCTGGGCAGGTCCGCGTTCTTGAGCTTGAGCATTGCCTTTGATTCCTTTCAAGAGGTTCGCTTCTTGACGAAGACATCAACCCGGCTTCGCTAGTCGTTCAGGCCGTCGCCGCCATTCGACTGGAAGAGCTGGTAGGTTTGCGTGTTGTAATATTTCTGGTTGACCACGAACACGTCGAACACCAGGGAGACAGACTGGCTGTCCATCGTGTAGCCGCTGCAGCCGCCATATTGCTGACCGGACGTGCCCGAGCCGGTGACCGTGCCGCCGTGAACGTTGATGCCGCCTCCCTCCGCCAGGACGCCCGGCAACTGCGGCGGGTCCGAGGGCGGATCCAGGTTCGGCCTGTCCACGGAGTACGTGTTGCCGTTGCTATCAGTCCAGGAGCGCAACGGGGTGCAGGTGATCCGGATCTGGTAGGAGTTGGCCGCTATCTCCTGCCCCAGCGCGTGCGTCCCGAAGTTGTTGTCATAGACGTAGATCATGTCCTGGTTGTAGCTGTTGCTGGCGAAGAACGCGTACTGGCCCGCGACAGCCCACTGGTTGGTGGATGGCACGGACGTGCGGGGCAGGATCAAGGAGTTGTTGTCCACGATGGCGATGGAGCTCGGGAGGATCTCGATGCCAAAGCCGAACCCCACCTGGCAGCCGAAGCCGATCTGGAAGGCCAGATAGGTGTCCGGGGGGACGATGACGCCCTTTCCATTGTCAACCAGGGTGCTGTTCTTCAGGTTGGTGACGTTCTCCACCATCAAGGGGGTGGAGAGGTCCGGCAGGCCGGAGATGCCCGAGTAGGCGGCGATCTGGCGCTCATTCGCGACCTTGGCGGCGGCGTCGGCCATGTTGTAGGCGACCTTGACGGTCATGATGCCTTGCTGGAAGAGCTGATTCTGCGCATTGCAACTCACGAGTGACATGCTTGCATCCTCACGGCATCCAATGGCTGTTGTGGGCAGAGAAGAGACGTCGTGGCGAAGCGCTCGGCACCCATGCCTTGCCCATGCCGGTCAGGTCTCTCTTCATGCACGACAGGCCTATCGCAAGTGCAATGCCAGTCACTCGGGAGCGCGAAGCCGCCGGAACCACTGGGAATTCTGAAAAGACATGGCTATCCAGGCCGGTCCGCTGACGCGTCAGGGCCTGTCCTTGACGCGTCAGCGGGCCCGCGCCCCGCAGCTCCCGCCATGGAGGGCAAGGCCCGGTTCAAAAGCCGAACGCAACAGGGTGGCCCGCCGCGAATTACAAAGAAAAGAACGCCCCGAGCGTGAAGTGGCGTGCTCCGCGTGAGGTTGGCCCTGGGCGGATGTGCCGCGATGTCCCAGGTTGCCGCCGCCAGACGCAAACCGGAATTCACCGGCCGGCTGGTGGAGCATGGTCAATGAAAGCATTCAAAAACACACTCGCTGTCCTCGCAGTCGCCTCGTCACTGGCCGCCGTTTCGTCCGCACACGCCGCTACCGCGACAGCGAACCTGACGGTGACGGCCACGGTGGGTTCCACCTGCACCATCAACTCGGGCTCGCTCAACTTCGGTACTTACGATCCCATCGTCGTCAACGCGTCCACGGGGGTGGACCTGCTGGGCTCCGGCACGCTGCAGGTGCAGTGCACGTTGCTCGGGACCGCGGACATCACGCTGGGGCAGGGTTCGCACCCGGGCACGGGGTCGACGGACGCGGCGCCGGTGCGGCGGATGCTGAACACGTCGTCGGCGAACTACCTGAACTACTCGCTGTACCAGGACGCGACGCGCCTTGTCGTCTGGGGCAACACGGCCGGCACGGGCCTGCCGTACGTGGGCACCGGCCTGGGCACCCCAGTCACCGTCTTCGGCACCGTGCCCAAGGGGCAGAACGTCCCCTCCGGCACCTATAGCGACACGGTCGTCGCCACCATCACCTTCTGATTCGGGACGACGAACATGCGTACATGTCTTCTCCCCTGGGCTGACGGCCTGAAGTGGATGGCTGTCCTGGTATGGGCATTCGCTGGCAGCTCGAGCGCGGCAACGCTCGAGGTGAATCCGGTCCGCGTTGAACTGGGGACGGGTGCCCGCGGGGTGGTGGTCACGGTGAAGAATCAGAGCACCGAGCCGACACGGTTCCAGGCCTCGGCTCATACCTGGGTCCAGGATGAAGAAGGGCGCATGACGCTCACTCCGACGCAGGAGGTGTTCTTCTTTCCGGCGATGTTGTCGCTGGAGCCGGGAGAGTCCCGCCTCATCCGGGTGGGAATCTCCTCGGCTCCGCAGGACAAGGAGCGCTCCTTCCGGCTCATCGTGGAGGAGCTGCCTCCCCTGGGGCCCTCGGCCGAGCCCATGGGCCTCCGGATCCTCACGCGCGTATCGATTCCCGTGTTCGTCGCGCCCAAGCGCAAGGAGATCCTGGGCCGCGTCGAAAACGTCGAGCTGCGCGAATCGAAGTTCCGCTTCCAGGTGGTCAACGCAGGCACCGTGAACTTCTTCATCCGCCAGACGCACGTGCGCGGGCTCGATGCCCAGGGCAAGCGGTTGGTGGAACAGGAGCAGCCTGGCTGGTACGTGCTGGCCGGTGACAAGCAGGTGTTCACGCTGGATGTCCCCGCGGACATGTGCGGGCAGGTCCGTTCCGTGGAGGTGGAGGCGGTGACGGACAAGGGGGTGATCCGCCAGAGCGCACCCGTCACCGCATCCGTTCCCTGCGAGGCAGCACCGCAGCCATGAGCCCCTTCCCCCCACCAGGGATGCGCGGGACCTGGCACCTGACGCTCGCGTTGTCCCTCCTGCTGGGCGCGACGCCCGCGCCCGCGCAGGAGCCCACGGTCGATGGGACCAGGACGCCCCAGCGGCTCACTCCCATCGTCGTGGAGTTCACCTTGAACGGCGTCCCCCGCGGGGACATCTTCCCCGTGCTGCGCGACGGCGACGTGCTGGTGCCAGTCGTGGCGCTCGAATCCTTCGGGGTCGACGTGGGGCGGCTCGGCGCGCGGCGGGAGGTGCTGGGTGAGGCGACCTATGTCTCATTGCAGTCCCTGCCGCCTCCGGCCAGGTTCCAGTTCAACGAGCGCGATGCGAGCCTCAGCTGTGATTTTCCTCCCTCCGCCTTCAACCAGACCCGCATCGACCTGCGGAGGGCCGCGCCCCCGGGCTACAGGGTGAGTGGCAGCCCGAGCGCGTTTTTCAACTACGCGGCCCGGGCCCGAAACACGTTCCTCACGCTCCATGGCGAGGCCGGGGCCTCGCTGGGGCGGGGCGTGTTGACCACCCAGGCGCGGTGGAGTCCCGGCGAGGCACCCCTCCGGGGGCTCACCCAGCTCACCGTGGACTTCCCTGAGGCCATGGTGCGCACCATCGCCGGTGAGGCGACGGGGTTTGGCGGCGTGCTCGGCGGCGGCGCGGTGGTGGCGGGGCTGCACGTCATGCGCTCGTTCGAGCTGAACCCCTACTTCGTGCGTGACCCGATGCAGGACATCGCGGGGGAGGTCACCACCCCGTCGACATTGGAGGTCTACGTCAACAACCAGCTGGTGCGCCGCACGGAGCTTCCGCCCGGCCCTTATCGCTTGGAGAACCTCACCGTGCCCCGGGGCGAGGGCACCACGCGCTACGTGCTGCGCGATGCCTTTGGCCGCGTGAGCGAGGTGAATGCCTCGTACTCCCTCAGCGGCCAGCCGCTCGCGCCGGGCGTGGCCGACTACCGCCTCTCCGCGGGCGTGGAGCGCGAGTCACTGAGCAACCGGAGCTTCGACTTCGGGCGGGGGCTGCTGCTGGGGACGTTCCGGATGGGCGCGACGCCGTGGCTGACGCCGGGTGTGCGGCTGGAGCTGGCGACGAACATGGTCAGCACGGGCGCCGTCGAGCTGTTTCAGCTCCCCCTGGGCGCGCTGGAGCTGTCCCAGGCCATCAGCCGGGGCGAGGGCCGCACCGGCGCGGCGGCGGGCCTCGTCTATGCCCTCCAGGGGCAACGGGTCGGCGGCTCCGTCTTCTCACGGGCAATGAGCGCCCATTATCTCAATACCAGCCTCCATCCGGAGGATGACCACCCGATGGTGGAGACGGGGGGCGGCCTCTTCCTCGCGCTGGGCAGCCGGGCCAGTGTGAGCGGCCAGGCGGCGGTGACGCGCTGGCGGGAGCGCGGCTGGACGATGTGGATGGGGGCCACCACCGCCGCGCAGGTGACGGACCGGGTGACGGTCTCCCTGTCCGCCCGCCGCAGCCAGGAGGTGGGGGGGCTGGCCTCGTTGGAGGGCATGCTCTTGCTGAACGCCGTCCTGGACGAGCGCACCACGGGGGCGGTGGGGCACGCGAGAGGCGGCGGCGGCGGCGACACGTCCCTGGACATCTCCCGCGGCGTGCCGCTGGAGGGGGGGCTGGGCTTCCAGGCCCAGGCCCAACTGGGCCGGTTCGACTTCGCGCGGGGACGGGTGGACTACGAAGGCGAAGTGGGCCACTACGCGGCGGGCATGGAGTTGCAGCAGGGCAAGGTGGTGGGGCTGGCTGAGGTGTCCGGCGGACTGGTGGCCATTGGCGGCGGCATCCACGCCACCCGCGCGGTGGACCAGGGGTTCGCGCTGGTGCGCGTGGCGGGCGCGGAGAACATCGGCATCCTCTTGAACAACCACCTCATCGGGAGGACGGACTCCGAAGGGGAGTATGTGGTGACGCGGCTTCAGTCCTACAGCCCCAACCGCCTGTCCGTGTCGGACGAGGAGCTGCCGCTGGAGGACTACCTCCCGACGACGGAGCGGATGGTGGCGCCCTGGTTGCGCGGCGGCGTGGTGCTGGACTTCCAGAAGGAATCGGTGCGGGCCTTCCGGGGCCGGGTGGTGCTCGCGTCCGGCACCGGCGCGCCCGCATATGGAGAGCTGCGCGTCGACGCGGGCGGGAAGCAATGGCGCTCGCCGGTGGGGGCGAGCGGAGAGTTCGAGCTGGTCGGTGTGCCTCCGGGCCGCTACGCGGCGACGGTTCTCCATCCCAAGGGCCGCTGCGCCCTGAGGTTGGAAGTCCCCGCCAGGGCAGGCTCGGTCATCGACCTGGGAACGGTGAGCTGTGTCAATGAATAGGCGCGCGGTCCTGCCACGAATGGGCACCCTGGCGTTGGCGGGTGTGTGCGGATTGTTCCCCGGGCTTGCCGGGGCCACCTGCCATTTGGAGGACATCGTCGGGGTGTCTTTCGGCAACTACACCAGCAGCGCCGTGGTGCCGCTCGACTCGGCCGGGAGCATCAGCTTTCGCTGTGACGGCCAGCTCATCCCCGTCACCATCGACCTGAGTCAGGGGAGCTCCGGCAGCTACGCGTCCCGCACCCTGAAGGGGCCCTCAAACAGTTCCCTCAACTACAATCTCTACACGGATGTGACGCGCCTGCTCGTCTGGGGCAATGGGCTCTCCGGTACCGCGCACTATGGCCCGATCCTCCCGCTGCTCGGCGAGACCGTGACGCTCCCTGTCTACGGACGGATTCCCGCCGGACAGAGTGTCGCCGCGGGCAGCTATTCCGACACCCTCGTGGTGACGATCACCTTCTGAGCGAGCGTCTCGTCAGAACGACTGGCGCCGCAGGGCCTCCTCCGCGGCCTCGCGGCCGCGACTCAGGCGCAGCCGCGAGCCGTCGCGCCAACCGGCGACTACTCCTCCGCGGCCTGCTGGGGCTCCTGGAAGTCCACGTCGAAGTTGACGCGCTGGCCGGGCTCGATGGTGAAGGTCTTCTGCCAGTGCGAGGGGCCCACGTTGACGTTGAGGCGGTGGTAGCCCTCGTAGACGTCCAGCTCCTCCACCGGAACGACGCCCACGGGCTTGCCGTCGACGGAGACGTTGGCGCCGGCCGGGCCGCGCACGTTGATGAAGGCCTTGTTGAGGAAGAACTGGTAGGCCGAGCGGCCCGTGGGGGCCACCGTCACCGTGCGCGACACGGAGATGCCGAGCGCGCCGTTGGTGAAGGTCAGCAGGTGCTTGCCCGGCGGCAGCGACGCGGACAGCGGCGTGCGGCCCAGCAGCGCGTTGTTGAGCGTGACCTCCACGCGGGGCTCCACGGTGAGGTCCAGGATGCCCATCGTCGGGCCCGCGTCCACACCGGCGTCCACGCCCGCGTCCTCGGTGCCCGCGTCGAAGGGCTCGGCCACCACCATGGCCGGCAGGCCCGCGTCGAACGTCTCCACCGTCATCGTGCCCTGGAGCTGGCGCTGGATGATCACCGCTCCCGCGCCGAGCGTCAGCACGAGACCGCCCACCACGAACGGGATCCAGGCGCGCGACGGCTTCTGCGCGGCCTCCACCTGCGCCGTGGGGCTCGCCGCGCCGCCGAAGATGGGACCCGCGGGCCGCGTCTCCGTGGGGGCGGGGGAGGGCGTTTCAGCCTGGGCCGTGGCGCTGGGCGTGGCGGGGCTCGGGGTGCTCGCGGCAGCGCTCTGCGTGGACGACGCGACAGGTGCGCTCCGCGCGGCCGTCGCAGCCTGCGCGCTCCGCGGCGCAGCGGGGGACGCGGCCTGCGAGGCCTGCACGGGCGCGGAGGCCGGCGCCACCGGAGCCTGCGCGGGGGCGGACGCCTGCGGTGCGACCGGCACGGGCGCCGGCTTGCTGCTCTCCGCTGAAGCAAGCTCCGGCACCTTGCTCTTCACGGGCTCAGAGAGCCCCGCGCCGTTCGCGATGAGCTCCGCGATCTGCGGCGCGGGCATGCCCGCCTTCGCCAGCGCCTCCGCGATGCCCTTCTCAATCGTCGCCCGCCGCGCCGCGCGCGCCTCGGCCTCCGGCGGGAACAGCTTCGCCAGGTGCCCGGCGAACTCCTCGTGCGACGGCAGCTTGCCGACCGCCTCCACCAGCGCCTCGCGGAACGCGAGCGCCGACGGATAGCGCTCCAACGCGCGCTTCGTCGTCGCGCGGCGCACGACGGCATCCAGCTTCAGCGGCACGTCCGCCGGCATCGGGGGCAGGGCGCGGTTGAGCACCGCCTTGTCCGGATCCGCCGACTCCTTGAAAGGCATCTTCCCCGTGAGGCACTCGTGCAGCGTGAGCCCCAGCAGGAACACGTCCGACTGCACGTTGACCGCCTCACGCCCGCCCAGGAGCTGCTCCGGGGACGTGTACGCGCGGCGGTTCTTCACGCGCTTGCCGCCGCGCTCGCGCGGGGCCACGGAGAGCGCGCCGTAGCCTGTCACCTTCGTGTAGCCGCTGAAGGACACCATCAGCGTCTCGGGCCGGATGTCGCCGTGCACCAGCGGCGAGCCGTCGTCGTTGCCCGCCACGTGCGCGTAGTGCAGCCCCATGGCCGCGTCCGCCACCACCAGCGCCGCGAAGCCCGGCGTCATGCGCGGGTTCGCCTCCAGCACGCGCCGCAGCGGCTCACCGTCCGCGAACTCGGTGACGCGCGCCAGGCCCCCGTCCAGCTTCTCCAGGCCGTGAACGCGCAGGATGTTCGGATGGTCGAAGACGATGGCGCGGTTCGTCTCGCGCTCCAGGCGCGCCACCAGCTCCGGGTTCTGGGCAATCTCAGGCGGTGCCCAGATGAGCACCACGGGGCGGGGCGTGGCGCCTTCCTCCAGCGCCAGTCCAAGGAAGGCACGCGAGCCCTCTCCGGCGAGGAGGGGGCCGAGTGACTGATAGCGAGGCGAACTCATGGGAACGGCATGCTAGTGCCCTTCCCGCCGATCCTGGAATCCCCGGGTCGCGCCTAGAGCCGCTGCCCTTCGAAAGGCAGCGTCAGGTGGTAGCCGTAGCGCCCGCGCCGCACGAGCAACAGCACGCTACGTCCCCGTCGCGCCGTCAGCAGGGCTTCACGGAAAGTGTCACCGGTGGGGACGGGCTGGTTGTTCATCCGCAGCAGCACGTCGCCCGGCTCCAGGCCAATCTCCGAGGCAGCCGACCCCGGCCGCACCGACGCAATCGCCATCCCGCCCTTGCCCTCCTTCACCCGCAGTCCCAGCTTCTCCCATGCCAGGGACTCAAGCAGGCGGGCAGGAAATTCAATGGGCGTCACCTGCACCGTGCGGTTGCCGCCTGCTCGGAAGAGCACCATGGGGAAGACCGAGCGCGCCGGATAGCCGCGCACGCGCGAGTCGAAGTCCTCCGCGTCCTGGATGCGCGAGCCGCCCAGCTCCGCGACCACGTCACCGCGCTGCACGCCGGCCTGCGCGGCGGGGCTGTCCGGATCCACGTTGGTCACGATGACGCCGTAGGTGCGGTCCCACCCGAGCCGCGCGGCCACCTGCGCGGGCAGGTCCGCCGTGTCCATGCCCACCCACGCGGGGCGCACCTTCCCGAAGCGCGTGAGCTCCTCCACGATGCGCCGCACCTTGTCCGCGGGGATGGCGAACCCGATGCCCTGGCCATTGGCGTAGATGGCCGTGTTGATGCCGATGATCTCCCCGTCCACGTTGAGCAGCGGCCCGCCGGAGTTGCCCGGGTTGATGGCCGCGTCCGTCTGGAGGAAGTCGTTGTAGACGCGGTCGTCCGCGCGGAAGGTGCGGCCCGTGGCGGACACCACGCCCGCCGTCACCGTCTTGCTCAGGCCGAACGGGCTGCCAATGGCGACCACCGTCTCGCCAATCATCAAGTCGGAGCTGGTGCCCAGCTTCGCGGTGGGCAGGGGCTCCTTCGCGTTGACCTTGAGGACCGCCAGGTCGTTGTTCGCGTCACTGCCCACCACCTCCGCGTCGAAGGTGCGCCCGTCCGCGAGCACCACGTGGATGGCGGAAGCGCCCCGGATGACGTGGTCGTTGGTGACGATGATGCCGGACGGGTCGATGATGGCGCCGCTGCCCAGGCCCGTGATGCGCTGGCGCGTCTCCGGCTGGGACATGCCCTGGCCAAAGAACTCCTCCAGCGGCGAGCGGGGCCGGCCCCGGAAGCGCGACTCCACCTCCTGTTCGGTGCCGATGTAGACGACCGCCGGGGAGACCTTCTGCACCACCTCCACCACGTCGCTCCGGCGCCGGGACAGGTCCGCGTGCGCCGGAATCGCCAGCACGAGCCCCACCCACATGAGCCCCCACCGGATGTGTGCTGCCTTCATGCCCTTCCTCCGTACGCCGCCGGGAATTGTCTCCCGGAAGACAGCCTGAATGTCGGGAAGGCCTCAGCCATTCCCTGGGTGGCTGGAAGCGGCGTCCCGCTCTTCATAGACCAGATGGTGCGGCCGTGATCGCACGCACTTTCAGGCAGAACGTCCTGGCCCTGGCCCGATTGCGGCGTTGGGGGTGCCAGGGCAGCCTGGGAGTCCCGGCGCGGCGTGTTGCTTGATGCCCGCGGGGGCCGAGGGAGTGGTTGCACATGAGTCTCGTCCTGGTCGCGGATGACGAACCCGCGGTGCTGGAAGTCCTGAGCCAGGTGGTGGAGGACCTGGGGCACGACGTGGTGCGCGCGAGGGATGGCGAGGAGGCGCTGGCGCTCGCCCGGACCCACCGCCCGAGGCTCGTGGTGACGGACCACATGATGCCGCGCATGAGCGGCATGGAGCTGTGCAGCCGGCTGAAGCAGGAGCCGGGCCTGCGCGAGGTGCCCATCATCCTCTTGAGCGCCGTGCTCCAGCAGGGCTCGCCGGATGCGTCCGCGTTCCTCAACAAGCCCTTTGAAATCACCGACTTCGAGACGCTGGTCCACGACGTGCTGGAGAAGGCCCCCGCCGCGCTCCCGGAGCCGGCGACGCCCGTGGAGGCGCTGAGCCGGTGGGTGGCGCAGTCGCTCCAGGGCCCGCTGGAGGCCGCGAGGAATCAGCTGCGCGCGTTGGAAGACCTGCCTCCGCCCGGCAGGGGTGCGGTGGAGGCGCTGGGCGAGCAGCTCCAGTCGCTGGAGCGCATGGGCCGCTACCTCCAGGACGCCGTCCGCCTGAGCGCGGGCAGCGTGACGCTGCGGCCGGTGGAGGGTGACCTGCGCCAGCCCCTGGAGGCGTCCGTCGCGCGGTGCCGCACCTCGGGGCCCGGCGTTCCGGTGGAGCTGACGGTGCCTCCGGAGGCGGTGGGACTGAAGTTCGATCCGGAGCGCCTGGAGCAGGTGTTCGACGTGCTCCTGTCGAACGCGGCCCGTCAGGGGAGGGTGCGCGTGGAGCTGAAGGCGTCTCCGCAAGAGGTCCTGGTGCGCGTGAGCGACCCGGGGCCGGGCATCCCCGAAGCGGAGCTGCCCCGGCTGTTCCAGCGCTTCCCGGAGGTCCCCGCGCGCGGTGAGGCGCTGGGGCTCTACGTGGCGTCGGAGTTGGCGAAGCTGCACGGCGGCGCGCTCTCCGCCGAGTCGCGCCCCGGGCAGGGCGCGACCTTCAGCGTGTCATTGCCGCGCGTGGCCTGAAGGCTCAGGCCTTCTGCGACTTCAGCATCCAGCCAATCATCTTGTAGAGCATGCGGGCGCCCACGTTGGCGTCCCACTCGCTGCCGTCGGGGCCGGGGGCCACCTCGGTGAGGTCGAAGCCGACGATGGTGCGGCCCGAGCGCACGACGCCCGCGACGAGCGCGGTGGCCTCCGGGAAGGACAGGCCGCCGGGGACGGGGGTGCCGGTGTTCGGGCACAGCACGGGGTCCAGGCCGTCGATGTCGAAGGACAGGTAGACCTGCTGCGGCAGCTTGTCGACGATCTGCTTCACCTGCTGGTTCCAGGGGAGGCCATCGAAGCGGTTCTGCTGGAGGATGGAGTCGTAGATGGCGTGGATGCGGCCGCCGGAGTCCTCGATGTAGCGGTGCTCGTTCTCGCTCATGTCGCGCAGGCCCACCTGGACCAGCGTCTTCACGCCCGGGATGCGCTCGCACACGTTGTAGAAGATGGACGCGTGCGACCAGGTGAAGCCTTCGTAGGCGACGCGCAGGTCGGCGTGCGCGTCCAGGTGCAGCACGCCCATGCCGGGGTACTTCTCCGCGTGCGCCTGGATGATGCCGAAGGAGATGGCGTGATCGCCTCCCACGGCGGCCACGCGCTTGCCCTGCTCCAGCCAGTGCTTCGTGGTGCGGTAGACGTGCTCGTTGAGCTTCTCGCTGAAGCCGTTCACGTCCCTGGCGGCGGCGAGCAACTCGGCCTCGCCGGAGTCGATGCCGCCGGCCTCGATGACGACCTGGGCGCGCTCCTTGGCGCGTTCGTTCCACTCATGCAGCTCGGCGGGGGCCTCCAGCATGGCGATGCCGCGCTCGTAGGGACGGCCGGTCTCCACGTCGAACAGGTCCACCTGCTTGCTGGCCTCCAGCAGGGCGGCGGGGCCGTTGGACGTGCCGCCGCCGTAGCTGGTGGTGGCCTCGAAGGGAACGGGGATGACGACGACGTGGGCCTCGTCGGGAGAGTGGGGGAGGCCGAAGATGCCGGAGCCCGGCTGCGCGGCGGCGGCGGGGTCGAAGTGGGTAGCCATGGCGGCGCAGGATACGGTTCCGCCTCCCGGGCGCAATGGCTTCGGTGGTATCCGCCGGCCGGGCGGCAAGCGGACAGGGAGGATTCGGATGGCGACGCGGAAGAAGGCGGTGGCGAAGTCCCCGGGGCGCAAGGGTGGAATCACGGTGGACGACGTGCGCGCGCTGGCGCTGGCGCTGCCCTCGACAGAGGAGCGACCGTCATACGGCACGCCCGGCTTCCGGGTGAGCGACAAGCTCTTCGCGCGCGTGTTGGACGAGGACTCCATCGTCATCAAGGTGGACTTCGACCACCGGGAGGCCCTGCTGCAATCACAGCCGGACGTCTTCCTCGTCACGCCGCACTATCAGGACTGGCCCATGGTCATCGTGCGGCTCACCACCGTGACACGGCCCCTGCTGCAATCCCTGCTCAAGGAGGCCTGGCGCCGGTGCGCCTCCGCCAAGGTGCTCAAGGCGCTGGAGCCCGCTCCACCCGCCGCGTCACCGGCGAAGAAGGCCCCTGCCCGGAAGCGGACCGTGTAGCGCCTCAATCCCAGCGCACCACGACCTTGCCCACCGTGCCGTTGCCCGCCATCCGCTCCAGTCCGGAGCGGATCTCCGTCATGGGCAATACGGCGTCCACCACGGCCCGTAGCGCGCCGGAGTCGAACAGGGGCAACAGCTGCCGCTCCGCCACCTGCGTGAGCAGCATCTTCTCCTCCGCGGGTCGGCTGCGGAGCACCGTGCCCTTCACCGTAAGCCGCTTGCGCATCACCGGCCCCAGGTCCAGCTCCGCGCGCGCACCCGCCACCGAGCCCACCTGCATCATCCGCCCCAGCGGCGCCATGGCCTTCACCGTCTCCGGCAGATAGGCGCCGCCCACCAGGTCCAGGCACACGTCCGCGCCCCGGCCCCCCGTCGCCGTGACCACCGCGTCCGCGAACACCGGGGGGGTGCTCTCACACAGCACCGTGTGGCCCACGCCCCACTCGGAGGCCCGCGCCAGCTTGTCCCGGCTCCGCCCCGTGCCCACCACCCGCACACCCATCGCCTTGCAGAGCAGCGCCGCCGCGGACCCCACACCGCTCGCCACCGCGTGCACCAGCACCGCCTCCCCGGGCCTCAAATCCGCCTGGAGCACCAGCGCGTCGTATGCCGTCAGATACGCCTCCGGCAGCGCCGCCGCGTCCGCGAAGTCCATCCCCCGGGGCATGTGCAGCACCTCGCGTTCATGCGTGGTGATCACCTCGCTCCACGCGCCTCCGCCCACCAGCCCCATTACCCGGTCGCCTGGCTGGAACTTCCGTGCACGCGGCCCCACCGCCACCACCTCGCCCGCGTACTCCAGGCCCGGCACGTCCTGGGACACATCCGGGGGCGGCGGATAGGAGCCGCGCACCTGCAGCAGGTCCGCCCGGTTCAGCGCGCTCGCCCGCACCCGCACCAGCACGTCATGGGGCCCCGGCGCCGGCTCCGGCCGCTCTTCGATGGCGAGGACCTCCGGACCGCCCGGCTTCGTGATGCGCACGACCTTCATGACCTGCCCCTTCCGCGAGAAATGCCAACACCGTTACAACAACAATCGCGACACCAATCCGAAGTACGTCAGCAGCGTCAGGTTGTCGGACACCGCCAGCACCAGCGGCGCGGAGGCCAGGTGCGGATCCACCTTCAGCCGCCGGAACAGGAACGGCAGCACGCCGCCCAGGCAGGACGCCAACGTCGCCGACACCGTCACCGCCACGAACAGCGCCAGGGAGAAGCCAAACCCCGGCGAATAGACGCGCCCCAGGAGCGCCACCACCGCCGCCGCCATCAACCCGGCCAGGCTCGCGGCCAGCACCTCGCGCGTGACCATCTTCCGGTCCACCTCGCCGTGCGCGACCATGGACGCGGCCACCGCCGTCGTCTGCACGCCCAGGCTCTCCGACAGCACGAGGACCATGGGGATGAACGCGCTCACCACCACCAGCTCCGACACCGTGCGCTCGAACAGCCGCGTCGTCGTGGCCGCCAGGAAGCCGCCGGCGATGTTCCCCAGCAGCCACGGGAAGCGCTTGAGCGCCATGCGCATTGGGCGCGTCTCGCGGTGCTCGCCCAGGGGGAGGCCCACGAAGCGGTAGACCTCGTCGCGCACGCGGCCCTCCACCTCGTCGAACAGCGTGTCGGAGAACGCGTCCACGAACTGGTTCATCTCCACCACGCCCACGATGCGGCCCTCCGCATCCACCACCGGGAACGCCAGGAAGCGGTAGGTGACGAAGAAGTCCTCCACCACCGCGTCGGACGCGTCCACCGGCAGCTTCACCACCCGTGTGAACATCAGTGATGCGATGTGCTCCTCGGGGGCCGCGCGGATCAGCTTGCGGATGGGCACCACGCCCACCAGCCGGCCGGCCGGATCGCAGGCGTAGCAGTAGAAGATCTCCCCCGTGCCCGGGTGGGCGCGCAGCTTCTCCAGCGCCTGGGCGACCGTGTCCTCCACGCCCACGGCCGTGAAGTCCCGCGATAGCCGGTCGCTCTGCAACAGCGTGTGCGCGGTCTCCGAAGGCGTCTGCACGGGGCCGGGCACGAAACGTCCTGGCCCGCTGGAGCGTCAAGGCTTATCTAAGACTTCAGACCGCCATGCCCCTCACGCCGTGTCCCATCTGTCAGAAGCCCGTGCCTCCGCGTCCGGAGAACACCTCCCATCCCTTCTGCTCCCGCCGCTGCCGCGCCGTCGACCTGGGCCGCTGGCTGGGCGAGGAGTACCGCGTGCCCGACCGCCAGGCCGAACAGCAGGAGGACGAGCTGCCCTCCGACGGCGAGCCGCGCCGCCACGACGCCTGAGCCGTTGCCTGCGTCGTGCGCTGGAAGATTCCCAGCCCCATTGAATGAAGGAGCAGGGGAGCGTGCCGCCGCCGGGCCCGCACACACGCGCCCCGGAGGGCGAGGGGCAGGCGTGCCGCTGGAGTCGCGGAGAGAGTGACGCTATACCCGCTTGCCGTGAAACGCGCCGTCAACCTCATCGCCAGCCTGCTCGTCACCGTTGCCTTCATGTGGTGGGCCTTCCGGGACACGGACGTGTCCACGCAGGTCGCCAGCCTCAAGGCAGCCAACTACGCGTGGCTCCTGCCGTACTTCTTGTGCCTCGCCATCGTGCACGTCTTCCGCACGCTGCGCTGGGGGGCATTGCTGTCGGGCCTGGAGCACGTCCCGTTCCGCAAGCTGAATGAGGCCTCCGGCATCGGCTTCATGATGCTGCTGGTGCTGCCCTTCCGCCTGGGTGAGTTCGCCCGGCCCTTCCTCATCGCCCAGCGCAGCTCCATCCGGCGCAGCGCGGCCATGACGTCCGTGGTGCTGGAGCGCATCGTGGACGGCCTCTTCGTCGCGGCGCTGTTCCGCGTGCTGCTCTTCTTCATCCCCACGGAGACGCCCGAGGTCCGGTACGTGAAGCTGGGCTCGTGGCTGATGTTCGCCGTGTTCGGAGGCGGCCTCGTGTTCCTGCTCCTGGGCCTGTGGCAGCAGGAGCGCACCGTGCGCCTGGTGCGCGCCACCGTGGGCCGCTTCTCCCCGGGCATCGCCGACAAGGTGGCGGACGTCGTGGACACCTTCGTCGGGGCCATGCGCCAGCTGCCCGACGGCAAGCACATCGCCCTCTTCTTTCTCTACACGTTCGGCTACTGGGGCGTGAACGGCCTGGGCATGGCGCTGCTCGCGCGGGCCTTCGACTGCTCCGGCGCGGGCGCGGGCATGGCCTGCGAGCCCATGAACCTGTCGCTGTTCCAGTCCTACATCGTGATGTGCGTGCTGGTGGTGGGCGTGATGATCCCCGCCGCGCCCGGGATGATGGGCACCTTCCAGGCCGCCACCAAGGTAGGCCTGGGGCTGTTCCTGCCCGCGGCGATGGTGAACGCGCACGGGCTGGCGTACGCGAACGTGCTGTGGCTGTGCCAGACGGTGCAGCAGATCGCCTTCGGCCTCATCCTGCTGTCCGTCAGCCACATGTCCTTCCGCGAGCTGGCCGGCAAGATGAAGAAGGACGACGACACCGCGGTCACCCGCTCGTCGGTGGCCTGAGCCCCGCCGCTACGGGGCGGGCTGGGTGGCCTGCCCGCCGTCGGCAGCGGGGGGCACCTGGTGGACGCGCACCCCGCTCCGCACCTGTTCGGTGACGGCGGTGGGGTCCACGGTGCCCTTGAACGTGCCAAAGGGCGTCTCGAGCTTCGCCTCGTGCCGGCCGCCCGTGCCCGGCGGTCCGCACCAGGCCTTGGCGGAGTCCTCCAGCGTGCCCACGGGTGTGCTCACCGCGGTGCGCGTCTGGGTGGTGGACTTGGCCACCAGCACCTGGTCGCGCATCAGCACGCAGTGATCATCGTCGAAGTACCAGGCCGCCGAGCCGTCCGAGAACTCCTGCGCCCGCGCAGGCCCCCTCCCCATGGTGTCCGCCACCTGGGCGGCCGTCATGCCGGGGTAGAGCTTCTCGAAGCCGGGGGCGGCGCAGCCGGTGGCGGCCAGCGCGAGGACGACGGACAGCAGGGAGGGACGCATCCGGGCGCTCCGCGAAAGAGGACGCGAGCGACCCTAGCGTGTTCCTCCCGGATGGCTCCAGGTGGACCCTGGGGCGGTGCCGGGAGGATTACAGCTCCTGCTCCAACCACTGCGACAGCCGCTCGCGCAGCAAGCGGACCCGGCGGCGGAGCAGGGGGCCGCTCACGACTCGCCCTCCGGCTTGGGGATGCGGCCGTACTTGGACAGCAGGTCCTCCACGGCCTCGCGCAGGTACTCGCTCTGGTGGATGCGGGTGCGCCGCGCGAGCTCGCGCAGCTTGTGCACCTGCTCCTCGGGGACGAGGACGTGGGTGGAGACGATGTCGGCCTCGGGGCTACGGACCTCGCCGGGCTCCACCGGGGACGGGGACGACGGAGCGTCGGGGCTCAGCGGGCTGGCGCTTCCATCCTGCATCGGGCTTCCTCCAGGAATGCTGCTACAGGCCGCTACCGACCTGGCGTGGGCATTAGGGGGCCGGCCTCTCGTGCCGTCAAAAAAAGCGACACGCAACGTGCCGAGTTGACTTGGGCGCCGGTGCGCTGTTACTCGCGCACCCACGTAAGGGGAGTAGTTCCCGCCCGGCAGCGAGGGGCGGAGGGGAGCTCGACACACTGGCTGGTGACAGCCCGGGCCCCCATCTCGCGAAGCGCGAGACGAACGAGACCTTCGGACAGGGATTCAATGCTCCCTGGCCGAGGTCCGTCGTGCGCGCTCCTCCCTGAAGCGCTCCCCCCCACGACCCCCTCCGCGCCAGGAACCGGGAAGAGGTGCCGTCGTGTCTTTGGAAGCCATTGTCGGATCATTCGTCCTCGTCGCCGCCAGCGAGATGGGCGACAAGACGCAGCTCCTGGCGTTCTCGCTCGCGTCCAAGTTCCGCAAGCCGTGGGTGGTGCTGGGCGGCATCTTCGTGGCCACGGTGGCCAACCACGCGCTGGCGTCGTCGGTGGGCACGTGGGTGTCCACGCACGTCCCCGCGCGGGTGATGGCGCTGGTGCTGGCGGTGCTGTTCCTGGGCTTCGGCCTGTGGACGCTCAAGCCCGACACGCTGGACGAGGACAACGGCAAGCCCCCGCGCTTTGGCGCCTTCCTCACCACGGTGGTCCTCTTCTTCATGGCGGAGATGGGGGACAAGACGCAGCTGGCCACCATGGCGGTCGCCGCGCGCTACCAGGCGCCCGTGCTGGTGACGCTGGGGACCACGCTGGGGATGCTGGTGTCGGACGGCCTCGCGGTGTTTCTGGGCGACCGGCTGTCCGGCAAGGTGAACATGAAGTACATGCGATGGGGGACCGCCGTGCTCTTCTTCCTCTTCGGCCTCGTGTCGCTCTGGACGGCCTGGCGCGGCTGACGCCCGTGGCGAGGGCCCCGGCGCGCTCACTCGCCGCCGGGGCTTGCCGCGTGACGCCTACTTCAGGCTCTTCGTGTCGATGACGAAGCGGTAGCGCACGTCGTTCTTGAGCATGCGCTCGTAGGCCTCGTTGATCTTCTGGATGGGGATGACCTCCACGTCCGCGGCAACCTGGTGCTTCGCGCAGAAGTCGAGCATCTCCTGCGTCTCGCGGATGCCGCCAATCATCGAGCCGCCCAGCTTGAGCCGGCGGGGGATGAGCGAGAAGGCCGCCAGCGGCGTGGGGTTCTCCGGCGCGCCGACGAGGATCATCGTGCCGTCCGTCTTCAGCAGGCTCAGGTAGGCGTTGTAGTCATGCTGCGCGGAGACGGTGTCCAGGATGAAGTCGAACGCGCGGCGCAGCTTCTTGAACGTCGCCTTGTCGGACGTGGCCTCGAAGTGCGCGGCGCCCAGCGCGAGCGCGTCATCGCGCTTGGACGGCGAGGTGCTCAGCACCGTCACCTCCGCGCCCATCGCCTTGGCCAGCTTCACGGCCATGTGGCCCAGGCCGCCCAGGCCCACCACGGCCAGCTTGCTGCCGGGCTTCACGCCGTAATAGCGCAGCGGCGAGTACGTGGTGATGCCCGCGCACAACAGCGGCGCGGCGCGGTCCAGGGGGATGCCCTCCGGGATGCGCAGCACGTACTTCGCGTCCACGGTGATGCGGGTCGAGTAGCCGCCGTAGGTGGGGTGGCCGTCATGGTCCCGGCCGTTGTAGGTGTTCACCGCGCCCTGGTCGCAGTACTGCTCGTCACCCTTGAGGCACTGGGGGCACTCGCGGCAGGAGTCCACGAAGCAGCCCACGCCCACGGTGTCGCCCATCTTGAAGGTCGTGACGGCGCTGCCCACCTGGGACACCTTGCCCACGATTTCGTGGCCCGGGACCATGGGGAACAGGGCGCCGCCCCACTCGTCGCGGGCCTGATGGATGTCGGAGTGGCACACGCCGCAATACTGGATGTCGATGAGCACGTCCTGGGGGCGCGGCTCGCGGCGCTCCACGGTGAAGGGGCCGAGCGCGGCCTTCGCGCTGGGGGCGGCATAGGCAGGAGTGGTAGGCAAGGAAGGCTCCAGGGGAAAGCGAGACAGGGGGCTTGCCGGGCGCCGGCCCGCAAGCGGGGCGGCAATCTAATGGCGCCACTGCGTTCGTGCCGGCTGAACGTGATGCGCAGTGGATTTGCCCGGGAGCGCACGGGAGACTGGGCGCCCATGAGCCAGGAACGTCTGCAGCAATCCCTGTCCGCCGGTCCCCATCACCTCCTCTCCCAACTGGTCGGCTCGTGGGAGGGAGTCGCGCGCACGTGGTTCCAGCCCGACAAGGTGGAGGACGAATCGCCCAGCTCCGGCACCTTCCGGAGCGTGCTCGACGGACGCTTCGTGGTGTACGAGTACACGTCCGCTTTTGGAGGCAAGCCGCTGTCCGGCATCGCGACGCTGGGACACCATCTGGACCAGGGGCGGTTCACCATGGCGTGGGTGGACACCTTCCACGTCGGCACGGACATCATGACGCTGCAGGGAGAGCCCGGGGGGGACGACCGCTTCTCCGTGACGGGCAGCTACTTCATCGGCGAGCAGTCACCCCGCTGGGGCTGGCGCGTGGACATCGACGTGGCCGGTCCGGATGCGCTGGTCATCACGCACTTCAACATCCAGCCGGGAGAGGCGCCGCAGAAGGCCATTGAAATCCAATACAAGCGGCGGGGTTGAGGGGGGCGTCCCAAAGGGGCACGTTTCGTGATTTCCATTTTAATCCATGGGGGCCGCGCGCTTCGCCGGCATTGCCCGAAAGGCGTCTGCCCATGCGATTGAAGATGGTTGTCGCCAGCCTTGGGTTTGGTTCGCTCCTGATGGCCTGCGGCGGGATGGAGGGCGAGGGCGTTGCGCAGGACGACGGCGCTTCGCTGGCCACCACCGAGCAGGGGCTCTGTGATGGGTATGCCAAGGGTGCCCGTAGGTGTTCCGTCAAGTGCACTTCCACCAGCACCTGGGTGATTCTCAACGACTCTGTTCCCGAGGGCGGATGCCAGGCCAAGGCCGACTCCGTTTGCGGCCGCCCCGCCTACGGCGCCTGCTGGAGCTTCTGAGCCAGAAGCCGCGCCTCGTGACGTCCGGCGTCCGTCCAGTCCTCGCTGAATGAAAGGAATTGGAGCCCCGGGAGTAGGGTGGGCAGTTCACCCTCCTCCAGGAGGAAGCGCGCGGACGGGTGCGGATGGCGTTGCAGGTTGCGCCGGGTGGGCTGGGCGAAGACGAACAGCCCGCCCGGTGCGAGCAGCTGTGGCACGGCGGCCAGGAGCGGCCGCCAGAGGTAGCTCAGACATACGACCAGGTCGAACGGACCGGGCGGCGGCGCGTCGGATTCCAGGTCCAGGCGCACGCACGTGAGGGATACGCCCGCTTCGCGCGCCAGGGTTTCCGCCTGCGCCAGCGCCACGTCGGAGATGTCCACCAGGGTCACCTCCAGCCCGCGCCGTGCGAGCCAGCACGCGTCCTGGCCCGAGCCGCCAGCCAGGTCCAACGCCCGCCCCTTCCGGGGCAGCCGGTCCTCGAACGAGCGGAGGAAGGCAGACGGCTCCCGCGGCGCGGAGGACCGCTGGTGCTTGTCGTTCCAGCGCTGGCGATCCTCCTGGGACATGGCGCGGTTCCTACTTCCGGGTCATCAGCCCGTTGAGGGACGGATAGCTGGCGGCGGCTTCGAACAGGCTCGCGGAGTGTCCTTCTCGGAGGAAGGTGGAGGCGAGCGCTCCGGCCCGGCCCCAGAGGGACTCCGCGATGGCGGAGCCGGCGCTGAGCCGCCGCACGCCCAGGCGCAGGAGCTCCACCGGAGCGGGGAGTCCCTGCCGCGCGAGCACGTTCACCGGCAGCGAGGTGCCCCGGGTGATGGCCTGGATCTCGGCCGCGTCCGTGATGCCCGCGGCGAAGAGGCCATCCGCGCCGGCCTGCTGGTAGCGGGCGGCACGGGCCAGGGTCTCCTCGACGCGGCGCTCGGGCGGCACGAGCTTGCGCAGGTAGACGTCCGTGCGCGCGTTGACGAAGACATCCACGCCCAGGCGCGTGCCGGCCTGCTTCACGCGTTCAATCTTCGCGGCGAGCAGCTCCGGAGGACCGTTGCCGTCCTCCAGGTTGCAGCCCACGGCGCCCTCGGCCAGGAGGCGGGCCACGTTCTCCGCGGCGGTGGCCGGATCCTCCGAGTAGCCCGCTTCGGCGTCCACGGTGAGGGGGACCTGGATGGCGCGGGCGATGGCGCGCACCGTGTGGACGAGCGCGTCGATGGGCAGCGCGTTGCCGTCGGGGTAGCCCAGCGCCCAGGCGACGCCGGCGCTGGTGGTGGCGATGGCCTTCGCGCCGAGGCTCTCGAAGAGGCGGGCGCTGCCGGCATCCCAGGCGTTCGGGAGCACGAGCAGCTCAGCGCCCTGGTGCAGCGCGCGGAAGGTGAGGGCGGTGTCGGGACGGGAGGTCATCTGTGGGCGCTCCGGTGACGGGTGAGAGGGATTCAGGCGTGGGTCTGCTCATGACTCAGCAGCCAGCGTTTGCGTTCGAGGCCTCCTGCATAACCGGTGAGCGAGGCATTGGCACCGACAACGCGATGGCACGGGACGACGATGCTGATGGGATTGGCGCCATTGGCCAGACCCACGGCGCGGATGGCCTTGGGTCGTCCGATGCGTTCGGCGAGCCGGCCGTAGGTGGTCGTCGTGCCGGCGGGGATTTCGCGGAGGGCGCGCCAGACCTCGCGTTGGAAGGGTGTGCCGCCGGTCTCCACGGGGAGCGCGGCGATGGCGCCCAGGTCTCCGCGCAGATAGGCCTGGAGCGCGGAGGTGCGGCCGGCGGGGTCGCGCGCGGGCTCCAGGACGCAGCCGTTCTCGCCGTAGTGCAGGCGCAGGAGCCGGTGCATGCGGGCTTCGTAGCCCTCCCAGTCCAGCGCGCGCAGGCGGCCTTCCTCATCACAGACGAGGAGCGCTACGCCCGCGGGGGTGGGGGTGGAATCGATGAAGAAGCGCAGACGGTCAGGCATGGGCGTTCCGGCGGGAAGGGGTGAGGGCCGCGGCGGTCCAGAGGTGCTGGGCGGCATATGCTCGCCACGGGCTCCATGCTTCGGCGCGTCGCAGGAGCGCTTCGGGCGTGGGACGTGGGCCTCCGCTTTCCGTCGCGGCGCGAAGCAGGGCGACGTCGGAGGCGGGAAAGGCATCCGTCTCCCGGACGGCGCGGAGGGCGATGTACTGCGCGGTCCATTCGCCAATGCCGGGCAGGCGCGTGAAGCGGGCGACGGTGTCCGCGAGCGACGGACCGGGCTGGAACAGCGCCGGATCCGCCACGACCGCCGCGGCGAGCTGCGAGAGCGCCCGGGCCCGGGCGGCCGGCATGCCCATGCCGGTGAGGTCCGCCGAGGCGAGGACTTCGGGGCGGGGGAAGGCGCGCTGGAGCCGGTCATCGCCGGTGAGTGCCGGGTCCAGGCTGTCACCATGTGTGGCCATGAGCCGCTGGCCCAGCTGCCGCGCGGCGGCGGTCGACACCTGCTGACCCAGGATGGCGCGGACCGCCAGCTCGAAGCCGTCCCAGCCACCCGGTGCGCGCAGGCCGGGACGCGCGGTGAGCAGGGGCGCGAGCAGGGCATCCGTCGACAGGTGCGCACGGATGGCCTCCATGTCCGCGCCCACATCGAAGACGCGCCGGACCTGGGCGACGACGGAGGGCAGCATCCGCACGTCGCTGACACGCAGGGTGGCGCGCAGGGCATCGAGGCCCGGATCGGGCGACACCGCCACGGCTCCCTGACCCCAGGAGTTCGTGAAGGTGCGCAGGTAGCGTCCGGGCTCGACGTGCTCCATTCCGGTGAGCGCGCGGGCCGTCAGCCACGCCACCAGCGCGTCCCAGTCGTAGGGAGGCCGGTAGGGGATGAGCAGCGTCACCTCGGGGACGGCGGACGCCGAGGGCGCCGTGCGGGTGCGGCGGAGGACGCCCGGGGGGCGGCCGTAGAGCGACTGGAAGACGGCGTTGAAGCGCCGCACGCTGCCGAAGCCCGACGCGAGGGCGACCTCGGCCATGGACAGGGAGGTCTCGTGGATGAGCTGGCGGGCGAAGAGCACGCGCCGCGTCTGGGCCACGGCCAGGGGGGATGCTCCCAGGTGCTGCTGGAAGAGCCGCCGCAGCTGCCGGTCCCCGACGCCGAGCCGGCCCGCCAGGACCTCCACGCTGGCCTCCTCGGCGTCGAGCAGGCCGTCCGCAATGAGGGCCAGGGCGCGCGAGACGGTGGCGGAGGTCCCGCGCCAGGGGGCCAGGGTGGGGGACGTCTCGGGGCGGCAGCGCAAGCACGGCCGGAAGCCGGCCTCCTGGGCCGCGGCGGCGGTGGGGTAGAACGTGCAGTTCTCGAAGCGGGGTGCGCGGGCCGGGCAGATGGGGCGGCAGTAGATGCGCGTCGTCTTCACGGCGGTGAAGAACCGCCCGTCGAAGCGGGAGTCCCGCGTCGTCAGCGCGCGGTAGCAGGCGGTGGGGTCCAGGCCGTCCATGGGGGAAAGCTCACACGCCGGGCCCCGGATGTCTGGCCGTTTTCGGACGTGGACGTGGGGCCGCCATGGAGCCCCCGGAGGCCATGGTCAGAACGAAAAAAGCCCCGGAATCACTTGGGAAAGTGACTCCGGGGCTGCTCAGTGGCCAGGGTCAGACTTGAACTGACTACCTGCGGATTATGAGACCGCCGCTCTAACCAGGTGAGCTACCTGGCCGTGAAGCCCCGCCCGTATACCGGGCCAGGGCCGTGACCGCAAGAACTTCAAACGGGGGGCTGGAGGGTGCCTGACATGCGGTCGGGAGGAGAGCGCGTTTTTCCCGCGTTCGGCTCGGCCTCCTGCGCAGAGGCCAGCTTGAGCGTGTCCAGCCCCCCTAGAATGGGGCCCATGCCCGTACCGGATTACCAAGCCCTGATGCTTCCGCTCCTGGAGCGGCTCGCGGATGGGAAGGAACACCTCGTCCGCGAGGTGCGTGAGGCCGTGGCCACCTCACTGAACCTGTCTGAGGCGGATCGCGCCGAACTGCTGCCCAGTGGCAAACAGGCCGTCTTCGACAATCGCCTTGGATGGGCCAAGACGTACATGGACAAGGCCGGGCTGCTGCGATCGGTACGCCGTGGCGTGTATCAGATCACCGAGCGAGGCAAGGGCGTGCTCGCAAGAAAGCCCACGGCACTGGACACGAACATCCTGATGCAGTTCGAGGGGTTCAAGGATTTCATCGTTCGCAGCAACGATGAGGTCGACGCCGTAGTGCCCGAGCCTTCCAAAGGGGAGCCGGTCGCGGCTCCAGCCATCACTCCTGAGGAAGCACTCGAACGCGCGTACAAGGACCTCCGCAAGAAGACAGAGGCGGAGCTGTTGGCCACGACGCTGCAGGCAAGTCCACGGTTCTTCGAGCGCTTGGTGGTCGAACTCCTGGTGAAGATGGGGTACGGCGGTTCGCTGGAGGATGCAGGGAAGGCACTTGGCCGCAGCCACGACGGCGGTGTGGATGGGATGATCAAGGAGGACCATCTGGGCCTGGATGTCATCTACATCCAGGCCAAGCGCTGGCAGAACACCGTGGGGCGGCCCGAGGTCCAGGGCTTCGCGGGGACGCTGGAAGGTGAGCGCGCGCGCAAGGGCGTCTTCATCACAACCTCCACCTTTTCCAGGGAGGCGCGTGAATATGTGGCGCGTATCGACAAGAAGATCGTCCTCATCGATGGCGCGCAGCTCTCTGGGCTCATGTTCGATTTTGGTATCGGCGTGAACGCGGTGAGCGCCTACGAACTCAAGCGCGTGGACTCTGATTTCTTCTCCGAGGAATAGGCACATCGCCATGCCCCCCATCACCTCCGGGCCGCAGGGCTCGCGTTGGTCGCCCAGCGCAAGAAGCTCTTCGTCGCGGACGACGGAGCGGACACGGTGGCGGTGTACGCGGTGGATGCGCTTCTCTCCGACAAGGAGGAACTGAAGCCGGTGCGCACAGTAGAGGTGCCCGACGCGCCCGCACCCCTCGCTGAAGGAGTCATCCAGAAATGCCAGCCACTCGCGGTAGCTCATTCCCATGCCGGGCGAGTGGAAGGGGCAGGCGAGGTCGTCGAGGAGGGCCGCTTCGAGAGCGCCAGCATCCGCATGCGCGGCGACGAAGCGCTACAGTTCGTCGACGAGCTGCTCGAGATCCTCCGTCTCGCTCCAGGTGGCCCAATCGCGGACGTTCTCCTTCATGTCGGGCCAGTTGAGCTCGGCGTCCCGGTGGAAGCGCCGAAGGAAGAAATCCCTGAGGGTCGGGTAGGCGTGCTCATCACAGGGTCGGGAAGGCGGTGTTGACGAAGAAGGTCCAGCTACCATCCGCGGCCTGCAGCCGGATGAGCTCGACTTGGATGTCCGTTCCCTTGGCAGTGGTGGCTCCGCGGTTGAGGACGATTCCGACGCGCTGGCCTCCCAGGTCCAAGTCGAGCGAGACGTTCTCGATAATGTGAGACCGGGCCGCTGCAGCCGCTGCTCGATTTGACTCCGCGCGAGAGGGGCGATTCATCTCTGGTTCTTGCCGGGCTGCCTGCCCGGTAGCGGGCCCTGGAAGCCTGTGTCTACGGACGGGGATGCACGGCCCGTGGGCCCCCGGGCCGGGGCTCGCGCCGCTTGCAGACGTAGAACTCGCCCACCGGGTTGCTCACGATTTCGAAGCCCGCCGAGCGCAGCAGGGCCTCCGCGCCGGCGCGGTTGGGAATCCACCAGTTCGTCTCGTCGTGCGCGTAGCGGTGCTCGATGAAGTACGCGAGCGGGAAGGTCAGGTCGTCGAAGAGCGCGCGGTCATCGAAGGACGCGTCCTCGGGCACCTGCGCCACGTGCGGACTTCCGCGCTGAATGGTCTGGAAGACGAGCGTGTCCTTGACGACATGCGCGTGCAGCAGGTCCAACGCCAGCAGCGGGTGGCGCAGGTGGTAGAGCACGCCCATGAAGAGGACGACGTCGAACGTCTCGCGCAGGGCCCTCACGTCGTAGACGTCCAGCCGGCGGAACTCGATGTCGAGCCTGTTCACCTCGGCGGCGAAGCGCGCCTGTTCGAGGTAGCGCTCGTCGCTGTCGATGCCCAGGACGCGCACGGCGCCGCGCTTCTTCATCTCCATGGCGTAGAAGCCGGCGTTGCAGCCGATGTCCAACACCGTCTTGCCTGAGAGGTCGCGCGGGAGGGCGTCCGCGATGAGCCGCCAGTTCCTCGCGGGGTAGTCCCCCAGGAAGTGGCCGGGGGCGGTGCGCACGCCCTTCAGGTCCAGGTTGTGGAACCACTCGCCCAGGGAGCGGACGCGCTCTTCAATCTCCCGCGGCGTCAGGGTGGAGGCGGGCTTCGTTGGCGCCGGGCTCATGATGGCTCCTTTCCGGAAATGGGCGCCCCGAGCGGTTGCCCGTGCAAGCTGAAGCCAGGTCCTGCCGCGGCCCACTGCCCTCGAGAGAAGTGTCGCTGTGGCTCATCAGACAACGGGACGGCGTCGATGGACGGCGGACGCTCTGGTAACAGGGACATCGACATGTCCCCCATCACCTTCCGTCACGCACGGGCCACGGACCTGCCCACCATCCTCAAGCTGCTCGCGGATGACGCCATCGCGCGAGCTCGCACCGGCTATGCCGAGGAGGTCACTCCCGCAGTCGAAGCCGCGTTCAAGGAGATCACCGCCGACCCGAACAACGAGCTCATCGTGGGCGAGCAGGACGGGCAGGTCGTCGCCACGCTCCAGCTCACGTACATCCCGGGCCTGGGGCGCGGCGGGATCCGGAGGGCGCTGGTGGAGGAGGTTCGTGTGCGCTCGGACCTGCGGGGACAGCGCATTGGCGAGGCGCTGATGGTGGACGCCATGGAGCGCGCCCGGGCCCGGGGCTGTACGCTGATCCAGCTCACCACCGACAAGCGCCGCCACGAAGCCCAGCGCTTCTACGCGCGGCTGGGATTCGTGGCGAGCCACGAGGGCATGAAGCGCCCGCTCTGAAGCTACTGCTGCGGCTGCACGGCGGCGGGGTCCATCCAGAAGGACTCCCACTGGTGGCCGTCCAGGTCCTCGAAGCTGCGCTGGTACATGAAGCCCTGGTCCATCTTCTCCTTGGTCTCCTTCGCGCCCGCCGCGAGCGCCTTGTCCACGAGCGTGTCGACGGCGGCACGGCTCTCCGCCGTCAGGGCGATGATGGCCGCGGTGGACTTCTTCGTGTCCGCGATGTCCTTCTTGATGAAGCTCTTGAAGAAGGGCTTCACCAGGAGCATCGCGTAGATGTCCTCGCTGATGATCATGCACGTGGCGTTGGCGTCGGTGAACTGGGGGTTGAACTTGTAGCCCAGCTTCGTGAAGAACCCGACCGCGCGGTCCAGCGACTCGACGGGGAGGTTGACGAAGATCTTGGTGCCCATGGTGCGTCTCCTTGGCGGAAGTGGGGGGAGGTGAACGTCGCCTTCATCCACGCAACGAACGGGGCCGCGCTGGATCGACACCGGATTTATTTTTCCGCGCGGCGCCGCCAACCCGCTGGAATCACAGCATCTTGCCGGGGTTCAGCAGGTCCAGCGGGTCCAGCGCCCCCTTGATCGCCTGGTGCAGGCGCAGCGTCTCCGGGCCCAGCTGCGCACCCAGGAAGCCGCGCTTGAGGGACCCCACGCCGTGCTCGCCCGTGATGGTGCCTCCCAGGGCGAGCGCCGCTCGCAGGATGTCGTCGAACGCGTCCTTCGCCCGCGCCAGCGCCACCGGATCCCTCCGGTCGAAGACGACGGTGGGGTGCATGTTCCCGTCGCCCGCGTGCCCGAACGTCCCGATGAGCACCCCGTGCTTCACGGCGATGCGCTCCACCTCCGCGAGCAACTGGGGGATGCGCACGACGGGCACGCCCACGTCGTCCAGCAGCGTGGCACCGCGCTGCTCCAGCGCCGGGAAGGCGAAGCGCCGGGCGCCCATGAGCAGCTCGCCCTCGGCCTCGTCGGCGGTGCTCATCACGGTGGTCGCGCCGGCTCGCTCACAGGCCGCGACCATCAGCGCCAGCTCCTCCTCGCCCTGCACGCCGCCCGCGTCGGAGCGCGCCAGGAGCAGGGCCTCGGCTTCGACGTCCAGGCCCATGGGTCTCCACGCCTCCACGGCGCGCACGGTGGTGCGGTCCATCAGCTCCAGCACGCACGGGCGCGTCCGCTCCATGATGTCGCAGACGGCCGTGCCCGCGCTCACCAGCGTGGGGAACGCGGCGACCAGCGTCGTCGCCTTCGGGGGACGGGGCCGCAGCCGCAGCGTGGCCTCGGTGAGGACGCCCAGCGTGCCCTCGGAGCCGACGAAGAGGCGCGTCAGGTCATAGCCCGCCACGTTCTTCACCGTCCTCCCGCCGGTGCGCACCACGGAGCCGTCCGCGAGCACCGCCTCCAGCCCCAGCACCGCGTCGCCCGTCACGCCGTACTTCACGCAGCACAGGCCCCCCGCGTTCGTGGCCAGGTTGCCGCCGATGGAGGAGAACTCCCAGCTCGCGGGATCCGGCGCGTACCAGAGGCCCTGGTCCGCGGCGGCGGCCTTCACCGCGCCCGTGAGGACTCCAGGCTGCACGACGGCAAGCATCCCGCGTGGGTCCACCTCCAGGATGCGGTTCATCCGCAGGAGCGACAGGACGATGCAGCCGTCGCTCGCGTTCGCGCCGCCCGACAGGCCCGAGCCCGCGCCCCGGGGAACGACCGGCACCCGCAGCGCCGTCGCCACGCGGAGCACGGCCTGGACCTCGGCGGTGGAGCCGGGCCGCACCAGCACCGCTGGCATCCCCGAGGGCGCCCACTCCGCTTGATCATGCCGGTGCGCCGCGAGCACGTCCGGATCCGTGGTGATCGCCTCCGCTGGCACCACGTCCGCCAGCGCCCGCTCCACGTCGACCGTCATGAAGGCCTCCCAGGTTCTGAAACGTGAGCATGCCCCGGAGCCGGGGCCGCTTCGCTGCCCCCGTGTGACGTCCGGATGGAGGCTTGAGGACGGGGCCTCGCGTGCGGCACCTGCCTTCCAGGAAGGCTGGTCCCCATGCGGGCAGGCATGAAACAATCCGTAATACCGCGGGTCCGAATGGCACGGTTCGAGGAGGCGGGACATCGCATGAGACTCCTGCTCGTCGAGGACGAGGCGAAGATGGTGCTCCTGCTTCGCAAGGGACTGGGGGAAGAGGGGCACGTCCTGGATGTCTGCTCACGGGGCAGCGAGGCGCTCGCGTTGGGCTGCCCGGAGCTCTACGACGTCATCGTCCTCGACTGGTCGCTGCCGGACACGGATGGGATGACGCTGCTCAAGGGCTGGCGCGAGGCTGGCGTGCGCACGCCGGTGCTGCTGCTGACGGCGCGTGGCGCCACCGCCGACAAGGTGAAGGGCCTTCGCTCGGGTGCGGACGACTATCTGGTCAAGCCCTTCGACTTCGAGGAGCTGCTCGCGCGTCTGGAGGTGTTGGGGCGCCGCGGCGAAGCGAAGGAGGGCGTGGTGCGGCTGGGGGAGCTGGTGCTGGAGCCCGGCCGGCGCATCCTGCGCATCGGCTCGCGGGAGGAGTCGCTCACCGCGCGCGAGTTCGCCCTCTTCAGCGCCCTCGCGCGTCACCCCGGTGAGCCCCAGGTCCGGGCGCGGCTGATGGAGCAGACGTGGGGGCCGGACTTCGACGGCAGCGCCAACGTGCTCGACGTGTACGTGGGCTACCTGCGCACGAAGCTGGAGCGGTTGGGCGCGGCGAACGTGGCCATCCGCTCCGTGCGGGGCGTGGGCTACAAGCTCGTCGTCGCGCCGGCCGGAACCCTTCCGGCATGAGGCTGGCGCGGCGCTTGTGGTTGCATGGGGCCCTGCTGCCCGCGCTGGCCACCCTGGGGGCGCTGGCGGTGGCGGGGCGGCTGTTCCGCGCGGACCTGGAACGCTCGTTGGATCGCGCGCTCCTGGCGCAGGCCGCCGTGGAGAGCGTGAGCCTCTTCGACGGTCCCGGGCAGAAGGTCCACCTGCACATGGCCGTCTCTCCGCTGGTGGAGCAGGTGCGCCCCTTCGCCCCTCAGGGCTACCTCTATCAGTCGGATGGACGGCTGGTGATGCGCTATCCGCCGGTCGCCGAGGGCGCGCCCGAGCCACCGCGCCGCGTGCCGGGCACGCGGGAGGGACCGCCCCTGCTGATCACCGAGGTGGCCCCGGACGGAAGCCGGTGGCGCGAGGTCATGGTGAACGTGCGGTCCCCGGAAGGGGAGTGGTACGGGCTGCGGCTGCTGGCCTCGCTGGGGCAGGTGGACCGCTCGGTGGATTCGTTCTTCCGGATGGCGTTCTCCCTGACGGCGGTGCTGGGGGGGCTGCTGCTCATCGTCCAGACCCTGCTGGCGCGCCGGTTGTCGCGGCGGCTGGCGGCCATCGCCCGGAGCCTGGAGCGGCTGCGCGAAGGAGACTTCACGCTGTCTCCGGAGGAGGACGCTGGCTCCGACGAGATAGGCCAGGTGGGCGCGGCGCTCCGTGAGGCCACGGCCCGCGTGCGCGGCGCGCGCGAGGCGCAGGATCGGCTCATCGCGAACGCGGCGCATGAGCTGCGCACTCCGTTGGCGCTGATGCGCACCAGCCTGGACCTGTCGCTGAGGCGCGAGCGGAGCGCGGAGGAGTTGCGCGTCGCGCTCCGGGACACGCGCACGGAGGTGGATCGGCTGGCGCTGCTGGCGGACTCGCTGCTGGACATGGCCACGGCGGGGCGCGGCGCATGGGATTGGAAGAAGGGCGACCTGGGCCTGCTTCTGCTCCAGGCGGTGGAGGGGGCTCGTGCGGAGGCCGAGCATCGGGGGTTGCTCATCCACCTGGACGCGCCTGCCGGGATGGAGGCCCCGTTCGACGCGGGCAGCCTGCGGCAGGCCGTGGACAACCTCCTGGGCAACGCCCTCAAGTTCGCCCCGAAAGGCGGGGAGATCCACGTCCGGCTCTCGCCGGAGGCGGGACGCTTCCGCGTGAGCGTCCGGGACACCGGCCCGGGCATTCCCCTGGCGGAGCATGATGCGGTGTTCGAACCCTTCCACCGCGTGGTGGGCGCGGAGGGCAGTCCCGGAGCGGGGCTGGGCCTGGCCATCGTGCGCGAGGTCGCGCGGCGGCACGGGGGATGGGCCTACGTCGCGCCCACGGCCGGGCCCGGCGCCGAACTGGTGCTGGAGTTGCCGGTGGCGCCTCCCAGGGACGATCGATCCTCAGGGTGACAGGGGGATCCAGTCCGACACGGCCCGCAGGCGTCCCGTCGCCGCGTCCAGCGTCGCGAGCTGCGCGCCCTGGACGCCGACCCGCCGGTTCACGCCGAAGCTGACCGGGGGAGAGACCCCGGTGTCGAAGTCGCGCAGGGCCTCCAGTTGTTGTTGCAGGCTCGCGCGCGTCAGGTCCGCGCCCGCGCGGGTCACGGCCTCCACCAGGACCCTGGCGGCGGCGTAGGCCCCCAGTTGGAAGGCGGTGTGACCGGGCTTCAAGCCGTGCCGGTCCATGAACGCGGTCAGTGCCTCCAGGTCGGGCGCGTGCTCGCCCAACCCCATGGGGGACAGGAACGTCACCTGTCCTTGCGTGAGCTCCGGCCGGCGCGGGTCCGCGAGCGCCGCCGGGGCGAACACCGGCACCTTCAGCGCGCGGGAGGCCAGCGTCCTCATGAGCGAGGCCAGTCCTTCGGACGTGCCGGTGTACAGCACCGCGAAGGGGGCAGGCCCAGGCTCCATCTCCTCCAGCGCGAGACCCCAGTCCAGCGGCGTGGCCAGCTCCCTGCGCCCCGCTTCCGCGCGCACGGCCTCCCACCACGCGTGGCCAGCCGCGTCCTCCGGATGCACCACCGCGAGCGGCTGGCCACGCAGCCGGGGCTCCCCGGTGCTGGCCAGATGCTGCACCGCGAGCCGAGCCAGCTCGGAGGGCTCCGGGTAGAGGAAGAACACCGGCCCGTCGTCCGGCGGCGGTCCCGGCTCCAGGGGCAGGGGCAGCACCAGCGGCATGCCTTCGCGCTCCAGTCGCGCATCGGATGCAAGCCGCGCCAGGCGGAGGCTGGCGACCAGCGCGAAGACGTCCCTTTCGAGCAGCCGCGCCGTGGCGTCCGCGCCCGCGGTGGACGCGGCCGTCGCGTACAGCGCCGCGTCGTCCTCCACCACCAGCTCCAGCTTGCGCCGGAAGATGCCGCCGCGGGCGTTCACGTCCAGGAACACCGCGCGCACCACGGCTTGGATCTCCTGGCCCAGGGGCGCCAACGGCCCCGTCAAGGGCAGCGCCGCGCCCACCGTGAGCGTCGTCGCGGAGACGCCGGGATCCGGAGCCGCATCCAGCGTCTGGAGATACCCGAGCAGCGCGTCCGCGTCTGACTCCGCGAGCACGTAGCGCGGCATTGCCACACCCAGTGGACGGCCGCTGGCGGAGCGGCCCTCCGTGATGGCGCGCAGCAAGGTGGCGCGCGTGTACGCGGGGCGTGAGCGATCCTCGACCTCCTCCAGGCCCACCGCGCGCGCGTGTTGGAGCGCGCCGGGCGTGATGTCCGGCACCTCCACGCCGCCTTCGCGGCTGCCCCGCCCGGAAGGCCCATGGCAGCGCGAGCACGCGGCGACGGCGCCCTCCAGCTCCACCCGCTCCGGCCCCAGGAAGCCGGTGAGCGGCGAGCCCTGGGGCGACTGGCCCCGCTGGAAGAAGCCGCGCCCGCGCTTCACCTCTTCGGGCGTCGCGGCCCGAGGGGGCGCCTCACGCCGACAGCCGGACAGCAACAGTCCAGCCGCCAGCAGCAGCACCGCGCGGGCCCCGACACCGTGATGCCACCGCATGCCGTGCCCCCTCACCTGGGATCGTTCAGGTGTTCCACCGCGGCGACGATGTTGTCCGCCATCGCCATGGCCGGGGACTTGACCCACATGCCCGTGGACGCGTCACCGATGAGGAGCGTCGTGTTGTGCTCGTCCGGCTTCTCCGTGTAGCCCCCGAGCTTCTTCAGCACGAGCGTGATGTTCTCCCGGGAGCCCGTGAGGAAGTACCACCCCGGCTGCGCGCCGAACTTCTTCGCGAACTTCGCCAGGCTCTTCGGCGTGTCGTTGGTGGGGTCCACGGAGAGCGTGAGCATGTGCACGTCCTTGCCCATGCGCGCCGAGAGCTTCTTCTGCACCTCCGCCAGGTGCTGCGTGATGGGGGAGCACGCGCCCTTGCACGACGTGAACGCGAAGTTGATGAGCACCGTCCGGCCTCGGACCAGGTCCTCGTAGAACCGGTGCGTCTTGCCGTGCTGATCCACCAGCTCCGTGTTGGTGAAGTACTTCGCCGCCGCGGCGTCCTGCGCGGCCGTGCCGTCCATGGCCGCCAGCTCCGGCGGCGCGGCGGAGGACGCCTGCGCCTCCTTCACCGCCTCCACGATGCGCGAGGGGCTTCCCAGCCCATCCACGCGCGTCCACCTGCTGGTGAGGGCGTTGCCCACGAGGACGAGCGGCCGGTGCGATTCCTTGTCCGGCACGTACCCGCCCAGCGCCACCAGCGCCTCCTTCACCTTCGCGGGCTCGCCGGTGAGGAAGGACCAGTCCGGCCCCGGGTGGAAGGGCTCCGCGAACTTCGCCAGCCGCTCCGGCGTGTCGTTGTTCACGTCCAGCGTGATGGAGATGAAGCGCACGTTGGAGCCGCGCCCCAACTGCTGGCGCGCCTTGTCGAGCGTGGCCGTCACCGGCGTGCAGATGGTCTTGCAGCGCGTGAAGATGAAGTTGATGGCCACGGTCTGCCCGCGCACCAGGTCCGTCCACAGCTTCACCTGCCTGCCGTGCTGATCCACCAGCGTCACGTCCGGCACCGTCACCTCCAGCGACGCGGACTGGGAGGGGAGGGGCACGCGCACGTCCTCTTGTGCGAGCGCCACCGGCGCGCACGTCAGCGCCAGGGCGAGCACCACCTGCTTCAGGGGCGGAATCATCATGGGGTGGACTCGGAGGTGACGGCGGCCGCGAGCGGGGACGACACGCCGAGGGTGGACGTGGGCAGGCGGCCGAGGTCCAGCCCCCGGCCCTCCACGCCCACCACGAACTTGTATTGGCCCGGCGACGGCGGCCGGAAGTCGACCTCGAAGACTCCAGCCGCGACCTGCCGGGGCTCGGTGCGCACCTGCCAGGTGCCGGGCGTGCGGAACAGCAGCACGCGGATCTCCTCTGGCGCTACCGCGGGCGCGCCCGTGCCCGCGGTGGGTTCCAGGCGGAAGCGCAGCGGCACCGTCTCCTCCGGTGCATAGGTCCGCTTCGCGTCGAACTCCGGCGTGAGCTCCAGGGACAGCGTCTTCGCGAACGACGCGTCCAGGGGGACCTGGCCCACCTTCCACTCCAGGCACGCCACGACCCGGGGGTTGTCCAGCAACACCTGGACGTCATATGTGCCGTTCTCGCGCACGCTGCCCCGGGCGGTGAAGACGCCGGGCTCCACCTCGCGCAGCGAGCGATCCAACACCTTCACCGCGCGGGGCTCGCGGCCGTAGTTCAGGTGCGTGCCCCGCGGGGCCATCATGCCCTCCTGATAGAGGAACAGCGCGCGGTCCGCGTTGCCCGCGATGATGACGCCGGTGCCCTCCGGCAGCGGCGCGATGGGGTCGGACCGGCCCAGCTCCCGTGCCTCGGCGGCGGGGCGCTGGCCCGCGGTGATGTGCACCTGGGCGGGCGTGCCGGTGCCCTCCAGCGTCTTCAACTCCACCAGCGTCACGCGGCTGTCGGTGGTGTTGCGCACGTAGGCGAAGGCGTCCGTGAACACGACGGAGTCCGGCGCGGAGAAGCCGGTGAGCGAGTGCGCCACCTGGCCGGAGGCCGCGTCCAGGATGTCCACCGTGCTGGTGTCACGGTGCACCGCGAAGGCCCAGCGGCCGGTGTTGTCGAAGCGCAGCGCGTCCAGGCCGCCCTTCACGGGGATCCGGCGCGATACCTCGCGGCGCTTGGCGTCCACCACCACGACCTCCCGCGCCCCGGGCCGTGAGGCGAAGAGGGCCCGGGCTACGTCGCTCCACGCGAGCGCGGTGACCCCCGCGCCCACCTCCACGCGGCCGAGCACCTCACCGGAGGCCACGTCCAGCGCCGTCAGCGCCGTGGCGTCGCGGGCGGAGACCCAGGCGGTGCGACCGCTGTCGGAGAAGCCGAACGCATGCGGGCCCGGCCCGACGTCCACCGGGTCTCGCACGGCGTGCGCGAGCGTGTCGATGATGCTCACCGTGCTGTCGCCGTCGTTGCTCACCCACGCGGTGAGGCCGTCCGGGGACAGCGCGATGCGCCCCGGCTGGCGGCCCACGCGCAGCGGGCGCGTCACCACGAAGCGCTGGGTGTCCACCACGGACACGGTGTCCTGCGACGGCACCGTCACGTACAGCGCCGAGCGGTCGGGCAGCAGCGCCCAGTCCGCCGCGCCGCCGCCCACGGACACCAGGTGCTGGAGCTTCGTGCGGTCGAAGGCGATCTGCGGGTTGATGACGGACACCGTCTGGTCATGGTTGAGCGTGAGGAACCAGTACGCGTTGAAGTCCACGTCCGCCTGCGCGGACAGCAGCCCGCCCAGATACGACCGCACGCGCTCCTTGCACGCGGCGTCATCCGGCGCGGGCTCGCCCTGGGGGCGCAGGCGCATCCACGCCAGGGGGCGCCGTCCCGCGAGCGGCTCGCCCGTGCGGGCATCCGTGACGGCGACGCGTGCGAGCGCCTGAAGCGGCGAGCCCTGTTCGGCCTCCAGCGGCCGGGGCATCAACGTCAGGTCGAAGGCGAGCGACACCCCGTCGCGCGTCACCTTCGCGGCGGGCGCGGTGATGGGGGCGGGCCGCGAGACCGCCGGCTCGGCGGGTTCGGCGGGGGCTCGCGAGAAGAAGGCACGCCCACCCACGGCGAGGAGCCCCATGGACAGCAGACCGGTGGTGGCGAGGACGAAGGGCTTGCGCATGAGCGGGTTGAAGCGGTGAGGCCAGGAAGGAGGGGAGGGCGGCGCGAGGGGAAGGAGGTCCTTCCACCCCCGCGCCACCCGGAGGGACGGCCGGGCCTACTCCACCCGGAACACGCCCCACAGACCGCCGCTGCTCCAGAGGAAGCTGGGCATGTCGCGGTACAGGTAGTCGCCCTTGACGCCGTAGGCACCGCCCGCGCCGTACTCCGGGACGATGTTCCAGTGGTGCATCACCGACGAGCCACCTTGCGTCGAGATGATCGGCGACATGGCGTTGGGGCCCATGACGCGCGACTGCGCGCCCGCTGCCCACGGGTTGCGGTGCCACTCCGCGCCATGCACGGAGAACGCGTGCTGCCGCGAGTGGCCGGACGGCTGTCCCACGCGCCAGCGCACCGGCTCACCGACCTTGGCGGTGAACACCGGCGTGGCCGGGTCCCCGTGGGTGGTGCTGCTGAGGATGGCGGTGAGGTCGTAGTTGTTCGTGTCCTCGGGCGGCGTCTGCGGCGGGACGCCCAGGCGGGCCCACAGCGGCTCGGTGCGATAGTTGAAGCCCTTCTGGCCGGTGTCCTGCGAGTCGTCGATGCCGTTGGTGTTGCGCAGCGCCGTCCCGCTGTTCAGTCCACTGAAGCCGGAGTCCTGGAAGCGGGCGTTGTCGGTGTGCAGGCCCAGGTCGTCCTGGTAGAGCAGGACGAACTCCCGGAACGTCTGCTTGCTGCCGTCCGGGCGTGTGTAGCGCACGCGTGCCTGCGCGTCCGTGCCGGAGTCGGGGGTCCAGTCCGCGTCCTTGGGCTCGATGACCAGCGCGCCGATGCCGCCGTGCATGCCGTGGTTCACCACGTCCGCCATGTTGCGCAGGTTGACGATGCCGAACTCCGTGGGCGTCACCTGGCCCACCGGGAACGGCGACGTCCAGGGCGAGCTCTTGAACTCGCCCGCGTACCAGCGGTACGTGCGCGTCGCGCCCGGCGGCACCGTCTGCTGGGCGTTGAGGCCCACGTTCGCGCCGTCGTCCGTGTTCACGTCCAGGTTGACCAGCTGCGGATGCAGCGACACGTGGTTGGACATCCGCGTCTGGTTGACGTTGAAGCTGGACGTGATGGCCGAGTGGTGCGCCCACACGTCCTTCTTCGTGGGCACCGTCGCGGGCAGCCGGTTGGTCAGCACCACCTGCACGCACTCGCCGGCCCTCGCGCGGAGGATGAGCGGCTCCGGCGCGCGCTTGCCCGCCTTCAGTTCGGCCAGGTACTCGTCGCGGGCGAAGATGACGGCGTCCGGATCATAGAAGCCGTACTTGCTGTTGTAGACGAGCCGTCCGCCGGGCAACCAGTTGCGCGCGTCGATGGCGGACACGTTGTACAGCCGCACCGGCGTGTTGCGCGGGCACGAGTCCACCTTCACCGGCTTCACGCCCAGCTTCCCGCTGTTCTCGTGCTGAAGCACCAGATCGGGGTCGATCTTCAGCATCGCCTCGCGCTCCTCCAGCGCGAACGCCACGCTGCGCTGCTTCACCTCCTCGCCCTTCTCGTTGATCTCGAACGAGCCCTGGATGGTCTCGTCGTTCTCGCTCAGCCGGGGCAGGCCCGCGCGCTCGGGCATCTCCAGCAGTGACACGGGGGGGTAGGCCTGGAGCGGCTCCTTGCCTCCCGCCGACACCGCCAGGTCCAGGCGTGGGTTCAGGTCCACCGCGAGCATCGCCACGTCGCCCAACGTGCGCAGCCCCCTCTGCTTGTTCCGGTAGGTGCGCAAGAGGCCCCACATGCCGTTCCAGAGGTCGCCGTTGGAGGCGCTCATGTACAGGTAGTCCGCCGTATCGTAGGGACCACCGATGACGGGCAGGCCTCCGGTCAGCTCGAACTCGAAGTGCTCGGAGATGCCAATGGCCTGGGCGTTCTGGAAGCCGCTGTTCGGGTCGCCGCCCTCGCGCAGCCACTTGTGGCCGTGCAGGCTGAAGCTGTGCTGCTCCTCCTGCGAGCCCTGCACCAGGCGGATCTTGACGCGGTCGCCCTCGTAGCCCGCCATCAGTGGGGTGTACGGGTCGCCGTGGATGTCCGAGCGGAAGACGTTGGACATCTCTCCCGCCTTGGTGGCGAGCAGCTTGCGGGTGCCGCAACGCGTGGAGCGCGAGGAGATGCGCACGGGGATGGGCTCGTTGCGGTAGTTGATCATCATGGCGCCCGGGTCCGCGGCGCTGATGGCCTCTGGCATGGCGACGGGCTCGAAGCCGACCGCCCAGGGCAGCGCGTCCTCCTTGTAGTTGGGAGGGTTCACGGGCTGGCCGCACTCGTCGTAGAGCGGGTTGTAGTCCATGAAGCCCAGGGTGAACTCGCGGAAGCTCTGGGTGGGGTCCGCGGTGATGACGTCCGCGCGCCAGCTGGTGGGGCCGCCGTCCGCCACGCGCGAGCCGTAGTAGACGCCCGTGCGCGGGTCGCGCCACTTGGAGCCCTTGGGCTCCACGATGAGCGCGCCGAAGAAGCCGTGCTGCTGGTGAGACGACGGACCGAAGTGATCGTGCGTGAAGACCGTCTCCAGCGTGCGCTGCGGGGACGGATCATCCGCCCACCAGCGCTGCACCGTGGTCTGCGCCGTGCCCGGTGCGCGGCTGATGCGCGGGTGCGAGGCCGGGGCGCTGAGCGTCACCCGGGTGCCCGTCTCGCTGATGGCGCCGTCCGCCGCGAAGGCGCCGCCGGCCGCGTTGGCCAGGTGGATGCGCTCCGCCACGGTGTCGGAGGACAGGGTGCCGTCCTCGTAGTTCCAGCCGTTGCCGGCGCCGTCCGCGGACGTCACGTCGAACTTCACCAGGTGGATGTGCTGCCCGATGACGTCCGTGGGCGTGTAGATCTGGAACGCGTCCGGCTCCAGGTGCTTGGGGATGAGGTTGGTCGAATAGAAGTTGATGCACTCGCCGGACAGGGCCCGGAAGAAGAAGGGCTCAGGCGGGCGCAGGCCGTCCTGGGTCGCGGGCACGTCCTCGTTGAGCACCATCAGCCGGGCCTGCGGATCATGCCACCCGGCGCGGTTGATGCGCTGCAGGTCGATTTGCAGGTAGGCCGTGCGGTAGTTGCGCACGCCCGCGTTCTGGGGGCATGGGTCCGCGAAGGGCGCGCCCGCCACCGGCTTGCGCCCGTTGACGGTGAACGTCCCGCTGCCGCCCAGCGGCGTGTAGCTGGGATAGCCGGCGGCCAGGTCGCCGTAGAGGGTGGTGACGCTGGAGGCGTTGGGGAAGCTCCCCGAGTGGAACGCCATGGCGTTCTGCTCCAGGGGGGTGCCGCCCTGGGGCAGCAGCTTGATGTTGAGCGCGGAGGGGTCCACGTCGAAGCGGCCGGAGGCGCCGTACGTCACGGGCCCCACGGCGCGCGTGACGATGTGGCGGGGCAGGCCACCGTCGAACTCCAGGTCCAGCGGCGCCTGTGGCGCGCGGCGGCCGGCCATGCCCGCGATGTAGAAGGGGTAGCCAGGGAACGCCGGGCGCGTCACCGGCCGTCCGTTGCCGTCAGTGACGGTGGTGCTGGCGTAGGTGGGCATGGGCGGCATCGCCCGGTTGGGCAGCGGGACGACGGCGGGGTTGGGCGTGCCGTTCTGGATCTCCGCGTCCGGCAGGAGGCGGTCGCTCGTGCCGGCCTCGAAGACGTCGTGCACGCGCCACAGCGCCCACATGCCCTGCGCGAAGTGCGGGTACAGGTGGCAGTGGTGGATGGCGTCGCCCACGGTGAGGTTGCGGTTGCCGGAGCCGCCGAAGTTGATGTCGTACGTGAAGGCGGAGCCCGGCCCGATGGTCTGCGAGTCCAGGTAGTTGGACGCGTCCACGCCAGGAGAGAACTTCCACTGGTGGGCGTGCAGGTGGAAGACGTGCGTCTCCGCCGGGCCCGCGTGGATGTTGCGGATGCGCACCGGGTCCCCCAGGTAGCTGTGCTGCACGTTGGTGGGATCATCCGGGTAGAGCGCCTGGGTGGCGCGGCCCGCCGCGTCCTTCTCCACGTTCATCGCGGGGTCGCCGTTGGCCCACGACTCCAGGAAGAACTCCTCGTACTCGCAGGTGACGCAGTCCTTGGTGGGGCCAATCTTCGCGCGGTTGGCGAGCAGCTCCGCGCCCAGGCCGGCCACGCCGTAGTTGATGCCGAAGCCGTCGCGCACGCTGTGGAACGTGGGGTTCCACTCCAACTCGTCGAAGGCCTGAACCGCCTTCACCTCGTCGTGGTAGATGGCGGTGAACTCGCGGAAGCTGCCGGTGTCGATGGAGGTGGACGTCCCCACCTTCGTGCTGGCGTAGCCGGTGATGACCGCCTCCAGGTCGCCGTGGCGGATGCGGTTGTCTCCATCCAGGATGGCCAGAAGCGGCCGGCCCGAACCGTCCTTCGCCTCGTAGTCGAGGACGGGCGTGCCGTCGGGGTTCCTGGACTTGGTGACCGCCTCCAGCACCTTGCCGGTGACCTTGGAGCGGTACCACCGCGCGCCCGGCGGTTCGACGTTGATGGCGCCGAAGAGGCCATGCACCGTGGAGCCGCCGTCGCCCTGTCCGCCGAACGACGCGCCCATGCTGTAGAAGAAGAAGACGCCCTCGTGATCCGCGTACCAGGTGTACGTGGTGCTGCCGCCCGGGCTCACCAGGCTGCTGGCGTTCTGGCCCACCCAGGCCCCGTCCGAGTTCATGGAGAGGTACTGCAAGCCCTGCACGTGGATGGACGCGGTGCGCGTGGCCGGAGAGTCCTCACGGTGCCTTTCGTCGAACTTGCCCTCATTGCCCGGGAAGACCCAGAAGCCGCCCGCGGGCTCGTTCTGGAGCAGCGACTTGACCCGGTCATACGTGGGCGTCAGCACCCATGCGGGCAGCACCTTGCGCAGGAACGTCCAGCCATTGCTGGAGTTCGACGCCCAGCTCACGCCCGGCTGCGACTGGGATGGACTGGGGATGGCGGAGCGCGTGGGCGCCAGCATGTTGTGGAACTGGACCGTGAGGCAGTCCCCCACGTTGGCGCGCAGCGTGAGCGGGCGAGGGCGCTTGTTCGCCTTCAGGCGGACGTTGCCGGGGCCCAGGCCGGTCTTGGCGCTGATGGGCTCCACGTCGTCCAGGAGCGCGTAGATCATCCCCGTCGGGTTGTAGGAACCCAGGCGGTTGTAGGTGTAGACCTGATCGAAGGCCACCACCTCCGCGCTGAGGGTCCGAGCGCACGCGGGCGAGGGCGGCGGGACAGGCTCGGGGACGATCTTGTCCCGGTACGGCAGGTTGACGATCTGGATGCCCTGGATGCCCTGCGCGGTGGCGCCCGTGCCTTCCGGTGCGGCCTCTCCGGGGGCGCGCGGCCCGCAGGCCATCACGCCACAAAGCGCGCCGAAGACCGCGGTCCTCGCATGTCTTGACGCAATGCTTCTCTTCTGGTGTGGAAACACAACGCCCCCTCGGCATTGCCCGATGTCACGGATGAGAATCTTTTGATGAAGCGCTCAGCGTTCCCCTACGCCTGGCGGCAAGGGATTGGGTGAAACACAGACGGACTTCGGGTGACCTGTTTTCACTAGGAGAGGTGCTGATCGAAAGTAAACACCCCGCCCAAGGCGCTGGATTTGTTGGAGTGGAGATGCAGGAGGGCGCCTTCTCTAAGAGGATTCAAAGGAAGCGGAGGGGCCGGCGCCCGCCGCTCCCCAGAGGTGCCCACGGGTGAAGTCATGGAATCGACCCTGATGGTTTGGACTGATACGACCGGCGAGCTCCCGCCGGAGCGCCTGGCGAGCCCCTTCCGCCGGGGGCCGCCCAGCGCCTGGGGCCGCAAGGCGGCGGAGGCGCTCCAGGACGCGCTGCGCCGTGACGCCGCGTGCTCGGACGCGTTGTGGCGGCCAGGGGGCGGCAAGATGTTCGGCGTGCTGGGCGTCGCGGTGCCTGGGGGCGGGGTCGGATTCCTCCGGGGGTTCTCCGGGATGCTGGGCGGCGCGTGGACCGCGGAGGGCTTCGTGCCGCCGCTGTTCGACCTTGCGGCCCGTGACGCGTTCTGGCCCGCGGGCGAGGCGGAGCTGGCCGCGTTGGAACGTCAGCACGCGGCGCTGTGCCGGGAAGCGGAGACGCTGCGGGCGCGCGGTGACGCTCACGCCCTCCGGGAGGTGGACGCGCGCCGGGTGGAGGTGGAACACGTGCGCGCCGAACGCTCGCGGGCCCTGTGGCGACAGGTGACGCGGGGCTATGTCATTCCCAATGCACGCGGTGAAACCCAGACACTGGCCGCGCTGTTCGAACCCCGGCCGCCTCCCGGTGGCGCGGGGGATTGCGCGGCGCCCAAGCTGCTGGCGTATGCCTTTCGCAACGGATTGCAGCCCCTGGAACTCGCGGAGTTCTGGTGGGGCGCGCCGCCGCTCGACGGCCGCCGCGCGTCCGGCGCGTATTATCCGGCGTGTGACAACAAATGTGGCACCGTGCTGCCATTCATGTTGCAGGGATTGGCGGTGGAGCGGACGCCTCCCGCCGCGACAGCCCTCGCCGGGCCGCACGTCCTCCATGAAGACCCTTGGGTCCTCGTGGTGGACAAGCCCGCGGGACTGCCCTCGCTCCCCGGACGCCACGCGCCCTCGCGCGACTCGGTGCTCGTCCGCCTCCAGCCCCGGTTTCCGGAGCTGACCTCCGCCAGCTTCCTCCAGGAACTGGACCCCGAGTCCTCCGGGCTCCTCGTCATCCCCCGGGACGCGGTGACGCGGGCTGCGCTCCAGCGCCAGTTCTCCCAACGCGAGGCCGAGCACCGCCACGTCGCCTGGGTGGACGGCCGCGTGGAGGGCGATGCCGGCCTCATCGACCTGCCGCTTCGCCCGGTGGTCCACGCGCCCCTGGAAGACTGCGTGGACGCCCGCCATGGCAAGCGCACCCGGAGCGCGTGGCGGGTCCTCCGTCGCGAGGCCACACGGACCCGGGTGGAGTTCATTCCAACGAGCCATCCGCTCCACACGTTGCGCATCCATTCCGCGCATCGCCTGGGGCTGGGAGTGACCATCTCGGGCGACGCGCGCTTTGGACGAGAGGCCGCCCGGCTGATGCTCCATGCCGAGGCGGTGGTCTTCCTGCATCCTCGCACCGGCCAACGTCTGGCATTCACGTCACCCGCGCCGTTTTGAGGCCTGCCGGCGTGTTGTGTTTGAGCACGTCCGGGCCCCAGGGGCAGGGAAGGGCGCTCGGGCCTGAGACGAAGTCACCGTCCCCCCCGGCGTCCACCGCGTGACACCCGAGATGCCCGTGACCGACGTGCGCCTCCGGCCCTCGTCGCGGTGGACGTCGGATGCCATGCACGGCCCTGGCCCTTCCTCCCCAGTGCTTGCGCGACTCCAGCGTTTCGCACATACCCGGGTTTTCGCGACTCAGCGGGGGACGCGGCCGTGCTCGAACTCAAACCAGAATCCGGAGCCTGGATGCCGCTGTCGGGCGATGTGGAGCGTCACGCGCTGGACCATCCGTGGCCCGCGGCGGACCAGGGCAGCGTGCGCTTCGTCGTGGGCGAGGACTTCTTCCGCCTGGAGCATGACGCCCGGCTGGAGCTCTACCGGAACCTGGCGGAGCGGATGCTCGCCGTCTTCCGCGAGCTCACCCCGCCCGGCGGCTGGCTCTACGCGCTGGATCCCCACCACCCCTGCTACCGCCTCTACCCGCATGTGCGCTTCGAGACCGGCGCGACGCTGCAGGAGATGACCGGGCTCTACACGCGCCAGCACATGGAGCTGGTGGAGTGTGGCATCCACCCACCGTCGTTCGACCCGCGCTGGGCCATGGACGTCCACCCGGCGGGGGACCCCGAGCACCTCTTCGCGCCGCCGGACTTCCACTTCGTCTTCGCGGCGCGCTACCGCGTGGGCAACTTCGACGGGCTGGAAGCCCCGGGGCGGGGCCCCCTCGAGACGGAGACCTACGAGCTGTTGGGACATCGCCTCATCGCCGCCGTGGACCGCGACCCGCCGGAGCTCTTCCGGCTCGCGCGCAGGTTGGGGCCCGACGACTGAGGTGATGCCGGTACGTCAGGCCGGCCGTGACACGGAGCGCGTGCGGGGCACACCCTCGTAGTAGAGGCTGGCGCGCCCCTCGCCGTAGACGACCAGCACCCGGTCGTTCTCCTCCAGGAGCCCCGACGTCTTCTGCGCGACCTTGCGCACCAGCGTGTCGAGCTGCGCCGGACCCTGCTTGCTGCTGGCCCGGACCGTGACGACCGGCATTCGGTGTTCTGCTCCTGGTAACCCTCCCGTGACGGACAGGAGGGCGCTGCGTGTCATAGCCAACGGAACACTTCGTTGACAAGTGCGCGCTGCCACGATGGATAGGACGTCATGCTCCACCTCGCTCGCGCCCTGCTGGTCGTTTCGCTTGCCCTGGCCTCCACCTCCGCCCGCGCACAGTCGCAAGAGGCCATCGACCTCCGGGGCCACGTGTCGCCCACGCCTGCCTGGCTGCCCCGGGGCGTCTTCCTGGGCACGCAGTTCCGCAACGGCGCGGTCATCCCCAACCTGCACCTGCAGTGGGAGTTCACCCTCTTCCAGGACCGCAAGGACGCGTGGATCACCATCCTGGAGGGTGGGGTGGGGTGGGCGGCGTCGTTGCCCGCGACCGCGCTGGCCAGCCAGAACCTCTACCTGCCCGTGACGTCCTACTACGAGCACACCGCGCAGCTGGGCTTCGGCTACCGCAACCACCTGCCGGGCAAGATCCACTGGGGCTTCCAGGTGACGGCCGGGCCCACCTTCTATGGCGCCCACTTCACCACCCAGCCGCCGGACCGCCGCGTCGCGGGCGCCGTCCAGGGCCGCTTCCAGATTGGCTACCAGCTGCCCCGGGATGTGGGCGTGGGCGTGGCGGTGAGCTACTCGGAGCCCTTCGGGCTGAAGAACCGCAGCCTGGCGCGGGACTTCGTGGGCGGTCTGAACGTCGGATTCTTCGCGGATTGGCGGTAGGGGCGCGGTACACTCCATGCGCGAGAGCGGCCCTGCCTGCTGGTGCGGGTAGCGCCCCGCTTCCACGTCCATGGCCGAGCTGCTCAGTGCCCACGTCGCGCGCTACCTGCGCAACCGCGAGGAGTTCGAACGGGGACTCCCGCCGGGTCTCCTCCTCTTCACGCCTCCGCTGGGCGGGCTGCCTCCCTCCGACCAGGAGGAGTACCCGGTGCGCACGGTGACCAACGCGGGCCCGCCCACGTTGGGCCAGGACGAACCCGTCGTCTTCCCGGTGCGCAAATCGCAGGGCAACGCCTTCGGCCGGGGCATCACCGTGGGGCGCACCGGCAACAACGACATCGTCCTCGATGATGGCAGTGTGTCCCGCTTTCACGCGTGGTTTTCGCGGGACTCGGGGGATACCGGTTTTCTGCTCACGGACGCGGGCTCGAAGAACGGCTCGTTCGTGGCCGGGGGCCGGTTGTTGGCGCGTAAACCCATGCCGGTGGAGGACGGGGGGCGGCTGCGCTTCGGTCAGGTGGAGGTCACCTTCTACACGGCGGGCGGCTTCATGCGGCTGCTGGCGGTGCGCCTGCAGCCCTGAAGCCTTGCCACGTCTTCGGAGGACTGCGTAACGTGCGGAGTCACCCTCTAGGCACGGATGGGAGCGTTCGCGGTGGCCTTGACCACAGAAGCCTTCGGGCTGACCGATGTCGGCCGGAAACGGCAACACAACGAAGACGCGATGATGGTGGACGCGTCGCTCGGCCTGTTCATGGTCGCCGATGGCATGGGCGGACACGCGGCGGGTGAGGTCGCCAGCGCGCGGGCCACGGAGGTCGTCAAGCAGCACATCGCGGCCAACCGGCACCTGCTCAAGGACCTGGCGCAGAACCCCACCGCGGACAGCCGCTCCGCCGCGGCCGCGCTGGTGGAGGTGGCGGTGCAGCGCGCGTGCGCGGACATCTACCGCACGGCGATGACGGACGCCTCCAAGCGCGGCATGGGCACCACGTTCGTGTGCCTGGCCGTGGGCGGCAACAAGGGCGTCATCGGCCACGTGGGCGACAGCCGCGTGTACCTGGTGCGGCACGGGCAGTGCCACCGGCTCACCGAGGACCACACGCTCGTCGCCGCCCAGCTCAAGGCCGGCACCATCACCAAGGAGCAGGCCGCCACCTCGCAGTACCGCAACGTGATTACGCGCGCGGTGGGCATCCAGGAGTCCGTCCAGGTCGACACGCTCATCGTGGACCTGATGCCCGGCGACGTGTTCCTCCTCTGTTCGGACGGCCTGCACGGCTACATCGAGGACGAGGAGATCCTGCCCCTGGTCGCGGGGCTCCAGCCCGGGGACCTGCCGCGCAAGCTCGTGGAGATGGCCAACGAGCGCGGCGGCAAGGACAACATCACCGCCGTGGTGGTGAAGGTGGCCGGCGACAGCGCGGCGCTCGCCAGCGAGGAGACGAGCGAGGCGCAGTCGCGCATGGAGGCGCTGCGGAAGATCCCGCTCTTTCGCCACCTCACCTACAAGGAGCAGACGGCGGTGCTGTCCATCGCCACCACGCGCACCTACCCGGCGGGTCGGGAGATTGTCGTGGAGGGCCAGCCGGGCGAGGAGCTCTTCGTCGTCATCCGGGGCCGGGTGGCCATCGAGAAGAACGGCGTGGAGATCGCGGAGCTGCGCTCGGGTGGGCACTTCGGCGAGATGGGGCTCATCGACAACGCGCCCCGCTCCGCCACGGTGCGTGCCACGGAGCCCACGCGGACCATGGTCATCGCCCGCTCGGACCTGATGGGGCTGATGAAGCGCGAGGCCATCCTGGCGGTGAAGATGCTCTGGAGCTTCGTGCAGGTGCTGAGCGACCGGCTGCGCGCCACGAACTCGGAGCTGAGCGAGGCCCGGCAGGAGCTGGCGGTGGCGCAGGCCATCCAACCGTTCGCGGAGGACTGAGCGGGGTGCTCCTCCCGGCCGCCGGGACGTCCTCAACAGGACGCTCTGGAATTTCCCGGGGGAAACCATCGTTGGGGGGCCGGCCTGGGAGTAAGGTCCCGGCCGCGTAAACATGCGCAAATGGGTCTTCATCGCGGCGGCCGCCTTGCTGGCGCTCGCCGCCATCGTGCTGGGGCCCCGGTGGGGCGCTCCGGCCGCGCACCCCGTCTCCCCCGTCTCCGCGAACCCCATCCGTCAGGGGATGCCCGCGTTCAACGCGGTGGCGGTGTCGTCCGGGGCGCAGGAGGGGCTGACGCTCACCGGGCGCGTGCTGGACGGCAAAGGCCGGCCGGTGCCGGACGCGGAGGTGTCGCTCGCGGCGTCGGCGGAGCGGACGCTGGCGGACGTGCGGTGTGACGAGTGCGGGCTGGCGCTGCTGGCGTGCACCGCGCACGAGACGGCGCTGCACACGCGGGCCTTCTTCGAGCAGCAGCAGGGCTTCCTCACGGCGCGCGCCACGGTGCGTACGGACGCGGAGGGGAAGTTCCGCTTCGAACACCTGGCGGGCGTGTCCTTCTCGGTCTGGGCGCGCTCGGCGGGGCTGGGCGTGGCGCTCAAGGACCGGGCCGCGCCGGGGGAGGCCGTGGACCTGTACCTGCCGCCCTTGCGGAGCATCACCGGCACGGTGGTGGATGACTCCGGCCACGCGAAGCCCGGGGCGCGCGTGCGCGCGGTGTCGCGCAAGGTGCCGCTGCCCTTCGAGGTGGTGGCGGGCGCGGGCGGGGCCTTCACGTTGTCCGGCCTGGGCGAGGGCCCCTTCTACGTGCTGGCGGACGCGGAGGGCTTCCAGCCCGCGGTGGCGCAGCAGGTGGAGGCGGACTCGCAGCCCCTGCGCCTGAAGCTGACGCCGTCGCGCACGCTGGAGGTGCGCGTGACGCGCGACGGGGCGCCCGCGGCGGCGACGGTGCGGCTCCGGGGCGACCACCTGACGCGCGAGGAGCACACGGAGGCGCAGGGCGGGCCGGTGCGCTTCAAGGGCCTGTATCCGGACGAGGTGGTGGTGACGGCGGAGGCGCCGGGCTTCGGCTCCGCGCCCAAGACGCTCACGCTGTCGCAGCGGGTGACGCAGGTGACGCTGGAGCTGGAGGCCGCGGGCCGGCTGCTCGTCACGGTGGTGGATGAAGAGGGCCAGCCGGTGCCCAACCCGCAGCTCTTGTTGCGCACGGTGGCGGGCGACCTCATCCGCCGCGACGCGGTGCCCACCGGGGCGCTGGCGGAGCTGGGGCCGCTGGCTCCGGGCGAGTACGTGCTGGAGGGGCAGGCGGAGGGCTTCACCGCGGCGCAGTTGCCGGCGCGCGTGGTGCAGGGCGAGACGCCGCTGGAGCTGGAGCTGTCCAAGGCCACGGTCATCAGCGGGAACGTCGTCGACGAGTATGGCCGGCCCGCGTCGGGCGTGTCCGTGCTGGTGCAGCCCACCGGCGGCGTGGTGAACGCGGATGAGAACGGCCACTTCTCCGCGCAGGTGCCCATGCCGGGGCTCTACACGCTGCACGCGCACCACTCCGAGTGGGGCGGCGGCAGCGTGCAGGCGACGGCGCCCGCGACGGACGTGACGCTGTCGCTGGAGGCGAAGGCGGGCGCGGACGTGACGGTGACCAGCGGCGGCCGCCGGGTGGAGGGCGCGGACGTGGTGATGTGGGCGGATCCGGAGAACATCTTCCGCAGCGACCGCCCCTCCGGGCCGGACGGCGTGGTGCCCATGCGCGGGCTGCCGCCGGGGACGTACCAGCTGGTGGCGTCGCATCCGGAGTACCTGCAGTCCTCGCCCCGGCCGGTGACGGTGCAGGACGGGGCGAAGCAGCAGGTGACGGTGGAGCTGGAGGCCGGCGCGCAGCTCACGGGCGACGTGGTGGACGAGAACGGCCAGCCGGTGGTGGGCGCGGCGATGAGCGTGATGCCGCGCGCTGCAGAGCCCACGCAGTCGGATTCGAGCGGCCACTTCGAGTTCCGCGCGCTGCGGCCGGACCGCACGTACATCGTGGAGGCGCGCCACGCGAGCTACGAGCCCCTGGAGCGGCCGCAGGGCAAGCCGGGCGGGCCGCCTGTGCAGGTGAAGATGCGGCAGCGCACGACGTTCCGGGGCCGCGTGGTGGACGACTCGGGCCAGCCGGTGCGGCGCTTCCGCTTGGATGAGCACGATGTGAACAGCCAGGACGGGCGCTTCGAGCTGCCGCTGTCCACGTCGGGCGACCGGCTCATCGTCGCGGTGGATGCACCGGGGTACGAGCCGCAGGTGGTGGACCGTCCGGCGACGCCGCAGGACATGGGCGACATCGTGCTGGTGAAGGCGCCGTCGGTGTCCGGGCGGGTGCGCGATGCGTCCGGCGGCGCGGTGCCGGACGCGGTGGTGACGTGCGACGTGTGCGACGGCTCGGTGCTGTCCGGGCCGGATGGCAGCTTCACGCTGGCGAGCCCGCCGTTCGTGCCGCGCTTCACGGTGTCCGCGCGCAAGGGCAAGGTGAGCGGTACGCAGGAGGTGCCGCGAGGCAGCACGGCGCCGGTGGAGCTGACCCTCAAGCCCGCGACGCGCCTGTCGGGCCGCGTGTACCTGGCGGACGGGCAGCCGGCGGCGGGCGCGCAGGTAGAGGGGCTCAACGCGGACCGCAGTGAGAGTGTGTCCCTCATCACCGGCGCGGATGGCCGCTACAGCGCGGAGCTGTCGCCGGGCAGCTACCGCTTCGTGGTGGGCGCGCGCGGAGGCATGGGCGCGCCGGCGGTGGTGGTGCAGGTGGCGGGCACGGACATGACGTTGGACCTGGGGCCGGTGCCTGGGACGGGGTCGGTGACGGTGTTGCTCCAGCCGGAGCGGGGCAAGGCGCTGTGGGTGGTGCCGGGCGACGTGGGCGTGGTGGGCAATCCGCCCACGGAGCTCTTGCGCACGCGCTATGCACAGCTGGTGTATCAGCCCATGTCGGAGCGGGTGGTGGTGCAGGGGCTCAAGCCAGGGCGCTACACGCTGGTGTGGGGCTACTTCCACGCGGAGATGCCGGGGGCGGGCCCGGTGGTGCGCTCGGTGGAGGTGCCCACCCAGGGCGAGGTGTCCCTGCGGTAGTCGTGTTGCGACCGGGCGGGCTGGCGCGTAATGAAGCCGCATGGACGCATCGGCATTGAAGGGTCGCCGGATCATCGTCGGCGTGGGTGGCGGCATCGCGGCGTACAAGGCCTGCGAGCTGGTGCGCGAATTGGGCCGCGCGGGCGCGGAGGTGCGGGTGGCCATGACAGAGGCCGCGCGCCAGTTCGTCACCCCGCTGACCTTCCAGGCGCTCGTGGGGCACCCGCCGCTCACGGACTACTTCGACCCGGCGCAGGAGGGGAACTTCGGTCACCTGGACCTGGCCCGCTGGGGCGAGCTCTACGTCGTGGCCCCCGCGACTGCGGACCTCATCGCCAAGATTCGAGCGGGCTTCGGCGGTGACGCGGTGACGACGTCGCTGCTCGCGTTCAAGGGGCCGGTGGTGCTGGCGCCCGCGATGAACGTGGCGATGTGGGAGAACGCCCGGACGCAGGAGAACGTGGAGTCGCTGCTGAAGGAGGCGCGCTTCAGCACGGTGGGGCCGGGCGCGGGGATGCTGGCGTGCGGCGATGTCGGGGCAGGGCGGCTGGCGGACGTGGGCGCCATCGTGTCCGCGGTGGCGGCGAGGTTGGGAGGCGGTCCGCTCACGGGCAAGACGGTGCTGGTGACGGCGGGTCCCACGCGCGAGTACCTGGATCCGGTGCGGTTCATCTCCAATCCGTCCACGGGGAAGATGGGCCTGGCGCTGGCGCACGAGGCGCGCGCGTTGGGCGCGAAGGTGACGGTGGTGTTGGGGCCCGTGGGCGCGGTGGACCGCACGGGCCTGGAGGTGGTGGACGTGGTGAGCGCGGAGGACATGGCGCGCGAGGTGCTGGCGCGCGTGGAGTCCGCGGATGCGTTCATCGCCACGGCGGCGGTGAGCGACTGGCGGCCGGAGACCCGCGCGCCGCAGAAGGTGAAGAAGGGCGAGGGGCCGGAGAACCTGAAGCTGGTGCGCACGCCGGACGTGTTGCTGGAGGCGTCGCGCAAGGTGGCGGGGAAGGCGAAGCGCCCGGTGCTGGTGGGCTTCGCGGCGGAGACGGAGCGGGTGGTGGAGCACGCGCGCGAGAAGCTGGAGCGCAAGGGACTGGACGCCATTGTCGCGAATGACGTCAGCACGGAGGGCGCGGGGTTCGGGACCGATACGAACCGGGTGACGGTGATTTCGCGCGAGGGGCCTGACCGCGTGATGCAAGGGAGCAAGCGCGGGGTGGCGGCGGAGATCCTGTCGCTGCTGCTGGTGTCACCGCGAGGCTGAGGGCGTCGGGGTCATCAGGCGCACCATCCAGCGCACGAAGGCGTTTCTTCGCTGCGGCGCTCGTGGCCGCGCGCCCCGCCTGATGGCGGGAGTGCCCCGCCGCGTCGCCAAGGCCTTCCGCGACATCCAGCCCCTGCGCACGGTGGTGCTGCCCTTGCCCTCACCGCGCATGACCCAATGCCTCAGCTGGCCCCCCCGGACAGATGCGGACCGGGGGCGCGCTACATCCGTTCGCTCGATATGCCGTGGCCATGAACCGGAGGTCCTGGCTGGGTGCTCAGCGGTGCTGGAGGAGACACCCTGATGGCAGGCGTTTGGGGTTTGCTTCCTGAAGCTGGATTTCCTGGAGTCTTTGTCAGGGGATGACCTTGCGGCGGCGGTAGTCCGCGAAGACCTCGCGGAACATCGTCTCCGTTTCGATGTGCTCCTGGAAACCGTGGCGGCGCGCCTTGGACGTGTCCGCGAGGAAGTCGAAGTTCGTCGAGAACACCCGGTAGAGCCGTCCCAGGCACAAGGCTTGTGAGCTCAATTCAATGGCACGTCTGGAAATCAATCGCTCCGGGGAGATGGAGGTCTTCGTCCGGGTCGTGGAGCAGGAGGGGTTCTCCGCGGCGGCGCGCACGCTGCGGATGCCCCCGTCGGCGGTCAGCAAGCTCGTGGCCCGGCTGGGGGCCCGGTTCATCCACCGCAACACCCGGGGCTTCCAGCTCACCTCCGAGGGCTGTGTCTTCTACGAGCGCAGCGTCCAGGTGCTCGCGGAACTGGAGGCCGCCGAGCGCGGTGTCACGTCGCATGACGCGCCTTCTGGCCGCGTTCGGGTGAACAGCAACGTGCCCTACGGCACGCACGTCCTCCTGCCTCAGGTGGTCGCGTTCCAGGCCCGCTACCCGGGGATCCGCCTGGACATCGGGCTCACGGACCACATGGTGGACCTGCTGGAGGATCGCGCGGACGTGGCCATCCGGGCAGGCGCGCTCAAGTCGTCCAACCTGATCGCGCGGAGGCTGGGCGAGACTCGCAAGATCATCGTCGGCGCGCCGGCCTACCTGAAGCGCATGGGGACGCCGAAGTTGGTCGCGGTGCTCGAGGACCGCAACCCGGGAGACACCGTCGTCTTCCACTCGGTGTTCCTTGAGCCCGCGAAGCACCTCCCGGCACGTATCCGCGCGTTTCTCGACTACTTCGGCGACGTGGGCATGGGCTGACCGACCATTCGTCCCGCGGTCCGCTGCGCCGTCAGAACGAGCGGTCGCCGCGGCGCAGCGCCTTCTCCAGGAACTCCGCGAGGGACGCTGCGAGGCGCTCCACTCCGGCTCTGGGGACGAGTGCCCGTCCTTCCGCGCGGCACGGCGTGACGGCCGAGCCGCGCGGACCGGACACTCGCGAAGCCACTCAGGCCATCGCCGTCGCCGCCGTGCCTCGCCGCAGGCCCGCGTACTCCAGCGCCGCGAACGCCGCGACCGCCAGCGCCTGCGCCGTGACGAACGCCACCCCGAGCCCCGTGGGCGCCGTCGGGCCGTGCGTCATCAGGAGCACGCTGTCCACCACCCACAGCGCGTTCACCGCGACCACGAACCACACCGGCCCCGGGGACAGGTGGGCCCTCGACGCCAGGTAGCCGAGCAGCATGGCGAACGGGATGAGCCCGAGCCCCGCCGCGCGCAGGAGGCCTGGCTCCAGGCCCAGCAGCGGACCCATGGGGCCTGCGGCCGCCGCCATCAGCACGCCCATGGCCCCACTGGCGACACCATCCAGCAGCAGCGCGCGACGCAGAAAGGTTCCCGACACGTTCTTGACGCTCATGGCACACGAATCCTTGCGATGGGTGAATGCGGCGGCGGCCCGGAGAGGCCGTCCGTCGACGGTGCACAAGATGCGAGCCGGCCCGCGCGGTGTCGATTACCTCCGAGGGAATGGAAGCGCTGACGTGCGCCCCCTATCTTCCCCGCCATGACGAGCCTTCAGCAGAGCCGCCCCGTAGGAGAGCTGCTGCGCGGCTGGCGCCAGCGGCGCGGGCTGAGCCAGATGGATCTCGCGCTGCGCGCCGAGGTCTCCACCCGGCACGTGAGCTTCCTGGAGACCGGCCGCTCCCAGCCCAGCCGCGAGATGCTGCTCCACCTGGCGGAGGAACTCGACGTGCCCCTGCGCGACAGAAACAGTCTCCTCGTGGCCGCGGGCTTCGCGCCCGTCTTCGCCGAACGTCCCCTGGACGACCCCGCCCTCAGCGCCACGCGCGAGGCCGTGGAGCTGGTGCTCGCGGGACATGAGCCGTACCCCGCGCTCGCGGTGGATCGGCACTGGACGCTCGTCACCGCGAACCGCGCCGTGGCCGCGCTGCTATCGGACGTCGCTCCGGAGATGCTCCAGCCTCCCGTCAACGTCCTGCGCCTGAGCCTGCACCCGTCCGGGCTCGCGCCGCGCATCGAGAACCTGCGCCAGTGGCGCGACCATGTCCTCACGCGGCTCCACCGGCAGGTCGACGTCACCGCGGACGCGACGCTCGCGGCGCTCCTGGAGGAGCTGAAGGGCTACCCCGTCCCGGAGGCCGCCCCGGACGCGAAGGCTCGCGACTTCGCGGGCGTCGTGGTGCCCCTGCGCCTGCGCACGTCGCTGGGACGGCTGTCTCTCTTCAGCACCACCACCGTGTTCGGCACGCCCGTGGACATCACGCTCGCGGAGCTGGCCATCGAGTCGTTCTTCCCCGCGGACCCTGACACGGCGGAGGCGCTGCGGCGGGCCGCGACCGAGCGGGCCCGCCAGGACACCTGATCCGCTACGGCTTCACGCGCACCGTGCGCAGCGCCGTGCCCCAGGACACGACCTGATCCAACAGCGTGTTCACCTGCTTCTCCTTGGCCGGATCCGGCTTGAAGACGGTGTAGTGCTCGAAGTCGGTGGAGAGGAACAACTGCACCTGCGCGCGCACCGTGGCCATCTGCAACTCCGCGGCGATGAGGCGCAGCTGCTCCACCGCGCGCACGCCGCCCGCGCTGCCATAGCCCACGAAGCCGGCGACCTTGTTGTTCCACTCGCGGTAGACGTAATCGAGCGCGTTCTTCAGCGCGCCGGACGTGCCGTGGTTGTACTCGGGCGTGATGAACACGTACGCGTCGTAGCCCTCCACCGCCGCGCTCCACTTCCGCGTGTGCTCCTGGGTGTACTTCCCCAGGGACGGCGGACTCGGTTCGTCCAGCAGGGGCAGGTGGAAGTCCTGGATGTCGACGACGTCGTACGTGGCGTCGCTGCGCTTCTTCGCGATGTCGTGGACCCAGGCGGCGACCTTGTCCGCCTTGCGTCCGGGCCGCGTGCTTCCAATGACGATGGCCACCTTGATCATGTCCGGGGAACTCCTGGGAGAGGGCGTGGAACCGACGCGCGGCATCTTCTCCACGTCCGCCTGGCGGCCAAGGACTGTTCGCCGTGGGTGTGTCCTGATTCGACCAGTGCCCGGCCCATTCGCCCGGAAGGTGGCGCAACCCCCGACCCTGGGCTAAGCGTACAGGCAACTTCCCCGGCTGCTTCCTTGCACCGGGACGGCCCCTTCGATACCGATCTCCCCCGTGAACGACGACACGCCTGATTCCGCGCAGGAGCTGGCCGACGTGCTCCAGGACGTGCGCCGCCACCTCCTCTGGCAGGAGGAGACCGCGGGCCGCGCGCTCCTCGTCGACGCGAAGGTCGCCGCCGAGCTCCAGCAGCAGCGCGCCGCCGCCTCGTCCGTGCGGACGATGATCGCCCGGACGAAGGCGCCCGAGCCGGCCGCCGCCCCCCCGCCTCCCCGGCCACCCGCGGAGTCCCCCACGCGCGACGCCCTGCACGCCGCGATGAAGCAGCCCCTGGGCGCCCCCCGTCCACCGGCCGCCGCCACGCCGCCTCCCGCCGCGCCGCGCCCCCTGGCCCCCGAGGCTCCGGCCCCCCGGGCCGCGCCCGCCGCGGGGATGCTCCTGGACGTGCCCCAGTCCGCGCCCCGCTACAACGGCGCGCTGCCCGGCGTCGTGGAGGGCGAACGCCCCACGCTGGATCAGATCCGCCGCGAGCTGGGCGACTGCCGCCGCTGCAAGCTGTGCACGGGCCGCAAGAACATCGTGTTCGGCTCCGGCAACCCCCGCGCGGAGCTGGTGTTCGTGGGCGAGGGCCCCGGTGAGAACGAGGACCTCCAGGGCGTGCCCTTCGTGGGCGCCGCGGGCGACCTGCTCACCAAGATGATCGGCGCCATGGGCTTCACGCGCAACGACGTCTACATCGCCAACGTCGTGAAGTGCCGCCCGCCCGGCAACCGCAACCCGGAGCCGGATGAGATCGCCGCGTGCGAGCCCTTCCTGCGCTCGCAGCTGCTCGCGCTCCAGCCGAAGGTCATCGTCGCGCTGGGCAAGTTCGCGGCGCAGACGCTGCTCCGGGACACCACCCCCATCACCCGCATGCGGGGCCAATGGCGCCAGTACGAGGGCATCCAGCTCATGCCCACCTTCCACCCCGCGTACCTCCTGCGCAACAGCGCGGAGAAGCGCAAGGCGTGGGAGGACCTGCAACAGGTGATGAAGCTGTTCGGCAAGCACCCGGGCTCCAGCGCATAGAACGCGCGGCGCACCGCGACCAGGAGAGGCACAGATGAAGGGCGTGCTCGAGACGCGTGAAGTGCAGTCCCCCGCGCTGGAGAACAACCCGCTGGGAGATCCGGCCCGCCGCCGGCTCACCGTGTACCTGCCGCCGGGCTACGCGGAGGGCACGCAGCGCTACGCCGTCGTCTACTTCCTGCACGCCTTCGGCAACGGCGGCGGCTCGTGGACCAACGCGTCCGGGTTCTCGCCCACCGTGCCGGACCGCCTGGACGCGCTCATCGCACAGGGCGCCATCCCGCCCGTCATCGGCGTCTTCCCGGACGCGTGGACGAAGCTGGGCGGCAGCCAGTGGGTGAACAGCGACGCCATCGGCCGCTACCGCGACTACCTGGTCAAGGACATCGTCGGGTTCGTGGACAAGACCTTCCGCACGCAGCCCAGGGCCGCGTCGCGCGCGGTGGTGGGCCACAGCTCCGGCGGCTATGGCGCGCTGGTGATGGGCCGGTACCACCCGGAGGTCTTCTCCCTGGTGGGCGCGCACGCGCCGGATTCCTACTTCGAATACTCGTACATGCCGGACCTGCCCAAGGCGGCCACCGCGCTCATGAAGGCCGGCGGCGTGGAGGCGTGGGTGACGGACCTGCGCCAGCGCGCGAGCGCCACCAAGGTGCGCGGCGACGACTTCCCGGTCATCAACATCCTGGCCATGGCGGCGGCCTACTCCCCCAAGAAGGGCGAGCCGCTCAACCTGGAGCTGCCCTTCGAGCAGCACAACGCGAAGCTGCGCCTGGACGTGTGGAACCGGTGGCTCGTGCACGACCCCGTGCGCTTCGTGCCCAAGTTCATGGACTCCTTCCGCAAGCTGAAGACGGTCTACCTGGACGCTGGCACGCGCGACGAGTTCAACCTGCGCTGGGGCACGCGCATGGTGGCGGATGACCTGAAGGCCGGCGGCGTGGACGTGGCGCACGAGGAGTTCGAGGACGGACACTCGGGCGTGTCGTACCGCTTCGAGCGGTCGCTGTCGGTGCTGGTGCCGCTGCTGGCGCGGGACTGATAAGGGGGGACGCCATGGATACCTACGGACTGTCGCGCGTCGTTGGAGAGAAGGGCGTGCTGCCGCAGCGCGCTCGCAAGCTGGACCCCTCGCTGCCGTGCCGCGAGGCGGAGCTGCTCATCGACGTGGAGAGCCTCAACATCGACGCCGCGTCCTTCAAGCAGATCAAGGACGACGTGGGCGGAGACCCCGCGCGCATCGCCTCCCGCATCCAGGACATCGTGCGCGAGCGCGGCAAGATGCAGAACCCCGTCACCGGCTCTGGCGGAATGCTCATCGGCCGCGTGAAGGAGCTGGGCCCCAAGCACCCCGCCAGGGGCGTGCTCCAGCCGGGCGACCGCATCGCCACGCTGGTGAGCCTGACGCTCACGCCGCTCGTCATCGAAGAAGTGAAGGCGGTGCACGCGGACATCGACCGCGTGGACATCCGCGGCCACGCGCTGCTCTTCGCGAGCGGCATCTACGCGAAGCTCCCAGCGGACATGCCGGACACGCTGTCGCTGGCGGCGCTAGACGTGTGCGGCGCGCCCGCGCTGGTGGCGCGCCACGTGCGCCCGGGCATGACGGTGGCGGTGCTGGGCGCGGGCAAGAGCGGCGCGCTGTGCCTGGCGCAGGCCCGCCGCAGCCTGGAGAGCCGCGGCAAGCTGCTGGCGCTCGACATCTCCCAGAAGGCGCTGGACGCGCTCTCCGGCATCGGCCTGTGCGACGAGGCCTTGAAGGTCGACGCCACCCAGGGCGTGGACGTGATGGAGGCCGTGTCGAAGGCGACCCACGGTCAGCTCTGCGACCTGGTGGTCAACTGCGCCAGCGTGGGCAACACGGAGATGGCGTCGCTGTTGTCCGTGAAGGACGGCGGCACCGTCATCTTCTTCTCCATGGCCACCAGCTTCACCACGGCGGCCCTGGGCGCGGAGGGCGTGGGCAAGGACGTCACCATGCTCGTGGGCAATGGCTACGTGCCCCACCACGCCACCCTCACGCTGGACCTCTTGCGCACCGAGCCGTCGCTGCGCCAGCTCTTCGAGTCCCGCTACGTCTAGGGCTTGAGGAAGGCCGTGTGCACGGCCTGCATCAGCGGATCCTTGGAACCGGAGCCGCCCGCCAGGGTCCTGGGCATGTGGCCCTGGTTGATGGTCCAGATGATGCTGCCGCCCAGGCCCTTCTCCCGCGCCCAGCGGCCCTTCTCCGACACGGACGCGACGTCCTCGTAGGAGATGTAGTTGCAGGACTGCGGGCCGTACGCCGTGGGGAAGGACAGGTAGGGCGCCTTGGCGACGGCGTCCCAGCGGTACGCCTCCGGCGAGTAGTAGAGCGACTGGATGTTCGCGTAGCTCATCGCGTTGTCGCTCTGCTCCTCCACGATGCCGCCGCGCCCGTCCAGCGGGGTGCCCGGCTCCGTGATGCCCTTCCAGCACGTGCCGAAGAAGCCCACGCCCACGCCCACGCGCTGCGCGGGCACGCCCGCGTCCAGGAACGCCTGCACGGAGCTGGCGACGGAGCTGGGGTGTCCGGGCGTCTCGCCGAAGAGCGCGCTGGAGTGCCAGCTCTCCCACTGTCCCCAGTGGCCGCTCATCTTGTAGGCCATGACGTTCATCTGATCGACGCGGGCCGCCAGCTGGCGGTGGAACTCCGCGTCCACCTTGCCCAGCGTGAAGTTGCTGTTCACCCAGCCCACCGGCACCGTGAGGATGATGTTCTCGTCCGCGGCGCGCAGGTCGTCCAGCAGCGCCAGGAGCGGCGCGCTGTCCTGCGGCAGGAGGATGGGCTCCCAGTCCAGGTCCACGCCGTCGAACTGCAGCTCGTGCATCGTGTTGATGATGTTGCGCACCAGGTTGCGGCGCTTCTCCAGCGTCTCCGTCGCGCCCTTGAAGCCGTCGTACTCGCCCATGCCGCCCAGCATCAGCAGCGCCTTCTTGCCGGCCGCGTGCGCGCGCTCCGCCAATGCCCGGGCCAGCTTGGGGCCCTCCACGGCGTCCACGTCGAAGTCGGTGTAGAGCGTGCCGTCGATGCGCGGGCGGATGCGGCCCACCACGATGTGCGTGAGCAGGGACATGTCCACCGCCTCCACCGGGTACAGGTCGCGCTGGTAGCCCACCCAGTAGCCCATCACCCAGCTCGTGGGCGCACCGCCCGGACGCGGCGTCACCTGCGCCGTCTGCCGCGAGCAGGGGCCTTCTCCCATCTCGTTGGCGGCGCAGACGGTGAACGCGTACGCGGTGCCGTTGGCCAGGTCTTCGATCAGCGTGCCGGACGCGGGGGCCTCCACCCGCTGCACCCGGCCGCCCGGCTCCACCATCACCTTGAAGTACGACAGCGGCCGGCCGCCGTAGCTCGCGGGCGCCAGCCAGCTGACGTACGCCTGGCCATTGCCCGCGGTGGGCACCACCGAGCGCGGCTGTCCCGGCACGGTGGGGTTCGGGATGCTCATGCCCGCCTTCGGCGTCACCAGGTCCGTCTCCACGGAGGCCGGGCCCTCGCCGAAGGCGTTCACCGCGGAGACCTTGAAGACGTAGGTGAAGCCGTTGTTCAGCCCGAGCACCGTGGCCTGCGTGTCCGGCACCTTCACCAGCGCGCCGCCGCACTCGGGCACGCAGCGCACCACGTAGTAGAGCAGCGGGCTGCCGCCATCACCGGGAGGCACCGTCCACGTCACCAGCGCGGACGCGTCCCCCGCCTGCGCGACGACCTGCTTCGGCGCTTCAGGAGGCGTCAGGGGCGGAGCGGGCTTGTCCGGCCCGCCGCCAAAGTCGCAACCGCTCAACATCACCGCGAGGGCCAGAACCACCCACCCACGCACTGGCATTGCCCGATGGCTGTTCATCCCCGTGCTCCTGAAATGTCGCGGGATGTTATGCGGCCAGTCCCCCGGTCGAGTCAAGTCTAGGTGGAAAAGTGCGGTAATTTTGCATGGACCGCAATTCGCGTATTAAACCGACTAATCCCATTCTGCCAGGGAATCACAAAACCTCAGCGGATGGGAAATCAGGCGCGGAAGGCCGGCTGGTGTGGGGGGCTGCCGGCAGGCTCCGCGCGCGGGCAGGTGGAACTCAGGGGACCTGGGCGGTGGGGTCGTTCGCGGGGACGGCGGGGGCCACGGGAGCGGTGGGCGCCTGGGTCTGGGCCCAGTCGCTGGCGGAGCGGCCGCTGGCGTCGCGACGCTCGGGGGAGGCGCCCTGCTGGCGCAGCGTTTCGGCGACCTCCGTGCGGCCGAAGAGGACGGCGAACATCAGGGCCGTCTGTCCCAGCCGGTTGGTCTGGTCCACCGCGCACGGCTGCGCGGCGAGTAGCATCACCACGTCCGCGTATCCCTTGAAGGCGGCGCCCATGAGGGCGGTGTTGCCCCGGCTGTCGCCCGCGCACGCGTCCGCCCCGGCGTCGAGCAGCGCCTGCACCGTGCGCGTGTGGCCGTAGTAGGCGGCGAGGATGAGCGGGGAGAAGCCTCGCGCATCGCGGGCCTCCACGGGCGTGCCGGCCTGGAGGAGCCCTTCGACGATGTCCGTCTCGCCCTCGCGCGCGGCGGCGAGCAGGTAGCGCTCCGCGTCGCTGGTGGCGAGCAGCCGCCCCGTGGGCGTCGCGGGCGCGCGCAGGGACATCCACGCGGCGGTCAGCACCGTGCACACCAGCATCACCAGACCCAGCGAACCGAGCAGCAGCTTGCGAACCATGAGGGCGTCTCCAGCGACAGGAAGCGAGGGGAGGGGAAGACAGGGCCGCCGTCACGTCACCGGCGGCCCCGGCGCTGTCAGGTCACGGTTGGTCGAGGGTGGTGAGCGGCGCGAGGGAGGCCTTCGCGTCGTCCAGCTTCACGTTCACGGCCTTCGCCAGCCGCGTGCCGTAGTCCGCGTTGGCCGCGTAGAAGTGGCCCACCATGCGCGCCTTGACCTTCGCGTCGCGCACCTGGCCCAGGTCGCCGGCCAGGTTCTGGATGAGCCGCTCCTTGCCGCCCGCGTCGAGCGCGGACCAGAAGGCGCCCGCCTGCGAGAAGTTGTCCGTCTTCTCGATGGGGCGCTGCTGCGTGGTGCCGGAGAGCGGCGCTTGGGAGAAGAGCGCGGAGGGCGTGTCCTGGGTCTCCCGCGTGACGCTGGGCTCGTAGTTCACGTCCGACTTCGTGTGGCCGCTGTTCATCGCGCCGGCCTGGCTGTTGTTGTTCACGGCGGCGTGCGCGCGGTTCACCGGCAGGGACAGGTAGTTGGCGCCCAGGCGGTAGCGCTGCGTGTCCGCGTAGGCGAAGAGGCGGCCCTGCAGCAGCCGGTCCTCGGACGGCTCGATGCCCGGCGGCATCACGCCCGGGGAGAAGGCGGACTGCTCCGTCTCCTCGAAGAAGTTGTCCGGCATCTTGTTGAGGGTGAAGCGGCCCAGCTTCACCGGGGGCACCTTGTCCGCGGGCCACTCCTTGGTGGCGTCCAGCGGATCGAACGCGAAGCTGTCCAGGTCCTTGGGATCCAGCACCTGCGCGCTCAGCTCCCACGAGGGGAACCTCCCCGCCTGGATGTTCGTGTAGAGGTCATGGGTGGCGTGCTGGAAGTCCTGGCCGCCCAGCGTCGTGGCCTCCTCCGCGGTCAGGGTCTTCACGCCCTGCTGCGACCTCCAGTTGAACTTGACGTACTTCACCTGGCCCCGGGCGTTGACGAACTTGAAGGCGTGCACGCCGTTGCCGTCCATCTGGCGGAAGTTCGCCGGGATGCCCAGGTCCGAATAGAGCTGGGTCAGCATGTTCGTGGACTCGGGCTGGTGGCTGAAGAAGTCGAAGAAGCGGTTCGGATCCTGCCGGTTGGTGACCGGGGACGGCTTCAGCGAGTGCACCATGTCCGGGAACTTGATGGCGTCGCGGATGAAGAAGACGGCGAGGTTGTTGCCCACCAGGTCCCAGTTGCCCTCGTCCGTGTAGAACTTCAGCGCGAAGCCGCGCGGATCCCGCAGCGTCTCCGGTGAGCCACTGGGGTGGATGACCGTGGAGAAGCGCACGAACATCGGCGTCTTCTTGCCCTTCCGCGAGAAGACGGACGCGCGCGTGAGCTGGGAGAAGTCGCCGTAGCTCTCGAAGACGCCGTAGGCGCCCACGCCGCGCGCATGCACCACGCGCTCCGGGATGCGCTCACGGTCGAAGCGCGCGAGCTTCTCGATGAGGGCGAAGTCCTCCAGCAGCACGCCGCCCCGGGGGCCCGCCGTCTTGGAGCTCTGGTTCGTGCCCAACGGCGCGCCCGAGTCGGTGGTGATGGGGGGTGGGTTGCCGGCGGCGAGGACGGGGGCGCCAGACAACAGGACGGCGAGCATCAACGAGCGTCGGTTCAAGGGAGCTCCTTGGGTTACGGGGGACCGGACCACCCCCAGAGCACGCGCTGTGCCGAACTCGCCGTTCTTGTGATTCCAATGGGTTGGATTCTCCGGGCAGTGTCGGCCCACCGGCCTTTCGGTGGAGACACCGATTCGTCGGTGCTAGGCGTCACCGTCTATTCGGTGTGGATGCTGGCACCGGGATCCCGGTGAGGGAGGCGTTCGGCTGATGCGTCTCGCCATTCAAGAGGCGCGGTGCGGCATCGTTCGCTCGTGGCGGGAGTGTCCGCGTTCTTGAGCAGAATGACGCGGGGCTCGGGTAGGGTGCGCGCATGTCAGGCCCGTTCATCGACGACGCGCGGATTGCCCAGGCGCGTAAACTGGCGGACGAGATCGTCAATCCGATCTTCGACCTCATCCAACACAACACCACCGTCTCCAACGAGCGCACCGTGCTGCGCTTCTTTGGCATCTCCGGCGCGGGAGCGCGCGGCGTGCCGTTGGCGAACCTGATGGTGGACAAGCTCCAGTCCGCCAAGGTGCTCAACCGGGGCGCCGCGTACTGGTACGGCCGCGCGCTGCAACTGGGCGCCAGCAGCCCGCTGGACGCCGTGGAGCGCATCACCGCGCTGCCCACGGACAAGCTGGGCCCGCTGTCGCCGGAGATGGAGGCCAACCTGCGCGACGCCGTGCGCGAGGAGGCCCGCGCGGCGATGTCGGAGCTGAAGGCCCGCATCGCCCAGCGCAACGCCCTGCGCGAGCAGTTCCCCATGTCGCCCGCGCCGCACAAGTACGTCATCGTCGCCACGGGCAACATCTACGATGACGTGGACCAGGCGCGCGCGGCGGCCCAGGCCGGCGCGGACGTCATCGCGGTCATCCGCTCCACGGCGCAGTCGCTGCTGGACTACGTGCCCCACGGCGCGACGACGGAGGGCTACGGCGGCACCTACGCCACCCAGGAGAACTTCCGCATCATGCGCGAGGCCCTGGATGACGAGAGCCGCAAGCTCAAGCGCTACATCCAGCTGACCAACTACTCGTCCGGCCTGTGCATGTCGGAGATCGCCTTCTGCGCGGCGTACGAGCGGCTGGACATGCTGCTCAACGACGCGATGTACGGCATCCTCTTCCGCGACATCAACATGCGGCGGACGTTCATCGACCAGTACTTCAGCCGCCGCATCTGCGCCCTGGCCGGCATCATCATCAACACCGGCGAGGACAACTACATCACCACCGCGGACGCCTACGACGCGGCCCACACCGTCATCGCCAGCCAGTTCATCAACGAGTGCTTCGCCAAGCGCGCGGGCCTCAAGGACTGGCAGCTGGGCATCGGGCACTCGTACGAGATCGACCCGTACCGCGACGACACGCTGCTGCTGGAGCTGTCGCAGGCCATGCTGGTGCGCCGCTGCTTCCCGGACGCGCCGCTCAAGTACATGCCGCCCACGAAGCACAAGGAGACGGACATCTTCTTCAGCCACGCGTATGACGTGATGGCGGACCTGGTGGCCATCTGGACGCGGCAGGGCATCCAGCTTCTGGGCATGATGACGGAGGCCATGCACACGCCGCTGCTCGCGGACCGGTACGTGGCGCTCAAGTCCGCGTCGTACATCCACCGCGCGGCGCGGGGCATCGACGAGGAGTTCACCGTCCGCGAAGACGGGAAGATCGCCAACCGCGCGCGCGAGGTGTTCGCCAAGGCGGAGGAGCTGCTGCGCGAGTGCCACTCCGAGGGCATGGTCGCGGCCATTGGCAAGGGCCGCTTCGGCGACGTGAAGCGCGAGGAGACCGGCGGCAAGGGCCTGGATGGCGTGCTGCTGAAGGCGCCGGATTACTTCAACCCGTTCCTGGAAATGCTGGAGGCGTCATGATCCTGAGTACCTTGGTGGCCGTGATGGTGGCCGCGGGCGGCAGCGCGGATGCGCTGAGCAGCGTCACGGTGAAGAACATCGCGCTGAAGGCCCCGGCGGCGTGGACGCGCTCCAACATGGACGGCACGGAGAAGTTCCTGGCGCCCTCCGGTGACGCGTACTTCCTGGTGGACGTGGGCGCGGTGCAGACCGCGGGCATGAAGGCGGAGCTGTGCCGCACGAAGATCCTCGCGAACATCGGTGGCGAGGGCTGGACGATGCTGAAGGTGGGCGGCCAGCCGGCGGCCACGAAGACGGACACGGACGCGGCGCCGGACGGCAGCGGCAACGTGGACACGGTGACGTACGTGGGGTGCAACGGGAAGACGACGTGGTCGGTGGTCTTCTACATGGAACAGGGCAAGAAGGACCGTTTCGCCGCGGTGGCCGAGAAGGTGGGCACCAGCGTGTCGTTCACGCCGCCCAAGAACAAGAAGGGGTAGTTCGATGGTGAAGCCGAGCAAGCAGATCATCCGCCCCTACGGCGACCGTCGCGACGACGGCATGGTGCAGCTGTCGTTCACGCTGCCGGTGCCCCTGTCGGAGAAGGCCAAGGAGGCCGCCGCCCAGTTCACCAAGAAGATGGGCTTCACGGACGTGAAGGTGGCCGCCGCCGAGCGCGCGGCGGACCAGTACACGTTCTTCGTCGTCTACGCCCGCTCCAACGTGACGCTGGACTACGCGGAGATCGACGTGCCGGAGGTGGTGGTGCGCAAGATGGGGTTCGACGACCTCAACGCGCTCATCAAGGAGAAGGTGCGCCGGCGCATCGTCGTCTTCGGGGCGTGCACGGGCACGGACACGCACACGGTGGGCATCGACGCCATCCTCAACATGAAGGGCTACGCGGGCGACTACGGCCTGGAGCGCTACCCCGGCTTCGAGGCGTTCAACCTGGGCAGCCAGGTGCCCAACGAGGACCTCATCAAGAAGGCCACCGCGAAGCACGCGGACGCCATCCTGGTGTCGCAGGTCGTCACGCAGCGCGACGTGCACAAGGACAACTCGCGCCAGTTCATCGAGGCGGCGAAGGCGGCGGGCATCCACGGCAAGACGCTGCTCTTGTTGGGCGGGCCGCGCGTGGACCACAAGCTGGCGCTGGAGCTGGGCTTCGACGCGGGCTTCGGGCCGGGCACCAAGCCGTCCGACGTGGCGAACTACATCGTGCACGCGGTGATGAAGAAGGAAGGCACGGAGTCCGCGGACTCCCACTACCAGGGGGAACCCTCGTGAGCACTGGCACGAAGGCGGTACTGCGGCTGCGCATGGGCAGCCATGACGCGCACTACGGCGGCAACCTGGTGGACGGGGCGCGGATGCTCGGTCTGTTCGGGGACGTGGCCACGGAGCTGTGCATCCGGTCCGACGGAGACGAGGGGCTGTTCCGCGCGTACGACTCCGTGGAGTTCCTGGCCCCGGTGTACGCGGGCGACTTCATCGAGGCGGAAGGGGAGATCGTCTCCGCGGGCAGCACGTCGCGGAAGATGCGCTTCGAGGCGCGCAAGGTCATCCGGCCCCGGCCGGACGTGAACGACTCGGCGGCGGACGTGCTGCCGGAGGCGGTGGTGGTGTGCCGCGCGTCGGGCACCTGCGTGGTTCCGAAGGACAAGCAGCGGGGGCAGCGATGAGCAGGCCCATGGTCCTCACCGCCGCGATGGTCGGCGCGGAGACGACTCGCGAGCAGACGCCGTACCTGCCCATCACCGCGGAGGAGATCGCCGAGGACGCGGTGAAGTGCCGCGAGGCCGGAGCGGCGATGGTGCACCTGCACGTGCGCACGGCGGAGGGCAAGCCGTCGCAGGACGCGGAGCTGTTCCGCGCGGCCATCCGCGCCATCCGCAAGCGCACGGATGTCCTCATCCAGGTGTCCACGGGCGGCGCGGTGGGCATGGGCGTGGACGAGCGGTGCGGCGGGCTGACGCTCACCGGCGCGGACAAGCCGGACATGGCCACGCTCACCACGGGCACGGTGAACTTCGGGGAAGAGGTGTTCTGGAACCCGAGGCCGCTGGTGCGCGACATCGCGAAGCGCATCAAGAGCATCGGCCTCCGGCCGGAGCTGGAGTGCTTCGACGTCGGGATGATTGACGAGGCGCGCTACCTGGCGAAGGAGGGGCTGGTGGAGCTGCCGGCGCACTTCGACTTCGTGCTGGGCGTGCCCGGCACGCTCCAGGCGCGGCCGGAGGTGCTGGATCTGATGATCGCCTCGTTGCCGGAGGGGAGCACCTGGACGGTGGCGGGCGTGGGGCGCCAGCAGCTGCCGTTCGTGGACGAGGCCGCGCAGCGCGGCGGCAACGCGCGCGTGGGCCTGGAGGACAACATCTACGTGTCCAAGGGCGTGCTCGCGAAGGGCAACTTCGAGCTGGTGGCGGAGGCCGCGAAGCGGGCCCGTGCCGCGGGCCGTGAGCTGGCCACCCCGGAGCAGGCCCGGCAGTTGCTGCGGTTGGGCTGAAGAAGACACGCGCCGTGACGTCAGGCCCGGGAGCGGACGACGCCCCGGGCCTTCTTTTTTGTCAGGAGCCCGGCGCGCATTTCGTCCCCGCTGCCCGGCTCTCAGCGCATCCGCTGACAGCGCCCCTTCGTCCCGGCTGTCCGCGCAGGACGGCTCGGGCATCATGCCGCGCATTCCTCCCGCTCGGACGGGAGCCCACGAGGAGTCGCGAAGCGATGGACACGGGACTGCAGGGCAAGGGCGTGCTGGTGACGGGCGGCGCGGGCGGCATCGGCTCCGCGCTGGTGCGGGCGTTCGCGGGCGAGGGCGCGAAGGTGGCGGTGCACTACCACCGCAGCCAGGAGAAGGCGGAGGCGCTCGCGCGCGAGGTGGGTGGCGTGTCGGTGCGCGCGGACCTGACGGTGGAGGCGGACGTGGACGCGCTGGTGCCCCAGGCCGTGAAGGACCTGGGCCAACTGGACATGCTGGTGTGCAACACGGGCGTCTACCCCGCGCCCGACGAGCCGGTGTGGCGGATGTCGCTGGAGCGCTGGCGCCGCACGCTGGCGCAGAACCTGGACAGCGTGTTCCTCAGCTGCCGCGCGTTCCTGCGCCACGTGGAGACCACCGGCACGGGGACCATCGTCATCATCAGCTCCACCGCGGGCCTCTTCGGTGAGGCGGGCCACACGGACTACGCGGCGGCGAAGGGCGCGCTCGCGGCGGGCTTCGTGAAGAGCCTGAAGAACGAACTGCACCGCATCGCGCCCATGGGCCGCGTCAACGTGGTGTGTCCGGGGTGGACGGAAGTGGATCGCAACCGCGACAAGCTGGGCGACCCGAAGTTCATCGGCCGCGTCACGCGGACGATGCCGCTGCGCAAGGTGGGACAGCCGGAGGACGTGGCGCGCGTCGTGGTGACGCTCGCGTCGGATCGCATCTCCGGGCACGTGACGGGTGAAGTCGTTACCGTGGCCGGAGGCATGGAAGGACGGGTGCTTCATGAAGACTGAGCTGGACGTGCGGACGTACAACCGCGAGGCGTGGAACGGCGAGGTGGGGCGCGGCAACCGGTGGACGGTGCCGGTATCCCCGGAGGTCATCGCCGCCGCGCGGCGCGGCGACTGGAGCCTGGTGCTCACCCCGACGAAGCCCGTGCCGCGCGAGTGGTTCGGGGACCTGAAGGGCAAGGACGTGCTGGGCCTGGCGAGCGCGGGCGGCCAGCAGTGCCCGGTGCTCGCGGCGGCGGGCGCGCGCGTCACCGTGTTCGACAACTCGCCCGCGCAGCTGGCGCAGGACCGCCAGGTGGCCGAGCGCGAGGGCCTGACGCTCCAGTACGTGGAGGGCGACATGCGCGACCTGTCCGCCTTCGCCGATGGGAGCTTCGACCTCATCTTCCACCCGTGCTCCAACTGCTTCGCGGAGGAGGTCCTCCCCGTGTGGCGCGAGGCCTTCCGCGTCCTGCGTCCGGGCGGCGCGCTGCTGTCGGGCATCTGCAACCCGGTGCGCTACCTCTTCGATCCGGCGGAGGAGGAGAAGGGCGTGATGCGGCTCAGGTACACGATGCCGTACTCGGACTTCACCAGCCTCACGGATGAAGAGCGCCGCCGCTACATGGACAAGGGCGAGCCCATGTGCGTGGGCCACTCGCTGGAGGATCAGCTGGGCGGACAGATGGCGGCGGGCTTCGTGCTCACCCACCTCTTCGAGGACAAGCACGAAGCCCAGGACCTGCTCTCCACGTTCCTGTCCACCTTCATCGCCACGCGCGCCGTGAAGCCCTTATCGCGTTTGTGACGCAGACTTGCGTTGCGCGGAGCCACCGCGAAAGCCTACAGATAAGGGGTCCGGGTCTTCCCGGACATCCCCCCACTGTAGGAGTCGTCCATGAAGGCGTCATTGCGTCTTTCCGCTGTGTTGCTGCTGGGTGTGTCCGTGCTGGGCCTGGGCTGTGAGGGTGCGGACGCGAGGGAGCCGCTGAAGGCCATTGAAGCGGGCGCGCAGGTGAAGGTGGATCCCGCGCTGGCGGAGGTGAAGCAGGGCGCCGTGGGCGACACGGTGCTGCGCTGCACGCAGCCGCAGGACGGCAGCTACCTGGAGGTCGTGCAGACCGCCACGGGCTACGAGGCGGCCACGGTGTCGGAGGCCTACGATCCGTGGGACTGCCGCTGCACGTACGAGAAGCGCGTGGTGCTGGGGCAGTACACGCAGTGCAACCGCTCCACGGTGGATCCGCGCATCCTGAACTGCTTCCGCATCGAGCCCAACGGCACGACGGGCAAGGTGGTGCTGTCCACCACGCGCGTGCAGCGCACGCAGATGGTCATCGGCGGCACGCAGACGGTGTCGTACACGGACCTGAGCATCGCGGCCATCAACCAGGACCCGGGCCATACGCCGCGCCAGGACTTCACGTACAGCATGGAGGACTGCGAGTAGCCGCCGGATTTCCGGAGGCGATTTAACCTTCGGCGGGCTGCGGAGTTTGAAGGGTCAGAGCGCGACGGGAAGCGGGCCTGCACGGCTGCTCCCGGAGCGTTTTGACCTGAACCCGGAGTCCACACACCATGTCGCTCAAGGCCATTCTTCGCGGTACCGCCGTCGCCTCGCTGCTCATCGCCGTGCCCGTGCTCGCCCAGACGGCCCCGCCGGCAGACTCCGCCAACAAGGCAGGCCAGTGCGAGGGCCGCCATGGCCGGCACGGCGGGGGCCACCCGTTCGGCCGCATGGAGCACCGGCTGGACAAGCAGGTCGCCGAGGGGCGCCTGACGCAGGCCCAGGCGGATGGCTTCAAGGCGGAGGCGAAGCAGCTGCACGAGGAGATGAAGGCGGCGCGCGCCTCCAACAACGGCCAGGTGGACGAGGCGACGCGCGCGCAGTTCAAGGAGCGCCGCAAGGCCTTGAAGGAGAAGATCAAGGCCGCGCTGGCGCCCACGCAGCAGGGCGCCTGAGGTCCCCGCCGTGAAAGGGGGACGTGACGCGAGGGCCCCGGCCAGCACAGACTGACCGGGCCCCTTCGTCCGCGGGAGTCCCCATGCTTCGCAGCCTCCTCGTCGCCCTCGTCGCTCTGACTGCTGGCTGCCGCGGACACTCCACCGCGAAGCCGGCCGCGGCGGAGCAGCAGGTCCCGGCGGCGTCGCCGGTGGTGCTGGTGGCGGACGCGGAGCTCCAGCGCGTGCAGCGGCGCGCGCAGTACATCGTCGAATCGGAGAAGGGTGCCATCAGCGCCACGGACCTGCTGCTCGCGCGGCAGGACCTGGACCGCACGAGGATGCATTGGTTCTTCACCGTGCCTCGTGGCAACGCCTGGTACGCCGTCTTCGGCCGCCTCAATCCCGAGGGTGCGTTCGTCCCCGGCTACGCGTACCGCGCGCCCATCGAGTTCTCCGGCGAGATGGAGGACTTCCCCGTCGAGTCCCTCCCCGAGGGCATGGACGCCCTCGCCCGCGCGGTGAGCACCGCGTGCGAGCGCGTCTTCCAGGTGCACGGCCGCAGGCAGCTCAACCCCGTCGTGGTGGAGGAGGAGGGCGGCATCACCGTCTACGTGCTCCAGGGCTTCGACGACTCGAACCTGTACCTCCTGGGCGGGGACTACCGCTTCAAGTTCAGCAAGGACGGCCGCGAGAAGCTCCAGGAGCTGCCGCTGCACCAGGGGCTCATCCCCGTGTCCGTCGCGCCGGACGCGGACGGTGAGCGGCCTCCCTTCTCCGCGCACGCGCACGTGCTCTTCCCGGGGCCGCTGGAGACGGAGCTCGCGCTGGTGATGCTCTATCCCGCGCTGGGCGGCCTCTTCGTGGGCGTGCCGGACCAGGACTGCGTCTACGCGCTGTCGCCGGATGGCACCATCCGCGCCGTGCGCCTGAGCCGCGAGGAGGTCCTGCGGGAGCTGCGGCCGGATGGCACCTTCGCGCCGCCGGAGGAGCTGAACGCCGAGCCGGAGTCCGGGGTGGACGTGTCGCTCTGAACAGCTCCCGTCCCCGCAGTGTTGAGCTTCGTTCAGGCCCTGCCTGGAGGCCCGGCATCCCGCGCGGGCAGGGGGCCTAAGTTCGCGGACTCACGGGGGCTGGCTGGCGCGATGCACAGTCCCCCGTGCACTGACAGGAGGACGCGGATGGCCTTGCAGAACGACTACCAGGACGTGCTGGACGTGGCGAAGAACGTGGGCGCGAAGATCGAGACGCGCGAGGAGAACGGCAAGCTCATCATCAAGGGCACCGTGGACCACGCCTTCGACCGCGACCGCATGTGGGATCAGATCAAGGCGAAGCACCCGAAGTGGAACGACGAGATCATGGTCTTGCTGACCGTGACCCACAACGAGCCCTACGGCCTCCACACCGTGAAGTCCGGCGACACGCTCAGCAAGCTCGCCAAGGACATCTACGGGGACATGAAGCTGTACACGAAGATCTTCGAGGCCAACAAGGATCAGCTCAAGGACCCGGACCACATCAAGGTGGGCCAGGTCCTCAAGCTGCCGCCGAAGACGATCGCCAACCGCGCCTGAGTCGTCCGCGCTCGAAGTGCCGGTGGACCGCCTTCACGCGGCCCGCCGGCCTCCGGCTCAAGGGCAGTACGGGCACGCCACCGTTGCCTCGAGCGAGTCGTAGACGAGGCAGTTCTGGTCCGCGGCGCTGTCGTTCTTCTGCTGGCAGCGGTAGTTCCACACGGAGGCGCACTGCGTGTAGACCTGCGCGTCGCCCGTGGGCCCGGGTTCACCAGTGGTGATACCCCCGCGGAACTAGAGACCCCGCAGACGCGCGGCCCAGGCGAGGTACGCACCTCGTGGATCCTCGAGGGGATCCCGGAAGAGGGCGCGGATCTCGGCGGTGTCCACCTGGCCCGCTTCGAAGGCGCGGTAGAGGCTGTCTCCCAGCAGGTAGCCCAGCGCGTGGCTGACGCCGTGGAACAGGCGGTCGCGGCGCAGGGGGAGGAGCTTCACGGCCTCGTCGGGGGCCTCGGACTCCGTGGCCTTGTGGGCGAGGACGAAGGCGGCGACCTGCCGCTCCAGGCCCCGGGCCTCGCCGAAGCGCTTCGCCCACTCCGGGACGCCCGGGCAGGTGCGGCGCGGGTTGATCAGCTTGGAGCCGAAGAAGCCCAGGGCCTCTTCCAGGCAGCGCGCGTAGAAGGCCTCGGACGCGCCGCGCGGGGCGTCCATGGCATCGCCCACGGCGCAGTGGCGCACGAAGTGGGCGGCCTCCTCCGCGGCGTGGTTGAGCGACAGCGACGCGAGGTAGGCCGTGCGCGCGCGGGGGATGTAACCGCTCTCGCGCGACAGGATGTGCTTGCGCAGCTGGGACAGCTCCGCCTGGGTGAAGCGGCCGCGCCGGCGGATGCGCGCGAGCACGTCGCCGTCCGCCGCCGTCGTCACCTCCACCGAGTCCAGCTCGCGACCCACGGACACGCCCGCGAGCCCGCCGATGAGCTCCGCCATGTCGCGGAAGCGCTCCGCCGCGCTGCGGTCCAGGAGGGGCGCGTCGTCGCCCTCGGCCTCCAGGTAGTCCAGGAAGCTCTGCTGGCAGAGGACGGGCGAGGCGTTCATCAGGCACAACGCGCCGTCCGCCAGCTCCACGGCCTCCGCGCTGCCCAGCCGCCCCTCACGAGCGAGGCGCCACCAGAGGCCCTCCGCGTTCTGGTACACGACGAGGCCGCGGCGCGGGTGGGCGTCTCCCAACGCGCGCTCCACCTGCGCGGGCAGGTGGCAGGGCGCGGCGTGGAACTGGCCCACGAGCACCATCACCAATGGCACGTCCTCCGCGCGGGCCACGCGGGCGATGCGCTCCGCGGCGAAGGCGTCGCGCAGCGCGAGCGAGCGCTCTCCCTGGGCCCGCCGGTCGATGGCGGCCACCTGGAGCTTGAGGCGCTTCGCGAAGGCCAGCACGTTGCGGATGCCGGCGCCGGGACCGAAGCCCGGGTTGGGGCCGTGGCCCAGCCGCGCCATCAACGTGCGCTCGGGCAGGCGGCCCGCGAGGTACGCGTCGAGCGCGGCCTGATGACGGCCCTCCACGCACTCGAGCGCGAGGACGACACGGCGTCCGGACGCGAGGGCGCGCTCGGCGAGCTCCAGGTAGGTCTGCTGGGCCAGCGGCAGCGTGTGGTAGTCGCCGACATAGACGAGGTCCGACGCCGCGATGCGCTGGTGCACGTGGGGCAGGGGGACCACGCGCTGATAGGTGCTCGTGCGCCGGCGATAGCGGGCCTCGTAGGCACGGAAGGCATCGGTGCGGCCTTCGACCACCCGGGCGATCTGGGCGCGTTGGCGGCGGAAGAGGGCGAGGTGAAGAGAAAGCGACGCACGCATGGAGCGGCAGGCACCGTCGCATGCGCTCGCGGGGGCGGCAAAAAATCAGCGGGAGGTGACGGGGCACGTTGCTTGACTCGCATGGCCCTGCAACGGACCATCGTCGTCAATCTTGCAGACCGCTCTTCCTCGCACGCTCATCCTCTGTGCCGCGCTGTTCGCCGCGGCCCCCGTCCACGCGCAGGAGCCCGCGCTGTTGCACGCGGCGTCGGCTCGCGCGGAGGCCCGGCAGCCCCTCCAGTTGGATGCGACGCTGGTGGATGGCGGCAAGGTGCTGGAGCTCTTCGTCCGCTATCGCGGCCCGGGAGAGCCCTACGTCCAGGTCCCCATGGAGCGGCAGTACGGAGACCTGTACCGCGCGATGATCCCCGCCGAGCACATGGTGCCCCCTGGCGTGGAGTACTTCGTCGAGGCGGCCATGGTGGATGGAGAGCGCAGGCCGCTCTTCATGTCCGCGCTCCGGCCCGCACGGGTGATGGTGGGGGCGCAGCTCCCGGATCCTCCTCCACCGGGCCGCACACCGCCGGGCCGCAAGGGGCCCCGTGAGCCTCCGAAGTCCACGCCGGACATCGATGCCTTCGGGCCGCCGTCGGGGGCAGGGAAGGACGATGACTCGAGGGCCCCTTCGGCTCCGCCCCCGTCCGGCACGGGAACTCGCGCCGCGCCGCGCGCGGATGCATCCGACCCGCGAGCCTCAACCCGGGCGAGCAGTACGGATTCGCGGCCCTCCAACCGGACGGATGCCTCCGACCCGCGCGCTTCAACCCGCGCGAGCGGTACGGACTCGCGGTCGCCCGGTCGCGTGGACACCGCGAGCCCACGCGCTTCCGGCTCCGACGACGCCATGGCCGCGCTCAACGCGGACCTTCCTCCGGAGACCCGGTCCAGCTCCCGCGCGCCCGCTTCCTCCCGCAACGCCATGGATGACGACCTGGCGCTCTACAGCGCGGAGGACGTGCTCGCGGTGACGACGCTCCAGGAGGAGGCCGTCCGCACCGTGCCCGCCATTGGCGCGTCCTTCAACCGCGCGCAGATGATCGCCTTGGGTGCGCGCACCGTGGCGGACGTGCTGGACGTGGTGCCCGGCGTCTCCGTCAGCCGCGACGTGCAGGGCTTCCACCGCACGGCCATCCGGGGCCTGCGCAACGACGCGGAGGTCCTCTTCCTCCTCGATGGCCACCGCCTCAACAACTTCTACGACGGCAAGGCGCTCATGAACCTGCCGGTGGAGAACCTGGAGCGCATCGAGGTCATCCGCGGCCCCGGCTCCGCCATCTACGGCGCGGGCGCCTTCCAGGGCGCCGTCAACCTCGTCACGAACCACGCTGATGGCGTGCGCGGCGCCGTCACCACCGGTGGCGTCCCTCGCGACGACGGCCGCCTGGCGCTCGCCACCGACGGCCACCTGGCCGCCGCGCACACCACCGGCGACCTGCGCCTGTTCGCGGACCTGGACCTGTGGAGCCAGGAGGGAGACTCGCTCGTCATCGCCCACGACGCGCTCGACGACGAGGCCGTGGCCCAGCGGCTGCGCGACGTGGACCAGCCCGCGGGCCGCACCCGCGACGGCCGCTTCCTCCTGAACGCGGGCGGCGGCGTGTCCTACGGCATGGACAGCGCCGGCCGCGTGGGCGTCACCGCGCGCTATCTCTCGGAGAAGCGGGACGCGCTCGTCGGACTGTTCGACACCGTGGGCAACGACTCCCAGCTGTCCTGGGACGTGCTCCTCGCGGACCTCACCTGGGAGAAGGCCCTCTTCGACGGCGGCCAGGTGCGCGCCCGGCTGGGCTTCGATCAGCAGTCCACCGACCGCCTGTTCCAGCTCACCCCGCACGACTTCCGCACCGGAGATGGTTTGGAGCGCCTCTTCCCCGACGGCCTCCGCGAGCAGACGCAGGTCACCGCGCGCACCGTGACGGGCTCCGTGGACGCGGACCTCACGCTGGCCAAGGAGAACCACCTCACCCTGGGCTTCGTCGCCGAGCAGCAGTCCCTGTCCCGCTACGACTACACCACCAACTACACGCTCGACGGCCGCCTGCGCCCCAGCCCCGCCGCCCCTGAAGGACTGGTGGACCCCACGCAGGGCGCGGCCGCCCGCCGCCTCAACCTGGGCCTGTCCGCGCAGGACCAGTGGACCGTGCTCTCCGCGCTCACGCTCACCTTCGGCCTGCGCCTGGACGCCACCCAGCTGCCGGACGCGGACGCGGCGACGGGCACGTTCGACACGAGCAAGATGGTGGTGCGCGTCAACCCGCGCGTGGGCCTGGTCGTCGCCGCGTCGGACGCGCTCGTGCTCAAGGCGCTGTACGGCCGCGCCTTCCGCGCCCCCACGCCCCAGGAGCTGGTCGAGCGCATCCCCGACACCGACTACAACCAGGGCCGCTTCGAGGGAAACCCGCTGCTGCGGCCCACCACCGTGGACACCTTCGAGCTGGGCATGGACCTGGTCCAGGCCGCGGGCGACACCCGCGTGCGCGTGCGCGCCAACGCCTTCCTCCAGAACTTCGCCTCGCCCATCATCCCGGTGGACACCAGCGGCAACATCGTCCCCCTGCGCAACCGCGAGCAGGGCGTGCGCGTGTACGGCGTGGAGGCGGAGGCCCGCCTGGAGGCGTCCAAGCGCGCCTCCGCGTGGGTCAACGCCAGCCTGTCGCGCGCGCAGGACCTGGAGCTGCCGGAGCAGTCCCGGCTGCTCACGGACGTGCCCCAGGCGCGCTTCAACGCGGGCGTGTCCATGCCCCTGGGAGACTGGCTGAACCTGGACGTGGTGGTGCGCTCGGGCGCCGAGCGCCGCAACAACAACCGCTCCACGCTGGAGCTCATCCGCCGCTACCAGATTCCCGCCTACAGCCTCATCACCGCGCAGCTGCGCACCGAGCCCATCTGGGAGCACTTCGAGGTGACGCTCTTCGCGCAGAACCTCTTCGACCACGACCTGCGCGACGACGTGCCCCGTCCGGACCGCGTCACCGGCCTGCTCCCGCGCGAGGGCGTGTCCGGCTACCTCACCCTGAGGGCCTTCTACTGATGGACCGCCGCCACCTCACCGCCGCGCTCGCGGCGCTCGCGCTGTTGCCCGGGTGCCTCGCGTACAACGACTCCTGCGCCCCCCTGGTGGACGACCCCGACGCCATCGTGGGCTTCCTGGGGGAAGAGGTGCAACTGGGCACCGCCTTCACCCGCCACGACAACAACGCGCTGGGGCAGCTGGCCGCGGACGCGTTCCTCCACGCGGAGGACGGCGCCGCGAAGCCCACGGACCTGGGCATCATCAACGGCGGCTCGCTGCGCGACGAGGGCCTGTGCGTCACCCGTACGGCCCTGCGCGCGGGGCCGCTCACCGACGGCGTCCTCCACGAGGTCATCCTCTTCGAGAACCTCCTGGTGACGGTGGACCTCACGGAGAAGCAGCTCGTCGCCCTCTTCGAGCACTCCGTGGAGGGGCTCTACGTGGAAGGGCAGGCCATCGCGTCACCGTCCGGCGCGTTCCTCCACGTGTCCGAAGGCACCACCCTGCGCGTGGACTGCTCGCGTCCCGCGGGCCAGCGGGTGACGGCGATGCGTGTGCGCGGCCGCGACGTGTCCATCCCCGCGCGCGACGACGCGTCCATCCGCTACCGCGTGGCGATGTCCACGTTCCTCCTGGAGGGAGGGGACGGCTACGGGAGCATCCTGGGCAACGCGGGAAAGGACCCGGACCGCAACCCGGTGACGGCGCGGAAGGCGGGCGGCACGGACTCCAACATCGCTGCGGCGTACATGAAGAGCACGTACCCCAGCCCGGTTCAGGCCCTGAAGGAGGCCCCGCGCATCGTGTTCGACAACTGCGCCCGGCCCTCCCGGCCTGCTCCGCGCTGACTTCGCGCGCGGATTCGAGGCTTCACGGGGGCCGGGGTGGACGGCCCCTACGGCTTGGAGGGCTCGTCCGAGGAAGCCGGGGCGCTCGTCGTCACCGCCGCCGGAGCGGAGGTGGCCGTCTGGGCCGCGGGGGCCACCGGCCGTGGAGGCAGGGGGCCCAGTACGTCATTGACCGAAGGCATGCGCCGGATGTCAGCGCGGGCGACCTTCCATGCCTGCTGGACGATCCACGACAGGGAACGATCCTGCCGGGTCGCCTCGCGCTGGATCTCTTCCAGCATGTCCTCGGGAAAATAGAGGGATTGCTTGCGGTGATCCGTGGTGGCCATTGCCCTGTCTACGGCCTTTCTTCGCGCGGGTCATTGCGCTCGTCGCCCGTGACATCGTTCACGGCAGGGAATGACTTGATGCGGTCGCGGGCGATCTTCCAGGCCTGCTGCACCACCCATGAGAGGGAACGGTCCTGCCGGTTCGCCTCCTCCTGGATCTCCTTCAGCATCTCCTCGGGGAAGTACAGCGACTGCTTGCGCTTGTCGGTGCCTGCCATGCCTGGGTCTCCGGGGCGGATTCGAGGTGACGACCTGAACACACCGGAGCGGTTATCCGACAGACTCCCTGAAGGGTCAACGGTTTCGGAGCACTCAAGCGTGCGCCCGCAGGGTGAACGCTCCGCTTCCGACAATGCATGCCAAGTGAAAAAAGAGAAACGCCCCGGCCTCCGCGAGGGAGACCGGGGCGCTTCGGAAAGAGGGACCGCAGGGAGCGAATCTCCAAGCGGCCCCGTGGGCCCAGAGGGGGAGGGGGGGGACCCCTAGGCCCAACGTCATGAAGTCCAGAACGTCCGACCAACAACCGCGAAGCGCCGTTCTATTTCCGCTCGCGTCATTCCATTGTGGGAATCATGGAATGCACTCCCACGCCTTCCGTCCACCGCGAATCTGTAACCCCGCCATCTGACACTCCATTCCAATCCTGGGGCCATGCCTCGCGCGTCCTCTGAAAGTCCCTCGCTGCCCGCCGCGCTCGCCCGCTCCTATGCCGAGCACGGCGCCCGCGCGCGCTCGGTGCTGCTCGCCGTGTCCGGGGGCGCGGACTCCACCGCGCTCCTCGTCGGAACGGCGCGCGTGCGCGAGGCGCTGGCGCTGCGGGTGGAGGTGGCGACGGTGGACCATGGAGTCCGGGCCGAGGCCGCGGAGGAGGTGACCTCCGTCGTCGGGCTGGCCTCGCGCCTGGGCCTGACCTGCCACGTCCGGCGGCTGGAGCTTCCGCCCGGGGCGGGCCTGGAGGCGCGTGCGCGAGAGGCGCGCTACGCGGCCCTGGAGGCGCTGCGCCAGGAGCGCGGGCTGGACTTCGTGGCCACCGGCCACACGCTCGACGACCAGGCGGAGACGCTGCTGATGCGCCTGTCCCGGGGGGCGGCGCTCCGGGGCGCGCGGGCCATCCACGCTCGCGCCTCCACGCTCCTCCGTCCGCTGCTCGCGTGCTCGCGCGAGGACGTGCTCGCCTTCCTGGCGACCGAGGAGGTGGGGTTCGCGCGCGATCCGATGAACGCTGACCCCTCCTTCTTCCGCACGCGCGTGCGCCGGGACGTGCTGCCCGCGCTGTACCGCGCGGCGGGCTTCAGCACCGTGGAGCACCTGGCCACCTTCGCGCGGCTCGCCTCGGAGGATGAGGCCCTGCTCGCCGGCCTGGCGGACGCGGCGTGGGACCGGCTGTCGCTGCGGGGCGGCGGACTGGAGGCCGTGGGACTTCGCGCGTTGGAGCCGCCGCTGGCGCGCCGCGTGCTCGCGCGGCTGCTGCGCGTGGCGGGGGCGCGGGTGGACCACGCCACGCTCGAGCGGGCACGCGACACGGTGGTTCGCGGGGGCACCACGCCGCTCAGCGACGGGCTGCTCCTCAAGGCCACCGGCGGACGGGTGCGCTGCGTGGAGCCAGGGCGGAAGGTGCCGCCCCCGCCGCTCGTGCTCGCGGGGCCGGGGGCGCGCGGTGACTTTGGCGCGTGGCGCTTCCAGGTGGCGGAAGGAATGCCGCCCCCGGGCGTGTTGGTGCTGACCGTGGAAGCAAAGACGGCATGGCCCCTGACGGTGCGTTCGCGGAAACAGGGCGACCGCATCCGGACGCGCGCCGGGCACCGCAAGGTGCAGGACGCGCTCGTGGATGCCCGCGTTCCCTCGGAGGAGCGCGACATGCAACCCGTGGTGGTGGACGCGCTCGGTGAAGCGCTGTGGCTTCCCGGCGTCCTGCCGCGCTCCGCCGAACCCGGAGCCGCTTCGCGCGAGGTGTCTTCCCGACACTCGCTGTGGGCATTCCCGCCGCTTCCGAGCGAACGGAAGACCCCTCCGTTATAGAGTCGATGCCTCGAATCAGGGGATGGTCGCGGTCCCCTAAATAGTTGAGGGCTTTTTGCTGTTGCTGATACGGTCCGTCGCTGGCCTGCATCCGGGCGGGCGCCGGGCACATGACGAACTTCGCCAGGGTTCTTCCTGGCACGGCCCTCATCCCGCCGAGTACCGAAAGGGCAGCTGAAACGTGCGTTCGACCTACAAGACCATCGGGCTCTGGGTCATCCTGATCGTCCTCTTCGTCGCCTTCTACAATTTCTTCTCTCAAGGCAACGAGCAGGTGCAGGAGCCGACCTTCACCCAGCTTCTGACCAAGGTGGAGGAGAAGAAGGTCAAGGCCGTCTCCGTCAAGGGCAACACCTACTCCGGCACGTTCAGTGACTCGAACGACAAGTTCCGGACGACGGGTCCCGCGCCGGACGTGGCCGTGCTCAACCAGCTCCGCGCCTCGGGCGTGGACGTGAAGTACGAGCGGGAGGAGCAGAACAGCCTCTGGCTGACCATCCTCGGGCAGTGGATGCCCGTCGTCTTCCTGTTCCTGTTCTTCATCTTCTTCATGCGCCAGCTCCAGGGCGGCAGCGGCAAGGCGATGACGTTCGGGAAGTCCAAGGCGAAGCTCCTCAGCGAGAGCCACAACAAGGTCACGTTCGCGGACGTGGCCGGCGTGGACGAGTGCAAGGAGGAACTGGAGGAGATCGTCGCCTTCCTCAAGGACCCCAAGAAGTTCACCAAGCTGGGTGGCCGCATCCCCAAGGGCGTGCTGATGATGGGCCCCCCGGGCACGGGCAAGACGCTGCTTGCCCGCGCGGTGGCCGGTGAGGCAGGCGTCCCGTTCTTCTCCATCTCCGGCTCGGACTTCGTGGAGATGTTCGTGGGCGTCGGCGCCAGCCGCGTGCGCGACCTCTTCGAGCAGGGCAAGAAGAACGCCCCCTGCATCATCTTCATCGACGAAATCGACGCGGTGGGCCGCCACCGTGGCGCGGGCCTGGGCGGCGGTCACGACGAGCGTGAGCAGACGCTCAACCAGCTGCTGGTGGAGATGGACGGCTTCGAGTCCAACGACGGCGTCATCCTCATCGCCGCCACCAACCGTCCGGACGTGCTGGACCCGGCGCTCCAGCGCCCGGGCCGCTTCGACCGCCGCATCATCGTCCCCCGTCCGGACCTCAAGGGCCGCCTGGGCGTGCTGAAGGTGCACACCCGCCGCGTGCCACTGGCCCCGGAGGTGGAGCTGGAGGTCATCGCCCGCGGTACGCCCGGCATGACGGGCGCGGACCTGGAGAACCTGGTCAACGAGTCGGCGCTGATGGCCGCGCGTCAGAACAAGGAGCGCGTGGACCTGGCGGACTTCGAGCAGGCGAAGGACAAGGTCTTCATGGGGCCGGAGCGCCGGTCCATGATCATGACCGACAAGGAGAAGCGGAACACGGCCGTCCACGAGGCCGGCCACGCGCTCCTCGCCAAGCTGCTGCCCGGCTGCGACCCCCTGCACAAGGTCACCATCATCCCGCGCGGTCAGGCCCTGGGCGTCACCTGGAGCCTGCCCACCGAGGACAAGGTGAACGGCTACCGCAAGCAGATCCTCGACCAGATCACCATGGCCATGGGTGGCCGCATCGCCGAAGAGCTCATGTTCAACGAGATGAGCAGCGGCGCGGCGAACGACATCGAGCGGGCGACCGAGACGGCGCGCGCCATGGTGTGCCGCTGGGGCATGAGCGAGAAGATGGGCCCGCTGGCGTTCGGCAAGAGCGACGGTGAGGTCTTCCTGGGCCGCGACTTCAACGCGTCCAAGGACTACTCCGAGGACACCGCGCGGCAGATCGACGCGGAGGTCCGCAGCATCGTGGTGGGCTGCTACAACCTGGGCAAGCAGCTGCTCACGGACAAGCTGGACGTGCTCCAGCGCGTGTCCGACGCCCTGGTGGAGTACGAGACGCTCGACGCGGAGGACGTGAACATCATCCTCCAGGGGGGCCAGCTCACCCGCGAGCGCCCGGCGCCGCGCATCAGCTCCACGCCGAAGCCGACGGAGAAGAAGGACAAGCGGAAGATCCTCGACGCGCTCGAGGGCCTGCCCAACATGGAGCCGAAGAAGGCGTAGAGCCTCTCGAGGTCTCCCCCCTGAAGTGACGAAGGCCCTTCCCGCGAACCGGGGAGGGCCTTTTCGCTTGTGTTTGCGCCGCCTGACTGGAAGGCCGGACGGCTTACGCGTGGAGTGAAGGCCGTGCGCCACTCCGGGGGCTCCGGCTTCCCCCGCATCCCTCGGCGCTTCACCCTTCGGGTGCCACCAGGGCGCATCGGGCCCTTTTCCGTGTTCCGCGCGTCCTGCTATCCAGGGGGATGGGGCCGTCGACCTGGGGTTCGCCGCCGCCCCCATGCCTTTCCGCAGGGGACCTGAACGTGCTGCGTGCCCGCCTCATCTCGCGAGACCGTCCTGACGACCTGTCGCTCATCCTGCGCCGTCTGAACCTGTCCCCCCGCACCCGCGAGCACCTGACGCGCGAGCTGGGCCACGCGCACGTGCTCGTCACCGGGGGCCGCCCCTCGTACGAGGAGGAGCTGGTGCCGCCGCACGGCTCGCGCGAGCGGGAGAAGCTGCCCACCTGGACGGCGGGTGGGCACGTGGATCATCCCGGTGAGGTGCTCCTGTCCGGCAGCCGCCAGCAGTTCGACCGGCTGATTTCGCTCGCCCGCAAGTCGCCGCGCACGGACGGCCTGGCGCGGGCGCTGGAGGAGGCGCTGTCCCCGCAGGCCCTGCCGGTGCTGGCCCTGAGCGGACGCCGGTTCGAGTGGGGCACGCGCACGTACCTCATGGGCGTGGTGAACGTCACGCCGGACAGCTTCTCCGACGGCGGAAGCCTCCCGGACGCGGACAGCGCCGTGGCGCACGCGCTGAAGCTGGTGGACGCGGGCGCGGACATCGTCGACGTGGGCGGGGAGTCCACCCGGCCGGGCTCGCTGCCGGTGTCCGCGGACGAGGAGCTGTCGCGCATCCTCAAGGTCGTGGAGGGCATCAAGCGCCGCTCCACCGTGCCCATCTCCGTGGACACCACGAAGGCGGCGGTGGCCAGGGAGGTGCTCAAGGCCGGCGCGCACCTCATCAACGACGTCACCGGGTTCCACTCGGACCTGGCGCTGCCCGGCGTGGTGGCCGCCGCGGGCGCCGCGTGTTGTCTGATGCACACCCAGGGGACGCCGAGGACCATGCAGGAGGCCCCCCGCTACGGCGACGTGGTGGGCGAGGTGATGGACTACCTGGAGGAGGGGATGTTCCAGGCCACCGAGGCCGGCATCCCGCGCGAGCGCATCCTGCTGGATCCAGGCATCGGGTTCGGCAAGACGCTGGAGCACAACCTCTTCCTCCTGCGCCGCCTGGAGGAGCTGCGCGGGCTGGGACAGCCGCTGCTGGTGGGCACCAGCCGCAAGTCGTTCCTCGGGAAGCTGACGGGCGGCAAGGGCCCCCAGGAGCGCCTGCCGGCCACCCTGGGCTCCGTGTCGGCCCTGGCCATCCTGGGCGGCGCGGACGTGGTCCGGGTGCACGACGTGGGCGAGGCGCGGGACGCGCTGGCCGTGGTGGACGCCATCCGCCGGGCCCGGGGGGGCGGAGACCTGTACGGCGGCTGACGGGGGCAAATCCTGGCGTCGCATCCGGGGCGGTTCCGGATGCCCGGGTGCTTGCCTGGGGGGCACCCCATCCCTAGCTTCGGGCCCACGTGCCGGACGGGGTATAAGCCCCCGGACGTGAGTGGCCGGAGCCCTTCCGGCAATGGGAAAGGTGGAGCGGCACACATGGCGTACAGGATGGACATGCCCCCGAAGGAAGCGCAGAAGACGGAGCGGCTGTTCGGCACGGACGGCGTCCGTGGCGTGGCCAACGTCTATCCGATGACGGCCGAGGTCGCGATGAAGCTGGGCCGCGCCCTGGCGTACCTCATCCGCAACGGTCCGCACCGCCACCGCGTCATCGTGGGCAAGGACACGCGCCTCTCCGGCTACATGCTGGAGCAGGCCCTGGCCGCCGGCCTCATCTCCATGGGCGTCGACGTGGAGCAGGTGGGCCCGCTGCCCACGCCGGGCATCTCCAACCTCACCACGTCCATGCGCGCGGACGCGGGCGCCGTCATCTCCGCGTCCCACAACCCGTACCAGGACAACGGCATCAAGTTCTTCTGGCGCGACGGCTTCAAGCTGCCGGACGAGACCGAGGCGAAGATTGAAGAGCTGGTCTCCAGCGGAGAGATCGACAACATCCGCCCCACGGCGACCAAGATTGGCAGGGCCATCCGCCTGGACGACGCGCGCGGCCGCTACATCGTCTACCTGAAGGCCACCTTCCCCCGCGAGCTGACGCTGGAGGGGATGACCATCGTGGTGGACTGCGCCAACGGCGCGGCGTACCGCACGGCGCCCGCGGTGCTGGAGGAGCTGGGCGCGAAGGTCATCGCGCTGGGCGTGTCCCCGGACGGCAAGAACATCAACCACAAGTGCGGCGCGCTCCACCCGGAGGGCCTGGCCAAGGCGGTGGTGAAGCACGGCGCCAACCTGGGCATCGCGCTCGATGGCGACGCGGACCGCCTCATCGTGGTGGACGAGAAGGGCAGCGTCGTGGACGGCGATGCCATCATGGCCATCTGCACGGGGGAACTCGTCGCGCGCAAGGAGCTGAAGAAGAAGACGCTCGTCGCTACGGTGATGAGCAACATCGGCCTGGAGCGCGCGGTGTCGCAGTGGGGCGTGAAGGTGGCCCGCACGCGCGTGGGCGACCGGCACGTCGTGGATGAGATGCGCCGCAACGGCTACAACCTGGGCGGCGAGCAGAGCGGCCACCTCATCTTCCTGAACCACACCACCACGGGCGACGGCACGCTCGCGGCGCTGCAGCTGCTGGCCGTGATGTGCCGCCAGCAGAAGCCGCTGTCGGAGCTGGCCTCCATCTTCCAGCCGGTCCCGCAGACGCTGCTCAACGTCGTGGTGAAGCACAAGCGCGAGCTGGGTGAGCTGCCCACGGTGATGAAGGCCATCAAGAGCGTGGAGCAGAAGCTGGGCAGCAACGGCCGGGTGCTGGTGCGCTTCTCCGGGACGGAGCCCAAGGCCCGCGTCCTGATTGAAGGCGAGGACGCGGCGCGCAACGAGGCGTACGCCCGCGAAATCGTCGAGGCGCTCTCCAAGGCGCTCAACGGCTAGCGACAGCGGTTGACTTCCGGACGCCGGCCACGAATAGAGGGGCCGGCGCGGGCCCGGGCCTTTGGACAATCCCGCACCGCGCCAGCGCAAGGAGCGGGACGATGGGACAGCGACTGGGTGTCAACGTGGATCACGTGGCGACGCTGCGGCAGGCGCGGCGCACCGTGTATCCGGATCCGGTGACGGCCGCGGCGATGGCGGAGCTGGCCGGTGCCCGGCAGATCACCATCCACCTGCGCGAGGACCGGCGCCACATCCAGGACCGGGACCTGCGCATCCTCCGCGAGACGGTGCAGACGCTCCTGAACCTGGAGATGGCCGCCACCGCGGAGATGGTGAAGATCGCCTACGAGTACAAGCCGGACGTGGTGACGCTCGTCCCCGAGCGGCGCGAGGAGCTCACCACCGAGGGCGGCCTGGAGGTCGCCGGCCAGCGCGAGTCCATCGCGAAGATCATCAAGAACCTCAAGGACGGGGAGATTTCGGTCTCGCTGTTCATCGATCCGGACCTGGACCAGGTGCGCGCGGCGCACAAGGTGAACGCGGACCGCATCGAGCTGCACACGGGCCGCTACTGCGAGGCGCGCAACGAGAAGGAGCGCGCGCGGGAGCTGGCGCGGATCGTGGACGCGGCCAAGGCGAGCGCCAAGCTGGGCATGGGCGTGGCCGCGGGCCACGGGCTCAACTACGACAACGTGCAGGCCATCGCGCGCATCCAGGAGATCGACGAGCTGAACATCGGTCACTCCATCGTGGCGCGCGCGGTGCTGGTGGGCTTCGAGCGCGCGGTGCGCGAGATGCTCGAGCTGATGCGCGACCCGGGATGAGGCGACGAGGCCCGTATGCCCATCGTCGGACTGGGGTTGGACCTCTGCTCCATCGAGCGCATCCAGCGCATCCTCGAAGGTCCGCGCGCGGAGGCGTTCCTGAAGCGCGTGTACACGGACGGCGAGCGGGCGTACTGCGCCCCCCGCCACGACGCGGCCAGCGCGTACGCGGCGAGGTTCGCGGCGAAGGAGGCGCTGGTGAAGGCGATGGGCGTGCCTCCGGGCGTGAAGTGGCGGGACATGGAGGTGGTGCGCGAGGGCGGTCCGCCGCGCTTCGTGCTCTCCGGCGTGGCCCGTGAGGTGATGGAAGCGCGGGGGTGGGACGCGATGCTCGCGCTCACCCATGATGCCGGCGTGGCCGCGGCCACGGTGGTGCTCCAGACGAAGTAGGGAGGGTGGAACCCATGCAGCGCGTGCTCACCGCCAACCAGATGCGAGAGGCCGAGAAGGCCGCCCAGGACCAGCACGGGATGCCGTCCGGGTTGTTGATGGAGAACGCGGGCCGCGCGCTCGCGGAGGCCGCCCGGAGCGTCGCGGGCCCGGGCGGGCGCTTCACGGTGCTCTGCGGCCCCGGCAACAACGGCGGGGATGGCCTGGTCGCCGCGCGCTTCCTGTTGGAGGGCGGGGCTCGGGTGGTGGTGGCGCTGGTGGGGGACACCGGCAAGCTCACCCCGGAGGCGAAGCGCAACCTCCAGGCGCTGGAGGGCTTCGGTGAGTCGCCCCGCGCCTTCGAGGCGCTGCCGGAGGCGGGCCCGGGCGACGTGGTGGTGGATGCCCTCTTCGGCACGGGCCTGAAGCGCGCGCCGGAGGGGGCGTTCGCGGATGCCATTGGCACCGTGGCGCGGTGGCGGCGCGCGGGGGCGAAGGTGGTGGCCGCGGACGTGCCGTCCGGCCTCCAGAGCGACACGGCGGAGCCCTTCTCTCCGTGCGTGGAGGCGGACGTCACGGTGGCCTTCGGCTTCGTGAAGCCCGCGCATGAGCTGGAGCCCGGCGCGTCGCTGTGCGGCGACGTGCGGCGGGTGGATATCGGGCTGGGGGGCGAGTCCTCGCGCGCGGTGTCCGGCGCGGAGCTGTTCCGCGTGGAGGAGAAGGATGCCCGCGAGGCCCTGCCCAAGCGCCGCGCGGATTCGCACAAGGGCACCTACGGCCATGTGCTGGTGGTGGCGGGCAGCCCGGGCAAGACGGGCGCCGCGGCGATGGTCGCCCTGGCCGCGCTGCGCAGCGGAGCGGGGCTCGTCACGGTGGCAACGCGTCCGGAGGCGCTGACGTGGGTGATGGCGCACTCACCGGAGATCATGGGCATTCCGCTGCCCGGTGAGGGCCCGCTGGGGAAGGGCGACCTGGAGGCCCTCAAGTCCGCGCTGGAGGGCAAGGACGCGCTGGTGATGGGGCCGGGCATCCCCCGAGGGCCGGAGACGGGCGCGCTGATTGGCGACCTGCTGGCCGCGGTGGAGGTGCCCGCGGTGCTGGACGCGGACGCGCTCAACGCCGTCGCGGAGGACCTCAAGGTGCTGCGGCAGGCCAGGGGGCCCGTGCTGCTCACGCCGCACCCTGGAGAGATGGCGCGGCTGTGGGGCCGGACGACGAAGGACGTGCAGGCGCACCGCGTGGGCGTGGCGCTCAACCTCGCCACGTCGCTCAACGTGACGGTGGTGCTCAAGGGCTCGCGCACGCTCATCGCGGAGGCGGGCGGGCGCGTGTTCATCAACCCCACGGGCAACGCGGGCATGGCCACCGGCGGCACGGGTGACGTGCTGTCGGGCGTGTGCGGCGCGCTGCTCGCGCAGGGCATCCCGCTGCCCAAGGCCGCGTGGACGGCCGTCTACGCGCACGGGCTCGCGGGCGACCTGATGGCCCGGCAGCGCGGGCTGATGGGGCTCATCGCCACGGACCTGCTGCCGGGCCTGGGCCACGTCTGGACGCGGTGGGAGCGGTGAGCGGCGCGGAGCAGCAGCCCACGCGCTCGCGGCGGCTCGTGTCTCCGTCTCCGGAGGAGACGCACCGGCTGGGCGTGAAGCTGGGGCAGCTGCTCCAGCCGGGGGACTTCGTGGGGCTGATTGGCGACCTGGGCGCGGGCAAGACGCACCTGGTTCGCGGCGTGGCGGAAGGGGCGGGCGTCGCGCAGTCCGAGGTGGCCAGCCCCACGTTCGCCATCGTGTACCCATATGCGGGCCGCATCCCGCTGTACCACGCGGACCTGTACCGCCTGACGGACTACGACGAGCTGTACGCCACCGGGCTCCTGGACCTGGTGGGCGGCGACCACGCGATGCTGGTGGAGTGGCTGGACCGCATCCCCCAGGCCGCGCCACGCGACTTCCTGCGCGTCACGCTCCGCCATGAGGGTGAGGACGCGCGGAGCCTCGACGTGGAGGCCTTCGGCGCGCGTCCCGCTGCCTTGCTCGACGCGTGGCTGGGCTGAGCCCTCAGCCCGCGGCGTGATGCGCTGCCTGCCGCGGGTTCAGCACGCCGTCCGCCAGCGTCTGCACCTTCCAGCGGTGGAACACGAGCCGCGAGTCCACGCCCACCACGTCCTCTTCATCCACGGGCACCCAGTGCGGCCCGCCGCACAGCGACTCGCTGGCGACGAGGAACTGCTGCAGCGGCACGCGCGTGCTCTGTCCGCGCAGCGCTTCCGGGCAGCCGCTGATGCCGGAGGAGATGAAGAGCGTGCGGTTGCGGCGCGTGGCCACCATCGCCTCGCCGTCCGTGACGAGGAAGTTCATCGCGGAGCGGTCCTTCGGCTCGCGGCTTCCCGGCACGTCCGTCAGCGTGGACACCAGCGTCATCGTCTCCGAGAGCGCCTGCGCCAGCGCCTCCACGCTCACCGTGCCGTCGAGTGGCCCGCGCGCCGACAGCCGCGACAGGAACAAATAGAAGCAGCGCTCGCTGTCCGTGGTGCCCTTGATGTTGACGCGCAGCTCCGGGTGGATGAGCGCTTCCACGGCGGCCTTGTGCTTCGCGAACTCGCGCAGCGTGCCGTTGTGCACGAAGGACCAGCGGCCGTAGTGGAACGGGTGGGAGTTGCGCAGCTCCACCGCCCCCACGCTCGCCAGGCGGATGTGCGCCACGACGGTCCGCGCGGAGACCTGGCTCGATACACGCTCGAAGTCGGGGTCGCTGTGCGCGGGACCCACGCCATGTGCGACGAGCGGCGAGGCATCCACTCCGTATGAAGCGATACCCCAGCCGTCCTTGTGCTCACGCGACTGGATGAGGAGGGAATTCCTCTCCGTGACCAGGGCGGTGTGGACAGCAGCGGGAACAGCACTCCTGAAACCAAATAATCGGCACATGGTGGCAGCTGATCTCTACAACGGCCGGCCCACGACGGAAGTTCCTCTTGCCCCCTTGTCTGATGCCAGCTGTTCAGCGGCACCCACTCAGGGGCAGTGATTCATTCGCGCGCGAAACACCACACGTCCACCCTTCACCACCACTCGCGCGTGACTGACACCCAGATGATAAGGCAGGTGCCGGTAGCTGCTACAGGCGAACAGCACCAGGTCGCCTGCGTCACCCACGGCCAGACGTCCCTGCCGTTGCAACCCCAAGCATTGCGCGGCGCCTCGCGTGGCGGCCCAGTAGGCCTCCGCGGCCGACAGGCCGTTCTCCAGGCAGGCGAGCCCCAGCACCAACGCCAGGTTCTCCGTCATGGAGGAGCCCGGATTCACGTTTGAACCCAAAGCAATATTGACGCCCGCATCGCGCAGCTTCCGGCCGGGCGCGTAGGGGCGCATGCGCAGGAAGAGGGTGGAGGTGGGCACGAGCACGGCGGTGACGTTCGCGGCGGCGAGCGCGCGGATGCCCTCGTCCGTCACCTGCTCCAGGTGGTCCGCGCTGGCGGCGCCCACCTCCGCGGCCAGGGCGGACGCACCGCACGCGGTGAGCTGATCCGCGTGGAGCCGCGGCGTGAGTCCCAGCGCCTTCGCGGCGGTGAGCAGCCGGCGTGACTCGTCCACGGTGAAGGCGCTGTCCTCCGTGAAGACGTCGCAGAAGCGCGCCAGGCCCTCGCGCGCGACGGCGGGGAGGATCTCGTTGATGCAGAGGTCCAGGTACTCGGCGCGGCGGTCCTTGTATTCGGCGGGCACCGCGTGCGCGCACAGCAGCGTGGGCACGAGCTCCAGCGGCGACATCCCGCCCAGCCGGCGCACCGTGCGCAGCATCTTGAGCTCGTCCGCCAGCGACAGGCCGTAGCCGCTCTTCACCTCGGCGGTCGTCACGCCCTGCGCGAGCAGCCGCTCCAGGCGGGGCAGGGCGAGCCGTGCCAGCTCCTCCTCGCTCGCGGCGCGCGTGGCGCTCACCGTGTTGACGATGCCGCCGCCGGCCCTGGCGATCTCGAGATACGTGGCGCCCTGGTTGCGCAGATCGAACTCACGGGAGCGCTCGCCCGCGAAGACGAGGTGCGTGTGCGGATCCACGAAGCCCGGGCCCACGAAGCCGCCCTCGGCGTCGAGAATCTCCGTCGCGTCCGTGAGCGCGCCTTCGGGCAGGCCGGACTCCGGGCCCACGTAGGCCACGCGGCCGTCCTTCACGCCAATGCCGGCGCCCGGGCGCGGGGTGAGGGCCTCTTCCGCGGGCTCCCGGTGGGTGCCCTCCACGGTGAGCACCTCGGAGGTGTTGCGCACCCACAGGTCCAGGGCTTCCATCTTCAGCGTCCTCCGCGTGCGCCCATCACGGGCGCGTTCCAGCTCGTGGCACCCGAGTGCGCCCGGCCGAAGCCGCCGGACAGCTCCAGCTTCGTGCGGCTCTCGCCGAACTTGATCTGCGCCGCCACCACGGCGCCGTAGAAGTAGGTCGTCACCTGCGAGCCGGGGTTCACCAGCGACTGCTGCACGCTGATGAACGGCACCAGGCCCAGCGACATGCCGGGCTCCGGCTGCACGGTGAAGGCGCAGGTGGCCTCCGCGCCGAACAGGCTGCTCGTGCTGTCCCTGTCGCCCAGGCCGAAGTCGGACGCGCCGCGCAGGGAGAGGGCCGGGGCCAGTCCCAGCCGCCCCGACCCGATGTAGTACGAAACGCCCGAGTAGACGCCGTAGCCGGGCGCCGGCAGGCCGACGAGTTCGCCCTGCAGGCCGAGGTGCCACGACAGCCGGTCGCTCACGGGCACCGTCACCGAGCCGTCGAGGTCGATGCCCCACTGCTCGTTGTTGAAGGGCTTCGCGTCGCCCTGGAAGGTGCCGTTCTCGCCGCGCGCCGACAGCTGCGGGGCGTTGAGGCGGGGGCCGGTGCGCACGCCCAGCTGGAAGAAGTTCTCCTGGGGCAGGCCCGGGCCCAGGCGCATCACCATGGGCCCGGCGGTGGTGGGCGTGCAGCCCGCGAGCACCCCCATCACCGCGGTCATCACGAAGGGTCGGACGCGTCGTGGCATCCGGCGCACTCTAGGCGGTGAGGCCGGGGATGCGCACGCCCCGCTCCTTCGCCACGTCGATGGCCTCCGGGTAGCCCGCGTCCGCGTGGCGCAGCACGCCCATGCCGGGGTCGGACGTGAGCACGCGCTCGATGCGGCGCGCGGCCTCCGGCGTGCCGTCCGCGACGATGACCTGGCCCGCGTGCAGCGAGTAGCCCATGCCCACGCCGCCGCCGTGGTGGAACGACACCCACGACGCGCCGTTCACCGCGTTCACCAGCGCGTTGAGGATGGGCCAGTCCGCCACCGCGTCCGAGCCGTCCTTCATGGCCTCCGTCTCACGGTTGGGAGACGCGACGCTGCCGCAGTCCAGGTGGTCGCGGCCAATCACGATGGGCGCCTTCACCTCGCCCTTGCGGACCAGCTCGTTGAAGGCGAGGCCCGCCTTGGCGCGCTCGCCGTAGCCCAGCCAGCAGATGCGCGCGGGCAGGCCCTGGAACGCCACGCGCTCCTGGGCCATGTCCAGCCAGCGGTTGAGCGACGCCTTCTGGGGGAACAGCTCGCGCACCGCGCGGTCCGTGCGGCGGATGTCCTCCGGGTCTCCGGACAGCGCCACCCAGCGGAAGGGCCCCAGGCCCTCGCAGAACAGCGGGCGGATGTACGCGGGCACGAAGCCGGGGAACTCGAAGGCGTTCTGCATGCCGCCCACCTTCGCCTGGCCGCGCAGGTTGTTGCCGTAGTCGAAGACGTGGCTGCCGGCGGCCTGGAAGTCATTCATGGCCTGCACGTGCATGATCATCGACTCGCGGGCGCGCTTCACGTAGCCCTCCGGGTCGCGCTTGCGCAGCTCCGCGGCGGCCTCCAGCGACAGGTCCGTGGGGATGTAGCCGTTGAGCGGATCATGCGCGCTCGTCTGGTCCGTCACGAGGTCCGGCTTGATGCCGCGCTTGTACAGCTCCCGGAACACCGACGCCGCGTTGCCGATGATGGCGATGGAGCGGCCCACGCGCTTCTGTTGCGCGTCCTTCGCGAGCGCCAGCGCCTCATCGAGGTCCTTGGCCACCACGTCCAGGTAGCGGGTCTCCACGCGGCGCTGGGCGCGGTGCGGATCAATCTCCACGCCCAGGAACACGGCGTTGTTCATGGTCGCGGCCAGGGGCTGCGCGCCGCCCATGCCGCCCAGGCCGCCGGAGAGGATGAGCCGGCCGGACAGGTCGTCGCTGCCGAAGTGGTGGCGGCCCGCGGCGGCGAAGGTCTCGTAGGTGCCCTGCAGGATGCCCTGCGTGCCGATGTAGATCCACGAGCCGGCCGTCATCTGGCCGTACATCATCAGGCCCTTCTTCTCCAGTTCGTGGAAGTGCTCCCAGTTGGCCCAGTGGCCCACGAGGTTGGAGTTGGCGATGAGCACGCGCGGCGCGTCCGGGTGCGTGCGCAGGATGCCCACGGGCTTGCCGGACTGGACGAGCAGCGTCTCCTCGTCGGTGAGGCTCTGGAGGCTTGAGACGATGCGGTCGAACGACGGCCAGTCCCGGGCGGCCTTGCCGGTGCCGCCGTAGACGACCAGGTCACCGGGCTGCTCGGCCACCTCCGGGTCGAGGTTGTTCATCAGCATCCGGAGCGCGGCCTCCTGCACCCAGCCCTTGCAGGAGAGGGTGGTGCCGCGAGAGGCGCGGATGATGCGGGACATGCGGAAGACTCCTGGAAAGAGGGCGCCAGGAAGCGGCGCTTGGTGACGGGCACCCTAACCGAACCCCCGGGGCCGCGGGGGCCTGGCGTGCAGCCCCGGGTGTTCTCCAGGAGCCGCTTGGACGCCGTGCGTCAGTAGTCCTTGCGCGCGTCGAGGAAGGCGCTGAAGTGGAACACGTTGGTGGAGTCGTAGAACTTGAAGTAGTTGCTGGCGCCCGCGGGCTGGTTCAGGCCGTACGCGGTGCCCGAGCAGCCGGTGCAGATGAAGGCGCCGTTGCGGCGGATGTTCCAGATGCCGCTGATGTCGTCCACGCTGGTCGCGATGGCGGGCGAACCCACCAGCTCGAAGTCGTACTCGTTGCCGCCCGCGAACCCGTGGAAGTTCACGAACGCGGTGTTGGTGCTCTGGTTCCAGGCGACGACGGCGTTGGCGCTCGTCACCGGGTAGGTGCCGGTGTTGTCGGAGACGAAGAGGCCGCGGTTGGACCAGATGCTGTGGACCGCAGGGGCGGCCAGGGCGGGGACTGACAGCAACAGCGCGGCGACGACGGCGGAACGGATGGTCTTCATGGGGGGGCCTCCTGCTGTGGGTGGACGCGGAGCGTTCGGGGGACTCCGCGTGAAATCCATGGTGCATGATTCAAGAGAGGCTTGAAATCGTGGCTTTCCTGGTGTTGCTCGGCACCCACCGCCTGCCGGGAGGACGCGGGCGCGCTAGAGTCGCGCCGCGCAGAGGTGGGACATGGATCAGGGACAGGACGGGACGGGGAACGCGTTGGCGGTGCCGGCGGCGCAGCCTCCGTTGGAGCCCCGGGCTCCGGACGTGGGGCCGGTGAAGACGGTGGCGGGCGGCGTGCCCGCGGTGCTGAGCGCGCTCAAGCACGTGCTGGGGGAGGCGGGCCCGTTTCGCGGCGGCAAGCTCATCTGGAAGATCAACCAGGACGACGGCTTCGACTGTCCGGGGTGTGCGTGGCCGGACCCGGCGCACCGCTCCGTGCAGGAGTACTGCGAGAACGGCGCGAAGGCGGTGGCGGAGGAGGGCACGCGCGAGCGCGTGACGCCGGAGTTCTTCCGTGAGTGGAGCGTGGCGCGGCTCGCGGAGCAGTCCGACCTGTGGCTGGGCAAGGCGGGGCGGCTCACGCACCCCATGGTGCTGCGCGAGGGCGCGACGCACTACGCGCCCCTCTCCTGGGATGACGCCTTCGCGCTGGTGGCGGAGGAGCTGAACGCGCTGGGCTCTCCGGACGAGGCGGCCTTCTACACGTCCGGCCGCACGAGCAACGAGGCCGCGTTCCTCTACCAGCTGTTCGTGCGGCAGTTCGGCACCAACAACCTGCCGGACTGCTCGAACATGTGCCACGAGTCCAGCGGCACGGGCCTGTCGGAGACAATCGGCATCGGCAAGGGCACGGTGACGCTGGAGGACTTCGACCACGCGCAGGCCATCTTCGTCATCGGGCAGAACCCGGGCACCAACCACCCGCGCATGCTGACGGCGCTCCAGGCCGCCGCTCGCAGGGGGTGTGAGATCGTCAGCGTCAACCCGCTGCCGGAGACGGGGCTCAACCGCTTCAAGCACCCGCAGGAGGTGCTGCACCTGTTCGGCCCGGGCACGGCGCTCAACAAGCTGTTCCTCCAGGTGCGCATCAACGGCGACGTGGCGCTCCTGCAGGGGCTGGGCAAGGCGCTGCTGGACCGCGAGGCGAGGGCGCCCGGCACGGTGGTGGACCGGGCCTTCGTCGAGGGCAAGACGACGGGCTTCGACGCGTACGCGGCGCACCTGGCCACGGTGTCGTGGGACGACGTGGTGGAGCAGAGCGGGGTGCCGCGCGATCAGCTTGAAGCGGCGGCGGACATCCTCGCGCGCTCCGAGCGCACCATCTTCTGCTGGGCCATGGGGCTCACGCAGCACAAGAACGCGGTGGGCAACATCCAGGAGATCGTGAACCTCACGCTCCTGCGCGGAAGCATCGGCAAGCGGGGCGCGGGCGTGTGCCCGGTGCGCGGTCACAGCAACGTGCAGGGCGACCGCACCATGGGCGTCTGGGAGCACGCGAGGCCGGAGTTCATGGACGCGCTGGCGCGGGAGTTCGGCTTCGCGCCGCCGCGCCACACCGGCCTGGACACGGTGGGCACGATCCAGGCGATGCACGACGGGCGCGTGAAGGTGCTCTTCGCCATGGGCGGCAACTTCCTGTCGGCGACGCCGGACACGGAGCTCACCGCGCGGGCGCTCCGCCGTGCGCGGCTCACGGTCCACGTGTCCACGAAGCTCAACCGCGCGCACCTGGTGCATGGACGGCGCGCGCTGATCCTCCCGTGCCTGGGGCGCACGGAGCACGACGTGCAGGCCGCGGGGCGGCAGTTCGTCACGGTGGAGGACTCGATGGGGATGGTGCACGCGTCGCGCGGCGCCGTGGCCCCCGCGTCCGAGCACCTGCTCAGCGAGCCCGTCATCGTGGCCCGGCTGGCGCAGGCGGTGTTGGGGGCGCGCTCGAAGGTGCCGTGGCTGACGCTGGTGGAGGACTACGACCGGGTGCGCGAGCTGATCCAACGCTGCATCCCGGGCTTCGAGGACTTCAACCGCCGCGTGCACCAGCCCGGCGGGTTCGCGCTGCCCAACGGCCCGCGCGAGGGCCGCTTCACGACGAAGGACGGCAAGGCGCACTTCACGGTGCACGAGATGCCGCGCCACCGGCTGGAGCCCGGGCAGTTGATGATGATGACGCTGCGCTCGCATGATCAGTACAACACCACCGTGTACGGGCTGGACGACCGCTACCGGGGCATCCGCCAGGGGCGGCGCGTGGTGTTCCTGCACCCGGAGGACATCCAGGCGCGCGGGCTGACGGCGGGGCAGAAGGTGGACATCACCAGCCACTTCCAGGGTGAGACGCGGGTGGCGCGCGAGTTCCTGGTGGTGCCGTACAACATCCCGCGCCAGTGCGCGGCCACCTACTTCCCGGAAGCGAACGTGCTGGTGCCGGTGGACAGCTTCGCGGACAAGAGCCGCACGCCCACGTCGAAGTCCGTGATCATCACCGTGGCCCCCAGTCCCGAGGCCACCGCCCTGGTGCCCGCCAGCGCCCCGAGGGCCGGGTGAGCCTCGTGTGGTCCCAGGCGATGGGCTCCGCTCCCATGCTCCAGGGCATGGGGGGCTTGCGCCCACGTGCCATTCGCGTGAGCCTCTCGAGGTCCCATGCAGCCGTCGGTTGAACCCTCCTGGCCAGAGCCGCTCCTGGCGCTCCACGCTCGCGTCGCCGCCACGGCGCCGCGAGAGGCCGCGGCGTCGAGCGCGGAGTGGCGCGAGGACTTCGCCCGCTGGGTGCGCGGCGCTTCGCTGGAGGAGCGCACACGCGCCCAGGCCGCCGCGTGGGAACGGCTGTCCCCGGGTGAGCGCACACCGTCCGAGCTCCTCTTCCTGCTGTCCACCCTCAGCGAGCTGCTCTGGCCGTATGAAGAGCCGCGCCTGGGGCTCTTGAAGCAGTTGCTCGCGCGACGGGACGCCGCGGTGACGGCGCTCCGGGAAGCGGGGGACCCGGAGAACGCCGACCGCATCCATCGTGAGTCCACCGTCACCATCTCCACGGTGCTCACGCGCTTCCTCAAGCGCCACCCGGAGGCGCTGTCGACGCTGGTGCGCGAGGTGCCCTGCACCTACGACGGCCGCGCGCTGCGCTTCCAGGACGCGGTGGAGGTGGACCTCAAGTACGTCATGGGCACGGGCGCGAAGTCGGTGGACCTCCTGGAGCAGCTGCGCTCGCTGCTCCCCGACACGCGCGACGGTGGCCGCGACAAGCTCACCGACTTCATCCGCACGCGCGCGGCCCGCATTCCATGGCGTGAAGCCAGTGAAGTGCTGGGCGAGCGCCTCTTCGCGCTGGCCACGTCGCCGGATGGCCGCAGCGGCATGCGCGGCTTCCTCGCGTGCTACCCCAACGGGCGCAAGGAGCCGGACTGGTGCTCGCGCGCGGGGCTCCTGCTGGCGCGCACCGTGGAGGTGGGTGGACCGCCCGCGGTGGTGGAGAACCTCTGCGACCTGCTCACGCTCTTCGACGCGCCCCCGGTGGACGGGCTGCGCGGCGCCCTGGGCGCGCTCGTGCAGAGCGACTTCGAGACGGCCGCGGACCTGGGCCACGCGCGCTTCGTGCTCGACCACTGCCAGGGCACGATGCGCAAGAGCGAGCCCGCGCTGGCGCTCACGCTGCTGTGGCTGGAGGAGCGCCTGTTCCGCGCCTCCGTGCGGCGCGGCGTGCCGGAGGCGTTCGAGCGGCGCACCCGGGCTCGCGCGAAGCTGGAGTCGCTGTCCGGCTTCATGCATCTGGTGTGGCTGGCGGAGGAGTGCGCGGAGATGTGGCCGCGCTTCCGCACGCCCGCGCGCCCCGGGTTGGACGGACTCGTCGCGTGGCGCGCGGAGGTCGCGCGGCGCATGGGCAACAAGCCCGTGCTTCGCAAGGCCGCCATCGAGTTCCTCCTGTGGTGCGCGCCGGACGAGGCCTCGTCGGAGGCGGAGCTGGCCACGCTGACGCTGGTGCGCACGGCCACGGACCGGCGGCTGGTGCGCCGCATGCTGGAGCACCCGTCGCCTCGGGCCCGCTTCCGTGCACGCGCGCTTCAGTCCTTCCTCCAGGCCGGAGCGGGGCAGGGCGCTGCTCCCGTCGAGCCCTCCGAGCCCGCGACGCTGACCGGCTCCCTGCGCCACCTGCACGCGACGCGCTCGGTGCACGTGGGCGGCCGCACGTGGCTGCGCGATCGCGACCTGGAGGACCTGCTGGTGGGCGCGGTGGGGCGCGTGGAGGCGGAGACCGCCCAGCAGCATCCGCGCCGCTTCCGCGAGGAGACGCCGGCGCTGATCGCGGGGATGCTCGACGGCCTGCGGTCGGAATGGGAGCGCGCGCAGGCGGACCTGGGTTCGCTGGTGTCATCGCCGCTGTCGTTGGCCATGGCGGTGCACCGCCATCCTGAAGCTCCGCCGGACGCCGCGTCCGACATCGCCTTCGTCGTGTCGGTGGAGCGCGAGGGATTCGTGCGCACCCGCCGCGTCGTCCGCGCGCAGGTGGCGAAGCTGGAGCAGCGTGGGGAAGGGCAGTGGTTGCCCACGTTCCGCCTGGGCCGTGAGCGCCTGGACGCGCTGCTCTCCCGCACCGAGGCTGCCTTCTGCCTCTTCCTGGTGCCCGCCTTCGTGCGTCCGGAGCTGTGGGTGATGCCGGCCCGCCTGGCCCGTGCGTTGATGGAGGCCCAGGGCGCCCTGTCCGGCGTGCCCCGCGAGGCCGCGCAGGGCGCGTCCCGGCCCCTGGCGCAGTGGCTGGTGTACGACGTGCTGGGCCTGTGGGTGGGCGACGAGCGCCCCGACGTCATCGACGCCTCCCGCGAGGGAGAGGCCGCCGCCGGCTTCGTGGTGGACGTCACCGTGCGCTGAGCCCGCGGAAATGCCCCCGGGAATTGTCCGGGAATATCCAGAAGCCCCGGCGTAAAGGCGGATGAGGGGTGCTGGAACATTCCCGGGAGGGGTCCCGGGTCACAGGTCCAACCGTCGGCTGACGGGATGGCATGCCTCCACGCGCGCGTCGTCGCCGTGTCTCCAGGAAAGCGAGAGGCATTCGTCATGAAGACTTCGTTGCGAGCGGCGTGGGCCCTGCTGGGCCTGGCCGCCACGGCCGCGTTGGGGGCGTGTGGTGAAGGCGCCGGAATGAACGCCGAGCACCGGCTCGTGTCGTCCTCCGGCGAGCCCGTCCTCGCCCAACAGACGTCGGCGTTGTCGGACACGCTGGAGCAGTACGCGGCCAAGTGCGACGCGGCCATCGGTGCGACGGTGCCGGACTTCAACTGCGAGCTGGGCACGCTCGTGCCCACGACGAACCACGTCAACGGCAAGTGCGACCGGCCCAACCGGCTCAACGAGCAGTGCGATCCGGGCAGCCGCTTCCAGGTGCTGAAGGACACGGCGGACGTGTCCATCGTCGCGCACTGCCGCAAGCAGGGGAACGCGGCGAACTACTACGGCGACATCGCCGTCATCCAGACGAACAAGAAGAACGGTGCCACCTGCTTCTACCAGGCGCTGGGCACGCTCTATGGCGCGGACGTGAAGGCGCCCTCCAAGGGCACGGGCGCGTGGAGCTGGAAGACGCCCGCGGACACCGCGGCCATCCGCTGCGTGCGCTGCCATGACAACGGGGCCATCATCCGCTCGCCATACCTGACGCAGCTGACGGGCGTGAACAAGCTGCCGGGCGCGGGCGACTACGGCTTCAACCACGACCAGCCCTACCGCTTCATCGGCGCGGACTTCGCGACGTGGAAGGCCTACAAGGTCGAGGTCGCCGGCAACGTGTGCCTGGGCTGCCACCGCATGGGCACCAACAACCAGCTGGGCTACGACGACGGCGTCGCGCTGGACCTGGGCATCCGCGCCACCGCGACGTCGGAGGTGGCGAAGAACCCGCACTCGCCCGCGTCGCCCATCTGGATGACGCCGGGCGCCACGTACTACGACGCGGACAACGCGGCCGCCGCGGCAGCCATCCGCGCGTGCGCGCTGCGCCGCAACGAGGTGCCGCTGCCCAACACCTCCACCTGCCGCATCACCCAATACACGGACGTGGGCGTCCCCAACCTCCCGGGCACCTTCACCGCGGTGTGGGAGCCGGGCACGCAGCCGGAGATCCAGGCCTACGCCCGCACCTACGCGGAGTACCGCGAGAAGTATGATCAGCTCTGGTCGCAGGGCTGGCGGTTGCACACGCTGCAGCCGTACGTGGTGGGGACGCAGGTGCTCTACAACGCCGTCTGGCGCCCGAGCACCGAGGGGGAGATCCAGCTCTACGGTGCCACGTACACCGCCTTCCGCGCGAAGTATGACGAGCTGTGGCCGCAGGGCTGGCGCCTGAAGCTGCTCCAGCCGTACGTGGTGAACGGTCAGACGTACTACACGGCCGTCTGGCGCCCGAGCACCGAAGGGGAGATCCAGCTCTATGGCGCCGCGTATGCGTCGTACCGCTCGACGTACGACTCGCTGTGGCCGCAGGGCTGGCGTCTGAAGCTGCTCCAGCCATACGTGGTGAACGGTCAGACGTTCTACACGGCTGTGTGGCGCCCCAGCACCGAGGGCGAGGTGCAGGTGTACGGCGTCACGTACGCGTCCTACCGCGCGACGTATGACTCGCTGTGGCCGCAGGGCTGGCGCCTGAAGCTGCTGGAGCCCTTCGTCGTGAACGGGCAGACGCTCTACACGGCGGTCTGGCGCCCGAGCACCGCGAGCGAGACCCAGCGGTATGACTCGGACTACAGTAGCTACCGCGAGCGCTACGACGAGCTGTGGCCGCAGGGCTGGCGCCTGAAGATCCTCCGCGCCTACTGAGCGCGGGCCACCATCCATCACGGGTTCCGGGGGGGGACCGTTTCCTCAATGAACATACCGAGCGAGAAGTTCGCCGTGCCGCGTTTCCACTGCGAGATGAAGTCGGAGCAGAAGGGGGCGCGCGCACGGGCTCCGGATGAACGTCCGGGGACGTACGTGGACGGGGTCCGGTTTCGCCAATCCCGGGCCCGGGGACGCGGAGACTCCACCGGGGCATATCCGCCCGTGCGCCACGACGCGCGGGACGTGTCGATGCCACCCGAGCCGTTGGACCGCGACGAGGCCCAGCGGGCGCTCCGGATTCAGGGGGAGCCAGGGCCCTCGGAAGCGGTGCGGATGCCCGTGCCGGAGCGGGCGACCTTCGGCGAACTGGTCGCCACCTCCGCCGCGGCGCGGGCCAGCTTCGAGCGCATGGCGTGCGCGGCGGCATGCAACGCCACGGTGCTGCTGGAAGGGGAGACGGGCACCGGCAAGAGCCGCGCGGCGCAAGCCATCCACCGCGCCGGAGCCCGGGCGAACGCGCCGTTCCTCGTCGTGGACTGCGGCGCGCTTCCCGCCAACCTCCTGGAGAGCGAGCTGTTCGGCCACGAGAAGGGAGCGTTCACCGGCGCCATCCAGCGCCGCGTGGGCGCCTTCGAGGAGGCCGACGGAGGCACCATCTTCCTCGACGAGGTCGGCGAGCTCCCCGCGGAGCTCCAGCCGAAGCTGCTGCGCGTGCTGGAGAACCGGGAGATCCGCCGCCTGGGCACCAACACGTACCAGCCGGTCAACGTGCGCGTCATCGCGGCCACGCACCGCGACCTGCGCGCGGAAGTCGAGGCGGGCCGCTTCCGCGCGGATCTGTTCTTCCGCCTCGCCGTGGTGGGCATCCCGCTGCCGTCACTGCGTGAGCGCACGGAGGACATCCCGCTCATCGTGGAGCGCATCCTCGCGGGGCTGGACGCCACGCCGGACCAGCTTGAGAAGCTCACCACGCCGGACTTCCTGGCGCGGCTCCAGCGCGCCCCCTGGCCGGGCAACGTGCGCGAGCTGCGCAACCACCTGGAGCGCTGCCTCGTCTTCCAGAGCGCGCTGCCGCCCTCGGTGTCCGATGACGCGAGCCGCATGCCCCCTGTCGCGCCCCGCGCGGTGGACGCCACGTTGACGTACGCGGAGTCGCGCCGCCGCGCGCTGGAGTCCTTCGAGCGCGACTACGTCGAAGCGCTCCTCAAGCTGCACGGAGGCAGGGTGTCCCAGGCCGCCGCCGCGGCGGACATGGACCGCGTCTACCTGTACCGGCTCCTGCGCAGGCACGGGCTCAGAAGCTGACGCGGAGCCTCCCGCACAAATCCCGCGCGCGGCGGCACCGGGTGTCGGAGAATCCGCCGCATGTCCGCTCCCATCCTCGACCTGCACACGCTCCCGTCGATGCCAGCCACGCTGCTGCGCGCGGCCAATCCCTTCGGGAAGTCCCGGGGCGCCACCTCGCTGCCCGCCCTGACGCTGCGGGCCCATGGCTGCCGCGCGTCGCCCGCGCTGTTGGAGCGCTACCGGACCGCGTGTGGCTTCGACACCGATGGCTTCCTGCCGCTCACATATCCGCAGGTGCTGGCGACACCGCTGCACATGCAACTGCTGGGGCTGCCCGGCTTCCCGTACTCCGCGATGGGCATGGTGCACGTGCGCAACTGCATCCAGCAGCACCGCCGCATCCCGGACACCGCCGCGCTCACGGTCGCCTGCCGCTTCGAAGCCCGGCGTGAAGTGCTCGCGGGCCACGAGTTCGATATCGAGACGCGCATCGAATCCCAGGAGACCGGCGAGCTGCTCTGGCAGGCCGTCAGCACCATGCTCCGCCGCCACGCCGCCCGGAAGGAGAAGGACGGGGCGCGCAAGGCTCCTCCGCCGGAGGACATGCGCTTCGCGTCCAGCCGCCCCGCGCCCTGGAGCATCCCCGCGGACACCGGGCGCCGCTACGCCCGGGCCTCCGGCGACTTCAACCCCATCCACCTCACCGCCGTCACCGCGAAGCCCTTCGGCTTCCCGCGCGCCATCGCGCACGGCATGTGGACGCTCGCGCGCTGCGTGGCGGAGCTGGGCGAAGCGGCCCACGTGGACCCGCTCCGCCTGGACTGCGACTTCAAGAAGCCCCTCCTCCTGCCGTCGCGCGTGACGTTCCAGACGGCTCGCGAGTCCGGGGGCGTGGCGTTCCGCGTGCTGTCGGAGGAGGGGAAGCCGCACCTCGTGGGGCGGCTGGGCTGACAACGGCGGGCGGGGCGCGCCGGCGGGCCGGGGAGGGGCCCGCCAGGCGCGTCAGTCACTCAGCTCCGGCAAATCCGGCAGGCTGTCCGGATCCAACTTCATCAGGGCGCACAGCCGGCTCAGCGTGGGGATGGTGGGGACCATCACCCCTCGCTCGACGCGGGCCAGCACTTCCACGCCCAGTTCCAGATGCTCGGCGACCTCCTCCATGGAGAGCCCCGCCTGCTGCCGCGCTGCCTTCAGCGCGGCGCCAAGCGCCTCGGCCCGCTCTCTCCGACTCTGTGTCATCCCCCGAGCATGGCGCCATCCGGCCCGCGCGTCACTTGAATCCCACACGCCCCCCACAAGGACGGTGGCCCGGCCGGGAAGCGCCTCCGCGGGACGTGAAGTCCCCAACAGCCTGCTTCCCCCAGGGTCCGGGCCGCCGCCATGTCCCCCGCGCGCCCCCGCCGCTGCCCTGGACGCCGGGGCCGGGTGGGGTGGCCACGCGTCCCGGCCATGCGCACGCTCCTGGCCAGGAGGGGCCTTGCGCATTGGCGCCGGGCAGGGGCTGTGTTACGCCGCCGCACCCTGCCTTCCATCTTTGGGACCCCAATCGAGGAGAAGTAAATGACCCGTCGTCACGTGCGAGTCGTCGGCGCGATGCTCCAGAACGAGATGGGTCGCTACCTCATCACCCAGCGTCCTCCCACCGCGTCGCTGCCCCTGCTCTGGGAGTTCCCGGGCGGCCGCGTGGAGGAGGGGGAGCACGACGCGGCGGCGCTCGCCCGCGAGCTCCACGAGGAGATGGGGGTCCACATCGAGGTGCTCGAGCAGGTCATGCACACCCGCCACGAGTACCCCACCTACGACATCGACTTCCGGGTGTTCCGCTGCCGCCTGAGCCACCCGGACGCGGAGATCCACCACCTGCGCGTGCACGATCACCGCTGGGTCGCGCTGGAGGAGATGGGCCAGTACCGCTTCCCCGACGCGGATGCGAAGACGCTGGCCCGGCTGCTGGACCTGGACCACTGACCGTGCGCTCCCCCCTGCGTCTGTTCGCCGTCGCGGGCCTCCTTTTGTCCACCGCCTGCTCCGGCACCCGCCCCACGCCCACCGCCTCCCGGGCCCCGGCCGCCGGCATGCAGCAGGTGCCCGCCACGGGGCTGGAGGGATGCCTGCTCTACGCGGATGGCCGCCAGACGGGCACCGTGCCCCGCCAGGCGCCGGAGCTGTCCGGCCTGGCCGCCAGCGAGCGCCACCCGGGCATCTTCTGGGGACACAACGACTCCAACAACCCCTTCGAGCTGTTCGCCCTGGACGAGACGGGCGCGGTGAAGGCCACGCTGACGCTCACCGGCGCGGATCCCCGCGACATCGAGGACGTGGCCGTGGGGCCGTGCGCGCCGGGCCACAAGGACAGCTGCATCTTCCTGGCGGACACCGGCGACAACTTCGAGCGCCGCAAGGAGGTGCGCCTCTTCCGGCTGCCGGAGCCCGGCTCCGTCGCCAACGCCACGCTCCCGGTGGAGACGCTGCCCTTCACCTATGAGGACGGCGCCCACGACGCCGAGTCCCTGATCATCGACGCCCGCACCGGGCAGGTGGGCATCCTCACCAAGACGCGCGCGTCGCTGGGCGACCTGTACTCGGTGGAGGGGCTGAAGCCCGGGGCCACCGGCAAGGCGCGCAAGCTGGGCACCCTGCGCGTGCCGGACGACGTGGACCGCCTGTCCACCGCCGCCGCGCTGCATCCCTCCGGCGAGCGCCTGCTGGTGCGCACGTACACCCGCGTGTGGGAGCTGCGCCGCCCGGACGCGAAGCGGCTGGAGGACTTCGTCCACGCGCAGGTGGTGGAGGTGCCGGGCGCCAGCCAGGCCCAGGCGGAGGCCGTGACGTACCTCCAGGATGGCCGCGGCTACCTGTTGGGCAGTGAGTTCGCGGGCGAGCCCCTGGTTCGCGTGGACTGCCGCTGACCGGACAGTCCCGACCTCGTTCGTCGTCATCCGATCACGCCCTGCGGTTGACGGCTTGGCGGAGGTGACCATCTTTGGCCGGCTGAGGGAACCGTCACACGACATGGTGTCGGTGTGTACGGGGGAGGGGGAGGGCGAGCGTGCCGACGATGAAGCCACAGGACCTGCCGCCGGGGATGGGCCCGCGCGGAAAGAAGAGCGACAAGCCAACACCCACGAAAGGTGGGTTCAAGTTCGGCTCACCACTGGGCTACATCCTCCTGCTCGTCCTGGGGTTCCTGCTGTTCCGGAACGTGTTTCAGGACGCGGGCGTGCGCCGCGTGTCGTACAGCCAGCTGCGCGACGCGGTGGAGAACAACCAGTTCAGCCGCGTGCAGATCTCCAACGAGTGGGTGAAGGGCTTCCTCAAGGACAACGCCCAGCCTCCTCCCGGGGAGCGCGGCACGCTGCGCAGCGAGCCCAGCGCCCTGCCGTGGATGGCCTACCGCGTCCCGGGTGACGAGAGCCTGGTGCCGCTGCTGGAGCAGAAGGGCGTCCAGTTCGAGGCCGTCCCGCAGTCCAGCTTCAGCGAGGTCTTGTGGATCTGGCTCATTCCCATGGGCCTGCTCATCCTCTTCTGGAGCTTCATGATGCGCCGGATGTCTGGCGGCATGGGCCAGGGCCCGCAGAGCGTCATGTCCTTTGGCAAGACGCGCGCGAAGGTGCAGGCGGAGTCCGACACCGGCGTGGGCTTCAAGGACGTGGCCGGCGTGGATGAGGCCGTGGAAGAGCTCCGTGAGATCGTGGAGTTCCTCAAGACGCCGGAGAAGTTCCGCCGCCTGGGCGGCCGCATCCCCAAGGGCGTGCTGCTCGTGGGACCTCCGGGCACGGGCAAGACGCTCCTGGCGCGGGCCGTGGCCGGCGAGGCGGGCGTGCCCTTCTTCAACCTCTCCGGTTCGGAGTTCGTGGAGATGTTCGTGGGCGTCGGCGCGGCCCGCGTCCGCGACCTCTTCGCCCAGGCCACGGCCAAGGCGCCGTGCATCATCTTCATCGACGAGCTGGACGCCATCGGCAAGAGCCGCAACTCGGGCGTGGCCGGCGGCCATGACGAGCGCGAGCAGACGCTCAACCAGCTGCTCGCGGAGATGGACGGCTTCGACAGCCGCGCGGGCCTCATCATCCTGGCGGCGACGAACCGCCCGGAGATCCTCGACAGCGCGCTGATGCGCCCGGGCCGCTTCGACCGGCAGGTGCTGGTGGACCGCCCGGACAAGCGCGGCCGCGAGCGGGTGCTGGAGATCCACGCGAAGGGCGTGAAGCTGGCCGCGGACGTGGACCTCAAGCAGCTGGCCTCCCGCACCCCGGGCTTCGCCGGCGCGGACCTGGCCAACGTCGTGAACGAGGCGGCGCTGCTCGCCGCGCGCAAGAACCGCGACGCGGTGATGAAGGCGGACTTCGACGAGGCCATCGAGCGCGTGGTGGCGGGCCTGGAGAAGAAGAACCGCCGCATGAACGAGCGCGAGAAGGAGATCGTCGCGCACCACGAGGCGGGCCACGCGGTGGTGGGCTGGATGCTGCCCTACGCCGAGCGGGTGACGAAGGTGTCCATCATCCCGCGCGGCCTGGCGGCCCTGGGCTACACCATGTCGCTGCCGCTCGAGGACCGCTACCTCATGTCCTTCGACGAGCTGCGCGACAAGATGGCGGGCATGATGGGCGGCCGCGCGGCGGAGGAGATCTTCATCGGCGAGGTGTCCACCGGCGCGTCCAACGACATCAAGCAGGCGACGGAGATCGCCAAGCTGATGGTCCGCGACTACGGCATGAGCACGCTGGGGCCGGTGGCGCTGAGCGGTGAGCAGGGGCCGGGCTTCCTGAGGTCCGCGGGCCTGCCGGAGTCGCGCAGCTACTCCGAGCAGACGGCGCGGATGATTGACGAAGAGGTCCGCAAGATGGTCTCCGAGGCGCTGGACCGCGCGCGGGAGCTGCTCCACACCCACCGCGAGAAGGTGGAGGCCCTGGCGGCGCGGCTGTTGGCCACGGAGGTCATCGAGGAGGAGGCGATGATCACCATCCTGGGGCCCAAGGTGCAGGCGCAGCGCGGCCTGCTCCACCCGGAGGCGCGCACGGTCATCTCCGCCCACCCGGTGGGGAGCACGGAGACCGAACCGCCCGTGCCGCCCACGCAGCACGCGGAAGGCAAGCTCGACTCATAGCGCGTGCCTGCCTGCCCTCCGGGCAGACGTTCGCCCACCGGATCCACCGCCAGCCTGCGGTGGCCGGTGGGCGAAATTACCTTCCTGCGACAAGGAGGCGTCGCCGTGGAGAACCGGATTGGAAAGAGCTACGTCGCGCGCAAAGCGCTGTTCGCCAAGGGCCTGAAGGACGGCCGGCTCACGGTGCAGGAGATCGAGGAGGCGCTCCCCGCGGGGACGCTGACGGCCGCCGAGCGGTGGCTCCTCTACTACTCCCTTCGCGCCGCTCAGGTGGAGATCATCGATGAGGTGACCGGGCAGGTGGATCACGGCTTCATGGCGGAAGCGCCGCCAGCGGCCCCATCCAACCATTAGGCGCGTTGACAGCCCCGTCCTCGCGGTTAGGTTCGCGCCACTCAACGAGGTTCGTTTCTTCCAACCCCTGGCGCAGGTTCGACAATGGACGGCAATCCCCGCAGCGACGAAACCCCGGAGACGCAGGCTCCTACCGAGACGGAGGTGGAGGCTGCTGCCGGCACGCAGCCCGAGCCCGCCCAGGACGGTGAGGTGGCGCGGCTCCAGGCGGAGCTGGAGGCGGCGCGCCGTCGGGTGAACGAGCTGGCGCGGGGGCTCCAGGACCTCACCAAGGACCGCGAGGAGTTCAAGCAGCGCATCACCCGGGAACGGGAGCGCATGCTGGACGTGGAGCGCGGCAACGTGGCCCGCACGCTGCTGGAGGCCATTGACGAGCTGGACCTGGCGCTGGCCGCCAGCCACCAGGACACGTCACCCCTGGCGCAGGGCGTGCGGATGATCCGCGAAAGCCTGCTGTCCAAGGCCCAGGCCACCGGCATCGAGCGCCTCCAGGTGTTGGGCCGCCCCTTTGATCCGAACGTGGCCGAGGCGGCGGACATGGAGGTCACCCCGGTGCAGGGAGACGACCAGAAGGTGGTCGCCGAGTTCCGCGCGGGCTACCGCCTGAAGGACCGCATCATCCGCCCCGCCCGGGTGAAGGTGGCCCGGTACGTGGCCCCGGCCCAGGCCTGAAGTCCCCCCTCGCGCCCCCGCCCGTGGCAGGGGCGTGGACGGGGAAGGGCGCAGGACGCCCATGTGTTGGGCGCTGATGCCATGGCCCGCCGTGTAAGCTGCCGCCCCGTGTCCGTCCGACTGTTCAGCGTCCTTCTCGTGGTGGCGCTCGCCCCGGTGGCGCAAGCCGCCGAGGATCCGCTCACGCCCTGGCTCCAGGCCCGCGTGCGCGAGCACCTGGCCTGGTTCGCCGCTCCTCCGCCCGCGGCGGTGGAGGCCCCGTCCGCCGCGGGCGCATCCTCGCTGTGGCGCGAGCGCCCCGCGGGCTACACGGGCCTGCCGAACTTCACGCCCCCCACGTCGCTTGCACCGCTGATCCGCGCGGTGGAGGCGAGCGTGGTGAACATCACCACGGTGGGGCCGGGCGCGGTGGCGGGCGCGGTGAAGCGCTCCACCGGCTCCGGGTTCGTGCTGACGCGGGACGGGCTGGTCGTCACCAACAACCACGTGGTGGCCAACGCGCAGGGCCTGGCGGAGAGCCCTGGCGGCTCGGGCGTCACGCCGGGCAAGGACGGCCCTCGCGCGGTGCCGGTGCAGCAGGTGTCCGTGCGGTTGGCGGACGGCCGCGAGTTCCCCGCGGAGGTGGTGGGCCGCGACGCGTCCACGGACGTGGCGCTCCTGCGGCTGAACGGCGCGGGGCTGGGGTCGCTGCCCGCGGTGTACCTGGGGGACTCGGACGCGCTGGAGGTGGGGGACTGGGTGGTGGCCATCGGCAACCCGTTCGGCCTGGACCACTCGGTGGCGCACGGGATGATCTCCGCGAAGGAGCGCGTGCTGGGCGTGGGCCAGTTCGACGACTTCATCCAGACGGACGCGCTGATCAACCCCGGCAACTCCGGCGGCCCGCTCTTCAACATGAAGGGCGAAGTCATTGGCGTGAACACCGCCATCATCAGCGAAGGGCAGGGCATCGGGTTCGCGGTGCCCATCAACCTGGTGAAGGACCTGCTGCCCAACCTGCGGGAGAACGGCAAGCTGGAGCGCGGCTGGCTGGGCGTCGTCATCAACGAGGACGGCGCGGACACCGCCACGGCGCCGGTGGTGAAGGACGTCTACCGGGGCAGCCCCGCCGCCCAGGCGCACATCCGTCCCGGGGACCGGCTGGTGGCGGTGAACGGCCGGCCCATTGGCAGCTACCTCCAGCTGCTGCGCAAGGTGGCGCTGCTGGCCCCGGGCTCGGAGGCGAAGCTGACGCTGCTGCGCGACGGCGGCACCCAGGAGGTGGCCGTGCGGCTCGTGGCCCGGCCCGCGCAGGAGGCCACCGAGGGGCTCGCCAACCGCAGCGGCAGCAGCACGAGCGACCTGGGGCTGGTGCTGCGGGATTTGACGCCGGAGGTGGCCGCGCCCCTGGGCTACGAGGCCTTCCTGGGCGCGCTCGTGTCCGGCGTGCTGCCGCGCAGCCCGGCGGAGCAGGCGGGACTGCGCGCGGGCGACGTCGTCACGGAGGTGAACCGCCGCCGGGTGAAGGACTCCGCCGCGGTGAAGGCCGCCCTGGAGCGGGGCAGCAGCGGAGCCAGCATCCTCCTGCGCGTCCAGCGGGGCGACGCGCTCCAGTACATCGCCATCGCCCGCTGACCCGGCCCCGGGGACGGGCGCGCTACTTCGCGCCCGCGTCCTTGCCGTTGAGCCACAGGCCCAGCTGGTTGCCGGTGCGTCCCTCGGTGACGAGGATGGCCTCGATGCGGGCGTTGACGCCGTAGTTCTTCCCACCGCCCTTCTTGGGCAGCGTCCACACCGACTGCGGCGTGAACACGACCTGCGCGCGCACGCCCCGCGCGCGGAACATGCGGTCGAAGGTGCCGCCGTTCCACATGTCCGGCGCCGTGCCGCTCACCGTGAGGTAGTTCATCACCGGGTTGCCCTGCGCGTCCGTCTTCTTCGGAGCGCCGTGGCACAGTCCGTACTTCCCGCCCGCGAAGAAGGGCGTGATGTTGATGGTGTACTCGTTCGTGCCGGGGTTGAAGTCGCCGGGGGACAGCATGCCCGCGTCGTCCTCGGTGACGATCATGTACAGGCGCTTGCCCGTGTACTTCTTGCGGAAGGCCTCCGCCTGCTGCTTGCACTGCGGATCCACCAGCGCGCCCTCGCACTCGCCCACGTACTTCTCCAGGAAGGCCCCCAGCCCGCCCAGGGGCTCGGACTCGTCGCGCAGCTTCGCGAAGCGCGAGTCCACGTCGGCCAGGGCGAGCGTGGGCACAAGGAGGGCAAAGGCGGCGGCCAGGAAGCGATTCACGGAGGGGAACTCCCGGAAAAAAGGGGGAAGGACAACGCGGCGATGGTGCCACTTCCGGCCGCGCCGGGGGCAGCGCTTTCCCACGGGCCGGAACATGGTGCGGCATGGTGCGTCAGGGTGGATGTAGGTGATTATTTTGCCTACATCAGGCTACCGTGTAGTTTGCCCCTGTCCCCACCTGTTTCGGAGCCCTCCCCGAATGAACACGCAGCCCCAGGAACGCCGCTCCCATCTGCGCTTCGACAAGATTTTTACCGTGTACCTGTCTACGCAGGACGGAATGATGCGGGGCATCGGCCGCAACATCAGCGCGCGGGGCATGTTCATCGAGGTGCGCGACTCGCTGGGGTTGGGCGAGAAGCTGAAGGTGACGTTCGCGGGCGAGGACGGCACGGAGATGACGTGCCTGTGCGAGGTCCGCTACCAGGTGGCGTTGGCGTTTGGCCGCAAGGACGGGCGGCCCGGCAACAGCCGCGGCGTGGGGCTGCGCATCGTGGCGTACGAGACGATGGACGACGCGCCGCTGCTCCTGGTGGACCGCGAGCGGGTGATGCACTGAGACACCACGGGGCACGGCCCTTCCCCATTGAAGCGGGAAGACACCGTGCCCCGGGGGGCGACGCGGGAATCGGCCTTCAGCCGGTTACTGCGAGAAGCCCTCGAGGAGGTAGTGGGCCTCGATGCGCTTGAGCGCGAGGATCATCGCGGCGCAGCGGCTGTCCACCGGCTTCCCGATGCAGTACGGGCGGCTGTCGTGCATCTCCGTCTTGCGCGGCTGGTTGCGAGAGATGTCCCGGATGATGCGGTAGTTGCGCTTCATGGCGCGCTCGAGGCGCTGATCGACCTCGGCCTCGCTCCAGCGCTCCATGCGCTTGTTCTGGATCCACTCGTAGTAGGACACCGTCACGCCGCCGGCGTTGGCGATGATGTCCGGGATGAGCTCGATGCCGCGCTTCTGCAGGACGCGGTCGGCCTCCGGGGTGGTGGGGCCGTTGGCGCCCTCGGCGATGAGCTTGACCTTGAGGCGCTCCGCGACGTCCGCGGTGATCTCGCCACCCAGGGCGGCGGGGACGAGGATGTCCGCCTGCACGTCCCAGAGGTCCTTCTTCTCGATGCGCTGGGCGCCCGGGAAGCCCACGACGGAGCGCTTGAGGTTCTTGGGGTCCGCCACGTAGGCGGCCAGCGCGTTCACGTCGATGCCGTCGCCGTTGAAGATGGAGCCGTCGGCGTCGTTCACGGCCAGCAGGCGCGCGCCCATGTTCGACAGGATGAGGGCGGCGTGGCTGCCCACGTTGCCGAAGCCCTGGAGGACGAAGGTCTTGCCCTTCACGCTCTCGCCGCGGTCGGCGAAGTAGTCCTCGATGCAGAACGCGACGCCCTGGCCGGTGGCCTTGCCGCGGCCTTCGGAACCGCCGATGCGCACGTCCTTGCCGGTGACGATGCCGCGCAGGTTGTGGCGCTCGCGCTCACCGTCGGAGAACTGGCGGTACAAGAGCGCCATGATCTCCGGGTTGGTGCCCACGTCCGGCGCCGGGATGTCGATGTTCGGCCCGATGAGGCTCTTGAGCCGGTACATGAAGCGCAGGGTGATGGCCTCGATCTCCTCGCGGCCGTACTCGCGCGGATCCAGCTGGATGCCGCCCTTGCCGCCGCCGAACGGGACCTCCGCGATGGCGGTCTTCCAGGTCATCTCCGCGGCCAGGGCCTTGAAGAGGTCCAGGGACACCTCGCGGTGGTAGCGCAGGCCGCCCTTGTAGGGGCCGCGGGCCTGGTTGTGCTGGACGCGGTAGGCCTTGAAGCGCTGCGACTCACCGGGGACCAGCTGGTACACGTGGCCGTCCGGCAGGCGCAGGTGGCCGTGGCGGATGGCGACGTCCGAGCCCAGGAGGGCGCGGCCGTTGAGGATGAGGTTGCCGTTGGCCAGGCGCTCCAGGCCCTCCGGGTTGCGCACCTGGGTGACGGACAGGTCCGAGAAGGCCTTCGCGGCCTCCGGCGCGAGCGGCACCAAGCGGTCCTTCAGCTTCGCCGTGACGTAGAAGATGTGCTCGTAGTCGGGCTCTTCGAGCTCCAGACGGACCCGCTTGTCCAGGCCGATGAGATCCGCCGCGAAGTGGAAGATCTCCATCGCCTCCGTATAGATGGTGCGCTTGGGCGTAGGGGCCGGGGCGCGCATGAAAGTCTCTTCGCTGGCCATGATGAAACTCGCTCCTTGAGGGCCCACCCGGAATGGGGGCCACTGGGGAAAGCGGCGCCCTTATGTGCACAGGCGCCCCAGGGTTTCAACCAGTCTGGCGCCAGGCCATTTCTCCAATTTAGGGAGAAAAGTCGCGGGCTTAGCCAACGCGGTGTGTCACCTCAACAGATGCGCTGTGTCATGAATGTCATGGCTTCTGGGGCTTAGAAGCGGGCGTGGGGGCGGGGGCTTGAAAATCCCAGGAGAAACTCCTTGCCGGGTCCGGATGCGGGTGGTACTTACGCGCCACTTTCGGTGCGCCGACATAGCTCAGTTGGTAGAGCAACTGATTCGTAATCAGTAGGTCTCCGGTTCAAATCCGGATGTCGGCTCCAAAGAAATCAAGGGCTTGGGTGACTTCGGTCACCCAGGCCCTTTTTCTTGTGTTGCCTCGGCGGTTCGGCGCGAAGGCGCCGCGGTCCATGCCCGGGCTGGCTGCGTGAAGGACGACTCGCGGGGCCGTGGGCCCTCAGATGATCCGAGGGCGGCCATCCCGCGTCTGGGCTCGGGGCATGTCCGGAGCTGATCGAGCCCCAGTCGAGCGACTGCGCAGATGGGCCTCTGCTCGGGTCCGTTCATCGGCTGAGCGGAGTAGTTCCGCACCCGATGCGAGCAGCGCCGCCAGGACATGTGGTCCTCCGGGGTTTCTTCCTTGCGGGTGCGGTCGTTCTCTTCCGTCAGGGCGTCGTTCTGCGCGAGCGCTTCAACCCGCGCTGCGTGCGCGGACGCAAAACCGTCCCGGTCCTCGACGACTCGGCGGAAGGTAGGTTCAGACAGACACCTGCGTGACAGGCATCAAGGATGTCTGGCTGGGTTCAGTGTGTCAGGAGTTCAGGAGCCCCGGTGAAGTTGTCAGACTCCAAAATCAGGATGTCGCACCCCCTGATTCCCAGGGGGCGACGTCGGGGGATCCCATGAGACTGATTGCAGTGGCTTCTCTGCTCATGATTGCGTCGGGGTGTGCGACTGCTCGTGTTGTTCAAATCGATACCGGGAATGGTCATCGAATCGTCCACAAGTCAATGGACGCTGACCCGGTCGAGGTGAACGAGGCGGAATTCAAGTCTGCCCTTACGCAGCTCATCCTCGACATGCGGATGGACTTTGCCTTTCGCGAGATGGATGCAGCCGATCAGCGAGGGTGGGTGAGGTCCCGGTCGTTGCTCGCATCCTCGAAGGGACTCGCGGATTCGGGGGTGGGGGTGTCACCGGAGTCCCTGTATTCGCGCATCTGTCCGGACGGTGACGAGTGCTTGACCCTGGTGGGCGGCACGGGGCTGCTCTTCTCGCGCAAGGACCGAACGTTGATGGCCTTGTCGTTCGCGCTGGATACGGTCTGGGGGAGTGTCGAGGCTGAGATCGGCAAGATGCTGAACCCGGTGGTGCTCAAGGCCATGGTGACCTCTGCCGCGCTGACCGTGCTCCTCACGATGGCGCTGCCCGAGCCCGTCACGAAGGTCCTCGCCGTGGCGTTGACGGCGGCGATGGTGGCCTACCTGGGGGTGGTGCCTGTCTGGGAGATGGGACGGGGCTTCGTGCGACTGTGGGACGACGCGGAGAGAGCAACGAGCGTTATCGAGTTGCAGGACATCGGCCATCGCTTCGGGAAGGTGCTCGGAACGAACGGCGCGCGTGTCCTGGTGCTGCTCGTCACCGCGGCCCTCGGCGGAAGGAGTGCGATGGCGGCCCAGGGGCCCAGGCTCCCCGGCTTCTCCCAAGCGGCACTTCGCGCGGAGGCCGAGGCGGGGTTCCAGCTCGGGGCGGCGATGAGCGGCGGGGTATCGGCCATCGCGATGCCTGCGGCTGGAGTGCTGAACGTGGCGCTGGCTCCGGGGGCGGCTGCGGCCCTTGCGATGTACGGAGAGGGGCGGTATCCGGGTGATGTGGAAGGGCCGGTTCACCACATCTGCACGAACAAGAACCCGGTCTCGGCTGTATCAGGTGGTCCTTGGACGCCGAGGTGCGAGGAGGTTTTCAAGAAGGCCGGAATGACGCTTGAAGACGTCGCAAACAAGGTGCGGCTCAAGGGGCACGAGGGTCCGCATCCTGAGCAGTACCACGCAGAGGTGCTTCAGCGGCTTAATCGTTCAGTTTCGCGTTGCCAAACGACAGAGACCTGCCGGGCCAGTTTGATCAAGGAGCTTGCGAAGATTGCCAACGAGCTTCTGACACCCGGATCCGAGCTGCGAAGCTTCATCGTGCAGTAGGAGGAGCGAGGTGGAACGGTGTTTTTATTGGGTGAGACTTGGCGATGTGCCCCAGTGGCTTCTCGCGACGGCATTCCGGGATTCAGGTGAGGCTTTTGACGAGCCTTGGATGTTCGTGGATGGTCGCGTCCTTCCAGATCCTGGGACTATCACGACCCGGATTTCACACCCTGGAGAGAAGCGCGCGTTCGTGTTCGCGGGGGTAGAGGAAACGCCCATCGTCAGTGAAGCCGTCGCGAACGTGTTCAGAGCGCTGGCTCCCGGTGATGTGCAGCTGTTCCCGGTGTCAATTGAGGGGGAGGGCCAACGGTTCTTCGTCGTCAATGCAATCAAGGTGGTTGATGCCATAGACGAGGCCGGATGCCGGGAGGTGCATCACTATGACGAGGACGCCCCTGCCCCTGGATATGAAGGGGAGTACAACTGGATCTACGGGCTGCGAATCGACCCCTCGAAGACCGAGGGGGCGCACGTCTTCCGGCTGAAGAAGTTCAAGACGGCGTTCATTGTCTCGGAGGACATCAAGAACGCACTCGAAGCGGTCGGGAACCTCGGCGTTTCGTTCGAGCGCGTGACTGGACCGCACGAACCTTCCTGATGGTCGATGTGGGCGGAGGGCGCCTGAGGCGTGGACCCAGAGTCGCGGGACCGCGCCCACCCCCGGCGGCCTCGGGGCCCCCGAGGGAGCGGGAGAGGGGAGCCCCGTCCGGCGACGTACCCCCTGGACTCCTGAACCCGGCGATAAGCCCGGGACGGGCCGCCTGCCTGCTTTCCCTGGTGTCAACGGGGAATCTGTCGCAGAACGTCGCCCGTTAACCGGCACGTTCGGCCGTTCGCGCGAAGTGCGCAGGAACACCGCCGGCACTCTTCGGGAGCAACAACCGTGAGCAGTCTCATGAAGGAGTCCGTGCTGCGCGTGCACCACTGGACCGACACCCTCTTCAGCTTCGTCACCACGCGTGACCCGGGTTTCCGCTTCGCCAGTGGCCAGTTCACGATGATTGGCCTGGAGGTCGAGGGCCGCCCGCTGCTGCGCGCCTACAGCATGGTCAGCGCGCACTATGACGACCACCTCGAGTTCCTCAGCATCAAGGTGCCCGGCGGGCCCCTGACCTCCCGGCTGCAGCACCTGAAGGAGGGCGACAACATCCTCGTCAGCAAGAAGGCGACCGGCACGCTCGTGCTCAAGCACCTGCTGCCCGGCCGGAACCTCTACATGCTGAGCACGGGGACGGGCCTGGCGCCCTTCCTGAGCCTCGTGAAGGACCCGGAGATGTACGAGCAGTTCGACCGCGTCATCCTCACGCACACCTGCCGCCGCGCCGAGGAGCTGGCCTACCACGACCTCTTCCTCCACGAGCTGCCCCACAACGAGTTCTTCGGGGAGCTGGTGAAGCAGAAGCTCACGTACTACCCGAGCGTCACGCGCGAGGACTTCCGCAACACCGGCCGCATCACGGACCTCATCCGCAGCGAGAAGCTGTTCAAGGACGTGGGCCTGCCGCCGCTGAACCCGGAGCACGACCGCGTGATGCTCTGTGGCAGCCCCGGCATGCTCGCGGACCTCACGGTCATGCTGGAGGAGCGCGGCTTCCGCGAGGGCACTCCCGGAGAAGCCGGCCACTACGTCACCGAGAAGGCCTTCGCGGAGCGCTGAGCGGCCTGCGACCCGCCAGCTACTTGAGCGGGTTGTAGCCGGGCTTCTTGTAGAGGCGGTCCCACTGGCTCGCGATCTCCGGCCGGTAGACTGCCTCCGGCCAGTCCGCCGGAGAGACCTCCTCGATGGCGACGGAGATGGAGCCCTCCGGGCTGCCGAGGGCCTCCATGACGTCCTTCACGATCCGCTCGGCGAGCTGGGTCTTCTGCTGCTCGGACTTGCCGGGGTAGAGCTTCACGCTGATGTGGGGCATGGGCCGCTCCTCTACTTCTGGGACGGGTCCTTCGCGGGGAGCGGTGTCTTGAACGTCTCCTTGGCGACGTTCATCGCGGACAGGGCCTTGGGCCAGCCGCAGTAGAAGGCCAGGTGTGTGAGGGCCTCGACGATCTCCGACTCGGAGAGGCCATTCTCCCGGGCCCTGTTGAGGTGGAAGGGCAGCTGCTCCGTGTTGCCGCCCACGGTGAGCGCGGCAACGGTCACGAGGCTGCGGTCGCGAGGCGCGAGATCCTGGCGCGCCCAGACGTCGCCAAACAGCACGTCATCCGTGAGCTGCACCATCTTGGGCGCGAAGTCGCCCAGCTGCTTCTTCAGCGCGGAAGGTTCCTTCTTCATGTTCATGGCTCCCTGGGACGCGGGCGGTCCCTTGGCGTTCTGCTCTTCATTGACCTGCTCCAGTCAGGTGACGTTCCATCCCTCGCGCTCCGCGTGCCACACGGTGCGGGCGCTGGGCTCGCAGGTGACGGACCGCGGGGCCGACTCCGTGCACTCATGCCCGTACGGGTATGCCCATCCGCCGTTGGCGACCAGGAGACACGGGGGAGATGGGCTTTGAACCCAGGGTTGATAATGCGGTGGCGCTGCCCGAGATAGGAGCTTCGCGATGAAGACGCCCCTCCTTCCCCAGCTCCAGGTGTTCCTCGTCGTGGCCCGCCTGCGCAGCTTCAGCGGCGCGGCGCGTGAGCTCGGCGTCTCCACGACCGCGGTGAGCCAGTCGGTGCGTCACCTCGAGGAGCACCTGGGGGTGACGCTGCTCGCGCGCACGACGCGCAGCGTGTCGCTGACGGACGCCGGCCGGCGCCTGGTGGAAGGCGCCGGCCCGGGATTGGGCCAGGCCCTGTCCGCCCTCCGCGAGGTGTCCGCGCAGCCGGGGGAGACGGTGGGCCGCCTCCGGCTGTCGGTGCCTCACTCGGCGGTGCCGTTCCTCATCACCCCGGTCCTCCCCACATTCAGGGAGCGCCATCCCCGGGTGGAGGTGGAGGTCGTCGTCGAGGACCGCTTCGTGGACATCGTGGCCGAGGGCTACGACGCGGGCGTGCGGCTGAGCGAGGCCATCGAGCGCGACATGGTGCAGGTGCGGATCACCGACGCGTTCCGCTTCGTGGTGGTGGGCGCCCCCAGCTACCTCGCGCACCAGGGCACGCCCCAGCGGCCCGAGGACCTCCTGAAGCACGAGTGCATCACCTTCCGATCACAGACCACCGGGACGCTGTACGCCTGGGAGCTGGAACGTGGCCGCCGGAGCTGGCGTGTGCCGGTGCGGGGCGGCGTGGTCAGCAATGACAACCAGACGGCCGTGTCGCTCGCGGAGGCGGGAATGGGGCTGGCGTATGCCTTCGAGCCGGCCGCGGAGGAGCGGGTGCGCTCCGGACGGCTCGTGCGGGTGCTGGAGGCCTATGCGCCCACCGTTCCTGGATTCTTCCTCTACTTCCCCAGCCGGGCCCAGCGCTCCATGCCCTTGCGTCACTTCATCGAGACCGCGAAGCAAATGGCTGTCAGGAGGCTGTAGCGGGCCGCTGTCGTTGAGGCGATGAGGTCCCCCAACGAAGGTGGCGCACCCCGGGCGTCAGAACATGCTCTTGCCGAGCTCCAGCACCACCTCGACGAAGCGCCGGTCGGCGAAGAGCAGGGGCACGATGGGCACCATCGCCGCGACGATGACGGCCAATGCCGCACGGACGTCCACCGGGAACCAGCGCATGCGGCGCGCCGCGCCGAAGGACGTGCCCAGGTCCGCGAGCGAGGAGAAGTCGTGCGCGGTCAGCGGATCCATTCCCTCCGGCGGATCGCGGTGGAACCACCGCTCTTCGAAGCGCTGTGAGTGCCAGGCCGCCACGGCCGAGAAGTGATGGCCCCCCATTCGCTTCGTCCTCAGCAGCTGACGGAAGAAGGCCGCCAGCGGAGCGTAGACGATGACGAGACAGATGAGCGCGAAGGCGAACAGGTGAAGGGCGTAGTCGGTGAGGTCGGTGGTGGGGCCGTGCGTCAGGCGATGCGCGGTGATCGTGGCGGCCACCGCGAAGACAATGAGCGAGAAGCTGGCCTGGACCGTCCCGAGGAAGCCCAGGCCGCCCGCTGCGTCCGGATGGGTGGGCACGAGCGCGAGCGGCAGCCGGGAGACCTTGAACAGGAACCTCGCCCACAGGACTCCCCGCCACAGCCAGCGCAGGAACAGGAACCGGAGGAGCGGCATGCTCACCGCGAGGTACCACCAGCCGGCGAGGGTGAGCGGGCCCTGGGGCTGCGCATGGAGCCAGGCTGGACGGCTCGTCAGGAGGGGCACGTTCACGAAGGACACGGCGACGGAGACGATCAGCAGCCCGGCTTCGATGATGGCGCTTCGCCGCACCCGCACCACGTCGTTGGCGATGCGCTCGAAGGTGGCCAGATGCTTCGCATCAATCAGGTCCGAGACGACGAACTGGCGCACGGCCGCCGAGAGGTTCAGGTCGATGTAGCGCTCGGACGCGACGAGCAGCGGCAGGGACACCAGGAACGCGACGTGGGTCCCCAGGTCCCGCAGGAAGCCTCGCGCCACCGCGGGCTCTCCACCGAGGAGCGACAGGACGAGGAGCGGAAGCCAGCTCACCAGCGTCAGGAAGACGACGCGCATGGTCAGCGACGCCCGCCGAGGATGGGCGCGATGACGTGGGCCGAGCAGCGTGCCCTGGACCAGCGAGAAGTCGAGCAATGAGGCGGGGACGTCCATGACCGCATCAAAGCTGTGCTGTGATGGCGGCTCCTGCCAGTCGAAGAAGCAACCAGGCTGCGCGAAGGCAGTGGTGGACGGGGCAAGGGCGGTGCTGGAAGCGCCAAAGGAGGGAGCGGCGGCAAGGGTGGTGGCGGTAGCCCCCGGTCACGTCCGCCTCCCATGCACCCAGCACCACCGGACGGCCTTCCGGTGGAGGCCGGGGAGACAACCCTCCGAGGGAGTGAGTGAAGCCGCCCCCCCCTTACTGGCGGGCCTGCTCCGCCGACGGCAGGCCCAGGGCGGCCGCCAGCTCGGTCAGCTTCGCCTGCACCTTGCGCATGTTCTCCGGGCCCATGCGCAGCAGGTGTTTCTCCGCCGCGCTCAGCGCTTCGAGGTTCGGATCCGCGTAGACGAAGAGCGCGCCCTTCGGCGTGAGCTCCGGGGGCGTCTTGGGGACGGGGACCCGGGTGAGCCGCCCGATGGCTTGCGACAGGGTCGTATCCAGACTCCGGCCCGGCGGTGCCAGCTCCGCATGCGCGGCGTCCAGCAGCGGCTTGAGCTCCTGATACACCTGCCCCGCCTTCTTCGCGTCCAGGGAGACGATGACGCGGGTCACTGCGTCGTAGCGGGTATGGCTTTCCGACGATGTCACCGTCTGGCCGTGACGCTTTGTCACCCGGAAGGTCCCCGTGGGTGCCATGAACGACAACGGCATGCGCGGGCTCTGGCCTTCGGCGACCAGGTTCACGGACGCGGCGAAGCGGCGGGCCAGGTCCTCGGCGGACAGCCAGCGCGCGAAGTCCGCGTCCGTGGAGAGGCCCTTCAACAGCTCCCTCACGCTGGCGTCCGTGCCGGAGAGCTGCACCGCAGGGGGCGGAGGAGGAGCCGGAGGCGTCGGCTCCGCGTAGGCGGGCGTGGAGGCGGGCGGCGGTTCCGGTGTCCGCAGCAAGAAGAGGCTCGCTCCGCCCAGGAGCGCCACGACGGCGGCGATGCCCAGGGGCCAACGCATGGAACGAATGGGAGACGGCGGGAGGGGGGCGTTATCGCTGGGGCTCATGTGGGTGGGGACTCGGTGGAGGTCGGTGGAAAGGGCTTAGAGGTCGCCGGTGCGGGCCTGCTCCGCCAGGCGGAAGGAGAACTCCGCGCGGCGGTTCTTCTCCGGGACGTTCGGGTCCGCGGGCCGCTCCTCGCCGTAGGAGATGACGGAGATGCGCCCGGGCTCGACGCCCAGGTTCACCAGGTAGCTGCGCACACTGGCGGCGCGGCGCTGGCCCAGCGCGAGGTTGTATTCCGTGGTGCCCAGCTCGCAGGTGTGGCCCGCCACCGTCACCTTCGCCAGGCTCCGCTGACGCATCGCCTGGGCGATGCGCGACAGCTCCTCGGTGGCCTCGGGCGGGAGGATGGAGGAGTCGAGCGGGAAGTAGATGGGCGCGGCGTTGAGCGCCGCGAGCGCCTGCTCCGTGTCGTCAGGATTGGGCTGTGTCGCATTGCCCCGGTCACTGACGACGGGCGGCGGTGTATGGGTTGCCGCGTCGGCGGTGCTGGTATTGGCCGCGCGCCGCGCACAACCGGTGAGACCCATCACAGACATCAGGAGCACCAGGGAGGTTCGGTTCATGCCCTGATACATGAGCAAGGGCTGTGCCGCGGTCCTCCCCCTCTGGCGTCTCGCGCGGTGGGGCGCGATGACTGGCAAAGCGCGTCGTCCTAGCGTTGCGAAACGCCGCTGTCGGTCCGCTCCCGACGGTGGATGGTGGAGACATCAATCCCCAGCAGCTCCGCCGCCCGCGTCTTGTTGCCTCCACAGCGGGCAACCACCCACGCGATGTATTCACCTTCCAATTGTCGCAACGGCACCACCTGCCCCTGGTGGGCCGCGGCCAGCGGGTGGACGTCCGCCGCACCCTCGGTGGTGTGCAGCCGCAGCTGGGCCAGGTCCACCGTGGGCTGCGCGCCCAGGACGACCAGGCGCTCCACCAGGTTCTCCAGCTCGCGCACGTTGCCGGGCCACGACATGCGCGCGAGCGTGGCCAGGACCTCCGGGGCCAGGGCCGTGACGGGGGAGCGCGGGTTGCGGGCGCGGGCCTGGGCCACGAAGTGCTCGGCGAGCTTCGGGATGTCCTCCGAGCGCTCTCGCAGCGGTGGGACGCGGAGTGAGACGACATTGAGCCGGTAGAAGAGGTCCGCCCGGAAGCGGCCCTCCTTCACCCGCGCGTCCAGGTCCTGGTGCGTGGCGGCGAGGATGCGCACGTCCACCTTGCGCGAGCCGTCCGCTCCCACCGCGCGCACCTCGCCGTCCTGGAGCACGCGCAGCAGCTTCGCCTGGAGCTCCGGGGGCATGTCCCCGATTTCATCGAGGAAGAGCGTGCCTCCGTCCGCCTCCACGAAGAGGCCCCGGCGCGTGGTGGTGGCGCCGCTGAAGGCGCCCTTGATGTGGCCGAACAGCTCGCTCTCCAGCAGCGCGTGGGGCAGGGCGGTGCAGTTGACCGCCACGAAGGGCGCCGGGTTTCGTGGCCCCTCGGAATGCAGGGCCCTCGCGACCAGCTCCTTGCCGCTGCCGCTCTCGCCCCGGATGAGCACCGGCGCGTCGGATGCCGCCACGCGGTCGAGGAGTTCATAGAGCGTTCGCATGGGGGCGCTGTGGCCCAGCAGCGCGCCCATGCCGTTGCGCTGGGCCACCTGGCGCTTGAGGTCGCGGTGCTCGGACCTCAGGCGCCGGGCCTCCAGCGCGCGGCCGACGTGGAGCAGCACCTCGTCCAGGCGGAAGGGCTTGGTGAGGTAGTGCCAGGCGCCGCGCTTCATCGCCTCCACCGCGCTCTCCACCGCGCCGAAGGCGGTCATCAGCAGCACGGGCAGCTCCGGGTCGTGCCGGCGCGCGGCGGCGAGCACGTCCAGCCCGTCCACCTCCTCCATGCGCAGGTCGCACAGGATGACGTCGTAGACGCGGGCCCTCAGCTGGGCGATGGCGTCCGCGCCGCCCGTGGAGAGGTCCACGCGGTAGCCCGCGTCGGTGAGGGGCTCCCTCAACATCTGTCCCATCTCCTCGTGGTCATCCACCACGAGGATGCGCGCGCTAGACGGCATGCCGTTCCTCCCAGCCGGACGCGGCGGCCACCGGCCACCGCAGCGTGACGACGGTGCCTCGGCCGGGCTCGCTTTCGACGCCCACCTGGCCTCCGTGATTGCGGACGATCTGCGCCACCACGCTCAGCCCCAGGCCCGTGCCCTGGCCGCGCTTCTTGGTGGTGAAGAAGGGGTCGAACACCTGGTGCAGGTGCTCCGGCGCGATGCCGCGGCCATCGTCCTGGACGCGGATCTCCACCGCCGGCGTGTCCCCCGCCATGCACGCCGCGGCGCTCAGCCGCACGTGGCCTCCCGCGCTGCACGCGTCACAGGCGTTGAGGGCGAGGTTGAGGAGCACCTGCTGGAGCTGATCCGCGTCCGCCGCGAGGCTGGGCAGCCGCTCGGGCACGTCCATCTCGAAGTGGACGCGCCGGCGCTCGGCCTCCACGTCGAGCAGCTCCTGGAGGCCGCGCACCACGGACGCGAGCGGGACGACGCCGGCCGGCGCGGGTTGCAGGCGCGACAGGTCCAACAGCTGGCGGATGATGCGGCTCACCCGGTCGATCTGCGTGACGATGGCGGTGAGGCCCCGGCCCTGCGGGTGCTCCACGCCGCCCACCTTCTGGAGCATGTATTCGGCGTGGCCCCGGATGATGCCCAGCGGCGTGCCGATTTCATGGGCCACCCCCGCGGCGAGCACCCCCACCGTGGCCAGCTTCTCCGCGCGCAGCAGCTGGTCCTCCAGCATCCGCACGTTGCTCAGGTCCTCCAGCACCAGCAGCGTGCTGGCCTCGCCGTCGCTGTGCTCCAGCGGGACGGCGTGGACGTTGAACTGGTCCTTCTCGTTGAAGAGGCTGAGTGGTTCGCCGTGCAGGCTGCGCACGGCGCCCTTGTCCCGCGCGGCCAGCACCATGGCCTCCAGCCGCTGGACCGCCACGGCGGTCGCGGTGGGGAAGGCCTCTGGCAGCGTGCTTCCCACGGCGGTGGCGGGCAGGCGCGCGCGCAGCGCCTGGTTCACGGCGCTGATGCGGCCCTCGTGGTTCAGGGCCAGGATGCCCGTGGGGATGTGGTCGAGGATCTTCTGGGTCTTCTCGTGCAGGTGCGCGAACCGGGCGGCGTGGCGCAGGCTCTCCCGGAGCGCCACCGCGCGGCGGTTGGCGAGCACGACATACGTCCCGAACGCCACCAGGAACACCGCCACGAGGAGCGCCGCCAGCGACAGGCGAAGCACCAGCGTGCGCTCATGGGAGCGCAGGGCGCTGGTGGAGGAGAGCGTCGCCACGGACCAGGACGCCTCGCTTCGCATGCGCAAGGGGCGGAACGTGGCCACCGCGTCCGCGGCCCCCAGGCCCAGGCGCGCGGCCTGCGCCTCGTGGAGGCGCAGCGTCCCGGACTCGCCCGCGCGCATCCGCTCCACCAGCGCGCGGAGCCCGGGGACGAGCGCGCCTTCGGGCCCCCCCAGCCTCCGGTGCCAGGACGTGAGGGTCGGGTCGCTCATGGGTGCGGGCATGCCGTGCGCGCCCAGCAGGAGCAGCCGCGTGTTCTCCTCCACCGTCACCATGCGCAGCGGCGCGAAGATGGGCTCGGTGTCCACGAGGATGGCGACGGCGCCTCCACCCCCGGGCGTGTCGGAGTCGATGCGCGTGGCGAAGACGCGCATCCATCCGGAGGACGTTGGCCCCTCGATGGGGAACGAGGGGATGACGTGTCCCTCCGGCGCCGTGAGCGCCTGCCGCGCGGTCTCCACGAGCGCGGAGGGATGGACGGCTTCCCGGGGGAGGTGGCGCGACTTGTGGTCCACCAGGAAGAGCCGCTCGTCGCCGTCCGGCCCCAGCACCGCGATGGCCCGGTACTGGCCCACGGACTCCAGCAGGGCGCGCAGCTCGTTGTAATGGTCTCCGGCCGAACCGGGCTGGGCGAGCAGCTCGCTCGCGAAGCGCAGGTTGTCCCCCAGGTCCTCGAGCGAACGGGCGACGCCGCTGGCGGCCTCGTCCAGCTGGGCCCGGCGGTCGCGCGCGAACTGCTCCACCAGGGCCTGACGGTCGCGCTGGATGAACCACACGGCGCCGCCCGCCACGCTGGCCAGGGACACGAGCAGCAGGACGAGGGGAACAAGGAGCCGGTGCATGGGCGGGGGAGGAGCCAGGACAACGCAAGGCCCGGGCCAGTCGTTCCCTCCAGGCATCGCGCCACGCGCCAGGCCGCGACCGCCGCAAATCACCACGCTGGGACTGGCACTTTGCCGGACCTGTCTGGCGCCAGCCCCGCTCCGGGCTTGCGCTAGAGTGGCCGCCCCCTCGAACGGAGACCGAGCCTGACCATGAGCCAGAACCTGTACGACATCCCCCTCACCGGCATTGACGGTTCCCCCCGCACGCTCGGTCAGTACAGGGGCAAGGTCCTGCTGGTGGTGAACGTCGCGTCCAAGTGCGGCCTGACGCCCCAGTACGAAGGCCTCCAGAAGCTCTACGCGAGCCGGCAGGGCAAGGGCCTGGAGGTGCTGGGCTTCCCCGCGAACAACTTCATGGGGCAGGAGCCGGGTAGCGAGGCGGAGATCCAGCAGTTCTGCACCACGAAGTACGACGTGACCTTCCCGCTGTACTCGAAGATCTCCGTGGTGGGACCGGACAAGCACCCGCTCTACCACGCGCTGACGGGCGCCATCCCGGAGGCCACGGGCGAGGGGCCCATGCGCGCGAACCTCAAGGGCTACGGCATCGAGGCCAACCCGAAGCCGGAGGTGCAGTGGAACTTCGAGAAGTTCCTCATCGGCCGGGATGGCCGCGTCGCGGGCCGCTTCGCGCCGGACGTGACGGCGGAGGATCCGCGGCTGGTCCAGGCCATTGACGCGGAGCTGGCGAAGCCGGCCTGAGCTCAGGACTCCGGCGGCTGGAGCCGTCCGCAGGCGCGGTTGGCTGGGACGGCGAGGTCGATCTTCCTGGGCCGGGGCAGGTTGAGCGCGGCCATCACGGCAATGAACTCCTCGCGGGTCTTCCCCGCGAGGCGCGGGTTGTGCCGCTTCTCCTCCCCGATGCTCGTCGCCAGGTGACCGTGGTAGTCGTGCGCGGGGTAGACGAGCGTCGCGTCCGGGAGCTGGAAGAGGACGCGGGTGATGGAGTCGTAGAGCTGACCCGCGTCGCCGTTCTGGAAGTCGGTGCGGCCGTTGCCTCGCACCATCAGGGCGTCGCCGGTGAAGACGCGCTCCCCGAGCAGGTAGCTCACGCTGTCGTCCGTGTGGCCCGGCGTGGCGAGCACCTGGAAGGTGCATGCTCCGACGCGCACCGTGTCGCCGTGGCGCACCTGGAGGTCGGCGCATTCGGCTCCGCCCGCTCCGGCCACCACCTGGCACTTCGTGCGCTCGCGCAGCGCCCCCGACGCGGTGACGTGGTCCGCGTGCACGTGGGTGTCGAGGACGTGCGTGAGGACGAGTCCCAGTTCGTCAACGAGCCGCAGATCGCGCTCCACCTGCTCCAGCACCGGGTCGATGAGCACGGCCTGGCGCGAGGCCTCGTCACCGATGAGGTAGGTGTAGGTCGAGGACTCGGAGTCGAAGAGCTGACGGAAGAGCATGTCGAATTCTCCGGTCGCTGGGGGCCGTGAGGCGGGCGAGCGGGGGAGGCGCTGCGTGTGGCTCAATCCTCCGCCGGAAGTCAGGTTTCAATAAAGGTATGTCTTCTCCAGTTGTTCTATCGCTTCTGGGGGAGCGCTCATCGGGCTGGGGGCCTGCCTCCCGCGGCGCGCGCATGCTTCGGGCCCGGAGGAGGCGCGCGGAAGTGTAGACCGCGCGACGTGGGGGGCGCCCCGGAGGACAGGTGTCGCGCGCCCCCGAGGCGCGCAGTCTCGCCGTTCGCGTTGATGCCCGGCGCCGCTGCCTCCCGGAGGCCATCCATGTCCGCTTCCCTGGCCGCACGCACCGACGCATCCGTTCTCCTCAAGCCTTCGTTCGCCTCCGAGCACCACCGGGTGCTGATCATCGGCGGCGGCACCGCGGGCCTCACGGTCGCGGCGCGGCTGAAGCGCAAGGGCGTGCACGGGGTCGCCGTCCTCGAGCCCTCCGCGCATCACTACTACCAGCCGCTGTGGACGCTGGTGGGCGCCGGGGCCGCGGACATCGGGAGCACCGTGCGGCCGGAGGCTGACTACATCCCCGCGGGGACGCAGTGGATCCGGGACCGGGCGGAAGAGGTGGATCCCGTCCGGCAACAGGTGCTCACGCGGGGGGGCACGCGCGTGTCCTACGACTTCCTGGTGGTCGCTCCCGGCATCCAGCTGGATTGGGACCGGGTGCGGGGCCTGCGTGAGGCGCTGGAGACGCCGTGCGTGTCCAGCAACTACGACTTCCGGCTCGCGCCGAAGACCTGGGAGATGGTGCGCGCGTTTCAGGGCGGGACGGCCTTGTTCACCCACCCGGCCACGCCGGTGAAGTGCGCGGGGGCGCCGCAGAAGATCATGTACCTGGTGGCGGACCACCTGCGCCGGAGCGGACTCGCCGGGCGGTCGCGGGTCGTCTTCGGCTCGGGGGGGAAAGCCCTCTTCGCGGTGCAGCCCTTCGCCCGGGTGCTGGAGGGCGTCGTGGAGCGTTACGGCATCCAGACGCACTTCCACCACGACCTGGTCGAGGTGCGCTCGGCCACCCGCGAGGCCGTCTTCGCGGTGACGCGCGACGGACGCCGGGAGGAGGTGACGCTGGAGTATGATCTGCTGCACGTCACGCCGCCGCAGAGCGCGCCGGACTTCATCAAGCGCAGCCCGCTGGCCCATGCGGACGGACCGAACGCGGGCTGGGTGAAGGCGCACAAGCATACGCTCCAGCACCCGGACCATCCGAACGTCTTCGCCATTGGAGACGCGAGCGACCTGCCCACGTCGCGCACGGGCGCCGCAGTCCGGGCGGAGGCCCCCGTCCTCGTGGAGAACCTGGTGGCGGTGATGGCGGGGCGTGAGCCCACGGCCCGGTATGACGGCTATGCGTCCTGCCCGCTGGTGACGGGCTATGGGCGGATGCTGCTCGCCGAGTTCGACTACGAGGGCCGGCCGGCGCCGAGCCTGCCGTTCATCAACACCTTCGTGGAGCGGCGGGACCTGTGGCTGCTGAAGAAGTACGGCCTGCCCCGCCTGTACTGGGACGGGATGCTCCGTGGTCGCGCGTGAACATTGGCGCAAGTGACCGCTCGACGCTGGCGCCCGCTCGTGCCACCTTCGCGGCCGTGACTCCCTACGACAAGATCTTCGAGAACAACAAGCTCTGGGCGGAGGAGCAGCTCCGCTCGGATCCGGAATTCTTCAACAAGCTGTCCGTGTCGCAGCAGCCGGACTTCCTCTACATTGGATGTTCGGACAGCCGCGTGCCGGCCAACCAGATCATGGGCCTGGCGCCGGGTGACGTGTTCGTGCACCGCAACGTCGCCAACCTGGTCAACAACGTCGACCTCAACGTGATGTCGGTCATCAACTACGCCGTCCGGCAGCTGGACGTGAAGCACATCATCGTCTGTGGCCACTACGGCTGCGGCGGCGTACGCGCGGCGATGCAGCCCAAGGACCTGGGCATCCTCAACCCGTGGCTGCGCAACATCCGCGACGTGTACCGCTTCCACAAGCAGGAGCTGGACGCCATCGCGGACGAGACGAAGCGCTACGAGCGGCTGGTGGAGCTCAACGTCCTGGAGCAGAGCATCAACATCATCAAGACCGCCGCCGTGCAGAAGTCCTTCCTGACGCGGGGCTTCCCCACGGTGCACTCGTGGGTGTTCGACCTGCGCAACGGCATCCTCCAGGACCTGAAGCTCGACTTCGAGCAGACACTCCACAGCATCCAGGAGGTCTACGACCTCACGAAGGAGTGAGCCCCCCGGGCTGATGACAGGTGGGGGGCCGGCGCCCGCGGCGGGGCGGTAGGATGCGGCGAGGATGCGCTTCTTCCTGACCCTGCCGGACGGACGTTCCATCGCGCTGGAGAAGCCGGTGGTGTCCGTGGGCTCCGAACCCGCGTGCGACGTCGTCCTCTCCGCGCCAGGAGTGAAGCGCAGCCATGCCCTGCTGTTTCGTGACGCGCGCGGGTGGACGGTGTCCGCCTCCGGCCCGGACCGCGACGTCCGGGTGCGCGGCACGCGCGTGGAGCTGGCTGCGCTGGAGGTGGGGGAGTCCTTCAGCGTGGGCAAGGCGTCGCTCACGCTGACGGCCTCCGAGGCCCCGGTCCATGTGGCGCCTGCCGCGACGCCGTCCCGCCTGCTGGGCGTGCTGATGGACTTCGCTTCCCGGCTGCTCGCGCAGCGGCCCGCGTCGGAGCTGCTGGAGGCGGCGCTGCGGGGCTTCGCGGAGGTCACCGCCGCGGACGTGGGCTTCCTCGTGTCGGTGGAGGGCGAGCGGCGTCAGGTGCTGGGGGCCACGGACTCCGTGCCGGCCTCGGTGGTGGCGGACAGCCTCGTGGACCAGGTCGTGGGCTCGGGGACTCCGGTGCTGGTGCCGGATGTCGCGGCCGAGGCGGCGCTCGCGGGGGCCCCCAGTGTGCTGGCCCTGCGGCTGACGTCCGCGCTCGTGCTGCCGCTTCGCGCGGCCTCCGCGCCACTTTGCGCCGTGTACCTGGGACGCCGCCTGGGCAGTGCTCCGTTCTCGCCCCGTGAGCTGGAGGAGGCCACGGCGCTTTCGTCGCTCGCGGCGCTGCTGCTGGCGACGTCGCGCGAGCTGATGGAGCTGCGCGCCCAGGTGGACAGCCTCACGCAGCGCATCGCCTCCGCCACGTTCGAAGGGCTCATCGGTGAATCGCCCGCCATGCGTCAGCTCTATCGGCAGATTGAGCGCCTGGCGCCGACGTCCCTGCACGTGCTCGTCCTGGGAGAGACGGGCACGGGGAAGGAGGAGGTGGCCCGCGCGCTGCACCGGCGAAGCGGCCGGCGCGGACGGCTGGTGGCCATCAACTGCGCGGCGCTCCCGGAGTCGCTCATCGAGCGCGAGTTGTTCGGCCACGCTCGCGGGGCGTTTTCTGGCGCGACCTCTGATCGGGCGGGGCTGGTGGAGGCGGCGGATGGGGGCACGCTCTTCCTGGATGAGATTGGAGACATGCCGCTGTCGCTCCAGTCGCGCCTGCTGCGCGTGGTCCAGGAGCACGAGGTGACGCGGCTCGGCGAGCACCGTCCCCGCAAGGTCGACATGCGCGTCATCGCAGCCACGCATCAGCCGTTGAAGGCGCTCGTCGCCCGCGGTGCCTTCCGCGAGGACCTCCTCTTCCGCCTGGACGAGGTGCGCCTGGAGGTGCCCGCGCTGCGGGAGCGCGGTGAGGACGTGCTGCTCATCGCGCACCATGTCCTGAAGCAGCAGGGGGCCAGGGCGGGGGGATTCACACAGAAGGCGGCGGAGGCGCTGCGCGGCCATCCCTTCCCGGGCAACGTCCGCGAGCTCGTGTCCCGCGTGCGGCGCGCGGCCATCCTCGCGTCTGGAGAGCTCATTGGCGTCGAGGATCTGGACCTGGGCGCGGACTCGGCGCCGCTGGTGCCCCTGGATGAAGCGCGGGATGCCTTCGTGCTGCGCTATGTGCGCGAGGCCATTGCCCGCAGCGGCGGCAGCAAGAAGGAAGCAGCCCGGGCCCTGGGCATTGGCCTGCGCTCCGTGTTCCGGTACCTGGGGGAAGAAGGCTGAGGGCTGTCCTTGCTCCTGAACCTTGCAGTAATCCTGGGCCCATGCGCTGCCTGTTCGCGTTCCTCCTGGTCACGCTGCTCGCGGCCCCGGGCTGTCCGCTCGACATCCAGGTCCGTGAGGAGGCGGACGCGGGCTGTGACGAGAGCTCCTGCCAGCAGACGTGTGACGCCGACCGGGAGTGTCCGGCGGGGCAGCGCTGCCACTCCCTCTACGAGGTCTGCGAGGACGGTCCCCGCCTCACGGAGCCCTGTTCCAGCAGCTCCGACTGTGCGAGCAACGCGCGATGCATGGGCGGGCATTGCGTCCGAAGCTGCGAGCGGGGCTGCCCCCTGGGCTACCAGTGCGGACCGGAGTCCACGTGCGTCGAGACCTGTGAAGGACGCACGGGCGGGCACCTAAGTGAATACTGCGAGACCTCCATGGACTGCACTCCCTGTGGTTTCTGTACCGACTCGGGGGGTGGGAGAAAGTGCCACCAACCCTGCCGGTCGGACGCGGAGTGCCCCGGTGGGGGCGCCGGCTCGTGCGTGCCGATTTCCGGAACCGGCTTGCGCGTGTGTCGGCCGTGAGCGGACCCGGGGGTTTGCTCGCGCGGATCGCGCTTCCTAGACTGCGCGCGCGATGACGGGCGAACTGCTGGCCGGCCGCTATCAGTTGGAGCAGGAGCTGGGGCGGGGCGGGATGGCGACGGTCTTCCTCGCCCGCGACCTGCGGCTGTCCCGCCGCGTGGCGGTGAAGGTGCTGCACCCGGGCCTGGACGCACGCTTCACCGAGCGCTTCCGCCAGGAGGCGGAGGTGGTGGCGTCGCTCCAGCACCCCAACGTGCTGGCGGTGCATGACTTTGGCGAGGACGCCGTGCGGGGCCCGTTCCTCGTCTGTGAATGGGTGCAGGGGGAGAGCCTGCGCGAGCTGGCGCGGCGCCTGGCTCCCATGCCGCCAGAGGCCGTTGCGCTCCTGGGCTGGGAGCTCGCCCGGGGGCTGGAGGCAGCGCACGCGCGCGGCGTGGTGCACCGGGATATCAAGCCGGAGAACGTGCTCGTGGCACATGGGGGGCCGCTGAAGCTCGCGGACTTCGGCATCGCCGCGCTGGCGGACCGGGCGCGGCTGACGAGCACCGGCGCAGTCATCGGCTCGCTCGCGTACATGGCTCCCGAGCGCATCGATACCGGTGCGTGGTCTCCGGCGTCGGATGTCTATGCCGTGGGGGTCGTGTTGTTCGAGCTGTGCTCGGGCAGGACACCGCATGCGGGAGAGGGCAGTGCGCGGCTGGCGGTTTCCGCAATGACTCGCGATGCGCCGCTACTGGCGGAGGTCTCGCCGGGCACGCCCGTGCCTCTGAGTGGACTGGTCGCGAGGTGCCTGTCACGGGATGCTCGTGACCGTCCCGCGGATGGCGCGGTGCTGGCTCGCGAGTTGGAGGCGGTGGTGCGCCCCTGGGTTGGTGCTCCCTCCGAAGCGTCCCGCGCCTTCTTCGTGGCCCCGGAGGCTTCCGTGGCCCGCTGGCGCGAGGACCGGTTCGCGCGGCTGTTGGACGAAGGCCGCGTGCTGCTCTCGGCAGGGCAGGGCGCTCAGGCCGCGCGGTGTCTCAATGCCGCGCTGGCACTTCGGCCTGGGGCGCCCGAGGTGCTGGCGCTTCTGCGCTCGCGTCCCATGAAGCAGGGGCTGATCCGGCGCGCTTGGGGAGCACTCGCGCGCCCATGGCTGCATCGGACGGGCACTGCGGCTGGAGGGGTGCACCGGCGTGCGCAGGAGCAGCACCGGCCCATTCCGGGTGGTGTGCTTTTGCACGGGCCACAGCAGCCGCGGCTCTTGGCGGGCGCGAGGGCCGCGCGTTTGTCGCGACGGCATCGGCTCAAGGCGGGCGCGGCACTCGTGGGCGTGCTGGTGGGCCTGGGCGTGTGGGCAGGGCGTGTGGGCAGGGGCACGGAGGGTTCTTTGAACCGCTCGGTGTCCGTGAACGCGGCCTCGCCACCCGGTAGCGATTCACGTGCAGCAGCGTCAACTCCCGTGGTGCCTCCGCCAATCGCGCCCGCGCCTGCAAGCGCGGAGTCCTCGGCCGCTCCCATGACGGACGCCAGCGTCACTCCTGCGGTGGCGGCCTCACGCCCCTTGAACCGGACGGTGGGCACGCCGGCAAGAGCCGCGCGTCCTGATGCGCAGGGCAGGACTGCTCGGACAGCGTCGGCTTCACCGGCCCCCACTGCCCAGCCCGCGACTCCGGAGCCCGCCGACGCGGAGGTGCCCGTGCGCGTTCCGGACGCCCAGTCCTTCGCGACGATCACGGTGGCGACGCGCCCGTGGGCCGAGGTGTTCGTGGACGGCCAGAGCCGTGGCTACACCCCACGGCTGCGCGAGCTGCGGCTCTCGCCCGGCGCGCACCGGCTCCGCTTCTCCAATCCGCTGTGCGAACCCGTCGAGGAACAGCTCGAAGTGGCCGCCGGTGAGTCTGTCTCCCGTGAAGTCGCCCTCCGCGTGCGCGACGCGGAAGTCACCATCGTCGCGCCCGCGGCATCCCGCGTCTTCGTCGACGGCAGGGAGGTGGGCGTGGCCCCGCTGCGCGACCCCGTGACGCTCACGCACGGCGGGCACGTCCTGTCCGCCCGCGACCCGGGAGGCAACGTGCTGAGGCACTCGCTGAAGGCGGTCGCGGGCACCCGCACCACGGTCGTGCTGGAGTCCTCGCCATGAAGACCGCCATCGTGTCCCTGGTGCTCGCCGCGTCCTCGTCGCTGGGCCCTGCTCGCGAGGCCTACCAGTCCGGCGACCTGCTCCGCGCCCGGGCCGCGCTGGAGGCCCTGCTCCAGCCTCCACGACTCTCGAACCCCCTAGAGGAGGCCGAAGCCCACCTGCTGCTCGCGGCGACGCTCCACGCTCAGGAGGACCTCGCTCGCGCGGAGCAGGAGGTTGTGGAGGGGATCGTGCTCAACGCCGACGCGAAGCTGGATCCGCTGATGTATCCGCCGGACTTCATCGCCTTCGTGGAACGGGTGACCGTCCAGCGCCGCGAGCAGATTGACCGGCGAGCCGCCCGCCGCCGTCCGCCCGTGCTCCTGCCCCGGTCCGTTCCTGCCGCCCCCATCCTCGTGGAGTCCCGCCCTGCCTCGAAGGGCTGGTACCTGGTGCCGTTCGGCGTGGGCCACCTGGTCCACGGTGAGTGCACCAAGGGCACCGTGCTCGCGGTGGGGCAGGGCACGATGTTCGCCGCGTCCGCCGTCTCCCTGGGCGTGGCCCTGTCCCTGCGCGGCCCGGACGGGCGCTACTCGGCGCAGGACGCACCCACGGCCAGGGCCTTCAACGTCTCCTATCTCGTGGGCGCGTATGCCTTCGCGGCGCTCTACGCCTACGGCGTGCTGGACGGCCTGCTGTCCTCACCCGCGTCCACGGGAAGCGGGCCCGGATGAGCGTTGACGGAGCGACGCGGGCCGGTGGCCCTTCGTGAGCAGTTGCTCCCCTCGGAGGTCGGTCTGACTGGAACTGGCGAGGCTCGCACGCCTTGAGCGGGCCCGGGTCACGGTGGCGCGTCAGGTCTCATCCGGACACATTGCCCAGGCTCTTCTCCACGACGGGCAGGTCCGCGCTCCGAGCTCCTGACGTCGCGGCGGCCCTGGTGTAGAGGAGGCGGATGAACGAAGTGAACCTGGTGGAGTTCGCCCGGCGGTTCGAACGCAAGCAGGCCGCCTCCGTGGCGGCCCTGGCCACGGAGTCCGCCCCGCTCGCCGACGGCTGGATGGTGTTCGGTGCCGTGGGCTCCTACATCAACAAGTCGTGCGGCTATGGCTTCGAGCGCGGCGTCACGGACGCGGAGCTGGACGCGCTGGTGGCCTTCTTCGCGTCGCGCGGGGTGGAGCCGAAGGCGGAGCTGAGCCCCTTCGCGCCGCCATCCCTGCTGAAGGGGCTGGCGGACCGCGGCTTCGTGCTGCGCGAGTTCGAGACGGTGCTCTACCGCCCGCTGCGCGCGGGAGAGGACCTGTCGAGGATGGCGCAAGCGGCCCCCGCCGGGCTGCGCGTCGAGCGGGTGGATCCATCCGACGAAGCGGCGGTGTGTCAGTTCGTGGAACTCTCCGGCAGCGGGTTCGTCCCGGAAGGCGAGTCCATGCCGGAGGTGTTCCGGGACGCAGGGCTGAAGGGGGCACGCAACCCCACCACGGACTCCTACGTGGCATGGCTCGAGGGTGTGGCGGTGGGGGCCGGGAGCTGCGAGGTGAGTGACGGGCTCACGTCGCTGTATGGCACGTCGGTGCTGCCCGCGTACCGGCGACGGGGCGTGCAGCAGGCGCTCATCGCCGCGCGCCTCCAGCGAGGGCTGGAGAAGGGCTCCGACCTGGCCACCATCATGTCCGCGCCCGGCATCCCCACGGAGCGCAACGCCATGCGCCTGGGCTTCCAGATGGCCTACTCACGCGTCGTGCTGGTGAAGCCCGGTGCGGGGCTGGTGCCGTCACCCTGAGCGGACACGGAGACCGCAGCGGCACGGTGGACGCCAGGGGCACCGGCACGTCGCGCGGGTTGGGCCCCCCGGAACGTGCCGCGCCTGGCCTGCGCGCGGGCACCTCCCGGGGACGGCCCTGTCAGCCCCTTCATGGGGTCTCGTCATCGCGCTGGAGCGCCCTCGTGAGCCGCTCCGCGAGCCGCTGGACGAGGGGCTCGCGGAGCAGCGTGTAGTGGGTGCCAGGGAGCACTTCCCGCATCAGCGTTCCGTGGACGTGCTCGCCCCAGCCGTCGTTCCCACGCGTCGGGTCGTCGCCCGCCTGGAGCAGGAGGACGCGGCCCTTGAACGTTCCAGGACGGTGGTGCTTCAGGGCCCGCAGGTTGCGGGTGAAGACGTGCAGGAGCGCGCGCCCTGTCTCCGTGGCTGCTTCCGGCGTCGCGAGCTGACCCTGGTCGAGCTCGAACATCGCGGCCACCTGGCCCGCGTCGTCCACGTCGATAGGCACGCGGTCGTCCGTCGCCGGGCTGGAGTCGATGAGGGCCACGAGCTCCACGGTCTCTCCCCGGGCCTGGAGCTGACGGGCGATCTCGAAGGCCACCACGCCGCCCATGGACCAGCCGCCCAGCCGGTAGGGGCCGTGGGGCTGCACGGTGCGCATGGCGACCACGTAGAGCGCGGCCATCGCCTCCACTGAATCAAGCGGCGGACGGCTCCCATCGAGCCCCTGGGACTGGAGCCCGTAGAAGGGCTGCTCCGGGCCCAGCTGCTTCGCCAATGCCGCATACGCGAGCACGTTGCCGCCCACCGGGTGGACGCAGAAGAACGGCCGCCGCGAGCCCTCGCGCTGGATGGGGACGAGCGGAGAGAAGACCGCGGGCGCCTGGCGCAGCAGCCGGGCCAGCGTCTCCACCGTGGGCGCCTGGAAGAGGGCGGCCAGGGGCAGCTCGCGGTGGAAGCGCTCCCGGATGCGCGCCATCAGCTTCACGGCGAGCAGCGAGTGGCCTCCCAGGTCGAAGAACGGCTGCGTCACACCGACGGGCCGCACGTTCAGCAGCTCCTCCCAGAGCGCCACGAGCTCCCGCTCCATGTCGTCGCGAGGAGCGACGTCAGCGGCTTCGGAAGGACGTGTGGTTGGTGCCTCCGGGACGTGCATCCGTCGCCGCTCGTCCTCCGTCAGCGGGGAGCTCCGGTCCAGCGGCGCGTCGGGTTCGGCGAGGACCGTCTCCAGCAGTTGGCTCCAGCGCTCCATCAGGCGCTGGGCCGTGGCGGCATCGAAGAGGTCCGTGCTGTACGTGAGCGCACCCTGGAAACCGTCGGGCTGCCGGGTGAGAGCCAGGTCCAGATCGAACTTCGCCGTCGTCGTGGGGGCCTCCACCGCCTTGAGCGTGAGGCCGGGCAGGACGACCTCTGGCTCCGGGGTGTTGTGCAGCGCGAAGAGCGCCTGGAAGAGCGGGGTGCGGCCCAGGTCCCGCTCGGGCTGGAGTGCTTCCACGAGCCGCTCGAAGGGCAGGTCCTGGTGTTCGTAGGCGCCCAGCGTGGTCGTGCGCACCTGAGCGAGCAGCTTCCGGAACGACATGTCCGGGGTGAAGCGGGCCCGGAGGACCAGCGTGTTGACGAAGAAGCCGATGAGGCCTTCGGCTTCCGCATGACGGCGGTTCGCGATGGGCGTGCCCACCAGCACGTCGTCCTGGCCGGCGTACCGCGAAAGCAGCAACTGGAACGCGGCCATGAGCACCATGAAGGGCGTGGCGCCCTCGCGGTTCGCCAGCGCTTCCACCGCGACACTTGATGCCGGTGTCAGATGGACGGTCAACAGCGCGCCCCGCGCGGAGCGGCGGGCCGGACGGGGCCGGTCGGTGGGCAGCGCCAGCGAGTGGGGGGCCCCTTCGAGTTGCTGCCTCCACCACTCCAGCTGTCCCTCCAGCACCGGGCCCTCCATCCACGCGGCCTGCCACCGTGCGAAGTCCGCGTACTGCACGGGCAGCGCTGGCAGGGGCGAAGGCTGTCCCTCGCGGAACGCTTCGTAGAGCGCCACCAGTTCGCGCACGAGCACTCCGAAGGACCAGCCATCGGAGATGGAGTGGTGCGTGCACAGGAGGAGCACGTGTTGCCGTGCGTCGAGCCGCACCAGCATGAAGCGCGCGAGTGGCCCCGTGGCCAGGTCGAAGGGACGCAGCGCCTCCGCGTCCACCTGGCGCCAGACCTCAGCCTCACGGTCCTCAGCGGGCACGGCCTCCAGGTCCTCCATGCGCAGCACGCCCGTAGGGGCGGGGTGGATGCGCTGGCGGGGTGTGCCGTCGTGGACCTCGAACGAGGTGCGAAGGGTTTCGTGCCGTTGCACCAACGCGTCGAAGGCGCGCTCAAGGGCAGTCGCGTCCAGTGCTCCGGACAGCCGCAGCGCGAAGGGCATGTTGTAGAGCGGGCTGCCCGGCTCCAACTGGTCGATGAACCACAGCCGCTGTTGCGCGAAGGACAGGGGCGCGAGTCCACCCGCGTGTGCCCTCAACGGCGGCAGCGCGGGCGTGGTGCCTGTCAGCCGCAGGGCGAGGCCCGCCACGGTGGGGGCTTCGAAGAGCGCCCGGACGCGCAGCTCCACGCCGAAGCGGGCGCGCACTCGGGCCACCACCTGCGTGGCCAGGAGCGAGTGCCCGCCCAGCTCGAAGAAGTTGTCGTGACGGCCGATGCCGGACACGCGCAACAGCTCCTCCCAGATGGCGGCGAGGCGCACCTCGGTGGGCGTGGCAGGCGGCTCGGAGCTCCGAGCGGACGGCCGTGACGCCTCCGGCACGGGCAGCTCCTTGCGGTCCAGCTTGCCGTTCGGTGTCAGCGGCAGGAGGGGCAGGGCGACGAGGGCGGCCGGCACCATGTAGTCGGGCAGGTGCCTCCGCAGGTGTTCGTGCAGCGAAGCGGTGTCCACCTCCGGCGCGACATAGGCCACGAGGCGCGCATCGCCTGGAACATCCTCGCGCACCAGGGCCACCGCGTCCCGGACGCCGGGCTGCGTGCGCAGCGTGGACTCGATTTCACCCAACTCGATGCGATGGCCGCGCAGCTTCACCTGGAAGTCCAGGCGGCCCATGAAGTCGAGCGTGCCGTCCTCGCGCCAGCGGGCCTTGTCACCCGTGCGGTACAGCCGTGCACCGGGCTCCGTGCCGAACGGATCCGGCATGAAGCGCTCCGCTGTCAGGTGAGGCCGGCCCAGGTAGCCCCGCGCGACGCCCTCACCGGCGAAGCACAGCTCTCCGGGCAGGCCGAAGGGCACCAGTTCCTGATGTTCATCGAGCACGTACGCGCGCAGGTTGTCCAACGGCCGCCCGATAACAGGCATCGCGTGGGGCGTTCCCTGGAGCTCCCACAGGGTGGCGTCCACGGTGCATTCGGTGGGACCGTAGGCGTTGAAGGCCCGTGTGCGCCGGGTGGCGGCGAGCCGCCGCCAGAGCACCTCGTCCATGGCCTCGCCGCCCACCAGCAGCAGCGACGGCAGGCGCGGGCGCTCCAGCATCCCCGCGTCCAGGAGGAGCTTCAGTTGCGCGGGAGTGACGTCCAGCGCGTCGACCCGTGTCCGCTCCAGCCACTCGAGCATCCGCTCCGGTTCCAACCGGATGTCCTCAGGAACCGGGCAGATGCAGTGGCCGTCCATGAGCCAGATGATCTGTTCCATGGACGCGTCGAAGAACAGCGGCGCATTGACGCCAATGCGGAGCCCCGGCGGCTGTCCCTTGTACACGGTTCGCAGGAGCGCGTGGCGCAGGTGCAGCAGCGACCGATGGCGCACCATCACGCCCTTGGGCGAGCCGGTGGAGCCCGACGTGTAGATGACATAGGCGAGATTCCCCGGCCCCGCCGCTGGCGGCAGGTTCTCCAAAAACCTGTCCGACTGTCCGACAGGTTCGGCCTCGCCCGGAGTCCGCCCGGTCCCACCCAACGGGTCCGACAGTCGGACAGCTTCGAGGTCCTCGGAGGTCGGCACGGACCTCCCAAACCTGTCCGACTGTCCGACAGGTTCACGACCCGCCGAAGCGGGCACGGTGCCTCCAACCCTGTCCGACCGTCCGACAGGTTCACGACCCGCCGAAGCGGACACGGTGTCTCCAACCCTGTCCGGCTGTCCGACAGGTTCACGATCCCCTGGTGCCGACCCGGTCATGCCCGACCTGTTCGACTGTCCTACAGGTTCAAGGTCTCGGATCGTCGGCGGCAGTGGCTCTGCAAACCTGTCCGGCTGTCCGACAGGTTCACGAACTCGCGGTGCCGACCCGGCCATGGCCAACCTGTCTGGCTGTCCGACAGGGGCGTGGTTCCCAGGGGCCGCCGTGGTCTCTCCAAACCTGTCCGACTGTCCGACAGGTCTGTGGTCGCTCAAGGCCGGCTCGGTCGCGTCATGTCGGTCCGACCGTCCGACAGGTTCGTGGTTCCCCGAGGCGGCTGTGGTCTCCCAGAACCGGTCCGACTGTCCGATAGGTTCGTGTTTCTCCGGGGCCGCCGTGGTCTCCCAGTGCCGGTCCGACTGTCCGACAGGTTCGTGGTTCCCCGAGGTGGCTGTGGTCTCCCAGAACCTGTCCGACTGTCCGACAGGTTTTGCGTCCAGCCTCACCAGGTGGGGCACCTCGGGATGCCACGCTTCCTGCTGTGCCCGCGTCGTCACCAGCACGGACGCGCCACAGTCCTTGAGGAGGAACGACTTGCGCGCGGCGGGCGCGGACGGGTCCAGGGGCACGAAGGCGCCGCCGGCCTTGTTCACCGCGAGCAGCGCGATGATGGCCTCCGCGGACCGCTCCAGGCACATGGCCACCATCACCTCCGGACCCACGCCCAGCGACCGCAAGTGCCAGGCGAGCTGGTTGGCCCGGGCGTTGAGCTGCCGGAAGGACAGCGTCGTGTCCTCGAATACCACCGCGTCCGCGTCCGGGGTTCGTGCCACCTGCGCCTCGAAGTGGCCGTGCAGCGTGCCGTCGCCCTTGAAGGGTGAGACGGCTCCCGCCAGGTCCCCCAGCAGCCGGCTTCGTTCATCTTCCGAGATGAGCGACAGCCGGGACAGCGGTGCGTCCGGCTGCTTGAGCACGGCGTCCAGCATCACGCGCAGGTGAGTGAGGAGCCGCGCCATGGTGGGACGCTCGAAGAGGTCCGTCGAGTATTCGAGCGTTCCCCGGAAGCCGTCCGCGCGGCGATCCAGATCCAGACTCAAATCGAACTGGGACTTGGTGCGCCCCGCGAGTGCCGCGGGACGCACCGTGAGGCCGGGCAGGGACAGCTCCGGAACCGGCGCGTTCTGCAGCGCGAACATCACCTGGAACAGCGGTGTCCGCCCCAGGTCGCGCTTCGCTTGCAGCGACTCCACCAGCCGCTCGAAGGGGATGTCCTGGTGCTCGTAGGCGCCCAAAGTGGTGGTGCGCAGCTGGGCCAGCAGCTCCCGGAACGTCGTTCTGCCATGGAAGCTTCCGCGCAGCACCAGCGTGTTGACGAAGAAGCCGATGAGGCCCTCGGTCGCCGCGTGGCGCCGGTTCGCGATGGGCGTGCCCACCAGCACGTCGTCCTGGCCGGAGTACCGGTGCAACACCGCCTGGAAGGCGGCGAGCAGCACCATGAAGGGCGTGGCGCCCTCGTGCTTCGCCAGGGACTCCACGCGCTCGGACAGGTCCAGGGGCAGGTGCACCGGCACCGTGTCACCGCGCTGGGTGGAGACGGCGGGCCGGGGCTTGTCGGTGGGCAGCTCCAGCGCTCGGGGGGCGCCTTCGAGCTGCCGGGCCCACCAATCGAGCTGCGCCTCCAGGGCCTCTCCCTGAAGCCACGTGCGCTGCCAGAGCGCGTAGTCCGCGTACTGCACGGGCAGCTCCGGAAGCGCGGGCGGCCGGCCCTCGCGCAGCGCCGCGTAGAGCGCGCTGAGCTCGCGCACCATCACGCCCAGTGACCAGCCGTCGGAGACGATGTGGTGCAGGTGGAGCACCAGCACGTGCTCCTCCGCCGCGAGCTCGAGCAACAGGGCCCGGATGACCGGCCCGCGCTCCAGGTCGAACGGCCGCTGGGACTCTTGCGTGGCCAGGCGCTCTGCTTCGCGGACCCGGGCCTCGGCGTCCTCCAGCGCCGTCAGGTCCACACGCTCCAGCGGCACGGTGGCCCGGGCGTGGATATGCTGCACGGGCTGGCCCGCCTCCGTCCGGAAGGTGGTGCGCAGCGCTTCGTGCCGCTCCATCAGCGCGTCCAGGCTTCCCTTCAGCGCGGCCTCGTCCAGCGCGCCGACGAGCCGCAGGGCGATGGGCATGTTGTAGAGGGCGCTGCCCGGTTCGAGCTGGTCGATGAACCACAGCCGCTGCTGCGCGAACGAGAGCGGCAGCAGTGGGGGCCTCGGGCCCCGGAGGAGCGGTGGCACCTGCGCGTGACGGTTCGTGGGGGTGCCCAGATGCTCGGCCAGTGCGGCCACGGTGGGCGCGTTGAACAGCTCGCCGAGGGGCAGCTCCATGCCCAGCACCGCCCGGATCCGCGACACCACCTGCGTGGCCAGGAGCGAATGACCGCCCAGGTCGAAGAAGTCATCGTGGATGCCCACGGCGTCCAGGTGCAGCACCTCCGCCCAGATGGCAGCGAGCTGGGACTCCAGGGCATTGCGTGGGGCCTCGCGCCCGGTATTCGCCGACTTGGGCGCTTCAGGCGCGGGCAGGGCCTTGCGGTCCACCTTGCCGTTCGGTGACAGCGGCAGGGACGGCAGCGCGACCCATGCGGCCGGCACCATGTAGTTGGGGAGCCGCCGCTGCGCGTGTGCCTTCACGCGGTCGGTGCCAGCGCCGTCCTCGTCGAGGACCACGTAGGCCACGAGCCGCTTCTCGCCGGGCACGTCCTCACGCGCGAGCACCACGGCCTCGCGCACGTCCGGGGATTGGCGCAGCACGGCCTCGACTTCCCCGGGCTCGATGCGGAAGCCGCGCAGCTTGAGCTGGAAGTCGGTGCGGCCCAGGAACTCCAGCGTGCCGTCATCGCGCCAGCGGGCCCGGTCACCCGTGCGGTACAGGCGGGCGCCCGGCGTGGCGGCGTGGGGATGGGGGATGAAGCGCTCGGCGGTGAGGTCCGGCCGCTGGAGGTAACCCCAGGCGAGGCCGTCGCCGCCGACGTACAGCTCGCCGGGGAGCCCCGGCGGCAGGGGCTGGAGGTGCGCGTCCAGCACCCACGCGCTGGAGTTCGCCAGCGGCTGTCCAATGGGCACCGAGCGCTCCACGGCGTCGCCCGCGCGCAGCGTGTGCGTGGTGGAGAACGTGGTGTTCTCCGTGGGGCCATACCCGTTGACGAGCACTGCGCCCGGCGCCATCCGCGCCAGGTGCTCCCGCACGCGAGACACGGGCAGCACATCTCCGCCCGACAGCACCTGGCGCACGCCCGCGAGCGAGGCCCCTTCGTGGAGGACCATCTGTTCGAAGAGGGCGGCGGTGAGCCACAGCGTGGTGATGCCCTCCACGGCGAGCAGCGTGCCCAGCTCCGACAGCGAGAGCGCACGCGGCGGCGCGAGCACCAACTTCGCGCCATGCAGCAGCGCGCCCCAGAGCTCCAGTGTGGAGGCGTCGAACGCGACCGGCGCGGCCTGGAGGAACACCTGCTCCGGCCCAAATGCCATGAAGCCATTGCCGCGGACCAGGCGCACGATGCCCCGGTGGGGGACGCTGACGCCCTTGGGCCGTCCCGTACTGCCCGACGTGAACATCACGTAGGCCAGCGCCTCCGCGGGCACCCGCACGTCGAGCGGTGTGGCCGGCTGCTTCGCGATCAGCCCTGCCTCTGCGTCCAGCAAGACGACGAGCCCCGCCACCGCCGGCAGCTCATCCGCCAGCGCCTCCTGCGTGACGAGCACGCTGACGCTCGCCTCCTGAAGCACCCAGGCGGTGCGGTCCGCTGGCGCCTTCGCCTCCACGGGCACGTAGGCCGCGCCCGCCTTGAGGATGCCGAGCATGCCGATGACGAGCTCCGGTGAGCGCTCCACGCACAGCCCCACGCAATCCCCGGGACGCACGCCCATCCGGCGCAGGTGGTGCGCGAGCTGGTTCGAGCGCCGATCCAGTTCGCCGTACGTGAGCTCCCTCGCCACGGCCGATTCAGCCTCTCCCGAGGGGAAGGCCCCAGTGCTCGCGGGCATCCTCACCGCGACAGCGTCCGGCGTCCTCGCGGCCCGCTCCGCGAAAAGCGCGGGCACGGAGGTGTCACGCGGATACTCCGTCGCGGTGTCGTTCCAGGTGACCAGCACCTGGTGCCGTTCCTCGGGCGTCGGCAGGGACAGGCGCGTCAGCGGAGTGGTGGGGGAAGCCACCGCGGCGTCGAGCAACACCCTCAGGTGCCGCGCCATCCCGGACACCGTGCCGGGCGTGAAGAGCGCGGTGTTGAAGTTGATGCCTCCCGTGTAGCCCTCGGGCGCGCGGTGCAGCAGCAGCTCCAGGTCGAAGCGGATGGCGCCCGGGTCGGCGTTCATCGGCTGGAGCGTCAGGCCGGGCAGCTCCAGCGGCGGCAATGGCGCGTTCTGCAGCGTGAACGTGACCTGGAAGAGCGGCGTGCGGGACGCATCGCGCGCGGGGTGCAGCTCTTCGACGAGCTTTTCGAACGGCAGGTCCTGGTGCTCGTAGGCGCCCAGGGTGGTGTCCCGCACGCGCCACAGCAGGGAGCGGAATGTGTCGTCCTCATGCAGCCGGGTGCGCAGGACGACGGTGTTCGCGAAGTAGCCGATGAGCGCTTCGGACTCGGCGTGGCGGCGGCCCGCGATGGGCGAGCCCACCAGCACGTCGTCCTGGCCCGCGTAGCGGCCGAGCAGCATCTGGAACGCGGCCAGCAGCACCATGTACGGCGTGGCGCCCTCGTGCTTCGCCAGGGCCTCCAGGGCTTCGCTGGTGGCGGGCGAAAGGGCGAACGGCATCAGGGCGCCCAGGAAGGTCTGCCGGGCCGGACGCGGGTGGTCCGTGGGCAACTCCAGGTGCGACGGCGCGCCTTCCAACTGCCGCCGCCAGTAGCCGAGCTGCGCTTCCAGCACCGCGCCCTGCAACCAGCCTCGCTGCCACAGCGCGTGGTCCGCGTACTGCACAGGCAGCTCGGGCAGCGGGGACGGGAGGTTCCGCGAGAGGGCGGCGTAGAGCGTGCCCATCTCGCGCACCAGGACGCCAGTGGACCAGCCGTCGGAGATGATGTGGTGCAGGTTCAGCACCAGCACGTGCTCCGTGGGCGACAGCTTCAGCAAGAGGGCCCGGAGGAGGGGACCCTGCTCCAGGTCGAACGGGGTGCGTGCTTCCTCGGTGGCCAGCCTCGCGGCCTCCGTGCGGCGCTGCTCCAGATCCGGGAGACCGGTGAGGTCCACCTGGCGCAGGGGCAGCGGACCGGGGGCGTGGATGACCTGCTCCGGGGCTCCTTCGTACTCGCGGAACGTGGTGCGCAGGGCTTCATGACGGCGCACCAGCCGATCGAAGCTCCGCTGGAGCGCGCCCACGTCGAGCGTGCCCTCCAGCCGGAGCGAGAACGGCATGTTGTAGGCCGCGTCCGAAGCGCCCAGTTGATGGATGAACCACAGCCGCTGCTGCGCGAACGACAGCGGCAGTACGGCGGGCCGGACGCCTCGGGTCAACGGCGTGAGGCCGGTGGATCCGGTCGCCCTCTCCTCTGGGGCCGGAGTGCTGCGCACGGGGCCTGACACCGCGATGCGCCGAGCGAGAGCCTCCACGGTGGGGGCTTCGAACAGCGTGCGCAGCGGCAGCTCCTGGCCCAGGCGCGCACGCACGCGCGCGGCCACCTGGGTCGCGAGCAGGGAATGGCCTCCCAGCTCGAAGAAGCTGTCACGCACGCCCACCTGCGCGATGCCGAGCACCTGGGCGAAGATCTCCGCGAGGGCGCGCTCGGTGTCATCGCGCGGAGCGATGGACGCTTCACGTCCCGGCGTGGAGGCCTCCGGAGCGGGCAGGGCCTTGCGGTCCACCTTGCCACTGGCGGTGAGCGGCAGCGCCTCCAGGCGGACGAAGGCGGAGGGCACCATGTACTCGGGCAGCTTCGCGTGCAGGAACGCGCGCAGCCCCGCCACGTCGAGTACCCCGCCTTCGGCGCTGACATATGCGACGAGCCGCGGGCCTCCCGCCGCGTCCTGGCGCACGACGGCCACGGTGTCTCGCACCCCGGGCCAGGACTGGATCGCGGCTTCGATGTCCCCCAGTTCGATGCGGAAGCCGCGCAGCTTCACCTGGAAGTCCGCGCGGCCCAGGTACTCCAGCGTGCCGTCGGTGCGCCACCGCGCGAGGTCACCCGTGCGGTACATGCGCGCGCCCGGCGTGCCGCTGAAGGCGTCCGGGAGGAAGCGCGCGGCCGTGAGGGTGGGGCGTCGCCAGTAGCCCCGGCCCACCTGTACGCCGCCGATGAACAGCTCACCCGGGATGCCCACGGGCACTGGCTGGCCGTGGGCATCCAGGACGTACATCGCGGTGTTCGACACGGGCCGTCCGATGGGGACGACACGCAGCGCCGCGTCGCGCGGGCACTCCCAGGACGTCACGTCCACGGCGGCCTCGGTGGGGCCGTAGAGGTTGTGCAGCGTGGCGTGAGGCATGCGCGCCTGGGCGCGGAGCACCAGGTCCGCGGGCAGGGCCTCGCCGCTGCACATCACCTGGCGTAGGTGCGTCAGCGACTCCAGGCCCGGCTCCTCCACGAAGGCGCGCAGCATGGACGGCACGAAGTGCACCGTCGTCACGTGCTCGCGGGCCATGAGCGCCACCAGGTAGTCCGGCTCCTGGTGTCCGCCGGGCCGCGCGAGCACCAGCCGCGCCCCCGTCATCAGGGGCCAGAAGAACTCCCACACGGACACGTCGAAGCTGAACGGCGTCTTCTGCAACACCGTGTCCGACGGGGTCAGGCCGTACCGCGCCTGCATCCAGCGCAGGCGGTTGACGATGCCCGCGTGTGCGTTCATCGCGCCCTTGGGACGGCCCGTGCTGCCCGACGTGAAGATGACGTAGGCCAGCGAATCCTCACCGGCCAGTTGCACCGGGCGCGCCTTGGACTCACGCGCGATGGCCTCCCACTGGCTGTCGAGCGCGATGACGTGCACGGCATGCACGGGCAGCGCGGCACGGAAGCGCTCCTGGGTGAGGAGCACGGGCGTGGCGGTGTCCTCCAGCATCCCCGCGAGCCGCTCCGGGGGCGTGGCCGGATCCAACGGGACATAGGCCGCGCCGGACTTCAGGACGCCCAGGAGGGCGATGACCATCTCCAGCGAGCGCTCCAGGCAGACGCCCACCAGGGTCTCGGGGCCGACGCCGCGAGCCCGCAGGTGATGCGCGAGCTGGTTCGCCCGGGCTTCGAGCTGCGCGTACGTGAGGCGCTGGTCCTCGAACTGGAGCGCGATGGCCTCCGGCGTACGCTCGGCCTGGGACTCGAAGAGCTGATGGAGCGTGGCGCCACGAGGGGCCTCCACGCGCGTGTCGTTCCAGCCGCGCAGCACCTGCTCGCGTGCCGCCGGCGTGAGCAACGGCAGGGTGGAGACCGGAGCGTCCGGCGCGGCGACAACGGCCTTCGCCAGCACGGACAGGTGCTCCGCCATGCGCTCCAGGGTCGCGGCGTCGAAGAGGGCGGTGGCGTACTCCAGGCGGCAGCGCAGTCCGTCGCGCTGTTCCCAGACCTCCAGCGTCAGGTCGAACTTGGACGTCGTCACCGGCACGTCCACGCCGCCAATCTGGAGCCCGGCGCCCGCGTTCGTCTGGGCCTCGGGCACATTGATGACGTTGAGGATGACCTGGAACACCGGCGTGCGGCTCAGGTCGCGAGGCACCTGGAGCACGTCCACCAACTGCTCGAAGGGCATGTCCTGGTGCGCATAGGCACCCAGGGCCTGCTGCCTCACGCGCGCGACGAGCTCACGGAAGCCCGGAGCCCCATCGAGTCTCGCGCGGAAGGCGAGCGTGTTGACGAAGCAGCCCAGCAGGCCCTCCACCTCGGGACGGGACCGGCCCGCGATGGGCGTGCCCACCGCGAAGTCGTCCTGCCCGGAGGCCCGGGAGAGCAGCACCTGGAACAACGCCATCAGGACCATGAAGGACGTGGCGCCTTCACGGCGGCCCAGCGCGAGCAGGGGCTCGGACAGCTCGCGGGGCAGATGGAAGGAATGGGAGGCGCCCGCGTAGGACTGCGTGGCGGGACGCGGACGGTCGGTGGGCAGCTCCAGCGGCGGCGCGCCTTGGAGCAGGTCCTTCCACCAGCGGACCTGTTCCTCCAGCACCGGACCGGTCAGCCACGCGCGCTGCCAGACGGCGTAGTCGGCGTACTGCACCGGCAGGGGTGGCAGCACGGACGGAGCACCCGCGCTGGCGCAGGCGTAGAGGACCGGCAGCTCGCGGCTGAGGACCAGGGCGCACCAGGCGTCGGAGACGACGTGATGCAGGAGCAGGTGGAGGACGTGCGTATCGGGAGCCAGCCGCAGCAGCAGCGCGCGGGCCACGGGGCCAGTGCCCAGGTGGAAGGGCGTGGCGGTGTACGCCTGGCAGCGGCGAAGCATGGCGGCCTCCCGCGCTTCGGCCGTTTCGCCGGGAACGTCCTCCGTTTCCAGGGCAAGGGTGCCCGTCGCATGGATGACCTGCACGGCCCCGGTCTCCCCCAACGCGTACGTGGTGCGCAGGACCTCATGGCGTTCCACGAGCGAGTGGAGCGCCGTCTGGAGCGCGCTGACATCCAGCGCTCCCGTGAGCCGGAAGATGATCGCGTTGTTGTACGCGGTGCTCTCCGGCTCCAGCTCCTGGAGGTACCAGAGGCGTTGCTGCGCGAACGACAGCGGCAACGGCCGGTCACGCGGTGCGCGTGGAATCGCACGGGTGACCACGGCCGTGGGGGCCGACGCGGTGCTTGCCGGAGCGGCGGGCGCCGTCCTCGCTTGATCAGGAGACGCGGGTCGCGGTGCGGGCAGCTTGACGCCAGGCAGGTTCACGGCCTCGACGCGGCCATCCACTCGCAGGCGCACGGGACGGCCGGTGCGATAGAGGTTCGTGGAGGCGCTCAGCGGATGCGGCACCAGCCGGTCCGGCGTCTCGCCCGCTGCCCTCCAGAGTGAAGCGGGGAGGCCCGCGCCCGACAGGGCCAGTTCCCCCACGACGCCCGCGGGCACGGGCACTCCGGCTGCATCCAGCACCCAGACCTCCAGCCCCGGAGGCAGCTTCTCCTCCGGTGCACGCGGCAACAGCCCGCCGTCACGGGCCTCGCCCGCGAGCAGCACGGCGCCGCCCGCGGTGCGATGGAGCGCCGACGCCAACTCCGCCGACGCATTCTCCAGGACCCAGGCCCCCACCGGTGCCAGGGCCTCGCGCGCTCCCGGCAGGTCCGTCATCGCACGGGCCAGCCGCGCGGTGGTGTTCACCAGCACCGCGCCGGACCGCCTCGCCAGGGCCAGCAGTTCCTCCGCATCCGTCTCCTGCTCGCCGCTCACGCGCCGCGACTGCGACACCGCGTCGGCGGCCAGGGCCTCGCGCGCCCTGGCCAGGCGCTTCAGCCCTTCCAGGACGACCGGCGTCTCCAGCCCGAAGTCGATGAGGCACGTCACCTCGTCCACGTCCGAGGCCCGCACGTCGCGCAACCGCTGGATGCCGCTCTCCACCGTGCCGATGAGGCCGGTGCCCTTCGCGTGGTGCTCGAAGGTGTGCTCCAGGAGCGCGTCGATGTCCTCGCGGGACACCTTGGCGATCTCCCCCTGATACCCCTGCGCGGCGAGCAGCGACGTCGTGATGTCCGCCGAGCTCCGGAAGTACGCCAGGAGCGGCTTGCGGACCTGCCGGAGGACCTCGGCCTCTTCGTCACCGAGGAACGTGTGCAGCATGCAGGTGATGTGACCCCGGCCCGGGTGCCCGTTGCGGCGCCAGGCCTCGCGGTAGAGGGCCACCTTCGGCTTCAGCTCCTCCAGCGAGTGGGCGAAGAGTCCCGTGAGGACGCCCGCGCCCAGCTCGCCCGCGAGCCGGAACGTCTCCGGATTCGCGGTGGCGGTGAGCCACACGGGCAGCTCGCGTTGCACCGGCTTCGGGCGCAGGCCCACCTCCACCGTGACGCCGTTGCCGCCCGGGCGCCGCAGCCGCTCGCCGCGCCACAGGCCGCGCAGCGTCTCCAGGTGGCGCAGCAGGATGTTGCGCCGGTCCGCGTAGTTCCCCGGCGCGAAGATGAAGTCCTGCACGTGCCAGCCCGTGGCCACGGACACGTCCACGCGGCCCTGCGACAGGTTGTCCACGACGGCCCACTGCTCCGCGACGAGCAGCGGATCATGCAGCGGCAGCACGACGCTGCCGGAGCGCAGGCGCACGTTCTTCGTGACGGCCGCGAGCGCGGCGGAGACCACCGCGGGCTGCGGGTAGATGCCGCCAAACGAGTGGAAGTGCCGCTCCGGCGTCCAGATGGCGGAGAAGCCATTCGCGTCCGCGAACTTCGCGCCCTCCATCAAGAGCTCGTACTTGGGACCGGAGAGCGAGTCCTCGTCATTGGCGAAGTACGACAGGCTGAGCTGGAGCGGACGCACCGCCTCCGCGTTCCGGCGCGACGTGGAGGCCTCGGCCGGGAACAGCACGCGCAGGCCGCGAGACAGGGCCCAGAGGGCTTCCAGCTCGGGCTTCTCGGGGACGGGGTCCGAAGCGGCGAGCCAGGTGGTGCCTGGCACCGGACGCAGCCGCGCATCCAGCCCCGCGAAGAAGGCCGCGAGCGACGTGTGGCTCAGGGCCCACGCGGACTGGCCCGCGCCCATCGGCAGCAGCCACGCCAGGGACTCCGGCGAGGGCAACGGCAGCGCCTCCGTCACGGATACGGCCGACACGTCTCCCAACACCTCTTCGACGTGCAGGACGCGCGAAGGCTCCAGGCGCGCGGACATGAAGAGTCCCCGCGAGGTGACGAGCCGGGGCACGCCGCCTCCTTCCACGGCATAGACCGCCAGCGAACCCAGCTCCGTGGGCCCGAGCGTCACCGGAGCCCCGCCGGCCTCCAGGACACCCCACAGCGCCGCCAGCTTCTCTGGCGATGCACGGAGGCAGAGGGCCACGGGTTCTCCCTGCCGCAGCCCCAGTTCCCGCAGCCGCAGCGCGAGCCGCCGCGCGCGCGAGGCCAGCTCCCGCCAGGTCCAGGCGCGGCCTGCCTGCTCCGCGGCGACGGCGTCCGGCTGCCGCAGTGCCTGTTCGCGCAACCGGGTGGGCAGGCTCGGGGCCTGTGTGACGGGGGGCGGAACGGGCCACGCGCGGCGTTCGGCGTCGGTGGCGAGCGGCAGGCGGGAGAGGCGCTCCTCGGGCCGGGCCAGCGCCGCGGCGAGCAGCACCTGGAGGTGCTCCAGCATCCGCCGCGCGGTGGACGCGTCGAACAGCTCCGTCGCGTACTCCAGCGCGCCGTGAACGCGGCCGGGTTCCTCGGTGAGGATGAGCGTCAGGTCGGACAGCGTGGCGCCCCACTGCACGGGCGTGCCCGGCACCTCGATGAAGGTGCCTCGCGCCCCGACGGCCGCCAGCGCGTCACCGCCCATCTCCAGGTTCGAGTGGTAGACGAACACCGTGTCCGTCATGCGCTCCCGGCCAATGTCCCTGCCGGGGACGAGTTGTTCGACGAGCAGCTCGAAGGGCACGTCCGGCCGCGACTGGACGTCCGTGACCTCGCGCCGCACGCGGTGGAGCAGCTCGCGGAAGCTCGGATCATCTCCGACGTGCGTGCGGAACGCGGCCGAGTGCGCCACGTAGCCGATGAGCGGCAGCAGCTCCGGCCGCGTGCGGTTGCCGATGGGAGTTCCGACGATGAGGTCCGTCTGCCCGGTGTAGCGGTGCAGGAGCGCGTTCCACGCGGCGAGCACGGTCATGTACGACGTGAAGCCCTCGCTGCGCCCGAAGGCGACGAGCGCCTCGGCGAGCTCCGGCGGGAAGTCGAGCACCATGCGCTCGGAGGTGAGCGGGCAGCTCGAAGGCCGGGGCCGGTCCGTGGGGATGCCGAGCTGACGGGGCATGCCGGCCAGGCGCTGGCGCCACCACTGTTCCTGTTCCGGGAAGCGCGCCTCCGCGAGCGACTGCCGCTGCCACGCGCCGAAGTCCGCGTACTGCACGGGCAGGGGCGCCAGTGGGGACGGCTTGCCCTGCAGGTAGGCGGCGTAGAGCTGGCCCACCTCCTGGAGGAAGAGGGACGTGGACAGCGTGTCGCAGACGATGTGGTGGATGGCGCAGACCAGCAGGTGCAGGTCCGCGCGCAGGCGCACGAGCGTGGCGCGCAGCACGGGCCCATGCACGAGGTCGAAGGGGCGCGCGGCGTCCTCGCGAGCGATGCGGAGGGCGGCCTCCTCGCGCTCCTCGGGCGTGCCTTGCACGTCCACGATGGGGAGCGGGATGCGCACGTGGGGATGGAAGCGCTGCACGGGCCGGCCATCCACGGCGTCGTAGGTGGTGCGCAGGGCCTCATGGCGCTGGACGACCTCCTGGATGGCGCGCTCCAGGATGGCGGCGTCGGCGGGGCCCTCCAGGCGCAGGACGAACGGAATCGTGTAGGCGGAGAGGCCAGGGAGGTGCTGCTCCAGGCGCCAGACGCGCTCCTGGACGATGGACAGGGGCAGCGGCTCCGTCCGGGGGCGGGGCACGAGCGGCAGCTCGCGCGTGGGCTCCTGGGCGGGGGCCTGCTGGAGCAGCGGTTCGATGCGGGACGCAAGGCCCGCGACGGTGGGCGCTTCGAACAGGGCGGCCAGCGGCACCTGGACGTGGAAGGTGTCGCGGAGCTGGTTGAGGAGCTGCGCGGCCATCAGCGAGTTGCCGCCCAGCTCCAGGAAGTTGTCGTCGCGTCCGACGAAGTCCACGCCGAGTCGTTCCCGCCAGAGCGTGGCGATGCGGACCTCCACGTCACCGCGAGGCGCGTCCTCACGGCCCCCGGGGACGGGGAGGGCAGGGCGCTCCACGGACGGCGCAGCGGCCGTCGCGCCTGGGCTCACGGGCGAAGCGGGGGGCTGCCCGGGCACGCCGGTGGAAGGTGGCGCCAGTGCCGCCCCGGTGCCTGCGGGCGAAGCGGGCGACGGAGCGGACGTGCCGGTCGGGCCCGCCTCTGCTTGGGCCTGAACGGACGGCGCCTGGTCCGGAACCGTGCGAGTTACAGACGCGGTCAGCACGGGCGGTGCCATGCTGGCCGCGGCGACGGTCGCAGTCATTCGGGCACTGCTGGCCGCGGCATCCGTCGCGGACGAACCCCCCGGACCGCGAGGCTCCACCCAGCAGCGCTTGCGCAGGAACTTGTACGTCGGCAGGTGCACGCGGCGGCGCTGCTCGTGGGCGTAGAACGCGGCCCAGTCCACCTCCAGGCCCTGCATCCAGAGCTCCCCCACGCACTGCAACAGCCCTGACTGCTCCGTCGTCGCACCGCCCCGGCGCAGCGACGCGAGCGCCTTCACCCGCTCCCTGTCCTCGCCCAGGCATGCGCGCACCAGCGGGGTCAGGTCCTGACCGGGCCCGACCTCCAGCAGCATGCTGCAACCCTCTTCCAGCAGGGTCCCCACGGCGTCGGTGAAGCGCACGGGCTGCCGCATCTGCGTGGCCCAGTACTCCGGCGCGGCCAACTCACCTGGACGCGCGAGCGCCCCCGTGAGGCTGGAGACGTACCGCACGGAGGGCTCGTTTCGCTGGAGCGAACCCACCGCGCGAGCCAGCTCCCCCATCAACGGCTCCACGTCCGCTGAGTGGAACGCATGGCCCGACGGCATGCGCACCGCACCTGCCTTGCGTTGCTGCAACCCCGCCTGGAGGCGCTCCACCTCATCCACCGGCCCGGAGACGACACACCGATCCGGCGCGTTGATCGCCGCGATCGTCAGCCGTCCGGACAGCATCGGCTGGACCTGCGCCACCGGCAGCGCCACGCCGAGCATCGCGCCCGGAGGCAGCCGGTGCATCAGCTCGCCCCGGACCACGGCCAGCCGCAGTGCATCCGGCAGCGACAGCGCGCCCGCGACACAGGCGGCGGCATACTCGCCGAAGCTGTGTCCCAGCACCGCGTGCGGGACGATGCCCCACGCCTGCCACATGCGGGCCAGCGCCACCTGCACCGTGAACAGCGCAGGCAGCGCGACACGCGTATCGGCGAGCGCGGCGGACGCCTCCGCCTCCTGTCCCGCTTCAGGACGCAGCAGCGCCTCCACGCGCGAGCGCAGCGGCGCATCCAGCGACGCGAGGCACGCCTCCACCTGCGCGCGGAACGCCGGCACGGAGGCAACCAGCTCCCGGCCCATGCCCACCTGCTGCGAGCCCTGACCGGAGAAGACGAAGGCCACGCGCTTCCGGCGGGCGGCCTCCACGTCCTTCAGACGCGCGGGCGTGGCCGGCTTTCGGAGCTGCTTCGCCAGGTCCTCTGCGTCGCGAGCGACCACCGTGCGCCGGTACTCGAAGGCCCGCCGTCCCACCGCCTGCGTATACGCGGCGTCCGCGAAGGCCCCCGCATCCCCCGCGACCTCCACGGAGAACCGCGCCGACAATGCCTCCAGGGACTCCGGCGAGCGCGCCGACAACACCCGCAGCGCCAGCTGCTTCGCCGCGGCCTCCAATGCCTCCGGCGACCGCGCGGACAGCACCTGATCCGCCAGCTTCAATGACGCCGCCTCCAGCGCCTCGGCGGAACGGTCCGACAGCACGTGTGACGCCAGCGCTTGCGCTCCGGCCTCCAGTGCCTCCGGCGAGCGCGCCGACAGGACGAACAGCTGATGCGAGCGCGTGGAGGGACCGCTCCGGACGACCGGCGCCTCCTCCAGCACGGCGTGCGCGTTCGTCCCGCCCACGCCGAACGAGCTCACCGCCGCGCGCCGGGGCGTCTTCGCTCGAGGCCACGGCCGCAGGCGCGTGTTGACGAAGAACGGACCCGCGTCGAAGTCGATCCGCGGGTTGGGCGCCTCGAAGTGGAGGCTGGGAGGAATCTCCTCCTCGCGCAGCGAGAGCGCGGCTTTGATCAGCCCCGCGAGCCCCGCCACCGTGTCCAGGTGGCCCACGTTCGTCTTGAGCGACGCCAGCGGGATGGTGCCCCGGTGCTCGGGACCCAGGCCGTAGGCGCGCTGGAGCGCGGCGACCTCGATGGGGTCGCCCAGCGGCGTCGCCGTCCCGTGCGCCTCCACGTAGCCGATGTCCCGCGCCGTCACGCCCGACCGGCGCAGCGCCTGCGTGATGACGGTCGCCTGGCCCTGCACGCTCGGAGCCGTGAAGCCCGACTTGTCGCGCCCGTCGTTGTTGACGGCGGTGGCTCGGATGACGGCGTGGATCGGGTCGCCGTCGCGGACCGCATCCTCCAGCCGCTTGAGCACCACGGCGGCCACTGCGCTGCCGGAGACGGTGCCCTGGCCCTTCGCATCGAAGGCGCGGCAGTGCCCGTCCGGGGAGTAGATCATCCCCTCCTGGTGCACATAGCCGGTGCGCTGGGGCACCGACAGCCGCGTCGCCCCCGCGAGCGCCACGTCCGACAGGCCGGCCAACAGGTTCTGACACGCGACGTGCACCGCCACGAGCCCCGTGGAGCACGCGGTGTACACGAGCATGCTCTCGCCGGTGAGCCCCAGCTTGTAGGACACCTTCGTCGGCAGGCTCTGGTAGGTCGCGGTGCCGTACAGCTCGAAGAACGCCGCCGAGTCCAACGGCAGGTTCCGCTGCACCTCGTTCGCGTAGCCGGACTCGTTCGCTCCCGCGAAGAGGGAGATGACGCCCGGGAAACGCGACGGCTCAATGCCTGCGTCCTCCAGCGCCGCCCAGGCACATTGGAGGAACATGCGCTGCTGCGGGTCGGTCCACTGCGCCTCGCGCAGCGACATGTCGAAGAACGCGGGGTCGAACAGATCGATGTCCGCGAGCACTCCCTGGGCGGGCACGAACCCCGGGTGCTGCGACAGCGACACGCCCGGCGGCAGGCCGGGCATCGGCTCCAGTTCCTCTGGAGTGAAGCGGGAGATGGACTCCACGCCCTCGCGGAGGTTGCGCCAGAACTCCTCCACCGACGCCGCGCCGGGGAAGCGCCCGGACATGCCGATGATGGCGATGGCGTTCGACGGCAACGCCGCCGTCGCCCTGTCCGTCACGGCCCCGGAAGACACGGACGTGGCGCTGACCCCTGAAGCGGAGTCGGGTTTCGCAGGCGCCGCAACGGACGCGGGAGCGGCTTGCGGCGTCATGAAGGGCCCGCTCATCGACGCGGCATCCACGGCCGCGCGCGGTGCGGCGATTGGCGCTGTCCCGATGGCCGGATGCGAAGTCACGCCTTCGCGCACCAGCCGCCGGGCCAGTCCGTGCACCGTCGGGTGTTCGAACAGCCAGACCACGGGCACCTCGCGCCGGAGCGCCTCCTGCAGACGGCTGGCGACGCGGACCACGGTGAGCGACGTGCCTCCCAGGTCCTCGAAGAAGTGATCGTGGACGCCGACGCTCCGGGCCCCCAGCTCCCGGGACCAGATGCCTGCGAGCTGTTCCTCCAGCGGATCCGCGGGCTCCACGAAGCGCCCCTTGCGAGCGCTCGCCGCGACATCCGGCGCGGGCAGGGCCTGGCGGTCCAGCTTGCCGGTCGCGGTGAGGGGCAGCACGGTCAGCGGGACGAACGCGGCCGGGACCATGTACTCGGGCAGCCGCTGACGCAGGTGTCCGCGCAGCGCCTGCACGTCCAGGGCGTTCGCCACCACGTAGGCCACCAGTCGCTTGTCGCCGGGCACGTCCTCGCGCACGAGCACGGTCGCATCGGTGAGCGCGGGCCAGTCGCGGAGGGCGGCTTCGACCTCGGACAGCTCGATGCGGTAGCCGCGCACCTTCACCTGGCTGTCGATGCGGCCCAGGAACTCCAGGCGCCCGTCCGCTCTCCAGCGCACGCGGTCGCCCGTGCGGTACACGCGCTCGCCGGGCGTGGTGGCGAAGGGGTGGGGGATGAAGCGCTCGGCGGTGAGGTCCGGGCGGGAGAGGTAGCCTCGCGCGAGCCCGTCCCCTCCAATGAGCAGCTCGCCCGGCACGCCCACGGGCACCGGCCGCAGCGCCCCGTCCACCACGAACGTCCGCGTGTTCGGCAGGGGCGGGCCGATGGGAATGACTTCACCCGCGACGTCCTCGGGCCGCTCCATGCGGAGGCAGCAGGTGAAGACGGTGGCCTCGGTGGGGCCGTAGCCGTTGACCACCGGGAGGCCCAGCGTCTCCACCACGCGGCGCGTGTGCGTGGGGGACAGGACGTCTCCGCCCACGAAGAGCTGCCGTGGTCCGCGCAGCACCTCCATCCGCACGTCCACCACCTGCGCGAACAAGCCGGCGGACAGATAGAGCGACGTGACCCCGTGACGCCGGATGACCTGTCCCAGCAGCTCCAGGTCCGTGGGCGGCTGGGGCGGGAAGACCACGAGCCTGCCGCCGGACACCAGCGGACCCCACAGCTCCAGCGTCGACGCGTCGAAGGACAGCGGCGCCATCAACAGGAACGTCTCGTCCGGGGTGAAGCGGGCCCAGGAGCCGCCGTGCAGGAGCCGCAGCACGCCCCGGTGCTCCACGGCGACGCCCTTGGGCCGGCCGGTGCTGCCGGACGTGAAGTCCACATATGCGAGGTTCCGCGAGGAGAGCGCCACCTCTGGAGCCGTGGTGGGCTGGCCCTCCAGGGGCGTCTCCTCCACGAAGACGCAGGGCACCTGCTCGGAGACCGGCAGCGAGGCACGCAGCGCGCGGGTGGTGACGAGCAGCCGGGGCGGCGCGTCCTCCAGCATGTGGGCCAGCCGCCGCGCCGGATACGCCGCATCCAGCGGAACGTAGGCCCCGCCCGCCTTGAGGATGGCGAGGAGCGCGACGACGAGCTCCACGGAGCGCTCCAGGCACACCGCCACCAGCGCGTCCGGCCCCACGCCACGCGAGCGCAGCACCCACGCCAGCGCATTCGCCCGCGCGTCGAGCCGCGCATACGTCAGCCGCGCATCTCCAAACTCCAGCGCGATGGCCTCCGGCCGCAGGGAGACCTGGCGCGCGAAACACTCCACCAGGTTCGACTCACGCGGGTACTCCACACCTGTGGTGTTCCAGGCCGTGAGCACCTGCTGGCGCTCCTCGGGCGTGAGCCATTCCAGGCGGGACAGCGGCGCGTCCGGAGCGTCGACGACGGCGTCCAGCAACGTGCGCAGGTGGCCGGACAGGCGCTCCACCGTGGAGCGTTCAAAGAGGTCCGTGCTGTATTCGAGGACGCCGCGCAGGCCGTCCGGCGCCTCGTGCAGCAGCAGGCCCAGGTCGAAGCGGGCCGTGGCGTTGTCCACGGGCATGGACCGCAGCGTGAGCCCCGGCGCCTTCAACTCTCCGGTGGGCGCGTTCTGGAGCGCGAAGACCGCCTGCACCAGCGGGTTGCGGCTCAGGTCGCGAGCGACCTGCAGCTCCTCCACCAGCTTCTCGAACGGCAGGTCCTGGTGCTCGAACGCGGCGAGCGCCGTCGCCCGCACCTGGGCGAGCAGGGTCCGGAACGAATCCCCCGGGCGCACGTGCCCGCGAAGCACCAGCGTGTTCACGAAGAAGCCGACCAGCCCCTCCAGCTCCGCGTGGTCGCGCCCGGCGATGGGCGAGCCCACGAGCAGCTCCTCCTGGCCCGAGTACCGCGACAGCAGCACCTGCCACACCGCGAGCAGCGCCATGTACGGCGTCGCCCCTTCCGAGCGGCCCAGCGCCACCAACCGGTCCACCACGCCCGACGGAAGGTGCACGGGAAGCAGCGCCCCCTTCGTGGACTGGAGCGCCGGACGCCCCCTGTCCGTGGGCAGGTCCAACACCTGGGGAGCCCCGGCCAGGTGCTGCTTCCACCACGCGACCTCCCGCGCCAGCACGTCCCCCTGGAGCCAGGAACGCTGCCACGCGGCGAAGTCCGCCGGTTGCACCGGAAGCGCCGGCAACACGGGGTCCCGGCCGGAGGTGAAGGCCTCGTAGCCACCGGCCACCTCGCGGATCAGCACGCCCAGCGACCAGCCGTCGGAGACGATGTGGTGCATGCACAGGAGCAGCACGTGCTCGCGTTCACCCAGGCGAAGCAGCCGCGTGCGGAGCACGGGGCCACGGCCCAGGTCGAAGGGACGCGAGGCCTCCTCCACGGAGTGCCGCTGGGCCTCTGCTTCGCGGCCCTCCCGGGGCACGGTGGTCAGGTCTGTGACCTGCAACTCCCACGGCGCCGCCGCGTGCACCTGCTGGACGGGCTGTCCGTCCTTCATCGCGAAGGTGGTGCGCAGCGCTTCATGCCGGGAGACGACGAGCTCCAGGGCGCGGCGCAGTGCCTCCACATCCAGCGCGCCGTCCAGCCGCAACGCGGTGGCGATGGTGTAGTGGCCCGCGCCCGGGCGGAGCTGCTCCACCACCCACAGCCGCTGCTGCGCGAAGGACACCGGCAGGTCGCGGTCCCTCGACGTGGCGACGAGGGCGGGGATGCGCGGGCCTTCCACTCGGGCGAGGAGGTGCGCCTCCACCCGCTCCGTGAGTCGGGCGACGGTGGGAGCATCGAAGAGGGAGCGCAGCGGCAGCTCCACGCTGAAGGTCGAACGCAGCCGGGAGATGAGCTGTGTGGCCAGCAGCGAATGCCCCCCGATGACGAAGAAGTCATCGTGCAGCCCCACGGACTCCAGGCGGAGCAGCTCCTGGAACAGCGAGGCGATGCGCTGCTGGAAGAGCGTCATCCGCTCCGGAGCCGCGGGCCCGGAGGCGACCGAGCGTGCATCCGGAGCAGGCAGCGCCTTGCGGTCCACCTTGCCCACGGGCGTGAGTGGCAGGGCGTCCAGCGACACGAACGCGGAGGGCACCAGCGGCGCGGGCAGCCGTTCGGAGACGAAGGCGCGCAACGCCGGGGCCTCCACCGGAGCGCGCGGCACGTACCACGCCACGAGGCGCTCCTCGACCACCCCAGCCACCGCGGCCTTCACCGACGGGTGCTGACGGAGGAGGGCCTCCACCTCGCTCAATTCGATGCGGAAGCCGCGCAGCTTCACCTGCGTGTCCAGGCGGCCCAGGAAGTCCAGCGTCCCGTCCGCGAGCCAGCGCACGCGGTCGCCCGTGCGGTACAGCCGTGCACCGGGCACGTCGCCAAACGGTGAGGGCACGAAGCGCTCGGCGGTCAGCGCGGGGCGGCCCAGGTAGCCCCGGGCCAGGCCGTCGCCGCCCAGGTACAGCTCGCCCGGAACCCCCACGGGCACCGGCTGGCCGTGCGCATCCAACACGTAGGTCTGGACGCGCGTCATCGGCCGGCCGATGGGCACCGACGTCGCGTGCTCCGGCAGGTCCACGATGTCGTGCGTGGTGACGCCCACGGTGGTCTCCGTGGGGCCATACAGATTCACCAGCCGGCCTGGAGGCCCCGCACGCAGCACCGCGCGAGCCGCGTCTGCGTCCGCCGCCTCTCCGGCGTAGAGCACCGTCCGCATCGTCGCGAAGGCGTCCGGCACTTCGCGCGCCACGGTGTGGAACAGGGCCGTGGCGAACAGGGCCGTGGTGGCACCCACCTCGCGCAGCGTGCGGGCCAGTTCTGCCGGAGCCAGCGTCACCTCGCGAGGCAGGATGACGAGCCGGGCACCGTTGAGCAGCGCGCCCCAGACCTCGAAGGTGGCCAGGTCGAACGAAGGCGTGCCCGCCTGCACCACGCAGTCCTCCGGCCCCAACTGGACGTAGCTCGTGTCCCGCACCAGGTGCACGATGGAATGATGCGTGATGCCCACGCCCTTGGGCGTGCCGGTGGAGCCCGACGTGTAGAGCACGTAGGCCAGCTGCCCCGGCCGCACGGTGACGCTGCCGGAAGCGGGCGTCGGTTCCTGGCCGGGCCCGTCCGAGTCCAGGCACACCGTGGGCAGGGAATGATCGGGCAGGGCGCCCAGCAGCGCGCGCTGGCCCACCACCGCGGAGATGCCCGCGTCCTCGAACATGAACGCCAGGCGGGAGCGCGGATAGGCGGGGTCCATGGGCACATAGCAGCCCCCCGCCTCCAGGATGCCGAGCATCCCCACCACCAGCTCCAGCCCCCGCTCCACGCACAGCGCGACCCGGGCCTCGGGCGGGAGGCCGAAGGTCCGCAGGCACCGGGCCAGCTTCCGCGCCCGCGAGGCCAGCTCCGCGTAGGTGAGGGCCTGGCCCTCGTGCTGGACCGCGATGGCGTCCGGAGCACGGAGGACCTGGGACGCGAACAGCTCCGGGACGGTGTGAGGCGCGAGCGGGCGATGCGTGGCGTTCCAGTCCACGAGCACGCGCTGGCGCTCCCGGCCATCAAGCAACGAGTGCTCCCGCACGGGCGCATCCGGCCGGGCGGTGAGCGCGCCGAGCAGCGCCTCGTAATGCACCGTCATCCGGGTGACGGTGCCGGCATCGAAGAGGTCGGTGCTGAAGTTGAGGTCTCCGCTGAACGCGCCGTCCCGTTCCTGGAGGCTGAAGTCCAGGTCGAACTTCGCGGTGGAGACGTCCCCGCCACGCAACTCCAGGCGGAGGCCGGGGAGCTCCAGCGTGCCCACGGGGGCGTTCTGGAACGTGAACGCCACCTGGAACAGCGGAGACCGGCTCAGGTCCCGAGCCCCCTCCAGGTCCTCCACCAGCTTCTCGAAGGGAAGGTCCTGATGAGCGTAGGCCGCGAGCGTCGTCGCCTTCACCTGGGCCAGCAGCGCCCGGAACGAAGCGCGTGGGTCGATGCGCGCGCGCAGCACCAGCGTGTTGACGAAGAAGCCGATGAGCCCCTCCGTCTCCGCGCGATTGCGGTTGGCGATGGCCGACCCCACGAGCACGTCGTCCTGGCCCGCGTAGCGCGACAGCAACAGCTGGAAGCCCGCGAGCAGCACCATGAACGCGGTGGCGCCTTCCCGGGCCGCGAGCGCCTTCACCGCTTCGGACGCGGCGGGGGACAGCGCCACCGGAAGCGAGGCGCCTCGGAACGACTGCGCGGCGGGGCGCGGCCGGTCGGTGGGCAGCTCCAGCGCGGTGGGAGCACCGGCGAGCTGCTCACGCCACCAGTCCAGCTCCGCCTGGAGCACGTCTCCCCGAAGCCACGAGCGCTGCCACGCGGCGAAGTCCGCGTACTGAAGGGGCAGGGGCGTCAGCGCCGGGGCCTGCCGCGAAGCAAAGGCCCGGTACAGCGCGCCCAGTTCACGAGCGAAGATCCCGATGGACCAACCGTCGGAGACGATGTGGTGCAGCGTGAGGAGCAACCAGTGACGCCGTGAATCCAGCCGCAGCAACACGGCGCGCACGAGGGGCCCGGTGCTCAGGTTGAAGGGCCGCGCTGCTTCCGCGGCAGCGCGACGGTGCGCCTCGGCTTCACGGCGGTCTTCTGGGAGGTCCTCCAGTGAGACCACGGGCAGCGTGAGCGCCGCATCAGGATGGACGCACTGGACCGGCGAGTCCCCGCCGGACACGAACGTGGTGCGCAGGACCTCATGCCGGCGCACCAGGGACTGGAGGGACTGCTCCAGCGCGGAGGCATCCAGCGCGCCTTCGAGCATCAGGATGCCGGGCACGTTGTAGAAGGAGCTGCCGGGTTGGAGCTGATCCAGGAACCAAAGTCGCTGCTGCGCGAACGACAGCGGCACGGGGCCGGAGCGCGGCACGGCCACGAGCGGCGGTGTCCCCGGCAGGGAGGCCCCTCCCGAACGCAGGGCGGCCACGCGGACCGCGAGCGTCGCCACCGTGGGCGCGGCGAAGAGGTCCCCCAGGGGCAGCTCCACGCCCAGCGTCGAGCGCACCCGCGACACCACCTGCGTGGCCAGCAGCGAATGGCCCCCCAGGTCGAAGAAGTCATCGTGGATGCTGACGCGAGGAACGTGCAGCACCTCGGCGAAGAGGGTGGCGAGCCGTTCCTCCACCGCGTCGCGAGGCGCGACATGGGTCTCCGCCGGAGCCACGGGGGCTTCGGGAGCGGGGAGGGCCGAGCGGTCCAGCTTGCCGTTGGCGTTGAGGGGCAGCACGTCCAGCACCACGAAGGCGCTGGGAATCAGGTAGTCGGGAAGCCGCTGCTGGAGGGCCGAGCGCAGCGCTTTGCCGTCCAGGGACTCGCCGACGATGTAGGCGACGAGCCGCTTGTCGCCAGGGGCGTCCTCGCGCACCATGGCCACGGCTTCGCGTACGCCGGGCAGTCCGCGAAGGGCGGCTTCGACCTCGCCCGGCTCGATGCGGAAGCCGCGCAGCTTCACCTGGAAGTCCATGCGCCCGAGGAAGTCCAAAGCGCCTTCCGCGCTCCAGCGCACGCGGTCGCCGGTGCGATAGAGCCGCGCACCGGGCGCCGTGCTGAACGGGTGCGGCACGAAGCGCTCGGCGGTGAGGGCGGGCTGGTGGAGGTAGCCCCACGCGAGGCCCTCGCCGCCGACGTACAGCTCGCCGGGCATGCCGGGAGGTACCGGCCGCATCGTCGGGTCCAGCACGTAGACCGTGGAGTGGGGCAGCGGCCGCCCGATGGGAACCGTGAACCCCACCGTTTCGCCCGGATGCATCCGGTGCGTGGCGGAGAACGTGGTGTTCTCCGTGGGCCCGTAGCCGTTGAGCAACACCGTGCCCGGGCGCATCCGCGTCAGGTGCTCCCGCACGCGGGCTGGAGGGAGCACGTCGCCCCCCGCCAGCACCTGCGCCACGGAAGCGAGCGCCTCCGGATGATGCACGGCCATCTGTTCAAAGAGGGCAGCGGTGAGCCACAGCGCGGTGACGCGGTGCCCGGTCAGCACCTCCGCGATGCGCGCGAGCGACAGTTCCCCCGGAGGCGCGAGCACGAGCCGGGCTCCATGCAGCAGCGCACCCCAGATTTCGAGCGTGGACGCATCGAACGCGGCCGGTGCGAGCTGGAGGAAGACCTCGTCCGGACCGAAGCGCATGAACCCGCTGTCCACCACCAGCCGCAGCACGGCGCGGTGCGGGACGCAGACGCCCTTCGGCGTCCCCGTGGAGCCCGACGTGAAGAGGACATAGGCCAGCCGGTCTCCCGTCGCGCGCGACTCCGGGAGCGCGGTCTCCGGACGCGAAGCCACCCGGGACGCGTCCGCATCCAGCAGCACCAGCGGGGCCAGCAGCGAAGGCAGCTCATCCGCGAGTTCCTCCCAAGTGATGACCATCGCCGCTCCGGATTGCTCCAGGAGCAGGGACCAGCGCTCGGGAGGCGCATTCAGGTCGATGGGGACATAGGCCGCCCCGGCCTTGAGCACCGCCATCAACGAGACGACGAGGTCCGGAGAGCGGGGCAGCAGCACCGCCACACGGCTGCCCTCGGCGATGCCAGAGGCGCGCAGGTGGTGCGCCAGCTGGTTCGCCCGGGCATCGAGCCGCGCGTAGGACAGGCTGCCGGACTCGGACACGAGCGCCACTGCGTCCGGCGTCCGCGCGACCTGTTCCGCGAAGCGCGCCGGGATGGACTGCGTGGAGAAGTCCCGGACGGAGGCGACGCAGCTCCAGTCCTCCAGCACCTGGCGCAGTGCTCCGGAGGGCATCAGCGGCAGGCGCTCCACCGGGAGGTCCAGCTGTCCGGGGAGCGCTTCCAGCAACGCCGCGTAGCCCCGCAGCAATCCCTGGAGGAAGGCCGCGTCGAAGAGGTCGGTGTTGTAGTGGAGGCCGCCGGAGAAGCCGTCCGCCGACTCCTCCAGGATGAGGCTGAAGTCGTACTTCGACGGCGTGAAGGGCGGCGGCAGCTCGCGCAGCGTGAGGTCCGGCAGCCGCCACTCCGCGGTGGGCGCGTTCTGGAGGGTGAGGGTGACCTGGAAGAGCGGCGTGTGGCTCGGGTCGCGCGCGGGCTGGAGTTCCTCCACCAGCTTCTCGAAGGGGACGTCCTGGTGCTCGAAGGCCCCGAGCGTGGTGGCTCGCACCTGGGCCAGCAGCGCCCGGAACGAAGCGCGTGGGTCGATGCGCGCGCGCAGCACCAGCGTGTTGACGAAGAAGCCGATGAGGCCCTCCGTCTCCGAGCGGGTGCGGCCCGCGACGGGAGCGCCCACGCTGACATCGTCCTGACCGGCATACCGCGACAGCAGCAGTTGATACGCGGCCAGCAGCACCATGAAGGGCGTGGTGCCGGTCTGCCTCGCCACGGCGTGCACGCCGTCCGTCAGCTTCCGGGACAGTCGCACCGCGAGCTGGTCTCCCGAGAACGTCTGCACCGCCGGACGCGGCCGGTCCGTGGGAAGCGTCAAGAGCGGGGGCGCCCCCGCGAGCTGCCCGCGCCACCACGCGAGCTGCGACGCAAGCACGTCCCCCTGGAGCCACTGTCGCTGCCACGCGGCGAAATCGGCGTACTGGATGGGAAGGGGCTGAAGCGGAGGCAGCTGTCCTGAAGCGAAGGCCCGGTAGAGGGCCACGAGCTCGCGCACGAGCACGCCCGTGGACCAACCGTCCGAAGCGATGTGATGCGTGAGGACGAGCAGCACCTGCCGCGTCTCCTCCAACCGCACGAGCACCGCGCGGAAGATGGGCCCCTGCGCCAGGTCGAACGGCCGCTGCGCCTCGGCGGAGATGAAGTCCAGCAACCGGGCTTCGCGATCCTGGAGCCCGCTGCCTCCATCACGCGTGCTCGGAAGCAGCTCCTCCAGGTTCACGAAGTCGAACGGGCACGTCGCACGAGACTCGATGCGTTGGACGGGGCCATGGGCGCCCGCGGCGAACGTGGTGCGCAGGACTTCGTGGCGTTCGACCAGCGCGTCCAGGGCCTGTCGCAGCGCGGGGACATGGAGCACGCCTTCGAGCAACACGGTCCCCGGCAGGTTGTACGCGACGCCACCGGGCTGGAGCTGCTCCAGGAACCACAGGCGCTGCTGCGCGAAGGACAACGCGAGCTCCCCCTCGCGCGACACGGGCCGCAAGTGCGGAGCCTGTGGACCGGCGGCCCTGCCCCGAGCCTCATCCAGCGCCGAAGCCAGGCCCGCGAGCGTGGATGCCTTGAAGACCGCGCGCAGGGGCAGCTCGACCTGGAACGCCGCCCGGATGCGCGAAAGCAACTGGGTGGCCAGCAGCGAATGACCTCCCAGCGCGAAGAAGTCGTCGTGCGCGCCCACGCGCTCCACGCGCAGCAGCTCCGTCCAGAGTGACGCCAGCCGCACCTCCGTGGGCGTACGCGGCGACACGTACTCCGGCGCCATCCCCGAGCCGACCTCCGGCACCGGCAGCGCCTTGCGGTCGACCTTGCCGCTGGACGTCAGCGGCAGGGCCTCCAGGGGAACGAAGCTCCCGGGCACCATGTACTCCGGGAGCTTCTCCGAAAGGAACGCGCGAAGCGCCTCCGTGCCCGGCACGTCCGTCCCGCCGACGAGATACGCCACCAGCCGCGTGTCGCTCGCCGTGACGCCCGCGAGCGCCACCACGACGGCCTGTCGCACGGTGGGGTGCTGCTCCAGCGCGGCCTCAATCTCCCCCAGCTCGATGCGCAGTCCTCGCACCTTCACCTGGAAGTCGGTGCGGCCCAGGTACTCGATGGCACCATCGGGCAGCCACCGGGCAAGGTCCCCCGTGCGGTACAGCCGCGCTCCCGGCGTGTCGCTGTACGCATCCGGGATGAAGCGCTCCGCGGTCAGGTCCGGCCTGCCCAGGTACCCGCGGCCTACCTGCACACCGCCGATGAACAGCTCTCCAGGCACGCCCTGGGGCACCGGCCGGAGTGCCGCGTCCAGCAGCCGGATCCGCGTATTCGCCACCGGATACCCGATGGGCACGGAGCGTCCCGGTGCGCCGCGCACGCACTCATACGCGGTGACCTCCACGGAAGCCTCGGTGGGGCCATAGAGGTTGTGCAGCCGGATGGCGGGCAACCGCGCCAGGCATCGCTCCGCCAGCTCCAGCGGCAGCGCTTCACCGCTGCACACCACCCGGCGCAGCGACGCGCACCGGTCCAGGCCGGGCTCCTCCAGGAACGCCTGGAGCATGGACGGGACGAAGTGCGTGACGGTGATGCGCTCCCGGGCGATGAGGTCCGCCAGATGGCCAGGCTCCTGGTGTCCCCCGGGCCGGGCCACCACCAGCCGAGCCCCGGTCATCAACGGCCAGAAGAACTCCCACACGGACACGTCGAAGCTGAACGGCGTCTTCTGCAGCACGGAGTCGGCCGGTGACAGTGGCTGCGCCCCCTGCATCCACAGGAGCCGGTTGACGATGCCCGCGTGCGCGTTCATCGCGCCCTTGGGGCGTCCAGTGCTGCCGGACGTGAAGATGACGTAGGCCAGGGAGTCCTCGGAGGCCACGGGGGGCGGTGTCGCCGTCGGCTGCCGGGCCACCTCCGCCCACTGGGAATCCAGGCAGAGCACCGGCACGCCATCCGTCGCGGGAAGCCGCGCCACCAGCCGCTCCTGGGCGAGCACTACGGCGGGCCGGGCGTCCTCGAACATCCACGCGAGCCGCTGCGGGGGAAGGGACGGATCCAACGGAACGTAGGCGCCGCCCGCCTTCAACGTCGCGAGCAGCGCCACCACCAGCTCGAGCGACCGCTCCAGCATCAGCCCGACGCGGACCTCCGGCCCCACGCCCAGCGACCGCAGGTGCCACGCGAGCGCGTTGGCCCGTGCCTCCAGCTGCGCATACGTGAGCGCGGTCTCTCCAAACGTGACGGCCACCGCATCCGGCGTGCGAGCCACCTGCGCTTCCACCAGCTGGTGCAGCAGCACGCCGCGCGGAAATGCCTCCCGGGGTCCGTTCCACGCATGGAGCACGCGCTGCCGCTCGGCCTCATCCAGGAGGGACAGCTCCGACAGGCGCGCATCCGGACGGGAAACGGCATCCTCCAGCAGGACGCGCAGGTGCGCCATCAGCCGCACCATCGTGGCCTCGTCGAAGAGGGCGGTGCGGTACTCGGCGGTGAGGCGCAGGCCGTCCGGCTGCTCGAAGGCGAAGAGGGTGAGGTCGAACTGCGCGAAGCCACTGTCCACGAGCTGCGCATCCAGCGACAGCCCGGGCAGGCGCAAGGCCGGCAGGGGCGTGTTCTGCAGGACGAACATCACCTGGAAGAACGGAGGCACGTCCAGGTGGCGCGGCGGCTGGAGGACCTCCACCAGCTTCTCGAAGGGCACGTCCTGATGCGCGAAGGACTCCACCGACGTCGCCTGCACGCGGCCCAGGAGCGAGCGGAACGACGGATCCCCCGCGAGCGACGTGCGCAGCGCGAGCGTGTTGACGAACAATCCCACCAGCGGCTCCAGCTCCGCGCGCGAGCGCCCCGCGACAGGAGTTCCCACGGTGAGGTCGTCCTGTCCGGAGTAGCGCAGCAGCAACACCTTGAAGCCCGCGAGCAACACGGTGAAGAGCGTGGTGCCCTCCTGCGCCGCCAGGGCCGCGAGCCGTTGGACGAGCGAGGCGGGCAACATCGCGGACACGGTCGCGCCCCGGCTGTCCGCCACGCTTGCCCGGGGCCGGTCCGTGGGCAGCGACAGGACGGCCCGCGCGTCCAGCCGCGAGCGCCACGCGTCAATTGCCGCGTCCAGCACCTCGCCCTTCAACGCCTCCCGCTGCCACACGGAGAAGTCCGCGTACTGCAACGGCAGCGCGGGAAGCTCCGGTGTTCCGCCCGACGCCAGGGCCTCGTAGAGAACACCCAGTTCGTGGACCAGCAGGCCCATGGACCAGCCGTCGGACACGGTGTGGTGCAGCGCGAGCAGCAACAGATGTTCGGTGGAAGAGACGGCGAACAGAACGGCGCGCAGCAGCGGACCCTGCTCCAGGTCGAACGCCTCGCGAGCCGCCGCGCGCAGCCTGCGCCAGGCCTCCGCTTCATCCGCCACCGGCACCACGGGCAGGGGCACGTCCAGTTCGGGTGCGATGCGCTGCCAGGGTCGTCCATCCTGCTCCACGAAGGTGGTCCGCAGCACCGCGTGGCGGCGCACCACTTCGTTCAGGCTGCGCGTCAGCGAGGGCACATCGAGCCGCCCTTGCAGGCGCACCGAATAGGGCAGGTTCAAGCCGGCCTGCCCGGGCGCCAGCCGCTCCTGGAACCACATGCGCTCCTGGCCGAACGACGCCGGGACCCGCGACGCGGGGCGACGCTTCTCGCGAAGCAGTTCCGCAAGCCGCGCGCGCTTCTGCTCAGAGGTGGAAGCCATGGGTCGGAGACTCCTTGGGAGGGGGCCTCGCGAACGCTCGGGAAGGCGATGTGACCGTTCCCGGGCTCGCGAGCGCGCGGGATAGTAGACAGCCCCTCCGACACGGCCGCAGCGATTTGCGCGCGGGGCCTGGCTGTCAGGCCGCTTGGGCGCGTGAACGTGCGAGGCGCGTGAACCGCGCGGGAATTCCGCTCCACGCGCGGTGTCTGGTGGCGTATTTCAGCGGTGTTTCACCGTGGTGTTGGAACGCCCGCGCCGGACGTTTCCACTAGACTTCGGGAATGCCCGAGCCCTTCCGGATCCGCGAAGCCCGCGCCGCCGACGCCGCGAGGATCTCCCAGGTGCTGCGTGGCGCCTTCGAGGAATACCGGGGCCGTCTGGATCCGCCGTCCAGCGCGCACGACAAGACGGAGGCTCTGGTAAGGAACGAACTGGTGGACGGAGGCGCCTTCGTCGCGGAGGCGGAAGGAGTCCTCTTCGGATGCGTGTTCTTCCATCCGAAGGGAGACCATCTGTACCTGGATCGGCTCGCGGTACTGCCGTCGCACCGGGGGCAGGGCGTGTCACTGCGTCTCATGGAAGCTGTGGAGTCCCGCGCGCGCGAGTCGGGCCAGATGCGCGTGAGGTTGTCGGTGCGGATCACGCTCACATCGCACCACGCGTGGTACGCGCGCCAGGGCTATGCCTTCCACTCCCATGGCACGCATGCCGGTCATGTGTCGCCAACGTTCCTGGTGTTGGAGAAGGTGCTCTGACCTTCAGTCGCGCGGAGGTAGCGGGATGCGACGGCCTTCCATGTCGCTTTGGATCGCGGCCTGGATGACGCGCACGGTCTCGCTCGCGCTCAGCGCCGTCACGGGCACGGGCGCGCCGTGGAGGATGGCGGCGCCGAGCTGCCGGTAGAACTGGCCGTAGTCGCCGGGCGCGGTGGCGACGGTCTCCCCCGAGGCCAGCAGCCGGCCATGGTGTTCCGCGGGCTCGCGGCCGAAGTCCCGATGACCGGGACGCAGACCCGCTTCGAGCTGTCCCTCCTGTGGATCCAGCGCGTGCTTCAGGTACGCATCCCGGTCGCCCTGCAACACGAAGCGGGGCCACGGCGCATGCACCACCGAGCCGGAGTGCAGCACCACGCGCAGCGGGCCATAGCGAAGCACGAGGTGGAACCAGTCCGTTCCCTGTGCGCCCGGTCGCTGCCGGCCCAGGTCCGCGGACACGGACTCCGGCAGGCCAAAGAGCTGCACGGCCTGGTCGATGAGGTGCGAGCCCAGATCCCACAGCGTGCCGCCACCGGGCACGTCCTGCTCCTTCCATCGCGCCTTCACCTGGGGCCGGAAGCGGTCGAAGTGGCTCTCCAGGCTGTAGAGCGTCCCCAGCCGTCCCTGCTCCAGCAGCTGGCGCACGGTGAGGAAGTCACCGTCCCAGCGCCGATTGTGGAACACGGTGAGGCACAGCCCACGCTCCCTGGCGAGCCCATCCAGCCGCAGCGCTTCGTCCGCGTCGAGCGCGAAGGGCTTCTCGACCACCACATGCTTGCCCGCGCGCAGCGCCTGTCCCGCGAGCGACGCATGCGAGTCATTGGGCGAGCACACGACGAGCACATCCAGGTCCGGATCCGCCAGCAGCGACTCCACGGTGCCGGCGCGGGCGCCAGGCCAGTCGCGAGCCACGGCATCCACACGGCTCGAAGCCACGGCGGCGAGGGTGAACGCGGGCTCCGCGGCGATGAGGGGCCCGTGGAAGCGGGAGCCAGACAGGCCATAGCCGAGGAGGCCGACCCGCAGCGGGGAGCCAGGGACGCGAGCGGAGGTCATGAACCGAAAGCGTAGCGGGAAGTGCGCCCGATGCGGACAGCCGCGAGCACCTGCTCCCGCCACCTTCCTGACACGCGTCGCTAGGAAGGTCACCAGGAGCGGGACGCGATGTTGTGCCTGAGTAGAAGGCCCCGCAAGCCCCCGGATGGACGCAGGGGAACGCGAAGTCGAGCCAGACGGAATCCAGTGCGGAGTCATGGATGGAATTCATGGTGGGCCGCACCGTCATGGCGCCGCAGGGACAGGGTGACGCTACGGGCAGTCGCAGGCGTGGGGCCCGCCGTCGTGGCTGCGCGTACGCAAAGGTGGGGCCGCGGACAGAGGCCGCGGTGCGTAGCGACATTGGACCTGCGCGGGCTCAAGGGTGGGCCACGGGGAGGGGCCGCCTGCCGGGCGCGCTCTTCAAAAACTTGTCCGACAGTCGGACAGGTCTGGACCACACGGTGCCCGAGCCACGAACTTGTCCGACAGTCCGACAGGTTTTCGCAGCACGGTGCCCGAGCCACGAACTTGTCCGACAGTCCGACAGGTTTTCGCAGCCCGCGGCCCGGGGACGCGCTGTCTTAGCCGAAGACTCAGGCGGTTTGCCTTCCGCATCCATGTCAGACCCCTGTGGTTGGATGGCGATGCTGGGACGAGGAAGGGAGCTGGGGATGGGACGTGGTGGACTCGTGGCGTATGTGGAATCTGAGATCGAGCGCAGTATCGCGCTGGGACAGCTGCACCCAAGCGGGCAGTTTGCTTCGGAAGTAGAGCTGGCGCGTCGCATGAAGGTGTGCCGGGGCACCATGCGAGAGGCGCTGCGGCGGCTGGCGGCGCGGGGGCTGGTGGTGCAGCGCCCCGGGCGCAAGACGCGCGCGGTGGCGCTGGACGAATCCCTGACGCTGGAGAACCTGGGACTGGCGCTGCATGACGCGCGCTCGCCGGAGGCCCGGTGGCTGCTGGAGGGCTCCTTCAGCCTCCGGCGACAGGTGCTGGTGGAGCTCCTGGTTGACTGCTGCGCGAAGGCTTCCGAGAGGGACTTGAATCAACTGTCGCAGCTCTGCTTCGGGCTTTGGGACGCGGCGCGCTGGGAGTCGGGGGAGCGGTGCGCCCAGGTGGAATTCGAATTGCTGCGGCTGGCGGCCCGGGTGGCGGAGCGGCCCGGACATGTGCTCCTCGTTCAGTCCCTGCAGCGGGCCTTCCTAGGAGGCGCGGCCCGGTTGCTGCCCTTCATGGGAGGTGAAGCGCTGCGCGAGTGGGCCATTCGCGCCATGCATGCTCTGTCAGAGCGCGACACGCGGGCGCTTCAGCAGGAGCTGCCGGCGCTGATGCAGGCGTGCGACGAGCGCGTGCTGAACGCCTTCGCCCCTGTTGTTCTTGAACCTGATTCACTTGATGCCTCGCGTGTCCCGGGGGGCTCCATCGAGGCTCCAGTGCCAGTTCCCGATTCGGGCGCGGCGGTGGAGCCCTGTTCCCTCATCGCGACGCCTGAGCCTGGCCGCCTTGCTGCGGAGCACGATTCAGCCCACTTCGCGCCAACCCAGGTGCATGGCGGGGCATTGGATTCAGGTCCCACCTTGGAATCGTCGGGCTCCGAGGGGCCTGTATCTGCCGCTGTGGATGTTGACGAAGGCGAGGGTTCGACTGGCCCCGATGAGGGCCTCACCTCAGAGCCCTCCAGCGGGACACTGCTACCTCCATCCACTCCAGGGGAGGCTCGGTGCGCGCCCTGCGACTCGTGTCCTGAAGGGGCAGTCGTCGATGGCCTGGCTGATGGTCCGACGGGTGGACGCACATCCTCGCCCATGGGGGGCTTCCAGCACGGGACTCCACTTGCCGGCACCATTGGGCAGGGCCACGGGGGGGCGCGCATGGCGGGTGGATTGCTTCACGGTGCCTTGGGACGCCTGGGGCAGTGGGCTGCGCGTCTCTGGCGCTCGATGGCCATGTCCGCGGGACGGCCTCCTTCTTGAGCAACGGTCCTGGCCTCCTGCGTAGAGTTCGCACCATGGACACCGTGCCCCTCATTGACGTCCGAGCCCTCGTCGACCCCATGTCGAGCCTCCGGGCCCGACGGGACGTCGCCGCCCGCATGGGCTCGGCCTGCAGGAACACCGGCTTCTTCTATGTCGTGGGCCACGGCGTGGACGTGGGGCTCCAGTCGCGGCTGGAGGCGCTGGCTCGGGACTTCTTCGCCCGGCCGGAGGAGGAGAAGCTGCGCGTGCGCATGGGGTTCGGGGGGAAGGCATGGCGAGGCTTCTTCCCCGTGGGCGGGGAGCTCACGTCGGGCCGGCCGGACCGCAAGGAGGGGCTGTACTTCGGAACGGAGCTGCCTCCGGATGATCCTCGTGTGCGCGCCGGCACACCGCTGCATGGTCCGAACCTGTTCCCCCGGGAGCCGGAAGGGCTGGGCTGTGCGGTGCTCGAGTACATGGCGGCCCTGACGTCACTGGGACACGCGCTGATGTCCGGCATCGCGCTCAGCCTGGACCTGGAGGCGGACTTCTTCGCCACTCGTTACATGGCGGACCCCACGGTGCTGTTCCGCATCTTCAACTACCCGCCGGGCCCGGAGGTGGACGCCCAAGGGCTGCCGGTCTGGGGCGTGGGCGAGCACACAGACTACGGCGTGCTCACCATCCTCAAGCAGGACGACGCGGGCGGGCTCCAGGTGAAGACGCGCCAGGACGGACACACGCGGTGGGTGGACGCTCCTCCGGTGGAGAACGCGTTCGTGTGCAACATCGGCGACATGCTCGACCGGATGACGCGCGGCGTGTACCGCTCCACGCCGCACCGGGTACTCAACCGCGCGGGCCGCGACCGGCTGTCCCTGCCGTTCTTCTTCGATCCGGACTGGACGGCGGAGGTGCGGGCCATCGACTCACCGACGCTGAAGGACGCGGGCTCGGACGACCACGCCGAGCGGTGGGACCGCCAGAGCGTCCACTCCTTCCAGGGCACCTACGGGGACTACCTGCTTGGAAAGGTGGGGAAGGTGTTCCCCGACCTGCGCTCGGAGGTGCTGTAGCGGCGCTCAGGAGTGCCACAGCCACCGGGCCTCAGTGGAGTCCTGGAGGGAGGGGGAGCGGTCTTCACCTGGGCGGCGTGGAGCTGGAGGCGGCGCTGTCCGCGGCGGCGTGTCAGGCGTAGCGCTGACGGGGGCGCAGGTCCCCGGCTTCATCCCAGCCATCCGAAGTTCCGCAGACGCTCACCCTTCACGTTCATGAGCCCCTTGAGGGAGCGCGCGGCCAACGGGCCCGCCCCGTTCGGGCACGCAGCCCCCGCGGCTTGGGTCACGGGCCCTCTCCGCAGAAAGCAGACGGGCGATGCCCGCCGAAGCGCGCATCGCCCGTGGGTCGACCTTGAAACGGGTGCGCCTTTACGCGCCCGCGTACTTGCGACGGAATTCGTGGATCTCCGCCAGCCGGAACGTGCCCGGCTCCGGAGCAATCGCCTCCGGCGCGTCGTAGGGCAGGTTCATCAGCCGCTCGTACTCCTCCACCGACACGCGCTCGCGCTTCGCCAGCACCGCGTCCAGGTCCGCGCGGGCCATGCGCTCCGCGGCCTTCTCACCCACGACGCCGGAGTAGAACTCCGCGCAGGAACCGCTGCCGTAGGACAACAGGCCGATGCGCTGACCCGCCAGCGCCGCGCCCTCCGCGTGCAGCTGGCCCGCGAGCGCCAGGTACAGCGACGCCGTGTAGACGTTGCCCACCCGCGCGTTCAGCCCCAGCGACCTCGCCACCTGCGCGTCGTAGCTGGCCTGCGACTTCGCCGCTTCGTCGCGCGCCTCGGGCGTGGCCGGCCCGTTGCCCGAGTCCTCCAGGTCGCACAGCCGCACCTGCGCGTGCGCCTTGCGCGCCATCTTGCAGAAGGGCACGTGGTACAGGATGCGCGCCAGCTGCTCGCTGGGCAGCTTCGAATCCCAACGCACCAGCCCCTGCTCCATGGCGCGCTCGCGCCAGCCCCGGTACGCGCCCGCCATGGCGTCCAGGTAGCAGGTGATGGAGTAGTGCCCGTCCACCAGCGCCTCGCGCCGGCCCACCGGCCGCCAGAAGTCATACACGTCCGCGGTGCTTACGCCGTTGAGCCCCACGTCGATGGCCAGCAGGTCCGGCGTCTCCGACACCAGCAGCGCCACCGCGCCGCCGCCCTGCGTGGGCTCGCCCGCCGTCTTCAGGCCGTAGCGCGCGATGTCCGTGCACACCACCAGCGCGGAGCGGCCCGCCGCCGCGCCGGAGGCGATCCACTCCACCGCCGCCATCAGCCCCGCCGTGCCGCCGTAGCACGCGTGCTGCGAGTCGAACGTGCGCATGGAGCGCGGCAGCTTCAACAGGCCGTGCACGTGCGACGCGATGGGCTTCGAGTGGTCCACGCCCGTCTCCGTGCCCACCACCAGCATGCCCAGCCTGGACGTGTCCACGCCCTGCTGCTGGATGAGCCGCGCGGCCGCTGTCGCCGCCAGCGACACGGAGTCCTCGCCCGGGTCGTTGACCGCCATCTCCTTCGCGCCCAGGCCCGCGGTGAACTTCGCCGGGTCCACGCCGCGCGCCCGCGCCAGGTCCTCGATGTCCACGTACCGCCGGGGGACCGCCACCGCCAGCGCTTCGATTCCAACCCGCTTCTTCATGGGGAACTCCTCAAGTCAAAAGGTCGAAGAATCCAGAACGCGTCACGCCGCCGGCGGCACCAGCACCAGCCGGCCCGCCACTTCCCGGTTCTCCAGCCGGAAGTGCGCGCGGCTCGCGTCCGCCAGCGCCACCTCCTCCGACACGAAGGGGCGGATGAGGCCCTTGGCCGTCAGCCGGAGCGACTCGTCCAACTCCTCGCGCGTCGTCGCGTAGGCGCCCAGGATCTCCAGCTCCTTCACGATGACCAGCCCGGGGTTGAGGTTCACCACCCCGGACTCCAGGTTGCCCACCACCACCACGCGCCCGCCGGGCGCCATGGCCTTGAGCGTCTGGTCGAAGGTGGCGCTACCGACGATCTCCACCGCCACGTCCACCCCCTGGCCCTGCGTGCGCTTGCGCGCCTCCGACCCGAAGTCCAGGCCGCGCGAGACGATCACCTCGTCCGCGCCCGCCTCCTTGAGGGCCGCCACCTTCGCCTCGCCGGACGTGATGGCGATGACGCGCGCCCCGTCCACCTTGCACAGCTGCACGGCCGCCAGGCCCACGCCGCCGCTGGCGCCGGTGATGAGGACCGTCTCGCCGGCCTTCACCTTCGCCCGCGTGCGCAGCGTGTGGACGGCGGTGCCCAGCGTGCAGCACACCGTCGCCGCCACCGCCCAGGGCAGGTCGGAAGGCACGCGGCCCAGGCCGCGCACCGGGGCCACCATGAACTGCGCGTAGCCGCCCTGGAGCTCCTCGCCGAAGAAGCGGTTGTCCGTCTTGCACAGGCTGTTGCGGCCGGAGAGGCACAGCGCGCACTCGCCGCAGGACATGCGCTGGAGCGTCGCCGCGCGATCGCCCACCTTCCAGCCCACCGTGTCCGGGCCCACCTCCACCACCTCGCCCGCGGCCTCGTGTCCGAGGATGGCCGGCACGTGCGTGCGGGGCAGGTTGCCGCGGCGGTTGATGACGTCGTGGTAGCAGACGCCGCACGCGTGGACCTTCAGCAGCACCTCGCCCCTGCCCGGGCGGGGAACCGGGACGGTCTCCAGACGCAGGTTCTCTGCATTCCCGAACTGGCGAAGAACGACGGCTTCCATGCGGTACCTCTTTTCCGTGTGGCTTTGGAGGGTGGGGGAAGAAGTGCTTCAGCCGCCGACGAGCGCGTCGCGCAGGTTGCGGGGGTCCAGCGCGCGGATGGCCGACACCGTGCGCGCGTCCGGAAGCGAGGTGACGGGCAGCGCGTCCGGCGCGGAGAACTCGAAGCCGGTGCGCTCGGCGATGCCCTCCACCGTCGCCCACGGGTGCCGCGACAACAGCCGCGCGCCCCGGGGTCCGCCCAATTCATACGTGCCCAGGTCGGAGAGGAGCCGCACCGGACGGCTGGGGTCGCGAGTCGTCGCCACCTGGACCTGCGGCACGAGGTTGCGCCGAGACTGCCGGGGCACCAGCAGCACCGGGTTCCTCACCCACTGCCGCAGCGTGGCCGCGCCCGCCACACCGGGGAACTTGGTGCGCGGCTTCTCCAGGCTGCCGGACGCCGTCATGTTGGTGCGGCCCGCCGGATCCACCTCCGCCGCGCCGAAGAACACCGTGTCCACCCGGCCGCGCCGCGCGTGGTCGAACAGGTCCGCGATGCTCACCTCCGCGGACCGGCCATCCAGGTAGCGCAGGTCCTCCGAGGACGGGTACAGCTCCGGCAGCTCGGGGTCCAACGAGCCCACGCACGCCAGGTACGTCAGCCCGGGCGCATGCGTGGCCCGAGCCACCGCGATGGCCAGGATGACCAGCGGCGACGCCACGCCCGTGGCCACCACCGAGCCGTCTTCAATCTCCCGCGCCAGCAGGGACACCACCGTCTCCGCGGGCGTCGCGTCCATCATCGCTGTCGCCGTCATGCCGCGCTCCGCGTCGCGCGCAGCGACATGAGGAAGCCCTTCGCGTCACCCGCGTCCGCCGCGGCCAGGTAGGCCGCCAGCATCGCGTCGTCGTGCGGGTACTGGCCCAGGCAGCCCGTGGGCAGCGCGCCGCCGGGGGCGAGCACCACGCGCTCCACCTGGAAGGCAGGGATGGTCACGCGAGACAGCCTCGTCACGCGCTCCTCCACCGTGGCGATGATCCGCTTCGCCGCGCCCGCGACGAGCAGGTCCGTGGTAGGGTCTTCAATCAGGAGGTTGCCCTTGTCGTCCGCCGCCCGGGCGTGGATGAGCGCTACGTCCGGGTAGTAGGCGGGCTCCACCGGCACGCGGCGGCCCGTGAAGGGGTCCTCCACCGTGCGCGGCGCGTCCACCTCCGCCAGCTCCGACACGTCCGAGTCCGGCGCGGGGATGAACGGCAGCCCCATGGACGCCGCGCGCAGCCGCTGCACCACGCGGTAGCCGTCATGCTCGCGCCATTCAATCTCGCCCGCCTCGATGGCCCGCTTGAGGCAGGGCAGGGGGCGCACGCGGTTCTCCAGCACCAGCGCGCCGAAGGGCAGCTCCACGCGCTCCAGGCACCCGCCCGCGACGAGGAACTCCGCCGGCAGCGGGTTGGGCAGGGAGATGAGCCGCAGGCCGCGCTTCTCCTGCGCCACCAGCTCCAGCACCAGCGCCATGGGCGCGCGGCCCAGCATGAACCCGCCGGCCGCGAGCGACGCGCCGTCCGGGATGGAGGCCACCGCCTCCGACAGGGAGCTCCACCGGGCGCGGTTCACTGGGGCTCCTCCCCGGTACCAGAGGCGGCGCGCGGCACCATGCGCAGCGCGGGCGCGTCCCTGTTCTCCTCCGAGGGGGCCGGGGCGCTCGCGGCCGCCGCGCCGGAAGGGAAGAGCAGCTCCACCATGCCGTCGGCGATCTGCTCCTCGGAGAGGCGCCCGTCCGGCTTGAACCACTTGTAGACCCAGAGGATCATCCCCAGGAACGAGAAGGCCGCGACGGTGGGGTCCACCTGTCCGCGCAGGCGGCCCAGGCGGTTGGCCTCCGCGAACGCGTCCTCCAGGAACTTCACGTACCGCTTCTTGCGCCGGTCGATGTACTCGCGCGGCTCGCCGGTGAGCGTGGCGTGCTCGTGAAGGATGATGATGACCTCCTTGCTGCGGCCGCTCGTCACCAGGTGGATGTTGTGCCGCATGCACTGGCGCAGCCGGTCCACCGGATCCGCCACGTCCTGCACGGGCGCGAGGACCTGCTCCTCGAACACGTCCATGCCGTAGTTCATGATGGCGAAGAGCAACTGCTCCTTGTTCTGGATGTGGTGGTAGAGCCCCGCCTTGGTCATCCGGCACGCGGCGGCGATCTCCTGCATCGACGTGCCCTCGTAGCCGCGCTCGCAGATGAGCCGTGCCGCCGTCTCCAGGATGGTCCGGTACCGCTCGCCCTCGTCCGGTTTGCGCCCCGTGGGTGTCATGCGTGCCTTCCCTTGCCGGCCTGCCTGCTCCTGCCGGGCTGAAACCACCTACCGACCGGTAGGTCACCTCGCCTACCGACCGGTAGGTAGCACCGCTCGACGCGTCCCGTCAACGGGCAAGTACTGGCAGGCAGGTGAGACAAAGGCTTTTGGAAACAAGGACTTGGGACCACCTGACGGGTTAGGTTGCGGGTCACCCATGCGGTCCACGCTCCTGCCCATCCTCCTGTTGTCCGCCGCGCTGGCGAGCGTGGGGGTGGGGGTCTGGACGCTCGTGAAGCGCAGCCGGACGGCGCTGGTGGAGCAGTTCGCGGGGGACCGGCAGAAGCAGCTGGACGAGGCCGTGGGGGGCGTCACGGACTCGCTGGAGGAGGTGGGCCGCAACCTGCGCTTCGCCGGCGAGCTGATGTCCCAGCCGGGCAGCCTGGCGGAGCACCGGCGGGAGCTGCGCGCGCTCCTGGAGGCGGTGGGGCAGTACAAGGCCATCGCGGCGTACGACGGCGACGGCGCGGAGCTGCTGCTGCTGCTGGACCGCAAGCCGGATGCGCAGGTGCCGCGCGAGGGGCTGGTCGCGGAGATGAAGGAGACGGCGCGCCGCGCGCTGATGCGTCCGCCGGGGGACCTCACCACGTCTCCCATGCTGGACGCGGCCAACGGCGGCTGGCTGCGCATCCTGGCCACGGCGCTGCCCGCCACGGACGGCAAGCCCGAGGGCGCGGTGGCGGTGCTGGTGGACACGGAGTCGTTCTTCGCGCCGCTGCGCATCGTCACGTCGGACCTGGAGGCGCGGATGCTGCTGGTGGGCACGCACGGCCAGCCCACCTCCGCGAGCGACCCGGCCCTGGCGGAGTGGTTCCGGCGCGCGGGCCAGAAGGACGCGGGCGTGCCGGCCTTCGCGTTCCTCGTGTCCCGGCTGAAGGCGGGCTCGCGCGGCATGTTGCCCTTGTCGGAGCTGGAGGCGGAGCGGCTGGGGCTGGGGCGCTCGGAGGTGGTGGCGGTCTACACGCCCATCCGCATGCGCGGCGGCAGCCACTGGGCGGTGGCGACGCTGGTGTCCACCGCGGCGCTGCGCTCGCACGAGCAGGCGCTGGTGGTGCGGCTGTTGGGCGCGGGCGCGCTGGTGGCGTTCTTCCTGGTGACCTTCGCGGTGTACGTGGTGCTGGCGCGGCGGCGCGCGGTGGCGCTGACGGAGAGCCGGCGGCACGCGGCCCAGCTCACCGCGCTCCATGACCGGACGCGGAAGATCCTGGACCACCTGCCCACGGGCGTCCTCGCGCTGACGGAGGACGGACGCATCAGCGCCGTCAACCAGGCCCTGCGCTCGCGCGTGCCCGGCAACGTGACGGGAGCGCCGCTGGCCTCCGCGTTCCCGGGAGCGCCGGCGCCGGTGGTGGAGCGGCTGTCCGCGCTGGTGGCCTCCGCGAGGCAGGAGGACCGGCCGCGGAGCCTGCTGGGCGAACCGCTGGCGCTCTTCGGCGAGGAGGGCACGTACAACCTGCACGCGGTGCCGCTCACGGCCGAGGACCCCAAGGAGGAGACGCGCGCGCTCCTGGTGGTGGAGGACCTGAGCGACGTGCGCGCGCTGGAGACGCAGCTGTTGCGCGCGGAGAAGATGGCCACGGTGGGCGTGCTGGCCGCGGGCATCGCGCATGAGATTGGAACGCCGCTGGGCGTGGTGCGCGGCCGGGCGGAGTACGTGCAGGGCAAGCTGGGCCCCTCGCACCCGCAGGGCCCGGGGCTGGGCGTCATCATCGAGCAGATCGACCGGGTGAGCCGCACGCTGCGCCAGCTGTTGGACTTCTCCCGGCTGCAGCCCGCGATGGTGCGGCCGGTGCCGCTGGGGCCGCTCGCCCGGAGCGTGCACGAGCTGTTGCAGGTGGAGGCGGAGCGGCGGCAGGTGACCCTGAGCGTGGACGTGCCGGAGTCGGTGCCGGCGCTGGCGGCGGACGCGGATCAGCTCCAGCAGGTGCTGATCAACCTGGCGCTCAACGCGTGCGACGCGTGCAGCGAGGGCGGCAAGGTGGAGATCTCCGCCTCCGCGCAGCCGGGCCCCGAGGAGGGGACGTGGGGCCTGGTCGCGCTCACCGTGCGCGACGACGGGTGCGGGATTCCGAAGGAGCGCCTCAACCAGGTGTTCGATCCGTTCTTCACGACGAAGAAGCGCGGGCAGGGCACGGGGCTGGGGCTGACGATGGTGGCCCACGTCGTCCGCAACCACGGCGGACGGGTGGAGCTGGAGAGCACGCAGGGGCAGGGCACCCGCGTCACCGTGCTGTGGCCGGTGGCCCGCCCTGTCCCAGAGGAACGCCATGCCGAGCGACTCGCCGTCTGACGCGCGCATCCTCGTGGTCGACGACCACGTGGAGATGGGGCGCATGCTCCAGGAGCCGCTGGCCGACGCGGGCTGGACGGTGGACCTGGCCACGAGCGGCCAGGAGGCGCTGACGCTCGTGCGCTCGCGCGTGTACGACGCGGTGCTGACCGACCTGCGCATGGAGAAGGTGGACGGGCTGGACGTGCTGGCCGCCGCGCGCGCGGTGGACCCGGAGCTGCCCGTGCTGCTGATGACGGCCTTCGGCGGCGTGGAGAGCGCCGTGGAGGCGATGCGCCGGGGCGCGTACCACTACTTCACCAAGCCCTTCCGCCTGGACGAGGTGCGCCTCTACCTGGGCCGCGCGCTGGAGGACCGCCGGCTGCGCGCGGAGCACCGGGCGCTGAAGCAGGCGTCACAGGAGCGCTCCGGGCTGGGCGCGCTCGTGGGCAGGAGCGCGCCCATGCGCGGGCTGTACGAGCTCATCGACCGGGTGGCGCACGCCGCGGCCCCGGTGCTGCTGAGGGGCGAGAGCGGCAGCGGCAAGGAGCTGGTGGCCCGCGCGCTCCACGTCGAGGGGCCTCGCGCGGCCGGCCCCTTCGTGGCCGTCAACTGCACCGCGCTGCCGGGGCCGCTGTTGGAGAGCGAGCTGTTCGGCCACGTGAAGGGCGCCTTCACCGGCGCCACGTCCGTGCGGCGGGGCCTCTTCGTGGAGGCGCACGGCGGCACGCTGTTCCTGGACGAGATTGGCGACATGCCCACGGAGCTCCAGGCCCGGCTGTTGCGCGTGCTGGAGGACGGCGAGGTGCGCGCGGTGGGCTCGGACGCCAGCCGCACCGTGGACGTGCGCGTGGTGGCGGCCACGCACCAGGACCTGGAGGCGCGCGTGCGGGAGGGGAGGTTCCGCGCGGACCTCTTCTACCGGCTCAACGTCGTCACGCTGCGGGTGCCGTCGCTGAAGGAGCGCCGGGAGGACATCCCGCAGCTGGTGGAGCACTTCACCGCCCGCTCCCGCGCGCGCAACCCTCGCTCGCGCGTGACGTCGCTGTCACCGGAGGTGGTGGCCGCGCTGGGCGCCATGCCGTGGCCCGGCAACGTGCGCGAGCTGGAGAACCTGGTGGAGCGGCTGGTGGTGCTCGTCCCCCGGGAGACGGTGACGCTGGAGGACCTGCGGCCGCACGCGCCGTTGCCGGAGCCGGCGGCGCCGCTCGCCCAGGCTCAGGAAGGCGTGTGGACCCTGCGCAAGCTGGAGGGGGAGTACATCCACTGGATGGTCCAGCACTGCGGCGGGAACAAGACCCGCGCGGCGGAGCTGCTGGGCATCGATGTGTCCACCATCCATCGCCGCGAGCGGGAGCGGTAGCCGCGACCTGCCCTGGAGTCCGAGGCGGGAATGGCAATCCGCCACGGGAGGCTGGCGGATTGCCACGGTCCACGGGTGAGCACTCGGTGGCCCCGGGGGGCGGTGGTCCCGGCATGTAGCTTGCTGTGACGTGGGGCCGTGGCGTCCCTGCGCACAACCCGGGCCCTGCTGCTCGGTGCGGATGAGTCCCTGGCGTCGCTGCTGGCGGACGTGCTGGGCGACCTGGGCATCGCCCTGTTCCTGGACGCCGCGGACGCGGCCCGGCCGGACCTGGTGCTGGCGCATGTGGAGCGCGGGGAGGCCATCCTCCCGGTGCTGAACCACGCACGGGACTGCGCCGCCGCTGCCCCTGTCGTCGTCCTGCTGCCCTTCGCGGACGAGCGCCTGGTGTCCCGCGCCCTGTGTCAGGGGGCCCGGGCATGTTTCGCGCTGGGACGTCCGCTGGATGAGCTTCGCGCCGTCCTGCGCTCGAACTTTCCTCTGTTGGAGACCACCCATGGGTGAACCGATGGCCGTCGTCACCGTGCTGCGCCCCGCTGTGTCCTTGCGCGAAGTGGAGCGCCGCCCGGTGGCTTCACCGGAGCCGGCGGTGGACGCCGGGGAGCCCAGCCTCTTCCAGGCCGGCGAGGTCCGCGTCACCGGCGAGCGGCTCGTCGTGGGCGCCCGGAGCTGGGCGCTGCGCGACGTGCTCCAGGTGGAGACCGCGCGCCGCAGCCCGAAGGTGTGGCCCTACCTGCTCGCGATGGGGCTCATTGCGGCGGTGGGACTGCCGCTGCTGTCCGCGATGTCCGTCAGCGTCTCCGCGCTGAGGGGCGCCTACGAGGTGGGGCTCATCGCCACCGCCGTGGGCTTCTTCGCGTCCATGGCCGCGCTGCTGGTGGTGGAGGACACCCACTACCTGGTGCTCGGGCTGCCGGGCGGGATGCGCCGCGTCTTCGGCAGCCACGACGCCCAGCTCATCGCCCGGCTTGCGGGGACGGTGCGGGCGGCGTGTCAGCGGCCGTGAGCTGATCGCGCACCTGCGCGACGATCTCGAACGAGCGCAGCCGCGCGGCGTGGTCGTGGATCTGCGCGGTCACCATCAGCTCGTCGGCGCCGGTCTGCTCCATGAGCGACTGGAGTCCTTCGCGCACGCTGTCCGGCGAGCCCACCACGGTGCACGCCAGCATGTGCTCGACCTCCGCCAGCTCCATCTCGTTGAGCTGGCCGTCCAGGCTGTCCACCGGCGGCAGCAGCGGGCCCGGCTGGCCCCGGCGCAGGTTGAGGAAGGCCTGGAGCAGGGACGTGAAGAGGCGCTGGCCCTCCTTGTCCGTGTCCGCGGCGAAGACGTTGACGCCAATCATCGCGTACGGCTTCTGGAGCACGTCCGACGGGCGGAACTGCGTGCGGTACAGGTGCAGCGCGCTCATCATCTGCGCGGGCGCGAAGTGCGACGCGAACGCGAAGGGCAGCCCCAGCGCCGCGGCCAGCTGCGCGCTGAAGGTGCTGGAGCCCAACAGCCACAGCGGCACGTGCAGGCCCGCGCCCGGCACCGCGCGCACCGCCTGCCCCGGCACCGGATCCTTGAAGTAGTTCTGCAGCTCCACCACGTCCTGCGGGAAGCTGTCCGCGCCGCCCAGCCCCCGGCGCAGGGCCGCGGAGGTGCGTGGGTCGGTCCCCGGCGCCCGGCCCAGCCCCAGGTCGATGCGGCCGGGGTAGAGCGTCTCCAGCGTGCCGAACTGCTCCGCGATGATGAGCGGCGCGTGGTTGGGCAGCATGACGCCGCCCGCGCCCACGCGAATCGTCGACGTGCCGCCCGCCACGTACCCGATGACCACCGACGTGGCCGCGCTGGCGATGCCCGTCATGTTGTGGTGCTCCGCCAGCCAGAAGCGCTTGAAGCCCCACTTCTCCACGTGGCGGGCCAGATCCAGGCTGTTGCGGAGCGCGTGTCCGGCGTCACCCCCGGAGATGACGGGGGACAGGTCGAGGACGGAGAAGGGGATCATCGGTGGGACCCTCGCGCCACGGGTTGGCGGGAAAGCCCTTCGATAGCCAGGGCCTCCAGGGTTTTCACGGCATTGACGCCGCGCACGGCCGACGGCCTGTCAGCCGGGGGCCATCCCACCCATCAGCCTGGCTTGTCGCCCTGCGGGCCCCAGGGGCCTGCGTCAGCCCTGCTCGGAGGCGGGCTTGCGCTCCGGCTTCGCCCGGGCCAGCGCGGCGTGCGCCCGGTCCAGGGTGCCGTGGGGGTCCTCCTCGCCTCGCACCGTCACGGCGATGGCCACGCAGGCGGGCGGACCGGGGGCATCCATGAGCGCCTGTCGCATGGCCTCCGCCCCCACCGCGTCCGCACCGGGCAGGGCGATCAGGAAGGTGTCCCCCGTCCAGCGCACCACGAAGCCCGGTGGAGGGCAGAGCCCCTCCGCGCGCCGGGACAGCTCCCGCAGCGCCGCGTCGCCCGCGTCGAAGCCCCTGGTGCGGTTGAGGGTGGCCAGGTCCGCAAGGACCACCAGCAGCAGGCTGACGGGTACCCCATCCCGGCGGCAGCGGGCGATCTCCCTGGCCAGCCGCTCCTCGCCCACGCGCCGGCTGTCCAGGCCCGTGAGCGCGTCCTGGCGCAACAGCCGCTCGCGCTGGGCCTTCAGGTCCGCGCCGATGCCCAGGTCCACCAGCGACAACAGCTGCGCGCTGCCCCCGGGCACCAGGAAGGGCCGCGCCACCCAGCGCACCACGCGCGGCCGGGGGCGCTCCAGGGACAGCGTCAGGTGCAGGCCTCGGGAACCCTCCGCCGCCAGGTCCAGCTGCCGCAGGGTGCCGCCCGGGTCCGCGGTCAGGTTCGCGACGTGTTGGCACAGCGAATCGAAGGGCATGCCCGCCAGCCGGTCCTCGGGCAGCCCCAGGAGCTCCGCCAGCGCCGCGTTGGCGGCGAAGGGCTTGCGGCCCGGCGCCACCACCAGCACCGGCACCTCCAGGGCGCTCACCGCCTCGCGCACGAGCGCCAGCGCCGCCGCCTCGTTGAGCACCGGCTCCGGCGCGCCCTGGGGACGCGGCGCGGCGGGTCGCGGCCGTGTCACCAGCGAGGTGTGCTCCAGGTTCTCCGCCACGCGGCCCGCCAGCTCGCGCAGCGCCGCCAGGTCCTCCGGGCCCAGCATCAGCGGGCGCGTGTCGATGACGCACAGCGAGCCGAGCACCTCCCCCGTGGAGGTGATGAGCGGCGCGCCCGCGTAGCTGCCGATGATGCCCTCGCGCACCAGCGGGTTGGCCCGGAACACCGGGTGGCGCGTGGCGTCCGGCACCACCATGGCCTCGCGGCCCTGCACCACGTGGTGGCAGAAGGCCCAGTCGCGAGGCGTGCCGCGGTCCCTCGCGAGCGTGGAGGGAAGCCCCACGTGCGCCTTGAACCACTGCCGGTCTCCCAGCACCAGCGTGAGCAGCGCCACGGGCACGCCAAAGGCCTGCGCCACCTCCGTCACCAGCTCCTGCAATCCGGCGTCGGGCAGGCCCGGGTCCACCAGCTGCATCTCCTCGATGCGCGTGAGTCGGCGCTTCTCGTCCTCCGCGTTGAGCTCCAGCTGGCCGTGGCCCGCGAGCTGCCCCGCGAGCGCGCGCCGCACCCCGTCGCGCATCGCCTCCGGCCCCGCGCGCCGGCTGAGCAGCGCGTGGATGCCCAGCGAGTCCTTGAGCTGCCACGCGCGCACGCGCAGCTCGTCGAACGCCGTCACCACCATCACCGCCGTGCCGCCCGCGTCCGAGCGCCCCCGCAGCCAGGCCAGCAGCGCGAACCCGTCCACCCGGGGCAGCGCGAGGTCCGTCACCAGCAGCGCGGGCGCGCCGCGCAGGCGCACCGTCTCCTGGGCCTCCGCTCCATCCCGAGCGACCACGCCTTCCAACCCCTCCTGCTGCACGAGGGAGAGGAGGCCCGCGGCACGGTGGCGATCCGGTTCGGCGATGAGGGCGTAGCGAGGCATGGCGTCCCGCACATGGTGCCACGCCCAGCGCGCTCGCGTACCCTGGCCCTACGTCCAGTCACGGTCGCCTGTCCATGGGTCGGCGGTGCGAGGCCCTGGGGGATTCCCACGGGACGTGCCGGGCCCGATCAGGGCCGGGGCTCACCTGAAAGCCCGCGGGCTGTTCCAGTCTCCGCGTCGACCGGGCCCGCCCTGGCCTCCTGCGCTCCAGGTGGCGGGGTGGGGAGCTCCCGGGGGAACCGGCCGAACAGGCGCTTGAGGGCACCGCTCTGCCGCTGGAGGTCTCCGGTGCGCGCCACGGCCTCCGCCAGCGTCACCAGCACCACGCCCACCCCGGCGGGGAGCAGCGGCACGACCCAGCCCGGCTCCACCAGGAGCCAGAAGACGAACGCCGTGTGCGCGACGAGCACCCCCGCGGCCAGGCCCACCACCGCGGCCAGCGTCCTCGCGCGGCCCCGGCGCCACAGCAGCAGGGCCAGCACCAGCGCCGTCTCCACCAGGCCCACGAGCTCCGCGGGGCCCAAGGCCCGCAGCACGCGGCCGCTGCGCAGGTTGTCCATGGCGAAGGCGTGGATCTCCACGCCGGGCACCGCCAACTGGCCGGGCAGGGTGCTCTGGCCGTGAAGCCCCGTGGCGGTGACGCCCACGAACACCGTCTTCTCCCGCAGCGCCAGGTCCAGCCCCACGGAGGACGGCCCCGCGGCCAGCACGTCCGCCAGGCTCAGGCGGGGCAGCCAGTCCGGCGCGGGCAGCCGCATCAGGGGCGCGCCGTCGTCAATGGCCGCCACGCGCAACAGCGCCTCCGAGCGCTCCGGCCACAGGCGCAGCGCCGTCGCCAGCGCCAGCGACGGCCACGCCTTCCCGTCCACCCGCACCGCGTAGGGGTAGCGCCGGATGACTCCGTCCGGGTCCAGCAGCACGTTCAGCGTCCCGCTGCCCCAGGCCGCCAGCCGCAGCGGGCCCAGGTTCGTGGACAGGCCCCGGGCGCCCAGCCGCAGCCGGTTCGCGGTCATGGGCACGGGCGTCAGCGGATCTCCCAGCACGGGCAGGCCGCCGGGCTCGTCCTCCAGCGCCATGTTGCCCAGGATGGCGGTGCCCACCGCGGACAGGGCCTCCGTGAACCGCGCGTCGCCGTCCTGCGCGTACAGCCGCGCCTCCAGGTCCCGGGCCAGCGAGGCGCCCGCGGGCGTCTCCGCGAGCCCGGACGTGCGCAGGCGCTCCAGCACGTCCTCGCCCAGGTCCAGCGCGCCGCGGGACTCCGGCGCGTCGAAGAGGACGTCCACCACCACCGCGTTGGGACGGTAGTGCGCCAGCACCTGGAAGGCCTTCGCCCAGGTGGCGCGCGACAGCGGCCAGCGCTCGCCCAGCGTCGCGAGCGCGCGGTCATCCACCTCCACCAGCACCAGGTCCGCCGAGGCCGGCAGCGGGGGCAGGAGGCGGCTCACCGCGAAGTCGTACAGGCTCCGCTCGCCCAGGCCCGGCGCGCCGCCCGTCACCGCCGTGCCCACCGCGAGCAGCAGCCCCACGCCCGCGCCCAGCCACCGCGGCAGGGCGGTGGAGGAGCGCCACGAGGACCTGGGACCCCGAGCGGCCACGGTCACCTCATCCGGCGACGTCGAAGCTGAAGATCTTCGAGGGGAAGCCCATGAAGCCATCGGCGTCGACCGCCAGCACCCGCCAGAACCACTTGCCCGGGCCGGGCGCCGCCGCGTCCACCGTGGGGTGGGCCGACTCCTGGACCTTCACGTCGCCCACGAAGTCCGCCGTCGTCCCCAGCTCCACCCGGTACCCCTTCGCGCCCTCCACGGCCTTCCACACGAGCGAAGGCGCCTTCGGATACGCGCCGCCGCGGGGCCGCTCCAGCGCCGGGGCCGCCAGGAGCGCGCGGGGCGCCTCCGGCGGCTGGGACGGACGGACCCGCGAACCGAAGCCCGCGTCCACGTCCACGGAGCCCTGCTCCGCGCCCAGCGCCACCTTTCCCTCCAGCGTCTCCACGCGGCTGGTGCCGTCCTCCTGCTGGGACACGCGGAAGCGCGTGCCGCGCACGCCCGCCACCGCGCCGCGCGTGCGCACCTCGAAGGTGGAGCCCGCGCCGCCCGGCGCCGCCTGCGTCTCCACCGTGCCCTTCACCAGCTCCAGCAGCACCCGGCGCTGGCGCTCGGCGGTGAGCTCCAGCGTGCCCAGGCGCACGGCGCTCCGGGGGGACAGGAAGAGGCTGCTGCCGTCCGCCAGCGCCAGCTCCGCCCGGCCGGTGTCGTCCGTCGCCACCAGCTCGCCCGCGTACAGCGATTCTCCCGCGAGGCGCGGCGTGGGCAGCCCCTCGCCGGTGCTCGCCATCACCAGTCCGCTGGCCGTGCGCAGCCGCGCCACCGCGGCCTGCGAGGGCCGCTCCACGTAGGCGAGCTGCAGCTGGGCAGGGGCGTTGGGGTCGGCCGGGGGCGCGACGAAGGACACGCGCGTGCGGGGGACGCCGGCGTTCACCAGCACCTCCGCCGCGGCCTTCGCCACCGCCAGGCCCTGGCCATCCAGCCGCTCCGCGTCCGGCACCTTCGCGGCCACGGTGAGGCCGCGGATGGCGGGGCGCGCCTTCACGGCCTCCGCCACCTCGCGCAGGCAGGCCTCCGTCCGGGGCCCCTTCGGCTCCAGGGGACGGCCCATCGTGAGCCGCCCATTGTCGAACGACAGCCCGCCGCAGGGGGCATCCGCCTCCGTCGCGAACCCCGCGACGGGGAGGGCCGCCACCAGCAGCGACAGCATCCAGGGGGCGCCAGCCTTCCTCACGGCGACACTCCTTCCGCCGGGTTGGCGGTCTTCAGCACGTTGAACTCCACGCGGCGGTTGCTCTCGCGGCCCTTCGCCGTGGCGTTGGTGGTCACCGGCTTCGTCTCACCATAGCCCACCGCCTCCAGGCGCTCCGCCGCGATGCCGTTCTTCACCAGCCATTCGCGCACGGTGTTCGCGCGCCGCTGCGACAGGTTCAGGTTCTTCGTGTCATCGCCCTGGCTGTCGGTGTGGCCCTCCACGCGCACCCGCTCCAGCTCCGGGTGGGCGCGCAGGACGGCGGCCACCTGCGACAGCAGCGGGAACGACCGGGCCAGGATGACGGCCTTGTTGGTGGCGAAGTACACCTTGTCGAGGATGACGATGCGCGAGCCCTCCAGGCGCACCTTCGAAGCGCCCTTGTCCGGGCACCCGTCGTCGTCCTTCACGCCGTTGATGACCTCCGCCTCCAGCGGGCACTTGTCCACCGTGTCGGGGATGCCGTCCCGGTCGTTGTCCGGGTCCGGGCAGCCGTCCTCGTCCTCGAAGCCGTCCTTGTCCTCCGGCGCGGTGGGGCAGCGGTCCTCGTTGTCCGGAATGCCGTCGCCGTCCGAGTCCGCGGGGGCGGGCATCAGGGCGAGCGGGGCGGGAGCCGGGGCGCCGGGGGTGGCCGGCTGCGTGTCCGGCACCGTGTCCGGGCAGCCGTCGTTGTCGCGGTAGCCGTTCACCGTCTCCGGCTCGGTGGGGCAGAGGTCGTTGACGTCGGGGATGCCGTCGTTGTCGTCGTCCGGATCCAGGCAGTTGTCGTCGTCCTGGAAGCCGTCGAAGTCCTCGGGCCCCAGCGTGCAGGCGGGCGTGCGCGGCGCGGCGGACACCGGGGCCGGCGTTCCGCCCGGCGTGTAGGTCAGCCCCGCGAGCACGCGGAAGGCGGGCGTGCCGTAGCCGTGCGTGAGGCCCGGACCGGCGCCCACGTGCGCGGCGAAGCCCTTCGCGAAGCGGTACTTCAGCGCGCCCAGCACCTCCAGGGGGAACTCCTCCGCGTTGGACTCCTTGAGGCCCACCGCGCCCGAGAGCGTCGCCTGCGCGGACAGCGCTTGCGTGAGGGGCACCTCCGCGCCCACGCCGAACGCGAGCTCGTTGCCCACGTGCAGGTTGCGCAGGTCCTGCTCCTTGCGGAGGTTCACGCCCACGTTGGCCAGCAGCCGCAGCGACGAGGTGGCCCACTCACCGGCCACGCGCGGCTGGAAGGTGAGGCCGTCCGCGCCCAGGAAGTGGTCCGCGCCGCCGGTGGGCAGGGTGAAGGGCGCGAGCACCGCGAGGTTCAGCGCGCCCTTGGACAGCAGCGCCAGCTTGGGCACCACGCGCAGGTCGCCCAGGCCCGCCTTGCCCACGCCCTCCGCGAACTGCTCCGCCACGGCGCCCGAGGGCTGCGAGCCGGTGACCGTCAGCGGCAGCACCAGGCCCACCTCCAGCCGGTCGAAGAGGGACACCGCGCCCATCAGGTCCAGGGACACCTGCTGTTTCACGATGCGGTAGACGAACGTGTCTTCGCGCGGGTCGTAGAAGTTGAGCGGCTGGTGCGCGTAGTTGAGTGACGCGCCCACGTTCCACGTCAGGTGCGGCGCGACGCGGGCGCTGTTCACCCCGAGCACGTCATACGCGCCCGGCCCCGGCTTGTACTGCTGCACGTCGATGGCTTGCGACACCGTCGCCTGGGCCTCCGCGCGCGACGCGGCGCCCAGCGACAGCCCCGCCGCCACCGTCGCCGCCAGCCCCCGGACCGTGCCCCGGGCGAAGGCCCGGCGGCGACGGCCGAGGAATGGCACCGACAGCAGGCCCAGCGCCAGCGGGAGCAGCCCCCCGGCGCCGCCCGTCGAGCAGCCCCGGCCCATCACCACGAAGTCGTCGTCGGGGTCGAGCGGGTTGGTGCCGCCCTTCACCTCGACGCCGTCGGGGACGCCGCCGCCGTCGGTGTCCGCCTTGTTCGGGTCGGACTCGGTGGCGTCGCGGATGCCGTTGCCGTTGGTGTCCTCCTCGCCATCCGACAGTCCGTCGCCGTCCGTGTCGCGGGCCAGCGGGTTGGTGGGGTTCTGCCCGTGCACTTCGATGCCGTCCTTCAGGCCGTCGCCGTCGGTGTCGGGGTTGCGGCGGTCGGTCTCGGTGGGCTGGGTGATGCCGTCGTGGTTCACGTCCTCCTCTCCATCGAGCAGGCCGTCGTTGTCGCTGTCGGTGTCGAGCGCGTCGATGAGGCCGTCGCCATCGGTGTCGACCAGGCCGTCGATGCCGTCGGGCAGGCCGTCGCCGTCGCTGTCCGGGTTGAAGGGGTCGAGGCCCAGCTCCAACTCGGTGGCGTTGTCCACGCCGTCGCCGTCCGCGTCCACGTCGTCGGCGGCGTTGAGCGGGTTGGTCTCACCCGGGTCCACCTTGCCGTTGTGGTTCTTGTCCTCGATGCCGTCCCAGACGCCGCCGTTGTCGGTGTCGGCCTTGAGCGGGTCGGTGGTGGTGGTGGGGTCGGCGTCGGCGACGAAGACGGCCGGGTCGGTGCCGGTGCCCTGGGGCTGGGTGAGGCCCAGCTCCAGACCATCCGTCAGGCCGTCGCGATCGGAGTCGGCGAGGGTCGGGTCGGTCTCCGTGTCCTGGGTGATGCCGTCGTGGTTGGCGTCCTCGTTGCCGTCGAGGATGCCGTCGTCGTCGGTGTCGTCATCCAGCGGGTCGGTGCGGCCGGAGTGGACCTCCACGCCGTCGGACAGGCCATCGCCGTCGGTGTCGGGGTTGTGCGGGTCGGTGCCGGCGAGGGCCTCTTCCGCGTCGGTGAGGCCGTCGTTGTCGGCGTCATCGGTCGCGGACCAGGACCAGGTGGCGGGGGTGGGGTCCACGTTGCCCGCCGCGTCCGTGGCGCGCACGGCGAGGGTGTGGGCGCCCGGCGTCACGGTGAAGAGGGCCGGATCCGAGCAGGGCGTGAAGGGAGCGTCATCCAGGCTGCACGCGTAGGTGACGCCCGTCTCGTTGGAGTCCAGGTCGAAGCTGGCCGGGTTGGGCGCGTCGTTCGCGACCGGACCGGAGCGGATGAACGTGTCCGGGGGCGTGGTGTCCACGGTCCACGTGAAGGTGGCGGGCGTGGGGTCCACGTTGCCGGCCGCGTCCACCGCGCGCACCTGGACGGTGTGCGTGCCGTCCGCCAGGTCCGCGTACGTCTGCGGGCTGGTGCAGGGGACGAAGGCCCCCGCGTCGAGGCGGCACTCGAAGGTCACGTTGGACTCGTTCGAGGTGAGCTCGAAGGAGGCCTCGCGGCTCGAGGTGATGGCGGGCACGGACGCGGTGAGGGACGTGTCCGGCGCCACGAGGTCCACGCTGAAGGTGACGCTCGTGGGCGGGCTGGTGTTGCCGGCCGCGTCCACCGCGACCGCGGAGACGGTGTGCGAGCCATGGGGCAGCACCGGGCCCGGGGTGAAGGTCCACGCGCCGGTGTCGGAGTCCGCCACGGCCGTGCCCACGAAGACGCCATCCACGGACACGCGCACGGTGGCGCCCGGCTCGGCCGTGCCGGCGTAGGACACCGCGCCCGTGTTGAAGAGGGCGCCGTTCGCGGGCGAGGTGATGGCCGGAGCCTCGGGGAGGCTCAGGTCCACCGTCCACGTGTACTCGGCCGGCGTCGGGTCGGCGTTGCCCGCCGCGTCCACGGCGCGCACCGAGAGGGTGTGCTCGCCCTCGGTGAGCGAGTCGACGGTGAAGGGGCTGTCGCAGAGGACGTAGGGCGCGTCGTCCAGGCTGCACTCGTAGCGGATGCCGCCGCCGGTGGAGCTGAACTCGAACGTGGCGCTGGCGCTGTTCGAGGGCTGGGCGGGACCGGACTCGATGGTGGTGTCCGGCGCTTCGGTGTCGATGGTGAAGGAGAGCGACGCGGGCTCACTGACGTTGCCCGCCGCGTCCGTGGCGGTGGCGGTCAGCGTGTGCGGACCGTCCGCGAGCGTGGCCTGCACGGGGTAGCTCCACTCACCCTGCGCGTTGACGAGGATCGGGCCCAGCGGCGCGCCGTTGTCGAGCACCAGGTACACGGTGCTGCCCGGCTCGGCCGTACCGGTGATGACGGGTGAGGCGGTGGTGACCAGCTCGCCGCTCGTGGGCTGGAGGACGATGGGGGCGTCCGGGGGCGTGAGGTCCACGGTCCACGTGAAGGTGGCGGGCGTGGGGTCCACGTTGCCGGCCGCGTCGATGGCGGCGACGGTGAACGTGTGCGAGCCGCTCTGCAGGCCCGTCGCGGTGTACGGCGACGCGCACGGCACGCTGGTCGCGTCCAGGCTGCAAGCGAAGCCGGTGACGTCCGCGTCCGTGCCAACGAAGGTGAACGTGGCGGACGGGCTGTTGCTCGCGACCGGCGGATGCGAGGTGATGACGGTGTCGGGCGCCACCGTGTCCACGGTGAACGTCAGCTGGGACGCGGCGCTGACGTTGCCTGCGGCGTCCGTCGCGGTGGCGCTGACGGTGATGGGGCCCTGGGGCAGGTCGGCGGGCGGCGTGAAGCTCCAGCCGCCGTTGCCGTCCACGGTCAGCGGACCGTAGGTGACGCCGCCGATGACGAGCGTCACCTGCGAGCCGGGCTCGGCGGTGCCGGCGATGGTCGGACGCGGGGTGGTGACGATGGCGTTCGGGGCGGGCGCGTTGAACTCCGGCGCGTCCGGAGCGGCGGTGTCCACGGTGAAGCTGGAGGTGGTGACGGGGCTGGTGTTGCCCGCGGCGTCCTGGGCGACGGCCGTGAGGGTGTGGCCGCCGTTCGCGAGCGCGGGGCCGGGCGAGAAGCTCCACTGACCGGAGCCGTTGGTGATGACGACGCCCAGCGTCGTGCCGTCCAGGGTGAGCGTGACGCGGCTGTTGGGCTCGGCCGTGCCGCTGTAGGTGCCGGGGGCCGCGTTCAGCACCGAGCCGTTCGCGGGCGAGGCGATGACCGGCGCGGCGGGCGCGGAGGTGTCGACGGTGAAGGACACGGTGCGCGGGGGGCTGGTGTTGCCCGCCGCGTCGGTGGCCGTGACGGAGAGGGTGTGCGTGCCGTCCGTGAGGGCGGAGGCCGTGCAGGACCACGCGCCGCTGGCGTCGGCCGTCGCAACGCACAGCACGGTGGTGCCTTCGCGCACGGTGACGGTGCTGCCCGCCTCCGCGGTACCCGTGATGACGGGCGTCGCCGTGGCGACCTGCTGACCGGGCGTGGGCGCCGAGACGACGGGGATCGCCGGGGGCGCGGTGTCCACGGTGAAGGGCACGGCGGTGCTGGGCGGGCTCGTGTTGCCAGCGGCGTCGCGCGCCGTGGCGGTGATGGTGTGCGAACCGTCCGTGAGGGTGGAGGACGTGCAGGACCAGGCGCCGGTGCTGTTCGCGGTGGTGGTGCAGAGGACCGTCGTGCCTTCGCGCACGGTCACGGTGCTGTTCGCCTCCGCCGTACCGGACAGCGTCGGAGTCTTCGTGGCGATCAACTGGTTCGGCGTGGGCGACGCGATGACCGGCGCCACGGGAGCGATGGTGTCCACCGTGAAGGGAACGACGGTGCTCGCCGGACCGGTGTTGCCCGCGGCGTCACGCGCCGTGGCCGAGATGGAGTGCGGGCCCTCCGGCAGCTGCGGCGAAGTGCAGGACCACGCGCCCGACGCATTGGCCGTGGTGGTGCAGAGGACCGTCGTGCCTTCGCGCACGGTCACGGTGCTGTTGGCCTCCGCCGTACCGGAGAGGACCGGCGTCTGGGTCGCCACGGTCTGATTGGCCGTGGGCGATGCGATGACCGGCGCCACCGGAGCGATGGAGTCCACGGTGAAGGGAACGGCCGTGCTGGGCGGGCTCGTGTTGCCCGCGGCGTCCGTCGCGGTCGCGGTGATGGTGTGCGGGCCTTCCGCGAGCGTGGAGGAGATGCACGACCACGCGCCGGAGGCGTTGGCCGTCGTGGTGCAGAGCACGGTGGTGCCCTCGCGCACCGTCACGGTGCTGTTGGCTTCAGCCGTGCCGGACAGCGTCGGCGTCTTCGTGGCGATCAACTGGTTGGCCGTGGGCGCGGTGACGGCCGGGGCAGCCGGAGGCACGGTGTCCACCGTGAAGGGCACGGCGGTGCTGGCCGGGCCCGTGTTGCCCGCGGCGTCGCGCGCCGTGGCGGTGATGGTGTGGCTGCCTTCCGCGAGCGAGCTCGACGTGCAGGACCAGGCACCGGACGCGTTGGCCGTCGCGGTGCAGAGCACGGTGGTGCCCTCTCGCACGGTCACGGTGCTGTTGGCTTCGGCCGTGCCGGAGAGGACCGGCGTCGGGGTCCCGACGCGCTGGTTCGGCGTGGGCGACGCGATGACCGGAGCGGCCGGCGGCACGGTGTCCACCGTGAACGGCACGGCGGTGCTCGCGGGGCTGACATTGCCCGCGGCGTCCGTCGCGGTGGCGGTGACGGTGTGCGCGCCCTGCGCAAGCGACGCGGAGGTACACGACCACGCACCGGACGCGTTGGCTGTCGTGGTGCAGAGCACCGTGGCGCCCTCGCGGACGGTCACCGTGCTGTTGGCCTCCGCCGTGCCGCTGAGGGCCGGCGTCTGCGTGGCCACCGCCTGGTTGGCCGTCGGAGCCGTGATGACCGGAGCCGGCGGAGGGATGGAGTCCACCGTAAAGGGCACGGCGGTGCTGGCCGGGCCCGTGTTGCCCGCCGCGTCGCGCGCGGTCGCGGTGATGGTGTGCGCGCCCTCCGCCAGCGACGCGGAGGTGCAGGACCAGGCGCCGGAGGCATTGGCCGTGGTGGTGCACAGGACCGTGGTGCCTTCACGCACGGTCACGGTGCTGTTCGCCTCCGCCGTACCGGACAGCGTCGGCGTCTTCGTCGTCACGGTGCTGTTGGCCGTGGGCGCCGTGATGACCGGCGCGGGCGGGGGCACCGTGTCCACGGTGAAGGAGGTCGTGCTGGGCGTGCTGGTGTTGCCCGCCGCGTCGGTGGCGGTGCTGCTCGCCGTCACGGTGCCCTGGGGCAGCGTCGTGGTCGACACGCAGGACCAGGCGCCAGAGGCGTTGGCCGTCGCGGTGCAGACCGTGACGCCGCCCACCACCACGGTGACGGTGCTGCCGGCTTCCGCGAAGCCGCTGAACGTGGGCGTCGTCGTATTCACCGCTGCACCGCTCGCGGGCGCCGTGATGACCGGCGCCGCCGGGGGCGTCACGTCCACCACGAACGTCCGTCCCGCGGAGGCCGGGCCCGTATTGCCCGCTGCGTCCTGGGCCGTCGCCGTCACGGTGTGCGAGCCGGACGTCAGCGTCACGCTGGACACGCAGCTCCATGCGCCCGTCACGGCGTTGGCCGTGGTGGTGCAGAGCACCGTGGCACCCTCGCGCACGGTGACGGTGCTGCCCGCCTCCGCCGTGCCCGTGAACGTCGGCGTCGTCGTGTTGAGCTGCGCGTTCTGCGCGGGCGTGGAGATGACCGGCGCCACCGGCGGCGTCGTGTCCACGTTGAACCCCACGGACGTGGTGGGGCTGACGTTGCCGCTGGTGTCCATCGCCTGCGCGCTCACCGTGTGCGCGCCGTCAGCGAGCGACACGGTGGAGGTGCAGCTCCAGTTTCCGGCCGCGTTCACCGTCGCGGTGCAGAGCACCGTGGTTCCCTCGCGCACGGTGACGGTGCTGCCCGCCTCCGCGGTGCCGCTGAAGGTGGGCTTGGCGGTCGCCAGCGTAGAGCCCGCAGCGGGCGCCGTCACCGTCGGCGCGGACGGAGCACCCACGGGGATCGTCGTGGGGCCGGTGCCCACCGGCGGCGAGGACGGGAAGGACGTCTCCGGTGCCCCCTGCTGGCCGGTGCTGCGCACGACGGCCTGGTTGTCGATGCTTCCCGTTGCCCCCGCGTTGATGGTCACCCGGAAGACGACGGTCGAGCTCTCTCCGATGTTGATGACGCCGCCCTGCGTGGCGGTGGCGCCCGCTCCCAGGCGCACCGTGAGCCGGCGGTTCGCCGCGTCGTATTCACCCTGGTCATCACCCGTCGCGTCCGTCATCGCGCCGGTGTTGGCGCCCGCCGCCACCCGCAGCGAGCCCGGGACGTAGGTGACGTTCGTGGGCAGCGTGTCCGTGAGCACGGTGAGGATGCCGGAGTCATCGCCCGAGTTCGTCGTCTGCACCGTGTACTCCAGCACGTCGCCGCCGCGCAGGCTGCCGTCCGGGCGCGGCGACACCGCCGCCACGCTCTTCACCGTCTGGATGAAGTCCGGCTTCTGCGTGGAGATGGACGTGATGAACGCGCCCAGCAGGTACTGGTCCCCCGTGGAGGTGGCGGACACCGTCGCGGACGTCTGACCCGCGGAGACGCGCGAGGTGATGTCCACCACGTCCATGTCCAGACCCTCGGTGGTGCCCGGCGTGCCGGCGAAGCGGGGCAGATCCCCGTCGTTGCTCTGCGCCACGCCCAGCCGGCTGCGCGTGCCGTTGAAGAAGTTGGTCGCCGGGTTCTGCGCGTCCGACAGGGCCGCGCCGTTGAAGTTCAGCGCGTCGCCCGTGATCGAGTTCTCACCCTCGTACGCGATGACTCCCAGCTTCGCCGAGTAGCCGGAGGACGGCACCAGGAAGCCGGACAGGGTGGCCGTCGCGCTCACGCCGCTGCTCACCGCATCCAGGCCGTCGAAGAGCGTGAGGTTGCGCAGCGGCTCGCTGGCCAGCCGGTAGAAGACGACCATCGCCCAGCCGGAGTAGGGGAAGGTGTCGTTGACGTTGCGGAAGTCCAGCGCGTCCGCGCCGGCGAGCAGGTACGCGCCCGTGCCGCGCTGCTGCACCAGCGCCGTCACGTCCGCCGTGGACTGGTAGGCGTAGTTGTTGCCGGACGTGTAGCCCTTGCTGGAGTCCGCGGTGACGCTCGTGGAGAAGGCACCCGTGCCCACCCGCGACAGCGTCACCGTCGTGCCCGGCGTCATGGGCCCCGTGCGGCTCTGCACCGAGCGCACCGCGCCCCAGTACAGCCGCGCGTACGTCACCACCGCCCCCGCGGGCAGCACCAGCATCGCCTGGCTCTTCGAATCCGCCGGCGCCACCGACGTGTCCGCGTACGCCGTGAGGCCGTCGGTGTTCCAGTGCACGTCCGACGCCTGGTCGGTGATGTTGGTGCCGCAGGCGCCCACCGTGCCCACCAGCGGCGCGGGCGTTCCGCTGCGGCACTCCTGCGACAGCGTGTTGCCGAACAGCACGAAGTCGCCCCGCTGATCCACCTGGTAGCGCAGCGCGGGCGCGGCGGCGGCCAGCTGGGGAAGGAGTGCCAGGAGCACCAGGCACGACAGCACCCACGCACGCGCGAGGGGGGCGGAGACCCGCCCGGAAGCGAGGGGGACGTTGTTGGGGGGGGAGTCCATGGGAGTCCGTCGGAACTGCCGCGGCGAGCGCCGGCCGAGGGGGAACGCAGGGGCGTCGCCGCCCGCTCGCGCCGTGCGAGCCGGCCCTGTCGCGGGCTGGAGCTCGTGCTGGGAAAACGCCGAAGCGGAGGCCTTCAGGCGTGGGGGCGCATCAACCGAGGTCAAATGGCGCGGGGGCACGGACCGGCGCAAAAGCAAGGCCAGGGCCAGCCCTGTTGGCCAGACGACGCCGAATTCTTCCGGGTGGTTGGAAAAATGAACGTGCTCGCACGCAGTGAGTTGTCCAGGTTACGGATCCATTTTCCGGAAACCGGATCCGCCCTCATCCAAGTCTCAGTGCGTCACCCTGGAGCGGAGCGAAGGGGCGAGGCGCTCCTGGGTGCGGAGAGGGATGGGAGCACCCGGACGCGGAGTGGAGCCGCGCCGCGGCTGGAGCCCGTCGGGAACCCCAGCGCCGCCGTTGCGGACGTCATGGGGGAGGACTCATGGGGGTCGCGACGCCCTTGAAGAGGACGTGGCCGGTGCCAGCCTGGGCGACCACCACGGACCTCCGGCCGGACTACGACCGCGCGTTTGCCTGACGCGGAACTCCCAGCAGTTGCGCCACGTGCTCCGCCAGGTCCGGCAGCGGCTGGGGCTTGCTCAGCACCAGGTCCACGCCCAGGGCTCGCGCTCGCACCCCCAGGTCCGGGGTCGCGAACGCCGTCAGCAGCACCATGCGTGTTTGCGGAGAGGCTTCGCGCAGCCGCTCCGCGATGATCAGCCCTTCCTCGGACTGCGTGCCGCTCAGTCGCAGGTCGCTGATGACCAGGTCGTACCGGCCGTGCTTCACCCGCTCCAGCGCCTCGTCGAGATCCGTCGCTGAATCGACCGCGTATCCGGCACTGGAGAAGAACCTGCCCAGGACCCAGCACAAGACCGTTTCGTCATCGATGATCAGCAGGTTCCGGGGCACACTGGATGACATGAGCAAGGGCGGGGCCAGGGATCCCGGATTCGACGGGTGAAGTCTTTACAGCCGCTTGGCCTGGCGGACCGGGTTCCGCCGCGCACGTTTGTCCAGGTTGCGGATCCATTTTCCGGAATCTGGACGGAAACCGGGGATGAAAGGTTGTCCGGTTTTCTAGCGAACAAGTTCTAGCGAACAAGAGGGATGGGCTGGGGCTGATTCTCGTTGGCCGCCGCGGGGATGAGCGCGGACAGGTGGAGGATGAGCACCGGCATCAGCTGCGGCTTGGGCAGCAGCTTGGTGATACCGCTCGCCCACGCGGAGTGCCGCACCTCGTCCAGGGGCAACGCCGTCATCAGCAGGATGGGGAGGTGCGAGTCCTGCAGGCGGACGTCGCGCGCGAAGCGCAGGCCTTCCTCCATGCCGGGCCGGCCGAAGGGATGGTCGATGAGGACCGCGTCGAACAGGTGGGTGTCGAGCAGGCTGCGCGCCTGCCCATCCGTACGCGCGGTGAGGACGGTGAAGCCCGCGGCCGTCAGGTGACGCGCCGTCGCCCCACGAACCGGGGGCTTGGAATCGAGGAGGAGGATTTTACCGTGCATGCACAACAACAGTGCAGCGGTTGTGCCACGCAAGGCGTCATCCTCCAATCCCAGTCATTGCAAGAGATTGGGCGGAGAGGGGAGGGCCCGGGGGAGGCCGGTTTCCATTTCCTGGACCGTGCTCCGGAATCTGGAATCGAATCAGGGGGAATACGTACATGAGCGGCTCCTCGCGCGAAAAGCAGACACGGATGGTCGAGTTCTGGCGTCACCACGACGCGATGGAGGCGCGGCTCTCTCGGCCCCTGACCGAGCGGATGCTTGACCTGGCCGGCGTCTCCAGGGGGATGCGCATGCTGGATGTCGCCTGTGGCCGGGGTGAGCCTTCCGTGCCCGCGGCACACCGCGTGGGGCCAGCGGGGCGGGTGCTCGGGGTGGACCTGGTGGAGGGCGTGCTGGAGATTGCCCGCGAGCGGGCGCGGCGGGAGGGGCTGGAGAACATCGCGTTCCAGGTGGCCGACGCGGAGTCGCTGGCGGTCGGCGCGGGGACGTTCGACGTGGCCACTGTGCGCTGGGGCTTGATGTACATGCGCGAGCCTGAGCGGGCCCTCGCGTCCATCCACCACGCCCTGATGCCCGGGGGCGCGCTCGTCATCGCCTCGTGGGCGGAGCCGGCGCGAGTTCCCTGGGCCTCGCTCGCCCGCAGGATCCTCGGCCGCTATCGCGAACTCCCCGCACTGCCAGTCGCTGATGAACCCGGGGTGTTTCGTCATGCGGACCCGGCCCGTCTCGATGCCGCCCTCAAGCGCAGCGGTTTCTCTGTACAGGCTGCGGAGGAACAGGAAGTCCCCGTCGTGGAGGCCCATGATGCGAGCGACCTCCTGACGTGGATCCGCGAGCTGGGCGGGCCCGTGATGAAACTCGTGGGCGAGCTACCGGAGCCTCAGCACCGGGCGTGGGAGGCGGAGCTCGTCGCCGAACTGGAGAAGGCCCGCTCGGGAGGAAAGGTCACGCTGGGCGGTGTGACCCGGATCACCTTGGCAATCGCCTCGCCGTGATTGCCATTGCGGTATCAAGACACCTCAACGGCGGGGCGGCTACCACGGGGCGCTTCGGTAGTCCTTGAGGAAGAGGCCGTGCACCGGTCGGCCTTGCGTGCCCTGGACGATGGGGTCGTAGACGCGGGCCGCGCCGTCCACGACGTCCAGGGGCGTGACGAAACCCAGTTGGGACATCCGCAGCCGCTTCTCGCGCGGGTTCTCGTTCGTGAGCCAGCCGGTGTCCACGCTGTTCATGTAGATGCCGTCCCGCGCGTAGTCCTCCGCGGACGTGCGGGTCATCATGTTGAGCGCCGCCTTCGCCATGTTGGTGTGTGGGTGGAAGACCGTCTTGTTCGCCCGTGCGAACTGCCCCTCCACGGCGGAGACGTTGACGATGTACCGGTCCGCGTGCGGCGAGCGGAGCAGGAGCGGCTTCAGTCGCGCGTTGAGGAGGAAGGGGGAGACCGCGTTGATCAGCTGCGCCTCCAGCAACTCCACCACTGGAACTTCATGTAGCCGGAGCACCCAGCTGTTGTCGCCCTCGCCATCCTCCAGGCTTCCATCCGTGCGCTCCGCGAGGAAGGAGGCCAGCGGCGCCAGCTCCGCGCTTCCGGATGAAAGTTGCTCCAGCCCGCTGCGCGGCGCAGGGAACGACGTGTCCCCCAGCAATGCGATGGCATGAGGCGGGAGCCGCGCGGCCTGTTCCTGGGCGTGCAGGGACTCCAGTTGCTCTGGCGTCGGCCGCACGGTCTGCGCGGCGTTGTTGACGAGGATGTCCAGGAACGGCTCGGTGGCGAGCAGGTGTTCCGTGAACGCCTTCACGCCGGGCAGGTAGCGCAGGTCCAGGCCGAACACCGCGAGCCGATGGGACCAGGCCTCGAAGTCTGCTTCCGCGGCGAAGCGCCGCGCGGCATCCCGGGGGAAGCGGGAGGTGACGCACACCCGCGCGCCGTCCCGCAGCAGCTTCAGGGCGAGCTGGAAGCCCACCTTGGTCCTCCCTCCGGTGATGAGCGCCGAACGGCCAGACAGGTCCGTCCGCTGCTCGCGCTTCTCCTCGTTGAGGTGGGCGCAGGACGGGCACAGGAGCGGATAGCGCGCGTGGAGCCGGGTGTAGGGCTCCTTGCAGACATAGCAACGCCCCGCGCGTAGCAGTCCGGACGCAGGCGAAGCAGAGGTCACGGTCCGAACTCCAAGCGTCTCCGTCTGGGCGGTGTGGAGGGCTTCGAGCGTGGCGCGGTCGGCGCGCTTGCGCGTCTCCGCCCGCTGTCGGCGCTGCTTCTTCTTGGTCCCGCGCTGGACCTGGATGGCGGCGGCTTCGATGGCCAGGCGGGCCGGGTGGTCCTCCGGCCAGTGCTTCACGGAGTGCAGCAGCGCCACGCAGCGGGCGACCTCCTCATCGGAAGTGACGGCGGTGCAGTCAGACGGGAGCGTTTTCATCGGCTCCGTCAGCGTAGCTGGAAGGGGGAGATGAAGCAGGTGCCCGGGTGGACACCGGCCGGATTCGAATCGGCGTCCTCCGCCTTGGCCAGGCGGCGCGTCACCGCTGCGCTACGGCACCCACCCGGGCTCCACCAGTATGCAGTGAGCGAGGACTCGCCACCAGCGGCCTCACCCCTTGCGGGCCGCGTTGATCGCCGCGATGTCGATCTTCTTCATCTTCATCATCGCGTCGAACACCCGCTTACGTGCGGCCGGATCCGGATCGCTCATTCCATCCGTCAGGGCGGCGGGCGTGATCTGCCACGAGAGCCCCCATTTGTCCTTGCACCACCCGCACTGACTTTCCTGACCGCCGTTGCCGACAATGGCATTCCAATAGCGGTCCGTCTCTTCCTGGTCCTTCGTGCTGACCTGGAACGAGAAGGCTTCGCTGTGCTTGAAGGCGGGGCCGCCATTGAGTCCGATGCACGGAAAGCCCAGCACGGTGAACTCCACCGTGAGGACGTCGCCCTTCTTGCCGTCCGGGTAGTCCCCTGGTGCGTGATGTTTGGCACCGACGGAGCTGTCAGGGAAGGTGCGGGCGTAGAAGGCCGCCGCTTCTTCGGCGTTGCGTTCGTACCAGAGGCAGAGGACGGCCTTGTTCACGCGGTTCGTCATGGTTGCGCTCCTTGTTTCATTCACCCTTGGGACCGACGACACCAAACACGGCGCCCGCGGGGTCCGTCGCGACGACAATCCAGTCGCCGCCGGGCACCTCGTGCGGCCCTTGCAGTATCCTACCGCCGTTGGCGGTGATGGCGCGCTGCGCTTCCGCGACCGAGGAGACGCCGAAGTAGAACTGCCAGGTGCCGGTGGGGCCAGGGCTTGAGGCGGGCTTCTGCATGATGCCGCCGAGCCGGACGCCGTCATGGTCGATGAAGCAGTAGTCGCCCATCGGGCCCATGGGCATCACGTCATTGAACTGGAAGTGGAAGTGCTTCGCGTAGAACGCCTTGGCTCGCGCGAGATCCGGGCTGGCCAGTTCGTTCCAGCGAACGCGCTGTGACGCCTTCACGTCGAAGACATCGCTCTTCGCCCCGGGTTTGCCGGGCGGGGGAATCGGCGCCATCACGTAGAAGGGCGTGCCCATCGGGTCGGCGACCATCGCGATCCTCCCGACGGGGAGACCCATGCCCGGCATCAGCACCCTGGCACCATCGGCCACCATGGCCTGGATGGCCGCATCGACATCCGCGACATGCAGGTAGCCAAGCCAGCAAGGCTGCGCGCCATGCTGAAGCATGTCCTGGGAGAGGCGGAGGACGCCGCCGGCGGAGCCGCCATCGCCGCGCGTGAGGATCCGGTAGTCCACTCCGTTCGGCATGGGCGCGGAAGGAGCGGAGAGTTTCCACCCCACGACAGCGCCATAGAACTTCGCGGCGGCGTCGGGGTCGTGGGTCATCAGCTCGTACCAGATGAAGCTACCGGTGCTCATGGTGTCACTCCCTTCGTGATCAGCGGTTGGAGAGTATAGAGGGGGCGCCTCTGATGGCCATGCGTGACGGCCCTCGGCTTCCTGGAGCACGGGAGCGGCGCGGCCTCCTGTCCGGAAGGTCCATCGCGCATCCATGGACGTCAATGACACTCGGCCGCACGGGCATGGACACAGCCGACTCGCCATCATTCGGGCGCCGCGTGGCTCGGCGCAGGCGGCCGTGGGAGCGGTTGAGTCCGGCTTGCGTGACGCAAGGGCCGGCCCGCCAGTCCTGACATGTCAGGCCTTGTGCTTGACTTGTCAAACCCCAGGCTTGACGTGTCAGGGATTTCCGCAAGCGCCTGGAACCCTCCGAATCTCCTCAAATCCATTCCTATTTCTGGAGGTCCATGAATTGCAGAACTCCAAGCCAACACCGGAGGAGCGCTGCAATGGGCATCAGCTATAGGATCCACCCGGCGATCGGGGTGGCCCGCGTCGGGGACAGCGAGGACTACTACCTGGGGCCGGAGAGGGCGGGAGGGCTCCCCCAGGAGCGGACCGGCGGGGACGTGACGCGCTTTCGCGACGTGCACGGCGGCATCCGACGGCAGGCCGCCCGGTTCCAGATCCACACCTTCGACCCCGCCAATCCCAGCGCGCCGGGCAAGCGCGTCCAGCCGGGCGTCGACGGGGTGGTGGACATCGAGTGGACCGTCCACGTCGCGAACAAGAAGGCGGCCTGGTACGAGTTCCAGCAGCAGCAGGGCGCGAACGGCACCTATGACGCCTCGCACGCGCTGCGCAATCCGCGGACGAAGGATGCGGCGGGACGCAAGGCGCTCATCATCGACCCGGGGCCTCGCACCGTGGCGTGCCGAGGCAACAACCAGCTGCCAACGCGCGCGGAGTTCTCCAACGACGACCCCCAGGGCAAGGACTATCCGCGGTCCTTTCCCCGGACGCAGCTGCTCCCCGAGGGCAATGACATCACCACGCTGGGGAGCGTCATCGCGGACGACCAGGGCTACCTCTACACGGTGGGAGGACTGGGGCACTCCGGCACCACGGCGGTGTGGAACCTCTCCAACGGCCTGATCGACAACCTCCTGGAGGACGACCCGACCCTCACCGCCTCCCAGCGCAAGCGCCTGGACGAGCTCAGGCCGGTGGCCGACCAGCTCTTCCCGACGCAGGAAGCGCTCCGCGCCGCCATGGTGGCGGAGCTGGCGAAGGACACGTCCAACAGCCCCGCCGACATCCAGGAGACCGCCGACTACATGCAGGCCCAGGCCTACATGCAGCCTCGGCTGGACACCTACGCCAACAACAACTTCTGGTGGGATGACACGTCGGACGGGCCCGTCACCGCGACGGTCATCCTGCAAGGGGGCACGCGGGTGGAGGTGACGTCCCCGGCGTGGATGGTGGTGGCCCCGCCGGCGTACGCGCCCCAGCTCCTCAACATGGTCACGCTGTACGAAACGCTGCGAGACACCTTCGTCACCCAGCGGGACCTGGAGCCGGAGCTGTGCAAGGGCGGAACGTTCAACGACAGCTATCGCCCGAACTTCCAGGCGGACATCCTGCCCATCCTCCAGCGCCCCAATGACTATCGCTGGACCGCGCGCATCAACGACCAGGGCGTGGACGCGCACGCCGAGCTTCCCCAGCCGCAAGCCAGCACCCACAACTTCATGAAGTACGTGCGCGACCCGGAGTCGCCCAATGACTTTCCCGGCCGCATGCCGAAGATGGCGGGGGACAATCCGCTCACCGACCAGGTCCCCCGGCAATTCCTCACCCTCACCCGGACGCAGTACTTCCTGCTGAGCCAGTTCAGCAAGGGCCTCTTCGACAACACCCCCAGCACGGCGATGCCCACCCCGGGGCAGCTGCTGGATCGCGGCGTGCTGGAGAACTGCGTGGGCGGCCCCTTCTGCCCGGGCATCGAGATGACGTGGATCGCCCGCGACCCGAACTTCTTCATGGAGCCGTTCCGCTTCAAGCACCGCACGCTGAATGGCAGCGGCCTGCGCTGGGACACCAATCCGCATGACGGCCAGGGCCTCGAGCCGGGGGACGCCACCAAGTACATGGCGCTGCCGTGGCAGGCGGACTTCAACGAGTGCTCCAACCAGGTGGTGCAGAACACGTCCCTGTGGTGGTGGCCATCACAGCGGCCCTACGAGGTGCGCTACCTGGGCCCGGATCAGGAATGGCAGCAGGGCTACTGGACGCGTCCCTTCGACATCAACTTCGACAAGGACGAGCAGATGGTCGTTGGCTGGAAGGGTCTGGGGTTCATCCTCGCCCGGAAGGACGCCCGGCCGCAGGATCAGGGGCCCGACAGCGCGGATGATCCCGCGCCGCTCTACATCGAGGTGGAGCGCCTGCTGAAGCCGGACGGTCAACTGCCGTGAGCGAGGCCCGCTGCGACGTCGCCGTCCTGGGGGGAGGGCCGGCCGGCGCGGGGGTGGCGCTGGCCCTGCGCGCCCGGACGCGGCTGTCCGTCACGTTGGTGGAGCGCACCTCCCACGGCGCGCCCCGGATTGGGGAGACGCTGCCTCCCAACGCACGCCGGGCCCTCGTGGCGTTGGGCGTCTGGGACCGCTTCCTGCGCGACGGGCACCTTCCATCGCGCGGCACGGCGTCCTGCTGGGGCTCCGCCACCGTGGGGCATCACGACACGCTCATGGCCCCCTTCGGGTCGGCCTGGCACCTGGACCGCTCCCGCTTCGACGCGAGCCTGTGCGCCCAGGTCGCGGAGCGCGGAGGCACCGTGCGCACGGGCACCACGCTGGTGGAGTGCGAGGACCTGAGCCTGGAGGGTTTCCAACTGCACCTGTCCCATCCGGTGGAAGGCCCCACCTCACTGCGCGCGCGCTTCGTGGTGGATGCCACCGGGTGGAGGGCCGGCTTCGCCACGTCCCAGGGCGCGCGGCGGGTGGTGGTGGACCGCGGCTTCGCGCTCTACGGCGACTTCCGCCTGCGCGAGGGCGCGGCCTTCAGCACGCAGGCGCTGGTGGAGGCCCGGCCGGAGGGGTGGTGGTACTCCGCGCTGCTTCCGTCGGGCCGTGTCGTCGTCGCACTGATGGGAGACGGAGAGTCCCTGCGCGGTGTGCGTGGCGCGGAAGCCTGGCTGGGATTGCTGGCCCGCACCACCGCGACCCGCGAGCGGCTGGAGGCCTGTGACTTCAGCGGAGCGCCGCCGCGCGCGGTGCCGGCCTCCGTGGCCTGCCTGGACCGGGTCCACGCGGAGCACTGGCTCGCGGTGGGGGACGCGGCGTGCGCGCTGGATTCGCTGTCGTCCCAGGGCATCACCCAGGCGCTCGGCTCCGCGCTGCTGGCGGCCGAGGCCCTGGATCAGCACCTGCGGGGCCGTCCGGGGGCGCTGGAGGCCTACGCGGCCCGGGTGCGTCAGGCCTTCGCGGAGCACCTGCGGACGCGGGACCACTACTACCGCGAGGAGCGGCGGTGGCCCGACGCCCCCTTCTGGCGCAACCGGCGCGAGTCCCTCGCCGCCCGCGCCCTGGCCGCGTGACGGCCGCCTCTTCTTCACCCCAACCGGGATGGTCCCATGAAGACAAGTCGTCAACGGTATCTCCTGCTCACGCTGGGAGGCGTGTGCGCCCTGACCGTGGCGGTGGCCCTGGTCGGACGCGGAATTCGAGGAGCGGACTCCGCACCGCCGCCCGTCGGTAAGGCCGCGAGCGCGGCCCAGGTCACCTCCGTGCCCACGCCGGGCACCGTGCCCACGCCGTATCCCGTCTTTCCCCACGGCGACAAGCTGACCCAGCCCCTGGATGAGAATGACATCCAGGCCCAGCAATTCCTCTCATTCTATGCCAGGCAGGGCGGCGTCACCTTTCCCTCGCTGACGAAGGGCTCGCTCCAGGCGTTGCCCGCCCGGACCCTCGACATCGCGCACAACGGGCTGGACCTGGGCAGCCAGCGGTTCAATTCCTCGCTGGTATGTCAGTCCTGCCATGACGCGGACTGGCTGGCCAACAGCGACATCACGCTGCCTTCCGACGCTCTGTCCACCTACAAGGCCCTGCCTTCCATGGCCTTCTGGCAGATGCCCTCCGTGGACAAGCTCTGGAACGACAACACGCAGCCGTCGTTCCTGGACCCCAACGCGCCCTTGCCGCTCGCGGCCAACTGGTCTCCGTTCGGCGACTGGAGCGCGTCCGTGAAGGCGCTGGCGGGCCGCGACCCCATCTTCCTCGCGCAGGTGGAGACCACGCGCAAGCTGTCACCCCACCAGCCCACCACCGTGGACAACCTCTGCCTGCGCTGCCACTCGCCGCTGGGCCAGCGTCAGGCGCAAAGCCAGCACAAGCCCTTCACGCATGAGCTGCTCTACGCGACGCCCGACAACTCCAAGAGCGACCCCGAGAAGGCGGTGCTGGGCGCGCTGGGGCGCGACGGCGTCTCGTGCAGCGCGTGCCACTCCGTGGCGCCCGACAGCGGCCTGCCCTGGAACGGCACGGACTACACGGCCTTCTACGGCCCCCAGGAGGGCACCCTCTTCGGTGACAACGTCTCCGCGCGCCTCAAGGACCGGGGCGACGACGTCCAGCCGCCGCCGTTCCCCTTCACGTCTTCCATGAACCTGCGCCCGGGGGCCATCGTGGGCCCGGACACGCACCTGAACACGCAGCCCATGGCCGCCGCGGGCCTCAGCCTGGAGACGGCCGCCACGGTGGGCGGGCACAGCTACCTGCGAGACTCCATGGTCTGCGGCTCGTGCCACGTCGTCGTGCTGCCCAAGGTCCCCACGAACTACCGGCCCTCCATGCCCATCGCGGAGGTGGAGGCGAAGGGCGTCTACAAGCGCCCCGCGAGCTGCCCGCAGAACCAGACGACCTTCAGCGCCACGGGGGACTTCCTGACCGACCCGTGCGTGGAGCTGGCCTACGAGCAGACGACCTACTTCGAGTGGCTCAACAGCGGCTATGCCCGGTCCACCTCCACCTGCATGACGTGCCACATGCAGCTCACCGCGCCCGCTGATCCGTTCGACGGCAACATGAAGGTGGCGCAGCAGAACGGGGACCTGGCGGCCTTCTATCGCGACAACGCGGCGCTGCCGCCCCGGCAATACAACCGACACACGCTCCTGGGCATCAACCTGTTCGTCCATGAGATGTTCCAGCAGTTCCCGGACGTGCTGGGCCTGGACTTCTACACGCAGCCGGACTCGCGCGTGCCGCCGTACCTCCAGAGCCCGGAGATCCTCGCGCGCACGCCCAACCTCGTCACCAACCCGGGCGCGGAGGACGGCGCGAAGGCGGACCTGACGGTGGATGGCTGGGTGCCGGACACCGGCGCGACCGTCACGGCGGTGACCGAGCAGCAGGGGCTGTCCAAGCAGGTCATCCGTCCCAGCCACGGCGCGCGATTCTTCCAGTTGAGCGGGGGCGCGTCCCTGACCGTGGACGTGTCCGCGTACCAGGACCTCATCGACCGGGCGGCGGGCGCGGCGACCGTGCAGTGGGGGGCCACGGTGTACTGCGACGGCGTCGAGCCGTGCGGCACGCTGTCGCTGCAGCAGCGGTCAGGGCAGGGTGGCTGGACGAACACGGCCGGCACCGCCTCGGTGGCGGCGACGAAGCAGCGCTGGCTGTCCGTGCAGGCGGCGGGCCCCACGCTCATCCCCAGCGGAACCCGTTCGCTGCGGCTCGTGTTCCAGCCCGGCCGCGCGCTGAGCGTGGACGACGTGTTCGTCGCGCTGAAGTTCCCGGACGGCTCGGTGAAGCCGCTCGCGGACGGCAAGCGCGACTACACCTTCGCCAGGAACCTGCTGAACGCGCAGCAGTCCATCCTGGACCTGGCGGTGAACACCTCTCAGGGCGTGTTTGATCCGTCGCAGCCCGCGGTCCTGGTGTCGGTGGGCAGCTTCCAGGAGACGGGCGGCACGCTGAAGGTGCCCGTCACCGTCACCAGCAACGTGGGCCACAAGTTCCCCAGCGGCGCGGGCTTCCGCCGGGCGTTCCTCCAGTTCGAGGTGCTGGATTCCAACGGCAAGGTGCTGTGGGCTTCCGGTCAGCCGAACGCGCTGGGGGTCATCTGCAACGGTATCTGCAAGCCGGACGACAGTGCGCTGCTCGCCAGCGAGTTCACCACCGACCCGTCCCAGCTCCAGCCGCACCACCAGGTCATCACCCGGCAGGACCAGGCGCAGATCTACGAGCTGCGCGCGGTGGATGACCAGAACCACGTCACCAGCCTGGAGCTCCAGCAGTTCAAGGAGGTGAAGGACAACCGGCTGTTGCCCGAAGGCTGGGTGGCTCCGGCACAGCGCAAGCCGGACGAGGTGCAGCTCGGCCTGAACCTCCAGCAACTCGCGCGCCTCACCGAGCCGTTCAGCTACGTGCTCGGTCCCCAGGACACGAGCGTGACGTCCGACCCGGACTTCAGCACGTCGCCCGCGAAGGGGATGGATCAGCTCGTCTACCAGGTGCCGCTGTCGGCGGTGAGCGGCTGGAAGAGCATCCGGGTGCGGATGAACTACCAGACGATTCCGCCCTTCTATCTGAACGCGCGCTTCCAGGACTCGCTGCGGGATGAGCAGGGCCGGCCCACGCCGCCAGGGCCAGCGGTCCAGCGGCTCATCTACATGTCCAGCCACCTGAACACGAAGGCGTCGCTGAAGTACCCGGCGCAGGGGCAGGACGGCCAGCAGGTGGACCTCATGGACAACTGGTCCATGGTGCTGAGCGAGGCCCGGGTGACGAAGAACTAGGCACGCCGGGCTGCTTCGGTTCCAGGGAGGAGGAGCGGCCACCGGTGACGGTTCGACGACCCGTCCCGGTGACCGCTCCTGGGAACCGCGCGAGTGGGACGGCTCAGCGGCTGATGGTGGCGTGCGAACCGAGCACGACGCCGCGCTGGGCGCTCATCCGCCGCGCCAGCTCCGGAGACGCGCCCAGCTCCTGGGGCGTGCGGAGCTTGTGGAAGAAGCGGCTGCTCTCGTCGAAGTAGGCCAGGGCCTTGAGGCGGATCTGGAAGCCTTGCAGTGGCTTGGTCCCATTGGCCCAGTACGAGTAGGTGATGTTCGTCTGGTAGTTGGCGGGCACGTCGCAGGTGACGGACGTGTTCCAACTGCCGTTGTTCGGCGGCACCTGCGTCTTCTCGAGCACGATGAGCGGGGAGGGGCCCGGCGTCCCCGCGGAGAACGCGACGGCGGCGCCGCCAGGCACGTTGGTGCACTCGAGCTGGAACGTGATGCGTCCCGCCTCCGTCCCCTGGGTGTAGTCCACGGTCGTGTCGAAGGTGGGGCTGTTGGCGTCCGTGAGGCTGACGTTGCGCCAGCCGAAGCCCGGGTTGTTGAGGATGAACTCCGTCATGTCCGTGTAGCTGCCCACCTGGGGCACGGGGTTGTCATGCCGGCTCGTGGAGACCCGGCTGATGAGGCAGTAGTGATCCGCGCTGATGGCGCCCGGCTCCCAGAAGAAGGGATTGTCCGTCACGGCGATGCCGCCAGGGGCGGTGGACGCGAGGAAGACCTCCGTCTGCGAATCACTCGTCTTGAGCGCGTTGTTCTGCCACTTGTTCGGGTAGAGCAGCAGGCTGGCCGGCGTGTAATACAGAGACACCTTGCCATTCTGCGCGCCATTGGAGAGGTTCTTGGTTCGCAGGTAGATGTAATTGGGGCCGTCCGTCACCAGGTTCTGGCCCACATCCTGGTTGTAGTTGCTGGAGAAGAAGGTCTGCGGGTTGTTGGTGGGGTAGAGGCCCGCGGGGATGATGTCCGGCGACTCGTAGGCCAGCGGGGGAGAAGGGAGCTGCCCGTAGTCCGACAGGTTGGAGCGGAAGAACAGGTCGTCATACATCGTGGTCATTGGCATTCCTCTTCGGGGGTGACATCCGCGAGTGGGAAGGTTCCGCGCGGATGCGCGAATGCCTCTGCACCCACCACGCCAATGACTCGCAGCTCCGAACCCGCTGGAAATCCAAGCCCGGTGCCTGTCATTCCATCCGCCTGACGCATCCGGAGCGACGGCTGACGCGTCAAGTTCTCGAGGATCCAGGCCGGGCGCCGGATTCCGTCCCGGCCGTCTTCTGGACAGGGGCGGCTGCCCGGGGCAGATGTGAATGCACCGATGGCCTCCCGTCCGCCCCCCGTGCGCGCCTCCACCGTCCGGACGCAGAAGACGAAGCAGCTCTCCTCTGGCGCCCGGCGCGTCGTGGCGAAGCGCTCCGGGCCGGGCTGGGGGCGCTGGGCGCTCGGCGGGTGGCTGCTGCTCGCCCTCTGGCTCGGCGTGGAGTTCGCGCGACTGCCCGACGTGAGCCTCCTGCGGACGCAGAACCCGCGCACCACCGCGCTCATGGCGCAGCGGGCCGAGGAGGCGTTGGAGGCGGGCAAGAAGCCTCGCGTGCGCCAGGCGTGGGTGTCGCTTGGCGCGGTGGCCCCGCACGCCGTGGACGCCGTGCTGAGCTCCGAGGACGCGCGCTTCTACCGGCACGAGGGCGTGGACTGGACCGAAGTGGAGAACGCCGTCGAGCAGTCGGTGCGCGAGGCACGCCTGGGGCGCGGCGCCTCCACCCTCACGCAGCAACTGGCGAAGAACCTCTACCTCTCCACGGACCGCAGTCTGCTGCGCAAGGGCAAGGAGTTGCTGCTCGCCCGAGAGTTGGAGTCGAACCTGTCCAAGCAGCGCATCCTCGCGCTGTACCTGAACGTCGTGGAGTGGGGCGACGGCGTCTATGGCATCGAGGCGGCGGCGCGCGAGCACTTCGGTGTCTCGGCGCGGGCGCTCAGCGTGGCGCAGGGCGCGATGCTCGCGGGCATGTTGCCTGCCCCGCGCCGCTGGCTGCCCGCCCAGCGTCCCGAGGCCCTGCGCAACCGCGCGGGCGTCATCGTCGGGAGGCTGGAGCGCGAGGGGCGCATCAGCGCGGCGCAGGCCCGTGAGGCGCAGGCCGAGCTCTCGCGCTTCTTCGCCGTGCCGCCCGCGCCGGGCTTCGTGGCGGAGGCCAGCAACGGGGGGCCCGCGGGGAGTTGAGCGCCCCCTCGCGGCCGTCAGCCCCCCTTGTGCTGCCAGCCCTTGAGCTTCGCGTAGAGCGAGCTGCGGGAGATGCCCAGCTTCGTCGCCGCGCGCTCCACGTGGCCGCCCTCGCGCGCCAGCACCCGCTCGATGTGGCGGTGCTCCAGCTCCTCCAGCGTGAGGTCCTCGCTCAGCGGCTCCTCCGCGGGCAGGAGCGACTCGAAGCGCAGGGCGCTGCGGGACAGGCGGGCCGAGCCGGACAGCAGCACGGCGCGCTCCAACACGTTGCGCAGCTCGCGGATGTTGCCCGGCCAGCCGTAGGCCATCAGGGCTCGCTCCGCGTCGGGCTCCAGCTCCACCTGGCCGCGGCCCCGGAGCGCGCCCATCTCCGCCAGGAAGTGGCGCGCGAGCACCGGCACGTCCTCGGGGCGCTCGCGCAGGGGCGGCACGTGGAGGATGAGCGTGCTGATGCGGAAGTACAGGTCGCTGCGGAAGCGCTTCTCCCGCGCGGCCACCTGCAGGTCCTGGTGCGTCGCCGCCACCAGCCGCACGTCCACGCGCCGGTCCTTCACGTCCCCCAGGCGCCGGAAGCGCTTCTCCTCCAACACCTTGAGCAGCTTGGGCTGGACTGCCACGTCCATGTCCCCGATCTCATCCAGGAACAGCGTGCCCCGGTCCGCGACCTCCAACAGGCCCTGCTTCGCGGCCACAGCGCTGGTGAACGCGCCCTTCTCATGGCCAAACAGCTCCGAGTCCAGGAGGTCCTTGGACAGCGCCGCGCAGTTGAGGTCCACGAACGGGGCCTCCTTGCGCGGACCGCCTTCATGCAGCCAGCGCGCGAGCACGCTCTTGCCGCTGCCCGTCTCGCCGGTGACGAGCACCGGGCTGTCGCTGTCGCGCACCCGCTCCGCCTGATCCCTCAGCGCGCGGATGGCGGTGCTGGAGCCCAGGAAGGGATCCACCTGCGTGCGCGCCGAGCGCGAGCGGTCCGCCAGGAGCCGCTGCCGCTCGCGCCGCTGGGCCACGAGCCGCTCGACCACGACCTTGAGCACCGACAGCTCCAGGGGCTTGGTCAGGAACTGCTCGGCGCCTTCCTTCACGGCCTGCACCGCCAGCTCGATGGAGCCGTGCCCGGTCAGCACCACCAGGGGCACCGCGGCGTCCAGTTCCTTGAGCCGGGGTAACAGCTCCAGCGCCGTGCCGTCCGGCAGGCGGTAGTCGATGACGGCCACGTCCGGCCGGTGCGCACGAAAGCCTTCCTGGGCCTCCGCCACGCTCGTGGCCTCGTCCACGTCGAAGCCGTGCTGCGTGAGGTAGCCCTTCATGCCCAGTCGGACGCCAGGTTCGTCGTCCACGAGGAGGATGCGGGTCCGGGTCATGACACCTGTGCCTGCGGGGGGGAGCCGGTGCTTCCGGCGGGGGAAAGGGCGGGCAGCAGGATGATCACCTCCGCGCCGCCCTGGGGGTGATTGGACAAGCGGATGCGCCCCTGATGCTCATCCAGGATGCGCTGGACGATGGACAGGCCCAGGCCGGTTCCTCCCCGGCGCTTGCTGAAGAAGGGCTCGAAGACGTGGGGCAGATCCTCGTTCTTGAAGCCGGGCCCTCCGTCGTGGACGGTGCAGCGCACCCACGGACGGCCTGCTTCCTCCACGGCCTCCGCCGTGACGTGCACGGTAGCGCCCTGGGGCGAGTGCTGCACGGCGTTCTCCACCACGTTGCGAAAGACATGGAACAGGCGGCGCGCGTCCATGTGCACCGGGGGCAGCGTGTCCGGCAGCGCTCGCTCGAGCTTCACGGCGGCCTTGTCGCTCGTGAGCGCGCAGGCGGACAGGGCGTCCGCGACCACCGCGCCCACGGCGCCATCCGTCCACTCGCCCCGTGCGGGCCGGCCATACTCGAAGAGCTCCTGCGTGAGGTGCGTGAGGCGGCGCACCTCGCCGCGCAGCACGTCCAGGTAGGGCTGGAGCTCCGCCTGGGCTCCAGAGGTGGCTTCGATCGCGTCCACGACGGCGGAGATGGAGAAGAGCGGGTTGCGCACCTCGTGGGCCACGCCCGCCACGATGGCACCCATCGCGGCCATCGTCTCGCTCCGGCGCACGTGGGCCTGGAGCTCCAACAGCCGGGTGATCTCCACGGCCACCAGGATGATGCGCGCATCCTCGCTGGCCTGCTCGTCCACCCAGGAGGCGGACAGCTCCCAGGTGCGCCCGGACGCCGCGTCCTGCACCTGCCGGCTCATGCTGCCGCGCATCACGCGCAGCTCCTCTACCAGGGAGGCCGCGCTGGACCAGGGCGGAGAGCCAATCGTCACGGCCAGCGGCTGCCCGGAGGGGTCCTGGTCCTCGAAGAACGCGCGGGCGGCGTCGTTCATCCGGTGGATGAAGCCGTCCGCGCTCAGCACCAGCATCGGCGAGGTCACCGCGTCGAAGGTGCGGCGCCACTCCATCGCGGAGCGGCGGAAGCTGTCGTTCAGCCGCTGGCGCAGGTCCTCCGCGAGCCGCCTGTCGGTGATGTCGGTGACGACACAGCCCAGGTGCACGCCCCCCCGGTCGTCCAGCCCGGAGGCCGCGGCGCGGCTGCGCACCCAGCGCACGCGCCCGTCCGCGCAGATGATGCGGTGTTCGATCTCCACCTCCGTGCTGGGGGCCAGGGCCAGCGACTCGATGCACTCGCGGTAGCGCGTCCGGTCCTCGGGGTGGATCATCTCCGCCCACAGCGGCGAGGGTGTGCGCTCCGGACCCTCGCCGATGAAGGAGCTGGCCGGGTAGCCGGTGGTGCGCTCCACCACGGGCGTGCAGTAGAAGTCACGCAACACACCGGCCCGCAGCTTCCCACCCCACAGGTAGTCCGGCAGTGACCGGGTGAGCACGTCCAGGCGGCCCTCGTGCTCCTGGAGCGAGGCCTCCGTGCGCATCCGCTCGGTGACCTCCGACAGCGCGGCGATGACGCCCAGCACCGCGCCGCCCGCGCCACGCACGCGTGAGTAGCTGCCGAACCAGAAGCGCGTCTCGCCGGGCGCCGCGGGCGTCTCCACCTGGAGGCCAACGTCCTGTTGCTGCGCGTCCGACCTCAGCGCGCGGGCCAGCCGGGGCGCGAGCTCCGTGCCCAGCGCGGGCAGCACCTCCGACACGTGGCGGCCCAGGTGCGCCTCCACCGGCAGGCCATTCATCGCGGCGAGCGCGGCGTTGACGTGCACGTAGCGCAGGTCGCGGTCGTAGAACGCGATGCCCACCGGTGTGACGCCCATCACCGCGTCGCTCATCGCCTGCGCGTCGTCCGCCTGGTCCCGCAGCCGGGTGAGCTCCTGCTCGCGCCGGGTCAGCGCCCGCAGGGCGACCCATGCACCCACCGCCGACAACACGAACGCGCACGCCGTCATCAGGAAGATGCGGGCACCCGGTGACAGGCCTTCGCTCCACGCCGCGACCAGGCCCATGAGCACCGTGCAAGCGGCGGCGGCTGCGGAGATCCGGAGGAGGAGCGGAGTCGAGGAAGACGTGGGCATGGCGCGTGGTGAGCGCGTCTCACTCTATGTGCCCTCGCATCGACTTGCATGTTGGCGCGGAACCAGCCAACGCAAGCATTGGACGGTGGTCCAGGAAGCACCGTCATCCATCCCATCGTGGTGAAGTACGCAAAGCCTGGAGTGCGCCAGGCTCGTGGAGATCCACGATGCCGAGCGGGCAGTCACGCTCCCACCGCGTGGCGGGGAGCCGCTCAGGCAGGCGGCGGCCCGGCGATGATCTTCGGCGGCCCCGGGTGGTTCGGGTCATGCGCGGGTGGATCCTGGATGCCCGGCTCCACCTCGGGGTCCTGCAGGGGCGGCGGCGGCTCCCTGCGCCGGGGTTCTCCGGGCGGCGGGTCCTTCTCCGGCGTGGGCGGCCGGGGAGGCTCGATCTCAGGCGTGGGCTTCTCGGGTTCCTTCACCGGCTTCGCGGGTGGGTCCGTCTGTGGATTCGTCGGCATGCTCCTCCACACTGCGCACGCCGCTCTCCCAGGGAACCGCCGCGTCGGCCTCGTCGCCGGCAGCTGCGGGATTTTCGACAGGTGCCCCGCTGCTCGCGGCACGGGAGTGGGCCCAGACCTCCACCACCGGCTCGATGCGCGGCGTGAGCTGGAGCATGGAGCTGGGGAAGCAGCGCTCAGGCAGCCGGGCGAAGAGCTCACGCACGTCCTCCGCCTCGCGTGGGCTGGCCACGGCGACATGCGGCCGGACGATGAGGTCGGTGAACTGGGCGGCCTGCTCCGGGCTTCCGCTCACCAGCCGGGCCGTGGCGGAGCTCTGATAGAAGAGGACGTCCACGCCCGCCTCCCGGGCCCCGTCCAGGAAGGCGTGCAGCGTGCGCCCCTCCACCGCTCCCACCAGCAGCGCCTCCGGGGCCCACCGCCCGTCCTCGGGCCCGCCCTCCTGGCCTCCCAGGGGGCAGCCAATCGGGACAGGGGGCGCGTGGTCGCTCGTCAGCACCGCCCCCCGGGCTCCCTGCCAGTAGAGGCGCGTTTCATACTCGGTGATGGAAGCGGAGGTCATCGGGCATCTCCTCGGCCAGGGGGCATGCACCCTGCGCCTTCAACAGCCATGCCTGGGCAATGCTTCACATCCCGTCAACCCTAGCCCTACAGTGCGAGTCCCCCCAGTCAGGCTGGTGATCGCGAGGCCACAAGCACGTTGGCCCGGAATGTCGTGCGCGCACAACAGCCCTTTCGGGTGATTCCGCCTTGGCCGGGCTCGCTCCACATCACGCGCCGCAATGCCTGACATGGGGGCGGCATGAACGAGGTGCGACGCGGTGCGGATCGGTGTTCGTTGGCTGTATGGCTTTGCGAGGGCTCCCAGGGCCGGTCGGCCTGAGCGCGCTTCCCGAGTCGAACCATGCAAGAACGACGTGAGGCACCGATGGCAGAGGTGTATGCAAGTCAGCTCATCCAGGCACCCGCGGACGTGGTCTGGGACCGCGTCGGGGGCTTTGACGGCCTTCCGCGCTGGCACCCGGGCGTCATCTCCAGCGAACGGGTGACGCGTCCGGAGTCAGGCCCGCTGCGCCGGCTGACCACGCGTGACGGCGAGGTCTACCTGGAGATGCAGCTGGCACACGACCCGCAGGCGCGCACCTATGCGTACAAGATGCTGGAGGGCCCGCTGCCCGTGCGCGACTTCGTGGCGAAGCTGCGGGTGACGCCGGTGACGGCGACCGGACAGACCTTCGTGGAGTGGCAGGCGACCTTCCAGGTGACGCCCGGACACGAGGGGGAGACGGCCGCGCTGTGCCAGTGGATCCGCGAGGAGTTCTACGCGCGGGGTCTGCGAGGACTGGCGCACACCTTCCTGCCACCTCCGCCCCGGGTGCCGGTGCCGGAGCGGGAGTGGCGGCGCTGAGGGTGGGCCTTCACAGCCGCTGGAGGAAGCGCACCAGGTCCTGCTTCTGCGCGGGGCTGAGCGACTCCGGCGGTCCTCCCGGGAACTCGGGCGGGTGCACCGGAAGCGCGCCCACGCTGGGGATGCCCGGGAGGATGAAGCGGCTGTACGTGTCCACCACCTCCGCGAGCGTGGCGTGGCTGTTATCGTGGAAGTACGGCGCGGTCCGCGCGATGCCGCGCAGGGACGGGATGTCGAAGGCCTCGAACTCCGCCGGGTCGCCGGTGATCAGCGCGCGGCCGGGGTCGGTGGAGTACCACTGGGCCGCCAGCGCGGGTCCGACGATGGGCGCGCCGTTCTCATCCAGTGCGGGGTTGATGTCGTCCGGGTCGCCGCTGGCGGTGACGGGGATGGGCGGCAGGTCCGTGACGGCGTGCTGGCGCGTGCCGTCCGTGTAGAAGCGGAAGCGGTACTGGGGGAAGTCGACGGACGTGTTGTAGAGCGGCACCACGCCGCGCTGCCCCAGGTAGGTCATGTACGCGTAGCCGGTGTTGAGGAACTCGCTGTGCGGGCGGGGCACGCGCACGGGCTCCGGCCGGCCTTCCGGCGTGACGGTGTACTGGATGTTGCCGTCGGGCTTGAGCGCGTAGAAGAGGGCGTCGTGCGTGGCGCGGTTCACGATGCGGTTGCGCGTGCGGTCGCCGTGGCAGGCCTCGCAGGCCAGGTTGTAGACGTCGCGGCCGCGCCGCTCGGACGCATCCAGCAGCAGCAGGGCGTCCGGATCCGGGATGGCGCTCAACGGCCAGCCCCGCTCCAGGAGCTCCGCGACGAAGCGGGAGCGCGGGGAGCTGAAGACGGTGCGCTCGAACGCGGCGATGCGCTCCAGCACGGGCCGCGCCACCGTCCCGCCCTGGCTGTGGCTGGTGACCGCGCTCTGGGCCTGGGTGATGAGGTCCGGTTCGCGGCCGTCGGACTGGAAGGGGCCGGAGAAGGCCGTGTCGGCGATGCTCGGCACCGCGCGCCAGACGGACACCTTCCGGTCTGGAGCGGTGATGACGTTCCCCTGCACGTCAATGACATCCATGTTCGCGGGGAGGGGGAGCACCAAGCGCACCAGCCCCTTCTTCAGGTGCTCGTAGGTGGGCACCGGGGCGTTGGGGTCGTCCGCGTCGATGCGGTGGAACAGCGGGTCCATGGGGTTTCGGGCCCAGAGGGCCTCCACGTGCGCGGGCGTGAGCGCGGCGTTGTCCGACAGCACGTGGCAGGTCGCGCAGGAGCGGCCGTTGGTTCCGGGCAGGGCCTCCTGGAAGTGCTTCTTGCCGGCGGACGCCTGGGCCAACGAGGCCAGCTCCGCCTGGGATGCTCCGAGCGTGGGAGAGTCCTCCACGGGAGCCGTGGTGTCGGTGCAGCCCGCGAGCCCGGCGAGCGCGAAGGCCCCCAGGGTGCTCGCGATGAGTCGGTGTCCTGCCATGTGTTCCCCTCCGGTAAGCCGCGATGGGAGGGGAACACCGCGTGGCTCTCGAAGTGTCACCGCGAGGGGCGCGCGGTTGAGCCCCTCACGGCTTCCGGAGTCGGGCCTGCCGCAGCTCGCGCGTGCGCATCTGGAGCTCCCGGGCCTGGTCCCCTGGAATGCCATCAAGAAGGAGGGACTCAGGACTTGCGGCGGCGGGCGCGCGTCAGCAGGCCCGCGAGCAGCGCGCCGACCCACATGGCCGGAGCCGAAGGCGTGGCGCCGCAGCGTCCTCGAAAGGTTCGACGCGGACGTTCTGCCGCCGTCCTGGCTCGGGGCGGTGTGAATCCGCCTTCGCTCAGGGCACGCTTGCACCCCCACCTGGAGCGAAGGGGACCATGGACATCATCCGCAACGACAAGCAGGGCGCGAAGGTGAAGCTGGAGCGCATTCCCACGGCGCCGCCGAAGAAGCTGGACCGGGACAAGGCGAAGGCGGAGTTCGACGCCCTGGGCGAGGAGCTCTTCGACCTGCAGGACCTGCTGTGGGGGGCGAAGCTGAACTCCGTCCTCATCGTCCTGCAGGGGCGCGACACCGCCGGCAAGGACGGCACCATCAAGCACGTGGTGGGCTGCCTCAACCCCCGCGGCGTGTCCGTCGCGTCCTTTGGCGTGCCCAGCACGGAGGAGCTGGAGCACGACTTCCTCTGGCGCGTGCACCGCAAGACCCCGCGCCAGGGCGAGTTCGCCATCTTCAACCGCTCCCACTATGAAGACGTGCTCGTGGCGCGGGTGAACAACCTGGTGCCCAAGTCGCTCTGGCGCTCGCGCTACCAGCACATCCGCGACTTCGAGACCCTGCTCGCGGAGCACGGCACCATCGTCCTCAAGTTCTTCCTCCACATCAGCCAGGACGAACAGGAGCAGCGCCTGCTGGCGCGCGAGGAGGAGCCGCGCAAGGCGTGGAAGATCTCCGCGGGCGACTGGGAGGACCGCAAGCACTGGTCGGACTACACGCAGGCCTACGAGGACGTGTTCGCCCGCACGTCCACCGAGCGGGCGCCCTGGCATCTGGTGCCCTCGGACGCCAAGTGGTACCGCAACCTGGTGGTCGCGCGCGCCGTGGCGGAGGCCCTGCGCCCCTACCGCAAGGTGTGGCAGGAGCGGCTGGACGCGGTGGGCAAGGAGAAGAAGGCGGAGCTGCGCGCCTGGCGCAAGAAGCGATGACGCACGGCTCCGCGCGTCATCCATGACGTGAAGGCACCTCGCGCGCGTCATCGAGGGCGCTGACCCGGCCGTGACATGGGGATGGGACAACGCTCGCGTTCAGCCCGTCCCGGTGTGTCGCCGGGCGGTCACCGCCGGAGCCCTGTCGACATGGAACGAACCGCGACGCCGTCGAGCAAGGACCTCATCGCCCGCACGCGTCCCTTCGCGGCCCAGGACACCGCCCGCTCCCTCCGGGCGCTCGGCACCACCTATCTGGCGCTCGCGGGCGCGGTGGTGCTGGCGGCGGCCGCGCCCTGGTGGCCCCTGCGCATCGCCGGGGGCCTCATTGAGGCGCTGGTGCTCATCCGCTGCTTCATCCTCTTCCACGACGCCATGCACGGGGCGCTGTTGCCCACGTCGCGGTGGGCGAAGGCGCTCTTCCACGTGCAGGGGCTGCTCACGCTCACGCCGGCGCGCATCTGGAATGACACGCACAACCACCACCACGCCAACACCGCGCGCATCGCGGCGGACTCGGCGGGCACCTTCGTCACCTGGTCCACGGACCGGTGGCGTCAGGCGAGCCGCGCCGAGCGCCTGGGCTACGTGGTGGAGCGCCACCCGGTGACGCTGGCGCTCGGCTACGTCACGGCGTTCCTCTACAGCCTGTGCCTCCAGCCGTTCGTGAAGAACCCGAAGCGCTACTGGACGTCCGGGCTCGCGCTGGGCGTGCACCTGGCGCTGTCCGCGGCCGTCTGGCACTTCTTCGGCCTGGGCGTCTACCTCACCGCCTTCGTGGGGCCGCTGTTCGCCGCGTACGCGCTGGGCACGTACCTCTTCTACGCGCAGCACAACTTCGACGACGTGGCCATCCTGCCGGAGTCGGCGTGGAACCACGCGGACGCGGCGCTGGAGGCCAGCAGCTACATGCGCTTCGGGCCGGTGATGGAGTGGTTCACGGGCAACATCGGCTACCACCACGTGCACCACCTCAACCCGCGCATCCCGTTCTACCGGCTGCCGGAGGCGATGGAGGCCATCCCGGAGCTGCAGGGGCCTCACGTCACCACGCTGTCGGTGAAGGACATCGTGGGCTGCCTGCGCCTGAACCTGTGGGATCCGTCGCTGAACCGGATGGTCCGCTACCGCGACGTACAGGCGGCGCCCGGCGTCTGAGGAACCGCGGCCCGGCGGGTCCGTTCGGGACCCGCCCGAGGAACCCACCGGGCCGGGTTCTCAAGGCTCCAGCAACTCATACAGGGCGGTGGCGTGCGCCTCCTCCTCGTCGAGCAGCTCCTCCAGGAGCCGCCGCGTGGCGGGGTCATGGTCCGCGAAGGAGTGGAGCAGGCCGCGGTACGTCGCGATGGCGACGCGCTCCGCCGCCAGGTTCTCGCGGAGCAGCTCCACCAGCGCGCGCCCTTCGTCGTCCTGAGTATTTTCGCGGGACATGAGTCCTCCCCATCGGAAGTCCGGCCGGCCGCCCAGCTGCTGGATGCGCTCGGCGAGCCTCAGCGCGTGGTCCTGTTCGTCGCGCGCGTGCAGACCGAACACGGTCTTCAGCGCCTCGTGACAGGCGCCTCCGGCCAGGAGGGCATGGCGCGTGTATCGCCGCACGCAGACGACCTTGGTCGCGAGCGCGGCGTTGAGCAGCGTGAGGCGGATCCCCGGGTCGATGATGGATGGATGCGGATCGGCCATGGGATTGCCTCCAGGCGGCTGCGTGTCGGGAAGCTGGGGGGCCCGGGCGGAGACGGCCATCCCCTCAGCCCCCGCGGGCCGGGACGCTGGGCCTGACCGTCCCGCCCCGGGGCCCGTTGCTCCCGGGCTGGGGCCTTCACCGACGCCTGCCTCCACGCCGGGCGCGGGCAGGGACGTTGTTCGAGGACATCCCTTGCGGCCCCGGGGGCGGAGGAGGGGGTTCGAGGTTAGTCTTCGCCAATGAACTCGAGCCCATCCAGCCGGCCGTCCGTCGTCGTGGCGGAGCTGGGGCCCACGAACACCGGGAAGACCTTCCGCGCCATCGAACGGATGCTCGAGCATGACTCAGGCATCATCGGATTGCCGCTGCGCCTGCTCGCCCGGGAGGTCTACGACCGGGTGACCGCGAAGGTGGGCGAGGGGCGGGTCGCGCTGATGACGGGCGAGGAGAAGCGGGTGCCGCCCCGGCCCGACTACTGGATCTGCACCGTCGAGGCGATGCCCACGGACCGGCAGGTCGACTTCCTCGCGGTGGATGAGATCCAGCTCGCCGCGCACCGGGAGCGCGGGCACGTCTTCACGGACCGGCTGCTCCACGCGCGAGGCCGCAAGGAGACCTGGTTCCTGGGCGCGGACACCATGCGCCCCATGGTGCAGGCGCTGATCCCGCATGCGTCCATGAAGCGCGCCACGCGCCTGTCGCAGCTGCGCTACTCCGGGCGCCGCTCGCTGAAGAGCCTTCCGCCGCGCTCCGCGGTGGTGGCGTTCTCCGCGGACCGCGTCTACGAGCTGGCGGAATCACTGCGGCGCCTGCGGGGCGGCGTGGCGGTGGTGCTGGGCGCGCTGTCGCCCCGGACGCGCAACGCCCAGGTGGCGATGTATCAGTCCGGCGAGGTCCAGTACCTCGTGGCCACGGACGCCATCGGCATGGGGTTGAACCTGGACCTCAACCACGTGGCCTTCGCGACGCTGTCCAAGTACGACGGCGCCGAGCAGCGCGACCTGTACCCCGACGAGCTGGCGCAGATCGCCGGCCGCGCGGGGCGCCACCTCAACGACGGCAGCTTCGGGGCGCTGAACACGCTGCCGGAGCTGCCGCCGCGCCTCGTCTCCGCCATCGAGTCCCACCGCTTCCCGGCGGTGCGCAGCCTCATCTGGCGCAACTCCTCGCTGGACTTCGCCAGCCCGGAGGCGCTGCTGGACTCGCTGTCGCGGGCGCCGCGCGACAGCGCCTTCGTCCGGGTGGAGCGCGCGGACGACTTCGACGCGCTCAAGGGACTGGCGGCCGTGCCCGCCATCCGCGAGCTCACCACCGACCAGGCCTCCGTGGAGCTGCTGTGGCAGGTCTGCCAGGTCCCGGACTTCCGCAAGGGCCTCTTCGGGCAGCACGTCGCGCTCCTGCGCGAGGTGTTCCTCCAGCTGTCGGCGGGGGACGGGAAGCTGGATCCGACCTGGCTGGGCCGGCAGGTGTCGCCGCTGGATGATGCGTCCGGAGACATCCACACGCTGATGGATCGGCTCGCGGCCATCCGCATCTGGACGTACATCAGCCACCGTCCGGGCTGGCTGCACGACGCGGTGGAGTGGCAGGAGCGCACGCGCCTCATCGAGGACTCGCTGGGCGATGCCCTGCATGAGCGGTTGGTGGAGCGCTTCGTGCAACGGGCCGCGAGGCGGAGCGCGCGCCGCTTCGTGCGGGCCAGCACGCAGCCGCGGGCCGGGGGCTCGGACAGTCCGTTCGCCAAGCTGGGGCAGTTGTTGACGGAGGTGCCGGGCGCGGATGGCGGGCTGATGACGGAGGAGCAGTTCGTCCAGCGCGTGGTGGACGCGACGCACGACGCCTTCGAGGTGGACGCGGCGGGACGCATCTCGTTCGAAGCGCAGCCGTTGGCCCGGCTGGTGCGGGGGCGCGACCGGCGCTCGCCGCAGCTGGCGTTGGCGGAGCCGGAGGTGTGGACGGGCGGCGCGCGGCAGCGGCTGGAGCGCCGGCTGGTGGCGCTGGCGAGAGACCTGGTCACGGAGGCCATGGGAGGCTTTCCCGCGGAGTCCTTCACGGGAGCTGGCCGCTCGCCGGTGATGAGAGGCATTGCCTACCGGCTGGCGGAGGGCCTGGGCGTCATCTCCCAGGGCGAGGCGCGCGAGCAGTGGAGGCTCCTGGACGAGGAGTCACGTGAGCGATTGAGGGCGCAGGGTGTCCACGAAGGTCAGCGCTTCCTCTACGTCGCGGAGGCCCTGTCGCCGCAGGCGCTGGAGCGGCGGGCCATGTTGACGGCGCTGTTCAACCAGTCTCCGTGTCCGCAGGGCATCCCCCAGGAGCCAGCGCTGAACGCCGCGACGCTGGCCGGCCGGAACGCGAGGGCCTTGGGCTACGAGGTCATCGGGCCGGTGGCGCTGCGCATCGACATCATGGAGCGGCTCGCGGAGGCACTGCGCAATCCCCAGAACGCCCGGCAGGCGCACGCACTCCTCCAGCAACTGCGATTGGATGGCGGCGCGCGCGCGCAGGTGCTGCGGGCGCTGGGAGGACAGCCTCCGGGCGCGGCCTCGAAGCGGCGGCGGCGCAGGCGGGGGCGGAAGCCGCTGGCGACGGCGCCGGACGCGAGTGGCGTTCGTGGGCGTGGGTCGGCAGGCTCGGGCCGGCTCAACGAACGCCCATGAAGCGATTCCTCCTCTTCGCCGGAAGCGTCATCGCGCTGTACCTCGGAATGCTCGGCCTGCTGCTGGCGACAGCGCCCGAGCATGATCGCGAAGGCGCCTTCGCGATGGGGTTCGGCTTCATCCTCGTCGTGGGCGCGATGGTGACGGTGGGCGTCATCGCGCTGGGCGGAGCGCTGATGCTCCTCTGGGAGCGCTTCGTCGCGAAGAACCCGAAGGTGTCCCGGGCAGGTGTCGCCTTCGCCGGCATCATCCTGGCTGCCCTGTCCGTCGTGGTCGCGGCGCGGAGCCTGGAGCCATCCACCCAGGAGAAACGGGCGGCCCAGCGGGCCAACGAACTGCGCACCGCCATTGAGCGCCACGACGTGAAGCGGTTCTCGTGGGCGGTCTTCGACCGGGTCCGGGAGGGGGACGTGGACGAGGCCGAGCGCCTCATCGCCGCGGGTCCCTTCACGGAGGAGGAGCTCCTCCGGTATCAGCTCGAGACAGACCGCAGGGTGAACCCCGAGCAGCGCCAGTTCCTGGTGCGGCTGGGCGGGCGCCACAGGGACTTCCTCGCGAAGCTGCCCTACCGGCTGCGAGCCCGCTACCGGGGCTACGAACGCTTCGGCAATGGCGACCTGTTGTGGCTGGACGAGAGCGGACAGGCCTTCTTCCAGGCGTTCCAGTCATTCCATCTGCTGGGAGACACGCCGGAGCAGAGGGCCCCGGAGAGCACCGCTCCCGTGTTCAGGTCCGTGAACGAGCTCAGCGCGAACATCCGCTCCAGCGCCTCGCCGATGTACCTGCTGCTGACCATCCCGTACCTGAAGGTGTTCCAGACCGCGGACGCATCAGGGCTCGACGGCGACGAGAAGGCGCGGAGACGCTCCGCCCTGGTCCTGCTCCGGCAGCGGGGCCTGGAGCTGAACGCCGAGGAGAAGCAGGACCCGGAGCTTCAGGCTGCCCTGCGCGCGTCGGACCTGTCCGAACTGCTGGAGTGAGGGGCTGCCCGGGGAGCAGGCGGGCCGCAGGGGAGGAGGGAGGCGACGAATCCACGCGGGGCCGACCGGATTCGCCTACGCTGGCGCGGTCTCCTACCCAGGCCGGTGGTCGTCCCATGAGCAGTGGTCGTGCCCTCTCGCCAGTCCTCCTCGTCGGTGCCGGAACGGGCGAAGCCACGTGCGGCATCCTCTACCTGGCGAGCTACCTGAGGCGCGGCGGGATTGAAGCCTTCGTGCGGCTGTGGGACGGCGACGAGAGCAAAGGCGAGGTGACCGACTCCTTCGAGCGCCTCATCGCCCGCGTGCGCCCGAAGCTCATTGGCATCAGCCTCAAGTGGTTCCACCACGTGGACCGCGCGCTGCTCATCGCGCGGACCATCCGGAAGATCGACGCGTCCATCCGCATCGTCGTGGGAGGAAACTCCGCGTCATACTGGTGGAAGGAATTGAGCGCCTTCGACTGCATCGACCACATCGTGCTGGGCGACGGAGAGGTCCCCCTGCTGGCGCTGTGCAACGGGGAGGAATCCCCGCCCAACTGCGTGACGCGGACCCCGGACGGCCGTCCCCGCAGGCTGCCGCTGGCGTACGTGCAGCGCTCCACCAATACGCAGGACGTCTACTACTCGCACTTCAACGAGATCTTCCTCAGCCAGATGGACCTGCACTCCTTCTCCGGCTGGGTCGCGCCGGGGAAGGGCTGCGGCGAGAACTGCCTCTATTGCGGTGGGGCGCGAGGCAACCAGAAGGCGGACTTCGGGCGCGCGAAGCCGTTCCTGCGCGCGGAGGAGAACGTGCGCAGGGACCACCAGGAGATCGCGGGCCGCACATGGCAGATGCGCTACGACTTCGCGGGCAGCACGGCGGAGTTCCTGGGGAGCACCTGGGCGGGCGTGGACCTGTCGCGCCACTGCTGCACGTACTTCCTCTGGGGCGTACCGCGCGTGGAGCTGGTCGCGGCGCTGGCGGAGACCTTCCAGCGCATCTACATGGTCATCGACATCGGCTGTTTCTCCGAACAGCAGCGGTTGGAGCAGATGGCCAAGGGCCTGCTCAAGCCGTGCGCGAAGGACCGCGAGCTGCTGGAGGTCATTGAATCCGCCCGCCGCCATCCGAACGTGGAGATCGAAATCTCCGGCATCGGAGGTCTCCCGTTCACGAGCCGGGAGCGGCTCGCGGAGGAGCTGCGGCTGGTGGAGCGCATCATCGGCCTGGACTGCGTGGTGGGCTATCAGCGGCTGGAGGCCCAGCCCGGGGCGCTCGTCACGGAGCACCCCGCGCGCTTCGACATGGTGACGGAGGCGAAGACGTTCGCGGAGTTCCTCGCCTACTTCGAGCGCCGCGAGCCGGGCGACGTGTCCGTGCCGATGATCCGCTTCAAGGACCGGGAGCTGGAGGCCGCGGTGCAGCGCAACTCCGACCGCGTGGACGCCCTGGCCTGGCAGCACCGGGACGCGAGGAAGCGCGTCGACCTCGACGGGAGGACGCGGCTGCGCAACACCGCGCCCTCGACGAAGCGCTTCACGCTGGGGGACTGGCTGGGCAGCCACCGGGCCCCCGCGAAGCTGGCGAAGGAGCCGGTGACGGTCCTGCGCTCCGTGGACGGCATCACCCTGAGCTGCGCGCCCTCCGTCAGCCCGCGCCGGTTCACCGACCCCACGCTGACCCAGGGCGACGACGGCGCCATCCTCCTGGCCGCGCTGTCCGCCTTCGAGCAGCCCACGACCGTCTCCCACGCGGTGACGCACCTGGGCGCGAAGGCGAGGCTGGACCCGGACTCCGCCCGCGAGGTCATCGACCACCTGGTGGACGGACGGTTCCTCCAGCCCGCGTAGACGCACGGCGTCACGCCGGGGCGCGGGGTGGCCGTGTCGGGCGCGGCCGCGGGAAACCTGTCCGACTGTCGGACAGGTTCCGAACCCTTTGGCACCGGGGGCGGCTCCTCTTCAATGGCGATGCGAGCCTCCGGTGTGCCCACCCGACGGGTGCGAGGGGGCCGCCTCGTGAGGGGCCGGCTCGTGAGGCGCGGGCTCGTGAGGCGCGGCAGGCTCATGTGGCGCGGGTTCATGCGGCTCGACAGTCTCAGGCCGGGCCGCGGGCGCGTGAGGCGCGGCGGGCTCACGAGGCGCGGGTTCATGCGGCTCGACAGTCTCAGGCCGGGCCGCGGGTGCGTGAGGCGCGGGTTCATGCGGCTCGACGGGTTCCGGCGCCACGCGTCCATGGGGCGCGGCGGGGACCGTTGGAGCGCGCGGTGGGACCGGTGCCCCTCGCGGTGTGACCGGCGCCGCGGGAGCCGGAGCCGGGTGGCGTGGCACGTACGGCGCGGGCCGTGACGGGGTCACGCCGGGCCCGGTGCGCCCCCGTGGCGGATGGCCGGTGGGCGGCGTCATCGGCCTCGCGACCGGAACCGGGCGTCCGGTGACGCGCGCGACCTCGCTGGGCTCTGGGCCCCGGTTCCAGTGTCCCCTGCGACCCTCGACGTGCTCGCCCACGGGCCGGGTCTGGCGCAACAGCACGGGGACGCGTCCGGGAGGCAGGCGGTAGCGCCAGACGTCGGGCTGCACGAAGTCGTTCGCGCCCACGAACGTCCATCCAATTCCGATCCCGATGGAGATGCCGGGCGGCGAGAGGGGCTGCCAGCCGATGAAGCCATCCCCCCAGCGCCAGTCCACCCAGGCGGGAGCCCACTCGGTGTCCGGCCACCACACCCAGCCCATCGAAGGACTGGCGAACCACCGGCCGTAGTGGAAGGGCGCCCAACCCCAATCCCAATCGCTCTCGAAGGTCCATCCCCAATCGCTGGACACCCACCGGCCGCCAGTGGAGTACGGGACGAAGTCCGGACCCACGACGTTCGGATCCGGCCGCCAGACCCAGCCGACGTCCGGCAGGTTGACCCACGTGCCATAGGGAGACAGGGCATCTCGGAACTCGGACACGGAGCTGTCCAGGTTCTGCGAGCTCGTCGTCACCTGCGGCCCGTATTCCTCCGGGCCAAACGCGCAGGAGCTCGTTGCCATGATGGCGAGGACGGTGGCGCCGCCAGTCCGAAGCCAGCGCATTCGGGTGTACCAGGGGCCCATGTCCGGTTCCTCTCGTGGGGGTTCACCTTTTCAAGGTGCGAACTCCTTCACGCAACTTCATGAGCCGTCTGCACGCGAGGGGCGTATGAACGCCTGAACGGGAGGTTTCCATGGCGAACGCCAAGGCCATGCTCGGAAGCATGCTGGGCCGCTTCCTCTTCACCGACGCGAAGGTCACCCAGGCGCGCGAACTGTCGCGCGCCTTCCGCTGGATCGACTGCGAGGGCCCCGCGCTGCGAGGGCAGAAGTGGACCCCTGGCGACAAGGTGCAGGTCTTCCTGCCGGGGTTGGGCTTTCGCACGTACACGCCGCTGGCGTGGGACGAAGCGCGCGGAGCCACGGCCTTCCTGGTCTACCTGCACGGCGACAGCCCGGGGGCGAAGTGGGGCCGCGACGTACGCACTGGAGACACGGTGCGGTTCTTCGGGCCCGGGCGCTCGGTGTCGCTGGAGTCGGGTGACGCACCGGTGGTGCTCTTCGGTGACGAAACGTCCTTCGCGGTGGCGCACGCGTTCCGCACCGGAGCGAACCGGAACGTCACCCCCATCTTCGAGGTGACGCGCCGGGAGGACTGCGCGCCCGCGCTGCGCGAGCTGGGCTTCGAGGGCCACGACGTGGAGCGAACGGCCGGCGACGCGCACCTGGCCCAGGTCCACGAACGGCTGCGCGAAGCCCTGCGCACGAAGCCGGAAGCCACGCTGGTGATGACGGGCCGGGCGCAGTCCATCCAGGCGCTGCGCGCGAGGCTGCGAGGCGACGGCGAACGCGCCACGCCCAAGGTGAAGGCCTACTGGTCCGTGGGCAAGACGGGGCTCGACTGATCAGGCCGGGCCCAGTTGCATGCCGCGCCGCACGTCGTCGCGGTCGCGCGACATGCCCGCGGGGCGGCGCTTGGGCTTCTGCTTGAGGAAGCGCGACGCGTCCTGCCGGCGGTAGCAGGTGAGGAGCCGGTCCTCGTCATTGAGGATGAGGATCCACCCGCGCGCCTGCCGGGCGAGCGACGAGTCCCGGAGCGTACCAGGCAGGTCGCGCTCGTGCACCGTGAGGTGGGTGGCTCCGCACGCCCGGGCAGGCGCGCCGAACTCGAGGATGAACGCGATGACCTCCTCGCGCAGCCGCCAGCGGGCGCACTGCTCGACGAAGAGGCGGGTCAGGGAGAACACGGACGACGCGGGGCTCTGGCGCATGGTGGGCTATCTCCTTGCGCGCTTCCCAATACACACCGCGTTCCAACGCCCCGCGCACGCGATTCCGAGCACTTGCGCGGATGCCCCAACGCACCCCGAAAGACATTCCGTCAATCCCGCCAGCGGCCCGTGTCACCGAGGCACGGCCCGCGACAATGGCTCTCAGGAGGGAGCCGCGAGCGGAGGCCCGGCCCTTCACCGAGGCTGCCATCCCTCACGCCGTGTGACGGCGCCGTGCACGCACAGGGTTGGGCCCGTCCTGAAGAAATCCTTCACGGGCCCTGCGGCATTTTGACAGGCTTGGGGCGGCTGGACCGGGCAGGATGGCCCCTTCTGGCCTCGCGCTGCTGCGCGTGGGGCCGGGCGACCCCTGGCCGAAGGGATGGGACGGAGCACGATGAATCTTCGCTCGAAGGCACTGGGAGCCGTGCTGGGTGCGGGGGCGGCGGGGCTGTCGCTGGCGCTCCTGTTCAGCGCGGGGTGCGGAGGCCGGGCCACGCGTCCTGGAGGAGTGCCTCCGCCCGCGAATCCGCAGACGCTCCGGCCGCCGGAGGCCTTCGCGGATATCAGCGACAAGAAGGAGCGCTCACGGGCGCTGTTCATGGAGGCGAGCCGGGTGATGCTGCATCCCCGCTGCGTCAACTGCCATCCCGCGGGCGACAGCCCCCTGCAGGGCGAAACCAGCAAGGTGCACGACCCGCCAGTAGTCCGAGGCCCCGAGGACCAGGGCGTCCCCGGCCTGGAGTGCACGTCCTGCCACCAGGAGCGCAACGCGCAGTTGGCGCGAGTTCCCGGCGCACCCAAGTGGCACGTGGCGCCCAAGGTGATGGCGTGGGAGGGGCGCACACCGCGCTCGCTGTGCGAACAACTGAAGGATCCGGCGCGCAACGGCGGCAAGAGCCTGGCGGAGCTGATCGAGCACTCCGCGCATGACGAGCTGGTGGGCTGGGGCTGGAAGCCCGGAGCGGACCGGCTACCGGCGCCGGGGACACAGGCGGAGTTCGGGGCCCTGGTGGCCGCGTGGGCGAAGGACGGCGCGGAGTGCCCGCGCGAGGAGAGCCGACCGTGAGCATCCGTCTGCGAGTGAATGGGACCGAGCACGAACTCGACGTGGATCCGGAGATGCCGCTGCTCTGGGCGCTGCGCGACGTGCTCACGTTGACGGGCACGAAGTACGGTTGCGGCCAGGCGCTCTGTGGAGCGTGCGTGGTGCACATCGATGGCGCGGCGGTGCGCTCGTGCGTGACGCCGGTGCGCCGCGCGGAGGGCCGCGAGGTGATGACCATTGAAGGCCTGTCGCCGGACGGCTCGCATCCGTTGCAGAAGGCGTGGGTGGACCTGGCGGTGCCGCAGTGTGGCTTCTGTCAGGCGGGGCAGATCATGACGGCGGCGGCGCTGCTGGCGAGGAAGCCGAAGCCCACCGACGCGGAGATCGATCAATCGCTGGCGGGCAACCTCTGCCGCTGCGGGACGTACACGCGAATCCGCACCGCCGTGAAGAAGGCGGCGGGACTGCCGACGGAGTGAGGGCCGCCACCATGCAAGACACGCGCATCCGTCTGTCGCGCCGTTCCGTGCTGGAGGGAATGGGGCTCGTGGCCGCGGGCCTGGGGCTGGAGGTCTTCCTGCCCGCGAGGGCGCACGCCGCGCCCATGCCCACGTCGATGCCTGAAGTGCCCACGGAGGGCTTGAGGGCGAACGTCTTCGTGCACGTGGCGCCGGACGGCGTGGTGACCATCGTCTGTCATCGTTCGGAGATGGGGCAGGGCGTGCGCAGCTCGCTGCCGGTGCTCATCGCGGACGAGCTGGGCGCGGACATGGCCCACGTGAAGGTGGTCCAGGGCGACGGCGACGCGGCCTACGGAGACCAGAACACGGACGGCTCCAGCAGCGTGCGGAAGATCTTCGACGACCTGCGCTACGCGGGAGCGACGGCGCGCACGATGCTGGTGGCGGTGGCGGCGAAGCGCTGGAGGGTGGCGCCCGCGGAGTGCGAAGCGCGCGACCACGCCGTGTTCCACAAGGCCACGCAGCGGATGCTCAAGTTCGGCGACCTGGCCAGCGACGCGGCGAAGCTGAAGGTGCCGAAGAAGGAGGCAGTGACGCTGAGGCCGCGCAGCGAGCTCAAGCACCTGGGCAAGGAGCTGCCGCTCCTGGACGGGCCGGACATCGTGACGGGCCGGGCGGTGTTCGGCGCGGACATCGTGTTGCCGGGGATGCGCACGGCGGTCATCGCGCGTCCGCCGGTGGCGGGAGGCCGGGTGGCCCGCTACGACGCATCGAAGACGCTGGCGGTGCCGGGCGTGAGGCAGGTGGTGGAGCTGCCCGCGGCGAAGAAGCCCTTCCTGTTCCAGCCGCTGGGCGGGCTTGCGGTGGTGGCGGACCACACCTGGGCGGCGATGAAGGGCCGCGCGGTGCTGGACGTGACGTGGGAGGGCGGAGACAACGCCGCCTACGATTCAGCGGCGTACCGCGAGCAGTTGCTGGACGTGATTGGCAGGCCGGGCAAGGTGGTGCGCAACGTCGGCGACGCGGAAGGCGCGCTGGCGAAGGCGGCGAAGCGGGTGCAGGCCACGTACAACACGCCGCACCTGGCGCACGCGCCCATGGAGCCGCCCGCGGCGGTGGCGAAGGTGGAGAACGGCACCTGCGAGGTGTGGGCCACGACGCAGAACCCGCAGGCCGCGCGCAGCGAGGTGGCGAAGGCGCTGGGCCTGGACCCGTCGAAGGTGACGGTCCACGTGACGCTGTTGGGCGGCGGGTTCGGCCGCAAGTCGAAGCCGGACTACGTGGTGGAGGCGGCGCTGCTGGCGAAGGAGGTGGGAGCGCCGGTGCGAGTGCAGTGGACGCGCGAGGACGACGTGCGCCACGACTACTACCACTCCACGAGCGCGCAGCGGCTGGAGGCGGGCCTGGACGCGGACGGCAAGGTGGTGGCGTGGCACCAGCGCATTGCGTTTCCACCCATCGGCTCGACGTTCTCGGACGCGACGTTCGCGGGGGACGGGGAGATGGGGCAGGGCATCCTGGATCTGCCGCTGGCCATCCCTGACATCCGGATGGAGAACTGCGAGGCGAGGGCGCACACGCGAATCGGCTGGATGCGCTCCGTGGCGAACATCTACCACGCATTCTCGGTGCAGAGCTTCATCGACGAGCTGGCGCACGAGCGCGGCGCGGATCCGCGAGACATGCTGTTGGAGGTGGTGGGGCCCTCGCGCATCGTGACGCCCAAGGATCTGGGCGTGGCGAAGGTGCCGAACTACGGCCAGTCCATTGACGAGCACCCCGTGGACACGGCGCGACTCAGGCGCGTGATTGAAAGGGTGACGGGCCTGGCGCGCTGGGACGAGCGCAAGCGTGAGGGACGGGCGCTGGGCCTGGCGGCGCACCGCAGCTTCCTGACCTACGTGGCGGTGGTGGTGTCGGTGGTGAAGGACGCGGACGAGCGCATCCGGGTGGACGAGGCGTGGATCGTCGCGGACGCGGGCACCATCGTGAACATGGAGCGGGTCCGGGCGCAGATGGAGGGCGCGGTGGTGTTCGGCCTGAGCCTGGGGCTCTACGGCGCCATCACGATGAAGGACGGCGCCACGGTGGAGAGCAACTTCCGCGACTACCGTCTGGCGCGCATCGCGGAGACGCCGAAGCGCATCCACGTGGACATCATCCCCAGCGACGGCCGCCCCGGAGGCGTCGGAGAGCCCGGAGTGCCCCCCGTGGCCCCGGCGCTGGCCAACGCCGTGTTCGCGCTCACGGGGACCCGCGTGCGCGAACTGCCGTTGGTGAAGACCGTGAAGGTTTGAGCGGAAGCCTCGCCGTCACGGCACCCACAGGGCGCCATCCGACAGGGGGGCCTCGGAGCCGCCGCCCCCCATTCCTCCCCAGATGAAGAGGGCGTTGCCCGTCCACACGCCCACGTGCCCGGAGCGCGCGGAAGGAGCACCTCCGGTGCGCAGCGGCGCCCACGTGTCCGTTTCCGGGTCATAGGCCGCGCCGTCCGAGCAGGCGCCACCTCCGGAGCCGCACTTCGACGAGGCGCCGCCCCAGATGACCATCTTCGAACCGGTCCACACCGCGGAGTGCCCGGTGCGAGGCGAAGGCGCGCCCTTGGAGGAGATGGGCGACCACTTCCGGTACACCGGATCAAACGCGGCGCCCTGCTCGCAGTAGACCGGCGGGTCCTGCTTGGAGTCGCCACAGCCGAGCCCACCCCAGATGAGCATCTTCGAGCCGGTCCACACCGCCGTGTGTGCCCAGCGGCCCGTGGGCGCCCCTTCGGTCGGCATCGCCAGCCAGTGGCCCGCGAACGGGCCGTACATCGAGCCGTCCGCCAGGGCCACGTCCACGCTGTTGATGGCTCCATCTCCGCCCCAGATGAGCACCTCCCCGCTGGTCTCGCCGGTCCACACCGCGGAGTGGTAGCGGCGCGCCACGGGGGCTTCGACGAAGTTCATGGTCGTCCAGAGGCCTGACTCCGTGTGGTACCTGGCGCCGTCGCCCAGCACGCGCCCCTGCTGGGGATCCTGGCCGCCCCACACCACCATCATGTCCCCCGTCCAGGTGGCCGTGTGTCCCCCGCGCGGCGACGGCGCGTAGCTAGACGTCATCGAGCTCCAGGTGTCGGTGGCGGGGTCGTAGATCGCGCCATCGCCACAAGCGCCCTGGGGGCTCCCGCATCCCAGTCCGCCCCAGACGATCATCTTCCGACCGGTCCACACGGCCGAGTGCAGCGTGCGCGCGGTCGGAGCCCCCCGCGCCGACAGGGGCGTCCACGTCTTCGTCGCCACGTTGAACCGGGCCCCGTCACCGCAGACGCCGTTGAGGGTGCAGCCGCCCAGTCCCCCCCAGAGCAGGACGTTCTGGCCATCGAAGACACTCGCCACCTGGAGCCCCGCGCCCAGGGGCGCGCCCGCGGGGAGGGGCGTCCAGGTTCCCTGCTCCTCCGCGCCGGTCTGCTCCTTGGGATTCGCGCAGCAGACCAGCGTCAGGAGGAGCAGGCCTGGAATCAGGCGCATCCGAAACGGCACCACTGCGTCACGCTTCGACTGCGCCATGGGTGATTCCTCCAGCTACCAGGGACGGGGGCTGCCGCAGGTGTAGCCCGGGCCGTTGATGAACCGGGACGCGGCGCGAGCATTGGCATCCGACGCCGCAGCTTGCCTCACGCTCAGTGGAACCCACCACTGCGATTGATCCGCCACATCGCAGAGGAACTCCACCTGCACCTGGTTGGGCGAGTGGAACCGGCTCGCGGTGCCATTGTTCTCCCACAGGGCGCCGAAGGCATACGCGCCAATGCCGTGGAAGTAGAAATAGTCACAGCCGTTGATGGTGCAGGCGCCCTGCGGGCCGGGGCGGTGGCCGCCGGTGTTGCCATTGTTGAAGTTGTACTTGTCGAAGTACGCGTGCCAGCCCTCGTGCATGTAGTCACCCGCACGGGAGCCCGGGTTTGAGTTGCTGACGGTCGCGTTGTAGAGCGGGCAGGCCGTCTCCACGCGGTCCGTGTCCCACGGCCAGAACCGGGGGGTGAAGGTCCCGAAGACGTCCGTGCGGTCGGTGATGCTGTGATACAGGCTGTCGTGGAACTTGCTGCTGCGCGCCTCCGCCGTGGCCCGGTAGTCCACGGTGCCGTGGAAGGACTGGGAGAGGTTGTCCGCCATGCCGTACGTCAGCAGGTAGGACGCGTTCCAGTGCTTGGGGTACTCCAGGTTGACGTTGCAGGCGTTATTCCAGCCGCGGTTGCTCCAGTCCCCCGAGCGCAGGCCGTAGGCCTGGTACTGCCAGAGGAAGAAGTCCTGCCAGCAGCCGTGGGTGTTCCACAGGGCCCGGTCCGAGGTGCTCGCGGCCGTCTGGTTGCAGACGGCGCCGGCCTCGGTGGCCAGGCCAAAGGCCAGGACGGACGACATCAGGGCAATGCCTTGCTTGAGATTCATGGGCGTTCTCGCTCCTCAGGTCGTGAGGGAAGGTCAGAACTTCGGAGGGGTCACGTCGAAGGTGTTGGGCTTCTCCTCGGGCGGGCGCGGCTCCTTGGGCTCGGGGTTCGGCGCCTGCACTTCGGGGTGGGCCTTGAGGTAGGCGGTGAGCTTGCGGTTGAAGGCATCCGCGCCTTCACCGCTGACGCGCCGGACGCGCTCCAGGAACAGGCGCTCCTCCTTGCGGACGAACGGCTCCAATTCCTTGCGAGCCTCCGCCGTGTCCCCGCGGTTCCAGAGGTACGCGCTGATGGCCTCCGCGCGGACGATGACGGAGGGGTGGTTGCCAGCCTGGTTCGCCACCTCGCGGTCGAACTCCGCGTCGCGCAGGTACGCGACGCCCGCGATGGCCTTGGCCTGCAGGCGCGCCTGCTGGGCCTCTTCCTGGAGCTCGCCCTCGATGACGGTGCCCTTCGTGGGCAGGGGCATGCGGACGAACTCGACGAGGAACTTCGCGCCGTCGTAGGTCCGCATCTCCCCGAGCAGGCCCAGGGCGACGAGCGCGCGGCTGGTGTCGCCGGAGTTGTTCGCCTGGGTGATCTCCTCGGTGAAGGCCTTGATGAGCTCCGGGCTCTTCGCGGCGGAAAGCAGGGCACGGCGCGCGTCATCCTGCTCTTCCACCACGGACTCACTGGCCCAGGTGATGAAGGCATTGACGCTCTTGCGGGCATCCGCCGCGTCCATCTTGGGCGGCGAGTGCAGCGGACGGCCCGCGATGACGCGGCTGGGAGGAATGTTCGACGGCGTCTCCGAAGTGGGCTTGTCCTGCGCGACGGCCACGGAGCCGGACATCAGCCCCAGGGTCACGACAAAAGTACCCGCGCGCGAGAAGGCTCGCGATTTGTTGCGATTCATGGTCCTGCCTCCATTCACAGAAGTGAAGGAGGTCCCCTTGAAAGGGGCTCCCCCTTCCACGACGCGCCGGTGCGCCGCGCCCCGTGGATGGGATTGCCTCATTTCAACAGCCGTACCAGCACGGCAGCGGTGAGAGGGACGGCCGCGGAAACGCCCCATCTCCCTCGGGAAACCGCCCTCCGGGGCGCGGGAGGCGTGGGGATGGCGCCTCCGGGTTGTCGCTTCCGGAGCAACAGATGGTGTTGTTCACGTTGCCCGGCAGGCAGCTGACGAAGCGAGGCGTTAGGCTGGCCCCGTGTTCGACGCCATCATGGAGTTCTTCCGGGAGCCCTCGTGCATGGTCGGGTTCGGATCCTACCAGCCGAACGGGTCCCTCATCCGCTTGGCCCTCGCGGGAGTCGGCATGGTTTGGGGCCTGAGCTGGTGGCTTCGGAGGGGAGGGCGGCATGAACGGGACGTCCTCCGTGGTCACCCTGGGGCCGGTCACCCAGCCCGAAAGGAAGCCGTAGGAAGTGATGAGCGGGGTACGGAGGGATGAACAGGCGCTTTTCGTCGCCGACACCGAGGCTTTAACCTGGGGCGGATGCGTTGTGGATCCCACCGTTGGTCCGTATCCGGCCCCTTCCTGACCCTCGAGCACGAAGTCCGCCCCGTCGACAGGTGGCTGCACGGCGGCTCGTTGCTGTGGGTGCTGGCCTTTCCGGTGCTCGCCCTCACGACGGGCTTCTTCGCGGATGATCCGCAGGCCTGGCTCCTGATGCTGGGCCTGGGCTTCGTGGCGACCCACCACCTGCTGTCCCGGTGGAAGGTGCTGCTGAACCTGGAGACGCGCACGCTGTGGCACCGCACCGGTTACAAAGAGACCTTCAGGGGGACGACGTACCCCCTGGAGTCGTTCACGTCCGTAGCCCTCTACAAGCGCGGAGAGGGGCCCACGGCAGGCTTCCTCATCACGAAGGCCTACGTCGTGGCGCTGAAGGGGCCCTCGGACACGGTCGTCCTGTCCCACAGCGACGACCGCGAGGAGGCCGCGGAGCTGGCGCAGGCCGTCTCCAAGTTCCTCGGGTTGGGCCTCAGCGTGGAAGGCGGCGAGAGCCGCTCCGTCACCGCGCGCCTGGAGGAAGCGCCGCTCACGGGGGAGCGCCTTCCGGACCTGCCCTATGGCAGCGGGATCCAGTTCAAGCAGGACGCCCGGGGCCTGATTCTGGAGCTGCCGCCGTGTGGATGGCGCCCCAGCTACGCGGCGCAGGGCGCCTTCGCCGTCCTTATCGCGGTGGCCGGCCCCGTCCTTGTGCTGAGCAAGCTGCGTGGGATGGCCTTCGATGACGATTTCGCTTCGCGAATGGTCCTCATCATCTGCGGCTTCTTCGTCGCCGCCGGGGCCTTCTGCGGGGTGTGGGTTGCTCGTCAAGCCACGAGCCGGTGGTCCATCAACGCCTCCTCCCGGGGCGTCGAGCTGACGCATCACGGTCCATGGCGGCGCCGGAAGGTCCTGCGGCTTCCCAGGTCACGCATCCAGGACGTCGACGTGCGCGACGCGCGGACAGAAGTCTCCCGGGGGCGGGGCATCGTCGTCGAGCACGACAAGGGCCAGGAGCTGCTGGGCATGGACCTGTCGAAGGAAGAGCTCGAATGGGCGGGAATGGCGCTGCGCCGCGCATTGGCGACCCGGGCAGGGGACTCCAGCGCCCAGCTCCAGGCGTCATAGAGGGCGAAGGGAGGGCGCGTCGCCCGCGATTCGGACGACGCGCTTGGGAATCAGTCAGTTCCTGCTCGCGGGGTCCTTGCCGCCCAGGTACGTGCGGATCACCGGAATCTGGCTGATGGGCGTCTGGCTTCCCGCCTTCGCCGGGTCGTAGTCGAGCGGGTTGGCGCCGAGCACGACGAAGTCCGCCACCTTGCCCGGCTCGATGCTGCCCACCCAGCCGTCGATTTCATGCTGGCGGGCAGGCTCGATGGTGACCGCGCGGAGGGCCTCCTCGACGGTCGTCGCGTGCTGGGGCCCGAGCACGTAGGTCCTCTTGAAGTCAGGGTAGGCCCACGTGCGCCGCGTAACGGCCTGCTCGACGAACCAGAGTGGCCTCGCCGGCGTCACCATTGAATCGCTGTGGAATGAGAAGGGGATGCCATTGCGGCGGTCGAAGTCCACCGGGTCGATGTCGATGTCCGTGTGCGCCCCATTCTTCTCGAGCATCTGCGCCAGGGCATCTCCCCAGTAGGCCACGTGGCCGATGAGGTGCGTCACCCGCAGGTCCACGGCGGGCACCGTCTTCTGGCCCGCGACATGGGTGCCCTTGCGCAGCTCACCAATCGCCTGGGAGACGGACTCCTGGCCCACGGTGTTGTGGATGAGCAGCATCCGGTGCGTGTTGGCTTGCTCCAACTGGAGCTGGGAGAACGCGTCGACGGCCCACTGGTTCGCCTCGTTGCCATTGGCATGCAGTTGGAACCGCCAGGCCGAGTCCGGCCAGAGCGGGCGCATGGCGTCCGCGAGGTCCTTCGAGCTCTTGAAGTCGCCCTGGCCCTCCTTCGCGTCGGGGCAATGACCCTTCGCGCTGTACACATAGGGCTGTCCGAGCAGCGCGGTGCATCCCTGCGTCGAGCCATCCACCCAGAGCTTGATGGCACCGGCGCCCAGCCACTTGGGCAGCGCACAGTCGTTGGTCGGGCTCGGCGTGCACTTGGGGCCGGTCGGCTTGAGGGCCTGTTCGACGACAGCTCCGTCCTTCACGATGGGGCCGGCGGCGGCGTAGGTCACGACACCCGTGATGCGCAGCGGGAAGGCCGGGTTCTCGGCGAGGAGCTTGATCAGCTGGAGCTGCGACCGGCTGGACAGCCCTCCGTCCGCGATGGTCGTGAGCCCGGCTTCACGCAGGGCCTGGATGGCCTTGTGGAGGTCCTGGAGGCTTCCCTTCGGGATGGTCGCGTTGACCAGCATCCCCTGCTGCGTCGCTTCCAGGAAGGGCGCGAAGCCGGCGGCCTCCTCGAGCAAGCCGGTGTACTGGCCCTTCGAGTCGACGACCCACCGGCCTCCGTTCTGCGTCACCGAGTTCGGAGGGGTGCAGGGCTTCTGCCCCTTGCAGACGATCTCGAAGGCCTTCTCGTTCACGTAGGCGAGGTGGCCCGACTGGTCGAGGATGAGGACGGGCCGCTCCTTGCTCACACACGCATCGAGGTAGAGCTTCGGCTGCTGCATGAACGCGACGGTCGACTTCACGCCACACTTGCCGGAGATGAACTGCTGCCGCGACGGATCCAGGTTCATCCCAAGGACGAACTGGGTGGCCGTCTCCGGCGTCGCGGGCGCAACGTTCATGGAGGAGAGCGCGCTCAGCAGATCCTGATGCTGCATGCACTCCTCGGGCGTGGAAAGGTTGTAGGGAGGAGGAAGGCAGGGCGCCAGGTTGTGGGTCCCCAGCACGCTCTGGAGGAGCGTCGGCAGCACGTGAAGGTGAGGATCGATGAACCCGGGCAGGAGGACCTGGCCGGCCTCCAACTCGACGCGCTTGGAGCCCACGCCGAGCCCCGCGCTGAGGTCCTTTTCGGTCCCGACCTTCAAGATCCGGCCGTGGCGGTCCACGGTGACGGCTTCGGCAATGGTTCCCTTGTCGTCGAGGGTGATGATCTTGCCAACGAAGAGGGTGGTGTCGTCGACCACCGGAGCAACGGGGCCCTTCGTCGCGCAGGACGTCAGCATCGCCAGCGCTCCGAACATCGCGAGCGAGCGACGACCCACGAGTCCGTGAGCCGGTGCCTTCCGGATTGAGTGGTGTTGCATGCGAACTCCTGTTGAGGGAGCCCACAATCTACGGCAAACCCTCTCGTGGCTAAAGCTGTAATTCTAGATTTTCTTGACGCGTCAGAGTCTGTGTTTGACGTGTCAGGAGGCGGTGTCGACGTGTCATCCGTGGCGGTCACGGACAGCGATCGAAGTCAGGACGCGCTGAAGAAGACGAACACCGCCCATGCGATTCCGCATCCAAAGAGCAGGCCGAGCGCTGGATTGGAGCGGTGGCGCACCGCTGCGTAGCCAGCGCAGAGCGTGGCCACCCCGAGCAGCAGGAAGGCAAGAGTCGCCCACAGGCCGAGGCCCGGTCGGGCACCAGCGGCGTACCGGAGCAGGAAGAACAGGTACGACGCCGTGGATAGCCAAAGCGCCGTGAAGCCCGTGACAAGGCACTGTCGTTCAGTGGGTAGGACTCTGGTGTCCATGTTCGTTCGGGCGGGTTTCGGCTGGTTCAGAAGATGTGACAACGCCCGAGCGGTTCGGTGATCAGGTCGTTGAGCAGACCGAGCGCACGCACGCGTTCAAACTCGGGTGCTTTGCGAAGTTCCTTGGGATTCCGGTAGCCCAGCTGCCAAGCCATTCGAATCAACGCGGCAGCCTCCGTGACGTTTCCTTCGACAGCCCTGATCATGGCGAGGTTGATCATGGGGCCGGCCAGGTCGGGAGCTCGGCGCAGGACCTGGCGTAGCAATGCTTCCGCCTCAATCTTCCGACCACTGGAAAGCCACACCTCCGCGATCGCGGCATCCACCAGTTCGCGATCGGCCCCTTTTTCGCGAGCCGCGCGCAGCGTGGCCTCGGCGGCCTGAAACACCCGAGCCGAGCTCTGCGCCAGCCCGAGCGCCAGCAGGATTTCCGCTATGCGCTTCTCCGGAGCTTCCGCCCGCAGCGTCGAGAGCTCGGAAACCGCGTTCGCGCCAAGATCGAGCTGAATCAGGATTCTTGCCCTGAGGAGCCGGCCGTCAAACGACGCTTGCTGATCGGCCGGCGCCATGGACCAACTCGACAATGCCAGTTCGTAGTCGCACTGGTTGGCGAAGTGCTCGGTCAGCCAGAGGCCCTGGCCATGCGCAGGCATCGCGAACAGAAGAATGCAGAGCGCGCCCATCGTCGGCGCATACAGGCTTCGAAGGAGTGGGTGGCTGTTGGCACTTGCACGCATTGAGAGGACTCTACGCCTCCCTGGCGGCTGCGCCCCTCCCCACGGTGCCGCGGTGCGTCCACTGGACCCGGGCGCACTTCCGGCCGGGTTGATGCGCGCCTCCCCCTGCGCTACATCGCTGCGCAGTCGCTAGGGGCGCCTCCGGAAGGGGGCTGAGATGGACGTGTGGCCGCGTCCGATCCCTTTGAACCTGAACCGGTTAGCACCGGCGGAGGGAAGCGGTGTGGGCGCTCCATGCTCCCGTCCCGTCTCCCGTCCGTTCTCACGAGGAGATGTCCGATGAGTGGAGCGTCCAAGAGCCTCAAGGTCGATGGGAAGGTGCTGGAGGGAATCAGCCGCGGCCCGCTTCCTGCCTCTCGCAAGGTCTATGTGTCCGGGTCCCTGCACCCCGACCTCCGCGTCCCCCTGCGCGAAATCGCGCAGACCCCCACGCGCCACCACGGCCACTCCGGCCCCGAAACCCCCAATCCCCCCGTCCACGTCTACGACTCCAGCGGCCCCTACACGGACCCCAACGCCGACATCGACCTGCGCCGCGGCCTGCCCGCCGTCCGTGAGAACTGGATCCGCGCCCGCAACGACACCGACGAACTGGCCGGCATCACGTCCGAGTACGGCCGCGCCCGCGAAGCCGACCCTCGCCTCAACGGCCTGCGCTTCAGCCACATCCGCAAGCCCCGCGTCGCGAAGGCCGGCCACAACGTCAGCCAGATGCACTACGCCCGCAAGGGCATCATCACGCCGGAGATGGAGTACGTCGCCGTGCGCGAGAACCAGAAGCTCGACGCTTCACTCGCCGCCCAGCACCCCGGCCACTCCTGGGGCGCCGCGATTCCGCGGGTCATCACCCCGGAGTTCGTGCGCGATGAAATCGCCCGCGGCCGCGCCATCATCCCCGCGAACATCAACCACCCGGAGCTGGAGCCGATGATCATCGGCCGCAACTTCCTGGTGAAGATCAACGCCAACATCGGCAACTCCGCCGTCACGTCCTCCATCGAAGAAGAGGTGGAGAAGATGGTCTGGTCCATCCGCTGGGGCGCGGACACCGTCATGGACCTGTCCACCGGCCGCAACATCCACGAGACGCGCGAGTGGATCCTCCGCAACGCGCCCGTGCCCATCGGCACCGTGCCCATCTACCAGGCGCTGGAGAAGGTCGGCGGCAAGGCCGAGGAGCTCACCTGGGACATCTTCCGCGACACGCTCATCGAGCAGGCCGAGCAGGGCGTGGACTACTTCACCATCCACGCCGGCGTGCGCCTCCAGTACGTCCCGCTCACCGCGAAGCGCCTCACCGGCATCGTCAGCCGCGGCGGCTCCATCCTCGCCAAGTGGTGCCTCGCCCACCACCAGGAGAACTTCCTCTACACGCACTTCGAAGAGATCTGCGAGATCATGAAGGCGTACGACGTCAGCTTCAGCCTGGGTGACGGCCTGCGCCCCGGCTCCATCGCCGACGCCAACGACGCCGCCCAGTTCGGCGAGCTGGAGACGCTGGGTGAGCTCACGAAGATCGCCTGGAAGCACGACGTGCAGGTGATGATCGAAGGCCCCGGCCACGTCCCCATGCACCTCATCCAGGAGAACATGACGAAGCAGCTCGCCGTGTGCCACGAGGCGCCGTTCTACACGCTGGGGCCCCTCACCACGGACATCGCGCCCGGCTACGACCACTTCACCAGCGGCATTGGCGCCGCGATGATCGGCTGGTTCGGCACGGCGATGCTCTGCTACGTGACACCCAAGGAGCACCTGGGCCTGCCCGACCGCGATGACGTGAAGGAGGGCGTCATCACCTACAAGATCGCCGCCCACGCCGCGGACCTCGCCAAGGGACACCCCGGCGCCCAGGCTCGCGACAACGCCCTGTCCAAGGCGCGCTTCGAGTTCCGCTGGGAGGATCAGTTCAACCTGTCCCTGGACCCCGAGCGCGCCCGCGCCTTCCACGACGAGACGCTCCCCGCGGAAGGCGCCAAGGTCGCGCACTTCTGCTCCATGTGCGGCCCGCACTTCTGCTCCATGAAGATCACCCAGGACGTGCGCGACTACGCGGACAAGGTCGGCGTCGACGAGGCCCAGGCCCTGGAGCAGGGGATGAAGGAGAAGAGCGAGGAATTCAAGAAGGCGGGGCACGCGCTGTACCGCTGAAGCCACCCGGCGGGCGGGGGCCTCCTGGTGAGGTCCCTGTCCACTGGATGACAGGGACCGACACGCCATGCCATGGTGCGCTCCATCCGGGCGCACCCGTCGCGCCCGCCTGAATCGAGGAAGGGCTCTCATGGACACGGACCCCCAGCAGCGTGAGGATCAGCAGTTCGGCTCGTTCATCACCGGCTCGCCCACGGCGACGCAGGACGAGAAGACGATGGGGATGTTGGCCCATCTGGGCTCCATCGCGGGCCTCGTGGTGGGCGCGGGTTTCCTGGGCTGGGCGGTGCCGCTGTTCCTGATGCTGGCCAAGGGCAAGGACTCGTCCTTCATCCGTGCCAACGCGGTGGAGTCGCTCAACTTCCAGATCACCACGCTCATCGCGATGTTCGTCTCCGGCATCCTGATCTGCGTGGGCGTGGGATTCATCCTGGTGCCCGTCGTCGCGCTGGCGTCGCTGGTGTTCAGCGTCATCGGCGGCCTCAAGGCGAACGAGGGCCAGATCTACCGCTACCCCGTGAACCTGCGGCTGGTGAAGTAGCCCTCAGCCGCCAATGCCCATCATGGGCAGGAGCGTGGCGCCGTTTCCGGCCTCCGTGAAGCGGTGCCCCTCCGGCTTCTCTCCCAGCGCGCGACGCACGGCCAGGGCCAGCTCCACGTCCGTCGCGCCGCCCCGGATGAGCTGGTGCAGCGGCGCCTGCGCCCGGCCGCCCAGGCAACTGCGCAAGTCCCCGTTGGACGCCACCCGCACCCGGTTGCAGCCGCCGCAGAAGTTCTGCGTCAGCGGGGAGATGAACCCCACGCGCCCGGTGTCCGTGCGCCAGTAGCGCGCCGGTCCGGACGTGGGCGAGGCGCTGTCCTCCGGCGGCTCCTCCGTGAGGACGCGGCCCGCGGCCGACAGGCGCTCCAGGAGCTCCGCCGTGGGCACCGGCGTGCCCTGGCCAAACGGCATCAGCTCGATGAAGCGCGGGGTGATGCCGCGCGCGTGCGCGTACGTCACCAGCTGTGGCACCTCCGCGTCGTTGATGCCGCGCATCACCACGACGTTGAGCTTCAGCGACTGGAAGCCCGCGCCCGCGGCCGCGTCGATGCCGCGCAGCACCGCCGCGAAGTCTCCCTGCTTGGAGATGCGCCGGAAGACGTCCTCGGACAGCGTGTCCAGGCTCAGGTTGAGCTGGGTGACGCCCGCGTCGCGCAGCGGCACGGCCAGCGGCTCCAGGCGGCTCGCGTTGGTTGTGATGGCCAGGTGCTCCACGCCCGACACCGCGGCGATGCGCCGGGCGATGTCCAGGATGTCCGGCCGGGCGAGCGGCTCGCCGCCCGTCAGCCGCACGCGGCGGATGCCCATGCGCGCGAAAACGGAGACGATGCGCTCGAACTCACCCGCGTCGAGCAGGTCCTTCTTCCCGCCCCACGACGCCGGTGAGCAGTACGTGCAGCGGAAGTTGCAGCGGTCCGTGATGCTCAGCCGCAGGTACGTCATGCGCCGCCCCTGCGCGTCACACAGCGGCGGGGCGAGCGGATTGGAAGCGGGCAGGGGAGCGGTCATCACAGGGCCTTCAGTCCCCATGGATAGCAACCCCCGCGCGGAAAGGCACCGCTTCCCGGAGACAGGTTCAGCCTTCGCTGCCGGACGCTGAACGGACGGCGACGGGAGGGGCGCCAATCGGCGTGGCGCTCGGCCCCACCGGCGGGGAGTCCGGCTCGTCGTCCAGGTCGGTGAGCCGCGCGAGCTCCGCCTCGGACTCGGCGGCGTCCGCCGCGGCCTGCATCGGGTTGAGCTTCTTCTCCGCCATCTCCTTCTTGATGCGGATGAGGCCCTCCTCGCCAATGTCCAGGAACGCCTTCACGACGTCCGGATCGAACTGCGTGTTGGCGCAGCGTTTGATCTCCTGGATGGCGTTGGCGAACGTCGTGCCCTTGCGGTACGGCCGGTCGCTCGTCATCGCGTCCAGCGTGTCCGCCACCGCGAAGATGCGCGCGCCGATGTGGATCTCATGGCGCTGGAGGTTGCGGGGGTAGCCCGCGCCGTCGTAGCGCTCCTGGTGCGACAGGACGATCTCCGCCGGCGTGTTGAGGAAGGGGATGTTCTGGATCATCTGGAAGCCGATCTCCGGATGACGCCGCATCTCCAGCCACTCGTCGGGGGTGAGCTTGCCGGGCTTGAGCAGCACCGCGTCCGGCACGCCGATCTTCCCGATGTCGTGCAGGAGCGCCCCGCGGCCGATCTCCTCCATCTCCTTGCCGCGGATGCCCATGCGGGTGGCGATGGCGGTGGTGTAGCTGACCACGCGCTGGGAGTGGTCGCTCGTCTCGTGCTCGCGCGCGTCCAGGGCCGCCACCAGCGCCAGCAGCGTGTTCTGGTACGTGTTCGCGATGTTGTGCAGCGCGCTGCGAAGCTCGGCGGTGCGGTCGCGCACCTTGCCCTCGAGCTTCTTCTGATAGCGCTTGCGCGCCATCTCGATGCGGCGCTTGGCGAGCGCGCGTTCAATCGCCCGGATGAGGTCGGTGAGCTTGGGTGGCTTGAGCAGGTAGTCCACCGCGCCCCGGCGCAGACAGTCCACGGCGGACTCGGTGTCGCCGTAGCCGGTGAGCATGATGACCGACGTGTCCGGCAGCCGCTCGCGCAGGTTCTCCAGCAGCCAGAGTCCGTCGCGGCCCGGCATCTTCATGTCGCTGATGACGAGCGGCGTCTCTTCTTCACCCGCCACGTCGAGCGCCATCTCGGCGCCGTTGGCCACGACGCAGTTGTAGCCCTCCTCGCGGAGGAGCACGGAGATGACGTCGCGGACGGAATCGTCGTCGTCGACGATCAGGATTCTGGGCGGTGCGGGGGGGATGGCTTCCACGGCGGAAGATTCTAGAGGTTTCCAGGGATTAAAGGCGAACGAGTGCGAGAAATCATCACCCCCTCGCCTCCCTGCCATCCAGGGTGGGGTGCGAGCCCTGGCTCCGGAGTGAACGTCCCCGGTCCTCGGAGCATTCCCCGCCCCTCGGAGTAGGGCGGGCAGGCGCCCCGCATCAGGCTCGCGCCTTCGTCCCCCGGTCGTACCGGAAGGGGGCGAGGTCCACCGAGGGCTTCTCCCCCAGCACGGCCTGCGCGACGAGCTTCGCGGTGATGGGCGCCAGGAGGATGCCGTTGCGGAAGTGCCCGGTGGCCAGGAAGAGGCCGGGCGAGGGGCCCTCCCCGATGTACGGCAGGGCGTCCTCGGTCCAGGGACGGAACCCGGCCCAGGTCTCCGTGATGGGGGCGTTGGCCAGGTCCGGGCACAGCTCCAGGGCCATGTCGAGGATCCGCGCCAGGCCCGCCGCCGTCACCTGCTTGTCGAAGCCCACATGCTCCATGGTGCTCCCGGCGATGATCCGCCCGTCCGCGCGCGGCACCAGGTAGCCCTTCGCGGACGTCACCACCCGCTCCACGAGGGGCAGCCGCGTCTGCAACTGGACCATCTGTCCACGCGCCGGGCGCACCGCCTGCGCCGACACGCCCGCCCCCTGGACCAGGGACGACCACGAGCCCGCGGCCAGCACCACGGCGTCCGCGCGCAGCACCTCGCCGTCCAGGTCCACGCCCACCGCGCGGCCGTGCTCGTGCACCACGCCGCGCACGTAGCCGCTCTTGAACACCGTGCCCACGCGCGCGGCGGCCATGGTGAGCGCGCGCACGAGGAGCCGGTTGTCCACCTGATGATCATCCGGGAAGTGCGCGGCGCCCACGGCGGCGGGGGACAGGTGCGGCTCCAGCTCGCGCGCGGCCTTGCCGTCCAGAAGCTCCGCGCGCAGCCCCATGCCGTGCTGCCAGCCCACGGTGGACTCCACGTGGTGGAGGTCCGCTTCGTCGAACGCGACGCGCAAGAGGCCGCACGGCCGGTACGCGATGTCCACGCCGGACAGTTCACGCAGCTCCGCGGCGAAGCCTCCGTAGAGGGCGCGGCTTCGCAGGCACAGCTCGAAGAAGGGGCCGGGGCCGTCCGCCTCCCACTGGGGCGCGAGGATGCCGCCCGCGGCGCTGGAGGCCTCGGCGCCGGGGATGGAGCGTTCCAGCACCGTCACGCGCGCGCCGGCCTGACGGAGTCTCAGCGCGATGCCACAGCCCATCACGCCACCGCCCACCACGAGGACGTCGGAGGTTGCCATGCGGCGCTTGTGCTCAAGCGAGCACGGGTTTGCAAGCGTCAAGACAGGCAATGACCTGGGGTGACTTGACGCTGGGGCCTCCGGTCGTTAACGCTAGGACCGTGCGTTTCACGTCCATGCATCACCACCATGCGCATCATCGGCCGGCCCATGACGGGACCGTTCGCCGCGCGCATGCCTGGGTGACGCACTAGAACGCACCCACTCCCGGCAGATGCCGCAGTGACCGAAGGCCCGTCCCCCCAGGACGGGCCTTTTTTCGTTTCCGCCCCCGCCGCCCCCCGAGCCCCTCCATGTTGAAGATTGCCCTGCCCAACAAAGGACGTCTGTCCGAGGAAGTGCGCGAGCTGTTCAACGACGCGGGCCTGGAGGTGCGCGCGCGAGGAGAGCGCGCCCTCACCGCGTCGCTGGGCGGCGAGTTCGAGGCCATCTTCGTCCGCGCCCAGGACATCCCGGAGTTCGTCGCGGACGGTGCCGCGCACGCGGGCGTCACCGGGTGGGACCTGGTGAACGAGGCCGGGCGCGAGCTGGAGTCGCTGATGGACCTGGAGTTCGGCCGCTGCCGGCTGGTGGTGGCCGCGCGCGACGACAGTGGCATCTCCCGCGCGGAGGACGTGAAGGACGGGATGCGGGTCGCCTCGTGCTTTCCGAGGCTGACGCAGACCTTCTTCCAGCAGCGCGGGCAGAAGGTGACGGTGGTGCCGGTGAGCGGCGCGGCGGAGATCGCCCCGCACCTGGGCATCGCGGACATCGTGGTGGACCTCACGTCCACGGGCTCCACGCTGAAGATGAATGGCTTGCGAGAGGTGGCCACCGTGCTGGAGTCCAGCGCCCGGCTGGTCGCGTATCCGCGCAACGGCGTGGAGGCGCGCCGGGCGCTGGAGGAGCTGACGCAGGCGCTGGGGTCGGTGCTGGCCGCGCGCGGGCGGCGCTACCTGATGGCCAACGTCCCGAAGACGTCCCTGGCGCAGGTGCGCGAGGTGCTGCCCGGCCTCAACGGCCCCACGGTGGTGGACGTGATGAACGGGGGCCACTTCGTCGCGGTGCACGCGGTGGTCTCGTCGCGGAACCTCTACCGCACGGTCAACGCGCTGAAGGCGCTGGGCGGGCAGGGCATCCTCGTCACGCGCATCGAGAGGTTGATGGCATGAGCGCATCGGTCCTCAAGTATCAGGGCGCGCTGTCCGCGCTGGAGCCCGAAGCGCGGCGGCGGTTGCTGGCGCGCACGGGAGAGTCGGATGCGCTCGTCGCTTCACGCGTCCAGACGCTGATTGCCCGCGTCCGGACGGAAGGCGACCGGGCCCTCTTCGACTTCGCTCGGGAGTTCGACCGCGTGGAGTTGACGGCGCTGGAGGTTCCTCGCGCCCGGTGGAGCGCGGCGCTGGGGTCGATTCCCTCCGAGGTGCGTGAGGCGCTGACCCGCGCGGCGCGCAACATCGCTCGGGCACACGCGGCGCAGCGGCCCCAGGCCCTCGAGGTGGAGACGGAGCCCGGCGTCATCGTGGGCCGCCGGCCGGACCCGCTGAGCCGTGTCGGCGTATACGCCCCCGGCGGCCGGGCGGTGTACCCCAGCAGCGTGCTCATGGGCGTGGTCCCCGCGAAGGTCGCGGGCGTGGGCGAGGTCATCGTCTGCTCACCGCCGGGACCGGACGGCCTGCCGAGCGCGGGCGTGCTCGCGGCGGCGGCGCTCGCGGACGCGGACCGGGTGTTCGCCTTGGGGGGCGCGGGCGCGGTGGCCGCGCTGGCCTATGGCACCCAGAGCGTTCCGCGCGTGGACCGCATCGTTGGACCAGGCAATGCGTACGTCGCGGCCGCGAAGCTCCAGGTGGTGGACGCCGTCGCCATCGACGCGCCCGCGGGCCCGAGCGAGATCCTCGTGGTCGCCGACGCGAGCGCCCGTCCGGAGGCCGTCGCGCGCGAATTGCTGGCCCAGGCGGAGCACGACCCGGAGGCGTGCTGCGTGGCGCTGGTGGTGGGGGCTTCGCTGGCGCTGGCGGTGCGGGACGCGGTGGAGCAGCAGGCCCGCGTCGCTCGGCGCGGCGACATCGTCCTGACGGCGCTGGGGAGCCGGGGCGCGGTGTTGCGCATCGACTCGCTGGAGGAGGCGTGGCCCTTCGTGTCGGACTTCGCGCCGGAGCACCTGTTGCTCGCGACGGCGCGGCCCTCGGAGGACCTGGCGCGGGTCCGCAACGCGGGCACGGTGTTCGTGGGACAGCGCGCGTCGGTGGCCTTCGGGGACTACCTCACCGGCGCGAACCACGTGCTGCCCACGGCGGGACTGGCCCGGGCGTACTCGGGGCTGAGCGTCTTGGACTTCTACCGGTGGACCACGTGGCAACGCGTGACACCGGAAGCAGCGGCGGCGATGGCGGACGACGTGGGAACGCTGGCGGACAGCGAGGGCCTCTTCGCCCACGCGGCCGCGGCCCGGGCCTGGAGGATGCCGTGATTCCGTTTCGCGACACGTATCGGGACATCCCCCTGTACTCCCCGGCGAAGAAGCCGTGCCGGGTGGACCTGGGTGACAACACCAACCTCTTTGGCGCGCCTCCGTCCGCGGAACGCGTGCTGCGCGAGGAGGGCCTCCTGAGGTTGGCCCGCTATCCCGCCAGCTATGCGCCGGACCTGAAGCGCGCCGTGGCCGCCTACGCGGGCGTCGCGGTGGAGAACGTGACGACAGGCTGCGGATCCGACGACGTCATCGACTGCGCGCTGCGGGCCTTCCTGGAGCCTGGGGATGTCGTGGCCTTTCCGGATCCCACGTTCGTGATGGTCCCCATGTTTGCCCGGTTGAGCGCGCTCAAGCCGGTGCCCGTGCCGCTTCGGTCAGACCATGACGTGGATGTGGAGGGCCTGCTCGCCACGGGCGCGAAGCTCTTCTACGTGTGCACGCCGAACAATCCGACGGGCACCGTGGCCTCGCGCTCGGCGCTGGAGCGGCTGGTCGATGAGGCCCCGGGCGTGGTGGTCATTGATCAGGCCTATGTGGAGTTCGCGCGGGACGGAGACTTCCTCGACCTGGCGCGGACGCGGCCCAACGTCCTGGTGACGCGCACGCTGTCCAAGGCGTTCGGGCTCGCGGGCGTGCGGGTGGGGTGGGGCGTCGGGGCACCGTCGCTGGTCGCGGAGGTGGAGAAGGCCCGAGGCCCCTACAAACACACGGTGCTGGGTGAAGCCCTGGCCGTGTCCGCGCTCACGGATGACGTGCCCTGGATGGAGGCCTGCGCGGCGGAGGCGGTGGAGAACCGCGAGCGGCTGCGTGGCGCCTTGAGGGCACTGGGGCTGGAGCCGCTGCCATCGGAAGGGAACTTCCTCCTCGTCCCCGTGCCCGATGCCCGGTGGGTGGGGGAGGCGCTGCGGGAGCGCAACGTGAACGTGCGGGTGTTCGAAGGGCTCACGGGCGTGGGCGATGCGCTGCGCATCGGCTGCGGCCCCTGGCCCTTGATGGCTTCGGCGCTGAAGGCCCTGAAGGAGGTGCTGTGATGCGGGTGACCCTGTTCGACTACGGCGCGGGCAATCTGCACTCGCTGACCAAGGCACTGGCCACCACGCCCGGCGCGGACGTGCGCGTGCAGGAGGAGCCACTGCGCGCGCTGGAGACCGACGTCCTCGTGCTGCCCGGCGTGGGGGCGTTCGGCGCGGCGGCGGCGCGGCTCGATCCGGGGCGCGAGGCGATGCGCAGGGCATTGGATGAAGGCCTGCCGTGCCTGGGCATCTGCCTGGGCATGCAGCTGCTCTTCGAGGAGAGCGATGAGGGGGCAGGGCAGGGACTCGGCTACTTCGCGGGCCGGGTGACCCGGCTGGCCGCGCGGCATGTGCCGCAGATTGGCTGGAACGACGTGGACGAGGACCGGGCGCTCCAGTCCGCCCGGTTGTCCACCGTGTACTACGCGCACAGCTTTGTCTGCCGTGCCGTGGATGCGCGAGAAGTGGTGGGCTGGACCACCCACGAGGGCGACCGGTTCCCCGCCTCCGTGCGGCGAGGCAACGTGCTGGGCGTGCAGTTCCACCCGGAGAAGTCCTCCCTCGCGGGCGTGCGCTTCGTGCAGGCGTTCCTCCAGGAGGTGTCCCCGTGATTGCCATCCCGGCCATCGACCTGCGGGAGGGGGCCTGCGTGCAGCTCGTGGGAGGTTCCTATGAAGCGGAGCGCGTGCGCGTGAAGGATCCACTGGACGCCTTGAAGCAGTGGCTCACGCTGGGCTTCCGCACGTTCCATGTCGTGGACCTGGACGCGGCGCTGGGCAAGGGCTCCAACGCGGGCGTGGTGGAGCGGCTGGTATCGCATGCCCCGGGCCTCACCTTCACGGTGGGCGGCGGTGTTCGCGATGCGTCGCGCGTGGAGGCGGTGCTCGCGGGCGGAGCGTCCTCGGTCGTCGTGGGGACCCGCGCCATCGAGGACCTCGCCTGGCTCACGGAGGTCTCCGAGCGCTTCCCGGGCCGCGTGGTGGTCGCCGCGGACGTGAGGGGCCGCGAGGTCGTGACGCGCGGTTGGACGTCCGGCAGCTCGCGCGACATCCGCGACGTGCTGTCCTCGCTGGAGCCCCTGCCCCTGGGCGGACTGCTCGTCACGGCGGTGCACAAGGAGGGACAGCTGGGCGGCGTGGACCTGCCCTTGATGGAGGAGGTCGCCCGTTCGAGCCCGCACCGGCTCTACGCCTCCGGTGGCGTGACGACGCTGGAGGACCTCCGCGCGCTGTCGAAGGTGGGGGCCGCTGGAGCCGTCGTGGGCATGGCGCTCTACACAGGTCGGTTGGATGCGCGCTCGGTCGCGAGGGAGTTCACGTCATGAGCACCGTCACGACGGTGGTCCGCGAAACGAAGGAGACCCAGGTCACGGTGGAGCTGGCGCGTGGGACGGGCGTGGCCCGCGTGGACACGGGCCTCAAGTTCTTCGACCACATGCTCGCCACCTTCGCGCGCTACGCGGGCCTGGACCTGACCCTGCGGGCTCGCGGCGACCTGCGCCACCACCTGATGGAGGACGTGGCCATCACCCTGGGCACCGCCGTCCAGCGCGTCATCCCCGCCACCGCCGCGCGCTACGGCGAGCGCACCCTGCCCATGGACGATGCCCTGGTGCAGGCGTGTCTCGACGCGGGCGGGCGCTTCTACTACCGGGGCCCGTTGAAGAGCCGCCTCTATGAGCACTGGATGCGGTCCTTCTGCGAGCACGCGCGCATCTCGCTCCACCTGCGCGTGCTGCGCGGCCGCGACAGCCACCACCTCACCGAGGCGGCCTTCAAGGCGCTGGGGCTCGCGCTGCGCGACGCGATGGTGGACTCCGGCGTCGTCTTCAGCATGAAGGGCAGCGTCTCCCTGGAGGTGAAGTGATGCTCCGCCGACGGATCATCGTCTGCCTGGACGTGAAGGGCGGCCGCGTGGTGAAGGGCGTCCAGTTCGAGGGCCTGCGCGACGTGGGCGACCCGGTGGAGCTGGCCCGGCGCTACGAAGAAGCCGGCGCGGACGAGGTGACCTTCCTGGACATCTCCGCGAGCGCCGAGGAGCGGCAGACGCTGTGGGACCTGGTCCAGCGCACCGCGGAGCGCCTCTTCATCCCGCTCACGGTAGGCGGGGGCGTGCGCACCGTGGACGACGTGGGACGCGCGCTGCGAGCCGGCGCGGACAAGGTGAGCATCAACTCCGCCGCCGTCGCCACGCCCGCGCTGCTCACCGGCTGCGCGGAGCGCTTCGGCGCCCAGTGCGTCGTGGCCAGCATCGACGCGAAGCGGGAGGGTGACCGCTACCGCGTCTATACGCACGGCGGAAGGCGGCCCACCGACCTGGACGCCGTGGCCTGGGCGAAGGAGTGCGTCCGGCGCGGCGCGGGCGAGGTGCTGCTCACCAGCATCGACCGCGATGGGGCTCGCACGGGCTATGACCTGGAGCTCACCCGGGCGGTGGCGGAGGCGGTGGAGGTCCCCGTCATCGCCTCCGGGGGCGCGGGCCGCGCGGAGCACGTGAGTGATGCGTTGACGCTCGGCGCGGCGGATGCGGCACTCGTCGCCGGTATCCTCCACGACGGCCTCACCACGGTGGGCGCCTTGAAGTCCCTGTTGAACGACCACGGCATCGCCGTCCGGAGCACGACATGAACGCCGACCCGCGAGACTTGATGGAGGCCGCCGCCGACGTGGCGCGCAAGGCCGGTGACGTGGCGCTGGATTTCTTCCGGCGCGGCATCGCCGTGGACACCAAGAGCGATGGAACCCCCGTGACGGTGGCGGACCGCACCGCCGAATGGACGGCCCGCGAGTGGCTGGAGGCGCGCTTCCCCCAGGACGGCATCCTGGGCGAGGAGTTCGGCGAGTCGCGTCCGGGCGCGAAGCGCCGGTGGATATTGGACCCCATCGACGGCACGAAGACCTTCATCCGCGGCGTGCCGCTGTGGGGCACGCTGGTCGCGGTGGCGGAAGGGGAGACCATCCTCGCGGGCGCGGCCTACTTCCCGGCCGTGAACGAGCTGCTCGTCGCGTCCCCGGGCCTGGGCTGCTTCTGGAACGGATCCGCGGCGCGCGTGTCGGATCAGGACTCGCTGGCCCGGTCCGTGGTGCTCGTCACCGACGAGCGCTTCCTCCAGAACCCCGCCAAGGGCGCGGCCTGGCGCGAGCTGTCCCGGCAGGCGTCCGTCTCCCGCACGTGGGGCGACTGCTACGGCTATCTCCTCGTCGCCACCGGCCGCGCGGAGGTCATGGTGGATGAAGGCCTGTCGCCCTGGGACGCGGCGGCCCTGCAGCCCATCATCGAGGAGGCCGGCGGCGTATTCACCGACTGGAAGGGTGCTCGCACCGCGTTCGGCGGAGACGGCATCGCGACCAACGCGGCGCTGGCCGAGCGCGTGCGCGAGGTGCTGCGCCCGGGAGTCCAGCCATGACGCTGGACCTCTCCGGGCTGAACTTCGACAAGGGGCAAGGGCTGGTGACGGTGGTGACGCAGGACGCGAGCACCGGCGACGTCCTCATGGTGGCGCACGCCGACCGCGAGGCGCTGGAGCGCACGCTCGCCACCGGTGAGATGCACTACCGCTCCCGCACCCGCGGCCTCTGGCACAAGGGCGCCACCAGCGGAAACACCCAGCGCGTCGTCACCCTCACCGCGGACTGCGACGGCGACGCGGTGCTCGCGCGCGTGCGCAAGGCCGGCGCCGCGTGCCACACCGGCGAGGAGACCTGCTTCGGCGAAGGCCGCTGGGACGCGCTCGCGCGGTTGGACGCGACGATCGCCGCCCGCGCGGCGGGTCCCCATCCGGAAGGCGCGAAGCCCAGCCACACGCGGCGCCTGCTGGAGGACCGCAACCTGCGCCTGAAGAAGCTGGGAGAGGAGGCCGCGGAGCTCGTCACCGCCCTCGCGGACGCGGACCGGCACCGCGCCGTCGAGGAGGCCGCCGACGTGCTGTTCCACGTGCTCGTCGCGGTGCGTCCGCTGGGGGTGACGCTGGATGAGGTGAAGGCCGTCCTCGCCGCCCGCGCCCGGCCGAAGGTGCCCTGAACTCCCAGGATACCCGGGCGTGTCAGGTGCGACCCAGGTGCAGTTGTCCAATCCCACTGCATCCTCACAGCGTGGCTGGCACACAGCCACGCCAAAGGTGCAGGCGTGTGTCCGCTACTCTTCAACCGCCTCTGTGATCCTGGTACAGATTCCAGCCTGCGACACGGGCCGTGCCCGACGAAGCGGCCCCGTCGTCATCAGCGTTCGCATCCCGGAGGCTTCGTGTCTGCCACGTACCAATCCGAACTCATCGACCGCGTCCTGTTCTCGCGCTGGCACAACCCGCCGACGAAGGACGACGTCCAGGCCATCATGGCGCAGATGGAGGACGCGACGCAGCGGCTGGGACAGAACGTGCTCTACATCGCGTCCATCAGCCCGAAGGCGAAGGTTCCCGACGCGACCGAGCGCGCGCACCTGAACCAGATGGTGGCCGAGGGCCGCCGCTACTGTGAGCAGTCCTGGCTCGTGTACGAGGGCACGGACCTGCAGCACAACCTCCAGCGCGTCATCATCTCGGGCGTGCTCATCCTCACGCGCACGTTCGACAACTACCTGTCGGTCGCCAAGTCGGCGGACGCCATCGTGAAGGACGTCTCCACCGCCCTGAAGAAGGACGCGGCGCCCATCTTCCGCCAGGCGCGCGAGCGCGGCCTCATCGCCTGAGACCCACGCGGGCGACGTCGGAAGCCCTCCGACGCCGCGTGCGTCGTGGCGCCCGAGCTACCGGGCGCCGTTGATCTCCAGCTCCTTCAGCTCCACCCCCGGCCGCTCCGGTAGGACGCTCACCGCGTCCACGTCGAGCAGGGGGACCGCGGGCTTGCAGATCTCCCACCGGCCCGTGCCCTGGAAGCGGCACACGGTGGGATCCACGAAGAAGCCCTTGCCGTCCGGCTCCGCGTGCCCCACGCCGTCGGGAGCGCGGATGTGCGCCCGCAGCGAGCCCGGCCCCGTGGCCTGGACCTGGAAGGACACCGCGACCTTGAGCGCCGGCGCGTATGCGAGCCGCAGCGTACCGTCCGAGCCTGGGCCCGAGCCCGCGTCCGCCATGGGCAGCTTCACCCCGGACAGCTCGTTCCGGTCGACGGCACGGAACGCGTCCCCGGGGCCCGTCTGCTGATCCGGCTGGATGGGCTGCGTCTCCACCGCGCCCGCCGTGTAGGGCGCCGCGAGCCGGGGCGCGCGCGGGCCCTGCTGCACCGCCGCCGCGTTCACGAGCGACAGGGGCACCTGTTCCGTCCGCACGCACGTGGGCGCCAGTTCCTCCAGCAGCGTCAGGAGCGCCGGTTCCACCACCTCACCCGTCACGGCGGCGGGCCCCACGGCTAGGCGCGCGAGCTCCTGGCAGGCAGTTCCCAGGGCGGGCCCCGCGCGCTCCAGGCCCCAGCGCGCCTCCGGCAGGTCCGGGGTCCCCCGTCGGGCGGCCTCCCGCAACGCGCGCGTCACGGCCTGGCCGCAGGGGTTGTTGGCGGGGGCGCAGCGCTCGCACAGGGTGGCGAGCATCGCGCGGGGCGGGCCGTCCGCCTCCGAGGGGGGCTCGCGGGAGGCCAGGTCCGGGCCCCTGGCGCAGGCGGCGGCGGGTGGGGTGAGACAGTCGCCGAGCTGGCGGCTCGCGTCGCTCCAGGCCGTGCCCGCATCCTCGCCGGTGCCGCCGTCCGAGGAGAGGAGGTCCCCCAGGACGGCGTCCAGGCCGCGGCACGCGGCGGGGCCCAGGTCGGGCGGGGTGAGCTTCACCGGCGTCGCGCCCGGCGCCTGCCCGGGGGCCCGCGGCGGGGGCGGGGCTTGATGCGACACGTAATAGAGGCGCGCGAACGCCAGCAGCGCTACTAGCATCAAGAGAAGCGTGTGGAGCGGGAAGCGACGCACGAGCAAACTCCTTGATTCCAACCGGGACCGGGGGTTATCAGCGCCCGCGAGTTCCATCCGCAAAAATGACCGGAGGCGTGTGTGGCTGAGACTTTCGACGTGGTGATCATCGGCTCGGGTCCTGGCGGCTATGTGGGCGCCATCCGCGCGGCCCAGCTCGGGCTGAAGACGGCCATCATCGAAAAGGACAAGCGCCTGGGTGGCACGTGTCTGCACCGCGGCTGCATCCCCACCAAGTCGCTGCTGTGGACGGCGTCGCTCTTCCACCACATCAAGGAGTCGTCCGACTTCGGCATCGACGTGGCGAACCCGACCGTGAACTGGGCCAACGCCCAGAAGCACAAGGACAAGGTCGTCACGAAGGGCGCCAACGGCATCGACTTCCTGATGAAGAAGAACAAGATCACCGTGGTGAAGGGCCACGGCCGCATCGCGGGCAAGGGCAAGGTGGAGGTCACGGCGGAGGACGGCTCCAAGCAGACCCTGGAGACGAAGAACATCATCATCGCCACGGGCTCCGTGCCCAAGTCCCTGCCGAACGTGGCGGTGGACCACAAGCGGGTGATGAACAGTGACTCCATCCTGACCATCGACCGCATCCCCAAGAGCATCATCGTCCTGGGCGCGGGCGCGGTGGGCTGCGAGTTCGCCTCCGTGTTCAACCACGTGGGCAGCAAGACGGCCATCGTGGAGTACATGCCCGCGCTGCTCCCCATCGAGGACGCGGACATCTCCAAGGAGCTGGACAAGATCTTCCGCCGCCGCGGCATCGACGTGCACACGGGCTCGGCGGTGCAGAAGGTGGAGCACACGGCGGACGGCGTGCGCGTCACCATGACGGTGGGCAACGAGACCAAGACGCTGGAGGCCGAAATCCTCCTGTCGGCGGTGGGCCGCTCGCCCGTCACGGACGACGTGGGCCTGAACAAGACGGCGGTGCAGGTGGACCGCGGCTTCATCAAGGTCGACACGCTGTGCCGCACCAGCGAGCCCAACGTCTACGCCATTGGCGACGTCATCCCCACGCCGATGCTGGCCCACATGGCCAGCGCCGAGTGCGTGATGGTGGTGGAGCACATCGCCGGGAAGAACCCCGCGCCCATCAACTACGACCTGACCCCGTCCGCCACGTACTGCTACCCCGAGGTGGCGTCCGTGGGCCTCACGGAGAAGAAGGCCAAGGAGCGCGGCTACGACGTGAAGGTGGGCATCGCCCCCTTCGGCGCCGTCACGAAGTCGGCCATCTCCAACGAGTCGGTGGGCCTCATCAAGATCGTCTCCGACAAGAAGTACGACGAGGTGCTGGGCATCCACATCATCGGGCCGCACGCCACGGAGCTGCTCGCCGAGGCCTGCGTCGCGATGAAGCTGGAGATCACCACCGAGGAGCTGGCCCACACCATCCACGCGCACCCGACGCTCTCCGAGATCATGCACGAGGGCGCCGAGGCCACGCTGGGGCACCCGCTGCACTTCTAGCGGGCATGGCGGCCCGGCCGCTTCTGGCCGGGCCCGCCGTAGAGCGCCCCCAGTGAGGCCGCCAGCGCGGCCAGCCGTTGGCGCAGCGGTTCCGGGGCGAGCACCTCCACGCCCGCCCCGATTTCGCACAGCTGGGAGACCGCGATGGCCTCCCGCTCGAAGTCCAGCGTCACCTTCCGCTCTCCGCCGCGTGCCGCGGGTGCCTGGTCCAGGCGCTCACTGTCGGCCGGGGGACGGAGCCTCCGCAGCGCTGCTTCGCCTTCCGGGGTGCAGGCCAGGGTGACGTCGTAGCGCGGGCGCGCGGTGGCGAACTTCGCGCACCAGTCCTTCCAGAACGCGGGCAGGTCGAAGCCCGGCGGGCGGGTGAAGCCCTCGGGCCGCAGCCGCACGTCTCCAATGCGCCCGCCCCGGAAGACGCGCGGCCCCTTGTCCGTCCCGGCGACGAGGTACCAGCGGTCCGCCTTGATCACGAGCCCGTAGGGGTCCACCGTCCGGCGCGAGCGGGCGCCTTCGAAGTCCTGGTAGCTCAGCGACACGCGGCGGTCCTGCCAGGCGGCGTCGCGCAGCTTGCCCAGGTGCGGCAGGGGCTCGCGGCCGGTGAACCAGCCGGAGGCGTCCACGTGGAGCCGCTGGCGCGCGTGCTCCAGCGCGGGTTGCTGGAGGGCGGGGAGGGCCGCCGCCAGCTTCACCAGCCCCGTGCGCAGCGGCGTGGACAGGCCCAGGTCCTCCAGGGCCCCGTGGGCGCCCACCGTGGCCAGGGCCTGGAGCTCCGGACGCGTGAGGCCGGTGAGCTGCGTGCGCCAGCCCTCCATCAGCGCCACGCCGCCCGCGGCCCCTCGCGTGGAGTAGACGGGGACGCCCGCGGTGGAGAGGGCGTCCAGGTCCCGGTGCACGGTCCGGCTGGAGACCTGGAGCTCGCGCGCCAGCTCGCCCACGGTGCTGCGGGGGCGGGACTGGAGGCGCATCAACAAGTGGACGAGGCGATCCGCGCGCATGGGTCCTCCGGCCTGGAAGCGAGGTGCAGCCTGGACCGGCAATCATGACAGGGGTTGTCAGGATTGGGCGTGCAAGGTGGCGCGTGAAAGGGGAGCACTGACATGAAGCCACTCGAAGGACAGGTGGCCCTGGTCGCGGGAGCGACTCGGGGCGCGGGCCGGGGAATCGCGACGATGCTGGGGGCGGCGGGGGCCACGGTGTACTGCACCGGGCGCAGCGTGAGGGGGAACCTGGCGAGCGGGGCGTCGCGGCCGGAGACGATTGAAGAGACGGCGGAGCAGGTGACGGCGCTGGGTGGGAAGGGCATCGCGGTGCGGGTGGACCACAGCGTGGAGGAGGAGGTGGAGGCGCTGTGCCAGCGCATCCGCTCCGAGGCCGGGAAGCTGGACGTGCTGGTCAACGACATCTGGGGCGGGGAGACGCTGCACGAGCTGGGCTTGCCGTTCTGGAAGCAGTCGCCCGCGAAGGCGCGCCTCATGTTCGACCGCGCCGTGTTCACGCACCTGGTCACCAGCCGGCACGTGGTGCCGTTGATGCTGGAGCGCGACCGGGGCCTCATCGTGGAGGTGACGGATGGGGACTCGTTCGGCTACCGGGGCGGCGTCGCGTATGACGTGACGAAGATGGCGGTCATCCGGCTGGCCTTCGCGATGTCGCGCGACTTGCGCCGCACGCACATCACGGCGCTGGCGGTGACGCCGGGGTTCCTGCGCTCGGAGGAGATGCTGGACGGCTTCGGGGTGAAGGAGTCCAACTGGCGCGACGCGGTGAAGATCGTCCCGGACTTCATCGCGTCGGAGACGCCGGCGTACGTGGGCCGCGCAGTGGCGGCGCTCGCGGCGGATCCGCACGTGCACCGCAGGGCGGGGCGCGTGGTCGCGTCGTGGACGCTGGCGCGCGAGTACGGCTTCACGGACCTGGATGGCTCGCAGCCGCACTGGGCGGAGTACTTCGAGCGGACGTATGGGAAGCCGTATACGGTCGCGGACGACGCGGCCTATGCGTCGTGGCTCGGGGGCTCCATCGAGATCGTCTGTCCCGACTGGCCCCGCTACTGAGACGCACGGTGCATGCCCCTGGAGGCCATGCGAAGCGCTATGGTCTGACGCGAGAGGTCGCGCACATGGCCAAGGGGCACCGCAGGAACGACGAGCCGGATCGGATCGACGAGACCCGGGTCGCACCGCTCGACGACGACCTGGACGAGACCGAAGAGGTCCGGACCGAGCAGACCCAGGTGCCGGCCTCCGCCCAGCGCGACGCCGCGGAGGCCGCTGCCCGGGCCGCAGGAACTCCCGGCCGCAGGACCTGGGGCAACCAGAAGCGGAGCGCGCCCCCCACGGCTCCGCGTGTGCCTGAGCTCACGGGCCTTGAGCCCCGGATGGCACCGCCGCCCGTGCCCGATGACGACGAGCCCGCCCTGGAGACCCGCGTGGACGGGCTCACGCCTCCGCCTCCGCCCCGGATGCGGGGAGAGGACGACGCGGGCCCCTGGAAGGAGGAGGAGGACGAGGGATACGCCGCGCCGGAGACCGCCGTGCGTCCGTCGCGTGAGGACGGCCGGGGGCGCGCGGGCGAGGGCGGGCGCCCGCCGCGCGGAGGTGCACGCGCGAACGGGCAGGGCGCGCCGGAGGTGGCTCGTCCGGGGCGCGCCGTGACTCGCGAGGAGGGACAGGGCCTGCCGGAGATCGTCCGCCCGGGTCGAAATGGTGCTCGCGAGGAAGGGCAGGGCCTGCCGGAGATCGTCCGCCCTGCTCGGCCCGGTGGCCCCGCGCGGAGCACCGGCAAGGACGGCGGCGCGAGGGAAGAGGACTTCGCGCTGCCGGAGATCATCCACGCGGGCCGTGGCGCCGAACTGGATGGCGCTCCGTCCGAGCCTCCTCGCAAGGCCAGTCAGCCGGTGCTCTTCGCGCCGCTTCCGTCCGCGCAGGCCGCCAGCCAGTCGGAGGCAACGCCCGAGCTGCGCACGATGTTCGCCACCCACTCCGCGCTGCTCGCGGAGCGCCTCAAGGCGGAGCTCCAGCACAAGATCTACGGCCGCACCCCGCACCGCATCCTCCGCGTGGACGAACCCGAAGGCCCCAGCACCGCGGGCGGCAAGCAGGCCCGTCAGGCCATCTCGCTCGTGGACCGCAAGGGCGCCGCGCCGGCGCTCGTCGTGGGCTGGGTGGACGTGGCCAAGGGACAGGCCGTGCTGCGCAACTTCGAGGCCGTGGCGAAGCGCTACGAGTTCCAGCACGGCGCGCCGCTGGAGCTGGCCCCGGAGGAATACGAGAAATTCCTCACGGACGTGGACGAGGTGCTGCGCACCGCCGCCATCCAGGTCCGCATCCTCGTGCCGGACGAATCCGCACCCACCCGCGCGACTGTCGGCCAGCAGGCACCTCGCGCCACCGGCGTCGCCGTGCGCTGGGTGATGCTGCTCATCATCGCGGCCTTCCTGCTGGGGCTCGGCGTGGGCGCCACCCTGCTGCGCGGCGCGTAGGGCCCGCCACTGTCCAGTGCGCGAAGGGCCCTTGCGCACAGGTGCAATGGCCCGTCCGCCGCGGCCCTTCCACCTTGGTGTCTCCATGTTCCGGCTGGAGGCACCCATGGCGTCATCCTTTCGCCGTTCCAAGTCCCGCTGGCGCAAGCTGCTGGGCGGCTGCGTCGTGTCCATCGCCCGTGTCTTCGCGCCCGACTCCGTGCTCGCGGACGGCCCCCCGGTGATGGATGTCCGGCCCCGCTACGGCCGCGTTCCCGTCCCGGTCCGGAACTCTCAAGCGCTCGGAATCCGAGGCGGGGAGCCACGCCTCCCCGGGTGAGGCAGGAGTGACTGCAGGGCGGGATGCCCCATGGTACGGTGCCTGCGTCATTTTTCAGGGGGAGACAGTCACGAGCTCCCGCCCTGGAACTCCGTGAGCCCCACCATGCGCAGACTCTCCCTGCTGGCCCTCTGCCTCGCCGTCGCCACCGCGTGTTCGCGCGGCGACAAGGACGCGAAGGGCGGCCCCTCGGAGACCGGCACCGCGCCGGCTTCGTCCTCCAAGTCCCCGGGCCTCGCCGTCGAGCCGCTGCCCGAGCCTCCCGCGCTGAAGATCGACGCCCAGGACGCAGCCGCGCAGGGCCCGCTGTCCATCGCGGCCGCGCGGCCGCAGGGGCAGGTCTACGGCAACGCCCGGCCGACCGTCACCTTCACCAAGCCGATGATCGCCCTGGGCTCGGTCGCCGCGGAGCGAGGCCTGGCGGCCCCCGCGAAGATTGAACCGGCGCTGGAGGGCGAGTGGCGCTGGCTGGGCTCCGCGAGCGTGGAGTTCGTGCCTGCCTCCCCCCTGAAGATGGGCACTCAGTACACGGTGACGGTGCCCGCGGGCCTCAAGGCCATGGACGGCACCGCGCTGGCGCAGCCGTACACCTTCCAGTTCGAGACGCCGCGCCCCGCGCTCCAGTCCGCGCAGCCGGAGGCGGACTTCCGCTGGCTGCAGCCGGAGCAGACCTTCACCCTGGTGTTCAACCAGGCGGTGAAGGACCTGGCGCAGCACGCGCGCCTGGCGCCCGCGATCGGCGCACCCATCCCGCTCACGCTGGTCAAGGCGACGCCGTTCGCTGAGGTGAAGGAGGTGCAGGTGGGCAGCGCTCCGGAGCGCAAGTCGCAGGACCGGCGCGTGAAGTACGAGCTCAAGCCCGCGCAGAAGCTGCCCACCGGGACGCAGTTCTCCCTGGTGGTGGACGGTGAGCTCACGGGCACGGACGGCCCGCTGCCCATGGGCGAGCCGCTGAGCTACGCGTATGCCACCTACGGCGCGCTCAAGGTGGAGTCCGCGAGCGCGTGCGTGTTCACCTGGGGCGACGAGGCGTGCTCCTACGGCCCGCTCATCCTCTTCACGTCCAATGAGCTGGACGTGGACTCGCTCAAGGGGAAGGTGACGCTGGAGCCGAAGGCGGAGATCGACTGGGACCGCGTGCAGACGCAGATGCCCTGGTCGGGGGGAGAGCGGAAGAGCCCCTACGTGGCGCTGCCCGGCCGCTACCGCCCCGGCACCACGTACACGATCAAGGTCGCCGCCGGTTACAAGGACGTCTTCGGCCAGACGGGCCCCGCCTTCCAGGGCCAGACGAAGCTGTCGGACGTGGAGCCTTCGTTCGACTCCGGCTCGAGCGAGGCGCTGGTGGAGGCCTCGGGTGACGGCTCCATTCCGCTGACGACGACGAACGTCCCGGAGGTGCAGGCGGAGGTGTGGGCGCTGTCCCCCGCGGAGCTGGCGCAGTTCATCAACGGCAACACGTGGCCGTCGACGGTGTCCTACCGGACGACGGTGGACACCCGGGCCGAGCGCAACGTGCAGCGCACCTCGCCGCTCGACCTGCGGCCGGCGTTCAACGGGGCGAAGACGGGCCTGTTCCTCGCGAAGCTCGATGCGCCGGCGCTCAAGCAGAAGTACCCGCGCCGCGTCATCGGGCAGGTGACGGACCTGGCGGTGCACGCGAAGCTGGGCGCCGCCTCCGGCATCGTGTGGGTGACGTCGCTGGCGACGGGCGCCCCGGTGCCGGACGCGCAGCTCACGCTCTGGGACCAGGCGGGCACCTCGCAGTGGACGGGCGCGACGGACGCGAACGGCCTGGCGAAGGTGCCGGGCCTGTCGGAGCTGCTCAAGCCCAAGAATGAGTCCGCCTGGAGCACGCCGTGGGCCATGGTGTCCGCGCAGAAGGACACGGACATCGGCGTGACGCTGTCGACGTGGGAGGGCGGCATGTCGCCCGGCGCGTTCTCGCTGCGGAGCGCGTGGGAGGGCCGCGTCCCGGACAGCCTGGGCTTCGTGTTCGCCGACCGCGGCATCTACCGCCCCGGTGACGACGTGATGCTCAAGGGCGTGGCGCGCTACCGCCGCCTGGGCGTGCTCAAGTCGCCGCCCGCGAACGCGAAGGCGAAGGTGACGGTGACCAGCTCGCGCGGCGAGAAGGTCTTCCAGACGGAGGCCTCGGTCACGAAGTACGGCACCTTCCGCGCGGACCTCAAGCTGGGCAAGGACATGCCCCTGGGCTTCTACGACGTCTCCGCGCAGCTGAAGGTCGGCGGCGAGACGCTGAGCTACGGCGGCACCTTCCGCGTGGAGGAATACCGCGCGCCGCAGTTCCGCGTGGACGTGGCGGTGCCCAGGCGGGACGTCGCGGCCGGCGAACCGCTCACCGCCAGCGTGGACGCGCGCTACCTGTTCGGCGGCGCCATGGGCGATGCGCAGGTGCGCTGGAACGTGCAGCGCGAGAGCTCCTTCTTCACGCCCCCGGGCAACGAGTCCTTCACCTTCGGGGTGAACACCTGGTGGTGGGACGACGACCAGCCGGAGCACAGCGCCGAGTCGTTCGGCTCCGGTGACGGCCGCACGGACGCGCAGGGCCAGCTGGCGCTGTCGCTGGGCACCGCGGACGCGCCCGGCGGCAAGACGTGGGAGTACACGCTGGAGGCGGAGGTGGAGGACGTCAACCGCCAGCGCGTGGCCAACCGCAACCTCATCATCGTGCACCCCGCGGCCGTCTACGCGGGCCTGCGCACGCTCTCCACCGGCTTCGCGGAGGCGGGCAAGGAGGTGGGCCTGGAGCTGGTCGCCGTGTCGCCGGAGGGCAAGCGCCAGGAGGGCGTCGCGGTGGACGTGAGCATCAAGCGCCGCGAGTGGAAGTCCATCCGCAAGAAGGGCGAGGGCGGCCAGTGGTTCACCGTCACGGAGCCCGTGGAGACGGAGGCCGCGAAGTGCGCGGTGAAGAGCGCGGCGACGCCTCAGCCGTGCAGGTTCACCCCCGCCGAGCCCGGCCTGTACGTGATGGAGGCGGTGGCCACGGACGCAAAGGGCCGCAAGGCGACGACGCGCGACTCGCTCTACGTCACCGGCTCCGGCTGGGTGTCCTGGCAGCGCAACGACACGGACCGCATCGACCTGGTGGCGGACAAGCAGCAGTATGACGTGGGTGAGACCGCGAAGGTCCTGGTGAAGAGCCCGTACCCGCAGGCGGACGCCATCCTCACGGTGGAGCGCGAGGGCGTGCTCAGCGTGCGCCGCGTGAAGCTCAAGGGCAGCGCCACCGCGCTGGATGTCCCGCTGGGTGAAGGCGCCATCCCCAACGTCTACGTGGGCGTGGTGCTGGTGCGCGGCCGCGTGGAGGCGGCCAAGGGCATCGAATCCGGCGACGACCCGGGCCGCCCCGCGGTGCGCGTGGGCTACACGCAGCTCCGGGTGGAGAAGAAGTCCAAGCGCCTGTCGGTGGCGCTGACGCCGGACGCGCCGGAGAAGCGTCCGCGCGACAAGGTGACGGTGAACGTCGCGGTGAAGGACGCGGCGGGCCAGGGCACGAAGTCCGAAGTGACGCTCTGGGCCGTGGACGAGGGCGTGCTGCGCCTGACGGGCTACAAGACGCCGGATCCGGTGGACGCGATGTTCCAGGAGCGCGGCCTGTCGGTGCGCATCGGCGAGCCGCTCATCCACCTGGTGCTGCGCAAGCTGTACGGCGAGAAGGGCTCGCGGCCGGGCGGCTCCGGCGGCTCCGACACGACGGGCTCCGGCATCCGGTCCAACTTCAAGACGACGGCGGTGTTCCAGTCGGTGGAGACGGACGACCAGGGCCAGGCGAAGGTGGAGTTCACGCTGCCGGACAACCTGACCACCTTCCGGATCATGGCCGTGGCCGTGACGGACGCGGATCGCTTCGGCGTGGGCGAGAGCAAGGTGCAGGTGGCCAAGCCGCTCCTGGCGCTCCCGGCGCTGCCCCGGCTGGTGCGCGTGGGGGACAAGGCGGAAGCGGGCGTGGTCATCCACACCACCAACCCGGCCATCAAGGAGGCCAGGGTCACCGCGCAGCTCACGGGCGTGCGCGTGGAGGGGCCGGCGGAGAAGACGGTGCAGCTGGATGGCAAGGCCCGCGAGGTGCGCTTCACCTTCGTGGCCGAGCAGCCGGGCACCGCGGTGCTGCGCTTCTCCGTCGCGGGCGGCGGAGAGACGGACGCGGTGGAGCAGAAGATCCCCGTGCAGCTGCCCGTGGGCATGGAGGCGGTGGCCACCTACGGCGACACCACGAGCGAGCGCGTGGAGGGCCTGAAGCCGCCGGGCGGTGTGCGCCCGGGCATGGGCGGCCTCACGGTGACGATGTCCTCCACGGTGATGGGCGGGTTCGAGGAGTCCATGAACCAGCTGGTGGACTACCCCTACGGCTGCCTGGAGCAGATGTCGTCGCGGCTGGTGCCGTTCGTCGCGCTGCGCGAGCTGTCCGGCAAGTTCGGCGTGCCGTGGACCGGCGGCTCGGACGAGCAGAAGCAGGCGTTCGTGCGCGGCTTCCTCAGCGAGGACGCGCTGAAGACGCAGGGCTCTCTGGATCCGGACACGGTGGTGACGGCGACGGTGCGCAAGATCCAGGCGCTCCAGAGCCACGACGGCGGCTTCCGCTTCTGGGCCTCCAGCGAGTGCTCGTCGCCGTATGCGTCCGCGTACGCGACGCTGGCGTTGGCGCGCGCGAAGGAGGTGGGCTACCCGGTGGACGCGGCCGTGCTCGACAAGGCGAAGAAGTTCCTGGCGGACAAGGTGGCGCCGGGCGTGTGCATGCAGTGCGGCTCCGGCTGCAGCGAGATGGGGCTGGAGACGCGGGCCTTCGCGCTCTACACGCTGGCGCGCATGGGGGCGCCCCGGCCGTCGTACTACAACGAGCTGTTCGAGCAGCGGCAGAAGCTGCCGCTCTTCGCTCGGGCGATGCTGACGGACGCCATCTTCGTGGGGAAGGGCAACCGCGCGCAGGGCCAGACGATGCTCCAGGAGCTGCTCAACACGGCCCAGGAGTCCGCGGCGGGCGTGCACTTCCAGGAGACGGACGCGAGGACGTACGCGCCGCTCTGGTCCTCCGACACGCGCACCACGGCGCTGGTGCTCCAGACGCTGGCGGACGTGCAGCCGGACCACCCCTACGTGTCGAAGATGGGGCGCTACCTGGCGTCCGCGCGCGAGGGGGATGGGCGCTTCCGCAACACGCAGGAGGCGGCCTTCACGCTGATGGCGCTGTCGGAGGTGGTGCGCCGCAAGGAGACGGCCACGCCGTCCTTCGAGGCGGTGGTGAAGCTGGGCGGGCAGGTGATTGCCTCCGCCGACTTCAAGGGCCGCGACATGGCGGTGAAGACGGTGCAGGTGCCGGTGGAGAAGCTGGGCCCGGCGGACAAGGCGCAGCCCTTCACCTTCGGGGTGAACGGCACGGGCAACCTCTACTACGGGGCGCTCCTGCGCTACGCGCCGGCGCAGCTGCCGGTGGACCCCATGGACCGGGGCCTCATCGTCCAGCGCTGGTTCGAGCCGTACGCGGGCGGCGGGCAGGCGAAGGCGGCGCGCGCGGGAGAGCTGGTGCGCGTGCGCGTGCGCGTGGCCACGCCGATGCGCCGCAGCTTCGTGGCGGTGGACGTGCCGCTGCCCGCGGGCCTGGAGCCGGTGGACACGTCGCTGGCCAGCACGGCGAACCTGCCGGGCCCCGCGGGCTCCGGTCAGGAGGAGGGGCCCGGCGAGGGCTACGAGTACGAGAGCGAGGAGGACCTGTCGGAGACGGACGAGGGCAACAACTTCTGGGCGACGCGCTTCTGGTCGCCGTTCAACCACACGGAGATGCGCGATGACCGCGTGGTGTTCTTCGCTGACGAGCTGCCCCCCGGCGTGCACGTGGCGAGCTTCGTCGCCCGGGCCACGACGCCGGGCGACTTCCTGCTCAAGCCCGCGCACGCGGAGGAGATGTACGCGCCGGAGGTGTTCGGCCGCTCCGAGGGCGGACGCTTCCCGGTGCTGATGCCGGACGAGGTCGCTTCGAAGTGATGAAGCGCCTCACGCTTCGCGCGGTGGTGCGCGCCGTGGGGATCCTCGCGGCGCTCGTGGTGGCGGGCTGCGGGGTGTTCATCGCGTGGCCCCTGCCGGGGACGTTGCTGTCCCGCGAGGCGCTGTCTTCGCTGGTGCTCACCGACCGCACGGGTCACACCCTGCGCGAGGTGCTCTCCCGCGAGGACGGGCGGAGCGTGGGGCTGCCGGGGGGGCGCATTCCCTCGCGGGTGCGGCAGGCCTTCATCGCCGCGGAGGATCAACGCTTCGCGCGGCACCCGGGCGTGGACGTGGTGGCGGTGGCCCGGGCGGCGCGCGACAACGTGGCGGCCGGGCGCATCGTGTCCGGCGCGTCCACGATTCCGCAGCAGCTGGCGCGCAGGCTGGTGCCCCGGGAGCGTTCGTGGTGGGGCAAGGCCGGCGAGGCGCTCTGGGCGCTGCGGCTGACGGCGCACCTGTCCAAGGAGCGGGTGCTGCTGGAGTACCTGGACCGCGTGCCGCTGGGGAACTCCACGTTCGGAGTGGAGGCGGCGGCGCAGCGGTACTTCGGGCGGCCCGCGGAGCGGTTGTCGGTGGGGCAGGCGGCGCTGCTCGCGGGCATGGCGCGCTCTCCGGCGCGGAGGGACCCCTACCGGCGGCCGGAGATGGCCAGGGCCGGGATGCGCGACGTGCTCTCGCGCATGGTGGAGGAGGGCTTCCTGACGAAGGGGGAGGCGAAGCTGGCGGAGGAGACGCCGCTGGACCTGGTGCCTCCGGAGCGCGTGTTCGAGGTCCCGCACCTGACGACGGCGCTGCTCCAGCGGCTGCCGGAGATGGGGTTGGACGGGGCGGCGCGCATCGAGACGACCATCGACCCGGCGCTCCAGGCGGAGGTGGAGAAGGCCATCACGGAGGAGCTGCGGGGCCTGGCGCACCGGCGCGTGGGCGAGGCGGCGGCCATCGTGGTGGACAACGCGACGGGCGAGGTGCTCGCGTATGTGGGGTCCTCGGACTTCCTGGATGAGGAGAAGGGCGGGCAGAACGACGGCGTCCGGTCGCTGCGGCAGCCGGGGTCGGCGCTCAAGCCGTTCGCGTACGGGCTGGCGCTGAGCAAGGGCTTCACGCCGTCGAGCGTGCTCGCGGACGTGGAGGTGCACCTGGCGACGCCGGGCGGCGCGTACGTGCCGAAGAACTACGACCGGCGCGTGCACGGGCCGGTGCGGCTGCGGGCGGCGCTGGCGTCCAGCTACAACATCCCGGCTGTGCGGGTCGCGGACGCGCTGGGACCGGATCAGGTGCTGCGCGTGCTGCGCGAGGCGGGCTTCCAGAGCCTGACGGAGAGCGCGTCGCACTACGGCGTGGGCATCGTGCTGGGCAACGGCGACGTGACGCTGCGCGAGCTGGCGCGGGCATACCGGGGGCTGGCGCGGGGTGGGGTGGTGGGGCCGCTGCGGGAGGTGCGCGCGGCGTCCGGGCCGGATGGCTCGCCGCTGCGCATCCCGATGGAGATGGAGGAGCACCGCTTCCTGGCGGCGCGGCCGGTGGAGCTGCTCACGGACGTGCTCGCGGACGAGGCCGCGCGGGCGCCGGCCTTCGGCCTGGACAATGCGCTGCGGCTGCCGTTCCGCGTGGCGGCGAAGACGGGGACGAGCCGGGCGCACGTGGACAACTGGGCGGCGGGCTTCACGCGCGAGCGAACGGTGGCCGTATGGGTGGGCAACTTCGACGGCACGCCGATGCGCGGGGTGTCCGGCATCACGGGCGCGGGCCCGGTGTTCGCGCGGGTGATGGCGCTCGCGATGAAGGGCCTTCGCGCCGCGCCGCTGGTGGACCGGAGCCACTTCGAGTCCGCGGAGATCTGTCCGCTGTCCGGTGAGCGCGCGGGCCCGAACTGTCCCGGCGCGATGAAGGAGGTCTACCTGCCGGGCACGGCGCCGCGCCACGCGTGCACCATGCACCGGAGCGACGGCGCCCTGGACGTGGGCCCGGCATACCTCGCGTGGGCCCAGGCGGAAGGCCTGGCCTCCGAGTCGGTGGGCTCCGAGGGAGGGCCGGGGTCGCAGCCCGGCTTCATCCTGCCGGCGAACGGGGACGAGTTCCTGGTGGAGCCGCAGCTGCCCGAAAGCGCGCAGGCGGTGCCCGTGCGCGTGATGGCGCCTCAAGGGGCGACGCTGCTGGAGCTGCGCACGGACGACGGCCGCCGCATCGAGCTGCGCCCGCCCTTCGTGACGCGGCTGCCCGCGGTGGAGGGCGAGCGCCGGTTGGAGTTGTGGGCGCCCGGTGGATCCGAACCGCTGGCGGTGACGCGGTACCGCGTCCGATGAACGCGGTGGGCGTGGCCGTGCTCATCGCCGCGCTGGTGGCGGGCACGGCGCCCGGTGTCGGGAGCGCGGGCGCGCTGGTGCCACCGGCCCATCCGCATGCCCCGCCCAATTCCGCGAGCCATCCTTCCGGGCCCGACCCCCGTGCGCGGAAGCCCACGGCCGACACCCAGGTCGACGTTCGCATCCTCTCGAAGCACCAGCCCGCGCGCCTGCGGCTCGATGGCCCGCGCTCGCTGGAGGCCGTGGCTTCGGGGAACACCCTCGTCGTGGAGGGGCGCCCCCAGCCACACGCCCTGCGGCTCGACGCGGGGCGCTGGCGCGTCCGGGGCCGGGGGCTGGACCGGCGCTATGAGGCCGCGCTGTCCCTGGAGGCCCGGGACGGGGAGTTGATCGTCGTCGCCACTTTCGCGCTGGAGGACTACGTCGCCGCCGTCACCGCGAGCGAGACCGAGGTCGACACGCCCTTCGAAGCGCTGCGCGCCCAGGCCATCACCGCCCGCAGCTACGTGCTCGCTTCCGGCAAGCGCCATGACGAGGCCCGGGCCTGCGACCTCACCCACTGCCAGGTCCTTCGCGGTGAGGGCTTCGCCCGCCACCTGCGCCGCGCCCGCGATGCCGCCCGCTCCACGGAGGGCATGGTGCTGCGCCTGCCCGGTGGTGCCATTGCCCTCGCTCCCTTCCACGCCAGCTGCGGCGGACACACGTCCGAACCCGTGGCCGTGTTCGGCGCCCCGGACCTCACCGGCGCCGCCGCCGTGCCGGACCGATGCCCCGCGTCGCCCTGGCGCGCCGTCGTGCCGCGCGCTCTGGTGAGCGCCGCCGCAGCGGATGCGCTCGGAGGCCCGTCCCAGGCGGAGGACCTGCTGCTGGACCGGGACTCCAGCGGCGCGGTGGTGCGCGTCGTGGACCGCGCTTCGGGGCGCGATGCCCGCGGTGATGCGTTCTTCCGCGCGCTCGGGGCCCGCGCCGGGTGGGATCGGATCCGCAGCGCTCGCTTCTCGATGACGCTTGGCGGAGACCAGGCACTGCTCGAAGGGCAGGGCCACGGCCATGGCGTCGGTCTCTGCCAGGCCGGCGCGGCCCTGCTCGCACGGCAGGGATGGACCGCCGAACAGTTGCTCGCGCACTACTTCCCACGCGCCCTTCTGGAAACGCCGCGGGACAAGTGAACGCGGGGGCCATGATGGCCACTCGCTCGCAGTCGTCCGCGCAGGTGACGGGCCTCCGGGGGCTCTCCCACGCCTCTCTGTAAAGGGCTTACCAGTATCCAGGGGGCTCCGTATCGATTGCTCCAGAGCCCTGAGCCCCGCGCTGTCCGGTGGGGAGGTGGCTTCGCGCACCGGCCATCCCGGTGCGGAACCCAACCGGGAGGCATCACATGGCGTTCAACCTGATCGAAGCAGTCGGCTCGCAGTTCATGCAGCAGGGATTGATCCAGAAGATCAGCGGCGCATTGGGCGAGGATCCGCAGGCGACCACCAAGGCCCTGCCGGGCACCATCGCCGCCGTGGCCGCGGGCGTCGTGGACCAGGGCGGAAACGAGGCCGGCGCCCACCGCCTGCTGACCCGACTCAACGAGGGCGGCTACACCGGACCTGACGCGCCTCCGCGCGCGGGCGGCGTCGCTGAAGGGCTGCTCGATGAGGAGGAGCGCGGCAAGGGGATGCTGGGCGGCCTCTTTGGCAACAAGCTGGGCGGCGTCACCGAGGCGCTCACGCGCTTCGGCGGCATGCGCAACGCCGGCTCGTCGACGCGGCTGCTGTCCTTCGCTGCCCCCATGCTGATGGGCGTGCTGGGCAAGCAGGTGCGCGACCAGCGCATGGGGGCGTCCGGGCTGATGCAGCTGCTCAACGGCCAGCGCAACAACATCGCCGCCGCGATGCCGGCCGGCCTGGGCAGCGTCCTGGGCTTCGGCGGTGCGCGCCACGCGGTCGCGGAGGTCATCGAGCCTCACCGGGAGCCGGTATCGCAGGTCCGCGAGACGACCCCCGTGCGGGAGACGCACACCGTGCGCGAGCCGCCGCCCCGCACGTCCCATGCCCGTCCGCCGGAACGAAAGAAGAGCATCGCCGGCTGGGCCATTCCGCTGGCCCTGCTGGCCCTGATCGTGCTCGCGTGGGGCGCCCTGCGCGGACGCAGGCACGAGCCCGCGCGGGTCACGCCGGTGAGCCGCACCGTCCCGCCGCCCTCGCAGAACCGCGTCGCGCAGTCCCCGCCGCCCGCGCCCGCGACGCCACCCGCGCCCCCGCCGCAGGCCGCACAGCCGAACCCGCCCGCGACGGGTGGCTCCGGCGCGCAGCCCAACAACGCGGGCACCGGTGGCTCCAGTGCCCCGCAGAAGCAGGGCGCGGCGGACACCGGGACCCAGGGCAATGACGGCACTGGCGGCTCCGGCCAGGGGAACCAGAACGCGGGCGCCGCGGACACCGGGAAGCAGGGCAACGCGGGCACCGGCGGCTCCGGCCAGGAGAAGATGCGCGTGACCGACACCAACAGCCTGCGCGAGGCCTTCAACAGCCCGAGCGCGGAGCAGGGCTTCGTGCTGGAGGGCGTCGACTTCAAGACCGGCTCGTCGCAGCTCACCCCGAAGAGCCAGCGCATGGTGGGCGAGCTGGGGAACGTGATGCAGGAGAAGGCCGACACGCGCGTGCGCATCACCGGCTACACGGACTCCACCGGCAACGCGGACGCCAACCGGCAGCTGTCGCAGAGCCGCGCGGAGAGCGTGCGCCGGGCGCTCGTGCGCCGGGGCATCCCGCAGGACCGCATCGAGGTCAGTGGCGAGGGTGACGCGAATCCCATCGCCTCCAACGACACGGCCCAGGGCCGCGTGCAGAACCGCCGCATCGAGGTGCAGGTGCTCGGTCAGTAATCCCCCCGCGCACGCGGTCCCGGTGGCGTCCGGTCCTCATGCGGAGGGCCGGGCGCCGCTGTCTGGGGGACAGCGGCCGGGTCCGGCCGGTGCAGCGGCGCACCCAGCAGGTCCGCCAGGTCGAACGCGTCCAGCAGCGCGTGGCCCCGCAGGTCGTTGTTGAAGAACACCCAGGCCGTCCGGCCTGAGTCGCGCCAGGCCCTCAAATCATCGGCCACCCGCCGGAGCGCGCGGCGCCCATAGCGGCCCTCGTAGCGGGCATGAGCGCCGTGGAAGCGCAGGTAGCGGAAGCCGCCGGTGGGGTGGGGGACCGGCGCCTCCACCAGGTCGTGCTCGCACACCGCCGCGCCGTAGGCCTCCAGCACCGCGAGCACCTCCGGGTGGTACCAGGCCGCGTGCCGGAACTCGAAGACGTGCTGGACGCCGCCCGGCAGGTGGGCGAGGAAGCGCTCCAGCCGCTCGGGATCCGCCGTCTTCATCGTCGGCGGCAGCTGCCAGAGGACCGGGCCCAGCCTGTCCCCCAGCCGCAGCACGCGTGAATGGAAGTGCTCCACGCCCGCGCCCACCTCCGTGAGGCGCTTGAGGTGCGTGAGGAAGCGGCTGCCCTTGCACGCGAAGCGGAACCCCCGGGGCACCTGTTCACGCCAGGCGTCCACGGCCGCCTCCGTGGGCAGGCGGTAGAACGTGGCGTTGAGCTCCACGGTGGAGAACACTTGCGCGTAGTAGGGGAGCCAGCGGCGGACCGGCAGCCCGTCCGGGTAGAAGAGCCCCTTCCAGTGCTTGTAGACGTACCCGCTGGTCCCCAGGTGGATGGCCGCCATGCGCCGGAGGATGGACATGCCCGCCCCACGTGGCCGCGCCCTGTCCACCGCGTTACACCTGCTGGAAGTTGTGCTCGGGGTTGGCCCGCGCTAACGCGAGGCGTTAGGGCTTCACGCTTGACCCTGCTTTCACCCACCCTCTAGAAGGCCCGCGACCCATGGCGACTCCTGATCGGTTTCCCCTCCCACAGGTCTCAGAAAGCACCCGCAAGCCCGAGTGGTTGAAGGTGCGCCTGCCTCATGGCGAAGGCTATGAGCGGGTGAAGGCCATTGTGAAGCGGGTGGGGCTGTCCACGGTGTGCGAGGAGGCCCGCTGCCCGAACATCGCCGAGTGCTGGGGCGGAGGCACCGCCACGGTGATGCTGATGGGCGAGGTCTGCACGCGCGCCTGCCGCTTCTGCCACGTGAAGGTGGGGGCACCCCCGCCGCTGGACCCGATGGAGCCCATCCATCTGGCGCAGGCGGTGAAGGAGATGAACCTCGAGTACATCGTCGTCACGTCGGTGAACCGCGACGACCGTCCGGACGGGGGCGCCGGCCACTTCGCCTCCGCCATCCGGGAGCTGCGCAAGGAGAGCCCGCGCACGCTCGTGGAGGTCCTCATCCCTGACTTCAAGGGGAAGGAAGAGGACCTGGCCACGGTGGCGCAGGCGAAGCCGCACGTGGTGGCGCACAACGTGGAGACGGTGGAGCGGCTGACGCCCACGGTGCGCGACCGCCGCGCGACGTACTGCCAGTCCCTGCGCGTGCTGGAGTACCTCAAGAACCGCCCGGAGAAGGTCTACACCAAGACGTCCGTGATGGTGGGCCTGGGCGAGACGGACGAGGAGCTGGAGCGCACGTTCAAGGACCTGCGCGACGTGGGCGTGGACGTGCTCACGCTGGGCCAGTACCTGCAGCCGTCGCAGTACCACCTGCGCGTGGAACGCTTCGTGACGCCCGCGCAGTTCGAGGCGTACAAGACGCTGGCGGAGTCCTACGGATTCCTCTACGTGGCATCCGGGCCGCTGGTGCGCTCCAGCTACCGCGCCGCCGAGTTCTTCATGAAGGGCCTGATGGAGCGCGAGCGCGTCGAGCGACTCGGCTGACCGGACGCACCCCTTCCCCAACCAGAGAGAGACACTCCCCCTCATGGCGACTTTCGAATTCAAGCTCCCGGATCTCGGCGAAGGCGTGACGGAAGGCGAGCTCGTGAAGTGGCACGTCAAGGAGGGCGACCTGGTGAAGGAAGACCAGGTGCTCGCCGAGGTGATGACGGACAAGGCCACCGTCACGGTGCCCAGCCCCCACGCCGGCCGCGTCGTGAAGACGCACGGCCGTGAGGGCGACATGGCGAAGGTGCACCAGCTGCTGGTGACGCTGGAGATGGAGGGGAGCGCGCCCCCGGCGGAGGCTCCGGCCCACGGCGCTTCCGCGTCCCATGGCGCTCCGGCGGCCGCCCCCGCGCAAACGGCGGCGTCCGCGGCGCCGGCTTCGGCCACGAAGGTGCTGGCCACGCCCGTCACGCGCCGCATGGCGCGCGAGCACGGCCTGGACCTGTCGGAGATCACCGGCTCGGGGCCGCAGGGCCGCGTGACGAAGGCGGACGTGGTGGCCGCGCTGGAGGGTGGCAACGGCGCGCCGAAGAAGAACGAGGTCGCGGCCCCCGCGCCCCAGGCCGCGCGTCCCGCTGCGCCGCCGGTGGCCTCCGGCAAGGGCGACGAGCGCATCGCGCTGCGCGGGCTGCGCAAGAAGATCGCCGAGAAGATGGTGCGCTCGAAGTTCACGATGCCGCACTTCGCGTTCGTGGAGGAGGTGGACGCCACGGACCTGGTCGCGCTGCGCACGCGGCTCAACAGCCAGCTGGCGGCGGCCGGTGACGGCACGAAGCTCACGTACCTGCCGTTCATCGTGAAGGCGACCATCGCTGCGATGAAGAAGTTCCCGCACCTCAACGCGAACTTCGACGAGGCGACCCAGGAGCTGGTGGTTCGCGGCGAGTACAACATCGGCATCGCGGTGGCCACGCCGGACGGCCTCACGGTGGCGGTGGTGAGGAACGCGGATCAGCTCACGCTGGGCGAGCTGGCGAAGGAGATCTCCCGCCTGAGCAACGCGGCGCGCGACCGCAAGCTGAAGATGGAGGAGCTGACGGGCGGCACCTTCACGATCACGTCGCTGGGCCAGAGCGGCGGCCTGTTCGCCACGCCCATCCTGAACCACCCGGAGGTGGGCATCCTGGGCGTTCACAAGCTGAAGAAGCGCCCGGCGGTGAAGAACGACCAGGTCGTGGTTCGGGACATGATGAACCTGTCGCTGTCCTGCGACCACCGCGTCATCGACGGTGATGTCGCGGCGAGCTTCGTGTACGAGATCATCAAGTACCTGGAAGCGCCGGACCTGCTGTTCCTCGCGATGGCGTGAGGGCACGCGTCGTGGGGACTCCCGACCGCTCCAGCTCCGGGGGGCGGCCGGGAGGCGGGGGACCTCCGGAAGAGCAACGCTGAAGGCGGGCATCCGCGATGGCCGACAATCCCCGTGAGTTGATCCGCGCCGCGCAGACCGCCGAGCTCCAGGGAGACCGCGCGCGAGCAGCGGAGTGTCTGGAGCAGGCCGCCGCGCTGTACCAGAAGTCCGGGCACACCTCGCGCGCCGCGCAGCTCTTGCGGCAGGCGCGCCAGCTGAAGGCCCGCGCCCCGGACGTCAGCCCCGCCTTCACCGCGGCCATGGCGGGGAACAAGGACGCGATGACCTTCCGCGCGGTGAGCTGGAGCGACCAGGTATCCGCCGCGTTCAACGACAAGGCGGACGCGGTGGCGCACACGCTGGCGGACCACGAGGCTCCCACCGTGACTGGCGGCGCGCCGCTCCGCACCGAGCCCGGCCTGCCGAGGCTCGCGGGGAGGATCGCCGCCATCGGGGCCCCGCCCTCGGCTGAAGCCATCACCGGGCGTGACGGGCCCGTCGCCATGCGCCCGGCTACCGGAGAGAGCGTCGCCGGGCCCGCGGAGGACGAGCCGCAAGCGGAGCTGGACGCCCCCGAGTCTGGCGGTCACCGGCGTCCGGCCAGGACTGACGATGCTTCGCGGCCTTCATCGACGGACGACGCCTCGACCGGGCGGCGACCCCAGACCGGGCGGACGCCTGCCGTCGCCTCCGGAGACGACGTCGTCGTGCCGGGCGGACTGCTCATGCCCCCTGAGGAAGACGCGGTCGATCCCGCGACCGGGCTGCTGCGCGCCGCTGGCGGCGAGGACGCTGGCGTCTCCAGCGGGCTGCTGCGTCGCCCGGATGAGGACTCCGTCGTCCCTGGCGGGTTGCTGCGCCCGCCGGACGAGGACGCCCCTCCCGTGCACGCGGAACCGGCGCGGGGCCGCCGGCGCGAGAAGCGCATCATCGAGCGCGGCCCCACCCGCGCGGATCCGGCGCTGGACGCGTGGTGCTCGTTCTGCTGCCGCCCCCGTGGCGAGGTGGGCGACCTGGTGGCGGGCCCGGCGGGCGCGTTCATCTGCAAGGGCTGCCTGGGCGAATCCCTGGCTCTGCTCGGCAACGTCGCCGCTCCGCCCCCCGTGCGCAAGCCCGTGGCCGAGGAGCCGCGCGCCGGGACCGTGGAGATGGTGGGCCACGACGAGTTGAAGACCCTGCTGGAGCGCACGCTCCAGGCGGGCGCCCGCTGCCTGCTGCTCGTCGGCCCGGAGGGCTGCGGCAAGAGCCTCTTCTTCCAGTCGCTCCAGCGGCGCGGCCAGGGCGTGCTCACGACCGTGGACGCGCTGGCCTCCACGCCGGGCACCGAGCCGCTCCTCGTCGAAGACGTGGACCGCCTGGAGCCCCGGGCCCAGGCCGCGCTGACCGCGTTCCTCGCCAGCCACCCGGTGCGCGCGGTGGTGATGAGCGCCCGGGGCGCCGCGTCGTCGCTGGGCCTGTGGGTGCGAGGGGAGGGCGGCAGCCTGCCCGTCCCCACCACCGCGGGCATGATTGAAGCAGTGCAGGGCCTCGTGCCGGTGTCCCTCCTGGAGCGCGTGCAGGTGCTGCTCCCGGTGCGCCGCCCCACGGTGCCGGAGCTGGTCGAAGTGGCCCGCCGCTCCCTGGCCCTGCGCCAGCCGGTGGTCACGTTGTCCGAAGAAGTCCTGGGAGCGTTCGCCGCCGAGGCGGTGCGCTCTCCCCGCGCGGGGCATGAGCTCCAGGCGCTGCTGTCTCGCGTCTATGCGGGCAGCTGGAGCCTGGAGGCGGCCCAGACGCCCGCCGCGCCATCCCACCACCCACGAGGGGGGCGAAAGGGAACACCATGAACACGCTCACCGTCTTCCGCCTGGGCCGGGTGGAGTACGAGGACGGGCTGAAGTTGATGCACCTGTTCGGCGAGGCCCGCCTGCAGGAGCGCATCGGGGACGCGCTGCTGCTCCTGGAGCACCCGCCCGTCCTCACGCTGGGCCGCGCCGCGAAGCGCGAGAACATCACCGCCACCGACGCGCGCCTCGCCGAAGAGGGCGTGGAGGTGTTCGACACCAACCGGGGCGGCGACGTCACCTACCACGGCCCCGGACAGGTGGTGGGCTACCCCATCCTCCTCCTGCCGCCGGAGCGCCGCGACGTGCGCCGCTACGTGCGCGACGTGGAGCGCGGGCTCATCCAGACGCTCGCGGCCTTCGGCCTCACGGCCGGAGCCATCCCCAAGTGGCCGGGCGTGTGGCTGGGGCAGGAGGGCTCGCCGGACGCGCGGAAGATTGGTGCCATTGGCGTGCACCTGTCGCGCTGGCTCACGACGCACGGCTTCGCGCTCAACGTGAACACGAACCTGGAGCACTTCCAGCTCATCGTCCCGTGCGGCATCCGCGAGGCGGGCGTCACGTCCATGCAGCGCGAGCTGGGCCACCCCGTGTCCGTCCCGGACGTGGAGGAGGTGCTCGCGCGCGAGTTCACCCGGGTCTTCGACGCCCAGCGCGTGGACGGCACGGTGGACCTGCGCACGGTGAGCGTCGCCGTGGTGCGCGGCCGCGGGCCGGAGGCGCGCGTGCTGCTGGTGCGCCGGACGCCGGAGCGCGGCGGCTTCTGGCAGACGGTGACGGGGCGCCTGGAGCCGGGCGAGTCCCCCGCGGAGGCCGCCCGCCGGGAGCTGAGGGAGGAGACGGGCCTCGCGCTGCCCGTCGTGGACCTGGCCTACCGCCACGCGTTCGCGCTGGGCGAGGCGCTGCCGCCGAGGCTGGTGGAGGAGCACGGCTTCGCGGTGCACGCCGCGCCGGACACGCAGGTGCGCCTGGGCCCGGAGCACGACGCCTTCGAGTGGGTGGACGTGCCCACCGCGCTCGCGAGGTTGCCCTTCCGGGGCCTGCGCGAGGCGGTGACCGGGGCGCTCCAGGCGCCCGGGCCGTAACGGCGGCTACAGCTTGAGGACCATCGCCTCCTTCGCGGCGATGGAGTCCTTGCGGTGCTTGCGCACCTCGCGCAGCAGCTTGTCCATGCCCGCGTCGTCGCGGCCCGGGTCGTGGTGGAAGAGCACCAGCTGCTTCACCTCGCTGGCGTCCGCCGCGCGCACCGCCGCCTCCCAGGTGGAGTGGCCCCAGCCCGTGCGGGCCGGCCCGTTGCGGCCGCGGTACTCGTCCTCCGTGTACATGGAGTCGTAGATGAGCGCGTCCGCGCCCCGAGCGAAGTCGAACAGCCTCTGGTCCAGCTCGGTGCCGTGCTCCACGTCCGTCGCGTACACCAGCGAGCGCCCGCCGAAGTCCACGCGGTAGCCCACGTTGCCGCCCGGGTGGTTCAGCTCCAGCGTGCGCACCACGGCCTTGCCCACCGGGATGTCCTCGCCCACCTTCACGTCCCGGTACTCCAGGCGCGTGCGGAACACCTCCTCCGCCGTCACCGGGAAGTAGGGGTGCACCATCTGGCCGGCCAATATCTGCTTGAGCGACCGGCCGTCACGCGGTGAGCCATACAGCGTCACGTGGTTCGCCGGGGAGAACATCGGCGAGAAGAACGGCAGGCCCTGCAGGTGGTCGTAGTGGTAGTGGGAGATGAAGATGGACGCCTTGACGGGCTTTCGCGTCGCCGCCAGCGCGTCTCCCAGGCCGCGTGCTCCCGAGCCCAGGTCGAAGATGAGCAGCTCGTCGCCGCAGCGGACCTCCACGCACGGCGTGTTGCCGCCGTAGCGCTTCGTCGCGGGGCCGGGCGCGGGGATGGAGCCGCGCACCCCCCAGAAGCGCACCTCGAAGCGCGCGGTGCCCCGCCGGGCCGGGCGCTCAGCCGGCCTTGGCTTCCGTGTCGTCGTCCTCCGCGAAGAGCTCAATCAGGTGCCCCGTACGCTCGCGCTTCGTCCTCAAATAGTCGACGTTATGCGGATTGTGCTCGGTCCGGGAAGGGATTCGGCGCCGGACCGCGACGCCTTCCTCCACCAGCCCGGCGATCTTCAGCGGGTTGTTGGTGATCAGGTCCACCGACCGCACATCCAACGACCGGAGCATTTCCGCGGCGATGTCGTACGAGCGCAAGTCGTCCGCGAAGCCCAGCTGGCGGTTGGCTTCGTAGGTGTCCAAGCCCTTCGACTGGAGCGCGTAGGCCTTGATCTTGTTGCCCAGGCCGATGCCCCGGCCCTCCTGGCGCAGGTAGAGCACCACGCCCAGCCCGTTCTGGGCCACGAAGTCGAGCGCCCGGTCCAGCTGCTCGCGGCAGTCGCACTTGAGGCTGCCGAACACCTCGCTCGTGAGGCATTCGGAGTGGATGCGCGCCGGCACCCCCTCCATCCCCTTGGGCTCGCCCACCACCAGCGCCACGTGCTCGCGCCCGTTGCGCTTGTCGCGGAAGACGATGGTCTTCAGCACCCCGCGGGCCGTGGGCACGTCTGCTTCCGAGTACCGCTCCAGGTGCTGGGACGGCTTTCGGGTCGGCAGGACCTGGGGTGTGCGAGTGTCGGACATGGTAGGTCGTCTCCCAGAGAGGGGCCGTTACTTCTCGCCCCACCGGATGCAAGTCAAGGTGGCACCCCAATGGGTGTGATGAAACCCGCCTGTTTGGATGCGGCGGACGTGGACTGTGTTGCTCAAGCCACCCACGAGAGGGGGACCAGCTCCACATGGGAGCCATCAGTCAAGCTGCTGATTTCCCGGGGGAGGTGGAGCAGATGCGTGGCTGCCGCAGCTGAACGCAGGGCCCCCGACGTCTGAGTCCCCAGGGGTTTCGCCCACAGCTCGCCCGCCCGCCAGGTGGCCGTCACGCGCACGAAGTGGGCCAGCCCTGGTGCCTTGGAGAGCGCGCCCTCCAGGCGGCCGGCCACCCGGGGCGGCTCCACGTCCGCGTGGCCCAGGAGCCGGCGCAGGGCAGGGCGCACGAAGAGCTCGAAGGTCACCAGGGACGAGGTGGGGTTTCCAGGCAGGCCCAGGAACAGGGTGGAGCCGCGCTGGCCCACGACCAGCGGCTTGCCGGGCTTGATGGCCACGCGCCAGAAGTGCTGCTTCACGCCCAGGGCCCCCAGGGCCTCCTTCACGAAGTCGTGGTCGCCCACGGACACGCCGGCGCTGGTGAGCACGACGTCGAAGCCCTCCGCGCGGGCCAGGGCCTCCTGGACGGCCTCTCGGGTGTCCCGGGCGATGCCCAGGAGCGTGGGCACGCCGCCCGCGCGCCGCACCGCCAGGGCCAGGGCGGGGGCGTTGACGTCCACGATGCCGTCGCCGGGGGGCTCGTCCACGCGGCACAGCTCGTCGCCGGTGGACAGCACCGCCACGCGCGGCCGGCGGGGCACCGGGACCGTGCCCTGGCCCTGCGCCCACAAGAGCGCCAGCTCCGGGATGCCCAGCGGCGTGCCGCGCCGCAGCAACACGTCGCCCTCCTTGGCGTCCTCGCCCCGGGGGCGCACGAAGTTCCCCGGCCCCGCGGCCTCGAGGATCTCCACGGCGTCCGGCGCATCCGGCACCGCGCGGGTGCGCTCGCGCATCACCACCGCGTCCGCGCCCGGGGGCAGGGGGGCCCCGGTCATGATCCGCGCGCAGGTTCCGGCGGTGACCTCCCGGGTGGGGCGCCTGCCGGCGAACACCGTCTCGCCCACCGTGAGGCGCACGGGCAGCGTGCCCGCCACGTCCTCGGAGCGCACCGCGTAGCCGTCCATGGCGGAGTTGTCCCAGGGGGGCAGGGTGCGGCGGGCGTGGACGTCCTCGGCCAGCGCCCGGCCCAGGGCGTCATCCCCGGGCACCCACTCGGTGGGCAGCGGCGCGCACAGCCCGAGGATCCGCGCTCGGGCCTCCTCCACCGGCAGCAATGCGGGGGCATCACTCATGCGGGTTTCCCACCCAAAGTCCGTGGGAAAATCAAGTGTTAGTTTGACAGCCCAGCTGATCATCGTTACAAGCAACCGTGATCGCGAGGCTCGCGTCCAACAGCAGGGGCGTCCCGCCAACCCGTTGATAGCACACGGGAAATTCTCAAGGAGACAGCGTCGATGGCCAAGCCCAAGTCCGGGGCGAAGAAGCCGACTCCCGCTGCAAAAGCCGGTGCGAAGCCTGCCGCGAAGAAGGACAACGCGGCCCGCCTGGATCTGATCCGCAACGCCTCGAAGAAGGTGGCGACGGCCGCGACGAAGGTCGTCAAGGCGGTGGCGGAAGGCGCGAAGGGGAAGGTCGCGGCGGCGAAGAAGGCGGTGGCGGAGAAGGTGGAGAAGGCCCCCGCGGCCGCCAAGAAGGCGGCGGCCAAGGCCGCTCCGCCCGCGAAGCCTGGCAAGGCCGCGCCCGCCGCGAAGACCGCGCCCGCCGCGGCTCCCGCGTCCGCGAAGAAGGCGGCAGGCAAGGCGGGGGGCAAGGCCGCGTCGGCCATCCCCGCCGCGCCCCCCGTGGAGAAGCCGCGCCCGCGCGCGACGAAGCTTCCGCCCGTGGGCGAGCCGCTCACGAAGCGCGAGATGGAGCAGCTGCTCACCGCCGGTGAAGGCCGCGGCGTGATGGGCGAGGGCAGCCTGAAGGGCCGGCTCATCCTCAGCGGCGAGCTGCCCCACCTGGTCGTCGTGGGCCGCGACAAGCGCGAGCTGACGTTCCTCCTGCAGGGGCCGGATCAGGAAGTGCTGCCGGCCTACGTGGACCACAAGGTCTCCGTGAGCGGGCTCATCAAGAAGACCACCAACCACAGCGGCGTGGTGGACGTGCGCAAGTACTCCGCCAAGAAGCCGGAGGTGGAGGAGGTCGCGCCGCCGCCCACGGACTCGGAGCCGAAGCTGCGCTACCTGTCGCCCGGCGAGGTCTCCATGGCCGTCGCCGCGGGCATGGGCGCCGGCATCAAGGGCTTCGCCAGCATCCGGGGCAACCTGGAGATGATGGGCGAGGACTTCGTGCTGGTGGTGTCCAACGGCGGCACGCGCCAGCAGGTGTCCTTCGCCATCGACGGGAAGGCGGCCACCAAGGCCCTGCGCAAGAACGTGGGGCAGACGCTCCAGGTGACGGGCGTGGTGGACAAGACGTCCGGCTGGGGCGGCCGCATCAGCGCGGAGACGGTGGAGCCGCGTCCGTCCGAGGCGCGCTCAGTGTCGCGCGACGAGATGGAGCTGGTGCACATCGAGGGCGAGGTGCCCACGTCCGTGGACGTGAAGCTCAACCACGGCCTCACGGTGCGCCTGCAGGAGCAGCCCGGCTCCACCTGGGCCATTGAGCCCACGCTGGCCAAGCGCGTGGGTCTGCGCGAGGCCAACTTCGAGCCGGGCGCCGCGTCCGGCCCGGCCACCCGCGAGTTCTTCTTCACGCCGCGCAACCCCGGCAACTTCGAAGTGGAGTTCTTCCTCGCCAAGGCGTTCACGCCGGGCGTGGTGGAGCGCTCCTTCAAGATCAACGTCACGGTCAAGCCCTGACCTGACGGTCCGGGCGCACGGGCCCTCCCTGGATCGCAAGGTCCGCCAGGGAGGGCGAATGGGGGCCGGGGGGTTCCCGCCCGCACCCTTCGGGCTTACCCGTTCCCTCAGCGGCCTCGCCGCATCCCCACCGTGAGCCTCTCCCAAGACCACATCCGACAGCTGCTCGCCGAAGCCGACCACCCATTGGGCGTGAAGGAGCTCCTTCGCGTCGCGGGGCTGAACCCCGGCCAGCAGACCGAGCTCAAGCGCGCCCTGCGTGAGCTGGTGCGCGCGGGCGCCATCGTCAAGGACGGCAAGCGCTTCCGGCCGGAAGGCCCGCGCACGCCCCGGGCGCCCGAGGCCGGCCTCGATTCCCGCCGCGACCTGTCCGCGCCTCCCTTCAAGAAGCGGGGCCCCGCCCCCGGCAGTGGGCGGGAGGAGCGCCGGGGAGGCTTCCGCGACGAGCGTCCGGACTTCCGCGGCGGTGGCTTCCGGCGCTCGCTCCAGCGCGGTTCCCGGGACGACCGCTTCGAGGACTCGGGCCAGCCCGCGGTGGAGGGCATCCTCCACATGCACCGGGACGGCTTCGGCTTCGTCCACCCGGTGTCGGGCGAGGGGGAGAACATCTTCCTGCCGCCCGGCGAGGCGCAGCGGGCGCTCGACAACGACCGCGTGCTGGTGGAGGTCGCGGGGCGGCCGGGCCGCTTCGAGGGCCGGCTGGTGCGCGTGCTCAACCGGCGGCGTGAGCTGGCGGTGGGAACGTACGTGGCGCAGGGCCGGCACTCGCTGGTGATGACCACGGACACGAACCTGCCGGGCCCCATCCGCGTGCCGGCGACGCAGATGGCGCGCGACGGCGACCTGGTGAAGGTGCGGCTGGGCGTGGGCGCCGACCTGCTGGAGCCCGGACAGGGGTTGTTCGGCGAGGTGGCCGGTTCGCTGGGGCGGCCCGGTGACCCGAGCGCGGAGGTGCTGGGGTCGGCCTTCGCGCACGGCTTCTCCGACGAGTTCCCTCCGGAGGTGATGGACGAGGCGGACGCGTTCGCGGTGAAGGTCACGGAGGCGGAGGCCACGGAAGGCAACCGCCGCGACCTGCGCCAGCTGCCGCTCATCACCATCGACGGCGAGGACGCGCGCGACTTCGACGACGCCGTGTACGCGGAGCCGAAGGCCGGGGGCTGGCGGCTGGTGGTGGCCATCGCGGATGTGTCGCACTACGTGAAGGAGCGCAGCGCGCTGGACGCGGAGGCGCTCAATCGCGCCACGTCGGTGTACCTGCCGGACCGCGTGCTTCCGATGCTTCCGGAGCGGCTCTCCAACGGCATCTGTTCGCTGCGTCCGGACGAGGACCGGCTCTGCATGGTGGCGGACATGACGTTCGACCGCCACGGCCAGCGCCGCTCGCACGAGCTGTACCCGGCGGTGATGCGCAGCGTGGCGCGCTGCACCTACAACGAGGTGCAGGACGTCCTGGACGGCAAGGACGTGCCGCACCGCAACTTCCTCAAGCCCCGGTTCGAGGAGTTGATGGCGCTGGCGCGCGCGCTGATGGGCATGCGCAAGGCGCGAGGCGCCATCGACTTCGACGTGCCGGAGCACAAGGTGGTGCTGGGCGAGGACGGCCTTCCGCTGCGCATGGAGAAGCGCGAGCGCAAGGACAGCCACCGGCTCATCGAGGAGTGCATGCTGGCCGCCAACGAGGCGGTGGCCACGTACTTCCAGGACGAGGGCCTGCCCACGGTGTACCGGTTCCACGGCGAGCCGGATCCGCAGAAGCTGGCGGCGTTCGCGGTGCTGGCGGAGGCGTACGGCTTCCAACTCGACGTGGAGAACGGCGTTTCGTCCAAGGAGCTGGACGCGTTCATCACGCAGCTGGAAGGGCACCCGGAGCAGCGCGCGCTGAACCAGCTGTTGCTGCGCTCCATGATGCAGGCCGTGTACACGGCGACGCGCGTGGGCCACTACGGCCTGGCGGCGGAGAACTACCTGCACTTCACGTCCCCCATCCGGCGGTACCCGGACCTGCTGGTGCACCGCATCCTGAAGGCGGTGTGGGCGCGCAAGGGCAAGCGGCCCTCGGACTCGCAGCTGGACCGCGAGGAGGAGCGGCTGGAGGGCATGGCGCAGCAGTGCTCGGAGCGCGAGCGCGCGGCCATGACGGTGGAGCGCGAGGTGGTGGCGTTCTACGCGGCCCTGATGATGAAGGACCGCGTGGGCGAGGAGTTCGACGCGACGGTGGCCGGCATCGCCGAGTTCGGCTTCTTCGTGGAGCTGGACGAGGTCCACGTCGAGGGCCTGGTGAAGGGCGAGTCGCTGGGGCCGGGCTCCAAGCTGGACAAGCGCACGCACTCGCTGGTGTATCCGAATGGCCGGCGCGTGCGCGTGGGGCAGAAGCTGCGCGTGCGGCTGCTGTCGGCGAACACGACGGCGCGGAAGATCGACTTCGAGGCGCTCCAGTTCGAGGATGAGGCTCCGCTCCAGCGGACCGGCGGCGCGCGTCCGCTGACGCGCCACCGCGAGTACGTGAACGAGGCGCCGGGCCGTCGTCACACGGGTGGCAGGAATGAGCGCCCGGGCCGTCTGGGGCGCCGCGAGCGCGAGGCCGCGAAGACGGGCGGCACGCCGTGGAGGAAGCCCGCGGTGGACGAGGCCGCGGACGCGCGGCAATGGCGGTCGCTCGGGGAGGTGGAGGAGACGCCGTCCGGCGTGAAGGGGTGGGAGCCGCCCTCGTCCGAGGACGCCGCCACGGTGGAGGCCGCGACGGTCTCCGGCTATGGCGATGAGGTCCTGGGAGAGGCGCCGGCCGCACCGCGTCCGCGAGGACGCTTCAGCACGGAAGGGCGCCGCGAGGAGGCCGCGCCTGCCCGCGCCACCTCCCGATTCCTGCGGGCCCGCCCGGAAGAGGCCCCCGCGCCCAGGGCGGAGTCGGCCCCGCCGGCCAAGGGCAAGCGCAAGGTCATCCGTCCGACGCGCCCGACGTCCGACGAGGGCGGCGAGTCCACCACGGCGTCGGAGGTCCCGACGACTCGCGAGGACGTCTCCGGCGCGGAGCGCTTCGGCGGCGGGTCCGCGAGCGACGCGAAGGCGCCTCGCGAGGCTTTTACGCCGCCGGCCTTCGAGGCCGACGACTCGGCTCCGGCTGCTTCACCGCACCCGGGCTTCGACCGGATCCGCGCGCTGGCCGCGCAGCGGGGCCAGCTCTCCACGGGGGCGGCTCCCGGCCGCGCTGGCGCATCCAAGAAGCTCCGCAAGGCGGCCGCGGGGGCGAACTCGCGGGGGAAGCCCTCGAAGAAGGCCGCGCCAGGGAAGAAGGCCGGCGGAGCCAAGGGCGCGAAGAAGCCGGGGCGCGGCGCTCCGGGCAAGCGCAAGCGCTGATCTCGGGGCGCGGGCCTTCCGGCCGCGCCACCGTTCCACTCGAGGAGGCCGTGTGGGTGCTGTGAGAATCGTGGGGTTGATGCTCGCGGTGGCGGGCGGCGTGCTGCTGTTCACCGGGCTCAAGGCGCGGGACTCGCTCACGGAGCGCGCCACGGAGCTCATCACCGGCCGCAACACCGAGCAGACCACGCTCTACGTCGCGGGCGGCGGCGCCGCGCTCGTGGGCGGCGCGCTGCTGGCACTCTTCGGGGGAGGACGAGGCCGGCGTTAGGCCCCGTCCCCTCCACCGGGACTACTTGGTGGCGCCGGAGGCCTGCGCGGCCTTGGCGCGCTTGGTCGCCTCGCCGAACTGCTTGGTCGCCTCGTTGGCCTGCGCGGTCAGCTCCTCGATGCGCTTGCCATGGGCTTCGGCGCTGGCCTTGGCGGCGGCGACGCGCTCCGCGGCCTGCGGATCCACCACGGGCTTCTTGCCCTTCTCCGGCTTGGGCGGCGTCGCGGCCTCGACGGCCTCCTGCTCGGCGGCCTGCTTCAGCGCCTTCTCGTGCTCGATGTACTTGAACATCACGATGCGCTTGTTCAGGTACGTGTTGGCCAGGTCCGGGTTGATGGCGATGACCTGATCATACGTCTTCAGCGCCAGGTCCAGCTCCGCGGGGACCGCGGGCGCGCTCATGGAACGGGCGCCACCGCGCTGCGAGTGCACCTCCGCGATCCAGCTGAGCGCGTCGGTGTCCTTCGGGTTGATCTTCAGGCACTCCTGGAAGTACTGCTCCGCCTTCTCAAGCGGGCCGTTCTTCGCGTACATCGCCGCGACGTTGCGGTAGGCGTCGGCCTTGTCGTTGGGCGTCTTCGCGAAGTCCACCAGCTTCAGCGCGGCCTTCGCGGCCTCGTCCGTCTGGCCCGCCTGCATGTGCGCGAAGGCCTTCTTCTCCCAGACCTTCTCCTGGGTCGGGTCGATCTTCAGCGACTCCTCGTACTCCTTCACCGCCTCCGCGTAGTTCTTGTCCGCGAGGAAGTTGGTGCCCTTGACCCGGTGCTCCTTGGCCTTCTCTTCCTTCTCGTCGGTGCAGCCGAAGGATCCACCCAGGGTCAGCACGCCCAGCATCAAACCCACGCTACCCAGTCGCTTCATGCCCAAAGCCTTTCCGTGAAGTTCCAGGGGCACGCCCCAGCCGGGGGCCCCACGTGGCGCGGAATATACCCGAAGTCGTCGCGTACACCCCTCGTCCCGAAGGACCGTCTCCTCCCGGGCGGCCCCCGTCCGGCCGGGTGCTTTCAGGGGCGCGAGCGGGCGACCAGGGAGACGAGCAGGGGCGTGCCCAGGGCGGCCGTCACCACCCCCACGGGCAATTCCCGTCCAGGGAGGATCACCCGAGCCGACGCATCGCACAACGCGAGGAACGCGGCCCCCACCACCACGGAGCCGGGCAGCAGGACGCGGCGGCTCACCCCGAGCGTCCGGCGCACCAGGTGCGGGACGATGAGCTCCACGAACGCGATGGGCCCGCACCACGCGACGCAGGCGGCGACACCCAGCGCCCCCAGTCCAATGGCCACCGTGCGCACGCGGCGCACGGGGACGCCCTGGGACTCCGCGTGTTCCTCGCCCGCGATGAACACCTCCAGCGCGCGGGTGAGGGCCAGCAGCCCCACGAGGGTGACGGCCGCGAACGGGGTGATGAGCCATACGCCGGAGTAGCCCACCTGCGGCAGGTGGCCGAGCGACCAGCGCATGGCGGCCATGAGCTCCGCGGAGTCCGCGGTGAACTGCAGGCCGCTGGCGATGGCGCTCGCGGCCATGGAGCACGCGATGCCGGCGAGCACCACGTCATTCATCCGCACGCGGCGGCCCGCGGCGATGGCGGCCACCACCAGGCTCACGCCGAGCGCCCCCACGAACGCCGCGGCGGTGATGAGCGGCAACCCGCCGGGCGCGAGCCGGGCCCCGAGGATGATGGCCACCAGCGCGCCCAGGGTCGCCCCCGCGGTGGTGCCCACGGTGCTGGGCGCGGCCAGCGGGTTCGCGAAGAGGGACTGGTACACGGCGCCCACCAGCGACAGCGTGCCGCCCACCAGCATGGCCATCAGCGTGCGGGGCACGCGCAGCTGCCAGAAGATGAAGTCCGCCGAGTCCGGCGACAGCCCCGGCCCGATGAACGGCGCCACCGCGCACGCGACCACGCAGGCCAACACGAGCAGCCAGGCCTTCACGGGGTGCCTCCGCTCCGGGGCAGGCCCACGAAGACGCGGTGTCCGTCCACGGACGTGCCGCGCATGCGCACGCCGAACAGCTCGCCCAGGCGCTCGCCCAGGTCCGGCGCGTCGAGGTCGCGCTCGAAGGCCACGCGGCCCTGGAACAGGCCCACCACGCGGGGCGCGCGAGTGCCCGGAGCATGGGTGTGCGAGAGCACGTTGACGTCGTGGGTGACGCAGAGGATGCCGCGCCCCGCTCGCCACAGGTGTCCCATGCGCGTGTAGAGCTCCAACTGCTGTGCGGGGTCCAGGAAGTTGGCGGGCTCGTCCAGGAGCACCATCGGTGTCTCCTGCGCGAGCAGCCCCGCCACCGCCACGCGCTGCCGCTCGCCGCCGGACAGCTCGGTGATGGGGCGCAGGGCGAAGGCCGCGGCGCCTGCTTCCGCGAGGGCATGGTGCGCGGCCTCCACGGCGGCCCGGCGGGATTCGGGGAAGCGGTAGCGCGCGGAGACGACCTGCTCGAGCGCGGTGATGGGCTCCGCGGCCTCCAGCCTCTGGGGCAGCCACGCGAGCCGCGCCGCGCGCTCCCGGGGGGCGAGGCGCGTCACATCGTGCCCGTCCACGAAGGCATGGCCGGCATCCGGACGCAGCAGGCCCAGCGCCACGCGAAGGAGCGTCGACTTGCCCGCGCCGTTGGGCCCGACGATGGCCACGAAGTCCCCGGGGGCGACGTGAAGGGACACGCCGTCCAGCAGCGTCCGTCCTCGCGCCCGCACCGTCACCGCGTCCAGCGTCAGCCCGGCCGTCATCGCGAAGCGGGCAGGGTGCCCAGGGCGGCGTGGAGCTGCTCGACGAGGTGGAGGATGGCAGGGCCGGTGGACTGCACGTCGGGCCCGAAGACCAGGCGCACCCGGTCCTCCCGCGCCGCGCGCAGGCCGGTGAGCTGCTTCCACGAGGAGAGGATCTGCGCCTGTTGCGAGGCGTCCAGGGACGGCGCATTGACGAGCACCAGCACCGCGTCCGGATCCAACGCGATGACGCCCTCCAGCGACAGGTTGGGGGGCCCCGTGACGTCCTCCGCGACGGCGTTGCGGGCCCCCGCCGCCTCCAGCGCGGCGCCGTGCAGCGACGCGCGCTTCATGTACCAGACCTCCGACAGCGCCCCTCCCAGGTCACCCAGCACCAGCAGCACGCGGGGGGCGCCCTTGGGCGCGGGACGCGACAGCGCTTGATTCAGCTTCTCCGCGAGCGCGGTGGCCTGGGGCTCGTGGCCGCTCAACCGGCCCAGCTCCTTCACGCTGCCCACCACTTCGTGAAGCGACGTCCACGGCAGCACCTTCAGCGGCGCGAGCGCGGAGAGCGCCTCCGCCGGGGCCTGCTTCACCTGCTGATCCACGAGCAGCGTGGGCTTGAGCTTCGCGATGGCCTCGTAGTTGGGAGCGAACGTGGTGCCCACCTTCGGCAGGGCGGGAGTGCCTGCGGGCAGGGCGGTGTAGTCGGACACGCCCACGACCTCCGCGCCCGCGCCCAGGGCGAACAGCGTCTCCGTGATGGAAGGCGACAGCGAGACGATCCGCCGCGCCTGGGTCTCCGAAGCGGGAGGCGCCGAGCGCTGGCAGCCCGCCGCGAGCGCGAGCACCACGCAGAGCAGGAAGGGGAGGCGGAAGAGACTCATGGGAGGGCCGACTTCTAGCACGTGCGTCACGCGTGGGTGGCCGGGAAGCGGTGTCTGGGTTTCGCTCGGGGGCGCGCATATCCTGGGAGTTCCTCACAGGGGGGATACCCGGACATGGCATGGATGAACTGGACTTCGCGCGCGCTCTGCGCGGCGGCGCTGCTTGGCACTTCCTCGGCGCTGGCCGCGTCGCCGTTCGCGGAGGGGATGATCACCATCACGTTGGATGACGGCTGGAGCACGCAGTACACGCAGGCGCGGCCCGCGCTGAAGTCGCGGAACATCCCCGCCACGTACTACCTGGTCACCGACGCGGTGGCGCAGGGGTGGGGCGGCTACCTGAGCCTCGCGCAGGTGCGGACGCTCATGGCCGAGGGCAATGAGATCGCCAGCCACACGCGCACGCACGCGGACCTGACGACGCTGACGCCCGCGCAGCTGGCGTCGGAGCTGCACGACTCGCGCGCGTGGCTGGAGGCGAACGTGGGGGCGGCGTGCGGCAAGGACTTCGCGTCACCGTACGGCGCGTACAACGCGACGGTGATGACGGCGCTCAAGTCGGCGTACGCCAGCCACCGCACCATCAACGCGGGGCGCAACTACCGCGACACGGTCATCTACGAGCTGCGCGCGAACGACGTGTCGAGCGCGGTGACGGTGGCGACGGTGAAGGGGTGGATCAACCAGGCCATCGCGGAGAAGAGCTGGCTCATCATCCTCTTCCACGAGTTCACCACCGGCACGCCCACGCGCGACACGCAGTACAAGACGACCAACTTCACGAACATCCTCAACCATGTGCAGTCGACGGGCATCCGCACCGTGACGGTGGAGGAGGGGCTGGCGCTGACGGAGGGCCTCACGGAGGCGCCGCCGTCGGTGGGGACGGTGGTCTACGACGACGCGATGGGCAGCGGCTTCCAGGACTGGAGCTGGGCGACGCACGACCTGGATCAGTCCGTCACGGTGCACTCCGGCTCAACGGCGGTCAGCTTCGAGCCGGATTACTGGGAGGCGCTGATGTTCCACCACACGGGGCTGGACCTGGCGCAGTACCAGTCCATCGACCTCTGGGTTCACGGAGGCACGACGGGCGGGCAGCAGGTGCGGCTGGCGCTCTACAACGGCAGCACCCCGGTGGGCAGCATGAACCTGGCGACAGCGCTGGGGCACCCCATCGCGGCGGGCACCTGGCAGAAGGTCTCCATCCCGCTGAGCGCCATGGGCGCGACGTCCGGCATGGTGGATGACATCTACGTGATGGACGAATCGGGTTCGGATCAGGGCACGCTGTACGTGGACGACTTCGTGCTCGTGCCGTAGTCGGGACGCCACCGCGCGCGCCGGTGTGCTCGCCGGCGCGCGCGGGAAGGACGACCATGGCCTACAGCTTGATCAGCTCCACGTCGTCCATGTGGATGAAGTTGGAGCCGTTGTGGGCCGGCGATTTGCTGTGCAGGCCGAACTCCAGGTAGCCGTTGGTGACGTTGATGGCGGGCGTCTCCAGCAGCGTGTAATCGCCGTAGGTCCCCAGGTTGGTGATGGCGGGCGCGCAATCACCGCAGGTCTTCACCTGGAAGCGCGCGAAGTCGAACGTGCCGCCCTTGCGGAACCAGGCGCGCAGCTTGTAATTGCCGGACGCCAGGCCCGCCTTCGTCTGGTACGTCCACGCCTCGTAGGCCGCCGCCGACGTCCAGTGCGTCAGGTGGAAGCTGCCCGAGTGACCCCCGTTGTACGTCTCCGAGTACGCCGCCGCCCCCGTGCCGTTCGGGCTCCAGGTGGTCCAGCCCGTCATGCCGTTCTCGAAGCCCGGGTTGGTGAGCCCGAGCGACTGCGAGCCGCCCGGCTGGTACCAGCGCACCCACTCCACCTCCAGGGTCTTCCTGGCGCCCGAAGGCAGGTCGATGGAGGCCGGCGACGGGTTCCCGTACCAGACGCCTCCCAGCGCCAGGTTCAGGATGAGGTAGTGGTTCTGCTGGAACTCGGACTCGTTGTGGTTGAACGTCGCCGTGGACACGAAGTCCTTGTCCAGGCGGAACACGATGGTGTTCGCCGTCCACTCCACTTCATACGTGTGGAAGTCCTGCGACAGGTCCACGCCGCGGCTCGCGCCCGTGCCCCAGTCCGCGTTGCCGTTGTTGAACCAGTGCAGCGCGGACTTCATCCACGTGGGCTCCGTGGACTTCCACTCCAGGATGTCGATCTCTCCCGCGCCCGGCCAACCGGCGCTCTGGATGTTCGAACCCAGCGTCCAGAACGCGGGCCACATCCCGTAGCCCGGCGGGACCTTGATGCTCGCGACAATCTTCCCGTAGCGCCCCTCCACCTTGCCCTTGGTGTGGATGCGGCCGGAGTAGAACGACCGGTACTGACCCGGGCAGCGCGAGTCCGTGGGGTTGTCCGCCGTGCGCTCGGCCGAGATGATCAGCTTCCCGTTGGCCACCGCCACGTTCTGCGCGCGAGGGAACTCCAGCTCCCCCGTGCCGAAGTTGCAGTTGTTGGTCACCGGATCCCAGTTGCTCGTCAGCACGTTCCACGCGCCCGTGTTCAGCGCCGTGCCCGTGAAGTCGTCCTGCCACGCCAGTGACCACCCCGCGCCCGGGTCGTAGGCACGCTCGCCCTGCTGCGTCTGGCCGTATCCCTCCGCCTCCACCGGGGCGGCGGCTCCCGGCTCCGGGGCACAGCCGGAGAGGGTGGTCAGGAGTCCTGCGGCGACAAGGCCTGCTCGAAGGGGGCGGTGCATGAATGCTCCAGGGTTGGGGGAGCATTCATGTTTGCCGGTTTTTGTGTGTATTGCCAGGAAGTCGTGGAGAGACTCAGCCGAGCCACTGGGGATTCTGGACGGTCCCGTCGAAGTGGTGGCTCGTCTTGTACTTCTCGTAGGCGCCGTCCTGGGCCGCGTCCTTCGTCTTCGCGAGCAGGGCCTGGACGTCCTTCTCGCTCAGGGGCTTGAAGGTGCGCGCGGCGGTGAGTGCCTGCTGCAGGCGCTCCTGCGAGTCGATGCCGGTGATGACCACGCTGACGGGCAGGGACAGGTTGTAGCGCAGGCACTCGGGGGCGGTGACGGTCTTGCTGTCGAGGATGAACGGGTCGCCCATGCTCTTCATGGCGAGCACCCCGATGCCCTCCTTCACGAGCACGGGCAGCACGCGCTTCTCGAAGCTGTTGAAGTGGGCATCCATCACGTTGAGGGGCAGCTGCACGGTGTCGAAGCGGAAGCCGTGCTGCTTCGCGGTCTCCAGCATCTTCAGGTGGATGTCTGGGGACTTGTGGCCGGTGAAGCCCAGGAAGCGAGCCTTGCCGGCCTTCTGCGCGTCCTTCATCGCCTCGATGGCGCCGCCGCTGGCGAAGGCGTGGTCGGGGTCGCTTTCGCGGATGACCTCGTGGAGTTGGAGCAGGTCCACGTGATCGGTCTGGAGGCGGCGGAGGGATTCGTCGATCTGCTTCGCGGCGGTCTTCTTGTCGCGTCCGTCGACCTTCGTCATCAGGAAGGCCTTGGCGCGGTAGCCGTCGCGCAGCGCCTTGCCCATGCGCTCCTCGCTCTTGCCGTCGTTGTAGTCCCAGCAGTTGTCCAGGAAGTTGATGCCCTGGTCCAGCGCGCCCCGGATGAGGGTGATGCTCTCCGACTCCTCCTTCTGCTTGCCGATGTGGAAGCCCCCCAGGCCGATGCACGACACCTCCACGCCGGTGCGGCCCAGCTTGCGGCGGGGCACGGCGGGGGCGTTCTTCGACTTCGAGGGGGAGGCCCCGAGCACGGGCGGAGCAACCATCAACGACAGCGTCGCGGCGAGGAATTCCTTCCGGGTCATGCGCGGGCGTCCTTCCAGAGGGGCAGGTGGCGTCTGGGAGGCCGACGTTGGGACCAGAGGCAGCCGCGGACAACGGGCGCGCGGGCCGACTGTGCAGGAGCCACCGCTGCGGGATGGGTGTGCCGGGCGGGCGTGTGCCGCATAATCGACACCCGCATGCGCATCCCTCTCCTTGTGCGGCGAGCGGGCCCGCTCCTCGCGGTGCTCCTCCTGGCCGCGTGCCGCATCGAATCCGCCGCGCCGTCGGGAGGCGCCGCCGTGGCGCAGTCCGAGACGCCGTCCGGCGAGGTGTGGGTCTACACATCGATGTACCGGCACGTGCTGGATGCGCTGGAGCCATTGCTCAAGGAGCGGCTGCCGGGCGTGCAGGTGCGCTGGTACCAGGCGGGCAGTGAGAAGGTGGCGAGCCGGCTGGAGGCGGAGCGCGCCGCGGGTGCGGTGCGCGCGGACGTGCTGATGACGTCGGACCCGTTTCTCTACGAGCGGTTGGCGCGGGACGGCGCGTTCCTCCGCTATGCATCCATGAACTCGCTGCGCATCCCGCGCACGCTCCTGGACCTGGACGCGAGGTACGCGGCGGTGCGGTTGTCCACGATGGTGCTGGTGCACCGGGTGGGCGCGGGCGAGGCGCCCAAGTCATTCGCCGCGTTGGCGGATGGCAGCTGGAAGGGCAGGGTGGCCATCGGGGATCCGCTCACGTCGGGCACCGCGTTCACATGGGCGGTGTTCCTGCAAGCGAAGCACGGGGCGGCGTATTTCGAGGGGCTGAGGCAGAGAGGCGCGGTGGTGGCGGGAGGCAACGCGGCGGTGCTCCAGAAGGTGGAGAGCGGCGAGGTGGACGCGGGCGTGCTGCTCCTGGAGAACGCGTTGGCGGCGAAGGCGAAGGGGAGCCCCATCGAGATCCTCTGGCCGGAGGACGGCGCGGTGGTCATCCCGGGCCCGGCGGGACTGTTCGCATCGACGCGCAATCCGGTGGCGGCGAAGGCATTGGTGGATGTGCTGCTGTCGCCCGAGGGTCAACGCATCATCGTGGAGAGGGGAGACATGCACGCGGTGGACCCGCGCTTGGGTGGCCCGCGTGGAGAACCCGGCCTGGACGGGTTGATGGACCGGGCGCAGGCCTGGACGCCGCAGCTCCTGGAGAAGGGGCTGCTGCACGGCGGCGACATCAAGGAATCGTTCAGCCGGGCCTTCGCGCGATGAGCCAGGAACGCGAGACCCGCAGTGGCGACGCGGCGTGGCAATCAAAGCGGACTGGGGCCCACGGTTCCCGGACCTCCATGAGGCCCCCCTCCGGACCGGCGCGCTCTAAACCTGTCCGACAGTCGGACAAGTGGCGGCAGTCCCAACCCGTCCAACAGTCCGACAGGTCGCCGCGCAGCCCCGAACCCGTCCGACAGTCGGACAGGTTTCCGTGGCCAGGTGACGCGGCCAGTCCCATGCGAATCATCCGCAGGGGAGCATCAGCCCAGGAGGACCGCCGCAGGGCCTCGAACCTGTCGGACCATCGGGCCGGTTCCGGCCGTGGTCCGAACACAGGTCCAAGTGGAGGTCCCGGCCTGCCCGGCGATTGGACCCATTCGCACCGAAAGCCCGTCCTGTCCCGCTGTAGGACCGGTTCATGCGGTGGCGTTGACCTGTCAGACAGTCGGACGGGTTCGTGCGGTGACGGCGGCTTGTCGGACAGTCGGACCAGTTCAAGCGCTAGTCCACGCCTAGCCGGCGAACGGACCCAGTCCCACTGGAAGCCCGACCTGTCCGACTGTCGGACCGGTTCATTCGACGGCGGCGGCTTGTCGGACAGTCAGACCGGTTCGTGCGGTGATGCGGACTTGTCCGACTGTCGGACAGGTTTTTTGGGTGCGCCTCCGCCGGGGAGCCCTCGCGGGATTCTCCCTTTCTCATCCGGTTGGACGGAGTGCATCTCCGTGGGCCTGGTGCACTGCGGGTGTCTTCGCTCGAGCCTTGATGGAGTCGTGCGATGAAGGGCCGGTGGATTGCATTGGCCTTGTGGCTTGTGCCGCTGCTGCTGTTCGCGGTGGTCCCGGTCGTGGCGCTGCTGGTGCGGGGCGTGGGGGCGGCGACCGAGGGACTGGGCCCGGTGCTTGCTTCGGAGGCCGGCGCGTTCGTGAACACGCTGGGGATTTCCCTGGGCGCGACGGCTTGGGCGTTGTGCCTGGGGGCCCCGCTGGCATTCCTGTTGTTCCGCACGGACCTGCCCCTGCGTGGCGCGTTCACCGTGCTCTTCACACTGCCCTCCGCCATTCCCGCGTTCATCTGGGGCATGGGATGGCTGTCGCTCGCGAGCCCTCGCGCCGGATACTTGAACCGCATGCTGGGCGCGGAGGTGTTCAACCTCTATGGCGCCGCGGGCATCGCGTTCGTGGAGGGGCTGTCGGGATTGCCGCTGGTGCTGCTCGCGGGCGCCGCGGCGCTGCGGCGCGTGGATCCCGCGCTGGAGGAGGCCGCCCGCGTCTGTGGCGCTTCGCCGCTTCGCGCCGTGCTGAACACCTCGGTGCCCCTGGTGCTGCCCGCGCTACTGTCGGGCGCGGTGATGGTGTTCCTCATGGCCGCGTCTTCGTTCGGCGTGCCCTACCTGCTCGGCGTGTCTGCTTCGCCGCCCACCCGCGTTCTCACCACGCGCATCTATGAACTGGTGCTGCTGGGCAGCGAGGAGGGATTGCCTCGTGCGGCGGTGCTCGCGTCGTTCCTCCTGCTGCTCACCCCGCTGGCGTTGGGGCTGACCTGGATGCTCGGCCGGAGCGGCAGGGTTCGCCTCAGCGCGGGCAAGGGCGTGTCGCCGCGGGTGCTCGCGCTGGGGCGCTGGCGAGTCTGGGCGCTCGTGGGCGTGGGGGGCACCGGTGGAGTGCTGGTGGTCCTGCCCCTGGTGGCAATCCTGCTGACGTCGCTGCAACGCAGCTTCGGCGCCTCGCTGTCGTGGGACTCGTTGACGCTGGCGCACTGGTCCGGTGTGCTTTGGGACTCGCGCACGTTACGGGCCACGGGGCGCAGCGTGATGCTCGCGGCGGGGGCGGGCCTGTGCGTCGTGGGGCTGGGACTTTCGGCTGCGCTGCTGCGACGGGCCTTCCGTCGAGGCGGCGCCGGCGTGGGGGCGATGGCGGTGTGGCCCTTCGCAGTGCCGGGCACGGTGCTGGCGCTCGCGTTGTTGGTGGCATTCTCCCGGGACTGGCGGCTGGTGGTCCTGGACCGCGTGGCATTCGTGCTGGCCCTGGCACACACCCCTTGGTTGATGCTCGTGGGCTATGTGGGGAAGTACCTGGCCCTGGGCGAACGCAACAGCTCCGAGGCTTTGGCCCAGGTGGATCCGTCCCTCGCGGAGGCCGCTCGCGTTGGCGGTGCCGGGCCTGCGCGGGCGTTCGTGGATGCGACGCTGCCGCTGCTGCGGCCGGCGCTCGTGGTGGCATTCGTGCTCACGTTCCTCGCTTGTGCCACGGAGATCACCCTCTCCGTGCTCCTGGTGCCCGCGGGCTCCGAGGTCCTGGGCACGTTGCTGTTCGAATTGCAGAGCTACGCGGATCCGGCCGCCGCCGCTGTGCTCGCGTGCGCGTTCGTGGCGCTGGTGGTGGCTGGACAGGCCGTGCTGGCGTGGGCTCGGCGTCGAGTGCCGGAGGTGCGGTGATGGCGGCCATCGTCCTGGAGGGACTGGTCAAGGCGTATGGCGCAACGCCCGTGGTGCGCGGCCTGAGCCTGCAGGTGGAGCAGGGCGAGTTCGTGTCGCTGCTGGGGCCTTCGGGCTGCGGGAAGACGACGACGCTGCGGATGCTCGCGGGACTGGAGCATCCGGACGCGGGCGTCATCCGACTGGCGGACGAAGTGGTCGCCGGCCCCGGCGTGCGCGTTCCCCCGGAGAAGCGCGGCCTGGGCATGGTCTTCCAGAGCTACGCCATCTGGCCGCATCGCAGCGTCGAGGCGAACGTCGCCTATCCCCTGGTGCTCCGGAAGGTACCTCGCCACGAGGTGGCAACCCGCGTGCGCGAAGCGCTGCGCTGGGTGCGGCTGGAGGCCTATGCGGCGCGAATGCCGCATGAGCTGTCCGGTGGACAGCTGCAACGCGTGGCGCTCGCGCGGGCGCTGGTGGCGGGTCCTCGCGTGCTGCTCTTGGACGAGCCCCTGTCGAACCTGGACGCTGCCCTGCGCGAGGAGCTGCGCGCGGAGATCGCCGCGCTGCGCGCCCGCCTGGGCACGACGCTCGTCTTCGTCACGCACGACCAGGGCGAGGCGCTGGCGCTGTCGGACCGCATCGCGGTGATGAACCGGGGCGTCATCGAACAGGTGGACACTCCGGAGCGGCTCTACCGCGAGCCCGCGACGCCGTTCGTCGCGGGGTTCGTCGGCGGCGCGAACGTGCTGCGGGGGGAGACCCGGGGTGGCGCCTTTCACTGCTCTGGGACGGAGCTCTTGTTCGACCTGCCCTTGCAGGCGAAGCCCGGACCGGGAACGCTCGTCGTGCGCCCGGAGGACCTGGAGCTGGGTGCGACAGGAACGCCGCTGGTGCTCTCCGCCCGCCTGTTCCTGGGGCACGCCGCGGAGTACCGCTTCCCGGTCGGAGACGCTTTCCTGCGCGTCATCGGACCGGCGCTCGACGGTGTGCGCGCAGGGCAGACGCTCCGTGTCCGGGTGCGCAAGGCCACGGTCTTCGACGCGGGCCCTTGAGGCTCAGTACAGCGTCGTCTTCACGCGCCCCGGCAGCTCGCGGTCGTACTCGCCGCCATCGAACGTGCCCTGGCTCAGCGCCTCGAGGATGGAGCCGGTGCTCGGGAGCTCGGCGCGGGCGACTTGCCGGCTCGAATCCCAGAGCCCGGCGCGGATCAACGCGCGACCACACTGGAAGTAGACCGCCTCCACGGTGATGCGCAGCACGGAGCGCGGCGTCTTCCCCTCGTGGGTGAAGCGCTCCAGCAGCGCCGGCTCGATGACGATGCTCGCCCGGCCGTTGACGCGCAGGGTCTCATTCACGCCGGGGACGAAGAACAGCAGCGCGACGCGCGGATCCGCCAGGATGTTCCGCAGCGAGTCGATGCGGTTGTTGCCCCGGCGGTCGGGCAGCAGCAGCGTGTGCGCGTCCTCGATGACCACGAACCCCGCGGGATCCCCTCGGGGCGACGCATCCAGCCCTCCAGGGCCGGAGGTGGCGAGCACCATGAACGGCGAGTGCTCGATGAAGGGCCGGTACGCCGGGTGCAGGTGGTCCACCTCCTTGAAGACGGACTGCTTCACGGGCACCCCGTACAGGCGTTCGAGCGTCTCCACGTCCTTCACGGTCTCCATCCGGCTCACCCCCAGGGTGGCCATTATTGCCTTTTAAATGGCCATGTCACACGCGGCACTGGCTGCGTCGTCCTGGGGATGGAAGGGCACTTCGCCCCCCAGAACGAGGAGATACGCATGAAGCCCAGGATGGATGCCTACGCGGTGGCGCCCGGAGCAGTCACTCTGATGGTTGAGTTCAGCAAGAAGGTGGAGGCGCTGGGCCTGGAGCCGAGCCTCCTGGAATTGATCAAGATCCGCTCGTCCCAGCTCAACGGCTGCGCCTACTGCCTCCACATGCACACCCGCGACGCCCGCGCCCAAGGAGAGACCGAGGAGCGCATCTACCTGCTGGACGGGTGGCGTGAGTCACCGCTGTATACCGGACGCGAGCGGGCGGCCCTGGGCTGGATCGAGGCCCTGACGCTCATCTCCCAGACACACGCCCCGGATGAGGACTACGCTGCACTCAAGCCGCACTTCACCGAAGAGGAGATCGTGAAGCTGACCCTCATGATTGGTGTCATCAACTCCTGGAACCGGTTCGCCATCGGCTTCCGGGCCATCCACCCGGTGACCGCTCGCAGTGACGCCGCCTGATTCAAATCCCGCGGACGTCTTCGACCCGCTCCGCCCCCGGCTGCTCCGCATCGCATACCGGATGCTGGGCATTGTCGCGGAGGCGGAGGACGTGGTGCAGGAGGCGTACCTCCGTTGGCACCAGACGAACCGCGACGCCGTGCGGGACGCCGAGGCCGTGCTCGTCCGCACGGTGACGCGCCTGTGTCTGGACGTCCTGAAGTCCGCGCGCGTGCGGCGCGAGGAGTACGTGGGGACCTGGCTTCCAGAGCCCATCATCGAGGCAGTGGAGGGCGACGACTTGACGCTGACCCTGATGATGGCCCTGGAGCGCCTGTCCCCGCTGGAGCGCGCCGCGTTCCTCCTTCACGACGTGTTCGGCATGGACTTCGAGCAGGTAGCGAAGGCCATCGACCGCGACCCCGCCGCGTGCCGGCAGCTCGCCAGCCGGGCGCGGGCCCACGTGCAGGAGGCCCGGCCCCGCTTCCCCGTGACGGAGGCGAAGGGCCACGAGCTGGCCTCGGCGTTCCATGCCGCGTCCCGGAGTGGGGACACGCAGGCGCTCCAGGCTCTGCTGGCCCAGGACGTCATCCTGTACGCCGACGGCGGCGGCAAGGCGAAGGCGGTCCTCAATCCCGTCCATGGCCGGGAGAAGCTGCTGCGCTTCTTCGAAGGCTTGTCGCGCATTCCGGCCGTGAACTCGGCGCAGCTCGTGTACGAGGGCGCCATCGACGGCCTGCCCGCGTACGTCACGCTGGATTCGAATGGAATGCTGCAGACCACGGCGCTCGAGATCGAGGACGGCCGCATCGTCGCGCTCTACGTCACGCGCAACCCCGACAAGCTGAAGGGCATCCGGCGCGCGGTGGTGGGCGAGCCGTCATAGGAGGCTTCAGCCCGCGGCGAAGGATTCGCGCACGAAGTCCACGAACCGGAGCAGGGCGGGCGTGCCGCCGGCCTTGCGCCAGGCGATGACGGTGGTCGTCACCGGCGCGTCGTCCGGCAGGTCGATGAACACCACGCCCGAGTGGTGCTCCGTGTCGGGCGTGTGCGGCATGGGCGCGATGCCGAAGCCCGCGGAGACGAACCAGATCTTCGTCGCGACGTTCTGCGCGTACTGGCGCACCGTGGGGTCGACCCCCGCCTCGCGGAGCCGCTCGAAGAACGCCGCGTAGTAGTCCGGCGGCGCGACCCCGGGCTCCACGAGGACGAGCGGTTCATCCCGCAGGTCCTTCCACGCCACCGACTTTCGCTTCGCGAACGGGTGCCGTGAAGGCACCGCCAGCCGGAAGGGCTCACGCCGGATGAGGTGCGTGACGATGTCAGGCGGCATGCGCTCGCGAGGGCGCAGGATGCCCACGTCCAGCGTGCCCCGCTCCAGCGCCTCCAGCTGCCACGCGGAGGGGTGGTTGCTCAATTCGATGTGCACCCCGGGCGCCTTCTTCTGGAAGGCCCGGAGCATCGTCGCGAACCGGGGCGTCGCGAACGACGAGATGAGCCCCAGCACCAGCACGTCCTGTTCGCCCCGGGCCTGTCGCGCCGCGTGCTCCTGGAACCGCTTCGCTCGCTCCAACAGTTGGTGCGCTTCCGGCAGCAATTCGCGCCCCAGCTTGGTGAGGCGCACCGCGCGGCGCTCCCGTTCGAAGAGGGCCCCGCCCAGCTCGGCCTCGAACTTGCGGATCTGCTGGCTGAGCGGCGGCTGGGCGATGTGCAGGCGCTTCGCGGCGCGCGTGAAGCTGAGCTCCTCCGCGACCGCGACGAAGTACCGCAGGTGGCGCAGCTCCATGGTCCATACGCTCCAGGTCTGGACTCCAGACCCAGGATATATTGGAAGTATGGATGGGGGAGCGCTAGGCATGTCGCATGGAGACCTCGTCCGCTTCGCTCCCCGCCGCCGTGGCCCAGACACACGCCGCGCCGATGGACCGCCGGCTGCTGTGGACGATGACGACGGCGACCGTGCTCGCGGTGGGCAATGTCTATTACAGCCAGCCGCTCCTGGGCGTCATCGCGCAGAGCTTCGGCCTGTCCGCCTCTGCTGTCGGCTCCGTGCCCATGATGTCGCAGTTGGGCTATGTGGCGGGGCTGGTGCTCCTGACGCCGCTGGGCGACGTGCTGGAGAAGCGCGGCCTGCTGGTGACGATGCTGGGGCTCGCGGCGGCGGCGCTCTTCGCGGCGGGGCTGGCGCCCACGTTCCCGCTGTTCCTGGCCGCCTGCGTGGCCATCGGCCTGACGTCCGTGCTCGTGCAGATCCTCATCCCGTTCGTCGCGGCGCTCAGCTCGCCCGAGGAGCGAGGGAGGAACCTGGGCGTCGTGCTCAGCGCCGCGCTGGTGGGCGTGCTCATCTCCCGCACGCTCAGCGGCTTCGTGGCGACGCACCTGGGCTGGCGAGGGATGTACTTCGCGGCCGGCGTGACCATGGTGGGCCTGGCGATGCTGCTGCGGCTGGGGCTGCCCAGCTATGCATCCAACACGCGGCTGTCGTATCCACGCCTGCTGCATTCGCTGTGGGTGCTGCAGCGGGACGTGCCGGGGCTCCGGGCCATCGCGCTCACGGGCGCCCTGATGTACGCCGCGCTCTCCGCGTTCTGGGCCTCACTGGCGTTCTTCCTGGGCAGTGACGCGTACCACGAGGGGCCTGGGACGGCGGGCATGTTCGGTCTCATCGGGACGGTGGGGGCGCTCGCCGCGAACGTCACGGGGCGGCACGCGCAGCGCATCGGCGCGCGAAGGATCGTCCGGGTGTGCATCGTCACGATGCTGGCGGCGTTCGGGGTCTTCGCCGTCTTCGGAAAGCTGTGGGCGGGGCTCATCGCGGGCGTGGTGCTGCTGGACCTGGGGGCGCAGGCCGCCACGGTGTCCAACCAGACGGAGCTGTACCGCCTGCACCCCACCGCGCAGACCCGCCTCAACACGCTCTACAAGATGTTCTACTTCGTGGGCGGGGCCTGCGGTTCGGCGCTGTCCGCCATCTCGTGGGATCACGCGGGCTGGCTGGGAGTGTGCGCCGTGGGCGGTGGGTTCCTGAGCCTCGCGTTCGTGTGGGAGCAGATCCAGGCGAGGAAGGTCGCGGCGTCCCCCGTCGTCACTTGACGTAGGAGGGCAGCTTCGCCGCGAGCGCGTCGATGGCGACGCGCACCCGCACGGGCAGGTGGGGTGTCGTGGGCCAGAGCGCGTGGACATCGAAGCAGAGGCTCGGCAGGTCCGTCAGCACGCGCACCAGCTTCTTGTCGCGCACGAGGTCCTGGATGAGCCAGCAGGGCAGCCACGCCAGCCCCATGCCCGCGACCGCTGCGTCCAGGATGGCCTCCAGGTCGTCGAAGCGCAACCGCGACTGGGGCACGAGCTCCACGTTCGAGCCGTCCTCCCGCGGAAAGAGCCACGAGCGGGTCGTCCCCGAGCGGACGTAGCGGATGGCCTCGTGCCCGGACAGCGCCTCCAGCGTGCGCGGCGTGCCGTGCTTGCGGAGGTACGCCGGGGACGCATACACGCTCATGCGCTGGAAGCCGACACGGCGCGCGGTGAGGCCGTCGCCCGCGGCGAGTCCCTGGATGCCGGCATTGCGGATGACCAGGTCGAAGCCGTCCTCAAGCAGGTCCACCAGGCGGTCGCTGAACGACAGGTCCAGCTCCAGCTTCGGGTGCGCGCGGGCAAGGTCGCGCAGGATGGGCGCGACGCAGTGGCGGCCGTAGATGACGGGCATGCTGACGCGCAGGCGGCCCGCGACCTCCTGCTTGCCGGACTCGAGCAGGGCCTCGCCCGCGCGAAGTTCGCCGAGAGCGCGCAGGCACCGTTCGTAGAAGACCTGTCCGTCCTGGGTCAGGCCCTGTGAGCGTGTGGTGCGGTGGAAGAGGCGCACGCCCAGCCGTTCCTCCAGCCGTGCCACCGTCTTGCCCACGGCGGAGCGCGACAGGTTCAGCTTCGCCGCGGCGGCGGAGAAGCCTCCGGCCTCCACGGCCTCCACGAAGACGGCCACGCCTTGCAGGGGATCACTCATGGTTCGTCCATTGTCGCCCTGGTGGCGACAGTGAAAGGAAATCTTGTCGCCACCGGAGAAATTCCTTCGCCAATACCTTCCCCCGCGAACCCGTTGCAAGGAGCCGTGCGCGTGGAGACTTCGACGATGAAGCGGTGGGAGCTGGATGCGGTGGGACGTGATGGGCCGCACCTGCGGACCGTGACGGTTCCGGAGCCCCGGCCGGGCGAGGTGCTGGTGAAGGTGGCGGCGGTGTCGCTGAACTACCGGGACCTGCTCGTCCTCGAGAGCGGGATGGGGCTGTCGCTGACGTTCCCGTTCACGCCGGGCTCGGACCTGGCGGGCGTGGTGACGGCGGTGGGCGCGGGCGTGACGCGGTTCGCGGTGGGAGAGAAGGTCCTCTCCACGTTCTCACCCGGGCGCCTGGACGGGCCGGCGCTGGGGACGGCGCGCGTGCCTCCGTACAAGACGCTGGGCGGTGCGTATCCGGGTGTCCTCGCGGAGTACGTCGCGTTTCCGGAGGACTGGTTCGTGAAGGCGCCGGCCACGCTGGACGCGGGCGAAGCCAGCACGCTGCCATGCGCGGGGCTGACCGCGTGGACCGCGCTGGTCGAGTACGGCCCGGTGCGGCCGGGTCAGACGGTGCTGGTGCAGGGCACGGGCGGCGTGGCGCTGTTCGGGTTGCAGCTCGCGCGGGCTCAGGGCGCGGACGTCATCGTGACGTCGGGGAGCGACGAGAAGCTGGCGCGTGCGAAGGCGCTGGGCGCGACGCATGTCATCCACCGCGAGCGCGAGGACTGGGTGGAGGCCGTCTACCGCATCACGGGAGACCGGGGCGTGGACCACATCCTGGAGCTGGCGGGCGGCACGAACCTGGGCCGCTCCATCGAAGCGGTGGCGCTGCACGGGACCCTCTCCGTCATTGGCGTGTTCGAGGGCTTCACGGTGACGGGGCCGTCCGGGCCGCTCCTGCTCAAGGAGCCGACCATTCGAGGCATCAACGTGGGCACCCGGAGGTCGCTGGAGTCGCTGGTGCGCGCGGTGGACGCCACCGGGCTCAAGCCGGTCATCGACAAGCGCTATCCACTGGAGGCGCTGCCCGCCGCCCTGGAGCACCTGCGCCGGGGAGCGTTCGGGAAGATCGTGCTAGAGTCCCACTGAATCCCACGGGGTAGGGTGCGGCGCATGTCACGCCGCTTCCACGCCGAGTCGTTGATCCTCGTGCTGCGCCACCTGGAGGCGCTGTTGCCCTCTGGCCCCGTCTCCATCGACGTGCCGGATCCGGACCTGGGCCACGGCCGTTATCCAGGGGAGCGCGTGGACGGCGGGCTCGTGCACCGGCCGCTGCGGAGCTGGTGCGACCTGGCGGAGGGGCTGTCGTGCCGGCTGCGCACACCGCGCGCGGTGGATGCAACGCACGTGCGGCTCACGTTCGAGCCGCTGGGTCCGGAGGCTTCGTGGCACGCGGGCGGAGGGACGCGCACGGAGGCGCCGCAGGAGCGCTACGGCGCCGCGTCCGACTTCGCGCGCGTGCGGAAGTTCGAGGACGCGGGCTTCCTGGTGCCCTGGCTGGAGGCGGTGGGTCGGCTGGCGTTGCCACCCGGCGCGCGGCTGCTGGACCTGGGCATCAACCGGGGCGATGAGCTGGCCGCGTTCGCGGAGGTGGAGGGCATCCGCTTCGTCGGAGTGGATCACAGCGCGAGCGCGTTGGCGGAGGCTCGGGCGGCGTTCCCGGATCCGCGCCATGCGTTCATTCAAGCGGACCTGAACGCGCTGCCCGCGGACCTGGGCCGCTTCGATGCGGTGGTGTCGGTGGGCACGTTGCAGAGCCCGGGCGTGGATGACCGGGCGCTGCTGCGCAAGCTGGTGCAGGAGCACCTGGAGCCCAAGGCCTCGCTGGTGCTGGGCTTCCCCAACTCACGCTTCCGCGACGGCGAGGTCGTGTACGGCGCCCGCGTGCGCAACCTTCGCGAGCCGGACCTGTCGCTGCTGGTGAAGGACCTGTCCTTCTACCGCCGCTACCTGCACCAGCACGGCTTCCGCACGTTCCTGGGCGGCAAGTACGACCTGCTGCTCACGGCGGTCCGAGGTCAGGCGTTCGGTTCGAGTGACGAAGACGCCTGAGCCGTGGACGCTGCTTCGCGCCCCAGAAGGTGCCACGCAGTAACCGGAACCAACAGCAGGCTGGCCATCCCCCGGCGCGCGGGTTCGTGTTGAACACCGTCATCGCGGGCGTCGCGCAGGCGAGCACGAAGAGCACGGCACGCCACGCCCTCGAGTCCCATGCCTTCGGACACCTCCGAGCTGGTGCGTGCTCCGGGCCTACTTCGCCGCCTTTTCGCGCAGCTTGTCCAGCGTCTGCGCCAGGCGGCGCGCGCGGGTCTCCTCTTTCTTCGCTTCGGTGAGCGCCTTCACGAACTCCTTGCGGTGCGTGAACGCGAGCTTCGTGAACACGTCCCGCAGCGCGGGCTCCGCGTCCAGCGCGCGCTGGAGATCGTCCGGCACCTCGACTTCTCGCGGGGCCGTGTCCTTCTCCAGCGTGATGCTCAGCATCGCGCCGTCCTCGATGCCCGCGGCCTCGCGCACCTCCTTGGTGAAGCCCAGGTAGGTGATGCCGCCGTACACCATCAACCGGCTCCGGAAGGGCTGCCCGTTGACGGTGCCGACCACGGCGGGCCGCGCCTCACCGTAGGCCTCGCGGCTATCGAACGGACAGCGCACGAACCGGCCTCCCACGTCGTTGGCGACTTCGAGCTTCGCCTTGAACTTGCGCGCGGCCATGGTCGTGGAGCCGTCCTACGGCTTGACGAACTTCAGCGCGAACCGGTCGCTCGTGCCCCGCCGCTCGCCCGCGGCGCCCGGGCTGGAGCTCCAGTCGCGCGTGTCCTCGGGGTTACGCCAGGTGTTGCTCTCCTCCTGGAGCTTGAAGCCCGCGGCCTCGACCTCCTCGCGCACCAGCTTCTCGTCGATGCGGTGCAGCGTCTGGCCTTCCGTGATGCCCGTGCCCGGCTTCGCGCTGGAGTCGAAGATGACGTAAACGCCGCCGGGCTTGAGCGCCTGGAACACCGCCGCGTTCATCTTCGCCCGGTCCACGCCCAGCCATCCCGTGTCGTGGTAGATGATGTGGCTCACCACCGCGTCCAGCGTGCCGTTGAGCTCGGGCGGGAAGGGCGCGTCCAGCTCACGGTCCAGGCGCACCACGTTCTGGTTCACCGGCCGCGCCAGCCGCTCCTGCCACGGCTTCTCCGCGAACCGCTCCAGCACGACCTTCGGGTTCTCGCCGTACACCTTGCCCGTGGGGCCCACCGCGCGCGCGAGCAGCTCCGTGGTGTAGCCGCCGCCCGCCATCAACTCGGCGACGTGCATGCCGGGCTTCACGCCCACGAACTCCAGCAGGGCGGCAGGATGCCGGCCCGCGTCCAGCTTGCGATCCGCCTCCGTGCGGTCCGGCGCGTCCACCAGCGCCTGCGCGGACTGGGCCGGCGCCTGCGCCTGGGTGGAGGACGCCGGAGCCGTGGGCGTCGAGTGGGAACAGCCCGCGAGGGCCAGGAACGATGCCGCCATCAGTGCATTGCGCATGGGCGATCCATATCGCTGGCGCCGGGCCGCTGCCTTCCGAAAAGCAGGCCGCGGTCCGCTTGCGCGCGGCCTCGTGAGGATGCACCGCGGCGACGGCTCACGCGACCTCGTGCACGGTCCGGGCCCAGCGCACCCCCTGCAGCCCCAGGCTCCGCACCTCGGCCTCCATCAGCGCGCCGTATTGCTCCTCCACCCATTGTGGGAAGGAGGTGTCCGGCGCCGCGAGTACCAGGTACCCGTCCTCCAGTCCCACCGCTCGGGCCTTGCCCAGCCACGACAGCGCGTACCGCTTGCCCTGCCCGCGCACGCGCTCCGGGCAGGAACTCCAGACGCGAGCGGCTTCCGTGGACTCGCCCTGATCCGTGGCCTGTCCGCCGGATGCGTCCGCGTCCACGCCCACGTCCGTACCGGCCCCCAGGGGAGGGACGTAGCGCGTCCACACTCGCGGCGAGCAGAACGCGACCACGGTGCCCGGAGGCTGCCGGGTCCGGCCCCAGTCGGACTGGAGGTAGCCCTGGCAGGCCGCATGGAGCCGGGCCTCGTCGCCGTCCACGCCGCGCAGTGCCTGGGCATACCAGTCCGCCCAGCCGGTGGGCGGCTTCTCCCGGGGGACGCCCCGGAAGGCCCGGGTCCGGGCGTCCTGGAAGGCCTCGAAGTAGGCCTCCGCGCGGGCGGGGACGGGACGTCCGGCGTCGGGCGACGGCGCGGGAGTATCCGCGCGGGGCGGGGTGGCAGGGACGAGGTGTGTGCCGGGCAGGGAGAGCTGGACGGGGTCCTGCTCCGCGTCCGGGGGCGTGTCCTCGATGGGCATGAGCGCCACCGGAGCCAGGTGGGCGGGGAGCGCGGTGACGGTTTCCTGTTCATCCAGGCCCGCGGCAGCAGATGACGAACTCTTGTTCTCCTTCTCCCTTCTCTTTCTGGGAGAGGACGTCCCGGACATGTCCCGAGGACGTCCCGCGGACACGTCATGTCCCCTCGATGCGGCCCGTTCGCGCCGTTTGCGCTCGGCCTCCTTCTTCCGCTTGTCGAGCACCCCGACGTAGCGCTCGCACAGGGTGAGGCGCACGCCGTCGTCTTCGCGGATCAGGATGCGGGCGCGGAGGAGGGCGGACCAGAATGCGCCGGGGGTGCCCGTCCAGCGGACGGCGGACTCCAGCGCTTCGATCCACACGGCTTCGTCCGCGGACGCGGCCCACGCCTGTCCGCCGGACATGTCCGCGGACAGTCCGAAGGACACGAAGCGCCCTTCGGGCAGGGCCTGGACGGCCCAGATCTGCAGTTCCACCATGGCACCCAGGAACGCGCGCCGCTCCATGCCCAGGGCCCGCGCGGCGCCGATCACCGCGAGGCTCATGGGGAAGCCCACGTCCACCTGCACCCAGTCCAGACCCGCCACGTCCACGCCTCCCGACCCGGACGCCACCGCGCGCCCGGCCCTGTGTGCCCTGGTGCCCGCTATGGACGCCCGTTCCCTGGACGCTACAGCGGGCTACAGGGTGAAACGGGCCGCCGCACCAGGTCAGGGGGTGGCGCAGCCTCCCGTGGCGGGCGGGCTGATCACATGGCCGACAGCCAAGGAGCAGGACTGGACACTGCGCAGGTGGATGTAGCCCGCAGCGCCGCCGCCACCTCCGCCCCCGCCCTCCGTGGAGAAGGCGTCCTTGGTTCCTTCAATGCCTTTGCCCGGGCCGGTTGTGCCCGCGCCTCCATCTCCTCCGTCTCCTCCCGTGGTGGCTCCTCCCGTACCGCCAGCCGCGGGGCTCGCTGACTCCGTGCTGCCATCGCTCGCATTCCTTCCATCGTTGTTGGCGCTGCTGCCTCCCTCGCCACCGCCTCCACCATTGGCGGTGACGCGGGCTGCCGGGGTGAGCGTCAGTTGGAAGGCTTCGAGCACCACACGGCCGCCGCTACCACCGCCGCCGCCGCCCGCCCCCTTGTTGCCGGCACCCTTGCCGCCGTCACCACCCGTGCCGCTCGCGGAGATGGTCTTCGCCACGGTCAGGTTGCGCGCGACGGACAGTTGGAAGGCACCGCCACCCGCTCCGCCCTTGCCTCCCGTGGCTGAACCCGAACCTCCACCATTGCCACCCGGGCAGCCTCCCAGAAGGGGTTCGGCTCCGGCAGGCCGGACGATGCCCGCGACGCCAGGGCTCGCGCCGGTGCTGTTTCCCTTGCCGCCGTCCACTCCCGTGGTGCCATTGCCCGCGCCGCCACCGCCACCGCCCGTCTTTCCCCCGAAGGCGCCGTCGCGTCCCTGAGACGCACCGCAGGCCGCGTTGGGGTTCGCGATGCTGCCGGTGGCCAGGATGGACTGGTCCACGTTCGCGTCTCCGTACACGGCCAGGATGACGGGAGAAGGACCCTTGAGGGTCAGGCTCCCCTTCAACTCCAGGGTCCGCACCGGAATGAGCAGGACCGGCGGATTGCCGCCCGACTGGGAAATCGACAAGACCTTCGGCGTGGATGCCATCGCGCCCGAAGGGGCCCAGGTCGAACTCGCGGTGTCGAACGTCACGTTCCCGGTGGTCTTCAACTCACCAATGTCCGCGGCCGCGATGTCCTTCGGATCAAAGTTGTAGGGCCGGTAGGGGAACGGAGTGCAGGTGGCGTCCGCCTGGCACACGCCAGGGACTCCACTGGCGGTCGTGCACACCCCATTGAGGTCCAACTCGTAGTCGCACTCAGTGCTCGCAGTGCACTGCTGCTTGACGCGATAGCACGGCGGCGGAGTGCAGGTCCCGGGCGTGGCCACGCAGTTCCCGGTCCCATCACAGTGGTCGTCCGTGGTGCACGTCCTCGCGTCCTGACACGAGGTGGTGGGCGGCAGCGGAGCGAAGACACATTTGCCAGTGGCCGGGATGCACGTCCCCACACTTGCCAGACACTGATCCGTCGAGTTGGTGCACGAGACCGCGATGCCTGTGCACTTCCCATCCGCTCCGCAAATGTCGCCTGCCGTGCACTCGTCGCGGTCATCACAGCTCTTGCCGACCATGGACCCCACGGCCTCGCAGCGCCCGGAGGTGGGGTTGCACTCCTGACGCGCGTCGCAGGCGCCCGTGGGCTGGGTGCACGTGGTCGTCTGCGCCGGTACGCACCTCGCCTCCAGGCCCACGCCCTCGCAGTGGTCCCCCGTCGTGCAGGCGTTGCCGTCGTCGCACGGGTTGCCCCCGCAGCCCTCCTCCTGGCAGCCCACCCGCTGGTTGCAGTTGAGGTCCTTGGTGGAGCCGCAGGACTCCACGGCGCCCGGATGCACGGCCGGGTTCGAGTCATCGCAGTCCGCGGGCTCGTCCCACATGGCGTCCGCGAGGTGGCCGTCGCCGTCCGCGTCCGTCGCCTTCAACGTCACGTCGAAGCTCGTGAACTTCTTCGCGACGATGGCAAGCGGCCCATCGCTCTCGTACTTCTCCACGAAGGCCCCGTCACAGCCGGCGGCCGTCGCGGCCGCGTACGACGACGCCGTCACGCTCAGCGCCGCGTCCCAGTCCGCCTTCCGGCGCACCGCGACCCGGACCTCTTTCTTGTCGGCGTTCTTGAACTGACTGGAGAGGATGTCCGTGCGGTCCCCATGGCCGCTCGCGTCCTTCACCTCCACCCGCACGCACGCGGGCTGGAAGGAGCCGTACTTCACGGACACGCGGATGGCGCCCTCGTCGGGAGCCTTCTCCCCACAAGCGGCCAGCAACATCACACATCCCAACAGGCAGAGCCGAAACATGGCCCCGCACTGTAGCCAACACTGCGCGGGGCAGGGGAGCGGGGTCTTCGAGACCCTGGCCCCCTGTCACACACCGGCTCAGCCGCGCAGGGACACCACCGTCACGCCGTCTCCGCCCTCGTGGCTCTCGCCCGGGCGGAACATGCGGATGTACGGCGACGCGGCCAGATGGTCGCGGATGGCCTGCTTCAGCGCTCCGGTGCCGTGGCCGTGGATGATGAGCGCGGCCTCCTCACCCTTGCGCAGGCCCTGGTCCAGGAACGTCTCCAGCTCCGCCAGCGCGTCGTCGGCGCGCATGCCTCGCACGTCGCAGCGGAAGTTCGTGGCCTCCACCTGCGACGGCGCCGCGGAGGCCGCGCGCTTCAGGGCCGCTTCGCCCTTCTGACGCTCCGGGAACTTCGTCTGCTGCGGCTTGCGGCCACGCGAACCGGACAGCTCCGTCGTGGGCACCCGCATCTTCAGCGCGCCCCCCGCGGACACCACCGCCTGGCCGTCCGTCAGCTCCAGGATCTCCACGTCCCGGCCCAGGCCGGAGTGATGCACCCACGCGCCCACCTTGAGGTTCGCGGGCCCCGGGGCCTCCACCTGGAACAGCTCCGCCTTCGCCGCCGCCGCGCGCTTCTGTGCCTCCTCCGCGCGCTGCTGCAACTGCAGCCGCGCCTCCGACAGCGCCTTCTCGTTCTGCTCCGCGCGCAGCTTCGCCAGCAGGTCGCGGACCTCCTGCGCGGCGTGCTCGCTGGCCGCGTGCACGTCCTCGTTGAACTGCATCATGCGGCCCTTGCGCTCGCGTTCGAAGGCGACCTTCTGCTTCTCCAGCTCCGCCCTGAGCGCCTCCGCCTCCTTCGCCGCGATGCGCGCCTTCTCCAGCTCCTCGCTGAGCTTGCGCCGCTCCTCTTCCGCCGCCGCCAGCGCCTTGCTGAGTGGGCCGCCCGCGTTGAGCGACAGCTCCCGCGCGCGCTCGCACACCGAAGCGGGCAGGCCCACGCGCGCCGCCACGTCGATGGCGGACGACTGACCGGACGCGCCCATCTGCAGCCGGAACGTGGGCGCCATCCGCTTCGCGTCGAAGCCCACGCGCGCGTTGAGGAAGCGCGGATCCATGTGCGCCAGCGCCTTGAGCTCCTCCAGGTGCGTCGTCACCAGGACGTACGCGCCCTTGCCCAGCAGCTCCTCCAGCACCGCGATGGCGATGGCCGCGCCCTCGCGCGGATCCGTGTCCGAGGCGATCTCGTCGATGAGCACCAGCGAGTCCGTCGCCACCGCCGACAGGATGTCGCGCAGCAGGGTGACGTGGCCGCTGAACGAGGACAGGCCCTGGCTCAGGTCCTGCGTGTCACCCACGGTCGAGTGCACGGAGCGGTACAGCGGCATCCGCGACCCTTCGCCCACCGGGATGGGCAGGCCCGCGCGCAGCATCAGCGCGCACAGCCCCACGCCCGTCAGCGTCACCGTCTTGCCGCCCGCGTTGGGGCCGGACACCACCAGCGCCCGGGCCGCTTCGGTGAGCGTCACATCGTTGGACACCACCTCCGTGCCCTTGAGCACCAGGCGCGGGTGGCGCAGCGAGCGCAGCTGCAACTCCTTCACGTCCACGAAGGTGGGCGTCGTGGCGTCCAGGTCCGAGGACAGGACGGCGATGGCCTCCACCTCGTCCAGCTCCGCCACCGCCTCCAGCCCCTCCAGGATGCGCGCGGACTCGCGGCCCACGAGCTTGCTCAGCTCCTGCAGGACCTTGAGCTCCTCCTCTGCGACCTCCGACTGCGCGATGGCCAGGTCGTTGCCCAGGCCCACCATCGCCTGGGGCTCCATGAAGAGCGTCTGCCCCGTCTGGCTGGCGTTGTGGACGATGCCGTCCACCTCCGCGCGGTAGTTCGACACCACCGGCACCACGTACCGCCCGTTGCGCAGCGTGTAGTAGTTCTCGCGCAGCTTGCTGGTGAACGTCAGGTCGTGGAGCATCTCGTCCAGGCGCGTCTTGATGCGCCGGTGCAGGCCGCGCGCCCTGTCCCTCGCTTCCTTCAGCTCGGGGCTCGCGCGGTCGGAGAGGGTTCCGTCCGGTTCGAAACATTGATCCAACCGGCGCGCCATGGCCTCCAGGAAGGGCAGGCGCTTGGAGATCTCCGCCAGGCGGGGGACGCGCTCCTTGCGCTCGTCCAGGGCCTCCCGGGTGCGCGCGAAGGCGAAGAGCAGCTGGGCCGCGTCGATGAGCTGGCGGGGCTCCAGCACGCCGCCCTTCTCCGCATGGCCTACGGCGTTGCGCAGGTCCGACACGCCGCCCAGCGGCAGGGAGAACTGCTGCTGGGAGAGGAAGCGGGCCTCGTCGACGAGCGCCAGCGCTTCGGTCACTTCGGCCTCGGTGTCCAGGAATGGACGGGCGAGCACCCGCTCCCTTCCCGGCTCGGTGCGGCAGCGCTGCGTCAGCGCGCGGAGCACTTCCGAGAAACCGAGGTCTTCCAATGTCCTTTGGGAAATCTGCACGGTCATGGGTTTCATGCGAGGCCGGGTGTCCGTCAAGGGGAAGTATTGAGGTGGCCCACCGGGACCTGCTATCTGCCAACCATGATGTGGGTTCTCGTGGCGGCGCTGCTTGCGGGCGCGTCCGACGCACCGGCCTCTCCGGGCCTGACGGCGCAAGCGACTCCGGCCTCCAGTCCGCTGGCGGACGCGCTGGCGTTGGAGACCACGGGCAACGACGCGGGAGCCCTCGCCGCCTTGGAGCGGCTCATTGCCAACCAGCCCCGCTGGGAGTTGCCCCGCCTGGAGGCCGCGCGGCTGCTCCTCAAGGGAGGCAGCGACCCGGAGCTGGAGCGCGCCGGCGTCCACCTGGAGGCCGCGCAGCGCGAGGCCCCGGACAACCCCCGCGTGTACTTCCTCCAGGGCCAGCTCCAGGAGGAGAAGGGCGCCACCTTCGACGCCATCCGGGCCTACGAGAAGGCCGTCACCCTGCGCCCGTCGTACGACGACGCGCGCTTCCGGCTCGCGGGCCTCTGGGCGCAGGCGGGGGACTGGCTCAAGGCGGAGCTGCACTACCGCCCCCTGTCCAAGTCCCGCCCCGCGTGGGTGCAGGTGCGCATGCAGCTGGCGGCGGTGCTGGAGAAGCAGGGCCGCACGCTGGACGCGGAGCGGGAGTTCCTGGCCGCGCGCGACGCCCAGCCAGACAACCCGGGCGTCCTGAGGACGCTGGCGGCCTTCTATGAGCGGACGGACAGGCCCCAACTCGCCGCGAAGGTGCGCGCGCAGCTGACGGCGCCGCCGAAGCGCAACATGCGGGTGCTCAAACCTTCAAAGCGCTGACAGCAGGCGGCGGAGCGCGCTCCGTGGCGATTGCTTCGCGCGACGCGCTGCATACACTGCCCCCGCTTTGAAGACCGCCAACCTCGCCATCGTCTTCACCGACATCAAGGGCTTCACCGAACGCACCAGTCGCCAGACGCTGGAGGAGAATCAGCAGCTCCTCCAGGTGCATGAGGCGTTGCTCGCGCCGCTGTTCAAGGCGTTCGGTGGGCGCATCATCAAGTCCATTGGCGACGCGTTCCTCGTCACCTTCGAGTCCCCCACGCAGGCGGTGCTGAGCGGCATCGCCATCCAGGACCGGCTCTGGCATCACAACCGGCAGCTGTTGGAGGACGACCAGATCCACGTGCGCGTCGCGGTGAACGTGGGCGAGGTGCGGGTGGAGAACAACGACATCTTCGGCGAGCCCGTGAACATCGCCGCTCGCGTGGAGGGCATCACCGAGGCGGACGAGGTCTACTTCACGGAGGCCGTCTACCTCTCCATGAACAAGGCGGAGGTGCCGTCGCAGGAGGTGGGCGCCTTCGAGTTGAAGGGCATCCCCGGGAAGATCCGCGTCTTCCGCGTGCCGCGCGCGCCCTACCGGGTGCTGGCGCCCACTCCGGACGCGGTGCTGCCCTCGCCGGAGGAGGCGGCCTCGATGCCGCCCTACGGCAACCTGGCCCTGTCGCGCGTGGATTCGAGCCTGGACATGGGCCAGCGCGCGGCGGCGGGCGCGGTGCTGGTGGGGCAGGGCGCGGTGGCCGTGGGCCAGCGCGCGGCGGCGGGCGCGGCGCTGGTGGGGCAGCGGGCCTCGGTGCTGGGCAAACAGGCACGCACCGCGACGGATGCGCTCTGGGCGCGCGTGTACGCGAGGCTGCCGCCCGCCATCACCTCGAAGGTGTCGTCCACCGTGGCCGGGTGGGGCGTGTGCGCGGTGCTGCTGGTGGGGGCGGTGCTGGGCGGAGGAATGCTCGTCAGCAGCGGCGGCCCCGCGATGCGGGCCATCCGCGACGTGGAGGGCGCCAGCGGCGCGGAGAAGGCGCAGCGGGTGAACGAGGCGAAGAGGCTCATCAAGCTCGAGGAGCCGGAGCAGCGCGGCTACCTCAGCGGGCGGCTGGAGGAGGCGCAGGGCAATCTGGGCGCCGCGGTGGTCTATTACGCGCAGGCGGTGCGCAAGGACGGCAACGACCGCGCGGAGTCCCGGCTCATCTCGCTGTTGAAGCACGAGCAGTGCGGCGTGCGCTCCAGCGCCGCGGAGGCCGTGGCCAACCTGCGGCTCGAGTCCGCTCGGGGCGCGCTGGAGACGCTGGCGGACGACGGCGGCCCGAATGACGGAGCCGCTGGAGGCTTCCTCGGGCTGGGCACCTGTGACTCGAAGAAGGCCGCGCAGAGCGCGCTCAAGCGCCTGGCGGCGAACTGACCATTCCACGCCCGCGTGAGACCGGTGGCGACGGGACGAGGCGACTGAACGTGACGAAGGTGAAGACGGGATTGGATGTGTGGGCCACGCAGGGCTTCACCGCGCTCAAGGGCAAGCGCGTGGGTGCCATCGTCAATCCCACGAGCGTGGACTCGCGCTTCCGCCACCTGGCGGACCTGCTGGCCGGTACGGACGGCGTGACGCTGGCGGCGCTCTTCGGGCCGGAGCACGGCATCCGCGGCGAGGCCCAATACATGGTGGCCGTGGACGAGGCGCGCGACCGCAAGACGGGCGTCCCGGTGCACAGCCTCTACGGCTCCACCTTCGAGTCGCTTTCCCCTCGCCCGGAGTGGCTGAAGGGCCTGGACGCGCTGGTGTTCGACATCCAGGACGTGGGCGCCCGCTATTACACCTACGTCTACACCATGGCCCTGGCGATGAAGGTCGCGGCCCAGGCCCGCGTGCCCTTCTACGTGCTGGACCGGCCCAACCCGCTGAACGGGGTGACGCTGGAGGGCAACCTCGTGGGGGACAAGTTCCGCTCCTTCGTGGGGTTGTACGCGCTGCCCAACCGTCACGGCATGACGGCGGGGGAGCTGGCGCGCCTGTTCAACGCGCAGGAGGGCTTCGGCTGCGACCTCACGGTGGTGCCGTGCGAGGGCTGGACTCGCGACATGTACTGGAGCGACACGGGCCTGCCGTTCCTGCCGCCGTCGCCCAACATGCCCACCGCGGACACGGCGCTGGTGTACCCGGGCATGTGCCAGCTCGAGGGCACCAACGTGTCCGAGGGCCGCGGCACCTGCCGCCCCTTCGAGCAGTTCGGCGCGCCATGGGTGGACACGGATCAGCTGATGGCGCGGCTGGACCAGGAGCGGCTGCCGGGCGTGGCCTTCCGTCCGGTGGGCTTCACCCCCACGTTCGACAAGTACCAGGGCCAGTCGTGCAACGGGGCGTTCATCCACGTCACGGACCGGAACGCGTTCCAGCCGCTGCGCACGGGCATCGCCATCGTCCAGGCGCTGCATGACATCGGCCCGGGCCATTTCGACTGGCGGGCGGACGCGTACGAGTTCGTGGAGGACGTGCCCGCGTTCGACCTGCTGTGCGGCACCGACCAGGTGCGCCGCGGCATCGAGGAGGGGTGGAGCCTGGACCGGATGCTGGAGGGCTTCGAGCTGCAGACGGAGGCCTTCCGCAAGCACCGCGAGCCCGCTCTGCTGTACGCTGCGTCGCGGTGACCCCCACGTGATTGGCGTCTTCTCGGATACGCACGGTGACCTGGACGCCTTCGACGCGGCGTATGAACTGCTGCGGTCGAAGGGCGCCCGGCGCTTCCTCTTCACCGGCGCGCGCTACACGGACCTGGATGAGTGGGTGCTGTGGCGCCGCAAGAAGAGCCGGGGTGGGCGCGAGTACTCGGACGCGGACTTCCTGGCGGACGTGACGCAGTGGCTGGTGGCGCCCCAGGATGGCCTGACGCGCACGGCCGCTTCCCGCGAGGCCCCCGCGGACCTCGCCAACGAGGACGACCGGCGCCTGGTGATGGAGCGCTTCGTGCGCGTCCCGGAGCGCGACTCGCTGGCGTACCGGGATCCGACCGTGGCCAACAAGGCCATGGACCTGGTGGGGGACACGCTCTGCTGCGTGGTGCATGACAAGAACGACCTGGTGCGCGACGACCTGCTCAACGCGCTGGTGTTCATCCACGGCAAGGAGCCGGAGCCCGCGGTGGTGCAGATCGGCCCGCGCTTCTTCGTGACGCCGGGCCGGCTGGTGGGGGCCGCGGAGCAGACGTGCGGCCTCCTGGAGAAGGCGGAGCGCAACCTGAGCTTCTCCGCGTTCCGGTTGGATGGACACCTGGTGTTGCCGCCCCGGGTGCTGCAGGTCGATTCGTGCTCGACGAAGCTCACCGTCAAGTAAGGGGCCCGCCGTGAAGGTCGCGCTGCTCGGAGGCTCGTTCAACCCGCCGCACGTGGGCCACCTGATGGCGGCCTCCTACGTCCATGCGACGCAGGGCGTGGACGCGGTGTGGCTGATGCCCACGTTCCACCATCCGTTCGGCAAGCAGCTGGAGTCGTTCGACGCGCGCGTGCGCATGTGCGACGCGCTCTGCCGCGAGACGTCCGGCTGGCTCCAGACGAGCCTGGTGGAGCGCGAGGTGGGCGGCGGCGGGCGCACGGTGGACACGCTCGCGTTCCTGGTGGAGCGGTACCCGGACACGCAGTTCTCGCTGATCATCGGCAGCGACATCCTGAGGGACCTGCCGCACTGGAAGGACTTCGAGCGCATCCAGCGGATGGCGCGCGTGCTGGTGCTCTACCGCGCCGGCTACCCGGCGCCGGACACGGTGGGGCCGCCACTGGCGGAGGTGTCCTCCACGCTGGTGCGCGACCAGCTTGCGCGCGGCATCGAGCCTGGGGAACTGGTGCCCTCGGCGGTGCTCGCGGTGGCGCGCGAGGAGGGCCTGTACGGCCTGCGTGTGGCGCGCGCTCCGTAGGGCCTTCGCTAGAACGTCACGCCAATCAGGTGCAGGTCGCCGAAGCCGTCCTCGAAGCGGTGGGCGTACTGGTAGAAGAAGGCGAAGTTGTAGGCCTGGCCCATGTTGAGCCGCAGCGTGGCGGTGCCGCCCACCGCCGTGTGGTTGTTCCGGTTGTCCGTGCGCGCGAAGGCCCCGAAGCCCTCCAGCTCCACCTGGCTGATGAAGAGCGACGGCAGCACCCACAGCGTGGACGCCCAGCCGTAGTCGATGATGAAGCGGTAGCGGTAGCGCGCGTTGGCGAGCAGCACGTTGCGCGCGCGGAAGGTGTGGTCCTCGTAGCCGCGCAGGTATTCGCTGAAGGCGATGCCCGGCTGGAGTTGGAGCGGCAGGCCGCCGTCACTGGTGCTGTCGCGGTTGAGGAAGAAGGCCTGGCCCGGGAGGATGCCGCCCACCTCCAGCAGGCCGTCCGGCGCGCCGGGCAAGGCGCGGCCCGCGACGGAGAGCTGGAGGTTGTCCTTGCCGGTGAAGGGCAGGCCGCCCAGGTAGCCGTCCACGCCCAGGCGCACGTCGCCCACGGTGGAGTTGCGCGTGAAGGCCTTCGGGAAGACGCCGCCGCTCATGGACAGGCCCAGGCCGCGCTGCGTGCCGCCGTAGGACGTGCCCTCGCCGGCGAAGTATGACGCGGCGACCTCTGGCCCGATGAGTCGGGTGGTGATGGCCGGCCGGCGCTCCGTGGCGTCGAAGCGGCGCTCGAGTGCGAGCACGCCGAAGCTCACCGGCGTCGTCCAGAACGTGCGCGACGCGAACGCGGTGGCCTGCAGGTCCGTGCGGTTGTCCTCGCGCAGGTACGCACCGGAGATCTGGATGTAGAACGGCGACAAGAGGGCGTTGCCGTACGCGAACGACACGCCCGGCTGCTTGACCTTCGTGTCGTAGGTGAGCGTGAGCGCGTACGCGTTGAAGCCCAGCCGGTCCTGGCCCGCGATGGAGATGCCGCCCCCGATGAACGGGGCGTTCGCATCGACGTCGTTGGGGACCGTGTAGAAGTAGGGGACGCGGTAGTTCGGGACGAAGAAGCCCTCGAGTGGCGAGTAGGGCTCGTCCGTCAGCACGTCCACCGCGTGACCCACGACGGGCGGAGGCGTCACGGGCGCGTCCACGTCATTCGCGGGGTCCACTGGCGGCGGGGGAGGCAGCGCCACCGGTGCCACCGCTGCCGGTGACACGTCGGGAGGGGGCTGGGTGGGGGCGTCCGTTGGGAGGGGGGATTGACCTGGAAAGGCGGCGAAGCCGTCGTGCGCGTCCGTGCCCTGGGCGAGGGGGCTGGAGGGAGCCGTGCCTTCTGGAGCGACGCCTGTGTCCGGCGCGAGCGCGACGCTTTCAGGCGGAGGCTCCGGCGCCGCACCCAGCTCGGCCAGGGCCTGGGTGAGGGGCGCGCGGTCCACCGTGAAGTTGACGCCGTCGCGGTTGAGGAACACCACGGCGTCCCCGCCCACGGGCGCGGCGTCGAGCACGAGCAGCGGCGCGTCGGTGACGCGGGCGATGCGCCGCGTGGACACCGTCATCACGTGCGCCTGGAGGCGCCCTTCGACTTCGCGCAGGAAGACGAGGTGGTCATCATCCAGCCACCGGGGCGAGTAGTTGAACAGCCCGTCCCGCGTGAGCCAGCGCAGCGACCCGTCCGGCTCGCGCAGCACCAGGTCCCAACCCTCCGCGCCGAACATGGGGAACACGTACCGCCCGCCGTCCGGAGAGGTCACGGGCGTGCCCAGCGCGGTGTGCGCTTGGAAGTCCGTCAGCCGCTCGCGCTGGCCGCTCTCCAGGTCCAGCCGCACGAGGTTCGCCGCGTCGCCACTCACCTCCACGAACACGTAGGACCGGCCGTCCGCCGTGAGGTCGCCGCCCATGCCCACCACGTCGTGCCACAGCCGCACCACGTCACCCGTGCGCGCGTCCACCCGCCACAGCTTCCCCGTGTAGCTGCCCACCGAGTCGATGTCCGCGCTGACCAGGTACAGCCACCGGCCGTCGCGGCTGAACGTCATGCCGCTGACCAGCGTCGGGCTGGCCACCACCCACCGGCGCCCCGGCAGCAACTGCACCAGCGCGCGGCTGAAGCGCTCGCGGCCATCGCGCTCGCGCACGGTGAGGCGGGTGATCTCCTCCCGGCCCACGCTCATCAGCGCCGTGCTGCCGTCGGCCGGGTTCGCGACGAGCCGCGAGAAGTAGCCCGCCTCCCGCACCAGCACCTGCTGCGTGGCGGGGCGCTCGCGCCGCGGGAGGTCCTTCTGGAGGCTCGCCTCGAACTCGCCGAACAGCGACCCGATGTCCTTGCCGTACACCCGCTTGAACCGCAGCGTCACCGCGATGGGCGGGAACAGCGAGTTGCCCTGCTCCTCCACCAGCTTCCACAGGCGCTTCTCGCCGTACGTCCGCGCCAGATACGCCACGAAGTTCGAACCGGTCAGGTAGTTGCCGCCGAACGGCTCCAGCGCGCGGTTCCCCGGGGACAGGTAGCCCGCGTTGAGCTCGCCCCCCCTGGCCTGCACCGCGCCCTCCCACCAGCCGCTCCACACCGGGCTGCTGGGGCGCCCCGTGTCCTTGCCCAGCCGGCCCTCGTAGTAGGTGGCCAGGCCTTCCAGGAACCAGGACTCGGTGAAGATGTTGGGCTGGAAGAGGCCGCCCGTCACCTGGTTGAGCACGTTCCAGATGCCGCCCACCTGCTGCATCTGCACGTAGTGCACGGACTCGTGACAGGCCACGTCGCCGATGTTCGTCTCCCCCAGGCCCAGCAGGTTGAACTGCTCCAGCGTCATGTGCTGGGGCAGCACCATCTGCTGCGGGGTGCTGGCGAACTCGGACTGGACGTACGCGTTGTTGAAGTCCGCGCTCGTCAGATAGACGAGGACCCGCTTGCGCTCCCTCTTGCTCCACGCGTCCCCGCGCAGCCGCTCCACGCACCCTTCCATCCGGGCGGCCACCCGCAGCGCCGTCCCGCGCAGGGGCGCCGGGTAGTACAACTCCAGCGACCGCGTGGTCAGCTTGTGCATCTCGTCCCGCGCGAACGACGCCTGGACGTTCTGCGGAAAACGGGGTGCGACGAAGGCACACCCCGATGTCAGCAGCAGGAGACAAGCGAGGATGGCGGGCTGGCGGGCAGGCCCGCGGGAAGCTGACATGGCTGCGCATCCTACCGACCACAATTCGTAGTCACGAACGCGTTTTTCACGGTAAGGGAACGCGTCGCTTTCGCACAGGAACCTTTTCCATGACCGAACCCGCCGAGCCCCAGGGGCTCCCCGTTCCGCAGCACGTCCACAATGCGCAGCTCCAGCTCTCCGCCGCGTTGGAGAAGGCCGGCGGCGCGCCGGTCGACCTGACGAAGGCGCCGTGGGCGGACGTGGAGAAGTCGGTCATCCAGCTGCTCGGCGGCCGGTTCGACCCCAACAACCCGAACCACCAGGGCGCGGCGCTGGGCCTGGCGGGCGGCTTCGCCCTGCGCCTCATCGCCGAGCACCAGGCCTTCTGGTTCCCCAACCGCGACTCGCCCGAGGGCGCCTCGCTGGGCTTCCCCGAGGCCATCATCATGCTGTCCCCGTTCGGGGCGGTGATGGACGCGCTGGCCCAGGGCAAGTTGACGCGGCTGGACGACCTGGCCGGCGACATCCGCCGTTCGCTGGGGCAGGTGCGCTTCGGCGCCAACCCGGCGCAGGCCCTGGGCGGCGGTCAGCCCCAGCGGCTGGGCCCGCAGGACTACCAGCGCCTGTTCGACCCGGGCTTCCTGCAGTTCATCGTGGTGGACCCGGCCAAGGCGAAGCAGGCCCTGGAGGCGAAGACGGACGCGCTGGCGCGCGACGTGCGTGACGCGCTGGGCCGCACCCAGCCGCCGCTGCCGCCGGAGGCCCGCCAGCAGTTCGAAGGACAGATCGTCACGTCGCTCCAGCGCATGGAGCAGGGCAAGACGCTGGCGGATCAGGCCGAGCGCGCCCCGCGGCTCGCGGAGCTGATGACGCACCTGGTGGCGACGGTGGGCGGCACGGGCTCGGCGCCGGAGGAGTTCTGGCACGACGTGGTGCTGCCGCTGCTGTTCATCGGCACGCCGGCGAGCTTCCCGCCGCTGGATGAGGACGAGCTGGAGGCGTTCAAGCAGGGCGCGGATCCGCTGGCGCTCTTCGTGGACGTGGTGCCGCACTCGCACCGCGCTCCGGACGAGGGCCTGCTGGGCGCTTTCGAGATGTCGGAGATCGGCCTGGTGCACCCGGCCTTCCAGAAGGTCACCGCGCTGCGCCTCATCCGCGTCAAGCCGGACCGGCTGAAGCCGCTGCTGGACAAGTACGACCCGAACGCGACCATGGACGCCGTGCAGCGCTTCACGGAGCACGTGTCCAAGGCGGCGGGCAAGCCGGCCGCGGAGTCTCCGCAGGGCAAGGAGATGCTGCAGGCGGCGCTGACGCTGCTGGCGGACCTGAAGCGCTCGGTGGCGGTGGGCGGCGACGTCTGCCTGCGCCGCCTCACGGAGGCCGAGGCCGCCTCCGAGCAGGCGCTGGCCATCGTGCGCCGCGCGCTGCAGAGCCCGCGCATCATCCTCACCTAGTCACGGTGGGAAAGACGCGCGTCCCGGGACACCGGGACGCGCGCGGTCACTTCTTCGCGAGCAGGGCCTCCAGCGCCGCACGTGGCTCTGGCTTGAGCCGCTCCGACGCCAGCCGCAGGGCCCGCCGCGAGAGCTGCGCGTAGAGCGGGGCGATGTCCGCGGGAAGCGCCGCGAGGTGCGCCGCGACGACACCCGCGTCCCCCCGGACGATGGGGCCGGTGAGTCCACCCGCAAGGCCGCGCGCTTCGATGCCTCGCAGCGCCGAGCGCATCAGCGGCAGCAGGGCCTTCAGCGCGGCCTCCGGTTCGATGCCCGCGGCGCCCAGCGCGCCCACCGCCGCGTCCGCCAGGGCCACGAGTCCGCCCGCGCTCAACACGGCGCCAGCGTGGTAGGCGGCCCGGTGCGCCTCCGGCACGTCGAACATCGCGAAGCCCACGTCCTCCGCCATGCGCTGGAGCACGGCGCGCAGGGCGGGGGAGCGCGTGCTGATGGCCGCCGTATGGCCCGCGAGCGAGTCACGCGCGGAGGACACGGCGCACAGCGGATGGAACGAGCCCACCGCGCGGCCCCGCTGCGTCCCCAGCGCGGAGAGGGGCAGGGCGCCCGCGGTGTGCACCAGCGCCACCGTGCGCGGCAGCTCACGGGAGAGGGCCTCGGACACGGAGGGCACCGCCGCGTCCGGAACGCACAGCACGCAGACGCGCGCCTTTCTCAGGTCCGCTGAGGTCGCGGGCTTGAGGCCCAGGGCTCGCGCGCGCTCGCGACCCGCGTCGTCGCGTGAGTGCACGCGCACGGGCCATCGCTTTGCCTGCAGCGCCAACGCGAGCGCGCCACCGAGCCGGCCCGCCCCGACGATGACCACGGGGACCCGCTGCGCCTTCGCCGTTCCGCGAGCCTTCGTGCCCGTCGAGGGACGCCCGCGGGCGCTCTCGGTGGTGCGGCCTTTCGCTTGTGCCGGGCGAGGGCCCGCCGGGCTCACGAGCCCGGCGCGAACGGCGCCGCTCCGCGTGCTCCCGCCTCGCCGCGCCACCGTCAGGCGGCGTCCCGCGCGAACTGGAGCTGACCGGCCTGCACGGCCACGCGCACGCGGTCGCCCGCGCCGAACTCGCCGGACAGGATGCGCTCCGCCAGGGGGCCTTCCACCAGCCGCTGCACCACCTGGCGCATCGGACGCGCGCCCAGCATCGGGTCGAAGCCGCCGGACTTGAGCAGGTGCCCCACCACGTCCGTGCCCGCCGTGTAGACGATGCCGCGCTCCGTCGCGAGCCGCTTGCTGCTCTCCGCCAGGATGAGCGTGGCGATCTTCGCCACCTCCTGCTCCGCCAGCGGACGGAACGGCAGCCGCTCGTCGATGCGGTTCCACAGCTCGGGAGGCAGCGCCTTGCGCGCCGTGTCCGACGCCATGTCGAGCGCGCTGGCCGCCGCCGCGTCCGCCGCGCCGAAGCCCACCGCGCGGCCCGTGCGGTTGAACGCCTCCGCGCCCAGGTTCGTGGTCATCACGATGACCGTGTTCGAGAAGTCGATGTGCCGGCCCTTGCCGTCCGTCAGCCGCCCCTCCTCCAGCACCTGGAGCAGCAGCATCTGCACCTCGCGGTGCGCCTTCTCGATCTCGTCCAGCACCACCACCGACGACGGCCGCCGGCGCACCGGCTCCGTGAGCTGCCCGCCCTCGCCGAAGCCCACGTAGCCCGCGGGCGAACCGATGAGGCGCGACACGCCGTGGGACTCGGACATCTCGCTCATGTCCAGGCGCACCAGCGCGTCCCGGTTGCCGAAGAGCACCTCCGCCAGCGCCCGCGCCATCTCCGTCTTGCCCACGCCCGTGGGGCCCAGGAAGAGGAAGCTGCCCATGGGCCGACGTGACGCGAAGCCCGCGTAGTTGCGGCGGATGACCCTCGCGATGCGCACCACCGGGTCGCTGTGGCCAATCACGCGCTCCGCCAGGTCGTTCTCCAACCGGAGCAGCCGCGCGGAGTCGTTCATCAACAGCCGCTCTTCCGGCACGCCCGCCAGCTTCGCCACCACGCGCGCCACGTCCGCCGCGTCCACCCGGTGCTTGCCCTCGCGGTGGCAGCGGCTGCCCGCCAGGTCCACCACGCTGATGGCCTTGTCCGGCATGAACCGGTCCGTCACGTAGCGGCTCGCCAGCGACGCGGCCGCCTCCAGCGCCTCCGGCAGGTAGCGCAGCGCGTGGTGCTCCTCGTAGCGTCCGATGATGCCCTGGAGGATCTGCACCGTCTCCGGAACCGACGGCTCGTGCACCACCACCGGCGTGAAGCGGCGCTCCAGCGCCGGGTCCGCCGCGATGAACTTGCGGTACTCGTCGTGCGTCGTCGCCCCGATGCAGGGGAACTCGCCGCGCGCCATCGCCGTCTTCAGCTCGTTGGCCGCGTCCTGCGGGCCCTCGCCCGTGGAGCCCGCGCCCACCAGCGTGTGGATCTCGTCAATGAAGACGACCACGCGCCCCTCGGCCCGCCGCACCTCTTCCTTGAGGGCGTTGAGCTTCTCGGAGAACGAGCCGCGCAGCTGCGTGCCCGCCACCAGCGTGGCCATGTCCAGCTCGACGAGGATCTTCTCCGCCAGCGTGCCACGCAGGCCCAACAGGCGCTGCGCCACGCCCTCCACCACCGCCGTCTTGCCCACGCCGGGCTCGCCCAGCAGGCACGGGTTGTTGGTGCGGCGCTTGCCCAGGATGTCGATGACCTCCTCGACCTCGCGCGCGCGGCCCACCACCGGATCCAGCTTCCCCTCGCGGGCTGCCTGGCTCAGGTTGCGGCCCAGCGACGTGAGCATCGGGAAGGCCTTGGCATCCAGCGTCAGCGGCTGACCCTTGGCCTGCGCGGGCGGCGGCGTGGACGGGCGGGCAACCGGAGCAGGGGACGCGGGAGGCGAGGCGGGCGGCGCCGCGCGAGCCACCGGGGCCGACGGCGCGGGAGGCGCCATGCGCGGCATCGGCGGCACGGGCTCCGCGGTGTCCTGCGTCACGTCGTCCTCGTCCACGTCGATGAGGTCGCGCGGCGACAGCGCGGGCGTCGAGCGCGTGACCGGCGGCGTCGTCACCGGGGGCGTCATGACCGGCGCCGGTGCCGGCGCCGGGCGCGGCACGCTCAGCGCGAACGTGGAGGAGGGAAGGGGGGACGGCGGCGCGCCCACCGGACGGCCCACCGGGGCGCGCGCGGCCAGCGCCTGGCCGTAGCCCGGCTGGAGGCGGCGCGGCAGCCCGCCGCTCGTGGAGTACGCGAGCGCCGTGTTGGACAGGGAGATGAGGTCCAGCCCCGTCCGCCCCAGGAGGTCGCTCGCCGCGCAGCGCTTGCGGATGATGGCGATGAGCAGGTGCAGACAGTCCGCCTCGCCCGCGCGGAAGGTGCTGGCCAACTCGCGGGCGCGCGCGGTCAGCTCCTGCACCACGTTGCCCGTCTCCGCCGGGGCCTCCGTGATGAGCTGCAGGAGCGCGTCCTCGTCCACGCCCTTCTCCTTCAGGAGGAGCTGCGCGCGGTTCTCCACCGTGAACAGCGCCAGCAACACGTGGGCGGACGTGGGCTTCTGGGCGACGCTGCGGGCGATGTCATGCGCCTCATGGAGAACCTGGGCGAGATCCGTGCTGTCGACCATTCATGCTCCGGCAAGCGTCCGGCCGAGCGGAATACACCGTCCGCCGCCCCGCCGCAAAATTTAGGCTACAGACCGCTACAGGATGGATGCAAGGCAGGATAAACCATGGGCCGCGGCCGGATTTCGTTTGGCTGCCCGCCCGTTTCCCGACTCAATTCAAGGGACCGGGCAATCACTCCGGGAGGGCTGCGTAATTCGCCCTGAGACCCCATCCCTATGACCTCCCTTGTTCAACCGGCCCGCGTCTTCATGGACCCCATTGGGGGCACGCGCGCAGCCGTCGAGGCCCGGCGCTGGCTGTGGCCCCTCCTCATCCTCGCCGTCTGCGTCGCCATCTCCGGCACCGTCTACGCACTGCGCTGGGACGCCGCCGCCTCCGTGGTGAGCGCCCTGCCCACCGACTCCACCGCGTCCACCGTGTCCGAGTCAGACATCGCCGAGCAGATCCAGACGGCGTCGCGCAAGGCGCTGGTGGGCGGCATCGCGAAGGGGCTCATCGTGATGCCCCTGATGGTGCTGCTGCTCGCGTGCATCCTCTGGATTGCCGCGTGGCTCTTCAACAAGCCCGCGTCGTTCGGGCAGTTGATGGCGGCCGCCGCGGTGGCGCTCCTGCCCATCGCGCTCTACCACCTCATCTACGCGGTGTGCGCGGGCTATCAGCACTCGCTCACGGACTTGCGCGCGGAGCGGCTCGTGCCCTCCAGCCTGGCCCTGCTGGACGGCCTGTCGCCGAAGATGCAGCGCGTCCTCAAGGGCGTGGACTTCTTCAATCTCTGGAGCGTGGGGCTGTTGGGCGTGGGCTTCTCCACCGCCACCGGCATGCGGCTGGGCCGCGCGATGGCGCTCATCGGGGTGATGTATCTCATGTACGCGGGTGTCTTCTTCATCGGCCTGCCGGCGGGAGGTGCGCAGTGAGTGCCTTCCTCGTCGTCGCCACGCTGCTCACCGCCACGCCCATCACATTGGAGGAGACGCGCCAGCTGGGCCGCAAGAACACCCAGGCGCTCCAGGCCGCGCTGGACGTCGCCGTGGCCCAGCAGGACCAGCGCGTCGCGCGCTCCAACCTCCTGCCGCAGGTGCAGCTCAACCTGGGCCCCAGCCTGGACTACCTGGGCCGGCGCCGGCAGGTCTACTCCGTCCCCATCAGCGAGACGGAGACCATCACGCGCGAGGTGGTGAGCTCCTCCAACACGGCGGACAGCTACACCGCGTCCCTGGGCCTGTCGCAGGTCATCTACAACCGCAGCCTCTGGAAGCAGCTGGAGCAGGCGGGCGTCAACGTGGACGCCACGCGCAACCAGTCCATCGAAGAGGCGGACACCTCTGAGATGGAGGCCATCCGCCGCTTCTACGCGCTCTTCCTGTCGCAGGCCACGCTGGACGTGCTCACCGCCACCGCGCAGCGCAGCGAGGAGCAGCTGGAGCGCGCCCGCGCCCTCTTCAATGCGGGCCGCGTGGGCAAGGCCGAGGAGATCTCCGCCCAGGTCAACCTGGGCAACGACCGCATCAACATCGTGCAGCGCCAGAACCAACTGGTCGCGGACCAGGTGCAGCTGGCCGTGTGGCTGGCGCGCCCCGGCACGGAGCCGCTCCAGGCGGCGGACCCCGGCGTGCTCCAGCAGGAGCCCGCGCCGGCGCCCGCCCTGGATGACGCCCTCAAGCAGGCCCGCGAGCACCGCGCCCTGCTCAAGGCGCTCCAGCAGCGCGTGCGCGTAGCGGAGCTGCAGCGCGCCATCGTGCAGGGGGACTACATCCCCCGCGTGGGCCTGTCCGCGCGCTACTCGCACAACGCCCAGGCCCCGGGCCCGTTCTTCACCGAGCCCGGCTACGGCAACATCTTCAGCGGCGGCATCACCGCGACGTGGGACCTGTTCAACGGCTTCGTCACGGACGCCCAGTCCGCGCGCGCCCAGGTCAACATCCGCAAGGCGGAGCTGACCTTCGCGCAGACGGCGCGGGAGTTGGAGGCGGAGGTGCGCCGCGCCCACCAGGTGCTGGAGGGACAGATTGCCTCCGCGAAGCTCGCGACGGCCAACCGCGCGGTCGCCCAGCAGGGGCTGGCGCTGGCGGACGAGCGCTTCCGCGCGGGCGCTGGCTCCACGCTCGACGTGCGAGACGCGCAGCTCAAGTTGACCCAGGCGGAGCTGGTGTTGCTCCAGAGCCGCATCGATGTCGAAATCGCCCGCTATGCCCTGTTCCGGGCCATGGGCACGCTGAACCCGGGAGACGCACAATGACGTGGTGGAAGGCGGCAATCGCCGGCGCGCTTTTGCTTGGAGCGGTGGGCATCACCGTGGGCGGCCTGCGCGACCGGCCGCCCCCGACGCAGGAAGTCCAGATGGCCAAGGCCCGCAAGGGCACCATCACCCGCACCATCACCGGCGCGGGCAAGGTGCAGGCGGCCACCACCGTGAAGATCTCCTCCAACCTGTCCGGAGACCTCGTCTCCCTCCAGGTGAAGGACGGCGACGCGGTCAAGAAGGGCCAGGTGCTGGGGCAGATCGACAAGCGCTACTACGAGGCGGCCGTGAAGCAGGCCACCGCGTCCCGTGACGCGGCCCGGTCCGAGGTGCAGGTGTCCGAGGTGGACGCCGCGCGCCAGCGCGCGGAGCTGGCCCGTGTGCAGGGGCTGGCGCAGAAGGGGCTCGCGTCCGCCGCGGAGGTGGAGCAGGCCAAGGCCGTGACGGATACGGCGGAGGCGCGCCTCGCCGCGGCCAAGCAGCGCGTGGCCCAGAGCTCCGCCGTGCTGGAGCAGGCCTCCACGGACCTGGCGCGCACCACGCTCCTGTCACCCATCGACGGCAACGTGATTGAGATGTCGCGCGAGGTCGGTGAGCGCGTGCGCGGCTCCGACTTCTCCGAGGACGTGGTGATGACCATCGCCGCGCTCAACCAGATGGAGGTGAAGTTCGAGGTGGGTGAGCACGAGGTCGTCCACCTGAAGTACGGCCAGCCCGCGGAGGTGACGCTGGACGCGCTGGAGGGCCAGTCCTTCACCGGCACCGTGGTGGAGATCGCCCAGAAGGCCACCATCAAGAACCCGGGCACGGAGGCCGAGGTGACGAGCTTCCCCATCACCGTCGCCCTGGACGCGCGTCCGCCGGGTGTGCTCCCCGGCATGAGCGCCGAGGCCCGCATCAGCGCGGAGACCCACGACGACGCGGTGCTCGTGCCCATCCAGGCCGTGACGGTGCGCGCCGAGCGCTCGCTGCCGGACTACCAGGCGCCGGTGGAGGGCACCTCGCTCACCGCCAAGCGCCGCACGGAGTCGCTGGCCAAGGTGGTGTTCGTGGTGGACGGCGACAACAAGGCGCAGGTGCGCCGCGTGCGCACCGGCATCGCGTCCGACACGGAGCTGGAGGTGCTGGAGGGCCTGCAGGCCGGGGACCGCGTGGTGGAGGGCCCCTACCGCACGCTGTCCAAGGAGCTGTCCAACGGGGACGCGGTGCGCGAGCCGGAGAAGGCCGCGTCGAAGGGCAAGTCGTGACCGCCGCCCCTGCACCGGACGCGGGTCCTCTCATCCAGGTGGAGGGGCTCACGCGGGCCTTCTTCGTGGGCGGTGAAGAGGTGCGCGCCCTGCGCGGCGTGTCCTTTGACATCCGGCGGGGGGAGTGGGTGGCCATCATCGGCCAGTCCGGCTCCGGCAAGAGCACGCTCATGAACGTGCTGGGCTGCCTGGACACGCCCACGAGCGGCCGCTACATGCTCAACGGCAAGGACGTGTCGCGCATGGATGACGACGAGCTGGCCGTCATCCGCAACGTGGAGATCGGCTTCATCTTCCAGACGTTCCAGCTGCTGCCCAAGGAGACGGCGCTCGCCAACGTGGAGCTGCCGCTGGTGTACCGGGGCGTGAGCGCGAAGGAGCGGCGCGAGCGGGCGAAGGCGGCGCTGGACAAGGTGCAGCTGACGCACCGCATGCACCACCGGCCCAACGAGCTGTCGGGCGGTCAGCGCCAGCGCGTGGCCATCGCGCGGGCGCTGGTGTCGGAGCCGTCCATGCTCCTGGCGGACGAGCCCACGGGCAACCTGGACTCGGCCACGGGCGAGGAGATCGTCAAGCTCTTCGAGCAGCTGCACCGGGCGGGGCACACGCTGGTGCTCGTCACGCACGAGCCCAAGCTGGCCGCGAGATGTCCCCGGGCCATCCGCCTGAGCGACGGTGAGATTGTCGCGGACGGGCCGGGGCCGGAGGTGGCGATGGGCAGCGGACACGCGGTGGCGCCGCAAGCGGGCACCGCGTGAGCTTCCGGCGGGGCTTCCGCGTGGATGTCCTGGAGGGGGCCCGCATCGCGGTGTTCTCCCTCCAGGCGAACGGGATGCGCACGGTGCTCACGACGCTGGGCATCGGCATCGGCGTGGCCACGCTGCTCGCCATCGTCGGCATCATCCAGGGGCTCAACTCCTCGTTCGAGAAGCAGCTGGCCACCCTGGGGGCGAACACCGTCTTCATTTCCAAGTACCCCTGGATGATCAAGGGTAACTGGTGGATGTACCGCAACCGGAAGAACTTCACGCTGGAGCAGGTGGCGCAGCTGCGCGCCCAGGCGGACTTCATCACCGCCATCTCCCCGGCGGTGATGCGCACGTCCGACGTGGCGCACGGCGCCCTCCAGGTCTCCAACGTGCGCATCAACGGCGTGTGGAACGACTACCTGTCCATTGGCAACTACGAGGTGGTGTCCGGACGGTTCATCACCCGCGCGGACGAAGAGGTGAACCGGGCGGTGACGGTGCTGGGCGCGGACGTGGCCGCCTCGCTCTTTCCCAGCATCAGCCCGCTGGGGCAGACGGTGCGCATCGACGGGCGGCCGTTCCAGGTGGTGGGCACGCTGGGGCGCAAGGGGAAGGTCGTGGCGGAGAACATGGACATGTCCGTGTTCATGCCCTTCAAGACCTTCAACTCCAGCTTCGGCAAGGGACGGCCCATGCAGATCGCCATCGCCGTGGCGGACGCGGGTCAGATGTCGAAGGTGGAGGACCAGCTGGTGGGCATCATGCGGCGCGTGCGCGCGACGCCGCCGGGCCAGCCGGACGACTTCAACGTCAACCGGACGGACTCGCTCGCGGCGACCTACGAGCAGCTCACCGGCGCGCTCTACGCGGTGGCCACGGGCGTGGGGCTGATCACCCTGCTGGTGGGCGGCATCGGCATCATGAACATCATGCTGGTGTCGGTGCGTGAGCGGACGCGGGAGATTGGTGTTCGCCGGGCGCTCGGCGCGCGTCAGCGCACCATCGTGCTCCAGTTCCTGATGGAGGCCTCCAGCGTGTCCGCGGTGGGGGGGCTGCTGGGGACGATGGTGGGCCTGGGCACGGCGAAGATCGTGTCGCTGGTGACGCCGTTGGCGGCGGACGTGCGGCCGAGCACGGTGGTGGGCGGGGTGGCGTTCGCGGCGCTGGTGGGCCTGCTGTTCGGCATCTGGCCGGCCGCGCGGGCGGCGAAGCTGGACCCGGTGGAAGCGCTCCGCTACGAATAGGCACTGATGCGTGCCTTCCTGGACAATCTGCGGCTGGCGCTGGGCACGTTCCTGGGCAACCCGCTGCGCTCGCTCTTGACGCTGGTGGGCATCGTCATCGGCGTGGCCACCGTCATCACGATGATGGCCCTCATCGAGGGACTGCGCGAGCAGGTGAACAAGAACCTGGGCAGCCTGGGCGCGCACACCTTCGAGGTGACGAAGTGGCCCTCGGGCTTCGGCCGCATCAACTGGGCGAAGTACGCCAAGCGCAAGGACCTGCTTGGGGACGACGTGCGCGCCATCGTGGAGTCCTGTCCCTCGGTGGGCGCGGCCACGCCCATGGCCCAGGAGTGGGGCAAGAAGCTGACCACGGCGTTCCGGGAGACGCCCCCTTCGGTGAGCGTCCTGGGCACGGAGCCCACGTACCTGGAGACGAGCGGCGTCGTCGTGTCGACCGGCCGCTTCTTCAACGAGACGGAGACGCTGGACGGCCGCCCGGTGATGGTCATTGGCGTGGAGCTGGCGGACACGCTCTTCCCGGGCATGAATCCGGTGGGCTCCGAGGTGCGGCTGCAGGGCCGGCCGTTCCAGGTGATTGGCGTGCTGCAGAAGCGCGGCAGCGTCATGGGGATGGCCAGCCAGGACAACCAGGCCATCGTCCCGATGCGCGCCTTCCAGCAGTTCTATGGCAAGAACCGCTCGGTGGAGATCGACATCCAGGCGCGCGACGGGGCGTCGTTCCAGAAGGCGCAGGACGAGGTGGTGAACCTGATGCGCCGCCGCCGGAACCTCACGCCGCAGGACGCGAACGACTTCGAGGTCCACACCAACGAGTCCATGACCGCGTCCTTCAACGAGCTGTCCCAGGTCATCGCGTTCGCGGGCGTGGGCGTGTGCCTGCTGTCGCTGGTGGTGGGCGGCATCGGCATCCTGAACATCATGCTGATGTCGGTGACGGAGCGGACGCGCGAGATTGGCATCCGCAAGGCGCTGGGCGCGCGTCGCCGCCGCATCCTGGGGCAGTTCGCCACGGAGGCGGTGATGTTGTCGCTGGTGGGCGGGGTGCTGGGGCTGGGGCTGGGCTTCGGGTGCGTGTTCCTGGGCAAGTGGGTGCTGCTGTTCCCCATGAGCGTGCCCCTGTGGGCCGTGCTGCTGTCGCTGGGGATGAGTTGCGGCGTGGGGCTGGTGTTCGGCATCTACCCGGCGTCGCGCGCGGCGCGGCTGGATCCCGTGGAGGCGATGCGCGCGGAGTAGGGAGCCGGAATGGGTGCCGCACCTCACCTGGACGCGCACGCCCGACGCGGCGCTGGCCTTCCTCCACCGGGCGAGGGTGGGCGAGGTACTGCCCTGGGCCCGGGGCGAGTGGGGGCCACTCGGCGGCGTCCTGCGCGAGCGCCGCCGACTGCGGGTGGAAGAGTGATCACGCAAGTGCCATGGCGGTGATGGCGATCACCCGGTAGGGTGCTCCTGTCCCTACCGCAGGGGGCCTGCTCCGCATGTCCATGTCCTACGTCACGCTGCCGCTGCCCGTCGTTCCCCCGCCGTTCCGGGTGCGCGTCCTCACCCCCGAGGACATGGACGGAGTGATCGCGCTGTACTCGAACCCGGACGTGGCGCGGAGCCTCAACTTCACGGTGCCCGTGCTCCGGGAGACGCTGGTCCAGAAGCTGACTGGCGACCTGGAGGCGATGCGCCAGGGCAAGGGCATCCGCTGGGTGCTGTCGCGGGATGACGATCCGGCTCCCGCGGGCTACCTGACGCTCTTCAACTGGAGCCAGAAGGACCGCCGCGCGGAGGTGGGCTACATGGTGGGGCGCGCGCTGTGGGGCCAGCGCGTGATGACGGGAGTCCTGCCCGCGCTGCTCCGCTTCGGCTTCGAGCACCTGAACCTGCACCGCATCGAGGGCATGGTGAACGTGCGCAACAGCGCGTCGTTCAAGGCGCTGACCCGCGCGGGTTTCCAGCAGGAGGGCGTGTTGCGCGGCTACCAGGTCGACGCGAACGGGGGCGGGTTCAACGACATCATCCTGCTCGCGCTGCTCGAAGACGCCTGGCGTGCTTCCCTCGCGACGTAGGACGCGAGGCTCACGGAAGGTCGCGCGCGAACTGCTCGCGGTAGCGGACCTGGAGCGTCTTGAGCTGACGGGTGCCCCGGTATTCGCGCGCGAGCAGGTGCCAGGCCTCCGTGCGCGATGGCTCCAGGGCGATGACCCGCTCCAGGTGCTTGCGTGCATTCGCATGCGCACGGGTGTTCGTCGCCAGCACGCCCAGCAGCAGGTGGGCCTGCACCGCGTCCTCCCGGAAAGCGAGCACCTGCTCGCAGGCCTTGCGCGCGGAGCCCAGGTGCCCCTGGAGCAGGTGCAGCTCGCATTGAAGGAGCGTGACGGACGGGCTCCCCGGGAACGCCTGCGCCAGCTCGGTGATGCGTTCACGCGCGGGCCCCGAGGAGCCGGCATGCAACAGCGCCTCGACGTCCGACACCGCGCGCACCAGGACTGCTTCTCTCGCGGGAGCCACTTCGGACACGGCCGGTAGCGCCACCTGCCTCCGGAGCCGGGCCGCCTGTTCCAGCACCGCCGCGGACGCCGCAAGTCCCGGAGCACGGGCCGCGGTCTGCTCCGCCCACGTCACGCAGTGGGCACGCAGGAAGAGGCCCGCCAGGTCCGCCCATTGCGCGGGCTCCACCTCCGCCCGGGCCTCCAGGTTCTGCCTCGCCGCCACCAGGCTGGCCCTCGCTTCGTCGATGCGGCCCGCGTGAAGGTGGAGCAGCGCGACGTTCATTCGCAGCGAGGGCTCTCGCGGAAACCGCTCGATGGCCCGCTCGCAGCGCTCACGCGTGGCGTCCAACCCCGGGGTGAGGTGCACCGCGAGGTAGCACGCCAGCAACTGCACGCGCTCGTCCCTCGGATGCCGCACCGCCAGCGGCTCCAGGAGCTCCGCGGCCAGCTCCGGCCGGCCCGCCTTGTCCAGGGCGATGACCTCCGCCAGCCGCTGCCGTTCCAACGGCGTCAGTGAGCGTGGAGTGCCCTCCGGCCCCAGCACGACGCTGGAGGTGCGCACGCGCTCCGTCCATTCGAGCAGGAAGTCCCGCTCGGGGCCCTCCCATGCGGGGCCGACCATGGTCTCCACCGCCGCGCGCAGCTCCCGGGCCCACGCCTTCTGGGGCTCCAGCTCCACGCGCGCTCCGGGCAGATGACGGAGCCCCGCGGCCAGCAGTCCGAGCGTCCGCGCATCGAACCCCGTCTGGCCCGCGTCGTACTTCGGCGACATCCATCCGCGCCCGTCGCGCACGTGCGGCGCGCCCAGGGTGTGGGCCCACTCGTGCAGCAGGACCGCGACCTCCAGCCGCTGCCGAGCCTCCACCGGCAACTCGCCGCCCAGGCCGCGCAGCACGCAGTGACGCCCCAGCACGCGCGCGAAGCCCAGCTCGTGCTGCGCGCCGCTGAAGGACGTGGGCGCAGCCACCAGGCCGATGACGAGGTCCACGTCCTCGCCCGCGTCCACCGACTCCAGCGCCTCCAGCACCGGCTCCAGCGGGCCGTCTGAACCGCGCCGGTCCCACGCCCTCGCGGATTCCAGCTCGAATGATACGGCAAGGGGCCCGCGCACCGCGTCGCTCGCGCGCTCGAGCCACGCCGCGAAGCCGCGCTCCCAATGGAGGCTCCGGGCACGGTGGTCCATGTCCGCGTACACGCGCACCCGCACCCCCCGCGCGGTGGGGGCAGGGGAGGAGGTCGCTGAGGGGGAGGTCCTCGTCACGGAACGGTGACGTGGCGGCGAGGCGCACCGCAAACCCAGCACTCCGACGAGGAGGATCAGGACCGCCCTGCACCAGCCTGGCGTCCGCGGGGACCCGGGAATCACGGACAGGACCTGGAGGGTAGCGGGGGAGACAGCGTGCCCGACCGGGCAGGGGAGGCGGTGGGCCCTTCACGAGGGGCCACCGCCTTCACCCAGGTGGAGCGCTCAGGCCGCCGCGTCCTCTTCCTTCGAAGGCTCGGTCCCGTTGACGACCCAGTCGATCGCCTTGTGCTCCCAGTCCGCCTCCTTCGACGCGTCGATGTAGCGCTCGTATTCGTAGACGCCGCTCGCCTTGGACATGCGCACCATCATCAGCCGCGCCACCGTGCTGTCGAGCACCACCGCGGAGCGCACCATGCCGTTCTGCCGCAGCCACACCATTGCCTGCTTGATGACGTCCTGGGTCTCCGGCGGATTCGCGCGCTGGCTGCGGATGTCCACCACCAACCCGAAGGGGCGACCCCGCTTCACCGAGACCTTCGCCTTCAGGTCATTGAACCACGCGGTGATCTCAGGAAGCTGGATGTAGCCAGGTGCATTGATCCGGAAGCCGTACTCCGTCCGCAGATTCTCGATCATGACAACCCCCACGTTGATTCGTCGGACGCGGGCGCCTCCTCTGGAACAAGGGAGCGCGGGCGCACCTCCAGCCTAGCCCAACTCAGAGGGGCCGTGGATCCACGGTAGGTGCATCACCGCACGCGCGCGCGAAACCTGCCCTCCCAGTGAAACTTGTAAGACAGAAGTATCCGGGCGGGGTTGTCTGTCCTGAACTGTGAGAATACAGCGGGGTACGAAAATTCCGCTAAATTTTACTTCACACCGCTCTCCTGCTCGGGTAGGAAGTAACTGCATTTGTGCACTTGGCTCACAAGACTGTGTGGGCGCCGGAGGTGACCCCGACCCGGTGCCTGTGACTCGAAGTGGAGTTCGAGTCGGCCAGGACCCGGGGCACCTGGAGAAGCTTCCGATGTCGACCTCGTCTCTCGCCGAGCTCCACCTGGCCGCTTCGACCTCGGGACTCCCGGAGCTGCCCGTCAACGTCATCCGCGGCGACGCGGTGACTCCGGCGGAGGGGCTCGACGGCAGGGAGGCGCGCCAGGGGGACCCCATCCCCATGTACGGGGACACCAGCGCCCGGGGCTTCAAGACGGTGGAGGACCTGACGGTCGCCGACTGCGTGCTCGAGCACCTGGAGGCCGAGGAGGTCGAAGCGGTGTTCGGCATCCCCGGCGGCAACCTGGCGCCCTTCCAGCAGGCGCTGCGCAAGCACCGGAGCATCCGCTTCATCATTGCGTCGCACGAGGGCGGCGCGGCCTTCATGGCGGACGGCTACGCCCGCGCCACCGGCAAGCTGGGCGTGTGCATGGTGACGGCGGGCCCGGGCGCGACGAACGCGCTGACGGGCGTCGCCTCCGCGCACCTGGACGGCGTGCCCCTGCTCACCATCAGCGGCAACGTGTCCACGGAGCGCATCGGCCTGTTCGCGATGCAGGAGAGCAACAGTACGCACGGCGTGAACACGGTGGAGATGTTCCGCCAGTGCACGTCCCTGTCCTCCGCGGTGGTGGACGCGCAGAGCCTGCCGCGCCTGCTCCAGCGCGCGATGCGCACCTCCCAGGGACTGCCCGGCTGCGCCACCCACCTGAGCATCCCCACCAACGTGGCCCGCACGCCCATCAAGCGCGCCTCGGTGCCCACCCGGCGCGGCGCCTTCCAGGCCCGTCCGTCCAACGCGCCCTTCGAGGACCTGCGCGCGGCCTTCGCCTTGCTGCGCACCGCGCGCCGCCCGCTCATCCTGCTGGGCGCGGGCGCCCGCGGCGCGCTGGAGAAGCACGCGGAGGAGTTCAACGCCTTCGTCACCCAGCACGGCATCCCGGTGACGACCAGCCTGCGCGGCAAGGGCCTGTACTCCGAGCGCGAGCCCCTGTGCCTGGGCGTGGTGGGCCTGGGCGGCAGCCGGCGCGTGGAGGCGTACCTGCGCGAGGGCGTGGACGTGCTGCTGGTGCTGGGCAGCCGCCTGGGCGAGTGGGCCAGCCGCAGCTTCAGCAAGTACTTCCAGTCCATCCACCACGTCATCCAGGTGGACGCGGACGCAGCGAACGTGGGCCAGCTGTTCCCGGTGCGCCTGCCCATCGTGGCGGACGCGGCGTCGGTGGTGGTGGGCCTGGCGGAGCTGGGACAGATGATTGGCCCGTCCAGCGGCGCGCGCGTGCGTGAGCGCTGGGCCCAGGTGCTGGCGCTCCAGGAGCCCGCGCCCCACGTGAGCGCGCCCGAGGCCGAGGGCATGGTCAAGCCGCAGCAGCTGCTGGCGGAGCTGGACAAGCACCTGTCCGCGGACATGGACCTGTACATCGACATCGGCAACTGCACGGGGTGGTCCTCCCACCTGCTTCACGTGGCGCCGCCCGCCCGCATCTTCTACCCGACGGGGCTGACGTCCATGGGCTGGTCCTGTGGCGCCGTCATCGGCGGCAAGCTGGGCCGTCCGGAGCGCGCGGCGGTGGCGCTGGTGGGCGACGGCGCGTTCGTGATGAACGGCGTGGAGATGCTGACCGCGGCGCGCCACCGCGTGGGCACCGTGACGATCGTGCTCAACGACAACGCGCTGGGCATGGTGAACCACGCCGAGCACATGCAGGATCGCACCTGCCCGCTGGAGGACGAGTTCTACGGCCTGGGCAACCCGGACCTGGAGCGCTTCGCGGAGTCCATGGGCGCGCGCGCCTACACGGTGAACGGCCCGGGTCAGCTGGACGCGCTGTTGCCGGAGGTGCTCCGCCGCGCGGACGAGACGGGCCAGCCGCAGGTCATCGTGGCGCACATCGACTACCGGGAAGTGCCCCCGTACGGCGACCGCTTCGCGGCGGTGGCGTCCGACGGCAAGTAGTCGCACGCCCCATGTCTCACGCATCCTTCGCGTTGCTGGGGGCGGGTGCCGCGGTGCCCGCCCGCGTCCGGGGCAACGACCATCCGCTCTTCGAACCGCTGCGCCGCGCCGCCCGTGAAGGGGGAGGCGAGATCGCCCTCTTCTACGGCAACCGCGAGCGCCGTGAGATGGAGCCCGGCGAGTCCCTGGCGTCGCTCACCGCGAAGGCGGGGCAGGCGGCGCTCCAGGACGCGGGGTTGACCGCCGCGGACGTGGACCGGCTCTACGGCTACCTCTCCGTGTCGGAGTACATCACGCCCAACGCGCTGTACGCGGTGCACCAGGAGCTGGGCCTGTCACAGGGTGCGCTGGTGGTTCCGGTGCAGGCGGACTTCGTGAACTTCCTGATGGGCGTGGTGCTGGCGTGGGAGGCGCTGCGCGCGGGCAGCATCCGGCACGCGCTGGTGACAGTGGGCGCGGCGTGGACGCGCAACATGGACTACACGCAGGGCCACGCCATTGGCATCGGGGACGGCGCGGGGGCGGCGGTGGTGGGCCCGGGCGACACGCTCGTGCTGGTGGACTGGGCGGCGGACACGTTCAGCGACGAGTACGGCGCGATGACGATGCGCTCCCGTCCGGAGGCGGGGGTGGATCACCCGACGTACTGCCTGGCGCCCGGCTCGGGCGTGAAGGCGTTCCTGTCCTCCGGGATGAACGGGCCGCCGAGGCTGGTGGAGCGGCTGCTCGCGAAGAACGGCGTGTCGCGCGAGGACGTGACGCTGATCTCGCACCAGGCCACGCGCAAGCTGATGGACCACTGGGCCGAGGCCATCCGTCCGCGCGAGTACGTGGATACGTTCGCGGACTACGGAAACATGGTGCACGCGTCCATCCCGGTGACGCTGGCGCGGTTCCACCGGCAGCTGCGCACGAAGTACCTGGTGATGGTCGGCCTGGGCATCGGCGCGCACCAGATGGCGGTCCTGGTGCGCGTCTGAGGGACGCGGGCTACTGGTCGTCGCAGGGCGTGCCCAGCCGGATGCCCGTGTAGACGCCCAGCTCGTTGTAGATGAGGGGCAGGTTCTGCTCCACCGGGACGTTGCGCAGCTCCACCTCCTTGCGCGCCTTCTCGATCCACATGGGCTTCTGCGCGCGGTCGATGACGAGCCGCAGCTGGCCCAGCTTGGTGGTGAAGATCTCGCCCTCGGAGTCCGACACCACGTTGGTCATCTTCTGGGGCTTCAGGTTGCCCCGGGGCCCGATGAACACACGGAAGTTGCGTGCGTCCGCGGGCGTGAAGCCCTTGTCCACGTAGTAGTACGTGCCCTCCGAGTCGCGCAGCAGCGCGTGGGGGACGAACTTCTGCGGGTTGGGCACGAAGGTGGCCTTGCGCAACAGCTCGCGCGCCTCCGTGCCAGGGAGCATCTCCAGCGCCGCCTTGCGCTCGCCGCAGCGCAGCGAACAGGTGCGCTCCTTCGTGTCCACGTTCAGCTGCGAGTGCACGCGCAGGTCCACGCCGTCGTAGTCCGCGATGGCGGTGGGGTTGAAGAAGCGTGGGTCCAGGAACGTGGTGGCGGGCAGGCCGCGGCCCTTGGGCCGGGGCACCTCCACCAGGGACTTGCCGTCGCCGTAGTAGAGCTGGTCATCCCGTTCGTCGGTGTCCTCGCGGGGCACGGAGACGACGTAGTGCCCCCGGCCGTCGGTGCAGACGGCGGTGGCCTCCAGGAGCATGCGCTGGCCCAGGTTCTCCGCCTTGCCCCACGGCGGTTCGACGGCGGCGGGGCTGGCGGTCAGAAGCATGGCCACGGGGAGGATGTGTTGGATGAGCATGGTGCGCGGGCCTAGAGGTGCTTCTTGAAGTAGCGGGTGGCGGCCTTCTGCTGGTTGGAGGCCTCCGGGGTCGTGGTCCACACGAAGCGCTCGCCCTGCAGCGCGGGCTCCAGTGCGTCGCCGAAGCGGCAGTCCATGCGCTGGATGCGGGCCTTCACGGTGCGGCGGGCCTCCTCGGAGTCGCCACACATGGCCTTCAGGGCCGCGAGGGGGAAGGCGCAGTAGCGCTTGATGTCCTGGGCCTTGAGGAAGGGCTCGGTGACGGTGGTCCAGTCGATGGCGCCCGCCACGGAGGTGCCGCAGGTGGTGTTCAGCGCCTGGAGCGCTTCCGTGTAGGCGGTGTCGTGGATGGCCTCCTCCGCCTTGCGGTCGAAGGCCATCAGCTTCGCGAGCTGGCCGCTCTGGGTCTGCTGCTGGTGCTGGGCGTAGACCTCCTCCGGCTTGAGCTTCTGGGAGCGCGCCTCGTCGTACTCGACCACGATGCCGTTTCCGGAGCGGCCGGGGAAGTACAGCTCCGTGCGCGTGCCCACGACGACGAGCGGCGAGTAGTCCTTGCCGTGCCACTGGGTGGTGTAGTTCTGGCGCAGGGTGCCGATGCTGCTCCAGTCCTTCACCACGTAGGGGAGGACCAGGTTGTCCAGCACGGAGCCCGTGCCCTGGATGCGCAGGAGGAACTTGTTCTGCTCGCGGGGCACGAGCGGCACGACCGCGACCAGCTCTCCCTGAGGGCCTACGAAGACCTTGCCGGCTTCGACGGGAACGGGCGGCGCGGCATGGGCGGGCAGGGTGCCCAGGACGGTGGCCAGCACGGCCACGGCGACGATGCATTTCATGTTGGATGTATCCCCCTCACCCGGCCGAGGTCATTCGGCCGGGCGGTGTCTGCTCAACGCTTCAAGTCGATATCATGGGTCTGACACTCGGCGATGAGCCGCGGTGTCAGCTCCGATGGGGAGATCTTCGCCGCTTCCGAGCGGACGTTGGCGAGGTCCCCTGTCGCGCAGCGGAGCTGGATGGCCAGGTGGTGCGCGGCCAGGTTGTCCTGGGCCGCGTAGCTCTGCTGGGCCATGCGGACCGCGGTGGCCACGTCGTCCCGTGCCGCGGCGGCCTGGGCGTCCGCCAGCTTGGTGATCGCGAGAGCGTCGGTGGGCTTGAGCGGGATGCGCGACGACGGCGTCTTGCTGCCCGGCCGTGGGGGCATCTTGCCCGAGGCCGTATGGGTCTGCTCCGTGGCGGCGACCTTCGCTGGCGTATCCGTGCCGGTCGTCACCGCGACAGGAGGCGTCGTCCGCGTCTGTGCGACGGTGGGCGGCGGCGCGGTGGGGGGCGCGGCCGTCGTCGGGGTTACAGGGGGCGTGGCGGTGTTCACGGCGACGGGCGGGGGCGAGACGGGCGGCGGAGGCCGCAGCCACCATCCGAGCCCCACGGCCCCGAGGATCAGCGCCGCGGCGCCCGCGATGGGAAGCACGCGCGACTTTGGCGGGGCCACCGGCATCGTCATCGGCCCGGGCATCCCGGGCTGACCCGCGACGCTCACCGGAGCCATCGGCTGCCCGGGTGGGACGACTGCCCCCGCGAAACTGCCCGGCATCCCGTGCTGACCCGTGCCGTAGCCCGGCGCGGCCTGCTGTCCGCCCATGCTCCCAGGCATCCGCGCGGGGACACTCCCGGGCGCAGGCAGCGCCACGCCGGAGCTCCCCATGCCGCTCCCGGGCATCTGCGTGGCGCCGAAGCCCATGGTGCCGCCCGCCACCTGCGGCTGCTGTCCGAATGGGACCGTGCCGCTTGCCCGGGGCGCCATCGTCGCGTCGAAGCCGATGTCATCCGACGCCGCCAACGCATCCGCGCCAAAGCGCCCCGTCCCAGGTCCCTTGTTCGACGGCGCCATCGTGGCGCCCAATGCGTCCTCATCGCTGGGCGCCACGGAGGGGAGGGCGACCCCTGACGGACGCTTCGCGCGCCCGAGCGTCCGGGCCGCGATCTGCTCCTCGGTCTCCGGCAGCGACTGGAGCGTCATCCCCGTGAGCTCCGCGATGAAGGACGCGACGTCCGGATGCCGGTGATCCGGGTTCTTCTCCAATGCCCGCGACACCGCCCTCGGCACGTTCGGCGGCAGCTCCGGCATCAGCGTGGTGAGCGACACCGGCGGCTCGTGCACCACGCGGTAGATGATCTGCGCGAGCGACCCGCCACCGAAGGGCGTCATCCCGGAGATCATCTCGAACACGATGCCGCCCAGCGCGAACAGGTCCGTCCGCGCGTCGATGCGGCTGTTCATCCCCTGCGCCTGCTCCGGCGACATGTACTGCGGCGTGCCGATGAGCACCGCCTCCTGCGTCTGGAGCGTCTCCGACGACATGACCTTGGAGATGCCGAAGTCGAGCAGCTTCACGCGCTCGCCCACCACGCCGCCGGAGTCCGTGGGCACCAGGAAGATGTTCGCGGGCTTCAGGTCGCGGTGGACGATGCCCGCGCGATGCGCCGCCTGCAGCGCCGACCCCATCTGCCGCGTGAAGGAGAACACCTCCTCCAGCGTCAGCCGCCCGCGCCGCAGCCGGTCCGCGAGGCTCTCCCCGCGCAGGTACTCCAGAACCAGGAACGGACTGCCGTCCTCCAGCGTGTCGAAGTCCAGCACCTCCACGATGTTCGGGTGTCCCAGCCGCGAGGCGATCTCCGCCTCGCGCCGGAAGCGCACGTGGAGCTCCGGCCCCACGTGGTCGCCCACCCGCAGCACCTTCACCGCGACCTGCTTGCCTGGAAGTCGCAGATGCTGGGCCAGGAACACCGAACCCATGCCGCCCCGCCCCAGCACGGAGACGACTTTGTAGGTATTCCGGAGGACCGAATCGATGTGCAGCTCACCGTCAGCCGTGCGCGTCATGGAAGAAGGCGTGTCCTGATGACAAATGGGTGCGAAGCACCACCGTGAAACACGGCGCAACGCTACCACGCCCCATCCGCCAGGGCGCGAGCCCGGCCCTCGCGCTCCAGACCCCGGACGGTCGAACGCCCGGACCCTCGAAGGAGGACCCGGGCGTCATGAACCTCAGCCCTGCTCACCCGGAAGAGGCGCGGCGCGCACAGCCGCGATCACCCCGGAATGACGGCCTTCAGCCCCACTTGGACATCTGACGCCGGGGCGGAGGCGAGCTCGGCGCCGCCGCGGGCGAGGCCACCGCGGGCCGGGCCTGCTGCGGGCGCCCCTGGCCACCGCCGCGCGGCGCCTGGGCATTGCCGCCGCCGCTGGCCTGACGCGGCGGGCCACCGTTCGCACGGCCCTGACCGCCGCCACCACCACCACCACCACGGCCTCCGCGTCCACCGCGGCGCTGACCACCACCACCGCCGCCGTTGCCGCGCGACGGGCCCCGGCCACCGCGGTTCATCGGAGGACGGCTCTCCTCCACGTCACCAGGCAGGGGAGGGGGCAGCTGCGAGCGGAACGCGGCGTCCGCCACCACCGGCACGCTGCGGCGGATGGTGCGCTCGATGTCGCGCAGGTACGCGCGCTCCTCGGAGTCGCAGAAGGACACGGCCTGGCCGCTGGCGCCCGCGCGGCCCGTGCGACCGATGCGGTGCACGTACTGCTCCGGCACGTTGGGCAGGTCGTAGTTGAACACGTGCGACAGCCCGTCGATGTCGATGCCGCGCGCCGCGATGTCCGTGGCCACCAGCACGCGCAGGGTGCCGGCGCGGAACTCGTCCAGCGCGCGCTCGCGGGCGTTCTGGCTCTTGTTGCCGTGGATGGCGTCCGCGCGCACGCCCGCCGCCGTGAGCTGCTTGGCCACGCGGTTGGCGCCGTGCTTCGTGCGCGTGAACACCAGCGCACGGGGGATCGCTGTCGCGTCCTTCAGGAGGTGTGTGAGCAGCGCGCGCTTCTCCTCGCGCTCCACGAAGTACACCTGCTGGCTCACCGTCTCCGCGGTGCTGGACGCGGGCGTCACCTCCACGCGCACCGGCTCCTTCAGGATGTTGCGCGCCAGGTCCATGATGTCCGGCGGCAGCGTCGCGCTGAAGAACAGCGTCTGGCGCACCTGCGGCAGCACCTTGATGACCCGCCGCACGTCGTGGATGAACCCCATGTCCAGCATGCGGTCCGCCTCATCCAGCACGAACACTTCCAGCGCGCGCAGCGTCACGAAGCCCTGGTCGATGAGGTCCAACAGGCGCCCCGGCGTCGCCACCAGGATGTCCACGCCCTGGCGCAGCGCCTGGACCTGCGGGTTCTGCCCCACGCCGCCAAACACCACCGCGTGGCGCAAGGGCAAATGCTTGCCATAGGTGGCGAAGCTGTCACTCACCTGGCTGGCCAGCTCGCGCGTGGGCGTCAACACCAGGCAGCGCACCGGACGCGCACCGCCCGCGGGGGCCTTCGCGGACAGCCGCTGGAGGATGGGCAGCGCGAACGCCGCCGTCTTGCCCGTGCCCGTCTGGGCCACGCCCAACACGTCCTTGCCCAGCAGGGCATGGGGAATCGCCTTCGCCTGGATGGGCGTCGGCGTGGTGTAGCCCTCCGCCTTGACGGCCTTGAGGAGCGAATCGGTCAACTGCAGATCGTCGAAAGTCATGAAATCCCGAATGAGAGGGTCGGCGCACTCCCCCTCCGGCGGGGGACCGACCGCGCAGCGCGCCCTCCCGCGATATGACGGGGGCGCCTGGCGGTACGCGGTCAGGCCAAGAAACAGCCCGAGGCACCTGCGAACGAATTGGAACCCCTGGGTCGCCGGGCGGATTCCCGGCGCCCCCCAGGGCCCGGCCACACTGCCTGCAATGGGGGCCAATGTCCCGGGAAATCCTCCCCGCCTGCCTGCCCCTCGCCGCTGTGGAGATTTCGGACAGGGCTGTTGGCCGCCTGTCCCCATCGTCCACAACCCCCCAATCCAGGTCCTGCTAGCCCCCTCTCTGGGCGCCCTCTCAAGCCATCTAAATCATTGGTGTCGCAACAATCTGCGCCGCGCCTGCCTTGGGTAGCCTGTTGGAATAATTGGGAAAATTCCCGGCCACTGCCGCTTGGCACAACCGTTGCTAGCCTTTGCCGCGTCGCGCCGTTCTGGCGCGGGCGGTGGGCCCCTGGACGGAGCGGGACTTGAAGCGGTGGCAGCGACAGACGGTGGGGATGGCCTGGGGGTTCGGGCTGTGCGTGGCGGCGCTGGCGTGTGCCCAGCAGCCCAAGGCGGGGACCGTGTCAAAGGCCTCCGGGTTCTCCGCGGCGACGGTGGAGGAGAAGGCGCGCGCGCTGGCGGCGAAGCCGTACCAGGAGCCGCCCATCGGCGTGCCCCCGTCCTTCGAGAAGATCACCTACGACCAGTACCGGGACATCCGCTTCCGTGACGCCGCGTCGCTGTGGCGCGCGGAGGGGCTGCCCTTCCGCGCGCAGTTCTTCCACCCGGGCTTCTATTACACGCGTCCGGTAGGCGTGAACGTGGTGGAGGGCGGCAAGGCGCGCCCGGTGCCTTTCTCCACGGAGCAGTTCACCTACGGCCCCCTGGTGGGCACGCCGCCCAAGGGCAAGGTGAACGGCTTCGCGGGCTTCCGCATCAACGCGCCGCTCAACACGCCGGACTACTACGACGAGCTGGCGGTGTTCCTGGGCGCCAGCTACTTCCGCGCGCTCGGCAAGGGCAACCTGTACGGTCTGTCCGCGCGCGGGCTCGCCATCGACACGGCGCAGCCGGGGGGGGAGGAGTTCCCCACGTTCCGCGAGTTCTGGCTGGAGACGCCGGCCAGGGGCTCCGACGCGGTGGTGGTGCACGCGCTGATGGACAGCCCCAGCGTCACGGGCGCGTACCGCTTCGCCATCCACCCGGGTGAGCGGACGGTGATGGACGTGGACGCGACGGTGTTCGCGCGCAAGGCGGTGCGGCAGCTGGGCATCGCGCCGCTGACCAGCATGTTCCTCTTCGGGGAGAACGACCCGGGCGACTTCGACGACTTCCGCCCGGAGGTGCACGACTCCGACGGCATCTCCGTGTGGATGAAGAACGGCGAGAAGCTGTGGCGCCCCCTGAAGAACCCGAAGCAGCTGGAGATGAGCAGCTTCCACACGGATGGGCTGTCCGGCTTCGGCCTGCTGCAGCGCGACCAGGCGTTCACCAGCTACGAGGACCTGGAGGCGCGCTACGAGCGCCGTCCGGGCGCCTGGGTGGAGCCGGTGGGGGACTGGGGCGCGGGCTCCGTGCGGCTCGTGGAGATTCCGACCCGCGAGGAGATCCACGACAACATCGTGGCCTTCTGGGTTCCGGATGCACCGGTGCAGGCGGGTGCGCAGCTTCGCTTCTCCTACCGGCTGTCCTGGGGCTTTTCCCCCGAGGGCGTGAAGGCCGGAGGTTCCACCGTCGCGGCGACGCGCATCGCGGCGGGCAGCAAGCCGGGGGCGCGCCGCTTCGTCCTCGACTTCACGAAGGCCAGCAGCGAGGGCGCGGGCCCGGTGGAGGCGGTCGTCACCGCTTCTCGCGGGCAGGTGCTGCACCCGCGCGCGGAGGTCCACGCGGTCTCCGGTGGCTTCCGCGCGGCCTTCGAGCTCATGCCCGACGGAGAAGGCCCCGTCGAGCTGCGCTGCTTCCTGAAACGCGGTTCCGAGACCCTCACCGAAACCTGGAGTTATCTGTGGATTCCGTAACCACGCACCCGTTCATCTCCTTCGCCCCGGCGATGCCCCAGGAGCCCCGCGCGGACACCCGCGCCGCGCTGGTGGGCTTCTTCCAGGACTTCGGCTTCACCGGCCGCGCCGACCTGGAGAAGCTGGCGGGCTGGGTCCTGGGCACGCGCGAGATGTCCCTGTCTCCGGAGGCGGCGCTGGCGCTCGCGCGGTGGCGGGTGGAGGGGTGGCTGGCGGAGGTGCTGGGTCCGGCGCACGTGGGGCCGTCCCTGCTGGTGCGGGGCCGGGCCGCGTTCGTGCTGGTGGGCGGCGCGCGCTGGGGCTCGGACGTGCTGATGCGCGCTCCGTCGTCGCTGCCGGAGGCCTGGCGCCGGGCGGTGTGTGAAGCAGTGCCCATGTCCGCCCCGGCGGAGGTGCCCTGCCAGATGCGCGAGCAGCAGCTCGTGCTCAATCCCTTCATGGACATGCTGCGCCGCTGGCTGCGTCCCGCCACCAGCCAGGCTGGCGTGTCGCCGTCGCGCTAGGCGCGGCGCCACGCACACAGCGAAGCCGCACGGGAGCCCGGAGTCCGCATGAACGCCCAACCCTACACTCCGGCCCTGGCGCGTCCCCGCCGCGTCATGGTGCTGGGACTGGCGGCCCTGTCCACCGGGTTCGCCTCGGTGGAGATGTACCGGTTGCTCGCGGCGCACGGCACCACGGTGCCGGAGTTGTTCGTGCTGGGCCTGTTCGCGCTGTGCTTCGCGTGGATCGCCCTGTCGTTCTGGAGCGGCGTCGCGGGCTTCCTCCAACGGGTGTCGAACCAGCGCGTGCCGGGGCTGCGCTGGCCCACGGCGGAAGAGGCCCGGCAGCCCCTCACGCGCCGCACCGCCGTGGTGATGCCCGTCTACAACGAGGACCCGGCCGCCGTGTTCGCGCACGTGCAGGCCACCTATGAGTCCATCGCCGCGACGGGGCAGCTGGACGCGTTCGACTTCTACGTCCTGAGCGACTCCACGCGAGCGGAGTCGTGGGTGGCGGAGGAGCTGGCGTGGTCGGAGCTGTGCCGCCGGGTGGGCGGACAGGGCCGCATCTTCTACCGCCGCCGCTCCGACAACACGGCGAAGAAGGCGGGCAACCTGGCGGAGTTCTGCGAGCGCTGGGGCCGCCGCTACGACTTCCTCCTGGTGCTGGACGCCGACAGCCTGATGGCCGGCGACAGCGTGGTTCAGATGGCGCGGCTGATGGAGCTGAACCCGGGCGCGGGCATCCTCCAGGTGCCGCCGCAGAACGTGGGCCGCTCCACGCTGTTCGCGCGGCTGCAGCAGTTCGCGGGGCGCGTGTACGGCCCCATCGTGGCAGCGGGCGCGGCGGCGTGGCAGTTGGGGGACTCCAACTACTGGGGCCACAACGCCATCCTGCGCATGGCGCCCTTCATCGAGCACTGCGGCCTGCCGGTGCTGCCGGGCCAGCAGCCCTTCGGCGGCCACATCCTCAGCCACGACTTCGTGGAGGCCGCGCTGATGCGCCGCGCCGGTTACACGGTGTGGCTGGTGCCGGAGCTGGGGGGCAGCTACGAGCAGCCGCCGCCGGACCTGCTCGCGTACGCGCAGCGCGACCGCCGCTGGTGCCAGGGCAACCTCCAGCACCTGGGCCTGGTGATGGCGGGCGGCCTGCACCCCATGAGCCGGATGCACTTCCTCATGGGCGTGATGTCCTACGTGGCGTCGCCCCTGTGGCTCATCTTCCTGGTGGCGGGCCTGTTCGCCGCGCTGCACGAGTGGTTCTTCTCGCCCGCGACGCTGGTGGGCTTCCAGTCCACGCTGCCGGGCGGGGACGCGTTCGACACGGTGGGCGCGCTGCGGCTGATGGGCCTGTCGCTGGCGCTGCTGTGGATTCCCCGGCTGCTGGGCATGGGGCTGGTGCTGGCCAACCGCGAGGAGGCCGCGCGGATGGGCGGCCGCTTCAAGCTGGTGCTGAGCGTGATGCTGGAGGGCTTCGTCTCCACGCTGATGGCGCCGGTGATGATGCTCTTCCAGTCGCACTTCGTGTTCGGGACGCTGCTTGGGTACAAGGTGAACTGGTCCAGCCAGCAGCGCGAGGACACGGACCTGCCGTGGTCGGAGGCGCTGCGGCGGCACAAGTGGCACATGGCGATCGGCGTGGTGCTCGCGGCGCTCGCGGTCGCGGTGGCGCCGGGGATGCTGGCGTGGCTGTCGCCGGTCATCCTGGGGCTGTGGCTGTCCCCGGCCATCTCCGTCTTCACCGCGCGCGCGTCGCTGGGCCTGTGGTTGCAGCGGAAGGGCCTGCTCCTCATCCCCGAGGAGGTCCAGCCGCCCACCGTGCTGGTGCGCGCGCAGGAGCTGGCGGAGGAGGGGATGGAGCCGGTGGACGACGCGTTGGACCATGTGCTCACCGACCCTCGCGCGCACGCGCTGCACCTGGCGCTGCTGGAGGCCCACCCGACGGCCACCGTCCCCGTGGCGCTGGCCTCCGCGCGTCGCAAGCTGCTCGCGGGCGGCGTGGAGCCCCTGTCCCCGCAGGAGAAGTCCGCGGTGCTGCTGGACGCGCGCACGCTGTCGGAGCTGCGCGGTCGGCGGCTGGGCGCGCAGGCGTGAACGCGGTTGCATGACCCGGCGGCGCCCTGGATGCTCCGGGACATGAACCGGTTCTCCTCCGCCGCCGCGCTCGCGCTGTTCGTCTCCTCCGGGGCTTTCGCCGCGGAGGCCCCCGCATCCAAGGCCGATGAGGACCGCTGGTGGAAGCACGTGGAGGTGCTGGCCAGTGACGCGATGGAGGGGCGCGACACGGGCAGCAAGGGCTACGCGACGGCCGCGGGGTATGTGTCCAAGGAGCTGGCCGCGCTGGGCGTGAAGCCGATGCTGAAGACGGGCTTCCTGCAGCCCATGGCATTGCAGTCGCGCCGCCTCATCGAGTCGAAGTCCAGCGTCGCGCTGGTGAAGGACGGCAAGGCGGTGCCGCTGGTGCAGGGCGAGGACGTCGTGCTGTCCTCGCGGCAGGGTGACAACGGCGCCGTGGACGCGCCGCTGGTGTTCGTGGGCTACGGCCTGTCCATCCCCGAGCTGGGCCACGACGACTACGCGGGCCTGGACCTGAAGGGCAAGGTGGTGGTGCTGCTCCAGGGCGGGCCGGGGAACATCCCCGGGCCGGTGAAGTCGCACTTCTCCTCGTGGGAGGAGCGGATGAAGGTGCTCAAGGCGGCGGGGGCCGTGGGGGTCGTGTACCTCCAGAACCCGAAGCTGCTGGAGCTGCCGTGGGAGCGCATCGTGGGCTCCAGCAGGAGCCCCACCGTCGTGTTCGCGGATCCATCGCTCAACGGCTCGCGCGGGATGAAGGTGCTGGTGGTGGCGAACGTCTCTCAGTCCCAGAAGTGGCTGGAGGGCGCGCCGCATACCTACGAGGAGTTGGTCGCGCTGGCCAACGCGGACCAGCCATTGCCGAAGTTCGACATCCCGCTGCGCATGAAGGCGAAGCTGGCGTTCGACGTGAAGCCGCTCAAGTCCATGAACGTGGTGGGCGTGATGCCGGGGGCGGATCCGGTGCTCGCGGAGGAGTACGTGGTGCTCAGCGCGCACCTGGACCACGTGGGCATTGGCGAGCCGGTGAAGGGGGACCGCATCTACAACGGCGCCATGGACAACGCGTCCGGCGTGGCGGCGGTGCTGGAGGTCGCGCGGCGGCTGCATGAGCAGCAGGAGAAGCCGAAGCGCTCGGTGGTGTTCGCGCTGGTGACGGGAGAGGAGAAGGGGCTGCTCGGGTCGAAGTACTTCGCTTCACGGCCGCCGGTGCCCATCACCTCCGTCGTGGCGGACTTCAACCTGGACATGTTCATGCCCCACTGGCCGTTCACGTCGGTGGTGGCGCATGGCAAGGACGAGTCCTCGCTCGCGGTGCCGCTGGCGGAGGTGGCGGCGAAGATGGACGTGCAGGTGCTCCCGGATCCGGAGCCGGACCGCAACCTGTTCGTGCGCAGCGATCAGTACTCGTTCATCCGCGAGGGCGTGCCCGCGCTGTTCTTCAAGTTCGGCTACACGCCGGGCTCCGAGGAGCAGAAGATCTTCAAGCAGTGGCTGGCCGAGCGCTACCACGCGCCGTCGGATGACCTGGCGCAGCAGCCCGTGGACCACGCGGGCGCCGCGCGCTTCATCACCTTCCTGACCGCGCTGACGAACGCGGTGGCGGACGCCCCCGGCCGGCCGTACTGGAACGACGACAGCTTCTTCCGCCGCTTCGCGAAGCCCGCGCCGGCACCGTGAGCCGCCGCGCCTTCACGCGTCCACGCGCGGGTCGGTGACGCCGGGGCGCGCCTCCAGGAAGCGGAGGGCGCCGCGGAGGTCGGACGACACGATCTCTCGCGGGGCGTTCCGGGCGGCTTCGATGCGGCGGCGCGCGGCGGCCCGCGCCCGGGTGCCTTCGGCGCTTTGCACGGGCGCGGCGTCGGCTTCGGCCAGGTCGAGCGCGGCGCGGAGCAGGTCCACCAGTTGGAAGAGGGAGGGGTCCTCGCGCAGCTCCGGCGCGCCCTCCAGCGTGGCGAAGCCCTCGCGCGCGGCCCACAGCTCTCCGCATGCGGCTTCCAGCGCGGCCCGGTGCGCGATGAAGCGCAGGGCCTGCCAGCGGGACGCACGGCCCAGGATGGAGATCGCCTCCGCCAGCGCCTCGCGCGCCTGCTTCCAGTCCCCCCGCGCGAGCAGGGCGCGCCCCAGCTCACCCAGCGCCGTGCCCTCCATGAGCCGCTGGCCCAAGAGCCGCGACAGGCGCACCGCGGCCTCCAGGTGCTCGCACGCATCGGAGAGGCCGCCCGCGTCCATCAGGTAGCAGCCCAGGTTGAGCCGCGCGAGCGCCTGTCCCGAGCGGTCCTCCACGCTCAGCGCCCGGCCCAGCGCCTCGCCCAGCATCATCACCGCCTCGCCGCTGTCGCCCGCCTCGCCGATGGCGACCGCGCAGTTGGTGAGGAAGCCCACCTCGAACGTCACGTCGCCTACCTCGTGGAACAGCGCCAGCGACGCGCGCAGGTGCGGGATGGCCGCCTCCGGGCCGTGGCGCAGCTGTTCGAGCAGGCCCAGGTTGCCCACCGCGTAGGCCTCCAGCCAGCGGTCGCTTCCGGAGGGCAGCGCCTGCGCGTCGCGCATCAGCGTCCACGCGGCGGTCCCGTCTCCGGCGTGACGGGCGACGATGGACAGGTCCACGAGCACGCGCTTCTCCGACGCCGTCTCGCCCAGCGTGTGGAAGACGCCGCGCGCCTCATCCAGGGCCTGGCGCGCGAACTCCGCCTGCCCCGCGTCCAGGTACGCGCGGCCCAGCACCGCGAGCGCCTCCGCGCGCTTCAGCGGCGCCACGGCCACGTACGCTGACGCCTCCAGCGCGCGCTCCAGCGGTCCCACGAGCAGCCCCACCGGCCCGCGCGTGCGCGCATCCGGCTCCAGCACCACCAGCGTCTCCAGCGCGCGGCCCAGGGACTCGGGGGTGGCGGGGCGGACGGCCATCGCGTTCTCGCACGCGGCCAGCAGGTTCTCGCGCTCCAGGGCCAGCCGCCGCAGCGCCGTGGCGCCTCCCGTCTTCTGCACGCGCTCGCTCAGCCGGCCCGCGACCTGGAGGTACGTGTCCGCGTGCCGGGCCTCGCACGCCGCCACGTCTCCCAGCTCCCGCAGCCGCATCGCCGCGTACTCGCGGATGCTCTCGTACAGGCCCAGCCGCAGGAAGCAGCCCGGGGCGTCCACCTCGCGCGCGCAGATCAGCGACTGGGAGCGCAGCGAGTGAATCACCTCCAGCACGTCCGGCGCCCCCTCCGGCAGCACCAGCACGGCCTCCGCGGCCTCCAGCGTGAAGCCGCCCCGGAACACCGAGCACTGCGCCAGCGCGGCGCGCTCGGCCGGCTCCAGCAGGTTCCAGGACCAGTCGATGGTGCCTTGCAGCGTCGCCTGCCGCGCGGGCGCGTCCCGCCTTCCCATGCGCAGCAGGTCGAAGCGCTTCGACAGGCGCTCGCGCAGCTGCTCCACGCCCAGCACGCTCACGCGCGCGGCGGCCAGCTCGATGGCCAGCGCGATGCCGTCCAACTGCCGCACGATGTCCGCGACGCGCGGGGCCTCCGCGTCGCTCAGGATGAAGTCGCCGCGCGCCTCGCAGGCGCGCTGCACGAACAGGCGCACCGCGTCCGAGCGCAGGATGACGTCCCAGCGGGTCTCGTCCGGATCCGGCAGGCCCAGCGGGGCCAGGTCCAGCACGCGCTCGCCGGGCAGTCGCAGGGCCTCGCGCGTGGTGACGAGGAACCGCGCGCGTGGCGCCAGCACCCGCCAGCGCCCCAGCGTCCCGGGCACGTGCCGCACCACCTGCTCCACGTTGTCCAGGATGACCAGCACGTCCCCACACCCCGCGAGCGCGCAGCCCAGCCGCTCCGCGGGCATGCTGCCGTCTCCATCCGCCGTCAGCGGCACGCCCAGGGCCCGGCCCACCGCGTGGCAGAGGTCGCCCTCCGTCCGCGCCTCCTCCAGGTCACACCGCCAGACGCCGCCCTCCCACGTGCCCGCGTCGGACTCCTGCGCGCCGAAGTGCGTGGCCAGCCGGGTCTTGCCCATGCCTCCGGGCCCCAGGATGGTGATCAGCCGGGCGCCCTCGGACATCCATTGCCGGAGGGTGTCCAGCTCCTCGGCGCGCCCCACCAGGTCCTGCCGCAGCGTGGGCACGTTGCCGGGCCGCTCGCGCGGGGCGCGCAGGGGACCGAAGCTGCGGTGCGCGAGCGACGCGGGCACCAGCTCCACCAGGGGCACGCTTTCACTCACGCCGCGCAGGCGGTAGGTCCCCAGCGTGCGCGCGGTGGGCATTCCCAGCGCCGCCAGCTCCGGCTGGATGCGGGCCCACGCCGCGCCGCTGAGCAGCACCTGGCCGCCGTGGCCCGCGGCCGTGACCCTCGCCGCGATGTTCACCGGAGGCCCCAGGTAGTCCAGCCGGTGCGTGGACGGATCCAGGCGGCAGTCGGGTTCGCCCACGTGCACGCCCATGCGCACGCGCAGGCCCCGGTGGGTCAGGCCTTCCGGCGCGTGCTCCTCCGCCGCGTCCGGCTCCTCGAGGAGCGCCTCCGGCCAGCTCGCGTGCAGCAGCGCCTCCTGCGCGCGCAGACACCAGTGCACCGCCTCCACCGGCGACGCGAACGCGACCATCAGGGCATCGCCCTGAGACTTCACCTCGTAGCCGCCGGTGCCCTGGAGCAGCGCGCGCAGCACGCCGTCGTGCAGCTCCAAGGCGTCGCGCATGGCCTGCCCGCAGCGCTCCCACAGCCGCGTGGACCCCTGGATGTCGGTGAAGACGAGCGCCACCGAACCGGTGGGGGGCAGGTGCCGGGCGGACGGCGTCGGGGCAGGAGCGGAGGCGCCTTCGTCGGCCGGAGGCGCGACGACCGTGAGTCTTAGGAAGGCCTCTCCCATCTCCCGCTCTCCCCGATGCCTGGACCCCCACCCGCTCCCACCCATCCCGTTGCCCGTGAGGGTGACGCCCATGCCGCTGGCGCTTCACATGGAAAGCAGTACGGGCCGGAACGGCAACGCGCACCTGCCGGGCAGGGCGGTGTGCCGCTAGTGAGCATTTGTCATCGCGCTGAGCACGCATCCATCCAGGGACGACACCTGCATTGCCCCGCGGGGCCTGTCGGCGCCATGCGCCGTGGGCCTCCGGGGTCTGGCGAGCCCCAGTCCAAGGAAGGCGGGAAGCCGTGTTAGGACGGAGACACGTCCCGTCCCCGCGGCAGGAGCGCGAGGGCGCGGCGCCTCTTCCTGGAAGGACTCATGCGTTCGACTTCGGCACTGGCGTTGATGATGGCTTCCCTCGCGGTGGGCGCGCTGTCGGCCTGCGGCGACGACGACACGAAGAACACCCCGGACTCGGGCACGAGCACGGATGCGGGCTCGGGGACGGACGCGGGTACCAACACGGACGCCGGCACGGGCAACGGCAAGTGCCCGGCCTCCGCCTACATCTGTGACAACTTCGACCAGGGGCAGGGCACCTGGAGGCAGCCGGACGAGAAGCACAACGCCACCATCGCCGTGGACGGTACGCGCACCCGGTCCGGCAGCGGCGCGGTGCACGTGAAGACGAACCCGGGCTTCAACGAGGATGACCACAGCCAGCCGGACCCGCAGGCCATCGCGCACCTGCGCAAGGACATCCCGGCGTTCGGCACGAAGCTCTACACGCGTGCGTACGTGTACCTGGACCGGGCTTCTCCGGAGGGCGTGATGGGGACGTACTTCATCCTCTTCTCCCCGAAGGACACCGACTTCGGTGGCATCGAGCTGCAGGGGATGCACAACGGCGCCTTCGCGCTGGATGACTGGAGCGGCATCAAGGGCACGGGCTGGAACCTCCAGGAGGACACCAACGTCACGGTGTCGCCCAACAAGTGGACGTGCATCGAGTGGGGCGTGGAGCGCGCGAACACCTCCGCGACCACGGGCCACGCGCTGGTGTGGGTGGATGGGAAGCAGGCCTACGACTTCCCGAACGTGGGCATCCGGCCGTTCACCAACTTCGGAGTGGGCTACGGCTTCGTGCACCCGAAGGGCGACTCCGCGTCGGAGACGTGGATCGACGACCTCGCGGTGGCGCCCGAGCGCATCGGCTGCGAGTGACGCCATGGCATTGAACCGCGTCGCGGACGAGACGCTTCACATCCTGGAGCAGGGCACCTACGTGCCGCTGTCCGGGCACGAGGTCTCCATCCGCGACGCGATGGCGCGCGCCGTCGGGGGCACCGTGCTGGTGCGCCCCGGTGACTTCGAACACCTCACGCGGCCCGCGCCGGTACCGGGCTTCACCGTCGAGGTGACGCCGGAGAAGACGGGCGACGCCGCGCGCCGGCTGGTGGAGCAGGAAGGGGAAGCGCGCGTGCTGGCGCTCAACTTCGCGTCGGCGACGAACCCGGGCGGCGGCTTCCTCACGGGCGCGAAGGCGCAGGAGGAGGACCTGGCGCGGTGCTCGGCGCTGTATCCGTGCCTGCTGAAGTGGCCGGAGTACTACGACGTGAACCGCAAGCTGCGGTCGCCGCTGTACACGGACCACTTCATCTATTCGCCCGACGTGCCGTTCTTCCGCAACGAGCGCTACGACCTGTTGGAACGGCCCTTCCTCGTGTCGCTGCTGACGGCGCCCGCACCCAACGCGAGGCAGTTGCCGGCGAGCGATCCGGAGGTCGCGCGGAAGCTGCGCGAGGTGTTGTTCGCGCGGGCGCTCAAGGTGTTGCAGGTGGCGGCGCACCACGGGCACCGCACGATCATCCTGGGGGCCTGGGGCTGTGGCGCGTTCCGCAACAACCCGCACGACGCGGCGGAGGCCTTCGCGCGAGGCCTGACCACGATGGCGGGCGCGTTCCGCCGCGTGGTGTTCGCCGTGTACGAGCGCGATGGAAAGGGGCCCAACCTGAGCACCTTCCGCGAACGCTTCGGCTGAGGGGCTGTCTGTCGTTGGGGGGCGCCTGTTAGCCTTGCGCGCATGCGATGGAGCTGGGTGGGGATCGTGGTGGGGGTGCTCGCGTGCGCGGGCACGTCGAACCCGAAGCCGGTGGCGACGTCCGAAGTGGTGCGCACCGAGTCGGCGCCCGCGTCCGTGCTGCTCACGGTGGTGGCGAAGGACGCGGCGGGCCAGCCGCTCCCCGAAATCGAGTTCCGGATCCGCAACGCGATGGCGACGCCTCTCAATGGCGCCTGGGGCACGACGGCCGATGGGGGACGGGGCCAGCTGTGGCTGACGCCCGGGTGGTACGTGCTCACGGCCCAGGCCTCGGGCTACCAGGGCTTCGTGGATCCGGATGTCCGGCTCGGGCGTGATCATCCGGCGACCGTGACAATGACGCTGCGGCCCTCCGTTCCGGTCGCGGGGCGCGTGGTGGACAGTGCGGGCAAGCCTCTGCGGGCCGTGTCGTTGTCGTGGATTCCCTCGGATACGACGGCGCCCCGATTGGACGTCGTGGGGAACCCGGATGGGACCTACCTGTTCGAAGGCATGGGGCCGGGCCCGGGGGTGTTGCTCGCGCGTCGCAAGGGTTACAGCGATGAGCGCCGGGAGTTCAACGCGCCCCCGGCGGACCTGACGCTCGTCATGCGCGAGCAGGGCGCGCTGCGGGTGACGGCGTTCGCTCGAGATGGGCGTCGGGTGGACTCGCCGGAGGTGAAGGTCAAGGCGCTCGATCCCGTGGCGAAGGACCGGGCGTGGATCGACGACCACGTGAAGGACGCCCGGATGTACCGGGGCCTGGAGGCGGGACGTTACCGGGTGACGTTCACTCATTCGATAGAGGGGAATGCGGAGTGGACGACCTCTGCGGAGGTGGAGGTCGCGGCGGGGCAGACCCGCGAGCTGGCGCTTCGCTTCGACGGTGCGGGGCTGCGAGCACCGCTTCGGGGCCGGGTCGTTGGCGGCGACGGACGGCCCCTGGAAGACGTGTGGGTGAATGCCTCGGTGGGAGCTCCGGAGCAGGACGTCTTCGCGAGCCGGAACGCCACCAGGTCGGATGCGGACGGCCGGTTCACGTTCGAGCAACTGCCGCGGGGGCCCGTGCGCGTGTCGACCGTGCGCGGGCGCGGCGCGAAGGTCGAGCTCGAGCCAGATGCGAAGGACGTGTCGGTGGAGTGCCATCCCGATACGTTCGTGGAAGGGCGTGTGCTGGGGCCGGGTGGAAAGCCCCTGACCCGCTTCAAGGTGAACTCAGAGGACTACGAGGATCCGGAAGGGCGATATCGGTACGTGCTGGAGGACGCCTGGCCCCAAGGGTTGGCCTTCGCGGCGGAAGGGCTTGCGCTCACGCGCAGGCGGGTGGAACCCCGGGAGGGAGGGACCGTCCACCTTCCGGACGTGATCCTGAAGGAGAGCCGCACCGTGCGCGTCCGGCTCATGCGGGAAGACGGGCAGCCGGCCCTGTCGAAGGGACGGGTAGGCCTGCGACCGCCGCCCGGGCGGGAGTCGACGTTCGCCTGGTCCCAGTCGTTCCTGAAAGTGGATGCGGACGGCCGATATGTGCTGGACGACGTGCCGCGCGAACCGTTCATCCTCAAGGCAGAGACGCAAGAAGAGGGAACGGCCTCACAGCCGGTGGACGTGGACGTGGAGGAGGTGACGATGCCGCTCGTCCCGGATGCCTTCGTGGCAGGCACGGTGGCGGATGAAGCGGGGCGTCCGTTGCAGGGCTTCAGCTTGATGACCGGGTGCGAGGTCTATCCCGACCGGATGCCGGAAACCGACGCGGAAGGCCGGTTCAGACTGCCCGTCGTCCCGGGGCGTGAGTGCATCTTGCGCATCGTCCGCAATGGAGGCCCCGCTGGTTGGCCTTCACCGCCGCTGCGCGTCTTCTGGCCCCAGCGCTTCAGCAGTGGCCGTCCAGGAGGGACGGTCCGCGTGGATCTGAGGCCGCGCAATGGACCGGCTGCCGTGGAGGTGTCGTTTCCCGGCGCGGGCGAATGGGACTGGGTCTTCCTCGTCCCAGGCGACGTTCCGATGCCGCCGACAGCCGACGCCATGAGTGCGTTGATGGATGCCGCCGTCGAGCAGGATTCAGCACCCGCGGACCAGCGGCCGGAGCGCCAGGTCGAGAACTGGGAGGCTCGCTCCTGGAGTAAGCCCCGATTCAGCCAGTTGCCCCTGGGGCGCTACACGGTGTTCGTGCTCGAAGGCCGTTTCGACCCCGTCGTGCTCCGCTACCCCGTGAACCTGACGGAGCCCGGCGTCCTCCGGTTCGAGACAAAGCGCCCCGAAGTGGGCGGCGTTCACTTCGTTCACTGACAGTGACAGCGCTGCGTCAGGCCCTGTTAACCTTCGGGGCGTGCGTTGGAACTGGGTGGGGCTCTTGGCCATGGTGGTCGCGTGCGCGGGAGCGCCGCTTCCAGTGATGGAGAATCAGGGCCCGGCGAAGGACGTGACGTGGGTGTTCCGGGTCGTGGATCCGCAAGGGCATCCTGTCACGGGCGCACGGGTGAATGTCTGGCGCGCGGATCAGACGCCTGCATCCGAGCAGCCCGGCACGACGGACGCGCAGGGGACAGGACGCCTTCACCTGAAGCCGGGCCAGTACAGCGCGAAGGTCCAGGCGCCTGGCTTCGTGACTGCATTCCACGAAGACATCCGGATTCCACCGGAATCAACTCCGCGGCTCGATCTGCCGCTGGTTCGCTCCGTGCCCCCTCTGGAAGGGTGGTGGATGGGGAAGGGAAGCCCGTGCCGGGCGTCCGGATCCGGTTCGCTTCTGCCAACCCCTCGGTCCCCTTTGTTCAAGCCGTCAGCGGCGCGCAGGGCCAGTTCACCTTCGAGGATGGGACCGGAACTGCTTCGTGCACTTCCCAGAGGACCGGCGCTGGATCTACTCGTGGCCCCGGCCCGCGCCGCCCGTCTTCTCTCTCCAGCCTGTGTCCCTCGCTCCCAGCCAACATGAACGCAGGGACTTCGTCCCAAGGCAGGGAGACGCCGCTCTCCAGGTCCACTTCCCGACGACTCGCGAGCGCTTGGAGACGTTCCTCGTTCCAGACACCGTCGGGACGCGCTACACGCTCTTCGCCATCGAGCCTCAACAGGACGGAGCGACCTCGGTCCTGCGCGTGCCCGTGGAGCTGAAGCAAGGCGAGACGAAGTCTCTCCAGCTCAGCTTCCCCACCGAGAGCGGAGGCACATGGCTCGTTCCCTGAAGCCCGCGCCTACGTCCCCGCCACTGGCAGCGTCACCATGAACGCCGCGCCGCCGCCGGGCGCGTCCTCCACCCAGACGCGGCCGCCGTGCGCTTCGAGAATCTGCTGCACGATGTAGAGCCCCAGTCCCAGGCCCCCCGTGCGCGCGGAGCCCTGCACCTGGGCGAAGCGCTGGAAGATGCGCTCGCGTTCGGCCACGGGGACCCCGGGACCTCCGTCCCGCACCGTCAGCCGCAGCTGACCGTCCTGCTGGCGCAGCGTCACGTGCACCGGTGTGCCCTGGCCGTAGCGCAGGGCATTGGACAGGAGGTTGCTCACCACCTGCTCCATCCGGATGCGGTCGAACCGGCACGGCGCCGGCCCCTCCACGCGCGCGTCCAGCTCCACCGCGGCCTGCTTCGCCTCGTCGCTGAAGCGCGCCACCAGGTCCTGCACCAGCGGCGCCAGGTCTCCGCTCTCCAACTCGAAGTCCAGCTTGCCCGTGCGGATGCGGCTCACGTCCAGCAGGTTGTCCAGGAGCGACGCCAGCCGCTTGAGCTGCCGGTCCGCCGCGTCCAGCCGCACCTTCACCTTGTCCGAGCCCACGGGCTCCGGGCCCTTTCCCTCGGACATGCGACGCAGCAGGTCCACCTGCAGCCGCAGCGACGTGAGCGGTGTGCGCAGCTCGTGGCTCGCCACCGACAGGAAGTCGTCGCGCGTGCGCACCGCCTCCTGCAACGCCTCCTCGGTCTCCTTCAGCGCGGTGATGTCCAGGATGGCCCCGCGCACCACCATCACCTTGCCCTGCGCGTCGCGGATGACGCGCGAGCGGCTGTTGAGCCAGTGCCACGTGCCGTCCGGCCAGTGCGTGCGGAACGTGGACGCGTACGACAGCACGTCGTTGTGGAAGATGGACGACACCTGCGCTTCCACCGCAGGCCGGTCATCCGGATGCAGCGACGCCAGGAACCGCTCGTGCGTCCACTCCGCCAGCGGCTGCGGGTAGCCGTAGAGCCGGTCGTGCCCCTCCGAGCGGAACACCTGCCCGGTGACGAGGTTCGTCTCCCAGACCGCCATCTGCGCGGACTCCAGCGCCACCTGGAAGCGCTCGCCCAGCTGGCGGAAGCGCTCCTCGGTGCGCGCGACCTCGGACTCCGCGCGCTGACGGCGGGTGATGTCCGTGGCCAGCACCCACGTCTCCCCGCCCACCGGCCGGACGGACAGCTCCAGCCACACGCCCGACGGCAGCTCCGCCAGGAACCGCGCCGGCTCGCGCGTGGTGAGCGCGTCCAGGATGCGCTCGTGCAACGTCGTGCCGGCCAGCATCGGCTGCGCCGCCCACGGCGTCATGCCCTCGCAGGAGCCATACGGCAGGCCCAGGAGCGACGCGGCACGGTGGTTGAGCTCATGGATGGTTCCCTGCGCATCGAGCGCGAGGAACGCCTCGGCCATCATCTCCCGCAACACCTGCAGGCGGGTCTGCGCGGACATGCTGGCCTCGTCGGCCGGAGCGGCGGGCTGGTTCGCGTCCTTCGGCGTGCGCGAGGCCGCCGGGCCCGGTGAGGACGCATCGTCCTGGGACGCGTGACGAACAGGTTCGAATGGACCACCGGGGAGGGGACTCATCGGGTTTACACGCTCCCGCACGGCCCCCGCGCCCGTCAAGCGAGCACACAGGCCGCCCAGGCCGTCTGTCAGCCCAGCGGATCCGTGAGGGGTTCAGGCATGACCCACAGCTCCGTGGGACGCGCGTAGGCCTGGTCGAACGCGAAGAGGATGCCGTTCCACCGGTCCCAGAAGTCCGCCCAGCTGTACTCGGTCGGAGGGGAGGTGAGCGGGTTGCCGTCACGGTCTGGCTGGGCATACGCAAAGTCCGCGTAGGTCCACCGCACCGTGCCGAAGTCCGTCATCAGGAACGGCGTGAGCGCCTGGAGGACGGCCGCGCGGGAGATCTCGTCGGCGGGCGCGCCCGCGGGCGTGAAGACGGCCTGGGCCTGATCAAACTGTTCGCGCCACGCGACGAAGTTGGTGCCCATGGCGATGAGCGCGTCGCGCCGCGCGGGCGTGGGCGCGAGCCGGGCGTCCTCGTAGAGCGCGAACGCGGCGATGAGCAGGCTCTTCCAGTGCATGCCGGGGAAGAGCACGTCCATGCGCGTGGGGCGCGGCGAGTCCTCCGCGTGCGCGACGGCCCAGGCATACGCCTGCTGCGCCTCCGCGTTGTATGCGTCCACGAGGGTGAACTCGGAGAGCACGCGCGCGGGAGTGATGGGCCCGGTGGCGCCGGCGCGCCAGCCCAGGTACAGGCGCGCCGAACCACCGATGTCGTTGAAGATGGCGAGGTTGCCCTCGTGGAGCGTGCGCTCCAGCGTGATGACGATGGTCTCCACCTTGTCGAGCGGCGTCGCGCCCGGGGCGCTCCAGTACATCGCGCCCATGCGCGACGCGGTGGTCGTCAGCGTGCGCGGATCGCCGAGGGCCGCGACGTTGAGCGAGCTGGTCAGCACGCTGAGCGCCGCGGCCGCGTCCACGGTCAGGCCCTGCGCGATGAGCTGGAGGGACAGGTCCTGCACCCGCAGCCGCACCACGTCGCCCAGCCCCAGCCGGTTCAGCGCGCCCGTCAGCGACACCGAGGGCTGCCCCCGAGCGGCGTTGATGAAGTGCCGGGCGAGCGCCGCGCAGTACATGCCCTTGCCGCCGGCCTGGGACGCGTGCGGCGCGAAGGTGAACCAGTTGGGACGCGCACTGCTGGTGCTACCGGGTTGCAACGTGGGGTCGATGATGCCGCCCAGCTCATACGCGATGTCGATGTAACCCAGCGTGATGGTGCGGTTGTCCTCCAGCGGTGTGGGCGCGGACTGCGCTCGGGCGGAGGCGGAGGTCAGGACAAGGAACGCGCCGAGCAGCGCGACGGTGAAATGGCGCACGTCGGTGCGAGCAGGAATCTCCACGGTGAATGTCCAGGGTGTTGGGGGGATGCGCCAAGCTAGGCAGTGGTAGCGCCAGGCCAAACCCCAGGCCGCGTCGGAGAATTCATGCAACGTTGAATGGATGACCCTTGTGGATCCGCCGCGCATGACTGACGCGTGGGGTCAGCTTCCAACTCCCGCGAGTGTGCCGGTCTTCCGGGGAAGTCGTCGGCGGCGCAGGACTTCGGCCCCGGCGAGTCCCACGCAGGTCGCGGCGAAGAGCCAGAGGCCCGGGAGCACGCCGGGGGCCCGGTAGCGCAGTTCGACGCGGTGGGGTCCCCGGGGCGTGGGCACGGCACGCACCGCCACGTTCGCGGGCAGCAGAGGCGTAAGCGCCCCGTCGAGGAACGCCGTCCAGCCGGGCTGCCACGCGTCGTTGATCAGCAGCACCGCGTCCTCGGAGGCCTCCACGTTCACGACGAGGTGTTCGGGCGCGTCCACTTCCACGCGGAGCGGGCCTGCCAGGGGCGCGTCACTGGCGGGCGCGAGGGCCACGTCGCCACACTCCACCGCGGCTTTGCGAGCGCGCAAGGACGCGTCGCGCAGAAACCCGAGTGCCGCCACCGCGTCCGGGACGCATCGGGGCTTCGCCAACGACACGCGCGGGCGGGCGTCCGGGTGTTCCACCAGGAGCAACTCGAAGACGGAGTCCCTGGCCACGAGGGTGCCGGGCTTGTGCTTGAGGGCATCGTAGTCCGCCGGCGTGTAGACGCTGAAACGCACGCCGAAGACGGGCAACAGCTCCGTGAAGAGGCCGGGGGTGTCGTCCTGGAGGTGCAGCAGCCGGGGGCTGGCCGCGGGGAGGTAGGCCTCCGCGGTGCCTACGCCCCACAGCGCGGGACTGTCCGGCGCCAGCATGGCCCGCGACATGAGCGCGACGCTGTCCTGGTACTCGAAGCCTTCGAAGCGCGGCAGGCGGTAGCGCTGGACGCGCGAGGTGACGCGAGGAACGGTGTCGCCGGTGCGAGCGGCCCAGGCCTTCACGGTCTCGATGAAGGGCGGTGGCGTATCGAGCAGCTCCTCGGAGCCGATGATGTAGAGCGGCTCATTCGCGGTGAACGCCGCGCCCAGCTGCAACGCCATCATCATGGCCATGCGCGCGCGGGACTCCGCGAGGCCTGGCAGCACGAGCGCGCAACCGACCGCGATCCCCGCCGCGATGAAGCCCGCGGTGCTGAACGCATGGGAGACGGTGTCCAACGTCTCAGCGGGGACTTGAGGCCAGCGGGTGAGCACGAACGCGTGCGACCACGCGCCCATCATGCGTTCGGCGATCGCCACGAGAGCGAGGAGCGCGGCCAGGACTCCGGCCGCGCGAGCCGTCCAGCGCAGACGCTCCGGTGAGGCCACGATGGCCTTCCACCCGAACCCCGCCAGCAGCGCGAGGCTCAGCGACAGATGCACGACGAGCTTCTCCGGATAGCGGAACGGCCGCCACAGCGGCAGCACGCGATAGAGCAGCGCGTAGAAGGGCAGGGCGGAACCCAGCGCCAGCGCGAGCAGCGCGGTCCACGCCGCTCCGAACGGAGCCCAGCGGCGGGAGGGAATGAAGCGCAGCCCCGCCACGGCGAGCACGAACACGGGCACGCCGATGAACAGCGACTCCGACCACAGCGTGGAGAAGCCGCCGGTGTGAAGCAGCGCTTTGACGAGCGCCTCCGGTGCGGCGCGCTCGACGGTGGGGTTCGCCAGGAACGGTCCGAGCAGTAGCTCCGGCAGTCGCAGCGGATCCACCGACCAGCGCAGCGCGTCCTCGACGGAGCTCGCGCCAGGCGCGCCGCCCGCGAACACGGCCACGCCCGCGAACAACTGCGGAGCGGCCATCCCCGCGCCCAGGGCCACGAGCACCAGCCCCCGTCGCACGAGCCCCGCGCGAGGTCCGGCCTCCGTCAGCGCAAGCAGCAGCACGAACGCGTTCGCGAACGCATAGGCCCAGGTATCTCCGGCCAGGAGCACGCCGCCCAGGCCGAGCGCGGCGACGGCGGCACGCGCAGGCGTGGCGTCACGAAGGAAGCGGATCGCCGCCCAGAGACAGAAGGGCAGGGTGGCGCCCGCCATCAGGTACGCGAGGCTGCTGGTGAGGCTCACCATGTAGCCGCTGAACGCGAACGCGAGCCCCGCGAAGAACGCACCGGCCCGGGGGACCGCGTACAGGCGCAGCAGCGCATACGTGCCGAGCAGCGCGAGCGGCGGGCACAGCAGCACGGAGACCTTCATCGCCGCGCCGGTGGACAGCACCAGTCCCAGCCACTGCGATGGGTGGAACGCCGCGGACAGCATCATCCCGGGAAAGGACTGCCCCAGACCGTCGAAGGGATACCAGCCCGGGAACTCGCCACCGGACACGCGCTGCGCCCAGTAGCGGCGCAGCGGGGCGTAGACGAGCAGCATGTCTCGTCCGGCGAAGACCTGCGCGCTGAAGACGGCCCGGTGGAAGAACAGGCACGTGAGCGCGAGCGCCGCGCCCACGACGGTCCACGCCGCGCGCGGACCCGGGACTCGTGGCTCGGCGCGCTCGGAGGATGCAGGGGGCTCCATCGGGGCGCGGATTGTTCCCGGTCGCGGGTGTTCCCGTCCAGCGTGGGAACACCGCCGTGCGAGGGGGCGCTCCCGCGAGACAGGAACGACGCCTCATGCTCCCTTCGCGGGGGCGAAGTACGAGCAGAACGGCGCCACGTCCCGGTAGCCCATGCGGCGGTAGACGGGCGCGCCGGCCTCCGTGGCATGGAGCACCGTGCGCTCCAGGCCCCACGCGTGCTTCGCCTCCTCCAGCGCGCGCCGGAGCACCGTCTCCGCGGCGCTCTTGCGACGGTGCTCCGCGAGCGTCGCCACGAGCGCGATGTATGCAATGCCGTCCACACGCAGCGCCACCGTGCTCGTCGACGGAACGCCGTCGTGGCAGCCGACGAAGGCCCGGCTCTCGGGGCCGAAGATGCCGGGAGCGGCCAGGGCTTCACGTCCCAGCGCCTGGGGCGTGTCGTAGCTGGCGGCGTTCACGTCCGCGACGGCGTTGTATCCCCAGGTGTCCCGCACCGGCCGGACGTCGAGCGGCGGCAGGGGGCGCACCGGCTCCAGCAGCCGGTCCGCCACCATGCCGGTCGTGGTCATCCCCGGCTTGAGCCCTCGCGTGGCGAGCAGTGCATCCGTGCGCTCCCGCAGCCCTGGTGCCAGCCACTCCGGCGTCAACGTGAAGGCCCACCCGTGGGGCCCCCGCGCGAAGTAGCTCGCGGCCGAGTCCACCGCACGCATCAGCTCCGCCTCCGTCTCCGCCGGCCGGTTGAGGAACGCCATGTTCATCAGCGACCACGTCACGTGGCCCGCGGTGATGAACACGTCCGCCCGCTCCACGACCTCTCCATGGGGCAGGCCCAGCGTCATCAGCCTCCAGGCGCCACGGAACTGCGCATGCGACTCGTCGATCTCGGCTCGGGACACGGGCGTGCCTCCAGATGGGGTCAAGAAGTAGGATTCTCCGCAATCGCGGACGCTCGCGTCTATGTGCGAGCAGGGAGGGGGCCTGCTAAAGCGAGGGCTCGATCCGGGCGTGAGGAGCGGTCGCGATGAATCCCATGGAAGGGCAGCCCTGGCAGACGACGTGCCGGGTATGTGGCAGGCAGACCTGCCCGAAACCGGAGGCGGTGGCCTCATGGATGCGGACGATGCTGGACCGCGTGCACGGCGCGCAGATGCGCGGCGCGGGCCGCCGCGGCCTGCGCGAAGCGCTCGCGATGGAGGGGGTGCTCATCACCACGCACCTGGAGGTGTGGTCGCGGGCGCTCGAGGGCGTGTGCCCGGACTGCATCGCGGAGGTGGCTCCGGAGACGGACGCGAAGCTCCAGGATCCAGAAGCCATGCACGAAGCGGCGCTGGAGCGCTGGCGCACCTCCGCGCCGGAGCTGGTCAGCGACGCGGTGGAGTCCGCGGTGGATGACGTGCTCCAGGCGGCGCGCGAAGCCGCCACGCGCAACAAGCCGCCGCCCTCCGAGTGACGTTCAGGCCCCGAGTTCCTGATCCAGAGCATCGAGCAACGCCGACGCCACCTCGGGCGTGGGCATCCCCGCCTCCGTGACGAGCGTCGCGTAGGGCTGCACCGCGACCTCCGCGCGCAGCAGGGCCCCGCGCAGCGCATCCTGCTCCGTGGCGGACAGCCGCGCGCGCCCACTGGTCGATGTCCCACGACAGGCCCGCGTGGCGCGGCTTGTCCTCGGCGATGCGGACCTGGGACGCCGGTGTTCACGCGCGACTCCTGAGGTTCGCGCGCAATTTTCACCAAGTCGTTCGTCCGCCCCGGGCCCTATGAGTCTTCGCGTTTCGCGACCCGTCCGCGATGACAGGAGACTTCCCGTGCAGCGAGTTCCATCCAGAATCCTCCGGTTCGGTGCGCCGATGGCCGTGGGAATGGCGTTGTCCCTGGGGGCGGGCAGCGCCTCCGCTTCGGACCACCTCGATACGCCTACGGTCATCGAGGATCCCTCGGCGGACATCGCCGACCTCTTCGCCTGGATGTCGCCCGATGGTCAGCGGCTGAACCTGGCCATGACCGTGGTCGCGCACCGGTTCTCGGACCAGCTCCAGTACGTGTTCCATGTCAGCAGCGGGAAGCGCTTCGGAGAGACCACTGCTGACCTGTCCATCCAGTGCCGCTTCGATGCAGCGAACACCGCGGAGTGCTGGGCCGGTGACGTCGACCATGTCCGTGGAGATGCGAGCCGCGTGGCGGGAATCGAAGGGCGTCAGAAGCGCTTCCGCGTGTTCGCGGGACTGCGCGACGACCCCTTCTTCAACAATGTGAAGGGCACCCGCGCCGCCCTGGACGTGGCGAAGGCCGCGCTCCAGGGCGGCGCGCCCGTGGATGCCGCCCGATGCCCCCGCTTCGACGCGGCGACCACGCGGTCCATCCTCGAGCAGTGGCGCCAGACCCAGGGCGGGCCGGGAAAGAACTTCCTGGCGGGCTGGTCGTCTTCGGCGCTGGTGGTCTCCATCGACCGTGACGCCGTCGGCAAGGCAGGGCCGTACCTCGCGGTGTGGGCAGGGATCTACAAGAGCAACCCGGACGCACGGAAGGGGACCTCGGCTCGGCCGAAGCTCGGTGCGCCGGTGGATCGCATCGGGCGGCCGCTGACGGGCAATGCGTTGATCGGTCCGCTGGAGCCGGATGACGTGAGCGACCGGCGCAAGGAGGAATACAACCGCGCGGCTCCCGCGGACTGGGCTGGATTCGCACCGGACCTGCAGCGCACGCTCGGGCTCTACGACGGGCTGGATGGAACGTGTGGGAACCAGTGGCTCGCCAATGCGGGTGGCGAACCCGCGCAGCGATATCAGCGCCTCGCGAAGCTGCTCGCGGACGACCGGCTGTGGATCAACAGCCGGGCCACTGTGTGCAAGCAGTACCTCTCTGTCGAACTGGCAGAGCTTTCGACTCCGGGGAAGCCGGGCACCGACTGCGGCGGCAGGACGCCCCTCGAAGACTCGAACGACGTGTTCCGGTCGCTCCTCGCTCTCGGCGCGACGTCCGGTATCGATGACGGAGTGAAGGAGGACGACCATGTCCATTCCCTGTCCGACTTCCCGTTCCTGGCGGCCCCATGAGACCGAGTGAATCCTGGAGCACGTGGCTGGCAGTCGCGGTCATGGTCTGCGGCGGAGCCACCGCCGCGTGGGGAGAGGCTCCGCGGTACGTCACGACCACGGGGGCCCTGGCGATCGAGAACCTCGACCACCGCATCGCGCTCCAACGCGCGGACGCGGGCGTCGGGGAGCTGCTGCTCCTGCGGGCGCGATTCCTGAGCGACTACGACGCACTGGACCGCGCGAGCACGCTCGCGGAAGAACGTTCGAGGACGGCGGGTGACCTCCTGGAGCGTGCGCGCGCACGCTCGGCGGTCCACCGGTTCGCGGAGGCGCTCACGGACCTGGACGCAGCCGGAAAGGATGACGAAGCGAGCAGCGATCTGCGTGCTTCGATCCTCGTCGCGACCGGACACGCGAGCGAAGCGATCTCCCGGCTCGAGGCAAGGGTGGCGCAGCGTCCCGGCTACGCGTCGCGGAGCGCACTCGCGGGCGCCTACGCGGCGGTGGGCCGCTTCACCGACGCGGACCGGCTGTATTCCGAAGCGCTCGCGGACCTCGACACCACTTCACCGTTTCCCTACGCCTGGATCTACTTCGCGCGCGGCGTGATGTGGGCCGAACAGGCTGGAGACCCCGCACGCGCCGAGCCGCTCTATGCCCGGGCGCTCGCCCATCTCCCCGAGTTCGCGATGGCGAACGTGCACCTCGCCGAGCTCGAGGCCGCGCGTGGCGACGTGGCGTCCGCGATGACACGGCTCGAACGCGTCGTCGCTTCGACGCACGAGCCCGAGGCCCTGGCACTCCTGGGAACGCTGCACCTTCGCACCGGTGCACCGGTGCGCGGCCGGAGCGAAATCACCGCCGCGCGCGAGCGCTTCGAAGCGCTCCTGGTCCGCCAACCGCTGGCCTTCGCGGACCACGCCGCGAGGTTCTACCTGGGGCCGGGCGCGGACCCGGAGCGGGCCTGGGTGCTGGCGCAACAGAGCCTGGAGGGCCGTCAAACCGCCAGCGCCTTCACCCTGGCCATCGAGGCCGCGCGTGCGACGGGACGCGAGTGCGAGGCCTGCGTGCTCGTCGAAGCGAGCCGGGCCCGGGGCTTGCCAGTCCCCGGGGACGGATGCCCGTAGCGCGCTGCCTCAGGCCGACTGGGGCGCGCGGAACAAGGGCGCACCCAGCGCCGCACCGTTGACGCCGCCATCGACGAACAGATCCTGCCCGTTCACGTAGGACGCTTCGTCGGATGCGAGAAACAGCACCGTCCTGGCGATCTCCTCCGGCTTGCCGATGCGCCCCAGGGGGATGGTGGCGGACATGCGGCGCTCCAGCTTCGCGAAGGACTCCGGCGTGGGCGCGTCCTTCTCCCAGATGGGCGTGTTCGTCGCGCCAGGGGACACGACGTTGACGCGGATGCCCTGTGGCGCGAGCTCCGCCGCGAGCACGCTCGCCATCGCCTTCAGCGCGCCCTTGCTCGCCGCGTATGCGGAGTAGCCCGGCATCCCCAACTCGCTGTGCACGGAGCTGGTGAGGATGACCGACGCGCCGGGCTTCAGGTGCGCGGCCGCGGCCTGCACCGTGAAGAACACCCCGGTGACGTTGGTCTGGAGCACGGACGTGAACGCCTCATGCGACGTCCTGCCCACGGGCGTCCGTTCCGCGATGCCGGCGTTGGCGAACACGATGTCCAATCCGCCGAAGCGCTCCACCGTCGCCGCCACCGCGCGCTCCAGGGCGGATGGCTCCGTGGCGTCCGCCTGCACCGCCAGCACGTTCGCGCCCAGCTTCTTCACCACCGCGTCCAGCGTCTCCCGGTTGCGGCCGGTGATGGCCACCCGCGCCCCCTCCGCCACGAACAGCCGCGCCGTCGCCAGCCCGATGCCACTGTTACCGCCCGTGATCAGCGCCGTCTTTCCCTTGAGCCGCATCCGCCTGCCTCCGCGTTTTTGGTTTCATGATGAAACCAATCGCCGGATGAATAAAAACCCTGGTTTCGTTATGCAACCAGTTGTGGATGAGCCCGAGGAAGGAGGCGGCGGTGAAGCGGACGAGCATGGAAGGGGTGATGTGCCCGGTGGCCCGGTCGCTGGACGTCATCGGGGACTGGTGGTCGCTGCTCATCGTGCGGGATGCGCAGTACGGCCTGCGCCGCTTCGGTGAGTTCCAGAAGAGCCTGGGCGTGGCGAAGAACATCCTGGCCCAGCGCCTGCGGCACCTGGTGGACCACGGCATCCTCGAAACGCAGCCGGCCTCCGACGGCAGCGCCTGGCAGGAGTACGTGCTGACGGAGAAGGGCCAGAGCCTCTTTCCCATCCTGGTCGCGCTGGGGCAGTGGGGGCAGGAGCACTGTTTCCAGGCGGGCGAACCCCGCACGCGGGTGCTCGACAAGGCGCACGGAAAGCCGGTGAAGCCGCTGGAGGTGCGCGCGGCGGACGGCCGGGTGCTGACGCTGAAGGACGTGCGCCTGGAGCGGCCGCCCTCACAAGGGTAGCGCCACCCGGAGCCGGGCTGGTTAGGGTGTGCCCATGACGCGCCCTGCATCGGATTCGTGGTCACTGCCCTGGATGGGGCTGGGGCTGAGCAGCAACCTGAGCGCCTCGGACGTGCCGCAGCCGTACCGGTTGCTCGATGCCTCGCCCGGCCTCTTCGACTTCGTGGAGTACAGCGCGCCCATCGCGCTGGAGGAGGCGAAGGCCCAGGCCACGCTCTTTCCGGAGATGTGGCGCCGGCGCTCGGAGGTGCCGGTCCTCTTCCATCCCGTGCACCTGAACCTGTGGGGGCCGGAGCTGGAGCCCGCGTCCGCGCTCGCGCAGCTGGACGCGCACGCGCGCGCGGTGGGCAGCCCGTGGGTGGGCAACGACGTGGGCTGGTGGCACGCGGGCGGTCAGCCCTTCCCGGGCTACCTCTATGTCACGCCGCCGTTCAACGAAGCGGGCGTGCGGGACAGCGCGGCGCACGCGCTCCACATCCAGGCGGGCTTGAGCGTCCCGCTGGTGATTGAGAACCCCGCGGTGCTCGCCACGCGCGGTGGGATGCACGCGCTGGACTTCATGGCGAAGCTGCACGCGCGCACGGGCCTGCCGCTGCTCCTGGACCTGGGCCACCTCTTCAGCCACCAGCTCTCCGCGGGCCTGCCCCTGCGCACGGGGCTGGATGGCTTCCCGCTGGATCAGGTCGTGGAGCTCCACATCGCGGGCGGCGTGGTGACACGCAGGGGAGGGCGGACCTTCTACGTGGATGATCACACGCAGCCCGTGCGCGAGGAGCTGTTCGAACTGCTGGCGGAGGTCCTCCCGCGCTGCCCGCGCCTGCGCGCCGTCACCTTCGAGGGCGATGGCCATCCGCCGGAGGTCGCGCTCGCGTCGCTGCGGAGGCTGCGCGCGCTTGTGACAGGAGCGTCACGGCCCGCCATCGACGTCCCCGCGTCGCGCGCGCCCGTGCCCGCGCTCACCGGGGACAGCCGCCCATGGGCGCTCTTCGACGCAGGGCACGGCGTCACGCCGGCCGCGGAGGACGAGGACCCCGAGGGCACGCGCGCGGACCGGGACTTCCGCCTGGCGGTGGTGGCGGAGCAGCTGGACAAGGAGTGGCCCCTCACGCGCCTGCTGCTCGCGGCGACGCCGGAGGGGCTGGAGTCCTTCACCCGCTCGCGCGAGTACCGAGGGCTCTTCGACGGGCTGGGCAGGTCGCTGTCCCACGCCTTCGCGTCCTGGGCCCGCAAGCGCGTGATGGCCTCGCCGTCGGACGGGGTGGCCGCCGCGCTGTCCCTGGAGATGATGCTGCCGCACGCCTTCCTCCAGGAGCCTCCGGCCCCCGCGCCGGGCCAGGTGGCGCTGGCCGAGGACGTCCGGCTGGGCTCGTTCCCCGCGGACCTGACGGAGCTCGTCTTCGCCGCACGGGCGTTGCGGCGGCACCTCACCGGCCGCGCATGGGCCTGTGGGGCGCTGGAGGTGTCCGGCCTGGAGGCCCTGGCGCAGGTGGCGGCCCGGCCGGGACCCGGCCCCTGGCGCTTCGCCATCCGCCGCAAGGCCCCGGGCTTCGAGGTCCTGACGCTCCCGCCGGAGGTGGCCGAGGGGCTTCGGGGGCTCGCGGACGGCCCGCTCCCGGCGGAGTCCCTGCCCGGATGGCTGCTCGCGGAAGGGCAGGCGCGCGGTCTCTTGCGGCGGGCATAAGGGGCGGCAGTGTCCGTAGGTGAACGGACCCTTGCGCCCACCTGTCTGGTGGGGTAGTGCCCGCCGCATGTCGTCACCCCTCGTCGTTGGCATCGCGGGCGGCACCGCGTCCGGCAAGACCACGGTGGCCCGCAAGGTGCGTGAGGCCCTTGCCGACTGCCGGGTCGCCTTCATTGATCAGGATTCGTACTACCGGGACCTGAAGGACATGTCCCTCGAAGAGCGGCGGGAGGTGAACTTCGACCATCCCGACGCCTTCGACACGGAGCTGTTGGTCAGCCACCTGCGCGCGCTCAAGCAGGGCCACGCCATCCAGAAGCCCGTCTACGACTTCGTCACGTCCGGCCGTCAGCCGCACACGCACCGCGTGGACCCCGGGGACATCATCCTCATCGAGGGCATCCTCGTGCTCCACATGAAGGAGGTGCGCGACGAGATGGACGTGAAGATCTACGTCGACGCGGACGACGACCTGCGCATCCTTCGCCGCCTCACCCGCGACATCAAGGACCGCGGCCGCGACTTCGACCACGTGGTGGGCCAGTACCTGCGCCACGTGCGCCCCATGCACATGGGCTTCGTGGAGCCGTCCAAGCACCACGCGGACATCATCATCCCGCACGGCGGCAACAACGACATCGCCATCGGGATGCTGGTGGGCGCGCTCCGGGCGCGGCTCGCCACGCAGCATCAGGCCCAGCGCTAGCCACGCAGCCAGCGCAGGAAGTCCTGCACCGGCCCCTTGAGCCGGTGCGCGTCCGACAGCAGGGTGCCGTGATCCCCCGGCCCCTGCAGCTCCACGAACCGCGCCTGCACCCCCGCCGCCGTCAGCTGGTGGTAGGTGTCCCGCACGCGGCCCGCCGGGGCCAACGCGTCCGTCGAGCCCACGAGCAGGAGCACCCGCGCGCGGATCTTCGGGAACGTCTCCGTCAGGTCGCAGCCCGCGTACGCGGAGCACAGCAGCGACCACGCCACCGGATCGAACGTGTCCGCGAATGACGCGGCCTCCGCCTCCAGCGCCGCCTGCGCCGCCGCGCTGTCCGGATACGCGCTGGCCAGGTGGTCGCGCCCGTAGAGCAGCTTGAGGTAGTCCAGCCGCAGCCGCGCCAGCGTCCGGTTCGGCGCGCGCTCGCGCAGGGGCGGGGTGTCCTCGTTGTCGGGCGCCATGCGCAGCACCTGCGACGTGAGCCCCAGCTTCTCGCGCAGCCCCTCCGGCAGCGCCCGCGCCGCGCCCAGCACCACCACGCCGTCGGTCAGCTCCGGGAACAGCGCCGCGAGCCGCAGCGCCACCAGCCCTCCCAGGCCCACGCCCACCAGGGCCCGCACGCGCGTGAGCTCCATGGAGCGCAGGAGCGCGGACACGCCTCGCGCCATGTCCAGCACGGTGAGCGGCGGGAGCGTCGCGCCCCACGGCGCGCCGGTGTGCGGATCCGGCGTCAGCGGCGACGTGGAGCCGAACGGGCTGCCCAGCAGGTTGGGCACGATGACCGGCGTCACCTCCGGATCCAGCGCCTTGCCCGGGCCGATCAGCTCGCGCCCCCAGCCCGAAGGTTCGTACGCACCGTTCACTTCCGTGCGCAGCGCTTGATGGGAGTGCGACAGGTCGTGCAGCACCACCACCGCTTTGCCGTCTGACGGTTTCCCATGGGCCTGCCAGGCGATCTGGGGACTTCCCAGCAGCTCCCCTTCCTCCAGCGGAAGGGGCACGGTGAACAGTTGGATTCCCTCGGCCTGGGGCACGATGATGGGGCTCATATCATTGCCTGCCCGTACGCACAGGAGCCTGTCGCTTGAAGCGCTACTTCGGAATCATCGTTGTCATCGCCCTGGTGATCGTCGCCGCAGTGGCGAGCCACCGCACCGCCTCCGCCCGGGCACTCGAGGCGGAGCGGGACGCGGACTTCCGCCGGATCCAGTCGGTCTACCTGGAGCGGGTGGGGTGGATGCGCTCCAACCCGGATGAGGCGTCCTACCGGGACGAGCTGAGGTCGTTCTTCAAGGCGTACTTCGACGACATCGACGGCCACCTGGACCGCTTCCACGGCAACAAGAAGTTCGACAACTACCTGGCGGAGCTGGACAAGCGCGCGGAGTCGGGCGGCGACAAGAAGGACAACCGCGCCACGGACCGCAAGGCCTTCTACGAGTACGCGCGCAAGCAGTTCGACGCCCTGCACGAGGGCCGCTACCGCCCGGTGTGGACCGCCACGGACAAGGGCATGCGCCTGGACGTGGTGTCCAACGACGTGGTGATGGTGATGGGCAAGCCGCAGATCCGCCTGCAGCTGGTGCTCTGGGGCGCGCAGCGCGTGGAGAAGGACGAGGGCAAGGTGAAGAAGATGGTCACCAGCGCCACGTTCGACACGGTGTGGAAGCTCACGGACGCGAAGGGCAAGCTCCTGGGCGAGATGCGCGGCGCCGACCCGTCGATGAAGATCGACTACCCCGAGCGCCTCATCGCCGAGTTCCCCCCGCAGATGGTGCTGGGCCACTACGACCTGGACCTCATGCCCGCGGACGTGTCGAAGCTGGAGATGACCATCAACGTCTCCTCGCACGCGGCGTCGGGCGGCAACGCCAACGCCACCTACGTGTGGAAGATGGACGTGCCGTCGGAGTGGAAGCTGGGCGCCAACGAGACGTGGGAAGGCGCCACGCAGGAGGAGCGGCCGGAGGAGGAGATCGACCCGGCCAAGGCCTCCGCCAAGAAGGGCGGGTAGCCCTTCGTTTCGGATGAAGGGCGGGGAGCCCTTCGTCGTCGTCACTTCACCACGGCGAAGTGCGAACCCAGCCGGTACGCGGACAGCGTGCCGGCGTCGTCCAGGAAGTACAGGTTGAGGCGCACGTCGGCCTGGAGCGCGACGAGCCCCACCCCCGCGCGCACCTCCGCGAGCACCTGACCGCCGCGAGGATCCACCGCGCGCACCACCTCGCCCGCGATGAGCGTCACGTCGCGGGCGGTGCGCGCCGGCAGCGCGGTGATCAGCGGCTCACCCGCCGCGCCCACGCGCCAGTCCACCTGTCCGGACAGGGCCACGCGAGCGGCGGCCCCGGATGCGCTCGTCACCACCACCGCGCGAGGCAGCGGCGCCAGCGCGTAGGGCCCGGGGCCCAGGTGCAGCGCGCGCTCCCAGACCTTGCGTCCGCGCGCGTCCAGGCACACCAGGAACCCGTCCTGGTCGCGCATCCCGGCCATGAGCACCCGCTGGCCCACCGGCAGCGGCGTGGAGGGCAGGAGGAGGTCCGGCTCGAACGTCCACTGCGCCTCTCCGGTGTGCGCGTCCGCGAGCAGCAGCGCGTGGTGCGAGCCGCGCCCCATGAGCGCCAGGAAGCGCCGGCCCCACGGGACCGGGGGCCCATGGAAGGGCAGCGGTGAGCGCAGCCGGTAGCGCACCTGGCCGTCCTCCAGGTCCAGGCCGTACAGGTAGCCCGAGTCCGTGGACAGGAGCGCCCGGTGTCCCTGCGTGGCCAGCCACCCGCGCTGCGTGCGCGGCGGGGCCAGGCGCCACACCTCGCGGCCCGTGGCCTCCGCGAAGGCCACCGCCGTGCGGTCCTCCGACAGCGTCACGAGCAGCCCGTCCTGGCGCAGGAGCAGCGGTCCCAGCGGGATTCCGTCATGGTCGTGCAGCCATCGGGCCCCCGCGCCCCGGCCGGTGAAGCCGTACACGCGCGTGTCGTCCGCCGCCACCGCGTGGCCATCCGCGGACGCCGCCACGCCCAGCGACGCGGCCCGGCGCCACAAGAGCCCGCCGTCCTTGCGCGAGAACGCCCCCGCCAGCCCCGGCGCGCAGTACACCGGCCCATGCCGGCCCAACAGCAGCCGCGCCTCCTCCGGCTCCTCCAGCCCGCGCTGCTCCCACAGCTTCTCGAAGCGCAGGCGCCTCAGCTTCCCGGGCACCTTCAGGGGGCGGGACTCACCGCGCGCCGGGGAAGGCTTGCGCTCGCGTGCCTCGCCCTCGGCCTCGGGCGGCTTGTGGGCGCCCCGCAGGTGCGACAGCCCCTCGCGGCAGCGCTCCGCCAGCTCCACGAGGTACGGGTTGGAGACCTGGACCCGGTGCGCCTCCGCGAACGCCAGGCCCAGCGCCTCGCCCAACTGGAAGAGGGCGGACAGGAGCGCCGCCGGCTCCAGCTCGAACCAGGTGCCGGTGGGCCCCAGCTTCGCCCGCCGTCCTGGCAGGTCCAGCGTCAGCAGGGGGCGCACGCCCGCGGGCTCGAACTCGAAGCGGGCCTCGCCCAGCTCCACCGCCCGCGCCAGCTCCACCGCCTGCCGAGACAGCTCCAGCACCGTGAGGAACGGCGGCCCCTGCGCGCGCCACGCCTGCGGCCGTCCGGGCAGCGCCAGCCACACCTCGCCCGCACCCAACAGCGGCGCCAGCGCCCCGGAGGTGCCCTTCGAGGGCGCCTCGCGCGAGGCGGGGGAGATGTCCTTCAGCTCGAAGCCGAACCCCGGCACGGAGACGGGCTCGATCCGCAGCGGGGTGGGGGGCACCGGTGGCCCTTCCGCATGCGGGGCGGCCTTGCCCAGGCCCTGGAGCGCCTCGCCCAGCTTCCGGGCGGCCGAGGCGGACAGCGCCTTGGGGGCGAGCTTCGTCACGTCCTGGAGGAAGCGCTGACCGCTCTGGCGGGTGGCCTTCGTCAGCTCCTCGGCGTCCACCCGGATGGGCGGGCGCAGCAGGTGCGCGGGCCGGGCGAGGCTGGCCACCGACAGCTCGATGTCCGGCCCGACGCGCCGCAACACGAGCTCCAGGTGCGCCTCCGTCAGTGACACCTGCGCCAGCCGCCGCTTCCCCGCGTGCAGGGCGGCTACCGCCTCCACCAGCGCGGGGACGACCTCCGCCAGGGGCTCCTCCACCGCCCCGGGCAACAGGTTCACCCCGTCCAGTTCCAGCGCGATGGAATCGAGCGGGGAGGCTGACGGTTCGCGCTTCCAATGGTGTCCGATGCGAAGACGGGTCATTGACGTTCGTTGACAAGCCAGTTTAGCGGTGGCTAGCATCCGCCGCCCATACGGACCTACATTTTTGTAACCGTTCGGAATTCTTGGGGAATACTCGATGACATTTTACGAGGCCGCGCTCCGGGTACTGGAGAGCGAAGGTCGCCCCCTGCATTTCCTTGAGATCACGGAGAAGTCCATCCAGCTGAGCCTGCTGTCCCACATCGGTAAGACGCCGGAAGTGACGATGCTGTCGCGACTGGCCGCCATGGCGCGACGGACGCGGGATCGCAAGGTGATTGTCACGGCGAAGGATACCTTCGCATTGACGGACTGGTCGCTTCCCGAGGACATCGAGGCACTTGCACAGACGGGCGTGATGGAGCCGCATCCGGAGGAGGACTTGCCTCCGCTGCGGCCGGTGGAGCGCCACCCGGAGCCGCGCACGGACAACGTCCGCGCGTCGGGCCGGGGCACGGAGCGCAAGCGCCGCCGTGACGAGGGCGAAGAGGAGCGGGGTGGCCGCCGCAAGCGCTTCCCGCCGCTGCCGGAGGTGGTGTTCGAGATCCTCAGCGAGGCGGAGGCCGCGCTGCGCACGGATCAGATCATCGAGCGCGCCAAGGGCAAGGAGCTGTGCGCGGAGGAGACCACGGTGGAGGCGGTGCTCACCGCCCTGCTGGAGGACAACCAGCGCCGCATCGACGCCGGCCGCCGCCCCCAGTACGCCTTCAACCAGGAGACCGGCGAGGTGTCCCTGGAGCGCGCGGGCGCGCCGAGCGAGGCGCCGCCCCTGGAGCTCCAGGCCGCCTTCGCGCAGGCCCTGGGCATCCCGCTGGAGGGGGGCCGCCCGGTGCTGGGCAAGCCCGCCGCGGCCGGCGAGCCGCTGGTGGACGAGGCCCTCATCACCACCGCGCGCACGGCCCTCAAGGACGCGCGCCGGGCGGTGGCGCGCGGGCTGCGCAAGCGCCTGGGCGACGCGGACGTGGGCACCTTCGAGAAGTCCGTGGTGAAGATGATGCACGGGCTGGGCTTCCGCGAGCTGAAGGTCGCCAAGCGCTCCAAGGAAGGTCCCCTGCTCACCGCGCGCAAGCGCGAGGGCAGCGTGGAGCTGCGCTACGCCGTGCGCATGCTCAAGGGCACGCCGGGCATCGACCGCAAGACGGTGCAGGAGCTGCGGCGCGACCTGGGCCACTACTCCGCGCAGGTGGGCCTGCTGGTGAGCGCGGGCGAGGTGCGCGGCGACGCGCGCTCCGAGGCGCAGGCCTCCGGCTCGCTGGTGATGCTGTGGTGCGGTGACGCCCTGGGCGAGAAGTTCCTGGAGGCGAAGACCGCCGTCACCGTCACCCAGGTGGAGCTGTACGACATCGACGAGCGCTTCTTCGAGGCCGCCAAGCTGGACGCCGAGGAGGCCCAGCGGCGCCGCGAGGAGCGCAAGAGCGAGAAGCAGGCCCGCGAGGAGGGCGATGGCGAGGTCGCTGTCGCCGCCACCTCCGAGCGCACGGACCGTCCCGAGCGGAGCGAGCGTCCGGATCGCGCCGAGCGCCGCCGCGACCGTCAGCGCGAGCGCGCCGAGTCCCGCGACGCCGCCCAGCCGGGCGCCGAGGGCTCCGAGGCCAAGGCCTCGCCGGTGGCCCCCGCGCCGCCGGCCGCCGCCGGGTTCACGCCCGCGTCGGAAGAGGACGAGTCCGAGGAGGGCGACGACGAGGGTGACGACGAGGATCTGGAGGCCGCCAGCGCCTTCGTGGGCGGAGCCAAGGAGGGCGCCGAGGCCGGCGCCGCCGAGGGCAACGCCTCCGAGCGCAAGCGCCGCCGCCGCCGCCGCCGCGGCCGTCGCGGCCGTGGCACGCGCGGAGCGGAGGGCTCGCCCGCGGGTGAAGCGGGCGCGGCCACCGGTGAGGCCGCCGCGTCCGCGGGCGGAGCCACCGCCACCACCGAGTCGGCCGGTGCCACCACGGTGGCGGCGGTCGCCTCCGAAGGGGAGGGGACCTCTGGTGCCATCGCCGCGCCTTCGCCGGCTGGCAGCGTCACGGGCGAGCCCGTCGCTCTCGCGGGTGAGGCCCTGCCCATGACGGCGCAGGCGTCCGCCAGCCCCGCGCAGGGAGAGTCCGACGCCACGTCGCCCGCCGTGGGCAGGACCTGGCAGGCGGGCGAAGCGGTGCAGGCCACCTTGGAGTCCGGCGAAGCCACGCGGGCCGCGTCCGACGCGGAGACTCCGGCGGCCTCGCAGGCGCTGCCTCCGGATGCGGCCACCGCCGAGGTGTCCGCGCAGCCCGCCAACGAAGCGCCGTCGCCTGGGACGGACGGTTCGTCCGAGGGCAACAAGGAAGGCTGAGCCCCCGCACGGAATCAGGTGCGGTGGACGCGGGAGTGTTAGCCTGTGGAGGCCATGAAGCCGGCCCTGCTGCTTACCTCCTGCGTGCTGTTCCTCGGGGCCTGCCGCTCGCAGGCTCCGCGCTATCCGGTGGCGCCGGTGGAGCTCTCCGGGGCCACCCTGCGGGACAACGCCCTCCTGGGCTTCGGCCCGGAAGGCGTGCGGGACCTGTTCGACGGCGCGCTGCAGTCCTCCGGCCGCTTCGAGCTGGTGGACGAAGAGGTCCCCAAGAAGTCCCGCCCCTGGCGGCTTTCGCTGGACGTGCCCTTCACCCGCGAGGTGCTGAAGGACGGCAATCCGCACAGCTTCGCGGAGGTGGGCGCCAACCTGTCCCTGGAGCGCTTCGGCGGCAACACACCCCAGCGCTACGAGGTCGTGGGCCTGGGCGAGGCGGCGGTTCAGGAGGACTCGCCGGAGGGGCGCCGGACGGCCATGCGCGCCGCGCTGGAGAGCGCGCTCAGGCAGGTCGCGGAGTCCGCGGCGCTGCAGTTCGCCGCGTTGGACCGCTCGGACGAGGCGCTGGTGGCGGACCTCCAGGCCACCGACGCGCGCATCCGCGAGTTCGCCCTGCGGACGCTGGCCGAGCGCAAGCACCCGGCCGCGGCGCCGCTGTTGATTGATCGCCTCAAGGACACCAGCGACGCGGATCAGGTGCGCCGCACCATCGGCGCGCTGGCGGAGATGAAGGCCAAGAGCGCAGTGCCGGCGCTCATCGACCTGGCGCGCGGCCGCGACTCGGGCTTCCTGCAGGAGATCGTCTTCGCCGTGGGCGAGATTGGCGGCCCCGAGGCGGAGGCGTACCTCTACACGGTGGCCCAGGGGCACGACACGCCGTCCGTGCAGGCCGCCGCGCAGCAGGCGCTGGACACCCTCTACGCATCACGCAACCACGCAACCGCGGAGGCGCGTGGCCAGGGCCACGCGGACCCTTGAGCGCATGAAGCAGCCGTCCTTGAAGCAGTCGCTGTCGATGGTGGGGGGCCTGGCCCTCCTGGCCTCCACGCTGGTGGGCTCCGGCTGCGCGAAGCGCGTCGAAGCGGACGCGCGCCCCTCGCCCGAGTCCATTGCCCAGTACTACCCGCTGGCGGTGGGCAACGCGTGGACGTACCGCATCGATGGGCGCGACGACAAACCCGTCACGGTGGAGATCGTCAAGGAGCAGGACGGGTACTTCGTGGACAATCAGGGCGGCCAGCTCACGGTGGACGCCTTCGGCCTGCGCGACCCCAAGCGCTACCTCCTGCGCGGTCCGCTGGAGGCCGGGCGCGGCTGGAACAACGTCGTGTCCGTGTCCTCCACGGAGCGCTACCAGCTGGTGCAGGTGGGCTTCGCGTGCCAGGTGCCCGCGGGCTCGTTCCCCAACTGCGTGAGCGTGGAAGGCCGCAACAAGGTGGACGGGAAGACGACGCTCGTCAACACGATGACCTTCGCCGCGGGCGTGGGCCTGGTCCGCGTGGACGTGGCCACGGAGCAGGACGGCCAGCGCGTGCCGCAGACCGAACTGGAGCTCATCTCCTTCAAGGCCAGCCCGGGCGCCGCGCCCTCGACGCAGGCCGCTCCCGCCTCGAACTGAAGCGGCTCGCCCCACCGTGGAGACGACGAACGAGCTGACGCAGGACGCGCGCATCCTCAACTTCCTCGCGGAAGGAGGGGAGGGTTTCATCTCCGGCGAGGCGCTTTCCACCCGGCTGGGGCTGTCGCGCACGGCGGTGTGGAAGCACGTGGAGGCCCTGCGTCTGAAGGGCTACCGCATCGAAGCGGTGCCCGCGAAGGGCTACCGGCTGGTGGGCCGGCCGGACCGGCTGTCCGCGCTGGAGGTCCACCCGCTGCTCACCACGCGCGCGCTGGGCCGCGTGCTGCACCACCACGACACCATCGGCTCCACCAACGCGGCGGCCTTCCGGCTGGCCCAGGACGGCGCCGCGCATGGCACGGTGGTGGTGGCCGAGCAGCAGACGGCGGGCAAGGGCCGCCGGGGCCGCGCCTGGGTGTCGCCGCCGAACCTGAACCTGTACTTCTCCGCCATCCTGCGCCCGGAACTGCCCCCCCAGCGCGCGCCGGAGCTCACGCTGGTGGCCGCCGTGGCCCTGGCGGAGACGCTGCGCGACGCGGGCGCGGACGCCGCCATCAAGTGGCCCAACGACGTCCAGATTTCAGGCCGCAAGGTGGCCGGCATCCTCACGGAGCTGTCCGCCGAACCCGAGCGCGTGCACTTCGTCGTCGTGGGCGTGGGCGTGAACCTCAACGCCGGCGAGGAGCACTTCCCCGAGGAGCTGCGCGCCACGGCCACGTCACTCTCCCTGGCGCTGGGACGGCCGGTGCCCCGCGCGACGTTCACCGCGGCCCTGTGGAACCGGTTGGAGACCTGGCTGGACACGTACCTGGCCACCGGCTTCGACGCGGTGCGCGCCCGCTGGAAGGCGCTCTCCAGCACCCTGGGCGTGCCGGTCCGGGTGAAGACGGACCGGGGGGACTGGGAGGGGTTCGCGGAGGACATCGACCCCACGGGCGCCCTGCTGGTGCGCATGGCGGACGGGCGTGTGGAGCGCGTGCTGGCGGGGGACGTGGAGCAGCTGCGTCCCCAGCGCTAGAGTGCGCCCCTGATGCTCCTGGCCATCGACGTCGGCAACACCAACACCGTCCTGGGCGTGTACGAGGGCCGCCGGCTGCTGGACCACTGGCGCCTGGAGACGAGCGCGCGCCGGAGCGCGGACGAGTACGGCATCCTCGTGCGCCAGCTCTTCGCGTGGAGCGGCATCGACGCGAACCAGGTGAAGGCCCTGGCCGTGTCCAGCGTGGTGCCGCCGCTCCAGTACATCCTGGAGAAGATGAGCGAGCGCTACTTCAAGACGCGCCCCATGTTCGTGGGGCCGGGCGTGAAGACGGGCATGCCCATCCTCTACGACAACCCGCGTGAAGTGGGCGCGGACCGCATCGTCAACGCGGTGGCCGCCTATGAGAAGCACCACCGCGGCCTCATCGTGGTGGACTTCGGCACCGCGACGACGCTGGACGCGGTGACGCCCAAGGGCGAGTACCTGGGCGGCGCCATCTGTCCCGGCATCAACATCTCCATGGAGGCCCTGTTCCAGAACGCCTCCAAGCTGCCGCGCGTGGAGTTCGCCCGGCCGCCGCACGTGGTGGGCCGCAACACGGTGCACTCCATGCAGTCCGGCCTGGTCCACGGCTACGTGAGCATGGTGGACGGCCTGTGCGCGCGCATGGAGGCGGAGATGGGCTTCTCCGCGAAAGTGGTGGCCACCGGGGGCCTCGCCCCGCTGGTGGCCAGTGAATCGAAGGCCATCCAGGAGGTGGACGAGTTCCTCACCCTGGAGGGGCTGCGCATCATCTACGGAAGGAATCACGCGACATGAGCACCGCCGCCGACCCCAGCATTCCGGCCCCGCCCCCAGGCTGCCCCTTCAACGCGGAGTTCCTGCCGCCCAACCTGCGCAAGCACGTGGACCCCAACGCCCCCGTGCCGCTGCGGATGATGGCCGCCAAGTCGCTGGTGCCGCTCAACCCGGCGGACATGCTGGGCGCGCTCTACATGCTCACGTTCGACCCGGACGCGGGCGTGCGCGAGACGGCCGCCAAGACGTCCGCGAACCTGCCGGATCGCATCCTCGGCTCCGCGCTGCGCGACGAGGGCGTGCAGCCGCCCGTGCTGGGCTACTTCCTGGGCCTGTTGAAGGACAAGGAAGCCTACGCGGAGATGCTCGTCCTCAACTCGGAGACGCCGGACGACGCCGTGTCCAGCGTGGCGGCCACGTGCAGCCCGAAGGTGGCGGAGATCATCTCCCAGAACCAGCTGCGCCTGCTGCGCAACGAGTCCATCATCCGCAACCTGTGCGCCAACCCCGGCGTCCCGGTGTCGCTGGTGGACGGCGTCTGTGACTTCGCGGTCCGCAGCGGCCTGGTGCTGGCGGACGTGCCCCAGATGCAGGCCGCCCGCGTGCGCATCTACGGCCCGCAGGCCGCCGCCGCGCCGCCGGATCCGGGCCCCACCGCGGAGGAGGTGCTCCAGGAGCTGGGCTCGGACGCGCAGGCCGAGGACGCTGCTCCCATGGAGGAGGGCAAGCGCCTGACGCTCGCGCAGCGGATCATGAAGATGTCCATCGCGGAGAAGATCAAGCTGGGCACGCTGGGCAACAAGGAGGCCCGCTCCGCGCTCATCCGCGACACCAACAAGCTCGTCTGCGTGGCCGTGATCCGCAGCCCCCGCATCACCGACGGCGAGGTGCTCGCGTGCGCCGCGAACCGCGCCATCAACGAGGACGTGCTGCGCGTCATCTACAACAACCGCGAGTGGACGAAGATGCAGAAGGTGAAGCTCGCGCTGGTGAAGAACCCCAAGGTGCCGCTCACCGTCACCATGAAGTTCCTCAACACCCTGCGCGACGCGGAGCTCAAGGACCTGTCCCGCGACAAGAACGTGCCCGCCGCCGTGCAGTCCTTCGCCAAGAAGCTGCACGAAAAGAAAACGGCCCCCAAGAAGGAGGCCGGGAAGTAGCGCGAGGGCTGGAAGTGGGGGAGGGCGGTCCGCGCCTTCCCCCGGCCGGTGCTTCAGGCCGCGGCTTCCTCGTCGGCGTCGTCGCCCACGGAGGTGCCCGGCTCGTCCAGCAGCTGCTGCGCGATGGCGAGCGCCTTCTTGGTCTTCTCGCGCAGCTTCTCGTCGCCCTTGATGCGCGCGTAGAGCTTCGTGACGCGCTCCTCGTTGCGCACCGCCGCCTGCTCCAGCTCGGTGATGCGCGCGCGCAGGCCATCCGCCTCCGCGGCCGCCTGGGCGCTCTGGTTGGAGAGCTCCGCCTGGGCCTGCTCCAGCTGGCCACGCAGGCCTTCCAGCTCGCCCTGCGCCGCCTCCACCTGCGAGCGCAGCCCTTCGGCCTCCTCGCGCACGGCCTGGAGGTCCGCGTCCTGCTGGGCCACCTGGGCGCGCAGGCTCTCCACCTCGCCCTGGAGCGCCTGGGCCTGGGCCTGGTGCTGATCCAGCTCCGCCTGGAGCGTGCCCAGCTTCGCGGTGGCGCCGCGCGCCTCCTCCTTCGCCGTGGCCAGCTGCTGATCCACGCGCTTGCGCTCCGTGGTGAGCTGCTCGGTGCGCGTGGTGAGCGTCTTGATCTGCGCGTCGCGGCGGTTCAGCTCCTCCTCGGAGGTGGAGGCCTTCTGCTCCAGCTCCAGGTGCTGATCCTTCAGCTCGATGATCTCCTGGTCCTTCTGGTTCAGCTCGGACTTGAGGCGGAGGATCTCCTTGTCGCGCTTGTTGACGGTGTCACGCAGCGCGAAGGTGTCCTTGTCGTTCTTGCCGGCGGTGGAGCGGGACGCCTCCAGCTCCGTGGCCTTCGCCTGGAGCTCGGACTCCAGCACCTGCACGCGCTCCTCGACCTGCGTCGTCTCGGCGCGAGAGTCCTCCAGCGCGCTCTGCAGCTCCGCCACCTTCGCGCGCAGGTTGCGCAGCTCCGCCAGGTCCGCGGCGGATGGGCCCGGGGCGGCGGCCGGCGTCACCGGAGCGGGGCGGGTCGTGGCGGCGGGCGGGGGCACCGCGCGCAGGGGCGTGGGAGCGGGGCGCGTGGGCGGCGGGGTGGGGGCGGCCGCGGCGGGCTCCGGCTCCACCGGCGGCATGAAGCCGACCACGGTCTTCTCCTCCGGCTCGTCCAGGCTGCCCAGCATGTCCAGCGAGTCGTCGCTCTCGGGGCCCAGCGAGTCGAGCGCGGAGATCTCCTCCAGGCCGGACGGGGACTCCAGCTCCTCCGGAGGCGCCACCACGGGCTCCTCGGCGCTGCCCGCCACGGGCTCGGAGGTCATGTCGCCGAAGGCGTCGTCGAGCATGTCCAGGTCTTCCCCGGCCACCGCGGGCTCCTCGCCCGTGTCGACGGCGATCTCCTCGCCGAAGTCCGTCGCGGGCTCCTCGCCCAGCGAGTCCAGCGTGAGGCTCTCGTCCACGACCTCGTGGCTGACGGGCGGCTCCGGGAAGCCGATGACGCCGCCCACGCGCTCGATGAGGACGTTCGCGTCCACGGGCTTGGCCACGTACTCGTCCGCGCGCGCCTTCAGCTTGCTGTGCGCCGCGAAGCCGTCCGGGCTGCCGATGATGACGATGGGAACCGCCTTGAGCTCGTCATCCTTCTTCAGCTTGCCGCAGATGAGATAGCCGTTCTGTCCCGCGGACAGGTCCACCGCGAGCACCACGAGGTCGGGGCGCTCACGGCGGATCAGCTCCACGCTGCCCTTGCCGTCGCCCGTCGTCTGCGCGGAGAAGCCCCGGGCCTCCAGGGCCTGCTGCAGGGCGGTGGCGAGGGTGGCGTCGCTTTCGACGATCAGGATTCGCTTGGACATGAAGGGACGGCCATCCTGGGAGTACGGCGCGCGGTGTAACACCGCGAGGAACAGACACGGCGGCGCGCGAGAGTGAAGACGCCGTCGAGGCTATCGGCCATACCTGGGACCGTCAATCTTCACACCGGGCGCAACGCCCGGTATTCAGTTGAGCAGGCGACCGCCCGAGCCCTCGCTGTCCGAGGGCTTCAGGGCTGTAGCGACACGGGCTGCACGCTCACCGCGGGCTTCACCTGCGCGGGGCGCGCGAGACCGTTGGAGCGGTGCTCCTGATCCCGCAGCATCTGCAGGATGGCGGCGTCATCCAGGTCCGTCACCAGCTCATAGGTGACGTCCTGATCACGCCACGTCACGACGTTGTACGCCTGGCTCGAGTCCACGGCGACGTTCTCCACCGTGGGGCCCTCGTCCTTGATCACCCGCTGCCCCGTGGCCGGATAGACGAACACGCCGATGTTGCGCTTGGGTTCGGTGGTGGCGCGAGGCTGCGTCTCGTAGCTGACGTAGACGACCTCCTGGCCGTTGAGCGTGGAGAAGCGCGCGCCCACGGGCCGCGCCTGCTGCAGGCGGGGCAGGGTGATGCGGTGCTCCACCTTGTCGTTGAACCACGCTTCGATCTGCTCCGGCGTGCCCGCGACGAACTCCAGGGGACGCTGGCGCGTGTGGCGCTGCACGGCCTCCAGGATGGTGGCCTTCTGCGCCTTGCCGGACTGGTACAGCATCCAGCCGCCGCTCACGGTCACCACCACCAGGGCCAGGGCCCCGGCGCGCAGCCACTGGTTCACCTGGGCGCGGCGGTGCTCGCGGTGCAGGCCGGACTGGATGCCCGCGCGCAGCGACGCCGGCGCGCGCGTGCCCTGGGTGGAGACAGCGTGCTTCGCCGCGCGGCGAAGCGTCTGACGCAGCTGCATCTCCTCGTCCACCCGCGCGACACAGGCGGCGCAACCTTCGAGATGCGATTCCACGTCGTGGCGTTCCTCGGGCTGGAATTCGCCGTCGAGGTACGGATACAGCAACCGCTCGAGTTCCTGGCAGGTCATGGGCGCTCGATGAGGTGGTCCGGAGGGAGTGCGACGCCCCTCCAACCTCTTTCTAGCCTGCCTTCTTCCTACGACGGTACTCTTCCAGGTCCGCCGGAACCTGCACCGGCTCCCCGTCATGCCGGAAGACGCCCTGACCTTCCGCGTACTCGCGCAGCGTCTTCTGCAGCAGCTTGCGGCCGCGGAACAGGCGGCTCATCACCGTGCCCACGGGGCACTCCAGGATCTCCGCGATCTCCTTGTAGGAGAACTCCTGGAGGTCCGCCAGGATGACCACCAGCCGGAAGTCGATGGGCAGCGAGTCGATGGCCCGCAGCACGTCGTCCGACAGGAGCCGGTCGAAGAAGTACTGCTCCGGGTTGGCCGCGAAGTCCGTCGCGTCCCGGCTCACGAAGCGCTCATGCACCGCCTCGCGCTCCACGCCCTCCACCACCGTGCGCTCCTTCACCTTGCGGCGGTAGCGGTTGATGAAGGTGTTCGTGAGGATCTTGAAGAGCCAGGCCTTGATGTTGGTCCCGCGCTCGAACTTGTCGAAGAAGCGGTAGGCCCGCATGCAGGTGTCCTGCACCAGGTCCTCGGCGTCGCGCTCGTTCTTGGTCAACCGGAGGGCCGCCGAATAGAGCGGATCCAGGTGCGCCAGCGCCAGCTCTTCGAATTCCTGCTTCGTCCGGTTGGGTTGCCTGAAGTCCAGCATCATGCTCCCGCCTTCCAGGGGCCCGAAATGATTGGGGAATGCGTCGCCTGTCTAACGGTCAATCTATGCACCGGAGCAGACGGGTCAACAACGCTTTCCCCTGCCACGCCGCCCGCATGCCCGCTTCTGGGGTGCGGAGACGCTCGACAGGATCATTTATTCCACAGGATGGGAACCGGAGGGGACATCCGTCCCAGGGGCCGGTGCCGACAACCGGCCAGCACGAGGCTGGCCGGCTGAAGGGGAGGCAGGCGCTGCGTTACTTCTTGCCGCCGAGTGCATCCATCAGGGGCACGTAGTCGTACCCCATGTCCTTGGCGACGGCCTCGTAGGTGATGTGGCCGTTGTAGGTGTTGATAGCGCGCTGGAGGGCGCGGTCGCCCTTGATGGCCTCCACCAGGCCCAGGTCCGCGATCTTCCGCGAGTAGGGGCGGGTGGTGTTGGTGAGCGCGAAGGTGGACGTCTGCGGCACCGCGCCGGGCATGTTCGCCACGCAGTAGTGGACGACGTCGCTCACGGTGAAGGTGGGGTTGTCGTGCGTGGTGGGCTTGCAGGTCTCGATGCAGCCGCCCTGGTCCACCGCCACGTCGACGACGACGGAGCCGGGCTCCATCTCGCCGATGAGCTCGCGCGACACCAGCTTGGGGGCCTTGCCGCCGGGGATGAGCACCGCGCCGACGACGAGGTCCGACTCGCGCACGGTGCGCGCGATGGACTCCGTGTCCGAGGCCAGCGTCTGCGCGCGGCCGAGGAACACGTCGTCCAGGTAGGTGAGGCGCTCCAGGTTCACGTCCAGGATGGTCACTTCCGCGCCCATGCCAACGGCGACCTTGGCGGCGCACAGGCCCACCACGCCACCGCCGATGACGGCCACGCGGCCGCGGCGCACGCCGGGCACGCCGCCCAGCAGGATGCCCTTGCCACCGTGGGCCTTCTCCAGGCACGCGGCGCCCACCTGGATGGCCATCTTGCCGGCCACCTCGGACATGGGCTTGAGCAGCGGGAGGCTGCCGTCGTCCAGCTGGAGCGTCTCGTAGGCGACCGCGGTCACCTTCTTCTTGATGAGCGTCTTGGTGAGCTCCGGATCCACGCCGGCCAGGTGGAAGTACGTGTAGACGATCTGCCCCGGCTGCATGCGCTCGTACTCGGGCGCGATGGGCTCCTTCACCTTGACGACCATCTCCGCGCGCTTCCACACCTCATCCGCGCTGGAGATGATCTGCGCGCCGACGCGCTGGTACTCCGAATCCGGGATGCCGGAGCCGACGCCAGCGTTCGTCTCGACCAGCACCGTGTGGCCCGCGCTGGTGAGCGCGCGCACACCCGCAGGCACCATGCCGACACGGTACTCACGGGTTTTGATCTCCTTGGGAACTCCGACGATCACGACTGCCTCCGACGAATGGGGGACTGCCTGGAAAGCGTGGCGGACCCATAGACCAGCGCATGGGCGCTTTCAAGGCGCGCCCCGGCTCCGCGACGTGCCGGCCGTGATGGGCCTCATTCATCCATCCACATGACGCGAGGCGTTGGACGCATGACGGCCGACCCGTGTTAGTTAACGGCGCATGACGCACGCGCCGAAGCTGCTCTTCGCGGACCCCAAGGGCCGGGTCATGGAGCATCCCTACCTCATCGCCACGCTGCGAAGCGGCGAGGAGCTGGTGCCCCCGCAGGACAAGCCCATTGCCCTGCCAGCGGCCGGCCGCCTGGTGCACCTGCCTGGACGGCTGCCCGTGGGGCTCAACCCGGACACGGGCGAGCTGGAGCTGGTCCGCGAGATGAAGGTGGGCGGCAAGACCTTCGTGCCCAATGCCGTCGGCGCGCTCCTGCCCCCCGGCTACACGCGCACGTTCCTCCCCGGCGAGGTGAAGGGCAGCGGGCCGGTGCTGCCGCAGTGGGCGTACACGGCGGCGGCGTGGGGAGAGAAGGGGCCGCTCGCGTGGGCCATCCACACCGACCGTCGCTCGCACTGGGAGCCGGAGTCGTACTCCACGCCGGAGCTGAAGGGCCTGGTGAAGGCGCACATGGAGCGCTTCCCGGACAGCCGCGTGCTCAAGCAGCTGAAGACGTGCGCGCTCTTGTACCGGTGCTTCACGTCGCAGAACATCTTCTACGCACGCGACGAGGGCGCCATCCCCGCGTCGGTGATGTGCAACGCGCGCTGCGTCGGCTGCATCTCGGATCAGCCCGCGGATGGCCCGCCCGCCTCGCACGAGCGCATGGATGACGGCCCCTCCGCGGAGGAGATGGCGGCCATCGGCCTGTACCACCTGGAGAACGCGCCGGGCCGCACCATGGTGAGCTTCGGCCAGGGGTGCGAGGGCGAGCCGCTCACGCGCTGGAAGTTCATCGCGGAGTCCATCCGCCTGATGCGCGCGAAGACGGCCAAGGGCTCCATCAACATCAACACCAACGCCAGCCTCACGCACGGGCTCGCGGCCCTGCTGGACGCGGGGCTGGACGCCGTGCGCGTGTCGCTCAACTCCGCGTCGAAGGGGCTCTACGAGGCCTACTACAAGCCGGTGAAGTACGGCTGGGAGGACGTGGAGGCGTCCATCGCGCTGGCTCGCGAGCGGGGCGCGTACCTGGCGCTCAACCTGCTCCTGTTCCCCGGCGTCACCGACCGCGAGGGCGAGGTGCAGGCGCTGGAGAACCTGGTGCGCAGGTACCGCGTGGATCAGGTGCAGACGCGCTCGCTGTGCATTGATCCGCTCCAGTACCTGGAGGTCGCGCGCGGAGTGGGCGCGGGCGGTGAGCCGGTGGGGATCCGCGCGCTGCTCCAGCGGCTGAAGGCGGCGCGGCCGGGGCTGATCATCGGCAACTTCGCGCGCGGCCTGGATGAGCGGGAGAACGCCGCGGGCGTGCTGGAGGTTTGACCCTCCGGGAGGTAAGGGCTACGCAGGGCGGCATGTCCGCCTCCTCCCGTTCCGCGTTCCGCCTCGCCGTCTTCTGTCTCTCCTCCGGTGCCGTCCTCGGTGCGTGCAGCAAGGCACCCGAGGAGCCGAAGTTCGACCACGGCATGAAGAAGCCGCTCGTGCGCAAGCTGCGCGAAGACCTGGCGGAGACGCCGTGCGACAAGGCGAAGGCGCAGCAGCTGGCGCAGCTGCTGCTGGACACCGGTGACACCCAGGGCCTGGCCCGCGCGACGGACACGTTCACGGAGAGGTGCGGCCCGAACATCGTCCTGCTCCAGCTGGCGTACACGGCGCACGCGCGCGCCGGTGAGAAGGAGCAGGCGCTGAAGGCCGCCACCGGGCTGGTGACGGCGCAGCCTGAAAACGCGAGCTACCACGTGTGGCGCGGCCTCTCGCTGGAGGCCCTGGCGCGCACGGAGGAGGCCGCGGCGGACTACCAGAAGGCCTTCGACCTGCAGCCCGGCCAGCGCCCCATCCTCAATGCGCTGGTGAAGTCCTACGACGCGCTGGGCAAGCCCTGCGAGGCATTGGCCGCGTACCAGCGCTTCGTGGAGAACGCGAAGCCCTCCGAGGCGAAGTCCGCGGAAGTGCAGTCGCAGCTGCGGGAGCGCGCGAGCAGGACGAGCTGCCCGGCGCAGGAGACCGCGCCGTCCGATGCGGGCGCGAAGCCGGAGGCGGCCGCGAAGCCCTGAGGGGGCCCGGGCGGGGCGGCTACTCGGCGCCGGGGGGCATCAGCTCCTTGGCGACGAGGTTGCCCATCACGGCGTCCTTGGGGATGTAGCCGTCGGCGCCGGCCTCGCGGCAGATGCGCTGGAGCTCCTCGACGTTCTCACCGGAGCACAGCAGCACCTTGATGCCCTTGAAGAGGCTGTTGCTCTTGATGAAGCGGCAGAACTGTTCGCCGTTCACGTTGGGCATGCGCACGTCCAGCAGCACCAGGTCCGGGCGCGTCTGTTTCTTCAGGATGATCTTCGTGGCCTTGTCCGCGGTGTCCGCGACGTGGACCTCGAAGCCCTTGGACACGAGGTCCGCTTCGATGATCCGCGCGGTCATCTCGCTGTCGTCCACGATGAGGATGCGCGGCTTGCGTCCACCCGCGGCCATGGGGGCCTTGGGGAGTCCGCCGGAACCCGTGGCGGGTGCGGCCGGAGCCGCCGCGGCGGCGGCAGGGGCGGCGGCCAGGGCCGGGGCGGGGACCGCGACGGGGATGTTCAGCGCCGGGGCGCCGATGAGCCCCATCACGCCGCCCAGCACGCCCTCCAGGCCTCCGCTCTTCAGGATGTAGCCGTCCGCGCCGGAGTTCTTCGTCTTCGCCTCCAGCTCCTGCTCGGAGATGTCGGAGTAGAGGACGAGCTTGGCGGTGACGCCCTTCTGCTTGCGGAGGTACTCGACGACGTCGTCGCCGAACATCTCCGGCATGTTCACGTCCATGAGGATGAGCGCGAACGGGCCCTCGGTGAGCTTCTGGTCGAGCGCGGCCAGATCCTGCGCGCCGCTGGCCTCGTAACCGGCGGCGGTCAGGGCCCGGACGGTGAGCTCCAGAAGCATCGGGCTGTCGTCAATGACCAGTACGCGGGACATCGTCCTCCTCAGGGGCTGCCAGCGCACAACCCTACACCTTTGGGTCACGCCGGACCATCGAAACGGAGAGCAGGCGGGCTGTCCTGCCCCGGACGATGGACCCTTGACCCCCTCTTTCCTCGTCTTGGATACTTCACTGCCTTGACCTCGACCTCCTCTCCCCTCCAACGCGCCTTGCGCATGGCGCCAGATCGCACGGTGGCCGCCCAGGCCCGGCCGGAGCAGGAATTCTTCTGTTTCCGCGTGGGCGATCTGCGCTTCGGCATCCCCAGCGAGAACGTGCTCGAGGTGATGCGCGCCGGGCTGCTCACGCCGCTGCCACGCACGCCGTCCTTCATCCTGGGCGTCACCGGCCACCGGGGCCAGGTGCTGCCGGTGGTGGACCTGTTGCGCTTCCTCAGCAAGGGCGAGGCGCGCATCGGTCCGCGCACCCGCATCTTCGTGGGCGTCAGCGGCAGCTACGTGTCCGGCGTGGTGGCGGACACCGTGCTCGGGCTGCGCCGCGTCCCCGTGGCGGACATCCTGCCGCCGCCGCTGGGCGGTGATCAGGCCGCGGAGCACCTGTTGGGCGTCGTGCAGGGGGCCGGGCCGCAGGACGGCCTCAACCTGCTCAACTTCTCCAAGCTTCTGCAGACGGCCCGTCAGCGCGCGGTGGTGCGATGAGCGCCAATGTCCCGCGCGAGGAGCCGGCCTCCGGGCTGGACGCGGACCAAGCCCCCGCCCTGGCGGAGGTGGACATCCTCTTCTTCCAGATTGGCGATTCGGAGTACGGCACGGACGCGTCGTCCGTGCTGCGCATCGACCGGGCGCTCCCGGATGATCTGACCGTGCGCGACCTGGGCCTGCCCCACAAGGGGCACCGCGCGCTGGTGTTCGACACCCCCGAGGGCGAGGGCCACCTGAAGGTGGACGCCGTCAACGGGGTGCGCTCCATCCCGCTCGCCGGGCTGCGCCGCATGCCGGCGGCGGCGGCGGCGGCTTCGTATGCGGTGGGCGTCTGCCTCGGCGTGGATGAAGAGGCGGCACGTCCCGTGTTGCTCATTGATTTGGCGGAAACCTTGAAGACGCAAGGAAGGCACTGACACACATGTCCCTGGAGAGCCCCAACGAGAAGCCCGCGAAGTCCCGCGGCGCGAGGAAGACCCCGGGCGCGAAGGCCGGTGCGGACACCGCCGGCGTCGCGAACACCGTGGTGGATCCGCTCAAGCCCTTCACCGACACGCTGATGTCGGTGCTGTCCGGCAACCTGAACGCGCGCGTCCCGCAGGACCGCGTGCAGGCGGACCCCACGGGCTTCGGCCACCTGCTCAACCAGGTGCTGGAGCAGTTCTCCTCGGCCGAGCACCGCAAGCAGGTGGCGGCCCAGGAGATTGATCAGGCGCTGGACTCGCTGATCATCCTGGTGCGCGAAGGCGACCTGTCGCGCTGGAACACGTCCACCGAAGACCCCCAGCTGGGGCCCCTGCTGGAGGGCTTCGGCAAGGTCATTGAAACGCTGCGCATCTTCGTGCGGGAGATCAACGAGGCCGCGCTGCGGCTGTCGTCCTCCGCCAACCAGGTGCTGGCGGCGTCCACGCAGCACGAGACGTCCTCCACCGAGCAGGCCGCGGCCATCCACGAGACGACCGCGACCATGGAGGAGCTGAAGCACGCGTCCGCGCAGATCGCGGAGAACGCGGGCAGCGTGGCGCGCGTGGCCGAGGAGACGCTGGGCGCGGCCCGCGCGGGCCGGGGCGCCATTGGCGAGTTCATCCAGGCCATGCAGCAGATCCGCAGCGACGGCGTCGCGGTGGCGGACTCCATCTCCAAGCTGTCCAAGCGCGTGGAGCGCATTGGCACGGTGGTGGAGGTGATTGACGAGATCGCGGACCGCTCCGACCTCCTGGCGCTCAACGCGGCGCTGGAAGGCAGCCGCGCGGGCGAGGCGGGCAAGGGCTTCTCCATCGTCGCGGCGGAGATGCGCCGGCTGGCGGAGAACGTCCTGGAGTCCACCAAGGAGATCAAGAACCTCATCACCGAGATCCGCGAGGCCACGCAGGCCGCGGCGGGTGCGGCGGACGCGTCCAAGCACGCCACGGAGTCCGGCGAGAAGCTGGGCGCGGTGGCGGCGCAGGCCGTGGAGGGCATCCTCGCCGGCGTGCAGGAGACGAGCGACGCGGCCCGGGTCATCAACCTGGCGACCCAGCAGCAGCGCACGGCCACCGAGCAGGTGGTGGCGTCCATGGCGGAGATTGAAGACGTGACGCGCCAGACGACGCAGGCCTCGAAGCAGGCCACCGGGGCGGCCGCCGAGCTCACCCAGCTCGCGGGCCGGCTCGCCGAGCTCATCAAGCGGTTCAAGGCCGACTAGCAGTCGTTGTTCTCCTGAGGGGAGAAATGGGTCGAGGGGCGCCACCAGCGCCCTGACGCCCGCGACCCATGGACACCGAGGCCCTCAAGAAATCCCTCCTGAAGAAGTTCCAGGAGGTCACGGCCGATCGACTCCAGAAGATCCAGCTGGGAGTCATCGACCTGGAGAAGGAGACCGCGGATCAGGCCGCGGACGACGTCGCGCGCGAACTGCACACGATGAAGGGCGAGGCCCGCATGTTGGGCCTGGCCGCCATCGGGCAGCTCGCGCACGCCGCCGAGGACGTGCTGCGCGCCGAGCGCGAAGGCAAGACGGCCACCGAGACGGCCACGGACGTCATGCTCCGCGCGTGCGACGTGCTGTCGGACCTGCTGGAGGACCTGGACGCGGCCCACACCGGCACGTCCGCCACCGAGGAGATGGTGAAGGCGCTGTCGGACGTGTCCGGCCACCCCGTGCCCGCGCTGGGCCCGGTGCGCAAGCCCGCCGCCTCCGCCGCGCAGCCGCCCGCGCCCCCCAAGCCCGCGGCTCCGGTGGCGCCGCCCCCCGCAGCGGCCCCGCCCGTGCAGGCCACGTCCCGCACGCCGGAGCCCGTGGCCATGCCGCAGCCCGCGCCCGCGGCGGCGAAGGAGGAAGACGCCCCCAGCGCCGCGAAGAGCAGCTCCATCGCGGACCGCAGCATCCGCGTGAACGTGGAGGTGCTGGACTCGCTGGGCCTGCTCGCCGGCGACCTCTTGGTGGAGAGCGCTCGCGGCCGCCTGCGCAGCTCGGAGACGGCGCAGCTCTTCGAGCGGTTCAGCCGCCTGGGCGACCGCTTCCTGCGCATCTCCGAGGACGTGGACGTCCCGGACGTCATCCGCAAGGAGCTGGAGCGCGCGGAGGCGGACCTGCACATGCTGCGCGACGACGCGTTCCGCTTCGTGCGCCGCAACGGGGACGGCATCAACACGCTGCACGGCAACCTGGCCCAGCTGGCGGACCACGTGGCCGAGGCGCGCCTGGTGCCGCTGTCCACCGTGTTCGACGCGTTCCCTCGCGCGGTGCGCGACATCGCGAAGACGCAGAACAAGGAAGTGGACCTGGTCATCGAGAACGCCGACATCGGCGTGGACCGGTCCATGCTGGCGGACGTGCGCGACGCGCTGGTGCACCTGTTGCGCAACGCGGTGGACCACGGCCTGGAGTCGCCGGACTTCCGCATGCAGATGGGCAAGCCCGCCCTGGGCCGCATCCGCATCCGCGTGCGCGTGGACGGTGACATGCTCCACATCGAGGTGGAGGACGACGGCCGGGGCATGGACACCGAGCGGCTCAAGCAGGTGGCCATCAACAAGCGCCTCTTGTCGCCGGTGCAGGCCGCCGCGCTGTCGGAGCGCGAGGCCATCGAGCTCATCTTCCGCCCTGGCTTCTCCACGCGCGAACAGGTGAGCGAGCTGTCCGGCCGCGGCGTGGGCATGGACGTGGTGAAGCGCAAGGTGGAGACCCTGGGCGGGTCCGTGGGCGTGCAGAGCCGCCAGGGCCGCGGCACCACCATCACGCTGCGCCTGCCGCAGTCCCTGGCCCTCATGAAGGTGCTGCTGGTGCGCCTGGGCGACGACGTCTACGGCATGCCCGCCGCGGACGTGGTGGCCGTCATGCGCGTCAAGCCGGATGACCGCATGGAGGTCTTCGGCACGCTGGCGGTGCGGCACCGGGGCAAGCCCACGGCGCTGGTGGCGCTGGGGCCGCTGTTGGGCCTCAACGGCGGCAACCGCTTCGACAAGCCCCCCGCGGTGGTGGTGCGCCACGGCGACGACTACGCCGCGCTGGTGGTGGACGGCTTCGTGGACGAGCGCGAGGTCGCGGTGAAGCCCTGCGGCGGCGAGTTCCTCAAGGGCGCGCCGTTCATCGCGGGCACGGCCGCGCTGGAGGACGGGCGCATCGCGGTGCTCCTGCACGTGCCGGACATCATGACGGAGGTGCGCCGCATGGCCCGCCCCGTCACCCAGGCCCCCGCCACGCGCCGGCTGCGCGTGCTGCTGGTGGACGACTCGCCCATCGCTCGCGCGACGGAGGGCGCGCTCGTCAAGGCGCTGGGCCACTCCGTGGAGGAGGCACAGGACGGTGAGGAGGCGTACGCGAAGGTGCAGACGAACACGTACGACCTCATCCTCACGGACGTGCAGATGCCGAAGCTGGACGGCTTCTCCCTCACGCGGCGGCTGAAGGGCACGCCGGCGGTGGCGCGCATCCCGGTCATCATCCTGTCGTCGCTCGCGTCGCCGGAGGACAAGCGGCGCGGTCTGGACGCGGGCGCGGATGCGTACCTGGTGAAGGGCGAGCTGGGCGTGGAGAGCCTGGCGCAGTCCATCGATCGGCTGACCTGAGGAGCCTCTTGTGGGCGGCGGCACGGCGGTGACGGGGCTCGCGTTCCGGGTACTCCTGGTGGGGCGGGGTCTGCGCGCGTTGGTGCGCGGGCTCTTCGACGGCGAATCGCTGGTGGCCGTGGGCCCGCCGGAGGCGGACTTCGTGGGCGCCGAGGGCGTGGTGCGCAGGCACTTCCCGGACGTGCTGCTGGTGGACCTGACGTCCTCGGAGGCGCTGGGCGCCATCGAGCGCATCATGGCCATGCGGCCCACGCCCATCCTCGCGCTGCACCCGGGCGTGCTCACCGGACAGCAGGCGTTCCAGGCGCTGGCCCTGGGCGCGCTGGACGTGATGGACCGGCCCATGAGCCCGGGGCCGGACTTCTGGCACGCGGTGAACCGCAAGCTGGTGATGCTGTCCCAGGTGAAGGGCATCCGCTCTCCGCCATCCTCGTCCCGGCAATCCAGGCCGGCCGTGCAGGAGGGGCCCACCGCGCCGTTTCCCCTGGTCGCGTTGGCTGCCTCGCTGGGTGGGCCGAAGGCCGTCGCGACGGTGCTGCGGATGATTCCGCGGGGCTTCCCCGCGCCCATCGCCTACTGTCAGCACATCAGCCAGGGCTTCACGGAGGGCCTGGCGCACTGGCTCTCCACGGAGACGGCGTTGCGCGTCGTCGAGGCGACGCACGATGCGTTCATGGAGCCGGGCACGGTGTACATCGCCCCTTCGGGAGGACATCTGCTGGTGAAGTCGGACGGCCGTCTGGAACTGGATACTGGACCTGCCCTGCGGGGCTTCCGTCCCTCGTGTGACATGCTGCTCACTTCGGCGGGCGAGGCTTTCGGCCGCCGGTGCATCGGCGTCATCCTGACGGGCATGGGCCGCGACGGCGCCAGGGGCTTGAAGGAGATTCGCGAGCGGGGCGGGCGCACCATCGCGCAGGACGAGGCCACCTGCATCGTCTACGGCATGCCGCGCGAGGCGGTGCTCCTGGGCGCGGCGCAGCAGGTGCTGCCGCTGGACGTCATCGCGCCGACGCTCGTGCAGTGGGTGGACGCGTGCTGAACGTGGGCAACAAGGTGCTCCAGCAGCTGTCCGCGCTCCTGCTCGAGCGCGCGGGGCTGAAGATCACCCTGGATGGGTACCACAGCCTGCGGCTCGCCCTGTCCACGCGCATGCCCGCGCTGGGGCTGAGCGACCCGGAGAAGTACCTGCAGAAGCTGATGAGCGCGAGCGGGGAGGAGGAGCTGCGCGCGCTGTTGCCGCTGGTGACGGTGGGGCACACGGAGTTCTTCCGCGACGCGAAGCAGTTCCGCGCGCTGGAGGAGAGCGTGCTGCCGGAGCTGCTCGCGCGGGCGCGGCGCGAGATGCGCAAGGTGTCCATCTGGTCCGCGGGCTGCGCCACCGGCGAGGAGCCCTACAGCCTGGCGCTGGTGATGGCGGAGCTGGGGGCGCTCGCGGTGGAGGTGGACCTGTGGGCCACCGACCTGAACCTGGCCGCGGTGGAGGCCGCGCGGCAGGGGCGCTTCTCCTCGCGGCGCGCGATGGCCATTGGACAGGAGCGGCTCAAGCGCTTCTTCCGGCCGGTGGAGGACGGCTACGAGGCGTCGCCCATCCTGCGCGAGTACATCCGCTTCGACGGTCAGAACCTGGCCGCGCCGGTGTTCGACAAGGTGGCGCCCGCGTCGCTGGACCTCATCCTCTGCCGCAACGTCATCATCTACTTCGACCTGCCCACCATCCGCGGGTTGATGGACCGCTTCCTCGCGGCGCTGCGGCCGGGCGGGCTGCTCTTCCTCGGGTACTCGGAGAGCTTGTTCAAGGTCTATGACCGCTTCGAGATGATCGAAGTGGACGGCGCGTTCGTGTACCGGCGCCCCCTGGGCGAACGCCCGCAGGCGCTGCCACCCCTGGCGCCGCTGACGGAGGCCCGTCCGGGCAGCCCGGAGTCCTTCGCCCTGGAGCTGCGTCAGCGGATGCAGGCCAGCGCGGAGACCGCGGCGAGGCTGCGCACCGCGAGCGCCACCGACGCGGCCCGGGCTCCGGACGCGCCCGTGCGCAGGCCCACCCTGGAGTTGCCCGCGGTGGGGGCGCTGACGGGGCGCCGCACCGGCGAGTACCCCGCCGTCCGACCGGCGCCGACCCGCACGGGGGAGTTCCCCGCGCTTGGGGCCGAGCCGTCCCGCACGGTGGAGCCCCCGCGCCGGCCCGGGACGGACCGGCCCTCCGGTTCCTTCGCGGCGGTGCGCGTGGAGCCGCCCACGTCCCGGCCCCTGGCGGAGGCGCCTCCCGCGCGGCCCAGTGGTTCGTGGCCGCAGCTGCTGCCGCCCGCGGAGCGCCTGAACATGGCCGTGCGCAAGATGGCGCAGGGCGACTTCCCGGCCGCCATCGACGGCGTGAAGCGCCTGCTGGTGGACGAGCCCTCCGACCTGGACGCGCTCCTGACGCTGGGCAACCTGTACTCGCTCACCGGACGCATCGACGATGCGCGCGACACGTTCGCGCAGGCGCTCCAGCGCGAGCCGCTGTGCGTGGAGGCGCGCATCTTCGGCGGGGTGGCGGCGATGCAGGCGGGGAGCCTGGCCGAGGCGCGCTCCGAGCTGGCCAAGGCCCTGTTCCTGGAGCCCACGCTGGCCATCGGTCACTACCTGCTGGCCCAGGTGCAGGAGCGCACGCAGGACTTCGAGGCGGCCCGGCGCAGCTACCGCAACGCCGTCGCGCAGCTGAAGTATCCGCAGCGCCCGCTGGCGGGGCACTACCCGGAGATGCTCGACTCCGCGGAGTCCATCTCCCGCGCGGCCCGCTATGCGCTGGCCGCGCTGGAGGAGCAGCCGGGCTGAAGACCGCGGCCCGGCGCACGTCGGGCTTCGTCAGTCCAGGTTGCTCTTCACCTGCTCCAGGCTCTTGGACGGATCCAGCACCGAGCCGAACTTCTTCTGGATGTACGTCTTGGCCTGGTTGCGCAGGAGCATGCCGGGGTCGGTGCCCTCGCCGGAGATGGCCTTGTCCGTGATGACGAAGCTGGCGTCCAGGTTGATGCCCATCACCTTGCCGACCAGCTTCGCGCCTTCTTCACCCTGCCAGTCGGACTTCACGCCGTACTTGTTGCCCCAGTACTGCAGGAGCTGCTCGACGCGCTTCTTGACCTCGTCCTTGGGAAGGCTGTGGGGGACCTCGAACTTCATCGTGCCCATGGCTGACTCCTGATTCATTCCGCGAAAGCGGGTGCGTCCGTCCGGTTTAGTGACCCCGGGCGGGAAAGTGAACCGCTGTCTTCAGGGGGATGTCCACCGGCGACCTACCGGGCCGCTCCGCGGGGCCTCCCCGCCTTCCGGGGGACCGGCCTCGACTCCTCGGTCCGGGGGCCGCCCCAGCGCTCCAGGTATGGACCCAGGTCGAATTTCGCCGCGGTCCGCTGGGAGCTCATGGGGCGCACCTTTCCAATCACCGGGCGCTCCTGGAAGGGCCGGTCGTGCAGCCCCAGGACCCACATGAAGTTGGCCACGCTCGCCGGGTCGCGTCCGTCCACCGCGTAGGTGTCGTTGAGCCTCGCGATGCGGGCCAGCGCTTCCTCGGGCGTGGCGCTCCACTCCAGGATCTTCTTCCCCCAGAGCATGCGCAGGTAGTTGTGGATCCGCCCGCGCTCCCGCAGCTCGCGCTGGGCTGCGTTCCAGAGCGCGTCCTGGGTGCGGCCCTGCTCCAGCTCCTCGTCCGTGTAGAGATGCGGGCGCGGATCCTTCCGGTGGCGCGTCAGCGTCTCGCGCGCCCACGCGGGCAGGGAGTCCACGCTCAGCTGCTTCGGGCCGGGCGTGTGGAAGCAGTAGTTGAAGCCCAGCTCGCGGCGCACGAGCAGCTCCTCCACGAAGGCCTGCACCGCCGGGTGGTCCTTTCCCTTCGCCGCGATGGCCGCGCGCGCCGCCTCGCCGGGGAAGAGGTTGCCCCAGTGGAAGTAGGGCGACAGGTTGGACTGCTGGCCCAGGCCCGGATTGTTCCGGCCCGTGTCGTAGCCCTCCAGCCGCTGGTCGAGGAACGCGTCCAGGGCCTTGAGGCCCGCCTTGCGTCCGCCGCGCTCGGGCAGCGGCTTCACGGAATGGTCCAGCGCGAACGTGTCCAGCGCGGCCCGCGCCTCCACCGCGTCGGACAGCTCGAAGTCCGGGTGGAGCTTCGCGCCGGACACGTGGGGGCGGCGCTTCGGCAGCGTGCGCTCCAGGTACTCCGGCCACAGCTTGCGCAGCTTGGGGCGCAGCGCGTACGCGCCCACCTGGGCCGCGGGGATGCGCTGCATGGGCACCACGCACGACGCGTCCACCGCGAGCAGCGGCACGCGCAGCGCTCGGGCCGCGCCGCGCAGGTGGCCTGGGATGATGTATGTGGGGAACAGGTCCGACACCACGGCCGCGGCGCGCCGGCCCAGGCTGGCGATCCGGTGCGTGTGTTCCTTCTTCGTGCGCGGCAGCTCCAGCCAGTACGGCAGGCCGCGCGCGGCGCAGCCCTTCGCCATGTCCGCCATGCCTTCCAGTGCCCACGCGTGTAGCCGCTCCGAGGCGTAGGGGTAGTCTGGACGGATGGCCTGATAGACGACGACGGGCAGGCCCAGGTGGTTGCCCAGCGCGATGGCGGCATCCAGCGCGTGGTTCTCCTCCCAGCGGTGATTGACCATGCACCAGTAGAGGACGAAGTCGCGCTGGCCGGGAGGGAAGGGGACTGCGTTCACCGCCTGTACGCGGGCGGAGTCGACGCCGAGTTCGGACCACGAGATGCCTTCAGGCATGGGCTCGCGAGAATCTTCGACGCGCGGCGGAAAACCAACACGTGCGCACCGGTTGTGGTTTTCTGCCGGACGGCCGGACCCAAGGAGCCCCTCGCGTGTCACTCCGTCGAACCTGGAACCTCCCTGTCACCGTCCTCGCGGTCGCCATGCTGACGTTGCCGGGCCTCGCCCTCGCGCAGGCGGGGGGCACGGGCGTCTATCCAGCGCCGCAGCCGCCGCCTCCGCCCGCGCCGGGCATGTACCCCGCGCCGTCGTCGCAGGCCGAGGCCCCTCAGGAAGAGCCGCAGCCGGTGGCGCCCTCCAACGGCGCGTACGGTCAGCCGTCGGACGTGCCGCCCCCCGCGAGCGACGCGCCGCTCGCGCCTCCAGACCGCCTGCGCACCGAGCCGCAGGCGCCGTTGACGGAGGGCGCGCGGGAGGTGCGCCCGGAGTCCCTCCGCGACGAGACGGCGACGGCCGCCTCGCGCATCCGCCCGCCGCCGGAGGACACCGGCATGTACCTGGACGGCCAGCGCCGCCAGGGGCCGTTCCTGTCCGGCCCCGGCAGCCTGCGCTTCGTGCTGCACCACACGGCCCTGGGCGCGCTGGGCGGCTTCTTCACGCAGGCCTTCTCCAAGGAGTTCAACTTCGACCGCACCTCGCGCGAGACCATGCTCGCGGGCACGCTCATCGGCGCGGGCCTGGGCTTCGGTGCGTCCGCGTGGTGGCAGTTCAACAACTGGGTGGACACGCCCATGGCGAACTTCACCATCCTCAACTCGGGCATCGGCGGGATGTTCCTCGCGGGCTTCATGGACCTCATCACCCAGGACGCGGGCGTGCTCACCTGGTCCGCGTTCCTGGGCGCGGAGCTGGGCGCGTGGCTGACGGCGGGCATCGGCGGCGGGCAGCTGCCGCTCTCGGATGGCCTGCTGGTGGCCTCTGGCGCGGGCTGGGCGGCGGCATACAGCGCGCTGTTCCTCGCCATCGTTCACTTCTCCGGCACGTCCATCTCCGGCAAGACGTGGAAGGACATGTTGCTCATCTCCCCGGGGGTGGGCGCGGGCGTGCTGGCCCTGGCGACCATGCGCTACAACCCCACGGCGTCGCAGATCCTGCGCGCGGACATGTTCGGCGCGGGCGTGGGCGCGGCGGTGCTGCTCATCTCCGGCCTGGTGCTGGGCGGCTTCAACCAGTCCACCCCCTACGTGCTGTCCTTCCTGGGCTCCGCGGGCGCCATCACCACCGTGAGCCTCCTGTGGGAGGAGAGCGTGGACCGCTCCGTCGTGCGCAGCTCGCACGGCGCCAAGGACCGGCCCTACAAGAACGTCTGGTGGTAGACGGCCTGGCCTGCGGGCGGGCAGGCGTGATGGCGCGCGGGGGAGGGCGGCACCACCTTTCCCGGGTATGGCGCGCGTCCTCCCGTTCTCGGCCCTCCTGACCTCGCTGGGCTCCTCCCTGGAGCCCGGGGATGGTCCTCCTCGCGGCAACGCGGCCCCGCTGCCCACGCACGTTCGGCCCCTGCTGGAGGCCGCCAACCCGAGCGCGGAGCTGCGCCGGCTCCGGGACTCGGGCGGGCTGTTGAAGGACGCGCGCCCCGCCCTCTACGTCGTGGAGCTGCACGGCCCTGCGGGCCGCTTCTCTGGCCCCCCGGTGCGCTACCTCCTGTGCGCGCTGACGCCGGACGCGGTGCCGTCGCTGGAGCAGGACCCCTACCGTCCCCGCGCGTGGGAGGTGGAGCCCGCCGTCACCCTGGTGGCGGATGACCACGGCGCCCTTCGCGCCCTGCTGGCGGAGGCCGCCGAGCGCGGCATCTCCGTCTGGAAGGGGCAGTACGACGGCAACCCGGTGTCGCTCCTGCGCATCGAACCGTCCCCGGTGTCCAAGCGCCTGCAGGCCGTGCTGGACGAGGCCCCCATGCGGCCCCTGGCGGCCCTGAGCGAGCAGGGCCAGACGCTGGCGGCGGTGGTGCCCCTGTCCGAGCCCGGCCTGGAGCTCTGTCCCATCCACCGCGCGTTGAAGGGCGTGGAGACCTTCCAGGAGGACACCTTCCTCACCCTGGTGTCCGCCTATGCACGGGTGATGGAGCTGGACGCGCCCCTCACCACGCCCGCGGGGCTGTCCGCGGCGCGCGAGCGGCTGGCCACGCTGGTACCCGGACAGCACGCGGTGCTGCTGGTGCTGCCGGGAGGCCGGGGCCGCATCCTACGCTTCCGTCAGGGACTGGACCTGGCGCACCTGAAGGGCGCGCCGCGAAACCCCACGCTGCGCAGCCTGGACCTGGCGCTGCTCAACACGCTGGTGCTGCGCACGGTGCTGGGCATCCAGGAGCCGGAGGCCTCCGGGCATCCGCAGGTGTTCCCCGTTCAGGGCCTGGAGGCGCTGGTGGCGGGAGTGGAGGCCGGCACGTTCCAGGCGGGCTTCGCGCTCAACCCTCCGCCCGTGTGGGAGGTGCGGGCGGTGATGGAGGCCCAGGCCACGCTGCCCCCGCGCACCCTGCGCGTGGAGCCACGTGTGCCAGCGGGGTTGCTCTTCCTGGATCCAGAAGTCTGACGGCCCGCCCAGTGCGTGCGCTGACCGGCACCGCGCAGGATTGGCCCCGCCGGGTGCGGCTGCGGTTGGAGCCTGGCCCGGGGGAGACGCTCGACGCCATCTGCGGCGGCGACGTGCAGGTGCTCCAGCGCAGGGACGGCTACCGCTTCACGCTGGATCCCGTCCTGCTCGCGCACTTCGCGGTGTTCGAGGCGGGGGCTCACCGGGGGCGGCTGCTCGACCTGGGCACCGGCTGCGGCATCATCCCGCTGGTGCTGGCGCGAAGGCTGGGGCGCGCGGACATCACCGCGCTGGAACTGCAGCCGGGCCTGTTCTCCCTGGCCGAGCGCAACGTGTACTTGAACCGCTGCGAGGGCGCGGTGACGCTGGTGCAGGGCGACCTGCGGCACGTGGCGGACACGTTTCCCGCGAGCAGCTTCGGCCACGTGCTGTGCAATCCGCCCTACCGCGCCCGCACCGCGGGCCAGAGCAACCTGTCCCGGGAGAAGGCGCTCGCGCGGCACGAGATTGCCTGCGAGCTGCCGGACGTGGTGCGCGCGGCGGCGTACCTGCTGGTGCCTCGCGGCGGGCTGTGCATGGTGTACCCGGCGTCGCGCTTCAGTGAACTGGTGTCGGTGCTGCGCACGCTTCAACTGGAGCCGCGCACGGTGCGCATGGTGCACCCGCGCGCGGACCGGCCCGCGAAGCTGGTGCTGCTGCACGCGGTGAAGAACGGCCGGGCGGACCTCACCGTGCTGCCGCCGCTCGTGGTCCACGCGGACTCGGACGCGGCCTTCACGGATGAGGTCAACGCCATGGTGGGCTGACACACCCATGCCCATTTCGCTTCACCCCGAGTGGGGCGGGGCGGGGTAGACTCCCCGGCTTCGGGGCCGGGACCGGCCGCCCCGCGTTGCGAAGGCAGGGTGTGATGCGCGTGGACGACCGCCTCGTCGTGCGACGGCGACTCCTGGCCCCGGTCCTGGCCTGGTGCGCCGTGGCGGTGCTGCTGCTGGGCACCCCGGCCGGAGCCCAGACGCAGGCGGACCGGCTCTACCTGAGCTACGGCATCTCCGGAGGAGGCTCGCTGGAGGCGGGCGGCGGGGTCCACGTCAAGGAGCGCCGGACGCTGGAGCTGCGCGTGCCGCTGCCGCCGCTCGTCCTGGGGCGCACGTACCTGTTGCCGTCGGTGGGCTACGAGACGCGGTGGATTGGCGCGGACGTGCCCGATGCCGGGCCGGACTCGGTGGAACGGCAGTTCCACCGCATCCAATTGGGGCTCACGGCCGTCCGTCCGGTGGCGCCGCGCTGGTTGCTGGTGGGCGGCGTGACGGCCAGCACCCGCACGGACTTCCAGTCCTCCTTCGACCTCACGCTGGACACGTCGTGGGTGGCGTTCGCGATGGCCCGCTACCAGTTCGAGGACTCGCCGGGGCTTGGGCTGACGTTCGGGCTGGTCGCGCTGTGGCCCTTCGACAAGCTGCCGGTGGTGCCCATGCTGAGCCTGACCTACAACCAGGGCCCGTACATCCTGGAGGTGGGCCTGCCCCGGCTCACGCTGCTGCGCAGGCTGGGCGACTCGGTGGAATTGGGGCTGGTGGGGGCGCTGGACATGCAGGTGCTCCGCACCCGCTTCGAACCCGAGCTGCAGGCGATGGGCGCCAGCTACCTGCGCGAGACGCAGGTGCGCGTGGGGCCCACCGTCAACGTCCACCTGGGCCGCGACCTGTGGCTGAGCTCGTCGGTGGGCCTGTCGTTGATCAACGACTACGCGCTGCTGGACCGCGAGCGCAACAGCCTGGAGGTCCCCGGGCTGGACATGGGGCCCGCGCCGTATGGCCGCGTCGTCCTCGGCTGGCGGCCCCGTCCCCCGGCGAGGGCGAAGAGCGCGCGCCCGGCGCCCTGAAGCGCCGGGCCGGGTGGCGGGTCTACTGGCCCGCCGGTGCGGTCGTGGTCGGCGGCGACTTCTGCTCCGGCGTTCCGTGCGGGGATGCTCCTTCCGCTTCGACGTCTTCCAGGAAGGGGGCGGGCACCTGGGCCAGGAAGCGCTCCAGGTCCTCGCGTGCCGCTCCTGCCCGCGCGTCACCCCACTGGGCATAGCACTCGGCGCGCGCCAACAGCAGGGAGCGGTTCCAGGGGACGTGCGGCTCCAAGGGGGCGAGGCCCTCCGCGCACATCTTCATGCCTCCCGCTGCGACCGCGAGCTTCGCGCGGATCAACTTCCGATGGGCGGTGGCAACGCTGGCCGCGAAGGGCTGATCGAGTGCTGTATAGAGCCGTCGGGCCAGCTCCGGTGAACGCACGCCCAGCCGGAGCGAGGAGTCGAGGGCCGCCTCGATGAGCGGCCCCACCGGCCACGGATCCTCCCGCAGCCGCGCGAACGCGCGTTCCAGGGTCGCGGCCGCCGCGGCGTCCTGCCGCTGTGCCTCCAGGTACAGGGCCTCCAGCATGTCCGCCTCCGTCGGGAGGCTTTCCCCCAGGGATCGCAAGGCCGCGGGCGCCTCCGGGTGGCCGGTCATCACCAGGGCGCGAGCCAGCGTGTATTGCTCTCGCGGGCCGCGGGGCACCTGTTTCAGGTGCTGCCACTGTGACAGCACCGCGGCGTCCTGGCCCGCCAGCGCGGCGCTGACGAAGCCCTTGTAGGCGCCGACCTGCTCGGACATGGGGCCGGGGGCGTTGTACCCCAGCCACACGCGCAGCTCCTCCACGCGGTTCCAGTCCGGGGTGCCACCCGTGAACGCCAGCCGGTCCGCCCCGAGCCGCCGCGCAGCGCTGCGCAGGTCCAGTGTGGAGAAGAAGGCGGTCCGGCCCAGGCTTCGCGCGAAGGCGAACTCCATGGAGGACAGGTCGTCCGTGTTGATCATGTTCGCGCCGTCCTCCGCCGCCCGCTTCGCCAGCGCCGCGGTCGCGACGAAGTGCGCCAGCACGCCCTCCACTTCATCCGTCCGCCACACGGAGCGCAGCGCGGAGCGGTAGGGCTCCTGGGAGATGCGGCGGCGCATGGCCTGCAGGTCGTACGTCGGCGGCTGCATGGAGGCGACAAGCAGCAGGTCTCCGCTCAGCGTCTGCCAGGTCTCCACGGCCGTGAACTCCGAGGACAGCGTGGCATAGGCGCTCTGGACGGTGAGGGCGTCCACCTCATAGGCCTGGAGCCATTGCAGGAACAGCCCCCCTTCGGCCAGCCGCTGCTTCGCCGCCTGGTAGAACTCGCGCGTAAAGAGGCTGGAGATGCCGGCCCGGTACGGGTTGGAGGGCTCGGAGAAGATGATGTCGTAGCGCTGGGGGGTGGTGAGCAGAACCTCTCGCGCGTCGCCGAAGGAGGTGTGCACCTTCGGGTTGTTCATCACGTCCCCGTTCACCGCGTGGCAGCGGCGAGCGACCTCCAGGATGGCGGGTTCAATCTCCACCACGTCCACGCGCTCCATGTCCGGCACCTTGCCCAGCCAGCCCGCGGTGCTGCCCGTGCCCAGGCCGATGACGAGAGATGTGCGCGGCGCCGGGTGCAGCAGCGCGCCGACGAGCCCCGACATGACCTGGGTGGGAGCGTCGCCAATGGAGTTGCCGTCCACCTTGCCGTTGACGATGAAGCTGAGGCCGTCGTCATCCGCGAGCGCGACGCTGCTCTCCACGCCTTCGTGTTCCCAGGTGACGCCGGCGCGACGGGCGCGTTGGAACCGGTCGATGTCCTGGGCGTCGGGCTCGTGCAACCCAGAGCGGCCTGCGCCCACTCCGGAGTGGCGCCATACGGCCGTGGGCCCCTGCGCGGCGAGCAGCACCACGGCGAGAACAGTGGCCAGCACCGGCGCCACGAGCGCGCCCCGCTGGCGCTCCCGCTGGAAGGAGAGGATGGAGGCGCCCAGCCCCAGCGCGGCGAGGATGCCCGCCACGGCCTGCCACGTCACCGGCGCAGTCAGCAGCGGAAGCACCCCGAAGCCGCCCGCGAGCGAGCCCACGATGGACCCGCCCGTGTTCCACGCGTACACCTGCCCCACCTGCTGGCCCGCGTCCTGCCGGCCGCGCCCGATGAGCGCCAGGAGCAGCGGGAACTGCACGCCGGACACGAAAGCAGCGGGCAGCACCACGATGGAGGTGATGAACGTCCAACCCATCGCCATGCCGGCCAGGCCCAGGCCTCCCAGCGGGCGCAGCAGCACGGCGAGGATGGCCAGCCGGTCCCCCAGCGCGAACGGCACGGCCATCAGCACGGCCTCCGCGGCGCAGGTGAGCGCGAAGCCTTGCAGCGTGGCGGGGCGCTGGCGGAAGAAGACGGCATACGCGGCGCCGCCCAGCCCGATGCCCAGGAGCGCCAGGGCGAGGATGAGGCCGAAGGTGAAGGTGGTGCCGCCCAGCAGCGGCCCGAGCATCCGGTACCAGACCAGCTCCATCAGCAGGAACGCGAAGCCCACCACGGCGGCGGCCACGAGCACGAAGCCCCGGGGCGGCAGCGTGCCCACGTCGGCCACGGGGGCAGCGGGCGTCACGGGAGCGGCGGCGACGGGTTCGGCGGGGGTGGCGGTGGCGGCCGGAGCGGCGGACTCCAGGGAGCGGCTCACGGAGCGCGCGGTGATGGCCACGAGCGCGTTGAGCAGACACGCGGACCAGAGCGTGGTGCGGTTGCCCAGCACCTCCAGCAGGAGGAACGTGGACGCCGCCGCGCCCGTCACTGCGCCCAGCGTGTTGACGCCGTAGAGCAGCGCGAGGTCGCGGCGGTGCGGATCCTCATCCGACAGCACCGCGCGCGCGGCGGCCGGCAGCGTGCCGCCCATGAGCACCGTGGGCACCGCGAGCACCAGCAGCGACAGCACCAGCCGCACGACGGTGCCCAGCCCCAGTCCCATCACCGGCGTGCCGCCCAGGGCGATGTAGATGGCGCGCACCGCCTCCACGAGGAAGGGGCTCAGCGCGGCGCTCGCGGCGATGAGCAGCTCCAGGTTCGCGTAGAAGGCCAGCGGCTTCGCCTGCCGGTCCGCCCGCGCGCCCAGGAGCGCGCTGCCCAGCCCCAGCCCCGCCATGAAGATGGCGAGCACGGCGGCCGACGCGGCGGTCGAAGCGCCGAAGATGAGGCGGAACTCCCGCACCCACACCGTCTGGTAGATCAGCGCGCAAAGCCCCGAACCGAAGAGGAGGGGAGCCACCCTCACCACGCGTGCGTTCATCGGACCCTCGAGGAGCCCACGCCCGGCCTTCCCGGCGGGTCGGGGATCCCTGTCGGGGACGCAGTATTCCGTACGAAGTGTCCGGCTGAAAACAGCGAAGGCGGCCCGCCTGCTCCCTAGGGGGAGGCCTTCGCGCGCTCGGCGGCCTGGCGCTCCTCACGGCACCAGGCCAGCTCCTGCTGGAGGGTGGCGAGCGGCACCGCCAGCTCCAGCTTGAAGGACGTGCCGTCAGGCCGGACCTTGGCGAAGTCCAGGAGCTGCGCCAGGTCCTCCTTGCCGTCCGCCTGCGCCTTCATGCGCGCCATGGACAGCGCGCCGCCCAGGGACTTGCCCAGGTCCGCCATCTTCTCCGCGTCCATGCCCGTCACGTTGGCCACCATGGCCACGTCGCCGCTGGTGTCCAGGTGCAGCTCCACGTTCTGGGCCACGTCCTTCAGCCGCTGCGCCAACTCCCCCTGATCTGGCCCCATCAGCTTCACCAGGGTCTCCACCGCCAGCACGCCGTACATCTCCCCATAGGTGCTGTTCTCGTCCAGGAGCGGCGGCCCGTCCTCCGCCCCGCGCCCCTCCATGCGGTCCAGCACCGTCTTCACGGTGTCCGGCGACGAGCCGAACACCAGCATCTGGTTGTTCCAGGTGCCCACCGCGGCGTCCATGCGTCCGCGCTGCGTGCCGCCGTCCGCCAGGGCGAAGGTCGTGTCGCCGCCCTCGTACACCCGCGCGCCCGGGCCGTGGTCGGACGACACGCGCTCGCCCAGGAGCTCCTGGTACTTCGCCTTGCTGAAGTCGCCGGAGAGGATGACGCCCTCGTCGGTGATGACCAGCCGGTCCAGGTCCTGGAGCGGATCCACGCCGCTCAGCGCCTTGAACTGCTCCAGGTTCTTGCCGCCGTCGCGCAAGAGGCAGTCCATGAGCAGCTCCCCCACGGGCGAGTAGCGCAGGGCGTTCGCCTCGATGACCACCGCCGTGTGGCCCGGGCCCCGGGGCAGTGCCGCGAGCAGCGGATCCCTCGGCTTCACGGGCGCGGCCACGCCCGCGTCCACCCCCGCGGGCATCACCCACGTGCGCCGCTTCTCCGCGCGCGCCACGTCCGTGCCGCGCATGCGCCGGGGGAAGTCCACGTCCTTCTCCGGGGCCGGCGGTGCGTCCCCCTGGCCCGTGAACATCAGGAGCGCGGCTCCGGCGAACAACAACACGGCCCCCAAGAGCCACACCCTCCTGCGCCCGCGCGAATCCATGGTTCAGCAGTCCTTTCCCTCGAAGTGCCAGAAGCCCACGGAGAGCGCTCCCAGCGCGAACACCAGCACGCCGCCCAGCAGCATGCCCAACGAACCCTTCTCCAGCGGCGTGGAGCTGGCCAGGTCCGCCGCGCGGGACGCCAGCGCGGACAGCCGGGGCAGCACCAGCGTCACCGCGTCGAACGCCGCGCGCCCGAAGCCGGACTCCAGATAGCGGGAGATGTCCTGGCGAAAGCCCGCGAGGATGCCGCCCACCAGCAGCACGAAGCCCGCCGCGGAGCACAAGGCCGCGCTGCGCACCAGCGTCGCCGTGGTGAGCATCACCGCGTACACGGCCGCGAAGCCCACGCAGGCCAGCCCGCCGGCGATGAGCGGCCCCACCGTCCAGTACCCCGCCTTCACCCCGAAGATGAGCGTCAGCCCGCCCGCGGCGTACACCGTGCCGCCCACGGCCAGCGTCATCACGCCCAGGAACGTGCCGGCCAGCAGGTGCCAGCGCTGGAGGGGCAGGGCGAGCAGGTGCTCGATGCGCCCGGGCGACAAGAGCCCCGGCGCGAAGTCCGAGCACGCCACGATGCCGAAGAGGATTCCGCCGTAGAACACCAGGTACGCCGCCGCGCGGTAGATGGGCCGCAGCGCCACGTCCACGGACATGATGTTGGAGCGCATCACCTCGCCGAACAGGCGCGTCGCCGCGAGCGCTCCGTCCACGACCTCCAGCTTGAGGCTGAGCGCCACGGTGGCCAGCACCAGCGTGAGCCCCACCATGAAGGCCAGGATGAACTTGCGCGACGCCGCCTCGCGCAGCACGTAGCCCGCGATGACGAAGACGGGGCTCTTCATGCCGCCACTCCCGGCTGGCCGACGGCGCCCACGAGCACCGCCTCCAGGTCCGCCCCCTCACGCTTGAGCTCCGTGAGCAGCGCGCCCCGGGCCCGCGCCTTGTCCAGCGCCGCGTTGAGCACCGCCACGTCCGCCGCGTCCACCGTGTACACGCCTTCCTCGCGGCCACCGCCGGCGGGCATGAAGCCCTCGGACGTCAATGCCGCCGCGTCCGCGCCCGGGGCGAAGCGCACGCGCCAGCGGGCCCCGGCCTTCGCCAGTTCCTCCAGCCGTCCCTCGCGCAGCACGCGCCCGTCCGCGAGGATGGCCACACGGTCACACACGCGCTCCGTCTCCGCCAGCAGGTGGGAGTTGAGGAACAGCGTCACGCCCTTCTGGACCTCCTCCTGGAGGATGCGGCGCACCTCCAGCCGGCCCATGGGGTCGATGCCGTCCGTGGGCTCATCCAGGACGAGCAGCGCCGGGTCCCCCAACAGCGCCGCCGCCAGCCCCAGCCGCTGCCGCATGCCCTTGGAGTATCCGCCGATGCGCCGGTCCACCGCGTCCGCCAGGCCCACTCGCTCCAACAGCCGCGCCTGCGCGGCCGCGTCTGGCTTCAGCCCCTTGAGCCGGGCCACGGTGGCCAGGAACGCGGGGGACTTCCACGTGCCCGGCAGGTGCAGCCGCTCCGGCAGGTAGCCGATGCGCGCGCGGATGGCGGGATCCTCGGGTGAGCCGCCCAGCACGCGCACCGTGCCCGAGGTGGGCCGCACGATGCCGAGCACGCTCTTGATGAAGGTCGTCTTGCCCGCGCCATTGGGGCCAATCAGCCCGAACGCGCTGCCCGCCGGGACGTGGAGGTCCATGCCCCGGAGGGCTTCATGGCCGCCGCGTCCGAACGGTCGGCGATACGTCTTTCGCAGGCCCTGCACTTCAAGGGCGGGAGGTGAAGTCGTCACGGTCGCGACTGTAGACGACCCGGCGGGGCGATGATTGCACCCGCGGCCGCGTTCGCCCGTTCGCGCCGCTGGGAAGGGCGTTGCGCACCCGGAGCGCGCGTGGCGCGACGCGACACCTCGTCATTCCCGCGTGTTGCACTCCTGTGAGTTCCAACGGGAGGGCTGGTCCAGCGTCTGCAATGCCTGTCCACGACCCGCGGCACGCTGGACTCCACCCGCCGCGGGCACACCACACAGGAGACATGGGCATGACGTGGGCAGACGGGACCGAGCAGCAGCTTCAGGACGCGCGCCGTGAGCTGGAGGCGGCGGAGCGGGAGCTGATCACCGGGACCGAGGCGGCGCGGGTGCGCTACGCCCGGGCGTTGTACGAGGCGGACCTGGCCGGGCGGCGGGCCGACCGCATGGCTCGCGATTCTCGCCGCCATCAGGCGACCTGGCGCCCCGTCGCCGGCTGAGCAGGCGGATTCAGGGTTCGGAAGGGGTGAAGCGCGGGGCGCGGCGGTTTATACCGGCGACCCATGGCCCACCCCGTCCACCGTCCCCGCAGGCTGCGCCGCTCGGCGGCGCTCCGTGACATGGTGAGAGAGACGCGCCTCTCGCCCACGGACTTCATCTATCCGCTGTTCGTCGTGGAGGGACGGGACGTGCGCCGTCCCATCGCCTCCATGCCGGGGGTCTTCAACTTCTCGCTGGAGCACGCGGTGAAGGAGGCGAAGCTCGCGAAGTCGCTGGGCGTGCCCTCCGTCATCCTCTTCGGCATCCCGGACCACAAGGACGCGCAGGGCACCCAGGCGTACGCGAAGGACGGCATCGTCCAGCGCGCCATCCGCGAAATCAAGGCCGCGGAGCCGGACCTCCAGGTCATCGCGGACGTGTGCCTGTGCGAGTACACCGACCACGGCCACTGCGGCGTGCTGGACGGCCAGCACGTGGCCAATGACGCCACGCTGCCCCTGCTCGCCCAGATGGCGGTCACCTGCGCGCAGGCGGGCGCGGACATCATCGCGCCGTCGGACATGATGGACGGCCGCATCGGCGCCATCCGCAAGGCGCTGGACGAGGTGAAGCACCAGGACACGCCCATCATGGCGTACTCGGCGAAGTACGCCTCCGGCTTCTACGGTCCCTTCCGGGAAGCCGCGCAGAGCACGCCGCAGTTCGGCGACCGGCGCGGCTACCAGATGGACCCCGGCAACGTGCGCGAGGCCCTCCGCGAGACGGCGCTGGACGTGGAGGAGGGCGCGGACTTCATCATGGTGAAGCCGGCGCTGTCGTACCTGGACGTCATCCGCGCGCTTCGCGAGAACTTCGACCTGCCGCTCGCCGCCTACAACGTCTCCGGCGAGTACGCGATGCTCAAGGCCGCCGGGCAGAACGGCTGGGTGGACTACGAGCGCGTGATGATGGAGGTCCTCACGTCCATCAAGCGCGCGGGCGCCGACCTGGTCATCACCTACCACGCCCTGGAAGCGGCCAAGCTCCTGTAGGCGACACCCCGGGCGTGCGTGTTCGGCGGAAGGCTTGATCGCTTCCGCCGCTTGCGCCCAAATGGTCCCCACACGATGCCCACCCAGAAGAAGCGGCCCGGACGCAGAACCGAGAAGCCTCCGCCACGACGTGGCGCCACGTCGGACTCCCAGGCTCGGAAGGCCCGGACGACCCGCAAGGGCCCGGCGCCGCGCTCCGGACGGAACCAGCGCCCCGGGAAGGGACAGGCCCCCGTCATCCGTGAGCCAGGGCCGTTGCAGTACAAAGTGGTGGAGCTGTCCACGGTGGACGAGGGCGCGCTGGAGCGCACCTTGAACGAGTGGACGGGCAAGGGCTGGAACCTGGACGGCGTCCAGTTCGCGATGCGCGAGTCCTCCAAGCGTCCGGCCATGGCGTTCGTCTTCTTCACCCGGGAGGGCGAGGCCGCCCGGCACGACGAGGACGACGCGCGGCAGCGGCTCTTGCGCATGTCGGAGGGCGGAAGCCCCACGGCCCGGCTCGCGGCGGAAGCCGCGGGAGAGCACGCGCAGACGGTGGTGCCCTTCGTCCACCCGCTGTCCGCGCACGAGCGGCTGGCGAAGCTGGCGGGGCTGGATGAACCGGAGCCCACCGAAGAGGGGCTCACGCTGGAGCCCGAGGAGTGAGCACCTCCCCCGAACGCAGCCTCATGGCTGAAGGGCGGACCACGGGTCGCGTGCTGCGGCTGGTGCAGGAGGACGTGGAGCCGGACTCCCCGTACCCGAAGGCATCGCTGCTTTTGCGCCTGGGCGCGCGCGTGGTGGACTGCGCGGTGGCCTGGGGCCTGTACGTGGTGTGCGGAGCCGCGGGCGCGGTGGTGGCGCTGCTGTTCCTCTTGCTCGCGGACGGGATGCTCCAGGGGCAGAGCGTGGGCAAGCGCATCTTCGGCGTGAAGGTGATGCACCTGCCCACGCGCTCCGCGGCGCGGCACCGCGACAGCACGCTTCGCAACGCGCCGCTCGCGCTGGTGGTGCTGCTGGGGATGATGCCCGCGCCGCACGGCGTGGTGGCCGCCCTGGCGGGCTTCGTGGTGATTGGCGGCGTGGAGGCGTGGCGCGTGCTGCGCGACCCGCTGGGCCTGCGCCTGGGGGACACCTGGGCGCAGACGCAGGTGGTGGACGGGAAGGTTGTGGCGGACGCGACGGTTGCAGCCCGCACGCCGGTGGCCGCGACGCGCGCACCCGGCCGGTTGATGTCCGCGGCCAAGGTGCGCCGCGGAAAGGCATTCAGGAAAGTGAGACGGGGCAAGCCATGCGCATCGCGCTGACCTACAACCTGCGGCTGTCGGACTCGGAAGAAGAGGCGGAGTTCGACACGCAGGAGACGGTGAACACGCTGGCGGGAGCCATCGAGCGGCTGGGCCACCGCCTGGAGCGCTTCGAGGTGAGCGGCCCCGCGTCGCGCACCGTCGCGCGCCTGGAGGCGTACAGCCCGGACCTCATCTTCAACACGGCGGAGGGCCGCCGCGGCCGCTTCCGTGAGGCCTTCTACCCTGCGCTCTTCGACGAGCTGGGCTTCGCGTACACGGGCTCGGACGCGTACGCGCTGGCGCTCACCTTGGACAAGCAGCTCACCAAGATGATCCTCTCCAAGCACGGCATCCGCACGCCGGGCTGGCAGTACGTGGAGAAGCTCAACGAGCTGCAGCCGGAGAACCTGCGCTTCCCCGTCATCGTGAAGCCCAACTTCGAGGGCTCCTCCAAGGGCATCACCCAGGACTCCATCGCGGAGACGCTGGAGCAGGTGAAGGAGAAGGTGGCGAAGGCGCTGGAGAAGTACCCGGCGGGCGTGCTGGTGGAGGAGTACATCAGCGGGCGCGACCTCACGGTGCCGTTCCTGGCCGCGGTGGACAACGACTACGACGGCGTGCTCGCGCCGGTGGAGTACGTCATCGACCCGGAGGTGTCCCAGGGCCGCAAGTACGCCATCTACGACTACGAGCTGAAGACGCGCCGGGAGAAGTCCGTGTCCGTGCGCGCGCCGGCGAACATCCCGGCGAAGATGTCCGAGGACATCCGCAAGACGGCGCAGAAGATCCTCCAGGTGCTGGACTGCCGCGACCTGGGCCGGCTGGACTTCCGCGTGTCCGACGCGGGCGTGCCGTACTTCCTGGAGATCAACGCGCTGCCCAGCCTGGAGCCGGGCGCGGGCATCTACGCCGCGGCGGAGCTGGAAGGGCTGCACCTGGATGGCGTCATCAACTCCATCATCCAGAGCGCGGGCAAGCGCCACAAGATCCGCGACTCCAAGAGCCGCCAGGGCAAGCCCGCGCGCAAGACCGGCCCGCTGCGCGTGGGCTTCAGCTTCAACGTGAAGCGCGTGAAGCCCAGCGCCACGGCGGAGATCGTTCAGGAGGACAGCGAGGCCGAGTACGACTCGCCCAACACCCTCCAGGCCATCCGCGAGGCGATTGCGTCGTGGGGCCACGAGGTCATCGACCTGGAGGCCACGGCGGAGCTGCCCACGGTGCTCTCCAGCACGCCGTTGGACATCGTCTTCAACATCGCGGAGGGCTTCAAGGGCCGCAACCGCGAGAGCCAGGTGCCCGCGATGCTGGAGCTCCTGGACATCCCGTACACGGGCTCGGATCCGGCGACGCTGTCCATCGCGTTGGACAAGGCGCTGGCGAAGAAGATCGTCCGTCAGGCGGGCATCCTCACGCCCAACTTCCAGCTGATGGTCACGGGCAAGGAGCGCCTCAACAAGGAGTTCACCAGCTTCCCGCTCATCGTGAAGCCGGTGGCGGAGGGCAGCTCCAAGGGCGTCGTCACCAAGAGCGTTTGCAACTCCGAGGCGGAGCTGCGCGACGTGGTGCGGGAGATCGCCGGCAAGTACCAGCAGCCCGCGCTGATTGAGGAGTACATCGGCGGGCGCGAGTTCACGGTGGGCCTGCTCGGCGAGCGGCGTCCGCGCGTGCTGCCGCCCATGGAGATCGTCTTCCTGGACAAGGCGGAGAAGAACCCCGTCTACAGCTTCCAGCACAAGCTGGATTGGACGGACCGCATCCGCTACGACGCGCCCGCGAAGATTGAACCGGCGCTCCTGGAGAAGCTGCGCACGGCGGCGCGCAACTCGTTCATGGCGCTGGGGTGCCGCGACGTGGCGCGCATCGACTTCCGCATGGATGACAAGGGGCGCATCTACTTCATCGAGTGCAACCCGCTGCCCGGCCTCACGCCCGGCTGGAGCGACCTGGTGCTCATCGCCCAGGGCGCGGGCATGGACTACCGGACGCTGATTGGCGAGATCATGGCGCCCGCCATCCGTCGCTACAAGGAGCGCGAGGCGCGCCGGGCCCAGACGGAGAACCCGGCCGGGGCCCACGCGCCGCCCCTCAACAAGGTCGTGCAGCGGATTGAGGAGCAGACCGCCCAGGCCGCCGCCACCGCCGCCGCGACGGCCGCTCCCCAGGAGCCGACGCCTCCGCCTCGTCCGGAGCTCAAGTCCTGAGCCACCGCTGACGCTCCGGCGGGGAAGGGGACGGTGCCCGAAAGGCGCCGTCCCTTTTTCATTTTGCGGGCGCGAAGCCGCCATGGAACGTGGGCGGCAGCGCGTGGTCGAAGTGGCAGCGCGCCACCGGCCCGTCCTCCATCCGGCGCGCGTCCAGCACGGCGATATGGGACGTGTCCGTCTTCACGTCGAACACCTGCGTGAGCACCCAGCCGTCGTCCTCGGCGCTGGCGCCGGGGCGGGGGACGAAGACGGGCTCGGAGGGGTAGGTGCCTTCCCCCAGCTCTGCTGTCGTCATGCGGCCCGTGGCCATCTCCACGCGCGCCACGCCGTCGAAGAGGCCGCGCCGGGCCTCGTCGCTGCGGTGCGTGCCCACGTAGACCGTCTGGTTCGCGCGGTTCACGACGCCGGGGGCCACGCGGGGGAACTCGCAGCTTGCGTCCAGCCGCTGCTCGGTGCGGAAGGTGCGTGCCTTCAGGTCCACCACCGCCCGGTGCAGCATGCCCTTCGCGTCCAGGGACGTGGGGCCGTGCACCAACTCTCCCAGCCACTGGTTCGTCGTGAAGTCGGGGTAGCGCACGTAGTCCACCACCAGCGTGTCGCCCTGCTCGTACGCGTTGCCGAAGTGCCACATGTAGAAGGCCTCCGTGGCGATGCGAATCGGGTGCGCCACGTCGTCGATGGGCACCACCAGCACCTCCGCGCCCGCCTCCGGCCGCCACCGCAGGTTCTCCGAGAACGAGCCCACGCGCAGCAGCATGCGGAAGAGGTTGAGGCGCAGCGGTGACAGGAAGAAGACGAGGTAGCGGTCCGTGGCGATGAAGTCATGCACCATCGTCGCGCCCGGCAGCGTCACCGCGCCCAGCCGCTGCGCCTTGCCGCCGTCCGGAAGCGCATAGAGGTTCGCCAGCGTCTCCCGGCCGTAGCTGATGCCGAAGTTGTAGGACGCCTTGCGCGACGGCACGCGGTGCGGGTGCGCGGAGAACGTCTCCACCACCGTGCCGTCGAAGTCCGTCTCGCCCAGCGTGGACAGGTCGTCCTGCGACACCTCCACCGGCACGCTGCCTTCGAAGAGGGCGTAGAGCTTGCCGTTCCACGCCATCACGGACGTGTTCGCGGAGTTCTTGCGCACGTTGCGCAGCTTGTGCAGCAGCGGCGTGGGCGTGCCGTACCCGCCGTAGCGCTGCGAGGACGCCTCGCGCTCCGCCACCATGGTGGGCGTGTCCAACAGCCGCGACGCGCCCGTCATCCCGTCCGCGCCGAAGCGCACGCCCAGCATCCCGCCGTCCCCGTCGAACCAGTGCTGGTACTGGCGGCCGTGCACGTCGAACGTCCACGGCCCCACCCGGTACAGCGAGCCCCGCAGCCCTTCCGGCACCTGGCCCTCCACTCGCAGCCGCTCGAACCCGTGCTGGCGGGGAAGCGCGCGGAAGGCCCGCAGCCAGCCCGGCGCGGAGGTGGACATCGTCTGCTTCATCGCGGTCGTCATGACGGCTTCCTCTCCGTGTGCGGCGTCACGGCGCGGGAGCCCCCCGCGCCGCCCATCTTATAGACACTGTAAACATCTCATGTTTCCAGTGTCAACATTGATGTTGACGCTGGCAACTTCGCGCGGCGGAAGGGTAGGTTCCGCGTGCGGTGCTGGACACTTGAGGGAAAGGCACGGACGGTGGCGACGAAGGGCAAGCGGAAGCAGGAGGAGGCCCCGGCCGACCGGGAGCGCTACCACCACGGGGACCTGCGGCAGGCGCTGGTGGACGCGGCGGTGGGGCTCATCGCCGAGGAGGGCTTCAGCGCGCTGACGCTGCGGGAGGTGGCCCGGCGGGCCGGTGTCACCCACGCGGCGCCCTACCGGCACTTCGCGGACAAGGAGGCGCTCTTGGAGGCGGTGGCGCACGAGGGCTTCCGCGCCATGGCCCGCGAGATGCGCGAGCGCATGGCCCCCCACGCCAGTCCCCTGGAGCGGCTGCACGAGGCGGGCGTGGCCTACGTGCTGTTCGCCGTGCGCCACCCGCCGCACTTCCGGGTGATGTTCGGGCCGCACTTCACCCGGCCGCGCTCACCGCCGCAGATGGTGGAGGGGGAGGCGGACGCCTTCAGGCTGCTGGTGGACACCATCGAGGCCGGACAGGCGGCGGGCCTCCTGCGCGCGGGGGAGTCGCGGCCCCTCACGCTCACCGCGTGGTCACTCGTGCACGGGCTCGCCTCGCTGTTCGTGGACCGGCAACTGGACGAGTCGCTCCGGGGCGTGGAGGCCGCGGAGGCGCTCGCCCGCGTGCAGACGCGGCTGCTCGTGGAGGGACTCAAGGTGCCGCCGCGCGGCTGAGCCCGTGTGACAGTTGGTAGGGAACCGGGGTTGACGGTCGGGGATTGTCGGGTACGGTCGCCGCCATGGTGCGGATACCGGAAGAGAGTGGGCCGAGGGTCCGGGCGCGGGAGCTGGGGCTGCCGCTGGGGCGCTTCAAGCCGGGGAAGTACAACGCCATCACCGACGTGGAAGGCGTGCTGGTGGGGCACACCACGATCATCGAAGGCTCCGGGCCCTTACGGCCCGGCTTCGGTCCGGTGCGCACGGGCGTCACGGCCATCCTGCCCAACCTGGGCAACATCTTCATGGAACGCATGAGCGGAGGCGGCTTCGTGCTCAACGGCGCGGGCGAGGTCTCCGGCATGACGCAGCTCATGGAGTGGGGCCTCATCGAAACGCCCATCCTCCTCACCAACACCATGGCCGTGGGCGCCGTGTCCGACGGCGTGGCCAACTACCTCGTCCAGCGCTACCCGGGCATCGGCGACGAGCACGACGTCATCATCCCCGTGGTGGGCGAGTGCGACGACTCGTGGCTCAACGACATCTCCGGCCGCCACGTGCGCCAGGAGCACGTCTTCGCCGCCATCAACAACGCGAAGTCCGGCCCGGTGCAGGAGGGCAACGTCGGCGGCGGCACCGGCATGGTGACGTGCGACTTCAAGGGCGGCATCGGCACGTCGTCGCGCAAGCTGCCGGAGGTGCTGGGCGGCTACACGCTGGGCGTGCTCGTCATGTCCAACTTCGGGAAGATGCACAACCTGCGCGTGGGCGGCCTGCCGGTGGGCGAGGTGCTGGTGGAGAAGTTCAAGAACACCCCCCACCGCGGCAAGTCCTATGGCTCCATCATCGCCGTGGTCGCCACGGACGCGCCCCTCTTGAGCCATCAGATCAACCGCCTCTGCAAGCGCGTGGGCCTGGGCATCGGCCGGGTGGGCAGCTACGCGGCGCACGGCTCCGGCGAAATCGTGGTGGGCTTCTCCACCGCGAACATCATCCCCAGGCGCACCCAGAAGATGGTCTACAAGATGAAGATCCTCCTGGATCAGCGCCTGGACCCTCTCTACGAGGCGGTGATGGAGTGCACGGAGGAGGCCATCCTCAACGCCATGTGCATGGCGGAGCCCATGACGGGGGTGAACGACAACTACTCCCCGGCGCTGCCCCTGGACGAGGTGCGCCGCTTCGTGGACGCCTGCCGCCCCATCTTCGCCTCGGTGAAGAAGCGCCCCCACCAGACGAGCGTGCCGGCCTCCAGGGAGCGCCCCAGCGACGAGGACCGCGAGGGCGACGTGACGCTGGGCAGCGCCCTGCCCACCCAGGTGCGCAGCGCGGAGGGCATTCCCTTCCCGACCCGTCCGGCCCCCAATGAGCCCCCGCCGGACGGGGCGCCAGGGCCCGCGCCGGAAGAGCCCGCGGCGCCTGCCCCGGAGGACCCCGAGGGTTCCTCTTCCGGGAGCCCGTAGGCTTCTGATAGGTAAGCCCCCCTTTGCTCCATTCCGGAGACCAGGAGCCACCCACATGGCCAACAGCAAGAGCAAGCACCGCCGCGTGCAGATGAAGATCCGCCAGCACTGGAAGAAGCGGATCAAGAAGCAGAAGGAAGCCGCCAAGGCCGCCGCCGCCGAAGGCAAGAAGAAGTAGTTCTTCCGCCCCTGGCGCCGCTCCCGGCGGCCCTGGCTTCACTGCCGGGTCGCCGTGAATTGGCGCGTCACGATGCATCCCAGGGTGCTGCTGCCCTGGTTGCGCGAGAAGTCACCGCTGAAGGTCCCGGACAGGCTTCCGCCGTCGTCGGGGCCCGCGGTGAAGATCGCGTTGACGCTGAAGAAGGTGTTCACCCCGCCGTCGCTGCTGGGCAGCGGCCCGCCGTTCAGGACCACCGCGCCGGACGCGTGCACCCGGCCCGTCAGCTCCACCCCCGTCAGTGTGCCCGTGAGGACGCCGCCGCCGTCGGCGCGCTGGATGGACAGCCGCTCGCCGTCGGCTATGAGCTGCACGTCCAGGTTCGCGCACTCGGGGGGCACGCCCGCGTCGTCCTGGAAGAAGAGCGGGTAGGTGCCCTCCACGGGCGCGCAGGTGTCCCCGCAGTCCAGGGGCCCTCCTCCATGACAGGCGGCGGGAGCGAGCATCAGGAAGGTGCCGGACAGCACGACCGTGGCGACGGCCGACAGGGGAGCGAAACGTCCAGAAGTCATGGATGGCTCTTGGGTGAGGGAGGGACGGGCTTCCGGGCGGGAAATGCCGTTCCTACGTTGCGTGCAGCAGGTCTGGGGACGGGGTGGGGCGGTGACGGTGGGCGACTCGAAGCGGTGGTCCAATTTCATCTTCGCGGGGCTGTTCGCGCTCGCGCTGATTCTTTTTTCACGCATCTTGCTGCCGTTCCTGATGCCGGTGCTGCTGGGCGGCTTCCTGGTCGTCCTGTTCATGCCCATCCAGGACTCCTTGGACCGGCGGCTCCAGGGCCGCAAGTCCTTGACGGCGGGACTGTCCACCCTCGCGGTGTTCCTGCTCATCCTGGCTCCGCTGGCGCTGGTGGGCTGGATGGTGGTCCGCGAGGTGCTCCAGTTCGTGGGCCAGGCGCAGGACCTGTTGGATCAGGTGGACCTGCGTCACCACTTCCTCAACAGCCTGCCCCGGGGCATCGCCCGCTACGTGCGCTTCGATCCGGAGAGCTCGGAGACGGAGCGCCTGCTGATGACGGCGGTGTCAGGCGGCGCGGGGCTGCTCGCGGACCTGGTGGGGGCCGGCACGGAGCTGGTCGTCAACATGTTCCTGATGACGGTGGCCATGTACTACTTCTTCCTGGACGGCCGTCGCCTGGTGGGGGAGGTGGCGCGGCTCATCCCGCTGGAGCGCCGCTACTTCGACGCCTTCTCCCACGAGTTCACGGACGTCGCGTACGCCATCATCTACGGCAACACCGTCACCGCGCTGGTGCAGGGAGCGGTGGGCTTCGTGGGGCTGCTCATCGCGGGCGTGCCGCACGCCGGGGTGTGGGGCGCGGCCATGGTGCTGGTGGCGCTGGTGCCGGTGGGCGGCACCGCGCTGGTGTGGGGGCCCATTGGCGTGGCGCTCATCGCGGGGAGCCGGTGGAGCGAGGGCGTGTTCCTGCTCGCGTGGGGCACGTTCCTGGTGGGCACCATCGACAACGTCATCCGCCCGCGGCTGTGCGGCTCGCGCATGGCGCTGCACCCGCTGCTCGTCTTCCTGTCCATGTTCGGCGGGCTGGCGGTGTTCGGGATGATGGGCCTGCTGGTGGGGCCGCTCATCGCTTCCATCTTCATGGCCATGGTGCGCATCTACCGGCGTGACTTCCTGGGTCGTGCGCAGGAGCCGCAGCCGGCTCCCGTGGGGGCCCAGGAGCCCTCGCCTTCGCTCACTCCACAGCCCGCGCCAGTGTCCTCCACGGCGAGCGTGGGTCACGTGATGAACGCCTGATCTCCGAGTCTGGACTTCGCCCCGGCGCTGGGTGAACCTGACCCGCGCATGACGACCACCCGAAGCGCGAGGGTCCCCTCGGGCCTGTTGTGGACGCTGGCCCTCGCTGGAGCCCTGGCGGCTCCGGCCGCGGCGGCCTCCGACGCCCTGACGCCGTCGGCCTTCCACGGCACGCGGGAGTCCCCCGCATGGCTGTCGCTGCGGCTGGGCGCCGCGCCGTCGCGCGATGCGCATGGGAAGACGGCGCTGGAGGTGGGCGCGCCCACCTGGGTGCGGCTCAACCTGTCCCTCACCGCGACGTGGCGCCGCTACTGCGCGCGGCCCGGCGTGGACAGCTGTGGCGCGTACGACCGGTTGCCGGAGGAGGATCAGCTCGGGGACACGGTGGACTTCTCCTCGTCCTATCCGTACCTCGGGCTGGCGCTGGAGGCGGAGGTGCTGCCCCTGGCGCGCGAGCCCCAGTCGGTGTTGCGCGGGCTGGGGCTCAAGCTGGGCGTGCAGCGGGGCTTCTCCAGCTCCGATGTGACGCTCACCGGGGATGGGGGCAAGACGCCGGTGCGCGAGGTGTCCGCCACCGACACGGCCTTCACCGCGCAGGCGATGTACCGGTACTACTTCCGCTTCGGCACGACGCGGCCGCAGCAGGGCTACGTGGGCGCGCGCGCGGGCATCCAGACGCGCGCGTTCGACGTGGAGGAGTCCACGGACAACCCATTGACCGGCACGCACCGCGTGTTCCCGTCCGTGGCGCTGGACCTGACCGTGCCGCTGTTCAGCTCCGTGCGCCTGGACGCGTCGGGAGGGCTCCTGTTCTCGCCCAAGCCGGGGCACTCGCCGGACGCGGACGGGGGCCGGCGCGCGCAGGAGGTCACCGACTACGGCACGTCCGTGTCCAGCTTCGGCTGGACCGCGGAGCTGGGCGTCACCGGGGACATCTGGGGGCCGTTCGGCTACGACGTGGCCTGGAGGCTGGCGCACTTCCGCGACACCTTCTCCGGAGCCGGCACGCGCACCGGGTGGAACAACGGCGGTGTGGCCGAGGAGACGTACTCCAGCCTCCACGTGGGGCTGATCGCGACGTACTGACATTGGCGTTGTCGGGCGTGGGACACCTCCCCGGAGCACGGGTGTCGGGACCCCGGTGCGATGCCTACCCCTTGCCTCCACGGTCTGCTGCGGCCGTGGGCCAAGGAGGATGATTCTCGGTGCGAGCAAGCAGAGGGTGGACGCGGGGACTGACGGGGCTGGCGTGCCTTGCCCTGGTGGCGTGTGGCAGCGGGGAGCACTCCGAGGCCCCCATGCCCGAAGCGCCTTCGGGTGCGAGCTCCGACGCGGGCCCGGTGGATGGAGGCGCGCAGCCTTCCCCGGATGCGGGGACGGACGGGCCGTCCGACGCGGGCTCCGGGACGCCGGACGCGGGTTCACCGGACGCGGGGACGGCGCCGCAGGCCTGCGCGCCCACGGCGGGCGGCACGCGCTGGGTGCTGGAGGGGGAGGCCTTCACCGCGCAGGTGAAGTGCGCGACGGGGCTCGCGGAGCCCGGGCTGCGCTTCGGGGTGAGGAACCTGCCGCCAGGCGCCACGTTCGACGCGTCCACCGCCACGCTGCGCTGGACGCCATCCCTCAGTCAGGGCGCGGTGTGGATGCTCACGCTGGAGGAGCGCACCACCGGCGAGACGGGCACGCTCAAGGTGGGCGTGGCCAACAACGACAACGCGCCGGGCAAGGTCGACATCGTCGACCCCGTGGCCTACACGGAGGAGTACGGGCTGCCCGTGGTGCACCTGTTCTTCAATCCGGACGTGGGCCTGACGGCGGGTGATTATCGGCCCGCGGCGGTGGTGTACCGGGGCCACCGCTACACCATCGAGGCGAAGTACCGGGGCGCCACCTCCAGTGTGTTCCCCAAGCGCAGCCTGACGCTCAAGTTCGCGGACGCCGACCCGTTCTCCGAGCCCGTCTTCGGTGACGGCTTCAAGGACCGCAAGCGCGTGGTGCTCATCTCCACGTTCAATGACAACTCCTACATGCGTTCGCGGCTGGCGTTCGACCTGTGGCACCGGCTGTCCCCGGACGCCGCGCGCATCCGCACCTTCAGCGTGGTGGTGTACGCGAACAACAAGTACCGCGGCCTCTACACGGCGGCGGAGCACATCGACAAGCGGCTGATGGAGGAGAACGGCATCGACAAGGACTCGGACCTGTTCAAGGCCGTGGACGCGGGCGCCAACTTCTCCCGCCTGAAGAGCAATGGACAGCCGAAGGAGCACCTCCACGTCGGCTTCGAGAAGGCCGAGGGCACGCCCGAGGAGAACCAGCCCCATGCCTTCGACACACTGGATGCCTTTGTCGCGTGGGCGGCGGACTCCAACGCGGACACCTTCCGCCAGCAGTTCGGCACGAAGCTGAAGGCGCGGGACTATGAGGACTGGTGGATCTTCAATACGCTCATCCAGGGCAATGACTCGCAGGGGAAGAACGCCTATCACGCGTATGACCCGAAGGCGGGCGGACCCTGGCGCTACATCCCGTGGGACCTGGACGCGAGCTTCGGACAGAACTTCGACACCACGCGCACCAGCCCCACGGCGCGGCCCACGTATGCGTCCGACAACGTGCTGTTCAAGAAGATGCTGGCGGAGCCCGGCATCGCGGGCCCCATGCGGGAGCGCTACCGCCAGGCCCTGAAGAACGAGCTGAGCGAGGCCGCGGTGCAGGCGCTGATCGACGGCTACGTGAAGGATCTGGGGCCCAACGCGCAGCGCGACGAGGCGCAGTGGGGGCAGCAGTACCGCGACTTCGCGAAGCCGGACGAGGAGGGATACGGCAACTTCCCGGACTGGCACCTGCGCCAGGACTTCAAGACGCACGCGGAAGAGGTGGAGTACCTGCGGCAGTGGATCCACACGCGCTGGAGCGCGTTCCAGACGCAGCTGCCGTGAAGTTGGCGGCGCGGCGGGGGGAGGACCTCGCCGCGCCCACCGGGACTACCACTGCGCAGGGTCGGCGTCGGCGAACGTCGTGCCGGCGGCGATTTCGTCGAACCAGATGCTGCGGTTGGGCTGGGAGCCCTGCATGTAACCGCTGTCGTGCCAGCCGTTGGCGTAGAGGCCCACGCGGAACTGGAAGGAACGGTCGTCAGCGACGGTGGTCGCCAGGTTGAACTGCTCCAGGACCTTCACGCCGTCGAACCAGAGCTTGATGTAGCCGGTGCTGTCGCTGGCCCACTTCACCTGGAGGATGACCTTGTGCCATTCCCCGGCGCTGACGGTGGCCAGGTTGGGGAAGGTGACGGTCTTCTGGGCGCAGACCGTGCCCTGCTTCACGCGGGTCATCAGCTGGTTGCCGGACAGCCACACCATGGTGGACGGCATGTAGTCGTCGCAGCCGGTGTCGGAGAAGTCCGCGATGAACTGCGCGATGTTGTAGGACTGGGGTTGGAACTGCCAGTCCTGCTGCAGGCGGAACGCGAAGCCATAGAAGCCCGTGTCGCCCCGGCGGTACACGTTGTTCTTCACGACTTCGGAGTGGTACCGGCCCGTGTAGTTCGGGTCGTAGATCTGCGTGACCTTGATGGCGGTGGGGCCCTCGTAGGTGACGTTGGTCACCTCGTTCACGGACCCGTTGTGCTCCCGGTTGATGGCGTTCCAGCCGGTGAGCGTTCCGGTGTTGCGGAAGATCTCCGCCGCCTCCGCGACCAGCCCGAACGCGAACAGCGACACGCCTGCGACCACGGCGAAATGCTTGGCTTGCATTGAACGTCCTTTCCTGAATTTCTGCTTAAACTCGTTCAATAAGCGAATCTGGGATAGTCTGCAATCCCGTAGGCGGGCGCTGGCTGCGATGAGAGCAGTGGCGGGAAGCGCCCATCCCGATTAGCTTGCGCCTCGCGTGTGGAGTCCCCGGTGTGGGGCCTCCGAGCCCGGACGAGGTGCGCCGTACCCGGTCACGACAAGACGACGCCTTCACGGGAGTCGTGCGCCATGTCGTCGTCGTGGATCCTCCTCATCATCGCTGGCCTGCTGGAAGTCGCCTGGACGCTGGGCCTCAAGTACACCCAGGGCTTCACCCGGCCGCTGCCCAGTGTGCTCACGGCTTCGGCCATCATCGCGAGCATGGGCCTGCTGTCCCTCGCGGTGAAGCAGCTGCCCATCGGTACGGCCTATGCGGTCTGGGTGGGCATCGGCGCGGCCGGCGCGGCGATCGCGGGCATGGTGCTCTTCCATGAGCCCGCCACGCCCGCGCGCCTGTTCTTCCTGACGTTGATGATCGTCGCAATCATTGGTCTGAAGTTCACCAGCGGCACGCACTGAACTGTGGGGGAGTGAATCCTCCCCGCGGATGGGTTTCCGGATTGCGCATCCCGCGAGCACAGGATGCGCGCCGGTTCCCATCACGCGAGGTGACGGCGATGAGCGACGCGAAGTTCGAGCTGTACTACTGGCCCGGCATCCCCGGCCGCGGCGAGTTCGTGCGACTGGTGCTGGAGGAGGCGGGCGTGGACTGGGTGGACGTGGGCCTCCAGCCCGAATCCCAGGGCGGCGGAGCCAAGGCCGTATCCGCCATGATCGGCAAGGGCCCCGTGCCCGCGTACGCCCCGCCCGTGCTCAAGGTGGGCGACGTCGTCTTCTCCCAGGCCGCGAACATCTGTTCGTACCTGGGGGAGCGCTTCGGCCTGGTCCCCGCGGACGAGGCATCGCGCCTCCACGCCCGTCAATTCCAGCTCACCGTCGCGGACGCGGTCGCGGAAGCGCATGACACGCATCACCCGCTCGCCGTGATGAAGTACTACGACGAGCAGAAGGACGCCGCGAAGCACCGCGCCGAGGACTTCCACACCCAGCGCATCCCGAAGTTCCTGGGCTACTTCGAGCGCGTCTTGAAGGCGAACACGCAGGGCGGTGGCAAGTACCTCCTGGGGCGCGACTTCTCCTATCCGGAGCTGGCGCTGTACCAGTTGGTGGAAGGCCTGCTGTATGCCTTTCCCAATGCCATGCGCCGCATCGCCCCTGAGGTCCCTGGCGTGATGGCCCTGCGCCAGCGCATCGCGGAGCGCCCCCGCATCGCCGCGTACAAGAAGTCCCCCCGCGCGCAGCCCTTCAACAAGCAGGGCATCTTCCGCCACTACCCGGAGCTCGACGACCCGAACGCGACGAAGTGACCCTGGGGCGCCGCGACGAGCTCCCGGGCGAAGAACAGGTCTTCGCCCACGCCGTCCACGCGCACCTGGATGAGCGGGTCGCCCGGGTACTGCCGGGGCGGATCGTCGAACACCAGCGCCACGACGACGCCCACGCGGCCCAGGAAGCGCTCCGACACGGCGTCGTCCGGCTCGGTGCGGACGATCATCACCGCCGTGCCCATGCGCACCGGTGCGCCGTCCACGTCTTCCGTCAAGATGAGCGAGGGGTCGTGCATCATGGTGCGTAGGTCCGGGGTTGGATGCGTTTGGACAGCGCCCAGGTCGTGAGCACCACGAGTGCCCACGCCCCCAGGTGATACGTGGCCACGTGTCCGGGGCCCTGCTCACACGCCAGCTCGCCCACGAACGCCCCCACCGTCCCCACCGACAACCCCGCCACCGCCGCGCGCAGCGGGTCGAACGCCGCCGACCGCAGCCCCACCAGCGCCACCACCAGGGGCACCAGCGCCAATGCCAGATGGCTCACCGTGCACACCCACTCTGGAAGCGAGGAGGGCTCCCTCGGGGCTGCCCGCATCAGCACCAGCAGCATGGCGGCCACCATCGCCATGCCCACGCCCACCTGACGCAGCCCGCGCCGTCGAGGCGCAATCGCCCCCCAGGCGCACACCGCGCTCGTGGACAGGAGCATCGCCAGCAGGGGCGCGCGGCCCATCAGCATCGCGCCCGTGGTGCGCCCCAGCGCCAGCAGGACGCCCATCACCGCGAGCGCCAGGCCCGCCGACGCCGCGAACAGCCCCAGCGCCTGCGAACGCCAGCGCCGCACCGGCTGCTTCAGCGCCAGCTCCGCGCGCGATGCTGCCAGCGCGCGCTCCATCGCCTTCGGATCCAGTCGGGGCGGCCCCCACGGGTTGGACGGAGGGCTCATGCCATCTCCTCCAGGCCGCCCAGGAGCTCGCGCAGCTTCTCGTAACCCCGGTGCGCCCGCAGCCGGGCCGCGCCCGCGCGGATGCCGCGCATCTCGGCGATCTCCTCGAAGGACCACCCCTCCAGCTTGCTCAGCACCACCGCCTCGCGCTGCTCCACGGGCAATTGCTGGAGCGCGTCCTCGATGCGCCGGCGCATGGCCGGGTCACCATCCGGCGCGGGCGCGGACGTGGGGCCGTCCGGCGGCGCGTGCGCGTGCGCGTCCACGTGCTGCTGATGCCGCAGCGCGTCCCGGGCCGCGTTCGCCGCGATGGTGAGCAGCCAGGGGGTGAAGCGCGTGCCCCGCTCGTAGCGGCCCCGGGCTCGGATGACGGACAGGAAGGTCGTCTGCAGCAGGTCCTCCGCCAGCGGCCCGTCCCTCACCATGCGGGCAAGGAAGCCGTGCACACGTCCGGCATGCCGGGCGAACAGCGCCTCGAACGCCAGCGGCTCTCCCTGACAGAACTGGTCCATGAGTGCTTCGTCCGTGAAGCCATCCATCGTCTGGTTCACGGACGGCCCTGCCCGGAAATCGTTTCCAGGGGCGGGCGATTGCCTCCCCGAGCGCTCCAAGGCCTTGAAACCACGAGTCCTGAACGTGATGTCGCCAGGAGGCTCGCATCCCGGACCCGAAAGGATAGTGTCGCGCGTCTTCCCGGTTTCAACGCGTTTCCCCAATAAGAGCGTCCATGTCCCCGGCCGAGGTCGTCATCCAGTCGACGCTGTTCGAATCGCTCCTGCGCTGCGTGCGGTTGGACAACGCCTTGCGCGAGCGCATGGCCGCGGCGGGGTACGACCCGGACCGGCCCCGGGCCTCCTATCCGGCGTCGGTCTTCCTGCGCTGCCAGAACCTGGTGCTCCAGGCCGCCTACGCCGGCCGGCCCCGGGAGGAGGCCCTGCGGCAGATGGGGCGGGACCTGGTGCGCGGCTATTTCGAGACGCTGGTGGGCAAGGTGGTGAACGTGGCCCTGAAGGTCGCGGGCCCGGACCGCGCGATGAAGCGGGTGGCGCTGAGCTTCCGCTCGGTGATGGAGCCGGTGGAGATCACCTCCACGGAGCTTTCGCCCCGGGACTGGCGGGTGACGTTCCAGGGCTATCCCTTCCCGGCGGAGGCCGCGGCGGGGTGTTGCGAAGAGGCGCTGCGCCAGTCCGGAGCCGCCAGCCCCAGCGCGGTGCTGGAGTCCGACGACGGTCACGGGCGCTTCGAGCTGAGGATGCGTTGGTAGGACGTCCCTGTGCACGCGGTAACGGTGAGCATCATCCTTCCACCGCGACATGACTGAATGCGCTATGAGGGCCCCATGAAAATCGGCAAGGACAGCGTTGTCGCCATTGACTACAAACTGCACCTCGGTGACGGGAAGATCGTGGACGAGAGCGAGGCAGGCGATCCGCTCGTCTACCTGCACGGCTACGAGGAGATCGTCCCCGGCCTGGAGAAGGCCCTGGAGGGCAAGTCCGCGGGCGAGTCCCTGAAGACCGTCGTCTCCGCGGCGGACGGCTACGGCGACTACGACCCCGAGGGCGTCGAGGAGGTCCCCCGTTCCGAGTTCCCCGACGACCTGGAGATCAAGGCCGGCGGCATCCTGAGCGCCACGGATCCGGAGGGCGACGAGGTCGACTTCCTGGTGAAGGAGGTCCGCAAGGACACGGTGCTGGTGGACTTCAACCACCCGTTCGCCGGCAAGGAGCTGCACTTCGACGTCACCATCAAGGAAGTGCGCGCCGCCACGCCCGAGGAACTCGAGCACGGCCACGTGCACGGCCCCGGCGACGACCACGATCACTGACCGCTGGCGGGCCCCTTCGGGCGGCCCTTGCCATGCGTCCGGGCATGCCGCCCGGGCGCGGCCCCCTGAGGCCGGGAGGACCGGCCATGGTCGGCCTGGGGCGGCCCCGGGTCGCGCTGCTTCGCCAGGAATGTCTCCAGCTCCCGCTTGAAGATGGGGTCCGTGCGCGGCACCTCCGTGCGCGGGAGCTCCTGGCGGATGATGCGCTCGATGTCCTGGAGCGTGCGCCGCTCCATCTCCAACGCGAACAGCGACGCCCGTCCGCTGGCCGCCGCGCGAGCCGTGCGGCCGATGCGGTGCACGTAGTCCTCCGGCCCGTGCGGCACGTCCAGGCTGATGACGTGGCCAATGTCATCCACGTCCAGCCCGCGCGCCGCGAGGTCGGTGGCCACGAGGCAGCGGTACTGCCCCCGGCGGAAGCCCTCCAATGCCTGACGCCGCTGCGCCTGCGTGCGGCCCGCGTGCAGGGCGGCGGCCTTGTGGCCCGCGGCGGAGAGCAATTCCTTCATCTTGTCCGCGCGCTGCTGGGTGCGCACGAACACGAGCGCGCTGGCCTGGTCCTGGGAGAGCAGCGTGAGGAGCAGGGGCCACTTCTCCTCGGGCTTCACGATGTAGAGGTGCTGCTCCGCGCGGGGCGCGGGCGTGCCGCTGGGGGTGACCTCCACGCGCACGGGCTTGTGCAGGGCGCGCTGTCCGAAGCGCGTCACGTCCGCGCCCAGGGTGGCGGAGAACAGCAGCGTCTGGCGCTCGCGGGGCAGCGCGTGGAGCACCTGGTTGATTTGAGGCAGGAAGCCCATGTCGAGCATCCGGTCCGCCTCATCCAGCACCAGGGTCTGGATGCGCGACAGGTTGACGGCCTTCACGCCCAGCAGGTCCACGAGCCGGCCCGGCGTGGCGATGATGAGGGTGGGGCGCTGCTTCAGTGCCTCCACCTGCGCGTTCATGTCCTCGCCGCCGACGATGAGCGTGGGCATGACGCCCAGGGGCTCGCCGAAGAAGCGGGCCTGCTCCGCCACCTGCTGCGCCAGCTCCCGCGTGGGGGCGAGGACGAGGCCCCGTGTGCCGCGCTCGCCCGCGAAGCGTTCGACCATGGGGAGCAGGTAGGCAGCCGTCTTGCCGGTGCCGGTGGCCGCGCAGCCGATGACGTCGCGGCCCGCGAGCGCGGGCGGAATGGCCTGCGCCTGGATGGGCGTGGGGGCACCGAAGCGGGCGCGCTTCACGGCGCCCAGCGTTTCGGGGGACAGGCCCAGGGACTTGAAGGAGGCGCTCATGCCCCACGCCTCCCACGTTTCGGGCCGGGGAGGGAAGGGGATTGAGGGGGCATGAGCGCCCGGGCCGCCGGTCAGCCCGCGTTCAGCGCCGCGCCATGGTGGCGCAGGTGGTCTTCCATGAACGTGGAGATGAAGTAGTAGCCGTGGTCGTAGCCCTCCTGCATCCGCAGGGTGAGGGGCTGGCCCGCCGCCTCGCAGGCTTCCTTGAGGAAGTGCGGGTGCAGCTGATCCGGCAGGAACTTGTCCTTCGTCCCCTGGTCCACGAGCAGCGCCGGCACGCGCCGGCCGGCCTTCAAGAGCTCCGTGGCGTCGTACTCACGCCACGTCTGCTCCTCCGGCCCCAGGTAGCCGCCAAAGGCCTTCTTGCCCCAGGGGCTGCGGATGGGAGCCCCGATGGGCGCGAACGCGGACACGGACCTGTACCGGCCCGGGTTGCGCAGCGCGATGACCAGCGCGCCGTGCCCGCCCATGGAGTGCCCGAAGATGCCCTCGCGGTCCATGCGCGAGGGAAAGTGCGCCCCGATGATGCCGGGCAGCTCCTTCGTGATGTACGTGCCCATGCGGTAGCGCGCCCTCCACGGCTCCTGGGTGGCGTCCAGGTAGAAGCCCGCGCCGGTGCCGAAGTCCCAGTCCGCGTCCTCGCCCGGGATGCCCGCGCCACGGGGGCTGGTGTCCGGGGCCACGAGCATCAGCCCCAGTTCGGCCGCCACGCGCTGCGCGCCGCCCTTGGTAGGGAAGGTCTCCTCCGTGCAGGTGAGGCCCGCCAGGTAGTACAGGACGGGCACCTTGCCGTGCTTCGCCTGGGGCGGGGTGAAGACGCTGAAGCGCATCTCACCGCCGCAGGCCTCGGACGGGTGCTTCCAGAAGGACTGGGTCCCCCCGAAGCACGCGTGCTCGCTGACGAGCGTGGGAGCCCCGGCGCTCATGCGTACTTCACCACGCTGCGGATGGACTTCCCCTCGTGCATCAGGTCGAAGCCGTGGTTGATCTCCTCCAGCTTCAGCGTGTGGGTGATGAGCGGGTCGACCTGGATCTTCCCGTCCATGTACCAGTCCACGATCTTCGGCACGTCCGTGCGGCCGCGGGCGCCGCCGAACGCGCTGCCCTTCCACACGCGGCCCGTGACGAGCTGGAACGGCCGGGTGCTGATCTCCTGACCCGCGCCGGCCACGCCGATGATGATGCTCTCGCCCCAGCCGCGGTGGCAGCACTCCAGGGCCTGGCGCATCGTCTTCACGTTGCCGATGCACTCAAAGGAGTAGTCCGCGCCGCCGCCGGTGAGGTTCACCAGGTAGGGCACGAGGTCGCCTTCCACCTCCTTCGGGTTCACGAAGTGCGTCATCCCGAACTTCTCCGCGATCTCCTTGCGCGCGGGGTTCAGGTCCACGCCGACGATCATGTCCGCGCCGACCATGCGCGCGGCCTGCACGACGTTGAGGCCGATGCCGCCCAGGCCGAAGACGACGACCTTCGCGCCGGCCTCCACCTTCGCGGTGTAGACGACGGCGCCCACGCCCGTGGTGACGCCGCAGCCGATGTAGCAGACCTTGTCGAAGGGGGCGTCCTCGCGGATCTTCGCCACGGCGATCTCCGGCAGCACCGTGTAGTTCGCGAACGTGGAGCAGCCCATGTAGTGGTGGATCATCTGCTTGCCCAGGCGGAAGCGGCTGGTGCCATCCGGCATCAGGCCCTTGCCCTGCGTGGCGCGGATGGCCGTGCACAGGTTCGTCTTCTGGGACAGGCACGACTTACAGCCGCGGCACTCCGGCGTGTAGAGCGGGATGACGTGGTCGCCCTTCTTCACGCTGGTGACCCCAGGGCCCACGTCCACGACGATGCCCGCGCCCTCGTGGCCGAAGATGGCGGGGAACAGCCCCTCCGGGTCCGCGCCGGAGCGGGTGAACTCGTCGGTGTGGCACAGGCCGGTGGCCTTCAGCTCGATGAGCACCTCGCCCGCCTTGGGGCCTTCCAGGTGCACGGTTTCGATGCTCAGGGGCTTGCCGGCCTCGAAGGCGACGGCGGCGCGGACGTCCATGGTGGGGCTCCTGTCAGTGGGGAACGAAGACTCCCCACTGTAGAGGCCACGCACCGCGTCGTCCGTGAAAAGAACCGGCGCGACCCATCAGGGGCCGTCTACTAGACGGAGATGAGGCCCTTTCGGATGCCCTCGGTGACGGCCTCCACGCGGTTCGTCACCTCGAGCTTCCGGTAGATGTGCTCCAGGTGCGTGCGGATGGTCGCCTTCGACAGCGACAGCAGCCGGGCCGCCTCGCTGTTGGACACGCCCTTGGCGATGAGCTGGAGGATCTCCCGCTCGCGGTCCGACAGCGGCTTGAGCAGCGGCTCCTGCGAGGACGCCTCCTCCCCCGAGGGCGCGGGGGGCGGCGGGGCCACGGGCTCCGCGGCGGACGGGGCCACGGCCAGCGGCTCCGTAGGCACGGGCGCGGTGTCCGGCTCCACGCGGAAGTGGCGCAAGAGGCGCCGCGCGAGGTTCGGCTGGATGACCGTGCCGCCCGCGCGCACCTCCTTGATGGCCTCCACGATCTTGTCCACCGTGGCGCCCTTGAGCAGGTAGCCGGACGCGCCCGCCTTCACCGCCTCCAGGACTTTGTCCTCCTCGTCGAAGATGGTGAAGATCAGGATCTCCACCTTCGGGAAGCGCGCCTTCACCTCGCGCGTGACGTCGATGCCGCTCATGCGCGGCAGCCCCAGGTCCAGGAGCAGCACGTCCGGCTGCTCGCGCTCGACCTCCGCCAGCGCGGCCTCGCCCGACAGCGCGGTGCCCACGATGTCGATGTCCGGGTGGCCTTCGAAGAGGCGCAGCTGGTTCTTCAGGATCTTGGTCTGATCCTCCACGACGAACACGCGGATGGGGAGGGGGGCGGCGCTGGAAGTCGGGTCCACGGGGCGGATCTCCGGTGCGTGTTGTCAGGCGGAAAGGCAGGGAAGGGAGAAGGCCACCTGGGCCCCGGCGCCGGGCGCCGAGTCCACCACGATGGAACCCCCGAGCTTCATCGCCCGCTCACGCATGTTGAGCAGGCCGTAATGCCCGCGCGGCGTGCGGGCCGGATCAAAGCCCTTGCCGTTGTCGCGGACCACCAGGTGCACGCCCTCCGCGCTGAAGTCCAGGCGCACCTGGACCTCCTGCGCCTCGGCGTGCTTCGCGGCGTTGGACAGGCACTCCTGGAGGATGCGGAAGAGCGCCAGCTGCGCGTCCGGGGGCAGCTTGCGCGCCAGGCCGGTGCGCTCGAAGCGGATGGTCTGTCCGGTGCGGTCGCGGAACGTCTTGATGTAGTCCTCCAGGCCCTGCGCCAGCTCGAAGTCGTCGCGCATCATCCGCAGGTTGCGGCGCAGCTCCTCGATGGACTCCTCCGCGGTGGCCTTCATCTCGCGGATCTCCGTGCGCAGCCCGTCCTCGCTCGCGAGGTTCAAGATGTACTCCGCCTGGATGATCATCGAGGACAGGGACGCGCCCAGGCCGTCGTGGATCTCGCGGGCCAGCCGGTTGCGCTCCTCCACCACCGCCAGCTCCTTCAGGTCGCCCTGCAGGGCCACCACCTCGCGGTGGGCCGTGGCCTCGCGCTCGTTCAGGTACACGAGCACGTAGACGATGATGAAGTTGAGCCCCAGGTACCAGAGCAGCGTGAGCAGCTCCACGGCCGTCACGGCGCGGTTGAGGAGCAGGTCCAGGCGCGTGGTGATGGGCAGCGCCAGGAGCGGCGGCAGGATGGCCAGCGGCTTGGGGAAGAGGATGGCGAAGAGGGTGGTGAACAGCAGCTGCGTCGCCAGCAGCGGGCTCTGAAGGCCGCCGCCCACCTGCGGCCGGGCGATGAGCACCACGGTGATCAGCAGGTCGAAGCACAGCGACAGATACGTCACCCACCGGCCCGCCTTGGGGTGGTCGATGACGAGCAGGTTCGCGACGCTGTAGATGAGCATCGCGAAGTAGCCCAGGAAGGAGATGGGCCCGTTGAAGCCGAAGTAGCCGCTCCACGCTGGCACGGCGAGGATGAGCAGGCCCAGCGTGAGGAACATCATCCGCGCGTAGAACAGCGCGCGGGCCCGGGCCACGAAGCGGTCCTGCTCCCAGGAGGCCGCGGCCTGCTCCGCGGACACGTTGTCCGTGAGGTTGCGGCGCTCCAGCACGGCGCGGACGCGGGCCTTCAGGTCATGGGCCGGGTGGTCGTCGCCGGGGCGGAGGTCGCTGTCCATTCGAGCGGCAGCTTACGAGACCTCACCCCAGGTGCGGAATTCCCGGCAGGCCGCCAGGCCGGCATCCTGGCGGGTGCGGAAGGAGACGGCCCTACCTGGGCGCGCCCTCGTCCACGCACGCCTTCTTGGCCTCGGGCTGGCGGGCGAGGATGTAGTCCAGGCGGTCGGTGCTCTGCCCCGTGCGCTCGTCGAACAGGGGCGTGCCGCCCGCGTACATGGTGCCCTTCGCGTTTCCGAACCGGTCCAGGCTGCGGGACTTGAGCCAGCCGTCCACGCAGGCCTCCAGGGCCAGGCGGTCGGTGGCGCCGGAGTCGTAGCCCACGGCGCTCGCGTCCTTGGTGCCGGCCTCGGCGGTGGCCTCCGGGGGAGCGGCCTCGCGGTTCGACTTCAGCTCCTCCTGGACGGTGCCCGTCTGCGTGGCCGCGTCGGGGCTCTCCCCGGTGTTCTTGTGGCAGCCGACAGCCAGGGACAGCAGGGTGGAAAACACGAGCGCGCCGGTCAGGTTTTTCATATGTCCTGGCAGGTGAGGGCCGCTTGTGACGGCGGCGGTGGCGACAGCGGTTGGGAAGGCCTCGGGAGCGTCCCGACGTCCGACGGACCAGACGTGGAGTCGCCGCACCATATTCGTTTCGTTCCTCGCGGAGCACCAGTCCCATGCACGGTTCGCCGGATACCGACCACCACGCGCGCATTCCCCAGGCCAGCCGCATCGAGCGCGCGCGGGTGCTGGTGGTGGGGGCGGGCGGCCTGGGCTGTCCGGCGTCGCTCGCGCTGGCGCAGGGCGGTGTGGGCCACCTGACGCTGGTGGATCCGGATCGGGTGGACGTGACGAACCTGCCCCGGCAGCTCTGGCACCGCACGCGGGACGTGGGCCGCTTCAAGGCGGAGTCCGCCGCCGGGGGACTCCTGCGCGCCTTCCCCGGCTTGAGCGTGGAGGCCCTGCCGGCGCGGCTGGACGCGGACAACGCCGAGGCGCTCTTCCGCGAGCACGACCTGGTGGTGGACGCCACGGACGGCGTGGCAACCAAGTTCTTCCTGTCCGACGTGGCGGTGCTCACGGGCGTGCCGCTGGTGTACGGCGGCGTGCTGCGCATGCAGGGGCAGGCCCTGCGCATCGACCCCGGCGGTCCGTGCCTGCGCTGCCTCTACGAGGACGTGCCGCCCCCGGACGCGGTGCCCACCTGCGCGCAGGCCGGCGTCCTGGGCGCGATGGCGGGGCTCATCGGCGCGGTGCAGGCGCTGCTCGCGCTGGAGCTGCTGGCGGGCGCGGCGAGGGGCCCCCGCGGAGTGGCCACGCTGCACGTGCTCGACGGCGAGACGCTGGAGGGGCGCACCGTGAAGGTGACGCGCGCGCCCGGCTGTCCGGGGTGCGCCATCCAGACGCTGCCCCCGTTCCCTTCGTCCCAGGAGGACACCGCATGCCCGACGTGACGGCGACGTTGGACATCACCCGCGAGGTGTGTCCGATGACCTACGTGCGCACCAAGCTGAAGCTGGAGTCGCTGCCCCCGGACGCGCTGCTGGAGGTGCTGCTCAAGGGTGACGAGCCCCTGAAGAACGTGCCCCGCAGCGCGAAGGACGAGGGCCACGACGTGGTGTCCCTGGATCCGCGAGGGGACGGCACGCACCGGTTGATCATCCGCAAGCGGGGGAGATGAGCGATGGCCACGATCCGCATTCCGACGCCGATGAGGACGCTCACGCGCAACCAGCCCGAGGTCCAGGCCACCGGCGCCACCGTGGGCGAGGTGCTGCGCGACCTGGAGGCGCGCTACCCCGGCATGGGCGCGCGCCTCTTCGACGACAAGGGCGCCGTGCGCCGCTACGTGAACGTCTTCCTCAATGACGAGGACATCCGCGCGCTCAGGTCCCTGGACACGCCGGTGAAGGACGCGGACCGGCTCACCCTCATCCCCGCCATGGCGGGGGGCTGAAAGGGCAGGGCGTCATGGCGCTGCGCGAGGATCAGATTCTCCGCTACTCCCGGCAGATCCTCCTGCGGGACGTGGGCGGGCGCGGGCAGGAGGCGCTGCTGGCTGGCGGCGCGCGCGTGGACGGGCTGGGCGCGTCCGGCCTCACGGCCACCGCGTACCTGGCCGGCGGCGGCACCCCGGTGTCGGGTGTGGGCTCGCTGACGATGGGGCCCTGGTCGCCGGGGTTCCTCGCGTCCGCGAGCGACGTGGGACAGCCGGTGGCGGAGGTGCTGGCGCGCGTGCTGCCGGAGGTGAACCGGGACGCGGTGGGCACGCCCGGCGGCGGACTGCTCGCGGAGCTGCCCGCGGCCTGGAGCGGCGAGGCCCCCTGGGTGGCGCTCGGCGGCGACGGCATGCGCGGCGCGGTCGTCTTCCGCGGCCCGGACGGGTGCGTGTGGTGCTTCGGTGAGACGGTGCGCCACCTGGGCACGCCGCCGGATGGAGCCCTGGGCGTGGCCCTCGGCGCCCTGGGCGCGCTGGTGTTCCAGCGGCTGCGGCTGGGCCTGGGCACGTCGCTGGGCGGACGGTGGCTGAGCGCCCCGGGCGCGATGACGGACCTGGAGCTCCGCCGGTGCTCGCGCTGCGCGGCCGCGGAAGCGAAGCCCTGAGCCAGGACGCCCCACCGGAAGTCCTCGCGGAAATGCTCCGCCACCTGGAGGCCGCGTGGCCCCTGGAAGGCTGCGGCGTGATCCTCCGGAGCGGGGACGGGGAGGGCGATTGCTGGCGCGTCGTCCCGCTGCCCAACACCTCCCCTACGCCGCGCGTCGCCTACGCCTTCGCGCCAGAGGCGTGGCTCCAGGTCTGCCTGGACGCGGACGCGCGAAAGGAGGCGGTCGTGTGCGTCTTCCATTCACACGTGGACGCCCCCGCCGTCTTCTCCGCGGAGGATCGCCACCAGGCCGCGCCCTCGGGAATCCCACTGCTGCCGCGCGTGTCCTACGTCGTGGTCGCCATACGCGGAGGCCGTGCCGCCTCTGCCTCGCGGTCGCTCTGGAGCGCGGGGGGTTTTCAATCCGTTCCGCTTGCATTGGCGGATTTCAGGTTTGAAAAACCCGTGTAAGGGCGGGAACTTGCCCGGCGAGCGACCCCACCTGCGGAAAGGTGGGTCCGAATTGTCAAGTCACTGGGTTTTCGTCTATAAAGCGGCGGTCTATTGGATCTGCCGCGTCCCACGCCGCGTGCAAGAAGCGCTCCGGACGCAGGGAGTTTGAACCCTTATGGCCACCAACACTGGATTCACCCTCTGGCTGACCGGCATGTCCGGGACCGGGAAGACCACGACGGCCGCCTACATCGCGGCCCGGCTGCGCCAGGTCGGACGCAACGTGGAGGTCCTCGATGAGGGCGAACTCCAGAACGACCTGTGGGCCGGCCTCGGCGACACCAAGGACGAGCGCAACACGGTGGTGCGCCGGCTGGGCTTCGTGGCCAGCCTCCTGGCGCGCAACGGTGTCGCGGTGCTCGTGCCCGCGGTGAGCCCCTACAAGTCCAGCCGTGAAGAGGTGCGCCGTTCGGTGGGCAAGTACGTGGAGGTCTACGTGGACTGCCCCACGGAGAAGCTCATCGAGCGCGACACCACCGGCAAGTACAAGAAGGCGCTCAACGGGGAGATCCCCAACTTCATCGGCATCACGGAGCCGTACGAGCCGCCCACCTCGCCCGAGGTGACCATCTACTCCGACTCGGAGTCGGTGGAGGACGGCGGGACGAAGATCTTCCAGGCCCTGTTGGATCTGGGCCTGATGTCCACGGACGAGCTGAAGGTCATCACCGGCAAGAAGATGAAGGCCAACCCGCTCCCGGCGAAGAAGGCCCGCCGCGACGAAGAGGACCCGCCGGCGCGCGTCGCTGCCGCGAAGGCCACCAAGCCTCCCAAGGCGGACAAGGGTTCCAAGGGCGCCAAGGCGCGTCCGGCCACCCGCGCCGCCCGCGTGGGCAAGCCGGCCCCGGCCGCCAAGAAGAAGGCCGCCAAGGGCAAGGCCCGCTAAGGTCCCACCGTCGTCCTGACTGACGAAGGGCTCCAGGTTGCGCGCGCGATGCGCGTGCAATCCGGGGCCCTTCCGTTTTAGGAGTCCCCCATGCTGAGCCCCGAGCGGATTGAAGCCCTCTGTGAAGCGTCCCGCCCCAAGCTGGAGGCGATGCGCGATGCCCTGCGCGTGCACGGCAGCGCGCTGGTGGCGTTCTCCGGCGGAGTGGACTCCACCTTCGTCCTCCAGGTCGCGGTGGAGGTGCTGGGCGAGCGCGCCCTGGCGCTGACCGCGCTGTCCGCCTCCGTGGCCCCGGAAGAGGAGCGGGAGGCCCGTGAGCTGGCCGCCCGCCTGGGCGCCCGGCACGTCGTCGTCTCCAGCAACGAGCTGGCGAACCCCAACTACGCCGCCAATCCCACCAACCGCTGCTACTTCTGCAAGACGGAGCTGTACGACCTCTGCGAGGCGAAGCGCGCGGAGCTGGGCCTGTCCGTGGTGCTGGACGGCTTCAACGCGGACGACTTCAAGGATCACCGCCCCGGCCACAAGGCCGCGAAGGAGCACCAGGTGGTGTCCCCCCTGGCGCAAGCCGGGCTCACCAAGGATGAGATCCGGGCGTGGAGCCGCAAGCTGGGGCTGCCCACCTGGGACAAGCCGCAGATGGCCTGCCTGGCGTCGCGCATCCCCTACGGCACGTCCGTGACGCGCGACCGGCTCCTGCAGATCGCCGCCGCGGAGTCGGAGCTGCGCGCGCTGGACTTCAAGCAGTTCCGCGTCCGCTACCACCAGGACGTGGCGCGCATCGAGCTGGCCAGCGAGGAGTACCCCCGCTTCTTCGAGGCCGGCATCCGCGAGCGGATCAACGGCGCCTTCAAGTCGCTGGGCTTCAAGTTCGTGGCCCTGGATCTGGAGCCCTTCCGCTCCGGCCGCCTCAACGAGGCCGCCGGCATCGCCCCCGCCGCCGGGGCAGGGCAGGGGCGCGCCGAGGGCTTCAAGCTCCCGGTGGTGGGGTGAAGAACCTCTCCGCTGGCGTCCTGATCGCGGGGGGCCTGGCCCTGGCCACCCCCGCTGGCGCCGTGGAGTACGTGGAGGACGGGCCCTACGCGCGCCAGCGCTCGCTGATCCTCACGGTGGGACCCGGGGCCACGTACACCGAACGGATCAGCGGAGACGCCGCCGTGTCCGGGCTCTCCGGGCACCTGGATCTGGGGGCGGCGATCACCGTCGGCTATGAGGGGGACGAGGTGTTCCTCCTCGCGCGCGGCAGCACCGGCCGCCCCGGGGAGGAGCTGGCGCTGATCACCGGCTACCGCAGCGTCTTCGGATCCGAGTCGTGGCGGACCTTCTTCGATTTGGGCGTTTCCGTGCGTCCGATTTCTGGGCCGTGGCTGGGGCCTCGCATAGGGTTCGGCGCCAGACACACCCTCTCGGATCATTTCGCGCTGTACGGCGGGCTCGGATTCACCTTCGGGTTCGGCTCCGGACTGCGCGCGGACACCGAGCTCTTCACCGGGTTGCAGTGGATCATCCCGGTGGGTTCGGCCTCGTAGGTTGTTTTCTTGAGATTGTCCGACATTGTGAGATGGTGTGGGTATCTGTCGGAGGCCACGCACTTGGACATGAATCCCCGCCTCACCTCGGTCGTTTTTCGTCTCAACCGCGAGAAGCTGGATGCCCTGAAGGAGCTGTCGCGCTCCACGCGCATCCGCCAGAGCGAGTACCTCCGGGAGGCCATCTCGGATCTGCTGGCGAAGTACGAAGCGCGCTTCGTGGACTGAAGCGTGACGTCAGCCCGGCGGCGCTCCCGAGAAGGGTGGCGCGTCGGGCAGACCGGGCGGGTGGAGGCGCTCGCCGGGCCCGAAGGGGTCCACCGCGGAAGGATAGCGGACCTCCCACAGCACCAGCCCATGCGCCGGGGCCTTGAACCCGGCCAGGGCCGCTCCCGAATCCAGCGCCGCGTGCCACTGCTCCTCGGACAGGAGCCCCGCGGCCACCTTCAGCGCGCTGCCCACCAGGTACCGCACCTGGTAGCGCGCGAAGCCGTCTCCCGTAAGCCGCGCCTCGAAGAGCCCTCCGCCCAGCTCCCGCAGGGTGGCGGATTTCAGCGTGCGCGGCTTCTGGGGACTGGAGCGCTCGTGGAACGCGGTGAAGTCCCGCGTGCCCACGGCGCGGGCAAGCAGCGCCTGCAACTTCTCTGGAGTCACCCGGTGCCCCGCCTGGAGCGCCTCTTCCGCCGCCACGTCCAGCGCGTACGGCCGCCATGCTTCCGCAGGCGGTGTGCCCAGCGTCAGGTGGTAGCGGTACTCCTTGCCGCTCGCGCTCCACTGCGCGTGGAAGGCCCCCGGTGGCCGCTTCGCGATGCACAGCCCCACGTCCGGAGGCAGGTGCGGTTGAAGCCGCGCGGGCAGGGACTCCAGCGGCACGTCCTCAGGGAGGCGCAGGCTGATGACCTGCATCCGCGCGTGTACGCCCCGGTCGGTGCGCCCGGAGGGCATCACCGTCGCCGGCGCTCCCACCTGCCCGAGCGCGTTTTCGAGCGCGTCCTGGACCGTGGGACCTTCCACCTGGCGTTGGAAGCCGCGGAAGTTTCCACCGCGATACCAAGTCCACAGTACGGCGGGAATTCGTCGAGAAGAGGGCCTGGCCACGGCGTTGCGAGACAGCGGGGAGAAACACGATACTCCCGCGCGAATGCTGGCCGGACAAGAACTCGCGGTGGACAGTGATGGGCAGTGGCTTTTCCGAATGGGCGACCTGGTGCTGGGGCCCATCACCGCGTCACAGGTGGTGGAGAAGCTCTATACGGGGGAGCTGACCCCGGACAGCCAGGTGGCGCCGGCGGGTGAGCGGGAGTTCCGCAACCTCCGGGACACCGCCGCCTTCCAGGTGCACATCGCGCGCTTCGAAGCGCAGGGTCGCGTCGCCCAGACGATGCTCGTCGAGCAGGCGCGCAACCAGAAGCGCGTGAAGGTGCTGGCGGGCGTCGCCGCGGGCGTGGCGCTCCTGTTGGGCGTCACCGGCTGGTACCTGGCGCGCAACGCCGCCGTGTACGGCCTCTTCGGAGAAGGCGAGGAGGGCGACGGCATCACCATGGACCCGCCCACCATCCGCCTGGCCCAGGGGCGCGCGGACGACGAGGACCTCTTCGCCTACCCGACCAACGACCCGCGCCGCCCGGATCGCCCCCAGGGGCAGGGCAGTGCCAGCGGGAAGACAGTCGGAGGGGCGGTGGCCAGCGCCGCGGTGGGCAACCGGCCGCCGCGCACGGGCAACGTCTCCACGGACCCGGACGGCCTGGAGATGGCCCAGCAGTTCGACCAGGGCGCCATCAACCGCGTCGTCGCGGGCAACCAGTCCAAGCTCTTCCGCTGCTTCAAGGAGGAGGCCGAGCGCACGCCCGGCCTGGCCGCGAAGATCCCCATGGAGTTCGTCATCGGGAACGACGGCCGCGTGGCGAAGCTCTGGGTGGACAACCCCCAGTTCAAGCAGGGGCCGCTCTACGAGTGCTTGTTCGCGGAGCTGAAGAAGTGGCCCTTCAAGGCCTACGAGGGCGAGCGCGCCACCGTGGGGCTTTCGTTCAATATCGGCAAGCGGGGGTAGGGCGACTTTCTTGCCCACCCTCCGGACGTGCCCGATACAACAGGCATGTCCGCCTCTGTCGCCGAAGTCGAAATCGCCAAGAAGGCCATGAGCGTCCCCCCGGGGACGTTCCGCCACACCGTCCTGCTCGCCGCCAAGCGCTTCAAGTCCACCTGGGCGGAGCTGGGCAAGCTGCTCGTCCAGGTCCGGGACGAGGCCAAGTACGAAGAGTGGGGCCACGCCACCTTCGAGGCCTATTGCCTCAAGGAGCTGCACATCAAGAAGCAGACCGCGCTGAAGCTCACGCGCTCGTTCAGCTTCCTGGCCAAGCACGAGGACCCGGAGGAGCTGCAGCAGCAGGAGTTCCCGGAGAAGGCGCCCGCCTTCGAGGTGGTGGAAGTCCTGGCTGACGCGGAGGAGCGGGGTCAGCTCTCCCCCACCGAGTACAAGTCCCTGCGCGACAGCATCTGGAGCCCGGAGAAGTCCCCCACGGAGCTGAAGAAGGAGTTCGCCGAGCGCTTCCCCCGTCCCCCGCCGGAGCCGCCCCCGGAGAGCCTCCAGGTGCGGAAACTGGCGCAGATGGCGCGAAAGCTCGCTTCCGAGCTGGCGGGAAGCCGCCGAGTCCCCAACGCTGTCGCCGAGCGGGCGGCCGCCCTGGCGGACGACGTCGAAGAGATCGCGTCGAGCGTGACGGACGCCTGAGTCGCTGTTATCCAAGACCGACCCGTTGACCTGGGCTGAACGCTCCTGGGGCAGGGCGCTTCCACCGGGCTTCCTGCCCGGAGGGGAGGGCCCTATAGTGGGTTCAGGGCCTGTAGCATGTGGGCCTGGAGCCGTCGTAAAGACGTGGGCGGCTTCGCGGGTGTTGGAGTGTGGTGGTCGGCGGAGAAGGTCCCGAGCCGGGACCGGCGAACTCGGAGGCGGCAGTGAAGAAGGAGCACCACGTCAACCTGTCCTGCTCGTTCTGCGGCAAGTCGCAGCGCGAGGTTCGGAAGCTCATCGCCGGACCCACGGTCTACATCTGCGACGAGTGCATCAAGCTGTGTAACGACATCATCGCGGACGAGAACGAACGCGAGGAGGGCAAGCCGCAGGTCAGCCTGCCCACGCCGCTGGAGATCAAGGCGTTCCTCGACGACTACGTCATCGGTCAGGACCAGGCGAAGAAGGTCCTCTCGGTCGCGGTCTACAACCACTACAAGCGCATCTACCAGAAGAAGCCGGCCGCCCGGCCGCGCCCCGGCGTGAAGAGCCCCGGCGGCGAGGACGTGGAGCTGCAGAAGAGCAACATCCTGCTCATCGGCCCCACGGGCTCCGGCAAGACGCTGCTCGCGCAGTCCCTGGCGCGCTTCCTCAACGTCCCCTTCACCATCGCGGACGCCACCAGCCTCACCGAGGCCGGCTACGTGGGCGAGGACGTGGAGAACATCATCCAGAACCTCCTCCACAACGCCGACTACGACGTGGAGAAGGCCGCGCGCGGCATCGTCTACATCGACGAGATCGACAAGATTGCCCGCAAGGGCGACATGCCCAGCGCCACCCGCGACGTGGGCGGCGAGGGCGTGCAGCAGGCCCTGCTGAAGATCATCGAAGGCACCCGCGCCAACGTCACCCCGCGCGGCGGCAAGAAGTACAACCAGCAGGAGTACGTCCAGGTCGATACGACGAACATCCTCTTCATCTGCGGCGGCGCCTTCCACGGCATCGACGGCGTGATCAAGCGCCGCGTGGGTGAGAAGGGCCTGGGCTTCGGCGCGAAGATCACCCACAAGGAAGAGCGCAGCGTGGGTGAGCTGCTGGCCATGACCGAGCCGGAAGACCTGATGAAGTTCGGGATGATTCCGGAGTTCATCGGCCGTCTGCCGATGATCGCGACGCTCAACGACCTGAAGGAGGATGACCTCGTCACCATCCTCACGATCCCGAAGAACGCCCTGGTGAAGCAGTACCAGAAGATGTTCGAGATCGAGAAGGTGAAGCTCACCTTCACCAAGGAAGCGCTGCGCGCCATCGCCCGCGAGGCGATGCGCCGTCACTCCGGAGCGCGCGGCCTGCGCGCCATCATGGAGGACGCCATGCTGGAGATCATGTACGACGTGCCGTTCCGCGAGGGCGTCAAGGAGTGCAAGATCACCGAACAGGTGATCACCAAGCACGAGCCCCCGCAGATCGTCATGGAGAAGGAGAAGAAGACCGCCTGAGGTTTCCCGCAGGCGGTCGGTGGTTCCATCCGGCGCCCCTCGCCTCACCGCAGGCAGGGGCGCCGTGGTGTTTCTGGCGCCAGGTGCCGCGTCAGCTCTGCGTGACGCGCACCGTGGTCTTCATCTCGCGGCCGGTGGCGGGGTCCTTCGCGCGCATGGTGAGGATGCCCTCCACGCTCACGTCGAAGATGATCTCCACGTTCACCGTGCCGGCCTTGGCGGGCATGATCCCGGAGAAGGTGAACTCACCCAGCAGGTCGTTGCGCGCCACCGTGTCGTGGTCGCCCTGGTAGATGCGCATCGCCAGCTCGGTCTGGTTGTCGATGCTCGTCGTGGCCAGCAGCTGCTTGGCGTTGGGGATGGACGCATTGCGCGGGAAGACGACGTGGAAGCCGCCGTCGCCGCGCTCCAGGCCAATGGCCATGGGGATCACGTCCAACAGCTGGATGCGCAGGTTGGTGTTGTCCTCGAGCGAGTGCGCATAGAGCGCCGCGCCAATGGCCACCGCCTCGTCCGGGTGCACGCCCTTGCTGGGCGGCTTCCCGAAGAACTTGGTGAGCCGGTCCTGCACGACGGGCATGCGCGTCTGGCCGCCCACGAGCATCACCTCGTCGATGTCCTTGGTGGACAGGCCGGAGTCCACCAGCACGCGCGCCACCATCTGGAGGGTGCGGTCCACCAACTGGTTCGTCAGCTGCTCCAGCATCTTGCGGGTGAACTTCATCTCGATGTTCAGCGGCTGGCCCTGCGCCGTCATCGTGATGAAGGGGATGTTGAAGGGGACCTCCTCGCGCGCGGACAGATCGATCTTGGTCCGCTCCGCCAGGTCCTTGATGCGCTGCATGGCCACCGGGTCCGTGGCCAGGTCGATGCCCGTCTTGGCCGCGAAGTCCTTGAGGACGTGGTGGATGATGGCGTTGTCGAAGTCGATGCCGCCCAGGAACACGTCGCCGCCGGTGGCCTTCACCTCGAAGACGCGGTCGCGGATCTCGATGATGGAGACGTCGAAGGTGCCGCCGCCCAGGTCGTAGATGACGACCTTCTCCTTGAGCGTCTTGCCCACGCCGTAGGCGAGCGCCGCCGCGGTGGGCTCGTTGATGATGCGCACGACCTCCAGGTCGATGAGCTTGCCGGCGTCCTTCACCGACTGGCGCTGCCGGTCGTTGAAGTACGCGGGCACCGTCACCACCGCGCGCTTGATGGGCGTCTTCAGGTAGTTGGAGGCGACGTCGCGGATCTTCCCGAGGATCTTGGCGCTGATCTCCTGGAGGGTGAACTCCTTCTTGCCCACGTCCAGGGTGACGTCGTTCTTGGCCCCGGCGCGCATGTTGTACGCCACGGACTTCTTCATCACGCCGACGACGTCACTGCTGTAGTTGACCCCGACGAGGCGCTTGGCGCCGTAGACGGTGTTGCGCGGGTTGAGCTGCCACTGGCGCTTCGCCTCGAAGCCGATGAGCTCGTTGCCCTTGTCGTCGATGGCGAAGATGGAGGGGATGGTGTACTCGCCGCCCTTGTAGGGGATGAGCTTGACGTTCCCGCTGTCCTCGACGATCGCCGCGCACGAGTTCGTCGTGCCGAGGTCGATGCCGATGATGGGCTCCTTGTGCATCGCGTGTGGGCTCCGGTTGAGGCGTTGCGGCGTGATGGGGTGTGGCCGTCCGGGACCGTATCTCACCCGTCCCGGGTGCGCGAATCGCGAACCATCCGTCATCCGACGGACGCCCTCAAACTTCCAGCGCGCCTGGACCTTCCTTTTCCAGCCGCCCGCCTGGCCGGGTGGGACACGCCCGGCGGCCAAGCGCGCGGCCCCGAACACACCGTCCGCCGGGGCAGGGCCGGTCGCTTTACATCCCAAGGGCCGGGAACGAAGGTCATCCCCCGGGGTTCATGCGACGGCCACGCGCCGTGGCTACATCCGAGAGACCACCCATCCACAGAGGGGAGCCGCCGTGGAAGCGAAGGGCTATCTGCAGGAGGTGGGCGCACAGGTCAGCGCCGACTTCGTCAAGAACCGGTCCATCCTGTCCTTCGAGGAGTACCTGTCGCTCTTCTTCGCGGACCCGAAGGGGCAGTCGCGCAACGCGGCCCAATACCTGCGGGACGTGATGGACCACTACGGCACGGAGCTGGTGCCGCACCCCACGGGGGCCATCCGGCGCTTCAAGGTCTTCGACGTCCCGTCCGCCGACCGCGACGGCCGCGTCGCCGGGCAGGAGGAGGTGCAGAACGCCCTCTACCGCATCCTGGGCAACTTCGTGCGCGCCGGGCGCATCAACAAGCTGATCCTGCTGCACGGCCCCAACGGCAGCGCGAAGTCCAGCCTGGTCAACGCGCTGAAGCAGGGCATGGAGGACTACTCGCGCCAGCCGCAGGGGGCCCTCTACCGCATCGCGTGGGTGTTCCCCTCGGAGAAGCTGATCAAGGGCTCCATCGGCTTCGGCGAGCGCGCGGGCGCGAAGTCCGCGGAAGGGGAGCTCACCACGTACGCCCACCTGGACGCGGAGGCCCTGGACCTGCGCCTGCCCTGTGAGCTGCGCGACCATCCGCTCTTCGCGGTGCCGCCCGCGGAGCGCAAGGGCCTCCTGGAGGGGGCGCTCAAGAAGAAGGGGCTGGGCGACGGGGCGACGGGGGACTTCCTCCTGTCCGACTACGTGCGCGAGGGCGAGCTGTGCGCCAAGTGCCGGCGCATCTACACCGCGCTGCTCAACGCCTACGGGGGCGACTACCTCAAGGTGCTGCGGCACGTGCAGGTGGAGCGCTTCTACGTGTCGCGCCGCTACCAGGTGGGCACGGTGACGGTGGAGCCGCAGATGAGCGTGGACGCCATCGCGCAGCAGATTTCTGCGGACCGCACCCAGCTCAACATGCCGGCCGCGCTGCACAGCACGGTGCTCTTCGAGCCGCACGGCCCGTTGGTGCACGCCAACCGCGGCCTCATCGAATATGCGGACCTGCTCAAGCGCCCGCTGGAGGCCTTCAAGTACCTGCTGGGCTTCAGTGAGACGGGGGAGGTGCCCCTGGAGCCCTTCGTGCTCCAGTTGGACGAGGTGCTCATCGCGTCCTCCAACGAGAAGCACCTGAACGCGTTCAAGGAGCTGCCGGACTTCGCGTCGTTCAAGGGCCGCATCGAGCTGGTGCGCGTGCCGTACCTGCGCCGCTACAAGGTCGAGCAGGAGATCTACGACGCGCAGATCACCGCGACGTCCGTGGGCAAGCACGTGGCGCCGCACGCCACGGAGGTGGCCGCGATGTGGGCGGTGCTCACGCGCCTGAAGAAGCCCCTCCCGGACCGCTACCCGGCCAGCGTGAAGCCGCTGGTGGACCAGGTGGCCCCGGTGGAGAAGCTGCACCTGTACCAGGAGGCGGGGGTGCCCGCGCGGCTGTCCTCGGCGAACACCAAGGAGCTGCTCAAGCTGCGCGAGGAGATGTACGAGGAGTCCGACGCGTACCCCAACTACGAGGGGCGCTCCGGCGCGAGCGCGCGGGAGATTAAGACGGCCCTCTTCAACGCCGCGCAGAACCCCGACTACAAGTGCCTCCACGCGCTGGCGGTGCTGGAGGAGCTGCACTCGCTCTGCAAGGACAAGAGCGTCTACGAGTTCCTCCTCCAGGAGGTGATGGACGGCTACCACGACCATGAAACCTTCGTGCGCGTGGTGGAGGGCGAGTACCTGGACCGCGTGGACTCCGAGGTGCGCGACTCCATGGGCCTGGTGTCCGAAGGCCAGTACCGCGAGCTGGTGGAGCGCTACATCCAGAGCGTCAGCCACTGGGTGCGCGGGGAGAAGATGCGCAACCGCGTGACGGGGGAGATGGAGAAGCCGGACGAGGCGCGCATGGCGGAGGTGGAGGCCATCGTGATGCCGCAGGGCGAGGCCCCGGCGGACTTCCGCCGCGGCCTCATCGCGAGCATCGGCGCGCACCGGCTGGACAACCCGGACGGCGCCATGAACTACCCGCGCATCTTCCCGGACATGTTCAAGCGCCTGCGCGACCACTACTTCGAGGAGCGCAAGCGCGTGCTGCGCAAGAACAAGGAGAACGTCCTCAAGTACCTCTCCGAGGACCGCAACCAGCTCACCTCGCGAGAGCAGGCCCAGGTGCAGGACACGCTCAAGACGATGGCGGAGCGCTACGGCTACTGCGAGTTCTGCGCGAAGGACGCCATCCTGTTCCTGATGCGACAGCGTTACAGCTGAGCCCGGGTGTGGGGGAGGGCAGGCATCCGGGGAGACGGTGCCTGCCCGCCTGCTTTTCAATCCGGGCCGGGGCTCGGGATGATGGGACCTCGCACCGCGTTTCGCCTGTGCCGTCGTCTTTTCGTCCCTCCTCCTCGCGCCTGGAGCGTTGATGAACCGGTTGCTGTTGGGCACCCCCCTCCTGTGGGCCCTCGTGTCGTGCGCCAGTGGCCCGTCGCAGTCCTCCGCGGACACCCCGGTCGCGGCGCACACGCAAGCCCCCGTGCAGGTGGCGCGGGCGCTGTCCCGCCCCGAGCCCACGCCTCCGCCCACTCGCAAGGCGATGGTGCGGCGCATCCTCCCGCTCAACGTGCGGCTGGTGACGACGGAGGACGGCAAGGTGCGCCGCTCGGCGTCGGGGGTCGTCATCGGCACGGAGGCCGGTGAGTCCGGGCCCGTCAGCTATGTGCTCACCAACGCGCACGCGGTGGAGCAGGGCGACCTGAAGGCGCCCGTGCTCAAGGTGGTGCTGGACCGCCGCGCGGAGTCGCACGAGTACCTGGCGGAGGTGGTGGCCGAAGGCCAGGTGCCGGACCTGGACCTGGCGCTCCTGCGCGTGTCGGGCGTGGCGTGGCCCGTGGCGGACCTGGCCGCCGATGACGAGCTGGAGCCGGGCGAGGACGTGGTGGTGGCGGCGTCCCCCTACGGCCGCGCGCTGTCCATCTCCGGCGGCATGGTGTCCCAGGTGGAGTGGGATCAGCAGACGAAGCACCCGCGCATGCTGAAGACGGACGCGCCCATCGGGTACGGCGCCTCTGGCGGCGGAATCTTCAGCCTGGAGACGGGGCGGCTGTTGGCCATCGTGGAGGGCTACCGCACCGCGAAGGTGGACTTCGAGGTCGCGTCCCAGAACTTCAGCTTCGACGTGCCCATGCCCGGTGAGACCTTCGCCGCACCCAGCGCGAAGGTGCGCGGCTTCCTCCAGGCCAAGGGCTTCGGGCGGCTGCTGGAGCGCTCCGCGGACGCGGACGAGGCGGGGCCCCAGAAGACCGCGAGTCGCTGATCCAACAGCCCCGGACCGAGAAGTTGGTCCGGGGCGGATCCGGCGTTAGAGCTGCGGGCACATCGTCTGGAGGGTTGAGCCGCATGGCCGCTCGGGGCAATTGGGATCAGTACTTCATGGACATCGCCCAGCAGGTGGCCACCCGCGCCACCTGTGACCGCAAGCACGTGGGCGCGGTGCTGGTGCGGGACAAGACCATCCTGTCCACCGGCTACAACGGCGCCATCCGCGGCCTGCCCCACTGCGATGAGGTGGGCCACATGATGGAGAACGGCCACTGCGTGGCCACCGTCCACGCGGAGGCCAACGCCATCATCCAGGCCGCGAAGAACGGCGTCTCCATCGACGGGGCGACCATCTACACGACCGCCAGTCCGTGCTGGCCGTGCTTCAAGTTGATCGCGAACAGCGGCTGCACCCGCATCGTCTTCGGTGAGTTCTACCGGGACCCGCGCATCTTCGAGTACGCGGCCCGGCTGGGCCTCCAGCTCGTGGGCATCGGCGCCGCCGCGCAGCCCCCGGCCCCCGCCACGGGCACCTGAGGGCGAACGCGCTGTCCAGGGGTGGACAATCCCTGGACGCGCTGATCGCCCGGAAGCGGGTTCCCGTTCGTTGAGTGACACTTGGGAGCGGTCCTAAGTGGCCGTTCCGACACGGGAATTTTAGAACTCCGGCAAGAATTACCGACCCAGGGTTGACGATCCCGGGGGTGCTCCCTAAATCCTGGCTCCGGTAGGGCGGCGGCGGGGGTGGGGAGACGGAAATTCCTAGGAGTTCCAGGTGGTTAGCTCATCAGCCATGGCAAGCAGTGTGCCTTCTGTCCAGGATGTGTCGGACCCTGTGGTGGGCGCGGCCCGCTACGACGCGGTTCCGCCCTTGATGGACAGCTTGCTGCACGACGTGCGCAACCCGCTCAACGCGCTCGCCATCCATCTCGAGGTGCTCACCGAGAAGCTCAAGGGTGAGTCCGGCCAGGTCCCGGCCACGCAGGAGAAGAACCTCAAGGCGATGCGCGAGCAGATCGCCCGCGTGGACAGCCTGCTGAAGCTCTTCTCCGACTTCATCGTGTTCCGAGGGGCGGGGCCCTCCGGGGACGCGCCGCTGTCGGATGCCACCGGCAAGGCCCTGGACGTGCTCGGTCATGAGAGCCGCCGGCGCCGCCTGCAGGTCCAGCGCGTCATCGAGCCGGATGTGCAGGCCCGCATGGACGACACCACCGAGCTGGGGTTCTTCCTGGTGCAGGTGCTGATGCGCGCCTTCCAGCGCGCGGAGTCCGGCGCCACCGTGGTCGTCGCGGTCCGCGCCGAGGGCTCCGCGGCGGTGCTGGAGGTGGTGGACGGCTCCTCGGCGCCCGAGCGGGCGAGGGACACCGTCGCCGCGCTGACGCTCCGTGCGGCCCAGTTGGGCATCGAGTTCGTCGTCCAGGCGGGGACGTGCCGCCTCGTGTTTCCGCGCGCCTGAGCTTTCCCCCTTCAGGGCGCGGACGGTCTTCCATCCGGTTTCATCACGCTTCATCGCAGTGGAGGTTTTCACCTTGGGCAGCGCACGAATCCTGGCCGTGGATGACGAACGTGAGACCTGCGAGGCACTGGCGGAGATGTTGTCCGCCTGGGGTCACAAGGTCGAGACCGCGTTCGACGGGCATGACGCCCTCCGCAAGGCCGGTGAGTTCCGGCCCGACGTCGTCCTGTCGGACCTCGCCATGCCGGAGACGGATGGTCTCTGGCTGTTGCGCAACCTGCGCGACGAGCTGCCGGATTGCCCGGTGGTGTTCCTCACCGGCCGTGGCACCATCGACACCGCCGTGGAGTCCATCCGCGAGGGTGCCTACGACTTCATCGTGAAGCCGCTGGACACCGCGCGGCTCAAGGTCTGCATCGACCGCGCGCTGGAGAAGAAGGAGACCCTGCGCGAGGTGCAGACGCTGCGGCGCCGCCTCAAGCAGCTGGGCTCCTCGGACCTCATCGCCGGCTCCACCGCGATGCGCAAGGTCATCGAGATGGTCGAGAAGGTGGCCCCCTCCAAGGCCAGCGTCTCCATCAGCGGCGAGTCCGGTACGGGCAAGGAGGTCGTCGCCCGCACGGTGCACAACCTGTCCCTGCGCCGCGACAAGCCCTTCATCGCCATCAACTGCGCGTCCATCCCCGCGACGCTGATTGAATCCGAGCTCTTCGGCCACGAGCGCGGCGCGTTCACCGGCGCGGATCAGCGCCGCCCGGGCGTCTTCGAGATGGCCCACGGCGGCACGCTGTTCCTGGACGAGTTGGGTGAGATCCCCATCGACCTGCAGGCCAAGCTGCTGCGCGTCCTGGAAGAGGGGCGCCTGCGCCGTCTGGGCGGCAAGGTGGAAATCGAAGTGGACGTGCGCGTGCTGTCCGCCACGAACCGCGACCTGAAGCAGGAGATCAAGAACCAGCGCTTCCGCGAGGATCTCTACTTCCGCCTCAACGTGTTCCAGCTGCACCTGCCGCCCCTGCGCGACCGCCGGGACGACGTGCCCATCCTGGTCCAGCACTTCGTGGACAAGTTCCGCGGGGACTCCGCGAAGCGCGTCTCCGGCGTGCACCCGGACGCGATGGAGGTGCTCAAGAACTACGACTGGCCGGGCAACATCCGCGAGCTGCGCAACGCCGTGGAGCGCGCCGTCATCCTCTGCGACGGGGAGCTGATCACCCGCGAGCACCTGCCGCCGGACATGGCCGGCAAGTCCCCGGAGCGCCACACGTTCAAGCTGCCGTTCGGCCTGAGCCTGGACGCCGTGGAGCGCGAGTACATCCTGGGCAGCCTCCAGCGGAACGGGAACAACAAGGCCCGCACCGCCGAGGTGCTGGGGGTGAGCGAGAAGACGCTCTACAACAAGCTCAACCGCTACGCGGCGGAGAACCGCGCCCAGGGCGCCCCAGGCGGGGGCGGCCCCCTGGGGGGACAGGGCAACGAGGGCCCCTTGGGGGCCAGCAGCTTCCTCATCCGCTGATCCGCCGCGGCTCCCCGGGGCGGGTGGACCGGCGGAGGCCGCCGCTGACCTGACGGGTAGGCAGGAAGGCCCGGATTCCGGGCCCTTGGCAGGGCTCCTGGAGGGCGCGCACGGGGGCTCCCCAAGCCGGTTTAAACGGGCGGGGGAGGTCTCGAAAACCCCTGTCAATTCTTGACTTTTCCCCCCTGGACGGGGGATCCTCCGGGCCTCTCCCACCCGTTGGTGAGGGCCCGGCCGGGACGTGTCACTTCGGGCCACGTCCGCCCCCCACGGGGCGGTTGTCCGACGTGAGTCATCTGGGGTGCCGCCGGGGGGGCACAAGGAAGGCCACAACGCAATGAGCGACGCGCGAGTTCTTCACTTCTTCGGCGGCAAGGGCGGGGTCGGCAAGACCACGCTTGCGGCAGCGTACGCGGTGAGGCTCTCCGAAGAAGTGCCCAAGCACCGGGTGCTGGTCGTCTCGTTGGATCCGGTGCAGTCCCTGTCGGACCTGGTGAAGAAGAAGCTGCCGGCGAAGCCCACCAAGCTGCAGGCGGGCAAGGGCGAGGGCGGCCTCTTCGGCGCGGAGTTGAACCCGCCCGCGCTGCTCAAGCCGTTCCTGGCGGAGTACCTGCCGGCGCTGGCGAAGGCGGCGGTGAAGGGCACGCACCTGTCGGAAGAGGAGCTGGGCAAGCTCTACCAGCAGGCGGTGCCGGGGCTGGAGGAGCTGGTGGCGCTCTTCCACGTGGTGGACCTGCTGGACTCGGGTGACTTCGACCGCGTCGTCGTGGACACGGCGCCCACCAGCCACACGCTGCGCCTGTTCGATCTGCCGGCGCAGCTGCGCAAGTTCCTGGGCTTCGTGAAGGCGGGCCAGGACCGCGCCGCCCCGGCCCCCAGCGGCAAGGGCAAGAAGGCGGCGGCCGCCGCGGCGGCGGAGTCCTCGGGCGGCTTCCTGGAGCAGGTGGGCCAGAAGGCGGAGAAGCTGCTGGCGCTGCTGAAGGATCCGGCGCGCACGGCCTTCCACCTGGTGGCGCTGGCGGAGCCGGTGCCCGAAGCGCAGACGCGCATGTACTTCACCCAGCTGCGCGAGCGCGGGCTGCCGGTGACGGAGGTGGTGGTCAACCAGGTGGAGGACCACCAGGGTTGCCCCGCGTGCCAGGGCCGCCGGGGCCTGCAGGCGCCGCACGTGCGCAAGTACCAGGCGCTGGACAAGAACGTGCCCGTGAACCTGCTGGGCCGCCGCGAGGTGGCGCCCCGGGGGCTGGACGGGCTGAAGGAGTTCGCCAAGGAGTGGGCGGCGGGCAAGGAGACCAAGGCGCTGGAGTTCAGCGCGGCCGAAGGGCCTCCGGCGCTGGTGCGCGCCCCGTCCATGCCGCCCATCGCGGCGCCGCCGCTGCCTCCCACGCGGCTCATCTTCTTCGTGGGGCAGGGCGGGGTGGGCAAGTCCTCCTGCGCGGCCGCCGCGGCGGTGACGCTGACGGAGAAGGAGGGACCGGTGCTCCTCATCTCCACGGACCCCGCGCACTCGCTGTCGGACGTGCTGCAGAGCCGCCTGACGGACACCGAGACGCAGGTGAAGGGCACCAAGGGCCTGTACGCGCGCGAGCTGGACATGGCGGGGTGGTTCAACGCCCTGCGCAAGCGCCTGAAGGAGAAGGCGGAGAAGGCCTTCGAGGGCGCGCCCAAGGCGGGCAACGACGTGCCGGCGGACCTGCTCTACCTGCGCAACCTGCTGGAGTGCGCGCCCCCGGGCATCGACGAGCTGGCGGCCATGTCCGTGCTGACGGACGCGCTGGTGCAGGAGCGGTTCAAGCGCATCGTGGTGGACTCGTCGCCGCAGGTGATGAACGTCCGCGTGGTGGAGCTGGCGGATACGGCGAAGGCGTGGCTGGGCGCGCTGCACGGCATCCTCAACAAGCACCGGGCCAAGGGCCTGGGCGAGCTGGCGGATGAGCTGGCGGCGATGCTCAAGCACGTGAAGCGCTTCGAGGACGCGCTGGCGTCCCCCAGCGAGTCGCGCTTCGTGGTCGTCACGCGCGGCGAGGACCTGGCTGCGTCCCGCACCGAGCGGCTGGTGGAGTACCTCAAGGAGCGCAAGCTCCAGGTGGAGCGGGTGCTCGTCAACCGCGTGGGCCCCAAGTCCACCTGCGAGAAGTGCGAGAACCGCCGCAAGCTGGAGCTGAACGCGGCCAAGGCCATGGAGAAGAAGATTGGCCTGCCCGTGACGATGGCGCCCGCGCTGGGCCGTCACCCCGCGGGGCTGCGCGAGCTGAAGGCGTTCCGCACCGCCTGGTACGCCCTGTCCGCGCCGCCGGCGAAGATCAAGGCGGCCTGACGCCGTGATTGCCGTGCGCCCCTAGTGGGGCCCCGGAATGAGCTGGGACAGGGGCAGCCGGTGGGGATACGCCCGCCGCGCCTGCTCCAGCAGGTCCAGGGCGCTCGCCTTGAGTGAGCGCCCCGTCGGGGCTTCCGGCACCGCGAGGTGCTGATGGAGCACCCATCCTGGCCCCAGGAGCATCAGCGCCACCGCCGGCACGATGCACAGGGTCACCGCCACGCTGGCGCCGCCCACCGTGCCCAGCACGCGCAGCACCGGGGACGCCTGGATGCGCGGGCGCTGCAGGGCCGCGAGGATGCGCGCGAAGAGGGCGCCGCCCATGAGCCCCAGCACCGTGGCGAGCAGCCAGCTCAGGCCGCCCACCGGAGTGCCCAGCACCGGCTCCAGCAGCCGCGGCGCGGCGGCTCCCAGCATGAAGGCGAGGACGACGGGGGCAGCCGCGATCATGGCGACGAGCCCCCAGTGTCTTGCGTTGAGTCGGTGCACTGCTTCCCCCCGTTCCGCTCCCCCGGGGAAGCTGCGCACCGGCGAGGACGCGTGCCAGGGCGGCGCCCCCTCGGGGTGTGCAGGCGTGAACGGGTCGTCACTTCACGTCAGGCGTCACACTCCGACGGACTGTCGGTGAAGGTGCCCAGGGGCTCCGGGAAGGTGAGGGCGCCGCCCGCGCCGAGGGTCCCGGTGACGGGCGCGCTCCCCGGGAGCTTCACCTCCACCGTGCGGCCCCGGACGGTGTACGTGCCCGGGGTCCGCGACTCGTGAGCCGAGCCGGAGGCGTCCACGTCCTTCTTCCAGAGCTCCACGCGGCCTGCGTCCTGGAACTTCAGGGTCCGGGTGGTGCCGTAGACGCCCACGCCGGGGCCGTACCAGGACACCGCCCTGAGGAGGGCCGGCACGTCGGCCTCCTTCTCCGGGGTGCGGCCCAGCAGCTTCTGCCATCCCAGCGTGTCCCGGATGACGTCCAGGTCCCGGTCGTCCTTCGCCCGCTGGAGGCGGCGCGGGTCCAGGCGCACGGCGGTGGCCAGCTTCTCCACGATGACGTCGCGGTGGGCGCCGTACTCGCAGACCTTGCCCTGCTTGCGCAGGACGCCCAGGGTGGCGGCGGCGTTGTAGTGGGCCAGGGCATAGTCCGGGGTGGCCCGTGCAGCCTCCTGGAACTTCTCCAGGGCCTGGCCGTAGCGGCCGGACTGGTAGAGGCGGAACCCCTGCGTGTTGAGGGCCCGGCCGGAAGGGGGCCCGGCGGGAGCGGCGGACAGCGTCACGGCCAGCAGGGACAGGGCAAGGACCATGTTTCACCAGACGGGCGGCCCCCCTGGACATTCCAGGGGTGCGTAACCGCTTGCGCGTTGATTGGCCTGAACCCTGGTGCTAGTTCGGCGCCATGGCAACCGGCATTGGCTACGCGCTCGACTTCGAGCGCCCGCTCATCGAGCTGGAAAAGAAGATCGAGGAGCTCAAGGCCCTCTCCACCAGCGGATCCGTGGACTTCTCCTCGGAGATCTCGAAGCTGGAGAAGAAGGCGAAGAAGCTCCAGTCGGAGATCTTCAGCGACCTGTCCCGCTGGCAGGTGGTGCAGCTGTCGCGGCACAGCGCGCGCCCGTACTTCCTGGACTACGTCCAGCACCTCTTCACGGACTTCTTCGAGATGTGCGGCGACCGGCACTTCGGCGAGGACCCGTCCATCGTCGGAGGCTTCGCGCGCTTCGATGGCAAGACGGTGATGGTCATCGGGCACCAGAAGGGGCGCAACACCAAGGAGAACATGGCGCGCAACTTCGGCATGCCGCGCCCGGAGGGCTACCGCAAGGCGCGCCGGCTGATGGAGCTGGCCGAGCGGATGGAGAAGCCCATCCTCACCTTCGTGGACACGCCGGGCGCGTACCCGGGCATCGGCGCGGAGGAGCGTGGCCAGGCGGAGGCCATCGCCATGAACCTGGAGGTCATGAGCCGCCTGCGCGTGCCCATCATCTCCACCGTGGTGGGCGAGGGCGGCTCCGGTGGCGCGCTGGCCATCGGCGTGGGCAACCGCGTGCTGATGTTCCAGAACAGCGTCTACTCCGTCATCTCCCCGGAGGGCTGCGCCTCCATCCTCTTCCGCGACGCGACCAAGGCGGACAAGGCCGCGGACGCGATGCGCCCCACGGCGCAGGACCTGCTGGAGATGAAGATCATCGACGAGGTGATTCCGGAGCCTCCGGGCGGCGCGCACCGCGACCCGGCCAAGGCGGCGGAAGCGCTGGGCAAGGCCCTGCGCAAGCACCTGGGGCAGCTGGCGGAGCTGAAGCCGGACGCGCTGGTGCGCGACCGCTACGACAAGTTCCGCGCACTCGGCATGTTCTCCGGCAAGTAGGGGCTCCTTCCCATGCGACCGCTCGTTCCTTCCTACGTCGAGACGCTCAAGGCCTACGTTCCGGGCAAGCCCATCGAGGAGACCGAGCGGGAGTACGGCCTCAAGGGCGTCATCAAGCTGGCCTCCAACGAGAACCCGCTGGGCCCGTCGCCCCGCGCGGTGGAGGCCATGCGCAACGCGGCGGCCCAGGTGAACCTCTACCCGGACGCCACGAGCTTCCACCTGGTGCGCCGGCTTGCCGCGCACCTGGGCGTGAAGCCCGAGGAGGTCGTGCTCGGCAGCGGCTCCAACGAGCTGATCGAGCTGCTCATCCGCACGTTCACGACGCCGGAGGAGGAGCTCCTCCTGTGCAAGGGCTCGTTCCCGGCGTACCGCATCTCCGCGCAGGCGCACGGGCGGGCGTTCGTGGAGGTGCCCATGCGCGAGGGATTCCGCTACGACCTGGAGGCCATGGCCCGCGCCGTCACGCCGCGCACGCGCATGGTGTTCCTGGCCAACCCGGACAACCCCACGGGCACCACGTTCGGGCGCAAGGACCTGGAGGCGTTCCTCCAGGCGGTGCCCAAGGACGTGCTCGTCGTCCACGACGAGGCCTACGCGGAGTTCGTGGACTGGCCCGGCTACGCGAGCGCCGTGGAGCTGTTCCACGCGTACCCGAACCTCGTGGGGCTGCGCACCTTCAGCAAGATCCACGGGCTGGCCGGCATCCGGCTGGGCTCGGCGGTGATGGACGCGAAGCTCGCGGGCTACGTGCACCGCACGCGCATGCCGTTCAACCTGACGACGGTGGCGCAGGCGGCGGGCATGGCCGCGCTGGAGGACACGGCGCACGTGGAGCGCACGCGGGAGAACAACCGCGTGGGCCTGCGCTACTTCGGTGAGGAGCTGCCGAAGCTGGGGCTCACCCTGACGGACAGCCACGCGAACTTCGTCTTCGTGGACTGCCACCGTCCGTCCGCGGAGGTGTACGAGCAGCTCCTGCGCCGGGGCGTCATCGTGCGGCCCATGGCGGGCAACGGCCACCCGACGTGCCTGCGCATCTCCGTGGGCACGCCCCAGGAGAACGCGCGCTGCGTGGCCGCGCTCAAGGAGGTCCTCTCGTGAGCGCTCGGCCGTTCATCGTCGCCATCGACGGGCCGGCCGGGGCGGGCAAGTCCTCCGTGTCCAAGCTGCTCGCGCGGCGGCTGGGCTTCGCGCTGGTGGACACGGGCGCCATCTACCGCTGCGTGGCGCTGATGGCCTCGCGCGAGGGCATCGCCTTCGACGACGACGCGAAGCTGGGCGAGCTGCTCGGGCGCGTGCGCATCCACTTCCAGGTGGTGGGCGAGGAGAACCACGTCTTCCTGGGCGGCGAGGACGTGTCGGGGGAAATCCGCACGCCGCCCATCTCCATGGGCGCGTCGCAGGTGTCCGGGCGGCCGGTGGTGCGCGCGGGGCTCTTGGCGCTCCAGCGGCGGCTGGCGCTGGAGGCTCCGACGGGCGCCATCCTGGAGGGCCGGGACATCGGCACGGTGGTGTTCCCGGACGCGGACGTGAAGTTCTTCCTCCAGGCGGACCCGGAGGTCCGGGCGCGCCGCCGCTTCGAAGAGCTCTTCCAGAAAGGCGTGGACAGCAGCCTGGAGGGCGTCCTCCAGGACCAGACGCGCCGCGACGCCGCGGACTCCGGCCGCGAGGTCGCGCCCCTGAAGCCCGCCGAGGACGCGGTGCACGTGGACTCCAGCAGCATGCCGCTGTCGGAGGTCGTGCAGTCGCTGGAGCACGAAATCGAGCGCCGGCGGGCTTCGCGCGGCGCCTGAGCCGTCACCCGGGCATCAGAAGCCGACGCCGTCCGTGGTGGGGGCGGGGACGCTCATGGCCAGCCGGGCCTCGGTGCCGTTCTTCTCGTAGAAGCGGTGGTAGAGGTACAGGTCCGCCAGCACCTGCTTCACGTAGCCGCGCGTCTCCCGGTACGGGATGGACTCCACGAACAGGTCCAGGGGCATGCTGCCGCGCTCCTGCGCCCACCGCACCGCCGCCTTGGGCCCCGCGTTGTAGGCCGCCGCCGCGAGCGCCGGGTGCGCGAAGCGCTTCATCAGCTGCGACAGGTACCACGCGCCGTAGCGGATGTTGCGCTCCGGGGCGAAGAGGTCCGCCGGGGCGGGCGCGGGCTCCGCCATCTTCAGGGCGATCGCCGTCGCCGTGGGCGGGATGATCTGCATGAGGCCGCGTGCGTCCGCCGCGCTCATGACCTCCGGCCTGAAGGCGCTCTCACGACGCATGATGGCCCACACGAGGAACGGATCCAGCGCCTGCCGCGTGGCCTCGGTCTCCACCGCCTGGGCGAACGCGCGCGGGTAGAACGCGGCCAGCGCGTCCGGGGCCTTGGACCCGAAGGCGCGGCCCCAGAGGTAGCGCGCCGCCACCACGTGCGCGTGGCCGAACTCCCCCAACTGCAGGAGCGCGTGCGCGAACGGCAGCGCCTGGTCCGCGGAGCGCAGGTCCGACACGCGCGACTGCACCTCGTCCGCAGCGTCGCGGAAGAGGCCCGCGCGCGTCAGCGCCACCGCCAGCTCCAGCTCCGGCGGGCGGGGGAGGGTGAGCTGCTTCGGAGGCTGTGGGAAGGCCTCCGGCGGCGTGCGCCCCGATTCGCGCAGGCGCTCCGTGGCGAGCAGCGCGTAGAACGACGCGGGCGCCGCGGTGATGACCGCTTCGTAGGCGGGCCCCACGGACGCCGCCTTGCCGCCGGACAGCTCCTCCGTGCGCGCCATCCAGTAGCGGGCCTGCGGCGCCAGGGACGTCTTCGGGTAGGCCGTCACCAGGTCGTCCAGCGCCTGGCGCGCCTTCGCGTACTGCTCCAGCCGGATGTGCGCGAGGGCTCGGAACCACATCGCCTCATCGCGGCGGCGTGAGCCCTTGTAGCGCTTCTCGTAGTCGGCGAAGGACTTCGCCGCGTCCTCGAAGCGGCTGCCCTGCAAATCCAACCACGCGGCGAAGAACGCGCCTTCCTCACCCGCCGCCTGGGACGGATAGGCCTTGTCCAGCGCCGCCATCAGCTTGCGCGCCTTCTCGTTGTCGTCCGAGCGCAGCGCCCGGCGCGCCACCACCAGCGCGGCCTCCGCGGCGATGGCCGGCGGCCCCTTGCGCGCCACCGCGAGCGCCTTCTCCGCGTCCTCGCGCTTGCCGAGCGCGAAGAGCACCTGCGCGCGCAGCAGCGCCACCTGCGCCTGGGCGGGAGCGCCCTTCACCAGCCCCCGCTTCTCCGCCGTGGCCAGCTCCTCCTCGGCGCGCTTCGCCGCGTCGCTGGAGAGGAATCCCCTGGCGCGCTGGAGGTGCTCGGGGAGGGTGAGCGTCACCGGGGGCTTCAGCGCGGCCAGCTGCTCCAACGCCGCGTCCGCGTACGGGTGGGTGGGGAAGCGCAGCGCCACCGACTTCAGGTCCGCGCGAAGGCCCGCCGCGTTGCCGGTGGCCGCGCGCGTCTGGGCGCGCTGGAAGAGCAGCTCCGGGGTGGGCTGCGCCGCCGCCGCGGACTCCAGCACCGGGGCCGCGTCCTTGGGGCGGTGGGCGTCCAACAGGGACTCCCCCAGGCGGGCGCGGGCACGTACGGCGAGGGCCGGGGAGGCCTTCTCCAGGGCCCGCTCGAAGTCCTTCGCCGCGCCGTCGGGGTCGCCCGAGTAGAAGCGCGCCTGTCCCAGGTAGAAGGCATGGAAGGACTCCAGGGGCGCGGGGGCCGCGTGCCGGGTGAGCAGGTCCCGGGCCAGGGCCGCGTCCCCGTCCGAAAGGACGAGCGTGCCAGCGAGCAGGCCCAGCCTCCCCGCATCCGGGCACTTCGCCTGCTCGCAGGTCGCGAGCTCCGCCTGGGCGAGCGCCGCCGCGTCGGACCGGTGCAGCCGGACGGCCTCGAGTGTCGTGGGGGATTGCCCCAGCGCCACCCCCGCCACCCAACCCGCCACCCAGCCGGTCCAACTCATGAGATTCTTCCTTTCAATTCGCGGCCTTGCGGCTCCGGAACGAGAGATTTGCAGTCGACATTCCCCACCAGGTGGGCGGGGGTCGGTTTGACAGTCGGCCCGACAAGTCCTAGATCCCGCCGCCGCGGGCTGGTCCCGCGGGGTTGTCGACCCGTTGCGCTCTCCGGAGGGAATCCTTACGTTGCGCCGCTGTTGAGCGCTACTCCGGACCGATGTGTGTCAGTCAGACCTGTCGTCGGTAGCACTGCTCGTTCACAGACCTCGGGGGGGGAAACAGCTCATAGGGGAGGCTCCATGAAGCCGTGTCCATCCGATCTGCCGCAGACCATCAATCCCGAAGCCGGCCCGAAGCGGGCAGGCGTCGAGTCGCATCGCAACCTGAACTGCAACCACTACGACAACTGCCTCGATGAGGCCGTGCGTCGCGGCTGGCAGTCGTTCACGTGCATGAAGTGCCCGATGTACGCCAACCTGGCTCCTCCGCAGATGGGGCTGGAGGCGTACGCCACGCAGCGCCGTCCTGTCTAACCGGGACGTCTGACATCCGGCCCGTTTCCACCTGGGCCCGCTCCCGGAGTTCCCCCGGTCACGCCCGAAGTCCGGTCGTGGCCGGCGTCCGCGTGGACGTGCCACCCGGAGCCGCTGCTTCAGGGCACCGCGGCGTAGATGACGGCCACCCAGTACTGGCCCTGGCCAAAGCGCTTGGAGTTGCCCCGCACCAGCCCCACGCCCACCCGGGTGTTGGCGGCGGTGGCCAGGCTGCGTGACTCGGGCACGGCGCTCGGGTCTCCCACGACGAAGAAGTCCACCGACGCGGTGCCCGCGTCCGGCAGCGCGGAGAACACCCGCTCGTGCAGGGGGGACGCATCGTCGCCTCCGGCGCCCGGCTCGTCCTGCGCCAGCGCGCGGCGGGCATGGTCGCGTGCCAGCCGCTCCAGCGCCTCGCTGCGCACCAAGGGCGGCAGCTTGAGGGTGGCGCGGTGCCGGGACAGGGCCTCGTAGACGTCAGACACCGGGTCCGCGGGGAGCGCCGCGCCAGGCGACGCCGCCGTGAAGACCTCCGTGACGACGGCCTCTTCCCGGCCGTCCACCTTCTGGAACACCACTCCCACGCCCATGAAGCGGAAGGCGGGGTCCATCAGGTTCTTGCGGTGGCCGGGGCTGTGCTCGATGCCGAAGTGCGCCGCGAGCGGGCCCGCCGCCAGCCCCAGGTTCTCTCCGGCGCGCACGTAGCGCGTGCCCTCCGGCAGGCGGCGGGTGAGGGTGGAGCCGTCTGGCGCGATGTGCGCGAAGAAGCCCTCCGTCGCCATCCGAGCGCTGTAGCGCAGCGCCACGTCCTCCAGCGTCGGATCCGGTGAAAGCTCCGGCAGCTGGTGCGCGCGGCGCAGGGTGTTGATGCGCTCGTAGAGGGCGGTGCGCGCCTCGGCCAGCGTGGTGGGCTCGCGCTGGGCTTCCTGTGCACCGCGCGCGGCGCGGGTACCCACCTGCACGAGGAACAGCGACGTCACCTCTGGCCCGGCATCGGCCTGGCCCACCACCTCCACGGTGTAGCCGCCGGGCGTCGCGAAGGTCACCCCCGCGCAGAAGCCGTTGGTGCCCGAGGGCGCGCGGCTCAGGGCCACGCTCTCCACCTCTCCGTCCGGCCGGGTGACGAAGACCTGCGGGCTGCGCAGCGGCGGCACGAGCCGGCCGCACACGCGCTTCTCCGTCCCGGCCTTGGCGATGGCGCGGGGGAAGGGGAGCACCTCCGCCTTGCGGTCCACGGTGAGCAGCACCAGCGCGGCGCGCTCGCCCAGGAAGGCCACGCCCACGCCGAAGTGGCTCACGCGCTCGCCGTTGAAGTCCTGGCGGGCGAGGAAGGTCTCGATGGCGTGCGAGTGCACCCAGGCGCGGATGACCAGCACCTTGGGGGATGGATCCGCGGCGCCCGAGTCGCTGACCGCCTCCGTCAACGTCAGCAGGTCCGGGGCGCCGGTGGTGAACTGGGTCAGGGCCTCGCGCGCGAGCCTCCGGGCCGCGACCTCCAGCGCCTTGTCGTTCGTGGGCGCGCGGCGGCCCACGCGTTCGAACTCGCGCAGCACGTGCAGCCGGGCCCGGGCCTCCTGCGACTGGGGCGTCTCCTCCGGGGTGGAGGGCGGCAGGTCCGGGCTCGCGGAGTTGGGGACGGCGAGGGAGGCCACCGCGGCGGAGGGGGGCTCGGCGGATGCGGCCATGCTCGCGAGCAGCAGGCCCAGGAGCATGCCCCTCATCGCGACTCCAGTTGGAAGAGGAGCGTCGTCACCTTGCCGGGGCCCAGCTTCTCGTTGAGCCGCTCCCGCAGCGAGTCGGCCTGACGGGAGAGGACCTGGGCCCACTCGGCGCTCTCCACGGAGATGATCAGCGTGGCGCCTTCCAGTTGGTGCGGGTGGCTGTGGCGCGCGATGTTCTCTCCCACCGCGGCGGTCCAGAGGGGCATGAGCGACGACGCGCGGCCGGACTCTCCCGCCAGGCGCGCCAGCACCCGCGGCATCAGGCTCTCCAAGGTCTTCGGTTCACTGCGCGCCATCGTCGGGCGATTCTGGAACTCCTGGCGCCGGAAGCCAACCGACACTTTCCTGCCCGCCCGGCCGATTTACCCGGAGGCTCCCGGTTCCGGGCATCCGGCGAATGCGGGGCTGGTGTCATCCCCGGTCGCGTCACGGCCCTTCCCCTTGTAAGGTCGGGGCAAGGCCGGTCCCCCTCGGAGTTCCCATGCGTTCCATCCCCCATCCGGTCCGGATTCCCGGCGTCGTGCTCGCATGCCTGCTGGCGTGCGCCGTGGGCTGCGGGATGTCCGAGTTGGATGTGCCGTTCATCCACGGCGGAAGGACGGACGACGCCTGCACGGTGGATCAGGACTGCAAGGATCCATCGCTCTTCTTCTGCAACACCGCCCTCTCGCGCTGTGAGCCCGCGTGCCGGACGGACCTCGACTGCTCGGCGGAGCGCCGCGGGGAGCTGAACGCCATCTCCGCGTGCGAGTCCCAGCCGCTGGGCTGCCGCTGTGACGCCAGCCGCTGCGTCCCCGCGCTCTGCAGGTATGACACGGAGTGCTCCGGCGGCAGGGTGTGCCGCAGCGGGTCCTGCGTGACGCCCGCACCGAGCGATACGGCCAGGTCCTGCCGCGTGGTGCCCGAGCGTGTCGTCGCGCCCGTGGGCACCCCCCTGCGCTTCGAGGGCTGGGTGACCGCCACCGACGGCGCCCCCTTCGTCCTGCCAGGAGGGTTCAGCTGGTCCGCCGTGTCGCCGCGCGTGAAGGGAGGCGGCGTCGGTCCCAGCGCCACCTTCACGCTGGAGTCGGCGGGCGCGGAGGCGGAGCTGGTGGAGGCCCGGGCCGGCCTCGTCGCATGCCGCGCGACCATCACCGTGCTGCCCCCGCACACGGCCCAGGGACAGCTCCGCGTGGTGGTGACGGACGCGCTCACGGGCTACCCCGTCGAGGGGGCCTCCGTGGTGATGGCGGACGCGCTGGGCGGCACGACGGCGCGCGAGGCGACGGACGCGCAGGGCGTGGCGGTGCTCGCGGCCCGGAGCGACTCGACGGTGTCCGTCTTCCACCCGGACTTCGGCTACCTCACCGTGGCGAACTACGACCTGAGCGGCTCTCGCGACCTGCGCCTGCCGCTGCGCCGCAACCCGGCGGACCGCGTGGGAGGGATTCGCGTCGGCTTCACGCGCTCGGCGCCCGTGGGGACGGGCGGCGCGCTGTCGCTGGGATTGGCGGGGCTCTCCGTGCCGGGGCTCCTGTCGGAGGCCGCGCCCTCCCAGGTGCAGGGGCCTGACCGGACCGTGGACCTCACCCTGGGGGGCGCCACGCGCCAGTTCCAGCTGCCCATCAATGTCTGGGTGAACGGGCTGGGCGCCACCGCGCCGGTAGCCGTGGATGTGCCGGGCATCGCCGGGGTGTGTGACCCGGCGCTCAAGGACGTGGCGGATCCGGACGCGGCCATGCGCGCGGGCGGCTGTGGCACTCGCACGGCCTGGGCCCTCACCGCGCAGGTGCCGTCTGGCGAGCTTCCGGCGGGGATGATGGATCCGGGCACGGATCCGCTGCTGCTCCTGGCGCGCGCGCTGCCTCCGTCGGGACGGTTCTTCTCCTCCATCGAGCGCGACGTGCAGTTCGTCCTCCGCTCGCCGGAACCGGGGGAGCCGGAGTCCCCGGCGCCGCCCACGTCGTTGGACTTCCGGCAGGTGCCCCTGGCCTTCCCCTTCGTCGTGCGCGTCCCGCCACTGCCGCGCTTCCGCGACGGCTACCTGGGACGAGCGCTGGTGGTGGGTTCGGTGACCGCGCCCGGACGGGGCATGGTCCCGCTGGGCCTGGGCGCCGCCGTCAACATCAACCCGGCGGATCCGAACACGGACACGCAGCCGGGAATGACGGCGCCGGGCCTCGTGCGCGTGCGCATGGCGCCGGCCCATCACGGCCTGGAGGGACGTCCCTACCGGCTGACCGTCGTCGCGTCGTCGGGGGCGTTCGGCGGCGAGGAGCCGGTGGGCCGGGCCACCAGCGCGGTGATGTCCCCCCTGGATGCGCCCCTCTTCGATCCGGAGGGCGTGAGTCCGCGGACGCTGGGCGACGTGTTCCTCGCCATCCCGGAGGGGGCCCACTACAACCCGGACGCGTCGCTGTGGCACGGACTGCTGCCGCGCGAGTGGCGCATGGATGCCTCCGTGCCGGGCGCGACGCTCGTGCGCGCGACCTTCACCAACGCGGCGGGCCGGCGCTGGACGGTGTGGGTGGATGGCCGCCGCACCGTCACCGGCGTGCGCCTGCCCATGCCGCCCTCCGGCATGGAGGACCGCACGTTCCAGGGCGACACGGAGGGCTCTCGCGCGTCGCTGTCGGTGGAGGCGCTGGCCGTGGCCACGCCCGAGGGCAAGGCGCTCAGCCTCTCCGCACTGGCGGAGTCCGGAGGCCTGGCGCCCGAGCCGCTCATGGAGACGGTGCACGCCGTGTCCACGCTGAACTACGGCCGGCCCCAGCTGACCTGGTTGCAGCCGGGTGAGGGCGCGCCGCTGGCCCGGGGCGCCACCGTGCGCGTGCGGGTGGATGGCTTCCAGGTGGGCACGGACGCCTCCCATGGGGACGAGGGCGGGGTGCTGCTCACCGTGCGCGACGGCGGCCCGGGCTGCGACGGCGCGCTCGTGCGCGGCGACGTGGCCACCCGGTCGGGCGAGGTGGCGCTCCCGCTGCCCGCCGCCTGCTCCGGGCCGGAGGTGACGCTGGTGGCGTCGCTGGTGGACGGGGCCGGGTTGCCGCTGAGGCCCGCGGTCAGCGTCGCTCGCACGGTGCGCGTGCCCTGACGTGCCGGGGTGTCAGTCCTTCTGCGACCTCGTGGGGTGCCGCGTCTGGCCGTGAATTCGCTTTCACGAATTGCGCGGTGATACGTTTGGAGCCGTCATGGGCCAGAAGGAGACGGTCGTCACCGTCATCTCGAAGATCTCCGAGCGCCCCGTCAACCTGGACGCGGCGCTGGTGGTCATCTACGGCCTGGACCTGGGGCGCAAGTACGACCTGTCGCGTGAGGAGACGCTGATCGGCCGGTCGTCCAAGGCGGACATCCAGATTGATCAGGAGGCGGTGAGCCGCAACCACGCGCGCATCACCAACACCACCAAGGGCGTGCGCATCGAGGACCTGGGGTCCACCAACGGCACGTTCGTCAACGACGACGTCGCGTCCACGGTGCGGTCGCTGCAGAACGGCGACCTGGTGAAGATTGGCCGCACCATCTTCAAGTTCATCGCGGGCGGCAACATCGAGGCGGCGTACCACGACGAGATCTACCGGCTGACCACGATGGACGGCCTCACGCAGATCTACAACCGCCGCTACTTCGACGAGCAGGTGGACCGGGAGATCTCCCGCAGCCGCCGCTACGAGCGCGTGCTGTCGCTGGTGATGTTCGACCTGGATCACTTCAAGGAAGTGAACGACACCTACGGGCACCTGGCGGGGGACTCGGTGCTCAAGCAGCTGGCGTCCACCGTGCGCACGCGCATCCGCCGCGAGGACGTCTTCGCCCGCTATGGCGGTGAGGAGTTCGCGCTGCTCTTGCCGGAGATCAACCTGGCTGGCGCGCGTCAGCTCGCGGAGAAGGTGCGCAAGCTGGTGGAGCGGCAGCGCTTCGAGTTCGACAAGCAGGTCATCCCCGTCACGCTGTCCGTGGGCGTGGCCACGCTGGAGCCGCACCACCGCGAGCCCGCGGAGCTGGTGCGCGCCGCGGACGAGCGCCTCTTCGAGGCGAAGAGCCAGGGGCGCAACCGCGTCTGCGGCTGACGTCCCCGGCGGTTCCGCTCGAAGGCCGCTCAGCCCGTGAACACGGAGCGGCGCTCGCGCAGCAGGGCCTGGAGCATGCTCTGGATGGACTCGCGGGTGCGCTCGGTGAGCCGCTGCACCTCGCCCAGGTCGTCCGCGGCCTCCTGCGGCAGGCCGTCCATGGTCAGCGGCTCGCCGAAGCGGATGGTCCACTTGGCGGGCAGCGGGCCGGGCGCGGTGAGCGGCAGCGACGGGAACCCGAGGAAGCCCCCGGGGATGCGGCCCAGCAGCGGGGACGTCTCCTCCGCGCCCACGATGGCCACCGGGACGATGGGAGCGCCGGTGCGCAGGGCCAGCTTCACGAAGCCGCCGCGGCCGAAGCGCTTGAGGCGGTAGCGCTCCGCGAACGGCTTGCTCGCGCCCTGGTAGCCCTCCGGGAAGACGACGAGCGGGCGGCGCTCATCCAGCAGCCGCAGCGCGTTCTCCGGCGAGGCGCGCACGGCGCCCAGGCGGTTGAAGAGCGTGCCGAGCATGGGCGCGTGGAAGACCTGATCCTCCACCAGCCAGCGGGCCTCCAGCAGATCCGGGCGCTCTCGCAGCAGCGCCTGGGCCATCACGAGGCCGTCGTAGGGCAGGGCGCCGGAGTGGTTGGCCACGAGGATGGCGGCGCCGCGCGGCACCTGATCCACGCCCTCCACGGAGACGCGCCAGTACTGCTCGTAGAGGAAGTCGAGGACGGGCTGGAGGTTCTCCACCAGCTCCGCGTCCTTGCCGTAGTCGTCCAGCCGGCTGCCGCCGCCGGTGCCCAGGCTGGTGCGCACGGCCTCCACCAGTCCGTGCATGGCGCTCACCGCGCGGCCCAGGCCCTCGCTCGCGAGCGCCTGACCGGCGATCTCCTTCGCCAGGGAGAGCACGCCCGCGGCGCGGCCCGCGAAGCCGGGGGCCGGCGCGGATTCCTCCGGACCCTCGACGGTGGGCTCCTCCCGCTCCGGTGCCTCCTCGCGGGGGGCCTCGCCGGGTTCGTTCACGAGCGAAAGCGGCCGGCGGCTGGGTGGCAGCTCGTCGTGGGACTCGTCGGGCAGCTCCACCTCCGGCTCCACATCCGTGGCGGCGGCTCCCTCGATGAGGGAGACGGAGATGTGCACGCCGTCCTCTTCGACGCGCTCGACGCCGGTGCGCAGGTCGTCGTCCTCGTCGGACGCCCCTGGCGTGGGCAGGCCCTCCGGGTCACGGCGCCAGGCATCGGCGGTCCAGACGTCTCCGGGCTCCTCGGGGGGAGGCGGCACGTCCTTCGGATCCCGGCGCCAGGCGTCCGCGGTCCAGACCTCGTCCTCGTCGGCGTCGCGATCCTCCGCGGAGGAGTGGGTTCGCTCCTCGGGGTTCGGGGAGTGGCGGTCCAGCACCTCGTCCACGGCGACGCCCGCGGTGGCCTCGGCCACCTGGGTCGCGACGGCGGTGGCGACCTCCCGCTCGGGGCCATCGGCGTTGCCGTCGTCCAGCACCTGCTTCACGGCGGACTCAGCCAGCTCCGCGACCATCTCCGTCGCGAGCACGCGCTCGATTTCGCGGTCCGGGGTCTGGCGCCCCTCGAACAGCTCATCCACGGCCGTCTTCGCGGCGGCCTCCGCTGCGTCCGAGGCGAGCGCCTCCGTCAGGGCGCGATCCACCTTGCGCTCCTGAGGGAGCGCGCCTTGCGCCTCGTCCGCGAGCACCTGGGGCCGGGACGGACCGGGCCCGGCGGCGGGGCCCGGCGTGGAGGGCTCTCGCAGCGGAGCGGTCTCTTCACTGGGAGCGTGCGGCGCCTGGGCGCGGGTGTCCTGCTCGTGCGTCGCGCCCCCGCGCCCGTTCGCGCGGGCCTCGAACTTGTGGACCTTGGCGGCGGGCGTCCTCGGCATCGCAGGCGCGGCCTGCTTCGTCTCCGCGGCCTTGCCACCCTTCGGGGCCTTCGCCTGCGCGCCGGACTTCGACGCGCCGCCCTTCGCGGCCTTCGCCTTGCTCGCGGACTTCGCGCCCTTGCCGGACTTCGGCGACGCGGACTTCTTCGCGGCTTTCTCGGCCGCGTCGTCCTTCACCTCGCCCGTGCGAGGCGCGGCACCCCGCTGGAAGGGATCATTCCCGAGGACACCCTTGGTCATGACTGGCTCCTTCTGAGCGCCGAGGCGGCGTCCCTGACGTGGTGGAGGGGCACGAACCCCAGCGCGGACTCGGCGCGCTCCCCGTCCGCGACCCAGGAGTAATGCATGTAGTCGAGCAGGGCCACCGGCAACGTGCTCGCCCCTACCGCCCCGAGCGCGCGAAGTGCAGCACGAAACAACGGCCCCGGCAGGGGGAGGGGTCGTGCGCCCGCCTGGCGGATGAGCCCCGACAGTGGCAGCACCCCGCGCCCGACGATGTTGAAGTCCCCGGCGGCCTCCGCCCGCAGGGCCAGGTGCAGCGCCCGGCCCGCGTCCTCTTCATGCACCGCCTGCCAGAGCGGGTCGAATCCCAGGAGCGTGGGCACGACCGCGTGCGACAGCAACCGCGTCGCCGGATTGTCCAGGCTGGGGCCGAGCAGGGGCGCGAACCGCAGCACCAGCGTGCGCGTGTCCGGGTGCCGCTCGCGGAACGCGCGCACCTGGCCCTCCACCTCCACCTTGTCGTTGACGAACCGGCTGTTGGGACAGCCGAACAGCGGCGAGCCCTCACGCAGGAGCGCCGGGTTGTTGCCCCGCGCGCCGTACGTCACGGTCAGCGACGGCACCACCAGCCTCGGCAGACGGGCGCGGCCCACCGCCGTCAGCACGTTCATGGTGCCAATCACTTCCAGCTCGTGCGCCAGCGGGCCGTTGAGGATGGGCCCGAAGAGGAACGCCAGGTGGAAGAGGGCGTCCACGGGGCGCTCGGTGAGCGCGTCCGTCAGTTCCCCTTCCGCGTCGTAGCGGGTGAGGTCCACGCGGTGGAACTCCCCCTTGCTCATCCCCTGGGGCTCCTTCGTGTCCAGCACGAGGATGCTCTCCACGCCGGGATCGGCTTCCAGCCTCGGCAGCAGCAGCTTGCCGTAGTCGCCATTGGCGCCTGTCACCGCGATGCGCATCGGGCCCTTGCCTGCTTGGATCACTTCCATTCGCAGGGGCGGGTGTTAGCCCAGCCGTCCAGGAATGTCAGCCGAGCGCGCCCTTGATGTTCTGGACAACGTCATCCAGGTGGCGGAGGGTGGCTGATCGCCATGTCCCGAATCGCGCGCCTGAGCGACGTGCTCATCAACAAGATCGCCGCCGGCGAGGTGGTGGAGCGCCCCGCCTCCGTGGTGAAGGAGCTGTGCGAGAACTCGCTCGACGCGGGCGCGCGCACCGTGCGCGTGGAGCTGGAGGGCGGCGGGGTGGGCCGCATCACCATCTCCGACGACGGCCACGGCATGAGCCGCGAGGACGCCACGCTCAGCCTGGAGCGCCACGCCACCAGCAAGCTGCGCGAGCTGGACGACCTCTTCCACATCGACTCCATGGGGTTCCGGGGGGAGGCCATCCCCGCCATCGCCTCGGTGTCCCGCTTCACGTTGCACACCGCGGAGCCGGACGCGCACGAGGGCACCCGGGTCACGGTGGAGGGCGGCGGACCGCCGACGGTGGAGGACGCGCCGCCCCGCGTGGGCACGGTCATCACCGTGGAGGACCTCTTCTTCAACGTGCCCGCGCGCCGCAAGTTCATGCGCCAGGGCGCCACCGAGCTCAAGCACTGCGAGGAGGCCGTGGTGCGCCTGGCGCTCGCGCACCCGGAGGTCGGCTTCTTCGCCTCGCACGAGGGCAACGAGCTCTTCAGCAGCCCCGCCAGCGAGCATGATCCGCGCGAGCGCATCGCCGCGGCCCTGGGCCCCGCGTCCTTTCCGCACCTGTTCCCGGTGGAGGAGCGCCGGCTGGGCGTCGTCGTGACGGGCTACCTCGCGTCGCCGGAGTACACGCTGCCCAACGCGCGCGGCCTCTACACCTTCGTCAACCGCCGCTACATCCGCGACCGGGGCTTGATCAGCACCGTGCAGCGCGCGTTCCAGGACTACCTGCCCGCGGGCCGTCAGCCGGTGGTGGTGCTGCACATCGACGTGGAGCCCCGCGCGGTGGACGTCAACGTGCACCCCCAGAAGATGGAGGTGCGCTTCGCGGACGCCCGCGGCGTGCAGGACGCGGTCAGCGCGGCGCTGTCCCGCGTGCTGCGCGCGGCCCCGTGGCTGGGCTCGGCCGAGGAGCAGGCCGCGAACCCCCAGCCCCGCGACGCAGCCCACTACGCGCACGCCGTGGAGCGCTTCCTCACCCGCGCGCAGGAGGCCACCTGGGGCGCGCCGCTGCCCACCGCGATGGACGCCCCAGGCGGCCCTGGCGCCGGCTCGGGAGCCTCCATGCCCGCGCGCCCGCTGACGCCGTCCTACTTCACGCCGGGCGGCGGAGCCCAGGGCAGCGCGTTTCCCGGTCCGTTCCAGGGGCCGCAGGTGCCGGGACGCACGCCCGCGTTCGGCGAGGCCCAGCCCCAGCTCAACGAGGCGCCGCCTCCGGGCTATTTCGCGGCGCTGCGCCCCATGGGCCTCTTGGGCAGCCGCTTCCACGTATGTGAAGGCCCCGGTGGCACGCTGGTGGTGTTGGATCCGCACGCCGCGCTGGAGCGCGCGCGCCTCACCGCCTACATGCGCCGCCTGGACGAGGACACGAAGGCGCCGCCGCCGTCGCTCTTCGGAACGACGGTGGACCTGTCGCTGGCGGCGGTGAAGGCGCTGGTGGACGGCCGCGAGGCCCTGCTCAAGCTGGGCGTGGACGTGGAGCCCTTTGGCGGCACCGCGCTGGCCCTCAAGTCGGTGCCGCCGGGCCTGGAGGGCGTGGACCCCCGCGCGCTCCTGGAGGCCCTGTCACGCGCGCTGCCTCCCCGCAGCGCGCCGCTGGACGTGACGAGCCTCGCGGAGGCCGTGCGCGTGATGGCCTGTCACGCGGCCCGCCGCGCGTCCTCGGCGCCGCTCACCGACGCGCAGCTGCGCGCGCTGCTGGGCGAGCTGGACCGCGCGGACTTCACCCCCGCGTGCACGCACGGCACGGTGGTGGTGCTGGAGATGCCGCTCCTGGAGCTGGAGCGGCGCGCCCGCTGACGGCTCAGGCCTTGGCCTTGGCCTGCGCTTCCGACTGCGCGCGCAGCGCCTCCTCCTTCGCGCGGTGCTCGCCCGTGGGGTCGCTGGGCGCGAAGTCCTCCACGGAGAACACCTGGCGCACCTCCACCTGGCCGTCCTTGAAGGGGAGGCGGCGGGCCCAGGCGATGGCCTCCTCGCGCGACTTCACCTCGATGATCCAGAAGCCGGCGACCAGCTCCTTCGTCTCCGTGAAGGGCCCATCCGTCACCGTGGCGCCCTTGGCGGAGAACGTCACGCGCGCCCCCTTGGCGCTGGGGTGCAGCCCCTCGCCCGCGAGCAGGATGCCGGCCTTCACCAGCTCCTCGTTGTACCTGCCCATCTCCCCCAGCTCCTCCGAAGAGGGGAGGCGACCGGCCTCACTGTCCTGCGAGGCCTTGACGATCATCATGAAGCGCATGGGTGTATCTCCGGGTGCGTCGGGTTTGGAAATTCGGGGCGGAATGCCGATTCCAAAAGGGCGACGAATGGTAGTGCGCGAAATCGACACGGAGACGAACGCTCCGGAAAATTGACGCGGGAGGGTCCCCGGCTACGGTGTGCGACACGCCTGTAGCACCGGGCCGTCCATGCCCGGGCCAGCAGAAAGCCCCGGGTTCCGCGCCTTGATGCTCCGTCGTCTGCCGCTCGTCCTCGCCCTCGTCGCCGCGCCCACCCTCGCCCTTGCCCAGGAGTACGGCGACACCGGCGGAGACCAGGCCCCCACCAACCTGGACGGCGTGGGCCGCATCACCTTCCAGGCAGGCTACCGGCTCACCTCCAACGCCACGCTGTATGACGCCTGGTATGGCGCCAAGGGCCCGGGCAGTGGCCTGGAGCGCTCGGTCGAGTCGTCGGGCGCGCCCGTGGGCGCGGCCACGTTCGCGTACGCGATGTCGGACCTGGTGGAGGTGGGCATCGATCTGTTCGGCACCGCGCAGAACCTGCGCCTGACCGAGCCCCTGGGCGACGGCAGCACCGTGTCCCGCAAGGTCAGCACCGTGGCGTACGGCCTGCTCATCGGCCTGCGCTTCCAGGGCGTGCTCGACGTGGGTCCCCACGGGCTGGTGCCCTTCGCGGGCGTGCTCACGGGGCCCGCGGTCGTCTCCTCGACGCGCGAGGGCTCGTCCATCCAGGAGAAGGTCTCCCAGGCCTGGGTGGGCTCGCTCGGCACCACGCTCCGCCTGTCCGCGCACTGGGGCATCACCGCCGAGTACCGCTTCATGTTCATGCGCGGCCCCGTGGAGTCTCCGGACGCGGCGAAGTGGGGCGGGCCCTTCAGCTTCAGCAGCGGCGGCAACTGGTTCGCGCTCGGTGTCACCTACGCGTTCCCGCCGGATCCGTCGCGGCCGTTGTCCTCGTTCTAGGCTCGCGGAAAGTTCCAACGCGAAAGCAGGCGACCGCGCGCGAGGCAGGCACGCCGGGGAATGGTGGGCACCAAGAGCCCTGTTGGGGAGCGGAAAAAGAACCCGCCCCTCATCCCGGAGAGTCCCCTAGCATGCGTGAGTCGGCCGAAGTCATTTCCGGTCCCAGGAAGATGTCCATGCCCCCCTCTGAACAGCCGAAGACCGACGTCGAGAAGGAGCTCTCCGAGCTCCGCCGCGAGGTCATCGAGTCACGCAACCTCGTCATCAAGACGGACAACCTGCTGAAGAACCTCCACGCGGAGGTGAAGGCGGTGGGCAAGCGCCACGAGGACTTCCAGAAGCGGCAGTGGCTCTCCTCGGCCGTGGCCTACGCGCTCTTCGCGGTGCTGACGGTCGGTGGCGCGGTGCTGGTGAACAGCGCGCGCAGCTCCAGCAACACCAATGAGCGCGAGCGGCTGGAGAAGCAGGTGGCGGACCTCTCCTCGCAGCTGGAGAAGCAGCGCGCGGACAGCACCGCGCACCTGACGGCCCAGCGCGCCGCGAACGAGGTCTACAAGATGATGACCACGCTGCCGGGTGACGAGCGCCTCAAGGGCATCGACGCGCTGGTGAAGCTGGACACGTCGAAGCTGTCCTCGCTGGAGCGCCAGGCGCTCAACGACCGCGCCGCCATCCTGCGCCGCGAGACGGGCGACGCTGCCCTGGAGCGCGGGAAGATCGCCTTCCGCAAGAACGAGATGCCCGCCGTGGTGGAGAACCTGTCGCGCTTCCTGGCCATGAACCCGCAGGAGTCGGACGCGCTGGACGCGTCCTTCTTCCTGGGCACCGCCTACAACCAGCTGCGTCAGCACGAAAAGGCCGTGCCGCTGCTGGCCCGCTTCGTGGAAGGCGACAAGAAGTCCAAGACGCGTGACTACGCCATGCTGCTGCTCGCCCAGTCGTACCAGGAGACGGGCGCGTTCGATAAGGCGGCGGACACGGTGCGCGACGCGCTGGCCACGTACCCGGCCACCCAGTACCTGTCGCAGTTCCGCGGCCGTCTGAACTCCGCCAAGCGCGCCGCCGCTGGTGGCACCGAGGCCGCCGCGGTGCCCGCCGCCGCTCCGGCCGCCGCGCCCCAGGCCGCTCCGGCCGTGCAGGCGGCCCCCGTCGCGGGCCAGTAGGCCCCAGGCGGTCCGCCCCTCCGGAGGCGGGATTTGCGCTTCCGGACGGAGTTCAAGGGAAGGATTGCCACCCGGGGTCCAGGGTCGTAAGACCTGGACCCCGTGTCCGTTTCCGACTCGCCGAAAGACCCTCGCTTCCGCCGCTATCGTGGCGCCGCGTACGCGGTCCACATCACGCTGGCCTCGCTGGTGTCGGTGTGGCTCATCTGGAACGTGGGGCGCTCCGTCGCGGCGATGACACCCGGGCGGCCCCCGGAGGTGATGCCGCCGCTCACCGTGCGTGAGTGCCTGGACGCCGCGGACGCGCACTGGAAGGACCTGGAGTCCGAGCGCGAGAAGCTGGTGCACGTGCTGCCCGCGCGCAAGGTCGACCAGGAATGGATGCGCTTCCGCACGGACTGGCTGACGCGCGTGCGCAAGTCCGAATCCGAGTGCGCCCTGGAGTCGCGCGACCCCGCGCGCGTGGAGCTGCGCTCCGTCTACCGCCACCTCACGCGGGTGCAGGACCTCTACACCATCCACGCGGTGCAGTACGCGGGCGAGGTGGGCGGCGCGGTGGACGCGCTGCACGCCGCCTTCGACACCGCGCGCCGCAAGGACAGCGGCCGCTAGGACGCGCTTCCTTCAGCGCGTGGGCAGCACGGTGGAGTAGCGCCCCGTGCTGTCGGACACCGTCTGCGCGAGCAGCAGCGACGCCGGCCGTCCCGCCACCGTCACCACGCGGAAGAAGCGCACGGACGCGTTCGCCCCGATTCCGCCCGGCGCCAGCACCGGGTCCGGGGGGAGGGTGATGCGGCCGCTCAGCGAACGGCCCCGCGACAGCGTGAACGCGGCCAGCGTCATCACGTCCGACCCGAAGCCGCCGGGCGGCACGGTGACGAAGCGGCTGACGCGCGGCAGGTTCTCCCCGGGCAGGAAGTCCAGCCGGTACTCGCCCGGGTCCAGGGCCAGGGAGAAGTTGCCCTCGCTGTCGGTGGTGAAGGGCGACTCGAAGCCCAGCGGCGGCTGGGGCCAGCCGGTGAGGGCGCCCACGGGCTCCGCCACCACGCGCACGCCCGACGCGGGGCCCGTGCCCTCCGGGTTCTTCACGTTGCCCAGCACCGTCATGCGCGCGGGGCACGTCACGTCCGGCAGCGCCGTGTCCACCGCCGCCACCGCCACCGGCTGGAGCGTCAGGCGCGAGGGCGAGCCCGGCGGCGGGGAGATGACCAGCGTGAGCGGGGCCTCCGTGACGCCGGGCAGTGACTGGAGCTGGTAGCGCCCCTGCGCGTCCGTCATCACCGGCGCGCCCTTGAACGTGCCGCCGCCGGCCACGCGGCCCTGCAGCGATACGCGCGCGCCCGCCATGGGCGTCTGGCCGTCCGTCTCCAGCACGCGGCCCTCCACCTTCACGGCCGCGCCGGGGTCGCCCAGCTCCAGCACGAGCGGCCGGGTGGCGGACGGCTCCACCACGAAGGTCTTCCAGGGCACCAGGTCCTCGGCGTTCACGGGTGTCGCGCGCAACAGCACCGTGGCGCGCTTCGCGTCCTCGTCGGCGAGCACCAGCTGGAAGGCTCCGGTGCCGCGGGTCACGTGGACGCGCTGGGACAGCGGGCGCAGCGACTCATCCAGCGCCTGCACCTCCATGTCCGCGTCCACCCGCATCGTGCCCTGGAGCACCAGCGTCCCGTTCAGCTTCACCACGTGCGAGGCGGTGGGCAGGTCGAACGCCACCGTGCCGCCCGTGGCGGGGGCCACGGAGGCGGTGCGCGACAGCGGCGGCAGCGCGGTGTCCTTCGGCGTGAGCGTCACCGTGTAGTCGCCGCTGCCCACGGGCAGGGCCCACGCGCCGTCCAGCGGGTCGAGCGTCGCCTCGTAGCGCCGCGCGACGCCCGGGATGAGGCGGCTTTCGCCCGTGGCCAGCAGGTGGATGGGGGCGCGATAGGGGAGGGGCTCGGTGCCGCCGTCCGGCGCAATGGTGGTGCCTCGCGTCACGGTGCCCCGCAGGCGCACGGGGCTGAACAGCTCCAGGTTCTGCTCCGGCCGCAGCCGGTCCACCGGGAAGTCCTGCGCGAACAGGCCCGCCTTGGGCAGGGCCTGCACCTCCACCACGATGTCGCCGCCGGGGTCGCCGCAGCCGTCCACGAAGCACACCTGACCGGCGGCGCACTCCGCGTCGGAGCGGCACACGAGCTGCTCCGGAGGCGGTTCATCCTTCAGGAACGCGCACCCGGCCCCGGTCAGCCCGAGCGCCAGCGCCAGGGCCCGGAGCGCGCGCCTCACTGGCAGTCCCCCGCCACCGTGTTCACCACCCACGCATACGAGGTGACGAAGCCGGGGTCCTTCACCACGCCGCCATCCGGGAGGAGCACCTCGTCCGGCGGCGCCGGCTGGCGGTTGATGAGGTGCCGGTCCGTGACGAGCGCCTCCACCAGGTGGATGCCCGGCGGGGCCAGCGGGCTGTTGGCCGTGCGCAGGTCCACGTGCAGCGTGCCGCGGCTGTCGCGCCGGGGCTGGCCGGTGGCGGCGAGCGCGACCTGCAGGTCCGGCCCCTTGGGCGCGGCCGGGTTGTAGTCCACGTACCACTCCACGATGATCTGGTCGTCCACGTCCAGGTCCTCCACCACCACGCCGAAGTCCTGGGTGCAGCTGCCCACGCCGAAGGTGCGCAGGATGCGCTCGGAGGGCTCCACCTGCTCCTCCACGATGCGCGGCGGCCGGTTCCTGAACCGGGGCACGCCCTCCAGCAGCGCCTCGTCCTGGGGGATGAGGCAGCCCGAGCCCGTCGCGATCGCCGCCAGCACCAGCGCCGCCATGAGCGGCTGGAGGATGCCCCGGGACTGTCGCATCGCGTGACGGTGCATGGCGTGGACGGGGAACGCTATAGCAGTTCCTCGTTCTCGTCGGGAGGAAGCGGACCGCCCGTCTTCTCCGCCTCCAGCTTCTCCAGGTGGCGGAAGATGGTGCGCGGATCCACGCCCAGGTCCTTGGCCGTCTTGGTGCGGTTGCCGTTGTTCCGCGCCAGCACCTCGTTGATGTAGCGCTTCTGGAACTCCTCCTTCGCCTGGAGCAGCGGCATGATGGGCTCCAGGTTCTCCGGCTTGAGGTCCAGGTCGTCCGCGCCGAGCAGCGGCTTGTCCGCCAGCACCACCGCCTTCTTCAGGCGGTTCTCCAGCTCGCGGATGTTGCCCGGCCAGCCGTACTTCTTCATGGACACGGCGGCCGCGGGCGTGAAGCCGCGCGCCTTGGAGTTGAACTCGCGCGCGTACTTCTGGAGGAAGTAGCGGCCCAGGACGATGACGTCCTCGCCGCGCTCGCGCAGGGGCGGCAGCTTCACCGTGACGACGTTGAGCCGGTAGTAGAGGTCCTCGCGGAACGTGTTCCGCTTCACCTCTTCCTCCAGGATCTTATTCGTCGCGGCCACCACGCGGATGTCCACCGGCTCGCCGCGGTTCTCACCGACCTTGTAGACGACCTTGTCCTGGAGCGCGCGCAGCAGCTTCACCTGGAGCTGGAGCGGCATCTCGCCGATTTCGTCCAGGAAGAGCGTGCCGCCGATGGCCGCCTGGAACTTGCCGGGCCGGGTGGCCACCGCGCCGGTGAAGGCGCCCTTGGCGTGGCCGAACAGCTCGCTCTCCAACAGGTTCTCCGGGATGGCGCCGCAGTTCACCGTGATGAACGGGCCCTTGCCGCGAGGCGAGCGGCGGTGGATCTCCCGGGCGATGAGCTCCTTGCCGGTGCCCGTCTCGCCCGTGATCAGCACGGAGATGTCCGTGGGGGCGATCTTGTCGATGCGCTTGTACACGTCCCGCATGCCCTGGCACGCGCCCACGATGTCGCCGTAGCGTTGATCCTCCAGCTTGCGGCGCAGCTCCGTGTTGTCGAGCTTCAGGTCGTTCACGAGCAGCGCGTTCTGGAGCAGCAGGGACGCCTGCGCCGCGAACACGGTGAGCATGTCCAGGCTCTTGGGCTCGAAGCGGTTCACCAGCCGGTCATTGCCCACGTAGAGCACGCCGAACAGGTCTCCCTTGTGCATCACGGGCACGCACATGACGGAGTGGACCTTGAGGTTCACCACGGACTCGCTGGCCTTGAACTCCGGCGCGTCCAGCGCGTCCGCGACGATGATGGCCTTCTGGTCCTTCACCACCTTGGCGATGATGGAGTCGGACAGCTTCTCCACCGCGTCCTCGATGTTCTCCCGGGCCACGTTGCGCGCGGCCTTCACGCGCGGCTCGCCGCTCTCCATCAGGATGAGGAAGCCCTTGTCCGCGCGGGTGACCTCGATGGCCTCGTCCAGCAGGCTCTCCAGGATGCGGTCCACGTCGTAGCTGCCGAAGAGCCGCTCGCTGAACACGGTGAGCCGCTTGAGCAGCACCAGCTCGCGGCCCACCACGCCGGGCAGCTCCGCGGTGTGGGAATCCGAGGACGCGGTGGTGGCGGGGGAGAGGGGCACCTCGCGCTCGGGCAGGTCGCGGCGCGCGGGCTCGCGGAGGGCGTCCTCGCGGGAGAAGGTCAGCTCGGTGCCGCCCACCTTGACCACGTCGCCGGTGGAGAGCGCGTGGCTGTCGCGGCGCTTGCCGTTGACGTGGAAGGTGGCGCCCAGGCTGCCCACTTCATAGCGGGTGCCGTCGAAGGTGACGTGCAGGGCGCTGGCGGGGACGCTGGCGTCCTCCAGGAGCACGTCGTTGTCGGATCCCCGCCCCAGGCTGGTGATGCGCTTGAGCAGGGAGACCGTGCGGACCTTTCCATCGGGGGTGCGGACGGTGAGGCTGGCCATGGGCGGACTTTGCGTTTCGGGGGCTAGAACGTGAGGGAGAAGCCGGCGCCCAGCCCACCGCGGGTGGAGTACAGCCGCACGCGCGGCGGCGCGGCCTGGGAGACGGAGGGACTGGGTTTCGGTTCGGGGCGGGACTCGACGGTGGTGCTGGTCACCACCTGGTCCTCATGGTGGTAGACGGCGTCCACCACGCCCAGGGTGTAGACGGTGTAGAAGCCGGTGGCGGACGCGAGCTTGAGCAGCTGCCACGTGTCCGCCTGCCGGGCGCGGTCCGTGGGGATGTAGCGCACCGGAATGGAGGCGCGTCCGTCCTCGTCCAGCACGTTGTCCAGGTTGACGAGCCGCTCCTCGAAGAGCGAGTCGTACGCGAAGAACGCGATGATGCTGGTGAGGGCCAGCACGCCCTCGGTGGCGGCGAAGGCGATGCCCATGCCGTTGCGGCCCTGTTGGAACTGGCCGGCGCCGAAGGGGACGAAGTTGACCAGGAAGTTGCGCTTCTCCACGGTGCGCACGGTGACCTGGCGGGCCAGCTCCTCCGCGCGGCGGCGCTGCGTCTCCAGGGCGACGCGCTCCTGTTCCCGGCGCTCCTGTTCGGCCTTCTCGCGCTCCAGGCGCAGGCGCTGCTCCTGGCGGAGGAACTCGCGCTCGCCGGACATCTGGTTCTTCAAGTCCTCGAAGTAGGCGACGGCCGGGGGCGGGACGACGAAGGGGTCCAGGCTGAAGTCGGGGTCCAGCCGGAGCACGGCGCGCAGGTGGCGCTCCGCCTCCTCGGTCTTGTTGAGGTTGAAGGCGGACAGGCCCGCGAGCTTGTGCAGCTCCACCAGGTCGTCTTCCGGCAGGTCGCCCCGGTCGATGCGCTGGCCGGCGCGCTCCAGCACCTCGGCGTACTTGCCATATTCGAACGACGAGCGCAGGGCGGCGACCTCCGGATCCGCGGCCGTGGGCATCTGCGCGCGCGCGGACAGTGGGCCGAACAGGGCCACGAGGAGGACGAGGAGAAGCAGCAGGCCGCGGATCATTCGGGCGCCAGGCTCCCGCGCAGGGTGGTGGGCTTGCCGGGCTCCAGCAGGACGACGCGCTTCTCCGCCTTGTAGCCGGGGGAGGAGATCTCCACCTGCACGCGGTGCTGGAAGCTGGCGGGGCCCCGGGGGGAGCGGATGTCGAACGGGTGCTGGAGGCTGTCGCTCGCGGTGCGCTCCACGTCTCCCACGCGCACGGTCGCGTCCGGGGGCTGGTAGTCCATGGAGAGCTGTGACGGCTTGAGCAGGGCGCGCAGGCGGAAGACGTGATCTCCGTCCGGTTTCACGTCGATGGTCTCCGTGGCGTCCTCGCAGTAGCCGCAGGACACGATGACGGTGTGCTCACCCGGGGTGAGGTGCAGGTCGTGCTGCGCCAGCTGCTGGGTGCCGGACGGGCCGCCGTCCACGCGGATGGAGCCGTAGGGGCGCACGAGGATGGACACGGGGATCCGGCCACCGCGCGGGTGCCTGGGGTCGTCCTGCGGCTCCACGCTGGCGACGAGCGTGGGACGCGAGGGGGCGCGATCCGGGGAGGGGGGGAGGCGCGGAGAGGTGTCGCCCTGGGACGCGGGGGCGTCGCGGCCGGTGCCGCCCATGCCCTGCGCGCCGGAGGGGCGCGCGCCGTTCGGAGGGCCCGTGGTGCCACCCGTGGCCTGTGCGCCGCTCGGAGTGCCCGGCGCGCCGTTGACGGGGCCCGTGACTTGCGTGCCGCGAGTGGGGCCCGTGCCGCCAGGCGAACCCGTCGTGCCTGCGGTGTCCTGTGCGCCACGGGCGTTGCCCACGGCCTGCGAGCCGGTGTCGCCGGCCTGCGCGCCCTTGGACGGAGCGGCGCCGGCCGCGAGCTGAGAACCCGGTGCCTTCGAACCTTCGGCCTTCGGTGTCTCGGGCGAGCTCGCGTTCATCCGGTGCAGCTGCCAGCCGCCCAGCCCCAGCGCGAGCGCCACGCCCGCACCGATGCCCACGCGGATGCCGCGCCTGCGCCAGGTGCGCCGCCGCTGCTGACGCTGGAGGCCCTTGAGCAAGCCCAGCGCCCGCTCGTTCGTCGCGTCCAGCGCGAGCACCTGGTTGAGGCACGCCAGCGCGCGCGGCGTCCGCTTCTCCTCCAGCTGCCGCTCCCCGCGGTCCAGGAGCGCCGCGACGATGCGCTGGCGCGCGAGCCGCTGGTACGACGGCGGATCCGCGAAGAAGGAGATCAGCTCCTCGCCCACGCGGGGGAAGCCCAGCCCCGCGAGCGCATCCGCCAGCGCGTCGCGCAGCTTCCCCGCGTTGGGATAGCGCCGCGACGGGTCCCGCTGGAGGCACGTCGCGCAGATGTCCGCCAGCTCGTCCGACAGCGCGGGCACGCGGCGGCGCGGGTCCTCATAGGCCCCGTCCAGGATGCGCTTCAGCGTCGCCGTGGTGTTCGACGCGGTGAACGGCAGCCGGCCCGTCATCAGCGCGTAGAACATGATCCCCAGGCTGAAGACGTCCGCCTCGGGCCCGGCCTCCAGGCCTTCGATGATCTCCGGCGACATGTGCGCGGGCGAGCCCACCAGCGCGCCCGTCACCGTCATCCGGTCCTCGATGTCCAGCAGCCGCGCGATGCCGAAGTCCATGAGCTTGAGGACGCCGTCCTCACGCACCATGACGTTCTCCGGCTTCAGGTCGCGGTGGATGACGCCCGCCTCGTGCGCGTGCGCCAGCGCCGCCGCCAGCTCGTGGATGATCATCGCCGCCAGCTCCGGCGGCTCCAGCGGGCCTTCATCCAGGTACGTCTTGAGCGTCCGCCCGCGGATGTACTCCGTGACGATGAAGGCGTCGTGCGCCTCCGCCGAGGAGAAGTCGAACACCTCCAGGATGTTGGGGTGGTGCAGCTTCGCCACCGCGCGGGCCTCGCGAGCCAGGCGCCGCCGCGACTCGTCCTTGCCGGCCAGGTGCGGGTGCAGCACCTTCACCGCGACCTCGCGGTCCAGGGCCGTGTCCAGGCCCTTGTACACGACGCTCATGCCCCCGGAGCCCAGCTCCTCCAGGATGCGATAACGACCGATATGGCGGCCGACGAGCGTCATGGCGTAGGCGCGTGCGCTCCCCTCAGTCCCCGAACCCGATGCCCATGCTCCGCGCGAACCGCACCAGGTCTCCCTGGACGTCCACGCGTCGCTCCTTGCGCGACTCGCTCAGCGGCACCGCGACGACGTCGTTGTTCCGCAGCGCCACCATGTGTCCCCACTGTCCGTCCCGCACCAGGTCCAGCACCTTGCACCCGTAGCGCGTGGCCAGCACCCGGTCCGCCGCGCTGGGGCTGCCGCCGCGCTGCAGGTGGCCCAGCACCGTGACACGGATCTCCGCGTCGATGTGCCGCGCCAGCAGGTCCGCGCACACCTTGCCGGAGCCGCCCAGCCGCACCACGCCCCGGCCCGGGATGTCCGCGGCCTCCGCCAGCACGGACAGCGCGCCGCCCTCGGGATAGGCGCCCTCGGAGATGGCGATGATGGAGAAGCTGCGCCGCCGCGTGGCCCGGCGCTTCAGCGTCTCCAGCACGGACTCCACCCGGTAGGGAATCTCCGGGATGAGGATGAGGTCCGCGCCGCCCGCGATGCCGCTCTCCAGCGTGAGGAACCCCGCGTGGCGGCCCATGATCTCCACCACCATCACGCGGTCATGCGCCTCCGCGGTGGAGTGCAGCCGGTCCAGCGCCTCCGTGACGATGAGCCGCGCGGTGTCGAACCCGAACGTCTGGTCCGTGCCGGACAAGTCGTTGTCGATGGTCTTCGGACACCCGACGACCTTCAGCCCCTTGTCCGCCAGCTGGTGCGCGATGGAGAGCGTGCCGTCCCCCCCAATGGCGACCAGGCCGTCCAGCCGCAACTCCTCGCAGCGGCGCAGGGCCTGGTCCGACAGATCCATCTCCACCCAGCCGGAGCTCTCACGCACCGGGTAGGAGAACGGGTTCGCCTTGTTGGACGTGCCGAGGATGGTGCCGCCCTTGGGCAGGATGCCGCGCGTGTCCTCCACGCCGAGCGGGCGGACGAGCTCTGGCTCCACCAGGCCCATGTAGCCGTTCTCGATGCCCACGAACGAGTGGCCGAACTCGTGCACCCCTCGGCGGACGAGGCCCCGGATGAGCGCGTTGAGCCCCGGGCAATCACCACCGCCGGTGAGGACACCAAGTCGTAGAGGTCGGGCCATGGGAGCGCGCGGAAAGAAAGTCGGACGCGGGTGTCAGTGGGAACGGGCGGCACTATGACAGCAACGTCGGTGCGGATTGTAGGTGCCACCCCAGGGGGGTGCAACGCACGAATCAGCGGGGGAGGTCGGATCCGCGCACGCTGGAACGCCGGGACGGCCCCTCAGTCGCGCTTGAGGCGGCGCCGGGAGGCCAGGCGGTCCAGGAGCGCCTGGAGCCGGTCCTCCTTCTGCGCGGGGAGGGCCCGGTCGGTGGGGGACTGTACGGGCATCTCCCGGGCCATCCGGTACAGCTCCTCCAGCCGCTCCAGCACCAGCTCGTTGCCGGGGCGCTCCTGCAGTGCGCGGCGGTACGCGGCGGCGGCGCCCACGTAGTCGCCCAGCATGAAGAGGCGCTCGCCCTCCTGCATGGGCGAGGGCGGGGCCAGCGGAAGGCGCTGGGGCTCGCGCACGCGGTTCTTCAGGTGCTGAAGCTCCTGCGGCTGGAGGCTGTCGCGCAGGTGGGCCACCTTGAGGGCCAGCGCCTCCTCGCGGGGGAAGGCGGCGAGCAGGTGTTCGAAGAGCTCGAACGCTTCCGCGAGTTCGCCCCGGCGCAAGGCGCGGTCGGCACGTGCTTCCATGTCGGCCCGGACGGCAGGGGTCATCTCGCGCGGGAGAGTAACTGGACCCCGCCCGGGATGTCACATTCGGAAAAGCCGGCGCTCGCCGGGCCGCAAGGGCTCAGGCGGGCGTGGCGGCGGAGCCCTGCATCACATCGCGCTCCGCGCTCCGGGCGCTGCGCCGCCAGTGACGGAAGAGCCACGCGGCGACCACTCCGTGAAGCAGCAGGCCGAAGACGCCCTCGCCGTTGAAGACCCAGACCTGACCGCCGAAGAGCCCCGGCCGGCCGTTGTAGACGCTGCCGAAGAGGAGCGGGTTGATCAGGTTCCAGCTGATGTGGAAGAGGGCGGGCGGCCAGATGGAGCGCGACGCCATGTAGAGCTGCGCGAACACCACCGCGGCCGCGGCGATGGACAGGAGGAACGTCACGTTCTGCGCCGTGTGCCCGCGCTGTGTGGAGGAGAAGACGAGGGGCAGGTGGAAGGCGGCCCACACCGGCATGGTGAGGGCCGCGGCCACCGCCGGCCGGTCCATCCACCAGCGCAAGAGCGTCCCGCGCCAGCCCACCTCTTCGCCCAGCTCGCTGGGGACGCCGAAGCCCACGACGGGCCACCACACCAGCGCCGCCAGGCCGTAGCGCAGCCAGCGCCAGCGCTCGGGCAGCTTCGCGCCCAGCTTCTCCACCCAGCGCCAGCGCACGGCCGCCGCGGCCAGGAACCACGTCACCGTCAGCGTCCAGAACAGGAGGATCATCACCGGCACGGTGGCGAGGCCCGTCACGCCGAACGGCCCCTTGAGCAGCTCCGGCTGGTACCGGACAAAGGCCGCGTCCCCGGTCACGAACCGCACCGCGTAGGCCAGCGGCGCGATGACGGCGCCGTACGCCAGCGGCAGCGCGAGCCCCAGGAACCACCACTTCCAGCCGGGGAAAGCGAAGCCCACCGCGGACGGAGGCTCACGCCGGAAGAACCACGAGCACCCCAGGCCCACGATGCCGGGCACGCACATCATCCAGCGAATCAGCCACGGGGACTTCTCACCACCGGCGATGAACAGGACCGCCATCGTCCAGCTCACCGCCAGCGTCACCGCGATGAAGGTGAGGGTTTCTTTCCGGGGATTCCTCATGTTCCCGAGCATACCGGTTGGGCTCGTCCCGTCGAGCCCGACGTGGCAGGGGGGAGGGCGGACGGCCCGCCCCGCGCCCGGGTGCGTCTCAGGCCTTGAGGTGGACCTGCTGGGCGCCCTGGAGCCGCTCGGCCTGGAGGCCGCGCTCGCGGGCGGTGGTGAGCAGCAGGTCGGACTCCTTCATGCGGGGCGTCTCCGGCGTGGCCGCGGGCCCGATGATGTGCTCCATCCAGGGCTCCAGCCCCATGGCGTAGTTGAAGAGCCGCTTCGCGCCCACCAGCTCCAGCAGGCGCAGGCCCTCCGTGGAGTTGCTGCCGCGGCAGCGGCGGTTCTTCTCCAGCTTGCGGTCGCGCTTCTTGGGGAAGAAGCCCTCCATCATCCACGTGTGCGGCGCGCCCTCGATCTCCGTGTTCATGAAGACCGTATGCAGCTCGCCCACGGTGCTGCGCAGGTCGCGGTAGGTCGTCTCGTCCACGCACATGGAGTCGGCGGCGAAGAACAGGCGCTCGTCGCCGGTGCGGATGATCCACGCCGTCTTGGCGTGGGCCACGTCGCCGTGCTCGCCCATGAACGGCGCGGCGATGATCTCTCCGTCCGCGATGGGCAGGGACTCGTAGAAGTACGGCTCCAGCACGTTCTTGAAGCCGAGCGACCTGGCCAACAGCCGCGGCGAGTAGTCACCGGCCAGGGCGCCGCTGGCGCGCGGCACCATCAGCGTGCCGATGCGGTGGCGCAGGCGCAGCAGCGTCTCGATGTCCAGGTGATCCGGGTGGCTGTGCGTGATCAGCACGTAGTCGATGCGGCGGGGCAGGTCCGCGAAGGACATGCGCTCCAGCGGGCCCGTCTTCTCCGGCCGCACCGGCACCACCGCGTCGATGAGGATGGACGTGCCCTTCCACTCCACCAGCACGCACGCGTGGCCCACGTAGCGGATGCGCACGCCCGGCCCGTTCCAGGTCTCGGGAAGCGTCTGCGGCGCCTCGGTGAGCAGGGGCATCAGGTCCGCGTCGGACTGCACCGCGTCGCCCAGCACGTCGCGGATCCACTCCAGGGGCTTGGGCTCCAGGTCCAGGCTGAACAGCTTGTCCAGGCGCTCGTCGTGGAACGGAACCTTCCAGTCCAGCTGCCCCGGCCCCATCAGGCGCGGCGTGGTGAGCAGCGAGTCGCGCTCCGCGTCCGTCTTCAGCCGGCGAAGCCGCATGGACTGCAGGTCCGTCTTGTGGTGGCGCCCGCGATACAGCAGGCCCTCGTGCACGCGCATCGACGGGCGGTTCACGTAGTCGTACACCAGCTCCACCACGCCCTTGAGCGGCTCCGGCAGCCGCGCGTACAGCGGCTCCAGGGACTGGCCCTTGGCCTCCGCCAGCAGCTGCGTCTGGAACTCGTCGAACGCCTCCGCCAGCTTGATGCGATCCTCCTGCGCGGCGGTCATCCGCTGCATGAGCGCCCGCACCTCGTCCGCGCGCTCCGGCGCGATGCCCACGAAGGAGCTGCCGCTGAGCGCGGGGTCCTTCGCCGCCTTCGCGTGGAAGTCCGGCGTCTGCAGGTAGGCCTTCAGCAGGGGAAGCAGGTAGGCCTGCAGATGCAGGCTCGCGGGCATGGGGGCCACCGTCATCCACCAGGCCTGGAAGTCCTGGACGAGCGGTTCAACGAGGGTGGCGTCCGCGAGGCGATACAGGGGAACGGTCATGGTGTGCGATCGAGAAGGCACCCACACCCGGACTCGATTCACTGCGGTTCCAAAGTGGGAACTCGCGGAGTCAATGAAGGGTGGGGTGAGCGCTGAAGAGCAGGAAGCAGAGCTGCCGAGCGAATTTGTGCGATTCGAGCAAATTGTTCAAGAGCGGTAGAACCCAATCGTAGTGGTATTCTCGTATCCAGTTCTGCTTTCCCGGACACATTTCAAGGGTGCCTGTGTCACGCAGTCCGTGCGTGTCACACGGGAAGTCGGCCCGCTGAAGCCCGTGTCATGTGCTCCGGCCTTCCTTGATGGGTTCCTCCTTGTCTCGTCCCCCTGCGCTGACGCCCTCGCATTCCACCCTCATCGAAATCCTGCGGAGCCGGGCCAGAGATCGGTCCGATCAGCCGCTGTACACCTTCCTGGATGATGCGGGGCAGGAAGACGGGACGCTGAGCTACGCGGGGTTGGATGCGCGGGCGCGCCGGATCGCGGTGGCGCTGCGCAAGGTGGCGAAGCCCGGCGAGCGCGTGATGCTGCTGTACCCGCCCGGCCTGGAGTACGTGGCGGGGTTCTTCGGGTGCCTCTACGCGGGGCTCGTCGCGGTGCCGGCGTACCCGCCGGATCCGATGCGGCTGGAGCGCACGCTGCCGCGCCTGCGCGCGATCATCCAGGACGCGAACGCGACGGTGGTGATCACCACGTCCGGCATCCTGTCCATGACGGAGTTCGTCTTCGAGCAGGCGCCGGACCTGCGCTCGCTGCACTGGGTGGCGACGGACGAGATTCCGGCGGGCGGGGAGGCGGACTGGACGCCGCCTGCGGTGGACGCGTCGACGCTGGCGTTCCTCCAGTACACGTCAGGGTCCACGGGCTCGCCCAAGGGCGTGATGCTGAGCCACGGCAACCTGGCGCACAACCTGGCGCTGATCACCCACGCGTTCCAGTTGGATGCGAGCAGCTCAGGCGTCATCTGGCTGCCGCCGTACCACGACATGGGGCTCATCGGCGGCATCCTCACGCCGCTGTACGCGACGTTCCACGCGGCGCTGATGTCGCCGCTGACGATGCTCAAGAACCCGCGCGTGTGGCTGGAGGCCGTCACCCGCTACAAGGCCACGGTCAGCGGTGGACCGAACTTCGCGTTCGATCTGTGCGTGCGGCGCATCCCGGCGGAGGAGCGGCAGTCGCTGGATTTGAGCTCCTGGCGTGTGGCGTTCACCGGCGCGGAGCCCATCCGTCCGGCGACGCTGGAGCGCTTCGAGCAGGCCTTCGGGCCGCACGGCTTCAAGCGGGAGTTCTTCTACCCGTGCTACGGCCTGGCGGAGGCGACGCTGCTGGTGTCGGGCGGACGCGTGGAGGCGCCGCCGGTGCAGTGCGCGCTGGATGCCCCCGCGCTGGAGCAGCGCCGGGCGGTGCTGGTGGACGCGGCGAAGCCGGAGGCACGCGTCCTGGTGGGCTGCGGCGAGGAGCGGCCGGGGCACCCCGTGGTCATCGTGGATCCCCAGACACGCGAGGCGTGCGCGCCCGGCGGCGTGGGTGAGATCTGGGTGCGTGGTCCCAGCGTGGCGCTGGGCTACTGGAACAAGCCGGAGGCGTCCGCGGAGGCGTTCCAGGCGCGCGTGAAGGGCACGGACGAAGGTCCGTTCCTGCGCACGGGCGACCTGGGCTTCATGCGGGACGGTGAGCTGTACGTCACCGGCCGGGCCAAGGACCTGATCATCATCCGGGGCCGCAACCACTACCCGCAGGACATCGAGCAGACGGTGGAGGAGAGCCACCCCGCGCTGCGCGCCGGCAGCGTCGCGGCGGTGTCGCTGGAGGTAGCGGGCGAGGAGCGCCTGGTGGTGGTGCAGGAGATCGACCTGCGCAAGGCGGGCAACCTGCGCAAGCAGGTGGACATGGCGGAGGCGGCGGTGAAGGAGATCCGCCAGCGCGTCGCCGAGCGTCACGAGGTGCAGGTGCACGCCGTGGCGCTGATCGAGCCCGGCAGCATCCCGAAGACCTCCAGCGGGAAGATCCAGCGGCACGCGTGCAAGGCGCAGTTCCTCTCGGACGAGCTGCGCACGGTGCTGGTGTGGCGCGAGCCGGGGTTCGAGGAGTCGGAAGAGACGGAAGCCGCCGCGGAGCCCGTGGCGGCGCCGGTCCGGGAGGACGTGCCGGAGCCCGTGCGGGCCACGCTGGCATGGCTGGTGGAGCGCGTGGCGGAGCAGTTGAAGGTGCCGGCGAAGACGGTGGATGTGCGTGAGCCCATCACGCGCTACGGCCTGGATTCGCTGAGCGCGGTAGAGCTGGCGCACGCGGTGGAGAAGGGGCTGGGGACGGCGCTGCCCATGGAGCTGCTGCTCCAGGGACCGAGCCTGGTGGAGCTGGCGAAGCGCATCGTGGCCTCGAAGCAGGACGCGACGAAGGCGGCGGTGCTCGCGCCTCGGCCGAGGGGCGCCACACAGCGGCTGTCGTTCGCGCAGCAGCGCCTGTGGTTCCTGGACCGGCTGGAGCAGGGCAGCGCGCTCTACAGCATCCCGGGCGCAGTGCGGCTGGACGGCGCGCTGGACGCTGAGGCGCTGCGGCGAAGCCTGGAGGAGATCGTCCGCCGGCACGAGTCGCTGCGCACGACGTTCCGCGAGGACAACGGCGAGGCGGTGCAGTTCATCCATCCGGCGAAGGCCTTCGAGCTGCCGGTGGTGGACCTGACAGGCTTCCCGGAGGTGTCGCGTGAGGCGGAGGCGCGCCGGTGCGTGGACGAAGAGGCCGTGCGCCCGTTCGACCTGGGCACGGGGCCGCTGGTGCGCGCGCACCTGCTGAAGCTGGGCGAGGCGAAGCACGTGCTGCTGGTGACGATGCACCACATCGTCTCCGACGGCTGGTCCATGGGCGTGCTCGTGCGGGAGGTGGCCGCGCTCTACGACGCGTTCCGTGCGGGCCGGGGTTCTCCGCTGCCCGAGCTGCGCGTGCAGTACGCGGACTTCGCGCAGTGGCAGCGGGAGTGGCTGCTGGGCGGGGTGCTGGAGAAGCAGGTCGGCTACTGGAAGCAGCGCCTGGCCGGTGCGCCCGCGCTGCTGGAGTTGCCGACGGACTTCGCGCGTCCGGCGGCGCAGACGTACCGGGGCGCCACGGTGCCGGTGAAGCTGGGCGCGGAGCTGAGCAAGGCGCTGGGAGCGCTGGCGAAGCAGGAAGGCGTCACGCCGTACATGCTGCTGCTGGCGGCGTTCCAGGTGCTGCTGGCTCGCTACAGCGGCCAGGACGATGTGAGCGTGGGTTCGCCCATCACGGGACGCACGCGCGCGGAGACAGAGGGGCTCATCGGCTTCTTCGTCAACACGCTGGTGCTGCGCACGAACCTTTCGGGCAACCCGAGCTTCCGTGCGCTGCTGGCCCAGGTGAAGGAGACGACGCTGGGTGCGTACGCGCACCAGGACGTGCCGTTCGAGAAGCTGGTGGAGGAGCTGCAGCCGCAGCGCAGCCTGAGCCACGCGCCGCTGTTCCAGGTGATGTTCGCGCTTCAGCAGGACGTGCTGCCGCACTTCCGCCTGCCGGGCGTGGAGCTGTCCCCGTATGAGGTCGAGTCGAAGACGGCGAAGTTCGACCTGACGCTCTACCTGACGGAGACGGCGGGCGGGCTGGAAGGGACGCTGGAGTACAACACGGACCTGTTCGCGGCCGAGACGGCGCGGCGGATGATGGAACACCTGCGCGTGCTGCTGGCGTCGCTGGTCGCCAACCCGGGCGGGAAGCTGTCCGAGCTTCCGCTGATGGGGGCGCAGGAGCAGCAGACGCTGCTGAAGGACATCTTGGGGACGGACCTGTCGGGCCCTGTGAGCGGGACGATGCAGGCGCTCTTCGAGGCGCAGGCGGTGCGGACACCGGATGCGCCCGCGGTGCACTTCGATGGAGAGCTGCTGACGTACGCACAGCTGGATGCGCAGGCGAACCAGCTGGCGCACCACCTGCGCGGACTGGGCGTGGGACCGGACACGCTGGTGGGCGTAAGCCTGGAGCGCTCGGCCCGGATGGTGGTGGCGCTCTTGGGCGTGCTGAAGGCCGGTGGCGCTTACGTGCCGTTGGACCCGGCGTATCCGCGTGAGCGTCTGGGCTGGATGCTGGAGGATGCGAGGGCCCCGGTGCTGCTGACGCAGCAGAAGCTGCTCACGGTGCTGCCTGAGCACCCGGCGAAGACCGTTTGCGTGGACACGGACGGATCCGTGATCGCGCGTCAGCCGACCACGCCTGTCGCGACTGGCACGAGCGTGGGGAACCTGGCGTACGTGCTCTACACGTCGGGCTCGACGGGTCGCCCGAAGGGCGTGGCCATCGAGCAGCGCAGCGCGGTGGCGTTCCTGCACTGGGCGAAGGCTGCGTTCACTCCGAAGCAGCTGGCGGGTGTGCTGGCGGCGACGTCGCTGAACTTCGACCTGTCGGTGTTCGAGGTCTTCGCGCCGCTGAGCAGCGGCGGTGCCGTCATCGTCGCGGAGAACGCGCTGGCGCTGCCGACGCTGAAGGACGCGGGCCTCGTGACGCTGGTGAACACGGTGCCCTCCGCGATGGCGGAGTTGGTGCGCAGCCACGGCGTGCCGGCCTCGGTGTGCACGGTGAACCTCGCGGGTGAGCCGCTGCTCAACCGTCTGGCACAGGCGCTGTACGGGCTGAAGAACGTGGAGGGCGTCTACAATCTCTACGGCCCGACAGAAGACACGACGTACTCGACGTACACGCGGGTGGAGAAGAACGGTGCCCGCGAGCCGACGATTGGACGTCCGCTCACGGGTTCACGTGCCTACGTGCTGGACGCGTGGCTGCGACCGGTGCCGCAGGGCGTGCCGGGCGAGCTGTACCTGGCGGGCGCGGGCCTGGCGCGTGGCTACCTTGCGAAGCCGTCGCTCACGGCGGAGCGCTTCGTTCCGAATCCCTTCAGCACGGATCCTGGATCGCGGATGTACCGCACGGGCGACCGCGTGCGGTGGCTGGCGACGGGCGAGCTGGAGTACCTGGGCCGCATCGACTTCCAGGTGAAGGTGCGCGGCTTCCGCATCGAGCTGGGCGAGGTGGAGTCGGTGCTGGCTTCGCAGGCCGGCGTTCGCGAGTCCGTGGTCGTGGTGCGCGAGGACGTGCCGGGCGACAAGCGCCTCGTCGCGTACGTGGCGGGCGCGTCGCTGGATGTGGCCGAGCTGCGCAAGGGGCTGAAGTCGCGGTTGCCGGAGTACATGGTGCCGTCGGCGTTCGTGGTGCTGAACGCGCTGCCGCTCAATCCGAACGGCAAGGTGGACCGCAAGGCGCTGCCCGTGCCGGAGGCCCAGTTGTCTCAGGGCCAGTACGTGGCGCCGCGCACGGCGACGGAGGAGCAGGTGGCCACGCTCTTCGCGCAGTTGCTGCGCGTGGAGCGCGTGGGAGTGGAGGATTCGTTCTTCGAGCTGGGCGGTCACTCGCTGCTGGCGATGCAGCTGGTCTCCCGGCTGCGCGCTGCGTTCGGCGTCGAGGTCCCGCTGCGTTCGCTCTTCGAGCTGAGCACGGTGGCTTCGCTCGCGGCGTTCATCGACGGGAAGAAGCTACAGCCGTCGGAAGGCGCGAGCCTGCCGCCGTTGAAGCGGGTGGCTCGTGAGGGCTCGCTGCCGCTGTCGTTCGCGCAGCAGCGCCTGTGGTTCCTGGACCGGCTGGAGCAGGGCAGCGCGCTCTACAACATCCCGGGCGCGGTGCGTCTGGAAGGTGCGCTCGACGTGGAGGCCCTGCGCCTGACGCTCCAGGAGATCGTCGCGCGGCACGAGTCGCTGCGCACGACGTTCCGTGAGGAGAACGGCGAGGCGGTGCAGATCATCCAGGCCGCGGGCCGGGTGGCCCTGCCCGTGGTGGACCTGTCGACCGTGGCCGAAGCGGCCCGCGAGGCAGAGACCCAGCGCCGCGTCAACGAGGAGGCCCTGCAGCCCTTCGATCTGGGCACGGGTCCGCTGTTCCGTGCGCAGTTGCTGAAGCTCGGTGAGGCGACGCACGTGCTGCTGGTGACGATGCACCACATCGTCTCCGACGGTTGGTCCCTGGGGCTCCTCGTGCGCGAGATGGCCGCGCTCTACGAGGCGCACTCGCAGGGCCGCGCCGTGCCGCTGCCGGAGCTGGCGGTGCAGTACGCGGACTTCGCGCAGTGGCAGCGGGAGTGGCTGTCGGGCGGGGTGCTGGAGAAGCAGGTCGGTTACTGGAAGCAGCAGCTCGCTGGGGCTCCGGCGCTGCTGGAGTTGCAGACGGACTTCGCGCGTCCCGCGGTGCAGACGTACCGGGGCGCCACGGTGCCCTTGAAGCTTGGCGCGGACCTGAGCCGTTCCCTCAACGCGCTGGCGAAGCAGGAAGGCGTCACGCCGTACCAGTTGCTGCTGGCCGCATTCCAGGTGCTGCTGTCTCGCTACTCGGGCCAGGACGACATCTCGGTCGGTTCGCCCATCGCGGGCCGCACGCAGGCGGAGACGGAGGGCCTCATCGGCTTCTTCGTCAACACGCTGGTGCTGCGCACGAAGCTCTCTGGGAACCCGAGCTTCCAGCAGGTGCTCCAGCAGGTGCGCGAGACGACGCTGGGGGCGTACGCGCACCAGGAGGTGCCGTTCGAGAAGCTGGTGGAGGAGCTGCAGCCGCAGCGCAGCCTGAGCCATGCGCCGCTGTTCCAGGTGATGTTCGCGCTGCAGCAGGACGTGCTGCCGCACCTGAAGCTGTCGGGCGTGGAGCTGTCGCCGTACGACGTGGAGTCCAGGACGGCGAAGTTCGATTTGACGCTCTTCTTGACGGAGACGGCGAACGGGCTGGAAGGAACGCTGGAGTACAACACCGACCTGTTCGCGGCGGCGACGGCGCGGCGGATGACGGAGCACCTGCGCGTGCTGCTGGAGTCCGTGGCCGTGCGGCCCATGGCGAAGGTGTTCGACCTTGCGCTGATGAGCGCGCAGGAGAAGCAGGCGCTGCTCAAGGACATCTCGGGGACGGACCTTCCGGCCCCAGTGAGCGGGACGATGCAGGCGCTCTTCGAGGCGCAGGCGGCTCGTACGCCGGACGCGCCGGCCGTCTACTTCGACGGGCAGGTGCTGACGTACGCGCAGCTGGAGGCGCAGGCGAACCAGTTGGCGCATCACCTGCGTGGCATGGGCATCGGGCCGGACACGCTGGTGGGTGTGAGCCTGGAGCGCTCGGCGCGCATGGTGGTGGCGCTCCTGGGCGTGCTGAAGGCGGGTGGCGCTTACGTGCCGTTGGATCCGGCGTACCCGCGTGATCGCCTGGGCTGGATGTTGGAGGACGCGCAGGCGCCCGTGGTGCTGACGCAGCAGAAGCTGCTGGGCACGCTGCCTGCGCACTCGGCTCGCAACGTGTGCCTGGATACGGATTGGGAGACCATCTCCAAGAACCCTGCGTCGCGCATCGATGCGCGCACGAGCTTGGGGAACCTGGCGTACGTGCTCTACACGTCGGGTTCGACGGGTCGTCCGAAGGGCGTGGCCATCGAGCAGCGCAGCGTGGTGGCCTTCCTGCGCTGGGCGACGGCGTTCTTCATGCCGCAGCAGCTGTCGGGCACGCTGGCGTCGACGTCGCTGAACTTCGACATCTCGGTGTTTGAAGTCTTCGCGCCGCTGAGCAGCGGCGGTGCCGTCATCGTCGCGGAGAACGCACTGGCGCTGCCGACGATGAAGGACGCGAGCCGGGTGACGCTGGTGAACACGGTGCCCTCCGCGATGGCGGAGTTGCTGCGCAGCCAGGGCGTGCCGGAGACCGTGCGGACGGTGAACCTCGCGGGCGAGCCGCTGCTCAACCGTCTGGCGCAGGCGGTGTACGGACTGAAGAACGTGGAGGCCGTCTACAACCTCTACGGCCCGACGGAAGACACGACGTACTCGACGTACCTGTGCGTGGAGAAGGGCGCGACGCGGGAGCCGACCGTTGGCCGTCTCCTGACGGGTTCACGGGGGTACGTGCTGGATGCATGGCTGCGTCCGGTGCCACAGGGCGTGCCGGGCGAGCTGTACATCGCGGGTGCGGGCCTCTCGCGAGGCTACCTGGGCAAGCCGTCACTGACGGCGGAGAGGTTCGTCCCCAATCCCTTCAGTGATGAGCCCGGTGCGCGCATGTACCGCACGGGCGACCGCGTGCGGTGGCTGGCGACGGGCGAGCTGGAGTACCTGGGCCGCATCGACTTCCAGGTGAAGGTGCGCGGCTTCCGCATCGAGCTGGGCGAGGTGGAGTCGGTGCTGGCTTCGCAGGCCGGCGTTCGCGAGTCCGTGGTCGTGGTGCGCGAGGACGTGCCGGGCGACAAGCGCCTCGTCGCGTACGTGGCGGGCGCGTCGCTGGATGTGGCCGAGCTGCGCAAGGGGCTGAAGTCGCGGTTGCCGGAGTACATGGTGCCGTCGGCGTTCGTGGTGCTGAACGCGCTGCCGCTCAATCCGAACGGCAAGGTGGACCGCAAGGCGCTGCCCGTGCCGGAGGCCCAGTTGTCTCAGGGCCAGTACGTGGCGCCGCGCACGGCGACGGAGGAGCAGGTGGCCACGCTCTTCGCGCAGTTGCTGCGCATGGAGCGCGTGGGAGTGGAGGATTCGTTCTTCGAGCTGGGCGGTCACTCGCTGCTGGCGATGCAGCTGGTCTCCCGGTTGCGTGCTGCGTTCGGCGTCGAAATCCCGCTGCGTTCGCTCTTCGAGCTGAGCACCGTGGCGGCGCTGGCCGCGTCCGTGGACACGGCCATTTCGGATCAGGGTGTATCCAAGGCTCCGGCGATCACGCCTCGGCCTCGGAGCGCCACGGAGTCGCTGTCGTTCGCGCAGCAGCGCCTGTGGTTCCTGGACCAGTTGGAGCAGGGCAGCGCCTTCTACAACGTGGCGGGCGGAGTGAAGCTGGAGGGCACGCTGCATGTGGAGGCCATGCGCCGGGCCTTGGAAGAGATCGTCCGCCGGCATGAGTCGCTGCGCACGACCTTCCGCGATGAGAACGGTCAGGCGGTGCAGGTCATCCACCCGGCGAAGGCCTTCGAGCTGCCGGTGGTGGACCTCTCCGGTGCACAGGACACGGAAGCGCGGCGGTTGGCGGAGGAAGAGGCCGCGCGCCCGTTCGACCTCGGCGCGGGTCCGCTGTTCCGCGCGAAGCTGCTGAAGCTGGGCGAAGCGAAGCACGTGCTGCTGGTGACGATGCACCACATCGTCTCCGACGGTTGGTCGTTGGGCGTCCTCGTGCGCGAAGTGGCCGCGCTCTACGAGGCCCAGGTCCTCAACCAGCAGTCGCCGCTGCCGGAGCTGACGGTGCAGTACGCGGACTTCGCGCAGTGGCAGCGGGAGTGGCTGCTGGGCGGAGTGCTGGAGAAGCAGGTCGGCTATTGGAAGCAGCAGCTGTCCGGTGCGCCGGCGGTGCTGGAGCTGCCGACGGACTTCGCGCGCCCGCCGGTGCAGACGTACCGGGGCGCCACGGTGCCCGTGAAGCTCGGCGCGGACCTGAGCCGTTCCCTCAACGCGCTGGCGAAGCAGGAAGGCGTCACGCCGTACCAGTTGCTGCTGGCCGCATTCCAGGTGCTGCTGTCTCGCTACTCGGGCCAGGACGACATCTCGGTCGGTTCGCCCATCGCGGGCCGCACGCAGGCGGAGACGGAGGGCCTCATCGGCTTCTTCGTCAACACGCTGGTGCTGCGCACGAAGCTCTCTGGGAACCCGAGCTTCCAGCAGGTGCTCCAGCAGGTGCGCGAGACGACGCTGGGGGCGTACGCGCACCAGGAGGTGCCGTTCGAGAAGCTGGTGGAGGAGCTGCAGCCGCAGCGCAGCCTGAGCCATGCGCCGCTGTTCCAGGTGATGTTCGCGCTGCAGCAGGACGTGCTGCCGCACCTGAAGCTGCCGGGCGTGGAGCTGTCCCCGTACGAGGTCGGATCCAAGACGGCGAAGTTCGACCTCACGCTGTCGCTGACGGAGACGGCGAACGGGTTCGAAGGAGCGCTGGAGTACAACACCGACCTGTTCGCGGCGGCGACGGCGCGGCGGATGACGGAGCACCTGCGGGTGCTGCTGGAGTCCGTGGCCGTGCGGCCCATGGCGAAGGTGTCCCAATTCGCGCTGATGGGCGATCAGGAGCGTCACCAGGTGCTGGTGGCGTGGAACGACACGTGCGGCGAGACCGCGGGCGATGTGACGTTCCCGGCGCTCTTCGAGGCCCAGGTGCGTCGCGTGCCGGACGCGCAGGCGCTGGTGTTCGAGGACGCCTCGCTGACGTACGCGCAATTGGATGAGCGGGCGAACCAGTTGGCGCACCACCTGCGCTCGCTGGGCGTCGGGCCCGAGGTGCGCGTGGCGCTCTGCGTGGAGCGTTCGCTGGACCTGGCGGTGGCGATGCTCGGCATCCAGAAGGCCGGGGGGGCCTTCGTGCCGTTGGATCCGTCCTACCCGCGTGAGCGCCTGTCCTTCATGCTGGAGGACAGCGGCGCCCCCGTGCTGGTGACGCAGGAGTCGCTGAGCCAGCAACTGCCCACGGATGGCCTGCGCGTGGTCCGCATGGACGTGGAGGCGGCGCGGCTCCAGACGCTGCCGGAGACCGCTCCGGCCTCCGGCGCCAACGCCGACACGCTGGCGTACGTCATCTACACGTCCGGCTCCACGGGCCGCCCCAAGGGCACGCTGCTGCCGCACCGCGGCCTCAACAACACCGCCCGGCAGGCCGCCGCGGCGAAGGGCCTGGGCACGGGCCGCCGTGTGTTGCAGTACGCGGCGTCCAGCTTCGACGCCAGCGTGTGGGAGGTGTTCAGCACGCTCGTGTCCGGGGCCACGCTGGTGCTCGCGCCTCGCGACCGGCTGCTTCCGGATGAGCCGCTGCGCACGCTGCTCAAGTCGCAGCGCATCAGCACCGTGACGCTGACGCCGTCCGTGCTCGCGCAGCTGGGGACCGACGGGCTGGAGGGCCTTTTTACCATCGTCTCCGCCGGTGAGGCGCTGAGCGTGGAGATGGCTCGCAAGTGGGGGCAGGGGAGGACGCTGATCAACGCGTACGGCCCCACCGAGACCACGGTCTGCGCGACGCTCACGCATGGCGGGGTCCGCGCGGAGCGCCTGACCATCGGCAAGCCGCTGGCGAACGTGCGCGTGTACGTGCTGGATGCCCTGCACCACCCGGTGCCCGTGGGTGTGCCGGGCGAGCTGTACGTCGCGGGCGAGGGCCTCGCGCGTGGCTACCAGGGCCGGCCGGACATGACGGCGGAGAAGTTCGTCCCGGACCCGTTCAGCCAGGAGCCCGGCGCGCGGCTGTACCGCACCGGCGACCGCGTCCGTTGGCTGGTGGACGGCGAGATTGAATACCTGGGCCGCATCGACCACCAGGTGAAGGTGCGCGGCTTCCGCATCGAGCTGGGCGAGATCGAGGCCGTGCTGCTGCGCCACGCGGACGTGCGTGAGGCGGCGGTCGTGGTGCGCGAGGACGTGCCGGGAGACAAGCGTCTGGTCGGCTACGTCGTGCCGCATCCGGAGCGGTCGGTGGACGCGGCCTCGCTGCGCAAGCACCTGAAGGACGGCGTGCCGGAGTACATGGTGCCGTCGGCCTTCGTCGTGCTGGACGCGCTGCCGATGACGCCCGCTGGCAAGGTGGACCGCAAGGCCTTGCCGGCCCCTACGGGCACGCTCACGCGCCCTGACGCCTACGTGGCCCCTCGTACCCCGACGGAAGCGCGCGTGGCGGCCCTCTTCGCGCGTGTGCTTACCGTGGAGCGCGTGGGCGCGGAGGATTCGTTCTTCGAACTGGGTGGCCACTCGCTGATGGCCACGCAGGTGGTGTCGCGCCTGCGCGGCGAGTTCCAGGTGGAGCTGCCCCTGCGCGCGCTCTTCGAATCCCCGACGGTGGCCGCCCTGGCCGCCCGCGTGGACGAGGCGGCGGGTGCCGAGCGGAAGTTCAAGACGCCGCCCCTGAAGCCCGCCTCTCGCGACGGCGCGTTGCCCCTGTCGTTCGATCAGGAACGCCTCTGGCTCTTCGAGCAGCTCACGCCGGGCACGCCCATCTACAACGTGCCCAGCGCGGCCCGTCTGAGCGGCGACCTGGAGGTCGAGGTGCTCCGCCGCGGCCTGGAGGAGATCGTCCGGCGCCACGAGGCGCTGCGCACCGTCTTCCGTCAGGACGCGTCCGGCGCGCCCACTCAGGTCATCCTGCCGCCGAAGCCGTTCGTGCTGCCGCTGGTGGACCTGTCCTCGCTGCCCGCGGCCCAGGCGGAGGTCGAGGCCCGCAAGCACCTGAACGCGGAGGCCGCGCGTCCGTTCGACCTCGTCCAGGGTCCGCTCCTGCGCGCCCAGTTGCTGCGCTTGAGCGCGCGCGAGCATGTTCTGTGCCTCGTCCAGCACCACATCGTGGTGGATGGCTGGGCCGTGGGCGTGTTCATGCACGAACTCCAGGCGCTCTACACCGCGTTCTCGCGCGGTGAGCCCTCGCCGCTGCCCGCGCTGCCCGTGCAGTACGCGGACTACACCCTCTGGCACCGCCAGTGGCTGAGCGGCGACGTGCTGGAGCAGCAGATCTCCTGGTGGAAGAAGCAGCTCGCCGGAGCGCCCCGCATCGCGCTGCGCACGGACGCACCGCGCCCCTCGGGCGATCGCTTCCACGGTGACAGCCGCCGCTTCCACCTGTCGCCGGAGCTTACGTCCCGCATCGAGGCGCTGGGACGCGGAGAGGGCGCCACGCTGTTCATGGTGCTGCTCGCCGCGTTCGACGCGCTCCTCCATCGCCGCACCGGCCAGGACGACATCGTCGTGGGCACGGACATCGCGAACCGCGCCCGCGAGGAGCTGGAGTCGCTGGTCGGCTTCTTCACCAACCAGCTCGTCCTGCGCACGCAGGTGACGGACGACCTGTCCTTCCGCGCGCTGCTGGAGCGCGTGCGCAAGGGGACGCTCGACGCCTACGAGCACCAGGACCTGCCCTTCGGCACGCTGGTGCAGGCGCTCAAGCCGCCGCGCGAGCCGGGCGGGCAGCTCTTCAACGTGAAGTTCGTGCTGGAGAACGCGCCGCTGCCGCCGCTCCAGCTGCCGGGCCTGGAGCTGAGCCTGCTGGACGCGGAGACGAACGGGACCGCCAAGTGGGACCTGCTCGTCGTCGTATTCCCGTGGCAGGGCGGCCTCACCGTCACGGTGGAGCACAACACGGACGTGCTCGACCGCGCGTCGGTGGAGCGGCTCTTCGCCCACTTCGAGTCGCTGCTGCGCGCCGTCGTGGACGACCCCGAGCGCCGCATCGGCACGCTGCCGCTGCTCACGCAGGACGAGCGGAGCACGCTCGCCGCGTGGAACGACCGCCCGCGGACGTACCCGCACGGCCAGCCCGTGTCGCGCGTCTTCGAGGCGCAGGTCGCTCGCGCCCCCGACGCGGTGGCCGTGAGCTTCGAGGGTGAGGCGCTCACCGCCGCGCGGCTCAACGCCCGCGCCAACCAGCTCGCGCACCACCTGCGTGCCCTGGGCGTCAGGCCCGGCAAGCGCGTGGGCGTGTCACTGGAGCGCTCGCTGGACCTCGTCGTCGCGGTGCTGGGCATCGCCAAGGCGGGCGGCGCGTACGTGCCGCTCGACCCCAGCTTCCCCACCGAGCGCCTCTCGATGCTCATCGAGGACGCGGGCCTGTCCGCGCTCGTCAGCGTCTCCGCCATCGCGGACGAGCTGCCCGCGCAGTGGCTCCAGGTGGTCAGCCTGGATGACGACGCGGCAGCGCTCGCCAGGCGTCCGGACACCAACCTCGACGCGGCGCCGGCGGGTGAGGACGAGCTGTACGTCCTCTACACGTCCGGCTCCACGGGCCGGCCCAAGGGCGTGTCCGTGCCACACCGCGCCGTCGTGCGCCTCGTGTGCGGTCCGGAGTGGGTGAGCCTGTCGTCGAAGGAGGTCTTCCTCCAGCTGGCGCCGCTCGCGTTCGACGCGTCCACCTTCGAGCTGTGGGGCGCGCTGCTCAACGGCGCGAAGCTCGCGGTGTTCCCGCCGCGCGCGCCCACGCTGGACGAGCTGGGCCAGGTCATCGCTCGCGAGGGTGTGAGCACGCTCTGGCTCACCGCGGGCCTGTTCCACCAGATGGTGGACGGCAACCTGGAGGGCCTGCGTCCCGTGCGTCAGCTGCTGGCGGGCGGTGACGTGCTGTCTCCCGCGCACGTGCTGCGCGTGATGGAGCAGTTGCCGGGCTGCCGCGTCATCAACGGCTACGGCCCCACGGAGAACACGACGTTCACCGCGTGCTACCCGGTGGAGGGCTCGGGCGCGCTCGGCATCTCCGTGCCCATTGGCCGTCCCATCAACGGCACGCGCGTGCATGTGCTCAACGCGTCCCTGGAGCCCGTGCCCCTGGGCGCCCCCGGCGAACTCTTCGCGGGCGGCGACGGCCTGGCGCATGGCTACCTGAACCAGCCGGAGCTGACGGCGGAGAAGTTCATCCCGGACCCGTTCAGCCCCGTACCGGGCGCGCGGCTGTACCGCACCGGTGACCAGGTCCGCTTCCGCGCGGACGGCACCCTGGAGTTCCTGGGCCGCATCGACCAGCAGGTGAAGGTGCGCGGCTTCCGCATCGAGCCGGGCGAGATCGAGGCGGCGCTGCGCGGACACCCGTCCGTGCTGGACGTCACGGTGGCCGTGCAGGAGGTCGCGGGCGAGAAGGCCCTGGTGGCCTACGTCGTCACGGAGGAGGGCGCGGAGCCGCTGGGCGTGGACACGATGCGGGCGTTCCTGCACGACAAGCTGCCCGCGTACATGGTGCCCACGGCGCTGGTGCCGCTGGACGCGCTGCCGCTCACGCCCAACGGAAAGGTGGACCGGCGCGCGCTGCCCGTGCCCGGCAGCGAGCGTCCGCAGATGTCCACCGCGTTCGCTGCGCCGCGCACGCCGGAGGAGACCGCGCTGTGCGAGGTCTGGGCGGAGGTGCTGGGCGTGGAGCGCGTCGGTATCGACGACAGCTTCTACGACCTGGGCGGTGACTCCATCCGCAGCATCCAGCTCATCGCGAAGCTGCGCGAGCGCGGGCTGGATCTGCCCATGATGGAGCTGCTGCGCCAGCCCACCATCCGCGCGCTCGGAAACCTGGTGCAGGCGGCCCCGGCGAAGGCCGCGGCGCAGGCCGTCCCGGGCTCGGAGCCGTTCAGCCTGCTGTCCGACGCGGACCGCGCGCGCCTGCCCTCGGACGTGGAGGACGCCTACCCGGTCGCCGTGCTCCAGGCCGGCATGCTCTTCCAGAGCGAGCTGGACCAGGCGTCCGGCATGTACCACGACGCCACCAGCTACCACCTGGAGATGGCGCTGGATGAGGCGAAGCTGCGCCAGCTGCTGGCCGAGCTGGCCCGCCGCCACTCCATCCTGCGCACGTCGTTCGACCTCACCGGTTACGAGCAGCCTTTGCAGCTCGTGCACCGCGAGGCGCAGGTGCCGCTGACCCTCCACGACGTGCGCCACGTGCCTGCCGCGGAGCAGGACGCGCTCCTGCGCAAGCTCGTGGAGGAGGACCGCTGCCGTCCGTTCGACTGGGGCCGCGCGCCGCTCCTGCGCTTCGCGCTCTACCGCCGCACGGAGAGGACGCTCCAGTTCTCGCTCATCTTCCACCACGCCATCCTGGATGGCTGGAGCCTCGCGACGCTGCTGGCGGAGCTGTTCCGCGGCTACGTGAACCTGCTGCGCGGCACCCCGGCCCCGGAGGCGGCGCCGCTGGCCGTCACCTACCGCCAGTTCGTCGCGCTGGAGCACCAGTCGCTCACCTCCGGCGAGGGCGAGCGCTTCTGGAAGTCGCGCCTCGCGGAAGTGGACCGTCCGGCTCCGCGCCCGCCGCTGCCCGAGGGCCAGTCGCCGGTGCTGAGCATGCGGCAGGTGGACGTGCCCGGCGCGCTCCAGGAAGGACTGCAGCGCGTGGCGCAGGCGGCCAACGTGCCGCTGAAGACCGTGCTGCTGGCGGCGCACCTGCGCGTGCGCGCGTTGATGGAGGGCCGTCGCTCGGTGGTGACGGGCGTGGTCGCCAACGGCCGTCCGGAGACCGCCGACAGCGAGCGCATGGTGGGCCTGTTCCTCAACAGCATCCCGTTCCCGGTGACGCTGGAGGACGGAACGTGGTTGGACCTGGTGCGCCAGGTCTCGAAGGCGGACGGCGACATCTGGCCGCACCGCCGCTATCCCATGGGCCGGCTGCAGCAGCAGCTGGGGGGCCAGCGGCTGTTCGAGACAATCTTCAACTTCGTCCACTTCCACGTGGCCGGCGGCCTGTCTCAGCTCGAAGGCGTGCGCCTGCTGGAGGAGACGCCGTCCACCGCGTGGATGGAGCTGCCGCTGAGCACGCTCTTCCTCCAGCGGCCGGACACCGGCGCGCTGATGCTCGTGCTGCGCACCAACGGTACGCAGCGTGACGCGGACCAGACGGAGGCGCTTGCGGGCTACTACTTCCGTGCCCTCGAGGCGATGGCCGCCAACCCGCACGCGCGTCATGAGCACGCGCAGTTGCTGCCGGACGTGGAGTGCCAGAAGCTGCTGGTGGAGTGGAACGCCACGGACGCGGCGCCCGCGGGTGACACCTGCGTGCATGAGCGCTTCGCGGCTCACGCGGCCCACACGCCGGACGCCGTGGCGGTGGTCTGCGACGACGGCCAGCTCACCTACGGCGAGCTGAACCGCCGGGCCAACCAGCTCGCGCACTGGCTGCGCGCGCGCGGCGTGGGCCCGGATGCTCGCGTGGGTCTGCTCACAGAGCGCACCCCAGACGCCATCGTCGGCATGATGGGCATCCTCAAGGCCGGCGGCGCTTACGTGCCGTTGGATCCTTCGCACCCGCCGGAGCGCCTGCGCACGGTGCTGGAGGATGCGGCCGCTTCGCTCGTGGTCACCCAGGCCTCGCTCGCCGCGAACGTGGCGGATGCCTCCAGGGGACACGTGTGCCTGGACTCCGACGCCTCGATGCTCGCGCGCGAGCGTGAGGACAACCCCGCGCGGCTGGGCGACGCGAGCTCGCTGGCCTACGTCATCTTCACGTCCGGCTCCACGGGCCGGCCCAAGGGCGTGGCCATCGAGCACCGCCAGCTCAACCACTACGTGGAGGGCGTGACGCTGCGTCTGGAGCTGCCGCCCGCGGCGAGCTTCGCGTCGGTGTCCACGCTGGCCGCGGACCTGGGCCACACCGCCGTCTTCCCGACGCTGAGCGGCGGCGGCACGCTGCACCTCATCTCCCGCGACCGGGCTTCCGATCCGGCCGCGCTGGGCGACTACTTCCAGCGCCACGCGGTGGACTGCTTGAAGATCGTCCCCTCTCACCTGACGGCGCTGCTCTCGTCGTCGTCTCCCGAGCGCGTCCTGCCGCGCAAGCGGCTGGTGCTGGGCGGTGAGGCCTCCGACCCGGCGCTCGTGGCGCGCGTGCACGCGCTGGTGCCCGGCCTCGAGGTCTTCAACCACTACGGCCCCACCGAGACCACGGTCGGCGTGCTGACGTGGAAGGTGGAGCGGGGCACGCAGCTGGCGGCCACGGCCTCCGTGCCGCTGGGGCGTCCGCTGCCCAACGCGCGCATGTACGTGCTGGACGCGGCCATGCAGCCCGTCCCCGTGGGCGTGCCCGGTGAGCTCTTCATCGGCGGCGCGGGCGTGGCCCGGGGCTACCTGGGCCAGCCGGGCCTCACGATGGAGCGCTTCCTGGCGGATCCGTTCCACCCTGCGCCGGGCGCGCGCGTGTACCGCACGGGCGATCGCGTGCGCTACCTGCCGGACGGCGCGCTGGAGTTCCTGGGCCGCGTCGACTTCCAGGTGAAGGTGCGCGGCTTCCGCATCGAGCTGCCTGAAATCGAAGCGGCGATGAGCGGCCTGCCCGGCGTGGCGGAGGTCGTCGTCCTGGCGCGCGAGGACGTGCCGGGCGACAAGCGCCTGGTGGCCTACGTCGTCGCGGTCCCCGGCCACACGCTGGAGGCCGGTGCGCTGCGCCAGGGCCTGAAGTCGCGGCTGCCGGAGTACATGGTGCCGTCGGCGTTCGTGATGCTGGCCGCGCTGCCGCTCACGTCCAACGGCAAGGTGGACCGCCGCGCGCTGCCCGCACCGGAGCAGGAGACTCAAGGCGGCCGGGCCCACGTGGCCCCGCGCACTCCCACCGAGGAGCTCATCGCGGGCCTGTGGTCGAAGCTGCTGGGCGTGGAGCGCGTGGGCGTGAAGGATGACTTCTTCGCGCTCGGCGGCCACTCGCTGCTGGCGACGCAGATGATCTCCCGCATCCGGAGCGCATTCCGCGTGGAGCTGCCCCTGCGCGCGCTCTTCGAGGCGACCACGGTGGAGACGCTCTCCGCCCGCGTGGACGAGGCGGTCCGCCAGGGCTTCGGCCTGGAGGCGCCGGCCATCGTGCCCCTGTCGCGCGAGCAGACGCTGCCGCTGTCATTCGCGCAGCAGCGCCTGTGGTTCCTGGATCAGCTGGAGCCGGACAGCGCGTTCTACAACATCGCCGCGCCGGTCATGCTGGACGGCGCGCTGGAGGTGGCCCCGCTGGAGCAGGCGTTCACGGAGCTGGTGCGCCGGCATGAAGTGCTGCGCACCACCTTCCGCGCGGAGGGTGGCAACCCGGTGCAGGTTGTCCACGCGCCTGCCGCCGTGCCGCTGCCGCTCGTGGACCTCACGGACCTGCCGGAGACCGAGCGCGAGGCGAAGGCGCAGCGCCTGGCGGACGAGGACGCGAGCAAGCCGTTCAACCTGGCCACGGGCCCGCTGCTGCGCGCCACGCTGGTGCGCATCTCGGACGTGCGCCACATGCTGCTGCTCACGGTGCACCACATCGTGTCCGACGGGTGGTCGCGCGGCGTGCTCGTGCGCGAAGTGGCCGCGCTCTACGAGGCCTTCCGCCAGGGCAAGCCGTCGCCGCTGCCGGAGCTGCCGGTGCAGTACGCGGACTACTCGGGCTGGCAGCGCGGCTGGCTCCAGGGCGACGTGCTGAAGAAGCAGGTCGGCTACTGGAAGCAGCAGCTGACCGGCGCGCCCTCCGCGCTGGAGCTGCCCACGGACTTCCCGCGCCCGGCCGTACAGACCTACCGCGGTGAGACACTGCCGTTCACGCTGCCGCGCGAGCTGTCGGATGCGCTGCGCGCGCTGGCGCTGAAGGAAGGCGTCACGCCGTACATGCTGCTGCTCACCGCGTGGCAGGTGCTGCTCGCGCGCCACGCGGGCCAGGACGACGTCACGGTGGGCTCGCCCGTGGCCGGCCGCGGCCGCATGGAGACCGAAGGCCTCATCGGCTTCTTCATCAACACGCTCGTGCTGCGCACGCGGCTGGACGGCGCCCCGTCGTTCCGCCAGGTGCTCGCGCGGGTGCGCGAATCGGTCCTGGGCGCTCACGCGCACCAGGAGGTGCCGTTCGAGAAGCTGGTGGAGGAGCTCCAGCCGGTGCGCGACACCAGCCGCTCGCCGCTCTTCCAGGTGTGGTTCGTGCTGCACCAGGAGCTGGCGGCGAAGCTGTCCGTGCCGGGCCTCACGCTGAGCGCCTACGAGGCGGAGGCCCGCACCGCGAAGTTCGATCTGGCCCTGTCCATGCTGGACGCGGCGGACGGCTTCGTGGGCCGCCTGGAGTACAACTCCGACCTGTTCGCCCGCGCGACGGCGGAGCGGATGATGTCGCGCCTGCACGTGCTGCTGGAGGGCATCGTCGCCCGGCCGGAGTCGCCCGTGGGCGAGCTGCCCGTGCTGTCCGCCGAGGAACGGCACCAGGTGCTGGTGGGCTGGAACAGCGTGCACGCGGAGCTGCCGCGCGAGGCGACCATCCACTCGCTCGTCGCGGCGCACGCGGAGGCCACGCCGGACGCGGTGGCCCTCGTGTATGAGGACCAGTCGCTCACGTACGCGGAGCTGGACGCGAAGGCCAACCAGCTGGCGCACCACCTGCGCCGCCGCTACGTCGGGCCCGAGGTGCGCGTGGCGCTCTGCATGGAGCGCTCGTTGGATCTCGTGGTGGGCATGCTCGGCATCCTCAAGGCCGGTGGCGCGTTCATCCCGCTCGACCCTTCGTACCCGGTGGAGCGGCTCGACTACATGTTGTCGGACTCGGGCGCGCCGGTATTGGTGACGCAGGAGTCGCTGATGGACTCGCTGCCCACCGATGGCCGCCTGACCATCCAACTGGACATGGACGTGGATGCCATCGAGCGGATGCCGGAAGAGGCGCCGCGCTCGGGCGTGTCCGCGCACCACCTGGCCTACGTCATCTACACGTCCGGCTCCACGGGCCGTCCCAAGGGCACGCTGCTTCAGCACCAGGGCCTGGTGAACACGGCCCTGCGCGCCGCCGCGGCGAAGCGGGTGGGGCCGGGCAGCCGCGTGCTCCAGTATGCGGCGTCCAGCTTCGATGCCAGCGTCTGGGAGATCTTCAGCACCCTGGCCACGGGCGCCACGCTGGTGCTCGCGCCGCGCGACCGGCTGCTGCCGGACGAACCGCTGCGCACGCTGCTCAAGGAGCAGGGCATCACCACCGCCACGCTGACGCCGTCGGTGCTCGCGCAGCTGAGCACGGAGGGCCTGGAGAACCTGCGCAGCGTCGTGTCCGCCGGTGAAGCGCTCAGCGTGGAGCTGGCGCGCAAGTGGGGCGAAGGGCGCTTGATGATCAACGCCTACGGCCCCACGGAGGCCACGGTCTGCGCGACCCTCACCGAGGGCGGCGTGAACCCCGAGCGGCTGACCATCGGCAGGCCGTGGGCGAACGCGCAGGTGTACGTGCTGGACGCGGCACAGCGTCCGGTGCCGGTGGGCGTGGCCGGTGAGCTCTACATCGGCGGCGTGGGCCTGGCGCGCGGCTACCAGGGCCGGCCGGACCTGACGGCGGAGCGGTTCATCCCGAACCCGTTCAGCACCGACGCGGGCGCGCGGCTCTACCGCACGGGTGACCGCGTGCGGTGGCTGGCGACGGGCGAGCTGGAGTACCTGGGCCGCATCGACTTCCAGGTGAAGGTGCGCGGCTTCCGCATCGAGCTGGGCGAGGTCGAGTCCGTGCTGCTGCACCACACGGACATCCGTGAGGCGGCGGTGGTGGTGCGCGAGGACGTGCCGGGCGACAAGCGCCTGGTGGCCTACGTCGTCGCGCATCCGGACAGCGAGCTGGATGTCGCGGAGCTGCGCCGCCACCTGAAGGGCGAGGTGCCGGAGTACATGGTGCCGTCCGCCTTCGTGGTGCTGGAGGCGCTGCCGATGACGCCTGCGGGCAAGGTGGATCGCAAGGCGCTGCCCGCGCCGTCCGATGCCCGCACGGAGCGCAGCGAGGCGGAGTTCGCCGCGCCGCGCACGCCGACGGAGGAGATGCTCGCCACGGTCTGGTCGGAGGTCCTGGGCGTGGAGCGGGTAGGGGTGCGCGACAACTTCTTCGAACTGGGCGGGCACTCGCTGCTGGCCACGCAGGTCGCCTCGCGCATCCGCGAGGCGTTTGGCGTCGAGCTGCCGCTGCGCGCGCTCTTCGAGGCGCCCACCATCGCGGACCTGGCCCAGCGCGTGGATCAGTCCGTGCGCACGGAGCAGGGCCTCCAGGCGCCGCCCATCGTGCCGCTGCCGCGCAATGGCTCGTTGCCGCTGGGCCTGGCCCAGCAGCGCCTGTGGTTCCTGGACCAGATGGAGCCGGACAGCGCGTTCTACAACATCGTGCTGCCCGTCCGTCTGGAGGGCGAGCTGGACCTGGGCGTGCTGGAGCGGACCTTCACGGAGCTGGTCCGCCGCCACGAATCGCTGCGCACCACCTTCCACGCGGAAGGCGACCAGCCCGTGCAGCGCATCCACGAGCCTACGCCGGCGTCGCTCAACGTCGTGGACCTGAGCGGCCTGGCCGACGCGGAGCGCGAGGCCGAGGCGAAGCGCCTGGCCGACGCGGAGACGAACCGGGGCTTCCGCCTGGATACCGGGCCGCTCATGCGCGCCCTCATCCTGCGCATGTCGCGGACGGAGCACGTGCTGCTCCTGTCGCTGCACCACATCATCACGGACGGCTGGTCCATGAGCCTGCTGGTCCGCGAGATCGCCACGCTCTACGCGGCCTTCCGCGAGGGCAAGGCTTCGCCGCTGCCAGAGCTGGCCGTGCAGTACGCGGACTACGCCGGCTGGCAGCGGGAGTGGCTGCGCAGCGACGTGATGGGCAGGCATGTGGAGTACTGGCGGCAGCAGCTTTCCGGCGCGCCCTCCGCGCTGGAGCTGCCCACGGACTTCCCGCGCCCGGCGGTGATGACGTACTCGGGCGGCGGCGTGGCGGTGAAGGTGCCGCGGACGCTGTCGCAGCGGATCAAGGCGCTGTGCCGCGAACAGGGCGTGACGCCGTTCATGTTCCTCCTGGCGGCGTGGCAGGTGCTCCTGGCGCGCCACGCGGGCCAGGATGACGTCAGCGTGGGTTCGCCGGCCGCGGGCCGCGGGCACTCGGAGACGGAGGGCCTCATCGGCTTCTTCGTCAACACGCTGGTGCTGCGCGCGAGGCTGTCCGGCAACCCGACCTTCCGCGACGTGCTGGGCCAGGTGCGTGACACGGTGCTGTCCGCGCACGTCCACCAGGAGGTGCCGTTCGAGAAGCTGGTGGAGGAGCTGCACCCGGTGCGCGACACCAGCCGCTCGCCGCTCTTCCAGGCGATGTTCGTGCTCCAGGCGGAGGAGCTGTCCGGCCAGGTGTCCGTGGCCGGCCTCACGCTGAAGACGTTCGAGGCGGAAGCGCGCACGGCGAAGTTCGACATGTCGCTCTCGCTGGCGGACGCAGCCGAGGGCTTCCTGGGCCGGCTCGCGTACAACTCCGACCTGTTCTCCCGCGCCACCGCCGAACGGCTGGTGCAGCACTTCGTGATGATGCTGGACGGCATCGCCACGGACATGGGCCAGCGCGTGATGTCGCTGCCCCTGATGACGGAGGACGAGGCGCGGCAGGTGCTGGTGGTGTGGAACGACACCGCCATGGCCTTCCCGCGCGACGTGTGCGTCCCGTCGCTCATCGAGGCGCATGCGCGGAGCACGCCGGACGCGACGGCGCTCGTCTACGAGGACACGTCGCTCACGTTCGCGCAGCTGGACGCGAAGGCGAACCAGCTGGCGCACCTGCTCCGCGGCCGGGGCGTCGGACCGGAGGTGCGCGTGGCGCTCTGCCTGGACCGCTCGCTGGACCTGGTGGTCGGCATGCTGGGCGTGCTCAAGGCCGGCGGCGCGTTCGTGCCGTTGGATCCGGCGTACCCCATCGACCGGCTCGACTACATGCTGGAGGACAGCGGCGCCACGGTGCTCGTGACGCGCGGCGAGCCCATGCCGGGCCTGCACGCGGAGGGCCGTGAGGGGCTCCACCTGGATGACGTGCGCGACGTCCTCCAGGCGCTGCCCACCACCGCGCCGTCCGTGGTGATGACCTCCGCCAACCTGGCCTACGTCATCTACACGTCGGGCTCCACGGGCCGGCCCAAGGGCACGCTGCTGCAGCACCAGGGCCTGGTGAACACGGCCCTTCAGGCGGGCCGCGCGCACCGGTACGCGCCGGGCAGCCGCGTGCTCCAGTACGCGGCGTCCAGCTTCGACGCGAGCGTGTGCGAGGTGTTCGGCACGCTCGTCGCCGGGGCCACGCTCGTGCTCGCGCCACGCGACCGGCTGTTGCCGGATGCACCGCTGCGCACGTTGCTCCAGGCGCAGCGCATCACCGCCGTCACGCTGACGCCGTCGGTGCTCGCGCAGCTGGGCACGGAGGGCCTGGAGGGCCTGCGCACCGTCGTCTCCGCCGGCGAGGCGCTCAGCGTGGAGCTGGCGCGCAAGTGGGGCGCAGGGCGCTTGATGATCAACGCCTACGGCCCCACGGAGGCCACGGTCTGCGCGACGCTGACCGAGGGCGGAGCCAACCCCGAGCGGCTGACCATCGGCAGGCCGTGGGCGAACGTGCAGGTGTACGTGCTGGACGACGCGCTCCGCCCGGTGCCTCCGGGCGTGGCGGGTGAGCTGTACGTGTCCGGCGTGGGCCTGGCGCGCGGCTACCAGGGCCGGCCGGACCTGACGGCGGAGCGGTTCATCCCGAACCCGTTCAGCGCCGACGCGGGCGCGCGCCTGTACCGCACGGGCGACCGCGTGCGGTGGACGGGCTCGGCCGAGCTGGAGTACCTGGGCCGCATCGACTCGCAGGTGAAGGTGCGCGGCTTCCGCATCGAGCTGGGCGAGGTCGAGTCCGTGCTGCTGCACCACAAGGAAGTGCGTGAGGCGGCGGTGGTGGTGCGCGAGGATGTCCCGGGCGACAAGCGCCTGGTGGCCTACGTCGTGCCCCAGCAGGCCGGTCCGCTGGACGTGGTGGAGCTGCGCCGCCACCTGAAGAGCGAGGTGCCGGAGTACATGGTGCCCGCGGCCTTCGTGGTGCTGGACGCACTGCCGCTGACGCCCGCGGGCAAGGTGGACCGCAAGGCGCTGCCCGCGCCGACGGGCCAGGTGTCCCGCACGCGCGACTTCGTGGCCGCGCGCACGCCGACGGAGGAGCTGCTGTCCGCGCTCTTCGCGCAGCTGCTGGGCGTGGAGCGCGTGGGCGTGGAGGACCACTTCTTCGAGCTGGGCGGTCACTCGCTCATGGCCACGCGGCTGGCCTCGCGCATCCGCGAGTCCTTCGACGTGGAGCTGCCGCTGCGCGCGCTCTTCGAGGCGCCCACGGTGTCGGATCTGGCCCGGCGCGTGGACATGCTCGTGGCGCAGGGCAGGGGCGTGAAGGCGCCGCCGCTCGTCGCGCTGCCCCGCGCGGAGCGGATGCCGCTGTCGTTCGCGCAGCAGCGCCTGTGGTTCCTCAACCAGTTGGAGCCGGACAGCGCCTTCTACAACCTCCCGCTGCCGGTGCGGCTGGAGGGGACGCTGGACGTCTCCGCGCTGGAGCGCGCCTTCACGGAGCTGGTGCGCCGCCACGAATCGCTTCGCACCACGTTCCCCATGCGCGACGGTCAGCCCGCGCAGGTCATCCACCCCGCGGCGAAGGTGTCGCTCCCGGTGGTGGACCTGTCCGCTCGGCCCGAAGCCGAGCGTGAGGCCGAGGCCCAGCGCCAGGCCAACGAAGAGGCGCAGCGTCCGTTCCATCTGGCGAACGGCCCGCTCTTGCGCGTGAAGCTGCTCAAGCTGGAGGCCCAGCGGCACGTGCTGCTCGCGACGATGCACCACATCGTCTCCGACGGCTGGTCCATGGGCGTGCTGGTGCGGGAGATGGCGGCGCTCTACGAGGCCTTCGCCTCCGGCCGCGCGCCGTCCCTGCCGGAATTGCCAGTGCAGTACGCGGACTACGCGGGCTGGCAGCGCGGCTGGCTCCAGGGCGACGTGCTGGCCCAGCAGATGGCGTACTGGAAGCAGCAGCTGACCGGCGCGCCCTCCGCGTTGGAGCTGCCCACGGACCGCCCGCGTCCGGCGGTGCAGACGTACCGCGGCGCCAGCGTGAACCTGCGCCTGGGCAAGCCGGTGACGGATACGCTCAAGGCCCTGGCACTGAAGGAAGGCGCCACGCCCTTCATGGTCCTCCTGGCCGCGTGGCAGGTGCTGCTCGCGCGCTACTCCGGACAGGACGACGTGAGCGTGGGCACGCCCATCGCGGGTCGTGGCCGTACGGAGACGGAAGGCCTCATCGGCTTCTTCGTCAACACGCTGGTCCTGCGCACGAAGCTGGAGGGCAACCCCTCCTTCCGCGCGCTGCTGGCGCAGGTGAAGGAGACGACGCTGGGCGCGTACGCGCACCAGGAGGTGCCGTTCGAGAAGCTGGTGGAGGAGCTGGCGCCCACGCGCGACACCAGCCGCACACCGCTGTTCCAGGTGCTGTTGTCGTTCCAGAACGCGCCGGTGCCGGAGCTGGAGGTCAAGGGCCTCACGCTGCGCGCCGTGCCGCTGGAGCACCGCACCGCGCAGTTCGACCTGAACATGACGTTGTCGGAGGTGGAGGGCGAGCTGCGCGGAGCCATGGAGTACAACTCCGACCTCTTCGACGCCGGCACCGCCGAGCGGATGCTGGAGCACCTGCGCGTGCTGCTGGAGGGCGTGGCTGCTCAGCCGGACGTGCCCGTCCAGCGCCTGCCGCTGCTCACCGAAGGCGAGCGGACGCAGTTGCTGACGACCTGGAACGACACGCGGGCTGACTTCCCGCGCGACGCCTGCATCCACCAGCGCTTCGAGGCGCAGGTGGCGCGCACTCCGGACGCCATCGCCGCGACCTTCGAGGGTGAGCAGCTCACGTACCGGCAGCTGGATGCGAAGGCGAACCAGCTGGCGCACCACCTGCGCCGGTTGGGCGTGGGGCCCGAGGTGAAGGTCGCCCTGTGCCTGGAGCGCTCGCTGGAGATGGTCATCGCCGTGATGGGCGTGCTCAAGGCCGGCGGCGCCTACGTGCCGCTCGACCCGAAGTACCCGCTGGACCGGCTGTCCTTCATGCTGGAGAACACGCAGGTGCCGGTGGTGCTGACGCAGGACTCGCTCGCGGACGAGCTGCCCGTCACCACCCAGCAGCTGATCAGCCTGGATGGAGACTGGAAGCGCAGCATCGCCCGTGAGCGCGAGGACGCGCCCGTGACGGCGGTGACGGCGGGCAACCTGGCCTACGTCATCTATACGTCCGGTTCGACGGGGAAGCCCAAGGGCGTGGCCATCGAACACCGGGGCGTGTCCAACTACCTGACGTGGTGCTTGTCCGCGTATGGGCTGGATTCAGGCGCGGGCGCGCCGGTGCACTCGTCACTCGCGTTCGACCTGACGGTCACCAGCATGCTGGCACCGCTGGTCGCGGGTCGGGGCGTGGTGATGGTGTCCGAGGCCCGGGGCGTGGAGGGCCTCGCGGACGTGCTGCGCGAGGGCACGGGCTTCAGCCTCGTGAAGCTGACGCCCAGCCACCTGCGGCTGCTGTCGGACCTCCTGGGCGCGGACGCGGCGGCGGGGCGCACGGGTGCCTTCGTCATCGGCGGTGAGGCGCTCTTCTCGGAGGAGCTGGCGTTCTGGCGTACGCACGCGCCAGCCACGCGGCTCATCAACGAGTACGGCCCCACGGAGACGGTGGTGGGCTGCTCGGTGCACGTCGTGGCCCCGGAGGACCCGGGCTCCGGCGCGGTGCGCATCGGCAAGCCGCTGCCCAACACGCGGATGTACGTGCTGGATGCGCAGCTGCAACCCGTGCCGGTGGGCGTGCCGGGTGAGCTCTACATCGGCGGCGTGCAGGTGGGCCGCGGCTACCTGGGCCGGCCGGAGCTCACGGCGGAGCGGTTCATCCCGGATGCGTTCAGCACCGACGCTGGCGCGCGGCTGTACCGCTCCGGCGACCTGGCCCGGTGGCGCGCCGACGGCACGCTCGAATACATGGGCCGTGTCGACCACCAGGTGAAGGTGCGCGGCTACCGCATCGAGCTGGGGGAGATCGAATCCGCCCTCATGGGCGCCTACGGCGTGCGCGAGTCCGTCGTCGTCGTTCGCGAGGACGTGGCCGGCGACAAGCGGCTGGTGGCCTATGTCGCGGGTGACGTGGAGTCCCTGGACCGCCAGGGCCTGCGCGAGCACCTGGAGCGCACGCTGCCGGAGTACATGGTGCCGTCCGCCTTCGTGGTGCTGGAGGCGCTGCCCGTCACCTCCAACGGCAAGGTGGATCGCAAGGCGCTGCCCGTCCCCAGCGACGAGCGCACGGAGGCCGATGCGTTCATCGCGCCGCGCACCCCCACGGAGCAGCTGCTCGCCGGTGCGTGGAGCGAGCTGCTGCGTGTGGAGCGCGTGGGTTCCACGGACGACTTCTTCGAGCTGGGCGGCCACTCACTGCTGGCCACGCAGGTCCTGTCGCGCGTCCGGAGCATCTTCCGCGTGGACCTGCAGCTGCGGGACGTCTTCAACGCGCCCACGCTGGCGAAGCTGGCGGCCCTCATCGACCTGGCGCTCCAGGCCGGCGCGGGCACGCAGGCGCCCGCCATCGTGCCGCTGCCTCGCGAGGGCCAGCTGCCGCTGTCGTTCGCCCAGCAGCGCCTGTGGTTCCTGCACCAGCTGGATGCAGCCAGCCCGGCCTACAACGTGCCCATGGTCCTTCGCCTGAAGGGCTCGCTGGATGTGATGGCGCTGGAGCAGAGCTTCACGGAGCTGGTGCGCCGCCACGAATCGCTGCGCACGTCGTTCCACGTGGTGAACGGACAGGCCACGCAGGTCATCCACCCGGCGGTGTCCCTGCCGCTCGCGGTGGTGAACCTCTCCGACATCCCGGAGCCCGAGCGGCATGATGAGGCCCGCCGGCTCGCGGACGAGGAGGCCGTGCACCCGTTCCAGCTGGCCACCGGCCCGCTGTTGCGCGTGAAGCTGCTCAAGCTGGACGAGGAGGAGCACATCCTCGTGCTCGTCATGCACCACATCGTCTCCGACGGCTGGTCCATGGGCGTGCTGGTGCGCGAGATGGCCGCGTCCTACGAGGCCTTCTCCAACGGCCGCGCGCCGGTGCTGCCGGAGCTGCCGGTGCAGTACGCGGACTACGCGGGCTGGCAGCGCGGCTGGCTCCAGGGCGAGGTGCTGGAGAAGCAGCTCGGGTACTGGAAGCAGCAGCTGTCCGGCGCGCCGTCCGCGCTGGAGCTGCCCACGGACCGTCCGCGTCCGGCCGTGCAGACGTCGCACGGCGGCAGCGCCCCGGTGAAGGTGGGCCAAGAGCTGACGGAGGCGCTGAAGGCCCTGGCGCTGAAGGAGGGCACCACGCCCTTCATGGTCCTCCTCGCTGCTTGGCAGGTGCTGCTCGCGCGCTACTCCGGACAGGATGACATCAGCGTGGGCACGCCCATCGCGGGCCGCCAGCGCGCGGAGACGGAGGGCCTCATCGGCTTCTTCGTCAACACGCTGGTGCTGCGCACGAAGCTGGACGGCGACCCGACGTTCCGCGAGCTGCTCGGCCGCGTGCGCGAGACGACGCTGGGCGCGTACGCGCACCAGGAGGTGCCGTTCGAGAAGCTGGTGGAGGAGCTGGCGCCCACGCGCGACACCAGCCGCACGCCGCTGTTCCAGGTGTCCATGACGCTGCAGAACGCGCCAGAGGGGGCGTTCACGCTGACCGACCTCACGCTGGAAGGCGTGGAGGTGGAGCACCGCACCGCGAAGTTCGACCTGTCGCTGGGCCTCACGGAGACGGCGAACGGCCTGGAGGGCGGGCTCGAGTTCAACACCGACCTGTTCGACGCGAGCACCGCCGAGCGGCTCGCCCGGCACCTGGGTGTGTTGCTGGAGGGCATCGCGGCGAATCCGGATGCGCGGCTGCACCAGCTGCCGCTGCTCACGCCGGAGGACCGCAAGCAGGTGGTGGCGGGCTGGAACACGTACGACCGCTTCCCGGTGGACGCGTGCCTGCACTCGCTGTTCGAGGCGCAGGCGGCGCGCACCCCGGACGCCATCGCCGTCACCTACGGCGAACAGCGCCTCACGTACCGCGAGCTGGACGCGCGGGCGAACCAGTTGGCGCACCACCTGCGCTCGCTGGGCGTGGGACCGGAGGTGTTGGTGGGCCTCGCGGTGGAGCGCTCGCTAGAGCTGATGGTGGGCCTCCTGGCCATCCTCAAGGCGGGCGGCGCATACCTGCCCATGGATCCGGCGTACCCGCGCGAGCGCCTGGAATTCATGGTGGAGGACGCGCGCGTGCCGGTGGTGCTCACCCACCAGCACCTGCTGGACGTGGTGCCGTCGGGCGCGGCCAAGCGCCTGTGCCTGGACGCGGACGCGGCGAAGTGGGCCTCCGCGCCCACCACGACGCCGGACAGCGGCGTGGCGCCGCATCATCTGGCCTACGTCATCTACACGTCCGGCTCCACGGGCCGCCCCAAGGGCGCGCAGATTGAGCACGCCCAGGTGGTGCGCCTCTTCGACGGCACGAAGCACTGGTTCGACTTCGGCACGCAGGACGTGTGGACGCTGTTCCACTCGTACGCGTTCGACTTCTCCGTCTGGGAGATGTGGGGGGCGCTGTTGTACGGCGGCAGGCTGGTGGTGGTGCCCTACGAGGTCAGCCGCACGCCCGCGGACTTCCACGCGCTGCTCAAGCGCGAGGGCGTCACGGTGCTCAACCAGACGCCGTCCGCCTTCCGTCAGCTCATCCAGCACGAGGAGCGCACGGGAGACCACGAGGGTCTGTCGCTGCGCACGGTGGTGTTCGGCGGCGAGGCGCTGGAGTTCGGCAGCCTGCGTCCCTGGTACGCGCGCCACGCGGACAACGCGCCGGTGCTGGTCAACATGTACGGCATCACCGAGACGACCGTGCACGTGACCTACCGGGCGCTCAAGGCGGTGGACGCGGAGGGCGGCCGCGGCAGCGAGGTGGGGCTGCCGATTCCCGACCTCCAGGTGTACGTGCTGGACGCGCACGGCCAGCCGGTGCCTCCGGGCGTCACGGGGGAGATGTACGTGGGCGGCGACGGCCTGGGCCGCGGCTACCTGGGCCGGCCGGAGCTGACCGCGCAGCGCTTCATCCCGGATCCGTTCAGCACGCGGCCCGGGGCGCGGCTCTACCGCTCCGGCGACCTGGCGCGGTGGCGTCCCAACGGCACGCTGGAGTACCTGGGCCGCGCGGACTTCCAGGTGAAGGTGCGCGGCTTCCGCATCGAGCTGGGCGAAATCGAGGCGGGCCTGCTCTCGCACCCGAGCGTGCGCGAGGCCGTGGTGCTGGTGCGCGAGGACGTGCCGGGCGACAAGCGCCTGGTGGCGTACCTGGTGGGCGCGCCGGGCCAGGCCGTGGCGGGGAGCCAGGAGCTGCGCGAGCAGCTGCGGCGCACGCTGCCGGAGTACATGGTGCCGGCGGCCTTCGTCACGCTGGACGTGCTGCCGCTCACGTCCAACGGCAAGGTGGACCGCCGCGCGCTGCCCGCGCCGGACACCACGCGTACGGAGGCCTCCACGCTGGTGGTGGCGCGGACTCCGCTGCAATTGCAACTGGTCCGCATCTGGGAGGAGACGCTGGGGATGTCGCCCATTGGCATCCGCGATGACTTCTTCGACCTGGGTGGCCACTCCATGCTCGCGGTGCAGCTGATGGGCCGCATCCAGCAGCTCACCGGCCGCAACCTGCCCCTGGCGTCGCTGTTCCAGGCGTCGACGGTGGAGCAGCTGGCCGCGTTGCTGGAGCAGGAGTCGAACGCCTGGTCGCCGCTGGTGGCGCTGAAGCCGGAGGGCACCAGGCCTCCGCTGTTCGCCATCCACCCGGCGGGCGGCGGCGTCCTCTGCTACGTGGACCTGGCGCGCGAGCTGGACGCGGATCAGCCGTGCTACGGCCTCCAGGCCCGGGGCACCGAGGGCGAGGAGCCCCTGGGCACCGTGGCGGAGATGGCCGCGCTGTACCTGGCGTCCGTGCGTCAGGTGCAGCCGCACGGGCCCTACCACCTGGCGGGCTGGTCGCTGGGCGGCATCATCGCCTTCGAGATGGCGCGGCAGCTGCGCGCCCAGGGCGAGGAGGTCGCGCTGGTGGCGAGCATCGACGCGTACACCGTGCAGCACATGGTGCCGGACAAGACCCCGGAGCAGGTGCTGGAGGACATGCTCACCTCCGAGCTCACCATGATGCTGGCGGCCACCACGGGACGCGACCCCCTGGAGCTGCGCGAGCGCATCTCCCAGATGACGCAGGCGGAGCGCGTGAACTACTTCTACGAAGTGGGCAGCCAGGGCGACACGCAGATCGCCGACGTGGGCGTGGAGCGCGTGCGCAACCTGTACCGGGTGTTCGAGTCCACCTCGCGCGCCTTCACGCAGTACGACGCGAAGCCGCTCGACGGGAAGCTCGTGCTGCTGCGCGCCAGCCAGCGGCCGGACACGCGTGAGCACCACGGGTGGGAGGACCTCGTCACCGGCGGTGTGGAGGTCGTGGACATGCCGGGCTCGCACATGACGATGATGCGCAAGCCGCTCATCACGAACGTGGCCCGGGAGCTCCAGGCCCGCATCCGCTCCTTCACGGCGCCGGTGGACGACGCGAAGAAGAAGAGCGGGTAGCGGGGCAGGGGGCGGGCGCGGCGCGGGCTTCGGGGTTATCCTCGCGGCCCGTGCTCCTGCCCGTCCTCACCGGTGTGTGGTTGTCGCTGTCCGGCGCGCTCGGCACGGAGCTGCGGCGGGACGGCTACAGCTTCCGGCCGCCGGACACGTTCCGGATGACGCGCTGGGAGCGCTACACGGGCTCGCAGGTGGGCGCGGTGTCGGAGGACGGCGTGCGCACGCGCGCCCTGTCCGCGGCGCTGGCGGACGGCGAGGGCCCGGACGCGGCCACGTTCCTCATCGCCGTGGTGGACGGGGGCTTCTCCGCCAGCCCCTCGGAGCGCGACGCGTTCTCCACCGCCGTGGTGCAGCACTTCCAGCGCGAGCTGGGCGTGGCGCTGACCCCGGAGCGGGTGGACCGCGTGGGCGGCCCGGTGCCCCGCGTGGAGGTGCTGGGCACGCTGCGTGAGGCAGGGCAGGTGCGCACGGTGCTGGTGACGGGGCTGGCCTCCGAGGGCCGCCACGCCGTGGTGACGGTCAGCGCGCCCGCCGCCCGCTGGGACGCCCTGGCCCCGGGGGTGCGCGCCTCGCTGGAGACCTTCCGCATGGAGACTCCGGTGGCGGGCGTCCTGTCCCGGCGCCTCGCGGGGGCGCTGGCCGGCACCCTGGCCGGAGCCCTGGTGGTGTCCTACGCGGCCTGGCGGCGCCGCCGGCAGGGGGAGGGGCCGGCCTCGTCGTAACGTGCCTGCCGGGAGGGCGACAGCGTCCCCCGGTGGGGCTCGCGGTGGGATACGGTCCTCCGCCCATGTTCTCCCTTCTCCTTGCCGCCGTGCTCGCGCAGGGGCCCGCCGCCCCTCCGGCGCCCTCGGCGTCCCCGGCCCCGCCGCCGGTCCTCCCGGCGCCAGACGCCGGCGTCGCGGACGCGGTGGTGCCGCCCCTGCCGGTGGCCACGCTGCCTCCGGCCACGCACGAGCTGTTCCGCCGCATCCAGGGCCGCGTCGCGCAGGTGCGCATCATCGAGCGCCGCTCCGGCACGAAGTCCTCCATCGGCTCCGCGTTCTTCGTGGGCGCGAAGGGCCACGCCCTCACGAACTACCACGTCGTGTCCGACCTGGTGCTCCACCCGGAGGACTACACCGCGGAGCTGGACCGCGGCGACGCGACGGTGCCGGTGCGCCTGCTCGCGGTGGACGTGGTGAGCGACCTGGCCGTCATCCAGGTGGACACGCCCATCAGCGACTACTTCAAGCTGGAGGAGCACGAGCCGCCGCAGGGCACGCGCCTGTTCGCCATGGGCAACCCGCGCGACCTGGGCACCACCATCGTGGAGGGCACCTACAACGGCCTGGTGCGCGACGCCCTCTATGAACGCGTGCACTTCACCGGCGCCATCAACCCCGGCATGAGCGGCGGGCCCACGCTGAGCGGCGAGGGCGGCGTCGTGGGCGTCAACGTGGCCACCATGGGCAACCAGGTGGGCTTCCTGGTGCCGGTGGCCCGCGCGCGGGCGCTGCTCGACCGGGCGCTGGCGCAGGACGCGCCCCCGGACCCGGCCGCGCTGATGACGTCCGTGAAGGACCAGTTGATGGCCAACCAGCAGCGCATCACCGACCGGCTGATGGCCACGGACCTGCCGAAGCAGGCGCTGGGGGACTACCGCGTCCCCGGCCGCTGGAGCCCGTTCCTCAAGTGCTGGGGCGACACGCCGCACGACCCCGAGACCCCCTACACGGTGACGAGCTACCAGTGCTCCTCCGAGGAGGACATCTTCCTGTCCTCCAGCCACCGCACGGGCGTGGTGGCCTACCTGCACCAGCACGTGGAGAGCCAGAAGCTGGGCGCGATGCGCTTCTCCGCGCTCTACAGCACGCTCTTCTCACAGGACCCGGACGCGGTGTCCGCCACGCGCGAGGACGTCACCAACTTCCGCTGCACGTCCGAGTTCGTCGACGTGAAGGGCCTCCCGGTGCGCGCGGCGCTGTGCCTGCGCGCCTACCGCCGCTTCCCGGGCCTCTATGATCTGGTGCTGCGCGCGGCCACACTGAACGCCTCCACGCGCGGCGTGGACACCAGCCTCACGCTGGGCGGCTTCTCCGCGGAGAACGCGCGCAAGCTGGCGCGCCGCTACCTGGAGGGCCTGTCGTGGACGAAGTGATCTTCCTGGAGGTGCTGGAAGGGGACGCCGTCCAGGCCCGCCACCGGCTGTCCACGTATCCGGTGTCGGTGGGGCGCGGCTACGCCAACGACATCATCCTGGACGACCCGAAGGTGTCCGCGGAGCACCTGCGCCTGGAGCGGCGCGAGGACGGCGCGGTGGTGCTGCGCGACGTGGGCAGCGTCAACGGCACCTTCAGCGTGGAGCCGTGGGCCGCGCTGAAGGAATGGGTCCTCACCCCGGACGCGCGCGTGTCCGTGGGGGACACGGTGCTGCGCTTCCGCCCGCGCTCCTTCGTGGTGGAGGACACCGTCGTCAACGAAGCCCCCGCCGCGCCCAGCGAGCGTCTGCTGGAGCGGCCCCGGGCCTTCGCGCTCGCGCTCCAGGCGCTGGTCGTGACGTCCTTCATCTCCGAGCGGGTGACCCAGTTCCGGAAGACGGACTGGGGCGACCTGCTGATGTCCGCCGTGGTGCCCCTGGGACTGGCGCTCCTGTGGGCCGGCGGCTGGTCGCTGGCGAGCCGCATCGCGCGCAAGCGCTTCTACTTCCGCGTGCACACCACCATCGCCGCCCTGGTGCTGCTGGGCTTCTCGCTGGCACCGCCCCTGTTCGCGCTGCTGGGCTTCAGCTTCTCCCTGGGCGCGTGGCTGGGCTTCGTGCGCATCCTGGCCGTGTTGGGGCTGGTGGGGTGGGGGCTCTACTGGCACCTGCGCTACGTGACGCGCTGGAGCGGCAGGCGGGTGGTCCGCGGGCTCGTCATCGCGTCAGTGGGCGTGCTGGTCCTCACCAACGTGTCGAAGGCGCTGGGCAACGAGGACTTCAGCGAGGAGTTGGAGTTCCCTCGCTCGCTCCTTCCGCCGGTGCTGCGCCTGGCTCCGGCGCACTCCATGGACTCGTTCTTCGAGGACGCGAAGCCGCTGGAGAAGAAGGTGGACGCGCTCGTGAAGGAGCGCTGAGGCGCGTCCACCGCTTCACGGCCTGCTACAGGCCGCGCACCGCGTGCGGCTTGTAGGGGGCCTCCAGCGCCTTCACCTCTTCAGGCGTGAGCTTGAGGCTCACGGCCTTCACCGCGTCCTCCAGGTGCTCGGGCTTCGTCGCGCCGATGATGGGCGCCGTGACGACGGGCTTGGACAACAGCCACGCCAGCGCCACCTGCGCGGGCGGGGCCTTGCGCGCGTCCGCCACCTGCTTCACCGCCTCCACCACGTCCCAGTCCCCGGGCTGGTTGTAGAGCACCGGCGACAGCGTGTCGGAGCCCGCGCGCGTCGTGGACTCCTTGTCGTCCAGCGACTTGCGTGAACCCGCGAGCAGCCCGCGCGCCAGCGGCGACCACGGGATGACGCCCACGCCCTCCGCCTCGCAGAGGGGCAGCATCTCCCGCTCCTCCTCGCGGTAGACGAGGTTGTAGTGGTTCTGCATGGACACGAAGCGCGCCCAGCCGTTGCGCTCGGACACGCTCAGCGCGCGCATGAACTGCCACGCGTACGCGGAGCTCGCGCCCAGGTAGCGCACCTTTCCCTGGCGCACGAGCTGATCCAACGCGGACAGCGTCTCCTCGATGGGCGTGTGCGGGTCCATCCGGTGGATTTGATAGAGGTCGAGGGTGTCCACGCCCAGCCGCCGGAGGCTCGCCTCGCAGGCCTGGGTGATGGCCTTGCGCGACAGGCCGCGCTCGTTCTGGCCGCTGCCCATGGGGAAGTAGACCTTCGTGGCCAGCACCACCTCGTCCATCTTCGCGTACTTGCGCAGCGCGCGGCCCGTCACCTCCTCGCTGACGCCGTCCGAGTACATGTTCGCGGTGTCGAAGAATGTGACGCCCAGCTCCACCGCGCGGCGGAAGAAGGGCTGCGCCGCCGCTTCGTCCAGCACCCACGGGCGCCACTTCGGCGTGCCGTAGCTCATGCAGCCCAGGCAGATGCGGGAGACCCGCAGGCCCGTGTGTCCCAGATTGGCGTACTTCATGGTCCGCTCCTTCGCGTGGCCGGCACCTCCAGGTGCCGGGGCGCCTGGTGGTGCCAGCTCCGTCCGCTGCGTGCGTATAAGACAACGGGCAGGTCCCCCGTGAAGGGAACCTGCCCGCGTCACTTCAGGAGCCGAAGCCCGCCGTTACGCCCGGACTTCCGCCGGAGGCGAGTCCGTGGGGGTGGCCGCCGGGATGGCGGCGCCCTCCTTGAACGGAGACGTCTCCAGCGCGGCGTTGAGGACCTCGTCCATCTTCGTGGCGAAGATGAACTCCAGCTCGTTCTTCGCCTGATCCGGCACGTCCGCCAGATCCTTGCGGCAACGCTCGGGCAGGATGACCCGCTTGATGCCCGCGCGGTGCGCCGCCAGGACCTTCTCCTTGATGCCGCCCACCGGCAGCACCAGGCCGCGCAGCGTGGCCTCGCCCGTCATCGCCGTGTCGTGCCGCACCCGGATGCCCGTCAGCAGGCTGGTGAGCGCGGTCAGGATGGTGACGCCGGCCGAAGGGCCGTCCTTCGGGATGGAGCCCGCGGGGAAGTGCAGGTGCAGGTCCGTCTTCTCCAGGAAGTTGGACGGGATGCCGAGCGCCTCCGCCTTGCTGCGCAGGTAGCTCAGCGCCGCCGTGGCGGACTCCTTCATCACGTCGCCCAGCTGGCCGGTCAGGGTCATGCCGCCCTTGCCCGCCATCTTGGTCGCTTCGATGAAGAGCAGGTCGCCACCCGCCGCGGTCCACGCAAGCCCCGTCGCCACACCGGGAACCTCCGTGCGCTCCGCGACCTCCGAGTAGAACGTCTCGGGCCCGAGGATCTCCTTCACGCGCTCGGCGTTGATGGTCTGCTTCTCCGTCTTCCCGCCGGCCACCTCCACCGCCACCGCGCGGCAGATGTCCGCGATGCGGCGCTCCAGGTTACGCACGCCGGCCTCACGCGTGTACGACGTCGTGAGGATGAGCAGCGCGTCGTCCTGCACCTCGATGTGGTCCCCGTTGAGCCCGTGCTCCTTCAGCTGCTTGGGCACCAGGTGGATCCGCGCGATGGACTGCTTCTCCTCGAACGTGTAGCCCGTCAGCTCGATGATCTCCATGCGGTCCCGGAGCGGCCCGGGGATGGGATCCAGCTGGTTCGCCGTCGCGACGAACATGACCTTCGACAGGTCGAACGCCACGTCCAGGTAGTGGTCGCTGAACGTGCTGTTCTGCTCCGGGTCCAGCACCTCCAGCAGCGCCGCGCTCGGGTCGCCGCGGAAGTCCGCGCCCAGCTTGTCGATTTCGTCCAGCATCATGACCGGGTTCTTCGTCCCGGCCTTCTTCATGCTCTGGATGAAGCGGCCCGGCAGCGCGCCCACGTACGTGCGGCGGTGCCCGCGGATCTCCGCCTCGTCACGCACGCCGCCCAGGCTCAGGCGCACGAACTTGCGGCCCGTGGCCTTGGCCACGCTCTGGCCCAGCGACGTCTTGCCGACGCCCGGGGGACCGACGAGGCACAGGATGGGCCCGCGCATGTCGTTCTTCAGCTTGCGGACGGCCAGGTACTCCAGGATGCGCTTCTTCACCTTCTTGATGCCGAAGTGATCCTTGTCCAGCTGCTGGCGCGCGTTCTCGATGTCGAGGTTGTCCTCGGACACCTTCGACCACGGCAGGTCCGCGATCCAGTCCAGGTAGGTGCGCGCGACGGTGTACTCGCTGGAGGCCGCCGGAATCGTCTTCAGGCGGTTGAGCTCCTTCTGCGCGACCTTCTCCACCTCGGGGGGCAGGGCGGCCTTCTTCAGGCGCTCCTGCAACTCGTCCAGCTCCTCCTCCTCCTCGCCCATCTCGCCGAGCTCTTCCTTGATCGCCTTGAGCTGCTGGCGCAGGTAGTACTCGCGCTGGGTCTTCGACATCTCGCCCTTCACGGCGGAGTCGATCTTGTTGGAGAGCTTGAGGATCTCCCGCTTGCGGTTGAGCAGCTCCAGGACGAGCTTCATGCGCGCCTTGAGGTCGACCGTCTCCAGCACGGCCTGCTTCTCCTCGATGGGCACGTCCACGTTGGCGGCGATGAGGTCCGCCAGGTGGCCCGGATGCGTGATGCTCTCCACCAGCTCCGTGGCGGCGGCCGGCAGCTCGGGCATCAGCTCGATGACCTCGCGCGCCAGCTTCTTCAGGTTGATGCCCAGGGCCTCCACCTCGACGTTCTCGCTGGAGGTCTTGTCCTCCACCGCGTCGACGCGGGCCTTCAGGTAGGGCGCTTCCTGCACCAGCTCCATCACGCGGAAGCGCGCGAGGCCCTGGACCACGAGCGAGTAGTTGTCCTCGCCCATCTTCAGCAGCTTCACGATGCGGGCGACGGTGCCCATCGTGTACAGGTCGGACGCGCCGGGATCCTCTTCCTCGGCGCGGCGCTGCGTCACGACGCCGATGACCTGGTCGTCACGGACGGCGTCCTTGATCAGCGCGATCGTCTTCTGGCGGCCGACGGCCAGGGGCAGCACGCCACCGGGGAAGAAGACACTGTTGCGGAGCGGCAGGATGGGCAACACCTGCGGGATGTCTTCCTTGTTGATGAGCCCCGGAGGGGCCATCGCGGTGGGCATTGCGCTGGCCGCGGTGCCCTTCTTCTTCTCGTCAGACATGGAGTTCGGCCTCTTCCTTGCTTGAACCCGGTCAGCAAGCGGCCGGGCCGGTGAACCATCCGGTTGATTTCTGCGACGGATGAACCAACGTAACAACCAAACCGGACATGGCAAACGCGATGTACGTTATTTCCGTGCCTCGTCGGGTGTACGACGCTCCTCTATGTAACGGCCCTGAAGTCGTAACGGCCCAGAAGTCTCGCGTCCGGCGAAGGGGTGGGGCATGCTTGCCCCCCTCTCACGCTTGATGCGGTGCGCGAGCGCGCGCCCCCGCACTGGAGGCCGATGTGAAGCTCCACACCTGCGCCCACCTGTTGTCGCTGTCCGCGCTCCTGGCGCTCGGATGCCACTCCCCCGTGGATGACGCGGGCTCCACCGTCCCGGATGCCTGCGAGGCCACCCCTCCGGTGGTCGCTCCCCAGAAGACGGACATCCTCTTCGTCATCGACAACTCTGGATCCATGCGGGAGGAGCAGCAGGGCATCGCCACGGAGCTGCCCGCCTTCCTGTCCGCGCTGAAAGCGGGCAGCGGGGTGATCCAGGACTTCCGCGTGGGCGTCATCACCACGTCCGTGTACCAGCGCCAGGTCTTCCCGGACGGGGCGGACGTCATCCGCTCCTTCCCGGATCAGGAGGGGCGGCTGCAGCCGGTGAAGGACGAGTCCAACCAGCCCACCGCCGAGCGCTTCATCGAGAGCTCGGATCCGCAGCTGCTGCCCAAGTTCCAGCGGTTGGTGAACCAGGGAACGTCCGGCAGCGGCCAGGAGACGCCCTTCGAGGCGGTGCGGCTGGCGGTCGCCTCCCCCCTGGCCACCCAGCCCCTGGCGGAAGGGGGCAACGGGGGCTTCCTGCGGGATGACGCCCGCCTGCTGGTGGTGGTGGTGTCGGACGAGGACGACTGCAGCTCCACGCAGCGGCCGCCCCCGGTGGCGCTGGGGCAGGACACGGCCGTGGACTCGTGCACCGCCCAGGGGGACAAGCTGACGCCGGTGTCGGAGTACTACCAGGCGTTCCAGTCCCTGAAGGACAGCCGGGGCGCGTCGCGCGAGGTGCTGTGGGCGACCATCGGGCCGGTGGCGCTGACGGACAAGCGGGCGGAGCTGACGACGGAGACGGTGGGCGGCACCACCTACGTGCGCAACGTCGATTGCCCGACGTCCTATGGGCCCGGCTACCGGCAGAGCGACATGGCGAAGGCGTTCGACGCGACCCGGGCGAACCTGGATTCCATCTGCAAGGCGAGCTACCAGCAGACGCTGCTGGATATCGCGGAGCTGGCCACGGTGGCGCAGAGCGTGGCCGTGATGAACCTGCCGGATCCGCGGCTCGCGGTGGTGTACGTCACGCGGGCGGACGGCTCCGTGCAGACGTGCACGGCGGCCAACGGCGACTTCCGCTACGAGCCCCCCAGCGGCGGCCGCGCCGCGCGCATCTTCTTCCTGGGCCCGTGCCTGCGCCGCGTGGGCGACACGAAGGTGGAGGTGAAGGTGCTGTGCGCCGGCTAGCGCGGCGTTGAAGCGCGCCTCACCCGAAGGGCCCCGCGAGAAGGACGCGGGGCCCTTTTTCGTGGTCTGGCGCGTGACCTGTCATGTCCGGTGCCAGGTGGAGTGATGGGCGCGGAGCCGCCCCCTCCCGTCGAGCGGCGCACCCGACGCGACAGGTCCGGCCCGCTCGGAATCCCGCCGGCCGGGGTGTCAGACGGGCTCGGATACTGGCCCCGCACTCGCGAAGGTGGCGGGTGCTCGAGGCCAGGAGGCCACATGGGCGCGGCGCTGGAGCGGTCGGGGTTGGCGGTGGTGGAGGAGCTGCGTGAACGGATCCGCCAGTTGCAGGCGGCGCCCCGCCGCGCGCTGTCGGTGCTGCGCACGGGCGTGGACGCGGTGGACGCGCTCCTGCCGCAGGGGGGCCTGCCGCTGGGGACCTCCGTGGAGCTGTGCGGCGAGGCCGCGTCGGGGCGCACCAGCCTGGCGTTGCGCGCGGTGGCGACCGCGCACCGGGAGATGCGCCTGTGCGCGTGGGTGGATGGTCCCCGGGAGCTCTATCCGCCGGCCGCGGCGGCGCTGGGCGTGGACCTGGAGCGGCTGCTCGTCGTGAGGCCCCAGGCCTTCTCGCAGCGGGTGTGGTCCGCCGTGCAGCTCGCGCGCAGCGGGGCCTTCACGGCGGTGGTGGTGGACCTGACGCTCGGTGTGGGCGCTCCGGGGCGCCCGGAGCGGCTGGCCCTGACGGAGGCGCGCAAGCTGGCGGACGCGGCGGCGCGGGGCGGGACGCTGGTGCTGCTCCTGACGTCGCCGGAGGCGCCCGCGGACGGGCTCGCGCGGCTGCGGCTGGAGGCCCGGGGCGTCCAGGGCTGGTCCGTGGAATTGGAGCGCAGCCGGGGCGGGGGCGTGGGCACGCGCATCGTGCGCCCGTGGCGGGAGCTCTACCCGGAGGTGGGGCTGGACGCCGGGGCGCGGCTCTTGGACGCGGACGTGGCGCAAGCCGGGGACGCGGGCCCGGGCTTCTACCGCGACCCGGCGGACCGCGTGCGCAACGGGATGGGCATCCTGGGCCAGCGCCCCGGCCGCGACGCGCCCATGCCTTCGTTGGGGGGCGCGCTGTCCCCGGACGGCCGCTGACAAGGGAGAGGGTGGGCCATGCGGAGGGGCTACCTGCACGTCACGCGCTTCCCGGTGCAGCGCAAGGTCATTGAGTCGCCCGCGCTCGCGGGACAGCCGCTGGTGCTGGTGGAGGAGGTGCGCGGCCAGCGCCGGGTGGCCTTCGCCTCCACGCGCGCGCTGAAGGTCGGCGTGCGGCCGGGGATGACGCTGACGGCGGCCACCGCGCTGGAGCCGGCGCTGCAGTCCTTCCCATACCGGCCGAAGGACGAGGCCCAGGCGCTGGCCGCGCTGGGGGAGTCGCTGCTCGGCCTGTGTCCGGGCTTCCAGCGCGACGCGCCGGAAGGCCTGTGGTTCGACGCGAGCGCGGCGCACCTGGTGGGGGGGGAGCTGGAGCTGGGCGCGCGCGTGCTGGGGGTCTGCGCCGGGCTGGGCTACCGGGCGCACGTGACGGTGGCGTCGGAGGCGTTCACCTCGCGGGTGCTGGCGCGGCATGGGGCCCGGCGGGTGGAGGTGGTCGCGGAGGGGCAGGGCGCGCGCGCGTTGGCGCCACTGCCGCTGGGCGCGCTGGAGGCCCCGGCGGCGAAGGCCTTCTCCGTCCTGGGCCTGTCCACGCTGGGGGAGGTGGCGGCGCTGCCGGCCGGAGCGGTGACGGCGCGCGGAGGCGCGGGCGCGGCCCGTGCCCATGCGCGGTGCCGGGGCGTGGACGACACGCCCTTCACGCCGGAGCCGCTGGAGGAGGCGTTGGAGGACCGGGTGGTGCTGGACGCGCCCGCGGACACCTTCGAGCCCGTGCAGTTCGCGCTCAAGACGCTGTTGGACCGGCTGGGCGCGCGGCTCTCCGGGCGGCAGCGGGCGGCGGTGCGGCTCACCTTCGTGCTGCGCCTGGACCCCACCGGCGAGGCCCAGGTGCCGCTGTTGCTGGCGCGTCCCACGGCGCGAGCGAAGCTGCTGTTGGACCTGGCGCGGCACCGGCTGGGGGAGCTGCGGCTGGAGCGGCCGGTGGCGGAGGTCGCCGTGCGGGTGGACGCGCACGACGAGGACTTGGGGCAGCAGCTGGCGCTGGGGGACGAGCCCGAGGGGGACATGGCCCTGGAGGGCGTGCTGTCGCGGCTGGCGACGACGCTGGGCGAGGAGGCGCTGTTCGCGGCGTCCCTGGAGGCGGTGCACCGGCCGGAGGCCGCGCACGCGCCCCGGGCCTTCCACCCGCCGGAGACGCGGCGCGGCCTGCTGTCCCCCTCCGGCCCGCTGGCGCCGGAGCCTGCCGCGCCCGTCACCGTCTGGCGCGAGGCAGGGGCGGCCCGGGAGCGGCCGTCGCGGCTGCTGGCCCGGCCGGCCCGGCTGGACGCGGAGGTGGCGGCGTCCGGGGAGATGCTGGCGGCGCGGCTCGCGGGGCGGCGGCACCGGGTGACGGCCATGGCGGGGCCGGAGCGACTGGGCGGCGAGTGGTGGACGGACACCCCGTACCAGCGGGACTACTACCGCGTGCACTTCGAGGGGCTGGGGCCCGCCTGGGTGTACCGGGACGGGCGGGACGGAGGCTTCTACCTGCAGGGGTTGTTCGATTGAGGGGCGGGCGGGTGCGGTCGGGGTGGAGGCCCCGCCGCTTGTGGCCTAGCGTGACGGCATGCGCCCCGCACGACTCCTTCCGCTGCTCCTGGTGTCCCTCGTCCTTTCGGCCTGCGCCGCCCGGCAGGTGCGCCCGGAGGGAAGCATCCGCAAGGTGGTGGTGGTGGCGGGCTCGCGCGTGGACGTGCTGCCCACGGGCACGTTCCGCCAGGACATCATCGGCGAGAGCAACCCGCGCACGGTGCTGGCCCGCCAGGCGGAGTCGGAGCTGCTCTCGCGCGGCTTCGATGTCGTCGCCACCCGTCAGTCCCAGGCCCCGGTGCCGCTCACGGACGAGGTGTCGTCCTTCGTCCAGCAGAACAAGGCCGAGGCCGCGGTGGTGGTCATCCTGGACTGGCTGGACGTGTCCGGCGCGACGGTGCTGAACCGGGTGGACGTGGTGCTGCGGCTGGGACTGGTGGATCCCAACGGCCAGGTGCTCTGGACGGACACGTTCCATTCGCAGCCCATCGTGAGCGCCTACCAGTCCGCCACGGACTGGAACTCGTTCCTGCGCCGGGCCGTCATCGAGGCGGTGCAGGCGGTGCCGTGATGGCCGTCCTCCTTTCACTCGGGAAGAGGGGGGCATGCGGGTCCTGGTGACGGGCGCGGCGGGCTTCATCGGAGCCCACGTCTGCGAGCGGCTCCTCGCCCGGGGCGACGCGGTGGTGGGCCTGGACGCGCTGGACGCGGCCCCGGGGGACGTGGCGCTCCGGCGCTCCCGGCTCCAGCGGCTGGCCGGTGCGCGTGGCTTCACCTTCCTGGCCGGGGACATCACCGACGCGGCCCGTCTGGGCGAGGCGTTCACGGCCGCGCGTCCGGAGGGCGTGGTGCACCTGGCCGCGCGGGTGGGTGTGCGGGCCCCGGACGCGGAGGCCCCGGCCTACGCGGACACCAACGTGACGGGCTTCGTGCGGGTGCTGGAGGCCTGCCGCGAGGCGAAGGTCGCGCATCTGGTCTACGCGTCCTCCAGCTCCGTGTACGGCGCGGCCACGCCCGCGCCGTTCCGCGAGGACGCGCCCGTGGATCAACCGCTCAACCTCTACGGCGCCACCAAGCGCGCCAACGAGCTGATGGCGCACGCGTACAGCCACCTGCACCGGCTGCCCGCCAGCGGCCTGCGCTTCTTCACGGTGTACGGGCCGTGGGGGCGGCCGGACATGGCGCCGCTGTTGTTCCTGCGCGCGCTGGCGAAGGGAGAGCCCCTGCGGCTGCACGGCGACGGGCGGATGCGGCGCGACTTCACCTTCGTGGACGACGTGGCGGAGGCCGTGCTGCGCGTGCTGGACCGGCCGCCCTCGGGAAGCCCGCCGCACCGGCTGCTCAACGTGGGGCACGGCGAGCCGGTGGCGCTGGGGGACTTCGTGGGCCTGCTGGAGCGGTACTGGGGTGCGAAGGCCCACGTGACGTCCGTGCCCGCGCAGCCCGCGGAGATGGCCTCCACGTGGGCGGACACCTCGCGGCTGGAGGCGGAGACGGGCTTCAGGCCACACGTGTCCGTGGACGCGGGCGTGGCCCGGCTGGTGGCGTGGTACCGCGAGTGGAGCGGCACCGTCCGCTGAAGCTTGTACGAAAGAGGGGCGCGCCCAGCGGCGCGGCCTGCGGAGGGATGGCGTTGACGGAGCCGCCCACCGAGGCGCACTCATCGGGAGCCAGGGGCGGCACCTGCACCGAGCCCAGCCGCGGCAGGGGGGGCGACTCGATGGGCTCCCAGTGGATGGCGGACGCAGATGGCGTGGCCACCGTGGAGAACAGCAGGTCCACCGGATGCGGCGGCGCGGGAAAGACAATCGCCGGCCAGGGAGTCCCCTGGCCGACGATTCCAGCTCAACCGATGCGGGTTTCCGCTTGGGAAGCCCTTACGGCGCCTGTCCGATGGACGTGGCCATCGTCAGCGCATTGTTGTCCTCGATCAGCTCCTGCAGGGTGTTCGGCCCGTCGACGATGGCGCCGAGGTAGAGCGACTGCCCGGGCGTGGCCGCGGGGGGACGGTTGAACGACCCCTGCACGGGCAGCGTGGTGCACTGGCCCACGGCCAGCGCGGGCACCATGACGCCGCCCACGGGCATCTGGACCTGGGTGTACGGCGGCTGCCCCTGGCCGGGCACGTAGGGGGACTTCTCGGTGGAGATGACCAGGTCCAGCGGCACGGAGCCGTAAGTGGACACGTTGCCTTCGTTGCAGATCTTCACCTGCGCGCTGAAGGCGCTGTATGGCGTCGGGTTCGTGGGGGCCGTCACCGAGCGCACCACCAGGTCCGGGCCGTTGCCCAGGACGAGCCGCGACGTCACGCGGGTGTTGTTGTCCTCACGCAGCTCCATCACCTGATTGGTGCTGTCCACGCGGGCCCCCAGGTAGAGCGGGCTGTTGGGCTCGGCGTAATACGGCGGGGGCGCGGAACCGCTGACCGGCGTCGTCACGCACTGGCCCGCGGCGAGCGGAGGCAGGGACACCTCGCCCACCACGGACTCCGTCGCTCCAGGGGACGGGAACTGCGTGGGCAGCGTCTCGCCCGCGGACACGACGCCCATCACCCGCGAGGGACCCGCCGGATCCGTCCCCGTGTTGCAGACCGTCACGTTCAGCGTGACAGGGCCATACGGGATGGCGCTGGTGGGACCGGTGACGTCCGTCACCACGAGGTCCGGGCCGTTGCCAAGGAGGAGGGGACCAGCGACGCCCAGGTTGTTGTCCTCACGCAGCTCCTGCTGCTGCGCGCCCACGTCAGCCAGGGCCACCAGGTACAGCGGCTGCGAGGGGGGAGCCCCGGGAGGGGGCGCGGCGGCGTACACCGACTTCGTGTACAGCGCGCAGGCGCCCGGCTGGAGCGAGGACACCTCCACCGAGCCGATCTGCATCTGGGACGGAGGCGGGCCCTGGACGGGCGACACCGCCGTGGGCGTGGTGGACAGGAAGAGCCCCACCGTGGAGTTCGGCGCGAACTGGGTGCCCTCGTTGCAGACCTGCACGTCCGTCCACAGCGAGGTGGCGGGCTTGACGCTGGAGGGCGCCGTCAACGTGCGCACCACGAGGTCAGGTCCGGACCCCATGCCGATGCGGGACAGGGCGGACACGTTGTTGTCCTCACGCAGCTCCAGGAGCGATGCGCGCGGATCCACCACGGCGCCCACGTACAGCGTCGGGTTCGGCATCGTCGCTCCGGGCGGCACGGTGCCGTAGCTGCTCACCTGGCGGGTGATGCACTCACGCGGCTCCAGCGCGGGCACGTTCGCCGAGCCCGCCATCATGGCGGTCATGGGCGGCGGGCCCGCCGTGATGGCCAGCGAGGGCTCGCTCGTGATGTACACCTCCACGAGCGAATCCATGGAGCGCGTCGTTCCCACGTTGCAGAGCTTCGTGGACACCGTGAACGGACCGCTGAGCGGCAGGTTGGTGGGGGCCTCCAGCGTGACGACCGTGAGATCAGGCTGGGTGCCCACGCCCACCAGCGTGTCCGCGCGCGTGTTGTTGTCCTCGCGCAGCTCCTGCACGCTCCGGGGCAGGTCCACGATGGCGCCCAGGTACAGCGGCTGCTCGCCGGGCGGCGAGTACGGGCGGTAGGCATATCCCTGCACCGTGCGGGTGGCGCACTGGCCCACGGACAGCGGCGGCACGTTGGCGTTGCCCACCGGGGCCTCCGTCGGGGGACGGGGCTGGGACGACGGGGCCGCCAGCGACGTCCCCGTGGACAGCACCACCATCACGTCCGCCGAGTTGGAGGACTGGGTGCCCGCGTTGCACACCGTCACCGTGGCCTGGAGCGGGTCGCCCTGACGCACGCTCGCGGGCCCCGTCACGGAGCGCACGACGAGGTCCGGGCCGTTGCCCACTCCCACCAGGCCCTGCACGAACGCGTTGTTGTCCTCGCGCAGCTCCACCACGTTCGCCTGGGCATCCGCGATGGCGCCCAGGTACAGGGGCGTGCCCGGCGGCACGGGCGTGGGCGGCATCTGGACGTTGCCCATGATGGGCTCCATGCGGCACTGGCCCGCGGCCAGGCTGGCAATGGATGTGCCGCCGAGCATCGCCTGCGTGGCGGGGGGCGGGCCGGACGGCGACGGCATCGTCACGCCATTCACCGTGGACAGGTACAGCTGCACGGCGGCGACGGAGCTGGACTCCGTGCCCGTGTTGCACACCGTCGCGGTGGCGCTGAAGGACTGGCCCGGCGCCAGGCTCGCCGGTGCATCCACCCGCGTGACGATCAGGTCCGGGCGGGAGCCCACGCCCATCAGGCCGCGGACGAAGCCGTTGTTCGTCTCATCCGACTCCTGCACCGCCTGGAACGCGTCGACGATGGCCCCCAGGTAGTAGGCGCCGTTGCCCGTGAATCCCGAGGGAGGAGTGATGTAGATGCTCAACGAACGGCTGACGCACTGACCCGCGTACACGGTGCCCACGTCCGTCTGGCCCTGGAGGAGCTGTTGGGTGGGAGGAGGCGGCGTCCCCGGCCCCGGCATCTGCTGCGTGGGCGTGGTGGACAGGTACACCTGGAGCTGGGTGTTGGCGTACACGGCCTGGTCACCGGTGTTACAGACCTTCGCGGTGACGCTGACGGGCTGGCCGGGCTTCGCGTTGTCCGGAGCCGTCAGCTCCGTGATGCGCAGGTCCGGACCGGGCATGAGCGCGCGGGCCTGTTGCTGGAGCGGGGGCGATTCCTCTTGCTCGACCCCCTCCGAACAACCGGTGAGCGCGAGCACGCCCGTGATGAAGAGACACGAATGCCGCCATGGCGGCGTACGCCGAGACATACGGACTCCTGGAATGGGGGGACGAAGACGATACAGACCCGGTGTGACATCCACCGGGCCTGCGCGTCTCTTCTAGGACTGAGCCCCCACTGGAGAAAACGTGTTTCAGCGTTTTCCCGACAGTGTCTGTCTTCACTCCACCCCGGCGGCCGGGTGGCTCATTCCACCTCGACGCGTCCGTTCGCGACCAGCCAGCGCGTGGTGGTGCAGGCGCGGGCGAAGGGGGCATCGTGGGTGACGAGCAGCAGCGCGCCGGGGTAGTCGTGCAGCGCCGCCTCCAGCCGCTCGATGGACGGCAGGTCCAGGTGGTTGGTGGGTTCGTCCAACACCAGGGCCCAGGCGTGCTGGCCCAGGCCGCGCGCGATGGCCAGCTTGCGCGCCTCGCCGGGCGACGGCTGTCCGGACCCGAGCAGCCGGTGCGGATCCACGCCCAGCGCGGCCACCAGGGACATCACCCGGCCGCGCTCCTCCGGAGGCAGCTCGCGCACCGCATCGAGCATGGCGCGCGTCTCCTCCGCGCTCAGGTCCTGGGGCAGGTACAGCAGCTTCTCGCGGGGCACGCGCGCCTGCTCCAGCAGGGCCTTCAGCAGCGTCGTCTTGCCGGCGCCGTTGGGGCCCTCGATGCGGATGCGCGCCTCGCGGTCCACGTCCAGGCGAGTGGGCCCCAGCACCTCCACGTCGCCGGCCTTCAGGCCCGGCGTGTCGAAGGTGAAGAGCCACGGGTTGGGCGAGCGCACGTAGTCCACGAACACGGAGCGGCCCACCGTCTTGTCCACGGTGAAGGTGCCCACGGCGGATTCAGCGCGCTCCAGCTCGCGGCGCTTCACGGTGACCTGGTGGCCCAGGCGCGACTCCGCCCAACTGGCCTTCGTGGATGCCATGATGGAGCGCGCGTCGCTGTCGTTCTTGTTGCGCATCCGCCGGCTGGTGCTGCGCGACAGGGTGGCGCCCTGGTGCTCGCGCCGGGCCTTGTCCAGCAACTGCGCGGCCCGGTCGCGCTCCGCCTTGGACTGCTGGTGGGAGGCGATCTCCGCCTCGCGCTCCGCCTCCCAGTGGCCCTTCGCGGCGGAGTAGGCGCCCGGGTACAGGTGGGCCTCGCCGCCGTGCACGCGCAGCGTGGCCTGGGTGAGCGTCTCCAACAGCTCGCGGTCGTGGGACACGACGACGCCCACGCCCCGGAAGCGGCGCAGCGCGGCCACCAGCCACGTGCGCGCCTCCGCGTCCAGGTGGTTGGTGGGCTCATCCAACAGCAGCACGTCCGGCTCGCGGGCGAGCGCCGCGCCCACCTGCCAGCGCTTGCGCTCGCCCGGGGACAGCGTGGGCCAGCGCTCCAGCGCGGTGACGTCCAGGCCCAGCTGGCCCTGGAGCCTGCGCGCCAGCGCGTCCCAGGCGTCCGCGAAGGCGGTGATGTCGGGCGTGAGCTCCTCCACGCCCTGCGGACACAGGCACACGAGCGGCGAGTCCGGCTCGAACTGGAGCTGCCCGGACGTGGGCTTCAGCTCCCCGGACAAGAGGCGCAGCAGGGTGGACTTGCCGGCGCCGTTGGGACCGACGAGGCCCGTCCAGCCCGGGGCGAGGTGGAACTCCACGTCCGTGAGGACGGGGATGGCATCAGTGAACGAAAAGCACACGTCGTGCGCGCGCACGGAGGAAGAGGACGAGGGCATGTGAAGCGACTCCTGAAACCGGAAGCCAGCGCACACGCCCATCAGGGCGCGCGGCGGCGGGGTACAGCGGGGGACCGGGGTTTCAGGCGTGCAGCTTCAAGGGTCTGCGGACCTCGTTCAGGGGAAGATCTCTGACATCTCCCCGCGTGGACAGCCGGTGCTTCAGGTGCAGCATGCGGCACGGCCCGGGCGGATGACAAGGCCGGACGTGTGCCGTGGCGCGGGCACCGACGGAAAAACGCCGGTGCCCTGACAACGATTCCCGCGGGGCGGGGACTACTCCTCCGACGGCGGCGGCTGCACCCGGCGCGTGGCGGGGAGGGTGGAGCTGGCAGCCGCGTTGCGGGCCAGGGCCTGGGCGCTCAGCGCGGCGGCCGATGGAGCGGGCGCACGGGGCGGGAGCGCCTGGGGCGCGGCGGCCGGGGCGTCTTCCTTGGCGAAGACCTCCTTCAGCGTGGCGATGGAGCCCAGCGCGGCGGTGGCCTCGTAGGGGACGAACATCTTGTTGTCGCCCTTGCCCAGCTCCTGGAGCGTCTCCAGGTAGCGCAGCGCCAGCACCTCCGGCGTGGCCCGGCCGGTGTGGATGGCCTCGAAGGTGAGGCGGGTGGCCTCGGCCTTGCCCTCGGCCTCCAGCATCACGGCGCGCTTGTGGCCCTCCGCGCGGGCGATCTCCGCGTCGCGCTCGGCCTCGGCGCGCAGGATGCGGGAGATCTTCTCACCCTCGGCCTGGAGGATGGCGGCGGCCTTGTCGCCTTCGGCCTTGGTGACCTCGGCGCGGCGCTCGCGCTCGGCGGTCATCTGCTTGGCCATGGCGGACTTGATGGCCTGGGGCGGTTCGATTTCACGCAGCTCCACGCGCGTCACCTTCACGCCCCACTTCTCCGTGGCCTCGTCCAGCACGTTGCGCAGCTTGGAGTTGACCGTCTCGCGGCTGGTCAGCGTCTGATCCAACGTGAGGCCGCCCATGACGTTGCGCAGGTTGGTCATGGTGAGCTGCTCGATGGCGAGCGCCAGGTTCTCCACCTGGTAGAGCGCCCGGCTGGGGTCGATGATCTGGTAGTAGATGACCGAGCCCACCTCCATGTTGACGTTGTCATGGGTGATGACCTGGACGGTCTCGAAGCCCATGACCTGCTCGCGCAGGTCCACCAGGGTGTTGCGCGTGAAGCGGTTGCCGGCGCGCATCTCCATGGCGCGGGGGCTGTCCATGAAGGGGATGAGGATGTTGAGGCCGCTGGAGGCCACGTGGTGGAACTTCCCCAGCCGCTCCACGACCATCACCTTGGCCTGGGGAACGATGCGCACTCCGGTGACGAGCCCGAACACGACAGCCGCGGCCGCGACGAGCAGAACAATGGTCAGTCCCATCCTGCGTTCTCCTTCTTCTTCTGACGCGCCGGTTGCAGCGCGACTTCGGGGGACGCAGACGGGCGTCGCACCCACAATTTGAGGCCTTCGATCTGCTCCACCGTGACGCGCTCGCCCTCGGGCAGGGGCCCGGACAGGGAGCGCGCCATCCACAACTCGCCGTTGATGCGCACGGTGCCTCCGGGCCCGTCCTCCAGCGCTTCGGTCACCACCGCCTCCTGGCCCAGCATCGCCTCCACGCCGGTCTTCAAATGCACGGCGTCCCGCATGAAAATGTTCTTGAAGATGGTGCGGGACGCGCCGAAGAGGATGGCGGACACCAGGGTGAAGGCGAAGAGCTGGCTGTTGAGGCCCAGGCCCGCGCCGGCCACCAGGGCGGCCATCAGCGCGCCCACGGCGAACCAGAGCGTCACGAAGCCGGAGAGCTTGATCTCCAGCACGCCCAGGGCGATCGCGGCGATGAGCCAGAGCTGCCAGGCGGTGGGGTCCATGGGGTCCTTGTTTGGCAGCCGCTTCGGTCCTCTGTCAAACCGGGCGGGCAGCTGGAATCAATCCGGAAGGAGGGTGGGGTCCGGGCAAGGACTTAAGCGGGTCCCAGCCGGGGGAAAATCAGATGCCCTCCCTGTCCATCCGTGGCGCGAGATTGTACTACGAGGACAGTGGAGGCCCTCCAGGGCCATTGTCGCTGCATCGTGTACGACCACCGTGGACAGGACCTGAGCGAGCCTCCGCCTGGCGGCTCGGTCATCGACCTGCGCACCGTGTACGAGGACGCGGTGGCGGTCATCCAGGCCCTGGGGCTGGCGCCGTGCCACTTCGTGGGCCAGTCCATGGGGCCTCGTGGGCTTGAGGGTGGCGGCGCGGCATCCGGAGCTCCTGCACTCGCTGGCGCTCCTGGCCTCATCCGCCGCGGCGGAGCTGCCACTGACGCGGGCGCGCTATCGGGTGCTGTGGCAACCCCATGCGGTCAACGCCGCGCTGGGGGATTTCCTGGGGGAGGTGGAGCGCGCCTCGCTCCAGGCTGTGGCGATGGCGGCGGCGAACCAGCCCCGGGCCTCGGGCGCGCGGCAGACCGCCTCCGATTCCTCGTCGGTCCGAGCGGGCTTCGCGGAGGCCTGCGGTTCGGAGGGCTGCACCGGCAGCACGCCACGGCAGATGCCGTATTCGCCGCAGGTGATGATCGAGCTGCCCATGGCGCAAAGCAGGGTACAGGACCGGGTGGGCTTGCACTGGACATCACAGTCGGGCGGCAGCGCGCTGGCGGTCAGCGGCGCGAGGACCTGGATGAGAGGCAATGACACACCCGGCGCCAGATGAGGTCTGGGGCGGAAAGACAACATTTGGGCGGATGCTCTTTCATTCGCGGCGGCAGCGGAATCCGTTCTGAGCCCTGACTTTGGCCGGAAGTACCTCCTGGAGGCGGTGTGGATACCGCTCCAGGAGGTGGGACGAAGGTGAATGTCAGCCCTGGGCCTGCTCGACGGGGGCGCGGCAGACGAGCTCCGCGTCATCTGCCTGCGCGGGCGCGGGCTGCTGCGCGGATGCCTGCGGCTCGGACGGGGCGACTTGCAGGAGGCCGCTGCAGATGCCGTACTCGCTGCACCGGATGATCTCGCCGCCGTTGTCGCAGAGCAGGCCGCAGGAGCTGGTGGGCTTGCACTGCTCGGGGCAGGGCCGGGGCGCGGCGCCAGCGGTCAGGGGAAGGAGGAAGAGACCGACAGCGCCAGCGAGAAGGGTCTTGGTGTGCTTCATGGTGGGAACTCCTGTCTGCTTGGGTTGAACGGCGTCCTGCAGGAATTCATACGCAATCCAATCGCTGTGCTGGTCGCGGGCGGGCGAAAAAACAGCTCGGCGCCAGGTGTCACGGACAGGGCTGGGGGATGTCTGTCTTCAGTCCGCGCGTCTGGAACAACCCATGAAGTCGCCCTCTCGCCGAACGGCGATCCAATCTAGCGCCTGAACGCCTGCTCAGTATCCTGATCCGGCGTGAGCTACGCCGAGCTGGTGTGCCGATCCCACTTCTCCTTCCTGCATGGCGCCTCCCATCCGGAGGAGCTGGTGGCCACGGCGGCCCGGCTGGGACTGTCCGCGCTGGCGCTGACGGACCGTGACGGGCTCTACGGCGTGGTGAAGGCGCATCTGGCGGCGAAGGAACGCGGCGTGAAGCTGATCCTCGGCGCGGAGCTGACGCTGGAGGATGCTCCCCCGGTGGTGGTGTACGCGCGCGACGCGGCCGGGTACTCGAACCTGTGCCGGCTGGTGTCCCACGGCCGGATGACGCACCCCAAGGGGGAGGCGGGCGTGCCCTGGCGCAAGGTGGCGGAGCACGCGTCGGGGTTGCTCGCGCTGTTGCCGGCCCCCGCGCCGCTGGAGGCGGTGGCCCCGCTGGCCGAGGCGTTTCCCGGGAGCTTCCACGTGGGCCTGAGCCGCTCGCTGTCCGCGGGGGACGCGGTCCGGGAAGCGCGAGCGGAGGCCCTGGCCCGGGCGCTGGGCGTGCCCCTGGTGGTGCACAACGACGTGCACACGCACCACCGCGACCGGCAGCCCCTGCAGGACGTGCTCACGGCCATCCGCCATGGGGTGACGGTGGATCAGTCCGGCACGCGGCTGTTCCCGAACGCGGAGCGGACGCTGAAATCGCCCGGGGACATGGCGAGGCTGTTCGCGGACCGGCCGGAGGCACTGGCGCGCACGGTGGAGTTGGCTTCGCGCTGCGAGGCGTCCCTGGATGCCCTGCACTACCGCTTCCCGGAGGAGGACCTGCCGGAAGGCCGCACCGCGGACGAGCACCTGCGGGTGCTCACGGAGGCGGGCCTGCGCGCGCGCTATCCGGGGGGAGTGCCTCCGGAGGTGACGAGGCAGATCGAGCACGAGCTGCGGCTCATCGCGGCGCTGGACTTCGCGGGGTACTTCCTGTCGCTGTGGGACATCGTGATGTTCGCGAGGGGACGGGGCATCCTGTGCCAGGGGCGGGGCAGCGCGGCGAACTCGGCGGTCTGCTACGCGCTGGGCATCACGGCCATTGATCCGGTGCGGATGGGGCTGCTGTTCGAGCGCTTCCTCAGCATGGAGCGCAAGGAGCCGCCGGACATCGACGTGGACTTCGAGCACGAGCGGCGCGAGGAGGTGCTCCAGTACGTCTACGAGAAGCACGGCCGCCGCCACGCGGGCATGGTGTGCGAGGTGATCTGCTACCGGGGGCGGCTCGCGTTGCGCGAGGCGGGCAAGGCGCTGGGGCTGTCGTTGGATCAGGTGGACCGGCTGTCGCGGGTGGCGTCGTCGCACGGCTTCCAGGTGACGCCGGAGGTGCTCCAGGAGGCGGGGCTGTCCCCGACGGACGGGCGGGTGCAGCGGACGCTGTCGGTGGCGAAGGAGCTGGAGGGCGTGCCCCGGCATCTGTCCATCCACGTGGGCGGCTTCGTGATGACGCGCGAGCCGCTGGTGGACCTGGTGCCGGTGGAGAACGCGGCGATGCCGGGGCGCACGGTCATCCAGTGGGAGAAGGACGACATCAACGCGGTGGGCCTCCTGAAGGTGGACCTGCTGGCGCTGGGCATGTTGACGGCGCTGTCGCGCTGCTTCGCCCTGATCCACCAGCACTACGGCCGCGAGCTGTCATTGGCCACGGTGCCGCCGGAGGACCCGAAGGTCTACGACATGCTGTGCGAGGCGGACACGGTGGGCGTGTTCCAGATCGAGAGCCGCGCGCAGATGAACATGCTGCCCCGGCTCCAGCCCCGGACGTTCTACGACCTGGTGGTGCAGATCGCCCTCATCCGGCCGGGGCCCATCGTGGGCAACATGGTGCACCCGTACCTGCGAAGGCGGCACGGCCAGGAGCCGGTGACGTACGCGAGCGAGGACGTGCGCGGCATCCTCCAGAAGACGCTGGGCGTGCCGCTCTTCCAGGAGCAGGCGATGCGGCTCGCGATGGTGGCGGCGGGCTTCAGCGCGGGGGAGGCGGACGGCCTGCGGCGGGCGCTGAGCCACAAGCAGGCGGAGACGCGCATCCTCCCGTACCGGGGCCGGTTCGTGGAGGGCTGCGAGGCGTGCGGCTACACACGGCGGCAGGCGGAGGAGTGGTTCGATCACTTCCGCGGGTTCGCGCACTACGGGTTCCCGGAGAGCCACTCCGCGAGCTTCGCGTTGATCGCCTATGCGTCCAGTTGGCTGAAGTGCCACTACCCGGCGGCCTTCACCGCGGCGCTGCTCAACTCCCAGCCCATGGGGTTCTACGCGCCGCACACGCTGGTGGCGGACGCGCAGCGGCACGGCGTGGAGGTGCGGCCGGTGGACGTGCGCCGTTCGAACTGGGATTGCACGTTGGAGGACGGGGCGGTGCGGCTGGGATTGAGGATGGTGCGGGGGCTGGGCGAGTCCTCCGGCCGGGCGGTGGAGACCGCCAGGCGGGGGGACTACACGAGCGTGGGGGACCTGGCACGGAGGGCGCGCATCCCCCGGCATGAGCTGACGCGGCTGGCGCTGGCGGGGGCGCTGGCGTCACTGTGCGGGGCGCGGCGGCAGGCGCTGTGGGAGATACAGGCGCTGGGCCCGCTGGACGCGGACGACCTGTTCTTCGGGATGCCCATGGATGGCACGGCGGTGCGGTTGCCGCCCATGGACGTCCAGGAGCGTGTGGTGGCGGACTACGACACGGTGGGGTTGTCCCTGGAGAAGCACCCGATGGAGCTGCTCAGGCCCACGTTGAAGCGCATGGGGGCGGTGACGGCGGAGGGGTTGAAGCGGGTGTCGGCGGGGCGGCGGGTGAAGGTGGGGGGGATGATGATCTGCCGGCAGATGCCGCCCACGGCGAAGGGGATCTGCTTCATCTCGCTGGAGGACGAGACGGGGATCGCCAACCTGGTGGTGCCCTCGGAGGTGTATGCGCGGTGCAGGCAGGAGATCCACGGCGCGCTGTTCCTCGTGGGGGAGGGGACGCTGGAGCGCTCGGGGAAGGTGACGAACGTGAAGACGCGCAGCGTGGTGTCCGTGCGTCAGTGAGCAGCGAGGAGCCCCGTGCTACATCTGCACGTCTGTTCCTGTGATCCGTGAGGGAGGGGGCGGGAAGGCCCACGGGGGCATGGAACAACCCGTATTGCTAGCGATATAGGTTGCTTCTGTCTGGAGTGTAGTAGCGTGGATCAGAACGGGAGGGTACTCAGTGCGCAACAGTCTTCGGTGGTTGGGGTCGCTGCTCGATCGCGTGGGCCTGTCGGAAGTGGTGGAGGAGGCGAGCGATTGGGTGCGGTACTATGCGCAGGGCAAGCCGCCGGTGAACGAGCCCGCGCCGACCCGCGTCTCCCGCCCGGTGCACTCCGAGCCCCCGCGCGCGTCCGTGCATGAGGTGATCGAGTCCCTGCGCAACGCGATCCCGGATCGTCAGGTGGACGCGACGGTGGTGGAGATCCCCTTCGAGGGCCGCATGGAGCTGGCGCCCGCCGCCCGCCGCAAGACGGCGCCGAAGGCGAAGAAGGCTGCGAGCAAGAAGAGCGCGGCGAAGAAGGCACCGGCCGCGAAGAAGGCGGCGCCCGCGCGCAAGAAGAGCGCGGCGAAGAAGGCCCCTGCCGCGAAGAAGGCCGCGCAGGGGGCGAGCGAGGACGCGGTGTCGGTGCTGGAGTCCGCGCTGCGCGGCCACGCGCGCCAGAAGGACCTGGTCTCCGCCGGCAAGGAGAAGGATCAGCTGCTGCGCTCACTGATCCCGCTCTACCTGGCGAAGGCGCTGGACGTGGAGGTGACGTCCGGAACGACGTCGCGCTTCTGGAGCGGGCTGGGCGTGACCTACGCCGCGCCGAACGCCGCCAAGGCCCTGCGTCTGCATGCCGGCTACGCCCAGGACACCAAGAAGGGCAAGGCCATCACCGCCAAGGGCATCCGCTACGTGGAAGACGCCCTCGCGCAGGCCGCGAAGTAGCGCATGTCAGTCCCGATGCCGCGTCTTCCGAACAGCAGACGCGGCACGGTGCAGTTCGCCGTCAGCATTCTTGTTGGGGCTGCTCTCCTGCGCGGGCGCGAAACGCTATTACTTGAGCGAAGAGCTGCGCCGAAGAGAGGACAATTCCTTCCTCTCCATCGCGCCGGGCCCCTGGCCAGAGGTTCCTGCGGTCATTGAAGACGTGGCTCACGTTCCAGATGATCTGGTCCTGAGTACCTTGTCTTCTCTCAAGGGGCTTCCCGGGGCGGTGGATGCCTGCGAAGCGTCAACAGGTCGTCCCAGAGCGGATGCCACCGAGTACTGCGTTGCCCTCTATCGCACCCCCAGGGACTGACGTGTCTCCTGGCCTGTGCGCAGCATGTCGGGAGCATCGAAAACCTGCTGGCCGCCCTTTGGTGGCGTGGATGACGCGGATTTTGGCGATGACCTGCCTGTTTTTGGCTATGCGCACAACCACCCGTGTGGAGCGGGAGCAAGCAGCCAGGATCTGGAGAGCTGGCCGCGACTGAAGGCTGGCGAGGAGGGCTGGGTGCTGGTCGCTTATGCCTCTACGCCCAGCGGGCGACTTGCTCGAGACGCTCGCGGCGAGCCCATCCCAGCATGGGGTTGGCTCGCCACGGGGCCACGGAGTGCGCCGCGCTTTTACAAGTGGAACCCGTCAGGAGCGGTGTTCCGCTGGACGGGACGTGAAGCCGGGTGGACCTTCCAGGCGACATGTCGCCCCGCTACCTCCAACATTCTCCGTCGCAGTGGAGTGATGCCGACATGTACTCCCGACCTGACCTGGTAGCGGCACAGGCAAGGTTCTCGACTCCATTCGGAGCGCACCCGTGATGATTGGTTCCATGCTGCTGCTGGTGGCCGCGCTGCTCGCGGACGCGGGCACACCTCTTCCGTCTCAGAAGGGAGCCAAGGCGGATGCGGGGGCCCCCGCAGTGCCTCGTCTCGTCCCTGCGCTGGATGCGGGGACGTCTGCCTTTGAATGGCCGGAGGACGTGGAGCCCATGGCGACGCTGGATGGACCCGCAGTCCTGGCGTCCCATGCGGCCCTTCAGGACGTCGTGAGTCGCTTCCCCAAGGATCGCAGGAATGAGTGCATCTTCACGGCGCGAGCCCTGGAGGTCGTCGTGGGCAAGGGGAAGGGCGTCTACATCGTCCGGGTGAATCGGCGAGTCGACCACTGCGAGGGAATTGGGCCTGGAGGCAACTTCGAGCTCGACTGGTTCGAGCTCTACGCCGTCTCACCCGAAGGACGAATCATCGAGCGGTATCAGTACTCGCCGTGAGCCTGCCCTCAATCCCTCGCGGACCGTGAGCCGGGGACGGGCAGGTTGTCCGTCCGCCGGTACGTCGCCACCACGGAGTACTTCGTGTCCCCCGTGTGGTTCCGGCTGGCCGCGTGGAACAGCCGCGCGTGGAAGAGCAGCACGTCCCCGGGGGACAGCCGCACGTATTGCGCGCCCTGGATGAGCGCCGCGTTCTCCGGCAGCTCCGGTCGCAGGAACAGCTTCGCGTCGTAGCGCTCCGGCGCGAACTGCATCCGGTGCGTGCCGGGCAGCACCTTCAGGCCGCCGTTCTCCGGCGCCTCCGCCCCCAATGCCAACCACGTGGAGATGAGCTCCGGCCGCTCGAAGGCCCAGTAGCGCACGTCCTGGTGCCACCCCGTGTCCGACGAGAAGCGCGGCTGCTTCGTCATCACGCAATTGTGATGCGCCCGCGCCTGCACCACCGGCCCGTCCAGCAACTGCCCCAGCGCCTCCAACACCCGCGCGTCGTCGAACCACGCCGCGAACAGGGGCGAGCGCCCATGGGCCTTCAACAACCGCCGCACCGTCCGTCCGCCCTCGGCTTCGAGGCTGGCCGGCGAGCCCGGATAGGCCACGTCGGCCTCGTACTCCACCGGGCCGCCGCCGGAGGCCAGCTGCTCCAGGATGACGGCCCGCATCCGCTCGCACGTCCCGCTGTCCACGAAGGACGGCAGCACGAGATACCCATCGGTGGCGAAGCGCTGGCTCTGCTCGGGGCTCAGGACGGACATGGCGCCCGCTTCTTAATGGGGGCGCCCGCCGTCTGCACCTGTCGTGATGCTCAGCCCAGCAGCCGCGAATCATCCAGGTCGATCTCATCCCGGATGAGGTCCACGCCGTTCTGCCGGAACCGCCGCGCCGCCGCCCGGCTGCGCGGCCCGTGCCCGTGCTCCAGGCACCACTGCGCGTGCTCGCTGAGCAGCGCCAGCTCCAGCGTGCGCCCCAGCGTCATGGAGAAGCGCCGCGCCCCGGCCTCCATCGTGGTGGGGTTCGCCATCGCGCCGGACACCCACGCCCGCGCGTGCTCCAGCGCGTCGTGCGCCGTCTGCACGCACGGCCGCAGGCCCGCGTCCGTCACCTTCGACAGCCGGCCCTCCACCTCGTGGAAGAACGCCTCCAGCGTGCCTTCCTTCGCCAGCGCGCGCAGCGAGTCCAACGACAGCACGTTCGTCGTGCCCTCCCAGATGGACAGCACCTGCGCGTCCGCCTGGATGCGCGGCAGGCCCGTGTCCTCCACGTAGCCCGCGCCGCCGAAGGACTCGGACACCTCCGACGTGATGTGCACCACCTGCCGGCCCGTCGTCAGCTTCGCCAGCGGCGTCACCAGCCGCTGCAGCAGCAGCTCCTGCTCCGTCGCCGTGCGCGTCTCCAGCTTGCCGAGCAGCTCCACCGCGCGGAACGCCAGCAGGAAGCCCGCCTGGAACTCGGCCTCCAGCCCCGCCAGCGTGTCCACGTGCAGCGGCTTCTCCGACAGCGGCGCGCCGAACTGCACCCGGCGCTTCGCGTAATCGTGCGCCAGCGCCATCGCGCGGCGCATGCTCCAAGTCGCGCCCATCGCGTTCCAGGTGCGCGTCACGTTCAGCATCATCGCCATGTTGCGGATGCCGTCCGTCAGCCCCGCCACCGGCACCGCCAGCGTCCCGTCCAGCGTCAGCTCCGCCGTGGGCACCTTGCGCGTTCCGAACTTGTCCTTCAGCCGGTTGATCTGGATGCCATTGAGCCGGCCCTGCGCGTCTCGCGTCTCCACGAAGAAGAGCGCCAGCCCCTTGCCGCCAGGGCCGTTGCCCGTGGGCCGCGCCAGGGTCAGCGCCATCTGCGCTGTCGTCGCGGACGTGAACCACTTGGTGCCGTAGAGCCGCCAGCCATCGGGGGACTGCCGCGCCTCCGTCAGCGTCAGGCCCACGTCCGAGCCGCCCGTGCGCTCCGTCATCCACTGGCCGGACGTCCAGAACGTCGCCGGATCCCGCGACGTCAGGCGGGGCAGGGCGTGGTCGATGAGCGCCTGGTTGCCCAGGGACAGGAGCGACCGCGCCGCGCCGTCCGTCATCGCCAGCGGACACGAGTAGACATCCAGCGACGGCTGCACCAGGTAGTTCAGCGCGAACTGGTGCACGCGGCTGAGCGCACCGCTCTTCTGCTCGTAGGCCACCGCGATCAGGCCCTTCCTCGCCGTCAGCGCCTCCGCCTCCTTCCACAGGGGCGTGACCTCGATGTGGTCGATGCGCTGTCCCCACGGGCTCCACTGCGTGAGCACGGGCTCGTTCAGCCGGTCGCGCTGCTGGAACTCGTAGAAGTACTTGCCCCCCAGCTCGCCCAGCTCGCGGAAGTCATCCTGGAGCGAGCGGAACAAGTCCCCTGGAAGGGTGCGGGCAAGGTAGCCCTGCAGGAACGCGTCGTCGTCGTACTGGTTGCCAAGAACGGGGGGCGCCTGGAAGAAGCTCATGGGCCGAAGTTAACACCGCTGACACGACGGTGGGGTACAGTGGTCGCCCCCTCCCGCCGGAGCCGTGATGAGCGACTTTCCCCGCAGGCCCCCTCCTGGCCCAGGTTCGTCTTCTCTCGACGCCGAGCAGGACCCCAATCGCAGCATCACTCCCCTGGAGACGCCTGCCGCGTCGGCGAATCCCGTCCTGGCGCCGCCTCCCCGTCCGCGCCAGCCCCCCGTGGCCGGCATGCCCCTGGGAGGGTCTCAGCCCCCGGAGCCCACGCGCTCCAGGGCCGCGCAGCCCGCGCCGCTTCCCTCTGTCATCTTTGATCCAATGCCGCGCCCTCGGGTGCCCCCCGCGCAGTCCGCGAGCGTGGCCCCTCCGGCGCCGCCGCCCTTCGACGGGGAGATGTTGGACGTGCAGACGGAACGGCGCACCGCGCCCCCCGGTCCCCCTCCACCGCCCCCGGAAGGCGACCGGCGGGGTGGGGCCTCCTTCGCCTCCTCACAGGACCCCGAGCGCCGCGCGGCCCCAGGGCCGGAGCGTCGCGGCTCGGACGCGGATCGCCGGGGTCCGGCACCGAGCCCGGGGGGCCCCGACCGGCGTGGCGCGGGCGCGGCCCCGCAGGGCTATGTCGGCCCGGAGCGTCGCGGCTTCCGGCGTGGTGAGGCGTCGGATGCCCCGGCGACGAACCGCTTCTGGCCCGCGCAGCCGAAGTCGCTCCAGGATGCCGGCCTCACCACCACGTTCGTGGAGGAGCTGGTCCTCAAGGCCATCTTCTTCGCGGGCGAGATGCGCGGCATGGATGTGGCCACGCGGCTGCAGTTGCCCACCACGCTGGTGGACGAGGTCATCGAGGGCCTGCGCCGGCAGAAGTACATCGACATCCGCGGCGGTGGCTCGTCCGGCGTGGGCCGCTCCACGATGATCTACCAGCTCACGACCTTCGTGACGGACGTGCTGCGGCAGATCCTGGACCGCAACCGCTACAACGGTCCGGCGCCCGTGCCGTTCAACGAATGGGTCGCGGCCGTGAAGCAGCAGACCGTGCGCGGCAACCGCATCACGCGCCAGCGCATGCAGGACAAGTTCGGCGACCTGATCATCCGCGACTACATCTTCGACGGCATCGGCCCGGCGATGAACTCCGGACGCGCCATCTTCTTCTACGGCCCTCCGGGCAACGGCAAGACGGCCATCTGCCAGGGCATGGTCAACTGCTACGAGGGGGACATCTTCGTCCCGCACGCGGTGCTCATCGACGACTTCGTGGTGAAGATGTTCGACGCGAACATCCACCGCGCGGTGGAGGACGAACCCGGCGCGCCTTCGTACGACCGCCGCTGGGTGCGCTGCCGCCGGCCGCTCGTGGTGGTGGGCGGTGAGCTCACGCTGGAGATGCTCGACCTCGTCTACACCCCGGAGGTGAAGTACTACGAGGCGCCGTTCCAGATGAAGGCGTCCAACGGGATGCTCCTCATCGACGACTTCGGCCGCCAGAAGGTGTCCCCCAAGGACCTGCTCAACCGGTGGATCGTCCCGCTGGAGAGCGACGTGGACATCCTCACGCTCCACACCGGCAAGAAGATCCAGGTGCCCTTCGACGTGTTCGCTGCCTTCTCCACCAACCTGGACCCCAGCGCCCTCGTGGATGACGCCTTCCTGCGCCGCGTCCGCTACAAGCTGGAGGTGCAGCGCCCGGACGAGGAGCAGTTCCACGAGATCTTCCAGGTGATGTGCAAGAAGCGCGGCGTGCCCTACGACGCGCGCGCCGTGGACTACCTCATCGACGAGCACTACCGCCCGGCGAACCGGCCCTTCGCCGCGTGCCAGCCTCGCGACCTGTTGGATCAGGTCATCGACATGGCGCACTACCAGGGCATGTCGCCGCGCCTGGAGCCCGCGCTGCTCGACGCCGCCGTGCGCAGCTACTTCGTGCGCTTCGACAAGCCCCAGACGTCCTCGCCCACCTCCGCGTCCGCCGGCTGAAGCGGCTGGGGGCCGTCCCCCGCGAACGGCCCCCACGGCGACGGCTGGAGCCACTCGCGCACCGTCTCCACGGGGACGTTGGCCAGCACGTCCACGATGGACAGCCCTGTCACGAAGCGACCCTCGCGCCCCTGCGCGTAGTCCGGGTGGCGGAAGCGCTGCCACAGCAGGCGCACGTCCGCCGCGCGGAAGCGCTCCGGCTTCAGGTACACGGTGGAGCCCGTCCCCGAGTAGTACGTGTGCGCGCCCGTCTGGAGGCAGTACTCCACCAGCCGCTGCGTCTTGTCCTCGCCCCGGCGCTCCAGCGTGGAGGAGCACACGAGGTTCGGCTGAAGCCCCAGCGGCGCGTAGAACAGCGCCATGCTGGACAGCAGCACGCGCAGGAGCGACCCCGGCCCGGACTCGCGCGCGGCGGCGTCATAGAAGGGCTCCAGCAGCGGCAGCACCTGCGCTCGGAAGCAGGGCCGCCCTCCGTAGAGCGTCACCAGGGACTGGAGGTGCTTGCGCGCCCAGGGCTGGCTCGCGTCCACCGCCAGGTCGCGGATGCGCGTGTCGCGGTGCGGATCCTCCAGCGGGATGGACAGCCACTGGAAGCCCGGCTCGGACGGGGGCGGCATGGGGACGCCGTGGGGCAGGGCGACGCGCGTGCGGCGCTGCCAGCCGCGCCGGAGCCACTGCACGTCGTCGAGCACCACCAGGGTGCCGGCGCGAGCCACCTGCTCGTAGAAGTCCACCCACGGCAGGTAGTGGGGCTGCTCGGCGACGAGGACTCCAGGGTGTCCGGACACGGCCCGGATGATAGGGCCTTTCAGCCGCCGCGCGGCGGGTGGCGGAACACCGGGGGGAAGACGCGGGGGGCCTTCTTCTTGCGCACGCAGGTGGTGTCCGCGCTCATGTAGCAGGCGGAGAACGCGCGCCGCCGCTGTCCGGGCCGGCCGCGTCCGGAGCGATGCCAGACGTGGTTGTGCACGAGCAGCGCCTCTCCGGCACGCACCGGCAGGGACACCACGTGTCCTTCCGCGTCCTCCGCCTCCACGCGATCCTGCGGAATCACGCCTCCCAGGGCCGTCACCAGCCCCGCGCGATGGCTGCCGGGGATGACCTCCAGGCAGCCGCCGCCTTCCGGCGCGTCATCCAGCGCGGTCCAGATCTGGAGGTCCGGCTCGCGCGTGAGGCCCCACAGCTTTCCACCGTCCTGGTGGAAGGGCAGGTTGCTGCCGCCCGCGGGGCCCTTGTGGAAGAGGATGGCGCGGTAGAGGACGATGTCGCCGGGGATGCGGGCGCGGGCGATGCGCTCGAACAGCGGGTTCTCCAGCCACGCGAGGAAGCGCGGATCCTTCTCCAGCTTCTCCAGCTTGCGGTACTCCAGGGACGGGCCCTGCCAGCCCAGCCCCAGGGGCGCGTCCTCGTAGCGGCCGGTGGTGGCGTCCGGCTGGAAGAACATCCCCGGGTACACCACACGGCCGAGCATCAAGTCGTCCGCCCGCTCGCGCAGGGCCTCCACGCCCGCGTCGTCCAGGACCCGGCCCAGGCGCGCGTAGCCGTGCGCCCCGTAGTGGGCGAGCGCGGCCGCCACGTCCAACCCTTCCGCCTCCGTGCTGAGCATCTCCGCCACCATTGCCCCAAGCACCGTGCGCGTCCAGTCCGGCCGTGAGGGCGGGGGAGGGAGCCCTCGGGCCTTGCACCCGCGCCTGCCCGGCCGCATGGTGGGCGGGGATGCCCTATCGTCGCGCCACGCACTTCGTCTCCGCCCCGGATGGTACCCGGGTGGCGGTCCACACCCACAGCTCGGGCATGCCGGAGGAGAGGCGCGACGCCCTGCTCGCGGACCGCCCCACGGTGCTGCTCACCAACGGCATCGGCACGTCGGAGAACTTCTGGCGCCACATCGTCGCCGACCTGGAGCAGGACCACCGCGTGGTGCACTGGGACTACCGCGGCCACGGCATGAGCGAGGAGTCGCGCGACGGGGACTACCGCGTGAAGGTGCACGTGGACGACCTGGAGCGCATCACCGAGGCGGCCATGGCGCGCGGCGACGGCCGGCCGCCGCACCACATCGCCTTCTCCATGGGCGTGCGCATCCTGCTGGAGCTGTACCGCCGGCGCCCGGACCTGGTGCCTTCCATGACGCTCATCGCGGGGACGCCGGGTGTGCCGGGCTCGGCGGATCCGCGCTGGGGGCCTCGCGCCGTGCTGTCCGCCGCGAAGGGCTTCCTCGCCGCGAGCACGCCATGGGTGCCGGTGGCGGCGCCCGCGGTGAGGGCCTTCCTCGCCAGCCCGCTGGCGGATCCGTTCGCGAGGGCCGTGGGAGCGCTGCGGCCCCGGGCTCCGCGCGAGGACATCGCCGAGTTCCTCGACGCGCTCTATCACATGAGTGTGCAGGCCTATTGGCGCACGCTGCGGGGCCTCACCGAGGGCCACGCCTGGGACGTGCTCCCATCCATCCGGGTGCCCGTGCTGATCATCGCCGCGGCGAATGACGTCCTGGTGCCCCTGACGGAGGTGCAGCGGCTGCACCGCGCGTTGCCCCAGGCCGACTGGCTCCAGGTGGATGACGCCGGCCACGCGGGCCTCCTGGAGGCCGGGACCGAGATCGCCCAGGCTGTGCGGGGTTTCCTGGATGCACATGGGTTGGAGGCTTCGGACCCCGCGCAAACCCCCGTCACTCCAGGCTGAACGCGCTTGGGTCCGGACAACCCATCTGGGCTGTCGAATCCTGAGAAACCGGCGACCTGGAAGGTCCCCTGGACGTGAGCCAGAAGTCACAGGGTGGGGTTTGCGTCGCCCTGTAATTTTGTGGTTTGGAGGAGGCTCAGTACTCAACACGGAGTCTCCATGTCCTGGTCTTCCCGGCACCTGCTGGTCCCTTTGTCAGCGGTGCTGTTGGTGTTGTCGGCGTGCGGTGGTGATGACGACAACAAGAACCCTGTCTGCGGCAACGGCATCGTCGAGAGCGGCGAGGCGTGCGACGACGGCAACCGCGTCGACAACGACCGCTGCAACAACAGCTGTCAGGTGAATACGCCCGCGGTCGACGCGGGCTCTGACGCTGGCACCGAGGTGGATGCGGGCACCGACGCGGGCACGGAGCCGGATGCCGGCACCATCGATGCGGGCACGGACGCCGGGACGGAGACGGACGCGGGCACCATCGACGCGGGCACGGATGCCGGCACCATCGATGCGGGCACGGACGCGGGTACGGATGCCGGCACCATCGACGCGGGCACGGACGCGGGTACGGATGCCGGCACCATCGATGCGGGCACGGACGCGGGCACCATCGACGCGGGCACGGATGCCGGCACCATCGACGCGGGTACGGATGCCGGCACCATCGATGCGGGCACGGACGCGGGTACGGATGCCGGCACCATCGACGCGGGCACGGATGGCGGCGCCATCGACGGTGGCCCGGCTCCGGACGCCGGCACAGGCAGCGACGCGGGCACCACCGCGACGCTGAGCGCGCTGGAGCCGGCCGCGGTCTTCGCGCGCTCGGGCACCACGGGTGAGACGATTCCGGAGCCGCTGGCGGTGACGCTGAGCGCCAACGCCACCGCGGACGTGGTGGTCCAGGTCTCCTCGTCCAGCCCGTCGGTGGTCGTGGCCAACAACGGCCAGGTGACGGTGCCGGCGGGCTCGCGCTCCGCGGCGGTCATCGTGACGGCGAACGACGCGGCGGGCTCCGCCAAGGCGACGCTGACGGCCACGCTGGGCGGCGATTCGCGCACGGCGACCGTGCGCGTGCTCGGCGCGACCGAGGCGGCCTCGCTGGCGTACCTGTCGCCGGAGACCGTGTCCCTGTCCTCCGGTCAGACGGCGAACGTCACCGTGGTGCTCGACATCCCGGCCGCGGCGGCCACGTCCATCGCGCTGTCCACCACGGGCAACGTGGGCTCCGTGCCGGCCACCGTGACGGTGCCGGCCAACGAGATCTCCGCGAAGTTCGTCTTCACCGCCGGCGCGGCCGGCTCGACGGGCACCATCGTGGCCACGCTCAACGGCCAGTCCGTGTCCGCCCAGGCGAAGGTCACCGCCGCCCCGACGACGAACCACGTCGTCATCAGCGAGCTCGCCCCCGCGGGTCCTGGTGGCGCGAACGATGAGTTCATCGAGCTCTACAACCCGACGAACGAGGACGTGGACCTGACCGGCTGGAAGCTCCAGTACAAGAGCGCGTCGGGTCCGACCTACAACGCCACCGCATTCACGTTCGCCTCGGGAGCCAAGATCGCCGCGCACGGCTTCTTCCTGGTGACCCACACGTCCTATCAGGGCACCGTCAAGGGCGACGCGAGCACTGGGTCCATTTCCATGGCCGTGAACGGCCACATCCGGCTGGGTAAGCCCGGCATCGGCAACGCCCCGACGGAGGCGCTCGCGGTGGACACGGTGGGCTTCGGCACGGCGGACTCCGCGGAAGGCAAGAGCCCCGTCTCGGGAACGATCGGGACCAACGGAAGCATCGAGCGCAAGGCCAACGCCGGCTCGTCCGCGGCGACCATGGAGGGTGGCTCGGACGCGACGAAGGGCAACAGCCAGGACACGGACGTGAACGGCGCGGACTTCATCATCCGCACCACGCGTGATCCGCAGAACAAGGCGAGTGCCCTCGAAGTGCCGTGACGCACTGAGCAGTGACCGGCCCCACCGTCCTTCCAGGAACGGTGGGGCTGGAAATGCCCGCGCGCTTTCGCCATAAGCGGGGGCGTGCGAGTCGTCTCCTGGAACGTCAACGGTCTGCGCTCCATCCACCGCAAGGGGTTCCTCCCGTGGCTCTCCAAGGCCCGGGCGGACATCGTGGGGCTACAGGAGGTGCGCGCCCGCGTGGAGCAGCTCCCCGCGGAGGTCCGCGCCCCCCGCCGGTGGAAGACCCACTTCGTGGCTGCGGAGCGCCCCGGCTACAGCGGCGTGGGCCTCTACAGCCGCCACGAGCCCTACGACCTCACCACCACCCTGGACGCGCCGGAGGTGGACGCGGAGGGCCGCCTCCAGTTCGCCCGCTTCGGCAAGCTGACCGTGGTGAACGGCTACTTCCCCAATGGCAACGGGAAGGACCGCGACCTCTCCCGCATCCCCTTCAAGCTGGACTTCTACCGCCGCCTCTTCGCGCGCCTGGAGAAGCCGCTGCGCGACAACCAGCGCGTGCTGGTGATGGGGGACTTCAACACCGCCCACCGCGACATCGATCTGGCGCGCCCGCGCGAGAACCGCGAGACCAGCGGCTTCCGCCCGGAGGAGCGCGAGGAGTTCGACCGGTGGATCCGCTCCGGCTGGGTGGACACCTTCCGCCACTTCAACGCCGACGGCGGCCACTACTCCTGGTGGAGCCAGCGCGCTGGCGTGCGCGAGAAGAACATCGGCTGGCGCATCGACTACGTGCTCGCCACCCCCGCGGCGCTCGCCTTCGTGAAGAAGGCCTCCGTGCACGCGGACGTCCACGGCTCGGATCACTGCCCGGTGAGCGTGGACCTGGACCCCGCGATCCTCACCTGAACCCGCGCATCCTCAAGGGACACCCCTCATGAACGCACTGCTCTCCATCTGGACCTGGGTCGAGGTGGGCCTCGTCGCCCTCGTGGGCTTCTTCGTCCAGATCTTCCTGCTCATCTTCACGTTCCCGTTTGACAAGCGCCGCTACGCCGTGGGCCGCTGCTTCCGGCTGGTGGGCGTCACCGCCGCGAAGCTCACGCCCTACTGGCGCTTCGGCGTGCACGGCAACGTGCCGGCCCAGGTGGCGCCCAACACGGTGGTGGTGAGCAACCACGAGTCCAACGCGGATCCGTTCCTCATCTCCCATCTGCCGTGGGAGATGAAGTGGCTGGGCAAGAAGAGCCTCTTCCGGGTGCCAGTGGTGGGCTGGATGATGGGCATCGCCGGAGACATCCCGGTGGAGCGCGGCGACCGCGACTCGGCCACCGGCGCCATGGCGCGCTGCAAGCAATGGCTGGCCAAGGGGATGCCGGTGATGATCTTCCCGGAGGGCACGCGCTCCAAGACCGAGGAGCTCCTGCCCTTCAAGGACGGCGCCTTCCGGCTCGCCATCGAGGCGCAGGCGGACGTGCTGCCGCTGGCGGTGAGCGGCACGCGGCTGGCCCTGCCCAAGCACTCGTGGCGCTTCGCCACGTCACGCGGGCTGGTGACGGTGGGCACGCCCATCTCCACGAAGGGGATGACGTTGGACGACGTGGAGACGCTCAAGAATCAGGCGCGCGCCCAGATTGAATCCCTGCGCGCGTCGCTCAAGCCGCTGACGGGGAGCGGGCCCGTCGCCCCGGCGACGGACGCCAACACCGCCCGGTGAACGGACGGCGGACCCGGCATTCGTCGTCCAGTCGTACACGTTTCCCAGATTGTTGATCCCTCCAGGGTTGGCTGGACTAAGAGTCTCCAGGTCCGGTCCCCAGGGCCGGCTCGGCGCCTGGCGCCCCAGGAAGGGAACGTGTGATGGCGCTGGGCAGTCCACGTGAAGAGCAGCGGGTGTCCACGGGCATTCCCGGCCTGGACACCGTGCTGTGTGGTGGCCTGCGCAAGGGCCGCATGTACATGGTCATGGGCCTGCCGGGAGCGGGCAAGACCATCCTGGCCAACCAGATCTGCTTCCATCAGGCGGCCCTGGGCCACAAGGTCCTCTACCTCACGCTCCTCGCCGAGTCGCACACGGAGCTGGTGAGCAACCTTCAGACGCTGTCGTTCTTCGACCCGTCCTGCGTGCCGGGGAAGATCAGCTACCTGAGCGCCTTCACCATCCTGGAGCAGGGAGGGCTGGACGCGCTCGCGGAGCTGGTCCGCAAGGAGATCAAGTCTCACAAGGCCTCGCTGCTCGTGCTGGATGGCCTGCTGGCGGCGGAGGAGCTGGCCCCGTCGCGGCAGGCGCTCAAGAAGTTCATCCACGGCCTCCAGGTCGTGACGGGCCTCATCGGCTGCACCACGGTCGTGCTCACCACCGGCGGCGACAAGGGCCTGCGCGCGGAGCACACCATGGTGGACGGCCTGCTGATGCTCCAGCAGCGCACCTTCGGCGTGCGCACCCTGCGCGAGCTGAGCGTGCGCAAGTTCCGCGGCAGCGCGTACAAGCTGGGGCGGCACGGCTTTGAAATCACCGGTGACGGGCTCACCGTCTATCCCCGCCTGGAGTCGATGGTGGACGGCAACCTGGTGCCGGGCGCGGGCCGGCGCGAGCGGGACGCCTTCGGCATCACCGGCCTGGACCGGATGCTCAAGGGCGGCGTGCCGGCGGGCTCCACCACCATCCTCCTGGGGCCGCCGGGCAGCGGCAAGACGCTGATGGGCCTGAGCTTCCTGGCGGAGGGCGCGCGCCAGGGAGAGCGCGGCCACTACTTCGCCTTCTACGACGCGCCGGAGCGGATGCTCGCGCAGGCGGCGGGCGTGGGGTTGCACCTGCAGCCGCTGATGGAGCGCGGCGAGCTGGAGGTGAGCTTCCGGCCGCCCACGGAGAACATCCTCGACAAGCTGGGGACGGAGCTGCTGACACTCGTGCGCAGCGGCCGGGTGCGGCGCATCTTCCTGGACGGCTACGAGGCGCTGCGCCGCGCCTCCACGCGCCGCACGCGGGTGGCTCGCTTCCTGGCGGCGCTCATCAACGAGTGCCGCGTGCGGGAGGTGACGCTCCTCTACACCGCGGAGGTCACCTCCGCGTTCGGGCCGGAGGTGAGGTTCCCGCTCAAGGGCATCTCCATGGTGGCCGAGAACATCCTGTTCCTGCGCATGGTGGAGCTGCACTCCGGGCTGCGCCGCTTCATCGCGGTGCTCAAGGTGCGCAACAGCGCCTACGATCCCGCCCTGCGTGAGCTGGAGATCACGGACAAGGGAATCCAAGTGGGAGCGCCCTTCGCCGAAGGGCAGATGTTGATGACGGGGCTCGCGCGCACGCGGACGCCGGAACCGACCCCCTTGCCGAAGCCGCGCCGCAAGCCGCGCGCGGGCGCGAAGTCCTCCGCGAGGGCGACCTCTTCGAAGCCGCGCCGCAACGTCAAGCGCCGAGGCACGTGACCATGGGGCCCGTCCTCATCGTCGACGACGAGTTCGGCATCGTGGAGGCCGTCCGGGATCTCTTGTCCGACGAGGGCTACCGCACGGTCACCGCGCTCAATGGCCGGGAGGCCCTGGAGCGGATGCGCCAGGAGCGCCCGTCGGTGGTGCTGCTCGACTACATGATGCCGCTGCTCAATGGGCCGGGCGTGCTGGAAGCCATGCAGAAGGACGAGGCCCTGCGCGACGTCCCGGTGGTGATGATGAGCGCCAGTCCGCCGGACTACTGGCAGCACCTGCCGTGCGCGGGCTTCCTGCCCAAGCCCTTCGACATCGATCAATTGATCGCCATCGTCCAGCGCATCGCGGGTCCGCCGCCCGTGGCGCACTGAGGGTCGACGTGACCCTCTTCACGAGCTCCGGTCCGCAAACCGAACGACTGGTGAGCAAGGTGGCGTGGGAACCGTTCGGCGGTCTGCGGGGCTATCAAATCAACCCACTGCCCGCTCAAACGCGTCCGGTGGCCGTGGAGTACGCGCTGGGGGATGATGGCACGCAGGCCCCCGCCAATTGCTCGGCGGCCTTCCCATCCGCCGCGAATTCGGATCTGACGGGGCGGGTGCGCTCATTGCGCGTCAACCGGGATGACTTCACTCCGGGCAGCACGTTCAACAACGGCGGCATCTACAAGCGCACCTTCACGTGGAGCGCGGATCAGGTCGTGCGGACGGACACGTGCCTGCTGGGGGCGACGACTCCCAGGACGGAACTGTATGCCTATGATCGGACCCTGCGGCTGACGTCCGCGTCCCGGCCTCCTGGCAACTGGGACGCGACCGGTGGCGCGTTTGCGGAGCAGACCTTTGGCTACGATCGCCGTAGCAATCGGTCACAGCTCTCCCAGTTCTACAGCACCTTCTCATACTCGCTCGCATACGACACCGGGGCTCGCGCGGACCTGCTGATGTCAGTGGCGCCCCCCGGTGGGCAGTACAGGGAGACGAATTTCACCTACGACGCGGATGGGCGCGCAGTGACCAAGGAATCGGGTCACTACATGTCTGGACAGCCCGCGAACCTGATGGAGTTCCGCTATGCACCCTTCAACGCGGCGGAAGGGCAAGGGGGCAGCGCGAGAGTCTGTCTTCCGTGCCGTACGGGTCAACGGCCTGACGTACAACTACTTCTACGATGCCCTGGGACGCAGGCGCGCCAAGGTCAACCCGTTCAATCGGCGGGATGAATTCTTCCATGGCACTGGCAATCAGCTGCTGGTGGATCAGGGATGGAATGAGCCCATCCCGCAGAGTCAGGGCAACTTCCGTGTGGTGGATGATTACGTATGGCTCGGAGGCCATCCGTTGATGATCTTCCGGGGCAGGCTGGACGCGACACAGAACGTTCGGGAGCCTGACTCGACCGTGGATTGCAGGCGTGACGGTGAAGCTGCGGCGTGAGGTGTCTACTTCCCCGTCACAGACATCATCGGTAAGCCGGTTTTGATGTTGAACAGCAATGGACTTGTGGCAGGCGCGGCGGACTACCAGCCCTTTGGCCACGTCAACCGGCTTTCCACTCCGGACAGCTCAAACCTTCCCTACCTGGATGAGGACCGAGAGACCTTCACTTCTTTCCGGCAGCCCGCGGAGAACAGCAACGTCCAGGGGCGTGCGCGCGCCCGGTTCATGTTCGTCGACATCCACGATGGGCAGGACGACGTGACGGTCTACAGGAATGACCCCGTGGCTCCCCAGGAGGTGACCTATCAGGACCCGGAGATGAGCCAGGTGATCACGCCCTGGTACTCGTTGCCCGACGATGGGATGGGCGTGCGTATCTCCGCGGGCCCGGAGGATAGCTCCGGACCGAATACCTCCCTGGGCGCGGCGATGGAAAGCTTCGAGTACCAGCGCTACCAGACGGGTGCGCAGCCATTCTGGACGCCCCTGCGCTTTGCGGGTCACTACTACGACGCGGAGACGGACCTCTTCGAGAACTGGAACCGATACTACGACCCGAGTGTGGGGCGGTATCTCCAGCCGGAGCCGTTACTCGCGATGGGGCCGGCGGTGCTGCCGACGTACGCATATGCGATGAACAATCCGGTCAATGTAACCGACCCTTCCGGAAAGGACCCGATCATCAGCCTGCAGACCTACATTGGTCTTTACTATGGCGTTGGATTGGGATTGCTCGGTGGTGCGGACGTCAGCCTCCAGTTCTCGCCAACGGTCGGCCCCTACATTCAAGTGCAGAATCACCCGATTCAGGCGCAGCGTGGTTACGACACCACGTTTGGGCGGATCATCTGCTATTCAGGCAAGGACCTTTCCAATCGCCCCCCACGAAGAGGCTCATATCCTGCAGTCGGACTTCTTGGGGGACGCGTACCTCACGACTCATTTGATGCTCCAGGGAATCTCGCAGGCCTTTACTGGAACTCACTACGCGCTGAACCCTCTTGAGTGGGGACCGAACCAGAACCCGCCGACCCCTTGGCCGACGCAGATTCCCAAGTGAACCATGAAGCCTGTTCTTCTTATCATTCTCGTGGCTGCTGCTTCGGCCTTGTGGGCTTGTTCGTGGCTGCCCGGCAAAAAGAGAGAGCCAACAGTGGAACGGTCGGCACGCCTCAAGTCGGCGTTGACGGAGTCATGCATCAATGAGGGATTGCATCGACTCCGGTTGCGGAGCACCGGCAATCTGGATAACCAGCTGTTTGTGATAGCGGAACCTGATGGGCCATCAATGGCCCATCAGGTTCCTGTGAGGATTCAGCATCACAAGGTTCTTGGGCCCGCCTTCATCCTGGTCGCGGTGACGACATTGCCACCTGATCGCGTGGGTGAGGCGGATTACCGGCAGGCGGAAGAGTGGACTGGAGAGATACTTCAGGGCGTTCTCGACGCGTGCAAGGTATCCGGCCCGGAGTCGTGCGTTCGGTGCCAGCATGAGGCGTGCAACGTGCCGTGCACACCTGGCCGAACTGGACGTCAGCTGTAGAACGTCGTGAGCGAGACCCTGGAGCCGCGTTCGGTTGCTCCAGGGCCTTCCTGTTTTGAGGTTGGCCCCCTCCCATCGTGGCGCGGTGCGGTCACCTCAACGTCGACGCTGCGCATGAGGCCCATAGCGCACTGCATCAGCCGATTGACAGCACTGCGCGTGCGGTCACGCGCTTGCAAATTGGCAAAGGGGGCTGGTATTTCTTCGTCAATCGAACGAACTCGCATGTTCGCGGTTGGCGGGGACGCGGGACGACTCCAGGTGGCAGGAGCCCCGGCGGCGGGAGACAGCGGATTCTCCTCTGGCGTATGTCGGTGTGAGTGACGCATTGCGACGCGCGGGTGGCGGCTTACAGCAGCTTCTAATTTCTTCGCCGTAAGAACGAAGTCATCCCAGCAAGACAACCCGGAGGGGACTCATGCTTCGCAACAAGCGTTTCGCGTGGACGTTGGCGGTCGTCGGAGTTTTCGCGACGGCGGGGCTGGTGGGCGCCTGTGACCCCGAGGATGAGAAGCCCACTCCCAGCCCCCAGAGCGACGCCGGCACCAAGACGGACGCGGGCACGAACACCGACGCGGGCACGAACACCGACGCGGGGACCAACACCGACGCGGGCACCAATACGGATGCCGGGACGACGACAGACGCGGGCACCACCACCGACGCGGGCACCGATGCCGGCACCCAGACGTCGCTGCCCCTGGCGGTCGACGGTACCTGGGCGGCCAGCGGCTACATGGGCTCAGGCGGTGGTAACCAGGGCGGCCTGGTGGACGAGCCTGTCTGCCACACGCCCCGTCCGGGCTCGGGCCTGGGCAACTGCCACAAGTTCACCGCCACCCAGAAGGCGGACTTGTGGGCCGGCGTCTTCTGGCAGTTCCCGGAAGGGGCCTGGGCGGATGACCCGCGGCCCGGCTTCCAGGTGCCGGATGGCGCGAACTCCGTGTCCTTCTACGCCTGGGGTGAATCCGGCGGTGAGATCGTCGACTTCTTCGTCGGTTACGAAGACAAGGATGGCTTCACGAAGAAGATCAACGTCACGCTGACCACCGAGCCCAAGCAGTACACGTTGGACATCAGCAAGGTCCGTTACGGTGCGGTCGGCGCGGGCTTCGGCTGGTCGGCGGGTGGGCTGGACGTCAAACCGCTGGTCTTCTTCCTCGACGACATCCAGTGGCACTGATCTCCAACCTGTGAGCGCCCGGTGCGCCAACCAAGGAACGTGAGCGGACGATGAAAGCGGGAACGGCGGTGTTGACGGTCGATGCGGCGGGCATGCGTGCGCAGAACAGCGGCCTGCTGCTGAACATGATCTGGCACGAGCGTCAGATCTCCCGGGCGGAGATCGCCCGGCGCACGGAGCTCAGCCCGTCGACCGTCTCCGCCATCGTCGCGGACCTGGAGCAGGCGGGCCTGGTGCGCAGCATTGGCGCCGGGGTCTCCCGCGGGGGCCGCCGTCCCACCCTCATCGGCTTCTGCGACGAGGCATTCAGCCTGGTGGGCGTCGAGCTGGGCGCCACCCACATCACCGTCGTCCTCACGGACCTCCGCGGCCGCGTGCGCACGCAGAGCAAGGCGAGCCACGCGGTGCGCGGCGATCCGGAAGGGTCGCTGCAGAAGGCCAGGGAGCTCGTCCAGGAGTGTCTGGATGCCGAGCGCGTTCCGCGCCGCTCCGTCGTCGGCATGGGGATCGCCGTGCCCAGCCCCGTGCACCCGGCGGCTCCCGGCAAGATGTCCCCCCTCATCCTCCCCGCGTGGAAGCACGTGGACGTGAAGGAGTGGTTCCAGACCACCTTCGACATGCCGGTGTTCGTGGACAACGACGCGAACCTCGGCGCGCTGTCCGAGTGCTTCTGGGGCGCGGGCTCCAACGGTGAGGACCTCACGTACATCAAGCTGGCCACCGGTATCGGCGCCGGCCACATCATCCACGGCGACGTCTACCGCGGCGCCGGCGGAACGGCCGGTGAGATTGGCCACATCCCGGTGGACTCCAACGGGCCGCTCTGCGTGTGCGGCCTGAGGGGCTGCCTCGTCACCCTCATCGGCTCCACGGCGCTCACCGAACGCGCGCGCGAGCTCATGGGGACCCGCGGCCGCAAGGGCCCCACCGTGCGCGACCTGGTGGACGGCGTCCGCACCGGCGACGCCGCCGCGAAGCAGATCATCGACGGCATGGGCGCCTACCTGGGCATCGCCGTGGGCGGCCTGCTCAACCTGCTCAACCCCGCCGTCGTCGTGCTCGGCGGGGAGATCTCCTCCGTGGGCGAGATGCTGCTCGACCCGCTGCGCGCGTCCGTTCGGCAGCGCGCCCTGTCCGTCTCCATGGCGGAGACGCGCATCGTCACGTCCACGCTGGGCGAGCGCTCCATCGCCGTGGGCGCGGCCACCCTCGTGCTCCAGGCGGCGCTGCGCGACCGCTCCCTCTTTCCCACGCAGAACGTCGGGAGAACTGCATGACTTCGCGCCGTGTTGTCCTCGCCCTGGCCCTGTCGGGCCTGGGGATGGCTTCGTGTGATCCGGCAGCAGGTCTGGATAACAAGCAAAGCGAGCAACCCGGGCCCGTGACGGAGCAGCCGGGCACGGGCTGGGAGATCGTCTGGCAGGACGAGTTCGACGGGCCGGCGGGCTCGCAGCCGTCCAAGGAGCGCTGGACCCCGGAAGTGGGCGGGGACGGGTGGGGCAACGGCCAGTTCGAATACAACACCGCGCGGGCGGAGAACGCGTCGCTGGACGGTGAGGGCCACCTGCTCATCACCGCGCGCAAGGAGCGCTACGGCAACAACGACTACACGTCCGCGCGCCTGTCGACGAAGAACCGCTACAGCAAGGCCTACGGCCGCATCGAGGCGCGCATCCAGCTGCCCACGGGCCGCGGCATCTGGCCGGCGTTCTGGATGCTGGGCGCGGACGTGGACTCCGTCGGCTGGCCGGACTGCGGCGAGATCGACATCATGGAGCACAAGGGGCAGATCCCCTCGGTGATCCGCGGCTCGCTGCACGGACCGGGCTACTCGGGCGGCGGGAACATCGGCCGCGAGCATGCGATCTCCGGCGCGCCGCTTGCGGCGGACTTCCACATCTACGCGGTGGAGTGGGAGCCCGAGCGCCTGCGCTTCATCCTCGACGACACCGTCTTCTTCGAGGTCACCCCGAAGAACCTGCCCGCCGGCCGGAAGTGGGTCTACGACCATCCGCACTTCATTCTCCTCAACGTCGCGGTGGGCGGCTCGTTCGTGGGGCCGCCGGACTCCAAGACGGTGTTCCCGCAGTCGATGAAGGTGGACTACGTGCGCGTCTACGAAAGGGCCGCGCAGTGAGGTTCGCCCGCGCGCTCCTGCCGCTCGCGCTGCTGGTGGCGTGCTCCTCCGAGCCGCGCCCCCGGCCACCGGGGGTGCTGTTCGTCTCCGTGGAGCAACAGAGCGCGTGGGTGCGCAACTTCAACCCGCTGTTCGCGGGCGCCAACGCGCGTTGGCCCACCCGGGCGGGCGTGTACGAGTGCATGGAGGTCTTCAGCTCCGCGCAGGGCAGGTGGGTGCCGTGGCTCGCGGTCAGCCACGCGTGGTCGGAGGACCAGCGCACGCTGCGCTTCAACCTGCGCGACGGCGTCCTCTGGTCGGACGGCACGCCCTTCACCGCGGACGACGTCGTCTTCACCTTCGGCGTGCTCAAGCAGCACCCGGCGCTGGACGCGGCCGGCGTGTGGCGCTTCCTCACGGACGTGAAGGCGGAAGGCAAGGGCACCGTCACCTTCAGCTTCTCGCGCGTGTACCTGCCGGGCTTCAGCGACCTGGCGCACCAGATCATCGTCCCCCAGCACATCTGGAAGGACGTCGCGGATCCGGTGACGTTCACCAACCCGGAGCCGGTGGCCACCGGGCCGTTCACCCAGGTGACGCTGTTCCGCAACCAGGTCTACGAGCTGGGCCGCAATCCGCACTACTGGCAGCCCGGCAAGCCCGCGGTGTCCGCGCTGCGCTTCCTCGCGTTCCCCACCAATGACCAGGCCAACATGGCGCTGGTGGAGGGGGAGGTGGACTGGGCGGGCAACTTCGTGCCGGCGGTGGACCGCACCTTCGTGTCGCGCGACCCCGCGCACCATGCGCGCTGGTTCCCGCTCTACGGCAGCACCGTCTTCCTCTATCCCAACACCACGCGCCCGCCGCTGGACGACGTGCGCGTGCGCAAGGCGCTGAGCATGGCGCTGGACCGCGACCAGCTGGTGGAGGTGGCCATGTATGGCTACACCCGCCCCGCGGACGCCACCGCGCTCAACGACGCGTACACCGGCTGGAAGGACGCGGACGTCGCGAAGGACGCGTGGACGCACTACGACCTGGGCGCGGCGAACAAGCTCCTGGACGAGGCGGGCCTCACGCGCGGCGCGGACGGGATGCGGCGCCTGAGGGACGGGCAGCCCTTCACGATGGACCTGGAGGTCGTGAGCGGGTGGTCGGACTGGGTGCGCGCAGGGCAGGTGGTGGGCCGCGACCTGCGCAAGCTGGGCATCGGCGTGACGCTCAAGACGTACGAGTTCGGCACCTGGTTCACGCGCCTGCAGAAGGGCGAGTTCCAGCTGGCCATCTCCTGGTCGCTGGACGGACCCACGCCGTACAACTTCTACAAGTGGCTCCTGTCGCCGCGCACGGTGCGGCCGGTGGGCGAGGTGGCCGCGGCCAACTGGCACCGCATGGGCGATGCGCAGGCGGATGAGCTGCTCATCCGCTTCGAGCGCGCGGGCACGCCGGAGGAGCAGCACGCGCTGATGTCCCAGGTGCAGCAGCGCTTCTCCGCCGTCGCGCCCGCGATCCCCCTGTTCCCCAACCCGTCGTGGGGCGAGTCCAACTCCTCGCGCTTCACGGGCTTCCCCACCGAGCAGAACCCCTACGCGCGGCTCGCGCCGCACGCGGAGCCGGACAGCCTGCTGGTGCTGACGGCGCTGTCCCCGAGGGAGCGCTGACCATGGGCCGCTACATCCTCCGGCGACTGGGCTTCTACCTCATCGCCGCGTGGGCCTCGCTCACGCTCAACTTCGTGATTCCGCGGCTGGCTCCCGGCGATCCGGCCGCGGCCATGTTCGCGCGCTTCGAGGGCAAGGTCGCGCCGGAGGCCATGGGCGCGCTGAAGGCCGCCTTCGGCTTCACGGACGCGCCGCTCTATGCCCAGTACTTCACCTACCTGAAGCACCTGGTGCAGGGCGACCTGGGCATGTCCTACGCGTACTTCCCTTCGCGCGTCTCCGAAGTCATCGGCACGGGCCTGATGTGGACGGTGGGGCTGGCTGGCGTGGCGGTGATCATCAGCTTCGTGGTGGGGTCCTTCCTGGGCGTGCTCGCCGCGTGGAACCGGGGCGGGTGGCTGGACTCGGCGCTGGCGCCCGCGCTCGCGTTCCTGGGGGCCTTCCCCTACTTCTGGCTGGCCATGCTGGCGCTGTACCTCTTCGGTTTCGTGCTGGGGTGGTTCCCGCTGCGCCACGCGTACGGGCACGACATGGAGCCTGGGCTTTCGTTCGCGTTCGCCGCGGACGTGGCCCGCCACGCGGTGCTGCCCGCGTCCTCCATCGTGGTGGCCACGCTGGGCGGGTGGATGCTCGGCATGCGCAACACGATGGTGGCCACGCTGGGGACGGACTCCATCCGCCTGGCGCACGCGCGCGGCCTGCCGCCCCGGCAGGTGATGCTGCGCTACGCGGCCCGCAACGCGCTTCTGCCCAACGTCACCAGCTTCGGCATGGCGGTGGGCTTCGTGCTGTCCGGTTCGCTGCTCACGGAGATCGTCTTCTCCTATCCGGGCACGGGCTACCTGCTCATCCTCGCCGTGCGCAACCAGGACTACCCGCTGATGCAGGGCCTGTTCCTGGTCATCACCCTGGCGGTGCTCGCGGCGAACTTCGCCGTGGACCTCCTCTGCCTCTGGCTGGACCCGAGGACCCGCGCCCATGCGTGACTTCCTGCGAAGGCTCTCCCGCCACCGGAAGGCGGGGGTAGGGGGCGGTCTGCTCCTGTTCTTCCTCCTGCTCGCGGTGGTGGGGCCGTTCTTCGTGATGGATCCCACGGAGCTCGTGGGCCGGCCGCACCAGCCGCCCAGCGCGGCGCACTGGTTCGGCACCACGGGCCAGGGGCAGGACGTGCTCGCGCAGACGGTGGTGGGCTCGCGCCAGACTCTGGCGGTGGGCTTCGCGGTGGGCGCGCTCGTGACGCTGATGGGCGCGTTGGTGGGCGTCACCGCGGGCTACCTGGGCCGCCGCGTGGACGACGTGCTGTCGCTCACCACCAACGTGTTCCTGGTGATCCCCGGCATGCCGCTGGCCATCGTGCTGGGCGCGTACCTGCCCTCCGGGCCGCTGCGCATGGTGGCGGTGCTGACCGTGGCGGGCTGGGCCTGGAACGCGCGCGTGTTCCGAGCGGAGTCGCTGGCGCTGCGCGGGCGCGACTTCGTGTCCGCGGCGGTGGTGACGGGAGAGAGCCACTCGCGCATCGTGTCGCGCGAGCTGCTGCCGAACATGGCGTCGCTGGTGGGCTCGTCGTTCATCGGCAACACGCTCTACGCCGTGGGCGCGCAGGTGGGCCTGGAGTTTCTGGGCCTGGGCGACGTGAGCGTGGTGACGTGGGGCACCAACCTCTACTGGGCTGGCAACGACGCGGCGCTGCTCACCCGCTCCTGGTGGATCTTCGTCCCCACGGGCCTGTGCATCGCGCTCGTGGGCTTCGCGCTCACGCTGCTCAGCTCCGCCATCGACGAGATGACCAACCCCGCGCTGCGCGTCCACAAGCCCGCGGCGCTGCCCGTGAGCACCGCTCCGCGCGCGCAGCTGGAGAAGCCGGTGCCGGGCGTGCTCCTGCGCGTGCAGGACCTGTGCATCGACTACGCGACGGAGAAGGGCGCCTCGCGCGTGGTGGACTCGGTGTCGTTCGACGTGGCGCCCGGCGAGGTGTTCGGCCTCGCGGGCGAGTCCGGCAGCGGCAAGTCCACCATCGGCTCCGCGCTGCTGGGGCTGCTGCCTTCCTCCGCCCGTGTCACGCAGGGGCGCATCCTCTTCAACGGCATGGACGTCACCGCGCTGGAGGGGCAGGCCCAGCGCGCGTTCCGCTGGCGCCAGGTGTCCATGGTGTTCCAGAGCGCCATGAGCGCGCTCAACCCGGTGCTCACGCTGGGCGAGCAGTTCCACGACACGCTCGCGGCGCATGGAAGCGTATCGCGTGCCTCGTCCTATGCCCGCGCGCGGGAGCTGCTGGGCATGGTGGGCCTGTCGCCGGACCTGGTGACGGCGTGGCCGCACCAGCTCTCCGGCGGCATGCGGCAGCGCGTGGGCATCGCGCTGGCGCTCGCCCTGGAGCCCCGGCTGATCATCATGGACGAGCCCACCACGGCGCTGGACGTCGTGGTCCAGAAGGAGCTGCTCCAGCGCATGGTGGAGCTCAAGCAGCGGCTGGGCTTCGCCATGCTCTTCATCACGCATGACCTGCCGCTGCTGCTCGCGCTGTCGGACCGCGTGGGCGTGCTCCAGGGCGGAAGGCTGGTGGAGGTGGACACCTCGGCGAACCTGCGCGCCGGGGCCCGCCACCCGTACACGCAGCTCTTGCTGTCCTCGTTCCCGCACCTGTCCGCGAAGGACGTGGCCCCCGTGCCCCAGCCGGTGACGCAGGCGCCGGAGCTGTCCGTGGCCCGGCCGTCCAGGCGCATCGCCGCCGTCCCCGGAGGTCACCGATGAGCGCGCCCCTGCTGGAGGCGGAGGGACTGACCCGCAGCTACCTGGCAGGCGGCTTCTTCTCCCGCGAGCGCAAGCCCATCCTCAAGGGCGTGTCCTTCTCCCTCCAGCCGGGGGAGATCGTCGCGCTGGTGGGCGAGTCTGGCAGCGGCAAGAGCACGCTGGCGCGCTTGTTGGCGCGGCTGGACATGCCGGACGCGGGGCAGCTGCGGCTCGCCGGGCGCGATGTGCTGGCGGACGGCAGCGCGCAGGCGTCGCTCGAGTACCGCGGCCGCGTGCAGATGGTGTTCCAGGATCCGTTCGCGTCCCTCAACCCCGTGCACACGGTGGCGTATCACCTGGAGCGGCCGCTCGTGCGCCACGGCCGCGTGCCGAAGTCCGGCCTGCGCACGCGGGTCCTGTCGCTGCTGGAGTCCGTGGGCCTGACGCCCGCGGAGGCCTTCGCGAAGCGCTACCCGCATGAGCTGTCCGGTGGCCAGCGCCAGCGCGTGGCGGTCGCGCGCGCCCTGGCGGTGGAGCCGCAGGTCATCATCGCGGACGAGCCCACGTCCATGCTGGACGTGTCCACGCGCAAGGGCGTGCTGCAGCTGCTTCGCGGCCTCACGCAGGAGCGCGGCATCGGCATCCTCTTCATCACCCACGACCTGGCGAGCGCGCGCCACCTGGCCGACCGCATCCTCGTGCTCTACGCGGGCACGGTGGTGGAGGCGGGCAGGGCGGATGAGGTGCTGCGCCACCCGCACCATCCGTACACGAAGCTGCTCCTGTCCGCGGTGCCGGATGGCGACGACTTCCTCCAGGCCGCGCTGCCGGCGAGGCCCGCCACGGGGGCGCCGCCGCTCGTGGGCTGTCCCTTCGCTCCGCGCTGCCCGGTGTCCGAGCCGCGCTGTTCCTCGCTCACCCCTCCCGACGTCCTCCCGGCCGCGAATCACCTCGTCCGCTGCCACCTTGAAGTTCCGAAAGGAGTTACCGCCGATGCGTCAGTTTCCTCCTGACTTCCTCTGGGGCGTGGCCACCTCCGCGTTTCAGATTGAAGGGGCCACCCGCGTGGATGGCCGCGGCGAGTCCATCTGGGACCGCTTCGCCGCCACCCCGGGGAAGATCCAAGACAAGTCCGACGGCTCGGTGGCCTGTGAGCATTACCGCCGCTGGCCGGAGGACATCGAGCTGATGCGCTGGATGGGGCTCAAGTCCTATCGCTTCTCCATCGCGTGGCCGCGCATCCTCCCGGAGGGCCGCGGCCGGGTGAACACCCCGGGCGTGGACTTCTACTCGCGCCTGGTGGACTCGCTGCTGGGCGCGGGCATCGAGCCCTTCGTCACACTCTACCACTGGGACCTGCCGCAGGTGCTGGAGGACCAGGGCGGCTGGCCCGCGCGCGCCACCGGTGACGCCTTCGTGGAGTACGCGGACGTCATCAGCCGCGCCCTGGGCGACCGCGTGAAGCGGTGGATCACCCACAACGAGCCCTGGTGCATCAGCTACCTGGGCTACGGCAATGGCGAGCACGCGCCGGGCCACAAGGACTGGTCCAAGATGCTGGCCGCGGCGCACACGCTGCTCGTGTCGCATGGCCACGCGGTGAAGGTGCTGCGCGCCAACGTGAAGCACGCGGACGTGGGCATCACCCTCAACCTCACACCGGGCGAGCCCGCGTCGCCCAGCCCGGAGGACGCGGACGCCACGCGCGACTTCGACGGCGGCTTCAACCGCTGGTTCCTGGAGCCGCTCTACGGCCGGGGCTACCCGCGGGACGTGATTGAAGACCACGTGAAGGCAGGCCGCATCGCGTCCCCACACCTGGACTTCATCCAGCCCGGGGACATGGAGACCATCGCCACGCCCACCGACTTCCTGGGCGTAAACTTCTACTCGCGCGCCGTCCTGCGCAGCAATCGCATCCCCGAGGAGCAGAACGCGCCGCGCACCGTGTTCGTGCGCCCGGACAAGACAGACATGGACTGGGAGGTGTGTCCGGCCTCCCTCACGCGCCTGCTGGTGCACCTGGAGAAGGAATACAAGCCGGGCCCCATCTACATCACGGAGAACGGCTGCGCGTACTCCACCGCCCCCAGCGCGGACGGCCGCGTGCACGACGCGCAGCGCGTGGAGTACCTGCGCGGGCACCTGGAGGCGTGCGGTGACGCCATCGCGCAGGGCGTGAACCTTGCCGGCTACTTCGCGTGGTCGCTGCTGGACAACTTCGAGTGGGCCTACGGGTACACCAAGCGCTTCGGCCTGGTGTGGGTGGACTACGCCACCCAGCAGCGCATCCCGAAGGACAGCGCCCACCTCTATCGCGACGTCGTGGCCCACAACGGCCTGGACGTGGAGCAGGCCGCTTGAAAAAGCTCTTCCTGACGACGTGTCTGGCGCTGTGCGGCGGCACCCAGGCTTTCGCCCAGGTTGCCGGAGCAGGCGCGCCTCTTCAATCACCGCCCTCGGCGCAGCCGCCCTCGGCCGGCCCCGTTGACTCCGCCGCGCCCGTGCCCGGGCAGCCGCCGCCTGGACAGCAGCAGGCTCCGGCGGCGCCCGTGGCTCCCGAGGCGCCGCCACCTCAGGCCGCCGCGGCCTCGGACGCGAGGCGCACGACGGTGACGCGCATCATCCACGACGAGCGCGGCTTCAAGCTCCAGGTGGACGGGAAGGACTTCCCCATCCACGGCGTGAACTGGGGCTACACGCCCATCGGTGAGAACTACCGGTACTCGCTCTGGACGCAGCCGGAGGACTTCATCAAGCAGGTGCTGGCGAAGGAGATGGGGATGCTCCGCGACGCGGGCATCAACGCCATCCGCCAGTTCGACGACATCCCGCCCGTCTGGGTCGAGTACATCTACCGGAACTACGGCATCTACACGATGCTCAACCCGCTGATGGGACGCTATGGCCACCCGGTGAACGGGGTCATGGTCGTCAACATCGACTACTCGAACCCGGAGCATCGCAAGGCCATCCTCGGCGCGCTCGCCGAGAAGGTGGAGGTCTACCGGGACGTTCCCGGCGTCCTCATGTGGCTCTTGGGCAACGAGAACAACTACGGCCTGCACTGGACGTCGTTTGAAATCGAAGCCCTGCCGGGCCACGAGGACGCCGCGCGCGCGGAGTCGCTCTATTCGCTCTACGGCGAGGCGGCCCGCACGGTGAAGAAGCGCGACACGAACCACCCCGTGTCCATCGCCAACGGCGATCTCCAGTACATCGACCTCATCGCCAAGCACTGCCAGGACCTGGACGCGCTGGGCACGAACGTCTACCGCGGCCCCACCGCGCGCGACCTGTTCGCGGAGGTGAAGGCCAGGCTCGACAAGCCGGTGTTCTTCTCCGAGTTCGGCGCGGACGCCTACGACGCGAAGGCGGGCCGCGAGGACCACGTGATGCAGGCGGAGTACCTGCGCACGCAGTGGGAGCAGATCTACCTGGAGGGCTACGGCCAGGGCCTGTCCGGCAACGCGCTGGGCGGCTTCGTGTTCCAGTGGGTGGACGGCTGGTGGAAGCACGGACAGGAGTCCAACCTGTCCATCCACGACACCACCGCGACGTGGCCCAACGGCGGCTACATGGCCGACTTCGTCCCCGGTCAGAACAACATGAACGAGGAGTGGTTCGGCATCGCGGCCCTGGGCCCGCCGGACTCCAACGGCATCAGCGTCATCCAGCCGCGCACGGCCTACTACGTCCTCCAGGCCGCGTTCCGGTTGGATCCATATGCGCCCACCACCAACCCGGACGTCATCCGCGACTACTTCGCCAACATCCGCCCGTCCGCGCTCACCAGCAGCTACACGTCGTCGGTGGCGCTGTCGCGCGCGGAGGAGCTCAGCGCGGTGCGGGTGTCCAACCTGCGGCTCTTGCTGGACAGCTCGCTGTCGCGCGGGAGCATCGCGACGGTGCGGCCCAACCAGAGCGCCGCGGACCACACCGAATCCATCTTCTTCGACCTGGCGGTGCAGCCGGCCAGCGGCGTGTACGGCCGCGCGTCGTTCAACGTCGTGGGGAACGTGGCGCAGAACCGGCTCAACAACCTGTTCTACGAGAACCGCGGCACGCCCTCCGCGCCCACCGCGGGCCAGATCCCCGTGGGCCCTGGCGCGCCGGCTCGCGAGCAGTCCCCGCTGGATCGCTTCGCCCTGTACCAGGCGGAGTTCAAGTTCGACCGCTCGGACTTCGCGCTGGAGGGCTACTACCGCACCGGCCACTACCACTGGGGCGAGGAGGGTGACTTCTTCAACCTCTACCGCGAGGCGAACTACGGGCCGAACCTGGACATCTACCACGGCAACGCGCCCTTCGGCGTGGTGTTCAGCGGCAAGAAGGCAATTGACGGACTGAAGATCGCCATCGGTCCGGAGCTGTACTGGGGCGCCAACCCCTCCGTGGTGGCGAAGTACCGCAACAACGTGGGCCCGGTGAACATCACGCTGGTGCACCAGGAGGACCTGGCGCAGGGCGCGTCGTCCGCCACGGCCTCCGTGGTGCGCGAGCGCATCGCGCGCAGGACGGCGCTCAACTTCCAGTACGCCACCGGCAAGCTGGTGCTGGACGTGGGTGGCCTGCTCTCCGCGCCGCAGCGCATTGGCGAGACATTCACCTATACGCGCAGTGCTCCGGACGGCGCCCCCAGCTACCTCAACAGCGGCTACGACGTGCTCCAGGACAAGGTGCAGTTCCTGGACACGCTGGGCGCCAAGGCCCGCCTCACCTACGACATGGGGATGGTGCGCTGGCTGGTGCAGTCCTCCATCCGCGGGCTCGTCGCGGACAGCGGTCCGGAGCAGGGCAACATCATCACGGGCTGGAGCCTGCGCGAGAGCGGCCGCGGCAACCACTACGCGGGACAGCTGGGCGCGGCGCTGCAGTTCGGCTCCATCCAGGTGTCACCCAACGTCCTGTATCAGAAGCCGCTCATCGGGCCGAACCCCACCATCCAGGACGCGTACGACCCGGGCTCCGGGCTGTACTACTCGGGCGTGAGGCCGCGCAGCGTGCTGGTGGACGCGTTCAGCGTGTTGGACAACCGCGAGACGCTGGGCGGCGAGCTGCTCATCACCTTCGACCCCACGCCGGGCACCTGGTTCTGGTCGTGGGACCGCGACATGCGTGAAGACGCGCCGTTCGCCGCGGGCCTGGACATCGTCTACCGGCACCAGCCCACGTCGCGCGACGCGGGCATCGCCATCCTCGCGGACGGCAGCACCATCGCCTTCGGCAGCGCGCCGGTGGCCCGCGATGAATGGGAGACGTCCCTGCGCCTGGTGGGCAACCCCACCCAGCGCCTGCGCCTGTACGGCACGGCCTACGTGGGCAGCCAGCAGTCCTCCGGCGAGGACAGCCGGCAGGTCCACCGCTTCGGCCTGGACGGCTCCGCGCTCTACGACACGCTGCTGCTCGCGGCCCAGGTGCGCTTCAACGACTGGGGGCCGTACGACTACCACCGCGTCTTCAACCTCACGTACCCGCTGCAACTGGGCGGTGACCTGTCCTACGGGTTGAAGAAGCCGGTGCTGGGCGCGGTGTCCACGCGCTTCGGCCTGCGGGGCCTGGTGCGCATGCTGAACGAGTACTCGGAGGGCCTCAACGACCGGGGCATCACCGAGGGCCTGAAGGGTCGCGAGTACGAGGTGGGCGCGTATGCCATCCTTTCTCTCTGAGGGAGCACGCATCATGAGGACTGGTCTCCTGCTGGCCGCCGCCGTGGCCGCGCTGTCCGGCTGCTACGACGACCCGACCATCATCTATGGCAAGCAGCTGGAGGGCATGACCTTCACGGTCACGGACCCGGCCATGGGCATCTACCCGAACACCTCCGTGCTGGAGGATCCGAACAACCCCTTCGCGCTGGGCGGGGTGGGCACGGAGACGAAGTGGCAGATCCAGTCCGGCGGGGACCCGGTGGCGGGCTACTACGCGTGGGCCACGGTGCTCGCGAACGGGCCCTATGGCGAAGCGCAGTACTACGTGGCCGTCAACCTGGCCGCCATCTACCAGCGGGGCCGGGCGGATCAGGCCAGCCTGGCGAAGACGCGTGAGATGGCGGTGAAGGCCTACCAGTCCGTGCTCGACAACTTCCCGGACGCGGTGACGTACGACGCGTCCGGCACGGTGGCCTATGACCTGGCGACGCCCGCGTACAAGGGCGTCGTCGAGCTGGGCGGCACCGTGGCGGGCGGCTGGGTGATGGTGAAGACCTCCAGTGGTGCGGACCGGGCGGTGAAGCCATGAAGAAGCCAATGTGGGGTTTGTTGCTGCTGCTCGCCGCCTGCCGTCCGGATCCGGGGCCGGCTGACTACTCCGGCCAGGAGCTGCCGGGCGGCCTGGACCCCGACGGCGGCACGGGGCCGGATTCGCAGATGCTGCCCGGGCCGTTCCCCTACGAGGCCGGCCAGGCCCGCCTCATGGTGGGCATCTTCTACGAGACGGGCCGCTCGCAGGAGATCATCCTCGACAACGTCGACTCCAACTTCTACCTCTACGAGAACACGGTCTACGTGGAGTCCGACCCCGACCACGTCGAGGGCAAGTCCGCGGACCGCATCGTGCAGAACGGCAAGCCGTGGATGGGCTTCGGCGTGCACTGGAAGCAGACGCACAACTTCGACGCGTGGAAGACGCTCCACGTGAGCATGAAGTCGTCCGACGCCGCCTTCGCCAACGTGAAGGTGGGCATGTCCCACGGCACGGGCACCAACGAGAAGGGCTTCCAGTTGGCTGTCTCGAAGTACGGCTGGGCCAACGACGGTGAGTGGCACCACCTGGCCATCCCCGTCGCGGACTACGTGGCGGCGGGCCTGAAGCTCAACGACGTCTCGTCGCCGTTCACCTTCGCGGCCGAGGGTGGCACGGCCGGTCAGTCACTCCTGCTCGACAACCTGTACTTCACCGCGAACTAGGCAGGAACGCAGTGCCAGGAAGGGCGGGCCGGCTGTCGCCGTCAGGCAGCCGGGACGCCCCAGCCTTGCCTCGAGGGCCCCGTCACGCCCCCGCGTGCGGTGTCTCTCAAGGCAGGGAGGCAGTCCCCCAGCAGGGAAGTCCCTTGCGTCCGCCGCGCGTCCTGGCGGTGCGTGCGAACGCAGGTGTCCCGGTGTTCCTACCCAAGGAGTCGTCCCCCAATGTCTGAATCCTCCTCGCCATTGTCAAGCAGGGGCGTCAGTCCCTGTCTCCCTGAAGCACCGCGTGTCTGGTCATTACAAGCCTTCGCGGCGGTGCTGATGGTGGTGTCCCTCCTCGGTGCGTCCGACGCCCACGCGCAGACGAACCTGGCGCTGAACAAGACCACCTATACCTCTTCCGCCGAGGGTCCATTCCTGGGCCAGTACGCGGTGGACGGCGACGGTGGCACGCGCTGGGCCAGCGGCTTCAGCGCGAATGAATGGATCACCGTGGATCTGGGCCAGACGCGCACCATCGGGCGCGTGGTGCTCACCTGGGAGGCGGCGTACGCCACCGTCTACAAAATCCAGGTCTCCAACAACAACACGACCTTCACCGACGCGCTGACGGTGAACACCGGCGACGGCGCGGTGGATGATCTGTCACTGCCGTCAGGCACGTCGGGCCGGTACATCCGCATGCAGGGCATCACCCGTGCGCTGCCCGCGTATGGCTATTCGCTGTGGGAGTTCGCCGTCTATGAGACGGGCGGCACGCCGCCGCCCACCAACACGGACCTGGCACGCAACCGTCCGGCCACGGCGTCCAGCGTGGAGGCGGACGCCGCGGGGCTGCAGCCGGGCTTCGCGTTCGACGGCGACATCAACACGCGCTGGGCCTCCGCGCAGGGCGTGGATCCGCAGTGGATCCGCGTGGACCTGGGCTCGCCGCAGGTGGTGGGCAAGGTGGTGCTGGAATGGGAGGGCGCGTACGGCAAGACGTACACGATTGACGGCTCCAACGACGACGCCAATTGGACCACGCTCAACACGGTGACCAACGGCGCCATCGGCCGCCGGGAGATCCCCGTCTCCGGCACGTACCGCTACATCCGCATGCGCGGCACGGAGCGCGGCACGGGCTACGGCTATTCGCTGTGGTCCTTCGAGGTCTACCAGAACGGCGGCACGACGCCGCCGCCCACGCAGACCACGAACCAGACCATCAAGCTGAATTTCCCGGAGCTGGCATACGCGAAGATCAACGTGTCGCCCGCGCCGCTGTCGGTGACGCCGGTGCCGGAGGAGGGCAACACCACGCCGTCCGTGCGCAACCCGCCCGGGCCCTTCACCTACCAGCTCACGTTCCCGCCCAACACGACGGTGACGCTGTCGAAGAACCAGTTCTCTCCCACGCAGCCGAACACGGACATCCGCCTGGCGGTGGTGGACGTGAACGGCGTGCAGCAGCGCGCGCAGTCCGTCACGGCGCTGGCGGTGCAGGGCGCGGACTGGAACGTCGAAATCTTCTCCACGGGCAATGGCCCCACGGATCCGCGTGACCCCACCATCATCCCGGACCCGTACGTGGCGCCCGCGCCGCTGCCGGTGGCCGGGGCGTTCCGGCTGGTCGCTCCGGCCAACAACGCGATGGTCACCAACACCCGCCGCCCCACGCTGTCGTGGGCCGCGGTGACGGGGGCGTCGAACTACAAGCTCTACGTCAACCTCACGCGCAACGACTACGACTGGATGGCCGCGGGCAACCTGCTGGACAGGTATACGCAGGTGGCGTCGCAGACGGGCACGTCCTTCACCTTCACCGAGGACCTGCCGGATCGCTGGACGTACAAGTGGTACGTCGTGGCCACGCTGTCGGGCGGGAGCACGTCGCGCTCGGACATCGGCAACTTCAGCGTGTACCTGCCGGTGGTGGAGACGCAGTCGGACGGCGTCAACCTCATCAATGGCATGCGCGACCTGAACAAGAATGGGACCATCGAGCCGTACGAGGACTGGCACAACCCCATCTCCGTACGCGTGAACGACCTCTTGGGCCGCATGACGTTGCACGAGAAGGCGCTGCAGATGTTCTACGACGCCAAGACGTACCCCGAGGCCGGCTTCCAGATGGGGCCCCTGTCGCCCACGGACATCCCCATGTTCCAGAAGGCGTCCGCGGCCACGCGCCTGGGCATTCCGCACATCGACGCGGGGGACACCATCCACGGCTACAAGACGAGCTGGCCCACGCAGCCGGCGCTCGCGGCCTCGCGCGACCTGGACACGATCTACGAGATGGGGGACATCCAGCGCCGCGAGCAGCTGGCCATTGGCAGCCGCGGCACGCTGTCGCCGCTGGCGGAGGTGAACACCAAGGTCCTCTATCCGCGCATCCAGGAGGGCAATGGCGAGGACGCGGACCTGGCGGCGGGCATCACTCGCGCGCTCATCGCGGGCCTCCAGGGCGGTCCAGAGGTGAACCCGAACTCCATCTGGGTGACGACGAAGCACTGGCCGGGGCAGGGCGCTGGCGGTGAGGCGGGCATCACCTACGACGGCACCACCATCCACTACCACATGCGTCCGTGGCACGCGGCCATCGAGGCGGGCACCAGCGGCATCATGCCGGGCTACGCGGGCAGCTGGCTGTTGGGGCCGGAGGGCTACGGCGCGGGTGACAACCCGGGCATCCTCAACTACCTGCGCAACCAGCTGAAGTACACGGGCGTCATCTGCTCGGACTGGCTGCCGTCGGGGTCGTGGGTGCGCTCCGCCACGGCGGGCTCGGACGTGATGGGCGGCGCGACGCCGCAGGCCATGGCCAACTTCGAGAACGAAGTTCCCATCGCGCGCATCAACGACTCCGTGCGCCGCATCCTGGACCTGAAGTTCCGCCTGGGCATCTTCGAGGACCCCTACAAGCAGGGCCCCGCTGGCACGTCCCAGTGGCACACCGCGGACAGCAAGGCAGCGGTGCGCCGGGCGTCCCAGGAGGCCATGACGCTGCTCAAGAACGATGGCGCGCTGCCCATCCGCCTGCCTGCGGGCGGCAAGCTGGTCATCGCCGGCCCTCGCGCGGACGACATGTCCTGCATGGTGACCTGGCGCTCAGACTTCCATGGCAATGAGTTTGGCGACCCGACCATCTACGCGGCGGTGAAGGCGCGCGCGGAGGCCGCGGGGCTCACGGTCTACAAGGACAACACCCCGGCGGGCGTGACGCCGGACGCGGCCATCGTGGTGGTGGGCGAGAGCTACTTCACCCACGGCACCGAGTGGGACAAGGAGAAGCCGTACCTGCCGGGTGACCCGATTGGCTCCGCCCACGACGCGAAGTGGGGCGACCAGTACGGCGTCATCAACAGCTTCAAGTCGCGCGGCATCCCGACCACGGTGGTGGTGATCAGCCCGCGGCCCTACGTGCTGACCAACGTGGTGCCCCTCTCCAACGCGCTGATGCTGGCGTACCGCCCAGGCGACATGGGCGGCTACGCGGTGGCGGACGTGCTGTTCGGTGACGTGCTGCCCCGAGGCAAGACGCCGTGGCAGCTGCCGCGGAGCATGAGCCAGATCGGCACGGACGTGGAGAGCAACCAGTTGGAGAAGTGGGACCTGCCGTTCGACCTGGGCGCGACGGACGCGGAGCGCGCGGCCATCCGCCAGAAGATCGCGGCGGGGCAGCCGGTGCCGCCCACCTATGGCAACCCGCTGTATCAGTATGGCTCTGGCATCCAGGGCTTTGGCCTGACGGACGCGACCCCGCCGGTGGCGTTCAACCTGCTGACGCCCGCGAACAACCTGGTGATTACGGGCACGCGTCCGGCGTTCACCTGGTCCGCGAGCAGCGATCCGCAGACGGGCATCCAGCGCTACGAGGTGTTCCTGGACGGTGGCGCGATGCCGGTGGCCATCACCAAGACGCCGTCGGCGGCGCTGGACGGCCTGAAGCTGGCGAACGGGACGCACACGTGGTTCGTGAAGGCATTCAACTGGGCGAACGGCGTGACGCAGTCCGCGACGTTCACCTTCACGCTGAACGACACGACGCCTCCGGCGGCCTTCGAGGCGCTGTCGCCGTCGGCGGGCCAGTCGGTGCCGGGCACGTCCACCCGCTTCATCTGGGAGCAGACGACGGACGTGGGCGCGGGCGTGGCGGAGTACGTCCTCATCGTGGACGGCACGGACCGCAGCCCCTCCATCCTGCGCAGCACGCCGGTGCCGGCGGGCACGAACCTGGCGCGGGGGAAGAATGCCTACGCCACGTCCGTGGAGTTCGGCAGCGCGAACGATGCGGTGGACGGAAGCCTGACGACGCGCTGGTCCAGCGTGGGCACGGCGACGACGGGTGACACGGAGTCCATCACCATCGACCTGGGAGCCGTCTACTCGCTCAAGCGCATCGTGCTGAACTGGGAGGCCGCCTATGGCCGCCGCTACGTCCTGGAGGCGTCGCTGGACAACACCACCTGGACGGCGCTGAAGACGGTGGACACCGGCGACGGTGGCATCGACGACTGGACGGTGGCCGGCGTGGGCCGCTACGTGCGCATGCGCGGTGTGCAGCGTGCGACGGCGTATGGCTACTCGCTGTGGGAGTTCGAGGTGTACGGCGTGGGCACGGAGCAGACGACGCTGAACGGGCTGGCCACGGGCTCGCACACGTGGCGCGTGCGCGCGGTGGATGGCGCGAACAACACCACGCTGTCCTCGGGGCCCATCACGTTCACGAAGTAGGGTGAGGGCTTGAGGTGAGGGGAGGGGCGGCCGGGGTGCTGGCCGCCCTTCTTCATTTGGACGTCATTCCGCGAAGCATCAGCCTGACGATGGCTCGGAGCTGGGGTTCCAGATCGTCATGGGCAGACTGCGTGACAAGCGTGGGATGGTGGAACGCCGCCGTCGCGCGGAACAGGAGATCCGCCTTCTCGCGCGCGTCCTTCACGCCGGCTTCGGCCAGCAGCTCCTGGAGCTGGCCGAGAAGGTCCTTTACATGCGCGATGGCGAAGGGCTTTTCGACCGCCGACGCGACATCGAACGCCCGAAAGGGCGCCGGGTCATCGAGCGCCCTGGAGCGCTTCATCCTGTAGAGGGTCACGAACCAGTCGACGATGCGTGCCTGCGCGTCCCCGGACCGTCGCGTCACCGCGGCCAGGGACTCCGTGGAGTCACGCAGCCAGCGCTCGAGCATCGCGTCGAAGAGCGCCGCCTTGTCGGCGAAGTGGGGGTAGAGCGCGGCGTGGCTGACCCCGATGTCCCGCGCGACGTCGCTCAAGCGGACCTTGTCGTGTCCGTCGCGCCGCACACGGACCAGCGTGGCGTCGATGGCCTTCTCCTTGAGCTGTTCAGCGGACAAACCGGTGCGAGGCATGGGGCGAGGATACCAGATTGACTGAAGGATACTTACAGATTACATATTTTGAAAGTTGAAACCGTGTCCCCGTGAGGAACCCATGTCCCAGATGACGAACCGGCGGCTTGGCCGCGATGGCCCCGCTGTCTCGACGCTCGGCTTCGGATGCATCAGCGTCGCTCGCAGCGGAGAGGCGGCCGAGCGCCAGGCCATCCGCACCCTCAAGGCCGCGCTGGATGCTGGATTCACGTTCCTCAACACCGCGGACTTCTACGGAAGCGGTCAGAGCGAGTTGAACGTCGGCCGGGCCATTCGTGGCAGGCGCGACGAGGCCTTCCTGAGCGTGAAGTTCGGCGCGCAGGTCGCTCCGAACGGGCGGATGATCGGCCTGGATGGGCGTCCGAACTCGGTCAAGAACTTCGCTGCCTATTCGCTCAAGCGCTTGGGCGTGGATGTGATCGACCTCTACCAGCCGGGCCGCGCGGATCCCGAGGTGCCCTACGAGGAGACGATTGGCGCCATCGCGGACCTGATCCAGGAGGGCAAGGTTCGCTATCTCGGCGTGTCGGAGGTCGGAGCCGATCAGATCCGCCGTGCCCACGCCGTGCATCCGGTCACCGCGCTCGAGATCGAGTACTCGCTGGCGTCGCGCTTCATCGAGCGGGAGATCCTGTCGGTCGCGCGGGAGCTGGGGATCGGCATCGTCGCGTATCGGGTCCTTGCCGAAGGCATGCTCGCCGGCACGCTTCCGCAAGGCCAGCCGCCGCAAGGCGCGCATTTCCTGGCGCCCCGGATGCACGGCGAGAACTACGCACGCAACATGGCCACCGCCCAGGCGCTCGATGCGATGGCGGTGCGAAAGGGGTTCACGTCCGCGCAGCTCGCGCTCGCCTGGGTGCTGTCGCGCGGCGACGACATCATCCCGCTCGCCGGCATCAGCCGTCCGGAGCGCATCGCGGAAAATCTGGCGGCGTTGGATGTGAGGTTCACGCAGGACGAGCTGGCGGAGCTGGACCGCGTGTTCGCGCCGGGCGCCATCGTGGGCGGTCGTTACCCCGACTTTGCCGCGAAGTGGGCCGCCAGTTAGACGTGAGGCATGAGAAAGCCCCTCGGGCCAGGGAGGCGCGAGGGGCTGTTGGCCACGAGGTGTCGGCCGTGGACTACGGCGTGGGCGCGGCGACGGCGGGCGCGGTGGCGGCTTCCGCGGCGGCCTTGCGAGCGGCTTCCGCCTCGGCGCGCTTCGTGGCCTCTGCCTGGGCGGCGGTCTTCATGCTGGCGAGGCCCTTCTCGAAGTCCTTGCCCACCATCTTGTCCATGTCCATGAACAGGCACATCGCCTTGCTGATGAAGTTGTGATCGCCGGTCATGGTCCAGGTGACGGAGGTGCCGTCGCTGGCGGGTTTGAACGTGAAGTGGGTGGTGCTGGTGGAGGCGAAGGGCTTGATGAACTCCAGCTTGACGCGGATGGACTCGTTGGCCGAGGCCTCCTGGATCGTCATCTGGCCCTCACCCACGTCGTCGTTGCCCGTCCATCCATAGGTGGCGCCGACACCTGACTCCGCGCCGCCAAACGTCCGCTTCATGTTCGGGTCGAGCTGATCCCAGGGAGACCACTGGTTCCACTGGTGGAAGTCATTGACCAAGCCGAACGCGATGTCGGGCGAGCCCGGCACGGTGGCGGAGCGCGTGACGGTGAAGGTGTCGGGGCGGGTGGCGACGAAGCCGGCGAACAGCACGAGCGCGGCGACGACGCCCATGGAGATCTTCTTGAGCATGAGGTCCTCGAAAGGGGAGCCCAGGGCAGGGCGCCCGCGTCTTAGGCCGCCCCTTCGGTCGGGCTCAAGCCCCCCTGCGAGTCCCCCATCGTGACGCAGCGTGCGGCGCGGGCCATCGTGGCCTCCGCGACCGAAACCGCTTCAAGCCCCGAGCGTGAGCGGCTAAGCGTGCTTCCTGGATCCGCACCATGCTCACGCCTTCCCCGCCGCTGGACCCTGCTACCGCGAGACACTTGTCCCTGTTGCGGACGCTGGGCGAGCCGGAGCTGTCGCCGTCCTCGCGGTGGCAGTGGCTGGCGTGGGATGCGTCGTCGCGCTACCTGCTGTCGGTCCAGAAGCAGGGCGGCGTCTCGCTGCGATGGTGGGACCTGCACGCGGAAACCCATCAGCCGTACGCGGCGAAGTCCATCCCCGGCTGCGTGGCCGCGTGGTTCCTGCCCGACTCTCAGCGGCTGTTGTCGGTGACGGTGCGGGGCACCCTCCAGACGTGGTCCGTCTCCGATGGCCAGTTGCTGTCCACCGTGGAGACGGGCGGCTCCATCTCCCACGCTTTCCTGTCCCCGGATGGGACTCGCCTGCTGCTCGTGGCGAGCGTGGGCCGTGTGCTGCTCTGGGATCTGGAGCGGCGCTGGCTCGTCTGGAGGAAGGAAGAACCGTGGCAGGTCCATGGCTGTGCGCTCTCTCCCGATGGCGCGTTCGCCGCCGTGGGGGCCGCCGAGGACCTGCAGAACGCCGCCACCCGTGCGTTCGTCCGCCTCTGGGACGCGCGGACTGGACTGCGCATCGCGACCCGAGCCTTCAACGCGCGGCGGACCTGGGCCGTGTCCTTCACTCCGTCCGGGGAGCATCTGGTCGCCGCGACGTCCTCGGGGGAATTGCTGTTCCTGACACTGCCCGCACTGGACGTCGCGCGGAGCCTCAAGGCCCCCGCGTCGTTCGCGCTGCATCTGGAGTTCAACCCGTCAGGCTCACTGCTGGCGGCCAGCCCTGACACGAGCGCGTTCGCCATCATTGACGTTCGCGACGGTCAGCATGTCTTTGGCTACTCGGACCTGGATGACCAGCAGGGGAGTACCGCGAACTTCTCTCCCGACGGACGCTTCGTGAGCTGGGGCATGGACGACGGGAAGGTAGGCATCTGGGGCGTGAAGCCGCGTAGCTAGCGGCTTATGGGAAAGAAAAGCCTGATGGGCAGCCATGAGGATGCGCTAGCTTGCAGTTCATGCGAACAATTGCCCTCTGTTTGACCCTGGCATTGCTGACAGCCTTCCCGGCTCACTCCCAGCCCACGGAGACCGCTCGTGACCTTGAAGTCGATGGGGAGTGGCTGTTCCTTGATTCGATAGGGGATGCCACCCGGATGGCGTGGGCTCCGGATGGCTCTGGCCGCCTGTTCGTCTCGACGATGTCTGGAAAAGTCTATGTCGTGGTGAACAGGGTGTTGCAGCCCGTTCCGTTCATCTCCGAGTCATTCAGTCAGGGCTGGAACCAGGAGGGCCTTCTGGGCATGGCCTTTGATCCCGACTTCGCGAACAACCACTACGTCTATTTCTTCGCGGCAATGCCGGGCTACACGCTGCAGATCTTCCGGTACACCGACGTGGGCGGCATCGGCGTCAATCGCACCGTCATCGTGGATGGGATCCAGGCGGGAGTGCTCGACTATGACGGCGGTGGCCTGACTTTCGGTCCGGATGGCATGCTGTACTTCGGGGTGGGGAATCTCCATGGCTACCGCAGCGAAGATGATCTGACGAGCGCAGCGGGAAAGATCCACCGAGTGCGCCCGGATGGCACCGTGCCCACTGACAATCCCTTCTACGATGGGCCGGGCCCCAACGTGGACAGCATCTGGGCGCAGGGGTTCTGCAATCTCTATGGATTGGTTTTTCAGCCGGGGACCGGCCGCCTTTGGGCCAATGCCTCGAGTCCGGAAAACCTTCAGATCTTCAGCGTGAGTCCGGGCGACCATGGCGGGTGGCCCCACTACAACTACACGCGGCCCCCGGGCTACCTCGCGCCCGTGTACTCATACATCCCTGCCTATGATTTCAACTCGTTCACGCCGACAGGCGCTGTGCGGCAGAACGGAGTCGCGACCTTCACACTCCAGGACGGCTACTTGGACTCTACCTGGTACCACAAGGGAACGCGGGTCATGATCAGGGACGTGGTGGATCCCAGCTTCAACGGTGACTTCCATGTCACCGGGCATCCCTCCCCACAGTCTTTCACCGTGGATCAACCGGAGCCGGATGCAGTGAGCGGCGGCGGACAGCTCATGCGGTGGTTCCAGGGCGAGTACGTCATGGGAGGCATGTTCTATGAGGGCACGCGCTTCCCCGCGAGCTACTCCGGCAACTACCTCTACACGGATTTCCACGGGTATCTTCACCGGATCCGGTTCGCGACAGATGGCTCCGTGGCCGCGGAGGACATCATCGTGAACATGTGGTCCTACGCCGGCTTCGTTGACGTGAATGAGGGACCGGACGGGGCGTTGTATGTGCTGGCCCACTACGGACGGATCGTGCGGATCACCCCGGTGCCCGGAGCCCAGGCCCTGATCGTGTCACCCTCGGACGTCGTCATCCCGGAGGGTGAAACCAGGACGGTCATGGTCTCCCTGGCCATGCCTCCCTCCGTGGACGTCTGGGTCAAGGTGACGGCGCAGGGTGGTGATGGCGACCTCTCCGTGGTGGATGGCGCCTCGCTTCGCTTTACGCTCGAGAACTGGAGCGTTCCGCAATTCGTGACGCTGGGCGCGGCGCAGGATGCGGATGCGGAGGTCGACCACGCGTCCTTCACGTTCACGCCGACGAAGGATTTCCCCGCGGTCACCATCCAGGCCCGCACGGAGGAGGACGAGGTCCCATAGGCGCCTGCCAATGGTCGCGGGGGGAACATCCACGCGGGGGGACTCCGCAACCCCATGGGAGGATGATTAGCGTTCCGCCACGGGGAGGTGGATGTGGCGAAGCCGCGCCAGGCGGTCCGGAAGCAGCTGCGCGTGCCGCATGAGCGGCGGCACGACACGGCGTTGCTCATCATCGACGTCATCAACGACCTGGAGTTCCCCGGCGGGGAGAACGTCCTGCCGTGGGCGCTGCGCATGGTCGAGCGCCTGAGCCCCTTCGCCGAGAGGATGCGCAAGGGCGGCGTCCCGGTCATCTACGTCAACGACAACTTCGACCTGTGGCGCAGCAACTTCGCGGACGTCTACAAGCACTGCACCCGCAAGGACAGCCGGGGCCAGCGGGTCGCCCACGCGCTCAAGCCCCAGCCGGACGACTACTTCATCCTCAAGCCCAAGCACTCGGCCTTCTTCGCCACGTCGCTGGTGCCCCTCCTGGAGCACCTGGGGACGAAGAAGCTGCTGCTCGCGGGCATCGCCACCAACCTGTGCGTCTTCTTCAGCGCCCACGACGCGCACATGTACGAGTACAAGATCACCGTGCTCAGCGACTGCTGCTGCGCGGAGAGCGACAAGGACCACGACCTGGCCCTGGATCAGCTCCAGCGCTTCCTGGGCGTGCGCGTCCGCCGGGCCGACGAGGTGCACCTGCCGCCCCGCTCGCGCCGGCGCGCCACGCGCAAGGCCCCGCCGGAAGGGACGTGACGGCGGCGGCCTGACGCGGGGAAGGACGGCTCAGGCGTCCTTGTCGTCGTCATCATCGTCGTCGAGGATGTGGCACTTGCCGGCATCCTCGTCGAGCGCCTTGCCGACGAACTCCTTCACCAGGTCATCGCCGTTGAAGACCAGGGAGAGGTTGACCTGTTCGCCGCCCACGTCCTCCTTCTTGTCCAGACGGAGCTTGCCGCCGAGCGCCGTCGCGCTCCCGTCGACGCGCGCGCCCGCGGGCACCCGCACCTCGCCGCCGATGCACACCACGTCGCCCTTCACCTTGGCGCCGGGCTCCAGGATGACGCGGCCCCGGATGGCCACCACGTCGTTGTCCACCACCGCGCCCTTCTTCACGATGACGTCGCCGTCCACCGCCACCGCGTCGTGGATCTTCTCCCCGGGCTCGACGACCAGGTTCGTCCCCTGGACCGCCTTGCTCCCGTCCTTGACGTTGACGCAGACGGCCTTGGCGGGAGCCTTGGCCGGCGCCTTCTTCGCGGGGTCCGCCGCCAGGGCCGGCAGGGCCAGCGAGCAGGCGAGGAGCATCATGGGCAGGAAGGGACGGCGCATGGCGGAGACCTCCAGAACGCGGAAGGGGAGCGGCATGCCCTTGCTACGGACGGCCGCAACCCCCATTGCATCCGGGCCCGCGCTTCAGCAGAGCACGCCTTTCGCCGCGTCGATGGCCTCGTGGGTGCCCGCGAGCGCCAGGATGTCGCCCGCGCGCAGCACCTCCTGGGCGGTGGGCACGAGGACGCCCGCGTCACCCCGGCGGATGGCCAGCACCGTGGCCCCCGTCATGCCGCGCAGGTTGAGCTCCGCCAGGGTGCGGCCCACCGCCGCGCTGGACTCGCCGAGCGCCACCGACTCCGGCTCTCCGATGCCGGGGAGCATCTGACGCACGCCGTGCAGCACGTCCTGGGACGGCTCGTCCTCGTCGCCCTTGGCGTGGGACTGGGCGGCGAGCGCCTCCACGATGACCTGCGCGCCCGCGCGCATGTGCCCCTGCAGGTTCGTGGCGCTCTTCCAGAACGCGAAGCCCAGCACCCCCAGGGACACCAGCAGCAGCACCGCGCCCGGCACGCCCGGCAGGAACGGCTGGGTGACCGCCAGCACCGGCACGCCCACCATGAAGACGCTGGCCAACTGGAGCGCCACCACCAGCACCCGGCGAGGCGCCGCCGCCAGGTCCACCTTGCCGTTGGCGGCAGCCGGCAGCGCGCCCTCGGCCAGCACCACGCCCAGCCGCCGTCCCATCCGGACGATGCCCACGCAGAAGGGCAGGGCCAGCGCCGTGGCCAGGCCGATGACGATCCACGGCGTCAGGGTCTTGCCCCAGCCCATGCGCTCGTCGATGAACTCCGTCACCTGGGGCAGCAGCACCGACGTGCCGATGACGATGATGGTGATGAACGCCGCGTCCAGCAGCATCAGGAGCGCCATGCGCCGCACGCGCGCGCCCACCGTCTTCTGCCGCGGCGACGTGCGCAGGTTCTCCACCCAGCTGCCGTAGAGCGAGGCGAACGTCTGTAGCGGCGCCGGCAGCTTGCGGTCCACCCAGTTGGCGATGGGGCCGGAGGCGCGGATGAGCCACGGCGTCGTCAGCGTGGTGATGGCGGACACGGCCACCGCCACCGGGTAGAGGAACGCGCCCGTGGCCTTCAGGGACAGGCCCAGGCCCGCGATGATGAAGGAGAACTCGCCAATCTGGGACAGGCTCAGGCCCGCCTGCACGGACGTGCGCGTGCCGTTGCCGGTGAAGAACGCGCCCAGCGACACGCTGAGGATCTTCCCCACGACGACCACGCCGGTGAGCACCGCGATGGCCAGCCAGTGCTCGCGGATGAGCGCCGGGTCGATGAGCATGCCCACCGACACGAAGAACACCGCGCCGAACAGGTCGCGCACCGGCTGCACCAGGTGCTCGATCTCCTTGCCCTCGCCGGACTCCGCCACCAGCGAGCCCGCGAGGAACGCGCCCAGCGCCACCGAGTAGCCGAACGACTGCGCCAGCAGCGCGCCCGCGAAGCAGATGCCCACGCTGGTGACGAGCGTCGTCTCCGGCCGTTGGAGCTTCGTGATGGCGCGCATCGCGCGGGGCACGACGAACAGGCCGATGCCGACCAGGCCCACCAGGAACGCGGCCAGCCGGCCCACGGTGAACGCCAGGTCCCCGGCGGACAGGCCGGTGCCGCTGGACACCGCCGTGAGCATGGCCATCAGCAGGATGCCGATGAGGTCCTCCACGATGAGGATGCCCACCACGATGCCCCGGAGCGCGCCCCGGATGTTCTGCTCGTCGAACGCCTTGGCGATGATGGTGGTGCTGGAGATGGCGATGCAGCAGCCGGTGAACAGGCTCTCCAGCATCGTCCAGCCGAAGGCGCGGCCGGTGATGAAGCCCAGCCACACCATCACGCTGCACTGGATGACGGCGGTGAGCCCCGCGGTGGGCCCCACCTGGAAGAGCTTGCGCAGGCTGAACTCCAGCCCCAGGGAGAACATCAGCAGGATGACGCCCAGCTCCGACAGCGTCTGCACGATGCCCGGGTCCGCCACCAGGGGGATGGGGACGTGAGGACCGATGATGAAGCCCGCGAGGATGTAGCCCAGCACCACGGGTTGGCGCAGGCGCTGGAAGAGGACCGTGGTGACCGCCGCGACACAGAGGACGGTGGCGAGGGCTTGGAGGAAGGCGTGGGCGTCGTGCATGGGGGGCGCCTCGGGGAGGTGATGGGCTCGCGTTGCCCGGCCCCGCCCGCGTCGCGCGGGGCCGGATCCACAGGAAAGGAAGTTAGGGCGGGCTCAGCTGCATCGCTCGAGGGCGATGGCTCCGCCGATGATGACCAGGCACAACAGGCCGCTCCACAGCAGGCGCGCGCCCTGCCACTGGTCGTGGGTGGCGCCGCCCTGGGACGGGGTGGGGGTGGGCTCGGTGGGGGAAGGTGACGAAGACATGGAAGGAGGCCTCGCGCGGCCGCGTGAAGGCGCGCCGCGTGCTTCGAAGGGTGGGGTAGGAGGAAGGGCCTGCACGCCTGGCGTCCGGAGGTCACACCGGGGCGCGGCGGGCACGGGCCCGTGAATGGAAGACGGGTTCCGCTCAGCCCCGGAGGGGTGGGCCTCTCGCCGGGCAGTTCACCGTCCGGGGACGGTCCGCCAGCGGCGTGAGCCGGGAGGGCAGTGCCCGGGCAAGCAGGCCCTCGGCCCGCGCCAGCACTCCCGCGTCATAGCGCGCGAGCAGCGCGCGCAAGGTGTCCCACCGGGGAGCGAAGGGCGTCGGGAGGCGGAGCCCGGACCCGCCGCCATCCACCTGTTCGCGCGAGCCCGGCCGCGGCGCGGCCACATGGGCCCCATGCAGCAGCCCCGCCTCTTCCCACCCCAGCTTCTGGCTGGAAGACGCGCGCAAAGTCTTCTGGGGCCAGGATGCAGCCACCTCCTCGCGGACCCCATGGAAGGGCCCCGCGTGGAGCGCCACCATCCCCAGGAACCCGGCGATGACCGCCGCGCACACGACCGCCGCCAGGGTCATCCTGGAGAAGCGGGGGGCTTCACGCCCGGTGTGGGGAGGGGCCAGCGTCATGGGTGCGGGGGTTAAGCGTGTCGCACGGGATGCGACAGTCAGCCGCCAACCAAAAAGTGCGACGGCGGAAGGGCTTTATACGCAGCGGGGTTTTCACGCACCCCGGAAAATCGCGCCCTTGGCGATGAAAAGGCGACGTGCGGACGCATCCTGCTGATTTCAGTTGGCCTCCACATTGACGTTGCCACCCGCCAGGGGGTATCCCCTTTCAGCGAAAGAAAATGAGAACCATTCTCAACTTCGACGACGGATTGGGGGCAGCGCCGGCGCTGCCTCAAGCTGTGACCGCCCGTGTGGATGCGGCGCGGAGCCCGGCGGGACTGTTCCAGTCCACGACGGCGCCGGCGGAGGCGGGATGGGGTCGCTGGAGCGGGGCCCTGCTGACGGCGACCGCGGCGCACGTGGTGGCGGTGGCGGTGGGACTGATGATGGTGTCGAACCGTCCGCCGCCGGAGGTCAAGAAGCCGGAGCCGGAGCTGGTGCTGATGGCGTACGCGCCGCCCCCGCCGCCCCTGGGCGGTGGCGCGGTGAAGCAGGCCGCGGAGCCCGTGAAGCCGGTGGTGCAGAAGCCCCGCCCGAAGCACCGGGAGCTGGTGGTGCCCGCGAAGGTGCCGGAGCCGGTGAAGGAGCCGCCGGTGGAGCAGGTGGAGACGCCGCCCGCGACGGAGGTGGCGGCGGTCGCGTCGCAGGCGCCCGCGGGGCCGGGCGTGCCTGAAGGCGCGGTGGGAGGCGTCGTCGGGGGCGTGGTGGGCGGAATCGTGGGCGGCAAGGTCGGTGGGCAGGGCACGGCGCCGCCCATCTACACGCCGCGCGAGGTGATGAAGCTGCCGGTGCTGCTGTCCGGCAAGCCGGAGTATCCGCGCCGCGCCCGGGAGGACGGAATCACCGGCGTGGTGATGGTGATGGTGGTCATCGGCACGGACGGACGGGTGGAGCCGGGCTCGCCGCGCATCCAGCGTTCGGTGCCGGGCCTGGACGAGGCCGCGCTCGAGTCCGTGGCGGGCTGGCGCTTCTCGCCGGCCCTGGGGCACGACGGCGCGCCCGTGCGCGTGAAGGTCGTGATCCCGGTGAAGTTCGCCCTGAGGTAGTGCCCTCACAGCTCCGAACAAGCATTCATGAATCCCAAGCTCCGCTCGGTTCTCTTCTGGATCCACCTGGTGTGCGGCCTCATCGTGGGGCTCGTGGTGGGGGTGATGTCGTTCACGGGCGCGGCGATCGCGTTCGAGTCGCAGATCGTTGACTGGGCGGACCGCGATGCGCGCCACGCGGCGCCTCCCGCGCAGGGGACGCCGCGCCTGACGCTGGAGGAGATGATCGCGAAGGTGAAGGAGGCGAAGCCCGCCGTGCCGCCCTCCGGCGTGACGGTGTCCTCGGAGGCGGACAGCATGGTGACGGTGGCCCTGGGCCGCGGCGCCGCGGTCTACGTCCACCCGTACACCGGCGAGGTGCGTGAGCAGGGCGCGCAGGGGTGGCGTTCGTTCTTCCACACGATGGAGGAGCTGCACCGCTGGCTCGCGGCGTCCGGCGACAACCGCGCCGTGGGCAAGGGCATCACCGGCGTGGCGAACCTGGCCTTCCTGTTCCTGGGCGTCTCCGGCCTGTTCCTGTGGTGGCCGCGCAAGTGGAACCTGCGCGCCATGCGGCCCATCCTGTGGTTCCGCAGCGGGCTCAAGGGCAAGGCGCGCGACTTCAACTGGCACAACGTCATCGGCTTCTGGTCGCTGCCGGTGCTGGTGGTGCTGACGGCGTCTGGCGCGGTCATCTCCTACCGGTGGGCGTCCAACCTGGTCTTCACCCTCACTGGCAACGAGCCGCCCGCGGCGCAGGGGCCCATCGCCTCCGCGCCCGTGGTTGTTCCCACGCCCGCGCCGGGGACGCAGCCCCAGCCGCTGGACGCGCAGTTCAACGCGGTGATGAAGCAGTCCAAGGCCTGGGAGGCCATCTCCCTCCGGCTGGCCACGCCTCCGGGCGCGGGCGGTCCGGGCGGCCGTCCGGACGGTGCGCCGCGAGGTGAGGGGGCTCCGCGCGGTGAGGGAGGGCCTCGTGGCGAAGGACGCGGCGGTCCGAAGGGTCCGCAGGCCAGCACCTTCACCGTCCGCGAGCAGGAGCGCTGGCCGCTCTTCGCCACCAACACGGTGTCGGTGGATCCGTTCACGGCGCAGCCGTTGAAGACGGAGACCTACGCGGACTTCAACAGCGGCCGGAAGGTGCGCACGTGGCTGCGCTTCCTGCACACCGGCGAGGCGCTGGGGTGGCTGGGCCAGCTCATCGCGGCGCTCGCGTCCTTCGGCGCCGTGTTCCTCGTCTACACCGGCTACGCGCTGTCCTGGCGCCGCTTCGTCCCGCGCCGCCGGCCCCAGCCCGAGGCTCTTGCGGCGCCGGTGGTGGCTCCGCCGGCGGAATCGAATACGAACGCCGCCTGAAGTCACACTTCCGTCAACCCAGACATTCCAAGGGCCCGGACCGCAAGCGCGGCTCCGGGCCTTTCTGTTTTCACCCACAGGCGTGTGGCATTCGTCTCACTGATACAAGGCAGTGCTGGGACGATCGCCCCTCGGCCGGTTTCGATGTGTTGCCGGGAAGAAATTTCTTGTAACGCCAATCGGGCTCCTGCATATGAGAATCATTCTCATTTAGGCAGTGCTTCCCATCCCGAGGGGATTCGTGTCCACATCCAAGCCCGGTCGTCCTGGTATCCGCTCTTCGAATGGCAACCCTGGAGGCGTGCGCGGCGCGCTCTGGCCCTGGGGACCCGCGGCCGTGGGGCTCGCTTCGGCGCTGGTTGCGGGAGGGGCGGCGGCGCAGGAGACGCCGCTGGCGGGCGAGGCCCCGGCGCCGGTGCAGGAGTCCCGGCCGGCGGAGGCCGCGCCCGCGGGCCAGGCGGCTCCCGCTTCCGAGCCCACGCAGCAGACGGCCCCCGCGGCGGCGGCGATGGCGGGCGACGATGACGCCTACGTCCTGCCGGAGGTCGCGGTGGAAGACGAGCAACAGAAATACAACGTCACCCAGCCGGGCGTGACGCGCCTGCCGAAGGCCATACTCGACACCCCGCAGACCATCACCGTGGTGCCGGAGCGGGTCATCGAGGAGCAGCAGGCGACGACGCTGCGCGATGCCCTGCGCAACGTGTCGGGCATCACCGTGACGGTGGGCGAGGGTGGCCGCCAGGGTGACTCCTTCTCGCTGCGCGGCTTCTCCGCCCAGACGGACACGCTGCGCGATGGCGTGCGCGACCTGGGCTGGTACACGCGCGACACGTTCAACCTGGAGGGCGTGGAGGTCTACTTCGGCCCGTCGTCGGTGGTGTTCGGCCGTGGCTCCACGGGCGGCGCCATCAACCTGGTGACGAAGAAGCCCAAGAAGGCGTCCTTCCAGGACCTGCGCCTGACGCTCGGCACCGCGCCATCCGGCCGCATCGAGGCGGACGTCAACGAGGCCATCAACGACACGGTGCAGGTGCGCGTCTCCGCCACCGGCCAGCTGGCGGACGTGGCCGCCCGTGACGTGGTGCAGGAGAACCGCGCGGGCATTTCTCCGTCCGTGCGCTTCAACCTGAGCGAGAAGGCGTCGCTGGAGCTGGACTACTTCTACCAGCGCGAGCACAGCATCCCGGACTACGGCCATCCGTACTTCAACGGGTACCCCGTCTCCACCAGCCTCGACGTGCCGCGCAGCGCCTGGTACGGCGTGGAGGGCTCCGACAAGGAGCGCGTGAACGTCCACATCGGCACGGGCCGGTTCCTGTACCTGTTCGGCGGTGGCTCGCAGCTCACCAACACGCTGCGCTACGGCGGCGTGGATCGCTTCTCCCGCCCCACCTCGCCGCGTGGCCTGACGCCGGCGGACAACCCCACCACCATCGGCCGTGAGCGCTACGAGACGTCCACGGACAATACCTACCTGGCCAACCAGACGGACCTGCGCGGCGTCTTTCAGACGGGCTTCCTCAAGCACACCGCCAACGTGGGCTTGGAGCTGACGCGCGAGTTCCGGGACCAGTACCGCAACAACCTTCGCGCCACGGGCCTGCCCACCGGCCCCAACATCCCCGCGGACCTCTACGATCCGGATCCGAAGCCGGACCTGTCCGCGGTCTCCACCACCTTCGCGAACTCCAGCAAGACGCGGCAGTGGACGGTCGGCGCGTACGCGGCGGATCAGATCGAGCTGTCGCGCTACTTCGAAGTCCTGGGCTCGCTGCGCTACGACATCTTCCGCACCGACTACACGACGGTGAACACCCAGCTGGTGTCCACGCGGCTGGAGAACAAGGACCACCTGTTCAACTGGCGCGTGGGCGCGGTGGCGCACCCGGCCCAGAAGGCCAGCATCTACGCGATGTACGGCACGTCCTCCAACCCCTCCGCGGAGGTGGGCACCATCACCTCTGGCCAGGAGCGGCTGGATCCGGAGAAGAACGAAACCTTCGAACTGGGCGCCAAGGCGGACCTCGTCGCAGATCGCCTGTCGGTCAGTGGCGCGGTGTTCCGCACGGACAAGAAGAACGCCCGCGTGGCGAACCCCGACCCCACGGGCCCGGCCACCATCCTGGAGGGCGCGCAGCGGGTCCAGGGCTTCAACGCGGGCATCGCCGGCACGGTGCTGCCGCGCTGGAACGTGTTCGCCAACTACACGTTCCTCGACTCGGAGATCCGCGAGAACCCCAACGCCTTCCTCGTGGGCCAGCGGCTGCCCAGCACGCCGAGGAACAGCATGTCGCTGTGGACGACCTACGCCATCACCGACGCGCTCACCCTTGGCGGCGGCGCCGTGTACCAGGACGTCACGCCGGTGAACAACCCGGCCAACGAGACGGTGGTGCTCAACAAGGTCCCCAACTACTGGCGCTTCGACGCGTACGCCAGCTACGCGTTCAAGAAGGTGGACCTGCAGCTGAACGTCTACAACCTCACCGACGCCCTCTACTACGAGGCCTATTATTCGGCGCAGGCCACGCCGGCCGATGGGCGCTCGGCCCTGCTCTCCGCGCGCGTGCGGTTCTAGTCGCGCGCAAGTCCTGCCGGGCGTAGGAGGACGTCCATCATGATGGTGCACATCCCGCAGGTCCTCACGCCCGAGCAGGTGGCCCACTGCCGCGCCGTCTTCCAGCAGGCGGCGTGGGAGGATGGCCGGGCCACCGCCGGCAAGCAGTCCGCACAGGTGAAGAAGAACCTCCAGCTGCCCGAAGGCAGCCCCGCCGCGCGGGAGCTGGGGGACCTGGTGCTCGCCGGCCTGGAGAAGAGCCCGCTGTTCATCTCCGCCGTGCTGCCCCAGCGCGTCTTCCCGCCGCTGTTCAACCGCTACGAGGCGGGCATGGACTTCGGCTCGCACGTGGACAACGCCATCCGGCCCATCCTGGGGACGAACCAGCGCATCCGCACGGACGTGTCCGCCACGCTCTTCTTGAGCGACCCGGACAGCTACGACGGCGGTGAGCTGGTGGTGGAGGACACCTACGGCAACCACTCGGCGAAGCTGCCCGCGGGGGACCTCATCATCTACCCGTCCACCAGCCTGCACCACGTCACCCCGGTGACGCGCGGCGTGCGGCTGGCGTCGTTCTTCTGGGTGCAGAGCATGATCCGCGACGCGGGGAAGCGCTCGCTGCTCTTCGACATGGACACGTCCATCATGCAGCTGACGCGGGAGGTGCCCAAGAGCCCCGCGCTGGTGATGCTCACGGGCGTGTACCACAACCTCCTGCGCCAGTGGGCGGAGCCCTAGCCGTCACTCCGGGCTGACGTGCAGGGTGAGCACCGGGCACGCCGCGCGGCCCACCACCTTCTGCGCCACGCTGCCCAGCAGCATGCGGGTGAGCCCCTTGCGCTGGTGCGTGCCCATCACGATGAGGTCGTACTTCCCGCGCTCGGCCTCCTCCAGCACCACGTTGCCCGCCTCGCCAATCACCACGCGGTGGGAGAGCGCCACGGGCGCGGTGCCGTCCACGGAGCGCAAGAGCGCTTCCATCTCCTTGCCCGCGCTGTCGCGCGCCATCGCCTCCAGCGAGTTGGCGTCCCAGCCGGGCGAAGCCACCAGCAGGTCCGGCGCCACGTACTGCGGCGGCTCCCAGGCGTGCAGCACGTCCACCGTCGCGCCGAAGGGACGGGCGAGTTGGAGCGCGTAGTTCACGACGGACCGGGACCCGTCCTTCAGGTCCACCGGCACGAGGATGCGTGAAGGGCCAGCCATGGGTGTCCTCCTGCGGGAAGCATGAAGGGGTAAGGCCCGCCCGCCACCAGGGCAAGGGGGCGTCCGGGGAGCGGCGAGCAGCGGGGCGGGCACGCAGGGGCACCCGCGCGTGGGCACCTTCCAGTCCGAGGTCCTGCCCCCATATGCGCCCTCCCATCGACAACGGTACCGTGCTCATCATCGGCGCTGCTGGCGGCATCGGCCGCGAGCTTGCCCGGCTGCTCTCCCCGCGGGTCAGGACCCTGGTGCTCGTCGCGCGCGACGTGGACGACCTGGGGAGCCTGAGGGAGGAGCTGCTCGCCCGAAACCCCACCCTGGGCGTGATGGTCCGCGCCTGCCACCTGGATGATCCGAGCGCCGTGGACGCGCTCTTCGAGCACCTGGAGAGTCACTTCGTCCGCGTGGACGTGCTCATCAACAACGCGGACCACGCCTTCAGCGGGCTGTACGCGGAGGAGCGCTGGACGCGAATCGAGGAGCTGGTGCGGGCCAACGTGCTGGCCCCGGCCATGATCACGCACCGCCTGCTGCGCCCCATGCTGGAGCGCGGGCGGGGAGGCATCCTCACCGTGGGCTCGGGCGCGGCGCGCCTGTTCCTCCCGGGCGCGACGACGTTCGCCGCCACGCAGCGCTTCCTGGATGGCTTCAGTGAATCCCTGCGCCTGGAGCTGAAGGACGCGGGCATCCCCGTCACCTTCGTGGCGGCGGGCCCGCTCGCCGTGGGGCCGCACCTGGAGGGGGAGGTGACGCCCTTCTTCGAGCTGTCCCTGCGTCAGTGCGCCCGCGAGGCCCTGGAGGGCTTCGAGCGGGGCGATGCGCTGGTGTACCCCGGCCTGGGGCACCGCTGGGCGATGCGGCTGCTGCGCTTGCTGCCGCGCACGTTCAAGCGGGGCCTGGGACGGCTGGCGCTGGGGGGCTTCAAGCGGAGGCTGCTCCTGAACCCGTCCGGGCCTGGAACGGACCCAGCCCACCGGCCGGTGCTGCTGGCCGGTGGGGAGCCTTCGTCCGCGACGTGACGGCTACAGGCCGATTTCGGCGAGCCGCGCCTTCACGCGCGTGGCCTTCACGCCGGTGTTGGCCGTGCCACGGCCCTGCGAGTTGCCGCCGATGCCAATGTGGTGCAGCGCCACCACCTGGTTCGTGGACGTGGAGATGACGGGCGAGCCGGACGAGCCGCCCAGCGTGTCCGCGTCGTAGGAGATGTCCGTGGTGCTGTAGCTGCCGTTGAGCACCTTGCCCGGCGAGGACTTCTTCGTCGGCGTGCAGGTGCTGTCCGTGTAGTAGTCGCAGTTCTGGTTCACGACGTACACGGTGGCGTTCGTCGCCGCGTTGGTGCTGGAGACGGTCAGGAAGCCGTACACCTGGCCGGGCAGCTGGCCGTTGACGGCCGCGCAGCGCAGCGCCGTCATGTCGTCACCGCTCCACGTCTTGATGAACGTGTCGCACGGGTACCAGACGCGCGAACCGGACGCGACGCCGTCCTCGTAGTTGAACGACACGCGCGCGCCCACCGCGTCCGCGCTGCTGCCCACGCAGTGGTTGTTGGTGATGACCACGTCGTTGGACACCAGCCACGCCGTGCAGCGGCTGCCCACCGCGGGGATGGAGAGGTAGCCCACCGCCAGGGACTTCGTGCGCTGCGTGCCCGTGAGGGACGTGGCGCTCACCCAGTTCAGCGTACCCACGATGACGTTGGACTCCTGCGACGCCAGCGGCCCCTTCGGCTCCGCGTCCGGCACGTCCATGGGCTCCACGGAACCACACGCCGTCAGGCCCATCACCAGCATCGCACCCACGAGCTTCTTCGCGGCCATCTCTGAGTCCTCCCTCCGCGCGGCATTGCGCGGCGCGAAGGGCCAAGGCACGCCGCGTGCCAGCGCGCGCCCCAGAGGGAGCAAGGCATCACCCCGGGGCGCGGGTGGTGCGTGGATGCTCCGTGCAACCCGGTTGCGTTTGTAAAGAAACGTCACATTCCGCGGCGAATCCCCAGCCATCCCGGGCGCTTGTGTGATTTACCGGGAGTGCCGCTTTTGCGGACATGCGGGGCGTGCCCCTGCCTCAGGCCGAGACAGGGGCGGGGAGGGCGGAATCCTTCAGCCGATGATCATGTCCTCGCGCTCGAGCGTGCCTTCCTCGAAGCGGCGGAGGCTGAAGCGGGTGAAGAGCTCGTCGGACTCGCCGGAGGTCATCCACCGGGCCATGCGCTCGGCGACGGCGGGGGCCATCATGAAGCCGTGGCCCACGAAGCCGGACATCTGGAGCAGGTTGTCCAGGCCCGGGGTGCGCCCGAGGATGGGGTTGTTGTCCGGGGTGACGTCGTAGAGGCCGCCCCACTGGCGCAGCACCTTCACCTGGCCCACGTGCGGCAGCTGCTCCGTGAGGGCCTGGGCGAAGCGCGACACGAAGCGCAGCGTGCTGCCCATGTTGGGGCCGGAGGGCTCCTTCGGGTCGCCCATGCCGCCCACGATTTCACCGCGCATGGACTGGCTGAAGTACAGGCCCGTGTCGAGCACCGACACCAGCGGCGACAGGAAGGGCTTGAGCGGCTCGGTGCTGAGGATTTCGTGGCGGTGCGGCTCGTTGGGCAGCTTCACGTCCGCCAGGTCCGCCACCTTCGGGCTCCACGCTCCGGAGGCGATGACCACGGTGTCGCAGGCGATGTCGCCCCGGTCCGTCTTCACCTTGCGCACCTGGCCGTTGCTCGTCTCGAAGCCGGTGACGTTTGTGTACGTCTCCACCTTCACGCCGCGCTTCGCGCAGCCCTGCGCGTAGCCCCACAGGAAGGCCCAGGGGAAGATGACGCCGTCCTCCGGGTTGTAGGCCGCCGTCACGCAGTCCTTCATCGTGAGGCCGGGGACGATGTCGCGCGCCTCGTCCGCGGTGATGATGCGCGTGGGCACGCCGTACTTGTTGTGCAGCACGGCGTTGCGATCCAGCCGGTACGCGGTGTCCTTGCGCTTGGCCAGGAAGAGGTAGCCGCCCTGGCGCAGCCACACGTTGACGCCCAGCTCGCGCGCGAAGCTCTTCATCAAGTCGATGGAGCGCTTGGCCAGCTCGATCAGCGCCGGGGTGCCCCACTGCATGCGCACGCCGCCGCCGTTGCGGCCGGACGCGCCCGCGCACAGGTAGCCGCGCTCCAGCACGACGACGTCCGTCTCTCCGCGCAGGGCCAGGTTGTACGCCAGCGACAGGCCCATGATGCCGCCGCCGATGATCACCACCTTCGCCTTCTGCGGCACCGGTCCTTCCGGGCGCAGGGCGGATGGGAAGTGCTCCAGCTCCTGGGGCACGCCGCCCACGGGCGGGACGGATTCGTCCACGGGGGCGCTGGCCATGAGGCGCAGCTCCGTGGGGTAGAGCGGAGGGCGCGGCGTGAAGGGCACCACGCCCTCCGGCTTGAGCGCCGGGGCCTTCTGCTTGAGCAGCGCGGCCACCGCGGCGTGGCAGCTCTTGCCCTGGCAGATGCCGGTGCCGAAGCCCGTGTAGCGCTTCACCGACTCCACGTCGTGGTAGCCGCGCTCGATGGCGTGCTCCACGTCCGTGACGGTGACGTCCTCGCAGGTGCAGACGAGCGCCTTGCTCATGACAGCCCTCCCAGCAGCGCCTCGGCGGCCCGCGCGCCCATGGCCGCGGCGTCCTTCGCCGTGCCGACCTTCGCCACATCCCCCGCGACGAACACGTCCGCCGCCTGCGTGCGCCCGTCCGCGTCCGCCTCCACGCGGAAGTGGCCCGCGTCCGCGTCGAACTCCACCTTCGCTCCGCCCTGGCGCGCCAGCTCGAAGCCCGGCGTCACCGGCACGGACACCACCACGGCGTCACACGACACCTTCTGCTTGGAGCCACCCTGGGGCGTGAAGCTCAGCGCCGTCACCCCGCGCAGGCCGTGGGCCTTGAGCCCGTCACCGACGACGGCCCTGGGGTGCGCGTTCGCGGGCAGCGGCCCCTTCAGGTCCACCACCGCCGCCACCTCCACGCCACGCTGGGTGAACAGGTGCGCCAGCGCGTGCAGCTCCGGGCCGTGGCCCACCAGCGCCGCCACCTGGGGCGCCACGTCGTGCCGGCGCAACAGCAGGCTCGCCGCGCGGCCCGCGATGACGCCGGGCAGGTCGTTGTTCTCGAAGGGGAGGGTGGGGGGATGGCCGCCCACCGTGAGCAGGAAGCGCTTCGCGTAGACCTTGAGCAGCCGCAGGTTCCCCGCCTCCTGCGCGGCGACGGCCAGGTAGCGGCCGTGCTCGTCGTCATACAGGCCGATGACGGTGGCGTTCTTCACCACGCTGCCCTGCGGGAACGCGGTGGCCTCCGGCACGAAGGGCGCGTTGTCCTCCGGGGCGCCGTGGACCAGCCGTCCGCCCAGGTTCGCGTCGCGCTCGAAGAGGAGGAAGGGCACGCCTTTCCCGGCGAGCACCCGCGCCGCCGCCAGGCCCGCCGCGCCGCCGCCCACCACCGCGACGGAGGTGTGGAAGGCGCGAGGGGGCAGGGGCTCCGGGCCCGCCTCCTTGGGCAACAGGCCCAGGCCGGCCAGCTGCCGGGCCACTCGCGCCATCACGTCCTCCGCCACCGGCACGCCCGCGAACATCTCGTGGTGGTCCAGGCGCTTGGGGAAGAACCAGTCGATGGTCTCGAAGATGTCCACCTTCGCGGACGGGTACGCGTTCTGCCGCTCCAACCGCATGCCCTCCTTCGCGGGCGTGCGGCAGGTGTAGACGTTGGGCAGCCCGTCCACGCGCATCAGGCAGTGCGAGCAGGCCGCGGCGAAGCAGTACGGCCCGCGGGGACGGTGGTACTTCACGGAGCGGGAGAGGACGTTCTCGCCCGCGGCGATGAGGGAGCACGCCACCGGCTCGCCTTCGATGGCGGGAATGCTCTCGCCCTCGAGGTCCACGGTGATGGCCCTGCCGCGCGGGGTTGCGTCTGGGAGGCGTCGCATGGGTGCCGCGCAAAATGGCGCACCGGACGGAGGCGGTCAAAGCCTGTCAACGGCCGCCCGCCCTCCACCAACCCCCGCTTCCGACAGCCCAGGTGATGGCGCGCGAGCCTGGGACTTGTGGGAGCAGGAAAAGCCCCACTCCCGGTGCGCGGAAGTGGGGCCTCATGATGCGGCGTGGCAATTTCGTGACCTTGAAGGCCAGGTGCGTCAAACCGGGTTTTCCGTCCGGGGGAAGATGGGCTCCGGCATTCCCCGGCCGCGGTAGCCGAACCGGGTGCGGATGACCGCGCCGAAGGCCAGCGGGATGAGGACGAGGTTGAGGAACACGCCCAGCACCGGGATGTGGCTGACCAGGAGGATGAGGCCCAGGCCCAGGGCGAGCACCACCGCCTGCGTCTTGCGGCCGCGCATCACCGGCAACCGCGTGCCCACCTCGCTGGCGATGGCCGCGTAGCTGAGCGCCGTGCCCAGCATGGAGGCGACCAGGAGGGCGAACGCCACCGGGATGCCGATGAGCGTGATGCTCAGGACGATGCTCAACAGGAAGAGGGCCACCATGCCCACGACCCCCACGAGGAAGTTGCGGCTGGGGTTGGCGCGGATCTCGTCGCCCAGCTCCTTCATGCGCGCCGGGAAGAACATCTGCCCCAGGAAGCCCAGGCCGAAGAGGAGCGCGAACTGGAGGATGAAGGACGCCAGGCCGCCGCCGTGGTCGTCGTGGTCGTCATCGTCGTCGTGGTCCGCGGACGCGTCGTAGTCCTGCGTGTCCCGCATGCCGCGCTTGATCTCCCCGGCCACCATGCGGCCCAGGCCCGCGCCGCCGAAGGACTCCAGGCTGCCCTCCACGACGGCGCCGTCCGCCTTCTGCACCTGACCGCCAAAGGCGGACACGTCGCCCTCCACCTGGGCGTTGGGCCCCAGGATGACGTTGCCTCCGAAGGCGTGCGCGTCTCCCTCCACGTGGCCCTGGATCTCCAGGTTGCCGCCGAAGACAACCGCGTCGCCCTCCACCATGCCCTTCACGACGAGGTTGCCGCCATAGACGACGGCGCTCTCCACGGACTCGCCCTCCTTCACCTCCAGGGACTGTCCGCGCGCCACCACGTCCCGGGCGCCGCGCTTGCCCTTCCTGTGCTTGAAGCTGTCGCGGAAGCTCTTGATCTCATCGCGGATGCGCTGCTTGGCGGCCTCGGCCTCTGCCTTCGCGGCCTGCTTGGCCTCGTCGCGGGCGCGCCGCGCCTCTTCACGGGCGTCCTCGCGCGCCTGCGCGATGTCCTCCGGCGTCGCGTCCTCGTCCAGCTCCGGCGGCGCGGGGGGCGCCGGGGGCGCGGGCGGGGTGGCGGCCGCGACGGGCGGGGCCACGGGCGGCGCGGGGATGCTGGCGGTGGGGCTCGTGCCGGACTCCTTCTCCTTCGCGGTCAGCGGGCGCAGGGTGAAGATGGAGCCGTCCTGCTCCAGGTGGAGCGAGTAGGCGCGGGCCACGGTGCGCAGGGCCTGCTCGGCGGTGATGCCGCGCAGGCGCACCTCCGCCGGGGTGTCCAGGTCGCCGGTGACGACCAGGTTCAGGCCGCCCTTCTCCGCGATGGTCTTGAGCGCGTCGCGCAGCGAACCGCGGAAGCTCACGTCGATGGTGCGGGCCGGAGCTGTGGCGGCCGCGGGGGCGGCCGGGGCGGCTTCCGCGAGCGCCACGGGGGCGCCGAGGAGGAGCGTCGGAAGCAACAGGCGGGGCAGGATCTTCATGGACACGCTCAGGCTTCGGAGAGGGACGGAGGAGGGGAACCGGCCAGGCGCTTCAGGCCGAAGAGCGACGTGAACACGACGAAGGCGACGACGCAGGCCACCGCCAGCCCCGCGGTGCTCCACAGGGCGTGCGCCCCGCTGAACAGGCCTTCCACGAGCGCGCGCCCGTCCCGCACGCTGGACGCGAACGCGGTGCCCATGCGGCCGAGCGCCCGGTCGTTGGTGAACAGGAAGCCCAGCCCCACGCCCAGGGACGTGAGGAGGATGCACAGGCCCGTCCACACCTCGCGGCGCTGGGGCACGGGGCTCTCCGCGACGCGGGCCATCACGTTCACGACGAGCGACGGAGGCGGCAGCGGATCCGCCAGCCGGTACAGGTCCTGCTCCAGCAGGCGGTGCTCCTCCATCAGGGCGGCGCACGCCTCGCACTCCGCGGCGTGGTCCAGGGCCGGGCCCTCACCGGACTCCAGCTCCGCGAAGAGGACTTCCAGGTCGGGGCAGGGGGTGGGGCTCATTTCGTCTCCTCCTCGGCGGGCGCCATCTTCTTGCGCAGCTTTTCACGGGCGCGGAACAGGCGCGCCATGATGGTCCCGGGCGCGCAGCCCATGATCTGCGCGATCTCCTTCGTGGTGCGCTTCTGGACGTAATAGAGGGCCAGCACTTCACGGTCGTCCACGGAGAGCGTCTCCATGGCGGCCTCCAGCGACTGCCGCTCCTCGCGCGCGATGGCCCCGTCCTCCTGGGACGCCTCGTTGCTGGGGAGCACCTCCTTCATGGGCTCCAGCTCCTCCGTGCGCACCTTGGTGCGGCGGCGGAGCAGGTCCAGGCAGAGGTTGCGGGTGATGGCCAGCACCCAGAGGTCGAACGGGCGCGTCTCGTCGTAGCGGTGGAGGTTCTGGTACGCGCGCAGGAGGGCCTCCTGCGCGACCTCCGCGGCCTCGGCCTCGCTCTGGAGCAGGCGCAGCGCCAGCCCATACACCGGGCGCTGCACGCTGCGCACGAGCGCTTCGAAAGCGGACGGGTCCCCCTTGCGGGCGGCCAGCACGTCCGCCTGCCAGGGGAGGGGGGCGGCGTCCTCAGCCATCACCATTCCAATGGCCATGGGGAGCGAGTCGAGGGCAAGAGCGTTCACGCCCTGGACTACGGCCCTGCGGAAGGGCCATTGCGCCGCCGTCGAGCATCACTTCCGCTTCTGTTTTTTCGCGGACTTGGCAGCCGCCTGGCGCTGCTTTTCCGCCTTTTCCGCCCGCACGTCGGCCTTCTCCTGCTTGCGCTGCTTCTGCTTCGCCCGGAAGCCCAGCGGAATCGCGGGCTCCGAGGCCGGCGGGGGGGCGGCCTTGACCTCATCCAGGTCCGGGAGCGCCTCGCGGGGCACGCGGGCCGGCCGGCCGATGCGGCTGGGAGGCCGGGCGTCGTTGCCGGGCGCAGCGGCACGGCGGGGCGTCGCACGGTCCGCCAGCGCGCGGTGGCGCGGCGTCGCTTCGCCGGCGCGGGCAGTGCGGGTGGCGGTCTCCACGCGGGCCTCCTCGCGCTCGGTGGTGACCAGGCGGGGGCGCTGCGAGGTGCGGATGTCCTCCTTCGAGTCCTCCGTGTACTCGAAGTGGAACAGGCGCTTGATGACCAGCGTGGCGTAGGCGCCCGGGGGCAGGGTGAAGGCCACGTTGACCTTGATGTCGCCGCGGTTCACGTCGTCGTTCTGCGTGCGGCCCACGACGAGCTTGTGCGGGAACATCACCAGCGGGCGCTGCTCCTCCTTGAAGTAGAGCATCCGCTCCGCGCCCTTGATGCGCAGGTCGGAGAGCTTGAGCTTCTCCCGGCCCAGCACCCAGGTCATGGCCTCGGCGACCTTCGGATCATCGAAGGTGGTGTCCGGCCCCACGAGCGGGAAGGTCTTCTCGCGCAGGATGTGCAGCACGTCCGGGGTCGCGTCCCGGTAGTGCAGCAGCGTGCCGGCCTGGTAGCGCATGGGGAACATGGCCTCGCGCGGCAGCATCAGCTGGAGGTAGCGCCGGACGCCCTCGTTCCAGAGGAAGCTCTGGTACTCGAAGAGGATCATCGCCCGGTAGTCCGAGTCGATCTGCAGGAACGCGCGGAGCCAGTCGCCCGGGTGCTCGCGCAAGGAGCGCAGGATGCGGTGGTACTTCTTCGCGCCCTCGAAGGGCACGCGCGCGTCCCAGCGGCCCCAGTTGTCGCGCCAGAAGCCCTTCACCTTGGCGTCCTCGGTGCGGTCCAGGTCCGAGGGGCGGGCGAAGTAGTTGTGCAGCGCGGCCTCGAAGTCGCCGCGGATGAGGTCCTTGGCGATGAAGCCCTGGCCGTGCTTGAGCGCGCCGAAGCGCTGGCTGTCGAAGTAGTTCACCACGCCCAGCCGGTTCACCTCCGCGGCGGCCAGGTTCAGGGGCGCCAGCGAGTCGCGCGTGAGGGCGCGCACGGTGACGGAGAAGCGGTTGGAGGTGATGTTCTTCGCGGACAGCGGCTTGTCCGTCCGGCCCAGGAACTTCAGGCGCAGGTCGGGCTCCTGCATGTCCACGTCCGCGCCGTCCACGGCGATGATCTGCTCGGTGCGGCCCTGCTTGTCCTTCAGGCCGCAGTAGCTGATGGCACCGGGCTTCAGACCGAACGCGTCACGGATGCGGTTGACCGCGTCAAAGGTGGACAGCTTCTGCTTGTCCATGAGGTAGACGCGGTGCCGGCCACTGGCGACCTCGTCGAAACGGTAGGACTCCTTCACGGAGAAGTCCTCGGGTTTTTGCTTGATTCGCACGACAGCCCCCTTACCACGTGGACGCCCGGATTGAAGCGTCCGCACCGGAAATGGGCTTAACCTGCAACCCCATGAGAAACCTTCCCGCCCTGCTGCTCTTGGGGATCGCCGGGCTTGTCGTGGGGTGCGCGACCCCGCTGTCCACCATGCAGACGGCCAGGACGCTCGCGCCGGGCCAGGTCCAGGTGACGGGCAGCATGGGCGTCTTCGTCCCGGTGGGGACGCTCTCGTCGGTGGTGGACGTGGGCATCGACCAGGGGAGGGCGGCGAAGCGGGCCATTGACGAGGACAAGCCCTACACCCTCACGGAGGAGGACCAGCAGCGCCTCTTGACGGCGGGCCTGGCCCTGGTGGTGGCCCCACCGGGGGTGAACCCGGAGCTGATGGTGCGGGTGGGCCTGGTGGACGGGCTGGACGTGGGCGGGCGCTACAACGGCAACTCGCTGCGCTTCGACGGCAAGGTGCGGCTGGCCCATGGCGGGCCGGATCCGCGCCGCTCCTATGACCTGGCGCTGGGGGTGGGGGTGTCCAAGTACCTGTTCTCCGGGGCGGTGATGGACGTCCTGGAGGTGGTCCAGCTGGGGGACTTCAGCCGGACGGACGTGGAGGTGCCGCTGTACTTGAGCGCGGAGTACGGCGACGTGTTCAAGCTCTACGGCGCCCCCAAGTACGTCTTCAGCCACACCCGGCTGGACGCCCAGCTGGTGGACTTCTCCCAGCAGGGCAAGCCGGTGACGGGCTTCGACGCGAGGCTGCCGTCCTCCGTGAACAGCCACTTCGTGGGCACCACGGTGGGCCTCGCGGTGGGCTACCGCTACGTGCACTTCTACGCCGAGCTCACCGGGGGCTACGTCTTCTGCAACCCGCACCTCTTCGGGCAGAAGCGGGACCTGGGCGGGATGACCTTCCTGCCGTCCATCGGCCTGGGCTTCCGCGCCCCGGAGCGGCGTCCGGCCGCGTCAGTGAACCCCGCGGCTCCGGGGACGGTGGCCCCGCCGTCCCCATGAGCGGCCGGACGGGGGCGGGGACTGACCGGCCGTGCAGGGCGCTGGTGGCCCGGACCTGGGGGCGCGTCGCGAGCGTTCCTTTGGGGCGGAAGGCTCTGGTAGTGTCCGGGCCGGTGAGGATTCGCGCGTGAACCAGGCACCCGCCCCATTCCCGCCCAGGTCCGGGTCGCACCCGCGCGGGCCGCACCTGACGGGGCGGTTCGCGGACGGGACGCTGGGGGAATTTCCCCTGGGCGCGACCACTTCGCTCGGCCGCCATCCGTCCAACACGCTGCGGCTGGTGGACCGGGAGGTCTCCAAGGAGCACGCCACCATCGACAAGGTGGGGCGCGACTTCGTGCTGCGCGACCTGAACTCGTCCAACGGCACCTTCGTCAACGGGCGCCGGGTGACGGGGGAGATGCGGCTGAAGGACGGGGATGAGATCGCCCTGGGCTCCTCGCGGCTCGTCTTCCACAGCGGCGAGGCGGCCCCGGCCGGCGGCAACCCGCCCACGCTGCCGGGCGTGACGGTGGTGGCCAACGCCGTCTCCATGCCGGCCTTCCTGGCGCAGATGGACCAGGTGCCGCAGAACTTCCGCCCCGCGGAGCAGGTGACGGACATCGCCGCCCTGCGCCGGGACTACGAGAAGCTGCGCATCGTCCACGAGTTCCACCGGCAGGTGAGCCTCAAGGGCAACCAGCACGACCTGTTCGAGCAGATCTTGAAGGTGGCCTTCGAGCTGCTCGCGGCCGACCACGGCGTCATCCTGAAGGTGGGCCCGGAGGGGGAGTTCATCCCGGCCGCGGTGCACCACCGGCAGGGCAAGCAGGTGAACGTCATGCTGTCGGACACCGTGCTCAAGCGCGTGGTGGAGACGGGCAAGGCGGTGCTCACGGCGGACGCCATCATCGACGAGCGCTTCTCCGCCGCGGAGAGCATCGTGGCGCAGGGCATCCGCTCCGCCATGGCGGTGCCGCTCCTGGTGAACGGCGACATCATGGCGGTGCTGTTCCTGGACAGCCGCCAGCAGATCAACGCCTTCTCGGAGAAGGACCTGACCATCCTCTCCGGCATCGCCGCGCAGGCGGGCATCGCGCTGGAGAACGCGGCCCTGGCGGAGCAGATCCGCAACGAGGCGGTGACGCGCGCGGAGCTGTCCCGCTTCCTGTCCAAGGCGGTGGCGGACGCGGTGATCAACGGCGGCACGGAGGACCTGCGCCAGAGCCGGCTCGCGGAGGTGAGCTGCCTGTTCGCGGACATCCGCGGCTTCACCACCCTGGCGGAGAGCGACTCGCCGCAGGAGGTGGTGTCGATGCTCAACAGCTTCTTCACCGCCATGGCGGACGTGGTGTTCCGCTACGAGGGCAACCTGGACAAGTTCATCGGGGACTGCGTGATGGCGGTGTGGGGTCCGCCGTCGTCGCACCCGGATGATCCGGCCCGCGCCCTGCGCGCCGCGCTGGAGATGCAGGACGCCGTCACGGAGCTCAACCGGCAGCGCGTGCTGGACGGCAAGAAGCCCATCGAGGTGGGCATCGGCGTCAACACCGGCCAGGCCGTCGTGGGCTACATGGGCAGCGCGGAGCGGCACGAGTTCACCGCCATTGGCGACACCGTGAACACCGCCTCGCGGCTGTGCGGCATCGCCAAGAGCGGCGAGGTGCTGGCGTCGGAGGCCACGGTGCGCAAGGCCGGGCCGGGCTTCGACGTGGAGGAGCTGCCGGTGCTGCAGGTGAAGGGCAAGGAGAAGGGCGTGCAGACGTTCCGCGTCCACGGCGCGGAGCTGACCACCTCCACCTCCCGCAAGGTGCGCTGACGGTGCGCTCCTCGTCCCTGATGCCCACCCAGTCGTGCCCCAACTGCGGCACGGTGCACGACACCCGGGTGTACGTGAGCGGCCAGAAGGTCACGTGCCGCTGTGGCATCCGGTTCGAGGTGCGGCGCGCGGACGTGTCCGGCATCCACCGTCCGGCCGGGCCTTCGGGCATCCGGACGGCCGCGAGTGCCGATGAGGAAGCAGGCGTCGCGGTGACGTTCACGCCGCGCGCGTCGGAGTATCCGCAAGAATCGACGTCACCTCCCGCTGCTTCAGGTGTTGGGGCGGGAAGCGAGGACGCGGTGGGACAGGAGATGAGGGCCGGCTCCGTCCCAGGGGGCAGCGAGATGAGCATCCCGCGACCGGATGGCGTGGGGAGGGCAGACGAGGGCGAGGTTCCCGCGGGCGTCGCCGCCGGGGAGGGCCATCGTGCGCCTTCCGGAGTGGCATTGCCCGAGGCGGACCCGGCGGCCGCGGAGCTGATCGGGGCCACGCTGGTGCGCCAGGGCGCGCCCGGCGTGAAGGCCCCGCGCCCGCCGATGAACACGGGCAGCCGCGACATCGAGAACGCGGAGACGGTGCTGACGGGCGCGAAGCCCGAGCTCCCCGGGCTGGAGCTCCTGGAGGTCCTGGGGCGCGGCGGCATGGGCGAGGTGTGGCTCGCGCGCCAGCGTTCGCTGGGCCGCACGGTGGCGGTGAAGGTGCTGCCGCCCCGGCTGGCGAAGGACGCGGAGTTCGTGTCGCGCTTCGACAAGGAGGCGACCGCGCTCGCGGCCCTGAGCCACCCGAACATCGTGCAGATCATCGACCGGGGCGTGGCCGGCGAGCACTACTACTTCGTGATGGAGTATGTGGAGGGCCAGTCGCTGCGCCACGCGCTGAGCGGCCGGGAGCCGATCTCTCCCGCGCAGTCGCTGAAGGTGCTGCTCCAGGTGGCGCGCGCCGTGGAGTGCGCGCACGCCAAGAACATCATCCACCGCGACCTGAAGCCGGAGAACATCCTGCTGGACGGGCGGCTGCACGCGAAGGTGGCGGACTTCGGCCTGGCGGGCATCCGCGAGCCGGACTCGGAGAAGCATCTCACCGCGACGGCGGTGGCCATGGGCACGCTCAACTACATGGCCCCGGAGCAGCGCCGGGACGCGAAGAACGTGGACGGGCGAGCGGACCTCTTCTCCCTGGGCGTGATGATGTACGAGGCGCTCACGGGCGAGCTGCCCGTGGGCCGCTTCAAGCTCCCGTCCGAGCGCGTGCGCGGCCTGGATCCCCGCCTGGATCCGGTGGTGGAGCGCCTGCTGGAGACGGACCGCGAGGCCCGCTACACCACCGCCGCGGAGGTGTGCGAGGCGCTGGAGGGGCTGGTGTCGGCCTCGTCGTCCCCGCACGTGGCGCCCGCGTCGGCCCTGGCGCGCGCGCAGCCGTCGCACGTGTCGCCGGTGAGGTCCGCGGCGGGCCCGGAGGCGGCCGTGCTGGAGGCGCTCCACGCGGGCTGGGGCCGGGTGCGCACCGGCCTCTCCGTGGTGGGCGGCCTGGCCGTGCTGGGCTTCGCGGTGCGCGCCTTCGTGGGCATCGGAGGCCTGACGGGCCTCACGCATGCGGTGGAGCCCGCCCCCGCCGTCCAGCACTTCCCGCCCAACACGGAAGGGGAGGTGTTCGCCAGCCTGAAGCTCACGCCCCCCGCGCCCGGCTCGGATGACACCACCCTGGAGCTGGGCTTCGAGCCGGGCGAGGAGGAGATCAACGTCCACAGCGGCACCTGGACCCTGGACCAGGGCGAGCTGCGCGCGGTGCAGGCCGGCCGCGAGGCGGACGGCAAGCTGGTGCCGCGCGCGTACCTGGCGCACCGCTACTTCACGAGCGACGACTTCACGGCGGAGGTGCTGATGGACGTGAAGGCGCTGGGCAAGCAGTGGTCGGTGGAGGAGGACGGGCAGCACTTCGGCGAGCTGGCCTTCCGCATCCGCGACGTGCAGGTGTCCGTCTTCGCCATCCCCGACGCGGGCATGCGCCTGTCGTGGCGCTACTTCTCCCCGGAGGACGGGCACGAGGTGGTGGGCAACAGCGCGGAGGACACCAAGAACCTGGTCCAGGACGAGATGCCCGTGCCCAAGCAGGGGCCCTTCCTGGTGAAGCTCCAGCTCAAGAAGCAGAAGAGCGGCGTGCGGGTGGACGCCTTCCTCAACAAGAAGCTCTTCGCCTCCAAGGTGCTGCCGGGCTTCGAGGGCCGCGTGGGCAAGCTGGCGCTGGGGTGCCGCAACCTCCAGTGCACCTTCGATGACCTGAAGGTCGTGGGGCCGCTGCAGGAGCGCCCCGCGCGCCGCGCCGAGTAGGCCGCCGCGGCGGGGATGGGGCTTGCCGCCCCGTCCGTCCGTTCCCACCTTGCACCCGCCGGGCTCCGCGTGCGCGGGGCTGTCCGGCACGCGGGCGGGGGTGGCGCATGGGCGTGGACCTGGACCTGGGGCGCGTGCTCCTGCTGCCGCTCTGCGGTCTGGGACTGGCCCTGCTGCTCTGGGCGACCTTCGCCCTGGGGCGGACGTCCACGGGCGCGCGGCCCCGGTGGATGCTCGCGGGCTTCGGGGCGCTGGCCCTGGGGCTGGTGCTCTTCGTGCCATGGATGCGCGGAAGGCCGCTGGTGCCCGTGTCCCCGGACGTGCTGGTGAAGGCGGTGGGCGGGCTGCTGCTGGTGCTGGCCGCGGGGGTGTCCGCCCGGGGAGCCCGGGTGCGCCTGCGGGCGGATGCGCTGCGCGGCGCCGCGCCCATGCCCCTGGACGAGGCGGTGGAGGCCCTGCGCGCGGGACGGCCTCCGGGCTTCGGCGTGTACCGGGGCCGGCTGGAGTCCGTGGAGACGCTGATGTCGCCGGGCGGCGTGCCCTGCGCCTTCTACGACGCGGCGGTGCACGCGGTGGGGGCCCATGGGCGGACGGGGCCGCTCCTGTCGCGGGAGAGGGCGTACTCGCCGGTCCTGCTGTTGAAGGGGGAGCGCACGCGCGCGGCGGTGGGCTTCGCGCCGTCCGCGCTGCTGGCGCGGGCGGAGGTGCGCCGGTGCGCGGCGCCGCCCGGACTGACGCAGGCGGAGCTCCTGGGCGGGTCCACGCAGGCGCTGTCCTGGGAGCGCGTGGGCATCCCGGGGGCGGCGTGCCTCGTTGTGGGGGAGCTCCAGCGCGGCTCCCGCGACGGAACCTACGTGCTGCGCGGGCGCGGCGGGCGTCCGGCGCTGGTGGTGCTGGGAGAGGAGGCCCTGGGCACCGGCGGGGTGTTGTCCCGCCGGGCCTGGAGGCACTTCGCGGCGGCCGGGGCGCTGTCCCTGGCCGCCGTGCTCATGCTCGCCCGGGCCCTGTGAGGTCCAGGCGGGCGGCTCCGGCCGGAGAGGGCGCCGGAGCCGAGGACGGCGCGACGACTACCCCGGATCGATCTGGCAGTTGTTGGGGCAGCCGTCGGTGTTGTTGGTGTTGCCGTCGTCGCACGTCTCGCCGTACTCGTACTGGGTGATGCCGTCACCGCAGCGGGGGTTCCAGATGCAGGTGAGGCTGCACTTGCCGTAGCCCGGGCCGTTGGCGTTGCCGTTGTCGCACTGCTCGCCCGGGTCGACCTGGCCGTTGCCGCAGGTGGACTTGCACTCGGTGCGCTGGGTCTCGAAGTTGTTCAGGGTCAGCTTGTACGAGGACGCGGACGTGTGGCGCTCCGCCTGGAACACGACGACCTCGTAGATCTTGCCCTTCACCAGGCCCAGGCCGGAGACGGTGGCCGCGTCCGACAGGGCCACGGTGCCGGAGGTGGCGCCGTGCACGCCGCCCAGGTCCAGGGCGAGCTTGCCGTTGATGAACACCCAGACGTCGTCGTCACCCAGGAACGTCAGGACCTCGTTGCCCTTGAACTCGAACCAGTAGCGGACCTCGCTGGTGAAGCTGAAGTTGCGCGGGGTGCCGCTGCCGTCGTTGAGGCGGTTCTCCTTGCCCTGGCCGACCCAGCCGCTGTTGTCGAGCGGGAAGAAGGTCTGGTTGTTGAACACGTAGGAGCCGTCGCCCTGCTTGTTGAGCTTCAGCGTGCTGACCTCCGTCACGTTGACGCCCGGCGTGTCGCGGTACCACTGGTCGAAGGCGGTCTGGCCGTGGGTGACGGCCGAGCCGGCGCCCTTGGCGTAGATGGGCTTGCCGTCCGTGCCCAGCGGGCCGAACTTCGGACCGACGATGCCCTGCTCCGCGCCGTTGGCGTCCTCGAAGTCCGGGTGCGGGGTCGCGGGGGACTTGCAGCCGCCGTTGTTCTTGCCGCAGAAGTCGCGGTAGACGACGGGGATCTCCACGGCGCTCGGCGGGGACTCCGTGATGCGGACGCAGGCGAAGCCCTCCTCCAGCTTGCACGTGGAGGAGCAGCCGTCGTTGGAGCGGGTGTTGCCGTCGTCGCACTCCTCCGTGGTGTCACCCGGCAGGATGACGCCGTCGCCGCAGCGGGACTCGCACGTGCCGTTCTTGCACTTGGGCTCCAGCACGCACAGCGGCGAGCAGCCATCGCCCATGTCGTGGTTGCCGTCGTCGCACTGCTCGGTGCCTTCCCGCTTGCCGTCGCCGCAGACCGTCTTCGTGCACGGCTGGCCAATGGTGTCGCACTTGTAGCCCTGCTCCAGGCGGCAGGTGTCGCTGCAGCCGTCGCCCTTGGCGGTGTTGCCGTCCTCGCACTCCTCCTCGCCGGCGATGATGCCGTCACCGCACTGGGCCGCGCGGCAGCGCTGGCCCTGGAAGGGGCAGGTCCAGCCGGTCTCCACGGCGGAGCAGTCCGCCTTGCAGCCGTCGTTGGACTCCTTGTTGCGGTCGTCGCACGCCTCGCCATTCTCCACGATGCCGTTGCCGCACGCCGCCGCCACGACGCAGGGCCGGCCCGAGACGGGACACTCGAAGCCGATCTCCACCTCCGTGCAGTCGTTCTTGCAGCCGTCACCGCTCACGGTGTTGGCGTCGTCACAGGCCTCGCCCTTCTGGACCTTGCCGTCGCCACAGACCTTGGGGCCCGGATCGTACGAGCCACCGTCGGGCTGGGTGTCGCCACCGTCGGGGCCGCCACCGTCGGTGTTGCCACCGTCCGTGACGTTCGTGCCGCCGTCGTCCGGGCCATCGTCGCCGGGACAGGCTGTCAGGGTGAGGAGCAGCGAAGCGAGCACAACGCTCGCGAATCGGGGGAGCCGGGGGGGAATTTTCAGCATGAAGGAGATGCTGAAAGCCCGTAGCCCCAGGTGTCAAATGGATCAGGTGTTTTATCACCCAGCCGGTGCGTAAAAGTGCAGAAAGCCCGTACGGGTGTACGGACCTTCTGGCCGCGTCCCTGCCTCACGGGGCTACATCTGTTCCAGCTCGCGACCCTTCGTCTCGCGGATGAACTTCGCGGCGAAGAAGACGGAGAACACGGCGGCCGCGGCATACAGGCCGTAGGCCCAGCCCAACCCGAGGGCCTGCAGCGACGGGAACGTGGCGGACACGAGGAAGTTGGCCAGCCACTGCGCCATGGCCGCGATGGACAGCGCGAGCGCGCGGATGCGGTTGGGGAACATCTCGCCCAGGAGCACCCAGACGACGGGGCCCCACGAGAAGCCGAAGAAGACGACGTAGAGGTTGGCGGCGATGAGCGCGGTGGTGCCGGCCGCGCCCTGCAGCACGGGCTTGCCTGCGGCGTCCAGCGGCGCGCTGCCGAAGAGGTACGTGAGCAGGCCCAGCGTGAGCGCCATGCCCACGGAGCCGACGATGAGCAGGGGCTTTCTGCCCACCTTGTCCACGAACGCGATGGCCACGAGCGTGGTGAGGATGTTGGTGACGCTGGTGATGACGGTGATGGCCAGCGAGTTCTGTTCGGAGAAGCCCACCGCCTGCCAGAGGGCGCTGGAGTAGTAGAAGATGACGTTGATGCCCACGAACTGCTGGAGCATCGCGAGCACGATGCCGATCCACACGATGGGCAGGAAGCCGAAGCGGCCGCCCTTCAGGTCCGACAGGTGCGGCGTGTAGTGGGTGCGCAGCGACTGGCGGATCTCCACGACCTTGGATGGCGCGGTGTCCCCCTCGGTGCCGCGCAGCACGTCCAGGGCCTCCTGTTCGCGCCCCCTCGCCACGAGGAAGCGCGGGGACTCCGGGATGAAGAGCGCGCCCATGCCGTAGAGGATGGCGGGCGGAAGGCCGCTGAAGAACATCCACCGCCACGCGGTGATGTCCAGCCAGCCGGGGTTGCTGGCCGAGCCCGCGGTGCGCGCGATGGCGAAGTCCCCCAACAGCGCCATGAAGATGCCGATCACGATGGCCAGCTGCTGCAGGGACGCCAGGCGGCCGCGCAGGTGAGCGGGAGCGATCTCCGCGATGTACGCGGGCGCCACGACGCTGGCGGAGCCTACGCCCAGGCCGCCCACCAGTCGCCAGAAGCTCAGGTCCCAGAGCGAGAACGCGAAGCCGGAGCCGATCGCGCTGATGGTGAACATGGCCGCCGCGACCATCATGGTGCGCCGCCGGCCATAGCGGTCCGCGATGTGGCCCGCGGCGAACGCGCCCGCGGCGGAGCCGATGAGCGCCGAGGACACCGAGAGGCCCAGGGCGAGCTGGCTCGCGGCGAACTCCGTCCTCAGCGCGCTCACGGTGCCGTTGATGACGGAGGTGTCGAAGCCGAAGAGGAAGCCGCCCAGCGCGGCCACCACGGAGATGACGACGATTCTTCCGGTGTGGGGCTCCGGTCGCACCGTGGGCTCCCTGCTCGCCGGAACATCCAGGACTTCCGCCATGACGTGCTCCTTCCCCCTCCGAACGGGCACATGTCCGGCCCTCGCGGTACGCACAACGGCCCTGGTCAGAGGTGCCCCCCATGGCCGCCGAAGGGCACCCACGGGCAGGGCAGCTCCCGGGTGGCCGCCCGCTGGGGGACAGGGCTCGGAGCCGGAGGATGGGCCGGAGCTCAGCCCTCGTCCGCCAGGCCGTACTCCTTGAGCTTGCGGGCGAGCGTGTTGCGGCCGATCTCCAGCGCGCGCGCCGCCGCGGTGCGGTTGCCCTTCACGGCCTCCAGCACGCGCAGGATGTGGCGGCGCTCCACCTCCGCCAGCGGCAAGAGGAGCGGCGCGTCCGGCGCGGGCGCGGGCGGCTGCATCGGGGGGGACGGGAGTGCCTTGTCCAGGGAGGGCAGGGGCAGGTGCTCCTCGAGGATCTCGCCCTCGGACAGCACCACCGCGCTTTCGATGCAGTTCTCCAGTTCGCGCACGTTGCCGGGCCAGCGGTAGCGCTTGAGTCGCTCGAGCGCGGCGGCGCTGAGGCGGGGCACAGGCAGGCGGTGGCGCTTCGCGGCGGTGGCGACGAAGTGGCGGGCGAGCCGTTCGATGTCCTCCGCGCCGCGCTCGCGCAGCGGGGGCAGCAGCAGCTCCACGACCTTGATGCGGTAGTAGAGGTCCTCGCGGAACCTGCCCTCGGCCACCATGCGGGGCAGGTCGCGGTGGGTGGCCGCGACGATGCGCACGTCCACCTTGACGGCCTGCGTGCCGCCCACGCGTTCGAACTCGCGGTCCTGCAGCACGCGCAAGAGCTTGCCCTGCACGGCCTGGGGCAGCTCTCCCAACTCGTCGATGAAGACGGTGCCGCCGTCGGCCGCCTCGAACTTGCCGGGCACGCGGTGGTCGGCGCCGGTGAAGGCGCCCTTCTCGTGGCCGAAGAGCTCGTTCTCGATGAGGGCGGCGGGCAGGGCCGCGCAGTCCACCTTCACGAAGGGCTTGTCGCGCCGCGGGCCGTTGACGTGGATGGCGCGCGCGAAGAGCTCCTTGCCGCAGCCGCTCTCGCCGCGCAGCAGCACCGTGGCGTCCGTGGGCGCGGCCTTCTGCACCAGGCGGTAGAGGGCCTTGAGGGGCGGGGCCTCGCCGATGATGCGGTTGAAGAAGTAACCCACCGGGGCCTGCGGCTGATCCTTCGCGCGCTGGAGCTCCTGGTAGAGGCTGGTGGACTGGAGCGCGGTGCTCACCTGGGCCGCGATGTCGGTGAGCTTCTGGGTGTCCTCCTCCGTGAAGGGGCCACCGCCCAGGCGGTTGAGCACCTGGAGCACGCCGTACACGGCGCCCCCCGCGTCGCGCAGCGGCACCGCGGCCAGGCTGACGGTGCGGTAGCCGGTCATCCGGTCGATGTCCGCGAAGAAGCGGCGCTCGCCGCGCGGATCCGGCACGTGCACGGGCACGCCGGTCTCCGCCACGGAGCCCGCCACGCCCTGGCCCAGCTTCACGCGGATCTGCGCGACCTCCGGCAGGTGCGCGGCGCGGCTGAAGAGCTCGCGGCGCACCGGATCCAACAGCCACAGCGTGCCGCGGTCCGCCTGCAGCGTGATGGCGATGCGGTCCACGAGCGTCTGGAGGAAGGCGTCCAGGTCCACCTCGCGCCCGACGAGGCCGCCGAGGGGAAGCAGCACCTGGGACACATCCGGCGGGGACGAGGGCATGGCGGTGGGCAGCGGCGGAAGTGAGAAGGGCGCTGGCGGCACTGTAGCAGCGCGGGGCTCCGGGCTCGCGGCGCTCATGCGCCCGCCGCGCGGCCCAGGAGCATGCGCTGGCCTTCGCGCGCGGGCTCGGTGAAGGGGAACAGGCCGCGCGCCTCCTGTGCCATGTCCTCCAGCAGCTCGTCCGCATGGGACGGATCGTGGTGGAAGAGGAAGAGGCGGCCGGCGTGCAGGTCCTTGGCCACCTTGGCCGCGTCCATCATCGTCGAGTGGCCCCAGCCCTTCTTGGACATGCCCTTCCGGCCCTCGTACTCGTCGGGCGTGTACTGCGCGTCCAGGCACAGCGCGTCCGCGCCCTCGAAGTGACGGGCCACGTCGGAGGTGAGGCGCTCCGGCAGCTCCACGTCCGTGGCGTACACGAAGGAGTGGCCGTCCGCCTCGACCCGGTACGCCATACAGCCGTCCGGGTGTGGCACGTCGATGGGGGTCACCTTGAAGGGGCCCACCTCCACGGTGCGGCCGTGCAGCGCGGACCCGAAGCCCATCTTCGAGCGCATGGTGGACAGCGGCACCGGGAACTGCGGCGGGCGCATCTGCTGCGACAGCGTGGACTCCAGCGCCTGGGCACCATTCGCGCCGGGGCCGTACATCGTCAGCGACGTGGTAGGCAGGTACGCGGGCGTGAAGAAGGGGAAGCCCTGCACGTGGTCCCAGTGCAGGTGCGAGAAGAACAGGGTCGCCTTCTGCGGCGCGCCCTCGCGCATCATGACCTCGCCCAGCGTCCGGATGCCCGTGCCCGCGTCGAGGATCAGCCGCTCGCCCTGGCTCGTCACCTCCACGCACGCCGTGTTGCCGCCGATGCGCGACCCCGACACCGCGATGCTGCCCCGAACGCCAAAGAAGCGGATTTCCATGGTGAGTCTCCGGATGCTCCGGCGCCCGCTGGGGGCGCCCTGACACGTGAGGGGGACAGAGCACGTCCGGTGCCAGCGCCAAGGTGCTGGAATCATTGGGCCAGCGGGGGAGGGGGCGGCAGGCCGCTCCATTCTGGCGCGCTCCGGATGGGGCGGGCGTTCCAATCCGGAGCGGCCCAGGGCGTGGGGGATTCCTGGTACATCCGGGGCCATGCCGGTCATCGCGTTCTGCACCATCAAGGGAGGCGTCGGGAAGACGACGCTGTGTTCGCATGTGGCGGCGGCGCTGGCGGACGCGGGCCGCCGGGTGCTGCTGTTGGACCTGGATCCGCAGGCGCACGCGTCGCTGGTGCTGGGGCTGGAGACGCGCGACGGGCCGTGCGTGGCGGACGCCTTCGGGCCCCGGCCGAAGCACAAGCTGGATGAGATCATCGTGGCGTCCCCCAAGCGTCAGGGGTTGTTCATCGCGCCGGGGGCGCCGCGCATGGCGGCGCTGGAGCGCGAGCTGTTCGGCTGGGGGCACCGGCTCCAGGCGATTCCGCGCGCGCTGAAGACGCTGTCGTGGGCGCCGGACGTCATCGTCGTGGACACGCCGCCGAGCATCGGCGCGTTCACGGAGGCCGTGCTGGCGTGCGCGGACGTGGTGGTGGCGCCGGTGCCTACGGGCGCGTTCGCGCTGCAGGGCCTGGGCGAGATTGAAACCGCGTGGCGCGACGTGCGCGAGGAGGGCGGCCAGTTGGTGGCCGCGGTGAACCTGTGGGATCGGCGCACGCCCGCGACCAACGTGGCGATGGAGGAGGCGCTGAAGGACGTGACGGTGCCGGTGTTGAAGGCCCGCATCCCGCGCTCGGAGTCCATCAACCAGGCGGGGCTGGGCTACGAGGTGGTGTTCGACGTGAGCCCGAACGCGGCGGGCGCGGAGGAGCTGCGCGCCATGGCCCGCGAGCTGGCGAAGCTCGCGGGCCTGCGCTGACGCTCGACTGCGAGATGCCTCACTCAGGCTGGCCGATGGTGCCGGTCCGCAGGGGCCCGCCGCGCCGGTAGGTGAGCAGCGCCACCCCCTTGGGGGTGATCCGCGACGCGGCGAGCTGGAGCGTGCGGGGCTGCGTTCCCGGTCCAAAGAGGCGCCGGCCGCTGCCCAGCGTCACGGGGATGACGTGCAGATGCAGCACGTCCACCAGGTCATGCCTCAGCAGGGTCTGCAGCAGGCCGCAGCTGCCATGCACCTGCAGCTCGCGGCCGGGCGAGGACTTGAGGCGGCGCACCGCCTCCACCGTGTCTCCCTCCAACAAGGTCGAGTTCGCCCAGTCCACACGGCGCAGCGTGGTGGACGCCACGTACTTGGGCAGCGTGTTGAGCGGCCGGGCGATGAGGTCGTCCGGTGCCGTCATGCGTGGCCAGTAGCCGGCGAAGATTTCGTACGTCCCGCGCCCGAGCAGGAACGCGTCCGCTCGGGAGAAGATGTCGACGACGTGCGCGCCCAGCTCCGGGCCGCCATGGGGTTGCACCCAGCCTCCATGGGTGAAGCCGCCGCTCGGGTCCTCCCCCGGGCCCCCTGGGGACTGCATCACTCCGTCCAGCGTCACGAACTCCGTCACAGTCAATTCCATGGTCGCATCCGTCCCTTTCAGTCAGTCCAATTGCCCTGTCTGAATCCGCGACGAATGGGCCGGGCGCGGATCGACACGCCGGCATTTTTCCCGGTGCGAGGGGGAGGCGGGCGGGCGGGCGCTGACTCACGGCGTGGGCAGGCCGGGGCCAAGCGCCGAGCGCACGTTGGCGTCGGTGAAGGTCGTGCCCCAGACGGCGTTGATCTCCTGGGCGATGAAGGCGGCGCCCGGCTGAAGGGTCCCAAGAGATGCCTCCAGCATCACCACGCGCGGGTCGGTGATCTCCACCAGGCGGGGCGCGACGTCGCTGACGTCGCGGCCCTGCGCCTGTGCGGCGTGCACCCCTTGCAGCCACGCGCGGACGGTGCCCTGGGCGTGGGGGACATAGAGCGGTTGCGCCGCCGCGCCGAGCGACACGAGGAGATGCCCCAGGCTCAGCGTCAGGACGACGCTGCCGTGCTGGGTGAGCAGCGGTCCGTGGTCCGGCGGCAGGATGTTCCAGTCCACGGTGGCGAGGTTCTGGAGGTACATGGGCGTGAAGCGCTGCGGTGCCTGGGCGACGAGCGCGCGCGTGTGCTCCACGGGGATGAGCGTGTCCCAGTCGTCGTGGAGGATGAGGAACGGCGTCTGGACGGTGCTGGCCAGGTGCCCGGCGGTCCAGCGCGCATAGTCCGTGCCTGGCGTGACGGGGTCCCCGCCGGTGGTGGCGTAGATGCGGCGGAAGTAGGGCTCGAAGAACTGCTGGTAGCGCGAGCGCATCGCCGGGTCGCTCACGCGAGCGGGGACTTGGCGGCTCACATAGTCCACCTCCGCCGCGAAGTCGGACAGCGGGGACAGGGCGACGCCCACGGAGGGCACCACCGAGGCGGGGGCATCCGCGGCCGCGTAGAGCGCCTCATAGCCGCCCCAGGAGCCGCCGAAGATGCCAATGCGCTTCGTGTCCACGTTGCCGGCCTGGGCGAGGAAGCGCATGCCCGCGTTCATGTCCTCGCGGTCGTTCCGCAGGTCTCCGCCCGCGTAGAAGCGGCCGAAGACCGCGAGCACGCCGAAGTCATGGAACAGGTAGATGAAGGACTCGCCCGCGATGAGCTCCGGCGTGGTGGGCGTGAACGCGATGGGAGAGGAGCCCGGCCCGTAGTGCGGCTCGCTGTCATCCGGGTGGATGCCGGCGCCACGCGCGGCCCACTTCGCGTCCACGGCCTCTCCGGTCCAGGCGATGCCGTCATAGGGCCTGGTGAGCACCACCGTGGGCGACACGCCGGGCTTCCGGGGTGGGAACCACTGCGCGTAGGTGGCGGCGCGACCGGGCACCTCCAGCTTGAGCAGCTGGTAGGGCCAGGTCTGGCCTGCGGCGTTGAGCTCCCCGGAGCCGAGCTGGGTCACCTGGACCGAGCCCGGGTCCGTCGGCGTTTCGTCCGGGATGTGACAGGCATTGGTGGACGAATTCGAGTTGGAGCAGCAGGCGGTGGGGAGGGTGCCCAGGAGGGCGAGGGCCACGAACGTGGTCGAAAACAGGCGCATGCCCCAGCAGACACCATGGCACGGAGATTCTGAAAGCCTCCTCGACCATTCCAGACGAGGATGGCGGCGCATGGACTACCAGGCGGTGTTGGCGGAGGTCTGGGACGCGGTGCGGCCGGTGGTGGGGCACGGCCGCGTGGCGTCGTACATCCCGGCGCTGGCGGCGGTGGACCCGCGCCGTTTCGGCATGGCGCTCGCGACGGTGGAGGGGGACGTGTACGGCGTGGGGGACTGGCGCGAGCCGTTCTCCATCCAGAGCATCTCCAAGGTGTTCACCTTGGCGCTCACGCTGGCGCGGGATGGGGACGCGCTGTGGCGGCGCGTGGGCAAGGAGCCCTCGGGCAACCCGTTCAACTCGCTGGTGCAGTTGGAGTACGAGCAGGGCATCCCACGCAATCCGTTCATCAACGCGGGCGCGCTGGTCATCACGGATCGCCTCCAGCGCCTCACCGGCGATGCGCGAGGCACGCTGCGCGACTTCCTTCGGGCGGAGAGCGGCAATCCGTCGGTGGACTTCGATCCGGTCATCGCCGCATCGGAGGCGGAGCACGGCCACCGCAACCGCGCGCTGGCCCACTTCATGGCGAGCTACGGCAACATGGAGGGCGCTGTCCCGGAGGTGCTGGAGCACTACTTCTGGCAGTGCTCGCTCGCGATGAGCTGCGCGGATCTGGCGCAGGCCTGTGGCTTCCTCGCCCGGCACGGTCAGCGCGCGGACGGGTCGCGGCTGCTCACGCGCAGTCAGGCGAAGCAGGTCAACGCGGTGATGCTCACCTGCGGCACGTACGACGCGGCGGGAGAGTTCGCCTATCGCGTGGGCTTGCCAGGCAAGAGCGGCGTGGGTGGCGGCATCATCGCCGTCATCCCCAACCGCTGCGGCCTGTGCGTATGGAGCCCCGGGCTGGATGCGCGGGGCAACTCGGTTGCAGGCGTGGAGGCGCTGGACCGCTTCACCACGCTGACCGGCCTGTCCGTGTTCTGAGGGAAGCGAGGCTTCAGCGCAATCCGTCCAGCAGCGCGGCGAGTTTCTGGGGCTGGGACGCGAAGGGCGAGTGCGACGCATCCAGCGTGTCCACGGTGAACACGTTGCCGGGCGTGAAGGCGTCCGCCTCGCGGATCATCAGGTCCTGGAGCGCGGGGACCAGGGCGCGGTCCTGGGTGCAGCGCATGTAGCTGCGTGGGACGCGGCCCCAACGCTCCTTCGTGGCGCCGACCTTGTCCGTCCACAGCGACAGCGGGAGGTCGGGCGTGAGGGTGAGCGCGAAGGGCAGGAAGGCTGCTTCCTCCACGTCGTGGTAGAAGCCCGCGCGCAGGGCTTCTCGGTACGCCGCGTCTCGGCGAGGATTGATCCGCACCGCGCCGAGCTTCGCGGCGTCACCGACGAAGAATCCCTGTCCGTAGGGGCTTCGGGCCTCGGGCAGGGCGCCGTATGCGCTGGCGCTCTGGAGGCGCAGCGGGACGAAGGCGCTCAGGTACACCAGCCGCCCGATGAGGTGCGGGGCTTTCTCCGCCGCGCGGGTGATGACGGTGCCGCCCGCGCTGTGCCCCACGAGCACGGGCCTGTCGCCGCCCTGGAGCTTCTCCAGCGCCGCGACCACGGCGTCCGCGCACGCGTCCAACGTGATGTCCGCCTGGGGCGAGCGCTCCACCGTGAAGCGAGCCGCGTCGCCCGTGAGATAGGACGCGGGGAAGCGCGCGTTGAGGCCGTGGCCGGGCAGGTCGATGGCCACGACCTGATGTCCCTTCGACGAGAGCGCTTCCACGACGCGCGTCCAGTGCAGGGCGTTGTGCCAGGCACCATGGACCAGGAGGAACGTCCTGGACCTGCGTGGCGCCTTCGAGGGCATGGCCGCGAGGCCAGGTCCTGACAGCACGGTTGTGCCCAGCAGGGCGGTCTTCATCGCATCACGACGGTTCATGGGGGACTCGTTCGTTGGGGGGAATCACGGCGAGGAGCCGCTCACGCACACGGGCGAGGTCGAACAGCTGCCGCTCCACCTCCGCCAGGCGCTCCCGGTGGGCGGCGAGCGCGTCCGGGCAGATGGTATCCGTGACCTGCCGGAGCATGCAGGGCGGGAAGGTGGCGATCTCCTCCAGGGAGAAGCCCAGGCGGATCATCCGGGCCACCTGGAGGACCTGGGGGACGGCCACCTCGTCGAAGTCGCGGTAGCCGTTGTCGCGTCGGTACGAGGAGAGGAGCCCGGCCTTGTCGTAATGGCGGATGGAGCGCGCGCTGCTGCCCGTGCGCCGGGCAAGTTCACCGATGTTCATCCTGTTCTCCTGAATCGGGATGTCAGGTCCCCCAACATCCATGAGGCACGCCTCCGGCCCGGGGCGTTCAAAGCCTGTCCGACAGTCGGACAGGCTTCCCCTGCGCGGGTGGGGCGGGGGCGCCCCTGTCGTGGCGATTCAAAGCTGTCCGCTGGTCGGACAGGTCCGTGCGGTCTGGCCGAAGCGCGAGCTTCCCCACCTGAGGCGCCGAAGCTGTCCGGCTGTCGGACAGGTTTTCGCGAACCTCGCGGACCCGACGGAGTGGGGCCTCCCAGCCATGCAGGTCCCAGCCTGTCCGACAGTCGGACAGGCTGCTGCGACTCGGCTGGAGGGGGCGCTGCCCTGCCACGCGGATTCCAACTTGTCCGACAGTCGGACAGGTTTTCACGGTGCGCCGCCGGAGGGGCGTCCCGGTCGGGTTCTTTCCTTCTCATCCTCGAAGACTTCATGGCCGAGAGCTTCGGGCCTGACACCAGTGTCAAGGTCAAGGCCCGAAAGGGGGAGCGTGACCGTGTTGTCCCCACGGGATGCGTGGCCGCGATCTACGGTGCGCCGCGTGAGCCATTCTTCGCCCGTGCCCCGCCCGCGTCCCGCGCTTCTCACGCTTGCCTACCTGGCGTTCATCAGCCTGGGGCTGCCGGACGCGGTGCTGGGCGTCGCGTGGCCGTCGCTCCGCACCACGTTCGGCCTGTCGCAGGCGGCGATGGGCGCCATCCTCGGGACGGCGGCGGTCACGTATTTCATTTCGGGTTTGCTCGCGGGCCGGCTGATGCGGGCCATGAACCTGGGGCTGTTGCTGGCGCTGAGCACCGGTTCGGTGGCGCTGGGGCTCACGGGATACTCCACGGTGCCCCTGTTCGGGCTGTTCCTGGCCGCCGCGTGCTTCATCGGCTTCGGATCGGGGGCCATCGACTCCGCGCTCAACAACTACGCGGCCCAGAACTTCGGGCCCAAGCACATGGCCTGGTTGCATGCGGCCTATAGCGTGGGTGCCGCGCTGGGACCGGTGCTCATGACCGCGCTGCTCACGCGGGGGGCGCAATGGCGCACCGGCTATGCCGTGCTCGCGGTGGTACTGGGGACGTTGGCCCTGATGTTCCTGGTGATGCGCCGGCTGTGGGACACGCCGACGGGCGCGCCGGGGGAGCAGCCGCGAGCGGAGGTAACCGCCGCGCCCGCGACGGAGGCCGTGCGCCGGCCCCGGGTGTGGCTGCAGATCTTCACGTTCTTCTTCTACACAGGCGTGGAGGTGACGGCCGGCCAGTGGAGCTTCACGGTGCTCACCGAAGGCCGCGGCCTGCACACCGCCGCGGCGGGCACCTGCGTGAGCCTCTACTGGGGCAGCCTGCTGGTGGGCCGCGTCCTCTCCGGCTTCGTCGTCGAGCACATCGGACCGGTCCGGATGCTGCGCGCAAGTACCGTGCTGGCCGTGGTGGGCACGAGCCTGTTCGCCATCCCCGCCGTGCCGCCCGCGCTGGGGCTCTCGCTGCTGGGGCTCGCGCTGGCGCCCATCTTCCCGGCCCTGATGTCGGAGACGCCGCGCCGCGTGGGGCTGGATGTCTCCGCGCATGCCGTGGGCTTCCAGGTCAGCGCTGCAACTGCGGGCGTGGCGGCCCTGCCGAGCCTCGCGGGCATCATCGCGGAGCGGTGGGGGCTCCAGTTCGTCGCCCCCTACATGCTCGGTGTGGCCGTCGTGCTGGCAGTGCTGCACGGCGTGCTGTCCGCCGTGGCGGACCGTCCTCAGCCGGCCCGGTGAGCGCGGACCTCAAATCCCGGCCGGCAGGTCCGCGCTGCGCAGTGTCTTCGGGCCCTGTGCCGTCCACTGCGCCAGCCGCAGGGTCGCGCCCTGCTTGGAGGCCCGCGGCTCCACCTCCACGAAGGTGAAGCGCTGCTCCAGCTTCACGTGATTCTGCTTCGCGGAGTCGAGCGACGGGTTGGCCTGGAGCTCCGCCAGGTATTCTCCCCACTCATGGTCGGAGGACTCCGGGGCGGGGAGCCGCAGGAGGTAGATCCACGTGCCCGTGTTGGCGTAGAGGGGACCATTGCCCTCGTGCCAGCGGGCCGCGTGCGTGTGGCCCATCACCACCGCGTGCGGGTTGTACTTCTTGCCCAGGCGCGCGGTCTCCGCGAGCTCGTCCTTGCCGGGCTCCAGCGCGAAGTAGTCCGTGCCGCTCCTGCCCGCGACCGCGCGGTGCAGGCGTGCGTAGACCGCGAAGCCCGCCTTGGCCAGCTTCAACCGAGCGCGGCCCAGGGCCTCCGGATTGTCGAAGGCGCTGAGCTTCTCCGGGTCGAGCACCGACAGCAGCGCGTCCACTTCGTCATCCTTCAGGTCCACCCGCGCCAGGCTGCGCGCCAGGTGCAAGTCCGCGTCCGAACCGCCCACCACGTCCATCGGTTCGAGCGCGAAGGCCGGCGCAAGGCCCCGGTTCTCCATCAGGCGCCGGATGAGCGTGAGCGTCCCGGTCGTGAACAGGACCTTGAGCGCATCCGGTTTCACGCCGAGCGCCACCATCACCGCGCCCTCGAAGTCCGGCTTGAGCAGGTCCATGTACCGCATGCGGTGCTGGTGCTTGAGCGGGTTGAGCAGCGTCTTCACCAGCACCGAGCCCGGCGGATAGCGGAAGCGGTTCGCCCGCTCCGGAGACAGGAGCGCGTCGTAGTCGATGCGGTTCGCCACGTCGGTGTGCTCGCCGTGCGTGACGAGCACGCGCGACCCGCCGACGTCCAGGTGAAGGGGCGCGGTGCCGTCCCGGAACTCCAGCCGTGAGGCCACGTCCCGGGGCTGGTCCAGCGCGGAGCGGATCACCTCCTGGACATCCGGCAGCGCCAGCTCCAGGTCGTGGTTGCCCACCACCATCGTCGCTCGGCCCCCGGCGGCCAGCACCCGCCCGAGCGCCTTCAACGCGGGCGCGGTCGCCGCGGAGGTCACCAACGCGCGCGCCTGCGCCAGCGTCCGCTGGGGATCCATCGTCAGCGGGTCGTCGTTGAGCAGGAAGTCGAAGCTGTCCCCGTTGAGGACGACGTGGGTGGGCGTGCGGGTGAAGGAGTCGAAGAGGGCGGGCAGCTCCGCGGCGCCCGCGAAGATGTCGTAGGGGCCTCCGTTGCCCAGGTGGAGATCACTGAGAATGAGCGTTCGCATCGGTCGATGCTCCTTTCAGGGAAGCGCCTGCAGTTCGGTGTGACGGATGCTCACGGCGGGATCGCCGAGCACCACGTAGTTGCGCGCGTCGTTGCGTTCGATCCACCGGTGCAGCAGCTCGCGCGGCGCGAGCTTGCCGTTGGACGTGTTCGCATCCAGGTGCGTCAGCAGGATGTTGTTGGCGGCGGAGAACCGGTCGCGGAAGTCTCGCAGCGCGTGGCCCACCGGCATGCCCGCCATGATCTTCCAGAGCGTGTTCTTGAAGGGGTGGATGGTGGTCTGGGTCATCTGCAAGGGCTTGATGGAGAAGCCCCAGGCCCGCTCCACGTGGCCAATCACCGCCAGCGCGCCCCCATTGGGGTGGGCCAGCATCCGCCGCGGCAGGGCCGCGATGAACGGCGCGCTCGCGAGCGCGTTGCCGCTGCGATCGGCAATGAGTGGGAACTCGTCGCGCTCGGGCGTGCCCATGCCGAAGCAGGCGAAGAAGAAGGCCACCAGGCCGTGGAGCCGCGCGTCGTCCTGGATGTCCGACGCCGCCACGTAGTGCGCGGGCGCCATCGCGCCAAAGCCAGCCCAGTCCTGACTCAGCAGGGCGCCCTGTTTCGCGAGCTGGAGCGGATCACCCGCCTTGAAGCCCACCCCATGGGACGCGGTGAAGAGCACGGCCGGACGCGCCTCGCGGCCATGGAGCGCGGCGAGCAGCCACTCCCGGGTCGCGTCGTCCTCGAGGGCGTCGCGGCTGGTGAAGCGGACCTTCGCGGCGACCGCCTTTCCCGGCTGGGGCGGCTGATCCAGCGGCGCGCCGCGGGCCAGCGGCGCGACGAGGTTGTCCGCGCTGAGCTCGGTGGAGCGGTCCCCCGGGTGCTTGGGTCCCCACCAGCTCACCTGCCGGTGGTTGGGCACGGACGCGCCGGTCTCATACGCCACCACGCTGTCCGCGTAGCGCGCGTACTCCTCGGGCGTGTCGAAGGAGAGCCGGCCCACGGCGTACGACAGCGAGAGCGAGTGCTGCACGTCGAAGGGGATGACGTCAGGCCCGCCCACGAGCAGGAGGTAGTAGGGCACCACGCCAGGCTCCACGTCGCCGATGGGCGCTCCGTGCCGCTCCAGGAACTGATGCGCCGTCTCACCGGCCTGGTAGGTGAGGACGTGGAACCGCTCGGCCTCTACACGCGCGCGCCGGTGGGCGATGAGCGGCTCCAGGCTCTTGCGAATGTCCTCGGACATGGACGCAGGGAACACCACGCCCCAGCCGCATTGGGTGTAGTCCTCCGGCGGCGCGTCGAAAGGAAGGCCGAAGCGGACGCCGATGGCGTGGAACTCGAGCCACTTCCTCCACGCCTCGTAGTACGCGGCCTCGCCCCGGGGTTCCGCCACCTCCGCGGCCGCCGGCAACGCGACGGGCGGCACCAGGTACTGCCCGGTGACACCGTCCATCCCGTTGAAGACCAGCGGATCATCCAGAAGGGGCATGGGTCGCTCCACGTTCACCACCTCCCGGACATCCTAGACGTCACCGCCGACGCGGAAAGAGCGGACAGGGGGCTGGCTGTCTGGCCCTCGGCGTTCAAGGGGGCACGGTGTCGCGTGGCGGGCTCACGCTCCGACTCCCGGGATGACATGTCGCCGGGTCCACGGTCTCCTCGCCCCCGAGGACAGGGACCCGCTGTTTCGTGGTGGCAATCCCTTATGTCCCGTTCGCGCCCCGGTGGACTTGTGGCGTATGGATACAAACCCTTGCGGGGTGTCTGGCGTTGACCTGTTGCGTCTGGCATTGCAGGGCGTGTCTGTGTTCACGTCCGCTCTGCGTCCGGCGCGCATGGCACCCCTCGCCATGTCCGCGCGGCCGCGCGGGAGAACACTCATGACGAAGCAGGCCTCGGTCCAGGATGTGGTGCAGGGCTGGCTGTCCGGTGATGAGGAGTCCCATGGGATGACGAACCCGGCGGGCCCGGTGTTCGTCGGAGGTACGAGCACGGAGAAGGCGCTCACGGAGTCCAACCTGGTGGCGGACACAGGCTGCAGCAGCTGCACCGCGTCCACCACCGCGTTCTGCTGTTGAGCCGTCCCGGACGTCTTCCGTCCGTCTGAAGCACCCCTCCGGCGCCGTGCCCCGTGCCGGAGGGTCTTCCCCCGTTGCCCCGCTTCGGTCCCCCCCAGGGAGCCCCTCCATGGTCCACGAGGAAGCGTCGATGGCCGCCGAAGTCCCTCCGGAGGGATGGCTCGCGCGCCCCGTGAACGTCCTGCTGACGCCGCACCTGGACTCGCTGTCGGAACGGCTCAGGCGAATCCAGGGCCTCTCTTCCGCCGAGCGCGAGGTGGTGGCGGCCTCGGCCCGGGCAATGCTGGGCTTCAGCGCGCAGCTCAAGCTCAACCGCGTGCTCCTTCTGGAGTTGCATGCCGCGTCGTTGGAGGGACGGCTCGACGCCGAGGACGCGTCAGGGCGGTGGGGCCAGTTCCTCGAGCTCGCCTGTACGTCTGATTTCCATGCGCACCTGCGTGGACGCTATCCGCCGCTCCTGGATCGGCTGGCGACATTGGGGCGGCTCCAGACCCAGGCGGTGCTGCGGCTGGCGGAGCGGTTCGTCGCGGACCGCGAGTTCCTGTCCGAGCTGCCGGGGCGTCCTCGCGGCGAGCTGAAGCGCCTGCGGCTGGGCGAGGGGGATGCCCACCGGGGCGGTCAGACGGTGGCGCTCCTGGACCTGGAAGAGGGCACGGTGCTCTACAAGCCCCGGTGCATGCGCGTGGATCGCGCGCTGGAGGGGCTGCTCGCGCGGCTGCTCGCCCGGGAGGACGCGGGCACGCGCATCCGCGTGCCGGCGGTGCTGGTGCGCGCGGGCCATGGCTGGGCGGAGTTCGTGGAGCACCGCTTTTGCGAGGGCAGGGGCGAGCTCGCGCGCTTCTACCGGAACCTGGGCCACTGGCTCGCGGTGATGCGCCTGCTGGGCGGCACGGACCTGCACTCGGAGAACCTCATCGCGCATGGGCCGGTGCCCGTGGTGGTGGACGTGGAGAGCCTCTTCACTCCCGATCCTCCCGTGCCTCCGGCCGAGCGCGGTCTGGCGGTGGATCTGGCCGCGAAGGCCATCCGGGGCACCGTCCTGCGCACGGGCCTGCTCCCCGTGCGCAGCGGAGGCCCGGGCCTGGGCGGCCTGGACATCTCCGCCGCGGGATCGCTGCCGGGGCAGCAGCCGCGCATCCCGGCTCCGCTCATCGTCGACGGTGGGACGGACGGCGCGCGGCTGGGCATGACGCTGATGGAGCGCCCGATGGCGAAGAACCACCCAAGCCCGGACCCCGTGCTCGCGCTGCATTGGGATCAGATCGTGGAGGGGTTCCACGAGCTCACCGCGCGGATGCAGGCGCTGGACGCGCGCGGCGGATTGCGCCCGCTGCTGGAGCCGTTCACGGGCGCGGTGGTCCGGCGCATCCTGCGGCCCACGCAGACCTATGCGGAGCTGCTGCGCATGCTCTGGCATCCGGCCTCCCTGTACGACGCGCCCAGGGCCCACTCGAGGGCGCGGGAGGTGATGCGGAAGAACGCGGACGTCACCCCCGGCGCGCCCTCCGCGCCGCCCGTCATCGACGAGGAGCTCGCCGACCTGTGCGTGGGCGACATCCCCGTCTTCACCCAGCCCGTGACCCGGAGCGTGATCGACGCCTCGGTGGAGGCGTGGCGCTCCGTGGACGTGCCCCTGGAGGAGATGACCATCCAGAGCACGCTGATCAGCGCCTACCTCAACGAGAAGACCGTGCCTCCGCGCGTCCTCGCGCCGGCCACCCCCGCGCGCCGGGGGCGCCTGGACTCGCGGCGCCGGGCACAGCTGTCCAAGCTGGTCCGCCGCGTGTGCGACGCGGCCGTGAAGGGTCCGGACGGGACGGTGACGTGGATCAGCCCGGTGCTCGCTGAACATGGCTGGGCGGTGCGGCCCCTCTCCGCCGAGCACTACAGCGGGCAGGGCGGCGTCGCGGTGGTGCTGGCCCAGTACCTGCGCGAGGTCCAGCAGGGCCGCGCGGACGAAGTCGAGGGGCTGCAGGCGCTGCTGGACGGCACGCTCGCGGTGCTGCGCGCCACGGAGGACCGCGTGCCGGTGAAGCAACCGGGAGGCTTCTCAGGGCTCGCGTCGCAGGTGTGGATCTGGTCCACGCTGCATGACCTGGACATCGTTCCGGGGGCGTTGGAGCGGGCCCGCGAGCGCGCGGCGGCGCTGACGCCCCAGGTGCTGGACGCGGATGGACTCCTCGAGGTGCTGGGCGGCGTGGCGGGCGTCATCGTCCCGCTGCTCAACCTGGTGGACCAGACGGGCGAGCCGAAGTGGCTGGACGTCGCGGTGCACGCGGGACGGCGGCTGGAGGACACGGCGCGCGGCGTGGCGGGGGACGCGCGCTGGTCCACGTCGATGTTCCCGGAGCCCATCGGCGGCTTCGCGCACGGCGTGGCGGGCATCGGCTGGGCGTTGGCGCGGCTGGGCCTGAGCGCGGCGGGGACGGCGGCCGACCGGCGACGGTGGCGCAGCCTGTCCGAGCGCGCCTTCGACTTCGTGGACGGGCTCTACCGGCAGGAGGCGGGCAACTGGACGGACCTCCGCCGCCCGGACGCCACGGATCAGCTGACGAGCTGGTGCCACGGGAGCACGGGCATTGGCCTCGCGGCCGCGGACCTCTTCGTGCGCTTCGGCGCGACGCGCTACGGGGAGATGCTCCAGCGAGCCCGCAACGCGGCCGTGCGCGAGGGCTTCGGCTGGACCCACACCCTGTGCCACGGCGACCTGGGGTTGTGGGAGCTGCTGGAGACGGCGCGGCGGTTGTCGTCGGAGCCGCTCGCGCCGGATCGGGAGACGCTGGACGCGGAGCTCATCTCCGGCCTGGAGGTGCGCGGCCCGGTGGCGGGGCTGGCTCGCGACGCCTTCTCTCCCGGGTGGATGGCGGGGCTGGGCGGCGTCATCCACACGCTCCTGCGCATGCACCCGGAGAGCCGGCTCGCGTCGCCACTGCTGCTGGGACGCGCGCCAGACATGGACCCGGATGCGTTCTGAAATCAGTCGCGGGTATCGCGGCGCACGGTGACCTTGCGGCCGCGCAGCGTGGAGTTCTTCAGCGCGGAGATGATGCGCGCTGCATCCGGCTCCGGCACCTCCACGATGGAGTACATGTCCGCGATGTGGATCGCGCCGATGCGCGAGGACTCGAGGCCCGCCTCGCCCGCGATGGCGCCCACCAGGTCCGCCGGCCGCATGCCCGCGGTGCGGCCCGCACCGATGAACAGCCGCGTGACGTTCCACTCGGGCGCGCGCTGGGGACGCGAGGGGGCCCGCTCGTTGCGCTCGCCACGTTCGGGGCGGGGGCCTCGCGCAGGGCGCTCACCACGGTCGCCGCGGTCACCCCGCTCACCGCGGTCGGCGAACCGGCCCGGAGGTCCGGAGCGCTCCCCGCGCGGGAACTTCCGCTCCTGCGGCGGGGACACCTGGGGGATCTCCTGCTCGTTGGACTCCTTGCCCTCGTCCTCCTTCTCTTGGAGGAGCTTGATGGCGGCGGCGGCCACGTCCATGACGCTGAACTCGCTGGACAGGTCCTCCGCGATGCCGCGGAAGCCGTCCAGCTCACCGGCCACGAGCGCCTCGCGCAGCGACGAGCGGATCATCTCCAGCCGGCGCGCGCGCAGGTCCGACACGGTGGGGACGGCGGAGACCTCGATGCGCTGGCCGGTGAGCCGCTCGATGTTGCGCAGGAGCCGGTGCTCGCGGGGCTCCAGCAGGGTGATGGCCACGCCCTCGCGGCCGGCGCGGCCCGTGCGGCCGATGCGGTGCACGTAGGCCTCCGGCGCGTTGGGCACGTCGAAGTTCACCACGTGCGTCAGCCGCGGGATGTCCAGGCCGCGCGCCGCGACGTCCGTGGCGATGAGCAGGTCCGCCGCCTGCGACTTGAACTGCTTGATGACGCGGTCGCGCTGCTCCTGGCTCATGCCGCCGTGCAGCGCGTGCGCGCGCCAGCCCCGGCCGTTGAGGGACGTGGTGAGCTCATCCACCTCCGTGCGCGTGCGGCAGAACACGATGGCGGCGGTGGGGGACTCCAGGTCCAGCACGCGCCCCAGCGTGGCGATCTTGAACGCGCGCGGCACGATGTAGGCAGTCTGCCGGACGCGCGGCATCTCCCCGGCCTCCAGCTTCTCCTTCGCGATGCGCACGCGCACCGGCTCGTGCAGGTGGCGCTCCGCGATGCTGGCGATGCGCGGGGGCAGGGTGGCGGAGAACAGGGCCGTCTGCCGCTGCTCGGGCGTCTCGGAGAGGATGGCCTCCAGGTCGTCCGCGAAGCCCATGTCGAGCATCTCGTCCGCCTCGTCCAGGACCACGGTCTGCACCTGGTCCAGCTTCAGCGTCTTGCGGCGCAGGTGATCCAACGCGCGGCCCGGCGTGGCCACGATGACGTCCACGCCGCGCTTGAGCACGCGCAGCTGCCGGCCAATCTCCTGGCCGCCGTAGAGCGGGAGCACGCTCACGCCCAGCTTCTGGCCGTAGCGGTGGATGGCCTCCGACACCTGCATGGCCAGCTCGCGCGTGGGCACCAGCACCAGCGCGGAGGTGCTGTGCGGCGCGGCGGCGCCGGGCTTCAGGTGCTGGAGGAGCGGGAGGGAGAAGGCGGCCGTCTTGCCGGTGCCCGTGGCGGCGATGCCCAGCAGGTCCTTCTCGGCCAACAGCGGCGGGAGCGCGGCGGCCTGGATGGGTGTGGGTTCTTCATAGCCGAGCGACGTCAACGCCTCGACGAGCTCGGGCTTGAGCCCGAGGGCGTCGAAGGTGGGCGTTTCGGGGGCAGCGGGAGGCGGGGGAGCTTTCACACGGCGGCTTGTACCACTTCCGCGCCCGGACGGAGGACATGGGACGTCAGGTGCGTTCGGGGCCGCACGAAGGGCGGGGGCTTCCGGGCTGTCACGTCCTGCCGCGAAGCCGGGACGCCAGCCGCTCCGCGACCGCCCCTGCCCCCGGGGACAGGTCCGAGGCGGACAGCACGAGCCGCTCCCGCCGGCCGCTGTCCAGCCCCGTGCCCTCCAGGAGAGACGTGAGGCCCCGGGGGCCGCGGTCCAGGTCGAGGACCAGCTCCAGCGCGTCCTCCCGAGGGAACGGCAAGACGGTGAGCGTGCGGGGCGGGCCCTGCCAGGCGGGGCCCGCGTGGAACTCCAGCTCCTGCACGAAGGGCTCGTCGCGTCCCAGGGGGGCGCCGGCCTCGCAGTAGGAGTTGCGCCACTGGAAGCCCAGGTGCTGAACGGCGTCGAGCACGGTCTGGAGGAGCGGGTGGGGCAGGACGTGGATCCGGTCGCTGTCCTCGGGGTTGAGGGCGTTGTCGATGTCGAGCGCCGTCTTGATCCACACGGGCGTGCCGCGCTCGGTGAGGGGCGTGTGGGCGGGCATGCGCAGGGAGAAGGGGATCTCACGCTCCTCGTGTGGCTGGAGGGTGAAGGGGGTGGAGACGCGCCAGGTGCGCACGACGGCGTTGAGCGCGCTGCGGCGGTCGTTGTCGCGCTGGAGGTACTGCGCCATCAGGTGCAGGTCGATGCGGTCGATCCGCTGGGCCGTGTGGCCGCCCTGGATGTGGACGAGGCCGCGCAGGTCACCGCCCGCGCGCACGGTGTCGTGCTCCAGGCGCGTGTCCACGCGAGCGCTGCCAATCCCGAGCCGGGCAAGCATCTTCATGAAGGGCATGGGGTCCTCTGGGGGATGGGTGTGTCTGGCTGGCTGCCCATCGTGCGGCTTCAGTGCGTGGCTTGCGGGCGGTCCCGACGCGTCACCAGCGTAAGGCTTCACCACGGGAGAGGTGCACGATGGCACAGGGGACGACCAGGCGGGTGAGGTACGCGGTAGTGGGAGCAGGCAACCTCGCGCAGGTGGCCATCCTGCCGGCGTTCCAGCACGCGGAGGAGAACTCCGAGCTGGTGGCCATCGTCTCCTCCGACAAGGCGAAGCGGGATGCGCTCCAGGAGAAGTACGGCGTGCAGCACGTGGGGGGCTACGAGAACTTCGAGCAGGTGCTGCGCGACTCGAAGGCGGATGCGGTCTACCTGGTGGTGCCCAACTCGATGCACCGGGCCTTCACGGAGCGCGCGGCGCGCGCCGGAGTCCACGTCCTCTGCGAGAAGCCGATGGCGACGACGGTGGAGGACTGCGAGGCGATGATCCGCGTCACGAACGAGAACGACGTGAAGCTGATGATCGCCTACCGGCTGCACTTCGAGGAGGCGAACCTCCGCGCCATCGAGCTGGCGCGCTCCGGGAAGCTGGGGGAGCCGCTGGTCTTCACGGCGACGCTGACGCAGCAGGTGCGCGAGGGCGACATCCGCACGCGCGTGGACATGGGGGGCGGGGCGCTGCTGGATGAGGGGCCATACCCCATCAACGCCGCGCGCTACCTGTTCCGCGACGAGCCGCGCGAGGTCTTCGCGTTCACGAGCGGCGGAAGGGACGGGCGCTTCCACGGCGTGGATGGGTCGGCGTTCGCGCTGATGCGGTTCCCGAACGGGAGGGTCGCGACGTTCGCCATCAGCCACGAAGCCTCCGCGGTGTCGAGCTACCGGCTGGTGGGCACGGAAGGGGACCTGCTGGTGAAGCAGGGCTTCGGCTACGGCACGGACCTCCAGCACGAGCTCACGGTGGGGGGAGAGACGGAGACGCGGACGTTCAAGGCCAGCGACCAGTTCGCGCCGGAGCTCGTCTACTTCTCCAAGTGCGTCCTGGAGGACCGGGAGCCGGAGCCCAGCGGCATCGAAGGTCTGGCGGACGTGCGCGTCATCGTCGCGCTGCAGGAGTCCGCACGCACGAACAAGCCGGTGAAGCTGGCCCCGTTCGAGAAGCCGAAGCGCCCCACGCTGGAGCAGCTCATCGTGAAGCCGCCGGTGGAGCCGCCCGAACCGGTGAACGCGCCGGCTCCGGCGGTGGGGTAGCCAGCCCTCAAGGCTTGATGCTGTCGTCGGCGACGCCCTCGAGCGCGGCCAGGAGCTTCTTCGTGAGCCGGTCGAAGTCGTCCAGGTCGCGCTCGTCCAGCTCCGCGAACAGGCGCCGGATGATGCGCCTGCGCGCGTCCTCCACCCGCCTGCGCGCGCGCTGACCTTCCTCCGTCAGCTCGAGGACATACTGGCGGCGGTCCTCCTCGCTGCGCTCCCGGCGGATCCAGCCGCGCTCAATCAGCGATTCGAGCGCCCGGCCGGTGAGCGTCGGGTCCGTTCCGGTGGCGCGGGCCAGCTCCGCCTGCGAGCTGCGGCCATGCCGGCCGATATGGCGCAGGAACTTCGCCTGGGCGCTCCCGATGTCGAACGTCCCGTACTCGCGCGCGGCGACCAGGCGCAGGCGCTGGGACAGGGCGCTGAAGCGCTCGAAGAACTCTTCCTCCGGTTCGCGGCGGGGCACGGTCGCAGACGTACCCGAAAGGTGCGACGGCGGCAACCCGGGGCGCCTTGACCCGATTCATGGACCCGTCTATGAATCGCCCGTCGAATTGATGGACGGGTCTATCAATCCCGGGAGACACGAATGGATGACCTTCAGTCGTTCGCGCGGCAGGTGTTCGCGTCGCAGCCCTTCAGCCAGTTCATTGGCGCGCAGCTCGCCAGCTCCGGACCGGGGAGCGCGGAGCTGCGGCTGGACATCGTGGACCACCTGAAGCAGCAGCACGGCTTCGTCCACGGTGGCGTGCTCAGCTACCTCGCGGACAACGCCATCACGTTCGCGGGAGGACTGGCGTTGGGCGGCAACGCGCTGACCTCCGAGTACAAGATCAACTACCTGAAGCCCGCCGTGGGCTCGCTGCTCATCGCGCGGGCCCAGGCGAAGGCGGCCGGCAAGCGGCAGGCGGTCTGTCAATGCGAGGTCTTCGCCGTGAAGGACGGCGTGGAGACGCTGTGTGCCCTGGCGCAGGGCACGGTCGTCTCCGCGGCCTGAAGGTGGAGCCGACGTCGGGTCAGGCGGGCCGGGCCCACAGGTCGCGGATGTCCGTGGGCAGCTCCCCGCCGATGTCGTCGCTCTCGCCGTCGGAGATCTGCGCCTGGATGGCGCTGAAGACGGCGCGGATGATGGGCTCGGCGCTCTCGGGCTTCACGCCGATGTCGTCGGCCACCATCTCCAGCATCTCGCCCCGGCCGAACTTCCGGGGCGGCGGCCCGGACTCGTGGCGTTCGCAACGCACCAGGAGCTCGCGCAGCTTCTGCGGCAACTGGGCCTCCATGTCGTTGCTCTCCTCGCCGAGGATGCGTTGCTCGAGCGCGCAGAGCACGGAGACGGCGGCGTCCTGGGCGGCCTGCTCGCTCTGGAACGGGCCGACGTCGCGCAGGTACTTGAGGAAGGCCTTGTACGTCTGCGACGTGCGGGACTCATGGCGCATGCGACGGCGCTCGTCGAGCGGGAGGTCCGCCGTGTGCCGGGTGGCGCGTTCTGCCTGCTGCTGGGAGCCGGGGATGTCTTGCGATGCCATGTCCGTTTCCTCGTTCCTGGGCGTGAGGTCCAACGCCAAAGCTGAAGTGCCCGGGAAGGTGGAGGAAGGCACGCGCCGCCCTGCGAGCCGCCCGCTTCCCGTGGGCGGGGGCTGACGGGGAGCGCCTGCTCCCCCTTTCGTTGCAGCCCTTGCCTTGGCGCAATCGCATCCGAAGTGTGGAGAGAAGGGCCGCAGGGTGCGGTCGCTCACTCCAGCGAGGTGCCGTGATGGCCGAGGACTTTTCTCCCAGGGGCGAGGCCCTGCGCAGGGCCGCCCACGAGATTGCGATGCGGCGGGCCGAGGATCCGCGGACGCCCCTGGTCCAAATCATTGGGGAGGCCGCGCGGCACTTCGACCTGTCGCCCAGTGAGGAGCTGATGCTTCAGGCGGACCTGCTCCGTGAGGGGCAGGAGGCACCTCCGCGCTGATGGCTCACGGCCCCTGCTGGGGTCGCGTGCTGTGGAAAGCGCGCGACGTACCGGCTGAGCAATGGCCATTCGTGGATCCTGAACTCGCCCGTGGCCCAGGACGAGACGCCTGCTCCGGCGGGGCCGTGCGAATGCCCCGAGTCCCCATGCCCATCTCCTGCGCTCAATCCTTCCAGAGGATCTTCCACGGGTGCTTGCGCAGGTCCGTGACCAGGGTCTTCAGTTCATCATAGAGGGCAGGGTCCTTGAGCAGCGCGCCACCAGTGCCTTCCCCCGCGTCGAGCTGTCCCAGGAGCCTGTCCGCCTTGGTGGCGATCTGTTCCAGCTGACCCGCCGCCGCCGTGAAGCGCTGGAGCGCCAGCTTCACCTGCTGACCGTCCTCGGGCGTCAGCGGACCTGCCACCGCCGCCAGCCCGTCCAGGGTCGTTCCAGCGGACTTCGTCAGGCCGGGGAGGTCCTTTCGCATCAGGGCCGCTACGGCGGAGGCGTCGTCCAGGAGCCGGGCTCCCTTGCCTCCGGGCTGCATGGATTCCTTCGCCAACTGCGCGAGCTGCCTCAAGTCCTTCGACGCCGCCGCCAGCTCCGTGGCCAGGACCTTCACGTCACCTTGGTTCTCCGTCAGGACCTGATCCAACGTCCTCGCCAACCGTGACACGTTGGCGGCCAGGCTCGTCACAGCCTCCGGGTCCTTCTCCAGCATGTCCGACAACAGCGTCACGAACCTGGACAGCTGCTCCGACAGCAAATCCAGACGCGGCGCATCCACGCCTCGCAGCGCTTCGGTCTCCGGCAGCGGCGCGTCCGAGTTGCCTGGGTTCAACTCCAGATAGGGCTCGCCCAGCAGGCCCACCGTCGCCACCGTCACCCGGGCATCCTTGCGCAACGCGCTCCTGGCCGTGGGCTCCACGGACAGGTCCATGCGGACGGGGAGGGGGAGGCCCTTCGCATCCCTTCGGTCCGCCAGCAGATGAATGCTGTCCACCTTGCCCACCTGGACGCCTCCCAGCTTCACCGGGGCGCCTTGCACCACGTTGCCCGTGTGCCCGAAGTCCACCTCCAGCGTGGCCCCCCGGCCCAGCGTCAGCTCCCCCATCAACCAGAGCAACACGAGCACGCCCACCAGCGTCGCGAGCACGAGCGCCCCGACCTTCAACTCCAGCCGTTGCTCATCCATCCGTCGCGCCCTCCATGAACGGCGCCGTCAACGTCCGCAGCTCCGGGGCAGGGGACTTCAGGAAGTCTTCCGGGCTCCCCAGGAACGCATTGCGCCCCTTCGCCACCACCAACACCCGGTCCGCGATGTCCCTCAGCTGCCGATAGTCGTGCGACACCACCAGCGCCCCCAATCCCTGTTCCTTCAACGACGCCAACACCGCCTCCACCTGCATCGCCGCCCTCCGATCCAATCCCGTGGTCGGCTCGTCCAACAGCAGGTAGCGCGGCTTGAGCACCAGGGCCCTCGCGATGGCCGCGCGCTTCTTCGCTCCAGGCCCCAGCTCCGGCGGTAGCCGGTCCGCCCACTCCTTCAGGCCCACCTTCTCCAACGCCGTCTCCACGGCTTCCTCCGGGGCGCGCGGATCCGCGAGGCGCACGTTCTCCCGCAGCGTCCTCCAGTCCAGCAGCGCGGGGCCCTGCACCAGATACGGCGCCTGACGGCGGAGGGACACCAGCGTCCGCTCCGGCTGCGTGTCCACGCGCACTCCGAACAGCGTCACCGTGCCGGCCTCGGGCTTGAGCAGGCCCACCGCCAGTCTGCACAGCACGCTCTTGCCCGAGCCGCTCGCTCCCGCGATGAACGTCAGCTCCCGGGTGGAGACCTGCGCGCTCAGGCCGTTCAATACGCGGCGGCCCTGTTCGAAGGCGATCGCCACGTCCTCGAAGACCAGCGTGTCCGGACCGGTGTCATTCACAGGCGCACGAACTGGAACGCAAGCGACACCGTCAGGTCAATCAACAGACATCCCAGACTGGCCGCCACCACGCCGTTCGTCGTCGCCTCGCCCACCGCCTCCGCGCCGCCCCGGGCGTTCAACCCCGCCACCGCCGCGGCGAGCGGGATGTAGAGCCCGCAGCCCACGACCTTCAGTCCTCCCACCAGCAGGTCCCAGCCATCCACGTACCTCGCGTCCATGAACGCCCGGCCGTCGATCTTCAACCCCACGCTCGCCACCACCACCGCCGACGCCGTCGCCGCGATGGTCCCCAGCACGCTCAGCAGCGGCACTCCCACCATCCCCGCCACCACCCGGGGCGCCACGAGGTCCGCGTACGGATCCCCCGCGGACATCTCCAGCGCCTCCACCTGCTCGTTCACGCTCATCGTGGCCAGCTCCGCGGAGTGACTGGCGCCGGCCCTCGACGCCGTCAACAGCGCGGACACCGCCGGGCCCAGCTCCCGGATGAGCATCTCGAAGTAGGCCGGGCCCAGCACCGCCACGTTGCCGATCAGCTTCTTCGCCTGCGCGTTGGCGATCATCACCAGCACCGCCCCGAAGAAGGCCATGCCCGACATCACCAGCCACACGCTGCGCCCGCCCAGCTCGTGCACCTGCGCCAGCGTCTCCCGCCACGGGATTCCCTCCCGCGCGCCCGCCCGCACCGTGCGCGCCAGCATCACCCCCGGCGCCCCGAAGAAGGTCAGCAGCCGCTTCATGCCAGCCACCTCGCCAGCAGCGTCGTGAGCAGGAAGTCCAAGAGGAAGATGGCCGCGCAGCCCAGCACCACCGCGCTCGCCGCGGCCTCTCCCACGGCGCGGGCGCCTCCCTTCGCTCGGAGGCCCGCCGCCGTGGACACCAGCGCGATGGCCAGGCCGAACGCCCCCGTCTTCACCACGCCTCCCAGGATGTCCGAGGGGCTCAGCATCTGCGCGAACGTCCCGAAGAACACCCGCACCGGCAGGTCCAACGTGAGCTTCGCCGCCACCGCTTCACACAGGATGGACACCAGGAACGTGAACGTGCTCAGCGCCAGCATGCTCAGCTCCATCGCCACCACCCGGGGCGCCACCAGCAGGGCGAACGGATCCAGCCCAATGCCTCTCAAGCCCTCGATCTGCCCTCCTACCTTCAGCGTGGCCAGCTCCGCCGCGTTCCTCGCGCCGATGCGCGCGGACATGATCAGCCCCAGGAGCAGCGGGCCGAACTCCCACAGCACGCCGTAGCCCGCCGCCCAGCCCAGGAAGGCCCTGGCCCCGAAGCGCTGGATGTAGAGCGCCGCCTGCACCACCACGATGACGCCCGCCAGCGCCGCCGTCGCCAGCGCCAGGGGCAGCGACCCATAGCCGAACTGCACCAGCCCCCGCGCCAGCTCGCGCCGCTCCAGCCTGGGCAGCCCCCAGGCCGTGCGGCCCGCGACCAGGGCCAGCGCGCCCACGCCGCCCACCGCTCGCATCGCCGAGCGTCCCAGCCAGGACAGGGCGGCGGTGCTCACGGATGAAGGAACCGCGAAGTCATGCGAGGGCCTCGTCCGGCGCGCGCTCGAGCTCCGGCGCCGGGGCCCCATCGTGCACCAGTCGGCCGCCTTGCAGGTACAACCAGCGGGGCAGGGGCAGGTCCACCGGCGCTTCCGGCGCCGCCACCAGCAGCGTTCCCTGGCCCGCGACCTCCAGGAGCACCCTCGCCACCTGCCTCGCGGTGCCTGGATCCAGGCCCGCGAACGGATCATCCGCGAGCAGCACCGCGGGTCTCGCCGCGATGGCCCTCGCGAGCCCCGCGCGCTTCTTCATGCCGCCGGACAGCCGCTCCGGCAGCGTGTCCGCCGCGTCCGACAGCCCCACCGAGTGCAGCACCGCGTCCGTGCGCTCGCGGGCCTCCGCTGCCGGCATGCGGCGGCGGATCAGCGGCTGCATCACGTTCTGCCGCACCGTCAGCGAGTCGAAGAGCGCGTCCGTCTGGAAGACGAAGCCAAAAGACGCCTGCTGCGCGCGCCGCTCCGGCGCCGTGAGGCGGGCGACGTCCTGCCCATCCCAGGTCACCCGGCCGGAGGAGGGGCGCAGGAGTCCCGCGAAGGCCTTCAGCAGCGTCGTCTTGCCCGACCCCGAGCGGCCCAGCACCAACGCCTGCGTGCCGGGCGGGACGTGGCAGTCCGTGGGCTCAAGCACCGTCCGGGCGCCGTAGCGGAGGCTCAAGGCTTCGGCGCGAAGATCCATTACTTGGGCCAGCGGAAGAACTGGGAGGTCCCCTCAAGGCCTGCTGCACCGATCCGGGTGGGAGAAGCGCCATCAATGGCGCGCAGCGGCTTCGAGTTCGATGCCACGGATTCCCAGCGGTCCCCATTGAAGAACAGGACATCTCCCGCGACAGTCGTCGCGTAGATGGCGCTCTTCCCGAAGGCTTTTACGCCCGTGGCATTCACGTCAGCGGGAAGGAAGGGACGCCTTCGCCATTCCCCATGGTCGCGCTCGAGAAAGACGCCCTTGTCCCCTACGGCATAGGCGTAGTTTGGAGTCACCACGCTCACTCCGGTCAGATAACCGAACGGCAGGGCGGGTGGCAGCTTCTCCGGAAGCCAGGCTCCGGTCGCCGGGTTGTAGCCAAGGACGGTCAACTGATAGTTCGGGCCGGAGTTGTCCACGGCGCCCACCGCGAGGAGCGTATCGGGCCCCGTGGTTCCGTGGATCGCGCGCAGGTTGGTGCCTGTCTCGGCGATACGAACCGGGGCTGCGGGGAATGCCCACTTGAAGATGTAGCCATTGCTCGCCACGGCGTAGAGCATTGGCGGGCCGCCGTCCGCCGAATCGAATCCCACGATGCCGTTGAGCGTTGCATCGCTGTCCGGCTTGGTCGTCTCCACTGTGCAGGTGGGGTCCGTGGGGCTCTGGCTGGCCAGACTGCCGTTGTCGCCAGCCAGGAACACCTGCCCTGACTTGCTGACCCAGGCGGCTTGATACTGCCCGGGGCAGTTGGATTGGCTCGTGCCACCATCGCTTTGGAGCTTCAGCACGTTGCCCTTGGCGTCGGATCCGCCGATGCCCGCGAGCCACGCCAGCTCCTGCCCCACGGCGATGGCATTCCAACGGGCGCGATTCGCCGCCGCAGCAGTGCCCTCCCAGTTCAGGTCCTTGCTGCCGCAGATCCCCGCCTCATCCACCCCACCGACACAGTTGTTGTCCATCCGGTCGCAGACCTCGGGGAGCCCAGCCGCCACGTACACGGAGCTTTCGTCGCAGTCGGAGGACTCCGTGAACGTGCCGGGGGGTGGGGGGTCGCACGTCACGCCTCCGTCCGCGCCGGCCTTTCCGTCCCCGTCCTCATCCCGGAAGTAGACCGTGGGCGGAGGCGCGTTGACGCAGGCGACACCGCCATCGGTCTTATCGCAGGCATTCACTCCGGGACACGCGAAGGCGTCCTTGCAGGGCTCCCCCAGGCTGAAGGCTTCATCCACGAGACCGTTGCAGTTGTCGTCCCGTTCGTCGCAGCGGAACTCCTCCTGTCCCGGGTGCACCAGGTTGTCGCTGTCGTTGCAGTCGCCCGCCTTGCTGGCGTTGCCGAACGCAGGCGCCTCGCAGGACACGGACAGCGGGGGCAGGCTGCTGCTGCCGTACTTGTCGCCGTCCTCGTCGACATACCAGGGCGTGGGGCCGCCCCGGTCCTTGTCGGCGTCATCGCAGTCCGTGCCGCCGGCGCTCGGCGCGACGAACCCGTCCCCGTCGTTGTCCAGGGCGCTCAGGGACAAGCCCACCGGCGTGATGCCGTCCTTCGCGAGACTCGCGGTGGCCTCCGCGGTCACGACCTGCTTTCCGTCACAGTTCTGCTCCTTCGCGGCGGCCAGGAGCTTCACGTCGTAGCTCCAGCCGGCCTGGCGGAACACCGCCACGGACAGGGTGCCCGGCGGCGGGCCTGTGGGGACATTCACGTTCGTCGTGACCTGCCGGGACACCTCGGCCTGATCCGTGACGGTCAGCGTCACGCACCCCGGCCGAAATCCTTCGTAATGAATCTCGACCTTCAAGGCGGCGGTCTTGAGCGAGTCCGGCTTGGAACAACCGGCGAGGACGCCCGTGAGCATGGCGAGCAGGAATAAACGCATGGGGCACGCATTCTGGGGCGCGCCCCACACCCGGAGTGGGGCGATGTCGCCACCCGTCGGCATCTCAACCCGAGAACCTTCAACCCCGACCCTTAGTCCGGTCCGCGAGGCATCGTCCAGACACGCACCGCTCATCACTCCCCGGATGACGGCTTCCGTGTATAGGGGCCGCTGACCTTTCAACACTGGCTCGTTCCTCAGTACGCCTTTATGCCCACCGTCCGCCGTGCCCTCCTCGCCGCGCCCCTGGGTGCCTGCCTCTGCGCGCTGGCCCCGGACGCACTCGCCCAGACGCCACCCGCCGCGTCCCCGGCCTCGGCCGCCGAGGCCCCCGCGAGCGCCTTCCCCAAGCCTCCGAAGCCGGACACCCACGCCGCGCCGCTCACCCTGGAGCGCGCCGTGGAGCTCGCCTCGCGGCAGAACGAGGCCGTGCTCGCCGCGGGACAGAGTGCGGAGGCCGCCCAGGCCCGCGTCGCCCGCGCCCGCGCCTTCTTCCTGCCCACGCTGACGGCGACGGGCACCTACACACGCCGCCTGCGGGAGTCCACGCGCGAGGTGGGCGGACAGACCGTCGTGCTCCAGAAGTTCAACGCCCTGGGCGCCGTCTTCTCCGGCCGGGTCGCGCTCTTCGACGCGCGCGGCTTCCCGCTCTACAAGGCCGCGAAGCTGGAGAGCGAGGCCGTCAAGCTGGACGCGGTGGAGACGCGCCGTCAGGTGTCCTTCAGCGCCGCCAACGCGTTCCTCGTCACCCTGGCCCACCAGCAGGTGTACCAGGCCGCCGAGCAGCGCCTGGCCTACGCGAAGCAGAGCCTGGTGGACGCGCAGGCCCGCGCCAACGCGGGGCTCGCCAGCACCAACGACGTCACCCGCGCGGAGCTGGAGCTGGCCACCGCCGAGTCCAACCTGGCCGCGGCCCTGGGCAGCGCGGAGACGAGCCGCCTGGAGCTGGGCTACCTCCTCGTGGAGCCCGCGGTGGGGGAGCTGGCGCCGCCGGAGTCGCTGCTCACGGACGCCGCGCGGCCCACGCCGCCCCTGGACCTGCTCACGCAGGGGGCCACGGACCGGCGGCCGGACATCCTCTCCGCGCGCCTGCGCGTGCGCTCGCTGCGGGAGAGCGCGAAGGAGCCCCTGGCGCGCCTGCTGCCGTCGCTCGGAGCGAGCGCCCAGTACCGCCTCACCAACGAGTCCGGCCTCAACGGCAACGTGGGCGACGGCTTCCTCGCGTTGGATCTCACCTGGACGCTCTTCGACGGCGGCGCCCGCTACGCGGACCGCGACGAGCGCGTGGCCAACGCCAACGTCGCGGAGCTGAACACCCAGGCCGCCACCCGCCGCGTGCCGGTGGATATCGAACAGGCGCGGGTGAACCTGGAGACGGCCCGGGCCGCGCTCGCGCAGAGCGAGCAGGCGGCGAAGGCGGCTCGGAAGAACGCCGCGGAAACGGGCATCCTCTACCGCCAGGGGCTGTCCACCGCGCTCACCGTGGCGGACGCGTCGCTCAGCCTCTTCGAGGCGGAGGTGGCGCTCGCGCAGAACCGCTACGGGCTGGGCGTGGCGCTGTTGGGGCTGAGGGCCGCTGTCGGACTGAATCCACTCGGGAAGGAACCGTGAAGGCAATGCAACGCACTGGAGTGCTGGCCCTGTCGCTGGCCGTGCTGTCCCTGGCCTCTGGCTGCAAGAAGGACGCGCCCGCCCAGGGTGGCAAGGGCGCGGGGCGTGGCCCCATCCAGTTCCCCGTGGAGGTCGCGCCCGTGGAGGCGCGCGACGTGGAATACGCCGTCAGCGCCGTGGGCGCGGTGGAGGCCTTCGAGAGCGTGCAGATCACCGCGCGCGTCCCGGGCGCCCTGGAGCGCGTGTCCTTCGCGGAGGGGCAGCTGGTGAAGAAGGGCGAGACGCTCGCGGAGATCGAGCCCGCGCGCTACGCCATCGCCGTGCGCGCCGCGGAGGCCGCGCTGCAGAAGGCCCAGGCCGCGCTGGTGGAGGCGAAGGCCGGCGCCCAGCGCCGCGCGGAGGTCAACGCGCAGAGTCCGGGCCTCCTGCCCGCCGAACAACTGGAGACGTACCAGGCCCGCTTCGCCACCGCCCAGGCGGACGTGGCGGCGGCGAAGGCGGCGTTGGATCAGGCGCAGCTCAACCAGCGCGATGCCTACGTGCGCGCCCCCATGGACGGCGTCCTCCAGACGCGCACCGTGCAGACGGGCCAGTACGTGCAGCCGGGCGTGGTGCTGGCCACGCTGCTGCGCCGGGAGCCGCTGCTCCTGCGCTTCAACGTGCCCGCGGCGGACGTCACCCGGATCCAGCCGGGGATGCCCGCGCGCTTCACGGTGCGCTCGGACGGCGGGGCGTACGAGGCGAAGATCACCTACGTGTCCGCGAGCGCGGACGCGCAGAGCCGCATGGTGACGGTGACCGCGGAGGTGACGGGCGAGGCCGCGCAGAAGCTGCGGCCCGGCGCCTTCGCCACGGTGACCGTGCCGGTGGAGTCCCGCGGCGGCAGCCCGGTGATTCCGCAGACGGCCATCCGGCCCAGCGAGCGCGGCTTCCTCGCGTTCGTGGTGGCGGACAACAAGGCGCGCGAGCGCATCCTGGAGCTGGGGCTGCGCACGCCGGACGGGCGGGTGGAGGTGAAGGAGGGCCTCAAGCCCGGTGAAATCCTGGTGGTGCGCGGCGCGGAGGCCCTGCGTGACGGCGTGGCCGTGCGCGTGGAGCAGGAGCGCCCGAAGCCGAAGGTGGTGGGCGAGCAGCCGCCGACGGAGGCTCGCGGCGGCGCGGGCACGGAGGGCCGGCCATGAGCATCACCGACGTCTGCATCAAGAAGCCCGTCTTCGCCTGGATGATCATGGCGGCGACCATCATCTTCGGACTGGTGGCGGCCCAGCGCATCGGCATCAGCCAGTTCCCGGATGTGGACTTCCCCACCATCAACATCTCCGTGTCGTGGGAGGGCGCCAACCCGGAGGCGGTGGAGTCGGACGTCGTCGAGTTCATCGAAGAGGCCGTCACGCAGGTGGAGGGCGTCAAGAGCATCACGTCCTCGGCGCGCCAGGGCAGCGCCAACATCACGGTGGAGCTGGACCTGTCGCGCAACGTGGACCTGGCGCTCCAGGACGTGCAGACCAAGGTGAGCCAGGCGCAGCGCCGGCTGCCGTTGGACATCGACCCGCCCGTCGTCTCCAAGTCCAACCCGGAGGACCAGCCCATCATGTGGCTGGGCGTGGCCGGGCCGTTCTCCCAGCAGGTGGTGAGCGACTTCGCCCGCTACCGCGTGAAGGAGCGCCTGCAGACGGTGCCGGGCGTGGGCGAGGTCATCCTCGGCGGCCTGCTGGAGCGCAACGTGCGCATCTGGGTGGACGCGCAGAAGCTGGATGCGCACGCGCTCACCGTCACGGACGTCATCGCCGCGCTCCAGCGCGAGCACGTGGAGCTGCCCGCCGGCCGCATCGAGACGCAAGGCCGCGAGGTCAACGTGCGCTTCATGGGCGAGGCGCTGGACCTGGAGACGCTGCAGAACGTGGTGGTGCGCGAGGAGAGCGGCCGGCCGGTGTACCTGCGCGACGTGGCCATCGTGGAGGACGGCTTCGAGGACGAGCGGCGCCTGGCACGCGTGAATGGCGAGCCCGCCCAGGCCATGGGCATCAAGAAGCAGCGCGGCGCCAACGCGGTGGCCGTGGCCCAGGCGGTGCGCGAGCAGCTCGCGGAGCTCCAGAAGGAGCTGCCGGAGGGCATGAGCGCGAGCATCAACTTCGACTCGACGCAGTTCATCGAGGAGAGCGTGCACGAGATCGAGTTCGAGCTGCTGCTCGCGTGCATCCTCACCGCGTTCGTGTGCTGGGTGTTCCTGGGGTCGCTGTCCAGCACGCTCAACGTGGTGCTCGCCATTCCCATGTCGCTGTTGGGGACGGTGGCGGTCATCTACTTCCTGGGCTTCACGCTCAACACCTTCACGCTGCTGGGGTTGGCCCTGGCCGTGGGCATCGTGGTGGATGACGCCATCATGGTGCTGGAGAACATCTTCCGGCACGCGGAGGAGGGGAAGGACCGGGTGCGCGCGGCGCGCGAGGGCACCGCGGAGATCACCTTCGCGGCCCTGGCGGCGACGCTGGCGGTGGTGGCCATCTTCCTGCCCGTCGTGTTCATGAAGGGCATCATCGGCCGGTTCTTCCTCCAGTTCGGCGTCACGCTGTGCGTGGCGGTGCTGCTGTCCTACGTGGAGGCCATCACCCTGGCGCCCGCGCGGTGCGCGCAGTTGCTCAAGACGTCACGCGAGCACCGCAGCCGCATTGGCGTGGTGGTGGACAAGGCCTTCTCCAAGCTGGAGGCGCTGTACGCGCGGGCGCTGGGTTGGGGGCTGGTGCGGCCCTGGCGCGTGCTGCTGGTCGCGGTGGCCATGCTCATCTTGAGCGCGTTCGCGTTCAAGGCGCTGCCCGGTGAGTTCGTCCCGTCGCAGGATCAGGGGCGCATGTCCGTGCGCCTGCAGACGGCGGTGGGCAGCAGCCTGGAGGAGACCAACCGCCTCTTCAAGCGCGCGGAGGAGTTCGTCGCCAGCCGTCCGGAGGTGACGCGCGTTTTCGTGGTGGTGGGCGGCGGCGGAAGCGGATCCGCCGTGAACTCCGGCAACATGAACCTGACGCTGGTGCCGGCGGATCAGCGCATGCCGCAGGCGGAGTTCGCGCAGGTGCTGCGCAAGGAGCTGAACAGCTACCCGGGCCTGCGCGCGGTGGTGCAGGACCTGTCGCAGGCGGGCTTCACCGCGCAGCGCGGCTTCCCGGTGGAGTTCAGCGTGCGCGGGTCGGACTGGAACAAGCTGGTGGAGGCGAGCCAGTCCCTGCGCGAGCAGCTCCAGGCGTCCGGCAAGGTGGTGGACCTGGACACGGACTACCAGCTGGGCCAGCCGGAGCTGCGGATCACCCCGGACCGCGCTCGCGCGGCGGACCTGGGCGTGCCCATCCAGTCGGTGGCGTCCACGGTGAACGCGCTGGTGGGTGGCGTGCGCGTCGGCAAATACAGCAGCGGCGGGCGCCGCATCGACGTGCGCATGCGCCTGCTGGCCAGCCAGCGCTCGCGTCCGGAGGACCTGTCGCTCTTGAAGGTCCGCACGGCGAACAACTCGCTGGTGCCGCTGTCGTCGCTGGTGACGCAGGAGGAGCTGCCCGCGCTGCAGGCCATCACCCGGCGCGACCGGGAGCGCGCCATCAGCCTCTACGCCAACGTGGCGCCGGGGTCGAACCAGGAGGAGGCGCTGGCCACGGTGGAGTCCCTGGGCAAGGACCTGCCGGGCGGCATCCGCGTGGTCGCGGGCGGCGCGAGCGTGGCGTTCCGCGAGTCCATGAGCAGCCTCCTCTTCGCGCTCTTCCTGGGCATCGCCGTCGCGTACATGGTGCTGGGCGCGCAGTTCAATTCGTTCCTGCACCCGGTGACGGTGCTCACGATCCTGCCGCTGTCGGTGGCGGGCGCGTCGTTCGCGCTGCTGATCACAGGCAACACGCTGAACATCTTCAGCATGATCGGCCTGCTGCTCCTGATGGGCATCGTGAAGAAGAACTCCATCATCCTGGTGGACTACGCGCTCCAGCAGCGCGAGCAGGGCGCGGACGCGATGCAGGCCATGCTGCGCGCGGGGCCGGTGCGCCTGCGCCCCATCCTGATGACGTCCACCGCGACGATGATGTCCGCGGTGCCGGCGGCGCTGGCGCTGGGCGCGGGCAGCGAGACGCGCGCCCCCATGTCCATCGCGGTGCTGGGGGGCCTGTCCGTGTCCACCGTGCTCAGCCTGCTCGTGGTGCCCGCGTTCTACGTGGTCGCGGACCGAATCAAGTCGCGGCTGGGCAACCGGCTGCGCAAGGGCAAGGGCGGGGACGACTCGCGCGTCGTCCCCGACGAGCCCCGGCCGCTGCCGCACGGGTAGCCGGAGCGGGCGCGGCCCCCGTCCGGGCGCTTCACGGACGGGGGCCCTGCTTGCCCAGCCTCCGCTCGATGTAGAGGTAACCCACGGCGATCTTCGCGCAGACGATGAGCGGCGTGGCCACCACCGCGCCCATCAGCCCGAACAGCGCCGCGAGCACGGCCTGTCCCAGCAACAGCATGGCCGGGCGCACCTCCACCGCGCGCTTCATGACCACCGGCTGGACCAGGTAGCCCTCCACCACGTGGATGCCCAGGTAGACGGCGCCGGCCAGCAGGAAGTGCCGGGGCGACTGCGCCAGCCCCACCAGGAGCCCGGGGATGGCGCTGGCGATGGCGCCCACGTAGGGCACGAACGTCGCCAGGAAGGTGAGCGCCGCCAGCACCGGCCAGCCTTCGATGCCCGCGAGCCCCAACCCCAGCGCCGTGAGGCCGCCCATCACCAGCATGGACACGAGGATGCCGGCCACCCAGTGGCGCAGCCCCTGCCCCAGGCGCCTCGCGAGTTCATCGTAGACGGCCTCCTTCTCCCGGGGCACCAGCGTGCGCAGCGCTTCCCGGTAGCTGTCTGACTGGTGGACCAGGAAGGCCGCCAGTACCACCATCAGCAGCACCGCCGTGAGCGCGGACACCGTCGTCACCGCGGCGGGTACCAGCTTGCCCAACACGGACTGGACCTCCTGTCCCGACTGCGGTCCGGGCGCCAGCGGCGCGAGGGACGCCGAGCGCCGCGCGTGCTCGAACCACTCCCGGGCGCGCTCGAAGGCCTGTGCGGCCCGGGGCCCCAGCGCCTGCGCCTGCTGCACCGCGGCGGGCGCGGCGAAGACGACCGCGATCGTCAGCCCTCCCAGGAGCACCACGAGGACCACGAGCACCGCCAGCCCCCGGGGGATGATCCGCGAGAGCCAGTCCACCGGGAAGCTGAACACCACCGCCACCAGCACCGCGAGGAAGCCCAGCAGCAGCACGTCCCGCGCGCGCCAGAGCGCGGCGAGCATGCAGAGGGCCCCGACGAGTTGGAGCCCCACCGCGACGGGATGTCCGAGCAGCGGCCAGCGGGGACGAGAGGAGTCGGTGCGCATGGGCGTCAGGCCCCAGGCATCTCACCCGGCGACTTCCGGCGTCGAGCCTCCTCCCGGTAACCGCGCGGCCGGCGCCCGCGAGGCGACACTGCCCGGCCCGGGGCGTGCGGCGCACGACATCCACCCCGCGAAAAGGCGGGAACGTGGGGGGACCCAGCGCGTGGTGGAGGCGGGCGGGACGCGGGGCGGCCCGCCGGACGGGCGCTCATCACACCACGGGGCGTGGGGAGGCTGAAGCCTTTGCGGCAGGTGACCATCGTCCGGAGATGGGCCCCGTAACGCGCGGCCCCCTTCCACGTAGCGCTCGGAGGGTGACGCTCATGGCCCTGCGCATCGAGGACTATGCACTGATTGGGGACACCCAGACCGTGGGCCTGGTGGGGCGGGATGGGTCGCTGGACTGGCTGTGTCTTCCCCGGTTCGACTCGGGGGCGTGCTTCGCGGCGCTCCTCGGGACGCCGGAGCATGGGCGCTGGCTGATCGCGCCCAGGGCCGACGGGAGGACCGTCCAGACGCGCCGCCGCTACCGCGAGGGGACGCTCGTCCTGGAGACGACCTTCACCACACCCGAAGGCACCGTGCGCCTCGTCGACTGCATGCCGCCGCGCGGGCGCACGCCGGACGTGGTCCGCCTGGTGGAGGGCGTGGAGGGGCGGGTGCCCATGCGGATGGAGCTCATCCTCCGCTTCGACTCCGGCTCCGTGGTGCCCTGGGTGCGCAAGCGGCCGGGAGGAGGCCTGACGGCCATCGCGGGTCCGGACGCGGTGACGCTCGACACGCCCGTGAAGACGCACGGCGAGGGGCTCACCACCGTGGCGGACTTCACCGTCGCGAAGGGGGAGCGCGTCCCCTTCGTCCTGACGTGGTTCCCGTCGCACGAGGCGCCCCCGGCGAGGCTGGACGCCTCCGCCGAAGTGGAGAAGACCGCCGCGGGGTGGCGTGCGTGGTCGGGCCGCTGCACCTATCAAGGAGAATGGCGGGAGGCGGTGCTGACGTCGCTGACGGTGCTCAAGGCGCTGACGTACGCGCCCACGGGCGGCATCGTCGCGGCGGCGACGACGTCGCTGCCCGAGTGGCCCGGCGGCGTGCGCAACTGGGACTACCGCTACTGCTGGCTGCGCGACGCGACGTTCACGCTCCAGGCGCTCCTGCACGCCGGCTACCGGGAGGAGGCCGCGGCGTGGCGGGACTGGCTGCTGCGCTCGGTGGCGGGCGATCCGGCGAAGCTGCAGATCATGTACGGCGTCGCGGGGGAGCGGCGGCTGACGGAGTCCGAGGCGCACTGGCTGCCGGGCTACGAGGATTCATCCCCCGTGCGCCTGGGCAACGCCGCCGTCCATCAGTTGCAGCTCGACGTCCACGGCGAGGTGATGGACGTCCTCCACCAGACGCGCCGGGGCGGGCTGGCGCCGGAGGATGCCGCGTGGGCGATGCAGCGGGCGCTGCTGGGGTTCCTGGAGGGAAACTGGAAGCGCCCCGACAAGGGGCTCTGGGAGATGCGCGGGCCCCCGCAGCACTTCACGTTCTCCAAGGTCATGGCGTGGGTGGCCTTCGACCGGGCGCTCAAGGGACTTGCGTTCTTCGGCATGGAGGGACCGGTGGCGCGGTGGCGTCAGGTACGCGATCACATCCACGCGGAGGTGTGCGCCCAGGCGTGGGACGGCCACCGGCACACCTTCACCCAGGCCTACGGTTCGTCGAAGCTGGACGCGAGCCTGCTGCTGATGCCTCAGGTGGGCTTCCTGCCGGTGACGGATGCCCGCGTGCGAGGCACCGTGGCGGCCATCGAGCGTCACCTGATGCGCGACGGCTTCATGATGCGCTACGCGACGGACTCCGGGAGCGGGGATGGGCTGCCCGGGGGAGAGGGCGCTTTCCTGGCGTGCTCCTTCTGGCTGGCGGACTGCTACGTGTTGATGGGCCGCGACGCCGACGCGCGCGCCCTCTTCGAGCGGCTGCTCGCGGTGCGCAACGACGTGGGGCTGTTGTCCGAGGAGTATGATCCGGTGGGCAGGCGGCTGCTGGGCAACGTCCCCCAGGCCTTCTCCCACGTGGGGCTCATCAACACGGCCCTGAACCTCACGCCCGGTCAGCCCACGCCCGCGCGCGAGCGTCCCAGCGACTCCGCCGGCCCGTCCCACCCATGATGGGACGGGCCTGCATCGAGGCGCGGGTCAGGTTCCCGGAGGCACCGCGTCCTTGCGCGCCACTCGGGAGGACGCCATGGGAGACCCACGCAATCCACAGCGGGCGGACGAGCCCTGGAACGCGGAACGCATGCGCATCGCGGAGGCGGAGCTGAGGGCCCTGGCCCCGCTCGTCACACTCTCCGGCGGTTGGGCCTGGCACTTCATGGCCCCGCCGCACGAAGAGCTGAAGATCGACCACGACCACAAGGACGTGGACCTCTTCGTCGCGCCGGAGCGCTTCGCGGAGCTGATCCCGCTGCTGAACTCCCGGGGCTACGCGCGCATCTGGACGCGCTTCGACGCGACGTCCACGAACTTCTACCGGTACGCGAAGTACCCGGAAGGGGCGAAGGTCATCCTGGATGTGTTCGTCCGGAACGTGCCGTCCGTCCAGGTGGGGGACATGCGCGTGGTGGAGCCGGCCACGCTGCTGACGTTCTATGGCGACATCCACAGCACGGATGACTGCGTGTCCGTGCTCGCGGCGAGGAAGTTGCTGGCGCGGGGCATCAGTCCCATCGGACGCAAGGAGCTCGTCACCCGGCCCCGGTGACGGACACCTGGCGTGCGCCGGGGAGTCGCAGCGGTGGGCCGGCCGGCCGCGCGCCTTCATGGCCCGCGGACGATGCAGGCGCCCTGGCGCGTGCGCAGCGTCTTTCCGGACACGGGCCCTTCGGGGCCCCGCACCTTCGGAGACACGCCATGGCCTCACCTGTTCCTCCCGACACCCACGCCGTGCCCGTCAAGGAGCGCGACGAGTCACTCGAGCTCCAGCCGTTCCTGGACGAGATCCAGGGCGACGCTGTCATGCACAGCCAGGGCCTGGAGGCCCGAGAGGCCGCCAGCGCGGTGTTCTGCTCGCTCGCCCGGCGGCTGTCGGACGGCGAGGACGTGAAGCTCTTCCGCTCTTTGACCGGCGGCATCGGTGCCATCCTGGGCGCCTGCTCGGTGCACCGGGGCCCGTCGCGCGCGAAGCGCATTGGCCGCGATGAGTTCATCACCGACGTGGCGGATCACCTGAACATCAAGCCGGATCAGGCGTTCCGCGTCATCACCGCGGTGTTCACCGCCGTGCGGGACCGCATCCCCGAGGACGAAGTCGCGGCCGTGGCGTCGCAGCTGCCCGCCGACCTGGGCGACCTCTTCCGCAGACCTGTCTGACCGCCGGACACGTTTCACGCGCCGCGGAGGCGTGAGGCGAGCAGCTTCCAGTACGTCACGGGAAAGAGCCGGGCGAGCATCGCCAGCGCCACGGCGTCCTTGCCCACGAGGATGCGCGACTCGCGGTTCTCCACGCCGCGCACGATGATCGCTCCCGCGGCCTCCGCGGGGAGCCGCAGCATCTTCTGGAACGACCTGCGGCGGCGGGAGACCTCCTCCGCGGTCGCGCCGGTGGGGACCCGGGCGCTCGCGGCGATGGACGTCGCGACGCCGCCCGGGTGCACCACGGTGACGCCCACGTTGGTGCCCTCCAGCTCATGGCGCAGCCCCTCGGAGAAGCCGCGGACGGCGAACTTGCTGGCCGCGTAGGCCACCTGTCCCGGAGGCGCCACCAGCCCGAAGACGCTGGAGAGGTTCACCAGCCGCGCGTCATCGCTCTTGCGCAGCAGGGGAAGGAAGGCGCGGCTCAGGCGCACCACGCCCCAGAAGTTGATGTTGAACAGCCACTCGAAGTCCTCGGCGCTCACCTGTTCGAAGGTGCCACCGAGCGCGACGCCGGCATTGTTGAAGAGCAGGTCGACCCCGGGATGCTCCGCCATCACCTGCGCGGGAAAGTCCTCCACCGCCGCCTTGTCGGACACGTCGAGCCGGTGCTGGCTGATGCGCACCTCCGGCGTGCGCGCCAGGTCCGCCGTCTCAGCGAGCCCGGCCTCGTTCACGTCCGCCAGCGCGACGTGACAGCCCTTGCGCGCCAGGCAGACCGCGATGGCGCGGCCGATGCCGCTCGCCGCGCCCGTGACGACCGCGGTCCTGCCCTGAAGCCGCATGCGCTCAGCCACGGGCCACCTCCGTGTCGGGGCCGTTGCCCACGGCCGGCAGGAGCGCCTGCGTCGAAGCGGCAGCCCCGGCGCGCCGGAACTCCATGGCGTCGTCGTCCACGCGGCCGTAGCGCATCATCACCAGGTCGCGCACGTAGTTCTGGTACAGGCGCCACGGGGCGCGAGAGCCCTGACGGGGCAGGGTGGCCAGCGCGCGCTGCACGTACCCGGAGCTGAAGTCGAGCACGGGCTCCGGCGTCATGGCCGGACCGCTCACGCGCGCGGTGCATTGCGTGTAGCCGTGCTGCTTCATGTGATTGAGCAGGCGGCAGGTGTACTCCGCCACCAGGTCGCACTTCAGCGTCCACGACGCGTTGGTGTACCCGAAGGCCGCGACGAGGTTGGGCACGTCGCTGAACATCATCCCCTTGTACGCCAGCGTCCGTGCCAGCTGGACGGGCGCGCCGTCCACGACCAGGGACAGGCCGCTCAGGATCTTCACGTTCAGCCCGGTGGCGGTGACGATGACGTCCGCGTCCAGGTGCGCGCCCGAGCGCAGCTTCAGGCCGGTCTCGGTGAACGTCTCGATGTGGTCCGTCACCACGGAGGCGTGTCCCTGGCGGATGGCATGGAACAGGTCGCCGTCGGGCGCGACGCACAGCCGTTCATCCCAGGGGTTGTAGCGGGGCGCGAAGTGCGTATCGACGTCGTACTCCTTGCCGAGCGCCTTGCGCACGCCCAGGCGCAGGAGCCACTTGAACAGGCCCGGCCGGCTGCGCGCGAGCTTGTAGAGCAGCATGCCGCGCAGGACGTTCTTCCAGCGCGCGACCGCGTAGGCCGCCCTCTGGGGGAGGACGTGCCGCAGCGCGCGGGCGACGGCGTCCTCGGCCGGTTGATCCGCGATGTACGTGGGCGAGCGCTGGAGCATCGTGACGTGCGCGGCGCGCCCGGCCATCGCGGGGACCAGCGTCACCGCCGTCGCGCCACTGCCGATGACGACCACGCGCTTGCCGCCGTAGTCCAGGTCGTCGGGCCAGTGCTGCGGGTGCACGATGCGCCCCTGGAAGCTCTCCGTGCCGGGCCAGGTGGGCGTGTAGCCGCTCGCGTAGTCGTAGTAACCGGTGCAGGTGTAGAGGAAGCCGCACGTCATGCGAAGTGGCGCGCGCTCCGGGCCCACCTCCACGTCCACCGTCCAGCGCGAGTGCTCGGACGACCACTCCGCCCGCGTCACCCGGTGGTGGTAGCGGATGTGCCGGTCGATGCCGTACTCGGCGGCGGTCTCCTCGATGTACGCCTTGATGGAGGGCCCATCCGCGATGGCCTTTCCGCCCAGCCACGGCCGGAACCGGTAGCCCAGCGTGTACATGTCCGAGTCCGAGCGGACGCCCGGATAGCGGAACAAGTCCCACGTGCCGCCCATGGCCCCGCGCCCCTCGAGGATGGCGTAGCTCCGGGTGGGGCAGAGCGTCTGGAGGTGGTACGCCGCGCCGATGCCCGACAGGCCCGCGCCGATGATCAACACATCCACGTGCGGGGGCTGCTCGGCGGAAGACAGGGGCATCACGGGACTCCTCGTGGTACAGGAAGGTACCCAGCCTGTGCGTCTGTTGATGAGAGGTAGCAGTGGCGTTTGGTACCGTCAAGTACCGCCCCGAGGAGCCGCATGACGTCCCCTTCCGAGCAAGCAGGTGAAGCCCCTCGGGACCGGCTCGTCGCGGGAATGGCGCAGGCCATCGTCGAGGTGGGCTATGCGCGGCTGACCATCGCGGACATCGTGCGGCACGCGCGCGTGTCGAAGCGCACGTTCTACGAGCACTTCGAGGACAAGGAGGCGTGCCTGCTGGCGCTCTACGCGGCGCAGAGCGCGCGGCTGTTGGAGGAGATCCAGGCCGCCATCCAGCACGCGCCTCCCGGTGAGCTGCGGGCCAGCATCGGCGCGGCCGTTTATCTCTCCAGCCTCCAGAGCCGGCCGGGGCTCGTGCGCACGCTCCTCGTGGAGATATTGCACGTGGGCCCGAAGGGCTTCGAGCTGCGCCGCCAGGTCATGCGCAGCTTCGCGGAGCTGATGCGGCGGGAGTTCGACGCGGCGGGGACGGGGGCCACGCTGTCGCCGGCCATCGCCATGGCGCTGGTGGGCGGCATCAACGAGCTCATCCTGGAGGCGGTGGAGGAGGACCGCGTGGATCGGCTCTCGGAGCTGGCCGGCCCGGTCGCGGCGTTCGTGCGAGGGCTGTTGGAAGCGCGACCTCCGGCGAAATGAGCAGGGGCTCAGTCCATCCGAAGCTGACCGCAGCCGCTCGACGCTGGGACACGGGAGTCCTCCTGGAAGGGGAGGGAGTCTGTCACCAGCGCCGCACCTTCCGCACCGCGTATTCGGCCCCATGAATTTTACAGAGTGCTCGAAAGGGTTTCAGAGCGCTGGAGACAACGCATCGCCGCACCCTCCGGCTGATAGGCTGCGGCGCGGCGCTCACGGCCCGGAGAACGCAATGCCCTGGTGGAACCCCTTCCGGAGAACCGGCGCGAAGGCCGTGCGCGAGCCCCAGCCACTCGGGTCCGATACCACCGAGCTTCTCTACGCTCTGGGCGCGACGCCTGAGGCTGCCCCCGTCATCGAACGGATGCACCACACGTTCATCACGCGCCTGGCGCGCGCCACTGGTCGACCCGCGGAGCAGCTACGGCGGGATTGCGAGGCGGAGCGGACCCTGAGCGCCGAAGAGGCGGTGCGCTACGGGCTGGTGGATCAGCTCCTTGCCCCGGATGTCCTTACCTTCTGAGCACTCCGCGACGACCATGGCCCGAACAACGCCGCACCCGATTCGTTGCGCGGATGGCTTCGAATTGCAGGCCACGCTGCACACCCCGGATGAGCCCGTCCAGGGCGTGGTGCTGATGCATCCCGCCACGGCCATGCCAGAGCAAATGTATTTCGCGTTCGCGTCGCGGCTGACGGACGCCGGCTTCGCGGCGGTCACCTACAACTACCGCGGGGTGCATCCCCCGGGAGCCGCGCGGAGGACGCGGGCCGGGTTCACCACCTGGGTCGACCAGGACGTGAGCGCGGTGACGGACTGGGCCGCGGAGCGCTACGCCGGGCTGCCGGTGATGGCCGTGGGACACAGCTTCGGGGGGCACGCCATCGGGCTGAGCAGGAGCAGCCAGCGCCTCAGCGGCGCGGTGATGGTGGCGTCCCAGGCCGGGAGCCTGCGCTTCATCCGGCACTGGCGGGAGCGGCTGCTGGTCGCGATGTTCCTGAAGGTCCTCGGGCCGCTCTGTGCGCGGGTCCTGGGCTACATGCCCTATGTGCGGCTGGGGCTCGGTGAGGACGTGCCCGCCCAGACCATCCTGGAGTGGAGCCGCTGGACGTCCATGCCCCGCTTCTACTTCGACGATCCCCGGCTGAACGCCGTGGACCGCTTCAGCCAGCTGCGCATGCCGGTGCTGGCCATCGGGCTGGAGGATGACCCCTGGGGGCCTCCCGAAGCCATCGACCTCGTCTGTCAGCACCTGACGAATTGCACCGTGGAGCGCCGGCAGTTCTCCCCGGCGGACAGCGCCGGCCAGGGCATCGCCCACCTGGGGTTCTTCCGTGAGCACCATGCCACCACGCTCTGGCCCCAGGTGGTGGACTGGCTGCGCCGCCAGGCTCAGCGCTTCTGAAGCGCCGCGTCCGCGAGGGCGCGAGCGCGCGTGTTCGCGTCCTTCGTGGAGACTTCACCGTCTGCCGACTCGAAGCCCTTGGGTCCCTTCACGACCCACCGGTCCGTGTCATGCACGGACCGGCGGTGTCACGCGATTGCTAGTAGCGGAAGCCCAGCTGGAGCGACACGCCGGGATACTGATCCACGGCGCCACCGGCGACGTAGGGGTCGCCCGGCTCCGGGTTGAACTTGAAGAAGTACCGGCGCAGGTCCGCCTTCAGCCGCACGTCCACGATGCGGTTGAGCCGGTACGCCAGCATCGCGCTGCCCGTGACGGCGCCCGCGGACATGTTCGGGAACCACCCGTCCGAGGACAGCTCCCCGGAGTCCAGCGGGTGCTGGTAGCCGAGCCGGAAGTGGAAGTCGAACTTCTCCGACAGCGCCGCCCGCAGGCCCAGCGTCAGGCCCGCCGTCTTGTACTCCACGTTGGGCAGGTCCAACGGCCGCTCGCCGTCCACCGCGTCGACGCGGAACGTGTTCATCCCGTACGTGCCGGTGACCTCGAAGCCGTAGCGCTGCGCCTCGCCGAAGGGCATCACGTAGCGCAGGCCCGCAGTCCACTCGCGCGCCGTCGTGGGGTAGGAGACCTCCCCGGAGGCGCCCGTGGACTTCAGCCCGAAGGACTGATCAATGGAGCCCGTGATGCCCAGCCGCGCCAGCGCGCCGTGCTGGAAGGCCGCGAGCGGATAGACCGTCACGTCGCCCGCCACCTGGGGCGCGCCCGGCAGCGCCACGCCGCCCACGTCCTTGCCCAGGGTGTACGGCCGCATCACGCCGAACACGTCGTCCTTGTAGCGCAGCGAACGGCCCAACAGCTTGACGCCCACCGCGGCCTCCACGATGGGCGCGGAGGTGGCGCTGGAGCGCGAGACAGCCGGCTCCTCCTCCGTCACCGGCGCCTTCGTCTCCTTGGGCGTCGGGGCCACCGGCTTGCGGACGGGCTCCGCGACCGGCGCCTTCGCCGGGGGCGGCGCCTCCGCGATGGGCTTCGCGGGCGTCACCGTCGGCTCCGGCTCCACCGGCTTCGCGGGCTGCACGGGGGCCGGCGCGGCGGCCTCCGGCGCGTTGGACTTCTGGAGGCCGCGCTCCAGCGCCGTCCACTGGCGCTTCACCGCCACGGGCACCAGCTTCGCCGTGGCGGGCCTGGCGGCGGCGGGCGAGGCCAGCGCCTTGCCATCCCGGCCGTTGCGCACGGTGAGGCGCACCTGCGGCTTCTTGCCCGCGGTGGACGTGTCCGCCACCAGCACCGCGCTCAGGCCCAGCTCGCTCGCCACGGCGGCGGCGCCGGCGGGCTGCGTGGGGTCCACGCCCAGGCGAGACGCGGCCGAGCGCACCGCGGACTCCGGGACGACTTCGTAGCGGGCCGGACGGCGTTCGAGCTCCGCCTCCAGCGTGTCGCGCGCGGCGTCCGCGTGCGGACCGGAGGCGAGCACCGCCACGCGGCGCGCCTCCGTCACCCTGGCGGCCTTGGACTTCTTCGTCGCGGACGTCGACGCCTTCTTCGGCGCGGCGTACGCGGAGGGGGCGAACAGCAGGGCCGCGCCCAGCAGGGCCGCGGCGGAGGCGTATCGGGTGCGCGTCATCACGGGGTGCCCGGCTTTCCGGCGACGAGCCACTCGGTGAGGCAGGCCGTGTCCGCGGCGCTCAGCGCCCCGCCCTGCGGCATCCGCACGCCGCACTCCGGGTTCGCCGTCAGCTTCTTCAGGAAGAACGACTGGGACGGGTTGGCGCTGTCCGCCAGCGGCTTCGTGTTGCACGTCGCGTTGGTGGTGTAGAGCCGCCCGGGGAGGCCGGACGCCTGCAGGTCCAGGTTCGCGCCCGTGGCCTTGGTCTCCGTGGAGTGGCACGAATAGCACTGCGACTGGAGGATGCTGGACGCGGTGGTCCCCGGCGCGCAGGAGCTGGTGGTGCCCCCGGTGAAGCGTTCGGGGTCATCAAGTCCGCCAGCACAGCCGGCGGTGGTGGCGAGGAGCGCGGCCGCGACCAGCGTGGCCAGCGGGGCGCGGGACGGACGGCGGGCGTCGGATGGGTTCGCGAACAAGTCGAGCACGGGGGCAAGAGGGGAACGACAAGCCCCGCAGAATACCCGGCCCGCGCGCGACTGTGCACCCATCAACGGATCCGTTCGCGCTCGCGTGACACGCGCCCCCCAGCCCGCCTGCCTTCCCCGGGTGGGCCGGTGTCACACCCACCTCGCTCCGGAGCACCGGCGGGGTCCCTGGCTACCTGCGCTTCTTGAGGAAGCGCGACACCCGGACCTTCCCGAAGCGGCCGCCGAACAGGTACCAGGTGAGCACCGCGCCGAAGAGGGCCGCCGCCAGCGCGATGCCGACGATGCCCAGCACCGGCACGTTCCCGTACATGGGCGGCCGGGGCGCGAAGGCGATGAAGGCCCCCACGATGAAGCCGCACGCGCACAGGCCCAGGAACGCGATGACGGCCACGCTGCGCAGGTTCTCGTTGAGCTTGTCGAACTGCTCCGCGCGCACCGTGACGCTGAACTTGCCCGTCTCCAGGTCCATCAGGATCTGCGACAGCTGCGTGGGCAGGTCCTGCGCCATGGACTGGAAGCGCAAGAGCGTGCGCATCAGGCCGCCCTGCAGCTGCGTGGGGTCATACCGGCCCGCCATCAGCTCCTTCGCGTACGGCAGCGCGACCTCCAGGATGTTCAGCTCCGGGTAGAGCCCGCGCAGCATGCCTTCGGTGGAGATGGAGGCGCGCGACAGGAGCGCGTACTCCTTGGGGATGCGGATGCGGTACTTCACCGCCAGGTCCAGCAGGTCGCGCAGGAGCGTGCGCGCGTCCACCTGGCCCAGCGTGGTGGGCAGGTGCTGGCCGAGGATGGACTCGATGTCGTTGCGGAAGCCCATCAGGTTGGCGCGCGAGTCCGGCACGCCCACGCGGTAGAGGATGCGCGCCACGGAGTCGCTGTCCTTCAGCGCCACCGCCAGGCACAGCATCACCAGCGTCTCCTGCATGGGGCGGGTGAGCCGGCCCACCACGCCGAAGTCCAGCAGCGCCAGCCGGTTGCCCTCCATGAGGAGCACGTTGCCGGGGTGCGGGTCGCCGTGGAACAGGCCGTCCTCGAAGAGCTGGCGGAAGCTGGCGTCCAGGATGTGCTGGGCCACCTGCTTGCGGTCCGCCTCCGCCATGGCCGCGGGGTTGATCTTCTCCCCGCGGATGAACTCCATGGTGAGCACCGTGCGGCTGGAGAGCGCCGCGTGCACGCGCGGGATCTTCAGGTACGGGCGGTCCTTGTGGTTCTCCAGGAACGCGCGGAGGTTGGTGGCCTCGTGGAGGAAGTCCAGCTCCTCGTGGATGGCCCGGTCGAACTCGTCCACGATGCCGGAGGGCGTGTAGATGCCCGTCTCCTCCACCACGGCCTCCAGCAGGCGCGCCAGCGAGCGCAGCACGCCCAGGTCCGCGTCGATGCGCTGGGCGATGCCGGGGCGCTGCACCTTGATGACGACCTCCTCGCCCTCCAGCGTCACCGCGCGGTGCACCTGCGCGATGGACGCGGCGGCGAGCGGCTCCGGATCCACGTGGGCGAACAGCTCCTGCACGTCCTTGCCCAGGGCCTCGCGGATCTGCGCGTGGACGTCCTCCAGGGGGATGGCCTCCACGTGGTCCTGGAGCGTGGCCAGCTCGTCCACGAACTCGGCGGGCAGGAGGTCCGCGCGGGTGGAGAGCACCTGCCCCAGCTTGATGAACGTGGGGCCCAGCTCCGACAGGAAGAGGCGGAAGCGGCGCGCGGTGGACTCGCGGCGCGCCTCCTCGGAGACCTCCACCTTCTCCTTGCGGCCGCCGAGCAGGCGCCAGACGCCCGCGCGGTCGGTCACCTCACCGAAGCCGTGACGGGCGGCGATGAGGGCAATCTGCCGGATGCGGTTGAGGTCCTGGAGGTTCATGGCGAGGCTTGGGCGGCAGCCTGTGGCGGACGGGCCACGTAGCGCAAGAGGACGTAGCCCACGACCGCGGACAACAGCGAGCCCGTCAGGATGCCCAGCTTGGCCTCCGCCAGCAGGGCCGGCTGGTGCGCGAAGGACAGCCCGGCCACGAAGAGGGCCACCGTGAAGCCGATGCCGGCCACCACCGCCACCCCGTGCAGCTGCGCGACGCTGCCGCCCGAGGGCAGCGGGGACACGCCCGCCTTCACCGCCACCCAGGTGAACAGGAAGATGCCCAGCTGCTTGCCCACGAAGAGGCCCACGATGATGCCCAGGGGCAGGGGCTTGAGCAGATCCGAGAGCGAGATGCCGGACATGTCCACGCCGGAGTTGGCCAGCGCGAACAGCGGGACGATGCCGTAGGCCACGTAGCCGTGCCACAGGTGCACGAAGCGGTTGAGCGGCGGCTCGATGTCCTCCAGCGCCTCCTCGATGTGGAGCAGCTGCGCGCCGCGCGCGGCCTCGTCCTCTGGCTGGGACACCAGCCCCCGGATGTACTCCGCCAGCTCCTCCAGCACCTCGCGTCCCGGACGGGTGGGCAGCGCGGGGATGCAGAGGCCCAGCACCACGCCGGACAGCGTGGCGTGGATGCCGCCGTGGTGCATGGCATACCAGAGCGCCGCGCCCACGACGGCGTAGGCCAGGCCATTGCGCACGTAGAAGCGGTTGAGCCCCCAGAGTCCCACGACCAGGCCCGCGGCCACCACGAGCCACTCCACGTGCAGGCCCGTGCCGTAGAAGAGCGCGATGACGAGGATTCCGCCGATGTCGTCGAAGATGGCGAGCGCGGTGAGGAACACCACCAGCCCCTGGCTCACGCGCGCCTTCACCAGCGTGAGGCAGCCGATGGCGAACGCGATGTCGGTGGCCATGGGGATGGCCCAGCCGCCCTCCGCCGGGGTGCCCCGGGTGAAGAAGTAGTAGAGCCCGGCGGGGACCACCATGCCGCCCAGCGCGGCGATGAGCGGCAGCATCGCGCGGGAGAGGGTGCGCAGCTCGCCCGCGGACAGCTCGCGCTTGATCTCCATCCCCACGAGGAAGAAGAAGAGCGTCATCAGCCCGTCGTTGATGAACTCTCGGAAGGTGAACGGGCCGCCGTGGCCCACCACCTCCAGGCGCAGGGGCGCCTCGAAGACCGCGGCGTAGGTGGCGCCCCAGGGGGAGTTGGCCCACGCGAGCGCGGCCAGCGCGCAGAGCGCCAGGAGGATGCCGCTGCTGGCCTCCAGCCGGAAGAATGCCTGCACGGGGGCCAGGGCCACCTTGAACAAGGCGGGGACTGCTGGGCGGGTCGTCGTGTGGGGTTCGGTCGCCATGTCGCCAGGCAGCCTGCCGGGGGCCATGGGACCTGCAAACCGTTTTCGGACAGGGGCCCGCCGAAATGTCGGACGCCGATGGTAGGCATACGCGCCAGGTAGGGGCGCGGGTTCGTTGATCCGGGGGTGAGGCCGTGAGAGAAGGTCGGGGATGGCGGTGACGCAGCAGACGAAGACAGGCAAGGCGGCGGCCGTGGTGCTGCCCGAGGAAGAAGTGACTCCGGACGTCGGAACGGGTGAGGCCCCCGCGGGTGCGCGGGAGATCGCCTCCCTGACCCCGATGATGCGCCAGTACCTGGAGGTGAAGGCGCTCCATCCGGACACGGTGCTCTTCTTCCGGCTGGGTGACTTCTACGAGATGTTCTTCGAGGACGCGGTGAAGGCCTCGGAGCTGCTCCAGATCACCCTCACGGCGCGGGCCAAGGGCGCGGACAAGATTCCCATGTGCGGGGTGCCGTACCACTCCTCGCGCCGGTACATCGCGAAGCTGGTGGAGCACGGCCTCAAGGTCGCCATCTGCGAGCAGGTGACGGAGCCGGGCGCGGGGCCGGGCATCGTCCAGCGGGAGGTCACCCGGGTCATCACCCCCGGCATGATGCTGGACGACGAGGTGCTGGAGCCGCAGGCCAGCAACTTCCTCGCGGCCGTGTGCTGGAGCGAGGCGGGGTTCGGCGCGGCGCTGCTGGAGGCCTCCACCGGCGAGTTCTACACCTTCGAGGCGCAGAGCGTGTCGGAGCTGGTGGAGGGCCTGTCGCGCGTGGATCCGCGCGAGCTGCTGGTGCCGCAGGGCCTGCGCGACGCGCCGGAGGTGGCGCAGGTGTGCCAGCGCCTGTCGCGCGTGCCGGCGGTGGCGGAAGCCGAAGGGGCGGCCTTCGAGCACACGCGCGCGGCCGCGTTCCTCCGCTCGCACTTCAACGTGCAGTCGCTGTCCGCGTTCGGGCTGGACGGCTCGCCGCTGGCCACCGGGGCGGCGGGGGCGGCGCTGCGCTACCTCAAGGACACGCAGAAGACGCCCGCGGCGCACGTGGACCGGCTGTCGCGCCAGGAGCGCGCGGGGTGCCTCGTCATGGACGAGTCCTCGCGGGGCAACCTGGAGGTGCTCAAGAGCCTGCGCGACGGCGGGCGCAAGGGGTCGCTCCTGGGCGTGCTGGACAGGACGGCCACGGGGCTGGGGGCGCGGAAGCTGGCGCGCTGGCTGTCCGCGCCGCTGTGCTCGCTGCCGGAGATCGAAGCGCGGCTGGATGCCGTGGAGGAGCTGGCCGGCAAGAGCGTCTGGCGCGAGGAGCTGGTGGCCACGCTCAGGGAAGTGGGGGACCTGGAGCGGCTGTGCGGCCGGCTGTCATTGGGGGCGGGCAACGCCAGGGATCTGCGCGCGCTGGGGCTGTCGCTGACGCAGCTGCCGAAGCTGGGCGCGGCGCTCGCGCGGTGTGAAGCGTCGCTGCTCAGGTCGCTGGCCGGGCCGCTGGGCGCGCTGCCGGAGCTGGCGGACCTGCTGATGCGCGCGGTGACGGACGAGCCGCCGGTGATCATCCGCGAGGGCGGCTTCATCCGGCCGGGCTACCACTCGGAGCTGGACGACCTGGTGGCGCTGTCCACGTCCGGCAAGGACTACCTGCTCAAGCTGGAGCAGCGGGAGAAGGACCGCACGGGCATCTCCTCGCTGAAGATCCGCTACAACAAGGTGTTCGGTTACTACCTGGAGGTGACGAAGGCGAACCTCCACGCGGTGCCCAAGGACTACATCCGCAAGCAGACCACGGTGGGCGCGGAGCGCTTCGTCACCGAGGAGCTGAAGGAGTACGAGGAGAAGGTCCTCACGGCGGAGGAGCGCCGGGTGGTGCTGGAGCTCCAGCTGTTCGAGGAGCTGCGCACGAAGGTGATCGCGGCGGCGCCGGCCATCCGGTCGGCGGCGGAGGCGGTGGCCACGGCGGACGCGCTGGTGTCGTTCGCGCGGTGCGCGGCGGAGTACGGCTACACGCGGCCGCAGGTGGACGCGGGCGAGGGGCTGATCATCACCGGCGGGCGTCACCCGGTGGTGGAGCGGATGCTGGGCTCGGGCGAGTCCTTCGTCCCCAACGACGTGCGGTTGGATCCGGAGGACGCGCAGCTGTTGGTCATCACCGGCCCGAACATGGCGGGCAAGAGCACGGTGATGCGGCAGGTGGCGCTGACGGCGTTGATGGCGCAGGCGGGCTCGTTCGTGCCGGCGAAGGCGGCGCGCATCGGCCTGTGCGACCGCATCTTCACGCGCGTGGGCGCGGCGGACAACCTGGCGCGCGGGCAGTCCACGTTCATGGTGGAGATGACGGAGACGAGCCACATCCTCCACCACGCCACGAAGAAGAGCCTGGTCATCCTGGACGAGATTGGCCGGGGCACGTCCACGTTCGACGGGCTCTCCATCGCGTGGGCGGTGGCGGAGCACATCCACGACAAGGTGGGCGCGCGCGCGCTCTTCGCCACGCACTACCACGAGCTGGTGGACCTGGCGCGCGAGCGGCCCCGGGTGAAGAACCTGTGCATCGCGGTGAAGGAGCAGGGCGGGAAGGTCATCTTCCTGCGCAAGCTGATTCCTGGCGGGGCGAGCCGCTCCTATGGCATCGAGGTCGCGAAGCTTGCCGGGCTGCCGCCGGAGGTAGTGGCTCGCGCCCGCGAGCTGCTGCAGAACCTGGAGTCCGGCGAGTTGGACGACGCGGGGCGGCCTCGCGTGGCGGTGCGATCCACGAAGCGCGCGGCCCCGGTGAACGCCGGACAGTTGGGGTTGTTCGGAGGGGCGGCGCCGGCTCCGGCCGCGGTGGCGGCTCCGCCCGTGCCTCCCGCGCATGCGGAGGTGCTGGAAGCGCTCAGGGGCGCGTCCATCGACCGGATGACTCCGCTGGATGCGCTCAACCTGCTGGCGAAGTTGAAGCAGACGCTGGGGTGAGTCGGTGCGGCCTGGACTGGCGCTCCATTCGACGTCGCTCGCGACGGGTCGGGCGACGACCTCCTCATGACTCAGCGACCGGATCGTGGGTAGACAGACGCCTGGGGGCGGCTCCAGTTCAATGACAACTCCGTTGCCCTGGCCTCATGGAAGCATGAGGATGCCGCCATGAATCGTCATGGGATGGTGTTGCTGGGTCTGCTGGGCCTGCTGGGTTGCGGTTCGCCGGTCTCCGAGCAGCGGGCCCTGCTCCAAGCGGGGTATGCCCAGAACCATCGCGGCGGCGAGGCCTTCCAGGGCACGCGCTGGGGAATGACGCCCGACGAGGTGCGCGCGCTGCACCCGGAGGCCCAGCCCACGACACGGGGCGACCTCTTCATGCCCACCGAGCTGGCCGGACTGCAAGGCATGGTGCTCTTCGTCTTCACGGAGGGGCACCTGGGTAACGTGCTGGTGCGCTTCACGGAGACGTTCGACGTCCGCCAGGAGCACAAGGTGCTGGTGGACGCGATGGTGGCCAAGTACGGGCGGCCCCGCGGATACAGGACGCTGCTGAACGCGGACGCGAGCCACGCCAACCGGCGCAAGGTGGGGACGGACCTGTCCTGGCCACTCGCCTTCTTCACGGACACCCTCCCCCAGTCGCGCCCCGGACCCGGTGAGCCCAGCCCCACCGACGTGGTCGCCGTTCCGCCGGACGCGGTCGCTCGCGCCGACGGCTTCGTCCGCCGCCTCCACGCGCTCGTGACGGCCACCTGGCGCACGGAGGAGACCTCCGTCTACTTGATGGGCGGCGAGGGCCTGAACGAGGGCCGCAGCGAGCGGATGCTGACCCTCCACTACGAGGGACGCGACTTCGCCCAGGTCATCCGCGCCGACGTCTTCGAGGACATCGCCGCGCGACGCCGCGCCCAGGCGGACGCTTTCTGAGGTGCGCGCGGGGAGCGCCCGCGACAGCACCCGCTGGGCGTGCAGGTCCTCCTCGAACAAGTTCGCCAGCAACGCCCGCGCCTGCGCTCAACAAGGCCCTCATGCTCGGGTGAGCGCTTACTCCGCGGCCAGCGCCAGTTCAGGCGCCCACCGGCCGCCTCGGGTGCGAATGCAGCGTGAGCACCGGTCGTGAAGTAGGCTTCGCCCCCGCCATGCAGCTCGCCATTCCCCATGCTCCGCGCCGCGTCCGACTTGCCCAGGTGCCCGGGGCGGTGATGCGCCTGGCGCGCGGCGTGGTGCTGGGCCTGGCACTCATCGCCGTGCTGGGCCTGGGCGCCAGCCATGTCGGCCGCTACTTCGTGGAGGAGCAGCGCTTCACCGCCAGCGCGGAGCTGGTGGACGCCGTGGTGGGCGCGAGCCACGCGCCTCCTCCCCATGAACGCGAGGACGCGGAGGGCACGCTGGACGTCCTCTACACGTTCGCGAACGAGGAACACTCCGTGTCGGGCGTGCGCACGGCCGCGGAGTTCGCGGCGGGGCTGGGCCATGGGGCCCGGGTGCAACTGCTGGTGGATCCGTCCCAGCCGGGGCGTCCCCGCGAGGCGACCTACGCTCGGGCCCGGGCGGCGCGGGTGGGGCTGCTGCCCTGGGGCCTGGGCCTGGGCGCGCTGGTGGCGCTGGGCGGCTTCGCGTGGGAGGTGCGGCGGCTGTGGCGCCGGGAGGTGGTGCCCCTTCGCCTGGGCGCGCTGGTGTGGCTCACCCCGGATGAGGGCTTCCTGCCGGAAGGGAAGGGCGAGGCCGTCTTCCCCGCACACTTCTTCCGCCAGGACGTGAAGCACTCCGTGCGGGCGCGCTGCCGCCCCCAGCGGGCCCCGGTCCGCAACGGAGGCAAGGTGCTGGCGGCCGTGGTTCCCTCCGAGCCGGGGTGGTGCCGCGTCATCGACGAGGAGCTGGCGCGGACGCTGGGCTGGGTGCGCTGACGGACGGGCAGGTGGGGTTGAAAAGTTGCTGGCCCCCGGAGGCCGTGTGACACACGCCTGTAGCTGCAACGTCCGGAGGCTTCCATGCGCGTTCGCTTCGCCCACTTCGTGCTGCCCGTGCTGCTCCTCACGGCCCCGAGCGCCGTCGGGGCCGCCAAGCGCAACGAAGCGGAGGAGGCGTACCAGCAGGCCCGCCGCGCCTACTACGCGCTGAAGGACGACGCGGCCCGCCGCAAGCTGCGCCACCACTGGCTCAACGTGGTGCACCGCTTCGAGTCCGTCGCCACGCGCTTCCCCAAGAGCGAGCGCGCCCCCGATGCCCTCTTCACCGCGGGCGACCTCCTCCAGGAGCTGAGCCGCATCTCCTTCGTGGACGAGGACCTCCAGGCCGCCATCGCGGACTACTCGAAGCTCGTGGAGGCGCACCCGAAGCACCGGCTCGCGGATGACGCGGCGCTGGCGCTGGCGCGCATCCACGTCAACCGCCTGGACAAGCCGGAGGCGGCCCGGAAGATCCTCAACGACTCGTTGGCCACGAACCCCAAGGGGGACCAGGCCAAGGAGCTCAAGTCGCTGCTGGCGTCGCTGCCTCCGCCCAGCAAGACCCCGCCCACGAAGCCCTCCGTGAAGCCGCTGCCTCCGGTGGTGAAGTCCACGCCGGACACCGCTGTCGCCGCGGCGCCCAGCTCGCCGCTCGTGGATGCGATCACCCGGCTCGCGCGCGAGCCGTCCCCCGTGCTGCCTCGCCTGGATCCGAACGTGCCGGTCTCCGGCGCTGACACCTCCGCGAAGAACGCGGCGGCCACCATCGTGGACGCGCCCACCGTTGCAGACCGGGCCGTGGACATGAAGGACTCCGCGAAGACCGACACGAAGGCCCCGGAGGCGGTGGCGTCCTCGCATGGGACGTCGCAGCCCTCGAAGCCGGAGGCCCGCGTGGAGGTCCCGGCCGTGGCGTCGAAGGCCCCAGCGTCGCCGGTGGTGGACAGCGCCCCGGTGGCGCCGAAGCCGGAGATGAAGCCCGCTCAGCCCGAGGCCCTGGCGTCGAAGGCGCCTCGCGCGGTGCCGGTGTCACCTGCTCCGGAGGCGCCCCGCCCGGTGACGGCGCCAGTGGACGCGCAGGTCGCGCAGGCCCGCCTCAAGGCGGTGGCGAAGCAGTCCCGCCACGCGGAGCTGACGCTGGCGGAGCAGCTGGGGCTGAAGGTGCGTCGCGTGGTCATCGACGCGGGCCACGGCGGCCATGACTCCGGCGCCATCGGCAAGGCGGGGACGAAGGAGAAGGACGTGGCGCTGGCCATCTCCAAGAAGGTCGCGGACGGCCTGCGGGAGAAGGGCCTGGAGGTGGTGCTCACCCGCGACGACGACACCTTCATCCGCCTGGAGGACCGCGCGAAGCTGGCCAACGAGGCGCACGGCGACCTGTTCATCTCGGTGCACTGCAACTCGGCGGCGACGCACAAGCTGCGCGGCATCGAGACGTACACGCTCAACACGTCCGCGGACCGCTACTCCATCCGCCTGGCGGCTCGCGAGAACGCGTCCTCCGAGAAGGGCATCAGCGACCTCCAGTTCATCCTCGCGGACCTGGCCACCAAGGCGAACACCGAGGAGTCCTCGCGGCTGGCGAACGCCGTGCAGCACAGCCTGGTGACGGGCCTGTCCAGCCAGTACGACGGCATCAAGGACCTGGGCCACAAGGAGGCGCTGTTCTACGTGCTCCTGGGCGCGAAGATGCCCGCCATCCTGGTGGAGACGTCCTTCCTGTCCCACGCGGAGGACGAGAAGCGCCTGGCGTCCGAGCGCTACCAGGACGAGGTGGCGAAGAACATCGTGCTCGGAGTGGAAGAGTTCCTCGGTGATCGCCGCCGCGTGGCCAAGGTAGACTGACGCTTCCGTCGTCAGTCGTCCCCATGGCCGAGCAGTCTCCCCCGTCCAGCCCCAAGCCCGCGCAGGACCCTCACGCGCCCCCGTTCCAGACGGAGGCGGACCTGCGCGCGTGGCTCAGGGCGGAAGGCCTGGAGCACCTGTCGCGCCTGAGCCTGGCGCTGCTCACGCCGCGTGTGGAGGCCGCGTACCTGCCGCAGGTGCGCGCGGTGATCTCCCGCCGCCGGCTGGTGGAGCTGCTCGCCCAGGACACGCTCGACCGCTGGACCGCGGAGATGCTGCCCACGCCGCGCATGCGCGACCTGCTGCCCAGGCTCGCCTGGCGCCACGTGGAGGATGAGCGGCAGGGCGCCATCGAGGCCCGCGCCTCCGTCGCGGAAAGGCTCGCGCCCCCGGCAGACAAGCGCACGCACGCGGTCCACGGGATGTTGATGGCGTGGCGAACCCGGGTGCCCCCGAGCATCGCGCCGCGTCCGGCGCGCGCGCTGTCGCTGGAGGCGCTGGTGGAGGAGTCCGACCTGCCGGGCTTCCGCCTCAAGGAGACGCGCATCTCCGAGCTGCCGGTGTCGCCGCCGGGTTCCGGCTTCATCCTCCCGGAGGCGCGGCTGACGTTCAGTCCGTCCGAGGTGACGGTGGACTGCTCGTGCGGCGCCACGTTCTGCGTGCACCAGCTGGCGGCGGTGGACACGACGCTGCTCTGGCTGCGGCAGCGCTGGACGGAAGCCTTCGGGGAGACGCTGGAGGAGCTGGTGCGGCCCGCGTGGGCCCGGACGCTGCGCGCGCTGGAGCGGGCGGTGGAGGAGAGCCCGGGCGGCGGCGGAGGCGTGGAGCTCGCCTGGCGGCTGGACGTCATCGACGGGTACGGCGTGGAGGTCACGCCCTACGTGCACCGGCGCACGAAGAAGGGCCAACGCACGACGGGCGCGAAGGTCGGCCGGCGCAAGCTGCTCCAGGAGTACGGCTCGCAGCTCAGCCCCTCGGACTCGCGCATCGCCGCGCTGCTCACGGATCATCCGGCCCCCGCGTCGCGCGCGCTGCTGTTCGAGCTGATCAACCACCCGCGCCTGTCGCTGGAAGGCACGCAGGACCTCCCCGTCCGCATCGAGCGCGCCAAGGTGGGCATCGTCGCCGAGGACCGGGGCGGCACCGTGCTCGTGAATGCGGGCGTGGATGGCACCGTGCTGCCCACGCCGTTGCTGGAGCGCGTGCGCAAGGCCAGGCCGGAGGACGCGGTGTTCCTCTGGGACGAAGGCGCGCACGTGCTCACGGTGCTGGACGTGAGCCCGGAGGTGCGCGCGATGGCCACCGTGCTCCAGCGGCACGGCAACGCGTTCCCTCCAGAGAGTCACGGGGCGCTGCTGGAGCACCTGTCGAAGCTCTCCGTGCGGCTGCCGGTGGCCATGCCTCGCAGCGTGATGGGCGAATCCATCTCGCCGCAGCAGTTGCCCGTCCTCCGGCTGGAGGGACAACCCGGCGGCGCGGTGCGGCTGGAGCTGCGGCTGCGTGCGCTGCCGGACGGCCCGGCGTACCTGCCCGGAGAGGGGCCTCGCGACGTGCACGTGCGGCGCGACACGCGGTCCTTCCACGCGGTGCGCGACTTCGGGCGCGAGCTGACGGCGGCCACGGCGCTCCAGGCCCGCTTGCCGTTGCAGACGGCGGAGCCGCAGGAGCTGCCGTTCTGCTTCCTCTTCCACAGCGCACAGGGCGGGCTGGCGGTGCTGGCCGCGTGCGCGGAGATGGAGCCCCGGCCGGAGCTGGAGTGGGTGGGCGCGTCCATGCGGCTCGTGCCGAAGCGGGGCGCGGGGGACCTGAAGGTCGTGCTGGAGCGCAAGCGCGAGTGGTTCGGCGTGCTCGGCGGACTGTCCGTGGAGGGCGAGCGGGTGGAGCTGGCGCGCCTGCTGGACGCGGCCCGGCGCAAGGAGCGCTTCGTCCAGGTGGACGCGCGCACCTGGGTGGAGATTGAAACAGCGCTGCGCGAGCACCTGGAGCGGCTCGCGGATCACGCGTACCTGTCGCGCCACGGACTGGAGGTGGGCCCCTCCGCGGCGGAGGCCCTGGCGGGACTGGGCACCGCGGGCGCGATCATCGACGCGGACGCATCCTGGAAGTCGCTGGTCGAGCGCATCTTCGCGGCGAAGGAGCTGAAGCCCCGGGTGCCCGCGACGCTCAAGACGGAGCTGCGCGACTACCAGCTGGAGGGCTTCCGCTGGCTCACACGGCTGGCATCGTGGAACGCGGGTGGGGTGCTCGCGGACGACATGGGCCTGGGCAAGACGGTGCAGGCCCTGGCCGTGCTGCTGGAGCGCGCGAAGCACGGGCCCGCGCTGGTGCTGGCGCCCACGTCGGTGGCCTTCAACTGGCGGGATGAAGCCAGGCGCTTCGCGCCGTCGCTCAAGGTGACGATCTTCTCCGACGCGGAGGACCGGGGCAGCACGCTGGAGCGGCTGGGGCCTCGCGACGTGCTGGTGCTCAGCTACGGCCTGCTCGTGCGCGACATCGAACGGCTGGCCGCGTTGCGCTTCTCCACCATCGTCTTCGACGAGGCCCAGTCGCTGAAGAACGCGGCCACGCAGCGCTTCCGCGCGGCGAGGGCGCTCCAAGGCGACTTCAAGTTCGCGCTGTCCGGCACGCCGCTGGAGAACCACCTGGGCGAGCTGTGGGCGCTCTTCGCCGTCGTCTTCCCGGGCCTGCTGGGCAGCCTGGAGGCGTTCCGTAACCGCTTCGCCGCGCCCATTGAGAAGCAGGTGGACCCGACGGCCGCTCCCGCGCTGGCCCGGGTCCTCCAGCCGTTCCTCCTGCGCCGCACCAAGGCGCAGGTGGAGGCGCAGCTGCCGCCCCGCACGGACGTGCACGTGCCGGTCGTCCTGTCCCCGCCGGAGTGGACGCTCTACGAAGACGCGCGCCTGGCGGCCCTGTCCGACCTGGAGACGCGCAAGTCGAAGATGAAGGACCAGGAGCGCCGCATCGAGGTGCTCGCGGCGCTCACGCGGCTGCGGCTGCTCGCGTCGCACCCCCGGCTGTACGACGAGTCCTCCAAGCTGGAGTCCTCCAAGCTGGAGCGCTTCCTGGAGCTCATCCAGGAGCTGCGCGAGGAGGGCCACCGTGCACTGGTGTTCAGCCAGTTCACGTCGCACCTGGCGCTGGTCCGCGAAGTCCTGGACGCGCAGGGCATCGCCTACGAGTACCTGGACGGCTCGACCCCCGCCGGAGCCCGCGCGGACCGCGTGCGCGCCTTCCAGGAGGGCGACGCGCCCCTGTTCCTGATCTCCCTCAAGGCGGGCGGCTTCGGTCTCAACCTCACGGCCGCCACCACCGTCATCCACCTGGACCCGTGGTGGAACCCCGCCGTGGAGGATCAGGCCTCCGATCGCGCCCACCGCATCGGCCAGCAGCGCCCCGTCACGGTCTACCGGCTGGTGGCGCGCGGGACGATCGAGGAGCAGATGCTGTCGCTCCACGAGCAGAAGCGGGCCCTGGTGGCGGGCGTCCTGGAGGGCAAGGACGCCGCCGCCCGCCTGTCCACCCAGGAGCTGCTGGGATTGCTCGCACAGCGCCTGCCGGGCATCGATGGCCTGGGCTCAGACGCCACCAGGCACTGAACAGTCCTTCCGTGGTTTTTTCGGGACCTTTCGTGCGCCTGGACAGGCACTGAACAGACTTTTAGCCATTTTTCAGTGGCTTGCAGCCTGAACGGTCGAGCAGTCCTGGGGTTCTGATCGGCCATGCCTACATGAAATAATGATCAGGTGGGGAAGGCGCGCCGTTGGCCCGACGACACCTGATGCTGACGCCTACATCCACACATCCGCGTGGACAAACCATGCCCACATGCACTTGTTTTCAGCGAGTGGAAACAGACCCAATGAAACATGTATCAAATAAATACATGTTTCAGTCCTTAATCGAAATGCAAATGATTGCAGAAGGCAGAATTCGTGTCTGTGTTTTAATTGTGCGTCAGCGGGAAGAAGTGTCCGATCGGGCCGTTCCCATGGCCCACGGCGAGCGGGTAGCGCAGGGCGGACGTCACGTACTCCTTCGCCAGCCGCGCGGCCTCCAGCGGCGGAGTGCCCAGCGCGAGCCGCGCGGCGATGGCCGCGGACAGCGTGCAGCCGGTGCCGTGCGTGTTCGGCGTGTCCACGGGCGCCACGGAGAGCGTCTCCATCCGCGTCCCGTCGAACCACACGTCCGTGCCTCGCAGCGCGCCCGGCATGCCTCCGCCCTTCACGAGCACCACGCGGGCGCCCAGGGCGTGGATGCGCCGGGCCGCCTCGCGCATGTCCTCCAGCGTCTCGATGTCCATGCTCGCGAGCAGCTTCGCCTCGTGACGGTTGGGCGTGAGGAGCGCGGCCAGGGGCAGCATGCGCGCTCGCAGCGCCTCCACCGCCGCGTCGTCGATGAGCCTGGAGCCCGCGCGGGACACCATGACCGGGTCCACCACGATGGGCCCCAGCGACACGCGGGAGAGCTGATCCGCCACGGCCTCGATGAGCTCGCGCTGGGCCAGCATGCCCACCTTGACCGCGTCCACGCGCATGTCCGACGCCACGGCGTCCACCTGCGCGACAACGGACTCGGGGGGCAGCAGGTCCACGCGGGTGACGCCTCGCGTGTTCTGCGCGGTGATGGCCGTCACGGCGCTGGTGCCGTGTACGCGGTGAAAGGAGAAGGTGCGGAGGTCGGCCTGGATGCCCGCGCCACCGCCGCTGTCCGAGCCGGCGATGGTGAGGGCGGTTGCGACAGGGAAGGGCTTCATGGGCGCGGCATCCTAGCCGCGCCCCGGCGCATGCGACCCTGGAACTAGAACTGGTTCTTCCGGGCCTGGTCGAAGTCCACGCGGTGCTTCAGGTAGAGCGTGTCCAGCATGTGGTTGCTGATGGGGTTCAGGTTGCCGTCGGTGAAGCGGTGCACCACCGCGCCCTTGCCCGCGTCCTTCAGGAAGGCCAGCGGATCCACGTCGCCGCCCAGGCCCGTGAGCGTGGGCACCGGGTCCGCGTTGTTGACGTAGTGCACGTACTGCGGGCCGTCCGGGTACTTCGTGGACGCCGCGCCGAAGGTCTCCACCTGCAGGTGGCTCAGCTTCGCCTCCACCTGCGCCGGGGACAGCCCGTCCTCCACCCGCAGCCGCTTCGCCACGTCATTCAGCGCTCTCGCGGTGATGAGCCCGCCCTGGCTGTAGCCCACCAGGTGCACGTCGCGGCCGGCCTTCAGCTCCGAGTAGAGCGTGTCCGCCAGCGTGTCCACGGCCGGGTTCCGGCCCTTGTCCAGCTTGTCCGTCACGCACTGGGCCAGGTCCTTCACCAGGCCCTCGGTGGCGTTGTGGATGCCCACCACCTTCGCGCCGGAGCTGTTCGCCAGCGCCTGCATCTCGTTCAGCTGGCCCTCCGTCGGCGTCATGATGCCGTTGACGTAGAGGATCGTCTTGTCCGGGTTCGGGTTGTTCTTCGGCGTCACGCCCGGCACGTCCCCCAGCTTCGTCGTGGACGGCAGCACCTTGCCGCCCGCGCCCACGAACATGCCGTCCTGCGCGCGGTCCGGCTTCGCGCCGCCAAAGAGGCTGGTGATCTCCCTCACCGTGGTGGCATTGAAGACGTCCGCGCCCATCTCCAGGAAGCGCGGGATGTCCTTGATGCCACCCACCGCCGCGTCGATGAGGCCGCCCAGCAGGTTCTTCTGCTGCGCCGGCGCGGCCTGCGTGGCGCCCGTCAGCTTCGCCGCGGACGTGTTGGCCGCGCGCGACGGCGACGACTCGAAGGCGGACTTCTGGAACGCGGGCTGATGCGGCGCCTGCTTCTTCGCGAGCGGCTCCGTGGCGGCCTTCGGGGTGGAGGACGGCACGGCGAGGGAGCGGGTGCGGTCGATCGTGCTCATGGGAACCTCCAAACACCGGGGGAGAAGTGTGTTTGGGTAGGTTATCCGCACCTTCCCGGGGAAGTTGCGTCCCTCCGCGTCAGGGCCCCGAGGTCCACGCCCCGTGCATGATGCGTCTGGTCAATTCCAGACACGGGGCATGGCTTCAGCGCCTCACGGCGTGGTGAACGCCTCCTTCGCGCCGGGCAGGTCTCGCGCGGGCTCCGCCTCGGGCGCGGGGACTTCCGCGTGCGCCTCGTTGACCTCCTTGTAGAAGCGGCGGCCGAAGACGACGCCCAGCACCAGCGACACGATCATGCCCGCCGCGGACACCGCGGTCATCATCGTGCGGCCCTGCGCCAGCCCACTGCCGAACTGCGCGGTGAGGAAGGTGCCCGGGATGGTGCCCAGCACCACGCCCAGCACGGAGGGCCAGAAGCGCGCGCCGCTCGCCGCGCCGGCGATCAGCATGATGTCCGTGGGACACAAGGGATTGAGGCAGGCCAGGAAGGCGAAATGGAAGTCATGCCGCCGCGCCGCCCGGGAGATGGCGGAGTACTTGCTGCCGCACACGCGCTGCATCGGCCGGGTGCCCAGCTTGCGAGCAATGAAGAAGAGCAGGGTGGCGGACAGCAAGCTGCCCGTTAGTGAATAGAGCGTCGCGGCGAGGGTTCCGAACATCATCCCGCCCACCGCGGTGAGGACCTGGCCCGGCAGGAGGGTCAGCGGCCGCACGGCCAGGAAGGCCACGTATGCCAGAGGTGCGTAGTCGCCCAGGGGGAGCAACACCTCCCGGATGGTGCGCTGATCGATGAAGTCCGGCCCCAACAGCCGGAGCATCACCAGCCCGCCAATGGAGACGACCATGGGCGCCAGGATGCGCAACCAGGTCTTCAATCCGTTGCTGCTCGCCAAGGAAGCCTCCCCCATCGCCCGCGAACCCAGATGTCAGGCGTTGCGCACAAGGTGGGAACCGAGCAGGGAATCGGCAACGTGGGCTGAATTGTTGTGAACAGCGAGAGCGTCCTGCCGGGCAATCACCCGTCCCGTCCGGATGCCCAGCAGGCCCGACAAGCGCGCGAAATCCTTGGGGATTATGCATGCAATGTCTGAAGAGAACGGCTGGCGGTGTACGGAGCTTGCTTGCATCGGGGCGCTTCCGTCCCAAGGTTTCAGGCAAGGGACACCAAGGCGCGGACGGGGTCGGGCAGTCACGAGAGGAGACACGGACATGACGGACAAGGACAACAAGGGCAGCATGACGGTGGCGGAGGCCGGGCGTAAGGGCGGCGAGACCGTCCGCAACGAGCGCGGTCGCGAGTTCTACGAGACCATTGGCCGCAAGGGCGGAGCGACCGTGAAGGCCGAGCGCGGACGCTCGTTCTACGAGGAGATCGGCCGCAAGGGCGGTGAGACCGTCAAGGCCGAGCGCGGCGCCAAGTTCTACGAGGAGATCGGCAAGAAGGGCGGCGATCGCGTCAAGGCCACCCGGGGTCCGAACTTCTATGAGGAGATCGGCCGCAAGGGCGGGCAGAAGGTCAAGAAGCTGATTGAAGAGGGCAAGCGCGCCGCTCGCGCCGCCATGGAGGGCCAGGCCGGGAATGCCTCCCCGTCCGAGGGCACCCCCGCCCCGGCTTCGGACGAGTCCACGCAGCCCGGAGGCAACGAGTAACGGGGGACAGGATGCGCGGTCTTCCGGTATGACGGCCGCGTGTACCTGGTCATCACGTTCCTCGAGCAGGTGGAGACGACCGAGCGGGCGATCCGCCGGCTCCGGGAGTTCGGCATTCCGGAACCGCTGGTCATCCGAGCGCGCAGCGCTGCCGCGGCCCTGTCCGCGGAGGTCCCGGTGTTCGCTGGCTTGCGCAGCCTCGCCCTGGGCGCGGACGAAGATCGCATCGTGCTCGTGAGCGTGCTGCCCGCCCTTCCGCAGGAGGAGATGGACCGCATCCTCCAGCGCGTGCAGTTGGAGATGGACGCGGATGACCCGCCGATGGGCCGCCTGGTGGCCCTGCCCGTCATGGCGGCGCCCACGCACCGGCGTTGATGACGCGCGGGGGCGCACGGGTGTAAGCACGCTGCGTGCAAGCGCTGCTCGTCTTCCTCATCATCGCGGCGTTGTCGCTGCTCGCGTCCAGCCGGTCGCTCCTGGCTCCGGGCCGCTTCCCGGCGCTGGCGCAGCTGGCGGCCAGCGGCCTGCTGTTCCTCATCTTCGGGGCCCTGCTGGGGCCGTCCCTCCTGGGCGTGCTCACCGCGCGCAACCTGGACTCGCTGAGCCCGCTGGTGGCGCTGGGGCTGGGCACGGGCGGCGTGCTCCTGGGGCTCAACCTGGAGCCGCGCCTGCTGAGGCTGTTGCCCCGGCCCGTCTACGCGGCGGCGGTCGCGCACGCGGGCACGGCGTTCCTCTTCGTCGCGCTGCCCCTGTCCGTCCCGCTGCTTTTGTCCCTGGGGTTGAGGCCCCTGGTGGCGGTGGGCGCGGCGGCGCTGCTGGGCGCGGCGGCGAGCCTGTCCTCCGGCCACTTCGCGGTGCTGGGCTACCGCAACGGGCGGCTGGAGCGCGCGCGCGGCCTGGGCGTGGCGCTGCTCACGATGATGGACGACGCGGTGGGCCTGGGCGTGCTCGCGCTGGGGCTCGTGCTGGGCGTCACCGGCAACGCGGTGGAGGGGCTGGGCCTGTTGGGGCTCACGCTGCTCCTGGGCGTGGCGTGCGGCGCGCTGCTGGCGTTCCTCACGTCCTCGCTGAAGGACCTGGCGGAGCAGACCACGGTGACGCTGGGCATGGTGGCGCTGGTGGGCGGCGCGGCGGCGTACCTGCGGCTGTCGTCGCTGCTGGCCGGCGTGGCCTGCGGCGCGACGCTGGCGCTGATGGGCGGTCGCACCGCGGAGCGGGTGGCGCGGGCGCTCTCGCGCGTGGAGCGCCCCACGTACCTGGTGCTGGTGTTCCTGGTGGGCAGCCACATCCAGGCGCGCGACCTGTCGGCGTGGGCGCTGTTGCCCGCGTTCGTGGGGCTGCGCTTCCTGGGCAAGGTGCTGGGAGGGCGCTTCGCGCAGCGGCTCACGGCGGGCGTGTTGGATCTGCCGCCGCGCTTCGGCTACGCGCTCATCTCCCAGGGGGGCCTCGCGCTGTGCCTGGTGGCGGAGTACATGATGCTGGTGCCGGGCTCGCTGTCGCAGCGGGTGCTGGACGTGGTGGCGGTGGGCGCGGTCGTCAACGAGATGCTCGCGCACGGGGCCTTCCGGCAGGTGCTGTCCGCGGAGCCCCGGCCGTCCCCGTCCAGGACGGACGCGCCTCCCGAAGGTGACGCGGGGGTGGCGGCATGAAGGGCACCGTCTTCCGGTTGCTGCTGCTCATGGCGCTGCTCGCGGCCATCACCCAGGCCCAGGCGGTGCGCGTGGACGCGGGCACGCCCGTGCTGCTGGCGGCGGGCGCGCTGCTGCTCTGCGGCCTGTTCGCGGGCAAGGTGGCCAAGGGCCTGGGCCTGCCGCGCCTCACCGGCTATCTCCTCGTCGGCGTGGCGGTGGGGCCGTACGCGCTGGGCTTCATCCCCAACGCGGGCGTGAAGGGGCTGGAGCTGGTGAAGGGGCTGGCGGTGAGCCTCATCGCGCTCGTCGCGGGCACGGAGCTGCACCTGGGGCTCATCCGCCGCGTGGGCGCGCGCGTGGCGCTGCTGTGCGCGGCGGTGTGCGGGGTGACGTTCGCGGTGTGCTTCGGGGCGACGTTCGCGCTCAAGCCCGTGCTGCCGTTCCTGTCCCCCATGACGGTGCCGCAGGCGCTGGCGGTGAGCGCGCTGTTGTCCACGGTGGTGGTGTCATTCTCTCCGACGGTGACCATCGCCATCGTGCAGGAGACGTCCGCGCGCGGCCCCTTCACGGAGTTCCTGATGGCGCTGGTCATCATCGGGGACCTGTTCGTGATGGTGGCCTTCGGCCTGGCGGCGGGCATCACCCGCGCGACGTTCGGCAACGGGTTGGATCTGCCCGCGCTGGTGGGCGGGGTGGGGTGGGAGCTGTTCGGCTCCGTGGGCGTGGGGGGGCTGCTGGCGCTGGTGATGCTGCTGTACATGCGCAGCGTCAACCGCGAGCTGCCGCTGTTCCTCGTCGGATTGTCGTTCGCGGCGGCCGAGGGCGGCGCGCGCCTGCACCTGTCTCCGCTCCTGGTGTCGCTGGCGGCCGGGGCGCTGATCGCGAACCTGGACGAGCGCGAGGGCCGCCGCATCCACCAGGCCATCAACCAGGCGGGCCTGCCGGTGTTCGCGCTCTTCTTCGCCGCGGCGGGGGCGGGGCTGCGGTTGGACACGCTGGTGACGGTGGGGCCGGCGGCGCTCCTGCTCGTGGCGCTGCGCGGCCTGGCCATCTGGGGCGCGTGCCGCAGGTTCGCGCCCACGGAGGACCCGCGCCTCAAGCGCTACCTGTGGATGGGGCTCATCTCCCAGGCGGGGGTGACGTTCGGCCTGGCGGCGCTCGTGTCGCGCACCTTCCCGTCCTTCGGGCCGCAAGTGGAGGTGCTCATCGTCGCGATGATCACCGCGCACGAGCTGGTGGGCCCGGTCCTCACCCGCCGCGCCCTGATAGGCAGTGGCGAAATCCGTGCGGAGGAGGCGGGCGGCGGCGCATAGTGGGAGCACACCCCCTCACCTTCGGGGGTGGCCTCTCCCAGGAGCCTCCGTCATGCCCGCCGCCGTCGCTCCCATTCTCGAGGTGGACGTTGAGCATCCCTCTCCGCGCCATGTCGCACGCGCGGTGGAGGTGCTGGAGAAGGGCGGCCTCATCGCCTACCCCACGGACACCTACTACGGGCTCGGCTGTGACTTGAATTCAAAGAAAGCGATCGAGCGGCTGTACCAGCTCAAGGGCCGCGACAAGAAGAAGCCGCTGTCGCTCCTGTGCCCGGACCTATCGGACGTGGCCCGCTACGCGCACGTGAGCAACTTCGCCTACCGGGTCATGAAGGGGCTCACGCCGGGGGCCTTCACCTTCATCCTGGAGGCCACGCGCCTGGTGCCGGAGGTGATGATGACGAAGCAGAAGCAGGTGGGCCTGCGGGTGCCGGACGCGGGCCTGCCCCGCGAGCTGGCGAAGGCGCTCGGCCGCCCGCTCATCACCACCTCCGCCACCCATACCGACGGTACGGTTCTCTCCGACGCTCGGGATATCAAGACAGCGCTGGGACACGGACTCGATCTCATTCTTGACGGTGGCGTGACCCTGAACGAGCCGTCCACGGTGGTTTCACTGATAGGCGATACGCTTGAAATCCTGAGGCAGGGCAAGGGTAGTCTGGAGGCCTGAAATCCTTTCCAGAGGGGGAAGCCTTGGCCGAGGGGGACCTTCCAGCAACGCCAGTCATCGACTTACCGGAGCGGGTCCCGGGCGCGCTCGCGCTGCTCGGGCTCCTGGTGTTCCGGCCCATTGATCTTCATTACCGGCTGCGCGAAGCGGGCATCCGTTCGCCCGCGGGCCGCATCGGGCAGCTGTGGCGCGAGCAGGCCGAAGGGGGCCGCGCCGCGGGGGCCTTCGTCGCGCGCATGCTGCTCTTGCTGGTGGTCCTGTCGCCGGTGCTCACGGTGCTCGCGGGGGCGGGCTTGAGGCTGATGGGCGTGCCGATGCGGGGCGTGTACCTGGTCTCCGCGGCGCTGTGCAGCGCGGTGGGGCTGGTGGTGGCGCTGGTGTCGGGGCTCGCGTCCGGGGTGTTGCTGGGCTCGCTGGCGAGCGTCTCCATGCTGGCGGGGCTGCACGCGACGGCGGGCGGCGCCTTCGGTCCGGAGCACGGGGGTGGGGCGGCGATGACGGTGGGCCTGTGCCTGGGCATCGTGTCCGGCCTGTCCGCGGGGAGCATCGGGGGCCTGAGCAGCGGGCGCGGCCCGTCCGTGCGCAACGTGCAGGTGGCGGCCATCGCCACGAGCCTGGTGCCCATGCTGGTGTGGAGCAGCGCCTCCACGGTGTCCTTCGCGGGCGCGGTGGCGGCGAGCGCGCTGGTGGCCTTCCTGACGTGCGCGTTCCGGCTCCCGTTCTACGCGCTGGAGGTGCTGGCGCAGGCGGTGGCGTACGCGGTGGAGCGCTTCACGGGGAAGCCCACGCTGCGGTGGGTGCCCGTGCGGCATCACAACCTGAGCTACCTGCCGCATCCGTTCCTGGGCCGTCACCTGGCGCTGGCGGTGCGCTCGCGGCCCGCGGAGGTGCTGGCGGTGGCGGACGCGTGCCTGCGCTCGCCGGGCAACATCCTGGTGGGCTGGCCGTGGGTGGTGGAGGCGCTGGAGCGCGCGCACGCGCAGGAGGCCTCGGCGGAGCCCCAGGCCTGAGGTGCCAGGGGGGGCCGCGTCCCCGGGTGAGGGCAACGCCGTGACGGGTGGGCCCGTCGGGGAGTTGCCCCTGGGAGCGCGTCCGGTAGCCTCCGGGGGACCATGGAAGGACTGCTCGATGCGTTCATCGCCTTCATCCGCGCGGAGCGGGGCCTGTCCGGCAAGACGGTGGACGCCTACGCGGCGGACCTCACCGTCTACTTCGAGGACCTGCGCTCGCGCGGCAAGGACGACGTGGCGCGCGTCACCCGGGAGGACGTGCTCGCGCACCTGATGACGCTGGGCAAGCGGGGCCTGGGCCGCCGCAGCCAGGCGCGCCACCTGGCCGCGCTCCGCGTCTTCCACCGCTTCCTCGTCGCGGAGCGGCTGGCCGACAAGGACCCCACCGAGGACGTGGACACGCCGAAGTCGCCCCGCAAGCTGCCCGTGTTCCTCACGCTGGAGGAGGTGGAGCAGCTGCTCGCCGCTCCCGACGAGCGCACCGTCACCGGCCTGCGCGACAAGGCCATGATTGAAGTGCTCTACGCCACCGGCCTGCGCGTGACGGAGCTGTGCACGCTGGAGATCAACAACGTGCAGCTCACGTCCGGCTACCTCGTCACCCGGGGCAAGGGCTCCAAGGAGCGCATCGTCCCGCTGGGGCGCGTGGCCATTGAAAAGGTCCAGGAGTACCTGGCCCGGTCGCGGCCGGAGCTGTTGGGCAGGCGCGAGGCGAAGGAACTCTTCGTCACGCCGCGCGGCGGGGGCTTCACGCGGCAGGGCTTCTGGAAGCTGCTCAAGCGCTACGCGCTGAAGGCCGGCATCGTGAAGCCGCTGTCGCCGCACAAGCTGCGCCACTCGTTCGCCACGCACCTGGTGGAGCGCGGCGCGGACCTGCGCGCGGTGCAGCAGATGCTGGGCCACGCGGACCTGGCGACGACGCAGATCTACACGCACGTCAACAGCGCGCGGCTGCGCAAGGTGTACGACGAATTCCACCCGCGCAGCGACGCCTTCAAGCCCAGGCCCACCGCGCGCAAGCGTCCGGCCGCGTCATGACCGCGGGGGAGCGCGGGGCCTGCGTCGCGCGGGAACGCGGACGCTTGCGCCGGTGACGCGCGCGGGCGCTCCCGTGGCGGCCCCCCGGAGGGAAGACGGCTTGGCCGGAAAGTGGTCCACAACATGCAGTCCGGAGCGGACCGGGGGACTCCACCCCCTCTGAGTTCCACCCCATGACGGGCGCGGTGTGGCCCGCAAGGACTGCTTGTCCATGAAGCGTTCTCGCCAATCCCTGCTGCTGTCAGGTGCGCTGGGCCTCACCGGCTGCCTGGCGTTGTCGCTGTCCGCCTGCAAGATGCCGGAGGCCGACGCGGCCGAAGCGAAGCCGGCCAAGAAGGCGCCCGCCCCCAACGTGGTGCCGGCCTCCGCCACCGCCCCGGACCCGGCCAACAGGGCCCGCACGCCGTTCGCCGCGGCGCGTGAGGCCTTGGCGCTCAGTTCCGTGAACGCGGATCCCTTCGCGGACAACAACGGCAAGCTTCCGCCGGCCTCGACGTGCCAGGGCCCCCTGTTCAGATTGAGCCACGACTATCCGCAGACGCCCGTGGCGCCGCCCGCCAATCCGCCGTGGATCGCCGCGCTCAAGGGGCAGCCCATCTCCAAGGCCAACGCGCTCGCGTACGTCAACGCGCTGAAGGCCTACATCGCCCCGTCCATGCAGACGCTGCTCTATGACTACGCGCGGTGGGATGCGGCGAGCGCGGGCTGGTACAACGAGCCGTGGCTCGCCTCCATCCGCGAGAGCATCCACGGCACCTATGTGGGCTCCGAGTTCCCCGCGAGCACCTTCGCCGCGTCCGGCCTCAAGGTCGACATGACGACGTACGTGCTGACCTACTACGACAAGGTCGCGGCGTACGCGCTGGGGCAGGTCTGGGGGACGACGGCCATGAACCCCACGCTCACCAACACGTCCGCGCAGTTCCCGGAAGGCTCCATCGTCATCAAGGTGGCGTTGACGAGCGCGCTGGCCAAGGACTGGCCGGTGATGGAAGGCGCGACGCTGTGGCCCATCTACGTGCCGCCGCCCAACGGCCCCGCGCACGCGCCGCCGCAGGTGATGAACGCGTCGGTGATGCAGTTCGACATCATCGTCAAGGACACCAAGACGGCGCCCAAGACGGGCTGGGTGTTCTCCACGCTCGTCTACGACAAGCGCGTGCCCGGCAGTCCGTGGGACAAGATGATCCCCCTGGGCGCGATGTGGGGGGATGATCCGAACGTCAACTCCACGCAGAACCCGGGCATGCCCCTGCAGGAGACGGTCATCAACCCCGCGGCGCCCGCGTACTCCACCGCGACGCTGGGGTGGGGTGGCCGGCTGTCCGGCCCGAACGACGGCGCGGTCGTGGCGCCGGCGTCCGTCAACGGGCAGATCCTCCCCGCCGTGCAGGCCTCGTCGTGCATGAGCTGCCACAGCGTGGCCGAGTGGCCCATGAAGACGTTCCTCCTGCCCACCACCACGATGCCGCCCACGGTCGTGGGGCCGAACAAGGACGCCCTCGTCCTCGAGCCGCCCGGCTCGCCGGCCTGGATGAAGTGGTTCCAGGACAACCCGGGCAACGTGCCGCTGGATCCCGGGACGGTGCCCATGGACTTCGACATGGTGTTCGCCTTCAAGTCGCTGCCCGCGTGGCAGGCCGCGACGCAGGGCAACAGCGGCATGAAGGACTTCGAGGCCGCCGACCTCCTCCGCGGCACGCCGCCCGTCAACCCGCGCGACCTCAAGTACAACGGCCAGTAGGCCCGTGACGTCCCGAGGACCCCATGCCCATCTTCGACAAGGCCATCATCGGCGCCGGTGGCGGTGCCATGTATTACCTCGATGCGCGCATGGGGTCCGACCTCACGTCGGGCATCCGGGAGCAGCTCACGAAGCAGTTCGAGAAGATAGCGAGCCTGGAGGCTCGCAAGAAGGCGCTGGAGCACCTGCTCTTCGTCGGCGACCGGGACACCGACAGGGCGAAGGCCCCGGAGGACGGGTCGCTCCTGGACCTCACGTCCAAGCGCGCCGTGTTCAAGAACACGGTGCTCATCGGCATGGTCAACCCGTGGCACATCAACAAGGGCGACCGGTACACGTCGCGCGGGGGCAACTACGTCGTCAATCACTCACGCCAGGTGATCAGCACCCGGCCGCTCTCCTCGTTCCGAAACGATCAGTCCCGGGCCACGGTGAAGGCCGAGTGGCAGAAGGTCTTCCAGACGAGCGAGGACGTGGAAGGCCAGGAGACGCTGTTCGCGCAGTCCCAGGGCTACACGACCCGCGAGAGCTTCAAGGACGAGTGGCTGGACATCATTGGCCGCGCGGAGAACCTGGGGCTGACCCGCCTCTGGGGAAACGTGACGAAGATCGAGTGGAAGGGGCAGGGGAACGAGGACGAAAAGCACTTCGAGATCACCTTCACCCCGGAGGTCTCCGAGACTACGCCCTCGCCCATCAAGGCCCGCGAGCTGCTGCTGATGACGGGCAACGGGAGCTACCTCAAGCCGACGGAGGCCAACGGCATCAAGGCCCCCGAGGACTGGGAGGACGACGATCGGATCATGGACATGGATCAGCTCATGCGCTTCCTCGCGACGACCGGAGAGAAGCGCAAGCGGATCTGCATCCAGGGTGGAAACGCGGCCATCGACGCGGTCGAGCAGGCCATCCGGTACGGCCACGAGGTGCACTGGCTGGTGCGGTCCGGGGTGAACATCCTCGCCAACTCCCTGCTGGTGCACGCCCCCGGGCTCTCCGCCGAAAGCGCCAACGGGTCGTACCTGCGCGAGGGGGTGACGTCGAAGTTCAAGAAGGGCGTGAGCCTGGCGGAGATCGAAAGCAAGAGCGCCACGAAGCTCCACGTGAAGGCCTACTCACTGGCGGATGAGAAGACCGGCAAGGGAGAGAGCGAGGTCGTCACGAAGAAGAAGACGCTCGTCGCCGACATCGACGACGTGGACTACTACGTCTACTGCATCGGCCAGGAGGTGAACGACAGCCCCTCGGGGGTGGCGAAGCTGCTGGTCAGCAGCAACCTCCTGACGCAGCTGGGCCGCGGCATCGACGAGGCCCAGCTGGAGCTCATCTACGACGAGGGCTGGCTCTTCCGGAGCCTGACGCACCGGAAGGACGCCGTGAAGGAGGCCGCCATCGGGCTGCGCAAGACGTTCTCGCAGAAATGCCGCATCGACGTGCTGGGGGCGGCTTCCTTCATGCTGGTCTCCCCCCAGGGAAAGCTCGGGAGCAAGCTGAAGCCGCTGACGAACTATCAGATCCAATCCGTCGCGGACGTGCGCCAGCTCGCGGCGCTCAAGGACGTGATGCGGGCGTACTGCAACACCCTGAGCGGCGCCTCGCTGGACCCTGCGAACGTCAACTTCCTGGGCGGCACCAAGAACGAGATCGCTGCCTTCATCGCCATGCACTACGAGTTCATTCCGCCCGTCGTCGCGGACGAGCTCACCTCCTTCCTCATGCGCGTGCGGACGCGGGAGGAGTTCACCAACGGCTACAGCGGGAGCGAGGTGACGGGCATCCAGGCCGCCTTGAAGAAGATCGACAAGTACTTCAAGGAACATGAGGACGTCCGGACGTTCCTCGAGAAGAAGATGACGCAGGTGGTGATGGACTACCGGAAGCTCATGCTCGCGCCCTTCCAGGTGGAGATCTCTACGTTGGGGTGGGCGGACATTCTCCGGGAGGACTGAGCCTTCACTATCCTGACATACGGCTGTCACGACCTGGGCCCATTGTGGCTTCATGACTCCGAACGCTTCGCCTTCCCTGACCCTGCTGGAGCTGGCCGACCCGGGCCTGCCTGGCCTCGAGAGCTATTCTCCCTACTGCCTCAAGGTGCACCGGACCCTGAAGTACGCGGGGCTGCCGTACGCGCGCGTCTGCGCGGACAACCCGGCCTCACACCGCAAGCACAACCCCACCGGACAGGTGCCGGTGTTGCTGGTGGGGGAGGAGGCGGTGCCCGACTCCACGGCCATCCTCGCGCGCATCCAGCAGCTGGCGCCGGGCCGCATCGACGCGTCGCCGGAGGCGCTGCTCTGGGAGGAGCTGGCGGACACGGCCCTCAACGGCTTCCTCGTCGCGTCGCGCTGGGCGGATGACCGCAACTGGCCGCGGACGCGCGCCGCGTTCTTCCACTTCATGCCGGCGCCGGTGCGCGCGGTCGTGCCCACGCTCATCCGGCGCAAGCAGGTGGAGAGGCTGGTGGCGCGAGACGTCTGGCGCGCGGGGCCGGAGGCGTGCTGGCGCCGGTTCGGTGCGCTGTTGGATCAACTGGACGCCCGGGCGCCGGTGCACGGCTTCTGGTTGAACGGCGCGCTGAGCGTGGCGGACCTGGCCCTCTTCGGACAGCTGCACAGCCTGCGGACGCCGCTCACGCCCTGGCAGGGCGCGGAGGTGGAGCGGCGCGGGCGCTTGAGCGCGTGGCTCGGGCGGGTGGACGCGGCGACCCGCACCGCGAGCACGCCGCTGCGCGTCGCGAGCTGAGCCGTTCCGTCCGAAAGCGGAGGGTTGGGGGGACGGGAACACATGGCAGCCAACGCTCCACCGGTGGATACGGCCATCGCACGAACGTGCCGGTCGGGAGTTCTCTACCGTGTCCGCATGAAGCCGACCCCGAACACTCCCCCCACTGGCGAACCGTTCCCCCTTCAAGCGTCCTCGGAGGAGTCGCTCGATGCGCTCATCCAGCGCGTGGATGGCATGTCGGAGGTGGAGCTGGACCATCTGCCGTTGGGGATGATCCAGCTCGACGGGCAGGGGCGGATCCTCAAATTCAACAAGACCGAGGCCTCGCTGGCGCGCATCCAGGCGCGCGAGCAGATCGGCAAGAACTTCTTCTACGACGTGGCGCCGTGCACGCGCGTTCGGCAGTTCTATGGCCTGTTCCAGGAGGGCGTGCGGGCGAAGAAGCTCTACCAGACGTTCGGGTTCGTCTTCCGCTTCGCGCACGGCGCGCGCCACGTGGCCATCACGCTGTTCTACAGCGAGAAGACAAACTCGGTCTGGGTGCTGGTGTCCGACAAGAAGATGCCCGGCGAGCAGGGCTGATCCTCTCTCGGCGCACGAAGCCCGCCACGGGACTCTCGAAGACCTTGCTCACGACTTCGGATACCCATGGCCTGCGGTTTAGGAAACCGCAGGCCATGCGTTGAGGCCGTCGCTCAGCTCCCGGCGAGGTCCCCCAGGTTCAACCCATAGGGCTCGGTCGTCGTCCGCCTCGGCGAGGGCTCCGGCGTACCGGGCGCCACCGGGGCCACGCGGAGCAGCCCCGCGGCCCTCAGTCGCTCCACGGAACGTGACGCGGCCAGTTCTCCCATGGCCGCCGTGCGCAGCGCCTGGCGGATGCTCCGGCTGCCCCTCAGCTTTGAGTACAAGTACAGGTCATCCGCCGTCAGGTCCGGTGGGGTGGGGCGGGGGATGGGTTCGAACACCAGCCTTCCGTCCAACGCGAACAGCGCGTCACTCAGCGCCAGCGTCAGCCCCACCTCCGCCTCGCGGTAGAGCGCGTGCGCTTCCGGCACCGGCCCCCGCTCCAGCACCTGCGCCGCCAGCGCCACCGCCAGGTCGTACTTGCGCGACGACAGGAACGCGCGCACCAGCGCCAGCAGCTCCGTGAACTCCGTGGACTCGCCCACCGTGGGGCCCGTGGACCGGTGCGGCGCCAGCGCCCCACGCCGGTACAGGTGCAGCACCCAGCGCGCCGCGAACAGCGGGGCCTCCTTCGCGCTCGCCAGCAGCTCGCCCAGCGTCGCGCCGCTGGCCGCCAGGTCCAGGAGCACGTCCTCCTCCTCGGAGAAGGTCTCCACCGCGAACTCGCGGAACACGCGGAACGTCGTGTCCAGGCGCGGGAAGATCTCCCGGAACTGCGCCCACTCCTGCACCCGCGCCACTGCGTCCCGGTGCAGCGTGGCCAACGGCAGCCGCAGGCCCACCGCCCGCCCCGGCAACGGCAGCCCCGGCGTGAACTCCACCTCGCCGGACTCCCAGGCGTAGCAGTCGAACAGCGCCTCGCGTGCCTTGTGCTCCATCGCCTCCGTGAGCTGTGACAGCTCCACGAAGCAGCGCTGCACGAGGAACGTGCCGTAGGGCAGGTTCGCCCCCTCCGCCGCCTCGAACGCCGCCGCCGCCCGGGGCGCGTCCAGGATGCGCAGGTTCACCAGCACCTGCGCCAGGTGCTCCCGCGGATCCGTGGAGGCCACCCCCACCAGGTGCCCGTCCCGCAGGTGGAACTCCCGGCGGACCGCCCCTCGCTCCACCCGCAGCGTCCCCTCCACCCCCGGCGTCGTGAACAGGGGCGGCACCACCAACTGGAGCCGGTAGCTGGCCAGGTTTCCCGTGAACGCTTCCATCCGTGGGCGCCCTCCAAGGCGGGGTCAACGTGCTCTGCCGACCACCAGGGTAGCGGGAGACCGGAGGCCCCTCAACCCCTCGGAACTGCTGGGCTTTTCCTGCCGGACCGCAATGTTCCAGGAAGGCATGGCGCGCGGATGTCCGCCATTGAAACGGCGCACCGGTCCCAACGGAAGGTTGCAGCGTGACGGCGGGTATGCGAACGAACCGTGTCCTCCACCCGTCATTCGGAGCGCGAATCGCGATGCGGATTCTCTCAGGCGTCCAGTCGTCCGGAAGGCTGCACATCGGCAACTACTACGGGGCCCTGCGGCAGTTCGTGCAGCTCCAGGACCAGGGCGAGGCCTACTACTTCATCGCCAACTACCACGCGCTCACCACCGTCCGGGACCCCAAGCTCGCCCTGGACCTCACGCGCGACGCGGCGCTCACGTACCTGTCCCTGGGCCTGGACCCCAAGAAGGCCGTCCTCTTCCGCCAGAGCGACGTGAAGGAGGTGCTGGAGCTCAACTGGATCCTCGGCACCGTGGTGCCCCAGGCCCACCTGGAGCGCGCCCACAGCTACAAGGACAAGGTCGCCAAGGGCATCAGCCCGGACTTCGGCCTCTACGCGTACCCCGTCCTCATGGCGGCGGACATCCTGCTCTACAGCGCGGATCAGGTGCCGGTGGGCAAGGACCAGATCCAGCACATCGAGTTCGCGCGCGACTGGGCCGTGAAGTTCAACACCCAGTACGTCCCGGGCTACGACCCGGCGGATCCGGAAGGGAAGGAGCGGGGGCACACGCCCGGCATCCTCAAGCTGCCGTCCGCCTTCGTGCAGGAGAACGCCGCCACGGTGCCCGGCATCGACGGACAGAAGATGTCCAAGTCCTACGGCAACACCCTGGAGCTGTTCGGCGACGAGAAGGACATCAAGAAGCGCATCATGTCCATCAAGACGGACTCCACGCCGGTGGACGCCCCCAAGCCCACCACGGACGCGCCGCTCTATGACCTGCTCAAGCTGATGCTCCCGCCCGGCGAGTTCTCCGACGTGGACGCGTCCTGGAAGGCCGGCGGCAAGGGCTACGGCGACTTCAAGAAGAAGCTCCTGGAGGCCTTCCACGTCACCTTCGGCCCCGCCCGCCAGCGCCGCCAGGAGCTGCTCAACGACCCGGGAGAGCTGGAGCGCATCCTCGCGGACGGCGCCGAGCGCGCCCGGGCCGAAGCCACCCGCCTGATGGACCGGGTCCGCAAGGCCGTGGGAATCCCCTGAACACCCGTTCCTGTTCAAATGTTTGACCCCCCCGGGAGGCATTGCTAAGGAGGTCTGTCCCCCCGGCGCCCGCTAAAGGCCGGATTTTCGGGCCCTTTCGCATGACGAAGTTCCCATCCCCCCAGAAGGACGCCGGCCGGTGAGCGAAGGTCGCAAGCCCCCACCGCCCGACGACCTCCCGCCAGACCCCGACGGGGAGGGATTGCCGCGCACGCCCGGAGACGCGTTCCGGGTGGCGCTGCCCAACTTCGAGGGTCCTCTCGACCTGCTGCTCCACCTCATCAAGGAGCACCGGGTTGACATCTTCGACATCCCGCTGGCGCTGATCACCGCCAAGTACCTGGATTACCTGGAGCGGATGCGGGAGCTGAACCTGGACATCGCCGGGGAGTTCCTGGTGATGGCCTCCACGCTCGCCCACCTGAAGAGCCGCATGCTCCTGCCCCGGCAGGACGCGGCGCAGGTGCCGGAAGGCGCGGACGTGCTCGCGGCGGTGGAGGAGGCGCAGGACCCCCGCGCGGAGCTGGTGCGAAGGCTCCTGGAGTATCAGAAGTACAAGGAGGCCGCGGAGCACCTGGCCAAGCAGGACATCCTGGACCGGGACGTGTTCGCCCGGAAGGTGCCCGTGGAGGCGGTCCCCATCCCTGAAGACGAGGTGGGGCTGCAGGAAATCAGCGTCCTCAAGCTGGTCGAGGCGCTCGACCGCGTGCTCGAGCGGCTGACGCCCAAGAAGACGCACGAGGTGGTGCTGGAGCGCGTCAGCCTGTCGGAGGCCATCCTCCGGGTGGCCGAGCGGCTCAAGAAGGACGGACAGGTTGTCTTCGAGGCGCTGTTCACTGAGGCGGCCACGCGCCAGGAGGTGGTCATCACCTTCATCGCCATGCTGGAGATGGTGAAGCGCCGCCTCATCAAGGTCTTCCAGGAGGAGCCCCTGGGCCCCATCCAGGTGACGCCCAACGGGGACGCGCTGGAGAAGCTCGTCCCCACGGAGGTCGACGAGAGTGACTACCGGTAACGGTCCCGACGACGCTGACGAGACGCCCGCCCCCGGCACGCCCGGCGGCCCCGGACAGTTCTCCGAGGAGGAGATCGCCGCCGTCACCGGCCCCGGCCCGGACGATGCGGAGCTGGACGGGGTGGAGCCGGCCGCCATCGAGGAGGACTCGGACGACAGCGTCCCGGACCTGCAATCCTCCTTCGAGAAGCTGGTCTCCAAGAGCCGCAACCTCTCCCCGGACCGCATCCGCACGGTGCTGGAGAGCGTGCTCTTCGTCGCCGAGCGCCCCCTCAACGTCGACGAGCTCTACCAGGCCACCGGCATCCCCCGGGACGCCATCCTCCAGGCGCTGGATCAGCTCTCCGGCATCCACCGCGAGGGCATCAGCGGCGTCGTCCTCTACGAGGTGGCGGGCGGGTGGCAGTTCCGCACGGACCCCCACTCCGCGGAGTACGTCCGGCGCTACCTCCGGGTGAAGCCGCAGCGGCTCACCCGCGCGGCGGTGGAGACGCTGGCCATCATCGCGTACCGCCAGCCCGTCACCCGGCCGGAGCTGGAGGACATCCGCGGCGTGGACTGCGGCGCGGTGCTCAAGGCGCTGATGGACCGCAAGCTCGTCAAGATCCTGGGCAAGCGGGAAGAAGTCGGCCGCCCCATTCTTTATGGAACCACGCGCGAGTTCCTGGAGTTCTTCGCGCTGAAGGACCTCTCCGCGCTGCCCACGCTCCGGGAGTTCCATGAGTTGACCCAGGAGCACCGGGAAATCGTGGAGAAGGAGGCGGCGCCGCCGGCCCCTGTGGCGGCGGGGACGGTGGCGGCGCTGTCGGACCCGGGGTTCACGAAGCGGATGGAGAAGAACGAGGCGGCCAGTGAGGCCGCCTTGGAGGAGCTGGAGGAGGCCATGGCGGCCGCGGAGCGGAGCCAGAAGGTCAGTGCCGGCATCCTGGAAAGCCCCCCTTCGCCCGAGAAGGGTGATAGCGAGGGGCCCAAGCCCGAGTGATGGGCGGCAACTGGAAGAAGGCACGGAATGGCGGCGGAACGTTTGCAGAAGTACCTGGCTCGCGCGGGAGTGGCTTCGCGCCGGCACGCGGAAGAACTGATCACCTCCGGTCGCGTCGGAGTGAACAATGAGACGGTGACGGAGCTGGGCAGCCGGGTGGAGCCCGGGGTGGACCTGGTGACCGTGGATGGGAAGCTCGTCACGCCGCCGGAGGAATCGTCGTACTACCTGCTGTACAAGCCCGTGGGCGTCGTGACGACGCTGTCGGATCCGCAGGGCCGGCCCACGGTGGCCAGCTATGTGGAGGAGACGGGCCGCCGCCTGTTCCCCGTGGGCCGTCTGGACTACGACGCGGAGGGCGCGCTGCTCTTCACGGATGACGGCGCGCTGGCGCACAAGCTCACGCACCCGAGCTTCCAGGTGCCGCGCACGTACCTGGCGAAGGTGAAGGGCACGCCGGACCAGCCCACGCTGGAGAAGCTGCGCGGCGGCGTGCGGCTGGAAGACGGCATGGCCACGCCGGTGTCGGTGGACATCTTCGAGAAGGCCGAGCGCAACACCTGGCTGAAGATCGTCGTGGCGGAGGGCCGTCCGCACCTCATCAAGCGCCTGTGCGCGGCGGTGGGGCACCCGGTGGTGCGCCTGTTCCGTCCGAACTACGCGGGCGTGGGCGTGGAGGGGCTGCGCCCCGGCGAGCTGCGGCCGCTGAAGGTCTCGGAAGTGAATCAGCTCACGGAGGTGGCGGAGGGCCGTGCGCAGCCGTCCGCCGCGGACCTGAAGCTGCCGCCGCGCCGTCACGGGCGCTCGGCGCCGGGCTTCAGCGAGGCGGATGACGACGACATCGAGCTGTCGATGGACGACGACGCTCCGGTGGCGCCGCGCAAGACGGAGCGCGCGGCGAAGAAGGCCCCGACCGGGCCGAAGACCCGCGAAGCGCGTCCGGAGCGCAAGGAGTGGAAGGGCGTGCAGGACGGAGGCACGCGTCCGCCGAAGTTCGCGAAGCGCGGGGCGACGCTGGCCGCGGACGACGACGCGGACCTGGATGAGGACGTGCCGACGTTCGATGACGAAGGTGATGAGGTGACGGAGTCGGACGCCGCCGAGGGCGCCACGTACGGCAAGGCCGCGCGGGGCGCGGGCCGGTTCGGCAAGGCTGACGGTGAGCGCGCTCCTCGGGGCGCCGCTGCGATTGGCAGGCCGGCGCGTCCGGGGCGTTCCGAAGGGACCGCGGCGCGCGCGGGTGGCCGGTTCGGCGCCGAGGGCGGTGCGTCGCGCGGTGGCGGTCGCTTCGGCAAGCCGGCCCGTGCGGGCGCCGAGGGTGATGCTCCTCGCGGGGGTGGCCGGTTCGGCAAGCCGGCGGGCCGCTTCGGTGAAGAGGGCAGTGCTCCTCGTGGCGGTGGCCGGTTCGGCAAGCCCGCGGGCCGCTTCGGTGAAGAGGGCAGTGCTCCTCGTGGCGGTGGCCGGTTCGGCAAGCCTGCCGGCCGCTTCGGTGAAGAGGGCAGTGCTCCTCGTGGCGGTGGCCGGTTCGGCAAGCCTGCCGGCCGCTTCGGTGAAGAGGGCAGTGCTCCTCGTGGCGGTGGCCGGTTCGGCAAGCCTGCCGGCCGCTTCGGTGAAGAGGGCAGTGCTCCTCGTGGCGGTGGCCGGTTCGGCAAGCCTGCCGGCCGCTTCGGTGAAGAGGGCAGTGCTCCTCGTGGCGGTGGCCGGTTCGGCAAGCCTGCCGGCCGCTTCGGTGAAGAGGGCAGTGCCCCTCGTGGCGGTGGCCGGTTCGGCAAGCCCGCGGGTCGTGGCGGTGACGAAGGCGGCGCCGCGCGTAGTGGTGGTCGCTTCGGCAAGCCGACGAGCCGTTTCGGCGGTGAAGAGGGCGGTGCGCCTCGTGGCGGTGGTCGCTTTGGCAAGCCCGCCGGCCGCTTCGGCGACGAGGGTGGGGCTTCGCGTGGCGGTGGTCGCTTCGGCAAGCCGGCCCGGGCGGGCGCCGAGGGCGATGCCCCTCGCGGGGGTGGTCGCTTCGGCAAGCCCTCAAGCCGCTTCGGTGGTGACGAAGGTGGCGCACCTCGTGGTGCCGGCTTCGGCAAGCCTGCGCGCCGCTTCGGCAGTGACGAGGGCAGTGCTCCTCGCGGCGGCGGCCGGTTCGGCAAGCCCGCCGGTGCGGGTCGTTCCGCGGGCGGCGCGTCCCGTTTCGGCGGTGAAGAGGGCGGTGCGCCTCGTGGTGGTGGTCGCTTCGGCAAGCCTTCGAGCCGCTTCGGCGGTGGCGAGGGCGGCGCCTCTCGCGGGGGAGGCCGGTTCGGCAAGCCCGCGGGGCGTGGTGGTGACGAGGGCGGTGCCCCTCGCGGCCGCTTCGGCAAGCCCACTGGCGCCGGCGGTGACCGTCCGGAGCGCCGCGAATGGAAGCCGCGCGGCGAGTCCTCGGGCCGCCCCGAGCGCCGCGAGTGGAAGCCCCGCGGTGAGGACTCCGGCAGCCGGCCTCGCGGCGGTGGCGTGTCGTCCAGCGCCTCGGGCGAGCGCATCGTCCGCGCGGGCGTGAAGAAGGGCCCCCCGGGTGAGGGCGGCGGCTTCCAGGACTGGAAAGAGCGCAAGACGCGCGATTCCGAGCCGCGCTGGAACAGCAAGGCGCCTCGGGGAGGGGCAGGCCGCCCGGCTCCTCGTGGTGGCCCCCGCCGTTCGCGCTGAAGCAACACCCATCCTCCCGGGTCGTGCCGTCGGTGGGCGGCCCGGGAGGCCGTTGATATAACCGCCGCCTGCCTCCACCGTCCGCCGCTCCGGGAGAACGATGCGAATCCGCGTGCGCCCCCTCTTCCTCGCCCTGACCCTGCTCGTCGGGTGCAACGGCAACCGGGATCAGCTCCTCGCGGAGATCCAGGACCCCCGCCCCGAAATCCGCGCCACGGCCGTGAGGAAGCTGGCCGCGCAGAACAATCCGGACGACCTGGTCCTCTTCACCCGTGCCGCCAAGGACCTCTCCGCCATCGTCCGCGGCGAGGCCGCCAGCGCGCTCGGAGAGAGCCAGGACCCGCGCGTCGTGGATCTGCTCGGCGAGCTGCTGGAGGACTCCGACGAGACCGTCCAGGGGCAGGCCGCCCTGGCGCTCGCCAAGGTGAAGAACGACAAGGCCAAGGCATACCTCACGCTCCAGTACGGACGGCGGGGCCGCGCCACGCGCCAGGTCATCGTCCAGGCGCTCAAGAGCGCCAACGTCCCCGGCGCCATGGCCTCCGTCGTCGCGGCCGAGTCCAAGGGCCTCTGGGACCGCAACCTCCTGGCCCTCACCGAGGGCGCGCTCCCGGAGCGCGTGGGCGCCGCGGAGGAGCTGGGCAAGAGCGGCCGGGCGGAGGCCGTCAACCGGCTGCTGCCCATGGTGCGCGACAGCCAGGTCCTCCTCGCCGCCGCCGCCGTGCGCGGGCTGGGCGATGCAGGCGACACCCGCGCGGTGGCCCCCATCGCGCTGCTCCTGGACGAGAGCTTCCCGGAGCTGCGCGAGTCCGCCATCGGCGCGCTGATGAAGCTGAATGACCCGATGGCCGCGGCGAAGCTCCAGGCGGTGGCGGTGGAGAAGAGCTCGGTGAGCCCGCTGGCCACCGACGCCATCCTGACCTTCCCGCGCACGCCCGCGACAGACGCCGCGCTGTGCGCCATCGCGCTCGACGGCGCCCGGGACGAGGCCCTGGACGCCGGCCGCGCCATGCGTTCGCGAGGCGGCTGCCCGGCGGAGCCCATCGCGGACCGGCTGGCGCGTCCGGCCACCGCGGCCTCGGGGCTCCAGGCGGTGACGGGCCTGGGCCCGGCCGCGCAGTCCCTGCTGCCCAAGGTGACCCCGTGGCTCAACCAGCCGGACGTGGGCCTGCGCACGCTCGCGGTCGAGGCGGTGACGCACGTGGGCGACGCCTCCGTGGTGCCCGTCATCCAGAAGCTCTACGATCAGGAGGTCGCCGGACTCGCGGCGCTGCGCGCGGACTGGATCCCGCAGGCGCTGCCGCAGAAGTACAGCGCGGCCCTGGATCCGTCCGCGCCGCGGCCGGAAGTGAAGGGCAAGGACGACAACCGGTCCGCCAAGCACGCGCAGCTCTTCGAGCGGCTCCAGGCGCTCAACGCGGCCCGCGCCAAGGAGGCCGGGCGCGTGGTGGTGCCGCCGCGAGTCCCCTCGGAGCTGAGCGATGACGTGGAGCCCGCGAAGCTGCAGCCGCTGGCCACGCTGCTGACGGCGCTGGGCGCGCTCAAGGCGCCCGGGGCCCTGGAGATCCTCAAGGGCTACGCGGACGACGCGAGCCCGGCGCTGCGCGCGGCGGCGCTGGTGGGCCTCACGTCGCTCGGGCCCGAGGGCATCGAGGTGACGCGCACGGCGATGCTGGAGCCCGACCGCGAGCTGCAGAAGGCGCTGGCGCTGGCGCTGGCGGAGCAGGGCGAGGCGGGCCAGCTCGCGCTGGTGGCGTCACTGCCGAAGATGGGCGGCGAGAAGCTGGTGGTCCTGGATGCGCTGACGCGCGTGGGGGCGCCGCCGGCGTCCGCGTCTGAGGCGTTGCAGGTCGTGGTGAAGGAGGGTGGGGCGGAGGCGGCGCTCGCGGCGCAGCTGCTGGGGCGGATGGGCGCGAAGGACGCGGTGCCCACGCTGCTCAAGGCGCTGGATGACTCCAACAGCGTGGCCCGGCGCGACGTCCTGCTGGCGCTGGGAGCCATTGGCGACGCGAAGTCGGCGGAGGTGGTGGGGCGGGACCTGTACCACGACCTGCCGGAGATCCGGGCCGCGGCGGCCACGGCGCTGCGCAAGATGAACACGGGCGCGGTGGCCGAGGCGCTGGACGCGCTGAAGAGCGACTACTTCCGCGAGGTCCGCGTCGCGGCGGGCGCCACCGTGACGAAGGAAGGCACGGCGGCCGGCGGGGCGCAGTGAATGGAGGCGCGCGCGCTCAAGGAGAAGGCGACCGAGGCCTTCAGCAAGGGCCGCTTCGCCAAAGCCGCCGAGCTGTACGAGGACTACTGCCAGGCGGATCCGAAGGATCACCAGAGCCGGCTGCGCATGGGGGACGCGTGGGCCAAGGCCGGTCAGCGTGACCGGGCCGTCTCCGCGTACCAGTCCGCGGCGGAGGGCTTCGCGAAGGAGGGCTTCCTGCCGCGCGCCATCGCCGCGAGCAAGCTGATCCTCGAGCTGGATCCGTCCCATCAGGGCGTGCAGCAGATGCTCGCGGACCTGTACGCGAGAAGGGGCACGCCGGCCACGCCCAGGGTGAAGCCGAAGGACGCGGCGCCCCCGGCGACTCCCGCGAGCCTCGTCACGCAGCGCGAAGCGCCACCCGCCGCGCCCCCCAAGCCCCTGGAGGCGGGTGGGGCACCGGTGGACCTGTCGGCTTCGCTCCCGCCCGAGCTGGACCTGTCGAACGCGCCCGCGGCTGACGCGAATGCCAGTCCCGGATCCGCGCCGGACGACGGCGAGGTCGTCCTCTCCGTCGAAGTGGAGCTGGAGCCCACGCAACCCACGCCCGTGGCCGTCACGGCGTCCGGCGCCGCCACGGTCAGGCCGCCCACGGTGCCCGTGACGTCCGAATCCCCTGTTGCGCCCGAGGCGCCCGGATCCGCCGCGCCCCCCGTCACCCCGTCCTCCGCCGCGTCCGCGCCGCCGGGCCTGACCTCGCGCGCAGCCCCGCTGTCCCCATCCCCCATGCCTTCGCTTCCCCAGACCCGGACGCCCAGCGGACGCTGGCGGGCCCTCGCGCCGCCCATCACGGGCCCCGACACCCCAACGGTCGCGACGGAGCCGAAGGCCCCCACCCAGGCCGCGCCTCCAGGCCTGCGCCCGCGCCGCACCGAAGCGCCTTCCCAGCCCGCGGCCACGCCCGCCGCTGGCGCCTCCGTGGTGCCCACCACCGTGGGAGCCCCGGAGCCCTGGCGCGCGTCCCTGCGCGTCTCCAGCTTCACGGAGCTGGAGCTCGAAGCGGACTCGCTGCTGCACGCGGTGGAGCTCGCGGCCCAGCGCGGCCTGGCCGAACACGCGCCGGAAGAAGAGCCCGTCCACGAGCTGACCGGGGAGGCCGGGCCCGCCGCCAGCACGCTGGACGCGCTGCCCTCCATCCCGCTCTTCAGCGACCTGCCGCGCGACGCGTTCATCCAGCTCTTCGAACGCTGCCCGTTGCGCCGCTTCGGCCCCGGCGAGCGCATCCTCGCGCAGGGCACCCGGGGCGACGCCTTCTACGTCATCTGCGAAGGCCGGGTGCGCGTCTTCCGGGAAGAGAACGGCCACCGCCAGGACCTGGCCACGCTCGAGGACGGAGCCTTCTTCGGCGAGATGGCGCTGCTGTCCGGCGCCCCGCGCGCCGCCTCCGTGGAGTCCGCGGCCGACGACACGCAGGTGCTCGAGATCTCCGCCACCGTGCTCGCCGCGCTCTCGCGCAGCCACCCGTCCGTGGCCAGGGCTCTCAAGAAGTTCTGCCGCGAGCGCCTCCTCGCGAACGTGATGAACAGCTCCGAGCTGTTCCGCCCCTTCAACCGCAAGGACCGCCGCAACCTCGTGGAGCGCTTCCGGGCCCGCGACGTCGAGCGCGGCGCCCTCATCATCCGCGAAGGCGACGCCACCGACGGCCTCTACGTCGTCCTCTCCGGCGAGGTGGAGGTCCACAAGGGCGGCCAGCGGCTGTCGACCCTGAAGGAAGGGGAGCTCTTCGGGGAGATCTCCCTCCTGCGGAAGACCCCGGCGACCGCCACCGTGGAGGCCACGCGCCACACCACGTTGCTGCGCCTGCCGCGCGAGGACTTCGACTCGCTCATCTCCAGCCACCCGCAGGTCTTGATGCTCGTCGCGGACCTGAGCGATGAACGCCTCCGCCGCACGCAGGACGCGCTGGACGACCGGCCGGGGGCCGCCATGAACGACGAAGAGGAAGACCTCATCCTCGTCTGACGCCCTCGCGGGTCCCAGGCCCGTGTCCCATCCCGCGAGTCACGCGCCGCCCCCGGACACGGGAGGCGTGGCCCGCCGGTCGGCCTCGCCCGGACGACCCGGCAGGCTCGCCGCGAAGCGGGGGAGGGCGTCATGTTGTGACACCGGAAAGCGCCCGCTATCCTGTACGGCATGGCTGGAGGCCAGCACGCGACAGCGGGATTGGGGCCCGACGACATCGCCGAGCTGGAAGCCCTTGGCTCCGAGCCCGGCTATGACGTGTTCCTGGCCCCCGCGCGTGCCCTCGCAGGCCCCATGGAGGAGTGCCGCTCCAACATCGCGCTCGCCTTCCACAACACGAAGCGCGGGGTGGAGAGCGTCCTCGCCCGTGAAGCGGAAGTCGGCGCGCTCCCGGGCGTGAACCTGGAGGAGCTGCGCGACCTGCCACTGCTCGCCCAGGCCCTGGCCCACGCGGCGCTGCGCGTCCAGCGGGACATGCGGGCCAGCGCCTTTGGAGCCCTCTTCGACCGTGCGCAACAGCTGCGCCGCAAGCTGCTCAAGACGGCGGAGGCGCTCGCGGAGGCGTCCTTCCTCGCCCCCGCGGACGTGACGGCCGCCCACGGCGAGGGACACCGCGACGTGGTGGGGGACTGCCTGGGGCTCGTGGCGCTGTTCCGCAGGCACGAGGCGAAGCTCGCCGGCCGCTCCCCTGTCACGCCCGAGGACGTGGACGAGGTGGAGCGCGTGGCGCAGCAACTGCGCGCCCTGCTCGCGGCCCCGGGGGATGCCCGCGAGGACGCGAGCTCCCCGCTGCTCTTCGAAGCCACCGAGCTGCGCGACCGCTTCTGGACGCTGCTGATCCGGCGCCACGATGTCCTCTGGCGCTGCGGCGCGTGGCTCTTCGGCCGGGACGTGGACATGCACGTGCCGCCGCTCCAGGCCCGCAACCCGCTGGTGCGCGCCGTGGAGCCCTCGTCCATTGAACGCGCGCCGCAACAGGCGATGCAGCAGAAGCGCGGCGCGACCCCGCTGCCGCCCCTCCCCACGGACAGCACCGTGCGCTCCAAGGTCCGCTTCATGGTGAAGGTCGGCTTCGACTTTCCCTCGCGGTAGACACCCATGCCTTTCGACGTGAAGGACATCCTCCGGCAGGTGGAAGCCGGGTTCGCTCCGGAGTCCGGAGCCCCGAGGTGGTGGCAGGAGAGCTGGGAGGATCCGGACGGGTTCGCCGTGGCGCTCGCGGAGGCCCACGCGGGCCGGGGCGTCCCGCCCCCCAAGAGCCGCCCTGGCCAGCAGTATGACTTCTTCCATGACCTGATGGTCCGCCACGTCTCGCTGGAGCGCCCCGCGTTCCGCACGCACCAGCGCATCCAGGGCGCGCAGGCCCTGAGCTACCGCGCCCTGCACGACCTGGCCTCGCGCCGCGCCAGCGAGTGGGCGGATCAAGGCGTCGAACCGGGCGCCAGGGTGTGCCTGGTCCACGGAGTGGGGCAGGAGCTGCTCGTGTCGCTCCTGGCCACGCTGAAGCTGGGAGGCTGCTTCACGCTCCTGCCGCCCCTGGGCCCTCGCGCGATGGCCACACGGCTGGAGGCCCTGGCGCCGGACTTCATCGCCGCGGAGCCCCATCAACTCCCGCTCCTCAAGGGCCACGAGCAGCTCCTGCTCAAGGGCCAGGGCAGGGGAGCACCGGGCTTCACGTCGCACACGTACAAGCCCTCGGACGTCGTGGGGCTGCTCTTCTCGCCGCTGGTGGATCCGCCGCACACGCCGGTGCCCCTCACCGCGGAGAACGCGTGGAGGGGCGCCCTGAGCGACGGGCTGATCACCTTCGGCCTGTCGCCGGGGGACATCCTCGCGGCGCCGGACTTCCCGGTGCTCCAGCACCTGCCGGCGCTCCTCTTCGCCACGTTCCTGCGCGGCGCCACCTACCTGCACCTGGAGATGGCGGACCTGGCGCTCAACCCGGCCCCGCTATTGGAGCACCCGCTGCGCGCCCTGGGTGTCACGCCGAAGCTGCGCGACCTGCTCCTCCGCCACCGCGCCTCCTTGCGCAACGTGCAGCACTGGTTCCGCAACCCGGAGGAGCCCTACGACGCCCAGGCGTGGCGCACGTGGGTGAAGCAGTGCGGCCTCCAGGCCGTGCAGTCCTCCAACATCCTCATCGACGCGGCGGCCGGCGGCGCGGTGCTCATCTCGTCGCGCGGCGTGACGGAGCCGCACACGGACGTGCACACGGACGTCTTCCCCGTCCCGGGCCGCGCGTGGACGCTGAAGGATCCGAACCAGAGCGGGCAGGGCGCGCCCGCGGACGTGGGCGTCTTCACGCTGCTGCCGGACAAGGACTACGCGCCGGGCCACGTCCTGCTCGCGCGGATCCGCCAGCGCTACCACTACGGGGGCACGCTGGGCTTCCGGCGCGACGGCCACACCTACTCCGCGAAGGAGGTCACCGCCGCGCTGGAGGGCCTGCCGTTCCTCGCGGGAACCAGCGTGGTGCCGGTGTCCACCGGCGGCCTCGCCAGTCACTCCCGCTTCACCCTCCTGGCCTTCACGGGCGCCACGCCTGCTCCCCCGTCCGGCGAGCAGGAGATCACCCGGCGCATCGAAATGCTCCTGGGCGGGGATTTCCTGCCCGATCGCATCGAGTTCTTTCCGCTCGTCCCACACAGGGTGAAGGGCGCGGTCGACGACGCGTGGTGCGCCTCGCAGTTCTTCACCGGCGCGCTGCACCGCAAGTCGAAGGACCCGATGTTCCAGGCCCTCACGGCCCTGCGGGGTCGGCTGTTGGAAAGCGCCGCGGCTTCGGGCGAAGATGGCCCGTCGCCAGCGCGCTGAAAAAGGAGCGGCACATGGGTGCTCAGGTCGTGATGGGAGCGATGCTCCAATGCAGCTTCGGGGTGGCCCCATCGTCGCTGATGGTCCTGCCCGCGAACCGGGTGATGGCCACCACGCCCGCGGCCAACATCATGGACAACAAGCCGTTCATGAACATCCTGCCGTTCGGCATGTGCCAGTCCCTGGCCAACCCCATGGTCGCGGCGGCCACGGCGGCGGCCTTCGGCGTCCTCACCCCCATGCCCTGCATCCCCGCCACCGCGGCCCCCTGGATGCCCGGGTGCCCCAAGGTGCTGATCGGCAACATGCCGGCCCTGGAGAGCAACTCCAAGTGCATGTGCAACTGGGGCGGCGTCATCCAGGTCGTCATGCCCGGACAGATGGTGGCCATCGATGGCTAGCCCCGCGCTGGTGTTGGAGCCCGTCGACTTCGCGCTGCTCGACACGGAGTTCACCACCGCCCCCGTCTTCCTCGACGAGTCCGAGGGCCCGGATCCGCGCCTGGAGGCCATCACCGGCCTCGTCGCCCGGAGCGAGTACGCGGACGCCGCCCGCGCAGCCGCCGCGCTCCTGCGTGAGGGCGTGCGCGACGTGCGCATCGTGGGGCCCTACCTCTTCGGTCACTTCGCCGCGGACGGGATGAAGGCGCTGCCCTCCGTCTTCCGCTCGCTCAAGCGCACCCTGACGGAGAACTGGGACTTCTTCGGCCCGGTGGAGAAGAAGCTCGTCTTCGCGGACACCGGCCTGCGCTGGCTGCTGAAGATGATGGGCAAGCACCTGGAACACCATTCGCGCCTCAAGGACGCGCAATGGCAGACATGGAGCGCGCCCGGCAACCGCGAGCCCATGGAAGAGGCGCTGGCCATGGGCGACCCGCTCATCGCCGCCCTCGCCATCCTGCAGAAGAGCGCGTGCATGGACGCCATGCGCACGCTGCTCGGCGCGCTGCGCGCCCACGCCCAGGCCGTACCCTTCCTGCCCCCGCCGGAGGAGCCCAAGCCCGCGGACGCCGCGCCGGAGCTCGCCGCCGCCCCGGACGACGACGAGGAGGACGACGAAGCAGGGGAGGAGGAAGAGGAGGTCCGCCCCGCGCGCGCGAAGGCGAAGAAGGCCGCCCACGCGGAAGCGCACGACGAAGGCCCGCGCGTGCCCATGTCGCCCGCGCTCGCGCAGCTGGTCCGCAAGCTGTCCGCCTTCGAGGCGCTGGTGGAGCGCGAGGACTACACCAAGGCGAGCGTCATCGCCGTGGACGTGCTCGCCACCGTGGAGCGCTTCGACCCGCGCGTGTACCTGCCGCAGCTCTTCTCCGGCTTCTTCAATGGCCTGGCACAGCACGCGGAAGCCATCGAGCCCATGCTGCACAACACGGAGACGCTGTCCTTCCGCGCCATGGATCAGCTCTACCGCGTGGACCTGGACGCGTTCCTCGTGGCCCAGCAGCGCCAGCCGTCACGCGGCGGCTCGGAATACGACGAATAGCCCCCATGGCACTGGAGCGCGAACAGCCGGGCCGCAAGCTCACCGTCGAGGAGCGCATCAGCGAGCGCATCCGCAGCTTCGACGTGCCGGCCCTCCTGGACCTGCTCGCCAAGGAAGGCTACGGCGAGGCGGACGTGGAGTTCCGCAGCCACCGCAGCACCGTGCACCAGCCCCACCTGGTGCATGCCATCGAGTTCACCCGCCACCCGCGCAAGCGCGTGGTGATCACCGTCAACCTGGGGCTGCTCAGCCTCCAGACGCCGCTGCCCTCGTTCCTCTTCCAGGCCATGGATCGCCTGGAGCAGGACACGATGGCTGACTTCCTGGGGTACTTCGACCACCTGCTGCTGCGGACGCGCTTCGCGGGCCAGTTCCCGGATCGCGACGAGTCCCTGCTGCCCGGCTGGGAGCACTCCACCGCGCACCGGCTGCGCCTGTTGCGCCTCGCGTGTCCCAGCAGCCTGCACTGGCTCTTCGCCAAGGTCTTCCCGGAGGCGGAGGTCGTGGTGCGCCGCGAGACGCGCCGCCAGCGCATCGAAGCCAAGGGCATCCGCCTGGGCGCCGCCGCGCTCGGAGACGGCAGCGCGGTGGGCGGCTTCGCCACCGTCCCCACGGGCGGGGTGGAGGTGCGCCTCTTCCTCAACGAGCCCCACTCCGGCACCGGCGTCCCCTGGGCCGTCGAAGCCCGCCGCCGCCTCAACACCCGCATCCTCCCGAGCCTCGCGGAGACCCCGCTCGCGCTCGGCGTGATCCTCTGCCTGCGTGATCAGAGCAGCTGGGCCCGGCTCCAGGACGGCAGCCACCTGGGCTACGAGCCTCTGGTAGGCGGACCGGAACAGACGCAGGAGGTCCTCCTGTTCACGGGGGACACCGCGCAATTGCGATCAACTGAACCCCGCTAGACCTGTCATGTCCGCTGGTTGACGGGATTTCTTGATCGCGCCTAGGCTGTAAATGTTCACTCGGCAGGGCGTACTCCCGGGGCGGCTCCAGCAGTACGGGGGGAAGAAGCGCACTGCGACTGTCAGGGAGTCACCGTGGCCATTCAGGACCAGCTTCCCAAATCCCGCATCACCCTTACGTACCGCACCACCATCAACGGCGAGCAGGAGACGGTGAACCTGCCGTTGCGCCTCCTGGTCATGGGCGACTTCTCGCTGAAGTCCTCCGAGGACCGCAAGCAGGACCTGGAGACGCGGAAGCTACGGTCCGTGGACGGCCGCAACCTCGACGAGTTGATGAAGGACATGAAGATGTCCGCCAGCTTCGAGGTCCCCAACCGCATCAACCCGGACGTGGAGGCGGCGCTCAACGTCACGCTCCCCATCGACCGGATGAAGTCCTTCCACCCGGATGAGATCGTCAAGCACGTGCCGAAGCTCAAGGCGCTGCTGCTCCTGAAGACGCTCCTCGTGGAGATGCAGTCGAACATCGACAACCGCAAGGAACTGCGCCGCGAGCTCTACGACCTGTTCTCCAAGCCGGAGGCGCTCAAGGAGCTGCTCAACGAGCTCAAGGGCTACGAGACCATGCGTCTGCCCGCCGGTGAGGCCGCGAAGACGGAGGCGCCCGCCGGTGCCGCCGCCGCGGGCAAGCCGAGCGCGGGTGCCGCCGCCGCCACGGCCGCGGTCGCCGCCACCGTCGCCGCGGGCGCCAAGCCCCCGGCCGCTTCCTGATCCGCCTTCCCACACTTTCGACTTCTAAAAGGACTCCGCCATGGCTGAGACCACCTACCTGAAGCGCCTGTTCACCAGCGTCCGGCTCGATCCGCCCCAGGAATCGGCGCCGATGATCACCACCAACTTCGCGCCCGCCGTCGACGAGCAGCAGGTCACCCTGGAGAGCCGCTTCCTCTCCAGCGTCGCCGCGCTGCTGCAGAACGTGGCCCCCGTCGAGGGCCCGGACAACGCCGCCCCCCGCTTCGACAAGGGCCAGGTGCTGGACGTCATCAGCCGCATCGATCGCATGATCGACGCGCAGATGAACGAGATCCTCCACAACGAGACCTTCCAGAAGCTGGAGTCCACGTGGCGCGGCCTGGAGGACCTGGTCAACCACACCAACTTCAAGGCCAACATCGCCATCGACATCCTGGACGTCGGCAAGGATGAGCTGGCCGAGGACTTCGAGAACAACTCCAGCAACATCTTCGCCGGAGCGCTGTTCGACAAGGTCTACATCCAGGAGTACGACCAGTACGGCGGCCGTCCCTTCGGCGCCATCGTGGGCCTGTACGACTTCTCCTCGTCGCCCGCGGACCTGACCTGGCTGCAGCGCATGGCGAAGATCTCCAACGCCGCGCACGCGCCGTTCATCTCCGCCGTGAACCACAAGTTCTTCGGCTGCGAGAGCATCGAGGAGATGGAGGCCATCAAGAACCTGGAGGGCGTGCTCGCCCACCCGCGGTTCGGCCGCTGGAACGCGTTCCGCGACACGGAGGAGGCCGCGTACGTCGGCCTGACCTTCCCGCGCTACGTGCTGCGCCTGCCCTGGCACCCGGACAAGAACCCCTGCGACGTCCTCAACTTCACCGAGACGGCCAGCGGCGACTCCGACAAGTACCTCTGGGGCAACTCCGCCATCCTGCTCGCGCGCAACATGGTGAAGGCGTTCGAGATCTCCGGCTGGTGCCAGTCCATCCGCGGCCCGAAGGGCGGCGGCCTCATCTCCGGCCTGCCGGTGGACACCTTCACCCTGCGCGGCCAGGAGGAGATCAAGGCCCCCGTGGAGATCGCCATCCCGGACTACCGCGAGTACGAGTTCGCGAGGAGCGGCTTCATCCCGCTCGTGTACCGCAAGGGGTCCAGCGACGCGACGTTCTTCAGCACCCAGTCCGCCAAGGTCGCCAAGACCTTCAAGGACCCCAAGGACTCGGAGAACTCACAGCTCGTCACCAACCTGGCCTACACGTTCTCCATCACGCGGCTGGCGCACTACGTGAAGTGCATCATGCGCGACAACATCGGCAACACGGCGGACGCGCCCTACATCCAGCGGCAGCTGGACTCGTGGCTGTCCAACTACGTCACGACCGTGGCCAACCCGGACGACCTCACCGTGCGCCGCTTCCCGTTCAAGGCGAGCAGCGTGACCGTCTTCCCGCGCCCCGGTGAGATCGGCTGGTACGACTGCAAGCTGGCCGTGCTCCCGCACATCCAGTTCGAAGGCCTCAACGTGGAGCTGATGCTCGAGTCGCGGCTCGGTTGAGCCGCATCCCACTTGGGGCAGGTGCGAGCCTGCCCCCCAACCCTGGAGTGACAGATGCCCCAGTTTTCGCGGAACCTGGACGTGTATCAGGGCTTCAACTTCAAGAAGGACAAGCAGACCCCCGTGGGCTACATCACCGCCATCACCATTGGCGGTCAGGCCCTGGCGCCGGATCAGGAGACCATCAAGGATCCTGAGAACCCGGACGCGGCCATTGGCGACAAGGTCGTCGCGGTCCTCAACCACTACCTGTGGGAGACGGGCGTGACGGACGCCATGTACTTCTCCGGCCAGGTGTCCGTGGCGAACAAGCAGAAGGTGGCGGAGATGCTGCTGGGCAACTTCAGCAACATCGAGGTCAACTTCAAGTACGTCATCTACGAGTACGACCCCATCGGGAAGAAGTACTTCAAGTCCAACTTCCTGGACGCGGAGATGAAGGGGCTGCTGGAGAAGAACGGCGACGACCTGAACATGTCCATCGCGGACAACGAGTCGCGTGAGGTGCAGTCGCCCAAGAACTTCACGTTCCAGATCGGCATCAAGCCGCAGGCGACCGAGCAGTCGCTGAACCTGGCCACCTCTTCGTCGAAGAAGATCGCGAAGAAGTGGGGCATCACCGAGGCGGCCGCCAAGTAGCGTTGGCCGCGGTCTGCGCCTAGAACCGGCCGGGAGCAACATGGGCTCCCGGCCTGTTTTCGGCGGGTGGAAGGAAAGAACGGCGCATGCAGCGGTACAAGCTCGCACGGGTCCGCTGGCACGTAGGCCAGACGCTTCTTCCGGAGCATTTCGTCGCGCAGGAGGACGCGCTGGACGCGGAGATCCGCCTCCATGCCACCCTGTCCGGCCTGCCGTCCTACGGCGTCGCGAACCTGGCCTGGAACGAGTCGCTCCTGCAGAGCGGCAGCCTGTCCATCTCCGCGCTCACCGTCGTCACCAAGTCCGGGGACCTGCTGGACGTCCCGGGCAACTCCGTCATCTCGCCGCTGTCGCTTGAAGCCGTCGGCAAGACGGAGTTCATCGTCTACCTGCACGTGCTGAAGGAGACCGTCAGCGCGGAGGGCATCCGCCTGTACGCGGATGATCCGCCGGTGCTCCAGCGCGTGCTGCACAAGCTGCAGCTGTCCACGGAGCCGGTGCTGGATGGCACCGTCGCCTCCATGGGCCTGGCCGCCGTGTCCCAGGACGAGGACGGCGCGTGGCACACGTCCCCGGACTGGGTGCCCGCGCTGATGCTCGTGGGGCCCAACCCCTTCCTGGAGCGGCTGCTCACCACCCTGGATGACCTGCTGGATCAGGTCCGCCAGCAGCTGCTCACCAACATCTCCGACACGTACCTGCGCACGGACCGGCTCACCAACGCGCGCCGGGCGCTCTTTGAAGTGCACCGTCTCATCGCGATGCGCCGGGACATGTTCCGGCAGGTGTACGTGCACCCGTACCACCTGTTCGACGCGCTTCGCCGGCTGTACTTCGAGGCGTGCTGCTACCTGGAGATGCTCCCGGACGAGCAGATGCCGGTGTACCAGCACGAGCAGCTCAACGAGTCGCTGGGAGGGTGGATCCGCCTGCTCACGCGCAACTTCCAGCCGGAGGCCACGCGCTCCACGCACAAGGCCTTCCAGGCGAAGGAAGGGCAGTTCCAGATGTCGCCGCTGCCGCCGGAGATCCGCTCCGCGAGCGAGGCGTACCTGCTGGTGCAGCGCACCAACCCCGGGGAGCGCACGCCGCTGGAGGGCGTGAAGCTGGCCAGCCCGTCCCGGTTGCCGCTGGTGCGCCGCCAGGCCCTGAAGGGCGTGCCGTTCAAGCACGTGCCATATCCGTCGTTCCCGCATGCGCTGGGGCCGGAGATTGACTGGTACCTGCTCAGCCAGGGCGAGGAGTGGCAGCACGCGCTGCGCGAGGACGGCCTGGCCTTCTACGTGACGCCGGCGCTGCGGGGCGCCCAGACGTCGCTGTTCTGGCGGAGGAGCTAGACGCCATGGGGCGCGCACCGTTCCTGGACAAGTTCGCGGCCCGAGCGGAGCGCACCAACACGCGCGACAGCCTGGAGCACGTGATGCGTAACATCGAAGCCGTGCTCAACACGAAGAAGGGCTACGGCTTCTTCATGCACGACTTCGGGCTCGGCGGGTACACGGAGAAGCTGGGCACGCGCGAGCTGGTGGAGTCGCTCACCGCTGAGATCCAGGACGAGGTCACCCGGCATGAACCCCGGCTGGTGGATCCGGAGGTGAAGCTGCGCGGCCGCGACAGCGCGCTCTGGCTCCACTTTGACTGCAAGGGCACCTTCGACGGGCAGCCCTGCCACCTGTCGCTGATGTTCCACGCCACCACCGGCCGGGTGCGCGTCCAGGCGGAGGACACCTGATGCCCTTCGCCGACCGCCTGGACCTGGGCCTCACGCTCACCATCGGCGGGAAGGCGCACGCCATCCCCTCGGCGGACGTGCTCGCCTTCGAGCTGGACCTGCACGGCTGGGGGCACGAGGGCAGGGTGGAGTTCCGCGTGCTCGACGAGACGGCGCACGGCGGACAGAAGCAGGACAAGGTGCTGGCGGACTTCCTCAAGCCGGACCTGGCGGAGGTGTCGCTGGAGCTGAAGGCCGTGCACTCCGACACGGCCACCCAGCCCACCTTCACGTCGCTGAAGGTGAAGGGGCTGGTGCAGGACAAGGCGCTCACGGAGGAGGCCGTCGCCCAGGCCCGGGGCGCGGGCATCACCTACCGGCACTACACCGTGCGCTTCGTGGACCCCGCGCGGCTGCTCTGGACGCAGCACCACCCGTGCGTGCTCTACACCCAGAAGACGCTGCAGGACGTGCTGGACGCGCACAAGGGCGACAAGATCGCCCTGGCCAACGACTGGGACACGCAGTTGGCCAAGGCGCTGCCGCTCATCTTCCTGGGCCTGTCTCCGGAGTCCGGCGCCAGCTTCTACGACTTCGTCGTCTGGTTCGTGCACACGCGCAACGGTGTGCTGGCGTACGACTACACGGCGCAGGGCTACCAGCTGCGCGCGGCGAAGGACGCAACCCCCACGCCCATCACGCTGCGCGCGGCGGACGTGGACCGCGTGTCGGTGGTGTTCCCGGAGGTGGTGCGGCACGACGTAGCCATCCTCAATGCCGCCGCGGAGAGCCCCAAGAACCAGGCCATCACCAACGCCCAGGCCGTCACCGGCGTGCGCCAGGACGTGCTCCTGCGCACGGACATCGCGGACGACGTGCAGGCCCGCGTGACGCTGGAGACGGCGCGCCTCAAGGTGCGCGGCCTGGAGGTGGAGCTGGACTGGAACCGCTTCCCGGCGGTGGCCTTCGCCCCGGGCGCGCTGGTGAAGCTGCCCTCCACCGCCGGGTGGACGGCCGCGGGCGTGCCCTCCACGGAGGACTTCCGGGTGCGCCGGATGAGCCTGCGCGCGGAGCCGCTGCCCGTGGAGGAAGGGGAGGTGCCCGGCGGCGATGGGTCCGGCCCCGCCGAGGAGCCCGTGCGCCGGCCCAAGCCGGAGGGCCGATTCCTCCTCACCTTCACCACGCGGCTGGAGAAGAAGGGCGAGCTGCACGTGGACCTGCCGCCCTTCACCGCGCCGGTGTACCCGCGCTTCGTGGAGGGGTTCATCGTCAGCGAGGTGGGCGAGCAGAAGGACGAGACCTGGCAGGCGTACACCGACGACGCCACTTCGCTGGACAGCTACAAGGTCAAGCTGCCGCTGTTCGCCAACCAGATCATCCAGGTGCCCTTCAACGCGAACCTCCTGCCGGGGCACTTCTACTTCCCGGCGTACAAGGGCGCCCGGGTGCTGGTGGCGCTGGACTTCCTGCGCGCGTGGCTCAAGCGCCACCTGGACTGGCGGGCCGGCGCGCGGCTGCCCTCGGACGGGCAGGGCGTGCACCTGCTCGTCGGCAAGACCACGACGAGCGGCACGTCCATGAGGCACTTCTACGAGGACAACAAGCCGCTGTGGCGCCTCCAGCGCACCAACGAGAGCGACACGGAGAAGATCGAGCTCAAGGAAGGCAACCTGCTCATCCTGGTGAAGGAAGAGTCCGCCTAGGCGGGAGGGACCGATGGGCACGCTGGTTTGCAAGATCGAACTGGACAAGGAGAAGGGCATCACCGTCCAGGTCGACAACGCGGATGATCAGATCACGCAGACCCTCGTGATGAACGGCACCAGCATCACCATCACGGTGAAGGGCCAGCAGGAGACGAGCACCATCGTCCAGAAGCAGGACAGCATCGTCGTCACGGTGAAGGACCTCACCTTCGACACCGACACCCTCACGATGAAGTCCAAGGGCGTGTCCAAGTGGACCAGCCAGGACACGCTCACGGTGGAGAGCACCAAGGACATGACGCTCAAGACGAGCGCCAAGCTCACGCAGACGGCCACCAGCGACGCGAAGCTGTCCTCCAGCGCGAACGTGAACATCGAGGCCACGTCCAAGCTGGCCATGAAGGGCAACATGGGCGCGGAGATGGTCACCTCCGGCGGCGAGGCGAAGGTGGACGGCGTGACGCTGAAGCTCGCCGGCAAGTCGCAGGCGGAGATGTCCGGCGCGATGACCAAGGTATCGGGCACCGGGAAGCTCGACCTGGAGAGCTCCGGCATGGCGAACCTCAAGGGCTCCATCACCAGCGTGGGCGGCGCCCTGGTGAAGCTGGGCTGAAGACCGACTCACATGGCGACAATCGACGTACGGCGGGAGAGCGGGCGGTGAAGGACTTCTCGGAGAAGATCTACCTGGACTTCCTGGCGGAGCTGGACGGGCTGGAGCGCTTTCGTCAGCGCTTCCAGGAGCGGCACCCGGCGGCCCCGTTGGACCGCGAGGACCCGGACGTGCGCCGCCTCATCGAGGCGATGGCGTTCTTCTCCGTGCAGACGCGGCACGCCACGCTGCACAACCTGCGCTCCACCTGGCGCCGGCTGTTCGCGGGCTTCTTCGACTTCCTCCTGGAGCCCGTGCCCGCCGCCGCCATGGCGCAGGCCGTGCCCTCGGACAAGATGGCGGAGCCGGTGCTCCTCACCCGGGGCACGGAGCTGCGCCTGACGCCCGCGGAGGGCGTGGCGGGCTCCTTCCGCCTCCAGCGCGACCTGCGCGTGCTGCCCATCTCCCTGAAGGGCACGGACGTGGTGCCGCAGGTGAGGAGCGGCCACCGGCTCATCATGCGCTTCGAGTCCCGCTTCCCGCGCAAGGACGCCATCGACGTGCTCAGCCTGCACGTGCGGCACCTGGACGACTACCGCTCGTCGCTGGCCGTGTTCCACGCGCTGCGCAAGCACCTGAAGCAGGTGAGCGTCGTCTATGACGAAGAGGCGGACGAGCACTCCGTGGGCAGCCCCTGCGAGGTCTCCTTCAACCGCGACCCGCCCGCGCCCGACGACAGCGGCCTCTACTCGCACCCGTTCCAGCGCCTGCGCGCGTTCTTCCAGTTCCCGGAGCAGCAGCTCTTCGTGCACGTGAAGGTGCCGCCGCAGCGCAACAGCTCCTGGATGCGGTTCAGCCTCTGCCTGGACCTGGACAAGGATTGGAACGTCGGGCGCTCGCTGCACCCGGACTTCTTCCAGCTGTTCACCGTGCCGGTGGTGAACCTCAAGGCGGAGCCCGCGCAGGTCATCGTGGCGGACGGCACGCGCGCGGAGCACCCCATCCTCAGCATGAGCGCGGGGCGCGAGTTCAGCCTGCACTCGGTGACGGGCGTCTACGAGATGACCAAGGCGGGGCTCGCGCCGCTGCGGCCCGCGTTCCTGCCCGGCAAGGGGCCCAGCTACGAGGTGGACGAGACCTTCGACGAGAAGCTCGCCTCGCGGCAGAGCCTCATTGTCCGCATGCCGGAGGCGTTCACCGCGCCCCGGAAGATCGTGCTGGAGGCGCTGTGGCACCAGCCGCAGTTCTCCGCGCAGGCGGCGGGCAGGGTGAAGGTGTCCATCCCGGGCCGTCACATCGAGGGCCTGGGTTGGCAGACGGTGGGCAGCCTCCAGCCCCACCGCGACAGCGTGCTACGGGATGATGTCGAAGCGCTGACGCAATTCCTCGCGTGGAAGGCGAAGCCCACGCTGGGACGTGACGAGGTGGTCGCCCTGCTGGGTCACCTGGGGACCCCGGCGGAGAGCCCGTTCCGCCGCGTCCTTCCGTGGCTCAAGGAGTTGAAGTTCAGTGTCGTCCCCGACAGCGCGCTCAAGGGCTCGGGGATCCGCCACGCCTACGAGGCCGTGATGGAGCCCTTCGATCAGAGTTTCGAGCCTGTCGTCATCTGCTTTCTTGAGCAGCTGAGGGACCTGCTTGATGCTTGGAACAACGAGGCGACCGTTGATCTCAAGGCCTCGGTAGCGGGGTTGGGGCCGCTACAGCTCCCAACATAGACAAACACGTTCATGAAACTGGAGCATTGGAACACACTCCTGGCCACGCAGCGGCGCGTGCGCCAGCTCCTGGACCGGACCCTGCCCGCCGAGCCCGCCGCGGGCGCGCGCCGGCCGCAGAGCAGGGTGGGGCAGGAGGCCCTGGGCCACCTGGAGCAGGCGCTGATCGTCGAGCAGGAGCGCCTGCGCGCCGCGTTCGGCGCGGACATGACGCCCGACGAGGTGGAGGAGCTGATCCGCCCCTTCGTGTACCTCCTGGACGAGTGGGTGCTCCGGCGGCTCGCGGACGCGGAGCAACATCTCTGGCCGCTCCTGCAGCAGAACCTGTTCAAGGTCGACTCCGGCGGAGATCTCTTCTACGAGCTCGTGGAAGAGAAGTTGCGTCGCAACGACACCCCGCCCATCGTCTTCGAGATGATCCGCTTCTGCCTCGCCGCGGGCTTCACCGGACGCCTCGTGGGGCAGCCCGAGCGCATCCGCGACGTGACGAATCGCATCTCCCAGCGCATCCCGCAGCCGGCGTCCGTCCCGCTGCCCGCGCCCGTGCTGCCGCCGGCGGTGCCCACCGTCTACGACTTCCCGATGCACTACTACGTCGCGACAGCCCTCATCGTCCTGGGGCTTCCGGTCTTCTTGTGGTGGGTCTCCAATTGAGGCCCTTCCCGACGCAGGACAGCCGGACTCCCGCGCCAGCCCCCAAGGCTCCCCCCAGGGCGCTCGCGCTGCTGGACGCGCTGGAGCAGCGGGTGGGCGCGGAGCTGGGCTCGCTGAAGGAGGGCGTGCGGCCGCTCCTGGACACCGTGCGTGAGGGACTGGTGGCGTTGGATCCGCCCGGGGACGGGATGCTGCCGTCGCCCCAGGAGCAGCAGAAGCTGCGCGCGAAGCTGGACTCCGCGCTGGAGGAGGCGGAGGACGTGCTGGAGGCGCTCCAACTCGCCGTGAAGCCGGGCGGAAGGAGCGGCGGCTGACCGTGGGCGCGCTTCAGTCCATCCTGGCGGCATTGCAGGCCCACTGGGTGCTCGTGCTGGGCATCGGCGTGGTGCTCGCGGCCATTGGCGTGGGCGTGGCGCTGTGGTGGCGCAGGCGCAAGGGCGGCGGCCCGGCGCTCACGGGCGGGCAGAAGCCGCTGGCGTCGGGGCAGCTGCTGGCCATCCGCAAGAAGTTCCTGGCGAAGCTGCCGTGGCGCTTCCGCGCGTCCGTGCGGGACTTCCCCACGCTGGTGGTGATGGGGCCGGCGGGCAACGGCAAGTCGGACCTCATCAAGTCGGAGGTGGACTGGGAGCGGCAGCAGCGCCAGTTCATGCCCAGCCACACGGACGACCCGCTCCTCAACATCTTCCTGGGGCCCGAGGTCGTCGTGCAGGAGCTGGCCTCGCCCGTGCTGGAGGACGACTCGCTCCACGCGCGGCGCGCGCTGCGCCGGCTGTGGAAGGCCACCTTCGGGCGCCGGCACGTGGGCCGGGCCGTCATCGTCCTGCAGGCGAAGTGGCTGCTGGAGACCTCGCCGGACGAGCAGAAGCGCGTCACCCAGCTCCTGCGCGGCAAGGTGAACCTGCTGTCGGAGGTGTGCCAGGCGCCCGTGGAGACGAGGCTGGTCCTCACGCGCATGGACGCGCTGGAGGGCTACGCGGACTTCGCGGAGCTCTTGCGCAAGCACGGCGTTCCCCTGGAGCTGGAGGTGCCGCCGCCCGGCAGGGAAGGGGAGCTGGCGGACGCGCTCCATCCCATGGAGAAGTACCTGGCGCTGGGGCTCACGTCGCTGACGCAGGACGCGTTCGAGCGGCTCGCGAACTTCTACTCGCGCGGCGGCGACGCGTTCGCGGCGCTGGGGCGCTTCGTCTCCACGCTGATGGAGGGCGGCTCGCTGACGTACCCGCTGCGCCTCCAGCGCGTCTACCTGTCGGCGGGAGGCCCGAAGGCCGAGCCCACGGGGGCGCTGGCGGTGCACGCGGATCAGCCTGCGGCGCTGCTCGCCAGGGACTACCGCTGGACGCACCTGCGCCGGTGCGCGGTCATCCTCGCGGTGGGGTGCCTGCCGGTGCTGCTGGCGTACGCGCACTTCTACCAGCTGATCCTTCGCACGCGAGACAAGCTGGACGCGTTCCAGGTGACGGTGCAGCGGCTGGAGGAGCGGAACCAGAGCGTGTCCGGCTCCGTGGTGGAGTCCCAGACGAACGACGCGGTGCGGGCGATGGAGGACCTCTGGCACGCCACGCGCTTCTGGCCGCCGCTGGCCCACAGCTTCACGGATGAGCGGGAGGAGCTGCGGGCCCGGCTCGCGCGCAGCATCCGGATGTCCTACCTGAAGCCGATGCTGGAGAGGTGCCAGGCCCAGTGCCGGCGCTGCCCGGGCCAGATTCCCGGCTGCCAGCCCGCGCCCGTGTTCACCGGCCGCGCCACCCGCGCCGCGCCGCTGACCCCGGCGCCCGCGGTGGACGACAGCTGCCACCTGGAGACGCTCTGCCGGCCGGAGCAGACGCTCTACACGCTGGGCGTGCTGTACAGCTCTCGCAACGAGGACCTGGGCCAGTTCGTGCTGCGCAGCGTGCACGGGGCGTACAGGAAGCAGCTGAGCTGGACGGCGGAGGCCTACGGGTTGAGCCTGGCGGGCGCGGAGCCGGAGAAGAACTGGCTGGACGCCATGGGCCTGGCGGATCCGATGGTCGCCAACTACGTCATCGCCAGCGACAAGCCCTTCGACGAGGACGTCCCCTGGACGCGGTGGCCCTACGCGTACCTGACGATGGACGGCCTGCTGGGCCCGTGGCGCGAGCACTTCATGCGGTTGCAGGACGTGCTGGGCGCGAAGGAGCTGGAGCTGGCCCGGTGGGCCGCGTTGGCGGACGAGCGTGAGCGCCTGCGCACCTCGCTCGCGGAGAGCGCGCCGTACAACTCCGCGCGCAAGGTGATGGACCTCATCAACGCCTCGGACGCGGAGCCGGACGCCAGCCAGTTGAAGGGGGTGGGCCACCTGCTGGACTCGCTGGACTGGCTGCGCCAGAACCGCCAGACGCTGGAGGCCATCCTGCGCATGGAGGACGAGGCGGACGCCGCCCTGCGCGCCGCCGCCCGCATGACGCCCGCGGAGCTGCTCACCCGCGCGGACGGCCTCTTCGCCCCCAGCGACGGCGACGCGCGCTACCAGGTGGAGGTCCTCCGGCGTGACTTCGAGTTCCGCCCCATGGACGTGTCCCGGCAGCTCCTGGACAAGGTGCTGCGCACGTTGAAGGAGACGGGCCGCACGCCGTTCAACGCCGATTCGTTCAACCCCCGCACGGGCGAGACGACGTCAGAGGTGGCCAACGAAGGGGTGGGGGACGACGACACGGAGTTCGCCAGCGGGCAGGCCCCGGTGGTGGGCCGCGTGCTGGGCAAGGCCGCCTTCGACGCGCAGCTGGCCCCGCTGGTGGACGAGTTCACCACGCGGCTGGCCAAGTCCAGCCTGTCGCGCGAGGAGGCGGTGGAGCGCGCCACCTTCGTACAGGGAAAGGTGCAGGACTTCGCGAAGCGCTACGGCAAGGATCTCTTCGCGACCTACCGTGGCTACCGCTTCCGCACGACGCCTCGGGGCTCGCTGGCCAGCGACCTGTCCGTGCTGCTGCAGCCATCGTCGCCGCTGGAGGCGATGCTGCGCGACGTGGCGAGCCGCGCCGGCGTGGGCCCGCTGGAGAGCGAGTACTACGCGCCCATGCGCGACGCGGTGGCGCCCTTCAAGCCGGTGGTGCAGCTGATGCAGCCGGACAAGAACGGCGCGTTCGCGGAGCTGGCGGCCTACACCACGCTGGTGTCGCAGCTGCAGCAGGAGCTGTCCGGGGTGAAGCCCGCGGCGGCGCCCAAGGACGCGGCGGCGCCCGGCGCGGCAGGGGCCACGGCTTCGTCGGCGGGCTCGCAGCTGGCGGAGATGCTGTCGCCGGTGGGGCGGGTGGCGCTGAGCATGCTGCTGGAGGAGGAGGACTCGTACCTGCGCAGGGTGGACGCGTGGCTGGATCAGCACGGCCTGGTGGGCGAGTTCCGGGCGCCGTTCCGCCAGCCCTTCATCGTCGTGCGCAACCGGGGCCGCGCGGAACTGGAGCGCGTCATCGCGGAGCAGTGGGCCTACCAGGCTCGCCGCACGCTGGACCCGCTGGTGAAGCGCTACCCGTTCAACCCCAGCGCGTCGCAGGAAGTGGATCCGGTGGAGCTGGAGGTCCTGCGCCGCAAGGACGGGGCCTTCTGGGCCTTCGTCACGCAGGTGCTGTCGCCGGTGGTGGAGGAGCGCGGGGCGGACTGGTCGCTGCGCTATCCGCTGAAGTCCCGGCTGCTGCTGCCGCCGCGCATGCTCACCTCGCTGGGGCAGCTGGGCCGCCTGTCGAAGCTCTTGTGGGATGACGAGGGCAAGGCGCGCCCCATCGCGATGCAGGTGCGTCCGCTGCCGCTGCCGACGGCGCCCACGCCAGACAGCTTCGTGACGCTGTCGTACCTGAAGTGCGGCGGGGCCGCGTCGTTCGGGTTCAACCAGCGGCCCGCGTGGGGAGACTTCCCCCTGAACTGGTGGAGCCCACAGCCGTCGTCCATCGGCGTGGAGCTGCGGTCGCCGTCGAAGGATGGAAAGCGCTACCGCTCCATGGAGATGTCCGAGTCGTCGTGGAACTGCTTCCGCCTGCTGGAGTCCGCGACGCTGACGGACCAGTCCAACGTGGTGTGGGTGCTGCCGGGGCGCGGGCTGGCGGCGAACGAGAAGGTGCTGGAGATCAGCTTCGGGTTGCGCGGCGAGCCTTGGGCGCCATTCCGTGGGGTGGTGCCATGAAGGGCAGAGGCATGAGGCTGGCGGCGGGGCTGGTGACGGCGGTGGTGGCGGGAAGCTGCGCGGCGCCCAGCCTGACGGTGAACGTCAAGGCGCCCGCGGGCACCAATCAGGGCCGGCCGCTGTACATGCTCATCCGCACGGTGTCGAAGACGTCGATGACGGAGGGCTACGCGGACGTCGCGGCCAAGGTCATCAGCCCGGACGAGTCCGTGCTCCAGACGGTGGTCATCTACCCGAGCCGCACGAAGCAGGTGAAGGTGCCCCTGCCACCCGAGCAGGCGGTGGCGGTGAGCTTCCTCTTCACCACGCCCAACGGCGCATGGCAGGCGCTGCTGGACGTGCCGGTGCCCAAGACGGTGGACATCGAGCTGCAGGAGAGCCGCATCCGCACGGACCTGCCCAAGAGCGTGCCCGCGCAGGAGTCCAGTCCCGCCGCGCCAGAAGCGCCCAAGGCCCCGGCCGCGCCCAAGGCCCCGGAGCCGCCGGTGTCCGTGGCGTCTCCCAAGTAGGGGAGGAGGGCCCCGCTCAGGACGCGAGCGCGTCCAGCTTGGGGCCCAGCGCGTTGAGCGCGGACGTCACCCGGCCGTTCGCCGCCGTCACCGGCTTCGCGAAAGCGCCCGCCTGGAGCTGGGCGCCAATCGCATCCAGCGGGGAGAGGAGCTGAGGCTTCTGCCCCGTGGCCTGCGTGGACACCGAGTCCACCTGGGCCTGGGCGCCGGACTTGAGGCCCTCCGCGCGCTGCTGGAAGGCCGCGAGCGCCGACTCCGCCTGGGAGCCGAGGGACGTCTCCGCGCTGGCGCGGGCCGTCTCCAGCGACGTCAGCCCGGTCGTCACTGACGCTTTCGTGGTGCCCAGGTGCGTGTCCAGCCGGCCCTTCGCGGACGTCACCTGGCCCTGCGCCGAGTCCCGCGCCGTCTGCAGGCCCTGCACCGCCGCGTCGATGCCGGCGCCCACCTGGGCGTCCAGGGCCTCCAGGCGCTGCGGCACCTGCGTGTCCAGCGGCGTCACGCGCGCGGCCACCTGCTGCTTCATGGCCTCGATCTGCTGCACACCCTGGTCCTTCACGGTGCCGATCTGCGTGACGGCCGCGGCGATGATCTGCCCCACCTGGGCGTTGGCCTGCTCGATGCCCTGGAGGATGGACTCGGTGAGGGTGCCCATCTGGGTCACGGCCTGGGTCGTGGCCGTGTCGATCTGCGTCTGCGCCTGGGTCTGCACCGTCTCCACCTGCGAGACGATGGTCTTCTGCACCGCCTGGAGCTGGGGGCCGACCTGTGAGGAGAGGGTCCCCAGCTGCGTGGTGATCTGCCCCACCACCTGGCTGATGCCCTGCACCGCGGGGCTCACCAGCGGCTTGGGCAGGTCCGCGGCCGGGATGGCGTCCAGCAGGCCCATGGCCCGCTCCAGCAGCGACTCCAGCGAACCGACGATCTGCTGGAAGAGGGTCTGGAGCTGCTCCAGCAGCTGCGGCAGCGACTCGAACAGCGCCATCACCTGCTGCTTGAGGGCGCTGACGGTCGCGACCAGCGAGTCCAGCGTGGTGAAGGCCGCGTCCAGCGTGGCCTTCAGCGGCGCCTTGACGGTCTCCACCGCCGTGAGCGCGCCGTGCACCAGGCCGTCGATGGTGCCGCTCACCGTGGTGATGGCGGTCTCCACCTGCTTCTGCACCTGGTCGATGAGCTTCTCCACCGCCGTCAGCGACGCGGTGACGCTGGCCACCTGGCCGGCAATCGTCTTGCCCAGCGTGTCCAGTGCCCCATCCGCCTGCGTCTTGCCCGCCGAGAGCGACGGGGCCACCTGGGTGTCCAGCGGATCCACGATGCCGGCCGACGCAGCGGCCGCGGCCATCAGCTGATCCACCAGCGACTTGCGCTGGCCCTCCAGCGCGGACTGCTGCTGCTGGTGGGCGTCCTTCGTCGTCCTGCCCGCGTTGACAATCTCCTGGTGCAGCGTCGCCAGCGCGCTCACCGGGTTCTTCACCGCGCCGTCCAACGTGGCGGTCAGCTGCGTGCTCCGGCCCGTCGCCGCGTCGCGGGAGGTGGTCAGCCGCACCAGCACCGCGGACAGCGCCGCCGTGAGGGTGGACCCCACGCCTGTGAGGTCCTGCGTGAGCTGCGAGCGTGTCTGGTCGATGAGCGCGTAGCCCTGCGCGCGGCGGGCCTCCGTCTCCTCCTTGGAACCCTTGCGCCTGGCGAGCTTCGCGTCGAAGGACTTCTTGTCCGCGTCGCACTTCTGGGCGACCTGCTGCTGGAGCGCGGCGAGCTGTCCCTGTGACGCCTCCGCGGAGGACTTCGCCTGCGCCTCCAGCCCCTGGCTCTTCGCCGTGGCCTCCTGGCCCAGCGACTCCGCCTTCGTGCGCGCCGTCTCGCTGGAGGCGGTCAGCGACTGCTGGTGCCCCTTCACCTGCGCGGCCAGTGCATCAAAGCGGGGGGAGGGGTCCGCCACCTTCACGTTCGCCGCGTTCACCTGCGTGAGCAGCGCACCCAGCGTCGCGCTGATGGAGGGGCGCAGCGCGGCGACCTGCTCCACGATCCCCTGGGCCAGGGCCTCCACCTCGCCCTTCGCGGTGGCAAGGCGGGGCGTGATGCCGGAGCCGAAGCCCTCCACGGACGCCTTGTGCTTCGCCACGGTGGCGCGCAGGTCGTTCATTTCAGCCCCGCGAGCGCGGCCTTGGCTTCAGCGGCGGCGCCAGAGAGCGCGCCCGTCTGCCCATCCAGGCCGTTGAGCGCGCCGGTGAGTCTGGCGCGGGACTCCGCGGCCTTGCCCTTGACCTGGGCCTCCGCGGCGGCGAGGGCCGCGCCCGTCTCCTCCGTCGCCGCGTTCAGCTTCGCGTTCACCGCCGCCGACGCTTCCTTGTACGCCGCCGTCGCGTCGCTCACCGCGCCGTCCACACCCGCGGTGAGGTCGCCCTTGGCCGTCTCCACCTGCGGCGTCACGTCGTATGTGGGCGTGGTGGTGGCGCCGCCGGGGTTCTCCTTCGTCTGGATGAGGAGGTGGCCCTCCGAAAGGCGGATGGTCTCCGTGTCGTTGGCGTTCACCCGCCCCAGGTTCCACACCGGCTTGTTGTCCTGGAAGTCGTGCGTGAGCGCCGTCTGGTTCTTGCCGTTCTTGCCAAAGAGGATCTGATCGCCCTGGCCGTCCTGGGGCGTGCGCACGCCCTCGCCCCAGTCCAGGTAGCGGTTCAGCTCCGCGTGGTCGAAGTGCAGCGCCACCAGCGCCCGCTCGTTCTTGTACGGCGGGAAGTAGAACGTCCCCGGGAAATGACCGGGCTCCGCCGGCACGCTCACCGTCTTGTTCCAGAGCGGAATCGTCACGCGGTAGTTCGTCACCGACGTCTTCTCGTCATCCACCTGGAGGTAGATGCGGTCCGTGGCCTCGCCGCCGGGGCTGTGCACCTTGCCCTCGACGTAGATGGGGTAGCGGGGAGGGCGGTACGCGGGCAGCTCCGGCACCGGATCCGACTTCTGCTCCAGCAGCAGGGTCAGGGTCAGGGTGAAGCCCTGCATCGTCTCCTGCTGGCCGTCGTGCGGGCCCGCCTGGAGCCCCACGCCATCAAAGGCCAGCTCCGCCACGCGGTGGTCTTCCCCCAGACCCGTGAGGTCCGGGCTCCACCGCCCGCCGTCCAGCTTGATCAACGCCCCCGGGTGCATCGCGATGGGCGGCACATCGAGGAACGTCAACCGAAGGCGCCGCTTGCGCACGCGCAGGCGCTCCTTCTCCAGCGCCTGGCGCTGCTCGGACACCGTCGCGAGGGGCGTGCGCACCAGCACGTCGTGCTGGATGCCCGCCACCGCCTGGGACTGCTCCAGCGCCACGGTGGTCGCTCCGGCCCCGAAGCCGTTGAGCACCCGCGCGCTGTGCCGGATGACCGGCGGCATCTCCACGTCCACGCGCGCCACGTGCTTGCAGCTGAGCCCGGTGACGGTGCCCGTGGCGGGCTTCTTCGCGGAGAAGGTGTACGTGTCCTTGGGGCTGTCGTAGGTGAGCACGCCGCCGCGCGTGTCCACGTACCAGAGGACGAAGTCGTAGAAGCTCGCGGCCGGGTGGTCGTCGCCGATGCCCAGGCACACCAGGGCGTGCTTGGTGTCCAGCGCGTCCCAGTCGTAGGTGAGCAACAGGCCGCCGGGCTTGTGCGCGTCCAGGAGCTCCGACAGCTTCTTCGCCGTGTGCAGCTCCACCGGGCGGTGCTGCTTCCAGAGCACCCGCGCGGCGTCCTCGAACGTGACGGTGTACTGGCGGAAGGCCACCGCCACCGAGTCCTTGTTGCCGTGCGCGGTGCCGCTGACGCGCCTCTCCGTGACGAGGCCCTGGACGACGAGCGGCGCGGGCGGCGGGTCGAAGACACCGGACAACGCCAGCCGCACCCGCACCAGGTCCGGCTTGCAGAACGCGGTGAACAGCGCCGCGTCGGCCTTCTCCAGCGCGGTCCAGAACGTGAGCTCGCAGCGGAAGCCGGTGGGCGTCATCCGCAGCGAGAAGTCCTTCACCTGTCCGCCGGGGATGGCGAAGGCCTGCTCCCCCGCGATCACGGTCAGCTCCAGCTTCAGCTTGTCGGAGAAGGGGAGCGCCATGGCGTGTTCACCGGGCCTTCGCCTGGACCTCCTCGCGCGTCAGCGCGCCCCGGGCCTCCAGCGCGTCCATCATCGCGCGCATCACGCGGGCCTGCTGCGCCACCATGCGCTCCAGGTCCGCCACCTGCTGCGTGAGCGCCTCCACCTTCTTCGCCAGCTCCAGGTCTCGCACCACCGGCGGCGGCGTGGGCGTCCGAGGAGCCGCCGCGGCTTCCGGCTGCTGCGGCGGGGCCAGCTCGAAGGTGGACTCCTCCATGCCGAAGCTCAGCGGCGTGGCGGCCGTGGAGGTGATCTCACCGTGGTAGTGGTGCCGGATGGCGCGCTCGATGGAGGACGCGGTCGCCACCACCACCTGGAGCTTCTGGCCGGAGTGGAAGGCCAGCTCCTGGAGGGACTCCACGTTGGTGGGGTCCGACGTGGCCACGGTGAGCATCTTGGTGCCGGCCTCGTAGGCGATGGGGAAGACGGTGTAGCGCTCGGCGATGTCCACGCGCAGCGCCTGGAGGGCGGACGGGACGGGGAGGTGCGCGTCCAGGTCCACGGTGGGGATGGCCAGCTGCCGCGACAGGGCATGCACCATGGAGCTTTCGTCCACGACGCCCATCTGCACCAGGGTGAGGCCCAGCCGGCCGCCCCACTTGCGCTGTTCAGCCAGCGCGGTGCGCAGCTGGGTTTCGGTGAGCAGGCCGGCGTCCATCAGGATCTCTCCCAACCGCCGCTTGCGGTTGGGGCCCGGGCCGGGAGGAACAGAAGGGGGAGGATTCACGGCCGGGCAGCATATCAGCGCCGGACACTCCCCAGGCCCCCGGTGGGTCACGAACAGGCCAGGCGGGCGGGGATGGGATACCCTGAGCCCCATGGTGCGAAGCCGAAGCCTCCTTTTCGCGGCAGTCCTCGTGGCCTTCACCGCCGGTTGCGCCTCCCAGCGCCTGTCCGGCGCGGACCTGGACCGGGTCCAGCGGCCCGCCTTCATCTCCCGCATCGAGGACGGCGCGGGGCCCAAGAGCAAGGTGTTCCAGGAGGACGACGCCTACGCGGACAAGCTCAAGAAGCTGGAGCCCAAGGAGGCGGATCGCCGGCTCACCGTGAAGCTCCAGCAGGCGGTGACCCGCTTCGAGCTCTCTGAACGCCTGCGCGTCACCACGCTGTCGCGCCTGCCGGAGGAGGCCCCCTGGACGGACACGGTGGACCCCGCCCGGGTGGCCTCCGCGCTGGAGAGCTTCCTCGTGGAGGAGGTGCCCGCCAACGCGCCGGACTACGACCTGATGGCCCCGCTGGGCGCGGACACCATCGTGGAGTTCGTCATCCAGGACTACGGCATGCGCAGCGAGGACGGGCGCGCCGGGGCCTACCTCAAGGGGTACGGGCGCATGTTCAAGCTCGCCGGGCGCTCGGAGCTGTGGCGCCGGCCGTTCGACATGGACGGCGTGAAGCAGGGCGCGCCCCACCTGGATCCGTTCAAGGTCGGCAAGGAGCCGGAGCTCTTCCGCCTGGCCATGACGGATCTGCTCGACAAGGTGGCGGACATGTTCGTGAAGGACCTGACGCCCAAGAACCGCAAGGGCGCGGTCCCCTCGGGCAGCACCGCGCCGGACACGGTGCCCTCCGCCGTCACTCCCGCGGCCGCGGTCGCCCCCGCGCCGCCCGAGCATCCGCTGCCCCCGGGCGAGCTGCCGGATCCGGATCCCTGATCCCTAGAGGAGGGCGTGCTCGGCCAGGAGAACCCCCAGGCCCACGGCGAAGCTGATCAGCGTCACGGGCACGCCCACGCGCAGGTAGTCCATGAAGCCCATGCGGACCTTGCCGCGCGCGGCCTCGAAGACGATGAGGTTGGCCACGCTGCCCACCAGCGTGAGGTTGCCCGCGAGCGTGGAGCCCAGCGCGAGCACGTGCCACGCCAGCTCCGGCTCCTGCATCGTCGGCACCCACGCTCGCGCGAGCATCACGAAGGGGACGTTGCTGAAGATGTTGGACGCCACCAGCGTCAGGGCCGCGAAGCCCAGCGTCTCGCGCCACGGCGGCCCGGCCATCAGCGGGGAGAACACCTGGCGGATCTCCTCCGCCCAGCCCGCCTTGTTCACCCCGTACACGACGACGAAGAGGCTGGCGAAGAAGAGCAGCAGCACCCAGTCCACGCGCTCCAGCGCCTCGCGCGAGTCGTGCCCGGACAGCGTCATCACCAGCACGCCGCCCGCGAGCGCGCTCCAGCTCATGGGCAGGCCCGCGAAGAACGCCACCACCACGCCCAGCAGGCCGCCCAGTCCCAGCGTCAGGAGCCGGCGGTTCACCTCCAACGGAGGCGGGTGCGTCTCGAAGCGCGCGGCCGGCAGCTCCTTGCGAAACAGGTAGAGCAGCGCCACGGCGACGATGAGCGTGGAGAGCAGGGCGGGCAGGGCCATGTACGCGGCGAACCGCGCGTAGCTCAGGCCGGACGCACCTTGGATGAGCATGTTCTGCGGGTTGCCGGTGAAGGTGGCCACGGAGCCGCTGTTGCTGCCCATGCACACCGCGAGCAGGTACGGCGCGGGCGGCAGGCGGGCGTCCTCGACCACCGCCAGCACCAGCGGCGTGAGGAACAAACACACGGTGTCATTGACGAGGAACGCGGACAGGAACGCGCTCACGAGCGTCACGGCCACCAGGAGCAGCCGGGGCGTGTGTGCGACCTTGAGCGCCTTGGCCCCCGCGGCGCGGAAGAAGTTCGCCTGCGCCAGGTACACGGCCAGCAGCATCATCCCCAGCAGGAGGACGAGCGTGTCCATGTCGATGGCCTGGTGGCTGCGCTCGGTGCTGTGGCCGAAGACCTCCGCGGGGGTGACGACCCCGGCGACGACCATCAGCGTGGCTCCGAGGAGCGAGCCTCCGGGACGATCCAGCTTGATGAAGGGCAGCCTCGCCCCGGCGATGAAGATGTACGTGAAAAGGAAGATCGCGAGCGCCACGGGCGCGGGACACTAGGCCCCGGCCTGGACGCGCGTCGAGTCCTCTGGCGCCGCCGCTCCCGGCAGGACTTCCGCGCCTGCGCTACCGCCCGGCTGGAACGGGGGCGGTCGGTCCCTGGGGAACCGGCGCGGCGGGTCCTGACGTGCGTTGTCCTTCCGGGTACACGTCTGTACAGTGCCCGGCCCTATGAAGCCCGAGAAGGAAACCGAGGCTTTCTCCGGCCCGCGCCGCACGCCGTGGTCGGGAGCTCGCGGGCTGGACGCGGTCCTCCAGGCCTGGAAGTCGGACCGGCAGGTGTGGCCGAACATCGTCCACGACGCCGTGACGCCGGCCCGCGCGGGCGTCTTCGCGCCGCTGCCCGAGGGGCTGTCCCCGCAGGTCCGGGACGCACTCCAGCGCCGGGGCGTGGAGCGGCTCTTCTCCCACCAGGCGGAGGCCTTCGAGCGGGCCCGCGACGGGGAGAGCCTGGTCATTGCCACGCCCACCGCGTCCGGCAAGAGCCTCTGTTACAACCTGCCGCTGCTGGACCGCTTCGCGCGCGAGCCGGAAGCGCGAGCGCTCTACCTGTTCCCCACCAAGGCCCTGTCGCGCGACCAGGAGGAGTCCCTGCGCGCCTTCATGCGCGAGGCGGGCCTGGGCCACGGCGCCATCACCTTCGACGGCGACACGCCGGGGGATGCGCGGCGGGCAGCCCGGGAGCGCGCGGGCGTGGTGCTCACCAACCCGGACATGCTGCACACGGGCATCCTTCCGCACCACGCGAACTGGGCCCGGCTGTTCGCGAACCTGCGCTACGTGGTGATTGACGAGCTGCACACGTACCGGGGCGTCTTCGGTTCGCACCTGGCGAACGTGCTGCGGCGGTTGCAGCGGGTGGCCCGGTTCCACGGGGCCTCGCCCACGTTCATCCTGGCGTCGGCGACCATCGGCAACCCGAAGGCGCATGCGGAGCGGATGCTGGGGCGCGAGGTGGCGCTCGTGTCGGAGAGCGGCGCGCCGTCCGGCGAGCGGCGGGTGATGGTCTACAACCCGCCGGTGGTGAACGCGGAGCTGGGCATCCGCGCCAGCTACTTGAAGAGCGCGGTGCGGCTCACCGCGGACCTGGTTCGCGCGGGGGTGTCCACGCTGTTGTTCGGTCAGTCGCGCAACAACGTGGAGGTGATGCTCAAGTACCTGCGCGACCGGTTCGTGGAGGAGAAGCTGGACCCGTCGCTCATCCAGGGCTACCGGGGCGGCTACCTGCCGGGCACCCGGCGCGCGACGGAGGCCGCGATGCGCGCGGGCGAGGTGCGCTGCGTGGTGGCCACCAACGCGCTGGAGCTGGGCATCGACATCGGCTCGTTGGACGCGGTGGTGTGCGCGGGCTACCCGGGCTCTGTCGCGGCGCTGGCGCAGCGCTTCGGGCGTGCGGGCCGGCGCGGCATGGGGAGTCTGGCGCTGCTGGTGACGTCCAGCGCGCCGCTGGATCAGTACTTCGCGGCGGATCCGCGCGCGCTCACGGGGGCTCCGGTGGAGCACGCGCGGATTGATCCGGACAACGTGGAGATCCTCGTCCAGCACCTGAAGTGCGCGGCGTTCGAGCTGCCCTTCGAGGAAGGGGACGCGTTCGGCGACGTGCCCGTGGAGAACACGGCGGAGGCGCTGGACTTCCTCACGCAGCACCAGGTGGTGCACCCGTCGCAGGCGCCCGAGGGCGGACGGCGGATGTTCCACTGGTCGTCGGACGCGTATCCTGCGCACCACGTGTCCCTGCGCAGCGTGGGCTGGGACAACGTGGTGGTCATCGAGCGCGGCACGGACAAGACGCTGGCGGAGATGGACTTCCGGTCCGCGCACACACAGCTGCACGAGCAGGCCATCTACCAGCACGACTCCGAGCAGTATCAGGTGGAGCTGCTGGACCTGGAGAACCACAAGGCGTTCGTGCGCAAGGTGGCGCCGGACTACTTCACGGACGCGATGACGAACGTGCGCGTGAGCGTCATCCAGGAGGACCAGGGAGCGCCGCTGGGGCCCTCGCTGCACGCGGGGCTGGGCGAGGTGTCCGTCATCGAGAAGGTGGTGGGCTACAAGAAGATCAAGTTCCACACGCACGAGAACGTGGGCTACGGCGACGTGCGCCTGCCGGAGATGCAGATGCACACGTCGGCGCTGTGGCTGACGGTGCCGGAGGCGGTGGTGCGCTCGATGGATGCCCCGAGACCCGCGGTCATCGACGCGCTGCGAGGCCTGGGGTCCGCGCTGCGCACGGTGGCGTGCGTGGGGTTGATGAGCGACCCGCGCGACCTGGGCCGGACGCTGGGCAGCCGGGACGAACCGGACGGTCCGCCGCGCAAGGACGGAGGCGTGGGCTTCGAGCCGACGCTGTTCCTCTACGACAACGTGCCCGGTGGCGTGGGGCTGGCGGCGCGGCTGTACGATCAGCGCGAGGAGCTGCTGCTGCGCGGGCGCAAGTTGCTGGAGTCGTGCCCGTGCGAGGACGGATGTCCGGCGTGCATCGGGCCCGCGGCGGGCGGGCAGCCGGGGAGCGCGCCGTCGGGGTCGCATCCGCGCAAGCGGCTGGCGTTGGACCTGCTGGCGGCGCTCGGCGTCGCCGGGGTGCAGTGAGGAGCACGGGCGCGGCATGGACCTGAAGCGCAAGCTGTCTCGACTCACCAGCGCGGGCCCCGGCAGTCAGGGCCGGGCGCCCGTGAACGCCGTGGTGGAGACACCGGCGGTGGAGGCTCGCACGCAGGCGCCGGAGGAGCCCCGGGTCCCGCCGGTGGAAGAGGCGGGGACGACCACCATCGCGGAGGTGCTGGTCCAGGCGCTGCGCAAGCGCATGTCGATGGACGGGGAGGGAGCGCCCGAGGGCAGCGTGCAGGAGGAGGTGGCCGAGCGCGAGAGCGCCCGCGAGGCCGCGCGGGCGGACGGCCTCGTGGATCTGCGCGAGGAGGCGCGGCGGCGGTTCGCGGCGAAGCGGGGCGGCTCGACGGAGGGGGCCGCGGATCCCCGGGTCGAGGCGCTGCGCCAGATGCTGTCGTTCTGGGCGGAGCGTCAGGGCACGGCGTCGGCTCGGAAGGCGGTGGCGCCGGTCCCCGAGCCCCGGGCGTTGCCGGTGGAGGCGCGGTCGACGCCCCATGGCACGGTGCACGTGGCCGAGCAGGTGTACGCACCGGATCACCGGCACGGTACGGCGCCGGTGGCGGCGGCGCTCGACGTGGAGGCGCGGCTGGTCGCGGGGCTGGCGCTGCATCCCGCGCTGGAGTCGGTGGACTTCACGCGGATGCTGCTGCTGGACACGGAGACGACGGGGCTCGCGGGAGGCACGGGCACGGTGCCGTTCCTGGTGGGCCTGGGCTGGTTCGAGGACCGCGCGCTGCGCGTGCAGCAGCTCTTCCTGCGGCGCATGGGAGAGGAAGCGCCCATGCTGCGCCTGCTGGCCGAGCGCATGGCGGAGTCATCCTGCCTCGTCACGTACAACGGCAAGAGCTTCGACTGGCCGCTGCTCCGCACGCGCTTCGTGCTCAACCGGGTGCCGGTGCCGAAGGAGCTGCCGCACCTGGACCTGCTGCACTGCGCGCGGCGCGTCTTCAAGCACCGGGGCGAGGGCGCCAGGCTGGTGCACCTGGAGTCGAAGGTGCTGGGACATCACCGGGTGGGGGACGTGGATGGTTCGCTGATCCCGGAGCTGTACTTCCGCTTCCTGCGAGGCACGGACGGCTCGGAGCTGGTGCCGGTGCTGGAGCACAACCAGAAGGATCTGCTGCTCCTGGCGGCGCTGCTGGGCGACCTGGTGCGCCGCTTCCAGGCGGAAGGCACGGAGCGGCAGGACCCGAGGGATCTGCTGGGCTTCGCGCAGGTGGCGGAGAGGGCAGGGGACGCGGAGCGGGCGCTGTCCTTCGCGAAGGCTGCCGCGGAGGGCGGAGGCCCGGTGGGCATCGAAGCGCTGATGCTGGCCTCGCGCCTCTGCCGCCGCTCCGGTGACTGCCAGTCGGCGGCGGCGCACCTGCAGCGGGCGCTCACGTTCGCGAAGCCCGGTCAGGGCGCGGTGCTGCACCTGTCGCTGACGAAGCTCTACGAGCACTCCCTCAAGGACCTGCCCCGGGCCCTGTATCACGCCAGGCTCGCGGCCCCCGTGGAGCTTCCCGAGGACCATCAGCTCCGGCTGGAGCGCCTGGAGCGCCGGCTGTCGCGTCAGGGGGCCTGAGCATCAGGCAACCTCAGGGCAGCGCATCACGCAGGCCCGGGAACCACGAGACGAGCAGCCGCTGCGTCCCCAGCTTCACCGAGGCCCGGCCCCACTCGCCGTCCTGAAAGATGCGCTGCTTGCCGTCCCGCTCGTAGCTCCGGGACGGCACGTGTGCCCGGACCAGCACCGCGCCGTTCTGGTACGTGACATCGCTCCGCCGCCGCGTCTTCGCGAACTGGAGCGACTCCTCCGGCCCCTCCACCTGCTCGATGACCGTCTCGAGCGGGTGGGGCATGTCCGGCAGCTCGAACGACAACGTCATCCCCGGCGCCAGCTCCGGACGCGCGTCCTCCGCGAACAGCACGGAGAGCGACGGCAGCACGTCCCGGTTCAACAGCGCCGCCACCGGCTGCCCCGCCTCCACCCGCACACCCTTCGTCACCGTCACCTGGCTCACGACCGCCGCCAGGGGCGCCACCACCTCCGCGGACCCTGACGCCGTCTCCAGCCGCGCCACCACCTGCCCGGCCTTGAGCTGCTGGCCCAGCCCCACGTCCACCGACATCACCTGCCCCGCCGCCGGGGCAGGGACGTCTACCCACTCGCCCCGCTGGACGAGCACCGGCCCGCGCGCGACCCGGTCCACCCGCACCGTCCCCGCGAGCACCGCCAGCGTCAGCACCGCGCCCACCGCGCTCCAGGCCCACGCCCGCCGCGAAAAGCGGGACGTTGCCTCGGGAGAGTTGGGGGCGGACGTTGGAGGAGACTCGGGTCGCGGATCCATGCGCCACCGAGGATGATCCATCCCCGCCTCCTCGCGCCAGGACTGGTTGGAACGCGGGAATCACCGCGAAGCCCTCAACCGGGCTCCTAAACTTGACGGCCCCGCCTGCCTGCCCGGCCTACAGGGATGTATCCCTGCATCGTCCCGGAGCGCCTTGTGCCATGCTGCGTGCGCCCCGTGGATTCCTCCTTGCTCAGATTCGGGTCCCTGGTCCTCGCCGGACTCCTCGCCCCGGGCGCGTTCGCGGCCGAACCGACGCGCGAGGAGTTGGTGCGCGCGGAGCTGGAACGCCAGCTGCGCGACATGGTCCCCGAGTCCCCCTCGGAAGTGCAGGTGCTCTTCGCGGGCTTCAAACCGGAGGACGGCTACCGGCTCGTGGAGACCGACTTCCTCCTGGATGGCGAACCGCTCGCCGTCCCGTCGCTGGAGGAGCTCAACGCGCCCGGCGTCCACCGGCTCGCGAACCTCAAGGTCGAACCCGGCGAGCACACGCTCGTCTCGCGCGTCACGTACACCAACGGCTCCTGGAGCCTGTTCAGCGAGACCAACGGCTTCCTCTGGAAGATCACCGCCTCCGTCGGCTTCCAGACCCAGCGCGGCCTGCGCGTGGTGGTGAAGGCGTCCCCCAGCGTCGTGCCCAACGCGCCGGATCCGCGCCTCAAGCTCAAGCTCTCCCACTCCGTCACCGCGGAGATGATCCAGCCGCTGAAGGACGAGCCCGCCGTCGTCGCCGCCCCCCCGCCCGTGAAGCCGGCCCCGGTGGATGCGGGCGCCCCGGTGCACGTCGCCCAGCCCGCGGCGGTGCCGGATGCGGGCGTGAAGCCCCAGACGACCGTCGTCTCCGTGACGCCGCCCGTGGAGCGCCCGCCGGTGGCGCCCAGCCGGCTGCGCCTTCAGGTGACGTCGAAGAAGCCCACCTCCGCCACCGCCTTCGTGCGCGGCCCGGGCGAGCCCATGAAGCTCACGGTCCCCACCGCCAAGGGCCGCAAGCCGCAGGACGTGGTGCTGACCGCGGGCGCGTACACCGTGGACCTCATCGCTGACGGCTTCCTCGCGCAGACGCGACAGGTGGAGCTGACCGCCGGCGCGGATGCGTCGCTGGCCTTCACGCTGGTGCCCGCGCCCAAGGCCGCGAAGGCCGCGAAGGTGCAGGAGGGCCGCATCGAGCTGCCCGAGCCCCTGAGCTTCGAGGAGAAGAAGCCCGTGCCCACCAAGGCCACGCTGTCCGGCCTGGACCTGGCGGTGGACCTGCTCGTGCGCGACCCCAAGGCCCGCCTGCGCGTCGAGGGCCACACCGACGCGCGCGAGGTCCCCGAGCCCGCCCGTCAGAGCCTCTCCGACGCCCGCGCCCGCGCCGTGGCCGACATGCTGATCCGCGCGGGCGTGGCCCCGTCCCGGGTGGAGGCCGTGGGCCTGGGCGACCGCAACCCCAAGGCCCCCAACCTGATTCCGCGAGGCCGCGAGCTCAACCGCCGCGTGGAGCTGGTGCTGCTGCGGCCCTGAGCCTTGAGGTTGCAGGAGGGCTCCTCTAGCGTCGCATGCGTTCTTCGCCAAGGGGACGCGCGCGATGCCTCGCTACGAGTTCACGGAAGGCAGCTCCAGCAAGTTCTGGGAGATCACCCTGGAAGGCACCACGCTCACCAAGCGCTGGGGCCGCATCGGCACCGACGGCCAGGAGAAGGTCGAGGAGTTCGACTCCAAGGCCGAGGCCAGGAAAGCCTACGACGCGCAGGTCCGTGAGAAGGAGCGCAAGGGCTACACGCTCGCTGAAGGCGGGGACAGCGACGGCGAAGAGGCCACCGCCGAGTCCGCCGTCCACCCGGACCTGGAGGCCGCCATCCTCGCGAAGCCCGACGACGTGAAGGGCTATCTCGCGTATGCCGATTGGCTCCAGGGGGAAGGCGACCCTCGCGCCGAGCTCATCCGGCTCCAGCACTCCGCAATGGACGTTCCCGCCGACAAGGCCGCGGCCACTCGCAAGAAGGTGGCGAAGTTCATCGAGGAGCACGCGGGTGAGTTCCTGGGCGAGTCGCTGGCGGAGGCCGTCTCCGACCGGACCCTCAAGCTGGAGTGGCACCTGGGCTACATCCGCGAGGCCCGCCTGGGTCAGGTGGACTACGACTCCACGGCGGACATCCCGGAGCTGCTGGCCGAGCTGCTGGCCCATCCGTCCGCGCGGTTCCTCAGCCGTCTGACACTGGGCATGGCCAGCTTCGACGGCGAGAACGATTACGACGACACGCTGGGCGTGCTCGCGAAGGCGAAGCCCGCGCCGCCGCTGCGCTCGCTGTTCATCGGCGACTTCGAGTTCCCCGATGAGACGGAGATCTCCTGGACGCAGGTGGGCGACCTCCAGCCGCTCTACAAGGTCTATCCCCAGCTCCAGGAGCTGCGTGTACGCGGCGGTGAAATCGGGTTCGGGAAGATCGACCTGCCGGAGCTGCGCTCGTTCACCGTGGAGACAGGTGGGCTTCACGAGGGCGCGGTGAAGGAAATCGCGAAGGCGAAGTGGCCGAAGCTGGAGTCGCTGGAGGTCTGGTTCGGACAGGAGAACTACGGCGCGGGCGGCGGAGTGAAGGAGCTCAAGCCCCTGCTCGACGCGGTGGGCGTGCCGGCCCTGCGCAAGCTGGGGCTGCGCAACGCCGAGTTCACCGACGCGCTGTGCGCGGCGCTGCCCCAGTCGAAGATCCTCGCCCAGCTTGAAGAGCTGGATCTGTCCATGGGCACGATGAGCGACGCGGGCGCGGAGACGCTGGCGGCGAACGCCAAGGCCTTCCAGCACCTCAAGGCGCTCGACGTCACCCAGAACTTCCTCACGAAGGCGGGGCAGAAGGCCGTGGCCTCCGTGGCCAGGACCGTCGCAAGTGGCAACCAGCGCGAGCCCTACGACGAGGAGTCGCGCTACGCCGCCGTGGGCGAGTAACCCGTCACCGTGCCGCCGTTCCTGACCATCGGAAACCCCGGGAACCGGCGCGTCACGCTCTTCCAGGAGGCGCTTGTCCGCGCCGGGCTGCCACCCGCGCAAGTGGTGGCGTGGGAGACCGTGGCCCGCACGCCCGACGTCCTCCTGGAGCTGCCCGACACGGAGCGATTCGTGCGCATCGACGCGGCCGGGGAGGACGCGGCCGTGGAGCGCGCCTTCCTCCAGCGAGGTTACGCGGATGCGCTCGGCGCGGGCTGCGACGTCGTGACGCCCGACCACCTGGAGGCGCTGCCGGATGAACACGGCCGCGTGCTGTGTCCGCGGCAGCACCACCTGGGCTTCCTGCGCGTGCTGGAGGACCTGTCCGCGCGGTTCGCGCAGCGCCCCCGTTGGCGCGTGCTGTCCTCGCCGGGCGCCATCGCGGACCTGTTCGACAAGCGCATCACGTCGCGCCGGTACGCGTCCCTGGGAATCCCCGTGCCGCCGTTCCTGGACGTGGCCCCGGGCGCCACACCGGAGACGCTGCGCCACGCCCTGCGGGAAGCCGGCTTCCGCGAGGCGTTCGTGAAGCTGTCCTGCGGCTCATCCGCGTCGTGCCTCGCCATGTACCGGCCGGGCCGGACGGAAGGGGACGCGGGCTCGCTGCTCACCAGCCTGCACCGGGGCGCCACCGGCTGGTTCAACTCCCTCAAGGTGCGACGCGCAACGGACGCGCGGGAGGTGGACGCGGTGCTGTCCTTCCTCCTGCGGGAGGGCTCGCAGGTGGAGGAGTCCCGGCCGAAGGCCCGGCTGGGCGGGGACCTGTTCGACTGCCGCATCCTCATGGTGCGCGGCGACCCCGCCTTCACCGTCGTGCGCCAGAGCCGCCTGCCCATCACCAACCTGCACCTGGGCGGCTACCGGGGCGACCTGGACGCCTTCCACGCGGCGGTGCCCCCCCGCGAACTGGAGGCCGCGCTGGAGAGCTGCCGCGCCGTGGCCCGCGCGCATGACTGCCTCCACGTGGGCATCGACCTGATGTTCGAGGACTTCTTCCACGGCCACCGCGTGCTGGAGGCGAACGCCTTCGGGGACCTGCTCCCCGGCCTCACGCGCGACGGCCTGTCCGTCTACGACTGGGAGATCCGCGAAGCACTGCGCTGAGCGCCGCCCGTCCACAGCCGGGTCGCCGGCACGCGCTCCAGCAGCCCGGACCCGAAGACGCGATCCAGTTCCAGGTACTCCAGGTGCACGTAGCCGATGTGGCACCCGCACGTGTCCTTCGAGCACGGGCGCGGCTTCAACGCCGCGTCGAAGTCCGGCGCGTAGAGGTTCCCCAGCGGCTCCTTGATGAAGTGGCACCGGTACGCGGTGCCGTCACCGTCCACGGACAGCACGGACTCGCCGCCCCGGCACGCGCGGCCCCGGCTGGGGTGGCGCGTGTTGTTCACCGGGAAGAGCGGGTCGATGCGGGTGAAGCGCTCCACGTCCTCGGCCGTGTACGCATCCAGGCCGTCCTTCACGGCGTTGATCCACAGGTACGTGTCCTCGGGCAGCTCGCGGCGCAGGGCCTCCGCCTCGTCCGCGAAGCGCCGGAAGCCCACCATGCCAGCGCTGTGCCGCACGCCGTGCTCCGACAGCCGCTGGCACTGCGCGAGGAAGCGCGACCGCTTCATCCACTCCGGATGGTACGTGGCCCAGATGCCCAGCTTCTCCGCGCGACAATCCTCCAGCCAGTCCAGCCGACAGGAGAGGTTCGTCTGCACCACCGCGCGCTCCACGTGGGGCAGGTGCGTCAGGCGCGCCAGGGCCTGCTGATACCAGGGCCAGATGAGCGCCTCGCCCCACGGCGTGAAGAACACGGACACGGTGTCCTGGGTGCGCGACTCCACCCAGTGGAGGAAGCGCTCCAGGTCCGCGCGGTCCTTCGTCAGCTCCTCCTCGCTCTGCTTCCACTTGCCGAAGGGGCAGTACTCGCAGCCGTAGTTGCAGCCGGACAGCGGGCCCCGATAGAGCACGGTGAGCTTCATCGCCAGGCGTACTCCGTCATGCGCGCGCGCACGGCCTCGGAGTCCAGCCACGGGCCAATCAGGTCCGAGCGCTCCACGCCCGCCGCCGTGAGCTGGAACACGCCGTCCACGTCGCGCGCCAGCCCGTGCGCCTCCAGCTCCGCGAGCATCGGGAAGTCCGCCATCGCCTCCGTGCCGAAGCGCTGGCGGTACACGCCCGCGTCCACGCCCTCGGCCAGCAGCGACAGCACCAGGTGCCGGTGGCGCTGCTCGGCCGCGTCCAGCACGAAGCCGTAGCGCACTTCACCGAAGGACGCCGCGTCCCGTTCGATGTACGCCTGGATGATGCCGCGCACCTCGCGCGAGGCCACCGCGTACTCGGACGAGTAGTGCACGGCCCCCGTATACGAGCGCGCCCCCACGCCCAGGCCCACCATGCCGTCCTCCTGGCAGCGGTACACCGCGCCTCGTGCGGCCGGCGCATGCGCCGCGCGGAACATCCGCATGGACACCTGCGTGTAGCCCCGCGACAGGAGGAAGTCCCGGCCGGCCCGGTAGAGCGACAGCCGCAGGTCGTCCCACGCGCGCGATTTCTTCCCCAGGAAGGTGAGGGGCCGCACGTAGAGAGGGTAGAGGTACAGCTCCTCCGGCGCGTACCGCAGCGCCGCCTCCAGCGAGTGGAGGAACGTCTCCACCGTCTGCCCCTCGATGCCGTAGATGAGGTCCAGGTTGAGCGTGGGAAAGCCCGCGCTCCGCAGCAGGTCCAGCGTGGCCGCCACCTGCGCCGTCTTCTGCGGCCGCTTCACCGCGGCCACCTCCGACTCCAGGAAGCTCTGCACGCCCATGCTCACGCGGTCCACGCCCCGGGCCTTCAGCACCGCGACCTTGGCCGCGTCCACCGTCTCCGGAGACACCTCCACGGACATGGGCACGTCGCGCGGGTCCACGCCCAGCTCCGCCGCCAGATCGAACACCGTCTCCAGCCCCGCGACCTCCAGCAAGGTGGGGGTACCGCCGCCGATGGCGGCCCGCGCGAACGTGGCCGGGCCCAGCGCCTCCTTCACCCGGAGGGCCTCGCGCTTCAGCGCCCCCAGCCACGCCTGGACCACGTCCTCCTTCGGACCCGCGGCGGTGAAGAGGTTGCAGAACCCGCAGCGCATCTCGCAGAAGGGCACGTGCAGGTAGAGGAACAGCGCGTCCCGCCGCTCCTTCGCCCAGACATCCTCCAGCGGCAGCGCTGGGGTGAGCGGGCGGTAGGCCGTCTTGTGCGGGTAGCCGTAGAGGTACGCCACGTACGGCGTGCCTTCGAGCATCGACTCCAGGCGCGTCATGGCTCGGAGTCTACCGGCAGCACGAACTCGCCATAGGGCACCGTCCACACCACCGGGTGCCCCAGCCGGTGCCCCGAGTAGCCGTCCTCGCCATACGCCGTCCCGTGGTCCGAGCACACGATGCAGAACGCCGGGCCGCGCCGCCGCAGCGCCTGGAACAGGGGCGGCAGCTGGCGGTCCACGTAGGCCAGCGCCGCCGCGTGCGTCGCCTTCGAGTCCTCCGCCGCCCCGGGCACATGGTGCCGGTTGGGCTGGTGCAGCGCGGAGACGTTGATGAAGAGGAACACCCGCTGCTCCCGGGGCCGCGAGCCCAGGATCTTCACCGCGAGTGATACCTGATTTTCCGTGGATCGGGGGTCGGTGACGCCCAGCGAGGGGTCCCAGTGCGCCTCGGAGAAGAGGCCAGGGAGGACGCGGCCCAGGGGGTTCTTCTGGTTGAAGAACCCCGTCCCGCCAATGCACGCCGTGTGATAGCCGCGCCCGGCCAGGCCCGTGACGAGGTCCGGCGCGTCCAGCACGCAGGTGCCGGGGCCGGTCGTCTCGCTGCCTTCGAAGCGCAGGGCGAACGGGCGCGGGTGGCGGCCCGGGGTGACGGGGGTGGGGAGGAAGCCCGCGAAGAAGGCCTGGTGCGCGGCGTAGGTGAAGCTCGCCGGACTGTGCCGCTCCTCCCACCGGCCGCCGGGCAGCAACGCGGCCAGGGTGGGGGTGCGGCCTGCTTCCAGTTCCTCGCGCGCCACGTCGTAGCGGAGCGTGTCCAGCGTGAGGAGGACCAGGTCGTGCGTGCCGACCAGGGCGTTCAGGTCATGCATGCGGACCCGAGGGGCGGGGAGGGGACCTCATCGACAGGAGGTCCCTTACCCCGTCCGGGACGGCGGGACTACGGGATCGGCGCGGTCTCGGCCGGCGTGGACTCGAGCGGGCGGCGCGCGGCGTTGGGGTGCTGCGTGTCCACCGTGGAGTTGTAGAGCGTCGTGGCGAAGGTCTGCTGCCCGTTCGTGGACAGGGTGCGGAAGGCGCGGTCCAGCGCCTGCTGGCCGCCCTGCAGGCCCGGGCCCAGGGTGCGCTCCACCAGCGCGCGCGCCTGCTGCTCGTTGAGGCGCACCGTGTACGGGGCGGTGTTGGACGCCGCCGCGTCGTCGCTGGAGAACGCGCCGCGCGCGAGGGCCGCCGCGGTCGGATCCGTGAAGGTCAGCTCGTAGTTCGTCTCGGCGGGCTGGCCGGGACGCGTCGTGGTGGTCGCCACCACGGAGTCGTTGATGGCCGTGCGCGCCCGGCCGTTGCCGTCCGCGCCCACCTGCATCTCCGTCGTCTGCGTGCTGCCCGCCACGTTGCGGTCCGTCTGGCGCACGGTCTGGTTGCCCGCGCCGTCCGCCGTGAGCCGCGTCTGGCGCTCGGTGGTGGCCACCTGCTGGCCCAGCACGCGGCCCTCGCGGGTCTGATCCAGCGAGTCCGTGCGCTGCACGTTGCTCACCCCCGGGCCGTTCGCGCGGGGCAGCTGGCCGGTGCGCATGAACTCGGAGTAGGCCGCGCGGCCCTCGGGCGTGCGGATGTTGAAGTCCGCCGAGTCCGTGTGCCCCAGGCGCTGATCCTGCCGGCCCTCCAGGCCGCGGATGGTGGCGCCGTCCTGCTGGCGGCCCTGGCTCGTCACCGTGGCGCGCACCGTGTCCTCGGACGTGCGCTGCAACTCGTAGCGCTGCGTGTGGCTGAGGTCGTACGACGTGCTCAGTCCCAGCCGCTCGCCCAGCTTGCCCGGGCCCGCGCGCAGGCCCACGTTGAAGCCCGCCTGGGCCTGGACCTCCGTGCTGGCGCGCGTGCCCACCGGCCACGTCTCCGGGGAGGCGGGGTCGGGCATCTGACCGTTCCGGATGGCGTCCGTGGCGGCCCCGCGCGGCACCTCCACGCGAAGGCTGCCCTGCACCCCGAAGGAACCGCCCGCGCTCACCGGCCCCAGCCGCGTGGGCACGCCGCCCCGGGGCGTCGAGCCGCGGTTGCCCACCTGGCCCCGGGCCTCCAGGACGAAGTTGTCGCCCTCCATCCGAACGCGGGCGCGGCCCTCGGGGCGCAGCATGAAGGAGTCCCGGTTGCGCTCCGTCGCGGCCTGCGCTGCCGGGGACTCGGCGGGCGCCTGCGTCTGCGGCGCGCTCGCCGGGCGCGGGGTCGGGACCGTCGACTGCGTCGGCTGGAACGAAGTGGGACGGTTCGAATTGATGGAAGTCATGTGTATTGAGTTTATCGCGCTACCCGACGGAATGTTTCCACTCGGGGTGTAGGATTCGCGCTCTGAAAACGCAGGATCTCCACCCACTCAAACCCACTCAAACCCACCCAAGGAGGACGCTCCCGCCGCAAAAATGCATGCCCTGTTGTAACTCAGTGGCAAGGACTTGAAATACTAGCTTAATACGTATTACTTGTTTTTCTCACTTTGAAGGGAGTGCACGATATGCAGAACATGCGGAAGCGGTTCTCGTCGTCTCGTGGTGGCTGGCGGCCTGTGACGGCGCTGGTGCTGGGCTGCACCCTGGCGGTTCCTGCTGGAGCGCTCGCGGCGGAGCGCCCCCCTTCAGTGGCCACCCGGGCCCAGGCGGCGCCGGGCGCGGCGGTGGCGACGGCGCTTCAGTCCGGGGGCGCCACCCTGGCGACGGCGTCGGGCCTGGTGTTCCACCAGACGGCGCGGCCGGTCAGCGCCCTGCGCACGCTGGACGTGGAGCGGGGCACCGGCATGCAGCTGCACGTCTGGCGGGAGCGGCAGGCGGACGGCACGGAGCGGTCCTACTCCGCATACACGCGTGGCGGCACGGCGCTCCTGGGCCGCGTGCAGCAGGAGGAGTACCTGATCCGGCTGGCGGAGGCGTCGTTCGATCCGCTGGCGCGCACCGCGCCGCTGCTGGGCAACGCGCTGGTGGCGGACAAGGACAACACCCTGTCACTGGTGCAGTTCCACGCCACGCCGCTGCCGGAGTACCGGGAGACCATCGAGAACGCGGGCGGCAAGGTGCTGCGCTTCCTGTCGGACCACACGTACCTGGTGGAGATGCCGTCGGAGGTCCGCGCGCGCGTGGCCCAGCTCCCGGCGGTGCGCTGGGTGGGGGACTACCACCCGGAGTGGCGCCTGGAGCCGGTGCTCCGGGACGCGCTGCTCGGGCGGGCGGCGGCGCTGGAGCCCCAGCGCTACTCCATCATGCTGGGTGAGCCCGGCGCGGCCCGGCAGGCCCGCGTGACGGCGCTGGTGCAGCGGCTGGGCGGCAAGGTGGACCTGGTGGAGCCGGCGGGCCTGCGCGTGGAGGCGACGCTCAACCAGGCGCAGCTGGCGCAGCTGGTGCGCGCCAACGAGGTGCAGTTCATCGACCGCTGGGGTGGACCCGGCGAGGTGGACATGGACATCGTGCGGGAGACGGGCGGCGCCAACTACATCGAGGGGCTCAAGGGCTGGAACGGGCAGGGCGTGCGCGGCGAGGTCTTCGACACCGAGCTGCGCACCACGCACCGCGAGTGGCCCACCGCGCCCATCATCCACAGCACCGGCACGTCGTCCGGTTCGCTGCACGGGACGAGCTGCTACAGCCACAACTTCGCCAAGGGCGTGGATCCGCTGGCCCGGGGCCTCTTGCCGGGCGGGCAGGGCATCTTCTTCCTCTACTCGGAGTCCACGCAGTTCGGCGGCACGAAGTCCCGCCTCGCGATGAACCAGGAGCTGCTCGACCCGAGCGGTCCGTACCGCGCGGTGTTCCAGACCTCCAGCGTGGGCAGCACCTTGACGACGGCGTACACGACCCTCTCCGCGGAGGTGGACGACTACCTCTTCAAGGCGCCCCTGCTGAGCACGCAGTCACAGAGCAACAGCGGCACGCGCAACTCCCGGCCGCAGGCGTGGGCGAAGAACATCGTCTCCGTGGGCGGCATCCGGCACTACAACACGCAGACGCGCACGGATGACCGCTGGGCCACGGGCGCGAGCATCGGGCCGGCGGCGGACGGCCGCATCAAGCCGGACCTGGCGTTCTATTACGACAGCATCCGGGGCGCGACGGGCTCGTCCGACTCGGCGTACACGGAGTTCAGCGGCACCAGCTCCGCCACGCCGCAGACGTCGGGCCACTTCGGCCTGCTGCACCAGATGTGGCACGAGGGCGTGTGGGCCGGCCACGGCAAGAAGGCGGACGTCTTCACCAGCCGTCCGCAGATGGCCACGGCGAAGGCGCTGATGATCAACGGCGCGGCCAGGTACAACTGGCTGGCGGGCGGCGCCAACGCGGACATCGACCGCAACAAGCAGGGCTGGGGCACGTCCGACCTGAAGCGCCTGTACGACCGCGCGCCGAAGACGTTCGTCGTGGACGAGACGGACCTGCTCACGCCGCTCTCCTCCAAGACGTACACGTTCACGGTGGCGAGCGGCGAGCCGGAGCTCAACGTGACGATGGTCTACACGGATCCGATGGGCACGGTGGGCGCGGCCCAGGCGCGCATCAACGACCTGTCGCTGCGCGTGACGGCGCCGGACGGCACGGTGTATTGGGGCAATAACGGCCTGACTGCGGGCAACGTGTCCACGTCCGGAGGCGTGTCCAACAAGGTGGACACCGTGGAGAACGTCTTCCTCGCGAACCCGGCCGCGGGCCCCTGGAAGGTGGAGGTCCTGGCGGATGAGATCGTCCAGGACGCCCACACGGAGACCCCGGCGGTGGACGCCGACTACGCCCTGGTGGTGAGCGGCGTGCAGGTCACGGCGAATCAGCCGTAGCCGAGCACGGATGTTCGAGCGCGGGCTCCGGTGTGTCCGGGGCCCGCGCGGTTGCCGGGTCAGTGCTCGGGCTTGTCGGAGTCCTGCTGGGCCACGGGCGGCGCGGTGCGGTGGATGACCGGCGGGGAGGCGCTGAGCGTCCCCACCCAGAGCCGCCCGTGGAAGCCCTTGTCGCTGGGCCCGTCGAACAGCGCCACCTTGCGCGGCGTGCCCGGCTCCTGACGCAGCTCCGGGGTCGGGCTGAGCGCGAAGACGTTGCAGTCCACCTGCTCCCAGACGTTGAAGCGGCAGGAGAACTGCGAACCTCGCGCGAAGCCCACCTCCAGCGCCTTCACCGGCGAGGAGGGCAGGGCCTTCGTCAGCCGTGCGCCCAGGGGCTCGAAGTCCTTGTTCCAGCTCACCGGCTTCGTGCGCACGTGCACGTCGCCCGCGAGCGCCAGCAGCCACGTGTCCGGGTTCGCCTGGCGGTACGCGATGAGGTTCTTCGCCATCTCGGCTTCGCGCGCGTTGCCGGAGGCACTGTTCGAGTCGAACGCGAGCACCGCCACCGCGTTGCCCTGCGCGCGCAACCGGCGGGCCTGTTCGATGAGACGCAGCAGGGCGCCGCTGCTGCGGCCGTCCTGGTACACGCGGCGCCAGAAGGAGCTCACCACCAGCAGCCGCTCCAGGTCCGGGCCGTGGCCCTCGCTGGCCAGATAGTCGTCCAGCGCGCCCTGGTCCTCGGACGGCATGGACAGCGCCAGCGCCACCGGCAGCTTCTTCTCCACCGCGTCGCACAGCATCCGCGTGGCCACCTCCGGCAGCTCACGGGTGCCCAGCGGATCACCCACCAGGACTGTATGTCCGGCGGTCATGAGCGGCTCCACGCCCTGCAACGGCTCGCCGCACTGCACGGGTGGCGTCTGGGGCGCGTCGTCTTCCCAGCCCTCCACCTTGACGGCGCGCACGGGCGCAGACGTCTTGCCGCCCACCAGCTCCAGCGACGGCACCATCTCCAGCCTCGCCAGCAGCTTGCGCTCCACGGGCAGGTCGCGCGTGCCGCGCACCATCTTGAAGCCCTCCATGTCCGGCACGCCGTCGAACGTGAAGCGCTCGAACGTCTTCCGGGCGAGGTACTTCTCCTCGTCCTGGATGCGCTCGTTGAGCCACTTGGGCTTCACCTCGATGTTCGTGTCCTGCTCGCGGTAGCGCAGCCGGAAGACGCGGATGACGGACTGGCGGGGGCCCAACGCCGCGCCCTTCACGAAGTAGCGCTCGAAGGTGCGGTTGCCGGGGAGGTTCAGCCCAGGCTCGTGCGCGGAGGTGTAGAGCTCGTGCTGCTCCGCGCGCTCGAAGACGTCGTAGCGCTGCTCCTCGAAGACGCGCCGCATGGTGAAGAGGGCCTCGTCCAGCGGCACGAGGTACACCGTCTCCTCGGTGGGCACCTCTTCGTCCCCCGGGCCCTCGTCATGGAGGTCCTTCGTCAGGCTCGTGCAGCCGCCGACGCACAACGACAGTCCCAGCAACCAGTGCAACCGCATGGCGTGTCCTCCGGCCCACCCGACGTGTCCCGATGTTGCTCGCGACAGGGGGACGACGTCCCGGCTCCCACGGCCAGGACGTCAGGAATCAGTCTACCGGGAAACGCGTGGCAAACGCGCCTGTCAGGCAGGACGGGTGGGAGCGGCCCCCTGACCCGTGAGCGACCGGACGACGTCCAGCGCGTGCTCGGCGTGCTTCTTCACCTGGATCTGCGACTCGAACGCGTAGCGGATGGTGCCGTCCTTGTCCGTGACGAACGTCACCCGCCCGGGCAACAACCCCAGGAAGTTGGTGGGCACGCCAAAGGCCTTGCGCGCCGCGCCATCCGGGTCGCTGAGGAGACGGAAGGGGAGCCGGTACTTGGCGACGAACTTCTCATGGGACTCGGCGGAGTCGCTGCTGATGCCCACCACGTCCGCGCCCGCGTCCGTGAAGTCCTGGTACTGATCGCGCAGGCTGCAGGCCTGGACCGTACATCCCGGGGAGTCGTCCCGCGGGTAGAAGTAGATGACCAGCGCCTTGTCGCCCAACAGGTCACGCAGGCGCACCGGCACGCCGCCAGGCCCCTGCAGGGTGACATCCGGAACCGCGTCCCCTTCTTTCAGCATCTTGGCCATGAAAGTCCCTCGCCTCCGGGGTGGGAGCATGGACCGCGCGTGGCCTGACCCGCAAATCAATGAGTGCTCCCGGTGTTGCCCGGAATTCAACGGTCCGTGCATTCTCTGAGGGAATGGAGCCACGCGACCCGAAGGAGACCGAGGACTCGCGCCGGGGGCCCTCCCGCGCCGCCTCGAACGACCGGCTGTACCTGCTGCTCTTCCAGGGGAACACCTCCACGGTGGTGCCATTGCCCCGGGAGGGGGAGGTGGTGATTGGCCGCGCGGCGGGGGTGGACGTGGTGGTGGAGGACGCGTCGGTGAGCCGCCAGCACGCGCGGGTGTCGGTGGCGGAGGGCGAGGTGTTCATCACGGACCTGGGCAGCCACAACGGCGTGCACGTCAACCGGGAGCGGGTGCAGGGCTCGCGGCTGCTGGACAGCGGTGATGCGGTGACGTTGGGCAACGTGACGCTGGTGGTCCACCGGGGCGAGCGCCCCCTGCCGGAGCGGCGGGCGCTGGAGGCGGACGCGCTGAGGACCCGGCTCTCCGAGGAGCTGGACCGGGTGCACGGCTCCGGGCTCGCGGTGAGCGTGGTGGCGCTGGGAGTGGAGGCCGCGCGGGTGCCGCGGGGGGAGTTGGTGCGGGCGCTGGATGGCGCGCTGCGGTTGATGGACGCGGTGGGGCAGGTGGGGGAGCTGCTGATGGTGCTGCTGCCGGATCTGTCCGGCGAGGAGGCGGAAGCGGCGGCGGCGCACCTGGTGTCGGTCCTCTCGCCGCTGGCCGGGCGCGTGTGGGCGGGCGTGGCGTCGGCGCCGGGGGACGGGATGAAGGGGGACGCGCTGCTGAGCGCGGCGAAGGCAGCGGCGAAGGCAGCGGAGCCGGGGGGGACCCGGGTCAGCGGACCGTCCATGTACCGGCTGTCACTGGGTGAGCGGTCGGTGGTGGTGGCGGACGCGGCGATGTCGCGCGTGTTCGAACAACTGCGCCAGCTGGCGGCGAGTCCGCTGCCGGTGCTGATCCACGGCCCGACGGGGGCGGGGAAGGAGAACGCGGCGTGGGCGGTGCATCACGCGTCGCCGCGCTCGGAACAGCCGTTCGTGCCGATCAACTGCGCGGCGCTGCCGGAGAACCTGGTGGAGGCGGAGCTGTTCGGCCACGAGCGGGGCGCGTTCACCGGCGCGGACCGGGCGCGGGCGGGCCTGCTGGAGCGCGCGAGCGGCGGGACGCTGTTCCTGGACGAGGTGGCGGAGCTGTCGCTGCCCATCCAGGCGAAGCTGCTGCGGGCGTTGGATCAGCAGCGGATCACCCGGCTGGGGGATTCCCGCGAGCGGCAGGTGGATCTGCGGGTGGTCGCGGCCACGCACCGGGAGCTGTCGGACGAGGTGAAGGCCGGGCGCTTCCGGCAGGATCTGTTCTTCCGGCTGTCCGGAGCGAAGGTGACGTTGCCGCCGTTGAAGGACCGGCCGCTGGAGCTGCCGCTGCTGGCACGGGCGTTCCTGGAGGAGTCCTGCGCGAGGGCCGGCCGCCCACCGTTGCACCTGTCCGCCGCGGCCATGGAGGTGCTGGGGGCGCACGAGTGGCCGGGCAACGTGCGCGAGCTGAAGAACACCATGGAGTACGCGGCGGCCATGTCGCCCGGGCCGGTGGTGGAGCCGTCGCACCTGCCGGACTCCCTGCGGGTGGGGACGAGGTCAGAGCCCGAGGCGGCGCGCGCGGAGGGCGGGACGGAGGCGCCCACGGTGTTCCCGAACCTGGCGGAGGAGCTGCGGACGCTGGAGCGCACGTGGATGGTGCGGGCGCTGGAGGCGACGGGTGGGGTGCAGACGCGGGCCGCCCAGCTCATCGGGATGCCGCTGCGCACGTTCGCGTTCAAGCTGAAGCAGTATCGCATCGCGCCCTCGCGAGGCCGCGGTCCGGCGGGTGAATGAGGAGCGAGTCGCCTCCAGCGTGGCAGCCGCCCGCGGCGTTCGGCGAGTACCGCCTGGTGCAGCCATTGGGGCGCGGCGCGATGGGCGAGGTTTACCTGGCGCACGACACGGTGCTGGACCGGCTGGTGGCGGTGAAGTTCATCGCTGGCATCGCGCCGGATGAAATGCAGCGCGAGCGCTTCCGCACGGAGGCCCGGGCGATTGCCCGCGTGCAGCATCCGAACGTGGTGGGCATCCATCGTGTCGGCGAGGTGCAGGAGCGGCCGTACCTCGTCTCCGAGTTCCTGCGCGGAGAGAGCCTGGACCGGTTGTCCCGGCCGGCGCCGTGGACACGGGTGCTGGAGATTGGAATCGGGCTGGCGAGGGGGCTCGCGGCGGCACACCGTCAGGGCGTGCTGCACCGGGACCTCAAGCCCGCGAACGCGCTCCTGACGGAGGACGGGCAGGTGAAGCTGCTCGACTTCGGTGTGGCGAAGCTGCTCGACGTGGCGACGGCGCCTGTCGTGCTCGTGCGTCCGCCGGAGGGCCTGCGTCCCGTGCCCGTGGAGGGTGCGGCGACGGTGGATGTCCCGATCCCGGTGGCGCCCGCGACCGCCGATGTGCCGAGGGCTCCCGCGAGCATGGACGCGGCGCAGCGGACGGCGACGGTGCCTCCGCTTCCGCCGGAATGGCTCGTCGGTCCTTCGGACCTGCTGGCCACGGGTCGCATCGGGACGCCGCTCTACATGGCGCCCGAGGTCTGGCGGGGAGAACCCGCCACGGTCCGCAGCGATCTCTTCTCGCTGGGCGTTCTGCTCTACGAGCTGTGCGGAGGTTCGACGCCGGGACCGCTCGTGGAAGCGCCTGCCCGGCCCCGGATCTTCGAACCGCTGGACGTCGCTGTCCCCGGAGTGGACGCCACGTTCGCCGCGGTCCTCGCGCGCTGCCTCGCGCATGATCCAGTCGCACGCTTCGACTCGGCGGATGCCCTGCGTGAAGCGTTGGAGTCCATCGCCTCACGCAGCGCTCCTCCGGCCATCGCGCCCCCGCGTCCACGGTGGCTGCGCGTGACCCGCGTGCTCGCGCTCCCGGGGATCGCGGTGGCCGTCCTCGTCGGCGGCAACTGGTGGGGCGAGCGTTCCCGGCGCATCGACGCGGAGGAGGCCATGGCCTCCGCTGCCGCCAGATTCGATGAAGGCCGTGCGCTGGGGGACCGCATCGAAGCCCTCCGTGCAGAGGCCTTCATCGCCTTTGACACCGACGGCTCCGCCAAAGCGGAGCCAATCTGGGCCCAGGCCCTGGACCTGGGCGCGAAGCAGGCTCGCCACTATCAGGACGCCAGCGAGCTCCTTGAAGCCTCGCAGAAGCGCGTGGGCCGGGGCACGAACCCCGCCCTGGATCAACGCGTCGCCGAGGTCCTCTTCCAGCGCATCCTGGTCGCGGAACGCGACCGTGACCCCAAGGCGAAGAAGGCCCTGACGGAGCACCTCGAGGAGCTGGACCCCAGCGCCACCACGAGCCGGAAGGTGACCGCCCCCGCTCACCTGGAGCTGGACAGCGAGCCCGCGGGCGCCGACATCCAGGTCGAGACCTTCGACCCCCAGCCCGGAGGCCCGCCGCGCTGGTCCGAACCGAGGGCCTTCGGCAAGACGCCCATGACCTCCGGCCTCACGCTCGAGCCCGGCTCGTACCGCCTGACGTTCATGCTGCCGGGCCGTCAAGCCGTGCGCTACCCGGTGCTGCTCGCGCGCGGCGAGACCTTCCAGGCGAAGGTCCCCATCCCCGAACACGTCCCGGATGGCTTCGTCTACGTGCCGTCGGGCCGCTTCCTCTACGGCAGCGGCGACGACGAGAGCATCCGCCGCTCGCGCCCGGTCCACGGACTCACGACCGGCGCCTTCTTCATCGCGCGCCACGAAGTCACCTATGCGGACTGGATCTCCTGGCTGCGCGAGTTGCCGGCACACGAGCGTGAAGCCCGCAGGCCCCGGGGGACCAATTACTACGGCACCATCGAGCTGCTCCCGGCGAAGGGTGGCACCTGGACCTTCCATCTGGAGCACGAAGGCATCGAGTACCAGGCGAGGGAAGGGGAGCTGCTGCGGTATCAAGACCGCACCCTGCGCGCTGAACAGGACTGGCGCCGCTTCCCCGTGTCCGGCATCTCCTGGGAGGACGCTCGCGCGTACACCGCCTGGCTGGACACCACCGGCCGCGTGCCCCGAGCGCGTCTCTGCACGGAACGTGAATGGGAGCGTGCCGCCCGGGGCGCGGATGGCCGGGCCTATCCGCACGGCCCGACCCTGGCACCGGATGACGCCAACTTCGACGCGACCTACGGCCGCAAGCCAGGCGCCTTCGGACCGGATGCGGTGGGCTCACATCCCGTGTCGGACAGCCCCTTTGGCATTTCAGACATGTCCGGCAACGTGTGGGAGTGGCTGGTGACGGATCCAACCGGCGCGCCCGCGTATGGCGGCGGTTCGTTCTACCAGGACGCACGGACCGCCCTGACCCTCAACCACGGCGATGGCGAACCGCGCACACGCTTCCCCTTCATCGGGATGCGCGTGTGCGCGTCCGCGCCGTGATCAGAGATCGCGCCCCGGCAACTGGCCCACCGCGGGCAGGTAACCCAGGTCACGCTCGAACGTGAACCCGGGCGGGGCCTGCGTGGACGTGGCGAAGACACCCAGCTCCCGGTGCTGCCACAGCTTCAGCGGCCGGCGCTGGCTCGCGCTGGTGGAGTCCACGGCGCTGTAGATGTAGCCCTCGATGCCTCGGCCATCGTTGGCGGTGTTGAGGGAGTAACCAGCGATACCGTCACAAGACTCGCTATCCGTGAGCAGGTAGTGCCCGTATCCATCCACGCACTGGTACAGCGGCTTGATGAACTCGCGCATGCGCTTCAGGATGTTCGCGGGCAACTTCGGCGAGAGGATGGGTCCCTCCTTGCGCAGCGCCGTGAACGGCGTCGCGTCCGCGACCCCATCCGCATCCAGGTCCAAGCTGATCCCGTTCACGCTGCTGCCTTCGACGAGCTCCGGGTCCACCGTCACCGACGTGGTCGTCACGTAGCCCTTGCCGGCGTCTTTGAACTGCACCAGCGACCGGTCGATGAAGAGCGAATACGACACGAGCAGAGTTGCGTCGGTCTGGGCCGGCAGGTTCAGCGAATCACAGGCCAGCGCGTCACGCGGGGCAAGCACGCGCTTTCCCCCCACGCACGTGGCCTCCAGGGGCAGCGTGTTCCAGCGCTTCTTGCCCAGGCACAGCGGCCGGACTCCGCCGCAGTCATCCATCATCCACACGGCCTCCAGGGAGTAGCCGTCCAGCGTTGACGGCAAGCCATCCTCGCCCAATCGAACGGCGGTCGCCGCCGTCATGAACTCCAGCGGCGTCCCATCCAGCGTGTTGCTGTGCCCCTCGCCGCAGTAGTCCGCCGTGGCCATGCGCGTGCACAGTTGGTGGTACTTCAGCGCATTGTCCTGTGTGCGCGGGGCCACAGGCCAGGGCGGAAAGCCCCAGTCGATGCACTTGGCGATGACGCCACCGCCTACGTAGAAGGCCTCGGCCAGGGGCCCGCTCTTGTTCTCGTTCTCCGGCGCGCAGGCGAAGGTGAAGTACTCGGGATTGGGGAGCAGATTGCCGCCCGTGGACCACGCATAAGGCACCGCGAGCGCGAAGCCGCTGCCGTGCGGACACAGAAGCTGGGGCTGGTTGTCCTCCGTAGACGCCGTGATGCGGTACTCCCAGAGCGCCTTGCCCAGACTCGCGTCCAGTGCGGTGCACGGAAGCTTGGACGACAGGATGTTGTTGTGGCACCTGAGCCCCTCGATGGTCAGCTTCACCGAGCGTCCCTCGAACGGCGCGCGGAACGACGCCCCCGCGAGGCTGGATCCCTCCAGATGCCGCGTCACCTGAGCGTTGCCGCTCGTGCAGACCTGGGTGCCCACGAGCCGCCCGCCGATCATCTGCGCCGAGGCCGCCCCGCACTCCATCCCGGCAGGAGGTGCCGAGGGCTCGATGGACCCGAGCGGAATGTTCACGTTCTCGAAGCGCTCCGAACCATGCAATCGGGTTCCCTGTGCGCCGTTCTCCGGAGGCGGATCCTCGGTTGGCTCCGCGTTGGCTCCCAGGGCCGTCATCATCCCCATCACGAACAAACACTGCGTCCACGTCTTGCCACTCGCCTTCATCGGTCCATCTCCCGCAGTCCTTCGAATCCGTGGGGAGCACTCGCGTCCCCGATGCACAAGGAACGTGCAGGCCCCGAGAAGTTGACAACAAACGTCTGTTTTGCGCGGACCGTGCAAACCTTGCCGTGCATGCACGTCTTGCCGTGCCGTGCATGCGAGGAGCGTGTGCAAACCTTGCACGCTCCGAGCGCGGCGCGATGCGGCGGGCGTTCCAGCTTCCTTGCACGGGCCCCATCGCCCAAGATGCATTTCCCTTCGAATTTCCCCCGCATTTCCCAGCAAGGAGGAGGGGAGCATGACCTTCCACCGCCGAGGCCTCGTCGCAGCGCTCGCGATGTTCTCCCTGTCTGGATCCGCCCTCGCGCAGGCGCCCGCCGCGCCGCCCAAGCCGCCCGCGAGCCCGGAAGACGAACGCGCCGCATCCATCCGGGCGCACTACACGAAGTACGAGGTGCGCATCCCCATGCGCGACGGCGTGAAGCTCTTCACGACGTTCTACGTGCCCAACGACGCGAGCCCACAGAAGCGCTACCCCGTGCTGCTCACGCGCACGCCGTACTCGGTGGGCCCCTACGGCGCCGGCCGCTATCCCAAAACCCTGGCCACGGCCGACTTCGAGAAGGAGGGCTTCATCTTCGCCTTCCAGGACGTGCGAGGCCGCTATCTGTCCGAGGGCGAGTTCGTCAACGTCCGCCCCCACCTCGACACCAAGAAGGGCAAGGAGGTGGATGAGAGCAGCGACACGTACGACACCATCGACTGGCTGGTGAAGCGCGTTCCCCACAACAACGGCAAGGTGGGCATGTGGGGCGTGTCCTATCCGGGCTACTACACCTCCGCGGGCGCCATCGACTCGCACCCCGCGCTCAAGGCCGTGTCGCCGCAGGCGCCCATCGCGGACTGGTTCTGGGACGACATGCACCGGCATGGCGCCTTCAACCTGCAGCTGGCGTTCAGCTTCTTCTCCACCTTCGGCAAGCCGCGCCCCGCGCCCACGGACGAGGTGGAGTGGAAGCCCTACGACTTCGGCACCCCGGACGCCTACCAGTTCTTCCTGGACCTGGGCCCGCTCCCCAACGCGGACGCGAAGCACCTCCACGGTGACATCGCGTTCTGGAAGGACATCATCGCGCACCCCAACTACGACGCCTTCTGGCAGGCGCGGAGCCTCTTGCCGCACCTGAAGAACATCAAGGCCGCGGTGATGGTGGTGGGCGGCTGGTACGACACGGAGGACCTCTACGGGCCGCTGCGCACGTACGCCGCCATCGAGAAGCAGAACCCCGGCATCACCAACACGCTCGTGATGGGCCCGTGGCCGCACGGCGGCTGGATGCGCACGGAGGGCTCGTCCCTGGGGGACGCGGACTTCGGGTTCCCCACGGCCGCCACGTACCAGGACCTGGTGCTGGCCTTCTTCAAGCAGCACCTGAAGGGCGGCCCGGACGCGGCCGTTCCGGAGGCGCTCGTCTTCGAGGGCGGCGCCAACCGCTGGCGCAAGCTGGACGCCTGGCCGCCCAAGGGCACGAAGGAGACGCGCCTGTACTTCCAGCCGCAGGGCGCGCTGACCTTCCAGGCGCCCACGGCGACGCAGGCGTCCTTCGACGAATACGTGAGCGACCCCGCGAAGCCCGTGCCGTACACGCAGGACCTGAGCCCCGGCTGGTCCAAGACGTACATGACGGAGGACCAACGCTTCGCCTCGCGCCGGCCGGACGTGCTCACGTACCAGACGGAGCCGCTGACCCAGGACCTCACGCTCGCGGGCCCGCTGGAGGCGGAGCTGTGGGTCTCCACGACGGGCAGTGACGCGGATTGGGTGGTGAAGCTGGTGGACGTGAACCCCGGGAAGATGCCCGGCTGGACGAAGGAGCAGGAGCAGTCCGGCGAGCGCAACCGGGGCGCGCAGCAGACGCTGGTGCGCGGCGAGCCGTTCCGCGGCCGCTTCCGTGAGAGCTATTCGCAGCCCAAGCCCTTCACGTCCAACGAGGTGACGAAGGTGCGCTTCGTCATCAACGACGTGTTCCACACCTTCCAGCGCGGCCACCGGCTGATGGTGCAGGTGCAGTCCAGCTGGTTCCCGTTCATCGACCGGAACCCGCAGACGTACGTGCCCAACATCTTCGAGGCGAAGCCCACGGACTTCGTTCGCGCGATGCACCGGCTGCACCACACGGCGGCCCAGCCCAGTGCGTTGAAGGTGAACGTCCTGCCCGCGCTGGACGAGTAGTTCCCCCGTCCACGGGCGCGCGGTCTGCTAGGCTGCGCGCCCGTCACCACACGCGGGTGGCCCTTCGCCGGGCCGCGCGCCACGACACGCCAGGACGGGAGGGACATGACCGGTCACGACCGGCCCGACGCCGGGCGGGTGCTGCTCGACGGAAGCCTGGGGGAGGGGGGCGGCCACGTCCTCCGCTCGGCGCTGTCCCTGTCGCTCATCACCGGCCGTCCCTTCCTGCTCCGCGGCCTGCGCGAGCACCGCGAGCCGCCGGGCTTGCGGCCCCAGCACCTGGCCTATGTCCGCGGCGCGGAGACGCTCTGCGGTGGCACCAGCGAGGGCGCCGTCGTGGCCTCCACCGAGCTGGGCTTCACCCCCGGCCCGGTGCGCGCGGGTGACTACCTGCTGGAGGCCGGCGCGTCCGGCAGCACGCCCCGGCTGTTCCAGTGCCTGGTGTATCCGCTGGCGCTCGCGGGCGGCGGACGGCTCACGCTGCGGGGGGCCACGCACCTGAGAGGTGGACCCAGCTTCCATGCGCTCGTGGGCGCGTGGCTGCCGGTGGCGCGCGCGTATGGGCTGCCCGTGCAGTTGTCGCTCACGCACGCGGGCTTCCTCCCGGAGGGCGCGGGCGAGTTCACCGCGGAGGTGGGGGCCCCGGCCGAGCCGCCCGTGCGCGTGGAGCTGCCCGCGCGGGGCGTGCTGCGCGAGGTGCGGGTGATGTCCTTCGTGGGAGGGCTGCCCTTCGCGGTGGCGGAGCGTCAGTCCCGCGCCGCCGTGGCCGCGCTGCGCGAGCGGGGCATCCTGGCGGAAGCCGACAACCGGCCGCTGGCGGTGACGCGCTCGCAGGGCTCCGCGACGTTCGTGCTGGCGCAGTTCGAGCACACCGTGGCGGGCTTCACGTCGCTGGGGGAGCGGGGCCTGGACGCCGAAGGGGTGGGGCGTGAGGCGGCGGAGGCGCTGACCCGCTTCATGGAGTCGGGCGGCGCGCTCGACGAGCACCTGGCCGAACAACTGCTTCTGCCGGCGGCGCTCCTGGCGTCGGGGAGGCTGGGGGCGGTGACGCCGGGGACCACGCGGTTCACCGCCGCTCGCATCACCGGCGAGCTGACGGTCCAGGCGGAGGTGCTGCGGCGCTTCCTGCCGGTGCACATCCAGGTGGAGCCGGGCGGCAGCGTGGAGGTCCGCCCGGCGTGAGGCGGAGGCTCAGGCCTCGTCCTCGGCGGCACCGCCGCGCGCGCCGAAGGTGTTGACGTCGGACATGTCCTTCACGGTGCCCCGGTAGGCGCGGATGGCGAAGGGCGTGGCGACGACGAAGACGATGGCCACCAGGCCAATGGCCATCCAGGGCACGGGCGTCTCCTTGATCTGCACGTCCTTGCCGTAGCCATTGAGGTTGTTGCCCATGGCGCGCGCCTTGGCGGCGTCCTTCTCTGCCTGGGTCAACTCCTTGCGTTCCTTGAACTCCGAGGGCTGCCGGCGCTGGGGCTGCGCCAGGACAGCGCCGCCCCACACAAGGGCGAGAACAAGAACAAGGCGGGGGAGGGAGGGGGAGGACATGGGCCTTGAGCCTAACAGAGGGCCGAGCCGCGGGTGAACAGGGGTTGCTTCGCCCCGCACGGAGCGTTACGCGCGCGCCATGCTCCGCCTTCCCATTCTGCTCCTGGCGAACCTCTTCCTGGGGCTGAAGCTGCTCCTGGGCCTGCCCTTTCGTCTGATGGCGGCGCGCAAGAGACCTACATGGATCCGCTTCCGGCTCGCGGGCGAGCTCCCGTACCGCCCACGCCCCATGTCACGTTTCCGTTTCGGCGGCGGGACGGTGGAGCCCGCCACGGTGACGTCGCTCGACGCGCTGGGTCGCGCACTCAAGGTGCTGGCCGCGGACCCCAAGGTGGACGGCATCCTCCTGGAGGTCGAGGGCCTGGCCATCCCCGACGCGAAGCGCGAGGCCCTGCGCGCCCTGCTGTCGGACTTCCAGGCCGCCGGGAAGCGGGTGGTGTCCTGGGCGGTGATGGTGGACACGGATGCCTACCCCGTGCTGGGCACGGCGGACGAGGTGCTGCTCGCCCCCATGGGCCGCGTGGAGCTGGTGGGCTACTCCGCCCAGGCCACCGTGCTGGGCGAGGCCTTCAGCCGGGTGGGCATCCACGCCCACTTCGCCCGGCGCGGCGACTACAAGACGGCGCCGGAGCTCTTCACCGACGGCAAGGTGTCCGACATCCAGCGCCAGACGCTGGAGTCCTTCCTGGATGAACGCTACGCCGCGCTCGTCGACGCCGTCTCCCGCGATCGCGGCAAGACGGCGGAGGAGGCGCGAGCGCTCATCGACGCCGGGCCCTACAGCGCGAAGCGGGCGCTGGAGGCGGGGCTGGTGGACGGGCTGGTCCACGAGGCGGACCTGGGCGCGCACCTGGGCCTGGAGGCGAAGAAGGACGAGGAGCCGCCGGTGCCCACCTATGACGCGTACCTGGCGACGCTCCCGTTCCCTCCGGTGAAGTGGCGCCGGCTGCGCCGCAAGCCCCGGCTGGCGGTGGTGGACGTGGCGGGCATCATCATCCCGGGCAGCGGCGGCGCGGGCCGGTTCGCCGCGGCGGACGCGGTGGTGAAGGCGCTGCGGCAGGCGGGGAGGGATCCGCGCGCGAAGGCGGTGGTGCTGGCGGTGGCGAGCCCCGGCGGATCCGCGCTCGCGTCCGAGCAGATCCTGGAGGCCGTGAAGCGCGTGGCGAAGCAGAAGCCCGTCATCGCGTACGTGGACTCCATCTGCGCGAGCGGCGGCTACATGGCGGCCATCGGCGCGAAGGAGATCTGGTCCGCGCCCCATGCCGTCGTGGGCTCCATCGGCGTGTTCGTGGGCAAGTTCGAGTACGGGGACCTGCTGGAGAAGCTGGGCATCCACCGCACCACGCTGGCGCGGGGCGAGAACGCCGCCTTCTTCTCCTCGTCACGCGGCTTCACGCCGCACGAGCGCGCCGCCCTGGAGCGCGAGGTGGAGGAGAGCTACCAGTCCTTCCTGGAGCTGGTGGCCCAGGCGCGAGGCCGCACGAAGGAGGAGATCCACCAGCGCGCGGAGGGGCGCGTCTACTCCGGGCTGCGCGCGAAGGAGGCGGGGCTGGTGGACCGCATCGGCGGCTTCGAGGAGGTCTGCCGCCACGCGCTGGACGAGGCGCGCGTCCCGTCGGACGACTTCGACCTGGTGCGCTACGGCGGCGCCCGCGGGAGGCTGTCCCTGCTCAAGCTGCTGATGGGCGCGGCGCACCCGGCCACGTATGCCTTCTGCCCCACGGCATGGAGTCTCCAGCGCCGCCGGTGAGATCGCGGTTCACGGGACAGCCGTTGCGGATCCCGGGCGAACGCTCCTCGTCCGAAAGCCGCAGATTGCTGTTCATGAAAACGAACCCGTACGAAGCACTCCCCGCCGTTCCGTCGTTCCACGTCACGAGCACGGACATCCAGGATGGACAACCGCTGCACGCCGACCACCGCAGCGCGCAGTCCGAGACGGGCGGCAAGGACATCTCGCCCCAGCTGAGCTGGTCGGGATTCCCCGCCGCGACCCGGAGCTTCGCGGTCACTGTCTTCGACCCTGATGCCCCCACGCCCAGTGGCTTCTGGCACTGGGCCGTGTTCAACATCCCGGCGGGCGTCAGCGCGTTGCCGCGGAACGCCGGGAGCGCCGGGGGAGGGCTCCTTCCTCCGGGGGCGGTGCAGCTCCCCAACGATGCCCGCCTCGCGCAATACCTCGGCGCCGCGCCGCCGCGAGGACACGGGCCGCACCGCTACTTCGTCGTCGTGCATGCGCTCGATGTCGAGGCGCTCCCCATCCCCGCGGAAGCCACGCCCGCGTACCTCTCCTTCGTGCTCTTGGGGCACACCCTCGCGCGCGGTACGCTCGTCCCGACCTCCGTCACGCCCTGAGACATGCGAAGGCCCTCGCCCATCGAACGCACCGCCAGGCTCCTGGACACCACGGCGGCCATGTACCTCAAGATCCACCAACGCGAGGCCGACCCCGTCTTCGCGGGGGTGGAGTGGCTCTCTGCCGGCCTGGTGCACATCCAGCGGGGCGAGAAGGTGGTGCGCCAGGGCGATGAGCCGGTCCACGTCCGGGCCGGCGAGCTCGTGTGGATCTCCCCCGGGACCCGCCTCGACGTGCGCAATGTCCCGGACGCAGGAGGCGAGTACCTGGCCGAGGGCATGCTCATCGCCCCGGAGCTCCTCCTCCAGGCGGAGCCGAAGCCGCCCACGGGCTCCACGAGGGTCCAACGGCTGCGCGCCGACGAGCTTCCCCGGCTCGTCGACGCGCACCGCCGATGCATCGAGGCGCTCACGGAGAAGTTCCCGGAAGGAGTCGTGCGCGCGCGCGTGCTCGAGCTCATCGCCTGGCTGCGGGATCTCCACATCGATGTGAGCGCGTCATCGAGCGCGCGGCTCGGCATGAAGCGCCTCGTGTCCCGGGATCCCTCGCGGGCATGGACGCTGACGGAGGTCGCCCGGGCGCTCGCCATGAGTGAGGACACGCTCCATCGGAGGCTGACGGGCGAGGCGACGACGTTCAGCAAGCTCCTGACGGAGGTGCGGATGGACCACGCGGTCTCGCTGCTCTGGACCACCGACCTGCCGGTGGGACACGTGGCCATCGAGGCGGGGTACACCTCGGCCTCGCGGTTCGCGACCCGCTTCCACGAGCGGTTCGGCGTGCTTCCTTCGAAGCTCCGCGCGAAACGACCGCCAGACACCGTGACGGGGAAGGGCCACATCCCACCCCCGCAACGAGAGCACTGAGCGGCGGGGCGCCCCTTTCACGGAGGGGATGGGCCCTCTAGCATGCCCGGGATGACCCGCTCCTGCCCGGTCTGCCCCAGCCAGCCCCTGAACGTCGTCCTGGCCTCCGACGTGGAGGTGGATGTCTGTCCTCGCTGCCAGGGCCTGTACTTCGACCGCGGGGAGCTGGAGCGCTTTCCGGACCGGCCGTCGCTCAAGCCGCTGCTGAGCGCGGCGAGGCAGGCCGCGTCGCGGTGCCGCGAGGGCGGACACCTCATCCCTCGGGCCATGGCTGTCTGCGCCACCTGCGACAGCGAGCCCGTGGGCTGTCCCGGCTGCGGCGCACGCCTGGCGCTGGTCAACGCGCGCGTGTGCAACGTGGACCTGTGCACGCACTGCGGCGGCACCTGGCTGGACGCGGGCAAGTTCGAGGCCCTGGAGAACGCCGTCGTGACGGCCCCCAGGGTCGCCCCCGCGGCCCGGGGCTGGGAGGTCGCTCCGGCGACGGATGGGGGCCCGGATCCATGGAGCGGCCCGGGCGCCACGGCCCCGCTGCCGCCGTCGGATTCACCCACTGGCGGACTGGGCGTGCGCTCCCCCTTCTGTTGCGTCCGGTGCGGCATCCAGGTCTCCGTGTCGGAGGCATACGCGTACAGCGGCGACCTCTACTGCCACGAGCACCACCCGAAGGGCGCCGTGTCGGGCAACAGCCTGCCGAGGAGCCGCGACGCGTCCAGCCTCCCGAACCTGAACGAAGTGTCGGACGCCATCGACCTGGCGGACATCGTCATCTGGTTGTTCCGGCTGTTGCGCCATTGACCCTTCGAGCGCCGCCCGCCCGCTGGAGCACCGACGGACGAGACGTCCGGGCATTGCCCGCCCCCGGGCCGGCGTCTACCCTGCCGCGCCCGTGATGACCCGTCTTGCGCCCCTGAGCCTCCTGTTGCTGGGCACCGCCTGTGCCACCGCGTCGCGTGAACCAGCGTCCGTGGCGGAGGCGTACGCGAAGGCGCTGGAGGAGAACCGGCTGTCGGACGCCTACCGCCTGACGACCGGCAACCCGGAGGGCGAGGGGGCCTTCCTGGACGAGTACTCCGACGAAGCCTCCCGGAAGGATCGCGCCGCCGCCGTCCGCGCCGGAGCGGGCGTGCTGGAGGCCCGCGCCCCGTCCGTCACGCTGGCCCGCCAGGGCGAGGACTGGCGCGTGGTAGAGTCCCGCCCCGCGGACGTGCCCAGGGCGGCGCTGAAGAAGTTCCTGGATGAGGTGGAGTCCCGGGACTGGAAGGGCGCGTGGGGCCTGCTCGCCTCGCCGCTGAGGGCCCGCTACACGCCGGAGCGCCTGCGCGAGGACTTCGAACGGGAGCCCCTGGCCAGGGAGCGCCTGCGCCGGGCCCGCCTGGCGCTCAACACCCACGTGCGCGTGGCGGCGGGGGAGGCCCTGTTCCCCCTGGGCGGCGAGCGCGCGGTGCGGCTGGTGCTGGAAGATGGCGAGTACCGGGTGGCGGCCATCGAATGAGGGCCAGAAGCCGGGCGCGCTCCGGGGCCGGAGGAAGGCCGGGCGGCCTCCGGACATGTGCGTTAAACGACGTTGACAGCCCCCGGAGTGCTGGCAATCTCCGCCCCCCTTCAAGCGTGCAAGCGCCTGTTTTCAAAAGGTTTCAGGTGTCCCGATGAGCGTTTCCCAGGCCGATGTGATGACGGCCATGTCGAAGGTGATCGACCCCGAGCTGCACGTCGACCTGGTGAAGGCCGGGATGGTGAAGGACGTGCGCGTCACCGGCGACACGGTGAAGCTGAAGATTGAACTGACCACTCCTGCGTGCCCCATGAAGGGGAAGATCCAGGCGGACGCGGAGGCGGCGCTCAAGGCGCTGCCGGGCCTGAAGTCCTTCGACATCGAGTGGGGCGCCCAGGTGCGCGGCGTCGCGGGCGGCTCCGGCGGCGGGGCCCTGCTGCCGGGCGTGAAGAACATCCTGCTGGTGGGCGCCGGCAAGGGCGGCGTGGGCAAGAGCACGGTGGCGGTGAACCTGGCCACGGCGCTCGCGCAGCACGGCGCGAAGGTGGGCCTGCTGGACGCGGACTTCTACGGCCCCTCCGTGCCGCTGATGACGGGCACCGCGGACAAGCGCCCGGTGAGCCCCAACGGCAAGACGCTGGATCCGCTGGTCGCCCATGGCCTGAAGATCATGTCCATCGGCTTCCTGGTGGAGGCGGATCAGGCGCTCATCTGGCGCGGCCCCATGCTCCACGGCGCCCTCATGCAGCTGGTGCGCGACGTGAACTGGGGCGAGCTGGACTACCTCGTCCTGGACCTGCCCCCGGGCACGGGCGACGTGGCGCTGACGCTGTCGCAGTCCGTGCGGGCCGCGGGCGCGGTGCTGGTGACGACGCCGCAGGACGTGGCGCTGGCGGACGTGGTGCGCGCCAAGCAGATGTTCGACAAGGTCCACATCCCCGTGCTGGGCATCGTGGAGAACATGAGCCAGTTCGTCTGCCCGCACTGCTCCAAGAGCACGCCCATCTTCAACCACGGCGGCGGCCACAAGGCGGCGGAGATGTTCGGCATCCCATTCCTGGGGGAGATCCCGCTCGACCTGAAGGTGCGCGAGGCGGGAGACTCCGGCGTGCCGGTGGTGGTGGGGCACAAGGACAGCCCGGAGGCCAAGGCCTTCCAGGACGTGGCCCGGAACGTCGCGGGCCGCGTGTCCGCGCAGACCATGAAGAGCGTGCCCCTGCCGGTGATGCAGGCCCGGTAGGACTCAACCTGAAGAGGAGATCGCATGGCCCCGGCCGGCAACGACGAGCTTCCGCCTGATCCGCTGTTCGATGACGACTCGTCGGAGGAGCAGCCCGGCCGCGAGAGCCGCTCCTCGGGCGGCTTCGTGCCGGACTTCGTGCGGCGCATGGCGGTGGCCGGCATGGGCGCGGTCTTCATGGGCGAGGAGGGCCTCCGGGCCCTCGCCGGCCAGCTCAAGCTGCCCAAGGAGGCGCTGGGCTTCCTCCTCTCCCAGGCGGAGAAGACCAAGGACGACATCAGCCGCGTCGTCACGGAGGAGCTCCGCCGCTTCATGCAGTCGGAGAAGCTGCGCGACGAGTTCCTCAAGCTGCTCTCCGGCATGACGGTGGAGGTCAAGGCGCAGATCCGCCTGGTGCCCTCGGAGAAGTCCGAGGAGGCGCCTGCGCCGGAGCCCCACCACAAGCCGGGCAAGAAGGCCGCGGAGCCGCCCACCACGCGCGTGGTCATCACCGACGTGAACGCGCGCCGGCCGGCCTCCAAGCGCTCGAAGCGGGAGTAGGGACGTGGCGGAATCCCCCACGCCGCAGACCCCGGCCCCGTCCGACAAGCCGCGCCGCACCTGGCGCACACACCCCCTGCCCAAGCGGCTGGCGCTCATCGCCATCGTCGCGCTGGGCCTGTGGCTGTGGAAGGTGACGGACGTGCCGGAGCGCCAGCTGATCTACCGGCTGGAGGGCGATGACTGGGGCGACGTGCGCGCCATGGACCTCCAGGTGGTGGATCCGAAGGACGAGCACATCGTGAAGCGCGAGGAGCGCTTCTTCGCGAACGGCCCGCCCCCGGAGGTGACCTTCAAGGTGGACCTGCCCGAGGGCACCTTCCGCACGCTCCTGTTCCTCCAGGTGGAGGGGCGCGACAAGCGGGACGTGATTCGCGGCCGGCTGACGGTGGGCGAGGCCCGGGCCATCGTTGTCCCGTTGAGACTGCCCGGCCCGGGTCGCTGACCGGCGTTGACCCTCCTGGGGCCGTGCGTTATGGCCGCCGGCACAGGAGAGAAGACGCCATGGCTACGGAACACATCGTCGTCGTCGGTGCAGGGCAGATGGGCGCGGGCATCGCGCAGGTGGCGCTCCAGGCGGGCCTGCGCGTGTCGCTGGTGGACGTCAACAAGGACGGGCTCGCCAAGGGCGCGGACCGCATCAAGGCGGGCCTGAAGAAGCTGGTGGAGAAGGGCAAGCTGGACGCGGCGAAGCAGCAGGCCGCCGAAGCGAACCTCGCCACCTTCACGAGCGCGCGCGAAGCGAAGGACGTGGACGTCGCCATCGAGGCCGTCACGGAGAACGAGGACCTCAAGCGCCGCATCTTCCTGGAGCTGGATGAGGTGGTGCGCCCCGGCGGCATCCTCGCCACCAACACGTCCTCCATCCCCATCACCCGCATCGCCGCGGCCACGAAGCGCCCCGAGTCCGTCATCGGGATGCACTTCATGAACCCGGTGCCGGTGATGCAGCTGGTGGAGCTGATCCGCGGCGCGGCGACGAGCGACGAGACGTACACCACCATCCGCGCCATGGCCGAGCGCATGGGCAAGACGACGGTGGTCTCCAAGGACTACCCGGGCTTCATCGTCAACCGCATCCTCATCCCCATGCTCAACGAGGCCTGCTTCGCGCTGATGGAGGGCCTGGGCACGGCGGAGGACATCGACACCGCGATGAAGCTGGGCACCAACCAGCCCATGGGCCCGCTGCAGCTGGCGGACTTCATCGGCCTGGACACGGTGCTGTACATCGCCGAGGTGCTTCACAAGGGCCTGGGTGACTCCAAGTACCGCCCGGCGCCGCTCTTGCGCCAGTACGTGGACGCCGGCTGGTACGGCAAGAAGTCCGGCCGCGGCTTCTACAAGTACTAGCCCCCACCCGGAGCCCGCACGCACATGGACTACCAGAACATCAAGCTCGAGAAGGACGGCGCGCTCGCCATCCTCACCGTGGACCGCCCCAAGGCGCTCAACGCGCTCAACAGCGCCACGTTCCACGAGATGGAGCACGCGCTCGACTCGCTGAAGGACGACACCCGCGCCCTCATCATCACCGGAGGCGGGGACAAGGCCTTCGTCGCGGGCGCGGACATCGCGGAGATGGCCACCATCAGCGCCGCGCAGGCGCGCGAGTTCTCCGCCCTGGGCCACCGCGTCTTCGAGCACCTGGAGAACCTGCCCATCCCCACCATCGCGGCCGTGAACGGCTTCGCGCTGGGCGGCGGCCTGGAGCTGGCCCTGGGCTGCGACCTCATCTACGCGTCGGAGAAGGCCAAGCTGGGCGTGCCGGAAGTCACCCTCGGCGTCATCCCGGGCTTCGGCGGCACCCAGCGCCTGGCGCGCCTGTTGGGCCGCGCCCGCGCCAAGGAGCTGCTCTTCACCGCGGACCGCCTGGACGCCGCCAAGGCCAAGGAGATCGGCCTGGTCCTGGACGTCCTGCCCGCGGACAAGCTGATGGAGCACTGCAAGGCGGTGGCCGCGAAGATCCTCAAGAACGGCCCGCTCGCGGTGGCCCAGGCCAAGCGCGTGGTGGAGTACGGCGCGGATCAGGACCTGCGCGCCGCCAACGAGCTGGAGCGCCAGGGCTTCGCCGTCCTCTTCGGTTCGGAGGATCAGCGCGAGGGCATGGCCGCGTTCCTGGGCAAGCGTCCCGCCAACTTCCAGGGCAAGTGACGTGAAGCACGCGGTCGCGGCCGGGAGCCTGCTGTGCTTCCTGGCCGCGCCGCCGGCCCGGGCGGAGGAGGCTCCCGGGCAGGAGCCCCGCGCCCCGGCCCTGGTGTCCTGGAAGCGCACGCTGTGTCTCTACACGCTGTGCTTCCTGGAGCCCGCCATCCCGGACCTCCGCCGCGAGTGGGGCGACGGCGCCCACTGGGTGCTGTCCTGGCCCATCCACCCGTGGGCCACGCCTCCCTTGGAGGTCCCCGGCGCGCTGGGCCCCACGCTCATCGTGTCGCCCTTCGTGGAGCCCCAGCTGCGCCTGCGGCCGTCCACCTTCCGCCTGCTCGCCGGGGGACGCGTGTACGCCTTTCCGCACGTGTCCCGCTTCGGCGCCCTGGCCGAGGGGGCGGGCGTGTGGGGCGGCGACGGGAAGGGCGGGGTGGCCGGGGTGGGGCTCACCTACGACCTGATTGAGCGGCACCGGGACACCCAACCCTGGACGGTGTCGGTGGTGGTGCGCAGGACCTGGACGGACGCGGGGGCTCGCACGGACGTGTCCCTCGACGTGGCCGTGCCTCTCGCGATGTTCTTTGGAACCCGGATTCCCGCGCCCGAGGACGGCGGGGCGTCTTCGGAGTAGCCCCGGGGCGGACCCCGTACTATGGGAGGTCCACCATGAACTTCGAGCTGACCGACATCCAGCGCGAGATCCAGCGGCTGTGCCGCGAGTTCGCCGCCAAGGAACTCATCCCCAACGCCCGCAAGTGGGACGAACAGCACGCGTGGCCCACGGACGCGGTGAAGAAGCTGGCGGAGCTGTCGCTCCTGGGCATCGCGGTGCCGGAAGAGTGGGGCGGCGCGGGCCTGGACAACGTCTGCTACGCGCTCGCCATGGAGGAGATCTCCCGCGGCTGCGCCTCCACCGGCGTCATCATGAGCGTGAACAACTCGCTCTACTGCGACCCGGTGTCCAAGTTCGGCACGCCCGAGCAGAAGGAGCAGTTCCTCAAGCCCTTCGCCAGCGGCCAGAAGATCGGCTGCTTCGGCCTGACGGAGCCGGAAGCCGGCAGCGACGCCGCCGCCCAGAAGACCATCGCCGTGAAGCGCGGCGACGAGTACATCATCAACGGCTCCAAGAACTGGATCACCAACGGCCCCAAGGCCGACGCCATCGTCCTCATCACGATGACGAACAAGGAAGCGGGCAACAAGGGCATCACCGCGTTCCTCGTGCCCACCAACACGCCGGGCTTCATCCGCGCGGAGCCCGACAAGAAGATGGGCATCAGCGCCGCCTGGTCCTGCTCCATGTTCTTCGAGGACATGCGCGTGCCGGAGAAGTACCGCCTGGGCAAGGAGGGCGAGGGCTTCAAGGTCGCCATGTCCACGCTGGACGGCGGCCGCATCGGCATCGCGTCCCAGGCGCTGGGCATCGCGCGCGCGGCCTTCGAGGAGGCCGTGCGCTACTCGGGTGAGCGCAAGACGTTCGGAAAGCCCATCCGCGACCACCAGGCCATCCAGTTCATGATCGCGGACATGGCCATGGAGATCGACGCGGCCCGCCTGCTCGTGTGGCGCGCGGCGCTGATGAAGGACAAGGGCGTGCGCCACTCCCAGGAGAGCGCCATGGCCAAGCTCTACGCCAGCGAGATGGCCAGCCGCGTGGCCAACAAGGCCCTGCAGATCCACGGCGGCATGGGCTACAGCAAGGAGATGGACGCCGAGCGCCACGTGCGCGACGCGCGCATCACCGAGATCTACGAGGGGACGAGCGAGATCCAGCGCATCGTCATCTCCGCCAACCTGCTCAAGGAGTAGTCACCCGGTCATGAAGCGCGCGCTCCTCCCCGTGCTGTTCCTGTCCCTGGGCCTGGGCTCCTCGCTGGCGCTCGCCCAGGGCGGCTCCAAGAAGAAGGCCGCGGCGACGCCTGCTCCGGCCACCGCCCCGACGACGAAGACGCCCGCCCCCGCGAAGGACGACGGGCTGGACGTCAGCAAGCTGCCCTTCACCCCGGACTCCATCCGCCAGGTGATGGCCCACCACATGCCTCGCATCCAGGAGTGCTACGAGGACCACATGGTGGAGAAGGACAAGAAGGTGGAGGGCCTCTTGCGCACCACCTTCACCATCACCGCGGAAGGCACCGTGCGCAGCGCGAAGATCGACAAGCACGGCAGCACGCTGAAGGACCCGGGCCTCAACGACTGCGTGGTGTCCGTCCTGTCGTCCATGGACTTCCCCAAGCCCCCGGACGGCCGCGACCACCCCATCGAGTACCCGTTCAACCTCAAGGCCATCGAGTAGCAGGACACCCGCGCCCGTGAACTTCGATCTCACCGAGACCCAGACGCTCATCCGTGACACCGCTCGCAAGTTCGCCCGCGAGCGCGTGGCCCCGCACGCCCGCGCCGCGGACCGCGAAGAGCGCTTCGACCCGGAAGTCTTCAAGGCCCTTGCCGAGGTGGGCCTCTTGGGCGTGAACCTGCCGGGGAAATACGGCGGGGCGGAAGCGGGCGTCGTGTCCTACGCGCTGGCCATGATGGAGATGGCCGCCGCGGACGCCTCCGTGGCCGTGGCCATGGCCGTCACCAACATGTGCGGCGAGCTCATCCACGCGGCCGGCAACGACGCGCAGCGGGAGAAGTTCGTCACGAAGATCACCTCCGGTGAGTCCATCGTCGGCGCGTTCGCGCTGAGCGAGCCGCACGCGGGCTCCGACCCGGGCGCCATGCGCACCACCGCCGTGAAGCGCGGCGACGTGTACGTGCTCAACGGCAGCAAGCAGTGGATCACCTCCGGCGCCTACGCGGGGGTCATCGTCGTGTGGGCCCGCACGGGCCAGGCAGGCAACAAGGGCCTGTCCTGCTTCATCGTGGAGGGCGGCACCAAGGGCCTCCACGTGGGCAGGCACGAGGACAAGATGGGCCTGCGCGCGTCCAACACCGTGGCGCTCACCTTCGAGGACTGCGAAGTGCCGGCGGCGAACCTCCTGGGCAAGGAGGGCGACGGGTTCCGCCTGGCCATGATGGCGCTGGACGGCGGCCGCATCGGCATCGCGGCGCAGGCGTGCGGCACGGGCCGCGCCGCCCTGGAAGCCGCCGTGGCCTACACCAAGGACCGCAAGGCCTTTGGCCAGGCCGTGGCGGACCTGCAGGCCCCGCGCTTCATGATGGCGGACATGCGCACCCAGCTGGACGCGGCCGAGCTGCTCACCCTGCGCGCGGCCACCCTCAAGGAGGCCGGCCAGCCGTTCACCCGCGAGGCCTCCATGGCGAAGTTGTTCGCCAGCGAGATGAGCAACAAGGTGGCGGACAAGGCCGTGCAGCTGCACGGTGGCTACGGTTACATCGACGAGTTCCCGGTCGAGCGTTACTTCCGGGATGCTCGCGTCCAGACCATCTACGAGGGCACCAGCGAGGTGCAGCGGATGGTCATCGCCCGCGAGACGTTCAAGCGGGAGGGGTAGGGCCCCGTTTGTCCCACATGGGGCGAGCGGGCAGGGGGCACCCGCCGGGTAGGACAGATGCAGACCCGGCCGGGCGTTCATAGAACACGGATCACCACTTGGCGCAGTGCTCCGCTTGACTCCTGGAAACCCAGGTGTCTAGGGTGCGCGGCTTCCAACCAGCCTTGCGTCCCCATTTGGGGGACACCCGCGGTTTCCCGTCGCTCCCCGCAGGCGGCCGCGCACCCATTCAAACAGGGGGCAGTTGTACCGTTCCAAGGACTTCCACTTCATGCAGCAGAACGTGAACCAGCAGATCGACGGCGGTGACGAGGACTTCGCGGCGATGTTCGAGGCCTCGCTCAAGGAGCGGGGCGGCGACGGAATCCTGAAGGAAGGCGAGATCGTCAAGGGCACGGTCGTGCAGGTGACGAAGGATTTCGCGATCGTGGACATCGGCTACAAGTCCGAGGGTCAGGTCCCGATCTCCGAGTTCACCAATCCCCGCGGGGAAGTCACCGTCAAGTCCGGTGACCCCGTCGAGGTCCTCCTGGAGAGCCGCGAGAACGACACCGGCATGGTCGTCCTCTCCAAGGAGAAGGCCGACAAGATGCGCATCTGGGACGAGATCTCCGCCGCGTGCGAGCGTGATGAGATCGTCAAGGGCACCATCGTCGGACGCGTGAAGGGCGGCCTCTCCGTCGACATCGGCGTGAAGGCGTTCCTCCCCGGCTCCCAGGTGGACATCCGCCCGGTGCGCAACCTTGACCAGTACATCTCGAAGGAATTCGAGTTCAAGGTCATCAAGTTCAACAAGAAGCGCGGCAACATCGTCCTCTCTCGCCGCGTGCTGCTGGAGAAGCAGCGCGAGGAGATGAAGAAGGAGACCCTCAAGAACCTCAAGGAGGGTGCGGTCCTCAAGGGCGTGGTCAAGAACCTCACCGACTACGGCGCCTTCATCGACCTCGGCGGCATCGACGGCCTGCTCCACATCACCGACATGTCCTGGGGCCGCATCGGTCACCCCAGCGAGATGTTCAACGTCGGTGACGAAGTGCGCGTCGTCGTCCTCAAGTTCGACCCCGCGCAGGAGCGCGTCAGCCTGGGCCTCAAGCAGATCCAGGAGGACCCGTGGCACCGCGCCGACGAGAAGTACCCCGTCGGCACCCGCGTCGCCGGCAAGGTCGTGTCCATCACCGACTACGGCGCGTTCATCGAGATCGAGCAGGGCGTGGAGGGCCTGGTGCACGTGTCCGAGATGTCCTGGACCAAGCGCCTCAAGCACCCGTCCAAGATCCTGGAGGTCGGCCAGACGGTGGAGGCCGTCGTCCTCGACATCGATCCGAAGGCCAAGCGCATCGCGCTGGGCATGAAGCAGATCGAGCAGAACCCCTGGACGCTGCTCGAGGACAAGTACCCGATCGGCTCCGTCATCAAGGGTCAGATCCGCAACGTCACCGACTTCGGCGTGTTCGTCGGCGTCGAGGAGGGCGTGGACGGCCTGGTGCACGTGTCCGACATCTCCTGGACCCAGCGCATCAAGCACCCGGGCGAGATGTTCAAGAAGGGCGACGAGGTCGAGGCGGTGGTCCTCAACATCGACGTCGAGAACGAGCGCTTCAGCCTGGGCATCAAGCAGCTCCAGCCGGACCCCTGGGAGACGCTGTCCGAGCGCCTGCCGGTGGGCAGCCGCGTGAAGGGCAAGGTCACCAAGGTCACCGACTTCGGCGCGTTCGTGGAGATCGAGCCGGGCATCGAGGGCCTCGTCCACGTCTCCGAGCTGAAGGAGGAGCGCGTGGAGAACCCCCGCGACGTGGTGCAGGAGGGCCAGGAGGTCGAGGTCAAGCTCATCGACATCAACACCCCGGACCGCAAGGTGGCGCTGTCCATCAAGGCGCTCATCGGCGAGGGCGAGGACTACCGCGAGTACCTGCGCAAGCAGGCCGAGGGGTCCAAGGCCCGCCTGGGCGACGTCATGGCCTCCAAGCTGAAGAAGTAATCAGCCCAACGTCCTGACGTGAATAGCGGCCGGGTTCCCCAGGGGGAGCCCGGCCGTTTCCATTTGATTCGGCGGAAAGCGCCCGTGATAAGTGCCTTTCCGGCGCTTTTCTCTTTTACAGACGGTTCCCTCTCCAGGAGGCATTTCCATGGCTCGTGAAGTCGTCATCGTGGGCGCGGCCCGTACCCCCATCGGCTCCTTCCAGGGAGCGCTGTCCAAGCTCACCGCGCCCCAACTGGGCGCCATCGCCATCAAGGCGGCGCTGGAGCGCGCGGGCGTGAAGCCGGAGGCCGTGCAGGAGGTCATCATGGGCTGCGTCCTGCAGGCGGGCGTGGGCCAGGCCCCGGCGCGTCAGGCCGCCATCTTCGCGGGCCTCCCGGAGTCCGTCCCGGCCGTCACCCTGAACAAGGTCTGTGGCTCCGGCCTGAAGACCGTGATCGCGGCGGCGCAGGCCATCGCGCTGGGGGATGCGGACGTCATCGTCGCGGGCGGCATGGAGTCCATGTCCAACGCGCCCTACCTGAGCCACACCATGCGCGGCGGCGCCCGCATGGGGAACGTGGAGTTCAAGGACGCGATGATCAACGACGGCCTCTGGGACGTGTACGGCAACGTGCACATGGGCAACTGCGCCGAGGAGTGCGCCACCTCGCAGGGCATCAGCCGCGCGCAGCAGGACGAGTTCGCGCTGGAGTCCACGCGCCGCGCCATCCAGTCCCAGAAGGAGGGCCTGTTCGCCGCGGAGATCGTCCCCGTCCAGATTCCGGGCAAGAAGCCGGATGAGTTCACCACCGTCTCCGAGGACGAGGGCCCCAAGAACGCCAAGCCGGACAAGATCCCGGGCCTGAAGCCGGTGTTCAAGAAGGACGGCACGGTGACGGCCGCCAACGCGTCCTCCATCAACGACGGCGCCGCCGCCGTGGTGCTGATGAGCGAGGAGAAGGCGAAGGCCGAAGGCCGCACCATCCTGGGCCGCATCAAGGGCTACGCGCAGGCCGCCCGCAAGCCGGTGGAGTTCACCATCGCGCCGGCGGACGCCATCAACGCGCTGCTCAAGAAGCAGAACGTGACGGCCAAGGACGTGGACCTCTGGGAGATCAACGAGGCGTTCGCGGTGGTGTCCATCGCCAACAACCGCATCCTCGGCCTGGACCCGTCCAAGGTGAACGTGCGCGGCGGCGCGGTGGTGCTCGGCCACCCGATTGGCGCGTCCGGCACGCGCGTGCTCGTCACGCTGCTCCAGACGATGAAGGACCAGGACAAGAAGCGCGGCGTGGCGTCACTGTGTATCGGCGGCGGCGAAGGCATCGCGCTGATGGTCGAGCGCTGAGGATACCGCCCGCATGAACAAGGTCTACGCGAGCGCGGATGAGGCGGTCGCCGACATCCCGGACAACATCACCCTCATGAGTGGTGGGTTCGGGCTGTGCGGCAACCCCGAGAACCTCATCACGGCCCTGCACAAGAAGAACGTGAAGGGCCTCACCATCATCTCCAACAACTGCGGCACCACGGAGCTGGGGCTGGGCATCCTCCTGCAGAACAAGCAGGTGAAGAAGATGGTCGCCAGCTACGTGGGGGAGAACAAGGAGTTCGAGCGGCAGTTCCTCTCCGGTGAGCTGGAGGTGGAGCTGAACCCGCAGGGCACGCTCGCGGAGCGCATCCGCGCCGGGGGCTGTGGCATCGGCGGGTTCTTCACGCCGACGGGCGCGGGCACCCAGGTGGCCGAGGGCAAGGAGACGCGCGTCATCGACGGGCGCCTCCACGTCCTGGAGACGCCGCTGAAGGCGGACTTCGCCATCGTCCACGCGTGGAAGGCGGACACCTGGGGCAACCTGGTGTTCCACAAGACGGCGCGCAACTTCACGCCCATGATGTGCATGGCCGCCAGGGTCACCATCGTGGAGGCGGAGCACATCGTGCAGCCGGGAGAGCTGGACCCGGATCAGGTGCACATCCCGAGCATCTTCGTGCACCGCATCGTGCAGGCGCAGAACCTCCAGAAGTGGATCGAGCGGCGGACCGTCCGCAAGAAGGCGTCCTGAGCCATGCCCCTGACTCGTGAACAGATCGCGCAGCGCATCGCCCAGGAGCTGAAGGACGGCTTCTACGTGAACCTGGGCATCGGCATCCCCACGCTCGTCCCCAACTACATCCCGCACGGGGTGGAGGTGGTGCTCCAGTCGGAGAACGGCCTGCTCGGCATCGGGCCGTATCCGGAGGAGGGGAGCGAGGACCCGGACCTCATCAACGCCGGCAAGGAGACGGTGACGGTGGTGAAGGGCTCCGCCTTCTTCGACTCGGCGCTGTCCTTCGGGATGATCCGCGGCGGCCACATCGACCTGGCCGTGCTGGGCGCCATGGAGGTCAGCGAAGAGGGTGACCTGGCCAATTGGATGATCCCCGGCAAGATGGTGAAGGGCATGGGCGGCGCCATGGACCTGGCCGTCGGTGCCAAGCGCATCTACGTGGCCATGGAGCACGCCAACAAGGACGGGCAGCCCAAGATCCTGAAGAAGTGCTCGCTGCCGCTGACGGGCCTCAAGTGCGTGCACCACATCGTCTCCGACCACGCGTTCATCGACGTGACGCCGGAGGGACTCGTCCTGCGGGAGATCGCACCCGGACTGACGGTGGAACGGGTGCAGCAGCTCACCGAGCCCAAGCTGAAGATCGCGCCCGACCTGCGCGAGATGAAATTCCCTGCCTGACGGAGGGTGCTAGGGTGCGCTTCCGTCTCCTCGCCTTGTGGTGGAGGCGGCCGGAAGCCACCTTCCCCGCGGGGGAACGGAGTACGTCATGACCGACACTTCGGAGAAGCCCGTTCCCGCGCCTCGCGCGCACCGGCTCGAGCATGAGCTGCCCGTGGCGTACCGCACGGTGTCGGGCTTCGTGACGGACTGGGCGGTGAACCTGTCGCGCGGCGGCATCTACATCAACACCCCGCAGCCCTTGCCGGTGGGCACGGTGGTGCGCCTGTTGGTGTCGCTGCCGGGTGCCAGCTTCCCGGTGGACCTGTCCGGGAAGGTGACGCGCACCAACCCCCAGGAGACGCCGGGGGCGGAGGTGCCGGGGATGGCGGTGGAGTTCCTGGACGTTGACGACGAGAAGCGGTCGCGCATCGAAGCGTTCGTGGAGCGCCTGCGGGAAGCCCTGCCGGCGGACGAGCGTGGCAGCGCGACCCGGAAGTAGGGCGGCCCCACCCAGGCGGCCCCCGCGAGTGCGCCTGCGATGACGACGCTGCCCGAAGCCCCCATTGAACTGACCATCGAACGGCTGGGCCAGCTGGGCGAAGGCGTGGCCTCCTGGGAGGGGCGCACCGTCTTCGTGCCGGGTGCCTTCCCCGGCGACACCGTGCGCGTCCACCTGGAGGCCCAGGGGAAGGTGCTGCGCGGCATCCTGGGCCAGGTGCTTGCGGACGGGACGGAGCGTGTGTCGTCGCGCTGCGTGCTCTCCGACGCGTGCGGCGGCTGCGACTGGCTGGAGCTGTCCGTCCCGGCGCAGCGGTCCGCGAAGCAGGAGATCGTCCTCTCCACGCTGGAGCACCTGGGGCATCTGAGGCGCTCGGACTTCGCCGTGCGGCCGCTGATGGTGGCGCCCCGGGACTGGGGCTACCGCCGCCGCGCGGTGCTGCACGGAGCGGGGAAGGGAGTGCTCGGCTACTTCGGCCGGCGCACGCACGAGCGCGTCCCCGTGGAGGTCTGTCCCGCGCTCACGCCGGTGCTCACGGCGCTGCCCGGGAAGCTGGCTCCGCTGCTCAAGCCGCTGGCCAGGGACACGGAAGAGGTCCTGCTGCTGGCCGAGGGCGACAAGGCCGCGTTCGCGGTGAACCTCAGCGGACCGGTGACGGCGCGGCACCTGGAGGCCGCGGAGGCCGCGGTGCGCGCGCTGCGGCTGGAGGGCGCGGTGCTGGTGCCGAAGGAGGGCTCGGCGCGGCTCATCGGCCGACCGGTGCTGCGCTCGCTGTCCCCGCTGCGGCCAGAGGTGCCGGTGTACCTGCGTCCGGATGCGTTCGCCCAGGCGCATGCGGAGGCCAACGTGGGGCTTGTCACGGCGGCGCTGTACGAGCTGGGCGCGAAGGAGACGGACTCCGTGCTGGAGCTGTACTCCGGCAACGGCAACTTCACGTTCCCCCTGGCCGGTACGGCCGGGTCGGTGCTGGGCGTGGAGTCGTCCCCGGTGGGCGTGGAGCTGGCGCAGCGGAGCGCTCGCGAGGGTGGGGTGTCCAACGTGCGCTTCGTCCAGGGCGACGCGCGCAAGGTGTGCGACGGGCTGGTGGCGGAGGGGCGTTCGTTCGACCTGTGCCTCGCGGATCCGCCGCGCGCGGGAGCGCCGGGCCTGGCGAAGTGGATGCGCGCGCTGGACGTGCGCCGGGTCGTCTACGTGGCGTGCGACCCGGCCTCGCTGGCGCGCGACGCGGCGGGGCTGGTGGAGGCCGGTTACAAGCCGGTGGCGCTCCAGGTGGTGGACATGTTCCCGCAGACGCACCACGTGGAAGCGGTGATGTCCTTCGAACGGGGAGCCTGACACGCCATGGATGCCCGCATCGTCGAGTTCGCCGAAGTGCTCCGCCAGAACGGCGTGCGCGTCAGCACGTCGGAAGTGCAGGACGCCTTGCGCGCCACCGCCGAGGTGGGAGTCCAGGACCGGGCGCTGTTCCGCTCCGTGCTGCGCACCACGCTGGTGAAGCGCGAGCTGGACGTGGAGACGTTCCGCCGCGCGTTCGACTTCTTCTTCTCCGGCGCGGCCCGCACGTTCGAGGCCATCGACAAGTCGCTGGCGAAGCAGCTGGAGGAGGAGGGCTACCTGGAAGGCGACCTGCTGAAGATGGTCATCTACCAGATGAACCTGCTGGCGCCGGAGATGTCCCCGCTGGCGCAGGCCCTCCTCGCCGGGGACCGCGCGCGGCTGGCGCAGATCTTCCGCCAGGCCTCGCTCCAGCTGGACCTGGGGCAGTTGGAGAGCCCTCTGCAGACGGGGTTCTTCACGCGGCGGCTGCTCGCGGGCGCGGGCTTGGAGCGGGCCCGGTCCGACCTCAAGTCATTGGAGGACGAGCTCAAGGCTCGCGGGCTTCATGCCGAGGGCGTGGAGATCGTCTCGCGCCACGTGGCCGCGGCCATGCGCAAGATTGAAGAGGCCGCGCGCGCGGAGGTGAAGCGCCAGTCCGAGGCGCGCATCCGCCGCCGCACGGACTCCGTCACGGAGAAGGCGCTGCACCTGCTCACCCAGGCGGAGGTGGACCAGATGGAGGCCGCCGTCCGCACGCTGGCGGAGAAGCTCAAGAGCCGGATGATCCGCAAGCAGCGCTCGCACCGGCGCGGGTCGCTCCACGCGCAGCGCACGCTGCGCCGGAACATGCCGTGGGACGGCGTGCCCATGGTGCCCGTGTTCCGCACCCGCCGGCCGGAGCGCCCGGAGCTGGTGGTGCTCTGCGACGTGTCCGACTCCGTGCGCAACGCGTCCCGGATGATGCTGCTGTTCATGCACACGCTGCAGTCGCTGTTCGTGCGCGTGCGCTCGTTCGTCTTCGTGTCCGACGTGGGCGAGGTGACCCAGTTCTTCAAGGACCTGGACGTGAACGAGGCCATCGACGCGGCGACCGCCGGGCGCACCGTGTCCATGAGCTCCAACTCCAACTACGGCCGCGCGCTGGCGGACTTCACGCGCGACCACCTGGGCAGCATCACGCGCCGCACCACCGTGATGATCATTGGCGACGGCCGCAACAACTACAACGCGAGCAACGCCTGGGCCCTGAAGGACCTGAAGCGCAAGGCGAAGCGCGTGCTGTGGATCTGCCCCGAGGAGCGGGGCAACTGGGGCATCGGCGACAGCGAGATGCTCACCTACGAGAAGCACTGCACCCAGGCCGTCGTCGTGAACTCCGTGTCGGACCTGGCCCGCATCGCGGAACAGCTCGTCCCCGTCTGAACCTCGCAGTCCCCAAGGAGCCCCCATGGCCCCGTCCCTCTTCGACGACTTCCAGGACGTCCCCAACGTGGAGACCGGCCTGGACCTCGACGCCGCCGACGACCGCACGCTGCGCATGGCGTCCCGGCCGGTGGACGACGCGCTGCTCGACCAGCTGGTCCGCTACCAGGAGACCTTCCTGGCGCACGTGGAGGCGGACGCCACCCCGGAGGCCATGGCGCGCGCGTCCAAGGCGGCGCTGGAGGCCAGCGGCCTGGACGTGAAGGCGGCGGAGTGGGGGAACGCCATCCTCCGGGCCTTCGGCGGGCGGCGGTGGACCGTGCAGCGGCTGCGCTCGAAGCTGACGGAGCTGGAGTCCCGCTCCGGGCCGGAGGTGGACGAGGTGAAGAAGCGCGTCCAGGACGAGCTGGTGAACCAGGAGAAGGAGACGGACGCCCTGGGCCGCCGGTACGGCGCCCAGACGGTGGCCCTGCTCCGGGAGCGCGAGGCCCAGGTGCTGGGGCTGCACACCCGGCTCACGAAGGTGCTCAGCCGGGGATGACCCGGGGTGCCCGCCCGGTTGCATTCCGCGTCCGGGCGTTCCATAACGGCCCGTTTTCCTTCAAGGCCTACCCATGAAGCGCTACTTCATCCACACCTTCGGCTGCCAGATGAACGTCAACGACTCGCTCCGCATGAGCGAGGCGTTGTCGAAGATGTCCTACGTGCCCACGCCGGAGCCGGACAACGCGGACCTCATCATCCTCAACACCTGCTCCATCCGGGAGAAGGCCGAGGACAAGATGCTCTCCGCGCTGGGGCGCTACCGCGCCGTGAAGGCCAGCCGCGGCGCCCTCCTGGGCGTGGGCGGCTGCGTGGCCCAGCAGGAGAAGGACAAGCTGCTGAAGAAGGTGCCGTACCTGGACTTCGTCTTCGGCCCGGACAACATCGCCAAGCTGCCGGAAGTGATTGCCCGCGTGCAGGACGCTCGCGAGCGCGTGGTGGAGACGGCCTTCGTGGACTCCGAGGAGTACGTCTTCCCGCGCGCCGACGCGGAGACGTCCCGCGGCAAGGTCACCGAGTTCGTCACCGTGATGAAGGGCTGCGACAACGTCTGCTCCTTCTGCATCGTCCCGCACACCCGTGGGCGCGAGGTGAGCCGCGAGTTCACCGAAGTGCTCAGCGAGGTCGCGGACCTGGCGGGCGTGGGCGTTCGCGAGGTCACGCTCATCGGACAGAACGTGAACTCGTACCGGGGCGGCATCAGCTTCGCGCAGCTGCTCCTGCGCACCGCGGAGGTGCCGGGCATCGAGCGCGTGCGCTTCACCACCAGCCACCCGCATGACCTGTCGGACGAGCTGATTGAAGCCTTCCGCGTGCAGCCCAGGATTGCCCCGCACTTCCACCTGCCCGTGCAGTGCGGCAGCGACCGCATCCTGAAGATGATGCGCCGCGACTACACCGTCGAGCAGTACATGGAGCGGCTGGAGAAGCTGCGCGCCGCGCGGCCCGGCATCGCCATCACCACGGACATCATCGTGGGCTTCCCCGGAGAGACCGAGGAAGAGTTCGAGATGACGATGCAGCTCACCGAGCGCGTGAAGTACGACAACCAGTTCTCGTTCGTGTACAGCCCGCGCCCCAAGACGGGCGCCGCGCTGCGCGAGAAGGACTGGGGCCCCATCCCGCACGAGGTGAAGGTGGCCCGGCTGGAGCGCCTGCAGAAGCTCCAGCGGCGCATCAGCGGCGAGTACACCCAGGCGCAGGTGGGGCTGGACGTGGAGGTCCTCGTCGAGGGCCGCTCGCGCTACGACGCCACCAAGCGCTTCGGCCGCACGCCGGAGAACCGCACGGTGAACTTCGAGGGCGACGCTCCGGCGGGCTCCGTCGTGAAGGTGCACGTGGAGCGCGCCACGCCCAACCAGCTTGCGGGCAGGCAGGTGGCGGTGCTCCAGGCCCCCACCGTGGCGCCGCCGGCGGTGGAGCTGCCCTTGCCGTTGCATGTCCCGGCGGAGGCCTGACGCCTTCGCCGTCGTCTTGCCGTCGGAGGTGCCACCATGCCGTTGAAGCCGTTTCGCGGGGTGTCCCCCCGCGTCCATCCGAGCTGCTTCATCGAGGACTCCGCCCAGGTGGTGGGTGACGTGGAGCTGGGCGAGGACTCGTCCATCTGGTTCAACTCCGTGCTGCGCGGGGACGTGAACTCCATCCGCATCGGCAAGCGCACCAACATCCAGGACCTCACCATGATCCACGTCACCAGCCAGGGTGACTCGACGACGGTGGGCGACGACTGCACGGTGGGCCACCGGGTCATCCTCCACGGGTGCGTCGTGGGCCACCGGGTGCTCGTGGGCATGGGCGCCATCCTGATGGACGGGGTGGAGGTGGGGGACGACTGCATCATCGGCGCCGGCACGCTGCTGACGCCGGGGACGAAGATTCCCCCGGGGATGCTGGTGGTGGGCTCGCCCGGCAAGGTGAAGCGCCCCATCCACGACGGCGAACGCGAGTTCCTCGTCCAATCCGCCCTCCACTACGTGCACACCGCCGCGGAACACCGCTCCAGCCGCTGACGCGGCCGCGTTGTGCGTGTTAGGAACACCCCCATGGCGCTCGCCCCCGAGACGACCCTGAAGGCCTGCCCGCTCTTCAAGGGCTTCACCGACACCGGCATCTCCATCTTCGCGGCGGCGGCCGTGTCACGGGCCTACCCCAAGGGGACGGCGCTGTTCACCGAGGGCAAACCCGGAGACTCGCTGCTGATCGTGGGCGAGGGCACCGTGCGGCTGAGCGCCCGGAGCCCCTCGGGCGAGGACGTGCCCCTGGGCGAGGTGACCGTCGGGGAGCCCCTGGGGGAGCTGGCGCTCGTGCAGAAGGGCGAGCGGCTGTGCTCAGCCACCGCGCAGACGGACGTGATGGCGCTGGAGATCCGCTCGGCGGACTTCCAGAAGCTGCTCGCGCAGAAGCCGCAGGCCTGCATCAAGCTGCTGATGGGCATCGTCAGCCACTTTGGCGCCAAGGCCCGCGAGAACCGGGACATGCTGCGCACGCTCGTGGCGCGGGCCCCCGGCACCTGACGGACTGTCGGACAGGTCGCGAGGGACTCCTGCCAGAGCGCGATGGGTCTGCTACCCGCACCCAAGGTGGTTACTGTGCCCGTCGAGAATCCCCCGGGCACCCGGGATGTCCCACACCGTGGGCATGGGTAGGCAGAGGGCCGAGGGCTTTCGTGGTGGGGCCCGGGCGCTTGGAGTGGGAAGCTCGGCGGCCGGAGTTTTCAACTGCCGCGCCCGGTTGATGGCTGGGTGACTGGATGGGCCAGCCCGGGCGGTTGCCGAGCGGCCCTTCGGGAAGTGATTGGACGGAAAGACGCGTGGAAGAACTGCTCACCAACCTGCTCGGTAACTCCCAGGGCCTCTTCGCCTACCTGACCGTGTTCGCCATCCTGGTGGCGTGCGGGCTGGGGGTGCCGCTTCCGGAGGACATCTCGCTCATCCTCGGCGGGTTCCTGGCGCACAAGGGCGCGGCGCACCTGCCGGTGATGATGGCGGTGGGCTTCTTCGGCATCCTGGTGGGCGACAGCCTCATCTACATGGCGGGGCGCCGGCTGGGCACGAAGCTGGGGCGCGACCCGGGGGCGAAGGGCGGAGGGTTCTTCTCCAAGATCGTCACGCCGGAGAAGCGGGCGAAGGTGGAGTCGCTCTTCGTCACGCACGGCCAGAAGATCGTGATGATTGCCCGCTTCATGCCCGGCGTGCGCGCGGTGACGTACTTCACGGCGGGCTCCGTGCACATGCCGTACTGGCGCTTCATCCTCTGGGACGGGCTGGCGGCGCTCCTGTCCGCGCCGGTGTTCGTGTGGCTCGGGTTCCACTTCGGTGGCGAGCTGGACATGGTCATCCGCAAGCTGAAGGACGGCCAGGTCGTGGTGATGGGGTCGCTGGCGGTGCTGGCGGTGGGCTACTTCCTGTTCCGCCACCGCAAGAACGCGAAGCTCAAGGCCGCGGCCGCCGCCCAGGCACACATGACGCCGGTGCCCCTGCCGCCCGTGCAGGAGCCGCTGGAGAACAGCGTGTCGCAGGCGCGCGCGCCCAGCCCCAGCGCCTTCTTCGACGTGCCCGCCGACAAGGCGCCCGCGCCCGAGCCGGACCTGAACGCGCACAAGTAGCCGCCGTGCGGCGGTGACGCGGTCCCTGGACCCCGCCCCCTCACAGGAGGGAGCGGGGTTCTTCGTTGCGGGCCTCGGGCTGGCGCATTCCGTTCACGAAGGCGCCAGCGCCGCCGCGGTCGCGTCACTCCTTGGCTGGGGCGTGGAGCGCTTTCTTCAGCAGCTCCGCGACGGACTGCACGGTGGGTTCACGCAGCAGCGAGTAGTGGTTGCCCGGCAGCTGGTGCGAAGCGAGCTGCTCGCCCACCAGCGCCGCCCAGCCTCCGTCGATAGGGCGCGTCTCGTCCCGCTCCTCCGCGTGGATGCGCAGCACGCGTTGCGCCAGCGCGGGCGGGTGGTAGCGCCGGACGGCCTCAAGGTGGGCCTCGAAGACGGTGAAGAGGGCCGTGGCGCTCGCTGCGTCCATGCCGGGCGGCAGCGCGCCGGCACGGCCCGCGGACTCCAGCACCTGCTCGACCGCCACCTCGGGCTCCAGCGCCGACAGGTCCACGTCCAGGCCCGTCAGCGACATGCCCATCAGGTCCTGCGCGAACAGGCCCAGCGCGAGCATGCGGTCCAGCTCCGGCTCCGAGTCCGGCACCGTCTCCGGCACGTACGAGTCGATCATCGCCACCAGCTCCACGGCTTCGCCTGCCTCGCGCAGCTGGTACGCCATCTCGTAGGCGATGACGCCGCCCAGGGACCAGCCTCCCAGGCGGTACGGGCCGTGAGGCTGCACCCCCCGCACGACGCGCACGTAGCTGGCGGCCAGGGCCTCCACCGTGTCCAGCGGCTGGCTCTCGCCGTCCAGTCCTCGGGCCTGGAGGCCGTAGAAGGGCTGATCCGGGCCCAGCCTGCGCGCAAGCTCCGCGTAGACCAGCACGGTGCCTCCCACCGGGTGCACGCAGAAGAACGGCGGCGCGCTGGCCGTGCCGTCCTTCGTGAAGGGCACCAGCGGCGTGAAGGGCTTCGGCGCCTCCACGGCGCTTGCGTCCAGCAGCGCCGCGAACTGCTCCACGCTGGGGGCCTCGAAGAGGGAGGACAGCGGGAGCTTGCGGCCCGTCTCCCGGTGCACCGCCGCCATCAGCCGCACCGCCAGCAGCGAGTGTCCCCCCAGCTCGAAGAAGCTCGCGCGCACGTCCACCGCGGGCACGCCCAGCGCCTCCGCCCAGAGGACCGCGAGCCGGGCCTCGGCATCGTTCCTGGGGCCCACGCCGGCCTCGGGGCTGACCGGGCCGTCCACGGGGACGGGCAGCGCCGCGCGGTCCACCTTGCCGTTGGGCGTCAGCGGCAGGGCGGGCAGGGCGACGTAGGCCGACGGCACCATGTACTCCGGCAGCGACTGGTGGAGGTGTCCCCGCAGCGGCGAGGTGTCCACCTCCGGCGTCACGTAGGCCACCAGCCGCGGCATGCCCGGCACGTCCTCGCGCAGCAACACCGTGGCGTCACGGATGCCCGGGTGCGTGCGCAGCGTGGCTTCGATTTCGCCCGGCTCGATGCGGTAGCCCCGCAGCTTCACCTGGAAGTCCACGCGCCCCATGAAGTCGAGCGTGCCGTCCTGCTTCCAGCGGACCCGGTCTCCCGTGCGGTACAGCCGGGCTCCGCGCTCGGTGCTGAACGGGTGGGGGATGAAGCGCTCCGCCGTGAGGTCCGGGCGGTTGCGGTAGCCGCGCGCCAGGCCCTCGCCCGCGATGAACAGCTCACCCGGGACCCCCACGGACACCGGGGCCAGGTTCGCGTCCAGCACGTACACCCCCGCGTTCACCAGCGGCCGCCCGATGACGGGCGTCGGGTGCGCCGTGCCCCGGATGCGCTCCCAGGTCGTGAACACCGTGCCCTCGGTGGGGCCGTAGATGTTGATGGCCTGGGTGCGGGAGGTCGCCGCGAGCGTTCGCCACGTCACCTCGTCCACGGCCTCGCCGCCGATGATGCAGTAGGCGGGCACGTGCGCCTGCGCCAGCAGGCCCGCGTCCAGCAGCAGCTTGAACTGCGACGGCGTGCAGTCCAGGACGTCCACCCGGCGCTGCTCCAGCCACGCGAGCATGCTCTCCGGATCCTGCCGCACGGCCTCCGGGACGAGGCACAGGCAGTGCCCGTCCAGCATGAGCACCAGCTGCGACACCGACGCGTCGAAGTAGTACGGCGCGTTGAGGCCCACCCGCATCGCCTGGGGCGCGCGGGTGAAGAGCGCCTCGTGCATCGCGTGCCGCAGGTGCGCCAGCGAGCGGTGCTGCACCATCGCGCCCTTGGGCATGCCCGTGGAGCCCGACGTGTAGATGACGTACGCCAGGTGCTCCGGCCGGACGAGGGGCCGGGGGTTGCCCGGTGACAGCGCGTCGATGCGCCGGGCCTCCGCGTCCAGCCGCACCACGTGCCGCACCGACGGCTGCCAGTCCACCAGGTGCGCCTGCGTCGTCAGCAGCACGACCGCGCCGCTGTTCTCCAGGATGTAGCCCCGGCGCGCGGCGGGAGCGGACGGATCCAACGGCACGTAGGCGCCACCCGCCTTGAGGATGCCCAGGATCGCGACGATGGCCTCCGGCGAGCGCTCCAGGCAGAACGCCACCGGGATCTCCGGGCCCACGCCCAGCGAGCGCAGGTAGTGCGCCAGCTGGTTCGCGCGCACGTTGAGCTGGTGGAACGACACCGTCGTGTCGCCCATCACCACGGCGGGAGCCTTCGGCGTGCGCGTCACCTGCTGCTCGAAGCGGGCGGGGAAGGAGAGGTCGCTCTCGTAGGCGGCCTTCTCGCCGCTCCACTCCTCCAGCACCCACTGGCGCTCCTCCGCGGACAGCAGGGGCAGGGCGTCCAGCGCGGCGTCGGGCTTCGCGACCGCGCCCTCCAGCAGTTGCACCCAGTGCTCCGACAGCCTCCGGGCCGTGGCGGGCTCGAAGAGGTCCGTAGCGTAGGAGAGGACCCCCTCGAAGCCCTGCTTCGAGCGGCCCAGCGTCAGCTCCAGGTCGAACTTCGTCGTGGGCAGGTCCACCTCCACCGGGCGCAGGGTCAGGTCCGGCAGGCGCACCTCCGTGTCCGGCACGTTCTGGAGCGCGAAGAGCGCCTGGACGAGCGGCGTGCGCGACAGGTCGCGCGTGGGCTGCACCGCTTCCACCAGCCGCTCGAAGGGCAGGTCCTGGTGCTCGAACGCGCCGAGCGTGGTGGCGCGCACCTGCGCGAGCAGCTTCCGGAACGACGGGCGGCCGTCGAACCGCGCGCGCAGCGCCAGCGTGTTCACGAAGAAGCCGATGAGGTTCTCCGTCTCCGCGTGACGCCGCCCCGCGATGGACGTGCCCACCAGCAGGTCCTCCTGACCGGAGTACCGGTAGAGCAGCGTCTGGAACGCCGCCAGCAGCACCATGAAGGGCGTGGCGCCCTCCGCCTGGGCCAGCGCCTCCACGGCCTCGCCGAGCTCCGGGGACAGGCGCACCGGGAACGTCGCGCCGCTGGAGGACCGCTGGGGCAGGCGGGGCTTGTCCGTGGGCATGGCCAGCGCCTGCGGGGCTCCGGCCAGCTGCTGCTTCCACCACTGGAGCTGCGCGTCCAGGACCTCGCCCTGGAGCCAGCCGCGCTGCCACACCGCGAAGTCCGCGTACTGCACCGGCAGCGGGGCCAGCGGCGAGGCCTGGCCCTGCCGGAAGGCCTCGTAGAGCGCGGTGACTTCGCGCACCAGGATGCCCATGGACCAGCCGTCTCCGATGACGTGGTGCATGCACAGGAGCAGGACGTGATCCTGCTCCGCCAGCTTGAGGAGCGTGAGCCGCGCGAGCGGACCTGCGGCGAGGTCGAAGGGCCTGAGCGCGTCCTCGCTCGCGATCCGCAGGGCCTCGGCTTCCCGCGTGTCCTCGGGGTACCCCGTGAGGTCCACCACCGACAGGACTCCGGTGGGGGCCGGGTGCACGTGCTGGCGGGGTTCGCCCGCGTGCGCCTCGAACGTGGTGCGCAGCGCTTCATGGCGCTCCACCAGCACGTCGAAGGCCTGCTGGAGCGCGGGCACGTCCACCGCGCCCGTGAGGCGCAGCGCCGTGGGCATGTTGTAGAGCGAGCTGCCCGGATCGAGCTGGTCGATGAACCACAGCCGCTGCTGCGCGAACGACAGCGGATGCGGACCGGGGCCCTCCGCGGGGCGCAGCGGGGGGAGGGCGTTGCTGGCCTCTGGCGCGTCCGGCAGCCGCTGGGCGAGCGCCGCCAGGGTGGGGGACTCGAACAACGCGCGGACGCCGACGTCCACGCCGAACCGCTCGCGAATGCGGGACACCAGCTGCGTGGCGAGCAGCGAGTGGCCGCCCAGCTCGAAGAAGTGGTCGTTGCGGCCCACGACGGGGATGCTCAGCAGCTCCTCCCACAGCGAGGCCAGGACCACCTCCGCGGGCGTCGCAGGGGCTTCGTACGAGTGCGCGGCGCGCAGCTGCGTCTCCGGTGAGGGCAGCGCCTTGCGGTCCAGCTTGCCGTTGGGCGTCAGCGGCAGGGCGGGCAGGGCGACGTAGGCCGACGGCACCATGTACTCCGGCAGGTGCCGGCGCAGGTGCTCGCGCAGCACCTCCGGGTCGCCGTCCGTCACCACGTAGGCCACGAGCCGTGCGTTGCCCGGCGTGTCCTCGCGCACCTGCGCCACCGCGTCGCGGACGGCCGGGTGCGCGCGCAGCGTGGCTTCGATTTCGCCCAGCTCGATGCGGTAGCCGCGCAGCTTCACCTGGAAGTCCAGGCGGCCCATGAACTCCAGCGTGCCGTCCGGCCGCCAGCGGCCCTTGTCGCCGGTGCGGTAGAGGCGCGCGCCGGGCTCCGCGCTGAACGGATCCGGCATGAAGCGATCGGCGGTCAGGTCCGGCCGGCCCAGGTAGCCGCGCGTGACGCTCTCGCCGGCGAAGCACAGCTCACCCGGCGTGCCGATGGGCACCGGCCGCTGCCGCGCGTCCAGCACATACGCGGTCAGGTTCGCCAGCGGCCGGCCGATGATGGGCTCCGTCCGGAGGCTCCCCTGGATGACCGCGCCCGTCGTGCCGACCGTGCATTCCGTGGGGCCATAGCCGTTGAAGACGCGCGTGCGGTCCGTGGCGGCCAGCTTCCGCCACGACTCCGCGTCGAGCGCGTCGCCGCCCATCATGACGAGGGGCGGAACCCAGGCCCGCTCCAGCATCCCCGCCGCCAGCAGCGGCTTGAGCTGAGCGGGCGTGCAGTCCAGCGAGTCGATGCGGTGCTGCTCCAGCCACGCGAGCATCGCCTCTGGATCGAGGCGCAGCGCGTCCGGGACGACGTGGAGGCAGTGGCCGTCGATGAGCTGGACCACGCGCTCGACCACCGCGTCGAAGTAGAGCGGCGCGTTGACGGTGATGCGCTGGCCGCGCGGCTGGCCCGCGTAGAACGCGCGGTTCAGGGCCCGGTGCATGTTGAGCACGGAGCGGTGCTGCACCATCACGCCCTTGGGCGTGCCCGTGGAGCCGGACGTGTAGAGCACGTACGCCAGGTGCTCCGGTCCCGACAGGGCGGGCAGGGGTTCGTGGGAGAGGGCTCCCAGGCCGGGCTGCTCCACGTCCAGCCACACCTCCTGGACGCCGTAGGGGTTCCAGTCCCCGCACGCGGCCTCCGTCGTGACGAGCACGGCCGCGGCGCTGTCCTTCAACACGAAGTCCCTGCGCGCGGCGGGGGCTCCGGGGTCCAGCGGGACGAAGGCACCGCCGGCCTTGAGCACCGCCAGCAGCGCGACGATGGCCTCCACCGAGCGCTCCACGCACAGGGCCACCCGCACCTCCGGGCCCACCCCCATGGAGCGCAGCCGCCACGCGAGCTGATTCGCCCGCGTGTCCAGCTGCCGGTACGTCAGCGCCGTCTCACCGAACACGACGGCCGGGGCGTCCGGGGTGCGCGCCACCTGCCGCTCGATGAGGCCGTGCAGCGTGGCGTCGCGCTCGAAGTCCGCCAGCTCGCCGCTGCCCATGCGCACCAGCCGCGCCAGCTCCTCCGGCGAGACGAGCGACACGTCCGCCAGCGGCACGTCCGGCGCGTCGCACACGGCCTCCAACAGCCGGCGCAGGTGCGCGAAGAGCCGCTCGATGGTGCTCGCGTCGAAGAGGTCCGCCGAATAGTGGAAGCGGCCCTCGTAGCCGTCGCGGGTCCGGTTCAGGTCCAGCGCCAGCTCGAACTGGGACGGGGCGTCGCCCTCGAAGTGGGCCGGGCCCACGGAGAGGCCGGGCACCGCCAGCTCCGGCACCGGGGCGTTCTGGAGCGCGAACATCACCTGGAACAACGCCGTGCGGCCCAGGTCGCGCTCGGGCTGGAGCGCTTCCACCAGGTGTTCGAAGGGCGTGTCCTGGTGCTCGTACGCGCCCAGCGTGGTGGTGCGCACCTGCGCGAGCAGCTCGCGGAACGTCGTCCTCGCGCCGAAGCGGCCTCGCAGCACCAGCATGTTCACGAAGAAGCCGATGAGGCCCTCCGTCTCCGCGTGCCGGCGGTTCGCGATGGGCGAGCCCACCAGCACGTCGTCCTGGCCGGACACGCGCGACAGCACGGCCTGGAACGCCGCCAGCAGCGCCATGAAGGGCGTGGCGCCTTCCTGCTGGGCCAGCGCGTCCACGCGCTCGCTCAGGGCTCGCGGCAACGTCACCCGGACCAGGCCGCCGCGCTGCGAGGCGGTGGCGGTCCTCGGCCGGTCCGTGGGCACGTCCAGCACGAACGGTGCTCCGGCCAGCTGATGCTTCCACCACTCCACCTGCGCCTGCAGCACGCCGCCCTGGAGCCAGCCGCGCTGCCAGACGGCGAAGTCCGCGTACTGCACCGGCAGCTCCGGCAGCGCAGCGGTCCGTCCGGACTGGTGGGCCTCGTAGAGGGCGGTCAGTTCGCGCACAAGGATGCCCAGTGACCAACCGTCGGAGACGATGTGGTGCAGGTGGAGCACCAGCACGTGCTCGCGCGCGTCCAGCTTCAGGAGCAGCGCGCGGATCACCGGCCCGTGCGTCAGGTCGAACGGGCGCAGCGTCTCGGCGTGGCCCAGGCGCTGGGCCTCGGCCTGCTTCGCGGCGCGGGGGCCCGGGCCCGTCAGGTCCACCATCTCCAGGGGGACGTGGCCTTCCGCGTGGATGTCCTGCACGGGGCGGCCGTTCTCCATGCGGAACGTGGTCCGCAGGGATTCATGCCGCGCCATCAGCGCGTCCAGGCTCGCCCGCAGCGCATCCACGTCCAGGTCGCCGGTGAGGCTCAGCGCCAGCGGCATGTTGTAGAGCGGGCTGCCCCGCTCCAACTGGTCGATGAACCACAGCCGCTGCTGTGCGAACGACAGCGGCGGCGCGGACGTCCTCGGCACCCGGACCAGCGGCGGGGCCAGGGTGCGGCGCGCGTTCACCAGCCGCTCCGCCAGCGACGCCACCGTAGGCGCGCGGAACAGCTCGCCCAGCGGCAGCTCCACGCCCAGCGACGCGCGGATGCGCGACACCACCTGCGTGGCCAGCAGCGAGTGCCCACCCAGCTCGAAGAAGTCGCCGTGGATGTCCACGGTGTCCAGGTGCAGCACCTCCGCCCAGATGTCCGCGAGCGCCTTCTCCAGCGCGCTCCGTGGCGAGGCGGACGCCGCGGGGTCCGCGGCACGGGCCTGCGGCGCGGGCAGGGCCTTGCGGTCAACCTTGCCGTTGGGGCTGAGCGGCAGCTTCGCCAGCACCACGATGGCCGACGGCACCATGTAGTCCGGCAGCTGCTTCTGTGTGGCGGCTCGCAGGGCGCCCGTGTCCAGGCCTTCGCCTTCGTGGCCCACGACGTAGGCCACGAGGCGCCGGTCGCCCGGCACGTCCTCGCGCACCACGACCACCGCTTCCTGGACCTCCGGCGACTGGCGCAGCACGGCTTCAAGCTCGCCCGGCTCCACGCGGAAGCCGCGCAGCTTCACCTGGAAGTCGGTGCGGCCCAGGAACTCCAAGGTCCCGTCGTTCCGCCAGCGCACGCGGTCGCCCGTGTCGTAGAGGCGCGCTCCTGGTTCGGTGGCGAAGGGGTGGGGGACGAAGCGTTCGGCGGTCAGGTCCGGGCGCTGGAGGTAGCCCCAGGCCAGACCGTCTCCGCCCACGTACAGCGTCCCCGGCACGCCGGGAGGCACGGGCTGGAGCGCCGCGTCCAGCACCCACACCGTGGAGTTCGTCAGCGGCCGGCCGATGGGCACCGAGCGTCCCACGGTGTCCCCGGCGCGCAGCGTGTGCGTGGCGGAGAACGTGGTGTTCTCCGTGGGGCCGTAGCCGTTGACCAGCACGGCGCCCGGAGGCAGCCGCTTCAGGTGTTCGCGCACGCGCTCCACGGACAGCACGTCACCGCCCGCGAGCACCTGCTTCACCCGCGCCAGCGCGTCGCCCTGGTGCAGCACCATCTGCTCGAAGAGGGCCGCGGTGAGCCACAGCGTGGTGATGCCCTCGCGCCGCAGCAGCGCGCCGGTCTCCTCCAGCGACAGCGCCTTCGACGGCGCCAGCACCAGCGTCGCTCCGTTCAGCAGCGCGCCCCAGACCTCCAGCGTGGACGCGTCGAACGCGATGGGCGCCAGGTGGAGGAACACCTCCTCCGGGCCGAAGTGGATGAAGTCCGCGCCTCGCACCAGGCGGGTGATGCCCCGGTGCGGGACGCTGACGCCCTTGGGCCGTCCGGTGCTGCCCGACGTGAACATCACGTAGGCCAGCGCGTCCGCCGGCACCGTCAGGTCCAGCGCCGTCTCCGGCTGCCTCGCGATGGTGGCCTCGTCCGCGTCCAGCAGGACCTGGAGGTCCGTCACCTGGGGCAGCTCGTCCGCCAGGGCCTCCTGGGTGACGAGCACGCTGACGCTCGCCGCCTGGAGCATCCAGGTGATGCGCTCGGCGGGAGCCTTCGGCTCCACCGGCACGTAGGCCGCGCCGGCCTTGAGGATGCCCAGCAGGGTGGTGATGAGGTCGAACGACCGCTCCAGGCACACGCCCACCCGGTGTCCGGGCCGCACGCCCTGGCGCCGCAGGTGATGCGCGAGCCGGTTCGACGCGCGGTCCAGCGCCGCGTACGTGAGCGTCTCCGCGCCCGCCTTCAGCGCGACGGCGTCCGGCGTGCGCGCGGCCTGCTCCGCGAAGAGGGCGGCCACGGACGCGTCACGCGGGTAGTCCCGGGCGGTGTCGTTCCACCCGACGAGCAGCCGCTGACGCTCCGCCTCCGTCAGCCACGGCAGCTGGGACAGCCGCGTGTCCGGCGCGCGGATGGCGGCCTCCAGCAGCACGCGCAGGTGCTCCGCCATGCCCGCCACCGTGGTCGGCTCGAACAGGTCCTGGTTGAAGACGAGGGCTCCGTCGAAGCCGTCCTGCGTTCGGGCCATCAGGCACTGGAGGTCGAAGAGGACGGTCTCCGGGAGGGCCTCCACCGGGCGCAGCGTCAGCCCCGGCAGGGACAGCTCCGGCATGGGCGCGTTCTGGAGCGTGAACGTCACCTGGAACAGCGGCGTGCGGCCCAGGTCCCGCTCCGGGTGGAGCACCTCCACCAGCTTCTCGAACGGCAGGTCCTGGTGCTCGTACGCGCCCAGCGTGGTGGCGCGGACTTCGTCCAGCAGCTCGCGGAAGCGGAGCGTGTCGCGGACCCGCGTGCGCAGCACCACCGTGTTCGCGAAGTAGCCGATGAGGTCCTCGGCCTCCGCGTGACGGCGGCCCGCGATGGGCGACCCCACGAGCACGTCCTCCTGCCCCGCGTACCGGTGCAGCAGCACCTGGAAGGCCGCGAGCAGCACCATGAAGGGCGTGGTGGCCGTCTGGCGTGCGTACGCCTCCACCGCTTCGCTCAGCTCGCGCGACAGAAGCAGGGGCTGCACGCCGGCCCGGAAGGACTGACGCGCCGGACGCGCGTGGTCCGTGGGCAGCTCCAGGAAGGGGGCCGCGCCTTCAAGCTGACCGCGCCAGTACGCCAGCTGCGACTCCAGCACGTCCCCCTGGAGCCAGCCGCGCTGCCAGAGTGCGTGGTCGGCCGCCTGCACCGGCAGCTCCGGCAGCGGCGAGGGCTGCTCCTCGGAGAACGCCGCGTAGAGCGCGCCCATCTCGCGCACCAGCACGCCCGTGGACCAGCCGTCGGAGATGATGTGGTGCGTGTTGAGCAGCAGCCGGTGCTCGGTGGGCCCCAGCTTCATCAGGAGCCCGCGGAACAGCGGGCCCTGCTCCAGGTCGAACGGCGTGCGGAGCTCCTCCAGCGTCAGCCGCGACGCCTCCGCCTCTCGCTCCTCCGCCGTCGGCAGCGCGGAGAGGTCCACGTGCCGCAGGGGCATGGGGAAGGGCGGGTGGATGACCTGCGACGGCGTGCCCTCGTTCGAACGGAAGGTCGTGCGCAGCGCTTCGTGACGGCGCATCAGCTCATCGAACGCCGCGAGCATCACGATGATGTCCAGCGTGCCGTCCAGCTTGAGCAGGCTCGGGAGGCTGTAGGCGTTGCCCGCCGTGCCGAGCTGCTCGATGAACCACAGCCGCTGCTGCGCGAACGACAGAGGCAGCACGTCCGGCCGCGCCACGCGGACCAGCGCGGGCAGGGCCTCGGACGCGGGGGCCTCCGGTGCCCCGGAGCGGGGCGCGCGGAGCGCGTCGATGCGTTCGGCCAGCGCCGCGACCGTGGGCCCTTCCATCAGGGCGCGCAGGGGCAGCTCCACGCCGAAGTGCGCGCGCACGCGCGACACCAGCTGCGTGGCCAGCAGCGAGTGACCGCCCAGCTCGAAGAAGCCATCGTGACGTCCCACGGCGGGGACGCGCAGGACCTCGGTCCAGAGCAGCACCAGCGCCGCCTCGGTGGGCGTCGCGGGCGGTTCGATGACGCGCTCGGGGACCGGGGCGGACTCCGGCGCCGGCAGCGCCCTGCGGTCCACCTTGCCGTTGGGCGTCAGGGGCAGGGCGTCCAGCGCGATGTACGCCGCGGGTACCATGTACTCCGGCAGGCGCTTGCGCAGGTGCTCACGCAGGGGCGACGTGTCCACCTGGGGCGCGACATACGCGATGAGCCGCTCGTCGTGGACCCGCACCACCGCGTCCCGGATGCCCGGGTGCGCGCGCAGCGTGGCTTCAATCTCCCCGGGCTCGATGCGGTTGCCGCGCAGCTTCACCTGGAAGTCCAGGCGGCCCATGAAGTCGAGCGTGCCGTCCTCGCGCCAGCGGGCCTTGTCGCCCGTGCGGTAGAGGCGCGCGCCGGGCTCCGTGCTGAGCGGATCCGGCATGAAGCGCTCGGCCGTGAGCGCGGGCTGGCCCAGGTAGCCTCGCGCGAGGCCTTCACCCGCGAGGCACAGCTCGCCCGGGGTCCCGATGGGCGCCAGGCCCAGGTTCGCGTCGAGCACGTAGGCGCGCAGGTTGGGAATCGGCCGGCCGATGACGGGCAGCGCCTGGGGAGCGCCCTGGACGACGCTGACCGTCGCGTCCACGGTGACCTCCGTGGGGCCATAGCCGTTGAAGGCGCGACCGCGCTTCGTCGCGGCGAGCTGCCGCCACGTCACCTCGTCCATCGCCTCGCCGCCGATGGAGAAGTGCTTGGGGACGTGGGCACGCTCCAGCAGCCCCGCGGACAGCAGGAGCTTGAGCTGCGACGGCGTGCTGTCGAACACGTCGATGCGCTGACGCTCCAGCCACCCGAGCAGGGTCTCCGGCTCCAGGCGCACGTCCTCCGGGACGAGGACCAGGCAGTGGCCGGACAGCAGCTGGATCACCTGCTCGATGGACGCATCGAAGTACAGCGGCGCGTTCAGACTGACGCGCTGGGCGTCTGGCAGGTTCTCGTAGATGCTCCGCGTCATCGCCTGGTGCAGGTGGAGCACCGAGCGGTGCTGCACCATCACGCCCTTCGGAGTGCCTGTGGACCCCGACGTGTAGATGACGTAGGCGAGGTTCCCCGGCCCTGCCACCGGCGGCGGGTTCTCCGCGAACCTGTCCGACTGTCCGACAGGTTCCGCGTCCATCAGCACCCGATGTGACACGTCTGGATGCCATCCGTCCTGTAGCGCCTGCGTCGTCACCAGCACGGACGCGCCGCTGTCCTCGAGGACGAACGACCTGCGCGCGGTCGGAGCCCTGGGGTCCAGCGGCACGAACGCACCGCCGGCCTTGAGCACCGCGAGGAGCGCGATGATGGCCTCCGCCGTCCGCTCCAGGCACAGGCCGACCGTCACCTCCGGCCCCACGCCCAGCGAGCGCAGGTGCCAGGCGAGCTGGTTGGCGCGGACGTTGAGCTGCTGGAATGACAGCGTCGTCTCCCCGAAGACCACGGCGTCCGCGTCCGGCGTCGCCGCGGCCTGCCGTTCGAATTGCGCGTGCACCGTGGAGTCGCGCTCGAAGTCGATGAGGTCGCCCAGCGCCGCGCTCAGCAGCCACGCGCGGTCCCCGGCCGGCACGAGGGACACGTCCGCCATCCGGGCGCCGGGCCGGGCCAGCTCCTCCAACGCCTGCCGCCACTGGCCCAGGAGCCGCTGGGCCGTTTCGGCGGTGAAGCGGTGCGAATCGTGCGTCAGGTGCAGCTGGAGCTTCGCGGCCGGCATCACCGTGGCCAGCAGCGGGTAGTTCGTGGACTCGCCAGTGCTCAGGTCCCGCACGTCGAGCGCCGTGGAGCGCCGCAGCAGGGCTTCGTCCAGCGGGAAGTTCTCGAAGACGAGCAGCGACTGGAAGAGCGGCGTGCCGCGCGGCATGTCGCTCCAGCCCTGCGCGCGGACGAGCGGCGTGTGCTGGTGCTGCAGGATGCCCAGCTGCTGGGCCTGAAGGGCCTGGAGCCAGGGCAGCACGGGCGCGGAGTCCTCGGGCAGCGTGATGCGGACCGGCAGGGTCGTGATGAGCATCCCCAGCATGGCCTCCGCCCCCGGGAGCTCCGGAGGACGGCCCGCCAGGGTGGTGCCGAAGAGCACCTCGCGCGTGTCCGCGTGGCGCGCGAGCACCAGCGCCCACGCCGCCTGCGCCAGCGTGTTGAGCGTCAGCTGGTGCTGGCGCGCGAACGCCTGCAGCTCCGCGGTGCGCTCCTCCGGGAGCTCCAACAGCGTCTCCACGGGATGGCCCTCGCCGGCCGGCCTCGCCACCGGGGGCAACTCGCCGGGCAGCGGGGTCGGGACGGACAGGCCCGCGAGCTGACCGCGCCAGAAGGCCTCGTCGCCCTGGGGGTCCGTCTCGCGCAGCCACGCGATGTAGTCGCGGAACGACGCGCGCGACGCGGGCGGCAGCGCCGTGCCGGTGCGGAAGGCATCGTAGAGTGCGAAGACCTCCTGGAAGAACAGGCCGGTGCTCCAGCCGTCCAGCAGCAGGTGGTGGTGGCTCCAGAGGAAGCGCCAGTGGTGATCCGCCAGCCGCACCGCGGTCACGCGCATCAGCGGCGCCCGCGACAGGTCGAAGCCCCGCGCCCGGTCCTCCGCCTCCAGCCGCTCCAGGGCGGCCTCCTGCTCCGGCGCGGACAGGTGGCGCCAGTCGTGCTGCTCGAAGGGCAGCTGCACCTGCGCGTGGACGACCTGGAGCGGCGTGTCCAGGCCCTCCCAGACGAAGGCGGTGCGCAGGACGGCGTTTCGGTCCACCGCGGCCTGCCATGTCTTGCGGAACAGCCCCATGTCCACGGCCGAGTGGATCGACCATGCGGTCTGCGTGAGGTACACGCCGCCGGCTGGGGCATACAGGGCATGGAAGAGCAAGCCCTGCTGCACCGGGGAGAGCGGGTAGAGGTCCTCGACCGTGGGGCCCTGCGCGGCGAGCAGCGCGTCCAACGCCGACGCGGGCAGGCGGGCCAGCGGGAAGTCGCCGGGCGTTCTCCGGCGAGCGTCGTCGGAGTGGCGCTGGGTGATGAGGGTCCGCAGCACGCGCGTGAAGGCCAGGGCCAGGGACTCGATGGTGGCTTCGTGGTGCCACTCGTCGCTGAAGCCGAAGTCCATCCGCAGCCGTCCGTCCGCCACGAAGCCGTCGACGGCCAGCAGGTGCGCGCGCAGCGACTGGGGCGCCACGTTGTTGCCGGTGGACTCACTGCCCATCGAGAAGAGGGTGCTGGCGCCAGTGGAGCTGTCGAGCTGTCCCAGGTAGTTGAAGACCACCTGCGCGGACGGGAGGGCCGCGAACCGCTCCCGGAGCTCCGCGGGCCCCATGAAGCGCAGCAGCCCGAAGCCGATGCCCCGGTCGGGCCACTCGCTCATCGAGTCGCGCACCGCGCGCAGGCAGTCCCCGGGTGAGCCGGCCTCCGGCAGTTGGAACAGGGCGGGCGTGAGCGACGTGAACCACCCCACGGTGCGGGACACATCCGCGTCCGCGAAGAGCTCCTCGCGCCCGTGGCCTTCCAGGTCGATGAGCAGGCGCGACTGGCCCGTCCATTCGCGCAGCGCCAGGGCCAGCGCGGTCAACAGCACGTCGTTGATCCGCGCGCGCCAGGCTCCCGGCGTCTCCTGGAGCAGCAGCCGGGTCTCCTCCGCGTCCAGCCGGACGGTCACGGTGCGGTGCGAACCCGCGAGGCCGGGCCCCGAGCCATCCGCGGGCAGCGGGGCCACGTCCCGCCGGGCCTCGTCGAGCCAGAGGGCGGTCTGCGCATGCAGCGCGTCGGAGAGGGCGTGGGCCTCCAGCCTGCGGGCCCAGGCCAGGAAGGAGGTCGTCTTGGCCGGAAGCGCGGGAGGCTGACCCGCGCGCAGGCGCAGGTACGTGGCCTCCAGGTCCTCCACGAGCACCCGCCACGACACGGCGTCCACCACCAGGTGGTGGAGGATCAGCAGCAGGCGCTGCTCCTGCCCTGGGCCGAAGTGGAAGAGCGCGGCGCGCAGCAGGGGCGGCCGGGACAGATCGAACGACGCCTGGAGGCGATGGGCCTCCTCCTCCAGCCGCGCCGCGCGCACGTCGGCGGACAGCGCGGACAGATCCACCTGGAGCAGGGAGACTTGAGCCTCATCCGGCGCGGAGTTCTGCTGACGCCACACACCGCCGTCGTCGCGCATGAAGCGCATGCGCAGGGCGTCATGGTGGACGACGAGCGCCTGGAGCGCCTGCTCCAGTTGCGCCGCCACCAACGGCTGGCGCGTCTGGAGCAGCAGCGCCTGGTTGAAGTGGTGCGCGTGCGTGGGGTCGCGTTCCAGCAGCTGACGCTGGATGGGCGTGAGCGGCACCGCGCCCACCACCGGTCCCTGATCCGCCGAGCGGACGTCGCTCATCCGGGCGACCGACGCCAGGGCTCCCAGCGTCGGGTGCTGGAACAGGTCGCGGACCCACAGCGTCACGCCGGCCTGCCGCGCTCGCGCGACGGCCTGGAGGCTGATGATGGAGTCGCCGCCCAGCTCGAAGAAGTTGTCACCCAGCCCGACCCGCTCGACGCGCAGCACCTGGGCCAGGATCGTGGCGAGCGTCCGCTCCAGCTCCGTGCGGGGCGCCACGTACTCCCGCTTCGAGACGCGCGGGCCGTCCAGCGCGGGCAGGGCCTTGCGGTCCACCTTGCCGCTGGAGGTGAGCGGCAGGGCCGGCAGCGAGATGAAGGCGGAGGGCACCATGTACTCCGGCAGCCGCCGCAGCAGCAGGGTCCGCAGCGCGGCCGGATCCAGCTCCACGCCCGAGACGACGTAGGCCACCAGGTGCCGTGCACCCGGCGCATCCTCGCGCACCACGGCCACGGTCTCCCGCACATCCGGGCGGGCGAGCAACGCGGCCTCGATTTCGCCGAGCTCGATGCGGAAGCCGCGCAGCTTCACCTGGAAGTCCGCGCGGCCCAGGTACTCCAGCGTGCCGTCGGTGCGCCACCGGGCGAGGTCACCCGTGCGGTACATGCGCGCGCCCGGCGTGTCGCTGAAGGCATCCGGGAGGAAGCGCTCGGCCGTGAGGGTGGGGCGTCGCCAGTAGCCCCGGCCCACCTGTACGCCGCCGATGAACAGCTCGCCCGGGATGCCCACGGGCACTGGCTGGCCGTGGGCATCCAGGACGTACATCGCGGTGTTCGCCACGGGCCGTCCGATGGAGACGACACGCAGCGCCTCGTCTCGCGGGCACTCCCAGGACGTCACGTCCACGGCGGCCTCGGTGGGGCCGTAGAGGTTGTGCAGCGTGGCGTGCGGCATGCGCGCCTGGGCGCGGAGCACCAGGTCCGCGGGCAGGGCCTCGCCGCTGCACATCACCTGTCGCAGGTGCGTCAGCGACTCCAGGCCCGGCTCCTCCACGAAGGCGCGCAGCATGGACGGCACGAAGTGCACCGTCGTCACGTGCTCGCGGGCCATGAGCGCCACCAGGTAGTCCGGCTCCTGGTGTCCGCCGGGCCGCGCGAGCACCAGCCGCGCCCCCGTCATCAGGGGCCAGAAGAACTCCCACACGGACACGTCGAAGCTGAACGGCGTCTTCTGCAACACCGCGTCCGACGGCGTCAGGCCGTACCGCGCCTGCATCCAGCGCACGCGGTTGACGATGCCCGCGTGCGCGTTCATCGCGCCCTTGGGACGGCCCGTGCTGCCCGACGTGAAGATGACGTAGGCCAGCGAATCCTCCCCCGCGAGCAGCGTGGGACGCGTCGTGGACTCACGCGCGAGGACCGCCCCTCCCGCGTCCAGCGCGAGGACGTGCGCGGAATGCGAAGGCAGCGCGGCGCGGAAGCGCTCCTGGGTGAGGAGCACGGGCGTGGCGGTGTCCTCCAACATCCCCGCGAGCCGCTCCGGGGGCGTGGCCGGATCCAACGGGACATAGGCCGCACCGGACTTCAGGACGCCCAGCAGGGCGATGACCATCTCCAGGGAGCGCTCCAGGCAGACGCCCACCAGGATCTCTGGCCCGACGCCGCGAGCCCGCAGGTGGTTCGCGAGCTGGTTCGCCCGGGCTTCGAGCTGCGCGTACGTGAGGCGCTGGTCCTCGAACTGGAGCGCGATGGCCTCCGGCGTACGCTCGGCCTGGGACTCGAAGAGCTGATGGAGCGTGGCGCCACGAGGGGCCTCCACGCGCGTGTCGTTCCAGCCGCGCAGCACCTGCTCGCGCTCGGCTGGCGTGAGCAGAGACAGCGTCGCGAGCGGGGCCTGCGGAGCCGCGACGACCTCCCGCGCGAGCACCACCAGGTGCTCCGCCATGCGCGCCATGGTGGCTGCATCGAAGAGGGCGGTCGCGTACTCCAGGTGGGCGGCGATGCCCGTGCGGCTCTCCAGGACCTCCAGGGACAGGTCGAACTTGGCCGTGTCGACGGGAATCACCACCGGGCTGAGCTCCAGCGACGGCAGGTGCCCCCGGGCCTCTGGCGTGTTGACGACGTTGAGGACGACCTGGAAGACCGGCGTGCGGCTCAGGTCACGCGGGAGCTCGAGGGTCTCGAGGATTCGCTCGAACGGAGCATCCTGGCGCGCGTAGGCCTCCAGGGCCTGGGTGCGCACGCGGCCCAGCAGCTCCACGAAGGACGGCTGTCCGGACAGCCGGGAGCGAAGGGGCAGGGTGTTGATGAAGCAGCCCATCAGCCATTCGACCTCCGGACGCGTGCGGCCCGCGATGGGCGTGCCCACCACGAAGTCCTCCTGGCCCGAGTAGCGCGACAGCAGCGTCTGGAAGAGCGCCGTCATCACCATGAACGACGTGGCGCCGTGCTTGCGGCCCAACGCCAGGAGCGGCGCGGACACGTCGGCAGGGAACGCGAAGCGGTGCCGCGCGCCCGCGAGGGACTGGCGGGCGGGACGCGGCCGGTCCGTAGGCAGCTCCAGCGTGGGCGCCCCGGTGAGCTGCTGCTTCCACCAGGCGAGCTGCGCCTCCATCGCGCCGCCTTCCAGCCAGGCGCGCTGCCACACGGCGTAGTCCGCGTACTGCACCGGCAGCGGCGGCAGGGGGGACGGCCGGCCCTCGCGGAACGCGGCGTAGTTCGCCGCCAGCTCATGCGCGACGACCATGTTGCACCACGCGTCGGAGACCGCGTGATGGAAGACGAGCGAGAGCACATGGACCCGGGGCTCCATGCGCAGCAGCGTCGCGCGCAGCACGTCCCGCTCCAGGTCGAAGGGCAGCAGCGCGTCAGCCCGGCAGAAGCGCTGCATCTCCGCTTCACGGGCCTCCGTCGTCTCGCCCGCGAGGTCCACGCGCTGGAGCGGCAGGCCGCGCGACGGGTGGATGACCTGCACCGCGCGATCTCCCTCCAGCGAGTACGTCGTGCGCAGCACCTCGTGCCGCGCCACCAGCGCGTCCAGCGCGGCCTGGAGCGCGTCCACGTCCAGCTCCCCGACGAGGCGGAAGAGGAACGGGTTGTTGTACGCGCCGCTGCCCGGCTCCAATTGCTGGAGGTACCAGAGGCGCTGCTGCGCGAAGGACAGAGGCAGCGGCCGGTCGCGACCCACGCGCGGGATGGGCGGCGGGCCCGACACGACGGCCGGGGCAGCGGGACGCGCCGTCGCCGCGGAGGCAGGGCGCACGGCGACGGGCGAGGCGCCGGCATGCGGCGATTCCATGGAGCCAGGGCGCGCGGCGACAGGCGACGCAGCGGGACGCGCCACGGGCGGAGGAGGGAGGCGGGACGGCGTGGCCACCGGCTCCACGCGGCCATCCGCGCGCAGCCGGGCATGGCGGCCGGTGCGGTACAACTTCGCGGCGGCCTCGCGGGGGTGCGGAACCAGGCGGCGGTGCTCCTCGTCGCCCGCGCGCCACAGCGCGGTGGGGAGCCCCGCGCCAGCGAGCGCCAGTTCGCCCACCACGCCCGCGGGGACGGGCTGGCCGGCCGCGTCCAGCACCCAGGTCTGGAGGTTCGCGGGGATGCGCTCCCGCGGCGTGCGCGGCAGGAGCGCGCCCTCCTGGGCGTCCCCGGACAGCCACACCTCCACGCCCGCGGCCCGGTGCAGCGCGGCTCCCAGCTCCACCGACGCGCCCTCCACCACCAGCGCGCCCACGTGGGCCAGGGACTCGCGCGCCCCGGGCAGCTCGCTCAGCGTGCGCGCCAGGCGGGCGGAGGTGTGCACCAGCACCGCGCCGGACGCGCGCGCCAGCGCCAGCAGTCCCTCCACGCCCGCTTCGGCCTCCACCAGCACCTGCTCCTGGCGTACGGCCGCCTCGGCCTCCATGCGCTCGCGCACCACGGCCAGCCGGCGCAGGCCCTCCAGCACCACCGGCGTTTCAAGCCCGAAGTCGATGAGCGCGGCCACCTCGTCCACGTCCGCCGCGCGCACGTCGCGCAGCCGCTGGAGCGCTCCGTCCACCGTGCCGATGAGGCCCGTCGTCTTGGCGTGGTGCTCGAAGGTGTGCTCCAGCAGCGCGTCGATGTCCGCCGGGGACAGCTTCTGGATGTCGCCCTGGTAGCCCTGGGTGAGCAGCAGCGACGTGACGATGTCCACCGAGCTGCGGAAGTACGCGAGCAGCGGCTGGCGCACGACGCGCAGCACCTCCTGGTCCTCGTCGCCCAGGTACGTGTGCAGCATGCAGGTGATGTGGCCGCGGCCGGGGTGGCCGTTGCGGCGCCACGCCTCGCGGTACAGGGCGACCTTCGGCTTCAGCTCCTCCAGCGAGTGCGACAGCAGGCCCGTGAGCACGCCCGCGCCCAGCTCGCCCGCCATGCGGAAGGTCTCCGGGTTGGACGTGGCGGTGAGCCACACCGGCAGCTCCTTCTGCACGGGCTTCGGCCGCAGCGCGACCTCCACGGTGGTGCCCGCGCCGCCGGGCCGACGGAACCGCTCGCCACGCCACAGCGCGCGCAGCGTGGACAGCTTCTCCAGGAGGAGCTCACGGCGCTTCTCGAAGTTGGCCGGCGCGAAGGTGAAGTCCTGCGTGTGCCAGCCCGTGGCCACGGACAGCCCCACGCGGCCCTGCGACAGGTTGTCCACCACGGACCACTGCTCCGCGATGAGCAGCGGATCATGCAGCGGCAGCACCACGCTGCCGGAGCGCAGGCGCAGGTGCTTCGTGACGGTGGCCAGGCCCGCCGCCACCACGGCCGGCTGCGGGTACAGGCCGCCGAAGGAGTGGAAGTGCCGCTCGGGCGTCCACACGGCGGAGAAGCCGTGCGCGTCCGCGAACTTCGCGCCCTCCAGCAATAGCTCGTACTTCGGCCCCTGGACCGTGTCCTCGTCGTTGGCGAAGTAGATGAGGCTCAGGTCCATCGCCTTCGCGCGAGGCCCGCCGCCGCCCAGGGCCACCAGCCCCGCGCTGATCCGCTCCGGCGGGTACACCACGCGCAGCCCGCGCGTCAGCGCCCACAGCGCCTCGAGCTCCGGACGGTCCGCGGAGGCCTCGCTCGCGGACAGCCACGCGCCGCCATCCGGCGGGGACAGCCGCGCGTCCAGGCCGGCGAAGAACTCCGACAGCTCGCGGTGTCCCAACGCCCACGCGGGCTGGCCTGAGCCCGTGGGCAGCAGCCACGCCAGCGCGTGCGCGTCCTCGCCGGAGACAAGGGCCACGGTCGCGGCCTCCACGTCCTCCACGTACACGACGCGAGACGCCTCCACGCGCACGGACGCCACCAGGGCGCGCGTGGTGACGAGCACCGGCACGCGTTCGCCTTCCGGCGCGTACACGGAGAGCTGCCCCAGGTCCGCGGGGCCCAGCGCGAGGCCCGCGGCTCCCGCGGCCAGGACGGCCCACAGCGCGGCCAGCTTCTCCGGCGACGGGCGCAGGCACACGGCCACCGGCGTCCCGGCCGTCACGCCCAGGGCCTTCAATCGCGAGGCCAGCGCGTCCGCTCGGGCGCCCAGCTCCGCCCAGGTCCAGTGCGCGTCTCCTCGGGAAACGGCGGTGGTGTCCGCGTGGCGCGCGCGCCGCTCCGCGAGCAGCGCGGGAACGGAGGTGAAGCCCGGCGAGGCACGGGGCGCGGGCCACGCGCGGCGCTCGGCCTCCGTGGCGAGGGGCAGCAGGGAGACCGGCGTCTCCGGCCGGGCGAGCGCCGCGCCGAGCAGCACCTGGAAGTGCTCCACGAGCCGCGCCACCGTGGCGGCGTCGAACAGCTCCGTCGCGTACTCCAGGGCGCCGTGGACCCGGCCATGGGACTCGGAGAGCACGAGCGTGAGGTCCGCCAGCGTGGCGCCCCACTGCACGGGCGTGCCCGGCACCTCCACCAGCGAGCCGCGCATGCCGGTGAGCTCCAGCGTCGTCGCGCCCGCGGCCGCACCCGTGTGGTAGACGAACACGGAGTCCGTCATCCGTCCGCGGCCGATGTCCTTGCCCGGGATGAGGGCCTCGACCAGGTACTCGAAGGGGACGTCCGGACGCGTCTGCGCGTCGGCGACCTCGTCGCGCACCTGGGCGAGCAGCTCGCGGAAGGTGAGCCCGTCCGTGAAGCGCGTCCGGAACGCCGCCGAGTGCGCCACGTAGCCGATGAGCGGCAGCAGCTCCGGCCGCGTGCGGTTGGCGATGGGCGTGCCCACGACGACGTCCGTCTGGCCGGTGTAGCGGTGCAGGAGCGTCTGCCACGCTGCGAGCACGGTCATGTAGCCGGTGAAGCCCTCGCGGCGAGCGAAGGCCGTGAGCTCACGTGCGAGCGCGGGCGGGAAGTCCACGGTCATGCGCGCGGAGGTGAGCGGGCTCTCCGGGGGGCGCGGCCGATCCGTGGGCAGCTCGAGCCGGCGCGGCATTCCAGCCAGCCGCTGCCGCCAGCCCTGGTCCTGTTCGGGCAGCCGGCCCTCCGCGATGCCCTGGCGCTGCCACGCGCCGAAGTCCGCGTACTGCAAGGGCAGCGGGGGCAGGGGGGACGGGCGGTCCTGGAGGAAGGCGTCGTAGAGCTGGCCCAGCTCCTGGACGAAGAGCGCGATGGACAACGTGTCGCTGACGATGTGGTGCAGGCAGCCCAGCAGCAGGTGCAGCTGGGGCTCCAGGCGCACGAGGGTGGTGCGCAGCACGGGCCCGTGGACGAGGTCGAACGGCTTCGCGGCGTCCTCACGGGCGAGCCGCAGGGCCTCGGGCTCGCGGGTCTCCAGCGGGCCGCGCAGCTCCACGCGGGTGAGGGGGACATGCATGTGCGCGTGGAAGCGCTGCACGGGGCGTCCGTCCACCGCGTCGTAGGTGGTGCGCAGCGCTTCGTGGCGCTGGACGATCTCGTTGATGCCGCGCTCCAGGACGGCGGCGTTCACGTCGCCTTCGAGCCGCAGGACGAACGGGATGTTGTACGCGGACTGGCCGGGCAGGTGCTGCTCCAGGCGCCAGACGCGCTCCTGCACGAACGACAGGGGCAGCTCGCCGGTGCGGGGCAGCGGCACCAGGGGAAGCTCCACGGAGACGCGGGCTTGCGGCGCCTGACGCAGCAGGGGCTCCAGGCGCGCCGCGATGCCCGCGACGGTGGGCGCTTCGAACAGGGCGGCGAGCGGCAGGTTCACCCCGAAGGCGTCGCGCACCTGATTGAGCAGCTGGGCGGCCGTCAGCGAGTTGCCGCCGATCTCCAGGAAGTCGTCATTGCGGCCGACGAACTCGAGCCCCAGGCGATCGCGCCACAGCGCGGCCACGCGCTCCTCCACCTCCCCGCGAGGCGCATCGTCGCGCACGGGCCGCGAGGCCGCGGGAGCCACCGTCCCGGGTTCGTCGGAGTCTGCGGCGTCGGTGCGCGTGGGCATCGGGGACCTGTCGAAGGAGGTGGCGTCGGCCCGCGCCGGGACCTGGGCCGTGGAGGAGGTCGCGGCGTCAACCAGCGTCGGGAGCTGGGGCGAGTGGGGAGGCACGCCAGGGGCCTGCGTCGTTGCGGACGTGACGTACGAAGAGGTGTCGGTCCGCGTCGGCGACTGGGACGTGGCGACCTGGGAGGCATCGTCCTGCGTCGTCGCAAGGGATGCGGCGTGGGGGGAGTCCGTCAGCGGACGCCCATTGGACGAAGCAACCTCGGTAAGAGTGGCCACCCGGCCAGCCCCACCGCCACCTCCAAGGCTCGCGCCCGGGGACACAGCGGGCCCCGCACCAGTCCCTGGCGCGGACACCTCCACCGCGGACCGCGTCGCCGTCGTGATGCGGCCCGAGGCCGGGCCCTTCGGCTCGACCCAGACGGTCTTCTCCTGGAAGGCATACGTGGGCAGGTGCAGCCGCAGGCGCTGCTCATGCGCGTAGAGCGCGGTCCAGTCCACGGCGACACCCGCCGTCCACAGCTCGCCCACGGCCTGGAGCCAGCCCATCTGCTCCGTCGTCGTCCCGCCCACCCTCAGCGAAGCGAGCCCGCGGACACGAGGCCCGGTCTCCTCCCGCGCCAGGTTCGCGCGCACCAGCGGCGTCACGTCCTGCCCCGGGCCCACCTCCAGCAGCACCGCGCAGCCTTCCTCCTGGAGCGTCTCCACCGCGCGGGTGAAGTGCACCGGCCTGCGCATCTGCTCGGTCCAGTAGCGCGGATCCGCCAACTGCCCCGGCTGCGCCACCGTGCCCGTGAGGCTGGACACATACCGCACCGAGGGCTCCGACCGGCGCAGCGTCCCCACCACCCGCGCCAGCTCCGCCATCACCGGCTCCACATCCGCCGAGTGGAACGCGTGCGGCGCGGGCATGCGCACGGCCCCGGCCTTCCGGGCCTTCAGCTCCGCCTCCAGCCGCTCCACGTCCTCCACCGGCCCGGACACCACGCAGCGGTCCGGTGCGTTCACGGCCGCCAGCTCCAGCCGGCCTGACAGCAGCGGCTGGACGCTCGCCACGGGCAGCGCCACCGCGAGCATCGCCCCGGGGGGCATGCGGTGCATCAGCTCCCCGCGAGCCACCGTGAGGTGCATCGCGTCCTCCAGGGACAGCACGCCCGCGACGCACGCCGCCGCGTACTCCCCGAAGCTGTGCCCCAGCACCGCGTACGGCGTCACGCCCAGGTCCTGCCACAGCCGCGCCAGCGACACCTGCACGCTGAACAGCGCGGGCAGCGCCACGCGCGTGTCCGCCAGGGCGGCCTTCGCCTCCATCTCCGCGTCGGCCCCGGGAGACAGCAGCGCCGACACCCGCGCCCGCAACGGCGCCTCCAGCAGCGCGAGGCACCCGTCCAGGTGCTCGCGGAACCGGGGCGACGCCTCCACCAGCTCGCGCCCCATCCCGATGCGCTGCGCCCCCTGGCCGGAGAACACGAACGCCACGCGCGGCGCGCGCTTCTCCGTCTTCACCGCCGCCGCCGGCTTGCCCAGCTGGCGCGTCAGGTCCGCCGCGTCCTTCACCACCAGCGCCTGGCGGTACTCGAAGGCCTTGCGGCCCACGGCGTGCGTGAAGGCCAGGTCCGCCAGCGTCTGTGCATCCACGCCCTCCGCCACGTGCCCGTCCAGCTGCCGCGCCGCCGCCTGCAATGCCTCCGGCGAGCGCGCGGACAGCACGACGAGTTGGTGGGACCGCGTGGTGGAACCACTCTGCCGCATGGGGGCTTCCTCGAGGATCGCGTGGGCATTGGTGCCGCCAATGCCGAAGGAGCTGACCGCGGCGAAGCGGGGCGTCTCGCCCCTGGGCCACGGCCGCAAGGTGGTGTTGACGAAGAACGGGCCCGCGTCGAAGTCGATCTGCGGGTTGGGCCGCTCGAAGTGGAGGCTGGGGGGAATCTCCCCGTGGTGGAGCGACAGCGCGGCCTTCATCAGGCCCGCGAGCCCCGCGACCGTGTCCAGGTGGCCCACGTTCGTCTTCAGCGACGCCAGCGCGATGCGCCCCCGGTGCTCGGCGCCAAGGCCGTACGCGCGCGTCAGCGCCGCCACTTCAATGGGATCGCCCAGCGGCGTCGCGGTGCCGTGGGCCTCCACGTAGCCCACCGCCTCCGGCGAGACGCCCGCGTTGGCCAGCGCCTGGGAGACCACGGCCGCCTGTCCCTGCACGCTGGGTGCGGTGAAGCCAGACTTGTTGCGCCCATCGTTGTTGAGCGCCGATCCCCGGATGACGGCGTAGATGGCGTCACCGTCCCGCAGCGCATCCTCCAGCCGCTTGAGCACCACCGCGCCCACGCCGTTGCCCGCGAGCGTGCCCCCGGCCTTCGCGTCGAACGCGCGGCAGTGGCCGTCCGCGGAGAAGATGAGCCCCTCCTGCGCCACGTAGCCCGTGCGCTGTGGCAGGGACAGCCGCGTCGCGCCCGCGAGCGCCACGTCGGACTGGCCCGTGCGCAGGCTCTGGCAGGCCAGGTGCACCGCCACCAGGCCCGTGGAGCACGCGGTGTAGAGCAGCGTGCTTTCGCCCGTGAGCCCCAGCTTGAAGGACGTCTTCGTCGCCAGGCTCTCATGGGTGGCGGTGCCGTGCAGCTCCATGAACGACGCGGCGTCCAGCGGCATCGCCTGGCGCACGGCGTCCGTGTACCCGGAGCCCGTGGCCCCCGCGTACAGCGAGATGGCGCCGGGGAAGCGGTCCGGATCGATGCCCGCGTCCTCCAGCGCGGCCCACGCCGTCTGGAGGAAGAGCCGCTGCTGCGGATCCGTGAACTGCGCCTCACGCAGCGACATGTCGAAGAACGCGGGGTCGAACCGGTCCACCCCGTCGAGCACGCCCGCGGCCGGCACGAAGGCCGGGTGGTGCCAGAGCTCCACCCCTTCCGGCAGGACGGGCATGTGCTCCAGCTCGTCCGGCGTGAAGCGGGTGATGGACTCCACGCCCCCGCGCAGGTTGCGCCAGAAGTCCGCCACTGTCATCGCGCCCGGGAAGCGTCCCGCCATGCCGATGATGGCGATGCCGCCGGACGCAACGGACGTCGGAACCTCTCGAGGACGATGGCCGGGCGACGCGGAGACCGGAGGGGAAGCGTTCGAGCCCTGGGATTCGCGCTCCAGGCGCTGGACGAGCCCCTCGAGCGTGGGGTGCTCGAACAGCCACACCACGGGCACCTCGCGCTGGAGCTCCTCGCGCAGGCGCGCGGCCAGCCGCACCACGGTCAGCGACGTGGCGCCCAGGTCCTCGAAGAGGTGGTCCTGCGCGCCCACGCGGTCCGTGCCCAGCTCGCGGGCGAAGACGGGCGCCAGCCGCTGCTCCAGCGGATGCGAGGGCTCCACGAAGCGGCCACTGCGTCCGGTGGTCGCGGCATCCGGCGCGGGCAGCGCCTTGCGGTCGACCTTGCCGCTGGGATTGAGGGGCAGGGTGGCCAGCGCCACGAACACCGACGGCACCATGTACTCCGGCAACCGCTGCCGCAGCGCCGCGCGCATCGCCGGGGCCTCCAGCACGCGCCCCGCGCGAGGCGTCGCGTAGGCGACGAGCCGCTTGTCCCCGGGCACGTCCTCGCGAACCACCACCGCGGACTCCTGCACCTCGGGCAGGTCGCGCAGGGCGGCCTCCACCTCCGCCAGCTCGATGCGGAAGCCGCGCACCTTCACCTGGTGGTCGGCGCGCCCCAGGAACTCTAGCGTCCCGTCCGGGCGCCAGCGGACCAGATCTCCGGTGCGGTACAGCCGGGCACCGGGCGTCGAACCCTGCGCGTCCGGGACGAAGCGCTCCGCCGTGAGGTCCGGCCGCGACACGTAGCCACGCGCCACGCCGTCACCGCCGAGGAACAGCTCGCCCGGCACGCCCACGGGCACCGGGTGCAGCCGCGCGTCCAGCACGTACACCGACGTGTTGGCGAGCGGCGCGCCGATGGGCACCGACAGGCCCACCTGCTCCGGCCGCTCCACCGTGAAAGTGGTGGCGACGACGGAGCACTCGGTGGGGCCGTAGGCGTTGGTGAAGGGGATGCCCAGTGCCTCCACCGCCTTGCGCACGTGCGGCGCGGAGACGATGTCGCCGCCCGCATGCAGCTCCCGCAGCCGCCCGAGGATGTCCGGACGGTGCTCCATCAACTGCGAGAAGAGGCCCGAGGGCAGGTGCACGAACGCGACGCCGTGGCGCTCCACCACGCGGGCCAGCGTGTCCATGTCGCCGGCGGGCACATGCCCCGGGAAGACAACGAGCCGGCCGCCGTGCAGCAGCGGCGTCCACAGCTCCAGCACGGAGCCATCGAAGGACACGGGCGCGAAGAGCAGCCCCGTGTCGCGAGCCCCATAGCGCGTGTACGGCGCCGAGTGCATCAGGCGCAGCAGCCCGCGATGCTCGATGCCCACGCCCTTGGGCCGTCCGCCGCTGCCGGAGGTGAAGATGACGTAGGCCAGGTTGCGCGGCCCCACGCCCGTCCTTGGCGCGGTGGTGGGCTGGCCATCGAGCGGCAGCTCCTCCAAGAACAGGCACGGCAGGGACGCGTCGGGGAGGTGCAGCCGTGCATGCAGCGCGTGCGTGGTGACGAGCAGGTGCGGCCGGGCGTCCTCCAGCATGAAGCTCAGCCGCTGCGCGGGATACGACGCATCCAGCGGCACGTAAGCGCCGCCCGCCTTGAGGATGCCGAGCACCGCGACCACGAAGCCCACGGAGCGCTCCAGGCACAGCGCCACCGGCACGTCCGGACCCACGCCCCGGGCTCGCAGCAGGTGCGCGAGCTGGTTGGCCCGGGCATCCAACTGCGCATACGTCAGCCGTTCCTCGCCATCCTCCACCGCGATGGCGTCCGGCTGCCGCGCGGCGTGCAGTTCGAAGCGCGCCGCGACGGTGCTGTCGGAGGGGTAGGGCAGGGCGGTGTCGTTCCACGCGACGATCACCTGCCGGTGCTCCTCCGGCGTGAGCCAGGGCAGCCCGGAGATCGGCGCGTCCGGCGAGGAGACAACGGCCTCCAGCAGCACACGCAGGTGGCCTGCGAGGCGGGCCATGCTGTCGCGCTCAAAGAGGTCGGTGCTGTACTCGACGGATCCGCGCAGGCCGTCCGGCGTCTCGGTGAGGAGCAGGCCCAGGTCGAAGTGCGCCGTGCCCGCGTCCACCTCCAGCAACTCCATCCGCAGCCCCGGCGCTTCGAGCACCCCGGCCGGCGCGTTCTGCAGCGCGAAGACGGCCTGCACGAGCGGCGTGCGCGCCAGGTCGCGAGGCACCTGGAGCTCCTCCACCAGCTTCTCGAAGGGGAGGTCCTGGTGCTCATAGGCCGCGAGCGTCGTGTCCCGGACCTGGCCCAGCAGCGCGCGGAACGACGCCTCCGGGGCGATGCGCGCGCGCAGCACCAGCGTGTTGACGAAGAAGCCGACCAGCCCCTCCACGTCGCCGTGCGTGCGCCCCGCGATGGGAGCGCCGACGAGCAGGTCCTCCTGCCGGCTGTACCGCGACAGCAGCACCTGCCACACGGCGAGCAGCGCCATGAACGGCGTAGCGCCCTCGTGCCGGGCGATCCCCACCAGGCGATCCGTCAGCGCACTCGGAACATGCACGGGCAGGAGCGCGCCGTGCGGTGAACGCGTCGTGGGGCGCGGCTTGTCGGTGGGCAGGTCCAGGACCCGGGGCGCACCCGCCAGCTGCTCCTTCCACCAGGCCACCTCGTCCGCGAGCACGTCGCCCTGGAGCCAGCCGCGCTGCCACGCCGCGAAGTCCGCGTACTGCACGGGCAGGGCGGGCAGGGCCGGTGCCGCGCCGGAAGCGAACGCCGCGTAGGCCGTGGCCACCTCCCGCACCATCACCCCCAGGGACCACCCGTCGGAGACGACGTGGTGCATGCCCAGGAGCAACACGTGGTGCGAGGACGACAGCCGCAGCAGGCGCGTGCGCAGCAGCGGTCCCACGCCCAGGTCGAACGGCCGGCCTGCCTCCTCGCGCGCCAGCCGGTGAACCTCGGCCTCGCGTTCGCCGGGCGGAATGGGGTCCAGGTTCGTCACGGGCAGCGCCCAGACGGGCGCGGGTTGGATGAGCTGGACCGGCTCGCGGCCCTTGAGCGCGAACGTGGTGCGGAGCGCCTCATGGCGTTCGACGAGCACCTCCAGCGCGCGGCGCAGGGCCTCCACGTCCAGCGGGCCCTCCAGCCGCACGGCCCCCACCAGGACGTAGGGCGTGGCTCCGGGCTGGAGCTGCTCCACCACCCAAAGCCGCTGCTGCGCGAAGGACAGGGGCAGGTCCGCGTCGCGGGCCACCCTCCGGAGCGCCGGCACGCGCGGAAGGTCCGAGCGCGTGAGGAGCTGGGCCTCCACCTGCTCGGTGACGTCCGCGACGGTGGCACCCTCGAAGAGGCCGCGCAGGGGCAGCTCCACCTGGAACGTGGACCGCACGCGGGACAGCAGCCGCGTGGCCAGCAGCGAGTGGCCACCCAGGGCGAAGAAGTCATCGTGCACGCCGACCCGGGGCACGCGCAGGACCTCGCGGAACAGGTCCGCGACCCGCTGCTGGAAGGGCGTCATCCGCTGCGGCTTCGCGGGCGCCATCGCGACCGAGCCCGCCCCCGGCGTGGGCAGCGCCTTGCGGTCCACCTTGCCGCTCGGGGTGAGGGGCAGGGCGTCCAGCGGCACGAACGCGGAGGGCACCAGCGGCGCGGGCAGCCGTTCGGCCACGAAGGCACGCAGCTCCGCCGCATCCACCGGAGTCCGCGGCACGTACCACGCCACGAGGCGCGGATCGCCCGTGCCATCATCGAGCACGCCCGCCACCGCGGCCTTCACCGCCGGGTGCTGCCGGACAAGGGACTCCACCTCGCCCAACTCGATGCGGAAGCCGCGCAGCTTCACCTGCGTGTCCATGCGGCCCAGGAAGTCCAGCGTCCCGTCCGCCCGCCAGCGCACGCGGTCGCCCGTGCGGAACAGCCGCGCGCCGGGCACGTCACCGAAGGGGGAAGGCACGAAGCGCTCCGCCGTCAGCGCGGGCCGGCCCAGGTACCCCCGGCCGACGCCGTCTCCGCCCAGGTACAGCTCGCCGGGGACGCCCACCGGGACGGGCTGCCCGTGCGAATCCAGCACGTACGCCTGGACCCGCGTCATCGGCCGGCCGATGGACACCGACGTCACGTGCTCCGGCAGATCGTTGAGGTCATGCGTGGTGGCCCCCACGGTGGTCTCCGTGGGGCCGTAGAAGTTCACCAGCCGGCCCGGCGGCCCCGCGCGCAACACGGCGCGCATCGCATCCGCGTTCGCGGCCTCGCCCGCGCAGAAGACCACGCGCATCGTGGCGAACGCGTCGGGCACCTCGCGCGCCACCGTGTGGACCAGCGCCGTGGCGAACATGGCCGTGGTGGCGCCCGTCTCGCGCAGCGCGCGCGCCAGCTCCGTCGGCGCCAGCGTCACCTCGCGCGGCAGGATGATCAGCCGGGCACCATTGAGCAGCGCGCCCCAGACCTCGAAGGTGGCGATGTCGAACGACGGGGTCCCGCCCTGCACCATGCGGTCGTCCGGTCCCAGCCGCACGTAGTTCGTGTCCCGCAGCAGGTGGACGATGGACGCGGCCGAGACACCGACGCCCTTGGGCGTGCCCGTGGAGCCCGACGTGTAGAGCACGTAGACCCACTGCTCGGGCAGCAGCCTCACCCCGGGAGCGGCCGTGTCGTGGCGTGAAATCGCGTCCCGGTCCGCCTCCAGGCTCACCGTGGGCCAGGACATGTCCTGGACGGCCGAAGGCAGCGAGCGCTCCGTCACCACCAGCGACAGCCCCGCGTCCTGGAACATGAACGCCAGCCTCGACGCCGGATAGGCCGGATCCAAAGGCACGTAGCAGCCGCCCGCCTTGACGACGCCGAGCATGCCCACGATGAGGTCCAGCCCGCGCTCCAGGCACAGGCCCACGCGGCCCTCGAGTTGGAGGCCCCGCGCCAGCAGATGCCGGGCCAGCTGGTTCGCGCGCGCATCCAGCTGCGCATACGTCAGCGTCCGGCCTTCATGCTCCACGGCCACGGCGTCCGGAGCCCGCTGGACCTGTGCCTCGAAGCACTCCAGGAGGGGCGGCTCACGCAACGGCCGGAGGTCCGGCGCGCCGAAGACATGGAGCACCTGCGCCCGCTCCGCCGCATCCATCAGGGGCAGCCGCCACACGGGCGTCGCCGCGTCGCGAACCACGGCCTCCAGCAGGATCCGGAAGTGGGTGGCGAAGCGCGCCGCCGCATCGTCGGAGAAGAGGTCGCGGCTGTATTCGAGCGCGCCCTCCAGCCCGTCATCCCCGGGAGTGAGCGACAGGATGAGGTCGAAGCGCGCCGTCTCCGTGGAGGTGGGCAGCCGCTCCACGCGGACGCCGGGCAGGGCGGGCGTGGACAGCGGCGCGTTCTGGAGCACGAACATCACCTGGAACAGCGACGCGCGGTCGCCGCCGCGCGCCTGCGCCACCGCCTCCACGAGCTTCTCGTAGGGCACGTCCTGGTGCGCGAACGCGGCCAGGGAGGACTCGCGCACGCGGTCCAGGAGCTCCGAGAAGCGGGGCGCGCCCTCCAGGCGCGCGCGCAGCACCAGCGTGTTGAGGAACACGCCGATGAGGGGCTCCAGCTCCGGCCGGGTGCGGTGGGCCACGGGCGTGCCCACGGCGAAGTCCTCCTGCCCGGAGTAGCGCGACAGCACGGCCTGGTACCCGGCCATCAGCACCATGAACAGCGTGGCGTCGCGGTCACGGCCCACCTGTTCCAGCGACCGCACCAGGGACGCGGGCAGCGTGAAGACATGGCTGCCCCCGCGCGTGGACCGCGTCCCGGGCAGCCCCTGCTCCGCGGGGAGGGTGAGCACGGGCACGTCCTTCAGGGACTCGCGCAGCGCTTCCAGCTGCTCCCGGGCTGGCTCGGACGCCTCCTGCTGGTGCTGCCATGCGGCGAAGTCCGCGGCCTGCACCTCCAGCGCCGGAAGCGGCGACGTCTGGCCCTCCAGGAACGCCGGGTAGAGCCGCGCCACCTCATCCACCAGCACGCCCATGGACCAGCCGTCCGTGACGATGTGGTGCATGCACAGAAGCAGCACGTGCTCATTCGGGGCCAGCCGGAGCAGCCGCGTGCGCAGCAGCGGGCCGGTGCTCAAGTCGAACGGCCAGGTCGCGTCCTCGCGCATCCGCTGGTGCAGCGTGGCGTCGCGCTCCGCGCCTTCGGGGAGCGTCTCCACTGGAAGGGACCACTCCACCGGCGGCGCATGGATGCGCTGGAGCGGTTGACCGTCGCGCTCCTCGAACGTGGTGCGCAGCGGTTCGTGTCGCCGGACCACCTCCGCGAACGTGCGCCGCAGCACCTCCACGTCCAGCGGGCCGGAGAGCCGCAGGGCCAGGGGGATGTTGTAGAGCGCCTGACCGGGCTCCAGCCGGTCCAGGAACCACATGCGCTGCTGCGCGAACGACAGCGGCAGCGCCCCGTCGCGGGACACGGCGGGGATGGGCTCGGTGGGGCGCCGGAAGGGGAGCGCCTCGATGCGCTCCGCGAGCCGCGCCACGGTGGGCGCGTCGAACAGCGCGCGCACGGGCAGGTCCACGCCGAAGCGGGACGCCACGCGGGTGACAAGCTGGGTGGCCAGCAGCGAATGCCCCCCGAGCGCGAAGAAGTCATCGTGCGCGCCCACGCGCTCCACGTGCAGCACGTCCTGGAACAGCGCGGCCAACTGCTCCTGGACCGGCGTCAGGGGTCCAGCGTCCTCGCTGGCGGCCGGGATGACCGTGGGGGCAGGCAGGGCGCCGCGGTCCACCTTGCCGTTGGGCGTGAGGGGCAGGGCGTCCAGGCCGACGAACGCCGAGGGCACCATGAACCCGGGGAGGCGCGAGCGCAGGTGCTCGCGCAGGGCATCCGCCTCCACGAAGGCAGGGACGACATACGCCACGAGGCGCGGCTCACCAGGCACGTCCTCGCGCACGGTGGCCACGGCCTCACGGACGCCGGGGTGCGCGCGGAGCGCGGCTTCGATCTCACCCGTTTCGATGCGGAAGCCGCGCAGCTTCACCTGGTGGTCGACGCGGCCCAGGAACTCCAGCGTCCCGTCCGCGAGCCAGCGCACGCGGTCGCCCGTGCGGTACTGCCGCGCGCCCGGCGTGTCACGGAACGCATCCGGCACGAAGCGCTCCGCCGTCAGGTCCGGCCGGCCCAGGTAGCCGCGCACCACGCCCTCGCCGCCGATGAACAGCTCGCCAGGGACACCGACCGGCACCGGCCGCAGCTGCGCATCCAAGACGTGCAGGCCCGTGTTCGCCAACGGCCGGCCCAGCGACACCGTACCGGACGTGTCCGAGTCCACGCGATGCATGGACGACCACACGGTCGTCTCGGTGGGGCCGTACAGGTTGAGCAAGGCGGGGACATGCGCCCGCAGCCGCGCGGCCAGGTGCCCCGGAAGCGCTTCGCCGCCCACGAGCAACTGGCGCAGCCCGCCCAGCGCACGCAGCGCGCGAGGCTCCTCCACGAGCGCGCGGGCGTACGACGGCGTGCACTGGAAGTGGGTGACGGCATGGCGCTCCAGCAGGTCCGCGAACGCGGCGGGCTCCAGGCCCGTGGGCGCGAGCACCACCTGGAAGCCGCGCGTCCAGGACCAGAGCAGCTCCAGCACGGAGATGTCGAAGGAGATGCTCGTCATCGCCAGCCACGTGCCGGGGATGGGCGAGACGTGCGCGTCCATCGCGCGGAAGAAGTTCATCACCGTCCGGTGCGGCACGCCCACGCCCTTGGGCCGCCCCGTCGAACCCGACGTGTAGAGCACGTAGGCGAGCGTCCGCGCATCGCTCGCGGACCGCACGAAGTCCGCACCCACGGAAGCGTCCACGTCGTCGAGGAAGAGCCGGCGCTCGGCCGGCACTGTGATGACGTCCTCCAGGCGGCGGGGCCCCACCAGGACCTTCGCCCCCGAGTCCTCCCACATCGCGGCGAGCCGCTGCGCCGGGTACGCCGGATCCAACGGCAGGTAGGCCGCCCCCGCCTCCAGGATCCCGAGCATCCCCACCGCCAGCTCCACCGAGCGATCCACGCACAGGCCCACGACCGACTCAGGGCCCACGCCGCGCTGCCGCAGCGTATGCGCCAGGGCCCGGACCCGAGCCCGCAGTGCCCGGTACGTCAGCCGCTCGTCTCCGGCGACGAGCGCCACGGCGTCCGGAGTCCGGGCCACCTGCGCCGCGAAGCGAGACGAGACCGTCGCGTCCGATGGGAACTCGACGTCAGGCCCGCGAGACAACGCGAGCAGGTGCTCCGCCTCCGCGGCCTCCAGCCACGGCAGCGCATCCACCGTGCGCGAGGGATCCGCGACGGCGGCCTCCAGCAGCACGCGCAGATGGCCGGCGATGCGGGCCACGGTGTTCGCATCGAAGAGCTCGGTGGCGTACTCCAGCCAGCCCTCGAAGCCTCGGGCGGATCCGGAGAGCGAGAGCGTCAGGTCGAACATCGCCGTGCCGGTGTGCACGTCCACGAGCCGCGACTGGAGACCCGGCAGCACCGGAGCCCCCACCTGTGCGCCCTGGAGGATGAACATCACCTGGAAGAGGGGCGTGTGCCCGCGCTCGCGCGTGGGCTGGAGCGCTTCCACCAGCTTCTCGAAGGGCACGTCCTGGTGCGCGTACGCGCCCATGGCCGTCGCGCGCACCCGGCCCAGCAGCTCCCGGAAGGTGGGAGCGCCGGACAGCCGCGTGCGCATCACCAGCGTGTTGACGAAGAAGCCCACCAGGCCCTGGAGCTCCGCGCGGCCCCGGCCCGCGATGGCCGTGCCCACGCTGACGTCGTCCTGTCCCGACCGGCGAGCGAGCACCGCCTGGAAGCCGGCCAGCAGCACCATGAAGGGCGTGACGCCCTCACGCACCGCCAGCGCCCGCACCGCGTCGGCCAGTGAGGCGTCCAGCACCACCGGCACCCGGGCCCCCTGCGTCCCACGCTCGGCGGGGCGGGGCCGGTCCGTCGCCAGCTCCAGCAGCCGGGGAGCGCCCGCGAGCTGCCGGCGCCAGTAATCCAGCTGGGACGCCAGCGCGGTCCCGTTCAGCAATTCCCGCTGCCACTCCGCGTAATCGGCGTACCCCAACGGCAGCGTGGGCAGCGGCGATGGCCGGCCCTCGCGCAGCGCCGCGTAGAGCGCGGAGACCTCGCGCACCAGCACGGCCATCGACGTGCCGTCCGACACGGCATGGTGAATCACGAGCACCAGCACGTGCGTGCGCGCATCGAGCGTCAGCAACGTAGCGCGCACCAGCGGCCCTCGCGTGAGCTCGAAGGGGCGGCGGGCCTCATCGTGCGTGAGGCGGGATGCTTCCGCCTCACGGTCTTCCAGCGGCAGGGACTCCAGCGACACGCGCGCCAGCGGCAGCACGGCGTCCCGGGAGATGACCTGCAGCGGCCGTCCATCCCTCTCGCGGAAGGACGTCCTCAGCGAGTCATGGCGCGCCGCGAGGGCCTGGAGGCTGCCCTCCAGCGCGGCCACCTCCAGGTCGCCCTCCAGGCGCACGGCGGCGGGGAGGTTGTAGGTCACGTCACCCGGCGCGTACCGGTCCAGGAACCACAGCCTCGCCTGCGCGAAGGACACCGCCCGGTCACCGCTCACATCCCTGCGACGCAGCGCGCTGGCCGCGGGACCCGACGCCTCCCGGAGCGAGACCAACTGCCGCGCGAAGGACGTGATGCTCGGCCCCTGGAGGAGCCACTCCATGGGCACCGTCAGCCCCGTCCCCGTGCTCACCGCATGGGCCAGCTCCACCGCGCCCAGCGAGTCCAACCCGTAGCGCGTCACCGGAGCATCGACGTCGATCTCCTCACGCCCCACGCGCACGTGCCGGGCCACGGTGTCGCGCAGCCAGGCCACCAGCGCCTCCGCGTCCGGCCTCGAGGTCAGCGCCTCAGGCGCTTCGGGCTGAGCGCCAGCGGCAACGCTGGCAGCCGAACGAAGGGGCCCCTCCGACGCCGCAGCCGATGGAAGGGGCGTTCCCGACGTCGGATCCGCGCTCACAGGTACCTCCTGCCGCCACGCCGTCACCTCCTGCAACGTGCCCGCGAGGAACGCCGCGCGGCACGCATGCCGCTGCACCTTGCCGCTCGAAGTCTTCGGCAGGCTGCCCGGCTCGATGAGCACCACGGCCTGCGCCTGCACCTCATGCGACTCCGCCAACCGCTGACGGATGACTCCCACCGCCGCGTCCGCCGCCGCGAGCTGCTCGCGCAGCCCCCCCAGCCGCCGCACGTCGACCTCCTGCACCACCACCGCGCGCTCCTCGCCCGCCACCTCCACCGAGAACACCGCGCCGCCCCCGGGCCGCAGCGCCGGGTGCGCCGCCTCCACCGTCGCCTCCAGGTCCTGTGGATAGTGGTTGCGCCCGCGCAGGATGATGAGGTCCTTGCGCCGCCCCGTGACGTACAGCTCACCGTCCGGCCGCAGGAACCCCAGGTCCCCCGTGCGCAGGTACGGCCCGCCGTCCTCACCCGCGATGCGCGCCTGGAACGTCTCGCGCGTCGCATCCTCCCGGCCCCAATACCCCTGGGCCACGCTCGCCCCCGACACCCAGATCTCACCCACCGCACCGGGGGCGCGGCGCTCCAGCGTCTCCGGATCCACGATGGCGATCCGCTGCTCCGCCAGCGTCCGGCCACAGCCCACCAGGGTCCGGGCCCCGGGCTCCGCCGCGTCCACTTCCTCGGCGCGGTGCCGCTCCAGCGCCGCGCCCGACAGCGTCAGCGACACCGGCGGCGCCGGCTTCTCGCCTCCGGAGACGATGAGCGTGCCCTCCGCCAGGCCGTAGCATGGATAGAACGCCTCGCGCCGGAAGCCGCTCGGGCCGAAGGCCTCCACGAAGCGCTCCAGCGTCTCCGGGCGGATCGGCTCCGCGCCGCAGAAGGCCACCTCCCACCGGCTCAGGTCCAACGCCCGCCGCTGCTCCGGCGTGCTCTTCCTCACGCACAGGTCGAACGCGAAGTTCGGCCCGCCGCTGATGGTGCCCCCGAAACGCGACACCGCCTCCAGCCAGGCCATGGGCCGCTTGAGGAACGCCATCGGCGACATCAGCGCCACCGGGAACCCGCCGAACAGCGGCTCCAGGATGCCGCCGATGAGCCCCATGTCGTGGTACGGCGGCAGCCAGATGACCCCCACGCTGTCCGTCCGCGCCCCGAAGGCGCCGTGGATCAACGACAGGTTGTGCAACAGATTGCCATGCGTGAGCATCACGCCCTTCGGAGTGCCCGTGCTCCCGGACGTGTACTGAAGAAACGCGAGCGACTCCGCGCCCAGCCCCTCCGGCGCCACCCAGTCCCGCTCGCCGCCTTCCGCGAGCGTGTCCGTCGCCATCCAGTGCAGCGCGCGGAAGTCCGGCGCCTGCGCGAAGACGAAGTCCGCCAACTCCAGGATGCCGGACGTGGTGAGCACCACCGACGCGCGCGCGTCCTGGATGATGGCGCGCAGGCGGGGCAGGGTGCGCTCCATCCGCATCGGGGCCGGCGGATACGCGGGCACCGCCACCGCGCCCGCGTACAGACAGCCGAAGAAGCCCGCGATGTAGTCCAGCCCCGGCGGGTACAGCAGCAACACGCGCTCGCCCACCGCGCCCCGCTCGCGCAGCGCCGCCGCGATCCGCCGCGCGCGCACGTCCAGGTCCAACGCGCTCCAGACGGTCTCCTCGCCGTCGGTCTCACCCAGGAACGTGTAGAGCGGCGCGCGTGCGGAAGGCCCTTGGACAAGCTTCAGCAGGACACCGGGGAGGGTTCGCGAAAGGTCGTGCACGGGTGGCCATCCATGTGTCGAAACAACGGCGACACTTCATAGCAGCCTGGATGCTCTGTCCCGAGGGACTCCCGGTGATGAAACACGGGAGTCTTTGACGCAAGCCTGCTCGCGAAGCAGGGACCCGCCACGCCATCACGCGCGGCCGAACAGCCCCTTCAACCACCCCATGAAACCTTTCTGCCTGGACACGACGGCCGCATCCGGCGCGGCCTCCGGAACGACCGGCGCGGACACCGCGGCCTTGCGTCCCGGGGGCGCGCCCCCCGGCGTCACCACCGGAGGCACCGGAGCCGAAGCGGCCTCCTCCTGCGCCAGCCGCGCCTTCACCGCCTCCGGCGTGTCGCGAGTGGTGAACGTGCTCACCACCTCGCGCCCCGTGGTGCCCTCCCGGGCCGTCACCTTCAGCAGCGACTCGTTGTTCACCTCGAAGGTCACCGTCACCTGCACCGCGCCGCGAGGCTTCTTCGGCAGGCCCGCGAGCCGCAGCGTGCCCAGGTACTCGTTGTCCTGCGCGCGCTCGGAGTCGCCCTGGAAGACGGTGAGCTCCAGCTCCGTCTGCCCGTCCCGATGCGTGGAGAGCGTGTAGCTCTTCGCGGCCGGCAGCGACACGTTGCGCTCCAGGACCGGCTTGAAGCGCCCACCCGGCAGCGCCACGCCAATGGCCATGGGCAGCACGTCGATGAGCACCACGCCTTCCACCTGCCCCAGGCTGTGCGCCAGCAGCGCCGCGCCGAGCGCCACGGCCTCGTCCGGGTGCACGCCCTTGCTGGGCGGCCGCCCGAAGAACTTCGTGATCTTCTCGTGCACCAGCGGGAAGCGGCTCTGCCCGCCGACGAGGATCACCTCGTCGATGTCCTGCGGCTTCAGCCCCTTGGCTTGCAGCACCTCGTCGCAGACCTGGACCGTGCGGTCCACCAGGCCCTCCGTCAGCGCGATCAACTTCTGCCGCGTGAGCGTGACGTCCAGGTCATACGGCTTGTTGTCGATCATCGTGATGAAGGCCACGTGCACCCGCATCTCCGAGCGCTCGGACAGGGCGCACTTGGCCCGCTCCGCCGCGTCGTTGATGCGCTGCAGGGCCACCCGGTCCCCCTGGAAGGCGCGGCCCGTCTGCCGCTGGAACTCCTCCAGGAGGTACTCCACGATGGCGTTGTCGAAGTCGATGCCGCCCAGGAACGTGTCGCCGCCGGTGGAGATGACCTCGTAGACCGTGTCGTGCAGCTCCAGCACCGACGCGTCGAACGTGCCACCGCCCAGGTCGTACACCAGCACGCGCTGGTTGAGCTTCTTGCCGTAGCCGTACGCCAGCGCCGCCGCCGTGGGCTCGTTGAGGATGCGCTCCACGTACAGGCCCGCGAGCTTGCCCGCCTCGCGCACCGCGTGCCGCTGGTTGTCGTTGTAGTAGGCGGGCACCGTGATGACCGCCCGGGAGATGGGCTGGCCCAGCTGGTTCTGCGCCACCTCGCGCACCTCGCGGAGGATCAGCGCGGAGATCTGCTGGAGCGAATAGATGCGGTCACCCAGGCGCACCGCCGCTTCACCGTTCTGGCCCGCGGCGATCTCGTAGTGGAAGCGGCCCTTGATCTGCCCCACGATGGGTGACGCGTAGGGCCGGCCCACCAGCCGCTTGGCGCCATACACCGTCTGGCGCGGGTTGGTGAGCATCTGCCCCTTCGCGGGGTGGCCCACCACCAGCTTGCCGCGCTGGTTGAACGCGAGGATGGAGGGCACCGTGTTGTGGCCCTCGCGGCTGTGCAGCACCCCGGGCTTGTTGTTCCGCACGAACGCGGCGCACGAGTTCGTCGTCCCCAGGTCGATGCCGATGACAGGCCCCGTCCGGGGCGGCTCCTCCGTGCCCAGCTCCAGCGCGGCGTCCGTCACCATCTCCAGGGCGGGGGCGGGCGGAGCGGCCGGCGCCTCCGCCCGGGGCGTGGCGCCCGGCTCCGCGACCGCGGCCGGGGGCAGGGAAGGGGCGGCGGCAGCGGCGGGGACCGTGAAATCCGCCGGGCCCACGCCGTGGGGCAGGGGCGGCACGTCAGACTGGGCGTGCGGCAGGATGGCCACCGCCGCGTCCAGGAACCGGCGCGTCGCCGGGTCCGCCTCCCCGAACTTCAGGCCCATGCCGGAGATGCCCTGGCCCTGCTGCCCGGTGACGAAGTGGACGATCGCCGCCGTGTAGAGCAGCCGGTCGCCGCTCGCCAGGCGGAGGTCCAGGGTGACAGCCGTGCCAGGGGGGCGCACGGCCTTGGCGCGCAAATAGATGCCGCCCCGGGTGATGTTGCCCCCGTATTTCGCGAGGAACTCCTCGGGGGTGGCGAACGGAAGCTTCACCACCAGCCCGACCGCCCCCGCTTGATTCAAATCCGCCAAGGCCCCGTCCCAGTCCCAAGGGGTGAGTGTGGGACGCCGAGTATCACCCGAAGTGCCAGGGAACGGGCGGCAAAAAACCTTCTTCCATTGCGCGGCAGCCGCGCAAACCGTATGGACACGCACCCGCCGGGCGCTGGTGCCCCGCGGGGCCTCCGGGAGCCCCCATGTTGAACCCCGATATCCGGCTGGCCCTCACCTTCGACGACGTGCTCCTGCTGCCGGGTGAGAGCGCCGTCACCCCGCGTGATGCCGACCTCACCACCCGCCTGACCCGCAACATCCGCCTGAACGTGCCCCTGCTGTCCGCCGCCATGGACACCGTGACGGAGGCGCGCACCGCCATCGCCATGGCGCAGGAAGGCGGCATCGGCGTCATCCACAAGAACATGACGCCCGAGCAGCAGGCCCTGGAGGTCCTCAAGGTCAAGAAGTTCGAGAGCGGCATGGTGGTGGACCCCATCACCATCGACCCGAAGGCGCCGCTCTCCCGCGCGCTGGAGGTGATGAAGCAGCACGGCGTCTCCGGCGTGCCCGTGGTGCAGGGCAAGCGCCTGGTGGGCATCCTCACCAGCCGCGACGTGCGCTTCGAGAAGAACTTCTCCCAGAAGGTCGAGGACGTGATGACGACGAAGCTCGTCACCGGCCGCGAGGGCATCACCCAGGACGACGCCCAGAAGCTCCTGCACGAGCACCGCATCGAGAAGCTCCTCGTCGTCAACGAGGCCTACGAGCTCAAGGGCCTCATCACCATCAAGGACATCGAGAAGCGCCGCACCCACCCGTACGCCGCCAAGGACGCGAAGGGCCGCCTGCTCTGCGCCGCCGCCGTGGGCGTGTCCGCGGACCGCGAGGCCCGCATCGACGCGCTGGTGAAGGCCGGCGTGGACGTCATCGTGGTGGACACCGCGCACGGCCACTCGAAGGGCGTCATCGAGGGCGTGCGCGACACGCGCAAGAACTTCAAGGGCTTCGAGCTCATCGCCGGCAACGTCGCCACCGCAGAGGGCACGCGCGCCCTGATTGAAGCGGGCGTGGACGCGGTGAAGGTGGGCATTGGCCCGGGCTCCATCTGCACCACCCGCGTGGTGGCCGGCGTGGGCGTGCCCCAGGTGACGGCGGTGGATGACTGCTCCCGCGAGGCGGACAAGCACGGCATCCCCATCATCTCCGACGGCGGCATCAAGTACTCGGGCGACATCGTGAAGGCGCTCGCCGCGGGCGCCAGCTCCGTGATGATCGGCTCGCTGTTCGCCGGCACGGAAGAAGCGCCCGGCGACGTCATCCTGTACCAGGGCCGCAGCTACAAGAGCTACCGCGGCATGGGCAGCCTGGGCGCCATGAAGCAGGGCGCCAAGGACCGCTACTTCCAGTCCGACGTGGAGGCCGTGAAGCTGGTGCCGGAGGGCATCGAGGGCCGCGTCCCGTACAAGGGCACGCTCTCCATGAACGTGCACCAGATGCTGGGCGGCATCCGCAGCGGCATGGGCTACGTGGGGTGCGCCACCATCGAGGAGCTGCGCACGAAGGCCAACTTCGTCCGCATCACGTCCGCCGGGCTCAAGGAGAGCCACGTGCACGACGTCATCATCACCGAGGAAGCGCCCAACTACCGGATGGAGTAGGGCCGCCGGCTCGCCCCGGGCCTCTCCCTCGAGGGGGGCCTCGGGGCGGTGCGACTCCCCCGGTCAGCCGAGCCGGGGGAGGGAAGCCAGGGCTACTTGCCGCGGCGCTTGCCGCCGGTGCTGCCGCTGGACGAGTCCTCGGCGGGAGCAGCGGTGGTGGACACGCGCTTCTCCGCCGCGTTCACGCGCTGGAGGAGCGACTCGCGGTCGTCCGGATCCAGCGTCTCGATGGCCTTCTTCAGGGTGCTGAAGTCCAGGCGGGCCACCGTGACGGTGTTGCCGCCCTTGATCTCCTGCACCGTGGGCACCTCCACCAGCTCGCGCAGGTAGGTCTCGAACTCCACCCGGATGTCCGCGGTCTGCTGGATGCAGGTGTCCTTGGCGTTGACCAGGTTCTGGCTGCCCTCGCGGTAGCTCAGGTCCGGGTTGCGGGCCATGGCCTCCTCGAAGGTGTGGGTCCGGTCCTTCAGGGACGAGTACAGGTTGACGTAGTCCACCAGCCGGTCGGACTCCGGGCGGTTCACGTCGCGCGCCTTGTTGAGGGGCGCGGAGGTGTCGTCGCAGGTGAGCTTGGACAGCGCGTCGACCCCGGGGGCGTCCTTCACCGCGACGCTGCGGGTGTCACGCTCCAGACGCTCGTCGGAGGTGATCTCCTTCACGCACCCCGCGGAGGACAGGAGGAGCATGGCTGCTGCAGTGGAAGCGGACAGGCGGCGCACGAACAATTGACGGCCTTTCAGCGTTGATTTCCCGAAGTTTGTAGCGATAAGGGCCCCCACCCGTCAACGACGCCCCCTGGGAGAATCGCCGGTGGACCTGCACTCCGAGAAGATCCTGATCCTTGATTTCGGGAGCCAGTACACCCAGCTCATCGCCCGCCGGGTGCGCGAGCTGGGCGTGTACTGCGAGATCCATCGCCCGGACCTCCCCGCCGCCGACATCCGGCAGTTCGCCCCGAAGGGCATCATCCTCTCCGGCGGGCCGGCGTCCGTGGAGGCGCCCGGCTCCCCGCGCTGCGACCCCTACGTCTTCGAAGCAGGCGTCCCCGTGCTGGGCATCTGCTACGGCCTCCAACTGATCTCCAAGCTCCTGGGCGGCCGCATCGACCGGAGCGCCCACCGCGAGTTCGGCAGCGCGGCGGTGGAGGTGCTCTCCGCGCGGGGCCCCTTCGCGGAGTTCCGCCCGGGCGACCAGGTGCAGGTGTGGATGAGCCACGGCGACCGGGTGGACATGCTCCCGCCGGGCTTCGAGGCCATTGGCCGCAGCGGCAACTCGCCCTTCGCGGCGGCGGCCCACGCGACGAACCCCTGGTACGGCTTCCAGTTCCACCCGGAGGTGGTCCACACGCCGCAGGGCAAGGCCATGCTGCGCGCCTTCCTCTTCAACGACTGCAAGGTCACCGGGTCGTGGACGATGAAGGGCTTCATCGACGAGGCCGTGGAGAGCATCCGCAAGCAGGTGGGCGACGAGGGCCGCGTCATCTGCGGCCTCTCCGGCGGCGTGGACAGCTCCGTGGCGGCGCTCTTGCTGCACCGGGCCATCGGGCCGCGGCTCCAGTGCATCTTCGTGGACAATGGCGTGCTGCGTCAGAACGAGCGGGCGCAGGTGGAGGCGCTCTTCGTGGACCGCTTCCACGTGCCGCTGAAGACGGTGGATGCGCGGGAGCGCTTCCTGTCGAAGCTGGCCGGCGTGACGGATCCGGAGCAGAAGCGGAAGATCATCGGCCGGGAGTTCATCGCCGTGTTCGAGGAGGCCTCGCGCGACGTGCAGGACGCGGGCTTCCTGGCGCAGGGCACGCTGTACCCGGACGTCATCGAGTCCGTGTCGTGGAAGGGCCCGTCCGTCACCATCAAGAGCCACCACAACGTGGGCGGCCTGCCGGAGCAGATGAAGCTCAAGCTGGTGGAGCCCCTGCGCGAGCTCTTCAAGGACGAGGTCCGCGCCCTGGGCCGCGAGCTGGGCCTGCCGGACGAGATGGTCTCCCGCCAGCCCTTCCCGGGCCCGGGCCTGGCCATCCGCGTGCTGGGCGAGGTGACGGAGAAGCGCCTGGACCTGGTGCGCCGCGCGGACGCCATCGTGCAGGAGGAGATCCACAAGGCCGGCATGTACAAGGAGGTCTGGCAGGCCTTCGCCGTCCTGCTGCCGGTGCAGAGCGTGGGCGTGATGGGCGACGAGCGCACCTACGAGTCCACCTGCGTGCTGCGCGCCGTCACCAGCGTGGACGGCATGACGGCGGACTGGGCGCGCCTGCCGTTCCCGCTGCTGGAGAAGATCTCCTCGCGCATCACCAACGAGGTCCGCGGCATCAACCGCGTCGTCTACGACATCTCCTCCAAGCCGCCCGCCACCATCGAGTGGGAGTGACGCCGTAGCGCCTCAAGTCACCGCGCGCCGGATGGACTCCTCCACCGGCGACGTATCCTCTGGGAGCCGGGCCAGGCTCAGCGGCTCCCGGGGCAGGAGCGGAGGCTGCGCCATGAAGCGCGGCCGCGTCCCCCGGTGGGCCTGCGCCGAGTGCACGAGGAAGGGGTGGCACAGGTAGACGGTGCCCGCCTCGCCCATGGCCAGGACCTCCCGCCGGTAGGCGGACTCCTCGAAGCCGTTCGCCGCCAGTTGGCGCAGCGTGAGGCCCGCTTCACCGGCGGGCCCCAGCAGCCGCGCGACGTCCTGGTGCGAGCCCACGCGGATGCGGGTGGGCGCGTCGTCCTCGCCCACGTCGGAGAAGAGGAAGAGCATGAGCAGCGCCCGGCCCTTCGAGGCGACGTTGGCGCGCCACTCCATGAAGTCCGGCTTGTCGAAATCGAACCCCATGTCGATGTGCCATCCCGTGTCGCCTGGATCCTCCCGGGAAGGGAAGCGCACGGGGAACGTGCCCATGGCCTTCAGCGGCAGCCACCGCCCGGCGCCCACGAGCGCGTCGCAGGCCGCATGCAGCACGGGCGTGTTCGCGGCGTCCACGAAGGGCCGCTGGGTGTACATGCCCAGGCGGATGACGGGCCGGGCCCAGGTGGAGGGCCGGTCCGGATCACACCCGGTGTCCCGCCAGAGGACGGCCCGCGCCTCGTCCGCGAGCTCCCGGGGGAAGGCCCCGTCGATGCGCAGGAACCCGTCCCGCATGAACTGCTCCGCACGCGCGTCGTCCATGGATGCTCCCGTCCCCGGCATCACCGCAGGTAGCCGCTCTCCCTGACGAAGCTCTTCACCGCGGCGGTGTCCGCGTAGTCCAGTTCAATCATCCGCTGGAGCGCCGCCTGCTTGTCCGGGGCCTTCGCATGGTAGGCGCGGGCGATGGCGTAGCCCACGTAATAGCCCAGGTCCGCCACGCCGTCCGCGTTGCCCGGGCCTGACCAGAGCCAGGGTTCGAAGGTCGTCGCGTCCTGGGCCTCCCGGAAGCGCTCGCGCAGCTCCGCGTCGTGCTGAGGGCCATAGGTGACGTAGGCCAGCGCGGGCAGCCGGCCGGTGACCTGCTCGGCCACGAAGTCCGCCACGCCCTCGTAGACGACCCAGTCCACCAGCACGTCCGAGGGGACCTTCTGGCGCGTGTGCACGGCCTCGTGGGCGATGAGCAGGTCCAGGCCTTCATGGGGCCGGCTCTGGAAGTAGGTGCCCAGCGCCTCGCGCAGCTTGGGCGGGAGCTCGGAGACGTCCACCCGGGCGTCGCCGGTGGCCAGCTCCGCGCCCAGGAGCACCCGGCCGTCCAGCGCGGTGCCACTCGAGCGGAGCGCGCCCACGGTGAAGTACACCTCCGCGGTGCCAAGCCGGGGGTAGAGGGCGCGGAAGCGCTCCAGCACGGGGGCCACGCGGGCCGCGTCTTCCCTGGCGAGCGCCGTCAGGGGACGCACGGACTCCCAGAACCGGGGGTGGTCACGGATGGCGTCCACGTAGCCCTGCGCCGTGTAGCGCTTCGCGCGCATGAAGCTGTGCAGCCCCGGCGAGCCCCGATCCACGTAGAGCGCCTGGAAGCGGGCGAGCTGTTCGGCCGGCGCGGTCGTGCTCCGGACGGCGTCGTAGGCCTCCCAGAAGTGATCCACGTCCACGGTGGAGACCACGTCCTGGACGGGGGCGGGGGGCGCCTCCGGAGGGCGCCTCGCGGCGCAGGCGGTCAGCCCGAGCGCGGCGGTGGTCGTCACGGCGAACAGGGCAGGGTGGAGGCGCAATGGGGGGTCCGGGCAAGGGGGTGCGGATGAACGAAGAGGCTGCCCGGTGTGAACCGGACAGCCTCTCGGGTGCTTCAAGAAGCCGGTGGGAAGACTACCCCGCCGGGCTCGCCTTCACCGGCGCCACCTTGGTGCTCCCGGGGCGCAGCTCCTCCAGGACGCGGTTGGCGCCGTACACCTTCTGGAGCGCCTCGATGATGGCGTCCGAGTGCACGGCCACCGTGCGGTTCACGGACTCGTCGAAGCCGTACTCACCGCCCAGCGACTGGATGTTGCCGTCGAACACCAGGCCGACGATCTCGTGGTTCTTGTTCACCACGGGCGAGCCGGAGTTGCCGCCGATGATGTCGTTGTTGGTGACGAAGTTCATCGGCGTGCTGCCGTCGATGATCTTCTCCGACTTCACCCACGACTTGGGCAGGGCGAACGGATCCTGGCCCGTGGCGTGCTCGAAGGTGCCGGACATCTGGGTGATGGGGGCGACCTGCTGGCCGTCCTCCGTGTAGCCCTTCACGGAACCGAAGGACACGCGCGGGGAGAACGTCGCGTCCGGGTACTGGCTGGTGCCGTAGATCTCGAACTTCGCCTTGGCGACCAGCTCGCTGTTCTTCCGGATGACGGACTCCACGTCATCCTCGTACTTCTTGCGGATGGCGCGCGCGTCCGGGTCCACCAGCGCGGCCAGCTGGATCATCGGGTCCTTGGACGCATCCACGGCCTTCTTGCCGCCGTCGAAGAGCGCCTGGCGCGTCTTCACGTCCGCCAGCTTGCTGCCCTTCACCACGCGGGTGGCCAGCTGCTCGGGGGACTCCTTGCCCAGCACCTTCTTCACGAACGGGTGCTTCGCGCCCAGCTCCTCGCGCAGCTTGGTGAGGCCGAACGTCAGGCGGGCGATCTCCAGCTCCGGATAGATGGGCGCGGGGCTGAAGAGCTGCGCCTTGAGCGCGGGCTGGTTCGCGTCGTTGAACTCGCGCAGGCGCTGGCCGTTGTCCTTGGGCAGCTCCTCGCCGGCGCGCACCAGCGTCTTGGCGATGTTGAACAGGGTGGAGGAGAAGCCCGAGCCCTGCTCCATGAAGTTCAGGTCCTTGCGGATCGTCTTGAGCTGCTCCTCCGCCTTGGCGATCTCATCCCACGCGCCGGCGTACTTCTTCTTCAGCTCGGGGTTCGCGTCGACCTTCTTGCGCAGCTCCTGCTCCGCGGCGACCTTGGAGGCGAAGAACTTCTTGTCGACCAGCGCCTCCTCGCGGCCCTTGGAGGCCTTGAGGGCGTTCTCCACGCCGAACAGCAGGTTGCTGGAGATGCGCTTCTGCTCGGGGCCGCGCTTCTGGAACTCGGTGATCATGCCGCGCAGCTCGGACAGCTGCATGAGCGTCTTGGGCATGGACACGTCGCGGATGTACTCCAGCTCCGCGATGGTCAGCGCGCGCGAGGTGCGGCCCGGGTTGCCGGCCACGAACGTGAGCTCGCCGTCCTTCGCGCCGTGCTCGGACCACTTGAAGTAGTCCGGCGTCTTCACCGGCTGCTTGTCCTGATAGATGCGCACGAAGGACACATCCAGGTCGTAGCGGGGGAACTCGAAGTTGTCCGGGTCACCGCCGAAGAAGGCGATGGCGTGCTCCGGCGCGAACACCAGGCGCACGTCCTGATACCGGCGGTACTTGTAGAGGTTGTACTTGCCGCCCTGGTACAGCGTGACGACGTCGCAGCGCACCTTGTCGTCGCCGTTGGCGCAGGCCTTCTCCACCTTGGCCATCTCCGCCTTCAGCGTGTCCGAGTACTGCTTGCCGGTCAGCGACTGGGTGGCCTTGTTGAGCTGCTCCGTGACGTCGGTGATCTCGACGAGCTGGTTCACCTCCATCGCCGGGCACTGCTTCTCCTCGGCCTGGGTCTTCGCGTAGAAGCCGTTGGCCAGGTAGTCCTGCTTCGCGCTGGAGAGCTGCTCGATGCAGCCGCGCGCGCAGTGGTGGTTCGTCATCACCAGACCATCCGGCGACACGAAGCTGGCCGAGCAGCCGCCGGCCAGACGCACCGCGCCCAGGCGCAGCTTCTCCAGCCACTGCTGGTTCGGCTCGAAGCCGTACTTCTCCTTCACCTTGGCGGCGGGGAAGTTGTTGTACGTCCACATGCCTTCATCGGCGAGCGCCGGAGCGGCACCCACGAGGGCGGCGATGACGACCAATCGCTTCATGAGTGAAATCCTTTCGGGGCCGCGGGACGGAGGGCCCGCGGGGACGGGGCGTTTGTGAGGGATGGCCCAGCGTCGGTCAAGCTGGGAAAACGCCTCCGCCGGAAGCACAACGCCCGGGCGCCCGAACGATTCCTGGGAGGCCCACCAGGCAGGCGCTTTTTCCCATCCGCAGCGTCCCGACGCAGCGCGTCCGGGTCGGCTCAGGCCGCCCGTGCGCGCGCCCACGCGCCGGGGGTGGTGCCGAGCACGGCCCGGAAGTCCGCGATGTCGTGCCCTTCCGGGCGCCCTCTACGAGCCTCGCCGCAAACTAGAAGAGGCTGCGAGCGGGCACGGAGCTGTAGCGGGTCGGACCACCGAGGCCGAGCTGGCCATCGGTGTTGTTGCCCCAGGACCAGAGCGTTCCGTCGTTGCCCAGCGCCAGGGAGAAGGACTCGAACTGACGGCCGGACAGGCCCGAGGCCACGCTCTGAATCCCACTCAGGTTGGGGACCTGGACGGGAACGGCACTGGAGACGAGGGTGCCGGTTCCCAATTCGCCCTCGGAGTTCGAGCCCCAGGTCCACACGGTGCCGTCGGAGCGCACCGCCATGGAATAACCGCTTCCCGCGGACATCCTCACGACGCCACTCAACCCAGTCACCTGCACCGGGAGCGGTGACGACAGCGGGCTGCCGGTTCCCAGCTCTCCAGAACCATTGGAGCCCCACGCCCAAAGCGTGCCATCCCCGCGCACGGCGAGCACGTGGCTCTCTCCCGCATCCAGGGAGACGACATTGCTCAATCCCGGTACCTGGATGGGGCTGTTGCGCTGCCCCACCGTGGTGCCATCGCCCAATTGTCCAACCAGGTTGCTGCCCCAGGCCCAGACGCTCCCGTCATCGTGCAAGGCAAGAGAGAAGTCGGCGCCAGCGGCGATGGCCCCGATGCCGCTCAAGCCCGGCACCTGGACGGGAAGGGGCTGCACCCAGGCCGTGGACCCGTTCCCCAGTTGACCCCACACGTTGAAGCCCCAGGCCCAGACGGTCCCATCGTAGCGCAGCGCCAGTGAGTGATTTTCGCCCGCTGCCACCGCGACAATCCCATCCAGCCCCGGAACCTGCGCGAGTCCCGAGTACGCATTCGTCGTGCCCAGGCCCAGCTGCCCATACGCGTTGTCTCCCCAGCTCCAGACGGTCCCATCGTTGAGCATGGCCAGGGAATGGTATCCGCCCGCGGAGATCGCGCCGACATCGTTCAATCCCTCGATCCGGGTCAGAGCCGAGCGCGGAGCGGGGCCTGACAGTCCGAGTTGGCCCACGCTGTTGTCGCCCATGGCCCAGACGGTGCCATCGATGCGCTGCGCGAGGATGTGGTTTCCACCCGCCACCACCGCCGTCACGGAATCCATCCCCGGCACCTGTCCCGGAGTGGTCCGTGCGCTCGTGGTTCCATCGCCGCGCTGGCCATCTCGGTTTTCGCCCCAGCTCCAGACCGAGCCATCCGAGCGCATCGCCAGGACGTGGTCGTCGCCCACGCTCACGGAAACGAAGCCACCCGGGGGGCCGGACACGGGCTGGGGCACCGTGACTCCCCGCCGGTTCCCCGTTCCCAGCTGACCACTGGTGTTGCGTCCCCAGGCCCAGAGGCTGCCGTCCGAACGCAACACCATCGCAGAGTCTCCACCCGCGGCCACTGCGACGGCCGCGGTCAAGCCCGCGACCTTCACGGGTGACTTTTCGAGCACCGAGCTCCAACTCCCATCGGCACCCTGCTGAATCAACCTTGAGCCCCAGGACCAGACGGTGCCGTCCGAGCGAGCCACCACGGAGCTGGAGGAGCCCGCGGCCAAGGCCGCGACATCCGTCATTCCAGCAACGGGCTGCGGCGTGAGCCGGCGGGTGGTGGTGCCATCCCCCAGCTGCCCGGAGTTGTTGCGTCCCCAGGCCCAGAGCGTCCTGTCCGAGCGCAGGACCAGGACATGGCCAAGACCTACGGCGACAGAAGTGACTCCGTTCACGCCAGGGACGAGGCCGGGCAACGAGCGGGAGATCGTCGAGCCGTCACCGAGCTGTCCCTGGGAATTGCTGCCCCAGGCCCACACCGTGCCATCAGCGCGTAGCGCCACGGAGGTTGCACCGCGTGCCGCGACGGCCGTGACTCCCGTCAGGCCAGGGACCTGCACCGGCGTGGTTCGGCGAAACGTCGTGCCGTCGCCAAGCTCGCCAGCGTCGTTGCGGCCCCATGCCCACACCGTGCCGTCAGCACGCAGGGCCAGGGAATGATTGGAGCCCGCGGCCACGGACATGACCCCACTCAGACCTGACACCTGGACCGGCGTGGTGCTTTTGAGCGTCGTGCCGTTTCCCAGCTGACCGTCGCTGTTGGAGCCCGAGGCCCAGACCGTCCCATCGGGACGCGCGACCAACGAGTGAAAAATGCCCGCCGCGATGCACCCCATGTCGGGGCAGGGACGCGGACGGTTGAGGAAGGCTTCGAGCACGGCCGCGCGATGGGGCAGGAAGACGTTCACCACCGCCGGGGACAGCAGGAAGCGCGGGCCCTCCGGCCCCGCCTCCGTGGTCTCGCTGGTGTGGGTGAACCCCAGCGACCGGGGCCACGTCTGGAACAGGCCCACGTTGGCGCCGTTGCTCAGGTCGTGGCAGCCCGCGCACGACAGCGCCTTCGCGCGCTGGATGATGTGGTCCGGCGTCAGCGGGCTGTTGATGCGCGTGAGCTCCGCCTGGAGCGCCGTCCGGAGCGTGCCTCCGCTGCCAAACTGGACGGTGTAGTTGTTCTCCGAGCCCTGCGACTGGCTCTGGCCCCCGTTGAAGCGGTCCGGCACCTCGTAGTTGAAGAGGTTGAGGTCCGCCACCGCCAGCGCCGCCACCTGGCTGGGGAGGAAGGCACGGAAGTCCGCCGCCAGCGGGTGCGTCGACGTGGGGCTGAACAGCCCTCCAAAGGGGTTCACCTTGTCCGTCACGACCACGGCCTTGAGCGAGGTGCAGCCAGTGCCGCCGCAGGTCTTCTGGAGCTTGAACTCGCGCAGCATCCAGTTGGACTGCATGAACATGTTGGTGCGGATCTGCCCCGTGCCCCGGCCAGCCTCCGCACCGTAGTTGTCGATGTGCACCACGGGCCGGAAGCCGGGCAGGCCCTGGAAGTAGAACTGCCGGAGCGCGGCGGCGCGGGAGGCGAGGTCGCTGTTGGCCGACAGGTCCTTCCAGAACCGCGCGACGGCCAGGCAGCCCTCCAGCCCCTTCGCGGGGGTGGGGTTGGGCAGCGAGGCCTCGAAGATGATGAAGTTGCGGTTCGTCGCGCTGCTCGCACCGGAGCGCTTCGCGAAGACGATGCGGTACTCGCCACAGTCCGCGCCGTTCACCGGAGCCAGGTCGAACCGGTTGAAGAGCCCCACCGCCATGTACGCGTTGCTCGAGTTCGGGTCCGTGAACGGATCCGCCTGGACCTGGGAACCCTCGGCAGGGCGGCAGAGGTAGGGATGACCGTTGAAGATGGGATTGCCGCCGCCATCCACCTGGTCATTGCAGTGTCCCCCCAAGCCGAGGCCGGGCTTGGGGTTCTGGGTGTCCCAGAGCTGGCGGAAGAGCTGCAAGCCGGTGAGGCCCGGCACGCCGCTCTGCGCGACGAGCTGATCCATCACCTGCTTCAGCGTGAAGGTGCTGACGATGGCCTGCTCCGTGACGGCCAGCGAACGGCGAGGATCCAGTGTCACTCCCGCCGAGGGGACCGCCCCCTGGGGGGATTGGAAGCTCAAGCCGATGCCACGCCGCTCCGAATGCAGCGATGGCGCCCCCTGCGTCACGAGTTCCTGGGACGCCACTTCGTCACCCTCACCCAAGAGTGGAGGGACAGCATCGGCGGGGGGAGGGGAACAGCCCCCGAACAAGGTCAGGGCACACACCAGGAACAACCGGATGGAGACAGTAGGAGTCATGGCAGGTTCAATCTCAAGCGGGAGGGCAAAGAGATAAACCCTGCTCATGAGCAACAAGCAAGACTCTCAGTGAAATATTGATTTAATAGAAATTAGCGTCTTGATGTATCATTCTCACGCAAGCGGGACACACGCATGGGATTGGGTCTGCCGCGCACCAGGCCCAACGCAGGTGGCCGGCATACCGGGGTCACCAGGCCCGAAGCAGCCCCACGGCGGCACCGCCCAGCACCAGCCAGGCCGAGTTGACCCGCCAGCGGAGCAGCAACACGGATCCGACCACGGCCAGGGCCACCGTCCAGCCATCCACCAGGGCCGCGCGTCCCAACTGCCAGGTCACCACGGACATGAGGGCCAGCGAGGCCGCGTTGACCCCGTCGAGCACCGCGCCCGCCGTCCGGGACCGGCGGATCCGGGGCACCAGCGGGCCGCTGAGCGCCACGAAGACGAAGGCGGGCAGGAAGATGCCCAGCGTGGCGAGTCCGGCGCCAGGCACGCCGCCCACCAGATAGCCGATGAACGTCGCCGTGGTGAAGACAGGGCCCGGCGTGAGCTGGCCCACGGCCACGGCATCCAGGAGCTGGGCCTCGGTGAGCCAGCCCCAGCGCTCGACGAGGTCCGCGCGGAGGAACGCCAGCAACACGTAGCCGCTGCCGAACAGCACGCTGCCGACCTTGAGGAAGAACAGGAAGAGGCCGCCGAGGCTGAACGGCGTGGCCGCCGTCGCGGTCGCGGCCGTGACGCCGTGGAGGGCGAACGGCGTCAGCAGGAGTGGCGAGCTCGAAGCGGGAGAGGACCGGACATGGCTCCAGGCCGCCAGGGCGCCACCGGCCACGGCCAGGATGAGCAGCTCGTTGGCGCCCAGGGCGCTCGCCACGGCCGAGCCGACGGCCACGACGACCCGGGGGGCTGTCGTCAGGGCCATCTTGCCAAGACCCCAGAGGGCCTGGAGGACCACGGCCAGGATGACGGGTTTGACGCCGTACAAGAGGGCGTCGGCTTGCGGCAGGGAACCAAAACGCACGTAGGCCCAGGCCGCCGCGAGCGTGAGGAGCATCGCCGGGACGATGAAGCACGCGCCGGCCACGAGCAGCCCGGGCCAGCCGGCGCGCCGGTGCCCCAGGTGGATGGCCAGTTCGGTGGAGTTTGGGCCCGGGATGAGGTGGGTGGCGCCCAGCAGGTCGAGGAACTCCTCACGGGGCAGCCACCGGCGCCGCCGCACGAGCTCGTCTTCCATCATCGCGATGTGCGCGGCAGGGCCGCCAAAGGCCGTCAGCCCCAGCCGGAGGAAGACCCGCGCGATCTCGCCGAGCGAGCCCCGGGCGACATCGCCGGAAGGTGTCGAATCCATGCGTCTTGGGAGCCTCGTTCGCGAATCAGAACCGATGGAATCGCGGCGATGGTGCCACGGCGCAGGGCAGGGGATGGGACATAAGCGCGAGGGGCCGGGCTGTCTTCATTCTGAGTGCTCGTTTGGACTGTCAGGCCGCGACGTCAATCCAGAGCGCACTGCAGTCCTGCGAGGCGCGCAGTGTCAGGCCTCCCTGGTTCAGCTGCGCCCCCTCGCCCCTGGCGAGGACTTGCCGACCGATCTTCACGCCTCGCCCCTTGCCCGCTTCGTCGCCCGGGCAAGCGCCTCGACCAGGCGAGGTCCGGTCATGAAGCCGCTGGCGAGCACTTCGAGGCCGGCGCCGCCACGGAAGAGCACGGTCGGGAACGCGCTCACGCCCAGGGTCCTGACCTGCTGGAATTCGTTCGCCGTCGCCCGCTTCGCGTCCGCATGGCCGAACCGGACCAGGAACACCCTGAAGTCGAGGCCGTGCGCGGCGCAGAGGCTCTCGTAGAAGGACGCCACGGTCGGGTCCTCCGACTCGGCGTAGAACTTCCGCTGGATGGAGGCGAACACCTCGTACGCTCGCGTCTCCGGTCCCGGCGTCTGCTCGAGCATCCCGCGCATGACGAGGAACGCGCGGCACGCAGGCTCGGTGTCGTAGTTGAACGCCGCCCGGTCGAGGAACCGGGTGGAGAACGGCTGCCCGGTGCGCTCGGCGATCTCCTCCCAGTGGTGGCGCAGGAAGCCCTTGAACCGCTCGTTCCAGGGGTCCCCGCCTCCCGGACGGAGCCCACCCACCAGGATGCGGAAGGGGATGCCCCGACGGTTCGCCTCCGCCTCCAGTTGGCGGAGGCCGGGCGAGCCGCCCCAGCACCAGGAGCACATCGGGTCCCCCACATAGAGCACCTCATCCACGGGCCCTTCGGCGCTCGGCCCGGCGCGCTTCAGCGCCGCGTCGGGGAGCGCGCACGTCCCCGAATCGGGGTCACACAACGCCTGCGTCTCGGGGGGTGTCTCGTGCGGGTCTCTGGGGGTCGTCAAGGCCGTCTCCGGTTCGTTCGCGTTGCTGGGGGCTCCGCGCCACGCCCCGAGAGATAGCCCCAGCCCCCTGCGTTGACGACCTACCGCGGACGCGCACAGCATGTGCGTTCATGCACATCGCCTGGGACGACCTGCAGACGGTGGAGGCGCTGGTGCGCACGGGGAGCGTCGTAGGCGCGGCGCGCGAGCTCTCGCTGCGCCACTCGTCCATCTCGCGGCGGGTGGACGCTCTTGAGCGCGCGCTAGGGGCGCCGCTCTTCCTGCGTGGGGCGAGGCTGCGTCCGACGCCACTCGGCCTCGCCATTGCCGAGCGCGCGGGCCACATGCGGCCCCACGCCCTGGACGTGGGGGCACTCCTGGAGGAGCAGCGCCGGGCGCGCGCAGGCCGGCTCGTCATCACCACGAACGAAGTGCTGGCGTCACTGCTGTTCGGCGCGCTGCGCACGTGCGGCTTCACGCAGCGGGTCCAGGTGCGCATCTCCGAGAGCGAGCTGGCGCTGGAGCCTGGGGTGACGGACCTGGCCTTGAGGCCGAGTCACACGCCAGGCGGTGCGCTGCGGGGACAGCAACTGGGGAGGCTGCGGCTCGGAGTGTTCCGGGCGCGGGCCGCCAGGCAGGCCCCGTCGGCCTGGGTCCTGCCATCAGAGAACCTGCGCACCCGATCCTCCATGCGCTGGTGGAAGGCTGTCCCTGAGGACGCGGAGTCCCTCGTGGAGTGCGACACGCTGCTCGGCATCAGGGATGCCTGCGTCGCGGGCCTGGGCCGAAGCGTGCTCCCGGCGCTGCTCGCGGAAGGGGACCCGCGTCTGGTGCTGGAGGAGGAGCTCCCGGGAGGCCCACCGGTGTGGCTGCTGTCCGCCGCAACCCGGCGCGTGGACGCGGCCCTCAGGCGGGCCCGGGACTCACTCGCCGAAGCCCTCCGGCGCGCCGCGGGCGCCTGGGAGGCCTGAGCCTCAACCGGAAGCGCGGAAGACAGGGGGTTCCCGAGGATCGACCCACACCCCAGAGGCTTAGTTTACATAACGCTTCTTATCAGACGTAAAGGCCGGATTCCTGTGTGATTCCGGGCGGTTTACAGATCACCCCCGGTTACTTGACCCACCCCTCGCGGGGTCAAATTCCAACTCTGTAGGTGGTGAGTATTTCCCACTACTCCTCGGGTTGAATGTCGGCCGCTTTTTGCCGGCCGTTCGGGCGCTCGGCGCCCCTCGTTTCGCGCTGACCGTTGAGGGCTCGCGCGTCCCCCTTCCTGACTTTCGCGGCGTGCTGGAGCTGCCCAGCTCGCGCGCCGCTCGCCATGCCTCCCCGGTCGTCGCGCGGCCTGGGGAGCGCTCGCAGTCACTCGCCGCGCGGGAGCCCCACCTCATGGTCACGAAGAAGAAGCTGAAGCTGCGGAACCCACTCAAGGGGAAGCACAGCCCGTCGAAGTACGACGAAGCACTGAAGCACGTTGACCAGGCGCTGACGTTGATTCCGTCCGTCGTGGAGATCTCGGAAGCCTTCAAGGAGGACAACGAGCGGGAGCTGTCGGACGTCTACGCGGGAGTCCTCGCCTTGCTGGGGGACATTCGGAAGGCGCTCCCGAAGAACGCGCCGGGCCAGAACGAGCTGGACGCGGCGCTCCAGGCGCTCCCGACTCCCAGGGGCGTCATGGAGTCTTTCAAGCTCTACGCGGAGCAGGACGACGACGACACGACCGACTATCCGGCGGAGCTGCTGAGCGCGACGAACGGCGCGGCGATGGCGCTGGAGAGCCTGCGTGGAGCGCTCACGGATGAGGCCCGGCTCAAGGGGCTGAGCATCTGCATGGACTGCGGATATTTGGCGCTGAGCCCTGCGCTGGTGAGCGCCCACGGCATCACCAAGCGGCACAAGGTGACGAGCATTGAGGCGCTGCGCGAAACCGCACGGCGGCCCGCTGTGATGCCTGGCGTTCCGCTCAAGGGGGCTTCGCAGCTCGACAGGGCTAGCAAGGCTGCCGCGCTCGCGAAGGACTGCCTGGAGACGTATGCGGGGCGACTCGGGAGCGAGCTGCGCAACAGCGACACCGCGACCACTGCCTACCGGCTCGCGGACCAGCTCCGAGACGTTGAGCGCCAAATCATCCGCCTGGCGGGGGACGCTTCATGAGCGACCCCTCGAACTTCATCGTGATGGACCCGTACCAAAACCCGTGGCTCTGCCTGCGGTGCGGCGTGCAGTTCATATCCACGGACGCCGCTGAGGCGCACTACGCGGCGACGGGACACAACTCGTCGGGCAAGGCCCCTCCTCCGGTTCCTCAGTGCCCCGAATGCAGGTTGCAACAAACCGATGATGACCGGCTCGGGCCGCACGGAACGGGCTGCCGGATGGATCCGATGCAGCCCACGCTGTGGGTCTGCCCGCAGTGCGATTGGTCGCACCGTCCCGCAGCGGATGAGCACCCGGCGCTTGAGCGCGTCCGCCACGAGCAGCGCACGGGCCACGTCACGACCACGGTGCGGGCCCTGGTGGAGCGGTCGCACCCGCGCACGTCGTTCCCGCCCATCCCGACGGACGCTGCTGACCTGGCCGCGCACGCCGCGCAGGCGTTCTCGCACGCTCGCTCCTGCCTTGGTGACCTGGCGGTGCTGCTGGGGAGGGAGACGCCTCCCGAGCTGCCGGCGGGAACGGCGGTCCTCGTCCACGGATACCGCGTCATGGCGGAGGCGAACCGGAAGCGGACGCTCCGGCTTGCGCTCCAGTTGCTGGCGACCCGGACGAAGCAGCGAGAGCAGGAGCGCGCAGCGGCGGAGCTGGCGGAAGCGAAGGGCGAGGTGAAGCCTTGAGCCCCTCGAAGAGCCCCGACACCGTGGCGATGGCGGCGCAGCGCGTGAGCGATGCCATGCGCCACATCGAGGCAGCACAGAGACACATCGAGCTTGCCGGCGTTGCGCTGATGAACGTGACGCCGCTCGCGCCGAGGTGCGCGCGACTGCTCAAGCTGCGCGGGTGGCTCAACACCGAGTGGCATCGGCTGGAGCGCATCGAGAAGAGCCGGCGGTTCGACTTGGACGGCATTGTGAAGCACAACCTGGAGCTGGCGGCGAAGGTGAAGCCGTGAGCCCCCGCGCGAAGACGAAGCTGGGCGCGCACGACGGGCTCTGCATCGCGATGTGGAGGGCTGCGGCGGTCATCCGCTCCGAGGCCCGCCACGGACTCGTTGAAGAGCTGCTGGGCGACGATGACGTGGCCGTGGTGCGGCGGGAGCTGCATGCGCTGGCGGCTGTGCTGGATGCAGTCCAGCACTCCGGCAAGGGGTCCCTGTCGGAGGCGCTGGCGGCTGTGGCGCGCGATGCGCTCGACGAAGACGCGCGCTCTCTGCTGGGGCTGCTGTCGAAGGCATGCGAGGGAATCCATGCCTCGTGACCAGAAGCCCCGCACGGTGAAGGAACTGCTCGCGTCCGTGCTCCAGGACGTGACGCGCTCGAAAGCGGCGCTGCTGGATGCCTCCCATGCGCACGCGCTCGACGACGTGGAGGCCGAGTCGCTCCGGGCCTGGCTGCGGCGGAACATCAGCCGCGGCGAGCAACTGGCGCGGGCCCTGCGGCATCGGGCCGTGGGCGAGCGCATGGACGCGAGCCGCAGGCCTGTCTCCCAGGCGCGCAAGGCGGTGCAGCTCCCGCTGTTCGTGCTGCCTGAGTCCCCTACCCCAGATGACGACGTGCCGACGCTGGACGCGTCGGAGTTCGAAGAGGTGCCCGACGACGGGCCCGCCGTGCTGCTGCCCAGGCCGACGTGCCCGCAGGAGCGGATGCAGTGCGCGCAGCCGGAGCTGGGACCCAACGTGGTCCGGCTGCCGGTGCGCTTCCCCGTTCGTGAGGCCGCGTGCGCGGCTGGAGGTGCGCAGTGACGACGACGAGCAGTGACACGAGGTTTTCGGTCAACCGCGAGGTGAAGAGCCCACGCTTCAACGGCCGCGAGTGGGACCGGGTGAGGGCCGGCGCGGCGGTGCTCCCGCATCCTGAGCGGCGCTGGCAGCAGAACACGGAGCCGCTCACGTTCGTTCGGGCGGTGTCCGCCGATTGGGGCGAGTACCTGGAGAGGCGGCCGGCGGGTGAACCGGCGGAGCTGCCCAGCGTGACCGTGCAGCGGCTGCGGGAGCGCATCGCGGAGCTGGAGGGCCGCACCATGCGCGTGGCGTCCACGAAGAAGCGCGCCGTGGGGGGCCGGTGATGGAAACCGTCAAGCTGTCACCGAAGGTCGAAGCGCTGGCGGGCCAATACGGCAAGCTCCTTCAGGAGATCGTCGCAGCGCTCGACGTGGAGACATCCGCCTGCCAGGCCTTCCTGGCTGCGGTGGTCGCGCACGGTCCCACTGCCGACGTGACGAAGGACGCCCTGGTTGAGTGGTCCAGGGCAACGACGCGTCGCGAAGAGACGAGCGCGGACGCGGCGCGGGCCTCGGGCCGCGTGGCTGTCACGGTGGAGCTGGAGGCCATCCGGCAGGACTTCAGCGCAGGGTCGCTGGACGTGTCCCGCGTGGTGCGCAAGTACGTCCAGCGCCTGGGCGCCGTCGTCGATTCAGGTGACAGGCTGTTTGATGCGATCACCGCGTGGCTGTCCGCCGCCGACGTCTCGGGCGTTGCGACTCCGGCAGAGCTGGAGGCGCGTCACCAGCTCCTCGCCGCGATGGACGCGCGCAAGGCAACGCTGACGCGGGAAGCGCTCGCGGTGGTGGGCCTCCTGGCCGCGCTGAATGAGCTGCCGAAGGCGCTGCCAACGGAGCCCCGGCAATGAGCGGCGACCCGTCCATGATGCTGCCGGGGGCGCTGCCCACGGCCTGGGGGGGCCGCCCTGCTCAGACGATGGCGGAAGTCGAGTATCAGCGCGCCGTCGTCCACCACGCCGCGAAGCGCGAGCAGTTGTCCGAGCGGGTGGCGGAGAACGTCGTAGCGCGCAAGGCACTGATGGAAGCCGTTGCGGCAGTGGGCCCGCATCACTCGTGGGCCCACGACGCGCTGACGAAGCTGCGGGAGACGCGTGCGGCGGTGAACGCGGCGCATGCGGCGGTGGCGAAGGCGGACGTGCGCCTTTGCAAGGCGGCCGAAATGTGGGCCGGTGCCGCAGCGCTCACGGAGGCCACCCGGTGAGGGCCGCCCGAGTGCGACTGCTGGCCATCGGCCTGCCGGTGGTGCTGGTGGGGCCGGTGCTGGTGATCCGTGACGAGCTGCTGTCGGCCGTGATGCTGGTGGTGTGCAGCGCGGTCGGCCTGGTCCTGATGGAGGCCGGCGGCCGATGACCACCCGTCGTTGCGAAGGCACGCGCGGTGGGCGCCGCTGCAAGAGCTACGCGGTCAAACGCGTGGACGGCCACGGCTACTGCATCCGGTGCGCGGGGCGTGGAGCTGCGGAGCACCGCACGCTGACCCGGACCGAGCACGCGCGCGCGCAGCACCAGGCGCGGAAGGAGCGGGAGCGATGAGCCCGTGAGCTGGCGGAGGGACGGCGCGGCGGTTGACGCTCGCGCCTCCCTCCCCCAGCCCGCGCAATGCGCGCGCATTGCGCACGCTCGAGCTCCGGCGCATTGCGCGCGGTGGAGCTCCACCAGGCCCCCGTTGAAGCCCATGGGCTCCGGGACCTGGAGCCCCCCACGGTTCGGCAGGCACTGCGGCACGTCGCCAGGAGCGACCAACGGGAGCGATGCGGAGCACCAGGTGCCGGCCGGCGAGCGGCAGCGGCACGGAGCTGGACGCGGAGCTGCTGCGCGCGGTGTCGGGGGGCGGCGCCCGCCCCCCGCCTGCTGTGAGTCCGAATCCCACCACCCCCGCCCCCCCGGATGCCAACCGCCCAAGCGTGACGGCCTGGCGTCGGTGCCTCGTGGTGCGCGCGGAGCCCCGGGGGTGTCCCGGTGAGGCTCCGAAGCGCTGCGCGCGTCCAGGAGGCCCCAGCGGCGCCCCAGGTGGGCGTTGCGCTGGCCTCGCCGCTGCCCGGGGTCCAGGGGGCGGCGCCCCCGGCTTGTCGTAGTAACGATAAGTCGGACAAGCGCAGAGGGGCCGGGCCTGCGGAAGCCCCTCCCCCCCAGCCGTGGGTGCCCCGGTCCTGCGGGGCCTGCGAGCGCAAGGCTTGGCACATCCGGACCTGGAAGCGGAGCGAGCCCCTTTCACGCACGTCCACGCCCTACCAGTGCCGCAACTGGCGGCATCAGGGGGCGTGCGCCAGGTGGGTGAGCCAGCGGGACTATTCGCGGATCATGGCGGCTCTGGAGGGGTGCGATCTGTCCGGGCTGCTGCTGGTGGTGCTCACCCTGGACCCGCGCACCGCGCCCGCCGAGCTGGACGAGCGCTACCGATGCCTTCAACCACGCTGGGCGATGCTCCAGAAGTACCTGACGCGCGGGTGGGACGCGGGCGGGGTTCCGCGGCTGGGCAAGATCAAGTTCGTCAGCACCGTCGAGCAGCACCGGAACGGCAGCCCGCACATGAACGTCATCATCTACTCGCCTGAGCTGGCGCAGCTCCTGCGGGAGGAGCCCGCGTCGGAGGCGGAGGAGGCCCGGGGCGTGGGGCCGCGCTGGTGGCGGGACCTGGTGGCGCACTGTGGATGGGGCCACCGCTCCAGCATCGGTCACGCGCGCAGCAAGAGCGACGTGGCGTCGTACACCGTGAAGGTGGAGAAGGGTGCGGTGCCCCACCCTACCCTTGTTGGCGAGGTGGTGAAGACGTCCCAGCTTCCGACGTGGGCGCCCCCGAAGACGCGGCGGCTTCGCGCGACGAAGGGTTGGCTCCCACCAGCGCGAAAGCCAACGCATCCAGACTGGACTGGGGAGCTAGTGCAGGCGCCGACGCCGGAGCTACAGCGCCAGGCGCAGGCGGAAGGGCTCGCGCAGCTCGGCGCGGCCATGGGGATGCCGCTGGAGTACCGCGATTACCCGTCGCTGACGGGGCAGTTGCGCGCGTGGTCGCCGTGGGCGGTGCGAATCCTCCGCATCACCGAAGGAGCCAGCGCATGGACCGGGGTCCGACTATCGCGCTACAGCTGGGACTTGCGCTCGGAGCGGTTGCGCGTGCGCCCGCCGTGGGAACCGTGTCACATCCCGCTCCCAGACGCGGCGCGGGACTGGATCCGCGCACGAGCGGCGGAGTGGGTGGAGGCGCCGCGAGCACGGGTGCTCACGCTGGACGAGTTGGCGGACGTGGAGCGCTTCCGCCGCGCAATGCGCACGGCGGAGACCGTGGAGCAACACGAACGTGCGTGGGAGATTCGCCCGCCCGACGAGGTGATGGACGCGTGGCACGAGCTGCACGAGCGCGCGGGGCTGCCCGAGCGGCCGGAAGTGGACGACGGCGGGCGCCAAGCGGAGCAGTGGGAGCCGCCACCGAAGGCGGAGGACCTGGAGCGCTTCAAGTTCGGCGCGGCGCTGACGGGGCGCTTCCTGTTCTGGCAGGACGTGGCGGAAGCTTTCGCGCGCGGTGAGGATGTTTCGCGCATAGAGGCGCCTCGGGACTGGCGCCTGCGGATGCCTCGCTAGTGTGAGAGGCGAGCCGGCGCGCCGCGAAAGAGCGCATCGACAAGCGCCTGGTGCGCGAGACGCTGGATGGCGCGTTCTGGGACCTGGTGCCCGGCGTCTACGTGCGCGGCGAGGTGGGAAAGCATGCCCTCGGCGTTCGTAGTCTCGAAGTCCGGCTGGTCCAGTAGCTCCAGCTTGCAGAGCTGGCACACGAGGGTTCGTCCGTCGAAGGTGCGGAACACGTAGACGGAGGAGTTAGGGCCGAAGCGCGCGTAGCTCATGGATGGATCCGCGTGGCTTTCGCGTCGAGCACGTCGAGCAACTGGGCCGCGAGCGCGTCGGCGTCGTCGGGTGCCAAGTAGACGTAAGGGAAAAGCAGCTCCACGAGGATCCGGGCGAGCTTGAGACGCGCCACACGGGGAAGCCGCGAGCGGAGGACGCGCAAGGGATTGAGCAGCACGGCGGAAGTCACAACGCGGACGCGTGCGCTGCGGGCAGCTCGCGAGGGTCATACGGTGTCGTGCTGATGGGGAAGTTCCGCGCGTTGAGCGCGATCAGCCACTCACCAGAGCCAGACGCCAGACGGTCCGCGAGTATCTTCTTCTGTTTCGCCCAGCGGTGAAGGGTGCGGGGCGAAACGTGCGCGCGGTGCGCCGCCTCTTTGACTGAGAGCCATTCAGCGGGCGGGCCAGAAGTCGGAAGTAACGAGGGGTCCACGAGCGAGATCGTATCGCCAAAGGCTGACGGCCGCGCAGCGTGGCGAAAGTGGCGAGGACGGCCGCCCGCTGGCGGCGGAATGGGTGCCGTGTCACCCATTGCGAAACGTGCGACGCATCGGGCCGACGTGGCGGGTCCTGGCGAAACCCCCGTCTGTGATGGCGGCGGCGAAAGCGAGACAACCCCTCTCACTGACGGCGGCGGTGCGTGGGTCCGCCCGTAAGTCCTGAGTCGTTGCGCCCCTTTCTGTCACCGCGACTTTCGCGGTGTTCCACCAGTTCGGGAACAGCTTGGCCCTGCGGGGCCCGCCAGGACACGCACCGCTGCTGTCAGCCCTTTCCACTTTCGCGGGGTGACGTGTGGCCGAGGAGCTGGGGCAGAACGCAGGCGACGCGGGCGCCGTGAGCGCAACGGCGGACGGCGAGCTGCCCAGCGACGAGGGCCAGGCCGAGGAGGCGCCGCAGGAAGAGCAGCGTCTTCCGCCGCGAAACCCGGGCCTCTTCGAGCGGAAGCCAGCCCCATCCCCTGCCCCCGTCACTGAGGCGTCGGCGGAAGTGCTCCCGCCGGAGGAGGATGAAGAAGCCGCGCCGCCTCCCCCGCGAGCGAGCGCGACGGCGAAGAAGACGGGGCGGCCCGTCGGTGACGACCCGAAGCGCAGGGAGCGAACCTACAAGGACAAGCTCAAGGCGTGCCGCGTGGCGGCGGACTTCCGCACGGCGAATGAATGGGCGCTGAAGTACGGCGTGCCGATTCCGCCGTACGCGCAGCAGGTTGAGCGCCAGGAGTTCGGAACCGTCGGCGGTCAGCCCTTCGTCAAGCGCGAGCCCGTGGCGAAAGCGCAGGCCCGGCCCGCGCCTGGTGCTCCAGCTCCGGCCGCGCAAGCTTCCGGAGCTGCGGCGCCTGGTGCTCCAGCTCCGGCCGCGCAGGCTCCCGCAGCTGCACCGCCTCCGCCTCCTCCGCCCCCGGAGCCTCCGAAGTACATGGGCCAGGACTTCCAGCGCGTCCGCAAGTTCGCGGAAGCCGCGCTGCCTTTCGCGTCCGTGCTGGGCGAGGTCTCCAAGCGCTTCGGGGTGGACGTGTCCCAGCCCACGCGCCGGAAGCTCTTCGCGGGGACGCAGTTTGAAGGCCAGTACGAGGGCGACCCCGTGGCCCGCATGGCGGAGCTGGCGGGCGTCATCATGGCCAAGCGCGCGCCGAGCGACGCTGACGGCGGAATGCCCGCGGAAGTCGAGCTGCTCGGCGTGGCGGGCCTGGTGCTGGTACCTGCCGCGCCCATCATCGCCAGTAAGGCGGGTGACTTCCTGACCGCCCTTGCGGTGCGCGTGACGGGCGTCGCGCAGCGGGTGTCCGGCTTCATCCGGAGTCGGCGGCGATGAAGGGGAGGCGCCTGAAGACGCAGCACGCGGAGCACGCCGGGAAGAAGGCGGAGGCGTGCAAGGAATGCGGGCGCGCGCTGCCCCGCCCATGGGAACGCGAGTCGCTGGAGTTCTACGTCCCAGACGTCAGCGAATGTGTCCACGTGGTCGGGATGACACGCATGGGCAAGAGCTACCTCGGCAAGCAGTGGGCGTCGTGGCTCATGAAGAAGAGCCGTCCCGTGGTCGCGCTCGACTACCGGGGCGAATGGGCGGTGGACGGCATCAAGAGGAAGAACAACAGCCTGGGTCCGCTGAAGCGCACGGTGACGGTGACTGAGTTTCTGGAGGACCCCGGCATCATCCTGGCCGCGCGTCTGGCGCTCGCCATCCGGCCGGACGACGTGCGGGCGCTGCCCGAAGTGAAGGCTGCGCAGTTCCGGCTGGTGCTCCCGTACCTGCGCGAGCGCACCGACGACGAGCTTCACCTGTTCATCGATGAGACGGGGATGTTGAGCCCGTACCTCAAGAAGGAGTTCCACGACATCGCGGCGACCTGGGGCGCGGACGGCGTGCGCCGCTACTGGCTGAAGCAGCGGTGGACTGACGACGAGCCGGAGACGCGGGCCCAGGCGACGAAGGTCGTGAGCTTCCGCCAGGTGAAGACCACGGATTTGCGGTTCCTCGCGCAGGACGCGGGGAAGGACTTCGCCCGCGCCGTCTCCCAGCTCCCGCCCCGCCAGCACGTCGTGGCCGACCTCACCACGGTCCGAATGGACCAGCTCGAAGCACTGGAGGCATGAATGGAAGCGAAGTTCAAGGCGTGGCACGTCGGCGGGGCCTTTGTCGCCGGAATCATCGTCGGAGGCGGGGCCACGGTGGCCATCGGTGAGGCCACCGACAGCATCCGCTCCCCGGCCGAGCGTGAGACCGCGCAGAAGGCCCGCGAGGCCGCCGCGAAGAAGTAGCGCAGCCCCCACCACCAACACCACCAGACGCCCCAGCGTGCCGCGCGCCCGCTGGGGGCCGTCCACCAGGCGCGCACCCTTCCCTCTTCGCAGGAGTCGTTTCCATGCCTGAAAACCTGGTCCCCTTCCCCGACGGCAGCAAAGACCTGCGCGCACGCGGCGACGCGACGATGGCGCGCAACTCCATGAAGATCGGCCCGCGTATGGCGTGCATCGCCGTCGAGTGCCGCATCACAGCCCACGTCACGAACAGCGACTCGTCCCCCGTGGCCTCCCTGTCGATGGACGCCCGCAAGGCGTTCCTGTCCGCGTACACCGTGAGCCTGAGCCGCTACCTGGGCAAGACGGTGGCGGCCATCGAGCCGTACCAGGAACACAGCTCCGCAGTCGTGCGCGACGACCTGCGCATTCAGCAGGAAGTGGACTACGTGGGCCTCACCGGGACGACGCCCGGCACGCTCGGCGGGTCCTTCGCGCCCGGCGCGAACGTGGTGAAGTTCACGCTGGTCGTGCCGTTGGGGGCGCTGGCCTTCGTGAAGGACGGCGAGAAGTTCCAGGGCGTCTGCGCCGAGCAGCTCCTGGACATGGCGCTGAAGCTCAAGTGCGGCGCGGACCCGTTCGCGGCGGCGAACGCGAAGCTGAAGCTGGAGAGCCAGGCCGTGGAGTTCGTGCCCCGCACGCGCAAGGCGCGGAACCGTCGGCACGGCTGCCTCATCGTCAACCGGAAGATCACCAACCCCCAGAACGACAACGTGCGGACGCCCGACGGCCTGACGGTCGGCTTCTGGGACGAGGGCGCCCTGGCGGATACGACGCTGGAGACGCTGCGCGTGCAGGTGCTCACCGCCGGGCACGACGTGGTGACCGTCACCGACGACCCGAATACCCCGTTCGAGATCTTCGCGAAGTACGACCTGGAGCCGGGCTCCGACGCGACCGAGGACTCGGGCCACACGGAAGACCGGACCCCGCTCTTCATTGTGGAGGAGAAGGTCTTCAAGAACCTCTACACGGGCGCCGTCCTCGTGAAGCAGGTGAAGCGCAAGGACGACTTCAGCGCCATCGCCAACTACATCGAGACGCCCAGCACCGCCCAGGTCAAGGCGGAGATCACGCTGATGGCGGAGAAGCTGCCCCGCACGCGCCAGCTCCTCGCGGTGAGCACCGCGGCGGTGGAGAAGCTGGAGTGCGACGACGAGCAGCGTCCCTTCACGGGCTGGACGGGCTTCACCGACGAGGATCCGGAGTTCTACGAGTTCTGCGGCTATCTCTGCCTGCCGGGCGGTGAGCCGCGCGTGTTCATCCCCCCGGAGCGCAAGCGCAAGGCGGCGCTCCAGATGCTCGACGCCATGCAGCCGTCGCCCGAGTACCCGGAAGGCAACACGGGTGCGGTGGAGGCCATCCGCCGCGCCATCGCGCGGGAGTTCCCGGGCGGCCTGGTGGACGTCGTGGAGGGCTTCTCCGTGCCCTCCGGGACGTACAGCGAGATCCAGAAGCAGCTCGCGGCCGAGGTGAACGTCATCACGGCGCAGATGGCCGCGCGCAGGGCCGCCGCGAAGTAGCGACCGCTGTTGCACCAGGCCGGGCCTCGCGACTCGCGGCGCCCGGCCTAGCTTCCTCCCCTCTTCTCTCCTGGAGTGCCTGTGCCCGCGCCTCAATTCCTCGTGATCCTGGTGGACTGGGCGCATCGGACCTTTGGCCGTCGCAGCTCCGGCAGGCCCGTGCCAGTGGAGGCGCCGCCGTCGGTCGGTGATGGTTCTGGAGCTCCAACCCCACGGGCTCCGGTGGAGCCGGTGCAGCCCGCCCCACAACCCGTCGAGCCGCCGCCGGAACCCGCGAAGCTGACGCCCCCGGAGCCGCCCCCGCCGCTTCCTCCTCCTCCGACGCGCGACCTCCGCCCGCCAAGCAACGCACCCGCGATGGTGGCGAACGGCGCTGCCCTTCTGGCGACGGTGCTTGCTGCAACCCCGCTCGCGCCGCTCGCGCCGTTCGTCGGTGCGCTCGGCAAGTTGCTGGGCGGGTGGATCAACGAGAACGACAAGGCCAAAAAAGCGCAAAAAAATCTGACGGACGCGCGTTACGCCGCGCTGGAGCAAGCTCGGTACGTCGCATTCATGGAGCAGTGGACGGCGGGCGTGAACCTTTGGAACGCGGGCGCGTACGAGCTGGCCGAGGCTGCCTTTGCGCGCGCTGAGCTGGCGGGTAATGAGGCGCGGCTCCAGGTGGGCCGGAAGATTGACGGGACGGAAGTGGCCTGTTTTCGCGCGTGGATGGCGAAGGGCTGGGGCCCGCTCTCGTCGGAGGAGGACCACTTCTACTTTGCCGGATGGCTGATGGGAGAAGGTGGCTTCACCGGCCAACCCGCGATCAAGGGCCCAGAGGCCAAGACCAACGGCCTTTGGTACTACTGGGACATTCAGGGCGTGCTCCGCCGGTATCACTGGCGCCCGGATCATCCCGACTACGACGGCACCGTGGTGCCTCCCTTGCCCGCTGAGACCATCGCAATGATGGAAGCGGCGGCGGAAGAGCGGGCCTTCCGCCGGATGACGGAGGAGGCCACAGGCGCCGGAGAAGGCGGCTACGTCAACAACATCAAGAGCGACAAGCGCACCGGGACATACGACCCCGAGCTTGAAGGGACCACGCGCATCACCCCCAAGCCGAAGGCGCCCGTCACGACGCCCGCGCCAACTCCGGCACCTGCTCCCGCGCCAGCTCCGGCACCTGCTCCGGCACCTGCTCCGGCACCTGCGAAGCCGAAGCCCCCCGTCATCGTCCCGACGAAAAACCGGGACTACGTGGACTGAGGCGGGCGGCACACCCTCACCAACACAACTGGCCCGCGCCGCGGAGTCCAGGAGGAGGCACGGCAACATGCTTTTCCCTATCATCACCGGAGCCACTGGTCTTGCGCTGGGGCTCGGCTACATGGCGCTGCGGCAATCACAGACACCGGGGAGAGTCCTCGTCGTCCACCACGAGCCAGAGCCGCAACCGATGCGGCCCGCGACGACGCCCGCCGAAGTCATCGTGTTCAAGAAGGATGCGCCGACCCAGCAGGCCCCGCGAGGGATTGCGGTGGGCGAGCCGACCGCACCGCCGTCCAAGCCCATGGCGGTGGGCGAGCTGACGGAGCCGACGCCGGAGCCGGACGCTTCCGCAGTCCTGTCCGTACTGAGGGCCCCTGGTGGCATCAAGCCGCGCGCGCCGCGCATTGCGCAGGGGACGCTGGAGCCTGTGACTGGCGAGGAGACGCCGCCGGTTCGACAGCTCCCCGCGCCTGGCAGCTCCGCACGCACCACCACCACCGACCCCATCTATCAGCAGTGGGCGACGTACTGAGGGAGACACGGGACCATGAGCGAGAAGAGCAGCGACAACACGGTGAAGATTCTCCTAGGGGTTGTGGCGGCCCTGGGGGCGGGTGGCGTTGGTGTGGCCGTCATGCGCTCGAAGGACAGCGCGAAAGCGGAGGTTGACGCGGCCAACGCGAAGGCAGCGGCGGCCGAGAAGGAGGCCGCTGCGAAGATTGAGGCCGCCGCGAGGGACGCGGAGTACCGCGCCCAGCTCGCCGCCATGCAGGCCGCTGCGGCTGCGGGACAGAAGTCGACGACCGCGCAGCAGTACACGCCCCCGGCGCAGCAGTACACGCCGCCCGCGTACAACCCCACGCAGTACGCGAGCACGCAGGGCGGGCGCGGAGGTCTGGCCAACGACATTCTGGATTGGCTCGCCGTGGGCCAGGCCGCTGCGGGCCTCGGGCAGCAGTTCGGCATCATCCCGAAGTAGGCCAGGTGTCGAAGTCGGGGCACCAGCGCCGAACAACATGCAGGGAGGCACACCGTGATTCAGAAGCCCGAAGTGCGCAGCGTGGATGCGAATGGACAGGCGACGTGGAGCGGCGTGGCGGGCGTGGGGTTCAGGCTGCTGCCGGGAGAGCGCAACGTGCAGCGCTATCCCGTGAACGTCGTGTTGAACGGCAACGCCAACAAGCCGGAGACGGTGGCGGGGCCCACGTTCGACACGCACGGCACGCTCATCACGAGCGTGCAGGTTGTCGGCGGCCAGACGGGGGATGAGTGGTTCCTGGCCATGATGCCTACGGAGGCAGACAAGAGCCTGCCCGCGCATCGGACCAACAGGGACGGGTTCCTCGCGCTGGGGACGCGAGAGCCGCACGTCCTCTTCGACCTGGACACGGACGACGACGACACGCGGAAGTTGATGAAGTCCGACGACGCGGGAACGTTGGGAAACAACTTCGTCTACATCGACACGGGCTATACGCAGCGGCCCCGCCTGGGCACCGGGAGCGAAGGCGGGCCGGACGCAGAGAAGGCCGCCGCGTTCCTGGGCTACGCGTTCGACCTGCGCGGATTCTCGCATGTCCTCTTCACCGTGGAGTCGGTGTGCACGGCGGACTACTCGGACGACCCCCAGACGGCAATCATCCCGGCCGTGGACCTGTGCGCCGCGCCGGGTCTGCTCGCACGCACGTTCCGCACGGTGAAGGCGGGCACGGCCGGCAACGTCGGAGGCGCGGGCGTCTCCCCTGCCCCGCTCGCTCCGGTGGTGTACGGCGGCAAGGCGCGGCGGAGCGCGAGCATCCTCCTGGGCGCGGCTGAGTCGTCGCAGTCCCTCGCGGACACCGACCGCGCCGGGCCGCTCTTCCCGGCCGCGAAGTTCCGCCTGATCACGAGCAACCCGTGGGGCAAGGACGCAGGGGGGGGGAACATCTGGGACAGCGCCTGGCGGATGCGGCTCACCGCCCAGGCGTGGTGAGGAGGACAAGCCCATGAACATCTCGCTGGCGGACGTGCAGAAGATGGACGCGCTCCAGAAGAAGGTGCTGGAGCAAATCGAGGAGGGCGAGAGGTGGATCGCCACCATCACCACCGTGGACGCGGTGATTGGGTGGCTGCCGAGTTGGACGCCCGTGGGCGCCGTGCGTGACCTCGCAATCACCGACACGCAGCGCCAGCAGATGGGGGCCGTCAAGGCGGCCCGCGAGCAGTACGCGCGCTGGACCACGGTCCAACGCGCTTGGGCGGAGCGCGGCACCAACGACAACGGCCGGGCCTATCCGGTGAAGGAATGGCTTGAGCTGGGCGACGCGTACGGCTCCCAACTCGCATCCGCGCTGGGCGCGTTCTGGGACGCATCGCCGTTGCTGAACGGCGTCCAGGGCACTGCGGCTGAAGTGCAGCTGCAAGCTGAAGCGGTGGTGGAGGAAGTGAAGAAGGACGTTGCAGAGCTGGCGGAGTCCGCGAAGAAAACGTTCACGCTGTCCACCAAGGCGAAGGTTGGCCTGGTGGTCGTGGGCGTCCCCCTTGGCCTGGGCCTCATCGGCCTGGGCCTCAACAGCATCCCGGGCTTTGGCCTGGTGAAGAAGGTGCTCCCATGATTCTTGAAGCGCTGGGGCTCACTGCCGTTGCTGCGGCGGGCGCCCCGAAGGTCGTGAACAAGGTGCGTCCGAAGGTGGACCTGGTGGCGGGCCTCACGCTCGCGCAGCTCCGCGCCATCATGCCGAACCTCGCGGAAGCGAAGGCGGTGGAGTACCTGCCCCTTTTGGCGAAGGCGATGAACGAGGCGGGGATCAACACGCCCCTCCGCCGTGCGGGCTTCCTCGCGCAGCTCGCGCACGAGTCGGGCGAGTTCCGGTGGATGGAAGAGATTGCCGACGGCACCGCGTACGAGGGTCGCAAGGACCTGGGCAACACGCAGCCTGGGGACGGCGCGCGCTACAAGGGGCGCGGCCCCATCCAGCTGACGGGCCGCGCGAACTACCGCGCCGCAGGTGCGGCGCTCGGCCTGGACCTGGAGGGCAACCCCGACCAGGCGAAGACGCCCGCCGTCGGGTTCCGCGTCGCGTCCTGGTACTGGACGAGCAAGAGCATCAACCCCCTGGCCGATGCGCGCGACCTGGTGGGGATGACGAAGAAGGTGAACGGCGGCACCAACGGGCTTGAGGACCGCAAGAAGTATTACGAGCGCGCCTTGCGCGTGCTGGGGGTGGCCGCTTGAGCCCCGAGACAGCCGAGCTGTTGAAGATGGTCGGCATGGCGGTGGGCTCCGGCATGACCGGCTTCCTGGCGCAGACGCGTGTCGTCCGTCGGCGGCTCGCGAAGCTGGAGCGCACCGTCAAGAAGATGGGTGGAGAGCTGGAGGACACGCGCGCCGAGGTGGTGGAGCTGCGCGACACGACCGCCCGCCGGTTCGCCCTGGTGCAGGCCGCATTCCGGCGGTTCGGTCGCGCCCTGCACGTCCACCCGCAGCCGAAGTAGCAGCACCCTCCCCTTCCCGTAGTCCCCAGAGGCCCCGATGCCCGAGCCCATCGAAGCGAACGAAGAACTGGAAGTGATGACGACGACGGAGAGCGGCCCCGCCGTGGAGCTGCGCGCGTTCAAGCCGCTGCCGGTGCCCGAGCTGGCGGCGGAGCCAGTGACGGAGCCCATGGGCACGCTCACCACGGAGGTCCCGGTGGAGGAGCCGCGCCAGGGCCTGGTGTCCGCGCGCATGGCGGCCGTCTTCGCGACCCTGGCCAGCGTCGGCGCGTTCCTGGCGGGCATCCTGCCCGTGCCCTACAACCTGGCCCTGGGCGTCCTGGCGATGGTCCTCGCGGCAGTTGCTGGCGTGGCCACGACCATCCCCAGCATCACGACGGGCGCGCCCGTCGTGAAGGCGAGCGTTGCGGTGCCCTGCCTCGCGGTGGCAACCATCCTCGCGCAGTTCGCGCAGACGCTGGCGGACGGACCCGTGCGCGGCCTGGTGCTCGCGGGCGCGGTCGCGCTGTTCGGCCTGGCTGGTGTCCCCTTCCCGTCCAACCTGGGCCAGCACAAGGGCGGCTGACGCCATCACTGTGGAGCGACTCCGCGCCGCACCAACGCCCCCCCAGGCCCGCACAGCCTGGGGGGCGTTGTCGTTGCGGAGCACCAGGCGCTGCGCTAGGCGTCGTCTTCCGGTTCGTCTACGTAGTCCAGGGCGGCCTGCACCTGCTCGAGGTAGAGCGGCACCACCTCGACGGCCGCGACCTCTTCGAGCACTTTCCGCGCGCCGGCGAAGTCTCCCGCGTCCTTGAGCTTGGCCGATGCCACCAGGGCACGCGACAGGCGGCGCGACCCGTCGCGAATGCGCTGAGCGACTTCGCGGAGCAACGCGGCTGCCGTAGTGGGCGCGGCCAGGGCCTGCTGCGCGTCTGCGGTGCTGATTGCTACCTGTGGCGCCACGCGGATCAGTAGCTCGCGCAGGTCATCGGTCACCGGCAGAGCTGCGTCGGTCGCGTGCTGGGCGCCCAGTTCGCGCACCCTGTCCCAGTCACCCGGAATCACCCTCGCCCATCCTTGCCTTGCTTGCACATCTCGAACGGCCATGCGTGCTGCCCCTTGCACCGCTCCATGCACGCGTTGCAGTCGCCCGTCCACCTGGGCTTTTTTTGGCCCGCGCACAGCGTGTAGACGTCGATGCAGTGCTGTCGCCACCCTTCGTCCGGGTCGTCCTTCTCGGCGGCCTTTTGGAGTTCCCGAGCGCCCTGCATCAGCGTGATGGCCTCGCTTTGAGTCATCCCGCAGGCCTCCGCGGACTTGAACTTCTTGAGGCAGCAGACGGTGCTTAAGTCTCCCGGGCGGCATGTATCGGCAGCTTGCGCCAGGTAGTCACCCGTGGTGCGCCGGCCCGTCTCATGCGCGGCCGTCGAACATCCGGCGGCCACCACCAGGCCGAACGCTGGGGCAATCCATCGAATCGCACTTAACATGCGAAACCAGATATCACTGCAATACGAAGAAGTTGAGTAGGCGCAATGCGCGGAGACGTGGGAGGTTGCCCCCTCCCCCACAAGAGGGATGGTGCGCAGGCGCCGCAGGCACTGGAGTGCGCGACCATGGATGACGACGACACCCCCGCGACACCGAACGAGCTGGTGGCGGAGACTCGCGCGGCCCGGCTGCTGCCCACGGTCTACGTGCTCGACGGTGAGGCGGCGATCATCGTGGAGGACCGCGAGGGGCTCTACCGCGTTGAGCAGCACCCCCAGGGCATCGGCTGGGCGCAGCGCATCCCATGCGGCGCCCCGGCCGGGACGAAGGTGGCGAGCCGCGCCGCTGCCCTCCTGCTGCTCCTCGAAACGGGATGGCAGGCGTCGGACGTGACGCTGCACTAGGCGCGGGTTGAAGCGGAACCGTGGCGCGCCTGGCTGCGGTCCCACCCACTGGAACATGGACGGCTACCCGGGCGGACGGCCGCCGCGTGTGCCGCTTGAGTGGCAGTAAGGGGCCTGACCTTGGAGAGGCCCCCGCCCCCGGCCCAGGGGCGTGGATTGAAACGCTACCGCCCCGTTGAGGTCGATCCAGCACGCGGAACGACGCGGCCCGTCACCCTCACCAGGTGGCGGGCCGAGTTGTTTCCTGGCGGGCGCATTGCGCCGCCGCGAAAGCCGGGAATTTCGCGCGCCCTTGAATTCTGCCTGGGCGGAGACGTAGCTTAGGGGCAGGCGGTAGGAAACTACTGCCCCAGGGTGAGGCGTTGGACGCGCCTCGAACCCTGGGGACTAACCAGCAGCGGTGGTGGAACACCGAAGCCGGTTTTCTGGCGGGGACCTGGGTGGAACCGGGAAGCCCTCTAGAGCGCTCCCCATGGACCCCTGAAGCTTTGGATGCCCCTGTCCTTGGGCGAGCTTTCGCGGCTTGGGAGGACCGTGCGTCCGCCCTTCCCGCTCATGGTGCGCGCCGTGGTAAGAACCGGGCCGAAATCGGCACTTTTTTACGCCGAAAACTTGCAAAAGTCGAGGGCTCTGACCCCACGCTTCTTATCAGACGTTTCGACCATGGGTTCCCCAGAGATTCCAGGCGCTTCCCCGGCCCGCCCAGGTCCCCATCCGGGCGCCCCGCAACCAGCCCGCGGCGCTCTTCGCGCCGTGGCCCCCAGTCAGCGAGGCGCCACCGTCACCCATCAACTTCCGCGCTGGGCGGTGGAATCTCGTGCTTCCCGAGTCCGTGTCCGAAACGTACCTTGCCGCACCATGCGCCTCTTCCGACGAACCGGACTCGCCGCGCTGTGCGGCCTCACCGCGGCCCTGCTGACGGGCTGCCCCGAAAAGACGACCCAGGCTCCCGCGGACGGCGGCGTCACCAGCGCCACGGCGGCCCCGGACGCGGGCCCCGAGGCCGTGGTCTTCACGCTCCAGTACCAGTCCCCGGATGGCGGCTCCGCGCTCATCCCCCTGGCCCTGGAGGAAAAACCGCTCGTGGAGCCCACCTCCGACCTGGAGCTCCGCAGCAACCTGGGCCTCAAGAACTACCGCGTCCGGCTGATGGACGAAGCCGACCGGGCCATGGTCTCCGACGACTCCGTCTCCGAGGCCGACGACGGCCTCGTCTACCGCATCCACCTGCCGCAGCCGCTCAAGACCGGCTACTCGTACACCCTGGTCGTGGACGCCCAGACGGGCTCGGCCTTCCAGGACTCGCTCGGCCGTGACGTCGAGGACCTCCGGGCGTCGTTCCAGATCATCGGCGACAAGGAAAAGCCCAAGCCGGCTGCGCCGCCCCCCGCCAAGGGCGGCAAGAAGAAGAAGTCCAGGTAGCCGTCATTCCTGGGCTTCTGACTGCCCCGGCGCCTGGTCCGGCAACGGTTCATGCGTCGCCGGCGCCGGGGTCGGCAGGTTCAGCGCCGTGCGCAGCTCCCGCAGCTTCGCCTGGATGATCCGCATGTTCCCCGGGCCCATCCGCAGCAGATGCTTCTGGGCCTTGCTGAGGCTTTCCAGCTCCGGCGACGCATAGGCGTACAGCGCGCCCTTCGGCTCCACCTCGACCGGTCCCTGGGGCACCGGCACCGCCAGCAGATGCTGGATGGCCCGGCCGAATGCCGTTTCGAAGGTCTGATCCGGCGGCGCGATCTCCCGCCAGGCCTGATTGATGAGCGGCTTCAGCTCCCGGTACACCATCGCCGCGCCGGACGCGTCCAGCGAGCCCAGCACCCGGGCCACCAGGTCGTAGCGCGCGTAGCTCAGCGGCGCGATCTCCGAGCGCCCGTTCGCCCTGGCCGCGCCCACCTGGAACGCCCCCGCGGGCGCCATGAACGACAGCGAGGTCCGGGGGCTCTCGCCCTCGGCGATGTTGCTCACGGACGCCGTGAACCGGCGCGCCAGGTCTCGCTCCTGGAGCCACCGGGCCAGCTCCGGGTCCACCGACAGCTTGCCCACCAGGTCGCGGATCCGGCCGTCGCTCTCCGGCAGTGACACCTCCGGTGGCGCCTCCGCCACGCCCGCGTCCACCACCGGCGGAGCCGTCACCACGGGAGGCGGCTCCGACTGGCGCTTCAAGCCGAAGTACGACGCCACCACGCCCACGACCATCAGGGCGATCAGGATGGCCGCGACCTTGCCCCGAGAGGGAGCCTTGGGCGGCTCGGTCTGTTGCGGCGGCGGTGGAACTCCTCCGGGCCCTTGATTCACGAAATTCGGATCGCTCATGACGCCGAACCTTACAGACAGCCCTGCCGCCCATTCCAAGCGTGTTCGAACTCCCGTACGCAGTTCGATATTTGAGCGGAGGATGTGAGGCATGGAGCCCCTGCGGACACCCCACCCCATCTACCTGGACCACAACGCGACGACGCCGCTCCTGCCTGAGGTCGTCGACGCCATGCTCCCGTACCTGCGCGAGCACTTCGGCAACCCCTCGAGCAGCCACGCGTACGGTGCACGGGCCCGGAGCGCGGTCGCCCGGGCACGCGAGCAGGTCGCGGCCCTCCTCGGCTGCGACGCGGATGAGGTGGTCTTCACCTCCGGCGGCACGGAAGCAAACAACCTCGCCATCCGCGGCGTGACGGAGGCGCCCGAATCGAACCGCCATGTCATCACCACCTGCATCGAACACCCGGCCACGGCGCGGCCCTGTTCATGGCTCGAATCGCACGGACGGCGCGTGACGCGAATCGGTGTCGATGCCGACGGGTGCGCCCGCCTCGACGAGGCTCGCGAAGCCATCCATGGCGATACCGCGCTCGTCACCGTCATACACTCGAACAACGAGACCGGCGTCCTGCAGCCGGTCTCCGAGCTCGCCAGGCTCGCCCACGCGGCAGGCGCCCTGATCCACACCGATGCCGCCCAGTCGCTCGGCAAGGTGCCGGTCCGGGTGCACGAGCTCGACATCGACCTGCTCTCCATCGCCGGGCACAAGCTCTACGCGCCCAAGGGTGTCGGCGCGCTCTACGTGAAGCGCGGCACGCCGCTGGCTCCCTTCGTGCTCGGCGCCAGCCACGAACGCGGGCTGCGTCCAGGCACAGAGAACGTCGCGTCCATCGTCGGGCTCGGCACCGCGTGCGAAGCCGTGGGCCGCGACCTGGATGCGACGGCCGCGCGCATGAGGCGGCTCCGCGATCTCCTGGGCACGCGACTCGCGAACGCGGTGCCCGGCCTCGCGCTCAACGGACACCGCGAGCTGCGCCTGCCCAACACGCTCAACGTCCGCTTCCCCCGAGCCTCCGGGAGCGCGGTCCTCGATGGCGCCCCCGAGGTCGCTGCCTCGACGGGCTCCGCGTGCCACGAAGGCCACGAGAGCGCCTCCGCGGTCATCCTGGCCATGGGCATCCCCCCCGAGGACGCGCTTGGCTCCGTGCGACTCACGCTCGGCCGTGGCACGTCAGAGGACGACGTCCTGCGTGCCTCCGAGGCGCTGATCCGCTCCTGGACCCGGCTCGGGGGCAGCTAACCGCGAGACTCCTCCAGCGGCATGCCGACCTCCGCGGGCAGCCGCCAGAGCTGCCCGTCCTCCGGTGACAGCAGGAAGCCCCCGGGCAACAGGTGCACCGACGTGACGACCTCCGTGGACAGCGGCAGCTCCCACGCGCACACGGGCCGCAGCGTGCCGGGGTCCAGCTGAAGCAGGTACCACTCGCCTGCCTCCAACAGGTCCTCCACCGCCACCAGCACCGCCCGTTCCATCACCAGGCCCATGTAGCCCGTCGCCAGCGTCCCGGCCTCCGGCAGCGCGAACTCCGCCGCCAGCGTGGCCTCCGGGTACGTCCAGCGCCGCACCCACGTGCCGCCCACGCCGATGCAGCCCGAGCCGTCCGGCAGGAAGCCCGCCGGATAGAACGGCGCGTCCACCGAAGCCACCATCGCGCCTCGCACGAGCCCCGCCGCGCCCCGCTCCACGAAGGTCAGCCACGTCCCGTCCTGCCCCTGGCTCACCGCCACGCCCATCACTGGCAGGCGCGGATGCGGCATCCATTCGTGCAGCCCGTCCAGGTCGTCCTCCCCCTGTCGCGGCGTATCGAGCGCAAGCCCCGCCTCCGTCCCCGCGACGTCCGATAACGTTCGGGCATCCAGGACGCGCACGCAGACCCGCCCGTCCTCCAGGCCGGTCGTCCACAGGCCGTCGCCGGTGACGTCGAACCCCATGGCCTGAGTGGGCCGCGTCCACGCTCGCGCCGGCGTCTCCACCGGGCGCCCATCCCTCGCCCGGCCCACCATCTCGATGCGCCCCGGCCCCAGCACCGCCGCGCACTGGAGCGATGGATGCAGCGCCACGAGCCTCGCGGTCCGGGGCAGCTCCAGCACCCGCCCGGACGGCCACTCCTCCCGCGCCCCGAGCACCGCCAGCCTTCGAGCCCCCACGGCCAGCCCCAGGGCATCCTCCGTGGGAGGCAGCACGAAGCCGTCGCCCGCCCACTCCGCGTCCGTCACCGGCAGGGTCGTCACCCGGGTGAGTGCCACGCGGCGGCTGGGAATGCCCCATGGGGTGCCGGGCCGTGGCCGGCCGACCCAGGGGACCACCTGGCCGCTCAGGCGTCCTGCTCCATGGCCCGCACACGCGCGAGCGTGTCCAGGTCGCGCTCGGTGGGGCCCAGCTCCAGGAGCAGCCGGCTCACGTCGTACAGCAGGTCGCCGCGCTCGAAGACCTTCAGCCGGGGGACGTCCAGGTTCAGGTCGTCCGCGCCCTTGTTGTACGAAAGGTCCATCAGCGACCGGAGCTGGAACGAGTCGTAGAGGTTGTACTCCACCAGGTAGCGCAGGGCCTCCACGTCCCCGCGCCGCAGGTACGCGCGCCACAGCAGCACCGCGTCGTAGCCATTCACGCCCTTCAGGTGCGGCGGCCGGCCCACGCCCAGCTTGTCCTCAATCTCCTTCAGCCCGCCGCCCATCCCCAGCCGCCGCGTGACGAAGCGCAGGTCGATGTGCGCCTCCGGCACCGGGAAGTGCCTCGCGCCGAAGTACTCCTTCAGCACCGGCACGTCGAAGCACGAGCCGTTGAACGTCACCCACAGCCGCCGCTTCGCCATCGCGTCCGGCAGCGCGTCCATGTTCCTGCCCAGGATGAAGACATGCAGCCCTTCGGCGTCGAACAGGCTCACCACCGTGGGCACCTGCGTCTGGCTGCCGTCCGTCTCGATGTCGAAGTAGACGGCGTCGTCCTGGAACTCCGGGAACAGGCGCCAGTGCTCGCGCGGCGGCACCATCCGGGCCAGCTCCTTCAGGTCCTTCCGCTCCAGGGCCGCGCGGGCCTCCGCGATGCGCTCGCGGGCCGCCGTGTCCGCCTTGCGGCTGATGACGATGCCGCCGTCCGGGAAGTCATCCCAGGTCCGGATGCCCTTGGACCAGAGGTCCTTCTCGCGCCACGGCCCCACGCCGGGGATGAGCTGGAAGGTGTGCCGCAGCATCAATCGAGCGCACCCAGCCTTCCCGCCAGGAGGTCGTCCAGGAGCGGCACGTCCGCCTCGCAGAACGGCAGCGCCTGCATCTCCGTGGGCGTGTGGAACGCCAGCTGGTGCGCGCCCAGCGGCTTCGGCTCACCGGACACCAGCGTGGCCGCGAACAGCACCAGCTCCACCGTGAGGTCCGGGTACGTGTGCCGGCCCTCCCACAGGCGGCGGCCCACGGACAGCTCCACGTCCAGCTCCTCGCGACACTCGCGCGCGAGGGCCGCTTCGTCCGTCTCGCCCGCCTCCACCTTGCCGCCGGGGAACTCCCAGAGGAGCGCGCGGCTCCCGCCGGGAAGGCGCTGCTGGACCAGGTACCGCGGCCCGCCGTCTTCCGGACCGGGCCGGGGAATCAGCGCCGCCACCACCCGCACCGTCCGGGGCACGGCGCGCGTCACCCGCGCGGCCCCTTCTTCACCTTGTTCATGTCCAGCGCGTACAGGTACGCGTTGTTGGACAGCACGTACACGCGCGAGCCCACCACGAACGGCGGCGCGGAGATGCCCGTGCCCGGGTTCCAGGACAGGCGCGACCGGCCCGTCGTGGGGTCCACGAACAGCAGCGCTCGCTCGTTGGGCACCAGCAGCATTCCCCGGGCCAACACCGGAGCGAACGCCGTCCTGTCCTTGAGGGGAAGCGACCAGATGAGCTTTCCCGTCTCCCCCAGGTAGGCGTCCACGCGGCCGTCGCCCGCGGCGAACACCACCTCACCCCGGGCGAGCACCGACGTCAGGCCGCCCACGCTGGCGTTCCAGATGACCGCGCCGGAGTCCGCCTCCAGGGCGTACAGGCCATTCTTGTACGAGGCCACGTACAGCCGCCCCGCCGAGTCGATGGCCGGCGTGGTGTCCACGTCCAGGAACTCCGTCCCCGAGCCCGACAGGGACTTCTCCCAGACGACCGCGCCGTCGTCGACCTTGAGGGCCACGAGGAAGCCGTCGGAGAAGCCGATGTACGCCGTGCCCTGGTCCACCCTCGGCGCCGAGGCGCCCCGGACCGTGAAGCCCGACGGCGGATCGCGCCGGTACTGCCACACCCACGCGCCGTCCGTGGCCTTCACCGCGAACAGCGTGTCGGTGTCCGTGGCCACCAGCACCAGGCCGTCCGCGAGCACCGGCACCGTGGCCAGGGACTCGTTGGTGGCGTACTTCCACTTCACCGCGCCGGTGCGGCCGTCCAGCGCGTACAGCACGCCGTCACCGCCCGGCAGGTAGATGACGCCCTCGCTGGCCAGACCGCCCGCGAGCGGCCGGCCCCCCGTCTGGAAGGACCACGCCAGCCTCCCGTCGGGGCCCACCGCGCGGACATAGCCGTCACGCGTCTGCGTGATGACGTTCCGGCTCTCCGGGTCGTACACCGGCGAGGCGGGCTCGCGCGGCGCGTACTCCAGCAGCGGGACCTGGTCGATGAGCCCCGTCCACCAGTTCACCTGGAAGAACTCCACCGGCGGCTGACGGGGCGCCGCGGGCAGCTCCGGGTTGCCGTACAACGGCGCCGTCGCACACCCGGCCAGGAGCCCCGCTCCGGCCACCATTCCCACCCACCGCTTCCACCGAGCGAGCCGCATGGTCATGAGTGCGCTACGGCTCCCCCGCGTCCGTGGCCGGCGGCGCCGGGGTGGGCACCTTCACGCCCTCCGCGGCCAGCACCGCCATGCGCTCGGTGGCCTGACGGGCCGCCGCGCTGTTCGGGTGGTCCGTGGGGATCTTGGACAGCACCTGCGCGGCCTCGTCCTTCTTCCCCTGGAGGATCAGCATGCGCGCCTTGTGGTACGCGCCCATGCCGACCAGGTACTCGCCGCTGTCCGCCTTCTCCATCGCCTCGAAGGAGTTGATGGCGTTGGCGTAGTCGCCCTTGGCCTCGTAGGCGTAGCCCTGGCCCTCCAGGGCGCTGGCGCGCAGGGCGTCGTTCTCCGGGGCGCCCTTGAGGAAGGCGTCCAGGGAGGCCAGCGCGTCGTCGTTGCGGCCCAGCCGGAACTCGGCCTTGCCCTGCGGCAGGGCGGCCGTCGTCGCCGAGCGCGTGCCGCCGTGCTCCTTGCGGAAGGCGGCCAGCTGCTTCACGACCTCCTCGTCGCGGGCCTGCGCCGAGTCGAACGCGGGCTCCGTGGCGGACGGGTCCACCGGGTCCACGCCCTTCACGGGGCGGTCCAGGACGGTGAGCGCCTGGCCCAGGGCCATGGAGGCGGTCTGCTCGCCGCGCTTGGAGACCTCACTGGCGATGGCCACGCCCACCGCGCCCAGCACCAGCACTCCCGCGCCGATGGCGAGGAACTTCTGGCGCTGCATCAGCCAGTCCCGCGCCTCCGCGCCCACCTTCTGGAAGGCGTCCGGCTGGCGAAGCTCCTGCTGGCGAATCTTCTCGGTCTTCTGCTGGGCCACGATGAAGGGACCTCTCTCCGGCTCGACGGTGCTCTTCTCTCTGGGAAAGCGGCGCACTGTAAAGAGCGCCCGCCGCGAGTGTCAACGCGCGAGCGCGGTCAGTCCCGCCCCGCGCGCTTCCCACCCTTCTTGCCACCCTTCCCCGCCAGGTGCGGGTTCTTTCGGGCCTCGCGCTTGGCCTTGCCTGGCCGCTCGCGGAAGAGCAGGCGGATGGGAACCCGCAAATCGAAGGTCTTGCGGATCTGGTTGGTGATGTACCGCTTGTACATGTCCGGCACGCCCTGCGGCTCGTTGCACGTGAGGGCGAACGTGGGCGGCGCCGCCGCCACCTGGGCGATGTAGTACAGGCGCAGGGGCTTGCCCTTCACGATGGGGGCCGGGTTGTTGTCCACCATGTAGTCCAGCAGCTTGTTGAGCTGGGGGGTGGGCGCCCGGAAGCGGAACTGCTTCGCCAGCTCCACCGCCACGTCCACCACCTTCTCCACCTTGGTGCCGTGCAGGGCGGACGTGAAGAGGACCGGCGCGTAGCCCACGAACTTGAGCGCGAGCTTGAGGTCCTCGCGGAAGGCCTCCTGGCGGCGCTTGTCCTCCGCGATGAGGTCCCACTTGTTCACCACGATGACCAGCGCGCGGCCGCGGTCCATGGACAGGCCCGCGAGCTTCGCGTCCTGGTCCACCGCGGGCTCCGTGGCGTCCATCAGGAGCACCGCCACGTCGCTGCGCTCCAGCACCTTCAGCGCCGCGATGACGGAGTACTGCTCCACCTGGTGCGCGATGGTCTTCTTGCGCCGGATGCCCGCCGTGTCCGTGAGGATGAGCGGCGTGCCCTTGTACGTGACCTCGGAGTCGATGGGGTCGCGCGTGGTGCCGGCGACGTCGCTGGTGACGACGCGCTTCTCCTGGAGGATGGCGTTGACCAGGGTGCTCTTGCCCACGTTGGGCCGGCCGATGATGGCCACGCGGATCTTCCCGTCGTCCGGCGGCGCCTCGGCGTCCTCGCCCTCCTGCTTCTCCGGGAGCTTGGACACCACGGAGTCCATCAGTCCGCCCATGCCCAGGTTGTGCTCGGCGGACATGGCGTTCACGTCGCCCAGGCCCAGGCGGAAGAACTCGCCGGCCAGCGACTGCATCTGCCCGGACTCGTTGTCCAGCTTGTTGGCCGCGACGACGACGGGCTTGCCCGCCTTGCGCAGGTAGGTGGCGACGGCCTCGTCCGCCGTCGTCATGCCCGCGCGCGCGTCCACCACGAAGATGATGACGTCGCACTCCTCCACCGCGAACTGGGCCTGCTCGCGCACCGACTGGAGCAGCGTGTCCTTCTCACCGGGGACGAAGCCGCCCGTGTCGATGAGGGTGAAGGCGCGGCCCTCCCACTCCGCGTCGGCGTAGTGGCGGTCGCGGGTGACGCCGGGCTGGTCCTCGACGAGCGCGATGCGCCGGCCCACCAGGCGGTTGAACAGCGTGCTCTTGCCCACGTTGGGGCGACCGACGATGGCGACCAGCGGCTTCATGGCATCTCTTTCGACAGCGACGACGACTTCGACGACAACGACGTCAGCGGCACGGACCTCAGCGGCGACGTCACTCGTAACCCAGCTTCTTCAGGCCCGCGGCGCGCTCGCTCCAGCGGGCCTCCACGCGCACGCGCAGGTCCAGGTAGACGTGCGCGCCCAACAGGCGCTGCACGGACTTGCGAGCGTCCGTGCCAATGAGCTTCAGCATCTGCCCCTGCTTGCCAATCAGGATGGCCTTCTGGCTGTCGCGCTCGACGTAGATGGACGCCGCGATGCGGATGAGGCCGCCCAGCTGGCCCGGGGGCGTGCCGGGGCGCGGCTCGCGCTCGGACTCGTCGAACACGTCCACCAGCACCGCGGTGGAGTACGGGATCTCCTGGCGGCAGTGCCGCAGCACCTGCTCGCGGATGTACTCGGCCACCAGGACGCGCTCCTGCTGATCCGTGAGCATGTCCTCCGCGAAGAGGGGCTCGCCCTCCGGCAGGTGGCCCAGCACGACCTGGAACAGGTGCTCCACGCCGTCCTTCTCCCGCGCGGAGATGGGCACCACCTCCGCGAAGGGGAACTCCTGGTTGTACAGGGCGATGAGCGGCAGCAGCTTCGACTTGGGGATGGAGTCGATCTTGTTGATGACCAGGAAGGTGGGCTTGCCCACCTTCTGGAGCCGCTCGAGGATGGCGCGGTTGCCCGGCGTCACGTCCAGCGTCTCGCCCTGGGGCGGCTCGATGAGGAAGAGGACCAGGTCCACCTCCTCGGCCGCGGAGAGGGCGGCCTCCACCATGTAGCGGTTGAGCTCTCCCTTGGCCTGGTGGATGCCCGGGGTGTCGAGGAACGCCACCTGCCCTTCCGGGCGCGTCACCACGCCCAGGATGCGGTTGCGGGTGGTCTGCGGCTTGGGCGAGACGATGGCGATCTTCTCGCCCGTGAGCGCGTTGAGCAGCGTGCTCTTGCCCACGTTGGGCCGGCCGATGAGCGCGGCGAAGCCAGCGCGAGGGGTCTTCTTCTGGGACTGGGAGGCCATACTTCCGGAGATGATCAGTGGGCCTTCCGACTTCGTGCGACGGGAAGGCCCCGGGAGAACTGCCAGGGTACGGCGGACGGCCTTTACGACGGCCGCGCCGTGGAGATGGTCAACGTCTGGATGCGCACGTCCCGGCGGGGACGGTCGTTTGAATCCTTGGGAAGCTCATTGGCGATGCGGTCCACCACCTCCTGCCCCTCCACCACCTCGCCGAAGATGGTGTAGCGGTTGTCCAGGTGGGGCTGCGGCGCCGCGGTGATGAAGAACTGGCTGCCATTCGTGTTGGGCCCCGTGTTGCCCATGGCCAGCACGCCCTTCTTGTCGAAACGCCGGCCACCCTGGAACTCATCCTCGAAACGGAAGCCCGGGCCGTTGTTGCCCCGGCTGGTCGGGTCCCCGCCCTGGATCATGAAGTCCTTGATGCAGCGGAAGAAGAGCGTCCCGTCGTAGAGCGGGCGGCCGTGCTGGGGCTGGAACGTGATGGGGTCCGTCCAGGTCTTCTCCCCGGTGGCCAGCCCCACGAAGTTCTCCACCGTCCGCGGCGACTCCTTGGAGAACAGGCGCACGACGATGCGCCCCTCCGTGGTCTGGAAGGTGCCGAACAGCTCCGTGCCCTCGCGGGCCTTCGCCATGAAGCTCATTGCGGGGTGCTCTTGGAGGCGGGGGCCTTCTTGGCCGCCGGAGCGGGGGCACCCTTGGGCGCCTTGTCACTGAGCGTAATCGTTTCCAGGACCACGGGCGTCTGCGGGCGGTCCTGCGCGCTGCGCGGCACGTTGCCGATCTTCTCCACCACGTCGTAGCCGGTGACGACCTCGCCGAAGATGGTGTGGCGGCCGGTGAGGTGCGCGGGCGTGGAGGTGGTGATGAAGAACTGGCTGCCGTTGGTGTTGGGGCCCGCGTTCGCCATGGCCAGGAGGCCCGGCTTGTCGAAGCCGCGGCCGCTCTGGAACTCGTCCGCGAAGCGATAGCCCGGGTCGCCCATGCCGGTGCCGGTGGGGTCGCCGCCCTGGATCATGAAGCCCGGGATGACGCGGTGGAAGACGGTGCCTTTGTAGAGGGGCTTGCCCTTCACCTGCTCGCCCGTCTTCGGGTCCGTCCAGGCCTTCTCGCCGGTGGCCAGGCCCACGAAGTTCGCCACCGTGTTGGGCGCGTCCTTGGAGAAGAGCTTCACGGTGATGACGCCCTGGCTCGTCTTCAGGGTCGCGTAGACGTCCTTGCCGGCCTGGACCTTCTTCGTCCAGGGGCCCGCGGCGGGCTCGGCGGCCAGGGCTACGACGGCGGCCAGCGCCACGGTGATTCCGAGAAGACGGTGCATGCGGGACAGACTCCAGAGGCTGGAAGGCGCGGACCCTACCCCCCACCCCCCTGCCCCTCCAAGGGCTTTCACGCCGGAGGGTCGTCCGGTGAAGGACCTCCCGCGACGGGGGCCGCGACAGCCAGGGATGCCGGGGATGCCGGCTCGGCCTTCAGGCGCTCCAGCGTGCTGCGGGCGGCCGCCTGCTCGGCCTCCTTCTTGTTCCGGCCGCTGGCGCGGGCGTACACGGCCTCCCCGATGCACACCTCCACCTCGAACACCTTGGAGTGCTCCGGCCCCGTCTCCGACACCACGCGGTAGCGCGGCGACAGCTTGAGCTTCTCGTGGGAGAGCTCCTGGAGGAGCGTCTTGTAGTCCAGGCGGCCGGCACCGGAGGCCACCTCCTCCAAGAGCTCCGTGAAGCAGCGGTCCACCAGCGCCAGCGCCGGCTCCAGGCCACCGCTCAGGTACACCGCGCCCAGCACCGCCTCCAGCGCGTCGGCGAGGATGGAGTTCTTGTCGCGGCCGCCGGACTGGGACTCACCCCGCCCCAGGAGGATCAGCTCGCCCAGGCGCAGGCCACGGGCCACGCGGGCCAGGCCCTCCTCGTGGACGATGCGGGCGCGCATCTTGGTGAGCTCGCCCTCGGGGACGCCGGGGCAGCGGTCCATCAGCCGGTGGCTCACGGCCAGGTCCACCACGGCGTCGCCCAGGAACTCCAGGCGCTGGTTGTCCTTGAGGTTCTGGTCGCGGTTCTCGTTGACGTACGTCTTGTGCGTCAGCGCTTCCAAGGCCAGGTCGCGCTTGGAGAACTGCACGCCCAGGCGTGTCTCCAGGGCCTGCACCCGCTCGACGAGGGTCATCTTCTCCACGCGGCTCACTCCTGGGGCGCGTCCGGGCCCACGAGCCGCACCGCCTCGGGAGCCACCTTCAACAGGTCCGCCACCAACCGCACCACGCCGGGGAACTCATCCAGCTCGAAGCGGCCCGCCCACACCTTGCCCTGCGTGCCCGCCAGGAGGCCCCGGAAGGTGCGTCCGGCGATGCGCGCGGCGGCGAAGCGGTAGGCACGGCCCTCGACCTGGAGCTGCGCCAGGAGCTCCAGGCTGCTGCGCGGCGGCACCAGCGCCTCCTGGCCGAACTTCTCCACGATCTCCACGAAGCGCACCGGCTCCGCGCCCTGCGCCACCTGCGGCGCGCGCGACAGGGGCTCCCCGAGCAGCGCGGACAGGTAGCCGGTCAGCGCGGCCTTCTCGCGGAACTCGGACAGCTCGATGACGTGCCCCGCGGCGGTGGCCAGCTCCTCGCGGCCGCGGATGGCCTGCGCGATCCGGAAGTTGCCCTGCCGGTCCGCCACCAGCTTCACCGCGAGCTGGCCCTCCCGCACGTTCGTGGACAGCTCCAGCGACTGCGGATCCACGTCCGCGGGCAGGCCCAACAGCTGCAGCTCCTCCGAGCGGCGCTGCAGGTGGAAGACGTGGTCGCTGAAGGTGTCCAGCAGGAGCGCCTGCATCTCCTCGGCCGCGTCGATGGCGGACAGGAGGACGGGCGACATCCCCACTACCGCCGGCGGCGCGATGGGGATGAGCCGGTCCCCCATCACCTGGAAGGTGACCTCGGTGATGAAGTCCTTGGTGATGGGGTTCACCAGGGACGCGGCCTCCAGGTCCAGCACCACTTCGACGCCGGACGGCTCCTCACGGACCAGGAGCCCCAGCTCACGCAGCCGAGCGGTATCCATCAGGCGCCTTTGAAGGTCTCGCGGGCGATGATGGTCCGCTGGATCTCGCTCGTGCCCTCGCCAATCTCACAGAGCTTGGCGTCGCGCAGGTAGCGCTCCACGGGGAACTCGCGCGTGTAGCCGTAGCCGCCGTGGATCTGCACGGCCTTGCTGCACCCGCGCATGGCCGCCTCCGACGCGAAGAGCTTCGCCATGGACGCCGCCTGCGAGTACGGCTGCCCCGCGTCCGCGAGCCGCGCCGCGCGGTGCACCAGGAGCCGCGCCGCCTCCAGCTCCGTCTTCATGTCCGCCATCATCCAGCGCAGGCCCTGGAACTCACCAATGGGCTGGCCGAACGCGGTGCGGTCCTTGGAGTACGCCACGGACTCCTCCAGCGCCCCGCGCAGGAGGCCCACCGACAGGGCTCCGATGGTGATGCGGCCCTTGTCGAGGATCTTGAGCGTGTCGATGAAGCCGCGGTCGACCTCGCCCACGATGGCGTCGTCACCGACCTCCACGTTCTCCAGGATGAGCTCGGCCGTGTCCGACGAGCGCATCCCCAGCTTCCCGTGGATGGAGCGCTGGCTGAAGCCGGGGATGCCCTTCTCCAGCACGAAGGCGGTGATGCCCTTCTGGCGCTTCTCCGGCGAGGTGAGCGCCAGCACCACGAACACGTCCCCCACGGTGCCCTGGGTGATGAACATCTTCGCGCCGTTGAGCACCCACTTGTTGCCCTTCTTCACGGCGGTGGTGCGCATGCCGGACGCGTCCGAACCGGAGCCCGGCTCGGTGAGGCCCCACGCGCCCAGCCACTCACCGGAGGCGAGCTTGGGCAGGTAGCGCTGGTGCTGCGCCTTGTTGCCGAAGACGCGCACGTGGCTCGTCCCCAGGCCGTTGTGGCTGGCCACCGTGAGAGCGAGCGAGCCGTCGTAGCGGGCGATCTCCTCCACCGCCACCGCCACGGCGAGCGAGTCCATGGCCGCGCCGCCGTACTCCTCGGCGACGAGCATGCCCAGCACGCCCAGCTGCCCCAGCTCCTTCACCACCTCCATGGGGAACTTCTCGTCCTTGTCCCACTCGCGCGCGTACGGCTTCACGCGGCGTTCGCAGAATTCACGGAGGGAGGCCTGGAGGGCGCGGTGGCTTTCAGGAAGTTCGAGGTCCATGGTCGGGTGCGGAATCTAGAGCGTGGATGGCGGGTGGGGAACTTCAGACGGGGTGGACGCCGTGCTTCTTCTCCGCACGGGGCTGGAACTGGCCCGCATAAAGCGAATAACGCTGCATCAATTCCCCGCGCAGGGAGTCGCCGGGGACCACCGCGTCGATGATGAGCTCGCTGGCCAGCTTGAAGATGTCCACGTCCTGCTTGTACTCGTCGCGGAGCTTCTGGACGAAGGCCGGCCGCTCGGCCTCCGGCAGCTCCTGGATCTTGTTGAAGTAGACGGCGTTCACCGCTGCCTCCGGGCCCATCACGGCGATCATCGCCTGGGGCAGCGCGAGCGTGGCCTCCGGCGCGAAGCCGGGGCCGCTCATGGCGTAGAGGCCTGCACCATACGCCTTGCGGACCACCACGCAGATGCGCGGCACGCTCGCCTCCGACACCGCGGAGATCATCTTCGCGCCCGCGCGGATGATGCCCGCGCGCTCCACCTTGGTGCCGATCATGAAGCCCGGCACGTCCGCCAGGTAGAGCAGCGGGATGTTGAACGCGTCACACAGCCAGATGAACCGGGCCGCCTTGTCCGCGCTGTCCACGAAGAGCACCCCGCCCTTGTACTTGGGCTGGTTCGCGACGATGCCCACCGGACGGCCGCCAATGCGCGCCAGGCCCGTGATGAGCTCCTGCGCGAAGAGCTTCTTCACCTCGAACCAGCTGCCCTCGTCGATGAGCTCCGCGATGAGCGCGTGCATGTCGAAGGGCTTGTTCTGATCCGGCGGGACGATCTCGTCCACGCGCTTGCCGCTGTGCCTGGGGGCCTTCAGCTCCACGGTGGGCGGGGCCTTGGAGAAGTTCTCCGGGAAGAAGGCCAGGTACTGCTTCGCGGCGGCGATGGCCTCCTGCTCCGTCTTCACCAGCACGTCGCCCACGCCGGACACGGAGCAGTGCATCTTCGCGCCGCCCATCTCCTCCAGGGTGACCTTCTCTCCAATGACCATCTCCGCCATGCGCGGGCTGCCCAGGTACATGGAGGCGTTGCCCTCCACCATGATGACCAGGTCGCAGAACGCGGGGATGTACGCGCCGCCCGCGGCGGACGGGCCGAAGAGCAGGCAGATTTGAGGGACGAAGCCCGACAGGTGGACCTCGTTGTAGAAGATGCGGCCCGCGCCCCGGCGGCCGGGGAACATCTCCACCTGGTCCGTGATGCGCGCACCCGCGCTGTCCACCAGATAGAGCAGCGGGCAGCGCAGCGCCTTCGCCGTCTCCTGGATGCGGAGGATCTTCTCCACCGTGCGCGCGCCCCAGCTGCCCGCCTTCACCGTGGAGTCGTTGGCCATGATGGCCACCGCTCTGCCGTCAATGCGCGCGACGCCGGTGACGACGCCGTCGGACGGCAGCTCCGGGTCCAGGTTGTTGGCGAGCTTGCCGTCCTCCACGAAGGAGTCCGCGTCCACGAGCAGCCGGATGCGCTCGCGCGCGAAGAGCTTGCCCGTCTCCGCGTTCTTCGCGTGGTACTTGGGCGCGCCGCCCTTCTCCACCTGGGCGATCTTCTCGAGCAGTTTCTGGTCTGAGGACATGGCCGTCGTCCCATACCAAAGAACCCCAGGCCTGGCTGCCTTCTTGCCAATCCAGCCGCCAGCCGTGCCGTCCAAAGGACGACGGATGGGGCCACGGAGGCGCGCGCCGGGGGATGTCTCCGGGAGGCACCCTGCCTACCTTCATGTCGCACGGGGGGTGTGCACCCAGGCGGGCCACGCTCGCCCCGTTGAACCGCATCCGGCCCTGGAGGAACCCATGTTCAGAGCGAAGAAGGCGACGTGGCAGGCAAAGGCATTGGCCAAGAGCAAGCTGTACCGTCGGTTCCTGGCGCATCAGCTGCTCGACCAGCTCCCCGAGTACGCCGACAAGGCCGGCAAGGTGGCCCGGAAGTCCTGGGACAGGTTCGACCCGGACGACGCGCTGCGCTATGTGGGATTGACGACGTACAAGCCGGCGCGCACGGGTTTCGGAGGCCTGGGGGCGTTCCTGCTGGGCGCCGCGGCGGGCAGCGTGGTGGCCCTGCTCCTGGCCCCGAGCCGCGGCACGGAGCTGCGCTCCACCGTCAAGGACAAGGCGATGGGCTACATCAACAAGCAGGGCGTGAACGTCGGCGGTGAGAAGACCGCGAGCGCCTGACGTCCGAGCGGAGCGAAGCAGGCGGGGGCAGCACGGTCCGCGGGCAACCGCGGGCCTGCCGCCCCTGTCGCTTTCGAGCGCCCTAGCGGCCTTTATAGACAGGGGGACGCTTCTCCGCGAAGGCGCGGAGCCCTTCCAGCCGGTCCTCCGTCTTGAGCACCTCCTCGTACTTCTTGAGCTCCAGCGCCAGCGCGTCGTCCAGTTCCAGGCCGGTGCCCTCGTCGATGGCGTGCTTGGCGGTGGCCACGGCCACGGGGGCGTTCTCCACCACGGCCTCCGCGAGCTGGAAGGCGACCTCCAGCAGGTGCCCTTCCGGAGCCAGCCGGTTCACCAGGCCGATGGTGAAGGCCTCCGCCGCGTTGACGCGCCGGGCGGTGAGGATGAGGTCCTTGGCGCGCCCGGGGCCAATCAGCCGGGCCAGCCGCTGCGTGCCGCCACCGCCGGGGATGATGCCCAGCTTCACCTCCGTGAGGCCCATCTCCGTGGCGGGCGAGGCGACGCGCAGGTCGCACGCCAGGGCCAGCTCCGTGCCACCGCCGAAGGCCGCGCCGTTGATGGCGGCGATGAAGACGCAGTCGCTCCGCTCGATGGAGCGCAGGGTGACGCGCAGGCCGTTGAGGAAGGCGCGCACCTCGTCCTCCGACATGGTGGTGCGCTCCTTCAGGTCCGCGCCCGCGCAGAAGGCCTTGTCGCCCGCGCCGGTGATGATGACGGCGCGCACGGCGCGGCTGGAGGACACGCGGGAGACGAGCGCGTCCAGCTCCTGGTGCATCGCGCGGCTGATGGCGTTGCGGCGGCTCTCCCCGTCGATGGTCCAGATCTCGATGGCCCCTCGGGCCTCGACCTTGAACTCCGGCATCTTCGCTCCCCGTGACGGACCGCCGTGGGCGGCCCGCGTGAATGCCGCGCAGCCTGAAACCTGTTCCCCAGTCTGGCAAGCCGTAAACGGATAGGATTTCGCCCATGCCTTCGTGCTCAACGACGAAACGCCCGTGGCGGTGGCTGCCGGGGCTGCTCACCGTCTCCGCCCTGCTCGTGGCCGCCCTGCCGCTCGTGGCCCTGGCGCGCGGCGGTGGCGGCGAGCACTACACGTCCGGCCGCGACCGCGGTGGCGGCGGAGGGAGCGGCGACGGCCTGCCCCTCTGGCTGATCTTCGACCTCATCCGCCTCATCTTCCTCTACCCGAAGGTGACCGTCCCGCTGCTCGTCATCGGCGGAGGCGCCTACTGGCTCTACAAGCGCAACCTGCACCCGGACGCGACCACCCGGCGCGCGTTGGATCAGCGCGAGGCGGAGGTGCGCACGGAGGTGTCCGGCCGCGACGTGCAGGGCTGGGTGAACGCGCTGAAGCTCAAGGACCCGTCCTTCGAATTGGAGCCCACGCTGCAGAAGGTGCGCTGGCTCTTCCTCGAGCTGCAGAAGGCGTGGTTCCGCCGGGACATGACGCCGGTGCGCCCCTTCCTGTCGGACGCGACGTGGCAGCGCTTCAACGTGCAGCTGGCGCTGATGCAGGCGCAGGGCGTGCGCGACGCGCTCGCGGACATGAAGGTGCTGGACGTGCAGCTCATCGGCCTGCACCAGACCGAGTGGTACGACAGCATCCACGTGCGGGTGCGCGCCAGCATCCGGGACACGGACGTGCCCGCGGACCAGACGGACGCGCAGGCCATGGCCGCCGCCAGCCGCGTGGCCCCGGAGACGTTCACGGAGGTGTGGACCTTCGTGCGCAAGCCCGGCGCGCAGACGCGCATCGGCGAGGATCTGTTCCAGGGCAAGTGCCCCAACTGCGGCGCGCCCTACAAGGGCGGCGCATCCAACACCTGCGAGTTCTGCAACGCGGTGGTGAACTCCGGCAACTACGACTGGACGCTCTCTGAAATCACGCAGGGCGTGGAGTACGTGCGCCACCACAAGCAGGTGGACGGCCTGATGCAGGCGCGCGAGGAGGACCCGGCGCTCAACCTCGAGATGCTGGAGGACCGCGCGTCACTGCTGTTCTGGAAGTGGATCGACGCGCAGAGCCGCAACGAGCCGCAGCGCCTGTCCAAGGTGGCCAACGCGGACGCCATCACGAAGCTGAGCGCGGAGCTGGGCCAGCTGGCGAAGCAGAACCGCCGTCGCGTCTTCCTGGAGTGCGCCGTGGGCGCGGTGGACGTGCGCGCGCTGGAGGTGCACCCGGAGTCCTTCGACGCGGCGCAGGTTGAAATCCGCTGGAGCGCCCGCATGGGCGTGGGCCCGGTGAACGAGAAGCCGCCGAGCCTGCCCACCGTGCCGCAGCGCTGGGTCTTCACGCTGCTGCGCCGCCACGGCGCCAGGACGAACACGGACACCGGTATGTCCACGGACCGCTGCCCGCAGTGCAACGCGCCCACCACCAACAGCGCGGCCAACACCTGCGAGTTCTGCGGCACGGTCCTGGGCAACGGCGAGCGCGACTGGGTGCTCGCGTCCGCCCTCCCCTTCGAGTCCTGGAACGTCCAGCACGCGCAGAGCTCGGCCCGGAACGCGGTCCGCTACCAGGAGGTCCGCCGGGCCCAGCGTGGCACCGTCGCGCCCGCTCCCACGGGGGACGCCAGCGGCGGCCCGGGTGATGGCGACCGCGTGGTGATGGACGTGAAGGAGCGCGAGCGGCTGCTCTACATGATGGCGGCCATCGCCGCAGCGGACGGCGAGGTGTCCGCCGCCGAGCGCCGCCTGCTCAAGCTGTGCTCGGAGCGCTGGAGCGTGTCGTGGGCCAACGTGGAGATGGCCCTCAACGCCGGGCCCCAGCTCTTCGAGCGCCTGGTGCCGCGCGGCAGCCCGGAGGCGGAGGTGTTCCTGCGCCACATCGTGGAGATGGCCCTGGTGGACGGCCGCATCGACCGCAAGGAGCGCCGCATGCTGGAGATCGCCGCCCAGCACCTGGGCCTGGAGGAGCGGCTGGCCGTGCTGCTGGGGGACCACTGAGTCACGGGGTCCCCCGGTGGGGACGGCTCAGGTCTGCGCGCGGCGGGTGGCCTTCTTGTCCCGCTCGCCGAGCGCGGCCTGGAGGTACTTGCCCGCGAGCTTCCGGCCGATGAGCTCCTGGGCGATCTCCCCGGCCTCCACCAGCTTGTCCAGGTTGATGCCGGTGTCCACGCCCATGCCGTGCAGCATGAACACCGCGTCCTCGGTGGCCAGGTTGCCCGCGGCGCCCGGCGCGTAGGGACAGCCGCCCAGCCCGCCGATGCTCGCGTCGAACGTGGTGACGCCCGCGGACAGGCCCACCAGCGCGTTGGCCAGCGCGGTGCCGCGCGTGTCGTGCAGGTGCAGCGCCAGCGTGTCCACCGGCATGTGCTGGAGCAGCGCGGCCAGGATCTCCTCCGTCTGCCGGGGCGTGCCCACGCCAATGGTGTCGCCCAGGCTCAGCTGGTAGATGCCCGCGTCCACCAGCTGACGGCAGATGTCCACCACGCGCTCCACCGGGACGTGGCCTTCATAAGGGCAGCCCCACACGGTGGACAGGTAGCCGCGCACGCGCATGCCGGCCTTGCGGGCGGCGGAGGTGACCTCCTTCGCGCCGGCCAGCGCCTCCGCGATGGTCTTGTTGATGTTCTTCTTGGAGTGGGCCTCCGACGCGGAGATGAACACCGCGGCCTCCTCCAGGCCCGCCGCCTGCGCGCGCTCCAGCCCCTTGAGGTTGGGCACCAGCGCGGAGAAGACGACCCCGGGGCGGCGGCCCACCAGCTTGAGCACCTCCTCCGCGTCCGCCAGCTGGGGGATCCACTTGGGTGACACGAACGACGTCACCTCGATGCGCCTCTCCCCCGCGGCGACCAGGGCATTGATGAGGCGCGCCTTGTCGCGGGTGGGCAGCGTGCGGAGCTCGTTCTGCAGGCCGTCGCGGGGGCCGACCTCGTACACGTCGACCTTGCGGGGCAGTTGCCCCAGCAGGCCGACCCGCGTTCGCGTTGTCTCTTTCGGATCCACTGGACGTGTCCCGGGCTCCGTCAACGGCGCCCGGCTCCCACGATGAGGTCGGTCGACTCGGGTGTCATCGGCCCGGACTCCAGGCCGCCGTGCACCCACTCCACCGAAAAGCCCGTGCTTTCCAACAGCCCTTTCAGTTCCGCAAGAGGATAGTAACGAAGCGTGTACGCCGCTCGCAGCACGCGACCGTCCGGCAAGGTGAGCTGACGCTGCCCGACATCCCGGCCACGCGTCGCGTCGAACTGGCTCTCCTCCTCCAGCAGGCTCCCATCCGGTAACCGCTCGCGGAACGACGCGCCCGGACTTCGCGCCAGGCGCTCGTAGGGAACCGTCTGGAACACCAGGCGTCCACCGGGCCGCAGCGCCCGCGCCACCTCGCGCAGCACGTGGACGTGCTCCGCGTCGCTGAAGGCGAAGAGTGTCGAGTACCAGGCATAGGCCCCGCCCAGGGACGCGTCCTGGAAGGGCAGCGCTCGCAGGTCGCCCCGCACCGCGGGGAAGCCGGGGCGGCGCAGGCGCAGGGAGAGCGGATCCAGTTCCAGGCCCACCACCCGCCCGGCGAGCGCTCCGCCGGTGTTGAGCCGCGCCGCGTGCCGGCCGTGGCCACAGCCCAGGTCCACCACCGGCCCCTCCACGTTCGCGAACGCCCGGGACAGGTACTCCGCTTCCCGGGCCGTCACCGCCTCGGAGAGGTACGGCAGCGTGCTGCGCAGGTACAGCTCTCCGAAGAAGTCCCCCACGGCCAGGTGGGCTTCAGCGCTTGAGGGCGGGCAGCTTCTCGCGCAGGCGGCGCACGGCCTCGTCCAGCACGCCCTCCGTCTTGCAGAAGGCGAAGCGCGCGAAGCGCTGGCCCAGGCGCCGGTGCTCCGGGCCGTAGAAGACGCTGGGCGGGATGCCCGCGACGCCCACCTCCGTCACCAGGTGCCGGCAGAACGCGACGTCGTCCTCGAAGCCGTAGCCGCGGATGTCCGCGAGGATGAAGTAGCTGCCCTCCGGGGAGAACGCCTGGAGCCCCGCCTCGCGCAGGCCGGCGAGCAGCCGTTCCCGCTTGGAGGTGTAGAGCGCCGCGAGCCCCTGGAAGTAGCTGTCCGGCAGCCGCAGCGCCACGGCCATGGCGGCCTGGAACGGCGACGCGGTGGCGAAGGTGACGAACTGGTGCGCGCGCTGCACCGCGTCCCTGAGCGGCGGCGGCGCGATGATCCAGCCGATCTTCCACCCCGTCAGGCTGAAGGACTTGCCCGCGCTGCTCACCGTCACCGTGCGGTCCGCGAGCACCGGCACCGTGGCGGCGCGGATGTGCTTCGCGGGGGCGAAGACGATGTGCTCATACACTTCATCCGCCAGCACCTTCACGTCGTGCTCGGCGCAGAGGTTGCCCAGGAACTCCAGCTCCTCGCGCGTGAAGACCTTGCCCGTGGGGTTGTGCGGCGAATTGAGGATGAGCAGCCGCGTCTTCGGTCCGAAGGCGGCGCGCACCTCGTCCCGGTCGAACCACCAGGTGGCGTGCTCCGCGTCCGGCGGCCGCAGCGGCACGTAGCGCGGCGTGGCGCCCACGAAGGCGATGTTCGCGTCGTAGGAGTCGTAGAACGGCTCGAAGGCCACCACCTCGTCGCCCGGGTCCACCAGCCCCAGGATGACGTCGAGGATGGCCTCCGTCGCGCCGCTGGTCACCGTGACCATGGTGTCCGGATCCACGGCGTGGCCGTGGAAGCGCTGCGCGTGCTCCGCGATGGCGTTGCGCAGGTCCTTGGCGCCCACGCCGGGGGCGTACTGGTTGACGCCGCCCTGGATGGCCTTCCACGCGGCCTCCTTGACGGCGTCCGGGCCGTCGAAGTCCGGGAAGCCCTGCCCCAGGTTCACGGCCTGGTGCTTCAGCGCCAGCGCGCTGAACTCGGAGAAGACGGTGGTTCCGAAGCGGGAGACGCGCTGCGCGAGCACGGGCCGGGGGGACATGGGTCAGGCCTCTGGAGGCCAGCGCACGTCCACCCCGACACCCGGGGCGACCGGCTGGCGGTCAGGGCCGGACGATAGCGTCCACGGGCACGGAACGCGCGCCCTGTTCCACCGCCCGCTGCCGCGCGGCCCGGGACAGGCCGAGCGCCAACCCCGTCACCACCAGCACCAGGGGCACCGCGCACACCAGGTCGATGGCGTAATGGAACCGCCCCGCCAGCGTCGCGAAGATGAGCCCCATGCCCGGGAAGAGCATGACCCAGAAGAAGCGCCGGGCGAACCGGAACGCGTAGAAGAGCACCACCAGCGCCACCCCGGTGTGCCCGGACGGGAAGCAATCCCGGGTGTACACCGGCGTGCGCATCATGGACTCCAGCAGCGGCGTGAGGACCCACCCGTGGGTGGCCGGCCCGTCGAACGCGCCAATGAGGAAGTACCGGGGGCCCACCGCGGGCACCAGCGAGTACGCCGCGTAGTTGAAGCCCAGCAGCAGGCCCAACCCCAGCAGGTACTCATCGAAGGCGGGCGTCGCCCCCCTGCCCCGGGCGTATAGGTAGACCCCCAGCAGCAGCGGCCAGATGAAGTGGCCGTAGTAGCAGAGCAACAGGACGTCGTTGGCCCAGGGCGGAATCGCGTGCGCCAGCACCACCGAGGTCTGGAAGCCAAAGAGCCGCTGATCCACCGCGACCAATTGGGCGTCCTTCACCAGCGGGTTCACCCAGTCCACGATGGGCCCCAGCCAACCGTGGGCCAGCGCGGACACCGGCAGCAGCCAGAAGTCCCCCGCGATGGTGAGCAGATGCTGGCGCGGAAAGCGCGCCTCCAGCATGCGCACCGCCGGCAGCCCCAGCGCGAAGAAGAGGAAGAACAGCGCGTTGCGCCCGGAGTGCGGCGCCCAGCGGGCCGGGCCCACGCACACCAGGGCGGCGACCGAGCAGCCCACCATCAGCACCAGGTCCACCTGCCGGAAGCGGACGAGCGCTTCCTCCGACGACGCCACCGGCCGCACACGGCCCTCGCTGAATGACCAGATGCTCACGCCGATTTGCGCTCCCCCGGCGATTCGGCCGGCTGCTCGCCGACCGCCCCGAGATTGAGGCTCCGCACCACCGCGCCCGACTCCGGCGCCACCTCCGCGGACCGCCGCCCCTTCCACCGCTCCAGCAGCGCCAGCATGGCCGGGAAGAAGACTGTCGTTCCCAGGAAGGTGCTCACGACCCCCAGCAGCGCAATCTGTCCGATGCTGCGCAGACCCTGATGGTTCGCCACGAGGAGCGCTCCGTAGCCCGCCGCGTTGGACAGGGTCGCCACCACCGCCGCGAAGCCGGTGCTGCGCACCACCCGGCCCAGCGACCCGGGGCCCTCCTCCTCGTACCGGTGGTACAGGTGGACGGAGTTGTCGACGGCGATGGCCAGCAGGTTGGGCAGCACCACCGCGTTGATGAAGTTGAGCTGGACGTCAAACAGGTACATCCCGCCCGCCAGGCACGTCATGCCCAGGAACAGCGGGCCCGCCACCAGCAGCGCGCGCTTCAGGCTGCGCAGGCTGGCCAGGATGACCAGGAACACCACCACCGCCGCGGACCAGAGGATGAACGGCCCATCCCCCCGGACCAGGGAGAAGATGCGCGCCGCGATGCGGTTGCTGTCCAGGACCGCCAGGTCGATGCCCTTCGCCTTCGCCCCGGCGACCACCTCGTCCAGCTGCCCCGCCCAGCGGTGCAGGTCCTGGGTGTCGTAGTTGGACACGGACGGGAACAGCAGGAGGAACATCCCCTTGCCGTCCAGCGCCTCGAAGCGGCGGCGCGCCTCCACCGGCAGCTGCTCCAGGCCGTAGGGCTGCGCGTCCACCATCTCCCGCAGGTCCTTCACCCGCGGATCCTCCTGGGCGGACCTGGGCAGCCCGTCCAGCAGCGTCCGGATGCCGGCCATCTCCGCCTGGTGGGCCGCCACGTCGGACGGCACCAGGTCGCTCAGCGACGCGGTGCGCAGGAACACGGAGTCGGCACCGTTCTTCGCCTTCACCTGGGCGATGACGGACTCCACCTCGCGGACCTGCTCCAGGCTGTCCACGGCGAGGATGGCCGGGTTGAGCGGCGAGCCGATCTGCTCGGTGATGTGGTCGTCCAGCCGCGACGCCGGCGAGTCACCCTTCAGGTTGCGCAGGTTGGTCTCGAACCCCAGCCGGGGCGCGATGGCCACCGAGTACGCCGCGAAGCCCACCACCGACAGCGCCACCGCGACGATGGCGCCCGTGGGCCAGCGCCGCCACTCCTTCTGCGGAGCCGGCTCCGCCTCCACGGCGGGCGCGGAGGCCTGGCCAGCGGGTGCGCCCTCCTTGCGGAACGGGCGGATGCGCTCCGCGATGGCGAGCAGCGACGGCCCCATCGCGTACGCGGCCAGCACCGCCATCAGCACGCCCACGCCCGCGAGCAGGCCGAACTGCTGGAAGGCGTGGAACTGCGCCAGCACCAGCACGAAGAACGCCGCCGCGTTGGTGAAGGCGGACGTGACCGCCCCGAAGAAGGTGCCTCGCACCGCCGCCGTCAGCGACTCCTTCACGCCGTGGTGCTCGCGCTCCTCCCAGTAGCGCATGGACAGGTGGACGCCGTACTCGATGCCCAGGCCGATGAGGATGGCGACGAGGAAGCCCGTCACGATGTTGAGGTGCCCGATGGCGCCCTGCGCGAACGCGAACGTCAGCACCATGCCCACCATCACCGGCACGCCCACCACCGCCAGCGCGGAGATGCGCCGGGTGGCCAGGAGGATCAGCCCTACGGCAATGAGCGCGGACAACAGGCCCGCGTTGGACAGGTCGGTGCGCATCACCGCGTCCTCTTCGATGCGGTTCTGGAAGTTGCCCGTCGCCTCCAGCGTCACGCCCGGGTACTGCTCCGCCGCGAGCTTGCGGCCGGTGTCGAACACCGTGTCCACGAAGCGGCGCGCGAACTCCAGGTCCCCCGCCGTCCCCGACGGCTTGATCATCAGGTAGACCTCCGTGCCCTCCTTGTTCGCCAGCGTCTCCGGCAGCGCCGTGTCCGGGGTGTGCTTCTTCGCGATCTCCTCGAAGGTGGGCGGCGCCACGTCCGCGCCCAGGTCCACGAAGAGGGGGCTCGCGCGCTCCTTCTCGTAGCGGACGCGGGCCTCCAGGTCCTGACGCAGCGAGGCGACCTCCGCCGTGGGCAGCAGGAGCAGGCCGTGGCGGCGGAAGAACGCCACGTCATAGTGGTGTTCGACGTAGCGGACCTCCGGCAGCGCCTCCAGGCGCTTCTGGAAGTCCCGGGCGTAGGCCTTGAGGGCCTCCGGCGCCGCTCCCCTGGCCATGATGACCAGGTAGCCGTCCCCGCCCGCCTTCTCTGACACGCGTGTCAGATCCCGGACCTCCGGGGCGCCCTCCGGGAGCAGCTCCACGAACGAGCCGCGGAACTCCAGACGGGACGCGAACACACCCGCGACGGCCGTCAAAAGGGCGATGGCGAGCAACACCTGCCAGGGGCGCGACATTGCTGCCTGGATGAAGCCCTCGAACCACCGCTGCCGTCGTGTTTGGGACACCGTCTGCTCCTCTGATGCCGGCCGGCGAAGCAATAAGCCGGCCATGATCCAGGCCCCCGAAACAGACGGCCCCTCGCGACCCATTCCCCATGTGAACCCATGTGTGCGCAGGATGCAGGAGCATCCACTGGCGAACGCAGGCTCGGTGGCGCGGCGTGCCACCGATGCACCATCCGTGTCAAGGCGCGCCATGACACGGATGCCCCACACGGCCTGCGATGGAACCGTCCCCGCCTTGACAGTGTGGATTTCCCTCTTTATTGACCCCCACGCGTCGTCCCCCTGGGTGTTCACGCGGCCGGGCAATCCGAACCTGGAACGCGCCCTGCACATGGAATAGCGGCTCGGATCACACCCTCCGACGCGTAAGAAAGACCACCATGAGCGACGTGTTCGACAAGTGCCGTACCTGGAAGGACTACCGCATCGCCAAGGCCACGGGCCTGTACCCGTACTTCCGGGCCATCGAGGCGTCGCACGGCGCCACCGAGGTGGAGATCGAGGGGCGGCGGGTCATCATGGTGGGCTCGAACAACTACCTGGGCCTGTCTGCGGATCCGCGGGTGAAGGAAGCGGCCATCAAGGCCACCGAGCGCTTTGGCACCACGTGCTCCGGGTCGCGCCTGCTCAACGGCACGCTGGCGCTCCATGAAGAGCTGGAGGCGCGGCTGGCGAAGTTCCTCAACCGCGAGGCGGCCATCGTCATCTCCACCGGGTTCCAGACGAACCTGGCGCTGGCGTCCATCCTGGGCCGTCACGACATCGTCTTCAGCGACCGCGCGAACCACGCCTCGCTGGTGGACGGCGTGCGCCTGTCCTTCGCGACGGAGCGCAAGTTCCGCCACAACGACATGGAGCACCTGGAGCAGCTGCTGGCCGCGGCGGAGCCGGGCGCCGGGAAGATCATCGTCACGGACGGCGTGTTCTCCATGGAGGGCGACATCTGCAACCTGCCCCGCATCGTGGAGCTGGCGAAGCAGTACAACGCCCGCGTGATGACGGATGACGCCCACGCCATGGGCGTCCTGGGCGAGCTGGGCCGGGGCACCTCCGAGTACTTCGGCCTGGAGAAGGACGTGGACCTGGTGATGGGCACGTTCTCCAAGAGCTTCGCGTCGCTGGGCGGCGTGCTCGCGGGCCCCTTCGAGGTCATCAACTACATCCGGCACAAGGCGCGCTCGGTCATCTTCTCCGCGTCCATGACGCCCGCGTCCATCGCGGCGGCGCTGAAGGCGACGGAGATCATCGAGGCGGAGCCGCAGCGCCGTGCGCGCCTGCTGGACATCGCGGAGAAGATGCACAACGGCTTCCGCGCCATGGGCTTCGACACGGGCGTGTCGGTGACGCCGGTGGTGCCGGTGCACATCGGCGACCAGGTGAAGTGCTTCCGCTTCTGGCGCGCGCTGCACGAGGCGGGCGTGTTCGCCAACCCCGTGATTCCGCCGGCGGTGGAGGCGGGCCACGCGCTGATCCGCACCAGCTACATGGCCACGCACACGGACGCGCAGCTGGACCAGGTGCTGGACACCTTCGAGAAGATCGGCCGCAAGCTCAACGTCATCCCGGAGACGCGCCCCACGGTGTACGAGCCGGTGAAGATCGCCCGGCCGGGCAGCGCGGTGCGCAGCAACAGGGCGAGCGAGACGTGGGCGGCGGGCAGCGCCGGCCTGCTCGCGGACAAGGGCTTCTCCCTGGAGCAGCTGTCGCGGATGTCCTCGCGCGAGATGGCCGGGAAGTTCTTCGACGCGGTGGAGCAGCTCACCTGGCGCGCGGCGAACCTGCAGCCGGAGGACCTGCGGCGGCTGGGCGGAGCGCCCCGCAAGCTGTGGGAGAAGCGCAGCGAGCTGGGCGGCGTGCTCCTGGAGAAGGGCGCCCAGCTCTTCATGCGCAACGGCAGCGACGGTTCCGGTTCCGACGGCAACCAGGCCGAAAGGAACTGAGCCCCACCCATGGCCCACCCCGCCCAGCACGAAGCATCCTCACCGACCTCCTCCATGCCCTCCGACGTGCAGGTGACCCCTGTGCGCGGCGCGGCGGACCGGACGGCGTTCATCCGGCTGCCGTACACGCTCTACCGTGACGACCCGAACTGGGTGCCGCCGCTGGAGATGGAGCGCCGCGACTTCCTGGACCCGAAGAAGAACCCCTTCTTCGACTACGCGGAGGTGGAGCTGTTCCTCGCGCGCCGCGGGCAGGACGTGGTGGGCCGGGTGGCGGCCATCAAGAACCCGCGCCACATGGAGTTCCACGGCACCAAGGAGGGCTTCTTCGGCCTCTTCGAGTGCGTGAACGACGCGGGCGTGGCGCGGGGCCTGTTGGACGCGGCCAGCGCGTGGCTGAAGGCGCGCGGCATCGACACCGTGCTGGGGCCGGCCAACTTCTCCTCCAACCAGGACTGGGGCCTGCTGGTGGAGGGCTACGACAGCCCGCCCGCGCTGATGATGCCGTACAACCCGGCGTACTACGCGGACCTGCTGCAGACCTGCGGGTTCACCAAGGCGAAGGACCTGTGGGCCTGGGAGCTGTCCTCGTCCGCGCCGCCGCCGGAGAAGGTGGCGCGCATCGCGGAGAAGATCCGGCACCGCGAGGGCATCACCGTGCGCGCGGTGAACCTGAAGGACTTCCCCGCCGAGGTCGCGCGCATCAAGGAGATCTACAACGCGGCCTGGGAGAAGAACTGGGGCTTCATCCCCTTCACGGACCGCGAGTTCGACCACATGGCCAAGGAGATGAAGGCCATCGTGCGTCCGGAGCTGCTGCTCATCGCGGAGGTGAAGGGCGAGCCCGTGGCCTTCTCCATGACGCTGCCGGACGCCAACGAGGCCTTCAAGGCGGCCAACGGGCGGCTCACCACCTTCGGCCTGCCCATTGGCCTGGTGAAGCTGGTGCTGGCGTCGCGCAAGCTCAAGCGGCTGCGCCTGATCACCCTGGGCATCAAGGAGGGCTACCGGCGCCGCGGCCTGGACGCCGTCCTCTACCTGGACACCCTGCGCACCGCGAAGGAGCTGGGGTACTCGGGCGGGGAGATCTCCTGGACGCTGGAGGACAACCACCTGGTCAACCGCGCCATCGAGTCCATGGGCGGCCAGCGCTCCAAGACGTACCGCGTGTACCAGCGGCCCGTCTGAGGTCCTGATACGCCTCCGCCCGGGCGCGTGCTGGCCCCGGGCGGAAAGAAGCAACGGCGTGAAGCTGTCGGAGGGCGCCCTGCCCGGCGCTCCCCTACTTCGCCTGCGGCGCGGCGCCCGTGGAGCCGGCGGCGGACTCGTTCACGGAGGCCGCGCTGGTGTTGGCGTTCTCCTTCTCCAGCTGGGCGCGCTTGGCCTTGAGCGTGGACAGCAGGCCGTCAAAGCCCTTGGTGGAGAGGATCTTCTTGAACTGGCCGCTGTACGTGTCCACGAGCGAGACCTCGTCCGTGACGACGTCGTAGATGCGCCACTCGCCCTTGGCCGGCGACTTGAAGAGCTTGTAGTCCACGGGGACCTGGTCCTTCTTCACGGTGAGCTTCGTGTCGACCGTGGCCTCGTTCCCCTGGATGCTCTCCTTGCCGTACTGCACGTCCGCCTTCGCCTGGCCAATGGCCTTCTGGGCGTACGAGGCGCGCAAGAGGCCCGTCATGGTCTCGGTGAACTCCTTGCGCTGGGCCGCGGTGAGGCCCGCCCAGGCCTTCTCACCCAGGGCGCGCTTGGCGAGCTCCTCGAAGTCCACGAAGGACTCCACGACGGTGGCCAGGGACTGCACGGTGGCGCCGGGGGCATTGGCCGCCTTCTGCACGGCGGCGTTGCCGTTCTTCACCACGTTGAGCGGACTCACGGGAGCGGCGGCGAGCAGCGTGGCGGCAAGCAGGGAAGCAATCATAGTGATGAAGCTCCGGGTTGAAGTTCAGGTGTGACGACACCTGTGAGGACTGGCAGCCTGGAAGGGTTATTCATCCGCCCCGGGGACGGCACCGGTGACGCGGGCGAGTGACGCAAGTCCTACACGCACGTCGTGCCAGCTCCGGCTCCGCTCCGCGGAGGCCTGGGCCAGCGCGGTGAAGGCGTCCACCAGCTCACGCGTGTCGCCGGTGCCCAGGTCGAAGGCGGCGTAGGCCGCGGTGGCCCAGCGCTTCGCGTTCTTCTCCGCCTCCGTGAAGGACTGGGCGCGCGCGTAGGCCGCGGCGAGCTGGCCCTGCACCTGGGTGACCTCCAGCCGGATGCCGGCCTTGAGCGTCACCTCCTGCGCATGCAGCTTGTCCAGCTCCGCGCGGGCCTGCTCCAGCTGCGCGTCCTTGATGGGGATGTCGAAGGTGCCGCGCACCACCAGGCCCAGCCCCGCGGTGCGGTCATTGTAGGGATCGTAGGCGAACGGGCTGCGCTGGCGCGTGGCGCTGCTCGTCCAGCGGTAGTCGTAATAGCCCGCGAGCGCCAGGTCCGGGTAGTAGCTGCGCTCGCGGATGATGACCTCCTGCTCGCGCGCGATGATGCCCGCGGCGATGGCCTTCAGCTCCGGGCGGCGCTCGTTGGCCTGCCGCAGCGCGGTCTCCAGGTCGGGGACCTTCAGCTCGTCCTGGAGCGGCAGGTCCTCCTCCACCACCTCCACCGGCTCGTTCGGATCCGCGCCGGCGAGGAGCTGGATGGCGGTGAGCGCGAACTGCTCGCCCTGCAGGGCGGTGGCGCGCTGGGACTCCACCAGCTGGCGGAAGTAGGCCAGCTTGTACGTGTCCAGCTTGGAGACCTGATCCGAGTCCTGCTTGAGCAGCGCGTCGATCTTGTCGCCCGCGTCCTTGAGGCGCTTGGACACGTCCTCCATCTGCTTCAGGCCCGACCGGGCCAGCTGGTAGCCGTAGTACGCCTGGGCGGCCTGGAAGCCGACCTCCGCGCGCGCCCGCTCGCGCAGCGCCGCACCCACCTTGGGGCCCTGCTCGCCGGCCTTCTCCAACGCGGAGAGCTTGCCGAAGGTGTACAGCGGCAGCACCGCGTTGCCCGTGGAGAACACCGTCACGCCCACGTGGCCGAAGTTCCAGTCGCCCTCCAGCGACGCCTTCGTGGTGGGCGGTCCGCCCAGGCCGTTGTTGCGCGCCTCGGGGACGGGGCCGCCGCCGCCCAGGGTGATCTCGAACTTGGGGAACCAGGCCCAGCGGGCCTGATCATAGAGGGCCTGGAACTTGCGCAGCTCCGCGGTGGCCTCCGCCACGCGCGCGTCCTGGGTGCGCGCCCGGGTCACCAGCTGGGCCAGGGTGATGGGCCCGCGCGGGGCCTTCGCGCCCTCGGCGATGCCCGGGGCACGGGCCTCCTCCGGGGCGCCCCGGGGGATGCCGGGGGTGACGTCGCCCCGCGCGCCGTCGCCCGAGCCGGGGGAGATGGACGACGTGCCCAGCTCCTTCGCGCCCGGGGTGGCGGCCGGAGGCCTGGGCGCGCTGGTCGTGGCGCCCTGGGCGGCGTTGCCCGGCTCGGAGGCAGGCGCGGGGTTCACGGCGGCCGGATTGGGCAGGGGCGGCCGGGTCCCCGGGGTGGGATTGGCCGCGGACGACCCGGTGCCCGCGGGGCCCGGGGCGGGTGTGGTGCCCGGCGAGGGAGTGGGCACGGTGCCCGGGGATAGGTTCCCGGGCGAAGGAGCCGCGGTCCCCGGCGCCCCTGTTCCCGGAGCGTTCGAGGGAGCCGGCGTGGGCGCGATCTGCGCGCCTGACACGCCCGCGGTGAGCACCATTGCCACTGCGATGACCCTGCCGACTTCTCTGCCCATGCTGTGGTCCGCCTCGTGTGCGGCCGGGCATATCCGGAAGCCCGCGACGGTGCAGCATTTCTGTGCGGATTCCCGCCGTTCCAGGTGTCCGCTTCCGTCCAGTCGCCTTGCGCGGGAGGGCGCGTAGGGGGCGTGACAGTCGCCGACATTCCGTTCAGACAAAGCTTGGTAGGCGCGGGCAGGGACCGCAGAATCCCGCGCCGGTTTCGACGCCTTTCTCCAAGGAAAACCCATGGCCTACACCGACCGCGTCAAGCAGATCCTCTCCTGGTACCCCTCCGACAACCCCGGCACGCTGACGAACCTGGCGCGCCTCTTGAACCACGGCACGCTCGCCGGCACGGGCAAGCTGGTCATCCTCCCGGTGGATCAGGGCTTCGAGCACGGCCCCGCGCGCTCCTTCGGTCCGAACCCCGCCGGGTATGATCCGGACTACCACGCGCAGCTGGCCATCGAGTCCGGCTGCAACGCGTACGCGGCGCCGCTGGGCTTCCTGGAGGCCGTCGCGGGCAAGCTCGCGGGTGAGATTCCCCTCATCTTGAAGGTGAACAACTCCGACACGCTGGCGAAGACGGCCGCGCCCATGTCCGCGGTGACGTCGTCCGTGAAGGACGCGGTGCGCCTGGGCTGCGCGGCGGTGGGCTACACCATCTACCCGGGCTCCGCGGCGCGCAACGAGCAGTACGAGGACCTGCGCGACATCATCGCGGAGGCCAAGTCCTACGGCCTGCCCACGGTGCTGTGGGCCTACCCGCGCGGCGCGCTGTCCAAGGAAGGTGAGACGGCCATCGACGTGGTGGCGTACGCGGCGCAGATCAGCGCGCAGCTGGGCGCGCACATCATCAAGGTGAAGCCGCCCACGGACCACCTGGAGCAGGCGGAGGCGAAGAAGGCCTTCGAGAAGGCGAACATCCCCACCAAGACGCTCGCGGACCGCGTGCGCGAGGTGGTGCGCTCCGCGTTCAACGGCAAGCGCATCGTCATCTTCTCCGGCGGCGAGGCGAAGGAGACGTCCGCCCTCCTCGAGGACATCAAGCAGATCCACCAGGGTGGCGGCTTCGGCTCCATCATGGGCCGCAACGCGTTCCAGCGTCCGCACGGCGAGTCCCTCAAGCTGCTCAAGGACGTGATGAACATCTTCGCGGGCAAGTAGCGTCCGCAGCGTCGTCACTCGCGGCGTGGCGCCCTGCCCGGCTTTTTCGGGAGCGCGTCACGCCGCGTCCGTTTCCGGCTGGACGCGGGCGGCCAGCCAGCCCCCGGACCGGCCGCCAGCCCCCTCCCCCTCGCTGGTCCGGGTGCCGTGCCTCGGTTACGCAACGGGGATGATTGAAGGCTCCAGGACGCCCGGCGGAGGCGACGCGAACGCGGGGGATGACGCCGACCGCGTGGCCCGCGAGGTGCTCGCCGGGGGCGGCGAGATGGGCACGCGGATGCGGGCCTTGGACTGGTCGAAGACGCCGCTCGGCCCGGTGTCCGCCTGGCCGCAGTCCCTGCGCACCATCGCCAGCGTGTGCCTCACGTCGGGCTTTCCCATGATGGTGTTCTGGGGCCCGCAGGCGGTGAAGCTCTACAACGACGCCTATCGGAACATCCTGGGCGGCAAGCACCCCGCTGCCCTGGGGAGGCCCGGGCACGTGGTCTGGGCGGAGGTCTGGGACGAGATCGGCCCGTGGGTGGAGCAGGTCCGCCGCGAGGGCCGCGCCATCATGGCGGAGAACCAGCGCCTCTTCGTCGAGCGCAACGGCTTCCTGGAGGAGACCTACTTCACCTTCTCCTACAGCCCCATCCGCGACGAGTCCGGGGCGGTCAACGGCGTGCTCGACACGGTGGTGGAGACCACCAGCCAGGTGCTGGACGCGCGCCGCCTCCGGACGCTGCACGAGGTGGCGTCCCTCGCGGGTGGGAGCCTCCGCGTCGACGACGCCTGCACCCGCGCCATGGAGGCGCTCGCCAGCAACCCCGCGGACATCCCGTTCGCGCTGCTCTACCGCCTCAATGCGGACGGCACGGAGGCCCGGTTGGAGGGGCGCATGGGGCTGGAGGGGGACTGCGCCTTCTGCCCCGCGCGGGTGGACCTGGGCTCCGACGTGGCCTCGCCCTGGCCCCTGGCGCAGGTGGCCCGCTCCGGCCGCGCGGAGCTGCTCCATGGGCCCGGGGGCCGCTTCGGCCCGCTCCCCTTACGCGACGGCGTGCCGCAGCCTGCTTCCGCGCTCGTCCTGTCGATGACAGCCGCGGGCGGGGCGACGCCGCCGGGGATGCTGGTGCTGGGCATGTCGCCCCGGCTGCCAATCGACGCCTCGTACCGGTCGTTCCTGGAGCTGGTCGCGGGCGGGCTGGGGGCCGCCATCGCCGGGGCCCGCGCGTACGAGGAGGCCCAGCGGCGCGCGGACGCCCTGGCGGAGCTGGACCGGGCGAAGACGGCGTTCTTCTCCAACGTCAGCCACGAGTTCCGCACGCCGCTGACGCTGATGCTGGGGCCGCTGGGCGACGTGCTCGCGGATCCGCAGCACCCGCTGGATCCCGGGCACCGAGAGCGGCTGCTGCTCGTGCAGCGCAACAGCCAGCGGCTGCTCAAGCTGGTGAACAGCCTGCTCGACTTCAGCCGGCTGGAGGCGGGCCGCATGCGCGCCATCTTCGAGCCCACCGACCTGGGGCCGCTCACCGCGGGGCTCGCGAGCGCGTTCGACTCGCTGGCGACGAAGGCGGGGCTGCGGCTCCACGTGGACTGCCCTCCCCTGCCCACCCCCGTGTGGGTGGACCGCGATCTCTGGGAGAAGATCGTCCTCAACCTCCTGTCCAACGCCTTCAAGTTCACCTTCCGCGGCACCCTCACCGTCCGCCTGCGCGAGCGCACGGACCGGGCCGAGCTGTCCGTCAGCGACACGGGCACCGGCATCCCCGCCCACGAGCTGCCCCGCGTCTTCGATCGCTTCCACCGGGTGGAGGGCGCGCGCGGGCGCAGCCATGAGGGCAGCGGCGTGGGGCTGGCGCTCGTTCGGGAGCTGGTGGAGCTGCACGGGGGCCGCGTCTCCGTGGAGAGCGTCGTGGATCAGGGCAGCACCTTCACGGTCTCGCTGCCCACGGGAACGGCGCACCTGCCACCGGATCAGCTGAGGCCCCCCTCGCGCGACGCAGTCCATGCCCCGAACCCGGAGGTCTTCGTCCAGGAGGCGGCGCAGTGGCTGGGGGACGGGGTGTACGCCGCGCCCGCGCCGGTGCCCGTCCCGGAGGCGCCCCCGGGCATCGTGCGGGGGCACGTGCTGCTGGCGGACGACAACGCGGACATGCGCGACTACGTGCGGCGGTCGCTGGAGGGCCGCTTCGCGGTGACGGCGGTGGCGGACGGCCTCGCCGCGCTGGAGGCGGCACGGAACACTCCACCGGACGTGGTGCTGACGGACGTGATGATGCCGTGCCTGGACGGCTTTGGACTCCTGCGCGAGCTGAAGGCGGATCCGCGCACGGCCCACGTCCCCGTCATCCTCCTGTCCGCGCGCGCCGGTGAGGAGGCGAAGGTGGAGGGGCTCGCCGCCGGCGCGGACGACTACCTGGTGAAGCCCTTCGGCGTGCGCGAGCTGGTGGCCCGCCTGGAGGGGACGGTGAACTCCGCGCGGGCCCGCGCCCAGCGCGAGGAGCTGCTCCAGGCCCTGAAGCTGTCGGAGACGCGCTACCGGCTGGCCACCCGCGCGACGAAGGACGCCGTCTGGGACCTGGACCTGCGCACCCAGCAACTGACCTGGAGCGAGGGCATCCACACCCTCTTCGGCTACCCGGTCGGCACGGTGCCCCCCGGGCTGGAGTGGTGGACGGACGCCGTCCACCCGGAGGACCGCGCGCGGGCGGTGGACAGCCTCCACGCCATCGCCGAGACGCCCGGCGGCAGCGACTGGCGCGCCGAGTACCGCTTCCGCAGGCACGACGGCACCTACGCCCTGGTCGAGGATCGGGGCTGGGTGGTGCGTGATGCCTCCGGCACGGCGCTGCGCATGGTGGGCGCCATGCAGGACGTCACCCAGCGCAAGGAAGCAGAGGCCCTCCTGCGGCGCAGCGAGGAGGAGTTCCGAACGCTCGCGGAGGCGCTGCCGGAGGCCGTCTTCGTCACCGCACCGGACGGCGCGGTGACCTACGTGAACGGCGTGCTGACGGAGCAGACCGGCGTGAGCGCGGAGGCCCTGCTGGGACGGGGCTACCGGCACGTCATCCACCCCGACGACCTGCCCGCCAGCGCCAAGGCATGGGCGGAGGCGCTGGCCGGCGGCGAGCGCCTCCAGGCCGAGCACCGGGTGCGCTACCGGGACGGCCTGTACCGCTGGCACCTGGTGCGCGCCCTGTCCGTCAAGGACGCGGAGGGCCGGGTGCTCAAGTGGGTGGGCACGTCCATGGACGTCCACGAGCTGCGTCAGGCCCAGGCCCAGCAGCAGCAGCGCGCGGACTTCGAGCAGCAGCTCATCGGCATCGTGAGCCACGACCTGCGCAACCCCGTGAGCGCCATCCTCCTGGGCGCCGCCAGCCTGATGCGCCGCGAGGAGCTGGACGAGCGCAGCACCAAGGCCGTCAGCCGCATCCAGTCCGCCGCGGAGCGGGCCCACCGGATGATCCGCGACCTGCTGGACTTCACCCAGGCGCGCCTGGGCGGCGGGCTGCGCATCCAGCGCCGCGCGTCGGACGTGCACGAAGTCGTGGACGGCGTGCTGGAGGAGATTGAAGCCACGCACCCGGACCGGGAGATCCACCGGCGCCGCAGTGGCAGCGGCCTGGGCGACTGGGATCCGGACCGGCTGGGGCAGCTGGCCCAGAACCTGGTGACCAACGCGCTGAGGTACAGCCCCCGGGAGACCGCCGTCCTCGTGGAGACCCACGGCGAGGACGACGCCGTGACGCTGTCCATCCACAACGCGGGCACCCCCATCCCCCCGGAGCGGATGGGCCGCCTCTTCCAGCCCCTGCAGCGCGCCAGCGGCGAGGTGGACACCAGCAGCCGGAGCATCGGCCTGGGGCTCTACATCGTGAAGCAGCTGGTGGCGGCCCACGGGGGCACCATCGCCGTGGAGTCCACCGAGGAGGCGGGGACCACCTTCACCGTGCGGCTGCCTCGCGGCGCCCCGGCGCTCCCGTAGCGGGTGGAGCACCGCGCCCGGAGGCGGCACCTGGCGGGGGCCGGAAAAGCGAAAGGCCCGCGGGATTTCTCCCGCGGGCCTCTCTCAATTCAGTGTGGAGCTAACCGGGATCGAACCGGTGACCTCTTGAATGCCATTCAAGCGCTCTCCCAGCTGAGCTATAGCCCCTTCTCTGCTGCGTGCTGCCCGGCCCGCCGTGGGGAGCGGTCCGTGCCGTGAGGCGGCGCGACTTCTACGGCTTCTTCGTCCCGGACGCCACAACTTTTTGCGGCTTCGCGACGGTTTTTACCTTCAAACGGTCCGCCACCTCTTCTCCTTCCCGGAGCAGGTCGGTGAGGGACGCGGCATGGTCCGCCGCCGCCTTCTCCGCCGCCGCGATGTTCTGGAGCAACCGGCCGAAGTTGGGAGGCAGCTCCAGGCGGCCCGCCTGGACGGCCTGCCAGACGGCCTCGCCCAGCTCGCGGTGGGTCTGCTCCTTCTTGTCCTTGAGGAAGGCCGCCTTGCCGTTGGCCCGCGCCAGCTCCGTGTTGCGTTCGACGGCCTCGCGCAGCTTGGCCAGCTTGGCCTCGGCCGCCTGGAAGGCCTCGTTGATCTGCCGCATCACTTCGGTCTGCTTCGGATCTGCAGCCACGGCTGTCACCCTCGGGACGGGAGAAGGTCGTTCGTGCGTAACGTGGCGGCTCGGCGACTGTCAACCCGCCTTGCGGACCAGCCGGGCGGCGAAGAAGCCCCCGCCGGGGACCCGAGGCGGGAGGGCGCGCAGGTAGGGCCCCTCCACCGCCGCCTGGAGCTCCGCGGGCCACCCCTCCCCCACCGGCTCCAGCGCGAAGCCCGGGTGCTTCTTGAGGAAGCCCTCCACCACCGCGTCGTTCTCCTCCGGCAGCACGGAGCACGTGGCGTAGATGATGCGCGCCCCGGGCTTCACCTGCGCGGCCACCTCCGCGAGCAGCGCGGACTGCGTGGCCTGGAACTCGGAGATGGCCTTCGCGGAGAGCTTCCACTTCTGATCCGGCTCGCGCGCCAGGGAGCCCGTGCCGCTGCACGGCGCGTCCACCAGCACGACGTCCACCGCTCCCAGCGGCACCGGATGCGGGAACGCCACCTGCCTCAGGCCGAACTCGCGCACCCGGTCGCGCGCGTCCGCGAGCCGCCGCTTGGAGCGGTCCCCCGCGAGCACCTTCCCCTTCGCGCCCACCAGGTCCGCGAGCCCCAGCGTCTTGCCGCCAGCCCCCGCGCACACGTCCGCCACGGTGAGCCCGTCCAGGGTCGCCCCGGGCGGCAGGCACGCGAGGACGATGAGCTGGCTGCCCACGTCCTGCACCTGGAGCCGCCGGGCCTTCATCGTCCGCGACTCGAAGATGCGGTGGCTGGAGTCCGCGACGCGCAGCGCGTCCGGCGCGCACGCCACCGCCTCCGCCGCCACGCCCTCCTCCCCCAGCGCCGCGAGCACCGCGTCGCGCGTCCCCGGAGGCCGCGCGCGGAAGTGCAGCGCGGGCTCTTCATCCAAGGACGCCATCAGCCCCGCGAGCGTTCCTTCCGGATACACCTGCGCCAGCCGCTGCGACAGCCAGCCCGGGAACGAGTACCGGGTGGCCAGCCGCTCGACGACGGCCTCCGCGCCCTCCACCGGAGCTCCTTCCGCGAGGGGCTTCGTCACCAGCCCCTCCAGCACCGCGTCATGCAGCGTGCGGGGCCGCACGGGGCCGGGCAGCTTCACCTCCGGCCCGATGCGCCCCCAGCCCTCGCCGCAGAACAGGCGCCGCCAGAGCGTGTAGCGCACCAGCGCCTGGTCCTCGGAGAGCGTGTGCTTCCCGGGCGAGTGCCCCAGCTGCCGCGCCGCCAGGTCCAACAACCGCTGGTGCCGGGACAGCTCGCGCGCCGCCAGCGCCGCGAAGCGCCGCTCCTGTCCGCCCAGCCCTTCCGCCTCCCGCAGCGCGGTGGCGAGCGCGGCCTTCAGCGGCTCGCCCTTGAGGACGGCGACGTGCGTCTCCAGCGCCGCGGTGGCCGCGCGCCGGGACGGACGGCCCAGACGTGACGGCTCATGCGGCGTGGGCCAGAGGGGAATGTCCACGGATGACCTCGTCGCCTAGCCGCGCAGCGGCACGCACACGGCCAGCGCGCCGGCCCGCGTCGTCACCTGGGGCGATGCCCCCTGGGACAAGAAGAGGTAGCACGGCGCGGCATAGCGCTCGCCGTCCAGTTCCAGGTCCCCCTCCATCAGGAGGACGCCATGGCCGCACTGGGAACGGTTCCAGGGGAAGACCGCGGCGGGCTCCAGGCGCACCCACGTCCGGGCGCTGTCCGGAGCCACACCCGCGCACCTCACGCCGGGTGATTGTTCAGTCCACTCCGGGGAATCCTCGGCCAGGGGCTCCCCGGCCGCGGCGACCCCCTGGCGCTTGAGGGCGAGGAAGCGCTCCGTCAGCTCCATGATGTCTTCGACCTGGAACGGCTTGATCAGCAGCGCGTCCGGCTCCGAGGGGTGCAGGACCTGGGCGACCTCGTCCGGACCGGAGGCGCTGACGATGGCCACCGGGAGCCGGCGACGGCGCGCGGCCTCCAGGACGCCCCGGCCGTCCGCGTGCCCTCCGGCGATGCGCATGTCGGTCATCACCAGCTCGAAGCGCTCCACCGCCAGGACGCGCAGCGCTTCGTCGAGGGTGCCCACCGCCTGCACATCCGCCAGCTCGGCGACCAGCTCGCTCATCCCCTCCCGGAGGCTTGGGTCATCCTCGACGAGCAGGACCTTCATCGCGTCTTCCAGCGCGGGGGACAGGGGAGCGCTTTCACGTTCGGGCGGCCCGGACAGACGGCATCGCGGGCACCGGGTCTGCGTTTCGAAGATGGCCCTCCCCGGACTCGAACCGGGACGCGGGGTCAGCCGCAGCGGATTTTGAGTCCGCCTCGTCTACCAATTTCGACAGAGGGCCCCTTGGGTGTGAACGAGGCGGCCGAACGTATATCGCGCCTTCGGTCCGTGTGCATCCGAAGATTGCGGTGGTCCACGCACACCGCTAAAGGGGCAGCCCATGTACAACCTCCTCATCTCCCTGGCCGTCGGGCTGGCGGTCGGCGTGCTGGTGAAGCTCGCCGGCGGCTTCTCCTGGTGGGCCGGCATCGTCCCCGGCACCATCGTCTTCTTCGCTGCCTACATCCTGCTCGCCCGCCGGGTCTCCACCCGGGTCCAGGCGCTGATGACGACGGTGCAGAATGATCTCCAGGGCCAGCCCGCCAACCAGAAGGAGGCCCAGGGGCGCGTGGACCGGGCGGTCAAGACGCTGGAGCAGGGGCTCGTCTGGGACAAGTGGCAGTTCCTCATCGGGCCGGAGATCCACGCGCAGATCGGGATGCTGAAGTACATGGTGAAGGACCTGGACGGCGCGAAGCCCCACCTGGAGAAGGCCAGCGGCCGCAACTACATGGCCAAGGCCATGGAAGGCGCCCTGCACTTCCGCCGCAACGACGTGCCCGCCATGAAGGCCTCCTTCGAGGCCGCGGCGAAGAGCGGCAAGAAGGAATCCATCGTCTGGGCCGCGTACGCGTGGTGCCTCTTGCAGCTGAAGGACAAGGACGGGGCCCAGCGCGTGCTCGCGCGCGGCGTGGAGCAGAACCCCTCCGACGAGAAGCTCAAGGGCAGCCTCGCCCAGCTGCAGAACGACAAGCGCCTGAAGATGAAGCCCTACGAGCCGCTCTGGTGGCAGTTCGGTCTGGAGGCGCCGCCGGTGATGCCGCCCATGGGTGGCGGCCGTCGCGTGCAGTTCACCCACCGGCGCTGAAGTCCCGGGGGACTGACGGCCTGGCGCCACCGCAACGGCGCCCGCGTCCCCCTTCCCCGCCCGCCGCGGACGCTTTCGCGGCGCTCCGAACCCCGTTGATGGCGCCGCCTCGAGCGCGCGCTTCCGGGGAGTTTCCAACGGATCAGCGGCCCCCACCTGCTCCGGACGCAGGCTCCCGGAGCGGCGTGCGCCCGGCAATTCCTACCGTGCGTGCTGCGCCCACGCTGCAACGTCTTCCGGCCGCCTTGTTGGCTGTTTCGCCAGCCCCCATGCAACCCCCTGAAAAGAGGCCGTCTCGCGTGTGAAGCGCGGGGCACAGCGCTTGCTCCCGGGCAGGGACACGCGGGCGACCGGGGCCGAAGACTCCCAAAGCCCCCGCGGAGGCGGACGGGCTTGGCAGCCGGAGGTCTCGGGTGAAGGTTGGATGGGTGGGTGGGTGCTTGCAGGACCGGGCGACGGCGGGTGCGCGTGGGGCGCAAGGGCGTGGAGAGCACCTCGAAGGGCGTGGCGCCCGAGACTTTCGGCCTGCCATTTCGAGACAAGCGAGCGGAGCAAACCAGTTCATGGAACGGCACGGCCGCAGCAGTGAGCGCGCGCTCCTGCTCATCATCGAGGACGACATCGGCGTGCGCGAAGGCCTGATGGACCTGCTCGCTCCGCGCTTCGACGTGCTCGCCGCTTCGGACGCGGACGCCGGCGTGGAGCTGGCGCGCGAGCACCGCCCGGACCTGGTGCTGCTGGATCGCTTCCTGCCCTCGGGGGATGGGCTGGCGGTCCTGGAGACGCTCCAGGGTGACGTGCGCACGGAGACGGTGCCGGTCATCTTCCTCACGGGGGACGCGGACGAGGCGACCCTGGAGCGATGCCTGGAGATGGGCGCCGTGGACTTCATCCACAAGCCGGCGAGCTCGCGCGAGCTGCTCGCCCGCATCGACCGCGCGGTGCGCCAGAGCGAGCAGCAGCGCAAGCTCCAGGTGCTGGCGCAGACGGACGCGCTCACGGGGCTGGCGAACTTCCGGGCGCTGTCGGTGCGGCTGGAGGACGAGTTCAAGCGCGCCCAGCGCTACGGCTACGCGCTGAGCGTGGTGGTCATCGACCTGGACCACCTGAAGGCCATCAACGACGGCATGGGCCACGACGTGGGCAACCGCGCCATCCTGGCCCTCGCCACGCTGATGCAGGGCAACCTGCGCGAGTCCGACTTCGCGGCGCGCTTCGGCGGCGACGAGTTCGTCGTGCTCCTGCCGCACCAGACGTCGATGGAGGCCGCGGTGTTCGCGGAGCGCCTGCGCTCGGAGCTGCGCGGCGTGAACGTGCAGCGCGATGACGGGCGCCCGGCGCCCTTCGGGTTGAGCATCAGCGTGGGCGTCGCGGACCACACGGCCGACGCCCCGCGCGAGAGCACGGAGGCCTTGCTGAAGGCGGCTGACGCCGCGCTCTACGAGGCCAAGCGGGAGGGGCGCGACCGGGTGGTGGTGTACGGCCGGTCGCTCCACGCCCCCGCGGCACAGCGGCACTGACGGCGGGAAGGGAACGAGGGCGCGCGATGAGCGGGATCAGCAAGCTGACGAGTGGTTCGAGGGTGGCGATCGTCGGCGGGGGCATCGCCGGGGCGGGGCTCGCGGCCTCCCTTCTCTTCAACGGCCGCGCGCGGGGCGTGGCCCTGGACGTGCGCGTCTACGCGGGCGGCACCGAGGAGCGCATCGTGCCCCCTGCCCTGCTCACCCCGGAGTGCCGTTCACGTCTGGCGGCGCTGGGCTGCCGCATTCCTCCGGAGTGGCGCGCGCATGAGCTGCGCGGCGTGGAGATCATCTCCCAGGGCGAGCGGGAGCTGCTGCCCTGCGCGGCGGGCGGCCTCTGGGTGGTGGACGGCTGGCCCAAGGGCGAAGGGGGCCTGGACCTGGTGCGCCACGTGCTGTCCACGGCGGCCAGCGCGCAGGGCGCCCGGTTCGTGAACCGCCACGTGGAGCGCGTGGAGCGGCAGGCGCCGGCTCCGGACGCCCCCGCGGCGGTGCGCAACCAGGGCCCCCTGGTCGTCCGCGCGCAGGGCAGCGGCGAGCGCTTCCACGCGGTGGCGCTGGCGTCCGGCGCGGGGCCGCTCCTGGGGGACGCGTTCTTCAAGGGCTGCAAGCCGGCGCCGTCCATGCCGGCGGTGCAGGCGCGGCTGCGGGGCGTGATGCCCGGCCGGGACCTGGCGCCGGTGGCGCGGCTGTGGGTGGCGCCGTTGCCTTCGGTGGATGCGCTGTTCCTGATTCCGGGCGCGTCGTCCGTGTACGCGCTGGCTTTCGGCGCGGCGGTGACGCCCGCGGACCTGTGCCAGGTGCTGATGATGGCCGCGCGCGACGGCATGCTCGAGGAGGGCTTCGAGGTGACGGCGCTGGAGACGACGCGCCTGCCCTTCGGCCCCGGCCGCACGCTGGTGGCGCCCGGGCAGTTGGTGGTGGGGCCCGCGGCCTTCGGCCACCCGCTGCAGGTGGGCCTGTCGGAGACGCTGGCGTCGTGCAGCCGCGCCGCGGTCGCGCTGCTGGATGGCGGGCTGGACGCGGCCTCGCTGGAGCGGCGCTACGTGCGCGACGGGCTGGGCGAGCTGATGGAGGACGCGGCGGCGGGAGCGCGCTCCATCGCCTGGCTGCGCCGCGCGGGCAAGCGGGCCCCGGCGGCGTTCGTCGCGGCGCGGGCGAAGCACTCAGTGGGGGGGGTGTACGGCGGCGGCGTGCTGGGCCTGAGCGGTCCCACTCCGCTCGGCCTGCTGTCCGCGGCGCGCTGGTCCGGCGTGCGCGAGGTCGTGGGTTCATGGCTGCGCACGCCCATCGAGCCCGTGCCCACGCTGGTGCCGGAGGTGGAGCCGGATCTGTACTACGTGGTGGACGACGACGCGGACACGCGCGAGGCGCTCACGCTGCTCCTGGAGAGCACCGGCGCGCGCGTGGTGTCCTTCGCGGACGAGCTGGCGCTGTTCTGCGCGGTGGCGCGCCGTCCGCCCACCGCCATCCTCCTGGACGTCGTGCTGCACTGGGTGGACGGCCTGCGGCTGTGTGAAGGCCTCAAGCAGCACCCGCTCACCCGCGACACGCGCGTGCTGGTGATGAGCGGCCTCAACCGTCCACACGTGCGTCAGCGCGCGCTCGACGCGGGCGCGGAGGCCTTCCTGCCCAAGCCGGTGAACCCGGACCGCCTCCTCTGCCAGCTCACCGGCCGCGTGCCGGACCCGCTCGCCGTCATCCGGCCCGCGGTCGTCGAGACCTTTGGCGAAGACCGCTTTGCGTCCTGACACCGTCGGCTGAAGCGCGTGTCGTGCGATCAGTTCGCCGACCTGTTCGACGACGCGCACACGCACGAGCAGGAGCCGCGTCCGTCATGGAGTCTCGCCGGGGGCGCGGGGTATCCACCCGATGCACAGGGTGGCCACCCACACTTCACCCGCCGATATCCCTTGTTCACTCAGAGTGAGTGGGCGCCAGGATGCACCTGGCGCTCAAGCCCGCACGTGCCGCAGGCCCCGCCGCAGGGAGAGCGAGCCCGACATCATCGAGATGCCTCGGAAGAAGACGGCGAGCCCCACCAGCGTGCCTACGAGCCACATGGAGGACCCGGGCCACCGGGACATCACACCGAGCCCCAGGACGATGGAGATGATGCCATAGGCCAGGTCCCATCCCCACTGGAAGTAGCGGTCCATGACGGAGGTGATGGCGTGGAACAGGCCGCTGGCGAAGAGGTAGCCAGCGATGAGCAGCGTGATGGAGGCGAGCCCCGCGGCAGGGAAGATGATGGCGAGGAGGCCGACCACGGAGGTGAGGACGCCGCCGAGCATGAGGGACCAGAAGACACCGCGTTCGCCGCGCGAGCGGACGGCCGCGACGAGCTCCAGGACACCGCCAATCAACAGCATGATGCCCACGAAGAAGATGGTGACCATGCCGGTGAAGAACGTGCCGCCCAGCAGCACGATGCCGGCGATCGCCGTCAGCAGGCCCAGGATGAAGGGGGCCCCCCACATGGCGGAGGCCTGTCGGGGGGGACGGTCCGGACGGGTCTCCGGCACGCGCTCAACGTTCGTATCCATGGCGTTCTCCACGGTGATGGCTGCCCGCCTCGGGCCCTCGGCCGCCTGGTGGTCCGGGAGTGGACGTGGGGGTAGCGTTTCCCGTGGAAGATGGGAGCGCTGCCGGACGCGAACAATCTGCGCCGCGGGACGAATTGAGGCGGCACGGCGAGCAGGGGCCTGCGTGGCCTACGGCGCCAATGGGGCGGGGCGGTTGTAGGGCGGTGCCAGGAACACCGCGCCGGGCTCCTTGCGGAACCACGTGAGCTGCCGCTTGGCGTACCGCCGGGTCTCCTGCGCGGTGTCGGCGATGGCTTCGTCGCGAGTCATCCGCCCCTCCACCACCGCGCGAGCCTGCACGTACCCGACGCTGCGCATGGGGGCCGCGTCCGCGTAGCCCTGTTCCAGCAGGGCCCGCGTCTCTTCCACGATGCCCCGTGAGAAGAGCGTCTCCGTGCGCGCGTTGATGGCGGCGTAGAGAGCCTCGCGCGGCGGGTCGAGCACGTAGAGCTGGAAGGGATAGCGGTCCGGCGTGAAGGCATGGGCGCGGCGGAACTCGGACGCGGTCACGCCTGTCTGCGCGTGGATCTCCAGGGCGCGGACGACGCGCACCAGGTCCTGGGCGGGCAGCTTCGCCGCGGTCTCCGGATCCACCTCGGACAGACGGCGGTGCACGGCCTCCCTCCCCTGCTCCGCCGCGAGCGCTTCCAGCGCCGCACGCAGCGAAGGGAGGGCGCCGGGTGCGTCCACCACGCCGTGCAGCAGGACGCGCAGGTACAGGCCGGTGCCACCGACGACGAACACCGGCCGGCCCCGGGACGCGATGTCCGCGATGGCGGCGTCCGCGCGGCGTTGGTACTCGGCGGCGGAGAAGGGCTCGAGCGGATCCACGCAGGAGACCAGGTGGTGCGGCACGGCCGCCAGCTCCTCGGCGGAGGGCTTCGCGGTGCCGATGTCGAAGCCGCGGTACACCTGCTGCGAGTCCGCGCTGACGATCTCGCCGCCCGCGGCGCGAGCCCACCCAATGGCCAGCGCCGTCTTCCCGGACGCCGTGGGTCCAGCGATCACCGTCAACGGCACGCGCGTCTCAGCCACCAGCATCCGCCTCCCACGCCCGCTGTAACGCAGACGCGAGCCCCTCGCTAGAGCCGCGCCGCTTCGGACAGCCGCGCCCGCACCACGTCCGCGGCGCTGGCATCGCGCGCGAACACGAGCCGCGCGGTCTCCACGTGCGACAGCACGCGCCCGGCCGAGGCCACCAGCGTGCCCCGGCCCGCGGGCGTGGGCTCGGGCAGCAGGGCGTTCAACAAGAGCACCCGGGCCACCTCCCCCGCGCCCTGCGCCTCCCACCGCGAGGCCCCGGCCCAGCCCAGTGTCCCCACCGCGACGAGCGCCGCGTCGTCCGCCCGGGCCGGCACGTTCCAGGGCGTCCCCGCCGCCCGCCATCCGCCACCCTCCCCGGGCCACACCGCCACCAGCTCATCCGCGAGCACCGCCCCACCCGCCTCGCGCCACAGCCCGCCCAGGGTGCTCTTGCCCGCGCCGGAGTGCCCCACGAACAGCGCGGCCCGGCCCTCGTGCACCAGCCCCACCCCGTGGACGAGCAACCCACCGCGCTTCGCCAGCGCGGACGCGAGCATCACCTTGATCACGTTCTCCACCGGGTAGCGCCCGGACCCGATGACGTCCGCCCGGCTCCGGTCTGGCGAGAGCACCGCGGAGTACTCCGCGCCGCCGTCCACGCGCAGCGTCCCGGAGTCACCGGGTTCCAGCCGCGGCAGCTCCTGCAGGGTGGGCGGAGCGCGCGGGCCGGGAGGGCTGCGCATCACCAGCCGGGCATCGGGAGCCACGGCATCGGGCGCGAGGTACGCGCCGAACACGCGCTGGAGCGGACCGGCGAGCGCCGCGTCCTCCACTTCGAGCGCCACGGTCCACCCGGCCAGGGTGATCCGGAGCGCACCGCCACGGGGACCCGGCGAGGGGTCCCCCTCCATCACGGCACGCACTCCGATTCGCCGGGGATGTTGCAGATGGACAGCTGCGCCAGCGCGACGAACGGCTGCTCCCACAGGATGGCGGGAGGCACGTACACGGCAGGCGGCTTCGGCACGGTGGGACCCGCGGGAGGCTGTGAAGGTCGTTGGCTCACGTGAAGGCCCACCTAGAAGGGCACCGGGAAGGCACAGATTCGACCATCCGCGGTACCAACATGCAACCGGCCAACGGTGTGATCGACGGTGGGCACGCCCATGATCTGCGCCGGTCCCACGGTCACCTGCCCGGTCTCCAGGCCGTTGTTCAGCAGCTCCAACTGGTGGATCTTCCCATCCGCGCTGCCGACATAGACGCGCGGCACACCGTTCACGTTGAGGGTGAAGGGGCCGGACGGCTTCACGATGTTCGCCGTCCAGACGAGCTCCGGCCGGGTGCCCCCCTCCTTGAACTCATAGTGCTCCACGGTGTTGTTCGTACGGCTCACCACGAAGCCGCGCCCCTGGGGCCGCGCAAAGAAGGCGAAGGTCCGCTGCGAGGCGCCCGCCACCTGGACGGTCCACGCAATCGCGTAGGTGGACGGATTCAAGCCGTACACCTTGCCGTCGTTGGCGGTGACCAGGATCTGGTTGCTCGTGGCATTGCGGACCACGCCAAACTCCAGGTCGCCCAGCGACAGCCGCGCCACCTCCGCGCCCGTGAGGCTGTTGAGCACGCGCAGCGTGGCCGTGCTCGTCCCCGCCGTCGTCGGCACGTAGAGCCGGTTCGTCGTGTAGTCCACCAGCATGCCGCCGCTCACCATGCCCAGGTCCCCGGGCCGGTAGCGCCAGATGAGCGCGCCCGTGGCCGCGTTCAGCGCGACCACCTGGTTCTGCGCGGACGCGTTGCGCGTGGCGAAGATGGCCAGGTCCACGTTGGAGTACTTCGTCCGGTACTCCGGGTTCGCGTAGTCGAGCAGCTGCGTCACGGGGAACGAGCTGATGTTCCCCAGCCCCAGCGTGGTGTTCTTCCACAGGAGGTCGCCCGTGGCCGCGTTGATCACCGCCGGCACGCCGGCCTGATCACCCACGACGATCCACTGCTGCCCGGGCCGGCCCAGCAGAGGCACCACCGGGAAGCGGGTGCCGATCTTCGCCGACAGCTTCACCGGCCGGAAGCGCTCGGCGCCGTCCGCGGAGGGGTTCACGCTGTTCGTGAGCACCCCCACCAACGAGTCGTTGAACGAGCCGAAGATGCCAACGCCCAGCTCGGTGACGGGCTGCTGCGCCGCCTCCAACCCCACCGAGTAGCACCACAGCGGGTTGCCCGCCACGCGCGCCCGGGGCGTGACCACCAGGCCCACCGACGTGGGCTGGTTGCCCGGCCCGTACCGCAGCTCGTCGTCCGCGTTGAACACGCGGTAGTAGTACGTCGTGCCGTTCGTCACCGCCGTGTCGGTCATGGACGACGCGGAGCTGAACTCGTCCACGGAGACCACCGTCGCGTTGCCCAGCACGTCTCCCACCGCGTAGCGCATGCCGCTGGTGGGCGCGATGGTGGGCGTCGCCCCCACGGAGCGCAGCACCAGGGTGCCGCCGTGGTTGAAGGGGTTGTCCCACGTGAGCGTCACGCTGCCGTCGCGGGCCACGCCGGTGAGGCGCGCCACGTCCGGGGACGTGGTCACCGCGAGCAGCGTCATGGTCGCTTCCACGCGAATGCGCGGGTCGTTCCAGCCCTGGTTCAGCTCCAGCCGGTGACGGAACGGCGTGTCCGCGGTGACGGCGGAGAAGCCTGAATAGGTGATGCGGAAGGTGGCCTCGCCGCCCACCGGGATGCCGGAGTCCGACTCCCAGGTGTAGCCGGCCGCGTCCGTGGAGACGACCCAGTCCCCGAACGCCTGCGGCCCCGACGCCGCCACGGCGAAGTAGTTCACCGCGGGCTTGAACAGCGTCACCATGTAGATGGGCAGCGCGCCGCGGTTCTGCACCGTGTACGCCACCGTCACGCCCGTGGCCGCCGTGGACACCGACTCCTGGCTCAGCCGCACACGGTGCTCCACGATGCGGCCCTTGCGCGCCGTGACGGCATCCCCCGCCACCGCCGAACCATTGAGCGTCCCATCCACCTGCGCCTGGAACTGGTAGCTGGCGCCGGGCGTGCCCGACACCTGATAGCGCCAGGTGAACTGCGCGGAGGCCCCTGGCGCCAGCTGCGCCACGCTGTCCGGCGACGGCCCGGACACGAGCGTCGCCGTTGCCCGGCCCAGCAGCACCGGCGCGCGCGGACGCACCTGGGTGTACGTGTTCGTGCTGGAGGTGTTGAACACGGTGAGGCGCAGCGTCACCTGATCGCCAGCGAACGCATCCACGATGTCCATGTCCGCCGCAGCCACCAGGGTGCCCACGTCCGCCATGGGCGAGTCCGCCAGCGGAGCGTTCGCGCTCGTCGCGCGCGCCCGGACGCGAGCGGCCCCGGCGCCGGCGGCGGTGGCCCGCAGATTGACCGCGACGACGCCCGCGGCCCGGGCCGCCACGGACACGTTGGTCGAGGGGACCTTGCTCACGGTGGTGAGCGGCGCACCGCTCGTCGAGGTGGGATTGTCCACGGTCACGGAGGCCGTGCCCGTGCCGCGGTTCTCCACCACCACGCGCACCGCGGTGGTGTCGTTGACCGCCAGCACGCGCGGCGCCAGCGTCACGTTCGTGGCCAGGATGGCCCGCGTCCACGCGGTCATGTTGTTGATGTTGTAGTTGTAGCTCGTGCCGTCACACTGGTCTCGGGCGTACGTGCCCGCCACGAGGCGCTCGGTGGTGTTGTCGGTGGAGCGGTTCGCCGGGGCCACCACGTTCAGCACGAAGCGCGCGGACTCATTGCGAGCCAGCCCGCGCCCGTTGTCCACGCAGCCTTTCGTGGACTGGAAGGTGATGCGCCGCTCGTTGGAGTCGATGTACTCGATCTTCCAGTTCGGGTTCTCGTCCGCCGGCAGGCCGCCCAGCAATTGGTAGCCCGTCGGCAGGACGAAGGACACCTCCGAGAGGCGGGCGTTGTTCGTGGCCGCGGTCGTGTTCGTCACCTCCACGACGAGCTCGGACGCGTCGTCCATCACCACGCGCGCGACGGTGTCTCCGGCGGCGGGGACGGGGCGCACGGTCCAGGTCTGGGAGAAGCCCACCGCGGGCAGCAGCGCCGCGAGGAGCGCGAGGATGCGGACGTTCATGGCGGGCCTCACGTCACGGCTCCAGGGTGAAGGACGTGGTGGCCAGCTGGGCCCCGTCCAGGAAGAAGCGCACCTGCCAGGTGCCCGTCATGCGTGACATGGACACGGACGTGCCCGCCACCGGCAGCGAATAGCGCAGCGTGCGCGTCTCCTCCGGCGGCGCCTCCACCGTCGCGCTCCGCTTCTCGTACGGGCTCCCGCCCGGCGCGATGAACTCCACGTCCACCAGGCCCTTGTTCCGCACGCCGCTCACCACGAAGTCCACGTCCACCTGCAGCACCTCGGACAGCGGCGCGGGCTCCGAACCCGCGCCCACCACCGCCGCGCTCCCAGCAGGGGGCGGCAGCGCCACCGGTGGCGGCTCCTCCTCCGGCGGCGGCTCTTCGGGAGGCGGCTCTTCCGGCGGTGGCTCCTGCGGAGGCGGCTGCTCCACCACGGGCGCCGGGGGCGGCGGCCGGGCCACGCTCCCGCCGCCGGCCAGCACGTCCGTCGGCTCCACGGGGGGGACGGAGCCCGTCCCCGGCCCTGGCTTCAGGGTCGGCGGCGGCAGGGGGGACACCCCTTCCGAGCACGCCGACAGCACCATCGCACCCGCCATCACGGCCACGAGCGCCCGCATCATGAGTCCTCCAGCGGCGCGGCACCGGCCGGCGCGCGCACTTCGTCCAACAGACCCTTCCGCTGAAGCTCCCCCAGGAAGCGCAGCGTGTCGGTCAGCACCGGACCGACGTCGGTCGAAAACTCGGAAGCCACCTGCTCCGCCACCGCCCGGGCCGAGCGCCGTCCGTCGCACAGCGCCCAGATGCGCGCCGCCGTCGGGTTGAGCCCGCGCAGCGTGCGCCCCTCCGCGTCCAGCACCAGGAAGTCCGCGCCGAAGCCCTCCCCCGAGGTCCCCACACGCCGCCTGGGCACGCTGTCCGCCGGAAAGCTCATGCGCGGCCCGCCCTCCCCAGCCACGCGGCCACCTGGCGCTTCAGCGTCGCGCGCCAGCGGCCCAGCCTCCGCGGCCCCACGTCCCAGCAGTCCATCTCCAGCAGCGCCCCGCCCCGGCGCACACGCCGCGCACGCCCCAGGATACGAACGAGCGGCAGCGGCGGATCTTCGGCGCCGCCGTTGTCCCCACGCAGCGCGCAGACCTGCCCGTCACACCAACGCACCCGGTGCAGCACCAGCGAGGAGTCGAAGCGCGCCAGCACCACCTCGCCCGGGCGCGGCGGCTCCATCAGCGGCTCCACCTCCGCCACGTCCCCCGCGCGCAACGACGGCCACATGCTGTCCCCGGCCACGGGGATCCAGCGGAGGCCTTCGATCACGGAGCCGGGTTGGGGAGCGCTCGCCATGGAGCATGCAATGTACCCTACACTCTCAGGCTCTGCGAATCCCTGAAGACTCAATCCCCCAGCAATTGCCAGGACTTACGGCACTTAACACCTTTACTCCGGGATTTTCAGGGAAGACAGGCCGCCCCCCGCCCCTCCGGCCGGGCGCGTCATGCCGGAGGGGAGGATGGGATCAAGCCGTGGGCGCGGCGGCCGGAGCCTCCGGCTGGGCCCGCACGGTGGCGGTGACGCTGTCCAGGGCCACCGGGATGGGTTCGCCGCCGGCCATGGGCTTGAGCTTCGCCTGGCCGGTGGTGCGCTCCTGTTCGCCCAGCACCAGCGTGAAGCGGGCGCCGGACTTGTCCGCGCGCTTCATCTGGCTCTTGAGGCTGCCGCCGCGCGTGTCGAAGTCCACCTTCAGGCCCTCGCGGCGCAGGCGGCTGGCCAGCTTGAGCCCCTCGTCCTGAGAGCCCTCGTCGGCCACGGCGATGAACAGGTCCGGCCGTTGGGTGAAGGACTTGCCGGCGGACTTGAGCAGCAGCACCAGCCGGTCCAGCCCCATGGCGAAGCCCACCGCGGGCACGTCCGGGCCGCCCAGGCCCTTCATCATCTTGTCGTAGCGCCCGCCGCCGCACACGGTGCTGGCGGTGCCCAGCGCGGGGTCCGCGGCGATGAACTCGAAGACGGTCCGCGTGTAGTAGTCCAGGCCGCGCACCAGCCGGTGGTTCACCGCGTAGCGGATGCCTAGCACGCCCAGCTTGCGCTGCAGGTCGCTGAAGTGCGCGCGGCACGGCTCGCACAGGAACTCCTGCACGTTGGGTCCCGCCGCGGCCACCGCCTGGCACTTCTCGTTCTTGCAGTCGAGCACGCGCAGCGGGTTGCGCTCCAGTCGCTGCTGACAGTCCGCGCACAGCTCGTCTCGGTGCGCCTTGAGGTACTCCACCAGCTTCGCGTGGTAGGCGGGCCGGCAGTTGTCGTCGCCCAGCGAGTTGATGTTCAGGGTGACGTCCTGGAGGCCCAGGGCTTCCAGGAACTGCACCACCATGTCCATCAGCTCCACATCCTGCGCGGCCTCCTTCGCGCCGTAGGCCTCCGCGCCAATCTGGTAGAACTGACGGTAGCGGCCCGTCTTCATCCGCTCGTAGCGGAACATGGGCCCCGTGTAGAACCAGCGCGTCACCGGCTCCTGGTTGTTCACCGAGTGCTCGATGTACGCGCGCGCCGCGGGCGCGGTGCCCTCCGGACGCAGGGACAGGCTGCGGCCGCCCTTGTCCTCGAAGGTGTACATTTCCTTGCCGACGATGTCCGTCTCCTCGCCCACGCTGCGCACGAAGAGGGCGGTGTCCTCCACCATCGGCGTGCGCACCTCGCCGTAGCCGAAGCGGCCGAACAGCGTGCGCGCGGTCGACTCGACGAACTGCCAGACCTCGATGTCGCCCGGCAGAAGGTCGTTCATCCCCTTCACGCCGTTGATCTTCTGGCTCACGTGATGACTCCGATACGCGTGCCCATGCGCACCACCGCTTCCGCCTGGAGGCTGTCGTCCCAGCGCACGCGGCCGGGCTCGAAGCAGAGGATGACCGTGGAGCCCATCTCGAAGCGGCCCAGCTCGCCGCCCTTCTCCACCGGGATGGCCGTGCCGTACTGGTGCACCTTGCCGGGCTGGCCGAGGTGCGTGGTGATGTCCTCGTACGACGCCTTGATGCGCGACACGCAGGTGGCGCCCACCTTCACCACCGCCACCTTGCCGGCCGCGGTGTCCAGGTACGTCACCAGCCGCTCGTTCACGCAGAACAGCGACTGCTTGTTCTTCACCGACGCGGGGTTCACCGGCCAGAACTCACCCGGGATGTACGCGTACCCGGTGATGGTGCCGCCCAGCGGCGCGTGGATGCGGTGGTAGTCGCGCGGCGACAGGTACAGCGTCGTCCAGGCGCCGCCGTGGAAGGGCTTCGCCGCCTGGGAGTCCCCCAGCAGCTCGTCCACCGTGTACTCGATGCCCTTCGCCTGCAGGCAGCGCCCGTTGTCCGCGTAGCCCACCTGGGACACCCGGCCGTCCACCGGGGACACGACGACCTTCTCACCCGCGTCCACCGGGCGCAGGCCCGGCTTCAGGCCGCGGGTGAAGAACTGGGCGAAGGTCGGGTACTTCTCGAAGGAGTGCTCCGCCTCCTCCATGTCCACGTTGTACGCCTTGGCGAAGGCGCGCATGGCCCAGTGGTGCACCGGCGCGGGCGCGGGCAGGCGCGTGGCCAGGCCCACCGCGGAGGACACCGCCGACTTGGGCAGCACGCGCATCAACTTCATGAAGGTCTGTTCGTTCATCGAAGGTCGTCAGCTCGTAAAGAGAGAGGTTCAACGCCCGCCATCGTCCGCGGGCACCGTGCCGCCGTCCTCATAACGGCGCACGGTCCGCATGGCGCTCTTGGGTAACAGCGCCAGCACACGGCCGTCTTCAATCACCAGGACGCTGTCCCGGTGGCTGGGATATCCCAGCTGGCAGGACGCCCGGTCGCTCAGCTGCCAGGTGTCCCGCATCCCCCGCCCCTCCACCGTGACCGGCGTGGAGCGGGTGAAGCAACCCTCGAAGCCCGCCACCAGCTCGGAGGCCGGGGTGCCCATCTGGGGCCCGGCAACCACCCCGGCATCCCCCAGCCCGGCGTCCGCCGGCTCCGCCGCCTCGGGCTCCGGCGGGCGGGGAATGTTCGTCTGCGAGGGGTCCATGGTGGGCAGCGTGCGGGCGCTGGCCACCGCGCGGCGCTGCTCCTCCCGCGCCGCCTGCATGCGCGTGCGGCCCTCCTGGATGCGCTGGAGCAGCGACTGGGACGCGGCGGCGTCCACGCTGTCCGCGGGCACGCGCTGCAGCTGCGCTTCAATCTCCCCGATGGAGGGGTCCAGGTACGCCTCATCCAGCTTCTGGGCGTACAGCGCCGTCCACCGGCGGCTGGCCTGCTCGAACTCGGGCGAGGGCGGCGCGGGGGAGCGGCTGCACCCGGCGACGAAGAGCAGGGCTGCGAGACCAAGGCCCATGAAGGGCCGCTTCGGACGGAGGACCTGGGGGCGCACGGCCCCGGTTTATGCCACCTTCCGTCCGGACGCGCCCTTTTTCCGCACCGGGCGCGCCCTTGCGACTACACGCCCAGGAACAGCCGCTTGCCGAAGTTGAGCGCCAGGTCCGCGTCGAAGATCTTCTGCGCGGAGGTCTCGATGTCGTACTCCACGCGCAGGTACTCCACCGTGCGCGCGTCCGTGTCGCAGATGACGAAGCAGGCCCGGTTGTCGTAGTCGCGCGGCTGCCCCACGCTCCCCACGGACACGATGTACTTGTAGCCCTTGCGCAGCACGAACTTCTGGGCCACCACGTCGTTCACCTCGCCGTTGCCAATGGCGAACGCGCGGCACAGGTGGCTGTGGCCAATGAACGTGACCTCCGGAAGCTCCGCCACGTAAGGCGTCAGCTCCCGCGCCTGCTCCAGCGCGAAGATGTACTCGTACGCCTTCGGGTCGATGGGAGACCCGTGGCAGAAGCCCACCTCGCCGATGCGGTACGTGTACGGGAGGCTGCGCAGCCAGGCCAGGTTCTCATCGGAGATGACGTTGGCGCTCCAGTCGAGCGCGTGCCGGGCGGCGTCGTAGTAGTACGAGTAGTCCATCCGCCCCGCCACCGCGGCGTCGTGGTTGCCCAGCAGCGTGATCTCCGCCACCGAGCGCACCAGGTCGCAGCAAGGGTTGGGAGACGCCCCGTACCCGACGATGTCCCCCAGCGACACGAAGCGGTCCACCTTCTGGTGCTCCGCCACCCTCAGCACCTCCGTGAGGGCCTCGATGTTGGAGTGGATGTCGGAGATGACGGCGATGCGCATGGGAGCCCTATAGGGGGAGCAGCTGCTGCTGGGAGATGATGCGCCGCAGACTCGTCAGTGCGTCCGCGTCCAACGCTTCGAATCTCAGGCCCATGCCCGGGGGGCGGCCCGCGGGCTGCTCATCCTGCCGCAACCAGACGACCGTGGCCTGTGCCTGCAACTGCGTGTCCGTCGCCTGCTGGGTGAGCCGCACCTGCGTCCGCGTCCCCGCCGCCAGCGGGGTGCTCGTCCTGACGAAGAGGCCCCCCTCGCTCAGGTTGGCGATGCGTGCATACAGGGTCACGTTCTCACCCTCGCACCAGCAGCGCAGGTGGGTGCCGACCCGCGCGTGCTTTCGATTTTCGCTCAACCCGGGGACCTCCCGACGTGGTCTCTGCTCATCCACGCCGGCGCTGAAAAAGGACGTCCGCACCGGATTTATTCATCCACTGCGTCCGCGCGAGCCTAGGGAGGGTGGGCGAGGCCCGTCAAGTTCCACACCGGGCCTCCGTCCCCTGGCTACGCTCCCCTACCCGCCCAGCGGGCCCAGGTCGTCGAAGTGGGTGAGCTTCTTGAACTCGGCGAAGCGGGCGTGGATCTCCGGGCGCTGCACCTCGCGCAGGCGCTCCAGGCTGAACTTCTCCACGGTGAAGGAGGCCATCACGCTGCCCATGACCATGGCCTTGCGCAGCACCTGCTGATCCACCTTGCCGCCGCCGGAGCTGGCCAGGGTGCCCATGAAGCCGCCGGCGAAGGTGTCACCCGCGCCGGTGGGATCGAACACCTCGGAGAGGGGGAAGGCCGGGCAGGCGAAGATGTGGTCCTGGTCGAAGAGGAGCGCGCCGTGCTCGCCGCGCTTGATGACCACGCGGGTGGGGCCCATGGCCAGGATGGCGCGGGCGGCCTTCACGACGTTGTGCTCGCCGGACAGCTGGCGCGCCTCCGCGTCGTTGATGAAGAGCAGGTTCACGCGCTGGAGCGTCTTGAGCAGCGCGGGGCGGCTGCCCTGGATCCAGAAGTTCATCGTGTCCGCGGCCACCAGCTTGGGCGCCTTCACCTGGTCCAGCACGCGCGACTGGAGTTCCGGGTGGATGTTGCCCAGGAAGACGTAGGGCGTCTCGCGGTAGGCGGCGGGCAGGTTGGGCGAAAAGGACTCGAAGACGTTGAGCTGGGTGTCCAGCGTCTGCGCCTCGTTGAGCTCCCAGCCGTACTTGCCCTTCCAGCGGAAGGTGCGGCCGGCCTCACGAGTGAGCCCCTCCAGGTCGATGCCGCGCCCGCGCAGGAACTGCAGGTGCGCCTCCGGGAAATCCTCGCCAATCACCGCCACCAACTGCACGGGGCTGAAGAAGGACGCGGAGGTGGAGAAGTAGGTGGCCGAGCCACCCAGCACGTCCTCCTTCTTGCCGAAGGGCGTTTCCAGCGAGTCCAGCGCGATTGAACCGACGACGAGAAGAGACATGGAGGCTTCTTCCTGGGGGTGACCCGGCGCCAACGGCAGGCGTCAGGGCACGGCGCATTCCAGGGGAAACCCCGTGCCCGTGCCGGGTACGACACCTTCCCGGCAACGTCAAGGGGACAACGGTCTAGAGGCTCGGGATGCCCGTGGTGGAGATGAGCGCCTTCAGGTCGTCGTCGGTGAAGAAGAAGCCCGCGCCGAAGAAGTAGTCGCGGCCGGCGAGGAGGCGCCGGGTGGTCGCGTCACGCTGCCGGGCGTTGAGGATGTCGTCCATGCCCGCCATGACGAACAGGTGGTCGAACGCATTGGCCCGCAGGGTGGCGCGCAAGCGGGGGTAGCGCAGCTCGTCCGCGGTGAAGTTGAACGCGTCCAGCTTCAGCATGAGCGCGTCATTGAAGAAGTGCAGGTCCGCGCCCACGCCGCCCGTGGACTCGATGAGGCCCACGCGCAGGGTGGTGAAGTAGTAGCGCTTGGCGAACTGGAGGCTGAGCTTGAAGGAGTCCTTGGTCACCTTCTGCGTCTGGATGACCGGGTCCCCTTCGGACGGCGGGTTGGTCTGCACCACCTGCGTGCTGACGGAGCCGCGGGGGTCGTCGATGAGCTCCAGCAGGTAGTACTTGTCCGGCTTGGGGATGAGCTTCAGCGACAGGCCGTTCTTCGCCGCGCCCTGCGCCACCAGGTAGCTGCTGAACAGGGTCACCTCCGTCTGGAGGGTGCTCAGGCGGGTGGCGTACTCGCTCACGTCGGTGACGGCCTCGGTCAAGCGCTGGCCCAGCTGCTCGTCGGTGAGCAGCGCGCCCGCGGCGCCCTCGCCGTTCTTCACCTTGGTGGTGATCTCCTCCAGGTTGGCAAGCGTGCTGTCCAGCCGCCCCAACGTCTGCTTGAGGCTGGAGACGCTCTCCTTGAACTCCCCTTCCCCGCTGCCCACGATGTTCTTGACGGTGCCCAGCACCTCGCGGACGTCCTGGGTGATGCGCTCCACGTTGGTGACGATGCGCGTCACCTCCGCGCCGTTGCCCTGGGTGATGGCGCGCACGTCGGAGGACACGCCCTCCACGTTCGCCATGATGGTGTCCAGGCGGTCCGTGTTGCGGCGCACCGTCGCGTCCACCGAGTCCGACAGCCGGACCAGGTTCTCCACGATGCGCTCCAGGCTGCCGGCGCCCTTCTCACCGCCCAGCACCTCGCGCAGCGCGCCCGTCACCTGCTGGATGTCGGAGGTGATCTGCGACAGGGACTCGAAGACGGCCTCCACGCCCTGCGTGTCGACGACGCGGCGGATCTGCCCGCCGTTCTCCAGCTCGGGCGCCTGCTCCGTGCCGGGGTTCAGGTCCAGCAGGTAGTCGCCCAGCAGCGACTCCGAGCGCTTGGTGACCGCGGCGTCCTGACGCAGGTCCACGCCCTTGCGGATCTTCAGCCAGACCTTCGCGCGGGTGCCCTCCAGGCTGATGTCGCTGATCTCTCCGACGGGGATGCCGGCGATCTGCACCCGGCCGCGCACCGCCAGGCCGGACGCATCCCGGAAGTAGGCCCACACCTGGGTGGAGTCACGGTCACTCAGCCCGCCCTTCTTGGCGAACAGGACGAACGTGATGAGGAATGCTCCGGCGGCGAGGACCAGCAGGCCAACACGGAAAGGCGTGACGAGCTTCTTCACCTGATGTGACTCCGAGCGCTACCACCGGCCGCGCGCGACTCTAACGATTTGCATGCCGGGTGCCAGCTTTTCATGCACGGCTGGAATCCATACGGGGGCGGATTCCCTCCCCTCCGGTCCTAATTCTTGCCGAACCACGTCTGGAGGAAGACCTGGACGGCCGGATGCGTCGATGCGCGCAGCTGCTCCGGCGGGCCGTGCTCCACGATGACGCCCTTGGACAGGAAGGCGATCTGGTTGGCCACGTTGAAGGCGGACGCGATGTCGTGGCTGATGACCACGCTGGTGACGCCCAGCTCCTTCTGCGCGGTGAGGATCATGTCATCCACGGAGTCCGTGGTGATGGGGTCCAGGCCGGTGGTGGGCTCGTCGTAGAGGACGACCTTGGGGTCGAGCACCACGGCGCGCGCCAGGCCCACGCGCTTCCTCATGCCGCCGGACAGGTCCGCGGGGAAGCGGTCCTCCACCGTGCGCTTGAGCCCCATGAGGTCCAGGCGCTTCCTCACCTGCTCCCGGATGGCGTCCTCGGACAGGTGGGTGTGCTGGCGCAGCGGGAAGGCGACGTTCTCGAACACCGTCATGGAGTCGAAGAGCGCGGCGGCCTGGAACACCATGCCGAAGCTGCGGCGCACCTGCTGCAGCCCCTCCACGCTCATGGGGACGATGTCCTGCCCGTCGATGATGACCTGGCCGCTGTCCGGCTTGAGAAGGCCGATCATGTGCTTCATCAGCACCGTCTTGCCGGAGCCGGAGCCGCCCAGGATGACGCAGGTGCTGCCCGCGGGCACGGTGAGGTTGATGCCGGTGAGGACCTTGTTCCCCGAGAACGTCTTGTGCAGGTCGACGATGTCGATCATGGCCCGCTGGGAGCCGGGGGCGTCGGGCGGTGTCGGAGTCGGCGGGGCCATCAGTGCATCAACATGCCGACGAGGAAGTCGAGGATGAAGATGGACAGCGCGCTGGAGACCATGGCCTCGGTCGTCGCCTGGCCCACGCCCTTGGCGCCGCCGGACGCGTTGTAGCCCTTGTAGCAGCAGATGAGGGCCACGGTGAGGCCGAAGATGGCGCCCTTGAGGAGTCCCTCGTAGACGTCGGAGGGGGCCATCCACTGCTGCGTGCGTGAGAGGAACGTTCCGGGGGAGATGCCCAGGCCGAAGACGGCGACCACGTAGGCGCCCGTCATGCCCGTGGTGTTGAAGAGCATGGTGAGCGCGGGGACCATGACCAGGCCCGCGAGCACCCGGGGGACCAGCAGGTACTGCACCGGGTTGACGGCCATGGTCTCCAGCGCGTCCACCTGCTCGGTGACGCGCATGGTGCCCAGCTCCGTGCACATGGCGGAGCCGGCGCGCATGGTGACCATCAGCGCGGCGAACACGGAGGCCAGCTCGCGGGTGAGGGTCAGCGCGACGGTGGGGCCCACCAGGCTCTCCGCGTCGAACAGGGCGAACGCGGTGGACGTCTGGAGCGCGAACACCATGCCGGTGAAGGTGCCGGTGAGCCCCACGATGAAGATGGAGCCCACGCCCACGAAGTCGAGCTGGGTGAAGAGGTTCTGGAGCCGGAACGGGCGCCGCACGCTCCAGCGGAAGACGTCCAGCCCCAGGGCGACGACGCCGCCCAGGCTGCTGACGATGTCGATGATGCCCTTGCCGAGGCCCTCCACCGACTGGACGAAGGCGGCGGTGAACCGGTTGGGTCTGCTGGGGGTCTCGGTGGTCATGCGCTCAGGCGGGCGACTCTACGTGCTCCGGACGGCGGCACAAGGGAACAGAGCGCGGGCCCATCCCACCCCCACCTCCATCGGCTGGCTGGCCGGGGGGCTCCCACGCGGCGCGAGGGTGGGATGCGATGGGACTTCCTCCGCCTGGGGTCGGCCGTTATGTTCCGCGGCCCTCTTTACTTCCACGCCCGGCGCGCCCCTTCAGGGAGTTGCCGGGCCAGAGCGACACGACAGCATGGCTACTCCGAAGGTCGGCGGCGAGGTGGATGCCCAGTGCACCCGCTGCAAGATGAATCTGGCGCACACCATCCTCGCGATGGTCGGTCCCAAGATCGTGCGCGTCCGCTGCAACACCTGCGGCGGGGACCACGCGTTCCGAGGCGCGGCGGGCGTCACGGATCGCCCCACGAAGGCATCGACGACCCGCGCGCCCCGCGCGGCCACGTCCAGCAGCAGCACGCCTCGCGCGGAGAAGGTGATCATCTCCTTCGACGAGCAGCTCGCGGGCAAGGACATCGCGAGCGCGCCCAAGTACAGCCCGAAGGACACCTACAAGGTCGACCAGGTGATCCACCACCCGACGTTCGGTGTCGGCCTGGTGACGGCGGTGCGCGGTGACAAGGTGGACCTCACCTTCCGCTCGGACACCAAGACGCTGGTGCACGGCCGGGGAGGCCCTGCGGCGGAGAAGCCCGTCTTCAGCCCGCCCACGAACAAGCACACCGGCCCCGCGGACAAGCCCATGGCCGACACGGCCCCCGAGGGGGATGTCGACGCGGACGCGGGCGCTGAGACTTCCCTGCCTTCCGGGGATTGACCCGGAGGCTGGAGCGGCGGTCAACTGGGACGCCAGGTGTCCCGTATGCGTCCGCCGCTCCGCCTCGCTCTCTGCCTGCTGCTGCTGGGTGCCGCCATGGCTCGGGCGGAGCCGCCAGAGGTGGAGGCGACGCCCGGGCGCGTGGTGCTCGGGCAGGACACGGCCGTGGAGGTGCGGGTGCGGGTGCCCAAGGGCGCCGGCCCCGTGCGCGCGGCGGCTTCTTCCGGCACCTGGGCTGAAGCGCGGATGGAGGGCGGCACCGAGCGCGTCTTCCATTGGAAGCCCCCGCCGGTGCGCCATCCGCTGTGGGCGGTGCTCGCGTTCTGGGTGGAGGACGGCCGCGCGCCAGAGGTCACCACCGTGCGGCTGGCGCTCCTCGGGCGCACCACGCTGGATGTGGCCACCGCGCCGGGCGCGGAGGTGGTGGTCGCGGTGGGCGACGCGCGCTTCGGTCCGGTGAAGGCGAACGGACGCGGCCGGGCACAGGTGCCCGTGGAGGTGCCTCCGGACGCGACGGAGGCGCGCGTGCTCGCGACCCGCGGGACGCTCACCACGGATCGCCGCGCGCCGCTGGAGGTGCCCGCCGCGCGCCCGCTCGTCGCCGCCCTCACGCCGGAGCCGCTGCCCGTGGAGGGCGGTGGCTGGTTGATCCTCGCGGGCGCCGGGGAGCGCGTCTCCGCCTCGGAGCTGTCCGTGGTCGCTGAGGGCGCCACCGTGCAGCCGCTGGCTTCGGAGTCCGCGCGCTACACGGTGCGGCCGCAGGCGGAAGCGACGACGGTGTCCGTCACCGCGCGGTGGAGTGACGCGCCCGTCGAGGACGCGGTGCGGATCCAGTCCTCGGTGAAGCCCGCCGCCGCACGGCCCACGGAGTCGGTGCTCATCGACACCGCCAACCCCTTCCCGGCGCACGGGGTCCAGGCCCCGATATCGAGCTTCAAGTCGGTGTTCCTCCTGGGCGGCGCCGCGTTCGCGAGCGGCGCCAATGGGGGGCCGCTGCTGGGGTTGGGTGTCACCGTCCCGCTGCCGGTGTGGCACGACCGGGTTGCGGCGGAGGCGGAGGTGGGCCTTCGTCACGCGCGCCTGGATGGTCGGCAGGGTGGCACGAAGGTGCACTCGCGCGTGTGGGGGATGCCCCTGCTCCTGTCCGCGCGGGTCACACTTTTCCACCGGGGTTCCTTCCAGCTGGACGGCCGTGCAGGCGGCGGAGTGCTGGCATTGAACCATCAGCTGACGACAGAGGCGGCCGAGACGGGGGCCGTCTTTCCTGACGCCGTGGATGAGCGCAGAGTGCGCGGCATGGGATTCCTGGCCGCGCAGGGCGCCTATCAGCTGGGCCGTTGGAGCCTCCTCACGGAGGTGCGCGCGGCATTGGCACCCGTGGAGACCCCCGCGCTGCGGGCCCAGTTGGGTGGCGTGTCCGCGTCCGCGGGGCTGAGGTTCGTTCCATGATGCGCGTGGGCCCGGGCGTCGTGGGGATGGCGGTGCTGGCGTGGGCCTGCACGGGCGACCCTGGGGCGCTGCCTCCGCCCAGCATTGTGGGAGTGGAGCCCTCGACGCTGCCGGTGAACGCGAAGGACGAGGACCTCACCGTGCGCTTCACCGCGCGCTACAGCGTGGCCGTGGACTACGGCGCGGAGACGGTGGATGTGCGCATGGGTTCAGGCCGCGTCTGGGTGGATGAGAAGGAAGCAACGGTGACGCGCTTCGACCCGGCGGGCGTCGCCATCGCGACGGTGCCCCGGGGCCTGGGAGCGGGCGCGCACGCGGTGCGGCTGCGGCTGGACGACGGTCGCGAGGCCGTGGCCGAAGGGGCCCTCACCCTGCGTCCCCCAGGACAGGAGGTCACCGATCCCCCCATCCTCGAGGACGGAGGCGTGCTCATCCTGACCGACGCGGGGCCGCTCGAGTCGGACTTCGACGGAGGGGTCGACACCTCGGATGGCGGCAGGGTCGTGGACGCAGGGCCTGGTCCGGATGCGCCCATGCGCGAGGGCGACATCACGGGATTCACCTTCGACACCATCGAAGGCACGCGCGTGAGCCGGACGGCCTTCGCCATCACGGTGCACGCGCAGGGCCCCCGGGCCGGTCACTTCCGGGGCTCGGTGGAGCTGTATGCGTCGCGCGGCTCGGTGACCCCCAGCAAGATTGGCCCGTGCGACACCGGCGTGTGCACCGCGAACATCGTCATGGACGCGCCCGCGGGCAACGTGCGCCTGTCCGTCGTGGACAGCTTCGGCGTGATCGGCGAGTCCAACACGTTCCGCCTGGAGCCGTACAAGTAGCGGGGCCTCACCCCGCCGCGCGCAGCAGCTCCAGCGTGCGCTGCATGTCCGCGGGCAGCGGCGCGTCCACCCCGCGCGCGGGCAGGCCGGGCAGCGCGGGCCACTCCACGCGCGCCGCATGCAGCGGCGTCCGGCCAAGGACCTCCTGTGTCCCCTGCCCTCCCAGGTCACCTTCGGTGAGCGGGGCCTCGCGGCCGTACTGGTGATCCACGAGCAGCGGATGTCCCAGCGACAGCAGGTGCACGCGGATCTGGTGCGTGCGGCCCGTGAGCGGCTCCGCCTCCACCAGCGACGCGCGGGAGAAGGTCTCCACCGGGCGCACCCGCGTGCGAGACGGCTTCGCGTCCGGCTCCCCGGGCTTCGCCACGCGCATGCGCCCCTTGCGAGCGGCCACCAGGGGCGCGTCCACCATCTGGGGCGCCTCCAGCCGGCCCTCCACCAGGGCGCGGTAGCGCTTGCGCACCTTGCCGGTCTCGAAGGCCTGGGACAGCGCGCGGTGCACGGCCGCGTCCAGCGCGAACACCAGCGCGCCGGACGTGTCCCGGTCCAACCGGTGCACGACGTAGACCTTGCGCCCCAGCCGGGCCTCCAGCGTGTCGCGCAGGGACGGGCCGCCCTCGCGGCCGGGGATGACGACCACCCCGGCCGGCTTGTCCACCACCATCAGGCCCGCGCCCTCGAAGAGGACGCGGGGAACGTCACCGCTCATTCGTAGTCCGACGCCGGCACGACGGTGATGGGGCCCAGCCCCGCCAGGAGCGGCTTCACCTCGGACGCCTTGCCCAGCACCACGATGACGGGCCGGTCCGCGAAAGCGTACTTCTTCGCCACGGCGGCCACGTCCTTGGGCGTCACCGCGCGCAGCCGGTCGCGGAACTTCTCCACCCAGTCATCCCCCAGGGCGTGCATGCGCATGTCCGCGATGACGGAGGCCACGGACTCGTTGGTCTCCGTGCGCATCGGATACAGGCCGGCCAGGTAGCTCTGCGCGTCCTTCAGCTCGCGGGGCTTGAGGCCCGCGTCGCGCACGCCGTGGATCTCCTTCAGCGCCACGTCGATGATCTCCCGCGTGGACGCGGTCTTCGTGAACGTGGACAGCGCGAAGATGCCGCCCGCGCTCATCGTGTCGAAGTAGGAGCTGACGCCGTAGGTGAGGCCGCGGTTGACGCGGATCTCGTTCATCAGGCGCGACGTGAAGCCGCCCCCCAGCGCGATGTTCATCGCCGTGGCCGGGAAGTAGTCCTCGTGGCCCAGCCAGAAGCCCGGGCCGCCCAGGCGCACCTGGGACTGCGTCTGGTCCGGCTTGTCCACCAGCAGCACCGTGCCGGCATTCGCCAGCGGCTCCTGCTTGCGCGGCAGCATCGGCTGGACGTCCGGTCCGCCCGTCCAGCCGGCGAAGGCGCGCTCGGCCTCCGCGGCCACGGTCTCCGGGGCGATGGCGCCCACCACCGTGAGCAGGGACACCCGGGGGCCCATGCACTCGGCGTGGAAGCGGACCACGTCGTCGCGGGTGAAGGTGGCCACCGTGCGCTTGTTGCCGCCCACGTCGCGTCCGTACGGATGGTCGCCCCACACGGCGCGCGTGAAGGCGCGGTCCGCGATGGCGGAGGGGTCATCCAGGTCGTTTGCGAACTGCGCCAGCGCGCGCTCGCGGGCGTCCACGACCTCCTGCTCCGGGAACGTGGGATCGCGCACCACCTGCCCCAGCACGTCGAGCATCTCGGAGAAGTGCTCCGCGGGCGTGGTGAGGTAGACGGACAGCACGTCCTCGTTGACGCCCGCGTAGAGGCTGGCGCCCACGAACTCGATGGCTTCGCTGATGCCATCCGCGTTCATGCGCTTCGTGCCCCGGCGCAGCAGGCGCGCGGTGAAGTCCGCCAGGCCGTCCTTGCCCGCCGGGTCGAACACGCCGCCCGCGCGCATCACCAGGCGCACGGACACGAGCGGCAGCGGCCCGCGCTCCGCGGCGATGACCTTCAGGCCCGTGGACGTGGTGCTCTCATGCAGCGGGGGCATCTTCAGTTCGCCGGTGGCGACGGACTTCGGCTCCACCACGGACGTCAGCTTCTTCACGCGGGCCGGCACGGCCTTCTTCGCCTGCGCGACCTTCTTGCGCGCGATGGTGGTGGCCTGCTTGCGCACGACCTTGGCGGCGTTGCGGACGGTGCTCTTCACGGAGGCGATCTTTCGGGAGGCCATGGCTTACGCTTCCGCCGTTTCGTCACCGGTCTCGACGGCGCCGGCTTCGGGGTGGAGGGTGACCACCGAGCGGCGCTCGGGGGCGAAGTACTTCGCGGCCACGGCCTTCACCTGCTCCGCCGTGACGGAGGCGTAGAAGGTCGGCAGTGACAGGCCCTCGCGCCAGTCGCCCAGGAGCGCCTCGTAGTGGCCCAGGGCGTGGCCCCGGCCGCTGTTGGTGGACAGCTCTCGCAGGTGGTCCGCGCGCAGGTTGTTCTTCGCCTTCTGCAGCTCCTTGTCGGTGACGCCCTCGCGCGCCAGCTTCTCCAGCTCCGCGTACAGCAGGGCCTCCACCTTCGCGGGATCCGAGTCCGGCTTGAGCTCCAGGTAGAACAGGACGGTCCCCGGGTCGATGCGCCAGCTCCAGTCCAGCATCACGGACACGGCGGCCTTCTGGTCATACACGAGCGACTTCACCAGCCGGCTGCCCTCGCCCTTGGTGAGGATGTACTGGACCACGTCCAGCACCAGCGTGTCCTCGTTGCTGGCGGCCGGACCGCGGTAGCCGATCATCACCGACGGCGACTGCGCGGGGTGGCGCACCACGGCGCGGCGCTCGCCCTTCTGCTCCGGCTCCGCGTTGAGCACCGGCGCGGGCGCGGGGCCCCGCGGGATGTTCCCGTAGTACTTGCGCACCAGCGCGAGCGTCTTCTTCGGGTCGATGTCCCCGACGATGTAGAGCACCGCGTTGTTGGGCGCGTAGTAGGTGCGGAAGTACTGCTGGCAGTCCTCGCGGGTGATGTTCTCGATGTCCGCCATCCACCCGATGACGGGCCAGCGGTACGGGTGCGCCTTGTAGACGAGCGTGCCCAGCTCCTCGTCCATCATCCCGGGGATCTCGTTGTCCACGCGGACGCGGCGCTCCTCCATGACCACCTGGCGCTCGCTGGTCAGCGTCTCCTGGGAGATGCGCAGGGAGCGCATCCGGTCCGACTCCAGGTCCAGCACCGTCTCCAGCGCGTCCGCGCTGAAGTCGTCGTAGTACACGGTCATGTCATTGGACGTGTACGCGTTGGAGCGGCCGCCGTTGGACTCCAGCGTCTTGTCGAACATCTTGGGGCCGTACTTCTTGGCCCCGTTGAACATCATGTGTTCGAACAGGTGGCTGATGCCGGTGATGCCGGGCCGCTCGTTGCGGCTGCCCACCTGGAAGAAGGTGTAGAGGCTGACCACCGGGGCCTGATGGTTCGCCAGCAGGCGGACCTTGAGGCCGTTGGGCAGGGTTGCCTCGTGAACGTCGAAGAGCGCTGCGAGCGTGGGGTCCACCGCGCGCACGGCGGTGGACCGCGGGGATGCCTTGGACATAGGTGCCACACCGTAACCACGGCGCGGCTAGAGATCCACGACACCTTGACGCAGGGCCATCACCACCGCGTCCACATGAGAGTTGACGCCCATCTTCCGGTAGATATGCGACAGGTGCGTGCGCACCGTGCGCCGCTCCAGCGTCATCACCCGCCCCACCTCCGCGTTGGACAGGCCCTTGGCCACGTAACGGAGGACGTCCAGCTCCACGGCCGTCAGCCCCCAGGGCAGCTCGGCGGGCTTCTGCGCGGGCCTGGCCTGGATGGATTGGAAGTAGTTCCAGAAGCGCCGGGCGATGATGGGCTCCAGCACGGTGCCCCCGTCCATGACCTCCTGGATGCCGGACCGGATCTTCTCCGGCCCCACCCGCTTCACCAGGTAGCCGGACGCGCCGGCTTGGATCGCCTCGTAGACCTTCTGCTCGTCCTCGAAGGACGTGAGGATGAGGATCTCCACCTCGGGGGCGCGGCGCTTCACCTTCTGGGTCACCTGGATGCCATTGAGGCTGGGAAGCTCCAGGTCCAGGAGGACGAGCTGCGGGCGCTCGCGGACGATGGCGTCCACGGCCTCTTCACCGTCCTGGGAGGTGCCCACCACCTCCAGCTCCGGGAAGGTGCCCAGCACCTTGACCAGGTTGCGCAGGAGCTGCGGCTGGTCCTCGACGACGAAGATGCGCGTGCGCTCCACGGAACTCACCGCCTGGTGGGGGGAGGCTGGAACTGTTCGTCCAGCTTCTGGTGCTGGCCCCGCGAGAAGCGGAGCTGGAAGTCCTTCTGCTCGCCGGTGGAGATGGCCACCACGCGGATGTCACGCGTGCCCACGCGGACCGGGTAGTTCACCAGCGGCGTCACGCGGCGAAGCTTCGCCCCGTCGATGAAGACGTTCGCGGGGAGGTTGGTGCGCAGCGTGAGGAACGCGCGCTGGTTCCTCGGCGGCACGCCCGGCTCGGCGTCCTCGTCCTCGATGTCCCGCGCGCTGGGGTCGGACGGAGGCGCGGCCGGAGGGGGCGCGATGGGCTTGAGCGCGGACGGGTTGGCGCGCGAGGAGGTGCTGTTCGCCGCGGGCGCGTCCGGATCGTAGCGGGGCAGCTCCGGCTCGTGCACGGGCTCAAGGCCCAGCCGCCACGCGGCGACCGCGAACATGAACACGCCCACCAGGGCGATGCCGCCCGCGATGAAGACCAGGCGCTTGCGGCGGAGCGCGCGGTCCACCGCGTCCATGCGTGGCGTCTCCACCGTGTCGAAGCGCTGGTTCACCGGCAGGTGGCGGTCCGAGGGCGCGGGGGTCGCCATGTCGTGGCGCACGCGGCCCTCCGCCTTCGGAGGGGACATGCGGCGCCCCGAGCCCGGCTCCGGGGGGAGGGCCTCGGTGGGCTCGGCGCGGCCCCGGCGCTCCTGGCCGGGCGCGCCCGCGTCGGCGGCCTCGGGGGCTCCCATGGAGGCAAGGACCGCCGTCTCCTGCCCCGGTCCCCTGCCGCCAGCCCCCCGAGCGGGGCGCAGGGCCGGGCGCTTCGCCGCGGACGGCGCTTCTTGCTCCAGCACCGCGGGCTGGCCGGGATGCAGGGCCGGGCGACGGCCGGAGGGCGGCACGGGCTCGTCTCCGCCCAGGGGCGGCGCGGGGCGCATGGCGGCGCGGCGACCGGTGGGCACGGGCGGTTCGTCGTCCCCGAGCGGCGGTCCGGTGAAGTCCTCGATGACCTTCACGCGGGGATTGCGCCCGGCGCGCGGTGCGGGGCCCTCCGGCTTCCGGGGCTTCTGCGCGAGCACGCCGGGGGGCGCATCCCAGCCCTGCTCCAGGGGGCCCGCGGGCGACAGTTCCGTGCTCCGCACCTCGCCCTCGGGATCGAACTCCGACTCGGGTTCGTCGTCCGACGGCGCGTAGTCCTCGGGGCGGAACTCCTCGAACGCGGGGGCGGCGGCCTCCTGCGTCTCGGCGGATGCCTCCTGCTCCGTGGGCGCGCGGCTGTACGGCGCGCGCTGGACGATGGAGGCCTCGTGCTCCTCGGCGTGCAGGTCCTCCATCTCCGCGCCGGAGATGGGCTCCAGCACAAAAGGCTCCGCGAACGGCACGGGCCCGGGGGCGGCGAGGCTGACCTCGTTGGGGAACAACTCCGCGACGAAGCGGGCCACCTCCTCCGCGCCGGGCAGGCCGCCGCTCGCGGAGAGGAAGTTGCGCAGGGCCTGGGCGAACTCGCCGCACGAGCGGAAGCGCCGCTGGGGCGCGGGATCCAGCGCGCGCATGATCGCCGGATCCAGGCGCGAGTTGATCCGCCGGTCCAACCGGCTGGGCGGGGGCAGCGCCTCGCGGCGGGTGCTCACGCCGCTGCCGGGCACCACGGCCTCGCGCAGCGTGAGCAGCTCGTAGGCGATGGCGCCCAGCGAGTACACGTCGGACGCCTCCGTGGGAGCCTCCCCCTTGGTGACCTCCGGCGCGCGGTATGCGCTGCGGCCCCGGTGCGCGAACGTGCGCTTGAGCTGGGGCACGGCCAACAGCGCCTGGAGCGCGCCGAAGTCGCAGATGGCCGGGAAGCCGTCGCGGGCCAGGAGCACGTTGCCGGGCGTGATGGCTCCGTGGACGACGCCCGCGTCGTGCGCGAGCTGCACGGTCTCCAACAGTTGGATGACGATGGAGAGCGCCACCGCGGGCGGCAGGAGGACTTCCTTGGTGTTGAGGCGCTGGAGCGCGACGCCCAGCGTGAAGCCCTCCGCGTCCTCGCGCACCACGGCGAGCCGCTGGCGCACGAAGCCCACGTCCACCACGTGGAGGAGACCCGGGTGCCGCACGGGCTGGAGCATCCGCACCGTCTCCGCCAGCGCGCGGGCATAGGCTGGGTCGGAGGTGCGCGGCAGGAAGAGCTTCACCGCGACGGGGATGGTGGGCAGCAGCAGGGCTTCGTACAGCTCCGCCAGGTCCCCTGCCTCGGTGCGGCCTGTGAGCCGGTACGTCCCGCTCATCGCGTCTTCCGAGGCGTCTTGGGGCCGCCCGCGCGGCGGCGGGACACGGCGGCGAACATGAAGCCGCACCACACGCACGACTCACCGCGCCGTCCGCGAGGCAACTCCAGGGTGCAGCCGGGGCAGCGCGGACGGGGACGGGCGGCGCGGACGGTGGCGGCGGAGACGGTGGCGCGGGTGCGGACAGGGGCAGGCTTGCGCGCCTCGAGGGCGAGCCGGGCCTCCAGACGGCGCACCCGGTCCTCCAGCGCGGTGATGCGAGCGGACAAGCGCGCGTGGAGGTCCTCGGCGGAGGCCGGGGATGGACGTGGGGTGCGCATCGTTGGACAGAGCGTGCCAGCCCCGTGCGAAGCCCGCAAGGACACGGGTGAAGGCCGAACAGCGCGTGTTATGAGTTGGGGTCCCGTGGCGCCTCTACTCTCCCCTTCCCAGCCCATCCCGGGCGGACCCTCCGTGGATCCGCTGCACGGGAGCTTCCGTTCCTCCATCCGCCGCGAGCACGCCGAGGACGCGGCCCGCCGGGCCCGGGACCTGCTCACCGACGACGTGCTCGGCCGGCTGCTCACCACCCCGCGTGAGCCCGCGGACCAGGTGCCGCATTCGCGGGAGGTGTTCGTCAACCGCAACCTGCGCATGGACCACGTCGAGCTCATCGGGTTCGACATGGACTACACGCTGGCCATCTACCACATGCGCCGGCTGGAGCAGCTGTCGTTCGACATGACGATCGCGAAGCTGATCAGCGAGTACGGCTACCCGCCGTTCATCGGGGGCCTGCTCTACGACCACCACTTCGTGATGCGCGGTCTGGCGGTGGACCGGGTGAACGGCAACGTCCTGAAGATGGACCGCTTCGGTCACGTGGGGCGCGCGTACCACGGCCTGCGGCCGCTGAAGCGCGACGCGTGGAAGGAGCTGTACCGCAACAAGCGGGTGCGGCTGCGCAACCCGCAGTTCGCGTGGAACGACACGCTCTTCGCGCTGCCGGAGACATGTCTGTATTCGGGCATCATCGAGCTGATGGAGTCGCTGGGGCACACCGTGAACTACGGCAAGCTCTACGACGACATCCGGGAAGCCATCGACACGGTGCACCGGGACAACTCGCTCAAGCGCGAGGTGCGCAAGGACCTGGCGCGCTACGTCTTCCTGGATCCGGAGCTGGGGCCGGCGCTGCACAAGCTGCGCTCGGGCGGGAAGCGGCTGTTCCTGCTGACGAACTCCGCGTGGGACTACACGAACGCGGTGATGCGCTACCTGCTGGACGGGCAGCTGCCGGAGTACCCCAGTTGGAGGAACTACTTCGACTTCGTGGTGACGGCGGCGGGCAAGCCGGCGTTCTTCACGGAAGCGCGGCCGTTCCTGGAGCTGGATTCGTCCACGGAGGCGGGCAAGGTCGTGGGCGAAGCGAAGTCGCTGGAGCGCGGCACGGTGTACTCGGGCGGCAACCTGGCGCAGTTCGAGGAGTTCACCGGCTACCGGGGCGAGCACATCCTCTACGTGGGCGACCACATCTACGGCGACATCCTGAAGTCGAAGAAGTCGTCGCTGTGGCGCACGTGCATGATCGTCCAGGAGATCGAAGACGAGATCACGTACACGGACGCGCGGCGCGAGGAGATCACCACGCTGTCCGAGGTGGAGCTGACGCGCGCGCGGCTGGACGACGAGGTGAACCACCGAAAGACGGTGTTGAACGCCCTGGAGCGCAGGCTGGAGCGTGAGCAACTGTCGGAGTCCGAGCGCCACGAGGTGGAGGAGCTGCGCAAGAAGACGAAGGCCGAGCTGGAGAAGCTGCGCCGCTCGTTGAAGGAGACCAACGGCATCGCGGACACGCTGGAGCGCGACGTCGAGGAGGGCTTCAACCCGTACTGGGGCCTGCTGTTCAAGGAGGGCAACGAGAACAGCCGCTTCGGCTACCAGGTGGAGCAGTACGCGTGTCTCTACACGAGCCGCGTGTCGAACTTCCTGCACCACTCGCCCATGCAGTACTACCGCTCGCCGCGCGACCTGATGGCGCACGAACAGGCGGGCGCGCTGTCGAGCAAGCTGTCACCGATGGGCAGCGAAGGTCCGCCGCGAGGGTCGGAGAAGGAGTAGCTCAGGGCAGCGCGTGCAGCCGGCCCCAGATGACGTCGCTGAAGCGCGAGGTGGGCTCCGGCTGGATGCCCAGCTTCTTCAGGTCGTCGGTGTGGCGGGCGCCCTTCACGACGACCCACCGGCGGGCGACGCGCCTCCCCTCCTCCACGGCTTCAGGAGTGAGGGGGGCGTGCTCCGCGAAGCGGCGCAGGACGTCGAAGGCGGGCTGGGCCTTCTTCGGCCGGGCGAACATCGGGTCGAAGAAGACGACGTCAAAGGACTTCGCGGGCAGCGTCTTCAGGTACGCATGCGCATCCGCGTGGAGCACTTCGATGGCGCACGAGTCCTCGCCCCTGTCGTAGCGCTGGAGCCCCTCTGCGGCGACGATGCACAGGGGCAGGCTCTTCTCCAGGCCGACGACCCGGCCCGTGGGGCCCACGGCGAGCGACGCGACCAGCGCGTCCTGGGCAAGCCCCAGGGTGCAGTCGAGCACGGCATCGCCCGGGACGATCTCCGCGACCTTGAGGAACGCGTCGTCGCGCTGTCCCTGGCGAAGGCGCATGCGGCGCAGGTGCGCCATGCCTGCGTGGAAGCCGAATGAACCCTGCGGCTCCCACAGCGTCACGCCATCGCCGCCCACGACCAGCAGCGCGTCGACCTTGGTGCCCAGCCAGGACGCGATGCCCTCACCGGAGCGGCGCGGAAGGAACGGCAGACTCCACCGCTGCGCCACGGCCCGCGCCTCGCGCACCGTGGCCGCGTCCGTCTTCGTGCTGGTGGTGACGGCGAGGGGAACGGACGGCATCGATACCGCCGCCCTACTCCGCGACCGCCGCCAGCTTCCGGCCACCCTGCATCTGCGCCACCGTCACGGACTGGTTCCGGCCGTTGCGCTTCGAGTGGTAGAGGCACTGGTCCGCCAGGTCGATGAGCTGCTGCTTCTCCATCGCGTTGTCCGGGAACGTCGCGATGCCCAGCGACATCGTGATGCGCAGCGGGCCCATCTCCGTCTGGAACACCTCCGCCATCACCGCCTCGCGGATGCGCTCCGCGATGATCTTCGCGCCCTGCGCGTCCGTCTCCGGCATCACCATCACGAACTCCTCGCCGCCGTAGCGGGCGACGACGTCCGTGTCCCGCGCCAGCGTCTTGATGATGCGCGCTACGCCCTTGAGCACCTGGTCGCCCGTCGGGTGACCGTAGGTGTCGTTGACGCTCTTGAAGTGGTCCACGTCCGTCAACATGATGGAGCACTTGCGGTTGTACCGCCGCGCCTGCGCCAGGATGTCGTCCGCGCGCGACTGGAATGTGCGGTGGTTGAGCAGGCCCGTGAGGCCGTCCGTCGTCGCCATCCGCTCCATCTGCTCGTAGAGCTGCGCGCGCAACACCGCCTGCGCCGCCTGGATCGCGATGACCTCGATCATCCGCAGCACGTCCTGCTCGAACGCCGTCTTCTTGCGCGACCCCGCCACCAGCGTGCCCAGGATGCGGTCCCCCGCCACCAGCGGGAAGATCTTCAGCGCGCCCAGGCCGCGCACCTGCGTCTCCTCATCGAAGATGACCTGACGGTCCATCGCCTTGATGTCCCGCCCCGGCAACGGCGCCCCGTAGCGCACCACGTTCGCCACCAGGCCGTTGTTGTCCTGGAACGTGCGCCCCTCCAGCGCCTTGCCCTGCGCCGTGACGCCCGTCATCCGCGCCACGCGGTGCACCCGCTTGCCCTCCTGCTCCGACACCAGCGTCACCGCGCAGAAGTCCAGCCCCGCCAGCTGCCGCGTCGCCTCGAGCACCGCCACGAACACCTGATCCGGACTGCCCGCGCGGTTGAGCTCCTCGATGGCCCGGAAGAACCGGTCCTTCTCGTCGCGCGTCTTGCGGATGTAGCTCATCACCCGCTCCACCTCGATGGAGCGCAACACCTCTCCCGCGATGGTGGTGAGCATCTTCTCGTCCTGGTCCGTGAACGGCTCGTTCTTCAGCTTGTCCGCCACCAGCACGCCGCGCACCAGACCGCTGCCCTCCAGGATGGGCACCGCCAGCAGCGCCTGCACCGTGGGGCCGCCACCCTCGTAGTACGTGACGCCCTTGAGCCCCTGCGGCGAGTTCATCCGCACCGGCGCGCGGCGCTTCAGCACCCCGCCGATGATGCCCTCGCCCGCGTTGAACTTCTCGCGCTGCACCCGCTCCGACGCGGACCGGCAGTCGTACAGCTTCAGGCTCCGGTCATCCGACGTGAGCAGGAACGCCGCGCAGGTGTCCGTGCGCAGGCCCGTCTCCGCGATCTCCAGCGCCGCGTGCACCGCGCCTTCAATCTCCTTCACCGACGCGACCAGCCACTTCTCGTCGGAGTTCATCCCGCTGAAGCTGTCCTGCGTGCCGGAGGACACCAGCCGGAAGGTGCGCGCGCGCTCCTCCACCTCGCGGATGCGCTTCTGCACCGCGTCCGACTCCGCCCGCTTCGCCACCGCCATCCGCGCGGACAGCACCAGGTGGTACAGCCCCGCGAACAGCGCCAGGAACAGCGTGTGCGTCAGGAACCCGGTGACGTTCACCACCGGCCCGCCCAGCGTCACCAGCCCGTCGTACACCAGCGCGATGCCCAGGAGCGTCATGCCCGCGTTGCGCGGCAGGAACGCCACCAGGAACGCCATCAACAGATAGACGATGGGGAACAGCTCCCCGCCGCCAATGGCCACCACGATGAAGGCCGCGGAGATGAGCCCGCCGCCCAGCTCCAGGTCGTCGCGCAGGTCGATGACCGCGCCCACCGACGAGCGCATGGCCCGGCGCCACGCCGCCATGCCAATGCCGACGAGCAGCCCCACCACCAGGGCCGCCTCCGTCCACCCCAGCGTGTGCAGGCCCCGGAAGCCGCCTTGCGCCAGGTGCACGAAGGTGGCCAGCGCCACCGCCGCGGGGATGGCGCGGAAGAACGCACGCACGAGCTTCGCCGGAGAGGGCACCGCGGGCAGCGAGGTCATGGCGACTCCAGGTGGAAGACGATCTCGCCCGGCTTCACGTAGCCGAGCTCCTCACGCACCGACTGCTCCAGCGCCGCCGGATCCTTGCGCAGCGCCGAGATCTCCTTGCGGAGCGCGTCGTTCTGCGCGGCCAGCGAGCGGTTGCGCTCATTGAGCGCTTCCACGTCCTGCCGCAGGCGCAGGTAACGGCGGAAGCCCTTGGCGTCCGCCACCGAAGCGAGGCTCAGGGCCACCGCCACCACCGCCGCCACCATCAGGAGCTTTCGCCGGGACGTCATGAGCGCCGGCGAAGGTACCAGCGGCCCCCCTGCCCGCAAGAATTCCGCTCCAGCCCTGTAGCACCTCCGCGGCACGCCAGAGACGCGGCGGAATCAGTCCTGCTTCAGCAGCTTTTCAATGGCCTTCGCCACGTCCGCCTGGCCTTCAATCCCCTGCCACGCGGCCACCGCGCGGCCGTGCTTGTCCAGGAGCACCGTGCTGGGCAGCGCGCGGATCCGGCCAAAGGCGCTCTGCCCCGCGCGCATGCGCTCGTCGGACAGCAGCACCGGGTAGGGAAAGGCGTAGTGATCCGCGAACGGCCCCAGCACCCGCCCCTCGTCGATGTCCATCCCCACCGCGATGACCTGGAAGCCCCGGGGGCCGTACGTCTCCTGGAGCTGCGTCAGCGTGGGCTGGTCCGCCAGGCACGGGAAGCACCAGGTGGCCGTGAAGGACACCAGCACCACCTTGCCCGGCAGCTGCCGGGGGTCGTAGCGCGTGGGCCCCACCGACGGCAGCCACAGCGCCCGGTAGAAGGCGGGCCCGGCGTCCACCGGCCCCCCGTGGCGGCAGCCGGACACCGCGCCCGTCAGGGCCAGCGCCCCCAGCAGCACCGCGCACGCCAGCGCGCGTCGTCGCACCGGCCTCACGGGCTCAGGCCTCGGACTCCAGCGGGCCACCGCGGAGCTGACACTCGCGGCACAGGCCGTACAGCTCCATCTTGTGCGACGTCACCGTGAAGCCGTGCTTGCGCGCCACCGCGTCCTGGAGCGTCTCGATGCGGTCGTTCTCGAACTCCACGATGGTGCCGCAGCTGGTGCAGATGAGGTGGTCGTGGTGCTCGCGCCCCGCCGCCGCCTCGTAGCGCGTCTGCCCGTCGCCGAAGTTGCGCGCGTGGGCCAGGCCGCACTCGTTGAGCAGCTTCATGGTCCGGTACACGGTGGCCACGGACACCTTGGTGTCCTGCTCGCGCACCTTGTTCCACAGCTCCTCCACCGACAGGTGGCCGCCCACCTCGAAGAAGGTGTCGATGATGAGGCTGCGCTGGCGCGTGCTCTTCAGCCCGTGCTGGGCCATGTAGCGCGCCAGGACCTCGTCCTTGTCCTTGTCCGAGGAGCCGTGAGCGTGGGAGTGGCTGTGGTGATGGGTCGTCATCTGCAATCTCTGAAGCACCCCATGTGTTGGGGTGGGGATGCCTGCTCCCGCAAGACATTTTCGCCAGCCGGCCTCACCGGGCGCCCGCTCCCCCGCTGACTACCACGGACTTCGGCATCTTCGGCTTGCGCCGCGCGTGGGCTGTTTACATTGAGGCCGGACTGGCTCATTGACACCTGTCTGGCCGCGAAGATAGAGGCATCCGCCCTCGTAAACGAGCAATTTTCCGAACCTTTCCATGATCAGTCCCTGGCAGAGAAGACGGCAGCCCGATGATGTGCCCACCCCGGTGGCGGTGGCGGTGTCGGACTTCTGCCGACGCGCGAAGGCTCCGGCCCCCGCACAGCAGGTCCGCGAGGCGCTCGCGCTCCTCACCGAGGAGGAGGACTTCCGGGTCCGGGCCCTCACGGATGGTGAACCGGAGACGTCCCCCCTGGGGCCCTTCGCGGTGGTGGACATCCTGCGCGGCGTGACGCCCGCACTCGCGGCCCAGCGCCAGGAGTGCGGCTACTACGACGTGGCGCAGGAGCTGGCCCAGGTGCGCGAGGAGAAGACGCCGCCCCCCGCGCCCGCTCCCACCACGCCCGTGTTCGGCCTCGCCGCGCCGCCCGCGGAGGAGACGGACCCCAAGACGGGCCGGCGCAAGAGCGCCAAGGCGGAGGCCGCCGCCATCCAGGAGCGCATCGCGCCCAGGAAGCGCACCACGGACGCGGAGGACGGGGTCACCGCCCTCCCGGCCCCGCCCGCCCAGGAGCCGCAGGAAGAGGAGGCCCCGCGCTTCCTCAAGCGCGAGCTGCCCCGCCCCCGCGGCCGCTTCACCCGCGTGGAGGCCCAGCGACTGTCGTTCTTTGAACTGACCCGCTCGGAGGGCAAGGAGACGCTGGAGGCCGCCATCGCGGCCACGGAGCACCGCTACTCGCTCCTGCGCACACTGGAGCACCGCTACAACGGCCCGCGCGGCGAGCTGACCCAGGTGGACATGGAGAACGTGCTGCGCCAGCACGGCATCATGGAGACGCTGGAGACGCGCGAGCGCGAGAACCTCCGCACCGCCTTCGCGTCCCAGCGCGGCGCCACCGGCCGCGTGGCCTGGGCGCTGGGCCTGTCCCCCAGCGAGTTGCAGCGGCTCACGCACGCGCTCCACATGGAGGAAGAGGTGGAGGCGCTGCGCGAGCGCTTCCGCAACGAGGCGCTGGCCACCTCCCACCTCACCCACCGGCTGGACCTGCTCGGCCGGGAAAAGTACCTGGTGGACCTGGGCATCCAGAAGCGCTTCGCCGACGCGCTCCGCAAGGACCTGGAGCGGCTGGCGAAGGACGTCCTGCCGGACGCCACGGACCTCCACTCGCTGGCCAATGTCGTGGGGCGCAAGCACGGCGCGCCCGCGGAGCTGATCACCCGCGCCTTCGAGCGCCTGAACCTGGCGGAGGGCCTGCGCAAGCAGCTGGCCGCCCAGGCCTCCTCCCCTTCTTCGCACTGACTCACCGACGAGGTACCCACCCCATGCCCATCTACGAGTACGGCTGCTCGGCCTGTGGAAAGACCATCGACGTCCTGCAGAAGATGTCCGACCCGACGCCCCCCGCCTGCACCGCGTGCGGGGCCCAGGGCACGCTGAGCAAGCAGGTCAGCCGCTCCAGCTTCCACCTCAAGGGTGGGGGCTGGTACTCCGACCTGTACGGTTCCACGAAGAAGGACGGCGGCGGTTCGTCGTCTTCCTCCTCGTCGTCCTCATCATCGACGTCGAGCAGCAGCGCGCCGGCCAGCGCAGCCGCGGCCGCGCCGAGCACCGCGTCCAGCGACAAGCCGTAGCGCCGAGCGCGCCCCGTTGCCCCCGGCTGAAAATTCGCTGGGGGCGCGGGGAGGCTCCAGACTCGGGGCGTGCCCTTTCCTCCCTCGAAGCGTCCCCCCCGACACTGCGCGCTGTGCGGCCATCCGGAGCTGACGGATGCGCGGGGCCAGGGGCGGTTCCTCCTGGTCGCGGACCCGCATGGCCGCGGTCCCGTGTGTCCTCCGCAGCGCGGCTGCCGCAACGGCAAGCTCGCCGCGACGGACACGCCGGCGCTGACGCAGGCCATCCGCTAGGTTAAGCAGGCACCTTGAAGGACGCGCGCGTCCCATCCCTCGCGCGTCCAGGTGCCATGCCGCGTTCCTTCCGTTCGCTGTCGTCCCTCCTCTGGGTGCCGCTGCTGGCCGCCGTGTCCGCCGGCTGCGCCTCCGCCACCCGCATGTCCCCCGAGGACCGCGCCTCGCTGGACCGGACCCTCACCGGCCCGGACGCGGAGCAATACCTGCGCGTCTCCGCCTACCTGACGCCCTTCTTCGGGGACGGCTCCAAGCGGCTGCTCACGCCCTACCCGCCGGAGGACGTGCGCCTGGTGGACGACACCCAGGGCAAGCCCATCAACCCCGGCCCCATCCAGGCCACCGTCCCGGCCGGCACGCGCGTGCGGATCACCCGGGTGGAGTTCCCCACCGCGTGGGTCGTCACCGAGCGCGTCCTCTACTCCCCGCGCACCTGGCCGTGGGTGTACGTGACGGTGGAGGGCGCGCCGCCGGGCAATCAGGTGGTGCTGGTGCTGCCGCCGAACCTCGACCGGCCGGACGCGTTCCGCGCGGAGCTGGAGAAGACGCTGTCGCCCCACCCGCTCACGGCCGAGCTCAACGGCTTCAGCGCGGCGGTGAAGGAGGCCGTGCGCACCAAGACGCTGGTCGCGGACATGCCCGCGGAGGCGGTGCGCATGGCGTGGGGCCCGCCGGAGTCGGTGCGCCGCACGCTGGAGGGCACCGCGAAGAACGAGGAGTGGCGCTACCCGGGCGAGCGCCGCAAGGCCTTCCTCACCGATGGCCGGCTGGTGCGCGCCGAGGAGGCGGGCAGGTCCGTCCTGCCGTAGCGGTGTCTAGCGCCGGCCGCCGCGGCGGTGCTGCTTCTTGCCACCGCCGCCGCCCTTGCGCTGGGCCTGGGCCTCGCCCGGCCGGGTGAGGCGGGGCAGCTCGCCGGCCATCACCGGCCAGTAGTCGCCCTTGAGCAGCTCCTCCACCAGCTGCGCCTGGGTGAGCACGTCGCGCTTGAAGAAGGTGGCGCCGCGGCCCATTTCATCCAGGGAGCCGCGCGCGTCGCTGCCGCCCACGCAGGGCAGCTTGAGGGCGTCCGCGGCCTCCACGGCCAGGTCGTTCGCCGTCTGCTTCACCTTGGCGTTGTAGCCCTCCACGGCGCACAGCACGCCCGACAGCGAGCGCACGTAGTCCATGGCGGGGTTGGGCACGTCCCGGTCGAAGGGGCGGGCCGCGACGATGGCCGCGCCCAGCGCCTTCACCTTGGGCAGGCACTCGGCCGCGCTCCAGGGCTTCTCCCGGTTGCTGCCCCACATCTGCACGGGCTCCGGCGCCAGCTCCGGCTTCGGGAAGAAGCACAGGTACTGGCCCCGGTCCGTGACGAGCTCCAGTCCCACGAACACCTTCACCTTGGACTTCGCGCCGATCTCGAAGAGCTCGTCGCAGCCGTCCTGGGTGTTGGTCTCCGTGAACGCCACCGCGTCCAGGCCGAACATCGCCGCCCGCTCCAGCACGGCGCGCGGCTCCAGTTCGCATCCCTTGGACAGATGGGAATGGGCGTGTAGGTCGATGAGCATGGGCGACGCGTGCCTAACAGGCCTCCCCGGGCCTGTCGAGCCCGCGTGCACGGCGCATCAGGCGTACGCGTAGGACTGGAAGTTGCCCTGCCGGGCCTGGCTGTTCTTCTCCTCGTACGTGCGGATGAGGTAGCCCATCAGCATCAGCGAGGACGTGTTCTCCAGCACCCGGGACGGATCCTTGGAGATGAGGTTGGCGCTGTAGTTCAGGAAGAACTGCGCCAGCTCCTCGCCCGCTTCCTTGACGATGAGGGCGTTGAGCGCACTCGGCTCCATGGTGCGGATGGTGTTGATGAAATCGACCGCCAGGTCCTTCTTCGTCTTCATGTCCACGGTCCTGCCCCCTCTTTCCGCCCTTGCCCCTGGAGCCGGAAATGGCCCCGGGCCTCCGCCCCAATCCACGAACCGGGTGCGACCGGGTGAACCTATGCATGCCATGAGACCTGCAAACCCCCACCCCACCTCGTCCCCCCGCCCCCTCGCGGATCACAACTTTTGCGTCGCAGCATTTTTGACACCTTGAAAAGGCGTGTGCGATAACTCCCGGTCAAGCCTTTTCTCACCACCGCACAAGGAGTGGCTGGCGATGTTCACGGGCGTGAAGGTCTTCTCCGCGACGAAGGCCAAGGAGCGGGAAGAGTTGGGTGAGAACGTCACCCGTTGGATCAAGAGCAACTCGGACCTGGAGATCGTGGACCGGGTCGTCTGCCAGTCGTCCGACAACGAGTTCCACTGCTACACGTTGGTGCTCTTCTACCGCCAGGCGAAGCCGCCGGCCTGACCGCCGCGTCGTCCCTGGCCTTCCAGGCCCGTCCTCTTCGGGTCACGCATCTTCCGGTGCGTGCGGGGAGGCCGGGCCTTTCCATTTCCGTATGTTATGGTCCGCGCCGTGGCGCGCTTCGGGGATGACAGCGGGGAGGAGGACCGGCAGCTGCGCACGGACGCCCTGCCGGCGATACGCGCGGCGAAGGTGCGGGTGCGGCTGCTCATCCTCTCCGGCCCGGACGCGGGCCAGAGCCATCCCCTGTCTCCCGGGCGCTACCGGGTGGGCGCGGACGCCAGCTCCGACGTGGTCATCGCGGACCGGGCCGTGTCTCGCAGCCACCTGCTCCTGGACGTGCGTGAGGACGGCATCCAGGCGGTGGACGTGGGCTCGCGCAACGGTTCGTTCTGCGAGGGCATGCGCTTCACCACCCTGGAGGTGCGCCCCGGCGCGGTGCTCACGCTGGGCACCACGGAGCTGAAGCTCGTCCCGGAGGGAGAGAAGGCCCACGCCCTGCCCCTGTCCTCCCGGGACCGGTTCGGCAACCTGGTGGGCCAGAGCCGCCGGATGCGCGAGGTGTTCACCCTGCTGGAGCGCGTGGCCCAGGGCGAGTCGGACGTGCTCATCCAGGGCGAGACGGGCACCGGCAAGGAGCTGTGCGCGGAAGGGCTGCACACGCACGGCAACCGCGCCAAGGGGCCCTTCGTCATCGTGGACCTGGCGGGCGTGGCGCCGCAGCTGCTGGAGTCGGAGCTGTTCGGCCACGTGAAGGGCGCCTTCACCGGCGCGCAGGCGGACCGGGCGGGCGCCTTCGAGCGCGCGCACGGCGGCACCCTCTTCCTGGACGAGGTGGGCGAGTTGCCCCTGGAGGTCCAGCCCCGGCTGCTGCGCGCGCTGGAGCGCCGGCAGGTGAAGCGGGTGGGCGCCAATGACTACCGCTCGGTGAACGTGCGGGTGGTGGCGGCCACGCACCAGGACCTGGAGGGCGCGGTGAAGGCGGGCCGCTTCCGGGGCGATCTGTTCCACCGGCTCGCGGTGCTGCGCGTGGCGCTGCCGCCCCTGCGCGAGCGGCCGGAGGACATCCCGCTGCTCATCGACACCGTGCTGGAGCGCATGGGCAAGCCGCCCAGCACCCTGTCGGACCAGACGCGCGCCCTGCTCGCCCAGTACCCGTGGCCGGGCAACGTGCGCGAGCTGCGCAACGTGGTGGACCGGGTGGTGAGCCTGGGCGAGTCCGCGCTGCCGGAGATGCCGGACACGCCTCGCGCTCGCCCGGCCCCATCGTCGGAGCTGGACCCGGAGGACACGCTGTCCCTGGCGCTGGAGCTGCCCTTCAAGGAAGCAAAGGAGCGCCTCATCGAGGGCTTCGAGCGCGACTACCTGCGCACGCTGCTGGAGCGGTGTGGCGGCAACGTGTCCAAGGCCTCGCGCGAGGCGGGCATCGACCGCGTCTACCTGCGAAAGCTCCTGCGCAAGCACGGCCTGGTGTCCGGTCCGGACTGACAGCGGTCCCCTGCCCCCACCCGGAGTCACGGAGGCCTTTGGCCGGGTGACACTGGGGGGGACCTCCCCGTGGGGGGTGGTTGTCGGACCGGGTTTCCGCCCCATCTTGGGAGCACCAACGCTCGCGAGGTGGGTGCCATGGGCCAGGGGTGGAGGAGGTGGCTGTTCGTCGGGGGGCTCGTGCTGGGCGCGTGCAAGTCGCGGGACGGGGCGGCCGTCGCGGAGAACGGCCTGGTGCCGCGGCTCGCGGTGTTCCAGGCGCCCACGGGGGTGCCGACGGACGAAGGCACCGGCGGCAGCGGGAGCGCGGGCGAAGCGGTGGTCGAGAGCGCGCCGGACTTCTACGGCACGGTGACGATCGCGGGCTCGCGGGGCTTCACGGTGCGCGACGACGACGGCGTGGAGCGCCCGTTCGTGGTGGCGCCGTCCACGCGCATCCTGCGCGACGGCAAGCGCGTGGCCCGCGACGACCTGAGACCGGGCGCGCTGGTGCACACGACCTACGGCGAGCGGCTGGGGACGTGGGTGGCCGCCGACGTGGAGATCTACTCCGGCACGCCGTCGCGAGATCCAACCGCGACGGCGACGGCGGCGCCGGTGAAGCGCTGACGGGCGGAGCGGCCCGTCAGTAGACGGCGAGCGCCTGCGGCAGGTGATAGCTGACGATGGTGAGCACGGGGATCTTCGGCCCCTCGTCCTCGTCGTCGTTGGTCATCCCGGAGGTGACGCGCAGGCCGTCGAAGCGCGCGAGGATGACGTAGTCACGGCGGGTCTCCAGGAAGGGATCCGGCGCGGCCAGCCGGCCCAGGGCCTCGCGGCCCGTCTCATCGGAGAGGTTGTCGTAGTTGCGCTCGGAGGCGGACCGGGTGGTGCTCTCGCGGGTGTAGATGGAGCCGCCCACGCGGCCCTCGCCGGTGAGCGCCGTCTGTCCGCCCAGGTTGCCGGAGGTCTCCGTCACGGCGTCGGTGTTGTAGGCGATGCCGACCTCGCGGCGGGAGGCCACGGACTGCAGGCCCTGCTCCACCAGCCACAGCGTGGGGCGCTCGCCGTCCGAGCGCTGGTCGGCCACCTGCGCGCGCAGGAGCACGTAGCGGCCGCGGTAGGTGTCCGGCTGGGCGATGGCGGACGCGAGTGAGAAGATGGGCACCTTGCGCGCGTGGAGCAGGCGCAGCTCGCCGTCCACGCTGCCACCGCGTTGGGCCACCACGCGGGCGATGAGGTCGGCGGCGTCCGGACGCACGCGCAGGTCCTCCGTCCACGCGCTGCCCAGCACCGCGCCCAGCTGGGTGAAGCCAGGGGCCTCCGCGCACGTCTTCAGGGCCAGCCACGCGTCGTCGCGGGAGGTCGCCTGGAGCTTGCGGGCGGCGGCCTCGCAGGCGGCCGGCGTGGGATAGCGGGCGAGGAACGCGCGGGCGTCATGCGGCGACGGGGGCTGCTCCTCGGAGGCGGCGGCGCGACGGGGCGCGGGAGGCGGCGTCTGGGGAGGCGGCGCGTCCGTGAGGGCGCGGTCCTCCAGCGCGACGTGGGAGTGGGCGGCGCCGCAGCCGGTGGCGAGCGCCCCCAGGAAGGTCAGCAATGGAAGTCGGGTCATGGCGCGGGGCTCCTTGAAGGGGGCGGCTACAGCGCGGCGGAGTCGGCGTGCTGCTGGCTCGAGTGCGACGGCGCCTGGCGCGGAATGGACGCGGACGGGGGCAGCATCATGGAGCAGGCGTCGTGGCAGCGGTCGTCCATGCACGCGAGCGTGGTGGGCCCGGCCTGCTGCCGCGACACGGCGGAGTAGCAGCTGTCGCCGGTGCCGGGGCATTGGCTGCGCGCGGCGCACTCGCAGCAGGTGGAGGCCACGGAGGCCATCAGCTGCACGTCCTGGAGCACGGAGGACAGCGCGCGGTAGCAGGCGCGGGCCGCGGGAGAGAAGCGGCCCTTGGCGTCCACCACGGGCGCGTTACCGTCGATGCCGCAGCGGCCCACGACGTCCGAGTACTTGCGCTCGCAGACGGCGACGAGCTTGGGGTCCGGCGTGCCGTCCCGCGCGTTGCTGACGGCCTCCGAGCAGAGGGCGCGAGACGCGTCCTTCAGCAGCTTGACGTTGGCGGACTCCTGCTCCGTGTTCGAGCCCTTGGACGGCGGCACCTCCGCCTCGAACACGCACTCCTTCCCCGCCCGCAGCGTGTCGATGGTGCACGACCACGCGGTGGGGGACGTATCCACGAGCGGGGGCGCCCCCATCGCTTCGGGGGGCAGGGACGACGGCGCGGGGCCGGACGGCGCGGCGCCGAGGAAGAGCAGGGAGAGGAGCATCGCCTTCATATGCGACGCAGCGTAGGACGTTGGCCCGCGCCACTCAAACGGCTCAGCGAGGTGGGTGTTCGTCCACCATCACATCCGGGGGTCGGGCCGGACTGGTGCCATCATCCAGCATCGGAAGCGCCTTCGTCCGGCGGATGACGATGGGCGACTCGATGAGCCGCGGCGGCGTCGCTCGCGTGTCCGCGGGATCTGGCACCCACACCGGGTCCTCGGGAGATCGCCCCCGCTTCCACCTCCGGGGGACCCGCCGGAAACCCACCGGGTACACCGTGAGCTGCCCCTCTGCATCGAAGTGGAGCCGGAGGAAGTTCTTCCAGTCCGGAATCGACAGCGAGGAGAACGCTTCGTTGGGGTGACAGGAGAACACGTTGAGCGACAGCAGCAGGTACACGCCCACCGCCAGGGGCCCCACCAGCGCTCCGCCGCAGACGAGCAGCACGCCGCTGAGGAGATCCCTCCGCAGGCTCCACTGAAGCTCCGTCGCCAGCGGCGACGCGATGGCGGACACAGCCCAGGTGAGCAGCAGCGCCACGGCCAGGTGCGCCAGCCCATGCACGACGCCGGCGGCCTTCTTCCAGCCGGGCCCCCGCCGGCCGTCCGCGAACGCGACCGTGCCCATCAAAACCCCGGCCCCCAGCACCATCGACCCCGTGCTCTGCAACGCCGCGTTGATCAGCTCCCGGAACGAGGGCGCTCCCACCGTCCCCACGCTGAGATGCGTGGCCACGCCCCAGCCCAGCAGCGCGTAGACGCCTCCCATGAACACGCCGAACCACGGGTTGATCGCGGTGAACAGCAGGTTTCGCCAGGTGATCCACTGGGACGTCCGCTGGGACGGGTAGCTCGCCTTCTGCACGAAGCCGCCCGGACGCTGATCCACCTTGGGCAGGTGCGTGGGATGCAGGAACGCCCCTCCCCCACCCGCGATGATCTTCTGCCGCCCGTCCGCGTTCTCGTGCCGGCGGTAGTGGTGCAGGTCCCCCGCCAGGAAGACGCTCACCTTCTTGCCCAGCACCTTCTGCTCCAAAAAGTCGATGTTGTGGTCCAGGAAGCCGCGGCCCGCACGAGGCGTCACCTGCTGCTTCACCCACTCCGGCTCCGCGTTGCAGAGGATGATGCGATCCGCGGGATGCATCCGCGCCGCCACCTTCTGGAAGAACTCCACCTGCGGCGCGTCCAGGTCGGACTCCAGCTGCATGTCCGTGCCCAGGAGCCACCAGCCGTGGGGCAGCCGCAGCGCGAAGTAGCTGCGCTGCTGCTGCGTGCGCCAGGCGTTGGAGCGCCGCCCCTGGCAGAACAGGCGCGTGAAGGACACCAGCCCGTCGTACCAGTCATGGTTGCCCGCCACCGCGAACAGGTGCGGCCGGTGGCGCCGCTTGTTCAGCGCATCCTCGTAAGGCACCACCGTGCGAGCCTGGTACTCGCCCACGCTCGCGGTCGGGTACACCTCGTCTCCGCCGAACACGAGCACGTCCCCTCCCCGCGTGACGTGCGTCGCGCCGGCTGCATCCGCCAGCGTCAGCTCCGGCGCCATCACCGCGGACGCCACCGCGTAGGTGGAGTCCCAGCCGTCGCCCAGGTCCGCCACGTAGTCCAGCCACAGCTCGTCGCGCGGATGGCCCTCGTCATCCACCGAGTAATCGAACGCCAGCGGCTGGGGCCGGGCCACTGCGTCCAGGAGCCGCCGGTCCGCCTGCTGGCCGAACGTCCCCGACAGGAGCGCCTTCACTCCCGACTTCACGAGCACGGCGGGGTCGTACCAGGACACCATCTTCCGGCCCGGGGGCGTCTCCGGCCGCGGCGCGGGCTCGGCGCGGCGGCCGGGAAGGCGGCTCACATCGGAGGTGCGAACGGCCATGTCCCCTCCTCTACCGCCCGCCACGCCTGCCCTGGCTGCGTCCGGCGGTTCGACGCAATGAGCGCGTCCGCGAAGCGGTCCGCGAGCGCCGCGATGGTGAGGCTCGGATTGGGCCCGGTGGGGCCGGGCATCATCGAGCCGTCGGCCACGTACAGCCCCGGGTGCCCGAAGGCCTCACCCGTCGAGTCCACCACGCCCTCGTCCGGCCCGCGCCCCATGGGACAGCCGCCCAGCGGGTGCACGGTGATGACCCGGCTCAAGTAGCTGAGCGGGTTCTGCATCAACCGCCCCTCCAGTGTCCGAGCGATGTCCGCCATCGACTGGCGCACCTCGTTGAAGTACTCGCGCGAACCGCGCATCCGCCAGTCGATGTCCAGCATCCCGTCGTCCGTCAGCCGCATGTGGCCATTGGGGAGGTCGCGCCCCATGCCCAGCAGCGGCAGCGACGTCGCGGAGCCCAGGCAGTCGCCAAACAGCTCGGCGATCTCGTCGCTCACGTCGGAGTCGTGCGCGTGTCCCGTCCACCCGCGGATGAGGCGCCACGTCAGCTTGAGGCCGCGCTCCAGCAGCGGCACCTGGCGCGCGCCCTCGTAGAGCCAGTTGACGAACTCCGGGTAGCCCGCGTCCTCGATGTAGTAGCCACGGCCCGTGCCGCCCTCCTCCTGACTCCGGAAGTGCAGCGCGCTGGTGATGACCGGCCCGTGCCCGCCGTCCAGCATGCGCGGCAGTTTCCGGCCGGTGCTCGAGTCGTGGCACTGGCGCATGAAGCCCAGCAGGTCCCCGTTGCCGCAGAAGCGCGTGCCCAGCTGCCGGCTCAGCCCGGGGAAGCTCCGCCGGTTCTTCAAGAGCAGGAACGGCGTTGCGAACGTGCCCGCCGCCAGCACCAGCCGGTCCCCGGTCACCGTGCTGCGAGGAAGCATCGACTTCGGCCCTTCGCGCGGCACGTCCTCCGGCGTCTGCGTGTGGTCCAGGTAACGCATCACGTAGCCGCCACCCTCCGCGGGCCAGAACTCGGTCACCTCCGCGAGCGTGCGCAGCTCCGCTCCCGCGCGCTTCGCCGCGGACAGGTACGTGTAATCGAGCGTGTTCTTGCTGCCCGTGTTGCACCCGATGTCGCACTCCCCGCAGAGGTGACAGGTGGTGCGCGTGCGGCCGTGGAGGTTGGGATGCTCCTCGCGGATGGGCTCGCCCGGGACGGGCACGTCGCCGGGGTTGCCGAAGGTCACGGCCAGCGGCGGCAGCTGCCAGTCGTCCGCGCGGCCCAGGCGCTCCGCCGCGATCCGCATGGCCAGCGTCTTCGCGGTGGACGCATAGGGCGCGTGCTCCAGCGGGTAGCGCTGAGCGCCCATCATCCGCTCCACGGCGTCGTAGTGCACCTCCAGGTCGGCGCGGGTGACGGGCCAGTCCTCGTAGCCTCCGTTGCACAGGTCCTCGTGGATGAAGGTCTTCTCGTCCTTGCGCAGGAGCACGTTGGCGTAGATGAGCGACCCTCCGCCCAGCCCCGCGGACACCACGCCGCCCAGCCCCTCGAACGACCAGACGTTGAACAGGCCGAGCATGCCCTGGCTCGGGTCCCAGAAGTTGTGGCGCATGGCGTACGGGCTGCGCGCGAAGGAGCCCGGCGGATACGCCTTGCCCCGCTCCAGTACGCACACCCGCAGGCCCGCGTCCGCCAGCCGCCACGCCATCACCGAACCGCCGAAGCCCGAGCCCACGATGACGACATCGAAGTGGTCAGCGGTCGTGCTCATGCGCGGCCTCCCCTCCTCGCTCGTGGATCGGCGCCTCGGCGGCGTAGAGGTCCCAGAGCGCGCCCAGGAACAGGTGGCCGAAGCGGGCCATCACCTCGGCGCCCTCCACGCCTCCGCGCGACGAGCGCATGCTGGAGACCAGGCGGATCAGCTCCCGCATGCCCAGCACCAGGACGCCCGCGCCCACGACGGGGCCTCGCGCGTCCACGCCCTGGTGCAGGTAGCTGTAGAGGCGCGTGGTGTCGCGCCACAGGTCCGGCCCCGGGTCGTCGCGCAGCGTCTTCGTGCCGTCCAGGTAGTAGTCCTGGCCGTGCGCCTGGAAGCGCAGGCCGTAGGTCATGATCTTCGTGCGCGGGTCATCCGTGGCACGGAAGAGGTTGAAGCTCCCCTCGCGCACGGGGATGTCGAAGCCCAGCGGCTTGTACTGCACGTGCGCCACCAGCCGGGCCGCGTGGTTCGCGTCGCGGATGAACGCCTCCATGTCGTCGATGGTGATGGTGCAGTGCATGGTGAAGGGCGTGGAGCGCCCGTCGTGGGCGCCCGCCTCGGGGTCGGTGGCGCCCATCGCGAGCGGGCCGGCCATCGTCTCGCGGAAGCTCAGGTCGTTGGCGGGTTCGGTCATCTGCGTGATCTCCGGGGTGAGGGGCAGGCCCTGGGCGTCCGCCACCGCGAGGTAGCGGCAGGCGTCCGAGTAGCCCTGGTCGACGAGCGTCGCGGCCGTGACGCGGCCCGCGTAGACCTCCGGGTCCAGGGGCAGCGGGTGCTCGGGCTTGATGAGGTGCACGGTGATGGGCCGCGCGTGTCCCGGCACCTGCTCGCCCGCGAGGATGCGCGCGTTGAGCTCGCGCACCTGCTCCAGTTGGGCGAAGAGCGCGCCGTTCGCGCTCAGCTCGATCATGTGGACGTACTGGCGGAAGAAGCCGTGGTGGTACCGGGGCGTGTTGCCAATGCACCAGGCCACCCAGATTTCGTCCGCGCCCCGGCGGACGGCCTCCATCACGTTGGCGTCCTGGATCCACACCGAGTCGAGGAACAGGTGCCCGTCCCTCGCCACCGGGGGCAGGATGAGCGGCGGGGAGAGGCCGGCCACCAGCAGGTCGCGGTCCACGTCCGTGTGCGGAATGGCCTCGTTCGTCTTCCGGGTGAAGTCGCAGACGTTGAAGGTGCCTGAACGCTCGCGATTCGCGCGGATGGCCTCCACGTCCACGCCCAGGTGCGGGAAGACGCGCTGGGTGACGCCGTCCGCGTCCCCCACCGCCGCGAGCCCCCAGGGCCGCGAGCATTCATCCAGCGGCATCAGCGACACGAAGTCCTTCACGTCCAGCGTCCGCCACCGCTCGCACATCTGCGCGGGGGACAGGCCGGACAGCCACATCGCCAGGGTGATGATGCCGCCGGACGTGCCGTCCACATGGGCGAAGGACAGCCGCGCGTCCGTCAGCGCGCGCACCACCCCCGCCTGCCACGCGACGCGAATGCCGCCGCCCGACAGCACCAGTGAACGCCGTGGCGCCTCCACCGGAGACGTCTGCCCGGGCGCGCTCGCACTGACGGCGGGCGGCGGCCTCGGAGGGAGCACCTCGCCCCGGGCCGCCTCCGCCACGCGCAGCGCGTTGACGGAGGGGCCGGCCAACTCTGGAGGCGCCACCTCCGCCCGGGGCTTGAGCACGGTGATGATCTGCTCGCGCTGGCGCAGCGAAGCGTAGAAGCCCAGCGCCAGCACGGCGGCCACCGCGTCGAACGCGGCCAGGCTCAGCCCCAGCGGCGACATCAGGCCGCGCGCCACGGCGATGAGCACCAGCACGCACGACCCCACCTTCTGGAGGCCGGACCACAGGAAGGCGGCCTGGTTCTCGCGGGGCTCGTGCAGGCCATGCAGGAGCATGCAGCCGAACAGCACCAGGAACATGCCCATGAAGCGGAAGAAGTGCACGGGCGCGGCGGACGCATTCGCGTGCAGCAGGCGCAGCTCCGGCCCCGGGATGAACAACTGCGCCACGCCGAGCAAGACGGTCACCCACCCGACGACCGCGAGCGACCAGCGCCAGGGCCGCCCCTTGAAGCGCGCCTGGTGCTCCAGCCATCGCGACGCGGCCGGGCTCATGCGTGGGCCTCGCGGCGCGGAAACAGCAGGCACGCCTTCGCCAGCCCCAGGAGGCCGCCGCGCGTCATGGCCGCGCGTCCCCGCTCGGATGCGCGTCCGGCAGCGGCCCCTCGGTCTGGAGCACCTTCAGCGGTGCCCCAACCGACTCCGGCGGCGGCATGGGCGTCGGGTCCTGCCCCAGGTCCACCACGCTCCGGAGTCCTTCCGGGTACGTGTCCAGAGGCGGTGAGGGCTGGGTGAGGAACCACGACTCGAAGTGGTCATCCAGCACGCCGCTGGACGCCGGGAAGAAGCCGGTGAAGAACGGGCGCGGGGAGATGCCCAGGGCGCGCAGCGCCTGCACGCGAGGGTGGTCTCCCAGCTCCAGCGTTCCCCGCGCCCGCCGCCCCACGCGGAAGGCGAACCGGCCGCGGAAGTAGAGGGTGGACTTCATCAGCATGCCCCGGAAGGCGCAGTAGTTCACCGCCGCCATCCGCAGCGGCAGCCACGCGAATCGCGGGCGCTCGATGCGCAAGCGCACCGCCAGTTGGCCGCCCTCTTCGTAGCGGCTGCTCACGGAGCCGTCCTCCATGCGGAAGTCCAGCCGGGCCAGGTGCTTGGGCATGCCCCAGATGCCTTTGCCGCCCTTCACGGAGACCTCCGTGTTCACCGGCAGGTCCACCACGTACTGCCCCGCGCCGTAGCGCTTCTGGAACAGCAGCGGCAACAGGGGTGGCGCCAGCCTTCGGCCGTGCGTGCACGCGAGCGCGATGCTGAACTCGATGTATGCGCCGATGTCCGTCCGCAGGTAGTCGATGACGGAGAGGAGCAGCACGCTCCGGTCGCGCGACACGCGCAGCGGGTGCAGCTCGTTGCCGGGTAGCAGGCTCGCCGCGCGGCGGGCGTCCACGGTGAAGGCGGCCCACATCGCCGGGGCCCCCTTCGAGTCCACCGGCAGCACGTAGGGGATGTCATCCACCCGCGAGTAGCGGCCGGACTGTTGCTGGATCCGTCGAGGGAGGAACATGGCAGGCCTTTCGTCAGTGGGTTGCCCGGGGGCGATCCAGCTCTTCGAGGATGAGGGGGAACACGTCCTGCGACGCGCGCTTGCCCATGAAGACGTCCAGGTGGCCGTAGCCCGGCAGGACGTGCAGCGCGTGCCGGCCCGGGTGGAAGTGCTCCAGGTGTTCGAAGCTGCGGCGCTGGCTCTCCGCGAGGAAGCAGCGGTTCTCCTCGCCCGCGAACAAGACGAAGCGCGCGTCCGTCTGGGGCTCGCGCACGCCCAGGTCCTCCGGCAGCGCGCGCATGCCCTCCACCGGCACGAGGCGGCCGGCGCGCACGCACGCGTCCATCTGGCGGAAGAAGCTGAAGGGCACCGGGCCGAACTCGTGCTGGAGCCAGTCGTGCGTCTGGGCGTTGAGGTTCTCGTGGCGCCACAGCACCGGGAAGCCCGTGCCGTAGGTGAAGCTGGTCCAGCGGCAGACCAGGTTCTCGCACTCGTGATGCGTGGCCTGGACCACGCGCGTCAGCATCCGGGCCGTGCGCGTGGGGCCGCCGTAGGCCCACTGCGGATCCAGGTACGGCGTCAGGTGCGAGACCAGCGGCGCGGCATGGTGCAACTTCAGCTTCGCGGTCGCGGGCACCACCGGGTGCAGCGACACCGCGTTGCTGAGGATGAGGTCCACCTCCGGCAGCAGCCCCGCCACCGCGGCCATGGTGAAGCTGGTGGAGCCCTGGCAGTGGATGATGGCCTTGACCGTGTCCGCGCCCGTCCTCTCCCGCACGGTGCGGATGGCGGGCGGGTGATCCAGGACGGCGGCCTGGTCCAACGTCCACTCGGCCGGCTCCACGTCCATGCTGGCGCGCCAGTTCTCCAGCCACACGTCGTAGCCGTCATCTATCAGCGCATCCACCACGGTCTGGCGCACCGGCGCGCGGAAGATGTTCCCGCGCACGCCAGCCCCGTGCACCAGCACCACCGGCCCCTTGTCCGCCCTATCGAGGCCGCTCAGGTGCACCAGGTGCAGCGCACGCCCGTCCCCCGCGAGGAAGGGAACAATCTCCTCGGAGTAGCGAGTCGCATGGATGGTTTCCGCGGGCATGACGACGTCCCCCACACCGCAAACGTTGGGCGGTGCGAGGGAGGCGACAACCGGCGCGCAATCCCGCCCGAGGCACCGCTCGCCGCGGCTGACAGGGCTCACGGACGACGGCGCGGCGCTGCCCTGTCACTCCGCCCACATCCGCCCGCGGAGTGCTATGCGTGAAGGCATGGACGCGGACACGGGCTGGAGCGACTACGAGGGCGGCGTGACGCTTGGGGGCATGGGCGGTCAGGGTGGCACCATCGTGCGGGACGAGGGCCTCCACGGCCTCTTGCGACTGACCTATGAAGCAGATGACTCGCGCTCCTTCCACGTCGTCACCTGCGGCATCTCCGGGTGGCTGGTGCATCCGCGCTTCTTCGACAACGCGGCGGACGCGCTCCACGCCTTCGAGTCCATGAAGCCCGCGCTGGAAGAGCTGGGCGCGAAGCTTCCCGAGGGCGGACCAAGGTCCCCGGCGGACGGACGGGCCGCGGGTCCACTGCTCGCCGCCTTCCGCGTGCGCTATTCCTGAGTCGCGGTCCTGCCGCGCAAGGATTGCTTAAGGTTCTCCCGAGATAACCCGGTTCGCCGTCCGGTCAGCCCCGGACGGCCCCGCGGGCGGCATCTCCGCCGCCCCTGGCTCCCGAGTTCCCGGAGGAACCCCGCATGAAGTGCGAATCCCCTCATCAGGACCTCTCCCCCAAGATCATCACGCGCCGGAGCATCCTGCGCGGCATTGGCCTGTCGCTGGCCGCGGCCCCCATGGCGAAGCTGCTGGTCGCCTGCGGTGGCGACGACGACACGACGGGCGGCGACACGAACAGCAACACCGATGCGGGCACGGGCGCGGACTCCGGCGTGGCGGCCCCGGGCTTCTGGGCCACGGGCGGCACCGCGGCGATGACAGCCGCCGCCGCGTATCCGGATCCGTTCGCGTCCGGCCTGGGCACGGTGTGCAATCTCACCTGTGAGGCCACGCTGGGGCCCTGCTACGCGACCACGGTGGACCGCAAGGACATCAGTGAGGGTCATGACGGCCTGCCGGTGCGCCTGGCCTTCCTCGTCGTGGACGAGGCGTGCAAGCCCATCCCGGGCGCCACGGTGGACATCTGGCACGCGGGGCCGGAGGGCCTGTACTCCGGCGAGGACGCGATCGACTTCTGCACGTCCGGTGACGCGACGGCCCGCGCGGCGCGGTGGTTCCGCGGCGTGCAGACCACGGACGCCAACGGGCGCGTGGACTTCGACACGTGCTTCCCCGGTTGGTACAGCAGCCGCACCATTCACATCCACTTCACGGTGCGGGTGAACGGCCAGGAGTTCGTCACGTCCCAGCTGTTCTTTGACGACTCGACGAGCGACGACATCGTCAACAACCAGCCGCTCTACAACACCCGCGGCGCGCGCGACACGACCAACCAGAACGACACGGTGGTCTCCGGGGACGCAGTGGGCGACTACCTCTTCGCCACGCAGCGCATGTCGGACGGCGCGATGCTGGCGTCCAAGACGCTGGTCATCCGCTCCTCCCTGGGCAGCGCGAACTGCGCCATGCCGGGCGGCAGCGGCGGTGGCGGTGGCCCTGGTGGTCCCCCGCCGGGCGGGGATGGTGGCATGGGTCCCCCACCTGGCTGGGATGGCGGCATGGGGCCTCCGCCGCCGGGCTTCGACAGCGGCATGCCCTGAACTAGGGTGAGACGGCCCTCCGGAGTCCTCCGGGGTGGAGTGCCCGAAGGGAGGCATGGCGCATGGGCGACCGCATCCTGCTGGTGGAGGATGACGACCAGCTCGGGTCCCAGATTGTCGGGCACCTGCGCGGCGCGGGCTTCGAGCCCGTGTGGTGGCGCGAGGGCCGGATGCTCGTGTCCGGCGAACTGCCGGACGTGAGCCTCGTGGTGTTGGACCTGATGCTCCCGGGCACCTATGGCCTGGACATGCTCAAGGCGCTGAGGACCTTCTCGGAGGTCCCGGTGCTCATCCTGAGCGCGCGCAATGACACGCTGGACAAGGTCCGGGCGCTGAAGCTGGGCGCGGACGACTACATGACCAAGCCCTTCTGGCCGGAGGAGCTGGTCGAGCGCGTGCGCGCGCGCCTGCGCCGCCCCACGCTGCAGAAGGAGCAGGCGGTGGTGGAGGTGGGGCCCCTGCGCATCGACCTGCAGGGGCACATGGTGCAGGTGCAGGGGCGGCCTGTGGAGCTCACGCGGGTGGAGTTCGAGCTGCTCGCGGCGCTGGCGCGCAGGCAGCAGGAGGCGGTGACGCGGCAGTGGCTGGTGGAGCACGTGTTGGATCCGGAGCGTGAGGGCACCGAGCGCACGCTGGACGTCCACGTGTCGCGGCTCCGGCGCAAGCTGGGGCCGGTGAAGTGCGTGGAGACGGTGTGGGGCGTGGGCTACCGGCTGGTGCCCGGGGAGGCTGCGTGAAGCTGCGGTTGCGGCTGGCACTCACGGCGGTAGCGGTGACGGTGCCCGCGGTGTTCGCGCTGGTGCAGGTGGAGCACTCGGTGCGCCGCCGCACCACGGACGAAGTCATCATCGCTTCCACGCTGTCGCAGATGCAGTCCGGAGGACGCGAGCGCTGCGAGGCCGCGCCCGAGACCTGGATGGTCCGCCCCCGCTCGCAGCGTCCTCCCTGGGAGCGCGAGGGCCCGCCCGAGGGCAACAGCGGCCCGCCTTCGGGAGCCGTCGCGCCAAACGAGCCGCCGGGAAACGGCCCCGGGAGGGGAGGACCGAGCCTCGGGGACGAGGGCCCCTTCCGGCTGGGAGCCCGGGGCCCGATGGGACGCCGCCTACCGCCGTTGAGCCTCTATCCCTTCGACGGGCAGTTCGTTTCGCGAAACCCGCAGGCCCCCACGGTGGACGAAGAGCTGCGCAAGGGCGTGCAGGACGACGGCGTGGGGGTGCGCCGCTACTCGAAGACGGACGGCGCGCTGGTGCAGGACCTGCTGTTGCGCATGCCCTGGGATGGAGGGCCGTGCGAGTACGTGCTCGCGCGTCGCGTGGAGCCTCCGGGGTCACCGGAGGTGGGGCTGCCGCCGCTGTACGTCTGGGGCGTGCCCACACTGCTCCTCCTGTCCGCGATGGTGGTGGCGCTGGGGCCGGTAGTGCAGCGCTTGCGCCGCCTGACGGAGGAGGTACGCGCGTCGTCAGGCAGCGGCTACGAGCAGCCGGTGACGGTGACTGGCAGCGACGAGATCGCGGAGCTGGCCAGGGCCTTCCAGCAGGCGCGAGCGGAGATTCAAGCACGGATGGCGCAGCAGCAGGCGCGCGAGCAGACGCTGCGCGACTTCCTGGCGAACACCACGCACGACGTGATGACCCCGCTCACAGTGTTGCAGGGGCACCTGGCCGCGATGCAGCAGCGGATGAGCGCGGGTCAGCCGCTGGAGTCGGGCCTGATGCTGTCCGCGATGAGCGAAGCCCACTACATGGCCTCGCTGGTGCACAGCCTGGGAGCGGCGGCGAGGCTGGAGGCAGGATCCCCGCAGGTGCTGCACGCGCCGGTAGACCTGAACGCGTTGGTTTCGCGAGTGCTGGGCCGGCACCAGCCCATCGCGAGGCCGCAGCGCATCTCGTTGGAGAGCGGAGTGCCGGCGACGCCCACCTGGGTGATGGGTGACGAGACGCTGCTGGAGCAGGCGGTGAGCAACGTGGTGCTCAACGGCATCCGTTACGGGCGCGAGGACGGCCACGTGGCGGTGGTGCTGGCGACGACGCGCCAGCAGACGTTCCAGCTGAGGGTCATCGACGACGGGCCAGGCATCTCCGAGGAGGAGCGATCGAGGATCCTGGAGCGCCGCTTCCGAGGCAACTCGGCCCGCACGAGGGAGCCGCAAGGTCAGGGCCTGGGACTGCACATCGTGCACAACGTGGTGGAGCTGCACGGCTGGAAGATGAACCTGGCCCCGTCGGAATACGGAGGCCTGGAGGTTGCCTTCACGGGCCCGCTGATGTCCCCTCCCGAGTGACAGGCGGCACCTGGGACCCTGGCCACGGGTTGGAAGAGGAGGCAGCGGTTCCGGAGGCTCGACGAACTCCCCCTGCATGTGTCGGCACTGTTCGAGGAGGCCCAGTCCTGGGCCAGGACGAACTCGGGTCCACATGGCGCCCACAGCCACCATCTCCGCCCGAAGCCGGGAGGCAGGCCGTACGCCTTGTAATAGCCCTCCACGTCCTTCTCCTCGAAGTTCGGAGTGCCCAGAATGGCCAGGTCAGACAGCGCGAACCTGCGGTGCCCACCGCGCGAAGTAGGGCAAGGCTGAGAGTCAGGACCTGCGGAAAGGAAGGCGGCCCGCGCTCCAAGGTACGCATCGGCACGAGCCTACCCGCTGGACGTGTCGGCTACCTCAGCGCGACCAACTCACCACGAAGTCCACGACTCCAGGCTCAATAGCTCCAGCCTCGCCACGAGCCACTACCCGAGCTGGAGCCGGTCAATGCCGATGTTGTGCATGGGAATGACCCGGACCTTCGCGTTCGGACGCGACGCCTCGAATCGTTCGACAGGGGCGGCAACCTGCTCTTCCGAAAGCAGTGAGCACCCCTATCCGTGAGCATCTGGCTCCGCTGGCAACACGACCAGCGTCTCCGCAGGGGAGTCGCTCCAAGCAGAGCACCAGAGGCCCGGTAGCAAATTCCGAGCCCCGGAGTTCTCCGCGAGGACGCGAACCTCTCGGATCTCGGCAGTGGCCCGCCACGGCACGCTGGACTGGGACAGTGGCAAGGCAGAGTCGACGGCAGGGCCCGCCCGCCGGGCGCGTTGTTTCAAAACCTGTCCGACAGTCGGACAAGTTTTCGCAACCCGGGCCCCGGGGCCACGCCCCAGCCATGTCAGCCCCCTGTGGTTGGATGGCGATACTGGGACGAGGAAGGGAGATGGGGATGGGACGGGGTGGACTCGTGGCGTACGTGGAAGCAGAGCTCGAGCGCCAAATCGCGCTGGGGCAAATCCACCCGTCCGGGCAGTTCGCGTCGGAGGTGGAGCTGGCGCGTCGCATGAAGGTGTGTCGGGGCACCATGCGCGAGGCGCTGCGGCGGCTGGCGGCGCGGGGCCTGGTGGTGCAGCGCCCCGGTCGCAAGACGCGCGCGGTGGCACTGGATGAGTCGCTGACGCTGGAGAACCTGGGGCTGGCGCTGCATGACGCGCGCTCGTCTGAGGCCCGCTGGCTCCTGGACGGCTACTTCAGCCTCCGGCGACAGGTGCTGATAGAGCTGCTGGTCGACTGCTGCGCGAAGGCCTCCGAGCGGGACCTGGACGCGCTGGGCAGCCTCTGCTTCAGGCTTTGGGACATAGCGAAGTGGGAATTGGGAGAACGCTGCGCCCAGGTAGAGTTCGAGCTGCTTCGGCTGGCGGCCCGGGTGGCGGAGCGGCCCGGGCATGTGCTCCTCGTTCAATCCCTGCATCGGGCCTTCCTGGGAGGTGCGGCCCGACTGCTGCCCTTCATGGGAGGTGAGGCGCTGCGCGAGTGGGTCATTTGCGCGTCGGATGCCCTGAGGGAGCGCGACACGCAGGCACTCCAGCAGAACCTGCCAACGCTGATGAGGGCTTACGACGAGCGCTTGCTGAACGCCTTCGCCCCCAGCGTCCCGAAACCTTTCACCGCCGAGGCTCCACCTGTCCAAGAGCCCCCTCAGCGAAATCCCCCGACAGTCATCGAGCCTTGCGGTTTGCAGGAGTCAGGCCCGGGCGCGGCGACGGAAGTCGCTGGCCAGCTTGGGCCCATTCCCAAGCCAGATGTGCCGACGGAGGCATGCCCCTGCGTGAATGAGCGTGGCCTCGGCCACCCTGTGCAAATCACCGGCCCCGATGAGGCGTTGGAGTCGCGCCCTGACACTGGGGAGGACGGCGGCCATGGCTGCCTCGTGCCCATCAAAGACGCGGCGCTGATGGTTCAGCCGATAGAGGGAAGCGAGCCTTCTGCGATGGAAGACCCGAAAGCCCCCTCGTCACCCGGCGGCCTCCTTGAACATTCCCGCGAAGGCGCTCAGATGGACGATGGGACGCGTCCCGGGCACCTGGAATCCCCTCGCCACCTCGGCGACGGGCTCACCGCGGCTGGCGCTTCCATGGCCTATTGCTCAGAGCCACCAGCGTCTTCGTGACCGGCGAGGGCCCTCCGAGCCTGATTTCCTGAAGGCTCGCGCACCGCGCCGTGCTCGAGTGCCTGCGCCAATTGCCTTCCGCGACGCTTCTGTCCGTACGGTGCTTTCGCTTTCAACGGCCAGCGGCCTTCACGCGGTGGACTCAGCTCGGAGCCCCACCGTGTCCGCCCCGAAGTGGGGCGGACACGGTCCAGCTCCCCTCCCTTCACCGAGCCACGAGCTGGACGCGACCCGGCTCCCCTCTCCTGAGGCTCGCTACCGCGTCGCGGCCCGGCGGCGCGCCGGCGTGCGCCCCTTGGAGGCCCGGTGCGCCTGCGCCTTCATCGCCGGAATGCGCCGCGCCTTGTGCGCTCGCGCCTTCACTGATCCCCGGCGCGCATAGCCCGCGGGCCGTATTGCCTTCTTCGCCGACACCGTCTTCTTGCGGGGAGCCGTCGCGCGGGCGGCGGGCCGCATCGCTTTCTTCGCCACGGGGCGCTTGCGCATCGCGGGCCTCGCCTTGCGCGCCGGTGCCTTCTCCATCCTGCGCAGCTGTGCCTCGAAGCGCGACAGGGCCGTGCGGAACAGCGCGGCCTTGCGCCGCGTGTCCATGCGCCCGCCCATCACGCGGTTCCCCATGGGGACGCGCCGGGCCTCACGGCGCAGTTTGTGCGTCAGCTTCTCGTACCGGGTCACCAGGCCTCGCGCGCCCCTCACCATCCCGATCAGCTCTCGCCGGGACAGCTCCATCAGGTTGCGCGGTGCACTCGCCAGCACCAACCGCATCTCCCGCGCGTTCATCAACGCCGTCCCCGTTTGCCGCATCTTGCGCATGTCCACCCCCTGCCTCGGGTTCACCAAACAGTCGCAAGGTGTGGGGCCGCTCCCAGTGACGGCAAGGAGGACACGGGCGGGGCCTGCCCCACCGCCCGTCCCCGCGGACCAGGGCCGCTGTCCGGCACTCAGCCGGAAGCGCTCTCCGCCCGTGCCTCCAACAGCACCGCCAGCTTCTCCAACGCCAGCCGCGCGCGCGTCTTCACCGTGCCCAGCGGCTGGCCCGTCTTCCGCGCAATCTCACTCTGGGACAGCCCGTCGAAGTACGCGAGCAGCACCACCTCGCGCTGCTCCGGCGGCAGCCGCGCCAGCGCCACGCGCACCCGCGACTGTTCCTGCGCCGCAGCCGCGGAGTCGTCCGGCGACAGTGGCGTCGCACTCACCGGCGGCGGCTGCTGGGCCACCCCATCCACCATCCGCGACACCGTGCCCAACGAACGCAGCCGATCAATCGCCCGCGTCCGCGCGATGGTCGTCACCCACGTCTCCAACCCGCCCCGCAGCGGGTCGAACTCGCGCGCCCGGCGCCAGACCTCCAGGAAGGCCTCCTGCAGGACCTCCTCCGCGTCCGCCCGCGTGGGCAACAGCCGCACCGCGATGGCGAACACCCTCGCGGAGCAGCGCGCGTAGACGTCCCTCATGGCCGCCGCGCTGCCGAGCGCCACCTGCCTCAGCAGGTCGCGGTCGGCCGACAGGTCACTCGCTTGCTGAGCAGCGGAGTCGTTGGGCGCCATGTTCGTCCCGGATACCGCAACCGGAGGGGCGGATCCCAGCTTCAACTATCGGAGCCCGTCCACCCAGCCCCTCGGGGTGGGCGACCGCTCCCTCCGTTCCTAACGTTGACAGGCCAACGCGCTCAGGTGGTCGCCCTCTCCAATCAACAACACCCGCACATTGCCGCCTGGAGCCACTGACTCACAGTCCTATAAGGGGCCGCCAGCCGATATGACCGAACGACTCGGAAGCGTGTTCATCGAGAACGTCCAGCCGGAGCTGGACGCGGGCCGCTACGCCATCAAACGCGTCGCCGGTGAGAGCCTCACCGTCCGGGCGGATATCTTCAAGGAGGGCCATGACGTGCTCGTGGCCGTCGCCCGCTGGCGCCAGGTCACCCCCGCCTCCCAGAAGACGGACTGGGCGGAGGTCCCCCTCACCTTCAAGAACAACGACGCGTGGGAAGGCTCCATCCCGCTCGCGCGCAACGGCCGCTACGAATACACGATTGAAGCCTGGCCGGACCTCTTCCGCACCTGGGCCCATGAGCTCAAGCGCAAGGTGGACGCCGGCCGCGACGTGAAGAGCGAGCTGTTGGAAGGCGCCGCGCTGTTGGAGGGCGCCGCCGCGCGCGCCAGGGGCAGGTCCGCGGAGGACCACCGGATGCTCGCCGAGGCCGGAGCCCGCCTGCGCACGCCGCCCACGCCGGACCACCTGCTGGTCGCGCTGTCCCCCGAGCTGGCGGACGCCGCGTCACGGCACCCGGACCGCTCGCTCGCTCGCGCGTACGACAAGGTGCTGGAGGTGTTCGTGGACCGGGAGAAGGCGCGCAACGCCGCCTGGTACGAATTCTTCCCGCGCTCCGCCAGGCGGGATGGCAAGACGCATGGCACCTTCAAGGACGCGCAAGCCTGGCTGCCGTACATCCAGAGGCTCGGCTTCGACACCGTCTACCTCCCGCCCATCCACCCCATTGGCCGCACCGCTCGCAAGGGCAAGAACAACAGCCTTCGCGCGGAAGCAGGGGACGTGGGCAGCCCGTGGGCCATTGGCGCCGCGGAGGGCGGACACAAGGCCGTGCACCCGGAGCTGGGCACGCTGCAGGACTTCCGCGCGTTCGTGGACGCGGCGAAGGCCCACGGCATTGAAGTGGCGCTCGACCTGGCCTTCCAGTGCTCGCCGGACCACCCGTACGTGAAGGAGCATCCGGAGTGGTTCCAGCACCGTCCGGACGGCACCATCAAGACGGCGGAGAACCCGCCCAAGCGCTACGAGGACATCGTCAACTTCGACTGGATGGGGCCCGCGCGCGACTCGCTCTGGAAGGAGCTCAAGTCCGTCGTCCTGCACTGGGTGGACAACGGCGTGCGGACCTTCCGCGTGGACAACCCGCACACCAAGCCCATCCAGTTCTGGCACTGGCTCATCCGCGAGGTGCAGGACCAGCACCCGGACGTCCTCTTCCTGTCGGAGGCCTTCACGCGCCCGAAGGTGATGAAAGCCCTGGCCAAGGTCGGCTTCACCCAGTCGTACACGTACTTCACGTGGCGCCTCTTCAAGCAGGAGTTGCAGGACTACCTGGAGGAGATCACCTCCCCGCCCGTGGCGGACTACTTCCGCGGCAACCTCTGGCCCAACACGCCGGACATCCTCCCGGAGAACCTCCAGAACGCGGGCCCCGGCGCCTTCCGCCTGCGCGTGGCGCTGGCCGCGACGCTGTCGTCCGTGTGGGGCATGTACTCGGGCTACGAGCTGTGCGAGGGCCGGCCGGTGCCGGGCAAGGAGGAGTACCTGGACTCGGAGAAGTACCAGCTCGTGGCCTGGGACTGGGACCGGCCGGGCAACATCTCCGAGTGGATCGCGAAGCTCAACGCCGTCCGCAAGGCGCACCCCGCGCTCCAGCAGTATCAGGGCCTGCGCTTCTTCGACTCCGACAACGACCGCGTCCTCTTCTACGGCAAGCGCTCGCCGGATGGCCTCAGCACGGTGCTGGTGGCGGTGAGCCTGGATCCGTACACGCCGCAGGAGGCGCTGCTGCGCGTGCCCATGGAGTGGCTGGGCGTCAACGCGGAGGAGACCTATCAGGTGCACGAGCTGATGGCTGATCAGCGCTCGCTCTGGCAGGGCCCGGACGTGCAGGTGCGCCTGACGCCCGAACAGCCCGCGGCCATCTGGGCCGTGTACCGCTACCGCCGCACCGAACACGCGTTCGACTACTTCGAGTGACTCCCTCCGAGAGGCGTATGGACCAGGATCCGCTTTGGTACAAAAAAGCGCTCATCTACGAGCTGCACATCCGCGCATTCCATGACTCCAACGGAGACGGCCACGGGGACATCCCGGGCCTGATCGAGAAGCTGCCGTACCTCCAGGACCTGGGCGTGGACTGCCTGTGGCTCCTGCCGCACTACCCGTCCCCGCTGCGCGACGACGGCTACGACATCGCGGACTACTACGGCATCCATCCGGACTACGGCACGCTCGCGGACTTCCAGCGCCTGGTGGAAGAGGCGCACAAGCGCGGCTTGCGAATCCTCATCGAGCTGGTGGTCAACCACACCAGCGACCAGCACCCCTGGTTCCAGGAGGCCCGGCGCGACCCGAAGAGCCCCAAGCGCAACTGGTACGTCTGGAGCGACACCGACGAGACCTACAAGGGCGCGCGCATCATCTTCACCGACACGGAGCGCTCCAACTGGACGTGGGATCCGGTGGCCAAGCAGTACTTCTGGCACCGCTTCTTCAGCCACCAGCCGGACCTCAACTACGACAACCCCGAAGTGCAGGAGGCCATGCTGGACGTCATGCGCTTCTGGCTCAACATGGGCGTGGACGGGTTCCGCTGCGACGCCGTGCCCTACCTCTTCGAGCGCGAGGGCACCAACTGCGAGAACCTCCCGGAGACGCACGCGTTCCTGAAGCGCCTGCGCAAGACCATCGACTCCGAATACCAGGGCAAGGTGCTGCTCGCGGAAGCCAACCAGTGGCCCGCCGACGTGCGCGTGTACTTCGGCGAGGGCGATGAGTTCCACATGGGCTTCCACTTCCCGGTGATGCCCCGCCTCTTCATGGCGGTGCGCCGCGAGGACCGCACGCCCATCGTGGAAATCATGCAGCAGACGCCGGACATCCCGGACAACTGCCAGTGGGCCATCTTCCTGCGCAACCACGACGAGCTGACGCTGGAGATGGTGACGGACGAGGACCGGGACTACATGTACCGGGAGTACGCCACCGACCCGCGCATGCGCATCAACCTGGGCATCCGCCGCCGGCTGGCGCCGCTGATGGACAACGGCCGGCGCCGCATCGAGCTGATGCACAGCCTGCTGTTCACCCTGCCCGGCACGCCGGTCCTCTACTACGGGGACGAAATAGGCATGGGCGACAACATCTACCTGGGCGACCGCAACGGCGTGCGCACGCCCATGCAGTGGACCGGCGACCGCAACGCGGGCTTCAGCCGCGCGGACTATGCGCGCCTCTTCGCGCCCGTCATCGCGGACCCCGTCTACGGCTACCAGTCCATCAACGTGGAGGCGCAGGAGCGCCAGAAGTCGAGCCTCCTGCAGTGGGTGAAGCGGATGATTGGCATCCGCCAGCGCTACCCCGTCTTCGCCATGGGCAGCCTGCGCTTCCTCACCACGGAGAACCGCAAGGTGCTGGCCTTCGTGCGCGAGTGGGACGGCCAGACGGTGCTCGTCGTCTGCAACCTGTCGCGCTTCGCGCAGCCGGGCGTGCTGGACCTGCGCGAGTTCAGTGGGAGCATCCCGGTGGAGTTGATTGGAGAGACGCCGTTCCCCCGCATCAGCGACCTGCCCTATCAGCTGTCGATGGGGCCCTACATGTTCCTGTGGTTCCGCTTGGACAAGCCGCTGCAGGCGAAGGAGTAACCCCGCGTGACGCCCCTGGACCTGACCAAGCTGCCCGACTTCCTCAAGACCCAGCGCTGGTTCGCTGGCAAGGCCTGGCCCATCAAGAGCGTCAGCGTGGTGGACCACGTGACCCTGGAGCTGGGCGTGTGCGCCTTCACCCTGGCCATCATCGAGGTCGTCTACGAGCTGGGAAATCCGGAGCGCTACCAGATCATGGCCCGGCAGACGCCGGAGGGACTGGTCAGCGCGCTGGAAGACGATGACTGCGTGCGCGCCCTCTTCAACCTCGCGCGCGAGGGGAAGCAGGTGGCCTCCGGCTCCGGCCGCGTGGTGGGGGAGTGGATCGCCTCCACGGACAGCGGCGTGGCCCTGCCGGATCCGCTCACCGTGCGCCGGCTCAACGTGGAGCAGAGCAACACCTCGCTGGTGCTGGGCGAGCGGGTCATCGTCAAGGTCATCCGCAAGCTGGAGGCCGGGGTGAACCCCGAATACGAGGTGGGCCGCTTCCTCGCCACGAAGACGAACTTCCGCGCGACGCCGCAGCTGGTGGGCGCGCTGAACCTGGAGGGCCCTGCGGGCGCGACGCTCGCGCTGGCGCACCGCTTCGTGCCGGCCGCCGTGGACGGCTGGAAGTACGCGCTGGAGCGGCTGCGCCAGGAGAAGGCGCTGGGCGATGGCTTCCTCGCGGACATGCGAGAGCTGGGCACGCGCCTGGGAGACCTGCACAAGGCCTTCGCCTCCGCGGGGCCGGACGACCTGGCGTTCTCCCCGGAGCCGCTGCTCCAGGAGGACCTGCAGCGCTGGAGCGCGTCCATCGTGGGCGAGCTGGGCGTGACGCTCGCGGACGCCGGGCGGGTGCACGCGGACCTGGACGTCCGCCGCGACAGCCTCATCGCGTACGCGAAGCGGCTGGCGCAGGTGGCCCCGTCCGGGCAGAAGATCCGCATCCACGGCGACCTGCACCTGGGCCAGGTGCTTCGCTCGGACGGCCAGTGGCTGTTCTTCGACTTCGAGGGCGAGCCGTCCCGTTCCTTCACCGCGCGCCGGGAGAAGTACAGCGCGCTCCGCGACGTGGCGGGGATGATCCGCTCGTTCGACTACGCGGAGGCCACCGTGGCGCTGGAGGGCGGCCAGCCGCGCGGGCGCGTGGGCCCCACCCGCGACGCGTTCCTGGAGGGCTACCGCCAGGCGACGCGGGGCGCGCCCTTCCTGCCCGACAGCGATGAAGCCTTTGACGTGATGTTGCGCGCCTTCGAACTGGAGAAGCTGTTGTACGAAGTGCGCTACGAACTCGCCAACCGGCCGGACTGGGTGCGCATCCCCGTCGAGGCCCTGTTGCGCATGGAGGATGCCCAGTGAGGAAGCCGGTGGACAGAGCACAGGTGGACGCGGAGCTGCAGCGCGTGGTCGAGCTTCGCCATCCGGAGCCCCACTCCGTGCTGGGCGTCCACCCGGACGGCGACGCGGTGGTGGTGCGCGCGTACCGTCCGGACGCCGTGGCCATCCACGTGCTGCCGGAGTTCGGGGGCAAGGTGCCCATGCAGCACCGCACCGGCGGCGTCTTCGAGGCGCGCATCAACGGCCGCACGGAGCCCTTCAGCTACCTGCTGGAGGTGGAGTACCCGGGCAAGAAGGTCTTCACGCTGCGCGACCCGTACAGCTTCCTGCCCACCATCGGGGAGATGGACCTGTACTTCGCCGGCGAGGGCCGCCACGAGCGGCTCTGGGAGCGCATGGGCGCGCACCTCATCCACCACAACGGCGTGAAGGGCACGTCCTTCGCGGTGTGGGCGCCCACCGCCCGGGGCGTGTCCGTGGTGGGCGACTTCAACGGCTGGGACGGGCGCCTGCACGCCATGCGGCGCATGGGCTCCTCCGGCATCTGGGAGCTGTTCATCCCCGAGGTCGGCGAGGGCACCCGCTACAAGTTCGAGATCCGTCCCGGCCACGGCGGTGGCCCGCTGCTCAAGTCGGATCCCTTCGCCTTCCGCACGGAGACCCCGCCCGCCACCGCGTCGGTGGTGCATGACCTGCGCCGCTACAACTGGGGCGACGACGCGTGGCTGGAGGGGCGCGACCGCCGCGGAGAGGCGGCCCAGCAGCCGTGGAGCGTCTACGAGGTGCACCTGGGCAGCTGGCGCCGCGTGGTGGAGGACGGCGACCGGCCCATGACGTACCGCGAGCTGGCGCCGGAGCTGTCCCGGTACGTGAAGGAGCTGGGCTTCACGCACGTGGAGTTCCTGCCCGTGGCGGAGCACCCCTACGGCGGCTCCTGGGGCTACCAGGTGGGCGGCTACTACGCGCCCACGTCGCGCTTCGGCCACCCGGACGACTTCCGCTACCTGGTGGACTACCTCCACCAGGAGGGCATTGGCGTCATCGTGGACTGGGTGCCGGGCCACTTCCCGCGCGACAGCCATGCGCTGGGCCAGTTCGACGGCACGGCGCTCTATGAGCACGCGGATCCACGCCAGGGTTCGCAGCCGGACTGGGGCACGCTCGTCTTCAACTTCGGCCGCAACGAGGTGCGCAACTTCCTCATCGCCAACGCGCTGTTCTGGCTGGAGGAGTACCACATCGACGGGCTGCGCGTGGACGCCGTGGCCTCCATGCTCTACCTGGACTACAGCCGCAAGCAGGGCGAGTGGATCCCCAACCGCTGGGGCGGCCGCGAGAACGAAGAGGCCATCCAGTTCCTGCGTGAGCTCAACGAGACCATCCGCCGCAAGCACCCGGGCGTGGTGGTCATCGCGGAGGAGTCCACCGCGTGGCCCAAGGTGTCCCAGCCCGTCAGCGAGGGCGGCCTGGGCTTCACGTTCAAGTGGAACATGGGGTGGATGCACGACACGCTGTCGTACTTCTCCAAGGACGCGGTCTACCGGCAGTACCACCACAACCAGCTCACCTTCGGCCTGCTGTACGCGTTCAGCGAGAACTTCATGTTGCCCTTGAGCCACGACGAGGTGGTGCACGGCAAGGGCAGCCTCTACGGGCGCATGCCGGGAGACGCGTGGCAGAAGCGCGCCAACCTGCGCGCGCTGTTCGCGTGGATGTGGGCCCACCCGGGAAAGAAGCTGCTCTTCATGGGGGGTGAGTTCGGCCAGCCCGCCGAGTGGAACCACGACAAGAGCCTGGACTGGCACCTGCTCCACGATCCGGGCCACAAGGGCATCCAGAAGCTGGTGGGTGACCTGAACCGCGTGTACCGCGACCTGCCCGCGCTCTACGACTGCGACAGCGAGCCCCGGGGCTTCCAGTGGCTGCAGCCGGACGCATCCGCGGCGAACGTGCTGGCCTTCGTGCGCCGCTCGCGCACGCCCGGCCGCCACGTGGTGTGCGTGGCCAACCTGTCGCCGGTGCCGCGCGAGGATTATCGCGTGGGCTTCCCGCTCCACGGCCGTTACGTGGAGCTCGTCAACACCGACGCGGGGGAGTACGGCGGCAGCGGCCTGGGCAACCGGGGACAGGTGCACACGGAGCCCACGGGCTGGGACGGACAGCCCGCTTCCGCGGTGCTCACCCTGCCTCCGCTGTCGGTGGTGTGGTTCACGCCGGGGTAGGAGTCCCCCAGCCTCACCGAAAGGAACCGGGACATGACGGCAGCGAAGCGGAAGCTGGGAACGACGGGCCTGGAGGTGTTCCCCCTGTGTCTGGGCGGGAACGTCTTCGGCTGGACGGCGGACGAGGCCACCTCGTTCGCCGTGCTCGACGCCTTCGTGGAGGGCGGCGGCAACTTCGTGGACACCGCGGACGTGTACTCGCGGTGGATCCCCGGCCACGTGGGCGGCGAGTCGGAGACGGTGCTGGGCAGGTGGCTGGCCTCGCGCAAGGCGAAGGACCGCCTGGTGGTGGCCACGAAGGTCGGCGCGGAGACGGCGCTGGGCAAGGGCCTCACGCGCGAGCACATCGAGAAGAGCGTGGATGCGTCCCTGCGGCGCCTGGGCGTGGAGCGCATCGACCTGTACTACGCGCACTACGACGACCCCAACACGCCCTTCGAGGAGACGCTCCGCGCCTTCGACGCGCTGGTGAAGGCGGGCAAGGTGAAGGCCCTGGGCCTGAGCAACCACACGGCGGAGCGCGCGCGGGAGGCCCTGGACACGCAGAAGAAGCTGGGGCTCGCGCGGTACCAGGTGCTCCAGCCGGAGTACAACCTGGTGGAGCGCGCGAAGTTCGAGGGCGCGCTGCAGCAGGTGGCGGAGCAGGAGCAGTTGGCGGTGGCGCCCTACTTCGGGCTCGCCGCGGGCTTCCTCACCGGCAAGTACCAGGAGGGGAAGCCGGCGCCGGCGTCACCGCGCGCGGGCAACGTGCTCAAGAAGCACGGCAACGCGCGGGGCTGGGGCGTCGTCGCCGCGTTGAAGAAGGTGGCGGAGCGCCGCGGGGCCACGCCCTCGCAGGTGGCGCTCGCGTGGCTCACGACGCGGCCCACGGTGGTGGCGCCCATCGCCAGCGCCACGTCCGTGCCGCAGCTGAAGGAGCTGCTCGGGGCCTTCACCCTGAAGCTGGAGGCGGACGACCTGCGCGAGTTGGACCGCGCGTCGGCGGCTTGAGCCCTCAACGTTGAGCAGCGCGTGTTCTTGCCTGGAGTCCCAGACCTTCTGGTTCAGTTCTCATCCGCGACGAGCACGGTCTTCAGCCGCTCCAGCACGGCTTCCGGCATGTCGATGAAGGACAGGCCCACCTCGTAGCGGGCCACGCCCCCCTTGGGCAACGTGACGACCCAGACGATGCGCGCGGTGCACTCCAGCGAGCTGCCGTCCGGGAGGAACAGCTCCAGGTCCAGGCGCGAGCCCACGTCCTGCAAGTCGTCGGAGTAGATGCGCGCGCCCCCAAGGCTGACGTCGAGCACCTGCTTCTTGTCGCCTAGCTTCATCCGCGCGGGGCGCGAGTAGAGGGGCGCGTGGATGCGCGGGAACGCGCGGCGATCAATGGGAGAGGTCATCTGAAGTGTCACGTTCCGCCATCCTAGCGTGGCTGTCACGAAACGGCACATTGCCCCCCAAGCCGAGGAGGTGCGCCATGGGGTCGGACCACCTCCTCCGTGGGTTGCCGTCCACCCTACCTGGCATGACCGCCCCGGCCGTCGAGCTCCGGCGCATCCCGCGCCAGCTCGTCGCAGATGAGCGCCTGGATGCGGAAGGCCAGCCGCGCCTCCTGGACCAGCTCCTGCGCTTCGCCTTCCGTCAGCGGCACCTCGTCCAGGCGAGAGACCAGGCGGCCCTTGAAGGCGAGCAGCTCTCGCGCGGACACCGCGTTGTAGAAGGCCGTGCCCCGGCCGTTCTCCAGCTCGAACGCGCGCGCGACCTGTTCCGAGCGCTGCGGCGCCGTGTACAGGTCCTGCACGCAGCGCGCGTACGCATGGGCGATGAGCAGGTGCGGAGCCTCCGCCGCCACCTCGCGGATGCGCTCGGCGTGCAGCCGCGTCTCCGCGCAGGCGAAGGGCTTCGTGCGCGTGTCGCCGCAGAACCAGTCCAGGTCCGCCAGCAGCGCGGCGGCACGCCGCAGCTCCGGCAGTCGCAGCACGCGCGTGACCGGGCTGTCCTCCAGTCCCGGCAGCACGGACTCCAGCGCCTCGTAGACGGTGTGCAGCTGGCGCAGGTGGTTCACATAGTGGCGCGCCCGCACGAACTGTCCATAGACACCGCCGTTCCACGAGCCGTGGAAGAGCGCCTCCAGGAAGGTGGTCTGCTCCGACTGGCGCCGCGCCATCCCCGTCCCCTCCTCCAGCCGCAGCGACAGCCGCTGCGCGGACGGAAGGCCCACGAGCGCCGTGGAGGCCGAGGGAAGGCGGCGGTCCCTCGCGGAGCGCTCGAAGCCGCCCCAGCGGATCGTCCCCCGGACGCTCACTGCTTCCACCCGCCGGTGGGCGCCGCGTGGGCGACGATGGGGGCCGGCTCCTGCGCCTCGGCTTCGTGCGACGCCTGCAACTGGTGGATGGCCTCCATCAAGGTGTGGCCCAACGCGCGCAGCACGTCCTCCTCCAGGCGGAGCGTCACCGGCCCCACCGCCAGGTGGATATGCCCACAGCTGCACCGGGTCACCTCCGCGCACGGACCCCGCGCCAGCACCGCCCTGCAGCATCCCTGACCGAGCATCGCGATCTCCAGATGATTTTGATTATCGAAATCAAATTCATGAGGCCACAAGACCCTTCCGCCGTCAAGCCCGGTCCGTGCAGTTCAGCGCCGAGCCAGTGGACGACCCCCAATCACAGACATGAAACATCAGAACAGAGACATACAAAAAAACAATCTCAATGGTTGATATTGTTTGTTTCATGTTTCACACAACAGCAGGTATCTGGCTTTTTGTTCATGTAGGCATGGCGGTTCGCGGCCATGCGGGCACTGGCTGAATGTTTGTTCAGGCCCATTCGGGCGTGTTCGAGACGTCCTGAAAACTGGCTGAATGTTTGTCCAGGTGACGTTCAGTGGATTCAGGTCCGGGCATCCCGGAAAGGACGGGGGAAATCCGGTCGCCAGCCGTCCGGAACTCCGGTTAGGAAAAGTGGACCATGCGGCGAACACTCGTGCTGACGACCTTCCTCGGGCTCGCGTGCCTGCAGCCAGGCTGCAAGTCCAACCCTCCCGGCCCCTCCCCCGCTGATCACGACGCAGGCATCGCGGACGCGGGCACCGCCGACGCGGGCGACCCGCAGCCCGCCCCCTGGAACCTCCAACAGGCCCAGGTCCAGGTCCCCGAGAGCATGCGGAGCGAACCGTTCAACGTTCCGCGCTCCCTGAACATCCCACCAGGCATGTCCGTGTCCGTCTGGGCTCGCGTGCCGGGCGCACGGTTCGTCGCGTTCTCACCGGAGGGCACCCTGCTCGTCTCCGTCCCCGGGGAGGGCAAGGTGATGCAGGTGCGCCCGCGTTCCGGCCAGGACCCGGAGGTGACGCTGTGGGCGGGCGGCCTGGGCCGGCCCCACGACATCGTCTTCCACGAGCGCGACGGACAGACGTGGGTCTTCGTGTCGGAGAAGGACCGCGTCACGCGCTCGCGCTGGACGCCCGGGGAGACGACGCGCGGCCAGGTGGAGACCGTCATCTCCGGGCTGCCGGACGCCTCCCTGCCGGAGCTGCACGGGGCCTACGGCCACGAGCTCAAGAACCTGGCCGTGGACTCACAGCACCGCGTGTACGTGGCCATCGCGTCCACCTGCAACGTGTGCCTGAGCGACACCACCAGCGACCCGCTGCGCGGCGCCATCTACCGGTGGGACTGGAGCGGCGGCTCGCGCGAGCTGTTCGCCCGGGGCCTGCGCAACGCGGAGGGCCTGGCGTGGGAGCCGGGCACGGACACGCTGTGGGTGACGGTCAACAACCGCGACAACACGCCCTACCCGTTCGACGACGGCACCGGGAAGTACGGCAAGGTGATTCCCGAGTACGTGGACGACCACCCGCCGGATGCCCTCACCTCCGTGCGCGAGGGCGGCGACTACGGCTGGCCGTTCTGCAACGCCAACCCGGACTCGCCCAGCGGCCTGAAGCACATGCCCCTGGACCGCGACTACGACACGAACCGGGACGGCGCCAGGGCGGACTGCGCGGCGATGGACAGGATGGATCAGGGCATCGAGGCGCACTCGGCGCCCCTGGGCATGACGTTCTTCGACAACGGGGAGCTGAACCCGGCCTGGAAGCGCGGCGCGCTCGTCGCCTACCACGGCTCGTGGAACCGCACGAAGCGCAGCGGCTACAAGGTCACCGTCTTCCCTTGGGACCTGGACACCCACCAGCCCACGGGCGAGGTGGACGCCGTCACCGGCTTCGAGAGCCCGGGCCAGAGCGTGTGGGGCCGGCCGGTGGACGTGGCCATGGCCCCGGGCGGCGGCTTCATCGTCAGTGACGACTTCGCCGGCGCGCTCTACCGCATCGCGCCCACCACCCTGCCCTGAGCCGGACGGCGGACCCAAGCGCGGCGAGCATGTGTCAGCGCGACTCGCCGCGCGCCAGCTTCTCCACGTAGTCCGCGGGCAGCCCGGCGCTCCTCGCGCCGCGCACCAGCGCCTCCACGAAGCGCGGGCTCACCGGTCCGTCCGACGACGCGCGGCGCGGGTTCGTCACGAACGCGGTGGCCTCCACTTCCTGGCCACCCACGCGCACGCGCACCGTGCGCTCCACGCACATGTGGGTCACGAAGCCCTCCTTGTGCTGGACGATGGGCCAGTCCTTGCCGGGAATCTCGAAGAGCCGGCCGTACACGCGCGCGCCCGGCGCGTCCGTCAGGCCCGCCACCCGGCCGCCCCACCAGCGCGAGGGGAAGTCATAGACGAGGTCCACGTCCAGCGCCTCGGCGAGCTGCCCCTCCGGCAGCTCGAAGAAGCCGTAGCTGTGCTGCTGCTTCCACTCGTCGAAGGCGGCCCGGTCCAGGATGGTCGAGTACGCGAAGTAGCGCCGGGGCGCGTTCGCGTCCGCCTGCTCGCGCGCCTTCATCACCTGGTCGTAGTGCGAATCCATTTGCGTGTGCCCTCGTCGTACCTACCGCTCGCCCTTGCGTGACAGGGCGCCGTCGCGGAACGCGCCGAGCACCCCTCCCACGTCCAGGCGGGACGTCTTGATGAACAGCTTGAGCGCGCGCTCCACGTGGTCGGCCAGCACGGCCATGCGCTCCAGCCGCCGCAGCTTCTCCGCCTGCACGCCGCCGGCGCCCTCCGCCAGACGGCGCGCCTCCGACAGGTCCGCGCGGATGCGGGTGACGAAGGCCGCCTCGCGCTCCGCCACCACGTGCGTCACCATCCGCACCAGATCCGTCTCCGCCGCGTAGCGCCACACCGTGTCCTGCGGCACGCGCACCCGCTGGATGACGCCCCAGTGCTCCAGGTCTCGCAGCAGCATGGACACGCCGCCCTTCGACAGGTCGAGCTCGCGCTCGATCTCGCCTGCGGTCAGCGGCTCGCCGCGCAGGTAGAGCAGGCCCCACACGCGGCCCTGGTTGCGCTTGAAGCCCCAGAACTCGATGACGTTGCCCACCGCCTCCACGGCGATGGATTCCCACGGCGCCAGCCGTCCATGCACTGGCGGCGCAAGGGTCTTCTGGCTCCCGGGATCCCCCCCCGTCCACAGGTAACCCTTCATGCAGCGCGACCTTTCACCTGCTCCGCGATGCCCTCCGACAGCCGGTGCGCCCAGCTCATCAGCTCCGCGCCCGCGGCGTCATTGGCGAAGGGCCCCAGCTTGTCGAGCGCCGCGTTGATCTCCTGGTTCATCTTCTCCATGGAGGCCTCCACCGCGCCGGTGGCCTCGATGGCGGCGCCAATCTCCCGGGTGCGCTCCGGGGTGACGACGGAGAACGCCCACGCGTCCTTGAGCTTGCGGCGCAGGGACTCGTCGCGGGACACCGCCAGCAGGATGGGCATGGACGGCGTGCGCGAGTGCACGTCCGCGTACCGCGGCTTGCCCACGTCCGTGCCCAGGATGTCGCGGATGTCGTCGGCGATCTGGAACGCCACGCCCAGGTGCCGGCCGAAGGCGTCGAAGCGCGCCACGGCCTCCGGCTGCTCCGCCAGCGTCGCCGCCGCCTTGCCGCACCAGCCGAACAGCGAGCCCGTCTTGCCCTCGGCGATATAGCGCAGCCGGGTGAGCGGCAGGTTCAGGTCGCCGCGCGCCTCCACCTCCGCGATGGCCGCGCGCGTCATCTCCGTGACGATGGCCAGGCCGCTCTGCACCAGGCGCGCGTCCAGCAGGGACAGCCGCGACAGCGCGGTGGACAGGATGAGGTCGCCGCTCATCACCGCCACGATGTTGCCCCAGCGCGCGTTCACCGTCGGGCGGCCCCGGCGGAACATGCCCGCGTCCACCACGTCGTCGTGCAGCAGGCTGGCCGAGTGGATCATCTCCGCCGCCACACCCACATCCACCAACCGCGCGGCCGGCACTCCCACCACGGCACCGAACAGGCGGACGAGCATGGGCCGTGCCCGCTTGCCCCCGGCGCCCAGGCACAGGTGGCGCGCCGCGTCCATCAGCGTGTCGCCCTTCACGTCCGGCCCGACGTCGCCATCCGCGAGCAATTCGGTCAGACGCTGCTCCACCTGTCCCAGAAACTCCGTCAGCTCGTGTGCGACATCCATGTGCACGGTCTCCTTCGGCGCGTTCATATAGTTCAAGACCACGTGAACTGCACCAGATTCCCTCCTGCCCACCAAGCGGTCGGACAGTGCGCTGAAAGCAACGAATAAGGCTGGTTGGTGTCCGGCCGTGCGCAGGGGGGTCCTTGGGGGTCCGATTGAGAGGGAATGCGACGCCGTGGGAAACTAATCCCAGTGTCCGCCGCCTTCCGTCGCCGCCTCGTCCAGAGCTTCGCTTCCCTCGCCACCGGCGTCCCCCTCTTCCGCCCTGGCGCCTCGCTGCCCGGCTCGTCCGCGCCCCTGCTGGGGGCCCCTCCGCCGCCGGACGGCAAAGGCGGCCCGCCGCTGCACCGGCGCCTGCGCGCGTCCCTGAAGATCTCCGTGGTGGAGGGGATGTTCGCGGAGGTGTTCACCGCGTGCGCAGGGCCGACGGTGCTCACGGCGTGGGCCATCGCGCTGAAGCTGGGGCCCTTCCTGGTGGGCGTGATGACGGCGCTGCCGTTCTTCGCGCAGTTCGTGCAGTTCCCCGCCGCGTGGCTCACGCTCGGCTTCGGTCACCGGCGGGTGGCGCTGACGGCGGTGTGCCTTTCGCGGCTCGCGCTGCTGCCCATGGCGCTCCTGCCGTGGCTGGGGCTGTCGCTCAAGGGCCAGCAGCACCTGCTGCTCGCCGTGGCGGGGGCGTCCGCGGTGCTGGCGGTGGTGGGCAACAACGCGTGGGTGGCGTGGATGGGAGAGCTCGTCCCCAGCGCCGTGCGCGGGCGCTTCTTCGGCAAGCGCACCGCGCTCACCACGCTCATGGGCACCGCCGCGTCGCTCACCGCGGGCCTGGTGATGGACCGGCTGAAGGGGTTTGAAGGGGTGGGCCTGGCGCTCCCCACGCTGGCGCTCGCCGCGTGCGTCATGGGCGTCGTCACCACGCTGATGATGGCGGCGCAGCATGATCCGGCGCCTCCGGGCAGCGCGCCGAAGCTGGAGCTCAAGGCGGCGCTCCTGCCCTGGAAGGACGACGGCGCCCCGCGGGTGCTGCTGTACCAGGTGGCGTGGAACGCGGCGGTGGGCGTGTCCGCGCCCTTCTTCGCGCTGCACAGCATCCAGAACCTCAAGATGACCTTCGTCATCATGGCCCTGCACGCGGCGGCGGTGGCGGGCGTGCGCGTCCTGACGGCGCCCCTGTGGGGCCGCGCCATCGACCGGCTGGGCGCGCAGCCCGTGCTGATGCTGTGCTCGCTGGGCATCAGCACCATCCCCATGCTGTGGCTGCTGCCCTCGGCGGGGACGCTCTGGCCGCTCCTGTTCGACGTGTTGCTGGCGGGCTCGCTGTGGAGCGGCCACGGCCTGGCCATCTTCGCGCTGCCCCTCACGGTGGCGCCGCGCAAGGGGCGGCCCTTCTACCTGGCGGCCTTCGCCACCGCGGGCGGGCTGGCCTACTCCGCGGCGGCGGCCCTGGGCGGGGCGCTGGCGGCGGCGGTCCCCCAGCAGTTCATGCTGGGCGGCCACCTCTGGGTGAACCTGCACGTGCTCTTCGTCGTGTCGTCGGTGGCCCGGCTGGGGGCCGCCTTCCTCGCGGCCCGGGTGAACGAACCCGGAGCCGCCACCACGCGCACCGTGGCCCAGGTGGTGGAGCGCTTCCTGCTCCGCCCCCGCCCGGCTACAGCCGGTAGTCGCGCACCATCTCCGCCACGCGCTCCGACAGGAGCTTGAGCGACACGGCGGACTCGCTGGTGGTGGAGATGCGCTTCACCGTGTCGCCCATCACCGTGTTGAGCTCGTTCACGGCGGTGAAGATCTGCTCGATGCCGGTGGCCTGCTGGTTCACCGTCTGCGAAATCTGACGCGCGGACACCACGCTGTCGCGCACGATGGCGGACAGCTGGCGCAGCGTGTCCCCGGACGTGCGCACCTGGGCCAGGCCCGCCTCCATGCGCTGCGTGCCCGCGGCCGTGATCTCCACCGTGGCGAAGATGGCGGTGCTGATGTCCGCCAGGATGCTGCGCACCTGGTTCGTCGCGCGGATGGACTGGTCCGCCAGGCCGCGGATCTCCCGGGCCACCACCGCGAAGCCCTTGCCGTGCTCGCCGGAGCGCGCCGCCTCGATGGCCGCGTTCACCGCCAGGAGGTGGGACTGGTCCGCCAGGTCCTTCACCGTCTCCGTGATGCCGGAGATCTGCTCGGTGCGCTCGCCCAGGGCCATGATGCGCTCGGCGATCTGCTCCACCTGGGCGCGCAGCGCCACCATGCCCTCGATGCTGTCGGTGATGGCGATCTCGCCCGTCTTGCCCAGCACCTCCGCGCGCTCCGCCACGTCGATGACCGTCTCCGCCGCGCGCGACGCCACCACGGACGTCTGGCGGATCTCCTGCGCCGTCACCTGCGTCTCCTGGAGCGCGGCCGCGTGGCGGGACACCATCTCGTTCTGCCGGCCCGCGGAGTCGTTCAGGTGGTCCACCGACCCGCGCAGCAGGTCCGACGACTCCTGCAGCTGCTGCAGCAGGTCCTTCACCTTGGACACCATCATGGAGAAGGCCTTCGCCAGCTGGCCCACCTCGTCCGTGCCCCCCACGCGCACCGTCTCGCGCAGGTCGCCGTGCTCCGCGATGCGCTGGGCCACCTCCGTCAGCTGCACCAGGGGCGCCGCGACCCGGCGCGCCAGCAGGATGCCCACCACCACGAACAGCGCGAGCGCCAGCACGAGGACCACGCTCACCCCGGTGGTGATGGCCGTCACCTGCGCGCGCGCCGCCGTGCGGTTGAAGCCCACGTGCACGCTGCCCGCCCCGCTCGCGAAGCGCGCGCTCACGTCCAGCAGCTCCGCGTCCCGCACGTAGAACGTCGCCTCCCCCTGCGCGCGGCCCAGCCGGTCCCTCAGCTCACGCATCTCGGTGGCGTAGTCGCCCGCCACCGCGCGCAGCTGCCCGGTCCCGTCGAAGACGGCGATATACGCCACCTGGTGGTGGCGCACCGCCTGATCCAAGACGTTCTGGAGCGCCTCCGTCTGGCCGCCCGGCATCGCCGCGGGCAGCGTGGCCGCCAGCGCCGCGGGCAGCGCGCCTCCCACGTCCCGGCCCTGCGCCTCGAAGGCGGAGCTGACCCGGGGGATGAGGTAGCCGAAGAAGAGGACGATGAAGAACAGCGCCACCAGCAGCGGCGCGAGCGTGAGCTTCTGGGACAGGGAGAGTCGCATCCGGGAGCGGCGCCAAATCCAGAGGAAGTCTGGGAAACGAAGCCCCCCTGGACCATCCAGCGAGGTGCCGCATTGTGGACATTCCAGAGGAGCCTGCGCAATGGCTCCGCGCATCCTTCCCGCTCGAAAGTCAGACACCGCGCCCTGGGTAGCCACGACCCCGGGGCGCGGACGTCATCCCGGCCTCAGCCGGCCTTGCGGTTGGAGGGCGCGCTCTCGTCCCACTTCTCCATCAGGGTGTTGGACGGGAGCGTCTCGTCCAGCAGCTTGCGCGCGGCCTCGGCGCCGGTGACGGGCAGGCCCTTGCGGTCGATGAGGCCCAGCTGCACCAGCACGGAGGCCTGATCCCAATAGATGTGCTCGTGGTAGAGCTTGTCACCGCGGAAGTTCACCACCGCCACGAAGGCCGCCTCCACGTACTTCCCGGTGGGCGGGATGCCCGGGAGCATCCAGTCCATCTCGATGTCGTGGGTGAAGCTGAAGATGAACTCGTCCACCACGCGGTCGGCGCCCACGGTGCGCGACAGCAGGGTCATCTTCGTGTCCTTGGGGTTCGCGTGGACGAAGTGGTTCGCGTAGAAGCGGTGCAGGTACTCCGCGCCCACGCCGCCCGTCATCACCGGCACGCTGTTGACGTACGGGTGCGACACCATGGTCTTCATGGTCGCGTCCGCGTCCCGCGCGGCGAACTCCAGCTCCGTGTGCTTGTCCCACAGCGCGGCCAGGTCGTAGCGAGGCCCCATCACCCGCTTGAGCAGCGCGAGCGTGCGCGTGTGCGCCGTCATCTGCGACGGCCGGTGCCAGGCCGGTGAGCCCTCGCGGAAGAAGCCGTGGCGCACGCCCTGGTACAAGTACAGCTCCACGTCCGCGTTGACGTGCTGCCTCACCCGCGCCACCGCGGACGGGGGCACGAAGCCGTCCCACTCCGCGTAGTGCAGCACCATGGGGGACGCGCCCTCACCCGCCTGCGCGAGCACGTCCTCCATGCCCGGCGCGCAGTAGGTCACCGCGCAGTCCACGTGCGCGTGCGCCGCCAGCTGCGCGGCCAGCGTCCCGCCCAGCCCGTAGCCCAGCGCGCCCACCTGCTTCCTGCCCCGGAGCCCCATCACCTCTGGAAGCGCGCGCATCCACGCGACCACCGGCTTCAGGTCCACCTCCTCCGGATCTCCCCTGGAGGCGAGGTCCGGCACCACGACCACGTAGCCCTCTTCACTGAAGCGCTCGGCCATCAGCTTCAGGTGGGCGTTTCCCTCGAACGCCTCCACCATCAAAAGCAGCAGGCCGGGACCCGTCCCGGAGGCGGGGCGTCGCACCCACGCACGCATCGGGTCGCTTCCATCCACGGGAATCCACGTCGAGTTGTCGTTCATTTGTCGCGCACCCTCCCCAAAGCGGACACTATTTGCGTCCGGACGGATCGCCTCCCGGACGTCTGGCATTGTAGCAAACCCTCCACATCTCCGCCTCATGTATTGAGAGGTTTGATGTGGATGGATTGTTGTATGGCTTTTATCTGGACTTATCAGCCAGCACTGCAATGCCTCGCCCGTGACGCGACGTTCACTCTGTTTCAGGCCGTCAGGGGCGCGGCGACGCCCGCACACGAGGAGTCCGCGCGCGTATCGGCCAAAGCCTGACGCGGAAGGCAGATGGAGAAGATCGTACCAACGTCCGGGGTCGATTCCACCCGGAGGGTCCCGCCGTGCGCCTCCACGATGCTGCGCGCGATGTAGAGCCCCAGGCCCAGGCTCTCGCGCTGGCCCGGGCCATTGCCGCGTCGGAAGGGCTCGAAGAGCGTGGGCAACAGGTGCGCGGGGATGGGGGCCCCGGCGTTCTGGACCTCCAGGTGGACGGTGTCCGCGCCCTGCTCATAGGTGCGCAGGCGCACGGGGGCATCGAGCGGGCTGTACTTGAGCGCGTTGTCCAGGAGGTTGGCCACCACCTGCGCCAGCCGGTCCAGGTCCCACACTCCCGGCAGGGTGTCCCGGGCGAAGTCGCAGAGGATGGAGCGCTCCGGGCGCGCCGCGCGCAGCTCGTCCACCAGCTTGCGGCACAGCTCATTGAGGTCGCCCGCGCCCGGCACCACCGGGATGCCTCCGCCCACGCGCGCGCGGGTGAAGTCCAGCAGCTGGTCCACGATGCGCTGGATGCGCTCGCCGCCCCGGGCCACGCGCTCGAAGGCCTTGCGCTGGCCCTCCGGAAGCGCCTCGCGCGACAGCTGGGCGTTGGCGGTGGTGAGGATGGCCGCGAGCGGCGTGCGGATGTCGTGCCCCACGATTCCCACCAGCTGCTGCTCGAGCTCCGTCGCGCGCTGCAGCTCCTCCTCCACGCGCCGGCGCTCCGCCAGCTCCAGCGCCTGCTCCCGCAGCTTCTCTCCGCGCAGGTACAGCTCCACGAACACCGACACCTTGGCGCGCAGGATGTCCGGGTCCACCGGCTTGAGCAGGTAGTCCACCGCGCCGTATTCGTAGCCCCGCGTGACGTAGGCCGCCTCGCGGCTGAGCGCGGTGATGAAGAGGATGGGCAGGTGCTTCGTGCGCTCGCGGGTGCGCACCAGGCGCGCCGTCTCCAGCCCGTCCAGCCCCGGCATCTGCACGTCCATCAGCACGCACGCGTACTCGTCCAGCAGCAGCGCCTTCAGCGCCTCGTCACCCGAGCGCACCGACACCAGCTGCTGGCCGAGCGGCTCCAGGATGGCCTCCAGCGCGAGCAGGTTCGACGGCGTGTCATCCACCAGCAGGATGCGCGCGCGGAGTGCGCCTGGTGAATCCACACCGGGGCGGCGGCGAGACAGCTCGGAGACGGTGGTCAGTGCGGGCGTCCTGGGAACGGAGGGCTTCAAGGGTGCGTTCACTCGGGCGTTGAGGTGGAGCGGCTCGGCGGGCGGACAGGAGGCCGGGACCACCTGAATCCGCCGGAGTCGAGCGCCCGGTTCCAACACGGTCCTCTTGCCACCTTGTTCCCTGCACCTGCATTCAAAAGCCACAGCGAGACAGGAATTCGTAATCAAAACTGACCCGTTGCAATTCCTGTCAGGGGCGTAGACTCCGCGTGCATGACGCACTCGCATTCCAGCACCCTCCTGCTTGGTCCCTCTGACTTGCGCGCGCTCGTGGAGGGCGTGGGTCTGCACGTGCTGATGGACGAGCTCATCCACGCACTCACCGTGGCGCTGCGGGAGCTCGACGAATCCGTCCTCCAGGTGCCCAAGCGGGAGGGCTTCCAGGTGGTGGGCCAGCCCCGGCCCTCCGGGACCCTCGGCTGGATGCCGGCCCTGCGGCGCGGGGACAGCCTGACCATGCGGGTGTCCGCCTCCCTGCCCACCAACCGTGGGGAGGCGGGGCTGCCCACGCTGGTCGCGTCCCACAGCGTTCATGACGTGAAGACGGGGCACCTGGTGGCGGTGATGGATGGCGTGTTCGCCACGGCGCTGCGCACCGGCGCGGCGTCCGCGGTGGCCAGCCGCTACCTCGCGTCTCCCAACAGCCGGGTGCTGGGGCTGGTGGGCTGCGGCGCGCAGGCCGTCTCGCAGCTGCATGCGCTCAGCCGCGTGTTCCGGCTGGAGCAAGTGCTGGTGCACGACGTCGATCCGGACGCGGCGCGCTCCTTCGTGCGGCGCGTGGCGTTCCTGGGGCTGGACGTGCGCCCCACGCTGCTGCCGGACCTGGAGGCTCGCGCGGACATCCTCTGCACCGCGACCACCGTGTCTCCGGGCGCCGGGCCCGTCATCTCCGGCCACGCGCTCCAGCCGCACGCGCACGTCAACGCGGTGGGCTCGGATCAGCCGGGCAAGGCGGAGCTGCCGCTGGCGCTCCTGCGGCGCAGCCTCGTCGTGCCGGACTTCCCCGCCCAGGCGCGCCTGGAGGGCGAGTGCCAGCAGCTCCATCCGGATCAGATTGGCCCGGACCTGGCCACCGTGGTGCAGCAGCCGGAGGAGTTCGCGGGCTGGCGCGAGCGCAACACGGTGTTCGACTCCACCGGCCACGCGCTGGAGGACCACGTGGTGACGCGCCTGCTCCTGGACCACGCGCGGAGCCTGGGCCTGGGCATGCGGGTGGAGCTGGAGTCGCTGGGGGGCGACCCGTTGGATCCGTACTCCCAGGTGCACGGCGAAGGGCCTGCACGCACCACGTCGCCGCGCCGCGCCGCGGGCACCTGACCGACCCGCCGCCGAACGCAGTGACGCCGCCCTGAGGCCCGGTCCTCATCCCGGCCATCAGGGCGCTTTCGTTGCAGTCGCGGCACACAACTTCCAGGACGCCCGGTCGATAATCGCGAAAGAGACATCTATCTACTATTCCGGGAATTCTACACCATGACCGTCCGCGCCCAGCCCTCCCGCGCCACCGCCACCGCCACTGCGAACATCGCCGCCACGGCTCCCCGCACCGCCGCAGCTTCCAAGCGCACGGCGGCCGCGTCCACGGCCCTCACGGCGCCGCCGGCGGGCCTGGGCAAGGGGGACTCCGGGGCGAAGGTGAAGCAGCTGCAGCAGGGGCTGGTGAAGCTCGGCTACATGACGCAGGCGCAGATGAACACGGGCGCCGGCAGCTTCGGGCCTCAGACCGAGACGGCGGTGAAGAAGTTCCAGACCGACCACCAGGTGCCCGCCACCGGCTACTACGGGGATCAGACGGCGGCGGCGCTGAAGAAGGCGCTGACGAAGGTCTCCACGCCGACGACGCCCACGCAGCCGGGGAAGTTCACCAAGCCGGCGGTCATCAGCGCGCCTTCGCCCAACAGCGACTCGCGCGATGGCGCGGACATCGACACCATCGTGCTGCACCACACCGGCTCCAACAACGGCGCCGGGGACCTGGCGTGGATGCGCAACCCGGACAGCAAGGTGTCCGCGCACTACATGCTGGACCGCGACGGGAAGATCTACCAGCTCGTGGGTGACACCAAGCGCGCGTGGCACGCGGGCAAGTCGGAGCTGCACGGCGTGCCCACGGACGTGAACGCGCGCTCCATCGGCATCGAGATGGTCAACGACGGCAGCGGCAAGACGGCCTTCACGGAGGCGCAGTACAAGTCGCTGACGAAGCTCGTGGGCTACCTGAAGCAGGAGTACGACGTGCCCATGAAGAACATCCTCGGGCACAAGGACGTGGCCGTGCCCAAGGGCCGCAAGGACGACCCGGCGTCCAACTTCGACTGGGCCCGCCTGCGCAAGGGCATTGGCGGCTGAGCAGCGCTCCCTGCGCCGCTCGCCCTCACTCCACACCGCGTGCAACCTTCATCCGGGGCGTGCTAGAAGACCGCCCCGGTGCTCCGACTCTGGCTCATCATCTGCCTGATGCTGCTCGCTCCCGTGGGGGGCGGCCTCGCGCACGCGTTCGCGCCGGCGCAGGCGGAGACGTGCCTCACGGGCTGCGCGGATGACGACGCGCAGGGCAAGTGCGCTCCCACCTGTGTGGACTGCGCGTGCTGCACCCATGTGAGGCCGCTGGCCGTCGCCACGCCGCTGCCGGGGCTCGGGGACTCCCCGTTCCGGGAGCCCCCCATCACACTCGAAGCCGCCGAGCCGTCGTCCGCCGAAGCGGATGACATCCTGCACGTCCCCAGATTCCCTCTCGCGTAAGGCCCGCGTCGTCCGTCGTCCGCACGCGCCCCGCCACCGGTGTGCCCGGCTCTTGCCCGGGTGCGCTGGCGCGCGTGGCCCGCCTTTCCGAAGAGGTCTTCCACCGTGTCCATCCGTTCCGCGACGGCCGCCCTCGGGCTGGCCGCCGCCCTGCTATGGCCGCGCCCGGGTGGCGCGGCTCCTTCCCGTCTTACGCTCCAGGACGCTTTTGCCCTGGCGCGCGAGCATGCCCCGGCGCTCATAGAGGCCCGGGCCCGCGTGCGCGCCGCGCAGGGCCCGCTGGCGAGCGCCGCGCCGCTGCTGCGCGAGAACCCGCAGTTGGACTTCCAGATGGGCCCGCGACGGCTCACCAACGGCGACCGTGGAGTCGATGTCGCGGTGGGCCTGGCGCAGCCCATCGAACTGGGCGGCAAGCAGGGCCTGCGACGGGAGGCCGCGCGCGCCGGCCTGTCCATGGAAGAGGCCCGCCTGCGCGACGCGGAACGTCGGGTGCTGGGCGACGTGGCCGCCGCGTACCTGCGCCTGCTGCTGGCCCGGGAGCGGCAGAAGCTGGTGAACGCCGCGGAGGAGGCGGCGGCGCGCACCGTCCAGGCCACGGAGAAACGCTACGCGGCCGGGGACGTGCCCGCGGTGGACCTCAACGTGGCGAAGGTGGCGCAAGCCCGAGCCCGCGCGGAGGTCCAGGTCGCGTCGGGCGAGGTCCACGCGCTGCGGGAGGAGCTGGAGGCATGCGTGGGCTACCGCGCGAGCCCCCAGGTCCCCTACGAGGATGACCTGCGCACCCTCGCGCTGGCACCTGTCCGCACTTCGCCGGACGGCGCGGAGAAGCGCGCGGACCTGGTGGCGCTGGAGCAGGAGCAGGTCCAGGCGAAGGCCATCGCGACGCTGGGCCGGCGGCTCGTGCTGCCGGACGTGGCGGTGGGCTTGCGCTACCAGAAGGAGGCGGACGAGACGGTGTTCCTGGGGACGCTCAGCGTGCCCCTGCCCCTCTTCGCCCGAGGCCAGGAGGCGCGCCTCGTGGGGGAAGCGGACGCAAGCCGCGCCGAAGCGGAGCTCCGCGCCGCGCGCACCGTCGTGCCCGCCCAGGTCCAGGCCGCGGAGTACCGCTACCGCGCGAGTCGCGATGCGCTCGGAGCCCTGGAGCAGGTGCTGCCGCTGTTGGACGACAACGAGGCGCTGGCGCAGCGCTCGTACGACGCCGGGGAGATGGACCTCGCGGCCTTCCTCCTCGTGCGCCGCGACACGCTGGAGGCGCGGGCCGCGTGGCTCGAAGGCCTGCTGCGATTGGCCCTCACCCGGGTACAGCTCGAAGTGGAAAACGGAGTCCTGCCATGAAGCCCACCCTGCTGCTGATGGCGGCCCTCGTGGGCCTCACCGCCTGCAAGTCCTCCAAGGCGGAGCACGACGACGCTCACGGACACGGCCGCGACGAAGGGGCCGAGGAGAAGCTCCACATCGAGTCCGGGGACGTCATCCACGTGCACGTCCCGAAGGAGATGCTCCGCGACCTGCGAGTCACCACCGCCAGGGTGGAGGCCCGCCCGGGCGGAGAGAGCGTCACCGCGCTGGGGGAGCTGACCTTCAGCGAGGATGCATACGCGGAGGTCTCCACGCCGGTGTCCGCGAGGGTCGCCGCCGTCGCCGTGACGACGGGCCAGGCGGTGAAGCAGGGACAGCGGCTGGCGGAGCTCCAGAGTCCGGAGCTGGGCCGCGCCCGAGCGAACCTCCAGGCCGCCCAGGCCCGCGCCACCGCCGCGCGGCAGGCCGCGGACCGCAAGCGCGCGCTGGCCGAGGAGCGCATCGTCGCGCGCAAGGACGCGCAGGCGGCGGAAGCGGACGCCGCCGCCGCGGAGGCGGACGTCGCCGCCGCGAAGGCCGCGCTCACGGCGTTGGGCGCGGGCAGCGGAGGAGACGGAGCCTCGGGCTTCGTGCTCAAGGCGCCCATCGACGGCGCCATCGTGGAGCGCACCGCGCGGCTGGGGCAGATGGCGGATCCAGCGCAGCCGCTCTTCCGCATCGGAGACCTGTCATCGCTGTGGCTCGTCGTGCACGCATTCGAACGGGACGCCGTGCGCCTGAAGCCCGGAGCGGAGGCGCGCGTCACGCTCGCCGCGTTCCCCGGCCAGGAGTTCGCCGCGAAGGTGGGCCACGTGGGGCAGCAGGTGGATCCGCGCAGCCGCACCATCCCCGTGCGCCTGGAGCTGGACAACAGCAAGGGGCTCTTGCGGCCGGGCATGTCCGCGTCCGCGTCCATCCCCTTGGGAGAGCCGGGCGCCACGCTCACGGCCGTGCCCGCGGCAGCACTCCAGCGGCTGGAGAACGGCTGGGTGGTGTTCCTGCCCACCCCCGAGGCTGGCGTCTTCGAACAGCGCGAGGTGGGCCGGGGCCGCAGCCTGGGCACACAGGTGGAGGTCCTGTCGGGGCTCGCGGTGGGTGACGAGGTGGTGGTCGAGGGCGCGTTCCTGCTCAAGGCCGAGGTGGAGAAGTCCCGGGGCGGAGGCGACGAACATGGACACTGATCCGCGCGACACCCTGCCGGGGCGCATCCTCCGCGCATCGTTCACCCGGCCCGGCCTCACGGTGCTCGTCGTCCTCGCGCTGGCGGCCTTCGGCGCGGTGTCGCTGCGCAACCTGCGCCAGGACGTGTTCCCGGACCTGTCCGCGCCCATCTTCAACGTCATCGTGCAGAACCCGGCCATGGGCGCCGAGGAGTTGGAGACGGCGGTGGCCATCCCCATGGAGGTGGCGCTGGCGGGCCTGCCGGAGGTGCGCCGCATCCGCTCCACCTCGCAGCTGGGCGTCACGCAGGTGACGGTGGAGTTCGAACCGGACGCGGACTACTTCCGCAGCCGCCAGTACGTCGCGGAGCGCGTGGCGCAGGCGGAGGGCGAGCTGCCGCCCGGCACCGACGCGCCGCTCGTGTCCAGCCTCACCGGCCGGCTCAACGAGGTCTTCGAATTCACGCTGGAAGCGGAGCCCGGAAGCGCGGACCTGATGGCGCTGCGCGACCTGGCGGACTTCGACATCAAGAACCGGCTGCTCGCGGTGCCCGGCGTCTCGGGCGTGGAGCGGCTGGGCGGCTACCTGCGCCAGTTCCAGGTGCTGTTGGATCCGGATCAACTGGTGGCGCGAGGCATCACCCTGGACGAAGTGCAACACGGCCTGGAGGGCGCCAGCGTCAACGCGTCCGGAGGCTTCGTCACGCAGGGCCCCATGGAGTGGACCGTGCGCGCGGTAGGGCGCGCGGAGACGGTGGAGGACCTGAACAACACCGTGGTCGCGCTGCGGGACGGAACGCCGGTGCTGCTGGGAGACGTGGCGGACGTGCGAGAAGCCCCCGCGGTGCGCCGGGGGCTGGCGCACCGGCTCCAGGGCGAGGTGGTGAGCTGCCGCGTGAGCAAGCAGTTCGGCGCGGACACCGTGCGCGTGGCCGCAGGCGTGCGCGCGGCCATCGACGAGCTGCGCCGCTCGCTGCCGCCGGGCGTGCAGCTGCGCGTCGTCTATGATCAATCGGAGCTGGTGGGCTCCGCGCTGGGAGGCGTGGGCCGCGCCATCCTGCTGGGCGCGGTGCTGGTGGTGGGGGTGCTCTTCCTGCTGCTCGGGGACTGGCGCGCCGCGCTCATCGTCACGCTCACCCTGCCCTTGTCGCTGGCGCTCGCGGGCCTGCTGCTCAAGGCGGCGGGCATCGGGCTCAACACGATGACGCTGGGAGGCCTGGCCATCGCGGTGGGCCTGCTCGTGGACGCGGCCATCATCGTCGTGGAGAACGTCATCCACGACCTGCGCGAGGGCAAGGGCCGCCGCCCGGTGCGCGACGAGGCGCTGGCGGCGGCGCTGGAGGTGGGCCGCCCCATCGCCTTCGCCACGCTCATCGTGGTCTCGGTGTTCATCCCGCTGTTCGCGATGACGGGCATCGAGGGCCGCATGTACCAGCCGCTCGCGGCGGCGGTGGTGGCGTGCCTGGCGGCGTCACTGGCCCTGGCGCTCACGCTGGTGCCGGTGGTGTCGGGGCTCCTGCTGCGCGCGCCGCGCGAGGATGCGCCGGAGGACGTGTGGCTCATCCGCAAGGTGAAGGCCGCGTACGCGCCGGTTTTGGAGAAGTGCATGCGCCATGCGGGCCTCGTGCGCGTGGTGGCGCTGGCCATCACCGTGCCCGCGTTGGGGCTGGCCTTCATGGTGGGCAGCGACTTCATGCCCAAGCTGGACGAAGGCGCGTTCCTGCTCCAGACGGTGCTGCCCCCGGAGGCGTCACTCGACGAGGTGGACCGCCTCAACCACCGCGTGGAGGACGTGCTGCGCGAGTTCCCGGAGGTGGAGGACGTGGTGCGCCGCACCGGCCGCGCCGAACGCACCGAGGACCCGATGCCCCACACCCTGTCCGACGTGCTGGTGGTCCTCAAGAAGGACGCGGCCGCCGGCCGGGAGTCGCTGGAGTCGCGGATGCGCGAGGCGGTGGAGAAGGTCCCTGGCGTGTCGGTGCTCTTCACCACGCCGCTGGGGATGCGCATCGACGAAGGGCTGGGAGGCAGCCCCGCGGACCTCTCCGTGCGCATCTTCGGGCCGGACCTGAACACGCTGGCGGAGCTCGCGGAGCGCACGCGCGCGTTGATGGCGAAGGTGGACGGCGTGGAGGACCTGCGGGTGGAGCGGCTGAGCGGGCTGCCGCAGCTGCGCGTCGCGGTGAACCGCGCGGCGGTGGCGCGCGTGGGACTCACGCCGGGAGACGTCATCCGGGCCATCCGCGTGGGGCTCGTGGGCGAGGAGTTCGCGCAGATCTGGCGGGGCCAGCGCCGCTACGACCTGGTGCTCCGGCTGGCGGATCACCGCCGGGGCGACGTGAACGCCCTCCGAAACCTGCTGGTGGACGGGCACGACGGCACGCGCATCCCGCTCAGCCAGCTGGCCACCATCGAGGAGACGTCCGGCGCGGGAAGCGTGCGCCGGGAAGCAGGCAGCCGGCGCATCGCCGTGGAAGCGGGCGTGTCCGGCCGAGACCTGGGCAGCACGGCGAAGGAGGTGCGCGAGGTGCTGGCCACGCAGCTGAAGCTGCCCACGGGATACTTCGTGGACGTGGGTGGCAAGGTGGAGAGCCAGGAGCGCGCGGCGCAGGCGTTGACGGGGGCCATCACCCTGGCGCTGCTGGCGGTGTTCGTCCTGCTGTATCTCGCGCTGGACTCCGTGGCGGAGGCGCTGGTCATCCTGGCCACCCTGCCGGACGCGTTCGTGGGCGGCATCCTCGCGCTGCTCATCGCGGGAGAGACCTGGAACGTGTCCAGCCTGGTGGGGCTCATCGGCCTGTTCGGCATCGCGGTGCAGAACGGCCTGGTGCTCGTGGCGCAGACCAAGGATCTGATGCGCCGGGGCAAGCCCTTCCCGGAAGCCGTGCGAGAGGCCAGCCTCGGCCGCGTGCGGCCCAAGCTGATGACCGCGGGCACGGCGATCCTCGGGTTGCTGCCGCTGCTGGTGCTGCCGCTGCATGGGACGGAGATCGAGCGCCCGCTCGCGGTGGTGATGGTGGGAGGGCTCGTCACATCCACCCTCTTCACGCTGCTGGCCCTGCCCACGTTCTACGCGCTGGTGCACGGGTTCCAGGAGCGACTCAGGGCGCGCCGAGCCATCCGAAAGGCCGCCTCATGAGCCTTTCACCGGAGGCGCTGGACGCACTGCTGCGCCATCGCCATGCGTTCCTCGCGTTCCTCACGCCGCGCGTGGGCAGCCCGGAAGCGGCGAGCGAGGTGCTGCAGGCCGCGTTCGTGAAGGGCATGGAGCAGGGAGGTTCCCTGCGCGAGGACCAGAGCGCGGTGGCCTGGTTCTACCGCCTCCTGCGCAACGCGCTGGTGGACCGATACCGCCGGGGCCGGCGTGAAGCCACGGCGCTCGAGTCCCTGGCCCACGAGCAGCCGCTGTCCACCGAGGACGCCTCCGGCCTGGAGGCCACGGTGTGCGGCTGCGTGGCGGGGCTCGCGGGGACGCTCAAGCCCGAGTACGCGGAGGCCGTCCGCAGGGTGGACCTGGAAGGCCTCTCCGTGGCCGCGTATGCACAGGAGGCAGGCCTCTCCGCCAGCAACGCGGGCGTGCGCCTGCACCGCGCCCGGAAGGCGCTGGGCCAGCGGCTGGTGGAGCTGTGTGGTCACTGCTGCGCCCAGGGCTGCACGGACTGTGATTGCGCGCCCGCACGAAGAGATCAGGTGTAAGAGCGGGCGGGGCCGAGCGTCAGCGTGGGAGAACGCAACAGGAGTCCTCATGGACGTCGCCACCTTCACCCGGCCGGCCCTGCCCGCCGCCACCCTCGCCTTCCTCCTCTTCGCCATGGTGTTGCCTTCGGTGCGCCTGCGTCGTCGCACAGGCCGCCCGGCGCTGGTGCTGCACCGCTCCGGGCCGCCGCTCCAACGGGTCATCGGCGTGGGCATGGCGCTGTTCATGGGAGCCATCGTGCTCTGGAGCGCGGCGTACCTCGCCTCCGACGAGCAACCGCTGGGCGTGTGGAACGTGCCGGAGGCGCTCCGGTGGAGCGGCTGGGCCCTGGTCGCCGTGGGGTTCATCGTCACCGTGACGGCCCAGGTGCAGATGGGCGCGTCGTGGCGCATCGGCATCGACTCGGATCGGACGGAGCTGGTGACGGGCGGGCTCTTCGGCGTCGTGCGCAATCCCATCTTCAGCGGGATGCTCGTCGTGGTGACAGGCATCGCGCTCGCCACTCCAAGCGCCTGGACGGCGATGGGCTGGCTCGATTACGTGCTGTTGGTCTCGCTCCAGGTACGGCTGGAGGAGGACCACCTGCTCCGCCTGCACGGCGGCGCCTATCAGCACTACGCGGCGCGTGTAGGCCGCTTCGTTCCTGGGGTGGGTCGGCTCGCGTCGCCTGGCATGGGCGCCGCGCATCACGGCGTGTTGTAGGCGAAGCATTGGTGTCTTGGCTGTCGTACGGACGCGCCCTTTTTCGAGGTCTCGTGTGTATTGGAAATCCCCCTGGCTCCTCTCGGTTCTGCTGCTTGGTGGCTGCGCGTCCGTCCAGAAGGAGCGCGGCCACCAGGAAGTGGCGGCGCTCGTCGAGGAGCGGACAGGTTTGAAGACGCGTTGGAATCAGGGGACCCCCGAGGATGCGCAGGTGCAACAGCACCTGGACGCCCTGCTGGCCGGCGACCTCACGTCGGATCGCGCGGTGGAGGTGGCCCTGCTGAACAACCCCGCGCTCCAGGGGACGTACGAGGAGCTGGGCGTGTCCCAGGCGGACATGGTGCAGGCCGGGTTGCTCACCAACCCGTCCTTCGACGGGAGCATCGGCTTCCCGCTGTCCTCGGATGGCGTCACCGAACATGAGTTCTCCATCGTCCAGAGCTTCGTGGACCTCTTCACGCTGCCCCTGCGCAAGCGCGTGGCGAAGGAGCAGTTCCAGGCGGACACGCTGCGCGTCGCGCACGAGGCGTTGGCCACCACGGCGGAGGTCCGTCAGACGTTCACGGAGGTGCAGGCCCGGCAACAGCTGGTCGCGCTGCGCCGCGAGGTGTTCCAGGCCGCGGACGCGGCGGCGGACCTGTCCAACCGGCTGCGCGCCGCGGGCAACATCACGGTGCTGGCCCTGGCCACCGAGCAGGCCGCGTTGGAGCAGGCTCGGTTGGAGCTGGCGCAGGATGAGCTGGCGCTGGTCGAAGCGAGGGAGCACCTCAACCGCCTGATGGGCCTGTACGGCGCGAGGGTGCAGTGGACGCTGACGCAGAAGCTGCCGGAGGTCCCCGCGTCCGAAGCATCGCTGGAGCACCTGGAGACGCTCGCCATGCGGCAGCGCCTGGACATCGACGCGGCCCGCACGCAGGTCTCGCTCCTGTGGAACGCGTTGGAGCTGGCGCGCAGCACGCGGTTCTTCGGCCGCGTGGACGTGGGCGTGCACACGCACCGCGACGCGAACGGGCCGCGCCTGTTCGGTCCCACGCTGTCGCTGGAGCTGCCCGTCTTTGATCAGCGCCAGGCGCTCATCGCGAAGCTGGAGGCGCAGCACCGGCAGGGCGAGGACCGGCTGACGGAGCTTGCCGTCAACGCCCGCTCGGAGGTGCGATCCACGAGGGCGAAGCTGGTGACGCTGCGGAACATGGCGGAGCGCTACCAGAAGGTCGTGCTGCCGCTGCGCACCACCATCGTCGAGGAGTCGCAACGCCAGTACAACGCCATGCAGATCGGCCTTCCCGCGCTCCTCCTCGCGCGACGCGAGCAGGTGGAGGCCTGGAGGGCCTACCTGGAGACGGTCCGCGACTACTGGATGGCGCGGGCCGACCTGGAGCGCCTCGTGGGAGGACGTCTGCCCTCCACCGCCGCCGCGCCCGCCCCATCCCCCGCCCCTACTCCTGCTCCCGAGCCCACCCATGAGCACCACGATGCCCACTGACGAAAACCAGGGCCCCTCCGAGGACACGCAGTCTGCTTCATCCCCCGCGCTCACGCGCCGGAGCCTGCTCGCGCGCACGGGCGCCACGCTGGCGACGGGCGCCCTGCTGATGCAGAGCCGCGTTGCCCAGGCGCAGTCCAGCGTGCCCGGAGCGAAGGCGGCGCCCGTGCCGGCCGGTCGCGGCTACCGTCCCGTCGTCGTACCCAATGGCGCGAAGCTGCCGTGGAAGCTCGTGGGCGGCGTGAAGGTGTTCCACCTGGTGGCCGAGGAGGTGGAGCACGAGTTCGCGCCCGGCCTCAAGGCGACGTGCTGGGGCTACAACGGCCACGTGCACGGGCCCACCATCGAGGTGGTGGAAGGCGACCGCGTGCGCTTCTATGTGACGAACCGGCTGCCCGCGGCCACCACGGTGCACTGGCACGGCGTCCTCACGCCGAGCGGCATGGACGGCGTGGGTGGGTTGAACCAGAAGGCCATCGCGCCGGGAGAGACGTACCGGTACGAGTTCACGGTACGCCAGTCGGGGACGTGCATGTATCACTCGCACCACGACGAGATGACGCAGATGGCGCTGGGCATGGTGGGGATGTTCATCATCCACCCGCGCAAGCCGGTGGGCCCGCGCGTGGACCGGGACTTCGCCATCATGCTGCACGAGTGGCGCATCGATCCGGGCACACAGCGTCCGGACCCCAACGAGATGACGGACTTCAACATCCTGACGATGAACGCCAAGGCGTTCCCCGGCACGGAGCCGCTGGTGGTGCGCAAGGGCGAGCGGGTGCGGATCCGGTTCGGCAACCTGAGCGCGATGGACCACCACCCCATCCACCTGCACGGCTTCCAGTTCCGCATCACGGAGACGGACGGAGGCCGCATCCCGGAGAGCGCTCAGTGGCCGGAGACGACGGTGCTGGTGCCCACGGGCAGCACGCGCACCATCGAGTTCGTGGCGGACGAGCCCGGAGACTGGGCGATGCACTGCCACATGACCCACCACGTGATGAACCAGATGGGCCACGACCTGCCGAACATGCTGGGAGTGAAGCCCGGAGGCCTGGACGCGAAGGTGCGGCCGCTGCTGCCCGGCTACATGACCATGGGGCAGACAGGCATGGGGGACATGGGAGGCATGCACCACATGCCCATGCCCGCGAACTCCATTGCCATGGTGGGAGGCAAGGGCCCCCACGACGAGATCACCATGGGAGGCATGTTCACGATCCTCAAGGTGCGCGACCACCTGGACGGAGACGGCGATCCCGGATGGTACACGTCGCCGCCAGGAACGCAGGCACAGCTCGCCCACGCGGACGAGCTGCGCCGGGACGGCATCGACGTGGACGCGCCATCCCCCGTACGACAGGACCCATGACGAACGGCTTCTCCTGGTACGAGCTGCGGTCCCCCAAGCCCGAGGAGGCACGGCGTTTCTACGCGAAGGTCCTGGGGACGGACGTGACGCAGGAGCTCTCTGACCTGCCCGAAGCCGCCGCCGCGCGCGGCGCCCCGAGTCACTGGCTGGGCCACATCGACGTCGCGCCGCCCACACATCCATCAGCACTGGCTCTTCTACTTCGCCGTCGACGACCTCGACCGCTCCCTCGCGGCGGTCACCGAAGGAGGAGGGCTCGTGGCCAACGGCACGCACGTCATGCCGGACGGGGCCCGCGTCGCCGTGTGCGAGGACCCGCACCGTGCCGCATTCGGCCTGCGTCAAACGCGTTAGCAGCCCGGAAACATGAAGCCCGGTTCATTTTCGAGCCCCGGATCCAGCGAAAGGGATGGGATGGAGTAGATTCGGGCCTTCCCCGGAGGCTTCATGACTGCCCCTCTGCCGACGCTGGAACGTCTTCCTCGCGGAGCGCTCACGCTGTTCCGCATCCGGGCGATCCTCCGAATGGGCATCTACGGCGGGCTCGCGTTTGTTGTGGCCCTAGGGTTGAGCCTCGCGGGCAACGAGCGCTGGCCGTACCTGCTGCCATGCGCGGTGGTGTTGGTGCTGAGCGTGTTGACGGCGTGGTATCCGCAGCGAGCGCATGAGCGCTGGGGCTGGGCGCTGCGTGAGCACGACCTGATCATCTCGCACGGCGTCCTTCTGCGGGAGGTCGTGTCCATCCCAGCGGGGCGCATCCAGCACGTGGACGTTCATCAGGGGCCCATCGAACGGTCCCTGGGACTGGCACGCCTGCAGATCTACACGGCCGCGGGCAGTGGCGCGGACGGAGAGATTCCCGGCCTGACGCGCGAAACCGCGGATGCCCTGCGCGAGCGGTTGGTGCGGCGCGAGATCGACGATGTCGTCTGAGCCGGTGGCGATGGCCACTCCGGAAGAAGTGCCCTGGAGGCGGCTGAACGCGAAGGCGCCGCTCGCGGCATTGGTGCCCCTGTCAGGGATGATCGCCCGAGTGTTCCTGGGCGCGCTCCTGCCCACGTACTTCGCGGGTGAGCACGGCCTGCCATGGGGCGCCTGGATCATCGTTGGAGGGATGGCCCTGTCATTGCTCGCGGCCGGGCTCTACGAGGTCGCCACGACGAGCTACCGCGTGGTGGATGCCCAGCTGGAGATCCGCTCCGGCGTCTTCACGCGGACATCACGCTTCATCGAAGCCGCGCGGGTGCAGAACACAGAGGTGTTGCAGCCTTTCGTGTCGAAGCTGCTCGGGTTGGTGGAGGTCAAGGTGGAGACGGCGTCCGGGGGCAAGGCGGACGGCCATCTGCGCGGCCTGACACCGGAGGATGCGCAGGCGTTGATCCAGGCGCTCCAAGCGCTACGAGGCGAAGGCCCGGCGGCCCTGCCCGGCGCAGTGGTCCCGGAGGAACGCGTCCTCTCCGAAGCAAGTCTGGGAGGCCTGCTGCTCTACGGCGCGACCGCGCTGGGCGTGGGTGTGATCGCGGTCGTGATGGGCGCGATGCACGAAATCATCGAGACCTTCCACAAGCTGTTGCTGCCGTGGATGGAGGCACACTGGGACGCGGTGGCGGCGCCAGGCATGGGCTGGCTGGCCGCGACGGTGGCGGCGCTCGCGGGGCTGTTCGGCCTGTGGCTGGTGAGCGGAGCGCGAGCGGTGTTGCAGTTCCACGGCTTCCGGCTGGTGGACACGGGCACGCACCTGCGATCGGCGGGAGGGCTCATCACACGCCGACAGGTGACGGTGCGGAGGGCGCGCATCCAACAGGTGGTGCTGGATGAACCGCTCCTGCGCCGCACGCTGGGTTTTGGTTCGGTGGAGGTGGAGACAGCGGGAGTGCGCACGGGCAAGGAGGCATCGGACCGGGCAGAGCTCCTGGTGCCGGTGGTGCCCACGGCGCGCATGCCGGAGCTGCTACGGGAGTTCGTGCCGGAGCTGCCCGACGCCCACTCCACCCTGCCCTTCCAGCGGGCACATCCCAAGGCGCTCCTGCGAGCACGGATCCGCGCGGTGGGCCTGAGCGTCCTGATGGCGGCGCCCACGACCTGGTTCTTGGGAGCCTGGGGCGCGGTGGCGTGGCTCCTGCTGCCCGCGCAGTTGCTGGGAGCATGGTTCGACTGGCGCTTCCAGGGATGGACCGTCACGGACACGCTGGTGGTCGTGCGCCAGGGGTTCTGGCGCAGGCGCACGACGGTGGTGCAGCGCTCGCGCATCCAGTCCGTGCGCGCGAGACAGGGCCCGCTGGAGCGGGGCTACGGTATCGGGCACGTGCGCATCGACGTGGCGGGTTCGCACGTCCTCCTACCCAGTGTGGGCTGGGAGGAAGCGCAATCCCTCATCGACGTTCTTCCGGCCCGCCGGCCCACCCGTCGGGCAGTCCCTGCACCGCAACCGGACGCCCGGCTTCCCGCGTAGGCTGGGAGGGAGACCATGCATCATCCAGCAGGAATGCCCCTCCTGCCAGACGACGAGGCCTGATCCGCGTCAACTCCCGCGCCCAGCCAGCGCCTTCATCCAGATGACCACCGCCACTGCGCCCGCGTCGGGAACACCCTTCGCGCGGTCGCCCAGGTAGCTGGCCCGGCCCAGTCGCGGGGACATACTGGCGGTCGCCTCCGCCCCCTGCTCCGCGGCACGCGTCGCCTCTGCCCACGCCTCCCCCAGCGTCCTTCCCTCACGCACGACTCGCACGAGCACCGTCGCCGCCGGGTGCAGCGCATCCACCATCGTCCGGTCCCCAGGCTTCGCCCCGCCCAGCTCAGACACTGCCTCCACGCCCGCCTCGAACGCCTTCGCCCAGGCCAGCGCGTCCGCCGGTTTGTGCGCCAGGAATCGCGCTGCCCGCAGCAGCGCCGTCGCGTAGAACGGACCGGAGCTGCCACCAATACTCCGGCGCATCGCCTGCCCCAGCTCCGTCAACGCACCGGACGGCGTCGCCCACGCCTGCTCCGGCAACGCGCGGATCGCCGCCGCGCCGCGCGCCAGGCTCAAGCCCAGATCTCCATCCCCCGCCTTGCTGTCCAACTCCGTCAGCCGGGCCTCCGCCGCGTCCCATGCATCCGCCACCGCCAGCGCCGCCGCGCGCACCTGCGCCATCACCGGCTGCGGCTTCGGATGCCCCTCCACTGTCGGCAGCGCGCCGCGCGCGGACACCACCCGCCGCTGCATCACCACCTGCCCACGTCCCGGCCATGCCGGCGCCTCCGTCGGCGCGTCCAACCGCGCGAGCCGCGCGTCATCCACCTTCAACACCGTCAGCGAACACCCCGGCATCTCCAGCGCCGACAGGAACGTGCCCTGCCATGCACGCTCCACCTTCACGCCCCTCTCCACCAGGAACGCCAGCGCCCGGCGCGTCATGATGGCCAGCTCCATGGGCGGAGTGCCTCCCAGCCCGTTCACCATCAACGCCACGCGGTCACCCCGGACCACCTTCCGGTCCTCCACGATGGCCGACAGCAACGTGTCCACCAACACATCCGCGGGCTGCAACGCCACCCGGCGCACGCCCTGCTCGCCGTGGATGCCCAACCCCAACTCCACCTCGCCCTCCCCCAAGGTGAAGCCCGGCCTGCCCGCCGCCGGCACCGTGCACGGCCCCAGCGCCACGCCCATGCTGCCCAGCGCCGCCGCCGCCTCCGAGGCTTCGCGCGCCACCTCCGCCAGCGACGCGCCCGCCGCCGCAGCAGCGCCCGCGACCTTGTGCACCAGCACCACGCCGGCGATGCCCCGGCGCCGCTCGGGCTCCACCGTGTCGCGCAGCGCCACGTCGTCCGCCACCACCACCACTTCCGTGGGAATCCCCTCCGCCCGCGCCAGCTCCGCCGCGAGCCCGAAGTTGAGCCGGTCCCCCGTGTAGTTCTTCACGATGAGCAGCGCCCCCGCCGTCCCCGCCACCGCGCGGATCGCCGCCAGCACCGCGTCCGTGCTGGGCGACGTGAACACATCCCCCGCCACCGCCGCGTGCAGCATCCCCGTCCCCACGTAGCCCGCATGCGCCGGCTCGTGCCCGCTGCCCCCACCCGACAACACCGCCACCTTCCGCGCGCCCAGCGCCGCCGGCACGTCCGAGCGCACCACCACCGTCTCGCCCTCCAGCAACGCCTGGCCCGGCGCCAGCGCCACCAACCCCTCCAACATCTCCTGGACCACCGCGCGCGGCGCATTGACGAGCTTCTTCACCAGCGACTCCTTGGATGGAAACGAACGGCGGATGGACTGCGCTCGACATCCACCCTTTCGTCCCACCTGCAACCCGTCAAGCCGGACGAACGCCGCGAGCCCGCCGGGAGACGTTTGGGTCACAGAACCCGATTTCCCATTTGACTCCGGAAATTTTATGATGTTGATTCTCATTATCATTCGCTAAGTTACAACAAAACGACGCTGACCCCGCGTGAAACGCGCCGGGTCCCGGCGGAGCCTTGTCTTGCGTTGCCGGACCGGGCCTGGGTCGTCGTGTCTCTGGATTCAGGTGACTGTCTTGAGTGCTCCATCCCCTGCCTCGCACGAGCGCGCGCTGCTGTGGCTCCTCGCGGCGGTGCAGTTCACCCACGTCGTCGACTTCATGATGCTGATGCCGCTGGGGCCGCTGCTGATGCAGCGGCTGGCGCTGACGGCGACGCGCTTCGGAGCGCTGGTGTCCGCGTACACGCTCGCGTCCGCGGCCATGGGCGTGATGGGGGTGTTCTGGCTGGATCGCCTGGAGCGCAAGCGGACGCTGCTGCTGCTCTACGCGGGCTTCATCGCCGCCACGCTCCTGTGCGGCGCGGCCACCGGGACCACCGGCCTGCTCATCGCGCGCATCGTCGCTGGCGGCTGCGCGGGGCTGATGGGCGCCGTCGTCATCGCCATCGTCAGCGACACCGTGCCCGCGGAGCGCCGGGGCCAGGCCATCGGCACCGTGATGACGGCCTATGCACTGTCCGCGGTGGCGGGCGTGCCGCTGGGCCTGGGGCTCGCGAACATTGGCGGGTGGCGCTCGCCGTTCATCGTTCTCGCGGGACTCGCGAGCATCGTGTGGCTGCTGCTCCTGCGCTTCCTGCATCGCGTGGACGGGCACCTGGCCCAGGCGTCCGGCGCCACTTCACCCGCTGCGGGCTTCACGCCCCGGCTGGCGCTGGGCTGGGCCCTCACCTTCACGGTGGTCTTCGCCAGCTTCCTGCTTATCCCCTACCTGGGCGCCTTCATGGTGGGCAACGTGGGCCTTGCGCTCACGGACCTGCCTTGGGTGTACCTGGCGGGCGGCGCGGCCACCTTCGTGAGCTCGCGCTGGATTGGCCGCGTGGCGGACCGCGTGGGCCCCGCGCGGGCACTGGCCTTGCTGCTCCTCGCCACCATGGCGCCGCACCTGCTCTTCACCCACCTGCCGCCATCTCCGCTGCCGGTGGTGGCCGTCGTCTTCGTGTTCTTCATGACGCTCACCTCCGGCCGCGCCATCCCCACCATGGCCCTGGTCGCGTCGCAGGTGCCGCCAGCCCTCCGGGGCCGCTACCTCGCGGTCAACATGGCCGCCAGCGATGGCGCCTCCGGGCTCGCCGCGTGGATGGGGGGCCTGCTGCTCACCACCGCGCCGGATGGCTCGCTCATCGGCTTCGCGCAATTGGGCTGGGCGGCGGTGGCCATCTCCGCGCTCGCGCTCGGGCTCTTGTGGACCTACGTGGGCCGCGCCGTGCGGCTGGACGCCACGCCTGCCCCCTGACCTCCGCTTCACCCTCACCAGGACCCTTCCATGTCCCAGACAGCACCGCGTCACCCGTCCCTGCCCCGCCCCATCGTGGGTGAACTCAAGCTGGAGCGCTCCAACGAGCTGCTCGCCGAGGCCCGCAAGTGGGTCCCCGGCGTCACCCAGACGATGATGAAGAAGCCGGACCACTTCGCCCCCGGCGCCTTCCCTGTGTTCCTCACCAGGGGACAGGGCGCGCTGGTGGAGGACGCGGACGGTCAGGAGTACATCGACTACATCCAGGCGCTGGGCGCCAACATGCTCGGCCACAACCACCCGGCCGTCGCGGAGACCATCCGCAAGCACCTGGCGGAAGGCATCATCCACTCGCTGCCCACGCCGGTGGAGGTCTCCTCCGTGAAGGCGCTGGTGGAGGTGATCCCGGGAGCGGAGATGGCCCGCTTCTTCAAGACGGGCGCGGACGCCACCTCCGCCGCCGTGCGCCTGTCGCGCCACCTCACCGGCCGCGAACACATCGTCACCGTGGGCTACAACGGCTGGCACGACCACTTCATGTACGACACCCCGGGCGTGCCCCCGACGGTGGCGAAGCTCACCACCCGCCTGCCGCTCTTCACGCCCCCGGACGAGCCCGCGCTCATCGAGCACATCGAGAAGCACGGCGCCCAGCTGGCCTGCGTGCTGCTGGCCATCCCGTACAACCGCACCGTCACCCGCGAGTTCCTCCTCCAGGTGAAGGAGACCTGCGCGAAGCACGGCGTGATGTTCGTCCTGGATGAGGTCGTCACCGGCTTCCGCCTGGCCCTGGGCGGCGCGCAGCAGTTCTTCGACGTGCGCGCGGACTTCGTCACCCTGTCCAAAGGCATCGCCGCGGGCATGCCCCTGTCCGCCATCGCGGGCCCGGAGAAGTACCTCTCCCGCCTGAGCGAGCTGCAGGTGTCCACCACCTTCGGCGGCGAGATGCTCTCCCTGTCCGTGTGCGAGGCGGTCATCAACGAGTACCGCCGCACCAACCACGTCGAGCACATCGCCGCCATGGGCCGCCGCCTGCGCGACGGCGTCAACGCCCACGCGCGCGAGACGGGCTCCACCCTGGAGGTGGTCGGCTACGACGCCGTGCCCTTCTTCCGCTTCAGCAAGGTCATCCCCGAGCACATCGAGAAGATGATCCCCTTCCAGGCCGGCATGGCCCGCCGGGGCGTCATCCTCCGCCGTGACCTGAACTTCATCAGCGCGGTGCACACCGTGGAGCAGATCGATCACACCATCGCCGCCGCCGGCGAGGTGCTCCGCGAGACGGCCGCGCGCGCCAGGGCCAGTGCCGCCTGAGTTGAAACAATCTCTCAAGCACCGTCCGTGAAGCCAGACAGCGGGCGGGTCCATGCATCAGCCACCTTGACAGGAATTCACGGCCATGGCACTTCCCGGCCAGCAAATGAGAATGGTTCTCATTTTCATTCAAACAATCCAGGCGAGCGGTGGATGTCATCGACGACGGGACACGCGGTGGTGACGGGCGCCGCGCAAGGCATTGGCGCGGCGGTGGCGCGCAAGCTGGCGCGCACCATGCCCGTCGCGGCGTTCGACCAGAACGCCTCGGGATTGGAGCTGCTGGTGGCGGAGCTGCGCCAGCAGGGCCTGAAGGCCACCGCGTTCCCGGTGGACGTGCGCGACAAGGACGGCATCGAGGATGCCATCGCGTCCATCGAAGCGAAGCTGGGCCCCATCCAGGTGCTGGCCAACGTGGCCGGCATCCTGCGCATGGGCTCCGTGCTCACGCAGAGCGACGCGGACTGGATGTCCACCTTCGCGGTCAACACCCACGGCGTGTTCCATGTCTCACGCGCGGTGGCCAGGCACATGGTGCCGCGCCGCTCCGGCGCCATCGTGACGGTGGGCTCCAACGCGGCGGGCGTGCCGCGCATGGAGATGGCTGCCTATGCGGCCTCCAAGGCCGCCTCCACCATGTTCACCAAGTGTCTGGGATTGGAGCTGGCCCAGCACGGCATCCGCTGCAACATCGTGTCTCCCGGCTCCACCGACACCGCCATGCAGCGGGGCATGTGGACGGATGAGTCCGGCCGCGAGCGCGTCATCCAGGGCTCGCTGGACGGCTACCGCACCGGCATCCCGCTGCGCCGGATCGCCACGCCGGAGGACATCGCGGACGCGGTGGTGTTCCTCGCTTCCGACCAGGCCCGGCACATCACGATGCACGACCTGCGTATCGACGGCGGCGCCACGCTGGGCGTCTAGCGCGCCCGCGACGTCAGCCCCCCACTGAGTTCCCTCCTGGGATGGATGCCCATCCGTCCCCCCATCGCCCAGAGTTGAGAATGATTCCTGAAACCAAAATCATTGAGCGCCAGCCAGACGCACGGACGGTGGGCGCGGGAGCCATAGCGCGGGAGCCGGAGCAGGAGGCGCTCGCGGCGCGGCTGCTGGGCGACTACGACGCGGGGTCGTTCTTCTTCGCGTCCCCCAAGCGCACCATGCTCGCGCGCGGCGTGTTCGCCACGGTGCCGGACGCGGGCGGGGCGAGCTCGCTGGACGGCCTGCCGGAGCGCGTGGCCGCGGTGCTCGATGCCTCGCGGGACGCGGCGCATGACATCCCCGTGGCGGTGGGCGCGGTGCCGTTCGACGGCAAGGTGGCCGCGCACCTCGTGGTGCCAGTGACCCTTCAGCGCGCGGGGCCGGTGGTGTTCGACGGTGCCTCCGCCGCGCGGTCTCCCCTGGCCGGCCCGTACGCGCTGCGGCCCGTGCCGGAGCCCTCCGAGTACAAGGACGGCGTGGCGGCCGCGCTGAAGCTCATGCGGGAGGGCCCGCTGCGGAAGGTCGTGCTGTCGCGGTCGCTGCACGTGGACACGGCGGCGCCCGTGGACCTGCGGCAGCTGCTGCACAACCTGGCCCGGCGCAACCCGCATGGGTACACCTTCGCGGTGGACCTGCCGCAGCACGCGGACGCGGCCCCGGGCGCGGGACGGCGCACGCTCATCGGCGCGAGCCCGGAGCTGCTGGTGGCGCGCTCCGGTCTCCAGGTCCTGGCCAATCCGCTGGCGGGCTCCGCGGCGCGCAGCGCGGATCCGGTGGAGGACAACGCCCGGGCCACGCGCCTGATGGCGTCCCCCAAGGATTTGCACGAGCACGCGGTCGTCATCGACGCGGTGGCGGAGGCGCTGCGGCCCTTCTGCAAGACGCTGGACGTGCCCAAGCTGCCGTCGCTCGTGAGCACCCAGACGATGTGGCACCTGTCCAGCCGCATCACCGGCGAGCTGAAGGACCCGTCCATCACGTCGCTGACGCTGGCGCTGGCCATGCACCCCACCCCGGCGGTGTGCGGCCACCCGACGGCGCTCGCGCACGAGGCCATCGGGAACATCGAGCCGTTCCACCGCGGCTACTACACAGGCACCGTGGGCTGGTGCGACGCGAACGGCGACGGCCAGTGGGCCGTGACGATCCGCTGCGCGGAGGCGGACGAGCGCACCCTGCGGCTGTTCGCGGGCGCGGGCATCGTGGTGGGCTCCACGCCGGAAGCGGAGCTCGCGGAGACCGAGGCCAAGTTCCGCACCATGCTCCAGGCCATGGGCCTGGGCCTCGAGGTGCAGCCGTGAGCACCGCACGGGAACACCTGCCCGGCTGCCCCCCGTACCCGGAGGACTTCGCCCGACGCTATCGAGAGGCCGGCTACTGGCGCGGGGAGACCTTCGGACAGCTGCTGCGCGACCGCGCCCGCGAGTTCGGGACGCGCGTCGCGCTGGTGGGCGGCGCGCACCGCTGGACGTACGCGGAGCTGGACGCACGCGTGGATCGCATGGCCGCGGGCTTTCACGGGCTGGGCATCCGCTCGCGCGACCGCGTGGTGGTGCAGCTGCCCAACGTGCCGGACTTCTACGAGGTCATCTTCGCGCTGTTCCGCCTGGGCGCGCTGCCGGTGTTCGCGCTGCCGGCGCACCGCGCGTCGGAGATCGGCTACTTCTGCGAGTTCACCGAGGCCGTGGCGTACGTCATCCCGGACCGCTTTGGCGGCTTCGACTACCGGGGACTCGCGGACCAGGTGAAGGCCGCGACGCCCACGCTGAAGCACGTGCTGGTGCTGGGCGACGCGGGGCACCACACCGCGCTCACCTCCGTGCCCTCGGAGCGCATGGCGCTGGAGGGCCCGTCGCCTTCGGACGTGGCGTTCTTCCAGCTCTCCGGTGGCAGCACCGGCGTGCCCAAGCTGATTCCGCGCACGCACGACGACTACATCTACAGCCTGCGCGCCAGCGTGGACGTGTGCCGGTTCACCCCGGAGACGGTCTACCTGTGCGCGCTGCCGGCGGCGCACAACTTCCCGATGTCCTCCCCGGGCGTGCTGGGCACGTTCTACGCGGGAGGCACGGCGGTCATGGCGCTCAATCCCAGCCCGGATGTGGCCTTCCCGCTCATCGAGCGCGAGCGCGTCACCGTCACGGCGCTGGTGCCGCCCCTGACCATGGTGTGGCTGGACTCGTCGCTGGCGAAGAAGCATGACCTGTCCAGCCTGAAGGTCCTCCAGGTGGGCGGCGCCCGGCTGAGCGACGAGGCCGCCGCGCGCGTGCGCCCCACGCTGGGCTGTGGACTCCAGCAGGTCTTCGGCATGGCCGAGGGCCTGGTGAACTACACGCGGCTGGACGACCCGGAGACGCGCATCGGCACCACGCAGGGCCGCCCCATGTCGGATGCGGACGAACTGCGCGTCGTGGATGACGACGACGTGCCGGTGCCGCCCGGTGAGACGGGGCACCTGCTCACACGCGGGCCGTACACCATCCGCGGCTACTACAAGGCGGACGCGCACAACGCCAAGGCCTTCACCCCGGATGGCTTCTACCGCACGGGCGACCTGGTGCGCCTGACGCCCGAGGGCGACCTCGTGGTGGAGGGGCGCGCGAAGGATCAGATCAACCGGGGCGGCGACAAGGTCGCGGCGGAGGAGGTGGAGAACCATCTGCTCGCGCACCCCTCCGTCAGCGACGCGGCGGTCGTGGCCATCCCCGACAAGTTCCTGGGCGAGCGCACCTGCGCCGTCGTCATCCCGCGGGGTGAAGCACCCGCGCCGTCCGCGCTCAATGCATTCCTGCGCTCGCGGGGACTCGCGTCCTTCAAGATCCCGGACCGCATCGAGTTCGTCGCGTCCTTCCCCCAGACGGGCGTCGGCAAGGTCAGCAAGAAGGCGCTGCGCGACAGCCTGCGCCAGTCCCTCTCCACTCCTTCTCCCTGAAACAGGAGCACTCCATGGCACTGCCTGCCATTGCCCCCTATTCCATGCCCGGCGCGGCGGACCTGCCGCGCAACAAGCTCGCCTGGACGCCGGAACCCAAGCGCTGCGTCCTGCTCATCCACGACATGCAGCGCTACTTCGTGGACGCCTTCACGCAGGGCCAGTCACCGGTGACGGACCTGGTGGCCAACATCCAGCGCCTGCGCGAGCACGCGGTGAAGCTGGGCATCCCGGTCGTCTACTCGGCGCAGCCCGGCGACCAGACGCCGGAGCAGCGCGGCCTGCAGCTGGAGTTCTGGGGCCCGGGCGTCCGCGCCGGCCCGAAGCAGCAGATCATCGAAGCGCTCACCCCGGCCGAGGGCGACACCGTCCTCACCAAGTGGCGATACAGCGCGTTCCGCAACACGCGCCTGATGGACCTGATGCGAGACCTGGGCCGCGACCAACTCATCATCTGCGGCATCTATGCGCACATCGGGTGCCTCCAGACGGCCAGCGACGGCTCCATGAGCGAGATCCGTCCCTTCCTCGTCGCGGACGCGGTGGCGGACTTCTCGCTGGAGAAGCACCGGATGGCGCTGGACTACGCATCGCAGCTCGTCGCGTTCGTCACCACCACGCAACAGATGATCGACGCCATGCCGGTGCAGGCCGCCGCTCCGGCGGTGGACCGAGAGCAGCTTCGCGCGGCTGTCGCGGAACTGTTGATGGAGTCCGCTTCGGCGATTGGTGAGGATGACAACCTGCTGGAGCGCGGCATGGATTCCATCCGGCTGATGAGCCTGGTGGAGCGCTGGCGTCAGGGCGGAACGGAGGTGTCCTTCGTCGAACTCGCGGAGAAGCCCACGCTCACCGACTGGTACGCGCTGCTCGCCGCGAAGCAGCCTGTCGCGATGGCCCCTGGCGCTCGCGCTTCCTGACCCGCCCTCGGGGCGGCACCCCTTCCCCCTCGGAGTTCCCCCGTCATGCGCCCATCCCAGGACAACCGCCCGCTCACCGCGGCCCAGCACGGCATCTGGGTGGGGCAACAGCTGGATCCGCGGAGCCCCGTCTACAACGCAGGTGAATGCATCGAGTTCCGGGGCGCCATCGATCCGGTGCGCTTCGAGTCCGCGCTCCGCGAGGTGGTCGCGGACGCGGACGCACTGCACTCGCGCTTCATCGCGGGCGAGGGCGGGCCGGCCCAACGCATCGACGTGGGGACGGACTGGACGCTCCAGCGCGTGGACCTGAGCGGCGAGGCCGACCCGTGGGCCGCCGCGCAGGAGTGGATGTGGAAGGACCTGGGCCGCACGGTGGACCTGGCCACGGGTCCGCTGTTCAGTCAGGCGCTGCTCACCGTGGGGCCAGAGCGGTCCTTCTGGTTCCAGCGCATCCACCACATCGCCATGGATGGCTATGGCTTCTCGCTGCTCGCGCGGCGGGTGGCGGAGCTCTACACAGCGGAGGTGTCGGGCAGGACCGCGCAGGCGGGGTTCAGCCGGTGGGGGCCCGTGGTGGATGAGGATCTCGCGTACCGGAACGGACCCCAGTTCCGGAAGGACCGCGACTTCTGGGTGGGGCGCTTCGAGGACGCGCCCGCGCCCCCACTGCTCGCGGAGGCTGCGCCCATGTCGTCGCGCTTCGTGCGTCGCTCGGAGCACCTGCGGCCGGAGTTGATGGCGGCGCTGATGGCCGGCGCGAAGCGTGCGGGCGTGAGCTGGTCCGACCTGGTGATGGCCGTCACGGCCATCTACCTGCACCAGCGCACCGGCGCACCGGAGGCCGTGCTGGGCCTGCCGGTGATGGGCCGCCTGGGCTCCGCGTCGCTACGCGTGCCGTGCATGGCCATGAACATCGTCCCGCTGCGCATCGCCGTGCGGCCGGATGCGGGACTGGATGCGCTGGCCCGCGACGTCGCCGCGGAGATGAAGGCCGCGCGTCCGCACCTGCGCTACCGCTACGAACAGCTCCGGCGCGACCTGCGGCTCATCGGTGGCCAGCGCAAGCTCTTCGGTCCCGTCGTCAACATCATGCCGTTCGACTACGCCCTGGACTTCGCGGGCGTGCCCGGCACGGCGCACAACATCTCCGCGGGTCCGGTGGAGGACCTGTCGTTCGGCTTTCATGCGCGCTCCGGCGGAACGGCGCTGCGTGTGGACCTGGACGCGAACCCCGCCTGCTACACGGAGGCCACGCTCGAGGAGCATCAGCGCGGGTTCCTCCAGCTTTTGGAGTCGTTGCTCGCCCGGCCTGAGCAGCCGGCGCGGCGCTCTACTTCAGGCGCGATGGGTCCCGTGCTGGATGGCGGGCCGGTGCCTCCGATGCACCCGGTGCTGGACCTCATCAACGCCCAGGCCGACGCGCGGCCGGAGGCGGTCGCGCTGGAGCATGGCCGCTGGACGATGACCTACCGCGAGCTGGTGACGGCATCCCGGGCCCTGGCGTCGCGCTTGAGCGAAGCGGGTGTGCGGCCCGACACGGCGGTCGCGGTCAAGGTGCCCCGGGGCATCGACGCCATCGTGTCCAGCCTGGGCATCCTGTTCGCGGGCGCGGGATACCTGCCCATCGATCCGACCGGCCCGGCCACTCGCAACGCGTCCATCCTCCAGGATGCGCGCCCCGCCGTGATGGTCGTGTCCGAGCGCCCCACGCCCGACCTGGATCCGACCGCGCCGGGCTTGCTTGTCGTACAGCAACTGGAACAGCGCGACACCCCCGCGCCTGGCTCTACCGAGAGCGCCAGCCCGCGGGCGACGTCCGCTGAATCCACCACGGTGGAACTGGCTGCCCGCCAGTCCGTCACTCGCGATGCGGAGCCCGCGTCGAGCCTTGAGGCCCGGCTCGCCTACGTCATCTACACGTCCGGCTCCACCGGCCAGCCCAACGGGGTGCAGATCACTCACGGGGCCCTGGCCCACTTCGTCGCGGGAGCGACGCAGCGCTACCGCGTTGGCCCCGAGGACCGCGTCCTCCAGTTCGCCCCACTCCACTTCGATGCAAGCGTGGAGGAGATCTTCGTCACGCTGTGTGCGGGCGCACGGCTGGTGCTGCGCACGGACGAGATGCTCCAGTCGGTGCCGCGCTTGATGGAGGCGTGCGCGGAGGCCGGTATCACCCTGCTCGACCTGCCCACGGCCTTCTGGCACGAGCTGGCCTACAGCCTGTCCACCGGCGCCGCCCGCCTGCCAGACATCCTTCGCACCGTCATCATCGGCGGCGAGGCAGCGCTGCCGGAGCGCATCGCCCGCTGGAAGGACGTCGCGGGCGACCGCGTCCACCTGCTCAACACCTACGGCCCCACCGAGGCCACCGTCGTCGCCACTGTCGCCGAGGTCGCGGGGCCGGAGTCCCTGCCCTCCGGTGACGAGGTCCCCATCGGCCGTCCGCTCCCCGGCGTTGTCGCCGCGGTCGTCACGCCGCAGGGCCGGCTGGCAACACCTGGCGAGGAGGGCGAGCTGTGCCTTATGGGCGGAGCACTCGCACGCGGCTACCTCAGCCGTCCGGAGCTGGACGCCGCCCGCTTCACCCGTCTGGACGCGGTGGAGGGAGCGCCCCGTGCCTACCGCACCGGCGACAAGGTGCGCGTGCGCGACGACGGCCAGCTGGTGTTCGTGGGCCGCGTGGACGACGAGTTCAAGATCAGCGGCCACCGCATCGACCCGGGCGAAGTTGAAACCGTCTTGCTGAAGTACCCCGGTATCCGTGAGGCCGCTGTCGTCGGTCAGGTGCTGCCGGGTGGATCGCGTCGGCTGTGCGCGCACCTGGTGGCGTCGCCCGCGCCCTCTCCCGCGGAGCTGCGCAAGCACCTGCTCACGGCGCTCCCCGCCCCCATGGTGCCCGGCGCCTTCGCCTTCGCGGAGCGGCTGCCCCGTACCAGCACCGGGAAGATCGATCGCAAGGCCCTCCAGAACGCGCTGCCTCCGGATGAGAGCGCCGCGCTGCTCGCCTCCGCGACGCCCATGGAGCGTACGGTGCTGGAGGTCTGGGAGCAGGTGCTGGGCCGCGCCGCCACGTCACTCCAGGACGACTTCTTCGAGCTGGGCGGCCAGTCCCTCCAGAGCATCCAGGTGGCCAACCGCCTGGGAATCGCCGTGGGCCGCGACGTCCCCGTGGCCACCGTCTTCAAGCACCCCACCGTGTCCGGTCTCGCGCAGGCGCTCGAGGGCGGAAGCTCGGGCGGCGCGGAGGCCGGCGGCCTCACTCCCGCGATGGTCGCGGACTCGGAGCTGGGCGAGGACATCGTCCCCTCCACCACGGGCGAGGCCTGGGCGCGCGAGCTGCCGCGCCGGGGCCAGGGCTTCCGTCAGGTCCTCCTCACGGGCGCCACCGGCTTCGTCGGCGCGCACCTGCTGCACCAGCTCCTCACCCGGACGGGCGCGCGCGTCATCTGTCCCGTGCGCGCGAAGGACGAAGCCCAGGCGATGGAGCGGCTGCGCTCTTCACTGACCGGACAGCAGCTCTCCACGGACGGCCTGGAGGCGCGAGTGCTCGCGCTGCCCGCGGACCTGTCCCAGCCCCTGCTGGGCCTGGACGCCGCGCGCTTCCACGGGCTCGCCGCCGAGTGCGACGCCATCATCCACAACGCCGCGGTGGTCAGCGTCGTGCGCGAGTACGGCAGCCTCCAGGGCGTCAACGTGCGCGGCACGCGCGAGCTGCTCAAGCTGGCCGCAGCCGTCCGCCCCAAGCCCTTCCACTACGTGTCCACGTTGGCGGTGGCGCCGCAGGCGAACCTGTCCCCGGACGTGCCGGAGTCCTTCGTCCCCGCTCATCCCGGCCTGCGCGACGGATACCAGCAGAGCAAGTGGATCGCGGAGCGCCTGGTGCAACTGGCCTCCGACCGCGGCCTGCCCGCGACGGTGTACCGCCTGGGCCGTGTGGTGGGTGCGCCGGACACCGCGCTCGTCAACACACAGGACCTGGTGTGGCGCATCGTGCTCGCAGGACTGCCGGTCCGCGCCCTGCCCCTCCTGGACGTGGGCGAGGTGTGGACGCCGGTGGACTTCGTCGCTCGCGCCATCGTCCAGCTCGCCCGTGATTCACATCCGGGAGCGGTGTTCAACGTGACGCCGACCGCGGAGGTGCGCCTGTCCGAGCTGTTCGGCTGGGTGCGCGACTACGGCTATCCGCTGGACCTGTGCACTGTCCCTGAATGGCGCGACCGCGTGGCGAAGGGCTCCGGCGGCCACGACGCCACGCTCGCGTTCTTCGACTTGCGCAGCGGGGACTCCACCCCGGCCTTTGGCCTGGGCCCCATCCGCTGTGAACGGCTCCTGGCCGCGCTGGAGGGCACGGGCGTCCGCTGCCCGCCCACGGACCGGACGCTCCTCCACCGATACCTCGACTCCTGCGTCGCGCAGGGAATCCTGCCCGCGAAAGTGACGGCGCTCCCGTGACGAATCCCCCCTGGTCCCCCACGTCCTGGCGGGCGAAGCCGGTCCGCTACATCCCCGACGACTACCCCGACCTCGCGGCCCTCGCGCAAGTGGAGGCGGAGCTGGCAACGCTGCCGCCGCTGGTGCACGCCGAAGAGACCCGCCGCCTGCGAGGGGCCCTGGGCCAGGTGGCCGAGGGCAAGGCCTTCCTGCTCCAGGGCGGCGACTGCGCGGAGAGCTTCAAGGAGTTCTCCGCGGCGAACGTGCGCGGCACCTTCCAACTGCTGCTGCAGATGGCGGGGGTGCTCACGTTCGCGGGCGGCTGCCCGGTGGTGAAGGTGGGCCGCATCGCGGGCCAGTTCGCCAAGCCGCGCTCCAACGCCACGGAGACCATCAACGGAGTCACCCTGCCCAGCTACCGCGGCGACATCATCAACGGCATGGAGTTCGATGCCCGCGAGCGCACGCCGGATCCGCTGCGCCTGCTGCGCGCCTACCACCAGTCCGCGGAGACGATGCAGCTGGTGCGGGCCTTCGCGCGCGAGGGCTACACGGACCTGACCCGGCTCCTGGGACACCAGCCAGAGTCCGAGGGCGCGGTGCGCCCCGTGGATTTCTTCACCAGCCATGAAGCCCTGCTCCTCAACGTCGAGCAGGCGATGACGCGCTTCGATGAGGCCACGGGCGACTGGTACGACACGTCCGCGCACATGCTCTGGATTGGCGAGCGCACCCGTCAGCTGGAAGGCGGCCACGTGGAGTTCATGCGCGGCATCCAGAACCCCATCGGACTCAAGTGCGGCCCCACGATGGAGCCGGACGAACTGGTGCGCCTCATCGACACGCTCAACCCCCAGGGCATCCCGGGGAAGCTCACGCTCATCGGGCGCTTCGGCTCGGATCAGGTCGCCGCGCGCCTGCCCCGGCTGATGGAGACCACCCGGCGCCACGGCAGCCCCGTCGTCTGGTCCATCGACCCGATGCACGGCAACACGCACAAGGCCAGCAACGGCTACAAGACGCGCTCGCTGGAGCGAATCCTCGCGGAGGTGATGGGCTTCCTCCAGGTCGCCGCCGCCGAGGGCGTCCACCCCGGAGGCCTCCACCTGGAGATGACCGGCCAGGACGTCACCGAGTGCCTGGGCGGTCCGCTGGACGTCTCCGAGGATGACCTCTCCGACCGGTACCACACGCACTGCGATCCACGCCTCAACGCGGCTCAATCGCTCCAGCTCGCGTTCCGCGTCGCGGATGGCCTGCACACCACCGTCAGGGCGCCCCAGGACCGCGCAGCCTGAATTGCCGTGCAGCATTGACAGCTCGGACGACGTGCGGCTAAACGTCGCGCAACTGAAAATGATAACCATTTTCATAATCATGATTGCGGCGCGACGCAGGTGGCGGTCCCGGGTGGGCGCAGCCCTGCTGTCCTCCCTCTGTGGCGGTGGACTCGCGCACGCGGGCACGGCGCGGACGGAGGAACCCGCTGCCACGCCTCCCGCCCCCGCGGCAGCTCCGGCGGGGCCTGTCATCGAGCTGCCCAAGCTGCTCCACACGGTGGAAGCGCGATACCCGGAGGAGGCTGAGCGTGCGCGGTTGGAGGCGAACGTCCGCCTGCGATTGCGCGTGGACACGCAGGGCGTGGTGACAGAGGCGGAGGTGCTGGAGCCCGTGGGCCACGGCTTCGACGAGGCCGCGCGCACCGCCGCGCTCCAGTTCCGCTTCACGCCCGCAAAGCGCAACGGTGTCGTGGCCCCCGCGCGCGTCACGTACACCTACGTCTTCCAGCTCCCCGGCCGCTCCAAGGCCGTGGCCGCCACGCCCCCGCCCGCCCTGTCGAGCGCGCCGAAGGCCACCGCGGCCCCATCCCAAGATGAGGCCCCGGCCGAATACCAGGAGGACGTCGAGGTCACCGGCGTGGGCGAGACGCGCGCCGAGCGCCGCCGCAAGTCCGCCGAAGCCGTCCAGGTCATCGAGTTGGAGCAGGCCAGCATGGAGTCCGCCGACCTGGGCACCGCGCTGTCGCGCGCGGAGGGCGTGGACGTGCGCCGCACCGGCGGCCTGGGCAGCACCGCGCGCATCTCCATCGCGGGCCTTTCGGACGATCAGGTGCGCTTCTTCATCGACGGCGTCCCGCTGGAGTTCGCGGGCTACGGCCCGGGCCTGGCGAACGTGCCGGTGAACCTGGTGCAGCAGATGGAGGTCTACCAGGGCGTGGTGCCCATCCGCTTCGGCGCGGACGTGCTGGGTGGCGCGGTGGAGCTGGTCACCGACCAGGACGTGCGCGGCTCGGCCGTGGCGGGCTCCTATGAGCTGGCCTCCTTCGACACGCACCGCTTCACCGCGAGCGCCCGCCACCTCCAGGAGTCCACCGGCCTGCTGGTGCGCGCGCACGGCTTCTACGACGACGCGCGCAACAACTACCCCGTCAACGTGGAGGTGGCCAACGACCTGGGCAAGCTCACCCCCGTGGAGGTGCGGCGCTTCCACGACGGCTACCGCGCGGGCGGAGCCAGCGTCGAGGCGGGCTTCGTGGACAAGCCCTGGGCCCGGCGCCTGCTCGTGCGCGGCTTCGTCAACGCTGCCGGCCGCGACGTCCAGAACGACGTCGAAATGCAGTCCGCGTACGGCGAGGTGACCACCGCCGAGGGCTCCGCGGGCGCCACGCTGCGCTACTCCCAGAACCATGACCCGGGCGTGAGCGTGGACGCGGTGGGCGGATACACGCTCCGCCGCAACCGGTTCCTGGACATCGGCTCGTGCGCCTATGACTGGTATGGCCGCTGCTTCGTCACCCTGCCCCAGCCAGGGGAGATCTCCCAGGGCGGCACCGAGCGCTACGTCAACCAGCACACCGCGTTCGCGCGGCTCAACGCCGCCTGGACGCCCGTGCCCGGCGGCGCGCACACGCTGCGGCTCGCGGTCTCACCCACGTGGGTGGCGCGAACGGGCGAGGACCGCCGGCTCCAGGCGAACAACCGCCCGGATCCGCTCACCGCGCCCCGCGGCGTGACGTCGCTGGTGACGGGCCTGGAGTACCAGCTCGATGCCTTCGACGGGCGGCTGCAGAACATCGCCTTCGTGAAGGACTACCTCCAGGACGTGCGGGCGCAGAAGCTCCTGGCCAGCGCGGAGTTCATGGACCTGGGCCGCGCCGCGCACGAACTGGGCGTGGGCGACAGCCTGCGCTTCCGCATCACGAACGGGCTCAGCGCCAAGGCCTCCTACGAGTGGGCCACGCGGATGCCTCGCCCGGACGAGCTCTTCGGTGACGGGCTGCTCATCGAGGACAACCTGGAGCTCCGGCCGGAGACCAGCCACAACTTCAACCTGGGGCTGGGCTACGCGTCCGAGCCTGGCCGCGCCGGAAGCCTCCGCCTCAACGTGGGCGGGTTCGCGCGGCTGACGGAGCAGCTCATCTTCCTCACCACGCGGGGCAGCTACTTCACCTACGAGAACGTCATCGCGGCCCGCTCGCTGGGCGTGCTCGGCTCCGCGGGGTGGACGTCTCAGGGCCGCTACCTGAGCCTGGACGGCAATGCCACCTGGCAGGACCTGCGCAACACGGCCACCGAAGGCCGCTTCGCCGGGTTCAACGGGCAGCGCATCCCCAACCGTCCCTACCTCACCGTCAATGCCAGCGCCCAGGGGCGCCTGAGCGACCTGCTGCGCTTCCAGGACGAGCTGCTCGTCACCTGGCGCACGCGCTACGTGGATGACTTCCTGCTCGCCTGGGAGGGCCTGGGGAGCCAGGACTCCAAGCTGCGCATCGACTCGCAGCTCACGCACGCGCTGGCGCTCACCTACGTGATTCGCGACATGACGACGCGGCTGAGCTGGACGCTGGACTTCCAGAACCTCACCGACGCCCGGACCTACGACTTCTACGGGGTCCAGCGCCCCGGACGGATCATCGCCGCCAAGTTCACGCTGGAGCGCTGAGCACCGCGCTTCCGTTTTTCGCAGCACATCCCACCCCCACTGAAAGGGAAGTCCTTGAAGCCTTCACCCTTCTCCCGCACCTCCGCGCGTCTGCTGCTGGCGCTCTCCCTCGCCTTCGCGGCGGCCTGCAGCGACGACGATGACGGCAACAACACCCCGGACGCGGGCACCAACACCGACGCGGGCACGCAGACGTCGCTCTACGCCTTCGTCGCGCAGGTGAGCACCGACACCGCGTCCACGAGCTACGTCGTCCTGACGGACAAGCTGGACCCCAACACGCCGCTGTCGCTGACGAACGCCACGGAGATCAACGGCCGCGCGCTGGGCTCCGGCATCCCGAAGTCGGGCGCCATCTTCGTCTCCAGCAGCGCCGGCGGCACCGTCACCCGCTACAACGTGACGGCCCGCAACACGCTGGAGAAGGCGGGCGAGGTCAGCTTCACGGGCAAGGCCGTCACCACCATTGGCGAGTACCAGAACCAGTTCCAGTTCGTCTCCGACACGAAGGCCTACTACTTCGATGGCCGCAACTCGCAGATCATCATCTGGAACCCGAAGGACATGACGCTGACGAACAGCATCTCGCTGCCGGACATGACCCTCTCCGGGAGCACGACGACCTTCGCCTCCAACCCGCTGCGCGTGGGCACCAAGGTGCTGATGCCGCTGGGCTGGCGCGCGGGCGCCGCCGTCACCAAGAAGGCGGGCATCATCGTGGTGGACACCGCGAACGACAGCGCGGTCGTGGTGACGGATGATCGCTGCGGCTACGTGCGCGACGGCATCGTGGGCACGGACGGCAAGGTGTACCTGGCGACGGAGGCGTACGGCGCCGCGGAGAAGCGCGTGTCCGGCTCCAACTCGAGCGTGCCCACGCCCTGCCTGCTGAAGTTCGACCCGGCGACGAACACCTACGATCCGACGTTCTTCAAGGAGCTGGGCACGCTGACGAACGGCGGCGCCACCGGCTCGCTGCTCGCGGGCCCCAACGGCACGGGCTACCTGCGCGTGCTGGATGAGACCGCTTACGCGGTCCAGCCGGACACGGTCGCGCGCACCCTGGCGAGCGCCGTGGCCTGGAAGTGGTGGAAGATCGACCCGGCCGCCGGTACCAACGCGACGCTGGTGGACACGCTGCCGGCCAGCACGGGCAGCTCGTTCCTGTACCAGGCCGATGGACGCACGGTGTTCAGCGAGTTCACCAACGAAGGCAAGACCACGAACTACCGCGAGCTGACGGACCTGAGCGGCAAGCTGGTGGCGACGCACCAGGGCCTGTCGTTCTCCTTCCTCCAGGTGCGCTAGCAGGCGGTTGTGTCGAACCGAGGGGCGAGGGAGCGATCCCCCGCCCCTCCTCCGCGCGATTTTTCACGCGACCGTCACGAGCGGCTGCCGCGAGAGCCGAAATGGGTTGATGATGGGCGCATGCCGCCGTCCCAGGCCCCGTCTCCCCTTCCCTCGCTCGTGCCCCCTCCGGGCGACCTTCTTCGCACGCAGAGAAAAGCGGGCCGCTCCGCCGTGGTCGGGCTGATGCTCCTCTGGGGCGCCGCCTTCGTCAGCCCCTTCCTGGTCTACCAGGAGGACGTGAAGATGGCGGAGGGCCAGCTCCTCGCCCACCTGTCGGACCGCGTGGGCGTCCAGGCCCAGGCGATTGGCGCACATCTCGGACTGCTGCGTTCGGAGCTGCAACGGCTCGCGGAGCACCCTTCGCTCAGACCCGAGGATGGAGCCGCGGGCCCCGAGCTCGCGCTCCTCGAGAATGCCTTCAGCCACACGTCCCTCTTTTCGGGGGGAGTCGCGCTGGTGTCAGCGAACGGCGAGCGCATCTGGAGCGACCCGGCGAACATGCCGCTCGGGCGCGCGCCGCTCACGTCACGCACGTGGTTCCGGCGGATGGTGCGAGAGCGGGTCGCTTCGGTCGGATTGCTGGACGAGGAAGGCGGAGGGCTCGTCGCGGTCGCGGTCCCCGTCGTGCGCGACGATCGTGTCGTGGGCCTCCTCATGGGCGAGCTCGCGACGGCGAACGAGCTGCTCCCGCTCCATCGCGGGACGAACGAGTCCATGGTCGCCCTGCTCGGCGAGCGCGGCAGGCTCCTCCTCCCAGCGACGCCCCCGCCGCTCCTGCGCCAGCCGGAGCTCGCCGCTCGCCTTCGCCCCCTGGTGGACGAGCCCGGGGCCGTCACGCTCGGAGGCACGCGGTTCCTCGGCGCGGCGGCGCTCGTTCCCGGAACCGGCATGCTGCTCGCCGTGCTCGAGGACGAGGCGCGGGACCGTGAGCTGCTCAAGCGCCGCTACCTCGGCCAGTTCGGCCTTCACACCGCGCTGCTCGGTGGAGTGCTCCTCCTCTTCACGGTGCTCCTGCGCCGCTCCTACCGTTCGCTGATGGCGGCCGAAGAGCAACTGCGGCGCCAGGAGACGATGGCGGCGCTCGGCACGGCCTCCTCGCTCATCGCCCACGAGGTGAAGAACGCGCTCAACAGCATGCAGGCCGCGCTCAGCATGATTCGCGCGAAGGCAGGGGAAACGACGCTGCCGGTCCAGGCGCTGCGCTCCCAGGCGGACCGGCTCGGCCACCTTGCGCGCTCATTGCTGAGCTTTGCCTCTCCCCAGTCCACCCAGCGGCGCGAATGCGAGATGCACCTGCTCGTCCAGGACGCGCTCCAAGCCGTGAAGCTCCTGCCAGAAGCAGCGGATGTCGCCATCGAGACCACGCTGCAGGAGGGGCTCTTCGTGAAGGGGGATCCGACGCTGCTGGTCTCCGCTGTCGACAACCTCATGCGCAACGCCGTCGAAGCCGGCGCCGTGGCCCGTGACACGGGCCAGCAGCCCACGCCTCGCGTCGAGGTCCGGCTCCTGCGCGACGGCGCGGAGGTGGTGTTCATCGTGGAGGACAACGCGGGAGGAGTGCCCCTGGCCTTCGAGCCGCGGCTGTGGGAGCCCTTCGCGGTGGGCCGCTCGAGGGGGGTCGGGCTCGGACTTCCGATGGTGCGCACGGCCATCCGTGCGCATGATGGAGGAAGCGTCTCCTACACCCGCGTCCCCGGAGGCAGCCGCTTCACGGTCCGCCTTCCGCTCGAGAAAATGGCTTCATGAGCACCTCCCTGCTGCTCGTCGATGACGACAGGACCTTCTCCTCGCTCGCGGCCTCCATGCTGAGCCAGGAGGGTTTTCGCGTGCGGGTTGCTCGCTCGCTGCATGAGACCCGCGCTGCGCTCGCCGCCGAGGCACCGGACCTCGTCGTGCTGGACCGCAGGCTGCCGGATGGAGATGGGCTCGTCTTCCTGCCCGAGCTGCGGGCCCAGCTTCCGGCGACCATCGTGCTGATGGTGACCGCGCACGGCGACATCGAGAGCGCTGTCGAGGCCATCCGGGCGGGGGCTCGCGACTACCTGAGCAAACCGGTCGAGATCGACGACCTGGTGATGCGCGCACGCCGCGCGGCGAGCGACCTCCAGCTCCAGGAACGGCTGCGCCAGGCCGAGAGCGTCCTCGAAGGACGGCACCGGCTGGTGGAGTCCCGCTCGCCGGCGATGCAGCGAACGCTCCAGATGCTGGAGCGGATCGCCACCACGCCGCGAAGTCCCGTCCTGCTGCTCGGGGAGACCGGGACGGGGAAGGCCGTGCTCGCCCGCCACCTCCATGCCTTGCGCCAGAAGCAGGGGGCCTTCGTGCAGATCAACTGCGCCGCGCTCCCGGACACGATGATGGAGAGCGAACTCTTCGGGCACGAGCGCGGCGCCTTCACGGATGCGAAGACGGCGCGGCGCGGGCTCGTGGAGCTCGCGAGCGATGGGCTGCTCTTCCTCGACGAGGTGGGTGAGCTGCCGCTCGCGCTCCAGGCGAAGCTGCTCACGTTCCTCGACAGGGGGGCCTTCCGTCGGCTCGGTGGGATGACGGAGCTCACGAGCACCGCGCGCATCGTGGCGGCCACCAACAAGGACCTTGAAGCAGAGGTCAGCGCCGGGCGCTTTCGCGAGGACCTCCTCTTCCGGCTCGGCGTGTTCCGGGTGGACGTGCCCCCTTTGCGCGAGCGCCGCGAGGATGTCCTGCCGCTCGCCCGGACGCTCGTGCAGGAGCTCTGTTCCGAGCTTGGCCGGCGGCCAATCCCCTTCTCACCCGCCGCGGAGGAGCGCCTGCTCAGCTACCCCTTCCCCGGCAATGTCCGGGAGCTGCGCAATGTCCTCGAGCGAGCGCTCGTCCTCGAGGGCGGGCCCGCGCTCGAGCTGCAAGCCCTCTCCAAGGGGGGCGGCACGCCGGCCTGGGCCGACCCCAACGCCTTCTCCGTGTCAGGCCCGCCCCGAACGCTCGATGAAGTGGAGCGGCTCTATGTCCGGCACGTGCTCGAGCAGCTCGGAGGCAGGCGGGTGGAGGCGGCCCGCGCACTGGGCCTGTCCTACCCGACCTTCCTCCGCCGCCTGGAGGAGACCCCTCCCTCGGAGTGAGGCGATTCAAGTTTCGTTCATCGCCTGAGCCGCACGATTCAAGTTTCTTGAATCGCCCGGTCCTGCCTCCGCCCCGCGCCTGACGGGAAGGGTCCGCGACGGACCGGCACGAGGCTTGCGTAGAGCCCCCCTGTCACGTCGAGCCGTTGTGCGGCCCGGCAGGTGACAGGGGAGCGCAAGCAATGACATTGGGTGGAAAAGCTGCGGAGACGAGGCCTTCCTTGAAGGAGGTGCTCGCCTCGGATTTGCCGGCTTCGCTGGTGGTGTTCCTGGTGGCCCTGCCCCTCTGCATGGGCATCGCGCTCGCCTCTGGAGCGCCCATCATGGCGGGGCTCATCGCCGGCATCGTCGGCGGCCTCGTGGTGGGCCTCATCGGGGGTGTGCCGCTGCTGGTGAGCGGCCCCGCGGCGGGCCTCGCGGTGATGGTCTTCGGCTTCATCCAGGAGCTGGGCTTCGCCGTGACGTGCGCGGCGGTGGCCGCGGCGGGGCTCGTGCAGGTGGCGCTCGGCGGGCTGAAGGTGGCGCGTTCGGCGCTGGCCATCTCGCCGGCGGTGATTCACGGAATGCTCGCGGGCATCGGCATTCTCATCGTGCTGGGACAGATCCACATCGTCCTGGGCGGCTCGCCGCAGAGCAATGCCTGGAACAACATCCGGGAGCTGCCCGGGCAGATCCTCGACCTGCATGGACCGGCCACGCTGCTGGGGCTCCTCACGCTGGGGATCCTCATCGCGTGGAACCTCCTGCCGAACGGGCGGCTGAAGAAGGTCCCGGGCCCGCTGGTGGCGGTCGTGGCCGGGACCGCGGTCGCGGCGGTGTTGAACGCGAAGGTGGCCCGGGTGCAGCTGGCCGCGGATGCGTTCTCCGCCATCAAGCTGCCGTCCCTTCCCGAAGGCTCCATGTGGGGCGCCTTCTTCGTGGCCGTGCTGTCCCTCGCCCTCGTGGCGAGCGCCGAGTCGCTCTTGAGCGCGGTGGCGACCGACAAGCTGCATACGGGCCCGCGGGCGAACCTCGATCGCGAGCTGCTCGCGCAGGGCGTGGCGAACACCGTCTCCGGTCTGCTCGGCGGTCTGCCCATCACCGGCGTCATCGTGCGCAGCGCGGCGAACATCAATGCCGGCGCGAAGACGCGGTGGTCGGCGGTGATGCACGCGGTGTGGATGCTGGCCTTCGTGACCCTCCTGGGGAGCCTCGCGGCCTACGTGCCCCTGACGGTGCTCGCCGGCCTGCTCGTGCACGTGGGCCTGAAGCTCGTGAACCTCGCCCACATCCGCGAGCTGCGGCACCGGGGCGAGCTGCCGGTCTACCTCATCACCGTTGCCGGTGTGGTGGGCATCAACCTGCTCGCGGGCATCGGCCTCGGACTCGGCGCGGCCATCCTCCGGCTCCTGTGGCAGCTCGGCCAGGTGCGCGTGGAGACCCACGCCGCCAATGGCGTTCACCAGGTCTGCATCAGCGGTGCGTTGACGTTCGTCGGAGTGCCGAAGCTGTCGACGGCGCTCGCGAAGATTCCCTCGGGCTCCAGGGTGGAGGTGGACGTGGCGGTGAACACGCTCGACCACTCCGGCTTCGAGGCGCTCGAGAGCTGGGCCGACACGCACCGCAAGACGGGCGGCACCGTGACCATGGAGCCGCTCGAGGACATCTGGAGCCGGCGCCGTGCGCGCGCGGCGCCCGTTGAAGCTCCGGCCCGTTCATCCCCCGTCCACGTTTCGTCTCTCGCTTCCGGAGGTGTTCAGTGAAGAAGCTCATCCGCGGTCTGCTCGACTTCCAGCGTCACACCCTGCCCTCGTACCGTGCGACCTTCGCGAGGCTCGCGAAGGGCCAGTCTCCGGACTGCCTCTTCATCAGCTGCTCGGACAGCCGCGTGGTGCCCAACCTGCTCGTCTCCACGGACCCCGGTGACCTCTTCACCGTGCGCAACGTGGGCAACCTCGTTCCGCCGGCCGCGCGCGACGGACAGACCCCGGCGGACCGCTCGGAGGCGGCGGCGATCGAGTTCTCCCTGGGCTTCCTGCCCATCGAGGACGTCGTGGTCTGCGGACACTCCAGCTGCGGCGCGATGAAGGCGCTCCTGGCCGGAGGCGCCATTGAAGGCGCGCCGAACCTCGGACAGTGGCTGGGGCACGGAGCGCCGTCGCTCAAGTCGCTGCGGGAAGACACCCAGGTGGGCGCGGGGCTGCCGGAGGCGGATCGCCTCTCCCAGCTGAACGTCCTCGCCCAGCTGGAGCATCTGAAGACCTACCCCATCGTGCGGGACCGGCTCGCGGCGGGAACGCTGCGGCTGCACGGCTGGTGGTTCGACATCGGGGCGGCACAGGTGCACGCCTACCGGTCCGACCTCGGCCGCTTCGTTCCCATCGACGAGCACGAGGGTGAGCGGCTCCTGACGTCGCTGACGGAAGATCAGCCCGCGCTCCGCGCCGTCCAGTGAGACGGCGTTGAACCTCTTCCAGCCCCCGGCGTCCTCGCGGACGCCGGGGGCCGTTTCATTGCGGGCGGCCTACGTGCACATCAGCCACGAGCACTTGCCGGACTGGCACTCCCGGCCGGACGAGCACAGCGAACCCTTGGCCCGCTTGTTCACGCACTTGCCGTCGTTGGTGCCCCAGCCGCAGAACTGGTTCGCGGCGCAGTGCGAGTCCGTGGAGCAGGTGCAGACGCCCGGGATGTTGCCGCAGTCGTCCATCGCGCTGCACAGGTTGGACTTGCACTCCGCGGCGAAGCGGCACGTCTCCGACACCAGCTTGGTGCTGGGGGCGTAGGCCTTGCCGCAGATCTTCGGGTACGCCGCCTCACGGGTGGCCTTGGGGACGTAGGCCGCCACGCCGCCCGTGTCGATGTCGTTGGCCGCGTCCGCCATGCCGGTGCGGGTGCTGTTGGCGCGCTCCCACATCTGGATGAACTTCTCCGCGGAGCCCTCCAGGCCCGCGGTGTTGACGCCCAGCTGCTTCAGGTCCTTCACCACGTCCGGCAGCAGGCCCACGTGGGCCAGGCCGTACACGTCGAAGTCCGTGCCCAGCGGCGGCGGACCGGAGACGCGCTGCTGTTCCTCCTGCGCGTCCGCCTCCGCATGGAAGCCCGCGGAGCACGCGCCGAAGTCGCCGAAGCGCGGGCGCGTCTGCTGGATGAAGCCGTTGAGGTCCGCGCCGAAGCCCATGTTGACCTTGAGGCCCTGGCGGCCGAACTCATACGCCTGCGCGAGCGAGCGCGTGGAGCCCTGGCAGGTGTTGGCCACCGGCGTGCGGGTGTAGTCGCGCGTCTCGTCGTGCGCGGTGCGCAGGCCGAACATGCCGCCCGTCTGGCGCACGTAGCGGATGACCCACGACGGGGTCGTCTTCTCGTTGGCGGCGAGGTCCGGGTTCATCACCTCGCGGAAGTGGCCGTGGGAGATGAACAGCGGGTAGTAGGTCCGGGCCTGGGACAGGGCATACGCGTCCTGCACGCTCTTCTCGGACATGTGGGCCATGTCGATGAGCATCCCCTTGTTCATCATCTCCTGGACCAGCGCCTTGCCGTCAGCGGTGAGGCCCTTGGTGTTCTTGCAGTTGGCGTCCACGTCGAAGCCGAGCGTGAAGCCGTTGCCGGTGATGCCGCAGTCCGTGTCGATGTGACAGTTCTCCAGGAACTGGGCGACCTGGAAGATGGCGTTATGCGGGGCCGCGCCGCCAAAGCGGTTGTCCAGCTGGTGCACGGGCTGCAGCGAGCGCACGCCCAGCGAATAGACGCGGTTCAACTCCGCGCGCCAGTCCTTGGTGCCAAAGAGCTTGCTGGACTCGATGGAGAGCACCATGGCGAGCTTGCCCTGCGAGATGATCCGCCGCGCATCCGCGGGCGTCAGGGCGATCTCCGCCCAGTCCGTGCGCGCGTCGAAGTCGCGGGCCATCTGGAGCTGGACGTCCACGTCCATCATCTCGTCGCAGGGGCGCTTGAGGTTCTGGTACGGCAGCGCCTTGCAGAGGAACTCGTTGCTGACGAGCGACACCATGACCAGGGACATGCCGCCCTGATGGGCCTTGTTGAGCCAGCCCTCCCAGGCCTGCTGATGCGCGATGGTGTCCCAGCGCGGCCACTGGGTGGGCGTCTCCTTGCGGCCCAGGTGCAGGCCGGTGTCCCCTTGCGTGCCCTCGATCTGACCGATGACCTCCGAGGCCACCGCGCCGCCCACGCCGAAGACGTCCGACAGGATGGGGATGCCGCTCAGGTTCACGCTGCCGGCGTTGGGACAGAGGTTGAGCATGTCGCGCAGGTCCATGCGGACACGCGCGTGGTCACTCTCCGGCATGCCGCCGTCACAGCTCACGAGCGTGCCGGTGTGGCTGCCATGGAACCACCCACCGCCGAACGCCTCCTCGGCGAACATGTGGTGGTGCATCTCCGCGAAGCCGCCCACCGCGAGCGGCTGGGCCACCTCCGCGGGCGCCGCCTCCACGGGCGCGGGCGGCTCGTCGGTGACGGGCCCGCAGGCCAGCGCGAGCGACGTGGCAGCGAGCCAGGGTGAGAACCAATACCGTGAGACAATCCGGGAGCGACGCGGCATGCAGTGTACCTTTCCGGTTCGAGGGAGGCACACTGGGAGTATCAGCAGCACTTCCTGCCAATCAATTCTCCCGGTGTAAGCGCAGTGCCGCATGGCATTGACGCACCGCAAGAAGAGGTGGCTTGTCACGGACTCGGGCCGTGGCCAGGTGGGCCCCATGGGGGCCACCGACACGCTTTGACGGACTCGGTACGCGCCCAACTCTGGCTCGGCATACGGTGGCGTGGCATGGCCCCGGGAGGATGGGCGGGGCCCGCCGCCCTGTGACTCGCCCTGGGGTCAGCCGGAGACGTGGCCGTCGGGACGCAGCGTCAACACGCCCCGGGAGAACAGGCCTTGCAGCAGCGCCTGGTCGGACTCATTCATGTCGCTGAGCACCTGGCCCATGGAGCGCTCCCGCGAGGCCTTGAGGATGGCCAGCTCGCGGGGCTCGAGCGTCTGCCGCTCGAAGTCGCTGACGACGCGCCCTGTCTCCTCCTCCAGGCGGCGCACCATGGGGCTCATCTTCACGCGCAGCGACTCGAAGGGCCGGGGCGCCGGCCGCGGCGCGTCCAGGTGCGCCAGGGCCTTGCGCCAGGTACGCGTGAAGCTGTCCCGGTCGTAGTTGCGCGCGATGAAGTCGCGGCCCCGCGCGCACTCCTGGGTGACGCGGCCGCGCGAGCGGACGTCCTCCAAGATGGCGTTGGCGACCTCCTGGAAGGAGAACGGATCCCCGAAGGCCATGTCCACGTTGTCGAAGACGCGGATGCCGTGATCCGGCGGCACGCTGAAGCGGTTGTTTCCAATGCCGTTCGTGTAGACCGGGCACCCCTGGTACACGGACTCCAGCGGATAGAAGCCGAAGGGCTCCGGGTAGACGTTGAAGGACAGCCCGAACTTCGTGAGCGAGAAGAGCTTGAAGAGCGCGGCCTGGTTGAGGAAGCGCACCGGGATGAGGAGGTCGGAGAGCTTGAACCCCATCGCGTCCAGCATGGACCGGGCGGCGCTCACGTCGAACGGGAAGCCGTGCGTGTACGAGTAGTCGATGAGCGCGAAGTCCTCGGCGTCGACGATGAGCCGGTAGCGCGGCCCGTTCGCCTCCCGCGTTTGCAGGTTGAGGTGCACGAGGATGTTGAGGACGGCGTACCAGTCCGGCTTGCGGGGCTGCAACGCGTGGCCCAGCACGTCACCCGCGTCGAGCGCCTCCTGGACCTGGGACGGGAGCTGCGAACCCTGCATGCGGGCGTCACCGGAGGCGCTGGCGACGCAGGGGAGCCCCGCGTGGAAGTCCACGACCTTGTCGAAGCCGGATGGATCCAGGCAGGTGCGACGCTGCACGTCGGGCAGTGTCAGCAGGCTGATGAGCGCCTCGCGCATGTAGGGGGAGTAGGTGGTGTAGAGGTCCACCGCGGGGTTGCCCAGCCAGAGCGACTGTCCGCCCACGAGCCCGTGGAAGAGGACGACGGAGCGGCGCGCGATGCGTGGGCCCGGAGGGTGGATCCACAGGCCCTGATCACAGAAGACAGCGAGGTCCGCGGGGGGCTCCGCCAGGATGCGGCGCAGCCGGTCCGCGGTCGCGACCGGCATGGGCGTGTCGGTGTTGCTCAGCCGGTGCTTGAAGTAGGCCGTCACCGTGTGCCCTTGCGCCTTGAGGTCCTCCTGGATCAGGCCATTGACGACGCCGCCGGCGGTTCGGAACGGCTCGGACTCCATGAAAAGGTTGACCCGCTGCTGCGTCATGGCTGGTTCCTCGAGGTGGATGGGGGGAAGGCGTCACAGAAGGATTGGAGGACCTGCCGCCACGCGTGCAGGAGCTCGGCGATGGTGTCCGTACGGAACAGGTCGACCTTGTATTCGAGCGTGGCGATGAGTCCGCCCGGCGTGTCGGAGACGCCGAGCTTCAGGTCGTAGAGCGTCCAGCCCCGGCTGCGCATCAGGGGCCGCACTTCGAGGCCGGGCACCTGGGGAGCGTTCCCTTCGCGGTCGGAGAAGGTGAAGCCGATCCGGCAGAGCCCGGGCAGCACCTTGACCAGCTCCGAGTGAGGCAGCCCCTGGTGCGCGAATGCCTCCAGGTAGGCCGTGCGGACGCGGGCCAGCGCCTCGCGCGGCGCGAGCCCTGGCTCCATCCGCGCGCGGATGACGAGGTAGCCGGCGAACATGCCGATCAACGGCTCCAGCTCCGGGCGCGGACGCTGGGCGTGCGCGAAGCCGACGCGGATGTCCTCCTGGTTCGCGCGGCGCGACAGCAGGACCTGGAACGCGGACAGCAACACCATGAAGAGCGTGACGCCTTCAGCGCGGCAGAGCTGCTTCAGCCGGGCGACCAGCTCCGGCGGTAGGACGAGGTCGAGGCTCGCCCCGCGCAGCGACGCCTTCTCCGGCCGAGGGAAGTCCAGGGGGAGCCGCACGTCCTCGGGGGGCCCCGACAGCGTCCGGGCCCAGTACGTCCGCAGGTGCTCCAGCGCGCCGTCCCTCAGCCACGCGCGCTGCCACCGGGTGAAGTCCTGGTACTGGATGGGCAGCTCCGGCAGGGGCGACTCGCGGCCCTCCCGGAAGGCGGCGTAGAGCACCGCGAGCTCACCCGCGAAGACGGAGAACGACACGAAGTCGGTCACCGCGTGGTGCATGTTGACCAGCAGCACGTGCTGTTCGGCGTCGAGCCGGTACAGGTGACACCGCAGCAGAGGGCCGCGCTCCAGATCGAAGGGGCGGTCCATCTGCACGCGTGCGCGGCGCAGGGCCTCCGCTTCCCGCTCCGCCGCGGGCAGTGCATCGAGCGCCTCCACCTCGAACGGGACGGGACCGGGCGGCAGGATGTGCTGCCGTGGTTTTCCATCCACGGTGGGGAACGCGGTGCGCAGGCTCTCGTGACGGCGGACGATCTCCTCGACGCCGCGCTTCAGGGCGGCCGCGTCCAGCATGCCGCCCAGGCCCAGCACGACCGGGGATGCGTTGTGCACGCTCGCGGCGCCCCCCTGCTCCGGAGACCAGTAGACCTCCTGGCTGAACGACAGCGGGAGCGTGTCGGTGGGCGGCGTGCGCTCGACGGGCGGGAGCGGCTTCGCGCCCTGGTTGGTACCGGATGCCTGGAGGAGCTCCGCCAGCGCGGACACCGTTGGGCGTTCGAAGAGATCCGCGAGCGCGAGCTCCCTGCCGAAGAGCGCACCGATCCGCGTCACGACCTGGGTCGCGATGAGGGAGTGGCCACCAAGGTCGAAGAAGTTGTCGGTCAATCCGACGCGCTCCACCTTCAGCAGCTCCGCCCACTGGTCCGCGATGAGCTGCTCCACGGGAGTGCGCGGCGCGGTGAAGGCTTGCGCGCGCGGCGTGGCCTCCGCCGTCAGCGCGGGCAGCTTCGCCCGGTCCACCTTCCCGCTCGCCGTCAGCGGCAGCGCCTCCAGCCTCCCGTACGCCACCGGCACCATGTGCTCCGGCACCCGCTCGCGCAGCCATTCTCTCAGCGCGCCCGCCTCCACCTCCCCCACCACGTACGCCCACAGCTTCGTCCCCCCGGCCTCCTTCCTCGCCACCACCGCCACCTGCTTCACCCCGGGGTGCGTCCCCAGCACTCCCTCCACCTCCCCCACCTCCAACCTCATCCCCCGCACCTTCACCTGCCCGTCTCGCCGGCCCACGTACTCCACCTCCCCCTCCTCGCCCCACCGCACCAAATCCCCCGTCCGGTACAGCCGGCCTCCCGCCTCACCGCTGAAGCCATCCGGGACGAAGCGCTCCGCCGTCAGCCCGGGCTGCCCCAGGTAACCCCGCGCCAGCCCCGCGCCTCCCACGTACAACTCGCCCACCACCCCCACCCCCACCGGCCGCTGCGCCTCGTCCAGCACGTACAGCCGCACGTTCCCCAGCGGCCTGCCCACCGTCACCCGCTCCGCCTTCAGTGACGCCGCCACGCTCGCGCACACCGTCACCTCCGTCGGGCCGTACCCGTTGAGCATCCGCCGCCCTTCGCTCCACTTGCGCACCAGCCCGGGCGACACCGCTTCCCCCGCGGAGATGAGCGTGCGCAGTCCTTCCAGCCCTCCGTCCTCCACCTGCCCCAGCACCGAGGGCGTCAGCGTCGCCACCGTCGCGCCCAACTCCTTCACCGTCGCTTCCAGCGCCCCTCCCGGCATCAGCGCTTCGCGCGGCGCCACGCACACGCTCGCCCCGGCCGCCAGCGTCGAGAAGACCTCCGCCACCGACGCGTCGAAGCCCGGCGAGGCGAATTGCAGCACCCGGTCCTCCGGCTTCACGCCGTGCGCTTCGGCCACCGCGTGCGCCATGTTCGCCAGGCCCCCGTGCCGCACCATCACCCCCTTCGGCTTCCCCGTGCTTCCCGACGTGTACAGCACGTACGCCAGCGACTCCGCACCCACTCGCTTCGCGAGCCGCGTCTTCGGCTGCTTCGCGACCCGCGCCGAATCCACGAACGCGAGCACCGCGTTGCCCGTGGGCAGTTCGTCCGCCAATGCCTCACGCGTCAGCACCACGGCGACGCCGGACTCCTCCAGCAGCTCGCCCACCCGCAGCGCCGGCAGCGTCACGTCCACCGGCACGAAGGCTCCTCCCGCCTTCAGCACCGCCATCATCCCCACCACCCACTCCACCGACCGCTCCACCAGCAGCCCCACCCTCACCTCCGGCCCCACTCCCAGCCCCCTCAACTGGTGCGCCAGTTGGTTCGCCCTCTCCTCCACCTCCCGGTACCTCACCCCTCCTTCCCTCGTCCTCACCGCCTCCGCTTCCGGCGTCGCGTCCACCACCGCCTCGAAGACTTCGTGCCCACACTGCTCCTTCGCGCCGTACGCCTTCTCCGTCCGGTTCCACTCCTCCACCACACGCCGGCGCTCCTCCAACCCCATCCACTCCACCTCCCCCACCCGCTGCTCGGGCTTCTCCACCAGCGCCTTCACCACCCGCTCATAGCCCTCCATCCACCGGCGGACCGTCCGCTCCTCGTACAGGTCCGTGCTGTACTCCCACACGCCCGTCAGTCCTTCCGCTCCCTCCGTGAACGAGACGATGAGGTCCAGCTTCGCGGTGCCGGTCTCGAAGTCGACGCCCCGGAGGCTCAACCCCGGCAGCCGCAGCTCCGGCACCGGCGCGTTCTGGAGCAACAGCTTCACCTGGAAGAGTGGCGCGTGGCCCAGGCTGCGCTCCGGGTTGATCGCCTCCACCAGCTTCTCGAAGGGCACGTGTTGATGCGCGTATGCCGAGAGCGTCGTCTCACGCACCCTGCCGAGCAGTTCCCGGAAGCTCGCGCTCCGCTCCACGCGGGTGCGCAGCACGAGCTGGTTGATGAAGAAGCCGATCAGCCCCTCCACCTCGCGGTGATCGCGGCCCGCGACGTCCGTGCCAATCACGATGTCTTCGCGGCCAGCCAGGTGGGACAGCAGGGCGTTGAAGGCCGCCAGCAGCACCATGAACGGCGTGGCGCCTTCGCTCCGGGCCAGACGCCGGACGCCCGCCTGGAGCTCCACGGGCATGCGCTGGACCCGGTGCGTACCCCGGTACGTCTTCACCGCGGGACGCGGGTGATCCGCGGGCAGCTCCAGCAGCGCGGGTGCCCCGTCCAGCCGCGCCTTCCACCAGCCCAGCTCCGACGCCAGGTGCTCCTCGTTCAGCCAGCTCCGCTGCCACGCGGCATAGTCCGCGTACTGCACCGTCAGCTCCGGGAGCGAGGGCTGCTCACCCGTGAGATACGCCGGATAGAGTTCCCCCAGCTCCCGCAGAAGGAGCCCCGTAGACCAGGCGTCGGAGATGATGTGGTGCATCGTCAAGAGCAACACATGCTCCGTTTCGCCGAGCCTCAACAGCACCGCGCGGACCAGGGGCCCCTGCGACAGATTGAACGGCTTCCGGGCCTCCGCCTCGGCCAGACGCAGCACTTCCGGTTGACGCTGTGACTCATCCAGCGAGGTCAGGTCGCGCACCTCCAACGGAAGGTGTCCCTTGGCGTGGATCTCCTGCACGGGCGTCTGCCCTGACACGGGGAACGTGGTGCGCAGCACTTCGTGCCGGCGGAGGATCTCCGCGAAGCACCGCTCCAGTCCCCCTACGTCGAGAGCGCCCGACATCCGCACCGCTGCGGGCACGTTGTAGAGCGGGCTGCCCGGCTCCAGTCGATCCAGGAACCACAGGCGCTGCTGCGCGAAGGACAGCGGCAGCTCTCCCGCTCGACTGACGGAAACCACCGGCGGCATCGCCGACGCACCTTCGCTTCGCGCACGGAGCGTCTCCACTCGGGCCGCGAGCAGCTCGACCGTGGGCGCATCGAAGACCTGCTGGAGCGGCAGCTCCACGCCGAAGAGTTCACGCAGCCGTGAGACCACCTGGGTGCCAATGAGGGAGTGGCCACCAAGGTCGAAGAAGTTGTCGGTCAATCCGACGCGCTCCACCTTCAGCAGCTCCGCCCACTGGTCCGCGATGAGCTGCTCCACGGGAGTGCGCGGCGCGGTGAAGGCTTGCGCGCGCGGCGTGGCCTCCGCCGTCAGCGCGGGCAGCTTCGCCCGGTCCACCTTCCCGCTCGCCGTCAGCGGCAGCGCCTCCAGCCTCCCGTACACCACCGGCACCATGTGCTCCGGCACCCGCTCGCGCAGCCATTCTCTCAGCGCGCCCGCCTCCACCTCCCCCACCACGTACGCCCACAGCTTCGTCCCCCCGGCCTCCTTCCTCGCCACCACCGCCACCTGCTTCACCCCGGGATGCGTCCCCAGCACTCCCTCCACCTCCCCCACCTCCAACCTCATCCCCCGCACCTTCACCTGCCCGTCTCGCCGGCCCACGTACTCCACCTCCCCCTCCTCGCCCCACCGCACCAAATCCCCCGTCCGGTACAGCCGGCTCCCCGCCTCACCGCTGAAGCCGTCCGGGACGAAGCGCTCCGCTGTCAGCCCGGGCTGCCCCAGGTAACCCCGCGCCAGCCCCGCGCCTCCCACGTACAACTCGCCCACCACCCCCACCCCCACCGGCCGCTGCGCCTCGTCCAGCACGTACAGCCGCACGTTCCCCAGTGGCCTGCCCACCGTCACCCGCTCCGCCTTCAGTGACGCCGCCACGCTCGCGCACACCGTCACCTCCGTCGGGCCGTACCCGTTGAGCATCCGCCGCCCTTCGCTCCACTTGCGCACCAGCCCGGGCGACACCGCCTCCCCCGCGGAGATGAGCGTGCGCAGCCCTTCCAGCCCTCCGTCCTCCACCTGCCCCAGCACCGAGGGCGTCAGCGTCGCCACCGTCGCGCCCAACTCCTTCACCGTCGCTTCCAGCGCCCCTCCCGGCATCAGCGCTTCGCGCGGCGCCACGCACACGCTCGCCCCGGCCGCCAGCGTCGAGAAGACCTCCGCCACCGACGCGTCGAAGCCCGGCGAGGCGAATTGCAGCACCCGGTCCTCCGGCTTCACGCCGTGCGCTTCGGCCACCGCGTGCGCCATGTTCGCCAGGCCCCCGTGCCGCACCATCACCCCCTTCGGCTTCCCCGTGCTTCCCGACGTGTACAGCACGTACGCCAGCGACTCCGCACCCACTCGCTTCACGGGCCGCGTCTTCGGCTGACGGGCAATTCGCTCACGGTCCCCATCCAACAGGACCAGCACGGCGCTTCCGGTGGGCAGTTCGTCCGCGATCGCTTCGTGCGTCAGCACCACGGCGGCGCCGGACTCCTCCAGCAGCTCGCCCACCCGCAGCGCCGGCAGCGTCACGTCCACCGGCACGAAGGCTCCTCCCGCCTTCAGCACCGCCATCATCCCCACCACCCACTCCACCGACCGCTCCACCAGCAGCCCCACCCTCACCTCCGGCCCCACTCCCAGCCCCCTCAACTGGTGCGCCAGTTGGTTCGCCCTCTCCTCCACCTCCCGGTACCTCACCCCTCCTTCCCCCGTCCTCACCGCCTCCGCTTCCGGCGTCGCGTCCACCACCGCCTCGAAGACTTCGTGCCCGCACTGCTCCTTCCCGCCGTACGCCTTCTCCGTCCGGTTCCACTCCTCCACCACACGCCGGCGCTCCTCCAACCCCATCCACTCCACCTCCCCCACCCGCTGCTCGGGCTTCTCCACCAGCGCCTTCACCACTCGCTCGTAGCTCTCCATCCACCGGCGGACCGTCCGCTCCTCGTACAGGTCCGTGCTGTACTCCCACACGCCCGTCAGTCCTTCCGCTCCCTCCGTGAGTTGGAGGCTCAGGTCGAGCTTCGCGAGCCCGCTCTCCATCATGATCGGACGCAGCGCGAGCCCGGGGATGCGGACCTCCGCCAGCGGCGCGTTCTGGAAGTTGAACGAGACCCGGTAGAACGGCGTCTGCCCGGCCTCGCGTCCCGGCTGGAGCGCCGCGACGATCTGCTCCAACGGAATGTCCTGCCGCGCGTAGGCTTCCACGCACGTCTCGCGGACGCGCGCGAGCAGCTCCCGCAGCGTCGGGTTGCCCGACAAGTCCGTGCGCATCACCACCGTGTTGACGAAGAAGCCGATCAGGCCTTCCACCTCGCGGCGGTTGCGGCCAGCGACGGGCGTTCCCACCGCCACGTCATGCTGTCCGGACTCGCGCGCGAGCACGACCTCCAGCGCCGCCAGCAGCACCATGAAGGGCGTCAAACCCTCCTTGCGCGCCAGGCCCTTCAGCCCCTCCCATGGGCCCTGCGGCATCCGGAACGGGAGCGCCCCGCCTCGCACGCCGGCCCCTCCCCGGGGACGGTCCGCCGGGAGATCCAGCATCTCCAGTCCCTCGAGCCGTTCCCGCCAGTACGCGAGCTGCTTCTCCAGCACCGCCTGCTGCGCGCTCCCTCGCTGCCAGGTCGCCCAATCGGCGTACTGGAGCTTCAGCGCCGGGAGCGCGGCCGGGCGTCCGTGGCTGAAGGCGTCGTAGAGCGCGATCACCTCGCGCACCAGCACACCCATGGACCAGATGTCGAAGACGATGTGGTGCAGCATCAGCACCAGCACGTGGTCGTTCGCATCCAGCCGGATCCACGTCGCACGCAAGAGGGGCCCGAGCTCCAGATTGAACGGGAGCAGCATCTCCGCCTTCGCCAGCCGCAACGCCTCCGCGTCCCGCTCCTCGCCGGGCAGGGCCCGCAGGTCCACCGCGGACACCCGCAACTCCTGCGCCGGGGCGATGCGCTGCACGGGCTGTCCACGCTCCTGCACGAACGTCGTGCGCAGCACCTCGTGGCGGTCGACCAGCGCCTGGAGGGCGCGCTGGAAGGCATCGACGTTCAGCGGCCCGTTCGCGCGCAGGACGATGGGCAGGTTGTAGAGCGCGAGGCCCGGCTGGAGCTGATCGATGAACCACAGCCGCTGCTGAGCGAACGACAGCGGCGGCGGCGTGGACCTGTCGCGCGCGGGGATGGCGTCGGGCGCGGATGCCCCCGCCGCCTCCTGCTTCAACCGGCGCATCAGCTCTTCGCGCTTCTCCGGGGAGAGGTTGCCAAACCGCTGGACCAGCCCGCTCATGGTGCCTTCTCCATCTCCGCCAGCAGTGCTTCGAGCCGGCCCGCGTCCACCTGGGATGCCTGGGCCTCGAGGACCGCGTTCACCACTCCCATCACCGTGGGCGTTTCAAACAGGCCCCGGATGGACACCTCCACGGAGAACAGCTCCCGCAGCCGCGACACCACCTGCATGCCCAGCAGCGAGTGGCCGCCCAGTTCGAAGAAGTCGTCGTGGATGCCCACCCGGTCCACCCCCAGGAGCTCCTGCCAGAGCTCCGCGATCTGCCGCTGGATGGCATCCTCCGGAGCCACGTACGGGGTCCCCAGCGCGGGCCGCGCATGCGCCGACGAGGGACGGGCCCGCGACGTACCGCCGGTGCCCTCCGCCGCCGCTCCAGGCTCCGCGGGCACGTTGCCCCGCGACCTTCGCGCCGACAGGTCTCCCGTGGAGACGAGGATGCGGCCGGCTTCTCCCAACCCGAGGATGCGCTGGAACGCGCGCGCCCCTTCCTCCAGCGTGAGGCCCAGCCGCCCCGCCTCCTCGGTCCAGCCGTCCCAATCGACCGCCAGCCACGGCGTGCCGCCCTGGCGCGCCTGCTCCGCGGCGAAGGCATCCAGGAAGTGGTTGGCGGACGCATAGGCCGCGAAGCCCAGCCCCCCCAGCACCGTGGACAGCGACGACTGGAGCATCACGAAGTCCAGCGCTTCGGACTTGAGCGCGCGCGACAGCGCGAGGAGGCCGTGGACCTTGGCCTCGAACAACAGTCCGCACCGCGACGGCGCCACCTCGGAGACGAGCACGTTCGCCGGCGTGCCGACCACACCCGCGGCGTGGATGACGCCGTGCAGGGCGCCGAAGCGCTCGCGAGCCTGGGCCACCATGCGCTGGCAGTCCTCGTCGCGGGTCACGTCCGCCGACACGAGCAGCACCTCGGCCCCCTGCCGCTCCAGGTCCTCCAGGGCGCACAGCTTGCGCGACGTGGCGTCGTCGGGGCCGTGCTCGGCCTGCCACGCGGCCCAGGCGTCACGCGCCGGCAGCCGGGTGCGTCCCACCAGCACCAGCCGCGCCCGCGCCTGCGTGACCAGCCGCGACGCGAGCGCCAGGCCCATGCGGCCCAGGCCTCCGGTGATGAGGTAGACGCCGCCGTCGCGCAGCAGTCCGCGGGTGGACACGTCCGGCAGGGACACCGGCGCGAAGTCCTCCACCCAGCGATGACGGCCTCGCAGCGCCACCACCGCGTCGCGCGGGTCCGACTCCAGCTCCGCCACCAGCGCGTCCAGCCACAGGCGCGCGCCGGGTCCGCCCTCCTTCGGAGGCACCGGGATGTCCACCGCGCGGCAGCGCCAGCCAGGCCCCAGTTCCTGGGGCAGGACGCGGCACGGCCCCAACGCCAGGGCCTGCGCCGGATCCAACGACTCCTCGCCAGTGACGTCGTGAGCGCCAGCGGTCACGACGGTCAGCGACGTGACCGCTCCGGGCCAACGGGCCTCCATCGCGCGCGCCAGATACAGAGGCGGATAGAAGCCCCGAGCAAGCGCCGCCTCCACGCGCGCCGCGCTCCCTGGGGCGTGGTCCGCGAGCGCCCACCCATCCAGGAACGCCACGCGCTCCGGCCGTGTCTCTCCCAGCGCCTCCAGCAACCACGCGTGGTGCTCTGGCCGGGTGCCATCCAGCGCGAAGCGGCCAGGCCCCAGCGGCAGGAAGTCGCTCCCGGGCACGACCTCCACCACGGAGGCGCCGCCGCGGCGCAGCCGCTCCGCGACCGCCGCTCCCGGCCCGTCCACGAAAAGCAACCATCCGCCGTTCGCGCTCGCGGGCTCCTGGCGCCGGGCCTGCTTCCAGGCAGGCGTGTGGAACCAGCCCGCGGACTCCGGCCGCTTGGTCACCCTGCCGCGCGCGTCGGGCGCGTCCTTCGCGGATACCGCCTCCACCCAGTAGCGGTGGCGCTCGAAAGGATAGGTGGGCAGGGGCACGCGCCGCCGGGCTTCGGACGCATACAGCTTCGTCCCGTCCAGACGCACCCCGGACAACCACAGCCGCCCCGCGGCGCTCAGCAGGGCGTCCAGGTCCGAGCAGGACTCGTGGGCGTGGCGCATGGACGCGACCACCACCTCCGGCGGCGGAGAGGCCCGCCGCGCCAGCGTCGCGAGCGTGTTGCCCGGCCCGACCTCCAGCAGCGCGCGCGACGGCTCCTCCAACAGCGTCCGCATTCCTTGCGCGAAGCGCACCGGACGGCGCAGATGCTCCACCCAGTACTCCGGGCTGCATGCCTGCGCGGGGGTGATCCACGATCCGGTGACGTTGGACACCCACGGGAGCGTGGGCTCGGACCAGCGCACCGCGCGGAGGCGCTCCGCGAAGGCGCCCAGGATGGGCTCCATCATCGACGAGTGGAAGGCGTGCGACGTGTGCAGCCGCCGGCACGCGACGCCACGCTGTTCCAGGCGCGCGGCCAGGCGGTCCACGGACTCCAGTGGCCCCGATACCACGCACATCGAAGGCGCGTTGACAGCCGCCAGCGACAGGTCTGGCGCCAGCAGGTCCTGGACGTCGGCCTCCGGCAGCGACACGGAGAGCATGGCGCCCGGGGGGAGCTGTTCGATGAGCGCTCCGCGAGCGGCGATGAGCGACAACGCGTCCTCCAGCCGGAGCGCTCCCGCCAGGCAGGCCGCGACGTACTCCCCCACGCTGTGTCCCAGCATCGCCCGGGGTTTCACGCCCCAGGCCATCCAGGTGCGGGCCAGCGCATGGGACACGACGAAGAGCGCGGGCTGGGTGAGCGCCGTCCGGCGCAACTGGCGCTCCGCCTCCACGTCCCCGGTCCGAGCCAGCAGGAGCTGACGCAGGTCCAGCTTGAGCATTGGCGCCAGGAGGTCACAGCACGTGTCCAGGTGCTTGCGGAACACCGGGAGCTGTTCGTGGAGGCCGCGCGCCATGCCCGCGAACTGGGCGCCCTGTCCCGGGAACAGGAAGGCCGCTTGACGCTCCACGGCGGTCTCGTGACAGGTGAGCAGCCGGGACTCATCGCGCGAGGCGAGCACCCGCCGCGCGTCCTCACCGTCGCGGCAGACCAGCGCACGCCGGTGTTCGAAGCGGCGGCGGCCCACCATCAGCGTGTGCGCCACATCCGCCAGCTCCAGGTCCGGATGCTGCTCCAGATGGGACGCGAGCTGTCCTGTCGCCGCGTCCAGCGCTGCTTCGCTGCGCGCCGAAAGCAGCAGCAGGTGCGACGTCCGCGCGGTGGGCGCGGTCGCGTTGGCGGGCGCCTCCTCCAGGATGACGTGCGCGTTGGTGCCGCCGATGCCAAAGGAGCTGACGCCTGCCCGCCGCGTCGTGCCGCGCGACTCCCAGGGGCGCAGCGCGGCGTTGACGAAGAACGGGCCGGCCGCGAAGTCGATGACCGGGTTGGGGCGTTCGAAGTGCAGGCTGGGGGGAAGCTGATGGTGGCGCAGCGCCATCACGACCTTGATCAACCCGGCGACGCCCGCGGCGGTGTCCAGGTGGCCGATGTTCGTCTTCAGCGAGCCCAACGCGATGGTGCCCGGCGCGTTCGCCTGCGCGCGGAAGGCCTGGTTGAGGGCGGAGACCTCGATGGGGTCGCCCAGCGGCGTCGCCGTCCCGTGGGCCTCGACGTACTGGATGTCCCCGGGCTTCACGCCGGCCACACCGAGCGCCTCGGAGATGACGGCGGCCTGGCCCTCCGCGCTCGGCGCTGTGTAGCCCGCGCGCCCCGCGCCGTCGTTGTTGACCGCGGAGCCGCGGATGACGGCGTGGATGGTGTCCCCTTGCGCAAGGGCGTCCGACAGCCGCTTGAGGACGACGATGCCCGCGCCCGAGCCGCGCACGGTGCCCTGGGCCCGGGCGTCGAAGGCGCGGCAGTGCCCGTCCGGGGAAAGGATGTCTCCCTCCTGGGCCAGGTAGCCGGCGCGCTGCGGAAGCGAGAGGGACACCCCGCCCGCGAGCGCCAGGCTGGACTCGCCCGACAGCAGGGACTGGCAGGCCAGGTGGACGGCCACGAGCGACGAAGAGCACGCGGTCTGCACGGCGACACACGGCCCCCGCAGGCCCAGCTTGTGCGCGACGCGAGTGGGAAGGAAGTCCTTCTCGTTGCTGATGCCCACCTGGTACGTGCCGACCGCCCCGAGCAGCTCCCGCTGGGGGATCAGCTGCGAGTAGAGGTACGCGGGCGCGCCGGTGCCGGCGAACAGGGCCACCGCCTTGGGCCAGGACTCGGCGTCATAGCCCGCATGCTCCAGCGCCTCCCAGGCGCACTCGAGGAAGAGCCGATGCTGCGGGTCGAGGAGCTCCGCCGCGCGCGGACTCATGCCGAAGAAGGCCGCGTCAAACGTGTCCACGCCCTCCAGCGGATAGGCCGCGCGGACGTAGCCCTGCCGGGAGGAGAGCGCCGGGTCCACGCCAGCCGCCTCCAGGTCGCTGTCGTCGAGCGCGACGAAGGACTCCACGCCGTCCCGCACGTTGCGCCAGAGCGCGTCCACGCTCGCCGCGCCAGGGAAACGGCCACTCATGCCGACGATGGCGACGGCTTCCTCCGAGGCTTCGGCCTGCTCACTCATCGGCATCCTCCTGCGTCATCACTTCGAGCTGCTGCCGGACCCGCCGGCGCTGACCGGCGCGCGCCCGGCGCTGCGCGAACTCCTCCACCGTGGCGGCCTCATCCGGCGCATCCGCTGGCTCCGAGCGATCCCGGACACGCGCCACCAGCGCCGCGATGCTCGAGTACTGGAACAGCTCCGCGAGCGGCACCTCGACCTTCAGGAGCCCGCGCATCCGGCTGTGCAGTTGCACCAGCGTCAGCGAGTTGCCGCCGAGGTCGAAGAACCGGTCCTCCAGGCCGACACGCTCGACGCCGAGCACTTCCTGCCAGAGGGCCGTGAGGCTCCGCTCCAGCTCCGTCGTCGGAGGTACGAAGGCTTGCGCGCGCGGCGTGGCCTCCGCCGTCAGCGCGGGCAGCTTCGCCCGGTCCACCTTCCCGCTCGCCGTCAGCGGCAGCGCCTCCAGCCTCCCGTACGCCACCGGCACCATGTGCTCCGGCACCCGCTCGCGCAGCCATTCTCTCAGCGCGCCCGCCTCCACCTCCCCCACCACGTACGCCCACAGCTTCGTCCCCCCGGCCTCCTTCCTCGCCACCACCGCCACCTGCTTCACCCCGGGGTGCGTCCCCAGCACTCCCTCCACCTCCCCCACCTCCAACCTCATCCCCCGCACCTTCACCTGCCCGTCTCGCCGGCCCACGTACTCCACCTCCCCCTCCTCGCCCCACCGCACCAAATCCCCCGTCCGGTACAGCCGGCCTCCCGCCTCACCGCTGAAGCCATCCGGGACGAAGCGCTCCGCTGTCAGCCCGGGCTGCCCCAGGTAGCCCCGCGCCAGCCCCGCGCCTCCCACGTACAACTCTCCCACCACCCCCACCCCCACCGGCCGCTGCGCCTCGTCCAGCACGTACAGCCGCACGTTCCCCAGCGGCCTGCCCACCGTTACCCGCTCCGCCTTCAGTGACGCCGCCACGCTCGCGCACACCGTCACCTCCGTCGGGCCATACCCGTTGAGCATCCGCCGCCCTTCGCTCCACTTGCGCACCAACCCGGGCGACACCGCCTCCCCCGCGGAGATGAGCGTGCGCAGCCCTTCCAGCCCTCCGTCCTCCACCTGCCCCAGCACCGAGGGCGTCAGCGTCGCCACCGTCGCGCCCAACTCCTTCACCGTCGCTTCCAGCGCCCCTCCCGGCATCAGCGCTTCGCGCGGCGCCACGCACACGCTCGCCCCGGCCGCCAGCGTCGAGAAGACCTCCGCCACCGACGCGTCGAAGCCCGGCGAGGCGAATTGCAGCACCCGGTCCTCCGGCTTCACGCCATGCGCTTCGGCCACCGCGTGCGCCATGTTCGCCAGGCCTCCGTGCCGCACCATCACGCCCTTCGGCTTCCCCGTGCTTCCCGACGTGTACAGCACGTACGCCAGCGACTGCGGCGAAACGGTCTTCGTGGGGCGTGTCTTGGACTGCTTCGCCAGCTGCACCGCGTCCGTATCCATGAGGACCACGGGCGTGTGCGGATTGGGAATGAGCGCCGCGTGGCGCTGCGACGTCAGCACCAGCGCGACGCCGGACTCTTCCAGTAGCTCGCCCACCCGCAGCGCCGGCAGCGTCACGTCCACCGGCACGAAGGCTCCTCCCGCCTTCAGCACCGCCATCATCCCCACCACCCACTCCACCGACCGCTCCACCAGCAGCCCCACCCTCACCTCCGGCCCCACTCCCAGCCCCCTCAGCTGGTGCGCCAGTTGGTTCGCCCTCTCCTCCACCTCCCGGTACCTCACCCCTCCTTCCCTCGTCCTCACCGCCTCCGCTTCTGGCGTCGCGTCCACCACCGCCTCGAAGACTTCGTGCCCGCACTGCTCCTTCCCGCCGTACGCCTTCTCCGTCCGGTTCCACTCCTCCACCACACGCCGGCGCTCCTCCAACCCCATCCATTCCACCTCCCCCACCCGCTGCTCGGGCTTCTCCACCAGCGCCTTCACCACTCGCTCGTAGCTCTCCATCCACCGGCGGACCGTCCGCTCCTCGTACAGGTCCGTGCTGTACTCCACCGAGCCCGCGAAGCCGTCCTCCTGATCCGTGAGGGAAAGCGCGAGATCGAACTTCGACGCCTGACGCGACAGCGCATACGGCTCCGCCGAAAGGTCCGGCACCGCCCACGGCGTCACGGGCGTGTTCTGGAGCGTGAACAGGACCTGGAACAGCGGGTGCCGTGAGAGATCCCGCGCCGGCTGCAACGCCTCCACCAGCTTCTCGAACGGCACGTCCTGGTGCGCGTACGCTCCCAGCGTCGTCTCCCTCACCTGCCCCAGCAGCTCCCGGAAGCTCCCTCCTCCCTCCACCCTCGTCCGCAGCACCAGCGTGTTCACGAAGAAGCCGATCAGCCCCTCCGTCTCCGCTCGCTGCCTCCCCGCGATCGGCGTTCCCACGCTCACGTCGTCCTGCCCCGCGTGCCTCGACAGCACCACCTGCCACGCCGCCAGCAGCACCATGAATGGCGTCACGCCTTCCTTGCGCGCCAGCGCCTTCACTGCCTCCGACAACGGCCGCGGCAGACGCACGTCCAGGCTCGCACCCGCGGCAGAAGGCACGACGGGCCGGGGCTTGTCGGTGGGTAGCTCCAGCGCCGCGGGCGCTCCCGCCAGCCGCTCTCTCCACCACCCCAACTGCTCCTCCAGCGCTCCGCCTTCCAGCCACTCCCGCTGCCACGCCGCCCAGTCCGCGTACTGCACCTCCAGCGCTTCCTCTCGCCCCTCGGCCCCCTTCACCTTCGCCTCGTACGCCCTCCCGACCTCACGCACCATCACGCCCATCGACCAGCCGTCCGACACGATGTGGTGCATCACCACCACCAGCACGTGCTCCCCTTCCCCCTCCTTCACCACCAACGCCCGCAGCAGCGGCCCCTTCTCCAGGTCGAACGGCCGTTGCGCCTCCTCCTCCGCGACCCGCGCGGTCTCCCGCGCACGGTCTTCCCTCCCGCTCACGTCCACCGTCCGCAGCGCGAAGGATGCATCGGTGGCGATGCGCTGGAACGGACGGCCGTCCACGGATCCGAAGGTCGTTCGGAGCGCTTCATGTCGCTGGACGGCGAACGTGAACGCCTGCTCCAGCGCGACCACGTCCAGCGGCCCCTTCAGCCGCAGCGCGGCCTGGATGTTGTAGGCGGCGCTTCCCGGCATGAGCCGGTCCAGGAACCAAAGACGCTGCTGCGCGAAGGACAGCGGCAGGGGCTCCCCTTCGCTGCGGGAACGCGGCGGAATGCGGGCCAGGGCCTCGGCTCCCGTCCGCGCGCCGAGCGCCGCGTCCAGCCACTGCCCCAGCATGGCCACCGTGGGGTGCTCGAAGAGCTCCCGCAGCGGCACCTTCACCGGGAACACCGTGTGCAGCCGCGACACCACCTGCGTCGCCAGCAGCGAGTGGCCTCCCAGCTCGAAGAAGTCGTCGTCGCGGCCCACCCGGGCCACGCCGAGCACCGACGCCCAGATGCCCGCCAGCAGCTCCTCGGTGGGCGTCCTCGGCGCGGTGTCCGTGGACGAGGATTCGCCCGCCTCCACCGTCTCCGGCAGCGGCAGGGCCTCCCGCGCCAGCTTGCCGTGAGACGTGAGGGGGAACGACGCCAGGGGAACGATCGCCTGCGGCACCATGTAGTCGGGCAGCCGGTCGCGCAGCACGCGCCGCAGCTCCCACGGGTCCACGCGCGCTCCCTCCCGCGCCGTCACGTAACCCACGAGCCGCGCGTCGCCGGACACCGTCCGCACCAGCACCACCGCGTCGCGCACGCTCGGCTGGGCACGCAGCGCGGCTTCGATCTCTCCCAGCTCGATGCGGAAGCCGCGCAGCTTCACCTGCTGGTCGATGCGGCCCAGGTGCTCCAGCTCGCCCGTGGAGCGCCAGCGGCCCAGGTCGCCCGTGCGGTACAGCCGCGCACCGGAGCGGCCGGAGAACGGATCCGGCACGAAGCGCTCCGCGGTCAGCGCGGGCCGCTTCAGGTAGCCCCGGCCGGGACCTTCACCGCCCACGAACAGCTCGCCCGGGACGCCCGCGGGCGCCAGTTCGCCGCGCGCGTCCAGCACGTACACCTGGAGGTCCGGGATGGGCACGCCCACGCTGCTGGGCTGCGCGCCGGCAGCGTCCTGGGCCGTCAACGGACGGTAGGTCACGTGGACCGTCGTCTCCGTGATGCCGTACATGTTCACAAGCTTCGGCCGCGCGTCGCCGTGCCGCTCGAACCAGGCCCGGAGGCTGGAGAACTCCAGCGTCTCGCCACCGAAGATGATCCACCGCAGGCTCGACGCCCCCGAGGCCCGGGCCGCGTCCGCCTGCACGAACTGGAGGAACGCGGACGGCGTCTGGTTGAGCACCGTCACGCCTTCGTCATGGACCAGCGCGCGGAAGGACTCCGGCGACCGGCTCACCAGGTACGGGACGATGACCAGCCGCGCGCCATGGATGAGCGCGCCCCAGATCTCCCAGACGGAGAAGTCGAACGCGTACGAGTGGAACAGCGTCCACACCTCGTCCGGGCCGAAGGAGAACCACGGCGCTGTCGCGGTGAAGAGCCGCGTCACCCGGGCGTGATCGATCTGCATGCCCTTGGGCCTGCCCGTCGAGCCCGAGGTGTAGATGACGTAGCAGCCGTGCTCTGGCGTCGCCGTGGGCGCCAGATCATGCGTGGGCGCTCTGGCAACCTGGTCCCAGTCCGAGTCCAGCCGGAACACGGGACGGTCCGCCGGCAGCGTCGGGACCAGCCGCGCCTGCGTGAGCAGCAGCGGCACGTCCGCGTCCTCCAACAGGAAGGCGAGGCGCTCCGGGGGATAGGAGGGATCCAGCGGGACGTACGTGCCACCCGCTTTGAGGATGGCGAGCAGGCCCACCAGCATCTCCAGTGAGCGCTCCACGCACAGGCCCACGCGAACCTCGGGCCCCACGCCCTGCTTGCGCAGGTGGTGCGCGAGCTGGTTCGCCCGCCGGTTCAGCTCGCCATATGTCAGCGACTCCCCCTCGTACGTCACCGCCACGGCGTCCGGGGTCTTCGCGGCCCAGGACTCGAAGCGCTGGTGCACGTTCGGCGCGTGCTCGAACGCCGGGGCCCGGGGCTGGCCCCAGGCGAGCACCTGCTGGCGCTCCGCGGCGGACAGCATGGGCAGCGCGTCCAGCCGCGCCTCCGCGTGCGACACGAAGGACTCCAGCAGCGTGGCCAGGTGCCGCAGCATCGCGTCCGCGGACTCCGGCGCAAAGCGGCCCACGTCATGCAGCAGCTTCAGCTCCAGCTCCCGGCCCGGGACGACGACGCAGGTGAGCGGGTAGTTCGTCCACTCGCTCACCACGAAGCCTCGGACCTCCAGGTCCCGCGCCCACTCCCACACCGCCGAGTCGAGCGGGTAGTTCTCGAACACGAGCAGCGCCTCGAAGAGGGAAGCCCCGCGCGACAGCCCGCTCCAGCCCTGCACCTGCACCAGCGGGCTGAACTCGAACTGCCGCTGCTCCGCCTGCCGCTGCTGGAACGCCTGGAGCCACGGGCCCAGCACCGCGTCCGCCGGCATCCGGACCCGGACCGGCAGGGAGTTGATCAGCAGGCCCACCGTGGACTCGACGCCTTCGACTTCCGGCGGGCGGCCGGACACCGTCGCGCCGAAGACGACGTCCTCCAGCCCCGCGCAGCGCCCGAGCATCAGGCCCCACGCCGCCTGCACCAGCGTGTTGAGGGTGACCTGCTGCTGGCGCGCGAACTCCTGGAGCGCCGACGTCACGGCGCCCGACAGGGACAGCCGCCGCAGCATCCGCGAGTCGCTCGCGTGCGCCGCGCCCCGGTCCTCGGGCAGCGGCGTGGGCTGGGTGAGGCCCGCCAGCGCGTCGCGCCAGTAGCGCTCCGCGCGGCCCAGGTCCTGCCGCTGCAACCACGCGATGTAGTCGCGGAAGGTCGCGCCGCCGCCGCGGGGCAGCGAGCGGCCCTGACCGAAGGCCTCGTACAGGGAGAAGATGCGCCGCAGGAGCAGGCCCACGCTCCAGCCGTCCATCAGCAGGTGGTGGAAGCTCCACACCAGGTGATGCACGCGCGCGTCCACGCGGATGAGCGACATGCGCATGAGCGGCGCGTGCGTGAGCTCCAGGCCCCGCGCCCGGTCCTCCGCCCGGAGGGCCATGAGCCGTGCCTCCTGCTCCTCGGGAGACAGGCCGCGCCAGTCCAGCTCGCGCCAGGGCAGCTCGGCCCGGGCGAGCACCACCTGCAGGGGCCGCTCCAGCCCTTCCCACCGGAACGCGGTGCGCAGCACCGGCTCGGTCGCCACGGCCTCCTGCCACGCGCGGTGGAAGGCCTGCACGTTCAGGGGCGCGTGGAACGAACAGCTCACCTGTTCGAAGTACGCCCCCGACTCCGGCGACAGGATTCCGTGGAAGAGCAAGCCCTCCTGGAGCGGGGACAGCGGATACACGTCATCCACCGCCACGCCGGGCGGCAGGATGCGCTCGAGCGCGTCCGCGGACAGGTTCGCCAGCGGGAAGTCCGCCGGCGTGTAGCGCAGGGCGTCCGGCGTGGCGCGCAGGGCCACCAGGGCCCGCACCGTCTCCAGGCTCGCGCCAGCCAGCGCCTCCACCGTGGCGCGCTGGTGCAGGTGCTCGCTGTAGGTCCACTCCAGGCGCAGGCGCTCGTTCAAGACGCGCGCCCCCACCGACAGCACCTCCGTGCGGAGGGCACAGGGGGCCTTCGCCAACCCCGTGCTCCCGTTCGCGGGCTCCAGCAGCGTCAGCCCCGAAGCCAGGCCGTCGAACTGCCCCAGGTAGTTGAAGGCCACCGGGGGCGCGGGCCACGCGCCCAGCTCGCGCGAGAGGTCGTCCGCGCGCAGGTGGCGCAGCAAGCCGTAGGAAGCGCCCCGGCCAGACACCGTCCGCACCGAGTCACGCACGGCGCGCAGCAGGGCCCCCTCCGAGCCGTGGCCCGCCACGTCCAGCACCACCGGGTACGCCGCGGTGAACCAGCCCACGGTGCGCGACACGTCCACGCCGGGCAGCGCCACGTCGCGGCCGTGCCCCTCCAGCGTGACGCGCACGCGGCCCACGCGCAGGACCTGGCCCAGCGCCCGCGCGACCGCGGCCAGCAACAGCTCGTCCACGCGCGCGCGCCACGCCGTGGGTGCCTCGCGCAGCAGCAGGCGGGTCGTCTGCGCGTCCAACTCCACCGCCACCGTCCGCGCGGAGGCCACGGTGTTCTCGCCGCCGGGGCCGTCCTGCGGCAGAGGCTCCACGGGCACGCGCGCCTGGGTGGCCCAGACCTCGCCTTCCGCGGCGACCGCGTCCGTCGCGGCGTGGGCCTCCAGCCGCTCCGCCCACGTCTTGAACGACGTGGTGCGCGCAGGCAGCGCGGGCGCCAGTCCGTCGCGCAGCGCAAGGTAGGCGGACTCGAAGTCCTCCAGCAGCGTGCGCCAGGACACGCCGTCCACCACGAGATGGTGGATGACCCAGAGCAGCCGGGCGGGCTGCCCCGCGCCCATCGTGAAGAGCACCGCGCGCATGAGCGGCCCCGAGCCCAGCTCCAGGCTGCCCTGGACGCGGGTGGCCACCTGCTCCAGCCGCGCCTCGCGCGCGGCCTCGGGCAGGCCGGACAGGTCCTCGCGCACGAGGAAGGTGACCGCCTCATCGGGTGATCCGTGCTGCTGCGACCATCCCTCGCACGAGCGGGTGAAGCGCAGCCGGAGCGCGTCGTGGTGCCGCCAGAGCGCCCACAGCGCCGCCTCGACGAGCCCCGCGTCCAGGGGCTCGCGCGCTGACAACAGCACCGCCTGGTTGTAGTGCTCCGGCGCGGGCGAGTTCTGCTCCAGGAACCAGCGCTGGATGGGGGTGAGCGGCACGGTCCCGCTCACCGGGCCGGCGTGGGTGGCCTCCGGCGCGGCCTCCAACGTGGCCGCCGCCGCCAGATCGCGCAGCTTCTGGTGCTCGAAGAGCTGTTTGGGCGTCAGCGCCAGTCCGGCCCGCCGCGCCTGCGCGACGACCTGGAGACTGATGATGGAGTCGCCGCCCAGCTCGAAGAAGTTGTCGTCCGCCCCCACCCGCTCCACGCGGAGGATCTGCTGCCAGAGCGACGCGAGCAGCCGCTCCGCGGGCGTGGAGGGCTCCGCGAACGGGGCCTCCTCGCGCGCCAGGCGTCCACCGAGCTCCGGCAGCGCGCTCCGGTCCACCTTTCCGTTGGGCGACAGCGGCAGCGCGTCCAGCACCACGAACGCCGACGGCACCATGTGCTCCGGCAGACGCCGCCGCAGCCCTTCGCGCAGCGACGCTTCGTCAGGGGCCGCGCCCTCGAAGGGCACCACGTAGCCCACCAGCCGGCGCACTCCGGACGCCTCCTCGCGCACCGTCGCCGCCGCGGCCTGGACGCCGGACTGCGCGCCCAGCACGGCCTCCACCTCCTCCAGTTCGACGCGGAAGCCGCGCACCTTCACCTGCGTGTCCGAACGGCCCAGGAACTCCAGGGCCCCGCTCTCCAGCCAGCGCACCCGGTCGCCCGTGCGGTACATGCGCGCGCCCGGCTCGGGGGCGAAGGGGTCGGGCAGGAAGCGCTCCGCGGTGAGCGACGGGAGGCCCAGATAGCCACGGCCCACGCCCGCGCCTCCCACGTACAGCTCGCCCGGGACGCCCGGCGCGACCGGCTCGAGCGCCGGGGACAGGACGTACACGCTCACGTTGGCCAGCGGCCCGCCAATGGTCACCCGGTCCGCCGACAGCGGCTGATCCGTCAACGTGGCGCACACGGTGATCTCCGTGGGGCCATAGGCGTTGATGAAGCGGCGGCCCTGCGACCAGCGCCGCACCACCTCCGGAGGGCAGGCCTCGCCCGCGGAGATGACGGTCCTGAGCGTCGCGAGCCCCTCCGGCGACTGCTGCGCGAGCACCGACGGCGTCAGCGTCACGGTGGTGATGGCCTGCTCCGTCAGCGTCCGCTCCAGCGCGGGCCCCGGCAGCAGCGCATCCCTCGGCGCGAGGACCAGGCACGCACCGGACAGGAGCGTGGAGAAGACCTCGCACACGCCCGCGTCGAAGCTGCTGGAGGCGAACTGCAGCACGCGGCTGTCCGGGTGGACGCCGTGCGCGCGGCCCACCGCTACGGCCGTATTGCAGAGGCCTCCATGCGTCAGCAGCGTGCCCTTGGGCCTGCCCGTGGAGCCCGAAGTGTAGATGACGTACGCCAGGTGTCCGGCCGCGCCCGCGTCCTCCAGCGGCGTCGCCGGCAGCCGCCCCAACCGGGCGGCGTCCTCGTCCAGGCACACGAGGTGGGCGCCCGTCGCCGGCAGCTCGTCCGCGAGCTCCGAACGGGTCACCACGACGGGCACCGAGGAGTCCTGGAGCATGAAGTTCAGGCGGTCACTCGGGTATGCCGGATCCAACGGCACGAAGGCGCCACCGGCCTTGAGCGTTGCCAGCATCGCGACCACCAGCTCCGGCGAGCGCTCCAGACAGATGCCCACGCGCGTCTCCAACCCCACGCCCTGCGCCCGCAGGTGGCGAGCGAGCACGTTGGACCGCGCCTCCAGCTCGCGGTAGCTCACCTCCTGTCCCTCGAAGCGCAGCGCCGGCTCGCCACCGCGGGCCGCGACCACGGCCTCGAAGCGGCGGTGGACCCGCGAGGGCCCACCGAAGGGAAGCGACGCCGTGTTCCAGGCCCCCAGGACCTGGGCCCGCTCCGCCTTCGTGAGCAGCGGCAGCGCCTCCAGCGCGCTGTCGGGCCGGGCCAGGGCGCCTTCCAGCAGCGTGCGCAGGTGCTCCTGCATGCGCGCCACCGTCGCCGCGTCGAAGAGGTCGGTGCTGTACTCCCAGAGGCCGGACAGGCCTTCCGCCGTGTCACTGAAGGCCACGGTGAGGTCGAACTTCGACGCGCCCGGGTCAATGGACTCCACCCGAAGGGACACGCCTGGCAACGACAGCTCCGCGTCACGCGCGTTCTGGAAGATGAGCTTGACCTGGAACAGCGGCGACGCGCCCAGGCTGCGCTCCGGGTTCAGGTCGCGCACCAACTCCTCGAAGGGCAGGTCCTGGTGGGCATAGGCGCCCAGCGCGGCCTCGCGCACCTGGCCCAGCAATGCCCGGAACGGCAGCACCGGCGTGGGGCGGGTGCGAAGCACCACCTGGTTGACGAAGAAGCCGACCAGGGCCTCGGTCTCCGCGTGGTGCCGGTTCGCGATGTCCGTGCCCACCAGCAGGTCGGTGCGGCCGGTGTAGCGGTGCAGCAGCGCCTGGAAGGCCGCCATCAGCACCATGAACGGCGTGGCGCCCTCGCGCAGCGCGAGCTGCCGCACGGCCTCCGCGGTGGCGCGAGGCAGCACGTGCGTGGCCTGGGCCCCCTGCGACGTGCGCACCTTCGGACGGTGGCGGGCCAGGGGCAGGTCCAGCACCCGGGGCGCGTCGTGGAGCTGCTCGCGCCACCAGGAGAGCTGCGCCTCCCGCACCTCTCCCTGGAGCCAGCCGCGCTGCCATACGGCGTGGTCGGCGTACTGCACGGTGAGCTCCGGCAGACCTGAAGCAGCGCCGCGCGTGAAGGCGCCGTACAGCGCGCCCAGCTCCCGGACGAGCACGCCCAGCGACCAGCCGTCCGCGACGATGTGGTGCAGCACCAGCACCAGCACGTGCCGGTCGTCTTCCAGCGCCAGCAGCGACATGCGCACGGGCGGGCCCCCGACCAGGTCGAAGGGCCGCGACGCTTCCTCGCGCGCCCACGCACGGGCCCGCGCATCGCGCCCATCCGGGCCGGCGTCACGCAGGTCGACGTGCGTCAGCGCGCGTGCAGGCGCCGGCGCGACGCGCTGGAACGCGCCGTCCGGCGTCTCGTGGAAGGTCGTGCGCAGGACCTCGTGGCGCTGGAGGATCTCCGCCAGGGAGCGCTCCAGGGCCTCGGCATCGAGCGCCCCTTCCAACCAGAGCATGGCGGGCACGTTGTAGAGCGCGTTGCCTGGCTCCAGCCGGTCGAGGAACCACAAGCGCTGCTGCGCGAACGACAGCGGCAGCGGCCGGTCCCGAGGCACGGAGACGACCGGGGGCCGCACGGCATCCGCGCCCGTGCGCGACAACGCCTCCAGCCGCCTCGCGAGCGCGCCCAGCTTGGGCGTCTCGAACAACGCGCGCAGGGGCAGGTCCACCTGGAAGACCGACCGGATGCGGGACACCGCCCGGGTGGCCAGCAGCGAGTGTCCCCCGCGCTCGAAGAAGTCATCGCCAGGCCCCACGTCGCTCACGCCCAGCACCTGCGACCACACGGAGGCGAGCAGCGCCTCGTAGGGGGTCCCCGGCGCGGCGGGCTCCGCGCGCGCGAGCGCGGCCGGCTCCGGCAAGGCGCGACGGTCCACCTTGCCGTTGGGGGTCAGCGGCAGGGTCTCCAGCACGACCACCGCGGAAGGCACCAGGTACGACGGCAGCCGCTCCTCCAGGAACGTCTTGAGGAGGTCGGGGGCCAGCTGCCCGCCGGAGGCCGGTACGGCGTACGCCACGAGCCGCCGCTCCCCGCCGTTCGCGTCGCGAACGACCACCACCGCCTCGCGGATGGCCGGGTGCTGCTTGAGCACCGCCTCCACCTCGCCGGGCTCCACGCGGAAGCCGCGCACCTTGAGCTGGTCGTCCTCGCGGCCCAGGAACACGATGGCGCCATCCGGTCCCAGCCGCGCACGGTCACCCGTGCGGTACATGCGCTCGCCTGGCGCCTTCGCGAACGGCGACGGGATGAAGCGTTCGGCGGTCAGCTCCGGCCGGCCCAGGTACCCCCGGCCCACCGTGCCGCCCGCGATGTAGAGCCCACCCGCGACGCCCGGGGGCACCGGGCGCAGCCCCGCGTCCAGGACGTAGGCACGCACCTCCGGCAGCGGCCGGCCCAGCGGGACGACGACCGGGCGATCCTCCAGCGCCAGCGCGGAGGCTGGCAGCGTGAGCACGCCCACCGTGGTCTCCGTGGGGCCGTAGTGGTTGAACACCGCGCAGCCCGGCACCCGCGAACGCACCTGATCCACGAGCGCCCAATCGGACGACTCGCCGCCGAGCACCAGCCAGCGGCGGGGCAACAGCCGCTCCGGCGACTCCGACGCCAGCAGCGCCCGCAGGTGCGACGGGACGATCTTCAACCCCTCGACACCGTGCCGGGTGAAATACGCGCCCAGCGCCGCCGGGTCGGACGCAGTCTCGGTGTCCACCAGGTGCAGGGTTCCGCCCTGGGCCAGCGTCGGGAAGAGCGCGGTGTGCCCCAGGTCCGCCGCCAGCGTGGAGACGGACGCGAATGACGCGCCCGGCGTCAGGCCCAGGCGCCGAACGAGACCGCGCACGTAGCGCACGATCTGGCGGTGCTCGATGCCCACGCTGCGAGGCCGACCCGTGGAGCCCGAGGTGAAGATGACGTAGGCCAGGTTCGACGGCACCGCGCCACGGGCGGGCGGCGCCTCCGCCGGGAATGCCGCGAACGGCGCGTCCCCACCGTCCAGGAGCACGATCCGGCCGGGGTGGCCATCGAAGCGCGAGGCCAGCTCGCGGAGCGTCACCACCACGTCCACTTGCGCCTCGTCGAGCATCAGGCGCAACCGCTCGCCAGGGTTCGCGGGGTCCAGCGGCACGTAGGCGCCGCCCGCCTTGAGGATGCCCAGCAGACCGCGCATCGCGTCGGCGCGCCGGTCCACGCAGAGGCCCACTCGGGTATCAGGGCCCACGCCCATCGCGCGCAGCGCTCCCGCGAGCTGGTTCGCGCCCGCGTCCAGCGCCAGGTACGTCAGCGACTGGCCTCCGCCCACCACCGCCACGGCGTCCGGCACGCGGGCCGCCTGCGCCTCGAAGAGCGCATGCAGGCAGGAGTCGTCACCCGCCTCCAGCCGCTCATCGGGCCAGGCCTCCAGCACCGAACGGCGCGCCTCGTCGTCCAGGAGCGGCAGCGCGTCCACGCGCGTTCCGGGCTGGACCGTGGCCGCCTCCAGCAGGGTGTGCCAGTGCCGGACCATCCGCTCGGTGCTCGCGCGGTGGAAGAGGTCGGCGGCGCTGATCAGCGTGCCGGTGAAGCCCTCCGCGGTTTCGGACAGGTTCAGCGACAGGTCGAACTTCACCGCGCCGGAGTCCAGCGGCACCGCCCGCAGGGCCAGCCCCGGCAGCTTCAGCTCGGGCAGCGAGTCCTGCTGGAAGGCGAGCATCACCTGGAACAGCGGGTGCCGTGAGAGATCCCGCGCCGGCTGCAACGCCTCCACCAGCTTCTCGAACGGCACGTCCTGGTGCGCGTACGCTCCCAGCGTCGTCTCCCTCACCTGCCCCAGCAGCTCCCGGAAGCTCCCTCCTCCCTCCACCCTCGTCCGCAGCACCAGCGTGTTCACGAAGAAGCCGATCAGCCCCTCCGTCTCCGCTCGCTGCCTCCCCGCGATCGGCGTTCCCACGCTCACGTCGTCCTGCCCCGCGTGCCTCGCCAGCACCACCTGCCACGCCGCCAGCAGCACCATGAACGGCGTCACGCCTTCCTTGCGCGCCAGCTCCTTCACCGCGTCAGACAGCGGTCGCGACAGGCTGGCGTCCACGGTGTGGGCACGGAATGTGGGGTTCACCGGCCGGGGCTTGTCGGTGGGCAGCTCCAGCGCCGCGGGCGCCCCCGCCAGCCGCTCCCTCCACCACCCCAACTGCTCCTCCAGCGCTCCGCCTTCCAGCCACTCCCGCTGCCACGCCGCCCAGTCCGCGTACTGCACCTCCAGCGCGTCCTCTTTCCCCTCGGCCCCCTTCACCTTCGCCTCGTACGCCCTCCCGACCTCACGCACCATCACGCCCATCGACCAGCCGTCCGACACGATGTGGTGCATCACCACCACCAGCACATGCTCCCCTTCCCCCTCCTTCACCAGCAGGGCCCGCATCAGCGGCCCCTTCTCCAGGTCGAAGGAACGCACCGCCTCCTCCCGGGCCAGCCGCGCCGTCTCCTCCGCCCGGTCCTCCCGCCCGCTCACGTCCACCCGCGCCAACGTCACTGGGAGGTCGGCGTGGATGCGCTGCGCGGGAACGCCGTCGCGTGAGACGAAGGTCGTGCGCAGTGTTTCGTGGCGCCGCACCAGCACATCCAGCGCGTACTGAAGCGCCGGCACGTCGAGCGCTCCCACCAGCCGGACCGCGACGGGGATGTGATACGCGGGGCTGCCGCGCACGAGCGCATCCAGGAACCACAGCCGCTGCTGCGCGAAGGACAGGGCGGGCATCTCCTCGCGGTTGCGCGGCGCCAACGCCAACGGCGCCAGGGCTGCGGAGCCCGCGCGGTGCGCGAGCACCCGTCCGGCCAGCTCCGCCACGGTGGGCCCCCGCAACAGCGCCTCCATCGGGAGGACGACGCCCAGGCCCTTCTCGATGTCGTGGCTCAGCTCCACCGCCGCCAGCGAATCCAGGCCCAGCCGGGTGATGGGCTCCGTGGTGGAAACCTCCTCGGGACGGACGCGCAGCCGGGCCGCGACCTGGCTCCTCAGCCAGGCCCCCATCGACTCGACGGTGCTCCCCGGCGCGGCGTCCTCGTGGACGTCCGCCCGCGCGTCGAGCACGCCGCCCTCCTTCCACTGCGTGACGACGCGCAGCGAGCCGTCGAGGAAGCTCTCGCGGCACGCGCGCCGCTGGATCTTCCCACTGGACGTCTTCGGAACGCTTCCCGGCTCCACCAGGAGCACCGCGTGGGGCTGGAGCTCATGCTCCTCGCTGAGCGCCTGGCGCACCGCCGCCAGCACCGGCGCCAGGTCCACGCCGTCGCGCAGGCTGACCTCATGGACCTGGACCAGGCGCTCCTCGCCCGCGACGTCGACGCTGAACGCCGCCCCGGAGCCCGGGCGGATCGCCGGGTGCGCGCGCTCCGCCGTCAGCTCCAGGTCCTGCGGGTAGTGGTTGCGACCACGCAGGATGATGAGATCCTTGCGCCGTCCGGTGACGTACAGCTCCCCGTCCACGACGAAGCCCAGGTCGCCCGTGCGCAGGAAGGGGCCCTCGCCCGTGCCCGCGAGCCGCGCCTGGAAGGCCTCCTCGGTCGGCTCGGGCCGCTGCCAGTAGCCCTGCGCGATGCTGGGGCCGCGCAGCCAGATCTCGCCCACCTCACCGTCGGCGCGAGGCGCGCGCGCCTCCGGGTCGACGATGATCAACGACTGGTCCGGCACGGACCGGCCACAGCCGACCAGCTCACGCGCGCCCGGCGTGCCTGGCTCCACGCGCACCGCCCGGGACCGCGCCAGCGCCTCCGGCTCCAGCGTGAGCGCCGAGGCGCCCGCGCCCTGCACCACTCCCGTGGCGATCAGCGTGCCTTCCGCAAGTCCGTAGCAGGGGTAGAGCGACGGGGCCCGGAAGCCCTGGGGCCCGAAGGCGCGGGTGAAGCGCTCCAGCGTCTCCGTCCGGATGGGCTCCGCGCCACAGAAGGCCACGTCCCACGAGGACAGGTCCAGCCGCGCCCGGTCCTCCTCGGAGATGCGCCGCGCGCAGAGATCGAACGCGAAGTTGGGGCCACCGCTGATGGTGCCCTGGTACTGGGAGATGGCCTCCAGCCAGACGAGCGGGCGGCGCAGGAACGTGAGCGGCGACATCAACGCGACCGGGAACCCGCCGTGCAGCGGCTCCAGGATGCCGCCGATGAGCCCCATGTCATGGTACGGCGGCAGCCAGATGACCCCCACGCTGTCGGCGCTCGCCCGGAAGCTGCGGTGGATGGCGCCCAGGTTGTGCAACAGGTTGCCGTGCGTGAGCATCACGCCCTTGGGAGTCCCCGTGGAGCCGGACGTGTACTGGAGGAACGCCAGCGTGTCCGGGCGCGCCACGGGCGGGCGCCAGCCGTCCTCGCCTCCGGGATCCAGCGCATCCGTGGCGGCCCAGAACAGCCCGTTCAGCTCCGGCGCCTGCTCCGTGAGGAACTCCTTCATCGACAGGATGAAGGACGTGGTCAGCACCACCGACGCGCGCGAGTCCTCGATGATGGCGCGCAACCGGGGCAGCGTGCGCTCCAGGCGCGAGGGATCCGGCGGATACGCCGGCACCGCCACCAGCCCCGCGTAGAGGCAGCCGAAGAAGCCCGCGACGTAGTCGAGCCCCGGCGGATACAGCAGCACCGCCCGCGCGCCGGGCTCGACGCCCGCCAGCGCCACCGCGATGCGCCGCGCGGACATGTCCAGCTCGGCGTGAGTCCAGGACGCCTCGACTTCGCCCGTGTCCCCCAGGAAGGTGTATCGGGAGCCGCCAGCCACCTCGGCGCCCCGCTGCCGCAGCAGGTCCACCAGAGACGCGAACGGAGGCGACGTGGTAAAACCTGAAATAGACGACGGTCGAGCAGATACCGAGTTCATTCAAGTGCTAGAAATAACTGCATTTCCAAGTTTCCAATAGAGGTTTTGATTTATTGCGAAAGCAATGAATCAGGACATCCAGGGTCCAGATCCACTCGGCTGGAGAACTGAAGCGGGAAAGAGGCTGCTCCGTCCGCGCGGCGCGCCACGCCGAGGCTTCGCTCCGGCCGTGGAGCAGCGGTCATGCGGGGCGAGCACTCTTCGCGGCCCCTGGGGCGCGGCGCGGAGGAACACACGCGCGCCCCCTCTCCTCCACGGACGGACCAGGACTGTCGGAGTGTTGTCCCTCGCAGTATAAGTTCGCAGGTTTCCGCGAGCCCCCTCCGGCCGGGACACCTCGGAGGCCGCATGGCCACAATCCTCTTCGCGCCGCTTCCGCTCGCAGGGCACATCAACCCCACCCTGAAGCTGGCGAAGATGCTCCGGGCCCGCGGGCACCGGGTGATCTACTGCTCCCTGCCGGATGTGGAGGCCGCGCTCCAGGGGGAAGGCTTTGAGTTCGTCCCTGTCTTCACGTCCATCTTTCCCAAGGGGCTGGTGGCGGAGATGACAGCCAGGGCGGCCCATTCACGCGGCCGCGAGCTGCGCGTCCTGGCGCGGGAGCACATCCAGCGCCGAAACGCGGTGCTCCAGGCCACCCTGGACGGCGAATACGACCGGCTGCTGGACGTCCTCCGTCCGGACCTCGTGCTCTGTGATGACCGGGTCATCGACCTGCCCATCGTGTGCCATGGCCACGGGGTTCCCGTAGCGCGGCTGAACACCACCCTTCCCCAGCACCTGGTGCACCTGCTGCCGACGAGCCGCGGCAAGCCCCTCGTCAGCGCGCTCGCGCCCGTGCTGCGCCCGCTCGAGCTCCTGCTCGGACGCGCGGGCCTGGTGCCGCGCTTCCAGGAGTTCCACCGCCAGTTGGCGCGCAAGCACGGCTGCCCGATGGAGCCCGTGGACTTCCCTCCCTTCCGGCTCCCGCTGCTGCGGGACGTGGTGCTCTTTCCCCGGGAGTTCGCGACGCTGGTCCCCACGGACGGCCGCGCGCCGGTGCTCCACCTGGGGCCAGCCATCGACCTGGAGCGCCAGGAGCCGGAGTTCCCCTGGGAGCGGCTCCAGGAGGACCGGCCCCTGATCTTCTTCTCCCTGGGCACGCTGGCCTCCTCCGACCTGGCCCGTCAGGTGCTGCGGTCGGTGCGCGAGGCGGCGGCGATGCGGCCGGAGTGGCAGTTCGTCCTCGCCGTGGGGACCGTGCTCGACCCGGCGGAGTTCGACGGAGGGCCCGCGCGGACGGTGGCCGTGCGGAAGGCGCCCCAGCTCCAGTTGCTGCGCAAGGCCGCGGCGATGATCACCCATGGCGGGTTCAACAGCGTGAAGGAGTGCATCTACTTCGGCGTCCCCATGGTCGCGCTCCCCATGAAGGATGATCAGCCGGAGGTCACGCGGCTCGTCGTGCACCACGGGCTCGGTGTCCAGGGCTCCGTGAAGCGCCTGACGCCGGGCGCGCTGCTGTCGCTGCTGGACGCCGTGGTGGGAAGCGAGCCTCATGCCCGGGCGCTGGCGAGGATGGGCCATGGGTTCCGCGAGGCGGAGGCAGCGCTGGCCAGCCTCGAGCAGTTGCTGCCCGGGGCCCCGCCCGCGAGCAAACGGGCGGGCTGAAACCGGGCGTCACGCCACCTCCACGCGAGGCCCGCGCTGGCCCCGGGCGATGGTCTCCGCGGCCCGGAGCGACAGGGCGATGATGGTGAGCGTGGTGTTGACCGCCCCCGCGCTGGGGATGCTGGACGCGTCCAGCACATACAGGTTGTCGGTGCCATGGACGCGGCAGTCCGCATCCAACACCGACGTCGCGGGGTCCACCCCCATCCGCGCCGTCCCGACCGTGTGCCAGGGCGCATCGAAGTGCTCGGAGGCGTGAACCCAGCGAAACCCCGCCTTGTGAAACAGCGAGACGGCGGTCCGCCGCAGCTTCCGGTACGTGTCGCGGCTGGGCCTGGGCTGGTGGACCCGGGAGATCCCCTCCCCGTCGAAGTCAAACCCTGACTCCAGGGTGCCCACCGCCTCCGTCATCAACAGACACACCAGGCTGCGGCGCGCGACGAACTTCACGAACGGGGCCGTGAGCGGATGCACGTGCTGCCAGATGGGAATCTGGCCGGTCGCCTGGATGACGCCCAACGGATAGGGCCAGTCCTCCGCCGGTCCATAGAAGGCGTTGATGGCGAAGGTCTTCTGGTGGAGCTCCGGAATGGGGCGCAAGCCGAGGAAGGGGAAGATGAAGCCGCTCGTGTGACCGGCCAGATACCGGCCGAGCGCGCCCCGGGCGTTCCCAATGCCTTTCGGATGCGCGTCGTTGCGTGAACGCCAGAGGAGCAGCGGAGTCTCCCTGACGCCCGCGCTCACGACGACGACGTCCGCGTGCACGGTGACCTCCTCGCTTCCGCGGCGCAGCAGGACTCCGGTGGCGCGGCGGCCATCTGGCGTGGTCAGCACCTTGAGGCAGTCCGTGCCCGTGCACAGGTCCACCCGGCCCGTCTTGAGCGCGGGCCGCAGCGCGGCGACCTCCGCGTCCATCTTCGCGTCGCGGTGGCAGAAGTAGCCGTCACACGTCGAGCACAGGACGCACCGGCCCTGGGGCCCCCGGTCCACGCCCTTGGGGATGTAGCCAACGGGAACGCCGCAGCCCTGGAGCCGCTTCACCACGTCCGCGATGAAGGGCTCGTGCTCGATGGGCCCGAAGGGAAAGGGCCTGGAGCGAGGCGGCTCGGAGGGATCGCCTTCCGGCGAGCCGTGGACCGAATAGAGCCGCTCGCCCTCGTCGTAATAGGGCTCCAGGTCGGCGTAGGAGAAAGGCCAGGCCGTGGACTCTCCATGCTCCGTCGGCCTGGCGCGGAAGTCGTCCTCGCGCAGCCGGTAGAGCGCCGCGCCGTAGAACTTGGACTCGCCGCCCACGTTGTAGCGGATTCCCCGCCGCTGGTAGTCCGCGATGAACGTCGTCTGCTGCTCGCTCCGGGCGGGATCCGGCTTCAGGTATTCCCCCTGCTCGACCACCAGCACGTTGCAATCACGGCGCGCCAGTCCCTGGGCCAGGGTGCTGCCCCCCGGGCCGCTGCCAATGATGACCACGTCGTACCCAGACTTGACCCAGCTCACGTTCTCAACCCCTGACTTGTGAAGAGGTGACCAGCGAAGCCGCCAGTGAGAGGAGCTGCCGCCCCACCATCGGCATGTACCGCGGAAGCTTCGCGGGGTTCCTCAAGGCCAGGGACATGCACTCGCCCCAGGCTCCCTTCTGGAGGGGCGCGCGGAACCGCGCATCCTCCCGCTCCCTGAACTTCCAATCGCGATAGCGGCGCATCGCTTCGATGACGTCGCCCTGTGTCCGCGGCTCCAGGGAGGCGATCAGCGCCTCGGCCATGTCGATGATGCGGGTCAGACACCGCACGGGATCCGACGTCAGCGACCCCGGCCGGCTCCGGTAGCAATACATCGCGTCCGGCGACACGACCATCCGGCCGGACGCGAGGAGACACCGGAGCAGGAAGTCAAAGTCCTCGCCCGCTCTCAGGTCCGGCTTGTAGCGAAGCCCCTGCGCATCCAGGTAGGCCCTGCGGAACAGGGGCTTGAGGAAGCCGTAGTCATCCACCGCCATCTTCAGGGCATTCACCTCGAACGGCTGCTCAATCCGCCCCAGCCTCCGGGCCTGCGTCTGGAAGAACGTCACGGAGGGATTCCGCGCTCCTTCCGGGACGAGCAGCAGATCGTCACAGACGATGTCCGCCCGGTGGTCCTCCGCCAGCGCAAGGAGGCGCTCCAGGCGGTCCGGCTTCCACCAATCATCCCCATCCAGGACGGCGATCCACGCCCCGCCAGCATGGTCGATGGCCACGTTGCGGCTCTGGGAAGGCCCCTGGTTCACCGCGTTGCGGAGCACGCGGATCCGCGCGTCCTGATAGCGCCCGGCGACCGCCACCGTCCCATCCGTCGAACAATCGTCGACGACGATGAGCTCGAAATCCTGGTGTGTCTGTTCAAGCACCGAGTCGATGGCCGCGCCCAGATACGCCTCGACGTTGAACGCGGGGATGATGACGGACACGGAGGGATTCATCGCGGGAGGCTCTCGTTCTTCCGGTTTCACCCAGAATACCACCCTGATACCGTCCGCACTCATGGCGAGAATCGTCTTTCTGCCCCTGCCGGAGGCCGGTCACATCCACGCGACCTTCGGGCTCGCGAAGCAGCTGGCGTCCCGGGGGCATGAGCTCGTCTACATGGCGCCGCCGGATGGCGAGCCCTTCCTGCGAGAGCGCCCCTGGCCCTTCATCCCCCTCTATGAAGAAGCCATGCCGCGAGGGCGGCAGGCGGAGCTTGACGCACAGCTGGCCGCACCAGGGCTTTCGCCGAGGGCCCGCAAGGACATCATCCGGGAGGTGCTCCACCGGCACGGGCTGCGCATCACGGAGGCGCTCTTCGGGGCCACGATGGAGGCCCGCCTGCGCGAGGTCCGGGCCGATCTGTTCCTCGTGGACGCGACGTTCCCCCTGCCCGTGCTGGCGGCCCACAAGCTTGGCGTCCCCGCCTATCAGCTCTGCACCAACCTCGCGTTGAACCGGGACGTCGCCGTCCCCCCGCTGAGCTCCCACCACGTCCCGACAGGCACCGTCGGTTCGAGGCTCGGCATCCGGCTCGCCTGGCAGTGGCAGTACCTGCGCACGTTCCTGCCGTTCGAAGAGAAGATGCGCGACCGGATCCGCGCCTTCTATCGCCTCCACCCCGGCGCGCCACCTGCCAGCTTCAACACCCATCTCCAGATCGGTCCGCACTTCCAGGTCCCCACCCTGGTGATGAGCGCCCCGGAGTTCGACTTCCGCCGCTCGTCCGCGGACGTCCACTACCTGGGGCCGTGCGTGGACCTCGACCGGACCGAGCCTCCCCTCCCCACGGCCTCACCCCCGGGAGACGCGCCGCACATCCTGTGCTCGCTGGGCAGTCACGGAGACCGGCTGCGCGGGCATCAGCCCTTCTTCCAGTCCGTCATCTCCGCCGTCGCGCGGAGGCCCCAGCTCCGGCTGCTGATGGCGGTGGGCAAGGAGGTGCGGACGGATGCGTTCGGCCCCCTGCCTCCCAACGTCACGGTGACGAACTGGGTTCCCCAGCTCACGGCGTTGAAGCAGTCCTCGCTGATGATCACCCATGGTGGGCTCAACAGCGTGAAGGAGTGCATCTGCCTGGGCGTCCCCATGCTCGTGTACCCCCTGATGTTCGACCAACCGGGCAACGCCGCGCGCGTCGTCCACCATGGCCTCGGGCTCCGGGGGAACATCCGCGAGACCTCCGCGGAGCAGGTGGGCGCGCAGCTGGATCAGCTCCTCGGCACGCCCACATTCCAGGCGAGGATCCGGGCCATGCAGCGCATCTTCCGGGACGCGGACGCCGCGAGCCAAGGCGCGGTGACGCTCGAGCGGCTGCTCCAGGGACAGCGGCTCGCGGCCTGAATCAGGAGGCGCGCTCCTGCGCGTCCGGCGTCGAGTCACCCGGGGCGACCAGCTTCCCGGCATCGAGCCGGAGGATGCGGTCGGCGACGTGGAAGTACCGGTCATCGTGGGAGATGACCACCACCGTCTTCCCCTGGCGCTTCAGCTCCGGAAGGAGCTCCGTGTAGAACACGGCCTTGAATGCGGGGTCCTGATCCGCCGCCCACTCGTCGAAGAGGTAGATGGGCCGGTCTTCCAGGTACGCGGTGAGGAGCGCGAGCCGCTTGCGCTGGCCCAGTGAGAGCTCGGTGGTGGAGAGGACGCCGGACTCGATCCGGACCTTCCGCGACAACTGGAGCAGCGACAGGTAGTGCTTCACCTGCGAGGCGGTCCCCTCGCCCACGAGCCCCAGCAGCCGTTCGAACAGGTAGAAGTCCGAGAACACGGCGGAGAACAACTGCCGGTAGGACTCCTGCGTCTGCTGCGTGACGGGCTGTCCGTCCACGAGGATCTGCCCGCCCTCCGGCTGGTAGAGCCCGGTGAGCAGCTTGGCCAGGGTGGTCTTCCCGCTGCCGTTGCCGCCCACGAGGAAGATCAGCTCCCCGGGGTGCATCCGCAGATGGATGGGCCCCACGACGAAGTGCCCATCCGACTCCTCCCGGTAGTAGGTGTGGGTGACGCCCACGAGCTCCACGCTCTGGAACGTGGTGCGCGTGGCCGCCGGAGGCGCCGGCTCCCGGGAGCCCAACGTGTCGAGCGCCAGCCCCAGCTGGTGGACCTTGGTCCACGACACATCTCCCCGGCTCAGGATGGGCAGCGTCTCCATGACGGACTGGAGGGGCTGCTGGAGATAGAGCGCGGCGATGCAGTACCCCACCAGCACCGGGGGCTGCACCCAGCCCAGGCCCGGCATCACGAAGATGAGCGCGCCCACGAAGGCGAAGGACAGGAGCATTCCCAGGCTCCCCGTCGCCGCGAAGACGTCGCCGATGCGGATCTGCAACACCCGCACGAGCCAGGACGTGGCCTCCACCTCCTCCGTGAGGAACGCCGCGCGCCGGTCCTGGTGCAGCTTGAGCTCCTTGATGCCCTCCGTGAGGCCGCGAAGCTGCTTGTACAGCGCGCCCTGGTGCTCCCGCGTCCGCTGGAGGTCCGCGATGGCGCTCCGGGACAGGAGCCGGTAGCCCACCACGCTCAAGCCGATGAGGAGCAACAATCCGACGAGCAGCTGCCAGGACAACCACGCCAGGTAGACGAGGCATCCGGCGGCGATGGCGATCTGGGTGAGGAAGCGTGGCAACACGCCCAGCGCGGTGCTGATGACGAAGAGGTCCTCGGTGAGGACCGTCATCACGTTGGCGATGCCGTGCTCCTCCAGGCGCCGCAGCGGCGTGGCGACGACCTGACGGGACAGCCGCATCCGCATGTCGAAGAGCGCATCCCCGTTGAGCCTGTTGACCAGGGCCTGCGTCCCGTAGCGCAAGAGCAGCGTCACCACGCCGAGCGTCACGAAGCCCACGGCCACGTGCGTGCTCACGGACAACTGGGACGCGAGCGCGTGGTTGATGACCGCGATGAGCCCCGCGTTGCTGGCGCCGGAGAGGAGCCCGCAGAGCGTCACCAGGATGAGCGACGCGGGGGACGTCCGGAACAGGAGGGCGAGGAATTTCATGGGTGGCAGGCCCGGCACTCCTCGGACGCGAGGGCCCGCGCCGGATTCCGCGAGGAACTCTACATGAGTTCTTCAGGTTTGCCGCAGTTCGCTGGAATCACGGGATTGCGACACCCCCAAGGCCCCGAAGTCACCAGCACGCACCGGGAAGTCCAGGGCCTCTCCCGGGCCGGGGCGACAGAACTTGAACCTGCGACCCCTTGCACCCCCAATGCCCCCGGGAGCCGTCCAGGTGTGCCCATCGCTTCACAAGCCCTTGTAAACACTCGCACTTCTTTGCCCGGGCCATCCCTCTTTCCGGGGGAGGCGCCGGAGGCCTCACGGGTCGAAACAGGGGCCGCTCTGACGGACCTCGACGGTGGACCACTCCGCGGCGGGGCACTGCGTGGCCAGCTCCAGCGCCTCCTCACGCGTCTTCACGTCGATGAGGAAGAAGCCGCCGATGATCTCCTTGGACTCGGTGAACGGCCCGTCGCTGAAGCTCAGCTTCCCGTCCCGCCGCTCCACCCGGACGCCCTCCGCGTCCGAACGCAGCGAGTCCGCGGCCTGGAGGATTCCACGCGCCTGAAGCGCCGCCCCGAAGCCCTGCATCCTCGCCATCCGGTCCGCCGCGACGCGCTTCTCCTCCGCCGTCCGAGGTTTCCCGCCACCGGTCTGCATCACCACCAGCATGTACGACATGGCCTGCTCCTTTTTGGCGCGCAGCCTACGCCATGGGTCTGACAAGGCCACCACTCCCTCCAGGACCACACTCCCTGCAGGACCATGGATAACGGGCTTTGAATGAATACCCTTGTAAGCCCTGAGTGTGAGGCTTCCCCATGCGTACATCTCCCCTCTCCCTGACCCTGCTGCTGACACTGACGGCCCTCAGTGGATGCAAGAGCGACGACCCACCCGCGCCCTCCCGGCTCACGGCCACCGTCCACCGGACCGCCTACGGCATCCCGCACATCCAGGCCGACGGCTACCGGGGCCTGGGCGCCGGCATCGGCTACGCGCAGGCCCAGGACGCGGTGTGCATCCTCGCGGATCAGTTCCTCAAGGTCCGCGGCGAGCGAGCGCGCTACCTGGGCCGAGGCCCCCACGATGCCTATCTCGAAAGTGACTTCACCTACCGGGGGCTCGCGCTGTGGACGCGCGCCGAGGCCACCTTCGCGGAACAGTCGCAGGAGCTGCGGGACCTGGTGCAGGGCTACGCCGCCGGCTACAACCAGTACCTCGCGGACGTGCCCGCGGCTCAGCGTCCAGCGCCATGCCGCGGCGCCGCGTGGGTGAAGCCCATCAGCGCGTACGACCTGATGGCGTACCACCTGGACCTGTCGCTGTTCGACACGCTGCTCCCGCTGCTGGGGTATGTGAGCAACGCGCAGCCTCCGAGCGTGCAGTCGGGAGGACGCGGGCCGCAGTCGCGTCCCCTCGCGCTCTCAGCGCGCAAGGACGAGCTGGGCAGTAACGGCTGGGCGCTGGGCCGCGAGAAGACCGCCAGTGGCCGGGGCATGCTCGTGGCCAACCCCCACTTTCCGTGGGAGGGCAACCTCCGCTTCCACGAGAGCCACCAGACGATTCCAGGCAAGCTCGACGTGTACGGCGTATCGCTGCTGGGCGTGCCGGCGATCAACATCGGCTTCAACCGCGACATCGCGTGGACGCACACGGTGACGGCGTCGAGCCACCTGACGCTGTACCGGCTCAAGCTCACGCCCGGAGACCCCACGGCGTATGAGTATGACGGAGCGCCCCGCCGCATGACGTCGCAGACGGTCACCGTCGACGTGCGGGGCGACGACGGCAGCATGACGAAGGAGTCGCGCACGTTCTGGCGCAGCCACTACGGCCCCATCCTGGCGGGCCCGGGCGCGGACTGGACCAGCGAGGTCGCGTACACGACGCGAGATGCCACGGAGGACAACGCGAGGTTCGCGGAGCACTGGCTGCGCCTGAACACGGCGCACAGCATCGACGAGGCCGCGGACGTGGAGCGCACGGTGCGAGGAGCGCCCTGGGTGAACACGCTCCTGGCGAGCGCGGACGGCCACACGCGCTACGTGGACGCGTCCCGGGTCCCCTACCTGAGCCCGGCGACGGTCGCCGCGTATCGCACCTCGCTCGAGTCCACACCGGACGCGCCGATGTTCGCGTCGCTGGGGCTCGTCCTGCTGGACGGCAGCACGTCCCGGGATGAATGGGTGGGCCTGGACAGCGAGACACACGGCCTGGTGCCGACGACGTTGATGCCCCAGCTGCGCCGGACGGACTTCGTGATGAACGCGAATGATCCGGCGACGTTCACCAACCCCGCCGAGCCCCTGCTCGACCTGCCCTTCCTCTACGAGATGTTCGGGACGCGAGGCCGCATGAGCCCGCGTTCGCACATGAACCTCACCCTGCTCACTGAGCAAGGAGCCACCGCTGCCGCGGGAAGCGACGGGCGCTTCACGCGAGAGGAAGCCGAGCGGGCCATCCTGAGCAACCGGACCTGGGTGGCGGAGCAGCTGCGCACGGCGGTGGTGCGGCGCTGCCAGGGCGCTGCCCCCGTCCTCGTCGAGGGCAGGCCGGTGGACATCACGGAAGCGTGCCAGTTGCTCGGCGCCTGGGATGGCCGCCTGGAGCTGGATGCGAAGGGGGCCATCGTCTGGCGCGAGTTCCTGAACACCTTCAGCGGCTCCGCACTCGTGGACCAGGGAGCCCTCTTCGCGCAGCCCTTCGATCCGGCGCGAGCCGCGGTGACGCCGGCCGGGCTGGTGCCCGCGCCGCAGGGCGGAGTGGATCCGGTGAACCAGAAGCTGGGCGAAGCCGTGGCGCTGCTGGGCAAGGCAGGCATCGCGGTGGGAACGAAGCTGGGGGACGTGCAGTTCGCGTGGAAGGGAGACCGCAAGGTGCCGCTGCATGGAGGCGAGGCCTTCGAGGGGGTCACCAACATCGTCGGCTACTCCGGAACGAACGCGACGCTGCTGCCGCAGTCCCAGCCGCAGGGCCCGCTGCTCTCCCCCGGTACGGGGCTCACGCCGGAAGGCTACCTGGTCGACTTCGGGACCAGCTTCCTGATGGTCATGGAGTTCACGCCGGAGGGCCCCAAGGCGAACGCGGTCCTCTCCTACGCGGAGTCCACGGATCCGGCGTCGCCGCACTTCGCGGACCAGACGGACCTCTTCTCCGGCAAGCACCTCCGGCCCGTGCGCTTCGAGCAGGCGGACATCCTCTCGGATCCGGAGCTCACGACGCTGGAGCTGGCCATCGACGCCACGTCGAAGCTCGAATAGCGGCGCGTGTGCAGGTTGTGGGTGAAGCCGTCAGGTGCACCTGACGGCCAGGGAGGGCAGCCCGCGGTGCGGCCGCCCGGGGGACGGCCCATGAAGCCGGGACAGCACACACCAGAGACCGAGTCCTTCTACCACCTCGGGCATGGCCCGCTTGGGACCCATGCCTGTGAGGGGACGGCGTGCTTCGTCGCCCGCCATCTGGATGCCGCGCGCTGGCGGCAAGCCACGTCCGGCGAGACCCGCGTCTACTGCCTGGGCCAGTGCTACCAGGCTCCCTCCATCACCGGAGCGGACGGCCGCCCGCGGGCGCATGTCCGGGCCCCCCACGCCATCACGCTGGAGCGCGTCGCCAGCGGCGGAGCGCCTGACCTCGAGGACGCCCTCCCCCGGGGCGCCTACACGGCCCTGGAGCAGGCGCTGTCCTCCCCTCCCGCAGCCTTCATCGCCCAGGTGGAGCGCTCCGAGCTGCGCGGGCGGGGAGGCGCGGGCTTCCCGACCGGCCGCAAGCTGCGCGCGGTGGCCGCCGCCCCCGGCGCGGAGAAGTACGTCGTGGCCAACGCGGACGAGGGCGACGCGGGCGCCTACATCGACCGCTTCCTGATGGAGGAGGATCCCCACGCCGTGCTGGAGGGCCTGCTGCTGGCGGCGTACGCGGTGGGTGCTCGCCGGGGCGTCATCTACGTGCGCAAGGAATATCCGCGCGCCGCCTGCATCCTGCACGTCGCCCTGCACGAAGCCCACCGGGCCGGCCTGCTGGGCCCGCACATCCTGGACAGCGACTTCTCCTGCGAGGTCTCGCTGGAGGTGGGCCGTGGCAGCTACCTGTGCGGCGAGGAGACCGCGCTGCTCAACGCCCTGGAGGGACGCCGCCCCTTCGTGCGCGCCCGGCCACCCTACCCCGCGCAGGTGGGCCTGTTCGGACAGCCCACCCTGGTGCAGAACGTGGAGACGCTCGCCAACCTCCCCTGGATTGCCCGCCACGGGGGCAAGGCGTACGCGGCGGTCGGAGTACCCGGCAGCCGGGGCACGAAGGTGCTGTCCCTCAACTCCCTCTTCCGCCACCCCGGGCTCTACGAGGTGGAGCTGGGCGTGCCGGTGCGCACCGTGGTGGAGGAGCTGGGAGGCGGGCTGCGCACCGGACCGTTGAAGGGCGTCCTCATTGGAGGGCCCCTGGCGGGCATCCTCCCTCCGCACCTGCTGGACACCCCATTGGGCTTCGACGAGCTCCAGGCCGTGGGCGCCTCCGTGGGCCATGGGGGCGTGGTGGCCTTCGACACGCATACGTCCATCGCCGCGCTGGTGCACCACGTCTTCTCCTTCGGAGCATACGAGTCCTGCGGACGGTGCACCCCCTGCCGCCTGGGAGCGCGGCACGTCGAGCAGCTCTTCGCGCGCGTCCTGGACACCGGCTCCGCGCCCCGCCTCCCCGCGCCGGACTGGGAGGAGATCGCCGAGGCGCTGCGCCTCACCAGTCTGTGCGGGCACGGCACGGGACTCGGGGAGTTCGCGCGCAGCGTGCTGCGCCATTACCGGGGGGAGGTGGAGGCATGCTTCGGGTGACCATCGACGGGCAGCCTCGCGAGTGCGCGCCGGGCACCCTCCTGGATGCACTGAAGACGCTGGGCATCGCCGTTCCAGCGCTGTGCGATGATCCGCGCCTGGCGCCGGTGGGCGCGTGCCGCACGTGCATCGTGGACGTGGAGGGCTGCGAGCGCCCCGTGCCGGCCTGCACCACCTCGCTGGCGGAGGGCATGGTGGTGCACACGCACAGTCCCCGCGTGGAGGCACAACGCCGGGTGCTGCTGCGGTTGCTCGGCTCGGAATATCCGGCCGAGGCGGTGGCACGCCACCCGGACAAGCCCTTCCACCGCGCGCTGCGCGAGTACGGCCTGGAGCACGAGGCGCGCGGCGCGCCCGGAGCGGAGCGGCGGGACGACTCGCACCCGTACCTCCACGTGGACATGTCCCAGTGCATCCAGTGCTACCGCTGCGTGCGCATCTGCGACGACGTGCAGGGGCAGTTCGTCTGGCGGGTGTGGAACCGCGGCGCCGAGACATGCATCCTCCCGGATGGGCCGGACCTGGGGCACAGCTCGTGCGTCTCCTGTGGGGCATGCGTGGACAGCTGCCCCACCGGCGCGCTGGAGGACCGCACCCTGGTGGACCGGGGCTGGCCCGACGCCTGGACCCGGACCACCTGCGCGTACTGCGGCGTGGGCTGCGAGATGGACGTTGGCACGCGGGGCGGCCGCATCGTCACGGTGCGGCCGTCGCGCGAGGGACCGTCCAACCGGGGCCACCTGTGCTCCAAGGGACGCTACGCCTTCGACTTCGTGACGGCGCCAGACCGCGTCTCCGTGCCGCTCCTGCGCGAGGCGGGCGGCTGGCGGCGCGCCTCCTGGGACGAGGCGCTGGGCTTCATCGCGGAGCGTCTGCGCCACCTGCGCGACGCCCACGGCCCGGACGCGGTGGGCATGCTGGGCTCCGCGCGAGCCACCAACGAAGAGAACTACCTGGCGCAGAAGCTGGCCCGCGTGGTGCTGGGGACGAACAACGTGGACTGCTGCGCCCGCGTGTGCCACGCGCCCAGCGCCGCCGGGCTGAAGCAGATGCTGGGCACGGGCGCCGCCACCAACTCCTTCGAGGACGTGGAGCACGCGCGCACCCTGCTGGTGGCGGGCAGCAACACCACCGAGTGCCACCCCGTCGTCGGTGCCCGGATCAAGCAGGCGGTGCTCCGGGGGGCGAAGCTCATCGTCATCGACGCGCGGTGCACGGAGCTGGCGCGCTACGCGGACGTGCACCTGCGGCCCCGGCCCGGCACGGACGTACCCCTGCTCAACGCGCTGGCCCACGTCATCATGTCCGAGGGCCTGTGCAACGAGGACTTCCTGCGTGAGCGCGTGGACGCCGTCGAGGACTTCCAGGCCTTCATCCGCGGCTGGACACCCGAGCGCGCCGCGGAGCGCTGCGAGGTGGCCCCGGAGGACCTCCGGACGGCGGCGCGCCTCTACGCCACGCACGGCCCGTCCATGATGGTGCACGGGCTGGGCATGACGGAGCACGTCCAGGGCACGGAGACCGTCATGGCGCTGGTGAACCTGGCGCTGCTGACGGGCAACCTCGGCGGGCCGGGCATGGGCGTCAACCCCCTGCGCGGGCAGAACAACGTCCAGGGCTCGGCGCACATGGGCTGCGAGCCGGGCCAGCTCACCGGCTACGTCCCCTGGAGGCGCACCGCGCCCGCTTCGAGGCGGCGTGGGATGCCCCCCTGCCCTCCACGCCGGGGCTGGACCTGATGGAGATGATGGACGCGGCACGCGGCGGGCGACTCAAGGCGCTGTGGGCCTTCGGCTACGACGTGCTGCTCACCAACCCGAGAGCGAACACCACGCGCGAGGCGCTGGAGCGGCTGGAGCTGCTGGTGGTGCAGGACCTGTTCCTCAACGAGACGGCGAAGGCCCTGGGCCACGTGTTCCTGCCCGCGTGCAGCTCCTTCGAGAAGGACGGGACGTTCATGAACGGCGAGCGGCGCGTGCAGCGGGTGCGCGCGTCGCTGGCCTCCACGGGGGACTCGCTGCCGGACTGGGAGATCCTCTGCCGCGCGGCGCGCGCGCTGGGACATCCCGAGGGCTTCGCCTTCACATCCCCGGAGGAGATCTGGGACGAGGTGCGGCGCGTGTGGCCCGCGGGCGCGGGCCTGTCGTATGCGCGCCTGGAGCACGGCGGCCTCCAATGGCCCTGCCCCGACGAGGCCCACCCGGGCACCCGGGTGCTGCACACCGACGGCTTTGCCCTGGGCCCGCGGGCGGCGCTGCGCCGCATCGGCGATACGCCTTCGCCCGAGACGCGCTCGGAGGCCTTCCCCTTCGTGCTGATGACGGGCCGGCGCCTGCATCAGTTCAACGCGGGGACGATGACGTCCCGCACGCCGAACGCGCGGCTCCAGCCCGGTGACTGGCTGGACATGGCCCCGGCGGACGCGGACCGGCTGGGACTGCGGGACGGCGCGCGCGTGCGGGTGCGCAGCCGGTACGGAGAGGCGGAGCTGCCCATGCACCGCGCGCAAGGGCTGCGGCCCGGCGAGCTCTTCACCACCTTCCACACCGCGGAGACCTTCATCAACGCCGTCACCGGTCCGAACCAGGACGCGCATACCCATACGCCCGAATACAAGGTCACGGCCGTCCAGGTGGAGCGCGTGGAGTAGCGGGAGCGCCGCGGCGTGCGCCCCCCCGCCCGTAGCACCCCGCCCTCCGCCTCCCTACAGTCATCATCGAGGGCCCGGGGTCCTGGCCGGGAGGAGCCGTGACCGACGCACAGTCCCAGACGGCGTTGAGCGCCCTGCGCATCGACCGCTCCGCGGTCCCCATGAAGCACCGGCGCAGGCGGCGCTGGCTGCTCCCCGCCGCGGCCCTCCTCGCGGTGCTCGTCCTGGCGGCGGTCGCGGTGGCACGGCGCGCGCCCACCGTGCGGGTGGCCGAGGTGCGCGAGCCGCTTCCAGGCGAGCAGCAGACGGAGCTGTCCGCCTCCGGGTACGTCGACTCGCGGCGCCGCTCGGTCATCGCACCGTTGATCGCGGGCCAGCTCGTGAAGGTCGCCGTGGAGGAGGGCGAGGCCGTGCGACAGGGCCAGGTGATTGCCCGGCTGGATGACCGGGACGCCCGCGTGGTGCTGGACCGCGCTGAAGCTGGAGTGCGTGCCTCCGAGGCCCAGCTCGCCGCCTCCGAGGCCCAGACCCTCAACGCCGAGCGCACCACCGCGCGCACGCGCACCCTCGCCAGCCAGGGCGCCGTGTCCCGGGCCCAGCTCCTCGACGTGGAGACCGCGGGGCGCGCCACCGAGGAGGCCCTCAACCTCGCCCGGGCGCAGCTCTCCGTCGCCCGCCGGGCCCGAGATGCGGCCCGCCTCCAGCTCACGCACACCGTGGTGCGCGCGCCGTTCGACGGCACCGTGGCGAGGAAGCTGGCGAACGAGGGGGCGGTGCTCGCGCCAGCGGCCCTCACCGGCATCAACCTGGGCGGCATCATCGAGCTGGTGGATCTCCGCGCCCTGGAGGTCGAAGCCGAGGTCAGCGAGGAGCAGCTCTCGCGCATCCACACGGGCCAGCCCACCCTCATCTTCCTGGACGCGCTGCCGCGGCAGGCCTTCCCCGGCCAGGTGGCCACGGTGCGCCCCGCCATCGACCGCTCCAAGGCCACCGCCACGGTGCTGGTGCGCTTCCAATCCGTCCCCCGGGGCGCACTGCCGGACATGGGCGCCAAGGTATCCTTCCTGCGCCAGCCGCTGCCTCCTGGGGCGCTGGACCTCCAGGGACAGTCCCCGCGCGTGCCCGCCAGCGCGGTGGTGCGCGACGCGAAGGGCGCCGCCGTCTGGGTGGTGAAGGACGGACGGCTCACACGCCAACCGGTGCGCGTGGGCGAGCGCGTGGGAGACGAGGTGTCGCTTGCGCGGGGGCCGCGCGCGGGGACGCAGGTGGTGGCGGCCCCGGCTCCGAAGCGCCTGCGCGACGGCCAGCGCGTGAAGGTGGAGACAGGGGGCGGATGAGCCAGGACGCGCGGCCAGCCCCGGCCCCCCTGGTGCGCCTCCGGGGCGTGTCCAAGACGTACCGGCGCGGCACGGTGGAGGTGCCCGTGCTGGCGGCGGTGGACCTGACCATCCGCACGGGCACCTTCGAGGCCTTCATGGGCCCGTCCGGCTCTGGCAAGTCCACGCTGCTCAACCTCATCTCCGGGCTGGACCGGCCCAGCAGCGGCCTCGTCGAGGTGGCCGGCCGGGACCTGACGGAGCTGGATGACCGAGAGCTGAGCGACTGGCGCGCCGCCCATGTGGGCTTCGTCTTCCAGCTCTACAACCTCATTCCCGTGCTCACCGCCGCGGAGAACGTGGAGCTGCCGCTGCTGCTCACGCCGCTGACGCGTGGGGAGCGGCGCCGGCACGTGGCCGCGGCGCTGGAGCTCGTCGGCCTGACGCACCGCGAGCGCCACCGTCCGCCGCAGATGTCCGGCGGCGAGCAGCAGCGCGTGGCCATTGCCCGCGCCATCGTCTCCGACCCGGAGCTCGTCATCGCGGACGAACCCACGGGGGACCTGGACCGCCGGTCGGCGGAGGCCGTCTTGGATCTCTTCGGCGTACTCCACCGGGACCTGCACAAGACGCTGGTGATGGTGACGCACGACCCGCACGCCGCCGAGCGCGCGGGCCGCGTGCACCACCTGGACAAGGGGGTACTTCAGTGAGCTACGTGGGCTTCGTGGGTCGCAACCTGCTGCGCAACCCGCTGCGGCTGGCGCTGACCCTCCTGGCGGGCGCGGTGGGCGTGACGGCCTTCATCTTCCTGAGCACCGTCGTCGACCTCTTCTATTCCAAGGCGCGCGCCGCGCAGGTGGACCGGCTCATCGTCCGGAACAAGGTGTCCTTCACCCAGCCGCTGCCCCTGTCCTACGCCGCGCGCATCGCCGCGCTGCCGGGCGTCACCGCCGTCACGCACGAGGAGTATTTCGGCGGCACGCTGGGAGACACGCGGAAGGACTTCTTCGCCAACTTCTCCGTCGACCCCCAGACCTTCCTGGAGGTCTTCCCCGAGTTCGTCGCCCCGCCCCAGCAGCTCGCCGCGTTCCGGGGCGATCCGTGCGGCGCGCTCGTGGGGGAGACGCTGGCCCGGCGCTTCGGCTGGAAGCCGGGGGACCGGGTGACGCTCAAGGGGCAGTTCTACCCCGGTGACTGGACGTTCAACGTGCGCGGCATCTACACGGGTGCGCATCCCGGGGTGAACACCGCGGCGCTGATGTTCGGCTACCGCTGCATCAACGAGAGCGACAGGCTGGCCCCCTCGCTGAAGGACAAGGCGGGGATCTACGCGGTGCGCGTGGACGATCCGGCGCGCTCCGCCGAGGTGGCGGCGGCCATCGACCACCTTTTCGACAACAGCCCCTTCCCGACGAAGACGGAGAGCGAGAAGTCCTTCCAGCTGGGCTTCGTGGCCATGACCTCGGCCATCGTCACCGCGGTGAAGGGGGTGTCCAGCGTCGTCCTGCTCATCATCCTGCTCGTCATCGGCAACACGCTGGCCATGGGCGTGCGCGAGCGCACCCGCGACCTCGCCACCCTGCGCGCCCTGGGCTTCCGTCCCCGCACCGTGGTGGCGCTGGTGATGGCCGAGTCCGCCGTCATCGGCCTGTGCTCCGCGGCCCTGGGCGTCACGGCCGCGCCGGTGCTGGTCCGCCTCTTCGCGAAGCTCATCGCCGCGCGGCTGGGCACGCTTCCGGAGCACCTCACGCGCGGGCACACGCTCTGGGTCTCCGCGCTCGCGGCGGTGGCGGTGTCCCTGCTGGCGGGCGTGGGCCCCGCCCTGCGCGCGGTGCGGCTGCCCGTGGCGGAAGGCCTGCGGAAGGTGGCCTGAGCCATGGTGCCGCTCTTCTACAACGCGCGCAGCCTGTGGGCGCGCCGGGTGTCCACCGGCCTCACGGTGGTGGGGCTGGGGCTCGTCGTCTTCGTCTTCTCCTCGGTGCTGATGCTGGCCCACGGCATCGAGTCCGCGCTGGCCTCTGGCGGAGACCCGTCCAATGTCGTCGTGCTGCGCAAGGGGGCCACCAGCGAGCTCGTCAGCGGCATCGAGCAGGAAGCGGTGCGCATCCTCTCCACGGACTCCCAGGTGGCGTCCGGGCCGGACGGCCTGCCGCTGGTTGCCGGCGAGCGGGTGGCGCTGCTGACACTGCCCGGCGGGCGCGCGCGGTCGATGAGCACCACGGCGCGAGGCATCAGCGCGGAGAGCTTCGCGGCGCGGCCGGAGGTCCGAATCGTCTCCGGGCGCAGGCCCCGGCCGGGCACCAATGAAGTGGTGCTGGGCCGCTCGCTCGTGGGCACGTCACCGGAGGCCGGGCTGGGCGGAGCGCTGACGTTCGCCGGGCAGCGCTGGCCGGTGGTGGGCGTCATCGCCGCGAGGGGCGGCGCCTTCGAATCCGAGGTATGGGCGGACGCCCTGCGGCTGGGTGCGGCCTTCGGGCGCGAGGACTTCAGCTCCGCGGTGGTACGGCTGCGCTCCCCCGTGGAGGTGGACGCCTTCGTGAAGCGCGTGGAGGCCAACCCACGCTTCACGCTGGAGGCCAGACCGGAGCCGGCGTACTGGGCGGATCAGGGCAGCGGGCTGGCCACCTTCATCCGCGTGCTGGGCCTCTTCGTGTCCCTCGTCTTCAGCGTGGGCGCGGTACTGGGGGCGATGATCACCATGTACGCCCAGGTGGCGACGCGCGTCGCGGAGCTGGGGATGCTGCGCGCGGTGGGCTTCCGCCGGCGCAGCGTGCTGGCCAGCGTGGTGGTGGAGTCCGCGATGCTGGGCGCGGCCGGCGGTGTGCTGGGCGCGCTGGGGGCACTGGCCACGCGGTGGATCCACATCCGCACGCTCAACTTCCAGACGTTCGCGGCGGTGAGCTTCGGCTTCTCCCCCACTCCCGCGATCCTGCTGGGCGCGCTCCTGTTCGGCACGGCGATGGGGATCCTCGGAGGGCTGTTGCCAGCGCTGCGCGCCGCGCGCCTGTCCATCCTGGACGCGCTGCGCGCCTGAAGGCCGGACCCGTGCACGGCCGGCGTCCCGGCGGGTGGACGACGCCTCGTGACCTGTCATGGGCTGGCGGCGGACCCCATCCTGTTCCGAATGCCACGCGCACCTTCGGAGGGGATCGCGCCATGCCTGTCTACGAGTTCTTTTGCCGCACGTGCCAGGAGCCCTTCACCCAGCTCATGACCATCAAGGAGCATGACGAGCGAACGCCCAAGTGCCCGCGCGGCCACGATCCGAAGGAGGTGGAGAAGCGCATCTCCTCCGCCCATGCCGTGACCACCAAGAAGTCGCTCACCTACTGAGGCGCGCACGGCCGCGCGCCTCCTGCTCGAAGGGGGCCTACCATGTCCTTCGAGGACCGTGTGGATGCGGGCCGGCGGCTCGCGCGGAGGCTGCTCGAGCGCGGGTACACGGGCAAGGACACGCTCGTCCTGGGCCTGCCATGCGGCGGAGTCCCTGTCGCCTACGAGGTGGCGGCGGCGCTGGGCGCTCCCCTGGACGTCTGCGTGGTGCGCAAGCCGGGCGCTCCGGACTCCCCGCTGAAGCCGCTGGTGGATGACGCCGTGTGCGTACTCTCCACGCTGTCGATGTTTGCGATTGGCCAGTGGTACGTCGGCTTCTGCCAGGTGCCCGACGCGGAGGTGGTGAAGCTCCTGGCGCTGGCGCGGAGCACCTTCGAGCAGGAGCGGCCCCTCACCGGGGCCCCCAACCCCGAGCCTCCGCAAGGCCAGGGGACGGGATGACCGCCGGCCATCAGGGCCTGGAGCCAGGACGGGCCCTCTCCCTCTTCCTGTGCGGCGACGTGATGACCGGCAGGGGCATCGATCAGGTGCTACCCCACCCCGCCCCGCCCGCCATCCACGAGTCCTACCTGCGGGATGCCCGGGCCTATGTCGCGCTCGCCGAGGAGCGCAACGGCCCCATCCGCAAGCCCGTGGGCTTCGGTGAGATCTGGGGGGAAGCGCTCGCCTTGTTGGAGCACGCCGCGCCCGACGTACGGCTCATCAACCTGGAGACGAGCATCACCACGAGCGAGCGGTGGTGGCCCGACAAGGGCATCCACTACCGCATGCACCCGGAGAACGCCGAATGCCTCACCGCGGCCCGAATCGGCTGCTGCACGCTGGCGAACAACCACGTGCTGGACTGGGGCTACCCGGGGCTGACGGAGACGCTCGCCGCGCTCCGCCGTCTGGGAATCGCCACCGCGGGGCTGGGTGAGGACCTGGAGGAGGCCCAGCGACCCGCCATCCTGGAGGTTGGGGCCGGGCGGCGGGCCGTGGTGTTCTCTTGCGGAGACGTCAGCAGCGGCATTCCGCCGTCGTGGGCGGCGGGGAGGGGCAGACCGGGTGTGGACCTGCTGCCAGACCTGTCCCCCGCCACTGCGCGACACATGGGCTCGCGAGTGGCGTCCGTTCGGCGCGAGGGCGACGTCGTCATCGCCTCCATCCACTGGGGCGGAAACTGGGGTTACGCGGTGCCACGGGCGCAGCGGGACTTCGCCCACGCGCTCATCGATGAGGCCGGCGTGGACGTCGTCCATGGCCACTCCTCGCACCACTCTCGCGGCATCGAAGTCCACCACGGCCGGCTCATCCTCCATGGCTGCGGCGACTTCCTGAACGACTACGAAGGCATCACCGGCCACGAGGACTTCCGGCCGGATCTGGCCTTGATGTACCTGGGGGCGGTGGACGCAGCGAGTGGCAGGCTCGCCAGCCTGCGCATGATCCCCATGCAGCTGCGCCAGCTCCGACCCCACCGGGCCTCGCGGCGGGATGCTGAATGGCTGTGCGGCGTCTTGGACCGCGAGGGACGCCGCCTGGAGCCCCGGACGCGGGTGGAGCTGGGGGGTGACGGGGCCCTCGTGCTCCAGTGGGCGTGAGGCTGCATCCTCCGCACGCAGCTACCGTCCCTGCGGGCAGGCCGGACGCCCGCCGGTGTCGGATGCCGCACGGCACGGGCGCCAACGGATTGCCACACTCTCTCTCAGGACTCAGGCTGCAATGCCATGCCAAACATCAAATGGGAGATGTTCTGTTTGTTGTTGCTGGGAAGCCAGGCCGTGTGGGCGCACCCGTCACGCGCGGCCGTCTGGGGTGAAAGCGCGATGGTGAAGGTGCGTCCTGAAACGCCTCCCCGAGTCCAGGGGGCCGTTTCACTCACCGCCGCGCGCAATGAATTCGTGTCCTTCCAGGTGGTGCTTCACGGAGGCACGTCGGGCCTGCGGGGCGTGACCGCCGTCCTGCCGGAGCTGCACGGTGACCGGTCGCGCATCCACGGTGGGGACCTGCTGCTCTACCGGGAAGCGCTCCTGGACATCACGACGCCCACGCCCCCAGGGACGCTCCCTGGGCGATGGCCGGATGGCCTGGTGCCGGATGTGGACGAGGTGGTGGGAGAGAAGCGTCTGGCCTTTCCCTTCGACGTGCCCGCGGGCGAATCCCGCGCCGTCTGGGTGGACGTGCACGTGCCGCCCAACTCCCGTCCGGGCAACTACCGTGGCGCCGTATCGGTGAAGGGGGACGGCTTTACTTCGCGCGTGGAGGTGGACCTCCAGGTGGTGGATGCGCTCCTGCCGAGCACCTCCTCGCTGCGCAGCGCCTTCCTGCTCTGGCCTCCCCACGTGTGCCGCGCCTTCACGGGGGATCCGGTGTGTCCCGTCGACACCCAGGTGCGCCTCTTGAAGCGGTTCCACCGGATGGCGCTGGAGCACCGCATCTCCCTGGCGAGCGGCTTTCCGCGACAGGTGGACCTGCCCACGTGGGATCTGCCGGACTACGACACGTTCAGCGAGCGCTGGGGGCCGTTCCTTGATGGCTCCGCCCCCAACCGCCTGCCCGGGGCGCGCATGACGGCCTTGCAATACCTGGGACCTGGCAACGGTGCGTCCCTGTCGGAATTCCAGACGGAAGCGCAAGCACGTGGCTGGCTGTCGCGCTCGTTCGACTATGTGGGGGATGAACCGCCCTACGGCGCCACTTGGGAGGCGGTGACGGCCCGGGCCGGGCTCACCCGCACGGTGGCTCCGCGCCTGCGCACGCTGCTGACCAGCACCGTCACCGACCTGGAGGCCCACGGGCTGTTGGAGGACATCGACATCATCACCGTGCTGGTGAACTACATCGACGGGACCCAGCCGCCCTACGAGGGGTCCCAGCGCCCGAGATACGACGACTTCCTCTCCCGGCCCGACCGCGAGCTGTGGCTGTACCAGAGCTGCATGAGCCACGGCTGTGATCCGGCGGCTCCGCCCCCACCGGAGAACCTCCCCGGCCAGGGCTGGCCCTCGTACATGGTGGACCGCTCGGCGGCCAAGGCGCGCGGCATGCAGTGGCTGGACTTCATCAACGGTGCGAGCGGCGAGCTGTATTACCAGACGGTGGGCCTGCTCTCCTCCGCGTGGACGACGCAGTTCCGCTTCAATGGCAATGGTGACGGCACGCTCTTCTATCCGGGGCTGCCCTCGGTCATCGGCGGCACCACCGAGATCCCCCTGCCTTCGCTGCGCATGAAGCTCATCCGGCAGGGCATGCAGGACTACGAATGGCTGAAGCTGGTGAGTGACGCAGGCGACCCGGCGTACGCGCGCGCCGTGGCCCTGAAGCTCATCCCGCACGCCTGGGCGGTCCCCGACGACGGCGAGGCCTTCGACCGGGCTCGGCTTCAGCTCATCAAGCGCTACCTGCAGTTGTGCCGGGACCGCGGCACGCCGCGCCAGGCCACACCTCACGAACGTCAATCCCTCTGGAGAGTGAGGGACGGATTTTCAGCCGGTGGCTATGGATGAGAGGTCACCCCATACAATCCACGGGGTGGCCTGCTCCAGGAGGGTGAATGGTCCGTCTACCGAAGCTCACTACCGCCGAGTACACGATCAGGGACAGGGCCATCCGAGCCTTCAACAAACCGCGGACCCTCCGTGAAGCACTCGAGGCCACCCGACCGCATCTCCTTGAGGTCGTGCCGGCGGACGCCGTGGCGCTGTGCCTCATGCCAGACACGCGTTCACCCGTTTTTGAATGGCTCGTTCCAGGCCATCGCCTCGTCATTCTCGAGCAGTACGCCGAACTGATTCAGCATGACCCCTTCCGGGGCCCCATCTTCAAGCGGCCCCACTGGGTCGTCCGCGATTCGCAGCTCATGTCCCGCAAGGAGTTCGTGGGGAGCCTCATCCACCAACGCAGCCTGGAGTTGGGACCGCGCCTGGATCACATCATGGCTGTCCTCCTCCCCACTCGCTCCGGCCGCGTCGCTGCCCTCGCACTCTACAGACACCGGCCACGCGCCTTCTCCGCCAGGAACGCAGACATTCTCGGGAGCCTCACCGAGCACCTGGCGGACGCTGTCAGCAGGTACTGTGACCTCGAGGAACTGGAAATCCGTGCCAGGACTCTCGAAGAACTCTACCGCCGTCCCAATGCCGCCCTCCTCGTCGTGGAGCCTCCTCACCACGAGGTGATGCGCACCCCGAATGCCGCTGTCCTCCTGGAACGATGGTTCAACCCCTCCGACCTCCACTCGTCCGGCATTCCTCTGCCGCTCCAGGAGCAGTTGGATGCCCTGATGCGCATGACGCCGGATGAGCGGCTCGGCAAGGACTCCTGGGTCCGTGTCCACGAGGAGCGCTACCGCAAGGTCCAGTTCATGGAACTGTCCGCTCCCGAGGGGCCCTCGAAATGGGCCCTCAAGCTGGAAGAGATTCCGCGCTCCATTCCCCTCCCCGAAGAGATGAAGCGAAAGCTTCGTCCCAAGGAGATCCCCGTCGCGATGGGCATGCTCCGCAACTGGAACGATCACCAGATCGCCGGTGAGCTGAAGCGCTCCCATCACACCGTGAAGACCCACGTGAAGAACATCTTCGCCAGACTGGGGGTCGACAACCGGGCGGACCTGCTCTACCAGGCCGCTCACCTCAACATTCCTGTCTGACCATGCCTCTCGGACTGCCCCCAGCCGAAGGGAGCACCTCGGAGCTCCCGCGCCGCCGGTCAGGGGCCGGAGAGCCGATCCGCACAGGCATTTCGCTGGTACGGCAGCCCTGACGGCGACCGGGAGGAGCCGCTCGAAGTCCTTCACCTGCTCGAGCAGGCGCCCCCAGCACGTAGAAGCGGGGGCGCATCATGAACGGGGGCGGGCGCACCTTGAACCCGTCGTCCATCTGGGCGGCGCGGTGCTCCAGCGCTTGGCTCGACTCCCGGGTCGCGGCCTCGTTCGTCGCCAGCCCCTTCGCCGTCGCGGCGCAGACGCGCACCGCCGGGGAGGCGTCCCCCACTGCGGCACACCCGAGGAGCGCTGTGGCGTAGAGGGCGTCGGCGGCCTCCGCGTGCTCGTTTCACGGCATGGGACCGGACCGCAGAGAGCCATAGATCAAGATGCGCTCCGGTCCCGCCGCCGGACAGTCCTGGGGGCTGCTGAACGTGAAGAGGTTCGCGATCTCCCCACGACCACTCGCTTCAACGTCGATGCTCCCGTTGCCCGAGTAGACCCCCAAGCCGGCGCTGTTGTACGCGGTCACGTAGACCGGAAGCTGCCGGTACACGGGGACGTCGCGGATGACCCCTTCGATGGCGCCGTTCCCCACGACCAGCGGCACAGGCCCGATGTTCTCGTACGGCATCCACGCTGTTGCTGTCACGGCTCCGCAAGGGTCCGTTGCCAGGGGGATGTGTACCCAGATGCCGTACCGGGTTGGGCCCGCATCGAGCGTGGAGGGGCCCGCAACCGGGTCCTCCATGTCTTCCTCCTTGCGACAGGCCCCCAGCAGTGCGCAGCTCACCCCAAACATCACGCTCCACGCGGCTCGCTTCATCAGTCCACTCCCGTAGCGCATGAACCTCGCGCCCCTTGGGACACGTGAGCCTGGGAGCCTGGGACATCGGTCACTCTAAGCGTCGTCGCTCGTGCGACCCGAGTGAAGGAGCCCGGCGCGGACGGTGACGGATGCCACCGCCCGCTTCGGTCCTGCAGGGGGCTACTGGACGGTGTAGGCCACCGTGCCGCTGCAGCTCCCGCTGGAGTAGCAGCCGGCGCGGATCTGATAGGTGCCCGCCGTCGTGGCCTTGAAGCTCGCGTAGGACAGCGTGCCGCAGGCGTCGTCGTTCGAGGTCACCTGGGTGGAGCCGTTGTACAGGCGCAGGTACGTGTCACCGGTGCCGGAGGAGCCCGGCACCGTGCAGGTGCCGAACTTGAGGGTCTGCCCGGCGGCCAGGGTGACGTCCCGGTTGACGGTGTTCTGGTTGGCGCTGTTGGTGTTGGTGGCGGTGAAGGTGAACGTCACCGGCGTCGGGGGCGGCGGGTAGCCCGCGCACAGGCGCGTGCTGGTCGCCACGCCGCAGTACTCGTCGATGGCCGGCCGGACGTAGGTGATGTCCTCGCCGCGGCAGCCCGTCTCCGCGCAGGTGTTGACGACGTTGCAGCTCCCGTTGGCTTTGTAGTCGGTCTCGCCGCGCACCAGGATGCCGGCCACCGTGTAGCCGTCGTTCTCATACACGCCCGAACCCGAGTTGCCGCCGAACGTGTCCGTGGTGCCCACGAAGTAATCCAGCGTGCCCGCGCGCGCATCACGCACCGAGCCGCCCGAGTCGATCTTGAAGGGAATGCCGCTGCCCGAGCCGATGACCGTCACGCTGCTGCCCACAGGCAGCGCGGCGTTGCCCGCGCGAATGGGGGCGGGTGTGAAGCGCGGGGTGGCCGGCCGGTCCAGCCGGACGACGGCGAAGTCCAGGTTGCGACCGCCCACCGTGGCCTGCTGGCGCGCGACAATCGCCTGGCAGGAGAAGATGTCCGCGGTCGTCACCGTCTGCATGGTGCCGGCGGCGGTGCGGTAGAAGTTGAAGACGAAGCGCGTGCCGGTGCAATCCGACGCGCTGGTGATGCAGTGGCCCGCCGTGAGCACCAGGTCATCGTCGATGAGCGTGCCGGAGCAGAAGGCCGGGGTCAGGTCGTCCAGGAAGCGCTCGGAGGTGCAGAGGTTGTACGCGGAGCGCAGCGTGGGCGCGTTGAAGGTGACGTTGTTGGGGTTGGTCGCGTTGAAGCCCGAAGGGCTCATCAGCGCGACGGTGGACTGCTGAGCGCGGGCGCGCAGCGTGGCGTTCGCGTGCGCGTACACGTCCGTGCGGTTGTCAGTGCCGTAGACGACGGGCTGCTTCTCCGAGCCCACGGGAGCACTGTCGGCAGGCTCGGCCTCGGGGGCCGGACCGCAGGCCACGAGGGAAAGGGTCCACAGCAGCGTTCCAAGCAGCGTCCTACGGCCAGAAGTCCGGGGGATTCGCATGTGCTGAACACTCCTTGAGGGTGAGGAGCGCATGCTCGCGCAAATCATGTGCTTCCAGCAACGTGCACCTAGCGTGTACTCACCGCTTTCCAGGGACTCTCAGGATGGATGCTCACAAGCTGATCAGCCGTGTTGTCGGAAAAACAAAGGCCCTGGAGTCACCGGCTTGCACCGGGAACTCCAGGGCCTCTATTTGGTCGGGGCGACAGGATTTGAACCTGCGACCACTTGCACCCCAAGCAAGTGCGCTACCAGGCTGCGCTACGCCCCGTGAACCGCCGTCGTGAAACGGTGCGCCCTTATGCCCTCGCCGCTCTCTTGGGTCAAGCGCGAGGTGAGGGGCGCTGGTGAAAAAAACCTACTCGTCGCCCTCTTCCATTCCCTCGTCGAAGTCCTCGCCCCGGGCTTCCGCCGCGTCCGCCGCCGCCTCCTCCTGCGCGTCGATCTCCGCGTGGTTCTCCGGCGGCGCCTCGCCGTTCAGGGCACTCTTCAACACCTGGCTCGGCCGGAAGGTCAGGACCCGGCGGGCGCTGATCTCGATCTCCTTGCCCGTCTGCGGGTTGCGCCCCACGCGCGCCTTCTTCTGGCGCACCTGGAAGTTTCCGAACCCGGAGATCTTGATCTTGTCCCCGCGCTCCAACGTCTCCTTCACGGTGTCGAAGACGAGCTCTACGATCTCCGCCGACTCCTTCTTGGAGAAGCCGACCTTCTCGTAGACCCCCTCGATGATGTCCGCTTTCGTCATGCGAGTCCTCTGGCACCCGTGATGGACCGGTGAACGCGGGGCATGGTGTCAGCCTTCCCTGAACCGTGTCAACGTCCTGACTTCATTCAGGAATTCAGGCGCGCAGTGCCGCCCCCAGCCGCTGGTTCACCTCCGCGATGATGCGCTGGTGGGCCTCCGTGACCTCCGCGTCGGTCAGCGTCCGCTCGGGCGAGCGATACCTCAAGGCATACGCCAGGTTCTTCTTCCCCTCGGGGATGGGCTTGCCCGTGTAGACGTCGAACACCAGCGCGTCCTCCACCAGCGGCGCTCCCACCTCCAGGATGACCCGGCGCACCTCCTCGTTGCGCAGCTCCAGCGGCACCAACACCGCCAGGTCCCGCAGCACCGCAGGGTACCTGGGCAGCCCCTCCGCTTGCGGCACCAGCCGCGCCGCCGCGTACAGCGGCTCCGTGTCCAGCTCGAACACGAACACGCCCTCGGGCAGCCCCAGCGCCTTCGTCACGCGCGGGTGCACCTCGCCCACGTAGCCCAGCACCGTGCCGTCCTTCAGCGCCACCTGGGCCGTGCTCCTCGGGTGGTACGCCGGAGGCTCCGCCGGGGTGAAGGCCACGCCCTCCACATGCAGCGCGTGCAGCAGCGCCTCCACCGCGCCCTTCGCGTCATAGAAGTCCACGCGCGCGTCCTTCTGCGTCCACGTCCGGCCACCGCCGCGCAGGCCCCACACCAGGCCCGCCACCCGAGGCACCTCGCGCGCCGCGGGGCGCATGCCCTGCCCGCCCTCGGGGTCCCGGAAGTACGCGCGGCCCGTCTCGTACAGCCCCACCGCCTCCACCTGGTGCCGCACGCTGCGCGACAGGTTCTCCAGGAGGCCCGGCAAGAGGCTCGTGCGCATCACCGACTGCTCGACGCTCAGCGGGTTCAGGAGCGCGATGGGCGCCTCCTTCCCCCCCAACACCTCCAGCGACCTGGGCGCCACGAACGAGTAGTTCACCACCTCGGACAGCCCCACCCCGCCCAGCGCATGGCGCAGCCGGCGCTCGGCCTCCATGGTCGGCGGCTCGGGCGCCAGCGTCTCCAGCCCTCGCGGCAGCTTCGCCGGGATGTTGTCGTAGCCGTACACGCGGGCGACCTCCTCCATCAGGTCCTCCTCGCGCTCCACGTCCACTCGCGCCCTCGGCACTTCGTACGTCGTCTGGCCCTGGGACTCGTCCACGGACTTGAAGCCCAGCGCCGTCAGGATGCGCCGGACCTCCGCCTCCGGCACCGCCACGCCCAGCACCTTCTCCACCCGGCCGTAGCGCAGCGTCGCCCGGCGCGGCGCCAGGGGCTCCGGCTGCACGTCGATGCGGCCCGGCGCCACCGTGCCGCCTGACAGCTCCGCGATGAGCTGCGCGGCCCGGTCCAACGCCGGCAGCACGGCGTCCAGGTCCGCCCCGCGCTCGAAGCGGTGCGACGCCTCCGTGTGCAGCGCGTAGCGCTTCGCGGACCGGCGCACGCCGGAGCCGTGGAAGTGCGCGGACTCGATGACGATGCGCTTCGTGCCCTGCGTGACTTCGCTGTCGCCGCCGCCCATCACGCCCGCCAGCGCCTGCGCCCGGTCGCGGTCCGCGATGACCAGGTCGTCCGCGTCCAGCGTGCGCTCCTTGTCGTCCAGCGTGCGCAGCTTCTCGCCCGGCTTCGCGGTGCGGACGATGATCTCCTGGCCCGCCACCTTCTCCAGGTCGAACGCGTGCAGCGGCTGGCCGTACTCCAGGAGCACGTAGTTGGTGACGTCCACCACGTTGTTGATGGCGCGCACGCCGCACGCCTTCAGCCGGTCCTGCATCCACTGCGGCGACGGCTGGACGGTGACGCCCTCCACCACCCGCGCCGCGTAGCGCGAGCAGCGCTCCTTCGCGTCGATGCGCACCTTCACCTGCTCGGCCACGGCCTTGCCGGACTCGACGGGCTTGGGCTGCGGCGGCTTCAGCTGCGCGCCCGTCACCACGCCCACCTCGCGCGCGATGCCCAGGTGGCTGAGCGCGTCCGGCCGGTTCGGGGTGACGTTCACCTCCAGCACCGAGTCATCCAGCCCCAGGGCCTCCGCGATGGGGACGCCCAGCTTCGTGTCCGCGGGGAGGATCAGCAGCCCGGACGAGTCCTCCGTGATGCCCAGCTCCTTCGCGGAGCAGAGCATGCCGAAGCTGTCCACGCCCCTCAGCGCGGCCTGCTTGATCTCCATGCCGTTGGGCAGCTTCGCGCCCACCGTGGCCAGCGGCACCTTGTCGCCGACCTTGAAGTTCTTCGCGCCGCACACCACCTGGAACAGCGCGGAGCCGCCGATGTCCACCTGCGTGACGGACAGCTTGTCCGCGTTGGGGTGCTGCACCGACTCGCGGATCTGCGCCACCACCACGCCGCGCAGGCCTTCGCCGGGGCGCTCCACGCCCTCGATCTCCAGCCCCGCCGCGGTCAGCTTGCGCGCCAGCTCGTCCACGGACGGCGGCAGCGCGACGTAATCACCCAGCCACTTCACAGAAATCTTCACAGGGTTTGTCCTCTTGCCTGGTGGGCCGGAATCAGAACTGCGCGAGGAAGCGGGAGTCGTTCTCGAACATCATCCGCAGGTCGTCGACGCCGTAGCGCAGCATCGCCAGGCGCTCCACGCCCATGCCGAACGCGTAGCCCGTCACCTCCTTCGGGTCGTAGCCCGCGGCGGTGAAGACGTTCGGGTGCACCATGCCGCTGCCCAGCACCTCCAGCCACCCGGTCTGCTTGCACACGCGGCAGCCCTTGCCGCCGCACGACGCACAGGTGACGTCCACCTCCGCGGAGGGCTCCGTGAAGGGGAAGAACGACGGGCGGAAGCGCGTGCGCGTCTCCGAGCCGAAGAACGCCTTCACGAACGCGTCCAGCGTGCCCTTCAGCTCCGCGAAGCTCACGTCCTTGTCCACCAGCAGGCCCTCCACCTGGTGGAACATGGGCGTGTGCGTGATGTCCGAGTCGCGCCGGTACACCCGGCCCGGCATCACCGCGCGGATGGGCGGCTTGCGCGACAGCATGTGCCGCACCTGCACCGGCGACGTGTGCGTGCGCAAGAGCGACGGGCTGTCCGCCTTCTTCGCGTGGCCCAGCGTGGGCTCGTCCACGTAGAACGTGTCCTGCATGTCCCGCGCGGGGTGATCCTTGGGCAGGTTCAGCGCCTCGAAGTTGAAGTAGTCGAGCTCGATCTCCGGGCCGACCGCCACCTCGAACCCCAGCCGCGCGAACGTCCGGACGATGTCCTCCATGGTGCGCGACACCGGGTGCCGCCCGCCCGGCAGCACCGCGCGCCCGGGCAGCGTCACGTCCAGCTGCGGCCCCTTGAGCTTCGCCTCCAGCGCCGCGTCCTCCGCGCGCTTCACCGCGTCCGACAGGAGCTGCTCCAGCTCCGCCTTGACGGCGTTGGCCACCTCTCCCAGGGCCCGGCGCTCGTCCGGGGGCAGCTTGCCCATGCCGCCCAGCACCGCGGACAGCTCGCCCTTCTTGCCCAGGTAGCGGATGCGCAGCGCCTCCACCTGCGAGGGCTCCGACACGCCGGAGATCTCCTGGCGCGCCGCGTCCGCCAACGCCTGCAACCGGTCTCGCATGGTCCTCTTCCCGCCTTCCATTCACGCCCCGGTCGCTTCGAGCGCCGGGCAAAAAAAAGGGCCGCCCCCTGGTGGAGGCAGCCCGTTTCAGCTTCGGGAGCCGGCGTCACCGCCGGCCGTGTCTCAGGCTGCCTTCGCGATGTTGGCGATGGCGGCAAAGCCCGCGGGGTCCGCGATGGCCAGATCCGACAGGACCTTGCGGTCCAGGTTGATCTTCGCCTTCGCCAGGCCGGCGATCAGCTTCGAGTAGGACAGGCCCACCGTGCGAGCGGCCGCATTGATGCGGACGATCCACAGGGAGCGGAAGTTGCGCTTGCGCACCGCGCGGTCGCGGGTCGCGTAGTCCAGGGCGCGCTCGACGGCCTGGTTCGCACGGCGGTAGCAGTTCTTGCGACGGCCGCGGAAGCCCTTCGCAAGCTTCAGAATCCGATTACGACGACGACGAGCCTTGAAACCCTTTTTGACGCGCATGACACACTCCTGACTGCTGGAAGGGAGCCCGGGGCGCTGGCTTCACGCCGCTCCGCCAGGACTCATGATTGGTTCAAACCCTGAAGAACGACTCAGGCGCCGTAGGGGAACAGCTCCTTGATGACCTTCTTCGCGTCCATGTCGCGCAGGTGGCCCGTGCCACGGTTGCCGCGCTTCTGCTTGGGCGTCTTGGAGAAGGTGAACAGGTGCTTGCTGTACGCCTTGCCGAACTTCACCTGGCCGCTCTTCTTCACGTGGAAGCGCTTCTTCGCGGCGCTGCGGGTCTTCAACTTGGGCATGATCCCAAACCTTCCTTCTGCTTCGTGTCGGCCGGCAGTCATCGCGACTGACGGCGGCCCGGGGCACACGGTCCCCGGACGCTTTGGGCGAAAGCCTCTATCACTCTTTTGATGCGATGGGGGTAGCGTTTCCTACAGCCAACGCAGAAACCACTGCCGCCACCGCCGGCTTGACGTCCGCCGGCTTGCCTTCCTGCTTCTTCCCGGCCGCCTCCACCTGCTGACGGGCCAGCTCGCGGGCGCGCTGCGCCACCTTCGGGTTGGGGGCCAGGATCATGAACATCTGGCGCCCCTCCATCCGGGGGTTCTGCTCCACCACCGCGACTTCCTTCAGGTCCTTCGTCACGTCGTCGAGGATCGCGCTCCCCAGCTCCTTGTGGGTGATTTCACGACCCCGGAACATGATGGTGATCTTCGCCTTGTTCCCCTCCTCCAGGAACCGGCGGACGTTGCGGACCTTGAACTCGTAGTCGTGCTCCTCCGTCTTGGGGCGGAGCTTCACCTCTTTCAGGTGGACCACGACCTGCTTCTTCTTCGTTTCCGAGGCCTTCTTCTTCTCCTCGTACTTGAACTTGCCGTAGTCCATGATCTTGCAGACCGGCGGCTTGGCCATGGGGGAGATCTCGACGAGGTCGAGTCCGTCCGCCTGGGCGCGCGCCAGGGCTGCTTCCAGGGACATCACTCCGAGCTGCTCGGCGTTGGGTCCGACGACACGGACCTCGCGGGCTCGGATACGGCGATTGGTTCTCTGATCGCGAACGATGGGAGGACCCTCCGGCGGGTCGGGGACGGAGCAGGCCTCCAATCCCCGGAAAGCCGGGCACGTAGTTCAGCCCGGACGGAGAGTCAAGTCCTCCCCCGGCTCAGGGCAGCGCGGCTTCCCTGGCCAGCAGCGCCTCGAAGTCGGCGTACTTCATGGTCTTCAGGTCCTCGCCGCCATACCGGCGGGGGGCCACGGCGCCGGCCTCCACCTCGTTGTCGCCCACCACCAGGGTGAAGGGGACCTTCTGCATCTGGGCCTCGCGGATCTTCGCGTTGAGCGTCATGCCGCGCTCGTCCAGCTCCACGCGGAACCCCTTGGCGCGCAGGTCGTCGCGCACCTTGCGGGCGTACTCCAGCTGACGGTCCGCCACGGTGACGATGGTGGCCTGCACCGGGGCCAGCCACGCCGGGAAGGCGCCGGCGAAGTGCTCGATGAGGATGGCGGTGAAGCGCTCGAAGGAGCCGAAGATGGCGCGGTGGAGGACCACCGGCCGGTGCTCGGCGTTGTCCTCGCCCACGTAGGTGAGGTCGAAGCGCTCCGGGGCCAGGTAGTCCAGCTGCATGGTGCCCAGCTGCCACTTGCGGCCGATGCTGTCGGAGACGGCGAAGTCGATCTTCGGGCCGTAGAAGGCGCCGTCACCCGGGGCCAGCTCGTACTGAAGGCCCAGCGACTCCAGCGCCGCCTTGAGGCCGCCTTCCGCACGGTCCCAGAGGGAGTCGTCGCCCAGGCGCTGCTCGGGGCGCGTGGACAGCTTCACCGCGTAGGTGAGGCCCACCGCCTTGTAGACGCGGTCCAGCAGCTGCACGAAGCGCCGCACCTCGTCGGTGATCTGGCTCTCCATGCAGTAGATGTGCGCGTCGTCCTGCGCGAACTGGCGCACGCGGGTGAGGCCGCCCAGGGAGCCCGCGGCCTCGTTGCGGTGGAGCACGTCCTGGGTGTGCAGGCGCAGGGGCAGGTCGCGGTAGCTGTGCTTCTTGAAGCCGAAGTACAGGTGGTGCGACGGGCAGTTCATCGGCTTGAGGGAGAAGTCGTGCTCGCCGGACTCGCTGTCGAGCACCAGGAACATGTTCTCCTTGTACTTGCCCCAGTGGCCGCTCGTCTCCCAGAGGCCCTTGTTGAACATCAGGGGCGTCTTGATCTCCACGTAGCCGTCACCAGCCGTGAGGTTGCGCATCCAGTTGGACAGCGTCTGGTAGAGCGCGGTGCCCTTGGGCGTCCAGAAGGCCGCGCCCGGCGAGTACGGGTGGAAGTGGAAGAGGTCCAGCTCCTTGCCCAGCTTGCGGTGGTCTCGCTTGCGGGCCTCTTCAATGCGCGTGAGGTAGGCGTCCAGGGCCTTCTTGTCGAAGAAGGCCGTGCCGTACACGCGCTGGAGCATGGGGTTGCGGTGGTCGCCGCGCCAGTAGGCGCCGCTGGAGGAGAGGATCTTGATGACGCCGATCTTCCCGGTGCTGGGCGCGTGGGGCCCCAGGCAGAAGTCCACCCATTCGCCGTGGCTGTAGAGCGTGAGCGTCTTGGCGCCCTTGGCGGCGATGTCCTTGACGATCTCCACCTTGAACTTCTCGCCCTTCTCCTCGAAGAGCTTGATGGCGTCCTCCATGGAGATTTCCGTGCGGACGAAGGGCGCGTCCTGCTTGAGCTCCGCGTTGGCGGCCGCCTCGATCTTCTCCAGCTCCTCCGGGGTGAAGGGCTTCTCGCGGAAGAAGTCGTAGTAGAAGCCCTCCTCCGTCGCGGGACCGATGGTCACCTGCGTGCCGGGGAACAGGCGCTGCACGACGCTGGCCACCACGTGCGCGGCGTCGTGACGGATGAGGTCCAGGCCCTCCGGGCTCTTGGAGGTGAAGATCTGGAGCTTCGCGTCCGCGTCGAGCGTGCGGGACAGGTCCACGTCCTGATCATTGACCCGGGCGAACAGGGCCGCCTTCGCGAGCCCGACGCCGATGCTGCCCTTCACGAAGTCCGCGATGGTCGTGCCCCGGGCGGTCTGCTTCTGGCTGCCGTCGGGGAGCGTCACCGTGATGGATTCGGACATGGCGGATAAACCCCTGCGCTGGAAAAAACCGCGGGCGGCAGGCTTTTGGAAAAGCCGGCCGCCCGCGAGATGGAACGCTTACTGATGATGGGTCGTAGTGGGATCGAACCACTGACCCCTACCGTGTCAAGGTAGTGCTCTACCGCTGAGCTAACGACCCGTCGTGCGGATGGGCGCGGGGAATAACAGCGGGCTCCCGCACCTGTCAAGGAACATGAGCGCGAGCCGTGATCTTCCCCGCGTTCACGTCTCCAACAACGCTCGGACGCGTTTCATCACCGCGTCGAACATGGCGGGGGTGAGCCGCCCCGTCTGGGTGTTCTGCTGGCTGACGTGGTAGCTGCCCACGAGCCACCGGCCGTCCGGCAACCGGTACTCGGCGCCATGGCCAAAGGCAGGCCGGGGCGTGGGAAGCGGACTGCCCGTGCGGGCGGCGGACGCCAGCGCGGCGTTCCACCCGATGGCCCCCAGGGCGAGCAGCACCCGGCCCGGCAGGAGCGCCATCTCCCGGTCCAGGAACGGGGCGCACCGGGACAGCTCCTCCGGCAGGGGCTTGTTGTCCGGCGGCGCACACCGGCCCGCGGCGACGATGAAGGCGTCCGTCAGCTTCAGCCCGTCCTCCCGGTGCTCGCTGTGGGCCTGGTTCGCGAACCCCGCGCGCTGGAGGCCCGCGTAGAGGAAGTCGCCGGAGCGGTCCCCGGTGAACATCCGCCCCGTCCGGTTGGCGCCATGGGCGGCGGGCGCCAGGCCCACGATGATCAGCCGGGCCTTCGGGTCGCCAAAGCCGGGGACGGGCTTCCCCCAGTAGTCCCAGTCGCGGTAGGCGCGCCGCTTCACGCGGGCCACCTCTTCACGCCAGGCCACCAGCCGGGGGCAGGCCCGGCAGGCGATGATCTCCTGATGCAGCTTCTCCAGCTTCGTCACGGCGCGCGTGCGCTCCCCTTGTAGAGCTCCGTGCGGCGGTAGCGCTGGAGGACGACGCTCAGGACGACCTTCAGGATGGCGCTGGCCGGGACCGCGAGGAGGATGCCCACGAACCCGAACAATTCACCGAACGCGAGCACCGCGATGATGACCGCCACGGGGGCCAGGCCCACCTTCTCCCCCACGACGCGCGGGGTGATGACGAAGCCCTCGGCGAGCTGCCCGATGATGAACGTCGCCGCCACCACCGCGAGCTGCCACGGCCCCTGCCAGGACAGGAGCACGCCCAGGACGGCCAGCACCACGCCGATGCCCGTGCCCAGGTAGGGCACCATGTTGCCGAAGCCGGCGATGAGCCCGATGGCGATGGCCAGGTCGATGCGCGCCACGCCCAGCCCCACCGCGTAGAGCACCGACAGGATGGCGCCCACGGTGAGCTGGCCCTGCACGAAGGCGGACAGCACCTCGTCCACCTCGCGGAAGCGCTGGCTCACCAGCGCCACCGAGCGGCGCGGCAGCAGGTCCTGGATGCGCCCCATGAGGCGCGGGTAGTCCTGGAGGAAGAAGAACGCGAGCACCGGCACCACCGACAGGCCCAGCAGCGTGGCCGCGAAGCGCGCGGTGTTGCCGGCGAAGCTCGCCACCAGCCGGGCCGCCGTGGGGCCCGCGCTCTGGATCAGCTCGGAGGCCTTCTCCCCCAGCTCCGCGGTGCGCTGGCTCACCAGCTCCGGCAGCGACACGCCCAGGAGCGACTCCACCTGCGGCACCACCTGGGTGCTGGCGCGCTGGAAGAAGCCGGGCAGCTTGGCGGCCTCGTCGCGGAAGACCGGCACCAGGTACAGGCCCGCGCCCACCAGCAGGAGCGTGCCCGCGACGAAGAGGATGGACGTGCCCCAGGTGCGGTCCACGCCGCGCTTCTCCAGGAGCGTCACCAGCGGGTTGAACGCGTACGCGCCCGTCAGCGCCAGCAGCACCGGCACCGCCACCCCGCCGAAGACGGACAGGAGCGCGAACACCAGCGCCAATGAGCCCACCATCACGCCGGACCAGATGAAGTCGACCCGGCGGGCCTCCGCCTCGTCCAGGGCCGAGGGGTCGCCGGGCGGAGGCACGGGCTCCGGGTGCACGACGTGCAGCACCGGAGACACCTCCAGGGTCGCGATGGGCTGGGGAACCTTCACCGCGCGCTCACTGCCTCTCTTACGACGTCCGATGGCCGCCTCCTGTGCCCGCCCATCCTACGGCGTCTTCAGCCCCTGATTGCGCTCCGTGTCCGGGCCCGATGCGTCGCCCGCTGCCTCGGGGACCAGGGTGCCGGCCTGGGAGGGCCCTCTCAGGGAGCGCCGCCGGCCTCGGGGGCCAGGGGCCGGAGCTTCACGTTCAGCGTCACGCGCGCGCCGCTGGGCTCGTAGTACGTCGTGTAGGGATAGAACCCGCGCTTCTTCACCTCCACCTGGTGGAAGCCCGAGTCGCCCAGCCGCAGGCTCCGGGACACCCCGGCGAAGTCGGTGCAGGTGCCCTGCTCCACCCCGTCCAGCAGGACCTGGGCGTCGGAGGGCTCGCACCGGAGCACCAGATCGCCGCGCTTGGACGCGTTGGACGCCATCAACTGCTCCGCGCGGGCCACCGTCGCGGGCTGCTCCTGCTTCCCCGCGCAGCCGCCCGTCAGCATCAGCGCCACGGCGACCCCTGCCGTCTTTCCGCGGACCTTCCCGGACATCACTGCGTCACGATGGCGACCCGGCCCTCGGCCAGGAAGCGCGTGTTCGCCTCGGTGAGGGCGCGGATGCCTTCGGCGCTCAGCACCAGGTCGGAGCCCTGGAGCTGCGCGGCCTTCACCACCAGGGGCTTGTCACCCACGCGCGAGGCCTTCCGCGCGGCGTCCAGGCTGTTGAACCAGGCCGCGACGCCCGCCGTGCCGCGCGCCTCCTGCGAGAGCACCGTCGCGGCGTAGAGCGCCTTGCCCGTGGTGTCCACCAGGCGGGGCGCGAGCACCGGCTTCAGGCCCAGCCCTCGCGCGTCCACCACCAGGCCCGTGTACTTCGCCGCGCCCTCCGCGTTGAGCACGATGGCCGGATCCGGAGGGGGCATCAGCGCCGCGGTGAGCGCCGCGAGCGGCACCTCCACGTCCATCTCCACGCCGCTGTCGGAGAAGTAGCGCGTGGCCAGGATCTTGTAGCCGCGGAGGGCTCCCTCGACGCGGGTCCTCACGTCGTCACGCGCGAGCTCGTCGCCCACGGTGCGGCCCGCGCTCACCTGGATGCCCCTGGCCTGCTCCATCAGGCTGCGGAACGCGTCCTGCTTCGCGGAGCGCTCGGCGCCCAGGCGGGCCTGACCGGGGTTGGCGGCCTTGAGGTCCGGGGCCCCGGCGCCCGTGGCGCGCAGGACCGGGCCCTCCCAGTTGATGCCCGCGGTGCTCACGCCGCGCGCGGACTCGGCGGCGGGCATGACGGGTGCGGCGACCTTCGCTTCCTTGCCCTGGCCCAGCGCCGTCAGCGGCACGGCCAGCAACAGTCCCCACAGCGAACGCCTCACGGAGCACTCCTCCCGTTGTCGCCGCCGCGGAACGTCGGCGAGCGGACAGGGAACCTCTCCGGTCATTCAAGGGGGTCACTTCGCGCGAAGTCAAGGCGACGCGGGGACGGGCGGATCCACCAGACGCCCTCGGCTTCGCGTACCGCGAGCCCCCGGTGGCACCGCGCAATCGCGGTGGCGCACGCGGAGGGTAACGCCTCGTGTCAGTTGCCGCTGTTGTGCCGGTCGACGTAGGCGTCAATCATCTTGCGGTGGCGCTCGGTGAGCACCGTGAAGCGCACGCCGGACTGTTCCTTGCGGCCCAGTTCCTTCCATTCGCGAACGACTTCACCCTCGGCGTAGATGATCTCCTCGGAGCCGGGGAGCTGGAACTGGAGGCCCACGCGGCGCGCGTCGTGCTGGGGCTCGATGAGGCGCGAGAGGCTGACGCCCTCCTGGCTGATGTCCGCGGCCCGGGTCATGTACGGCACGCCGCCCATGTACTTGTTGAGGTAGATGTCCAGGGGCGCCCGGTTGGCCTTCCGCTTCTCGCTCATTGGCTCATGACCTCCAGCTGATGCAACAGGCTGCTGCGGGGGTGCAGCGACCTGAAGGCACAGTACGTTCAGACGTCATGCGCGCAAGAAAACGGCGGCCCTCCCGCGCGCCAGGCGGGCCTGCGTGCGCAGCGTTTCTCCGCTCGCTGGATTCTTCGCGTTGGCTTGTGCCCGCGGGCGGTCTGCGCACCTATAGTCCCCCCCATTCTCGTGAAAGGCGGAAGCATGCGTATGCAGTGGAAGGCGGCCCTGGTGTTGATGCTCGGCGCTCCGGGATTCGCCCTGGCCCAGGCCCCGGCCAAACCCTCCAAGCCGGCGCCCGCGCCCGAGGCCGCCGCGAAGGCCGCCCCCGCCCAGGCGCCCCTGGAGCTTCGGACGGATGATCAGAAGGCCATCTATTCGCTCGGTGTGACGCTGGGCCAGAGCGTCACGGCGCTCGCGCTCACTCCGGAAGAAGTGCAGCTGCTCGAGCGCGGCCTCCAGGACGCGCTCGGCGGCACCGCGCCCGAGGTGGACACCAAGGAGTTCACCCCCAAGATCCAGGCGCTCGCCAAGGCACGCCAGGCCCAGGTGAACATCGCCACGCTGGACCGCGCGTCCAAGGAGCCCGGGGCCGCCCGGCTGCCCTCCGGCGTCATCTACCGCGAGCTCAAGGCCGGCAGCGGCAAGTCGCCCCGCGCCACCGACACCGTGAAGGTGCACTACCAGGGCACCCTGGTGGACGGCTCGGAGTTCGACAGCTCCTACAAGCGCGGCCTGGCGGTGGAGTTCCCGCTCAACGGCGTCATCCCCTGCTGGACCCAGGGCGTGCAGAAGATGAAGGTCGGCGGCAAGGCGAAGCTCACCTGCCCCGCGAGCACCGCCTACGGCGAGCGCCCTCCCACGGGCTCGCGCATCCCGCCCAACGCCGTGCTCACCTTCGACGTGGAGCTGGTGGACATCCCCGGCAACACCTCCGCCACGCACTGAAGCACCGACGGGGGCCCGCGCATCACGGGCCCCCGCGAAGGTGTCACGGCGGTGGCAGCTTCACGGACCGGCCGCCGAAGGGCGGGTTGGCCATGATGGCCTGGGCCAGCCGGTCCGCGAACGCGCGTCCCTCCCGCTGGAAGGCCCCGGTCTCCTCCGCGTTCAGGCGCACGCGCACCTCGAACTGGACGATGCCGCCCACCACGACCTCGATGGACAGCGCCCCGTCCCGCCCGCGCAGCACGCGATACAGGAGCGGGCTCTGGAGGAGCACCTCTTCGTCGCTCACGGAATCTCCGCCACCTGCGTGTCCGCCACCGGCGCGTTGATGACCATCACCTCCGGCGCGCCGCCGGACGTATAGCCTCCGAACTTGAAGCAGTCGGTGTCCTCGGGCGTGGTGCACTTCCACACGCCGGGGTCCGCTTCCACCGGGAGGCGCGTGCAGACCTTCTGCGCCGCCAGGTCCAGCGTCATCATCCGCAGCGTGCCCTCGAAGTTCTTCGCCGGCAGGCCCAGCGCCTGGCCCAGCACCGCGGGGTCATGCTTGCCGTCCGCCGTCTTCGCCTTCTCCACCGCGCCGTGGATGGCCGCCGACGGCGCCGCGAACAGGTAGCAGCCCACGTCGTTGCAGCGGCCGAAGTTCTTCGCGCCCGTCTGCACCACGAACTTCTGGTACGCGCTGTCCGTCATCAGCCACGACACCTTGCGGTCCGGGAAGTTCTTGTCGAGGTGCTGATCAATCCCGTAGGGGCTGGCCATCGCGTCCGCCTCCTTCGAGATGGCCTTCTGCGTGTCGTCACAGTAGTCCACCAACGACGCGGGCGCCGGCTCCGGGGTCTTCGTGCCGCCCTTCGTCGTCGCACAGCCCACCATCGTCGACAGGGAGCCCAGCACCAGCGCGCGAGAGATGAAATTCACGGTCAATCCTCCAGACAAGCGAAATGGGGAATGACCGGAGTATCACAGCGCGGCTTCGGTGGCGCGCAACAATGCGTCCGCGCTGACGGGGGCGCCGGTGGCGTGGCGCATCCATTCGTCCGGGGTGACGGAGCCGAAGGTGGCCATGCGCTCGAACTCCGCGCCCAGCGGGCCGTGCTGCTTCAGGTGCTCTTCGATCTGGAACGCGATGAGGTGCCCGAGCGGGTAGTCCGGCAGGTACAGCGGGTAGCTGATCATGTGGCTGTAGATGCCCAGGAGCGGGCTGTCCTTCCGCCCCAGCACGGGCGCGTAGTAGCGGTTCCACACGTCGCGCGACACGCCGGCCACCGCGTCGCGCAGCTGGGCGGGCGTGGCGTCCGGGTGTTCGTACATCCAGTGCCACGTGGCCATGTCCACCAGCGCCACGCCGGCGATCTCCCACGCCTGCCAGAAGTCGTTGAGCACGCGCTCGCGCTCGCTGGCCGCGTCCGGCCTGCCCAGGCCCAGCAGCTCCAGGTCGCGCGCCTGGAAGACGAAGGCCAGGGCCTCCGTGAAGGCGTTGTTGGGGACACCGGAGAGCAGCGTGTGGTCCACCTGGTACAGGCTGAAGACCTGCTCCACGTTGTGCCCCAGCTCGTGCACCGCGATGTTGTAGCCCTTGTAGTCCATGCCCCCCTTCTCCACGCGCGTGCGCAGGCGGGGGAAGTCACCGCGGCGCAGCGCCTGCTGGGCATGGCCCGCGCCCCGGGACGCGTCCACGCGGATGTACGACGCGAGCACGTCCGCCTTCTCCCGCGTGAAGCCCATGCCCTGGAGGATGCGGGGGATGTCCCGCGCGAAGGCGTCCGCCGTGGGGTAGCGCTGGCGCGTCAGCGCGTCCAGCTGCGCCTCCGGCACCTTCGAGCCCGGACGGAAGCCGGGGTACCACAGGTCCTGCGGCTCCAGCGGGCGGCCCAGGCGCTGCTCCACCAGCTTCGCCACGCGAGGCACCAGCGGGGACTCCAGCAGCTGCGTGAGCAGCGCGCGCACGCGCTCCTCCGGCAGGCCGCGGTCCAGCTCGAAGGCGCGGGCGATGCGCGTGGGCGCCACCGGCGAGTACGGGTCCACCCTCCGCGACGCCTGGAACGTGGCGAGCAGCCGCGCATAGCGCGTGTCCGGCTCCGGCGCGGCGTCCGCCTTCGCGGCGCGCGGGGGCGCGTTCGCTTCCACTGTCTCCGGCGGCGCCACGGAGACGCGGTTGGTGAAGGGGTCCCAGTCCACGCGCGGGTTGTCGATGACGGCGGCGGGGATGGTCTGCGTGACGATGCGCTCCATCACCTGGACGATCATCCGCTGCTTCGCCAGGGCCCGCGGATCCGCGTAGTCCGCCTTCAGTTCGTCGCGCAGGTTCCAGTGGCTGATGAGGCGCAGGCCCTGGGGGAAGAGCCGCTGGCCCTTCGCGTCCACCAGGTGGTGCATCCAGATGTTGTACTCGGCGATGTAGAGGTTCGCGTCCGCGATGGACTGCGACACCTTCTGCTCCACCGCCGCGGGCACGCGCCGGTTGAAGCGCGACGCGAGCTTCGCCTCCGCCCACTGGCGCCGCGTCCAGGACGGGCCCTCCTTCACGCGCTCGGACAGGGTGGTGAGCGGGAAGTTGAGCAGGACGACGAAGCCCGGCTTCGCGTTGAACAGGTCGGAGGTGACGTTGGCGGACGGGTCATACGCCGCGAGCAGCGGCTCCACCGGCAGCAGCGGCCCCAGGTCCAGGTCCGTGAACCACTGGAGCTCGCGCCCCAGCTCGTTCATGTGTCCGTCGAACTGCTCGAACAGCCTCTCGAAGCGCGTGAACGTCGCGTCCAGCTGGGGGCCGGTGGGCAGGAACTGCTCGCGGGCGAAGGCCGCCAGGTCCCCGTCCTCCGGACGCCAGAGCGCGGCCACCTGCTCCACGCCCCGCTCGATGCGCGCGCGCTCCGCCTCGCCGTGCTGCTTCACCAGCTCCTGCTTGAGCGCGGCCAGCGACGCCTTCGTCGCGGGCGCGGACGGCGCGGTGGGGGTGGCGGCCGGCGGCGTGGGGGCCGGGGTGGACGAAGTCGTGGCACAGCCCAGGGCGGCCACGAGGGGGAGGAAGCGCAGGCGGGAGGCGGACATGCGGACTCCGGAAAATACAGAAGGCCCGACCCGGTGAGGGTCGGACCTTCTTGGGTGAATCAGGAAACGGCCAGGCTCAGACCGCGCGAACGTTCTGCGCCTGCAGGCCCTTGGGGCCCTTGGTGACTTCGAACTCCACCTTCTGGCCCTCGGCCAGCGTGCGGAAGCCGTCCATGTTGATGGCGGTGTGGTGGCAGAACACATCCTCGCCACCGCCGTCCTGGGTGATGAAGCCGAAGCCCTTCGCGTCGTTGAACCACTTCACGGTTCCAGTAGCCATTGCCTTGTTCTTCTTTCATCGCGGACAGGAAGAGTCGCCGTCCGGTCCTACAGAGTTCGACCCTACAAGACGGGCATCAGCCTAAGCGCCCGTCCGTGCGGAAGTCCACTCCCTGGATGCGTCACCAGCCGCACTTCTGACCCTTGTTCTGCGCCTGGAGCCAGCGACGCAGCGGGGCGAAGTACTCCAGCATGGGGGTGGCATCCATCTGGCGGCTGCCCGTCATGGCGGCCAGCGCGTCCGGCCACGGCTTGCTGGCACCCAGCTCCAGCATGGCCTGCAGGCGCTGGCCCGCGGCCTTGTTGCCGTAGATGGAGCACTCGTTGAGGGGGCCCTTGATGCCGGCCGCCTCGCACAGCGCCTTGTGGAACTGGAACTGGAGGATGCGCGCGAGGAAGTAGCGCGTGTACGGCACGTTGGCGGGGACATGGTACTTGGCGCCCGCGTCGAAGTCCTGCTCCGTGCGGGCCACCGGCGCGGCAACGCCCTGGTACTTCGTGCGCAGCGCCCACCAGCTCTTGTTGTAGTCCGCCGGCTTCACCTTCCCGCTGAGGACATCCCAGCGCCACTGATCCACCAGCAGGCCGAAGGGCAGGAAGGCCACCTTCTCCAGCGCGTCCTTCAGCTGGAGGTTGATGACGTTCTTCTCGTTCTTCTCCACCGCGCCCAGCAGGCCCAGCTGCTGGAGGTAGGCCGGGGTGATGGAGAGCGTGAGCGCGTCACCGATGGCCTCGTGGAAGCCGTCGTTGGCGCCGGCCTGATAGAGGACGGGGAGCTGGTAGTAGTAGGTGTAGTAGTAGTCGTGGCCCAGCTCGTGGTGGATGGTGACCAGATCCTCCTCGGTGGTCTTGATGCACATCTTCACGCGCAGGTCGTTGTCGTAGGTCACGTCCCACGCGGACGCGTGGCAGACGACGTCGCGGTCGCGGGGCTTGGTGAACTGCGAGCGCTCCCAGAAGGTGTCGGGCAGCGGCTTGAGGCCCAGCGAGGTGAAGAACTTCTCGCCCAGCTTGACCATCTTCTGCGCGTCATAGCCCTGCTTCACCAGGGCGCTGTCCACGTCCAGGCTGGCCTGGCCGGGGAACGGCTCCACCAGCGGGTAGATGTTGTTCCACTCCTGCGCCCACATGTTGCCCAACAGGTGCGCGGGGATGGGCTTGCCCGGGGGCACGACGGACGCGCCGTACTGCTTCGCGAGGCGGCCGCGCACGTAGCAGTGCAGCTCGTCGTACATGGGCTTGACCTGGCCCCAGAGCCGCTGGGCCTCCTTCTCGAACGCCTCCGGAGGCATGTCGTAGGCCGAGCGCCACAGCGTGCCCAGGTCGTTGAAGCCGATGTCCTTCGCGCCCGCGTTGGAGAGGTCCACCAGCTGGGTGTAGAGCGGGCGCATGGGGCGGCTGATGGCGTGCCAGCCGGTCCACGCGTCCAGCAGCTCGTCCGCGTTGCGGCTCTTGGCCATCACGTCGGACAGCTCCTCCAGGTCGCGGCACGGCCCCTTGCCGTCCTTGCCGCAGTACTTGCCCTTGCCGTAGAGACCCTCCAGCTTCGCGGCGATGGCGGCCAGCTCCGCGCGCTGCTTCGGGTCGGCCGGGGCGGGCAGCGTCTGGGACACGCGCAGGAGGTGCAGCATGCGCGCGGTGTCCGCGTCCAGCTTCAGCCCGTCGAAGCGGCGCGAGTCCTTGATGGCGTTGTTGACGTAGGCCATCACCTCCTCGTTGACGGAGGCGGCGTTCCGCTCCGTGTCGTCGGTGATGTACGTGCTCTTGATCCAGTCGGCGGTGGCCTGGCGGGTCCAGAGCTGCTTCAAGTCCGCGTTGAGCTTGTCGACGAACTGCTTCGCCTCCGCGGGCGTGGCCTTCGCGGCCGGAGCAGGTGTCGTCTGCGCGCCAGCGGCCGGCGCCGCGAGCGACAGGGCGGCCAGGGCCGCGCGCATGAGGGACTGGGGTGTGCGGGTCATGGGCGCGGACACTATGGGAAGAGCCCTGCCCTCGCACCCGCGAAGTCACGAGGCCCGCGCGCCCTGCGCTTTGGGTGAACGCCGCGCCCCCGCATCCCGACGCAGTGCGAAAACCGCGCGGTCCTTCTGCTTGGCCTCCAGCATGAAGTCCGCCGGCCCGTCGAGCGCGGACACCATGGCGCGCAGGTCCGCGGGGTCGACGAAGTCCGAGTGCGCGCCCGGCCGCCCGCCCTCCTGCTGCGACGCCAGGTGGAATTTGGGCCGCAGGTCCAGGGCGCGCCACGTGGCGGCGGCCTCGCGCACCAGCTCCGCCACGGACATGGGCGGCTCCGACGGAAGCACCGCGTTGTGCAGGTTGTCACCCACCATGGGCACGCCGTGCTCGCGGGCCAGGGGGAGCACCTCGCGGGCGCTCCAGACCTTGTCGTCGTGTTCGATCGTGAGCCGCTGGCGCAGGTCCTCCGGCAGCGCGTCCAGCACCCGGTGCGCGGCGTCCAGCGCCTCCGGGCGGCTGGGGGCGGCGCCGCCCACGTGGATGACGACGCGGCACTCGGGGCCGGCCTCCAACATGTCCAGCACGCGCGCGCTGTAGCGCAGCTCCGCGATGGCTGCGTCACGCACGCGCTGATGGCGCGAGGACAGCGACGCGCCGGCCGGCGATGGGTGCAGGGACAGCCGCTGCCGCGACCGACGCGCGATGTGGGCCAGCGTGGCGAAGGTGCCCTCGAACGTCTTCCACCACGGCAGCGTGTTCACCGGGTGCGAACCGAACGGGATGAGCGACGAGCCGATGCGGAACACCTGGATGCCGTGCTCCGCGTTGAAGCGCAGCAGCTGCTCCAGCTCCTCCAGGTTCTGTGCGGCGAGCGCCTCCAATCGCCGCGGCGTCGCGGTGGCGAGGCGGCAGGTATGGCTGGCGCTCACGCCCAGCGTCAGGGATTGGGCCACGTAGCCCAGCCGATAGGTCGAGAGTCCTTCCATGCGGGGAAAGGTCTTCACGCACGCGCCGCGCGACTGGATCCAGGGGGCTGTCCGGAGGGCAGCCAGCCATGGCGTGCGCGCCCTGCCGTGCCGCTCCAGGCAGTGACAGCTTTCATCCATGCTTCTGGGACACACCAAGGACGCGCACTGGCCCGCGCCAGAGGCGGCGATGGACCAGGCGCGCGAGTTCCTGGAGGCCTGCCGGGACAAGCACGTGCTCGTGGCGCGGCCCGGCGCTCCAGCCGGTTCGCGGCGCCGCTGGCGATGCAGGTGCTGCTGCGCGCGGGCAGCGCGACGGACATCGCGGAGGGGCGAGTGCCCGGCGTGGACGCGCTGCGCGACTGCCGCCTGGAGGCGCAACGCGAGGTGGCCCGGTGCGCGAAGACGCCGCCGCGCTTCGCGGGCAACAGGGCGCTCCTGCTGTTCAGCTCCGAGGCGCAGGTGCACCCGCTGGTGGCCATGCGCTGGGTGTCCCGGTTGCCAGAGCACATCGTCATCGCCGCCAACACGGGCTATCTGCCCGGCCGCGTGAACTTCGTGCTGCGCAGCCGCGCGCCGGTGGACCTGCTCGCGCTGCTGCGGGGGCTGGACCTGCCGCAGATGAGCGGTTCGTTCGCGCACGGCCATTCACGGGCCACGGGCGGCAGCCTGCCTCCCGCGGACTTCCTGCGCCTGATGGACGCCCTGGGCTTCCACGGGCTGAGCCGCCGGGACGTCGAGCGACGCGGCGTCGCGCCGGGCTGAGACGCCGAGCGCCCTGGGGCCGTTGCGATATGACGGGGCGGATGCCTCGCGCCCTCCCCGCCCTCCTCTTCTCGCTGTGCCTCGCCTGCGGTTCAACGAACGATGATCCGCCCAACCCCAGCGGCGAAGCCTGCGCGCAGTATTCGTTTCCGCTGTCGGACACGTCGTCGTCCAGCCACGTGAGCTCGTGCAGCAGCACCGCGTGTGGCAACGGAGAGAACCCGCCCAACTCCGGCATGCACTGTCCCACGTGGCTGTCGTGCCGCAGCTTCACCGAGGAGCAGCCACGCTGCTCGTGGATCCACAACCTGGAGCACGGCCACGCGGTGTTCCTCTACAACTGCCCCGAGGGCTGCCCCGACGACGTCGCGAAGCTGGAGGCCGCGATGGCCAGGGCCGCGCTGGGCAGCAACGGCGTGCGCCGCGCGCTCGTCGCTCCGGACTCGCAACTGCCCAAGCGCTTCGCCGCGCTGCTGTGGCGCCGCACGTACCTGATGGACTCCGTGGATCCGGATGCATTGACGTGTCTGCTCGCGCTGCAGGACGTGGACGCCCGTGAACCGGGTTTGGTCTGCCCTCCGTGAAACAGCTGTGTTCACGGAATAAATGGCACACACGCGACGGATCCTCCCCGCCAGGGTGTCACGAGGCGCCAAACCTTGCGCGCGTTGCGTCAGGCTCTCTTTAATTCGAGACACGCGCCCCCCTTGTTTGAGCCGCCTGTACACCCCCGGGCGGCCCTGAATTCTCCCCCTTTGTCGGGGGTGGCGCGTCGACATGACCGACACCGTCGACGTCCCCGTGTCCTCTCGGGGTCTGGCGCCTCGAACCATCGCTGATGCCTTCGAGCTCCAGGCCGCGCTTCGTCCCCAGGCCGTCGCCGTCCGCTGTGACGGAGAGCAGCTCACCTACGCGGAGCTGGATGCGCGAGCGAACCGGATCGCGGGCTGGTTGAAGGCGCAAGGCGTGGGCCGCGAACGGCCCCAGGTGGGCGTGTGTCTGCCGCGCTCGGTGGACCTCATCGTCACGCTGGTGGGCATCCTCAAGGCCGGGGGTGCCTACGTCCCGTTGGATCCGGAGTACCCCTCGGAGCGGCTCGCCTTCATGGCCACGGACTCGCGCGTGCGGATCATCGTTACGCGCGCCGGGCTGGCGTCGCGGCTGCCCTCCGGCGACTGGCACACGCTCCGGCTGGATGCGGACGCGCGGGCCGTGGCGGACTTCGGTGACGGGCCCGTCGCTCGCGACGTCGTGGAGGACGACCTCGCCTACGTCATCTTCACGTCCGGCTCCACGGGCCGGCCCAAGGGCGTGTGCGTGCCCCACCGGGGCGTGCTGCGGATGGTGCTCGACCCGAACTACGCGCGGCTGGGCCCGGATGAGGTGCTGTTGCAGCTGTCGCCGGTGGCCTTCGACGCGTCCACCTTCGAGCTCTGGGGCGCGCTGCTCAACGGGGGCTGCCTGGCGGTGTTCTCGCCCGGAGCCTCCGCGCTGGACGAGCTGGGGGACTTCCTGCGCGTGGAGCGCGTGACGACGGCGTTCCTCACCACGGGCCTGTTCAACACGCTGGTGGACCGGGGCCTGCCGGGCACGCAGACGCTGCGGCAACTGCTCACGGGCGGCGAGGTGATGTCGCTGCCCCACGCGCGCCGGGCGCTGGAGCTGCTGCCACGGGCGCACCTCGTCAACTGCTACGGCCCCACGGAGAACTCGGCCTTCACGAGCTGTCAGCCCCTGCGCGCGCCGCTCGGGTCCGCGCCCGTGCCCATTGGCCACGCCATCTCCGGCACGCGGATGTACGTGCTGGACGCGCAGGGCCGCGAGCTGCCGGTGGGCGCGGTGGGCGAGCTGTACACGGGAGGCAGCGGCGTCGCGTGGGGCTACTGGTCGCGTCCGGAGCTCACCGCCGAGCGGTTCCTGCCGGATCCCTTCAGCACGGAACCCGGCGCGCGCATGTACCGCACGGGGGACCTGGTGCGGCGGCTCGAGGACGGCGCGGTGGACTTCGTGGGGCGCGCCGACCAGCAGGTCAAGGTGCGCGGCTTCCGCATCGAGCCCGGTGAAATCGAAGCAGCGCTGCGCCAGCACGCCTCCGTGAAGGAGGCCGTGGTGATGGTGCGCGAGGACGCGCCGGGAGACCGGCGGCTCGTGGGGTACGTGACGGCCTCCATCCCCCTGACAGCGCCGGCGCTGCGGACCCATCTGAAGGGACTGCTGCCCGCGCACATGGTGCCCTCGGCCCTTGTCGTCCTGGACGCGATGCCGCTCGCACCCAACGGCAAGGTGGAGCGCAAGGCCCTGCCGGATCCGCGCGAGTACGCCGGCGCTGGCGAGGACTTCGTCGCGCCGGAGACCGCCCTGGAACAGACCCTGGCGCGAGTCTGGGCGGAGGTGCTGCGCGTGGACGCGGTCAGCGCCACGGCGAACTTCTTCGAGCTGGGTGGCCAATCCCTCCTGGCCACGCAGGCCATGGGCCGACTGAGCGACGTGCTCCAGCGGCCTGTCTCGCTGCGCTTGCTGTTCGCGAACCCCATCCTCCGGGACTTCGCCGCCGCGCTGGAAGCAGCCGCGCCCACCGCCGGGCGCGCCGAGGCCCCCATCCCTCCGTGCACGGACGCCATACGGGAACAGTTGTCATTCGCGCAACAGCGGCTGTGGTTCCTGGATCAGTGGATGCCGGGGTCCGCGCTGTACTCGCTGCCGTTCGCGTTCCGCCTGGAAGGGCCCCTGGACCCCGCCGCGCTGGAGGAGGCGCTCCAGGCCGTGGTGAACCGGCATGAGTCGCTGCGCACCACCTTCCCGGGTGAGGGCACCGCCCTTCAGCACGTTGCCGCGCGCGTGCCCGTGACGCTGGAGCGCGCCGAGGCCAGCTGCGCGGATGAGACGCTCGCACGCATGCAGCATGAAGCGGAGCGGCCGTTCGACCTGGCCCGGGGTCCGTTGATCCGCGCGCTGCTCATCCGAGAGGCGGAGCAGCAGCACGTGCTGGTGCTCAACCTGCATCACATCGTGTCCGACGGTTGGTCCTTCGGCGTGCTGTATCAGGAGCTGTCCACGGCGTACCGGGGCGCGAGCACGGAACTGGCGCCCCTGCCCCTCCAGTATCCCGACTACGCGGCGTGGCAGCGCCAGTGGCTCCAGGGCGACGTGCTCCAGCGGGAGCTGGGCTTCTGGGAGCGGCAGCTCGCGGGCGTGTCACACGTGCTGGAGCTGCCCACCGACCGTCCGCGTCCCGCGGCGCAGCGCTTCGAGGGCGCCATCCATCGCTTCACGGTCCCCGCCCCGCTCCTCCGCGCACTGGAGGGGCTGGCCCGACGGGAAGGGGCCACGTTGTTCATGGCCCTGCTCACCGGGTTCCAGGTGCTGCTGTCGCGCTACAGCGGACAGCGCGACTTCGTGGTGGGCACGCCCATCGCGAACCGCACGCGCAAGGAACTGGAAGGGCTCATCGGCTTCTTCGTCAACACGCTGCCCATCCGGGCGCGCTTCGAGGGTGAGCCTTCGTTCCTCCAGTTGCTCGCGCAGGTGCGGGACCACGCGCTGGGGGCGTATGCGCATCAACACCTGCCCTTCGAGAAGCTGGTCGACGCGCTCCAGGTCGAACGCGACGCGAGCCGGACGCCCCTCATCCAGGTGCTGTTCGCGCTCCAGAACGCGCCCGCGTCGCGGCTCGAGTTCCCGGACGTCACCGTCACCCCGCTGACGCTGGACACGCGCACGTCCAAGTTCGACCTGTTCCTCGCGCTGGAGGAATCCGGTGACGCGCTCGCGGGCACGCTCGAATACGCCACGGCGCTGTTCGATGCGGTCACCATCAAGCGCCTGACGGAGCACTACCTCCAGGTACTGCGATGCTTCGTCGAAGCGCCGGAGCGAATCACCGGGGATGCCCTCTTCCTGTCGGACGTGGAGCAGCGGCGCGCTCTCCGCGACTGGAACGCGTCCGCGCGGCCCTATCCTTCGGACCTGTCCATCGTGGACACCTTCGCGCTCCAGGTCGCGCAGCGTCCCGGTGTCATCGCCGTGAGCCATGGGCCGGTGACGCTCACCTATGCGGAGCTGGATGCGCGGGCGGAGCGGCTGGCCCGGCGGCTGCGGACGCTCGGCGTGGGACGGCGCACGCCGCAGGTGGGCGTGTGCCTGCCGCGGTCCATCGACCTCATCGTGTCGCTGTTGGCCATCCTCAAGGCCGGCGGCGCGTACGTCCCGCTGGATCCGGAACATCCGGCCGAACGGCTCGCCTTCATGGCCACCGATGCGCGGCTGGTGGCCATCGTCACGCATGAAGCGCTGGCATCCGAGCTGCCTCCGGGGTCATGGACGCCCGTGTGCCTGGATGTGCCGTGTGATGCCAAGGAAGGGCCCGCGGCCGAACCCGTGATGCCGGTGGATCTGGCGCACATCATCTACACCTCCGGATCCACGGGCCGGCCCAAGGGCGTGTGCATCCCGCACCAGGGCGTGGTGCGGCTGGTGCTCAACCCGGACTACGTGCTCCTGGGGCCCGGCGACCGGATGGCGCAGTCCACGACCATCGCGTTCGACCTGTCCACGCTGGAGATCTGGGGCGCGCTGCTCAACGGGGCCACGCTGGTCCTGTTCACCAAGGACGAGATCATCGACCCGGACGTCCTGGCGCGCAGGCTCGAGGAAGAGCGCATCACGCACATGGTGCTGGCCACGGCGTTGTTCAACCACGTCGCCCGCTCGCGGCCCGAGGCCTTCCGCCACCTGGCCTGGATGATCTTCGGCGGCGAGGCCGCGGACGTCGCCAGCGTCAACGCGGTGCTGTCTCACGGAGGGCCCACGGCGTTGATCAACGGGTACGGGCCCACGGAGAACACGTCGTTCAGCACGTGGCACCGGGTGCCTCACGCGGGCGTCGAGTCCGTGCCCATCGGCGGACCGCTCGCGAACAGCACGGCGTATGTGCTCGATGCCCGGCTGCACGTGGTGCCTCCGGGCGTCGTGGGGGAATTGTTCGTGGGCGGAGATGGACTGGCGCTCGGATATTGGGAGCGGTCCAGCCTCACGGCGGAGAAGTTCATCCCGCACCCCTTCAGCGACACGCCCGGCGCTCGGCTCTACCGCACCGGAGACCTGGTCAGGCAGCGCGCGGACGGCGTCCTGGAGTACGTGGGCCGCCGAGACCACCAGATCAAGCTGCGTGGCTTCCGCATCGAGTTGGGCGAAGTGGAAGCAGCCCTTCGGCAGCACCCTGCCGTGCGGGAGGTGCTCGTGATGCTGCGCGAGGACACGCCCGGCGACCGCCGGCTCGTGGCCTACGTCGCGGCCACGGAGGTCACGGAGGCGGTGCTCCGGGAGTTCCTCCAGACACGACTCCCGGGCCACATGGTGCCCTCCGCGTTCGTCGTGCTGGAGTCGCTGCCCCTCACGCCCAACGGGAAGATCGACCGGCGCGCACTGCCCGTCCCCGAAGCCTCAGCGACCGAGGACTTCATCGCGCCCCGGAACCCGCTCGAAGCACGGCTCGCCGCCATCTGGTCGGCCGTGCTGGGCGGGCGCAAGGTGGGAGCGCACTCGCACTTCTTCGACCTGGGCGGCCATTCGCTGCTGGCCACGCAGGTGGTGTCCCGTGTGCGGGAGGCCCTGGGCGTGTCGCTTCCCGTGCGTGCGCTCTTTGAAGCACCGCGCCTGGAGGCGTTTGTCCGCATCGTGGAGGGCCTGCTCGCGCAGGGCCCGCGGGAGGACTCGCGCATCCCCGTGGCGCCTCGCGGACCCGAACCGCTCCCGCTGTCCTTCGCGCAGGAGCGGCTGTGGTTCCTGAGCCAGCTTCACGACGCATCCGGCGTCTACAGCATGCCCCTGGCCCTGCGCATCGATGGCCCCCTGGACGTCGAGGTGCTGCGCGCCAGTCTCGAAGCGCTCGTGCTGCGGCACGAGTCCCTCCGCACCACCTTCCCGCAGGGTGAGCGCCCCACGCAGCACATCGCCGGGTCGCCGGTCCTCGCGCTGGAGATCGAGCAACTCGACGCACGTGAGCCAGGGGAGTCACGGGTCCAGTCCCGATTGCGGCAGGAGGCGGACCGGGCCTTCGACCTTGCACAGGGGCCCCTGTTCCGGGCGCTCCTGCTCCGGCTCGAAGGCACGTGCTCGGTGCTGGTGCTCAACCTGCACCACATCGTGTCCGATGGCTGGTCGCTGGGCGTGCTCTACCGGGAGCTGTCCGCTGAATACAGCGCGCGTCTTCGGGGCGAGTCGTCGCCGCTGGCTCCGCTGCCCGTGCAGTACGCGGACTACGCGGCGTGGCAGCGCCAGTGGCTCCAGGGCGACGTGCTCCAGGAGCAGCTTGATTTCTGGAAGGGACAGCTCGCGGACGCGCCGCAGGTCCTGGAGCTGCCCACGGACCGGCCGCGCCCCGCGGTGCAGCGGTTCGACGGCGCCTCGTTCCGGTTCACGTTGCCCTCCGCGTTGCGTCAGTCGCTGGAGGCCCTGGCCCGTGAAGAAGGGGCCACGCTCTACATGACGCTGATGGCGGGCTTCCAACTGCTGCTATCGCGCTACAGCGGGCAGCGGGACTTCATCGTCGGTACGCCCATCGCCAACCGCACGCGAGAGGAGCTGGAAGGTCTCATCGGCTTCTTCGTCAACACGTTGCCGCTGCGGGCCCATCTGCGCGACGGCGCGTCCTTCCGCGAGGTGCTGCGAGAGGTGCGGGACCGGGCCCTGGGCGCGTACGCGCACCAGGAGCTGCCGTTCGAAAAGCTCGTGGAGGAGCTGCACGTCGAACGCGCCCTGAGCCACGGACCGCTGGTGCAGGTGATGTTCGCGCTGCAGAATGCGCCCGGCACGTTGCCGCAGCTCCCGGGCCTCCAGGTCCAGTCGCTGGACCTGCCGCTCCTGACCTCCAAGTTCGACCTCAGCTTGATGCTGGAGGAGACCGGCGACGGACTCTCGGGCGTCCTCGAATACGCGAGCGCGCTGTTCGAGCCTCGCACCATCGAACGGATGGCGGGCCACTTCCACCAATTGCTGGCGGGCGCGCTCAACCAGCCGGATGTGGCCTCCCATGCCCTGCCCTGGCTCTCCGAAGCGGAGCGGCATCAGGTCCTCACGACATGGAACGATACCGCGCGGCCCTACCCGCGCGAAGCCTCCCTCGTGCAGGCGTTCAACACGCAGGTGGCCACGCGCCCGGAGGCCATCGCCGTGCGCCACGGTTCCCAGGCGCTCACCTATGCGGAGCTGGACGCTCGCGCCAATGTGCTCGCGTGGGCCCTCAAGGCCCGGGGCGTCGGACGGGATGCGCCGCGTGTCGGCGTGTGCCTGCCACGGTCGATTGATCTGGTCGTGTCGCTCGTCGCCATCCTCAAGGCCGGTGGCGCCTACGTGCCACTGGATCCGGACTACCCAGCGGACCGGCTTGCCTTCATGGCCACCGATGCGCGGCTCGTCGCGGTCGTCAGTGCCTCGGAGTTCGCGGAGCAGGTCCCCGCGGGTCCGTGGACGGTCCTTCGGATGGATGCGCTGCCCGCGGGGCTGGGGCGCCACGCGCCTCCGGATGCGTGCACGGGCGATGACGTGGCGCACATCATCTACACGTCCGGGTCCACGGGCCGGCCCAAGGGCGTGTGCATCCCGCATCGGGGCGTCGCGCGCCTGGTCCTCGACCCGGACTTCATCCAGCTCCGTCCCGAGGACCGCATCGCGCAGACGTCCACGGTCGCCTTCGATGCCTCGACGTTCGAGCTGTGGAGCGCCCTGCTCAACGGCGCGACGCTCGTCCTGCTGTCGAAGGAAGAGGTCATCGAGCCCACGGTGCTCGCGCGGCGGGTCCGTGAGGAAGGCATCTCGGTCCTGTTCCTCACCACGGCGCTCCTCAACCACGTCGCGCGCACTGACGCGTCGTTGCTGAAGGGACTGCGGTGGCTCCTGTTCGGTGGCGAAGCCGCGGACCCGGCGTGCATCCGCGCGCTTCTCGCCCACAGTGCGCCAGAGCATCTGGTTCACGCCTACGGCCCCACGGAGAACTCCGCATACAGCACGTGGTTCTCTCCGACACACGTCGACCCCGATGCGGTGACGGTGCCCATCGGCCACCCGGTGTCCAACAGCACGGCCTACGTGCTGGATGCGCACCTGCACCCGGTGCCCCCAGGCATCGTCGGTGAGCTGTTCGTCGGCGGGGACGGCCTCGCCTGGGGCTACTGGGAACGGCCCGACCTCACCGCTGCCGCCTTCATCCCCCATCCCTTCGCTTCCACCCCGGGTGCACGGCTCTACCGCACCGGAGACCTCGTCCGTCAGCGGCACGACGGTGCCTTCGACTTCGTGGGGCGCCGAGACCACCAGGTCAAGGTCCGTGGCTTCCGCATCGAGCCCGGCGAAATCGAAGCCGTCCTGCGCCAGCACCCAGCCGTGCGCGAAGCCCTCGTCCTCGTGCGCGAGGACTCACCCGGGGACAAGCGCCTCGTCTCCTACGTCACCTTCCGCGACACCGTGACCGCAAGCGACCTGCGCGCCCACGTCCACGCTTCGCTCCCCAGCCACATGGTCCCATCCGCGTTCGTGCTGATGGACGCAATGCCCATGACACCCAATGGGAAGGTGGACCGCCGCGCGCTGCCGATGCCCGAGGGCGAAGCAGCGCCGACGACCGGGACGCGGACGCTGACCGCGCTGGAGCAGACGTTGAGCGCCATCTGGTGCGCGGTGCTGAACCGGGCCCACATCCCCGTCGATGCGAACTTCTTCGACCTCGGTGGGCACTCCCTGCTGGCCACACAAATCGTCTCCCGTGCGTCGCAGGTGCTGGGCATCCCCGTCCCCGTGCGGACGCTCTTCGAGTTCCCGACCATTGAGGGCATGGCAGGCGCGCTGGAGGGCCGCATGCAAGACGCGGCGGGAGCCGTTCCCGCGCTCCAGCCCTGGCACGGTGAGGGTTCGCCGCCCCTGTCCTTCGCGCAGGAGCGGCTCTGGTTCCTCAACCAGTTCCACTCGGACCGGGCCGCGTACAACATGCCCATGACGCTGCGGCTGGAAGGCCCGCTGGACGTGGACGCGATGGCGCACGCCCTTCAGGCGCTGGTGGACCGGCATGCCTCCCTGCGCACGGTGTTCCCCGGCGAAGGCGTCCCCGAGCAGCGCATCCTGCCCCACCTGGCTGTGTCCCTCCGCCGTGTCGAGGCCTCCTCCCGGGATGAGGCGGAGGCCCTGCTGCGCGAGGAGGCGGAGACTCCCTTCGACCTCGCGGAGGGGCCGCTGTTCCGCGCGCTGCTGGTGTGTGAGGACTCGAATCACCATGTGCTGCTGCTCAACCTGCATCACATCGTGTCCGACGGTTGGTCGATGGGCGTGCTCTACCGCGAGCTGTCCGCGGAATACGAAGCACGTCACGAAGGGCGGGCCTCGGAGCTGGCGGCCCTGCCCGTGCAGTACGCGGACTTCGCGGCGTGGCAGCGCCAGTGGCTTCAGGGGGACGTGCTCCAGCGGCAGCTCGACTTCTGGAAGGGGCAGCTCGCGGACGCGCCGCAGGTCCTGGAGCTGCCCACGGACCATCCCCGTCCCACCGTGCAGCAGTTCGCGGGCGCGACCCATGAGTTCACCCTCCCGCGCACCGTGCTCGACGCACTGTCAGGCCTGGGCCGACAGGAAGGGGCCACGCTGTTCATGACGTTGATGGCGGGCTTCCAGTTGCTGCTGTCCCGCTACAGCGGACAGCGGGACTTCATCGTCGGAACGCCCATCGCCAACCGCACCCGCGAGGAGGTGGAAGGACTCATCGGTTTCTTCGTCAACACGCTGCCCTTGCGTGCCCATCTGCGCGACGGCGCGTCCTTCCGCGAAGTGCTGCGGCAGGTGCGTGACCGCGCCCTGGGGGCATACGCGCATCAGGAGCTGCCGTTCGAAAAGCTCGTGGAGGAGCTGCATGTCGAACGCGCCCTGAGCCACGGACCACTGGTGCAGGTGATGTTCACCTTGCAGAACGCCCCCGGCTCACCGCCCCAGCTCCCGGGCCTCCACGTGCAGGCCCTGGAGTTTCAGACCCCGACGTCCAAGTTCGACCTCACCCTGGCGCTGACCGAAACCCCGGATGGCCTCAGTGGCACGTTCGAGTATGCGACGTCGCTGTTCGAGCCCCGCACCCTCGAGCGGATGACGGATCACTTCCGGCGCATCCTCGAAGGGGCACTGCATCAACCCGACACGGCCATCCATGACCTGCCCTGGCTCTCCGATGCGGAACGCCAGCAGGTCCTCACCGCGTGGAACGACTCTGCGCGGCCCTATCCGCGAGACCTCTCGCTGGTGCAGGCCTTCGAAGCCCAGGCGGCCACACGTCCGGATGCCATCGCCGTGCGCCATGGAGCCCAGGCGCTCACCTACGCGGAGCTGGATGCCCGCGCCAACCGGCTCGCGTGGACGCTCAAGGAGCAGGGGGTCGGACCGGATGCGCCCCGCGTGGGCGTGTGCCTTCCCCGCTCCATTGACCTCATCGTGTCGCTGGTCGCCATCCTCAAGGCCGGTGGCGCCTACGTGCCCTTGGACCCCGACTACCCCGCGGATCGCCTTGCCCTCATGATCTCCGATGCGAAGGTGCATCGGATCATCACGAGCACGGTTACCTCCAGTCGGTTCTCCTCCGACAGCGTTGGATGCATCCGCGTCGATGCTTTGGAAGCCACTGCGCACTCCGGCTCGCCGTACGACCCGGCGCGCTTCCACCCCCAGGAGCCCGCCTACGTCATCTACACGTCCGGCTCCACGGGCCGGCCCAAGGGGGTCTGCGTTCCGCATCAAGCCGTGATGCGGCTGGTGATGGATCCGGACTACATCTCCTTCGGTCCGGAGGACCGCGTGGCCCAGGCGGCGACGGTGTCCTTCGACGCCTCGACCTTCGAGGTGTGGGGCGCGCTGCTCAACGGCGCCACGCTCGTCCTCTTCTCCAAGGAGGACGTCATCGACCCGGCGACACTCGCCCGGGGTCTGCGCGACGAACGCATCACCGCCCTGTTCCTCACCACGGCGCTCTTCAACCACGTCACCCGGATGGAGCCCACGGCGTTCAATGGCCTGTCCACGCTCCTCTTCGGTGGCGAGGCCTCGGACCCGGCCTGCGTGAACCGGCTGCTGGCTCATGGTGGGCCCCGAAGGTTGGTGCACGTCTACGGTCCCACGGAGAACACCACGTTCAGCACGTGGCGCCTCGTCACGGAGCCCGTCACCGGCACGGTGCCCATCGGCCACCCGGTGTCCAACAGCACGGCCTACGTGCTGGATGCGCACCTGCACCCGGTGCCCCCAGGCATCGTCGGTGAGCTGTTCGTCGGCGGGGACGGCCTCGCCTGGGGCTACTGGGAGCGGCCTGACCTCACCGCTGCCGCCTTCATCCCCCACCCCTTCGCTTCCACCCCGGGTGCACGGCTCTACCGCACCGGAGACCTCGTCCGTCAGCGGCACGACGGTGTCTTCGACTTCGTGGGGCGCCGAGACCATCAGGTCAAGGTCCGTGGTTTCCGCATCGAGCCCGGCGAAATCGAAGCCGTCCTGCGCCAGCACCCGGCCGTGCGCGAAGCCCTCGTCCTTGTGCGCGAGGACTCCCCCGGGGACAAGCGCCTCGTCTCCTACGTCACCTTCCGCGACACCGTGACCGCAAGCGACCTGCGCGCCCACGTCCACGCTTCGCTCCCCAGCCACATGGTCCCCTCCGCGTTCGTGCTGATGGACGCGATGCCCCTCAACGCGAACGGCAAGGTGGACCGCCGCGCCCTGCCCCGTCCTTCCGACGGCACGGACGCGGAGGAGGCGGGCGTGATGCCTCGCACGCCGTTGGAGCAGCAGATCGCGGACATCTGGGCGGAGGTCCTGGGGCGCAAGGTCATCAGCGTCACCGCGAGCTTCTTCGATCTGGGCGGCCACTCGCTGCTCGCGGCGCAGCTCGTGTCCAAGCTGTCGGAGCACTTCCCCTTCAAGGTCCCGCTCCAGGTCCTCTTCCAGAGCCCGACGGTCGCCGCGCTGGCCCAGTGGATCCAGGCGAGGCTCACGCCGGATGCACCCGTGCCTTCACAGGGCCCCGCGCTCCCCGAAGGCATCGTGCGGCTCCAGGAGGGACGCGCCGACCTGCCTCCGCTGTGGTGCATGCACCCGGTGGGCGGCACGGTGTTCTGCTACCAGGACCTCGTGCGGTCACTCGGTCCCGACCGCACCGTGTACGGCTTCCAGGCTCCGGGCGTGAACGGTGAGTGCCCACCTCTCACGAGCATCGAAGCCCTCGCGTCGCAGCACTTGAGCGCCTTGCTCCAATGGCAGCCCCAGGGGCCCTACTACCTCGTGGGCCTCTCCATGGGCGGCACCATCGTCTACGAGATGGCCCAGCGCATGTTGAAGCTGGGCATCCCGCCTGCGCTGCTGGTCTTCCTCGACACGCCGGGCCCCGGCCAGATGCCCACGCGATTCGAGGACGACGCCGCGCTCCTCGCGGCCATTTTCGGCGACGAAACGCTCGCGCAGCCTTTGCGCGAGATGCCTCCGCACGAGCAGATGAAGGAGGTGCTGCGCCAGGCGCGCGAGGGCGCGACGGTGCCGGAGTCCTACTCGCTGCGTGACCTGGAGATCTTCCTGGACGTCTGGAAGGCCCACATGCGCGCCCTCTTCAGCTACGAGCCCGTTCCCTACGAGGGCGCCGCCACGTACCTGAAGGCCCAGGTGCACGTGCCGCCCCATCCGCTGCATCCGGAGCAGCCGTGGCAGGGCCTCGTGAAGCACGGGCTGGAGGTGCTGCCCGTGCCCGGCAACCACCAGACGATGATCGAACCGCCGAACGTCGAGACGATGGCGCGGCACCTCACCGCGTGCCTGCGACGCGTCGAGGCGATCGCGCCCCGTAGCTCGGTCGCATAGCCGCCCGGGGAGCCCCCGGCGGCGTGCCCGGGGGGCGGACGGCCGGGGGCGCGTGGGGACGAACCCGGAAGGACTAGGGGCGCCGGAGCGTACTAGCGCTCCCATGACCAACACCATCCGACGCGCCTTCACGGCGCTGCTGACGCTGACGTGTCTCGGGGCGCTCTCCGCCCAGGCCGCCACGGGTGTGCAAGGGCCCGTGCCCCCGGCCTTCCAGAACCGCCTGATGGTGGGCCTCTTCGAGGAGGCCGGTCAGAGCTGGATGCGGGACAGCGGCGTGCCGTGGGACGCGAGATACCGCTATTTCACCAAGGGCTGGGCGGACAACTGGGGCTACGGCGCCCACGATGGCAGCTGGGCCGCCAGCTTCTTCACGGAGACGAAGGCGCAGGGCTTCGTCCCCGTCGTCACCTACTACCAGCTCTTCGGTGAGCCGGGCGGCGGCGAGCAGGAGACGCTGGCGAAGCTGAAGAACGCCAGCACCATGCGCTCCTACTTCGAGGACGTGAAGCTGCTCCTCCAGCGCGCGAAGGCCTTCGGCAGCCCGGTCATCCTCCACGTTGAGCCGGACGCGGTGGGCTTCCTCCAGTTCCAGACGGCCTCCAACCCCAACGCCCCCGCGGCCGTCGCATCCACGGGGATGCCGGAGCTTGCGGGCCTGCCCAATACCGTCGCCGGATGGAGCCTGGCTTTCCTCCAACTGCGCAAGGCCATGGGTGCGAACAACGTCGTGCTGGGCCTGCACATCTCCGCGTGGGCCAGCGGCAAGGACATCGCGTTCAACTCGCTGACGGATCCGCTCCAGCCGGAGGTGGACAAGGTCGTCACCTTCCTCAACCCGCTGGGCCTGGGCGCCAACGTCACCGGCGCCACCTACGACGTGCTCGTGGGCGACCCGCTGGACCGCGACGCGGACTACTACCGGCTCACGCAGGGCGCGGATCACGCGTGGGACATGAGCGACACGGCGTCCCTCACGTCGCGCTCGTACAACCGCTACGCGGAGTGGCTGCGCCTCTGGAACCAGACCACTGGCAAGCGCTGGATGCTCTGGCAGATCCCGCTGGGCAACTCCAACCACCTCAACGTCTACAACAACGGCGGCCCGCGCCAGGGCTACAAGGACAACCGCACCGAGTACTTCTTCGGCGCGAGCGGTGATGCGCACCGGCGCAAGTTCGCCAACGTGGGCGTCGTCGCCCTGTTGTACGGCGCGGGCGCGGGCGGCCAGAGCTCCTACCAGAACGACCAGTCCACCGATGGCCAGCCGTACCTGAAGCAGCGCGCGGGCGTGTTCCTCAACGCGGGAGGCCTCACGCTGCCCGCGGCCGGCACCACCCTTCCGCCCCCGGGCGGCGGCTCCACCGACGGAGGCACCGTGGACGCCGGCACCCCGCCCGTCGACGCGGGCACCGACGGCGGTGTCGATGGTGGCACGCGCCCCGATGGTGGCGTGGACGGCGGCACGCGTCCGGATGCCGGCACTGACGGCGGCACGGGCTCCACCGACGCGGGCACACCAGCCGATCCGTCGAAGTACGGCTTCGAGTCCAGCGCGCAGGGTTGGAGCGCCAGCGGCGACGCGCTGTCCGCCGTGAGCACCACCACTTCCAAGGCCTACGCGGGCACCCGCTCACTGGCCGTGCCCTTCAACGGCACGTCCGGCAACGGCACGGTGGCCGTGTCCAACGCGGCCGTGCCGTCCGGCAAGACGGTGACGTTCCAGCTGTGGCTGCCCACCGGCAGCAGCATCACCGGCGTCCAGCCCTACACGCTGGAGGGTGCGTCCGCGAACTGGCGTTGGACGGGCAACTGGATCGCCGCCAGCAGCCTCAAGGCCGGCACCTGGAATGCCATCACCGTGAAGTTGCCCTCCGGCTCCACCACCCCGCTCTACCAGCTGGGCGTGGAGTTCCAGACGACGGGCGCGTGGAACGGAACGGTCTACCTCGACGCAATCAGCTGGTAGTCCAAGCAGTTTCCGGTCCCGCGTGCGCGTGCAACCGCCCGCGGGACCGGCGTAGGGTAGCGCCGCCCGTGAGTTCCCAGACCAACGCCGTCCCCGTGTCCCGCGAGCGCGTGCGCGCCATCGACTGGCTGCGCGGCCTCTCTGTCATCGTGATGCTCCAGACCCATGCGCTCGTGCTGCTCACCCCCGAGCTACGCAAGAGCGTGTGGACAGGGCGGCTGCTCAAGGTGGACGGACTGGTGGCCCCGGCGTTCATCTTCTCCGCCGGGTTCGCGCTGGCGCTGCTCATGGTGCGCAGCGCCGCCGCGGGCGTGCTGCACGAGCGCGTGCCCCGCAACCTGCGCCGCATCGCGGAGGTGTTCGCCGTCGCGGCGCTCGTCAACGCCGTGTGGTTCCCCATCCGCTCCGAGCCCGTGTGGCTCCTGCGCCTGGACATCCTCCACTGCGTGGGACTGTGCCTGCTGCTCACCCTGCCCCTGGCCGGGCTGCTGGCCTCACGCCCACGAGTCCTCGCGGGCACGGCCCTCCTCCTCGCGATGGTGGCGTTCGCGCTGGCGCCCTTCAGCGACTCCGCGGGCGAGCCCTGGGCGTCGTTCCTGCGCAAGTCCAACTGGGCCCCCTTCCCGCTGGTGCCCTGGGTGGGCTTCGCGTGGCTGGGCGCCTTCGCGGGCTGCATCGCGGGCGCGTGGGGCCGCAAGGGGCTTTCGTGGGCCCTGGGCTTCCTCATCGCGCTGGGCCTTCTGGGCACGCTGATGCCGGGCGTGCTCAACAACCTCTACCCGCCCCACCGTTTCTTCGTCACCAACCCCTCCAACTCCGCCACCCGCTTCATGTGGGTCTGCGCGGTGCTGTGGTTGATGCTGTGGGCGGAGGGGCGGATGGCGCCGGACGCGAAGCCTTCCCGCGCGCGCCGCTTCCTGGAGGTCTTCGGAACGTCGTCGCTGTCCGCGTACTTCTTCCACGAGATGCTGCTGTACTACCGCGTCTTCGGCGTCTTCTCGTTCCAGAAGCTGTGGGGCGACTCCAGCGGGTGGCTGAAGTTCACGGGCCTGCTCGCGCTGCTCATCGCGTGCACGTACGTGCTGTGCGTCGCGTGGGATCCGGTGGAGCGCGCGGTGAAGAAGGGCTTCGCGCGCTCCACCCAGTGGCTGCTCAGTGCGCCGCGCTGGCCGCGGCCTGTTCGAAGGCGCGGATGATCTCCGGCGGGGCCTGTACCAGCTCAATCAGCACGCCCTCGCCGCTCAGCGGGAACTGATCACTCGCCTTCGGGTGGATGAAGCACACGTCGAAGCCCGCCGCGCCCTTGCGGATGCCGCCGGGCGTGAAGCGCATGCCCTGCCCCTCCAGCCACTTGACGGCCACCGCCAGGTCGTCCACCCACAGCCCCACGTGGTTGAGCGCGGGGTCGTGCACCTTGGGACGGCCGTCGGGGTTGACGGGCTGCATCAAGTCCACCTCGACCTTGAAGGGGCCCGTGCCCGCCACGACGATGTCCTCGTCCACGTTCTCCTTCTCGCTGCGGTAGGTGCCATGGGCGGTGAGGCCCAGCGTGTCCACCCACAGCTTGCGCAGGGCGCCCTTGTCGAGCCCCCCGATGGCGATCTGCTGGATGCCCAGAATCCGGAACGGTCGTGTCGTCTCCATGGGCGGGCACCGTCGCAAAAGGGGTCCCCCCACGCAAGCGCGGCCCACGCCCGGACCCGGGAAAAATTCACCGGATAAACCCATTCCGGAGGTCGGTCGTTTCCAGGGGCACGCTGACTTCCTCCCGTGGTCCCGGAGCCGCCATGTCCCCGTTCTTCTCGAAGCGCCGCGTGTCCTTCGTCAGTGGTGCCCTCCTCTGCGCAAGCCTCGTGAGCGCGTGCTCCTCGCTGGAGCCCGCGCCCCGCTCCGAGCTCAAGCCGCAGGCCTTGGCCACCACCCAGAGCGCCCCCAAGGACGAGGCCAGGTCCCAGATGGCGCCGCGGCCTCCGCCGCCCTCCACGCCGGCCCCGGCGGCCAGGAAGAAGATGGGCGACGTCGCCGCCGCCGATGACACCAGCGCCGCCTCCTCGGGCGAGGCAGAGGAATATGCCCCCTCCAGCACGGCCATGGCCGCCGCGCCGGAGCCCGCGATGCGGCGCGCGGCGCCGGCCAAGGAGATGAAGGCCCCGATGGCCGTCGGTGCCCTGGCTGGCGCAAGCGCCCCCATCACGCTCCAGCAGCCGATGGAGAAGCGCAAGCTGGACATGGACGGTGACAAGACCGTCGCCGAGGGCGGCAACACCTTCGAGGCCTACAAGCCCAACGCCTTCACCGAGACGGCGAAGGACAACCTGTCCACCTTCGCGGCGGACGTGGACACGGCCTCCTACTCCATGGCGCGGCGCTACCTGCAGCAGGGCCAGCTGCCGCCCACCCAGGCGGTGCGCGTGGAGGAGTTCGTCAACTACTTCAAGTACCGCTACACCCCGCCGGAGGAAGGCGCCTTCACGGTGCACCTGGAGGGCGCTCCCTCGCCCTTCAACGCGCGCCGCCAGTTCGTGCGCGTGGGCGTGCAGGGCAAGGTCGTCTCCCGGTCGCAGCGCAAGCCCGCGCACCTGGTGTTCCTGGTGGACACCAGCGGCTCCATGTCCTCGGCGGACAAGCTTCCGCTGGCCATCGAGGCCATCAAGATCGCGGTGAAGAACCTCAACGAGAACGACACCGTGGCGCTCGTCACCTACGCGGGCTCCACGCGGGACGTGCTGCCGCCCACGCCCGCCACGGACGTGAAGAAGATCCACGCGGCGCTGGACTCGCTGTCCGCGGGCGGCGGCACGGCCATGGGCTCCGGCATGGAGCTGGCCTACAAGCACGCGGTGAAGAAGGCGGCGGGCGGCGTGGTGTCCCGCGTGGTGGTGCTCACGGACGGTGACGCCAACATCGGCAACACCTCCCCGAAGGCCATGCTGGCCAGCATCGAGAAGTACGTGGCCGAGGGCGTCACCCTCACCACGGTGGGCTTCGGCATGGGCAACTACCACGACTCGCTGATGGAGCAGCTGGCGGACAAGGGCAACGGCAACAGCTTCTACGTGGACAGCCTGAAGGAAGCGCGCAAGGTCTTCGAGACGCAGCTCACCGGCACGCTGGAGGTCATCGCGAAGGACGTGAAGTTCCAGGTGGAGTTCAACCCCAAGGCCGTCACCCGCTACCGCCTGATGGGCTACGAGAACCGCGACATCGCGGACAAGGACTTCCGCGACGACAAGGTGGACGCGGGTGAGATCGGCGCGGGCCACACCGTGACGGCGCTCTACGAGGTGGAGCTCACGGCGGACGCGCCCCAGGAGCTGGCCACGGTGCGCATCCGCGCCAAGGCGCCCAACGGCACGGAGGCGAAGGAGCAGGCCTTCCCGCTCACCCGCGCCAACCTGAAGCCGTCGCTGGAGGCCGCGTCGCCTGACTTCCGCTTCGCCCTGGCCGTGGCCGCCACCGCGGACATCCTCCGCGCCGCGCCCGCCGCGGAGGGCTGGAGCCTGGCCACCACGCAGAAGCTGGCGGAGGGCGCCGTGGCCGGTGACGCCGATCGCACCGAGTTCGTCCGCCTCGTCGGCCAGGCCCGCGCGCTGACCACCGCGTCCGCCAGCGGCCGCTGAAAGGAATACCCAGCTCGAACCAACGGGGAACGCGCAGCAAGGGGGGCCCTGCCCGCCACCGGGGATGCACCGGTGGCGGGCAGGGCTTTTTCAGGGATGCGTCAGATGACGGTGATGACGGGGGGCGTGGTGGTGGTGAAGAAGTCGGAGAAGCTGGCCGACCAGTAGGTGCCCGACTTGCCGTTGATCTTGCACGCCTTGGTGCCGGAGGCGCTCAGGTTGGTCCCCGTGCTGTTGAGGCCGATGCCGCCCGTGCTGATGCTGCCCGTCATGTAGTCACAGTAGATGTCCGCGTTGCGCGTGGTGGAGAGCGTCGTGGGGTCCACGGCGCGCACGGCCATGATGTTGGCGGCCGAGCCGGTCCATCCGTTGCGCATCACGAAGCCCACCGCGAGCCCCAGGCTGGAGCCAGCGAGGGACACGGTGCCCGGAGGGCTGAGCGGGACGCTCTGGATGACCTGCGAATCACCAATCGTCAGGGTGCAACTGGCGCCACCCGTGCGGGTCAGCACGATGTTGTACTGCGGCGGAGCCGTGGTGATCTGCACCGTGGTCGCCTCGTAGTCACAGCCCTGCGAGGACGCCGTCGTCAACCGCGCGCGCTGCTGCGAGAGCTCCGCGCCCTCCTCCTGCTCCGGAGCACCACAGGCGGAGAGCACGAGGGCAGACCCGATACGCACCACCGATGTCAGCTTGTTCATCATGGGAATTCCTTTCCTTGTTGGGGAACGGGAAGGTCCGGACGCTAACAAGTCTGCCGGGCAGAACCAACACTCGGAGTGATGTCTGCCCTTGACGCGCAGCACTGCATGTATACTGCGCGGTATGAACCGACCCGCTTCGTTGCAAAACGCGTTGGTGTTGGCCCTGACCTCGCTTGCCTGTGTGGCATGCGGCGACTCCGCCTCGGGCGGGGGCGTGTCACTGGGGAAGGAGCAGAAAGGGATTGCGACGTTCTACGACGCCACCGGCGCCGGCAACTGCTCGTTCGACAAGGGCGGCGACCTGATGGTGGCCGCGATGAACCGCGAGCAGTACGACAACAGCGCCGTCTGCGGCGAGTGCGTGGACATCGTCGGGCCCAAGGGCAGCGTGCGCGTGCGCATCGTGGACCAGTGCCCGGATTGCGACCGGGGCCACCTGGACCTGTCGCGTGAGGCCTTCGCCAGGGTGGCGGAGATGAAGGACGGGCGGGTGGACATCACCTGGACCCCGGTGTCCTGCGACGTGGCGGGCCCCGTGGAGTACCACTTCAAGGAAGGCAGCAACCCGTGGTGGACGGCCATCCAGGTTCGCAACCACCGGCTGCCCATCCAGAAGCTGGAGTGGAAGCGAGACGGCGATTGGAAGGCCCTCCGCCGCGAGAGCTACAACTACTTCGTCACCGACTCCGGCGTGGGCGAGGGCCGCTTCCAGCTGCGCGTCACGGCCAGTGACGGCCAGCAGCTGGTGGACACCGTGGAGAAGGTGCTGGACGACGGCAGCGTGGACGGGGCGGAGCAGTTCGCACCCCAGAAGTAGGCGCGCCCTCCGCCGCCCCGCCCGTCAGCGCATCAGTACGTCATGACGGTCCGGGGCGTCTCGCTGGTGAAGAAGTCCAGGTAGGTGGCCACGTAGTTGTTCCCGGTGCCCGTCTGCCCGGAGATGGTGCCGTTCTTCGTGCCGGACACGGTCAGCGTCGTCCCGTCGGAGCCGATGGACAGGTTGCCCGAGTAGATGGAGCCCTTGCCCAGGAACACGGCCAGCCCCTCGGAGCGGACGGTGTCCAGCGTGTCCGGCGCCAGGTGCTTGATGCCCAGGGACTGGGGCGCGCTACCGCTGACGCTGCTCTTGGACGTGTAGCTCACGGCCACGCCCAGGTCGTTGGCCGCCAGCGACAGCAGGGGCGCGGTGCCCGTGGAGGAGCCCACCGCGACGCTGCCCGCGCCGAACGCGCAGGTGTCGCCCGCCGCGCGCGTGACCGTGACGTCGTAGATGGGGGGCAGCGTTCCCGGCCGCGCCGCGGACGACACCGTGAAGGTGCAGCCCCGGGACGTCCCCGTCACCAGCGCGGACTCCTGGGTGGCGAGACCGCCCTGCTCTTCCACTCCACCACACGCCATGACCATGGCGATCGCACTCAGGGAAACGACGGACTTGAAGAGATGCATGACATTGACCTCGGGGGTTGGAGCAGCGCCGTCCCCCTTAAAGGCCAATGCCAGACAAGAAAAACGCCATTCCCTGGACGCCGCGGGGGTTCGAAATCATCCGCGACGTTCGTCCAACCCCTAGCGCCGCAGCATGCCGCGCAGCAACTCCAGGGCCTCGGTGACCCCCTGCCAGACCTGGAGCGCCTTGATGCCTTCGCCTTCCCCCTGCACGTTGCGGCGTGCGGCGCGCTCCAGGGGCAGCAGCGCGCCCTCCACCAGCTCGATCTGCCGGCTGAGCTCCGCCGGTGACGGGCCGTTCGCGGCGCGATGGAGCCCCTCCGCCGGTGAAGGCATGGATACCGACACGGGCCGGTCCGCCAGGGCCGTGATGGCCTTGGCGAGCTGCGCCATGTACGGGCCGAAGTCCGGCGCGGGCGCCTGCGGCATGGGCGCGTTGATCAGCGTGGGCGCTTCCGCCGCGGTGGCCACGCGCTCCGTGAGCGCCTTGAGCAGCTGCGCCAGGTGCTTGAGGTATGGGGTCAGGTCCGTGGCCGGAGCCTGGGCGGCCACCGGAGCCGGGGGCGCGGCCGGGAGCGACACCTGCACGGGGGCGGGCGGCTTCCGGGCGGCCTCACGGCCCACGCGGGCCACCTCCAGCACGGCCTCGCGCAGGGCCTCCAGCTGCGGGGCGATTGGCGTGTCGTCGCTGGGGGCGTTCACCTGCGCGACGGCCTGCACCACCGCGTCGCGCACGGAGCCCAGCTGCTCCTCGATGGCGCCCAGCTGGCCGGTGACTCGCGCCACGGGGTCGTCCTCCTTGCCCCCCATGCGCTTCACGCGGGCGAAGCCCTGCTTGATCTCCTCCCAGCGCTTCGCCTTCTCCGGCGTCAGGCGCCCGCGCATCTCCTGGAGCTTGAGCAGGTTCTGCTCCGCCGCCGTGGTGAGCGTCTGGGATTCACCCTGGTAGTGGTCGTCGATGCGGCGCTCCAGCTCGTCGTCCGTCATCGCGGAGACGACCTTCTCCGCCAGCTTGCCCATGTTGCGGTAGCTGCCCTGCAGCTTGAACGGAGGCTCCGTGCGGAAGCGCTCGTCCTGCGCGGCGGACGCGATGTACTGGAGGTTCACCTTGAGCAGCACCTGCTGCACGCGGAAGAGGCGCTGGAAGACGGCGATGATCTCCTGGAGCTCCGCCGCCGCGTAGCCGTGCTTCAGCTCGCCGGAGGGGACGTCCTCGCCCTTCGCCATCCGGATGAGGCGGTGCACGTCCTGCGGGTCGCGCGTGGCCAGCGGCGCCAGCACCGGGTTGGAGGTGAGCGCGTTCTCCAGGTAGCTGAGGGCGAACAGCTCCTCCTTGCCGTCCAGGATGTCACCCAGGTTGTAGGTGTCCGCGCGGTTGGCGAGCATGTCCGGGATGCGGAAGCGCTCGCCCGTCTCCGTGTACGGGTTGCCCGCCATCACCACGCAGAACTTCTTGCCGCGCAGGTCGTACGTGCGCGTCTGGCCGTTCCAGACACCCTCCACGCGGCGCTGGCCGTCGCACAGGGAGATGAACTTCTGGAGCAGCTCCGGATCCGTGTGCTGGATGTCGTCGAGGTAGAGCATCACGTTGTTGCCCATCTCGAAGGACAGGTTGATGCGCTCCACCTCCTGCCGCGCGGTGGCGTTGGGCGCCTCCGCGGGATCCAGCGACTTCACGGAGTGGCCCAGCGCCGGTCCGTTCACCTTCACGAAGGTGAGGCCCAAGCGGCTGGCCACGTACTCCATCAGCGTCGTCTTGCCGTAGCCCGGCGGCGACATGAGCAGCAGCATGCCCATGCGGTCCGTGCGCTTGCCCTCGCCCGCCGCGCCCAGCTGCTTGGCCAGGTTCGCGCCGATGAGCGGCAGGTACACCTCGTCGATGAGCCGGTTGCGCACGAAGCTCGTGAGCACCTTGGGCGTCAGCTCCTCCAGCCGCAGCTTGCGCCGCTCCCGGTCGAGCAGATCCCTCAGGTACGCGCGATATGCCGAGTACGCGGGCACGCGCACCTGGCGGAACTCCCCCAGGCGGGCCAGGAACTCGTCCAGGCGCAGGGACAGCTTGCGGTCCTGGATGCGCGGGTGGCTGCCCAACAGGCCCGTGGCCTCCGTGGCGGTAAGGGCGCCCGCGGTCTCGCGGTCCAGCTTGCGCTCGGTGAGCAGCACCACCGCCGTCTCCAGCGCGACGTGGGCCGCTTCACCCGGGCCGCCCTCGCGCCGGGCGAGGAACGCGTCCACCCAGGCGCGAGCGATGCGCAGGCGCTCCGGCAGGTTCTTCTCCAGGCCGCGCAGGTCTTCGTCGAACGCGGTGCGCGAACCGTGGCGGTCCAGGTGCGCAAGGAACGCGTCCTTCAGTGCCAGCGCCTCGCGGCTGGTGGTGAAGCGCGGGCGGTCCACCGCCAGCTCCTCCACGAGGTAGCGCCCCGCCTGCCGACCCTCCGCGGGTGAAGCGGTGAGGCCATGGCCGTGGAGGAACGCGAGCACGCGCTCGCCCAGCTCATCGCCCAGCGCCACCAGGTCCGACCCGATGTCGAACGCCTGCCGCAGCCGCGCGAGGCTCCGCGCGCGTCGGTGGAACACCCCCCGGAGCGCGTCGTCCGTGTCGAAGGCCCAGTACAGCGCGGCCCAGGCGCGAGGCACCGGGGCGAAGCGCAGCAGGCCCGCGCCCTGGTGCAGCGCGAGCAGCTTCTCGAGGATCGCCGCCGCGTCCGCGTCGTGCACGCCGCGCTCGTAGCCCTCGTCGAAGCGGTCCGCCGCGTACGCGCGCACGCGCTCCAGGAGCTGCTCCTGCGCGCGGGCCTCGTACAGCGCCGCGAGCGTGAGGCCGCCCTTGCCCTCCTCCGCGTCCATCAGCAGGCCCGCGGCCAGGTACTCCGCGCGATAGACGTCGCGCGTCTCGGAGACCAGGTGCTGCTCCCAGAGCTCGCGGTACTTGAGCAGCTCCGGGTCCTCCACCTTCTGCGCGTAGTCGGAGCCGGTGAGCTGGAGGTACAGCGCGCCGTCGCGCGGCACCAGGGTCAGCTCCAGCGGCTGGGTGTTCACGTGGAAGCGGTAGGCCCCCAGCTTGATGAGCCCCTCGCCGCCCTCGAACAGGTCCTGCTTGTCGCGCAGGGCGCGCAGGGCGTCCTGCTTCGCGGACTTCACCCGCGACATCACCTCGTCCGCGCGGACGCTGTCCTGGAGCGCCAGCAGCTGTTCGGACAGCTGCCGCAGCTTGAGGATCATCGCGTCGGACGCGAAGTAGGCGTTGAGCTCGTCGTCCGCCTTGAACGACTTCGCCCGGCGCTGCACGCCCTGGAGGATGCGCTCCGCCGCGCCGAAGAGGCCCGAGGCCCGGCGCTGCCGCTCGTCCACCAGCGCCTGCTTGCGCGCGCCGAAGGCCTCCAGCAGCTCCTCGCGCTTCTGGGTGATCTGCCCCAGGAACTCGTCGAACTCGCCGAAGCGGCCCTCCAGCTCCTCCAGCAGCACGGTGAGCTTGGAGAGCGCCTCATCGCACTTCTCCGGCAGGTCCGCCTGCGACAGCGCGTTCTCGATGCTCTGGCCCAGCAGCTTGAACTGCGCGCCGAACTCCGCGCGCTTCTCCTTGCCGGACAGCTCCTTGCGCTTCGCCTGGAGCCCCGCGCGCACGCGGTTCAGCCGGCTGAACAGCTCGGAGATGCCTTCGAGGATCCGGGCCCGGGCCAGCGGGTCGCCCACCTGGAGCCCGCCCACCACCTCACCCAGGACCTCCAGGCCCTGGCCGGTGCGCTCCACGTCCTCGCCCAGCGGAGCCAGCTCCGCCGTCGTCGTCACGGGCTCCAGCCGCTCCAGCAGCCCGTCCAGCCGCGAGGCCAGGGGCTGCAGCGCTTCGCCCTTCTGGAGGAAGTCCACGCACGCGGTGCTCACCGCGTCGGACGCGGCCACTACCGCCTGCTCCAGGGCGTCCACGCGCCCCAGGTCCATGTAGCGGACGTCCTTCAGCGTGATCAGATGTCCGCGGTGCCGGCGCAGGTCCGCCAACGCGCGCATGAAGCCCTCCGCGTCGTTGAGCCCCTCCGGCTGCGCGTTGAGCAGCAGCGTCTCCTGCGCCTGCGTGGCCTGCGCGAGCGACTCCTCCGCGCGCTTGCGCATCGCGAGGACCTTCTCGAACTCGTCGATGATGAGCTCGGAGGTCCGGCGCAGCTGTTCAATGGGCTCCTGGAGCCCCACTTCCGCGTGGGACAGCCAGTAGTACGCGTCCAGGGCGCGCGTGGCCGCGGAGACCAGGTCCTCGTAGGTGCGGCGCGTGGGCTTGTCCGTCTTCGCCACGCGCGGCAGCGTCAGCGCGTCGCTGATTCCGCGCACCAGCTCCGCGTTGCCCACCTTGCCCAGGTAGCCCGGCGCGGGAGGCAGCTGCGCCGCGTGCTCGTCGGAGACGAACGGCGTCTGCCACACCTGCATGGGGTGCACGCGCGTGGGCTCTTGCGACGTGGCGCGGAACACCACCAGCCCGCCGTCCGCGAAGAGGCTCATGCCGTGCGCCTGGAGCGGCGTCTGCACCTCCTTGCGCACCAGGTTGTACGGGAAGAGCACGTAGGCGCCCTCGTCCCGGCGGTGGAAGACGTAGAGCACGTCCTCCCCGTTGGGCGACCGCACCGCCTGGTGGAACTCCATCCCCTCCGAAGCGCCGTCGAAGACCTTGTAGTCGCCCGTCTGGAGGTAGTAGCCGCCCGGGAAGACGATGCCCTGGTCCTCGGGCAGCCGCACGCAGGACTGGCCAATGGCGTCGATGCGCACCACGTGCTGGGTGCGCGAGTTGAAGACGAGGTAGCGGTACGCCTTCTCCCGGAACGGCAGCACGCGCAGCAGGATGAGCCCGCCCACCTGCGTCCAGGCGAACTCCGCGTCGTCCAGCGATTGATCCGGATCATCCACCGGCTCGCTGTAGATGCCCAGGCCGGTGGCGGTGTTGTTCTCCACCTTCACGGTGAGGTCGCCCTTCACCGTCTCCACGAAGACCTGATCCAACACGTTGACGTGCGGGTGCTGGCCCAGGACGTACTGCTCGCGCGTGGCCACCGTCCACTCGAAGTCGTGCGACGGCGGGTAGACGTGGTCGCGCTCGCCCTGGTTGTCCACGTAGGTGGCGCGGCCCTCCACGTCCACGTTGAAGCGGAAGACCTTGAGGTCGCGCGCGGACTGGCCCGTCTGGAACACCGCGAGCAGCCGCGAGTCCCGCCGCCGCAGCTGCAAGAGCTTCGCGTCCTTGTAGTACTTGTACAGCTCGCCGAAGTCCTTCACGAACCGGGGGTCCGCGAGGAAGCCGCCGGCCTCCGTGGGAGGCACGGCGGACAGATCAAACCCCTCGGCCGTCTTCTCGAAGCGGTGCAGCGAGAAGACGTCCGAGACGTTCGTCTCCTTCTTCAGGCCGATGAAGACGTTGTAGCCGAAGAGGAGGTACTTCCCGACGCTGACGATGTCGCGGGGGACGCAGTTGTTCTCCGTGCGAACCCGCTCATTGCCGATGACGGTGAGCTCCGTGCCGCCGAACAGCGCCTTGCGCCGGGCGTTGAGGTCGTTCGCCTGGGTCGCCAGCGCGTCCGCCTGGGAGAGGAGGCGCGCACGGATGACCTCGTAGCTGCCGCCCTCCAGCGTCGCCTCGCCCCCGGGCGCCTGGGCGCCCGGGGTCTTGGTGCTGTCAGTTGCCATGGATGTTCACCGAAAGGAGGTTGCGATTGGCGGGACGCTTCAGCCCTGCTGCTTCTGCGCGAGGGCCGCGGCTTCCGACTGCACCAGCGCCTTGATGCCGGCGGCGGTGGTCTCCGTGGGGCTCACCGACATCCGGTTGAGGAGCGCCGCGACGGCCAGGTTCTGCGCGTCGTTGCTGAGGCCCGGCTTGGAGAGGATCTCCTTCAGGTCCGCCGGCAGGTCCTTCTCACCGTTGAGGTAGCCACCGAGCGCCTTCTTCAGCGACTCGCCGTGCTCCAGCGCGCCGTCCACCGAGCTGCCGATGGACACGGCCTTGATGAAGTTCTCGAAGAACTTCCCGTCGCCGCCGACGATCTGGAACTTCGCGTTGCTGAACGCCTGGGCCAGGACGCTGGCCTGGGCCTGGGCGATCTCCTTGCGGACGTTGATGGCCGCCAGCTCCACGTCGCGCTCCTTCTGGAGGCGCAGGCGGTACTCCTCGTGCTCGCGGCCCACGCCGTCCAGGGCCTTCATCGCGGCGGCCTTCTCCGACAGGCCCCGGGCCTCGGCCATCAGCTTCTCCTGGATGGCGGCGGCCTCGGCCAGCTGCTTCTCGCGCGTGGCGAACGCTTCAGCCTCGCCGCGCTTGTGGATGGCGGTGGCTTCGGCCTCCTGCACGCGGGCGTTGGCCAGGCCCTTCTGCTCGGCGCCGGCGGCCTCGGCGAGCAGCTTCTCGCGCACCGCGGCGGCCTGCGCCTGGCCCTGCTTCTCGATGACGGAGGCCTCGGCCTCCTTCACGCGCACCTGCGCCATGCCCAGCTTCTCCGTGGCGGCCGCGTCGGCCTCACGCACGCGCGCGTTGGCGAGGCCCGCGGCGGCGGACTCGGCCTGGATTCCCTCGGCCAGCCGCATCTTCGCCTTGGCCTGCTTGTCCGCGGCCTCCAGGTCCGCCTCGGCCAGGGTCAGCTTCTCCTTGGCGTGGAACACGGCGATCTTCGCGCTCGCGTCCGCGGCCTGGATGTCCTTCACGGACGCCTCTTCCGCGTGCGCCTGGGCGGTGATGATGACCGCCTCCTTGGTGCGCTTGGCCTCCGCCGTCACGCGCAGGTCCTTGATGTTCTCCTCTTCCTGGGCGACGGTCTTCTCCACCGCGATGCGGGAGCGGATCACGTCGGCGATGGCCTTCTTCTCCGACTCCAGCGCCTTCTCCTTCGCGATGCGCTGCAGCTCCGTCTCGCGCTCGCGGTTGATGGCCTCCAGGGCGCGGTCCTTCTCCACGCGCTCGGTCTCCACGCCCACCACGCGCTCGCGGTTCTTCTGGGCCACCTGCACCTGGCGCTGCTTGTTCTCCTCGTTGATGGCGATCTCTTCCTCGGCCTTGATGCGCGCCAGCTGGGCCTTGGCGAACTCCTCGCTCTTCACGCGGTCGGCCTCGGCCGTCTCGCGCGCCTGGATGCTGTCGATTTCACGGCGCTGCTTGGCGGCGGCCTCCTCGCGCTGACGCTCCAGGGCGAAGATGGCCTCGTCCGCCTCCACGTTGCGCTTGGTCACCGCCATGCGCTCGGACTGGCGCAGCTCGTTGGTGAAGACGTTCTGCTCGGTGGTGAGCTGGGTGATCTTCCGGATGCCCTGGGCGTCCAGGATGTTGTCCTTGTCGAGCATCTCCACCGGGGTCTGCTCGAGGAAGTCGATGGCGCAGTCCTCCAGCATGTAGCCGTTCAAGTCACGGCCGATGGTCTCCACCACCTTGTCCTTGATCTCCTCGCGCTGGGTGTAGAGCTGCTCGAAGTTGAAGGACTTGCCCACCGTCTTGAGGGCCTCGGAGAACTTGGCCTCGAAGAGGTTCTCCAGGGTCTCATGGTCGGAGGCGCGCGCGCAGCCGATGGACTGGGCCACCTTGAGCACGTCCTCACGCGTCTTGTTCACGCGCACGAAGAAGGTGACCTTGATGTCCGCGCGGATGTTGTCCTGGCAGATGAGGCCTTCCTTGCCGCGGCGGTCGATCTCAACCGTCTTCAGCGAGATGTCCATCACCTCCGCGCGGTGGACGATGGGGAGCACCACGGCGCCGGTGAAGGTGACCGTGGGCTCGGTCTTCATGGTGTTGACGATGAGCACCTTGCCCTGATCCACCTGTCGGTAGAACTTGGCCACGCTGACGAAGATGCCGAAGAGGATGATGACGCCGCCGCCGATGATTGCTGCAAGGCTGATGGGATCCATGGCCTATCCTGTGAAGTCCGTTGGGCGGGCCTTGTTCCAAGCACTCGGGGTCCCCCGCGAAAGCCACCCGGTGCCGATTGTCGCGTCCGTCCGGAGGAGCCCGGAGGACGCCAATTCATCGCTGGGCGCGGGCTCGCGCGAGGGCCGCGGCCTTCAGCGGATCACGCAGCTGCTCCATTTCCTGCGGCAGGAGCCAGTCCACCGGCTCCACCTCGTATACGCCCCGCTCCGCGTCGTAGCCGAGGATCAACGCCGGCTGGCCGCGCTTGAGCTGGTTGGGCTTGTCACAGAAGACATTGAGGATGAGGCCCGCGCCCCCATCGTCGAAGGTGGCGTGGCCATCCCTGGCCGTCACGCTGCCGCTGGAGATGGTGCACACGCGGCCCATCAGCGCTTCGCGGCCCGGGGCCTTCTTGGCGATGAAGATGGGGCGCAGCGGCCGCACCGCGAGCCCGCCCACCACCGTCCCCACCGCCGCGCAGAGCAGGCCCAGGCCCGTGCTCACCAGCCACGAGGGCAGCACGGAGAGCGCCGCGTGCGTGGCCTGTCCACTGAGCAGTGACAAGGACCAGGAGAGGAACACCACCAGGCTCACCGACACGGTGACGGGGATGCCGCCGAAGCCCAGCGCCGCGAGCAGGCCCGTGGCGGCCTCCGCGTCGTGCAGGTGCGAGTGGCCCCCGTGGTCGACCCCATGCCCCGCGACGGCCTTCGCGCCGCCCTCCAGCAGCCCCGACGTCGCCTTGGCGCCGCCCTCGAAGGCGCCGCTCACCGCCTTGGCGCCGCCCTCCAGGTCCACGTCGCCATCCAGCAGGTCGATGCCCGCCGCGCCGATGATCACGCACAGCCAGTACGCCAGCACCACCCCCAGGAGGATGGTGAAGAGGGCGGTCGGAAACGCCAGCAGTGCGTCGAGGAAGGTCGTCATGCCTCGGGAATAAATTCGGAGGTGGGAGTCGCAACGAACTCTAAGCGACTGCACCGCCATCCGAAAATGCCACCCCGGGCTTTTCTGCCCGGCCACCCTCCGTGCCACCAGGGGGCAACCGGATTGCCGCCCCGGCGTGGGCTGCGCACTACAGGGAGGCGATGCCCTCCCATGCCGCCGTCTCAGATTCCGAGCGCATTCCTCCGCCCTTGAGCCGTCGGAGGATGACGCAGCTGGAGCGGCTGCGGCTGGGCGGCCACCGGCGGCTGGGGACGATGAAGCGCGGGTTCCGCTACGTGGACGCGCGAGGCCGCGCGGTGTCCCACGCGGAGCGCGAGCGCATCGCCGCGCTGCGGCTGCCCCCTGCATGGACGGACGTGTTCATCTCACCGAAGGCCTCCGCGCGGCTCCAGGCGGTGGGCCGGGATGGCGCGGGCCGGTGGCAGTACCGCTACAGCGAGGCGCACACGCAGAAGCAGCGGGATGCGAAGTACCGGCGGATCGTGAGCTTCGCGCAGGCGCTGCCGAAGATGCGGCGCCAGGTGAACAAGGATCTGCGCAAGCGGGGGCTGGGCCGGGAACGCGTGCTCGCGGGGATGCTGCGCATCCTGGGCACGTGCTTCATCCGTCCCGGCAGCGAGCGCTACGCGGAGGAGCACGGCAGCTTCGGCCTCGCCACGCTGCGCTCGCGCCACGTGAAGGTGCATGGCGACACGTTGGTGTTCGACTACCCGGGCAAGTCCGGCGTGCGGCAGCACCGCGAGCTGAGGGACCGGCGCGTGGCGACGCTCGTGCGGCAGTTGCTGAAGGTGCCCGGGCGAGACGTCTTCAAGTTCGTGCTCGACGACGGCGCGGTGGTGGACGTGCGCCGCCGGCACATCAACGAATACATCCAGCAGGTGATGGGCCCGGGCTACAGCGCGAAGGACTTCCGCACCTGGGCGGGCACGCTCATCTGCGCCTGCGCGCTGGCACGCGCTCGCGAGCGGGTGAAGGCGGACGGCGACGGCGGCCCGGTGAAGAAGACCGTGCTCAAGAAGAGCATGGTGGCCGCTGTGCGCGAGGCGTCCGAACAGCTGGGCAACACGCCCGCGGTGGCGAAGGCGTCGTACATCTACCCGTCCGTGCTCGTCATGTTCGAGCGCGGCCAGGTGGTGGACCGCTACTTCGAATCCGTGGACGAGCTGGCAGCGCACGCGGGTGAGGGCATGCACTGCTCGGAGGAGGCCCTGCTGCACATGCTGGACAAGGCGAAGGGCGCCGCGAGGCAGGCCTCCGTGTAGCCACGGGCCTGGCCGGGAGGGAGGCGAGCGGTGGCGGTTCCCCTCTCGCGCGCGCCGGGAAGGCGCTAGCGTCCGGTTCGTGCCCGAGTACGTCACCCACCCCGACGCCCTGCCCCACTCCGAGCTGGAGTCGCTGGGAGATGCCCTGCTCGGTTCGAGGTTCGTCGCGCGCAGCCCGCTGATGGGGACGTTCCGCGCGAGCCGGGGCTTCGCGTTCATCTTCACGCGCGAGGGCCGTGCGACACTGGAGGCCCGATTCCCGTTCCTGTCCGTCTACCTGCGCCGCGTCCTCGAAGACGCCGCCGCGCAAGAGGTGGTGCCGGTGAAGCGGCGGTGGTTCGGCGGCCGTGAGACGCGTCCGCGTCCCAACGCGTTCTATCTGAACCTGCTGCTGCTGGACGCGGGCACGCCGGTGGGCCGCCACATCGACGCGACACTGCAGGAGCCGAGCGGCGTGGCCGGCGCGACCCCTGAGTACGTCAGCGTCCTGTACCTGCGGGTCCCGGAAGGAGCGCAGGGAGGCGCGCTGCGGCTGCTGCGCGACAACCAACTCCAGGGCGAGGTGCGACCCCAGCCGGGCCTGCTGGTCCACTTCCGAGGCAATCTCCAGCACGAGGTCCAGCCCTTCACCGGAGGCCCCGAAGGAGCCCTGCGCGCGAGCCTCGTCTGCGAGCAGTACGCCTTCGCGGACCACGTGCTCCCCCGGCTGCCGGTGTTCCGCATCCATTCCAAGGCGGGCTTCTCCGCCTACCTGGAGGCCCAGCGCGAGCGCGACGGCGCGCCCCCTTCCGTGGGGATCCTGGAGGATTGAGCGCACCCGCTCCTGGAGCGTGCGGCCGCCCGTGCTGACCACCGCTTGCGCCCACCGGACACCATCCCAAGGCTTGGGGTTCACCTTTCGGATGCGAGGACGACCATGGCGAGCAAGAAGCTGGAGGGTTACGGCGAGACCAGTGAGCAGCGCCAGCGTCACCTGGAGAACGACGAGTTCTCCGAGCGGGCGCCCCAGACCCCCGAGGAGCTGGAAGAGGCGCGCTCCGAGCCGGAGGACGGTCACCAGGTGGTGACACTCCATCCGCTGGATTCGGAACGTCCGGACGACGAGCGCTGAGCGCCCTCGGTGGCGGACTGCTAGGGTCCGCGCCCGCGATGAGCCAGAGCCTGACGTTGCTTGCGGGACCCGACGCCCTGCGCATCCTCCGGGAGCGCGGACTGCGTGCGGAGGACGTGGACATCCTTCCGGGCGCTTCCGGTGGTCCGAAGTGGCTGGGCCTGGAGGGGATCGACCGCGTGCTGTTCGGCGAGTTCCTCCAGCAGCCGCGCACCCGGCCGCTGCACCTCATTGGCAGCTCCATTGGGAGCTGGCGGCTCGCGTGCCTGGCGCAGAAGGACCCGGTGGCCGCGCTCCGGCGCTTCGCGGATGCGTACGTGGAGCAGCGCTACCCGCCGAAGCCTCCGCCCGCGCTGGTCAGCAAGCTGAGCTCGACGATCCTGGACACCCTCCTGGGGCCGGGCGGCGTGGAGGAGATCCTCACGCACCCCTGGGCGCGGCTGCACGTGGTGACGGCCCGGTGCAAGGGGCTGCTGGGGGTGGAGCAGTCCAGCGTGCAGCTCGCGGGCTTCGTGCTGGGCGCACTGGCGAACGTGGTGAGCCGCCGGACGCTCGGGCTCCACATGGAGCGCGTCATCTTCCATACCGCTGGGGACTCAAGCCCGTTCGCCGGACTCAAGGACCTGCCGTCGGTCCACCGTCCCCTCAGCCGCGACAACCTGCGCCCGGCGCTCATCGCGTCGGGATCCATTCCGATGGTGCTCGCGGGCGTCCAGGACATCCCGGGTGCTCCGCCCGGAATGTACCGGGACGGCGGCGTCGTCGACTACCACCTGGACGTCGACTACGGCACGGGCGACGGGCTGGTGCTGTATCCGCACTTCTATCCGTACGTGGTGCCCGGCTGGTTCGACAAGTCGCTCAAGTGGCGCCGGGCGGGGCCGGTCAACTTCCGGCGAGCGTTGATCATCACGCCGTCGCCCGCGCACCTGGCGCGGTTGCCCGGGGGACGCATCCCGGACCGCTCGGACTTCACGGACATGCAGGCCGACGACCGCGTCCGCGCGTGGAAGCAGGTGCTGACCGAGGGCGACCGCATGGCCGACGAGCTGAGGGAGCTGCTGGCCTCGGGCCGCATCGCGGATCACGTCCAGCCGTTGTAGCCCGCGAACCCACGCGGTTACTTCGCGCGTCTCCACTTCACCTCGCCGACGGTCCCCGTCCCACCGGTCGTCGGCGCGGGGACGATGTATTTCAGCTCGTCGCCCGTCAGCGTGAAGGTGCGCCGCTGCTCCGTTCCCTCCCAGTTCGGGAACGAGGCGTGGTCGATGTGGAAGGTGAGCGTGCGCTCCTTCTCGTTCACCGAGTACCGGCCGAAGTGCGAGTTGGTCCCCCGCACGGTGGCCTGGTTCTCCTCCGGCGTTCCCTGGCTCTTGTCGCTGGACGCGAACCGGACCCGACCCGCGCGGAGGATGTGGAGGGAGTAGCGCCCCTGGCCATCAAACATGAGCAGGCCCTGGGGCTCCGCACCGTAGAGCTGCACCCGCGTCCCATCCGGAAGCACGTTGTCCACCAGGACCAGCGTCCAGGTACCCACGAGCTGATCCGCGAGGGACCTCTCTCGGGCGCTCGCCTCGCGAGGGGTGAGGAGGACCGCCAGGAGCAGCAGGGACCCGGCCGTGAGCGCGCACCAATGGGAGCGCTTCATCGCGTCGCCCCCGCTCACATCAGCACCCCACCGCCGTCCACGGAGAGGACGGTGCCGGTGAGGAAGGGGTTGGTCATGGCGAAGAGGGTGGCGGCGGCCAGGTCCTCCGTCTTCCCCACGCGGCGGGCAGGGGCTTTGTTGGCGTAGTCCGCGAAGAGCCGCTCGCGAGCCTCGGCGCCGAGCCGGTCCCAGAAGGAGCCGGAGTCCACCACGCCCGGAGAGATGGCGTTGAGCCGCACCGGCGCGAGCTCCAAGGCCATCGCCCTGGTGAAGGCTTCGAGCCCTCCATTGACCAGGCTGGTGATGGAAGTGCCGACGGCGGGCTTCCAGGCCCGGAAGCCGGAGAAGAAGGTGAAGGAGCCCTCCGGGGAGATGCGCGGCGAGGCGTGCTTCACCAGGAAGATGGGCGCCCAGAGCTTGGCGGCGAAGGCCCGCTCGATGGCCGCGGAGCCTATCCCGGTGAGGGGCCCTGCGGCCCCCTGACTCACGGTGCTCACCAGGTGGTCGAAGGGGCCCACCGCTTCACAGAAGGCCGCCACCTCGGCTTCCACGGAAGCGTCCAGGACGCGCACCTCGCGGGGGCCCTTCATGAGCTCCGAGGTGGCCTCCAGCGTCTCCCGCGTACGGCCCGCCAGCACCACGTGGGCACCCGCCTCCGATGCGGCGATGGCCACGCCCCTGCCGATGCCCGAGCCAGCCCCAACGACAATCACCTTCCTGCCTTCCAACTGCATGGGTACGCCTCCGCGACGGATGGAATCCAGTAACCTCACGAACAGGTTACAAGCGGAGATATGTTTGAATTTTCGTAACCTGTCAATCCGGTTTCATGCTTTCCTGTGGAGTGTCATGGCACCCAGAAAAAACCAGGCACCTGCCGGCGAGCTGCGGGACGGGTTCAAGTTCCGCTCGGGCCGGCTCTGCCTGGACCTGCCTGCGTCGTTGGCCGCGCGGCTGAAGGCCGAGCCGAAGGACCTGCTGGAGACGCCGCACGACCTGGGCCGCTGGCTGGTCGCCGCCGGGCTGGCGGCGAAGGATCCAAAGCCCACCGACGAGGACCTGCGGCACGCGCGCGAGCTGCGCGAAGCCCTCTACCAGCTGGCGGTGGCCCGCTTGCGAAACCAGGGCCTGGACTCCAAGGCCAGGGCGCTGGTGAACCGGTGGGCGGCGGAGCCTCCTCTAGCGCCGCAGCTGGGCCCCGAGGGACTGACGTGGACGCGCGGTGGCGTGCACTCCCTGTTGGCGGCCGTGGCGCGGGACGGTGTGGAGCTGCTGGGGGGGCCGCTGGCGGAGCGCATCCGCAACTGCGAGGGAGAGGGCTGCGCGCTCCTCTTCGTGGACACCTCGCGTTCCGGACAGCGGCGCTGGTGCTCCATGTCGGGCTGCGGCAACAAGGCGAAGGTGGAGGAGTTCCGCCGACGCCAGCGGGGAGAGTGATGCGGTCGTTGGAACCACTCAGGAAACGAGCCACGTGCGAAGCGTGGCGTAGACCTCCGGGTGGTCAAGCAGGTCCAGGTGGTTCGCGCCCGGGATGATGCGCTGGTTCGCTTCCGGGAACCGCAGCGTCAGCTCAGGCAGGGCATGCCGCCCGAGCGCGCTGTCCACCGGGACCAGCCCGTCACCGGGCAGCCGCTCCGCCAACGTCTTCGCGGTGGTCGCCGCGATCGCGTAGCAGGCCACGCCCTCCGGCAGCGCGAGGCCGCGACGGGCATCCCCACCCCACCCGAAGCGCTCCCGCCCCTCCCAGTGCGAGTCGAGTACGTTGCCGAAGCGCAGGTCGGTGACCCCGGCACCGCGGATCCGTCCCAGGCGCGCGAACGGCGCGCTGTACGGACTGAGCTCCAGCAGCACGTCCACCCAGCTTCCACCGCGCTCCAGCGGCGAACCGTGATGGGGCGACCCCAGGCAGACCAGCCCGCGCAACAAGGGACGCCAGGCCAGGCCCTCGGACTCCGCCGCGAGGCATGCGCTCCGCGCCACGAGTCCACCCATGCTGTGGCCCATGAGCGTCAGAGATTCGAGCGGCACGGGCCAGCAGGCCACGAGCTGTTCCAACAACCCGGAGAGCGCACGCCCGTTCCGGGAGATGTGCAGGCCGCTGTTGTAGTGGAGATAGACCGGCGTGTAGCCGAGATCGCGAGCCAGTGCCGCGCCATGATCATGCCCCCGCCGGCTCCACTGCAGGTCGTTCATCGAGGAGCCATGGACCAGCACGAGCAGCCGGCGCCCTGCTTGAGGAAGGGCGTCGCGCAGGGCCTCGGGCGCCAGGCGCAACGGCTGCCCGTGGACCCGGAATGCCATTGGAATCGCGAGCGGGTTGCCCTGCGCCTCCAGCGCATCCCCCAGCACGCCGTTCAGCACGGAGACCACCGCCTCTCGCTGAGGCCCCGGAGCACCATCCCCCAGCCACGGCGAGAGCGCCGCAAGCACGGCATCGAGCCCCGCGCCGACGTGCCGCGTGGCCTCCTGGAGTCTCGAATAGATCCACCCCGTCACGGCTCGCGCCGGGCGCTCCAATGGCCTGCCCAGGAGGGACGGCCCGCTGGCGATGGTGCAGTGCACCTCTTCGACGAGCCCCATCACGCCCCGGGTGGCCTGCACCGCGAGGCGGCTGGCACCCCGCAGGGCCTCCGCGTTGTTCCATACGCCTGGCGACTGGCTGTTCATGGCTCACGCCTCCACGGCCAAACCTACTTGACCGTAACCTACCCAGCCGTAGGTCCAGGGTCAAACCGGTGACCGCTTCAGGCGCTCCAGTTCCTCGCGCAGGGACCGGTTCTCCGCGCGGAGCGTCTGGAGCTCGGTCCCCACCGGGCGCAGCAGCTCATCGAGCTCCGCCTCCGGGCCGCCGGAGTGCCTCCGCGAACGTGGGCGCGTTCGTCCGCACGGCGCGCAACCACTTCGATCAGCACCCGCTGCTACCCGTCGAGGCGTGGTGTCCGTCCAGACGCTGAAAAGCGAAAGGGCCCCGGCAGTTCCACCGGGGCCCTCTCTAGCCCGATCGGCCGTGGGGCTCCCGCTCCAGAACCGCCACGTTGACCTCCGCACGCACCTCGAAACCAAGGCTGCGATAGAGCGCAATCGCAGGAGTATTGGTCGCCCACGCATGCAGGAAGGCACGCTCACCGCGCCGCTGAATGGCTGCGACGACGGCTGTCGAGAGTCGGCGTGCCAGGCCCTGCCCCCGGACGTCCGGGTGGGCGCAGACTCCGCTCACCTCCGTGTGGCCGGGGAAACGCATGCGCTCCCCAGCCATGGCGACGAGCCTGCCGCCACGCCGGATGCCCAGAAAGCGACCCATCTGATGGGTTCGCGCCAGGAAGGGACCGGGCTCGGTAAGCAAGGCCAGCGCGAGCATCTCGGGCGCATCGGCGTCGGTGAGCGGTTGGATGTCGTCCTCGCGCTCCTCCGTGAGCTGCCGCGTAGCGACCATCTGCACACCGCCGGCGGTCTTGGTGGCACGCAGACCCGATGGCACCACGACAGGAGGCACCTGCAGGACGTAGACCCGTTCGCCGGGACGCACGAGCGCCGCGAGCGCCGCCTGGGATTCGGGCGCGTCATCCCGCGTCGAGGCGAAGAGGTTGATGTCTGGAACGAACCGCCTGGCACGCTCGTCGCCTTCGGCCACCGAGACGTGGAAGGTGGTGAGGGAGGCCCAGACAGGGCGGTCGAGCTCAGACATGACGACGCGCTCCTTGAGCGAGCCGGGTTGCACGGGCGGCAAGTGGCAGCTCCTCCAGCGCGTCCTCCAAGACGGCCAGCTGTCCGAGGAAGCGACCCGACTCATCGTCGCAAGCCTCGCGCACCGCGGCCTCGATGAGCGGAAACGTGTGCCGCTTCAGGCGTGCCAACAGGCTCCTACCGGCCGAGGTCAGCACGATGACGCGCGCGCGCCCGTCGTCCTCGGCAGCACCCGAGCGAACCAACCCCGCGGCCTCCAGCGCCCCCGTCATGCGCGACACACCTGGCTGCGTCACACCGAGGGCTCGCGAGAGGTCGCCAACGGTCATCGCCCCACCGCTGTCCAGCGCCGCCAGCGGCGGCAGGTGCGAGGCGGGCACCGGCACCTTGGCCTCATCGAGAATGACCTGGGTGTGCGCCTGAAGCCGATCTCCCAGGCGCTTGAGACGGGTGCCGAGCGCAAGGTGGCCGAGCCCCCTCAGGACATCTTCGTCCGGATCTTGCATAAGGGGTTATATAACACGTTATCCAAACCATGGCGGGGCGCGAACGCGGTGCTCGCGGGGCGGCTCGTCCTGGTGAGCGTCATCCACCCTGGCCGCAGCGCCTCCACCAACGCGGGCGCGCACCCAAGCCCCTGAGCGGCAAGAACAGACGCTGAAAAGCGAAAGGGCCCCGGTGTTTCCACCGGGGCCCTCTCAGAGTTGCGGGGGCAGGATTTGAACCTGCGACCTTCGGGTTATGAGCCCGACGAGCTACCAGGCTGCTCCACCCCGCGTCACCGTGCTGCGATTCTCGATTTGAACACCCGGGATCGAAACTTTCATTTCGACCCCGGGCTCTTCAAGTTGCGGGGGCAGGATTTGAACCTGCGACCTTCGGGTTATGAGCCCGACGAGCTACCAGGCTGCTCCACCCCGCGGCGAGAACGAGAGGCTAAGTACCGAAGCCCCTCGCTACCGTCAACACCTATCTCGGCGCCCGCTCGCATTGTCGCGAGGCGCGCCGAGATGGCGTGACGTCACTACTTGCCCAACTTGCTGAGCAGATCCGCGAAGGTGCCGAAGCCCTTCTTGCCACCGCCCTGCGGCTGCTGCGTCTTCTGCCACGCCTCCACCTCGGCGCGCTCCTCCGCACGGATGGCCGCGGGGATGGACAGACGGATCTTCCCGGAGGCGTCGATGTCGATGATCGCCACCTTCAGCTCCTGGCCGATGGAGAAGTGCTTGCGCATGTCCGTGCCGCGGTCCGTGCCCGTCTCGCTGGCCGGGATGAGCCCCTTGCCGCCCGGGAACGCGAGGAACACGCCGTAGGGCTCCAGCCGGTCCACCTTGCCGACGACGACCGCGCCCACCTTGGGACGGGGCGCCGCGGGCTCCTTGGGAGCCGCCGGGGACTGAGCCTCCTTCGCAGGACGCTCCTCGGGAGGACGCTGCGCCTCCTCCTCGGAGATGCGGCGCAGGCCGATGCGCTTCTCGTTCGCGTCGATCTTCTCGACGGAGACCCAGATGGTCTCGCCTTCCTTCACCGCGTCGCGCGGGTGCGCGATGCGCCGGTCGCTCAGCGCGGAGATGTGCACCAGGCCGTCCACGCCCGGACGCAGCTCCACGAACGCGCCGAAGGGCTGGAGCCGGACGACCTTGCCCTGCATCCGGTCGCCTTCCTTGATCTCCTCCAGCGCCTTCTTGAACGGATCCTCCTGGCGCGAACGCAGCGACAGGGTGATGCGCTCCTTCTGCTTGGACTTGTCCGGGGAGTTGGGCTGGCCCTCCTCCATGCGGAGGATCTCCACCTCGACCTCGTCCCCCTGCTTCACCACGTCGCTGGGGTGACCCACGCGGGTGTAGGAGAGCTCGGAGACGGGGATCATGCCCTCCACGCCGCCCAGGTCCACGAACACGCCGAAGTCGCGCACGCCGGAGACCTTGCCCTTGACCGTCTTGCCCACGGCCAGGTTCTTGCGCGTCTCCGCGGCCAGCTTGCGCTGCTCGTCCTCCAGCAGCGACCGGCGCGACAGCACGACGTTGCGGTCGCGCACCTCCGTCACGCGGAACTGGAGCTTCTCGCCGATGAACTGATCCGGCTTCTCCACGAAGCGGATGTCCAGCTGGCTGATGGGGCAGAAGGCGCGCGTCTCACCGATCGCCACCTCCACGCCGCCCTTGTTCACGCTGAGGACCAGGCCCTCCACCGGCATGCCGGAGGCGCGGGCCTCCGCGAGCATCGCGAAGGACGCGTTGCCCTTGGCCAGCGCGCGGCTGAGCATGATGCCCTTGGCGCCCATCTCCACGACGTGCGCCTCCAGGCGGTCCCCCACGCCGAAGCGCAGGATGCCCTCGTCGTCCTTGAGCTCGCGCAGCTCGATCATCGCCTCGGACTTGGCGGCGCCGTCCAGCGACACGAACGCGGTGTCCGCGCCCAGTTGGAAGATGGTGCCGGAGACCTTCTCGCCCACGCGCACGCTGCGGCGGCCGGGAGCGCCACCGTCCTTGACCTGCGCCTCGAACATGTCCGCGAAGGACTCGGTCTCCGGGACCTCGTCGTACAGCGGGCTGGACGGGGCCGGAGCCGGCGTCACCTGACGCGGCGTCGGGGCCGGCGAGGGAGCCGCGGAGGCCTGCGCGTCGGCGCCGGTCTGCTCGGCCGTCGCCGTCGCCTCGGCGGGCTTCTCACCCTCCAGGGCGCGCGTCTCGATGGAGCCCGAGGCCCGCTTCACGACCACCATGGGGCCGGACGGACGGCGCTCGCCGCCACCGCCCCGGCGCTCGCCGCCACGGCCACCGCCGCGCTCGCCGCCACCGCGGGGCGCTTCGCCCTGGGGACGGGACTGCGACTGCGCGTCGCGAGGCCCGCGGTCACCGCGGCCCGGACCGCTCTTCTCATCGCGGCCGCCACGGCCACCGCCGCGCTCGTTGCCCTGGCCCCCCGAAGGGATGCCCAGCATCACGTCGCCAAACGTGGCCTTCGGCTTCTTGGGACCGAAACCGCCAGGACCGCCCGAATTTCCGCCGCTCTTCTCGTCGCTCACTGCCGAGACCTTCCGTTGACGATTCCGGCCCGGGACTTCCTTGAAGTCAGGGCCTCTTGAAAAAGGCGGCGCACTCTACACGCGCGCCACGCCCGGAGGAAGCCGCATGCGGCCATCCCCTGCACAAAGGGCCTCCTATCGCAACGGAAAGGGGCCTGTCCTGCATTCCGTTTGAGCCCCCAGGCATTGCCTGGAGGGCAGCCATGCCGCCATGCGCCGCGCCGCGTCTACCGGGCGAGCCCCAGCCGCCGGCCCACCTTGCGGAACACCGCCCCCGCCTCCGGGATGCCCAGCGCGGCGGCCACCGCGAAGTAGACGACCCCGAAGGGCACCGCCGTGGCCAGCAGGCCCACCACCGGGTGCAGGCGCGGCGGCACGAGCAGCGCCCCGCCCCACTCCGCGGCCACTCCGGGCATGGGGCCCAGCAGGCCGGTGAGGCCCTGTTTGACGGCCAACGCCACGAGCCCGCCCACCACCGCCGCGCCGTACAACCTGGGCAGCAGGCCCGACGGCAGGCCCACAGGACCCACCATGGAGCGCAGCTTGCGGCGCAGGAGCGTGGTCTCCACCCAGGCCACGACGCCGCTGGACAGGGTGAGGAACGCCGCCCCCAGCTCCCGGGGCAGCCCCAACCGCTCCGGCAGCCACAGCGCCAGGAACCAGGCCTTCACGGTGCCCAGGGCCACGCGCACGATGGCGTAGCGCAGGGGCGTCTTGGGGTCCTTCAGCGCGTAGAAGGCGGAGGCGTAGAGCCGGCCCACGGTGGACGCGACCAGGCCCACCGCCGCGCCCATCAGCAGGTACCAGAGGTAGCGCGAGTCCGCCGCGCCGAAGCGGCCCGTCTGCAGGAGCGCCCCGCTCACCAGGTCCCCCAGGAAGAGGAGCGCGGCGGCGGACGGCACCACCCAGAAGGCGATGCGGCGCGAGCCCGCGTCGATGCGGCTTCGCAGCTTCGCGTGCGCCTGGGTCTCCCCCTCCGCCGTGGCGCGCGCCATCTCCGGCAGCTCCGCGGCGGACACCGCCATGCCGAAGAGGCTCACCGGGATGAGGTAGATGGTCTGCGCGTAGAGCAGCGAGGACAGCGCCCGGTTGGAGATGAGCGACGCGAAGGCGGTGTCCACCCACGCGCTGAACTGCACCACGCCGCGCCCCAGCACCACCGGCCCGAAGTTCTTCAGCACCTGACGCACGGAGGCGCTGGCCAGGGACAGCACCGGGCGGAAGTGGCCCAGCAGGCGCATCACCGTGGGCACCTGCACCGCGAACTGGAGGAAGCTGCCCAGCACCACGCCGTAGGCCAGCCACTCCGTCACGGCCTCTTCCGCGGCGCGGCCGCCGGCGCCCCCATGCACGCTGCCCACCGTCAGCAGCGTGGCGATGATGACGACGTTCCAGACCACGGGCGCCAGGTAGGACAGCAGGAAGCGCCGGTGGCTGTTGAGGATGCCCAGGCACCACGCGCTCAAGACGAGGAAGCCCGTGCCGGGGAAGAGGATGCGCACCAGGCGCACCGCCAGGTCGCGCTCGCCGCCTTCGAAGCCCGGCGCGATGAGGTCCACGAACAGCGGCGTGGCCAGCATGCCCAGCGCCACCATCACGCCCGTGGCCAGGGCCAGCAGCCCGAACACCGCGCCCGCGACCCGGTCCGCCTCGTCCGTGTCCTTCTTGCCCAGCAGCTGGGCGTAGACGGGGATGAAGGAGCCCGACAGCACGCCCTCCCCGAAGAGGTTCTGGAGGAAGTTGGGGATGCGCAGCGCGGCCTTGAAGACGGCGGCGGCCTCCGCGTTGCCCAGGTAGTGCGCGAAGACCCGCTCGCGCACCAGGCCCATCAGCCGCGACGCCAGGATGCCGATGGCCACCAGCATGGCGCCCCGGCCTCCCGCGCTGCGTTCAGGGACGGACGGCGGGGGGACGGCCGGAGAGGCGGGCTGGGACGGTGAAGCAGGCGCGGGGGCGGTCACGAAGGGGCGGACTCTACGTCCGGCGTTCTTCGGCATGCAGCAGGAAACCCTTCGACCGCTGTTTCTCTTGACGCTCACCCCACAGGTTGCGAGGTTCCGCCCCAATGGCCGGAAAGTCCGACACCGAGCGGTCCGACGTCGCGAGAATCCGCGCCGTGCTGGCACGCGAACTCGAGACGATCAACGAGTACGAGGCGTACGCCGAGGACTCCTCCCATCCGGAGGTGAAGGCCTTCTTCCTCCACCTGGCGGCGGAGGAGAAGGAGCACGTGTCCGAGGCCACCCACATGCTCCGGATGCTCGACAAGGGACAGGACGCACACTTCGCCAAACCCTTCGTCCCGGGCCACTTCCAGGCCGCCGCGGGGGGGGCCCCCGCCGCGGAGCCCACCGTGGCCCCTCCGCCCGCGCCGCCACCGGCCCCGCCCTCGGTGGGCCGCCTGGCGAACGAACCCCTGACGTCCCTGCCGCCCCAGCGCCTCATCTATGGCGTCCCCGCGCCGCCGCCTTCCGCCAACGGCCATCCCCTCACCATCGGCAGCCTGCGCCGCGGCGGTGGAGGCGGTGGCGGTTCCGGTCGTTGACAAGCCTTCCGTTGCCTTTCCTCCTCCCCTCCTCTGCCGCCGCTCGTGACGGAGACACAGATGCCTGACTTCCTTGGACATGCCGAGAACCCGCTGCGCGAAGAGGAATGGGCGCGCCTCAACGAGACGGTGATCCAGGTGGCGCGCCGTTCACTGGTGGGCCGCCGCATCCTGGACATCTACGGGCCGCTGGGCGCGGGCGTGCAGACCGTGGCCTACGACGAGTTCCAGGGCGTGTCCCCGGGCGCGGTGGACATCGTCGGTGAGCAGGAGACCGCCATGGTCTTCACCGACGTCCGCAAGTTCAAGACCATCCCCATCATCTACAAGGACTTCCTGCTGCACTGGCGGGACATCGAGGCGGCGCGCACGCACAACATGCCGCTGGACGTGTCCGCCGCCGCCGGCGCCGCGGCGCTGTGCGCCCAGCAGGAGGACGAGCTCATCTTCTACGGCGATCAGCGCCTGGGCTACGAGGGCCTGATGACGGCCAACGGCCGCCTCACCGCCACGCTGGGGGATTGGACGGCGCCGGGCGGCGGCTTCCAGACCATCGTGGAGGCCACGCGCAAGCTCAACGAGGCCGGCCACTTCGGGCCCTACGCCGTGGTGCTGTCGCCGCGCCTGTACTCGCAGCTGCACCGCATCTACGAGAAGACGGGCGTGCTGGAGATCCAGACCATCAGCCAGCTCGCGTCCGACGGTGTCTACCAGTCCAACCGCCTGCGCGGCGAGTCGGGCGTGGTGGTGTCCACGGGCCGGGAGAACATGGACCTGGCGGTGGCCATGGACATGGTCGCGGCATACCTGGGCGCCAGCAAGATGAACCACCCGTTCCGCGTGCTGGAGTCGCTGCTGCTGCGCATCAAGCACCCGGACGCCATCTGCACGCTGGAAGGCGCCGTCCCCTCCGCGCCCCCGGCGCGCCGCTAGGTCGCGTTCCTCGCGCGGAGGCTTATGGCGAAGGTCCTGGTCATCGACGACGAGACGAACCTGCGCAAGGTGCTGGCCGCCCTGCTGCGCCGCGACGGGTTCGACGTCACCGTGGCGGAGAACGGCGAGCAGGGCCTGGCCGAGTTCCACAAGAACGGCGCGGACATCGTCGTCACCGACCTGGTGATGCCGAAGCTGGGCGGCATGGAGGTGCTGTCCGCCGTGCGCGCCGCCAACCCGGACGTGCCGGTGATCATCATCACCGCGCACGGCACCGTGGACTCCGCCGTGGAGGCCATCAAGGCGGGCGCGTTCGACTACATCACCAAGCCCTTCGACCAGGCGGAGCTGTCCTCCGTCGTGGCCAAGGCCGCCAAGACAAACGAGAGCGCCAAGCGCTCCGTGCGCGCGGACCACAAGGCCCGCTCCGCCATCATCGGCGAGTCGCCGCAGATCCAGGACGTCTACAAGATCATCGACAAGGTGGCGGACACGCCGTCCACGGTGCTGATCACGGGTGAGAGCGGCACGGGCAAGGAGCTCATCGCCACCGCGCTCCACGGCGAGTCCAGCCGCCGCGACAAGCCGTTCATCAAGATCAACTGCGCCGCCATCCCCGCCACGCTCCTGGAGAGCGAGCTGTTCGGCTACGAGAAGGGCGCCTTCACCGGCGCCGTCACCTCCAAGCCAGGCCGCTTCGAGCTGGCCGACGAAGGCACCCTCTTCCTGGACGAGATCGGCGAGATCCCCGTCGAGATGCAGGTGAAGCTCCTGCGTGCCCTCCAGGAGGGCGAGTTCGAGCGCGTGGGCGGCATCAAGACGACGCGGGTGAACGTGCGCCTGGTGGCCGCCACCAACCGCGACCTCCAGGCGGAGATCGAAGCGGGCCGCTTCCGCAAGGACCTCTACTACCGGCTGGCGGTGGTGCCCATCGTGCTGCCCGCGCTGCGCGAGCGCCGCGGCGACATCCCGATGCTCGCCCAGCACTTCGTGGACAAGTACAACCGGCGCCTCCACAAGAAGATCGAAGGCATCGCCGACGACGCGCTCGCGCTGCTCCAGGCGTACGCGTGGCCGGGCAACATCCGCGAGTTGGAGAACCTCATCGAGCGCGTGCTGCTCTTCGCGGACGGCCCCCTCATCACCGCCAGGGATCTGCCGGAGCCGGTGCGCGGAGGAGCGGGCGTACAGGCGGGGGCACCGGTCGCCGCCTCGCTGGGCACGCTGGATGTCCCCGTGGGCGAGGTAGGCCTCAAGGACATCGTGCGCATGAAGGCCGCCGAGCTCGAGCGGGACCTCATCGTCAAGAAGCTGGAGGAGACGGGCGGCAACGTCACGCGCGCCGCGCGCCTCCTGCAGATCAGCCGCAAGTCGCTCCAGACGAAGATGAAGGAGTTCGGCCTGCGCGACACCACCCCGGACGGTCAGGAAGACGGCCCGGACGAGTAGCCTGGGGGCCGAAATATCGCCTTTTTGCCGGCGGTTTCGGCCCCCGCGTACCTTCTTACCCTCAGGGAGCCTGAATGCGGCCGAATCTTCCCACCCTCGGTGGACCACCGAAGCGCAATCCCTTCGGACCGGTGGTTGCCGTCTCCGTCATCCTCGGCGCGGCCGCGGGTGGCGTGTGGTGGTGGAAACAGCGCATGGCGGACGTCCCCATGGACGTCGCCTCTCAACCGGCGTCCCCGCAGGACGCCGGCACCATCGCCGCGGCCCCCGTGGCCCCACCCGCGCCCACCAACGACCCCGTGAAGGCCGCGGGCCTGGAGCGCGCGTCCATCCGCATCGAGGGTCCGCTGGAGACCGCCCTCATCCAGGCCTCCGACGCCACCGTGGGGCCCGCCCTGGCCCAGGTGGTGACGCGCACCCTGGTGTGGTGGGTGCGCGTACCCGGCGAAATCCTCCGGGGAGACACCCTGGACGTGCTCTACCAGCGCCGCCCCAACGAGGAGCCGCTGGTGTACGCGGTGCGCTTCGTGAGCGGCAAGACGGGCCAGACGCACCGCGCCTACCGCTTCACGCCCGCGGGTGAGCAGAACGCCCACTATTACCTCCCCAACGGCGACGAGCTGGAGCTGCGGATGGAGAAGTCCCCCATCGACAGCTACGAGCAGATCACCTCGCTCCTGCGCGACGGCCGTGGCCACAAGGGCGTGGACTTCCGCGCCCCGGTGGGCACCAGCGTCCGGGCCCCCTTCGCGGGTGTCATCAAGCGCAAGAACTGGAACTTCGGCAGCAACGGCAACTGCTTCGAGCTGGTGGAGTCCGGAGGCAAGGGCCGCAGCGCCCTCTTCCTGCACCTGTCGGAGCTGCCCAAGACGATCCAGCCCGGGCTGCGCGTGTCCGCCGGCCAGGTGCTGGCCCAGAGCGGCAACACGGGCCACTCCTTCGCCCCCCACCTGCACTACCAGCTCATGTCGGGCGATGGCCGGGTCCTGGACCCCTTCGACCAGCACAAGACCTACCGCGCGTCGCTCGTGGCCACCCAGAAGGGCGCCTTCGACGCCGAGGTCCAGCGGCTGGACGGCCTGCTCGGCACCCCCGTCGCGGGGAAGTAAAGCTCCACCCATTTCTTGACACTCCTCCGACGGCACGGCTAGCTGGCAGGCCTGGGCCGTGGTCGTCGGAGGTAGTGGATGCACAGGTTTCGCGCCGTCATCGCCGCGCTGACGCTGGGCGTGCCGTTCGCCGCCAGCGCGGCGGAGATCACCCGGATCGCTTCCGCCTTCGAGGAGGATGATCCGTTCGATCTCTTCCTCGACGTGGGCTTCGAGCGCACGCAGACGCGAGCGAAGATCGTCCGCGAGCAGCTCACCGGCGGCGACGTCACCAACGTCCCGGAGGTGAACGAGCTCTGGTACAAGGGCGTGGACGCGCGGCTGAACCTGGCCGTGGCCTTCGGCCTGTGGAAGGACCTGGAGTTCAGCTTCAAGCTGCCCATCGTCTTCCAGCAGAACGAGACCTGGAACTTCGTGTCCGGCACGAACCAGCGCAACTCCACCATCACCAACAGCTGCTTCAACGCGGACGGCTCGCCCTACTCCTCCGAGGGCTGCGTGGGCCGGCTGTTCCAGGTGCCCCAGGAGAGCTACCGCGGCGGCCTGGGCAACGTGCACTTCGGGCTGGCGTATGCCTTCTTCAACCAGAAGAAGGACGACACCAAGCCCACGTGGATCGTCGGCATCGACTACGAGGCGCCCACCGCCAAGCAGCGCGACCCGAGCCTGGACAACACCGACCCGGACGGCGACCGCGGCAACGTGGGCGACCGCGTGCACAAGTACCAGCTCTACACGACCTTCTCGCGCAAGATGGGCGTGGCGGAGCCGTACTTCAAGGCGTCCCACACCATCCCGGTGCGGGGCCCCGGCGCATACTCGAACTGCGACCAGTCCGGCGCCAACCCGCCCAACCTGGGGGCGCCGGGCAACTGCTACAAGGAGCCGTGGACCCGCAACGAGACGGGCATTCACGCCCCCTCGCAGACGGCGCTCACCTTCGGCATGGAGCTGGTGCCCTTCGAGAACGCGACGAAGTCCCAGAAGCTCATCCTGGACCTGCGCATGTTGGGCAACTACGTGGGCCGCGGCCGGTACTACAACGAGCTGACCTCCGCGCTGCGCAAGCTGCTCACCTCGGACGACTACTTCCAGGTGGGTGGACAGGTGGGCATCACCGCCCGCGCCGCGCAGGCCTTCACCATCCACGCCTCCGGCAAGTTCCTCTACAACACGGACCACCTGCTCACGACCGAGGCCATTGGCCAGGACCTGAACGGCGACGGCACCGTGGACACCGCCGTGGGCTCGCCGGAGCTGAACCCCACGTTCGACTGGCGCTACGACCTGGTGTCCCGGCGTTTCCGGGCCATCCAGAGCACCACGTTCCGCTTCGACCTGGGCGCGACCTTCAACTTCTGAAGGCCCGCCCCTGACGACGACGCGGCAGCGGCGGGGCTCCCCTACCGCTGCTTCAGCCCCAGGCCCAGCCGGTACACCTCCTGGCCGGGCCACCCCGCGCGCCGGGCCAGCTCCGTGCTCAGCGGCTTGAGCTTCTCCCCGCGAGCCAGGCCCGACTCCAGCGCCCGGCGCACCTCGTCCTCGCTCCAGCGCTGCTCGCCGGTGCGGCCCTCCACCAGCACCACCACCTCGCCCCGGGTCTCCTCGGCCGCGTAGCGCGCCACGAGCGTGGACAGCGGGCCCCGGACGAACTCCTCGTGCAGCTTGGTCAGCTCGCGCGCCACGCACGCGCGGCGGTCGCCCCAGGCCTCCTGGAGGTCCACCAGCGTCTCCGCCAGGCGGCGCGGGGATTCGTAGAGGACGCAGGTGGCGGACAGGGGGGCCACCTCGTCCAGCATGGCGCGGCGCTCCGGCCCCTTGCGCGGCAGGAAGCCCAGGAAGTGGAAGCGCCCGGTGGGCAGCCCCGACGCGCTCAGCGCGGCCACCAGCGCCGTGGGCCCGGGCACCGGCTCCACCTTCAGGCCGCGCTCCAGCGCCTCCGCCACCAGCTTCTCCCCGGGGTCGCTGATGCCGGGGCTGCCCGCGTCGGTGACGAGCGCGCAGTCCTCCCCCGCCTCGATGCGGTCCAGGATGCGCCCGGCGCGCTGCCCCTCCGCGAAGGCAGGCAGGCTCACCAGGTCCTTCCCGGTGATGCCGAAGTGGTCCAGCAGGATGCGCGAGTGCCGGGTGTCCTCGCACGCGAGGAAGCCCACGGTGCGCAGCGTCTCCAGGGCCCGGGCGGTGACATCCCCCAGGTTCCCGATGGGCGTGGCCACGAGGTAGAGCGTTCCAGCCAAGGGACGGATTCCTTTACATGCCAGCGTCGAAGGCGGCGGGCAGGTGCTCCACCCGGGCGTGTTCGCCCTGCCCCACGACGGAGATGACGTCGAAGCGCACCATGCGCCCGTCGATGCCGTTCTGGAAGAGATAGTGCAGCGCGGCCTTCACCACCCGGCGCTGCTTGGCGAAGGACACGGTGTGCGACGGGTCACCCCAGGCCGCGGAGGAGCGCATGCGCACCTCCACGAAGCACATGAGTTCGCCCTGCTCCGCCACGATGTCCAACTCTCCGTAGCGGCACGTCCAGTTGCGCGCCACCACCCGGAAGCCCTGCGACTCCAGCAGGCGCACGCCCTCCGCCTCCGCCACGTCCCCCACGTCCCGCCGCGTTCCCATTCCCGTCCCCCGCCGCCCCACGTACCTCCTGGCGGCGGCTAGACGTTAACGGTGCCGTCCGACATCTGTCCGAAGCCGGGGTGGGCGGTGACGTGCAGCACCTGCGTGAGCGTGCCCAGGTGCTTGAGCATGCGGGCCACGAGGGGCAGCTTCGCCTCGTCCACGCCCGTCAGCACGTCGTCCAGGAGGAAGGGGCGCTTCACCCGGGCGCACGTCTTCTCCACCACCGTCAGGCGCAGCGCCAGGTAGTAGAGGTCGATGTCCTTCGGGGGCAGCTCGCCCACGGGGATGCGCTGGTTCTGCGTGAGCAGGAACGCGTTGCCCTCGCGGTCCCACTCCACGCCCTGGTAGCGCCGGTCCGTCAGCGCGGTGAGGTACTGCACGCAGCGGTCCTTCAGGAGCGCCTGCACGTTCAGCATGTCGGACGTGAGCACGTCCGCGGCCTGCGACAGCACCAGGGGAGATGGGTCCTCCAGCGGATCCACCGGGGCGGGCGTCTGGCCGGGGGCCGCGGCCACCTGCACCGGCGGCGCCTTCGCCAGCGCGATGGACTCCTTCAGCCGGGACAGCTCGCGCTCCACCTCGCGCAGGTCGCGCACGTAGGTGCCCTTGGCGGACAGCTCCGCGTTGAGCGCCTCCTGCTGCGCGCGCAGGTCCTGCGCGTCGCGCAGGGCTCCCTGGTACTCGGCGGAGGCCTCGAACTCCTCCAGCTGCGTCTGCAGCTCTCCCAGCCGGATGCCGAGCAGATCCTTCTGCTCCAGCGCGGCGGGGATCTCCGTGTAGCTCTCCAGGTTGAGCGCCTTGACCGCCATGCGCACCGGCGCGTCCTCGAGCTCGAACTCGTCGAGGATCTTCTTCTGCCGCGCGTCCTTGCGGTTGTCCTTGGAGCCCCGCTTCGTGGCCTTCTGCAGGTCGTCCACGTAGCGCAGCGCCGTCCACGCGGCCGTGCCGAAGGCGGGGATGTTGATCAGCGCCAGGTAGCGCCACAGGGGCTGCGCCGCGGCGATGCCCAGCCCCACGCTCAGGCCCATGAAGAGCACGCCCGCGCCCAGCCCGCCCCAGAAGACGCGGTTCTGCGTGAGCGGCGGCACCCTCAGCGACGCGTCCTCCAGCTCCGGATCGCGGTCCGTCTCCAGCCGCGCCAACGCCTCGTCCCGCCGCGCCACCGCCTTCGGGTAGCGCTTCACGCGCGAGAGGATGTCCAGCGGCAGGCCCAGCGACTCCGGCGAGGGCGCCGCGCGCCAGGCAGCCTCCGCGTCCGCGATGGCGGACTTGAGCCCCTCGCCGCCCTTGAGCTTCGCGTCCGCCTCGAAGATGAGCGACGCGAGCTCGTCCACCTTGAACTGGAGCTGATCCACCTCTCTCGCGGTGACGAGCTCCTTCTCCAGCACCTTCACCTTCGCCTCGGCGGCCGGGACGTCCTCCGCTGGCAGCACCTGGGCGGCGACCGCCAGAGACGGGGTGGCCCCGGAGGCCTTTCCACCCGCGGCCGCGGCCGCCGCGGCCTTGGCCACGCTCTTGCGGGGCCGGCGCGACGGCAGCATCACCAGCTGGAGGCAGTACACCTGTTCGAAGGTGGTGCGCGGAGGCAGGCCCGCCTGGCCGCGCAGGTACTGGTTGATCTCCGAAACGTCCGTGGACACCAGCTCCGGCTGATTCGTGGCGGGGTTGAGCCGGTGCAGCGATCCGGAACCGCCCAGCTCGCGCAACACCCGGTACGTCATCCCGTCCTGGCCCACGAACGTCAGCGCGGCCTTGCCCGAGCGCCCCGCCGAGCCCACGAGGCTCGCGTCCCCGCCCCGGCCGTCCGCGAACAGCAGCGACAGCACCAGGTTCGCCATGGGCAGTACGTCCGCCGTGGGCGGCTTGAGGATGACGTAGCCGGTCTTCAGCGGGAAGCGTCCGGAGGGAGAGAACCCGCGGACGTTCTGGATGGCGACCTCGACGAAGTGCATGGCGAGCGCAGTCTAGCCCGAACGAAAAAAGGAGCGTCCACTGATGGACGCTCCTTCTCGCACGCGGCCGCGAAGGCCGCGAGAGGGTTTCTGAAGACCTACTAGCCCTGAGCCGCGGCGGACTTGGCGGACGCCTTCTCCGTGTCCACCTGCACGTCCACGCGCGAGGCCTTGCCCTTCAGCTCGCGGAGGTAGAACAGGCGCTTGCGGTTCACGTCACCGCGGGTGAGGACCTCGATCTTCTCGTAGCGGGGGCTGTGGATGGGGAAGATGCGCTCCACGCCGACGCCGAAGGACATCTTGCGCACCGTGAAGGTCGCGCGGTTCGTGCCCTTGGTCTTGCGGATGACCACGCCCTCGAAGGCCTGCACGCGCTCCTTCTCGCCTTCCTTGACCTTCCAGTGGACGCGAACGGAATCACCCGTGCGGAACGCGGTGATGTCCTTGCGCAGGAACTTGTTTTCGACGTGCTCGATGAGGCTGCGGCGCATGACGGACTCCAAAAGCGGAACTTGACGCGTAGGACGCGTGGAAAAGAGCGGGCCGTCCTAGCAGAGTCAGCCGGGACGAACAAGCCTGCAACGAAGTGTTCCGCGAGAACACGCAGGGTTACAACGCTTCTTCTTCCCTGGCGAGCAGTTTCTGATCCGCCTTGCTGAACTCCAGCCGCGCGAACAGGTCCGGCCGCCGCTCCTGCGTGAGCTTGAGGGCCTTCCACCGGCGCCACCGGGCGATGCGGGCGTGATCGCCGGACTGGAGGACGGCCGGCACCTCGGCCCCCCGGAAGACGGGCGGCCGGGTGTAGTGCGGGTGCTCCAGGACGCCGTCCTCGAAGCTCTCCGACACGGAGGACGCCTCGTTGCCCAGGACCCCTGGCACCAGCCGCGCCACGGCGTCCACCACCGCCAAGGCTGCGACCTCCCCACCCGTGAGGACGAAGTCGCCGAGGGACAGCTCCCCGTCCAGGAAGGGCATCACCCGCTCGTCCACGCCTTCGTACCGGCCGCAGACGAGGATCAGCCCGGCCTCGTGCCGCGCCAGCTCGCGCGCCGTCGCCTGGGTGAACGTAGGCCCCCGGGGGCTCATCAAGAGCGCCTTCGCTCCGGGCATGCGGGCGCGGGCGGCCTCGATGGCGGCCACCAGGGGTTCAGGCTTCATCACCATGCCGGCGCCGCCGCCGTAGGGCGCGTCGTCGGTGACGCGGTGCTTGCCCTCGGCGTACTCACGCACGTCCGTGAGCGTGACGGAGAGCAGCCCCTTCTCCTGGGCCTTCCCGAGGATGCTCGCGCCCAGGTAGCCGGACACCATCCCGGGGAACAGCGTGAGCAGCTCCACGCGGTAGCTCACCCGCCGTCTCCCGAGTCGTCCGCCTCCAGGTACTCCGGGGGCCGGATGACGATGCGCCTCGCGGGCAGGTCCACCGTCGGCACGAACTCATCCGCGAAGGGCACCACCAGCTCCGGCCGGCCCTTCGCGCGGATCACCAGGTTGGGCACCTCGCCGGTGGACCAGATCTCCTCCACCGTGCCCAGGGGGGCGCCCTTCTCATCCACGGCGTCGAGCCCCACGAGGTCGCCCTGGAAGAACTCGCCCTCCTCGGGCGGCTCCAGGTCCTCGCGGTAGACGAACACCTTCGCGCCCACCAGCGCCTCCGCGGCCGTGCGGGACTCCACGCCCTCGAAGGCCACGAGGTCCTCCTTGTTGGCGGGCCGGAAGGACTCCAGGGCGTACTCGCGCTCCTCACCGGAGCGCAGGCGCAGACGGACGCGCTCGACGAGGCCGAGCGTCTCCGAGGCGGGGTCGAAGCTCTTGACCGCCACCTCGCCACGCAGCCCGTGCGCACGGGCCACGTATCCCAGCTCCAGACACGCCTGCGCGCTCACCGCGCGGCGTCCGGAGCGGGCGGCGCCGGGGGAGAACCCGGGGTGCGCCGATCGTCGAGAATCTCCAGGCGGACCTTCTGGCCCTGCTTCTGGGCAGCGGCATTGAGCAGCGTCCGGAGGGCGTTCACGGTGCGCCCATCACGGCCAATGACCTTGCCGACGTCCTCGGGGGCGACCTTCAGCTCATAGAGCCGGCCGCCATCCGCCTCGGAGATGCGCAAGGTGACCTGGTCGGGTTGATCAACCAGGGCCTTCGCCAGATACGTGAGCAGCGGCTCCACGTCTTGTCCAGACGGGGGCGTGCTCAGGCGGTGGTCGCCGGGGCCTGCTTCTTCGCCGTCTTGATCAGGTCCGCGACCGTCTCGGAGGGCAGCGCGCCGCTCTTGAGCCAGTAGTTCAGCCGCTCCTCGTTGAACTGCACCTTCGCGGGGCTGTGGTTGGGGTCGTAGGAACCGACCTGCTCCAGGAACTTGCCGTCACGCGGGCTGCGCGAGTCGGTGGCAACCACGTGGTAGTACGGCATCTTCTTGGCGCCCGCGCGGGCAAGACGGAGGACAACGGCCATGGAACGCTCCAGCGAAATCGTGTGACTTCTACGGTAACAGTGCGGAGGGGGGCGCTCTTAGCGCCCTGCCGACTGGATTGTCAAGGAAGCTCGGGTGCTTATCTCACACCGGGGCTTGCGCGGCCGTCTCGTCGCGATTGGCGAGCTGACCACAGGCCCCGGCGATGTCCCGGCCCCGGTTCTTCCGGATGTACGCCGCGACGTGCGCCTCGGCAAGGATGGCCCGGAACTCCTCGGCCCGCTGCTCGCCCGTCGTCTGGAAGCCCAGCCCGGGGTTCTCGTTGTACGGGATCAGGTTCACCTTCGCGGGAATGTCGCGCAACAGCTCCCTCAGCCGGTGCGCGTCCTCGTCGGTGTCGTTGAACCCTTTGAGCAGCACATACTCGAAGGTGATGCGGCGGCCCTGGCGCAGGGGGAACTTGCGGCAGGCATCCAGCAACGCCTGGATGTTCCACTTGCGGTTGACCGGCATCGTCTTGCTGCGCTGCTCGTCCGTGCTGGCGTTGAGCGAGATGGCCAGCTTGACGTCCGTCTCCTGGCCGAAGCGCTCGATCATGGGCACCAGGCCCACGGTGGAGACGGTGATGTGCCGGTGGCTGAAGTTGGGCCCCTCCTCCGACTGGAGGATGGAGAGCGCCGTCTTGAGGTTCTCGAAGTTGTGGAGCGGCTCGCCCATGCCCATGAACACCAGGTTCGTGAGCGGGCGCAGCGTCTCCAGGCCCTCGTTGGCGCGCACCTCGCGGTTCACCGCGTGCACCTGGGCGACGATCTCCCCGGGCGTGAGGTTGCGCTTCAAACCCAGCGTGCCCGTCATGCAGAACGAGCACGCCATGGCGCAGCCCACCTGCGTGGACACGCAGAGCGTCTTGCGGTCCTCCGCGGGCATGTAGACGGACTCGATGAAGCGCCCGTCGCGCGTCTTGAAGCGGTACTTGATGGTGCCGTCGATGCTGCGCTGCTCCAGGTCCTTCACCAGCGGGACGATCTCCGCCTTGGCCTTGAGCTTCTCGCGCAGGGCCTTGGACAGGTCGGTCATCTCGTCGAACGTCGTGGCGCCGCGCTGGTGCAGCCAGCGGTAGAGCTGCGTGGCGCGGAACGGGCGCTCGCCCAGCTGCTCGCTCAGGAACTGGGTGAGCTTCTCACGCGACAGGCTGGCCACGTCGGTCAGCTTCGCGGGGGCCGGCGCCGGCAGGGGCTCGGTGACTGGGAGGGCTGTGGCGGTGGACTCGGACATCGTTCAGTCGGGGCTAACGACGGGCAATGGGGCGTGCTTCCCACAAGAAGGCACGGCAAGTCAAAGGAGAGCCCGCCCCCTTCCCTGCCTACCCCTTCGAGTCGTGGTGCTCGGCGACGCCGCGCTTCCAGTACCCCGTCACCCGCATCCAGTGCTTGTTCAGACCGCGCTCCTCCACCAGGTGTTCCCGGATGGGCTTGAGCGACGTGGCCTCGCCTGCCACGAACACGAACCCATCCCCGGGGGGCGGGTTCCAGGCCCGGAGCGCGTCCTCCAGGTGCTTCGTCGTGCCGGCCTCCGCGCTTCCGCGGTGCAGCCAGGTGACCGTCACGTCCGCCTTGCTGACGATGGGCTGCTCCTCCGCCGCGTCCGAGACCTCGATGAAGGCGAAGGCGCGCCGGCCCGCCGGCAGCCCCTCCAGCCGCCGCGCGATGGCCGGCAGCGCGCTCTGGTCCCCCGCGAGCAGGTACCAGGCGAAGTCGTCCGCCACGTCATGCGTGCTGCGCGGGCCGCCAATGCCCATGAAGTCGCCGGGCTTCGCCTGCTGCGCCCACAGCGACGCGGGCCCTTCCCCGTGCAGCACGAAGTCGATGTCCAGCTCGTTGGCCCTCGCGTCGAAGCGGCGCGGCGTGTAGTCGCGCGACGCGGGCTTCGCGAGCCCCTCCGGCATGGACAGGCCGTGGGGCCCCACCACCGGCATGTTCGGCTTCTTCACGCCCGGCTCCGCGAAGAAGCACTTCACGTGATCATCCGCGCCGGGGGACGAGAAGCCCTCCAGCTCCGGACCACCCAACGTGATGCGGACCATGTGCGGCGACAGCCGCGTCACGCGGAGGACCTCCAGCAACCGCAACTTCACCGGGAACGGCCCCCGCCGGGCCACGCGCTCCGAATCGCCACTCATGCATGAGTCCCTTGTCGATAGTGATTTGCATTATCGCTAGCAAGGAGCACCGGAGAGGGCAACTGGATACGGAGCCGGAAAAGACGACGGCCCGGGTCCGCGCCGCGAGGGGCGTGGACACCGGGCCGCTGTCACCAGGCTGGAAGCTGCTCAGCTGTGGATTTCGGTCTCGCGGAAGAAGTACGCGACCTCGTTCTTCGCGTTCTCCAGGCTGTCCGAGCCGTGGACCGTGTTCGCGTCGATGCTCTGGGCGAAGTCCGCGCGGATGGTGCCCTTGTCGGCCTTCTTCGGGTCCGTGGCGCCCATCAGGTCGCGGTTCTTCTGGACGGCGTTCTCGCCCTCCAGGGCCATCAGGACCACCGGGCCGGAGATCATGAAGGACACCAGGTCCTTGAAGAACGGCCGGGCCTTGTGGACGGCGTAGAAGCCCTCGGCCTCCGCCTGGGACAGCTGCTGCCGGCGGATGGCGACGGGCTTCAGGCCCGCCTTCTCGAACCGGGCGATGATCTCGCCGACGTGGTTGTTCTTCACTCCGTCGGGCTTGATGATGGACAGCGTGCGCTCGATGGCCATGGTTTGGCTCCTCGTGTGTGTGTCGCGGGGATGAATGCGTGTGCGGTTCGTCTTAGCGCTTCGGGGGGCCGCGCTTGACGGCCTCCTGCAGCGTGGTGCCCAGCTCGGCGGGGCTCGCGGCCATCAGGATGCCCGCGGCCTCCATCGCCTTGATCTTCTCCGTGGCCGTGCCCTTGCCGCCGGAGATGATGGCGCCCGCGTGGCCCATGCGCTTGCCCGGGGGCGCGGACTGACCGGCGATGAAGCCGGCGATGGGCTTGGTGAACTCGCGCTTGACGTACTCGGCGCCCTCCTCCTCCGCGCTGCCGCCGATCTCGCCAATCATGATGACCGCGTCCGTCTCCGGGTCGGCCTGGAAGAGCTTCAGCACGTCCACGAAGTTGGTGCCGTTGACCGGGTCACCGCCGATGCCCACCGCGGTGGACTGGCCCAGGCCCAGCTGCGTCAGCTGGTGCACGGCCTCGTAGGTCAGCGTGCCGGAGCGGGACACCACGCCAATGCGGCCCGGCTTGTGGATGTGGCCCGGCATGATGCCGATCTTGCACCTGGCGCCGGGGGTGATGACGCCCGGGCAGTTCGGGCCAATCAGGCGCACGCCCGGCTTGCCCTGCAGGTAGCGCTTGGCGCGCACCATGTCGTTGACCGGGATGCCCTCGGTGATGGTGATGATGAGGGAGATGCCGGCGTCCGCGGCCTCCATGATGGAGTCCGCGGCGAAGGGCGGCGGCACGAAGATGACGGACGTGTTCGCGCCCGCCTGCTTCACCGCGTCGGCCACCGTGTTGAACACGGGGACCTTGCCCTCGAAGGAGGTGCCGCCCTTGCCCGGCGTGACACCGCCCACAATCTTCGTCCCGTACTCCAGCATCTGCTTGGCGTGGAACGAGCCCGCCGAGCCGGTGATGCCCTGGACGAGGACCTTCGTGTTCTCGTTGACGAGGATGCTCATGGCGTTCTTTCAGGAAAGAGGGAGCGAAGGCCCTACTTGATGGCCGCCACGGCCTTCTCGGCCGCCTGGCGCAGGTTGTCCGCGGGGGTGATGGCGAGGCCCGAGTTGCGGAGCAGTTCCTTGCCCTGCTCCACGTTGGTGCCTTCCAGGCGCACGACGAGCGGGATCTTCAGCTGCACTTCCTTCGCCGCCGCGATGATGCCTTCCGCGATGACGTCACACTTCATGATGCCGCCGAAGATGTTGACGAGCACCGCCTTGACCTGCGGATCCGCGAGGATGAGCTTGAAGGCCGCCGTCACCTTCTCCTTGCTCGCGCCGCCGCCCACGTCCAGGAAGTTGGCCGGGTTGCCGCCCACCAGCTTGATGGTGTCCATGGTGGCCATGGCCAGACCCGCGCCGTTCACCATGCAGCCGATGTTGCCATCCAGCGCGATGTAGGCCAGGTCGTGCTCCTTGGCCTGCGTCTCGCGGGGCTCCTCCTCCGCCAGGTCGCGGTACTCCAGCAGATCCTTGTGCCGGTAGAGCGCGTTCTCGTCGAAGTTCACCTTCGCGTCGAGCGCCACCACGCCGCCGCTCTTGCGGATGACCAGCGGGTTGATCTCCACCAGGGACGCGTCCGTCTCCACGTACATCTTGTAGAGCGCGCTGCAGAACTGGACGAACTTGTTCACCGTGGGGCCCGTCAGGCCCAGCCCGAAGGCCAGCTCGCGGCCCTGGAAGTCCGCGAAGCCAATCGCAGGGTCCACGGAGGCGCGGAGGATCTTCTCCGGGTGCTTCTCCGCCACTTCTTCAATCTCCACGCCGCCCTCGGTGGACGCCATGAAGGTGATGCGGCTGGTGGCGCGGTCGAGCGTCACGCCCAGGTAGAGCTCCTGACCGATGTCCAGGCCCTCTTCGATGTAGACCTTGTTGACCTTCTGCCCTTCCGGGCCGGTCTGGATGGTCTTGAGCATCATGCCCAGCATCTGCTGGGTGAGCTCCTTGGCCTCCGCGGGGCTTTTGGCCAGCTTCACGCCGCCGCCCTTGCCACGGCCACCCGCGTGGATCTGCGCCTTCACGACGACGACGGGCGTGGCGAGCTCCTTCGCCGCGGCCTCCGCCTCGTTGGGAGAGAGCGCGAGGATGCCGCGCGGCGTGGGCACGCCATACTTCCGGAAGAGTTCCTTGCCCTGGTACTCGTGGATCTTCATCGAATCTCCGGGTGGGACGAGGGGAGACGAGGACAGCCCCTACACGGGGTGTCAACGCGGGCCCTCATTGCGCAGAAAACGACGGATGGCAAGGCCGTTTGGCCCCCAGCGTCGCGACGGGACACAGGCTCCGCCTCTGGGAATAACACCCGATTTCCGGGCGGATGAGGCGGCCTTCACCCTAACGGCCGCGACCCCGCCCGGCGCCCCACCAGCAGGGGGCGCACGCACGGGGCCGCGAGGAAGTCAGGACGGCGTTCGCAGAGGACTAGCCCGGACCGGCGGAGGCCTTCTGCTCCTCTTCCTTGAAGAAGATGTCCTTGATCAGCAGCTTGCTCACCTCGCGGTTCATCACCGCGATGGAGGTCGTGAGGGGGATCTCCTTCGGGCAGACCTTCACGCAGTTCTGCGCCTTGCCGCAGTCCTGGATGCCGCCGGGGCCCATCAGGGCGCGCGTGCGCTCCTCCGCGTTCAGCTTGCCCGTGGGGTGCATGTTGAACAGGCGGGCCTGGCTGATGGGGGCGGCGCCCATGAACTCGTTGTCCAGCGTCACCTGGGGGCACGCCTCCAGGCAGCTGCCGCAGGTGATGCACGTGGACAGCACGTACATCACGGACTGATCCTTCTGCGACTGGCGCGGGCCGGGGCCCAGGTTGTACGTGCCGTCGACGGGGATCCACCCCTTCACGCGCTTGAGCGACTCGAACATGCGGTCGCGATCCACGGTGAGGTCACGCACCACCGGGAACTTCTTCATCGGCTCCAGGGTGATGGGCTGCTGGAGCTTGTCCACCAGGGCGGAGCACGCCATGCGCACCCGGCCGTTGATGTTCATGGCGCAGCTGCCGCACACCTCCTCGAGGCACGCGGAGTCCCACACCACGGGGGCCACCTTCTTGCCCTCCACGGTGACGGGGTTGCGCTGGATCTCCATCAGGCAGGAGATGACGTTGGCGCCCTTCGTATAGGGAACCTTGAACTCGTCGAAGTGCCCGGGCTTGTTCGGATCATCCTGCCGCCAGATGCGGAAGGAGATGGTCTTCGAGCTGACGGCGCTGGCCTGTGCGGTGTCCATGGTGCGGCTGCCCTTCCCTTCACTGCCAAATCAGGTGGCGGTGCCCGCGTGCGCCGGAGAGGACGCGCGCGGGACCGGAAAACGGAGGCCTCGCGCTGCTTACGCGTACCAGCGGGGCTCGGGGTCCAGCACCGGCGTGGGCAGGTCCTGGTAGGAGATCTGCGGGCCCTGGGCCGAGTACGTGGCGATGGTCGTCTTCGCCCACTTCTCGTGGCGCGCGCGCCACAGGGCCATCCACTCCGGATCCTCGCGCGGGTCCTTCGTCTTGGGCTCCGGCAGGGAGAAGTCCGGCTTGTAGTGGGCGCCGCGGCTCTCGTCGCGCAGGAGCGCGCTGGTGGCGATGACTTCGCCCAGCTCCAGCATGTTCCAAAGCTGGTTGGTGTACGACAGCGCGCGGTTCGCGACGACGCCCGTGTCCAGCACGTTGACGCGGCTCCAGCGGTCCTTCAGGTCGCGCACGCGCTCGATGGTCTTCTTCAGGCGGTCGTTGTAGCGGACCACCGTGCAGTTCTCCGTCATCACCTCGCCCAGCTCCTTGGCGAGCTGATACGGGTTCTCCGGACCGTTCATCTTCTTGATGGTGGCGAAGCGGTCCTCCCAGTACTTCTTCGCGTCCGCGAAGTACTTCTCCGGCATCGCCGCCGCGCTGGTCTGCTGGTTCTTGGCGAAGGCCACCATCGCCGGGCCGCCAATCATGCCGGAGTAGATGCAGGACAGCAGGGAGTTGGCGCCCAGGCGGTTCGCGCCGTGGAAGGCGTAGTCCGCCTCGCCGGCCGCGTACAGGCCGGGGATGCGCGTGCTCTGGTTCACCGGGCTGCCGTCCAGCGGCGTCTGCGTGCGCGGGTCGGCCTCGAAGGAGACGTGCAGGCCGCCCATCGAGTAGTGCATGCCCGGGAAGATGACCATGGGCGTGTGGCGCGGATCATCTCCGACGAACTTCTCGTAGATCTCCATCACGCCCTTGATCTTCGCGTCGAGCGTCTTGGCCGGGATGTGCGTCACGTCCAGGTAGACGCCGTCGCGGCCGCCCAGGCCCATGCCCAGGTCGCGGCAGACCATGAAGATCTCGCGCGTCGCCACGTCGCGCGGCACCAGGTTCTTGTACTTGGGGTACTTCTCCTCCAGGAAGTACCAGCGCTCGCTCTCCGGGATGTCCCGGGGGTTGCGCGTGTCACCCTTCTTCTTGGGCACCCAGACGCGGCCGCCCTCGCCGCGCACCGACTCGCTCATCAGGCGCAGCTTGTCCTCGCCCGGGATGGAGGTGGGGTGCACCTGGATGAACTCGCCGTTGGCGTACAGCGCGCCTTCCATGTACGCGCGGCCCGCGGCGGTGCCGGTGTTGATGATGGAGTTGGTGGAGCGCCCGAAGACGATGCCCGGGCCACCCGTGGCCAGGCACACCGCCTCCGCCGGGAAGGTGCGGATCTCCATGGTGCGCAGGTCCATGGCCACGCTGCCGATGCAGCGGCCGGACTCGTCCTTCACCATGCCGAGCCACTCCCAGTACTCGTACTTGGTGACCTTGCCCTCCGCCTCGTAGCGGCGGACCTGCTCATCCAGCGCGTAGAGCAGCTGCTGGCCGGTGGTGGCGCCCGCGAACGCGGTGCGGTTGTGCAGCGTGCCGCCGAAGCGGCGGAAGTCCAGCAGGCCTTCCGGCGTGCGGTTGAACGTCACGCCCATGCGGTCCAGCAGGTAGATGATGCCGGGCGCCGCGTAGCACATGCCCTTCACGGACACCTGCTCCGCGAGGAAGTCGCCGCCGCGCAGCGTGTCCTTCACATGGATGTCCGGGTGGTCGCCCTCACCCTTCGTGTTCACCGCGCCGTTGATGCCGCCCTGGGCGCAGACCGAGTGGGACCGCTTGACGGGGACGAGCGAGAGCACGTCCACCTGGTGACCCGCCTCCGCCAGCTTGATCGTCGTCATCAGCCCGGCCAGACCGCCGCCCACCACCGTGAATCGCGCTGCTGCCGCCATCATCGTCTCCTTGGGCACCGGAAGCCGGGGGGGTGCCTTCACGGGGGGCCGCTGAAGTCCTGCTTCGCGACGCTGCCCCGCACCCGTGCCAGTGCGAGTCCAACACGCTAGTTAACTTGGAAAAATACCGCCGCAAGGACGGTGGGCCGGGGGATAAGTCCGGATCATTCACGGCATCAGGCGGGCCCGCCAGCAGCATTCCGGCGGACCCGACCTGGAGCCGAAACTACAGCTTCACGAGCTCGACGGTGCCCTTGACGGAGGTGAAGGACTTGTTCAGCTCGGCCTTCTCCGCGTCGTTGAGCTCCACCTCGATGATCTTCTCCACGCCGCCCGCACCGATCTGCGCGGGGACGCCGAAGAAGTAGCCGTTGATGCCGTACTGGCCCTTGAGCAGGGCCGCGGACGGCAGCACGCGCTTGCGGTCGAACAGGTAGCTCTCCGCCATGGCGATGGAGGAGGACGCCGGGGCGAAGTAGGCGCTGCCCGTCTTGTACAGGCCCACCAGCTCCGCGCCGCCCTTGCGGGTGCGGTCGATGATGGCGTCCAGCTTGTCCTTCGCGATGAGCTGGGTGAGGGGCACGCCGCCCACGGTGCTGTGGCGCACGAGCGGGACCATGTCGTCACCGTGGCCGCCGAGGACGAGCGCCTCCACGTCACGGATGGACACGCCCAGGGCCTCGGCCACGAAGCACTTGAAGCGGCTGGTGTCCAGCACGCCCGCCATGCCCACGACCATGTTGTCCTTCAGGCCGGCGATCTTGTGGAGCGCGAACACCATCGCGTCCAGCGGGTTGGCCACGTTGATGACGAAGGCGTCCGGGGCGTGGTTCTTGATGTTGCCCGCCACGTCCTTCATGATCTTCAGGTTGACGTCCAGCAGGTCCTCGCGGGACATGCCGGGCTTCCGGGGCACGCCGGCCGTGATGATGATCACGTCCGAGCCCGCGACGTCCTTCCAGTCCGTGGAGCCGGTGACGCGGCAGTCGTAGCCATCCACCGCGGACAGCTGGTTGATGTCCAGCGCCTTGCCCTTGACCAACCCCTCCGCCGCCGGGATGTCGTAGAGCACCACGTCGCCGAGGTTCTTCTGGACCGCCAGCAGCGCCAGGTTGCCGCCGATCTGACCGCCGCCAATGAGGCCGATCTTCTTCTTCTTGTGAGCCATGGTTTCGCCCTCCTGCTTTGGGGTGGGGACTACATGTGCTTGACGATGGCCTGACCGAACTCCGAGCACTTCACCTCGGTCACGGTCTCCTTCGTCTCCAGCTTCATCAGGCGCGCGAAGTCGTACGTCACGGTGCGCGCCGCGATGGCCTTGTCCATGCCCTTGATGATCAGGTCCGCGGCCTCGTGCCAGCCCAGGTGACGGAACATCATCTCACCGGAGAGGATGACGGAGCCCGGGTTCACCTTGTCCTGATCCGCGTACTTGGGCGCGGTGCCGTGGGTGGCCTCGAAGACGGCGTGGCCGGAGACGTAGTTGATGTTGCCGCCCGGCGCGATGCCGATGCCGCCCACCTGCGCCGCGAGCGCGTCCGACAGGTAGTCACCGTTGAGGTTGAGCGTGGCGATGACGTCGAACTCGTCCGGACGGGTCAGCACCTGCTGCAGGGTGATGTCCGCGATGGAGTCCTTGACGACGATCTTCCCGGCGGCGACCGCGGCCTTCTGCTCGGCGTTGGCGGCGTCCTCGCCCTTGGCGGCCTTGGTGGCCTCCCACTGATCCCAGGTGTAGACCTTGTCACCGAACTCGCGCGCGGCGAGGTCGTAGCCCCACTTGCGGAACGCGCCCTCGGTGAACTTCATGATGTTGCCCTTGTGGACCAGGGTGACGCTCTTGCGCTTGAGGTCCACCGCGTACTGGATGGCCGCGCGCACCAGGCGCTCCGTGCCCTCCTTCGACACGGGCTTGATGCCGATGCCCACGTTCGCCGGGAAGCGGACCTTGCCCGCCTCCTTGGGGAACTCCTGCTTCAGCCAGCCCAGGAACTTCTCCGCCTGCGCGGAGCCGGCCTCGAACTCGATGCCCGCGTAGATGTCCTCCGTGTTCTCGCGGAAGATGACCATGTCCACCTTGTCCGGCTGCTTCACCGGAGAGGGCACGCCCTTGAAGTAGCGCACGGGGCGCAGGCAGACGTACAGGTCAAGCATCTGGCGCAGCGCCACGTTCAGGGAGCGGATGCCGCCGCCCACCGGCGTCGTCAGCGGGCCCTTGATGCCGACGAGGTACTCGCGGAACGCGGCGACCGTCTCGTCGGGCAGCCAGTTGTTCACCTGCTTGAAGGACTTCTCGCCGGCCAGGACCTCGTACCAGGAGATCTTCTTCTTGCCGCCGTAGGCCTTCTCCACCGCCGCGTCGAACACGGCCTGGGAGGCCTTCCAGATGTCGCGGCCGGTGCCGTCGCCCTCGATGTAGGGGATGATCGGGTTGTTCGGAACGGTCAGCTTGCCGTTCTGCAGGGTGATCTTCTCGCCAGAGGGAGGCGCCATGAACGCAAACTCCTGATTGAGACCGGGGTATTGAGAGGCGGCGGATAGTCGGGAACCCGCCCCCGGTCGTCAAGGAGTTTGGCCGCACGTTTCCCTGGTTCGACGCACCCGGGGCGTGCCGCGCTTATCGCAGCCAATGGTCCGGAAGCAGGATCGTTTTTCCGGATTCGGACGCGGACTAGAAGCTCGCGAGCCCCGGCGCGGGCAGGAGGACGCGCACCGCCATCCCCTCCTCCAGGCGCTCCAGCGCAAGCTCGCCGCCCATGGCATCCACCAGCTCCCGGGCCCGGGCGAGCCGCCGCTGGGGGCTGCCCACGCGCAGCGGCGACAGCGCCACCGAGCGCGTCTCCCGTTCGGACAGGCTCACGCCCGGCATCACCACCTGGAAGCGCGGGCCCTCCTCCCCGAAGTCATCCGGCGGCTCCACCACCACCCGCACGGCGGCCGCGTCCGGCGGTGCCACGTCCGCCGCGTGGGCGACGAGCAGCAGCAGGACCTGCTCCAGGCGGCGGCGGCTGACCCGGGCGGGCACCGGGTCGTCGGGGAGCTCCACCGCCACCTCCACGCCGCGCAGCCGCCGCGTCGCGCCGAGCAGCCCCAGCGCGTCGCGCACGCAGGCCGTCACGTCCACCTGGAAGACGTCCGGAAGGTCCACGGGCTCCAGCCCCTGGCCACCGGAAGCGGAACCCGGCGACCCCTTCACATCCAGTGCTGCGCTCATTCGCGGCTCCCTTCCCCCAAGCCCAGAAGGGCCGACCATAACGGCCACTTCTGACAGCCGTCCATTGCCTCGCCGCACCGGGTCTTCGCCACTTTTTCGTACTTCGGAGGGTTACAGCACTGCGCCACTTTGCTGATAAGGATGTGCACGCAGGGTCCGTCTTGCTCCTCGGAAAACCCGTATACGTCCGGTCAAATGAGACCCAGGGTGAGTCAGGGCCAGGGACGAAAAAACAGCCCAGGCATATAAATTCGATTTGACTGTTACGGGCGAGTTCCCCAATATGTGGTCCCAGAATCCAGAGCCGTCAGCGTCTCCAGTGAATCAGGGAGGAAGTGTTGTGCTCGCAACATCGCCGACCACCAACGGTACCGCTGCCCGCAAGAGGGGAGTCCTGACGATGGACGGAGGGATCCCGGCATCCTCGAAGTTCCGGCATGCGATTGAATTCGGCAGTGGCGACGCGCTGCGCAACGTGATTCCTCTTCCTCCTGCTGAAGCGGCCCTGGACGACTCGGGCTATTCGCTGCACGGCAGCGGTCCCACGGCGATCACCTGCGCGGTGGGCCGGCCGGACGCGGTGCTGGGTGACGTGACGCGGCTGTCCCCGACGGTGGTGTGGGTGGCCCCGCGGCAGCCGCTGGCGGACATGAGCGAGTCGCGCACGTTCCCGGTGTACCTGGCCTGCAACGGCGCCACGATTGGCCCGCTCAACGGCGCCCTCATCCGGACGGACATGGACGTCCCGAACGCGCCGGTGGGGCTGCAGCTGGTGGGCGTGACGCTGGAGCAGGGCCGGCAGATCCTGGGCTTCCTGGCGGACGCGTTGCGCCAGGGCGTGGCGGTGCCGGCGGCCTCCGCGCTGCCCGTGCAGGACATCATCACGGACGCGGAGCGGATCCGCTCCATCTTCACCGCCATCTGCGCGTCCGGGAACAAGGGCGTGCTGCGCCGCCAGGGCCGGGTGGTGCGCATGGTGCTGGAGCGCTTCCACTCCGCCGCGGGCCAGCTGGAGTGGCGCACGGAGGAGTCCACCCCGGACTTCGGCGAGCCGGCGTACGACATCGACGTCATTGGCTACAACTCCGCGCACCGCCTGCGCGTGGAGTCGGGCCGGATTGAAGGGGACCGCCTCTTCACTCCCCTGCCCGAGCAGCTGTTCCGCATCCGTCACCGCTGGCACCGCCGCGTCCCCGCCCCCGCGGGCGTGCACGCCCGGTTCCACCACCCGCTGTGGCGGGAGCAGGGCCTGATGCGCCGCGAGGTGCTGGACCTGTCCTTCTCCGGCCTGTGCATGCGCTGCCAGCCCCAGGACCTGCTCTTCCCCGGCCTGCTGCCGCCCCTCATCGAGCTGGAGCTGGGCGACGGCCAGCGGGTGAGCGTGCGCGGGGAGATCCGCTACGTCAGCAGCATGCGCGAGGACGGCACGGTGCTGTGCGGCCTGAGCGTGCTGCCCTACTCCTCCGACGAGGCGCGCTGGGTGCGCTTCGTGTCCCAGACGCTGTCCCCGGCCACGCGCACCAGCGAGGGCCTGGTGGATCAGCTGTGGGATCTGTTCAACCGCTCCGGCTTCTTCAGCCTGGGCGGCAGCACCCCGGCGGAGTTCGAGGAGCTGAAGCAGAACTTCGCGTCGCTCGCGAAGCGCGCCGCGGAGGTGCCGCAGCTGTTCTGCAACGCGGTGTGGCCGTCCGAGCGCGGCATCGAAGCGACGCTGTCCTTCACCAAGCCGTACCGCCACGCGTGGCTGGGCCACCAGGTGGCGAAGCGGCCTGGAAAGCCGCCGCCGGGCGTGCAGGAGGCGGGCACCATCATGCGCGACCTCTACCTGCGCACCTTCGAGCACCCGCAGAGCGACCCGGACTTCCACTGGGTGGTGGCCTACGTGGAGGCCCTCAACCCGTGGATCAACAAGGCGCACGTGAAGTACGCGCAGCGGCAGATGGAGGCCGGTTCGTCCCTGGCCTACACGCGGAAGATCCAGAAGATGAAGGCCTTCAGCCACGAGCTGACCGGCCGCGTGCACCCGTACAGCGTGGGCCCCGCAACCGCGAGCGAGCTGAGCCTGCTGGCGGCGACCGTCTCGCAGCGCTTCCCCGAGTGCTACGTGCAGTCGTTGGACCTCACGCGGGACCGGCTGGACATGGGTCCCGTGACGGCGAAGTGGAAGAGCCACGGCATGGAGCGCGAGCGCACCGTCCTGGTCGCGCGCCGCGATGGCGTCCCCTGCGCCGCCGCCGTGGTGGAGCTGGGCCAGCTGGGCGCGAACCTCTTCCGCCTGCTGGACAACACGCGCCTGTTCCCCCTGCTGGAGGATGGGACGCGCGCGTACTCGGCGCTCCTGGACGCGGCCCGCCGCTGGTACGCCGAGCGCAACCGCCCCTCCTTCCTCTACCTGCGCGAGGACGAGGGCGGCGACTACATCCAGGAGTGCGGCCTGCACGACGGCCCGGATCCCTACCTGTGGATCATCTCCTCCAAGCTCGTCCCGGACTTCCTGGAGCACATCAGCGAACTCACCATCGGGCGCCGTGGTGCCCACTCCCGTTGAGGATCCCCCCATGACCAAGCCCCTCGTCGAAGAGCAGTATCTCCCCCACGTCACCGACGTCCGTCACCTGCTGGCCACCGGCCCCCACGTCTCGACGCTGCTGGATCCGAACGTCGACCCCGCCTTGCTGGAGGCCTTCCTCATCGAGCTGTGTGCCCTGGGCGTCTACATGACGGAGCCCGTGGACGGGTGGATCCGCCGCGCCGGTGAGGCCTGTGTGAAGATTGGGATGGTGGAGGTGGGCGAGAAGCTGATCACCCACTCCAAGCACGAGGCCGGGCACCACCTGATGATGGTGGAGGACACGAAGAACCTGGTGGCCAGCTGGAACGCGCGCCGCTTTCCCAAGCTGGACGCGGAGGCCCTGATGGCGCAGGCCCCCACCCAGGCCATGCAGGAGTACCGGCAGATCCACGAGGAGACCATCGCCGGCCCCATGCCGGGCGGCCAGGTCGCCATCGAGTATGAGATCGAGAACCTGTCGGTGGTGTTCGCGCCGCGGCTCATCGAGCAGTGCAAGCGCGTGCTGGGCCCGGAGGTGATGAACTCGCTGTCGTTCATCAAGGAGCACGTGGAGCTGGACGTGGGCCACACGGCGCTCAACGAGGTCATGCTCAACAAGCTGCTGGGCCAGAAGCCCGAGCACGCGGCGACCATCGCGAAGACGGGCGCCCGTGCCCTGGACATCTACCTGCGCTTCTACGGCGACTGCATGGCGAAGGCCAAGCAGCTGCTCCAGTCCGCCGCGGCCTGAGGCCTCAGGCCCCCAGCTGCGCCGCGCGGCGCGAACCCCGGCTGCCCCACCGCGTGAGCGGACGGACGCCCTGCTTCAGCGCCGCGTGGACCTGCGCGACCCCCGCCTGATTCGTGGCCGCGTAGACGTAGCGGTCCGGGCGGAGGACGACCAGGTCCGAGCCGTGCTGGGCGAACCACTCGCCCAGCTTGCCCTCCAGGTCCACCACCTCGCCGGAGCGGCCCGCGCCCGAGCGCGCCGCCGGCGCCACGGACAGCCACACGCCACCGACGTCCTCCGCCATCGCCTTGGCCGCCTGCTGGACCTCCGCGGGCGCCCCCGGCCGCGTCAGCACGGCGAAGCGGTGGCCGATGACGTCATCCAGCGGGCGCTCCCCTTCCTCGCCGTGCTCCACGCGCGGCTGCGGGAAGTACGCGCCCTCCGCGGCCTGCTTGGACTTGCCGCGCTTGCCGCCGAAGAGGAAGCCCTCCGCGTGGAAGAGGTTCGGCTTCATCTTGTACTCGCGGATGAAGGGGCCGGTGACGGGCATGTGGTACAGCAGCTTGATGAAGGCGTTGCGCGCGCGGGCCATGAACGGGCCGCCCGACGACAGCATCGCGCCCAGCGAATCCGACAGGCGCATCATCTCCGCGGCGTGCGGCCGGCGCTCCACCTCGTAGGTGTCCAGGAGCGACGCGTCCGCCGCGCCGCCCAGCACGTACGCCAGCTTCCAGGTGAGGTTCGCCGCGTCGCGCAGGCCGGAGCACAGGCCCTGCCCCAGGAACGGCGGCATCAGGTGCGCCGCGTCGCCGAGCAGGAACACCCGGCCCACCCGCCACTTCTCCGCCATGCGGCTGTGGTAGGCGTAGAGGTTGACGCTCTTCACCTTCACGGTGTCCGGGTCGATGAACGGCGCGATGATGCTGCGCACGTACTCGGGCGTCTTCACGTACTCCAGGTCCTGGCCCGGCTTCACCACCGTGTCGAAGCGCATCTCGTCGTGCGCGGTGCGCGTCACGATGCCCACGCGCTCCGGGCCGCAGGGGTAGTACGTGAAGTCCGGCGCGGACGACGGCGTCTCCACGGACACGGCCAGCGCGTGCTCCAGCGCCGTGGTGCCCTCCAGCTTCAGGCCCAGCCGGCGGCGGATGCTGCTCTTGGCGCCGTCGCACGCCAGCAGGTAGCGCGCGCGCACCGTCATGGTGCGGCCATTGACGTTGTCCTTCACGCGCACGGACACGCCGTCGTCGTCCTGCATGAAGGATTCGACTTCATGGCCGCGCCACATGCTCACGTGCGCGAAGCGCTCCAGGCCGCGGTGCAGCGACGCCTCCAGGCGCGGCTGGTTGAAGAGCGCGCCGATGTAGTGGCCGTTGGGGCGCTCCACCTTGGTGAAGTCCACCTCCGCGAGCACCCGCATCTCATCGTCCACGTAGGTCATCTTCAGGCACGGGTGGAAGCCCGGCCCCAGCTCGCCCGTGAGACCGACGGCCTGGAAGATGCGCTGCGCTTCATCGTCCGCGTTGATGGCGCGGGACTGGGTGTGCGCGGTGGTCTCCTTCTCGATGACCACGGTGCGCAGCCCGTACTGCCCCAGCAGGTTCGCCGCCATGGCACCCACCGGGCCGCTTCCGACGACGATCACATCAACAGATTCCGGAGCCATTACTCCCTCCCGTTGTGTGCGAGCTGATCCGTTTTGAACCGTGCGACCGGACGACCGAAGCCCCCCCCGGTCGTAAGTAATAATACCTATAAACACCGGCAACCCCACTCCGGAAACGCTGTTTTCAGCGTGATCCTGTTTGCCGCCCCCCGAGTCAGAATCACCCGATCCGCGCCCTTCCGGCCGCCTGTAAATCAAACGCACCCCTCCAGAAACCTTGCGCCCGCGGCTCATTCTTCACGGCGCATGTCTGGCTTTCGGGCAGTGATTTCCTGCAACGCTTCAAAGTTTCGCGACAGCCGCAGGGAATCGGGATCTGAGCTGGATTCCGGGGCGCTCGGATGTGTGCCAATGCCCCTGGAAGGCGCCCCTTGTACGTCGCGCGGGACTGGGCGACAGTGCTGGAGTTTCCTTCCCCCGAGCCCCTTGGAGCGCCCAGCGATTATGCCCAGACTGCAACTTTTTGAATTGGAGGATCAGCCCTGGTTCCCGAAGGTACTTCGCCGGGGCGTGACGGACTTCCTGGCGTTCGTGTGGAGCCTGTCGGACGACCGCTATTCGGAGTTCGTGAAGCGGCTCAAGGGCGCGATGGAGGCGATGGGAGAGACACAGCTGCTGGACATGGCGTCGGGCAGCGCGGGGCCGGTGCCGAAGCTGATTGAGATGCTGGAGACGCAGGAGGGCTACAAGGCGACGGCGCTCCTGACGGACCTGTACCCGGAGGTCTCCGCGTTCGAGAAGGCGAAGGCGGCGAACCCGGGCCGCATCGACTACGTGACGACGCCGGTGGACGCGACGGCGGTGCCCGCGACGTACAAGGGCTTCCGCATCATGTGCAATTCGTTCCACCACCTGCCGCCGGACATGGCGCGCAAGGTGCTGGCGGACGCCGTGGCCCAGCGCCGGGGCATCGCCATCATGGAGCTGGTGGAGCGGCGAGGGCCGGCCATCGCGATGACGGCGGCGGCGCTGATCAACGTGCCGCTGACGACGCCGTTCATCCGCCCCGTGCGCGCGGATCGGCTCGCCCTCACCTACCTGATGCCGCTCATCCCCATCGCGGCGGCGTTCGACGGCGTGGTGTCCTGTCTGCGCACGTACTCCGTGGAGGAGATGCGCGAGCTCACCCAGGGCCTGAGCGACGACTACGTCTGGGAAATCGACCGGCTCACCAACCCGGGGAACCCCTTCGGCCTGATGATGCTCATTGGCCGACCCGCCAATGCCTCGCAGGCTTGAGTGGCCTGTCAGCAGGAGGTCACTGACGCCCCGGGCCGACGCGGGGCGTCGTGATTTCCGGGATTGAAGGGGGTTCAATGGCCGCTCCATCAAGGAGGAGCAGGCTCATGGAATGGCTCGAATTCAAGCGCTGGTCACCCGAGGTCCAGCACGCGCTGGCACTACAGGCGGCCCGGTTGGGCCAGACGGCGATGCACGCCGAGCCGCCGCGGCCGTCCGCGACGATGGTCGCCGCGCACCGCCTGTGCACGCTGCTGCGGCAGTACCCGCGAAGCAACCCCTGGGGACACCCGGCGTCGGAGTGCTGAGGCACGGATGAAGTGCCCGCCCCGTCCGTGGGAGCCCCACGGGCGGGACGGGAGCGTGCGGGTGGCGCTCAGGTCCCGGTAGGGGTCCAGGTCACGCGCAGGTGCTGGATGGAGCGGATGGTCAGCGACTGCGTGGTGCCGAAGTCCGGGGTCTCCTCCAGGCGCAGGTCCGCGAGCTGATCCAGCAGCAGGTTGGTGGCGATCTGCGCCTCCAGCCGGGCCAGCGGCGCCCCGATGCAGAAGTGGATGCCCCGCCCGAAGCCCAGGTGCGTCGGGTGGCTGCGGTTGATGTCGAAGTGGTCCCCGTCCGGCAGCAGCGCGGGGTCACGGCTTCCGGACGCGTAGAGCAGCAGCAGCCGCGAGCCCTTGGGCAGCGCGACGCCCGCCAGCTCCACGTCCTCCGTGGTGGTGCGGATCATCCCGTGCGCCACCGAGTCGAAGCGCAGCGTCTCCTCGATGAGGTGCGGCACCAGCGAGCGGTCCTCGCGCAGCCGCTGCCAGAGGCCGGGCTGGAGCAGGGCCTGCTTCCAGCACTGGGCGAGCAGCGCCGTGGTGGTCTCATGGCCCGCGGCCAGCATGCTGCCGGCGATGGCGATGATCAGCTCCGGCAGCGTGAGCGCCTCGCCGTCCGCGTCGGTGGTGACCAGGTAGCTGATCAGGTCGTCGCGGGGCTCGTCCTCGCGGGCGCGGATGAGGCGGGCGACGTAGTGCTGGAAGGTGACCCAGCTGCGCGCCAGCGGCGGCTGCTCCTCCGCGGGGACGCGGGTGAAGATCATCCGGAAGAAGTCGTCGCACCAGCGCTTGATGTCCGCCATGTCCTCCTGGGGCACGCCCACCATGCCCAGGATGACCCGCACGGGCAGCGGGTACGCGAACTCCGTCACCAGGTCCGCGTGTCCCCGGCGCGCGAATGCCTGGACGAGCTCCTCGGAGACGGCGCGGATGGGGCCCTCCTGCGCGGCGATGCGCTGGGCGGAGAAGCCCCGTCCCAGCAGCTTGCGCAAGCGGGTGTGCGCGGGCGGATCCGAGTTGATCAGGCTGTCCGCCAGGGGATAGCCCTCGGCGAGCACCGAGAGCGTCTGGGGCGACAGCACCGAGCCCATGTTGCCCAGGTCCGAGGACGAGTAGCGCGCTGGATCCTTCAGCACGTGGCAGATGTCGTCGTAACGGCTCACCAGCCACATCCCCAGCATGGGGTTGTAGCTGACGGGCGCGTCCTGCCTCAGCTGCGCGTAGAACGGATGGGGGTCTTCGACGTGCGGTCCCGCGAACGGGTTGTACTGGGCGCCCAGATGGGGGCACTTCATGGCGCCAAGAGCCGCGTTGGCGCGCGCGTCGACCTGGCTCGCTTCGGACGGCCCTTCCACCTTCACTGCTTCCACTGCGGTACTCACCGGTAGCTTCCTCTCAGGATCCCCCCACAGTGGAATATTATAACCCAACCTGACAGGTCTACTCAGCGAGTCCTGAGAGCCCCACCCATCCAGAAAACAGGGTTCTCACGACCCTGGCTGATGTGGAGGATGAGGCAGGGCGTGCATTCGTAGAACGGGGCGCTCCACCTTGCTCATGGCATTGCGAGGCAATGTTTCAATTACAACAAAGCGGGTGGGCACCTTGAAGCGCGCGAGCGACTGGCGGCACCACGCGTCCAGGTCCTCGGGCAGGGCGTGGCCGGGGCGCAGGACGACGAAGGCGACGGGGACCTCGCCCCAGTGTGCGTCTGGCACGCCGACGACGGCGGACTCGAGGATGGCCGGGTGGTTGGCGAGGACGGCTTCGATCTCCGCCGGGTAGAGGTTCTCCCCTCCCCGCACGATGAGGTCCGTGCGGCGCGACAGGAGCGTGAGGCGCCCCTTCGCGTCAAGGGCGCCCACGTCACGGGTGCGCAGCCAGCCGTCGTGGACGGCGTCGCGCGTGGCGTCGGGCTGGTTCCAGTAGCCGGCCATCAGCGTGGGGCCTCGGACCTCCACGTCCCCTTCCTGTCCTTCACCGAGCGGCGCGCCGTCCGTCCCGACGATGCGGATCTCCAGCCCTGGCAACGGCGGCCCCGCGGTGCGGCCGTCCGCGTCGCTGGGGCGCTCGGTGGTGACCTGGGAGCAGGCCTCGGTGAGACCATAGGTCTGGAGGGCCAGGAGTCCCGCGGCCCGGGCTCGCGTGAGCAGCGCCGTGGGGACGGGGCCGCCGCCGATCAGCGCGCACCGGAAGGTGCCGGGCAGCTTGCGGTCCTGCCTTGCGTCGAGCACGCGCTCCAGCGTGGTGGCGACGAAGCTGGCGTGTGACGCGCCCTCCGTGTCGATGGCGCGGTTGACAGCGTCCGCGTCGAATCGCTCGTGCAGCAGGAGGCAGCCACCGTCGTAAGCGGTGCGCGTGAGCATGGCCAGGCCGCCGACGTGGAAGAGGGGCAGCGTACCCAACCAGCGCGGCGCGGGGTGCGCGCCCAGGTTCGCGGCGGAGGCCCGGCACGAGGCGCGGAAGGCGCCCTCCGTGAGCACCGCGCCCTTGGGCCGTCCCGTCGTTCCGCTGGTGAAGAGGATGACCCGGGGCGTGGCCGCGTCCCAGGTGCGGGCGGGCACGGAGCGAGCAGCGACACCCGCGGGGAGGGATTCGAGGTCCTCCGCTTCGGGGAGCCGGTCGCGCAGTGTGCCGAGTGCCAGCGTGAGCCGGGGCTCCACGGCCTCCAACAGGGGCCGCAGCTCCGCCGGGGTGAGCCTTGCATTGAGCGGCGCGAACACCGCGCCCAGCCGGCCGAGGGCCCAGAAGAGGAACGTCACCGCCGGGTGGCTCGTGGACAGCAGCGCCACACGGTCGCCCTGCCCCACGCCTCGCGCGGCCAGCGCTCCGGTCCAGCGCGCCACCGCTTCGTCCAGCGCGCGGAAGGTCCACGTCTGACCCGTGAAGCGGAGCGCCTCCGCTTCGGGATGCTGGCTCGCGCCTTCACGGATGGGGCAGTCGTAGGTCATGGCCTCGTTCCTCCGAGGAGATGTGTCCGCCGTGGCCATCGCTCGCGTTCGCACACCGTCAGGGATGCGAAGGCCCGAGCGCATGACTCAGTGTTCCCGGCCGGGGTCCGGGCTCAGTCCCAGCCCGGGTAGATCGCGCAAGCGCACGAGTCCCCGCTGGGGTTGATACGGATGATCCTTCGGCTCGTCCGCGAAGAGCCGCCCCACGGCGAGTCCGGAGGCCAGCTCTCCCGACGGCAGCGCGGAGGCCAGGTGCGCGGCGCCTGCTCTGGCCACCACGCCATCGATGGAGCTGGTGACGTATGCGTGCATGCCCAGGTGGGCCGCTCGCAGCGCCACCACCATGGAGGGCAGCAGCCCCCCGAGCACCATCGGCTTGATCACCACCGCGCCCACCGCGGGCCCGCCGCCCAGGTCCATCGTGAGGAGCGTGCGCACCGCGGCGGGCATGGCGAGCGTCTCGTCCGCGGCGATGAGGCACGGCGCACGACGCTGCACCCGCCACAGCGCCTGGAGGTCCTCCGGAGGCGTGGGCTGCTCCACCAGCTCCAGGTCGTACCAGCCCAGCCGATCCAGGGCGCGATTGGCCTCGGGCTCCGACCAGCCACCGTTCGCGTCCAGGCGCAGGCGCACGCGCGGGCCCACCGCTTCGCGCACGGCGCGGACCCGGGCCTCGTCCGCGTCCAGCGAGCGGCCCGCGACCTTCAACTTCAGCGTCTGATAGCCCTCGTCCACCGCCGCTCGCGCTTCCTGGGACAGCACCCCGGGGTCCTCCGCGCTCAGCAGCGCGTTCACGAAGACCTCCTGACGCGCCTCCTCCGCGAGCAGCCAGCACAGGGGCACCCCTTTTCGCTGGGCCACCAGGTCCAGCAGCGCCAGCTCCAGGGCGTGCTGCGCGGCGGGGATGGGTTCTTCGGTCTCGATGCCCCGGAGCCGCGCGCCGCGCTGGCGCTGCTCCTCGCTGGCCGACGGCACGAGCGTGGCCTCCACGCCCTCGACGCTGTCCTCCAGCGCCTGGCCCTTGAGGACCCCCAGCCATCCGCGCAGCACCGTGTGTGTCATGGCCAGGGATTCGGTGCCGAACTCGGGCAGCGGCATCGCCTCGCCCTGCCCCACATGGCCTTCGTCATCCCACAGCCGCACGAGGAATCCGTCGCGCGTGGCGTAGGTGCCCCTCGCTGTCCTCAGGGGCTGGGCCAGCGCGAGGTGCAGCGGGGTGAGCGTCGCGTCGGTGATGCGCATGACGCTCCTTCAGCGCAGGTACAGGCCCACCGCGAACAGCAGCCCGAACACCATCTGCAGCCGCGCCGTCCCGCCCAGCGCGGGGTTGAGCGCCGCGCCCTCCGCCTTCAGCATCAGCTTCAGCGGCGGCGCCACGAGCGGCAGGCTCAGGAGCGGCAGGAAGACCCAGGCGCTCGCGTAGCCCCTGGCGAACAGCACGAACGGCGTGACGTACGAGGCGACGAGCAGCAGCACATACTCCGCGCGGCCGAAGCCCTTCCCGAAGCGAACCGCCATCGTGCGCTTGCCGGCCTTCACGTCCGTGCTCGCGTCGCGCTGGTTGTTCACCACGATGAGGCACGTGCCGATGGCGCCCACCGGCACCGACACCCACCAGGCCGCCGGGCCCACGACGCCCGCCTGCACGTAGTACGTGCCGGTCACCGCGACGATGCCGAAGAAGATGAGCACGAACAGGTCGCCCAGGCCGAGATAGGCCAGCGGAAACGGGCCGCCGGTGTATGCGTAGCCGCAGACCAGCGAGGCCACGCCGATGAACACGATGGGCCAGCCCCCCACCGCCACCAGGTACAGGCCGACCAGCGTCGCGAGCGCGAAGCACCCGAGTCCGCCCATCAGCACCGTGCCCGGCGCGATGAGCCCGCTCTGCGTCACGCGCTTGGGCCCCAGGCGCTCCTCGGTGTCCGCGCCCTTCTTGAAGTCGTAGAAGTCGTTGATGAAGTTGGTGCCGATCTGGATCAGCACCGCGCCCAGCAGCGCCGCGAGCGCGGGCATCAGGCGCCCCACGCCGTCACCGTAGGCGAGCGCCGTGGCCACCAGCACCGGCACCGCGCCCGCCGTCAGCGTCTTCGGACGCACGGCCATCAGCCACGTCTTCAGCGTGGGCCGGGGAGGAGCCGCGTCAGGGGGAGTGCTCACCAGGGTTGTCACGAGTGGGTCGCCTCTCGCGCCAGGATGGCGTGTTCGAACTGCGGCGCTTCGTACCAGGGCGTCTGGAGGAACGAGAGCACTTCGCGCACGTACTCCTCCGGCGCCTCCAGGTGCGGGGCGTGGGTGACCCCCGCGAACGCGTGGCGCCACACCACTGGAAGCTCCGCCGCCATGCGCCGCGCCAGGTTCGTGAACTTCACGTCCTGGGCGCCCGTGAGCAGCAGCGTGGGCAGCCGCTGCCGGTGCAGCGCCGGCCAGTAGTCGGGCTGCACCCCCAGGCCCAGGGTCTCCAACGCCCCGGCGAGCCCCTCCGCCGTGCAGGCCTTGCGGCGCTCGCGCAGCGCGGCCTGCTCCGGCTCCGGCAGGCGGCGCAGACCGTCGAAGAGGGGCAGCGCCTCCCACCGCTCGATGAAGGCATCCACGCCCCGGGCGCGGATGAACTCCACGAGCTTGCCGTCCGCCTCACGCCGCTCGGAGCGCTCCTGGCGGCGGTGCAGGCCGGGCGAGCCACTCTCCATGATAAGCCGGCCGAAGCAGTCCGGCGCGCGCACCGTGGCGCCCAGCGCCACCCGCGCGCCTTGCGAATAGCCGAGCAGGTCCACGTGGCCGCCCAGCTCGCGCGCAAGTTGGACCACGGCGTCCACCGTCTCCAGGAAGCCGTCGCGTCCCGTCTTCTCCGGCAGCGGCGTGCGGCCATGGCCGGGCAGGTCCACCGCCACCACGCGCACGGAGCGGCCCAGCAGCGGACGCAGGTGCGCGAACGAGGCGCCGCTGCCGGTGAAGCCGTGCAGCGCCAGGAGCGTATGGGGGCCTTCTCCCCACGTGTCGTAAGCGAGCGTCACGCCCATGATCCTTCTCCCAGTGCGGCGGCCATCCGCGCGAAGAGGTGTCTGTGCGCATCCACGTTGGTGGCCCGTTCCACCACGACCTCCACCAGGTGGAGGCCGCCCTCCAGCCCGGTGCGCACCGCCGCACGCAGGGCCGAGGGCGTCGTGGGCCGCTCGAAGCGAGCACCCGCGAGCGCCGCCGCGTGCGACAGGTCCACGCCATGCGGCGTGCCGAAGAGGGCCTCGAACTCGTCCGGCTTCGCCACCTGCGCCAGCGGCAGGAAGGAGAAGATGCCGCCGCCGTCGTTGTTCACCACCACGACCGTCAGCGGCACGCGCGCCCGCGCCGCCGTGACGAGCCCGCCCACATCGTGCAGGAGCGCCAGGTCGCCGGTCAGCAGCACCGCGGGCCGCCCCGCAGCCGCGGCCATGCCCGCCGCGCTGGAAACGATGCCGTCGATGCCGTTGGCGCCGCGGTTCGCCAGCACGCGCAGCGGCACGCCACCGCCGTGCGCGAACGCGTCCACCGCGCGGATGGGCATGCTGCTGGACACGAAGAAGAGCGCGTTCTGCGGCAGTGCGGCCACCACCTCGCGCGCCATGCGGGGCTCCGTCAGCGCGTCCTGCTGTTCGCCGAGCGCCGCCTCCAGCGCGTTGCGGGCCACCCGCTCCGCGCCCATGAAGTCCTGCGCCCAGCGGCCAGGGCCTCGCGACAGCCCTTCCGTCAGCGCGCGGCACGCGAGGACGGCGTTGCCCTCCACCACGCGCGTGGCCCGGTGCGCCGGGTCGTACAGCGCGCCCTCGTCGCTGAAGACCGTGATGTCCGCGCCGGAGGTGTCCAACCATTGCTGAGGCGACTTGGGCGTCAGGCCTCCGCCGAAGCGCAGCACCACCTCCGGCACGTGGCTCCGCGCGAAGGGCTCGTGGCGGAGGAGCGCGTCGTAGAGCGACACGGTCAGCGGGCCGCCGCCATAGCGCGCCTGCGACGCGGCCTCCGCGAGCACCGGGTAGCCCGTCGCCTGGCTCAGTGCCGCGATGGCCTCCGCGAAGCCGTCGTCCTCGTCACGGGGGCCACACACGATGACGCCGCGCTCGGTGGCGGCGATGCGGGCGCGCACGGCATCCAGCGCCTCCGCGTCCGGGGCTCGCGAGGACTGAAGGATGCGGGTGATGGGCGCGTCCGCGCGGCCTTCCCTCGCGAGCGCCGTCAGCTTCTCCGAGCCGAAGTCCTGCGGAATGGGCGCCAGCGGCTCGCGGAACGGCACGTTGAGCTGCACGGCGCCTCGGGGCGCGCGGCACGCGGTGCTCACCGCGCGAGCGGCCGTGGCCCGCAGGTGCGCGATGGCGGCGCTGTTCGCCTCGGGCATCCCCACGTCCGCGAAGAGCCGCGCGAAGTCGCCGTAGAAGCGGGCCTGGGGCACCGTCTGCGGCGCGCCCCAGCCCTGCAGCTCCAGCGGCCGGTCCGCCGTGAGGATGAGCAGCGGCACCTGGGCCATGGCCGCCTCGATGACGGCCGGGAAGAAGTGCGCTCCCGCGGAGCCGCTCGTCGCCACCAGCACCACCGGCTGGCGCGACTGCTTCGCAATGCCCAGCGCGAAGAAGCCCGCGCTCCGCTCGTCGATGACCGACCAGACCCGCAGGCCCGGCGTGTGCGCGCACGCGAGCGCCAGCGCCGACGAACGGGAGCCCGGACACACCACCGCGTGCCGGACGCCGCCCCGCACCAGCTCCTCCAGCAGCGCTCGCGCCCACAGCACGTTGAGGTTGGCGTCCAGGGACATCACCGGCCCCCCAGCGCACGCAGCATGGCCAGACTCTTCATCTCGGTCTCCCGCCATTCGGACTCCGCGCTGGAGCCCGCGACGATGCCCGCGCCCACGAAGAGCCGGGCCTTCGCCCCGCGCACCAGCGCCGAGCGCAACGCCACCACCAGGTGCGCCCGCCCGGGGCCCACCCAGCCCACCGGACCCGCATACCAACCCCGGTCCAACGACTCGTGCTCCACCAGGAACGACAGCGCACGCTCGCGCGGCGTGCCGCCCACCGCCGGCGTGGGGTGCAGCGCATTGACGACGCGCGCCGTGTCCACGCCCTCCGCCAGCTCCGCGCGGATGCCCGTGCGCAGGTGCACCACGTTCTTCAACGCCAGCACCGACGGCTGCGCGTCCGCGGTCACGCTCGCCGCCACCGGCGTCAGCGCCTGGAGGATGTAGCGCACCACCGCTTCATGCTCGCGCCGGTCCTTGTCGCTGGCGTCCAGCGCCTCCGCGCCGCCCGGCGCCGCGGACCCCGCCAGCGCCTCCGTCTCCAGCCGACGCCCTTCCACCCGGCACAGCGTCTCCGGCGTCGCGCCCAGGAAGCCCGTGCCGTCCGGCGCGCGGAAGAGGAACGTCGCGCAGCGCGGGTTCTGCTCGCGCAGCCGCGCCAGCACGTCCACCACGTCGAAGGGCTCCGGCCCCTCTGCCTCCAGCGCCCGCGCCAGCACCACCTTGTGCAGCTGGCCCGCGCCAATGGCCTCCACCGCGCGCTCCACCAGCGCCTCGAAGGCCGGCCGCGACGACTCCGTACGCAGCGTCACCGGCGCGCCCAGCGGATGCCGGAACGACTGCGGGAAGGAGGCTCGCAAGCGCTCCAGCCGCGAGCGCACCACGTCCTCCGAGCCCCGCCCCTCCGGCGCGAACACGGCGGCCGCCAACTCGGGGCCCTCGCGCCACACCAGCAGCTCTGGCAGCGTCCAGCGCGCAAGGCCATGTGAACGCCACGCACCGTCCATTGGCGCGGTCGGGCTGAAGCGCATGCCTCCGAACCAGGGGCCCGGCATTCCAGGCGACGCCGCGTCCAGCCACCGCACGCTGTCGTGCCCGAGCGCGCCCAGCACCGCCGGCAGCTCGCCAGGCGCGTGCGCGTCGAGCACGCCCGCCTCGCCCCAACCCGCCACCGCCTCGCGCGCCACCGGCCGCTCCCAGTATACGGAAGGGATACCGAGGCTGTTCGCCCCGGCCAGCGGATCCACACCGGGCAGGGGAATCATCCCGGCGACCCAACGAGGGCCCTCAGCGGGACTGAGCGGCGTCATCAGCCATTCTCCTGCACCTCGGGGATGCGAGTGACATCACCTTCGATTGTCTTCTAAGCGATCTCGGCTATACATGCACCAAGGAGTTCAAAACCGCTTGAACTCCATGAAACACGAATTCTCGTAACTTCAGCCAAGAGGGAGCCGCCGTGGGAGGCCAGCAAGCAGACGACCCAGCCTCGCGGCGTGACCCGGGCGCACACCGCGTGCTTCGCGCGACGCGTCCCGAGGGCACGCGGGTGCGGGTGGGGGCCGTGGAGGTGGGCGGAGCCGGCTTCGTGGTGATGGCGGGGCCGTGCGCGGTGGAGGGCGCGGAGCAGCTGGAGCTGGCGGCGCGCGCGGTGGCGCAGGCGGGGGCGCACCTCTTGCGAGGCGGCGTGTTCAAGCCGCGCACCAGTCCGTACGCGTTCCAGGGCATGGGGGAGCCGGGGCTGAAGCTGTTGGTGGACGCCGGCAGGCGCCACGGTCTGCCCATCATCAGCGAGGTGATGGAGACGGAGCAACTGCCCCTCATGGCGCAGCACTCGGACGTCCTCCAGGTGGGCGCCCGGAACATGCAGAACTTCGGGCTGCTGCGCGCGCTGGGGAAGCTGCGCAAGCCGGTGCTGCTCAAGCGCGGGCTGTCCGCCACGGTGCAGGAGTGGCTCAACGCCGCCGAGTACATCCTGGCGGGCGGCAACGAGCAGGTGATGCTGTGCGAGCGCGGCATCCGTACCTTCGAGCCCGCGATGCGCAACACGCTGGACCTGGCCGCGGTGGCGTGGGCGAAGGAGCGCACGCACCTGCCGGTCATCGTGGATCCCTCGCATGCCACGGGCATCCCGTCCCTCATCACGCCCATGTCGCTGGCGGCAGCGGCCTGCGGTGCGGATGGTTTGTTGATTGAAGTCCACCCCCGGCCGGAGCAGGCGTTGTGCGACGGGCAGCAGGCCATGTCGCCCGGGGATTTCGCTACGTTGATGCAACGGCTGCCGGGCGTGCTCGCCGCGGTGGACCGACACCTTTGGACGCCGGCGGGACCGGCCCAGATCGCGGAGGCGCGATGAGCACCGAAGTGCGTCAGATGTTCTCCTCCATCGCCACGCGCTACGACGTGACGAATGAAGTCCTCTCCTTCGGCGTGCACCGGCTGTGGCGGCGCTCGGCGGTGAAGCTCAGCTGCGCCAGGGAGGGCAGCCAGGTGCTGGACTGCGCCACCGGCACCGGCGACCTGGCGCTCACGTTCAAGCGCAAGGTGGGGGCCTCGGGCCGCGTGGTGGGCACGGACTTCTGCCCGGAGATGCTGGAGAGCGCGCCGGCCAAGGCGGCCAAGGCGGGCCTGGACGTGGAGTTCCAGGTGCAGGACGCCATGGCGCTCACCTTCCCGGACAACACCTTCGACGTGGCGTCCATCTCCTTCGGCATCCGCAACGTGGATGATCCGGTGAAGTGCCTCCAGGAGATGGCGCGGGTGGTGCGCCCGGGCGGCCGCGTGGTGGTGCTCGAGTTCGGCCAGCCCACGGGCGCGTACGGCGCGCTGTTCCGCTTCTACAGCAAGACGGTGATGCCGGCGATTGGCGGCCTGCTCACGGGCAACCGCGCGGCGTACCAGTACCTGCCCCGCACCGCCGCGGCCTTCCCCGCCGGTGACCGCTTCCTCGCCCTGATGGACCAGGCCGGCGCCTACAGCGAGCGCGCCGCCCACCCCCTGCTGTTCGGAACCGCCTACGTCTATGTCGGCATCGTCCGTTGAGGCCCGGCGCGTCCTCGTCTCCCAAGTCGTCGCGTCGGTAGACCCCAGACTCCAGCAGGCGCTCCAGGGGGCATTGTCGTCCCCGGGGCCCTGCCCCCGCCCGACGGGCGCGCAGACCGTCGTCATCGCGGGACACCGCGCCGCGGGCAAGACACGCCTGTTGCCGCTCGTCTCGCGGTTGCTCGGCAGGCCCGGGCTGGACCTGGACGCGGAGCTGGAGCGCCGGCACGGGCGCCCGCTCCGCACCTGGGTCGCGGAGTCCCCCACCACCTTCCGCGCCGCCGAGCGCGAGACGCTGGGCCTGCTGCCCCGGGGCAGCGTGGTGGCGGTGGGCGGCGGCTTCCTGTCGCATCATCCGGAAGCGCTCGCGGAGCACTTCACGCTCGTCGTCCCCGTCACCTTCGACACGTACCGCGAGCGGCTGATGGCGGACACCACGCGCCCGCGGCTGCGCACGGACGTGTCGCTGGAGGAGGAGCTCCACTCGCTGTTCCATGAGCGCGAGGCGCTGCACGCCCGCGTCCCCACCATCTCCCTGGCGGACTTCCTCCGGGGCTGTCTTGCCCAGGAGCCTGCCTGATGGCCACCCGGCGCATCATCACCCTGCCCCCCACGCTCACCGGCGCGGACGCCGTGGCCTTCGCGCGCGACGGGCTGAAGCGCGGCGCGGATGTCATCGAGGTGCGGACGGACCTGCACGCGCCCGGCGACATCGACCCGGAGGCGCTCGCCCGCGTGATGCCGCTGCTCGTCTCCGAGCGGGGCAAGCCGCTGCCCGCCCCTTGGGTGCGGGCCGCGTGGCGCGTGGACCGCGACGTGGAGCGCGCGCAGGACATGGACGCGCCGCCTGGGAAGCTGCTCGCGTCGCATCACGCGGAAGGACCGCTGACGACGGCGGAGGCGCTGAGGCGCTGGTCCCGCCCCCTCCCCGCGGATGCGCTGGTGAAGCACGTGGAGCCCATGGACGGGCCCGCGCATCTGGAGGTGCTGCTGGAGACGCAGGCGCGGTTGTCCCAGCGCTTCGGCGCCGGGCGCGTCACCGTGCTGGGCATGGGGCCTGTCGCCATCCCGGCGCGCGCGGTGCTCTCGCGCCGGAACGGTCTGGAGTACGTGGCCATGGGCGGCCCGTGGACGGCGGCCCCGGGACAGCGATTGCTGGACGACGTGGTGCGCGAGCACCGCAGGGCGAAGGATCTGGACGCGCTCCGCCTGGGCATCCTGGGCACGGCGATTGCGCACTCACGCTCGCCGCGCATCCACCGTCAGCCGTTCGACCGCATCGACCTGGCGGAGGACGCGCCGGTGGAGGCGGTGGTGGACGCGCTGCTTCCGCACTACGCGGGCTTCGCGGTGACGAGCCCGTTCAAGATGCGGCTCGCGAAGCACACGGGTTCTTCGCTGGACGCCATCAACACGCTGGTGCGCCGGGGCTCGCGGTGGGAGTCCTTCAACACCGATACGGAAGGTGCCCGCGCGGTGCTGGAGCGCCTGGGCGCGAAGGATGTCTCGGTGCTGGGCGACGGCGGCTCCACGCAGGCGCTGCGGCTGGTGGCCGCCGAACATGGACTCGCCCTGCGGGTCGTGAAGCGCGCGGAGATTCAAGCCCCGCTGTCCGGGGATTGGGTCTGGACGTGGCCGGACCGCGTGGCGGCCCCTGAAAACCTGCGATTCCAGGGGGCACGCGTGGCGGTGATCGCATACGGTGCGCCGGGCCGGCGCGTCGCCGCGGAGATCGTTCGCCGCGGGGGCACCCCTCTCCTGCTCGGTGCGGCGTGGTTCGTCGCCCAGGCCCGGCGGCAGCGACAACTCTGGGAAACGGCGACATGAATACCTTCGGCACCCTCTTCCGGCTGACCACCTTTGGTGAAAGCCATGGCCCCGCGCTGGGCTCCGTCATCGACGGCTGCCCCGCGGGCGTCCCGCTCACGCGCGACATGCTCCAGGCGGCGTTGGACCGCCGGCGGCCCGGGCAGTCCGCCCTGGTGACCCCGCGCAACGAGCCCGACACCGTGGAGATCCTCTCCGGCGTCTTCGAGGACAAGACGCTGGGCACGCCCATCGCGGCCATCGTGCGCAACACGAACCAGCGCTCGCAGGACTACAACCAGCTGGCCAGCGTGGACCGGCCAGGCCACGCGGACGCCGTGTGGCGTGAACGTTACAAACACCGCGACCACCGGGGCGGCGGCCGCACCAGCGGGCGCGAGACGCTCTGCCGCGTCATCGGCGGCACCATCGCGGAGGCGTACCTCGCGCGAGACATGCCCTCCCTGAGCACCGTCGCCTATGTCTCCCAGGTGGGTGAGCTCGTCGCCCCCGTGCCGCCGCCGGGCCTCACCCGCGCCATGGTGGACGCACACCCCACGCGCTGCCCGGACGCCGCCGTGCGCGAGGAGATGGCCCGTCAGATTCTGGCCGCGAAGGAAGCCGGAGACAGCCTCGGTGGCTCCATCGACGTGCGCGTGGAGGGCCTGCCCGTGGGGCTGGGCGAGCCCATCTTCGGCAAGCTGAAGGCGCTCATCGCGCAGGCGCTGGGCAGCATCGGCGCCGTCACGGGTGTCGTGTGGGGCCCGCCGGATCTGCTCCAGCGCATCGGCCAGCCGGGCACGAAGTTCCACTCCGTGAAGGACGCTTACGGCGGCATCCAGGGGGGCCTCGCCAACGGTGAGCCCATGCAGGTGCGCGCCTACTTCAAGCCTCCCGCGACGCTCGCGGATCACGCCAAGGGCGGCCGTCACGACCCGTGCATCATGCCCCGCGCCGTCCCGGTGCTGGAGGCCATGGTGTCGCTCGTCATCGCCGACCTCGTCCAGCAACTCAACGCCCGTCCCCACTCCGCATGAGCCCGCTTCCTCCCGGTTCCTACCGTCCCCCGAACGACCGCTGGGGTTCCTTCACGAAGCTCGCCGCGAAGCTGCCCGAAGGCTGCGTCGCCGTCGTGGACCGCACCGTCGCGCGCTTCCACCCCACGCTCATCCCCGCGCTGGAGGCCCGCAAGCCGCGCGCCATCATCCAGCTGGTGGGCGGTGAGCGCGCCAAGAGCCTCGCGTCGCTGCAGAAGGTGCTCGCGGGCGGCATCACGCTGCCGCGCTCCGGCACGCTCGTCGCCGTGGGCGGCGGCACCGTGGGCGACGTGGCCACGGTGGCCGCGCACCTGCTCAAGCGGGGCGTGCGGCTCTTGCAGGTGCCCAGCACGCTGCTCGCGGCGGTGGACAGCAGCCTGGGCGGCAAGGGCGCGGTGGACCTGGTGGTGCGCGGCCGCGTGGTGAAGAACCCCGCGGGCGTCTTCCACTACGCGGACGAGACGTGGCTGTGCCCGGAGCTGTACGCCACGCTGTCCGACGCCCAGATTCGCGAGGGCTCCATTGAAGCGTGGAAGATGGTCGCGTCGCTGGATGCGTCCCTCTTCAAGCGCTACGTGCGCACGCCGCCGTCGCTGGAGAAGCTGGTGAAGGACGCGCGCCGCCTGAAGGAAGACGTCTGCGCGAAGGACCCCTACGAGCACCAGGGCCTGCGCCGCGTGCTCAACTTCGGGCACACCTTCGGCCACGTGCTGGAGAGCCTGTCGCGCTTCAAGCTGTCGCACGGCGACGCGGTGGGCCTGGGCATCCTCTGGGCCCTGGACGTGGGCCGGCACCTGGGCATCACCCCGGAGCCCGTGGCGCACGAGGTGGAGCGCGCGCTGGCGCGTGGCCCGGGCGTGCTGGGCCGCGACCGCGCGGCGGAGATTGGAAGCCGCGCGTCGCTGAAGGACGTGGCCGCGCTCCTGGACGCCGACAAGAAGGCCGGCGCCAACGGCGAGCTGCGCATGGTGCTGCTCACCGCCGTGGGCGCCGCGGACGTCGTGGATGTGATGCCGAAGACATGGCGGGCCCTGTGGCCCGCCTGGACCCGTGGAGCCCGCCCTTGAGCCACGCCTCGCCGAGCCGCCTCACCGTCGACCCGAGCGCCTTGAGCGCCTCACCGCTCACCCCGCCCGTGTCGAAGTCGGACGCCCAGCGAGCCCTGGTGTTGGGACACCTCACGGGCTCCTGGCCGCTGCCGTCGGTGCAGGAGGAATCGGACGAGGACCTCCCCGCCGACGTGCGCGTGCTGCGCCGGGGCGTGGAGGCCCTGCGCCTTCCCCCAGGCCCCGTGCGCGACGTGGACTGCGCGGACGGTGGCGCCCCCTTCCGCATCCTCGTCACGCAGGCCGCGGTGACGCCCGGCGCGCGCGTGCGCATCACCGGCACGCCCCGCCTGGGCGAGCGCCCGCACGGCCCGCTCTTCACGTCCTTGAAGCAGGCCCTGGGCTCCGCGGGCTTGACCATCACCGAAGGGACCCCGTGGCCGGTGGAGCTGCACGCCCCCCGGGACACCTCGAAGGTGGCGCCGGTGTTCCGCGTGCCGGGCGCGCAGAGCAGCCAGTACGCCTCCAGCCTGCTGTTGGGCTGCGCGGAGCGGTTCCTGCGCGAGAAGCGCGCGTGGAGCGTGGAGATCGAAGGCACGCTCACCAGCGCGGGCTACATGGACCTCACGGTGGCGTGGCTGCGCCGCTTCGGCTTCACCGTGAAACAGTCCGAAGGTCACTGCTCCGTCACGGATTATCAGGCGCCCGAATCCGTCCCATCACTGCCAGGCGACTGGTCGTCGCTGGGCTATCTGGTGCTCATCGCCTGGCGCACGGGTGGCACGGTGGAGCGCGCCGAGCCCGAGAGCGCGCACCCGGACCAGGCGATCCTCCGGCTGGTCGCCGACGTGGGGCTGAAAAGGGTCCCCGCGGGCGCGCCCCACACCTGGCGCTTCGAGGGTGAGGCCACGGGGGAGCTGCGCGCGACGGGCAAGGAATGCCCGGACCTCCTGCCCACGCTGGCGGCGCTCGCGTGCGTGCTGCCGCGCCCCACCACGCTCAGCGACGTGGGCATCCTGCGGGTCAAGGAGAGCGACCGGCTGGAGGGAATCCGCGCGCTGGTGGCGGCCTACGGCGGCACCACGGAGCTGTCGGCCGGAGCCGACAGCGAGACGCTGCGCATCGTCCCTCCGAAGGCGAAGCCCGCGCGCTTCGCCATGGACAGCCGGGGTGACCACCGCCTGGCGATGTCAGCGGCCACCCTGTGTGTGCTGTCCGGCGTGCCTCTGGATCTGACGGGGCCGGAGTGCGTGGAGAAGAGCTTCCCGGGCTTCTGGCGGCAGCTCACGCGCGCCGGCGTCCGCTATTCCTGAGCGGGGAGCCGACCCGGAAACTTCGCCTCTAAGACTTATCGTTCTTTTTTGTTGAAAGCGTCCGCCGCCCTGTGAAATCTCCGCCCATGCCCAAGGACACGCTGACCGTCACCGACAATCGGACCGGGAAGACGTACGAGATCCCGATCGAGAACGGCTGTATCCGCACCCCCGACCTGCGCCAGATCAAGACCGGCAGCGATGACTTCGGTCTGATGGGTTACGACCCCGCGTTCCTGAACACGGCGAACTGTAAGAGCGCCATCACGTTCATCGACGGCGACAAGGGCATCCTGGAGTACCGCGGCTACCCCATCGAGCAGCTCGCGGAGAAGTCCACCTTCCTGGAGGTGGCCTACCTGCTGCTCAAGGGCCAGCTGCCCACGCAGGCGGAGCTGGACAACTTCACGCACAACGTGACGCACCACACGCTGGTGCATGAGAACATCAAGTCCTTCATGGACGGGTTCCGCTACGACGCGCACCCCATGTCCATGCTGGGCTCCACGGTGGCGGCGCTGTCCGGCTTCTACCCGGACGCGAAGAACATCCGCGACGCGCGCAGCCGTGAGATCCAGATCACGCGCCTCATCGCGAAGATGCCCACCATCGCCGCGTTCTCCTACCGGCACTCGATGGGCCTGCCGTACGTCTATCCGGACAACGACCTGTCCTACGTCGCCAACTTCCTGGCGATGATCAAGCGCATCGGCACCACGACGTACAAGGTGCACCCGACGCTGGAGAAGGCGCTGGACGTCCTCTTCATCCTGCACGCGGACCACGAGCAGAACTGCTCCACCACGTCCGTGCGCACGGTGGGCTCGTCGCAGGTGGACCCCTACTCCGCGGTCGCCGCGGGCGTGGGCGCGCTCTACGGCCCGCTGCACGGCGGCGCCAACGAGGCGGTGCTCCGCATGCTCCGCGAGATCGGCACCAAGTCCGCCATCCCGGAGTTCATCAAGCAGGTGAAGGGCGGCGAGGGCGAGAAGAAGCTGATGGGCTTCGGCCACCGCGTCTACAAGTCCTACGACCCGCGCGCCAAGGTCATCAAGCGCGTGGCGGACGAGGTCTTCGAGGTGACGGGCAAGAACCCGCTGCTGGAGATCGCGCTCGAGCTGGAGCGCATCGCGCTCGAGGACGAGTACTTCGTGAAGCGCAAGCTGTATCCGAACGTCGACTTCTACTCGGGCCTCATCTACGAGGCGATGGGCTTCCAGGCGGAGATGTTCCCCGTCCTGTTCGCCATCCCCCGCACGGTGGGCTGGTGCGCGCAGTGGGAGGAGATGGTCACGGACAACGAGCAGAAGATCGCCCGTCCCCGTCAGGTCTACACGGGCTCCGCGCGCCGCGACTACGTGGCCCGCGAGGCGCGCACGGGCAAGTAGTCACCGGCTTCGACAGCCGCTGAAGCACGAAGGGGCGCGGGACTCCGGTTCGAGTCCCCCGCCCCTTTCGCTTTGCGTCCCCTACCCGTGGGCCGCGACGCCGGGTGCGGCGGGCTCGCGGTAGAGCGCGTCGATGACGTCCGCGTACTTCTGCTCCACCACCTTGCGGCGCATCTTCATGCTGGGCGTGAGCTCGCCGCCGTCGATGGTGAACTCCCCCGGCAGCACGCGGAAGCGCTTGATGGTCTCGAAGCGCGACAGCTTCGGGTTCACGTCGCGCTCGATTGCCTCCAGCAGGTGCTGCTGGAGCTGCGGATCCTCCACCAGCGCGGCCACGTCCTCCGGCCAGCCCTTCTCCCTTGCCAGCTTCCGCGCCCGGTCCGGCTCCAGCGTCACCAGCGCCACCAGGTAGTTGCGCCGGTCGCCCACCACCAGCGCGTGCCCCACGGGCGAGACGGCCTTGAGCATCTCCTCGATGTTCGCGGGCGACGTCTTCTTGCCGCCGGAGGTGACGATGATCTCCTTCTTGCGCCCGGTGATGCGCAGGAAGCCCTCCGCGTCCAACTGCCCCACGTCGCCCGAGTGCAGCCACCCGTCCGCCAGCAGGTCCTGCGTGGCCTCCGGGTTGCGGTGATAGCCCAGGCATACGTTGCCACCCTTCACGAGGATCTCCCCGTCCTCGGCGATGCGCACCTCCACGCCCAGCATGGGGCGGCCCACCGTGCCCAGCCGCGCGCACTCTGTGGTGCTCACCGTGGCGGGGCCGGACAACTCCGTCATGCCCCAGACCTCCAGCAGCACCACGTCGATGGAGGCGAAGAAGTCCAGCACGTCCCGCCCAATGGGCGCCGCGGAGGTGGAGAACAGCTTCGCCTTCTCCAGGCCGATGCGCGTCTTCAGCGGCTCGAACACCAGGCGCCGGGCCAGCGCGAACTTGGCCTCCATGAGCGACGGCACGCGCTCCTGGTTGAGCATGCGCGTGTTGCGCTCCAGCGCCGCGGCGCGGGCCCACTCCACCAGCCGGCGCTTCATGGGCGGCTGCGCGGCCAGGCCCTCCTCCGCCTTCGTCTTGAACTTCTCCCAGACGCGCGGCACCGCGAAGAAGATGGTGGGGCGCACCTGCGTGAGGTTCTTGCCCAGCGCGTCCAGCGAGTCCGCGAAGTACACCTGCGTGCCCATGAGCAGCGGGCTGTGCAGGGAGACGATCTGCTCCGCGATATGGGACAGCGGCAGGTACGACACCAGCCGCTCGTCCTCCATGTCCTTGAAGCCCAGGGTGTCGCACAGCTGCTTCGACGTCCACGCGAGGTTGCGGTGGCTCAAGGCCACGCCCTTGGGCTGGCCGGTGGTGCCAGAGGTGTAGATGAGCGTGGCCAGCGCGTCCGGGTGGAGCGCGTGGACGGCATCCCAGTACGGGGCTTCGTCCGCCTTCGCGCCGGAGGCCAGCATGTCCGTGTAGCGCAGGACACCCGCCGGCAGGGGCATGGGCGCGTCCACGACGATGAGGTGCTTGAGCGCTGGCAGCCGCTTCTGGACCTCCAGGGCGGTGGCCAGGTGCTTCGCGTTCTCCACCAGGAGGAAGCGCGCCTCGCAGTGGCCCAGGATGTAGACGAGCTGATCCACGCTGCTGGTGGTGTAGAGCCCCACCGGCACGCCCCCCATGGCCATGGCCCCCAGGTCCGCGACGTGCCAGGCCTCGCGGTTGAAGCTCAGGATGCCGAGCGGGTCGCCCTCCTGGAACCCCAGCGCGTGCAATCCCAGGGCGAAGCGCTTGACGCGCTGGGCATAGTCGAACCACGAGGTGGGGACATAGGCGCTTCCATGGCGGGACCAGAGTGCCGGGCGGTGTTCCAGCCGCGCGGCCTGGTCGTGGAGCGCATGCAGCATCGTCTTGGGCAGGTCCATCCGCCGGAACGTAATGGAAGCGTCCCGGCCGTTCCACGCCCCCACGTCTCAGGCGTTGACAGCATGTTCACCGGCTTTGTATGCCGCGCCCGACCATGAGCATCGACTTCACCTGTCAGAAGTGCGAGGCCAGCTTCGAGTTGGAAGCCCAGGACCTCATCGAGGGGACGGAGAAGATTGTCTGCCCCCACTGCGACGCGAAGGCGCCCGCCAACCTCACCGAGGACTTCGTCGCCGCGCTCACGGAGATGCGCGCGCAGATCGCCACCCTGAGCAAGAAGTTCGCGGTGACGATGACGCTCGAAGCCGAGGAGCTGGAGGACGAGCTCGACGAGGAGGACGAGGACGAGGAGGAGTCCGACGAGGACGAGGACCTCGACGAGGACGAGGACGACGAGGAGTCCGAGGACGACGAGGACTACGACGACGAAGAGTCCGAGGACGACGACCGCTAGCCGCCTCGCGCCCTTTCTTCCCGCCTGCCCGCCCGCCCTCCTACCGGGTGGGTCAGGGCCCGGGGGCTGCTCGCGACAGCGATGGGGCGGTGCCCTCCCGGTGAAGGGAGAGGTGCGTAGCTTAGGGATGTGAAAACGTCCGACCGCGCCAATTTCTTCGTCGCTCCGTTCACGGCCGTGGTGCTGGCGCTGGGGGGAGCCTTGTTCCTTCCCGCGTTCGGGATCCCCGGCGCCATCGCCGCGGGTGAGCCGGCGGAAGGCAGCAAAGAGAAGCCCTGCATCACCGAGAAGGGCAGCGACCCCAGGGCCTGCACGGAGCTGGTGGAGCTGGAGGTGAAGGACGTGGTCCCCTTGGAGGAGGCGCAGACGCACGCCGTCGTGCTGACCACCAAGGACGGGGAGACGGTGCTCCCCCTCTTCGTGGACGAGGGCGCGGCGGTCTCCATCGCCTTCCGCCTCGCGGAGCGTCCGCCGCCCCAGCCGCTGTCGCAGGACCTGCTGGACGACGTGGTGTCCAAGCTGGGCGGCAAGGTGACAGAGGTGCGCATCGATGACCTGCGCGACAACGTCTACTCCGGCCGCGTCTTCCTCCAGCAGGGCAAGAAGGAGATGGCGCTGGACGCGAGGCCCTCGGACTCCATCGCCATGGCCATGCACAGCCAGGCCCGCATCCGCGTGACGCGCAAGGTGCTGGCCAAGGCGGGCATCACCCGCGAGGAGATCGAGTCCCTCAAGAAGCAGCAGGACCTGGGCGTGGGCGGCAGCGGCGGCCTGGGGGATGGCGAGGACATGGGTCCCCTGCCCCCGCCGCCTCCCATGGGCCCCTCCGGCCAACCGAAGCCGCCGTCCGAGGACATCGGCATGGATCACTCCTCCCGGCGGCACCCGCTGCTGGCGCCCATGGGCAAGGGCCAGGAGATTGATCTCTAGCGGTCCGAAGAGGCCTGCCCCGGAACGATGAAAGCCCGGCCCCCCCTCCCAGGGTAGCCGGGCTTTCGTCGTCTCAAGCGTCTGAGAAGGCCACGAATGACGTGCGCTGGCCTGCGGTAACTTTCCGTCCAGCGCGTGAGGTCAAGAGTTAGTCCGTTGGCCGCAAGGCTGTCAAGCCAGCCACGCCCCGAGGCTAGGATGGGCGGTCTTATGCGCAAAGCGAAGATCATCTGCACGCTCGGTCCGGCATCGGACTCGAAGGAAGTCATCGAGGCGCTGGTGAAGGCGGGCATGAACGTGGCCCGGCTCAACTTCTCCCACGGGACGCACGATGAGCACCGCGAGCGGGTCCAGCGCATCCGCGCGGTGTCGAAGAAGCTGGGCGTGCCGGTGGCCATCCTCCAGGACGTGCAGGGCCCCAAGGTGCGCCTGGGGCGCTTCGAGGGCGGCCAGCTGATGGTGACCACCGGCGACACCGTGACGGTCACGACCCGGGCGGTGCTGGGACAGGGGCGCATCATCCCCACCCCGGTGCGCACGCTGCCCCGGGACGTGGAGAAGGGCCACGAGGTGCTGCTGGACGACGGCCGCGTGCGCCTGCGCGTGCTGAAGGTGAATGGCCAGGACGTCACGTGCCGCGTGGAGGTGGGTGGGCTGCTCAAGGATCACAAGGGGCTCAACCTGCCCGGCACGGCGATGTCGGTGCCCACGCTGACGGAGAAGGACAAGGTGGACCTGGCGTTCGGTCAGGAGCTGGGCGTGGACTACGTGGCGCTGTCCTTCGTGCGAAGCGCGCAGGACGTGCGCCAGGCGCGCGCGCTGGTGGCGAAGCGCAAGACGCCGCTCATCTCCAAGATTGAAAAGCCCCAGGCGGTGGAGAACCTGGAGGCCATCGCCGCGGAGTCGGATGGGGTGATGGTGGCCCGCGGCGATCTGGGCGTGGAGATGCCGCTGGAGCAGCTGCCCGCCATCCAGAAGCGCGCCGTGCGCGAGGTGAACCGCATGGGCGGCATCGTCATCGTCGCCACGGAGATGCTGGAGAGCATGGTGCTCAACGCCCGGCCCACGCGCGCGGAGGTGTCGGACGTGGCCAACGCCATCCTCGACGGCGCGGACGCGGTGATGCTGTCCGGCGAGACGGCCGCGGGCCGCTACCCCGTGGACGCGGTGTCCACCATGGCGCGCATCGTGGAGGAGACGGAGCGCAGCAGCGTCATCACCCTGGCCCACTCGCCCTTCGAGCGCTCCGAGGACCTGGGCACCGGCGTCGCCGCGGCGGCGGTGGCCGCGTCCCGGCAGCTCAACATCGCGACCATCGTCGCGTACACGGAGAGCGGCCACTCCGCGCGCCTCATCTCCGAGTTCCGCCCCGGCGCGCGCATCATCGGCCTGACGCCCAACGCGGACACGGTGAACCGGATGGGGCTGTACTGGGGGGTGACGGGCCGCCAGGTGAAGCGCATTGCGTCCACGGACGCCATGCTCAAGCAGGTGCGCCGGCTCTGCCAGGAGGAGCACCTCTGCAAGGTCGGCGAGCCCTTCATCCTGGTGGCCGGCGTACCGCTCAACGTGCCGGGCAATACCAACCTGATGAGCATCCACCGCGCCTGAAGTCAGCGCGCGGCGGCGGCACGGGAGCGGAAGGCCCTACAGGACCTTCTGCTCGAAGTCGTAGAGCTTCTCCACGGACAGCTGGCGGTAACGCTCCACGTTGAGGGCCCGGCGGGCGCACTCCCACACGAGCTCCTTCGCGGGGCGCTCCGGCTCCTTCTTCTTGCGGCGCTTCACCTCGGCCTTGATGGCCTTGAGCGCCATGGCCGGGTGGTAGCAGAAGGCCGCGGAGAACAGCAGGTGGCCGCCGAAGGGCACCAGCCGCGCCTCCAGCACGTCCCCCACCGCCAGGCCCGCGACGTGGCGGCGCTCCGTCACGTCGAAGTCCTTGCCGGAGAAGAGCTCGCGCAGGCGCACCATGCCCTTGCCCAGCTTGCGGACCTCGAAGAGGCCGTGGACCGTCTCCGTGAAGCTGCGGAAGGCGTTGGCCTCTTCCGGCGCCGAGGACTGCAGGCGCTGCTCGTACAGCTCCGCGGCCGGCGTCTTGCCGGTGAGCGGCGAGACGCGGTCGTAGAGGTAGTAGTCCAGGAACGACGCCATCCGCAGCTCGAAGAACTTGTCGTCCTCGAAGACCTCGCCGGTGAGGCGGAAGTACTCCGCCTTGGCGTCCAGGAGGTCCGGCTTGCGCGCCTCCGAGCTGCCGAAGGCGATGAGCTGGTCCAGGTACGGCTGGTACGACAACGGGGTCAGCGCGGTGTCCATGGCCGTTGCGAGCCTCTTCCTACGAACCCGCCATCAGCGTCGCGAAGCGGCTGAACAGGTAGCGCGCGTCGTGAGGGCCGGGCGAAGCCTCGGGGTGGTACTGCACGCTGAAGGCCCGCGCGTCCGGAACGGCCAGGCCCTCCACCGTGCCGTCGTTGAGGTTGATGTGCGTGACGACGGCCTTGCCCTTGAGGCTGGCGTCGTCCACCGCGAAGCCGTGGTTCTGCGCGGTGATCTCCACCTTGCCCGTGGTGAGGTCCTTCACGGGCTGGTTGCCGCCGCGGTGGCCGAACTTCATCTTGTACGTCCGGCCGCCCAGCGCGAGCGCCATGATCTGATGCCCCAGGCAGATGCCGAACACCGGCACCTTGCCCAGGAGCGCCGCCACCGTGCGGTCCGCGCCCTTCACCGCGGCCGGGTCGCCGGGGCCGTTGGCAAGGAAGACGCCGTGCGGCTTCTTCGCCAGCACCTGCTCCGCCGTGAAGTGGGACGGCACCACCGTCACGCGGCAGCCCACGTCCACCAGGTACTGGAGCATGGAGCGCTTGAGGCCGTAGTCGTACGCGATGACGTCGTACTTCAGCTCCGGCTCCGGGCGCTTGTCACCGGTGCCCAGGAACACGTCCGGCGACGGCGTGGTGAAGACGTAGGGCTCCTTGGTGGACACGCCCGTGGCCAGGTCCAGGCCCTCCATGCCGGCGGCGGTGCGCGCGCGCTCGGACAGGGCGGCGGCGGACACGTTCTCCGTGGAGATGATGCCCGTCTGCGCGCCGTGCGTGCGCAGGTGGCGCACCAGCCGGCGGGTGTCCACGCCCTCGATGCCCACGCGGCCGTGGCGCGCGAGGTACGCGTCCAGCGTCTCCTGCGAGCGCCAGTTGGAGGGCGTCCTCGTCAGCGAGCGCACCACCATGCCCACCGCGTGCGGCAGCCCCGCCTCTTCGTCCTCCGCGTTCGCCCCGATGTTGCCCATCTCCGGGTACGCCATCGTGACGATCTGCCCCACGTACGAGGGGTCCGTGAGGATCTCCTGGTAGCCGTACATGGACGTGTTGAACACCACCTCGCCCACCGTCTCGCCGGTCGCGCCAAAGGCCCGACCCTCGAACGTGGTGCCATCCGCCAGTGCGAGCACCGCCCGCTTCGTCATCACCGCGACTCCTTGAGCTGACCGTCCTCGAACACACACCGGCCGCCCACCCACGTCTGCGTCACGCGACCCTTCAGCGTGCGCCCGTGGAAGGGCGTGTTGCGACTGCGGGAATAGAACCGGTGGGCATCCACCGTCCACTCCTCCGAAGGTGACACCAACGTGATGTCCGCCGGGGCACCAGGCGCCAGGTGACCGCCCGGCAGGCCGAATACCCTCGCCGGCCCGTCCGACAGCAGCTCCACCGCCCGGCGCGGGGTGAGCACGCCCTCGTGCACCAGCGCCAGGGTGAGCCCCAGGGCCGTCTCCAGCCCGACGATGCCGTTGATGCCCTTCTCGAACTCCACCAGCTTGTCGGATACGCCGTGCGGCGCGTGGTCCGTGGCGATGGCGTCCACCGTGCCGTCCACCAGCGCCTCGCGCAGCGCCCTCACGTCCACGTCGCTCCGGAGCGGCGGCGCCATCTTCGCGTGGGTGTCGTAGTCCCCCACCGCCCGGTCATCCAGGGTGAAGTGGTGCGGCGCCACCTCGCAGGTGACGCGCAGGCCGCGCTTCTTGGCCTCGCGGATGAGCCGCACGCTGCCCTCGCACGACACGTGCGCCACGTGCAGGCGACCCTTCGTCTCCTCCAGGAGCACCAGGTCGCGCGCCACCATGGCCACCTCCGCGGAGGACGGAATGCCGCGCAGGCCCAGCCGCGTGGACGTGGCGCCCTCGTGCATCGCGCCGCCGGCGGACAGCGTGAGGTCCTCCTCGTGGACCATCACCGGCACGTCGAACTGGGTGGCGTACTGGAGCACCCGGCGCATCAGCCCCGCGTTCATCACCGGGCGGCCGTCGTCGGTGAGCGCCACGCAGCCGGCGCCAATCAGCTCGCCCGCCTCCGACAGCTCCTCGCCCTTGAGCCCCTTGGTGATGGCGCCCGCCGGGTACACGTGGCACAGGGCCGCGTCCCGCGCGCGCGACAGCACCAGCTCCGTGACGAGCGCGCTGTCGTTCACCACCTTCGTGTTGGGCATGGCGACGACGCCGGTGAAGCCGCCCGCCACCGCCGCGCGGCAGCCGGTGAGGACCGTCTCCTTGCCCTCTTCTCCCGGCTCGCGCAGGTGCACGTGCAGGTCGATGAAGCCCGGCACCAGCCACTGGTCGGTGGCGTCCACCACGCGCGCGTCCTTCGGCGCGGGCAAGGGGCCTTCCGACACCTGGGCCACGCGGCCGTCCATCACGAGCACGTCACGAACGCCGTCCACGCCATTGCGCGGGTCGATGACACGCGCCCGCTGGAAGAGCACCGGGGTCATGATGCGCACGCCTCCAGGATGGCCCGGCGCACCGCGACGCCGTTGGCCACCTGCTCCAGGATGACGCTGCGAGGCCCGTCCGCCACCACCGGCGACAACTCCACGCCTCGGTTGATGGGGCCGGGGTGCAGCACGAGGGCGTCCGGCTTCATCCGCTCCGCGCGGGCGGGCGTGACACCGAACAGCCGCGAGTACTCCCGCTGGGACGGCAGGAAGGCTTCCGACATGCGCTCCGTCTGCAGCCTCAGGCACATCACCGCGTCCGCCTGGGGAAGCACGGCGTCCAGGTGGTGCGAAACCTCTCCGCCCATCTCCTCCAGCCCTGGCGGCAGGAGGGTGGGCGGTCCGCAGAGCACGACGCGCGCCCCCAGCGCCTTGAGGCACAAGAGGTTGGAGCGCGCCACGCGGCTGTGCAGCACGTCGCCGACAATCAGCACCGTGCGCCCGTCCAGCCGGCCCCAGCGCTGGCGCAGGGTGAAGGCGTCCAGCAGGGCCTGGGACGGATGCTCATGGGCGCCATCACCCGCGTTGACCACCGCGCACTTCACGTGACGGGCCACGAGCCCCGGCGCGCCGGAGGAGCGGTGGCGGATGACGATGGCCGCGGGGCCCATGGCCTCGATGTTGCGCGCGGTGTCCAGGAGCGTCTCCCCCTTGGACACGGAGGAGCCCGCGTAGCTCCAGTTGAGGACGTCCGCGCCCAGCCTCCGCGCGGCCACCTCGAAGGAGGAGCGCGTCCGGGTGGAGTCCTCGAAGAAGAGGTTCGCCACGACGCGGCCGCGCAGCACGTGCGAGGCATCCGGTCCGCCGGGCAGGTGCGTCTGGGCACGGTCGAGCAGCGCTTCCAGCTCGTCCCGCCGCCAGCCTGCGATTCCGAGAAGATGTCTCATGGGCCGGGGCCGCCGCGTACCGCGCGCCGCACGTTGCGTCAAGCACGGCGCGTGGCGGTCCCCTGTCAGGCGTCCGTTCTTCAGCGCACCGGTTCGAAGAAGCGGTCCACCCTGAGGCCCGTGCCGCCGAACAGGTTGCCCAGCAGGCCGCCCCAGCCGAGCGACAGCCACACCACCATGGCCTTGCCCTTGATGTGGCCGTAGGGCACGTAGGCGACCTCGGCGCCGCCCGGGCCGCCCAGGTTGTAGCGGCTGTCCGCGCTGTTGTCCCGGTTGTCGCCCATGACGAAGACGCTGTCGGGGGGCACCGTGTAGGGGCCCTCGTGCTCGCGGCCCGGCAGGCGCATGGGGTGCTGGAGCGCCGAGTGCACCACGCCGCCCAGGTCCTCGCGATAGAGCACCTCTTCCTGGTCGAACCAGCGGCCCGTCGTGTCGTCCTGGTTGTGCACCACGTAGTCCGGCGTCACCAGCGTGCGCGGCTGCACCTCGCCGTTGATGCGCACCACCCCGTCGACGATCTCCACCGTGTCGCCAGGGATGCCGATGACGCGCTTGATGAAGTCCTTGGACTCGTCCACCGGGTTGTTGAAGACGATGACGTCCCCGCGCTCGGGCGCGCGCACGATGCGGAACGGCACCTTGTTGATGAACGGGATGCGCACGCCGTAGATGAACTTGTTGACGAAGACCTGATCGCCAATCTGCAGCGTGGGCAGCATGGAGCCGGAGGGGATGCGGTACGGCTCCACCAGCACCGTGCGGATGACCAGGGCGATGAGCAGCGCCTTGCCGAAGCCGCCGAGGAAGTCCCACACGGACTGCTTGCGGAACGCGCCCAGCTGCTCCTGGGTGAGCTTCTCCAGCGCCTGGGTCTCCGTGCGCAGCAGCTCCGCGTTGCCCGCGATGGAGGCCGCCTCCACGCGCAGGGCCTGCTCGGTGATGCGATCCGCCGCGGCCGGGGACACCTTGCCGCCCACGCGCGCGAGGATGCGCTCGTCCTCGGAGATGAGCTCGCGCGCCTCGTGGCGCAGCGTGCGCAGCTGCGACTCCTTCTTGGAGGCGGTGCGCCAGACGATCAGGCCCGCGAAGGCCAGCACCATCAGGAGGCCGAAGCCCTTCATCAGGGGCTGGGCCCAGGACGCCGTGCCGGGCGCCATCTCGATGAGCGTGACGTAGGGGATGAACGCCAGGCCCACGCCGCACAGCGGGGCCCAGAGGCTGGTGAGCAGCTCGCGCCACATCAACTGGCGGCGGGCCTTGAGCTGCTCCGGGGTGCGTCGCGCGGCCATGGCCGCTCCCAGCTTGGCGGAAGGACTGGCCGTGCTCATAGGCGTTACTGCTCCGTCTTGAGGACCGCGAGGAAGGCTTCCTGCGGGATCTCCACCGTGCCCACCTGCTTCATGCGCTTCTTGCCCTCCTTCTGCTTCTCCAGGAGCTTGCGCTTGCGGCTGATATCGCCGCCGTAGCACTTGGCGAGCACGTTCTTGCGCATCGCGGAGATCGTCTCACGGGAGATGATCTTCGCGCCGATGGCGGCCTGGATGGCCACCTCGTACATCTGCTTCGGAATCACTTCCTTGAGCTTCTCGCAGACCTCGCGGCCGCGCTGGTACGCGCGCTCGCGGTGCACGATGACGCTGAGCGCGTCCACCGGCTCGCCGTTGATGAGGATGTCCAGCTTCGCGAGGTCCGACTCCTGGTAGGACGACAGCTCGTAGTCCAGGCTCGCGTAGCCGCGCGACACGCTCTTCAGCCGGTCGAAGAAGTCGAAGACGACCTCCGCCATGGGCATCTCGTACGTCACCTGCACGCGGGTGCCGCTGGAGCCCAGGTACTTCATGTCCTTCTGCACGCCGCGCCGGTCCTGGCACAGCTTCAGGATGGCGCCCAGGTGCTCGTTGGGCACGTGGATGTGGCAGGTGAGGATGGGCTCCTCGAACTTCTCGATGTTCTGCGTGGGCGGCAGCTTCGCCGGGTTGTCCACCAGCATCGTCTCACCCTTGCTGGTGGTGATGCGGTAGACCACCGACGGCGCCGTGGTGATCAGGTCGAGGTTGTACTCGCGCTCCAGGCGCTCCTGGACGATCTCCATGTGGAGCAGGCCCAGGTAGCCGCAGCGGAAGCCGAACCCCAGCGCCGTGGACGACTCCGGCTCGTAGGTGAAGGCGGAGTCGTTGAGCGTCAGCTTCGCCAGCGCGTCGCGCAGGTTCTCGTAGTCGGCGGAGTCCACCGGGAAGATGCCGGAGAACACCATGGGCTTCACTTCCTTGAAGCCCGGGAAGGGAGCCTCCGTGGGCCGCGCCTCCTCCGTCACGGTGTCGCCGACCTTCGCGTCCTGCAGCTCCTTCACGTTGGCGACGAGGACGCCCACCTCGCCGGCCATGAGCTGCGGCACCGGGCGCGAGAACGGGCTGAACACGCCCAGCTCCTGCACCTCGAAGACCTTGTTGTTGCTGAACATCTTGATCTTCTGCTTGAGCTTCAGCGTGCCTTCCAGCACGCGCACCAGCGTCACCACGCCCCGGTAGTTGTCGTACCAGGAGTCGAAGATGAGCGCCTTGAGCGGCGCGCTCGGCGACCCCTGCGGCGGCGGCACGCGCTGCACCACCGACTCCAGGATGTCGTGGATGCCGAGGCCCTCCTTCGCGGAGGCCGGCACCGCGATGGACGCGTCGATGCCGATGACGTCCTCGATCTCCCCGCGCGTGCGGTCCACGTCCGCGCTCGGAAGGTCGATCTTGTTGATGACCGGGATGATCTCCAGGTTGTGGTCCAGCGCCATGTAGACGTTGGCGAGCGTCTGCGCCTCCACGCCCTGGGTCGCGTCCACGACGAGCAGCGCGCCCTCGCACGCGGCCAGGCTGCGGCTCACCTCATAGGCGAAGTCCACGTGTCCCGGCGTGTCGATGAGGTTGAGGACGTAGTTCTGGCCGTCCTTCGCGGTGTACGTCATCCGCACGGACTGGGCCTTGATGGTGATGCCCCGCTCTCGCTCGATGTCCATGTTGTCGAGGAACTGGGCCTGCGCCTCACGCTTGGTCAGCGTGCCTGTCTTCTCCAGGAGGCGGTCGGCCAGCGTCGACTTTCCATGGTCGATGTGGGCGATGATGCAGAAGTTGCGGATGTGCGCGTTTTCAGCCGGCATGGTCAGGGCGCTCGTCGGTCGCGAAGCGGGCGTAGGTAACACCGAACCCGCTGAAAATCCACGACCGGCGCACTCCTGCCCGCCGGGCACTCCACCCGCCTGACGCCTCGTGCACCCCCCGGCATCCGGGCCGGAGGGGCACCACGGCGAAGGGACCTAACCCCGGGCGCGGACGGGCCCGGCGGCCTGGTCGCGGAAGAACTGCAGCGTGCGGCGCAGGCCCTCCGCCAGTTGCACGGACGGCTCCCAGCCCAGCACCTTCTTCGCGAGGGACGCGTCGATGCACGAGCGCATCTGCTCGCCCGGCTTGCCCGGCGCGTGCGCGGCCTTCAGCGAGCTGCCGCCGGCCTCCGCGATGAGCTCGTAGAGCCGGTTGATGTCCGTCTCCACGCCGGTGCCGATGTTCGCGGCGCCCACGTAGTCGCTCTGGAAGGCCAGGTAGTTGGCGCGGGCCACGTCCGGACCGAAGACGAAGTCACGCGTCTGCTTGCCCTCGCCGAAGATGGTGCAGCCCTGCCCCGAGATGGTGCGCTGGCAGAAGATGGCCACCACGCCCGCCTCGCCGTGCGGGTTCTGCCGCGGGCCGTACACGTTGGCGTACCGCAGGGCGACGTACGGCAGGCCGTACTGCGCCCGGTAGTAGCCCAGGTACAGCTCGCCCGCCGCCTTGGAGACGCCGTAGGGCGACACGGGCCGCGTGGGGTGGTCCTCGCGGGCGGGGAAGGTGTCCTGCTCGCCATAGATGGCGCCGCCGGTGGAGCTGAAGATGACCTTCTTCACGCCGGACTGGCGCGCGGCCTCCAGCAGGTTCGTCATGCCGCGGATGTTCACGTCCGCGTCGAAGCCGGGGTCCTCCACGCTCTTGCGCACGTCCATCTGGGCGGCCAGGTGGCAGAGCACCTGCGGCTTCTCCGTGCGGATGAGCTCCGCGGCCTCCGGGCTCCGGATGTCGTGCACGGCCAGCCGCACGCGCGGATCCAGGTTCTCCTTCTTGCCGCTCGACAGGTTGTCCAGCGCGATGACCTCATGGCCATTGCGCAGGAACTCATCACACACGTGCGAGCCGATGAAGCCCGCGCCGCCCGTTACCAGGACTTTCACGCCGTTCTCCCCAGGCCCCGGCCGCCAGGGGGCCGGGCCGACTGCCTCGCGTTCACTCGCGCGCGGCCAACCTATGCCCCGGAGGGGCGACCGGCAACCTCTCGGAAGTACGCGATGGTGTCCCGCAAACCATCTTCCAGCCGCACCTTGGGCTCCCAGCCCAGCAGCGTGCGCGCGCGGGTGATGTCCGGCTGACGCTGCTTCGGATCATCCTTGGGCAACGGGTGGTAGACGATCTGCCTACCTCCGCCGGCCGCTTCCCGCACGGCCTCCGCGAACTGCTTGATGGTCATCTCGCGCGGGTTGCCGATGTTCACCGGGCCGCGGACGTCCGAGAGGATCAGCCGCACCAGGCCGTCCACCAGGTCCTTCACGTAGCAGAACGAGCGCGTCTGGCTGCCGTCCCCGAAGACGCTGAAGTCCTCGCCCTTGAGGGCCTGGCCCACGAAGGCGGGCACCACGCGGCCGTCATTGAGGCGCATGCGCGGGCCGTAGGTGTTGAAGATGCGCACGATGCGGACGTTCACGCCGCGGCTGCGCTCGTAGGCGGCGCTGATGGCCTCCGAGTAGCGCTTGGCCTCGTCGTACACCGAGCGCGGGCCAATGGGGTTCACGTTGCCCCAGTAATCCTCCTTCTGGGGGTGCACCAGCGGATCGCCGTAGACCTCCGACGTGGAGGCCATGAGGAACACGGCCTTCTTCTTCTCCGCCAGCTTCAGCGCGTTCTCCGTGCCGATGGAGCCCACGCGCAGCGTCTCGATGGGGAGGTTCGCGTAGTCGATGGGCGACGCCGGCGAGGCGAGGTTCAGGACGAAGTCCACCGGCCCGTCCACCTCCAGCCCCTCCGTGATGTCCTGCTTCACGAACTGGAAGCCCGCGCGCGGCTTCAGCGTGCGCACGTTCGCTTCGTTCCCCGTGATGAGGTTGTCCACCGCGAGGACGGACTCCGCGCCGTCGTCCAGCAGCCGCTCACACAGGTGCGAGCCCACGAATCCGGCCCCACCCAACACCACCGCCCGCTTGCCACGCATGCTCGTCACGTCACGCCTCGTTCGTCAGGAGAGTTCGTCGAAGGTCGCTTGGCCCGGCAGCTGCGCCTTGTACTTCTCCAGCACCAGGTCGATGCCCTGCCGGATGTATTCGGCCACGGGCACCTTGGTCTTCTGGTTCAGCGCCTTGAGCAGTTCGTTCTGCTCCGGAGTGATGTAGATGGTGGTGCTGACTTTCTTTCGGGCCATGGCGATACGTGAAAATATATGGAATGACGTGGCCTGCGAAAGCACGGAGTGGTGATGCCACAAAGTTGGCGTCCCACCGACCCGAGAGGCACCATGGCTTCTAGCAACCACTTGATCTTCCTGGGTTTCATGGCGGCAGGCGCGCTCGCTGGCTGCGCGGCGTCAAAGCCGGCGGAGGCCCCGGACCAGGTGCGCAAGCGCCCGGAGGCGGAGGCCATCCGCGGGCAGCAGCAGCCCGGGGAGACCGTCACGGAGCTGGACGCCAACGGCGACGGCCGGACGGACGTCTGGGAGTACCGGGTGAAGGACGTGCTGGTGCGCAAGGAGCTGGATCTGAACTGGGACGGCCGCGTGGACGTCACCCAGTACCTGGATCCGCAGGGCGCGAAGGTCCGCGAGGTGATGGACCTGGACTACGACGGCAAGGTGGACGCCACGTACTTCTACGCGGAGGGCAAGCGCACGAAGGGTGAGCGCGACCTGGACGGCGATGGGCGCATGGACTCGTGGCTCTACTACGAGAACGACACGCTCGTGCGGAAGGAGCGTGACGCGAACCACGACGGCCGCGTGGACTACTGGGAGTACTGGGAGAACGGCCAGGTGGCCCGCATTGGCGAGGACCTGGACGGCGACGGCACCGTGGACCAGTGGACGCGCAACCCGGGCGCGGCGGCGAAGTCCAAGGAGTGACGCCGGGAGCCCGCGCCGGCGCTCCTTCCGGTCGCGCCAGCGTGCGGGATGCGGCGAAGGCTACGGCGCGCTGGTGCCCGTGCGCCCGTAGGAGTCCTCCAGGCGCACCACGTCGTCCAGTTCGGGGGTGCTGACCTCGAGGATGTCGCAGTCGGTGATGGCGACCATGCGGTGCTTCATCAGCGGCTTGATGTGGTAGCTCTCACCGGGGTTCATCTCCTTCTCGATGAGGCCCTGGCCCTCGTCGACGACGAAGAGGAGCTTGCCGCTCTGGACGTGGATGGTCTCGTCCTTGCGGTTGTGGAACTGGAGGCTCAGCTTGTGGCCCTGCTTCACGTGCAGGAGCTTGCCCACGTAGCGCTCCGTGTGGGCCCAGATGAGCTCGTGACCCCAGGGCTTCTCCACCCGCTTCGTCGTCATCATGTTGCTTCGTCTCTTCCTTGCCAGGCGCTAGTTCGTGCCGGCCACGTACGCGTCGAGCTGGGTCTCGCGCTTGAAGTCCGTCAGGTACCGGCCCGCGGCCTCCTTCGAGGGGAAGCTGCCCATCCGGACGCGGTACCAGGTGCCCTTTCCAGGCACCTCGGCTGCAAGGATATAGGGGGCATAGCCCCGGTCACGCAACCGGGCCGCGAAACGGTCGGCGTCCTGACGGCTCTGGAAGGCGGAGAGCTGGAGCGTGAACGCCCCACCCTTCACGGCCTCCGAGGGGCGCGGCGGCTCGGGCGGCAGCGCCTGGGCCCGAGCGATGGCTTCCTTCATGCCCCCGTCGCGCACGGCGGTGCGGGTGGCCACCGGGGTCTCCTCCACCTTTCCCTTCACCGGCTCCGCCTTGACGGGCTCCGGCTTCGCGACGGCGGCGACGACCTTGGCGGGCTCCGAGGGCTTCGGCTCGGGCTTCGCGAGCGGCTTGCCGTTGGCGATGGCGTCCTCCTCGGCGGCGTCCATCGCGGGCAGCTCGCCCGTGTCGGGGTCCGGCGTGGGGGCGGGGGCGGCGGGCTTCGCGGCGACGGCCTTGGGGGCCTCCGCGGGCTTGGGGGCTTCCGGCTTCGGCTCGGGCTTCGCGGCGGCGGCCTTGGGGGCCTCCGGCTTCGCGGCGGGCTTGGTGGGCAGCGGCGGCAGCGGCTCCGAGCCCGTCTTGCGGGTGAGCTCGTCCGGGAAGGTGAGCGGCGGATCCTGGCGCGCGTCGTTGAGGACCTGCGCGTTGGCGTCCAGCGCGGAGAGCAGGTCCGGGGCGGCGGCCGTCTGCGCGTCGCTCGCCAGCTTCTTGCCCACCACCACGCCCAGCACGAACACGGCGCCCATCACGACGATGCCGGCGATCAACAGGCTGACGATCTGCCGGTTGTCCAGCGAGACGTCGAACTTCTCCTTCATCCGGTGGGCGTCACGCATGGCGGGGCAGACCTCAAAGTGCGCGCTCGCGGCCGTGTAACGGCCTGTAGCGACAACGTGCGCGCAAGCTACGCCCCACCCCCAGGCGGGTCAAATTCACGGAGGCGGTGAAGCCCCTGTGCGCGGGAGGCAGGAAGTCGGCCCCGGCGGCGTCAGGACCCGCCGGGTTGGCTCAGACGATCCACCCGCCGCCGAGCACGCGATCGCGATCGTAGACGACCGCGGCCTGCCCCGGCGTGACGGCGCGCGCGGGCGCGTCGAGCTTCACGGACACCAGGCCGTGCTGCGAGATGTGGATCCGTCCCGGTGCGCCCGCGTGGCGGTGGCGGATGCGGACCTCCACGGACTGCTCGGGCGGGGGCGGCCCGTCCACCCAGTGCGGCTGGAGCAGGCCGAACTGCGCGCGGCCGGTGCCCTCCGCGGGGCCCACGACGACGCGGTTCGTCTCCGGCTCCAGGCGCTGCACGTAGCGCACCTCACCACCACCCAGGTTGAGTCCCTTGCGCTGGCCCACGGTGAAGCGGTGGATGCCGTTGTGCCTGCCCAGCACGTTGCCGTCGGGGTCCACGACTTCACCGGAGGGCTGGGGGCCGGCGACCTTCTCCACGAACCCGGCGTAGTCGCCGTCGGGCACGAAGCAGATCTCCATGCTCTCCGGCTTGTGGGTGGTGGGCAGGTTGTGGCGCTCGGCGACGGCGCGCACCTCCGCCTTGGTGAGGTGGCCCACGGGGAAGAGGACGTCCTTCAGCTCCTCCTGGCCCAGGGTGAAGAGGAAGTAGCTCTGGTCCTTGGCGGCGTCCACGGCGCGGCGCAGGTGGAAGCGGCCGTCCACCTCCTCCACCTGGGCGTAGTGGCCGGTGGCGAGCCGGGCGCCCAGGGCGCGCGCGCGCTTGAGGAGGAAGTTGAACTTCACGTCGCGGTTGCAGCTCACGCAGGGGATGGGCGTCTTGCCGCCCAGGTACGACTGGACGAACGGATTGACGACCCGGTCCTGGAAGATCTCCTCGGCGTTGGCTACGTAGAACGGGATGCCCAGCGTCTGGGCCACCGCGCGGGCGTCGTCGATGTCGTCCGGACTGCAGCAGCTGCCACACTTCGCGCTGCCCTCGTAGGACCAGACGCGCAGAGTGATGCCGATGACCTCGTGGCCCTGCTCCTTGAGCAGGGCGGCGGCGGCCGAGGAATCCACCCCACCGCTCATGGCAACGACGACTCGCATGGGGCTCCTTCCTACACGCCCCCGGGCCGGGACGCACGGCCCGTCGCGCTCGAGGTCCCCTCCCCTGCCCTCCGGCCGGGTGGAAGCCCCCTTCAGGGAGCGCGCGCCGCCCAGGCCGTGAGCCGCTCGCGGAGCGTGTCCGCGGTGTTGAGCGACGGGTCGTCGAGCACGCTCTCCAGGAGGTACCGGGTCGCCTCGCCCACCTTCGGCGACGGGCCGATGCCCAGCGTCTTCATGATGTCACCGCCGGTGAGCGCCAGCTCCTTGGCGGACAGGGGGGGCTTCGCGGCGGCCAGCGCCTCCAGCCGCGAGACCAGCGTCTGAAGCGCGGGCATCCGCTCCGGCGCCCGGACCTGGACGCGGGCCTTCGCGACGTCGATGAGCGCGGGCAGGTTCGCCAGGCCCACCCGGGCGAGCATCCGGCGCAGCGCGGGGTCCGCGTCGTCCACGCGCGTCTCCAGCTTCGCGTGCTCGACGAGCAGGCCGATGAGGTCGGCGGACTTGTTGGGGAACTTCAGGCGCACGCACAGCTCCTTCGCCTGCGTCGCGGTGTCGATGTCCGCGAGCAGCGTGGCCATGCGCAGGTCCGCGTCCAGCGGCGCGGCCTGCACGGCGGCGCGGGCGAGCCGGGCGGACTCCGCGTCCACGCGGGCGACCTCCGGCAGGAAGCACTCCATCAGCCCCGTGTCCGCGAGCAGGTGGAGGCCCGTCTCCGCGCGCGGGGACAGGAGCAGCTTGAGGAGCTCCTCGCGCACGCGCTCCAGCGCGACCTTGCGGAACACGGCGAGGGTGGCGGGGATGGCGTCGCGCGTTTCGGGGTCCAGGGTGAAGCCCAGCACGGCGGCGAAGCGCACGGCGCGCAGGGGGCGCAGGCCGTCCTCGGAGAAGCGCTCCAGCGCGGAGCCCACGCAGCGGATCAGCTTCGCGGGCAGGTCCACCTGGCCACCGAACGGATCCACCAGCTCGCGGTCGAGCGGGTTGTACGCCATGGCGTTGATGGTGAAATCGCGCCGCGACAGGTCCTTCACGATGTCGCGCTCGAAGGACACGGAGCTGGGGCGCCGGCCGTCCAGGTAGTCCCCCTCTGAACGGAACGTCGTCACCTCCACGTGGTTGCCGCCGGTGACGACCGTGACGGTGCCGTGCTGGATGCCCGTGGGGATGACCTTGCGGAAGGCGCGCTGCACCTCTTCCGGCAGCGCGCTGGTGGCGACGTCGAAGTCCTTGGGGTGGACCTTGCGGACCATGTCCCGCACGCAGCCGCCCACGAGGTACGTGGGATGGCCCAGCTCGCGCAGGCGGGTGATGACTTCGAGCACGGGCTTCGGAATGTCGGCGTCGTGGAGGTTGGCGATCATGTCCGCAAGGGTGGGAAGAGGCGGGCGCGTACGTTGCCGTCTTCCGGCGAGCCCTGCCACTGCGGCGGCCGCCCCGAAGCCCGGCATACGACAGATGACGTATACGTGAGTGAATGAGAGTTCAAAGGAAACTCCCGCCCACACATGCCGACAATCATTTCAAACGCAGCACACACCGCGGGCGGGGCCACGGGCCGCCGCTCCAGCGAGGCAAACCATGCTCAAGTCCATCAGCAACTACGTCTTCCAGAACCCCTCCCGCCAGCAGGTTGACCGGACGTCGGACGGCTCGAAGAGCGTCTACGGACAGCAGGTCAACGGCATGAACTACTTCCTGGACAAGCGGAACGTCGGCATCTCCGACCGGTCGCGGGACAGCGTCATCGACAACGTCATCAAGGTGGAGAGCGGGGAGCGCAGCGAGATCAACGCGCACCAGCGCGAGGTCGTGGGCTTCGCCCGGGACGCCTTCGAGAGCTTCCGCAAGGGCGATGTCCGGCAGGGGACCGTGGAGGCTGCCGGCTCGGTGCTCAACGCGGCGGGCTCGGTGTTCAAGTCCACGTACACGGAGACGCCGAGCGAGAAGAAGGGCATCGGCCCCTGGTGACCCCTGCCTGCTGACAGGCCGGGCATCACGCACGGCGTGAGGCGGGTGCGTCTGTTAACGATGCACCCGCCATGTCCGAATCCCAAACCACCGCGGTGCATGTCCACGACGCCTGTGAGGTGTACGTGGGCCGAGCCTTCCGCGCCTGGGCGAAGCCCGGGCCGCTCAACCCCGTGCCGGGCCGCTTCGGCAATCCCTTCAAGCCCGGGGGTGTGAAGACCTGGAAGGCGATGATCCGCACGTACTTCGAACCGTGGCTGGCGAAGCTGCCGCCAGAAGAAGCAGCGCGGATCCGCGATGAAGCCCAGCAGCGCATGGCGCCCGGCCCGGACGCGTTCGAATCCTTCGGCTGGTACCTGGAGCTGCGCACCCGACACGACCCGGACTTCCTGCGCGACGTGAAGACCCTGCGCGGCAAGCGGCTGGGCTGCTGGTGCAAGCCGGGCCCATGCCATGCGGATGTGTTGGCCGCCTGGCTGGACGCGTCCCCACGCACCTCAGGTCGCAATTGAAGCCAACACGCGGAGAGCCGCGAATGCCCTGGTGTTGCCCACCGGCCCTGAAGCTGCGAACCGCGCGAGCTCGCTGAAACGACTGCGGCGGGGCTGCTAGGACGGGCCCATGGGACTTGATGCGAGCTACCAGGCCCTCCCCGGCGGCTCCCCGTTGCTTGAGCTGGCGAGGCGGAACACCGGTGTGGGCGAATGGCTGTGGTGCGTCACCAGGCTTCTCCGGGAGCCGCGCGAGGAGACCCTGTCACCCGGCGGTCCGGATCCCGCGGAGCTCCAGCTCCTTGAAGCCGTGAGGGATCTGCTGCGCACCCGCCCCGATCTGGCGACGCAAAAGGTGGATCTCGATCGGCGGTGGGATCACATGCACTTCGTCCTGTCCGAGCGCCGCCGGAACGCTCCGGGAACCGAGGACGACTCCCTGGCCGGCATCGCCATTGAGGGTGAGGCGAAGATCGCCCCGCATGTGGCTGCGGGCCAGGGCGTGCCCCTGCGCTTCACTCGGCCGGAGACGGTCGAGCGGATCGCCCGGATGCTGGAAGCCGTGCGGTTCGACGCCCTTCGCGAACACTTCACCTTCGAAAACCTGAGCCAGGGGGCTGTGTACAAGTGTCCGCGCGAGGAGAACATCGACCATGCCTGGCAGTGGCTGCGCGAGCGCTTCGAACTCTTCCGCGCCTTCTACGTCACGGCCGCGCAGCACGGGGACGGAGTCCTGGTCTGCGTGAACTGAAATGAAATACACGTTCGTCTTCGTCACCGCCGCGGCGCTCCTCACGTTCCTCGCGCAGCGGATTCACGGTCTCGGATGGCTGTTACTGTGGACCGCGTTGAGCTTCGTTGTTCTCGCGCTCCTGCCCTCCCTGCTGCCCACGTGGGGCACCTACGTCCACTGCGCGCAGGGACATGGGCGCACGGGGATGAGCGCCGCCGCGCTCCTCGTGGCCCGAGGAGACCCGCCCGATGCGAAGGCGGCGCTCACGCGGGTGCGGCAGGCGCGAGCACTCAAAGCATCGGCGGAGGCGCTTCGGCCTTCACGTGATTGAAACCACGAGGCCCGGACGCGGTGCCGGGCCTCGTGGACTTTCAAAACCGCTCAGCCCTCTGCCTGCTCCGTGCCCGGATGGTCGGCGTCGCAGACCGGCGCGGTGTCGTCACTGCGCTGACTCTGCTCCGAGGAGACAGAGGCAGTCTCCTCCGAAGGCTGCGCGAACTCGAAGCAGTAGCCCGCGTCCCCACAGGTGGTCCGGAAGGTGCCCTCGTAACAGGGCTGGGTGCAGATCCCCGTGCAGACATCCCAGCACTGCGGCGGATAGGCAAAGGCGGACGCAGGGGCCACGGCGAGGACGGCGGCGACGGACAGAAGGGACTTCTTCAGCGCGTTCATCGGCACTCCTGGGGTGTGGGAATGTGTCTGCGCGACGGGCAGGCACGCCTCGCAGCAGACGCCAGCCCCGGAAGACAATGACAGACGCCCCAGGTCAGGACCGTCTCCAACTGAACGCTCGCATCACCCGATGGTCCGTCCCTGATCCACCCCAGCAGCGTGCAGCAACCCGTCGTTTCCAGCCCCGGCCGGCCGCCCATTATCAACGTGCGCTTCACAGGCCATGGACATCCACGTGCTGGTGCACGTTCGTGCCGGGCCGTATCACCTTCGTGAGACGAACCTCACGAAGGAGACCGCACGATGCAGAAGCGCAAGCTGGGAGAGAGCAACCTGGAGGTCTCGGCCATCGGGCTTGGCTGCATGGGCATGAGCCATGGCTACGGTCCTCCCGCGGACAAGCAGGAGATGCGCTCCCTCATCCGGACGGCTGTCGACCGGGGCGTCACCTTCTTCGACACCGCCGAGGTCTATGGCCCCTTCACGAACGAGGAGCTCGTCGGTGACGCGCTGGCCCCTGTCCGCGGTCAGGTGGTCATCGCCACGAAGTTCGGGTTCGGCATTGACGCCAACGGCAAGCAGTCCGGACTGGACAGCCGGCCGGAACACATCCGGCAGGTCGCCGAGGCCTCCCTCAAGCGCCTCAAGACGGATGTCATCGACCTGTTCTACCAGCACCGCGTGGATCCAGACGTGCCCATCGAAGACGTCGCGGGCGCGGTGAAGGAGCTGATCCAGCAGGGCAAGGTCCGGCACTTCGGCCTCTCCGAAGCCGGCGCGAAGACGATCCGCCGCGCGCATGCCGTCCTCCCCGTCACCGCCCTCCAGAGCGAATACTCCCTGTGGTGGCGGGAGCCGGAGAAGGAGATCCTCCCAACGCTCGAGGAGCTCGGCATCGGGTTCGTCCCCTTCAGCCCCCTGGGCAAGGGCTTCCTGACGGGGAAGTTGCCGGAGTCCTCCCAGCTCGACAAAAACGACTTCCGCAACATCCTTCCGCGCTTCACGCCGGAGGCGCGCAAGGCGAACCAGGCCTTCGTGGACCTGCTGGGCACCGTTGCCGCCCGGAAACGCGTGACCCAGGCCCAGCTCGCGCTGGCGTGGGTCCTGGCGCAGAAGCCTTGGATGGTCCCCATCCCGGGCACCACGAAGTTGAACCGGCTGGAGGAGAACCTCGGCGCGGCCCAGGTGGAGCTGACCGCGGACGACGTCGGCGAAATCGACGCCGCCGCCGCGAAGCTCACGGCGCAGGGGGCTCGTTACCCCGAGCACCTGGAGAAATTGACCGGCCGCTGAGGTCCTCGTCACACCCCCTTGGCCGCCAGCTCCCGCGCCGCTTCGACGAAGAGCCGCAGCGGCGTGGATCGCTGCGCACGGCTGGGATGGTAGAGAAAGAAGCCAGGGACCGTGGGCGCATAGGCTTCCAGCACCCGCACGAGCTTCCCGGTGCGCAGCCGCTCCTCCACCGCGGGCTCGAAGGCGTACGCCAGCCCCACATCCGCTTCCGCCAGGGCGGCCGGCAGATGGATGTCATTGGTGACGACGCCTCCGCGCACGGGCACGCGCCAGCTCTTGCGTCCCCGCTCCAGCTCCCACGGGTACAGCGTCCCGGTCGTCTGCGAACGGAAGGTGATGCACTCATGCTTCAACAGGTCCTCGGGACGCTGGGGCGTGCCATGGCGCGCGAGGTAGCCGGGTGAGCCCACCACCACGAAGCGGAACGCGTCGGTGAGCCGCACCTGCACCATGTCGCGCTGGATGGACTCGCTCAGCCGCACGCCCGCGTCGTAGCCCTCAGCCACGATGTCCACGAAGCGGTCCTCGACGGCGACCTCCACCTCGATCCTGGGATGGCGCGCACGGAACGTGGGGACCACCGGCGTGATGACGTAGGGCACCGCCGCCGTCAGCACCGTCAGGCGCACCTGGCCCACCGCCTCTCCCGGCTGCGCGGACACCTCGCGGAGCGTGGCGAGCGTCTGGCCCACCGCCGGGCCCGCTCCCTCCAGGAGCCGCCGGCCCGTGTCCGTCAGCGACACGCTGCGGGTCGTTCGCGTGAGCAGCACCACGTGCAGCTGTTCCTCCAGCTGCCGCACCGCCTGACTCACCGCGGCCGTGGACACGCCCAGCTCGCGCGCCGCGCCGCTGAAGCTGCGCAGCCGGGCCACGACGAGGAACACCTGCAACTGCGTGAAGGGCGCCGTTGTCATTCGCGAGGACCGCCTTCGGACCCATTGTTAACTCCGCGTTAAGAGCCTATTGGCTCCTTCGCGCGTAGTCATCCGCGGGTCCGTCGCGTATCTCTCTTCGCGTGAACGGGGCTCGACGGCCCCCTTGCTCCTGGAAAGAGGACTCATGCCTACCGTCAACGCCTACGCCGCCACATCCGCGACGTCTCCGCTCGGTCCCCTGGCCATCCAGCGCCGTGAGCTGGGCCCGAACGACGTGCTCATCGAGATCAAGTTCTGCGGCATCTGCCACTCCGACATCCACACCGTCCGCGGCGAGTGGGGCGAGTCCGCCTACCCGCTCGTCCCCGGCCATGAGATCGCCGGCATCGTCACGGGGGTCGGCGCCAAGGTCACGAAGCACGCCGTCGGCGACCGCGTGGGCGTGGGCTGCATGGTGGATTCGTGCGGCGACTGCTCGTCCTGCCGCAAGGGTGAGGAGCAGCACTGCCTCAAGGGCATGATCGGGACCTACGGCGCAACCGGGAAGGACGGCCAGCTCACCCAGGGCGGCTACTCCACGCACATCGTGGTGACCGAGGACTTCGTCCTGAAGATTCCGGAGGGCATCCCGCTCGACGCCGCCGCGCCGCTCCTGTGCGCCGGCATCACCACGTACTCGCCGCTGCGCCGCTGGGGCGCGGGCCCCGGCAAGAAGGTGGCCATCGTGGGTCTGGGCGGCCTGGGGCACATGGCCGTGAAGCTGGCTCGCGCGATGGGCGCGGAGGTGACGGTCCTGTCGCAGTCGCTGAGCAAGAAGGAGGACGGCCTGCGGCTGGGGGCGCACCACTACTACGCCACCAAGGACGCGGAGACGTTCCAGAAGCTCGCCGGCACGTTCGACCTCATCGTGAACACCGTGAGCGCGAAGATCGACCTGGACGCGTACCTCTCGCTGCTGGCGCTGGATGGCGCGCTCGTCACCGTGGGTGCTCCGCCGGAGCCGCTCTCCCTCAACGCGTTCTCGCTCTTCATGCCCCGCCGCACCTTCACGGGGTCGCTCATCGGCGGCATCCCGCAGACGCAGGAGATGTTGGACTTCTGCGCGAAGCACCACATCGGCGCGGACATCGAGGTCATCCCCGCCAGCAAGATCAACGACGCCTACGAGCGCGTGCTCGCCTCCGACGTCCGGTACCGGTTCGTCATCGACACGTCGACGTTGAAGTAACGCTGGAGAACAACACCCGGGCAGTGAAACACCGGCTGCCCTGGTTGAAACAATGCACCTCCAGATACCTGCACGCACCCGGGGCGCCTTGAGGCGCACCCGGGCGCCTTCACTAGCGTGGCCTCCGTCGATTCCACCCCGGAGGTCGCGACATGGAAGAGGAACGTGGAAGGGCCTGGGTGCCCTGGCTGGTGACGACGCTGGTGACGGTGCTCGCGGGGCTGGTGCTTTATTTGTCGCATCGCAGCACCACGCGCGCGGACGCGGAGGCGGCCTCGGCGTCTGCCCGGGCCAGTGAGGCGGAGGCCGCGAAGCAACAGCTGGAGGCGAAGCTCGCCGCGCTGGAGGCGGACCGCGCGAAGCTGACGACGGAGAAGGATCAGCTCAGCACCGAGAAGGAGCAGCTCAGCCAGACGGTGCAGGAGCAGGAGGCGGAGCTGGCGCGGCTCAAGGCCACCTACGAGGACCTCCAGGACAAGCTGAAGAAGGAGATCGCCGAGGGCGCCATCCGCCTGTCCCAGGACGGCGGCCGGCTCCAGGTGGACCTGGTCGACAAGGTCCTCTTCGATTCGGGCGACGCGAGCATCAGCGCTCGCGGCCAGGAGGTCCTCACGCGGCTGGGCGGCGTGCTGGCCAAGGTGGATGACAAGCTCATCCAGGTGTCGGGCCACACGGACGACTCGCCGCCCACGCAGAAGCTCCAGGCCACCTTCCCCACCAACTGGGAGCTGTCCGTCGCTCGCGCCGTCAACGTGGTGCGCTTCCTCCAGGAGAAGGCCGGCGTGCCCGCGAAGCGCATGCTCGCGGCGGGCTACGGCGACACACGGCCGCTGGCGGCCAATGCCTCGCCACAGGGCCGCGCGCGCAACCGCCGCATCGAGCTGCTGTTGATCCCCGAGCTGGCCGCCAGGCGGAACCCCACCCTCGCGAAGGCGGCCCCCGCCAAGGTGGTGCCCGCGAAGGCGACGCCCGTGAAGGGCTCCCCCACGAAGGCGTCCGCCGTGAAGCCCGCCGTCGGGAAGAAGTCGGTCCGGTAGGCGAGAGGCCTCCTATTCAGGGAAGTGGCTGGACATCCGCCACTTCCTTGCGTTGAACAGGTAGACCCGGGTGGCGTTGCCCTCGCCCCAGTCCACCAGTCCCTGCCGCGCGGTCTTGGGCTCGCCGTAGGGGCCCGGCTTCGAGCGCGGCGGGTAGAGCTGGAGGCAGCGCACCTCGCGCGGGAGGGCGAGCACCTCCCGGACCTTCCCACTCCTGGTGAAGAGCACCGCACGGAGCCGTTGCACGAATAGCCCTTGCCGGGGGACGCGTAATCCGGCGGGCCATCCTTGTCGAAGTCGCCCTGCACGCAAGGCCGTCCGGCGGAGCTGGCGGCCTGTCTGGAGGGGACATGCCAGGACTCTGGCAGGAACAGTCATCCCCGACTGGCGTCAGGAAGGCCGGGACAGCCGACGCCCGTCCCATCGTCCGTTGAGCGGCCTGGCGTCCCTTCTCACTCCAGGTGCGCCCGCACTGCGTCATCCCCATCCCTCCCTCCGAAGGAGGCGCCATGGCCAGGAAGATGAAAGCAGCGCAGGTGCAGAAGGCGGGCGGGCCGCTCGAGGTGGTCGAGCGTGAGGTCCCCGAGCCCGGCCCCGGGCAGGTCCGGCTCGCGGTCGAGGCCTGTGGCGTCTGCCACAGTGATGCCATCACCAAGGAAGGCTGGATGCCCATCCAGTACCCGCGGGTACCGGGCCACGAGGTGGTGGGCCGCATCGACCGCGTGGGCCCCGGCGTGACGGCCTGGAAGGAAGGACAACACGTCGGCGTGGGCTGGCACGGAGGACACTGCGGCCAGTGTGTCGCGTGCCGCAGCGGGGACTTCATCACCTGTGAGAAGCAGCAGATCTGCGGCATCAGCTACGACGGCGGCTACGCGGAGTACCTCGTCGCGCCCCAGGAGGCGCTGGCCCGGGTCCCGGAGGGGATGAGCTCCGAGGATGCCGCGCCCCTGCTCTGCGCGGGCGTCACCACGTACAACTCCCTGCGCAACATGGGGGCGCGGCCGGGCGACCTGGTCGCGGTGCAAGGCATTGGTGGCCTGGGCCACCTGGCCATCCAATATGCCCGCAAGTTCGGCTACCGCACCGCCGCCATCTCGCGCGGCGCGGACAAGCGGGCCCTCGCGATGGAGCTGGGCGCGCACGAGTACATCGATACAGAGAAGGGCTCTCCAGCCGAGGCACTCCAGAAGCTCGGGGGCGCGCGCGTCATCATGATGACCGCGTCGAGCAGCAGCCTCGCGGGCGAGCTGCTCGGAGGCCTGGGACGCAATGGAACCCTGCTGCTTCTGGGCGCGGGCTCGGAACCCATCCCCGTCAGCAGTCTGTCCATGATCTCGAAGCGCACGCGCATCCAGGGCTGGCCCAGCGGGGTTCCGCAGGACTCGCAGGAGACCATGGCCTTCAGTGCGCTCGCGGGGGTGCGTTCGCGCAACGAGGTGTTCCCGCTGGACCGCGCCGCGGAGGCCTATGCGCGGATGATGAGCAACAAGGCCCGCTTCCGCGTGGTGCTCAAGATGCGCTGAGGCCCTGGAACAGCTCGCCGCGGATCCGACGGGCCTGAGGTTTCCTGAAGCAGGGACTCTCGCTTGCCGGGGTGTGGCTGGGACGGGAATGCTTGCACCGTCCTCCGCCCCCGGTGAGCCCCGCATGTCCCCTGCCCGTCCGCTGATCCGCCTCGCGGCGCTGTCCCTCGCGCTGACCCTTCCGGCACCCTCCAGGGCCCAGGAGGCGCCTCCTTCCGCGAGCGAGCGCGAGGCCGCGCTGCTCGTGGGGACCGTGCTCGGAGGCACGCCCATGCTCGAAGACCTGCGCTCGCTGGTGGACGAGGTGGGCGGGAGGCCCACGGGCTCCGAGGCCAACCAGCGCGCCGTGGAGTGGGCGCTGGAGCGCTTCCGCGCCGCGGGCGTGACGGCGCGCACGGAGGCCTTCCCCATGCCCGCGCTGTGGCTGGAGCGTGGCGCCACCGCGTCCGTGCAGGGCCCGGGCGTACGCTTCGCCCCGCGCGTGGCCGCGATGCCCTTCTCCACCGCCACGCCCAAGGGCGGCCTCACCGCGCCGCTGCTGGACGCCGGCCGCGGCACCCCGGCGGACTTCCAGCGCCTGGGGCCGAAGGCCCGGGGCGCCTTCATGCTGGTGGAGACGGACGAGCTCAAGGACGTCGACGGGCTCTTCCGCGAGTACGACGTGGCGACGGAGATCGAATCCCGCGCGTTCGCCGCGGGCGTGGCCGGCGTCGTCTACATGGGCAGCCGTCCCGGCAACCAGCTCTACCGGCACAGCGTCTCCGTGGGCCCCCGGAACACCCGCCCCATGCTGGTGATGGAGCGCGACGGCGCGAAGCGCGCGCTGCGGCTGCTGCGCGCCGGCAAGGCCCTCACGCTCACCGCCGCGCTGGACCTGAGGACGGGCGGCCCCTACGAGTCACGCAACGTCATCGGTGAGATTCGCGGCACCACGCATCCGGAGCAGGTCATCGTGCTGGGCGCGCACCTGGACAGCTGGGACCTGGGCGGCGGTGCGCTGGACAACGGCGCCAACGTCGCGATGCTCCTCGACCTCGCGCGGCAGATGCAGCGCCTGGGCCTGAAGCCCGCGCGCACGGTGCGCTTCGCGCTGTGGAGCGGCGAGGAGCAGGGCATGTATGGCTCGGCCGGCTACACGCGCACGCACGCGGCGGAGCTGGACCGGCACACCCTGGCGCTGTCGGTGGACATCGGCTGCGGGCGCATCACCGGCTTCTACACCAATGGCCGGCCAGCGCTGGTGCCGCTGGTGGACCGGGCGCTGAAGCCGGTGGCGGGGATGGGGCCCTTCACCCAGGTGGACGTGCCGGTGGTGGGCACGGACAACTTCGACTTCATGATGCACGGCGTGGCCAACCTCATCGCCAACCAGGAGCCGGCCACCTATGGGCCCAACTACCACGCGCGCTCGGACGAGTTCGAACAGTGCGACGCGCGCACGCTGCGCGCCAACGCGGCCGTGGTGGGCGCGCTCGCGTGGGGCTTCGCCACCATGGAGGAGACCCTGCCCCGCCAGAGCCGTGCGGAGGTGGAGGCGCTCATCCGCGACACCGACCTGGGCGCGCAGATGAAGTCGTTCAATGTCTGGGAGGAGTGGACCGCCGGCACCCGGGGGCACGCCATCGAGGGCAAGCCCGCGCCGGTTCCGCGCTGACGGCCCCGGCCTCCAGGCTGCCCGCCTGGGGACCGGAAAGGCCCTGGCTCAGAAGGCCGGCTGCTCCGCGAACATCCCGGCTTCCACCTGACGTTGCAGGCCCAGCAGCCGGTCGAGCTTGAGCTTCAACTCTTCACGCAACTCGCGCTTGTCGGTGTGGACGATCTCGTCCCGCAGCGCATCGATGCTTTCAGCCAGGGAAGCGTGGAGGAGATGGATCTGCTGCGGGGACAGCTCCAGGAACATGGGACCCTCACTGGCAGAAGAACGAAGGTGATGCTTCTGCTGGAAGGGTAAGCACGCGCTCGCCCACTGCCCTTGATCCAGCCCGACAGCGCCCGGCCGGATGCCTGCCCTGCGACACCCGCGGTGCGGCGCCTGACCCATCGGGCGCCGCACCCCGGGGCTCAACTCACCGCAGCGCGATGAGCGAGGCCACGAGCAGCGACACGACGCTCATGACCTTGATGAGGATGGCCACGCCGGGGCCCGACGTGTCCTTGAAGGGGTCGCCCACCATGTCGCCGACGACGGCGGCCTTGTGGACGGCCGAGCCCTTGGCGTGCCCCGGCAGCTTGCCCTTCTCGATGAACTTCTTGGCGTTGTCCCACGCACCACCCGCGTTGGCCATGTAGAGGGCCATGGTGGCACCGACGACGAGCGCGCCGGCCAGCAGACCGGCGAGCGCGCCGGGGCCCAGCAGGTAGCCCACGAGCGGCGGCGCGACGATGGCGACGATGCCCGGGAAGATCATCTCGCGCAGGGCGCTCTTGGTGGAGATGTCGACAATCTTCTTGGGGTCCGGCTCGGCCTTGAGCTCCATCAGGCCGGGGATCTCGCGGAACTGGCGGCCAATCTCCTCCACGATGGCGCCGGCGGCGCGGCCCACGGCGAGCATGGTGGAAGCGCCCACCAGGAACGGGAGGATGGAGCCCAGCAGGAGGCCCACGATGACGTTCGGGTTGGTCAGCTCCAGGCTCATCTCCGCCAGGCCGTTGGCCAGACGCGTGTGGTTGACCTCCAGGTTGAACGCGGAGAAAAGCGCGATGACCGTGAGGGTCGCCGAGCCGATGGCGAAGCCCTTGCCGATGGCCGCCGTGGTGTTGCCCACCGCGTCCAGTTCGTCCGTGATGGCGCGCACGTCCGGGCCCAGGCCGGACATCTCGGAGATGCCGCCCGCGTTGTCGGAGATGGGGCCGTACGCGTCCACCGTCATGACCACCGCGGTACCACCCAGCATGCCCACCGCCGACAGCGCGATGCCGTACAGGCCGAGCGCGCGGTCCGCGATGTAGGCCACCAGGGCGATGGTCGCCATGGAGATGCCCACCGACTCCATGCCGACGGCGAGGCCGCGGATGAGGTTGGTGCCGGCGCCCGTGATGGAGGACTCCGCGATGCGCTGCACCGGCGTGGAGGACGTGTAGTAGTCCGTGACGAGCCCGATGATGGCGCCGCCGAAGGCGCCCGCGGCCAGCGCCACCGTGATGGACTGGGACAGGCCGAACACGTTCATCAGCACGAACGACAGGGCGGACAGGATGACCGGCGGCATGATCAGCGCGCTGCGCAGCACCTGCGCGGGGTTCATGTTCTTGAGCGCGCGCGCGATGAAGATGCTCAGCAGGCTGACCAGCAGGCCGATGGCGGACAGCGCCAGGGGGAGCACCACGCCCGCGATCTTCGCGTTCGCCGTACCGGCCGCGTCCGCCACCAGGCGGGAGAGCTCCGTCGCGTTGGCGGTCAGCGCGATGGCCATGGCGGCGACGATGGCGGCCACCATGGACTCGTAGATGTCCGCGCCCATGCCGGCCACGTCGCCCACGTTGTCACCCACGTTGTCCGCGATGACGCCGGGGTTGCGCGGGTCGTCCTCGGGGATGTTCTCGATGACCTTGCCGGCGATGTCCGAGCCCACGTCCGCGGCCTTGGTGTAGATGCCGCCGCCCACGCGCGCGAAGAGCGCGATGGAGCTGGCGCCCACGGCGAACGAGTGGAGGATGGGGGACAGCGACGGGTGGCCCCGGAACACGAAGTAGACGACGCCCATGCCGACGAGGCCCAGGCCGGCGACGGCGAGGCCCATCACGGCGCCGCCATCCAGCGCGACCAGCAGCGCGTTCGGCTTGGAGCCGGTGCGCGCGGCCTGCGCGGTGCGCACGTTGGCGAACGTGGCGGCCTTCATGCCGATGTAGCCCGCGAGCAGCGACAGGAACGCGCCCGACACGAAGCTCGCGCTCGCGATGGGGCCCAGCGCCAGTCCGATGAGGATCGCGACGACCACGCAGTAGACCGCGAGCACCTTGTACTCGCGGACCAGGAACGCCATGGCGCCTTCGCGGATGTAGCCCGCGATGCGGTTCATGGTCGCGTCGCCGTCAGGCAGTCCCTTGACGCGGAAGTAGAAGAACGCAGCGAAGAGCAGGCCCACGGCGCCGATGACGCTCGGGGCAATTGCCCAAAAATCCGATTCGAGACTCGACAACTCCATCCGTTCCTCCAGAGCAGTCCCGGGGGCCACTGACCGCTCGCCCTGCGGGGCGCTCGCGTGCCGCGCGAAATGTGCGGAGGGCCTATACGTGATTTCAGGGCAAGCGGGGAGCCTCCTCGGGCGGATCCTCGGGAGGGAGGGCCCACCCGGGGGTTCCCGCATGGGAGGGGCTCAAAGGAGCCGACCAGGACCTACGGGGCCCCTCGAGTGGATTGAAGTGCCTGGATTCACTGATGATTCAGCGCGGCGCGGGGACGGTTTTGCCGCCACTCCGGGGGGTGGGACGCCCCCCTTCCGCCATGCCGGGGGCCCTGTCCTTTCAGCCGCCGGGTATGTCAGAAGCCGCCTCCAGGTTCTTGCGTTGGGGGCTCCTGGGGCTTGCGTTGGCGCTGTTGACGGGCTGCAGCCGGGTGACCCGGGCATCCTGCACACGCAGGCGGCGCTGGACTTCCATCTGGGACGTGGCCATGGGGAAGCGTTCGCGCGACATGCTCCACGAATTGGCCTCGGAAGAGCTGCGCCAGGAGTTCCAGCGGATGCTCCGCGTGTTTGAAACGAAGTGCGTCCCGCCCCGGCCGTGACACCGGCGACGGCCAGGGAGTCCCGGCGGCCTCAACGCGTGAGGAGGAGGTTTCGGAGCCGGGCCGTCTGATCCGCGCTCCAGCCCTCGGGTCGCAGCAGCGCGACCCATCCGTCCACGTGCTCGGCGGTGTAGACGTGGCCGTGGCCGGCGGGCACCTCCATCCCCAGGGGCAGGTCCGCCGTCACCTGCCAGAAGGTCACGAAGGGGATCCACACCATCTGGCCCAGGACGTCCTCGCCTCGCGGCTCGCGCAGCCAGTCCGGCCGCTGCACCAGGAGCCGGGGACTCCACCAGATGATGGGGTCGGACGGGTGGATCAGGTACAGCACGCGGGAGCCGCCCCACGGCGCGTCCGAGGGCGGGATGTCGCTCCCCGGCCGGCGGCTGAAGCGGACGATGCGGCCATTTCTGTAGATGGGCTCCACCTCTGGGCTGCCCGGGTCCCGGTGGTCGGTGAACAGGCGATACAGCGTGTTGAAGTTCGGCGGCCCCACGAAGAGCACTCCGTCTGTGCGGTTGGCCAGGTCCCGCTCGCCGCTGAACGCGCTCTCGCCGCCGTAGGAGCCCAGGCTCTCACCGAACACGAGCAACTTCGGGCGCTGGCCGGGAGGACGCCGCGACCAGCGCTCATAGACTTCGTCGAACAGCGCCCGGCCTGACTCGCGGGCCCGCTCTTGATCCACCAGGACGGAGAGCCAGGACCACAGATGCGAGTACTGCATGGCGACGATCGCGGAGTCGCCACGCGTGATGTACTCGAAGGCGTCCACGGCCTCCGGCACCACCCAGCCACTGCCCGTGGTCGTCACCACCAACAGGTACGCGCGGTCGAAGCCACCGGCCCGCTCCAGGTCGTCGACGGCGAGCGCGGCGCGGCCCTCCGCATCCTTCGCGGAGTCGAAGCCCGCGTACGCGCGGATCGGCTCCTGCACCGCCGTGCCGTGGAACCGGGAGAGTTCTTGGACCGAGGGCCCCCGTCCGATGAAGTTGCGCCCCTCCCGTCCCAGGGACTCCCAGGGGATCATCGAGCCCGGGCCACCGGAGCGCAGCGCGGTACGGGGTGCGACCACGCCCTCATCCGTCATCCGGTCCTGCACCTCCAGCGTGCGGTCCGCGGAGCGGATGAGCCCGTTCCACAGCACCCCGCTGGCCACCAGCGCGGTGAGCACCACGACGGCCAGTCCGCTCATCGCCCGGGCCGCGCGGGGGCCCATGTACTTCGCGAGCCCCCGGGCCAGCGCGCGCGTCATCACCCGCAGGCCGCGTCCCGCGGCGACGAGCAGGACGAAGACGATTGCCGCGACGAAGGGAGCCACCAGGTATCCCGCGCGACCTGGCGAGGGCATGCCCATGAGCTCCCGGAGGCGGTGCTGCCAATGCCAGCCGAGCAGCAGCGATACGAGCATCGCCACGCACGCCGTCACGGCGAAGGCTTGCCACGCGCGCCGGCGGGGTGCCCTGGCGGGCCGGTCCGCGAACTCCCGCCAGAGCCAGGCGCCCAGGCATCCCAGCCCATAGCCCATGGCCGCGCTGACTCCGCTGACGAATCCCTGGAAGGGTCCGCTGCGCGGCAGCAGGGACGGCGTGAATGCCAGACAGGCGAAGAGCAGCGCGACCCAGGCCCCTGGCAGGGTGTAGCGGATGCCGTGGGGCCAGGTCCGGCTTACACGCCAGGCAGGGTGCGCTGCCGCAGGCTGTTCGGCGTGGGTGAGGAGGTGCTCCATGCGAACTCCCGGGCAGGCGCTCGACGCAGGGGGCGCCGAAGCTCGCTGTCTCTCCAGGGCGTACTCCAGAGGGTAGGCCCTGAGTCGGCCTCCCAGCAGCGTGCGCATGGTGGGCCCGGTTCCGAGACGACCCCTGGGCCTGGCCACCCCCTGCCCCCCCGCACACTTTGAATAAAGAATCCGGGGCCACGTCCTGGGGACGTTTCGTCGAAAGGAGCCCCATGCGCAGGACGTTCGCCGCCCTCCTCCCGCTGTGTCTGCTGGCCTTTGGCTGTGAGAACCCGCAGCACGCGCAACGGGCGACACGGCGCGACGCCATCCGCGAGGCGTACCAGCGGAGTCTGCGCACCGCCGCGACAGGCTTCGAGGAGACCCGCTGGAGCATGAGCCCCGACGAGGTGCGCGCGCAGTATCCCGGGGCGGTCCCCGTGGAGGGCGGCGGGCTCGAAGTCCAGTCGATGCGCTGGGGCATGCCTGCGGTGATCCGCTTCTCCTTCGCCCAGGAGGAGCTCGCGGCGGTGACCCTCCACCTGGGCGCCCCTGGAGATCTCCGCGAGGCCTACCGTGATCTCGCGAGCACGCTCCAGGCGCAGTTTGGCGCGCCGCAGGAGGCGCACGACTCGGCGGCGGAAGCGGCCCATCGGCAGGCCGTGGCGAGCACGCTGACGGCGCTTGCCTTCACCCTCGAGACCATCCAGGCCGTGCAGGAGCGGCGTCCTCCGGACGACGCGTACCTGGCGCAGTTGAACGACCAGGCATGGATGGGTGTCGAGGGCGCGCACCGGGACGCCTGGCAGTACACCCTGCTCACCCAATGGCATCTGTCCGCGACCGAGGTCCGCCTGCACGGGAGCCGGGAAGGTGGCCGGCAGGCCTTGTCCCTCTCCTACGCGAGCGTGACCGCGCGGTCCGGCTCCAACTCGGAGGCCCATCCGTACTAGCTTGCGCGCGATCCGCGTGGGCCTGCGCCCGCGGGAAAGGCACGGCGCTGGAGCATGCGGAACGTCATCGTCGTTGGAGGCACGGGCGACATCGGGAGCGCCGTCACCCGGAAGCTGCGCGCGGAGGGCCTGCGCGTGGTGTGCTCCGCGAATGACGTGACGCTGGAGACGCCCGACACCCTGCACGTGGATGTCACCCGCGAGGACTCCGTGCTGTCGATGTTCGACAAGGCGGAGGCAGCGCTGGGGCCCGTCTCCGTGCTGATCAACTGCACGGGCGTCGGGGTCTTCACGCCCCTGCACGAGACGTCGCTGGAGGACTGGAGCCGGACGCTCGATGTGAATCTCACGGGCACCTTCCTGTGCGCGCGCGAGGCCTTCCGGCGGATGAAGTCCCGGGGCGGTGGCCGGCTCATCCACATCGGCTCCGTGAGCGACCATCTCACGCTGCCCATGAACGGGGCGTACGCCGCGAGCAAGCATGGGGTCCGGGGGCTGACGGGCGTGCTGAACGAGGAAGGCAAGGCGTTCGGAATCCGCGCCACCCTGCTGTCCCTGGGGGCCGTCTACACGTCCTTCTGGAAGTCCCGGCCGGAGTTCAGTCCCGCGGACATGCTCTCCGTGGAGGACGTGGCCCAATGCATCTGGGAGGTCGCCATCAAGCCGCTGAACGTGCGCGTCGACGAGGTGCGCCTCGTGCCGCCCCAGGGGGTGCTCTGATGCAAACGCAGACGAAGCGTCCCGTCGCCGTCGTCACCGGAGCCAGCCGGGGCATTGGTGCCGCCATCGCCACGGAGCTGGCCCGGAACGGGTTCGAGGTGGCGCTGCTGTCCCGCGACGCGGCGGCGCTGGAGCGGCTCCGCAAGCAGGTGGTCGACGCCGGAGGCCGTGCCTGGCCCCGGGTCTGCGACGTCACGAAGCGCGACGATGTGACGTCCGCGCTGGACCAGCTCGAGGCGGAGGTCTGCGCGCCACGGGTGCTCGTGAACAACGCGGGCATGGGGGGGCCGTTCCACCGCGCGGACGAGGTGAGCGTCGCCGAGTGGGATCAGCTGTTCGGCGTGAACGTGGAGGGCGTGCGCAACCTGTGTCAGTGGGCGCTGCCCCGGATGAAGACGCAAGCCCATGGGCGCATCGTGAACATCGCGTCCATCATGGGGCTCTTCGGCGGAGCCCAATCGTCCACCTACGCGGCCACCAAGCACGCGCTGGTGGGCTATTCGAAGGCCATCGCCGCGGAGTGGGGAGCGTATGGCATCACCTGCAACGCGCTCTGTCCCGGCTACATCGAGACCGAGATGCTGGCGAATGCGCCCGCCGCGTCACGCCAGCGGCTGCTGGAGCGCATCCCCGTGAAGCGCTTCGGCACGCCGGAGGAGGTTGCGGGCATGGTCTCCTTCCTCGTCGGGCCCCTCGGCGGCTACGTCAACGGAAGCGCGCTGGTGATGGACGGGGGGCTGTCGTCCCATCTGGCTTCGGACCTGCCGTCGTTCTGACAGCTCACGGAGCCCAGGGCCCCCAGTAGAACCCGGTTCCATCGATGGCCGCGCTCCACAGCTCGTCCGACGTCAGCGCGTCGAGGCTCGTGAAGCCCTGGGTGCCGAAGCGGAAGTCCTGCCACGCCGCGCCGTCGAAGCGCACGATGTCATCCGACTCCAAGCGCGCGAAGACGATGCCCTGCCCGAAGGCCACCACGTCGAGGACACCCGGTGCGACGCCACCGTCCTCGAAGATGGGATACGACGGCTTCGTCCTCCAGGTGCCTCGCGCGCGCTCCAGGAACAGCCCCCGGTCACCCGCGGCATAGGCCAGGCCCGGCGACACGACGTGCACGGTCTGCAGAGCCACCTGCCCCTGGGACGCTTGCGGCAGCGTCTCCCGCAGCCACGGGCCTCCGTCCGCGTTGAAGCGGTACGCGACGGGCTGGTCGCCCGTGGTACCCACGGCGATCAACGTCGTCGGGTCAAGGCCATGGATGGAGCGGAGATCCGCGTCCACGTGCTCCACCCGCCGAGGCTCCGCTGGATGGTCCCAACGGAGGATGTCGCCCGCCTCGCTCACCGCGTAGAGCGTCGTGCCGCCATCCACGTCGAAGCCCACGATGTCCAGGATGGCCGCGCCGCCTCCATCGAAGGACGTCACCGTGCAGGGCTCCCATGTGGCCAGCGTCCGTGTGGCGAGCTGCCCCTCCCACGAGCCCATGAACACACGCCCATCACCTGGCCGTGCCCACGCGGCGGACCACGCGCCGTGGCAGTCGGTGAACACCTGCGTGTCGAAGCCACCGTCGGCCTCGTGCCGGACGTGGGCGATGACGTCGTTGCTGTCGCCCACCATCCAGGCCTGACCTCGCGCATGGGGCGCCACGGCCTGGAAGCGTGCGCGCGGGACCGTCCCGGTCGTCCGCCAATCGACGCCGTCACAGACGGGCACCGGATCCGCGCGGCCGTCACAGTTGTTGTCCAGGAAGTCGCAGCGCTCCTCCACGCCCGGGGAGATGGAGACGGAGTGGTCATCACAATCCGTGCCCCGCGTGGCGGTGCTCACGTAGCCATCCCCGTCTTCATCCAGTGCGCTCAACGTCAGCCCGACGCTGGCGGTGTCCTCATCGAGGAGCTTCACCTGCGCGGACGCGGTGGCCACCTCCTGGCCCGTGCAGGAGCGCTCGCGCGCGGAGGCTGTCACCTTCACCGCCTCGCTCCAGCCGGCCCGGCGGATGAAGCCCACCTCCCCTGCTCCCTTGGGCACCGGAAGCTCGAAGGTCCGGGAGGCGTCCTCCGCGTCCACCACCCGCAGCGTGACGCACCCCGGATGGAAGCCGTCGTAGGTCAGCCTCACCTCGACATCGCACGGGTGGCTTGCATCACAACCACTGGGGCGCTCCGCCTCGAGCTCTTCGATGTCGGGCACCGTGCACGTGATGCTGAGCAGTCCGAACCCCACGACCCAGGCGCGCTTCATGGAGAGACCTCCGTCCTCGTCGACGCCGGGTCACCCGAAAGGAACCAGGTGACAACGGCTCCAGTCGCGGCAGTGACGGCCGCGCCGAACAGGATGTTGGCCGCGACCGCCTGTCCCCGCGCGGTGTCCAGGTGATCACCCCTATCGCTGTGGAACGCATCATCACGCGCGGCGTTCACGTTGCTCCGAGACTGGAGGCCCACGACGCTCCCAATGCCTCCGAGCACCACGCCGCCTCCCAATAACGCCAGCGGCAGCACCGGCACCGAACGCGTCGTGCGCACCTCCTCCCGTGCCGGGACCGGAACGAAATCAGGAGCCGCCTCGGGCCGGGCCTCCGTCATCGCCACCGGCGCGTCCTGCGGCGGCCGGGGACTGCGCGCCAGTTCCCGCTGCACGTTGCGGCGCACGTCCTCGAAGTCGCGCGACACCTTGGGGGACACCTTCACCGGAAGCGTCGCGTCGGGCGCGAGCGACAGCCCCTCCTTGAAGGCAGACAACGACTCCCGCCGGCGTCCCAGGTCCGCGAGCACGATGCCCCGGAGGACGGCCACCCGGCTCCGCTCCCCGTCATCGCGAGCCACGGCCTTCGCCGCGCCGAGCTGTTCGAGCGCGTGTTCGTAGTCGAGGTCCTCATAGGACTGGGATGCGGCGGACATCCGGGCCTGGAAGTCCGGCGCGGGTGCAACCGCCGGCTGGCTCCAGGCCGGCGACACCAGCATCAGCGCGACGCCGAGCACGATTCGCAGGTCCATGGACGCGCAGGATACCACCCGGCTTCCGCGCTCCACGGCGCAGTCCTGAACCGTCATCCGCTCCACACTTCCTCAGCAGAATCCCCGCGTCCCCTTCCCACCTTGCAAGGCGCTTGGGGCGGCGCAGAGGGGGAGGCCGTCATGACGGATGTGAATGCGCATGAAGGACACACCAGCGAGGCTTGGGCTCGTGGTGCGACGCAAGGAGTTGAGCGTGGATGCGGCCGACCCGGATGCCGGACGGACCGGCGGCTTCCCAGCTTCCGCATGGAAAGCCACTCGGGAACTCAGGCACAGAGGCCTGGCCCAACAGCTAGCACGAGGCGTTGAAGTCGATGTACTGCGATGACTTGATGCCCCAGTTGTACAGACCACCGGAGCAGCAGCCGAACTGGCCGATCAGGTTCGTGTGGCCGGGGTCGCTGTAGTAGTTGCGCAGGTTGTCCGGGCTGATCGAACAGTCCGGAAGTGGCGCCTTCTGCGTGCCCAGGTCCAGGGACTCCTCCTGCTCCACCGGACCACCACAGCCCACCGCCATCAACGCCGCCGACAACAGACCACCGAGTACCAGCGTTCGCATGTTTCCTCCGTGAGGGGGGTACCGCACCCGAAGTGTACCCGGCTCACATCGACAACCCCGGAAGCGCTGCTCCGCGAGCGAGCGCCACGGTCTGAACCTCATTGAGGAGGTCGCGCCCCCATTCCGACGAAATCCCTTGTCGGAACAGGTGGTTATGGAGCGCCCCGGAGACGCTCACGCCTCTTGGGCGCCCTCCATCAGGAAGTCGATGACGGCGCGCACGGCGGGCAGCTGGCCCCTGCGGTGTGGCGTCAGAATCGTCGTCGTCACCGCGCCCGCGGTCCAGGCGGGAAGCACGCGCACCAGCCTCCCGGCCTCCACGTCCACGCGGGTGAACGTCTCCGGCAGACAGACAACGCCCAGCCCGGCCGCGGCCGCCCTCAAGAGCACCCGCGACTCGTCGGCGGACATGCGTGCCCGCGGCGTCACGGAGATCGTCTCCCCCGCCCGCCCGCGCAGCCGCCAGGGAGTGGCCGTGGCGCTCATCAAGGACTTCGACCGGTTGAACCAGATGCTCGCGTACCTGAACACCACCTTCTTCAGCGCCTTCTCGCCGCTCTGGTACGCGCTCGAGCACGCCGGGCTGCCGGAGTCCGAAAGACAGGCGCTGCGCAACCTCGGGGCCCGCAAGGTGGTCTCCGCACATGCGAACCTGGAGGCATTGATGGGCGACACACCATGGCTTCTGTGCGACCATCGCACGCTGGCGGACGCCTACTTCATCGGCATCGCCCGGTGGACCCGGTACCACGAGGTGCTGGACCGCCGCGACTACCCCAAGCTCCAGGGCCTCTTCGAACGGCTGGAGGCGGACGCCGGCGTGCGCTTCGCCCACGCCATTGAAAACGGCGAGACGCCTCAGGGCGGCGGCGCATTCCAGGGGCACATCCGCCTCGCGGAGGCCCTGCAACGGCTGCCCCTGTGAAGGCTTCGTTCGCCCGCTCCTTAAGGACAGAGCGGGCGGTAAAGCCATCGACGTCAGGGGTTCAGGGCGCGGAACACCGCGTCCACCACCTCCTGCTCGGTGGGGAACGCCAGGCCGGTCTTCTTGATGACGACCTTCCCGTCCACCGCTACTTCAAAGACCCCCGACCCGCCCTTCTTCAGTTCCACATCCACTTCCAACTCATCCTTCAGTACGGCCGCCGCACGGGTGGCCCTGGGCAGGTAGCCTCAAGCGGTACAGTAGGTGATGGAGACCTTCGCGTCGGCCATGGTGTGCCTCCTGACGGAATGGGACACCGCGCGAGGATGCGCGGCCCCTGCACCATCGTGACGCCCCGCCCCCCTCCGCGCCAGCTCTCCGGAGCCGGAATTCGCGAGCTCACAGCAACTGTGCTCCAGTGGGGTCCCCTCTCGCTTCCATCCATGACCACCGGACCCCATTCGCCACCACATGAGCCGGGCATGCGGCGCGCGGTATCGCGCTGGGAAATCGTCGGGTTCTCCATCAACGATGTGATTGGCAGCGGTGTCTACCTGCTACCCGCGGCGGCCGCGGCGAACCTGGGCTCGGCCAGCACAGGCGCCGTCGTGCTCGCGGGGTTGGCGGTGCTGCTGCTCGTGCTCTGCTTCGCGGAGGCAGCCAGCTACTTCGACAAGCCCGGCAGCGCCTATCTCTATACGCGCGAAGCCTTTGGGGAACGGGTGGGGTTCCAGGTCGGATGGATGACGTGGCTGGCCCGCGTCTCGTCCGTGGCCTCGTTGTCCGTTGGCTTCTCCCGCGCGCTGGGCTTCCTGTGGCCAGCGGCGAACTCGGGCCTGGGACAGGGATTGGCCATCGCCGTGCCCCTGCTCGCGCTCACCGCCATCAATGTCGTGGGCGTGAAGGGCGGCGCTCGCACCGCGGTGTTCCTCGCCGTCACCAAGACGGTGCCACTGCTGGTGTTCATCGCCGTGGGCCTCTTCTCCGTGTCCGTGCCACTGGCGATGTCGGTGGCTCCCAAGGAGGGAGGCAACCTGGGATCCGCGGTGCTGCTGCTGCTGTTCGCCTATGCCGGCTTCGAGAACACGGCGGCTCCGGCGGGCGAGTTCAAGAACCCACGCCGCGATGTGCCCTTCGCTCTCATCATGCAGATAGGCATTGTCACGGTCATCTACACGGCGGTGCAGTGGGTGGCGCTGGGCACGTTGCCCGGGGTCGCGGACGCGCAGACGCCGCTCGCCAACGCCGCGGCGCGGTTCCTCGGGGCTTGGGGTGGGCTCCTCATGACCGTGGGCGGGGTGCTGTCCATCCTGGGGACCAACAGCAACACCGTGCTCGCAGGACCGCGCTACCTGTACGCGCTTGCGCAGGATGGCTTTGGCCCCGCTGCGCTCGCCACCCTGCATCCGCGCTACCGCACGCCAACGGTCACCATCCTCACGCAGACGGCCATCGCGCTGCCCCTGGCGTTCTCCGGCTCGTTCGAGGTGCTCGCCACGCTCTCCGTGGTGGCCCGGCTCGCCACGTACTTCGGCACGGCCCTGTCGGTGCCCGTGCTGCGAAGGAAACTCCAGGCGCCCGCGAACGCGTTCCGCATCCCGGGCGGGCCGGTGATTCCCCTCGCCGCCGCCGCGCTGTGCGTCGTCTTCGGGCTGAGTGCGGAGCGCGAGAACCTCATCGCCGGTGCCATCGCGCTCGCGGTGGGATTCGTGCTCTATCGATTTCAGCGCAAGCCAGATGGGAAGGCGGCGCTCGGATAGTGAGAGGGACCGACCTATGTGGAGTCTCATAGCGACGCTGCTCATCGCGGCAGCCCCAGAAAGCAATGGGCCCCAGTTGCCGTTCACGACGGCGAATGTCTTTGACGGGGAGTGCTCCACGTACGGCTACAAATGGGTGGCGCGCGAGCGCCTCGTCGTCAGGACGGAGCCCACCGAGACGGCTCCCATGGCATTCGAGATTCAGCCCCGACAGGCGTTCGTCGCCAAAACGGGCAACGTCGTCACGGTTCAAGCCGGAGTCGTCCGAGTCACCGCGCCGACAGAGTTTCGCGAAGGCCGTGGGTATCAGAAGTACGGACCGATTCAACGCGCACGAAAGGGCGAGCGGATCTATCTGCTCCGATTCAACGGAGAGACGGGCTTCGACATCTGGTTCAAGGGGAAGGTCTTCCGCGACGTGGAGCCGTTCTGGCGAGTGGAGACGAAGAGCTCGCACATGGAGCCCAGCGGCGCCGAAACAGGCGTTGCGGTGTCCTACCCGAAGACCATCTGGTACGTGCATGTGAAGAATCGCCAGGGCCAGATGGGCTGGCTCGACATGACAGGGGCGAAGATTGCCGGCGTCGACGGCTGCGGCTGACTTCGCTGCCTCCGTCACACCACGCCAGGGGCTTTCCGCCCCGGTCCTTCGTGCTTTTCGCCGATGCCACGGACGTGGTTGCCGACAGGAACTAGGACAACACCATCGGCATCGTCGCGGCGGATCTCGCCGCCACCAGCGCGTTGGCGGGCAAGAACGCGCAGGCGGAGACCTCCCGGCGGCACCAGCTCATGCGAATTAGGGCTACAGTCGCGGGCGATGTCCGAACCCACTTCTCGACGCTCCCAGTCAAGCAGTCGTCTCCAGCGGGTGCTTCTATGCCTGGCCTCAATTCTGACGATTGTCTGGTTTCTCAGCCCCTGGTACGCCCTCTCTGTGGGAAGGACCACCACTGAACCGCGGCCGCCGTCTCCGCTCTTGTACCGTCATGCATGGTGGTTTGGCTGGACCGACACGCAGTTTGTCCAGCTTCACATCGCTGACGCTCCCTTGATTGCGCCCAGGCAACCCGCGCCGTCCTCGGAGTGGGCCGTGGAGTTCTTCACGCTTCGCCCCGACAGCTCCTGGACAGGCTCGTTGCTCTTCAAGAGACAGTCGATCTTCTCCTCGGAAACCGAGGGCAGGAGCGACAGTTTCGCCGGGACGCGGACCACCATGAAGGTTCCGGGACTGCTGCTGGTGGTGCTCGCGTGGGTCGCGTTCCGCCACGTCAGCAAGCAAGCCGACGCGCAGGACTCCCTGGAGCCCGAAGCTTAGTGGTGCGACCGAGTCTCTCGACCCTCGGGAGGAGAGCGCGCCTCCAGTCCTAGCCAAACCGCTCGCGCAGGGCCGCCGCGTGGCTTCGGCTGAGGGGCAGCGGCTCCGGGAGTCCGCGCAGGTACACGTCTCCCCCGCCGCCCAGGCTCCGGTCCACGCGCTCGACGAAGGCCAGGTTGACGAGCGCGGAGCGATGGATGCGAGCGAATGTCCGCTCCGGGAGCCGCTGCTCCCAGTCCTTCAGGGGGCGCGGCGAGAGGGTCTGCCCGCCATCCGCCGCGAAGACCTCCGAGTAGTCGCCCGCGCCACGGACGCAGACAATCTGCTCCACCCGCACGAAGCGGGACTTCGCGCCGTTCTCCAGCAGCAGCAGATCCCCCTCAGTGAGCTTCTGCCGGCCCGGGCCCCGAGCAGGCTCGGCCCCTCCTGGCTCCTCCCCCGCGAGCCGTGACAGCGTCCGCGCGAGCCGGTCCGGGTGCACCGGCTTGAGCAGGTAATCCAGCGCGTTGACCTCGAATGCGCGCAGCGCGTGCGCGTCATGGGCCGTCACGAAGATGACGTCGAAAGGGCACGCCGGCAGCCGGGCAAGGAGGTCGAAGCCGCTCTCCCCCGGCATCTGCACGTCCAGGAAGAGGAGGGACGGCTGGAGCTCCTCGATGCGCGCGAGCGCGGAGGTGACGCCGTCCGCCTCGCCCACCACCTTCACCCAGGGGTAGGGCCGCAGCAGCTCGCGCAACTCCGCGCGGGCCAGCCGCTCGTCATCCACCAACAAGGCGCGCTGCGGGGGCGTCATGCGACTCCTCGGCAAGGGTGGGGGTCCATTCGATGGCGGGCAGTTCGAGGGTGACGTGGACCCAACCCCCCGCCTCGGATTGCTCCAGCCGGGCGCGCTCCGGGAAGAGCTGCGCCAGGCGCTCGCGCACGTTGCGCAGTCCCGTGCCCGTTCCCCGGGGCCCCGGCTCACGGTCCAGGGGCGCCCAGTGGCCCGTGTTGGCCACGTGAATGCGCAGCACGTCCTGCTCCCGGCGGACCTGGAGGCACATCCGCACCGGGAGCACGCCGGACGCCATGCCGTGCTTCACCGCGTTGTCCACCACCGGCTGGATGAGGAAGGCCGGGACGGCGAGCCGCTCGGTGCCCGGCATCACGTCCAGGGTCACGTCCAGCTTCTCCTCGAAGCGCACCGACTCGATGCTCAGGTAGCTGCGCACCATGGAGAGTTCCTCCTCCAGGGGCACGTGGGCGGCGTCGCCCTTCTGGAGCGCGAAGCGCAGGAAGTCCGCCATCTCCGTCACCATCCGCCGGGCGCGGGCGGGGTCCTCCCCAATCAGGGCGCGCACGGAGGTGAGGGCATTGAAGAGGAAGTGGGGGTGCACCTGGTGGCGGAGCGAGGCGAGCCGGGCCTCCTGCGCGAGCGCGTCCGCCCGAAGCGCCCGCTCCCGCTCCTCCTGCCACGCGCGGCCGTGCTTGATGCCGAAGTAGAGCCCGCTCCAGCACAGGAGCGTGACGGCGTACTCGAACGAGAAGCGCGGCAGCAGCTGCGCCGCCCACTTGTAGGTGGCCGGGTAGAACCAGGCCGCCCACAGCTCCCCCAGCGCCGCCCATATCGCGCCAAACACGGCGCTGCCCATGATGGCCCACGCCGCCTGGCGCGAGAACGAGCCCGGGGCGACGCGCCGGTAGCCCAGCCGCAGCACACTGGAGAGGACGAGCCCGAACACGGCGCGCACGCCCTTGGCCATCACCAGCCGCAGCTCGCCGCCCTCCGCCGCGACGATGGGCAGGAACGTGATGATGAGCAGGACGGCGTACAGCCCCCAGCCCCCGAACTGCAGGGGCCAGAAGGAGGGTGCCAGGGCCAGCCGATGCTTCATGGCGGGCAACCTACCAGAGCGCGGGCGGGACAAGGCTGCGTCCAGGCGGCTCAGCCACGGCCCTTCAGCGTCGCGCGCAGCGCGGTGCCGAACGCGCGCATCTCCTCCACCGTGCCGAGCGTGAGCCGCAGGGCGGAGATGTCCGAGGGGATGGGGGTGCTCGGGACGGTCGTGACGTGGAAGCCGTGGGGCGCGAGCCGCGCGGGCAGGTCGAGCTGGTCGGCGCTCAGGGAGATCCACATGAAGTTGGCATGGCCCGCCACGTACTTCAGCCCCAGCTCGTCCAGCACGCTGGCGGTGACCTTGCGCGACTCCGCGTTGAGCTTGCGCATGCGCGAGACGAACTGCGCGTCCTGGAGGCTCGCCTGGGCCGCCGCGACGGAGAGCGGGTTGGGGAGCGCCATCTTCCACTCGGTGAGCCGCTTGACGACGTCAGGCTGGGCGATGGCGTAGCCCACGCGCATGCCGGCGAGCCCATAAATCTTGGAGAAGGAGCGCGCGACGATGACCTTCTTCCCGGCGCGCACCAGGTCCACCATGGACTGGCCAGGGGCGGGCTCAAGGTAGTGGATGTAGACCTCGTCCACCAGCACGGTGGCGCGGGTGGACACCGCCTCGCAGAAGGCGCGCAGGCGCGACGGGTCGACGATGGTGCCCGTGGGGTTGCTGGGGTTGCACACGGAGACCAGCCGGGTGTCCGGGCTCACATGGGCCTCCATGGCGTCCAGGTCATGGGCCAGGTTCGCGTCGAGCGGAACGCGCGTCACCTTGCCGCCGACGTGTTCAGCGAACGAGGGAAGCGCGGGAAAGGTCAGCTGCGCGCAGACGACGCCGCCGCCTCCCGAGGCGTACTCGCCCGCGACGGCGCACAAGGCCTCGAGGGAGCCGGCCGTGAGGAGGATGTGCTCCGGTGACACGTCCTCATGCTCCGCGATGAGGCGCCTCAGCGATTGGACGGCGTCGAGCGCGGCGTAGCGGCTGCTGAGATGGAGGGAGTCGCGGATGGCGCGCATGGCGCCCTCGCAAGGGCCGTAGCGGTTCTCGTTGGAGAAGAGTCGGACCGGGTCGGAGCCGGGCCGCGGCCGGGGGCCCGGTGCGGCCCGTACGAGTCCAGGCCCCAGGGCGAGGCCCGCGGTGGTCGCGGCGGCTCCAGCGAGAAGGGCTCTGCGGGTGGAAATGAAGTCGGACACGGCGGTTCTCCCCGCGCTGGAGGAGTGGGAGGGCCCAGCGCGAGGAGCAGGGTATGGGGCTCCCTTCACCGGGGTGGGCCCGCATCTGTGAAGAGGAGGCGGGCGTCGGTGAGCGGCGCGGGTCATCGGTGAATGACGGGGCGGGACGCGGACTCCACGGGAATGGGCCCGTGGAACGTTCGCGTTGGACGTCTCGAAGGACCGTCCCGACGAGAGGCGGCATGACCGCACAGATCAGCCACAGCTTCATCTTTCAAGATCAGGTGTTCGATCTCGCGGCCGTTCAGGGCAAGGGCCTTTTCAAGCCTGCGCAGCACGGCCTTTCTCCGCGGAAGATTTCGACGGGGAGCAACCTGCCTGCCCCCATCTCATTCACAGGAGGACTCCTCATCGCATCTGACTTCATCCAGGAACTCTACCTCGCGCTCCGTCGAGAGCTTCCCCTCACGGAGGAGGATTCCCTGGGCACTGCATCAGGTGAGCTGTCGGCTTCAGCCACTGCTGCTGCGCCGCCTCGGCCATTGTCCGCTGGGCCTTCGCAGACTCGGCGCTCGCGCTCCTGCTCGAGGACCATCACGCATCAGAGCAAGTGGTACTACGCCGCCGCCGCCTGTCTGGAGACCCGCGTCGAAGACTCCGGCGGGGCCCGGGTGGATGAACCATCCATGCGAGTCGCGCTTCTCGCGCCAGGACAGACATGTCCCGGGAGCCGCGCTCCACCGGAGGGATGGGCGCGGCTCGAGACGGTGAATCAGAAGCAGCTGTTGCCTGGGTAGGCCGGGCCGAAGCCGTTGTTCATGCTCGCGACGATGTAGTACGTCACCGCGCCGTAATAGCTCGTGTCGCCGTAGCAGGTCTTGATGTGAGCGCTGTAGTAGGGGCTGCCCGAGCGGTACAGCACGCCGTCGAGGTAGACGGTGAGCCCGCTACTGAACGTGCTCACCGCGCCACTCACCTCCGAATAGCCATCGAAGATGTTGTTGCACACGGCCTTGATGCCGGAGCCATTGTAACACTTGAAATACTGCCTGACGACCGCCGAGCCGAAGCCGGCACGCTGATAGACCTGCTTGCCATTGACGTAGATTTGGGTCGTGGCGCCGTTGGTGTTTTGCGCCATCCAGTAGGTCACCAGCGCGTCCGTTGTGGCGAACGGCCCCTCCTCCTGGGCCAGGGCAGGGGTTGCAACGGCCATCGAAAGCACAATCGCGGCGAGGAACGACTTCATGAACATTCTCCTGGAGAGAAACCGAGCGACATCAGCGTCGCCCTGATGAGGGTATAGGGGGGAGGGCGGTGAGGGGGCTCGGCTGGCAGCGCACAGGAATTCGGCCCGGGGCGCTGGACTGGTTGCCTGGGTGTCGCGAGAATGTGTGCGTCTTCACCCGAGGGGGCCCATGCGCACAGTCTTCTCCACGGACGCGGTCGCTGAGCAGGAGCGGCACGAGTACTGGCAGGAATTGGCGAGCAAGGTATTTTTGGGGCTGCGGACGGAGCGCAAGAAGCCTGGGCCCTTCTTCGGACGGCTTGATCACCGTGACGCCGGGCCGTTGGGGGTGACGTATCTCCATTCCTCGGCCCAGAGCGTTCACCGGGGGGAGACGGAGATCGCCCGAGCGCCCCGGGAGTGCTACTTCCTCTGTATGCAGGTGGCCGGGGTCTGCCGACTGCGTCAGGGACGCGAGGAGCGATTCTCTCACCCCGGAGATGTGGAACTCTTTGACGGAACCCGGCCAGGAGAAATCTCGTTCGACGCGGACTACCGCCGCATCGTCATCGTGGCGCCCTATTCCACGCTGCGGCCACGACTTTCACATCCAGATGAGATGGTGGGCAGTGTGCTCCATACCCGGGAGGGCGTGGGGGCCCTGGTGGCCGCCTACCTGCGCGCCTTCGCGGAGAACCAGGTCGCTGAACCCGTGGCGGGCTCTGTCTCGGAGAATCTGCTGGACCTCCTCGCGCTGGCCTTCAACACCCAGGGCCGCAATATCCAGACGAACACCGCGAGCGTGCGAGAGGCCCGGCGGCACGCCCTCCGCGTCTACGTCGAGCAGCACCTCGCGGAGCCATCGCTCAGCCCAGCGACAGCCGCCGCCCATTTCCACATGTCCACGCGCTACTTGCATGGGCTGTTCGCGGAAGCGGGTGAGAGCTTCATGCGGTGGGTCCTCTCGCGTCGCCTGGCTCGCTGCCGAAAAGCCCTCGAGGACCCAGACATGGGCGTGCGGAGCATCGCGGACATCGCTTTCAGCTGGGGCTTCCAGGACCTCACTCACTTCGGCCGCGCCTTCAAGAAGGCATACGGCATGACTCCCCGAGACTGGCGCCAAGAGCGAGCCCTACAGCGGACCTACCGACGCCCTTGATGTTCCATCGCTTGACGGCGGGGCCGAGTACCGAGTGGCGCGTGGCCACAGTTGGGAACCGGGAAGCCCTGGCCGGGCCACGACATCTTCGACCTGGGCCACGGGGGGCCGCCAGCGGGTATTGCTGCACCTACGCAGCAGAGATGGGGCGCAGTTTCACCGATAGCAACCTGCCTGCCCCCATCTCCTTCACAGGAGGACTCCCCATCGCAGCTGACTTCATCCAGGAACTCTACGTGCACTTGGGCTTTCACCCTGCCTGGAAGTTCCGAGAGGTGCACGGGATCATCCTCGATCCAGTCGAGAAGTACCGGTTCCGGGGGATTTGTTTCATCCTGTCGGTGCAGTGACTGGAACTCAAGGCGCGCGGCACGAGCGACGCCGACTCCATCCTGTCCATCATGAACCCGGCCAGGTTCTCTGCTCAGTAGCCGGTACCGCCGCAGTGATTGTTCATGCCGTCCTCAGTGCCGTACGGGATGCCGTCCTCGCAGACCTGGTGGCTGGGCGCGTAGATGTCCTGCCAGATCATGCCTCCGGGCGAGGGAACAAGGCTGAAGGCGGAACCACCGAAGTTTGACGTCCAGAAGCCCACGACGTCGGGGCTGCCCTGCACGGTATCGAGCAGCTCGGAGATGTTCTTGCGCGTGTAACGCATGGTGAGGCTCCTTGCGACGAAGGGAGGCCGCGAAGGTCGAAATCCTAGGAAGCAGCGAGGATGGGCGCAATCGAGGTGGCGTCCGGAGGGCGCGCACGGGCCTCGGTGCAGCCCCTGACTGCTCGGGAGTGCTCCACGCGTGACCGGGACAGCCCGTCACGGATCGTCACCGGACAGAAAAACGCCCTGCTTCCGCGGACTTGGGAAGCAGGGCAATGACCCCGACAGGAATCGAACCTGTGGCCTGCGGTTTAGGAAACCGCCGCTCTATCCAACTGAGCTACGGGGTCGAACAGCGCCGGGCGTTATAGCAGGCGACCCGGTGTGCGCAACGGGTCTGACGCAATACCCCGCGCTCTCTGTCCACCGCGCCGGCCTCCGCTTCCCCGGGCGCGCACCCGGCAAGCGGGCATGGCCCAGCCCTCGCGGTGCTCACGGTACGTGCGTCTTGCGCTCTTCCAGAATCTGGTTCACGCCATCCAGATTCTGGAGGAATCACCCGCGGCATCTGTCTGGAATTGGCGTGCCTTCAGGACCCGCTACGTCTGTCCATGAGAGACAAGCACCCAGGCGTCGACTGTCCGTGACTGCGGGGCACGGCCCTTGCTCTGGCACGGGCCATGGCCCCTCCTCCCCCGGAGTCCTGGTCGCGATACGCACGACGTCCCACCCCTCCCCTCAGAAAGCGACGTGAGCGCGGCTTCGCGCTGCTGGCGGCCCTGGGTGTCACGCTCGCGCTCACCGTGACGGTGGCCTTGACGGTTCGCGGCATCACCCGCGAGGCCAACATCCAGGGTGACCTGCGCCGTCAGAAGGAGGCGTTCTTCGCCGCAGAGGCGGGACTCGCGGAGGGACGCGAAGCGATGCGCCTCCTGCTCGGGGACTCGGAGACCTACAACACCGCGCTCGCCCAACTCGGCTCCCCCGTGAGCGAACCCGGGCTCGGGTCCGCCAGCCAGCCCTGGTACGAGGTCCTTCCGTCGGGTTCCTCCGACGGCTGGAACACGTACTCGCTCACGCCGGAGGTCATGACTCCCGGCGAACTCTCGAACGCGAAGGGCGAGGCCTACGCGGACTACCCGAAGCAGTCCAACGTCCGCTACCGCGTCTTCGTCCACGACGACGCGGACGATGCCGACTTCACCACCGACAGCAACCGTCAGGTCTGGCTCGTCGCCGTGGGCGAAGTGGTGGGCAGCAGCGGGCGCCCCACCCGCTCCGTCGTCCAGGCCCTCATCACCAATGACAATGCCTTGCAGCTCACCGGCCCGGGCTGCGTGAACCGCGGCTGCGGCCCCAACAACACCTTCAACAACACCCTGGACCGCCAGGCCCCGTCCACCCAGACCGTCCGCTTCTTCTGAAGCACGCAAGTCCTCGAGGCGTCCATGCGTGTCCACCTGCTCCCCGCGCTGCTCCTCCTCGCCCCGCTCGCTTCCGCGGAGGACCGCGGCGAGGTCCTCTTCAATCAGGCCTGCTCCCGCTGTCACGTCGCCCGCGTGCCGACGAAGGCCGAGCCCACCTCCGGCCTCATCGCCGCGTCCAGGGGCAACGGCCCCAACCTGGGTGAGCTGATGCAACGCCGCACCTACGCCCAGGTCCGCACGTGGATCCAGGGCCCGCATCGCATCCGGCCCGACACGGGCTGTGACACGCGCATGCTCGCGCCCTCCGACCTGGACACGCTCATGTCCTTCCTCGCCACTGCCTCCCAGCCCCCCGAACCTCCACGCAAGGAGCGGTTGCGCCAGGAGCTGGAGCAGCAGCTGGCCGAGCGCCGCGCGAAGGAGACGCGATGAAGCCCGCCCTCCGTTACGCCGCCGTCTCCGCGCTCCTGCTGGTGCCCCTGCTCACCCAGGCCCAGGGGCTCAGCCAGCTCTGCCAGGACGTGCTCAACCAGGACAAGCAGCCCAACTTCCAGGCCAGCGGGTTCGACACGAACCAGTCCGTCAACATCACCACGGAGAACCCGCCCCGGCTCCAGCTCAACACCAACCTCACGGTGCTGGACCCCGAGCACATCTACTTCCCGTTCGATCAACACGTCACCATCAGCTACGTCTACGAGTCGGCCGGTGCGTCGCACGCGCTCGGCTACATGTACCTGGACGATGTGAAGGCGCGCGGCTACGCGGACGCCAACGGGAACCTCGTCGACAGCAACGGCAATGGCATCCTCGACTTGCACGAGGACCTCTTCAACCTGGCGCCCACCAGCGGCGCCAAGGCCCGTCCCTATATCGGGCCGTACACCTCGGCGGGCGTGCCCAACCGCCGCTGCAACGTCTCCTTCACCTCCGGCGGCTTCACCTACAACCAGCCCGAACTGGCGATGAACGGCAGCTGCGCGTCCACCTTCAGCTCGCAGCAGTCCGTGAAGGACGCGCGGCCGGGACAGACGGGCAACACCATCAAGGTGGACCTCGTGGGCACCACCATGGGCGGCGCCCCCACCTCGCCCGCGTTCTCCGACCGCGGCGTCTTCGACTACATCCCCAACCTGTTGGAGCCCGCGGATCCCCGCAACAACAAGATGGGCCTGGGGAAGATGGTCTTCCTCCTGTCCGATGACGACACGGACCTGACCGTCTTCAACAACCTCGCCCCGGTCGCGGACTCGAGCGCCACCGCCGACGGCGTCCCCGACTACGACGTCTCCAAGTACGACGCCAACGGCCTGCAGCGCGCCACCAACCCGGATCCGGGCATCACCACCTACGACCGCACCGTGGACCTGGGACAGATTGAAGGCGGCAAGGAGGTCGTCTTCTTCCTCGTCGTCTTCTACGACGCGACCCACAACCCGACGTCCACGAGCGGCGGCACCGTCTACCCGTGCCTGCGCAAGGACTCGGACGACAAGTGCTCGCTCCACCTGCGCACGTCCATCTCCGTCTTCTTCTCCAAGTCGGCGTGGAACCTGGACCAGAACTCCGTGGGCGGCACCATGACGGCCGAGCGCAACATCGGGTGCAGCTACAACGCGAACTGCAACCCGAGCAGCCCCACCACGGCCAACGGCGCCTGCGCCGTGTCCGGCAGCAAGGAGCTGCTGTGCGGCTGGCTGGAGGGCCCCAAGACCAACGTCAACTCCACGCTGGGCCGGTTGAACACGGCGGCCTACGGCAACCTCGACATGCCCATGGAGAAGGAGTCCATCCCCCGGCCCGCCAACAACCGCATGGCCCACGTCATCATGGGCGCGCCGAGCACCGACCCGTTCCGATGGATCTTGGGGTTCGAGGACCTCAACGGCGGCGGTGACCGCGACTTCAACGACGTCGTGTTCATGATCAACAAGGAGAATGGCGGTGGCGTCCGCTCGGGCACCGTGTCCGGCGACATCTCCCCGAGCGTCGCCGAGGACTTCACCATCACCAAGGTCCGCTTCCGCCGGCAGGATGACAGCGCGCCCGCGCCGCGGACGTGCAGCGGCGGCGCCCCGTGCTGGTCGGAGGAGATCCCCGGCGCGTGCCGGCCCGCCGGCGGACCGCTGCCCACCATCCGCTACGCCGTGGCGGTGGACTGCCGCATCTGCAGCAACGGAACCTGCACGCGCAACCCCACCCCCACCTGGTACCCCGTGGAGTTCCCCAACACCTCGCCTCCGACGCAGGAGGTGGAGCTGGACATGCTGGCGCTGGGCTTCACCGGCTCGCAGCTGTGCTGGAAGGCGGACATCACCAGCCCGAACGAGCGGTGCCGTCCCATCATCGACAACGTCGACGTGGGCTACCAGGCCGTGCGCGCCGGCACCTACGCGCGCGCGTCTCCGTCCACGGTGGGCAACGCCATCGTCTGGGGCGCGAACGAGACGCCGGGACGTGGCTGGGGCCAGGGCTGGACCGCGCCCAGCTACACCGGCATGCCCCCAGCCACCACGCGCGCGTATGACGGCACCACGGACCTGTCCGTGCGCGGGCACATCTACTTCCGCTCGCTTTACGACCCGGAGGCCCCCAACAAGACGAACGTCGTCGAGCGCTGGAACGCAGGCCGCGTCATGGCGGTCGCGCTGACCAGGGGCCGCGACCCCAGCACCCGCAGCCTCTTCACGATGGACAGCGCGGGTGCACGCACGGACATCGGGACGGCCGCCGCCAACAGCGCGTCCACCAGCCCGCTCTTCCCCGACTCGCTCTGCGACACGGTGGTCAACGGCCGCTACGTCTTCGACCTGAACAACGACGGCATCTGCGGCACGCCCACGCACCCGTTCAAGCAGATCACGGACGACACCAACGACCGCGCCTTCCTGCGCGACTGGCTGTATGGCTGGGAGAACCGGAACGCGCCCGGCCGGTCGAGCGTGCGGCGCGCCTGGCCCGTGGGCGGCATCAACCTGTCCACCGTGGCACTGGCCGTGCCGCCGTTCCTCGACGGCTGGTACCAGAACGCCCGCGTCGTCGAGCGCGACCAGTACCGCAAGAACTTCATGGAGCCGCTGAAGGACCGCCGCACCCTCGCCTACGTCGGCACGGTGAGCGGTTACCTGCACGCGTTCGACGCGGGGGCGTACCGCACCGGCGCGAAGGATGGCTGCCTCGCCCAGGACCAGCAGCGCGGCTACTTCGCGCCCAAGTCGTGCACGGGAAACCCGGCGCCGCGCGACTACGGCACCGGCGAGGAGCAGTTCGCCTACCTGCCGAAGCTCCTGCTGGACCGCTACGTCAACCGCTACGCGCGCTTCCTCGGGTCGGGCAACCTGCCCCGCCCGCAGGTGGATGCGTCGCCCACCATCGCGAACGTGGACTTCGGCGTACCCGGCAAGCCCGCGTGGACGTTGTCCAGCACGGCCTCGAAGACGCAGGGCGCGAAGACGGTCCTCGTGTCCGCCACGGGCAAGGGAAGCCCGGCGGTGTTCGCGCTCGACATCACCCGGCCGGACCTGCCCGCGCAGTTCCCCCTGCCCCTCTGGGAGTTCAGCCTGGGGGACAGCGCCGTGCAGCAGGCCTTCACGGACGCGCGCAACGCGGACAAGTCCACGCCCAAGAAGGTGAAGCTGCCGGATGACTCCGGCTCGCGCCACGCGCCCAGCGTGGTGCGGCTGGCGTGGGGCTCCAAGAGCAACGCCGTCTGGACCGCCGTCGTCGGCACGGACTACGTCCCCAGCTCGGGCCGGGCGGGCACGCTCTACCTGCTGGACATGAAGACGGGCCGTCCGCTGGACCTGGGCACCACCACCGCGGGCCGCATGGCGGGCGTCATCACCCTGGATGACGGCTCGGGCATCGCCGGCGAGTCCGCGCTGGTGGACCTGGATCAGGACGGCACCTACGAGGTCCTCTACGTCCCCACCACCTCCGGCCGCGTCTACCGCATCAACCTGGAGCAGGTGGACACGAGCTCCCCGCTGGGCGCCAAGGTGAGCCGGTGCCGCGTGGCGGACGCGCCGGTGGACGTGTCGTTGAGCAGCAGCGCGGCGAAGGGACAGGACCAGAGCTACCAGCAGCTCTACTCCAACCTGGCGGTGAAGGTGGCGGACGCCTCCACCGGCCCGGTGGTGCGCTTCTACTTCGGCACGGCGGACAACCCGGACGAGACCTCCGACGGGCCGGCGGACAACACCAGCTACCGCTACCACCTGCTCGGCTACGAGGATCCGGATCCCACGGGCAGCAAGGGCTGCGCGGCGCTGACGCCGCTCTGGGTGAAGCCGCTGGACGCGGGCCAGGCGGTGTGGGGCGGCGTCTCGCTGTCGCAGGACCAGGTCTACGCCACCACGGCGGTGGGCAAGGCCGCGGACATCTGCGGCCTGAGCAGCACGGTGAGCGGGCGCTTCTACGCCGTGGGCCAGCTCAACACCGGAACGGCGGCGCCCACGATGAAGAGCGCGGCCCTCCAGGGCCAGGGCGTCAGCGCGCCGGTGGTGCATGACGAGCACCTCTTCGTGCTCACCGCGGACGGAAAGATGCTGATGGTGGGCAACGACAGCTGGAACAACGACACCGGAAGCACCGCGGCCACGCGCTCGCGGGTCCTCTTCTGGGAGCCCGTGCCGGAAGGGCGGTTGCCGAAATGAAGACCCGAACGCTCGCGGCCCGCCGCGGTGTCGCGCTGCTGGAAGCGATGGTCGCGTCGGTGGTGCTCGTCCTCGGGCTGATGGCGGCCATGGCGATGATCCTGCAGACGAACCGCGCCAACCGCCGGACCCTCACCGACACGCAGGCGCAGACGCTCGCGGAGCAGTCGCTGGAGAACATCGTCTCCATGGGCTGCACGCGCTCACCGCCGTGCGGCAACATCGCCGCGCTGGACGGCACGCGCTCCACGGTGTGGCAGACCGCCGCCGGGGCGGTGCTGACGTCGAAGCCCGTGGCGCCCGTCGTCGCGCGCGAATACGAAGTCTCGGTGGACGTGGACGGCTCCGTGCAGGCGAGCCTCAACGAGAACGGCGCCGTCGGGGTGCCGGCCGTGAACCGCTCCCTCCGGGGGAAGGGCCCCGGGAACCTCGTCAACGTGAGGGTCAGCGTCAGCTGGGCGGATCCCGCCCGGACCGGACGCCAGGTGGTGGTCCTCCAGACGCGGATGGCGCCATGAGACGCAGGACTTCACTCCAGCGGGGCTTCACGTTGGTGGAGCTGATGGTCGGCGCCGCGGTGTCCCTGGCGCTGATCGCCTTGGCCCTGGGCGCCAGCGTGCAGTTGCAGCAGCGCTCGGCGCAGGAACAGCAGACGATGCTGGCGCAGGCCAACGGGCGCGCCCTCAAGGAGTTCCTCGTCTCCGAACTGCTCCGCGTCGGCGCGGGCATGGGGAACGCGACGATGGTCTTCTCCCAGGGAGACACGCGCCAGGGCCTCACCGTGTGGACGGCGCCGGATTTGTCGGTGGGCCGGCCGCCCCTCCTCGCCGCGGATCCGGGCTTCAAGCTTCCGCCCGCGAGCGGCCCCTACGCGGGCATGGCCTCGGACGCGCTCCAGCTGTGGTGGGGCGACAGCCGGGGCCTCATCGAGTTGGATGACTGCCCGGGCGGCAAGGCCTACCGGGTGCGCGAGGGCGGCGCGGAGCGCTTCTGCACGGCGCCCTCGCCTCCCACGGAGCTGCAGCCTGTCGCGGGGCAGACCACGCCCGCGTTCCTGGTCAACGCCAGCCAGGCGCTGGCCTGCCACGTGGAGCTGCGGCAGGTGCAGGCCGGGGCCAGGGAGGTCTCCGCCTTCGCGGGCACGGGGACGCTGCGAACCCAGACCGGTCCCTGCGTGGACGCGCAGGACGCCGTGTGGGAACGCACGGGGTGGCTGCTGATGCGGGCCCAGGGCTCGGCATACCGGGTGAACTGGGCCTCGGGCGATCCCGTCCTCGAATACCTCGCTCCGGGGGCCACGACGTGGACCCCGGTGAGCCGCGACGTGGAGCGGCTGAAGGTCCGTCAGGGGCTCATCGACCTGTCCCAGCCGCAGCTGCCCCTGCGCTGGTTCCCGGACGCGGCGGCCGGCAGGCCCGGGCTGGATGCCTGCACGCGAGGCCAGGCGCCGTGCGCGGTGGACGCCGGGCCCGCGGACGCTCCCGAGGCGGCCCCTACGTCCGACGCGGAGCTGCTGCGGCTCCTCCAGGAGCGAGTCCGGTCCGTCGAGGTGACGCTCGTGGTGCGTTCGCCCCGGCGCGATCAGGCCTCCGTCCAGGCGGGCGAGACCGATGAAGACGGCTTTCCGCGGGATGGCTATCGCCGTCGCACCCTCACCTTCCGGGTCAGCCTCCGCAACCCGGCCATCGCGGGACGGGTGCCATGAAGGGGCCCCGTGACTCGCACGAGGCTCCGATGAACGGCGCGCGCGGGATGACGTTGCTGGAGTTGATGGCGGTGCTGGCCGTGTTCGCCCTGATGACGACGCTGTCGGTGGCGGGCATGCGCGGCAACCTGGAGCGCCGGCGCGAGAGCGGTGCCTCGCGCGAGCTGGAGTCCGCGGCGCTGGAAGCGCGCCAGCGGGCCCAGGCCACCAACCAGCCCATCCGCTTCGTCGTGGACGCGAACGCGCGGCAGGCGAATGGAACGACAGGCAGCGTGGCCCGCTGGGAGCGGCCGGTGTGTGACAACACCTGGGACAGCGACTCCTGCCCGGCCACGCGCTGCCTGACGAAGACGTGCCGCCAGGACCCGTCGTGCTGCGACGAGACGGGCGACGACATCCCACTCCCCCCGTCGATGAATGCCTCCCAGGTGAGCGGGCTGTGCTTCCTGCCCGCGTCGGGACGGGCCGTGCGCGCCGAGGGGGACCTGAGCTGCCTGCGCACGAGCCGCGGGCTTCCTGACGCGCTCGCGGCGGCCACGCCCGGGACGCTGAAGCTCACCTATTCGTCAGGGCGCGTGCCCACGCTGTTCCGGGTCGAGGGACTGACGGGCATGGTGAGCGTGCTCGACTGCGACGCGCCGTCCGCGAGCGCCTACGCGGGCAAGGGGTGCCCGTAGCCGGTCTGCTGCCCGCTTCCGTGCCTCCCCCGGAAGTCGGCACCTTGAGTTCAGGCGCGGAATCATCAACATTGGCGGTTCACGCGTGCTTCCGGGATTGCCCGGGAGCCTGCCTGCTCACACTGGCAGCAACATCTCCCCGCGCCGGCCTCACGGTTCCGGCGGACGCCTTCGCGAGAACTCCATGCTCGACCGCCCGATGTACCTGAAGCCCGATGTCGCCATCGAGCCGCTGTTCAACCAGTGGTACGTCTGGTGGTACCTCATCTCCCCCGCCACCGCGCCGCTGTTCATCTCCCGCCTGCACCTGAAGCTGATGCAGTCGTTCGTGGCGAACCCGGACGTGCACGTGGCCGCGCTCCAGAACCCGGCGCTGATGGGCGGCCCCTTCATCAACCACCCCGTGTCGCGCGTGAACGAGGTGAAGGCGCTGCTCGACCGCACCACCCGCGAGCAGGCGGACATGCTGGCCTACACCAAGGCCGTGTCGGACCTGGAGCAGCTGCTGGCCAGCGCCAAGGGTGAATCCCTGGAGCCGCTCTACGCCAAGGTGCCGGACATCCTCCGCGGCTACGTGGAGCTGCACTACGACCTGGCCCACCGCGCCAACGCCCGCATCATGGAGCCGCTGCTCTACCGCAGCAGCTTCTACAAGGAGTCGTCGCAGAGCATCTCGCTGATGCGCGTAGGCGGTGACGCCCGCAAGTACGTCTTCAGCACCCCGCGCCTGGAGGGCGATTCGCCCCTCTGGCTCCAGGTGCCCTACCGCCACGAGGGCATCGACGCGCTCTTCCGCATGCGCCACACGCCGGGCAGCCCCGGGCAGGTGGCGGAGATGCTGGGCGTGCCTTCTTCCGCCGCGGAGGCGTTCGCGGACCTCTTCACGGAACAGGCCCCGCGCAAGCACGAGCCGTACACCGGCTCCGGCGTGCGCGTGCGCTACTTCGGCCACGCGTGCGTGCTGATGGAGACGCGCGAGGTGTCCGTCCTCACCGACCCCGTCATCAGCTACGAGCACCCCACCGCGCAGGGCCGCTACACCCATGCGGACCTGCCGGAGAAAATTGACTACGTCCTCATCACCCACGGCCACGCGGACCACCTGATGATGGAGACGCTGCTGCAGCTGCGCCACCGCATCGGGACCATCGTGGTGCCCCGCTCGAACGCGTACTCGCTGGCGGACCCCTCGCTGCGCCTGGTGCTGGAGAAGACGGGCTTCCGCAACGTCGTGGAGATCGACGACCTGCAGGAGATCCAGATCCCCGGCGGGTCGCTGATGGGCATCCCCTTCATCGGCGAGCACAGCGACCTGGCGGTGCAGGCGAAGACGGCGCACCTGGTGCGGCTTGCGGGCCGTTCCCTGCTGATGGCCGCGGACTCCAACGCGCTGGAGCCGCGCATGTACCAGCACCTCACGGAGCTGGTGGGCCCGCTGGACGCGCTCTACCTGGGCATGGAGTGCGAGGGCGGCCCGATGAGCTGGATGTACGGCCCGCTGCTCACCCAGCCGCTGCCTCGCAAGATGGACCAGTCCCGGCGGCTCAACGGCTCCGACAGCGCCCGCGCGACGGAGATCCTCAACCACCTGAGTCCCAAGGAGGTCTTCATCTACGCCATGGGCCAGGAGCCCTGGCTGCGCCACGTGATGGTGCTCCAGTACGACGAGTCCGCGCCCCAGATGATCGAGTCGAACAAGTTCATCGACGTCTGCAAGGGCCGCGGAATCCCCGCCGCGCGCCCCTTCCTGAGCATGGAGCGCATCCTGGAGTAGTCCGCCCGCTCCCGGTGGCGCCCCCTCCCCGGAGGCAGGGCGCCCCGGGGAGGCGCGTCACGCCTTGGGCCAGGTGAAGCGGAACGCCGCTCCCTCGCCCGGCACGGAGTCCACCCAGGCGCGGCCGCCGCGGGTCTCGACGATCTTCCGCACCACGGACAGCCCGATGCCGGTGCCCTCGACCTTGTCGCGGCTCTCCAGCGTCTGGAAGATGCCCCAGATGCGCTCGTGGAACTCCGGCGCGATGCCCGGGCCGTTGTCGGCGACGGTGAACTCGTACTGCTCGCCCGCGTCGCGCCACGTCACCTGGATGCGCGGATCCGGCCGGTGCAGCCGGGTGAACTTGAGGGCGTTCGCGATGAGGTTCAGGAACACCTGCTGCAACTTCACGCGCTCGGCGCTCACCGTGGGCCCGCCCGGCTGCACCTTCACCTCCACTTCGGGCGGCGGGGCCAGCAGCTCCACCACCTCCTTGAGGAGGGCGCCGGTGTCCACCGCGGTCGGCTCGCTCAGCTTGCCCGCGCGGGCATAGGTGAGGATGCCGTCGATCAGCGCCTCCATGCGGTGCACGCGGCCGTGCAGCAGCGTGATGAACTCGCGCGCCTCGCCGGTGAGGTGGGTGCCCAGCTCCTCCTTGAGCCACTCCGCCAGGTTGGCGATGCCCCGCAGCGGCGCCTTGAGGTCGTGGGAGGCCACGTAGGCGAATTGATCCAGCTCGCGGTTGGACTGCTCCAGCGCCTGGGTGAGCCGCACCAGCTCCCGCATCCGCTCCTCCGCCTGCTGGCGGGCCCGCACCATGTCGGTGACCTCCACCGCGTGGGTCATCACGCCGAAGGTGGCCCCGTCCTCGTCGGTGAGCGGCTGGTAGACGAAGTTGAAGTACGTGTCGTCCACCCGGCCGAAGCGCTCGACCCGCACGGGCACCTCGTTCCCGACGACGGCCTGCTTCGTGGCGTACACCTGATCATAGAGTTCGAAGAGCCCCTGCCCCGCCAGGTCCGGGAAGGCGTCCGGGATCGTCTTCCCCACCAGGGGCCGGTTGCCCGTCACCTGCGCATAGCCCGGGTTGACGACCTGGATGACGTGCTGGGGCCCGCGGGCCACCATGATGGCGGCGGGCGCCTGCATGAAGACCTGCGTCAGCCGGTTGCGCTCCAGCTCCAGCTGCTGCTCCAGGCGGTGCTGCTGGGTGATGTCCCGCAGGGTGAGCACCACGCCCAGATGGACGCGGGCGTCGGTGTACACCGGGACGGCGCTGCCCTGGACGCGCAGCTTGTGGCCATCAGGCGTGCGGATGATCCACACCTCGTTGAGGACGCGCTCCCCCCGCCCCGCCCGCGCCGAGGGCAGCTCGTCGGCGGAGAGCGGCGTGCCGTCCACCCGCTCCTGCCGGAAGCCCTGGGTGTCGAAGGTCTCCCCCTCGCCCAGCCCCGGGTAGAGGGTCCGGGCCATCTCGTTGAGGAAGCTGACCCGGCCCGCCGGGTCGAACGTGAGCACCGCGTCCGCGATGTGGCCCAGCATCGCGGCGCGCTCGGCGGCGAGCGCCTCGATGCTCCTGCGGGCCAGCACCTGCTCCGTGGTCTCCACCGCGTGCGCCATGATGCCGAACACGCTGCCGCTCGCGTCCTTGAGGGGCTGGTAGACGAAGTCCACGTAGACGTCCTCCACGACGCCGGTGCCCTTGCGGTCCAGCCGGACCAGCGCGTCGTGCGCGATGTACGGCTGGCCGCTCGTCCTCACGGAGTCGAGCAGCTCCCGGAAGCCCTGATCCGCGATCTCGGGCAGGGCCTCCGTCACCGGCTTGCCCAGCAGGTCCCGGTTGCCCGTCAGCTGCTGGTACAGCGGGTTGGACACGCTGAAGCGGTGGTCCGGCCCCTCCAGCACGGCGATGATGGCCGGAGCCTGCATGAAGACCTCGTACAGGCGCTCGCGCTCCGCCCGCGCCTCCGCCAGCGCGCGGTCGCGCTCCTTGCGCGCGCGGACCTCCCGGGTCACGTCGAAGATGGAGACGAAGACGCCGCCCACGGCGCCCGTCTCGTCGCGGACCGGGCTGTAGCAGAGCGTGAGGTAGAACTCCTCCGGGTGGCCGTGCGGCTCGAGCGGGTACATCCGCTCCTCGAACGTGACCGTCTCCCCGTTGAAGATGCGCGGGTAGATGGCCTCGTTGATGTGCCACACCTCCGGCCAGCACTCCTTGTTGCCCTGCCCCAGGCCCCCAGGGTGCTTGCGGCCCATGAGCAGCCGGTACCCATCGTTGTAGAACTGGTAGAGCTCCGGTCCCCACAGGACGATGAGCGGGAACTGGGAGCCCAGCACCATGCTCACCGCGGTCTTCAGGCTCTGGGGCCAGGCGTCCACGGGCCCCAGCGGGTGCGTGCTCCAGTCCTTCGCCCGGCACAGCGCGCCCAGCTCTCCGCCGTTGGCGAAGACCCGCTCGGCCGCGTCGGCTCCCGGCTTCCACTGCACGGTCATGTCAGGGCATCTCCACGAGGGTCCAGTACTTGTTGAGCGTGGCCATGACCTCCACGAAGTTGATGAAGGTGACGGGCTTGAGCAGGTAGCCGGCGACGTTCAGGTTGTACGCGTCGATCTTGTCGCGCTCGTCCGCGGACGTGGTGAGCACCACCACGGAGATGGTCCGCAGCTCCGGATCCGCGCGCAGCACGCGCAGGAACTCGATGCCGTTCATCTTCGGGAGGTTCAAGTCCAGCAGCACCAGCCGGCGCCCCTCGGGCACCGCGCCGTTGCGCAGCATCTCCAGGCCCTCCAGGCCGTTGGTGGCCACGTAGAGCGGGTTGGCAATGTGGTTCTTCTGGAAGGCGCGGCGGACGTTCATCACGTCCACTTCGTCGTCTTCCACCAGCAGGATGTGCAGCGTCCGGTCGCCGGCGGTAGCGGTGGTCATCTCAAGCCTTTCGAGCCTGCGCGGCATCCAGACCCAAGAGGAGCCCGAGCACGCTGGCATCTAGCGTTCGCTTTCGGGCGGATATCAGGCACCTTGGGGCGACTGTCCGCTTTGTGACGCGATTCCCCGCACGCCCGCCCGGGAGGCCGCCTGGGGAGTGTCGTCTGCTCATCACTCCGCGCCCGCGGGTTGAGGGCCCGCGCGCGGGGACGGTATGGCGAAAGGCCCTGTGCGCCGTTCCCCTCCCAAGGATGACTCCCAGAAGACCCAGCAAGAGCTCATCGAGGAGCTCCAGGGCCTGCGCAGGGCCCTGCGGCAGAACAGCGCCGACCTGGAGCAGTTCAGCTACGTGGCCAGTCACGACCTCCGGGCTCCGCTGCGGGGCATCTCCAACCTGTCCCAGTGGCTGGAGGAGGACCTGGGGCCACAGCTGCCCCAGGCGACGCGCAGGCAGATGGAGCTCTTGCGAGGGCGCGTGCAGCGGATGGAGGCGATGCTGGATGGCCTCCTGGACTACAGCCGGGCGGGCCGCGTCCGCGACAAGCCGGAGCCGGTGCGGGTGGACCGGCTGATCCACGAGACGCTGGAGCGGCTGTCCCCGCGTCCGTCCGCTCGGCTGGAGGTCGGCTCCGGGATGCCGGAGCTCGTCACGGAGCGCTCCGCGTTGCAGCAGGTCTTCCACCACCTGCTCTCGAACGCGCTGAAGCACGCGGGCCGCGAGGACGTGCGGATCCGCGTGGAGGTGGAGGCCACGCCCGCTGCCCATCGCTTCTCCATCGCGGATGACGGCCAGGGGATCTCCCCCCGCTACCACGAGAAGATCTGGAACCCGTTCCAGACGCTCGTCTCGCGCGACAAGGTGGAGGGCGCCGGCATGGGCCTGTGTGTCGTCAGGAAGCTCGTGGAGGCTCGCGGCGGCCAGGCCTGGGTCGAGTCGGCCGAAGGCGCAGGCGCCACGTTCCACTTCACCTGGCCCGTGTCAGAGGAACGCCTCACGTGAGTCTCCCCCCTGCCTCCACCTCCTCCGTGGAAGTCGCCCCCGTGGCGGAGCACCTCCGGCTGCTGCTCGTGGATGACGACGAGGTCGACCGGCTCCGGGTCCAGCGGCTCCTGGGCGCGACGGGACTCTCGGTGGACGTGGTGGAGGCCACGAGCGGGAGCGAGGCGCTGGAGCACCTGAAGGCGCGCGCCTTCGACGTCATCCTCCTGGACTTCTTCCTGCCGGGGGAGGACGGGTTCTGGGTGCTGCGCGAGCTGGGCAGCCGGGGCTCGCACGCCCCCATCGTCGTCCTCACCGGACAGGGCAGTGAGCAGACGGCCGTCGCGCTGATGAAGGCGGGCGCGTCCGACTACATCGCCAAGGGTCAGCTGTCCGCGGAGCGGCTGGAGCAGAGCCTGCGCCAGGCGATGCGGCTGCACCTGGCGGAGCAGCGGCACCGGGCGCTCGCGGAGGCCCTGCCGCAGATTGTCTGGACGTCGGGCCCGGACGGGCGCCCCGACTACTTCAACCGGCGCTGGTACGACTACACCGGCCTGCCCCCCGCGCCTTCACTGGAGGAGCGCGGGAGCACCGCCCCCCTGCTCCCGCGGGACGTCATCCACGCCGACGACGTGGCGGGCTGTCTGGGCAAGTGGAACGAGACCCGCCATGCGGGGGCGGCGTTCGAGTGCGAGGGCCGCATCCGGCGTCACGCGGACGGCGCGTGGCGCTGGCACCTCATCCAGGCCGTGCCGCTGCGCAACGCGCATGGCCGCATCCTCCAGTGGCTGGGCACCTGCACCGACATCGATGATCAGAAGCGCGCCGCGGAGACGCTGAGCTTCCTGGCGGAGGCGAGCACCATGCTCACCGCCTCGCTGGAGATGTCCGTCACGCTCGAGCGGCTCGCCGCGCTGATCCTCCCGCGGCTGGGCGACTGGTGCGCCGTCTACCTCCAGGAGGACGACGGCCCCGTGCGCCAGGTGATGGCGGCCCACGCCGACCCCACCCGGGTGCCCCTGCTGCGAGAACAGCACCGCGCCTTTCCTCCGTCCGCCGCCGCCCGCCACGGCGTCGCGCGGGTGCTGCGCACGGGCGCGCCGGAGCTGGTGCCCGAGCTCACCGACGCCGTCCTCCAGGAGGCGCTGGGCCCGGCGGGGGACGACGAGCGGATCCGCCCGGGGTCGTGGATCATCGTCCCGCTGTGGGCGCAGCGCCGCGTCTTCGGCGCGCTGATGGTCTGCGCCGCCCGTGCCGGCCTGCGCTACGGCGCGCGGGACCTGGAGCTCGTGCAGGAGCTGGCGCGGCGGGCGGAGATCGCCATCGACAACGCGCGGCTGTTCGAAATGGCCAAGGCGGAACACCTGGTCGCCGAGCAGGCCAACCGCGCCAAGGACGAGTTCCTGGCCGCGGTCTCCCACGAGCTGCGCACCCCGCTGATGGCGATGCTGGGGTGGACGCGGATGCTGCGCACGGGCCAGCTGGGGCCGGAGAAGACCGCCCGCGCCCTGGCGGCGGTGGAGCGCAACACGCAGGTGCAGACGCAGCTCATCGAGGACCTGCTCGACGTGTCGCGGATCATCACCGGCAAGATGCGGCTGGAGATCCGCCCGGTGGACCCCGCCGCCTTCATCGAGGCGGCGCTGGATTCGGTGCGGCACGCGGCCGAGGCGAAGGGCGTCACGCTCTCCGCCGAGCTGCTCCCAGGCTCCGGCTCCATCCATGGCGACGCGGACCGGCTGCAGCAGATGGTCTGGAACCTGCTCTCCAACGCCATCAAGTTCACGCCCCGGGGCGGCCAGGTCACCGTGCGCCTGCGGTGGGTGGAGGGCCACGTCCTCATCGAGGTCCAGGACACGGGCCAGGGCATCCCCCGGGCGCACCTGGGGCAGATCTTCGAGCGCTTCTGGCAGGTCGACGGCAGCTCTACCCGGAAGCATGGCGGCCTGGGACTGGGGCTGGCCATCGTGCGGCACCTCACGGAGCTGCACGGGGGCACCATCGAGGCGCTGAGCGAGGGCGAGGGACATGGCGCCCTCTTCCGGTTGACGCTGCCGCTGTCGGTCGCGGCCTCGTCGCGGGGAAGCCCTCCCGTCGCCCAGTCCCAGGCGCGGCAGGAGGCGCCATCGCTCGCGCAGGAGGTGCTGAAGGGGCTGCAGGTGCTGGTGGTGGACGACGAGGCCGACGCGCTCGAGCTGCTCTCCGTCGTGCTGGAGAGCCGCGGCGCCCAGGTCCACACGGCCTCCAGCGCCCGCGAAGCCCTGGAGAAGCACCAGCTCCACCGCCCGCACGTCATCCTCTCCGACATCGGCATGCCTGGAGAGGACGGCTACTCCTTCATCCGCAGGCTGCGTGCCCTTCCGCTGGAACAGGGAGGCCAGACACCGGCCGTCGCGCTCACCGCCTTCGCGCGGATGGAGGACCGCACCCGGGCGCTGCTCGCCGGCTTCCAGATGCACGTTCCCAAGCCCATCGAGCCGGCGGAGCTGATCATCGTCCTGGCCTCGCTCACCGGGCGGTACCCGCGGGTGGTGGACTCGGCGTTCCAGGCCGTCCGCTAGAAGGACCGGGCAGGCGCCGGCGGGGGTGCCGCCGGCGCCTCATGCCGCGCTCAGATCGTCTTCCTGCCCGGCAGGTCGAAGCGATCCGCGTTCATCACCTTGGTCCAGGCGTCGACGAAGTCCTGCACGAAGTGCGCGGTGCCGTCGCTGGCCGCGTAGACCTCCGCCAGCGCGCGCAGCTGCGAGTTGGAGCCGAAGACGAGGTCGGCTACGGTCGCCGTCCAGCGCAGGTCACCCGTGGCGCGGTCGCGGCCTTCGAACACGTTCGACGTCTTCTCCGAGCGCTTCCACGCGGTGCGCATGTCGAGCAGGTTGACGAAGAAGTCCGGCGTCAGCTGGCCCGGGCGCTTCGTGAACACCCCGTGCGGCGTGTGGCCGTGGTTGACGTCCAGCACGCGCAGCCCGCCCACGAGCGCCGTCATCTCCGGCGCGGTGAGCGTGAGCAGGCTCGCGCGGTCGATGAGCGCCGCGGCGGTCGTCGCCTCGGCGCCCGCCCGGACGTAGTTGCGGAACCCGTCCGCCGCGGGCTCCAGGACCAGGAACGATTCGACGTCCGTCTGCTCCTGCGACGCGTCCATGCGGCCCGGCGTGAAGGGCACGGTGATCTTGTGACCGGCGGCGCGCGCGGCGGCTTCGATGCCCGCGCTGCCGCCCAGCACGATCAGGTCCGCCAGCGACACCCGCTTGCCGCCGCGCTGCGCGCCGTTGAACTTCTGCCGGATGGCTTCGAGCTTGGAGAGCACCTTCGCGAGCTCCGAGGGCTCATTGGCCTCCCAGTCCTTCTGCGGCGCCAGGCGGATGCGCGCGCCGTTCGCGCCGCCGCGCATGTCGCTCCCCCGGAACGTCGACGCCGAGGCCCAGGCCGTCTTGATCAGCTGCTGGATCGACAGGCCGGAGCCGAGCAGCTCGGCCTTGAGCGCGTCGATGTCCGTGGCGTCGATCAGCGGGTGGTCGACGGCCGGAATCGGGTCCTGCCAGAGCAGCTCCTCCTTGGGCACCAGCGGGCCCAGGTAGCGGGACCTGGGACCCATGTCGCGGTGGGTGAGCTTGAACCAGGCGCGCGCGAAGGCGTCCGCGAACTTCGCCGGGTTGGCCATGTAGTCGCGGGAGATGCGCTCATAGATGAGGTCGAAGCGCAGCGCCAGGTCAGCGGTGGTCATCATCGGCGCGTGGCGCTTCCCGGGCACGTGCGCGTCCGGCACGGTGCCGGCGCCGGTGTTGCCCACGGGCTTCCACTGGTGCGCGCCTGCGGGGCTCCGGGTCAGCTCCCACTCATAGCCGAACAGCACCTCGAAGTAGGTCATGTCCCACTTCGTCGGCGTGGGCGTCCACGCGCCCTCCAGGCCGCTCGTGGTGGCGTGCTCGCCGACGCCGCTCTCGTAGGTGCTCTTCCAACCCAGCCCCAGCTCCTCGATGTTCGCGCCCTCGGGCTCCGCGCCCACGTGGTGCACCGGACCTGCGCCGTGGCATTTGCCGAAGGTGTGGCCGCCCGCGACGAGCGCGACGGTCTCCTCGTCGTTCATCGCCATGCGCGCGAACGTCTCGCGGATGTCGCGCGCGGAGCCGACGGGGTCGGGCTTGCCGTTCGGGCCTTCGGGGTTGACGTAGATGAGGCCCATCTGCACGGCCGCCAGGGGGTGTGCCAGCTCGCGCTCGCCGCTGTAGCGCTCGTCGCCCAGCCAGGTGGACTCCGGCCCCCAGTCCGTGGTGTGCGGCTCCCAGATGTCCTCGCGGCCGCCGCCGAAGCCGAACGTCTTCAGGCCCATGGACTCCAGCGCCACGTTGCCCGAGAGGATCATCAGGTCCGCCCACGACAGCTTGCGGCCGTACTTCTGCTTGATGGGCCACAGCAGGCGGCGCGCCTTGTCCAGGTTCCCGTTGTCAGGCCAGCTGTTGAGGGGCGCGAAGCGCTGCTCACCCGAGCGCGCGCCGCCGCGCCCGTCGAAGATGCGATAGGTGCCCGCCGCGTGCCACGCCATGCGGATGAAGAACGGGCCGTAGTGCCCGTAGTCCGCCGGCCACCAGTCCTGCGAGTCCGTCATCAACGCGTGCAGGTCCTTCACCACCGCGTTGAGGTCGAGCGTCTGGAACTCCGCCGCGTAGTTGAAGTCCTCGACCATCGGATCCGACAGCGAGGAATGCTGGTGCAGCATCGCGAGGTTGAGCTGCTCCGGCCACCACTGCGCGTTCGTGCGCGCGCGGCGGGGTCCGTGCGCGACAGGGCACTTCGCTTCGTCGTTCATGCGGGTCTCCTCTGCGGCTGGCGCGCGGGTTCGTAGCGCGCCGCCGCGACCGCCGGGGGCCGCGTGGCCGCAGAGGCCCGGGAGGCGTTCGCTACCGGACCCACTCCCCACGGCCCGCGTGGGAGACCGTTACGTGGTGGGCATCAATGCTTGCGGCGCAGGAGCTTGCGCAGGCCCGCGAGCAGCGCCTCGCCGTCGGGCGTGCCCAGGCCCGTGCACGCGTTCCACAGCGTCTCCTCGCTGGCGAAGTACGCGCCGTTGCCGCCCTGGGTGATGCGCCGGACGACGGCCTCCCCCTCGGTGACGAGCGTGTACAGCCGGGGGTTGAGGAAGCCCACGCGCTCCCCCAGCGCCTCGTTGAGGCGGACGATGAGCGCGGCCCACATGGGCGCGGCGGCGCTCGTGCCCGCGGCCACGCCCTGCTGGCCCTTGAAGACGATTTGATAGCCGGTGTGCAGGTCCGCGTTCGCCGCGACGTCCGGCACGCCACGGCCGGTGCTCCGCGAGACGTCGAACGCGCCGTTCTTCCATGATGACCTCACCAGGTCCGGCACGCCCATGCCCTGCTGGTACAACGGCAGCGCGTTCATGGTGCTGACCCCGCCGCTGCTCGCCCCCGCGGCCGTGGACATGCGCCCCAGAAGGCCCATGGACATCGCCTCGCCCAGGCGGTTCCACACGCGCTCGTGGTGGAGGACGTCGCCCACCGCCTCCAGCGTCGTGCCGCCGCAGCCCAGCACCAGCGCGCTCGCGGCGGGGTAGCTCGTCGCGGCCAGGGTGATGGCGCCCGTGGGCGACACGGCATTCACCGGCACCTGCGAGCCCAGGTCGCCGGACGCGGCGCACACGGTGATGCCCAGCAGCGCGGCCTCGACGAAGAGCCGCTCGAAGACCCCCTCCTCGCCCTGCTGGATGAGCGACCCTTCGTAGAAGGACCAGCTGGTGGTCAGCACCGACGGCCGGTTCTCCCGGTCGCTGAGGGCCTCCGCCAGCACGCGGTGGTAGTCGCGCAGCGAGTAGTCCTTCGAGCCCGCGTTGTAGACGACGACGCGCGCGGCCGGACACACCGCGGCCACCAGCTCCACGTCCATGGTGACCTCCGCGTCGGAGGCGGTGTGGAGGATCCCCACCTTGTTCGGCCCCACGTTCACCACCGGCGCCGTGCGCTTCACCCCCGCGGACTTCAGGGACGCCTCCAGGTCCGACGGCCTGTAGCCACCCGCCAGCTCGATGACGCCCACGCACTGGCCTTCGCCCTGGTTCTGGGGGTAGCGGTAGAGGCTGGCCACCTGCGGCGCCGTGTACGAGCGCAACCCGACCTGCTTCGCCGCCTCGCGAGGGATGGGCAGGGACGCCGCGTTGTGGGTGACGAGCGGCCGGGTGTCCAGGCCCAGCACCCACTCCACCACACCCCGCAGCGCGCGCGGCAGGGTCACCGGCTTCGTGTGGCTCAGGTAGGACGTCCGCCCCTGGGTGAAGCGCCGCAGGTCCACGCCGAAGGCCTTGCACATCGCGGCCGCGGCCCCCTGGAGCGTGACGCAGCCCCGGTCACGCCGCTCGGAGGTGATGGTCAGGCGGTGGGACTTCGCGAAGCGCCGCACGGCGGCCAGGTGCTTGGGGGGCGTGCCGTACTTCGCCTCGAACTCCTCGTGGGTGAGGGGGCGGCGCGGGGGGTTCGCGCACAACTCCTCCACGGTGGGCAGCGGCGCCCCATGTCGCAGCACCAGGGTCACCTCCACGAGGCCGGTGGCGGCGCGGCTCCGGAGCGGGAGGTGGAGAGACGCCGGAGACACACGCGCGCTCTGCGCCAGGGGGATGCGAGGGGCCATGCGCGGCGTTCTACCACGCGCGGCCCGGGCGCCCGGAAGGCGGGCCGGGTCATATCCATGGACGCGGGCCCCGGTTAGGCTCGCCCGCCTGCCCATGGACCGAGTCCTCCGCATCAAGCCCCACCTGCGCGCCGAGGTGCTCGACTCGCGACGCGTCTTCCTCGTCGGGGAGCGCGCCCAGTTCCTGCTCGAGGGCGAGCTGCACGCGAGCATCGTGCCCCTCCTGGATGGCGAGCGCACCGTGGCGAGCGTCATCGCCGCGCTGGCGGGGCGGGCCTCCGCGCCGGAGGTGCTCTACGCGCTGTCGCTCCTGGAAGAGCGCGGGCACGTGGAGGAGGCGCATGACGTCTTCGACGCCAGCGTCGCCGGATTCTGGGAGTCGCTGGGAGTGGGCGCTTCCACCGCGGCCGGGCGGCTGTTGGACATGTCCGTCGCCGTGCGCGCGGTGGCAGGCGAGGACGCGGAGCGGCTGTCGGAGGCGCTGCGCGACGCCGGCCTGGACGTGCGCGACGACGCCGAGCGCCACGTGCTGCTGGTGGACGACTACCTGTCGCAGGAGGCGCTCGCGCTGGCGCGCGAGTCCCGGGGCGCCGGCGCCGCGTTCCTCCCGCTGAAGGTGTCCGGCACCACGTGTCATGCGGGGCCGGTGGTGGGCCCCGAGCGCGCCTGCTGGACGTGCCTCACCGCGCGGCTGCTGGACAACCGTCCCATCGAGAAGTACCTCGCGCGAAAGGGCATTCCCCCGAGCGCCATCCGCCCGCCACGCACGGGCCTGCCCACCACCGCGCAGGCGGGACTGTCCCTCGCGGCGACGCTCGTGGCCCGCTGGGTGGTGGACGGGCCCCAGGCCGCGGGACAGACGCGGCTGTGGACGCTGGACTTCGCCACCTGGAAGCTGCAGTCGCACGCGGTGACGCGGCGTCCGCAGTGTCCGGACTGCGGAGACCCGCATTGGATGGACGCGCGCGCGAAGGCGCCCCTGGAGCTGACCTCACGTCCCAAGCGCTTCACGGACGACGGCGGCCACCGCATCCTCACGCCCGAGGAGACCTGGGAGCGCCACCGCCACCTCATCAGCCCGGTGACGGGCGTGGTGAGCGACCTGCGCGCGGTGCCGGGCGACGCACCGCTGGGCCACATCCAGTCCGCGGTCTTCCGCGTGTGCCCGTGGACGGACGCGCCGGCCTCCGACGACTTCCACCGCGTGGCCAGCGGCAAGGGCCGCACGGAGGCCCAGGCCCGCGCGGGCGCGCTGTGCGAGGCCTTGGAGCGCTACAGCGCGGTGTTCCAGGGCGACGAGCCGCGCGTCCACGCGACGGCCTCACACCTGGGCGTCCAGGCCGTGCACCCGGACGCGCTCCAGCACTTCAGCGCCGCGCAGTTCCAGGCCCGGTCCGAAGGCGCGGGCCGCCGCGACATGCGCACCGCGGTGCCGCGTCCGTACGCGGATCAACCCATGGACTGGAGCCCCGCGTGGTCGCTCACGCATGGCGTCTCCCGGTACGTGCCCACGGCGTTCGCGTACCTCTTCGCGCCCACGCCCGCGGACGGGCCGTTCTGCTTCTTCAACTCCAACGGGAACGCGGCGGGCAACTGCGTGGAGGAGGCCATCCTCCAGGGCTTCCTGGAGCTGGTGGAGCGCGATGCGGTGGCGCTCTGGTGGTACAACCGCCTGCGCCGCCCGCGCGTGGAGCTGCGCTCCTTCGACGAGCCCTGGTTCACGTCCGTGGAGGCGCATTACCGGTCGCTGGGCCTCCGGTTGTCGGTGTTGGACCTGACGCATGACCTGGGCATTCCGGTGTTCGCCGCGCTCGCGTGGTCGCCGGAGCGCGGGCGGGCCTGGGCCGGGTGCGGCTGCCACTTCGACGCGAAGCTCGCCGTGCAGCGCGCGCTCACGGAGGTGGCCCAGTGCTACGACCCGAAGGACCTGACCCCGTCGCCCTGGGACTCCCGGGCGCATGACGACACCCACTGGCTCTTCCCCGACGACACGGTCCCCGCGCGCGTTCGCGCCGACTTCCCGCGCGTATGGCACGACGACCTGCGGGACGACGTGCACGAGTGCGTGGCCCGGGCCGAGCGCGTGGGGCTGGAGACGCTGGTGCTGGAGCAATCACGGCCGGACGTGGGCGTATCCGCGGTGAAGGTCATCGTCCCGGGGCTGAGGCACTTCTGGCCCCGGCTGGGGCCTGGCCGGCTGTATGACGTCCCCGTGCGGATGGGGTGGCTGAAGGCCCCGAAGACCGAGGCGCAGCTCAACCCCGTGCCCTTCTACTTCTGAGCGATGGCACCGCTTCCCGAACCCAAGCCCCGCGTCCTGCTGATCCAATGCGGCCCCGACCGGCGCCACGTGGACCGCGAGACCGAGGACTTCGACCCCGAGCGCGGCCTGGTGAAGCGCGCGACGATGACGCCGCTGGCCTGCGCGACGCTCGCGGCGCTCACGCCGGACCGCTTCACGGTGGACATCTGGGACGAGGAGCTGCACGGACAGCTGCGCGCGGACACCGAGCTGCCGGACTACGACATCGTCGGCGTGTCGGTCATGTACTCCGCGCTCACGTACCAGGCGCGCTTCCTGGGCGGCCATTTCCGGGACCGGGGCGCCACCGTGGTCGCGGGGGGCCCCGCCGTCTCCGCCGCGCCGGAGGACTACCGGGGCTTCTTCGACGCCCTCTTCGTCAACGAGGCCGAGCGCACCTGGCCGCGCTTCCTCGCGGACTGGCTGAGCGGTGAGTACGCGCCCGAGTACCGGCAGCTGGACAAGCCGTCGTTGAGCGAAAGCCCCCTGCCCCGCTGGGACGCCGTCGCGGTGGACCTCCCGCGCTACGCGTGGGGCTCCGTGCAGACGACGCGCGGCTGTCCCTTCGACTGCTCCTTCTGCGACGTCATCTACCTGTACGGCCGCAAGCAGCGGCACAAGCCGGTGGAGCGCGTCCTGGACGAGGTGCGCGCCCACGCGGCGCTCGGGGCGGAGGGCGTCTTCTTCGCGGACGACGAGTTCATCGGGGACGCGGCGTACGCGAAGCAGGTGCTCGCGGGGCTGGTGCCCCTCAACCGCGCCCTGCCCCGCCCGCTGCGCTTCTTCACCCAGGTGACGATGAACCTGAGCCGCGACGCCGCGCTCCTGGAAGGCATGGCGGACGCGAACTTCTACACCGTCGTCCTGGGCATCGAGTCCTTCGACCCCGCCGCGCTCAAGGAGGCGCAGAAGCACCAGAACGTGCGCGCGGACCTGGTGGGAGACCTGCTGCGCATCCAGGCTCACGGCATCGGGCCCCGGGGCAGCTTCATCGTCGGGTTCGACCACGACACGCCCGCGGTGTTCGACTCGCTGCACGCGAACATCCAGCGCACGCACCTGCCCTGGGTGGTGGTCGCGCCCCTCCAGGCCCCCCGTGGCACGAAGCTGTGGACGCGGCTGCGCGCGGAGGGCCGGCTCGCCACGCCCCGCAAGGCGCACGCGAAGGACCGGGGCGCCATCGTGCTCAACGTGATGCCCCTGGGCATGACGCGGCCCCAGCTGCTCGAAGGCTTCCGGGACCTGGTGGAGCGGCTGTCCTCCTGGGACGCCGCCTGCGAGCGCATCCGCGGCTTCATCTCCGGCATCCAGCGCCCGCCCCAGGTGCGGGAAGTCCCCTGGCCGGAGGCCGTCACCGACCGCTTCCTGCGCGAAGCCACCGCCGCCTGGGCCCTGACTCCACCGGAGCGCCAGGCCCTGGGAGACACGCTCGCGCAGGTGCGCCGCACCGCCCCGGCGATGGTGCCGCGCGCGGTGTTCTTCCTCGCGCGCAACCAGAACGAGCGCCGCCGGCACGAGCGCCTCTTCACGGACTTCGACGCGGTGCTCGCCGCCGAGCGACAGGGCGACCTCGTCCCGGACTCGCAGCCCGTCTACGTCCCTCCCGGCTTCGCCGCGGCGATGCGCGACGTGTTCCCGGACCTCTTCGTGCGCCTGAGCCGCGACCTGCCGGACCGCCGCGACGTGCCGGAGGCCTCGCGCGACGTGCTGGTGGACTTCGTCGCGCGCTGGGGTGAAGGCTTCCAGGTGCTCCAGCCGCAGCACCATGAATTCCTGCGCGAGCTGTGCGACCGCGAGGTGGCGGCGCGGGGCGGACGGCCGGGCACGCTGGAGGCCTCGGAGGAGCAGGCCCTGCGCACGCAGGCGCGCCGCACCGGCCTCCTGGAAGCGCTGCTCAAGGACGTGCGCGATGAACTGGCGAGCTGGGGACCCTGACGCATGCGCGACGGCCTTCGCATCTTCGACGCGGACCGGCATGTCCTGGAGCCGCTGAGCCTCTGGGCGGAGCAGTTGGAGCCCCGCCTGCGCCGCCACGCGCCCCGCCCGGGCCGCCTCCCCGACGAAACGCTGGAGGAGCGCCTGGAGCGGCTGGGCCCCCAGGGCCTCCTGCCCGTGTTGCCGCTGCCCGAGGTGGACGGCAAGCCGCTGTGGAACCACATGCCGGAGAAGGCGTGGGTGGAGTTCTCCGCGCGCTCCTACGCGCAGCTGGGGCGCAATGAACTGTTGCAGCGGCCAGACGTGTACCTGGCCCAGATGGATCGCGACGGCGTGGACATGGCGGCCCTCTTCCCCACCCATGCGCTGCTCCTGGAGGGCTTCTCCCCCCTGAAGCCCCACGTCGCCACCGCGTTCGCGTCCGTCTACAACACCTGGCTGCACGGCTTCTGCGCGCACGCCCCGGAGCGCCTGCGCGGCGTGGGGCTCATCAGCCGGCACGAACCGGAGGCCATGGTCGCGGAGGTCCGCCGCGTCGCGGGCTTCGGCTGGCGCGCCGTGATGGTGCGCCCCAACCCCATCGGCGGCCGGCTCCTGTCCGACGCCGCGTACGAGCCCTTCTGGTCCGAGTGCGAGAGACGCTCACTCGCGGTGGTGCTCCACGGCAGCGGCCACGTCTACGTGCCGTCCGCGGGCGCGGACCGCTTCGACACCCGCTTCGCCAACCACGTCTGCGCCCACCCCATGGAGCTGATGATGGGGCTGCTCGCGCTGCTCCAGGGGGGCGTGCTGGAGCGGCACCCCGCGCTGCGCATTGGCGCCATGGAGGCCGGGTGCGGCTGGCTGCCATACTGGGCGTGGCGGCTGGACGAGGAATATCGCGCTGTGGGTGCAGAGGTCTCCGCCACCATCCGACAGCTCCCTTCCTCCTACTTGCGCCAGCACTGCTTCGTTTCCGTGGAGCCGGACGAACCGTACCTGGCTGACGTGGTGCGCCACCTCCCGGAGGACCGCCTCGTCTTCGGCAGCGACTTCCCGCACCTGGACCACGGCGAGGATGTGCTGGGGTCCCTGCTGTCCTTGCGTGACGCGATGACCGAAAGTCGTCTACGAAAGGTTCTCTGGGAAAACCCGACTCGGTTCTACGGTGTGGAACCGTGAGGCCGCACGAATGAGATTGTCGCTCGCCGAAGGTGTGGCGCTGCGTTGCCCCGACGCGGAGGACGCACGCGTGGAGGGCCCTGGCCGCTCGCTGCGGTTGGGGCCGCTGGCGCCCGGCGTGCGCGCCGTCTTCGAGTCGCTGGCGGATGGAGGCATCCACGAGTCGGAGGTGCCCGCCGCCGCGGGCCGGGACACGACGCTCGCGTGGTACTGGCTGGACCTGGCCGGCGACGGGGGCCTGCTGTCGTGGACGGTGGAGGAGCGGGGCAACCTGCTGTTGACGCTGACGCCCGCGTCCGCGTCCTTCCTGCGCCACCGCGCCACGTTCGACGCCGCCCAGCCGCTGCAGCTGTCCCGCTTCGCGCACACGCGCATGGCCGAGGGCCGCGCCGTGCTGGACTGCCCCACGGTGCACGCCACCGCCGCGCTGCATGACCGGCGCGTGGTGTCGCTGCTCTTCGACATGGCCCGGCCCACGCTGCTGGCGCGGCTCAACCAGTTCAACACCGGCATCGAGTCCTTCACCCTGCGCGAGCTGGTGCGCCTGTTGGCGGAGACGGGCATCCTGGTCCCCAACGGCCTGGACGTGCCGGCGTCGGAAGAGACGCAGACGGCGCTCAAGCAGTGGGAGCCGCACGACCTGCTCTTCCACCTGCGCTCACGCGGCTGGGGCCACCAGACGCGCGCGGGGGCCACCTACCGCTTCCGGGGCGAGCTGCCCAACCCTCCCGCCCTCAAGCCCTCCATCATCCAGGAGGCGGTGGAGCTGTACCGCCCGGACATGGAGGCGCTGCGCGCCGAAGACCGCTCCTTCACGGAGGTGCTGGAGGCACGCCGCAGCCTGCGGGGCCGTGGCGCCAGTCCGCTCACCCTGCGGCAATTGGGAGAGCTGCTCTACCGGGCCGCGCGCGTGCGCGACGTGCGGACCACCCAGGACGGTGAAATCACGGACCGGCCCTACCCGGGCGCGGGCGCGGTGTACGCGCTGGAGCTGTACCCGCTGGTGGGCGAGTGCCAGGGCCTGGCCCCCGGCGCCTACCACTACGACCCGCTGGGCCACCGGCTGGAGAAGCTGAGCGGCCCCACGCCGGAGTTCCACGCGCTGATGGATGAAGCCCGCGCGCCGGCGGAGCCCTTCGAGCGGCCGGAGGTGCTGATGGTGGTGGCCGCGCGCGTGCCCCGGCTCGCGTGGAAGTACGAGACGCTGGCGTACTCGCTGGTGCTGCAGGACACGGGAGCGCTGGTGCAGACGCTCTACCTGGTGTCCACCGCGCTGGGCCTGCGGCCCTACGCGCTGGGCCGGAGCGATCCGGACTTCTTCCAGCGCGTGGCGGGCGTGGACGGCTTCGGTGAGGCCTCCGTGGGCGCCTTCGCGGTGTCGGGGGGAGACGCTCCCGCCCGGGATCGCTGAGGCGCCCCCCCGGCGCCGCTCACGCCGGCTTCAGCAGCAGGGGCTGCCGCAGCAGTGCGAGCGGCCGTAGGTGTCGGTGAGGCTGGAGAGCGCCACGGCGTGGTCCGCCACGTCCGCCGGCTTCTTGGGCAGGTGCAGCTCCACCTCCGCGCTGTTCACCTTCCAGGTGCCGTCCGCCGCGGCGTCCTTCTCCGTGGTGGGGACGACCTTCAGGTGGATGCTGGCCGGCAGGTCGAAGTCGAAGCGCTTCTTGAGGGCCTCGCGCGGGTTCTTCTGCAGCGCCGCCTCGAACTCGGGCTCCTTCCACGCGAGCGCGACGGCGCGCATCCACACGGCCTGCCAGTCATTCACCGAGGCCTGGCCCCCCGTGCTCCGCGTGGGCTTGCGCGCCACCGGACGGGCCCGAGCGGGCGCGGCCTTCGACTCCGGCTTCTTCTTGCTCATGTCAGCAGTCTCCTCCCAGCGCTCCCAACAACGCGCGGGCCTCTGAGATGGGCGGGGTTCCCCATCCTTCGGAGAAGGTACTGTAGACCGTTTGCAGCCGCTGCCGGGCTTCTTCCTGCCGCCCCGAGGCCTGGAGCAGCCGTGCCAATGCCGTCACGGCCTGCAGCTCCCGCATCCGAGCCCCTTGTGCGTGCGCCACGTCCGCGGCCTGCCGGAAGCACGACTCCGCGGACAGTGCAGTGTTTCCATCCCGCTGGAGCAGCACCTGTCCCTTGACGCGCAGCAGCTTGGACTCGTGGTACGCCTCGCCCAGGGCCTGCGCGCGCTGGAGGCCGCGCTCCACGGTGGCGAGCGCCGCCTCCAGGTGGCCCAGCTCCAGCTCCAGCTCCGCGAGCATGCCGTAGTAGGCCGGCTGGTCCATCTCCGTGCCGAACGCCTCGCGCATCGCCACGCCGCGCCGCATGGCCTCCAGGTCCTTCGCCGCCCAGCCGCGCAGGATGCCCACGTAGGCGGACTGCTCCAGCAGGCCGTAGCGGTGCGACAGCTCCGAGTGCTGCGCGACGAGGTTGAGCGCCTCCGTCCGGTCGCCGTGCTCCTGCGCCATCAGCAGCAGGTAGATGAACGACAGGCCCACGCTGGTGCCGTGCTTCAACTCGCGGCCCCACGCCACCGCGGCCTCGCCGTGCGCCTTCGCCTGGTCCGGGAAGCCCAACAGCCACAGCCCCCGGCACAGCACGGACTCGCCGCCCACGCGCGTGTCCTGGCCGTAGAGGATGTGGTGCATCCGGTGCGCGACCGGGTCGAACAGCGACAGGCACCGGTCCGCCTTCGCCTTCGCCTCGCCCAGGCGGCCTTCCAGCAGCTCGATGTTGGAGAGGATGGTGAGCGCCACCGCCTCCTGCCCCGCGTCGCCATTGTGCTGCGCCAGTGCCACCAGCCGGTCCAGCAGCCCGCGCACCCGGCGCTGATCTCCCCCCAGGTGGTAGAAGATGGAGAGGACCCACAGCGTCGGGGCCGCGTAGGGGCTCTCCCCCACGGTGAAGAGCAGCTCCAGCGAGCGCTCGGCCACGGTGCGCAGGTCCTGTGAGCGCCAGCCCTGCGAGGACATCAGCGCCGGCGCGAGCACGCCGTTGAGGCCCAGCTCCTGCTGCGCGCGCTCCACCGGGTCTTCGATGGCGTCCAGCCACGACAGGCCCAGCCGGGCGAAGAGGATGGCCTCCAGGTACGCGGAGCGCACCAGCGCGGCGAACGCGGCCTTCTGCGCGTAGACGATGGCCTTGCGCTTCAGGTTCGCGGCGGACAGGTGATGCGCGAGCAGGTCCGGGCGCGACTCCGCCTGCTCCGGGAAGTGCGCCTCCAGCGCCTCCGCCGTCTTCGCGTGCACCTGCTGCCGGTACCGCTTGAGCATGGAGTCGTAGGCCGCGTCGCGCACCAGCGCGTGCTTGAAGAGGTAGACGGGCCCCTTCGGCCGGCGCTTGCGGTGCAGGAGCCCCGAGGCCACCAGCCGCTCCAGGTCCGCGTCCAGCGCCTCGGGCGTCAGCGGGCTCACGTGGCGCAAGAGCTCATGGGTCAGCTCGCGGCCCAGCACGGAGGCCACCTGCGCGGTCTCCTTGGCGCGGCCCAGCCGGTCCAGGCGGGCGACGAGCAGGTCGCGCAGCGTGCCGGGCACCGCGGGGCCCGCCTTGCCCGCTTCCAGCGCGAAGCGGCCCTCGCGCTCCACCAGCGCGCCGGACTCGCGCAGCGTGCGCACCAGCTCCTCCACGAACAGCGGGATGCCGTCCGTGCGGGTGACGATCTCCTCCACCGCCTCCGGCGACAGCGGACCGCCCACGGCGGAGGTGGCCAGCCGCTCCACCTCCGAGCGCCCCAGGGTGCCCAGCTGCACCTGCGTCACGGACGACGCGGCCCATGGCGGCTCGAACTCCGGCCGGGCGCTGAACACGGAGAGCAGGCGCGACGAGGACACCTCCTCCACCAGCGCCTTGAGCAGCTCCAGCGTGGACGGGTCCGCCCAGTGCAGGTCCTCCAGCGACAGCACCACGGGCTGGCGCTCGGCCATCGCGGCGAGGAGCGCGAGCAGCGCGTCGCGCGTGAGCTCCCGGTGCTTCAGGGGCGACACGTCCAGCGGTGCCCAGCGCTCCGGCGGCAGCGGCAGGGACAGGAGCGGCGCGAACAGGGGCACCGTCTCCGGCAGCTCGAAGCTGTAGCCGGACAGCAGCGCCTCCAGGCCCGTGAGCCGGGCCTCCGGCGACAGGTCGCGGTTCGGGTCCAGCATCCGTGAGAGCAGCTCCACCACGGGGGCGTACGCCTGGCCGGAGCCGTCCGCCGTGCAGCGGGCCTCCAGCCACGTGTGGGGCTCCGCGCCCAGCCGGTCACCCAGCTCGCGCATCAGGCGCGACTTGCCGATGCCCGGCTCGCCGGAGAGCAGCACCGCCTGCCCCTGCCCCGAGCGCACCTGCTCCCAGCGCGACAGCACCAGGTCCAGCTCTCGCGAGCGGCCCACCAGCGCCAGCGTGTCGTCGGTGCCGCTCCACGTCGCGTCCGCGCCCTGGAGCGCGAACGTCTCCAGCCCCGGGGGCAACAGCTCGCTGGGCGCCGCGGGCACGCTCTCCAGCGGGAAGTGCTTGCGCACCAGCTGCTGCGTGTCGCCGGTGAGGAGGATGACGCCCGGCGGCGCGGAGGTGGACAGCCGGAACGCCAGCTTCGGCGTGGTGCCGACGACGAAGCCCAGGCCGGAGAGCGTGGGGTCCCGCTGCTCTCGCGACACCACCAGGCCCGTGTGCAGGCCCACGCGGATCTCCACCCGCGTGCCGCGCTCGGCCTCGATGGCCCGGCCGCGCCGCTTCACCTCGGCGACCATGTCCAGCGCCGCCTGGGCCGCGCGCCGCGCGTCGTCCTCGCGCGCCGCCGGATAGCCGAAGTAGAAGAGGACGATGTCGCCCAGCGCGCTGGCGATGTGGCCGTTGTGGCGCCGGGCGATCTCGATGCAGACCTCCTGCTGGGCGCCCAGCACGTGGTCCAGCTCCTCGATGTCCACCGGCCCCGGCGTCGTCTGCGTGGCGGACAGCGTGCAGCAGACCACCGTGAGCTGGCGGCGCTCGCCCTCCGCCCACCGGCGCGACCGCGTGGACAGCGCGTTGGGCGTGCGGCTGGACAGCTCCACCGTCGCCGTCTCCGCGTTGGGGGCCGCGGGCTGGATGCGCACCGGAGCCTGCCGGCGCGGCAGGTTGGACACGTCCACCGCCTCCAGCTGGCGCAGCAGCACCTCCGCGGCCACGGTGCGCTGGGACGGGTCCTTCGCGGTGACGCGCTGGAGCAGCTTGCCCAGCGGGTGCGCGGCGATGACCGGCGGAATGGGCACCGGCTCCGTGGACAGCTGCTGGAAGATGACCTCCGCCACCGTGGCGGCCTCGTAGACGCGCCGGCCGGTGAGGCACTCCAGGAACACCAGGCCCCACGCGTACAGGTCCGAGCGCGGCGTGGGCGCCTGCCCGCGAAGCTGCTCCGGCGCCGCGTACGACGGCGTGCCCAGCGACTCGTTGGTGGACGTGATGCGCGGCTGTCCCTCCTCGCGCGCGATCTCATCCGTCACCGACCCGATGCCGAAGTCCAGCACCAGCGCGTTGCGCCGGGCGCCCGTGGGCACGACCATGATGTTCGCGGGCTTCAGGTCGCGGTGCACCACGTTCTGCGCGTGCGCGCACGCCAGCGCGTCCAGCAGCTGGAGCATCAGGTGGCGCGCCTCCACCGGATCCAGCGCGCCCTCCTCCGCGAGCACCTGCGCCAGGTTCTTGCCCGGCACGAACTCGAAGATGGAGTAGACGGCGCCGCCCTGCGCCCGGCCCGAATCGATGAGCCGCACGATGTTCGGGTGGTGCATCTGCGCGCACAGCTTCATCTCGCGCTCGAAGCGCGCGCTGCGGCGCTCCACGGACTCCGGCGTCGCGCCGTCCGTCAGACGCAGGAGCTTCACCGCCACGTTCTGGCCGGTGGTCACCTGGCGGGCCTTGTAGACGCGGCCGAAGCCGCCTTCGCCCAGCTCCGACAGCAGCTCATACCGGCCCTGGAAGGCTTCCAGCAGCTGGGGATCCATGAGGTTCTTCATCGCGCTCCCGAGCCTCGCTCCATTGATGACCGTCCCCCCCGCCTGGGCAGGGTGATGACGAACTCCGTGAACTCACCCGGCACCGTCTCCATGCGGAACGTGCCCTGGTGGCCCTGCACGATGATGTCATGACTGAGCGACAGCCCCAGCCCCGTCCCCTGCCCCGGCGGCTTCGTCGTGAAGAAGGGGTCGAAGATTCTTCTCGCACTCTCCGAGGGGATGCCCGGCCCGTTGTCGCGCAGCCGGACCTCCACCTGCTCAGGACGCGCGAGGGTGCGAACCTTGAGGACCGGCGCGTACGCCGCGCCCTGCGCCTGGCGCTTCTGACGCATGGCGTAGAGCGCGTTGTCCACGACGTTGATGATGACGCGGCCCACGTCCGCGCGGCTGAGCTCCAGCGGCCCCACGGCCGGGTCGTACTCGGCCTCCAGGCGGACGGTCAGGGCCTCGCCGCGCATGCCGCCCAGCCCCAGGGCCACGCTCTCCGCCACCAGGGCGTTCAGGTCCACCGGCTCGCGCGGGCCGGGGGCGCGGCGCGCGTGCTGGAGCATGCCCTGGATGACCGCGTCCGCGCGGCGGCCGTGCTCGTGGATCTTCTGGACGTTGGTGCGCAGGCACACGAGCGCCTCGTCCACGTCGCGCACGCTGTCCGGCGTCAGCCGCTCCCGCTGCGGCTCCAGCACGCCGGCCAGGTCCTCCGTGAGGCCCACGGAGAGCCCGGCGAAGTTGCTGATGAAGTTGAGCGGGTTGCGCAGCTCGTGCGCCATGCCGCCCACCAGCGCCGCGAGCGAGGCCAGCTTCGCGTCCATGATGAGCTGCATGCGCTGCACCGTCTCCTGCTCGATGCGGCGGTAGAGCCGCGCGTTCTCCAGCGCGAGCGCCGCCTGTCCCGCGAACGCGACGAGGAAGTCCAGGTCGTCCTCGGAGAAGCTCTTGGGCGTGGAGACGTTGTCCACGTACAGCACGCCCAGCACCTCGTCGCGCGGCTTGAGCGGCACGCACATGGAGGCGCGGATGGAGCTGAAGATGACGGACTCCGCGGCGCCCAGGCGCGGATCATTCACCGCGTCGGAGAAGAGCGCCGCCACGCTCCGGCGCAGCACGAAGTCCACGATGTTCTGGCTGTAGATGGGCCCGCGCACGGCCGCGCCCTCCGCCGTCTTGGTCACGCGCGGCTCCAGCCTCCCGGTGGCCTCGTCCATCAGCAGGATGACGCCCCGGTCCACGCGGAGGATCTGGAACGCCAGGTCCAGCACCTTGCCGGGCAGCGCCTCCAGGTCGTCCGTGACGGAGAGCAGCTTCGCCACCTCCTGGAGGATGCGCATCCGCTCGCGCGAGCGCGTGGCCGCGCTGGCGGCCTCCACCGGGGGCGGCTCCTGCCCGGACACCGCCTGCACCAGCGTCTTCAGCGGCACGCGGGTGAGCGCGCGCGTGAGCTGCGGGCGGGGCTCGTGGGCCGCCGCGCCGGGCGGGCCCGAGGGCGCGACCGGGGGCGGCTCGTGGGTGAGCAGGAAGACGAGCTCGCCCAGGGTCAGCGTGTCGCCGGGGCGCAGCTCCTTGCGGCGGATCTGCACGCCGTTGACGAAGGTGCCGTTCTTGCTCTGGAGGTCGGTGACGAAGAAGCGCCCGTCGGAGGACTCGATGCGGGCGTGCTGCCGCGACAGGCTGCGGTGGGGGATGCAGATGCCCTGGTCGTCCGCGCGGCCAATGGTGATGGGCGCGTCCCCCAGCGGGTAGGACAGCTCATCCGGCTGCCCTGGATTGTAGACGAGCATCGGCACGGCCTTCGGACCCCCTCCGGGTCGCGAGCCTAACCGAAAAGCGGCGGCCGGAACCGGCCCGGCCGCCTCAGGCGGCGCTGGCGGCGCTGGCCAGCAGCCCCCGGTCCCGCAGCGTGTCGAGGATGCGCTCCAGCCCCGCCTCCACCGTCTCCGCGTCGGAGCGGACGGTGATTTCGGGGGACTCGGGCGGCTCGTAAGGGTCCGACACGCCGGTGAAGTGGGGAATCTCCCCGGCCAGGGCCTTCTTGTAGAGCCCCTTCACGTCGCGGGCGATGAGCGCGTCCAGGCTGGCCTGGACGTAGCACTCCAGGAACGGGATGCCGGCCTGGGTGGCCAGGGCGCGCACCTCGTCCCGGGAGCTCTTGTACGGGGAGATGGCGGCGGTGATGACGCCCACCTCGTGCTTCGCGAGCACCCGCGCCACGTAGCCGATGCGCCGGACGTTCTCCTCGCGGTCCTCGCGGCTGAAGCCCAGACCGCGGGAGAGGTACGTGCGCACCTCGTCCCCGTCGAGCAGCTCCACGCGCTGCACGGGCGAGAGCTGCCGCGCCACCGCGGCGGACAGCGTGCTCTTGCCCGCGCCGGACATGCCGGTGAACCAGAGGATGAAGCCCGGACGCTGTTGCATGGCCACTCCCTACCTGTCCACCGCGGGGCCGTTGATCATCCCGGCGCCCACGGTGGCGTTGGTGCTTTCGTCGATGAGGATGAAGCTGCCGGTGCTGCGGTTGCGGCGGTACTCGTCGAAGAACAGCGGCACCGTCGTGCGCAGCGTCACCCGGCCCACCTCGTTGAGCTTCAGGCCCGGGCTCTGCTCGTCGCGGTGCAGGGTGTTGACGTCCAGCCGGTAGTGCAGCTGCTTCACCATGGCGCGCGCCATGCGGGTGGTGTGCTTGATGGCCAGCCGGGAACCGCTGCTGAGCTGCGAGGACTCCGACAGCCAGCACACCATCGCGTCGATGTCCTGGCTCGCGGTGGGCGGGTTGCCCGGGCGGCACAGCATGTCGCCGCGGCTGATGTCCAGCTCCTCCTCCAGCGACACGTTCACCGACATGGGCGGGAACGCTTCCTTCAGCGGCTTGCCCGCCAGCTCCAGCGCCTTGATGCGCGTGGTGAAGCCGGACGGCATCACCATCACCTCGTCGCCCACGCGCATCACTCCGCCCAGGAGCTGCCCGGAGTACGCGCGGTAGTCGTGGAACTTCTTCGCGGACGCCGGACGGATCACGCCCTGCACGGGGAAGCGCAGGTGGATGAGGTCGCGGTCGGACGCGATGTGCACGTTCTCCAGGTGGTGCAGGAGCGTGGGGCCCTGGTACCAGGGCATCTTCTCCGAGCGCGTCACCACGTTGTCCCCGCCCAGCGCGGAGATGGGGATGAACGACAGGTCCGTCACGTCCAGCTTCATGGAGAACTGGCGGAACTCGTCCCGGATGCGGTCGAAGACGCCCGGGTCGAAGTCCACCAGATCCATCTTGTTCACGCACAGCACCAGGTGCGGCACGCGCAAGAGCGACGCGATGAACGCGTGGCGGCGCGTCTGCTCCAGCACGCCCTTGCGCGCGTCCACCAGGATGAGCGCCAGGTCCGCCGTGGACGCGCCCGTCACCATGTTGCGCGTGTACTGCAGGTGTCCGGGCGTGTCCGCGATGATGAACTTGCGCTTCTGGGTGGAGAAGTAGCGGTACGCCACGTCGATGGTGATGCCCTGCTCCCGCTCGGCCTTCAGGCCGTCCAGGAGCAGCGCCAGGTTGACGTACTCGTCACCCCGGGCCTGGCTCGTGCGCTCCACTGCGGCGAGCTGGTCCTCGAGAATGGACTTCGTGTCGTACAACAGCCGCCCGATGAGGGTGCTCTTGCCGTCATCCACGGAGCCCGCGGTCGCGAATCTCAGCAGTTCCACTAGAAGTATCCCTCGCGCTTGCGGTCTTCCATCGCCGTCTCAGAGAACTTGTCGTCCGCGCGGCTGGCGCCGCGCTCGGTCACGCGGGAGGCCGTCACCTCCGCGATGACCTGCTCCACCGTGGACGCGGTGGACGGCACGCACGCGGTGCACGTCATGTCGCCCACGGTGCGGAAGCGCACCGTCTCCGTCGTCACCGTCTCGCCGGGCATCATGGTCATGAAGGGCGACCAGGCCATCAGCATGCCGTCCCGGCGGAACACCTCGCGCCGGTGCGTGTAGTAGATGGACGGCAGCGCCACGTTCTCCCGGGCGATGTACTGCCAGATGTCCAGCTCGGTCCAGTTGGACAGGGGGAAGACGCGCAGGTGCTCGCCCCGGCGGTGGCGGCCGTTGTAGAGCGCCCACAGCTCCGGCCGCTGGTTCTTCGGATCCCACTGGCCGAACTCGTCGCGGAAGGAATACACGCGCTCCTTCGCGCGGGCCTTCTCCTCGTCGCGCCGGGCGCCGCCGAAGACGGCGTTGAAGCCGTTCTTCTCGATGGCCTCCAGCAGGGGCTGCGTCTGCAACCGGTTGCGGGACGCGCGGGGCCCCTTCTCCTCCGTCACCTTCCCGGCGTCGATGGCCTCCTGCACGGACGCGACGATGAGCCGCGCGCCCAGCTCCGCCACCCGTTCATCGCGATACTGGATGACCTCCGGGAAGTTGTGACCCGTGTCCACGTGCATCAGCGGAAACGGCAGCGGCGCGGGCCAGAAGGCCTTCACCGCCAGGTGCAGCATCACCGCGGAGTCCTTGCCTCCGGAGAAGAGCAGCACCGGCCGGTCCAGCTCCGCCGCGACTTCCCGGATGATGAAGATGGACTCGGCTTCCAGCGCCTCAAGATGTGAAAGCTCGTAGCTCACGGCCAAGCAAGCTACCACAACCCGTCCCACGCCCAACCGTGCCCATGAAAGTTTCCGCGTCCACCGGCGCTGAGACACGCCGGATGCGACATGCCGGAGGGGGCGGTGAAACATGGCCGGACGACCTGACGGGATGGATGTTTCACGCATCCTTCCGCGTGCCCGTCCCCGGCCTTCACCCTGCGTGCGCGGGGGAGTTTCGCGCGGGGGGCGCATGGTATAGACGGCCGCGCCATGGCAAGCGCCTCCCCTCCCGTCCTCGACCGCTGGTTCCCGTCCCGCAAGCCGCTTCCGGAGCCGCGCCTGCGCCTGTTCTGCCTGCCCTTCGCTGGCGGCAGCGCGGCCATCTACACCCCGTGGTTGCATGCGCTGCCCACGGGCGTGGAGCTGTGCGCGGTGCAGCTGCCCGGGCGTGAGCGGCGCCTGATGGAGCCCGCGCTCAAGACGCTGCCGGAGCTGATGGACGTGCTGATGCCCGCGCTGACGCCGCTGATGGACCGGCCCTTCGCGCTGTTCGGCTACAGCATGGGGGCGCGCATCGGCCTGGAGGTGGCGCGCAGGCTGAAGCGCCAGGGCGGCCCGAAGCCGCTGGGCTTCATCGCCGCGGCGGCGCCCCCGCCGTCGCACAACGACCGCGAGCCCATCCACACGCTGCCTGACGCGGGGTTCATCGCGAAGCTGCGCGAGTACGACGGCACGCCCGAGGAGGTCCTCCAGCACAAGGAGCTGCTGGAGCTCATCCTCCCCACGCTGCGCGCGGACTTCGGGCTGGCCTGGGCGGAGAACGGCCAGGACTCGGGCCCGCTGGACATCCCGCTGTCCGTGTACGCGGGCAAGGGGGACAAGCACGTGGGCCTGGACATGATGGAGCACTGGCGCGAGGAGACCACCGCCGACGTGCGCATCCGCCACTTCGAGGGTGGCCACTTCTTCATCCGCACGCACGGACCGCCGGTGCTGGCGGCCGTCCGCGAGGACCTGACGCGCTGGATGACGGCCGCGACGTAGCGGGCGCGGAAGGCGCGACCGCCTCCTGACGTCAGCCCCCGGCCTGTGCGGTCTTGATGAGGGGGGCCATGTCTCCGGCGAGCGGCACGGTGTGCTGCCACCGCACGGACAGCGCCCCGCCCCGGGGCCTGCGGAAGGCCACCGCCGCCTGGTGTCGGGCGGACGGCTTGTGCTGCATGAACTGCCACACGTCCGGCAGGTCGTTCATCCGCGGGTCGAAGGCGATGCTCGGCATCCGGCCCGGCACCAGGTCGAAGGCGAACTGATCCAACGGCAGGGACAGGCCCGCACCGCGCGCCTTGATGTAGGCCTCCTTCAGGGTCCAGTACTCGAAGAAGCGCCCGCGCTGGTGCTCCTTCGGCAGTGAGCGCAGGGCCTGCACCTCCGTCTTCGCGAAGTAGTGGTCGGCGATCTCCACCGTCTCACCGGGCCGCTCCGCGTCCTCGATGTCCGCGCCCAGGTCCACGTCGCGGCCCACCGCGACCAGGGCCATGCCGTCGGTGTGGCTCAGGTTGAAGCGCAGCCACTGGCCCACGGGGCCCACGATGGCGGGGCGGCCGTACTCGTTGGGGACGAAGCGCCAGGCCTCCGGCGCGACGGGCGCGTAGCGCGACAGGGTCAACCGCACCAGCGCGTGCGACACCAGGTACTGCCGCTGGTGCCGCTCGAAGTGGAAGCGCCGCTGCCGCTCGCGCTCGCCGGGGTCCAGCAGGGCCTTGTAGGCCTCCAGGAGGCGCGGGTCATCGATGCGCTCGGGCTCGACGAGCCACACGTGGACCTCGTCGGGGCGCAGGTCGAGGGGCGTGGAGGAAGGGGGCACCGTCATGGCGTGCAGGCAATCAGGAACCGCCGCGCCTGTCACGGGGCTGGTCCGTCCGCTCGGCGGGCGCGTAGGCTTCACGGCCCACACCGGGGGAGAGACACGCATGGACCTGCCCACCGCGACGACGAAGCTCCAGGCGCTGCGCCGGGACATGACGGGCCACACGGACCGGAACGACGAGCGCCGCATCCTGGACCTGCTGGAGGGCGCCACCGGCGAGGAGCTGAACCACCTGCTGTCCAACGTGGACCTGATGCACCTGCTGTCTGACCTGGATGACCGGCTGGTGGGCCCGGACAACCACACGGCGCTGCTGGACCTCTTGTGCACGCGGCGGGCGGCGGAGCTGTCCCTGCCGGTGCGCGCGTCGCTGGCCACCGCGCTCCAGCAGGGCGCCACGCCCGCGCAGGCGGAGCGCCGGCTGCGCGACCTGTTCCTCGGGTTGAAGGGCCGCGAGCTGACCGCGTTCAAGAACCTGCTGGAGGCCGGCGGCGAGTACCACGACCTGCACAAGCTGGTGTTCGACGACGTGGACGACCGGGCGGTGCGCGCGGAGCTGCTCGCCCACTTCCAGCGCGAGGCACAGGCCTTCCCCAGCGGGGAGAACAAGGTCCTGAGCGACATCGACGACACGTTCTTCGTCAACTGGGTGGACAAGCGCTACCCGCCGAAGACGGTGTACCCGGGCGTGCTCGCGTTCTACCAGGAGCTGGATCGGGGGCCGGGCATCATCCCGGGCCGCGCGGGCGACCTCGTGTTCGTGAGCGCTCGTCCGCAGGACCCGCTGGGCCTCATCGAGAACGCGACGCTGGAGTCCCTGCGCGAGCGCGGCGTGCCGCTGGCGGTGATGCTGTCCGGCAGCTTCTTCTACCTCGTGGGCAACACGCGCATCGCGCACAAGAAGTTCGAGAACTTCGAGCAGTACGCGCGCCTCTTCCCCGAGTACGGCTTCGTCTTCGTGGGCGACAGCGGCCAGGGCGACGTGGAGTTCGGCGCGAGGATGCGCGAGGCCCTGCCCCAGGCGGTGCGCGCCGTGTTCATCCACGACGTGGTGGCGACGCCCCAGGACACGCGCGACGCCTGGCGCGAACGGCACGTCTTCTTCTTCGACACCTACGTGGGCGCGGCGGTGGACGCGTTCCACGCGGGCGTCGTCTCCCGGGACGGGGTGGACCGCGTCGCCGCCGCCGCGCGCGAATCGCTGGCGGTCATCGCGTTCCCCTCCGAGGCCCAGCGACAGGCGCGGGAGGCGGAGCTCACCCGGGACCTGGCCCGGGCGTCAGCGCTGCCCCGGGCGTTGGCCGTTTGAATATCCCCAGCGGGTGTTCGTCTCCGAGCGCGGTCCCATTCCCAGAAGGAGCCCGCCCGATGCTTCGCACACTCGCCCTGGTGTCCGCCGCCGCCCTCTCCCTCTTCAGTGCCGCATGCGGTGGGGAGGAGGTGGGCGCGGGCCCCTCCGAGGAAGAACTCAAGGACACGCGCGCCAGCGTCACGGGCACCCGCCCCGCCGTGATGGTGCTCACCGCGCAGGCGACCGATGAGACCGAGTCCTTCCATCTCACGCTCGAGCTGAGTGCGGTGGCGAAGTCACGGGATGGACTGCGCGTCTCCCTCTCCCCCTTCGACTGCGACCTGACCGCGACCATGACGGGCGAGTCCACCTTCACGGTCAACCCGGGCACCTGCCACCTGCTCATCCCTCCTCAGGATGGAAGGTTCGCCTGCGTCATCGACCTGGCGATCACCACGGGCACCGGCGGACGTGAGACCGCGGACTCCGAGGTCGGGCTGAGCTTCACCGCGGACTACCGCAGGGACTGCGCGGACTATCGCACGCCTTTCACCTCCACCGTGCTCGTCACGGTGGTGGGCGCCTGAACCCCGCCTGTCGTCCTTCCCGTGTCCGGAGGAGGTGGAATGCCACCGGGACGCGGGCCCGCGCGGTCAGGCCGCGGATGCAGTCTCCCTGACAGCCCACGGCCCACCGGTCCCGGGGAGTTGGCGGGACGTCCGCGACGCCCCAACCTTCCGGCGCTTCACAGGGGTGGAGCGGCCGTCTGGGGACGGAAGGAAGGGCTCCGGGAGGTTCCCGGGGCCCTTCCGGGGCGTAGGGGGGCGCGGGCCGATGGAACTCTTTCCCATCCATTTACTGTTCATCGTCGTCTTGATGAATCGCTACATCCTTGGCCCCTTCATGAGGCGGCTGAAGGGTCGGCGGTTCGAACGGGTGGATGACACCTACCGCCCGAAAGTCGCCATCGTCGTTCCGCTGTTCAATGAAGGCGAGGGCATCTACCACACCATCCAGGCGCTGCTCGCCCAGGACTATCCCCGCGAGCTGACCGAGATCATCGTCGTGGATGACTGCTCGCGCGACGACAGCGTCGCGTGGGCGAACAAGGCCGCGGCCGGCCACCCCCATGTCCGGGTGATGCGCAATCTGGAGAACATGGGCAAGCGCAAGGGCATCAACCGGGGCGTCCGCGCCGCGGAGGACGCGGAGATCATCGTCTCCGTGGACTCCGACGTGGTGGTGGAGAAGAGCGCCGTGCGCCAGCTCATCCGCCGCTTCGTGCACCCCAACGTGGCCGCCGTGGGCGGGCGCACCTTCGTCATCAACCGCCACCAGAACTGGCTGACGCGGATGATCGAGATCAAGTTCCACTTCGCCCAGAAGTGGCTGAAGGACCTGGAGCGCTCGTTCCGCCAGGTGATGTGCCTGTCCGGATGTCTGACGGCATATCGCCGCTCGGTGCTGCTGGAGCTGGAGCCCATCCTGGAGTCGCGCGCCATCGCGGGCATCCCCATCAAGTACGGCGAGGACCGCTTCCTCACGCGGCAGATCGTCAAGCACGACTACGAGACGGTCTACACGCTGGACGCATACTGCTTCACCGCCGCGCCCTCCACGCTCGCGGGCTACTTCAGCCAGCAGCTGCGCTGGCGGCGCTCCAACCTGGTGGACCTCATCTGCGGCCTGTCGCACGCGTGGCGGCTGCACCCCGTCATCACCGTGCACTACGTGTCGCAGCTGGCGCTGCTCCTGTCGTACCCGGTGGTCATCGTCCACAACATGTTGAACGGCGAGTTCTGGGACATCCTCGCGTTCCACTTCCTGGTGATTGGCCTGTTGGGCTTCATCTACCGGCTCGAGACGCGCTACCTGCCCGAGGAGCGGCGCGTGCATCCCGTGAGCTTCCTGCCCATGGCGCTGCTCATGCCGGTGACATACGCGCTGTTCACACCGCTGGCGCTCCTGACGCTCGACTCCGGGAGCTGGGAGACGCGCGGCAGCCCCACGCCCGCGCCTGCGCCAGCTCCGGTCGCCACGCCCGTCCCGGTCGCCACGGCCATCCCGGTCGCGACGCCCATCCCGGTCGCGACTCCGACTCCTGCCCCCATCCCGGTCCCGGTCCCAGTCCCCGCTCCCGCCCCCGTGAAGCTCACGTCCACGTCTGCAGGTGAGGGAACCCCGTCATGAATCAACAGGTCGCCAACCGGCTCAACACCGTCGCGGTGTCCGCCTACAAGCTCATGGGGACAGTGCTGCTGGCGCTGATCCTCCTGGGACTGATGTCCTTCCTCGCGGTGCAGGGCTTCTTCCTGACGAGCAACAGCTGGGCGACGCCCACCATCCTGTCGCCCACCGACCCCAACATCCTGGCCCTCAACGCGCAGGCGGCGCAGCAGGAGTCGGAGCGGGACGCGCTCGTGGCGAGGCGGCGCGAGGCCGCCGACCGCCTCCAGGAGGCCGAACGCACCGTGGCCACGGAGCAGTCCTTCCAGCAGCGCTTCGCCGTGGCGCTGAAGGGAGAGAAGGCCTCTCGCGACCGGCTGACGAAGCGGCTGAGCGCGCTGCGCCAGGAGTACCTGCGGGCGGGCGAGGAGATCGCCGAGTCCAACCGCGCATACAGCGGCCTGGCGCGCACGCGCACGAAGGCGCTCTACAGCGCGAGGCTGATGGAGCGCGAGGACGTGCTCACCACCAACCACCACCTGGCCCAGATGGCGCAGAACAACCTGTCGCTGGCGCAGGAGGCGGTGGACCTGGACATGCGCCTGGACACGCTCCGGCGCGAGCGCGAGGGGCTCACCGCCGCGGAGAACGGCCTGGGCCGCGACGAAACCGCCACGGGCCTGACGACGGACACGCTGCTGCTGGAGCGCGAATACACGCAGTCGGTGCTGGCGCTGGCCCGGGCGCAGGCGCAGCGCAAGAGCCTGGAGGAGGACGTCCGCGCGCTGGATGACCGCATCCGCCGCTTCGACCACCTGCTCCAGGTGGTGCATGGCTCGCCGTACCTGAAGGCGCTGGAGCAGAACCTCACCGTGGCCTTCGTGCCCTACGAGAACATGCCCAACGCCCGGGAAGGCACGCCGCTCTACACCTGCGCGTTCAAGATCTTCTGGTGCCGTGCGGTGGGCGTGGTGGGGCCCGCGCTGGAGGGTGAGGTGTCCCAGCAGCACCCCATCCGCCAGTACCACTTGCGAGGCGTGATGGTGGAACTCCAGCTTCGCGACGCGCCCAGCGCGCGAGAGCCGCTGCTCCATCTGGGCCGGCCTCCGTTGATGCTGTGAGCGCCGTCGTGGAACTGGAACCAGAAAGGAAGCGGAGGATGCAGACGAGCCTCGCGAGGGGAGCCCTGTTGGGGCTCGGGTTGTGGGCGGGCCTGGCCCCGGCAGAGGAAGAGGCGGGGGCGGTGCGGGCCCGAGGAGACCTCACGAGGGGCTACTGTGAGCACATGCGTGGCATCGCGAGCGCGCAGGCCGCCCTGGAGTTCGCACCAGAGGTCTTCGCCAGCGTCGGCGCGGTGAACGCGGGCGACGCGGAGGGAGGCTCGGATGAGGCGCCGCTGGGGTCGCCCAAGCTGCGCGTCACCGCGGGGCTGGGCTACGACTTCGTGGGCATCTACCGCGGCCGCACGCTGCGCTCCCGAGCGGAGGCCGAGTGCCGGCGCTACCAGGCGCTCGCCGCGCTCCAGAGCGCCGTGGAGCAGGGCTCGCGGCTGGGGGAGGCGGCGGCGCTGGACGCACGTGCCCGCGCCCTGGCCACCTCCCTGCCCCGCGCGGAGGGCCTGGTGACCCAGCTGCGGGACGACCTGCGCGACGGCAGCGCGACGCTGGAGGAGCTCAACGCGCTGCAGGTGCGGCTGGATCATCTGCGCTCGCTCGCGCGCGACACCGCCCGGGCCCGCGAGCAATTGGAGCTCGAACCCGCGCTGCCGGAAAACCAGACGCTGGACGCGTTGCTCCACGCCTTCGAGGCCGCGGACGATGAGGTGGAGGCGCTGTCCGGCGGCCTGCGCAGGGCCGCCGCCTGGCGCCTGAGCGTGCGCGGCGGCTACGACGAGGTCTTCGACGTCCACCAGAGCGCGCCCCTCTTCGGCCAGCTGACGCTCGGCTACAACCTGGGTCACCTCTGGCAGGGCCGGGCCAACGCCCAGGCGCGCGAGGGCCGCCGTCAGGAGGCGCGCGACACGGTGGACGGGGCCCCCCGCCGCGTGCGCCAGCTGCTGGGCGAGCTGCGCATCACCGAGCGGACCGAACAGCAGCGGCTGGGCGAGCTGTCCACGCTGGTGTCCGACCTGGAGGGACAGCTACGCGACATGGAGCACTTGCAGACCCACCAGGTGCGCCGTTTCCGCGACTATCTTCAACTGGAGCTGGCGCGGCTCCAGGCGGAGCAGGCCTATCTGGGCGCGCACGTGCGGACGCTCCGGTTACTCCTGGGAGGCACGGGGTCATGAGGAATGTGCGACAACGTCGGTGGATCGCGCTCGGGACATCGGGCGCGTTGATGCTGTGGGCGGGGGTGCTGCTCCTGAGTCACGGCGCGTGCAGCAGCGCGAGGCCGCCCATGCCCCCCCCCGCTCCTTCCACGGCGCGAGCCAAGCGCGCGGCCCCTTCGGTGCTGAACGGCCTGACCCCGGTCACGCGGTCGCAGCTGCACGTCACGGAGGGACAGGTCGAGAGCCTCGGTGACGAGGCGCCGGACGGGACGCACTTCGCCATCGAGGGGCCCCGGCAACGCGCCGTCGTCCTGGAGACGACGGGCGACGAGGTGGAGCTGCGCTTCACCTGGCTCGGCGTCACCTCGGAGGTGATTCCCCTGGAGTCGGGGCAGCTGCGCGAACAGGTGGGTCTGAAGCTGCGCGCCCGGGATGGCTGCAACGTCCTCTACGCCATGTGGCGAATCGCGCCCTCCGCGGGCATCGTGGTCCAGTTCAAGTCCAACCCGAACGCGCACGAGAGCAGCGAGTGCGGCAACGCCGGCTACACCACCGTGCGCCCCCGCTTCATGGAGCCGCTGGAGCTGCTGTCCCCCGGTGACTCGCACGCGCTGCGCGCCCGCATCGACACGAACGTGCTGACCGTGTACGCGGACGAACAGCGCGTCTGGGAGGGCGTGCTGCCCGGCGAGGCGCTCGGACTGCAAGGCCCCGCCGGGATGCGCACGGACAACGCGCGCGTGCGCTTCGAGCTGCTCGTACCCCAGACGACCAGTCCCACCTCGCGTCGCTGACCCGGCCGCTCGTCCACGCGGCCGGGGCGGCGGAGGACCTCAGACGCGCGGAGATTCAACGGGCGCCTTGTCCACCGCGGGTGCCTTGTCGCCGCCGCGCTCCACCTTCTCCGGCTTGTCCACGAGGGGCTCCGCGCAGAGCGAGGAGTTGTTCGTCTTGCACGTACCGCCGTTCTGCAGGTCGAACTGCCAGCGGTGGCGCGGGCACACCACGAAGCGGCCCTCCTCCACCCAGCCCTCGGACAGGTCCGCGCCCTGGTGCGGGCAGAAGCGCAGGATGGAGAAGCGCTTGCCGCCGGCCTCCACCACGGTGCGCTCCTTCTGGGACTCCGTGGCGCGGATGCCGTCGCAGAACTCGCGGATGTCCTCCACCTCCACGCCCAGGAAGCCGTGCAGCACGGGCTCGTAGACGTCCGGGTTGCGCGACAGGCGCAGGCGGAAGGACAGCAGGAAGTCCTCCCAGTTCAGCTTGCGGTCCAGCACTCGCACGATGTCGCTCGCGTTCACCTTCATCGCGTAGCGCGTCTTGTCGCGCATCTCCGGCACTTCATCCACGCGGCGGTTCTTGAAGTCCACGCGCAGCAGCCGCGTGGGCGCCTCCGTCAGCTCCACGTAGAGCGGCATGCCCACCCGGTCATGCAGGTCCAGCAGGTCCAGCTTGCGCTGCAACTCGACGCGCATGCGGGCGTGGATGTCGTCCACCTCCTCGCGCATCAGGTTGCGGCGGCGCTCGCGGAAGACGTAGGCCATGTCCTGGGCGTACGTGTGGAGGTAGTCCTTGAAGTTCTCCGTCGTCACGCGCTCCGGCACCTGGGACACGAACTCCAGCGTGCCCGCGTCCAGCACGTCCCCGGGCATGGGCTCCAGGTAGCGCGTGGGCAGCGTGGGCAGGCGCTTCTCCAGGTACGAGAAGAGCACCGGCGCGCGCGGGAAGATGTTCACGTCCTCGAAGTTCAGGCTGAAGAGCGCTGGATCCAGGAAGGCCGCCGGGCCCGCCGCCGCGATGTACGCGCGGGGCTGCACCACCTCCAGCGCACGCGACACCGCCTCGAACTTGCTGTCGCGCTTCTTCTGGCAGATGGCCGAGTACGTCTGCTTCGGGTACTCGTAGCAGGTGGGGTGCCAGATGGCGCCGGAGAACTGGGCGGAGAAGACGTCGATGGGCCCCTCCTCCGCGATGACGCGCACCAGCCGGTCATGCATCTTGCAGTCGTTGATGTTGAGGAAGCACTGCCCGTCGCCGCGCACCATCACGCTGGAGTCGCGGTTGGTGCCCTGCTCGGACACGAAGAGCTTGATGTAGCCGCCCTTGATGGGAATCTCGCGCGAGTCCTCGCACGCGATGACGCGCTTGCAGCCGTACTTCTCGAAGATGTCGCGCAGCTCCGAGCGGCGGAACTTGGGCACCAGCACGGTGAAGTCCCGCTTCGCGATGGTGGCCAGGAACTCCGGGTCGAAGTGATCCTTGTGCTCGTGGCTGATGTAGAGGAAGCGCTCCTTGCCCGGCGTCTCCAGCAGCTCGCGCACGCGCGGCGCCAGGTGGTGGTTGCGCGGCAGCTGCATCCACGCGGAGTCGAAGGCCCCCTGCGGCGTCAGCCACGGATCCATGACGACGAGCGCCCCGGCGGTCTCCACCGCGAAGCCCGCATGACCCAGGAAGGTGATCCGCATGAACGTCGTCCCTCGTGTGGAGGGCGCGGCCGGGAGGACCGCGCCCTGGAGTGGATGTGCGCGGGCGGCCCGAGGCCCCGGCGCCAGCTAGGCTGCGAAGCTAGGGCGTCTCCCGCCAGCGGCACCCCGGCGCGCCAGTCCTGTTGGAAAACCCACGCGCGCCACGTCGGGCCGCGAACAAAAAAGGAGGAAGGCCTCGCGAGGCCTCCCTCCCCTTTCCACTCCACGACGTGCAGCGTGCGGCCGGCCTAGGGCTGGATCTCCCGGACGCTCAACCACTTGAAGTCCACGTCCGTCGCGTTGTCCCAGCGGAACGTGGCGATGGGGCCGCCCCACGAAATCGGCATGGCGGCCATGGATCCGCCGCAGTGCTGGGCGTCACCGCCCCAGTTCCCGTCGTCGGTCTGGTCGTAGACCTTCTTCCAGGTCACCTTGTCGGCGTTGTCGTTGAGGTACAGCTCCAGCTTCACGGCCTCCGCGCCCCTGGCGCCCGCCACGTTGCGCATCACGGCCTTGAAGCCCACCCAGCGGCCCATCAGCGAGGACGTGACCTGCTTGTACGGGGTCTGATCATAGGACACGTGCCAGGTCTCCTTCTCCCAGCGCACGCGCCCGTCGTAGTGCAGGCCGCCCTTGTAGCTGCTGCCCTCGCAGCCGGAGTTGTTGTCGTTGTGCTTTCCGCCGCGCGCGTACCAGGCGAAGTTGTCCTTCGCGTCCGCCACCGCGTTGACCTTCACGAAGCCGGTCATCTCGATGTTCTTCCAGTCGTTGGGCGCCTGCATGTAGCCGCGGCTGGCCAGCATGTCCCGGTTGTAGGTCGTGATCGCCTTCGCGTCGTAGCCCGTGGAGGGGAAGGCGCTCATGCGCACCTTCGTGCTCTTCATCTTCCAGGAGCCGTCGCTGTTGCGCGTGATGGTGTTCTGCGGGTCGAAGCGCCGGTCGGCGGTCGCATTGTCCGCGAGCGCCCAGGACTCACCGTTCGGCAGCGAGGGGTAGAGCATCGTCACGCCGAAGCCATCCACGCTCGAGGGCGCGGGGTCTGGCGCGGTCACCGGCGGCTCGGTGGGCGCGGGCGTGGAGGGCTCCTGCGGGACCTCCGGCTCCGAGGGGATGGGCTCCGGAGTGCCTCCCGGCTCGGGGGCCTGCTCGGGAGGCGTGGGGAGGGCAGGCTCGGAGGGGCTCTCCTCGCTGGCTGGAGGTGTCGTGTCACCCGCCGGGCTCGAGCTGCAGCCAAGGGCATGGAGCGCCACCAGCAGCACGCTGGACGTGAAGACAATTCGGTTCCGCATCAGGAGGGGGGACTTCCGTGCTCGGGGGCCGTCGAGACGGGCAGCGGCCGCGACGCCTTCGCCGGCGGCACGCTTCACCCACGCCCCATGCCTCCAGGCTCACGGGCCACGGGCGGTTCGGACGCTCGGCTGGTCTCGTTGGCCCGGTCAAAGCGTTCTTCAGCCGGGGCCGTGAAAACCGTGACGGAAATGAACATTTCCGTGCCGACATGGGCCGCCAAAGCCCTCGTTCGTCCGGCTCCCCTACCCTGGCGTCCGCGCTGACCCCGATGAGACTTCCGTTTTCCCGAAGCTTCGCGTCCGGAATCTCTATTTGCCGAAGATAGCCAACGCTCCTATTTGAGAGGGGTTGGCTCCCCGTGCCTTCCCCAGGTGAACACCTTGGAATCCTTCCAAACCATCGGTAGCCCCCTCATGTGGGGCGGCTTCATCGCGTTCGTCTTCGCGATGCTCGCGCTCGACCTGGGCGTGTTCCACCGCAAGGCGCACACGGTGAGCTTCAAGGAGGCGGGGGCCTGGAGCGCGGTGTGGGTGAGCCTGGCGCTGACGTTCAACGGCTTCCTGTGGTGGCGCTACGGCGCCGGGCCGGGCATGGAGTTCCTCACCGGCTACCTCATCGAGAAGTCGCTCTCCGTCGACAACATCTTCGTCTTCGTCGTCATCTTCTCCACGATGAAGGTCCCGGCCATCCACCAGCACCGGGTCCTCTTCTGGGGCATCCTGAGCGCGCTGGTGCTGCGCGCGGCGATGATTTTCGCCGGCGTGGCGATGCTGGAGCGCTTCCACTGGCTCATCTACGTCTTCGGCGCCTTCCTCATCATCACGGGCGTGAAGCTCTTCATCCAGCGCAACCACGAGGAGAACCCGGGGGACGGCTGGCTGATGCGCACCGCCCGCCGTGTCATCCCCTCCACGCCGCACTTCAACGGCCAGCACTTCCTCACGGTGGAGAACGGCCGGAAGCTGGCGACGCCGCTGCTCATGTCGCTGCTGCTGGTGGAGGCGTCCGACGTGCTCTTCGCGCTGGACTCCATCCCCGCCATCTTCGCGGTGACGCGCGACCCGTTCATCGTCTTCACGTCGAACATCTTCGCCATCCTCGGCCTGCGCTCGCTCTTCTTCCTGATGGCGGGGGCGATGGAGAAGTTCACCTACCTGAAGGTCGGCCTGTCCGGCGTGCTCGTCTTCGTGGGCGCGAAGATGGCGCTGGTGGACGTGGTGCATCTGTCCCCGGCCATCTCCCTGGGCATCATCGCGCTGGTGCTGGGCGCCAGCATCGTGGCCTCGCTGGTGAAGGCGAAGCAGACGCCGCCGCACGCGCCCACCACCGGCGACGCGTCACCCCGCGCGCCGACGGACGCACCAGCTCCGGCGAAGAGCTGACGCCTTCGCGGCACAAATTCTTCTGGCTGTGGGTCCCATGGGGTGTGGGGCTCCGGGCCCGGGCCCTCGAAGTGCGTGGGGGCTCGGGCCTCTTTCTTCCACCGCTCCGCGGCGCGCGAGTCAGTGGGCCCGCGACAGCTCCATGAACTCCAGCCAGGAGCGGATGGCGGCCTCGAACTCCTCCAGGGGCAGGTCCTGGGAGCGGCCGGGGATGGCCACCTCGCTGTGGATGGAGGCCCGGGCCCGGTTGAGCTCCACGCTCCAGGTCTCTCCGGTGACGTCCCAACGCTCCTGCCGTCCCTGTCTCAGGGCCGTCAGCACGTTCAGGACGCCCTGCGCCCGATTCGGATCCGGGTGCAGCTCCTGGGCGAGGTAGTCCGCCAGCACGTCATCGGGCGGCAGGCCACTCACGACCGCCCGTCCCTGCTGATCCCACGTGAATCGCAATGTTCTGGGCACGGCCGTGACGCTCGCACACTCCGCGGATCGCCGACCACGCCCCGCCCATGCCGATTCCGCCGGAACCCGACACTGCGGCCCCGCCGCGTGCGGCAGCCAACGGGCGCCTCCGCCCCGGGAACGGCGACTGTCCAGAGGTGGAAAAGCGAAAGGCCGTGAGCCCCTGGGGACTCACGGCCTTTCTTGAGTGGGCGCGGCAGGTTTCGAACCTGCGACCCCTGCCGTGTGAAGGCAGTGCTCTACCGCTGAGCTACGCGCCCTGCTGTCTGCCGCCCGCCGCGCCACCGCTGCGCAACGAACGCGGCGGTAAATGCCATTCGCTCACGCGGGTGTCAACGCCTTTTCTAGGAGGATTCTTCCGCGAGCTCCTCCAGCTTCGCGTCCAGCTCGCGGAGGCGGCGCTTGAGGCCCGCGAGCTGCTTCCCCACGGCCTTGAAGTCTCCCTTCGGCGCGAAGTTCAGCGCCTTCATGACCTCTTCCTGCCCGCGGTCCAGGGCCTGCTTGCCGCGCTGGACCCGGCCAATGGCCTGGGCGACGGCCATGGCGCGCTTCTCGTCGGCCATGAGCTTCTCCATGGCCAGGGTGGACAGGCCCAGCGCCTGCTTCTTCAAGTCGTCCCGGATGCCCATGGCGGCGGTGTCCTCTGGTGGCCCGCTTCAGGGGCCGTCGGGGAACTCGGTCTTCAGCGCGGCGAAGACGCGGTCGGCGATGCCCTTGTAGCGCATGCGCTCGATGAGCGGCTGCAGGTCCCCCCGCATGGAGATGCGGCGCTTGAGCACCGCCTCCACGGGGTCCAGCGTGCCCAGCAAGAGCTGCTTCCAGACGGAATACGGGGCGCGGGCCAGGTACACCGGCTCCAGCTCCTCCAGGTCGTCCGGATCCGACAGCACGCGGGCCCGCTTGATGTCGCAGTCCCCGGGCTCCACGTGGATGACGAAGGGCTTGTCCAGCTTGCCCTTCTCCGCCTCGATGATGGCCCCGAAGTCGCCCTTCCAGCCCTTGCCGGCGATGGCGCACTCCGGATCTGCGTTGGTGAGCCGGACGGCCTCGTCCAGCCACTCCTTCGACGGAAACTTCGGCATCGCGCCTCCCTACCCCCTGCGGAAGATGCTCTTGATGCTGGAGAAGAGCCCGCGGTCATCGCTCGCCGCGCTGCTGCTCGACGGGGCGGCCGCCGGCGTGTTGCGCGAGGCGGCTTCCTGCAGGGCCTTCTTCAACTGCTCCGGCGTGTCGCGGGTGGCCAGATCCACCTTGCGCGACATGCCGCTCGCGTCCTCCACCTGCACCTGGAGGAGACACTCCTCGGTGAGGCGGAAGTCGATTTTCCGGCCCGCGGCGGCGGCCGGCACCCGGACGGTGCCCAGGTACTCGTTGTCCACCATCAGGTCGCTGTCGCCCTGATAGATGTCCAGCTCGATGAAGGGCGCGCCCGGCTGCTGCGGCGGCGGCAGGCGGAAGCTCTTCACCATCGGGATGAGCGAGTTCTTCTCGATGATGCGCTTCACGCGGCCGTTGGGCATCGCGTAGCCGATGGGCATGGACAGCGCGTCCAGCAGCGTCACCGCGTCGATGCTGCCCAGCGAGTCCCCCAGGAGCGCCGCGCCCAGGGCCACGCACTCGTCCGGGTGGACGCCCTTGCGCGGGGCCTTGCCGAAGTGGGCCTGGATCTTCTGCTGCACCAGCGGCATGCGGCTCTGGCCGCCCACCAGGATGATCTCATCGATCTCCGAGCGGCTGATGCCCTTCTCCGCGAGCACCCGGTCGCAGATGTCGAAGGTGCGATCCACCAGGTCGCCGGTGAGGTTGTTGAGGTAGTCGCGGGTCAGCGGGATGCGCAGGTCCAGCGGCTTGCCCTTGCGCTCCTCGATGTAGGGCAGGTCGATGACGACGTTGGGGATGAGCGTCAGGTCGATCTTCGCCGCCTCGGCGGCGTTCTTGATGCGCTGGAGGGCGATGGGGCTCTCGGTCAGGTCGACCTTGGTCTCGTCGCGGAAGCGCTCCAGCACGTACTCCATGATGCGGTTGTCGAAGTCCGCGCCGCCCAGGAAGGAATCGCCGCCGGTGGCCAGCACCTCGAAGACGTTGCCGGCCAGGTGCAGCACGCTGACGTCGAAGGTGCCGCCGCCCAGGTCGTAGACGAGGACCTTCTGGTCCAGTCCGCGGTTGAAGCCGTAGGCGAGCGCCGCAGCGGTGGGCTCGTTGACGATGCGCTTGACGTCGAAGCCGGCCAGGCGCCCCGCCTCCTTCACGGCGTTGCGCTGGTTGTCGTTGTAGTAGGCGGGGACGGAGATGACGGCCGCGTCGATGGGGCCGCCCAGGAACTGCTCCGCGATGGTCTTCAGCTGCGAGAGCACGAAGCTGGAGATCTGCGGCAGCGTGTAGAGCTTGCCGCCCATGGTGACGGCGGCGTCCCCGTTGGCGTCCTCGACGATGTCGTATGGGAAGTACCCCTTGAGGTCCTCCACCGCCTTCGAGTGGTACTTGCGGCCGATCAGGCGCTTGGTGCCCCAGAGCGTGTTCTTGGGGTTGGTCACCATCTGGTCCTTGGCGACTCCGCCGACCAGCAGGTCGTTCTTGGCGGACAGCGCGACCACGGAGGGCAGGATGAGGTTGCCGCGGTCCGTGGGGACGATCTTCGGGATGCGGTTGCGCACGGACGCCACCAGGGTGTTGGTGGTGCCCAGGTCAATCCCGACGATGCGAGGTCTGTCCGCCATGAAGGTCAACGTGCACGGCTCAGGGGGAGGCCGCGCCCGTCCTGACTCTCTAGCACGTCGTGCCGTCGCGTGCGCGTTTCTAGGCGGACGCTTCCTCCCTGACTGTAGTTCTGGCCAGCCCGCCCACCAGGGGGGCTGATTCCGGGTGGGGGCTACAGCTCCCGGTCTGGATCCGGCCCCAGCTCGCGCACGCGGATCGGCCCGTCAGGCTCCGGGGGCGGGAGGGTGTCGCACACCGCGTCAGGCCCCACGGGCAGTTCGGACAGGAAGCGGGACGGGGTGAGCAGCAGCCGCCCGTCCTCCCGGGGCAGCGAGGTGTGGGGGTACACCAGCCACAGCGCCTCGCGGGCCCGGGTGACGGCGACGTAGAAGAGGCGGCGCTCCTCCTCCTCGTTCTCCGGGTCGCGCGTGGCGAGCGACAGGGGGAAGCGCCCGTCCGTGAGGCCCAGCACGAAGACGGTCCGCCACTCCAGCCCCTTGGCCTGGTGGACGGTGGTGAGGGTGAGCGCGTCGTCGGGGGGCTCGCCGTCCAGCGCCGCACGGGCGGAGACCCCGGCCACCAGGGCGATGTCGGACAGGAAGCGGGGGACGTCCTCGAAGCGGCCGGCGAACTCCTGGAGCTGGCGCAGGTCCTCCGCGCGGGCGGCCTGCGCGCCAGGGTCGGCCGGGGGCTCGCGCGCGGCCAGCACGTCCGCGAGCAGCGCGCCGGGACCGCGGGGCCCTCCGGTGGACAGGGTGGTCATCAGAGCCTGGAAGCGCTGGAACGCCGCCTGCGCCTTGCGCGGCACGTGGGCCTGGACATCCGGGTGGGCGAGCGCGTCCGCGAGGGACAGCTCCGGGGGCAGCGCGGCCAGGGCGGTCCACAGGTGCTCCGTGCTGGCGGTACCCACGCCGGGAAGGCGCCGCGCGAGCCGCTTGAAGGCCAGCTCGTCCGTGCGCTGGTGCGCCCAGCGCAGGTGGGCGAGCGCGTCCTTCACGTGCGGCTGCTCGAAGAAGCGCACCCCGGAGCGGACATGGAACGGCAGCCCGTGGCGCGTCAGCTCCAGCTGGAGCTCCAGCGAGTGCAGGTGGGCGCGGTAGAGCACCGCCATGGAGTCCAGCCGCTGTCCCCGGGCGCGCAGCTCCAGGATGCGCTCGGCGACGAAGGCGGCCTGGGCCTTCACGTCGCGGGTGGGCACCACCTGGGGCACCGCTCCGGGCGCACCGTCGGACACGAGCGCCTTGGGGAACTGGCGGGTGTTGCGCGCGATGACGGCGTTGGCCAGCCGCAGCACCTGGGGCGTGGAGCGGTAGTTGCGCGTGAGCGGGTAGATGCCGCAGCCGGGGTAACGCTGGGGGAAGTCGATGATGTTGGTGAACTCCGCGCCCCGGAAGCCGTAGATGCACTGGCAGTCATCGCCCACGACGGTGAGGTTCCTGCGCTCGCCCACGAGCAGGTCCACGAGGTCGCCCTGGAGGCGGTTCGTGTCCTGGTACTCGTCCACGAGCACGCCCTGGAAGCGCCCGGTGAGCTCCGCGCGGACGGACGGGTGGTCCTCCAAGAGCCGCTTCAGGTGCGCGAGCAGGTCGTCGTAGTCCATCAGGTGCAGCTGGGCCTTGCGCTGCTGGAAGCGGCGCGCGGTGGCGAAGACCTCCGGGGCCACGGGGAGCATCTCGCGGCGCCGGTCCACCAGCACCTGCGACACGGGCTGCTGGAGGTTGGTGGCCAGGGAGACCAGGTCCAGGAGCGCGTCCGGGCGCGGGAAGCGCTTGTCGCTCCGGAGCTTGCGCTCCGCCAGGCACGTGGCCATCAGGTCCCGCGCGTCCTCGCGGTCCAGCACCGTGAAGCCGGTGGAGAAGCCCAGCGCCCCCGCGTGCTGGCGCAGGAGCACGTGCGCCGCGTGGTGGAAGGTCCCGCCCATGAGGCTGCCCACGTCCGCGAAGCCGCCGGCCAGCTCCTCCACGCGGCGGAGCATCTCGCGCGCGGCCTTGTTGGTGAACGTGAGCAGCAGCAGCGAGGACGGCGCGACGCCCCGCTCCAGCATGCGCGCCACGCGGTACGTGAGCGTGCGCGTCTTGCCGGAGCCCGCCCCGGCGATGACGAGCACGGGCCCCTCCCCTGCCTCGACGGCGGCGCGCTGCTCGTCGTTGAGCGCGCCGTCCAGGTCCAGACGGCGCGCGGGCGCTCCGGCGGGGACGGCGTGGATCAGCGGCTGGGGGGCGGCCATGGGGGGCTGGGACTCTAACCGCCGCCGCCGGGTGCGCCAGTCCGTCTCAGGGAGGGGTGGATCCAGCCAACCGGGAGGCCGCCGCGGCGCGGACCTCCGGGGACGGATCCCGCTCGCGGGCCAGCTCCAGGAGCAGCGTCCCCACGGTCTTGGGCAGCTTCGCGCTCGCGGCCTGCTGGAGCGCCTGGGTGCGCTCCTTCACCCCCTGAGACAGGCGCTCGGCGACCTGCTGATCCGCGCAGGTGCGCACGCCTGGGTGCTGCTGGCGCAGGAGCAGCTCCGCGTCCGCGAGCTTCGCCTCGGCGAGCCGCACGGCGTCCTGGGCGGTGCGCTCGTAGGTGTCCAGGTCCTCGGGGAACTCCGTCTTCACCTTGCGGACCCGGGCAATGGCCTCGGCCGCGAAGCGCGCGTCCACCACCGCCGCGCAGAGCTGCCGGGCCGACGCCAGGGGCACCCCGCCCTCCGCGGACACGAGCTCCTCGCGCGCCGTCGCCTCGGCCCACACCGCGAGCTGCCGGGCCGCCACCGCCGAGGAGAACGCCTGCTGACGCTGCTCGCGCAGCTGCACCCAGCGCCAGAGCACCAGCGGATCCGTGCCGCCGGACTCATAGACGCGCTGGTACTGGCTGGCGGCCTGCTCCAGCTGGCCGTTCAGGTCCAGGAGCGCCGCCACGGTGATGTAGAGCTCCGGGCTGCTGGCGCGCTCGCGCAGGGTCTCCAGCCGGGAGGCGACCTCGTAGCCGGCCACCGGGGCGGGCAGCGCGGAGAGCACCGAGCGCAGCGATGAAAAGGCGTACTGGCGGATCAGCGGGTTGCGCGCCGTGCGCAGCGCCTCCAGCAGCGGATCCACCGCGCGCACGGAGACGTGCTGTCCCAGCTCCTCCGCGGCCTGCCAGCGGTCCAGCGGATCCGGCGCCACGAGCGCGCGCTTCAGGTCCTCCAGGTCGCGCAGGTAGTGGCCCGGCTGCATCGCGCGGGCGGCGGGCTCGGCGCGGGAGAGCGCCTCCTGCTCAGCGCGGGCGCGGGCCAGGCGCGCGGGGAAGTCCGTCAGCCTGGGCCCCAGCGGGTGGGTCTTCACCTTCGCCTCGGCCTCGTCCACCAGGCCGGAGACGAGCAGCCCCTCCACCTCCAGCCCCAGCAGCCTGACGCGAGCCTCCTCGCGGTGCGCGCCCGCGGGGAAGTCGCGCAGGTAGGTGAAGAGCTTCCCGGCGTCGCTGGCCTGGGAGAAGGACGCGTCGTCCAGCTTGCGCTCCAGCGCATCGCGGCGCGCGCCGGCGGACTCGCCCTGGAGGAGCTGGCTCACGCGAAGGGGATCATCGGTCGTCTGGAGCTCGCGCTCCTGGGCCGCCTGGAGCCGGGCGCGCGCCTCGTCGCGGTGCGCGCCGTCGGGATGCTCGGCGAGGAACTGCCGCCACGCGGCCTCCGTGTCCGTCTCCTTCGCCGCGTTGAAGCGCAGGCCCTCCAGCAGCGACTGCGCCCGCTGCCGCTGCGGCGCGTCCGGGTACGTCTCCAGGAAGCGCTTGTAGGCGATGACCGAATGCAGCCGCTTCGCCTCGTCGAACTCCAGCCCCTCGATGCGCCCCTGGGCCGTGGTGGCTTCGGGGTCATCCGGGTGATCACGCAGGAAGTCCTGGTAGGCCTTCACGGTGTCCTGCTCGGCGGCCCTTTCGAAGGACATGTGCGAGCAACCGGTGGCCAGGAGCGCGAGGGCGAGGACGCGGCGGAAAGTGGGCATTCGCCTCCAGCAATACCCCACCCGCCCCCGCGCGAAAACCCGAGCCGCTCCGCCCGGTTGCCTGGGTGGTTTTCTTGCCTACACGGACCAGCGGAGGGAGCCTCCGTCCCAGGACGCTACAGGACGAGGTGGCCATGAAGCTGGGCGCGTGGATGGCGATGCTGGCGATGATGACGGGCTGTGCGACCGGGTCGCCCATGGGGGCCTGGGTGGCATCGGATGCCGTGCGCTACCGCTCCGCCTCCCCGCCGGCCTTCCCGCGCGCCGCGCTGTCCGAGGAGGTGGCCGTCCGCGAGAGCGCCCCCGCCGGGCGTCCCGCGAAGACGACGGTTCCGAGCAGGAAGGCCCCGTCGATGGCGAAGGCCCCGGCCAAGGCTCCTGCGAAGCCGCGCGTCACGCCCGCGAAGCAGGCGGCGCCGAGTCCGGCCCCCGCGGACAATCCCCGCGAGCGAGTGCTGGCCACGGCGCGCGCGCTGGTGGGGCAGTCCTCGGTGCAGGTGGACGGCAAGCGCTATCCGGCGGACTGCACGGCGCTCATCGAGGCGACGTACGCCCAGGCGGGCGTGAAGTTCCGGGGGACGCTGAAGCCCGGGGACAACGGCGTCACCGCGATGTACCGCTACGCCCGGGCGAACGGCCGCGTGTACACGGAGGGGCGCCCCGTGCCGGGCGACCTGGTGTTCTTCCGCGAGACGTATGATCAGAACCGCGACGGCCGGCGCAACGACGGGCTCACCCACGTGGGCCTGGTGGACGGCGTGGACGCGGATGGCACCGTCACCGTCATCCACCGGGTGAAGCGCGGCGTCGTGCGCTACCGGATGAACCTGGCGCGCCCGCACCTGCCCCGGGATCCGAAGACGGGCGAGGTGCTCAACGACATGCTGCGCAGCCCCGCCCCCGGCCAGCCGCACGTGCTCACCGGCCAGCTCTTCGCCGCGTTCGGCAGCGTGCTGCCCTCGGGCCCGGTGAAGCCCATGGCGGTGGCGGCCCGGTAGGGGGCCCTGCCCTCGCGGTCCCGCTGAAGAAGAAAGCCCGCCGGTCCCATCCGTGCGCTTCCGGAACCAGCCGGAGCGCCGCGGGGAACCGGCGGGCCTGGACTGCTCAAGGCGTTGCAGCTCGGGTCTACGTGGAGGTCGGCACGCGGGCGGTGCGGTCCCACGCGGCGCGCTGCGAGTTGCGCAGGAAGCGCCAGAAGCCCACGGCGATGGCCGCGTTCATGGTCACGAAGTAGTACGCGATGGACGTGGCCTTCTTCGCCACGCCGCGCTTGAAGACGCCGGAGCGGCCCAGGTACGCCAGGGCGTAGAAGCCCAGCTGCGCGCCCAGCGTGAAGCGGTAGAACAGGCTGTCCAGCAGGAACAGGTTCGCGAGGAGCGCCACCGCCATCAGCGCGGGCGCGCACCAGCGCAAGAGCTTGTGCGACCAGAAGGCGAACGCGGCGAAGCCCGCCGTGGGCAGGAGCAGCCCCGGCACGAGGCGCAGGCTCTGGAAGTTGCCCGCCGCGATGCGCGCGCGCCGGCCGAACTCCTTGTCGTAGTCCTCCGTCGTCTCCTCGTGGGCGACGGCGCCCTCCTCGTAGACGACCTTGTAGCCGCTCTCCAGGATGCGCAGCGGAATCACGAAGTCATCCACGATGGTGGACGGCGGCAGCTGCGTGAAGAGCGAGCGCCGGATGGCGTAGAGCCCGCCGTTGGCCCCCACCACCGCGCCGCGGCGGCCCTCGTACATCTTGATGAGGGACTCGTAGCTCCAGTAGGCGCTCTCCTCGTAGTCCTGCTTCGTGGGGTTGTAGAGGCGCAGCTTGCCGCAGACAGCCCCGACCTCCGGATCCTCGAAGTGCCGGACGATCTTCCGGACCGCGTCCGGTTCGATCATCGTGTTCGCGTCCGACAAGAGCACGATGTCGCCGTGCGCGGACGGGATGCAGCGGTTGAGCACCGTCGTCTTGCCGGCGCGGGGCGCGGGCGACAGGCGCACACGGGCGTCCGTGCACTGCTTCACGAGCCCATCCGTGCCGTCCGTGGAGCCGTCCGAGCCGATGACGACCTCGAAGCGGTCCGCCGGGTAGTCCAGCGCCAGGCTGTTCTTCAGCTTCGCCTCGATGCAGTCCGCCTCGTTGTAGGCAGCCACCACCAGGCTCACCGAAGGCTGTGGCCCGGCCATGCCAGCCGTTGGCACGCCCTCCCCCCTGCGCACCTTCCGCATGTTCTGGAAGACCTGGGCCGCGCCCTCCAGGGCGAACAGGACCAGTGGATAGAGAAAATACGTGTGCACCAGCGCCAGCGCCGCGCACCAGAAGAAGACCTCCGCCATCGACCTGCCCTCCAAACCCCGAGTCCTCGTCGCCCCGCAACGAAGCAAGGTGCGTGCCCGGATGCCCAGAGGGATTTCAGGGCGAGGAGCCCAACGAGCCCCTGGGCAGGACTGGAGTTTCTCCAGGGTAGGCCGGGGGCGATCCGGTCAACGCTTCAGGGCGAGGGTTCGGCCGCGGCGGTCTGAGCGAGCATGCGCTTCGCCAGTTCATGCTTGGGGTTGAGGGCCACCACCTCGTCCAGCAGCTTCCGGGCCGTGTCCGGGTCGTTCAGGCGGATGGCCAGACGGGCGCCCAGGATGAAGGCGCGCAGGAGGAGCCGGTCCTGCGTGCGCAGCGCCTCCAGCTCCTGGGAGACGGTCTTGAGGGTGGCGGCGGGCGAGCCGGAGCTGAGGGCGTACTCGGCGCGGGCCATGACACTCCAGGAGGTCGCGGTCTCCACGTGGCGCAGGCGCTCCGCGAGGGCCAGGGCGTTGGGGGCGGCGGTCACCGCGGCATGGAGCGCCTGGGCCTTGATGCGCGCGGCGACGGTGGCGGCGGGCTCCACGTCCGGAGCGGCCCGGAGGGTCTCGATCAACGCGTCGAGCACCTTGCGCCGCTCGGCGATGTCGGTGCGCAGCGGCTGCATGGCGCGCTCCAGCTCGCGCTGCTCCTCGCGGAGCGCGTTCGCCTGGGTCAGCCATTCCGGCGACCCGTGCGCGCTGCTGCCCTCGGCCAGCTGCCGTTTGACCGCGTCCGCCTGGATGCGCAGCCGGTCGAACTCCGCGTGCAGGTCGCTCAGCTGGAGGGTGTAGGCCACGGCCAGCTCGGCCTGGACCTCGGCGTACTGGGGGTGGGCGGTGGCCAGGGCCTTGAGGCTCTGGATGGCCTGCTCGCGCTCGGGGGCGTCATCGCGGCGAAGGAGCATCACGGCTTCGTCCTTCTTCGCCATGGCCTCCTGGGGCATGGCCGCGTTGCGGTCACGGAAGGCGGGATAGGCCAGGTACCCGGCCAGGATGACGCCTGCCACCACCGCGAGCACGATGAGCACCCGGCTCAGCGTCGAGGGCCGATGCGAGCCGTCCTCCATGACGACCGAAGCAGTGCGGGACGAAGCCCCGAGCAACTCGGGAGGCAGCTCGCCCGAGTCCTTCCGCGCGGGAAGCGGCCGCTCCAGGCCGTTCCCGAGGAGGGATTCGCCAGCAGGAGACACCGCGGGCCTGGAGGGCCCCTCGGTGCGGGCGAGGGGCGCAGCGTCGCCGGGCAGCGGGAGGGCCCCGGTCGGCGCGGAGCCCGCCCAGGGCGTCTCCGCGGGCTCCCCCGAAGGCGAGATGTCCGCGAACGAGCGGGGAGCTGCACGGGGCGCGGAGGACTCCGAAGGGCCCGGCACCGCGCCGAAGGCCTGCGTCGGACCACGGGCCTCACCTGGACCCGCCACCGCACCGAACGCGCGCGTTGAGCCGCTGCCCACCTCCGCCGTGCCTGCGGGCGAAGGGCCTGACACCGCGCCAAACGCACGGGTCGACCCAACGTCGGCGGCAACTGAAGGCGCGGAGCCCGACACCGCGCCGAACGCACGCGTCACGCCTCCCGCCTCCGCGCCACGGGATGACGAGCCGGGCTCCGCGAGCCGGAACGACCCCGAGGACGACGCCGAGACCGCACCGAACGCGCGCGTCGTCGCGCCAGGAGCCGCCCCTGTCCCCTGCTCCGCCAGGGCCGAGGGAGGAGCCCCCACGCCGGGCCCCACCGCCCCGAAGGCACGCGTCGTCCCCATCACCGCCGACCCCTGCGCACCCGACGGCACAGCCCCCACCGGCGGCGCCGCGACCGGCGCGATGGCCGGAGGCGGAGCAATCACGCCCGACGAAGACAGAGAGCCCGAAGGGGGCGTCGGCTGCGGAACGAAGGAGCCCGACGCCGTGGTGGAACCCGCGAACAGATGCGTGGACTTGAGCCCGGAGGTGCTCTCACCGCCGAAGATCTGCGTGGACGACTGCGTGCCCGTCCGCTCGCCCCCACCCGCCGGAGGAACCTTCGGCGCGGGAGGCATGACGCCAGTGGGCGACGCCATGAACACGTGGCCACACCGCGTGCACTGCACCGAAGCACCGCCAGGAGGCAGGAGTCGGGCATCGAGCACGTATTGCATCGAGCATTGCGGGCAGGAGAGCTGCACCGGCCGTGCTTACCACACGCCCTGACGGGCCGCCGCCGCGTCCAGCACGGTGGCCGCCCGGAGGGTCTCCAACTTGGCAGCGCCCACGCCGGGCACCGCATCCACGTCCTCCCAACGGGTGAACCGGCCCCGCTCCTCGCGGGCCTCCACCAGCCGCCGGGCGAGGTCACGGCCCACACCAGGCACCAGGGCCAGCTCGGACTCGGAGGCGGCGTTGAGGTCCAGCTTGAGCCCCAGCGCGAGCGCCTGGGCCCCCATGGGCACCGCTCCCGGGCCACAGGTGGCGAGGCCCGCCGGGTCCAGGCGCACGGCCTCCGGCGGGCAGTCGAGCGACGGCCGTGAATCCGGCCACCGCGCCCGGGCCATGAACCCCAGGGCGAGCAGCCCCAGGGACAGCGCCGCGAGCGCGGACGTGCGCCCGAAGCGCTTCAGGCCTTCTGCCCCTTGAGCGCGTCCACCTCGGACACGGTGGGGTTGGCCTGCACGGGGGGCGGCGCGTCCAGCCCGAAGGCCGTGTGCAGCGCGCGCACCGCCAGCTCCGTGTACTTCGTGTGGATCACACAGGACGTCTTGATCTCCGACGTGGAGATGAGCTGGATGTTGATGCCCTCACTGGAGAGCGTCTGGAACATCTTCGCCGCCACGCCCGAGTGGTTGCGCATACCCACGCCGACGATGGACACCTTGGCGATGGCGTCATCCACTTCAATACCGGTGGCGCCCACCTCCTGCGCGGCCTGCTTCACGACCTCGTGGGCCTTGGAGAAGTCGGACTTGGCGACGGTGAAGGTGACGTCGGTGCGCCCGTCGCGGGACGGGTTCTGCACGATGAGGTCCACCACGATGTGCTTCGCGTCGAGCGCCCCGAAGAGCTTCGCCGCGGTGCCGGGCTGATCCGGCACGCCCACCACGGTGATCTTCGCCTCGTTCCGGTCGTAGGCGACCCCTCGAACCAGCACGTCCTCCATGGATGCGTCCTCCTCGCAGACGAGCGTGCCCGGATCCTCGGTGAAGGAAGACTTCACCCACAGGGGCACCTTGTACTTCATGGCGAATTCAACCGAGCGGATCTGCAACACCTTGGCGCCCAGGCTGGCCAGCTCCAGCATCTCCTCGTAGGTGATGCGGTCGAGCTTCTTCGCGGCCGGGCAGACGTTGGGGTCGGTGGTGTAGACGCCGTCGACGTCCGTATAGATTTCACACGCGTCGGCCTTGAGCGCGGCGGCCAGCGCGACGCCCGTCGTGTCGGAGCCACCGCGGCCGAGCGTGGTGACGCTGCCGGACTCGTCCACGCCCTGGAAGCCGGCGACGACGACGATCTTCCCCTGCTTCAGCGCGGCGCGGATGGGCTCCGCGTCGATGCTCTTGATGCGCGCCTTGGAGAAGGTGCTGTCGGTGACGATGCGCACCTGGTGGCCGAGGAAGCTCACGGCCTTGCCGCCCTGCGCTTGGATGGCCAGGGCGACGAGCCCGATGGACACCTGCTCGCCGGTGGCGACGACGACGTCCTGTTCACGCTCGTCGGGCCGGTCGGTGATCTGCGACACGAGCTTGAGCAGGCGGTTCGTCTCACCAGACATGGCGGAGACGACGACCACGACGTCATGGCCGGCTTTCTGGGCGGCGAGGCAGCGGCGCGCGACGTTCTTCATGCGCTCGGTGTCACCCACCGAGGTACCGCCGTACTTCTGGACGATGAGGGCCACGGGGCTTGCGACCTCCCTGCACGGACGCGCACGGGCTATATGAGCGCCGGGGCCCGGGTGTAAAGGGCCCTCAACCTGCCTGCCGCGAATCCGCTAGCGTTCGTGGCCCAACGATTTCAAGCCGCATTCCCGGAGTAGCCAGAACATGTCCCGCACGCGCCTCCTCATCGATGGTGACACCCTGAAGCTGGAGGAGATCCTCCAGGTCTCCCGCCACGAAGTCACGGTGGAGCTCGCCCCCGAAGCCGCGAAGCGGGTGCAGGCCTCCCGGGCGCTGGTGGACCGGGTGGCGGCGGGAGACACGCCGTCCTACGGCATCAACACGGGCTTCGGGACGCTGGCGGAGGTGCGCATCGACCGGAAGGACCTGCGCGACCTGCAGCGCAACCTCATCCTGTCGCACGCGTGTGGCGTGGGGAATCCGCTGCCGCTGCCGGAGGCGCGGGTGCTGCTGCTGCTGAGGGCCAACGTGTTGGCGAAGGGCTTCAGCGGCATCCGGATGGAGACGCTGCAGCTGGCCATCGACATGCTGAACCGGGACGTGGTGCCGGTGGTGCCCGAGCGGGGGAGCGTGGGCGCGTCCGGAGATCTGGCCCCGCTGGCGCACCTGGCGCTGGTGCTGATTGGCGAGGGCGAGGCGTTCTTCGAGGGCGTGCGGATGCCGTCGAAGCAGGCGCTGGAGAAGGCGGGCCTGAAGCCGGTGGTGCTGGAGGCGAAGGAAGGCCTGACGCTGATCAACGGCACGCAGGCGATGTGCGCGGTGGGCACGCTGACGCAGCTGCGGGCGGAGCTGCTGGCGGACGTGGCGGACATCGCGGGAGCGATGACGGTGGAGGGCCTCCTGGGCAGCCACAAGCCGTTCCTGCCGGAGATCCACGCGGTGCGTCCGCACGAGGGCCAGAAGGCGGTGGCGGAGCACCTGCGCCGCATCCTGAAGGGCAGCGAGCTGGTGGAGTCGCACGTCAACTGCAGCAAGGTGCAGGACCCGTACAGCCTGCGGTGCATCCCGCAGGTGCACGGCTCCGCGCGAGAGGGATTGGCGTTCGCGCGGCGCATCCTGGAGGTGGAGGTGAACAGCGGGACGGACAACCCGCTGGTGTTCGTGGACACGGGGAACATCATCTCCGGAGGCAACTTCCACGGTCAGCCCATCTCGCTGGCGATGGACGTGGTGGCCATGTCGCTGACGCAGCTCTCCAGCATCAGTGAGCGCCGCGTGGAGCAGATGGTGAACCCGAGCCTGTCGGGTCTGCCCGCGTTCCTGGCGAAGAACTCCGGGTTGAACTCCGGGTTCATGATTGCCCAGGTGACGGCGGCGGCCCTGGTGGCCGAGTCGCGCATCCTGAGCCACCCGGCGTCGGTGGACTCCATCCCCTCCTCCGCGGGCCGCGAGGACCACGTGTCCATGGGCATGACGGCGGCGCTGAAGGGGCGTCAGGTGTCGGAGTTCGCGCGTTCATGCCTGGCGATTGAGTTGCTGGTCGCGGCGCAGGCGCTGGACTTCCGTCAGCCGGTGAAGCCCGGCAAGGGCGTGCTGGCGGCGTATGAGCTGATCCGCGGCAAGGTTCCCCACATGGACCGGGACCGCGAGCTGCATCACGACATCTCCGCCGTCACGGCGCTGGTGGAGTCCGGGGCGATCCGCGAGGCGGTGCGGTCGGCCACGGCGTAACGACATTTGTAAGCACCCTCCGCAATCGGGGGGACTCCCTCAACGTATCCGGGACGCTGGCCCCCCTGGGCCGGGTCCCCACGTCGAGGAGCCGCATGTTCGTGAGTCCCCTGAAGCGAATCTGCCTTGGGCTTCTGGCTGGCCTTTGCTGCGTGCTCCCGGCTCACGCGGGCGAGCCAGGAACGCTGGAACAGGTCCGGAAGTTCGCCGCGGATGCGCACTTCAACGGCGTCGTGCTGGTCGGCAAGGGGACGCGCGCGGAGTTCGTCGAGGCGTTCGGGGTCGCGGACGCTGACGCGAAGAAGCCGCTCCAGCGGAACAGCCGCTTCTTCGTGGGCTCCGTGAGCAAGTGGCTCACGTCCATCGTGGTCCTGCGGCTGGTGGATGAAGGAAAGCTGGCGCTCGACGCGCCCATCCTCACGTACCTCCCGGAGTACCGCGCGGACACAGGGAAGCAGATCACCCTGCGCCACCTGATCAGTCATGGCAGCGGCCTGCCCAATGGGATCATGGACGCGGCCAAGAAGGACCCCAGCATCGAGCGTGAGACACGGCCCCTGGCCGAAGCCGTGACCCGGTACGCGAGCGGCGACCTGGTGTTCCCCCCGGGCTCCCGCTTTGACTACAACATCACCAACTGGATCCTCGTGCAGGCCATCGTGGAGCGGGTTTCCGGGCAGCCCTATGCTCAGCTCGCCCAGCGGCTGGTGTTCAAGCCCCTGCGCATGGCGGACAGCGGTATCTCGGCGGGTGAAGCCGGAAACGTTCCGAACCTGGCCCTGGGCTATCGCTCGCTGGAGCCCACCAAGGTGGAGCGTCGCGTGTACACGCTCCCGAACTATCTGCTGACCGCCGGCGGCTTCTACAGCACCGCCGACGACATGCTGCGCCTGAACCACGGCGTGCTGTCGGGAAAGCTCCTGTCACCCGCGTCCAGGAAGGCGCTGCTGACCATCGAGCGCCCCGAATCCAACTATGCGCTGGGCGGTCGTGTCCGGACCTTCGAGGGCGCTCGGACCGTCGCGACGAACGATGGAACGTGCGGCGCCTACCGCACCGTCTCCTGGCGCGGCCTGGATGACGGCCGGACCGTCATCCTCCTGAGCAGCCTCCGGCCCGATGACGAAAAGCTCTTCGCCTTCGCCGAATCGATCCTCGGACTTCAGAGCACCAAGAAAGAGAACTGATCATGACGCTTCAACGATGGGGTCTGCTGCTTCTCCTGGGGTTGTCACAGTCGGCCTGGGCCGCACCGGACAAGGTGGATGCGCTCCTGCGCGCGGAGATGGCTCGCAATCACATTCCCGGGGCCGCGGTCGCCGTGGTCCGTGATGGCAAGGTCATCAAGCTCGCGGCCTACGGCACGGCGAACCTGGAATGGAAGGCCCCGGCCAGCACCCGCACGGCGTTCCAGATTGCCTCCGGAACCAAGATGTTCACGGCCGTGCTCCTGATGGACTTCGTGGGCCAGGGAAAACTCCGACTGGAGGACCGCGTCTGTCAGTACATCACCGACTGTCCTCCCGCCTGGAAGGACATCACCCTGCTCCACCTCGCCAGCCACACCTCGGGTCTACGGCCTGGCCCCGTGGACGCGGACATCGCCAGCGTCACGGCCGCGATCGATGCGGCGAAGAGCGCCCCGCTTGCGTCAGCCCCCGGCGAAAAGAACGCTTACGGGTCGGACGACTTCGTCCTCCTCACCCATGTCCTGGAGAAGGTCGGCGGCGCCCCCTACGAACAGCTCCTGCGCGACCGCATCCTCACGCCCCTGGGCATGACCCACAGCGGCTTCGACCATGCCACCCCCACCGAGGCTCATGTCGTCCTGACCAGCGACGTCGTCACGGAGCGTTCGGCGACCTATCAATGGCGTACGGACCACCAGCAGCAGTACTGGTTCGTGTATCCGCCCTACACGCTGTCGGCCGGCGGCCTGTTCTCCTCCGTGACGGACATGTCCCGGTTCATGGCCGCCCTCATGAGCGACAAGCTCTTGAACGCGGACCTGCGCTCCGCAATGTGGACGCCGCCCACGCTCAATGCCGGCAAGGTCAGCAGCTTCGCGGTGGGATGGACCGTGGGCCAGTACCGGGGGCGTCGCGAGGTCGCCCACAGCGGCGGGCCTGCACTCTCCGACACCGTCTACTACCCGGACGACAAGCTGGCCGTGGTCGTGCTTACCAACCAGCGACGTCTGAGCCCCGCGCTCGCGCACGCCGTGGCGAGTCTCTACCTGTCCCCTCCTCCCTTCCTCAACGAGCCCGGCATCACAGACGCCACTCCCGAGCGGACACAAACCCTGAAGGAGCTGCTGCCCGCACTGCTCGCAGGCAAGGCGGACGCCCGCCACTTCACCGGCACCGCGAAGGACTCGCTCGCGGACCTCAACGAGTTGCTGCCCATCGCGCTCGGCGGACTGCCTCCGCTGGGCCGCCTGATCCTCCTGGAGGACTCCGCGGATCACCTGTCACGGACCTACCGCGCCATCCATGGAAAGGACCAGACGCTCCGCTGGGTCGTCCGCTTCGATGAGGCCGGACGAATCTCCGAGGTGGAGCCGAGTGACGAGTGACGTCTTTGGTCACTCCAGTCCGCCCCCTGTGACAGAAAATGCTACTCTTTCACGAATTACTAACGAAAATTGACTTCCTGGCATTAGATGGCTGACGCTAGCACTCACCGTGCTAGCCCGACCTCTCATCGAGCGAATCGCCTCCCTGCAGCTCGTCCTGAAGGAAACACCCACGGTGCGGCTGCCGTGGGAAGGGCTGGACCTCCACGCGAAGCTGGAAGGCCAGAATCCGGTGGGCAGCCTCAAGGACCGGCCGGCGCTGTGGGTCCTCAAGCGCGCCGCTGAACGAGGGGAGCTGCACGAGGGCTCCACCATCGTGGAGTCCTCCTCCGGCAACTTCGCGTCGGCCCTGGCCACGTACGCGAAGCTGCTCGGGCTGAAGTTCATCCCGGTCATCGATCCCAACATCACGCCCGGTTACGAGTCCTTCCTGCAGCGCACGTGCGAGCAGGTGGTGAAGGTCACCGAGCGCGACGACATGGGCGGCTACCTCAAGACGCGCCTCGACAAAGTGAGGGAGCTCTGCGGCAGCATCCAGGGCGCCTTCTGGCCCAACCAGTACGGCAACCCGGACGTCATCGAGGCGCACTACTGGCTCACGGGCGAGGAGATCCTCCGGACGTTCCAGCGGCTCGACTACGTCTTCGTCGGGGTGAGCACGGGCGGAACCATCGCGGGCGTGTCCCGCCGGCTCAAGGAGGTGTTCCCCTCCATCCGGGTTGTCGCGGTGGACGCGCAGGGATCCGTCATCTTTGGCGGCACGGCGGGCAAACGCTTCATCCCGGGGATCGGCGCCAGCGTGCGGCCGGAGCTGGTCAACCACGCGCTCATCGATGACGTGGTGCTCGTGCCGGAGCACGAGACGGTGCAGTGCTGCCGGGAGCTGCTCCTGCAACACAACCTGCTCGTGGGCGGCTCCTCGGGTTCGTGCTTCGCGGCCGTCAAACGCTACCTGCCGCGCTTCCGCGAACTGCCCACGCCTCCCACCGTCCTCTTCCTGTGCGCCGACCGTGGGACGGCCTACCTGGACACCATCTTCTCCCCCTCCTGGACCGCGCGCTTCTCCTGAGTCCTCGCGCTGGATGCCCCCATGGCCTTTCCCTTCAACGTCATCACCGGCAAGACCGTCCACTCCATCATCCAGGGCGCGACCCAGGAGTGCGTGGACCACGTGCGGGACGCCTACCTCGCTCACGAGCAGAAGCAGAGCGTCAACCCGGACAGCTACTTCCTGCGCTTCCCCGAGAAGCCCCGCGACCGGATCATCGCGCTGCCGGCCTACCTGGGCGGCGACACCAACGTGTCGGGCATCAAGTGGATCGCCAGCTACCCGGACAATGTCGCCAAGGGCTTTCCTCGCGCCTCCGCGGTACTCCTGCTCAACGACTCCGAGACGGGCTACCCCTTCGCGTGCCTGGAGAGTTCCATCATCTCCGCGGCGCGGACCGCGGGCTCCGCGGTGCTCGCGGCGGAGTGGCTCAACGGCCGGAAGCGCCAGGTGCGCACGCTGGGCATCGTGGGCAACGGCCTCATCGCCCGCTACATCTACACGTTCCTCATGGAGCTGGGCTGGGAGGTGGAGGAAGTCCTCCTGCACGACCTGGTCCCCGAGGAGGCCGAGCGCTTCTCCAAACGGTCGTGCCGTCCGGAGCGCCACCGCGCCATCCGCTGCGAGAAGAAGCTGGAGACCGTGGTGCGCTCCAGCGACCTGCTCGTCCTGGCGACCGTCGCCGGTACGCCCTACATCCGCGACGCGAGCCTGCTGGCGCACAACCCCATCGTCCTCAACATCTCCCTGCGGGACCTGGCTCCCGAGCTGCTCCTCGCCTCGCACAACATCGTCGACGACGTCGAGCACGTCATGAAGGCCAACACGTCGCCTCACCTCGCGGAGCAACTGAGCGGCGGGCGGGGGTTCGTGACGGGCACGCTCGCCCAGCTCATCCTGGGCCGCTGCCAGGTGGACCGCACCCGGCCCATCATCTTCTCGCCCTTCGGACTTGGCGTGCTGGACCTGGCGGTCGGCAAGTGGGTCTACGACGTCGCCGTCGCGCGTGAGGAACACGTCGCGGTGAACGACTTCTTCTGGGAACTCACCCGCTGACGCCCCATCGCGAGCGGGAGGGAAGGCCTCCTTCCGCCGCTGGGGCGGTGCCACGCCGCAGAGGCCCTCCATGTTCTCCCTGCTGTCGCTCCTGCTGCGTCGCTCCCGGTCCTCGATGGTCGCCATCGCGGTCACGGGCATCTTCTCTGGCCTGTGCAACAGCGCCCTCCTCGCGCTGGTCAGCCATGCGCTGGGCACGAACCAGTCCACCCTGAAGACGATGCTCGTGGGCTTCATCGCCCTGAGCGTGGGCGTGCTGGTGGGCAACACCGTGCCGGAGCTGCTGCTGGCGAAGGTGTCCCGCGACATCACCGCGGAGCTGCGGCTCAAGCTGGGCCGCGGCATCCTCGCGGCGCCCTACCGGCGCTTGGAAATCATCGGCAAGGGGCCCGTGCTCGCGGCGCTCTCCCAGGATGTCCAGGCCATCGTCAACATCGCCTCGAAAATCCCCGGGCTCATCGTCTGCACGACCATCGTGCTCGGTTGCCTGGGGTACATGGCGTGGCTGTCGCCCCGCGGGATGACGCTGGTCCTGCCCGCCATGGCGCTGCTGGTGATCTTCTACTACTTCGCGACCCGCAAGATGGTCCCCCTGTGGCGCGAAGAGCGCGACACCCAGGACGACCTGTTCCGCGAGCAGCAGCAGGTGCTGGACGGCATCAAGGAGCTCAAGCTCCACGGGCCGCGCCAGCGTGAGTTCATGGACGAGGACTTCGCGCCCGCCGTGGAGCGCGTGCGGCACAAGGGCTTGCAGGCGGCCATCAGCGTCGCGCTGCTCAGCAGCTTCGTGCACTTCTTCACCTGGCTGGTGCTGGGCGTGATGCTGTTCGGCGTCTTCGCCCTCAGCGCGCACGACACGGACGCCACGCGCGGCTACGTGCTGTCGCTGATGTACATGTGGGGGCCGTTCCGCGGACTGCTGGAGGACGTGGGGCGCTGGCCCCAGGTGAGCATCGCGCTCGACAAGCTCCAGCAGTTGGAGCTTTCGCTCACCGAGTCACTCTCCGAGGAGACGTCCGCGCCCACCCCGCTGGGACTGCCCGCCAACGGGCGGCAGGAGGTGGTCGTCGAGTCGGCGACGTACGCGTTCAGCGACGCCGTGGAGGAGGCCGCGTTCCGCGTGGGCCCCATCGACCTGGCGCTGCGCTCCGGGGAGCTGGTGTTCGTAGTGGGCGGCAACGGCAGCGGCAAGACGACGATGGCCAAGCTGCTCACGGGGCTCTACACGCCCCGCTCCGGGCGGCTGCTGTGGAACGGCGTGCCGGTGACGGATCAGAACCGGGGCGCGTACCGCAACGCGTTCTCCGCCATCTTCACCGACTTCCACCTCTTCGAAAACCTGCGCGGCGTGGACCCCGCTCACATCCAGGGCCGTGTGCAGGAGTATCTGCGGCTGTTCGAGTTGGACACGAAGCTCCAGGTCGTCAACGGTCGCTTCTCCACCACGAGCCTGTCCACCGGCCAGCGCAAGCGCCTGGCGATGGTCGTCGCGCTCCTGGAGGACAAGCCGTTCTACCTCTTCGACGAATGGGCCGCGGACCAGGACCCCGAGTTCCGCGAGGTCTTCTACCGCAAGCTGCTTCCGGAGCTGGCCGCGCGCGGCAAGGGCGTGCTCGTCATCACGCACGACGACCGCTACTTCCATCTCGCGCACCGGGTCATCAAGCTCGAGCTCGGCAAGACCGTTCCGCTGGCGCCCGCTTCGGCGGCGTGAGGCCTCCGCATGCGCCACGCCTCCCGCTCCCAGGCCCCTGACTTCCGATGAGCCGCCCGATCCCACTCCTGCTGCTGGGAGCCGGTTTCTCCCGGGGCGCGCACGTCCCCGCGCTGCGCGGGCTGGGCGGGGCGTTCCGCGTCGCGGGCGTCTTCAGCCGGACGCGCGCGAAGGCGGAAGGCGTGGCGCGCGAACTGCCAGGGCCGGTGGAGGTGTTCACGGAGCTGGACCGTGCGTTGGAGATGGCGGGGATTGAAGCCGTGGACGTGGCGCTGCCCATCCTGCCGGCGTCGGACGCCATCGCGGCGGCGTTGGGCCGGGGCCTGCACGTCTTCAGCGAGAAGCCCATCGCCGAGTCCGTGGAGCGTGCCCGGGCGCTGCTCACGCTGCAGGCTCCGCGCCCGGAGCAGGTCTGGTACGTCGCGGAGAACTTCCGCTTCTGGGAGACCGCGTGGCGAGTGCGGGAGCTGATCGGCTCCGGGGAGATTGGCACGCCGCTGCTCTGCCACTACCCGACGCTGGTCCCCATCAAGTCCACGCAGTGGTTCCAGACACCGTGGCGCCGCGAGCCGGGGTACGCGGGCGGCTTCCTGCTGGATGGCGGAGTGCATGACATCGCGGCCCTGCGATTGATGTTGGGCGAGGTGGCGCACGTCAGCGCGTTCGTGCGCGGGGTGGATCCGGCGCTGCCTCCGGCCGACACGCTGGCCGCGTCGCTCCAGTTCGAGAGCGGGCTCGTGGCGAACTACTCCGTCAGCTACGCGCTGGAGCCGGTTCGCCTGACGCCGTGGAGCGTGGCGAAGGCGCTGCTCTCCGGGGCCGAACGGCCCGTGCGCGACCGCTTCGGCCGCAAGCACATCGTGGGCACACACGGGTCCATCTTCTTCATGCATGACCGCGTGGAGCTGGTCCGGGGACTGAATCGGACCGTGTTCAAGGTCCGCTCGGCGGACACGACGGTGCGGCAGTTCGAGGACTTCTACGCGGGGGTGCGCGCGGGCCGCCCCATCCGCAACAGCCCCCGCGAGGCCCTGCACGACCTGGCGGTCATCGAGGCCTTGCTCACGTCGTCCCGGGAGCGCCAGGTCATCAGGCCGGTCCGGATGGAGGACTTGTCATGAGTCCCCGTCCTCGCAGCTGCGATGTGGTGATCATCGGCAGCGGGCCCGGTGGCAGCACGCTGGCGCATGGCCTCTCCCGGCGGGGGGCTCGGGTCCTGGTGGTGGAGGAAGGAGACTTCCTGCGGCCGGATCCCTCGCGGGAGGACGCGAGCATCCACATGCAGGAGTTCATGCAAGGGCCGCAGCCAAGCTTCGTGGGCGGACCGTCGAAGTTCTATGGCGCGGCGCTCTACCGGCTGCGCGAGCAGGACTTCCAGGCCACCGCCACGGAGACCGGCGAGTCCCCCGCGTGGCCCGTCCGCTACGGCGACCTGGAGCCGTTCTACGACGAGGCGGAGCACCTCTACGCCGTGCGCGGCTCGACGCACGAGGATCCCTCCGAGCCGCCTCGCTCCCGCCCCTTCCCGCACGGCCCCATCGAACACGAGCCGTACATCGCGCCCATCGTGGAGCGCCTGCGCGCCCAGGGGCTGCCCGTCTCGTACATCCCCAAGGCCGTGGACGTGGGCCCCGGCGGCAGGTGCATCCTCTGCGCGCGGTGCGACGGCCACTACTGCCAGCGCGACGCGAAGATGGACGCAGAGGTCGCCGCGCTGCGTCCCGCGCTCGCGACAGGGCGGGTCCAACTGCTCACGCGGACCGAGTGCCTGCGGGTGCTCACCACGCCCGATGGGCGCCGGACCACGGGCGTGCTGCTGAAGCAGGACGGCGAGACGTGGGAGGTGGACGCGGACGTGGTGGCCGTGTGCGCGGGCTTCGCCCGGACGCCGTTGCTCTTGCGGCGCTCACGCAATGACGCGCACCCGGAGGGCATTGGCAACGCCAGCGGGTGCCTGGGCCGCTACCTCGCGGGCCACACGGCGGGGCTGCTGTTCCCCATGCGCGGCCTGGAGCGCGTGCCGGACCTGCACCAGAAGACCTTCGCCATCAATGCCTTCTATGGCCCCACCGCGGAGTGGCCCTACCCGCTGGGCGTCATCCAGGCCGCGGGCCAACTGCCGCTGTGGAAGAGCGTGCCCGCCGTGGCGCGCCCGTTCGTACGCTTCATCGTCGAGCGCAGCGTGACGTGCTTCCTGATGACGGAAGCCGTGGCGAGCAGGGAATCCGGCTTCGTGTTCCAGGGCGAGCAGATCGTCCGGATGGAGCCTCCGCGGCCGAACGTGAAGACGTTCCGGCGTCTGCGGCGCATGGCGATGGACATCTTCAAGAAGGCGGGCTTCCCCGTCGTGCTGGCGCCCCGCAGCCCCGCGGACCTGTGGCACCTGGTGGGCACGGCGCGCTTCGGCGAAGACCCGGCCACCTCCGTGTTGGATCCTCACTGCCGCATCCACGGGATGGACAACCTCTACGTCGTCGACTCGTGCTTCCTGCCCTCCGCGGGCGCGGTGAACACGACGCTGACGGTGATCGCCATGTCGCTGCGGGTGGCAGAGAGCATCGCCGCCCGGGTTCCCCCTCGCGCTTCCCTCCCCTCCGTTCCATCCACGCGCCCCGCGCCGCCCCGTCCCCAGCCATGACCGACCGAGTGATTCACCCCAAGGCCGACACCCTGATGGACCTCCTCGCGCTCCGGGTGGAGACGCGCGCGGACTTCCCCGTCTACACGTTCCTGGAGGACACGCCGGGAGAGGAGTCCGTGCTGACGCATGCGGGGTTGTTCACGCGGGCTCGGCGCATCGCCGTCCGGCTGGCGGAGCGCCACGCGGGACAGCGGGTGATGCTGCTCTACCCGCCGGGCACAGAATACATCGCGGGGTTCTTCGGCTGCGTCCTGGGCGGCGCCGTGGCGGTGCCCGCGTATCCGCCGGATCCGACGCGCCTGGAGCGCACGCTGCCGCGCCTGCGCGCCATCATCCGCGACGCCCAGGCGACGGTGGTCCTCACCACGTCCTTCATCCTGGACCTGGCGGAGTCCATCTTCGAGCTGGCGCCGGAGCTGCGGGACCTGGAGTGGATCGCCACCGACGCGCTGCCCGAGGGGCTGGAGGACGGCTGGCGGCGCCCGGAGCTGCAGGCCGAGTCGCTGGCGTTCCTCCAGTACACGTCCGGCTCCACCGGCATGCCCAAGGGCGTGATGGTCCGCCACGGCAACCTCGTCGCGAACATGCGGATCATCACGCTCGGCCTGGACGTGCGACAGGACGACCGGTGGGTGATGTGGCTGCCGCCGTACCACGACATGGGCCTTATCGCCGGCATCCTCAACCCGCTGTACGCGGGCAACCCGGTGACGCTGATGCCGCCGCTGTCCTTCCTCCGCAGGCCCCTGGGGTGGCTGGAGGCGATGTCCCGGCTGCGAGCCCAGGTGTCCGGCGGTCCCAACTTCGCCTTCGACCTGTGCGTGCGCAAGACGACGCCGGAGGAGCGGGCCAGGCTCGACCTGAGCCGGTGGCGGGTCGCCATGAACGGCGCGGAGCCCATCCGCCCGGACACGCTGGAGCGCTTCGCGCGGACCTTCGCGCCCCAGGGCTTCCGCCGCGAGTCTTTCATTCCAGGCTATGGCCTGGCGGAGGCGACGCTCGCCCTCACCGCCTGCGTGCCGGACGCGCCCCCCGTGCTGTTCCCGGTGGTCGCCTCCAGCATGGAGCACCACCGGCCCGAGCCCACGAGCGTGGACGCGCCGGAAGCCCGCGTGCTGGTGGGCAGCGGGCGGGTTCTGCCCGACCACGACATCCTGGTGGTGGAGCCACAGACTCGCCAGCTCCGGGCCCCCGGCGAGGTGGGCGAGCTCTGGGTGTCCGGCCCCAGCGTGGCCGCCGGCTACTGGAACCGCCCCGAGCTGTCCGAGGAGATCTTCCGGGCCCGTCTGGCGGATGGCACGGGTCCATTCCTGCGCACGGGTGACATGGGCTTCCTGCGGGACGGCGAGGTCTTCATCACCGGCCGCCGCAAGGACCTGATCATCGTCCGCGGACGCAATCACTACCCGCAGGACCTGGAGCTGACGGCCGAGCGCAGCCACCCGGCGATCCGGCCCGGCTGCAACGCGGCCTTCTCCGAGGACGCGTCGGAGGGCGAGCGGGTGGTGATGGTCGTGGAGGTGGGCGACGAGTCGGTGGACGTGGAGGAGGTGTCCGCCGCGGTGCGCGCGGCCATGGACCAGGAGCACGAGCTGCGGATCGACACCGTGGTGCTGGTGCCCCACGGCGCGGTGCCCAAGACGTCCAGCGGCAAGCTGATGCGCAGCACGTGCCGGCAGTGGCTGGGCGAGGGCCAGATGCGGGTGGTGGGCCGCTCCGTGCTGCCGCACGCCTCCGCTTCCGCCCAGGACGCGAGCCCTGACGCAGGGCCCGGGCTGGACGTGGCCGAGCTGCGGGCGCTGCCCCTCCCCGAGCGGCAGCAGGCCCTGCTCGAGTGGGTGCGGCGAGAGCTGGCGCGGGCCCTGCGCGCCCCGGTGCCGTCCGTGGATCCGGCGGTCCGGGTGAGCCAGTTGGGACTGGACTCGCTGGGGACCGTGGAGCTGGGCCACGCCGTCGAGCAGCACCTGGGCGTGACGCTCCCGCTCCAGCGCGTGTTGAGTGGCCCTACGTCGACGGAGCTCGCGGGCTTCCTCGCGCAGGCGCTCGATGACGTGCGGCCCGCGCCCGCGGCCGAGGCCGCGACGGTGGCGCCCGGGGACTACCCGCTCACGCCCGGACAGTGGGGGCTCTGGTTCCAGCACCAGCTCTCCCCGCACACCACCGAGTACAACGTCACGCAGGCCCTGCGGATCCGCTCCGCGCTGAGGGTGCCCGCGCTCCAGCGGTCCTTCCAGGCCCTGGTGGACCGTCACGCCAGCCTGCGCACGCTCTTCGTCCGCGTGGAGGGCCAGCCCGTTCAGCGCATCCTGCCCCACGCCCCGGTGCACTTCGTCCATGGGGATGCGACCGCATGGACCCCGGAGCGGTTGGAGCAGTTCCTGGGCGATGAGGCGGCCCGGCCCTTCGACCTCGCCTCGGGGCCGTTGATGCGCGTGCACGTCCTGGCGCGTCCGGAGGGGGAGCACGTGCTCCTGCTGGGCGTGCACCACATCGTCGTGGACCTGGTGTCCATGGCGGTCCTGCTCCAGGAGCTGGGCGCTCTCTACGAGGCTGAGCTCCGCCATCAGGCGGCGGCCCTGCCTCCGGTGCGCATGGACATGCCCGGCGTCGAGCGCCAGCAGCGCGAAGTGCTCGCGCGTGACGGGGAGCGGCTGTGGGAGCATTGGCGGGAGCGGCTCGCCGGTGAGCCCACGCCGCTGGAGCTTCCCCGCTTCCGCGCGCGTCCGCCCGTGCAGACCTACGCGGGAGCGGCGCACTCCTTCCGGCTTCCCGCGCCGCTGGCCCAGCGGCTCTCCACGCTGGCCCGCGAGCGCGGCGTCACGCTCTTCACGTTGCTGCTCGCCTCGTTCCAGACGCTCCTGCACCGCTACACCGGGCAGGAGGACGTGTGGGTCGGCTCTCCCGTCAATGGCCGCCCCCGGCCGCAGCTGGCGAACGTGGTGGGCTACCTGGTCAACCAGGTGGTGCTGCGCGGAGACCTTAGCGGAGAGCCGTCCTTCCTGGAGCTGCTGGAGCGTGCCCGAAGCGTGGTGGTGGACGCGCTGGCGCACCAGGAGCTGCCCTTCACCACGCTGGTGGACCGGCTGCGCGTGCGGCGCGACCCGAGCCGGCCGCCGCTCGCGCAGGTGGAGCTGGTATTGCAGCGCGCATCGCTGCCCGGTCAGGAGTCCGTGAGCGGCTTCGCACTCGACGAGAGCGGCCTGCGGATGCGGTTGGGTGGGATGGAGGTGGAGTCGCTCGCGCTCGCGCGGCACGTGGCCCCCTTCGACCTCACGCTGACCTTCGCCGAAGTGGAGGGCACGCTCGCGGGTTCGCTTCGCTACAACAGGGACCTGCTGGACGCGGGCACCGTGGTCCGGTTGGCAGGGCACCTGGAGCGGCTGCTGGAGGGCATCGCGGAGGATCCCTCGCGGCCCATCTCCCGGCTGCCCCTGCTGTCCTCGGAGGAGCGCGGGGCGCTCACCCTTCCTCCGCGCGCTCTCCGGGTCGAGCCCCGAGGCGAAGCCTGCCTTCATCAGCGGTTCGAGGCGCGCGCGGCGGAGCGGCCCGACGCCGTGGCGGTGACGCACGCGGAGCGCTCGTGGACCTACGCGGAGCTGGATGCCCGCGCCAACCAGGTGGCCCATCACCTCGTGCGCCAGGGCGTGGTGCCGGGAGACCTGGTGGGGCTGTACCTGGAGCGCTCGCTGGACATGGTCGTGGCCGTGCTCGGCATCCTGAAGGCAGGGGCGGCGTACGTGCCCATCGACACGGCCTACCCCGCCGAGCGGGCCCGCTTCATGCTGGAGGACAGCCAGGCCCGCGTGCTGCTCACGCAGCGCCGTCTGTCGGGCTCGCTGGGTGACGTGGCGGTTCGCGTGGTGGCGCTGGACGAGGAGCCCGCGGGCCTGGATGCAGAGCCACGGTCGCGTCCGGAGGTCGCGGTGTCGGGCGACCTGCTTGCGTACATCATCTACACGTCGGGCTCCACGGGCCGCCCCAAGGGCGTTCAGGTGACGCACGACAACGTCACCCGGCTCTTCGATGCCACCTGGGATGACTTCCGTTTCGACGGCTCCGACGTCTGGACCCTGTTCCACTCCATCGCCTTTGACTTCTCTGTGTGGGAGCTCTGGGGCGCGTTGCTGTACGGAGGCCGGCTGGTGGTGGTGCCGTACCGGGTGAGCCGTTCCCCGGAGGCCTTCCACGCGCTGCTGCGCGCCGAGCAGGTGACGGTCCTCAACCAGACGCCGTCCGCCTTCCGGGCGCTCATCCAGGAGGACCTGAACGCGCCAGCCGATTCCCTGGCCCTGCGCCACGTCATCTTCGGCGGCGAGGCCCTGCCACTGGGCAGCCTGCGCCCCTGGTTCGAGCGCCACGGGGACGCACGGCCCCGGCTGATCAACATGTACGGCATCACCGAGACGACGGTGCACGTCACCTACCGTCCGCTGCGCGCGCGCGACGTGGACGAGGCGCCCGGCAGCGTCATCGGCGCGCCCATCCAGGACCTGTCGCTGCTGCTGTTGGACAAGCACCAGCAGCCGGTGCCGGTGGGCGTGCCCGGAGAGTTGTACGTGGGCGGCGCGGGCGTCGCGCGCGGCTACCTGCAGCGGCCCGAGCTCAACGCGCAGCGCTTCCTGGAGGACCCCTTCCGTCCCGGGGCAGGTGCCCGCCTCTATCGCAGTGGAGACCTGGCCAGGCGGCTGCCGGATGGCGACGTGGAATACCTGGGCCGCCTGGATGATCAGGTGAAGGTGCGCGGCTTCCGCATCGAGCTGGGTGAGATGGAGAGCGCCATCGCCCGGCATCCCGCGCTGCGCGAAGTGGTGGTGGTGCCGCGCGAGGACGCGACCGGCGAGAAGCAGCTGGTGGCCTACGTGGTGGCGCGCCCGGACGCGCAGGCCCCCACCGTGGGCGAGCTGCGGGCCTTCCTGCGCGAGCGACTGCCCGAGCACATGGTGCCCGCTGCCTTCGTCTTCATGGACGCGCTCCCGCTCACCGCCAACGGCAAGGTGAACCGCCGGGCGCTGCCCGCCCCGGAGCGCCTGCGACCGTCGCTGAGCGAGGGCTATGTGGCGCCCACCAACGACCTGGAGCGGCTGCTCTGCCAGGTGTGGAGCGAGGCGCTGGGCGTGGATCAGGTAGGCGTGGACGACAACTTCTTCGAGCTGGGAGGCGACTCCATCCGCAGCCTGCGCGTGGTGGCGCGGGCGCGCGAGCGCGGGCTCACGCTCAGCGTGGCGGAGATGTTCGACCACCAGACGGTGGGCGCGCTGGCCCAGGCGCTGCGCCGCTCGGGTGAGACGGCCGTGCGCACCGAGCCCTTCTCGCTGGTGCCCGAGGCCGACCGCGCGGCGCTGCCCGCGGGCCTGGTGGACGCCTATCCGCTGTCGCGGTTGCAAGCCGGCTTCGTCTTCCACGCGGAGCTGCGCCAGGGCTACGAGGTCTACCTCACCAGCTTCCACGTCCGGGTGCGCTTCGACGAGGACGCGTTGCGCCGGGCCCTTGAACAACTGGCGCGGCGTCACCCCATGCTGCGCTCGGCCTTCGACGTCTCGTTCAGTGAGCCGTTGCAGCTGGTGTACGCGCAGGCGCGGGCGCCGCTGACGGTGTTCGACTGGCGGGACCGCGCGGAGAAGGAGCAGCGGCAGGACTTCAAGGCCTGGAGCCAGGCCGAGCGCCGTGAGGGCTTCAACTGGCGCGCGCCGCCGCTCATCCGGCTCCACGTCCATCGCCTCACGGACGACGAATTCCGCATCACCCTCTCCGAGCCCTTCCTGGACGGCTGGAGCGTGGCCTCGCTGTGGTCGGAGCTGCTGCGGCTCTACGTGGCATCGCTGGACGGTCCGACGCCCGTGGAGCCTCCGCCCGCCACCACCTACCGGGACTTCATCGCACTGGAGCGCGCGGCGCTGGCCTCCGAGGCGTCGAGGGCCTTCTGGGCACGGGAGCTCTCGCGGCTGGAGCGTGCTCCGCTCATGCCCTGGCCCCTGGCCGAGGGTGCGCCGACCGGACAGCACCTGAGGATCATCTTCCCCGTGGCCGGCGAGGTGTTCACCGGCCTCAAGCAGATCACCACCGAGACGACGCTCCCGCTCAAGAGCGTGCTCGTCGCCGCGCATGCGCGCGTCGTGGCGCTGCTGACCGGGAAGGATGAAGTGGTGACGGGCATCATCGCCAATGGGCGCCCGGAGGTGCCCGGCGGCGATCAGGTGCTCGGCATCTTCCTCAACACCCTGCCGCTGTGCATGGACCTGGCGGGAGGGTCCTGGCTGGACCTGACGCGCGATGCCTTCGAGGCGGAGCGCGCCCGGCTGCCGCACCGGCGCTTCCCGCTGGCGGAGCTGCAGAAGTCCTTTGGAGGCGGTCAGCCTCTCTTCGACACGGCCTTCAACTTCACCCAGTTCCACATCCTGGACCGGCTGCGCGAGCTGCGCGGGCTGGAGGTCCTGGACATGATGGCCACCGACCAGACGTACTTCGCCTGGACGGCCTACTTCAACGTCAACACCGCCAGCACCGAGCTGCACATCGCCCTGGACTGCAACGGACTGGGCGCGGAGCAGGTGGAGTCCATCAAGGCGCACTACCTGAGCGTGCTGGGCGCCATGGCGAAGGCGCCCCAGGCCCGTTACGACCGCGCGGAGCTGCTGCCCGAGCGCGAGTGGCAACAGCTGCGCGCGTGGAGCGGAGCACGCGCAGAGCCGTCAGGAGAGACGTGCGTCCACCACCTGGTGGAGGAGCAGGCCGCGCGCACGCCGGGGGCGGTGGCGCTGGTGCACGAGGCGCGGCGGCTCACCTACGGCGAGTTGGAGGCCCGTACGCGCCAACTGGCGCACACGCTGCGCGAGCTGGGCGTGGGGCCGGAGACGCGCGTCGCCGTGTGCCTGGAGCGCACCCCCGAGCTCGTCATCGCCCTGCTGGGCGTGATGCGCGCGGGCGGCGCGTACGTCCCGCTGGATCCCGCCTATCCCGCCGAGCGGCTGGCCTTCATGATGGAGGACTCGCATGCGCCGGTGCTGATCACCTCGGCGAAACTGGAGGGGAGGCTGCCCGCTCCTGGGGCGCGGGTCATCCGGTTGGAGGTGGGAGCAGAGGTCCCCGCGTCGCTCGCACCGCTGGCTCGCGCGAGCACCGGGCCGGACTCGCTGGCCTACGTCCTCTACACGTCCGGCTCCACGGGCCGCCCCAAGGGCGTGGCGCTGGAGCACCGGAGCGCGGTGGCGTTCCTGCGCTGGGCGCTGTCGGTGTTCTCGCGCGAGCAGCTGTCAGGAGTGCTGGCCGCGACGTCCTTCTGCTTCGATCTGTCCGTCTTCGAGATGTTCGCGCCGCTCGCGCGGGGAGGCACCGTCATCCTCGCGGACAATGCGCTGGCGTTGGCGGGGCTCGCCGCGGCGGGTGAGGTGACGCTCGTCAACACGGTGCCGTCGGCCATGACGGAGCTGGTGCGGGCCGGAGCACTGCCCGTGTCCCTGCGCACGGTGAACCTGGCGGGTGAAGCGCTCCCGGGCGCGCTGGTGTCGGACCTGTACCGCACGGGGCACGTGGACCACGTGTACAACCTGTACGGCCCCACGGAGGACACCACCTACTCCACGTTCACCCGCGTCCCCCGCGACGCGCGAGCCGAGCCCACCATCGGGCGCCCGTTGCCCGGCACCGCCGCCTGGGTGCTGGATGCGCGCGGCCGCCCCGTCCCCCTGGGCGTCCCCGGCGAGCTGCACCTGGGAGGCGCGGGACAGGCCCGCGGGTACCTCCACCGGCCCGAGCTCACCGCGGAGCGGTTCATCCCGCATCCGTTTTCGCGCGACCCCGGCGCGCGGCTGTATCGCACCGGGGACCTGGTCCGGCAGCTGCCGGATGGCGACCTGGAGTACCTGGGCCGCATCGACAACCAGGTGAAGGTGCGCGGGTTCCGCATCGAACTGGGCGAGGTGGAGGCGGTGCTTCGCGCCCATGCCTCCGTGCGCGATGTCGTCGTCCATGCGCGCTCGGATGTTCCAGGCGAGAAACAGCTGGTGGCCTACGTCGTGGCCCGGCCCGGCCAGGTTCCGGATGCGGCCAGCCTCAAGGAGGCGGTGCAGCGCCACCTGCCTCGCTACATGGTGCCGTCCGCCTTCGTCACGCTGGCCGCGCTGCCGCTCACGCCCAATGGCAAGGTGGACCGCAAGGCGCTGCCCGCGCCGGAGGCCGCGCCCGTGGAGTCCGGCACCATCGCGCCGCGCACCCTCACGGAGGAGCTGCTGGCCTCCGTGTGGGCCCGCGTCCTGCGCGTGGAGCGCGTGGGCGCGTATGACCACTTCTTCGAGCTGGGTGGACACTCGCTGCTGGCCACCCAGGCCGTCTCACGGATCCGCGAAGCGCTCCAGGTGGACCTGCCCCTGAGCAGCCTCTTCGAACACCCAACCCTCGCGGCGCTCGCGGAGAAGGTCGAGGCCCTGCGCGCGACACGGCAGGGGCGGCAGTCGCCTCCGCTCGCCCCCGTGGAGCGCAACGGGCCCCTTGCACTGTCCTTCGCGCAGCAGCGCCTGTGGTTGCTGGAGCAGTTGGAGCCGGCCAGCGTCGCGTACAACGTGCCGGCCGCCGTGCGCGTCAGCGGAGCCCTGGACGTGGTGTCCCTGCGCCGCGGCTTCCGCGCCCTCGCTCATCGCCACGAGGCTCTGCGCACCACCTTCCACGAGGGACTGAACGGGCCCGAGCAGCGCATCGCTGACGCACTGGAGCCTGAGTTCACGGTCATCGATGTGCCGGTTCGCTCCCATGCGGAGCGCGAGGCAGAGGTCCAGCACCGGGCCGGCGTGGAGGCACGCCGGCCCTTCGACCTGACGCGAGGCCCCCTGCTTCGCGTCACGGTGCTGCGCCTGTCCGAGCGCGAGCATGTGCTGCTGCTGACGATGCATCACATCGTCTCCGATGGCTGGTCCATGAACGTGCTCGTCGAGGACCTGATGGCCCTCTACGCGGCATTCACCCGGGGCCAGCCCTCGCCACTCTCCGACCTGACCATCCAGGTCGCGGACCACGCCGCGTGGCAGCGGCGGTTGCTGAGGGACGAGGTGCTGGAGACGCAGCTGGCGTACTGGCGTGAGCAGTTGGGGGACGCGCCGCGCGTCCTGGAGCTGCCCACCGACAAGCCTCGCCCCGCGGTCCAGTCTCTCCGGGGCGCGAGCGGGTTCGTCCACCTCCCGCGCGAGCTGTCCGACGCGGTCGAGGCACTGAGCCGCCGGGAAGGCGTCACCCCGTTCATGGTGCTGCTGGCCGCGTTCGAGGTGGTGTTGCACCGGTACTCGGGACAGGACGACCTCTGCGTCGGCATGCCCGTCGCCAATCGCGGCCGCGTCGAGCTGGAGGGGTTGATTGGCTTCTTCGCCAATACACTCGTGCTGCGCACGCGACTGGATCACGCGCTCTCCTTCCGGGAGCTGCTCGCGCGTGTGCGGACAGCCGCGCTTGGGGCCTACGCGCACCAGGACGTGCCGTTCGAAAAGCTGGTGGAAGAGCTGCAGCCCCGGCGCGACCTGAGCCGCTCTCCCCTGTTCCAGGTGATGTTCACGTTCCAGAACACCCGCCTCCCGGATACCGCTCACGCAGCCCTGGAGCTGCACAGGTTGGACGTAGATCACGGCACCTCCAAGTTCGACCTGGAGCTGGTGCTGACCGCGTCCGACGACGGCCTGCGCGGCCGCTTCGAGTACAGCACCGACCTGTTCGAGGAGGCGACCATCGCGCGGCTCACCCAGCACCTGCGCACCGTGCTGGAGGCCGTCGTCGCTCGCCCCGAGTCGTCCCTGGCCTCACTGCCCCTGATGCCCGAGGCCGAGCAGCGTCAGGTGCTCCTCGACTTCAATCGCACCGACGTCGACGTGCCTCTCGACGTCTGCTTCCACCACCTCTTCGAGGCCCAGGCAGACCGCGCTCCCGACGCGCTCGCCGTCCGCGACGCTTCGTCCTCTCTCACCTACCGCGCCCTCGACGCCCGCTCCAACCGCCTCGCCCACCTCCTCGTCGCCTCCGGCCTCCAGCCCGACTCCCTCGTCGCCTTGCTGGCCCCTCGCGGCTGCGACTTCCTCACTTCCACCCTTGGCGTCCTCAAGGCCGGCGCGGCCTGGCTGCCCCTCGACCCACTCCACCCGCCCCAGCGCCTCGCCCAGATTCTCTCCCTCAGCCGCGCTCCCTTCCTCTTCGTCGCGGACGCCCTCACCCCTCTGCTGGAGTCCGCCCTCGCGCTGCTGCCCGAGTCCTCCCGCCCTCGCGTCCTTTCGCTGGAAGCCTCTCTGCGCTCGGACGTCCCTTCCTCCCGGCTCGCTTCGCGCTCCTCCCCCTCCCACCTCGCCTACGTCATCTTCACCTCCGGCTCCACCGGCACCCCCAAGGGCGCCATGGTCGAGCAGCGCGGCATGCTCAACCACCTGCATGCCAAGGTGCTCGCCCTCGGACTCGGCCCCAAGGACGTCGTCGCCCAGACGGCCTCCCAGTGCTTCGACATCTCCGTCTGGCAGTCCTTCGTCGCCCTGCTCGTCGGCGGCCAGACGCTCGTGCTGGGTGACGACGTCGCCCACTCGCCTTCCGCACTCCTCCACTCACTCGAGGCCCACGCTGTCTCCATTGTCGAGTCCGTCCCCTCCCTGCTGAGTGCCTTGCTCGACGAGGCCGACTCTCACCAGCCTTCGCGCCCTCCCCTCTCCCACCTGCGTTTCATGCTCCCCACAGGTGAGGCGCTCCCCGCCGAAACCGCTCGCCGCTGGCTTCTCGCCTGGCCCTCCATTCCCCTCGTCAACGCCTACGGCCCCACCGAGTGCTCTGACGACGTCACCCACGCCCTCCTCTCTTCGCCTCCCCCCTCCTCCGTCGTCCCCATTGGCCGCCCCGTCTGCAACACCCGCCTCTACGTCCTCGACTCCCTCCTGCGCCCCTGCCCCGTCGGCATTCCCGGCGAGCTCTTCGTCGCGGGCACCGGCGTCGGCCGCGGCTACCTCTTCGACCCCTCTCGCTCCGCCTCGTCCTTCATCCCGGACCCCTTCTCCTCCTCTCCCGGGGCTCGCCTCTACCGCACGGGCGACCGTGTCCGCTGGCTTCACGACGGCTCCCTCGACTTCCTCGGCCGCATCGACTTCCAGGTGAAGCTGCGCGGCTTCCGCATCGAGTTGGGTGAAATCGAAGCCTCACTCCGCCGCCTGCACGCCGTGCGCGACGTCGTCGTCCTCGTCCGCAGCGACTCTCCTGGCGACTCTCGCCTCGTCGCCTACGTCACGCCCAAGGCGCATGCCTTGCTCGAAGTCGAGGCTCTCAAGGTCCAGCTGCGCCAGAGGCTTCCCGAGTACATGGTGCCCTCCGCCTTCGTGCTGCTCGACGCTCTGCCCCTCTCTTCCAACGGCAAGGTGGACCGCAAGGCCCTCCCTCCTCCCGAAGCCGACGCCTCGCGCGCCTCCTCCTTCGTTCCTCCTCGCACCCGCACCGAAGCCCTCCTCTGCGGCCTCTTCGCTCGCCTGCTTCGCATCCCGCGCGTCGGCATCCACGACGACTTCTTCGCCCTCGGCGGCCACTCCCTCCTCGCCACCCGGCTCGTCGCCCACGTGCGCGAAGTCCTTGGCCTTGAGTTGCCCCTTCGCGCCCTCTTCGACGCCTCCTCTCCCGCACTCCTCTCCCACCGCCTCGACTCCCTTCGCGACTCCTCCTTCTCCTCCACCGCGCCCCCTCTTCGCCCCGTCCACCGCGACGGCGCTCCTCTCCCTCTCTCCTTCGCCCAGCAGCGCCTCTGGTTCCTCGACCGCTGGCAGCCCCTCAGCGCCTTCTACAATGTCCCCTCCGCGCTCCGCCTCCTCGGTCCTCTCCACCTCCCTGCGCTTCAGTCCGCCTTCGATGCCCTGATCCAACGTCACGAATCGTTCCGGACGACGTTCCAGGATGGCGCCGAGGGCCCGGTGCAGCTCATCCACCCGGTGCACACCTCTCCACTCACGCTGGTGGACCTGCGCGAGCTGCCTGCCGAGCAGCGCGATCCGGAAGCGCTCCGCATCGCCAGCGACGAGGCCAGGCGGCCCTTCGACCTCGCGCATGGGCCGCTGCTGCGCATCACCGTGGTACGCCTCGATGAGGCTCACCATGTGCTGGCGGTGGTGATGCATCACATCATCTCCGACGGCGGCTCCTCGGAGGTGGTCCTGCGCGAGCTCGCCTCGCTCTACGACGCCTTCCTCCGCGATGAGTCCTCACCCCTGCCGCCGCTGGCTGTGCAATACGCGGACTACGCCGTATGGCAGCGCTCCTGGCTCCAGGGCGATGTGCTTGATGCGCAGCTCGGTTGGTGGCGCCAACAGCTCGAGGGTGCGCCGCATGCGCTGCGGCTGCCCACGGACCGGCCTCGCCCGGCGCTGCAGACGTTCAATGGCGCGCTCCTCACCCGGGTCCTGCCGCGCCCGCTCTCCGAAGCGCTGCGTGCGTTCCACCGCTCCGAGGGTGTCACGCCCTTCATGACGCTGCTGGCTGCAACCCAGGCGCTGTTGCACCACTACTCGGGCCAGGACGACTTCACCGTGGGCGCTCCCGTCTCCGGCCGCACGCATGCCGGGATGGAGGGACTCGTCGGATTCTTCGTCAACACGCTGGTGCTGCGCGCCCGGTTCGAGCCACGCATCAGCTTCCGCGAGCTGCTCGCCCAGGCGCGTGAATCCACCCTGGGTGCGATCGCGCATCAGGACGTCCCCTTCGAGAAGCTGGTGGAGGCGCTTCAGCCCGAGCGCGACCTGAGCCGCTCACCCCTCTTCCAGGTGATGGTGGCGTACCAGCAGGACCTGCACGTCGAGCACGCCCTGCCCGGCATCACCACACGCCCGCTGTCCCTGGACGGACAGGGCTCCAAGTTCGACCTGACCCTCTCCTTCACCGACACCAGCGAAGGACTCCGCGCGTCGTTCGAATACAACACCGACCTCTATGATGCGCCCACGGTGGCGCGCATGGCGGACCACCTGTCCGCGCTGCTCGCCGAAGTCATCGCGGCGCCGACTCGCGCGCTCGCTTCGCTGTCGCTCCTAAAGGAGGGAGAGCGTCATCAGGTGCTGGTGGAGTGGAACGCCAGCGATGTGGCCTTCCCCCGGGACCTGCTCGTCCACCAGCTCTTCGAGGCCCAGGCGGCCCGCACTCCGGATGCTCCCGCGCTCGCCGCTGGCGACGACACGCTCTGCTTCCAGCAGCTCGACGCCCGCGCCAATCAGCTCGCCTGGTACCTGCGCTCCTTCGGCGTCGGCCCCGAGACCCGCGTCGCGCTCTGCCTCGAGCACTCCTTCGACCTCGTCGTCTCCATGCTCGCCGTCCTCAAGGCCGGCGGCGCGTGGGTCCCCCTGGATCCGAGCCTCCCATCGGACCGCCTCGCCTTCATGCTCGCCGACTCCGGTGCCCCGGTGGTCCTCACCCAGGAGCGCTTGAAGTCCGTGCTGCCCTCGCACGGCGGGGTGCTGGTGTGCGTGGACTCGGATTGGAACCAGGTGGCCTCTCGCTCCACCCAGCCGCCTCCCCCTCGCGCGCTGCCTGACTCCCTCGCCTACGTCATCTACACCTCCGGCTCCACCGGCAGGCCCAAGGGCACCCTCCTCACCCATCGCGGCCTCGCCAACACCGCCCTCGCCGCCGTTCGCGAGCACCGCTTCGACTCCTCCTCCCACGTCCTCCAGTTCGCCTCCATCGGCTTCGATGCCTGCGTCTGCGAAGTCTTCTCCTCCCTCCTCGCGGGCGCCTGCCTCCACCTCGCTCCGCGCGAGCTCCTCCTCCCGGGGCCTCCTCTCCACTCCCTGCTTCGCTCCCGCTCCATCTCCGCCGTCACCCTCACTCCCTCCGTCCTCGCTCAGCTCGACCCCTCGGGCCTCGACTCCCTTCGCACCGTCATCTCCGCAGGTGAGGCCCTCCCGCCCTCCGTCGCCTCTCGCTGGGCCCACCCCCTCCGCCTGCTGCTCAACGCCTACGGCCCCACCGAAGTCACCGTCTGCGCCTCCATCGAGTCGCGGCTGCTGCCCTCCCACCCCACCATCGGCGTCCCCTTCCCTAACGTCCGCCTCTTCGTCCTCGACTCCCTCCTGCGGCCGGTCCCCGTCGGCCTCCCTGGTGAGCTCTTCGTCTCCGGCCCGGGCCTCGCTCGCGGCTACCTCCACCACCCCTCGCTCACCGCGGAGAACTTCATCCCCCATCCGTTCTCCCACCTTCCCGGTGACCGCCTCTACCGCACCGGCGACCGCGTCCGCTGGCTGCCCTCCGGCCGCATCGAGTTCCTCGGCCGCATCGACTCCCAGCTGAAGCTGCGCGGCTTCCGCATCGAACCCTCCGAAGTCTCCGCCGTCCTCCGCGACCACCCCTCCCTCCTCGACGCCTTCACCCTCCTTCGCGAGGACTCTCCCTCCTCCCTCCGCCTCGTCTCCTACGTCGTCTCGCGCGAACCCAGACACGACCCGGCGGCGCTCCGCGCGTTCCTGCGAGCGCGTGTCCCGGAGTACATGGTGCCGGCGGCGTTCGTGTTCCTGGACGCGCTGCCCCTCACCGCCAGCGGCAAGGTGGACACGCGCGCGCTGCCCGTTCCCGACGAGTCCCATGTCGGCGGCGGACAGGGCTACGTGGAGCCGCAGGGTGAACTGGAGCGCACGCTGGCTGCCCTCTGGAGCGAGTTGCTGGGCCTCAAGCGCGTGGGACGCCACGAGCGCTTCTTCGACGTGGGCGGCAACTCGTTGCTCATCATCCGCGTGCAGGAGCGACTCCAGACCGCGCTGGGACTGCGGGTCTCCCTGCCCGTGCTGTTTCAGTACCCCACCATCGCGGCGCTGGCCGAACACCTGGCCCAGGTCGGTGGAGGTTCGCGCCTGGAGTCCAGCCAGGAGCGCGGAGAGAGCCGCAAGGAGCGCATGGATCAACAGCGGGAGCAGCGGCTGAGCCGCCGCAAGAAGGGAAGCGCGTGATGGACTCGACCCCTTTGTCCCCATCCGAGGCCATCGCCATCATCGGCATGGCGCTGCGCGTCCCGGGCGCTCGCGATCCGGAATCCTTCTGGCGGTTGCTCGATGACGGCGTGGAGCCACGCACGTCCTTCTCCGATGCGGAGCTGGAGGCGGCCGGAGTACCGCGCGCCGTGCGCGAACAGCCGGGCTATGTGCGCGAGGGCTTCGTCCTGGACGGGGTGGCTGCCTTCGACGCGGCCTTCTTCGGCTACAGCCCCCGGGAGGCGGAGCTGCTGGATCCCCAGCACCGCCTCTTCCTGGAGTGCGCGTGGGAGGCACTGGAGCGCTCCGGCCATGGGGACGCGCGCGGGCGAGGCGCCACGTCCGTCTTCGCGGGCGGGGGACGGAGCACCTACCTCATCGCGAACCTGCTGAGCCGGCCGGACCTGGTGGCCTCGCAGGGCCTGTCCTCGCTGATGGTGGCCAACGAGAAGGACTTCCTCGCCACGCGGGTGTCCCACCGGCTGGACCTGCGGGGCCCGAGCCTCACCGTTCAAACGGCCTGCTCCACGTCGCTGGTGGCGGTGCACCTGGCCTGCCAGAGCCTGCTGTCTGGCGAGTCGGACCTGGCGCTCGCGGGCGGCGTCGCGCTGACGCTGCCCCAGCGCGCCGGCTACCTCTACCGGGACGGAGGCATCCTCTCCCCGGACGGACGCTGCCGGCCCTTCGATGCTCGGGGGGCAGGCACCCTTGGCGGCTCGGGCGTCGCGGTGGTGGCGCTCAAGCGGCTGTCGGACGCGCTGGAGGCGGGAGACCGCATTCACGCCGTCATCCGAGGGTCGGCCCTCAACAACGATGGCGCGGCCAAGGTGGGCTTCACCGCGCCCAGCGTGGACGGACAGTCCCAGGTCATCTCCGAAGCGCTCGCGGTGGCGTGCGTGGAGCCCGGTTCCATCCAGTACGTGGAGGCCCATGGGACGGCCACCGCGCTAGGAGACCCCATCGAGCTCGCCGCGCTCAACCAGGTGTTCCAGGGATTGCCTCGGGGCTCCATCGCCCTGGGCTCGGTGAAGAGCAACCTGGGCCACATGGACGCGGCGGCCGGAGTAGTGGGCCTCATCAAGACGGCGCTGGCCCTGGAGCACCGGCGGCTTCCCCCCAGCCTGCACTTCGAGCACCCCAATCCGCGAGTCCCCTTCGACGAAGGCCCCTTCGCCGTCAACACCGCGTCGCGGCCGTGGCCCGACGCGAAGTCGCGGCGCGCCGGAGTGAGCTCCTTTGGCATGGGGGGCACCAACGTGCATGTGGTGCTGGAAGAAGCTCCCGTGCCTGCACCGCGCATGCTCGCGCCGCGCACCTGGCAGCTTTTGGCCCTGTCCGCCCGGACCGCGCCCGCGCTGGAGGAGGCGACGGACCGGCTGGCCGCGCACCTGGAAAGGCATCCGGAGCTGGCACTGGGGGACGTCGCGCACACGCTGATGGTGGGGCGCCGTCGCTTCGAGCACCGGCGCGTGCTGGTGTGCCAGGACACTCGCGAAGCCCGGGAGTCCCTGGCGGCACGCGACGCACGGGTGCTCACGGAGGTCGCTGGGGACGGGCGCTGCTCGGTGGCGTTCCTCTTCCCCGGGCAGGGTTCGCACCATGTGGACATGGGCCGGGGCCTGTACGCGGCGGAGCCTCGCTTCCGCGAGCACGTGGACGCGTGCTGCGAACGCTTCGCACCGCACCTGGGCGGCGTTGACTTGCGGCGCATCCTCTTCCCTGCCACGTCGAAGCACACGGAGGACTCGCGGAAGCTGGAGCAGGCGACGTTCGGCCACCCGGCGCTCTTCACCATCGGATACGCGCTGGCGCGCTGGTGGATGGAGCTGGGCGTGCGACCCCAGGCGCTCATTGGCCACAGCGTCGGCATGTACGCGGCGGCGTGCGTGGCGGGCATCTTCTCGCTGGAGGACGCCACGGCGCTGCTCGCGCTGCGCGCCCGGCTCTTCGAGCAGTTGCCCGAGGGCTCCATGCTGTCCGTGTCGCTCCCCGAAGCGCAGGTGCGCCAGCTGCTGACGGGAAGGCCGGTGGGGATCGCCGCGGTCAACGCGCCCTCGCTGTGCGTCGTCTCGGGACCGCCCGACGCCGTGCAGGCACTTCAAACGGAGCTGGCGGCGCGCGGCGTGGAGTGCCGTCTCTTGCACAGCATCTATGCCGGCCACTCCGCGATGTTGGAGCCGATGCTGCGGCCCCTGGAAGAGGCGGCACGCCGCGTGCGCCTGTCGGCTCCGGCCATCCCCTGCATCTCCAATCTCACCGGCACCTGGCTCACCGACGCGGAGGCGACGGATCCGCGCGCGTGGGCGGAGCATGTGCGGCGGCCGGTGCGTTTCTCGGAGGGGGTGGCGACACTGCTCGAGGAGCCGGACCGGCTGTTGCTGGAGGTGGGGCCGGGGCAGGCGCTGACGATGTTGGCGCGACAGGCCACGAACGCCGCGGGGCGTACGATTGTCGCCTCCATGCGTCGGCCACAGGATCCGCGTCCTGATGCCGCCGTGCTCCTGGAGGCCGCGGGGCGGCTGTGGCTCGCGGGCGCGGAGCTGGACGTGGAGCGCCTCCAGGGTCCAGGCGAGCACCGCCGCGTCGAGCTGCCTCCCTATCCCTTCCAGCGCGAGGACTACTGGCTGGATGCCGTGGCGGCACCGCCCGCGGCCGCGGATCCCAGGACGCCGCCGCGCAAGCGGGATGACGCCGCGGAGTGGTTCTATCAGCCGGCCTGGAGGCCCACGCCGCCGCCCGCCCCGGCGGCTGCTGCACGTGGCGAGCGCGTACTGGCCTTCGTCGATGCCACCGGCTTCGGCGCTGAGCTGGCGGCACGGTTGGAGTCGGGGGGGGCAGAGGTGGTGCGGGTGGTGCCAGCGTCCGGCTTCTCTCAGCGGGACGCGCGCACCTTCGAGCTTTCGCCTGGCGAACCCGCGCACTACCACGCGCTGCTGGAAGCCGTGAGCACGCCCCGATGCGTGGTGCACGCCTGGGGCCTGGGCCCCGCCGCCGGTGGAGACGAGGACACGGCGCTCGCCACGGAGCTGGAGCGGGGCTACCACGGCCTCGTCGCCCTGCTTCGGGCGCTCCAGGCCCGGCCGGAGCAAGGGCCAGTGGACGTCGCGGTGCTGGTGAGCGGCGCGCTGGAGGTGATGGGTGACGAACCGCTGGTGCCCGCCCGCGCGCTCGTGGTGGGACCGTGCAAGGTGGTTCCGCAAGAGCACGCGTGGCTGCGCGCGCGCTGCATCGACGTGCGCCTGCCCGGTGACGCGGCGAAGCAGGCGGGCCTGCTGGAGCGGCTGGTGGCGGAGGTGCGGCTGGACGCGGCGGAGCCCGTGGTGGCCTGGCGCGGCTCGCGCCGCTACGCCGAGCACTTCGAGGCAACGCGGCTCCCCCCCGCGGGCGCGGACGCAGCGCCGCTGCGCGAAGCGGGCGTGTACCTGCTGACCGGCGGCCTGGGGCGGATCGGCATGGGGGTGGCGGAACACCTTGCGGCGACGGTGCGAGCGCGGCTGGTGCTGGTAGGCCGCGCAACCTTCCCCGCGCCCGAGGAATGGGACGCGTGGCTGCGCGTGCACGGCGAGGAGGATGATGTGTCGCGGAAGATTCATCGCCTGCGGGCGATGGAGGCCCGCGGCGCGCAGGTGTGGGTGCTGTCGGCGGACGTGTCCCGGCGGGCGGAGCTGGAGTCCGTGATTGCCCGCACGCGTGCGCGCTTCGGAGCCCTGCACGGCGTGGTGCACTCGGCGGGCAGGATCGGCGCACGGACGTCGGTGCCACTGGTGGACCTGGAGCGCGAGCGGAGCGAGGAGCAGCTCTCCGCCAAGGTGCATGGCACCCGGTGGCTCTCGGCCGCGCTGGCCGGCGGGCCGCCGCCGGACTTCGTGGTGTTGCAGTCCTCGCTGTCCACCGTGCTGGGCGGCCCGGGGTTCAGTGCCTATGCGGCGGCCAATGCCTTCATGGACACGCTGGCGTGCGAGCGCGCCCGGGCCGGCGGGACGCAGTGGCTCAGCGTGGACTGGGACGGCTGGTATCAGGACGGTGAAACGCCCACCGCGTCGGACATGACGCTCGCCGAGGGCTCGGACGCCCTGCTGCGGCTGTTGTCCGCGCGAGCCGAGGGCCGCTGGGTGGTGTCCACCACGGACCTCTCCGCGCGGCATGCGATGTGGCTGCGGCGCGAGCGGACCAGCGTGGCGCCGGCCACGAGCACCGGAGCCACGCACTACCGGCGCGGCGTGCGGACTCCGTACGTGGCGCCCCGGGACTCCGTCGAGCAGGGGATCGCCGCCATCTGGGCGGAGCTGCTCGGCGTCGCGGAGCCCGGCATCCACGACGACTTCTTCGAGCTGGGTGGACACTCGCTGGTGGGAGCGCAGGTCGTGGCGCGCGTCCGGCAGGTGTTCCAGGTGGAGCTGCGCCTGGGCACCCTCTTCGAGACCCCCACCATCGCGGGCATGGCCGTGGCCATCATCAGCAGCCGCACCGAGAACATGAGCGAGGAAGAGCTGGAGTCCCTCCTGTCCGAGCTGGAGTGAGCGCAGCTCCCCTCTTCGCCCCACCTTCCGCCCCGACCGAGCCCATGAGCGACATTCGCAACCGGATTGCCCACCTTCCTCCCGACAAGCGCGAGCAACTGTTGCGCAAGATGGCTGAACGGCAGCAGGCCTCCGGCACGCCGAAGAACGACCTCGCACCGGCCCCGCGGCCCGCGCGCGCGGCGTCAGAGCCGTCGCCGTTGTCCTTCGCCCAGCAGCGGCTTTGGTTCCTGGATCAACTGGAGCCCGGGACGACGCTGTTCAACCTTCCGGCCGCGTTCCGTCTGCGCGGGCCGCTGGACGTGACCGCCCTGGAGCGCGCCTTCAACGCGCTCGTGGAGCGCCACGAGTCGCTGCGCACGCGCTTCATGGAACAGGATGGCCAGCCCATGCAGGTGGCGGAGCCATCGCTGACGCTCGCGCTGGTGCCGGAGGACCTGGGGGGCCTGCCACCGGAGCAGCGAGAGTCCGAGACGCGCCAGCGGATGGCGGAGGAGGCGCGGAGGCCGTTCGACCTGACGCGCGGACCGCTGGTGCGCACCCGGCTGCTGCGGCTGTCGCAGGAGGAGCACGTCCTGCTCCTGACGATGCACCACATCGTCTCCGACGGCTGGTCCATTGAGGTGCTGATCCGCGAGGTGGGCCTCTTCTACGAGGCCTTCTTCGCGGGCACCGCGCCCGCGCTCCCGGCGCTGCCGTGGCAGTACGCGGACTTCGCGCGCCAGCAGCAGCAGGGACGCGAGGGCGAGGCGCTGCGGCGTCAACTGGACTACTGGAAGAAGCGGTTGAGCGGCGCGCCGCAGGTGCTGGAGCTGCCCACGGACTGGCCGCGTCCGGCGGTGCAGACATTCCAGGGGGCGGAGCTGTTCGTGGACCTGCCCGCCTCGCTGGTGGAACAACTCAAGGTGCTGGGCCGGCGTAGCGGCGCCACGCTCTACATGGTGCTGCTCGCGGCCTTCCAGACCGTGCTGCACCGGTACTCGGGGCAGGACGAGATCTGCGTGGGCACCCCCAGCGCAGGCCGGAACCAGGCCGAGGTGGAAGGGCTCATCGGTTTCTTCCTCAACACGCTGGTGCTGCGCACGGACCTGTCCGGGGATCCCACGTTCGTCGAGCTGCTGGGCCGGGTGCGTGAGGCGGCGACGGGCGCGTTCGACCATCAGGACGTTCCCTTCGAGAAGCTGGTGGAGGAACTACAGCCCCGGCGGAGCCTGAGCTACACGCCGCTGTTCCAGGTGATGCTCATCCTACAGAAGCCGCAGGGCAGGCCCCGATTGGGAGGCCTGGCGCTGGAGGCCATCAAGAGCAACGCGGGCCGGTCGATGTTCGACCTCACCTTGTCGCTGGTGGAGGTGGAGCGAGGCGGGCTCGTCGGTCACGTGGAGTACAGCACCGACCTGTTCGAGGAGGCGACCATCGCGCGGCTCACCCAGCACCTGCGCACCGTGCTGGAGGCCGTCGTCGCTCGCCCCGAGTCGTCCCTGGCCTCACTGCCCCTGATGCCCGAGGCCGAGCAGCGTCAGGTGCTCCTCGACTTCAATCGCACCGACGTCGACGTGCCTCTCGACGTCTGCTTCCACCACCTCTTCGAGGCCCAGGCAGACCGCGCTCCCGACGCGCTCGCCGTCCGCGACGCTTCGTCCTCTCTCACCTACCGCGCCCTCGACGCCCGCTCCAACCGCCTCGCCCACCTCCTCGTCGCCTCCGGCCTCCAGCCCGACTCCCTCGTCGCCTTGCTGGCCCCTCGCGGCTGCGACTTCCTCACTTCCACCCTTGGCGTCCTCAAGGCCGGCGCGGCCTGGCTGCCCCTCGACCCACTCCACCCGCCTCAGCGCCTCGCCCAGATTCTCTCCCTCAGCCGCGCCCCCTTCCTCCTCGTCGCGGACGCCCTCACCCCTCTGCTGGAGTCCGCCCTCGCGCTGCTGCCCGAGTCCTCCCGCCCTCGCGTCCTTTCGCTGGAAGCCTCTCTGCGCTCGGACGTCCCTTCCTCCCGGCTCGCTTCGCGCTCCTCCCCCTCCCACCTCGCCTACGTCATCTTCACCTCCGGCTCCACCGGCACCCCCAAGGGCGCCATGGTCGAGCAGCGCGGCATGCTCAACCACCTGCATGCCAAGGTGCTCGCCCTCGGACTCGGCCCCAAGGACGTCGTCGCCCAGACGGCCTCCCAGTGCTTCGACATCTCCGTCTGGCAGTCCTTCGTCGCCCTGCTCGTCGGCGGCCAGACGCTCGTGCTGGGTGACGACATCGCCCACTCGCCTTCCGCACTCCTCCACTCACTCGAGGCCCACGCTGTCTCCATTGTCGAGTCCGTCCCCTCCCTGCTGAGTGCCTTGCTCGACGAGGCCGACTCTCACCAGCCTTCGCGCCCTCCCCTCTCCCACCTGCGTTTCATGCTCCCCACAGGTGAGGCGCTCCCCGCCGAAACCGCTCGCCGCTGGCTTCTCGCCTGGCCCTCCATTCCCCTCGTCAACGCCTACGGCCCCACCGAGTGCTCTGACGACGTCACCCACGCCCTCCTCTCCTCACCTCCCCCCTCCTCCGTCGTCCCCATTGGCCGCCCCGTCTGCAACACCCGCCTCTACGTCCTCGACTCCCTCCTGCGCCCCTGCCCCGTCGGCATTCCCGGCGAGCTCTTCGTCGCGGGCACCGGCGTCGGCCGCGGCTACCTCTTCGACCCCTCTCGCTCCGCCTCGTCCTTCATCCCGGACCCCTTCTCCTCCTCTCCCGGGGCTCGCCTCTACCGCACGGGCGACCGTGTCCGCTGGCTTCACGACGGCTCCCTCGACTTCCTCGGCCGCATCGACTTCCAGGTGAAGCTGCGCGGCTTCCGCATCGAGTTGGGTGAAATCGAAGCCTCACTCCGCCGCCTGCACGCCGTGCGCGACGTCGTCGTCCTCGTCCGCAGCGACTCTCCTGGCGACTCTCGCCTCGTCGCCTACCTCTGCCCTCGTCCCGGTACTCCTCTCGACGTCTCCGACGTCCGCACCTCCCTCGCCTCGCACCTGCCTGACTACATGGTGCCCTCCGCCTTCGTGCTGCTCGACGCTCTGCCCCTCTCTTCCAACGGCAAGGTGGACCGCAAGGCCCTCCCTCCTCCCGAAGCCGACGCCTCGCGCGCCTCCTCCTTCGTTCCTCCTCGCACCCGCACCGAAGCCCTCCTCTGCGGCCTCTTCGCTCGCCTGCTTCGCATCCCGCGCGTCGGCATCCACGACGACTTCTTCGCCCTCGGCGGCCACTCCCTCCTCGCCACCCGGCTCGTCGCCCACGTGCGCGAAGTCCTTGGCCTTGAGTTGCCCCTTCGCGCCCTCTTCGACGCCTCCTCTCCCGCACTCCTCTCCCACCGCCTCGACTCCCTTCGCGACTCCTCCTTCTCCTCCACCGCGCCCCCTCTTCGCCCCGTCCACCGCGACGGCGCTCCTCTCCCTCTCTCCTTCGCCCAGCAGCGCCTCTGGTTCCTCGACCGCTGGCAGCCCCTCAGCGCCTTCTACAATGTCCCCTCCGCGCTCCGCCTCCTCGGTCCTCTCCACCTCCCTGCGCTTCAGTCCGCCTTCGATGCCCTGATCCAACGTCACGAATCCCTGCGCACCACCTTCGATTCCACGGAGGACGAACCCCACCAGGTCATCCACCCGGCACGGCCCATCCCCATCCCGGTCATCGACCTGAGCAGCCTGCCTGCCACGGACCGGATGCCCGAAGCACGCAGGCGCGCCGACGCGGAGGCGCAGCGGCCCTTCGATCTCTCAGTGGGGCCGCTCCTGCGGCTCACGTTGTTGCGGCTGGAGGAGCAGGAGCACGTGCTCCTTGGTGTGATGCACCACATCGTCTCGGATGATCGTTCCATCCAGGTGCTGATCCGCGAGCTGGCCTCGCTCTATGACGCCTTCCAGCGGGGGCAGCCGTCGCCACTTCCGCCGCTGCCGGTGCAGTACGCGGACTACGCCATGTGGCAGCGCTCCTGGCTCCAGGGCGACGTGCTCGACGTGCGGCTCGGCTGGTGGCGTCAGCAGCTCGACGGGATGCCCCAGGCGCTGGAGCTTCCCACGGACCGGCCACGCCCCGCGCACCAGGGCTACCGGGGCGCCGTGAGCGAGCACCGGCTTCCGCGCGCCCTCTCCGACTCCCTGCGCGCCTTCCATCGCCGCGAGGGCGTCACGCCCTTCATGACGCTGCTGGCGGCGCTCCAGGCGCTGCTGCACCGCTACTCTGGTCAGGAGGACTTCGCGCTCGGCACGCCCGTGGAGGGCCGCGAGCAGCAGGGGCTGGAAGGGCTCATTGGCTTCTTCATCAACACCGTGGTCCTGCGCGCGCGGCCACGGCCGGGGCTCTCCTTCCGGGAGCTGCTCGCCCAGGCGCGCGAGTCCACGCTCGGCGCGCTCGCGCACCAGGACGTGCCCTTCGAGAAGCTCGTGGAAGCGCTCCAGCCGAAGCGCGACCCCAGCCGCTCGCCGCTCTTCCAGGTGATGATCATATACCAGCAGGGGCTGGAGCTCACCGGCGCGATGCCGGGCCTCACCCTGCTCCCGCTGGAGGTCGAGGGCCGCACCGCCCGCTTCGACCTGTCGCTGGCCTTCACCGACCACCCCGAAGGGCTGGGCCTCTCTTTCGAATACAACACCGACCTCTATGACACGGCGACGGTGGCCCGGATGGCCGGCCACCTACAGGAGCTGCTCGCCGGCATCGTGGCGCGGCCGGAGGCGCTCCTCTCGGAACTGCCGCTGCTGACGCCCGCCGAGCGCCAGACACTGCTCGTGACGTGGAACGACACCAGTGCTCCGGCCCAGACCGAGGCGAGGCTGCACGAGCTCGTGGAGGCACAGGTGGACCGCGCGCCGGACGCGCCCGCGGTCACGCTCGAAGACCAGCGACTCACGTACCGGGAGCTGGACACCCGTGCCAACCAGCTCGCGCACCATCTGCGCTCGCTGGGCGTGGGCCCCGAGGTGCCGGTGGCAGTGTGCCTGGAGCGCTCGTTGGAGATGGTGGTGGGCCTGCTCGCCATCCTCAAGGCAGGCGGTGCCTGGGTGCCGATGGATCCCTCGTACCCGGCCGAGCGCCTGGCCTTCATGCTGGGGGACGCCAAAGCCCCGGTGCTCCTCACCCAGGAGCGCCTGAAGCCCGCGCTGCCCGCGACCTCCGGGCGCGTGGTGTGCCTCGACTCGGCATGGGACGCCATCGCGCGCGAGCCCACGCAGCGGCCTCGCGTGGCCGTCGCGCCCGAGGGCGCCGCGTACATCATCTACACATCGGGCTCCACCGGCCGGCCCAAGGGCGCGCTCAACACCCACGCCGCGATCCACAACCGGCTGGCGTGGATGCAGTCCGCCTATTCGCTGACGCCCGGCGACGCGGTCCTGCAGAAGACGCCGTTCGGGTTTGACGTCTCCGTGTGGGAGTTCTTCTGGCCGCTGATGACCGGCGCGCGGCTGGTGATGGCGCGTCCCGGGGGCCATCAGGACGCGGCCTACCTGGCGAGCATCATCGCCAGGGAGCGCATCACCACGCTGCACTTCGTGCCGTCCATGCTCCAGCTCTTCCTGGAGCAGCCGGGACTGGAGTCCTGCGCCGCCCTGCGCTGCATCTTCTCCAGCGGCGAAGCGCTGCCCGCGGACCTCGCGCAGCGCTGCCTGGAGCGGCTGCCTGCGCGGCTGTTCAACCTCTACGGCCCCACGGAGGCGGCCGTCGACGTGACCCACTGGACGTGCGAGCGCGGAGACCCGTCACGCATGGTCCCCATCGGCCGGCCCATCACGAACCTGCGCCTGCACATCCTCGACGCGGCGCTGCGCCCCGTGCCCACGGGCATCCCGGGCGAGCTCTACATTGGAGGCCTGGGCCTGGCGCGCGGCTATCACCACCGGCCGGAGCTCACCGCCGAGCGCTTCGTGCCGGATCCCGTAGGCACACGGCCCGGCGAGCGCCTCTACCGGACGGGCGACATGGCGCGCTACCGGCCTGATGGAGCCATCGAGTACCTGGGCCGCGCCGACTTCCAGGTGAAGCTGCGCGGCTTCCGCATCGAGCTGGGCGAAATCGAAGCCTTCCTCGGCCAGCACGCCACCGTGCGCGAGGCGGTGGTGGTGGCGCGTGAGGATGAGCCGGGCGACCGGCGTCTGGTGGCCTACGTGGTGCCTGGAGCCAACCACGAGGTCGACCCGGCCGCGCTGCGCCAACACCTCCAGCAGCGCCTGCCCGAATACATGGTGCCCGCGGCCTTCGTCGTGATGCCCGCGCTGCCGCTCTCCGCCAACGGCAAGCTGGAGCGCCGGGCCTTGCCCGCGCCCACGACCGCGCTGGACGCGACGCGCGCCTACGCACCGCCCAGGACCCGCACCGAGCAGCTGCTGTGCAGCCTCTTCGCGCGCGCGCTCCGGCTGGAGCGCGTGGGCCCACACGACGACTTCTTCGCGCTCGGCGGCCACTCCCTGCTCGCGACCCGACTGGTGGCGCGCGTGCATGAGGCCTTTGGCGTGGAGCTGCCCCTGCGCGCCTTCTTCGACGCGCCCACGGTCGCAAAGCTCGCCGTCCTGGTGGACGCGCGGGCTCTCCACGAAGGCGCCACGCCGGCCCCTCGCCCCGTGCCACGCGACGGGGTGCTGCCCCTGTCCTTCGCCCAGCAGCGCCTGTGGTTCCTGGAGCAGTGGCAGCCCGGAAGCCCGCTCTACAACATCCCCGCCGCCCTGGAGCTGGGGGGCACGCTGGACGTGGGCCTGCTGGAGCGTTGCTTCCAGGAGCTCGTCCGGCGCCACGAGCCGCTGCGCACGACGTTCCTCCAGGGCGAGCACGGCGGTGAACAGCGCGTGCATGCGGAGGCCACCGCGACCCTCACCGTGCTGGACCTGGAGCCGCTGCCCGCGACGGAGCGCGAAGCGGAGGCGCGCAGGCTCGCCATCGAGGAGGCGCACCGGCCCTTCGACCTTGCCCGCGGGCCCGTGATGCGCGTGGCGCTGCTGCGCCTGGAACCCCAGCGCCATGTGCTGCTCCTGACGCTGCACCACATCGTCTCCGATGGCTGGTCGATGGAGGTGCTCCTGCGCGAGCTGGCCGTGCTCCACGACGCCTTCCTTCGCGGGGAGCCGTCACCCTTGCCGCCGCTGGCTGTGCAGTACGCGGACTACGCCGTGTGGCAGCGCTCCTGGCTCCAGGGCGATGTGCTCGACGCGCAGCTCGGCTGGTGGCGCCAGCAGCTCGATGGGATGCCCCGGGCGCTGGAGCTGCCCACGGACCGGCCACGCCCCGCGCTCGCCACGACCCGGGGGGCGGTGGCCACGCGCCGGCTGCCGCGCGACCTGTCGGACGCCCTGCGCACCTTCCACCGCCGCGAGGGCGTCACGCCCTTCACCACGTATCTGGCGGCGCTCCAGGCGCTGCTGTACCGCTACTCCGGCCAGAGCGACCTGGCCGTGGGCACGCCCGTGTCCGGCCGAGGGCGACCGGAGCTGGAAGGGCTCATCGGCCTCTTCATCAACACGCTGGTGCTGCGGGCCCGCATCGACGGGGCGCTTGCGTTCCGCGAGCTGCTCGCCCGGGCGCGCGAGGCGGTGCTGGGCGCCTTCTCCCACCAGGACGTGCCCTTCGAGCGGCTGGTGGAGGCGCTCCAACCGGAGCGCGACCTGAGCCGCACGCCGCTCTTCCAGGTGATGCTCGTCCACCAGCACGGCCTGGAGCTGGAGCGGGCCCTGCCGGGGCTGACGCTGCGCCCGCTGGCGGTGGAGGGGCGCACCGCCAAGTTCGACCTCACCCTCTACGTCACCGACGGCGAGCAGGGACAGGAGCTGGCGCTGGAGCACAACGCCGACCTCTTTGATCCAGCCACCGCGGCGCGGCTGCTGGGACACCTGGAGGTGCTGCTGCGCGACGTCACCGTCCACCCGGAGCGGCGCGTGGCGGAGCTGACGCTGCTCACCGAGGCCGAGCGCCACCAGCACCTGGTGGAGTGGAACACCCCGCGCGAGGGCTTCGCGCACGGCCCCACCCTGCACCAGCGCTTCGAGGCGCAGGTGGCCCGCACGCCGGACGCCCTCGCCGCCACCTGGGGTGAGCAGCACCTCACCTACCGGCAGCTGGACGCGCGCGCCAACCAGGTCGCGTGGCGCCTGCGCCGTCGGGGGGTGGGGCCGGAGACGCTCGTCGGGCTGTGCGTGGAGCGCTCGCTGGAGATGGTGGTGGGTCTGCTCGCCATCCTCAAGGCGGGCGGCGCCTACGTCCCCATGGATCCGTCGTACCCGGCGGAGCGGCTGGCCTTCATGCTGGAAGACACCCGGGTCCCGGTGCTCGTCACCCAGACTTCGCTCCAGGGAGCGCTGCCGGCGCATGGCGCCCACGTGGTGCTCCTGGATGACAGCAGCCTCGAAGCGGAGCCCGTCCACGCCCCCGACGCGGGCGTGGCTCCGGAGCACCTGGCGTACGTCATCTACACCTCCGGCTCCACGGGCCGGCCCAAGGGCGTGCAGCTGGCGCACGAACAGGTGGTACGGCTGATGACCGCCACGGAGGCCTGGTACGGCTTCGACGCGCGGGACGTGTGGACGTTCTTCCACTCATACGCGTTCGACTTCTCCGTCTGGGAGTTGTGGGGCGCGCTGCTGTACGGCGGACGCGTGGTGGTGGTGCCCTACTGGGTGAGCCGCTCGCCGGAGAGCTTCCTGTCGCTGCTGCGCCGCGAACGGGTGACGGTGCTCAACCAGACGCCCTCCGCGTTCCGGCAGCTGCTCCACGCGGACGCGACCTCGGACGAGCCCGGCGCGCTGTCCCTGCGCTACGTGATCTTCGGCGGCGAGGCCCTGGAGTTCGCCAGCCTGCGCCCCTGGTTCGCGAGGCATGGGGACGCACGGCCCCAGCTGATCAACATGTACGGCATCACCGAGACGACGGTGCACGTCACCTACCGGGTGCTGCGCACGGAGGACGCGCAAGGGGGCTCGGGAAGCATCGTGGGCGTGCCCATCCCGGACCTGCAGACCTTCGTCCTGGACGCGCGTCTTCAGCCCCAGCCCGTGGGCATCCCGGGCGAGCTGTATGTGGGAGGCCCCGGCCTGGCCCGTGGATATCTCCACCGTCCGGAGCTGACGGCGGAGCGCTTCGTGCCGCACCCCTTCGCCACGCGCCCCGGCGAGCGCCTCTACAAAACGGGGGACCTGGCGCGCATGCGCGCCGACGGGCAACTGGAGTACCTGGGCCGCACGGACCTGCAGGTGAAGATCCGAGGCTTCCGCATCGAGCTGGGCGAGATTGAAACCGCGCTGGCCCGGCACCCCTCCGTACGCGAAGCAGTGGTCGTGGCGCGCGAGGACGCACCCGGCGGCAAGCGGCTGGTGGGCTATGTGACGCCGGCTGCAGGCCAGACGCCCGACATGGAGGCGCTCAGGCAGCACCTCCAGCAGCGGCTGCCGGACTACATGGTGCCCGCGGCGCTCGTCACGCTGGAGTCGTTGCCGCTCACGTCCAACGGCAAGGTGGACCGCCGCGCGCTGCCCGCGCCAGAGCTGGAGCGCTCGGCGGGGACACCCTTCGTGGCGCCCCGGACGGAGGTGGAGCAGCGGCTGGCGGAAATCTGGGCGAAGGTGTTGCGGCGGGAGAAGGTGGGCCTGCACGACAACTTCTTCGCGCTGGGCGGAGACTCCATCGTCAGCCTGCAGATCATCGCCCGCGCGCACCGCGTGGGTCTGCGCCTCACGCCCCGGCAGCTCTTCCAGCACCCGACGATCGCGGAGCTCGCGCCGTTGGTGGTGCCGGCGGACGTGCCCACGGGCGAGCAGGGGCCGGTGGTGGGCCCGGTGCCGCTCACGCCCATCCAGCGCTGGTTCTTGGAGCGGGAGCTGAGGGCACCGCACCACAACAATCAGGCCATGGTGCTGGAGCTGCGCGAACAGATGGAAGGACCGCTCTTGGAAGCGGCGCTGGGCCACCTGCTTTCGCACCACGACGCGCTGCGACTGCGCCTTACCCGGACGGCGGAGGGCTGGCGGCAGACGTGCGCCGCGCCGGGCTCCGGCGGAGTGTGGGTGCGGCGGGTGGACACGACGCGCATGGAGCAGGTCGCCGGGGAGTTGCAGCGCGGCCTGTCGCTGGAGGACGGCCCGCTGGTGGCGGCAGCGCTGGTGGATCCGTCGGACGTGAAGGCCGGACGCCTGTTGCTCGTCATCCACCATCTGGCGGTGGACGGCGTCTCCTGGCGCACGCTGCTGGAGGACCTGACCACGGTGTACCGGCAGCTCCAAGAAGGGCGCGAGGTGTCGCTGCCTCCCAAGAGCACGTCCTTCAAGGCGTGGGCGGAGCGGCTGGTGGCGCACGCCCATTCGCCGGCGGTGACGGCGGAGCTGCCCTTCTGGCTCGACGCATCCCGAGCGCGAGTGCGTCCGCTGCCCCGCGACGGCGCCGACCGTGACGACACCTTCGCGTCGGCACGGGGCGTGACGGTGTCACTGAGCGCGGAGGAGACCCGCTTGCTGTTGCAGGACGTGCCGGCCGCGTACCGGGCACGCATCGATGACGTGCTGCTCGCGGCGCTGATGCAGGCGTTGGCCGCCTGGACGGGCCAGCCGCGCCAGTTGGTGGACCTGGAGGGCCACGGCCGCGAGGACCTCTTCGACGACGTGGACCTGTCGCGCACGGTGGGCTGGTTCACGGCGCTGTACCCGGCGCTGCTGGAGGTCTCCGCGGAGGCCAGCCCGGGAGACGCGGTGCGCGCGGTGCGCGAGGCGCTGGCGAAGGTGCCAGGGCGCGGTCTGGGCTACGGCCTGTTGCGCTACCTGCGCGAGGACGAAGCGGCGAAGAGACTGCGCGCCCTGCCCGCCGCGGAAGTCAGCTTCAACTACCTGGGCCAGTTCGACATGGAGGCTCGCAGTGAAGCCCCCTTCGCGCTGGTGCGTGAGTCCGCGGGCCCCTCCATCGGCGAGTCGGAGCGCCGGCCCCACGCGCTGGAAGCGGGCGGCTACGTGCTCTCCGGCAGGATGGACCTCTTCGTCAGCTACAGCGAGGCCCTCCACTCCCACGCCACCATCCAGGCGCTCGCCACCGCCTGGGGCGACGCCCTGCGGAGGATCATCGCCGGCCGCTCCGGCACGGATGCGGAGCGACGCACCCCCGCCGACTTCCCGCTGGCCGGCCTCACCCCTGGCGCCCTGGAACGCATCCTCCAGACGGCGCCGCTCGCGCGGGACATCTACCCCCTGTCGCCCATGCAGCAGGGCATGCACTTCCATACGCTGTTCGAGCCCCAGGTGGGCATGTACCTGGAGCAGCTCACCTGGACCTTCCACGCGCCGCTGGACCGAGACGCCTTCCACCGCGCCATGGACCGGCTGGTCGAGCGCCAGCCGCTGCTGCGCACCGCGCTCTCGTGGGAGGAGCTGGCCCAGCCGCTCCAGGTGGTGAGCGCCCGCGCGACGCTCCCGTGGCTCGAATTGGACTGGCGAGGTGTATCCCCCGCGGAGCAGCGGACCCGGCTGGAGGACTTCCTGGCCCGTGATCGCGCCGAGGGCTTCGACCTCTCCCGGCCTCCGCTGATGAGGCTGACGCTCCTGCGCTTGGAGGAGGACGTCACGCGCATGGTGTGGACGTACCACCACGTGCTGCTGGACGGTTGGAGCCTGGGCCTGCTGTTCCAGGAGCTCTTCACCACCTACCAGGCGCTGCTGCGCGGCGAGCCTCTTCCGGAGCGGGCCCAGCCGCCATTCCGCGACTATGTGGCCTGGCTTCAGCGCCGGGACGACGCAAGCGCGGAGGCCTTCTGGCGCAAGTCGCTGCGAGGCTTCACCGAGCCAACACCGCTCCCCCTCGCCCGGCCCGTGAGTGCCGGCTCGGCGTCCCTCCCTCCCGGAGAGCGGGAGCTCCACCTGAGCGCGGAGCGCACCCTGGAGCTCCAGGCGTTCGCCCGCGACCACCAGCTCACGCTCAACACACTGGTGCAGGCGACGTGGGGACTGGTGCTCGGCCGCTGCGCGGGGAGGTCCGACGCCGTGTTCGGCACCACCGTCTCCGGCCGTCCACCGGAGCTGCCGGACGTGGAGTCCATGGTGGGTCTCTTCATCAACGCCCTGCCGGTGCGCGTAAGGCTGGATCCGGACGTGCCGGTGTTGCAGTGGCTGAAGGACCTTCAGGCATGGCAGGCGGAGATGCGTCAGCACGAGCACAGCCCGCTGGTGAAGGTGCAGGCCTGGAGCGAGCTGTCGCGCGGCTCGTCCCTCTTCGACAGCTTCCTCGTCTTCGAGAACTACCCGGTGGACACGTCCGTCATCGAGCGAGGCAGCGCCCTGGCGATCCGCGACGTGAGCTTCCTGGAGCGCATCAACTACCCGCTCGCGGCGATGGTCATCCCCGACCGCCGGCTGCTCCTGCGGCTGGGGTATGACCCGGCGCGATTCAGCGCGGAGGCCATTGATCAGCTCCTGGCCCACTGGAGCACCGCGCTGGAGGCGGTGCTCGCCTCACCCACGCAGCGGCTGGGCGCGCTATCGCTGTTCACGGAAGAGGCACGGCGCCAGGTGCTGGTGGAGTGGAACGCCAGCGATGTGGCCTTCCCCCGGGACCTGCTCGTCCACCAGCTCTTCGAGGCCCAGGCGGCCCGCACTCCGGATGCTCCCGCGCTCGCCGCTGGCGACGACACGCTCTGCTTCCAGCAGCTCGACGCCCGCGCCAATCAGCTCGCCTGGTACCTGCGCTCCTTCGGCGTCGGCCCCGAGACCCGCGTCGCGCTCTGCCTCGAGCACTCCTTCGACCTCGTCGTCTCCATGCTCGCCGTCCTCAAGGCCGGCGGCGCGTGGGTCCCCCTGGATCCGAGCCTCCCATCGGACCGCCTCGCCTTCATGCTCGCCGACTCCGGTGCCCCGGTGGTCCTCACCCAGGAGCATCTGGCGGAGGAGTTGCCTGCGCACGGCGGGGTGCTGGTGTGCGTGGACTCGGATTGGAATCAGGTGGCCTCGCGCTCCACCCAGCCGCCTCCCCCTCGCGCGCTGCCTGACTCCCTCGCCTACGTCATCTACACCTCCGGCTCCACCGGCAGGCCCAAGGGCACCCTCCTCACCCATCGCGGCCTCGCCAACACCGCCCTCGCCGCCGTTCGCGAGCACCGCTTCGACTCCTCCTCCCACGTCCTCCAGTTCGCCTCCATCGGCTTCGATGCCTGCGTCTGCGAAGTCTTCTCCTCCCTCCTCGCGGGCGCCTGCCTCCACCTCGCTCCGCGCGAGCTCCTCCTCCCGGGGCCTCCTCTCCACTCCCTGCTTCGCTCCCGCTCCATCTCCGCCGTCACCCTCACTCCCTCCGTCCTCGCTCAGCTCGACCCCTCGGGCCTCGACTCCCTTCGCACCGTCATCTCCGCAGGTGAGGCCCTCCCGCCCTCCGTCGCCTCTCGCTGGGCCCACCCCCTCCGCCTGCTGCTCAACGCCTACGGCCCCACCGAAGTCACCGTCTGCGCCTCCATCGAGTCGCGGCTGCTGCCCTCCCACCCCACCATCGGCGTCCCCTTCCCTAACGTCCGCCTCTTCGTCCTCGACTCCCTCCTGCGGCCGGTCCCCGTCGGCCTCCCTGGTGAGCTCTTCGTCTCCGGCCCGGGCCTCGCTCGCGGCTACCTCCACCACCCCTCGCTCACCGCGGAGAACTTCATCCCCCATCCGTTCTCCCACCTTCCCGGTGACCGCCTCTACCGCACCGGCGACCGCGTCCGCTGGCTGCCCTCCGGCCGCATCGAGTTCCTCGGCCGCATCGACTCCCAGCTGAAGCTGCGCGGCTTCCGCATCGAACCCTCCGAAGTCTCCGCCGTCCTCCGCGACCACCCCTCCCTCCTCGACGCCTTCACCCTCCTTCGCGAGGACTCTCCCTCCTCCCTCCGCCTCGTCTCCTACGTCGTCTCGCGCGACGAAGCCCCTGACGAGGCCCCGCTGCGCTCGCTGCTCAAGGCGCGCGTGCCGGAGTACATGGTGCCGGCGGCGTTCGTGTTCCTGGACGCGCTGCCCCTCACCGCCAGCGGCAAGGTGGACACGCGCGCACTGCCGGCCCCGGGCACTCCGCCCGCACGGGCAGCACTCCAGGTCGCTCCGCGCGACACGGTGGAAGAACTGCTCGCGACGCTGTGGGCGGAGCTCCTGGGAATGGAGCGCGTGGGCATCCACGACGACTTCTTCGACCTGGGCGGCCACTCGCTACTGGCCACGCAGCTGGTCGCGCGCCTGCGCGCCGTGTTCGACGTGGACGTGTCGCTGCAGGAACTGTTCGACCGCCCCACCGTGGCCCGTCTCGCGGATCGGCTCCGAGCGCCGCACAGCGGCTCACTCGCGAAGCCGCCTCCCATCACGCCGTCGTCGGAGGAGGGCGAAGTCCCCCTCTCCCACGCGCAGGCCGCCTACTGGTCTCCCGAGCGCATGGGCGCGGCGAGCGTCTACAACCAGGTGCTCACCCCCCTCCGCCTGGAAGGTCCCCTGGATGTGGAGGCCCTGCGGCAGTCCATTGAAGAGCTGGTGCGCCGCCATGAACCGCTGCGCACCACCTTCCCTACCGTGGACGGCCAGGCCGTGCAGCGCGTGGCCCCTCCTGCGAAGTGGGGGCTCCCCGTGGAGGACCTCCGCCCCCTGCCCTCGGACATGCGTGAGCAGGCGCTGATGGCGCGGCTGAAGGAAGAAGGCTGGCGCCCATTCAACATGGAGCAGGGGCCGCTGATGCGCACGCGCCTCTTCCGCGTCGCGGACGACCGCCACGTCCTCATGCTCGCCGTCCACCACGCCCTCACCGACCAGGTGTCCGGCGAAGTGATGCTGCGCGAGCTGACGGCGCTCTATCCCTCGTTCCGGGACGAACAGCCCTCGCCACTGCCTGAGCTGCCCGTGAGCTACCGCGACTACACGCGCTGGCAGCGCGAGTGGCTGCGCGGTGACGTGCTGGATCACCACCGAGGCTGGTGGAGCCGCCGGCTGGAGAAGCCACTACCGCCATCGCTGCCACTGGATCGTCCGCGTCCCGAAACCGGCACCTTCCACAAGGGCAGCCACGGCTTCACGCTCGCGCCCGCGCTGTCCGCACGGTTCCACTCGCTGGCCCGGCGCGAGAGCGTCACTCCCTTCCTCCTGGGGCTGGCGGCCTTCAAGACCTTCCTCGCGAGGACGGTCCAGTGCGACGACACGGTGGTGGGCATCGTTCACGCCAACCGCCCACGCCCGGAGCTGGAGCCCCTGGTAGGCATGTTCGCCAGCTACCTGCTGCTGCGCACGGACCTGTCCGGCAACCCCTCGTTCCGCGAGGTCCTGCGGCGCGTGCGCGCCAGCTACCTGGAGTCCTCCGAGCACCAGGACCTGCCCCACGCCGAGTTGGTGTCACTGCTGCGTCCGGGCGCCGTGGATCGCCGTCCGCTGAGCCCGCTCGGCTACGTCTTCCACGCCTCCGCCGCGCCCACGGTCACCCTGGCCGGGTTGGAGATCCAGCCACTGGAGGCCGACCTGGGCTTGCTGCTCAACGACCTGCAACTGCTGCTGAAGGCTGGCCCGGAAGGACTCACGGGCCACCTGGAGTACCGGACCGAGCTCTTCGACGCGGCGACGGTCGCGCGGATGGCGGACGCATTCCAGGCGCTGTTGATGGAGGTGGTGGAGGAACCAGACCGGCCGCTGGCGTCGCTGTCACGGCCCCCTTCGGACTCGAAGCCACGGGAGGTCGCATGAGCATGAGGACCCGGCTGTACTTGGAGGCGGAGCCGTTCCAGAACGCCTCGGGCGCGATCAACGCCTGGGTGGAGGAGGAGCTGCGAGCGCTCGGCCACGAAGTGGAGCGCTTCAACCACCTCCATCCCAACGCGGGTGACTCCGGCATCCCGGTGGCCAACGCGCGGCGGGTGCTCGCCCTGCATTCCCGGCCCGCCGCCGACCTGGCCATCTACTGCGACCTGGGCCTGGGCATCCGCGCGCCCAGCCGTGAGCTGGCACGGCGGACGCTCGTGTTGTTTCACGGCCTCCACGGCCATCCGACGACGTGGCTGGGCAACCCGCTCATCGACCTGTACGGGGCGCTGTCGCCGTACATGCACGACACCCTCACGTCGCTGCTGCTGACCCCCGACTGGTCCGGGCGGCGGTGTCTGGATCCGCGCGGGGCCGCGAACGTGGGAACGCTCGTGCCGTTCCTGCCGTGCCTGGAGGCGCCCGATGGCGAGAGCCGCCTTCAGGGCGTCGAGCTGCCCCGGGCCGTGCAGGAGGCACTGGAGCGTGGCGAGGTGCTGGGCCACGCCATCCAGCCCGGCAAGGCGGACTGGCCGGCGGTCTGCGCCATCCTCCTGGGTCTGCGCACGCATGCCCGCGAGCACGGCCGTCCCCCCGTGCGGCTGGTGGTGGCCGCACAGGACTTCGCGCTGCTGCAACACGTGATCCGCTTCGGCTTCCCCTTCCCGGCCCACGCGCTCGCGCAGGCACTCCAGGCCGCGGACACGACGCTGGAGGATCTGCTGCTGCCCGTCCCACACCTGAGCCAGCCCGCGCTCTTCCGGCTCTTTCGCGAGGCGCGCTTCGGGCTCTCGTACAACGTCACCCCGGAGCCGTTCGGGATGTACGTGCTGGAGTCCGTGCTCAACGGCTGTCCCGTCTACACCAACGGGGCGGGCAACAACCGCCACGCGCTCCCGCCGCGCCATGGCATCCACGTCCACGAGACCGAGGCGATGGCCGCCGGCGCCCCGGACGCCTACGCCTCAATCGCGGCCCGCATCTTCCAGGACGTGCTCGCGCCAGCGCCCGTACGGGAGGCCTGCCAGCGAGGCGCGGCGCTCATCCGCCGCACCTTCACCCGCGCCGCCTTCTCGTCCGGCTTCCGCGCGGGCCTCGCCCGGCTGGAGTCGGACGCGGCGCGGCCGGGCTGCGCGTTCGAGGACCTGGTGGTGAGGCTGAGCCCCACCGTGCGCAAGCTCGACGCGCCCAGCGGGCGCTTCCGCTCCGACTACCGCGATGATCAGCTGGGCGAGGAGGAACAGGCGTTGCTGCCACAGGTGCTGGGCAAGTCCGCGGGCGACGTCCTCCGCGCGGACACCCGGCTGACGCCACTGGAGGCGCTCTTCGACAAGGGCGTGCTGTCGCTCACGCCTCCGGAGTCCGCGCGTCCCCCGCGCTCCACCCTGGGCGCGTGGGCCTGGTACCCGCCGGACGCCACCTTCCTGGAGCCGTCCCTGCTGCGCGACTCCGACCCGCGCCAATCGCCCCTTCTTCCCGGTGCCTGAATGTCCACCATCCTCTTCGTCCCCCTGCCCGAACGCGGGCACGTCAATCCCACGTTCAAGCTGGCCCGCGCGCTCCAGAAGCGAGGACACCGCATCATCTACTGCAGCCTCCGTGACACGGAGGACTTCATCCGCGCCGAGGGCTTTGACTTCGAGTGCCTCTTCGAGTCCCTCTACCCGAAGGGCTTCCAGGCCCGGAGCAAGGCGCAGCTCGGCACGCTGAGCGGCCTGTCCAAGCTGGTGTTCCTGCGCGACATGGCCCGCCGGCAGACACAGATGCTGGAGGCGCTGCTCCAGGGCGAGTTCGACGCGATCGTCGCGCGGACACGCCCGGACCTGGGAGTCGTCGACATCCTGTTGCCGGAGCCGTTCCTCGTCCTCCATGGTCACCGGGTCCCGACGGTGACGCTGAGCACGAGCATCCCCCTGCGCTGGGAGCCTCGGACGCCCCCGACCACTTCGGGGCTCATCCCCGACGAGGGCCTCCCCACGCTCGTCCGGAACACCATGGACTGGGGACGCATCCTGCTCGACGCGAAGCTGGGCGCGCTGGGCAGTTGGGTGGGCCTGGAGCCGGACGCGATGAAGTTCCGGCGCGCGCTCGCGCGCAAGCATGGCTACCCGGTGTCGAGCCTGGACTTCGGTGGCCGCGTCACAGGCGCGCATGAGCCCTTGCTCGTGCCCTGCCCGCGGGAGTTCGTGGAGTTCCGCGGCGCGAAGCGCTCGACCGGCCTGCACCATACGGGGCCCTGCATCGACCTGGAGCGCAAGGAGCCGGACTTCCCCTGGGAGCGCCTCGAAGAGGACCGCCCACTGGTGGTGTGCTCACTGGGGACGATGGTCAACCAGGCGGATCAGGCCCGCCGCTTCCACCACTCCGTCGCCCAGGCGGCCCGCCAGCGCCCGGGCTGGCAGTTCGTGGTCGCCACCAACCAGTGGATGGAGGAGCCCCAGGGAGGAACGCCAGCCAACCTCGTGTCCGTGAAGCACGTGCCGCAGCTGCGGATGCTCCGACGCGCGACAGCGATGGTGACCCACGGCGGCTTCAACAGCATCAAGGAATGCATCTACTTCGGCGTGCCCATGCTGGTGCTGCCGGTCCAATGGGACCAACCCGGCGTGGCCGCGCGGGTCGCTCACCACGGGCTGGGCGTACGCGCCAGCATCGACACGCTGACTCCGGACCTCCTCCTCCAGCAGCTCGAGGAGCTCATCGGCAGGCCCGCGTACCGCGGCGCCCTGGAGCGGATGCAGTCGTGCTTCCAGGCCGCAGAACAGGAGCAGGCGCTGGCCGGGTCCCTCGAACAACACCTGGTCCGGGCGTGACGGCTCGACCGCGATGGACGACGTGGTGGGGGCGGACCGCGCTCGTCCTGGGCCTGGGCGGCCTGGGCGTGGCGGGCGCGTCTTTCGCGGTGGCCGCGGTCCAGGCTCCCTCCACCGCGCAGGTCGCACGTCTCGCGGAAGAGGCACCGCGGCGCACGAGCTACATGCAACAGGCCGTGCTCGAAGAGCGGCTGGACGCGGAGCACGCATTGGAGTGGGTGGACCTGAACGATCTGTCCCCCCGCGTCCTCTGCGCGGTGGTGATGGCGGAGGATCCCATCTTCTTCCGGCACCATGGCTTCAACTACGGCCTGATGCTCTCCGCGCTGGTCAGCCAGCTCCAGGGAAGGACCATTGGCAGCAGCACGCTGTCCCAGCAACTGGCGCGCAACCTCTACCTGGGCCCCGAACAGACGCTGTCACGCAAGCTGCGCGAGGCCGTCATCGCCGAGCGGTTGGAAGAGACGCTGGGCAAGCGCCGCATCCTCGAGCTCTACATCAACGTCGCCGAGTGGGGCCCCAGGGTCTGGGGCCTCGCGCAGGCCAGCCAGCACTACTGGGGCAAGCCCCCGACGCAGCTCACCGTCTTCGAGGCGGTGTTCCTGGCCTCGCTGCTGCCAGCGCCCTCGCGTCCGCTGGTGGACGACAACCTGGAGCGGTCCGCCTTCATCCAGCGCATCGTCCTGGACGTGCTCCACGGCGCCACGGTGATCAACGCGGACGAGTGGCGTCTGTCCCACCAACGCCTGGAGGGAATCTACCGGGCGCTGCATGCGAGCATGCCGCTGCACGAGGCGCTGGCGTTGCCCGTCGAGGACGCGCTGGCGCTACCTCCGGGGCCCGCCCAGTCCCAACCCGACATGTCCAGCCTCCAGCCGTCGCCGCCCATCCCCGAAGAGCAATTGCTCGCGGAGCAATGTGGCCTGGAGCGGGCCGAAGCGCACTTCGGCCCCTTCTAGCCCTCCAACCCTCTCCAGAAAGCCAGACATGGAAGACACCCACAGCTCCTCCAGCACCGGGAACCCCATCCCCCCGCGCCCCTCGGGTCTGCGCGAGGGGCTGAAACAACAGGCACGGGAGTTGGCCGGCACGGCGCTCACGCACGGGGCCCTCTTCACGGCCAGGCAGGTCACCCAGGCCATCCACAAGCGGCCGGAGGCGAGCCACACCTTCTTCGACCCCTCGGGGTTTCCGTTCGCCGCCCGCATGGAGCGCGACTGGAGGGTCATCCGCGAGGAATTGGACGCGGTGATGCGAGGGGTGGATCTGGTCCCCAACTTCCAGGACCTGATGCCGGAGCAGCGCGAGCTGACCACGGATGATCGCTGGAAGACGTTCGTCTTCTACGGCTACGGCGTGAAGTTCGAGGACAACTGCCGCCGGTGTCCGCGGACGACGCGCCTCTTGGAGAGCATCCCGGGCATGACGAGCGCCATGTTCTCCATCCTCCGGGGCCGCAAGCACATCCCCCCGCACTCAGGGCACTACAAGGGCGTGCTGCGCTACCACCTGGGTCTGCTGGTCCCCGAACCCGCGGACGCGTGTCACATCCGCGTGGGCGACAAGACGGCCTCCTGGCGCGAAGGGCAGAGCCTCATCTTCGACGACACCCACGACCATGAGGTGCGCAAGGACAACGACGGGGACCGCGTGGTGCTCTTCGTGGACTTCCTGAGGCCGCTGCCGCCGGTGTTGTCCGGCCTCAACCGGACGGTGGTGAAGCTCATCAGCCTGTCGCCCTACATCACCCGAAGCGAGCAGAACGCACGGAAGTGGGAGGACTACTTTGGCGAGGAGTTCGACCTCGTGCGCAATCCCCCGTCCGGCAAGCGGGACTGAGCCCGAGGCCCAAGGCAATCTCAGATCAACTGGCGTGCCCTGAGGACCGCCTCCAGGGCCGTCGTGTCCTCGGGCAGGTCAATAGGCTGGGCGGAGGCCTGGGTCGCGCTCCGGATGTCCTTGAGCCCATTGCCGGTGATGACGACGAGCGCGGACTCGTCGCGCCCCACGATTCCCTGCTCCACCGCGCGGCGCAGCCCCGCGACAGCACAAGCCCCCGCGGGCTCGGCGAAGACGGCCGCGAGCTGGGCAGTCCTCCGCATCGCCTCCAGGATGCTCGCGTCGTCCACCGCGATCATGGCGCCCCGCGACTCGCGGATGGCACGCAATGCCTTGCGCCAGTTGCGCGGCTGTCCCACCGCGATGGAATCCGCGAGGGTCCGGGCCTCCACCGGACGGATGGATCCCTGCGGTCGGAGGTATTCGTCCACCAGGGGCGCGGCCTCCCGAGCCTGGACGCCGAGCATGCGCGGCAGCCGGGAGATGAACCCCAGTCGGTGCATCTCCCACAGCCCCTTCCAGGCGCCGGCCAGGGTGCAGCCATCTCCCACGGAGAAGACCACCCAGTCTGGCAATGCCTCTGCGAGCTGCTCCGCCAGCTCCAGCCCGACGGTCTTCTTGCCCTCGATGAGGTAGGGATTCACCGCGCAGTTGCGGTTGTACCAACCGAAGCGCGCACAAGCGTCCTGACAGACCGCGTAGGCTTCGTCGTACGAGCCCTTCACGCGCAGGACGGTGCCTCCAAAGACAAGGACCTGCGTCACCTTGGGCTCGGGCGTGCGCTCCGGGACGAAGATGACGCTCTTCAAGCCCAGGGCCGCGGAGAACCCCGCGAGCGAAGCGGCCGCGTTGCCGGCCGAGGCACAGGCGATGACCCGGCTCCCCTGCTCGCGAGCCTTGAGGACGCCGACGGCGCTCGCGCGGTCCTTGAAGGACGCCGTGGGGTTGCGGCCTTCGTCCTTCACCTTCAACGCCCTCACGCCCACCGCGGCCGCCAGCCGTGGCGCGTCGTAGGCGGGCGTCATCCCGACCTGGAGATGAGGCAATTCCCGGGTCCCGTCCACCGGAAGCAGCTCCAGGTAGCGCCACTGGTTCGCCGCGCGGGAGCGCAGCGACTCCCGGGTGAGCGTCCGCGCCACGGCGGCGTAGTCAAACTCGAGGTCCAAGATGCCTTCGATGCCACACCCAGGGCAGGTGGAGACACCTTGCGTGCCGTAGTGGCTGCCGCAGCGCACACAGGTCGCCCGGACCAGATGCTCAAGAGCCATGGGTTCAGAACAGGTGCAGCACGAGGCCGCTGCGCAGCTTCGGTTCGAACCAGGTGGACTTGGGCGGCATGATCTCCCCCGCGTCCGCGATGGCCATCAACTGATCCAGGCTCGTCGGATGGAGCGAAAAAGCCACGCGCCATTCGCCCGAGTCCACCAGGCGCTCCAGCTCCGCCGTGCCCCGGATGCCCCCCACGAACTGGATGCGCTCGTCCTTGCGAGGGTCCTGGATGCCCAGCAGCGCTCCCAGCACGTTGTTCTGGAGGATGCTCACGTCCAGCGCCTCCGTTGGCGTGGCGCCAAAAGTGCCCGGCCTGGCGGTGAGCTGATGCCAGCCGCCCTCCAGATACATGCCGAACTGGTGCGGACGGTCCTCTCGCTCCGAGGACGCGCGCGACACCTCGAACCGCTCACACAACCGAGCCAGGAAGGCCTCCGGCGTCAGCCCGTTCAGGTCCTTCACCACGCGGTTGTAGGCGAGGATCTGCATCTGATCGTGCGGGAAGACCACGGCGAGGAAGCGGCCATGGCCTCCACCCTCACCGCGCTGGCTGCGCAGCGAATGGACTCGCGAGGCCGCCGCCGAGCGGTGGTGTCCATCCGCGATATAGAGCATCGGCACGTCGTGGAACGCCGCCGTGAGCCGTGCGTTGAGCGTCCCATCCACCCGCCAGAAGGTGTGGCCAATGCCATCCTCGGTGGTGAAGTCATACTGGGGCCGTGCGCGCGTTCCCTCCGCCATCAGCGCGCCAATGGACGGCACCGCGCGGTACGTGAGGAACACCGGTTCGTCATTGCCCCCGAGCGTGTCGATGTGCCGGGTGCGATCGTCCTCCTTGTCCGAGCGTGTCAGCTCATGCTTCCGGATGAGGCCCTGGTCGTAGTCGGCGACGCGGGCCAGGGCGACGACGCCCGTCTGCTCGTGTGAGCCCATGCGCTGCCGGTACAGGTAGAAGCACGGCGCGTCGTCCTGTCGCAGCCAGCCTTCGGAGATGAAGCGCTCCAGGTTGCGCCGGCCCTCCGCGTGGACGGCGTCCGAGTGCTCATCCGTACCCGGCGGCAGACCAATCTCCGGCCGCGAGACATGGAAGAAGCTGCGCGGGTTGCCCTCGGCGTAGGCGCGCGCCTCCGCCGTGTTCACCACGTCGTAGGGGGGCGTGCACAGCGTCTGGCCCAGCGCCTCGACGGGACGGACCCCACGGAACGGCTGCAGGTCGGCCACGGGTGTCGCTCCTGGTTGGAAGCCTGCTTTGTAGGCTGGAAAAGAATATCGAGCAAACAACGGATAGGCGGTGACATGCACGCGTCGTTTCGCGCGCGGGAGCTGTCGTCCCTGATCCGGAGTCACGGTCGCCATCCGCTCGTCCGCTTGCCCTCCCTGCACTCAAATCGCCAGGAAAGACGGGAAGTTGAGGGGCCGGCCGAGCGCGTGGTACGAACTCCCGTTCAGTTCCCCTCTCAAATTCAAAGTGCCTGGAGCCGGCTTCCATGAGCGAGCGCAATGACGTCACGCGGCCTTCGTCCTCCGCATCGGTGCCTCCCCCCGGAGCCCCCGAACCGGTGGGCACTGCCGCGACACTCGCCCAGAGCCTGAGCACCCTCCCCGCCCCTGTCCCCCAGGCCAGCGCCGAGGACGACGCCCGCGAGCGCATCGCCTCCATGGAGCGCGAGGCGAAGGCGCTCGCCACCACCGAGCCGCAGACGGCCGCCCTCCTCTTCCATGAGGTCGGCCTCCTCTGGGAGGAGCCGCTCAAGAATCCCCGCAACGCCGCCGTCGCGTTCCAGAACGCGTACAAGCTGGCGCCGCGCTTCCTCGCCAACATCCGCGCCGCTCGCCGCCTCTTCGCCGACGTGGGCAACTGGCAGATGGTCGTGCAGCTCATCGACGCGGAGCTCGTCGCCTCCGAGGATCCTCGCCAGCAGGCCTCGCTCCTCTTCGAGAAGGGGCAGATCCTCGAGGAGCGCCTGTCCCGCGACAACGACGCCGCGGATGCCCTGCGCCAGGCCCTGGACCGCAAGCCCACCGACGTCACCCTCCTCACCCAGCTGGAGTCCGTCTACGCCTCGCGCAACGACGCCGCCGCGCTGGTGGAGATCTACCGGCTGCTCGCGGCCGCCGTCGTCCCGCCGTCCCTTCGCGCCCACTACCTCACCTCCGCGGGCATGCTCCTGGAGGAGCGCCTCAAGCAGAAGGACGCCGCCGCCGCGGCCTTCCGCGAGGCGTTCGCGCTCGACCGCTCCGACCCGCTGCTCCAGGCCGCCATCAAGCGCGTCGCCGAGCGCGAGGGCCGCACCGACGAGCTGCTCTCCGCCCTCCTCTCCGAGGCCGAGGGCCAGGGCTCCCAGGGCGCTCCCGCCTACCTCCACATCGCCAAGGTCCATGACCGCCTGGGCCGCAAGGACGACGCCCTGTCCGCGCTGCTCGCCGCTCGCCGCGTGAGCCCTCATGAGCCGCTGGTGCTCAGCGCGCTCGCCGGCATCTACGAGACCCAAGGGCGCTTCGAGGAGCTGGCCGACGTGCTGCTCGCGTGGGTGGGCTCCATCAACGACGAGAGCGAGCTCGTCGCCATCAACCTGCGCCTCGCCGCGCTGTACGAGGACGACCTCAAGCGCGACCAGGAGGCCGCCGCCCGCTACCAGGCCATCCTCGCCCGCATCCCGAGCCACGCCGCCGCGCTCGCGGGCCTGGGCAAGCTTTGCTTCCGGATGAAGAACTGGGAGGGGCTCGTCGCCGTCTTCGACGCGGAGGTCACCGCCGCCGAGGACGCCAAGGGCAAGGCCGCGCGCATGTACAAGGCGGCCGAGATCCTCGAGGAGCGCCTGAGCCGCCAGGAGGACGCCATCGCGCGCTACAACGCGTGCCTCCAGTTGCAGCCGGGCTACCTCCCCGCCCAGAAGGCCCTCACCCGCCTCTACGAGCGCCAGGGCCGCTTCGCGGAGCTGGTCTCGATGTACGAGCAGGACCTGCTCCAGACGTCCGACCGCGATCAGGTCATCACCACGCTCAACAAGATGGCGGTCATCTACGAGGACCGCCTGGGTGACCTGGACCACGCCATCGAGTGCATGAAGCGCATCCTCGACCTGGCGTCGGATCACCTGCCCACGCTGCGCAACCTGGCCCGCCTCTACGAGCGCGCCGGGCGCTTCCGTGAGCTGCTGGAGACCAACGACCTGGAGGCGTCGTTCGCTGGCGACACCAAGCAGGTGCTGTCGCTGCTCCACCGCAACGCGGAGATCCTGGACGAGCACCTGAAGGACCGCGTGGGCGCCATCACGGCGTACGAGCGCGTGCTCGCGCTGTCGCCCTCGTACCTGCCCGCGCTCAAGGCCCTGGGCCGGCTGTACGCGCAGGATGCGCGGTGGGAGAAGCTCATCGACATGTACCGCGCGGAGTCGGAGATCTCTCCGTCCACCGACGCGGCCGCCGCGCTCATCTACAAGATTGGCGAGCTGTACGAGCACCGCCTCAAGCAGGAGAACGAGGCGCTGGCGTCGTACCAGGAGGCGCTGATGCTGGCGCCCAGCTACTTCCCGGCGCTGCGCGCGCTGGCCCGTATCCACCGGGCCCACGGCGCGTGGGAGAGCCTCGTGGAGGTGCTTCGCGCGGACGCCGCGAACCGCACGGATCCGCTGGAGCGCGCCAACGCGCTCTACCAGGCCGCGGCCATCTGGGAGGATCAGCTGGGCCGGCCGGAGCTGGCCATCGACGGCTACCAGGAAGTGCTGCGCCTCACGCCGGGCCACGCCGCCACGCTGCGCGCGCTGGAGCGCCTGTACGTCGCGCAGGACAACGTGAAGGAGCTGGTCTCCATCCTCGACCGCGAGACGCAGGTGGGCCAGACGCCCGCGGCCAAGGTGACCGCGTACCTCAAGCTCGCGCGGCTGTACCTGGACCGCTTCCAGGAGCCGTCCCGCGCCGCTCAGTGCTGCGAGTCCGTGCTGGGGCTGGAGCCCGGCAACCTCACCGCGCTGTCACTGTTGGAGCGCATCCGCGTATCGGACCGCCCCCGTCGCGCGGAGCTGCGCGCCCGCATCGCCGAGCGCGTCACCGACCCGCGCCTGTCCAGCGCGCTGCGCCTGCTGGCCGCCGCGGATCAGGAGAAGGGCCAGCCCACGGAGCGCACCCTGGAGGTCTACCAGCGCGCCTTCGACGCGGACCCCTCCGACGCGCGCCTCGCCTTCGGCCTGGAGCGCGTGCTGCGCCAGAGCGGTGACATCGCCGGTCTGTCGCGCATGTACGGCATGCGGCTGGCCGTCACCACCGAGGCCACGGAGGCGCTGGAGCTGCTCCTGCGCGCCGCGGACCTGGCGGAGAAGAACCCCAACCAGGAGCAGGCCGCCGCCCTCTACCGGCAGGCGCTGGAGCTCCAGGCGCAGTGCCTCCCCGCGCTCCAGGGCGCCCGCCGCGTGGCCCTGCGCCGCGGCGACTTCGCCACCGCGCGCGCCATGATGGAGGCCGAGGCCCGCTCGAGCCGCGACACCAAGAGCGCCATCGAGGGCTTCGTCGCCGCCGCGAAGCTCGCGGCCCAGAAGCTCAATGACCCGGACGGCGCCGCGGCCCTCTACCGCCTGGCGCTGGAGCGCGATCCGCTGCACCCGGGCGCCGCCACCGGCCTGGAGGAGCTGCTCGCGCAGCGCGGCGGCTCCTCCGACCTCGCGGCCCTGCACGAGCGCCGCGCGGAGGCCCGGCTCGCGCAGCGCGACGCGGAGGCCGCCGCTGCCGCGTACGTCACCGCGGCCCGGCTCCACAACGTGGCCCTGGGCGACCGGGCCCGCGCGCTCGCGGTGCTGGAGAAGGCGCTGGCGGCCCGGCCCGGCTTCCCCGACGCGCTGGAGACCCGCGGCCTGCTGCTCCTGGAGTCGCAGCAGTACGCGGAGGCCGCGCAGATGCTCGGCCAGCGCGTGCAGCAGGGCGGCGACCCCCGCGTGCTCGCGCAGCACCACCTGACGCTGGGCGGGCTGTATCAGCAGCACCTCAATGATCCGGGCCGCGCGGCGGCACACCTCCAGACGGCGCTGGCCACCCTGCCCCGCCACCCGGAGGCGCTGGAGCGGCTGGCCACGGTGTACGCACAGGGCCGCAACTTCGGCGGCGCGGTGGACTGCCTGCGGCGGCTGTTGGATCAGGACCTGCCCAACGACGCCCGCGCGCGCTTCACCGTGGAGCTGGCGCGCATCCATGAGGAAGGCCTGGGCGACGTCGCCTCCGCCACGGCGCTCTACAAGAAGGCGCTGGAGCTGATGCCGGGCGAGCCCACGCTGGTCGACCGGCTGGTGGTCCTCTACGAGCGCCAGCGCAACCTGCCGGAGCTGGCGCAGATGCTGGAGGCCCAGGCGGCCGCCACCGCGTCCACGGACGTCAAGCGCGCGGCGACCCTGCGCATGCGCGTGGCGAGCTTCTACGCGGGCCCCCTCGCGGAGCCCGCGCGCGCCACCGTCATCTACCGGCAGCTGGTGGAGCAGGACGCGCAGAACCTGCAGGCCCGCGCCGCGCTGGCGGAGCTGTACGGCCGCGACATGGCCAGCTACCCGCTCGCCATCGAGGAGCACCGGCAGATCCTGCGCCAGGACCCGGGCCGCGTGGAGAGCCTGCACGCGCTGTTCAAGCTGTGGGAGTCCCAGAAGCAGCAGGACAAGGCCTTCGCCGTCGCCGCGGTGCTGACCTTCATGCGCGCCACCAACGAGGTGGAGCAGGCCTTCTACTCGGAGGCCCGCGTCCGCCAGCCGCAGGAGCCGCGTGAGTCGCTGCCCGCCACGGATGTGGACACCGTCCTCATGCACCCGGCCGCGCGCGGCGCGGTGACGGAGCTCCTGCGCGCCATGGGCGAGCACCTGGGCAAGGTGTACCCGCCGCAGTTCGAGATGCTCGGCGTCAACCCGAAGCAGGACAAGCTCAAGCCGGACTCGGCGGTGTTCAAGGCCGTGCGCGCGGTGGCGCAGACCTTCGGCGTGGACGAGTTCGAGGTCTACCTCGCCCGGCGCGGCCTCTTGCAGTTGGAGACGACGGAGCCCCTGTCCCTGTGCGTGGGCCAGGACGTGGTGCGCCGCTTCAACGCCCGTGAGCAGAAGTTCCTCATCGGCAAGGCGGTGCTGGGGCTGCTCAACAAGACGGCCGTCCTCTCCAAGCTGTCCCAGGGGGAGACGGTGGACCTGTTCGGCAACGCCATCCGCGTCCACGTGCCGCAGTTCAACGGTCTGGGCCGTCGCAACGACGACACCACCAAGCAGCTCAAGAAGGCCTTCAGCCGCAAGGCGATGAAGGCCTCGGAAGCCCCTGCGCAGGCGCTGTCCGAGCAGTCGAAGATCGACGTCGCGACGGTGGTGGACGCGCTCGGCTTCTCCGCGGACCGCGCGGGCCTGCTCGTCTGCGGCGACCCGTCCGTGGGCCTCACCATGGTGCTGCGCGAGGATCCGAACATCGTGGCCAACCGTCAGGACAGCAGCACCGACGCCATCCTCCAGGCGGTGCGCGAGCGCGCGGACCTGAAGGCCCTGCTGTCGTGGCTGCTGACCGACGACTTCTTCCGGCTGCGCCAGCGCATCGGCCTGGCGCTGTAGTTCGCCGCGCTTACTCCCGGCGGACCAGCGCGTCCGCCGGGAAGCCCGCGAGCAGGCGGCCCACGGCATCGTCCACGTGGGCCCGCTCCGGGGCCTCCACCGTGACCTTCACGCGGTAGTCCAGGGCCGCGTCGAACACGGGATACGAGCCGATGGCCACGTGGGGCATGTCCAGCGCCACGCGGTCCAGCACGGCGGCCAGGGCGCTCTCGCCCAGGCTGAAGTACAGGTTGACCAGGTGCACCGGCGTGCCGCGCAGCCGCGACAGGACCGTCTCCAACTGCATCCGGAACAACTGCGGCACCCCGGGCAAAAGGAACATGTCGCCCACCGTCAGCACGGGGAACCACATGCCCGGCTGGGCGATGAGCACCGCGCCCTCGGGCGCGTCCGCCAGCCGCAGCGACTCCGGCGTGACCGGAGACGAGCCCGCGCGGGCCTGGATGGCCGACACCATCTCCGGCATGCGCACCACGGGCTTGCCCAGCGCGAGGGCCACCGCGCGCACGGTGACGTCGTCGTGGGTGGGGCCAATGCCTCCGCTGGTGAAGACGTAGCGGGCCTTGCGCCGGGCGCGAGACACCGCGTCCACGATGGCGTCCACGTCGTCCAGGATGGTCTCCACCGAGACGAGCGGGATGCCCAGCTCCCGCAACCGCTGGATGAGGTGGGGGCCGTTCTCGTCCTTCACCTTCGCGGTGAGGACCTCGTTGCCAATGATGATCGCCGCCGCGCCGGTCCGCTCCATGGGGCCGCCGACTCTACTCCAACGGACCCCGGGGGTGGACCCGCACGGTGCAATGGCGCGGACTGGCCCGCCGACGTGTTGGAACGGAAGCTGCGCGAGCCCGGCATCGAGCGATGGATCTGCCAGCGTGTCGTGGAGGCGGAGACCGTCCGGCTGCGAGCAGATGGAGACTCGAAGCCGGAGGAGTACCGGCTGGTGCTGGGCTTCTACTCCTATGGCGGCAGGACCACCGGCTTCCTCGTGAGAGGCAGCCGCACGTCCAAGGTGGTGAACATCACCAGTGGAGGCAAGCTGGGGTAGGCGTTCGTCGTTTCCGAGGAAGGACGCCGGGCCTTCATCCGACACGCGCGGGGCCGCGTGGACGACGTCACTGCAAGGAGCGCATGACCATGGCGGCGAACCTCATCCTTCTGGGCGCGAGGCAGTTCATCACGGAGCGGGCATGGCAGTTGGGCCTGAGGCCGCTGATCATCCAGCAGCCGGGCCTGTCCGACGATTACGTGAACCGGCAGTCCGACCGGGTCCTCCTCATGAGCTACGACGACCCGGCGCTCATCCCCATGCTGAAGGCCGCGCACGCGGTGACGCCCTTCGTGAGCGCCATCACGGTCGCGGAGGAGGCGCTCATCCCCTGCGCTCGCATCAACGAGGCGCTGGGGCTGCGAGGGACGCCACTGGAGCTGGTGGAGAAGACGCGCGACAAGCCAGCGATGCGGCGGGTGCTCGACTCCGGTGGGTTCTCGCCCGTGCAGTGGGCCTCGGTGAAGACGCAGGAGGAGGCCGTCGCGTTCGCCGAACGACAGGGCTATCCGTTCATCCTCAAGCCCGTGGATGGCGTGGGCAGCATCGACGTGCGGCGCATCCGGTCCGCCTCGGACCTGGAGGGTGTGCTGAACGCCCGAGCGTCTTGGATTGCGGAAGAGTACCTGGACGGCCCCGAGTACTCCGTGCAGTGTTTCTCGTTCGCGGGGCGCCACGTCATCCTGGGCATCAACGAGGAGACGAAGAGCACGGACCCCAACGGCAGCGCCTTCCTGGAGGTCGCCCATCAGGTCCCCGCGCCAATGCCCGCGGAGCGGGACCGCGAGGTGCGCGACTTCATCCGGAGCTTCCTGGACGTGCTGGGCCTGAAGGATGGGCCCTCGCACACGGAGCTGAAGTACACGTCGCGAGGCCCGCGCATCGTGGAGACGCACACGCGCCTGGGCGGCGACCGCCTGTGGGATCTGGTCCGGCTGACCACGGGCCATGACCTGCTGGACATGACGCTCCAGTGGGCCATGGGGACGCTGAAGCCTTTGGAAGCGGATCCGGTGCCTCGCGGCGGCGCGGCCATCCAGTACTTCCCCCCCCGGCAAGCTCAAGCGCATGCATGGTGCGGTGGCGCTGAAGCGGCTTCCGGGAGTCGTGGACATCTCGCTCGCGGTAGAGCTGGGTGCCACCATCCGGCAGGCCCTGAAGTCAGAGGACCGCGCCGGCTACGTGCTGGCCTACGCGGACACCGTGCAGCAGGCGCAGGCCGTGTGCAGGGAGGTCAGCCAACGGCTCGTGTTGGAGACCGCGTAGGGAGTCGGCCCCCGAGGTGGGGCAAACTCCTGTAGACATGGGCACGTTCATCACGGCCTGAGCCCCCTCTGGGAACGTGGGTGGGGCGAAAGCGGGAGGTTGTGCCAATGGGGCATGTCTGAACGCATCTCCATCAGTCGACGCCCGGAGGCGTGCAAAAAGACCCCGGCGAATCGGTAAACGCTCTGCTGCCGCACAACTGTCCGCTGGGGCATTCCGAAGTCTCTTCGCACGGCCGCTGACAGGTACCTGCTGGCCCCGGTGTTGTCAGCCGCCAGAACATGCACTCCAGCTCCTCCTCGCAGTCGGCGCTACTCTTGCAGTTCCCTCCCTCTTGAACATGAACTGGGGCCAGCTTGGGACCAAGGCTCACAGCACAGGAAGAAAGGAGGATCAGCAGCACCAGCAAAGGCCATTCGGGCTTCATGTTCATGTCGGGCAGCACTTGTGGCGTCGCGGTGGCATATCCACCATTCGAACACTGGTTGCCCTCTGTCCGATAGACCAGCCCCGCCCATTTGACGGAGAAGTTGGAGACCGCGTAGGGGCAACGTCACCCGTCAAAGCCCGAGCCTTTCGAATCGGAGGCTCCCTCTTTGAAACCGAAAGGTGGCTCCTCCATCCGCCCATACCGCGCCCGGCCCCAGACAGACATCCGTCATGATGAAATGGACGTTGATGTTCTCATCCAGGATGTCCACGGCGGATTCGTAACTCTCCACGCGAGCCAGACACCGCGCCACATCATCACGCGGTTCATCGTGCTTGAGGGCGTCCAGAAGCTCTCGCTCGAACTCCCGACTCGCGATCTCAAAGGCCTTTCGGTACTCCCCGCCGATAAGGCCGCAGTCAGGCAGGCTGGCGGTACGAACCGAGGCGCAAACCAGCAGCGGTTGTCCCTTCAAGTCGGATGGCCCCGTCAAATGGCGACAGGAGAGGCTCATCAGTGCAAGGCCGCAAACCGCTCCCAGACCCAACCTGCGCATGACGCCTCACTTGCCCGAAAGGGAGACACCCAAAGCTCCACGCCCCGAGATCGGCATGAGCGACCCCGGAGCGTGGACCTCACTGACGAGCAATTGAACGACAGCCCGTCACTGCTGTGTCAATACGGGTGGAAGCGCGTCACGAAGGGCACGGCTTCACTCTGTCCCGCAGGGACTCGCGTTCCGACGACGCGCAGGAAGCCCTGTGCGTCCAACTTCGCGGCCGTGGGCTGCTCCTCCCCGGGCAGGTCCGTCCGGTGCGCGCGAAGGACTTTCGCGCCATTCGCGTCCACGTGGACGACTCCCAGTCCAGAGGCACCCTTCGGATCCTGACTCCAGGTGGCGGCGACCACGGTGCCGTCCGCCAGCAGGTCCATGCCCACGACCGCCTCCTTCGCGCTCGGGAGCGCTGCCGTGAAAAAGACGAAGCCGTCGTCGCCGAAGGACGTGTCCTGACCCGCGCTCGCGCCCAACCGCGCCACCATGGCCCGGCTGGTTCCATCCGAGAACACCGCCCTTCCCCCCACCAACCATTTCCCGTTCGACAGCCGGATCAGCGTCCTCGGCGTGATGGTCGGCGAGGTGGAGTACGAGTTGTAACGGAAGGTGCTGTCCAAGGTGCCAGTGGCGGTGAAACGGCGCACGACCAGATTATCGAGGCTGCCCGTGGAGGTTCCCGCCACGACGATCTTCCCGTCGGGCTCGGCGACGACGCACAGGCCGTCGTCCTGGCGCCCCTCGTCCGCCGTCGCCACGCCGTCCCCGCTGAAGGTCGTGTCCAGGGCGCCCAGCGGAGTCAGGCGGATCACCAGCAGGTCCAGGCCACTGTTGTCGACCGTGCCCGCGCCGATGATCCGTTCGCTCGCGTCCAGGGTGACCGCGTGAAGGGTGGAGATCCCCGTGGAGATCTGGAAGGTGCGCATGCCCGTCCCACCGAACGTGGTGTCCAACACGCCCGCCGGCGTGTACCTCGCCAGCAGCACGCTCTGGTACTTCGTCCCCGCACAGGTGTTCGTCCCGGAGATGGCCCCACCCGCGACGACGATGCGGCCATCCGCCTGCAAGGTGACGGCATCCACGTAGTCATCGCCGCCGCAGATATCGGTGACCACCACGCCCCGCGTGCCGAACGTGGCGTCCGGCGTTCCATCGGGAAGCAGGCGCGCCACCAGCACGTCCCTCGCTCCCGTGTAGCCGGTGGAGCCGACGAGGATCCACTTGCCGTCCGCCTGCACGGCCATGGCGTTGATCTTCACCACGGACACGCCGAGCACCGGGCTCGCCATGCCCTCCGTCCCGAAGGCGCTGTCCAGCGCGGCCGGCGCGGGCTCCACCTTGAGGGTGAGCGGGAACTCGACGCGCTCTCCGCCTCCCACGCCCACCAGCTTGAGCGAGAACTGGCCATAGGCGGCGAACTCATCCGGGACGTAGCCCAGCGGCGTCGTGCTCTCACCCTCGGGGATGACGACCGGCAGGGCCTGGGTGGTGCGCACGTGGGGAGGCAGTCCCTCCACCGAAAGCGCGACCTCCCCGGTGAAGGCCGGAGCGCGGGTCACATCGACCGCGTACGCGTACCGGGTGGAAGGATCGAAGCGGACCGTCTGCTCGGGGATCGTCGACAAGGTGAACGCCGGAGGGGGCCCTCCCGCATCCGGGAGGGGCTCGGAGCCGCCGTCCTGCTCCCCCGCGCCGGCATCCGCGCCGCCGTCCACTCCGCTGTCCGCGGTCCCCGCATCCACGCCGGCATCACGCGTCGGCGTCGGGGGAGGGCCCACGGGGGCATCCGACCCGCCGCAGGCGCCCGCCATCAAGGCGGCCACCATCAGCGCGAGCGCCGGAAGGCTTCGGAGATGGAACCGCGAACGGAGGCCAGGAGCCGGGGGACGCAGGTCGATTGGGCGCATATCAGTCAGGGGTGAAGGGTGCGCCCCAACTGATAAGTGGCCCTGGAACCGGCGATAAATGGATCCCCGGTTCAATGCCCCCGGCGTGAAGGCACGCCGTGGGCACCGCGGCTCAGCGCTTGCGCGCGAGCAACCGCCGCACTTCCTTGAGGCACGCGTCCGTCACGGCCTCCACGGACAGCTCGCCGTCGACGTGCACGATGCGCTCGCGCTTCTGTCGCAGCGTGATGGCCTTGAGGTACTGCTTCGCGATCCGCCGCTGGGCCTCGTCCGCCTCGAACAGCTCCGCGGGGCCACCGCGCACGGCCCGGCGCTTCGCCGCGACCTTCGGATCCACACCCACGAACAGGGTCAGGTCCGGCGGCACCGCGTGCGCGTTCACCGTGTCCACCCACGCCATGGGCAGGCTCGCCCCCTGGTACGCCAGCGAGGACAGCACGTAGCGGTCGCACAGCACCACCTTGCCCTCCTCCAGCGCCGGCAACACCTTCGCGTGCAGGTGATCCGTCCGGTCCGCCGCGAACAGGAGCGCCAACGTCTCCGGCGCCAGCGGCCCACGCCCGTGCGGCAACCCCAGGCGGCCCGTGAGCGCCTGGCGCAGCATCGTGCCCACCGGGCCGTCGGAGGGCTCGCGCGTCGTCACCACCGCGTGCCCGTCCGCCCTCAGCGCGGACGCCAGCCGCTCCGTCTGCGTGGTGGTGCCCGCGCCGTCCAGGCCCTCCAGCACGATGAATCGCCGCGGCAGGGCGCCCCTCCTCGCGGCGCTCACCGGGGAAGGAGCGCCGCGGGGTTGTCCAGGTGAAGCTCGCGGCGCAGCGCGAGCATCGCCTCGTACTTCCGCAGCTCCTCCCCAAGGACCGCGCGGCCCTTGCGGTAGCTGATGAAGCCGTACACCAGGAGCCCCAGCGCCAGCAGCGACGCGCCCCAGGCCAACAGCGGCGTGCGCAGCGAGTCGTGGAACAGCTTCCCCGCCGCTCCGCCAATCAACATGAAGGCGATGATGGACACACCCGCGTGGGCGAAGTGTGTGGTGCTCTGCCGGGTCGCCAGGCTCTCCTGCAACTGCTCGAACCGGGCCCGCTTGTCCTGGATATCTGCGCTCACGGAGCCGAGGACCCTACATCACGCGCCCCAGCCCGTCGAGTCGCTGCCCTGTCAGGACCCACCTACACGGACGCGCAGTCCCAGGTTGCGCTCATCCCAGCCATTGAACGGACGCACGCTCGCCGCCGGGCATGGCTTGCCACCCCACCCCCCTCGCGTTACATGCCGCGCACCATGCCTCTCCACGTCGTCAGCAGGATGAGTTCCCCCGACATGAGCCGAGACTCCGAGTTGAACACCATCGAGGAGGCCGTCCGCGACATCCAGGCCGGCAAGTGCGTCATCGTCGCGGACGACGAGGACCGCGAGAACGAAGGCGACCTCATCATGGCCGCCGAGCTCGCCACTCCCGAGCAGCTGGCCTTCATGGTGCGCCACACCAGCGGCATCATCTGCCAGCCCATGCTCGCCGAGCGGCTGGACGCCCTGCGCCTGCCCCAGATGGTGGCGGAGAACACGGAGTCCCACCGGACCGCCTTCACCGTCTCCGTGGACTTCCGCCACGGCACCACCACCGGCGTCTCCGCCAGCGACCGCACGAAGACCATCCGCGCGCTCGCGGACCCGAACAGCACCGCGGACGACTTCCTGCGCCCCGGCCACATCTTCCCGCTGCGCTACCGCGAAGGCGGCGTGCTGCGCCGCGCGGGCCACACCGAGGCGGCCGTGGACCTGGCGCGCCTCGCCGGCCTGCAGCCCTCCGGCATCCTCTGCGAGCTGGTGAAGGACGACGGCACCATGCAGCGCATGCCGGACCTGAAGCAGTTCGCGCGCGAGCACGACCTCAAGCTCATCACCATCGCGGACCTCATCGAGTACCGCAGCCGCAAGGACCGCCTGGTGCGCCGCGAGCCCGGCCAGAGCGTCGTGCGCACCCGCCACGGTGAGTTCACCGCCTTCACGTACACGTGGACGCCCGACGGCGCGAAGTCGCTCGTGCTGGTGAAGGGCGACCCGTCCAAGCCCCAGCCCGCCCCGCTGGTGCGCCTGCACGGCGCCTGCGCCATGGGCGACGTGTTCGGCTCGCCCGACTGCAAGTGCAACCTGCTGCTGGATCGCGCGATGCAGAACGTGGCGCGCGAGGGCACGGGCGTCATCGTCTACCTGCCCGGCATGCACGGCAACGACTTCGGCATCCACCACAAGCGCTCGGGCGACGGCAGCAACGCGTCCGTCAGCCGCGCGGCCAACGAGTCGCGCGACGTGGGCATGGGCTGCCAGATCCTCACCGACCTGGGCGTGAGCACCATGCGCGTGATGTCCAACACGGACATGACGTACCGGGGCATCTCCGGCTTCGGGCTCACCATCGAGTCGCGCCTGCCGCTCGAGGTGGAGTAGCGCCACCCGCGAGGCGCGCGAGGCCTTCAGCCCAGGTCCTTCAGGGCCTCGCGCACCGCGGACAGGTCCGCGGGCAGCTCCAGCGGCGGGTTCGCGTGCGCGGCCTGCACGTCCTTGAGCGTCTCGCGGTGGTAGCCCACCTTGAAGTCCGCGAACTTCAGCCCGTGCGCGGTGGCCACCACCGCGACGCTGGAGCCCTTCGCCATCACACCCGACGTGGCCAGCTTCTCCACCGCCGCCAGCGCGACGCCCGTCTGGGGACAGGTGAAGGTGCCCTCCCGGTCCGCCCGGGCCGCCGCGTTGGACAGCTCCGACTCCGTCGCCTCCTCCACCACGCCGTCGAACGCGCGCAGCATCCGCACCGCGCGGCGGAAGGACACCGGGTTGCCAATCTGGATGGCGGACGCGAGCGTCGCTCCCGCCTGCATGGGCACCAGCTCCTGGAAGCCGCCCCGGAAGGCGCGCGCCAGGGGGTTGGCCCGCTGCGCCTGCGCCACCGCGATGCGCGGCCGGCGCGAAATGAGCCCCAGGTTGAAGAGCAGGTCCAGGCCACGGCCCAGCGCGCTCGCGTTGCCCAGGTTGCCACCCGGGATGACGATCCAATCCGGCGGCTCCCAGCCCAGGTCCTGGCACAGCTCGATGGCGATCATCTTCTGGCCCTCGATGCGCAGCGAGTTCATCGAGTTCGCCAGGTACAGCCCCGTGTCCGCCGTCACCGCCTGCACCAGCTTCATGCAGCCGTCGAAGTCCGTGTCCAGCGACAGCACACGCGCCCCGTTCGCGATGGGCTGCACGAGCTGCGCGAGCGACACCTTGTTCCTCGGCAGGAACACCACCGCGGGGATGCCCGCCGCCGCGGCGTAGGCGGACAGCGCCGCGGACGTGTCACCCGTGGACGCGCACGCCACCGCGCGGATGGGCGTGCCCCGAGCGCGCAGGTGCTTCACCGCGGACACCAGGACCGTCATCCCCCAGTCCTTGAAGCTGCCCGTCGGCGAGACGCCGCACTCCTTCAACATCAGCGAGCCCAGCCCCAGCTCCGCCGCCATGCGCGGCAGCGGCTTGAGCGGCACGCGGCCCTCGCCCAGCGAGACGATGTCCTCCACCGGCAATTCGGGCAGCGCCCACTCGCGCTTGCCCCAGACGCCGGAGCCGTCCGGCAGCCGGGACGTGGCGAAGCGGGACTCGAAGCGGCGCTTCCACTCGGCGGCGGGGATGGCGCGCAGGGCGGCCTCGTCGTGGACCACCTCCAGCAGGCCCTCGCAGCGCGGGCAGCGGTAGACGACGTCCCACAGCGAGGCGGTGAAGCCACACCCCTCGCTGCACGCGTAGCCCGCCTTCAGCGCCGGCGCCGCCGTCATGCCTCCACCTCCACCTTCGTGCCGCACGCCACGCACGCGCGGCCCGGCCAGGCCGGCACGTGGCAGGAGGGACAGGGCACGCGCTCGCCCTCGGCCGCGCGCTTCGCCGTCACCGGCGCCGCGACACGGACGCGGGGCAGCCGCATGCCGCAGCCGTCACAGAGGAGGCCTTCCGCCTGGACGTGGCGACAGTAGCGGCACGTCACCGCGCCCACGGGGGCGGCGGTGCGCACGCCGTCGTCCTGCGCGCGGCCCGTGTCCAGGTCCGCCATCGCCACGACGGGCACCTCGCCCGTGACGCCCGAGCGCGTCAGCTCCAGGTCGGGCACGACCGTGGCCGGCAGGTCCGGCCCCGAGCGCAGCCGCGTCAGGTCCAGCTCCGGCAGCGCGGGCGCGTCCACCGGCACGCGGCCCCCCACGTGGTGCGTCAGCTCCAGCTCCGGCAGCGGGGCCACGGCGGGCGCGGGGATGTTCCCGAGGCCGGGGAAGCGCTTGCCACAGCCTTCGCACTCTTCGCCTTCCGACTGCACGTGGTCGCAGACCGGGCAGATGATCATGTCCGGGACGTTACCGGTCCCCTCTCCGCTCGGCAACGCGGCCCGGGATGCCGGGCATGCAGGCGCGCGGCCCGCCGCACCCGCCAACTCCGGTCGCCTCAACTCGAGGCCGAGCCCACGCCCGTCATCGGAACGAAGCGCACCGGCAGCAGGTGGTCCACCCGGGGCAGCATCCCTGGCCGTCTCCGGCGCACGCGCAGCAGATCCTGCGTCTCGTGCATCCCTCCCACGGGGATGACCATCCGCCCCCCGGGTCTCAACTGCCGCAGCAGCTCCCGGGGGATCTCCTCCGGCGCGGCGGTGGCGATGATGGCGTCGAAGGGCGCGGCCTGGGGCCAACCCCGGGAGCCGTCGCCCTCCCGGAAGAACACGTTGGTGAAGCCCAGCCGGTGGAGCAGCCGCCGCGCGGGCCGGGCCAGCTCCCGGACGATCTCCACGGTGAAGACCTCGCGGGCCAGCAAAGCCAGCACCGCCGTCTGGTAGCCGGAGCCGGTGCCAATCTCGAGCACGCGCTCACAGCCGCGCAGGCGCAGGGCCTCTGTCATCAGGGCTACCACGTAGGGCTGGCTGATGGTCTGCCCGTGGCCGATGGGCAGGGGGACATCCTGGTAGGCCGCGTCCCGCTCGCCCGCGGGCACGAAGTCCGCGCGACTCAGGTTGGCGATCGCCGCGAGCACCTTCCGGTCCCGGATGCCCTGCCGTGCCAGATACTCCGCTCGGCCCCAGTCTCCCATCGCTGACGTCCCCCCGTGGTCCTCCGACGGAAAACGTAAGCACGCCGACAGTGCGAGGCAACCCGGGGGCCGATGGCCCGCCTCGCCGCCCCTACCCCACCCGGGCAAGCGCGAGCCGGCCCTCCCAGCGCTCCTCCAGCGCCTTCACGAGCCCCTGATGGTCGGGGTCCTGGAGCCGCGGGTCCTTGTCCATGATGCGCCGCGCTTCCGCCTGGGCGAGCGACAGCAGGTCGCCATCGCGCACCAGGTTGGCCACGGCCAGCTCCGGGAGGCCGCTCTGGCGCGTGCCGAGGAACTCGCCGGGGCCGCGGATCTCCAGGTCCTTCTCCGCGATGACGAAGCCGTCGCTGCTGCGCTCCATCACGCCCAGCCGCTCGGTGGACTCCCAGGAGCGCGCGGCGCCCGCGACGAGGAAGCAGTAGCTGGCCGCGGCGCCACGGCCCACGCGCCCGCGCAACTGGTGCAGCTGCGACAGGCCGAAGCGCTCCGCGGACTCCACCACCATGACGGACGCGTTGGGCACGTCCACGCCCACCTCCACCACGGTGGTGCAGACGAGCAGTTCGATGCGCTTGTCGCGGAAGGCCTCCATCACGGCGTCCTTCTCCTCCGGCTTCATGCGCCCGTGCAAAAGGCCCACGCTGGCGTTGGGGAACACCGTCTGCAGCTTCGCCGCGCCCTGGGTGGCGTCCTCCAGGTCCAGCTTCTCCGACTCCTCCACCAACGGATAGACGACGTAGGCCTGGTGGCCCTTGGCCAGCTCCGCGCCCACGGCTTCGTAGACGCGCGCGCGTTGCTCGTTGTTGAAGACGCGCGTGGTGATGGGCGTGCGGCCCGGCGGCAGCTGGTCGATGATGGACACGTCCAGGTCGCCGTAGAGCGTCATCGCGAGCGTGCGCGGGATGGGCGTGGCCGTCATCACCAGCACGTCCGGCGTCAGCCCCTTGCTCATCAGCGTGTGGCGCTGGAGCACGCCGAAGCGGTGCTGCTCGTCAATGACCGCGAGCCCCAGCTTCTGGAAGGACACGCCCCCCTCCAGCAGCGCGTGCGTGCCCACCGCGAGGTGGATGTCGCCCTTGCTCACGGCCTCGCGCACCTCGCGCTTGTGCTTCGCGGTGCCCGCCGCGCTGATGAGCCCCACGCGATAGCCCAGCGGCTCCAGGATGCGACGGAAGGTGCGCTCGTGCTGTTCGGCCAGGATTTCCGTGGGGGCCATCACCGCCACCTGGTAGCCGTCCTGCAACGCCACCATGCCGGCCACGAGCGCCACGGCCGTCTTGCCGCTGCCCACGTCGCCCTGCACCAGGCGGTTCATGGGCTCCGGGCGCGCCATGTCCCGGGCGATGTCGCCCACCACGCGCGCCTGCGCCCCGGTGAGCTGGAAGGGCAACGCGGCGCGGGCCTTGTCCAGCCGCTCCGGGCTCACGTTGAAGGCGATGCCCTCCTCCGCCTTGATGCCCTGGCGCTTGAGCGCCATGCCCAGCTGGAGGAAGAAGAGCTCGTCGAACGCGAGCCGGCGGTGCGCGGGGCTCTGGTGCGCATCCAACGCCTCCAGGTCCGCGTCGTCGGGCGGGAAGTGGATGAAGCGCAGCGCGTCCGGCAGTCCCATCAGGTGATAGCGGCGGCGCAGCTCCGCGGGCAGCGGCTCCTCCAGGTGGTGCGCGTGCTGTTCGCTGATGCGCGAGGCCAGCTCGCGGAAGGAGCGCTGCTCACCGCGCTCGAAGCCCGGGTAGACGGGGACGATGCGGTGGAAGTGGACGGAGGTGGAGTTCTCCAGGTCCTCGGCGGGCTCCAGCTCCGGGTGCGCCATCTCCCGGCCGTTCATGGACGCGCGCACCTCTCCGGAGAGCACCAGCTGCTTGCCCACGGAGAAGCGGCTCTTGAGCCACGGCCCGGCGTTGAAATACGTGGCCGCGATGCTGCCGGAGCGGTCGCCCACGACGGCGCGGAACATGCGCTTGCCGCCGCGCCCCGGGACGAAGTCGGCCGTCTTGACAGTGCCCACCGTCACGCCGCGCTCGCCGGGGATGAGCTCCGCGATGGTGCGCAGCTTGCGGCGGTCCTCGTAACAGCGTGGCAGGAGGAACAGGATGTCGCCCGTGCGGCGCAGGCCCTTCTTGTCGAGCACCGCGACGAGCCGCGGCCCCAGGCGCTTGCCCAGCGTCTTGAGCGGCGCGGACAGCGGGCCGGTGCGCGGCGCGATGGACAGGAGCCTGGCCTCGGAGCGCGACGCCTCCGCGCCCACGGCCTTGGCCTTCTTCTTCCGGGCCTTCTCCGTCGGAGCGCGGTCCGCGGGCGGCGCCCCCTTGGCGTTGGGCTTCGCGCTCGGAGCCCGGGCCGCCGGGCCGTTGGGAACAGCGGCGGCGTTGCGGGCCGCGGCCATGCGCGCGCCGTAGGTCTGGACTTCGACCGGTGCGGGGTTCGCGGTCCGCGTCCGGGCCGCGGCCATGCGCGCGCCGTAGGGCACGGGCTCACCCTTCGCCTGAACCTGGTTTGCCCCCGCGGAGGTCGCGGTGCGCGCGGGTGCGGCCCCACCGCCCACCGGCGGCACGGGGTCCTGCGAACGCCACGGCGGCACGGTGTTGCCCCGCACCTCGGCCGTCCCCTGCGCGGGCGTCAACCGGCGGCGAGGCGGCGCGGAGGCCAGCTCCCCTTCCAGCACGTGCGCACGCTCCGGCGCCCGGGGGAACCCTGACGCCACGGCGTTGATCTCCCCCGTGACGACCACCCGCTCCAGCTCCTCCGGCAGCGTCACGCCGCTGAGCTTCAGCGCGCCCAGCACCTGGCGCAGCGCGGCCTTTCGGTGCTCCGGTGGCGCGGGCGGATCCACGTGCGGCAAGGCCGCCCTCAGGTCCTCCAGCGCCCGCGCATCCACGCCCCCGGCCGTCGCCAGGGTGCGCTCCATCAACGTGCGCAGATCCCGCACGGTCCCGAGCTGGGCGAAGTCACGCTGACACGCGTACTTGAGAGGTCCAATGAGGCTGGCGAGCGGGTGGTTCACGCGGGGTTTCCAGCGTCCATCCTACGAAGCGCACCTGACGCCGCAGGGAAAACGAAACCGGGGGAGCGAGCCCAGGCCCGCCCCCCCGAAGGACATCCAGCCAGCCGGCTTCAGCTCGCGCTGGAGGGCTCCTCCTGCGGATCCTCGAAGCTGATGGCCACGACCTCCAGCTCGCGCACGCCGCCGGGGCTCTGCACCGTGGCGATGTCGCCCACCTTCTTGCCGATGAGCGCGCGCGCCACCGGCGAGGTCACGGCGATCCACCGCTTCTTCAGGTCGGCTTCCGTCTCTCCCACCAGCCGGTAGCTGATGGCCTTGTCATTCTCCGTGTCCACCAGCTCCACGGTGGCGCCGAAGACGACCTTGTCGCCGCCCAGCTTCGCCGGATCGATGACCTCCGCGCGAGCGATCCAGTCGCCGAGGGTCAGGATGCGCCCCTCGATGTGCGACTGCTTCTCCTTGGCCGCGTGGTACTCCGCGTTCTCACGCAGGTCGCCGTGCGCACGCGCGACCTCGATCTCACGCGAAATCTTGCCCCGCTCCACGGTCTGGAGCTGCTTCAGCTCGTCCTTGAGCTTCTGCAGACCGTGGGGGGTCATCGGGATGTTGTCGCTCCCGCTCATCGAACCACCGCTCCTTCCGTCACCTGCTGGCATCGGGGGTCCGGCGTCCCCTCCTGGAACCCGGCCCGCGACTCGAAACGCTCAATGTATGGAACGAGTGACTGGCCGGTCAATGAAAGCCGCACCGGCATCGTCCGGTAGTGGCTGGGCGCCCGACGGCCAACCCGTTAGGCTGCCCCACGTGCTGTCCGTCCAGGAATTGCGCGCGCTCGCCGCCGCCCTCCCCGTGGGTGCGTTTCAACATCAGCTGGGGCCCTTCGCGCTCGTGCAGCGCCCGCCGTCGGATTTGTCCGCCGCCGCGCTCGCGCCCACCCGCATGGCGGCCCCCGGCGACGTTGAACAGGGCATGCTCTCCCTGCTCTTTGAGTTCGACGACCTGCTCGTCGCCACCCTGCCCACCCTCCGGGACTCGGAGGTGCTGCGCATTGGCAGGCGGCTGGACTGCGAGCTGGTCCTGGACGACGGGTCCGTGTCCAAGCAGCACGCGGAGCTCAAGTGGAGCCGCGCGGAAGCGCGCTGCACCGTGCGCGACCTGGGCTCCACCAATGGCACCTTCGTCAACGCCAGCACCATCGGCCAGCGCGAGGTGCCGCTGAGGGGCGGCGACATCCTCAGCTTCGGCAACGTGCAGTTCTGGTACCTGCTCACGGACGCACTGCATGAACGGCTGCGCGCGGGCGCGGCCTCCGGCCTGGGCTCCCACTCCGGCTGAAGGCCACCCCAGGCTCACGGGCAGGCGCCGCAGTCCGCCGCGCACGCGTCGTACGTGTTGGACGCGCCGCAGGACTCCGTCACCTGGCAGATGCCGTCACCACAGACGGCCAGCTCCGCGGCGCGCACGCGCGTGGTGATTGGCTGGAAGGTGACGCCTCCCACCGTGCAGTTCGCGAAGGCCAGACCGCCCGTCCCCCCGGACGTGCACAGGTCCGAGCAGCGCCCCACGTAGGTGAGCGGCGCGCACGTCATGCGAGGCATTCCGGAGCCATCCACCACCGCGCACGCGCGCGTCGTGCTCTGGGTCGCGTCCAGCGGCGGGTTCTGGCTGCCCGCATAGAGGCCCTGCTCCTGGAAGAGGTTGCCGAAGAAGCACGACTCCGGCCAGGCGAAGGTGGCCAGCTCCTGCGCGGACACGGGGATCTCCGCCCCCAACCCATCCCGGCCCAGCACGGAGATGGGCACGCTCACGCCGAAGGGATTCGTGTGCGCCGCCAGGCACGCGGAGATGACCTGCTGTTCGGCCACGGTCGCGGGCGCCCCGCCGGCCCAGCCCGGCGTCAGGCCCAGGAGCCCCGCCCAGGTGTGCACCGTGTTCGTCTGGGGCTCCGTGTACGAGCGCGTCTGCCCGGCGGGAACCGCGCAGCGCACGACGTAACGCATGACCTCGTCCGCGAGCGCGGGGTCCGCGTTGAACCACGCCGTGAAGGCCTCGGATGACAAGCCATTGAACGACAGTCCGTTGAACGACAAGCCATTGAATGACAGGCCATTGAAGGACAGCCCGTTGAACGACAGGCTGTTGTAGCTGAGCGCCGCCTGCTCCTTCGCGGCCAGTGGGTCTGCTGACGAAGCCTCCCGGGTTCCGGGGGCACAGCCCGACCCCATCACCGCCAGCATCAGCCCCACCGCCCCCCACCGCGTGGACACACCCGTGCCCAGACGCTGCCCGTTCTTGACGTTCCCCATGTGTGCACCCTTCTGCTACCGCGGGCGCTCCGGCCGGGGCCCACGGACGTTCGGACGAGGAGGGTGTCAAAGACAAACGGGCGAGCTGTGCCCCCTCACGCACGAAAAGTGTGAGCACGTTGTACGTGTGCCAAGCCACGAGAGGTGCGGTAAACGCGGGAGCGGCGGCAGGGCCGACACTCGGGGCGTCTGGGGTTGAACGCGCGGGTCGGCATCCATCCAGGAATGTGAAAGGCCGTGGCCTTCCAGGGCGAGGGTACGTGCCCCCACCCCGGCGCCACGGCCATCCTTTGCATCCCGCGTGAGGCTGGGATTACCGCAGGACCGGCGGGCCGATCTTCACCTGGGTCTTGTTCAGCTTCATCGCGGTGAGCTCGCGATTGATGTTGGCCAGCTCCGTCTGGGTGAGGGCGCCCGGATCATGTCCGCCCGGGGGGCCGCCACCGCCCTTGGGGCGCGGGCCTTCAGGGGACACGGCGCCGCCGCGTTCCGGATCCGTGAAGGCCGTGCCGCCACCGGCCTCCAGGGCCGACAGCGCCTTGAACCCCGAGGTGGCGCTGGTGGCGTCCTTCTGGGTGAGCTGCTTCAGCAGCGTGAGCTTCCCGCTGGCGCGGTCATACCGGTACAGGCGGGTGCCCTTGGCGCCCTCGTCCACGGCCACGTCCACCGAGCCGGTGGCCTTCGGCGCCGCCGGGCTCGCGGTGGACTTCGCCACCGGGGTGAGGTTCACCGGGGTGTTCGGGGCCTTCGCCTGCTGGGCGCCGGCCTGCATCGCCGACAGGGTGGCGACTCCCACCGCCGCCCTGCCCACTGCGGACTTCCAACGCGTGATCATGCTTCCTCCCGCTTCCCTTACGCGCGGCTGCACGAATATTCGCGGGGACTCTACCTATTCGAACGCGACCAGATCCTGGACCCACCGGGCACTGCCCCGCTGGAGCCACCTGGCACGTGTGTCCCGGAGCGCCTGGGCCGGAGGAATGCCGCGCCGCAGCGACTCCACCAGCGCCTGGAAGAAGGCCCCGGCCTCCACGTCCGGCACCTCCGTGGACGGCGCGACCACGGCCCGCGCGCCCGCCTGGATGAGCGCGGAGGGCAGGCTGGACACCGCGTGGTAGCGCCATGCGCCCACGTTCGCGTCACAGGCCGCCAGCATCACCACCGGCGAGCCCCGCAGCGTGTGCCCCTCCAGGTCCTCCGCGGTGAGCGCGTAGTGGCCGGCCGCGTCCGGGGACAGCGCCAGGAAGGCCGCGTCGGACACGGTGCCGGAGAGGCCGTGCGTGTGCAGCTCCACCTCCGTGGCGTCCTCCATCTCCGCGAGCACCGCCTCCGGCGTGGCCGCGCGCCCCCGCAGGTGGACGTCGCCCGGGCCCGTCGCGCCCTTCCACGGCATCAGGCGCGGCAGCCCCAGCGTCGCGGGCGGCTCCACGTCCGACACCACCAGCCGCTTCCGGACGGGCGCCGCGGCCGGGGCCTCCACGCGGCGGCCCCCCGGGGCCAGGTAGCTCCACGCGCGGTCCGAGGGCAGCAGCCCCGGACGCCCCTGGAGGATGGGCTCCGCGAGCACCCGCACGGCGTCGCAGCCGGCGAGCCCCTGGAGGATGGCCTCGGGCACCGCGGGCATCTGCTCACGCAGGGGCCGCTGGAGGGCGTGGAGGTACAGGCCGGTGCTCGCGCCCGTGGGTCCCCGGGCGACGAAGAGCAGCCGTTCGTCCTGGCCGGCCAGCGCCAGCAGGCAGGACGTGGGCGCGGTGCGGTCCACCTCCTCGGCGAGCAGGTCCACCGCGGGGCCCCACTCCCTCGACCGGCCCGCGTCCATCACCAGCACGTGGTGGCTGTGGGCCCAGGCCTTGCGCGCCTCGATGTCGGTGGAGCGCTGGAGCGCGGAGCCGGTGATGACGCCGCGCAGGATCTTCTGGCCCGCCTCGCGGTCGCGCTCGATGAGGATGCGCCCTTCGATGTGGTCCACGAGCAGCCGCTCGCCGGGCGTCAGCGACGGGTCGTCACGCAGGATCCGGATGCGCTCACGGACGCGGTCCAGCTCGCGGCCCGGCACCGTGCCGCCCTCCAGCCGCAGCAGGTCTCCGGCGACGGCGACCTCCAGGAGCGTGGGCGCGGTGGGACAGGCGAGCGCGTCCTGCACCTCGCGGCGGGCCCGCTTCGCGTCCAGGTCCTCCACGAAGAGGAGCGCCCGGGCGTGGTGGTACTCCGAGCGCCGCGCGCAGTCCTCCGGCGAGTGCTGGAGGTATTCGTCCAGATAGGCGCGCGCGAGCGCCGGGGCGTGGCTCAGCCGCGCGCTCGTCACCAGGTCGGACAGGAGCAGCTCCTCCTGGTACCAGCTGTCGCTGCGGAACGCCTCCTCCAGCGCGGAGCGCGCCAGCGAGTCGGCCTCCTTGCGGCGATCCAACCGGTTGTAGAGCGCGGCCAGGTGCCGCTGGAGGTCCACGCAGCGGTAGCCGAAGCCCGCGCTCCGGCACGCCGCCAAACCGTTCCGGAGCGACGTCTCCGCTGTCTCCATGTCCCCCCGCTCCTGCGCCGCCTGCGCCCGGCCTCGGGCAAGCGGAGCGTCGTACCAGGCGGGCTCGCCGGACTGGCGGACCAGCGGCGTCAGCTCGTCGACGAGGTGGTCCTCCTGGTGGAGCAGCAGGATGGCGCCCAGGAGCAGGTCGCGCTCGCCCGAGCGCCGCAGCCGCGCGAGGAACGCGTCCGCCTCCGGCCCCTGGAGCGACCGCGTGCCGGAGAGGAGCTCGCGGTAGGTGTTGGCCAGCGGGCCTCGCTTGCGGAAGTCCGCCGCCGCCACGTGCGCCACGTAGGCGCTCGCGGTCTTCGTGTGGTTGGCGTCGTCCAACACCTCCGCCAGCGGCGCCAGCGCCTTCACGCGCTCCACGGACGGGGCGGCGCGGAGCGCGTGGTAGAGGTACAGCCGCGCCAGGTCCGGGTTGCGACGCGCCATCGACGCCGGGTACGGCGTGCCGTCCAGCGCCAGCGCCATGCCGGCCGCGTTCATGGCCTGCCACGAGTCCCGCCGCGCCAGCGCGCCCTTGCGCAGGCCGTCCGCGCGCTCGGTGGCCTCGGGGCTCCAGCCGGGCTCCTTCGCCTGCGCCACGCGGGAGAACTCCGCCGCGGCGGCCAGCTCCAGCGAGAGCGCCTGGAGCGCGAGGCCCCGGTTCCAGTGCAGCCGCGGGTCGTCCGGCGCCGTCTCCAGCCCCGCCTCCAGCAGCGTCAGCGCGCGCTCCGGCTGGGCACGGCCCAGGGCCGCCAGGGCCATGTCGCCCAGGACGGCGGGCGACGCGGGCAGGCGCTCCAGGATGCGCTCCGCGCGTTCGAAGTCCCCGGCCGCGAGCCACGCCGTCGCGACGCCGTGCAGGTCGCCCTTCGCCTCCAGCTCCGACAGGGCCTTGAGGTCCAGCTCCGGCCGTCCCTCCGCGCCGCCGCGCAGCGTGCCCGGGGCGCGGTAATCCGCCAGACCCGGGTGGCTCGGCCGGCCCTCCAGCGGGCGCGCGGAGGCGAGCGCGAAGGGCAGCGCGCGTTCGGATTCAGGCGGGCGCCATGGACGGGCCACCGCCAGCACCGCGAGCACCACCGCGGCGGCCGCGGCCGCGAAGCCCGCCACCCGGCGTCGCTCCCAGGCCGCGCGGGCACGAGGACGGGCAGGTGTGGACCGCGTCCCACCGCCAGGCACCGGCGCGGTCTGGCCTCCAGTGCCGGGCACGGACCGGAGCCCCGGGCCCGATGCCGATGCGGCGGGGCTGGCTTCCACCTCCGATGCCCTCGCAGGCCGTGCATCGATGCCGGACTCGGCGCTCACGGACCGCAGGGGCTCTGCTCCGGGCGCGACACGTTCTTCCGCGGCGGCCTGCACCAGGAGGCTCGCCTGCACCTGGTCCTCCAGGCCGGCCTGGCACTCCGCGCACTGCGCGAGGTGGACCTGGAAGGCCTCGGCCTCGTCGAGCGGAAGCTCCCCGTCCGCGAAGGCGGCGAGCTGTTCACAAGAGACGGTCACGCCGGGCCCCCCGCGGTGCCTTCCCGGGCGAGGAGCAGCTCCTTGAGCTTCTTGCGCGCCCGGAACAGACGGGTGCCCACCGTCATGGACGGGATGCCGAGCCGCCGGCCGATCTCCGCGTAGCTCTGTCGCTCCATGTCCTTCATGCGGACCACCTCGCGCAGCTCCGGGGGGAGCTGTTCCACCGCCTGCCACACGTCGTCCAACGTGTAGCGCGCCCATGTCTCCGGGGCGGGCTCGGCCTCCGCCAGGGTATCCCCCATCGCGTCGGTGAATTCCTCCTGGGGGTGGCGCCGGTCGTGCCGGCACCAGTCGAGGAAGCGTCGAACGAGGATGGACGCCAGCCACGCCATGGGAGGCGCGGACCGGTCATACGTATGAAACGCGCGGAAGGCCCGCTCGTAGGTCTCCTGCAGCAGGTCCTTCGCGTCCGCCGGGTTCCGGCCCCGGCACAGGATGCGCGCGCGCTCCTCCAGGGCCGGAGCGCACTTCGCGATGAGTGCCTGGAACTCCGCGGCGTCCTCACGGGAGGCCGAAGGCACCCCCGGCTCGGATGCGGAGGACTCCCCGGGCCGGGGAGCGACGCGGGGTGATCGCGGGCGGAAGACCACGGGGGCGTTCCTAGCAGGAGCCGCATCGCCCGCGAAGTCCGTCGAAACCCTCCCCGGCGCTTCCCACCTGACGGGTGGGAGGCCCGGCACGGCAGCCCGGAGGGCTAGCAGGAGCGGAGCTCCAGGCGGAGGCCCATGCCAAGCCGGGTCTTGAAGGCGCCGGGCACCACGCCCGGGCCCGTGGCGCGGCGCCTGTCAAACCAGACGCCGTTCAGCGGTCCGCCGCGGGCGGTGGCCAGCGAGGCGGCGAAGACAAACGCGGCGGAAGGCATGAAGGGCATGGGGGGACTCCAGGGCTGTCGAGGGGAAGCCCGTGGCCGGGCTCCCCCCTGTTACGTCCGGTGTCGCGCTTATTCCCCCGCGCCATTTCCACGCCGTTTTTCGGCCGTGCTAAGGCACCGCGCGTGGACATCGACAAGCCCTACCTGCTGTTCCTCGGGGACGTGAAGGATCAGCTCGCGGCCAAGACGGCTCACGGCATCGTGGACTGGCGGCCGGAATGGTGCGTGGGTCAGCTGCGCCTCCCGGGCTGCGCGGCGGACTGTGGGCTGCCGGACATGGACCTTGCCCAGGCGAAGGCGAAGGGCGCGCGCACGCTGGTGGTGGGCGTGGTGAACCCGGGCGGGGTGCTGTCGGACGCGTGGGTGGAGACGCTGGTGCGGGCGCTGGAGTCAGGGCTGGACGTGGCCACCGGGCTGCACAGGCGGCTGTCCTCCTTCCCCGCCGTGGCCGCGGCGGCGGCGAAGCACGGGCGCAGGCTGCACGACGTGCGCTTCCCGGACCGGGACTTCGCCACGGGCCAGGGCACGAAGCGGCCCGGCCTGCGCGTGCTGACGGTGGGCACCGACTGCGCGGTGGGCAAGAAGTACACGGCGCTGGCGCTGGAGAAGGAGCTGCGCCAGCGCGGGTGGAAGGCGGACTTCCGGGCCACCGGACAGACAGGCATCCTCATCTCCGGGCGGGGCGTGGCGCTGGACGCCGTGGTGTCCGACTTCGTCTCCGGCGCGGCGGAGTGGCTCACGCCCGCGAACGACGCGGACCACTGGGACGTGGTGGAGGGCCAGGGGTCGCTCTTCCACCCCTCCTTCGCGGGCGTCACGCTGGGCCTGCTGCACGGCACGCAGCCGGACGCCTTCATCGTCTGTCACGAGCCCACGCGCACGCGCATGCGCGGCGTGAAACACCCCCTGCCGTCCATCCAGGACGTCATCGACCGCACGGTGCTGGAGGGGCGGCTGACGAACCCGGCCATCCAGTGCACGGGCATCGCCATCAACACCGAACACCTGGGCGAGGACGACGCTTTGAAGCTGCTGGAGGCCACCGGCCGGGCGCATGGCCTGCCCTGCGTGGACCCCCTGCGAACGGGCGCGGGGCCCCTGGCCGACGCGCTGGCGAGCCGCTACCCGCGAGGGTGACACAGGCTCCATCTCCGAAAGCCTCTCCACCGGAGCGGCTCACGGTATATTGAGGACACCATGGGACGCATTTTCGAGACACGCAAGGCGACGATGTTCGCCCGCTGGAACAAGATGGCGAAGGTCTTCACCCGCATCACGAAGGACATCGTGATCGCGGTGAAGGCGGGTGGACCGAACATCGAATCGAACCCCGCGCTGCGCCGGGCCGTGCAGAACGCCCGCGCGGCGAACATGCCGAAGGCGAACGTGGACGCGGCCATCAAGCGCGCCAGCGGCCAGGACCAGGCGGACTACCAGATCCTCCTGTACGAGGGTTATGCCCCGCACGGCGTGGGCATCCTGGTGGAGGCCGCCACGGACAACGTCACCCGCACGGTGGCCAACGTCCGCTTCCCCTTCACCAAGCTGGGCGGGAGCATGGGCACCGCGGGCAGCGTGTCCCGCCTCTTCGAGCACATGGGCGCCATCCGCCTGGACGCGGAAGGGCTGAACGCGGACGAGCTGGAGCTGGAGCTCATCGACCATGGCCTGGAAGAGATGGGCGAGACGACGGGCGAGAAGGGCGAGAAGCAGCTGCTGCTGCGCTGCAAGTTCGCGGACTTCGGCAAGCTGATGTCGGCGATTGAAGCCAAGAACATCGCGCCGGTGTCCACCCAGTCCGAGTACATCCCCCTGCCCGGCACCCTGAAGGAGCTGCCGGAGGAGCAGGCCACGGAGGTGCTCAAGCTGGTGGACATGCTGGAGCAGGACGACGACGTGCAGCACGTCTTCCACAACCTCGCCTGAAGCACCGGCCTCCGGCCCCCGTGCGGACCTCCCGGGGGGCGGGGCCACGCTCACGCGGCGTCCGAGCTGCTGAAGCTCCGCCGCGGTGAGCCGCGTGGATTCGTCCCAAATTGAAGGGATGCCGGGCCCGCGCTTGAAGCTTTCCCGGGCCAGGCAGCGTGCGGGTGTACGGGACCATCCATGGTGGACGAGGGTGAAGGACAGGAGCTGCGAGACACGGTGAAGCGGCTGGAGGCAACGGTCGCGGCCCTGGAGGCGCGGCTCGCGAAGCTGGAGGCCCGCGAGCCCTCTCGCTCCGTGGCCGAGCCCGGCTCCCCGGCGGTCACGCCCTCCGCGGTGGCCCCCGAACAGCGGGACCTGGAGGCGCATGTCGGCACCTACTGGCTGAGCCGCCTGGGCATCGTGGCGCTCATCGTCGGCATCGCGTACCTCATCACGTACCACTTCGGGGAGCTGGGGGTGTTGGCGCGCGTGGGCGCGGGCTACCTGCTCAGCGCGGGCCTGGGCGCGTTCGGGTTGTGGCTGGCGCGGCGGCACCAGTTGTTCGGCCGCATCGTCTTCGGCGGCGGCCTGGCGCTGGCGTACTTCGTCACCTACGCGCTGCACTTCATCCCGGCGGTGCGGGTCATCGACAGCGAGGTGCTGGCGCTGGTGCTGCTCGCGGGGTTCGTGGTGGCCATCGTCACCATCGCGCACCGGATGCAGTCGGAGACGGTGGCGGGCATCGCGCTGTTCCTGGGGCTGCACACGGGGATGCTCAGCGACATCACCGCGTTCACGTTGTTGTCCACCACGCTGCTCGCGACGGGCGCGCTGTTCTTCCTGGTGCGCAACCGCTGGGTCATCGTTCCCCTGTCCAGCCTGGTGGCTGTCTACAGCACACACGTCGTCTGGGCGGTGCGCACGGGCCACATGGCGCCGGGTGCGCCGGAGAGCGACCGGCTCTTCCTGAGCCTGGCCTTCCTCACGCTCTACTTCCTGCTGTTCTCCGTGGCGCTGCTCGTGCGCCCGCGCGACCTGCCCGTGCGCGCGAGCCTCGCCTTCACCCTGCTCAACTGGGTGGGCCTCACGTCGCTGGGGGCGTACGAAGTCTCCCAGGAGCAGCACTCGCGGCTCTTCAGCTTCCTCCTCGTCGTCGCGGTGGCGCACGGCGCGGGGGCAGCCGTGTCGAGGCTCCAGCGCGCGCCCGCGGCGCTGACGCATACGTACCTGGCCCTGACGGCGGTGACGTTCGCGCTGGCCATGCCCGCGCACTATGAGGACGTCGCGCTGGTGGCGGCGTGGACGGTGACGGGACTCGTCGCGGGCCTCGCGGCGCGCGGCGTCGAGTCACAGGTGTTGGGGGCCGTGGGCGTGCTCATCCTCTACGTGGCGCTGGGGGCGTGTGAATGGGAGACGCCGGGACGCCTGACGCTGCTCACCGGGTTGGTGGTCGCGTTCGTGCTGGTGGAGCGCGGCGGGACGGTGCGCGTCGCGGGCCTGCCCGCGCCCGAGGCCCGGCTGCCCTTCACCGCCATCTGCGCGGTGGGCGCGGGGCTGTCCCTGGTGGCGCTGGTGGGCGCGCGGATGCCCGAGGGGCTCGTCACGCTGGGGTGGGTCATCGCCGCGTTCCTCCTCTTCGGCGTGGGCTTCGCGGTGCGCGAGCGCTGGTACCGGCTGGCCGCGCTCGCGGTGCTGGGGCTCGCGCTGGGGCGGCTGGTGCTGTTGGACGTCGCGAAGCTGCCGGCGGATCAACGCGTGCTCACGTTCATCCTCCTGGGCGTCATGCTCCTGGTTGTCTCATACACATACACACGGCTGCGAGATCGGCGCGGGTGAAGACAGACACCGGCTCGCATTAAACCAGCTATTCCGTCATGATGCTGAATCCAGGTCCGTGCGCCACGACATGGACCCATGGAGACGTCATGCGCCGGTCCCGACTCGAAGTGTTGCTGGCCGCCGTCCACCCGCGAGTGCTGTGCCTGATGGCCTGGGGCGTCTTCACGACCCAGGCGGCCTGTTCCCCTCTCTCCGAGTTCGAACCCGACGACCTCCTGGGGAGCACCGCCGCCGCGGTCACTGGGGGCAACATCCTCTTCGTGGGCAACAGCTTCACGCACGGCAACGAGGAGCCCGCCTATTCGTACAACAAGGCCGCCGTCACCGACACGAACGGCTCGGGCCAGGGCGGCATCCCGGGCATCTTCAAGAAGCTGACGACGCAAGCAGGCTTCCAGTTCAACGTGAGTCTGGAGACGGCCAGCGGCCAGACGCTGCGGTGGCACTACACGAACCGGTCCTCCACCATCGGGCAGGCGACCTGGGACACCGTCGTGTTCCAGGAGCAGAGCATCACGCCGCTGCCCCCCTCGCGCGGCGGCTCGCCCGCGGGCTTCATGGATGGGGCGCGCGACCTGCGCACGCTGGTGCGCGCCGCGAACCCATCCGCGAACCTGTACCTGTATGAGACGTGGTCATCGCCCACCTCCGTCGGCACACAGGGCTACCCGAGCGGGACCGCGGGGCTTCAGGCGATGCAGGCCGAGCTGCGCGACGCCTACTTCAAGGCCTACCGGGACCTGGGCTTCACGGGCGTGGCGCGCGTGGGCGATGGCTTCATGCGCGCGGTGGATCAGAACCTGGCGGACCCGAATCCCGCGGATGGCATCTCGCCGGGGATGTTCAACCTGTGGAGCGCGCAGGACAGCCGTCACTCCAGCAAGTACGGCAGCTACCTGTCCGCGGCGGTGCTCTTCGCGAAGGTCACCCAGGCGGATCCCCGCACGCTGGCGACGGGCGCGGGCAGCGCGGCGGCGGACCTGGGCATCAGCGCGGCCGACGCCGCCCACCTCCACCGCATCGCGTATGAGGTCAACGCGCTGGCGGACCCGGTCGTCAGTACGCCCACGCGCCTGCACGTTACCGGTGCGACCTACACGGGGGCGGTGACGGCGGGGACGCCAGCCAACATCACGGGCAATGCGCAGCTTGTGTCGCTGACAACGTCGGAGGGCACGTTCACGAACCTCGTGGGCGCGACGGCCAACGGGCTCACCAGCACCAACACGCCGAGCTCCCGGGGCGCGGAGCCCGCGAACGCCAACGCGGCCGCCACGGGGCTGAGCATCCATGACGGCGCGAACAACCTGAACACGGGCAACTTCCAGTTCGGCACGGCCTTCACCGCGAAGACGCGCTTCTTCATCATCGACAGCACGCTCACCTCCGCGACGCCCGGTGACGACGCCACGGTCACGCTCATCAACGCGTCCAACCAGATCGTGGGCAGCTACTCGCTGGCGCTGCTCGCGAGCGACTTCACGGGCTCCGCCGCGGGCAACACCTCCACGGCGCTGGCGACCGTCTCCTACACCAGCGGCGTGGCGAGCCTCACCGGCGACCCGGTGGGCACGGTGCAATCCAAGCTGGGCGGCGTGTCCTTCTCACTGGCGGACCTGGGCGTGACGGATGTCGCGAACATCAGCACCGCCACGGGCCTGCGCATCTCCAGCGCGACGCTGGATCCGAACGTGGTCGGCCTCTACACCGTCCCCTGATGGGGACGCCCCATGGGACATCGGATATCGGTCTCCTGCCGGTGGCTTTGCCGCCGCGGTCGAGGGTCTCCCCCAACGTGAGACCGCCCGCGGAGAGGAAGAGACGAGAGTCCGTGTCCGCCGAGGGCGAGTTCACCCCGTCATTCGCCAAGGCGCCGGACGCGTGCCGGAGGAACGCGCCGCGTCCACGCGCAACGCGCTTGGGACAGGCGCATCGCCTGCCTCCTGAGGGCCCAGGGTGGCATGGCCGTTGCTCAATCTGGCCTAAGCTCCCGCCGTCCTCTCCGCCGCGCCCCAGCCACGCCCATGAGCCAAGACGCCACGCCCCCTTCTTCCGAGAAACACGGTCCGCTTGGGCCGCTTGCGTTGTCCCTGTCCGGCGGCGGTTATCGCGCGGCGGCGTTCCACCTGGGGACGCTGCGGTTCCTCGAGACCGTTGGACTTCTGTCCGATGTCGTGGGCCTGTCCACGGTGTCCGGCGGAACGCTCACGGGCCTGGCCTGGGTGGTGAGCCAGCTGGACGGCAAGCCGTTCAAGGCGTTCCACGAGACGTTCTCCGACTACCTGCTGCGCACGAATGTGATTGCGGAGGCGCTCACCGGGCTGACCACCAACCGCGACCACGGCAGCCACGCGTGGGCCAGCCTCATCCGGTCCGCCGCGGACGTCTATGCCCGGCCCGACTTCCTGGGCGACCGGCGCTTCGGCGAGGTGCTGGACGCGGAGGGCCTCCCGATCCAGGAGGCCATCTTCAACACCACCGAGTTCCACACCGGCCTGGACTTCCGCTTCCGGCGCAGCAGGAACCCGAGCGCCCTCCTGGGCAACAACGGCAACCGGATGCCGCGCCCGGTGGCCAGTCACGCCCGGCTGGCGGACATCGCCGCCGCGTCGTCGTGCTTCCCGGGCGGCTTCGAACCGCTGGTGTTCCCGCAGCAGTTCCACTGGCCGAAAGACCATCCGCTCGACACCGCGCTGGCGGCGCTGGGGCCGGGCTTCCAGAACGGCCTGCCGCTGATGGATGGCGGCATCTACGACAACCAGGGCATCGACGCCCTGTTGCTCGCGTTCAACCGGGAGGATCCACCGCCCACGCTGATCATCTCCGACGTCAGCGTGCAGGACCCGGAGATGTACAACGTCCCGGAGAACCCGACGAAGCGCGGCTGGGTGACGCTGAACGGCGTCTCCTGGTTGGCCTACGGGCTCTTCTTCCTCACCCTGCTCTCCGCCGCCATCCTCGCGTGGCGATGCTTCGAGACGGCTCGCGCGGGCGACTGGGAGCCCCGGGACTCCTTCCTCTACCTCATCCCGGGGGTGCTCACCGCGTCCGTGGCGACGGCGCTGGTCTGGGTCCGTGCGCGGCTGACGGACGGCATCACGCTGGTCAAGCGGCAGATGGATGTGGACCTCTGGCCGTCATTCAAGAAGCTCACCGTGCCGGAGTTCGAGCAGATGCTGGTGCTCCGCGCGACGTCGCTGCTGGCGCTGACGTCCAAGGTGTTCATGAAGCGGGTGCGCGGGCTCGTGTTCAGCCAGGTGTATGGGGACTCGCGGTTCAAGGACCGGCGCATCTCCAACCTCATCTCCGCCCTCACCGTGGACCGGCCGGGCCTCTTCGCGAAGCACCCGTGGCTCAAGCCCGGCGCGCACCTGGTGGCCGCGGGCACGCAGGCCTGCCAGATGCCCACCACGCTCTGGTTCACGGACGCAGCCCAGTTCACGACCGTGGAGGGCGCCGGCGCGGCCACCATCTGCTACGTGCTCCTGCGCCACATCGTGGAGCACCACGCCGGGCAGTACGAGGCGCCGGGCCAGCCGCTGAATGACCTGTACGGGCGCCTGCGCCGCGAGTGGGCGGTGCTCAATCAGGCCAGCGCTCCATCCCAGGAGCTGCAATCCTTGGCGGCCTAGCGTTCCCGGGGCCGGCGGACGCCTCGGGTTTGGCGTGCATTGGTGGATGCCGTGAGTAGGATTCGGGCAGGCCCCCGCCCGGAGACCCCATGGCATCCCTCACCGACCTGCAGGACCCCTACGAGCGCATCTACCTGGTCTGTGAACAGGTCCCCGCCGGGCAGGTGGCCACCTACGGAGATATCGCCACCATCGTCGGCGGGGCCTGCGACGCGCGCACCGTGGGCCATGCGATGGCGGCGCTCGGGTCACGAGCGGCGACCGTGCCGTGGCAGCGCATCATCAACCGCACGGGGGGTATCAGCACCTCCGGCTACCGCCAGCGCGAGCTGCTGGAGGCCGAGGGCGTCACCTTCGACGACAAGGGCCACGCGCGCATGGACCAGCACCATTGGAAGGGCCCGAGCGAGACCTGGGCACGCGCCCACGGCTTCCATGTGCTGCCACCCCGGGACGCACCCGCAGCCGCCCCCGACGCGCAGCTCAAGCTCTTCTAGGGCTCACGGAGCGTCCGGGCGACCTGGCGCGAGGGCAGAGCGCTCGGCGGCCCGCCTGCTTTTCACAGCGGAATAAAGGCGGCAGCCTCGCGTCCTCGCCCACTGCTTGGACCTCCGAAGAATGCCCTCTCCCCTGCTGCGCTGGGGCCTTGTGCTCCTGGTCTGTCTGCTGGCACCCGTCGGGTTCGCGAAGGAGGTGAAGGTCCGCAAGTCCAAGGCGAAGCTCCCGCGCCTGGTGCGGATCCACACCGGACACCGGCTCCACCGCGACGCGGCGGCGGCCTTCGAGCGCATGGCGGAGGAGGCGCGCGCAGCGGGACAGCCCTTGCTCGTCACGAGCGGGTGGCGTTCGTATCAACAGCAGCGCTATTTGTGGCGCCGCTACCGCCAGGGCCTGGGGCCCAAGGCCGCGCTGCCAGGCCTCTCCAATCACAACCGCGGGCTCGCGGTGGATCTGGTCGTGGGCAGCGAGGAGGTGTCCCCCACGTATGACTGGCTCGCGGGCAACGCGTGCCGCTTCGGCTTCCGCCGCACCGTGGCGTCGGAGCCGTGGCACTGGGAGTACCGGCCCAGGAGCACGCCTGGGCCCCAGGACGGTGAGGACTGCCTGGGCCGTCCCGTGAACGTGGAGCCGGCGCCCGCGGTGGTCCGCCACGACGCGAGCTGACCGGGGCCACGCCGGTTCCGTCAGTGGGCAACACGAGGCGGCAGCTCCACGGTGAACTTCGCGCCGTGCCCCGGTTCGCTCTCCACGCGGATGCTTCCGCCGTGCGCTTCGACGATCCGCCGCGTGATGAAGAGTCCCAATCCGAGCCCTCCGTAGTTGAGGGAGGCCGCGCGCTCGAAGCGTTCGAAGATCCGCCCTTGGGCTTCGAGCGGAATGCCCACCCCCTGGTCCTCCACAGTGAGCCGCGCCCTTCCCTCGTGCGCTGCCACCTCCATCCGGATGGGATGCCCCGCGCCATACTTCATCGCATTGGTCAGCAGGTTGAGCATGACCTGCTCCATCCGCAGCCGGTCCCAGCGCCCCCACACCGGCTCGTGCGCCACCAGTTCGAGCTCGCAGCCCGAATCCTGGAGCTGCGGTGCGACGTGCCCCACCACGTGCCGAGCCACCGCCGCCAGGTCCAACTCCTCCATGCGCAGGTCGAGCCGCTTCTCATGGATCCGTGAGACGTCGAGCAGGTGGTCCGCCAGGTTCGACAGGCGTTGGAGCTGGGTCCCGAAGACCGCCAGCATCCGCTCCACCGTCTCCGCGCGCACCGGGCGCGGCGACCTCAGCGCGGACTCCATCTGCTGCACCCGCAGCCGCATGGAGGTCAGCGGGGTCTTCAGCTCATGGGACGCGATGGACAGGAACTCATCCCGCGCACGGATGGAGTCCTGCGCGGAGAAATAGAGCTGGGCATTCTCCATGGCGAGCGCGGCCCGCCGGCCCAGCTCCTCCGTCAACGCCAGGTCCTCCGGTGCATACGCGCGCTTCGGTTCGGGCGCGAGGAGGTACAAGACGCCCAGGGTGTGGCCTCGCGCCTGGAGCGGCACGCCGAGCGAAGGCCGCCCCTGGAGCGTCCTCACGTCCGCCCACCGCTCCTCCGCGAGCGCCTCGTCGTCCCACAGGCCCTGTGACGCTTCGGACACCTCGGGTCTTCCGGTGGCCAGCACCCGGGCCGGGCCGTGAAGGGACTCCGGATCCGGAGGGTGGCGACGCAGGAACTCCCGCACGCTCGCGGCGCGGGACGGGGAGCGGTCCGCCACCGCCACGGGCCGCAGGGTCCCGCTGTCCAGCCGCACGAAGAAGACACACAGCTCCGACAGCAGGGGCACGGCCAGCTCGGCGACACGCTGGAGCGTGGTTTCAGGGTCGAGCGACGCCACCAGCTCGCGGCCCGCCTCGGCCAGGAAACGCTGTGACACCTCCCTCCGCTTGCGTTCGGTGATGTCGGTGGCGATTCCACAGAGCGCGTAGGCCGCGCCGGTGGCGTCGAGGAGCGGGAACTTCTGCGTGAGGTGGACGTGGATGCCGTCATCGTGCGGAAGCCGCTCCTCCCGCTCCACGGGGACACGGCGCTGGAAGATGTCCTCGTTGGCGTGGTGCAGGGTGGCTGCGATGTCCGAGGGAAAGACATCGAAGACGGTCCTCCCGGCCACCTGTTGCCGGGTGCGGTGGAAGAGCCGCTCCCACTCGCGGTTCACGAACAGGAAGCGCTCCTGTGGATCCAAGAGGAAGAACACGGTCGGCGCGTTGTCCAGGATGGCGCGCAGCCGCATCTCGCTCTCCTGCAGCGCCGCCTCCGCCCGCCTCCGTTCGGTCACGTCGATGAGCACCGCGAGCGAACGAACCATCCTGCCCGCGGCGTCCCGCTCCACGATGGCGGACAGGAGGACGTCGAGGACCTGTCCGTCCTTCTTCACCACCTGGTACGGCACGTCCCGGCACGTCCCGACCTTGAAGTACTCGGGCAGGACGACCTCCCGGGCATAGCGCTGGGACTCCGGCGTCAGGAACTCCACCGAGTCGTGCCCGAGCACCTCCGCGCGTTCGTAGCCCAGCGTGTCCAGCCAGAAATCGCTGACACTGATGAGCCGTCCCTGCGGATCAATGGAGTGCATCATCACGGGCGTGTTGTTGTAGAGCAGCCGGTACTTGTCGGCGCCCTCGCGCGCCGCGTCCTGGGCACTCTTGAGGTCGGTGACGTCGCTGAAGACGGAGACGCCGCCGCGGATCACGCCCGCCGCATCGCGGACCGGACTGGAGCTGACGTGCAGCCAGGTCCCCGCCGGCCTCTCGGCATTGCGAAGGAAGACCTCCGTGCGGCTGACGGTCTCGCCGCGCAGCGCCCGGCTCATGGGCAGGCGCTCGGGCGGATAGCGGGTGAGCTGGTCTGGCAGGTAGAAGCCGTAATGCGCTGGCCACCGGCTGACGGGTTCGTCGGTGGCCCCCATGCCCAGGATGCGCTCCCCCTTCGGGTTGATGAACACCAGATGCGCGGACGCATCCGCCACCAGGAGCCCTTCGCCCATGCTGGCGAGGACGGCATCGAGGAGGCGGCCGTGTCCCGGCGGAGGAGCTCGCGAAGGCGGATGCATGGGCTGTCGAACAGGCGGGCCATGGGACGCGTGGAAGGAACAAGCTCCCACTCCCTTCAACGATGGGGGCTCGCCAGCCCATGTGCCAGCCGTCGCCTCACCCTCCACAAGAGCAGCGGCCGAGCAATTCCACGACGATGGCTGCGTGCGGTTTCCCGAGCCGGCGACAGCCAACTCCAACGCATGGCCAGGCGTCGCGGCACACCCCCGGGGGCCGTCCCTCCATTCGCCTGGAGCCTCCTCCAGCCGGTGTTCTCCCCTTCGCGCCCGAGATGCCGGACTCGCCCTCAATCCCAACCGGAAGAACCGCAGCGGGCTTCGCCTGCAAGGCATTGCTGCTATTCTCGCCGGATGACTCCCCGCGCCCTGGCCCCCACCGTGCTCTGCGCCTTGATCCTATGGCCGCTGTCGGTGCTTGCCTTCGTCAACTCGACGGACCTCATCGCCAGGGACGTCACCATGTCCCCCTGGGCCGACCTGATCCCCTGGACCGCAGGCGCGGTGTTCCTGAACTACGTCGTCCTCGTCAACGTCCTGGGACCGACCGCGATGGAGCAGCCCAAGCCGTCCTGGAGCCGACAGGCTTTCTTCCTTCTCGTTGGGGCCGCGGTCCTCCTGGTGGTGACGACGATCTCGGCGGGCGGGCCGCTCTCCGACCTCAACTCGGAGGATTACGACAGGTGCACGGGGAGCCCGCTCTTGATGGTGGCGCTGGTGGCGAGCCCCCCGGTGCTCCTCATCCTGCAGGCCATGTTCTTCCGAAGCGTGGGCAGCCGGCTGCTCGGCGACAGGAGACGGATCGCCCTCGCGAGCCTGATGGTCTCCTCCCTCCTGCTGGTGCTGGGGCTGAGGACGGCCCGTGATTCGTTCATCATCCCGAATCTCTGCCCGGTCGCCACGCTCGGACGCCACCCAGGACCCTACGATTGATTCAGGACGCGTGAAGGTCCTGCAACAGGTTGATTGCGCGTAGGACAGCGCGAGGTTTGTGCTTGTTCTCGCGGGACTGCCTGGCTCTGGTTTTCAACCCACGCTCCGCCCCGGAGAGCGGAGCGACCGCGTTCGGGCACACGAGAAGCCAAGGCTCGCCCGATGAAACACGGCTCGACCCCGAGAAATCGGGTCGAGCCGGATCACCCATCGGCTCGGCTCACTGGAGCTGTTCGAGCAGGGCCGCTTGGAGCGCCTTCCGATTCTCCGGGAAGCGCTGGTTGGGATAGGGCCGCCCTCCGCGCAGGATGACTTCGTACTGCTTGTACATGGGGTCTGAGCGCGCGGGCTCCTGCTGATAGAAGGCGCGGTTGGCCTGGAGCAGATAGCGAGGCCGCGTGCCCGCCGGGGCGTCCTTGCTGAAGGCGATGAGGCTGCGCGTCTCCGGAGACTGCATGAACGACGTGAAGGCCCGTGCATCCTCCGCGCATATCCCGGTGCAGTTCGCGTTGAGCACCAGCGCATCCACGAAGACCGCCGGCGCCGAGCCCGTGCCCAGCGGGACCGAGATGACCTCCGGGAGCGGCATGCTGGGCTGGGCCTGGAGGATGTAGAAGAGGCGCTCGGTGTAGCCCATGAAGCCGTTGGCCTGCTCCCTGGCGAAGGCCTCTTCCGCCACCGTGTTATCCGCGTAGCTGCCATCCAGGCACGGATTGACGCCCGCTTCGAGCGAGCAGCTGTCAACGACCTCCGCGAACGCATTCATCGTCTGCGAGTCGAGTGGCAGCGAGACAGCCTTCGCGAGCGCATCCCCCGGATGCGTGTCCGCCCAGGCGTCGATGTACGAGGACGGCAGGTTCCAGCTTCCATCGAAGTTCGTCGCGAGCGGGCGCTTGCCGGGAGCCGCCTCGCGGAGGACGCGCACGAGCGACGCGCTGTCCGACGCGGACCGGAGGTTCGTGCTCCGCGAATAGACGACGTTCGTGCACAGGTAGGTGGGCACGCCGTAGGTCTCACCGCCGATGCGGACGGCCTCCTCCGCCGCCGGATGCACGACGCCCGCTTCCAGCGCGACGGGCTGGATCCATCGCTTCTCCGCGAGCGAGCCGAGCAGCAGCGTGTCCACCTCCACCAGTTGGGCGGCCCCCGTCCCGGTGCCCAGGAGTTGATTCAACGTTCCGCCTTCATCCAGGTCATAGACATCCAGGGAGGCGTCGAACACGACGTCCAGGTCGATGTCTGGATGGCTCTGCTCGAAGTCGGCCTCCAGCCGCTGCTCCAGGCTGGCGAAGCCGTCCCCGGCGGAGTCGGGGATGTATGGGAACAGGACCGCCTTCAGCGGTCGCCGGGGCGTGGGGTCGGGGTCGGAAGGATCCGAGCAGGCGCTCAGGACCAGGACGGCGGGGCAGATCAGGGCTCTCCAATTCATGACGGTGGCCTCTTTTGAAAGGACTGCGGGCGGCCCCCATAGCAGGTCGCGGCCAGGCCCAGCCACCAGCCCCTCTCAGCAGGGACGGCATGCGATGCAATTCTTTGCTCCCACGGTTCGCGAGGTGGCGGAGCGGTACCGGTACTATCGCGTGAGGAACGAACGCATCTCGGAGAGAACCTCCGCCTGACACGAAAGCCAGACGTTATTTCAACGGCAGGCTTCGCAGGTCATGGAAACGCGTCTTTGCTGTCCCGTCTCCCCGGGAGTTTGATGCCGTCGATTGAGACCGTGGACCGATTCAAGGAGGCCGATACCCGGCCAATCTCGACGCGTGTGATCGCGCCGTTGAAATGGCCTTCAAATCAGCCGAGGCCAGCACCCCGAGCGGGAATCCCAGGTTCGTCCTCACCATCGAAATCGATGGTCAGGTGAGGCTGTTGGCCTGGAACTACACGGGCCAGAAGCTGGCCGGCTTCAACGTTGGCAACGTGCCGCCCCGGTGGCTCCTCCGACAGGTCGCCGGAAAGAAGACGCTCACCGTGCTGCCTTCCGGAAGCAACTGCGCATTCGACCTCTGCCCTCAAGAGCCCCTCGCCAATGGCCCCTGCTCCGGCGAGTAGGCAGTAACCGCGCGTTCTGACCACGCACGACCCCCACGGCGCGGTGCGTGATCCACGCATTGGGGCTCCCTCTCCGTCGCCATCCATGGGGGCCTCGGAGTAGCGTGCGGTCCTCTCCACGGAAGAGGGGGGCCCATGCGCGTCGTACCGTCCGTCCTGGAATCCGTCACCGTTCACGCCGAGGGCGCGCTCTGCACGCGCGCGTTCGTGCTCTCACCCGAGAACGGCCACCTGCCCGGCCAGGTCCGCATCGACGGCCTGCCCCTGGCGCTGCGCACGGGCTCGCTCCGCGCGCGCGTGGTGGAGGGGCCCTCCGGCCTCCTCGTCCGCGACCTCAAGCCCACCTTCGACGTGCGCCTGCCGCCGGAGTCGGAGCTGCCCGCCGAACAGCACGCGTTGGAAGCGGCGGAGGCCACGCTGGCGTCCGTGCACGGCCGGCTGGAGCGGGTGCGCGCGGAGATCGCGGCGCTCCGCGGCCTGACGCCCACCTGGCCCGCTCAGCGCAAAGGCCATCCTCCTCGCGAGGCGCCGGTGCCGGCGATGCTGTCGCTATTGGGCTTCGTGGACTCGGAGCTGGCGGAGCTGCAGGCCCAGGAGCTGGACCTGGCGCGACAGCACCGCGATGCCACGAATGAACTGGAGCTGCGCCGCCGCCGCGTACAGGAGCTGTCCTCCGCGAAGAGCGTGGACCGCGCCCGGCTGTTCCGCGCCGCGCTGCTGACGCTGTCCGGCCCCATCGCCGCGAACGCGGACGCGCGGCTGGTGCTGGAGTACGCGGTGGCCGGCGCGCGCTGGGTGCCCACCTATGATTTGCGCCTTCCGCGCACGCTGGAGGAAGGCACGCTGCGCATGCGCGCCGCCGTCGTCCAGCGGACCGGCGAGGACTGGAACGGCGTGCGTCTGGCCGTCTCCACCGCGAGCCTGGAGCGGCGCGTGGAGGTGCCGGAGCTGAAGTCGCTGCGCATCGGCCGCAGCCAGCCTCCGCCCGCGCGCTCCGGATGGCGTGAGCCCGCGCCGGGCCTGGAGGAGTTGTTCGCGGGCTACGACGCCCTGCACCTGGCCCGCCCGGAGCCCACCCTTCGCAAGCCCCTCCCCCCTCCCATGCCGGAGCCCATGCCGGAAGCGGCGGTCGAGTCTTTCTCGGAGCAGGAGTCTTTCAAGGAGAAGGCCACGTTCGGAAGCGCCCCCGGAGCCGCGCCCAGCGTGGCCGCCCCTCCCCCCCCGGCGCCCATGGTGGCACCGGCCTCCGCGTCCTCGGGAGCCTTCCTGGGCGGATCCCGTCCTTCGATGCCTCGCCGCAGCGGCACCGGCGCCGTCGCGGTGCCCAGCATGTCGGCCGCACCGGGCGGTGGCGGCATGGAGCGCATGCGCAGCAAGAAGCGCGCGGCCGTGGAAGACGAGCTCGATGACGCGCCGATGGCCGACCTCGTGGATGACGAAGGTGGCGCCGGCGATGAGCCTCGGCGCGCCGCGGGCCTGGAGCCGGCGGATGGCCTGTTCGATTACGACTCGCTGACGCTGGCCTCCGCGGCCTCACCGGGGCAGCGCGGCCGGCTGCGTCCCCGCTCCTCGCTCATCTCGCAGGCGATGCTGTCCGTCACCGCCGTGAAACTTCAGGTGGAGGTCGTGCGCCTGGAGGCCCAGGCCTTCACCTTCGCCGAGTCCGTGAACAGCGTGGAGCCGCCCAACGGGTCCGTGCCGCCGCGCGATTCCGCGCGCCACTTCGACGCGCGCTTCGACGCGGAGGCGCTCGCGGACGTGCCGTCCGATGGCGCATGGCACACCGTGTCCATGCTGACGGTGCCCTTGAACCTGCGGGCCGAGTACGTGTGCGTCCCCTCGCTGGAGCCGCGCGTCTTCCGCACGGTGCGCCTGGACAACGCCTCGCCGCATCCGCTGCTCGCGGGGCCGGTGGACGTGACGCTCGGCGACGAGTTCCTGATGACGTCTCCCCTGCCCACGCTGGGGCCTGGCGAGACGCAGCGGCTGGGATTGGGCGTGGAGGAGGCGCTCCAGGTGGCGCGCAACACCCGCTTCGAGGAGGCCACGGGCGGTATGTTCGGCAACAGCGCCGTGCTCACGCACCATGTCTCCGTGGAGGTGGCCAACCACCTCGCCCGCCCCGTGAACATCGCCATCTCCGAGCGCGTCAGCGTGGTCCCCGAGTCCCAGAAGGACCTCAAGGTGGAGGAGGTGGAGGTGGTGCCTCCGTGGCAGAAGTCCACGCCACTGCCGGGTGAGGACGCGGTGGAGGGCGAGCGGATGTGGCGCGTGAGCGTCCCCGCCGGAGAGAAGCGTTCGATGAAGGCGACGTGGGTCGTGAAGCTGCCCGCCAGCAAGATGCTGAGCGGCGGGAACCGGAGGACGTGATGCGCACTTCCATTCTGTTGCCCTTGATCAAGGTGACGGTCCTGGAGGACCGGGCGCTCGTCGAGCGCAGCGGCACGGTGACGCTGCCCCCGGGCCCCTGCCGGCTCGTGGTGGACGGGCTGCCGGCGGTGGCGGTGGATCGCTCGCTCCAGGCGAAGCTCACCGGCGGCATGGTGACCCAGGCCCGCCTGCGCCGCTCCATGCGCGCGGTGCTGCCGGAAGCCCTGCGCGAGCACCACTCGGAGCTGGCCCGCCGCGCCTTCGAGCGCCAGCAGGTACTGGCACGCGCGCAGGCGGTGATACGGCGCCTGGAGGCAAGGCACGGCCTGCTGGAGACCGCGCGCCAGGACATCCTCCGCGCCATCTCCGAGCGCACCGGCGCAGGCGAAGCGGATCCGGCGCGATGGAAGGAGCAGCTCGCCACCATCCGCCAGGAGCAGACCACGGCGGACGAACAGCTGCGGCAGGCCCGCCGCGACCTGGGTCGTCTGGAGCGGCAGCACATCCAGGAGGCCCGCGACGTGCTGTCGCGCACGGAGGCGGCGGAGCCCACGCTGGACGTGCGCGCGGAGCTGGATGTGAGCCACGCGACGGGCGGAGAGGCGACGCTGACGCTCACCTACCTGGTGCCGTGTGCCGCCTGGCGGCCGGCCTACCGCGCGGTGCTGGGCCTCGCGGAGACAACGTCCTCGGTGACGTTGGAGTGCGAGGCCGTGGTCTGGCAGAACACCGGCGAGCCCTGGAAGGACGTGACGCTGGCCTTCTCCACGGCGCGCCCCACGCTGGGGGCCACTCCGCCCAGACTCAGCGACGACTGGCTCCACATGCGGGACAAGACGCAGCGCGAGAAGCAGGTGGTGGACGTTGCCATCCGCGAGGAGTCGCTTCAGGAGACGGGCGAGTTGGGGACGACGAAAGCATCGGACGCGCTGCCGGGCATGGACGACGGCGGCGAGGCGGTGACGCTGTCCGCGCCGCACAAGGCCACGGTGCCGTCGGATGGCGAGGGCCACCGCGTGGCGCTGTTCTCCTTCACCTCGCCCGCCACGTCGGAGCTGGTGGCGTGCCCGGAACAGTCACCGCTGGTGCACCGCGTGGCGCGCTTCGACAACACAGGGCCGGCAGTGCTGCTCGAGGGGCCGGTGGACCTGGTGCGCAACAACGGCTACGTGGGCCGCGGACGGCTCAAGTTCGCGGGCCGCGGCGAGCGCGTGAAGCTGGGCTTCGGCAGCGAGGACTCGCTGCGCGTGTCGCGGCAGGTGGACGTGGGCGAGGAAACGGCCCGCATCACCGGCCGGCGCACGCGCACGCAGAAGGTGAAGCTGTTCGTCTCCAACATGGGCGCGAAGCCCATGGCGCTCGCGGTGGAGGAGCGCATGCCGGTGTCGGAGGTGGAGGCCGTGGAGGTGGCGCTGCTCAAGGACGCCACGAAGCCCGCGCCCGCGAAGGTGAGCGACGAGGGCATCGTGCGCTTCGAGCTCAACGTGCCGCCGCGCGCGCGTGAGACGGTCACGTTCGGATTCACGGTGGCTCGCTCCGCGAAGGTCGCGGGCCTGTAGGGAGCCACGCCATGCCATTCGCGACGAAGTCCGGCCGCCGCATCCACTACGAGGTCCAGGGCCACGGGCCGCCGCTGTTGCTCCTGCACGGCCTGCTCCAACTGGGCACGCACTGGGAGCTCAAGGGGTACCGGCCCGCGCTGACGGACAAGTACACGGTGGTGACGTTCGACGCGCTGGGGCACGGCTGGAGCGACACGCCGCACGACCTGGAGGCCTACCGGCTGCGGCACCGCGTGGAGGACGTGCTGTCGGTGCTCGACACGCTCTCCATCGAGCGGGCGCACATGTGGGGCTACTCGATGGGAGGCTGGACGGTGTGTGGCCTCGCGTCCTTCGCGCCGGAGCGGCTGGCGTCCTACGTGGTGGGCGGCTGGGATCCAGTGGTGGGCCTGCCTGTCGCGTACGCGGCGCTGGAGAAGCAGCTCAAGCCGGGCACGAACGTGGACTGGTTCCAGGTACTCCTCATGGGAGCACGGCGCGCGCCAGAATTGGCCGAGGCCATTGACGCGGGAGACCTGGACGCGCTCCGGCTGTGCATGAAGGCTTGTGAGACATCGGCGGGCCTGGATGAGGCGCTGGTGCAATCCGGCAGGCCGGGGCTGCTCTATTGCGGCGCGATGGACCCGTACCACGACTCCATGAAGGCCGTGGCACAACGGGCTGGTGCGGCGTTCGCGACCATCGAGCATGCCGACCACGGCGGAGCCTGGGCAAAGGCGCCCAAGGTGCTGCCGCACGTGCTGCCGTTCCTCGAATCAGTCGCCCGGTCCTGAGGGTTCCATGACGCCTTTTTCCGCGAACCCTGGGTTGGGAGAAATCAGTTCTGGTAGCCGTCCGCTTCACCGCGTGGGCTGGATGGCAATCACCCGGACGTCGAAGTCCTTGCACTCGGCGTCTTTGCAGACGCCGTTGAGCCACGCTTCACCCTGGCCGAACATCACGCCGTCCTCATTGACGAAGAGGTCCGCGTAGCGCTGCCGGGTGATGACCTTGGCGATGTCCGGCGTGACGATGACGTCGTAGTGCCTCCTGAACGCCGCGGCGTCGTGCAGCTTCACCTTCCTGCCGCCCACGTTCGCGGTGAAGGGATACGCCACCATCGCGGCGACGGCCTTCGTGTCATGCGCGGCCACCGCCTGCTGAAACGCCACGAAGGCCTGTTCATACTTCGAGGGATCACCAAGGACACGCTGGATGCGCGCATTGACCGCACCGGTGTCTTCAGTCGTCCCAGCATCGGGAGGTACGACCGCGAGGGAGGGCGGCGACGCGGGAGGGCGTTCGGTGTCTCCCCGCGACTCGGTGCGCTGACACGCAGCCGAGGACACGAGGACGAGGGCGGCCAACCGCTTGGAATTCTTTTGCATGAGTTCCCCCCGCCAGGGGCCGACAGCGCTCTCCTGGCAGAGGCGAACTCTACTGAGCCTGACTCAACGCAGGCCTTGCACCAGCGTCTGAAGCTGCCGTCGCGCGGTCGACGCCGGAACGCGTCGGAATAGCGCATCGCGGACAAATCGCGCAGGGCCACTTTCCCACTGGGCCACCCGTCCCACCTGACGTGAACGCACCACCAACATGTTGGCGCGCTTCACCCGCCGGGCCTCGTAGGCCCGCAGTGCGTCCTCAACGCCCACCTGCGCCGCGAGACACTCCCCCAACACGACACCATCCTCGATGGCCTGACATCCCCCCTGCCCCAGGTTCGGCGTCATCGGGTGCGCGGCGTCGCCCAGCAGCGTCACACGCCCCCGGCTCCAATGCCGCACTGGCGGCCGGTCGTGGATGTCCGTGCGCAGGACGCGCTCGGGCGATGTCGCCGCGAGCAGCCGCGCGATAGGCGCATGCCATCCCGCGAAGCGCTCCTGGAGGACGGCGAGCTTCTGTCCCGGCGCATCCTCCGCGCCCGCGGGCGCATTCAACGTGGCGTACCAGTACACCTCGCCATGGCCGATGGGCACGGTGCCGAAGCGGGCACCGGGGCCCCACGTCTCGGTGAAGTGGCCCGCTTGCACCAGCTCCGCGCCCGCGCAGACACCGCGCCAGCTGGTGTAGCCGGAGTAACGCGTGGGCCGTGCCCCCAACAGGCCGGTCCGCACCGCGGAGCGCAGCCCATCCGCGCCCACCAGGACATCGCCGGTGGCCGTGCCGCCATCCGACAGCGTCACCGTGACGCGCTCGCCGTCATCGTGGAAGCCCGTCACGGCGACCCCCAGCCGCACGGCCTCCTCCGGGCCCGCGTGGGCGCGAAGGACGGCCTGGAGGCGGGCGCGGTGGATGGCCACCATCGGAGCCTGCAACTCCTCCTGGAGCGCACGCACGTCCACGCCGGTGATGACGGCCCCGGTTGGATCAAGGATGACGGTCCGCTCGGCGCGCTCGCCCTCCGCGACCACCGCGTCACACAGGCCGATGCGGCGCAGGGCGACCGAGGCGTTCATCTGCACGATGAGGCCCGCGCCCACGGGCCGCAGGGCGTCGGCACGCTCGAACACGGTGGCGCGCAAGCCCGCGCGCTGGAGTGCGCAGGCCAGCGTCAGGCCTCCAATGCCGGCACCGGCGATGAGGACGTGACGAGGAGCTGAAGACGGCATGGCGGCCTCCTGACACGCCGGCACCACGGGTCAACCGAACCAGCGGCCGGCGTCGGGAGCAAAGACTCGCACGCGCTCCAACAGCGACGCGGGCAGGCGGGCCTGGAGCGTCGCGTGGACCTGCGCGGGGCTGTAAGCCTGACTGAAGTGCATCAGGACCAGCGCCTCGTTCTGGAAGCGGTCCGCCATGGAGGCGATCTCCTCCAGGTGGATGTGGGCCCGCTCCTGCGCGTCACGCACGGTGCGCTCCGCGTCGATGAACGTGCACTCGAGGATGAGCACCCGGCTGTCGAACAGCGACGGCTGGCGCTCCAGCACGTTGGAGAGCGTGTCCGTGCAGTAGGCCAGCTCCAGGCGTTCGACTTCATCGAACAGCGGCTCACCGGCCTGACGGCGGCGGCCGATCTCCGCGGGCGGCAGCTCGCGGAACTCCGCCTTGAGCTTCGCGACACGGCGGAGGAACTGGTAGCCCAGCGACGGCACCGGATGGTGCGTGCGGAAGGCGCGGACCCACAGGTCCTGCTGCACCTTCACGGTGTCACCCGGGCGCAGCGGGACGGTGCGGACCTCCGACTTCATCCGGTGCAGACGCCCCAACGCCGCGAGCGCCTCCTGCACCGGCGCTTCGATCTCCGCCGGCAGGTAGACGAACGGCGGCCCCTTCCCCACGAGCGCGCGGATGCCCAGCAGCGAACCCAACGCGCTCGCATGGTCCGCGTGGCCATGGCTGAGGAAGATGCGCTCCGTGGTGGCGAACGAACGGATGGGGATGCCCGCGTCGAGCAGCACCCCCAGCTCCGGAACCAGGAGCGACGTGTACACGCCGCCCACGGACACGCCGCGCACGGTATAGGGGCCCGCCTGCACCTCGGTCAGCATGCGCGCAAGCCTACGCCGATCAATTCTTCGCGCGCTCGTACTGGTGCGGCCACTGCACGTCCGAACGCAGCTCCTTCGCGGCGCGCAGCGGCCAGTACGGATCCCTCAGCAGCTCGCGCGCCAGGAAGACGGCGTCCGCCTGCCCCGTGGCCAGGATGTGCTCGGCCTGGTACGCGGAGCGGATCATCCCCACCGCGCCCGTCAGCATGCCCGTCTCCTTGCGCACCCGCTCCGCCAGCTGCGTCTGGTAGCCCGGCCCCACCGGAATCTTCGCGGAGGGCACCACGCCGCCGGACGAGCAATCCATCAGGTCCACGCCCTCCTTCTGCACCCGCCGCGCCAGCGCCACGGAGTCCTCCGGCGTCCAGCCCCCCTCCACCCAGTCCGTGGCGGAGATGCGCATGAAGAGCGGCAGCGACTCCGGCCACTTCGCGCGCACGGCCCGCGTCACCTCCAGCGCGAAGCGCGTCCGGTTCTCGAACGTGCCGCCGTACCTGTCCGTCCGCTTGTTCGACAGCGGCGAGAGGAACTCGTGCAGCAGGTAGCCGTGCGCCGCGTGCAGCTCGATGACCTGGAAGCCCGCCGCCTTCGCCCGCACGGCCGCGTCCGCGAACGCCTTCACGATGCGCTGGATGCCCGCCTCGTCCAGCGCCGTGGGGACCGTGTAGCCCTCCTCGAACGCCTCCGTCGTGGGCCCCAGCGTCTGCCAGCCGCCGTGCTCCGGCTCCACGCGCTTGCCCGCGTCCCAGGGCCGGGGCGTGGACGCCTTGCGGCCCGCGTGCGCCAGCTGGACGCCGGACGCGGCGCCGTTCTGGTGCATGAACCGGTTGATGCGCGCGAGCTGCTCCACGTGCGCGTCCTTCCACAGCCCCAGGTCCTGCGGCGAGATGCGGCCCTCCGGCTCCACCGCCGTGGCCTCCGTCAACACCAGCCCCGCGCCTCCCACCGCGCGACTGCCCAGGTGCACCACGTGCCACTCGTTCGCGAAGCCGTCGTCGCTCGAGTACTGGCACATGGGCGAGACCACCACGCGGTTGCGCAGGGTGATGTCCCGCAGCTTCAGGGGGGTGAACAGCCTGCTGCTCATGTCGGGTCCTTTCGGGGAAGCGACGGGGTCTGCTCCGGCAGCCCCAGCGCCGCGCGCACCTGGGCCGTGCTCCTGCCCAACCAGTGCCGGCGGTGGTTCTCCTGCGTCGTGAGGCTGCGCGTCTCCATGCGGTCCACGTAGAGCGTGCCGTCCAGGTGATCCAGCTCGTGCTGGATGATGCGCGCGTACCAGCCGCGCGCGGACACCGTCACCGGCTGCCCGTTCTCATCCAGCGCCTCCACGCGCACGCCGCGCGCACGAGCCACCAGCGCCGCGAAGCCGCTCACGCTCAGGCAGCCCTCGTGGAACTCCATGGGCGTGGGGTCCTCCACCACCAGCCTGGGATTGATGAGGACGTGGAAGGCCACCGGCGCCCGCTCCCGCAGCGCCAGGTCCGCGGGCGACACGCCGGCCTGGTACTCGGGCCGGTCTTCAATCACCACCAGCCGCAGGCCCACGCCCACCTGGGGTGCCGCGAGCCCCACGCCGGGAGCGTCCCGCATCGTGTCGCGCATCAGCTGGATGAGCCGCCGCGTGTCCTCACTGCCGATTTCTTCCGGGGTCAGCTCCCGCGCGCGCTCGCGCAGCACCGGCTCCCCCGCCTGGACGATCTTGAGCACCATGGTGGCCCCACCGTAACAACCGCTCTCCCGCCGCGCCGCATCGCCGTGGGGCCGGCATGGGCCCGGCCGCCCGGTCCCCCACGGAGAGGGCAGCCCCTGGCGTGGAGGGGTGCCACTGACGGTAGGCTGTGTCGCACCATGGCTCGCCGCAAGAAGGCCGACGAAACCTCCGCGCGCGTGCGCAACCTGCTCGCCCTCGACGCCGCCGGCATCATGCGCAGGCTGGCCGCACGCCGGGAGGAGATGTTCCTCCTCTTCTCCCGGCTGCGCAGCCGCGGCCCGCTGGTGGAGACGGTGGCCTCGCGCTACGCGGACGGCGCCTTCGCCCAGCTCATCCACCTCACCGAACAGGAGCAGGCGGTGGTGGACCACTTCTACGCGCGCCTGGATGAGCTGCGCTGGTACTTCACCTACACCGAGGACATGCCCGGCACGGCGCACCAGACCTTCGGCGCGCTGCACCGCCGGCTGGAGGAGAGCTACCGCCTGTTCGTGGAGACGCTGGGCCTCCCCGTCCAGCCCGACGGCACGCGCGTGGTGAACGCGGAGGCCGTGCGCAGGGAGGACACGTCGCCCGAGGCCACGCCCGTGGCGCTCGCCCCGGTGCCCCGCCGTCGCTCGCCGCCCGCCTGACGCTCAGGCCGCGGAGGCCTCCGCCCGGGCATCCGCGGCGGACATCGCGGGAGCCGCGGCCTTCACCAGCCGCTTCATGGACGCCTTGCCCACGACGACGTCCACCATCTTGCGCGCGCGCGTCCAGACGCTCTCCTGCACGTAGGGGATGCCGTACCTCTCGCAGAGCGCCTTCACGTGCGGCTGCGCCTCGCGGTACTTCAGCATCGGCAGGTCCGGCCAGAGGTGATGCTCGATCTGGTAGTTCAGCCACAGGTGGGCGAAGTCGTTGACGTCACCGCCCGTGGCGTAGTTCGCGCTGCCCACCACCTGCTGCACCATGCGCTCCGCCTTGTTCGCGGGCGCCGAGTCGAAGCGGTACAGGTCCTCGCCGGTGTGGTTGGGCCCCACCACGAAGAACGTGTGGAGGTTGGTGACGACGTCCGCCAGCACGGAGTTGCAGAACACGCTGAACGCGGCCCACGGCCCCAGCACCAGGAACGCCGCCGGGTACAGCCCGAAGAAGACGGCCGCGTATGGCAGGTAGCAGCGCGTGATCAGCTCCCAGACCTCCGCGCGCGTCAGCGCCCCGCCCTCGCGCCGCCCCTTGCGCCGCAGCGAGCCCAGCGTCTCCGGCGCGTAGTAGCTCGCGCGCCACGTGAGGGCCAGGAGCCCCAGCTGCACGTAGCGCAGGGCCAGCGGCCGGCCTGTGTCGCGCAGCGTCCCCTCCGCGTTGCGCTCCAGCAGATCCGGATCCGCCTCCTCGCCGGTGTGCGAGTGGTGCAGCACGTTGTGCTCGAAGACCCACGCCTCCGGCAGCATCCAGTCCAGCCAGTCCACGAACCGGCGGCCCCCCTTCGCGAAGCCCTTGCTCGTGCGCGACGCGGGCATGCCCGGCACGCGGTCATAGCCGCGGTGCCCCACGTGGTGCATGAGCAGCCAGCGGGTGGAGCGGCCCAGGCCCAGCGCCACCGCGGAGAGCGGGTTGGGGGCGATCCACGCCGTGGCCACGCCCAGCACCGACGCCACCTTGCCCCAGCGTTCCATCTTCCGCAGGTGCGCCGCGTCCGCCTCGCCCAGGTTCGCGTCCAACTGCGCGCGCAGCGCCTTCAGCTCCCGGTAGAAGCCCTCCACGTCCACGGAGGACACATCGAAGTCGGGGGCGGCGCGCGACATGCTGGAGGACTCCTCGGGTGCGGGACGGGAACCACGGCCGGATGCGGGGCGCACGGTAGCCTCCACCCGTCCCCGCGCAAAGCGTCCCGTCCCGCTCACCCGCCCGCAGGGCGGCGGGGCAGCACCAGCTTCGCGACGAGCACCTGCACCACCTCCCCCTTCTGGTTGCGCGTCTCGCTGCGCACGGTGGCGATGCCCCGGTCCGGCCGCGTGCGCGAGGGGGTGACCTCCAACACCTCGCTCTCCACATGGAGGACGTCCCCCGGGCGCGTGGGCCGGGGCCAGCGGATGTCTCCGCCCGCGCCCACGATGCCGCCCTTGAAGGGCAGTCCGCTCTGGACGTTGAGCTTCATGGTGAGGGCCGCCGTGTGCCAGCCGCTCGCCGCCAGGCCCTCGAACAGCGTGTCCTTCGCCGTGGCGTCGTCCAGGTGGAAGCCCTGCGGGTCGAACTCCCGCGCGAAGGCGATGATCTGCGCCGCGTCCAGCGTGTGCGTGCCGCTGATGAACTTCTGCCCCACCGACAGGTCGTCCAGGAAAAGCTCCCGGCGCCTACCCTCTTCCGTCGAAGCCATGGTCACGGCCCTCCCAGATGGATGCATCTTCAGATGATGATCATAATAAATCTGGCCTGGGAGGGCCCGCCTCATCGCCGGAGCGGGCGGGGCGCGGCGCAGGCCGAACGTTGAAGACTGCGCGCCCGCGCCGTGCGGCACACGTTGAACCGCCAGGGCCCTCGGGCCATGCGGTATGAGCAGGGCGTGATCCTCCACCGCGTCCGCCATCACCTGTCCATCCTCGCCATGGCCCTGACCGGCCTGGGTGCCTCCCGGGCTCACGCCGACGAGGACACGCCCGATGCCTCGCTCCGCCATCCGGTCGTGGCGGAGGTGACGGTGGAGGGCGCGAACAAGACGACGTCTGGGACGGTGCGCTCGTTCGGGCGGGTGGGCGTGGGCGACGAGGTGGACAGCGAGGAAATGGAGAAGGTGGAGCGGCGGCTGCTGGCCACGGGCCTCTTCCAGGAGGCCCACGTCAGCACGGAGCCCCTGCCCGACGGGCGCGTGCGGCTGGTGCTGCGCGTGAAGGACAAGGCGTCGTGGGTCGTGGCCCCCACGGTGGCGCTGTCCTCCGCGAACACGGGCGGCGGACTGCTCTACGCGGAGAACAACCTGGCCGGCCGGGCAAAGAAGCTCGCGGTCGCGGCGCAGGCGAGCACCGGCGAGAGCGGCCTGTACGTGGGCTATCTGGACCCCATCCTCTTCGGCCTGCCACAGCTCAAGTTCAGCCTGGAGGGACAGCTCAAGAGCGACCGCGTGGACGAGTACCTCCCGGGCGCCAGCCAGGACAACCCGGAGATCCTCCGGCGCACCCGCCTCAACTCCGCGTCCATCAGCTCCGAGCTGGGCTTCATCCTCTTCGAGCGCGTGCGCGCGGCGGCGAAGTACCGGCTCGCCAGCATCGACGCCCAGGCCCCGGACCCGAAGAAGCCGGTGACGACACAGGCGTTCTCCACCGGCCCCGCCCTGCGCGACGCCTCGCTGCGCTTCATGGTGGGACTGGACTCACGCCAGACGCTGCACGCGGTGACCGAAGGACTCAACCTGGAGGGCTCCTACGAGGTCTCCGTCCCGGGCGTGTGGAGCGAGTTCCGCTACCGCAAGTTCGGCCTCCTCTACCGCCACGGCATCCGCTTCTTCAGCGAGCACAACCTGGTGCTGCGCGGCGAGCTGGCCGTGGGCAAGGACCTGCCCTTCCACCAGGAGCTGGTGATGGGCGGCAACACGCTGCGCGGCTTCCAGTACCGGCAGTTCCGCGGCGACACCCGCCTCACCTTCACCGCCGAGTACCACTTCCCCCTCTTCAAGGTGAAGTCGCTGGCCTTCCGGGGCGTGGGCTTCTCCGACTCAGGCGCCATCGCGTGGCGGGACCTGCCCTCCGACGGGCTCTTGCGCGACGGAGCGGGGCGCGTCATCCGGGGCTATCTGCCAGAGACGACGGCGAGCCCGAACTCCGTCACCGTGGCCCAGGGCGTGGGTGCGGGCCTGCGGCTGTACCTCAACAACGTCGTGCTGCCCCTGTTGGGCGTGGACGTCGCCTACGGCGTCAACTCCGGCCAGGTGCGCTTCTACCTCGTCGCCGGAGTCACGCCGTCCTGAAGCAGCCCGCTCCCTGGCTCAGGTGCTCACGCCAGGCCACGCCTCCGGCGCCAGCGTCAGGCGGAACGGCGGCGCGTCACCGCGCACCGTCCGCCACAGCGCCTTGTCCGCGCACAGCGCCTGCGCGATGCGGCCGGACGTCGCGCGGATGCGCTCCACCACGGCCTGGTGCTCCTCCGGCGTCTGCGCCTCCAGCATCGCGACGACGTTCTCCCAGACGCGCTGCCGCCAGACGATGAGCATCTCCATCACCGCCCGCTCCACCACGGGACGGCTGAAGGGCATGCGCAGCAGCAGCCGCGTGGACACGCACCGGTAGCGCTCCGCGAGCAGGTCCACGCACTCCGGGATGCACGCGCGAAGGATGGTGTTCACGTGGAAGTAGTCGTGCCGGTAGCGAGCCAGGCGGCGAGCGTCCACCGGCGGCGACTGGTGCGCGATGCTGTCGTGGACCACCATTCCCAGGTCGTGGTTGATGTGGGCGCTCACGCCCAGCAGCGCGTCCTGATAGGGCTGTGTGATGCCCTGCGCGGGGTAATGCGTCGCGAACCGCCACGCCGCGCTGGGCAGCGGCCGGTGCATCAGCGAGTCCCGCACCGCGACGAGCGCCTCCTCCGCGAAGCGGCCTGTCAGGTGGGACAGCCACTCGGGTTCGAGGAAGCCGCCCGCGTCCGGCCGGTTCAGCAGGTGGACGACCCGCCGTGTGACGATCGCGTAGATGTCCAGGAAGATGGCGCGCGAGTCGCTCCGCGCGTTCAGCCGGCTGACAATCTTCTCCAGCCCCTCCAGCGCCTCCTCCGCGTCGACAGGATGCCAGAGCACGTCATCCAGCCGGATGGCGTCCCGCGCGTCGGGGGCCGTTGAATCATGGAGGTAGCGGGACTTGGGGGACTGCTTCCGGGTGGCCTGGGAGAAGGCCGGTGAGACGTTCATGGCGAGCGCTCCGCGGGAGGGGGGAACGACTTCACCTGAAAGCCTATCGAAACCGGCCCTCCCCTCAAAGACGGCCCACCGCGATTTGACGTCTTGTTTCACCAGCCCCCCGCGCGTTGGCTCTCACGCGGGGGGGCTGTGTCACACGAACGTCAATTTCAGGGCGCGGTGCCTTCGCTCACGCCACTGCCCGTCTTGCCCAGCACGTACTTCGCGAGCGACAGGGCGTTGTTCTCATCGATGAGCGACTCGTAGGTGGGCATCTGCGTGCCGGGCTTGAAGGACTCCGGGTTGCGGATCCACTTGGCCACTTCCTCCGGGGCCTTGCCCTTGGCGCCCTGGAGCTTGGCCTCGTAGGCCTTGCCGGCGGCGTGGCAGGTCGCGCAACCCAGCGCGCTGAACATCTTCTCGGGGTCGCTGTTGGAGGGCTCGACCTTGGGGCGGCCACCGGTGGGCGGCGGCACCACCTTGTCGTTGGCCTTCACGGAGCGCAGGAAGGTGTAGAGGGCCGAGAGCTCCACGTCGTCCGCGTAGCGGTACTTGGGCATGGGCGGGCGGAGGATGAAGCCGCCGGGCGTGATGCCGGTGACCATCGCGTGCTTGAACTCGTCCAGCGTCCACTTGCCAATGCCGGCTGTCTCGCTGGGGGTGATGTTGGGCGACAGCAGCTTGCCCTCGCCGCCCAGCGGCACCAGGTCGAACTCGAAGCCGCCGCTCAGCAGCGTCTCCGGGTGCTGCATCTTCACCGCGCTGCTCTCCAGGCCCGGCGAGTGGCAGAAGGTGCAGTCGTAGACGGCGGAGGCGATGTAGCGGCCGTACTCCACGGAGTCCGCCGCCTTCGCGGGCACGGGCACCGGCTCCGTGCGGCCCTTGTCGTTGATGCCCATGGCGAACGCGAACGCCATGCGGCCCGGAGGCGTCAGCTCGGAGCGCGGCGGCTGCTGCTTCTCCGGCGCGAAGTCCGGGTGCCCGGAGCGCATGAAGCCGATGACCGCCGCGATGTCCTTGTCACCCATGTTGGGGAACGGGGGCATGGGGCGGAAGTGGTTGTTCTTGTCGATGCCGTTGATCACCATGCGGGCGATCTCCTGGTCCGTCCAGGCGCCCACGCCCATCTCCATGTCGGAGGTGATGTTGGCCGAGTAGAACGTGCCCAGCTCGGCCGGGAAGTCGTGCATCCGGCCGCCCACGGGCTTGGTGTTGCCGCCGCCCGCGTGGCACTCGCCGCACACCGCGCGGAACACCTGCTCACCGCGGGCAATGCCCTCCGGCGAGCTGTCCCGCGTGATGTTGGGCAGCGCGACGTAGTCATACGTCTTGTTGATCTTGTGGGTGGCGACACCCATGGCGGTACCCGCGCCAATCAAGGCCAGCGCGACCAGGACGCCTACGGCGATCAGGATCTTTTTCATCATGGGGAACGGTGCTCCGAACGAACGGGGACACGGGACTCCGCCATCCCTCGGGACGGGATGGACGGAGCGGAGGCGCTGCGACTGTGACTGCGGCTGCTACTGCCCGGGCAGACAGGTGGTGAGCGGGGGAATCGAGATGGTCGTCGTGGGGACGGTGCTGTTCACCTGGAGCCCGGCGAACGTGACGATGCCCGGGACCTGCGGGATTTCCAGCGGCTGGAACGCGAAGCGCGGGCCCTTGCCCGGCGCGATCTCCAGCGTGTCCTTCACCGTGTAGGTGATGTTCGCCGGAGGCCCCATCAGCGGCGGCTGCACGACGACGATGATGCCCAGCTTGCTGCTGGCCGCCGGCGGTCCCGGGGGGATGAAGAAGCCGCGCGCGGACTGCAGCGGCGCCAGGGGTGGAGGCAATGCGCCCGGAGGCGCCCAGTCGATGTGGAACACACGTCCGCTGGAGGCTTCCACCGTCGTGCTGTCCGCGGGCACGCGGAACACGGGGAAGCCCGGGGCGTAGAGCCAGAACACCGTCACGCCGCCGTACTTCGCCGGGTTGAGCAGGTCCGCCACCGTCACGGACGTGCTGGTCTCGGCGCTGAGGGACCGGGCCACCGCGTCCAGGATGCCCTTGTCGCTCATCTGGAGCGCTTCCAGGCCCACGCACGCGCTGTGGGCCGGCACCACCGGGCGCACCGTCATGGTGGTCAGGTAGTTGCCCGCCGGCACGGGCGGCAGCGGGAAGGGCCCCTGGACGTCATTGGCCACGGTCCCCGGCCCCGGCACGGACAGGACGAAGTACGGCGCGCCCCTGCGGGTGGGCACCTTCTCCATCGTCCACAGGCCATGCGCGTCCGACGGCACGGGCGCGGCCGGCGCGGGGGGCATGTGGGTGACGGGATCCGGCACCGTGTCCTGCAGCGTGACGAGCGCGCCGCGCACCACCGAGCGCTGGAACAGCGGGCTGAACTCCGCGTACAGCGGCGGCAGCGCGCACTGCGTGCCCGGAGGGGCGCAGTGGGCCAGGTTGAAGAAATAGGCCTCCGGGTCCACCGCGAAGCCGGAGAGCCGCGAGGTGAGACCCTCCGGCTCGCGGTTCTCGTAGACGGGGCGCGGCGTGAAGTTCGACGCCGCGGGGGAGGAGGTGTTGTCCTGGCAGCCGGCGTTCAGCAGGGCCGCGCCGAGGAGCGTTCCGACGAAGAGGGCTCTGTGCATGGCGGGTTGCGTCCCCTACTTCGCGGGGAGGATGTGGCGGGAGGGGAGCTGATCGCCGCCGTGGCACGTCTGCGCGCAGGTTCCGAACTTGCTGGGCGTGCCGCGCTGGCTGAAGGCGATCTGGAAGAACTCGTCACCGTGCTGCGAGATGTGGCACGAGCCGCACAGCGCCAGGCTGGGGCGCTCCGTGCTCTTGCGCGTCAGGTGGCACACGCTGCAGTCCGCGCGGTTCGCCGGGTAGCTGGGCGAATTCATGTGGATGCGGTGCACCATCTCCTGCGTGCGGCCCACGGTGTCCGTGTCGTAGTGGTGGCAGACCTTGCAGCTCTCGATGTGGTCCACCGACAGGCCGTGGCGCAGGTTGTCCAGCGACAGCACGCCGCGGTGGCACAGCTGGCAGTTGCCCACGTTGCCCGGGTACGTCGTCGGCTCGTCCTGGCCCACCTGGAAGAAGAAGGGGTTCAGCTTCGCGATGCGCTCGCCCATGGCCCCGCGGTTGAACTTCACCAGCGCCACGTAGGTGCCCGGCTTCGCGTTCGCCGGCAGCGTGAACGTCTGGCGCGTGGGCCACCTGTAGTCGATGAGGCCCGGCGTCAGGCCCGTGAGCGTGGCGTCATCGTAGACGGGGAACGGGAACGGCTTGGCGAAGAACTGCGGCGTGTCGCTCGGGTTGCCCAGCACCTTCAGGTCCTGCAGCGGCCCCGCGATGGCCACGTTGGAGATGGTGTCGTTCTCCGCCGTGATGGAGATGACGCCGGGGACGAAGGTCAGCAGGCCGTTGGACTGGCCACCGATGATGTCCCGCGCGCTGGGCAACAGGTCCGGGGAGTGCAGGTGCGCCCCGGAGCTGTCGCGCAGGTCGATGTAGACGCTCACGTCCTCGCCGGGCTTGTAGAAGCTGCCCTCCTTCGGAGGAGAGAAGACCAGCCGCGAGTCCAGGCCCGGGCTGCACTGCACCGGGTTGCCCGCGTCGTCGGTGCACGTGGACGGGCGCTCATCCGGGATGACGTACGTCACCGGGAAGTAGAACGGCTTGTCCGGCAGCTGGCTCCAGGTGGCCCGGAGCGCGCCGGGGCCCGACAGGCGCGGGATGCGCAGCACCTTGAACGGGTTGGTGCTGCCCACCCAGTCCACGCGCGCGATGGTGCGGGTGGTGGGGCTCTGATCCAGGCCGCCCGTGATGCCCGTGACGGTGCCGGGGTCCTTGTCGCCGGGGAAGCGCGGCGCCTTCAGGTTCTCCGACCGCCAGGCGAAGCGGCTGTGGCCGGCGTAGGGCGAGGAGGCCAGCAACTCCGAGCGCAGGTACGTCTGGCTCGCGCGCGGGGCGCCCGTCTCGTCCAGCACCTCCACGGTGATGGTGTCGTCCTTCACCTTCTGCCAGTTCGCGTTGCCGAACTGCACCTCACGCGTCCAGCAGTCCTCCACCGCGCCCGCGAGGCTGTAGAAGCTCCACTCGTCCGGCCCCTGGTTGACGTTGGTCCAGTCCAGGCCGGCGAACACCGTCTGGGTCTTGATCCAGTTGAGCGCCGGCGTCAGGTCGGTGGGGTTGGTGTGCTGGTTGACCACGCTCTCCGTCACGGAGAACTGGTTCAGGAAGTACTGCGTATCCGACAGGATCTGCATCGTCCCCTGGGGGGGCGACAGCGTCAGCGGGTTCTGCGCGAGCGGCGTGACGCACACGTCCGGGTACGGGACGGGCACGCCGTTCTTCGCCACCATCTGCCCGTTGGGCAGGAAGGCGCAGCCGTTGATGTACTGGAGACTCAGTCGGATCGCGCCGGAGTTGAGGCCCTGGTACGGGTCGAACCGCTTGGCGCCGCGGCCCGTCGTGGATCCCTCGTCGTCAGTGACCTTGAGGAGGTTGCAGGACAGCAGGGGCACCAGCAGGGCGCACCACGCGCTCTTCAGCAGGATTGAGCGGTTCATGGAAGACGAGGCCGGAGGCAGTCAGGGGAAGGAAGGGGAGCAGGTGTCCACACGCGCGGGCCCACACGACCCACCGTTCCCGACGCCGCCACCCTTCCGCCACGCGGAGAGGGTGAGGTCCGGGAAGGGTTGGGAGGAGAACACCTCATCGGTTCGAACTGACCACATTATGAGAGTCCGCGCAATTCGTGGACAGCAGATCACACCGGGGAAATCGCGCGGAGTGGTCGCGTGACTCAGGGCGTCGGACTAGAGGCTGAGGCCGGCGGACAGGAGCAGCGCGAAGACGAGCCCCAGCGCCGCGGTCTTCCCCAGGTGGGGGTTGAGCGCGCCGCCATCCTCGCGCCAGATGGCGCGGATCTGCCTCACCGCGAGTGGCAGGGCCGCCAGCGTGAGGAGCCAGGCCTTGGGGTGCTCCGGCGTCACCGCCCAGACGAGCACCGGGAGCGCGAACGCGCCCGCCACGGCCACCGTGTACTCCCACTGGCCGAAGCGCTGGCCGAAGCGGACCACGAGCGTGCGCTTGCCGGCGACGACGTCCGTCTTGCGGTCGCGCAGGTTGTTCACCGCGAGGATGCCGGCGGAGAACAGCCCCATGGACAGCCCCGCCAGCAGCACCGCCGGCGTGACGTGATGGGTGAGCACCCCGTAGCTGCCGCTCACCCCCAACAGGCCGAAGATGATCAACACCAGCACGTCCCCCAGGCCCAGGTAGCCCAGGGGGACGGGGCCCGCGGAGTAGAAGACCGCGCCGCCCAGGCAGAAGGCGCCGCCCAGGAACACCGGCCACCCATCCACCTGGGTCAGGAGCAGCAGCGCGAGCGAGGAGCCGGTGAACGCCAGCGCCGCGGCCGTGGCCACCTCGCGCGCGGTGAGCCAGCCCTTCTGCGTGACGCGCGCGGGGCCCAGGCGCGCCTCCGTGTCCGCGCCCCGTTCGAAGTCCGCGTAGTCATTCACCAGGTTGCTGACGATCTGCATGAGCACGAAGCCCACCAGGAACGTGAGCGCCGGCACCGGCTGCCAGTGCCCTTCCGCGTGGGCGAAGGCCCAACCCAGCAGCGTGGGGGCGATGGAGGCGGTCAGCGTCTTGGGCCTGAGGGCGAGCCACCAGACGCGGGCCAGAGGGGGTTTCACTTCAACCGCGACACTCGACGACGGGGAAATCGGGGCGGCCATGGGTCTCCGGGGGAGGGAGCAGGCGCACGGTAAAGCTACAGGCCCAGGGGCCGCAAGAGGACCCAATGAATCACATTGGTTGCCCTCATGTATCACCTGATACATGCAGCCTCCGCCCCGTGGCTGGAGCGGATTGTCAACATCGCGTCACGGCGCCATGCGCCCCAAAGGCAGACGCGAGCCGCACCTGCCGTGAATTCATTGATACGCTGAAGCAGCATCAGTCCGGCGCGTTCGCGTCCGCATCGACTTCAAGCGGGAGGAGGAGCTGTCCTTCGGGCTGGGAGCCCGCGCGGTACGAGCCGACGTACGAGGTAGCGCCCCGCATGCCGAGCGACCTCGGGGGTGCGGCTCGCCACGCCCTGACAGCAGGCGAACACCCCTGGGTATGTAGCACCCCAGACGCCACCCGCGCGGCCACCGTGCCGTTGGCTTTCTTGCAGGGCTCCTGGTGTGTGCCGGGGGCCGGATGCACAGAAGGCAACGCAGGCCTGACAAGGGGACAGGCGGGCAGGTTCCAAGCGGAGTGGCAGTGCCAATCCATCGGGGTCGCTGGCGGACGAACGAGGGGTGGCATGGACGGACTTCGAGGAACGGCGGCGGTCTTGCTCGCGTGCGCGGGCCTGTGGGCACCGGGCGCCGCGTGGGCCCAGGTGCCCGACGAGGACGACTCCGGCGATGTGATGTCGGAGGAGAAGCTGGAGTCCCTGCTCGACACGCCCACGGCGCAGCCCTCGGAGGACGAGGTGACGGCGGAGGCCTTCGGGCCGGAGCGGCTGACGCCCTACTTCGCGGAAGGACTGCTGGCGAAGGCGAAGGCGGAGTTCGACCGGGGCCGGTACAAGTCCGCGCGGGCGCTGCTCGCGACGGAGTCTCCCCCCTCCCTCCCCGGCCGCTTCCTCCAGGCGCAGAGCGCGTTCCTGGCGCGCGACTTCACCACCGCCGCCGAGGAGTTCACCGCGCTCGCGGAGGACTACGTCCCCTTGCGTGACCACTGCCTGATGAAGGCCGCGCAGGCGCATGAGCGGCTGCACAAGCCGCTGCGCGCGGCGGAGCAGTATGGCCAGGTGAGCCCCAGCTCACCGCTCTATCCGGAGGCGCGCTTCACCATGGCGCAGGTGCTCAAGCGCCAGCTGAAGATCCCCGAGGCGCTGACCGCGCTCCAGGAGTTCATCGACCACCGGCAGGCGCGCGGCCCGGACCCGCTGCGGATGAAGGCGCTGCTCGCGTACTGCGACCTGGCGCGCGCCGCGGGGCAATACAACGCGGAGCACCGCGCACTGCTGGAGGTCTGGGCCACCGCGCCCCTGTCCCGCGAGGCGGAGCGCGCGCGCACCCTGCTGCGCGACCTGCCCCTTCCCATGAAGTGGCGCGTGCGTCGCGCGGAGGCGCTGGTGGAGCTGCACCAGAACGTCGCGGCCATGAACATGCTGGCCCGCTCCGGCCCCCGCACGGAGCTTCCGGATGAGCTGGCCTGCCGCGCCCAGCTCACCCTGGGCCGAGCCCTGCGCAAGGAGCGCCAGCACCGCCGCGCCATCCAGGTGCTGGAGCCGGTGGCGCGCGAGTGCCAGTCGCCCGAGCAGCGGCCGCAGGCGCTGTACCTGCTCGCCTATTCGCAGTCGGTGGTGCAGCCCGAGGAGGCGGTGGAGACCTACGCCACGCTGGCGCGCGACTACCCGGACCACGGCTACGCGGACGACGCGCTCTTCTTCGAGGCCTGGACGCAGCAGCGCCTGGGCCGCGCGGACGAGGCGCTCCAGAACTACGAGGCGCTGGCGAAGCGCTACCCCGCCGGCAACTTCGCCGCCGAGGCCCTCTTCCGCGCCTTCTGGCTGCACCTGCGCAAGGCCGAGACGCAGCCGGGCCTGGCGTCGCTGATGGCGGTGGAGCAGCTTCCGGAGGCCGCGCGCACCGACGACGCCCTCTGGCGCGCGCGCTACTGGCAGGCGCGCGTGCAGGAGAACGGCGGCGCGTTGGACGCGGCGCTCGCGCGCTACGAGCTCATCGCCACCGAGCGCCCCACGGCCTGGTACGGGCTGCTGTCCCGGACGCGCCTGGCGCAGCACGCACCGGAGCGGCTGGCGCGGCTGACGGAGACCGCCGCGCGGCCCGCCGCCGCGAAGACGTTGAACGCCGCCGCGCCGGCCAACGACGAGGTCTGGCCCCTGCCGCCCGGGCCGCTCCAGAAGGATCCGCGCTTCGCGGCGGGCGTGGAGCTGTTGCGCCTGGGGCAGCCCGGCGTGGTGGAGGAGCTGCTCGCGGTGGACACGCGCGGCCTGGCGGAGGCGCCCGCGCGGCTGCTCTACCAGACCATGCGCCGCACCGGCCGGGGCCGGGCCACGCGGCAGGTGGCCCGCGTGACGCTGCGCCAGGAGGCCGCGGGGCCGCTCAGCGCCGCGTCCCGCCCGGTGTGGGAGGCGACGTGGCCCCTCGCGTTCCGGCCGCTCATCCAGAGCTACTCGCGCGCCGCGCGCGTGGACCCCGACCTCTTGCAGGGCCTCATCCGCGAGGAGAGCCGCTTCAACCCGAGCGCGCGCTCCTCCACCGGCGCGCTGGGGCTCGCGCAGCTCATGCCCCAGACGGCGCGGCAGGTGGCGGACTCGCTCAAGATGGCGTCGTTCGAGGTGTCGTCGCTCCTGCAGCCCGCGCAGAACATCCGGCTGGGCGCGGCGTACCTGGGCTCGCTGCTCAAGCACTTCGACGGCAACCCCGCCTACGCGGTGGCCGCCTACAACGCGGGCCCGGCGGCGGTGGAGCGCTGGCGCAAGGCCCTGCCGGACGCGGAGCTGGACGAGTGGGTGGAGCACATCGCCTTCGACGAGACGCGCGACTACGTGAAGCGCGTGCTCAGCAGCTACAGCGCCTACAAGCTGCTCTACGCGAACGAGGTCCCCGCCTCCTTCGCGCCGGCCCGCAGGGCGCCGCTGGAGGCCTCGCGCACGCCCACGCTGAGCCCCGCCGCGGGCGTGGGTGGCAGCGGCCGCAACGTGGCGACGCCCACGTCCTCCGTCTCCGGACGACGCTAGCGGCAACGCCGGACGGGAGCGCGGCTCCCGTCCGGCGCGTGAAACAACCTTGCCCGCTACTTGCCCGCGGTCGTGGGCTCGGTGATGGACTCCGAGCGGATGGTGTACTGGCTGGCAACGGCGTTCGTGTCGATGCCGGTGAAGTGGCGGTACGGGTACGCGCCATCCGCGATGGTCTCGACGAACTCCACCGTGTCCCCCGTGACGGTCTTGCCGTCGATGTCCACGGTGAAGGTGTTCTTCTCCGCGTTCACGCGCCACACGCACGCGCCCACGTTCGTCGCCGTGGAGCCGGTGGTCAGCGAGAGGATGTCGAAGTCGCTCAGGAAGAAGTGGTGCATCTCCGCCCAGCGGAGGAAGTCCCGCCAGCTGCCGAAGGTGATCACGAACCCTGCGGGCTGCTGGGTGGAGCCCTGGAGCACGCCGCCCCGGTAGACGTTCATCCGGAACGCAGAGCCGCCCGGCGAGCCCGTGAACGTGGGCGCCATGGTGACCGTGTTCGCCTCACGCCCCGGCCTCACCTGCAACGTGCTGACGACCTGATCGCCGTCGCGCGCGGACAGCTGGTAGCCGCCCTTGTCGCCCAGGCTCATCGCCACGCGCTGTTCCCACTTCACGGCCTGCTTGAAGTTGCTGGAGACGCCGTCTTTCGGGGTCAGGAGCTTGGACACCGCCAGACCGTCCGCCACGGCATCGAGCCGCGCCTGGCCCAGCGCGCAGCTGGAGATGCCGTCGAACTTCGTCACGCACTGGGACGCCGCGGACTCCTGCGCGCCCAGCGAACCCGTGGCCTGGCTGTCGTCACCGCCAGCGCAGCCCGTGATGCTCAGCAGCATGGAAGCCAGCAGGAGACCCGTCCTCTTCAGATGCATGCACTACCTCATGGTGGGAGTGGACTGCGCGCCACTCCTCTGCACCCCGCGAGCCAAGACCCGGAGCCCGTCTGCTTTCACTCTGGCCCTGCATTGTTTGAGAAAACGAAGTAGCGCCGGATGTCACATGAAACATGTGATTTGTAGCAGGGTTGGTCTCACCCGGAGCGTCAGGGCCCCGCACTCGCGGGAGGAACTTCGCCGCGGCGCACAACTCCCGGCCGGGTCGGGTGGATAATGAGGGGAGCGCGGTTTCTCCCCCCGGATTGCCCACCATGGCCTCGAAGATCAACGACAGCACGCGTCCCCTGACCTCCCTCTCGCGGCTGTCCTCGCAGGACGCCCGGGCGCCGGAGGCGAAGACCCGGAACCGCCCCCTCGCGTTCAAGGACGGCTTCGAGTCCTCCAGCACGCGTCCCGCCCCGGGTCAGCTGCCCCAGCTGCCCGCCCCGCCGCCAGTGCTGTCGCTGCCCGCGCCCTCCACGCCGACGCCCGCGCCGACGACGCCGGTGCCCCCGGAGACGCCCACCGAGCCGCCCGTGTCGGCGGACGCGGATCCGATGACGCACATCGAGTACCTGTCCTCGGACGCGATGCAGGGGCGTGACAGCCCCTCCGCGGGCCTGGACGCCGCTTCCGCCTACGTGCAGGCCCACGTCGAGAAGTACGGGCTCGTGGGGCCCAACTCCACCAACCCGGAGAACCCCTTCCAGCAGAAATTCAAGGTCTACTCCTGGCTGGGCGCGGAGAAGGCGGGCGAGGCGGCGGGCGCGGCCCATGGCCACGCCGGGCACAAGCAGTTCGGCCACAAGACGTTCCAGGAGGGCTTCTACCTGGACGAGAAGATGCCCAAGGACACGCTGAAGCTGCTCAACCAGCAGTACGAGCAGACGATGAAGGCTGCGGGCCAGTCCGCGGCGCCGGCGCGCGCGGGCAAGCAGCGCAGCGTGGAGGAGCTGAAGCAGGTGGCCACCGCCACGGGCCAGGCGGTGAACACGATGGCGCTGCTGCCAGGCACGGGCCCGCACAAGGACGAGGTCATCGTGGTGATGGCCCACCTGGACCACGTGGGCGTGGACCGCAAGGGCAACGCGTACAACGGCGCGGACGACAACGCGTCCGGCAGCGCGGTGCTGATGGCGGCGGTGCCGGAGCTGGCGGAGGCCGCGAAGAACGGCAAGCTGGACCGCTCCGTGCTCTTCCTCTGGACGGGCGCCGAGGAGAAGGGCCTGGTGGGCTCGCAGTACTTCGTGGACCACCCCATCCCCGGGCTGGAGCTGAAGAACATCGCGGGCGTCATCAACACGGACATGGTGGGCCGCTGGGATGATCAGCGCCTGTCCGTGGTGGACACCAACACCAAGGGCCAGCCCAACTACTTCCGCGACGTGGTGGACCAGGCGAACCAGCAGCTGGCGGATCCGTTCGACCGCATCAACCGCGACATCAACGTCTACCGCGACCGGCAGGACGGTGCGTCCTTCGGGAGGAAGGGCGAGGACGTGCTCTTCCTCTTCGAGGGCCTGTCCAACCCCGAGGGCGGCGGCGACCTCATCCCCGAGTACCACCGGCAGGATGACGACATCGAGAAGATCATCGAGGACAACGGCGGCAACAAGCCGCGCCGCGTGAAGGACCTGCTCGTCAACGTCATCGGCATCGCGGCGAACCGGACGGCGGAGACGCAGACCCGGTAGCGCGGTGCCGCCCGCCGGATGCTGCACTTCCGGCGGGAGCTTCCTGGAGAGGTTGGACGCTCAGGCGGCCAGCTTCTCTCCGCCGCCGTCCACGGGCCCACCGGAGAGCGCGGCGACCTCGTGCTCGCTCAGCACGAGCTTCTCCTCGGAACCGCGCCAGACGAACGGGATGCCGGGCTGCCGGTAGAGGTTCGCGGGGATGTCGCGCGCGAGCTGCGCGTGCAGCTCCGGCAGCTTGGACCAGTGCAGCCCGTGCCGCGTGTGATGCGCGGTGTGGTAGCCCAGGTTGCCCGTCATCAGGTTGTAGCCCTTGTGGAGGATGTTGTACGAGGCCTCCGAGTGGTTGGCCGTCTCCAGGCCCACGTGGTGGAAGTACGTCGCCCAGGTCGTCACGTAGAGCGACGCCATCATGGGCAGGAGGAACACGAACAGCGCGTTGTAGGGGTTCACCCAGAACAGGCCCGCCAGCAGCACCAGCTGGAGCGCGGCCATCCCCACGAACGTGCGCAGCGCCTTGGGGTGGTGCTTCCTCCCCACCTGGAACGCGCGCGGATACGCCGTCAGCGCCGTGCCCAGCGAGTACTCCACCTCCCCCATCGTCGAGCCGTCATCCCGCTTCCAGCGCGACTCGTCCTGCGTCTGGTCCAGGTAGTTCTTGTGGTGGCCCAGCACGTGGTGGAGGAACCACGCCTGCGACGTCACGCCCGTCTGGAAACCGAAGACGATCTCCAACAGGCGGTTGGGCAGCGTGTGCTTGAAGAAGGACAGGTGCTGGTGGTGGTGGTTCCACGAGCAGATCCATCCCTTGGGGATGATGCCCAGCCCGAACCACAGCACCGGCACCCACCAGCTCCGGGCCATGAGGAACACCGTCACATCGAGCGCGAACACGCCAAGGAACATCAGGACCGGGATGCGATCTTCAGGGTGCCGGAACAGGGTCATGCGCCTTCCGAGACAAGGGGAGCCAGGGCCAAAATGCCGCTTTTCCAACTGTAGGCCGCCTCCCCCCACCCCGAACAGCCCGCCCTCGCCCGCCTGCACGTTCCACACTGGCGGTAAACAACGTAGTCACGTTGAACTTGTATTTCCACAATTCCAAGAATGCCAGTCCTGCATTGTGATAAACGCCGACCCAGCCCTTTTGGACCCACCTGGAGGCAGCGATGCGGAACCAGACCATCGAGGCGGCACTGGCGAAGAATCCCCACCGTGAGCAGCTGATCAAGCACCGGTTCTTCGAGGTCGTGGATGAGAAGGCCTTCAGCCGCGAACAGGCGGAGATGGTGCTGGGGCAGTGGTGGCACCCCCTGCACTACTTCCCCAACTTCCTGAGCAAGCTCATCGCCGTCTGCCCGCAGATGGAGATGAAGACGGCGGTGACGCACATCCTCAACCAGGAGGTGGGCGAGGGAGACCCGGCGCGCGCGCACGAGCGCTTCTTCATCCAGACGATGACGGACGCGGGCTTCACGAAGGCGGGCGTGTCGGAGGCGGACATGACGCCCGCGACGCGCCGGCTCATTGACGGCTATCAGCGCGCCACGGACAACCACCTCACCGGCCTGGGCTTCCTCTACGGCACCGAGGTCGCGGACCTCACCATGGTGGCCAAGCTGGGCAAGCTGGTGCGCCGCACCACGGGCCTCAAGGCCCTGCCCTGGGTGGACATCCACGTGAAGCAGGAGCCGGACCACGTGGAGACCGCCGGCCACACGGTGGGCCTGCGGTACTCGGACGAGGAGCTGGCCACCATCACCCGCGGCGCCGAGGAGATGTGGCAGCTGTGGGTGGGCTTCTTCGAGGAGCTGCGCAACCGCGTCGTCTGAGCGGCCGCCTGCGTCAAACGCAACTCCCCGGAATCCGTACGTTTTCGTACGGAACACTGGCGAATCTCTCCAGGTAGGGTAGTCACTCCCGCGTCACGGGAGTGTCACACCCTGGCCCAATGGCCTCCCGCGGCGCACCGCGCCTGTCCCTCCAGGCGCCGAGGGAGATTCCATGCTCGAAAAGCTGATGCCGAAGTCGGACGAGTTCTTCGACGACTTCGACGCGCAGTGCTCCAAGACCGTCGAGGGAGCCAAGCTCCTGCACGAGCTCCTGAGCGACTTCCGCGACGTGCCCGCGCGCGTCCAGGCCCTCAAGGACGTGGAGCACCGGGGCGACGAAGTCACCCACACGGCCTTCAACCGGCTCCACCAGCAGTTCATCACCCCGTTCGACCGGACGCAGATCCACACGCTCTTGTCGCGCATCGACGACGTGCTGGACCTGACCAACGCGGCGGCGGCGCGCCTGCTGTATTACGAAATCGACTCCAGCCGGGCGGACGCGACGGAGCTGGCGCGGCTCCTGGTGCTGTCCACGCAGAAGGTGCAGGAGGTCGTGGCGGCGCTGCGGCTGATCAAGAAGCCGGAGCAGATCCTCGCGGGCTGCAAGGAGATCAAGCACCTGGAGACCCAGGCGGATGAGGTCCTGCGCGCGGGCATGGGCCGGCTGTTCAAGAGCGGCGTGGATACCCTGACCATCATCAAGTGGAAGGAGATCTACGATCTCATCGAGACGGCCACGGACAAGTGCCAGGGCGTGGCCAACGTCATCGAAGGCGTCGTGCTGGAGCACTCCTGAATGCTGCTCGCAGCGGTCGTCCTCATTGTCGTCGTCGCGCTCGTCTTCGATTTCATCAACGGCTTCCACGACGCGGCGAACTCCATCGCGACGGTGGTGTCCACGCGCGTGCTGTCGCCGAACCTGGCGGTGGCGTGGGCCGCGTTCTTCAACTTCGTGGCGGCCTTCGCGGGCGGCGTGCACGTGGCCAACACCATGGGCAAGGGCATCATCAACTTCGACATGCTCCGCGCGGCCGGCCCCACCGCGGTGCTGATGGTCGTCTTCTCGTCGCTGATGGGCGCCATCGCCTGGAACCTGCTCACCTGGTGGTGGGGGCTGCCCTCGTCGTCGTCGCACGCGCTGGCGGGCGGGATGATTGGCGCCACCCTGCCCGTCCTGGGCTTCCAGGGGCTGGTGGGGAGCGGCATCGCGCGCATCGCGGCCTTCATCGTGCTGTCGCCGCTCATCGGCATGACGCTGGGCATCGGGATGATGCTGGCCACCACCTGGGCGGTGCGCAAACAGACGCCGCTGCGCGTGGACACCTGGTTCCGCCGGCTGCAGCTGGTGTCGTCCGCCATCTTCTCCTTCAGCCACGGCACCAACGACGCGCAGAAGGTCATGGGCATCATCGCGGTGGTGCTCTTCGGCACCATCTGGCGCGACCGGCCGTTCCACATCGACTGGTGGATGATCATCTCCTGCCACGCCGCGATTGGACTGGGCACCTTCTTCGGCGGCTGGCGTATCATCCGCACCATGGGCCACAGCCTCACGAAGCTGGCGCCCATTGGCGGCTTCTGCGCGGAGACGGGCGGCGGCGTCACCATCATCGCGCTGGCGGAGCTGGGCATCCCCGTCTCCACCACGCACACCATCACCGGCGCCATCGTCGGCGTGGGCTCCACGCGCGGCTGGCGCGCCGTGAAGTGGGGCACCGCCGGCCGCATCATCTGGGCGTGGGTGTTCACCATCCCCGCCGCCGCGCTGGTGTCCGTCATCGTCTACGGACTCACGCTGGCCGTGGTGCGGCTGGTGGGCTGAAGAAGCCCTGGGGGTCCTGGCGCGGGGGACAGGCCCCCCGCGCCACCTGCTCCCCGACTACTGCACGGCCCGGACGTTGAGCGCCGTGGACGGCCCGCCCACCGCCGGCGGCACCCAGGGCACCACCTTCTTGTTCTGCCACTGGACCAGCTTCAGCGACGGGTCCTCCAGCGGCACGTCGAAGGTGTAGGAGATGCGCGTGGGGCCCTGCGCGTCCGCCTCTTCAATCTTCACCACCATGCCCTGCATGTCGAAGGTATCGCCCTGGTGCACCGGGTGGCGCGCGGCGCGGTGGATGCGCTCCTCCACGGAGTCCAGGAAGTGGCCGCCCTTGGTGAGCGCCAGCTCCAGCGAGTTGGGGCCGGTGCGCGTCACCTTCTGCTCGTGGAGCGAATAGGACAGCACCCACCAGGCCTTCGGCAGCGTCAGGCCCGAGGACCACCACCGCACCGAGCCGTAGATGCCGATGATGCCGTTGGGGGCGTTGAGCACCACCACGCGCTGGTTGGGCAGCTTCTCCTGGTCAAAGGCCTCCTTGTAGCGCGCCTCCACGCGCCCCATGAGCGCGTCCGCCTGGGAGTACTGGTCCATGGTCTGCCACCAGATGTAGGGCGAGCCCACGACGTGGATGACCGCCATCACCGCCGCGCCGGCCAGCACCGCGCCCGCGCGGGGCTTGAGCGCCCGGCCCGTCCACGCGTGGCGCAGCACCACGGCCAGGGCCGCCGCCATGCCCAGGCTGGGCACGATGAGCGTGCGCGAGCCCGCGAAGGCGGAGTTGGACAGCCACGTGGACACGAACGCGCCCGTCAGCATCCACCCCACCGTGCGCCGCTCCGAGGCCTCCAGCCGGGGCCACACGCCCCACACGAGCAGCGCGAACAGCGTCAGGCCCACCGCGCCCAGGAGGGTGAACAGGGGCACCAGGGACTGGTCGAAGATGAAGTCCGGAGGCGCGTTCAGCGTCAGGCCCGCGATGGCGGCCGGGACGCGCCCGAGCATCGCCTGGAACCACGCCACGGGCGTCCCCAGGGCGTCCAGGTACATGTCCGAGCCGCCCGCGCCGTAGCCCATGGCCCGGTAGGCCACGAAGTAGATGGCCATCAGCACGCCAAAGGGGAGGAGCCCCCTGAGCTTGTCCTTCGCCGCCCCCGGCCCGGAGAAGAACTCGTAGGCCAGCACGTACGGGCTGAGGATGACCATGGTCTCGCCGCACAGGAGCGCGAGCGCGAAGGACACGAGCGCCCCCACCAGCGCGTTCCTGCGCCCCTGCTCCCGCCACTGGATGTGGAAGAAGAGGCCGAGGACGCCGAACATCAACGACATCACCACGCTGCGGTAGGACAGCCAGCCCAGCACCGCCGCGTGCGAGCCCCAGATGGCGAAGAGGAACATCGCCACGCCCGCCACCGCCGTGGGCAGCACGCGCTTGAGCAGCACGCCCGCCAGCGCCACCAGCCCCACGTACCAGAGCACCGAGTGGAGCTGATAGGCCACCGCGACGCGGTTGTAGAGCAGGTGATCCAGTCCGTAGAGCAGGCTGCCCAGGGGCCGGAAGAACGAGACGCGGACCGTGGGCTCCACCCACCACGGGAAGACGCCCACGTGCGCCAGCTTCAGCGTGTGCTCCGGGATGCCGGTGGCGGTGCGGTAGACGTCCAGCGGCGTGTTGCCCAGCGGCGCGGGCGGCGGAATGTGGTCCCAGACACCCAGCCAGATGAAGTCATCCGGCATGAAACCCGAGCGCAACGCCAACGCGCCCAGCGCCACCGCGAACACGATGGAAATCCAGAAGTAACGTTTAAACGGCCAACCCGGGGTGGCTGGCGGAGGAGAGGTATCCATGTTTCAAAGATCTATCAGCAGGCCCCCCACACGAGATAGGTCCCCCCAGGTCGTCCGCTGACACCGGAAGCACGCGGGGTGCGGCGCGCGCGACGGAGATCCTTTGCCACCGCCCGGACTCCGGGTGATCCTCGGCGGACGAAGGGGGACGCGGCCCGGCAGGTGAAAACAAGAATGCGCGCGCATGGCCTTTCATCCGCGCCGTTTCCGGGCCCGCACGCATGCGCATCGCCATCATCGCCACGTACACCCATCCGACCCGCCTGCGGATCAAGGAACCCTCCATCATGCAGTCCTCCGTGCCGGAGCTCATCGCGGGCCTGTGTCCGGAGCACGCGGAGGTGGAGATCTTCAACGAGAAGGAGGCGGACCTCCCGCTGGACCGGCACTGGGACCTGGTCTTCTTCTCGTACCTGCACTCGTATTACGAGCACACCAAGGTGCTCTCCACCCTCTTCCGTCAGCGCGGCATGACGACGGTGGCGGGCGGCCGGCACGCGAGCCACTTCCCCGATGACGCGGCGAAGTACTTCGACGCGGTCATCACCGGGGAGCCGGAGTCCAACGTGCCCGCGCTCATCGCGGACTTCGAGAAGGGGGAGCTCAAGCCCCGCTACAGCCTTCCCTCGCAGGGCGCCGCGGCCATCAAGCCGTACCGCTACGAGCTCATCGACTTCACGCACAACAAGGTGCGCCTGCCGGGCATCGAGGCGTCGCGCGGCTGCCCCTTCACGTGCAACTTCTGCGTGCTCACCGGCCACGAGCGCTACCGCTTCCGGCCCATCCCGGAGGTCATCGATGAAATCCAGACGCGCATGCGCTGGAACCCGAACTTCCTGGGGCTGATGGGAGACGCGTTCGTCTTCCTGGACAACAACCTGGGCGGTTCTCCCAAGTACCTGCGCGCGCTGTGCGAAGCGTTGATCCCCCTGAAGAAGACCTGGGGCTGCGCCCTCACCTTCAACGTGCTGAAGGACGAGTCGCTGGTGAAGCTGATGGCGAAGGCGGGCTGCCGCTACGTCTACACCGGCCTGGAGTCGCTCAACCCGGACTCGCTCAAGGCGATGAACAAGGGGCAGAACAAGCTGTCGGAGGTGGACGCCGTCATCCGCCGCGTCTTCTCCGCCGGCATCCTCCTGTCCTTCGGGCTCATCGTCGGCTCGGACGGCGACACCAACGAATACCTGCACCGGCTGCCGGACTACCTGGCGGACCTGAAGTACTTCTCCGTCACGTTCCTGGGCATCGTGTGCCCCTACCCGGAGACGCCCTTCTTCCGCGAGCTGAAGGCGGAGGACCGGCTGCTGCCCGGCACCACCAGCCGCGACTACGACGGCTACACGCTGTGCCACCGGCCCAAGAACCTGCACGCATCCGAGGTGGTGGAGCACTTCCAGCGGCTGTGCCGCACGCTGGGGAGCCTGCCCAACATCGCCCGGCACTACGCGTCCAAGCTGATGATGAGCGACCTGCCCCGCTACAAGACGACCATCCTCTTCTCCGGGCCCGAAATCGTCAGCATCCGCAACCCGGTGAAGAACCCGGCGCGCCGCTACATCGCCGGGTTGGATGCCCTTGAAGCCTGGGACGCGGAGCGGATGCCCGCGCTGGGGCTCACGCCGCAGGTCCTGACCTGAGCCGGGATGGCAGGCGCACGTCCCACGCCAGCCCCAGGACCTGGAGCGCGCGGATGAAGAGCCAGCCCGGGTCCCACTGCCACCACACCCACCCGTGCCGCGCGGACGCGGGGAAGGCGTGGTGGTTGTTGTGCCAGCCCTCGCCCAATGCGAGCACGCTCACCCACCACACGTTGCGGCTGTGGTCGCGCGTGTCGTGGGCGCGCTGACCGAACGCCGCGTGGCACACGGAGTTCACCGCGTAGGTGCTCTGCATCCAGCACACCACCGGGAGGAAGAAGTACGCGGGCACCGCGCGCCAGCCGAACGTCAGCCCCACGAAGAGCACCGCCAGCACCTGCGGCGCGATGCGGTAGCGCAGGAGCCAGTGGTAGTAGCGATCATGGGCCATGTCGCGGCACCAGGTGCGCCAGCCGTCCTCCTCCGTGGAGGCCTCGTTGAGGATCCACCCCATGTGCGCGTACCAGAAGCCGTGCACCGGCGAGTGCACGTCCCCTTCCGCGTCCGCATTCGCGTGGTGCAGCCGGTGGTTGGCGGCCCACAGCAGCGGGCTGCCCTGGGCGGTGAGCATGGCCACCGTGACCAGCGCGTACTCCACCCAGCGGGGGCACGCGAAGGCGCGGTGGCACAGCAGCCGGTGCAGCCCCACCGTCGTGCCCAGGCCAATGGACACGTACACGGCCAGCGCCACCGGCAGCGCGTACGGCGGCCAGGGCAGGAAGAACGCGAGCGCGGCCAGCCCGTGGACCACGACCATGTAACCGACGATGACGGGACTGAGCTGGAAGCGGAGCGGCGCGGTGTTCATGTGCTCGATGCTGCGTCGAGGATGAGGCCCGCAGTCTAGGGGGCCCGCCTGACGGGACAAGGAATGCGCCCGGCGCGCCCCGCGTCACATCACGCGCGCGTCACGGGCCGGGGGCGGCGCGAACGCCGGGCTGGGTGGGGCCCGCAGGGTGGACTCGAAGCGGTCCATGCGCCGCAGCTCCGCGCGGGCCTCCACCTCCGTGAAGATGGCGCGCGCACGGGCGAGGAAGGCCTCGCGCCGGTGCGGCAGGGCCACCGCCGCGTCGAAGTAGGCCACGCCCGTCTCCCAGCGGTTGGGGCTCCTCTCCAGGACGGCGATGGCCTCCAGGAACACCGGCTCCGCGGCCTTCGGCCCCTTGCGCAGCGCCAGCGAGCGCGCCGTCACGCGCAGCGCCGGGCCCTTCAGGTACGGGTAGAGCCGGGCGATGAGGCGCGCCTTGATGCAGGACAGCCGGACGATCCTCGACAGCTTCCTGCGCGGCACCACCGTGGCGCCCTCCTCCAGCGCGAAGAGGGCCGCCTCCGCCGCGTCCACCAGCCCCACCTGGAGGAAGGGCACCATCACCTGGTAGCTCCAGATGCTCTTGAAGCAGCGCACCGCGACGAGCGCCGCCTCCTCCACCTGGTGCTCGCGCACCGTGACGTTGGCCAGGTGGTTGAGGCTGGCGCACTGGTTGGCCAGGTCCGCCACCTCCACGCTGATGCGCAGGCCCTGCTCCAGCTCCGCGCACAGTTCGCCCACGTCCCCTTCGCCCAGCAGGTAGCGGCACATGGGCGCCCACGAGTGCGCCCAGCCCTGGTGCATCAGCGCGTTGAGCTCCTCGCCAATGGCGCCCATCTGCTCGTAGAGCGCGACGGCGGCGCGGAAGCGCGAGTGGAGGAACTCGCCCGTGGCCTGCATCATCAGGGACGTCTGGCGCTCCCAGCGCTCGCCCACCTGGCGCAGCGTGGAGACGGCCTCCTCCTGGAACTCCCGCGCGCGCTGCAGCTCGTTGGCGAAGAAGGCCTGGATGCCCAGGCGGCTGAGCGCGAGCCCCTCCGCCACCGGGTCCTTGGAGCGCCGCGCGTACTCCAGCGCCTTCTCACAGTGGTAGCGCGCGCGCTTGAGCAGGCCCGCGCCGAACAGCAGCGTGCCGTAGTAGCCGCGCGCCAGGCTGATGGCGTAGTCGTTGCGCGAGCGCTCCGCCATGTTGGTGGACACCAGCGTCGCCCAGGTGAGCTTGGTGATGTCCGCGAAGTAGTAGATGCGGATGAGCGAGTTGAGCGTGGACAGCTGCTGCAGGTAGTTGCCCAGCCGCGCCGCCGGCAGCGGCCGCAGGATGAACGGCAGCAGCGACGCGAGCCCCCGCAGCAGCAGGTTCGCCAGCGTGCGCAGCCCCAGCGCGGGCAGGCTCCCCGGAAGGCTGCGCCCCCGCAGCACCAGCGACTTCTCCAGGTGCTGCGTGGCGAGCGCGGACTCGCCCTTCTCCTGGTGCGCGCGGCCCAGCCCCAGGTGCAGCTCCGCCTGGCGCTGGACCTCCTCCTCGTCCACCAGGCACTGCTCGAACATCAGGATGGCGTTGGCGTAGTGGCCCGCCTGCAGCAGCGTCTCCGCCAGCTCCTGCATCACCCGGCGCGTCTGCAGCAGCGTCACCTCCGGGTCCACCGGGACGACGGTGCCCAGGAGCTCCAGGCCGCGGTTGTAGTGGTAGAGCGCGTCATCGTTCGCGTACTGCGCCCGCGCGCTGCGGGCCGCCATCAGCGTGTACTCCAGGCCCTTGTCCTCCACGTTGCCCGCGAGGAAGTGGAACGCGAGCAGCCCCGCGGAGCCCGCGAGGTTGTCGCTGGCGCGGACCTCCAGGTAGCGCGCGAGCCGGCGGTGCAGGTCCTCGCGCGCCGACACCAGCAGCGTGTTGTAGGCCACGTCGCGGATGACGATGTGCTTGAAGAGGCAGGTGTACGGCTCCTCCGTCTCCAGGAGGATGAGGCCCAGGCGCTGGAGCGTGTCCATGGCCTCGCGCAGGACGCGGTGGCCCAGGGTGGGCACCAGCGCCGCCACGCCATCCAGCGTGAAGATGCGCCCGATGACGGACGCCACCTTCACCACCAGCTTCTCCGTCTCGCTGAGCAGGTCGATGCGCGACAGCACCACGTCCTGGATGGAGTCCGGGAGGAGGAGGTCCTGCAGGCCCCGCTTCAGCTCCATCCGCGAGGCGCCGGGCTCCACCGGCCCCAGGTAGCCCTGCTCCGCCAGCCCCTCCACGATGGATTCGATGAAGAACGGGTTGCCCTGCACCTTCGCGAGCAGCCGGTCCTCCAGCGCCACGTCCGGCGGCGACAGGCGCAGGTGCACGCGCAAGAGCGCCCGCGTGTCCGCGTCGTCCAGGCTCACCAGGTCCACCGGACGGAACTCCGGCAGCTCGCGCAGGCCCTTGAGCTGCTCTCCCGGGCGCATCGTCGCCAGCACCATGATGCGGTGCGAGCCCACGCGCCCCGCCACGTACTGCAGCAGGTCCAGGGAGATGTAGTCCGCCCAGTGCAGGTCCTCGAAGAAGAGCAGCACCGGCTGCGAGCGGCTGAGCTTCTCCAGCAGCTGGAAGACGATCTGGAACACCTTCTGCTGCCTGCGCCGCGCGTCCATCCGCGCCGTGGTGGACGTCTCCTCCAGGGACATGCCGAGGATGCCCGCGACCACGGGGATCCACTCCGGCCCCACGTCCTCCAGCCCGTCCAGCCCCTGGCGCAGGCGCGTCAGCTGCGCCTCGGTGTCATCCGAGTCGAGCAGCCCGAACGCCTGGAGGAGCACCTCCTTCCAGGGGAAGAACGGGGTGAAGGCCTCGTAGGAGTAGCAGACGCCGTACAGCGCCCGCGCGCCGCCCTCCTCCGCGTCCTCCAGCACGCGCGCGCCCAGGCGCGACTTGCCGATGCCCGCCTCTCCGGACACCATGCACACGCGGCCCTGGCCCGCGAAGGCCGCGTCGAGCGACTCGCGCAGCATGTCGAGCTCGCGGCCACGGCCGATGATGTCACCCCGGCCCTTGATGAAGAGGCTGCGGCGCGTCTCGCCCGAGAGCCGGTACACCGGCACCGAGCGCGAGACGCCCTTCAGCTTCGCGTCCTCCACGAACTCGGTGGCGAAGCCGCCCTGCTGTGATCTCGCCTGGGTGTGGGAGCACAGGTGCACGCCGCCCTGGCGTCCGCCGTGCGTCATCAGGCGCGCGGCGATGTTCACCACCTCGCCCAGCGCCGAGTACCCCTTGCGCGTGGGCGAGCCCATGTCCCCGCAGTAGGCGTGGCCGGTGGCGATGCCGATCTGCAGCTCATCCAGGAAGGGGAACTGCTCGCGGGCCTTGAGCAGCTTGCAGGCCAGCCGGCACGCCAGCACCTCCTTGTTCTGCTGGGCGGTGGGCGCGCCGAAGAGGACGTAGAGCACGTTGCCCTTGTCCGTGAAGTCCGTCATCAGCAGCACGCCGCCGTGGTGGGCGCTCTCGCGCTGGACGTATTCGTAATAGGCGTTGAGGTCGCGGGTGAAGGCGTCCGGATCCGCGTCCGCCCGCGCGTGCGTGAAGCGCACGAAGAAGCAGGTGACGTCGCGGAAGTCGCCCGCGAACTCCTGGTGCGCGGTGGTGATCTTCGTGAAGAGCACCGGGTGCAGGAGCAGCGCGCACCGGCCCACCAACTCCGCTCCGCCCGTGGGCGCGGGCAGCGGGCGCCTCACCGACTCCAGCCGCGCGTCCGCCGCCAGCCGGTGGTTGCCGCCCTCGCGGGGCTCGCCCCTGCGCACGGCCTCCGGCAGGGCCGCCCAGGCGCGGGGGCTCAGCACGACCTCCGACACGGCGGCCTGCTTCTCCGCGGCCACCGCCTGCGCCAGCGGCTCGCCCACGAGCGCCGGGTGCATCCACAGGCCGGTGGCGCCCATCACGATGCGCGTGGCCTCACCGAACCCGATGCCGATGCGCGACGACACGCCGAAGCGCTGCCCCAACAGCTCCAGCCGGGCGAAGCGCGCGAGCCTGCGCTGCACGTGCAGCGCGCACACCGCCGCGCGCTGCACCACGTCCGCGTCCGCCTCCTCGGGCTCGGCCTCGAAGCACGCGAGGATGGAGTCGCCGGCGAACTGGTAGATGTCCCCGCCGTGGTCTCGGACCACGTCGATCATCTCCGTGTAGTAGTTCGTCAGCAGGCGCTGGAGCGCGTCGATGCCGCGTGGCCCCGCGCCGCTCAGCCCCACCACGATGGGCGTGAAGCCCGCGATGTCCAGGAGCAGGATGGCGCCCCGCACGCCTTCGGTCCGAGGCAGCGCGTCCGCCTCGTGGCGCTGGAGCCGCGCGAGGATGGCCGCCGGCATGTAGGGCGCCAGCATCGCGACGGCGGGATCGATGGGCTGCGGGGAGGACATCCTCGGGGGCTTTCCGCTCAGGCCAGGTTGGCGTAGCGCAGGTAGAGGGCGCCCAGGCACATGACGCCGTAGAGGGGGATCTCCGCCGTCTCCAGCCAGGGCTGCTGCTTCATCACCGCGCCCCAGATGTGCACCGCCGTCATGATGCCGCCAATGAGGCCGATGAGCTCGAAGATGACCAGGTGGCTCTTGGGGTCCGGGATGAACTGCACCACCGCGATGATGACGGACAGCGCCAGGCCGCCCAGGCAGCGCGCGAAGTAGACCGTCAGGTCATTGTTGCCCGTGGGCAGCTCCCACCCGAACCACCGCGCCCAGCGCAGCGGCATGAACATCAGCGGCAGCGCGTAGACGACCAGGAAGACCGAGGTGGAGACCGCGAGGAACCAGCTGGCCAGCGGATAGTCGGGGTTGATCATGATGGCGGACGTGGCTGGGGCCGGGTGTGCTCCCCGCCGGGCGCGGCCCAACCCCACGCCGTCCATCCTAGAATCTTTTCCGACCCCGTGGGGTGCCTTCCCCCCTCCCCACCCGCGCCTCCAGCCCGCCCGCCGCCTAGCGCGTGGCGGCGAGGAGGAACTCGGCCACCCGCTCCAGGGAGGTGGTGCGCTCGGCCTCGGCCGGGAAGCGCCGGAACACCTCCGGTGGCCCGTGCAGGATGAGCGGCTTGCCATAGCGCAGCGCCAGGACGGCCTCCGCGACGGTGCCGGCCCCTCCGGGCAGCGCCACCAGCGCGTGCGGCGTCAGCACGTTGATGTGGTTGCGGCTCATGGGGTCCGTGCCCTGCTCCCCGCTGAGCGGCAGGTGCGTGTAGATGGGGATCTCGATGTCCGTGTTCGGGTAGCCGGGCCGGGGCTGGTAGCGGCCGTCCGCCCCCACGGTGCCGGGGATGATGCCGATGGCCGCCCCCCGCCGTCCCTCCACCTGCACGAAGGCCCCCGCCGCGGCGCTCATGACGCCGCCGCCCGCGCCGGTGAGCAGGTCGAAGCCGGCCTCGGCGATCCACCGCGCCAGGGGAACGACCCACTCCTCGTGTGTCGCCCTGCCGGAGCCGAACACTCCGATGATGCGGCGGTGTCTGCGCATGACTGCGTCCTCCACGAAAGACCGGAACTACGTGTGCCCCTGTTCCATGCGAATGCCCGGCCAACGCGGCAAGGGATCACGAACCTCCGGGCGTCCCCGCTCCCGTCCACCCGTGGAAGGTGCGTGACGCGAGCGTCACCTGACCGTCGCTTCCCTCCGCCCGGGGCGCCAGACGCGGGCTGCACGACCCGTGATGTCGGACCCCTCCTCTACCTTCGGCACAACCAAGCGAGGAGGCCGCCCATGTTGGACGCCTGTGGAGGTTGTGAGCGCCGTGGCACCGCCAGAGAGGTGTTCGACGGGGGCGAGCTGCGGGAGCTGCCGGACCCGCCCCCTCCCGAGCGCGACGCCCTGCCGGAGGACTTCGGGGGCCGCTGCTGCACGCATGCCCGCGCGGAGCCGTGCTCGTGCGCCTTCCACTGGGTCTGTGCCCGCCACGGCGACCTGCACGTCGGCACCCATGACTGAAACGCGAGTGCGGCCGTTGACACATGGGCAGTCGGTCCACGACGTTTCCCACGACTCCGGGCACGGCTGCCCGCGAAGGAATCGGAGCACGACACCATGGGGCTCGCCGAACGTCAGGAACTGGCCGCGTTCAAACAGGACACCCTCCCAGCGAAGCTGGCGGAGCTGAAGGAGGCCGCGCGCGGGGCGGACCTCCAGGTCACGCTCGACGAGGAGAGCTTCACCACGGTGGCCGCCATCCAATGGCTGTCCCATGGCATCTTCGACCGGCTCATCGACGACATGAGGCGCGTCTGCGGCGATGCCATTGGAAAGCAGGCCGTGCGGGAGGGGCTCCAGCGGGTCCACCTCGTTCACCAGGAGGCGCCGGGCTACACGCTGGAGCTGAAGGACGGCACCCTCACCGTCCGGGCGAAGCTGGACGGCTCCATTGGCGACGACCTGCCCGGCTACGGCACCTACAAGGACTTCTTGTACAAGAAGCTGTAGGCCGCATGCCTTCCGGGCAGGAGAGCCGCCCTGTCCCAGGGCGGCTCCCAACCCGTGTCATTCCGTCCGGCTCAGGGCACGTCCAGCGCGACGCCCTGGCCGGGCACGGCCATCACCCAGCGGACGACGTCCGGCTTGCCGCCGCAGGTGACGCGCACCTCGAACTCGCGCCCCGCGGGCATCTGGCTGGACAGCGGCGTCTGGCCCTCCAGCACCTGCGAGCCCAGTGACACGCGGCACCCCTGGGCGCCGGTGACGCTGAGCGTGCCCCGGGCATCCGCCTGGGGCGCGGCGTCCGCGAGCGTGCGCAGGTCGATGTGCTCTGACTTGGGCACCTTGCCGAAGCGGTGCAGCTTGCCGTCCACCGCGGTGGAGACGAGCCAGCCCGAGGGGTCCTCCGGCAGACCGGAGTTCGGATCCAGCAGGACGCCGGACAGGTAGACGCGCTCGCCCTCCTGGGCGTTGCGCACCTCCACACCGCCCTTGGGCAGGAGGAACACCAGCGCGAGCCCCGCGAGCACCAGGCCCACACCGCCCACGATGAGCCCCTTGCGCTGACCGGGCGTGAGCCCCTTCCCGCCCGCCGTGGCGGCGGGGGCCTGGGCCGTGGACGCCACCGCGTGGACGGGGGCCGGCGGCGCGGCCACGGGCGCCACCGGAGGGCGCACGGGCGTCGCGATGGGGGTCACCGGCGGGAGCGGCGGAGCGGCCACGGGCTGCGGCGGAGCGGCCCCCGGCGGAGGATAGGCCGCGTGGGTGCCCGTCGGCGGCGGCGAAGGGGTCCCCGGCTGAGGCGCGGGAGGCGCCGCGTATTGCGCGTGGGTGCCGCCAGGCTGCACGGACATGGCCGCGGGGGGCGGCGGCGGAGGGGCCGAGGTCAGGGGCGCGACGGAGGGCACCGACACCGACGGACGCTGCGGCGGAGGCCCCACGCGCGTGGGCACGTTGGCGGAGGCGGCCGGCCGCACGGCGGTGGGCGGCGGCAGCGACGACCCGGGCGCGGGCGCGGCCGGGCGCGAGGGACGCTGCGCGGGCGCGGCCACGGGCGGCGCGGCCGGGGGACGCGTGGGGTCGGCGACGGAGACGACCTCCGTGCCACGGTCGGCGGGCTCCGGCGGAGCGGCCACCGGGGGCGGCTCCATCCGGGGCATGCTGCCGGAACCGCCACGCGCGGGCGGCCGGGACAGGTCCGACGGGGCCCGCATGTCGCTGCCCGAGCCCGAGCCCGTCCCCAGGTTGCGCGAGTGCGAGCCCGTCCCCGGCATCAGCGCACGGGGGTTGGAGCCCGTCCCCGAGCCGGAGATGGACGACGGCGCGTACTCGGTGAGCCGGTCGCCCAGCGCCTCCTTGAAGAACTGCGCCACCGACGCGGGCGACGAGGACAGCCGGTGGTGCGCGATGACGGCTTCAATCTCCTCGCGCATCGCCGCGGCGGAGGGCGTGCGCCGCGCCGGGTCCTTCACCAGCGCGCGCAGGATGAGGTCCGACACGTCCTGCGGAATGTGGGGCCGCAGCTGCGAGGGCACCGGCGCGGGCTCGCGCACGATGGCCGCGAGCGTCGCCGCGTCGTGGTCCCGGCGGAAGGGCAGCTGGCCGGTGAGCAGCTCGAAGAGCACCACGCCCAGCGCGAACACGTCGTTGCGCCAGTCCAGCGGGCGGCCGCTGGCGGCCTCCGGGGAGAGGTACGAAATCTTTCCCTTGATGACGCCCGCCTGCGTGTGCTCCTCGCCCTGCACCTTGGCGATGCCGAAGTCCGACAGCTTGATGGCGCCGTCCAGCGACACCAGCACGTTGTGGGGACTGACGTCGCGGTGCACCACCGGGTGCGCCGTGCCGGACGGGTCCACGTAGCTGTGCGCGTAATGCAGGCCCGCGGCCACCTCCGCCACGATGCGCAGCGCGTGCTCCAGCGGCAGCGCCATGCCCTTGCGGCGCAGCTCCGTGATGAGGCGCTTGAGGTCCGGGCCGCGCACGTACTCCATCAGGATGTACGCCACGCCGTCCGTCACGCCCACGTCGAAGGTCTGGACGACGTTGGGGTGCGTGAGGCGCGCGTTGGCGCGGGCCTCCGCGAAGAGCATGTCGACGAACTCAGGATTCTCCGCGAACTGCGCGAGAATCTTCTTCATCACCACGAACTTCTCGAAGCCCTTCACGCCCTGCTGCTTGGCGAGGAAGACCTCCGCCATGCCGCCCTGCCCCAGCCGGCGGATGATCTGCAGCCGCGCGCCGCCGCTGTGCGTGTCCGTGGGCGACGTGCCCCGGGCGCCGGGGTCCTGGTTGGTGGAGCCGAAGAGGTACTGGCTGAGCGCGCGCTGCTCCAGCGCCTCGATGTCGTCCAGCGGCTTGTCGGTGAGGGGCGTGCGCGCGAGCAGCCCCTGGAACTGCGCGAGCGCCGGGGCCCGGGCGGTGCCGCCGCAGACGGGGCACACGCGCTCCATGGTGCCCTTGGCGCGAAGGACCTCCAGGTACTCGGAGGTCTGGATGCGCTGGTGGGTGACCTGGCCGCAGTTGCGGCAGTCGCACGGCAGCCACAGCGTGGCCAGCTTCGCCGGGAGCGCCTTGGTGGACTTCGCCAGGACGCTCAGGAGCGGCGGCGGCACGCGGCAGAGGACCACCTGGGCGCCCTGGGACGCGACCTCCAGCACCTGTTCGATGCGCGGCAGCGCCTCCGGCTCCACCACGCTCACGTGGCAGCAGTCGAAGGCGACGCGCCCCTCCAGGCCGGACGCCAGCCGGCGCACGTTGAGGTCGCCCTTGAGCGTGCTGGCCAGGGTGATGAAGGTGATGTCGTCCTGGATGATCTTCAGGTGCGACGCGAGCTCGGACGGCTCTGACGGGATGCCCGAGCGCAGGTAGCGCAGCACCGCCGGGTCCACCGCGGAGAACTGCTGGCGGCGCGCGAAGTCGAAGAACTCCGTGGGCTCGTCCGCGAACTCCAGCGGCTGGGCGCACACCGGGCACTGGTGCGGCGGGGCTCCGCCCTGCTCCAGCACCTTCGCCTCCTCCACCAGGCGCACCAGCCGCAGCCGGTCCTCCTTGCAGAAGCGGCACGTGTACGGCGCCAGCATGGAGAGCACGCGCGCGACGCCCGCGAAGCCCTCCACCATGTTGAGCTGATCCACCACCACCGGCGGCGCGTTGACGACGTACAGCCCCGACACGCCCTGCGGCGGGTGGCCGGCGAACTCGATCCACCGGCGCACGCCGAAGGAGCTGATGCGCTCCACCAGGCCCAGGTCCACCACCACCAGGCCCTGGAGGCCCTTGGAGGTGGACGTGAGGGGGAAGGTTTCGTCGATCACCCCGGCCACGCGCACGTGGGTCAGACTGCCCACGCGCAGGGAGGTGATGCTGGCATTGGAAGTTTGGCTCTCCACCCGCCTACCCTCGTTCCAGACAGAACAGCAGCGACTTGGGCTGCGCGGCCCGGCGGCGCGCATCCCCCAGGTCCACCCCACAGGTGAACTGGGTCCGCTTCCCCGGGGTCACCCGCACGGCGACCGCGTCGCTGTGCTCCAGGATGCGCCGCAGCCCCAGGCCCGCGCCACCCCCCGAGGCATCCACCTGCGCCTTCTCACCCCACGCCCTCACCACCCGCACCAGCGGTGACACCGGCATGCGGCCGAAGCGATCCGTTGCCTCCAGCCACGCGCGGCCCTCCACCACCGCCCAGGACAAAAGGCAGCGGTCCTCCTCCTCCACCGCCTGCACCTGCCCCCGCCGGTGGGCGTACTTCGGCTCGCCGCTTCCGTCCACCGGAGCGTCGAGCAGGGCGTTCACGCCAATCTCATGGACGACATCCGCCACCCGGCCGGCCGCGCCCTTGGAGCCGCCGGCCTGGAGGACGGCCTCCGCCACGCGCTCGCCCACGGCCGTCACCTCCGCCACGCTGCCCAGCCACGTGACGGACGTGGCGGCCTCCTGCGGAATCATGGGCTCGCCGCGCAAGAGCGCGCTCAAGAGGCGCGCCTCCCAGGCGGACGGCTGGCCCCCCTCGCGGGTGGCCAGGAGCAGCGCTGGGGGCCTGCGCTCCAGGAGCGCGGCGTGGGCGGGGGTGAACCGCCCGTCGAACAGCACCAGGTGCGGTGCCGCGTCGTCTCCCTTCCCCAACTGCAGGCCATCACGGGCCAGCACCCCGGAGGCCTTCTCCAGCGCCTCCGGCGTGAGCGTCGTGTCCGGCGTCAACTTCAGGGGAGCATCCTTCACGGCGGCAGCGGTTTCCAAACAAGGCCCTAGTAGTGGAGCCGGACTTCGGTGAAGACGCCCAGCGGCGGGGCGGGGAAGCCGTGGGACTCCTCGTACTTCGCGTTGAAGAGGTTGGTACCCAACAGGGACACCGCCACGCGCTCGTGGACGTTGAAGCCCACGCGCGCGGTCGCGGTGATGTAGCTGGGCAGCTTCACGCGGGTGGTGGTGCCGGCGTTCTCATCCACCACGAAGCCCGGATCATACCGTGCGCCCACGAACAGGCCGTAGAGCTCCACGAAGGCGAACTTGCCGATGTTGGTGCGGCCGCGCAGGTACACGCGGTGGCTGGGCGCGTAGTCCAGCGGGTAGCTGGCCCCGCCGCCCACCGGCAACGCCTGGGCGTCCAGGAACTGGTAGGCCACGTCGAAGGACGAGTTGAGGGACGGCACCTGCGCCGCGGCCTCCGCCTCGAAGCCCGCCACGCGCGCGTCGCCCAGGTTCTGGAACTGCGAGGTGGAGCCGAAGAGGAGCTCCTGGTTGATGAAGTTCCGGGCGCGGTTGTAGAAGCCCGTGCCCGTCAGGCGCACCTTGCGGTCGAAGGGCCAGAAGTCCACGGCCGCCTCCACCGTGTCCAGCGTCTCCGCGCGCAGCGCCGGGTTGCCCAGCAGCGTCGCGGCGTACATCTGCTGGTTGATGGCCAGCTCCGCCAGCGTGGGCGCGCGGAAGGCGCGGCCGTAGTTGGTGCGCAGCGTGAGCAGCTCCGGGATGGCGTGGAACACGACGCTGGCGCGAGGGGAGATCTGATCCGTGCGCTCCGACCAGACCTTGGAGGGGATCTGGTAGTTGTCGTACCGGGCGCCGCCGCCCACCACCAGCCGGTCCGTGATGCGGTACTCCGCGTCCACGAAGCCGCCCAGGATGGTCTGCTTCGTGTCGTCCAGGGTCAGGCCGGGGAGGACGTTCTGGTTGTTGACCTGGTCGGCCTTGATGTCGCCGCCCACGGTGACGGACAGCTTGTCCAGGGAGAACAGCGCGCGCGCCTCGCCGCCCAGGCGGCTGCGCTTGCCGAGCGTGTCCTCCAGCGCGCCGGTGATCTCGTTCTCCAGCGTCACGTTGCGGCGCTTGAAGAACGCGTAGCCCTGGGCGAACACGCGCACGTTGTCCGTCACCTGCTGATCCAGCTGCAGGGCGGCGTTGAGGTTCTGGACGTGCTCGTTGTCCTGCGCGGTGTAGTGGCAGCGGCCGCAGTTGCCCACGGTGGAGATGTTCTGACCGCCGGGCCGGCCGATGTTGCCGTCGGTGAAGTCCGCGTCCAGCGCAAGGGGGCCCACGCGGACCTTGCCGTTCACCTGGTGGACCAGCGAGTCCTCGTTGGTGTCCGTCTGGTTGAGCTGCGGGTTGTTGAAGAGCTGCGGGCCGTCCGAGCCGAACCCGTAGTAGCCGAGCAGCGCCTCCACCGGGCCGCCGCGGCCGGCGACGTTGGTCTGCAGGCGCCAGGTCTTGTCCTGGCCCGCGAGGATGCGCGCGTCCGCGCCCACGTTCTGGCCCTTGGCGATGAGATCGCCGGGCTGGCGCTCGATGATGTTGATGACGCCGCTGAAGGCGTTGGAGCCGTAGAGCGACGAACCCGGGCCGCGAATCACCTCCACCTGCTTCAGGTTGGTGAGCGGCGTCGTCTCATCCGCGTAGAACTGGCCCGTCCAGGGGTCCGTCAGGGGACGGCCGTCCTTGAGGAGCAGGAGCCGGTTGGACAGGTAGTTGGAGCCCAGGCCGCGCGCGCTCACCGCCGCCTTGCGCATGGAGCCCCGGCGGCACTCCATGCCCGGGAAGTACTGGATGGCCTCGCAGAGCGAGAACTGGCCGGTGCCCTCCAGCTCCTCCGCCGGAATCCAGGACACCGTGAGGGGCACGTCGGAGATGCGCTGGCTGCGCTTGGAGGCCGTGGTGACGACGGCCTCGCTCAGCGCCATGTTGATGTTCTTCTCCAGGTCGTCGCCTCCGCCCAGGTCCGGGCCGTCCAGGCCGGAGAGGCTGGAGGGCGGCGGCAGCGCGCGGTCCGGGGTGGGCTCCGTGAAGGGCGCGCGGTCCGGGACGTTGGTCGCCGCGCGCGGCTGCGACGACGGCAGCACCGCGCCGGAGCCCAGCGCGGGCGGCGGGTTGGAAGGAACGTCGGTGGTCAGCGGCCCGTCATAGGGCGACGTGGGCGAGGCCACGGGCAGCGGATCCGACACGGACGGGCCGGGGCCGGCCAGCGGGGGCGGAGGCGGCGTGTGCGCCGGCTCGTTGGCGAGCGCGGGCTCCTGCGGCTGGGTGGGCGCCTCGTCCGGAATGAACTCCGGCTCCACCGGCGGAGGCGGCGTCTTCGCGCCCCGGCGCGTCTTCGCGGCGCGCGGCGGCTTCGCCCCCGGAGTCGCCGTCTTCGCGCCCGGGGAGGTGGCCGCCTTCGCGCCCGGGGGGGTGGCCGCGCGTTTGCGGGCCGTCTTGGTCCGCGTCTTGGAGGCGGGCTCCTGGGCCTCCTGGGCCCGGGCCGTCTCCAGCGTGAACAGGGACAGCGCGCAGACCACCAGGGTAAGGCATGCGCGCGCGCTCAGCCGCCCGGCAAACCCCTTCACCGCGTTGGTGCGCGGCCCACCGTACTCAGTCGAGTCCATCGTTCTCAATTCCACGAGGGGGAAGCAGGGATGTCCGCGGTCCTTGCGCCAGGAGCCAGAGCCGGTGCGACTGGCAATCGCTCAGGGGGTCGAGTTTCCACCCCTGAACGATGGCGTTCCGCTCGACTTCTCAAATTACCGCAATAACTCGCCTTAGGCCAAGTCATGGCTGTCGATCGCGGCAAAACACGCGCACGGCGACGGGAGCGCCGTGCGCTGATCAGCCCACGGCGCAATCAGTCATCCGGCTGTTCAGCGGAGACGGACAGGTCGTCCGCGAACGGAGGCAGCGCGGGACCCAGCGAGTCGGACCGCACCAGGACGGGCGTCTCCACCCGCAGGTCGGGCGCGTCCGCGAGGACGGGCTGACGGCGCGGGGGCCCCTGGGTGACGAGCTTGCGGAAGTCCTCGAACTCGTGGCCCTGGATGCGGGCGAAGGCGTCGAACGGAGCGACCGCACCGACGGAGGACAGGGACTGGGACAACGCGTCCGCCCCGCCCTTCACCTCCACCAGCACGGCGCCGGGCACCCGGGCGCTCTTGAAGAGGACGCGCAGGTCCTTGGGCACGTGCGAGACGGGCACGAGCGCGGCCTCCGCGCCCTTGGCCTCCAGCATCTTCACGGCCGACTCCACGTTGGGCACCGGCACCAGCTTGAAGTGCTTCTGGGCATCCAGGTCGCCGCCCAGCACGACGTGGGTGACGAACTTGGGATCCGCGGGACCCGCGCCCTTGACCACCGCCAGCCGCTTGCCGGCGAGGTCCTTCACGCTGCCCTTCTGGCTGGAGATGATGGCCCAGCGCTGCTGCGTCTCACCGGCGCGCGGCGCGTACGCCACGGGCTGCGCCTTGGCGCCCAGTTGCACCGCGGCCCAGCCGTCCACCACGGCGAAGTCGATCTGCCCCTCCCCCACCGCCTTGGCGAAGTCCTCGTAGCGGCCGAAGCTCTTGCCGGTGACGGGGCGGCCCAGGCTGGCCTCCAGCTTCTGGGCGAGCGCTTCCGCGTACTGGAAGCGCTCCTGGCCGTCCGACAGCGTGGTGGCGAGGAACACCCCCAGCGTGGCCTTCTTCGGCGCGGCGGACGCGGGGCGGGCAACGACGACGGCGAACAACACGGCGGCGAGCAGGACGCTCCACCGCGCGACAAGGGATGGCGTCTTCACGGCGTCTCCTCCGCGACCCCGGTGGCCGGCGTGGCGCCCTGCGCGTCACCCAGTCCATAGAGGCCCTGCAGGCGGTCCTTCCATTCACGCACCTGGGCGGCGCGGGCTCCCGAGGCGGACACCAGGTAGCGCCGCCATGCGTCCACGGCCTCGGCGGGCTCGTGCCGGCGCTCCTGCGCGTCGATGCCCAGGTTGAGCGAGGCGATGGGCACGGACGTCTCCAGGCGCTTCCACGTGGCCAGCGCCGACGCGGTGTCACCCTGGCGCCAGTCCACGCACGCCAGGTTGTGCTGCACCACCGCGTCGTCGGGCGTCGCGGCGAGCGCGGCCTTCAGCGCCTTCTCCGACGCCTTCATGTTGCCGGAGGCGTAGGCGAGGGCGGCCTCGCGCCGCAGCAGCGCGCCGGTGAAGTGACCCATCCACTTCGGCTGTCCGGGCATGGGCTTCTTCTGGGCGGTGGCGAGCAGCTTGCGCGCGGGCGCCACCTTGCCCTGGCGGTAGAGGACATACGCGTCCGCGAGCGTGCGCGTGTTGGGCCACGCCCACTCCGGCGCCGGGGTGAGGGCGCGCTTGAGCCCCGCGGTGGCCTCCGCGAACCGCCCCTCCTCCGCGCGCGTGAGCGCCCGCGCGAAGGTGGCCAGCTTCGCCAGGTCCGAGCCCTTGCCGGTGCCCAGGCGGTCCACGGCGTCCAGGTCCCGGTTCGCCGCGGCGGCGTCGCCCACCTCCAGCTTCGCCAGGGCGCGGCGCACGAGCACGCGGGGCAGGTTCGCCTCCGCCACCTTCGCGGCCGTCTTGGAGGGGCCCGCGTCCGTCAGCCGCTGCACGGCGGCGTCCACCTGGCCCAGCTCCACCTCCGCGAGCGCGGCGCCCGCGGACGCCTCCGCGCGCTGATCCGGCTCCTGCGTGGCCTCACCGGACTGGGTGAAGGCGGCGAGCGCGGCCTGCGCGTCGCCGCTGCCCAGCCGCGCGTAGCCCAGGAGCAGGTGCTCGCGCCAGGTCGCGCCCGGCAGCGTCACCGCGCCCTCCATCACCTTGCGGGCCTCCGCGTACTGGTGGCTGTCCAGCAGCGCCGCGCCCAGCCGCCGGGCCATGGGCACGGAGCGGTCCAGGTCATACGCGCGGCGCAGGTCGCGCACGGCGTCATCCAGGCGCTGCGTGCCGGCGCGCTCCCTCGCGCGGTGGGCCAGCGCCTGCGCCAGCCACTGCTTCGCGCCGGGGTGGCCCGGTTCGACCTGGAGCGCGCTGCCATAGTCCTCGATGGACTGATCCCACTGGCCGGTGGCGAAGTGATCCGCGCCCAGCAGCATCCAGCCCAGCGCCTGGCGCGGGGCCATCTCCACCACGCGCCGGTGCACCTCCACCGCGCGCTGGAAGCGGCCGGCGCGGCGGTTGACGGAGCCCAGCGTCGCCCACAGCTCCAGGCTGCCGCCGCCCGACTTCACCGCGGACTCCAGGAACTGGATGGCCTCCTCGTGGCGGGACTGCGCCTGGAGCGCCTTGCCCACGGCGATCTGCCCCATCAGCAGGCCCGGCTGCAGCTCCAGCACCTTGCGGAACTCGGCCTCCGCCTGCGCGGGCTGCTTCTGCGCGAGCCGCACGTCGCCGAGCAGCAGGTGCGCGGCGGGCGTGGCGCCCAGCTTCATCAGGGCCGTGGCCTGGATGTCCGCGCGCGGCACGTCGCCCGCGGCGAGGTACAGGCGCGCGAGGCGCTCCTTCGGCTCCGCCACCTGCGGGAACTTCGTCACCAGCCGCTCGAGGAGCGCGCGGGCCTCCGCCACCTGCCCCTCCAGCTCCAGCACGGCCGCGAGGCCGATCTGCGCGGTCGCGGACTCCGCCCGGCCGGCCTGCGCCTTCTCGAACGAGGCGCGCGCGGCGCCAGCATCCCGGCGCAGGAGGTGCGCCTTGCCCAGCAGCTCGTGGATCTGGAAGTCGTTGGCCGCGAGCTTCTCCGGGCGCAGCGCCAGGTAGCGCTGCAGCCGCGTCACGGCCCGGTTCCCGTCCTGGGCGTACAGGTAGTAGCTGGCCAGGTAGTAGTGGACGATGAGGTGGTCCGGCTGATCCGCCGCGGCCACCTGCTCCAGCACCGGGACGGCCTCCTGGAAGCGGCGCAGCTTGAAGTACGCGGTGCCCAGCGGGTACGCGAGCGCCAGGTCCTGCGGGTTCTGCGCGAACACGGGCTGAAGGCGCGCGGCCGTGCGCTGGAAGTCCTGGAGCGCGTTGGCGGCGCTGCCCAGGCCCGCGGCGGCGGAGACGGACTGCGGCTCCTGGGTGAGCGCCTGCTCGAAGAGGTTGAGCGCCTTCTTGAACTTCTCCTCCGCCTCCTTCTTGTCGCCCTTGGCGGCGGCGGCGTTGGCGGACACGAGCGCCTGTTCACCCTGCTCCGTCATGCGCTGCGCCTCGGTGGCGGGCGGCGGGCGGAACTGGGCGAGCGCCGTCGGCGGGCCGGCCAGGGTGGCCAGCAGGACGAGCGCGGTGGAGACGCGGCGCGGGGAACGGATGAATGGGCGCATGCGGTTCGTCACGGCGTGGGGGCGGAGCTGAATTCGGCGACGATGACGGTGATGTCGTCGCGCTGGGGCTGGCCGGCGCTGTACGCGCGCACGTCCGCGAGGAGTGCGTCGCGCAAGGCGTCGGCGGGGAGGTGGGCGTGGGCCTGGATGGCGGCGGCCAGCCGCTGCGTGCCGTAGAGGCGGTTGGCGCCGTCGCGCGCCTCGGTGAGGCCGTCCGTGTACCAGACGATGATGTCGCCGGGGCTCAGCTGCGTCTGGCGCGACGTGAACTGCGAGGCCACGTTCGCGCCCAGCAGCGGACCGCGCGCGGGCAGCGACGCCATCTGCCGCGTGTTCCGGTTGTAGACGGCCGCCGCCGGGTGCGCGCCCGCCGCGTAGTCAATCTGGCCGCTGTACACGTCGATGACCGCGAGCGCGCTGGACATCTGGTGCTCGCCGCGGCCCACGTTGGCCAGCGTCACGTTGAGCGCGGTGATCAGCATCTGCGCGTGCACCTGCGACGGCTCGCGCAGCGTCATGGCGGAGGCGAAGCCGCTGGTGGCGCTGGTGGCGACCAGCGACGTGGACAGACCGTGGCCCGTCACGTCCCCGATGCCGATGACCACCCGCCGGTCGTCCAGCGCGGCGCGGAACCACCAGTCACCGCCGCACGCGTCCGCGGGCACCACGAGCCCGGCCAGCCGCAGCGGCCCCACCGTCACGGCCTCGCGGCCCGGCAAGAGCGTCTCCTGCACCGTGCGCGCGAGCGACACCTCGCGCTCCAGCTGCGCCTTGGCGCGCACGTCCTCCAGCAGGACCTTGATGCGCTCGGCCATGTGGTTGAACACCACGCCCAGCGTCGTCACCTCGCGGCCCGCGCCCGGAGCGGTGCCCGCGCGAGCGCCCAGGTCACCGGCGGCCAGCTGCATCACGCGGTGGGTGAGCACGCCCAGCGGCTTGGTGATGCGGCGGCTCTGGAAGGCGGCCAGCACGCCGGCCAGCACCACGAAGCCCACGCCCAATCCGACGATGCGCAGCGTGTTGGCGCGCACGGCGGCGCGGTTGGTCTCCTCCAGTTCGTGCAGCTGCTTCTGCAGGTCCTCCAGCGAGTAGCTGATCACGACCACGCCCTTGCCGCCCTGCGAGCCGTAGTCGAGCGGCTCCTGGAACTCGAAGACCGGCTGGCCCTGGAAGAAGGCGCTGGCCCAGCGGCGCTCCGCGGTGCGGCCTCCGGAGGACTCGCCCAGCCTGGCGTTGGGGTCGCTGTCCGCCACCAGCTGCCCGTCCGCGTCGTACATCTGCACGCGCAGGATGTTGCGGTTGTCCGCGATGATGGAGCGCGCCACTTCCGTGAGGAACGCGTAGTTGTTGTCGCGAAGGCTGGTGGCGGAGGTGAGCGCCAGCGTGTGGCTCACCGTCTGGCCCAGTTCGCGCGCCTGGGACTGGAGCCGCTGGGTGAAGCGGTCCGACGTCGCGGTGAGCTGCGCCTCCGTCGTCTTCGCGGACAGCGCGGCCAGCAGGCCCACGATGATGATGACCAGCGCGCCCGTGGTGAGCAGCAGCAGCTGATCCAACCGCATCCCGCGGATGGCCGCCACGTTGGGCAGCTCTCCCGCCTCCATGGGCGCGATGACCGTGCTCGTGGGCTCCGTGGGCGGCAGCCCCAGCGCTCCGGTCAGCCGGGTCGCCGTGCTCTCCCCACGCAGCGCGGTGAGCTCCCGCGAATGCGTCCCGGTGTACTCCGGTGGAGGAGGCGGGGTGCCGGGCGCCGCGTCGGGCGCATCAGGAGATTCGGGTACGGGGTCGAGGCGCGGATTCGTACGGGACAAAGGCAGACCTGGGGGAGCCCGCGTGGCAACGCGGTCGGGGCGAAGCGGACTCTATCGCACTTCCTGTTTGACGCGAGGAGACCACCTGTCGGGCTATTCCCAGCGGGCGCCCCCTCCCCCGCCCTCCCAACGGCCGTGCGCTCCCCCGGGCCGGGAGGGGCCCTCCCCAGGCCCGGGAAGCAGCGTGTCGCGCGCCATGAATGAGTTGCGCTCATTGCCGCGTCGCGCCACCCGGGGCCCAAATGGCGGTGGCAAACGCCCGTGACATCAGGGTTCTTGAGCCGGGAGGCTCCGTTCGGAGTATAGGGGCCGTCCCTTTCCTTTCCCCTTCGAGGTCCTCCGCCCGTGTCACGGCCCCGGTTGATCAAAGAGAACTCCGCGCCGCTCTCCCTGCCCCGAGAGCAGCTCATCCGCATCCATGACCTGATGGTGAAGGCGCGCGTCCTGGAGGAGCGCCTGATCCAGATGTACAAACAGGGTCACGGCTACTTCTGGATCGGCGGTCCCGGTGAGGAGGCGTTCAACGTCCCTCTCGGCCTGCTGATGAAGGTCGGCGAGGGCCCGGCCTACGACTACCTGCACGCGCACTACCGCCAGTCCGCCACGCTGCTGGCCATGGGCGAGGAGCCCATCGGGGCGCTGCGGCAGATGAAGAACACGGCGACGGACCCCTACTCCGGCGGCCGCAACTTCGCGGGCCACTTCAGCCGGCGCTCGAAGAACATCGCGCCCATCACCTCCCCCATCGAGGTGCAGTACGCCATCGCGCCGGGCTCGGCCATGGCCCAGAAGCGCCACGGCGGCGACGGCATCACCATCGTCACCGGCGGCGACGCGGGCACGGCCGAGGGCGATTTCGCCAGCTGCCTCGTCTGGAGCAGCCGCCCCGCCAACCCGCTGCCCATCCTGATCATCGTCACCAACAACAAGTGGGGCATCAGCACCACGGCGGACGGCCAGCACGGCGAGACGAACATCAGCGACCGCGCGCGCGCCTTCAACATCCCGGCGAAGACCATCAACGGCAATGATCCGGTGGAGTCCTACCAGGAGCTCCAGGCCGCGATGGACTACGTGCGCAAGGAGCGCAAGCCGTTCTTCATCGAGGCTCGGGTGTCGCGCCTGTACGGGCACTCGTCCGCGTCCGGCGCCAACTTCGTGAACGAGGAGCAGGACTGCCTGCGCCTGTTCGAGGCGCGGCTGGAGCAGGAAGGCATCCTCGACCGCAAGCAGATGGACGAGGCGCGCAACCGCTACACGGAGGAGCTGGCCGCCGCGGCGCGCACCGTGCGCGACGAGCCGCAGCCCTCCGGCGACTCCATCTGGGACCACATCTACGCGGAGAAGAAATAACCATGGCGAACATGGCACAGGCCATCCGCATGGCCCTGCACTACGCGGAAGAGCATCTGGGCGTCACCGACATCTTCGGCGAGGACGTGGGCGCCCCCCTGGGCGGCGTCTTCACCTGCACCCAGGGCCTGAAGACGGCGTGGAACAGCCCCCTGGACGAGCGCGGCATCATCGGCGCGGCCATGGGCCTGGCGATGGCGGGCAACCGCCCCGTCGCGGAGATCCAGTTCTGCGACTACATCTACAACACCATCGACCTGCTCAAGCTGGCGGGCAACACGCACTGGTCCACCAACGGTGACTGGGCGCTGCCCATGGTGGTGCGCACGCCCGTGGGCAGCGGCATCCGCGGGTCGCTGTACCACTCGCATTCCTTCGACGCGACGATGACGCACATCCCCGGCTGGAAGGTGGTGATGCCCTCCACGCCGCTGGACGCGTACGGCCTGCTCATCTCCGCGTGCCAGGACCCCAACCCGGTCATGTTCCTGGAGCCCAAGGCGCTGCTGCGCGTGAAGGGCGACGAGCGCATCCCGGGCGAGCCCGAGGACGACCGCGCGCTGTCGAAGATGATCGACGCGCCCCTGGGGGACCGCTCACAGTGGAAGCCCCAGTGGCCCGCGCTGGAGGCGTTCGCCATCCCCATTGGCAAGGGCAAGCTCGTGCGCGAGGGCACCCAGGCCACGGTGGTGAGCTACGGCCGCACCATGCCCCTGTGCATCAAGGCCGCCTCGCAGCTGGCGGAAGAAGGCCTGAGCGTGGAGGTCATCGACATGCGCTCGCTCTGGCCGTACGACTGGGAGATGATCAAGGCCTCCGTCCAGAAGACGGGCCGCGTGCTCTTCGTCAACGAGGACACCGAGGTGACGAACTTCGGCGAGCACCTGGTCCGGCGCACCGTGGAGGAGCTGTTCTACTCGCTGCTCGCGCCGCCGCGGCTGGTGGCCGGCAAGTTCGTCCCGGGCATCGGCCTGGCGGACGCGCTGGAGATGGCGTCCGTGCCGCAGCAGAACGACATCACCACCGCCCTGCGCACGCTGTGCCGCGAGCAGCCGTAACGCGCGGCGTTCCACCCACACCGTAGAAAGCCACGGGGGCCGCCGTTCCTCTTTGGAGGCCGGCGGCCCAGTCGTTAGAATCGCAACTTCCGTGTCCCAGCCCATCGTACGCACCATGACCCCCGCCCCAGACGCCAACGCCTTCCGGATCCGCCGCGCGCGTCGCGGCGACGCCGAGGTCATGGCCCAGCTGCTGCGAGAGCTGGGCTACCCCCAGGGCACCGATCAGCAGACGGTGCACTGGGTCATCAGCCATCCAGAGATTGAAATCTTCGTCGCGGGAGATCCGCAGGACCGCGCGGTGGGGATGGTGTCCTTCTCCCACCGGCCGCAGCTGCGGCTGCGCGGGCGCGTGGCCACGGTGGACGAGCTCGTCGTGTCCGAGGGCTGGCGCCGCCGGGGCGTGGGCCGCGCGCTGCTCGCGCAGGTGGCGCAGCGGGGCAAGGTGCTGAGCGTGAAGCAGCTGCAGCTCATCGCCCCCATCAACGTCACCGAGGAGACGCGCGCCTTCTACCGGGCGTGCGGCTACGTGGAAGGTGACTCCGGGGTGTTCCGCCACGCGGAGTACGAGCCCCAGCGGTAGCGGAAGGGTCCGCCGCGAGGGCCCGGCATCCCGGCCGGGCGCCTCCGCGGAAGAAGGTGCTTCGGAAGACTCAGCGCTTGAAGCTCGCGACGACGCGGCGCAGGCGCTCGTGGTCCTCTTCGCTCACGTCGGTGAAGCGCACGCCGATGGCCTCCGCCTCGTCGCGCACCCAGGCGACGATGCCCGTGAGGTGGAACTCCTCCCCGTCGATGACCATGGCCAGACGCACCTGCGCGCCCACGTCGTAGGACTTGCGCGTGCGCAGACACAGGCCCCCCGCGGACAGATTCAGCGAGTAGGCCCGCAGCGCTCTCGCCGCGTCCTCCGCCTGACCGAAGCGCACCTCGAACCGCGCCGCCACGCGCTCGTCGGCGCGACGGTTCATGTACGGGTCTGGCTCCACCGGCCCATCCAACTTCGTATTCATGCGCACCCTGACCCCCTCGGTTCTCGGACCCGAAGTGTCGGCTGGTTTCCAGGCCCGGTTCAAGAGCCCCCGGACAACGGAAACGCTCGTGTAAGTCCAAGGCCAATTTGATGCCAGGAGTTTCCGGATGAGTGCACGTCTCGTGTTGTTGGGTGGGGCCCTGATGCTGGGGCTGTGGGTGGCGGGCTGCGATGACGGAAAGACCGTCCAACCGCCAACGGATGGGGGAACGACCCTGGATTCGGGCGCGGATGCCGGAGATTCCGGGACTGTCGACGCTGGCGATGGCGGCGGCGGAAAATCCGACTTCGCGTGCAACGTCCCGAGGCAGGAGGGCTGCGCGGCGGGACAGGACTGCCTGTACACGGACCTGGCGGATGGAGGCACGGGCAGCCAGTGCTTCGCGGGCGCTTGCGACGTGGTCCGCCAGGACTGCCCGTCCGGGCAGCGCTGCACCTACGTGGGGTTGGACGGCGGAAGCACCGAGCGCCAGTGCGTCGCGGCGGGCACCGCCACGGAAGGAGCGCCGTGCCTCCTGGCCAACTCGCCTCCGGGCCAGACCTATGACACGTGCGCGGCCGGCCTCTACTGCAAGGACGAGTCGCAGGCCGACGGCGGCGCGGCCTTCTTCTGCCGCAAGCTGTGCCACGCGACGAGCGACTGCGGCTCCGGCGAGTGCAACACCGTGCTGCGGCTGCCCGGCACGCGCGAGCTGCCGCTGGTGTGCGGCCCCGCGTCCGCGCGCTGTGATCCGTTCGCGCAGGACTGCGAGAGCCCGCTGGGCTGCTACCCGGCCTCCAACGGCCCGGTGTGCGCGGGCCAGGGGACGCTGGCGGAGGGCGCCGCGTGCGAGTTCAGCAACCAGTGTTCACCGGGCAGCACCTGCGTGATGACCAACGGCCACGGCACGTGCCGCACGCTGTGCCGGACGGCCGGGGGCTCGCCGGGCTGCGCGAACGGCGCCACCTGCCGGGCCATCAACAACAACAGCGGCGTGGGCGCCTGCGCCCCGTAGAGCAACGGATTTCCCATCCAGGGGAAGCGTCCCTCCCGGGGTGGCGCGCGCGCGGGTCCTCCTGGGGCCCGGACCGCCACCGCGTGGGGAGCGCCGTGGGTCATTCGTGCCTGCCCCCCTGTTCTCGGCGATTGGCGCGCGCCGTGAATCCCCGGGTCGCCACGCGTGGACATCGTGCACATTGTCTTGCGCCGGGAGGTCGTGGGTATGGGGCTGAGGAAGGCGCTGCGCTGGGGCTGCTTTGGAGCCCTGGGCCTGCTGGCGGGCTGTGGGAGCATGGACGACGGCGCGACGGACGAGCCGGCGCGGCCTGGCCACACGGACGCGGAAGTGACGGCGCCGGCCCCCACGGACTCCGTGGAGGCCGCTCCCACGCTGACGCTGCATGACGGGCATCAGGTCCAGGCCACGCCGCCCGCGACACCTCCCCCTGCCCGCTTCCAGCCCGGCTTCCACCAGGCGCTGCGGCTCTCCAACAACGTGGGGACCGTCACCACCTACCGGCTGAAGGTGCCGGTGGGACGCGCGGGCGGCCGCGTGCGCGTCACCTTCCGTTCGGGGGACGGCACGCTGACGCTGCAGAAGGCCACCGTGGCCAAGGCCGGCGCCAACGGCGCGCTGGCGTCCGCGCCGGTGACGCTCACGTTCAACGGCCAGGCCGGCTTCACCGCGAACGCGCGCACCCTGGTGACGTCGGATCCGGTCGCGTTCCCGGTGGCGTTCCGCGACGAGCTGGCCCTCACCTTCGAGGTGAAGGGCGCCGTGGCCCAGAGCATGATCGACGCGTTCCCGGACAGCTGGATGAAGGCCGGCTCCTACGCGACCACGCAGGGCGCGCTGGGCGGCACGTCGTGGCAGAAGTCCCTGGGCGTGGCCACGGTGGACGTGGAGGGCCCGCCGGGGCGGGCGTTCGTGGCCATCGGCGACAGCATCACCGAGGGCTACATGGACACCTTCAACGACACGCGCAACGCGTGGCCGGCCCTGGTGGAGAAGCAGCTGGGCGTGCCGGTGGTGAACTCGGGCGTGTCCGGGCAGGGCTTCTGGGACGCGAACATCCAACTGCCGCAGGAGGTGCTGGCGCTCCAGGGCGTGACGGACTGCATCGTGCTCCTGGGCACCAATGACCTGGGCGCCTCCGACATGACGGTGGAGAGGCTGGAGCAGCGGATGACCCAGATCCTGGATCAGCTCCAGCCCAGGTGCCGGCTGTGGGTGAGCACGCTGCTGCCCAAGGAGAAGACGAACGAAGGCAGCTACGACCTGGTGAAGTCCCAGCGCCGCGCGTTCAACGAATGGGTCCGCGGCCTGACGCGCGCGGATGTCATCGACCTGGAGGCGGTGATGCGCCAGCCGGGCAACGCGGACCTCTTCAAGGACGGCCTGGAGGTGGACGGCATCCACCCTTCCGCGGAGGGACACCGCGTCATGGCGAACGAGGTGGTCCGGGTCCTCAAGGAGAAGGGGGGCCTGTAGCGCCGGGCCGTCCGGAAAACGCTCGCAGGGTTTGAATAGCTTCGGGGCCGCTGCGTCCAGGCGGTATTCCCGACCTTCCCCACTCCCCGGAGCCCTCCCATGCGCGCCCTTCCCGCCGCCCTCGTCGTCGCGTGCCTCGCCCTGCCCACGCTCGCCCACGCGTCTGCGCTGCGCTGTGACAACAAGCTGGTGTCCGAGGGCGCCTCGCAGGCGGACGCGCTGGCCAAGTGCGGCGAGCCCGTGACGAGGCAGAGCAAGACCGAGTACGTGACCAACAAGAGCAAGGTGAGCACGGGCCGCGGCCACTCGGAGCGCGAGGAGGCCTCCACGGAGGTCACGACGTCCACGACGGTGGAGGAGTGGACCTACAACTTCGGTCCCCACCGGCTGATGCAGGTGGCCATCTTCCGCGACGGCCGCCTCGTGGACGTGCGCAGCGGCAGCTACGGCTACTGAAGGACGCCCTCCTCGGGGTCGCGCGGAGACAGCGGCCCCAGGTACTTCTCCAGCAGCTGGCGCATGGACGCCGGCCGCAGACGCAGCCTCTCCCGGAAGTCATGCAGGTGCCCGCGCCAGGCCTCCATCGAGGCCGGCTGGCTCCAGCGGGCGACCTGGCCGGGCATCTCCGGCTCCAGCCCCTCCACCGCCGCGTCCAGGGCCGGGAGCACCCGCTCGGCCGCGAAGGTGTGCTCGATGTGCCAGAGGAAGCGCTCGATGAAGCGGGCCTTGAACTCCGGCGACTGGAGCAGCGCCCGCAGAAGCTGGGTGGACCAGGCCGGCACCTCCGGCGGGTCGTTCAGCACGCGCCCCAGGCTGTCGAAGTCCGGGCCCTGGCTCAGGGCGGCGTCCAGGTCATACACGAGCCAGCGCCAACGGCCGTCCTGGCCGTAGGGCGCGTCCTGCACGGTCTTCTTCGTGCGCAGCCGCCAGAACTTCACGTTGTTGTCCGGCCAGTCCGCGTTGCCCAGGTAGAGCTGCGCGACCTGGTAGTCGATGAAGTCCTCCACGTCCATCCGCTCGCGCACCCAGGCGTAGTGCTCCGGCACCGACAGGTCGTGCGCCGCCACGTAGGCGAGGAGGTCCTGGTAGGGCTGCGCGTCCTCGGTCTCTCCCACGCTCACGAGCCCAAAGCGCTCCAGGATGACGGCCTTCTTGCGGTCCACGCCGTAGTGGGAGGCCAGGTAGTACTCGTCCAGGCGCTCACGCATTTCGTGCAGGCCCCAGTACTCGCCGTTGATGAACACCAGCGTGGGGCGGCAGGCCTGGATCGCCAGCCGGGTCTCGGCCAGGAGGCCCTGCAGCATGCAGTCGCGCAGCTTGGTGGCGCCCTGATCCTGCCCGGACGTGCGCACCAGCAGCCGCGTGAACTCCGTCACCGGGGAGCCGGGGAACACCGCCCCCGCGAACGTCTTGGGGCCGTAGTCCTCCTTCGCGTACAGCCGCAGGCTCTTCTGCGGCAGCGCCGCGCTGCCGGAGCCGTGGATGCGCACGCCCGCGTCCTGGTCGAACACGCGGTCGCCGGAGGCCTCGAACCACTCCACGTGGACGGGGCGCTCCCAGTCCTTGCCGTCCTGCAGGTAGTTGGCCGCCTCCCAGTCGTCGGGCGCGGCCTCGGACAGGAGGCCCGGCACGTAGATGCCCTTCTCCGGGCCGAAGAAGTTCTCCGCGTCCGTGACGAGCGACAGCACCGGCAGCGTGGACGGCGCCCGCCCGATGATGAACGTGCGCGTGCGAACCGGGCCCACCGGCTCCGTGCCCGCGTACTGCCGGTAGCGAATCACCGCGGCCTGCGGCGGTTGCTCCCGTGGCTCCACCCACCGCGTGCCCTCCGCCGCGGAGGGCGCCGTCGTGGGGATGAAGGACCACCGCACCGGCGGCACGGAGCGCGGCAGCAGCGCGATGGGGCCTGAGTAGCGCGGCGACTCGCGCGTGGGCGTGGAGCCGTCCTGCGTGAAGTACGTCCGCAGCCCCGGCGCCGTGGGCAGCGCGAGCAGCGTCTCCGGCTGATAGAGCCCCGGCTGCGCGTCGAACGTCAGGTGCTGGAAGTCGACGCGGGCCCGCGCCTCGGCGCCCTGCCTGTCGCGCGCCACCACCTCCACGGTCAGCGCGCGCCGGCCCGGCCACCACGGCAGGCTCCAGCGGCCGCTGTCCAGGTCCGCGTACCCCAGGAACCGCCCGTCCTCGTACACCTCCACCCGGGCCCCGCCCGCGTCGGTCGCCACCGTGCCGAACAGCCGGTGCGTGTCCGGCGCGTGCCCGTCGATGGTGACGTGCGGTCCCGAGGGCCGTGGAAGGTCGGCCTCGTTCAGTCGGCGCTCGGGCTCCGGCGCACAGGCGGGCCCGACAAGGGCGATGAGACCAACGAGGAGGAAGGTCGAGGAACGAAGGCGCATGGGCGACTCCGTCCTTTACCAGACAAACCTTTGAGCTCCCACCGTCTTCCGACACGGTGCGGCGGGAGGCCCCCTTCACGCAGGGGGCGCGGCGGCCTCCAACAGGCCGTGCTTCTGGAGGAGCGCGGCCAGTGCCGGCGGCGCGAGCATCCAGTCCTCGCGCGTGGGCACCCAGCGCACGGGGGCACCGGCTGCGGCGAGCCGCGCGTTCACCTCCGCGATCATCGGGGCGAAGGTGGGCTGGGGCTTGTCCCAGCTCCCCACGCCCGCGGCAATCTCCACGGCGCCGGGCTCCACGCGCACCGCGGGCTGGCCCTGCACCGGCTGGATGGCGAAGCCCGGGAGGTACGGCTGCATGGCGGCGGACAGCCGCTCCAGCAGCGAGGGGTCCTCGAAGGGGTGGGCGCCCTCCGGGTCGAAGAAGGTGGGCAGCTGCGTCTGGAGCGCGTCGCGCAGCGGATCCTCCTTGCTGTCGCGCCAGGCGTGCTCCGCCAGGACGCGGGCCTCGTGGGGCACGCGGATCTCCCAGCGCTCCAGCAGCGCGAGCAGCTCCGCCACGCGCTCCACCTCCTCCCAGGGGGGCTCCACGCGCTTGAGCCAGGACACCTCCGACACCGTCTGGCCCCGGCGCAGGCCCGTCACGCGGTCTCCCTTGCGCAGCTGGAAGGGCGGCGCGTGGCTGAACTCCGGATCCGGATAGAGGGCGGTATGGAACACCCCCTGCCCCTCTTCCGGGCGCACGCGCGCGAAGCCGTGCTTGGGGTTGGTCTCCTCCACGACGAACGTCTCCTGGGCCATGGTGCCTTCTCTAACCGGTGTTCCGCATGCCCGCAGCGATGCCGTTGAGCGCCAGCAGGAGCGGCCGGTCGCACTCGCCGTCCCCGTCCCGCTTGCGCTTGAGCAGCTCCACCTGGAGGAAGGACATGGGGTCCACGTAGGGGTTGCGCAGCGCGATGCTCCGCTGCAGCTGCGGGTTGTTGTCGAGCAGCTTCGCCTCCCCGGTGAGCGACTTCACCGCGCGGCGCGTGCGCGAGTGCTCCTGCTGGATGCGCAGCCACAGGGGCCGCGTGGACGCGGGGGCGAGCTTCGCGTAGCGCGCCGCGATGGCCATGTCCGTCTTGGCCAGCACCATGGTCACGTTGTCGATGACCGCGTGGAAGAAGGGCCACTCCTTGTACATGCGCTGCAGGAGCGCCGCGCCCCCGGGCGTGGCCGCGTACTCCTCCAGCGCGCTGCCCACGCCGTACCAGGCCGGGAGGATGGCGCGCGTCTGCGTCCAGGCGAAGCTCCACGGGATGGCGCGCAGCGTCTCCAGTCCGCCCGCCTTGCGCTTGCTGGGGCGCGAGCCGATGGGCAGCGCGGAGATCTCCTCCACCGGCGTGCCCTGCATGAAGAACTCCACGAAGCGCGGGTCCTCCCAGACGAGCGCGCGGTACGCCTTGCGCCCGGCCTCCGCCAGCGTGTCGAAGGCGCCGCGGAAGGTGGACTCGTCCTCCGGAGACGGGCGCGGCTGCGCGTCCAGCGTGTGCAGGAGCACGCCGCCCACCACCAGCTCCAGCGTGCGCTGGGTGAGCTCCGGGCGCGCGTACTTGTGGTCCATCGCCTCGCCCTGTTCGGTGGCCTTGTAGGCGCCGGCCACGGTGCCCGGCGGCAGCGCGAGGATGGCCGTCTGCGCGGGGCCGCCGCCGCGCGCCACCGTCTCCCCGCGGCCGTGGAACAGGCGCAGGGGCACGTCGTGCTCGTCCGCCACCTGCGTGAGCGCCACCTGGGCGCGGTACAGCGCGGCGCTCGCGGCGAGCAGGCCCACCTCCTTGCCGGAGTCGCTGTAGCCCACCATCACCTCCTGCACCCCGCGGCTCTTCAGGTGCTGGCGGTACCCGGGGTGGGCGAAGAGCTGGCGCAGCACGTCCGGCCCGCCATCCAGCGCGCCCAGCTGCTCGAAGAGCGGCGCCACGTCCACGGTGGCGCACTGCCTCTCCTCGTCCCAGAGCCCCGCGTGCTTCAGGCACCGGAAGGCGGCCAGCACGTCCTCCGCGGTGGAGGCCATGGAGAGGATGAGCGTGCGGCAGACGGACTCGCCGCCCTCGTCCTGCCCTTCGCGCAGCTTCGCCAGCACCTCCAAGAGCCGCTTCCCGCCCTCCGTGGGGGCCGGGCCGCCGTCAAACGACGCCGCCGCGCTCACCGCGTCCTCCGCGGGCGCGCGCACCTCCAGCTCCCCCAGGCCCAGGCCCAGCGCGCGGACGCGCTCGGACATGCGGCGCACCTCCCGCAGGCCCGCGTGCTCCGCGCGCGCCGCGAAGAGCGACCGCTCCAGCACCGCCAGGTCCTCCAGCAGCGCCTCCGGCGAGCGGTAGGCCCCGGGTGACAGCGTGGACGCCCTCCCCTCTCGCCGCGCCAGCACGTGCTCCAGCGCCAGCGTCAGCCGCTCCTCCATGAAGCGCAGCTTGCGGCGCCACGGCTCGCCCAGCGTGCGCGGGCCCTGCTGCTTCGCCACGTCCGGCAGCGCCTTCGCGTCCTCCTCCAGGGAGCGCTCCAGCTCCTGGGTGGGGCGCGCGTGCCGCTCCGACTGGGACAGCATCCCGCCCAGCCGCTCCACGTCGCGCAAGAGCAACCGCAGGCCCCGGGCGCGGTGCGCGCGCAGCGTGTCCGCGAACACCTCCGGCGTCACCAGCGGGTTGCCGTCCATGTCGCCGCCCACCCACGAGTGCACGCGCACGGGCGTGTCCAGCGCGCCCAGGGGCTCGCCGTAGGCGCGCTCGAAGGCCCAGTCCAGCGCCTCCGGCAGCCGGGCCACCGGCTCCGCCAGCATCTCCTCCACGTACCAGTGGACGTTCTTCACCTCGTCGCCCACGGTGGGGCGCGCGCGGCGCAGTTCGTCCGTCTGCCAGAGCGCGGTGATCTCCTCGCGCATCGCGGTGAGGTTCGCGGCGGCCTCGCGCGGCGTGAGCGAGCACCGGTCGCGCTCCTCCAGCAGCTGCGCCAGCCGGTAGAGCTTCTCCAAGAGCGTGCGCCGCACCGCCTGGGTCGGGTGCGCGGTGAACGTGAGCGTCACCTTCAGCGTCCCCAGCGCTTCACGCACCTTGTCAGCGCTCACGCCCGCGGCCTTCAGCGTCAGCAGTGTGGCCTCCAACGACCCCTTCTGCGGCCGGGTGGCGGTGGGGCTCGCGTGGGCCCGCGCGCGGCGGATGCGGTGGTGCTGCTCCGCCAGGTTCACCAGCTGGAAGTAGACGGAGAAGGCGCGCAGCACCGGCTCCACCTGCTCCGACGGCAGCCGCCGCAAAACCGCCGCCAGCTCCGCCGCCGCGGCGCGTCGTCCGGCCACCGGCCCCCGCCGACGCTGGATGGCCAGCTGGCGGACCTCCTCCTCCTTGTCGAAGAGGGCCTGGCCCTCCTGCTCCACCAGCACCTCACCCAAGAGCCGGCCCAAGAGCCGGACATCCCGCCGCAGCGGGGGATCCACGGGACGTGAACGCGCCATAACGGACCGGAACCGTAGTCCCTCGCCCCCGGCCCCCTCCTACCCATTCTTGAATTTTCGCCCGCCAGCCGACGGATGACCCACTCCGTCCTTGCAGGAAAAATTTAACCACCCGGTCTTCCCAAAAGGGCAGGGCTTCCATTAGAAACTGGGCCTTCCCGGACCCCACCGGGATGTCTGACCAGACCCCAAGGAGTGGCAATGCGGAAAAACCCGTCTTGGCTGGCCATTGGCCTGCTCGCACTCGCCGCGCCATCCGCCTACGCGGAGCGTGCGTGGTACGAGAAGCCGCAACCGGACATCGCCCCGACCCAGAAGTCGGCGGGGCTGCGCTCTTCGTCGGTGGTCCAGGACATCACGGATGACCTGCCCCACCGTCTGGGCGAGCAGCAGAAGGAGCTGAAGGCGCAGGCGCTGAGGGAGCGGCTGGAGGGTCGCGGTCAGCCCGGCAAGGTGCAGAAGCTGGCGAACGGCAAGTTCGTGGAGCTCGGGCTGGAGCGCACGGACCGCATCTTCGTCATCCTGGTGGAGTACGGCACGCAGATCCACCCGGTGTTCGGCAACCCCGCCACCAACCCGGGCGGCAACATCCCCGGCCCGCTGCACAACCAGATTCCGGCCCCGGACCGCGCGGTGAACAACACCACCATCTGGCAGCCGGACTACAACCGCGAGCACTTCGAGAAGCTCTACTTCGACACGACGCCGGGCGCGGACTCGGTGGCGAACTACTACAAGGCCGCGTCGTCCGGCCGCTACACCGTGTCCGGCACGGTGTCCGAGTGGGTGAAGGTGCCGTACAACTCCGCCCGCTACGGCAACAACCTGTGCGGCAGCTCCAACTGCTCCAACTCCGTGTGGCCGCTCATCAGCGACGCCATCAAGGTGTGGACGAATGATCAGCTGGCCGCCGGCAAGACGCCCGCGGAGATCAAGGCGTACCTGGACACGTTCGACACGTGGGACCGGTACGACTACGACGGCGACGGCGACTTCAACGAGCCGGACGGCTACATCGACCACTTCCAGATCGTCCACGCCGGCATGGGTGAGGAGGTCGGCGGCGGCGCGCAGGGCCCCAACGCCGTGTGGAGCCACCGCTGGTTCGCGTACAGCACGGGCCTGGGCCCGGATGGCGCCGGCCCCGCGTGGAACCCGAACGGCGGCGCGCGCTTCGGGCCGGGCGTGGACAAGTGGGTGGGCGACTACACCATCCAGCCGGAGAACGGCGGGCTGGGCGTGTTCGCGCACGAGTTCGGCCACGACCTGGGCCTGCCGGACCACTACGACACGACGAACGCGGCGGACAACGGGACGGGCTTCTGGACCATCATGTCGTCCGGCTCGTACCTGAACGACGGCACCACGGACATCGGCAGCCGTCCGGGTGACTTCTTCGCCTGGGACAAGCTTCAGCTGGGCTGGCTGGACTACGCCAGCACGGCGGCGGGCCTGTACTCGTACCACAACCTGGGCCCCGCGGAGTTCACCTCGGCGAACGCGAAGCAGGCGCTCGTGGTGAAGCTGCCCGGCAAGCCCGTCGCGCAGCCCACCACCGCGCCGTGGGAGGGCCAGGGCATGTGGCAGGGCGGCCAGGGCAACAACCTGGACCGCGTGCTGGAGAAGACGGTGAAGCTGCCCAACAAGAAGCCCATCACCTTCTCCTTCCAGACCTGGTTCGACATCGAGGAGGACTGGGACTACGGCTACGTCGCGCTCTCCGTGGAGGGGGGCCCGTTCGTGAACCTGCCCAGCGCGGTCAGCCGCAACACGAACCCCTTCGGCAACAACCTGGGCAACGGCATTACCGGCAAGTCGGCCGGGTGGGTCCCGCTGGAGTTCGACCTGTCCGCCTACGCGGGCAAGACCGTCACCGTGAAGATCCGCTACAAGACGGACGGGGCGGAGTTCGGCAAGGGCTTCCTGGTGGACTTCGTGCAGCTGTGGGCGAAGAACACCTACGTCTTTGGTGACGACGGCGAGTGGGGCCACAAGTGGTGGGACAAGTCGACGTTCTTCCCCACGGACGGCACCAACACCTTCTACGACCACTACTACCTGGCCGAGTGGCGTCAGTTCCGCGGCTACGACGAGGGGCTGGCCACGGGTCCCTACAACTACGGCTTCAGCGCGGATGGCCTGGGGAACTGGGCGGAGCGCTACTCCTACAACCCCGGCCTGCTCGTCACCTACTGGGACACGTCGCAGCTGAACAACAACGTGTCGCAGCACCCGGGCGCGGGCCGCATCCTGCCCATCGACGCCCGCCCGCAGCCCCTGCAGCGCAGCGACGGCCGCTACTGGTCCGGCCGCGTGCAGACGCACGACGCGACGTTCGGTCTGGACCCCAGCTTCCCGCTGTCGCTCAAGCCCAACGGCTTCCCGCGCAACGACTACCCCTCGCAGCCCGCGGTGCCGGTGTTCAACGACACGAACGAGTTCTGGTACGCCTCGCAGCCGTACGGCGGCGTGAAGGTCCCGAAGACGGGCACCATCATCGAGGTGCTGTCGGTGAACCCGAGCGAGACCGTGATGGAGGTCCAGGTGCGTCCGGTCGAGTGAGCGCCTGACCGGCGTCACCGCCGAGCCGCAGGGGAAGGCCGGTCCCGCTTCGACGCGGGGCCGGCCTTTCGCGTTCGTGGGGACAGCCTCCGCGGGACCTGTAGGATGGGGCCGCTCGTGAATGCTCCGTCCGCGCCGCCGCTCGCGTCCCGTCCCTGGTTCGTCCCGGGGGTGCTCGGGCTCCTGTGCCTCTTCCACATCGTCCTGGGGCTGACCCTGCTGCCCGCATGGATGTTCGGGAAGTATCCGGACAGCGCGCGCATGCTGGCCCAGGGGACGCTGTCCCCGGAGCAGGGTGCGGACTTCAGCCCGCTCTACCTGCTGCTCAACGTGCTGGTGTCGCCCGGGCCCTTGCGCGTCCTGCAGAGCCTGGCGGGCGCGGCGGGGCTGTGGGCCGTGTACGTGCTGGGCGCTCGGCTGGTGTCGCGCGCGGCGGGGCTGGTGGCGGCGGCGCTCCTGGCGGTGACGGTGCCGGTGCTGCTGTACGAAGCGACGCTGGAGCCCGACCTGCTGGTGATGGTGTTCAACCTGGCGGCGCTGGCCCTGCTCTCCGCCGCGAGCCCGGGCTTCAGGACTCGCTCCGTGGTGGGCGCGGGCCTGCTGCTGGGACTGTCAGGGGCGACGCGGCCCACGGGGTTGTTCATCCTGGGGCTCGCGGCGCTGTGGATGGTGCGGGAGGCGTGGGGGCAGCCCGCGCGGCGGGGGCGCTGGCTCGCGCCGGGGCTGCTGCTGGCCGTGGGGTTCTCGGCGTCCGCGCTGCCGACGCTCGCGGTGCGCGCGAAGGTGGGCTCGCAGGTGGGTGCGACGATGAGCGCGGGCGCGGTGCTGCACATGGGCAACCGGCCGGAGGGCACGGGCCTGGGCGCGCAGCCACCCACGCTGCTGAAGCAGTACGAGGCGCAGCTGCGCTCCGTGGATCGTCCGGACTACGCCCACCACCTCTACCGCGAGTTCGCGCGCGCGGACGTGGGCCATGCGCTGGCCCCGGCGGACGCGGAGCTGTTCTGGGTGAAGAAGACGTGGGCCTTCGCGACATGGGAGCCGGGCACGTTCCTGGGGCTCATGGGCCGGAAGCTGGCGTTCTTCCTGTTCGGGCCGGACGGGCACGACCTGGTGGAGGTGCGTCGCGCGGAGGCGCGGCTGTCCGAGTGGCCGCTGGTGAGCGCGCAGGCGCTGGGGTTGATGGGCTTGGCGGGGCTGCTCGTCGCGCTGATCCGCCGCGAGCGGGTGGGCTGGGGGGTGCTGTATCTGTTCGCCAGCTCCGTGCTCGCGCTGGGGTTCTACGTGGTGAGCCGCTACCGCGTCGCCGCGCTGCCGGCATGGGCCCTGTTCGCGGGCGTGGGCGTCGCGGCGGTGTTCCAGGCGCGACAGCGGCCCAGGGCGCTGACGCTGTATGCCGGCCTGACGGCGGCGGTGTTCACGCTGCCGGTGCTCTTCCCCTTCGTGCGCGACGTGCAGCGGCAGTTCGAGCGCGGCGAGACGAACGCGGCGGATGCCTCCACCCTGGCGTCCGCGCTGGCGGCGGGGCGCTATGACGAAGCCACGCGCGCGTTCGAGCGCCTCCAGGCGGCGCAGCCCTTCACGGCGATGCTGCGCCCGCTGCGCGGTGTGCCGTTCGAATCTCCCGAGGTGGCGGCGCGTTCCGCGGCGCTGTCGCTCCAGCGGTTCGGGGCGGACACGCCCATGGACCTCTTCTTCATGGCGGAGCTGGCGCGGCGCGCGGGACACTGTGAGCAGGCGCTGCCCGCGGCCGAGGCCGCCGCCGAGGCGGGCTTCCGGGGCGTGCTCTATGACACGTCGTTGGATCCGCTGCTGGTGTCCGCCCGGTGCCGGCTGGCGGCTGGCGAGCGGGAGCGGGCGCTGGCCGACGCGGCGGAGTCCCTGAAACGGCGAGGCGGCACGTTGGACGCGCTGGCGTTCGCGGTCGCGGGCGCGGAGGCGCTCGGGGATCCTCGTCGCGAGTCGTGGGAGGCGGAGCTGTTCGCGATGCACGACTCCCTGGATGCGCGGCACGCGCGGGCCTCCGAGCGCCTGGCCTGGGGCAACGCGGCGGGAGCATTGTCGGACGCAGAAGGGGTGCTCGCCCTGTTCCCGGAGCTCTCGCCGACGGAGTACCTCCGGGCGCGGGCCCTGGCCGCGTTGGGACGGAACGCGGAGGCGCTCCGGTCGTATACCGTCGCGCTGCAGCGCACGCCGAATGCCGCGTTTCCCACCGCCCCCATGGAGGACGCGGTGGCGGCGCGCCTCACGGAGGCTCCGGAGGATTGGCGGGTGGTGGCCATCGCCGCGGAGCACCACCTGCGCGCGGGACGGCTGGAACTGGCTCGCGAGCTGTACGCGCGGGCCTCCGCGCTTTCGCCCAAGGATGCGGGGCTGGCGCGAATCGTCGGGGAGCTGACGGCCGCGACGCCCTCCGGAATCACGGTGCCACCGCCCACCCGCGTCCAGGCAACGCCGTGAGCCCGGAGTGCTGTCCGGGTTGAAGGAATCCCGACACCCGGCGCACGGCCCTGGACGACGGACGGTCGCCAGGCACTACGGTGGCCGCCATGGCCGAGTGCCCCGTGGGTGGTCCCGCCTCCCCCTCCCCTCCTCCTGAACCTCCCTCCGACGTCGCCGCCGCCGTGGCGCTGGAGCCCACGGATCCGCTCTCCGTGCTCAACCAGGCGTTCCGCGATGCGTATGCCGCCCGCCGCGAAGCCGTGCTGTCACGCATGGGGCCCGTCATCGCGCAGATCGACGACGTGCTCATCCTCCGGATGCGCGGTCAGCGCTTCGAAGCCCCCGCACGCTCGCGCCGCTACCACGAATACAAGTCCGTCACCCACGTCCCCCTCGCGCTCCATGTCCTGCTGGCCGGCCAGAAGGACTCGCTCGATGACGAGACGCGCACGCGGCTCATCACGCTGCGGCGCCTCATCACCGCGTCGTCCCAGAGCCTGGACACCCGTGGCCTTCCAGCGGACGCCCTGGCCCGGCAGCATCGCCTGCTCGATGCGTCGCTCGCGCTCGTGGACTCCGTGCTCGCCTCGAACCGCGTGACGCAGGCGGAGCTCTCCGCGTTCATCCACGCCCAGGTGCCGGACCTCATGAAGAACGCCGAGGACGCGGCGAGGGATCAAATCGAAACGATGCATGCCTCGGTCGAGGCATGGAAACGCCAGATGACCGCCGAGGAGCGCGGCCAGCTGCGCGCCGTGGTGGCCGCTTCGCACATGTCGCGCCCCGGCAACGTGGCCGCCCAGTACTTCTCCATCACCCTGGGCGACACCTGGGAGGGCCGCTTCCACGAGGAGGATCCCCACCCCGGCAAGCGCGTGCTCTCCTCCGAGGCCACGTTCGACGAGCCCGCGGCCTTCGCGCTGCTCGCCACGCACGTGCTGGATGCGCGCACTTCGCGCGGCATCTTCGGCGAGGAGGCGCGCATGGCCAGGGATCTGCTCGCGGACGCGGCCGAGCGTATCCTCGCGGGCATGTTCCAGACGTCGCCCCAGCCGCCCGGCGCGGCCACGCCCTGACGGCTCAGGGCCGCGTGAGCGGCAGCTCCACCACGACCGTCGCGCCCTCGCCCAAACGGCTGTCCAGGGCCACGCGCCCGCCCTCGGCCTCCACGATGGTGCGGGTGAGGTAGAGCCCCAGGCCCAGGCCGCCGTAGTGGCGCTCGGACACCGCGCGCCCGTAGCGCTCGAAGAGGCGGGACCGCTGGTCCGGCGCGATGCCGATGCCTTCGTCTCGCACCGTGAGCCGCGCCATGGGGCCGTCCACCACGAGCCGCACCGACACCGGCGTTCCGGCGCCGTACTTGAGGGCGTTGTCCAACAGGTGGTCCAACACCTGCGCCAGCCGCACGCGGTCGAAGCAGCCGCGCACGGACGCTGGAGCCTCCACCTGGAAGTCGCAGTGCTCCACGGCGAACCTCGGCGCGAACCCGGCGGCCACCTCGCGCACCACCTCCGCGACGTCCACCTGCTCGCGCTGCAGGCGGAAGGTGCCGGCGCTGATGCGCGACACATCCAGCAGGTCGTTCATCAGATCCGTGAGCCGGCGGACCTGGCGGTTCCCCGTATCGACATGGGCCTCGATGATCGGCGCGAGCGGCGAGTCCGGATGCGCCTTCACCGCGCGCGAGAGCGCCTGGAGCTTCAGGCTCAGGGGCGTCAGCGGCGTCTTCAGCTCGTGGCTCGCGACGGAGAGGAACTCGTCGCGCAGGCGGATGGCCTCGCGCGCGCCCTGCAGCAGCCTTGCGTTGTCCACCGCGAGCGCGGCCAGGTTCCCCAGCTCCTGGGCGAAGCGGAGGTCCTCGTCGCCGTAGCGGCGGCCGGACGTGGTGCTCAGGAAGGTCAGCGCGCCCAGGATGTGCCCCCGGGCCAGCAGCGGCACGGTGAGCAGCGAGCGGATGCCCACCTGCCGCATCGTCACCAGGTGGTCGGCGTCCTGCGCCACGGACTCCATCAGCGCGTCCGTCACCTCCGTCAGCAGGGTGGGGCTGCCGGTCGCCAGCGCCACCGCGGGCGGATAGCGGGGCCGCTCCCGGGGCACCGGCGTCAGCCGCTGCACGGTGGCCACGAGCGGCGCCTGGGAGGCATCCGCCGCCACCACCTGGGCGCGCTCGAAGTGGCCGTCCGGGTGCAGCACATCCACGATGCACCAGTCCGCGAGCTCCGCCACCGACAGGTTCGCCAGCGACGCCAGCGTGGCGGACGCGTCCAGCGTCGACGAGAACAGCTCGCTGGCCCGATCCAGGAACGCGGCGCGCTCCTCGCCCAGGACCTGGGCGTGGATGTCGATGCAGGTGCCCACCCATTCGAGCACGGTGCCGTCCGCATCCCGCACGGGCGCGCCCCGCGCGAGCATCCACACGTACGCGCCATCCGCGCGGCGCAGGCGGTAGCGCACCACGAAGGGCGCGCTCTGGGCCCGGGCCTGCTCCCACACGGCCAGGGTCCGTTCTCGGTCATCCGGGTGCAGGGCGAGCAGCCACCCCGGGTGGCGCATCTGTTCCGGCGTCTGGCCGGTGAAGGCCGTCCACGAGGGAGAGATGGGCGCCTGCGCATCGCTCGCGGGGTTCGAGGTCCAGGTCACCTGCGCCGCGGTCTCCAGCAGCCGGCGGAGCCGCTCGTTCTCCTGGCGCAGCAGGGTCACCTCGTCACGCGAGGCGACCTCGGCACCGACCTGGGGCATGGAGACACGGCTCGGGTCCAGGAGGGGGGACGTCATCGCTACGCCTCAGTAGACGTTGTATTTGGCCCGGAGGGCCTCGTGCTCCTGCGCGTTGCGCGACGGGTGCAGGACCTTCTGCGCATCGTGCAGGTAGTACCAGTAGTCGCTCTTCACCGGCCGCAGCGCGGCGAGCAGCGAGTCCACCGTGGGCGCGCCAATGGGGCCCGGCGGCAGCCCCGCGCGCGTGCGCGAGTTCCACGGATCCGTGTTGTCCCGTAGCCGCTTGAGGAACGCCTTGCGGTCGTTCCACTCCGCCAGCTCGTAGCGGCTGGTCGCGTCCACGCCCAGCGGGAAGCCCTTGTCCACGCGCTTCCAGAGGATGCCCGCGACGAGCGCGCGCTGGGACGGCACCGGCTCCTCGCGCTCCAGCATGGAGGCCATCACGACGATGTCGTGCAGCGAGCGGCCGCTCTTGGCGATCTCGTCCTTGTGCTCGTCGTAGAAGCGCGCGCGGAAGGTGTCGATCTGCCGCTGGATGAACGCCTCCACCTTGAAGTTGTCCGCGATGATCCCGTACGTCTCCGGATACAGGTAGCCCTCCAGGCTGCGCGTGGGCATCGGGAACGGGGCCGTGAAGTGCTCCGGGTGGCTGGCCGCGGCGATGTACTCGCCCGGCTTGATCAGCCCCTGGGCCGCGAGCACCTGGTCGGTGTCGCGCAGGCGCCAGCCTTCAATCATCGCGAAGGGCACGTCCTCCGGCAGCGGCTGACCTTCCAGGGCGGTGGCCAGGTCCGCCACGGACGCGGTGGGGCTCAGCAGGAAGCGGCCCGCCTTCACCTTGAGTCCGCCCCGGCGCCACAGGTGGAAGCGCCACACGGTGGCGTCATCCAGGAAGCCCTGGTCCTGGAGCTGCTGGCCCAGCGAGCGCGCGGACGCGCCCTTCTTCACCACGAACTCCTTGGGGGCCGGATCCGCCGCCGCGTGCGGCGCGGTGGTGGCGTTCTGGAAGTGCATGAACGTCCCGCCCACGCCCGCGACCGCCAGGACGATGAGCACGAGGAGCGCGACCAGGATCTTCTTCATATGGGGCGCCAACCTATCAAAGGCACTGACGCTTCCAACGAGATCCACCGTCCCGCCGGCCGGGCAGGCGGACGTAAGCGCCCCCTTCTCAACACCCACCGATGAGGGCGCCCCTTCCCTCACGCCTCGTCTAGGATGGCGGCCTTGTTCGTCGACCCCCGCCGGCTCGAAACGTTCCGCGTCGTCGCCTCGACGGGGCAGATCTCCGCTGCCTCGCGCCAGCTCCACCTGTCACAGCCCGCCGTCACCGCGCAGATCCGGCAGTTGGAGGCGGACTGCGGCCAGCCGCTCCTGGTGCGGACCGCGAGGGGCGTGCGGCTGAACGCGGCGGGGCGCGTGCTCTTCGACTACGCCCAGCGGATCCACGGCCTGCTGGACGAAGCGGCGCTCGCCATCGCGGCCGGGGAGACCCTCACCGGCGAGCTCGCGCTGGCGGCGAGCACCACCGTCGCCAACGCCATCGTGCCGGGACTGCTGGCGTCGTTCCTGCGCACGCACCGTGAACTGCAGGTCCGTCTGGAAGTGGGCAACACGCGCGAGGTGCTGGCGTGGCTGTCGGAGGGCCGGGTGCCGCTGGGGTTGGTGGAGGGCCACGCGCGGGCGCCCGGCATCCGGCTGGAGCGCTACCTCGACGACGAGCTCGTGCCGGTGGTCGCGTCGGAAGGCCCGGCCGAGTGGCTGCGCATCCGCACGATGGAGGCGCTGCGGGAGGTGCCGCTGCTCTGGCGGGAGCAGGGCTCCGGCACCCGCGCCGTCCTGGACCGGGCCCTGCGCAAGGCGGGCGTGCGCAAGGGGCCGCAGCGCGGAGACCTCCAACTGGGCAGCACGGAGGCCATCAAGCGGGCCGTGTCCCTCGGGATGGGCGTGGCGCTCTTGTCCCGCTGGAGCATCCACGGCGAGCTGTCCCTGGGCCGCTTCCAGGTGCTGCCCGTGCCCGGGCTGCGCATCCCGCGCGCGTTCTCCTGGGCCCTGCCCGTGGATGAACCGTCCGGCGCCGCGGGCAGCTTCCTGCGCCACGCCCGCGCCACGCCCCCGGTGCTGCTGCCCTGACTCACGTGGCCAGGCCCAGCCGCAGCGCCCCCAGGCACAGGCCCGCCATGATCAGCCACAGCGCCACCGCCTGCGCGAGCGGCCGCAAGCCCACGGCGCGCAACGTCTCGCGCGTCAGGCCGGAGCCCAGCAGGAACAGCGTCACGACGAGCAGCTGCCTCGCGACGGCCGCCACCCCCTGCCCCACCGGCTTGAGCCCGGGGAACACCGTCACCACCGCCGCCGCGCCTAGGAACCCGGCGATGAACCACGGCCTGCGCACCTTGCCCGTCACCGCGTGTCCCTCGCGCCGCTGCCACGCCGCCAGCCCCAACGTCAGCGGGAGGATCCAGAGGGCCCGCGCCAGCTTCACGGGCGTGGCCACCGCCAGGGCCTCGGGGCCATAGCGCAGCGCCGCGCCCACCACGGAGCTGGTGTCGTGGATGGCCATCGCGCACCACAGCCCGAACTGGTGCGGCGTCAGCCCCACCGCGTGGCCCACGACGGGGAAGACGAACAGGGCCACCGCGTTGAGCAGGAACACCGTGCCCAGGGCCACGGACGTCTCATGCTCCTGGGGCCGCAGCACCGGCACCACCGCCGCGATGGCGCTCCCGCCGCAGATGGCCGTGCCCACGCTGATGAGCAGCCCCGTCACGCGAGGCACGCCCAGCAGCCGGGCGAGCCCCACGCCCAGCGTCAGGCACAGCGCGATGCCCACCACCGTGTAGCCCAGCCCCTCGCGCCCCGCCGTGAGCACCGTGCGCAGGTCCATGCCGGCGCCCAGCCCCACCACCGCCAGGGACAACAGCCGCGGCGTCAGGGCCCGCGTCCTCGCGGAGTACGGATTGCCCACGGTCAGGGCCACGCACAGCCCCGCGAGCAGCGCCACGCCAGTGGAGACGAGGGGCAGCAGACACAGCGCCGCGCCGAGCGGCATCAGGACATGCCCGGGCGTCCAGGCCCGGGGCCGCGCGGCGGGAATCATCGGAGGCGTTTCCATGGGCCAGGAGATGCGCCGGACAGCCTCCAAGCACCAGATGGCAGAAGCGATGTGCCATCAGCAATCTGGATACCTCACGGGATGTGCAGCGACAGCTCGTTGGGCGTGAGGATTTCGCAGCCGTCGCGGGTGACGAGCACGGTGTGCTCGAACTGGGCGGACAGGCTGCCGTCCGCGGTCACGACGGTCCATCCGTCCGGCATCATCCGGATGTCCGGGCGCCCCAGGTTGATCATCGGCTCGATGGTGATGACCATCCCCGAGCGCAGCGTGATGCCCGTGCCCGCCCTGGCCACGTGCGGCACGTGCGGCTCCCCGTGCATCTGCCGTCCGATGCCGTGGCCCCCGAACTCCTCCACCACGCTGCACCCCTCCGCCTTCGCCAGCGCCATCACCGCCGCGCCAATGTCCCCCAGCCGCGCGCCGTGCCGCACCACGGACACGCCCACGTCGCGGCAGCGCCGCGCCACGTCCACGACGTGCCTCGCATCCGCGGAGACCTCGCCAATCATGAACGTGGCGGACGTGTCCCCGTGGAAGCCGTCCAGGTGCGTCGTGACGTCCACGTTGACGATGTCCCCGGACTTCAGCACCTCGTCCGTGCGCGGGATGCCATGGCAGACCACGTGGTTGCGGCTGGTGCACACCGTTGCGGGATAGCCCTTGTAGCCCAGCTGGCTGGGCGCGCCCCCGCGCCGGGCCGTGTCCTCGCGAACCCACGCGTCGATGTCCGCCGTCGTCACGCCCGGCCTCAGCCGGGACGCCACGTGCGCCAGCGTGCCCGCCGCCGCGCGGCCCGCGAGCCGCAGCCGCTCCACCTCACTGCCCTTGAAGAGAGGAATGCCCATGCCGGGCAAGCTGGCACCCGCCCGTCTGGAGCGTCCAATGCTGTTCCAGCATCACGCGGCCCCCTGCACGGAGCTCGCGGCACGGATTATCCTCCGTGCCCGTGAGCATCACGCACCTCCAGTCCTTCGTCGCGGTGGCGGAAGAGGGCCACGTGGGCCGGGCCGCGCGCCGGCTGCACATCACCCAGCCGCCGCTCAGCCGTCACATCCTCGCGCTGGAGGATGAGCTGGGCACGCCCCTCTTCGAGCGCGTCCCCAAGGGCATGCGCCTCTTGCCCACCGGAGAGGCCCTGCTCCACCACGCGCGCCGCATCCTCGCGGAGGTCGACGTCGCCGCCCGCACCGTGCGCGAGGCGGCCCAAGGCTCCGGAGTCTCCAGAGTCCCCAAACCGCCCCCCGCCTGACGGCTAAGACCAGGCGGCCATGCCGCCAATGCGGCGCAGCATCAGGATGGGTCCGTCGTCCATGCGCCGGCCGCGCAAATCAATCTCACAGTCAATGACCCAGTCCCCATGGCCCTCCGGGTCCATGATGCGCTGCTGGGCCTCCCACTGGCGCGTGCCCGTCTCCTTGAGCTGCGTGTTCGCCGGCTTGCGCGCCTGGGGCGTGAGCACCACCAGCTTGTGCTCCTCGAAGTACGGCGCAATGGCCTGCTCCAGCTTGGGCGCGGTCCACTCGCCCAGCGCGTTGTCCAGCATGCCCAGCGCGTCCAGGTAGCGCCGCTGGCCCAGCGCGCGCAGCAGCCGGTGCAGCTCCTCGCGCACGCGCGCGGCGAAGGCCTTGGGGTCCTCCGTGAGCTCCTTGGGCTTCAGGTCCACCACCGGCTTCACTTCGGTGGGGGCCTCCGGGTTGCGCATCCGCTCCCACTCGTCCAGGAGGCTGGAGTCCACCTGACGCAGCGTCGCGCGCAGGTGGTCGATGATGTCGTCCAGGTCCTCGTTGCGGAACTTCTCCGGCACCGTCTGCACCAGCGACTTGTAGACGTCTCCCAGGTAGCGCAGGAGCACGCCCTCGCTGCGCTGCAGGCTGTACTCGCGCACGTAGTCGTGGAAGGACATGAAGCGCTCGAACATGTCCCGGACGATGGACTTGGGCCGGATGTTCTCCTCGCCCACCCACGGGTGCTTGCGCGCGAAGGCGTTGAAGGTGCCGTAGATGAAGTCCCGGTTGGGCTTGGGCCACTCCAGCTTCTCCAGCTCCTCCATGCGGTCGTCGTACTCCACGCCCCGCGCCTTCATCTCCTGGATCTTCTCCCCCTTCAGCTGGTGCAGCTGCGCGTACAGCACCACGTCCGGGTTCTCCAGGATGGACTCCACCAGCGTGACGACGTCCAGCGCGTACGTGTCCAGCGTGGGGTCCAGCAGCTCCAGCGTCTCATGGAGGTAAAGGGACAGCGTGTGGTTGAGGCTGAAGTCGCGCTGCAGGTCCTCGGACACCTCCACCGTGGCCGAGTGCTTCTCCCACTGCACCACCTTCACGATGCCCGCGTCGCGCAGCGTGCGGAAGTACATCGCCGCGTCCTTGAGCAGCCTCTTCTTCGTGTAGTCGGAGCTGTGCGAGCGCATCACCAGCTGCACCAGCCGCCGGTAGCCGCCGCTGCCCTCCGTCTTGTCGCTCTGGAGCAGGTTGAGCAGGAGGCCGTGGCTCACGTCGAAGCGCGACTCCAGCGGCTCCGGCAGCCCGTTCTGGAGCCGCTCGAAGGTGTTGCGGTCGTACTGCACGAAGCCCTTCTGCGGAGGCTTCGCCTTGGGCGACTTCTTCTTGCCCGCGGCCTCCTTCGCGGCCTGGCGGATGTTTTCAATCATGTACTCGGGGGCCTGCGCCACCACGCTGCCCTCGGTGTCGAAGCCCTTGCGGCCCGCGCGGCCGGCGATCTGCTTGAAGTCGCGCACGCTCAACGTCGCCAGCTTCTCGCCGTTGAACTTGAACAGCTGCGTGAAGAGCACCGTGCGGATGGGGATGTTCACGCCCACGCCCAGCGTGTCCGTGCCGCTGATGACCTTGAGCAGGCCCTGCTGCGCCAGCTTCTCCACCAGGAGCCGGTACTTGGGCAGCAGGCCCGCGTGGTGCATGCCGATGCCGTGGCGCAGGAAGCGCTGGAAGTCCTTGCCGTAGGGCGTGTCGAAGGGGGCGTCCATCAGCGCCTGGCGGATCTCCTCCTTCTCCTCCTTGGTGTTGAAGTCCACGGACATCAGGTTCTGTGCCTGCTCGGCCGCGGCCCGCTGCGTGAAGTTCACCAGGTACACGGGGTACTTCCCGCGCGCGACCAGCTCCTGGATGGTCTCGTGCAGCGGCGTCTCGCGGTAGTCGAAGTCCAGCGGCACGGGGCGCTCGGAGCTGCGCACCGTGGCCACCTCGCGGCCGGTGAGCTTCTCCAGGCTCTGCTCGATGACGGTCGTGTCGCCCAGCGTGGCGGACATCAGCAGGAACTGCGTCTTGGGCAGCGCCAGCAGCGGGATCTGCCAGGCCACCCCGCGCTCCTTGTCGGAGTAGTAGTGGAACTCGTCCATCACCACCGCGTCCACGCGCGCGGACGCGTCGCGCAGCGCCAGGTTGGACAGGATCTCCGCCGTGCAGCAGAGGATGGGCGCCTCGCGGTTGATGGACGCGTCGCCCGTCAGCATGCCCACGTTCTCCGGGCCAAAGGCCTTGGAGAGCGCGAAGAACTTCTCGTTCACCAGCGCCTTGATGGGGCACGTGTAGAACGACACCTTGCCCTCGGCCATGGCCTTGAAGTGGAGCGCCATGGCCACCAGCGACTTGCCGGAGCCCGTGGGCGTCTTGAGGAACAGGTGCTTGTCGCTCAAGAGCTCCAGGATGGCCTCCTCCTGGGCGGCGTACAGGCTCAGCCCGTGGGTGGCCACGTAGCCCACGAAGCGGTTGAGGATCTCGTCGGCGTCGAGAGGGGGCTCGCCGGGCTTCGGAAGCAGGGCGGCGAGCGGGGCGCGGGGGTCGGCGGAGGCACTCATCGGACCCGACTCTAGGAGGAGCCGCCCGCTCCCCGTGAAAAATCGCGCGTCCACCGGCCCGCTCCGGCGCCCGCGGAGGCCCCCTGCCTGCCCGGCCTGTGCACCCAGGCACAGTGGCAACGGCTGAAGCGCTCATGGCGAGGGACACTTCGTCTCCCCATCCTCCCCCGCGACAATCACGGAGGTTGGACATGCGGACAGCTCGATTCTGGATGGGGACGCTGGTGGCGGGTGCGCTGGCGCTGGGTTACGGGTGCGGGAGCAGCGCGAAGGAGGATCCAGCGCCGCAGGACGCGCCGCAGCAGAGCATGGATGCGGGCCCTGACGCGGGCATGGACGCGGGCACGGACGCGGGCGTGATGCTGACGCTCACCGACGCGCAGATCGCCCGTGTCCTGCAGGTGGCCAACGAGGGTGAGATCATGCTTGGCCAGTTCGCCGCGCCGCTCGCCACCAGCACGGCCGTGCGCGACTTCAACAACCAGATGGTGACGGAGCACACCGCCGTGAACCAACGGCTGGACGCGCTGCTCTCCGCCCAGGGCATCACGCCCGAGGACTCCGAGCTGAGCCTCAAGTTGCAGTCGGACATCCAGCAGCTGATGCAGTACCTGTCCGGCCCGCACGCCCCGGCCAAGGGCGCCGCGCTCGACCAGGCGCTGATCAGCGCGCAGCTCGATGCGCACGCGCAAGTCGCCTTCCTCTCCGACGCCCTGCTGTCGACACAGATCGTCAACCCGGCCCTGAAGCAGGAGGCGCTCGCCGAGCGGCAGACCGTGCAGACGCACATCAACTCGGCGGCGAGCATCCAGTCCGGCTTCGTGCTGCCACCCACCACGCCGTAGCCCTCACACGCTCCAGGGCGGTTCAAGCCCTGGGTGCAAATCCGGCTCGGGCTCTCAGAACGTGAGAGCCCGGGCCGGCTCATACGACGTGTGGGGTGGGGATTCGCCCCAGGTGCTTTCCAATCGTGTCGGCCCGGTTTAGTAGGACTTCGGACCGCCGATGGCAAAGCCAAACGAACCGACCTCCGCGCAGGGCGAGCCGTTGACGACGGGCAAGGTCCTGCGTGCCACGTATGAGATTGGCACCGTGCTGGGCCGGGGCGGGATGGGGGCGGTGTTCCTGGCCCGCCACCTGCGCCTGCCGGGCAAGCAGGTGGCCGTCAAGGTGCTGCACGGCGCGGAAGCCCTGTCGGAAGAGGTGGCGGTGCGCTTCCGGCGCGAGGCGGAGATCGCCTCGCGGCTGGGGCATCCGAACATCGTGGAGGTGCTGGACTTCGACACCCTGGAGGACGGCACGCCCTTCATGGTGATGGAGTACCTGCGCGGCGAGGGCCTGTCGCGCCGGCTGCGCAAGCAGAAGCAGCTGCCCCTGGAGGAGGTCCTCTCCATCGCGCGGCAGATGGGCGCGGCGCTGCAGGCCGCTCACCGCGCGGGCGTGGTGCACCGCGACCTGAAGCCAGGCAACGTGTTCCTCGTGCCCACGGAAGCGGGGGGCGTCGTGGGCGAGCGCGTGAAGCTGCTCGACTTCGGCATCTCCAAGCTCGTGGACTCGCGCACCGTGCAGACGCTGGACTCGGTGCTGATGGGCACGCCGCAGTACATGGCGCCCGAACAGGCCATGGGCCACAACAGCCACGTGGACGCGCGCACGGACCTCTTCGCGTTCGGCGCCATCGTCTACGAGATGCTCGCGGGCCGGCCGCCCTACTCCGGCGACAACGTCGCGGAGCTCATCTACCAGATCGTCCACCTGGAGCCTCCGCCGCTGCTGACGCTGGCGCCCCAGACGCCGCCGCACGTGGTGACGGCCATCTCCCGCGCGATGGCGAAGAAGCCGGAGGAGCGCCACCCGGACGTGGGCGCGTTCATCCTGGAGCTGACCGGCATCCCGCTCCAGACGCTCGCGGAGGTGAAGCCGGGGCAGCGCTCGCACCCCATGACGCCCACCTCCCCGTCGGCGCCGCGCCTGGCGGACCGCGAGGAGCACATCCCCACGGTGGGCATGCGCCCGCACGCTGGCATCGACGCGTCCCCCGCCCCCACCGGGCCCCAGACGGCGTCCCTGTCCCCACGGCCCGTGGCGCGTCCCCGCCCGAAGTGGCCGGTGGCCGTGGCCGTGGGGCTGGTGGGCGTCATCGCCTTCGCCGCCGCCTTCTTCTGGAAGGGAACGCTTCCCCCGCCGCCCGCCGTCGCGGTGGCGCCGCCAGCGCCTCCGGTCCAGACGCCGGTTCAGCCCCCGGCGCCCGTCACACCTCCGCCCGCCGCGGTCGTGGCGCAGCCGGAGGAGGCGAAGAAGCCCGTGGAGCCGGAGCCCCGGCCGAAGCAGCCGTCGGATATCGACGGGCCCAGGCAGCCCGCCGAGGTCGCCCCCACGGCCAGACCCAGGGTGCGCGCAAGCACTCCTGAATCCATGCCGGACAGCGTCCGCGAGGACCTGGCGGCGGCGCAGAAGGCGCTGGACGCATCCAACACGGCAGAAGCACTGCGTCACATCCGGCGCAGCCAGCGCACGAAGATTACCGGCCTGTCGTACTCGCTGCTCACCCGCGTGTACTGCCAGCAGCACGATCTGGCGAATGCGCGCGCGCAATGGACCCAGGTCCCGGCAACGGAACGTCCAAGGGTCCGACAATACTGTTCGCGGTACGATATTGACCTCTAGGGTCGTCCGGGCGCGCGGAATCTCCAGAGCGGGGGCGCGTCCGCCAATGAAGGAGTCGTCGTGAGAGTCCTACTGGCAGTGGGCGTCGTGGCGCTGTCCCTGGGGTGTTCCCGGGGCGTGCGGCCCGACAGCGCCGTGGCGGGCACGAAGCCTGCCACCGGCAAGGTGTATTCGAACGAGGCCGGCGAGAAGATCACCATCATCGGGCTGGAGCCCGGTGACGCGCACAAGGCGCTGGTGGCCTTCGACGGCACGAAGAGCGAACTGGATGGCCAGGTGCTGGCCGCGTGGGTGGACGCAGACCGCCGCGCCATGGAGTACTGGACGCTGTGGCGCGGCCGCAAGCAGCGCTTCGTCACCGTGAACGACCGGGGCGGCTACGAGGACCTCGTCTTCAGCGGCGTGAACCACTCGGACTACACGCACCTGCGGCCGGACGTGGCCAAGACGGGCGCGCTGAAGGTGGAGAAGGTCTTCGAGCGCTACCAGGACCTGGAGGGCGACAAGAAGTACCAGGCGCTGCTCGCGTTCGACCGCAAGTTCTGGACGAACCAGGCGGAGGCGCAGCTGGGTGAGGCGCTCGCGGCGACGAACAAGGCGTGCGGCTCCAAGCTGACGTCCACCGTGGCCTGGGACTCCATCACGGACGCGCAGCTCAACGCGATGTCCTTCGGCAGCTACTGCGCGGGGCCGCTGGAGTCGCTGCAGAAGCTGTGCGAGCGCTCCGACGAGGCCAGGCGCTCCGTCCAGCAGAAGCTCCAGTCCGTGGAGTGCCGCGTGGACCCCAAGGCCGCGCTGAAGCTGGAGACCCAGAAGATCATCTGGTCCGTGACCGAGAGTGAGACGGTCCAGCCGGACGAGACCACCAGCTTCTTCACCGACAACCTCTAGAACGAAAGCCCACCGACAATGACGCTTCGACACATGGTCATCGCCCTGGGGCTCGTCCTGGCCCCGCAAGCCGCGCTCGCGCTGGATCCGCCCTGGAAGAAGGAGGAGAAGCTGCGCGACCGCATGGTGCTGGAGTCCGCCAGGGTCTGCGCGGATGGCAAGGGCCACTACACGGTCCTCGTCCCCCACACCCCCGAGCACGACGGCGACCTGTACTACGGGGATGGCAAGACGTTCACGCAGGTGCAGCCCGTGGGCTACCCCTCCAGCACCGAGGGTGGCTTCCTCGAGCCCCGCTTCTTCAACCCCAAGGCCAACGACAACTTCCGCGGCGTGGACTACCGGGTCGTCTCGGACGTGAAGCTGAGCGACGACTTCAAGACGTGCGCGCTGCGCTGCGGTGAGAAGACCCTGCCGCAGCAGCCGGTGCCGGCCGACGAGGCCCGGGAGCTCCTGCGCAAGGCCAGCTACCAGCCCAGCCCGGTGAAGTTCCAGCCGTACGCGCTGCTGCGCGACGACAAGGGCGTGTACTACCTGGTGGAGCGCGGCATCGGCGCGGACAACAAGAGCTTCCGCATCTTCACGGGCCAGCGCGGCCAGGTGAAGCCGCAGAAGATGCTCAACGTCGTCACCGACTCGCAGGGGGAGATCTTCTCCACGCAGGGCGGCGACCTGCGCCTCGTGGTGGACCGCGAGGAGCCGTCGTTCTGGGTGGTGAAGAGCAAGCGGCAGAAGCTGCGCGCGGTGCCGGTGAACGACAACCTGCCGTTCATCTACAACGAGCTGGGCGTCTACACGGGCGCGCGGCTGGGCACGCCCTGCGACGACGTGTAACAGGGCCGCACCGGGGAGCCCCGGGCACGGTCAGCCGTTGAGCACCTTCACGGCCTTGACCATGTCCGGGGCCAGCTCCTCGTGCTCCACGAGGGTGAACCCCAGCTTCTTGCTGACGGCCTGCATGCCGCGGTTGCGCGCGAGGATGTCCGCGACGATGCGGCGCAGGCCCCAGTCCTTCCCGATGTCCACCAGCCGCCGCAGGAGCTCCGTGCCCAGCCCCAGCCGCTGCGCGGGGTCGCTGACGGTGATGGCGAACTCCCCGTCCTTGGTGCCGCGCAGGCGCGTGAGCCGGCCCACCGCGAGGATCTCCCCCCCTCCCTTCCCGTCCGGCGACGGGCGCACCGCGACGAGCGCCATCTCCCGCGCGTAGTCGTTGAAGCAGATGCGCGCCAGGCGCTCGTGGGCCACGCGCTGGCTGAGCTTCATCAGGCCCGCGTAGCGCATGAACACCGTCTGTTCGGACAGGGCCTGGTGGAACACGTTCATCGCGGGCTCGTCCTCCGGGCGGATGGGGCGCACCAGCAGGTGCTCGCCATTCTTCAGCGTGAGCATCTTCGCGTACTGGTACGGGTACGGCTCGATGGCGAGCCGGGGAAGCGCCGAGGCCGGGACGTCCGGAGGATGCAGCACCACGCGCGCGTCCAGCGCCAGCAGGCGCTCGCCGGAGACGAGCAGCGGGTTGATGTCCAGCTCGCGGATGAAGCGCTGCTCCACCACCAGCTGGCTGAAGCGGACCATCAGCCGCTCCAGGGCGCCCAGGTCCACGGGAGCCCGGCCGCGCACGCCCAAGAGCGCGTGGTGGATGCGCGTGCGCTCCATCATCCGTCGCGCCAGCGTGGTGTTGAGGGGCGGCAGGCCCAGGGCCCGGTCCTGCATCACCTCCACCAGCGTGCCGCCCGCGCCGAAGAGCAGCACCGGTCCGAACTGCGCGTCCAGGCTGCTGCCCAGGATCAGCTCGTAGCCGTCCAGCTTCGCCATGGGCTGCACGGTGACGCCGTGGAACGCGTCCTGGAGCCCCCGCGCCGTGAGCGCATCGCGGATGGCGCGGTACGCGTCGCGCACGCGCGCCTCGTCGCGCAGGTCCAGCCGCACGCCGCCCACGTCCGTCTTGTGCGTCACCGTGAGCGAGTGCAGCTTGAGCACCACCGGGAACCCCAGCGCGCGGGCCTTCTCCACGGCCTCGTCCTCGGTGGTGGCGAGCCACGTCTCCACGGTGGGGATGCCGTAGGCGGCCAGCAGGCGCTTGGACTCGTATTCAGACAGGAGCGTGCGGCCGGCGGCGCGGGCCTCGTCCACCAGGGTGCGCGCCACGTCGCGGCCTCCGCCGGTGGGCTCCTCCGCCAGCGTGGGCGTCTCGTAGAGGCCGGCGATGTTGTCCGAGTAGCGCCACATGTAGTTGAAGATGCGGGCCGCGGTGTCCGGATAGCCGAAGGTCGGGATGCCCGCGTCGTTGAGGATGCGCTCACCGGCGGCGACCTCGCTTCCGCCCATCCAGCTCGCGAGCACCGGCTTGCCGGGCAGCTTCGCGTAGCCCTTGAGGCGGTCCGCCGTCTGCGTGGGCTCCGTCATGTCCTGCGGGGTGAGGATGACGAGCAGGCCGTCGCTGTTGGGGTCCGCGCCGGTGGTCTCCAGCGCCTTCGCGTAGCGCTCCGCGTCCGCGTCTCCCAGGATGTCCACCGGGTTGGCGTGGCTCCACGGCGGCGGGAGGAAAGCGTCCAGCTTCGCGCGGGTGTCGTCGGACAGCACGGCCAGCTCACCGCCGCCGGACACGAGCGCGTCCGTGGCGAGCACCGCGGGGCCGCCCGCGTTGGTGAGCAGCGTGAGCCTGCGGCCGGAGGGCCGGGGCTGGCGCGCCAGCACCTCCGCCATGTGGAAGAGGTCCTCGATGGAGTCCACGCGCAGCACGCCCGCGCGGCGGAAGGCGGCGGAGAGCACCTCGTCGCTGCCGGCGAGCGTGCCGGTGTGGGACGCGGCGGCCTGCGCGGCCTGCGCGGTGCGGCCGGCCTTGATGACGATGATGGGCTTGGTGAGGGCCACCTCTCGCGCGGCGGACAGGAAGGCGCGCGCGTCGCCGATGGACTCCATGTAGAGCAGGATGGAGCGCGTCATCGGATCATCCGCGAGGAAGTCGATGAGGTCTCCCCAGCCCACGTCCAGCATGGAGCCCACGGAGACGAAGGCGCTGAAGCCCACGGCCTCGCGCAGGCTCCAGTCGAGGATGGAGGTGAGCAGCGCGCCGGACTGGCTGATGAAGGCCACGTTGCCCGGGCGGGCCATGCCCTTGGCGAAGGTGGCGTTGAAGCCGCCCGTGGGGCGCATCACGCCCAGGCAGTTGGGCCCGATGATGCGCAGGTTCGCGGCCTGCGCGATGCGCAGCACCTCCTGCTCCAGCTTCACGCCCTCCGGGCCCGTCTCCTTGAAGCCCGCGGAGATGATGATGGCGCCCTTGACGCCGACCTCCGCGCACTCGCGGATGATGGCCGGAACGGACTTCGCGGGGGTGACGATGACGGCCAGGTCCACGGCCTCCGGCAGCGCGCGCAGGGAAGGCCACGCCTTGATGCCGAGCACGTTGGGCCGCTGCGGGTTGACCGGGTAGACCGTCCCCCCGAACGGGCTGCTGATGAGGTTCCAGAGGACGGTGCGCCCCACGCTGCCGGGACGCTCGCTCGCCCCCACCACCGCGACGCTGCGGGGCGCGAAGAGGACCTCCAGCGGCTGGCGGGTCCGCTGGTGGAGCAGGTCGATGGAGGGGTCCGTCCGGGCCGGCGGCGAGGCGGGGCGTTGCTCGTCCATGGTGCGCTCTTCTTCGGTGGGGTGGCCTTACCGGAGCAATCTCCGGCAGGCCCCCATCGTGCACCAGTTGTCAGGGAGGGAATGGGGACCCGGACGCTCCCCTGTCCGGTTCCGCGAGCGGGCGGACTGACGGGAATCCCGCTACGACGCGCGCGCCCGCTCCACCAGGGGCTTGAGCACGGTGCTGGCGAACTGCGCCAGCGTGGTGGGCGTGGTGGTCTCCTTCGAGCGAGGCTCGGCCGGGTCCATGCGCCCGTCCAGGAGGGCGCCGTACATCTCCACGAAGTTGTCCACCGCGAAGGCCGGCATGCCCGCGCCCGTCATGCCCTTGCGCAGGTCCTCCAGCCCCACCCGCACGTACTTCACGGGCTGGCCCAGCACCTCGGTGAGGATGCTCGCGACCTCCGGATAGGTGAGGTCCTTGGGCCCGTGCACGCCCACGCAGCGGTGGCCCGTCCACGACGTGTCGAGCAGGTACTCGGCGGCCTTCGCCGCGATGTCCGCCGTGGCGACCATGGGGAGGGGCTTCGTCTCCGGGCTCACGCTGAAGATGGCGCCGGCCTTCACCAGGCTGTCCACGTCGCGCAGCAGGTTCTCCATGAAGAAGCCCGCGCGCAGGCTGACGACGTTCGGGGCCGCCGCCTGGAAGGCCTCTTCCAGGGGCTTCATCACGGACACCGGCCCCGTGCCCGGCCCGTTCTGCGCGCCGACGCTGGAGATGAGCACCACGCGCTTCACGCCATGCGCCTTCACGGCCTGCGCGGCCCGCTGGCCGTTCGCCGTCGCCCAAGCGTTGAAGTCCGGGCGGATGGCGGGCGGTGAGAGCCAGAACAGCGCCTCCGCGCCAGCGAGCGCCGCGTCCAGCGTGGCCTGCTCGTCGAGGGAGCCCTGCACCACCTTCGCGCCCAGCTTCACCAGGTCCGCGATCTTCTCCGGGGTGCGAGAGATGACGGTGACCTTCCGGCCCGCCTTCAAGAGCCTCTGCACGAGGGGACGACCGATGTTGCCGTTCGGGGTGTTGATGACGATGGACATGGGGTTTGCCTCCAGCGACCGCGAGATGGCGTGAACAGTGCCCCCGCCCCCTGCATGAGGCCACTGCATGCTATGCATGCCTCCATGCGCTGTGCTCATGATGCCCCCGCCCCCATCCCGGACGAGGTGGACCTCTCCGGCATCAACCTCAACCTGTTGGTGGCGCTGGACGCGTTGCTGAAGGAGACGCACGTCACCCGCGCCGCCGCGCGCGTGGGCCTCACCCAGTCCGCGATGAGCCATGCGCTTGCCCAGCTCCGGGAGCTGTTGGGCGACGCGCTCCTCATCCGTGGCCGGGGCGGCATGGTGCTGACGCCTCGAGCGCAGCAGCTGGCCGCGCCGCTCAAGCGGGGGCTGGCCGAGCTGCGCCGTGCCCTTCGCGACGAGCCTCCCTTCGAGCCCGCCACCGCGACCCGGCGCTTCGCCCTGGCCACGCGCGACTTCTTCGGGTCGGTGCTGCTGCCGGGCGCGCTGGAACTCCTGGGCCGCGAGGCCCCCGGCGTGGACCTGTCCGTGCTGCACGTGGACAGCAACACCTTCCCCAGCCACCTGGAGACGGGCGAGGTGGACCTGGCCATCATCGTCGCGCCCGTGCCGTCCGGGCCGGGCCTGCGCCAGCAGAAGCTCCTCACCGAGGACTTCGTCTGCGTGGTGCGCGAAGGCCACCCCACCGTGCGCCGCACGCTGGACCTGGACACCTACCTGAAGCTGACCCACGTCCTCATCAGCCCCAAGGGCGACGGCGTGGGCGCGGTGGACCTGGCCCTGGCCCGGCGAGGCCTGCCCCCGCGCCGCATCGCGGTCCGGGTGCCGTACTTCCTCATCGCCCCGCTGGTGGTGTCGCGCTCCGACCACATCCTCACCGCGCCCCGCCGCCTTATCGCCGCGTTCAGCAACGCGTATCCACTCAAGGTCTTCCCCCCACCCCTCCCCCTGCCCTCCTTCGACATCCTCCAGGTGTGGCACGAGCGCTTCGACGGTGACCCCGCCCACCAGTGGCTGCGCGGACTGGTGGCGCGGGCCGTCAACGCGGGGTCTGAAAACACCCGGAGTTCACGAAGGGTGCGGCGCGCGCCAGCTTCCTGACACTCGTGGGGCACGGCACTGAACGTCAGTACACAGGTGGGGGAGCATCGCATGGGAGGCTTCGTGTAGGGTGCTCCGCATGAATCCTGAGAAGCTCGTCTTCGCCCAGACCGTCGAAGCGCTCTTTGTCCGGGCGCTGGAGAACCGCCTGACGCCCGCGTGCCGCGAGCACCTGAAGCGGGCGGGGCTGGACCTCGACCGCAAGCTGGAGCGCGCCTACACCCTGGACCAGTGGCGGGAGTTCCTGCGCATCGCGGCCGGCCACGTCTACGGCGGTGTGCCCGCGGAGGCGGCGTACTACTCCCTCGGCGAGCGCTTCATGGACGCCTACTTCGGCACCTTCTTCGGCCGCGCGCTGCTGGGCGTGGGCCGGCTGGCGGGCCCCCGGAGGATGCTGCTGCGGGCGGACCTCGGCTTTCGCGCCGGCAACAACTTCAGTGAAGTCAAAATCGTGGAGCGCGGCGCGACGTCGCTGGAGCTGTGGATGAACGACGTGCTGGCGGATCAGCCGACGTTCGCGGCGGGGCTGCTGGCGCGCGCGGTGGCGCTGTGCGGGGGCTGGCGGGTGGTGGCGCTGCCGGAGGAGTTCGACGGCACGGCGGCGACGTTCCACCTGCGCTGGAGCGAGGCCCCCGCGGAAGGGGGGCTCAGCGCCACTGAGGATGGGTCCGGAGGCGACGCTCGACCTCAGGCGTGAGGGTGCCCCCATGCGGGGCCCGGGAGGACGAGCGCTCCCAGCGCTCCAGCCACCGGGTCCCCAGCGGGGCGGTGAGGGGTTCGTAGCGGGTCGAGGCCACGGTGGTCTCCCCCTTGGTGCCGGTGGACACGCCGGCGCCCACGTAGAACCCCGCGAGCAGCAGCGTGACGCGGGTGGGCGTGGCCGCGCTGTAGGTCATCAGCAGGGCGCCCTCCCCGTCCTCGCGGCAGTGCCGGCGCACCCGGGCGAGCACCCCTTCGGTCCACATGTCCGGGTTGGACGCGGGTGAGAACGGGTCGAAGAAGACGAGGTCCGCGGGGGGCAGGTCCTCCTCCAGGAAGGGCACCGCGTCCCCCAGCTTGAGGGTCCACTGGATGCCGGGCTCGGACCAGGCGCCGTGCTTCATGAGGCTCTCCGCGGCGGCGCGGAACGGCTGGAGGAAGGGGAAGCCCTCCGCGTCCGCGAGCGCGAGGCGCAAGGGGGCCAGGTCCACCTCGAAGCTGACGATGTGCAGCTCGCGCGCGCGCTCCGGGCCCAGCTCGCGGGCGCGGGTGAGCGCGGCGACGGCGTTGGTGGCGGCGCCCAGGCCCACGTCGTGGATGACGAGCGGCGGGCCGGGCTGACGCAGGCGGTCCGCGAGGCCGGGTTGATCCACATAGAGGCGCAGGGCCTCCTGCCAGGGGCCCACCGCGGGGTGCATGACCTCGCCGTGGCCCAGGTGGCGCACGGCGCGGTGGCCGTTGCGCAGGGTGACGAGTTCGAAGTCGCCGTCGCGCGGATGGGAGGGCTCGGACATGGGGCTCCTGGCCTGGAGGGGACGTGTGGGAAAGGATGGGTGCCTAGCATGACGACTCCAGGGCAGGAACATCGGGGCGCGCTTCACGGGGAGGACGTCCGGCATGGGGAGGCCCCCGTCGCGGGAGGCCGGGTGCGGCTGTCGCTGCGGGTGGAAGCCGCGACGCGCACGGTGCTGGCGGCGGCGTGGGAGGCCCCGGTGGACGCGGGCCATCCGCTGGCCGCCTGCCTGGAGTCGCTGTGCCAGAGCGCGGTGGGCATGGGGGTGGACGTGTTCCTGCGCTTCGACGACTTCCACCTGCGGTCGGGGTGTCCGGACGGGTTGGAGGCGACGGAGGAGGCGGGGCAGGCGGTGCGGGTGTTCCGCCTGGCGTTCAGCCAGTTCCACTCCCGGGCCACGGGGCCCGCGTACCTGTCGAGCGGGCTGGTGCTGGCGAAGCTGCCGCGGGGCGCGAGCCCGGAGTGGGACGAGCCGGGGTTCTACTTCGCGCACTACTACCGCGAGGAGCTGTGGCCCGCGGCGGTGGTGGAGGCGCGCCGGGGCGGCGTGCTGGGGCCTCGCGCGGCGTGTGCGTTCATCGACGCGCTGCTGGCGAAGGCGGGCGACACGGTGGAGCTGGACTGGCCGGTGGAGCAGGGCACGGCGACCTGGGACTGGCTGACGCGCGTGTGCCTGCCGGCGGTGACGGGTGGAGAGGAAAGAACCCGGCAGTTGCTGGAGGGCGGCTACAGGGGCGCGAGGGGCTCGGGGAGTTTTCCGTTCGGGCATCTGGACGGAGGGCCGTGGCGCCCACCGGTGGAGCTGGCGGAGCCCGAGGGCGTGGGGCACGCGGAGTTCATCCTCGGGGACCTGGAGCACCTGTTGCCGGAGTTGCCGAAGGACGGCGTGCTGCTGGCCGCGCCCCGGTGGATGGCGGTGGGACAGACGCGGGACTCCCCTGCCCTGCGCCGCGCGGAGATTTCGAGCGACGAGGCCGGAGGCTTCGGCCTGTTCAACGCGGCGGCGCACGACGTGGGTGAGGATGATGACTGAGCTGCGGTTGCTGAAATGGCTGGTCAGGTGCGTCGCCCTGCTGGGCCTGTCGTGAGCATCAGCGCCGGCAAGGTACGCGCATGTCTTTCGCCTCATCGAGAGGACTGCGGAAGGTCTTTCCTGTCCTCAAGGCGGACCTGCGCCCCGCGCTGGGGACACGCAGCCGGGTGAAACACTGTCGGCGTATCGTGAGCAGGCCCGGAGCCTGGAACCGTGGCTCCTCGCTGCACGCCTCCACGCGACGGGTAGTCGCGCAGGATTTTTTCACGCATTGCCCCAGCACCCGGCGCGCTGATAATCCGCGTCCCGGAGTGTTCAACTCGAGCGGTGGGCGGACGGCCGTGGTCGCGCCAGCCCTCGCGGATCGGGGTTTCTTCGATGCGGTCACAACGTGCTGTCTGGAGCAGGCTCCTGGTGTTCGCAGCGAGCCTGGGCCTTCTGTCCTGCGGCGACAACGAGCGCCCGGCACCGGCGAACGTCCGCACCACGCACGCGCGTCTCGCGACGGCGCCGGCCTGGTACGCCACCGCTTCCATGTCGACGACGCGTGGGCAACACGCCGCCGTCCTGCTCCCTGATGGGAAGCTGCTCGTCATCAACGGCGTGCACAGCTCCGGCTTCGTGGGCACGGCGGAGACCTACGATCCCTCCACCAACATCTGGACCCCGGCGGGCACGACCGGCATCCAAGGCAACATCACGCAGGCCGTGCTCCTGTCCACCGGCAAGGTCCTGATCCTGACCGACGGCTCGCAGGCGGGCCGCGTCTACGATCCCGTTGCGGGCACCTGGAGCGCCACGGGCAACATGTCCTCGACCCGCGGCATGCCCACGGTCACGCTGCTGGATTCGGGGCAGGTCCTCGTCGCGGGTGGCATCGGCAGCGGAGGCGTCCGGCTGACGACCGCGGAGCTCTACGACCCCGTGGCCAACACCTTCACCCCCACCGGCGCCATGACCGCGGGCCGCAACGCGCACATGGCGACGCGGCTGCGTGACGGACGGGTGCTCGCGGTGAGCGGCTTCAGCGGCAGCGGTGAGGTGCCCGGCGCCGACCTCTACGACCCGGCCACCGGCACCTGGTCCGCCGCCGCGCCCCCGCTGGTGCCCCGCCACTATTCCTCCAGCACCCTGCTCCCCGACGGCCGCGTGCTCGTCGCGGGTGGCTTCACCGCGGGCGGCGTGACGACCCAGTCCGAGCTCTACGACCCGACCGCCAACACCTGGACCGCGACTGGCAGCCTGACGTTCCCGCGCTCCGGCCACCAGGCCACGCTGCTGCCCGATGGCCGCGTCCTCGTCACCGGCGGCGCCGAGTTCCGCACCACGCCGCAGGTCGAGGCCGAAGTCTACGACCCCTCCACCGGCACCTGGTCCGCCGCGGGCACGATGAATGTCGGCCGCGAGAACCACACCGCGACGCTGCTGCCCACCGGCAAGGTGTTCGTCACGGGCGGCTTCAATACGTCCCCCACCACGACGTTCTTCGCGTCGACGGAGGTCTACGATCCCGCCGCCAGCCAGTGGTCTCCGGCCGGCACCATGGGCACGCCCCGCACGGACGCCGCGGTGGCGCTCCTGCCCTCGGGCCAGGTGCTCGTGACGGGGGGGCGTGGCGCCTTCACGTCGTCGCCGGCCGCGGAGCTGTATGACCGCGCGACCAACGCGTGGACCGCCCTGCCCGACCTCGACGTGCCGCGCGAGCGCGCCACCGCGACCCTCCTGCGCTCCGGGCAGGTCCTGGTCGTGGGCGGCCGCAACGTGAACACCTCGACGGCGAGCGTGCAGCGCTTCGACCCCGCTACCAGAACATGGCTCGCCGCGGCGTCGCCCTCGGGTTCGCGGCACCTGCACACCGCCACGCTCCTGCCGGATGGCCGGGTGCTCGTCGTCGGCGGCCAGAGCGACACCACGGTGCTCAACACCGCGGAGCTGTATGCCCCTGACTCGGACACGTGGTCTCCGGCTGGCTCGCTCGCGACCGCGCGCGCCGGGCACCGCGCCGTCCTCCTCCAGAATGGCCGGGTGCTCGTCGCGGGTGGCCACAATGGCAGTGGCACCGCGCTGGCGACGGCGGAGCTGTTCGACCCCGCCACCAACACCTGGACGCCGGCGGCCAGCCTCGCGGGGGCTCGCGACGAGCTGTCGCTGACGCTGCTGCCTTCGGGCCAGGTGCTCGCGGCGGGTGGCATCGCGGCCGGCACGGAGCTCACGTCCACGGAGCTCTACACGCCCGGCACCAACACCTGGACCAGCGTCGGGGCGCTGGCGCAGCCGCGCTGGCTGCACTCCGCCGCGCTGCTGCCCTCCGGAAAGGTGCTGGTCGCGGGCGGCATCACCACGAACAGCGATTACGCCAATACCGCGGAGGCCTACGACCCCATGCTCGGCCGCTGGACCACGGTCGCCGATCCCACCACCGCGGGAGGATTGTTCAGCGTGGCGCTGCCGTCGGGCGAGCTGCTCCTCGCGGGCGGCATGACCAGCCCCAACGCGGAGCTGTTCAACGAGAACGGCGCGCAGCCCGCGTGGCGGCCCACGGTGTCGGCTCCGGCGACCCTCGTCGCCGCCTGCCCCACCGTCCTGGAGGGCCTGCTGTTCCGGGGCATCTCCAGCGGCAGCGGCGGCAACTCCGCGGACTCCCCCACCGACTTCCCGCTCGTGCGGCTGCGCTCCGCGGAGGGCGGCCAGCTCTGGACGCTCCCCAGCAGCGACACGTCCGCGACGCGCGCGACGGTGACCGTCCCCGCCGGCACGCCGCTGGGCACCTACGGGCTCACGGTCTTCGCCAACGCCATCTCCGGTGGACGCATGGTGGCCGTCGTCGCCAACCAGCCTCCGTCCGCGCAGGACCAGAGCGCCACCACGGGCAAGGACACGGCCGTGGCGGTGACGCTGGGCGGAACGGATCCGGATCCCGGCCAGGTGTTGAGCTGGACCGTCGTCACCCAGCCGCAGCACGGCACGCTGACCGGCACGCCGCCCGCGCTCACGTACACGCCCGCCGCGGGCTACGTGGGGACGGACAGCTTCACCTACCGCGTGCGGGACTGCGCTGACGACAGCAACGTCGCGACCGTCACCCTCACCGTGGTCGAGGGAGCGGCTCCCACCCTCACCTGCCCCGCGGACGTCACCGTGGAGGCGACGGGCTCCGACGGCGCCGTCGTGACCTACGACCCCGCGGTGCTGGAGCCGGCGGGGCTGCCGGTGAGCTACTCGCAGGCATCGGGCTCGCGCTTCCCGCTCGGCACCACGACCGTGACGGCGAGCTCCACCGGCCTCACCTGCACGTTCCTGGTGACGGTGCGCGACACCACCGCGCCGGCCCTCACCTGCCCCAGCGACAGGACGGCGGCTCGGAATGAGCCGGTCACGTTCGAGCCCACGGCCACGGACGCGGTGACGGCCCACCCGGCCGTGACGTCCTCGCCCGCGTCGGGCAGCACGTTCTCGCCGGGGGTGACGACCGTCACCGTCACCGCCACGGATGACGCGGGCAACGCCGCGCAGTGCACGTTCCAGGTCCGCGTCCAGGCCCAGGTCGTGGAGATCGCCGGCGGCGGCTGTGACAGCTCCGGCGGCACCACGTCCGCGCTCGCCCTCCTCGCCGCGCTCGCGGCCTGGGGGACTTCGCGCCGCCGCCAGCCCACGGCCCGGGGGAACTGAGACATGCGCTCCCACTTTTCTCGAATGGACTCCGCCTTGCGCATGAAGACCCAGAGCTGGGCGCTGGCCGCGCTGCTGGCCACCGCCGTCCCCCCCGCCGCGTTCGGGCAGACCACCACCAGTCCCATCGTCCCCATGGACCTGGAGCGCCTGCGCTTCCAGCCCGCGGCGACGGACTCCATGTTCGTGGACACCGGCCGCGTGCTCCCCGAGGGCGGCTACCGCCTGCTCCTCATGGTGAACTACGAGCGCGGCATCCTGTTGCTCCAGGGCGACGACGGACTGAAGCGCTCCATCCTCCACTACCGCACCGCGGGCTGGCTGGCCGGCGCGTGGTCGCCGGTGGACCGGCTGGAGTTCTCCGCGAAGCTGCCCGTCATCATCGCGCAGGGCGGCCACGGCGCGGAGCAGCTGGCGGGCGTGAGCGCGCCGGACTCGTTCGGCCTGGGCACGCCGGAGCTGGGCGTGCGCTACGAGCTGCTGCGGCGCGAGGAAGGCGCGCCGGTGTTCCTGGGCCTGGGACTGGACATCGGGCTGCCCGGCGGCACCGCGGACGCGTTCGGCCGTCAGGCGGGCTGGGCCGGCTTCCAGGTGGCGCCCCGCGTGTCGGTGAGCCGCGAGCTGGGGCCCGTGGTGCTGGGCGCCAACGCGGGCGTGCGGATCCGCTCGAAGGAGGTCGAGCCGGGCCGCGACTTCGGCACCGAGCTGGAACAGGGCGTCGTGGTGGCCACGCGCGGCAAGGGGCTGCGCGGTGAAGTCGCGCTGCAGGCCGCCGAGTCGCTGGTGCAGTCCGACGTCGCGCTGGAGCTGCTGGGCGGCGTGCGGCTGCCGGTGGGCGCGGGCTTCGAGGCGTTCGCGCTGGCGGGGCACGGCTTCACGGACATCCCGGGCACGCCGTCGTTCCGTCTGGGCGCGGGCATCGCGTACGCGAACGAGCCCGCCCCCGTGGACCAGTGCCGCACCGGCCGCAGCCACACGCCGGAGCAGTGCCCGAACGAGGACGACGACGGCGACGGCGTGGCCAACAAGGACGACCGCTGCCCGCTGGAGGCCGGCTCCGCGGTGAACGGCGGCTGCCCGGACAAGGACTCGGACGGCGACGGCGTGGTGGACCGCGAGGACCAGTGCCCGACGCAGGCCGGCACTGCGCGCGACCACGGCTGCCCGGCGCCGGACTCGGACGGCGACGGCGTTCGCGACGATGAGGACGCCTGCCCGAACCAAGCCGGCCCCGCGTCCGAGCACGGCTGCCCCGCGAAGGAGCAGCCCAAGCCCCAGCAGCCGCCTCCCGAGGAGCAGCCCGTGGAGACGAAGTCGCCGCTGGAGCACATCGTCCAGTTCCCGGTGAACCAGTCGGAGTTCCACGAGAACGAGCAGCGGCAGTTGGATGACATCGCCGCGTACCTGAAGGCGAACCCGAAGCTGAAGGTCCGGATCGAAGGCCACACGGACAACAGCGGTCCGGAGGACGCCAACCGCACGCTGAGCCAGCAGCGCGCGGACCGCGTGCGCGCGTACCTCATCCAGAAGGGCATCGCGGGTTCGCGGCTGGAGGCGAAGGGCTACGGTCCTGACCGTCCGCGCGTGTCCAACGACACGCCGGAAGGCCGCAGCGACAACCGCCGCGTGGAGTTCGTCCCCGTGACGGGGAGCTGACCTCGACGTGACGCCGCTTCGTGGCCCATCACGAAGCGGCGCCAGGCTGCATCATCGAGACGGGCGTGGGGGGCGACCTCCACGCCCGTTTTGCGTCACGCCTCCTCGGGGTGCAGCTGCACCAGCGCCGGAAGCTCCGCCGCACGGTCGCGCAGGCGGGGCTTGGGCCGGATGGCCACCGGGACGCGGGACGCCGCGAGCAGGTCCAGGTCGAACACGTTGTCGCCGAAGGCGGCGCAGAGCGGCCGGTTCGTGAGCAACCGCAGGCTGTTCACCTTCCCGGGGCCATAGGGCACGGGCTCGAAGACGGACGTCAGCAGCCGTCCGCCCTCCTCCTTCGGCGTGCACGCCACCACGAAGTCCGGCGGGATCCCCACCTCGCGCACGGCGGCCTCCACCACCGCGCGGGGCGACGCGCTGACCACGTAGCAGTCCACGCCCTGGCCGCGCGCCCACTCCACCACGCGGCGGGCCTCCGGATGGACGCGAGCCGCCACGCCCCGGCGTGACACGACGTCGTGGGCGAAGCCTCGCAGCTCCTCCGCGTGCCAGCCGGCGAAGATCCACGCCATCATCTCGTAGGTGTCCTTCTCCGGCAGGCGCCCTGCCTCGAACGCCTTGAACAGCCCATGCGCCAGGGTCACCGCGTCCGGATGCGCCTCCACGCCATGGCGCGCGCCCAGCGACTCCAGGGCCACGCGCGCCTCGGGGCGCACACCGCCATGGTCCAGCAGGGCCATGAACAGGTCATCGCCCACGTCCCCGCTCCACAGCGTCCCGTCCCCATCGAAGGCCAGCACGCCGTCCGGCGTCCGCTCCACCTCGCGACGGATGCGCTCCAGCGTCTCCTCGACCCGCTCGATCCTCATGGCCGGCATCCTCGCTGGCCCCCTGTCCGGTGTCATCCGTCCCCAGGAAGCCAGGGCACGGGATGTTCACCCGCCAGGGGGAAAGCGTGACTACCCTCCGGGGCATGGCACGAACCGAGAAAGAGAAGATGCTCGCGGGCGAACTGTACGTGGCCACCGACCCGCAACTGATTGCCGAGCGGGCCCGCGCTCGCAAGCTCCTGCGTTCCTACAACCAGTCCACCCAGGACGAACTGCCGCTGCGTGAAAGCCTGCTCCAGGAGCTGCTGGGCAAGGTGGGCGCGGGCACGTGGGTCGAACCGCCGTTCAACTGCGATTACGGCGAGCACATCCGGCTGGGCGACCGCGTCTTCATGAACTTCAACTGCGTCATCCTGGACTGCAACACGGTGACGATTGGCGACGACGTGTCCTTCGGTCCGAGCGTGCAGGTGTACGCGGCCACGCATCCCCTGGACCCGGATGAACGCATCAAGGGCCCTGAGCTGGGCAAGCCCATCACCATCGGCTCCAAGGTGTGGATTGGCGGCGGGTCCATCATCTGCCCGGGCGTCACCATCGGCGAGGGGACCACCATCGGCGCGGGCAGCGTGGTGACGCGGGACATTCCCGCGTACGTCTTCGCCGCGGGAAATCCCTGCCGCGTCATCCGGAACCTCCGGTAGCAGGGCTCCACGGCGGGGACTTCAGGCCACGGCCTCGTGGGTCTCGGTGACGCCCTGGTACTGGTACGCGCCGCTGTCATATGGGGTGATGGCGTCGTCGGCCTTCTTGGTGCAGGCCGCAGCGGTGGGGTCGAAGGCCTGGAACTGGCCCTTGTCGTCCTTGAACTCCACCCACGCATGGTCGCCCCGGTCCGTCTTGCCGAAGACGACGTGCGCTTCCACGCCGGCCTGCTCGAAGCGCTGCTCGGCCTCGATGGCCATGTCCACGCAGACGCCGGACTTGGACGCGTCGAAGTTGCTGGCGTTCTTCATGGCGGCATCCCACGTCTTGCCGCCCGAGTAGTCGTACTTCCAGGACGTGGCCTCCTTCGCGATGTCCTGGGCCACCTGATCCGCGCTCTTGCCGGAGGACGGGCCCTTCGCGCCCTGCGCCTGCGTGGGAGGCGGCGTGGGCTGCGCCTGGGCGGGAGCCGGAGCCGGCTGGGGCTTCTGGGCCTGGGCCTTGGATGGCTCGAAGCTGTCGCGCCGCCAGTTCTGCTGGAAGCGCTGTGCGCCGGTGGGCTTCGGGCCCTGGGCCTTCGCACCCTCGCCCTTCAGCAGGGACTCCTTCGTCAGACCCAATTCCTTGAGCAGCGCGGCGAACTCCTTGGGCTGCTTCGCGGAGTCCACCGTCTTCACCGGCGAGCCGTCCGGAGTGACGACCTTCACCACGACATTCCGTGGGGCCTGCGCGGCATCGGCGGGGCGGTTCGCCAACGGGTTGGAGGACGGACGCGACAGGGAGGAGATCGCCATGGGACAGGGCCTCGAAGAAACCGCGGGGATGCCTGTCCCATGAGCACGGCGCATGCCAGCACGCGTGCCCCATGAGGTGGAAGCCAAACCCCTGTGTTTCCTGAGCCCGTGGGCCCGTCCTCGTCAGCGAAGGCCGGCGGGGCTGATGACAACCGTTGGCGGGCTGGTGTCCGGTGTCATCACCCCACGGACCTACGCTGAGTCGGAGGTGCCGTCGGGCTCCGGTTCCTCCGGCCCCTCCACGGTGCGCTCCAGCGTGCGAGCAAGCGCGGCGCGGGCCTCCGAGGCCTCCTCGCTCCCAGCCCGCGAGGGAGCAGGCACCGTCGACTCCAGCTCATCCGGATGCAGGCGGAACCACTTTGCGACGAGCATCACCTCCTGGGCCTCCTGCGCGCGAAGGCCAATCGCCTCCGGCTCCGGCACGGAGAAGATGTCCTGCACGCGCGCGTCCAGCATCGCGTGCTCCTCCGGAGTCTGGGGCGCGGGCACCTCCGCGCGGATCCGTCCCCGTCTGAGCACGTACACGCGGTCCTCGCCGCCGTGTCCGCGCACCGTGTAGACGAGCGACAGCCGCCGCAGTGTGCGGCCCAGCTCGACGATCCACGCCTGCACGTTCTCCAGCCGCTCCGCGCGGTCGCGAAGCTCCGCCGCGTATTCGAACTGGAGCCGCCGCGCCGCCATCGCCATGCGCTCGCGGAGGATGACCAGCGGCCGGTCCGACTCGCCATTGAGGAACGCCCGCGCCAGCGCGACCTGCGCCAGGTACTCCGCCGTCGTGCACCCGCCGGCGCATGGAGACAGACACCGCGCCGTCTGCCCGCGCATGCACCGGGGGTCGTCCTTCAGGGGGAAGAGCTGGATCTGATCCGCCAGCCGCATGGGCGTCTCGGACGGGCAGTCGCGCAGCTCCAGCAGGTCATTCACCGCGCGCACCACGTCCGCCATGGTGTGCCGGCCGTGGAAGGGCCCGAAGTACTCCGCGCTCCCGCCACCGCCGGGCTGCCCCACCACGCGCAACCGGGGCACGGCCTCACGCGTGAGCTGGAGGAAGCAGTGCGCGCGGTCGCGCTTGTGCTCCACGTTGAAGAGGGGCCGGTGGCTCTTGATCAGCCGGAACTCATGGAGGAGCGCGGCGAACTCGCTGGCCGTGTACTCCCACTCCACCTGGTGCGCCTGGGCGACGATCTCCCAGGCCTTCTCGCCCTCCTCCGCGCGGAAGTACGACAGGAGCCGCGTGCGCACGCGCACGGACTTGCCCACGTAGAGCAGCTCTCCAGCGGGGCCGAGGAACCGGTACACACCGGGCCGGTTCTCCGCGCTCGCGCGGACGTGACTCAGGAGGCTGGCGACGCGCGGGTCCATGCGGCGAAGAAGCCCCGGAGCCGCAAGCCCCGGGGCACCGCAGGCTACCCCGCCACGTCCCGCCGCACCGCTGCCAGAGCGACTCGGGTCGCAACCCGGCCGGAGGGCGGGCGGAGGGACGCGCGCCCGGACTTCAGCCCACGTCCTTCAGGGTGGCGGCGGAAGCGGCGGCCTCGTCCTTCAAATCCTTGGGCGTGGCGATGGCCGTCTTCAGCTCGCGGTACGTCTGCGCGTAGCCGTTGCGCAGGATGCCCTCGCGCACGCGCTCCATGAGCTTCTGGTAGTGCCGCACGTTGTGCACGGACAGGAAGCGCGAGCCCAGGTGGTGCTTGCCGCGCATCAGGTGCTGGAGGTAGCCGCGCGAGTACTTCTTGCACACGTAGCAGTCGCACTCGGGGTCGAGCGGCCCGTCCTCCAGGCGGTACGCGGTGCGGGAGATGCGCACCAGGCCCTGGAAGGTGTACGCGTAGCCCTGCTGCGCCATCTTCGTGGGGATGATGCAGTCGAACATGTCCACGCCGCGCAGCACCGCCTCCAGGAGGTCCGTAGGCGTGCCCACGCCCATCAGGTAGCGCGGCTTGTCCTGCGGCAGGGACGCGGTGGCGCGCTCGGTCATCGTGTCGCGCTCCACCTTGGTCTCCCCCACCGCCAGCCCGCCGATGGCGAAACCGTCAAAGGGCAGCTTCGTGAGGAACGCGGCGCTCTCATCGCGCAGGTGCGGGTGCACGCCGCCCTGGACGATGCCGAACAGCGCCTGGCCCGTGGGGCGCGCCTCCTTCGCGGCGAGGCTGCGCACGGCCCAGCGGTGGGTGCGCTCCATGGCCTCGCGGGTGCCGGCCTCGTCCGTGCGCGAGTCGATGCACACGTCCAGCACCATCATGATCTCCGAGTTGATCGCCTGCTGCATGGCGATGCTGGACTCGGGGCTCAGGAGCCGGCGGCTGTTGTCGTAGAAGCTGCGGAAGTGCGCGCCCTTCTCCGTGATGAGCCGGTCCTCCGGCAGGGAGAAGATCTGGAACCCGCCCGAGTCCGTGAGCACGGCGCCGTCCCAGCCCATGAAGGGGTGGATGCCGCCGAAGCGCTCGAAGACCTCCGGGCCGGGCCGGAGCATCAGGTGGTAGGTGTTGGCGAGGAGGACCTTGGCCCCCGTCTCCTTGACCTCCTCCATGGCGAGGTGGCGGAAGCCGGCGTGGGTGGCCACCGGCATGAACATCGGCGTGGGGAAGGACCCCTTGCGGGTGTGGAGGATGCCCGTACGGGCGCCGGTGGGGTCGGTATTGAGGAGCTCGAAGCGGACGGCCATTGCCGGGCCTTATACCCAGCCCGCCCGTCCGAGGGCACCCGCTTCCTGGGGCTGCCCGCCTGGCCAGCAGGAGGCCCGGAGCCCCCCTCCTCCCTCGGAAGGCCCCGGTTTCCCTACCCGGCCCCCGGGGGCTGGGGAATGGCGGGGAGTGGAAGCCGGCATTTCCCGGGCAGGTCGGCGGTTACATTGGGTCCTCCGGTACGCCGCCGGGCTTCGATTTACCGCGCGTCTTGGGTCGCCGCGCCATTTCCGTTACAAGCCGCCGCCATGTTCAACGTCATCAACGTCTCCAAGGCCTATGGGCCCAAGAAGCTGTTCGAGGAGGTCAACGTCGCCTTCTCGCCGGGCCGTCGCTACGGCCTGACTGGTCCGAACGGGGCCGGCAAGTCCACGTTCATGAAGATCCTCGCGGGAGACGAGGAGCAGGACATGGGCGAGATCATCCGCCCGCGCAAGCTGGGCATCCTGCGCCAGGACCACTTCCGCTACGAGAACGACCGCGTCATCGACGTGGTGTTGATGGGCAACCGCCACCTGTGGGCGGCGATGGACGAGAAGAACAAGCTGCTCGCCAAGGCCGACATCACCGAGGAGGACGGCAACCGGCTGGGTGAGCTGGAAGGCGTCATCGCGGAAGAGGACGGCTACTCCGCGGAGAGCGACGCGGCCACGCTGCTCGCCGGCCTCGGCATCGAGGAGTCCTTCCATGAAGGGCCCATGCGTCAGCTGACGGGCGGCCTGAAGCTGCGAGTGCTGCTCGCGCAGGCGCTGTTCGGCAAGCCCGAGGGGCTGCTGCTCGACGAGCCCACGAACAACCTGGACATCGACTCCATCCGCTGGCTGGAGAACTTCCTCCATGTGTACGAGGGCGTGCTGATCACCATCAGCCACGACCGGCACTTCCTGAACTCCATCTGCACGCACATCGCGGACATCGATTACGAGACCATCATCCAGTACACGGGTGGTTACGACGACATGGTCCGGCAGAAGTCGCAGCTGCGGACCCGGGTCGAGTCCGAGACGGCGGAGAAGAAGAAGAAGATCGCCCAGTTGCAGGACTTCGTGGCGCGCTTCCACGCGGGTACGCGCGCGTCGCAGGTGCAGAGCCGCATCAAGCAGATCGAGAAGCTGAAGACGGAGGACCTGAAGCGCTCGAACATCGCGCGGCCGTTCATCCGGTTCGACCAGAAGGTGGCGAGCGGCCGTCAGACGCTGATGTTCGAGGGGCTGCAGAAGTCCTTCGACGGGGTGCCGGTCATCAAGCCCTTCACCGGCCTGGTCTGCAAGGGCGAGCGCATCTGTGTGATTGGCCGCAACGGCGTGGGCAAGTCGACGCTGGTGAAGATGCTGGCGGGCAAGCTGGAGCCGGACGCGGGCAGCATCACCTGGGGCCACCAGGCGACGGTGGGCTACCTGCCGCAGGACCACCACGGCGTCATCCACAAGGGCACGACGTGCTTCGGCTACCTCCGGGAGATCAGCGAGAAGCTGACGAACGAGGAGATTTCCGGCGTGTTGGGCCGGATGCTCTTCTCGGGTGAGGAGCGGATGAAGAACACGGACACGCTCTCCGGTGGTGAGACGGTGCGCGTGCTGTTGTCCAAGCTGATGATCATGCAGGACAACGTGTTGATCCTCGACGAGCCGACGAACCACCTGGACCTGGAGTCCATCGCGGCGCTGGCGGAAGGCCTGGCGAAGTTCGAAGGCACGGTCATCTGCGTGACGCACGACCAGGAGCTCATCTCCGAGGTCGCGACCCGCATCTGGAGCCTGGAGGCGGGCAAGGACGTGCTCGACTTCAACGGCCCCTACTCCGAGTTCATGGAGAAGCACGCGGACGCGGCGCTGAAGCGCCGGTAGCCTTTCGTCACTCCAGGCTGTGCCCACGCCGCCCGTTTCCGGTCCTCCGGAAGCGAGGCGGCGTTCTCGTGTGCGTGTCAATACCTCTCACGGGGGATGCCCGCGTCGCCGGGAATGCGCCACAACCTGGAGTGCCAGGTCGTCCCACCCATGACGACCCGGGGGGCGAACCCATCCATGAATCCGCACGACTTGGTCCTGCTGAAAGAGCTTCAGCGGCAACGCACCCGGTTGCTGGATCTGAGCGCGACCAACCGGCTCCTCAACTTCAAGCACACGGCCAGGACGTCGCTGCGAATCGTGGATGAGCTTCCAGGCGTCGTCTTCGAGCGGCTGAGCAACCACCGCGCGCTCACCTTCCTCCCGGTGCCGCCTCCGGAAACAGAACCCGGGCATGAGGCTTCCGACCCCACCGCCGCGACCGTGGTGTTCTCGATGACGGAGGAGAGCACCAGCAGGGACTCCCGGCAGAGGCTGCTGCTTCAACAGGCGAAACGCCTGGGCATCGACACCCGGTATGAGCTGCCGCAGGCGGGCGCGGCGGAAAGCGGCACCAGTCCTCGCAAGCACCAGGACCGCCATCTGCAGACGCTGTACTTCCCGGAGGATCTGGAGAGCCACCTGCACCGCCTCCATGGCCTCGCACAGACGGCCATTCAGGAGACAGGGGCCAACCTGCTCCACATCGCCTTCGGATTCCTGCGTTGGTACGAGTCCGGCGATTCGCGGCAGGAGAAGCCCCGCTGCGCGCCTCTGGTGCTCATGCCCGTGAGCCTCAAGCGCGGCCAGGCCCACCCGGACACGCAGGTCCATGCCTACGAGGTGGACTACAACGAAGGCGAGTCCATTGAGCTGAACCTCACGCTTCAGGAGAAGTTGAGGCAGGAGTTCGGCATCACACTGCCTGCATTCTCCGCGGAGGAAGGGCTGGAGGCGTACTTCGCGAAGGTGACGGCGCTGTTGAAAGGCCTTCGTCCAGGATGGGGCCTGGAGCGACAGGTGACCCTGACGCTGCTGTCCTTCGGACGGCTCCTGATGTGGCGGGACCTGGAACCCTCTCGATGGCCGCAGAACAGCCCCCTGCTGACGAACCCGCTCGTCCGGACGTTGATGGGAGGCCAGGCCCAGGCGAACGAGCCAGGCGGAGGAGGCGCAGCCATCCGGGAACGCCGGAACGAGGTCTACGACCTGGACGCGCCGGAGGCTTCTCCCCCACCGCTCATCACTGACGCGGACAGCAGCCAACACAGCGTGCTGGTGGATGTGCTTCGAGGCGAGAACCTGGTGGTGCAGGGGCCCCCAGGCACCGGGAAGTCACAGACCATCACCAACCTCATCGGCGCGGCGCTGGCGGCGGGCAAGACCGTGCTGTTCGTCACCCAGAAGCTGGCGGCGCTGGAGGTCGTCTCGCGCCGTCTCCAACAGGCCGGGCTGGGCGAGTTCTGCCTGGAGCTCCACAGCCACAAGACCCAGAAGCAGCAGTTCATGGAGGACCTGCGCCGAAGGCTCAAGCTGGATGCGAATGCAGGCGCACCCCGCCCACTTACCGAACAAGTCTCAAGCGCGGCCAGCATCCTGCGCGCTCATTCCGAGCGAATGCACAAGCCATTCGGGATGCTCGGCATGTCACCGCACGACGTGTTCTGGAAGGTCAGTCGCGCCGAAGCGGAACTGGGCGATGCGGTTGTTGAACTGGATGGCCTCCGCTTCGAGGGCGCAGAAGAAATGTCCCCCACGTCCCTGGCGGAGGTTCGCGACGCGGTTCGGGGGCTCGCGGCGCAACTGGCGGACGTCCGCCGCGTTGCCCCTCTCCCCTCGGCCCATCCCTGGGCGGGGGTGACGAACGACGCGCTGACCGACAAGGAGCGCCAGACGCTCATTCAACGGTTCGCATCCTGGGAGGAGTCCGCGCTGCGCCTGGAGAAGGCGCTGGCTGCCTTCACCACCCGCACAGGCGTCACGCCCAGGTCGAGCGTACTCGCGGCGGATGCCCTGGTCTCCGCCGTCCGGGTTCTGCCGCCGCTTCCAGAGGGAGCACCTCCGGAACTGGTCCCTGTCCTCCTTGATTCAGCGCAACGCGAGGGATTGCGCACCCTGCTCGACGCCATCGAGTCGGTCCAGGCGCAATGGGCAGGGTTGGAGGCGGGCTGGCGTTCCCAGGAGGCTCTGACTGCGCCCGCGCTGCGTGCAGCGGAGGCCGTCCTCGACATCGCCCTGCGCCTGCTTTTCCCCGACACCACGATGGTCACCCTGACACGCGCGCACGAGGCCGTGGGAGGAGCGGCCCGGGCCCTGGAGCAGGGACGCAGGTTCATGACCGCCGTGGCCTCCAGCCTGGAAGTCGACGTCTCGCTCTGGACGCCTCAACAGCTCCAGATTTTTGCCCGCGTCATCGAAGCGATGGCGGCTCTGGACGAAGCGACTTTGGAGTGGCGGGACGCACGGTGGGTCGAGCGCGAGGTCGAGGAATCGCTTCGGCAGGCCCACGGCACCTGCTCCACATTGAAGGAGCAGGCGCGGGCGCTCTCTGTGCGCTTCATGCCCGAGCTCGTTCCTCCGCTCGCGACGCTCAAGGCGCATGCCGTCGCGGTCTCGACGGCGCCATTCATTCCCTGGCTTTCGAGCCCATGGCGTGCCGCGCGACGGGACTTCCAGGCGATGGCCCACGGGGTCCGTCCGACGCGGCCCGTGTTGAGCCAGGGCTACACGGATCTGCTGGCGCATCACGCCGCACGAGAGCGCTTCCATGAAGACGCGGCCTTGAAAGCGGCCCTGGGCGCCCGCTTCCAGGGAATCGACACGCGCTTCGACCGGATCCTTTCGTGGTTGGACGCCTACCGGACCATCGATGCGTTGCTCCTTCCCCTGGGAGAACGGGGAGCGGAGCTCCGCCGCGCAGTGTTGGAGCGACCGGCGAGCCATTGGCGAGAGGCCCTGGCGAAGGCCCGAGTGCTGGGCGAAGACCTGCCCCAGGTCCGCGACGTCAGCGCTTCGGTGCAGGAAGCCGCGACTCGCATGGGCCTGCCTCACGCGCCCTGGAACACCGAGCCCTGCGGCAAGGCCCAGGACAGCCTCGACGCCCTGCTGAAGCACCTGGGCGAAGTCCTCAAATGGGCACGGATGGGGGACGCTTCGCCTTCCCTGCCCCTTTCCCAGCTCCAAGGCCAGCTGCGCAGGGTGCGCGAGGCCTGCGAAGCCGAGGAGCGGCTGGAGGCCCACGCTCCCGCGGCGGCATTGCCTGGGGTGGTCTACCGGGGCCGGAAGACGTCCATCGCGGGGCCCCGAAGCGCCCTCCGCCATGTCGATGACGTTTTCTCAGCGCCGCTGCCAGAAGGACTCGCGGAATGGCTGCTGCGCGAGGACACCCCACGCAGGCAGGCGGACCTGCTCACGGCCACGAACGAGGTCGAGGCAGCACTTGTCGCCTACAAGGAGTCCGCCGCTCAGGCATGGGGACTGGGGAAGATGGCCCCGGGCGCCTGGGAGGACCTCGCCGCCGAGAAGCCGCTTCAAGCGACGGTCATGCGCCTGCGTCAGGCTCGCGAGCGGGCCGCGACGCTCCCAGCCTGGTGCGCGTACCAACGGCAGAGACGCGCCGTCGCACGAACGCGGGGAACCACGGGCTTCCTGGAGCGCGTCGATACACGTCCTGGACTGGAGCCGGATCGACTGCTCGCGGCTTTCGAAGCCGTCTTCTTCCGCACCCTGGCGGAAGCCGTCCTGCGCGACCAACCGGAGCTCGACCAATTCACGGGCGCCGTCCACGCATCCCAGCGCGAGGAATTCGCGCGCCTGGACACGCATTGCATCGAAAAGCAGGGCCGCTATCTGGCGCGGCAACTCAGCCAGCGTCCGGTTCCTTCTGGCGTGTCCTCGACGAAGGTGGGGGCCATGACGGAGACCCACCTGCTCAAGCACGAGTTGGGAAAGAAGCAGCGCCATCTCCCCATCCGTGAGCTGGTGGCACGTGCCGGCAGTGCACTTCAGACGTTGATGCCCTGCTTCATGATGGGGCCGCAGTCGGTTGCCCAGTACCTACCCGCCGGACAGCTGACCTTCGATCTGGTGGTGATGGACGAGGCCAGCCAGATGCGCCCCGAAGATGCGTTGGGAGCCATTGCGCGAGGACGCCAGCTGGTGGTGGTGGGTGATCCGGAGCAACTCCCTCCCACCAACTTCTTCGCCCAGGTGGAGCAGGAGGACGTCGCTTCTGACGACGAAGAAGGCGACGAAGCCCAGGGGCCATCCTTCCTGGAGGATTCAGAGAGCATCCTCACGGCGGCAGCGGAGCGGTTCCCCACGCGCATGTTGCGCTGGCATTACCGCTCACGCCACCCCGCGCTCATCGCCTTCAGCAACCGTGAATTCTACAACGGCGACCTCATCACCTTCCCCGCTCCAGGCGAACAGTTGGAGGGACTGGGACTCCACTTCCACAAGGTGGAAAAGGGGCTGTACGAGTCCAACCGGAACGTTCCCGAAGCCCGCGAAGTGCTCGCGAAGGTGAAAGAACACGCGCGTACGCGTCCCGAGCAGAGTCTGCTGGTCGTCACGTTGAACTCGAAGCAGCGCGACCTCATCGACGACCTGGTGACGGCCGAGGAGAAGACAGACGCGAGCCTCCGGGCCTTCCTGGCGAAGTGGGAGAAGTCTCCCATGCCCTTCGATGTGAAGAACCTGGAGAACGTCCAAGGCGACGAGCGCGACGCCATCTTCGTGTCGGTCACGTTCGGTCCCGACAAGAACGAGAAGTTCCGGATGAACTTCGGCCCGATCAACCAGGCGGACGGGTATCGCCGGCTGAACGTCCTCTTCACGCGGGCGCGGTGCGCGCTGACGGTGTTCGCGTCCTTCGAACCGTCGGATCTCAAAATCCAGGAGAGCAGCCCCCGCGGGATGCGCGTCCTCCAGCGGTACCTGTTCGAAGCCAGAGGCGAAGCCGTGGCACATGGTGTTGGGAGCGGCCGGCCCCCGGACTCTGACTTCGAGCTCGCCGTCGCGAAGGCGCTCACGGCGCGAGGATTCGAAGTGGTTCCCCAGGTGGGCGTCGCCGGGTACTTCATCGACATGGCCCTCCGGCATCCCCGGCAGCCAGGCCGATACATCCTGGGTGTCGAGTGTGACGGCGAGCGGTATCACTCATCGCGCTCCGCGCGGGACCGCGATCGCCTTCGCGACCAGGTGTTGAAGGGCCTCGGGTGGAACCTTCACCGCATCTGGTCCACGGATTGGTTCCGCTCACCTTCGGAAGAGGTCGCCCGCATCGTCGCGCACGTCGAAGCGCTGCTCCGTGAGGAAGCGGCAGCGGAGCTTCCAGCCGTGGTGCGCGAGGAGCCCCTGGCGGAAAACCAGATGCGCGCCGTCAGCGCCTGACAAGGAGATCTCCATGACCACGATCATTGCCATCGGCCTGGGCACGGCGTGCCTGTTGCTCCTGGGGCTGTGGATTCAGAAGAGAAGCCAGCTGAAAGCAGTGCAGGAGCGCTTCAAGCCCATCCTGGACCTGGAGGCCGAACGGCGCCGGGTCGCCGAGGAATTGACGAAAGCCCGAGCGGACGCGGACGCCGCGATGGCCTCTGAGCAGAAGCGGGTCCAGAACGAGCTGGCGAAGGCCCGGAGCGAGGCGGACAGTGCGCTGGCAACTGAACGGAAGCGGGTGGAGACCGAGCTCGCGAGGGCCAAGGCGGACGTGGAACAGGCCATCGCGGCGGAACAGAATCGGGCGAAGGCCGAGCTGAACCGACTCCGAGAAGAGACGACCCGGACGACGCAAAGCGCGACACGGGCCATGGAGGAGGCTGAAGCACGCCGGAAGCAGGCGAACGCCGAAAGGACCAGCCTGGAGACAGGCATTGCCCGGCTGAAGGCCGAGTTGAAGGTGCTGGAAGAGGAGGAGGTGCTGCTCTCCTTCGGCTTCTACAAGCCGGTGTACGCGCTCTCGTCCGTCAAGGAGTACGAGGACCGGCTGGAGAGGGTCCGCGAAGCACAGAAGCAGATGCTGAAGAACAAGGAGGCCGCCACGTGCTCCATGACGTGGGAGGTGAATGGGAGCAAGGCGGAGGGCAAGAAGCAGATCGACCGGACCTTGAAACTGATGCTCCGGGCCTTCAACGGCGAGGCGGATGCGTGTGTCGCCAAGGTCTCCTACAAGAACGTAAAGGCCATGGAGACGCGCATCGAGAAGGCGGCCGCCGCCATCAATGGTCTCGTGGAGATCCAGAAGTGCGTCATCGCCAGACGCTACGTCAAGCTCAAGGTCGAGGAGCTGATGCTCGCGTACGAATACGCGGAGAAGGTGCAGCAGGAGCGGGATGAGCAGCGCCGCATCCGTGAGCAGATGCGTGAGGAGGAAGCGGCCCAGCGTGAGCTGGAGAAGGCGAAGCTGGAGGCGGAACGCGAGGCAAAACGTGACGCCGAGGCCCTGGCGAAGGCAAAAGCGGACTACGAGCAGGCCAAGGGCTCAGAACAGCAGAAGCTGATGGAGCGCATCGCGGAGCTGGAGCGCCGCGTGGCGGAGGACCTGGAGAAGCAGCGAGCCATCTCCCAGGCTCAGCTCACGAGAACGGGGCATGTCTACGTCATCTCGAACATCGGCTCATTTGGCGAGGGAATCTTCAAGCTGGGGATGACCCGGCGGCTGGTACCCCAGGACCGCATCGACGAACTGGGAGACGCCTCGGTGCCCTTCGAGTTCGACGTTCACGCCATCATCCGGACCTCGGATGCACCGGGCTTGGAGAACGCCCTACACAAAGCCTTCGCGAACCGGCGCGTCAACCGCATCAACGAGCGCAAGGAGTTCTTCCGCTTCAGCCTGGATGAAATCGCGGATGCCGTGCGCAAGCACCATGGTGAGTTTGAGCTGACCCGGATTGCTGAAGCTGCGGAGTACAGAAAGTCACTGGCGTTGCAGGGAGAGGAGAAAAACAATCCCGGTCAAAAAACCGCCGCGTAGTGAGTGAATCCTCAACAACCACACCCACTACCGTGACGGCCCTTGTTCTCCTGCCCTCCGACGATGCGCCTCCTCCAGGCGTCTTGCGTTGGCTCATCTCCTGCGACGAATCCGGAACAGGCGGTTCACCCTCTTACGGCTTCGGGATGCTCTGGATGAACTGGCAAAGGAGCGGGGGCTTCTCCGAACTGATCCGGAGTTCCGAAAGAAGTCCGGTGGGAGATTGACAAACGAGCGCCTGGGAGGGAACCGCGTCGTGTAGGGTCACTCGTGCCATGACTCTTCACCGTTTCCTTGGGCTTCTGCTGGCGCTGCTTCCCCTCCATGTCGGCGCTGTCCCGATGCCCGCGGACCCGTTGGTGGGCATCTGGGGCAGTGAGCGCGTCCTGGGTCCTCAAGTCCGGGGTGAACTGACGCTGGTTCAGGATGGGAGCGCCTGGCGCGCTCGCATCGCGGGCTTCGACGTTCCTGCTCGGGTCGATGGCCGGAAGGTCTCTGTCGTCCTCCCCGGTAAGCAGGGCGAGCTGAGGGCGACGCTTCCAGAGAATGGCCAGAGCATCACGGGCCACTGGATCCAGCCGCGCGTGCTCATGAGCGGCATGAAGTTCGCCAGCCCGGTGGAACTGCGCTCCCTTCAGCCCGGGGTCTGGCGCGGAGTCGTGGCACCACTGGAGGACCGGTTCTCGCTGTATCTCGTCGTCCAGAAGCAGCCGGATGGCTCCGTGACGGCGTTCATCCGCAACCCGGAGCGGAACTTCGGCAACCGGATGCTGTTCCGCGTGGAGCTCCAGGACCGCACGGTCCGGTTCACGTCCACGAAGGGAGGCACGCAGTTCGAAGGCACGTTCGACGCGCAGTCCGGACGGCTGTCCCTCCCCTACCCTCCGTTCGACACGACGTTCGACTTCACCCGCCGCGACCGCGCGCAGGCCGTGGGCCTCTATTCCCGTACTCCCGCTTCTGGCCCCTACGCCTACCAGAAGCCCGTCGCCGAGGACGACGGCTGGACCACGGCGGCTCCGGCCGACGTCGGCATGGACGTCCAACCGCTCCAGCAGCTCGTACAGCGCATCCTCGACCAGGAGCCCAGCCAGGAGCCCGTGCCCGCCATCCAGGGACTCCTCGTCGCCCGCCACGGGAAGCTGATCCTCGAAGAGTACTTCCAGGGCTTCGACAAGGAGCGTCCCCATGACCCGCGCTCCTCCTCCAAGTCCTACGCATCCCTGCTCATCGGCATCGCCCTGGACCAGGGCGCCCCCTTCACCGTGGACACGCCCGTCGTCTCACTCTTCCCCGAGTACAAGGGCAAGCTCTCCAACCTGGACGCGCGCAAGCGCAAGCTCACCGTCGCGCACCTGATGACCATGTCGACAGGCCTCGCCTGCGACGACGACGACCCGGCGTCTCCTGGAAATGAGGACCGCCTCAAGGACTCCGTACCGGATTGGTACAAGTACACGCTGGACCTCCCCATGGTCCGCGCTCCCGGCGAGAAGGCCGTGTACTGCTCCGCGAACATCAACCTGCTGGGCGGCGTCCTCCGCAACACCACCCGCATGTGGATTCCGGAGTTCTTCACCCAGAACGTCGCCACGCCACTCCAGATGCGCGGCTACCACCTCGACCTGATGCCCAACGGCGAGCAGTACCTGGGCGGCGGCATCTACATGCGGCCTCGCGACGCACTGAAGCTTGGCCAGCTCTACCTGTCCGGTGGCACCTGGAACGGCAAGCGCGTGGTCAGCCAGCGCTGGGTGGAACGCTCCATCGCGAACCACGCCACCATGGAGCCCGGAAAGACCTATGGCTACACGTGGTGGCGCCACGAACTCCGTGTCGGCGACCGCGTGTATTCCGAGTACGAGGCCAGTGGAAACGGCGGTCAGCTCGTGATGGTCGTCCCGGAGTTGGACCTCGCCGTGATGTTCACCGCGGCCAATTACAACCACGTCTCCATCTGGCGGAAGTTCCGCGAAGAGCTCCTCCCCCGCTTCATCATGGCCGCGGTCTCCGCGAACAACACGCAGCCCTGATAGTCTCCACGGCCTTCATGAACCGCTCCTGTGTCCTCCTCATCGCCCTGACGTGCGTCCTCGGCCTCTCTGCGTGCGGTCCCTATGACTGCACCCCGGAGAACTGCGCGGACGGGTGCTGCTCCGCGAACAACGAGTGCATCGGCTATCGCAGTGACTCCGAATGCGGCCCCAATGGCGGCCTCTGTGAATCCTGCGCGGAAGGCAGTGTCTGCCGGCTCGACCAGCGCGCCTGCTACGTCGGCGTGATGCGCACCCGCGTGCAGCCCCGCTACGCCGTCATCGCGGACGTCGACCCGGACACGGGCGAGGACTGGGACTCCGATGGCTCCCCGCCGGACGTCGTCGTGGAGATGGACTGCCCCTCTGCCTCCGGCCGCTCCCGCACCGAAGAGGACGAAAGCTGGGAGCCCGAGTGGTACAGCGGGAGCTGCACGGTCATCACCTCCAACCTGCTGCGCCATCCCCTCCAGATCTCCATCTTCGACAACGACCCCTTCACCTTCGATGACGCGTTCGGCGGCCTCTCCTACCAGGTCACCCGCGCGGACCTGAACCTGGGCCGCATCGAGCTCTCCCTTCTACCCATCGTGAAGACGCTCGTCATCGACCTGACCCACACCTATTCGCCGCAGTGAAACACCAACGGGCGGTCCCCTTCCGAGGGCCACCCGCCGGAGAACAACGCCCAGCACTACCGCGTCGCGGACTTGCGGCGCATCAGGAACACGCCCAGGCCCAGGCCCGCGGCCCACTTCGCAGCGGCGGCCAGCGGCGTCTTGCCCAGCGGCACTGGACGGCTCTCGTATTGAGGCTGCGGCGGAACGGGCCGGAAGTCCGTGGCGCCGGGCAGGTTCGCTCCGCGCTCCTCCGCCTCCGTCTTCGTCACGTTCGGTCCCGGTGCGTTCGGGTCTCGCTGGCCCGGCGACTTCCCGTCCGGCGACTTGTGCTCCAGGACGCCGTTGATCTCCGCGCCCAGCAACACGACCATGCAGGAGATCTGCATCCACAGCAGCATCACGATGACACCGCCGATGGCGCCGTAGTTCACGTCATACGAGCCGAAGTTCGCCACGTACTTCGAGAAGCCCCACGACGCGAGCACCCAGATGATCACGCTCACCACCGACCCCGGCGTGATGAACTTGAACTTCTGCTTCACGTCCGGCAGCACGTAGTACAGCACCGCCAACAGCAGCATCATCAGCAGGCCCGCCACCGGCATGCGCGCCCACAGCACGATGCCGGTGAACGGCTCACCCAGCCTGTTCGCGACGGCCGGCGAGGCGATGGCCACGGCGGCCGACAAGACCACCGTGATGGCCGTGCCCAATGTCGTCAGCAGCGCGATGCCTCGCTTCTTCCAGAACGGGCGCTTGTCCGTGACGCCGTAGACCGTGTTGAGTGCCTCCATCAGCGCGACCACACCGCTTGACGCCGCCCAGATGGCGCCCACGCCACCGATCGTCAGCAGCCCCACTGGATTGCTGCTCGCCAGCGCCTCCAGCCGCTCGCCCAGGATCTTCGTCACCTCCTGCGGCGCCACCTTCGACAGCTCCCGGATGAGCTGCTGCGCCTGGTGCGGATCGATGATCACACCGGCCAACGACACGAGGAACAGCAGGAACGGGAAGAGCGCGAGGATGGCCTGGAACGTCAGCGCTCCCGCGACGTTGCTGATGTTGTCGCGTCCCCACTCGTCCTTGAGGGATACGAAGAACTCCTTCCAACTCATTCCCCTGCCAGGCAGGACCATGCCGTCTCCTCCTCGAAGGAGATTGGGCATTCCATCCCCCGGCTGGCTTCCTCCCCCAGGACGAGGCCCGCCTCCCTGGCTGCTCACCGCGCAGGGAGCGTGAAATGACAAGCCCCCGCTCCACGCCTGCCCGCCCGCCCGGCTCTCAGTAGACGGGCAGCACGTGCGCGTCCTTCAGCCGGGGCGCGCGCTGATCCTTCGCGGACAGCAGCGGCTCCTTCACCGGCCAGGGGATGGCCAGCTCCGGATCATCCCAGGCGACGGCGCGCTCGGACTCCGGGGCATACAGCGTGGTGCACTTGTAGAAGAAGTCCGCGGACTCGCTCAGCACGCAGAACCCGTGCGCGAAGCCCGGCGGGATCCACAGCTGCCACTTGTTGCCCGACGACAGCTCCGCCCCCATCCACCGGCCGAACGTGGGAGAGCCCTTCCGCACGTCCACCACCACGTCCCAGACGGCGCCGGCCAGCACCTGCACCAGCTTCCCCTGCCCGTTCGGCTCCTGGAAGTGCAGCCCCCTCAGCGTGCCCCGCACCGACCGCGACAGGTTGTCCTGCACGAAGGGGCCCGGGATGCCTGCATCCTGGTAGCGCTGCGCCTGGAACGTCTCCACGAAGAAGCCCCGCGAGTCCCCGAACACCCGAGGCTCCAGCAGCAGCACGCCCGGAAGCTCCGTCTCCTGGACCTTCATGACGCCGTCCCCCGGTTCCCCAGGAGCGCCTTCAGGTACTGGCCGTAATCGTTCTTCAGCATGGGCTCCGCGAGCGCCTCCAGCCGTGCCTCGTCGATGTAGCCCATGCGGTAGGCGATCTCCTCGGGACAGGCGATCTTCAAGCCCTGGCGGCGCTCGATGATCTCGATGAACGACGACGCCTGCATCAGTGATTCGTGCGTCCCGGTGTCCAGCCACGCGTAGCCGCGCCCCATCAATTCCACCGTGAGCTGATCGCGCCGCATGTACTCCGCGTTGACGTCGGTGATCTCCAACTCGCCCCGCTTGCTGGGCTTCAGCCCGGCTGCGATGTCCAGCACCTGGTTGTCGTAGAAGTACAACCCCGTGACGGCGTAGTTGGACCGGGGCTTCGCGGGCTTCTCCTCGATGCTGATGGCCTTGTTGCCCGGCGCCAGCTCCACCACGCCGTAGCGCTGCGGATCCTTCACCTGGTAGCCGAACACCGTCGCACCGGACGGACGCCGCACCGCCCGCCGCACCAGCTCGCTCAGGCCATCCCCGTAGAAGATGTTGTCCCCCAGGATGAGCGACACCGAGTCCTTCCCCACGAAGTCCCGGCCAATGACGAACGCCTGCGCCAGCCCCTCCGGCCGAGGCTGCTCCGCGTACTCGAAGGACATGCCCCACTGCTTGCCGTCCCCCAACAGGTCGCGGAAGCGCGGCAGGTCCTGGGGCGTGGAGATGATCAACACCTCCCGGATGCCCGCCAGCATCAGCGTGGTCAGCGGGTAGTAGATCATCGGCTTGTCGTAGACGGGGAGCAGCTGCTTGCTCACCACCAGTGTCAGCGGGTACAGGCGCGTCCCCGAGCCTCCCGCGAGGATGATTCCCTTCATCGCGCCTCTCCGGCCCGGGCCTCGAGCCAGCTCGCGTGGAAGCGCTTCAGCGACTCGCCCAGCGCCAGCGGCTTCTCCGACAACTGCTCCCGCGCCTTGTCCGTCAGAAGGCCGCTCTTCAGTGGCCGGGGCGCCGACAGCTTCAGGTCCGCCATCCGCGTGGGGACCACCAGTCCCGAGTCGAAGCCGAACACCTCGCACAGCGCCCGCCCGAAGGCCACGCGGTCCAGCACCGTCCCGCCGCAGGTGTTCCACGTCCCGCCCAGCCGCCGCTCGCCCAGCTCCACCAGCATCGCGGCCACGTTGTCCGCGAAGCTCGGGGACACCACCTGGTCCTCGAAGAGCTTCGCCTGCTGACCCGCCGACAGCGTCTTCACCAGCCACGCGCCGAAGTTGAGCCGCCCCTCCACCGGAGGCCAGCCATACACCACCGCGGTCCGAGCAATCGCGCATCCAGGCGAGAGCACGCGCGCGGCCTGTTCGCCCATGTGCTTCGTCACCGCGTAGACGCCGCGCGGGTTCGGCACCGCGTCCTCGGCATACGGACCCGCGTCACCGTCGAAGACGTAGTCGGTGGACACATGCACCAGGTGCGCGCCGGCCTCGCGCGTCCAGCGGGCCAGCGCCGCCGTGGCGGTGACGTTCGCGGCGTAGGCGGCCTCGGGCGCCTTCTCGCAGGCGTCCACCTCCGTCATCGACGCGCAGTGCAGGACGACCTCGGGCGACAGCCGGCCCAGCACGGGCGCGACTTCCGCCTCGTGCGTGAGGTCCAGCGTCTCGTAGTCGAACGCACCCGCCACACGGCGCGGGCCCTTGCCCAGCCCCACCACCGCGTGGCCCCGCGACGCGAGCAGCGCGCACGCGCGGCGGCCCACCAGTCCATTCGCTCCCGTGACGACGAAGCGGCTCATGCTCCGTGCCCCCGGCGCGCCAGCGTCACGGTGCTCCGGTACGCACCGCTCATCACGCGCTCCCACCACTCCGGGTGGTCCACATACCAGCGCACCGTGTCCACGAGCCCCTCCTCGAAGGAATGCACGGGCGCCCAGCCCAGCTCGCGCCGGGACTTCGACGGGTCGATGGCGTAGCGGCGGTCATGCCCCGGCCGGTCCGTGACGAACTCGATCAGCGACTCGGGTTTCTCCAACGCCGCGAGGATGCCCTTCACCAGGTCCAGGTTCTTGCGCTCCGCCCCGCCGCCCAGGTTGTAGACCTGCCCCGCCCGTCCGCGCTCCAGCGCGAGGAGCAGCCCCTGGCAGTGGTCCTCCACGTGCAGCCAGTCGCGCACGTGCTGGCCGTCGCCGTAGACGGGCAGCGGCTGGTCGCGGAGCGCGTTCACCACCATCCTCGGGATGAGCTTCTCCGGGAACTGGTAGCGCCCGTAGTTGTTCGAACAGCGCGTCACCACCACGTCCATGGCGTACGTGTGGTGGTACGCCAGCGCCAGCAGGTCCGCGCCCGTCTTGGACGCCGAATAGGGACTGGAGGGCTGTAGGGGCGATCCTTCCGTGAAGGCTCCGGACGGCCCCAGCGAGCCGTACACCTCGTCGGTGGAGCACTGCACGAACCGGCGCACGCCGCGCGCGCGGCAGGACTCCAGCAGGACCTGCGTGCCCAGGACGTTGGTGGTGACGAAGACGGAGGGCCCCTCGATGGAGCGGTCCACGTGGCTCTCCGCGGCCAGATGGAGGACGCAGTCGATGGCGTGCTCCTGGAGCACCCGGTCCACGCACTCGCGGTCGCACACGTCGCCCCGCACGAAGACATGGCGCGGGTCGTCCTCCAGCCCGGCGAGGTTCTCCAGGTTGCCCGCGTAGGTGAGCCGGTCCAGGTTGACGACCCTCCATTCCGGCCGCGCGCGGAGGAGGAAGCGGACCAGGTTGGACCCGATGAAGCCGCACCCTCCCGTGACCAGGACGTTCGTTGACATGGACCCAACCTCGGGAATGCGTGGGCCGCCCTGGCTACTGTGAGGAGGCCCCTCCGTCAAGGCACGTCGGGCGCCCTTGTAAGGGCGGCCGGGACGGTTGTAAGGGAACGCGCGCGTGTCACCGCGACCTCCTCTCGGCCCGGGCGGACCCTTGCACATCCACCAGCTGGTCACCCGCCTGGCCTGGGGTGACGCGATTGGCAACCAGGTGCGCTACCTCCAGAGCCTGCTGCGCTCCTGGGGACACACCTCCGAAATCTACGCGGACAGCTGGGACGACGCGTGCCGGGACCAGGTGCGCCTCGCCAAGAACTACCCGCGTGAGGCCACCCGCGACTCCGTGCTGCTCGTGCACCACAGCTTCGAATCGAGGCAGGTGCCGCTCATCGCCCGGTCGCGCGGCCGCAAGCTGCTCGTCTACCACAACATCACGCCCGCGCGGCTCTTCGAGGGCTACGACCGGGGGGCGATGCTCTCCTGCGACGTCGCCCGCGTGGAGCTGCTCGCGCTGCGCCCGCACGTGGACGGCGCGTTCGCCTATTCGCGCTTCAGCGCGGAGGAGCTGGTCGCCGCGGGCTACCCGCGCGTGGACGTGCTGCCCTTCGCCATCGACTGGCATGCGTTCGACACGCCGCCGGACCCCGCGCTGATGGCGGAGCTGGACGACGGCCACTCCAACATCCTCTTCGTGGGCCGGGCGGTGCCCAGCAAGTACGTGGACGACGTCATGCGCGTCTTCACCGCGTACCAGCGCCTGTATCAGCCGAAAAGCCGCCTGCTCATCGCGGGCAACATCCACCGCGACGCGCCCTACGGCAGCTTCCTGCACGGCCTCAAGGACGTGCTCGGCCCGGACCGCATCCGCTTCATGGGCCGCGTCAACGCCGCGCAGCTGTCCGCCTGCTTCGCCTCGGCCACCGCGTACCTGTCCATGAGCCGGCACGAGGGCTTCGGCGTGCCGCTCCTGGAGGCCATGTACCGGGACGTCCCCGTCGTCGCGTACGGCGCCGCGGCCGTCCCGGAGACGATGGGCGGCGCGGGCCTCACCACCTTCTCGCGCGAGCCCATGGACGTGGCGCAGCTGCTCGCGGTGCTGGAGCGCGAGCCCGCGCTGCGCCAGCAGGTCCTCACCGCGCAGCGCGCCCGCGTGGCCGCGCTGTCCCAGCAGGCCGTCGCCATCCAGGTGCGCGACATCCTCCAGCGCTGGCTGGGAGGACGCGGGCCTCGCGAGACCGCGCCGCCGTCGAGCGCCTCCACCGTCGAGCTCGTCTGCCCCGGCTTCTCCGCGCGGCCGGACGCCCCCATGTCGCGGCTCGCCCGCGAGCTGCACCGTCGCCTGCCTGATTCCCGCCTCCTCGCCCTCCGGGCGCGCGGCGAGGAGCCCACCCTGTCGCTCGGTCCCCAGAGCGTCGAGGGAGCGCCCGTCTGGCACTTCACTGCGGATCAGCCCCCGGGGTCCGAGCCCGAGCCGCTCCCGGGTTCGTCGTCGCTGGAGACGGCCGTGCGCGCCTCGCCGGGCAAGGTGGTGCTCCTGGGCACGGACACCGCCGTGGCACAGGCGCTGATGACGGGCGTGGGCCGCAGGAGCTGGGGCGTGCGCGACACGGCTGTCGCCACCGACGAGGTGTCGATGGAAGCGGCGCGCCACCACCTGGGGCCGCGGCTGCTGGAGATGAATCGCTCGGACCTGGACGGGGTGGCGGACAGACTGGTCCAGGCCCTGTCATCGAAACGAGGAGCGCGCCATGCACGCCGCTGACCTGCTCACGGCCGAGCCCACCGCCCAGGCCGTGGCCGCCGCCACCGAGCGGCTCCCCCCGCCCTCCGCCACCGCGCGCGACCAGCTGCGCCGCACCCTCGCCGCATCCCAGCGCGGCCCCGTCGCGAGCCAGTGGCCCGCGCTGCTCCTGGAGGCGAGAGCCAAGGCGGACGTGCGCTACGTGGAGCCCGCGACGTCACACCGCCCCATCGTGGGTCCGGTGCTTGTGTTCGCCAAGCGAACCTTCCGCGGCGCGTTCCAGCCATTCATCAACGAAGTGCTGCGCCGTCAGGTGCACTTCAACGAAGCCATCCTGGACGCGCTCACCGTCGTCATCGAGAACCAGCGTGAGCACGCGCGCACGCAGGCCCTCTGGCGGCGTGAGATGGAGGCGCGATTGAAGCAGTTGGAAAAGGATCCATCGGGACCATCCTCGCGTTGAACGGATGGCTGTCTGGTTGACGAACGGCGGCCCGAGCGGGCGTTGACGCAGGAACCTGCTCCGCGCTACATCGGCCCTTCGCTTCGCCTGCCTCGTAATCCTGAGGGGGATGCCACGGGGAGAATCCACGGCGGCGGCGAATCGTTTCCATAGGGCCGCATCCCGCCCACGACGCGAGTTGCCAAGGCATGAAGATCGGGTTCCTCGTTGGGGACATCGCCAATATCTCGGGTGGTTCCAACGTCATCCTGGAGTACGCCTCGCGGTTGCAGGACCTTGGCCACGAGGCCGTCCTCATCACCCCGGGCCCCGTCACCCTGACGTATCCGCTCTGGCATCCCCGTCTGGCGGACCTGCCGCGCCGTTCGCTCGCGGAGGCGGAGAACGAGTCCTTCGACTTCGCGCTGGCCACGTGGTGGATCACCTTCTACGACCTGTGGCGCGTCAATGCCCGGGTGTATGGCTATCTGAACCAGAGCCTGGAGTCGCGCTTCCACGCGGAGCGCCACTACAAGCTGCTCAACCGGCAGACGTATTCGCTGCCGCTCCTGTTCGTCACCGAGGCGAAGTGGCTGGTGGAGTTCATCCAGACGCTGCAGCCCGAAGGGCGCACGCTCTACGTGCAGAACGGCCTGTCGCGGGAGCACTTCCCCTGCGTGCAGGCGCCGCCCCAGCGCGACGGCAAGCTGCGCGTGTTGGTGGAGGGCCCCTGGGGCGTGGGCTTCAAGGGCGTGCCGGAGACGTTCGAGGTGCTGGAGCTGGCGGCGAAGGCGGGCGTCCAGTTCGAGACCGGGTGGCTGGCGTCGTCGTCCGGCGGACAGAAGCCCACGGTGGGCGGTCAGCCGGTGCAGGTGCACGAGCGCATCCCCATCAACCAGGTGCACCAGGTCTATGGCCGGTATGACGTGCTGCTGAAGCTCTCCCGCGTGGAGGGCATGTTCGGCCCGCCGCTGGAGATGTTCTCCCAGGGCGGCACGGCCATCACGTACACCGTCACCGGCACCGACGAGTACATGGTGCACGGACAGAACTCGCTGATGGTGGAGCCGTACAACCACCGGCAGATCGTCCAGTTCCTGCGCCTGCTCAGCACGCAGCCCGCGTATCTGGCGCACCTGCGCGCGAACGCGCTCGCCACCGCGAAGGCGTTCACGGACTGGGAGTCAAGCACGCGTCAGGTGGCCGCGGGGCTGGAGGCGCTGCACGCGGAGGGCTGGACGAACACGCACCTGCGTCCCGCGCTGGCCGCCATGTCCACCATGCATGGCCACTGGCTGGACGACGTGTGGCGCGCGGAGCGCGGAGGCTCCTCGCCGCTGCATCCGTACGTGGGCCCCGGTGAGCAGGTGCTGCTGGAGCGCTACCGCCGGCTGAAGCAGTCCCGTCCCGTCCGCGCGCTCAAGAAGCTGGTGTCCGACGACGTCAAGAAGTCCCTCCGCGCGCGTCTCACGCGAGTCCTGTCATGAGAGTCCATCCGCCCTCCCCCACCCTCCAGCGCGTCGCCTTCGTGGGCGAGCCGGCCTTCGAGCCGCACGTGCCCGTCCAGGCGGCATGGGCCCAGGTGCGCTTCTTCCCTGTGACGGCCGGTCAGTGGGAGCCCGCGCTCGACGCGGCGCGCGCGTGGAACCCGAACGCGACCCTCGTCTTCCGTCCGCAGGACCTCACGCTGGAGCAGGCCGCGCGAGTCCCCGGCACCATGCGCGTGGGCATCATCCCCGCGCCGCTGTTCAGCGCGGAGGACGCGGAGAAGCTCGCGCGCATGTCCGGCCCGGACGTGGACGGCTTCCGCTGGCTCACGTACCTGGAGGCGCCCACGTCGCCGGAGCTGGCGCGGCTGCCCCTCCTGCAGACGCTGCCCCTGCCGGTGGACACCGCGCGCTGCCCCACCGGCCCCCGGCTGGAGACGCGGCGGATGCTGGTGGCGGACTGGGCCAGCCCCTCGCCGGAGGCGCTGGAGCACCTGCGCAAGCTGGGCCCGGTGGACGTGCTGTCCGCGCACGCCACGCCGGAGGAGGTGACCCAGGCGCTGGAGAAGGCCGGGACGCTCCTCTACGCGTCGCGCGACCTGATGGGCCGCTTCGATCCGCTGCCGCTCATGGCCATGGCGCACGGGTTGCTGCTGGTGGCCGACACGGTGTTCGCCGGGGACTGGAACATCGAGCCGGAGGACGAGTTCCTCTACCGGCCGGACGGCCAGTGGGCGCGCTCGCTGGATGAAGTGTTCCGGATGCCGGTGTCCTTCCGGGCGGTGCGCATCCGCGCCTGGCAGAAGATGCGCGAGGCCTACGACGCCTCGGCGTGCTTCCAGCGCGTGCTGCACGACGCCCACCTGTTCGCGGACCCCGTGGCGCACCTGGCGTCGCTGACGTCCGCGCGTCCCCCGGTGGACATGCCCGTGGCGGTGGAGTCCTCCGCCGTGCGCGCTCCGGAGCCTTCCTCCGCCCCGGAGCCCCTGGGCGCGGAGAAGGTCCAGCGTCTGTCCCGCGCCCGCGCGGCCGTCCCCAACTAGAGCCAAGGACACCGGAAGCAGATGACTGCCCGCCGTGAACCCGCAGCGGCCGCGCTGCTTCCCGCCCTGCAGCGCTGGGCGGTGGAGACCGCGCGCGACCTGTACCTGATCCAGAAGGGCGCCCCCGCCGCGACCCTGCACCCGCGCGCCACGCCCGGCGAGCGCGTGTCCATCCTCGCGTCGGAGGTCCTGCCGCTGAACGTGGTGGAGGGGCTCAGCCAGGCCTCGCGCCTGTTTCGCGCGGACGACGCGCCCCCGATTGAGTCCTCCCCCTTCGCCACGCTGCGCGAGCGGCTGCTCACCGCGACGGCGGGCTACGACGTGGTGGGCTTCGACGTCTTCAACACGCTGGTGGTGCGCAGCGTGGAGGGCGAGTGGCTCAAGACGGCCGTGGCGCGCGGATTCCACGCGCGGCTGAAGGAGCTGGTGCACCCCAAGGCCCTGCCCACGGTGGCCCAGGTGCGCCAGCGCCGCTTCGCCCTGGAGATGGAGATCGCCGGGGAGCAGGTGGCCCTGGGCCGTGACAACGAGGTGGACTTCGAGGAGCTCTTGCGGCGCTGGGCGGGCAGCTGGGTGCCGCGCGAGCCGCTGCGCTCGCGCATGGCGGAGGAGCTGCGCGCGCTGGAGCTGTCGCTGGAGAAGCGTGCGCTGCGCCCCGCGCCGGGCATCGCGGAGGTGCTGTCCGCGCTGAAGGCCCAGGGCAAGCGGCTCATCTTCGTGAGCGACATGTACCTGTCGCAGCCGCTCCTGCGTGAGCTGCTGCGGCACTGCGGGCTGGAGCAGTACTTCGACGCGGGCTACGTCTCCATCGACGAGGGGCTGCGCAAGGCATCCGGCCGGCTCTTCCCGCGCGTGCTGGAGCGCGAGGGGCTCAAGCCCGAGCAGCTCTTCTTCGTGGGCGACGACGAGAACGCGGACAACGTGCAGCCGCGCCGGCTGGGCATCGCCACCCTGCGCGTGGACGACCCGGACGAGAAGCAGCGCCGCCGCCGGCTGGAGGCCGCCCAGAAGGCCGCGGAGCGGAACCCGTTCTGGTCCGCGCACTACGTGGACGTCGTGCTGAACAACGAGGCCCGCCACGTCCGCGCGCCGGACGACGACCCCAGCTACCAGCTGGGCCGCACGCTGGCGCCGGGCATCGTGGCCTTCGTGGTGGACGTCATCGAGCGCTCGCAGAAGCTGGGCATCGACCACGTCTACTTCCTGGCGCGCGAGGGCCTGACGCTGCTCAAGGTCTTCGCCCTCCTGAAGGACTCCGGGGTGTTCCCGCGGATGCCCCAGGCGCACTACCTGTTCGTCAGCCGGGCCTCCACCATCCTCGCGTCCATGCGCGAGCTGAGCTGGGAGGAGGTGCACCGCTTCTGGCGCCAGTACAGCCGCCAGTCGCTGCGCGGCCTGCTCAAGAACCTGTCCCTGCCCCAGGACGAGTTCATCCGCCTGGCCGCCGAGTGCGGCCTCACGGATCCGGACCGCCCCATCCTGGAGCCCACGACGGACGCCGCCTTCCAGCGCTTCCTCGCGTCGCGCCGCGTACGCGTGGCCTTCCACCAGCGCCGCGACGAGGCCCGCGCGCGGCTGTCCCGCTATCTGGAGTACCGCGGGTTGATGGGCCTGGAGCGCACGGCGCTCGTGGACATCGGGTGGAAGGGCAGCATGCAGGACAACCTGCTGCGCGCCTTCGAGCACGACCCGCGCTTCCCGGAGCTGCACGGCTTCTATCTGGCGTACGTGCCGGACGGGCAGCCGCAGCCGAAGAAGTCCTTCAAGTACGGCTACCTGTCGGACCTGCGGCGGCGCGACCTGGAGGAGGCGGACTTCCTGCGCAACACCGCCATCTTCGAGATGATCACCACGGCGAACCACGGCAGCACGGTGCGCTATGGGCAGAACCCGTGGGCGCCGCACCTGCCCATGCCGGAGCTGCTGCATCACGACCAGGAGAAGGACAACAGCGCCCGCTTCTTCCGCCGCGTGCAGGAGGGCATGTACGACTACGCGCGGGACTACGCGCGCCTGTCCCCGCTGCTGCGCTTCACCGCGGACGAGCTGCAGCCCGGCACGCTCCAGGAGCTCCTGCGCTACACGCGCTACCCCACGGCCGAGGAGGCGCGCGAGTTCCTCAAGTACTCGCACGTGGAGTCCTTCGGCGTGCACGAGGTCACCACCTTCGGCCTGAAGCTGGAGCTGAAGAAGCTCGCGCAGGTCGGCTCGGTGAAGGGGGCCCTCAAGGAGGCCTGGAAGGCCTTCGAGACGAACCCCTGGCGCGACAGCGTGGTGCGCCGCAGCGGCGTGCCGCTGGCGAACCTGGCCTATGACGCCTGGTTCACCTGGCGGGCCATCCGGTAGCGGGCCGCCGTCACCCCGGCGGACGGCGCGCGCTGGGCACCTCGTGGGCCAGCGTGCGCACCGCCAGCGCCTCGCCGTCCTCCGCGTGGCGGCGCAGGTCGCAGTCCCCCGACAGCAGCGTGAGGTTGGGGTTGTAGTAGGGGTCGCCCTTGAGCAGCCACGGCCGGTAGGACGTGAAGGAGCGCCAGTAGTCCGGCTCCGGAATCGCGTCCGTGCGGCGGCTGGCGGACTCGTGGTGCACCACGCGCGCGAAGGGCGTGCACACCACGCGCAGGCCCCGGGCGTGCAGCCGCAGGCCGATGTCCACGTCGCTGCCGCACAGGAGGAAGCGCTCGTCGAAGCCGCCCAGCTCGTCGAAGAGGGACCGGCGGATCATCACGCACGCGCTGGTGACGGACAGCCAGTTGCGCACCCACTCCGTGTGGCCGAAGGGCGTGACGATGGGCCCGTCCGGCAGGCGCCAGAAGGGGTGGCCCGCCATGCCCGTCATCCCCACGACGATGCCCGCGTGCTGCACGGTGCCTTCCGGGAAGAGGAGCTTCGCGCCCACCGCGCCCACCTCCGGGCGCTGTGCGTGGGACACCAGCTCCGTGAGCCAGCCGGGGTCCACGACCTCCATGTCGTTGTTGAGGAACAACAACAGCTCGCCCGTGGCCTGCCGCGCGGCCCAGTTGTTGATGGCCGGGTAGTTGAAGGGGAAGTCCCAGGTGCGCTTCACCACGCGCGGATCATCCAGCGTGTCGAGGAGCGCGAAGGTCTCCGGGCGGACGCTGTTGTTGGACACGAGCACCAGCTCGAAGTGCGGGTACTTCGTGCGCGTGAGCAGCGTATCCGTGAGCGTCTCGAGGAGGTCCGGCCGATCCTTGAACGGGACGATGATGGACACCTTGGGGGTGCCCTTCACGGCGTACCGCACGCGGTAGCGGCCCGGCCCTGGCAGCGTCACCTCGGCGTCCTCGCCCCGGCGCGCCAGGTGCTCGGCGAGCGCGCGGCGGCCCTCCTGGGATACCTGGCCGGAGCTGCCGGTGCGCCGGTGGTAGAGCAGGCGCGGCACGTGGCCGATGCGCTCCGATGCTTCGCTGATGCGCAGGAAGAGGTCGTACTCCTCCGCGCCCGGGAAGCCGTCGCGGAAGCCGCCCACGGACTCCACCAGAGAGCGGCGCAGCATCACGCCCCGGCCCAGGTAGTCCACGGAGCGCAGCAGGTCCGGAGACCAGTCCGGCTTGAAGAAGGGGCCCGTGCGGCGGCCGCGCGTGTCCAGCCGGTCCTCGTCGCCATAGACGACATCCAGGCCCGGATCCGCGACCAGGACGCGCGCCACCTCCGCCAGGGCATGCGGGGCCAGCGTGTCCTCCGCGCCCAGCACGCCCACGAAGTCCCCGCTCGCGGCCTGCAGCCCCACGCGCAGCGCGCGGGCGAAGTCCGCGGGCCCGCTGAGCGCGACCCGGCGGATGCGCGGCTGGCGGCGCGAAGGGCTCCAGGGCTCCGGCAGCGAGGGCCCGCCCTCCGGCCCCACCAGCACCAGCTCCCACTCCGGATACAGCTGGGCCTCCACCGACGCGAGGCACTCGCGCAGGTGCGCGGGAGAGGCCCCCGCGGTGGCCACCAGCAGGGACAGCCGGGGCCGTCGCGGCAGCCGCTGCACGGCCGCGCGTGAGGCCTGGATGTCCGCGGCCTCGCGCAGCGTGCACCAGTGATGGAAGTCTTCCAGAGCGGGCACGGGCGGCGGCGGCGTGCGCACGCCGAGGATGGCGGCCAGCGCCACCACCGCCTCGCCGTTGAAGCGGGACTGCCGGCGAAGCACCTCGCTCCACAGCGGCGCGGAGGCCCGGACGCCCCGGGGCAGCCCCGGCTGGGCCAGCGGTGAGGCCAGCGCGGTCAGCCGCGCCACCCGGTGGGTGGCATCCATCGGCGCCAGCGTCCCGGCCTCCGGCGCGGCGGCGACGCGCAGCAGCGTCTCACGCATCAGCGCGTTCCACTCCGACTGGCGCGCGAGCAGCGGATCCAACAGGGGCCGCATCGTCCGGCGCCACGCGCGCCACGCCAGCGCCCAGGCCTTGTCCACGGGAGCGAAGCCTCGCGCCCCGCGCGCTTCCGGCGCGGCACCCGCCCACGCTCCAGGGCCGTCCAGCTGCCCCCGGACCCACTCCGTCAGGTCCTCGCGGGTGCCCTGGTCGCGCCGGGCCTCCAGCCGCTCCAGCACGCGCAGCACGCGCTGGTTGAAGGCCGCCTGGGGCTTCAGCCACTCGACGTGGAGCGGACGCAGGCCCAGCACGAAGGCGCGCTTGGCGGCCGTCACCCACTGGCCTCCCGACGCCCGGTGCGACGGTGGCACGGAGAACTCGAACGGCACCGCGAGCCGGGCCGCGGTGAGCAGCGGCGACAGCGGCGTGCTGGCCGGAGGCACCCGCCGGCGCAGCGCCTCCGTCAGCGCCGCGAGCTCCCGCGCATTCGCCTCGGAGGGCTCCGCCCGCAGCGCGGCGATGCGCTCGGCGAGCTCCCCGGCGGAAGCGGCCTCCAGGCCCCCCTCGGGCACGCTTTGGAACAAGGTGCTCACCTCCCAGGCGCCTCCCCTTCTTCAAGGCCCCGGGCCGCGGCGCGCGGGTGGGCCTCCTCCCCCTCAGGAGGCGGCGACATGCTTCGACACGGGCACCGCCTGGACGGGAGCGGCCGGAGCCTCCTCCACCACCCAGGAATGCTCGGGCCGGAAGACGCCCCGGTCGTCATGCTCCGTGGACACGGAGAAGGTGCAGCGCGCTTCCCGGCCCGGCTCCGGGTTCGCGGTGTTGCCCGTCTTCAGCTCCACGCTCAGCACGTAGGAGCCGCCCAACAGCCCCACCCGTGGAAGCACGAAGCGCAGCCGCCCCTGCGGCGGCAACGGCGACGGCAGCGGCACCCGGTCCGACCGGGTGCTCGTCACGTACAGCACCGCCCCGTCCGCGCTGGACAGCGTGAGGACGAACTCCACGTCCTCCACCGACTCGCGCGCCACGTACTCGATGCAGACCTCCGCCCGCGTCTCCGAGGAGAGGATCCCCAGCTCCTCGCCACGCGGCCCGCTCAGCCACACCCGCGACACGGCCAGCGACGGCGACGCCGGCGGCTCGTCCCGCACCACCGGGCCCTCCGGCAGCGAGGGCAGCGCCCCGCCCCCTTCGGTCAGGGCCGGCGGCGTGAACACCGTGGAGCGCGCCTCCGCGAGCGACACCGCCTGGCGGTACTCCGCGGCGATCTCCGCCGGAGTCCCCACGCGGCGGATCCGCCCGCCGTCCAGCCACGCCGCCTGGTCGCACCAGCGCTCCACGGTGGACATGTCGTGCGTGACGAGGACGATGGTCTTTCCCAGCCGCTTGAACTCCGTCATCTTCGCGAGGCTCTTCTTGCTGAAGTGCTCGTCGCCGACGGCGAGGATCTCATCGATGATGAGGATGTCCGGGTCCACGTGCGTGGCCACGGAGAACGCCAGGCGCATGTACATGCCGCTGGAGTACGTGCGCACCGGCTCGTCGATGAACTCCCCCAGCTCGCTGAACGCGATGATGGCGTCCATCTTCGCGCGCACCTCGGCCCGCGACATGCCGAGGATGATGCCGTTGATGAGGATGTTCTCCCGGCCGGAGAAGTCCGGGTGGAAGCCCGCGCCCAGGTCCAACAGCGCGGAGATGCGCCCGTTCACCTGGATGCTCCCGGACGTGGGCGCGTAGATGCCGGTGATCAGCTTGAGCAGCGTGCTCTTGCCGGAGCCGTTGCGCCCCAGGATGGCCACCGTCTGGCCCTTGGGGATGCGCAGGTTCACGCCGCGCAGGGACTCAATGAAGCGGTTGCCCTGGACAGCCGCGTTGCGCTGCCCGCGCAGCCAGCGCACGAGCTCCGACTTGAACGTGGTGTATTCCCCCCGGATGGTCTTCTTCCGGAAGTTCTTCACCACGTCCTGGATGACGATGGCGTCCTCGGTCGGTGACTGGGCCATCTAGATGGACTCCGCGAACTCCTCGCGGCGGCTCTCGAAGATCTGCGTGGCACCCCACAGCAGCACGAGCGAGACCCCCAGGAGCGACACGAGCGGCACCGCGTCCGGCAACTGGTGCTCGTAGAAGATGGCCTGGTACGAGGTGATGAGGATGGACATCGGATTGAGCACCTGCAGCACGCGCCGGTACTCCTCCGGGATGGTGGACAGCTTGTAGAGCACCGGCGTCACGAAGAACCACAGCGTCATCAGGTTCATCACGATGTGCTGCAGGTCCCGGAACGTCACGTTGAAGGCGCTGACCGCGTACACCACCGCGAAGGTGAAGCACATCTGCACCAGCACCACCGCGGGGAACAGCACCACGTGCCACGTGGGCACCACGCCGAAGATCAGCCCCAGCGCCACCATCAGCGGCAGCGAGAAGATGAAGTTGCAGAAGTTGGTGGCCACCACCGTGGCCGGCAGCACCTGCGCCGGGAAGCGCACCTTGGTCATCAGGTCGCGCCGGTCGCTGATGGCGCTCGCACCCGCCGACACCGACGTGGAGAACCAGATCCACGGCAGCAGCCCCACGAACATGAAGTACGCGTAGTGCGGGATCTGGTTCTTCATGAACACGCCGAACAGCAGCGCGTACACCAGCATGTGCAGCGTGGGGTTCAGGAACGTCCAGAAGAAGCCCAGCACCGAGCCGCGATAGCGCGCCTTCAGCTCGCGCTGCACCAGGCTGAGGAGGAGCCCCCGGTACGAATAGAGCTCCCGGAAGTTGCGAATCATGCGCCGGTATCCATACCGCAAAGGGTCCGCCGGTGGCGAACGCCCTGGAACAGCGGACCGCCGGCCCCTCGCGCGCCCGCCTGCCGTGATGCGCCCCGCCGTGCCCTCGGGGGCAAAGAAAAAGGCCTCCTGGTTTCCCAGGAGGCCTTCGATTGGAGCGGGAAAAGGGATTTGAACCCTCGACCCTCGCCTTGGCAAGGCGATGCTCTACCGCTGAGCTATTCCCGCATCAGGTGCTGCTGGACCACGGTGCTTCGATTGGAGCGGGAAAAGGGATTTGAACCCTCGACCCTCGCCTTGGCAAGGCGATGCTCTACCGCTGAGCTATTCCCGCATCAGATGTTGCTGAACTGCTACTGCCTGCTGCCCGGTCAGTGCCGCGCCGGAAGTGGGGTGCGATATACAGAGGCCTCCCGGACACGTCAAACACTTTTCGCATCCGGATCCGTGCTGCCCCTGCGGGCGAGCATGTTGAGGAACGCGCGGAAGTAGACGACGGCGCTCCAGACGGAGAACGCACCGGACAGGTACACGAGCAGCTTGCCCACCTGGTTGTAGTCCACGGTGACGGTGCGGAAGCCGAGGTCCAGCGGGTGCACATAGTGGACGCACAGGGAGATGATCCCCACCAGTTGGAGGGACGTCTTCCACTTCCCCTCCTGCCCCGCGGCGATGACCATGCCCTCGCTGGCTGCGATGGTGCGCAGGCCGGTGACGATGAACTCGCGGGCCAGGAGCACGATGACGACCCACGCGGCGATGCGGCCCAGGCGGACCATCATCACCAGGGCGGCCATGGCGATGAGCTTGTCCGCCAGCGGATCCATGAACTTGCCCACCACGGTGATGAGGTTCCAGCGGCGGGCGAGGTAGCCGTCGATGACGTCCGTGATGGCGGCCACGGCGAACACCAGGCCGGCCAGGAGCGAGTGCAGGGGGTCCGCGTCGTAGGTGAGCCAGACGAACACGGGGATGATGAGGATGCGCCCCAGCGTCAGCATGTTGGGCAGGTTCCAGAACTCCTGCACCAGGATGCTGGGACGGCGGGACGCGCGGCGGCGGGCCCGCTCCTCGCGCTTGCGCTGCTTCCTGAGGGCTCGCTCGGTGGCCATGGGCGCGCGTTCTACCGGACCCCGAGTGCGATGAGGGCAAATCCTTCACCGCCCAGCTCCACCGCGCCCCTCACTGTCTCCCCGACGGCGGACGCCACGAGCGGCACGACGCGGGGCGTGAGGTTGCCCACCCAGCCCACCAGGTGCGTCAGGGGCACCGTCACCGGCTGGTCCATGGACACCGGCACCGAGCGCAGCGGGCCCGTCAGGCTGAGCAGCACCCGCCCCTGCCCGCGCAGGTGCACCAGGTCCAGGTCCTCCGCCAGCTCCGACGGCACGCGGCCGTTCTCGAAGACGACCGGCTCCTCGAAGGCGAAGACGCACGCGTCACGCAGGTAGACGGACTCGTCGTCCAGGGACACCGCGGCCCACTGCCGCCCGGACACGGGCTCCAGGTGCAGCGTCCCCTGCCCCCGCGCGCGCACCATGGCCTGGTCTCCCACGCCGAAGGGCTTGTCCGTGGCCCGGCCCCGGAAGCGCTTCATCTCCGGCTCGAAGGAGACCTGTCCGCGCACGGCGACCAGCCCCTCCAGCCGGGTGAGCAGTTCGCCATCCACCGCGAGCGCCAGCCCCATCGCGCCCGGGGAGAAGGACTGCCCCGGCGCCGGGGCCGGGAGCGCCACCGTGGGCACCCACTCGGTGAGCACGGGTGGAGTCGCGTGGGCTCCCGCGTCGGGCGTGGAGGCCGGCACGGCGGAGCGCGCCACCGGCCGGGGCACGGAGGCCCGGGCGGCGGGAGGCGCCTCGGGCATGGCCAGCGGGGCGAAGGTCTCCGCGAAGGCGGCGCCGGGCTCCGACTCCAGGTCGGACGCGAGGACGGGCGGCTCCTCGGAGACTTCGATCTCCTCCGACACCGGCGTGGGAGGCAGCTCGTCGGTGACCTCGACGTCGGCTCCGGAGGCGGCCGCGTCCGTGGTGGCGGCGAGCTCCGCGTCCTCCCGATGGCTGCTCGCGCCAGCGGCGAGGCTGGGGTCCTCGTCTTCCTGGACCTCGGGCGCGGCGCGGCGGGTGAAGGCGTGGTCGTCCTTGGGCGCGGGCGGCCCCTCGTCCTCCGCGAAGCGCAGGTCGTCATCCGGGGGCGGCGCCGACGCGGAGACGGTGCGAGGGATGGGCGGCGCTTCGTCCAGGCCGAACTGGGCGCCCCAGTCGCTCTCGCCGGAGGAGGTCACGGGCGGGGGCGACGCGGGCGGCGGTGCGGCCGGGGTCTCCTCCCCGTGGGGACGGCCCGGCGCGGGGGCGGCGGCGGGCGGTGGACGGCTGTAGCCCTCCCCCGCGATGGCGCGCGACATCTTCTCCGCCATGGCGTCGCTGCCGGACAGGAGGAAGTGCTCGCGCGCGCGGCCGTACTCGCCCATCTGGGCGAAGGTCAGGCCCAGGTAGTTGTGGGCCTTCTTGTGGTCCGGGGCCAGGTCGGTGGCCGTTTCAAACTCGCGCGCCGCGCGCTGGAGCGCGTTCGTCTTCAGGTAGACGAGCCCCAGGTTCACCCGCAGCGTCGGGTCCACGGGGTTGTCCCGCACGAGCATCTCGTACAGGTCCGCGGCGCGGTCGAAGAGGCCCAGCTTGAAATACGTCAGGCCCAGCAGGTTCTGGGCCTTCTCGTGGCGCGGCTGGAGCTGGTGCGCGCGCTCCAGGAAGCCCTTTGCTTCGGTGACCTTGCCGGCGCCCAGCAGCTCGCTCCCGCGGTGGAGCTGCTGGAGGAACTCCTCGTCAGCGGGGCCCGGCTCCTTCGTCCCCTTCGTGCGCGTCGTCATTCTCGGATGTGGGCTCACGGCTGCTGGCCTCGGCCTGGGCGAGCCGCTCGCGCTCCTTGTAGTGGTAATAGAGCTGGAGGACCTTGCGCACGTATTCCTGCGTCTCGGCGTACGGCGGCACCTGGCCTCCGTACTTCTTCACCGCGTCCGGCCCGGCGTTGTACGCGGCGACCATCTTCACCATGTCGCCGTCGAACATGTTGGCCAGCACGCGCAGGTAGCGCACGCCCCCCTCGATGTTGTCCTTCGAGTCGAAGATGTCCTTCACGTACATGTCAGACGCGGTGCCCGGCATGAGCTGCATCAGCCCGCTGGCGCCCTTGTTGCTGAGCGCGTTCGGGTTGAAGTTGCTCTCCGTGTGCATGATGGCGCGCACCAGCGCGGACGGGATGCGGTAGCGCAGCGCCGCGTTGGCGATGTGCGGATCCAGCTCCGTCGGCGTCTTGGAGCGGCCCCGCACGGGCGCGGACTTGGCCGGCGCGGGCGTGAAGGTCCCGGACAGCTTGCGCGCCTTGCGGGCGCCCCCGGGCGGCACGTTCGTGTAGACGATGGTGCCGTCCTTCTCCACGTAGCTGTAGATGCCGTCCGCGGCGAGGGCCGGGAGGGCGGCGGTCAGCAGGACGGCGAGGGCGGTCAGGACACGCATGGCGGCGGGCCAAACCTTAGACAACGCCCGGAAAGTCCTCAAGAAAACGCCTTGTTTCCGGCACTTACCGCCATTAAGGCTGTCGGCCATGCCTCATCGGTTTGATTTCCTGGTCATGGGCGGCGGCGTGGCAGGCCTGTCGTTCGCCCTGCAGGCGGCCCAGCACGGCACGGTCGCCGTGCTCACCAAGCGCGAGCGTGGAGAAGGCAACACCGCCTACGCGCAAGGGGGCATCGCCGGCGTGCTGTCCCCCACGGACACGTTCGACGCGCACATCCAGGACACCCTCGTGGCGGGCGCGGGCCTGTGCCACCGCGACGCGGTGGAGGTGACGGTGCGGGAGGGGCCCGCGCGCCTCAAGGAGCTGGTGGCGCTGGGCGCGGCGTTCGATCAGCGCGGCGGCGAGTTCGACCTCACGCGCGAGGGCGGCCACTCGGCCCGGCGCATCATCCACGCAGGCGACATCACCGGCCGGGAGGTGCAGCGCGCGCTTTTGGCCGCGTGCGACGAGCAGCCCAACATCACCTTCTTCCAGAACGCGGCCGCCATCGACCTCATCCTGGACCGGCGTCCGCACGCCGCGTCCGCCAGCCGGTGCCTGGGCGTGTACGCGCTGATGGAGGACGGCTCCATCGAGCGGTTCATCTCCAAGGTGACGGTGCTGGCCACGGGCGGCGCGGGCAAGGTGTACCTCTACACCTCCAATCCGGACGTCGCGACGGGCGACGGCGTGGCCATGGCGTACCGCGCGGGCGCGCGCGTGGCGAACATGGAGTTCTACCAGTTCCACCCCACGTGCCTCTTCCACCCGGAGGCCAAGAGCTTCCTCATCAGCGAGGCGCTGCGCGGCGAGGGAGGCAAGCTGCGGCTCAAGGGCGGCCAGACGTTCATGGACCGCTACCACCCCATGCGCGACCTGGCCCCGCGCGACGTGGTGGCGCGCGCCATCGACGCGGAGCTCAAGCGCACGGGCAACGACTGCGTCTACCTGGACATGACGCACCTGGGCCGCGCGTACCTCACGGAGCGCTTCCCCAACATCTACGCCACCTGCAAGGCCTTCAACATCGACATGGCGGTGCAGCCCATCCCCGTGGTGCCCGCGGCCCACTACCAGTGCGGCGGCGTGGTGACGGACCTGGACGGGCGCACCAACATCCCGGGCCTCTACGCCATTGGCGAGGTGTCCTGCACGGGCCTGCACGGCGCCAACCGGCTCGCGTCCAACTCGCTGCTGGAGGGCCTGGTGTTCGGCCACCGCGCGGTGCGGGTGGCGGCGGAGGAGCTGTCGTCGCTGTCGCTGCCCAAGGAGGATCCGCCGGCCTGGGACTCGGGCAGCGCGGTGGACTCCGACGAGAGCGTGGTCGTCACCCACAACTGGGATGAGATCCGCCGGCTCATGTGGAACTACGTGGGCATCGTCCGCACGGACAAGCGGCTGATGCGCGCGCGGCGGCGGCTGGAGCTGCTGCGCGAGGAGATCCGCGACTACTACTGGCGCTTCAAGGTCACCCGCGACGTCATCGAGCTGCGCAACATCGCGGAGGTGGCGCACCTCATCGTGGACTGCGCGAGCCGCCGCAAGGAGAGCCGCGGCCTGCACTACACCCTGGACTACCCCCACACGGACGAGCACCAGGGCACGCGCGACACCGTCCTCTCACGGGAGCTGTGAGCGACCATGTCCCGTCCGCGCCGCATGCTGGATGACCTCCCCGGCCCCTCCGGGCTGGATGACGCGCGCGGCACCGTGCCGGGCCCTGGGGATGGAGACGGGCCGCCGCCGGGCCCGCCGCGGCCCCGGCCGAAGCAGCCCACGCCCTACGTCAGCTTCACCATCATCGCGGTCGCGGTGGTGATGTTCTTCATCAGCCCGTCGCTGGGCCGGCCGCTCATCGTCGGCGGGCTGAACTATGGAATCGTGGGGCCGCTGGCGCTCTACGGGCCGTGGGTCCAGGCGGGCGAGTACTGGCGCCTGCTGGGCATGGTGTTCGAGCACGGCGGCCCGATGCACCTGCTCTTCAACATGCTCGCCGTGTACTCGCTGGGCGCGTCGCTGGAGCGCGGCATCGGCAGCGGGCGGTTCCTGGCGCTGTCGCTCGTCACGGCGCTGGGCGGCTCCGCTTTCGCGCTCTTCTTCAACTTCAACACCGTGACGGTGGGCGCGTCCGGAATGATCCTGGGCTGGGGCGGCGCGATGCTGCCCATCCTCACCCGGCAGGGCCGCCGGGAGCACATGTTCTGGCTCGTACAGGTGGCGGTCATCAGCCTGCTGCCCGGGGTGAGCTGGTCCGGTCACCTGGGCGGCTTCCTCTTCGGCCTGCCGTGCGGCATGGCGCTGCGCCAGGGCCCGAAGTTCTACTCGCGCGCCATCCCCGTCCTGCTGTTCATCGCCGCGGTGCTGGCCGTGGTCGCCGCCCATCCCGGGCGCCTTGGAGGCCTTTGACGATGGCTGAACCTACCGTGCGCAACGTCTGCGTCTTCTGCGGCTCGCGCTCCGGCACCCGCGCCGGGTACCGCGAGGCCGCCACCCAGATGGGGGCCGCGCTGGCGAAGCGGGGGCTGTCGCTCGTCTACGGCGGCGCGAGCGTGGGGCTGATGGGCGCGGTGGCGGACGCGGTGCTCGCCAACGGCGGCAAGGCCGTGGGCGTGCTGCCCCACTTCATGGACGCGAAGGAGCTGGCCCACCCGCGCCTGACGGAGCTGCACCGGGTGGACTCCATGCACGCGCGCAAGGCGCTGATGGCCGAGCGCGCGGACGCCTTCGTCGCCCTGCCCGGCGGCTTCGGCACGCTGGATGAGCTCTTCGAAATCGTCACCTGGGCGCAGCTGGGCCTGCACCGCAAGCCCATGGGCCTCCTGGACGTGGACGGCTTCTTCCAACCGCTGCTCGCCATGGCCAGCAGGATGGTGGAGGCGGGCTTCGTCCCGGAGACGCAGGGCATGCCCTTCGCGGTGAATGCCTCGCCGGACGCGCTCCTGGACCGCCTGCTCGCGGGGCCCACGATGCCGCTCACGTCGAAGTGGCTGAAGGACGGCCAGCAGACCTGAGCAGGCCCGCGGCCGGCTTCACCCCCGGGGCGTCAGCGCGCGTGGACCTTCATCTCCGCGTTCCCCAGGGACGAGGCGACGCGGAGCATCACCTCGTCGGTGCCCTCGGGGATGACGGGCTGGCCGTTGGTGAATGTCTTCGGGAAGCGCACGCGGTAGCCCACCCAGAAGAGGCTGGCGTACGGGTAGTAGGCGCGCACGTTGAGGTCCGCTCGGCCCAGGCGGCGGATCTCCAGCGGGGTGACCTCGCCCGCGGGCGTCACCAGCGCGATGCGCCAGATGCTGTTGCGGTGGGCGAAGTCGTCGTAGCGGTAGTCGTTGACGTGCACCGCGAGGAAGAACTCGTTGAACTTCGCCGCGTCGGCCTGTTCCTCCGCCAGCAGCTGCTCCACCTTCGCGGCGGGCAGCGTCTGGAAGATGGCGCGACGGTGGATGCGGGCGTCGCGGAAGGCGGGCGTCTGAAACGTGGCCCCCGCGAAGATGCGCGTATCGAAGCCGTCGTAGATCTCCTTGCGGTCCGAGTAGCGGTCCAGCACCGAGCGGTACGCGGCCTCCTGCTTCGGATCATCCAGTGTGGGCGCGGGCTCCCCGACGATGGGGGGCGTGGTGCGGCAGCCGCCCAGCACGCCCAGCAGCACCGCGGCCACCAGCAGCCTTCTCACGGGATGAAGTCCTTGCGCGTGAACAGCGTGGTGAGGCGGTGGCCGGCGGCCTCCACGGCCTCGCGTCCGCCCTCCAGCCGGTCCACCAGCGCGAAGGCGCCCAGCACCGTCAGGCCCTCCAGCTTCGCGCGCTCGATGGCCTTGAGCGTGGACGCGCCCGTCGTGACGACGTCCTCCACGATGGCCACCGGTGCGCCCGGGCCCAGCGCGGACAGGCCCTCAATCCACTGGCCGGTGCCGTGGCCCTTGGGCTCCTTGCGCACGATGAACGCGTGCAGGGACTTCTCGCCGCCCCCTTCCAGGAAGCTGGTGAGGCTCACCGCGGACGCGAGCGGATCCGCGCCCAGCGTCAGGCCACCCGCGGCCACCGCGGAAGGAGCGTCGCGCCGGATGGCCTCCAGGAGCAGCCGGCCGATGAGGTAGTGCCCCTCGGCGAGCAGCGCCGTGCGCTTGCAGTCGATGTAGAAGTCCGACTCCTTGCCGGAGGAGAGCACCACGCGCCGGCGCTCGAAGGAGCGCTGGGTGAGCACCTCCAGCAGCCGGGCGCGGTCCCGTTCGAGCGTTTCCGCCATGGCCTACAGACCCTCCAGATACACCACCAGCTGCGCCGAGTACCTCAGCTGCATCAACAGCTCCGCCCTGCGCGACTCATCCAGCGCGGCGAACACGTCCGCGAGCAGCGAGAGGTCCTGGTTGAGGGCGCCGATGCGCTGCACGACGTCCGCCGCCAGCTCGTCCGCGTCGACCTCCTCCTCGACCCCTTCCGGCGCCAGCGTCTCCTCGGTGGCGAGCGCCTTCTCCAGCATGTCGCGCACCGGCGCCGTCAGCCGCCCTTCGGACTCCAGCGACTCGCGCTTCGCCGCCAGCACGTCGTGCTCCACCGGCGAGGCGTGGATGGCCTCCGCGAGGGACAGGAGGAGCGCGTCCTCGTCGGACAGCTCCTCGTGCACACGCACCTGGACCTGGTCGCGCTTGAGGAAGCGCAGCGCCGCCACGCGACGGAAGCCGCAGATGAGCTGGTAGCGCTCCTCGCCGCGCGGGCGCACGTCCACCGGGAACAGCTGGCCCAGTCGCGCCAGGTCCGTGGCCAGCTCGGACACGTCGCCCTCGTCCCGCAGGCGGAAGGTGGTGTCCTCGTCCAGTCGCTCCAGCGGCAGCACCATCGCCGTCACCTGTCCCATCACGCGCGGCACGATGGCCTCCGCGTGGGTCTCCCCTTCCGGGGTCGCCGATCCTTCGTTGGAGCCCTGCCCCGCCACCGTCTCCGCGCCGGAGCCCGCGTCCTCCTGGCTCGCGCGGCTCGCCACGTCCCAGATGCCGGCGCTCAGGAGCGCGGCGTCCGCGCCCGACACCGGGCCCGAGTGCGGCTCCGCCAGCACGTCCTTCGCCTCGCCGCCTCCGTCGCTGCCCGTGGCGGAGGTGTCCTGGACGCCCTCTCCCGAGGACAGCTCCACGTAGCGGCCGGGGCCTGAAGCGGCGTCCGGACCGGGCCCTTCGCCCTGCCCGGCCGCGCCAGAACCTTCTGCTCCACCCTGGAGAGCCTCGCCCGCACCGTGGACGGCCGCTTCGCCCGGCGTCGCGGGAGGCTCTTCCCCGGAACGGCTCGGGGACGCATCGCCCTCCGTGCGCGCTTCGGGCGCAGCGGTGGCCTCGGCCCCGCTCGCGGCGCCCTGACTGGCCTCGCCGGGCAGGTCCGTCCGAGCCCCACCGTGAGCGGCGCCTTCCGGCGTGACGTCTCCAACCGCGCCCTCGCCGTGCTTCGGCGCGGACGCATCCGCCACGCCCTCCTGCGGGGGCGGCGTTGCATTCTCACCCGGTGTGCCCGGCATCCCTTCCTGTCCCTCGGCCCTATGCTCGGCGTCCATGGTGGCACCCCCGGTGGTTCCACCCCCGCGCCGCCGGAAACGACGGCGCGGCAGGCGGCATCTAGCGGGACTTCTTCACCACGACCTTCTTCTTCGCGCCAGCGCCCATCACGCGGGGAACAGGCGCGCCCGTACTGCTCGCCTGCTCAGTGGACGCCGGACGCGGAGGCTCCGGAGCCCGGGGCGCGGTCGCCGAGGGCGGCGGCGGGGGCGGCAGCGGCTTGGCGGACGGACGCGCCACGACGGTGGCCGGCGCCGTCGTCGCGGGCGGAGTGCGCGCGGGCGGCGGGGGCGGCGTCGGGGCGGTGCGCGGCGCGGCGGCCGGCGGCGTCGGAGGACGCGGCGGGGTGGCGCCCGGACGCACCGTGGGGCGCGTCACCGCCTGGGGACGTGCCACGGCGGGGCGCTCGGACGGCAGGCGGCCCGGTTCCACGTCGCCCATGTCCACGCGGCCGCGGAAGCTGGCGCCGTCCACGATGATGACGCGGGGGGCGCGGATGTCGCCCACCATGCGGCCTTCGCGGGTGAGCTCCACGCTCTCGGTGGCGTTGATGTTGCCCACCACCACGCCGCTGACGATGGCGTTCTTCACCGCCACGTTGGCCTTCACCACGCCGGACGGCTCCACGATGAGGGTGCGGCTGAGGGTGAGCTCACCCTCGACGCGCCCGCGGACCGTGAGGTCCTCGTCACCCGTGAGCCGACCGCTGATGAGGATGGAGGGCCCCACCACGGTGTTGTCGACGGCGTTGCCTGCAAGCTCCTTCGCGGTCGCCACGGATCAGCGCTCCTTCATGTCCATGTCGACGTTGCCCTTGAAGGAGGCACCGTCGGCGATGAGGATGCGCGGGGCCTTGATGTCGCCCACCACGCGGCAGTCCGTCTTGAGCTCCACCTTGTCGCTGGCGGCGATGTTGCCCGTCACGCGGCCGGCGATCTCCACGTTCTGCGTCTCGATGTCCGCCTCGACGACGCCCGAGCCCTCCACGTAGAGGCTCTCCTTGAGGGAGATCTTCCCCTTCACGGTGCCCTGGATGACCAGGTCCTCGTCACCGGAAATCTCCCCGTCGATGACGATGCTCGAGCCAATGATCGTATTCGCCATGAGTGTTGTCCGCCTTCTCGAAGCTGTGCGCCTGGGGGGCCGTGGGTCGGTCCCCGGTGGATGCTAGATGTCGTCCGGCAACTTCACGTCCATCTCGATGGAGCCGTTGAACACGGCGCCGTCCTCGATGATGACCCGCGGGGCCTTGATGTCGCCCGCCACCTTCGCCGAGGCATTGATGGCCACGCGCGTGGAGGCGTCGATGTTGCCGCTCGCCTCGCCGTTGATGGTCAGTTCCTCGGCGCGGATGTCCGCCTGCACCTTGCCGGTGCCCTCGATGGTGAGGTGGTTCTTCAGGGCGATCTGCCCCTCCACGCGCCCCTCGATGACCAGGTCCCCTCCGCCCGTGAGGTTGCCCCTGATGACGATGCCCTTGCCAATGATGCCCGTTTCACCCTGTGCCATGAGGTGATCCTCGCCAGCGCCTGCTCCGTCGGGAGCGGGGCGACCTGATTATGTCAGAGATGCGCGGAGATCCAGCCGGAGATGTCCTGGAACACCGTCGCGCGGTCCCGCTCGTTGAGCGGCTCGTGCCGCATGCCGGGGTACTCCTTGAACTTCTTGTCCGCCGTCCCCGCCGCCTCGAAGAAGGCCCGGGCCGCGGCCGGCAGCGCCACCCCGTCCTCCTGGCCGCACAAGACGAACAGCGGCACTTGAATCTTCGGCGCCAGGGAGAGCGTCTGCGCCTGGGCGGCCGTGGACTCCACGAACCAGCGGGGCGTGGCGAAGGGCACGTACAACGGGTCCGCCCCGACCGCCTTCTGGATGTCCGGGTCGGTGCTGAGCATCTCCGGGGCCAGTCCGGAGGGGACCTTCATCCAGGGCACCACGGAGCCCACCATGCGCGCGGCGAGCACCTTCGCGGCCGGCGGGGTGATGGCCAGCTTGAGGTAGGGCGCGGAGAGGATGGCGCCGGAGAGACCCTCCAGCCGCCCGGCCAGGGCGTGCGCGGCCATCAGGCCGCCGTGGCTGTGGGCGAGCAGGAAGATCTTCTCCGTGCCCGCGGCCTTGCGCACGCGCTGCCAGAAGGCGTCCAGGTCGTCGAGGAACTCGGTCCACTTGCGGGCATAGGCGCGCCGTCCGTCCGCGCGGCCGTGGCCGCGGTAGTCGAAGCCGTGCACCGCGAAGCCGTCCTGCACCAGCGCGTCGATGACGGGCCGGTAGCGGCCGATGTGGTCGCCGTAGCCGTGGACGATGGCGACGTGCGCGCGGGGGGCTGAGTCCGGCAGGTCCAACGTCCAGAACAGCCGGGTGTTGTCCTTGCCGCTGAAGAAGCCTTCGTCGTGGCGGGCCATGAGGCCTGGACCTTAGCGGCCCGGCGCGGTCGAGGGTAGCGCCTTCAACTTGCGCTCCAGGGAGGTGTGCTGGTCCGCGGGCTCGGCGGCCTCCGGCTCCAGGGTCAGCACCTCGAGTGCGCGTCTCCAGACCCGGGCGGCCTCCGGGGCGCGGCCGGCCTTGAGGTAGGCGTCCCCCAGGTGCTCCAGGATGGGGGGCTCGTCCGGGGACAGGTCCACCGCGCGCTCCAGGACCTCCACGGCCTTCTTCGCGTCGCCGCGCTGGTAGTGCACCCACCCCAGCGAGTCCACGTAGGCCGCGCTGTCGGGCCGGAGCGCCAGCGCGCGGCGCACCAGCCGCTCCGCCTCGTCCAGGTCCCGGCCCCGCTGCGCCATCACGTAACCCATGAAGTTCATCGCCGCGGCGTGGTCCGGCTTCAGCACGAGCACCGCCCGCATGCGCGAGAGCGCCCCGGCCACGTCGCCCTGGCGCTCCAGGAGGACTCCCAGGGCGAACTGCAGGTCCTGGTTCCTCGGCGCCCCGGCGACGGCGTCCCGCAGCAGCGCGAGCGCGTCCTGCGGCCGGCCCTGGCGCTCCAGCAGGGAGCCCAGCGCGTCGTACGCCAGCACCCCACCCTCCCCCGTCAACGCCTGGCGAAGCATCGCTTCGGCCTTCGCCGCGTCCCCGCTCCGCTCCAGCGCCCGGGCATAGGCGACGCGCACCTCCACGTCGTCGGGCGCCTCCGCCATGGCGGCGCCGTAGAGCGCCAGCGCGCGCGGATGGTCTCCGGCCAGCGACAGGCAGCGGGCCTGGCGGAGGCGTGCGTCCTGGAACACCTCCGAGTCCGAGGGCACGCCCGCGAAGTCCCGGGCGGCGACGGAGAACTGGCGCGTGCGCTCCGCGACGAGGCCCGCGTAGTACGCCAGCCGGGGCTCGTCCGGCGCGTCCTTGCGCGCGGCGTCCAGCACCTGCTTCGCGGCGTCGGGCGCGCCGGAGGCCAGGTAGCTGAAGGCCACCCGCACGGCCAGCTCCGGCGACGCGGAGAGCGACAGCAGCCGGTCGAAGTACGCCCGCGCCCGCGTCACCGACCCGCCCTTCAGCGCGGCGCGACCCGCGGACAGCAGCACCTCGCGGCTGTCCGGATCCGCCTCCAGCGCGCGGGCCAGCGCGTCCTCCGCGTCCTTGGGGCGGCCGGAGTCCTCGTAGAGCCGGGCCAGCGTGGACCACACCTCCACGTCGCCCGGGTCGCGCTCGGTGGCCTTCACCAGCAGGCGCTCGGCGCGGGCCGCGTCGCCGCGCTCGGCGAGGACCAGCCCCAGCCGCCGGTAGCCGGACGCCTCCCCCGGCACCGCGTGGGCCAGCGCCTCCACGACCTTCACCGCCTCGTTGGGGTCCTTCGCGTCCAGGTACAGCTGGGACAGGACGAGGTACGCCTCCGGCTCGCGGGGGCGCAGGGCCACCGCGCGGCGCAGGTGCTGCTTCGCGCGCGCCGTGCGGCCGGACTCCAGGAGCACGCGTCCCAGGAGCACGTGGGCGGCGTAGTGCGTGGGGGCCCGCTCCACGGCCCGGCGCAGCTCGCGCTCGGCGCGCTCCAGGTCGCCCAGGCGCGCGTACTCCTCGCCCAGCTGGGTGAGGAGGGTCGGGTTGCCGTCGTCGGTGGCGAGCGCCAGCCGCAGCTCGTCCACCGCGCCCCGGTGGTTGCCCTCCTGGTGCATCAGCCGCGCCTGGAGGTAGTGCGCGTAGCTGGCGGACGACGCGGACGGCTCGTCGTCGCGGTCGCTGGAGTCCATGGCCTCGCGCATCGCCTCACGGTCGACGCGCGGGGCCTTCCTCGCGGGCGCGGCCCCCGCGCCTCCGGCGGCCAGCGCCAGGCACAACACGGCGGCACGGCTGAGGAGCGGGAGCGGACGCACGGGAGGCTAGTGGACCTCCGGAGGGGGCGCGCCCAGCTTCTCCAGCAGCTTCTCCACCGGATCGCTGTCCTGGCTGACGTCCGCCATGGCGGCCCGATACTCGATGGACGTCACCTTCTCCACGTCCGGCATCAGGCGGTTGATGACCGTGCGCGCCGCGTCCGCGTTGCACTCGGGCAGCACCACCGCGAAGACGCCCAGCCCCAGGTGGGCGATGGAGTCCGGGTGGCGCACGCGCTTGCGCATCACCTCCGCCATGTTGGGCGGCATGGCGTCCAGCTCGCGGTCCGGACGGAGCACCGCCAGCGTGAGGGCGCGGTGGTAGCGCCGGCTGCGGGCCACCTCCTGCTCCAGGCGCAGGAGCAGGCCGCGGCGGTCGAGCAGGCCCGTCACCGGGTCGCTGCCGGTGCGCCGCTGGAGCGAGTTCGTCTTGTCCTGCTGGTCCTTCTCCCCCTGGCGCAGCTTGAGCGCGCGCTCGGTGCGGTTGAGCAGCTCCACCGCGTTGAAGGGCTTGGCCATGTAGTCCACCGCGCCCAGGTTGAGCGCGCGGACCTTGTCGGCCACGCCCTGGTGGGCGGACAGGAGGATGACGGGGATGTGCGCCGTGTCCGACGAGGACTTGAGCGCCATGGCCGCGTCCAGGCCGTCCAGCTTGGGCAGGAACACGTCCATCACCACCAGGTCCGGCCGGGACGCGCGCGCCTTCGCCAGGCCCTCCGCGCCGTCGCGCGCCACCTCCACGCGGTACTTCGAGCGCAGCACCTCCGACAGCACCGCGGCGATCTCCGGCTCGTCCTCCACCACCAGCACGCGCGGCTGCTCGGGGGCGGCGCCGGGAGCGGGCTGCGGCCGGGGGTTGCGCGCGGCCTCCTGCGCCAGCGGCAGCGTGAAGACGAAGGTGCAGCCGCCATCGGTCGGGCTCTCCGCCCAGATTTCACCGCCGTGCAGCTCCACGAACTCCTTGCAGATGGCCAGCCCCAGCCCCGTGCCCTTGGGCCCGTGGCGGTAGCGGTCGAAGACGAGGTGCAGCTCGTCCGGGGGGATGCCCACGCCGTTGTCGCTCACCATCACCCGCACCGCGTCGCCGTCCGGCCGCGACAGCCGCTGCGTGCGCACCACCACCACGCCCGGGTCCCTGGCGTGCTGGATGGCGTTGCTGATGAGGTTCTGCAGCACCTCGTGCAGCTTCACCTCGTCGCCAATGAGCATCAGGCTGTCGGGGCACTCGGAGCGCAGCGACACGGCCTTCTCCGCCGCGAGGATTTCGAGCTCCGCCACGGCGTCGCGGCACAGCTGCGCCACGTCCAGCACGCGCGGCTCGATGGACAGGCGCGCCGCCTCGCCCTTGCCCTTCTCCAGCAGGGACTCGACCAGGGTGAGGATCTTCCGGCCCTGGCGGATCATCGCCTCCGCGGACTGCTTCTGCTGCGCCTCCAGCGGCCCCTCCAGCAGGAGCCGGCCGTGCCCCAGGAGCACCTGGAGCGGCGCGCGCAGGTCGTGGCTGCACACCGCGATGATCTCGTCCTTGAGGCGGTTGAGCTCCTTCAGGCGGCGGTTCGCGTCGTTGAGCTCGCGGTAGCGCTCCACGTACGCCAGCTCCAGGTCCTCGCGCTTCTTCTTCACCGCCGTGTGCAGGCGCGCGTTGCGGATGGAGTTGGCGAGCACGCCCGCCACGGCTTCCGCGAACTCCTGCTCGTCGCGCCCGATGGACGCCTCGCCCTTGGACACGCGCAGGAAGAGCGCGCCCAACAGGTCGTCCTGGCAGATGAGCGGCTGCACCAGGATGGACTTCACGCCTTCCGGCAACAGCGAGGTGCGCACCTCCGCCATCAGCGGGTCGCGCTGCGCCTCTTCAATCAGCACGGGCTGCCGCGTCTCCAGCGCGCGGCGCAGCTCCGGATAGCGCGCCACCTCGATGTCCAGCTGGACGAGGCTGGGGTCCTCCTGCGTCGCGACGACCGTGGCCGTGCGCGCGTGGCTGCCCTCCACCAGCACCACGGAGCAGCGGTCCGTGCCCGTCACCTGGCCGACCTTCTCCACCGCGATGCGGAGGATCTCCTCCAGCTCCAGGGAGCTGGTGGCCGCCTGGGTGATTTCGAGCAGCATCCCCATGCGCATGCGGATGCGCTCCTCGCGCTCCTTCAGGCGCCAGGCGCGCAGGGCGGACTCCAGCCGGGGCACCAGTTCGTCCGCGCCGCGCACGAAGTCGTCCACCGCCAGCCGCTTGAAGGCCTCCGCCGAGCGCGCGCGGCCCTGATCCACCAGCACCGGCAGGCGCTGGAGCTTGTCCGTCTTGCGCACCGTCTCCAGCAGCTCCGCGGCCCGCTTGGCCGTCACGGCCAGGAGCACCACCTCCGGCTGGAGCTGATCCACCATCTCCGCCAACCCGGTCTCCCGCTCCGTGGAGGCGCACTGGTAGCCACTCGCCGTGAGCCGCTCCACCAACGCGTCACCCGCGGCCTTCGCCGCGAGCACCAGCACCCGCCCCCGCTGCTCCGACGACAACATCTCGATCCTCACGGCGCGCCTCCGCCCCGCCCAGACAGGGAACGACGCCGCGGAAACCCGTTGGGTGCGAAAGGGGTCATGGTCGATTCCGGATCATGCCGTCTAACCCGTCCGCGGGCCAGCGGATGAACGGGACTCTCCTCAAGCGAGAGGGGTGGGAAAAGGCGTGCGACGTATACCCCGGCCCGGCTTCCTTCCTCCGGAATCCCGCGCGCACATGACGGTCCGATGACCGGAAACCGCCCGCCCCAGCCCTTGAAGGGATGGAACGCCGCGAAAACAGCGGCGCTGTTACTTTCTTCCCCCACCACTCCCACCGGTCGGCCGGTGGCTGGGCGGGCGGGCAGGAGTCGCGGGGAGGTTTCCGGGGCCTTCGCGATCAGGATTCGGTCCAGGGACAGGCCCGGGGGCCGTGGCCCCGCCCGCTTCCCGAGGGAGCGCGGTAGAGTGTGGAACCATGCACTCCGCTCCTTCGCGCCCGTTCGCGCCGCGGGCCTTCCTGGCCACACTGAACTTCTGCGCCTCCATGCTCGCCGCCTGTGGGGGCGAGAAGCCGGCGCCCATCCCGGACCCGCCGACGGTGACGCTCACCGTGCCGCAGCCCAACACGGCGGCCCCCTCGCTGACGGTGCGGATCATCGTGTCCGGGTGTGACGCCGTGTCGCGGGTGGACATCTACGACCGGGACACGTTCCTCAAGTCCGTTGCGTACACCAGCGGGTCCATGGACTTCGAGCTGGAGAAGAACGAAATCAAGTACGACCGCGGGCTCGCCGTGGGGCTGTCGCTCAACGCGCGGGCGACGTGCGCGGACGGCCGGGCGAACGTGTCCCAGCCGCAGGCGGCCACGTTCCTGCCGGTGGCGAAGGTCATCAAGGATCCGGACCCCAACGGCCAGGTGGTGACGGACTTCTTCATCGCCGAGGGCAGCGGCACGAACGTCTCCTTCCTCGGCTGCGGCAACCCCACCACGGGCTCCGGCACGCTCTACCGCGTGGACTCGGCGGGTGTGGTGCGCAACTCGGTGTCGATGGGCATCCCGTGCACCACGGACACGGTCATCACCGCCGTCAACAAGGTCAGCAAGAAGCGGTGGGTCTGGACGCCCGGCATCGGCGCGATCGCCGTGGACGACAACTTCGTCATCACCGGCCGGACGGCGACCACCTACGCGCCGGAGCGCTTCTCCGTCATGGACGACGGGGACGCGCTCGTCATCAATGGCATCAACGTCTCGCGGCTCAATCACACCTCGACGAACGGCGCGTTCCAGTGGACGCACCAGTCGTCGTGGCGGCCCGTCGGGCCGGCCCAGCAGAAGGGGGCGCAGGTGGTGTTCCCCATGGCCCGTGTGCCCAACGAGGCCTCGCCCTCGCTTCTGGAGCTCGTGGTCGTGACGCTGGATGCCAACACCACCGGGGACAAGGTGCCCCTGGTGCAGGAGAAGGCCATCACCCAGTATCAGGGCGACACCAGCTCGCCGCCCCCCATCGCGCTCAGCGCGGACGGCCGGACCATCTTCCTGGCGCTCGCGTTCGCGAACAACCAGTCGCGGGTGCAGGCCTGCTCCGCGGAGGTGGCGGGCTGCGAGGGCAGCGCGCTCAAGTGGATGAGCACCACGTTCCCGGTGCCGACGAACTTCCTGCTGCCCTTCTACGCGGGCACGCGGCTGGCGGTCATCGGCACGCAGCGCGTGTGGTTCCTGGATACGGCGAACGGGCTCGTCACCAACAAGGGCGGCACGTCGGTGGACGCCTCCGGACAGCTTCGCATCCTCCAGGCGCAGCTGGGCCAGCCCACGAGCCCGGAGTTCTACCTGCTCGCCGGTTCGGGCCAGGGCGGCGCCCTGCCGGTGGAGATCGTCGCGGTGGACACCGCGGAGAACGGCGAGCTGTTCCGCTACGAGGTCTCCAGCAGCCTGTCCTGCTCCGTGGATGACAGCGGCCGGCTGTGGATGCGTGTGGGCAACAACCTGGTCCAGGCGCTCACGCTGCCGGAGTACCGCGCCGTCAAGAAGTGACGGACGGCCCTCAGGGCCTGTCGGCGACGAGGAGCGCCTCCACGTTGCCGGCGGGCCCGGGCACGGGCGAGTCCATCACCCCGCGCACGGTGAGGCCGTGCTCGCGCACGAAGGCCGTCACCGTGTCGATGGCGTCCTGGCGCGCCTGTGGGTCGCGCACCACGCCGCCCTTGCCCACCCGCTCCGGGCCCACCTCGAACTGGGGCTTCACCAGGGCGATGAGCAGCCCGCCCGGTGAGAGGAACCGCAGCACCGACGGCAGCACCTGGGTGAGCGAGATGAAGCTCACGTCGATGACGACCACGCCCACCTCCTCCGGCAGGTCCTCGTCCGTCAGGTAGCGCGCGTTGACACGCTCGCGCGAGCGCACGCGTGGGTCGACGCGCAGCTTCTCGTGGAGCTGGCCATAGCCCACGTCGATGGCGTGCACCCGCACCGCGCCGTGCTGGAGCAGGCAGTCCGTGAAGCCGCCGGTGCTGGCGCCGATGTCCGCGCCCACGCGGCCCGTCACATCCAGGCCGAAGCGGTCCATGGCCGCCTTGAGCTTGAGGCCGCCACGCGACACGTAGGGCAGCACCTCGCCCTTGAGGCGCAGCTCCGCGTCCACGGGGACCAGCGAGCCCGGCTTGTCCACGCGCTGATCCGCCACCACCACCTGGCCGGCGAGGATGAGCGCCTGGGCCTTGGTGCGCGACTCGGCGAGCCCGCGCTCCACCACCAGCACATCCAGCCGCTCCTTCTTCGGCTTCACCGGCTCTCCTCTCCGAGCAGCGCCCGGCCCGCGCGCCGCAGGCCCGCCGCGTCCAGTCCCAGCTGCGCGCGCTGCACCCGCGCGTCCCCGTGCGGCAGGAACACGTCCGGCATGCCCAGGAGGGTCACCCGCGGGGAGACACCCGACGCCGCGTACAGCTCCAGCACCGCGCTGCCCAGGCCGCCCCGGATGGTGCCCTCCTCCGCCACCACCACGTGCCCGCCCGCCGCGGCTTCCAAAAGCGCCGCTTCGTCCAGGGGCCACGCCCGGCGCGCGTCCAGCACGCTCCAGTCCGGTTCGGACCGAGCGGCCTCCAGCGCGGACAGGCCCAGCGGCCCGAGCGTCACCAGCGTCAGCCGCGAACCGGGCACGCGCTTCAGCCAGCGGGCACCCATCATGGGGAACGCACCCGGCGTCGCCAGCGAAGCCGCGGAGCCCGTCGCCCCGCGCGCGTCGTCTGCCTCTTGGAGGTGCGAGGACGGGCCCGGCGCCTCACCCAGCCCCCGCGCCAGCTCCGGCGGGACGTCCGGCAGCGTGCCGCGAGGAAAGCGCAGCACGGACGGCCCGGGCGCCTGGAGCGCGGCGGCGAGCATGGGCGCCATGTCGTCGCCCACCACCGGAGCCCACTGCGTGAGGCCCGGCAGCGGCCGGAGGAAGGACACGTCGTAGGCGCCCTGGTGCGTGGCGCCGTCCGCGCCCACCAACCCCGCCCGGTCCACCGCGAAGACGACGGGCAGCCCCGGCAGGCACACGTCATGGACCACCTGGTCGTACGCGCGCTGGAGGAAGGTGGAGTAGATGACACACACCGGCTTCGCCCCCGCCGCGGCCAGCCCGGCGCAGAACGTCACCGCGTGCTGCTCGGCGATGCCCACGTCGTGCACGCGGTCCGGGAAGCGTGCCTTCAGGCCCGTGAGCGCGCTACCCTCCAGCATCGCGGGCGTCACCGCCACCACGCGAGGGTCGCGCTCCAGCGCGTCGCCCAGCACCTGGGCGAAGGCCTCGCTGAACGTCGCCCGCCCCCCGCGAGAGCGCACGAGCTTGCCGTCGCGCCACTCGTAGGGCCCCATCGCGTGGCCGCGCGTCTGCTCGTCGGCCTCGGCGGGCGGGAAGCCGCGCCCCTTCTGCGTCAGCGTGTGCACCACCACCGGACGCGACGACGCCTTCGCCTCGCGCAGCGCGCGCGTGAGGGCGCCCAGGTCGTGCCCGTCCACCGGGCCCAGGTAGGTGAAGCCCAGCGACTCGAAGAAGGCGCGGGCATTGCGCGTGCGCAGGAGCGCGGGGATGGCGCCCACGTTCGCGCTGATGGACATCTGGTTGTCGTTGAGCACCACCACGAGCGGCAGCGGGCTGCCCCCCGCGTTGTTGAGCCCCTCGAAGCTCAGGCCTCCGGTGAGCGCGCCGTCGCCCACCACCGCCACCACGTGCCCTGTGTGGCCCAGCTGCCTGCGGCCCGCGAGCAGCCCCAGCGCCGCGGAGATGGCCGTGCACGCGTGGCCCGCCGCCAGCGCGTCGTGGGGGCTTTCGCGCGGGTCCAGGAACGGCGCGATGCCGCCCGCCTGCCGCAGCGTGTGCATGCGCTCGCGCCGGCCGGTGAGCAGCTTGTGCGCGTACGCCTGGTGCCCCACGTCGAAGAGCAGCGCGTCCTGCGGCGTGTGGAAGACCCGGTGCAGGGCCACCACCAGCTCCACCGCGCCCAGCGACGCCCCCAGGTGGCCGCCTACCCGGCCGCAGGTGGTGATGATGGCCTCGCGCAGCGCCTCGCACAGGCCGGGCAGCGCGTCCTCGGGGAGCGCGCGCACGTCCGCGGGTGAAGCCACACCGGACAGCACGTCCGTCATCAGGACTTCCGCTCCACCGTGTAGCGCGCCAGCGCCGCCAGCGGACCGCCCTCGCCCTCCAGCGGGCGCACCGCCGCCGCCGCGCGGGCCACCAGCTCCGCGGCCATGCGGCGCGACTCGTCCAGCCCCACCACCGCGGGGAACGTGAAGCGCCCGGCCTCCGCGTCCGCGCCCACCGGCTTGCCCATGGCCTCCGCGCTCGACGTCACGTCCAGCACGTCGTCGGCGATTTGGAACGCCAGGCCCACCGCTTCGCCATAGGTCACCGCGCTCGCGAGCGCCGCCGCGTCACCGCCCGCCGCCAGCACGCCCATCCGGCACGCCGCGAGGATGAGCGCGCCCGTCTTCAGCCGGTGCAGCCGCAGGAGGTAGTCCAGCGTCGGGGCCCGGTCGTCCGCGATGTCCAGCACCTGGCCACCCACCATCCCCGCCGCGCCCGACGCGCGCGCCAGCTCCGCGCACAGCGTGCCGCGCACCGGCTCCGGACCGGAGGCGAGCAGCGTGAAGGCCTCCGTGAGCAGCGCGTCCCCGGCCAGCAGCGCCACCGGCTCGCCGTAGACCTTGTGGTTCGTGGGCCGGCCCCGGCGCAGGTCGTCGTTGTCCATGGCGGGCAGGTCGTCGTGCACCAGCGAATACGTGTGCACGTACTCCAGGGCGCACGCCGCATCCAACACCACGGCGTTGTCGGTGCTCGCCTTCGCCACCGCGTCCGCGAACGCCAGGCACAGCACGGGGCGCAGCCGCTTGCCGCCCGCGAGCAGCGAGTAGCGCATGGACTCCGCCAGCCGCGGCGGCGTGCCCGCGGAGCCCCAGCGGTCCGCGCGTTCGAGCAGGAGCGCCTCCACCCGCGACTGATGCATGCGCATGAAGGGTTCCAGGTTGAAGACGGCCATTGGCGTCAGGGCTCCTTCGCCACGTCGGCGGGGATGAGTTCACGGATGCGCTTGACGAGCGCATCCAGCTCCAGCGGCTTCACGAAGTAGTCGGCCGCGCCGACCTCCATGCCGCGCCGCTTGTCCTCCGGGTCTCCCCGCCCGCTGATGAAGATGATGGGGATGTCCCGGAACTGCTTGTTCTGCTTCACGGCCTGGCACAGCTCGAAGCCGTTGATCCAGGACATGTTCACGTCCAGGAGGATGGCATGCGGCCGGTGCAGCTCCAGCGACGCCACGAGCCGCAGGCCATTGGCCGCGGACATGACCTCGAACCCCTCGGCTCCCAGGGCCTCGGCGAGCAGTTCGCGCGTGTCGCGGTCGTCATCGACAATCGTAATCTTCGGCTTCGACATGCCCGGCCTCCGCCCTTCCCCTGGTGACTAGAACGGGACATCGTCCTCCGGCGGCGGACGCGCCGGAGCGGCCGTCCGGGGGGCGGCCTGGGGAGCGGGCCGGGCCGCCACCGCCAGCGGCGCGGCCACGTCCTGGCCGTCCTCGTCCACCAGCAGCTGTTCGATGCGCTGCTCGGCCTCCGTGAGCAGCTTCTCGCCCCGGCGCACGAGGCGGATGCCCTCCTCGAACGCCTTGAGCGACTCCTCCAGCGACAGGTCGCCGCTTTCCAGCCGCGCCACCGTCTCTTCCAGGCGCGACACCACGTCCCCGTACTGCTCCGGAGCGGGCTCCACCTTGGGGTTCTTGTCCGACTTCGCCACGGCCATCCACCTCCCCGAGCGGGGCGCGGAATGTAGAGGGTGGCCCGCTAGCAGTCCACCGGGCCTTTCAGGCTCGTAACGGTGGCTTCGATTTCTTCACACCCCCCCAGGGTTTTCGCCCCGTGGGCCGCCAGCTTGATGCCCAGCACGTCCCCCACCACCACGTCCGACATGGAGCGCACCACCACGCCGTCCCGCTGGCGGAACGTCACCGCGTACCCGCGCGACATCACCTTCAGGGGGCTCAGGGCGTCCAGGCGGCCGCCCAGCCGGCCGAAGTGCGTCTGCGCGGACGACAGCATGCCCCGCTGGAGTTCCAGGAGCCGTGCCTGCGCCTGGGCCACCTTCGCCCGCTCGGCCGCCACGCGCGCCGTGGGCGTGGCCCGCTCCAGCCCCAGCCGCGCGTCCGCCAGCGCGCCCCGCCTCCGGGACACGCCCGCGCGCGCCGCCTCCGACAGGCGCATGGCCAGCTTCAACAGGTGCGCCCGCTGCTCCGACAGCCGCGTCTGGGGCCGCGCCCGCTGCAGCCGCTCCTGGAGCGCGCGCAGCGTCTCCCGGTGCTCGCGCGTCCGGGGGCGCATCACGCGCATCATCGCCTCCACCTGTTCGGACAGGTGCAGGCGCTGGTGGTTCACCTCACGGCGGGGGTCGGGCAGCCGTGAGCGCAGCTGGCCCTGGCGCTCGCGCAGCTCCAGCACCCGGCGCTCCATGGCCCGGCGCAGGCGGCCGGACTGCGTGGCCAGCGTCAGCTCCAGGTCCGCCAGCACCGGCGCCAGCCGCTCCGCCGCCGCGCTGGGCGTGGGCGCGCGCAGGTCCGCGACGAAGTCCGAGATGGTGAAGTCGATTTCGTGGCCGATGGCGGACACCACCGGCACGGGCGAGGCGAAGATGGCGCGCGCCACCCGCTCCTCGTTGAACGTCCAGAGGTCCTCCACGGAGCCTCCGCCGCGCGTCACGACGATGACGTCCACGTCCGTACGCGCGAGCCGCTCGATGGCCCGCGCCACGTCCTCCGCGGAGCCCTCCCCCTGCACGCGCGCGTCCGCCAGGAGCACGCCCAGCCGGGGGTTGCGCGAGTGCAGCACACGCAGGAAGTCCTGGAGCGCCGCGCCGGTGCGGCTCGTCACGACGCCGATGCGCCGGGGCAGGAACGGCACGGGCCGGGGCGGCCGCACGCGCCGGTCGCCGATGAGCCCCTCCGCCGCCAGCCGCTGCTTGAGCTGCTCGAACGCGAGCGCCAGCGCGCCCTCGCCCACCGGCTCCAGCCGGGACACGATGAGGCTGTAGCGGCCCTGCGGCTCGTACAGGTCCACGCTGCCCTCGGCCAGCACCTCCATGCCGTCGCGCAGCGCGAAGCGGATCCGCGACGCCATGGACGCCCACACCTTCGCGTCGATGGAGGCGTCCGAGTCCTTGAGCGTGAAGTACCAGTGGCCGCGCGCGTTGGCGCCGCGGAAGCTGGACACCTCGCCGCGCACCAGCACGCGCGGGAAGCGCGACTCCACCGTCTGCTTGATCTGCCGGGTGAGCTCGCCTACCGACAGCACCGTGCGCTCCGCGCGAGGCGGCGGAGTGACGGTGGCCGGAGGCGCCGGCGTGCTGGCGGCCGGGGGCTCCGCGGCGATCTCCGCCACCGGCGCGGACGGCGGCGACCTGGGCGGCTTGCTCGCGGCGGCGGCCTTCGGCGGGGCCGGACGCAGGGGAGGCAGGAGCGACGTGCCGAACAGATCGCCCTGCCCCGGCTCGTCGGCCGGGGGTGATTCGCCCCCCTTGCGCTTCTTCATCGCGACAGCTTCTCGATCCAGCCCTGGGCCTTGCCGTGCAGCTCGTCGTCCGGCGGCGTCATCGCGACGACGTCGCGGAACTTGGGCAGCGCGTCCTCGGGGCTGGAGTCCTTGATGGAGTAGGCCTGCATGTACAGGTCCTTCGCCTTGCCCTTGAGGTCGTTGACGATGTTGGCGGCGCCCGCGTGGGCGGGGTCCGCCTGGAGCGCGCGGCGGGCGAACTCCATGGCGCGCGACCACTGGCCGGCGGCCTTCGCGCCCGCGGCGCTCTTGTAATAGATGGTCGCCGCGCGGGTGCCCGCGTTGCGCGCCATCTTGCTGCCGCGCCCGTCCGTGATGTCCTTGTCCAGCGCGAGCAGCCGGGTGAGGCCCTTGGCGTCCAGGTCCTCCAGCTTCTTGTAGAGGTTGCCGAACTCCGTCACCTGCCCCATCAGCTGCTTGCACTGCGCCGTCTTGGCCGAGCACGCGTTGAGCATGGCCGCCGCGCCGGTGAGGTCGCCGTCGCGGAAGCGGTCCACGGCGGGCTCCCACGGCTTGGGCGCCGCGGCCACGCGCACGGGGTCCGGACGGGTCATGTCGGCGATGACGCGCGCGGCATCGTCATTGACCAGCTTGCCGTCGCGGTGCTCTGGGAAGGTCGCCAGCACGTCGTCGGTGATGGCCTTGGCCTTCTGCACGTTCTCCAGCTGGCGGGTGTCCAGCAGCCCCTTGGCCTCCTTCGTGCGCTTGTCGGCGGCTTCCGCCAGGTTCCTGCGCGCCGCCTTGAGCTGCTCGTAGAGCTGGGTGTCGCTGCTCACCTTCTCGATGGACGCCTTCGCGTTGGCGAGCTCGCCCTTGGCCAGCGCCGCCTGGGCCGTGGCCAGGTGGCCCTGGTTGGGGATCTCCCGCTCCGCTGCCTTCAGGTAGTCCGCCACGCCGGGGTAGTCCGGCGCCTGCGCGTTGAGCTCCTCCAGCTTCGCCTTGGCTTGCTGCCACTGGCCCTCGCGCACCAGGTTCTTGGCTTCCTGGAAGAGGCCGCCCAGCTGCTCGCGGTACTTGCGCTGCTCGGCCTCGATGCGGCCCTGCTCCTCCTGCTGGTGACGCATGCGCGAGCGCGCGACGCCCAGACCCGCGAAGAGCAGCACCAGCACGGCGGCGCCCGCGAGCTTGATCCGCATGCGCTTGCGCTGCATCTCCGGCGTGAGCTCCGCGGCCGCGGCGGCGCGCGACGTCTGCGGGCGCGCGCGGCCCTCCCGGGCGGGGCGCGCGGGCACGGCCACGGCACCGCGAGCACCCGAGGCGGACGGGCGGGGCCGGGGGCTGGAGGGCGCCTGCACCTTGGCGGTGCTGTTGGCGGTGTCCTCGTAGCGCAGCTCCGAGTCGCCCAGCGTGATGACGTCGCCGTTGGCGAGCAGCGTCTCCTCGGAGATGGGCTCGCCGTTGACGATGGTGCCGTTGCCGGACCCCATGTCACTGACCATCCAGCCGGCGGACTCCTTGCGCAGCGTCACGTGCTTGCGGGAGACGGACGTGTCCTGGATGCAGATGGGGTTGTCGGTGGAGCGGCCCACCGTGTACTCGAGCTCGGAGAGCGCGAACTCCTCGCCCTCCATGGGGCCGGCGACGACGACGAGCTTCGCCGGGCGAACCGCGGCCGCGGAGGCACCGGTCGACCGGCGGACCGGCGCGCGCTGTCCGGTCCCGGAGGAGGGCGTACCTGACGTAGGCCGTCGGCGGGCGGGGGGAGGTGCGTTCGACATGGAGGTCACCGCGTCCTGCTGAGGGGGGCACGCGCCTTAAAGCTCGTGCTCATAGGCTTTTTCCAGCGCGAGATTGTGGCAGCGATGCTCGGCCGTAGGGAAGCGTCTCCGCACGTCTTCCAAGGTGGCGACCGCGTCCCGTCGGCTTCGGAACTGAACCGCCCGCTGGAACTGCATCATCAGCTGGCTGCAGCGGTGGTCCAGCTCCATTGAAATCTGGGCGATCCGCTCCCGGACGTCGTCGTACAGCTCCGGCTTCTCGTCGAGCGCTTCCAGGGTGATCCACGCGGCCCGGTAGTCCCGCCACGACTTGAACAGGTTCTCCGCGCCCACATCCTTGAGCTCGTAGAAGCGGGCCCCGGACTTCGCCAGCTCCCGGGCGGAAGCGACCAACTGGTCGGGTGGCAGCTCGGGCACCGGGATGATCTCCAGGCGCAGGTTCCAGATGCGCCAGGGGTCATGGCCGGGCGGGTTGAGGGCGTTGTCGAAGAGGAGCTGGTTGTTGGCGTTGCGGCGCAGGAGGCTGGGGGGGAGGACGTGCTCCAGTTCGCGCTCGGCGGTCTGCGCCGTGTCTGGAGGCACCCAGCCCAGGGACACGCCGTTGAGGGACAGGTTGACCTCGTCCCGGGCGATGTCGCTGGCCTGATAGTGCAGCACCGCCACCGCGCGGGTCGGGGACACGAAGCGGAAGTCGAAGAGCTTGTCGTCGGCGTGGACCCAGCGCACGCCCTGGCCCAGGCCGAAGGAGTCCGGTACCGGATCCATGCCCAGCGTGAAGGGCTCGCGTCCCGGGAGGCGGATGGCGGTCGGCATCGCGAGCGCCGCGAGCAGCGTCACCCCCGCCAGCACCACCACCGCCGACACCGACACGAAGGCGATGCGCTTGGGCAGTGACTGGCGCTGCCAGAAGAGCTGGAACTGGCCAGCGAGCGACTTGCCCAACTGACGCCGCTTGCGCGCCTTGTCCGCGGCGGACGAGGGCTCGACCTTCGCGACGACCGTCACCGGGCCGTTGGGCACGAGCTGGATGGACGGGTCCTCCCGGTCGGGCGGGAGCGGCTGGGTGCCTTCGCCCTCCCCGTCCGCGGAGGGCGTGGGTGCCAGCAAGGGGGCCGCGCCCGGCGGCGGGCCGGGGTCCAGCGCCGGAGGAGGCACGGCGTGCTGCCGGCGGCCCACCTGCGTCACCGGCTCCGGCGGAGGCGGCGGGACGGGAGCGAGCCGGGCCTGCGGTGCCTCCGGAACCGCCGCGGCGGCGATGGGCGGTTCCTGGCCCGCGAAGGTCCCCGAGGCACGGGTCTCCTCGGGAGCCGCATCGACGTCATGGTCCTGGCCGACGAAGGTCGCGGGCTCGCGGGAGTCCGACGGGGGTGCGGCCGGTGCCGCGCTCGCGACACGCACCGGCGGGGACACGAGCGGGCTGACCGGGGTGATGGGCCGGAGGTCGAGGACCGTGCGCTCCTCGGGCTCCTCCATCGTCGGAGGGGGCAGCGCAAACGCGTCGTCCCGTGGCGGCGGCGCGTCCACCGGAGGTGGCGCTTCCGGGGTCGCCTGAATCGCCATCAGCGTGCGCTCTTCAGGCTCCTCCAGGGCCGGCGCGGAGAGCGCGGACACGGCCTCGTGCGATGGCACTCCCCCCGGAGGCGGCGCTGCCGGGGTCGCCTGAATCGCCATCAGCGTGCGCTCCTCCGGCTCGTCCATCACCGCGATGGGCAGCTCGGGGGCCGGCACGGAGACGGGCCCAGGCGAATCCACGGTGGGAATCGCCATCAGCGTGCGTTCCTCCGGTTCCTCCGGCACCACGGGCGCCAGGTCATTGGAGGGCGGCGTGACGGGAGGGCGCGCCGGGGGTGGCGGAGCCATGAGCCCCGGCGGCGTCATCAACGGAAGGCCGGACCCGGAGGAGGCCCCAACGCCTGGTGCCGTGGACGCACGCGAGGCGCCGCGATCCGGCGAAGGCCGGTTCGGTCCCGGCGTGCCAACACCGGGCGGGCTCGAGACACCATTCCGCTTCGCGGAAACAGGCTCCGTCGAGGCAGGAGCGCCCACCGCCGGAAGCTCCAGCGCCGTGATGTGGGCGGGCTCCACGGCAAGCGTGGCCGGCGCGTCCAACACGGGAGGGCGGCCGGCCCCCGAGCCATTGATCGCTGGCAGTCCCGGCCCGGAGGCCCTGACAGGGGTGGATGCTCCCGGAGCCTTGTTCACCGGCGAGGCGCTGCCCACGACAGGTCCCGCGGGCGCCTTGGCCGGCGAACCCGCGGGAGGAGCGGCAGCCCCCAACACCGGTGGCCCCGCGGGAGTTCTGGACGGCGCGCTCGCGGAAGGCCCCGAGGACGCCAACACCGGAGGCGAGCCGGGGACCTTGCCCGCGGCAGACGCTCCGGACGCGGAGCCCCCCAGCACCGGAGGGGGCCTGACCGGCGCGGTCCCCAACGCGGGAGCCCGCAGCACCGGAGGACTCCTGCCCGGAGTGGCAGCCCCCAGGACCGGGGGCACCGGTGGAGCCTTGACTGGCGTGGGGCCCCCCACCGCGGGCAGATCTGGAGCAGAGGGGCGCTTCGGTGGAGTCACCGCCGCCGGCATCACGGGCGTGGGCACTGCCTTCCCTGAGGGCACGGTGGCGGCGGGACGCGGCGGAGAAGCGGGCCTCGCCATGGCTGGCATCGACTGCTGGTAGCTCGTGGGCGCCGCTTCGATCTCCGCGAGCGACGCCTGCTCCACGCCCTGCGGCGACACCTTCGCGTGCGGCGGCGCGAGCACCCGCCGGATGGGCCGGGTGACGTCGTCGTCCCCGTCCGGCGGCATCCACACGAAGGTGAACTCCACCGGCCCCACGGTGATGCGGTCCCCGTCGCGCAGCTGCTTCTCACCGCTCAGCAGCTGGCCGTTGAGGTGCGTGCCGTTCGCGCTGCCTACGTCCTCGGCGAAATAGCGCCCATCCCTCGCGGTGATGCGCGCATGACGACGGGAGACACCGTGGTCATGCAGCACCAGGTCGTTCTCCGAGGTCCGGCCGATCTTCACTTCGGCCTGCTCGAAGGCGAGCTCCCGTCCGACCTGGAGCCCCTGGGTGATGGTGAGCAGGATGGGCAGAGGACTAGCCCCCGACGTTGCCGAACATGAACTGGAACACGATGGGCCCGAAGAGCACCATGAACACCGTCGGGAAGATGCAGGCGATCAGCGGGAACAGCATCTTCACCGGGGCCTCGCCGGCCAGCTTCTCCGCGCGCTGCGTGCGGTCGATGCGCATCTGCGTGGACTGGATGCGCAGCACCTTGCCCAGGCTCGTGCCCATCTTGTCCGCCTGGATCAGCGCCGTGACGAACGTCGTCAGCGACGGCAGGTCCACGCGCATGATCATGCTCTTCAAGGCCTCTTCGCGCGTCTTGCCCATCTTGAGCTGCTTGAGCACCAGCTGCAGCTCCTCGCGCAGCGGACCCTGGCGGCCCTTCTCCACCACCTTCGCCAGCGCGCCCGTGAAGTCCATGCCCGCTTCCACCGACAGCGTCAGCAGGTCCAGGTTGTACGGGAGCGCGCGGCTGATGGCCAGGTGACGGCGCTTCACCTGATCGTTCAACCAGATGAGCGGATAGAACAGGCCCAGGAGCATCACCAGCAGCGACCACGCCAGGTTCGCGCCAATGCCGTTGACGACGAACAGGCCGGCGAGCAACGCGAAGAACGCGCTCACCTCCTGCAACGCCATGATGTCCTCGGGCTTGTACTGCGACGGCTCGCCCGCCTTGATCAGCTTGCGGCGCGTCTTGGACTCGTAGCTCGGCCACATGAAGCGCCGGTTCATCGCGCCCAGCTTGCGGACGGCGACGGAGCCCGCGCCCTTCATGCCGCCAGCGGACTCGTCCCGCACCTCCGTGAGGAAGCGCTCCAGGACGTTGGTGTACAGGCCGATGCCCAGGAACGCCACCGCGCCCGCGGTCAGCAGTACCGAGCCGCCCATCAGCAGAGATGTCAGGACTTCCACGGTACGCCTCGCTTCAGATGTCGATGTTGACGATGCGGCGGATGATGAGGATGCCCATGATCTCCATGATGGCGATCAGGGTCACCAGGATGTAGCCGAAGATGTGGTTCATCATCGGCTCCATCAGGTCCGGACGCATGTAGTTGAGCACCATGCCCAGCACCGCCGGCATGGCCGCGACGATCCACCCCTGAAGCTTGCCCTGGGACGTCAGCGCGTCGATCTTGCCTTCCAGACGGAAGCGCTCGCGGATCACCGTGGAGATGGTCTCGAACATCTCCGCCATGTTGCCGCCCAGCTGGCGCGCGATGTTGGTGGACACCACCACCAGCTCCAGGTCGTCGCTGCCCACGCGGCGGCCCATGTTGATGAGCGCCTCCTCCAGCGGCACGCCCAGCTTCACTTCCTTCACGAAGAGGCCGAACTCCTGGGACAGGGGCGGCATCGCCTCGCGCGCCACGTGCTCGATGGCCTGCGGGAACGTGAGGCCGGCCTTGAACGCGTTGGCCATGGCCTGCAGCGCGTCCACCAGCTGCACGTTGAACTTCTTGATGCGGCGCTTGCGGTAGTGCTTCACGAGCAGCATCGGCAGGAAGAAGCCGAAGATGGTCGCCAGCACCGCCAGGATGGGGTTGAAGACGATGTAGCTGAGGATGCCCAGGAGGCACATGCAGGCGATGTTGAGGATCAACATCTGCCGCGCGTCGATGAAGAGGAACATGTCGCTCAAGTCGTTCATCGACTTGGCGACGTACCGCTCCTGGTACTGCTCATACGCCTTCGACAGGACGCTGAAGATCACCAGGCTGAAGAAGAAGACCGAGCCGGTGACGAGAAGGAGGACGATACCTGCGAGCATGGGCGCGAATCCCCGGGGGATGAGGGAGGGGGTGGCAGGGCCGCTCCAACTTCAGGAGGCGGCCCCGCGCGCGGGACTACGGAGTGCCGGCCGAGGCCTTCTCGCCGCCGCCGCCCCGGATGACCGTGATGATCTCCCGGCGCTTCTGCTCCAGCACGCGGGTGCGCTCACCGGAGAGCAGCGTGCTGATGGTGGCGCGGCCACGCTCCTCGATGAGGTCCACGTCGTCCTCGTTGCGCAGGGACAGCGTCAGGTTGCCGAGCTCCGCCGCCAGCACGAGGATCTCCGCCTCTTCCGGCAGCACCATCAGCGAGACGTTGCTGTACTCGCGCTGGTTCTCCGGGATGAGGTTGATGTTCGTGGTACCGGTGATCTTGCCCGTGGCCACGACGATGATGTTCTGCAGCAGCGTCACCGCGACGCTCTCGTCCGTCTGCGGATCGCGGAACGTGCCGATGATGTCCACGTGGTCGTTCGGGCGGATCCACCCGCCCACCGCGGTGGTCTGCTTCGCCTCGATGGTGATGGCGCGCGCCTTCTTCTGCACCTTCGTGGACAGGCGCTCGGCGGCCTTCGTGGTCTCGAACTGGCTCCAGAGGATGGGGTCGCCGGCCTGCAGCGCCACCAGCACCTTCTGGTTCACGATGTAGTTGGCGGAGTCCGGCTTCACCACCGACGAGGTGACGAACTGCTCCGGCACGGAGCGCTGGGAGATCATCTCATACGTGATGACCGAGCCCTCGGGCATGTCCTGCCCCGCCACCACCACGGGAACCAGGTTCCACCCGCGGCGCACATCGGCTTCCTTCTTCTTGATGGCCGAGTAGGCCACGATGCCCGCGAGCAAACCGAGCACCAGTGCGACGACGAGTGGGGTCTTACCCTTCAACATGGTTCGAGGTCCTCCAGAACGGTGGGGCGCCGTCGTGGCGGCAGGACTGCTTGGGACGAGGGGGCGATGCCAGGGCGCGAACGGGGCCTAATGTTAGCCATGCACCGCTGCGGGTGTCAAAACCACCTCTCGTGACAAAGCGGAATCCCGGGACCTCCGGCACTCGCGGGGCCTGCCCACCCGGCTGGGAGGACGGCGCGACACACGAGCGGATCCGCGACCCTGGCGTCCCTCAGGGGAACGGCAGGTTCAGCACGAAGTAGAACGAGTCGTAATAAATCTGGTACGCCTCGAGGAACAGGTCGATGACGTTGGACTGCTTGTCTTCGTTCCAGCGGATCTTCACCGTGGCGCCGATGACGAGCCCGACGATCAACACCCAGTTGATCATCGAGTACTCCACCATGGCCTGGCCACGGCGGGCCCGGCGCGGCGGCGACTTCCGGGGGCTGTTCACGGGGGGAGCGTGCACGATGCCCCCATTATCCAGCACCGGGGCCCTGGACGCATCGGTCATGTGGACTGCCGCCCTCCCCTACTGCGCGGGCTGGGCGGGGGCCGCCTTGGACGGAGCCGCGGGGGGCGTGGCCTGACGCAGGCGGCGCTGGGCCAGCTGGGCCGCGCTGGAGTCCGGGGCCTCGGAGATGATCTGCCCGCAGACGGCGGCGGCCTCCCGGGTCCGGCCCTGGACGGACTCGGACTCACAGAGGCGGGAGAGCAGCGCCAACCGCTCGCTGCCGTTGGCTCCAGCCGCGAGCGCGGCGCGCAGCAGCCGGGCCTCGCTGGCACGGTCGCCCCGCTCCGCGGCGGCCTGGGCCTGGGCGGACAGATCGCGCGCCGTCATCGCCTTGTCGGAGGCGGCCTTCCCCACGGGCACGGGCTTCGCGGTCGACGCCCGGGGGGACGCGGGCTCCGGGGGCGCGGCCCCGCCAATGGAGCCCGGGGTGCCGGGGGCCATGGTCACGGACTGGGCCTGGGGCGCGGCGGCCGCAGGAGGCGGCGGCGACGCGGAAGCGCTCGCGCCCCCCTCGTCCGCGTCGTCCGCGGCGAGCCCCCGGCCATAGGCCTTCGCGCCCAACCGCAGCGAGTCGTCCTTCGCGGCCAGCGCGGTGTCCGCGCCTGCCGCCGTCGCACGCCGCGGCGCGGGGACGACCTTTCCGGCCAGGTAGCCGTCGGACTTCTCTTCCTTCAGCGATGAAGCCATCTCCGCTGGCAGAGCCCCCGCGGCCGGTTCGAGCGGCGCGAACTCGTTGTCCGCGTCGCGGACGGCCTTGGCCACCTTCTTCTTCGGGGCGTCGTCGTACGAGCGGCGCCGCTCCAGGAGCGCGCCGCCGCTGCCCGCGTTCATCCAGTCCGACGGACGGGCCGCGCCCTTGAGCTCCGCCTCCGCCTGATTCCGGTCGAACTTCTCATCCATCGGCGCGGGTGAGACGGCCGCCAGCGCATCCGCGGCGCCCTCGGAGGAAGCCTCCTTCACGGCAGTGGGGGCAGGCGCCATCGTCGCGGTCGGCTGGCGCTTGTCCCACTCCTCCGCCTTCGCCGCGACCGGAGCGGCCTTCTGCGACAGGTTCGGCTCCAGCTGGAGGTTCTGGCTGATGGTCAGCGAGAGGAGGCCGAAGGTGCTCACCATGGCCACGCCCACCGCAGGCAGCAGCCAGCGGCGCCAGCGCGAGGGCTTCGGCTCGGGCCCCGCGGCGGCGCGGCGCGCGGCCTGCTCCGCGTACGCGAGCAGCGACTCCAGGCCCGCGTCCGGCGCGGGTTCGGCCGACAGCTGCGCCATGGTGGTGCGCACGCCGCGGATGTCCGCCAGCGCCTTCGTGCAGCGCGCACAGCCCTGGACGTGCTGCTCCAGCACCTGGGCTTCCGACGCGGGCAGCTCGCCGTAGGCGAAGTCGAGGAGCCGGTCCTCGTGCGCATGGACATTCTGGGCACTCATCCCGCCACCGTCCTTCCATCCTCCGACAGGTCGCCGTCCACGCCCAGCTCTCCCAGGCGGCGGCGCAGGCCCTCCAGCGCGTAGCGCATCCGGCTCTTCACCGTGTTCTCGGACACGCCCGTCACCTCGGCGATCTCCTTGAACGGGATGCCGCTGTACTCGCGCAGCACGAACACCTCGCGCTGTTCCTCCGGAAGGGCCCCGAGGGCCCGCTCCAACAGGGGCCGGAGCCGGGCGTTGTGCGCCCCGCGCTCCGGGCTGGCCCCGGCATCCGGCAGCCCCTCGCCCAGCGGACGTCCCTCGTCGCCGTCGGCACCCGCCGAGGGGGCTTCCAGGGACGTCGCCTGGCGGTAGCTCTCTTTGCGGGTGCTGTCCACGCAGAGGTTCCTCGCGATGGTGTACAGCCAGGTCGTGAACCGGGCCTTGGGCTCGTATTCCCGGGCGCTGCGGACGACCTTGAGCCAGGTCTCCTGCAGCACGTCCTCCGCCCGCGCCCGGTGCCCCACGAAGCGCAGGATGAAGTTGAACACCGGCGCGCGGTGCTTGCGTACCAACGCTTCGAACGCGCGCGCGTCTCCCGCCTGGAAGGCGAGCATCAGCTGCTCGTCTGAGGTTTCGGGTGCCAAACTTCCCCCAGTGCCCATGAAGCCACGGGTGCCATCCCCTTCACCGCCCACGGCCTGTAACGGACAGCCGCGCGCGAAAGGTCTATTCCGGCCGTGGCCGCCGGTAAGTGGCGAGAATGACAGGGACGGCAACCGCTGTCACCAGAAGTGCCTGCGCCAGCAGCACCGCCGGTAGCGGGCGCTGCACATGGACGTACAGCGAGCGGCCAAGAGCCAGCCCCAGCAGGACGCCCGTCAACGTGCGCACCGCGTTGGAACCGGAAGCGGGCCGGAAGCGTCCCACCGCCCAGTCCCCGAGCGCGGGCAGCGTGAGCGCCAGCACCACCGGCACGTCCCACTCCCACTGGAGCGGCGCCTTCAGCGCGAACAGCCCGACGAAGACGGCGGCGAGCACCGGGTACGTGCCCAGGCACCGCGCGCACACGCGCGCGCCCGCGAGCAGGTACGTGCGGTTGTACTCATCCGCGTGATGATGGCTGAGCCAGAACACCGGCACCTCCTCCGGACGCGGAAACAGCGGGCCCGTGCTGCATGTCGCGCGAATCCCCTTCGGCCAGGAAGCACGCCGCGGCATGGCCTCCCCCCAGGGGATACAGCGGCGGTGATTCAAGGCGGCAGCGCTCCATCGCATGCGGGCAGCGCGGATGGAAGGCGCAGCCGGACGGCGGAGACAGGGGCGAAGGCGGCTCGCCCGGCAGGAGCAGCCGGGCCCGGGGACGCTCCGGATCCGGCACCGGCACCGCGGACAGCAGGGCCTGCGTGTACGGATGGCGGGGACCTGCGTACAGCGCCCGCGACGGCGCGACCTCCACGATGCGGCCCAGGTACATCACCGCCACGCGCGTGGACACGTACTCCACGATCTTCAGGTCGTGCGCGATGAAGACGTAGGTCAGCCCGCGCTCGCGCTGCAGGTCCACCAGCAGGTTGACGATCTGCGCCTGGATGGAGACGTCCAGCGCGCTGATGGGCTCGTCCGCCACCACCAGGTCCGGACGCAACGCGATGGCACGTGCGATGCCGATGCGTTGACGCTGGCCTCCGGAGAACTCGTGCGGGTAGCGGTGCCGCGCCTCGCGGGGCAGCCCCATGGCGTCGAGCAGCGCCAGCACCTCGTCCTCGCGAGCCTTGCCCTTCGCGAGCCCGTGGATGGCGAAGGGCTCCGCGAGGATGTCGCCCACCATCATGCGCGGGTTGAGCGATGCGTACGGGTCCTGGAAGACGAGCTGCATCTGCCGGCGCAGCGGGCGCAGCTCGCGCTGGGACAGCCCGGTCAGCTCGCGCCCGGCCACGCGGATGGAGCCGGAGGTCGGGTCGAGGAGGCGCAGCACCGCGCGCCCCAGGGTGCTCTTGCCGCAGCCGCTCTCCCCCACCAGGCCCAGCGTCTCGCCCCGGGCGACGTCGAAGGACACGCCGTCCACCGCGCGCACCGTGCCGCGCGTTCGCCCCAGCCACCCGCCCTTCACCGGGAAGTGGACCTTGAGGTCGCGCACCTGGACCAGGGGTTCGCTCATGGCGCGGGCACCGGGTGGTGGCAGGCGGCGGACTGGCCTCCGCGCTTCGGCTCCAGCACGGGCGTGACGCGGGCGCACAGCTCCGAGGCGCGGTCGCAGCGGTCCCGGTACGCGCAGCCGGACGGCAGCGCGGTGAGCGACGGCACCATGCCGGGAATGGCCTTCAGCCGCTGACGCCCGCCGTCCGCCGCCGCGCCCGCGTCGTGCAGCGACGGGATGGAGCGCAGGAGGCCCGCCGTGTACGGGTGCGCGGGCCGCGCGAACAGCTCGCGCACCGGGGCCTGCTCCACGATGCGGCCCGCGTACATCACCACCACCGCGTCGCAGCTCCCCGCCACCACGCCCAGGTCGTGGGTGATCAGCATCACCGCCATGTGGCGCTCGGCCTGGAGGCGCTTGAGCAGCTCCAGGATCTGCGCCTGGATGGTGACGTCCAGCGCCGTGGTGGGCTCGTCCGCGATGAGCAGCGCCGGATCACACGCGAGCGCCATGGCGATCATCACGCGCTGGCGCATGCCGCCGGAGAGCTGGTGCGGATACGCATCCACGCGCTCGCCGGGCGCCGGGATGCCCACCTGCCGGAGCATCTCCACCGCGCGCTCGCGGGCCTGCGCCCTGGTGGCGCCCAGGTGCAGCCGGACGCCCTCGCCAATCTGCTCGCCCACGGTGAACACCGGGTTGAGCGACGTCATGGGCTCCTGGAAGACCATGGCCACGTGCCGCCCGCGCACGCGGCGCATCTCCTTCTCCGGCAGGGCCAGCAGGTCCTCGCCCCGGAAGCGCACCTCGCCGCCCACCACGCGGCCAGGTGGCTGGGGGACGAGCCGCATCACCGACAGCGCCGTGAGGCTCTTGCCGCAGCCGCTCTCCCCCACCACCCCGAGCGTGCCGCCGGGAGGAACGGTGAAGGACACGCCGTCCACCGCGCGCACCGTGCCGCGCGGGAGCGACAGCTGGGTGACGAGCCCCCGCACGTCCAGGAGCGGGGCCGGGGCCCCGGGGGACGGCGCGGCACCGGTCACTTCTGGGCCAGCTCCTCCAGGAACTCCGCCTCCTGGATGAGCCCCTTGCGGATGAGCAGGCGGATGAGGCTCGCGACCATGCGCGCGGGCTTCACCTTCTCCGTGTCCAGGCTGGCCTCCTCGCCGCGCGAGATGCGGTCGATGTCGTCCAGCACCGCCAGGTCCTCCTCGGAGAAGTCCGGCTTGGGCGTGAGGGCCACGGACGGCTTCACGCCCTGCGCGGCGCCGCCGAAGAGCACCACCGGCACGCGCGGCTTGCTCGGGTCCTCCGGCTCCGAGGGAGGCGGGGGTGGCGGCGGACGGGCCGCGGCGGGCGGGGGCGGAGGACGCGGGGCCTTGGGACGGGGCGTGGAGCCCAGGATGTCCTCGAGCACCTCCGCGCCGTCCGTGGAGGAGTCATGGGGCGGCGGCGGAGGCAGGTCCCAGTCCAGCGGCGGCGCGGGCGGGCGCGGCGGCGCGGGCGGGCGCGCGGCGGCCGGCGGGGGCGACGGCAGGATGTCCGGCGAATCGTCCTCGTCCATGTCCATGGGTTCAGCCTCCACGATGTCCAGCGGCTCGCCCCGGCCGCGCGAGAGCGCCTGCTCCAGGTCGTCCGACGCGGCGACGAACACCTTGAGCGGCTTGCGCAGCTGGAAGCGCAGCTCGTCCACCAGCATCAGGTTGCCCGGGTCCTCCACCGCGACGTGGATCTTCTCGCTGCGGCCGTCCTGCTCCGCGGCGAAGAGGAGCACCCGGTGCTCCGTCTGGAAGTCCATGGACACCAGCGACGACACCCCGTGCGGGATGTACTCGGGGAGCTTCACGAACGGCAGCTCGTGCTGCGCCGCCAGCGCCCGCGCGATGTCCTGGCCCGTGCACAGGCCCATGGACACCAGCACCTCCCCCAGCTTGCGTCCCTGCCCGCGACGTCCGGAGGCCAGGGCCTGCTTCACCTGCTCGTCCGTCACCACTCCGGCCTGGACGAGGAGCTCACCAATCTTCTTGCGCATGGCCGGGGGCTACCGCTTGACCTTGGCGAGGTATTCCTCGCGAGAGAAAACGCCCTTCTCGATGAGCAGCTCCACCATGGCCTTCAGCGCCGCGACCTCCTTGCGCTGGACCTCCTCCACGCTCTTGAGCAGCTCCGCGGGGCTTCCGGACGCCGCGCGGGGCGCCTCCTGCGGAGGCGCCTGACGGGGCGGCGGCGCGGCGGCGGGCTTGGGGGACATGGCCACCGCGGCGGCCGGGTCCAGGTCCTTGAGGTTCTTCACGACGGTGCGGCCCTGCGCGTCCACCACCTTGAAGTTGGTGTCCGCGTCCTCCAGCTCCGCCGTCTCCTCGTAGAGGCGCGCGAACGCCCGCGCCACGGAGGTGCGCCCCGCCACGTTGGCCACGATGCGGCACTTGGACAGGGCCCGCAGCTCGTCCAGCACGCGCACGTTGAGCGGGTCCGACATGGCGACCACCAGCGTCTTGCCGTCGTCGCGCAGCTGCAGCGGCACGACAGAGAAGTCGCGGGCCGTCTGCGCCGGAATCTTGGCCTTCACGTGCGGCGGCACCATCTGCACGGAGTCCAGGTTCACCGCCGGCATGCCGAGCTGCTTCGACAGGGCGCGCACGAGGATGTCCTCGGAGACGAGGTTCATCCGGACGAGGATCTCGCCCAGCTTCCCGCCCCACTTGGCCTGCTCGGCGAGCGCCGCCTTGAGCTGGCTCTCCTGCAGGACGTTTGCCTTGATCAGCAGTTCTCCAAGCTTGATCTGTGCCATGTCGTGCGCGCCATAGTACCCGGTTTGAGCCGGGGCGCTTCCTTTCAACGCCTGGAAGCTCAGGAACCCGGCGCGGGGGGCGGCTGAGACACCGGCCCCTCCGAGTGGACCTCCTGGCCCCGCGCGTCGACGTTCACCACCTTCGCCCCCTCGGGAGCGGCCAGCTCGTAGAGCGACAGGTCCGGCCGGCCGTTGAGGCGGATGTCGGTGTATTTCAGGTCCAGCTTCGTGTCCGCCGAGGCGGCGATGAGGTGCACCTTGTCCGGAAAGAACAGATCTCCGCGCTGCTGGAAGTCCTCGAACGCCAGATCATAGCCCGGCACGCCCCGGACCTCGCTCTTCACCACGCGCAGGTGCTTGGGGTCCACGCGCAGTGTCTGCGTGGCGGGTCCCCGCTGGAGCTTGAGCACGTACACCCGCTCCTTCTCGTCCAACTCCAGGGTCATGGACTCCGGGGGCAGCAGGGGGACCTGGCCCAGCATCACCGCGACCAGCTCCTCGCTCGGCAGGACGACGGGCAGGAAGCGGGACACGTTCTCCGCGCTCGCCGGGCCCTGGAGGTACGTGTTCTCCCGCGCCTGGTAGACGCCGAAGCGCTCGCCGTCGGAGATGAGCGAGGCCACCGGGCGGTTGAAGAAGTCGAACGTCTCCAGGTGGATGTACGCCGGGCGGGTGATGGAGAGGAAGGTGGAGAGCGTTCCGCTGCCCTGGGGGGAGTCCACGTGCAGCTTGGCGTCGCCCTCCAGGTTCACCACCTTCGCCTGCCGCTCGCGCACGTGCTGGTAGAGCGTCTGGGCGTCCTCGATGCGGCCCTCCGGACCGAACTCGAGGCGTTTGGGGCAGGCAGAACAGAGGAGGGCCAGGAAGATTGCGGCGGCTGCGCGGTTCATATGTCCTAGTGTGAGCCAGGGCCGCCTGCCCGGTCATCCATCATGAGCCTGAACGATCTACTTCATTACCTTCGCCTGGGCGGCGTCACCCTCGCCCTCCTCCTGGGCGCCTCCGTGGTGGCCCTGGGCGTGGCCATCGAGCGGCTCATCGCCCTCTGGGGCGTGAGCGAGCGCTCCCGCAACCTGGGGGAGATCGTCCAGAAGCACCTCCTCCGGGGGGACGTGGCCGCCGCCCGCACCGCCGCCGAGCGCTCCGACGCCGTGGCGGCCGACATCTTCCTCGCCGGGTTCGACCGCTGGGAGCGCTCCCGCACCAACGGGGGCAACGGCATCGAGTCCGCCGTGGAGCGCGAGCGCGCCCAGGTGGGACTCAAGCTGCGGCGCAACCTGTGGCTGCTCGCCACCATCGGTTCGACGACGCCCTTCGTGGGCCTCTTCGGCACCGTGGCCGGCATCATGCGGTCCTTCAAGGACCTGGGCGTGGACGTGGAGGCCGGCGGCACCGGCGGCTCCGCGGCCGTGATGACGGGCATCTCTGAGGCGCTCGTCGCCACCGCCGTGGGCATCCTCGTCGCCGTGCAGGCGATGGTCTTCTACAACTACTTCCAGGCCCGGCTGGCCCGGGTGCTGGTGGAGCTGCGGCTGTTGGGTGACGAGTTCGTGGAGGTCCTCAAGGAGCGCGCCTCCGGAGGCCCCGCGCCGGAGGCCACCACGCCCCCGCGCGAGAGCACCCCGCCTCCCGTCCCCCGGACGGATCCGCAGCCCGCCTCGTAAGGAGAGACGCCCACCATGGCCATGGGAAAGACGCCCGGCGCGTCCGAGGACGAAGGCGACGGCGCGGGCTTCGCGGAGATCAACATCACGCCGCTGACGGACGTGATGCTGGTGCTGCTCATCATCTTCATGGTGACCAGCTCGGTCATCACCCAGCAGGGCCCGGGCGGCGGCGCCAAGGCGGGCCTCAAGGTGAACCTGCCCAAGGGCGGCGCCGCGGACGTCACCGCGCGCACCACGGACCTGTCCGTGGCCGTGCTGGCGGACGGCCGCTTCGTGCTCGCGGGCAACGTGGTGGCGGAGGCGGAGCTCAAGCAGGCCTTCGACAAGGCGAAGGAGCAGAACCCCGACACCGTGGTCATCGTGCAGGCGGACGAGGGCGTCCCCCACGGCACCGTGGTGCAGGTGATGGAGCTGGCCAAGAAGGCCGGCCTCGCGCAGCTGGCCATCGGCGTGCGCGAAGGCAACTAGGCGCGGACAGGCGCGAAAAGCAGAAGGCCCCCCGGCGCTTCACGTGCCGGAGGGCCTTCTTCATGTCAGGTGCCTCAGGGGCCGCCTCAGACGCCGCCGAACGCCGCGTCGGTGATGTCCATGGGCGAGGTGTCCTCGGTGGCGATGAGGCGCGCGGCGTACTCCACGTTGGGCAGCACGTTGCGGGCGTACCACAGGGCGCTGAACTTCTTGCCCTCGTAGAACGCCTTGTCCGGGTGGTCCGCGGCCACGTTGGCGGCGGCCTTCTCCGCGATGACGGCCGCGTCCAGCAGCAGCCAGCCCACGGCGACCTCGGACATCATGTTGAGGAAGCGGTTGGCGGACAGGGGGATGAGCGGGAAGCGGGCCTGGTCCTGCGACCAGCCGAACAGCGCCATCGCGCTGGACATCAGGCCTTCCTGCGCGCCGGCCAGCGTCTTCACGGCCTCGCCCAGCACCGGGTGGTCGCGGTGCGCCTCCACGAAGCTGCCCACGTCGCCCATGAACTGCTGGAAGTGCGCGCCGCCCGCCTGGCCCATCTTGCGGCCCACCAGGTCCATGGCCTGGATGTGGTTGGTGCCCTCGTAGATGGAGAAGATCTTCGAGTCGCGCGTGTACTGCTCCACCGGGTAGTCCTGGATGTAGCCGGCGCCGCCGTACACCTGGATGGCCTGCGCGCAGAGGCGGAAGGCCTGATCCGAGCCGTAGGCCTTCACCAGCGGCGTCAGCACCTCCACCTGGCCCTTGTGATAGCTGGCAGCGTCGTCATCCTTGCCCGTCAGCTGCCTCGCCTTGTCCAGGTGCATGGCCAGCTTGATGATCAACGCGCGGATGCCCTCCACGTGCGCCTTGATGTCCAGCAGCATGCGGCGCACGTCCGGGTGCTCGATGATGGCGGCGCGGGGCGCGGTGGGGTCCTTCCACTTGGTGAAGTGCGAGCCCTGCTTGCGGTCCTTCGCGTAGTCGAGCGCGTTGTAGTACGCGGCCGACGCCAGGCTCACGCCCTGGATGCCCACGGCGATGCGCGCGCCGTTCATCATCTTGAACATCTGGCTCATGCCCACGTGCTCGACGGTGCCCACGAGCTCGCCCAGACAGGCGTCGTTCTCACCGAAGTTGAGGACACAGGTCGCGGAGCCGTTGATGCCCATCTTGTGCTCGATGGACGCCACGGTGACGTCGTTGGACTGGCCCGCGGAGCCGTCCGCGTTGATGCGCAGCTTGGGGACGATGAACAGCGACAGGCCCTTGGTGCCGGCCGGCGCGCCTTCAATGCGCGCGAGCACCAGGTGGATGATGTTCCCGGCCATGTCGTGGTCGCCGCCGGAGATGAAGATCTTCGTGCCCTTGATGCTGTAGGTGCCGTCCGCGTTGCGCTTCGCGGTGGACTTGGCCGCACCCACGTCGGAGCCGGCGTGCGGCTCCGTGAGGCACATGGTGCCGCCCCAGGTGCCGTTGAGCATGCGCTCCACGAACTGCTTCTGCTGCGCGGGCGTGCCGCACTCGGCGATGACCTCCGCCGCGCCGAACGCCAGGCCCGGGTACATGTTGAAGGCCGTGTTGGCGCCGGAGAGGATCTCCTCCACCGTCACCTGGAGCATCATCGGCGCGCCCTGGCCGCCGTGGTCGGGGCTCACCGCCACCGTCTTGAAGCCCTGCTCGTAGAGCTTGCCCCACGCGTCCTTGAAGCCCTTGGGCGTGAAGACGGAGCCGTTCTCCACCCGGCAGCCCTCGCGGTCACCCACCGAGTTGAGGGGCCCCAGCACCTCGCGCGCGAAGCGGTACGTCTCCGTGAGGACCGCCTTCGCTTCGTCCGGCCCCCAGGCGTCATACGGCGCCTGGCCCGCCACCTGGCCGAAGCCGAACTGCTCGAACAGCGTGAAGAAGATTTCCCTGAGGTCGGTCTTGTAGGTGTTGATGCCGGCGGACATGGCCACTCCTGCGTAGGGGCTCGCTGCCTGCCTGCTTCCCGCAGGGCGGGAAAAAGTAAGGGTCAGCGGCCCATGTGACGCGAGAAGTGTGGCGTCGACTGATTTTTGAGTCAACCCAAGATGACACCCCGCGTTGACGAACGGTCGGAAGCGACCGGCGCGGACGCGGGGAAGCCCCCGGGGAATGCCTACTTCTTGGCCTTCTTGGCGGTGGGAAGTGACGCCGTCTTGGCAGCCGGCTTCTCCCGGGGGGCCGTCTTCTTGGACGAGGCGCCGGAGCGGGGCTCGTCCGCATCCTCGTCGTCCTCGTCATCCTCCTCGTCGCGGTCCCGCTCAGGGGCGGGCGCCGGGGCCGGGGAGGCGGACTCCGGAGCGGAGGCCGCGGGGGCGGGGACGACCAGGCTCTCGCGCGGCACCTCCACCACGATGGGGGACTGGCCGGAGCGCTGCCGGTTCTCGTCCTCCAGGGAGTAGAAGAGCTGGATCTGCGAGCCGCCCTTCATGACGAGCTCGCCCTTCTGGTTCTCCGCCCAGAGGTCGATCTCCACGAAGTACCGGCCGCCGGAGCCGTGGCGGTCGCTCACGCGGCCCTTGCAGACCACGGTGTCGCCCGGCCAGACCATCTTGATGAAGCGGACGTTGTAGCGCCGCAGCTGGCCGCCGCGGGCCCAGTCGCTGATGAGCTGGCCGAGCATGCCCATGACGAGCATGCCGGGGGCGTACACGGACGGCATGCCCACGCTCTTGGCGTAGATTTCGTCCACGTGCACCGGGTTGTAGTCACCGGAGGCGCCCGCGTAGCGGGACAGCTGGACGCGGTCCACCGGGGCCTTGGCCAGGGCCGGCAGCTCGTCACCGACGCGGATGGCTTCGAAGTAGAGCTTGCGCGCGGGCATCAGGCGTTCTCCTTGGAGGCACGCACCACCAGGGTGCGGCGGGCGCGGAAGACGAGGTTGCCCTCCTCATCACGGCCCTCGTCCTCGATGACCGCGATGTCCATCTTGCCGGACATGCCCGGACGCTCGAAGACGTCCGACACGCGCGTGGACACGTAGATGCGGTCCCCCGCGAAGATGGGCCGCTCGTAGTCGAAGCCCTGTTCCGCGTGCAGCAGGCTCTTGATGCCCACCCCCAAGAGCTCCCGCAGGTCCGCGGCGGAATGGAACGACGCGGGGAACGTGGGAGGCGCGACGATGGTGGGGTAGCCCGAGGCGCGGGCGTACTCCTCGTCGTAGTAGATGGGATTGTAGTCGCCGATTGCCTCGGCGAAGCGCCGGATGGCGCCCTTCTCCACCTCGTTGAGCGTCGGCGGCGAGGCGCGGCCAATCGCGTTCTTGTCCAGCATTTCCCTCTCCTGATGAACCTTCAGCGACCGGACGGAAGCTCGAGCACCGTCAGGAGCCCGGCCTCCGCTGCGGTCAAACGTGGCGCGGCATTCACCAGCGCATTCGCGGTGGCCCGGTCACCCGCCACTCCCCCCGGTATCTCCAGCACCAGCCTGGGATCCGCGTCGATCTCGATGCGATCCCGTGGGTTGTCCGCCCCAACCGCGATGGTGAGCTCCAGGCGGACCCGCTCCTGCCCCTCCTCCAAACCCACCACGGACTGGAACATGCCCGCGACGCGGCCTTTCTTCACGACAAATGCGCCGCCGGTGATGTCCTCCTCGGCGAAGACGGGCGTGACCTCCTCCTCGAAGTCGTCGCAGTCCAGCCCCAGCCCCAGCGCCGCCAGCGCCGCGGACTCCACCAGCCCCACGTGGCCCAGCTCCTCGCGGTCCACCAGGTCGAAGAACTCCTCCTCCGTCAGGCCCGCGCCCACCTTGCGCTGCAGGGCCTCACGGCGCGTGCGGGCGTCCACCACCCGGCTGGCCGTCACCTTGCGAACGGGGCCGCACACCTGCCCGGCGACGGCCACCAGCCGGTCCAGCACGAAGCCCGGGTTCACGCCCGTCCCCACGATGGCGACGCCCGCCTTCTGGGCGGCGCGCTCCAGCTTGTCCGCCAGCTCGGGGTACTTGAGGTGCGCGAACGCCAGCTCCTCGCAGGTGCTGGCCACCGGCAGGCCCAGCTTCAGCGCCTCCAGCAGCTGATCCATCACCTGGGCCAGCCGCGAGCCGGTGGCGTGCAACACCACCACGCCCTTGCGGCGCCCCACGGCGCGCTCCAGCGAGTCCGACACCTTGAAGCGCGGTCCGCCCTGCCCGAGCACGTCGCTCAGGGGACGACCCACCAGGGTGGGCTGCGGATCCACCGCGCCAATCAACTCCACTTCGGGGGACGAGAGGGCCGCCCTGGCGATTTCCTGCCCGATGAACCCCAGCCCCATCACCACCACCGGCACCGGCCCTTCAGGGGCTCTAGCCATCGGAGATTGCTCCCGAATTCCAAGGGGTTACAGCCATTTACGTCGGGTAGGCAGCCACCATAGAACACGGCTCGTCGGGCAGGCAAGCAGGACGTGGAGTCCAGCGACCTCGGGTTTGAGTGAAACTTCAAGAATTCCAGTGGTTTAGCGGCACTGGAAAGCTTGGGGGGGCCTGTCTGGCCGCTCATGGACCGGCTATAAGACTCTGAGAAAAGACGCAGCCCACTCGCTCGGAGCGTATCTGCCCATGGCCCGGATCCTCGTGGTGGACGACGACGTGCTCATCCTCGCGGCGCTGTCCCGCATCCTCGTGGCGGAGGGGTACGAGGTCGTGACCCACAACGACCCGGTGGTGGCGGCGCGGGAGCAGGGCTTCGACGTGGTGCTGACGGACTTCATGATGCCGTACCTCAACGGCATCGAGCTGTTATCGGCGCTCCGGGAGAAGAACCCGCGCGCGGTGCGGCTGATGTTGACGGCGGCGGCGGACTTCAAGACGGCGTCGGAGGCGGTGAACCGGGGCGAGGTGTTCCGGCTCCTGGGCAAGCCGTGGGCGCTGAGCGAGCTGACCAGCAGCGTGCGCCAGGCCGTCGAGCACCACCGGCTGGTGGCGGCCAACGAGCGGCTGACTCGCGAGGTCGCGGAGAAGAACGCGGAGCTCGTGGCCGTCAACCGGGACCTGGAGCACCGGATCATCGAGCGTACGACGGGGCTGCTGGACGGGCTGATCAGCGCGCTGGACTACCGCGACACGGAGACGCAGTGGCACTCGCGGCGCGTGTCGCTGTACGCGCGGCGGCTGGCGCAGGAGATCGGCCTCACCGGCGCGGCGCTGGACACGGTGGAACAGGGCGCGCTGTTGCACGACATCGGGAAGATTGGCGTGCGGGACTCCATCCTGCTCAAGCCCGGGCCGCTCACGCCGGACGAGTGGGTGGAGATGAAGCAGCATCCAGAGTTCGGCTACCGGATGCTCGCGAAGATGCCCTACCTGCATGAGGCGGCGCTCATCGTGCTGCAGCACCAGGAGCGCTGGGACGGCAAGGGCTACCCGCTGGGGCTCACGGGCGAGGAGATCGTCATCGGGGCGCGCATCTTCTGCCTGGTGGACACGCTGGACGCCATCACGTCGGACCGGCCCTATCGCAAGGGGCGGCCCATGAGCGTGGCGCGCGACGAGGTCCGCCGCTGCGCGGGCACGCAGTTCGACCCGCTGCTCGCGGAGGCGTTCCTGGGCCTGCCGGAGACGGAGTGGGCCCGGATCCGCCGCGAGGTGGAGCTGATGGAGGCGGCGGAGAGCCACCGCTGGACGGGCGCGAAGCTCGACGCGAACGGCCAGCCCGTGCCCGCGTGCGCCGCCGGGGCCTGACGCGCGGGGGCCCGCCTCAGGGGGCGCGGATGCCGACGAGCACGTCGTCGATGATCGTGCCCTCCTGGAGCGCGTCCACCACGTCCATGCCTTGAACGACCTGACCGAAGGCCGTGTAGCGGCCGTCCAGGTGCGGCTGTGGTGAGTGCGTGAAGAAGAACTGGCTGCCGCCGGTGTCCTTGCCCGACAGCGCCATTCCCAGCGTGCCCCGTACATACGGCCGGCGCGTCACCTCACAGCGGATGGAGTAGCCGGGACCGCCCTCCCCGTCTCCGCGCGGGTCCCCGCCCTGCGCGACGAAGTCCGGCACCACGCGGTGGAAGCTGATGCCCCGGAAGTAGCCCTGCTGCGCGAGCGCCATCAGGTTGCCGCCCGTGAGCGGCGCGTCCGGATCCAACAGGACGGTGATGTCTCCCTTGCGCGTGCGCAGCGTGAGCGTCGTGCCCGGAGGCGCGGCCGGCGGCCGGTACGTGCCCTGGGGCAGCTCCACGCGGGCGGAGCGGACCGGCTCTCCGGTGAGCACCGTGAGGGACTCGGCCGCGATGCGGCGCACGTTGGCGTGCGGATGCGTGAGCCATTGGCGCAGGCGCGGTTCCGCCGCCTGGCCCTGCAACGCGACGAGCGCGCTGGCCACCGCCTCCGCCAGGTCCGGTTCCTTGGGGACGCGGTCGGCCAGGGCCTTCACCGCGGTCAGCGCCTCGGCGTCCTTCAGCTTGCCGGCGGCGGCCGCGGCCAGCCCCGCCACCACCGCGTCGCCTCCTCCGATGAGCGCGCGCATGGGAGCCAGCGCTTCGGGCACGGGGCGCTCGGAGAGAGCGTCCACCGCCGCGCCGCGCACGAGAGGGCTCGTGTGGTCCAGATAGGGCACCGCGAAGGCCGCGCCGGGGATGGGTGGAGTGATGCCTGCCTTCGCCGGGGTGGCGGGCTCACCCTTGAACTGCGCCACCTCGTGCAGCCCCAGCGCGAGCCAGCGGGGCTCGGGGACGCGGCCAAGGCCGCAGTGGTGGACCTGCTCCAGCGTGCCCCGCTGTCGGTCCATCGCCGCCGCGAACCGGCAGTCCAGCCAGGCGAGGTCCGCGTGGGCCTCCTCGCTGGCCGCGCCAGGGTCTGCCTCCGCGAGCGCGCTCCGCACGCGCTGCAACAGGGGCCGCCCCCGCGGCGGAAGTCCCTGCTGCGCCACGACGAGCAACGCGTGACCTTGCGCCGCGTTGCCTTCCGCGACCTTGTTCGCTCGGGGCAGGATGCCTTCCAGTGCGAGCAGCGGCTCGCAGGCCGCTCCGTCCTGGCACTTCGCCGACAGCTTCGCCAACGACCGCGCCGCCTCGGCCGAGACGCGGGGAGCACCCTTCGCGAGCAGCACGGCCAGGGCCCTTGAATCGGCGGCGCTGGTCGCGCTGCCCACGTCGCCCAGCCCCTTCGCGCAGAGGGCGGCGACATCGGGCGCCACATCGCTCAGGCAGGCGCGCAGCGCGTCCACGGCGTCCGGACGCTTCACCGACGCCAGCAGATAGGCCCCGGCGTAGCGCACGCCTTCGCGCCGCTGACCGTTCAGCAGCGCGGTGATGGCCTCCAGGGGGACGGTCGCCAGCGCCGCCGCGCCCGCCTTGCGCCCCGCCACTCCCAGCGCCTTCGCGGCGGCCTCGGCTCCGGGGTTTTCGGGCGGAGACAGGCGGGCCGTCAGCACCTCCAGCGCTCCGGGCGTGGCCAGCTTGCCCAGGGACTCCAGCAGCGTGACGCGCACCGGGCCTTCGACCTCCAGTGCCTCCGCGCGCACCAGGGCTTCGGTGAGCGCGGCCTTCGCATCGTCGGGCAGTGGCTCCCACGACAGCGCGAATTCGCCCGCGTCGAAGGCGGCCTCGTCGCGCACGGCCTTGTCCGGCGCCGTCAGCCCCGCGATGACGGCGTCCAGCGTCGTCACGTCCTGGATGCGCCCCAGGGCCCGGAGGGCTCGCACGCGCACGACCACGTCCTGCGCGGAGGTGGCGAGCCGCACGAGCTCGCCATCTCCCAGCGAGCGGCGGTCCTCCCAGTCCTGGATCTGCTTCATCCCCTGGGACGAATCCTCGTCCGGCCGGGGCGGCGGCACCTGATGGACACAGGCGCTCACGAAGAGGAGTCCGGCGGACACGGCGGCGTGCAGACGGGCCATGTCCGGAGGGGCTAGGTCAATTCCCCGCGAAAATCCAGGGGTTATGCCATTGAACAGGTTTGACAGGCGCGCGCCGGGGCCGGGAGAATACCGGGCCGATTCCCCCCTCCCGGAGCACCGGCCCTGAACTGCCCAGGCTGCAATCGCAAGGTCGCGGACGACACCGCCATCTGCCCACACTGCGACCACATCATCGACGAGTCCTTCCTTGGGGGATCCGGGGACGAGGGAGACTCCGGCGGCGATGACGAGAGCACCGGCATCCGTCCTCCGCCGCGCTCGCGGCCAGCCCCGGCCCGCTCCGCTCCGGAGCCTCGCGCACGCCCCGCCCCGGCGCGCGCCAGGACGGGCGCCCGCCCCGCCGCGCCGCCGCCGAGCGACGACGCCACCAACGTGCGCAGCATGGATGACATCGCCCGGGAGAAGGCCCAGCAGCGCGCCGCGCCTGCTCCCGCCCGCGCCGCCAAGTCCGCCCCCGCGCGTGCCCCCGCCCGCCGCGCCCCGGCCCCCGCCCCCGTCGAGGAAGCGGAGGAGGACGACGTGGGAGCTGCGGCGGCGGACCCCTGGTCCCGCGAGGCGCGCGAGATTGAATCGACGCGCTCCCCCATCGATGATCCGGAGGTCCTGCTGGACGACGCGCGCTCGTTCCTGCGCGAGCTGGAGGGCGGCGACCGCATCGCGTTCTGGGGCGCGGCGCTGGTGGTGCTCTCCTGCTTCATGCCGTGGAAGGAGACGGCGGCGGACGGTGACTTCCTGGGCCTCATCAGCCTGGGGTTCATCTCCTTCCTCTTCGCCGTCGCGACCATGGTCTTCGTGGGCCTGCGCGCGCGGCAGGTGATGACCTGGGTGAACCCCATGCTGCCGTGGGGTGCGCAGATGTTCTGCAGCGTGGTGACGCTCGTCTGGGCGCTGGTGTTCCTGAAGCTCTCCTCGGACACCACGCTGGTGCCGTCGCCGCTCGGCAACTCGGAGATGATGAACTCGTCGCCGAGCATCGGCTGTTTCCTGGGCATCCTCGGCGGCGTCATCGCGGTGCTGGGTGGCCTGATGGGCCTGAAGCGCCAGGAGTAGGGCTGGAGGATTTCGCTGCCGCGCCGGACGGGAGGCGGGCTACCTTTGCCCGCCACCATGTCCGACGCCACGCCCCTCTCCCGCCTCCTCGACGCGCTGGGCTCGGCTGTCGTGGGCCAGCCCCGCGTGCTGACCGACCTGGTGACGGCCTTCCTCGCGCGCGGCCACGTGCTGCTGGAGGGCGTGCCCGGGGTCGCCAAGACGCTCACCGCGCGCAGCATGGCGGGGGCGTTGGGCCTGTCCTTCTCGCGCGTGCAGTTCACGCCGGACCTGATGCCCGCGGACATCCTGGGCACCAACGTCTTCCAGCCGCAGTCGCAGTCCTTCCGCCTGATCAAGGGCCCTGTCTTCACGGAGGTCCTGGTCGCGGATGAGATCAACCGCACCCCGCCCAAGACGCAGGCGGCGCTCCTGGAGGCCATGGAGGAGCGGCAGGTGACCATCGACGGCACCACCCACCCGCTGCCGTCGCACTTCTTCGTCGTCGCCACGCAGAACCCGCTGGAGCTGGAGGGCACCTATCCCCTCCCCGAGGCGCAGCTCGACCGGTTCCTCATGCGCGTGCGCGTGGGCTATCCGGACGGCGACGCCGAGACCGCGCTCCTGCGGGGCTTCCACCAGCGCGAGGGCCGGGCCCCCGAAGTGTCTCGCGTGCTGGACGCGGCCACGCTGACGGACCTGCAGGACCGCGCGGCCCGCGTCGCGTGTGACGACTCCATCCTCCAGTACGTGGTGCAACTGGTGCGCGACACCCGCGCCCACCCCCGTGTGCGGCTCGGTGCCAGTCCCCGCGCCGCGCAGGCCCTGCTCGCGGCGTCCAAGGCGCACGCGGCGCTCCGGGGCACCGACTTCGTCACCCCGGACGACGTGAAGGCCGTGACGCCGGGCGTCCTCAACCACCGCCTCCTCCTCAAGGCCGAGGCGGAGGTGGAGGGCGTCACCGCGGACGACGTGCTGAAGCAGATGCTCGAACGGGTGCGAGTGCCCCGGTGAGCCTCGGGCGTCCCGTCCCCAGCGGCCTCGCCGTGGCGCTGTTCGCCGGGGCGCTCGTGCCCGCCGCGCTCGCGGTGGCGAGCCCCGCCTTCGGGTGGCTGGCGCTCGCGGTGGACGTGGCCGTCCTGCTCCTGTGCGCGGTGGACTTCCTGCGCGCGCCGCACGCCCGCGACGTCGACGTGCGCCGCGAGGTGGAGCCCATCCTCTCCTCCGGCGTGGACAACACGGTGCGCTGGGAGCTGCGTTCGCGCATCGACCGGCCCGTGCGCGGCGAGCTGCGCGACGAGCCGCCCCTGGACGTGGAGAGCCACGGCCACCGCCAGCCCTTCCTTCTGGAGGCCGGTGCGTCCACGCGGCTCACCTACCGGGTGCACCCGCCCTCCCGGGGCGACGCGCGCTTCGGCGGAGTGAATCTGCGCCTGATGGGCCCGTTGGGCCTGTGCTCGCGGCAGGTGCGGCTGCCCGCGGACCAGGACGTGAAGGTGTATCCGGACCTGCGCGCCCTCTCGCGCGAGGCGCTGACGCTGGCGCGTGCGTCCGAAGCCGTGTCCGCGCGCACGCTCCTGCGCAAGTCGATGGAGGGCCGCGAGTTCGAGTCGCTTCGCGAGTACCGGCCCGGCGACGACTACCGCCACATCGACTGGAAGTCCTCCGCGCGCCACGGCCACACGCTGGTGCGCACGTGGCATCCGGAGCGCAACCAGCCGGTGCTGCTGCTCCTGGACTGCGGGCGCCACATGGCGGGCCGGGTGCAGGGGCGCAGGAAGCTGGACCACGCGGTGGACGCGGCGCTGCGGCTCGCGCGCGTGAGCCTGGACGCGGGTGACGTGGTGGGCGTGCTCGCGTTCGCCAGCGACGTGCGCGCCTTCCTGCCTCCGCGAAAGGGGGCGGAGCACCTGCGTCTCATCACCGAGTCCCTCTACCGCGCGGAGGCCGGCCTGGAGGAGAGCGACTACGGCCGCGCGTTCGACTTCGCCTTCGCCCGCCAGACGCGCCGCGCGCTGGTGGTGCTCTTCACCGACCTGGTGGATCCGGACGCGTCCGCCGAGCTGCTCGCGCGCACGCTGGCCCTGCGCCCCCGGCACCTGCCCGTCGTCGCGTCGCTCCTGGACGAGGACCTGGAGGCCGCCGCCACGGACGTGCCCGGCGACGCCACGTCCGCCTACGCGCGGCAGGCCGCTGCCCGCATGGAGGCCGAGTACCGCCGCACCGCCACCACGCTGCGCGACGCGGGGGCGCTGGTGGTGCGCGCTCCGGCTCGCGGGTTCGGCGCCGCTGCACTCAACGTGTACCTGGACGTGAAGGCGCGCGGGCGGCTCTGAGCGCTCCCAGCGCATTCGTCAAGCCCTTTGAAACATTCCACCGCTCACGCGCGCATGCATCACTCCGCCGAACAGCACGCTTGCCAATCGCGCGGAGGCCGATTTTTCGGCCTCCGGGAGGACCCCCTTTACAGATCCGGATCGCTGCACAGAATGGCGCGCCTCAACTGTTCGCGCGCAGGCGCGCACGCTCCAAACCGGACGGGAGGCGGGACTTGGCGGAGGTCGCGAGGGGTTTGAAGCTGGAAGTCGAGGCGGACGCCGCGGCCATCGCGGCCCAGGCCGCGGAGGAGCTGGTGGAGGCGGCGCTGACGCCCTTCCACGAGCGGCTCCTCGCCGAGGAACTGCTCGCGCGCAGCGGTGACACCCAGCAGCGTCTGGCGAACGCGCTGGCCGAAGCGAAGGTGGACCTCAACCCCCACCAGGTCGAAGCCGCGATGTTCGCGCTGGACGCGCTGTCGCGCGGCGGCTGCATGCTCGCGGACGAGGTGGGCCTGGGGAAGACCATCGAGGCGGGCCTCGTCGTGGCCCAGCTGATGGCGGAGGGCAAGAACCGCATCCTCATCCTGGCCCCCGCGGTGCTGCGCGCGCAGTGGAATGCAGAATTGCGCGAGAAGTTCGACCTGGACAGCGTCCTCGTCGACGGCCGCGACGTGAAGAAGCACAACAACTGCTTCGACCAGCCCTTCCCCGTCATCTGCTCGCACCCGTTCGCGGCGAACAAGTCCGCGCTCGTGGCGGAGATCCCCTGGGACCTGGTCATCATCGACGAGGCCCACCGCCTCCGGAACGCGCACCGGCCCAACAACAAGACGGGCCAGGCGCTGCGCGCGTCGCTGGCGGGCCGCCCCAAGCTGCTACTCACCGCCACGCCGCTCCAGAACGACCTGATGGAGCTGTTCGGCCTGATGTCGCTCCTGGACGAGCAGATCCTCGGCCCCGAGCACGCCTTCCGCAGCCGCTTCCGCGCCGACGAGGGCGGCGGCATGACGGAGGCCGCCGCGTGCGAGCTCAAGGAGCGGCTGGCCCCGGTCGTCCAGCGCACGCTGCGCCGCCAGGTGCGCGAGTACGTCCGCTACACCAACCGCCGCAGCATCGTGGAGGACTTCCTCCCCTCCCCCGAGGAGCACGACCTCTACGAGAAGGTCAGCGAGTACCTGCAGCGCTCGGAGGTGGCGGCCATCGAGCCGGGCAAGAAGACGCTCCTGACGCTGTGCTACCGCAAGCTCCTGGCCTCCTCGACGTTCGCCATCGCGCCCACGCTGCGGCGGCTGTCGGACAACCTGCAGAAGCGCCTGGAGGCCGCGCGGCTGGGACAGCAGGCGCTGGCGCTCTTCGAGCCGGAAGAGGCCAAGCAGTACGTGGAGGAAGGCGAGGAGTGGTCGGACGACCCCGCCAAGGCCCCCCAGGTCCGCACGCTGGAGCAGGAGGTCTGGGAGCTGCGGCAGTACGCGGACCTCGCGGACTCCATCCGCACCAACGCCAAGGGTGAGGCGCTCAAGCGCGCCCTGGACCGCACCTTCGCGGTGATGCGCACTCACTCCTGGCCGGAGAAGGCGCTCATCTTCACGGAGTCCAAGCGCACGCAGCAGTACCTCTTCAACCTGCTGTCGGAGCACGGCTACAGGGGGAAGATCTCGCTCCTGTCCGGCGACGCCGGCGGCACGCCCGAGGAGCGCAAGGCGCTGGTGGAGGAGTTCCGCCACAAGACGCAGATCCTCATCTGCACGGAAGCGGGCGCGGAGGGCCTCAACCTCCAGTTCTGCAACCTGGTGGTGAACTACGATCTGCCGTGGAACCCGCAGCGCGTGGAGCAGCGCATCGGCCGGTGCCACCGCTACGGCCAGCAGCGCGACGTGCTGGTGCTGAACTTCCTCAACCGGCAGAACGCGGCGGACGCGCGCCTGTTCGAGCTCCTGGAGAAGAAGCTCAACCTCTTTGACGGCGTGTTCGGCGCGTCCGACGAGATCCTGGGCGCGCTGGAGAGCGGCGTCGACTTCGAGCGGCGCGTGCTGGACATCTACCAGTCCTGCCGCGATCCCAAGGACATCAACGCCGCCTTCGACAAGCTGCGCGAGGAGCTGGAGGGCAGCATCACCCAGCGCATGACGTCGATGCGGTCCGTGGTGCTGGAGCGCTTCGACGGCGACGTGCGCCGCCGGCTGCGCGTGGCCGGAGATCAGGCCAAGGAGGTCGTGAACAAGCGCCAGCAGGAGGCGAAGGCGCTCACCGGCTCCGTGCTGGGCAGCCGCACCTCCGGACGGCTCCAGGTGGCCAAGGCCGCCTACGCGGTGCGGGATCGCACCCAGGACTCCGTCAGCTACCTGCAGCTGGACGCGGCGGGGCTGCCGTCACGGCTGGCGCGGCTCGCGGGCAGCGAGGGCTGGTGGTTCGTCTACAAGTTCGAGACCACGGGCCTCAAGCCGGAGGAGAAGCTGGTCCACCTGGTGCTTGTGAAGGACCGGGACGGCGGCTTCCGCGCCCTGCCGCTGACGGACGGGGTCCACTTCACGAAGCTCGCCGCCAAGGAGGAGAAGCGCCGGCAGCCCGCGCCGGTGTCGGTCCAGCTCATGCAAGAGCAGTCGCTCATGACCGCCAAGGATGAGCTGATTCGGGCCGCGGAACGGCGCAACGCGTTGGAGCTGGACAAGGCCAAGGAGCGCGCGGACCGCTACGTCGAGGACTGCCTGATGGAGTCGCGCGAGGTGGTGGAGGCCGCCCGCCAGGCGTGGTTCGACGCGCGCAAGGAGGTCGCCGGCATCGAGGACGTCGCGGAGCGCGCGAAGGCGCGGGCGCACTCGGACCGGATGGAGCGTGACTACCGCCGCAAGCTGGCGTCGCTGCGCAACGAGGAGGAGAAGCGCTACGCCTCGAAGGACCGGCAGATGGCGGAGCTGGCCAACAAGGCGCGCGTGACGGAGAAGCGCACCCTCATCGCCTCCGCGTACTTCTGGCTGTCGTGAACGCGGGCCCCGTCACAGGGGCTTGAGCCGCACCCACGTCGCGCCCCAGCCTCCGTCCGCCTCGGAGGCCGTCTGGAAGCTTTCGACCTCTGGCAGCGTGGGCAGCAGGGACTGCACGGTGCGCCGCAGCGCGCCCGTGCCCTTGCCGTGGATGATGCGCACGTCGAGCACGCCCTTCTGACGGCAGGCCCAGACGTACTCGGTGACGAGGTCCTTCACCTCGCGGGGCTGGAAGAGGTGCAGGTCGAGGTTCCCGTCGACCGGAATTTCTACCGCGCCCAGCTCATCGGGTGTTGGTGGGGGCTCCGGTCCCTCCGGCGGCAGGGGCGGGAGTGGCTTTCGGCGAGACACCGTAACGGGCCTCCTCCTGGCGCTGCTTCTCCTCGGCCGCCAGGCGCTGACGCTCGCGTGCGAGCCGGAACTGACCCTTGAGGCTGGTGATCTCTCCCTTGAGCGAGGAGAGCTCTTCCTTCACGCCGCCGGGGTGCTGGGAGCCCGTCAGGTCCAGCTGATTTCCCGCACGCCTGCCCTCCGAGCCGGCACCGCCAGCGGAGGTCATCTGCATCAACAGCGCGGCCACGGTCATCGCCATCATGGCCTTTCACGTAAGCAAGGGCCGTGCTCACGCGCAAGTCATGTTGCGTGCGCAGCGCTTCGTTGGCCGCTCTCCTCTTTGTATGACACGACGCGTTCAGCGAGCCGGACGGCGGACAGGGGGGCGCTTCCTTCCGCCTTGTTGTTGATGGTGACGAAGACGGGACGCTCCCGTCGCACGGCCGCCATGCACACGCGGGCCAGCACGTCGCGGGTGCCCGCGTCCTCGTCCACCAGCCGGTTGAAGGGCGCGTAGCGGGCGTAGGCCTCCTCGTAGCCCAGGTTCGGAGGGAGCATCCAGCGCACCACCACCGCGCGGGCCTCGAAGGCGCGCGTGAGCTTCGCCTGCCGCGCGACGGGCGGCATGTGGGCCCACACCGCGAGCACCGGGCTCACGCCCGTGTCCGCGAGCGCCTGGGCGAACGCCTCCGTGAGCAGCTCCTCGTTGCGCACCTCCACCGCGTACAGCGGGCCCCGGGGCAGCGCGGAGAAGAACGCGTGCAGCCGCTCCACGAAGCGGCCGGCGCCTCCCAACGCCGCCGGGTCCTGCGGCGGGAACTGGAAGACCAGCGGGCCGGCCTTGTCGCCCAACCCTTCCAGGAACGGCGCCACCACGTGATCCGCGGCGTAGGCCGCCTGGAGGAAGCGGTCGTTCACCTGCCCCCGGTGCGCGCCGTAGCGCTCGTGCACGGGGAAGCGCGCGAGCGTACAGGCCTCGTGCGCCTTCACCAGGAAGCGGAAGCCCTCCGGCACTTGCTGGGCATACTCAGCGAAGGTGGTGGCCTGCACCGGTGCGTAGAAGGTCCGGTCGATGCCCACCGTGCGCAGCACCGGGTGGTGCGCGTAGGCGGCCAGACCCTCGCGCGCCAGTTGGGTGGTGCTGGCCTCGTGGTCGTAGACGAGCCCGCTCCAGCCCGGGAAGGTCCACGACGACGTGCCCAGGTACACGCCTTGAGGCAGCTGGCCGCCGAGCATGCGCAGGCTGTCGGATGGCGCGGCCGGCCCTACCGGCTGGCTCCGGCGCCGCGACGATGCCGGTGGCTCCTCCAGCGCTCCGGTGAAGAGGTCGAACTGCGCGGGTCGTCGCGTGGCGCTCATGCGTTCAGCTCCTCTCCCAGGAGGCGGCGGTGGAACCCTGGGAGTAACCCCGCGTCGCGGGCGATGCAGCAGGTTGCCCCGACTCGAAGAGACGTTCCAGGTTTCCGGTATGCCCTCCAGGCGGACGGGCACGCACGGGCCACTCGCGTTCCGGCGCGACGGTCTGTGATTGAACTTGTGTCCAAATGCAAACGCAGGCGCTTCGCTGTAAGATGCTCAACCCGAGCAATTCATAATTACTTCTGAAAAGCTCCAACGTGGTTGCAGCGGCTGGGGGGCCTCATGGACTGGTCGTTGACCGCATCGCTGCTGGCGGAGCGGGATGTGCGCCCCATCGTCGTGATGGATCGGCGCGGCCGCATCGAGCTGGCCAATGGGGCGCTCACGTCACTGCTGGGCCGGCCCCGTGAGGAATTGCTGGGGCGCCGTTGGACCGAGGTCTGCACGCCGCCGGAGCATGGGCGCGAGGTGGGCCAGGCGCTGCGGGCCATCTTCACCACCGCGGAGCACCGGCTGCAGACGGAGGTGCTCACGCGCGATGGCGAGCGGCTGCCGGTGGAGATGGACGTGGCCGCCGTGGGCCAGCCCCCGCTGCGGCTGGTGGCCATCATCACGCGCGCGGCACCGCCCCGCTCCCTCCCCGAGCCCACCGTCGCAGCGGAGCCTCCGCGGCCTCCGGAGGCGCACCGGGACTTGAGCTACGAAATCTCCACCGAGCTGTCGTCGTTCGGGACGCTCAAGGCGGTGTGGGCCTCCGGGCAGGCGCGGCAGGAGGAGATGGTGGGCCGGCCGTGTTTCGGCGCCTTCGCCCACCGCGACGCGCCCTGCCAGGACTGTCCGCTGACGGCGTCGTCCCCCGGGTCCTGGCCGCACACCATCGTGCGGCAGGCGCCGGAGGACACCGAGGGCTACGAGGTCGTCACCGCCACGCCCACCGGCGCAGGCACCGCGCTCGTCAGCGTGCACACCATTGGTGATGACACGCTCAGCGGGCTCTTCGAGGCGAAGGTGAGGCGCATGGCCAGCGCCGCGCGCCTGTCCGAGCGTGAGGGCGATGTCTTGCGATACCTCGCACTCGGCCGCTCGCCCACCGACATCTCCACCGTGTTAGGGATTACCGAGCGCACGGTGAAATTCCACCAGGCCAACCTGCTGAGAAAGCTGGGAGCCGAGACGCGCTACGATCTGCTCCGCCTGTTCTTCTGAGCAGGGCGCCTTCCCTCCGGGACAGCTTCCAAGCGGTTGACCTTGGAGGATGCTGGAACCTCGACTCCGGAGTCCTGGGGGTCGGGGGGGCCGTTGCCCATGGGCAGCGCCGGTCACAGCCATCACAGCAAATACATCCAGCCTGTCTGGACTCTTGTCATGGGACGTCCTGTCCGTGGGTGACACTCCGGGCTGGGATGACGTGATGCGGGAGTTCCTGCTCGAGTCCCGCGAGCACGTGCAGGGCATCGAGTCGACGGTGCTGGAGCTGGAGGCACAGCCGGGCTCGCAGCCGCTCATGGCGCAGCTGTTCCGGGCGCTGCACACCGTGAAGGGCACCTGCGGCTTCCTGGGCTTCACCCGCCTGGAGGCGCTGATGCACGCGGCCGAGGAGATGCTCGGCCTGGCGCGCGACCGGCGCCTGGTGCTGGACCGCGAGCGCGTGTCCACGCTGCTGGCGCTGGCGGACGCGGCGCGCGGCGCGCTGGAGCACATCGAGGCGACGGGGCTGGAGCCCGCGGTGGACCACTCGGCGTTGCTTGCCCGCATGACGGGCGCGGCGACGGCCTCCAAGCCCCTGCAGGTGCCGGAGCCGCTGACGCCTCCGGGTGCCCTGCCCTGGCGCGGCGCCGCGACCGGGGTGGACTCCAAGCTGCGCGTGGACGTGGCGCTCCTGGACCGGCTGATGAACCTGATGGGTGAGCTGGTGCTGGCGCGCAACCGCGTCCTCCAGTGCGCGGCCTCGCCCACGCCGGGCGCGGACCTGGCCACCGCGTCGCAGCGGCTGGACGTCGTCACCACGCAGGTGCAGCAGGTGGTGATGAAGACGCGCCTCCAGCCGGTGGGCCAGGTGTGGAACCGCTTCCCCCGGCTGGTGCGCGAGCTGGCGAACGGGTGCGGCAAGCAGGTGCGGCTGCAATTGCAGGGCGCGGACACGGAGCTGGACAAGACGCTGGTGGAGGCGCTGCATGATCCGCTCACCCACCTGTTGCGCAACGCCGTGGACCACGGCGTGGAGATGCCCGAGCAGCGGCGCGCGGCGGGCAAGCCGCCCGTGGGCTGCCTGACGCTGAGCGCGTCGCATGAGGGCGGGCTGGTGCACCTGGGCATGTCCGACGACGGCGCGGGCATCGACGTGCAGCGGGTGCGGCAGGTGGCGGAGCAGCGGGGCCTGCTCACGGCCGACCAGGCGGCTCGGCTGTCGGACGCGGACGCGCGGATGCTCATCTTCCTGCCGGGCTTCAGCACCGCGGAGCGCGTCACGTCGCTGTCCGGCCGCGGCGTGGGCATGGATGTGGTGCGCACGCAGGTGGAGCGCATTGGCGGCACCGTGGAGGTGCGGAGCCGGCCTGGCGAGGGCACGACGTTCACCCTCAAGATTCCCCTCACGCTGGCCATCATCCCGGCGCTGCTCGTCACCTGCCGGGGAGACCGCTACGCGCTGCCCCAGGCGTCCCTCCGGGAGGTGGTGTTCCTGGAGCCGGAGCAGGCCCGGAGGGACATCACCCGCATCCAGGGCGCGTGCGTGCTGCGATTGCGCGGGGAGCTGCTGCCACTGGTGGTGCTCGCCGCGGAGCTGGGCGTGGGGCCCGCGACGCCAGACCTGGACGCGGGCGCCACCCTCGTCGTGCTACAGGCCGGTGAGCGCACCTTCGGGCTGTGGGTGGACGCCATCCACGACACGGAGGAGATCGTCGTCAAGCCGCTGTGGAAGCACCTGAAGGGGCTGGCCTGCTACGCGGGCGCGACGGTGCTGGGCGACGGGCGCGTGGCGCTCATCCTGGACGCCATGGGCCTGTGCAGCCGCGTGGGCTCGGTGACCGAGGTGCAGGCGCAGCGGGTCGTCCCGGAGACCGCTCCCGAAGCGGCACCGGCGGACGAGAACCGCGAGCGGGTGCTGCTGTGCCGCGCCGGCGCGGAGGGTCGCGTGGCCATCCCGCTGTCGCGCGTCACGCGGCTGGAGGAGCTGCCCGCGTCGGACGTGGAGCGGCTGAGCGGAGGCATGGAGATGGCGCGCTACCACGGGCAGTTGCTGCCGCTGGTGCGCGTGGCCTCCGTGCTGGAGGCGAGGCCTGGGGCGACGGAACAGCTCGCGCGGAACGTGAAGCTCGCGCTGGACGACTCGCTCTCCGTCGTCGTCACCACGCACGCGGAGACGCGCGTGGGACTGGTGGTGGACGCCATCCTCGACGTCGCGGAGGTGGAGCTCGCGCTCCAGCGGGAGACCCGCCGTCCGGGCGTGCTGGGGTCCATGGTGGTGCAGTCCCGCGCCACCGAGTTCCTGGACGTCGAGGGCACCGTTCGCGCCGTGCACCCGGAGCTGCTGATGGGCGGTGCGCCATGAAGGGCTTCCACCAGCTGTGCTCGTTCCAGGTGGGCGACCAACTGTTCGGCCTGGACATCGAACGCGTGCAGGAGATCCTGATGCCGCCTCCGCTGACGCGCGTGCCCGGCGCGCCTCCGGAGGTCGCGGGGCTGCTCAACCTGCGTGGGCAGATCGTCCCCGCCATCGACCTGCGGCGCCGGCTGGGCCTGCCCGAGGGCACGTCCCCCGCGGACGCGCCCCACGTCGTCCTGCGCGGCGACGAGGGCGCGGTGAGCTTCCGCGTGGATGCCATCGGCGACATCCTCCCCTTCGAGCCGTCGGCCCTGGCTCCGCTGCCGGACAACCTGCGCGGGCCCCTGCGCTCGTTGCTGTTGGGCGTCCATGCGCTGCCGGACCGGCTGCTGCTCGTGTTGTCCGCGGACGCGGTGGTGGACGGGCTCTCGCCCGCATCCAGCGCCTCCGCCGCCCCTTCCTTCCCCTTGCGTTCCCAGGAGTCCCGCTGATGGCACGCTCGACCGCGCCCGCCGTGAAAACCACCCCCTTCCAACGCCTGGGCGGCAAGGCCCCACTGACCGCCGCCGTGCAGAAGCTCTACGCGCGGGTGCTGGCGGATGCGCTGCTCAAGCCCCTCTTCCGCCGCGCGGACCTCGTCCAGGTGCAGCGCCGGATGGTCGCGTTCCTCACCCAGCTCCTGGGCGGTCCGGCCCTCTATCGCGGCCGGTCCCCGCGCGATGTGCACGCCGGCATGGAGCTCAAGCCCCATCACTTCGAGCGCGTCGCCGAGCACCTGGCCGCCGTGCTGGATGAGCTGGACGTGCCCGGCCCTGTCGCTCGAGAGGTGCTCGCGGCCCTGGGCACGATTCAAGGCGACGCCGTGAGCAAGCGCGCCCCGGCACGTGCCTCGCGGACGCAGGGGCGCCGCGTGGCCGCGACCCCAGTGCCCGCGGCCCGGTCCTCGCGCCGCCGGACGTCCACGCTGCTCGAGGGGGCGCTGAGCGAGGCGGTGCTGAACGCGGCGAGCGTCAACCTGTTCGTGCTGGACGAAGACCTGGCCATCCTCTTCTCGAACACGGCCTCCTCGGACGCCATCGAGCGCATCCATCAGGCGTCTGGTTTCAGCGGCGGCGTCGGGGATGCGGGCAGCGATTTCCTCGCCCACTTCGAGCACCAGCTGAGCCTGGAGGACGAGCGGCTGCGCGACCCCGAGGCGCTTCCGCACGAAGCCCACTTCGCCGTGGGCCCCACCCTGATCAAGGCGCGCATCGACGGCATCAAGGGCCGCGGCGGAGCGCTCACCGGATACGTGGCGACGTGGACGGACGTCACGGATCAGCAGCGCGCGGACACGGAGATGGCACGCCTCAGGGCCATGCTGGAGAACGCGCCCACCTGCGTGATGGTGGCCGACCTGGACCTGAAGATCGTCTACCTGAACCCGGCCTCTCGCCGGCTGTTGCAGCGCGTGGAGAAGCACCTGCCCGTCACCGCGGACCGGGTGCTGGGCTCCCACATCGACGTCTTCCACCGCGACTCGACGTACCAGCGGAAGCTCCTGTCCAACGACAAGAACCTGCCGGTGCGCGCCAACATCCCCATCGGCCCGGAGACCGCGGACCTGTTGGTGACGGCGGTGTACGACGGCCAGGGGCGCTACCTGGGCCCCATGGTGACGTGGGAGCTGATCACCGAGAAGCTCGCCGTGCAGCAGCGCGAGAAGGACCTGGACTCCACCCTGCGCGGCATCTTCCAGGAGGTGACGCAGCACTCGCAGACGCTCGCGGCGGCGTCCCAGGAGCTGTCCAGCGTCAGCCAGCAGCTGGTGAGCAACGCGCAGGAGACCGCCGCGCAGGCAACCCAGGTGTCCGCCGGCGCGGAGCAGGTCAGCCGCAACGTGCAGAGCGTCGCGTCCGGCATGGAGGAGGTCAACGCGAACATCCGCGAGGTGGCACGCAACGCGAGCACCGCCGCCAAGGTCGCGGCCTCCGCGGTCAAGCTGGCGGACTCCACGTCCGCCGTCGTCGGCAAGCTGGGGGCGAGCAGCCAGGACATCGGCAAGGTCATCAAGGTCATCACCTCCATCGCGCAGCAGACCAACCTGCTCGCGCTCAACGCGACCATCGAGGCAGCCCGCGCGGGCGAGGCGGGCCGGGGCTTCGCGGTGGTGGCCAACGAGGTGAAGGAGCTGGCGCGCGAGACGGCCCGCGCCACCGAGGACATCGGCCAGAAGATCGGCAGCATCCAGGGCGACACCGAGGAGGTGGTCAACGCCATCCTCGAAATTGGCGCCACCATCAGCCGCATCGACGAGCTGCAGACGTCCATCGCCTCCTCCGTGGAGGAGCAGACGGCCACGGCGGGAGAGATCCTCCGCAACGTGGGCGAGGCCGCCAAGGGCAGCCAGCAGATCTCCGAGAACATGGCCGCCGTGGCGGAGGCCGCGCGGAGCACCACCGAGGGCGCGGGCAGCACGCAGCGCTCCGCGGTGGAGCTGGCCCACATGGCGCAGTCGCTTCAGCGGCTGGTCGTGCAGGTGGACACGACAGACAAACAGGGACGGACGAAGTAGCGCGGGCGGAATCAGGGTCCAGGAGCCACGGCACGTGCGAACCGGATTGAAGCGGTGGTGGGAACTGGGCCAGGTGGCCCGCGCCTCCACGCGCCTGCGGCGGGAAGCCCTGCCCCAGGACGCGGAGCATGTGAGGCGTGAGCTGACCCGGAGGCTGTTGGGCTTGCGCGGCCTGCCGCAGAAGGTGGGGCAGGTGCTCACGCTCGCGGAGCTGGGCGAGGAGGCGCCGGGGTTCGGCTCGCTCGCGGAGGCGCCCTCCCCGCTCGCGCCGGAGGCCGCGCTGGCGGAGGTGTCCCGCCGGCTGGGCCGTCCGTGGCGGGAGGTCTTCGCCTCGCTGGACGGCCTGGGCATCGCCGCGTCGTTGGGGCAGGTGCACCGGGGCGTGCTGCACGACGGGCGCGCCGTGGCGGTGAAGCTGCGGCACCCGGGCATCGCGGAGGCCGTGCGGGATGATCTGCGCGCGCTGGGGCTGCTCGCCGCGCCGCTGGGTGGCTGGCGCGGGAAGTTGGACCTGTCCGCGTACCGCCACGAAGTCGCCCGGATGCTCCAGGGCGAGCTGGACTACCGCCTCGAGGCCCAGGCCCTGCGGGATGCGGGCACGCGCATGGCGGACGTGCCGGGCGTCGTCGTCCCCGCGCCCGTGGACGCGCTCACGCGGGAAGACCTGCTGGTGATGACCTGGGTGGACGGTGTGCCGCTCGCGGAGGGCTGGCGCTGGAGCGAGGCGGACCGCCGCGCGCTGTCCACGACACTGGTGCGCCTGCTCCTCCACGGCTGCTTCACCTGGGGCGCGCTCCATGCGGATCCGCATCCAGGCAACTACCGCGTGTCCCGGGGACCGGAGGGCCACGTCGTGCTGGGGGTGCTCGACTTCGGCTGCGTGAAGCCATTGCCGCCAGAGGTGGCCGCGGGCCTGGGGCGGTTGATCGCGCTCCTCCGTTGCCCTGATTCCCCACCGCGTCCGGAACAGCTGTTGTCCGCGTGGGTGATGCTGGGGTTCACGCCGGAACTGCTGGAGCCCATGGCGGAGGCGCTGCCCGCCGTCAGCCGCGTGCTGCTGGAGCCATTCCTCCAGGACCGCCCCTTCCACGCGCGAGGCTGGCGGCTGGGAGCGCGGCTCACCGAGGCGCTGGGGCCGCACCGCTGGAACTTCCGCGCGGCGGGGCCGGCGTCGCTCCTGTACGTCCTGCGCGCGTTCCACGGGCTGGTGCGCCACCTGGACGTGCTGGACACGCCCATCGCCTGGGGGCCGCTGCTGGACGAGGCCCGCGCGCCGTCACTGCCACCGCCGCCGTCGCACTCCGAGGCGCGGGTGGAGGGCTCCGCGCGCTACCTGAAGGTCCGCGTGACGGAGGCCGGCAACACCCGCGTCGCGCTGACCTTCCGCGCGGACGTGACGGCGCACCTGGAGGACCTCCTGCCGGAGGACTTGCCCTCCCGGCTCGCGGCGCGAGGGCTCGATCCGGCAGGCATTGGCGCGGCGGCGGTCGCGGCGGGGCTGCGGCCGTCGGAGTTGTTCCACCTGGACGAGGGCGACCGGCATGTCCGGGTCTGGCTCGAGTGACACACGGAGAAGGAAGCTACGGATGGTCACCATCGGCATGAACTATGAGGTGCGTGAGGGCAAGGCGGACGCCTTCGAGCGGAAGTTCGCGCTCGTGCAGGAGGCGATGCGCAAGCTGCCCGAGCACGCGCACACGGAGCTGTTCCGGAGCGTGGGAGCGCCAGGGCGCTACCTCATCGTCTCGGAATGGCAAAGCCGCGAGGGCTTCGACGCCTTCATCGCGTCCGAGCCCTTCCACCGCGTGACGGACTGGGGGGCGAGCGCCATCCTCGCGAGCCGGCCGCGCCACGAGGTGTATGGCGAGTCAGCCGCCAGCGCCCCCACGGGCCGCTGTCCGGTCGCGCACGCGGCGCGGTGAAGCGGGTGCGCATGAACGCCATCCGGGTCCTGGTGGTGGACGACGCGGCCGTGGTGCGGCGTCAGGTGTCGCTGCTGCTGGGCACGGACCCGGGCCTGGAGGTCGTCGCCACCGCGCCCAACGGGCGCATCGCGTTGGCGAAGGTGGAGCAGTTCCAGCCGGACGTGGTGCTGCTGGACCTGGAGATGCCGGAGCTGGACGGGCTGGAGACGCTCAAGCTCCTGCGCCAGCGCGCCCCGGAGCTGCCGGTGGTGATGTTCAGCGCGCTCACTGAACGCGCGGGCGTGCTGACCCTGGAGGCGCTCGCGCTGGGCGCACGCGACTACGTGACGAAGCCCACGTCCGCGGGCGGGATGAACGTCACCGTGGAGGCCGTGCGGGACGAGCTGGTGCGCAAGCTCAAGGCGCTCCACGTCCGCACGCCGCCCTGCGCGCCCATCGTCGCTCCAGTGCCTCGCGAATCCCTGCTCCGGCCACGGGCGCCCGCGCGGGTGGAGGTCATCGTCATCGGGGCTTCGACCGGAGGCCCGGGCGCGCTGGTGCGCGTGGTGTCCGCGCTGCCCGCGGGCCTGCCGGTGCCAGTGCTCATCGTGCAGCACATGCCGCCCCTCTTCACGCGGCTGCTCGCGGAGCGGTTGCAGGGCGTCACCCCGCTCACCGTGCGCGAGGCGGTGAGCGGCGCGTCCGTGCGGGCGGGCGAGGTGTGGGTCGCGCCCGGGGACTTCCACTTGGCCGTCTGCCGGGACGCGACGGGCGTGCGGCTCTTCACGCATCAGGGGCCGGCGGAGAACGCGTGCCGTCCGGCGGTGGACCTGCTCTTCCGCTCCGCGGCGGAGGTGTACGGCGCGGGAGTGCTCGCGGTGGTGCTCACGGGCATGGGCCAGGACGGGCTGCGCGGCTGCCGGCGGGTGAACGAGGCGGGCGGTCAGGTGGTGGTGCAGGACCAGGCCAGCTGCGTCATCGGCAGCATGCCGGGCGCGGTGGAGCAGGCGGGGCTCGCGGACGCGGTGGTGTCGCTGGACGCGCTGGCCCCGGAGCTGGCGCGGCGCGTGGACGCGCGCGGACGGAGGACCGGAGCATGACGCTTCATCCCGACGACTTCGCGTACCTGCGGCAGCGCGTGTTGCGCCGCTCCGGGCTCGTGCTGGAGCCCGACACGCACGCCCTGGTGGAGGCGCGCCTCACGCCCCTCCTGCGCGAGGAGCGGCTGCCGGACCTGCCCGCCCTCGTGTCGCGTTTGCGCTCGCAGCCCGAGGGCAGCCCGCTCCATCAACGCGTGGCGGAGGCGTTGGCCAACCACGAGACGGCCTTCTTCCGAGACACCCCTGTCTTCGAGGCCCTGCGCACCACCGCGCTGCCCGCCCTGCTGGCGAAGCGCGTCCGCACGCGGACCCTGCGCATCTGGTGCGCGGCGTGCGCCTACGGCCAGGAGCCCTACAGCGTGGCCATGACGCTGGCCGAGGCCGGGCTGCTCATCACCGGCTGGACCGTGCGCATCCTCGCCACCGACTTCTCCACCCGCGCGCTCGTGCGTGCCTGCGAGGCCCGCTACGACGCGAAGGAGATCCACCGGGGCCTGCCCTCCGAGCTGCGTCAGCGCTACTTCCGCCCGGAGCGCGACGGGTGGCGGCTGAACGACCAGGTTCGCAAGCCGGTGGAGTTCCGGCCGCTCAACCTGCTGGACGACTTCTCCATGGAAGCGCCCATGGACCTCATCTTCCTGCGCAACGTGATGATCTACTGGGACGTGCCCACCCGGCGCGCGGTGCTCGCCCGCGTGCGGCGGATGCTCCACCAGGACGGCTTCCTGGTGCTGGGCGCCGCGGAGGCCTCGCCCCTGGTGGAGGACGGCTTCACGCGGCACCTGCTGGGACAGACGAGCTGGTACCGCCCCGCGCCCGTCCCGCCCCATGCCGGCGCGGGCGCCCCCGTGAAGGAAGCGCCGCGCCCTCCGCGCTCCGGCGCTACACCTTGAGGCGGATGGCGCCGGGGAGCAGCGTCATGCGGCAGGGCAGCCTGCCCGGCGTCTCACCGTCCACGTCCAGGAACACGTCACCCGTCAAGGGCTCCGCATGGAGCGTGCGGCAGCGCAGCCGCCGCGTGCCCTTCCAGGTGACGTGGTCGCCGTTGTAGACGCCCTTCGACTTGAGGACGAAGTCGGACAGGCCGTAGTTGGACCAGATGGTGACGTCGAAGAGGCCGTCGTGCGTCACCGCCTCGGGCGCCACGAACATGCCGCTTCCGAAGTAGCGGCCGTTGGCCACGGCGATCGCGGTGACGCTCACCGTCTCCGGCTCGCCGCCGTCCACCGTGATGCGCACCTGCTGCTCCTGGTACTTCAAGAGGCCCTTCACGGTGCCCCACATGAAGCTCAGGTTGCCGCCGAGCGCCTTGCTGCCCTGGTTCACCTCGCGGGCCACCACCGCGCTCACGCCGAACGAGGCGATGTTCGCGAAGAAGCGGGTGGCCGGCTTGCCGTCGTTGTCGGTGAACTCCAGCCGCCCCACGTCGAAGGGCTCGGTCGTCTCCGAGCGCAGGCGCTCCAGCGCGGACGTCAGCTCCAGGTCCCACCCGAAGGTGCGCCGGAAGTCGCCGCCCGTGCCCCGGGGCAACAGCCCCAGCGTGGCCTGGGGGTTGATGACCTGGCCGTCGCGGAAGAAGCCGTTGGTGACTTCATTGAGGGTGCCGTCTCCGCCCACCGCGACGATGCACTCATAGCCATCGTCGATGGCCTGCCGCGCCAGACGCGCCGCATCCATGCCGCCGCTGGTGAAGCCGTACCCGAAGTCGCCGAGCACCTTGCCCACCTGCGCGGAGATCTCCACCCATCGCTTCCCCGTCTGCCCGTTGGCGCTGCGCGGGTTGACCACGAGGAACGTCTTCATTCAGTACCTTCTCCCTGCTGCGAGAACGGCCTGTTTACGCAATTGTTTGCCGGGGCTCCACTCCAGGACCCACAAGATGACCCGTTTGACCGGGGTGTTTGTCACCCAAACCGGTCCATGGTGGGCTTCCCAACCCTCTCCGCGCCCTGGACCCCGAGTGAAAGGCCCGCCCCCCACCGAGCAGCTCGCGCCCCACCGCGAGGCCACCCGCGCCCTGGACTGGGCACTGCCCGCGCTCCGGTGGGACCTGGAGGCCGCGGCGCGGCAGGCCTTCCGGGAGACGGGCGCCCAGGAGGACTTCCTGCTCCGCCATGACGCACCGGCCCATGAAGCCCAGGGGCCGGCGCGGACGGAGCGCTTCGAGCGGGCCCTCGCCCGGGTCCGGCGCCTCGCGGACGCCGGTGAGCCGCTGACCTTCACCGGGATGGTGGAGGTCCAGTCGATGCTGCTGGGCGGTCCCACGGGCTTCCGCACTGGCGACGCCTTCGCGAGGAGTGGCGCGCACCGGTACGCGCACACGCCCGGCCTGGAGGCGGCGTTCCGCGAGAAGGTGGAGTCGGAAGCGCGGGAGCAGCGCCATCCGGTGGCGCACGCCACGCGGTTGTACCTGGACCTGTGTTTCTTCCACCCCTTCCCGGACGGAAACGCCCGAGCGGCGCGGCTGTGGCTGGAATACATGCTGCGGCGGGGCCGCCTGCCCACCCCGCCCCTGGTCCCGGTGGTCCTGTGGCGCAAGAACCCGGGAGACGCGGTGAACTACACGCGGCTGGCCCGGCTGCTGGCCCGGAGCATCGCGGGGCCTGACGCGCCGTGCCGCAACGAGGTGCCGGGATGAACGAGGTGACCGCATGAGCAAGGCATCCCTGGGGACCTGGGACCGCATCCGCGACAGCCTGGACGCGTACGACCCGGAGAAGGTCATCCGCATGCTGCGCGAATATCTGGCGCCGCGTGTGCCGCCGGAGGCGCGCAAGCTCACGGACGAGCAGCACGACGCGATGGCGAAGCACGTCCAGGGGCTGCTCCGGCAGAACCTGGGGCCCTGGTACACGGACACGAATCTGTCTCTGGGCAATGAGAGCTTCGGAGGCTACTGCTGGTGTCACAGCTTCTTCCGGCACAAGCCCCTGCCGGACATGAGCGTGGAACACAACATCCAGCTCATCATCAACGCGCTGGAGCGGTCGCGCGAATGGCTGTTCAAGCTGGATGCCCATTTCCAGGCGCTGAAACAGGGCCTGCCCTCGGCGCCCGAGGACACGGACATCCGGCTGCTCGCGCTGGCGGATGGCATTGTCACCACGGTGAACCTCACCATGGACGCCACCGGCTGCGAGGAGGCCTGGTACACCTTCGCGGACGAGGCGATGGCGTGGATGTTCGACGCCATCGGACTGCGCCCGGGCTATCAGGCCGGGAAGCTGATGCGGAAGCTGTTCGCCTTCGAGTCCTGGCACTCGCCGCTCGAGGGGGAGCTGCGCGACTCGGCGGAGAAGGTGGCGGCCGCCGTCGTGGAGGACGAGGGCCGCCGGCACGCGCACTGAGTCCTTGCCCCGTCCTTTCAGTGGACGGGCTTGCCGCGCGTCAGCTTGCGGGCTTCGTCGCGCGAGCCACCCTTCACCGCGATGCGCTTGCCCTGGGGTTCGGCCTCCGGGAGCTTCAGCGAGATTTCCAGCACGCCGTTCTCGAAGTTCGCCTCGACCGACTCCGTGTCGATGCCTTCCGGGAGCGGGATGGCGCGGCGGAACGTGCCGGTGCCGCGCTCCAGACTCCAGACGCCCTCGGCCTCCTGTTCCTCCTCCACTTCGAAGGAGCGCTCGCCTTCAATCACGAGCTGATCGTTCTGCAGCTCGACGTGGATGTCGTCCTGCTTCATGCCGGGCAGGTCGGCCTTGACGATGAGCTGCCCGTTCTTCTCCAGCACGTCCACCTGGGGTGACCAGAGGCCCTCGTCCAGCACGCTGCTCCGGGGGATGAATCCCCGGCCTCCGAAGCCGATGAAGAGCTGATCCATGTCCTCCATCATCTGGCGCATGAGCCCGAATGGGGTCAGGGGCATGGCCTCCCGCACGGTGGTGGGTACCTGGGATTCACGGCGGGAGATGCCTGAGCCTGTCCGGGGCTCCTGGCCTTGTGAGCTTGCGCCCTGCTGTACGTCGGACTGGGCGTTCTTCATCGCGGGCGGAGAGGAGGGCTTCCCCTCCGTCCCCGGGTTCCTGTTGTCGGCAGCCATGATGTCCTCCAAGCGGGGATGGAATCATCCCAATCCCAAACCTGGAGGCGCGAGGGAGGGCCATCAAGGGTCCGGGGCCGCCGGCCCGCCGTGTCTGTCATTGGCGGGAGCCCCGCTACGCGAGCAGCGTGGCGTCCATCACGGTGAGCGCCACCCCGCCGACGCGGGCGCGCTCGACGTGGCCCGGCTGGCCGGTGACCTGGATGTCGATGCGGCCCGGCTTGCCGAGCGTGTCGCCCTGCTCGATGCGACCGGACACCGTGCCGCCGTGCGCGGGAAGGCGGAGGATGCCGTGTTCAGCGAGGTAGGCGGCGAGCGGTCCCGCGGCGGAGCCCGTGACGGGGTCCTCCAGGATGCCGAAGCCCGGGACGAAGTAGCGCGCCTGGGCCACGCTCCCCTGCTCCTTCGCTTCGCGGGCGAAGAGGTAGACGCCGCGCAAGCCGTGCGGCATCAGCAGGGCGTTCATCGCCGCGCCTCGCGGCGTCAGGGCCTCCAGGTCAGCGAGCCGCCGCAGGGGCACCACCAGCCGGTGGCCCTGGCGGATCACCGGCAGTGACGTGTCCACCTGCGACGCTGTCCCGCCCAGCGTGGCCATCAGCGCCTCCAACGCCACGGGGTTGGGCAGAGCGGGCGGCGGGGGCGTGGCAATCCACACCCGCGTTTCATGCGCGCTCCGAGGCTCCAACTCGATGTCGAAGGTGCCACCGGGGCACTCCAGCTTGAACGTCCCGGGGCTTCGCAGGAGCCCCTTCTCCGCGAGCAGATGGAAGGTGGCGACGGTGGCATGGCCGCAGAAGGGAATCTCATCCACGGGCGTGAAGTAGCGCAGGCGCACGGTGGCATCACCGGGCCGGGACAGGAGGAAGGCGGTCTCGGACGCACTGACGGCCGCGGCGGCCCGTTGCATCGTGGGGACCTCCAGCGCGGACGCGTCGAGCACCACGCCCGCACGGTTTCCTGCACCGGCGGTGCGGGTGAAGGCATCGATGATGTGAACCTGCATGGGCGGACTCCGAGCGTGAGAAGGGCCTGCGAATCAGGTCCAGGCATGCTCCGCTCTCCCCATCGGGTCAAGCGCCGGGCCGGCATGCCGGGGGGCCTCACAACAGGGTTGAACAGGAGCGCGCGAGCAGGCACAGCAGAGGGACATGAGTCTCCTGAAGTCGGTTGGATGGGGGGTGCTGGGGGCGTTGCTCCACGCGAGCGGCGCGGCGGCACAGATCGTCAACGTGCAGGCGCTCTTCGACGAGAAGGCGGAGCTGGGACCGGCCGCGGCCATCGAGTTGGGGGGAGACTGGCGCACGGGCAGCACGGAGCTGTTCTCCGTGCGGGGCTCGCTGGTAGGCCAGCTGCGCTCCGAGCGGAACGTCTGGCTGGGCGTCATCCGGGGCGAGTACTCGTTCGCCAGTGGAGAACGGATCGTCAGCCAGGTGATGGAGCACGTGCGCTACCGGCGCAGGCTCACCGAGCGTGTATCAGCCGAGGCCTTCGCCCAGCACGAATACAACGAGTTCCGCCGGCTCCAGTTCCGGGCCCTGCTGGGCGCGGGCCCGCGCGTCGTCCTGCTCAACGAGGAGAAAACAGGGCTCACCCTCGGCGTGGCGCTGATGTTGGAGCACGAGCGGTTGCGCAAGGACGGCGAGGTGGACGCGGGAGACCGCTACACGGATCCCCGAGTCTCCAGCTACCTGCTGGGCCGCTTGAAGCTGATGGAGAACATCCACCTCGTGGAGACGGTCTACCTCCAGCCGCGAGTCACCCGCCCCGCCGACCTGCGAATCCTCAACGAGACGCTGTTCGCGGTGACTCCCAATCCCCGGGTCACGGTGGGCATCGGCTTCAACCTCACCTACGACAGCGCGCCGCCGGCGACGGTGCCGCCCCTGGACACGCAGCTGCGGACCACGGTGGGCGTGAAGCTCTGATCAACAACACGAGAGCGCGCCCACCACAGGAGCGCCAGAGGCGCGCAGCCCACCGGCCCAGACATCCCAAGCTGCCGTCAATCCGCTCGTTGTCGTTGCACGCAGCCCCCACGGTGCCCCCCGGCACATCCAACACGGAGCATTCCGCACCAGGCTTGGCGTCGGACATTTCCGGGACCGGAGGGAACAGCTGCGCCCTGTTCTCTGGCTGCCCAGCAAAGGACTCCGCGAGAGGGCACGGTGCACCCTCTCGCACCGAGATGTTCTCCGCAGGTGACGCAAGGTAGCCGCCCCCCTGATTCTCGGCAGCAGGGCGCTCCACCAGCGCGTCGTCCCGCGCGGGAGCTGATGCAATAAAATCAGGGCCCCGCGATTCCACATAGGGGTGGGCCTCCAGACCTCCGTCCTGAGGAGCGGTGAAGGTGGGAGCAGTAATGAGCCCCTCCTGAGCACGCAGGATGTCAGGAGAGGCCGACTCCGGCCGGACGGGAGCGAAGGCATCCAGCAAACGCTCATCGCAAGCCCTCATCAGCGCCGGAAGCTCCTGCTGAAGTGCCCGTGTGTCGCGCTCCGACAGAGCATTCATGGCGCGAATGGCCCACTCGCGCAGCGCATCACCGCCCATGAAGGGCAGCAATCGGGCCGCGGCTCCCAGAAAGGCCCGTTGCAGGGACTGCACAAGGAGCACATGTCCGGGCCGCTCCGCCACCCGCGCCGCCAGCCGCAGCAACTCAAACTCCACCTGGGCGCACCGCTCTCCCGACTCCCACTTCCCCGCGTCCCAAAGCCCGAAGCAGACCTGCGACAACTGGTTCAAATCCCCCAGCGAGGCCTTCGCGCAGCAGTCGACCAGGAGCTCCACCATCACCTGCCGCCGCAGGCTGAAGTAGCCCTCCAGGAGCCACCGGGCCTCCGGCGAGCGCGCGTCATGCAGCGCCAGCCCCAGGTTCTCCAGTGTCAGCGACTCATCCAGGGCCACCGCGCGCGTCTTGCGTCCTGGGTGCTGTAACACCAGGCCCCGCGCCGCCAGCCGCCGCAGCGCCTCACGAATGGTGCCCCGACACACGTTATGGCGACGCGCCAGCGTCGCTTCCGAGCCGAACTGCCCGCAGGGCGGCAGCCGCCCCAGCGCGATATCGCGCTCCAACTCCGCTTCCACATACGCCACGAGCCCACCACGTCCCATCCCCGTCTCCCTTCCTCGCCCCAGCATCGCCATCCAACCACAGGGGTCTGACATGGATGCGCGGGCGCATCATCCGGGTCGGATGTCGGGAGGGACCGCCCCTGGGGCGCATGAGCTGAAAACCTGTCCGACAGTCGGACAGGTTCGAGGTTCGCAGGCTCGGCCATCGTGTGGCACAAACGTGTTCGACAAGCAGAGACGTTCGAGGGCTTCGAGCCTCACAGCGGTGATCAGTCGCACGGAGCCGAGTGCCGCAATGGATGAACCGCCCTCCACGTCGCGCTGTGTGACTGCTTCGTCGGCCTCCTGGACGGCCACCTCGAGTGTGCTGCCGGGGCGGGCCGCCAACTTCGAGAGCAGAGCCTTGACCTTGCTCCAGCACAGCTTGATGGGATTGAGGTCGGGACAGCAGGAACAGGACGTCTACCCCAACCGAGCGAAGCCTCCTTGACGCAGGTCGCGTGGTGCGCTCCCAGGTTGTCCATCACCAGGTCGCCCTGGCGTAGGTTGGGGATCAGGTAGTCGTTGCCGGACAGCAGAGGAACACGGCGCCCGACGTGCCGCCTTCAACTGTCATCAGGGCCTCGACTCCGTCCTGGGTGAGAGCACCAATCATGGTGAGAACCGTGTCTCGGTTTCTGGGGACGTGGCCCACCACGCGCTTCGACAGGGCGCAGGCATACTCACGCTCCATGCCGATATGGCTGCCGGACTCGTCGATGAAGACGGGTCGGTCCCCCCAACGGCTTCGGTGGCCGTGAGGAACTCGGCGCGCTTCTGATGGACGCTCGGACGCTGACGTCCGCTTGCGACCAGCCCCTTCTTCGTTCGAGAGTCACCGAAGTCGCACGATCATCCGGCCCAAGGTGGGGCGGCTCAGCGAGCGGCCAAGCTTCCTGATCACCAGGACGACCGGCACGGCAACCGTCGCGTCTGGATTCGCGTCCACCAGCGCCTTCACCCGAGGTAACTCCTCGTCAGACACGCGCTTGAGCACGCCCGCCAGGAGGCCGCGGCTGCACATCGCCTGTCTCGCGCTTCAGCCGGAGGACCCGGTTCACCGTGGCCCGGCCTACGCGGGACTGCTCCGCCAATTCCTCGTACGCCCTGTGCCGCGCTCCTCGCGAATGCGTCGACGCAAGTCCTCGGAGATCGGCCGGATCATCGCCTGAGCAGCTAATGCCAACCGGCTCGGCTCAAGAGAGCCCCGCTGTCAGGCGGTGCAAACCAGTCCGACACTCCTTCAAGTTCGCGTTCTTGGGTCTCAGCCTGCAATGACCAGTCCGACAGTCAGACACGTTCATGCCCCGGGCCCTGGCCGCGCAAACCTGTCCGACTGTCCTACACGTTCGCGGGCTTGGGTCTCAGCCCGCGACGACCTGTCCGGCAGTCGGACACGTTCATGCCCCGGGTCCTGGCCGCGCAAACCTGTCTGACTGTCCTACAAATTCGCCGGCTTGGGGTTCAGGCTGCGATGACCTGTCCGACTGTCGGACACGTTCCTGGCCTCGGGCCCTTGGCCGCCCAAACCTGTCCGACTGTCCTACAAGTTCGCGGGCCTGGGAGACTCGCGACAGGGACTTGTCCGACTGTCGGACAGGTTTCTGAAGAACGCGCCCGGCGGGCGGCCCTGACCGCCATCCCCCGCGTCCCGCGCAATCATGCCGCTTGGGCCCACTGCGTCTTGCTTCGGGACGTACGGTTCCACGGAGGCCTTGGAACAGTGCGCCTCGTGAGCGCATCTGTCGCGATCTCATCCTGACGCCCCGCTCATGCTCTCCATCACCATTCGCTGCTGCGCTCAGCGCGGCTTGCATCCTTGCGAAGAGCGCAACGTCCTGGACTCCGTTGGTGGGCTCCTGGCGGCGTGCTTGAGGGTAGGATTCTGGCATGGCGCCCCATTCCATCTCCGCACCGCTCGTCCTCCTGGGAGGCGGCAAGATCGCCGAAGCGCTCATCCAGGGACTGCTGCGCTCCGGCCATGCGCAGCCTTCGGAGCTTCGCGTCACCGTGCGCCGGCCTGAGCGCGGAGAGGAATTGCGCTCCCGGCATGGCGTGGACGTCCTCATGGACAACGCTCAGGCAGTACGAGGCGCGGGGGTGATCCTACTGGCGGTGCGCCAGGCACAACTGCGCGACCTGATGGCTGTCATCGCCCCGGCCCTGGAACCGGGACAGACCGTGGTGTCGCTTTCCGCGGATGTGAGACTCGCGCAGTTGGAGGCGGCCTTGCCCTCCTGCGTCTCCATCCTTCGCGCCCTGCCTCATACACCCGTGCGCGTGGGAGCGGGCGTGACGCCCCTGACCGCTGGGACCCGGGCGACGGAGCCCGCGAGACAGGCGGCTGAGTCTGTCTTCGCGGCGACGGGACGGCCACTGTGGATGACCGAGGAAGCGCTCACGATCTGCACGGGCGTGTGCGGCACGGGCCCCGCGTATGTCTTTCGCTCCGTGGAGACCCTGGCCCAGGCCGCGATGGCGCACGGGATGGACTCAGCGGAAGCGGCGGCGCTCGCCAGGGAAACGCTCATCGGCGCGGCGAAACTGTTGGCCGAGCCCGGCGCCACCACCGCTCGCCTCATCACGGAAATCGCGACCCCTGGAGGCATCACCGAGGCGGGACTGAAGGCCCTGGAGGCCCAGGGGCTTCCCCGTGTCGTGGACGAAGCCGTCACCGTCGCCATCCAGCGCACGCGGGAGCGCGCGGACGCGAACGCCATGGCCTACAGCACGGCGAAGTGACGCTTCAGCCCCCGCTGGCCTCCCAACGTGACGATGAGGCCCCGGGACCCGGGCTGACGTTCCACCCACCCCAGCGCGAGCACACGTGAGGCAAGCGCCGCGCCCAGCGCGCCCGCGAGGTGGTCTCGCCGCTCGCTCCAGTCCAGACAACGGTGCGCGAAGTGCCGACGCTGCTTGCGCACGCTCGCCAGATCGATGCCGAAGTCCTGGAACCAGGCCTCGCCGCTCGGGGTGAGCGCGAACGCTCGGCGGCGGAGGGAGAGATGTCCGGCCCGGAGGAGCGCGTCGGTGATGCCCATGCCCAACCGGCCCGCAAGATGGTCGTAGCAGTAGCGCGCGGCGCGCAGCGGCTCCGGCGTCGCTGACGCACGGGGCCCCCGGACTGCCACGGACATCAGCGCCTCCACCATCCGCGCCACGGTGGGCGTGGCGAGTCGGAACACCTTGTTGCGCCCCTGCCGGGTGGAGCGGATCAGCCGGGCCTGCTCCAACCGATGCAGGTGCGCTGTCGCTGTCGCTGGGCTGACGCCCGTGCCGAACGCGAGCTCCTTGGCGACAAGCGCACGCCCCTCCATGAGCAACTCCAGCATCCGAATCCGCGTGGCGTCCCCCACGGCCGCGGCCAGCGTCGTGAGGTCCGGCCCTGCATCCATCGTTCGCTCCATGACGAACCAATTTCTAACACATGGCCGCGACAACGGGAGGAGAGTGCCCGGGACCGAGGACCAATGACACCGCCCAGCGACCCGTATCTGGCCGTCACCCACCCTGACCCTTACCCCTATTACGCGGAGCTTCGCGCCCGGGGTGGACTGCACCGCGTCCCCGGCTTCAGCCCGTGGATCGCGGCGGACGCGGCGACCGTCCGCGCGGTGCTCACGAGCGAGCACTGCCGGGTCCGTCCACATGCCGAGCCGGTGCCAGCGCATCTGGTGGGGACCGCCGCCGGCGCACTCTTTGGACGCCTGGTGCGGATGAACGACGGAGGCCCCTACCCCGCCGTGAAGCAGACCCTGTCGCGCGCGCTGCCGGAGGCGCTGCGCGAAGTGGAGTCGGAGAGCCGTCGCCAGGCGGAACGGCTTTTCACGATGTCTTCGCTGGCCCGGTTGCCGGGCGCGGCCCTCCGATTTCCCGTGTTCGTGCTGGGTTCGCTGCTCGGACTTCCGGAAGACTCACTGGAGGCGACCGTGGAAGACGTGGAGGCCTATGTCCGCTCGGTCGCCGGGCCCCCGGCGGGCGGCGAGGCCGCTGCGAAGTTGCACGAGCGAGTGTCGACCTGTTTCCAGTCCACGGCGAGAACCGCGTTCACGGCCCGGCTCGTGGATGGGCCGGGCGCGGAAGACCTGCGCGTTCCCAACGCCGTGGGCCTGCTTACCCAGGCGTATGAAGCGACGGCAGGGCTCCTGGGAGCGACGCTGCGGGCCTTCGCTCACTGGCCCTCACTGCGGGAACAGGTCTCGCGGGGCCAGTGCACGCTCTACGACGTGGTCCAGGAAGCGGCCCGCCATGGCTCCCCCGTCCAGAACACGCGGCGCTTCACCCATGCGGCCGCGACTGTCGCGGGTCAGGAACTGGAAGCCGGTGTGACCGTGGTCGTCGTGCTCGCCGCCGCGAACCGGGATCCGCTGGAGAATCCCCAGCCTGATGCCTTCCTGCCCCGGCGCGAAGGCCGCCAATGCTTCACCTTCGGCCTGGGCACGCACGCCTGTCCCGGGCCGCTCCTGGCGAAGGCCATGGCCACCGCGGCGGCGGAGCAGGTGCTGGCGAGCGACCTGGACCTGATGCCCCTGGCGGGCCCCGTCACCTGGCGTGCTTCCACCAACACCCGCGTCCTGGGAGGACTGACATGATTGCTGTCATCTTCGAGGTCTCGACACACGACGAGCACCGGCAGCGGTACCTGGACCTCGCGGCGCAGCTGCGGCCCCTGCTGTCGGGCATCGACGGCTTCATCTCCATCGAGCGGTTCCAGAGCCTCAGTACACCGGGGAAATTGCTGTCGCTGTCCTTCTGGCGCGACGAGGCCGCGGTGGCGGAATGGCGGCGCCAGGAGGCCCACCGTGAAGCGCAACGCGAAGGCCGCGACGGCGTGTTCAACGACTACCGCCTGCGCGTGGCGCATGTCGTACGGGACTACGGCTTGAAGGACCGGGCGGCCGTGCCCGCTGACAGCCGCACTGTGCACGGCTGAAGCGGCCGGCGCACGGCGGCCGTCCTCCCGCCCGTCCCTCCCCTGCGGGCCATGCCTCCCCTACCTTCCGCGGAGGGGTGCACGATGAAGCGAGGCCATTGGAGACGATGCTGGGGGCTGGCCGCCGGGCTGCTCGGCCTTCCAGCCGTGGGGCAGTTGGAAGCGCCACCCCCGGGCGCGCCACAGTACTCGTGCTTCCAGGTGGCGCGCGAGGGCAGCGGGGTGAGCGAGACCATCGCTGCCCAGCTCTGCCAGGGTGCCAGCTCCGACACTCCGGCGCAGTGCTTCCTCCGGGCCAAGGAGAGCGCGTTCCTCGAGGACCCGGAGGCGCTCCAGCTGTGTCAGTACGCCACCCCCTCGGATGATCCCGCGTCCTGTTTCCTCAAGGCGCGGAAGTCTTCGTTCCTGGACGAGACACAGCTCCTGCAACTCTGCCGGCCCCCCATCGCGGAGATGCTGAAGCTGTGTCCCTACGGCCCCTGAGCCTTCAGTCCCGGGGAGTCACCGGGCGCGAAGGAATGCCTTCACGCTCGGGGACTGGACCTTCTGGGACTCGATGCACAGCCGGATGGATTCCAGGGCCCGGGCCAGCGCGCGCGGTCCTCCCTCGATGTTGCCCACGCGGGGCGTGAGGAAGGTCTCCACCTGCGCCAGCCCGCTGTCGTCGCAGAGGTTCCCTGTCTCGCCAATCAACCGGCCCAGGTCATCCGAGCGCAGCCGCTGGGTCAGCGCGTCGAAGTGCGTCTGGTAGAAGTTCCACGCCTGCGCCTGCAACTCCGGTGACATCAGCGCCAGCCTGAGGATGATCAGCGTGTCCCGCACATCGAAGTCCGGGGACACCACCAGCCCCAGCGCCCGGCTCATCTGGTCCGGGTTCCGGAAGTACGCCAGGGAGGTCAGAAGCCGGGTACGCTCGGTACGGTCCTGATCCTTCTTCGCCGCCTCCAGCAGCGCGTCGAAGAGCGCCGCATCACCATGCGTCGCCGCCCGGGTCAGCGCGCTGCTGAACGCCTCCGGATCCACCGACTTCCGGTCCGCCAGCCACGCACGCACCAGGGGCAGCGCTTCCTTCGCCACCCGCGGATCATCCCCCAGGCCGCCGGCCAGCCGGAGGAGCAGCGAGCGCAACTCCTTCACTGAGTCGTCCTCGCCCGGCGTCGGCACCCAGCCCATGGCCCGTGCGCGCGCGGAGTAGAGCGACGCCACCCACGCACGGAAGCGCTGCCGCTCCTCCGCCGTGAGCTGATCCACGCGCACCCGCATGAGCAGCAAGGCACCACTTTGCACCACCAGGCGGTTCGTCGACTTCGCGGAGGCAGGCACCGCCTTCAGCGCCTCGCCCAGCGGCAGGTCGCCTCGCGTCACCGCCGCGTCCACGTCGCCCCAGAGCGCCACCTGCTCCGCGGGGGTGAAGGCGGCGGCCGGAGTCGCGAGCAGCTTCGTCAACTGCTCACGGGTGTAGCCGCCCCGGTAGTACCCCGTGCCGCCCGCGTTGAGCAGCACCCACGCAGGGCACTGCTTCACGGGCAGAGCCACCTCCGCGGAAGGCCCCTGCAACATCGAGCACACCTTCGACGACTGCGTGCCCGTCCCCACGCGCAGGCACACCGGCACCTGCCATTCCTGCCGCGCGTCCGCCTTCGAGCCCACGGGCAGGTAGCGCTCCTGCGACAGCTTCACCGACGGGGCAGCGCCCGCCGGGCACGACAGCTTTGCGGTGATCCGCGGCGCTCCACTGTGCTCGATGAACCCGCCAAACGACTTCGCCACCTCCGGCCCCGCCGCCTGGGCCAGGTCCGTGAGGAAGTCCTCCATTGTCGCGACCTGCCATGCGTGCTTGCGGACATAGCCCCGGAGGAAGTCGCGGAAGCGCTCCGGCCCCAGCCACGCCTCGTACATGGCGATGACGGACGAGCCCTTGTCATACGTCGTCCCGTTGTCGAACGAGCCGACGATGTCGTCGTTGCTCGCCACCGGCTTGCGCACGGGCAGCGCCGCCGCCAGCTCATCCGAGGCCAGCGCGGAACGGATCGCGGACATCGCGCGCTCCTGCTGGAAGTCCCAGGACGGCTCCAGCCGGTCCACCGTCTGACGGTCCAGCCAAGCGGTGAAGGATTCATTCAGCCAGATGTCGTTCCACCACGAACAGGTGACGACGTCGCCGAACCAGTAGTGCCCCAGCTCATGGTTGGCGATGACCGTGTAGGAGCGGCGGCGGGCCAGCGTCTCCTCGCCCGGCGGAATGAGCGTGAGCGGCTGCCCGAGTGCGACGATGCCCGGGTGCTCCATGGTGCCCCAGTACCGGGGGACCACCGCCACGTCGAGCTTCTCGTAGGGGTACGCCTGGTCGAAGAAGTCCTCCAATCCCTTGATGATGCGCGGCGTGACGCTCGCGGCGTAGCGCGTCTCGGCGCCCCGCCCCTTGGGCACGATGAAGTGCAGCGGCACGTTCGTGCGTCCCACGGCGCCCGCGTCCACCACGTCGAACGGCCCCACCATGAAGGCCACGAGGTAGCTGGGCATCGGCTGGCTCTCCGCGAAGGTGACGCGCTCCAGGCCGTCCGCCAGCGGCTCGCGCGACACGACGGGGTGGTTGGCCAGCGCCACATGCCCCGCCTTCACGGTGAAGCGCAGGCGCCACGGCACCTTGAAGGACGGCTCGTCGAAGCACGGGAAGGCACGGCGCGCGTCGATGGGCTCGAAGAATGTGTAGAGGTAGGACTCACCGCCCTCCTCCACCCCGTAGATGCCCTGGCTACGCTCGCGGTCCACCTTGCCGGTGAAGTCCAGCAACAGCCGGGCCTTCCCCACGGGCAGTTCCTCTGGCAACAGCAAGCCCAGACGCCCCTCCGTCGCGGTGACAGGCTTCGCGTCGAAGGTGCGGTCCCCCACCGCGACGCGCGCTCGCGTCACCTCCAGGTCCTGCCCGTGCAGCCACACCTGGCGCACCGGCTCGCGGACCTCCACGTCGATGGTGACGCTGCCCGGGTACGTGGCCTCCGTAGGCACGAGCTTCAGGTCCAGCGCGTAGTGCACCGGCCGCACGGTGTCCGGAAGCCGCAGCGCGGGAGGCAGTGCGTCTGGCCAGGCGACCGCGGGAGGCGCGGAGGCAGGTGGCGCGGCCTCCGGCGCGTGGGCACAGCGGACGGTCAACACCACCAGGACGAGGAGTGGGAGCAGTCGCATGGGACCGCACCCTAGATCAGCATCCCCCTCCGGTCTTCACACGCGGGGTGCCCCCCTGCGGACACCCGCGCCACGGCAGTCCGGACGATGCGTGAGTTCCAGGGAGCCGCTACGGTCGTGTTTCCCCCGCTTCAACAAGAACCAAGGAAAAGCATGTCTCATCGCAGCAGCGGACTCCCCACCCTCTTCGTGTCCCTGCTCCTTGCCGTGGGCTTCGCGTCGTCCGCCAGCGCGGACACCTACCAGACCTATGTGACGCCCATGGTCAATGGCTATCAGGTTGGCACCATCCGCCCCAATCAGCCCACGGGGACCTTCAGCGGCGCCGCCGACACCGCCCGCCGCTTCTGTCAGGACCGGGGCCACAGCGGCGCGCAAAGCTACACGACCGCCATCCGAGGGTCCGCGTATACATACATCGTGGGAACGAATGGCGTCGGTGCGTGGAACACCACCGGCAACGCCAACGTGACGATGCTGGAGACGCTTACCTGCATCACGCAGTAACCGACAGTCCGGGCCGGGGCCCTCGCGGCCCCAGGCGCCCCCGCTGTCTTCCAGATGCACGCGGCGAGGGACTGGGCCAGGATGCGGCCCATGTCCAACCTCCAAGGCAAGACCCTCTTCATCACCGGCGCCAGCCGTGGCATCGGCAAGGCCATCGCGCTGCGCGCGGCCCGCGACGGCGCCAACATCGTCATCGCCGCCAAGACGACGGACCCGCACCCCAAGCTGCCCGGGACCATCTACACGGCGGCGAAGGAGATTGAAGAGGCCGGCGGCAAGGCCCTCCCCTGCATGGTGGACATCCGCGACGAGGCGCAGATCCACGCCGCCGTCGCCAAGGCCGTGGAGACCTTCGGCGGCATCGACATCCTGGTGAACAACGCCAGCGCCATCAGCCTCACCGGCACCCTGGACACGCCGCTCAAGCGCTTCGACCTGATGCACGGCATCAACACGCGCGGCACCTTCGCGTGCTCGCAGGCGTGCATCCCATACCTCAAGAAGTCGTCCAACCCGCACATCCTCAACAACTCGCCGCCGCTCAACATGGAGCCGCGCTGGTTCGGTCCGCACGTGGCCTACACCATCGCGAAGTACGGCATGAGCCTGTGCGCGCTGGGCATGGCGGAGGAGCTCAAGGATGACGGCATCGCCGTCAACACGCTGTGGCCCCGGACCGTCATCGCCACCGCCGCCGTGCAGAACCTGCTGGGCGGCGACGACACCATCAAGGGCAGCCGCAAGCCGGAGATCATGGCGGACGCCGCCTACGCCATCCTCACGAAGCCCAGCCGCTCCTTCACCGGGAACTTCTGCATCGACGAGGAAGTGCTGCGCGCCGCGGGCGTCACGAACTTCGATGCGTACCAGTCCGTCCCCGGCGCGGAGCTGTTGCCCGACTTCTTCCTCTAGCGCGCCCCAGGCCCCATGCCCCCGCGCAAGCTCCAGCGACACCTGGTCTGGCTCGAGTCCTTCACCGCCGCCGTGGAGGCCGGCAGCATCGAGGCCGCCGCCGACCATCTGGGCGTCGCCCGCTCCGTAGTGAGCGAGCACATCCGCGCCCTGGAGGAAGCGCTCGCGGATGGCGCCGCCCTGCTGGAGCGCGGGCCGGGCCGGCGCCTGCAATTGTCCGCGCGCGGGGAGCGCCTCTACGCGGGCACCCAGACGCCGCTGCACCAGCTGGACATGAAGCGGCTGATGGACCTGGCCCGCGTGGAGCCCACGCTGCGCCTGGGCCTCAACCCCACGCTCTCCATGTCGCTGCTGGGCGGCATCGCTCAGGATGCCGCCGCCACCGACCTCAAGCTGGTGGTGGGCTTCGGCGGCTCGCATGAGCTCATGCGGCAGGTGCAGACCCGGCAGCAGGACCTGGTGCTCGACTTCACGCCCCTGCCCCCGCACGAGGGCGTGGACACCGAGTCCCTCTTGCGCATGCCGTTCGTGGTGCTCGCGGGCCCGGACTCCGCGCTCGCCCGCAAGCACCCGTCCCGCCGCGCCCTGGACGTGAAGGACCTCCAGGGACAGCGCTTCGTGGACTGGCTGCGCGACGACCCCTACGGCGGCGCCAACAGCGCGCGCTTCGCCGCGCACGGCGTGTCCGTCACCGAGGTCGGCCGCGTGGAGAGCTTCCTCCACCTCTTCGAGCTGCTGCGCGCCTACCGGGCCTGCGCCATCGCCCCGGACGTGCGCCCCACCCAGCCGTTCCCCTCGGACCTGCACGTCTGGCCCCTCCGCGAGCAAGAGCCCCAGGTCGTGGAGGTCGTGGCCCTCTGGCCCTCCGGCGGTCTCAGCCCCGCGGTCCAATCCATCCTCGACGGGGTGCGTCGTCGACTGGCCAAACGGCGATAATCCGACGAAGACGTCGAATTCTGCCGGATTTCCGTCTTGCAGTGCCATGCGTATTCTTCAGGGGTCCTGTTTCTTCTCAAGGAGCCGCCTGCGATGACGCCCACGGAAAGGACCCTTGCCCGCCTCCCGGCCCACCTGCGCCGCTACGTGGTGACCCAGGACTACGCGGCGTACACGCCTCGGGATCAGGCGGTCTGGCGTCACATCCTGGGCCAGCTGCGCGAGCACCTGCGCGACAAGGCGCACCCCGTCTACCTGGAGGGCCTGGAGGCCACGGGCATTGGCGCGGAGGCCATCCCCAGCCTGGACGAGATGAACGAGAAGCTGTCCAAGCTGGGCTGGGCCTGCGTGGCGGTGCGCGGCTTCATCCCGCCCGCCGTCTTCACGGAGTTGCAGGCGCTGGGCGTGCTGGCCATCGCGGCGGACATCCGCACGCACGAGCACATCCAGTACACGCCCGCGCCGGACATCGTCCATGAGAGCGCGGGCCACGCGCCCATCATCGCGAACGCGCGCTACGCGCAGTACCTCAAGGCCGTGGGGCTGGTGGGGTTCAAGGCCATCGCCAGCGTGGAGGACCAGGCCGTCTTCGAGGCCATCCGCAACCTCTCCGTGGTGAAGGAGGACCCCACCGCCACGGAAGAAGAGATCGCCCACGCCCAGGCCCGCCTGGAGGCCGCCAACGCCAGCCACCGCTACGTCAGCGAGAGCACCCGCGCGAGCCGCCTGTACTGGTGGACCGCGGAGTACGGCCTGATTGGGGACCTGCGCCACCCGCGCATCTACGGCGCCGGCCTGCTGTCCAGCATCGGCGAGGCGAAGCACTGCCTGACGTCCGCCGTGCACAAGCTGCCCCTGGGCGTGGCGTGCGCGGACACGGACTATGACATCACCCGCATGCAGCCGCAGCTCTTCGTGGCGCGCGACTTTGAGCACCTCTTCGAGGTGCTCGCGGAGTTCGAGGCCACGCTCGCGTGGAAGCGCGGCGGGGACCATGGCCTGAACGAGGCGCTGCGCGCGCACACGGTGAACCACCTGGTGCTCGCGGACGGCCGCGAGGTGACGGGCAAGGTGGTGGAGCTGCTGCCGGCCGGCAAGGACGTGTCCCCGGGCCTGTCCACCGCGCTGGCCCGGCTGGAGGGCCCCATCCTCACGTCGCTGAAGGGGCAGGCCGTGGACAAGCCGTTCAGCGGCGCGGCGCTGGTCGCCTTTGGCCAGGGCCGCCTGCCGGAGCGCGGGGCCTTCAAGCTCGCGCTCGACAGCGGGCTGGTGCTGGAGGGCTTCGCGGTGGGCGGCGGCGAGGTGATTGCCCTCTCCGGCACGCTGGCCGGCCGCGAGCTCACCCTGCCGTCCATGGCGCGCCTGTACCTGACGGACCGGCTGCCGTCCGTGGCGGGCGGGCCCGCCGACCCGGGCACGTGGGACGAGTGGTTTGGCGAGATGGACGCCTTCACCGCGGGCGACGGCGAGGCCCAGGCCCGCGAGCGCAAGGCGCAGGCCCTGCCCCCGTCGCTGGCCGCCCTCTACACGGAGGTGCGCCGCATCCGCGAGACGGGGCAGCTGGCCCCCGAGCGGCTGGAGCAGATCGCCCAGGCGACCTCGGCGTTCCCCTCCGACTGGCTGCTGCGCGCGGAGGTCGCGGAGCTGCGCGGCGAGGTGCCCGCCCGGCGCGACGCGGCGAGCGCGTAGAAAAGACAGACAGCGGACGTGACACGGCCCGGTCGACCTTTTCACGAGGCCACCGGGCCGAATCACTTGCAGGGGCTCTCTCCGCCAGGGGCTACTTGTTGATGCGCACCATGGCCACGTCGTAGTGGCGGTCCGTCACGTAGCCGTTCGCGGCCTTGCCGGGGCGGTACATGTTCCCGGTCTTGTCATCCACGTAGAAGCGGTTGTTCGGGTTCGTGTCCTTGCCCTTGCTGGCGTTGGTCGTGCCCGGGTCGTGGAACGTGTAGTAGGTGCGGCCCTTCCCGTCGACGCCGCGGCCCGTGATGGTCACGAAGTGGTCCGTGAGGCCATCCACGTTGTAGTTCGAGTCCTTGTGGCTGACGCCCACGACCACGGGCTTGCCGGCCTCCAGCTGCTGGTCGATGTACTTGCGGCCCTCGGCGGCCTTCTTCGAATCCACCTTCAGCGCGCCGATGCTGTTCTCGCTCTTGCCCACCTGGATGCGGCGGTCCGGGCCCAGCACCGTCGCGCCCGAGTCACGCGCCATGGCCGTCGCGGCCTTGAAGCACGCGGTGTCGCTCGCGGTGTAGCCGTGGCCGTTCTCGAACTGGCTGTAGTACGGCACCTTCACGTGCACCGCCGGACGGTCCTTGGCACCGGCCACCTGCTGCGTGTCCGTGCGGTCCGCCTCGGTGGTGGGCCTGCCGCTGTGCGTGCCCTCCGCGCGGCCCGGCTTCGAGTCGCCGCTCACCGACGGAGGAACCACGCCCGTGTTGGCGTTGGCCGGCCTCGCCGGGGTGCCCGACTGCTCCTTCTTGAGCATGGCGAGCGCGTCCTTCACCTCCGACCTGAAGCGGTTCGCCACGCCCTTCTGCACGTCCTTGGAGCTGCCGGAGAAGTGCACCAAGGTGCCGCTGGCGTTGGTGCGGCCGCGCTCGGCGTAGATGTCCTTGATGAGCTGCTCGTCGCTCACCTTCGAGGGATCGCGGCCGGCCAGCGCCTTCTTGAAGATGTCGTCCGCCTTGCCCGGGCCGTGCTGCACGGAGGTGGACCAGGCCACGTCCCGCAGCGCCGCGGAGCGCTGGTCCAGGTCGATGCCCGTCGCCTTCTTGATGTTGGCGGCGCCCACGTCGTAGTGCGTGGCCTTGATGTAGTCGTGCTGCGCCTTGTCGAAGCCCTTCGGGTCCTTCGCCGCCAGCTGCTTCCACCGGGCGGAGAACTCCGCGGTGCCCGGCTTGCTGCCCGACAGCGCCTTGTAAGAGTCCGGGTTCGTCTTCTTCAGCGAGTTGACGAAGGACTGCGCGGATCCGTTCGCGGAAGCGAACTGGTAGGAGCCATAGGACACGCCGCCCTTGTCGCCCTTGCCCGTGGACACCGTGCCCGGGCCGCGCGCCTCGTACTTGCGGCTCAGGCCGCCCAGCTCGCCGTGGGCCGCGCTGGTGGAGGACGTGCTCGAGGCCTGCTTCGTCTGCTGCGCACCCTGCGTGTCGAAACCGTCACGAACCTTGAGGGACTGGCCCGCCTGGATCCTGTTCGGATCCTTGATGTGGTTCGCCTTGGCCAGCGAGTCGACGGAGGTGTGGTAGCGCTTCGCGAGACCCGAGAGCGTGTCGCCCGAACGGACGCGGATGTTGGTGTCAGTCATGGAGGATTCCACTCATGTCAGGCCGCGAACACAGCCGCCGCGGACGTGCTTGGATTGCCCGCATTATCGAAAGGCAATGCGACGGGTTTCGCATTCTCAGTCACAAGCATGTGAAACCGGCGATTCCAGCCGATTCAGCTTCAGCGAACTGATCCGCCGAGACTGAATAGCGAACTCAAGGGAGTCCAATCAGATGTCCATGGTCAATCTGAACTTCAAAGGCATGACGTTGCTGTTTGCCATTTGTGTCACGGCTGCGGTCCCGGACGCCTCGGCCCAGGGGAGCGAGGGCCTCACGGGGGTCTATTCGAACAAGAGCGGGCGGCTGGCCATCGTCGAGGGAAGCAACGAGACGCTCGTGCACTACTCCGGGTCGTTCCCGCAGGGCAGCAGCGCGGGCACCTGTGATTGCGCCCTGGTCGTGCAGAAGAAGACAGCCACGAATTGGTCACTTCACCAGGCGGGCGAGGAAGACCGCTGGACGCTACGCGTCAATCCCAGGCAACTGACATTGGAGACGGGTTCACCCACTTGTTGCGAAGCGGGCTATTCCGGCCGGGATACCTTCGCGCGCAGCACCGTCAAGCCGCTGGGCATCTGCAAGGTGAAGGTGTCCAGGGCGGGGTTCCACGCGTCGGACGCGGCCAACACGCCGCGCAAGGCGTTCGTGGTGTCCGGCGATGCGGTGGAGGCCTATGTCGACCCGGTGGAGCCGGACTTCCTGGCCGCCCGCTTCCAGGGGCCCCAGAAGGCGACGGCGGGGCTGATCAAGCGCGAGGACCTGGACTGCCCCACGGAAGGAGCCCCCGCGGCTGCCCCGGCCCCGGTGCCCGCGGCCAGGCTCCAGCCCTTCGCGGGGACGTGGGTGGAGCTGACGCGGCAGGGCAAGGGCTTCGTGGTGCTCAAGCCCTGTTCCGCCGAGACGCGCAGCTTCACCATCAAGCCCGCGACGGGTGAAATGGACGTGCAGTTGGGCCAGGAGGCCACGACGTTGAAGGTGACGTCCGTGGAGCCCGGCAAGGGCGCCGGGGCCTGGGTGCTGGGGCTCACGGCCGCGGACGGCAAGCCGGAGGCGCTCCAGTGGAAGACGGCCGACGCCGCGAAGGGCACCGTGACCGTGAACAGCCCGGACCTCTTCTCCCAGAGCCACGACTACGTGCGCCAGGAGAAGAAGTCCGCCTTCCCGTCCAAGCAGGAGACAGGCTGCGACGAATACGAGCGCTAGCGCGCCCGTGAACGCCGCCGGGCTCGCGGACCACCGCCGAGCAGCAGCGCGACGAGCGCACCGGACAGCGGGCCTCCTGTCGACTGGCAGCCCCCCTCGTCCAGGGACGTGCGCGGATCCTCGATGGGCTCCACGGGCCTGCCTGCGTCCGGGGAGCCCGCATCGGCGCCGGCATCTGGCATCCCGGCGTCCGTGCCCGCGTCCGCTGCTTCGAGGGGTGCGCAGGACGCGGCCTGGCCGGTGGCCGCGATGCACAGCCGGCCATAGCGCCCCAGGCCTTCCATCCGGCCATCCACGACCTCGACCACCACGCGCGTGGCGTCGTCCGCGGCCACCCGGGCGCGCAGCGCATCCGGCCCATCCGCGGTCACAACCCTCAGAACTGCGTCATCCGTGACGGCCGCGAGGACCAGGTGCAGCGCGGCCGGGTCGGTGCCTGGTTCGGGCTCGTATGAAGCGCCCACGAAGGACGCGCCGCCGGGGACCTCGAAGAGCCGCGAGGCCGCCGCCGCGACGCGCACGCGGTCCTGCGTGGTGGGGAGCTGTGCCGCCGTCGTCGTCACGGGCGCATAGCCCTCCCCTCGCGCGTAGCCGAACCCTGGTGTCGCGCGCGGACCGGTGCCCACGTTCCAGGTGGCGAACTGCGCGAAGGCCACGTCGAAGCTGGAGGCGAAGTCGCGGCGCAGACAGGTGTCCAGCAGCACCGGCCAGCGGCCCTCCGGCTGCCGCACGGACTCCTCCAGCAGCGCGACGAGCGCGGCGTCACCGTAGCGCTCGCCGAGGAACTGGAAGAAGAGCCCCGCGCCGTAGTTGAAGCTCGCGCCCGGCCCCGCGGTGTCCAGGACCAGGGTGGTGTCCGGGCTGAGCATGTAGCCGCGGGTGAAGCCCTCCAGGTCGTCGAGCGCGGGCTCGAAGCGCTCGGTGGCCCAGACCGCGGTCCCCTCGGAGGCGACACCGCCCAGGTCGGGCCGGTAGGCGGCCTGCACCGCGTGGAAGAACTCGTGGCTGGCCAGGATCTCGATGGCCTCGGCGTCGGACGGGTAGCCGTAGCCCGCGAAGTCGTTCTCCTGGAGCATGAAGCCCGTGCAGCGCATGGCCCCCTCCAGACAGCGCTCCTGCCGGAAGGAGCCGTCGCCAATCTTCGCGAAGTCCACCAGGTACACATCGAAGCGGCCGTCGCCGCCGTCGTCCCCGGCCGGAGTCGAGTCATCGGGTGGCAGGCGGAAGCCCAGCCCCGCGTAGAACGTCGCCACGCGTTCGTAGGTGCGCCCGACGAGTTCCACGAAGTCGGGCACGCCGTTGCCATCCGCGTCCGCCGCGGGAACGGCGTGCGTGCCCCGGCGGGTGAAGTGGATGCGGAAGCGCTCGCCTGGCGACAGGACGGACTCCACCGCGTCCTGAGGCTCGTAGCGCGGCGCGGGCGCGGTGGGCGAGGTGGGCCGCCCGGACTCAGCGGCCAACCCCACCACTGCCTCCCGCTCGTGCGGGAGGCCGCGCGGGATTCCCGCGCCGGCCAGCAGCAGGAGCAGCGTGGGAACCCCGGCGGTCATCACGGCAGGTAGGCCCACCGCAGGCGGATGGAACCCGAGCTGGCCGTCGAGCTCACCTTGCCCGTCGTGTCGCACTCCTCCTGCACCGCGGGCTCATAGAAGTCCGCGACCTGCAGCTTCACGTGGCGACCGTCCGCCAATTGCAGGAGGTAGACCTTGTTCGTCATCTGCAGGCAGCTGGCGTAGGTCCAGTACGAGAGCGTCTGGGTCGCCGGGCTCTGGAGGCCGAACTCGTCCGCCTGGTATGTGCAGGTGTCGGGGGTGAAGTAGCTCTCCGCCAGGAACCGCGCATCCTCGGGCACGGACGTCACTGATTCGAACGTCGTGCCGTCCGGCGTCTGCGCCACCGTCACGCAAGACGGGCCGGACACGCCGCTGTTGAAGCGGATGACGTACCGGCGCACCGCGACGTCCCACCCCGTCGAGTTCAACGCGGCCTGGTCATCGATGTAGACCTTCTGCAGGCCTGTCGCGGTGAAGCGCGCGTAGGTATACGCATCCGGCGCGCTCGCGCCACCCGCGCGGCCGTCCAGGAACGTGAGGTGCTCGCCCTGCGTCGTGCCCTCCTCGGTCACGCCGCCGTCGGAGACGGTGCTCCGGAGCCGGAGCTTGTCGATGCTCTGCTCCGTGCAGGCCACGGTGCTGCCAGGGCACACCTGCGAGCCGGCATCGGTCTCCGTGCCCGCGTCGGTGCCCGTGCCCGCGTCGGCTTCCGTGCCCGCATCGACCTGCGTGCCCGCATCAACCTCGGACTCATCGGGGTCATCGGGCGTCAGGGTGCGCAGCTCGCACTTCTTGTCCGCGTTGCAGGACCAGTCCTTGCCCGATGGGGCCGCGCCCTGATCCCGGCAGTCGAACGCGTCCACACACTCATCGCTGCTGCATCCCGGCGCCGCAGCCGCCAGCGCGAGGGCCGCCAGCGCCCCCATGCCGAACCACCGTGCACCGCGCTTCCGGACCACCCCTCCAGGGTTGCTCATCGTCGTCACCTTTCGATGCGGAGACCCGCCGTCGTTCGAGGGGGACCATCTCTATTCGATAACGATTCTCATTTTCAATATCGACAATCCAACTTTCAGGCGGAAGTGTCGCCGGGCGGATTCGGGGTGTTGTGGGCGGACAGTCGCGGTGGTCCGCCGGGGCCCAGGAGTCCCTGCATGGCGTCGAACAGGTTGAGGTTGGCGCCGCTGGGGAGGAAGACGACCTTGTCCAGGCCTCCGACAACGGCGGCCTGGGCCTGCGCGGCGACGGCCTTCACGAAGTTCTCGCCTCCTCCCAGGGACTCCACGCGCTGGCGGAACTGGGCGGCCTCCACCTCCGCGAGGCGCGACTGGCGCTCGACCTCCAGGGCGTTGAGGCGCTGTTGGCGCTCCAGCGTCACCTGGGTGCTGAGGCGTTCGCGTTCAGCCTCCGCCTCGGAGCGGATGCGGGAGGCGCGGGCGTCGGACTCGGCGCGGGCCAGGGCCTCCTCGCTCTCCACGCGGGCTCGCTCCAGTTGGGCCTCCGCCTCCACCTTGGCGCGGCTGAGCATCTCCAACTGGTGGTTGCGGTTCTGCAATTCGATGAGGGATTGGCGCTCCGCCTCTGATTTGCGGTGGCTGGCGATGTCGGCGAGCTGCTTCTCCTCTTCACTGCGGATGCGCTTGAGCTCCGCGGCGGCCTGGGCCTCCTGGCGCGAGGCGTCCAGTTGGATCTGGATGTTGGTGTCGATGGCCTCGCGCAGCTTCAGGGCCGTCTTCTCATCGACGGGGGCGATGTCCTTGATGTCGATGTCGATGATGCGCAGCTGGTTCTCGGAGAAGAGGCGGTCCTTGCGCGCGCGGCCCGCGTCGTCCATCCCGAAGATGGTGCGGCGGATGAGCACACTGGCGTTCTTGTGAAACGTCTCGAATTCGTTCTCCGCGGCGACCTGGCGGATGCGCGATGCGAGGTTTTCACAGACGTATCCAATGAAGTCATTCACCCGGAAGATGGCCTTGTCCTTCTCAGGGTCGCCCTGCACGTCGAATTGCCATTTGTAGGAGAGCTTGATGCGCAGCCGCGCGTGGTCGCGCGTGGCCACCTCGAAGAGGTCCGTGGCGAAGTCCGGGCCCAGGCGCAGCATCAGCACCTTGAGCTGGCGCGGGCGCTTGGGCGTGCCGCCGGACAGATCCAACACGGTGACGTCCTCATACGGGCGCAGCATCACCTTCGCGGGACCGAACTCCACGCGGGCGTGATTGGTCTCGAAGTCGTTGATGAGGACCGCCGTGTTGTCCTCGATGCGCAGCACGATGGCGCGAGTGCGGTCCCCCTTCTCCGTCGCGGTCGTGGGGCGGGGCGCGCGGGCATCCTTCGCCTCCACGGAGGGCCCCGGCGGCGCGAGTCCCAGCAGCGCCTCCGCATCCGGAGACAGTCGTTTCTCGTGCAGTTCCTGGTGCGCCTCCGGCATGAACTGGCACGGCCCCTGAACCAGTGACACCTTGCCCGAGCGCAGGTCGCGCACGTAGAGGCCCTCCCCCTGTCCCAATGACAGCGCGGAAATCTCGCGGTGGATGAGGACCTTCTCGCTGGGCACATAGGTGCGAGGCCCCCGGACGATCCACGTATCACCGGCCTTGCGTGCGCGCGGTTCGCCGCCCTCGTGCTCGGAGAGGTCGTCGAGCGCCTGGAGCTTCAAACCCTGCAGCTCCGACAAGACGTGCTTGCGGCGCACGTCTCCTTCCAGTGCCTCGCCGGGCTCGAGGAAGAAGACGTCCGGGCCGGAGACAACCTTGCGACGGCCCTCCTGGACGCGGCCGGTGGCGCGGTCCACGGGGTTGAGGATGACGCAGTATTCAGTCTCCTTGAGGACGCGGGCCTTCTCCAGCGACACGACGGAGACGGACTCGCCCGGCACGTAGCGGCCGGGGCCGCGCACCAGCCATTCGTCACCGGCCTCGCGGCGGCGGGGCGCATCCGGGATGTGCGCGTCGTTGAAGGCGGTGAGCGCGCGCAGTCGCAGCGCCTCCGACACGCCGAGGACGTATTCCGGGACGATGTCGCCCTCCAGCTCCTCGCCGGGGTACAGGGGAAAGACTTTCGGGCCCACGCGGACCTCGCGGTCGCCCACCGCGACGCGGGCCTGGCCGAACTCGTCGAGCGCTACCTGGCCGTCCACGCGCACCACGGGGTTGCGCACCACGCACCAGTTCCCGGCGCCCACCTCCACCATCCGCTCCTTCGCCACGAGCGTCAGGTGCGCCTCCAGCGTCAGCACGCGAGGACCCACTTCCATGAGCACGACGCCGCGGTTGGCGTCCTCGATGTAGGCGTACTCGCGGTTCTTCAGGGAGATGCGCTGGATGGCTTCGGTGGCGGGGGCGGACGGCACGGGACACCTGCTCGGGCTGGAGGTTTGGCCGCGAGTCATTGCGAGGCCTGTGCCTCTTCCTTCCGCCCTGGAGCCGCCCCACACTGCGCCGGACTGGCGCGGACGCTCGCTCCATTCCGGCGCGAGCAGTGTTCCAGAATGGAGCGCATTTCGAACAACCAGCCCGCCGGGGTTTCTCCGTATTTCTGTCTGACGGACATGCGGGGCGCCATGACGGCGTCCGCGCTGCCTCATTCGGAGACACTCCATGCATCAGCACGCGCGGCTTGCGTCGTCGTTCCTCGTTCTTGGCCTCCTGGGAGGCGTGGGCTGCGGCCCCGGCCTGGAGGAGCCGTCCGTTCCCGAAGCCGTCCCCCAGGAGCAGGCGCCCGTCGCTCCGTCGCAGGACGAAGGTCGCGAAGTCACCGCCATGTCCACGACGGGCATCTCGTGGAACGACTTCGGGAAGACGACGGTGCAGTACATAGCCGAGTGCGTGACCGGGCCCTACAACCACACGTGCTCCTTCTGCGGGACCAACACGCTCTACTCGGCGGAGTACTCCCAGAGTGGCTGCACGTCGATCAATGACATCCAGCACTCCTGCATCACGTGCGACCGTGAGGTCCACCAGAAGGTGGTCTACGCCGAGCTGCCCGATGGCGACGTCATCCTCGCGGAGATCGAGCACAACATCACGTCGCCGGACGTCGTCGAGTTCCGGCTCAACTCCGCCTCGGACGTGACGTGGTGGAAGGAGGTGAACATCGCGGGCGGCGGTGAGAGCTGGCGCGTCTGGAACAAGGACGGCAGCTCCTGGTGCAACTATCCCAGCCCCACCACGAACAACTGCGACACCAATTCGCAGTGGGCGGCCATCGTGCGGGACCCGGGCACGCGCTTCATCTTCAGCAAGGCCAAGTTCCTCGGGATCCACACGGAGATGTATTCGCTGGGCAATCTGGGTGACCGGCTCACCGGAGGGGACCGCGTGACCTTCCGCTGGATCCGCGACTGAGTCCGTGCGGCACCTGGGTTCTGTCTTGGATTGAGCCGCGGCGTCTGTTCGAATGCCTCCCTGCCATCGGATCAGGAAGTACGGGTCCGATGGCACTCACCTCGGAGGACACATGAACGCGTCGCGACTGAAGCAGACGATTCCTGGATTCGCGCTGATCATCGGCATCATGGCGGGTACGGCCCTGGCCATGGTTCCCGGCTCGAAGGCGGAGACAACCGATACCCAGGCAGTCCAGATGATCTGCTCGGCCAGCTGCAAGCCATGTTCGAGCCAGTTCGACTGTGGCAGCCGTGAAGGCTCCTGCGGAGTCTGGCGCTGCACCAACCCGTAAAAGAGCGACGGCGACGCCATCGGCCTCCGAGTCCCAGGACTCGGGGGCTCTTTCAATTGTTGCGAAGAGGTGGCCATGCGTTTGCGGAAATGCGGCGCCCTTTTGCTTCTGCTCGTTTTCTCGGCCTGCGCCACGACGGAGCCACGCCCCAGAGTGTCAGATGCCCGAGGAAGCGGGGGCCATCGGTGCACGCAAACCGTGGGAGATCAAGACCCACGAGTTCGATTCGTACAATGACTTTGTCCGGGAACAGGAGATCAGGAAGGAAGTGAAGCAATTGAAGCAGGAGCGAGACGTTGCGACGGCATGTGGCGATGACTTCGTCCCCTGCTCGATGTCGTCGTCACTGGATGCAACCGATGACCGTGCGAAACAGACTCACACTCATCACCTATGCGCCTGCGCTCGTGGGCAAAGACAACCGCACGCTCAACGTCATCCATGGGATTGAGAAGGCGTTCCCTGGCTTGCGCTTGGAGTGGGAAGTTGGCGAAGGTGGGCGCCTCGGATCATTGCCGCGGCGTGACGCATGACTCTTGGGAAGAATCGAGGACGGTGGCTTCCCGGTCGTGTGCAACGGCGACGAGAGTTACCCCGTGACAGTCTGGGGAGTTGAGAGTTCAGGATTGTCCAGCCCAGGCGGCCAGCCCCCATTTGAAATACACGCAAAACTGCCACTGGACGAGCCCGTGCTCGCGGCCGCAGCGGAGGTCATCGGGTTCCCGGATCCAGTTCGCGATACCGAGCTGCTCGCGGGGGCGCATCGCACTCCGTCGGGCGGGGGGCTCGTGCAGCTCACGGATGCACCGCTCGATTACGACAATCCCGCCCACCTGGACGCGCTCAAGCGGGCCTACGAGCGCTTCCCGGTGATCGGCGGGCGCACAGCGCCTTGAATCAGAACAGCTGCCCGGTCACGACTCCGACCCGGGCAGCTGTTTCATCCAGTCTCAGCCCCGAGCAGCGCGGGCTTCGCGGCCCCTGGCACGGGCGGCCTTCGAGAGCACGTCGCTCCCCTTCTCCTCGCCCCTCATCCACTCCTTCATCGCCGGCACCACCTGCTTGCTCCAGCCGCGGCCCGCGCGCACGGACAGGAAGTCCTGCACCAGCGCGTCCACCATGGCGGAGAGCTGCTCCGTCAACTCCAGACGCTCGGAGAGCTGATCATCCTCTTCCTCCGTCAGGAGCGCGGGCAGCTTCGCGGCGCGGATGTCCAGGAACTCGGAATCGAGCGTGACTTCGTACTCGCGCTCGCCGTGCGACAGGCGCAGCCGCGCCTGGGCCACCAGCAGACCCCGGTCCAGCGAGTGGCGCACATTCTCCGAGTACGGCGCCAGCGTGCCCTTGGCGCTCATCTCCGTGACGTCACCCGCCACGCCGCGCAGCACCACCTTGCCCAGGAAGAGCACCACCACGCCCGCGCCGTCGTACTCCACCAGCGGGTCGCCCGACTCCGAGCGCCACAGCAGCCACGTCATGAACTCGCGGCCCAGGTAGGCCCGGCCGCGCAGCAGCTGTTCGCGGGCCTTGCCCTTTTCGACTTCGGCTTCGTCCTTCTCCTCCTCCGTGGCGACACCATCCACGCCCACGTCGCCGCGCGCGAACGCCGCCTCTTCCCTCGCCTGCTCACGCCTCGCCATGGGCGTCCTCCACTGAAGCCGTCGCCGGCAGGTCCATGCCAATGAGCTCCGCCGTGGGGCCCAGGGCCTTCTCGTCGATGCCCGCACGCTGCGCCAGGGACGCGGGCGTGATGGCCGTCGTCTTCACCGCCAGGGCCCCCTCCAGCGCGACGGCGATCTCATCCACCGTCTTGCGGGACGCGGCCCAGATCTGCACCTGGTGCGTCTTCAGGTTCCACGTCACGTCCAGCACGCTGGTGCGCGGCACCGCGCGCTGACGCAAGAGCTGCTTGAGCTCCGCGCGCTGCTTGTTCTTCTCCGCGCGCGCGGGCGGCCGGCCGTTCTCCTTGCCGAAGGCGGCGGCCCACTTGTCCAGCTCCGACTTCATCATCGACGCGGGCACCTTCAGCGTGTCGATGCGGAAGGCGAACAGGGCGTACTCGCCGTAGAAGAGATTTCCGGTCGCGAACTCGGAGGACTCCGGGTTCTCCAGCTCCACGAAACCCGCGGCGCGCTCCTCCTCGGAGCGGCGGTCGATGGGCTCGAACGCATGGGACTTGAGCCCCTTGGTCAGCCAGCGCTTCACGTCGGACGGCGCATCCTTGGCCGGTTCGGTCCGGAAGCGCGAAAAGGTCACGGCACCACGTAGGACAGGCATGGGGCGCGGCAGGATGGGGGGCCTGTGACGCCGCGTCAAGGCACTCGGTGTGGCTGGACGGCCTGGGCCGGGAATAGCCTCCGCCCAAGGCCGTTTGCCCGCGCGACGTCCAACCGTGCACGCCTCCGCCCCACCCCGCTGGCGGGAATCCATGACACTCCCAGGCACGCGACATACGGTGGCCGCCGCCATGCGCCGCGCACTCCTGCCCGCCAGCGTCGTTGCCCTCTTCCTGTCCGCCTGCACCCACACACCCGCCATCAAGGAGGGCTCCCCGCGCGACACCCTGTCCGGCGTCACCAGGGCCCTGCTGGAGACCCTGGAGGCGGACGGCGCGCTCGCGGGCGTGTCCGTGGTGGACGCCCGCACCGGCGAGCCCCTCTTCACCCACCGCGAGAACGTACGCCTTCTGCCCGCGTCCACGATGAAGGTGGTGTCCACCTCCGCCGCGCTGTCCGCGCTGGGAGCGGACTTCCGCTTCGTGACGCCGGTCTTCCTGGAGGGCTCGCAGACGGGGGGCCTGTTCCTGGGCGACGTGGTGGCGCAGGCGTCCGGGGACCCGTCGCTGGGCTCGTGGCGCTTCCCGGAGACGGCGCTCGCGTGCGACCGGATCGCGGAGGCCTTCCAGGCGCGCGGCATCCACCAGTGGCGAGGCAGCGTGCGCATCTCCGGCACGGACGGAGTGGACAGCGGGCTGGGGCCGGGCTGGGCCTGGGATGACGCGGCGTATGCGTACAGCGCCGCGCCCACCCCCTTCGTCTTTCGCGAGAACGTGGTGGACCTGGCGCTGACGCGCGCCCCCGGCGCCACCTGCGCGGACGCGCCTTCCGTCCAGTGGAACCCCACCTTCGCCACGCTGTCCGCAGTGGTCAACGTGGACGCGAACGCGGAGCGCGCGAACCTGGCCTGCGTGCGAGGAGGCGGCGGCGTGCGCTGCACGTGGCGCTCGCCTTCGGGCGGGCCGTGCCCCCAGTCCGCCGCGGTGAAGCTGTCCATCGATGCGCCGGAGGCCCTCTTCGCCGCGTGCGTGGATGACGCGCTGGCGCGGCACGGAATCACGCGGCTGCCCCTGTCCCTGGAGGCCCCCACGACGCCCCTGCCGCCCATGCCGTCACCCCTGGTGGAGCTGATCAGCCCGCCCCTGTCGGAGCTGGTGCGCGCGACGAACAAGGAGAGCCTCAACCTGTACGCGGAGCGGCTGGGCATGCGATTCGCCCGCGAGCGCACCGGCCAGGAGGGCTACGTCGCGCTGCGCACCGCCCTGGCCACGGAGCTGGCGCGCCGGGGCGTGCCCGCCAAGGACCTGCGTCCCGTGGATGGCAGCGGCCTGTCCCGTTACAACCTGGCCACGCCCCGGGGCATGGCGCGCGTGCTGCTCACCAGCCTCCAGGAGCCCTACGGCGCCGCGCTGGTGGACAGCCTGCCGGTGCTGGGCCTGGACGGAACGCTGGCGGGCCGCAAGACGAAGCAGACCACCGCGGGCCGCATCCGCGCGAAGACGGGCACGCTCACGGGCCAGAAGTGCTTCGTGGGCGTGGCGGAGCGGCCGAACGACCCCGAGCACCCGCGCGTCGTCTTCGCGCTGATGCTCGGCAACATGGACGAGGGCACGAAGCCCACCGCCAACGAGACCTTCGACACCTTCTCCACCGCCCTGGTGGAGCTGCCCCTGCGATGAGCGTCCCGCGGGGGAACACCCGCATGCGAGGTGAAACATGAAGTCCAGACTCACAGTGACGACCGCCGCGCTGCTCCTGCCGCTCGTGTCCGGGGCCGCGGGCAAGGCGCCCGCGAAGCCCGCCGCCGCGGAGAAGCAGCCCGTGGAGACGACCTATCACGGCACCACCGTGGTGGACCCGTACCAGTGGATGGAGTCCGCCTCCGACCCCAAGGTGAAGCAGTGGACGGACGCGCAGAACGCATACACGCGCACGTACCTGGACAAGCTCCCGGGCCGCGAGCCGCTGCGCCAGCGCATCACGGAGCTGCTGTCCTGGAAGTCGCCCTCCTACGGCGGCCTGGATGAACAGGGCGGCACGCTCCTGGGGCTGAAGTTCCAGCCACCCAAGCAGCAGCCCTCGCTCATCGTGGTGGGCTCGCTGGACGATACGTCGAAGGAGCGCGTGCTGGTGGACCCCACGCAGGTGGACACCTCCGGCAAGACGACCATCGACTGGTTCCAGCTGTCGCACGACGGCAAGAAGGTCGCCGTGTCCATGTCCAAGGGTGGCACGGAGAGCGGTGACGTCACGGTGTGGGACGTGGCGTCCGCGAAGGCGATGCCCAACGAGCTGGTCCCGCGCGTCAACGGCGGCACGGCGGGCGGCAGCCTCGCCTGGAACGCACAGGGCACGGGCTTCTTCTACACGCGCTATCCGCGCGGCGAGGAGCGCCCGCCCGTGGACCGCGAGGTGTACCAGCAGGTGTACTTCCACGCGCTGGGCACGCCCACGGACAAGGACACGTACGCGCTGGGCAAGGACTTCCCGCGCATCGCGATGACGGAGCTGGAGTCCAGCGACGACGGCCAGTTCACCTTCGCGCGCGTGGCCAATGGTGACGGCGGTGAGTACGACCTGTACCTGTACGGCCCGTCCGGCAAGTGGACGCAGGTGGCGAAGTACGCGGACAAGGTGGTGGCGGCGCGCTTCGGCAGCGACGGCGCGGCGTACCTGCTCAGCCGCAAGGACGCCTCGCGCGGCAAGGTGCTGCGCCTGCCGCTGGCCACGCCCACGCTGGACAAGGCGACGGTGGTCGTCCCCGAGGGCCAGGCGACGGTGCAGGCCGTGGTGCCCACGAAGGGCCGCCTGTACCTGCTGGAGCAGCTGGGCGGTCCGTCGCAGCTGCGCATGGTGGACCTGACCGGCAAGGCGCTGGGCCTGGTGCCCACGCTGCCGGTGTCGTCGGTGGGCGGCGTGGTGCGCCAGGGCGCGGACGACGTGCTCTTCGTCAACGGCAGCTTCACGCAGCCGGCCGCGTGGTTCCGCTACTCGTCCGCGGACAACAAGGTGACGAAGACGGCGCTCGCGCGCACGGCGCCCATCGACATGAGCGACGTGGAGGTGGTGCGCACGGAGGCCACGTCGAAGGACGGCACCAAGGTGCCGCTCACCATCCTGAAGAAGAAGGGCACGAAGCTGAACGGGAACAATCCCACGTGGCTCACCGGCTACGGCGGCTTCAACATCTCCATCTCCCCGGGCTACAGCCCGCTGACGGGCATGTGGCTGGAGCAGGGCGGCGTGTTCGCGGTGGCGAACCTGCGCGGCGGCTCGGAGTTCGGCGAGGAGTGGCACAAGGCCGGCTCGCTCACGAACAAGCAGAACGTGTTCGATGACTTCTACGCCTGCGCGAAGCTGCTGGTGGACCAGAAGTACACGCAGCCCAAGAAGCTGGCCATCCAGGGCGGCAGCAACGGCGGCCTGCTGATGGGCGCGGCCGTGACGCAGCACCCGGAGGAGTACGGCGCGGTGGTGGCGCGCGTGGGCATCTACGACATGCTGCGCACGGAGCTCACGCCCAACGGCCAGTTCAACATCACCGAGTACGGCTCGGTGAAGGACCCCGAGCAGTTCAAGGCGCTGTATGGCTATTCGCCGGTGCACCACGTGAAGGACGGGACGAAGTACCCGTCGGTGCTGTTCACCTCCGGGGCCAATGACCCGCGCGTGGATCCGTTCCACTCGCGCAAGATGGTGGCCCGGATGCAGGCGGCGACGGCGTCCCCCAAGCCCATCCTGCTGCGCGCCAACGCGGAGACGGGCCACGGCATGGGCACGCCGCTGTCCGCGCGCATCGAGGAGGAGGTGGACGTCTACTCCTTCGTCTTCAACGAGCTGGGCATGACGTACAAGCCCAACGCGACGAAGAAGGTCGCCGCGCCCTCGCCGCAGTAGCCGTGCTTCTCGCGCGCCCGTCCCGCGAGCCCGAGTGCTCGGGGACGGGCGTTTCTTCTTCCGCGTTTCGTGGCAGCCTGCCGCCCCATGAGCCCGCTCATCCCCTACTTCGTCCTTTCGCCCATCGTCGCGGGCGGACTGGTCTGGTGGTCACTCACCCGCCTTGGCAAGAAACGCAACGAGCGCGCGAAGGGCTCGCTGGACGCGGTGGTGACGCGGCTGAGGGGGCAGAAGGCCACCGGCACGGCGGACCTCTTCGTCCAGGACGTGTCCTGGTCCGGGGAGACGGAGCTGTCGCCGCAGAACTGCCGCGTGCGCGTGGTGATGGGCGGCCGGGACGCCGTCGGAATCCCCCCGCGCTTCGAGGTGGAGAGCGCTCCGGGAGCCCCCCGCCCGCCCGCGGACGTGCTCGCGGCGCTGCGCGTGCTGGATGAGCAGGCCACGGAGGCCCTGAAGTCCGGCGGCTGGAGCTGGCAGCGGCCCACGATTTCATTCGAGCCGGCCGAGACATCGGCTGGAGCGACTTCCGGCGTCACGCCTTGAGCAGTTGCTCGCTCAGCGCCCCAGAGCCGCTGAGCGGATATCGGTAGGATGAGCGGCACATTGAAAGCCCCCAAGAAGGATGCGCCGTCTCGCGGTGGTGTGGAGCGGCCGGTGCGCGCGGACGCTCGCCGGAACGTGGATGCGCTGCTGGAGGCGGCGATGGCGGTCTTCGCGACGTCGGGAGTGGACGCGCCCGTGCGGGAGATCGCGGACAAGGCCGGGGTCGGTGTCGGCACGCTCTATCGCCATTTTCCGCAGCGCTCGGACCTGATCGTCGCGGTCGTCCGTAACGAGGTGGATGCCTGCGCGGACGCGGCGTCGGACATCGCGGCGAGATACGAGCCCGGGGAGGCGCTCGAGCGTTGGGTGCAGCGCTACGTCGACTTGCTCGCCACCAAGCGTGGGCTCGCGGCGGCGCTCCACTCGGGCGACCCCGCCTTCAAGTCCCTGCCTGATTACTTCCTCGAGCGGATGCGGCCCGTGTTTCAGGGCCTGCTCGATGCCGCGGCCCGCTCGGGCGACATCCGTCCGGACGTGGATGCGACGGAGCTCCTGCTCGCGATCGCCAGGCTCTGCGTCCCGGACCACCACGGCGGAGGCGCGGAGCAGGCACGGCGCATGGTGACCCTGCTCGTGGACGGGCTGCGCCATGGCGCCCCGGCGGCGCCTCCCCGACCGTCCAGAGGTCGTCGTTAGTTCCCCGCGGGCGGTACGGCGCGGCGGACTTCAGGAGCGGGGCTGTTAGAAGGCCCGCATGTCCTCGACCTTCCTCGACACCCTCGACACGCCCGCGCCCCTCGTGGACCTGGACCGCGTGGAGCGGAACCTCCAGCGCGTCGCCACCTACGCCCGTGAGCACGGCCTGCGCTGGCGTCCCCACACGAAGACGCACAAGACGGCGGAGCTGGGCGCGATGCAGGTCGCGGCGGGAGCCTCCGGCGTCACGGTGGCCACCGTGCTGGAAGCCGAGGTCATGGCGTCCGTATCTGACGACGTGCTGCTCGCGTACCCGCCCGTGGGAGCGCGCAAGCTGGCGCGGCTGATGGCCCTGCCCTCTCGCGTGCGACTCACCGTGGCGCTGGACTCCCGGGAGGTGCTCGATGCGTTGGCGCGCGCGGCCCGGGACGCGGGGCGCACCGTGGGCGTGCTCGTGGAGGCGGACCTGGGCATGCGCCGCGTGGGGGTGCGCACGCCCGACGACGCCGTGGCCCTGGCGCGTGCCGCGGCGTCCACGCCCGGCGCGGAGTTCCGTGGACTGACGTTCTACGCGGGCCACATCCGCGTCCCGCAGACCGAGCTGCCCGCCGCGATGAGCGCCCAGTCGGAAGTGCTGGCGACGTTCGTGGATGCATTGCGGAGCGCGGGACTTCCGCCGGAGGTCGTCAGCGGTGGCTCCACCCCCACCCTCTGGCAATCCCATACCGTGAAGGGGCTCACGGAGATCCGCCCCGGCCTCAACGCGCTCAATGACCGCAACGCCGCCGTCGTCGGTGCGTGTGATTGGAGCGAGTGTGCCTATTCCGTGCTGGCCACCGTGGTGAGCACCGCCGTGCCCGGACAGGTGGTCATCGACGCGGGAGCCAAGGCCCTGGTGAAGGAAGACGGCCCCGCTCCGGGCTATGGCGTCCTGCTCGACCGGCCAGAGGTCGTGGTGAAGAACCTGTCGGAAGAGCACGGCCTGCTGGACGTGTCCACGACGACGTGGCGCCCGCGCATCGGCGACCGGGTGCGCGTGGTGCCCAACCATGTCTGTGTTTCGGTCCCCCAGCATCCGCGGCTGCACGTCCTGCGCGGGGACGTCAGCGTGGCGACATGGGAGATCGCCGCGCGCGGCTGGTGAACCCCGGTCTTCACAGGATGCGCTTCAGCTCCTGGGTCAGCAGTTCCTCCAGGTGCCGGATGTTCCGGTAGACGAGACACCGGTAGCTGGACACGTCGAAGCGCAGCTCCTTCACGTCGCGCACCAGCATCAGCGTGGGCTTGCCGCGTCCCCAGGCATAGCCCACCTCCAGATAGACATTGGGGTTCGCCAGGGACAGGTCCGCGATGACGACCTTCGCGGTGTCGATGCGGTCCCGGATGCGCTGGATGATGGGGCCGTCGAAGGTGGCCTGGTCCACGCGCTCGCACAGGAGCCCGGCCGCCTTCACGGGGTTCAGGATGCCGTAGTGGAAGGTGTCCTCCAGCTCCGGCGCGAAGGGCATGGCCACGAAGGCGTGCGGCTTCTCGTGGGCGTTCGCGCCCGCGGAGGCCATGGGCGGCGCCTGGACGAAACGCGACGTCCGCCTCACCCGGAAGCCCGTGGCCCCCATCAGCGGCTCCACACCCGGCGTGAGCCCCAGCCCCAGCGCGAGCGCCTTGCGCAGCCGCTCCACGCGCTTGGGGTTCAGCTCCACCACCGTGACGCGCTCCAGGTCGCGCGGGCCACTGCCGCGCTGGAACGCATCCACGAAGCCGCCCACCAGGGCCAGCACGGCCTCGTCCTCGTCCAGACCATAGTTGGGGCCGTGCACCGTGCACGCGAGGTGGCGCACGTCACTCCGCGGCTCCAGCAGTTGGAGCGCGCGCACGGAGAACTGGCGGATCTCGTGGTAGCCGAACTGCCGCAGGCGCACCGTGCCCAGGAAGAGCACCACCGGCGCCCCCAGGCTCCGGCGCGTGTCGATGAAGCGGTGGTCCCCGGGGAGCAGGTCGAAGGCGCCCATGTCGACCCCGGCCCCCTCCAGCCGGCGAGCCACCGCGCCGTCCGCCCCGTGGAAGCCCTGCGCGTACTTCAGCAGCACGGCATCCGCGGCCGTCTCTCCCACATCCCCCAGGTCCACCACGACATCCAGCGTGTCTCCCATGGGACCGTGACTGTAGGGTGTCCCGGCCCGCCCACGCCATCCCCGGCGCCCGGTCTCCCGCGACAACAGGGTGAAAAACAGACGCGGGGGACGTCGGCCAATCCCTGCTCAAGGCTGCCTTCCGCATGCCTGGCTGTCTTTCAGCCCCCCTCCGTGGCTGTCTGTGAAGCACTTCACAGTTTCTGCCCGGGCGGGCCGGTAGCATTTGGGCACCATGTCCCTGTTCGCGCGCCTGCAGGCCCTGCTGTCCGCCCACCCGTCCGCCCTGGACGCAGCCCCCGCTCAGACGCACGCGACCGCCACCGCCCCCACGGCGGCGGCCGCACCGGCGGACGTGGACAGCGCCGCTGCGCCTCCCGTCTGCACGCGCTACCTGCCCGCAGGCCAGGTGGTGGTGCGCGAGGGCGACCCGGGACACTCGATGTTCGTCGTGCTGGAGGGCCGCGTCGCGGTGCTTCGCGGCGGCGATAACGGCGCCAACACGGAGGTCGGCCGCCTGGGGGCCGGTGACTTCTTCGGAGAGCTGGCGCTGCTTACAGGCACGCAGCGCACCGCCACCATCGTGACGGTGGAGGATGCCGTGCTGCTGGAGCTGACCCAGGCGGGTGTCCGTGAGCTGGGCAAGGACTACGGCGTGAAGGGGGAGCAGATGCAGGTCGCCGCCCGGGAGCGCCTGCTCGCGGACGCGCTGCGCAGCAACCCGCTCATCGCGGCGTTGCCCCCGGACGTGCAGCATGACCTGGGAGATGCCTTCATCCCCTGCACCGTGCCCGCCGGCGAGACCCTGCTCACCCGGGGCCAGCCGGGCGACGCGCTCTACGTCCTCATCCGGGGCCAGTGCGAGGTCTTCCATACGCACGGCGACGGCCGCCAGTCCGCCTATCCCAGGCTGGAGGAAGGCGCCTTGTTCGGGGAGATCTCCCTGCTGCGCAGCCGCCTGGCCACCGCCACCGTGCGCACCGTGACGCCCTGCACGCTCCTCAAGCTGGAGCGCGACGTGTTCAAGAAGGCCTTCCTGGGCCAGCCCGACCTGCGCGGCGCGCTGGTGCGCCTGGGCCTGGAGCGGCTCAAGCACACGATGGAGGTCATGGGCGAGCCGAAGTAGTCCGCCGTCCCTCGCCATCCGGCAGCCTTCCCGTGCGAGCGTCTGTCTTTACCGCAATGCCTCTCGCGCAACGGTGGACCGCAGCGACCAGGCCATCCGCATGGGCTGGAAGAGCAACCGGACCAGTCGCTTGAGGTCCGTATCCAGGCCGAGCGTGGAGATGCGCTTGTCATCGTCCATGGGCACCCGGTCAGGCAGCGCGCCTGAAGGGGCGCTCGCGTGAACGTGAGGCGGCCCGTGCCTGCGCCGACCATGAACGAGCCCAACAGCCCGCGCCCCATGTCCTGCAAAGATGTGGTCCTGACCTCTTGCAACACGGTTCACCCCCGCTCCTGTCGTGCCACCATCACCGGAAGGTGGGGCGGAGCGCCGGAGGGCACAGAACAGCGCTGAGCCTGCCTTCACGCTAGGGAGCCGAGCGTGAGGACACGAGCCCCCGCCGCCGCGCCGCGTCCTCCAGATAGGCACGCACCACGGGCATGAGCGGCAAACGCAGCGCGGTCTCCACGTCGATCCACCGAGCCCACACCACCTCGCGCTGATCGAGCACGAGACGCGGCTCGGTATCGAGCTCCAGCTCGACGAAGTGACACCGGTCCCGCTTGAATTCGTCCGTGTGGTGCAGCTCGCTTACGGCGCGCAGCCGTGAGGCCGGCACATGCAGGCCCACCTCCTCGCGCAGCTCCCGCGCGCCCGTCTCTTCCGGGGACTCGCCGCGGTGCCGGCCGCCGCCCGGCAGCGAGAACGCGTGCTTGTAGGAGTTCTGCAACAGCAGCACCTCACGCCCTCGCCACACCCCCACGAGCGTTCCCTCCGTGCGCGGACGGCGCACGAACCACCACGCGAGCGCCAGGCGATAGGCGCCACGGTAGGCCACGCGCATGAGGGGATCGATCGGGGTGCTCATGGGGGCGATGGTACCCGGACGCGGCGGCCCTGGGCATGGACGGCATGGGCCCATCACCGATGATGCCCGCCCTGATCCAGAAGATGCATCCGCGAGCCCCGCGCGAGCCTCCAGGCGGGCGTCGCGACCCACATCAGCCGCGGAGCTGCTCCCCGGCCTCGAGCATCGCGACGAACTGCGCCAGCCGGCGCGCGCGAGTCTCCGGCTTCTTCGCGTCATGGAGACGGAAGAGGATGGCGTAACGGCTGGCGCCCTTGAGCGTGGCGAAGAACGCCTTCGCCTTCGGGTTCTTCTCCAGCGCGAGCGTCAGGTCCTCCGGCACCTCGATGGTCTTCGCTCCCGCGTACGCCGCCTCCCAGCGGCCATCCGCGCGCGCAGCCTCCACCTCGCGCAGGCCCGCGGGCTTCATGCGTCCGGCGGCGATCAGGGCCTCCACCTTGGCGCAGTTGATCTTCGACCACTTGCTGCGCGGCTTGCGCGGCGTGAAGCGCTGGAGCCAATACTCGTCGTCGAACGCGCCCTTCTGTCCGTCGATCCACCCGTAGCAGAGCGCCACCTCCAGCGCCTGCGCGTACGTCACGGATGGGATGCCGGACTCGAGCTTCGCGAGCTTCACCCAGACACCCGGCGAGTCCGCGTGGTTCTTCTCCAGCCACTTCTCCCAGGCCTTCTCGGACGCGAAGGGTACGGTGGGAAGCTCTTCCTTCTTCGCCTTCATGCGGTGCAACGCCTTTCCCTGCCCCGCGCCTCGCGCCGGGTGCATGACACTCCCACTCTAGCGGTGGAAGGCGGGCCGCGCGGAAGCGGTTATGAAACACGCCATGGCTGATTCCGCCGCCCGTCCGCCCGATGCCCTGCCGCCCTCGCTCGCCCGCGTGGCCTTCCACGCCGTGGCGGCAGGGCTCACCCCGCTCATCCCCGTGCCCTTCCTGGACGACTACGCCCTGCGCCGGGTGCGAGAGCAGTCCGTGCGCGACCAGCTCAAGGAGAAGGGGCTGAAGGCTCCGGACAAGGCCGTGGCGGTGCTCGCCGGCTCGTATGACCCGCGCAGCCTGGGCGGCCAGCTGATGTCCTACCTCAAGGGCGTGGCCCTCTTCCCCGTACGCAAGGTGTTCCGCAAGCTCTTCTTCGTCCTCTGGGTGAAGGACTGCGTGGACCTGACGAGCGTGTGCCTGCACCACGGCTACCTGCTGCACCATGCGTTGGAGCGAGGGGACCTGGACGCGGCCTCGCTCCAGGAGGACGCGCCTCGCAAGGTGCAGGCGGCCATCGTCGCCGCCTGCTCGGAGATGGACGCCCGGCCCGTCAACCAGGCCCTGCGCCGCCTCTTCCGCAGCAGCCGCGTGCTGATGGCCGAGGCCACGCGCATCTTCCTGGACCCGAAGGGAGGCCCCCGCGTGCCCGACCCGGCGACCGAGAACGCGGAGGTGCGGTCCCTCACCGACCGGATCCTCCAGGAGCTCTGGGAGGACCGCGGCTACTTCGCCGCGCTCCAGGCGCACTACGACAAGCACCTGCGCGGCGGCGTCACGCCGCCGGCGTCCCAGGCCGCGACGGGCACCTGAAGAGCCCCGTCACGGGGCCGGCGCCGCGGCCGTCTCCAGCGGCGCGCGGATGCGGGCGGAGAAGTTGTCCCGCCCCTGCGCGGCCAGGGCGCGCGCATTGATGTGGTAGCGCTGGCGGACCTGCTCCAGCGGCGCGTCCGTGTCGATGATGCCCAGCTCGTACGCGAGCGCATCCGAGAACGCCGGCATCAGCGTGCGGTGGTCGTATGGCACGTCCTTCGCGGCCACCTTCTCGAAGTGGCGCACCAGGTTGGTGGTGCAGTTGCTGGTGAGCGTGTCGTAGAACTCCGGCTGCGTGTGCAGGCCGTTCATCCGCTGCACCATGTCCAGGAAGAAGGCGGTGATGCGCTCCTTCGAGGCCTTCACCGGATACACATACACGTCGTCATGGCGGAAGTTGGAGCGCAGCTGCACCAGGTCCCGCTCGTCGCCCACGACGTAGGTGATTTCAAAACGTCGGAAGAGGCCTCCCAGCGCGGAGAACGTCTCGCCCTTTTCGCGCCGCACCTCCACGGAGAACACCACGTGGCGGCCGTCCTGGAAGCCGAAGCTCACCATGGTGTGCGCGGCGCCGTAGAAGCCGGAGAACGGCTCCACGATGAACGACGCATCCGTGAGCGCGTCCGTGTCGTAGGTGGCCGTGTACCAGGCCGGCTCCCAATCCGTGGTGCTGCGGTAGCGGAAGTCGCGCACGTCATGCAGCGTCACCCGCGTCCCGGCCACCTCCGCCCACGGCGCGCGCGCCAGGTCCGGCGCCCAGTCGCGCGCGTTGGAGGGCTGGAACGTGCGCACCCAGCCAAGGACGGACAAGCAGCCCAGCACCATCACCGCCACGCCCCAGCGCCGCGAGCGCCACCGCCAGGCCGCCACCGCCAGCCCCACCACCCCCCCCGCGACGAGCGCCCGCGCCACGTGTGGCCCCTCCGGCCCCGTCCCCGTCAGGGCCAGGGCCATCGCGGCCCAGGCGCCGCCCACGAGGAGCACGAGCCCCGCCACCGCGTTCTTCCAGATGCGCATGCGGCCGAGTATCCGCGCCCCGCTCCGCGCGTGTCACGAACGCGCCTTCCGGGAGCACCCCGGCCGGGCGGCCGGGCGTGGATCCGCCCTCCCAGGAAGGGCGGGGATTTGTCGCATCCGCCTACCTTGACCGCTTTTCCCCGGGTGTGCGACGAAAGGGGGGTCCCCTGCTTTCAGGAGCCATCCCCATGAGCGACGAGCGCGAAGACACGACCATCTACAAGGTCGTCGTCAATCACGAAGAGCAGTACTCCATCTGGCCCGCCGACCGAGAGAACGCGCTGGGCTGGAAGGACGCCGGCAAGCAGGGCCTGAAGGCCGAGTGCCTGGAGTACATCAAGGAGGTCTGGACGGACATGCGCCCCCTGAGCCTCCGCAAGAAGATGGAAGAGGACGCGGCCCGCAACAAGAACTGAAGGCCGCGTCCGCTTCCCACCGCGCCCTCCCCGCCTCAGCGGGGAGGGTGGGCCGTCCCCACTAGAGGTCCGGCGGAGGCCTGACGCCCAGGTGGCAGGCGCGCAAGGCGAGTTGGGTACGGTTCTCCGCGCCCAGCTTGCGGTAGAGCTGCGTGACGTGTGACTTCACCGTCCGCTCCGCGATTTGCAGGTGCGCGGCGATCTTCAGGTTGTCCGCCCCGCCCGCCACGTATTGCAGCACCTCGCGCTCGCGTTGCGTGAGCAGGAGCAGCACGCTCGCCGTGGGCGACGTCACCGGCGGATGCTCGAAGTCGTTGCGCAAGAGCTGCACCGGGAAGAGGCGCTCGCCCCGCACCAGCGACTGCACCGCGGAGGACACCGCGTTCACGCCCAGCCCCGCGCGGAAGAGGTACCCGGAGGCCCCCTCGTCGAAGCACTGGGAGATGACCTCCGGCGTGCTCACCGCGGACAAGAGCAGCATGCGCACCTCCAGCCGGCGCTTGCGGGCCTCGCGCAGCAGGTTGAGCCCCTCCGTCACGGAGCACCCGATGGCGGCTTCGCCGTCGCTCTCCACGTCCAGGATGGCCACCTGCGGTGGATCCGTGCCCAGGCCGTCCAGGAAGCCGCGCACGTCGCGCGTCACCGAAGTGGAATGACCCTCACCCCGAAGGCCCTCGGACAAGCCCTGCCAGGCCGCCCACGGTCCTTCGAGAATCGAAATACGAACTGCCGATTGATTCGCTGCCATGCGATGGCCCCCCAGCCGTCGTGGCGAATTGCTTTCAATGCTACCTGTCGACTTCAACCTGCCCCGGAGTCAGTGGAACCGCGGCGGAACTTCCGCCTGTGATGAGCGTGCGAGAACCGCGCTTCAACTCCATCCGGGGGTCCTGTCAGTGCTGCCCTGCGGACTGCGCTTGCGACTGCCGAACTGGCCCGTTCGGGCCGTTCCTCCTTTTTCGCTTCAAAGCAAATCCAGCCAACCGAGACCCTAACATCATCCAAGCCCTCTTTGCGAACGGACCCTGGCGGGACTGTCAATTGCGCACGGATCCCATCGAAATCCAGGGCCTCGTCCGTCAGGTCGTGATCGCTGTCTGGCTCGGGACATACGTCCCGCGTTCATATTTGGATGTTTTACCTGGTGTTTCGGGCGATATCCGTGCGCGGGCGGTGGAGCGTGCGCGGGTGCACGTGTTGCACGCTTCCTGAACGCGAAGGGCGTATGCTGTGCGCCTAGCGCGCATGACTCCCTCCGCCCCCGCACCCCATGTCGACGTCGCCACGCCCGAGCGGGTGGCCCTCTCCCTGCCCGTGGCCGGCATCGGCTACCGCTGTCTTGCCTGGCTGGTGGACGCGAGCCTGCTGTTCTTCTTCTGGGTGGCGCTCTACTTCGTCATCACCCTGCTGGTGTCCGACGTGCTGGGAGCCTTCCAGGGGCTGTCGGGGCTCACGCAGACATTGCTGGCGGTGGGCCTCTTCGCCACGCAATGGCTGTACTGGACGCTGGCGGAGGTCTTCTTCCATGGACAGACACCGGGCAAGCGCGCGCTGCGCATCCGGGTGGTGCGCGACGATGGCGCGCCGGTGGGCTTCTATGAAAGCGCGGTGAGGAACCTGTGTCGTGCGGTCGACTTCCTGCCGGTGCTCTACGCAACGGGATGCATCACCATGCTGCTGGACTCGCGGCACCGCCGGCTGGGGGACCTGCTCGCCGGCACGGTGCTGGTGCGCGAGGAGGCCATCGACCTGGACAAGTACACGCAAGGCCCCACGACGGACGCGGCGCCCGCGGTGACGCCGGCGACGGGCGCCGCCGTGCAGCGGCCCTTGAACACGGAGGACGTGGAGCTGGTGCTGGCGTTCCTCGCGCGCGCGCCCGGCCTGGAGCCGGAGGTGCGGCGGCGGCTGGGCACCCGGCTGGTGGACCGCGTGGGCGCGGCCCTGACGGACGAGGAGCGCGCGCGGGTGCTCCAGTCCCCTGAGGCCACGGAGTCCTTCCTGCGCACGCGCGCGAAGGCGGTCCACTGACATGGCCGTGCCGCTTCCCACCTTCGTCACGCGGCGCCGCCCGGACTGGGACGCGCTCCAGGCGCTCCTGACGCGCCAGCGCGCGGGCCGGCTGGGCCTCGCGGACCTGCGCACGCTGGACACGCTCTACCGGCGCGCGGCCGCGGACCTGGCGCAGGCGCAGACGTTCTACCCGGGCACGGACGCGCACCGCTTCCTCAACCAGCTGTGCGCGCAGGCGTATGGCGCCATCTACCAGCCGCCGCGCGAGCGCTGGGCCTCCACGCGCGACTTCTTCCGCAGGGATTTCCCCGCCACCCTGCGCCGCGAGGCGCGCTTCGTGGGCGTGAGCGCGGGCCTGCTGGTGCTGGGCCTGCTGCTGGGCGCGCTGGTGGTGACGCTGGAGCCGCGCGGCGCGGAGCTGCTGGTGCCGGAGGGCGTGCGCCGCTACGTGGCGCAGGGGCGCATGTGGACGGATGATCTGCTGTCCGTGGCGCCGCCCAACGCCGTGGCGTCCGGCATCGCGACCAACAACCTCACGGTCACGCTGTTCGCGTTCGCGTCCGGCATCCTCCTGGGCGTGGGGCCCATCTTCACGCTCGTGAACAACGGCGTGCTCATTGGCGCGGTGGGCGCGCTGTGCTTCCGCGAGGGCATGACGGCGGGCTTCCTGGACTTCATCGCCGCGCACGGGCCGGTGGAGCTGTCCATCATCGTCATCGCGGGGGGCGCGGGGCTGATGGTGGGCCAGGCGCTCATCGACCCCGGAGAATTGCCGCGCGCGCAGGCGCTTCAGGCGCGCGGGCGTGAAGCCGTGAAGCTGGTGGTGGGCTGCGCGCCCTTCCTCGCATGCATCGGCGGGGTGGAGGGCTTCATCTCCCCGGGCCACCTGTTCCCCACCTGGGCCAAGGTGGGGCTGGGCCTGTCGCTGGGAGTGCTCTTCTGGCTCTACCTGCTGCGCGCGGGCAGGACGGAGGCGGTGGCGCGCGCGGGCGCGCCGGACGCCATGGCCTCCAGCCGCTTGCGCTGACGGTGCTTGAGGATGCGCTCGTAGGCGTCGTTGACCTCGCGCATCTGCTCCGCGGAGCCGCCCCGGTCCGGGTGCCGCTCCAGCGCCAGCGCGTGGAAGCGCGCGCGAATCACGTCCGGCGAATCCAGGGGCGACACGCCCAGGGTCTGGTACGGGCACTGCTCCTGGACGGCGGTGAGCCACTTGTCCAGCCGGTCCTTCACCTCCACGAAGCGCGCGTCCGCGTCCGCGGTGTCCTTCACCGGGTGCGTGCGCATCTTCGCGTCCGCGCGGAAGACCTCGCTGTAGGTGCTGGACACCCAGCGGTGGCACGAACCGCACCGGTAGTACTTCACCCGGCTCCCGGGCTGGAGCGTCATCATCACGCCGCAGTGGGTGCACTCCACCGTGACGTTCTCCAGTGTCTGCCAGCTCGCGACCGCCGCACCCATGGTGACTCGGACCTCCGTTCGCAACACGCCTGTAGCACCGGCAAACTCCCACAGCGGCGGATCCCGTCAAGAAAATGTCGCGCGCGACCCGGGGGTGGCCCCAGCTCGCTGCCGGGCCTCCCGGGTTTCGGGTAGAACGGCGCCATGCGACCGCTCCTCGCCGCCGCCCTGCTGTTGACCGCCGCCGCGCACGCCCAGGCCCCCGCTTCAGCCCCTCCGGCCTCGGCGCCCAGGACCTCCCTCAAGGCCGACAAGGCCCCCGCGGCCGCGGCCCCCGCCCGGCCCCCGGCGGACGGCAGCACGCAGGACGTGGCCCTCCTGAGGGGCCTGCTGTGGGCGGCGGAGCCCGCTCCAGAGGAGATTCGCGCGCTCGCGATTGAAGACCTGGCGCTGCTGGGCGACCCGCGCGCCCTGGACCCGCTGGCCGCGTTCATCTGGGACCCGAACCCGCGCATCCAGCAGGCCGCGCTGCGCGCGGTGACCCTGTTCCAGCACCGCCGCGCGGAGGAGATATTGGGCAACGTCGTGCGCCACCCGCGCCTGCCGGACGCGCTGAAGATCCAGGCGCTGGGAGGGCTGCTCTACCAGCGCACCCCCACCGCCCGCCGGGTGGTGCAGGACGTGGCCGCCGACAGCCGCGTGGGGTACGCGGTGCAGAACGCCGCGCGCTCGGTGGCATCGCAGTGGGAGGCCGCCCCGGCCGCCGCCCCCTGAAACACGCCTGCCCGCCTGCCCTCCCGCCAGACATGACGGCGCGGCGCCCGGGCCCGGGCCCCGGGCCGATTCCTGGAGTGCGCGCGTGTATGGGTTAGACTGAGGCGCATGAAGATCACCCCCCTCGACATCCGGCAGAAGCGCTTCGAGACGGTGATGCGCGGCTTCGCGCGTCCCGAAGTGGGCGCGTACCTGGAGCTCATCGCCGGCGAGTTCGAGGAGGTGGTGAAGGAGAACATCGCGCTCAAGGAGGAGCTGAAGCGCACGCAGGCGCGGCTCGAGCAGCACCAGGAGCGTGAGCGCACCCTCCAGGAGACGATGGTCACCGCCCAGCGCATCAGCGAGGACCTGAAGGACGCCGCGAAGAAGGAAGCGGAGATCATCATCGCGGACGCGGAGCACCAGGCGGAGAAGATCGTCCATGGCGCGCACCAGCGGCTGGTGCAGGTGGTGGAGGACATCAACGAGCTCAAGCGGCAGCGCACCCAGTTCGAGTCGCAGGTGCGCTCGGTGGTGGAGGCCCACCGCAAGCTGCTGGAGACCTTCGCCGCGCCCACCTTCGCGGACCGGGACTACGCGCGCGTGGAGGACAACGTCGCGTTCCTGTCGCAGAAGAAGGCCACCTCCAACGACTAGCGCCCGCGCATGCCCGCCCCCTGGCTCAAAGCCGTACCCGCCGGGGTGGAGCTGACGGTGCTCGTCCAGCCGCGCGCGTCCCGCACCCAGGTGGTGGGCGAGCATGACGGCCAGCTGAAGATCCAACTCGCCGCGCCGCCCGTGGATGGGGAGGCGAATGCGGCCCTGGTGGAATTCATCGCCAAAAGGCTGCGTGTGCCCCGTCGCCAGGTGACACTCGTGGCGGGTGACACGTCGCGCCGTAAGCGATTGAAAGTGGAGGGGGTTGATGCGGCGGCGGTCGAGGCTGTTATCTCTGGTGGACCGTGAGGCCACGCATGCTCCGCCTGTTTGCCTTCCTGCTGCTGCTGCTGGCCTCACCGGGCGTGTTCGCGCAAGAGGAGGGTCCGCGCGGCATCCACGCCACGGAGGCCGTCGTCACCGACAGTGCGCTCGTACCGCACGCCCGCCCCTCCCTCATCGCGGGTGAGCTGAAGACGCAGCGCTTCGTCATCCTGCACACCGCGAAGGCGGCGGGCGCGGCCAAGGCGCTGGCCGGGCAGATCGAGGGCGTGCGTGACGCCTTCGGCGCGATGCTCGGGCGCGACTGGCCGGGCACCACGGAGATCCGCCTGGGCGTGGGCCGCCAGGAGTTCGAGGCGCTGGCGCTCCCCGGCGGCAAGCCCCCGGGCTGGGCCGTGGCGCTCGCCTACCCCGGGCATCAGATCATCCTGCTGGACGCGCTGAGCCTGAACGACGCGGAGGGGCCCACCACGCTGAGGCATGAGCTGGCGCACGTGGCGTTGGGCCAGCTGGCGAATGGCTGGCCACGGTGGTTCCAGGAGGGCGTCGCGCAGAACCTCACCGACGAGCGCTTCTCCGTCGCCCACTACAGCGCCCTCTTCCGCGCGGTGACGCAGGAGCGCGTCTTCCACTTCGAGGACCTGTCCGACGACTGGCCGGACGTGCCCGCGGACGTCGAAATCGCCTACGCGCAGAGCGCCGCCTTCGTGGCCTTCCTCACCGGCAAGCACGGCTCACGCGCCATGGGCCAGCTGGTGGACGGCGTGCGCGCGGGCGAGCCCTTCGAGCAGGCCTTCGGCAAGGCCTTCCATTCATCGCTGCTGCTGGAGGAGCAGGACTGGCGCGAGGGGCTCGCGGCCCGTTACGGCTGGCTGCCCCTCACCACCAGCTCCGCGCTCCTGTGGCTCACGGCCTCCGTGCTGTGCGTGGCCGCCTTCGTGCGCCGCATGCGGCAGAAGGCCGCGCGCATGACGGAGCTGGCCGCGGAGGACGCCGCCGAGGACGCCGCGCTGCGCCTGCTCGCCGCCGCACGCGCGGCGGGCCCCGTCGCCGTGGACGGCACCGAGCCGCTGTCCCCTGCCCTCCCCTGGCCGGAATGGCCCGGCGCCACCACGCCGGCCCCGCCCACCCCGTCCGCTCCCAGCCAGCCGGAGGCCCTGGAGGGTGCGCCGGAAGCCCTGGAGTCGGGCGCGGGTCTGCCGGAGGACGCGGAAGCGGAGGACGAGGAGCCGGAGTCCTCCAGCGGCGAATACGAGCTGGACGGCGAGGCCTCGTCGGGCCGCCCGCCCAAGCCAACGCTCCACTGAGAGGCGCGAGGTTCCCAGGCAGGGAAGGAACTTCCCCTACCCCCAGCCTTTCAACATCCGCCCCGTAGGATTTACGTCCTCCGCCCTCCCTTCAGGGCTGGCCTCTTGCCCAAATGGGCGGATTCATTGGGCTCCAGTACACGTCTGGCGTTGGCAAAGCGCTTGCTATGCCTTTGTTCGCGATGCGGACGACAACGGACATGGCGGCGGAGCGCGGACGGAAGAAGGCCGGGGCGGCCCGGGTCTTCAGCAAGCAGCCGGAGCGCATCGCGGCGCTGTGGCGGCGGATGCGGCTGGCGGCGCACGAGGGCCAGGGCGTTCCCGGACCCAGCCTGCTGGACGGGCTGGTGGAGCCCTTCGTCCGGGAGCTGGGGCTGACGCTGGAGGGCGTGGAGTCCAGCCCCTGGAGCCGCACCCGCGCGGTGCTGCGCCTGGCGCCGGAGCGTGGCGCTCGGGCCCTGCACGACGAGTTCGCACTGCTGCGGCGGTGCCTGGTGGACGCCCTGGAGGTGCTGGGCGGTGGGGACGCGGAGCGCCAGCGCATCAACCAGGCGCTCGACGAGGCCGTGGACAGCGCGGTGGCGCTGCTCCAGCGGATGGCGGACTCGAAGGCGGATGGTCCCCGGGTGCCCTTTGGCGGCCTGGTGGTGGAGTACTTCGAGCGGCCTTCTCACGCGCGCCGGCCCCCCATGGGCCGCCGCGACGAGCGGTCCGCCATGCATTGAGTTTGAATCCCACGCACTGGGATTGCGGCGCGCAGGAGGCGCCAGGGTTTGGCTGCAAGGGTTTGCCGATCCGTCCGGCTTGACACTCCTCACTGAGGAAGGGTCCGGGGGCTGGCGGGAGGGAGCGCTGTCGCGGATGGGGGTCCGTGATGCGCCTTGAGGGTGCGTGTTCCTGCTCGGGGGAGCGGTGAGCCGCACACAGTCGAACGCCGGAACGCGTGGATGGGGGTCCGCGCGCTCCGCCGGTCGGACGGATCGGCATGTTTTGTCGGGGGGAATGGGGATGGGGCAGCGGGAGGGCGCCTACGGGGGTGGGCGCTCTCCCGCATTTTTTTGCTCAGTGCGCGTCCGCCCAGCTCTTCCCCGCGCCCACTTCCACCTTGAGCGGCACCTTCAGCTCGGCGACGGAGGCCATGCTCTTCACGGCCAGGGCCTTCACGGCCTCCACCTCCGCGTCCGGCGCCTCGAAGAGCAGCTCGTCGTGCACCTGGAGGAGCACGCGCGTCTTCAGCTTCTGCGCCCGGAGCGCGGCGTCCACGGCCAGCATGGCCTTCTTCATCAGGTCCGCGGCGGTGCCCTGGATGGGCATGTTGATGGCGGCGCGCTCGGCGGCCTGGGCCACGCCGCGGTTCTTGGAGAGCAGATCCCCCATCAGGCGGCGGCGCCCGTAGAGCGTCTCCACGTAGCCCACCTTGCGCGCCTTCTCCACGGTGTCCTCCAGGTACTGGCGGATGCCCGCGTACCGGGTGAAGTACCGCTCGATGACGTCGCGCGCGTTCTCCTGGGAGATGCCCAGGCGCGTGGACAGGCCGTGCGCGGACAGGCCGTACGCGATGCCGAAGTTCACCGTCTTCGCCACGCGGCGCTGCTCGCGGTCCACGTCCTTGGGGTCCACGCCGAAGATTTCGGCCGCCGTGCGGCTGTGGATGTCCTCGTCGTTGCGGAAGGCCTCGATGAGCACCGGGTCCTCCGCGATGTGCGCCAGGAGCCGCAGCTCAATCTGCGAGTAGTCCGCGCTCACCAGCTGGTGCCCCGCGTCCGCCACGAAGGCGCGGCGGATCTCCCGGCCCAGCTCGGTGCGGATGGGGATGTTCTGCAGGTTCGGGTCGGACGAGGACAGCCGGCCGGTGGCGGTGGCCGCCTGGTGGTACGTGGTGTGGATGCGACCGTCCTTCGCGACCAGCGTGGGCAGCGTGTCCAGGTAGGTGCTCTTGAGCTTGGACAGGCCGCGGTACTCGATGAGCGCGCGCGCGAGCACGCTGTTGTGCTCCTCCGCCAGCTTCTCCAGCACCTCCTGGTCCGTGGACGGGCCCGTCTTGCCGCGCTTGAGGATGGGCAGCTTCTGCTCCTCGTAGAGCACCTGCGCCAGCTGCGGGTTGGAGCCCAGGTTGAAGGCGTGGCCCGCGGCCTGGTGGCACTCGGCCTCCTTCGCCTTCACCTCCACGTCCACGCGCTCGGACGTGCGCCCCAGCTCCGCCACGTCCAGCTTCACGCCCTCGCGTTCCATGCGCGCGAGCACGGGCAACAGCGGCAGCTCCAGCGTGCGCGCCAGCTCCGAAAGCCCGCCCAGCTCCAGCTCCTTCCACAGTTCCGGCGCCAGCCTCCGCGCCGCGTCCGCGCGCACCGCGTACGCCGCGGCCACCTCCTCCGGTCCGTGGTCCGCCAGCGCGCGGCCCTTCTTGCCCTCCACCGACGCGGGCAGCGCGGGCAGCTCCGAGCGCAGCCGCTCGCGCGTCAGGTCCGCCAGCGCATGCTCCCGGCGCGACGGGTTGAGCAGGTAGCTCAGGAGCTCCACGTCGTCGTGCGCGCCCTCCAGCGTCAGCCCCTCGTTGGCCAGCACCAGCGTGAGCGCCTTGAGGTCGTGGCCGCCCTTCTTCACCGCCGCGTCCGCGAGCACGTCCTTCATGGCCGCCGCGAAGGCCGCCACCGGCACCTGTGTCGCGCCCAGCTGCTGGTGCCGCAGCGGCACGTAGCGCGTGGAGCCGTCCGGCAGCGCCACGCCCAGGCCCACCAGCGGCGCCGCGAAGGGCATGCCCTCGTAGGCGGGCACCAGGGTGACGGCCCCGGCGGCCTTCGCCGCGTCCGCCAGCGCCTTCACCTCCGCCTCGGTGGTGACAAGCGTGGTGGTGACCGCGAGCGGCGCCACGTCCGCACGGGCCGGTGCCTCCTCCGCGGGCAGGTCGCGCAGCAGCGCGAAGAACTCCAGCTCCGTGAACAGGTCCCGGGCGCGCGTGGCGTCCGGAGCGCGGCGCACCAGGTCGTCCAGCTTCACGCCCAGCGGCAGCCCGGTGTTGAAGGTGACCAGCTGCTTGGCGCGCAGCAGGCTCTCGCGGTGGGCCTCCAGCGCCGCGCGGATCTTCGGCTTCTTCACCTCTTCGACGCGCGAGAGCAGCGTCTCCACGTCGCCGAACTGGTGGAGCAGCTCCACCGCCGTCTTGTCGCCCACGCCCGGCACCTTGGCGACGTTGTCCACCGCGTCGCCCACCAGAGCGAGGAAGTCGCGCACCTGCTTGGGCAGGATGCCCATCTTCTCCTGCACGTCCGCAATGGCGATGCGCTTGTTCTTCGCGGGGTCGAAGAGGGTGATGTCCTCGTCGACGATCTGCATGAAGTCCTTGTCGCTGGTGATGACCAGGACCTGGTACCCCTCCGCCTTCGCCTGCATCGCCAGCGTGCCGATGACGTCGTCCGCCTCCCAGCCCTCCGCGTCTAGCGAGGGCAGGTTCAGCACGTCCCCCACCTTGCGGATGAGCGGGAACTGGGGCGTCAGGTCCTCCGGCGGCGCCTTGCGGTTCGCCTTGTACGTGGGGTCTATCTTCTGGCGCTCCACGCGGCCGGACTTGTCGAACGCGAGCGCCACGTGCGTGGGCTTCAGCTCCTGCAGGGCCTTGAGCACCATGCGGGTGAAGCCCAGCACCGCGTTGGTGGGCACCCCCTTGCTCGTCGTGAGCGGAGGGATGGCGTGGTAGGCGCGGAAGATGAAACCGGAGGCGTCGAAGAGCGCCAGGCGGCGCTCGGGGCGCGGGGGGCTGGTGTCGGCCATCCCCCGTCCCTAGCGCGCCTCCCGCCCCCTGTCCATGAAGCCCCGCACCGGAGCGCCGCTCAGCGGCACTTCAGCTCGGCCTTCTTCGCGGCCACCTGCTCGGCGATGCCGTCACCTGGCACGGCGTAGTCCTCCACCGCCGCCAGGTCCGGACAGCTGCCCACGTTGTTCAACGCGTTCTGCGCCTGCGTGGAGCAGAAGGCCACCACGCGGTTCAGGTTCGTGTTGCCCTTGTAGAAGTCGAAGCCCAGCTTCCAGATGCGGCAGCCCCGCCGGCGGTCCTCGCGGTCGGCGAAGTGCTTGCCGCGCAGGTAGGCCGAGGCCGCCAGGTCCTGGAACATGTTCTTGCGGTAGAAGGACAGGTGCGACTCCGCCAGCTCCGCCATGATGCGCTTGTCCGTCGCCAGCGCTTCCTTGAACGGGCCGACGGCGCGCTCGGGATCGTCATTGGTGAGCGCGCTCTCGCCCGTCTTGAACAGCTGGTCCACGTTGGACACGTCACGGAGGAGGTCGTCCGCGAGCTGGTGGTACTGCGCCTGATCTTCCTTCGAGCGCAGCTTCTGCAACGTCGCCATGGCCTCGCTGCCTCGGCCGTTCCAGTAGTCCACCATCGCCTCCTGGATGAGCTTGGGGGCGTAGCGCTTGGTGAACATGGCGCGCACCTCGGTGGTCTGATCCACGCCCAGACCTTCATCCTGCAGGATGTCGCTCACCGGGCACGTCCACGGCCCGGCATTGCGGTCCACCCGCGTGCGGGCCACGAGGAACTTCACGAACATGGCGTCCTTGGGGCGCCACTCGTTCCTGCGCAGGGGGCCCTCCAGGCGGAGCGACTGGCCAATGGGCGGCTCCAGGTCCTCCTTGCTCTGCTTCTGGCACCACACCTCCATGTACTGCTGGCAGCGCTGCACCGCCGGGCCCCACTGCGAGTTGCCCAGATAGCGCTTGCAGTCATCCTTCGCGCGCTCCACGAACCGTTCGGCCGTCTCCTTGGCCTTGGAGCGCGCGCGGCGGAAGTACTCGCTCTCCTTCGGAATCTTGCGCAGCAGCTCCAGCGCCTGCTGCTCGCGGTTGAGCTCGATGGACTTCTTCGCGGCCTCGAAGTTATCGAAGGCCTCCTTCTCCATCTTGATGCGCCGCACGAGGGTGTTCGCCTCGGCGTTGATGGGGTCCATGTCCAGCGCCTGGTCGCACGCCTTCTCCGCGCGGGCCCAGTCGGGAGCACCCATCTCGTTGGAGGAGTAGGAGCGGCACTCGCTGAGCAGCTCCTGCACCTGCTGCGCGGGATCCAACGGCGCGGCCGGAGCGGCCTTCTGGGCCTTGTGCGCCGGCCCGATGGACGACTTCACCACCGCCGCCACCGCCAGCAGCGCCACCACGCCACCCGCGACCACCAGCATCTTGCGCTTGTTGTCCGCCGCGGGCGCGCCCCGGCCCCCACCGCGACGTGGCGGAGGCGCACCCGCCCCGGGACGGCGCGCGGGCGTTTCCGCGGCCTCGAAGGTCATCTCCACCACGCCGAACTGGAGGACGTCCCCGGCCTGCAGATCCACGAACTCCTCACCCAGGAGCTCCCCGTTGAGCAGCGTGCCGTTGGCGCTGCCCAGGTCGCGCGCGAGCACGGCGCTGCCCTCGCGCTTCACCTCGGCGTGCTTCCGGCTCACGGAGTCGTCATCCAGGATGACCGCCGCCGGAGGCGCCCGGCCCACGAGCAGCGTGCCCTGGATGGGATACGACTTGCCCGCCCACGGCCCCGTCATGCCCTTGAGCACCGGACCCGAGCCGGCACCCGGGTCCGCCTCCGCGCCACCCGCCCGCTGGGGCCGCGAGGGCGGACGCCTCGCGAGCGCCCCCTCGGGCTTCGCCGCGCCGTTCTGCGTGGCCTTGGCGCGGATGCTGGGCATGGCCCGCGTGCCCCGCACGGGCGCGTCCGAGAGCGTCGCGGGGTCCGGGGGCGCGGCCGTCGCCGCGCGGCGTCCACCGGTGCTCCGGGCGCCGCCCTTGAGCTTGAGCTCGTAGTCTCCCAGGAGCACCTGCGAGGCCGGCGTCAGCGCCGTGGGCCCCTGGATGCGCTCGCCGTCCACGAAGGTGCCGTTCTGGCTGCCCCCGTCCTCCACGTAGACGGTGCCGCCCTCCACGTAGAGGCGCGCGTGCTGCCGCGACACGCCGCCCTCCGTGAGGACGAGGTCATTGCCCTGCTGGCGGCCAATCTTCAGCTCGCCCGTGATTTCGTGCTCGTGCTCAGTGCCGTCAGGGTGACGGACGACCAGGGTTGCCATGGGCGCGTCAGTCCTCGCGGAAGATGCTCATGTTCACGGGGATGCCCTTGCGCTGAAGCTCGTCGTAGAACTTCGGCACGAAGCCCGAAGCCACGAAGCGCCCTCGCACCTTGTGGTCCTCCGTGAAACCGTCCTGCTTGTAATAGAAGATGTCCTGGAGGGTCACGATGTCGACCTCCATGCCGGACACCTCCGTGATGAAGCAGATCTTGCGCGTCCCGTCGGAGAAGCGCGTCTGCTGCACGATGAGGTGCACGGCGCTGGAGATCTGCTCGCGGATGGCCTTCACCGGCAGCTCCATGCCGGACATGAGCACCATCGTCTCCAGCCGGGCGATGGCGTCGCGCGGCGTGTTCGCGTGCAGCGTGGTGAGCGAACCGTCGTGGCCGGTGTTCATGGCCTGGAGCATGTCCAGCGTCTCGCCGGAGCGGCACTCACCCACCACGATGCGGTCCGGCCGCATGCGCAGGCAGTTCTTCACCAGGTCGCGGATGGTGATGGCGCCCTTGCCTTCCAGGTTGGGCGGGCGGCTCTCCAGCTGCACCCAGTGCTCCTGAGGCAGCTGCAGCTCCGCGGCGTCCTCCACCGTGACGATGCGCTCACCCTCCGGGATGAAGGAGCTGATGATGTTCAGCGTCGTCGTCTTCCCGGAGCCCGTGCCGCCGGAGATGACGATGTTGCGCCGGGCCGTCACGCACATCTCCAGGAACTCGGCCATCTGCGCGGTGATGGTCTTGTACTTGATGAGGTCCTGGATCTTCAGCGCGTCCTTCTTGAACTTGCGGATGGTGATGCAGGGGCCCTTGAGCGCCAGCGGCGGGATGATGGCATTCACGCGGCTGCCGTCCTTCAGGCGCGCGTCCACCAGCGGGCTGGACTCGTCGATGCGCCGGCCAATGGGCGCCACGATGCGCTCGATGACGCCGAGCACCGCCTGGTTGGAGGAGAACGTCTTCTCCGACAGCGTCAGCTTGCCCTTGCGCTCGATGTAGATCTGGTTGGCGTGGTTCACCATGATCTCGCTGATCTCTTCCGACGCGAGGAACGCCTCCAGGGGCCCCAGGCCCAGCGCCTCGTTGATGACGTCGGTGAGCAGCTCCTCCCGGTCCACGTCGCCGGGCAGCTCCTGGTCCGCCTCCATCTGGTCGATGATGTCCCGGATGGCCTTCTCGGTGCGGCGCCAGAGCTCCTCGTCCCCGAGCCGGTCCATGTCCATGCGGCGCAGGTCCAGGTACTCGATGAGCCGGTCGTGGATCTCCTTCTGGAGCCGCGAGTAGCGCTCCAGCCGGGGGTCCACCTTGCGCTTGTTCTTGGCCATGGCGGCGGCCATGGACGCGGGCATGCGGCTGGGGGCCGCGGGGGCGGGAGCGGGCTCCTCCTCGTAGGCCTCCTCTTCTTCGTAGGCCTCTTCCTCGTAGGCCTCCTCGCCCTGCTCGTCGTCGTAGCCCTCGTCGACGGGCTCATCCGCGGGCGCGTCCTCCAGCGCCTCCACGTTGAGGATGTAGTCGCCGATGGAGACCTGGTCGGTGGGCTTGAGCACCATGGGCCCGGCGATCTTCTTGCCGTTCACGAAGGTGCCGTTCGTGGACTTCATGTCCACGATGATGAAGCGACCGTCCTTCTCGACGATGCGGGAGTGCGTCTTGGAGACGTTGCCCTTGGCGAGCACGATGTCGTTGCCAGCGAGCCGGCCGATCGTGATCTCGTTCTTGGGAAACTCCCGCTGCTCCGAGCCGCCGCCCTTCTCCGTCAGCGTGATGAGAAACATGGCTCGGGATGCTACCAAGCCCTCCTACGACCTCAAAGACTCCTGCGACGCTCGCCCGCCTGCTGCCCGGTAGCGGACGGGCCGGCACCCTCCCCCTCTGAAACAGGGGCGGGGCCGGCCCGGACCGGATCCGACGTGATGGCGCGAGGGCCGTCAGTCGAAGATGTTGAAGTTCACCTCGGAGCGGGCCTGCTTGTAGCGGGTCTTCACGTCCTCGATGATGCTGCGGACCTTGTCCGAGTCCGGGTTCACGATGCGCGGGGTGACGAAGATCACCAGCTCGCGCTTGGTGGAGTCGAACGCGCGGTTCTTGAACAGCTCGCCCACGATGGGGATGTGCCCCAGGCCCGGCAGCTTCGCGACGGCCTTCTGCTCGTCGTGGCTGAACACGCCCGACAGCACGATGGTCTCACCGTGGCGCACGGTGACGTTCGTCTTGACCTTGCGCGTGCGGAAGCCGGGGATGGCGGACGAACCACCGAAGGACACCGACACGGAGGTGTCGATTTCAGAGGCCTCCGCCTCCACCTCCGTCTGGATGTTGCCGTTGCGGTCCGCGGTGGGGCGGATGTTCAGGATGACGCCGTAGGGCTTGTACTCCACCGTGAACTGCGTGTTGGTGATGAGGGGGATGGGCACCTCGCCGCCGGCGAGGAACTCCGCCTTCTCACCGCTCGCGCACACCAGCTTGGGCTGCGCCAGCAGGCGGCCGTAGCCGTCGTTGGCCTGGAACCCGATGCTCAGGTCCGAGTTGCCCACCCCGGACAGCGTGAGGGCGGACGTCGCGTCCCCACCCGGCAGGAGCGCCTTCTGGAGGTTCGCGGTGGCCGTCAGGCGCCCCGTGATGTCCGTGGGGTACTTGATGCCGTAGCGGTCGCGGCTGTTGCGGCGGATTTCGACGAACTGGACCTCGGAGAGGATCATCCGCTTGATGCCGACGACGAGCAGGTTCTCCACCTTCTCACCGATGGCCTTGGTGATCAGCTCCGCCTTCTGGAGGTCCTGCTGGCTCTCCACGGAGCCCTCCAGGAAGATGGTCGCGCCCACCACGTTGGCCTGGACGTTCTTCAGGCCCGCCTTCTGGAAGGCCGCGTTCAGGTTCTGCGCCACCAGCTTCTTGGCGTTGGGGGCGATCTTCACGAACGACTTCACGTTCGGATACAGGCTGACCACCTGCTCGATGCGGTCCGCGTCCTGCGTGGTGTAGGCCTGACCGTCCAGGTAGATGCGGTCGCCCACCATGCGCACGGACACGCCTTCGATTTCACCCAGCAGGCGCTTGATCTCGGAGATGACCTCGTTGGGGTCCTGCTTGCGGACCGTCACCAGGTAGCTGATGCGCTGACCCGAGGACTTCCAGACGAGCAGCGTCGTCTTGCCTTCCTGGTTGCCGGTGACGAGCAGCTGGCCGGTGCCGAGCGTCTTCACCTCGGCGATGGAAGGATCACCCAGCGCGACGCGGCTGAGGCCGGGAATGGTGAGCACCTTCTGGGTACCCACGCCCAGGGCGACGGAGCTGCCCTCCTGGGCCTGGGCGGGAGCGCTGGCAACCACCGTGACGACGGCGCCGAGCGCCAGGGCTTGCGTGAAGCGAGTGGACATCGTGTGAATCCCCTTCTTGCGTACGCGCGCCCGGCCTGACGGCGCGCTATCCCAGATGTTGTTGCTGCCACCACATGGCCCAGAAAGTCCCAAGCGCGATGGAGACGCCGTAGGGGATGTGTCGCGCGGGAGCGGGCGAGGTTTCCTCCCGCATCCATTTCATCCGCACCGCCCAGCGGCGGGCCACCGCCGCCAGCGTGTCCCAGACGGCCCCCTGCCACAGCAGCGTGACGATGGCCTGCAGCGCGCCCGTGAGCGAGATGAAGGCCGCCGCCGCGAGCACCGTGGGAAAGCCCAACACGCAGCCCACCCCCGCCATCAGCTTGACGTCACCCCACCCCATGCGCCCGCGCAGCGCACCCGGCACCAGCAGCAGCGCGAGTCCCGCGCCCGCCACGAGCCCGCTCACCCACCCCGACTCCAGCCCGCCCATCCCCTCGGACACACCGCGCAGCCCGAGCCCCAGCACGATGAGCGGATAGGTCACGGCGTTCGGGATGAGCCGGCGCAGAACGTCGGTCACCACCGAGATCACCAGGGCCACTCCCAGAATCGTCCAAAGCGCGAGCTGAACAGGTGTCATTCGACACCTGCTTCCATGGGAAGCAGGCGACCCCCATCAAACAATGGAGGCCCGGAGCCCGTCAATTCCTGAACAGGAGCATCGCGCCGTGGGGCCCTGCGTCATCCCGGCGTCAGTGGATGACGAGGCGGATCTTCTCGCTGCAGATGAAGTACTCGTCCCCGTCTTCAACCTTGCGGCGCTTGATGCGCTGCTTGTTGAACCAGGTCCCGTTCGAGGAGCCGAGGTCCTCGATGTAGAAGTCTCCGCCGTCGCGGGCGATGACGGCGTGCTCGCGCGACACCTTGCCGGAGTTGATGACGAAGTCGCAGTGCTTGCCGCGGCCGATGACGTAGCGGTCCTTGACGATCTTCTCCTGCTCGCCGGACTCGGTGACGAGGTAGAGCGAGGCGCCCTCCTCCTCCTCGTCCGCCTCCTCCATGGGCTCCTCTTCGGCCTCTTCGGGAGCCTCGTCCTGCATGTCGTCGAGCGGCGGCTCCTCCTGCTCCGGCAGGGGCTCCTCCTCGTCCTCGATCATGTCGTCCGCGGCGGGCGGGGGCGGCTCGTTCTTGCCCTTGATGAGCCGCTCCAGCTCGGCGGCCGTCTCCAGGACGCGCTCGGCGACCTCGCGGCGCACCGGATCATTGTCCAGCCCGTTGGAGGACGGGCGCTCGTCCACGTTGCGCGCGGCGGGGCGTGCGGGCGGCGGAGCGGGGCTCAGCACCGGCGGAGCGCCCTTGGCGGCGGCGGCCGGAGCCGGCGCGGCGGCAGGACGCGCGGCCGGGGCGGACGCGGCGGCCGGCACCGCCGCCACGACGGGCTCGCCCTTGGTCCTCACTTCGATGAAGCCGTTGAGGCGCGCGAACATGAAGAGCGCCTGGTTGATGAGCGCGTCGCGATCCGACCCCATCTGCAGGGCCATCTCTTCGTACGTCTCCCACAGGTGCTCGGCGATGCCGACCTTGCGTGCGGGACGGGAGTTCTGATCGATCATCGGTCTTGGCTCGGGAAATGCTGGACGTGGGGAACGATAGCAGAGCCGGCCGGGCGCGCCCAGTTACTGGAACGCCCGGAGATACGTGAGGTTGTCCACGTTGTCGCTGATCGACTCCAGGGCCACCTGGAGGATGCCGTCCGCCGAGGGGTACGCGACGTAGGCCAGGCTGGAGCCCGCCACGTCCGCGGCGACCACCGATGAAGGCAGGGTGTAGACCGACAGGTTGCTCGCCGAGCTGGTATCCACGCCGAAGACGAACCGGCGGAAGCGCGGCTGCAGCGTCACCACGAAGCGGTCCCCCGCCGCCAGCCGGCACCCGGTGTTGGGCGCGCAGATGGTCGGCGTCAGCGTGAGCGTCAACGGCGGCGGCACGTACTTCGTGGGCGACGTGGGCGAAGGCAGGCCCAGGTCGAAGTCGTTCGGGTGGTAGTAGTAGTCCAGGAACCGGGAGACCGTGTACGGCTCGTTCACGTCCAGCCGCTGCACGTACGTGTCGCTGCTCTCCAGGCCCGCGTAGAGCACGAAGGGCTTCACGTTCGGGCCCGCGCGCACGTCGAACGAGGGGTACGACGCGCACGGCGCCACGGCCTCGACGACGGCCGGGTTGGACAGGTCCGGATAGAGGCGCGTCAGGCCATTGCCCTGGTCCTCCAGGCGGAGGATGGGGATGCTCGCCGCGCAGGGGCCCGCGTTGTTGGCCAGCACGATGGAGTCCCCGGGCACCACCCCGCGCGCCATCGCCAGCGACGTTTCGATGAGGAGCGGCGGATCCTCCTGGGTCACGTCGCGCCTGAGGCCGATGAGTCCGGGCAGCAGGCCCTGGTAGACGAAGCGGTACGTCCCGCCAGGCACCGTCCCGTTGCAGAGGAACGCGGTGATGTTGGTCGTCCCGTTCACCAGGGGGCAGCCCGGCTCGTTCACGACGACGCCCTGGGCCTGGTCCGTGCGGGAGACCTCAGTGCCGTCGCGCAGGTCCGAGGCCACCGACGCGTCCAGCGGCCCCTTTTGGGGATCGGGATTGCGATCCAGGTTGAACGCGCGGCGCTCGTCGGCGCGGAACAGGGTGATCTCCCCGCTGGACGACGGCATGATGCCCAGCAGCGGGATGGTGGTGAGGTAGGCCACGCCGTCCGACAGCAGCTCGCGGACCTGGAGCCCCGTGACCAGGGTGAGGCCCGTGGGCAGGCCCGCGGTCGGCCGCAGGGTCAGCATGGGCGCGCCGGTGACGTCGCGGGCGAGCGATGGCGTCGTGGACGGCGCCACCGACGGATCCGGCACGTTGTCGAGCGCGATGACGCCCTCGCAGTCCGACGAGTTGCACGTCAGCTCATCCAGCACCGCGAACACGAAGCGGCCCGCGGGCCAGGTCTCGATGCAGATCGTCGAGGTGATGGTACCGTCCTCGGCCTTCACAGGCCTCTCCGTGCTACCGGCCGGGCATGCCCCATTCACCTTGTCCTTCTGCACTTCGTACATGGGGTTCGTGGCCACGAGCCGCGCCGGGATGTCCACCAGGTCCGTGTACGTGGGCACCGTGAAGGGCGCCGGGCGCGGCCGCTTGTAGGCGACCTCCACGTTGGTCCCGTCCGCCACGACGCGCACGAGCCGGCTGGTGCCGGACACGTTGCGGATGGCGACCACCAGCGAGTCCGTCACGTTTTCCTGCGGGGGCAGCGAGATCATGGACATCACCGTGTCCGCCGGCTTGAGGCAGAAGACAGGCAGCGCGGGGGGCAGCGCGGCCGCGTCGAAGCCGTCCGGTCCGGGCAGGTCCTGGCGCATCACCACCCCACCCCCAAAGGGGCCGCACAGCTGCTCGGCGGCCTCCGGGCGTGTCTGGAGCGCGTAGTACAGGACGCTGGGCGCGCCGGGCGCCACGGGGGCGTGCGCGGCGAAGGCCGTGATGAGCTGGCCGGTCGCCAGGCGCGTCACCTCGTTGAGGCGCGCGCGGTCCGCGGCCACCACGGAGATGCCGCGGCCGCCGGAGCTGCGCGCGTAGACGTACGGGCCCGACACCTCGTTGCCGTTGGCGTCGTAGCCCACGTCGCGGGTGAGCGAGTCCGGCCGCGCGATGACGGGGATGGACAGGGGCTCCAGCGGGTTGGGCGCGGGGATGAACTCACGCGGCGAGCGCGCCAGGTCCAGCACCCGCAGCTCATCCCGGTCCTGCGAGGTGACGAAGATGAGCTGGTTGGAGAGCACCACGTCGTACGTGCCGGAAAGGCCGGCGGCGCCCGCGGTGGAGGTGGTGTTGGAGCAGGCGAGCGCGAGGCTCGCGCCGCTCAGCAACAGGGCAGCAAGAAAGCCGCGCTTCAAGGTCGGTTCTCCTGGCACACGCTGGTGCCCTGGTTCGGATCGCGCTGCTGCTGGATGCCCAGCTTCGCCACCAGCCGCGCGTCCTGGGGACGCGCCAGGTCGGGGATGTCCACGATGGCCACCTGGCTGTCACCGAAGTTGGTCACGAACATCCGCGCCGCGTTCGTCCCGGCGGGGTTGTCCACCGTCAGCCCGAAGGCCTGAGACGGGTTGCTGGTCTGGTTGAGGTTGTTGACGAGCGGCACCTGCGCCACGACCTGCCCGAGCGCCTCATCGTAGAGGGACACCGCGCTGTCGCCGGTGCTCGTCACCGCGATGATGTTGGTGTCCGCGTTGGACGTACCCGGCGTGCGCGAGATGAGCTCCATGTCGCTCACGCCATCAGGCATGGGCACCGCGGACACCACCCGGAAGAACGGCTGGGTGGCGGCGGCGCCAGGGACCGCGTCGTACTCGAAGTCGATGGTGAGCAGCGTGTCGGGGCCGCGCGCCAGCAGGTAGAGCCGCTCTCGCACGAAGTTCGGACGCGCCGCCAGCTCCGCCGCCGTCACCGGCCGGGGCACCACGCGCGCCGCGCGCGCCTCGCGGATGCGGAACACCGACTTCAGCGAAGGCTCCAGGATGATGCCGGTCTCGTTCTTGTCCACCAGCCGCAGCACGAAGTTGGCGGCCACCGTGCCGTTGACCCCGGCCACGAAGTTGCGGCCCGTCACGTAGAGGTAGCCCGCGCCCACCGTCACCGAATCCGAGCCGCCGTAGGCGAAGCCGTTGGGCGACAACGGGATGAAGCCCAGCGTGTCCCGCGTGGGGTTGTCCAGCTTCACCGTGGCCAGATAGCTCTCGAAGTTCTTGCTGGACTTCGCCGGCGAGTCCGCCGCCTCCGAGTGCGTCACGTACAGGTTGCCGCTCGCGTCATCCACCGTCACGCCAATGGGCGACGGGGCGCGCGGCAGGCCGGAGCGGCCCTCGTCGCTGAGGGACGAAGGGATGTCATCCGTGAGCGACAGCGCGCCATTGCGGCAGTCCTTGCCACCCTGCACGCAGGTGAGCGTGGGCGCGCCGCCAGCCTCCAGGCCCACGTCCACGGCGTTCAGGTTGTTCCCCTCCGCTCGCGAGGGCACGAACAGGCGTGGCAGCCCGGTCGCCGGGTTCACCCACAGGCCCAGCTCGCCCGCGAAGCTGCGGATCTGCACGAGCGACTCCTGCGCGGACGACAGGTCCTCGAAGGCGAGCGCGGAGTCCGGGAGCGCGCTGCCCAGGTGGGGCAGCGCGACCGCCTGCCCGTCCTGTTGCGTGCGCATCGCCTCCAGGTTCAGCGCCATCACCGAACCGGAGTCGTAGCAGTTGTCGAAGTTGGCGTTCGCGAGGAAGAGGTAGCCGTTGCTCGCTGCCGGGCCGCCCGCCGCTGGAGGGCGCCAGAACGCCACCCCGCTGGGGTACACGAAGCGGGTGGACGGAGGCGGGTTCGGTTCGGATTCAATCGAACACGCCCCGAGGAGCAGCAGCGCGGGAGTCAGGAAGTAGAGGCGCATCAGAGGGGGGCGGAGTGTAGGAACGCCGCCCCGCCCCGGGCAACTGAATAGGGCCATGGCTATTCCCGGTCGCCCTCCCGCGGACATCCACCCCCGTCCGGAAGGCGTGCGCCGCTCCCCTGGAGGGGGAACGGGCACGCTCCGGCGGTGAAGCGGCGGTCAGGCCTCGGCCTGGATCTTGGAAAAGTCCGCCACCTGGTTGAACAGGGCGCCAATCTCCGTGAGGAACCGGATGCGGTTTTCCCGCAGGTCCTTGTCCTCGGCCATCACCATCACCTTGTCGAAGAAGGTATCCACGGCGGGCTTCAGGCTGGTGATCTCCTTGAGCGCGCTGGCGAAGTCGTCCGCGCGCACATGCTCGCCCACCCTGGCGCGCGCCTGGGTGAAGGCGGTGTGGAGGTTCTTCTCCGGCTCGTCCGTGAAGCGCTGCGGGTTGGTCTGCCCGCCGGCCACGTCCTTGCCCTGCTTCTCCACGATGTTGACCACGCGCTTGAACGCCGCGGCCAGCGGCTGGAAGTCCGCATGGCCCACGAGCACGCTCAGGGCATCCAGGCGCTTCTTCGCCGCCACCAGGTCGTCGAAGCCCACGGCCAGCACCGCCTCCACGACGTCCGTGCGGTGCTGCTCGCCCCACAGCGCCTTGAGGCGGCCGCGGAAGAACTCCAGCACCTGCTCGCGCGGGGCCGCCTCACCCGGCTTGCGCTTCACGTTGGCCAGCTTGGGGGCCAGGAGGCGCAGCGCCTCGTCCACCGCGGCGGACAGACTGAAGCGGTAGCCGCGCCCCAGCACGATGCGGATGATGGACAGACACGCGCGGCGCAGCGCGAACGGATCCGCCGCGCCCGACGGCGCCTTGCCGATGGCGAAGATGCCGCACAGCGAGTCCAGCCGGTCCGCCAGGCCGATGAGCGCGCCCGCGTCCTGCGACGGCAGCGCGTCCTCCGCGCCGCGGGGCAGGTAGTGCTCGAAGATGGCCAGGGCCACCGCCTCGGGCTCGCCGCCCGCGCGCGCGTACTCGCGGCCCATCACGCCCTGGAGCTCCGGGAACTCGCCCACCATGCCGGTGACGAGGTCCGCCTTGGACAGCGTGGCGGCGCGCTCCACCGTGGCGGACTCCCCTGCCCTGCCCGTGGCCTGGGCCAGCCAGAGCGCCAGCGAGCGGAAGCGCTCCACCTTCTCCAGGTACGTGCCCAGCTGCCCCTGCCACACCACGCGGCCCAGCTTCTCCACGCGGTCGGCCAGCGGGGCGCGGCGATCCTCGTCGAAGAAGAAGCGCCCGTCCGCGAGCCGCGCCGCCAGCACGCGCTGGTAGCCGCGCAGGGACAGCTGCTCGTCGCGCACCGGCGTATTGGACACGGCGATGAAGCGCGGCAGCAGCTTCCCCTTCGCGTCCGTCAGCGAGAAGTAGCGCTGGTGGCTCTTCATCTCCTGCACCAGCACCTCCGGCGGCAGGTCCAGGTGGCGCTCCTCGAAGCGGCCCACCACGGGGCTCGGCAGCTCCACCAGGTTCGTCACCTGGTCCACCAGCCCCTCGTCCTCCAGCAGCTGCGCGCCCTCGGCCTTCGCCGCGGCGGTCACCCTGCGCACCAGCTCCGCGCGGCGCTTCGCGATGTCCGCCACCACGTGCGCCTTCTCCAGCGCGGCCTCGTAGTCCGACGGCGCCTTCAGCACGATGGGGCCCGGCGCGAGGAAGCGGTGGCCGTAGGTCGTCCGGCCCGCCTTCACGTCGCCCAGCACCACCGGCAGCTCCGTGTCGCCCAGCAGCGCCACCATCCACTGCACCGGGCGGGCGAACGCCGTGTCCACGTCACCCCAGCGCATGGACTTCTTGAAGTTGATGCCGTGCACCGCCGCGTGCACCGCGTCCTGGAGGATGGCCTCCGCCGGACGGCCCTTCTCCTCCACGCGCGCGGAGACGTACTCGCCCTTGGCCGTGGTGGTGCGCCCGAGCGCGTCCACGGACAGCTTGAGCCCTTCGGCGAACTTCTCCGCCGCCTTGGTGGGCTTGCCCTGCGCGTCGAAGGCGGCCTTGGCGCTGGGGCCCAGGACCTCCTTCGTGATGTCCTCGCCCGCGTCCGCCACGTCGCGGACCCAGACGGCCAGCCGGCGCGGCGTGCCGAACGTGCGCACCGCGCCGTGCTTCAGGCGGGCATCGGCCATGCGCTCGGTGAGCACGCGCTTCAGGTCCTCCAGCGCGGGGAAGATGAACGACGCAGGGATCTCCTCGGACCCAATCTCCAGCAGCAGATCACGCGCCACGGGACACCTCCGCCTTCTCCTTCTTCTCCACCGGCTTGTTGAGCTGCACCGTCTTCCAGTAGTCGCTGGCGGGCTTGCCCTCCAGCACCGGCGGCTGCTCGCCCACGGTCCACGGCGTCTTCGTCAGCGGGTAGCCCAGACGCTCGCGCATCTGCAGGTAGCCCTCCGCGCACAGGCGCGCGTTGTCACGCACGCGCTTGATGAAGTTGGCGCGCTCGGTGACGGAGATGGCGCCGCGCGCGTCCAGCAGGTTGAACGTGTGCGAGCACTTCAGCGCGTAGTCGTACGCGGGCAGCGGCAGGTGGCGCTCGATGAGCCGCTTGCACTCCTTCTCGTACGCGTCGAACAGCGAGAAGAGCATCTGCGGGTCGGACTCGTGGAGGGCGTACTTGCTCATCTCCACTTCGTTCGCGTGGAAGACCTCGCGGTACTTCACGCCCTTGACCCACTCGATGTCGTAGACGTTCTCCACGTTCTGCAGGTACATGATCAGGCGCTCGAGCCCGTACGTCAGCTCCGCGGCCACGGGGCGGCAGTCGAAGCCGCCGCACTGCTGGAAGTAGGTGAACTGCGTCACCTCCATCCCGTCGCACCACACCTCCCAGCCCAGGCCCCAGGCGCCCAGCGTGGGGGACTCCCAGTCGTCCTCGACGAAGCGGATGTCGTGCTCCAGGGGATCCATCCCCACCTTCCGGAGCGACTCCAGGTACAGCTCCTGGACGTTCTTGGGGGCGGGCTTGAGGATGACCTGGAACTGGTGGTGCTGGAACAGGCGGTTCGGGTTCTCACCGAAGCGGCCGTCGGCGGGGCGCCGCGAGGGCTGCACGTAGGCGACGTTCCAGGGCTCGGGACCGAGCGCGCGCAGGAACGTGTACGGGGCCATCGTGCCCGCGCCGACTTCCGTGTCGTACGACTGGGTGACGATGCATCCCTGGTCGGCCCAGTGCTTCTGGAGCGTGAGGATGAGGTCCTGGAAATACATGTTGGCGAGTCCTTCTCGCAGTGCGTCGAAGGCGAAAGCGGAACGCGGCGGACCCTAGTGAGGGGGTCCAGGAGCGTCAAGGACGGCGGTCAATCCGCGTAGGCCGGGAGGTCGGCCAGTCGAATCTGCAGCTTCGTCACTTCACCGGGACGGATGGGAGCAGACAACAGCTTGCTCGTTCCGCCGGGGTCCTGCGGGTCCACCACACGCAGACGGTAGGTGCCCACGGGGAGCGGGAACTTGCTCAAGGGAGACGTTCCCAGCTGCGTGGCGCCGTCGAACACGGCCGCGTTCTTGGGCACCGTGTAGAGCGTGAGCCAGCCCAGGCCCGCCTTCGCGGCGCCCTTCGAGGTGGACGTGTCGAGCACCTCCGGGTTCGCCTCCTGCGTGACGGTGGTGATGGGCTCCGGGGCCTCGGGCTTCGCGGGGCGCGTCTCCGCCTTCGCCACCGCGGGCTTTTCCGCCACGGCGGGCGCAGCGCTGGCGCCGGCCGGCCTGGCCTTGTGGCTGCCCTTGCTCCCAGGCGCCTTCTTCGCGTCGGCGGCCGTTGTCTCCACCACGGGTTCGGATGGAGGCGAAGGCGCCACCTCCGGCGCCTTCTCGGGCTCGGGGGCGGTCTTCTGGGCGAATCCAGGAGGCGGACCGGAGGGCTTGGGCGGCCACTGCCCGTTCGCGGCCGGGTCCACGGGCGGAGGCGGATCCAGCTCCGCCTGCACCCACTGCTTCGCGGACTCGTATGCCGGCATGAACACGCGGCGGACGGGCTCGAGCGTCGCCAGATAGGCCACGCCGCCGAGGAGGACGAGCAGGAACAGGCGCATGCCCCAGCCGGAGCCTTCACGGGCGGGGGTGGCCGGGGGCGGCGCTTCGGCGCCCTCTTCTTCCGCGTGACGCGAGGCCCGGGCGGAGTTGCGCGCGGGACGGGCAGGAAAGCGCCGGGTCTGGAGCTCGCTGGGCGGATCCATCAGCCCCTCGGGCTGGGACGCGCCCCGGGCTTCGGCGGGTTCGGGCCGCGTGCCGGGACGGGCGCGCGAGGGCCGGGCGGCGTCCGGAGGAGGACGCACCACGCGGGGAATGGGCGCCGCGTCCGAGGGACGCTGCGCTCGTGGCGTCACGGTGGGCGTGTTGACACGCGACGCACGGGCATCAATGGCGTCCGCGGCGGGACGCGGCGTCGCGCGAGGGCCGGGCGTCGCGGACTCGGTCGCGGCGCGGCGGGCGGGCGTGGGCTTGGGAGACTGCGCGGTGTCCGCGGGCGGGGCCTCCGCGTGCGGCGACTTCACCTGCGCGGTGGGCGCCGCGGCGGCCTGAACACTCCCCTCCTCCGCCTGGAGCGCGCCGGCGGCCTCGCTGACGCGGGCGTCCTCGGCGCGGCTGGCCAGCTCCAGGAGCGTGCGCGTCTTCTGGCGCTTCTCCTCGAAGAGCTCGCCCATGACGGCGGCCATCTGGTCTTCGTCGAACAGCTCGGAGCCCAGCGTGGCCTCGATGGCGCGCGCCATCTCCCGGCACGTGCCGAAGCGCTGGGCGGTGTCGCGCGACAGCGACTTGAGCACCACCGCTTCCAGGGCCTCCGGCACGGCACCGTTGAGCGAGCGCGGCGCGGGGATCTCCCCGTCCACGATCTGCATCATCACGGCGGCCTCGCCCGGGGCGTTGAACAGGCGCTGACCGGTCAGCAGTTCGTGGAACATCACGCCCGTGGAGAACTGGTCGCTGCGGCCGTCCAGGTCCTTGTTGCGCACCTGCTCCGGGGACATGTACCCGCTGGTCCCCTTCACGGTGCCCACCTGCGTGCGCCCCAGCTTGCCGCGCGCCTTGGCGATGCCGAAGTCGATCACCTTCACGACGCCGTCGTAGGTGATCATCACGTTCTTCGGGGACACGTCGCGGTGCACCACCGCCACGGGACGGCCCGACGGATCCATGAAGTGGTGGGCGTAGTGCAGGCCCAGGCACGTGTCGCGCATCACGCGCGCGCTGAAGCCCAGCGGCAGCGTGTAGTTGCGCCGCGCCGCCATCTTCACCACCTGCTCCAGGTTCTGGCCCGGCAGGAACTCCATGGCGAGGTACAGCTCGCCGTCCTCCTCCCCCAGGTCGAACACCTGTCCGATGTTCGCGTGCGAGAAGGCCGCGGTGATGCGCGCCTCGTCGAGGAACATCTTGACGAACTGATCGTCCTTCTTGATGTCGGGGAGGATCTGCTTCACCGCCACGAACTTGCGGAAGCCACCGGGGCCGGAGGTGTACGCGAGGAACAGCTCCGCCATCCCTCCCATCGAGAGTCGGGTGAGGATCTCGTATTTTCCGATGCGCCGCCCCCGGTCGGGATCTTCTCCGGCGCCTCCCTGCATGCTCATGGCGGGGCGGATGTTACCCGCCAGGCCCTCCCAGGTCGATGATCGTCTTTACTGCCGGTCCGTCCGCTGGAGCCAGGAGCCCCGGGAAAGCGGCTTAGGCGCCAAAGCGCTGGCGCCGCACGTCGAGCATCCAGCCCTCGAGCGCCGCCACCGCCGCCGGTTGAGGCTCCAGAGGCAACACGGAGCCCGCGTCCGCCGCGTCGAGCACCGCGAACGCACGCGACACCTCGCGCTGCCACTGCTCGCTGAGGGCTGCATCCAACTCGATGCGCTCACCGCGCTGCTTGCGCTCCACCAGCGCGTGCGCCTCGCCAAAGCCAAACGGCTCCAGCAGGACGGTGACGTCCGTCTCCACCTCGCCCGTTCGCAGCGCATGCGCTCCGGTGAGCGTGGTGCGCAGCACGTACAGCAGCTTCTTCACGGAGCGGAAGCCGCTCTTCTCCCATTCACGCAGCTGCCCCTGCGCGAAGCCCCGGTAGTGCCGGTGGATGCGCCGCGACAGCACGGCCCGCACCAGGGGCCGCAGCGTCTCCAGCTCCGGCAGGGCCCGCACGGTGATGGCGCCGAGCACCCGCTCGATGTAGTTGCCGTTGCCCTGGAGGATGCCCAGCAGCACGGGCTGCAATTCGTTGGACGAGTAGTCCACCTCCACCCCCTCCAGCACCTCCATCCGCTCCGCCGGCACGTGCCGTGGCTGGAGGCCCAGGAGCGCGGCGGTGGGCGCGATGTGGATGCCCTTGAGGTCCAGGTCGCTGTCATGTGACGGGAAACCGTACGCATGCGCGCCGGACAACGAGATGACCAGGTGCTCGCGCTCGAGGGACTCGGCGTCCAGCACGCGGTCCGCCATCCGTTCCTGATGCTCCGTCAGCTTGCCCTTCATTCCATCCCTCCTTCCAGCGCCGGAGCCTCCGGCGCGTCACGGCCCAGCGGCCCGGGCGTCTTCAAGACCCAGCGCCGCGCCACTTCGGCCCCCACCCGCCGCAGCAGCTGGTCCGCGCGGGCGTAGTCCGGATGTTCCGGCAGCCGGCTCTCCCGGTGCGCGGCCTCCAGCGCAGGCGCCATCGACTCCGCGTCGCGCAGCACGTCCTCCAGTGGCACCTGTCCGCCCTTGATGTCGAGCAGCCGCGCCTTCAGCGACCCCGTCGCCTCGAAGGTGGGCACTCCGTCGCGCAGCCAGCCCGTCGCCAGCGACACCAGCCGCAGCAGGTTGTAGGCGTTCTTCGGCCGCAGCTCCCGCGCGGCTGGAGGACGCTGGCCGCCGCCGCGCGCGTACGCCGTGAGCGCCGCGAAGTCGTTCGCCGCGAGCAACCCCTGGTCCCAGAGCGAGCGGTAGAGCTGCTTGACGTACGTCTTCGCCGCGAGCACCGCGTCCTCGGGCGTGGGCGCCGCGCGGGGCGACACGGCGGCCAGGCGCCTGGCCACCTCGTCCAGGTCCGGCGTGGGGTCCTCGCACAGCCACGCGAGCAGCAGGTCGCGGTGCTCGGCCAGCCGCTGACTGCGGGTGAGCTTGTCGAGCTGGCTCATGGCGTAGCGTCCGAAGCTCCCGAAGATGGCCTTGGAGACGAACGCCTCCCGGGCCTCCAGCACCCACGTGCCCAGCTCATCCACCGGCGTCGCGCCGGGGACGAACAGGGTCTCCAGCGTGTTCGGATCCGCGCGCAGCGCCTGCTCCACCGTCTTGCGGACCTCCCAGTACGTGGTGCTGCCATCCGCGCTCACCAGGTCCTGCGGCGGCTGCCCCAAGCCCAGCGTCCACGGCAGCGGCAGCGCGAACACACCGCGCACGTCCACATCGGAGCGCTCATCCGCCAGCCCCCAGGCGTGACTGCCCACGCGCGTCTCCAGCACCACGCACGGACGCAGCGCGCCCCAGGCCGCCTCGCGCCGCTGGGCGAACTGCACCTGGCCCACCCGCCGGGGCACCAGCTCGTCGCGCGCGAACCACACCTCGCCCACGCCCACGATCTGGATATCGAATCCGCCGTCATGCGCGCGCACGACGCGGCCCACCACGCCCTGGGGAATGCGGCGTCCGGACAACACGCGCTCCACGCGGGTCGTGACCTCGGTGCCATGCGGCAGCGGCACGGACAACCGGTCGACCTGCTCCAACCCACGGACCCGCGCCGGGGTGGAAGAAGCGCTCTCACGGGTGTCGCTCATCGGTCCCTCCTGGATGGGGTGGTGGCCACGCGGGACGCAGCGAAGCACGCGAGCCTGACCCGGCCCGGTGCCTCCCGTCAGCGCGGCGCGATGCGTCTCACTGCGGGAACTGGTGGAAGCAGCCCCTCGACTTCGGATGCCAGGGGAAGCGCCGCCACCGCCCCCAGCTTCGTCACCACGCGGGCCCCCACGCCCGCGGCGAAGGTCATCAGCGCGACCAGGTCCTCGCGCGTCGCGCCCTCCAGTGACGCCGCGTCGCCATACCCCCGCACCAGCCCGCTCAACATCGCGGACACGAAGCCGTCGCCGGCGCCCGTCGTGTCCACCACCGTCACCTGGGGCGCGGGAACGGAGAGGACCTCGCCCCGCCAGAGGAACACCGCCCCGCGCGGCCCCAGCGTCACCACGGGCAGCCGCACGCCCTTCGCGGCCAGGACGTGCAGGGCCGCCTCCGGCGAGTGCTCGCCGGTGGCGAAGTGGATCTCCTCCTCGGACAGCTTCACCACCGTGCACAGCGGGAGCATGCGGCCCAGGAGGACTTGAAGCTCCTCGGGCTGTGTCCACACGTGCAGCCGCAGGTTCGGGTCACAGCTCACCAGCATCCCGGCCTCACGCGCCAGGGTGAGCATGCGCACCATGGCCTCACGCGCCTCGGGCAGGAGCAGGGAGTTGGAGCCGCAGTGAAGCGCCTTCGCACGCCGAACGAAGTCGCCATCCACGTCGGAGTCGTCCAGCAGGAACTCCGCCGACCGCGTCCGGAAGTACGTGAAGGTACGCTCGCCATGCGCATCCAGCGAGACGAACAGCAGGCCCGTGCGAGCGTGGTCCACCTGGCGCAGGCGGCTCACGTCCACGCCATCCGCCGCCAGCCGGTCCCGCAGGAAGTGGCCGAACTCGTCGGAGCCCACCACGCCCACCATCGCCGAGCGCAGCCCCAACCGCGCGAGCCCCACGGAGACATTGGCCGGAGAACCGCCCGGCGCCGGCTTCCACGCCTCCACGTCCCGCACGCGCGCGGCACCACCGGCCACGGGAAGGAAGTCCACCAGCGTCTCGCCGACACACACCACGTCCAGCGGTCCGGCTTCGTGCATGACCCTTCCCCTGGGGACCGCGCCGCCCGTCAGTCCAGGCCCACCTGCGCCATGAACTCCACGCTCTTCAGCTTGCGGCCCACGTGGTGCGCGATGAAGACGTTGAGCAGCCCCCGCGCCCGAGCGCGCAGGTCCGCGGGCAGCGGCGTGCGCTGACCTTCCTGGAGCGAGCGCAAGCCCGCCAGCAGCGCCACCGGCACCGGCACCGAGTCGCGCGCGCGTCCGCCACAGGGCTCGCACACCGCGCCACCATGGCCCTGATCGAACCGGGGCCGCTCGCCGGGCTGGCCGCCACACAGCGAACAGGAGTCGAAGCGCGGCATCAGCCCCGCCTGCGCCAACGCCGCCAGCTCGAACGCGAGCAGCGACGTGGGCCCGGCCTCCTTCGCGTCCAGCCGGTGCAGGTAGCCCTCCGCCAGCTCGAACAGCTCCGGGTGAGGCTCGTGGTCGCGCGTGAGCTCGCGGCACAGCTCCACCGCGTACAGCGCCCGGGCGATGAGCGACAGGTCCTCACGCGCGGCGTAGAAGCCCGCGACGATGTCCGCCGAGTCCAAGCGCACCGTGCTGCCGCGCGTCTCCACGAGCTGGACGCGCAGCCGCATGAACGGCTCCAGCGCCCCCGCGAAACGGCGCTTGCTCTTGCGAGCGCCCGCGGCGAACGCGGTCAGCTTGCCGTGCTCACGTGTGAGCAGCGTCACCAGCCGGTCGGACTCACCATAGTCCACCGTGGACAGCACGAACGCGTCGTCGGCGTACCGCTCCATGATCCCTCGTCAACGCGCGGCGGGGGGCGGGAGCTTCCCGGACAGCACCAGGAACAGGCCCGCGCCCAGGAGCACGATCGCCAGGAGGATGGCCAGGATGAGGTACGCCCGCTTGCGCCGCGCCTTCTCGAGCTGCGCCGGCGAAGGCGCGGGCACCGCCCGGTCCACCTCCTCGTAGCGCAGCGCCGCCTCCTCCGGCGACAGGCCGATGACCTGCGCGTACGCGCGGATGTAGTTCAGCACGAACACGCGCTCGGGCAGACGCTCCACCTGCCCCGCCTCCAGCGCCGCGACGAGGCTGGGGGGAATCTTCGTCTCCCGGGAGACGTCCTCGCGCGACATGCCGCGAAGCTCGCGCTGCTGGCTGAGGTATTTGCCGAAGTCGACGTGGTCCACGGTCTTTCGGGGCCCCCGCGGCTAGAGGTGGTCCAGCAGTGAGCGACAGTGGTCCTTGAGCACCGACTCGTTCGGCTGGGCCTTGGACTCGCAGGTCGCGAACGCCTTCTTCGCCTCCTCGACCCGCCCGAGCTTCGCCTGGCACACGCCTTCGCGCTGGTAGGCCTCCGCCACGTCCGGGCACTTCTCACGGTAGTGGGCAAACTGCCGGCACGCCTCCTCCGTCTTGCCCGTCTCGTCGTAGATGATGCCCAGGTTCTTGTAGCCCAGGCAGAACTCCGGGTTCGTGGTGACGGCGGCCTTGATGTTCTGCACCGCGTTCACCGTGTCGCCCTTCTTGTAGAGCGCCCAGCCCAGGTTCCCCTGCGCGGAGAAGCCGTAGCGGTACTGCATGTCGTTGAGCGACTCCTCGTACAGCTTGATGGCGTCGTCGTAGCGCTCCTGGTCCAGGCGCAGGTTGCCCAGATTGGTGCGCGCGTCGGAGAAGGTCGGCCGCAGCTTCAGCGCCTTCTCGTAGTGCGACGCCGCCTCGTCGAGCCGGCGGAAGGACAAGTGCAGCAGCAGGCCCACCGCGTTGTGGGCCTCCGGGTTGTCCGGGTTCTGCTCCAGCGCCTTCTGGTACTCCGCGAGCGCGTCCTGCACCGCGCCGTGCTGCTGGGCCTGCACGCCCAGGTCGTAGTGGATCTCCGAACTCCGGCGCTCCTTCTCCGTGGGGACGTGCGCGCAGCCCGCCGACGCGAGCGCGAACGCGAGGAAGCAGGAGGAAGTGATGCGGGACATGGGTGCCAATCCAGGGTGGAGGGTCAGAACGCGGCCAGGAAGCGGCCCAGGGTGGTGGCGACGTTGCGCTTCTCTTCGGCGCGGGCCTTCACGGCGGGCACGAGCGTGGGCTCCCGGAAGAACACGGGCAGCGTCTTCAGCCACTCGTCCTGCTGCGCGGGGGCCGCGGAGCGCCAGTTCGCGTTGTCCATCATGAAGCCCAGCGACTCCACGAACGCGAGCGCGTCGTCCTCGTCCTCGCGCAACTCGTCCGCGGACTGGATGCGCCGGCCGGACACGTACACCGCGCAGTCCCCCGCCTCCACCAGGTACAGGTACACGAAGACGCCCGCGCTCTGTCCGCCGCGCAGCCCCACCACGAAGGCCTGCGCGGGCCCGGCCTGCTTGCCGGGAATGGCCACGTGCGGCGTGTTGAGCGACAGGTGCAGCGCGAGCACCTGGTCGCGGCTGGCGGGGAGACCCCGGTAGCGCTCGTCGATGGTGAACACCGTCGTCTCCCTTCCCGCGCACCCTAGCGGGTGGTGAGCGTGAACTCCTCGGTCGCGTCCTGCGCGTCCGCAGCCGTCTTCTGGAAGCGGATGAGGGGCGTGTCAATCATCACGTTGCCGCCGCCCTCGTTGCCCTCGCCGATGATCACCTTGAAGACGTTCCCGGGCGACGTGCTGCGGCGGCTGCCCCCGTTCACCTTGCGGGCAATCAGCGTCACCGCGTTCGCGCCGGGACGCAACTGGCTGGTGATGTCCATCACCACCTGGTCTTCGTTGTTGCGCAAACGACGCAGCCAGCGCGAGTTCACGTACACGTCGATGTCGAAGTCCGTCATGCCCGGCGTCGTCTGCTCCGTCACCAGCCAGTAGCGCTGGGTGATGCGCGCCGGCGCAGACGTGGCCGCCGCGGGAGCGGCCGGTGCGGGAGCCTGCGCGACGACGCCCGCATCCGGGGCCGCGGCGGCTGGGGGCGTGGCGGTGGTCGGAGCCGCCGGCGTGGGCGTCACGGTCGTCACGCGGGCGGCGTAGCCCGGCGCGTCGATGTAGATGTTCCCCTCGGCGTCGATGCGGACGGTGGCCTTCTCGAAGCGCGTGTTCGTCACCCCGTCGATCTTCACTCCGTTCAGGAAGACCGAGCCGGCCAGGGCCAGCATGGGGACGAGCGAGGCCGCGACGGTGAGGGCAATGCGGGCGGACGGGCGTGACATGGGGGCGTTCCTCCAGGAATCCTCAACAGTCCCGGGAGCTTGCAAACGACTTAGCGCACCCGGGGGAGCGGGACAAGGCGGGGACGGCCTCCCTTGGAGCGCTCCGCCGCCGCGAACATCCGCCGGGCGGTCCGTCTTCCTGCCCGGCCGAGCGCAGGCGGCTCAGGGCGCCGCGGTCGGCGTCTCGTCGGGCGTCGGCGGAGGCGGCTCGCGCTGCGCGAGCGCCCAGTCTCCGCCCAGGCCATGGCCCTCGCGGAAGCGGCGGAAGTCGCGCCGCACGGCCCGGGGGTAGCGGCGGAACTTCTCCAGTTCTCCGGCCTTGATGGCGTCCCGGATGCGCGTGGGGCCCGCGTTGTAGGCCATCAACGCCAGGTCCAGGTCGCCGCCGAAGCGGCCCTGCAGGTTGCGCAGGTAGCGGATGCCCAGGCGCACGCAGACGGCGGGATCCGCCACCACCTCCTCGCGCGACAGCTTCAGGCCCTCCTTCTCCGCCAGGAAGTGCAGCGTGCTGGGCTTGATCTGCATCAGCCCCCGGGCGCCCTTCTCGGAGACGGACTCCTCCTCGAAGTCGGACTCCACGTCGATGAGGGCCAGCACCAGCAGCGGGTCATACCCCGTGCGGCGCGACTCCTCGTCGATGGCCTGCCCCAGCCGCCGGCGCAGCGTGAGCCCCAGGTCCGGGGCGCGCTTGGCCAGCACGGCGTCGATGAGCGCCGCCTCCTCGGAGATGGCCTCCTGCGCCACCACCTCAGGAACCACGGACGGGGGGGTGGGCTCCTCCAGGAGCGGCACCACCCGCGCGGACACCACGAGCGCCACGCCCGCGAGCAGCGGGAGCCGGGAGCACCCGCTGCTCAGGGCATGCAGCCCCGCGAAGAACCGCGTTCCCCACGACCTGCCGCCCGAGGCGGCGGGTCCACTCACTTGCGGTGCTCCAGGGCCTGGATGCGTTCGTTCAGACGCTCCAGGCGAGCGCCCATCGCCTGCAGTTCCTCGCGACGCGGCAGCTTCAGGAGGGTCAGGGTCGCGCGGACCCGCTCCTCCACGTTGTGCTCCAGGTCCTTGCGGTGACCCGTCAGCCGCTCCGCGAACTCACGGGCCTGGCGCTTCACCTCGTCCTGACTCCAGCCCGCGACGGATGCAACGCGCTGCACGGCCCGGGACGCCTCCTCCTCCGCCGTGTTCACGGCCAGAAGCGCCTGGCTCCAGATCCGCTCGAATGCCTCCGCCACGGAGGTCTTCTCTCGGGGGGCCTCGGTGTTGTTGTCCATGAAGTCGCTCCGGGAGTTACCCCAGGCCCTCCCGGTGGAAGGAACCTGAGGCATTCAAAGGGGTTTGCGACCTAAGCACACCCCATGGGTGATGAAAACGCTGCTCAGGCCCGCGGGCTAGACGCCGCCCCGGCCGAGTTCTTGGTCGACCGGTGAGCACGCCGGGTGGGCTTCAGGAGCACATCCAGCTTCTTCGAAAGGCGGTTCAGCTCGCGGGTGATCTGCTCCACCTGGGACTGGCTGGCAACTCCCACCGCCTCGACAACCTTCGTCTGCAGCCCGTCCAGACGCTTGCGCAGCTCCACGCCCGCCGCGTCCACCTTCTTCGTCAGCTCCTGAACGCGGGGATCCGCGCGCAGCTCACCGGCCTGCACCTTCGTCCACAGGGCCTGGACCTCCTTCGCCGCCACCTGGCCCCGCGTCTCCAGCGCGCGGAAGGCCTTGTTCGCCTCCCCCTCCAGCCCCTGGAACCGCTTCTGCGCCTCGGAGAGCCGCCCCTTCAGGAAGGCCTCCACGTTCTGCGTCACGCCCGTCTTCTCGCTCGTCTCACTCGTTGTCGCCATGTCGCGCTCCCCCCCGGGTGTTCCGGGTTTCGTAACGTGATGCGTCAACATAACGCACCGCGACATGCTGTCAAGCGAACACGGTCCGAAGTGTGCAAAACGAGAAAGCCGCCGTCCCGGCATGACACCAGGACGGCGGCTGGCTCACGAAGCGTCAGGGACGCCTCGGGGAAACACTAGGCGACGTCGGTGGACCGGGTGTCCGGCCGCGACGGCGGAGGGGCCAGCGGGCCGGTGTCGCCGTGGGTGGCGGCCAGGGCGGCCTCCATCTCGTTGACCTCGTCCGTGGGGCTCTCCACCTCGATGTCGAGGTGCTTGTAGTTCGGCAGGCCCGTGCCGGCGGGGATGAGCCGGCCCATGATGACGTTCTCCTTGAGGCCGCGCAGGTAGTCCACCTTGCCGTTGATGGCGGCCTCGGTGAGCACCTTCGTGGTCTCCTGGAACGACGCCGAGGAGATGAACGACTCGGTGGAGAGCGACGCCTTGGTGATGCCGAGCAACAGGGGCTCGCCCACGGCCGGGCGCTTCCCTTCGGACATGACCTTCTCGTTCTCCTCCTCGAACACCCACTTCTCGACCTGCTCGTCGACCAGGAAGTTGGTGTCGCCCACGTCGGTGACGCGCACCCGGCGCAGCATCTGCCGGACGATCGTCTCGATGTGCTTGTCGTTGATCTTCACGCCCTGCAGTCGGTAGACCTCCTGCACTTCGTCCACCAGGTAGCGCGCGAGTTCCTTCTCGCCCAGCACCTTGAGGATGTCGTGCGGGTTGGCCGCGCCGTCCATCATCGCCTCGCCGGCCTTCACGCGGTCGCCGGAGTGGACGTTGATGCTCTTGCCCTTGGAGATCAGGTACTCCTTGGCCAGGTCCGCGCGCTGCTCGCCGTTCACCTCGGGGGTGATGATGAGCTTGCGCTTGCCCTTGGTGTCCTTGCCGAAGGACACCACGCCGTCGATCTCCGCGATCGCCGCCGCGTCCTTGGGCTTGCGCGCCTCGAAGAGCTCGGCCACGCGGGGCAGACCGCCCGTGATGTCCTTGGTCTTCGTCGTCTCCCGCGGCACCTTGGCGATGACTTCACCGGCGCTGATCTCATCCTGGTCGTTGACCGTGATGATGGCGCCCTGGGGCAGGAAGTAGCTGGCCGGGTTCTTGGACGACGGCAGCTCCTTCACGTTGCCAGCCGCGTCGCGGATGGTGACGCGCGGACGTGCCTCCGGGTCCTTGGACTCGATGACCGTCTTGCGCGACAGGCCCGTCACCTCGTCGAGCGTCTCGGACATCGTCACGCCTTCGATGATGTCCTCGTAGCGCACGACACCGCCCACTTCCGTGAGCAGGGGAATCGCGAACGGGTCCCACTCGGCCAGGAGCACGCCCGGCTCCAGCTTCTGGTTCTCCTTCACCAGGATGCGGGCGCCGTAGATGATCTGGTAGCGCTCGCGCTCGCGGCCGGACTCGTCGACGACGACGATCTCGCCGTTGCGGTTCATGGCCACCAGCGTGCCGTCCGCCTTCTGCACCGTGTTCAGGCCCGCGAACTTCACGGAGCCCGCGTAGCGGTTCTCCAGGCTGGACTGCTCCGCGCGACGGGTCGCCGCACCACCGATGTGGAAGGTGCGCATCGTCAGCTGCGTACCCGGCTCACCGATGGACTGCGCCGCGATGACGCCCACGGCCTCGCCCACGGACACCTTGCGGCCACGCGCCAGGTCACGGCCGTAGCACTCCACGCAGATGCCGCGCTTGGCCTGGCAGGTGAGCACCGAGCGGATCTTCACCTTGTCCAGACCGCTGTTCTCGATGCGGCGGACGCGGTCCTCGTCGATCTCCTCGTTGGCGCGCACCAGCACCTCGCCCGTCACCGGGTCGAGGATGTCGTCCAGGGCCACGCGGCCCAGGATGCGCTCACCCAGCGGCTCGATGATCTCGCCGCCCTCGACCAGGGCGCCAATGAACAGACCGTCCATGGTGCCGCAGTCGTACTCGTTGATGATGGCGTCCTGCGCCACGTCCACGAGACGGCGGGTGAGGTAACCGGAGTTGGCCGTCTTGAGCGCCGTGTCCGCCAGACCCTTGCGGGCGCCGTGCGTGGAGATGAAGTACTGGAGCACGGAGAGGCCTTCACGGAAGTTGGCCGTGATGGGCGTCTCGATGATTTCGCCGGAGGGCTTCGCCATCAGGCCGCGCATACCCGCCAGCTGGCGGATCTGCTGGGCGCTGCCGCGGGCACCGGAGTCGGCCATGATGTAGATGGGGTTGAACGACGGCTGCTTGCGCGTCACGCGCTTGCCGTCCACGTCCCCGCTGGCCTCGTCCTGGGAGATCTGCTGCATCATCTCCTGGGCGACCTTCTCGGTGATCTCCGCCCAGATATCGATGACCTTGTTGTAGCGCTCACCGTCGGTGATGAGGCCTTCCAGGTACTGGTTCTCGATCTCCGACACTTCCTTGCGCGCGTAGTCCAGGAACTCCTGCTTCTTCGCAGGGATGATCATGTCCTTCAGCGCGATGGAGATACCGGCGCGGGTCGCGTGGAAGTAGCCCGCGCTGCGGACGCGGTCCGCCAGCAGCACCGTCTCCTTCTCGCCCGTGAGGCGGTAGCAGAGGTCGATGAGGTTACCGAGCGACTTCTTGTCGAGCACCTTGTTGATGGCGTCGAAGCCCACGCGGCGCGGAACGACCTCCCACAGCAGCACGCGGCCGACCGTGGTCTCCTTCCGCTTGCCGTCGATGCGGCAGACGATCTTCGCCTGCAGGTGCACCTCGCCGTGGTCGTACGCGGCACGCACCTCGTCCGGCGACGAGAACACGCGGCCCTCGCCGTTGGCGAACTCGCGGGCGCGGGTCATGTAGTAGATGCCGAGCACCATGTCCTGCGTCGGGACGATGATGGGCTTGCCGTTCGCGGGGCTGAGGATGTTGTTCGTCGACATCATCAGCACGCGCGCTTCCATCTGGGCCTCGATGGAGAGCGGCACGTGCACGGCCATCTGGTCGCCGTCGAAGTCCGCGTTGAACGCGGCGCACACCAGCGGGTGCAGCTGGATGGCCTTGCCCTCGATGAGGACGGGCTCGAAGGCCTGCATGCCCAGGCGGTGCAGCGTGGGGGCGCGGTTGAGGAGCACCGGGTGCTCGCGGATCACGTCCTCGAGGATGTCCCAGACCTCCGGACGCTCCTTCTCCACCATCTTCTTCGCGGACTTGATGGTGGTGACGTAGCCCTTCTCTTCAAGCTTGTTGTAGATGAACGGCTTGAAGAGCTCGAGCGCCATGATCTTCGGCAGGCCGCACTGGTGCAGGCGCAGCTCGGGGCCCACGACGATGACGGAGCGGCCCGAGTAGTCCACGCGCTTGCCGAGCAGGTTCTGGCGGAACCGGCCCTGCTTGCCCTTGAGCATGTCGGACAGCGACTTCAGCGGCCGCTTGTTCGGGCCGGTGATGGTCTTTCCGCGGCGGCCGTTGTCGAACAGCGCGTCCACGGCCTCCTGGAGCATCCGCTTCTCGTTGCGGATGATGATGTCCGGCGCGTTCAGCTCCTGCAGCCGCTTCAGGCGGTTGTTGCGGTTGATGACGCGGCGGTACAGGTCGTTGAGGTCGGAGGTCGCGAAGCGGCCACCGTCCAGGGGCACCAGCGGACGCAGGTCGGGCGGGATGACCGGGATGACGTCCAGCATCATCCACTCCGGCTTGTTGCCGGACGAGCGGAACGCCTCCGCGACCTTCAGGCGCTTGGCGTACTTCTTCCGCTTCGCCTCGCTGGTGGTCTCGCGCATGTCCTTGCGCAGTTCCTCGGACAGCTTCTCCACGTCCAGGGACTTGAGCATCTCGCGGACGGCCTCGCCGCCCATGCCCGCGCTGAACGAGTCCTCACCGTGCTCCTGGAAGAGCCGGTGCATCTTCTCCTCGGAGATCAGCTCGCCCCGCTGGAGCGGCGTCGCCTTGGGGTCGATGACCATGTAGCTCTCGCAGTACAGCACCTTCTCCATCTCCTTGAGGGTGATGTCGAGCAGGTTGCCGATGCGGCTGGGCAGCGACTTGAGGAACCAGATGTGGGCCACGGGCGTGGCCAGCGTGATGTGGCCCAGGCGCTCACGACGCACCTTGGACTGGATGACCTCCACGCCGCACTTCTCGCACACGACGCCACGGTGCTTCATGCGCTTGTACTTGCCGCAGTTGCACTCGTAGTCCTTCACCGGCCCGAAGATGCGGGCGCAGAACAGGCCGTCCCGCTCCGGCTTGAAGGTGCGGTAGTTGATCGTCTCCGGCTTCTTCACCTCGCCGTGCGACCACTGGCGGATCTTGTCGGGCGACGCCAGCGCGATGCGAATGGCGTTGAACGACAGCGGGTCCTTCGGCTTCTCGAAGAAGTTGAAAATGTCCTTCACGTTGCCTCCGAAAACTTATGAGCGCCCGAGGCGCCAAACGTTTCGGGCCCCCGCCCTGCGCCCGGCCAGCCGCTCCCCCCACGAGGAAGCAGCCGGCCGGTCAGGCGGGCGCACCGGCTTCTTTGAAAAGGCCTAGGCCTCGGTCCCCGACTTCCGGTCCTCGCCGTCGCCGCCGCCCAGGAAGTCGCCGCCGAAGCTGCGCTGACGCTCCGGGGGCGCGCTCTCCAGCAGCTCCACGTCCAGGGCCAGCGACTGGAGCTCCTTGAGGAGCACGTTGAACGACTCGGGCAGGCCGCTCTCGAGGACGTTGTCGCCCTTGACGATCGCCTCGTACATGCGCGTGCGGCCCACCACGTCGTCCGACTTGACCGTGAGGAACTCCTGCAGCGTGTACGCCGCGCCGTAGGCCTCCATCGCCCAGACTTCCATCTCGCCCAGACGCTGACCGCCGAACTGGGCCTTGCCGCCCAGGGGCTGCTGCGTGACGAGCGAGTAGGGCCCGATGGAACGCGCGTGGATCTTCTCGTCCACCAGGTGGTGCAGCTTGAGCATGTACATCACGCCCACGGTGACGTTCTGGTCGAACGGCTCACCCGTGCGGCCGTCGAAGAGCACCATCTGGCCGGAGCGCGGCAGCCGGCCCTCGTCGAAGAGGTTGTGGATCTCCGACTCGCGGGCGCCGTCGAACACCGGCGTCGCGACGTGGATGCCCTTCTTCAGGCGGCGGCAGAGGTCCTGGACCTCGGGGTCGGACAGGCCGTCCACGAACTCACCGAACGCCTTGTCGTCGTACACGGTCTTCAGCTGCTTCTTGAGCTGCTCGCCGCTGAAGTTCTCGTCGATGTAGCGCTGGATCTGCTCGCCCACGCCCTTCGCGGCCCAACCGAGGTGGACCTCGAGGATCTGCCCGATGTTCATGCGGGACGGAACGCCGAGCGGGTTGAGGACGATGTCCACCGGACGCCCGTCCTCCAGGTACGGCATGTCCTCCTCGGGGAGGACGCGGGACACGACGCCCTTGTTGCCGTGGCGGCCGGCCATCTTGTCGCCCACCGCGAGCTTGCGCTTGATGGCGACGTACACCTTCACCATCTTGATGACGCCCGGGGGAAGCTCGTCGCCCTTCTTGATGCGGGCGATCTTCTCGCCGAAGGCCAGCTTCACGGCCTCCTTCGTCTCCTCCAGGTTGCGCAGGATGTCGCGCAGGCGCGCGTCCAGCGGATCCCCGACGGAGATCTCGCCCCAGTACTTGTAGGGCACCGTGGCCAGCAGCTCGTCGTTGAGGAGGTCCCCCTTCTTCAGGAGGATCTTCCCCTTGTCGTCCACGAGCTTGCCCTGGACCTCCTTGCCGCGGACCAGCCCGCGGATGCGGCTGTACGCGGAGTCCTGGAGGACCTTGATCTCGTCGTTCTGGTCCTTGAGGAGCTTCGCCTCCTCCATGGACTCGATCTGCTTGGCGCGCTCGTCCTTCTCCACGCCCTTGCGGCTGAACACCTTGGCGTTGATGACGGTGCCGACCACGCCCGGGGGCACGCGCAGGGAGCTGTCGCGCACGTCGCCGGCCTTCTCACCGAAGATGGCGCGCAGCAGCTTCTCTTCGGGGGAGAGCTGGGTCTCGCCCTTCGGGGTGATCTTGCCCACCAGCACGTCGCCGGGCTTCACCTCGGCGCCGATGCGGATGATGCCGCTCTCGTCCAGGTCCTTGAGGGCTTCCTCACCCACGTTCGGGATGTCGCGGGTGATCTCCTCCTTGCCCAGCTTGGTGTCGCGCGCGATGCACTCGAACTCCTCGATGTGGATGGACGTGAAGACGTCCTCCTTGAGGATGCGCTCGCTGAGCAGGATGGAGTCTTCGAAGTTGTAGCCCTGCCACGGCATGAACGCGACGACCACGTTCTGCCCCAGCGCCAGCTCACCGGTCTCGGTGGCCGGACCGTCCGCGATCACGTCGCCCTTCTTCACCCGGTCGCCCTTGCGCACGATGGGCTTCTGGTTGAGGCACGTGTTCTGGTTGGAGCGCTGGTACTTGAGCAGGTTGTAGATGTCCACCTCGCTGGACACGTCGCTCAGGGCCGCGTTGGCGTCCGCCTTCACCACGATGCGGCTGGCGTCCACCGACTCCACGATGCCGTCACGACGGGCCACGCACGTCACGCCCGAGTCGCGCGCGACGATGGCCTCGATGCCCGTGCCCACGAGCGGGGCCGCGGTGCGCAGCAGCGGAACGGCCTGGCGCTGCATGTTGGAGCCCATGAGCGCGCGGTTCGCGTCGTCGTTCTCCAGGAACGGGATGAGGGAGGCGGCCACCGACACCAGCTGGTTCGGGGACACGTCCATCAGGTCCACGTCCTCGGCCTTGACCTGGACGAACTCGCCGCTGCGGCGGCTCTGCACCAGCGCGTTGAGGAACTTGCCCTTCTTGTCCGTCTCCGCGTTGGCCTGGGCGATGGTGTGCTTCTCCTCCTCCAGCGCCGAGTAGAACGCCACGTCGGACGTCACGCTGCCCGCGTCCACCTTGCGGTACGGCGTCTCCACGAAGCCGAACTCGTTGACGCGCGCGTAGGTCGACAGCGACGCGATGAGGCCGATGTTCGGGCCTTCCGGCGTCTCGATGGGGCAGATGCGGCCGTAGTGCGTCGGGTGCACGTCGCGGACTTCGAAGCCCGCGCGCTCACGCGTGAGGCCGCCCGGCCCGAGCGCGGACAGACGACGCTTGTGCGTGACCTCGGAGAGCGGGTTCGTCTGGTCCATGAACTGCGACAGCTGGCTGGACCCGAAGAACTCCTTGATCACCGCCGTCACCGGCTTGGCGTTGATCAGGTCGTGCGGCATGAGCGTCTCGATCTCCTGGAGGCTCATGCGCTCCTTGATGGCGCGCTCCATGCGGACCAGACCGATGCGGTACTGGTTCTCCAGGAGCTCACCCACCGCGCGCACGCGGCGGTTGCCCAGGTGGTCGATGTCGTCGATCGTGCCCTTGCCGTTCTTCAGGTCGATCAGGTAGCGGATGACCTCCAGGATGTCGCGCTTGGTCAGGATCTGACCGTCCAGGGGCTCCTCGAGGTTGAACTTGAAGTTCAGCTTGAGGCGGCCGACCTTGGACAGGTCGTAGCGCTCCGGGTTGAAGAACAGGTTGCTGAACAGGTTCGTCGCCGTCTCCGGCGTCGGGGGATCGCCCGGGCGCAGACGCCGGTAGATCTCCATGATGGCCTGCTCGGGCGACTCGATCTTGTCGAGCATCAACGTCTCACGCAGGTACGGACCCACGTTGAGGTTGTCGATGAAGAGGACCTTGAACTCCTTGATGTCGCGCTTGAGGAGCTCGTCCACCTTCTCCTGGGAGACCTCCTCGTTGCACTCGAGGATGACCTCACCGGTGTTCTCGTCCACCACGTCGTAGGCGGACACCTTGGTGAAAAGCTCGTCCGCGTCGATGGGCAGCTTGGTCATCTTCGCCGCCTCGAGCTTCTTGATGGCGGCGCGCGTGAACTTGCGGTTCTTCTTGACGATCAGCTCACCGGACTTGGTCTTGATGTCGCGCGTGGCGCGCTGACCCGGCAGGAGCTCCAGTTCGACGGACTTCTCGAAGTCCGCGGCGCTCTGCAGGTAGATGGTCTCGGTGGCGTAGTAGTAGTTGAGGATTTCCTCGGTGGAACCCTTGAAGTCGAGCGGGTTCTTCTTCGCCGTGTCACCGACGGCGCCCAGGGCGCGGATGAGCACGGTGGCCGGCAGCTTGCGGCGCCGGTCGATGCGCACGTACAGCAGGTCCTTGTGGTCGAACTCGAAGTCGATCCACGAGCCGCGGTACGGGATGATGCGGGCGTTGTAGAGCAGCTTGCCAGACGAGTGGCTCTTGCCCTTGTCGTGGTCGAAGAACGCACCCGGGCTGCGGTGCAGCTGGCTCACCACGACGCGCTCGGTGCCGTTGATGATGAACGTACCGTTCTGGGTCATCAGCGGGATTTCGCCGAAGTAGACCTCCTGCTCCTTCACGTCGCGGATGGACTGGGCGCCGGTCTCCTCGTCCTTGTCCCAGACGACCAGGCGCACGACGACCTTGATGGGCGCCGAGTAGGTCATTCCGCGCTGGTGGCACTCATCGACGTCGTACTTCGGCTTCTCCAGGTGGTAGCTGACAAACTCCAGCGAGGAGGTCTCGTTGAAGTCCCGGATCGGGAAGACGGACTTGAAGACACCCTGAAGGCCAAGGTCCTCACGCTTCTCCGGGGCGATGTCGGCCTGGAGGAACTTCTCGTAGGATTGCTTCTGGATGTTGATGAGATTGGGAATGTCGATGATCTTCGCGATTTTCGCGAAGGTCTTCCGCACGCGGAAATTGTTCTGGATCTGCGTCGGCATTCGGTCTCCGGGGACGGCTGCTCGGGCGGGGCAAACTTCAGTAACGCGCGGCGGCGCCGGGAAATTTGGCAAATGTCAAATGGGCAAAGCCGGCGCCCCAGCATAGGGAGCGCCGGCCTGCTCATCCGATCAGGCGGCTACCCGGGATTTCCCGGAAGAACAGGGCAGCCCCTGTACAGAACTACTTGATCTCGACGGTGGCGCCAGCCGCGGTGAGCTGGTCCTTGATCTTCTTGGCGTCGTCCTTGTTGACGCCTTCCTTGACCGTCTTGGGCGCGCCCTCGACCAGGTCCTTGGCCTCCTTCAGGCCCAGGCCGGTGATGGCGCGGATCTCCTTGATGACGTTGATCTTGTTGGCGCCGGCGTTCGCCAGCACCACGTTGAACTCCGTCTTCTCCTCAACCGGAGCGGCGGCGGCAGCACCACCACCACCGCCCGCGGCAACGGCCACGGCGGCGGCGGACACGCCCCACTTGTTCTCCAGCAGCTTCACGAGCTCGCCCGCCTCGAGGACAGTGAGCTTCGAGAGTTCTTCAGCAATCGCGTTCAAATCGGCCATGGAACTGTTCCTTCTGGTTGACTAACGGCCGGCGACCCATTTGGGTGGCTCGGCCGAAGAGGTTGCGGTAGAAAAACTTCTCGGGACGATTACTACCCCTGCGACTTGTCCGCGTGCGCCTGGATGACGCGCGCGAGGCTCGACGCGGGGGCCGCGATGGTCCGGACCAGCTTGCCTGCAGGCTGGTTGAGCATGCCGAGCAACTGCCCGCGCAGCTCGTTCAGGCCCGGCAGCTTCGCCAGCGCCTTCACGCCGTTGGCGTCGACCTTGTTACCGGCGACGACGGCGCTACGGACCTTGATGGTCTCCATGTCCTTGATGAAATCCATCAGGATCTTCGCAGGAGCCACCTCGTCGTCGTAGCTGATGCAGAGGGCCACGGGACCGGTGAAGTCATCCGAGATCACGGAGACGGACGTACCCTGAGCGGCACGGCGCGCCAGCGTGTTCTTGATGACCTTGTACTCGACCTTGCCCTCGCGGAACTTGCGACGGAGCCGAGTGACGGTCTCGACGTTCACCTTGGACGACTCCACGAGCACCGCGGTCTTGGTCCGCGTGAACTTCTCGTGAAGGTCCTTGATCATCTCTTCCTTCTCGCTCTTCAGCACCTTGACTCACCTCCTTCATGGCCCGACCTGACGGTCGGGCGTGATGCCTGGGCCAAAGTGGCAGAGCGAGAGAGGAGCCTCCGAGAGGCACCACACCGCACCTCCAGTCTCGGCAGGGCTGACCTTGCGGCCGTTTGAACCAGGAGTGGATGGACGGCCCGACCGGTTGCCCGGTTCCCAACGGACGCGTCTTCCCCAATCCAGGTCCCTGCTGTCATGAACCAGGTCGGAACGCCGCGTCTCACGACATGGCGCTCCAATTGCAAAAGCCGGGGGCCTATACCCCCGGCTTTCGCAAAGATCCAGCACTTTCTATCGGACCAATGTTCTGCGGGCGACAGGACTGACGCTCCCCGTCAGGGAGCGCACCCTTCCCTGCCCGTCCTGACACCCGCGACTAGCGGTGACGCGCCAGGATTTCCTGGGTGTCGAGCTTGATGCCCGGCCCCATGGTCGTCGAGATGGCGATGCCCTTCAGGTACACGCCCTTGGCGGTGGCCGGCTTGAGCTTCATCACCAGGTCCACCAGCGCGTTGAAGTTCGCCTCGAGCTTGTCCGCGGCGAAGGAGGCCTTGCCCATCTTGGCGTGGACGATGCCCGCCTTCTCCGCGCGGAAGTCCACCTTACCGCCCTTGGAGTCACGGATGGCCTTGGCCACGTCCATGGTCACCGTGCCGACCTTCGGGTTCGGCATGAGGCCGCGGGGACCGAGCACCTTACCGAGGCGGCCGACGATACCCATCATGTCCGGCGTCGCGATGACGGTGTCGAAGTCGAGGAAGCCCTCCTCGATGCGCTTCTGGAGGTCCTCCGCGCCCACGATGTCGGCGCCGGCGTTGGCGGCCTCGGTGGCGCGCTCGCCCTTGGCGAACACGGCCACGCGCACGGTGGCGCCGGTGCCGTGCGGGAGCACCACGGCGCCACGGACCATCTGGTCCGCGTGCTTCGGGTCCACGCCCAGGTTGATGGCGACGTCGACCGTCTGGTCGTACTTCGTCGCGCGGGCCTCAACGGTCTTCTTCAGCAGCGCGAAGCCCTCGGCGACGGCGTAGCGCTTGTTGCGGTCCACCAGCTCGTTGGACGCGCGGAACTTCTTTCCGGAGTTAGCCATTGCAGGAATCCTTGAGAATGAGGGCGGGCTAGCCGACGACGTCGATGCCCATGGAGCGCGCGGTGCCAGCAATGGTGTTCATGCAGGCTTCGATGGACGCGGCGGTGGTGTCCTGGATCTTCTTCTTGGCGATCTCCTCGAGCTGCTTGCGGGAGATCTGCCCCACCTTCTCCTTGCCCGGCTTCTTCGCGCCCGAACCCTTCTTCTTCTCCGTGTGGAGACCCGCGGCCTTCTTGATGAGGATGGCGGCGGGAGGGGTCTTCAGGATGAAGGTGAAGGAGCGGTCCTGATACACGGTGATGATCACCGGGATGATCAGACCCTCCTTGGCCTCCGCCTGCGTCTTGGCGTTGAACTGCTTGCAGAACTCCATGATGTTCACGCCCTGCTGACCGAGCGCGGGGCCGATCGGCGGGGCGGGGTTCGCCTTGCCGGCGGGGATCTGCAACTTGACCTGACCTGTGACCTTCTTCATCGGCGGACTGCTGCCTTTCGAGGGGGTGGTTCCGACGGATCGCCAGACGGGGCGACCCTCCCACCCGTGATTCCACGCCCGTCACCCGGGCGCGGAAGACTGTTGAAACTAGCCGGTGGTCTTTTCCACCTGCATGAAGTCGAGCTCCACGGGGGTCGCACGACCGAAGATGCTGACGAGCACGCGCACGCGGCCCTTCTCCGGGTTGACCTCTTCCACGGTGCCATTGAAGTTGGCGAACGGGCCGTCGATGACGCGCACCGTGTCGCTGGTCTCGAACTGGACCTTGGGCTTGGCCTTGTGCGCGCCCTCGGTGACCTGCGCGGTGAGGCGCTCGACCTCGCGGTCCGACATGGGCCGGGGCTGCTCGTTCTGCCCCACGCCCGGGAACCCCGTCACCTTGGAGGTGTTCTTCACCAGGTGGACGGTGATGTCGTTGAGCTCCATCTGGACGAAGATGTAGCCGGGGAAGAGCTTGCGGCGGGTGGTCTTCTTCTCGCCGTTCACCATCTCCACGACCTGCTCCATGGGGATGAGGATCTCACCGATCAGATCCTGGTCCTGCAGGCCCTTGAGGCGCACCTGCTCTTCCAGGTTCTTCTTCGCCTGGTTCTCGTAGTTCGAGTAGGTCTGGACCGTGAACCATTTCTTCGCCATTACAGCTTCCCCCACAGGGCAGGCAGCCACTCCACCATCAAGTTGTACGCGACGGTGTCGATGCAGAAGAGCAGAACGGCCGCCACCAGCGAGGCGACGACCACGGCCATGGTCGACGCGCGGGTCTCCGACCAGGTAGGCCAGGTGACCTTCATCAGCTCGGACGCCACGTCGATGGAGAGAGCGTGCGTGCGAGGGTGGAAGTAGGACGCCAGCACCAGGACCAGGGCGGCCACGTAGCCCACCAGCGTCGACACGCGCCAGCCGAGCCCCTCGAAGAGTTCGACGTCGCTCCATCCGAACCGGCTCCAGAGCAACCCGAAGACGTGCTCCAGGAAGAGGGCCAGGACGATGCCCGCGACGAGATAGAAGATGACCACGAGCCGCTTGGGGTCGATGCCCGAGCGGTTAGCCTGCTGGCTGGCCTCAGATGCCGTCGCCATGGTGCCTCACGAGGGACTGCGGAAGCGGGACTGCGAAAATACAGGGACCCCCGGCACCGCTCGGTACCGGGGGTCCCTGTACTGAAGCTGGCAGGCCAGGAGGGATTCGAACCCCCAACACGCGGATTTGGAGACCGCTGCTCTACCGTTGGAGCTACTGGCCTAAACCTTCAATGAACCAGACGACCTAGACCTTGCCTTCTTTGTGGTCCGTGTGCTTGCGGCAACGAGGACAGAACTTGCTCAGCTCGAGCTTGTCCTGGCTCTTCCGCTTGTTCTTCGTGGTCGTGTAGTTCCGCTCCTTGCACGTGGTGCACTCGAGCGAGATGATGGAACGATTACCCTTCGGCATGGCTTATCTCACCAGATGCGAGAAGGGAAGGCTACAGAAGCAGCCCTCCCCTCCGCAACTCAGTGCCCGTGGTAGCTGGTCGGCGGGAGGCCGATCAGGCGATGATCTCCGCAACGACGCCGGCGCCCACCGTACGGCCACCCTCGCGGACGGCGAACCGGAGCTCCTTCTCCATCGCGACCGGGGTGATGAGCTCCACCTCGATGGCGATGTTGTCGCCCGGCATGACCATCTCGACGTTGTCCGGCAGCTTCACCGTGCCCGTCACGTCCGTGGTGCGGAAGTAGAACTGCGGACGGTACCCCTTGAAGAACGGGGTGTGGCGGCCGCCCTCTTCCTTCGACAGCACGTAAATCTGCGCCTTGAACTTCGTGTGCGGCGTGATGCTCCCCGGCTTCGCCAGCACCTGGCCGCGCTCCATGTCCTCGCGCTTGAGGCCACGCACCAGCGCGCCGATGTTGTCGCCCGCCCGGCCCTCGTCCAGCAGCTTGCGGAACATCTCCACGCCCGTCACCACCGTCTTCTGCGTCGCGCGCAGACCGACGACCTCCACTTCCTCGCCCACCTTGATGACGCCACGCTCCACGCGGCCCGTCGCCACCGTCCCGCGGCCGGCGATGGAGAAGACGTCTTCCACCGGCATCAGGAAGGGCTTGTCCGTCGCGCGCTGCGGCGTCGGGATGTAGCTGTCCACCGCCTCCATCAGCTTCAGGATGGCCGGCTCGCCGATGTCGCTGGTGTCACCCTCCAGCGCCTTCACCGCGGAGCCGGGGACGATGGGGATGGTGTCGCCCGGGAACTCGTACTTCTTCAGCAGGTCGCGCACCTCCATCTCCACGAGCTCGCGCAGCTCGGGGTCGTCCAGCAGGTCCACCTTGTTCAGGAAGACCACGATGTAGGGCACGCCCACCTGCCGCGCCAGCAGGATGTGCTCGCGCGTCTGCGGCATCGGGCCGTCCGCCGCCGACACCACCAGGATGGCGCCGTCCATCTGCGCCGCGCCCGTAATCATGTTCTTCACGTAGTCGGCGTGCCCCGGGCAGTCGACGTGCGCGTAGTGCCGGTTCTTCGTCTTGTACTCCACGTGCGCCGTGGAGATGGTGATGCCGCGCTCGCGCTCTTCCGGCGCCTTGTCAATCTGGTCGTACGCCAGGAACGTGGCGCCGCCCGTCTTCGCCAGCACCTTCGTGATGGCCGCCGTCAGCGACGTCTTGCCGTGGTCCACGTGCCCAATCGTTCCGATGTTCACGTGGGGCAGGCTGCGATCGAACTTTTCCTTGGACATGACACTCCTCGAAAAATGGAGCCCTGAACCAGGATTGAACTGGTGACCTCATCCTTACCAAGGATGCGCTCTGCCAACTGAGCTATCAGGGCTTGGCGATGCACTACAACGGTTGGAGCGGGAAATGGGATTCGAACCCACGACATTCAGCTTGGAAGGCTGACGCTCTACCAACTGAGCTATTCCCGCATTGCCGAGTGGAGAGAGGTGGATTCGAACCACCGTAGGCGTAGAGCCGGCAGATTTACAGTCTGCTCCCTTTGGCCGCTCGGGCATCTCTCCAGATATTCGCTTGTGGTCCTGCGCGCTGCTCTCTACACCATCTTGCTGCGTCCCGGGCCCTTATCCGCGGCCCGTCCTACCTGGCCGGCGGCGGGATTTGAACCCGCGACCTACTGATTACAAATCAGTTGCTCTACCGACTGAGCTACACCGGCATCCATCCAGCAACTGCCCCGCCCTACCTCATCCCGGGCGGACCGTCAACCACCCGGCAGCGACTTGAGAGGCGCGACCTTTTAGAAGCCCCCACTCTCCAAGTCAAGGAGATTGATCCGGGGTTTCAGCGGGAAGGACGGCCCCGCTGACGTGCGACTTCGTATAGCAGAATCGCGGCGGAAACCGACGCATTCAATGAACCGACCTGACCTCCCATGGGAATCCGGAGGCGGAAGTCGCAGTGCTTGAGGACGCCCTCCCTCACGCCCGCCCCCTCGGCGCCCACCACCAGCGCCAGGGGCCCGTCCAGACGGGCGCTCCACAGGGGCTCGGAGCCCTCCACGTCCGCGGCCGCGACCCAGAGGCCCGCTTCCTTCAGCTCCTCCAGGGCGCGGGAGATGTTGGTGACGCGCGCGATGGGGCAGTACTCGACGGCGCCCGCGGAGGCCTTGGCCACCGTGCCCGTCACCTGCACGGCCCGGTCCTTGGCGAAGACGACGCCGTGGGCCCCGAGCGCGTGGGCCGAGCGGATGATGGCGCCCAGGTTGTGCGGATCCTGGATGCCGTCCAGCACGACGACGAGCGCGGGCTGCCCCTTGGCCTTCGCGGCGTCGAGCACGTCCTCCAGCTCGACGTACTGGAAGCCGCGCAGCTCGGCGACCACGCCCTGGTGCACGCCGCCATCCGCCATCGCGGCCAGCCGCTCGCGGCCGACCTTCTCCACCCGGACGCCCGCGTCGCGCGCGCGGCTGAGCAGCTCGCCCGCGGCCTTGGCGCCGACCTGCCCGTCGACGATGAAGAGGCGCTCCACCGCGTCGGGGTGGGCACGCAGGGCTTCCAGCACGGGGTTGACACCATGGACGTAACGCGGGGCTTCGTGGCCGCCGCGTTCACCCCCAGAAGGCTTCGAGGAGCGCTCGCGCATGGGGACTACTGGACCTCCACGGGCAGCGAGAAGGACTTCTTCTGACGGGCGCAGATCTTCTCCGTGCAGATGAAGAAGGTCAGCGTGGCGTCCAGCGTGCCCTTGCCGGCGGACATCGCGGTGAAGGGGACCTCGAAGCGCGGATCCACGAACTGCTGGCCGGCGGCCTTCTTCGCCACGGACTGGTCACGCGTCAGCGTCTTCTGGGCGGGCGTCAGCTGCGTGCCCTTCAGCTCCAGCTTCAGCGGGGCTTCGTCGGAGACGTGGGCGCCGGGCTTCGACTTGATGGCGAGCATGAACGTGCCCTGCCCTCCCGCCTTCACCTGCGTCGACGTCCCCTCGGTGGTGACTTCGTAGAGGGTGGCGGGGTCCACGTCCTGGGCCAGCACCGGCGCGCCGACGAGCGTCAGCAGCAGGGGGGCCAGGGTCGTGAGGCGGCGGGAGCTGGGCATGGGTGTCTCCAGGAAGGCGGCGTTCGTATACCGGGGCTTCGGACGCTCGGGGAGCGCTTTCTCTTCTAACTCCGCGGCGCGCTCACCTTCACGGTGCCCTTGCGCCCCGGTGGCGGAGGCAGGGACTGGGGCGTCTCCAGGGCGGCGGTCCAGACGGGGGCGGCGCCGGCGACGAGGGCCTCCGCCCGCTGGATGATGGGCGTGGCCAGGTCCATCCCCGTCGCGGCCTCCATCTCCAGGAGCGCGGGCGAGCTGTTCACCTCGAAGACCTTGGGGTGCCCCTGGACGTCCAGGATGTCCACCGCGGCCACCTCCAGGCCCACGAGCCGGGCGACCTTCTCCGCCATGTCGCGATGGCTGGGGGACAGCGGCAGGGCCTCCAGCCGGGCGCCCCGGTTGAGCGTGTGCGAGAGACGGCCGGGACGCGGCTTGCGCAGCACCCCGGCGATGGCCTCGCCGCCCACCACGAGGACGCGCACGTCCTGGCCGGTGCTCCGCACGTACTCCTGCATGACGAGGTTGTGCCCCAGGCCGAGCACCGCCTCGAGCGCGGCCTCCAGCGACTGGAGGCTTTCGCAGACCATCACGCCGTGCTTCTCCTGGCCCTGGAGGAGCTTCACCAGCACGGGGACTCCGCCCACGAGCCCGACCATCTCCTTGAGGTGGGCGGCGTCCCGGGCCATCACCGTGGCGGGGATGTCGATGCCGTGGGCGGACAGGAGCTGGAGCGCGCGCATCTTGTTGCGCGACTGCGCGATGGCCTGGGCGTGGTTCACCAGGGGGACGCGCGCCAGGCCGAACTGGTTCACCACCGCGAGCCCGTAGGTGCTGATGGACAGGGCGATGCGCGGGATGACGACGTCGGTGGGCGTGAGCTTCTTGCGGTCGTAGAAGAGGGTCGCCTGGCTGCCCCCGTCCAGATGCATCTGCACCCGGAGCGGGTTGAGCACGCGGACCCGGTGTCCCCTCGCTCGCCCTGCCTCGACGATCCGCCGCGTGGACGAGATGGATGCGGAGCGCGAGAGGACAGTGATTTTCATGGCGGAGGCGACCGGCTCGGCGAGGACCCTATAATCCCCGCCCCCTCCCGCGTAAAGCCACCTCCGCCTGCCTGCCGCCTAGAGCTGGCGGATGGCGCGCACTTCGACCTTGACGGGATCTTCCGGGCGCGACGCCTCCAGCTTCGCGCAGGAACTGCCCGTGAACCGCACGCCCAGCCTGTCAGGGTTCGACAGGTCCAGCGACCAGGTGTCGGGGCCCGCGAGCGTGCGCTCGCCGTCGATGTAGACGACGATGAGCTTCTCATCGGAGGGCAGCTGGCTCGGTTCGAGCTGGGTGAAGCACGGCTCGCCCGGCTGGATCGCCTCGCTGATCGACTTCAGGGCCGCCGCCAGTTCCTCTCGGTTGCCCGCCTGGTAGAAGGCACGGTTGCACGTGCCGGTGGCGAAGTCGCAGGTGTCTCCCGCGCCGCAGTCGATGTTGGCCTTGCAGTCACGTGCGTAGCCACCCGCGCGCGCCATCTCGTTGAGGACGCTGGGGCCGTCACCCGATGACGTCTCCGCGCCGAACCCGATGACGATGGTGGAGATCTTGTTCGTCTTGAGCGCCTCCACTGCCGCCACGGAGGCGTTCTTGTCGAGGCAGCCGCGGCGGTAATACGGGCTCTGCGGCGTCGTGCACTGGCTCAGTGTTTCGAGCGTGCAGCGGCACTCGGCGCTGCTGCCGTCGATCTTGTTCTTGTCGTTGCAGTTGGGCAGACCGTCGGTCAGCAGGATGATGATCTGGTCGCGATCCTTGGAGTCGACCTTCATCTTCGTGCCCACGAACTCCAAGCTCGCGCTCGTCGGCGTACCACCCTGGGGACGGTTGTCGCCACCGTTTGGGATACCCTGGAGCTTGTCGTTGACCAGGCTCGCGTAGGACTGGAGATCCAGATCTGAATCCAGGTCGAAGGGGATCTCCGCGCGGACGCTCTGGTTGTCAGCGGCAGCCGCCATGCACAGCTGGGCTACGGTCGCCGATTGTCCCGGGGGCAGCGGAGGCAGGGGCGCCGGGTAGGTGGTCAGACCGAAGCGGACCAGCTTGCCGCTCTCGCTGAGGAACGGACCCATGGCGCCCTGGAGCTCCGACCAACGCGTGGGGCACTTTGTCGTGTCGCAGGGATACTTCTCGCCACACTCGATCTGGCTGCCGTCCACCGTGATCGTGCAGGCCGGCAGCTGCCCGTTGACCGGATGGGTCATGGAGCCAGAGGTGTCCACGAGGAGCATCACGTCCGGCTTGCTCTTGCGGGCGGTGATCACCGTCTCCTTCGTCGTCTGGGCGATCGCGAGCGGATCCACCGGCTCGAAGTCATAGGTCTGACAGCCGGCCATGACAGCGACACCGAGGGTGCCGGCCAGCAGTGCGCTCAGGGGGGTCGACTTGGCGCGCATAGGCTTTGAGGGTTTCCTTCCAGGGGGGAACGACGGACTGCGAATGCCCCAGCGTAACGCGTGGACGCCCACCGAGGCTACAGCGTCGCGAGGCATGCGGGTTTCATTCAGGTAGTGCTGCCAAGTTGCAACGTCAGTCGATCCGCGGGGGCAAGTCCGGTTCCGCTGTCGGACATCCCCCTCCTTCCAGAGGGAAGGAAACGGCTCGGGCATCCCGCTCAGAGCGTGAGGACGCGCGCGCCTTCGGTCAGCCTCCAGATGGAGGCCAGGCCCATGACCTCGTCCAGGGTGCCGTGAAGTTCCTGGGGCGAGAAGCCGCAGATGCGCACCGTGGTGTCGCAAGCCACGAGCTTCGCGCCCAGGGCGCGGGCCTCCTCCAACATTCGGGCCGGCGTGGGGACATTGAGCCCTTCAGCCCGGGCTGCTTCGGTTCGCTCGCGCTCGCTGTGCGCCAGGCCGAAGCCGCCGCGGACCAGCTGGCGCAGGGCCTCGAAGGCGAAGACGAAGTAGACGTCGTCGCCCATCGCGGCGGCGGTGATACCCATGGAGGCCGCCTGATAGGCGGGCTCGTACGTGGCGTGCTGGAGGAAGAAGAAGACGCGTCCGGCCATGATGGACCGACCTTAGCGTCATCGAGTCCGGACCGGCAGCCGTCGTATAACGGGACTCCCCTTCCCCACCGGGAGCCCCGCATGCCGAGCCAGCTTTTCCGCCCCCGCGGTGTTCGTCCCTCGCCGGTCCCCTTCCATTCCGCGCCCTCGCGATGGGTGGCGCTGGCCGGCCTCGCCGTGCTCGCGGGCGCGGCGCCCCCGTCCGAGGCGGCTCCGGTCCGCGCGCGGGTCGCGGCCACGGCCTCCGTTCCCCCGGCCGCGGTCGTTCCCGGGCCGCTGCGCGCGGAGACCCTGCAACTGCTCTCCCAACCGGCCGTCGCTTCCGAGGCGGCGTGGCGCAAGCTGGGGCCGGAGGTCGTGCCCGTGCTCGCGGCACTCGCCGAGGATACGAGCGTCCCCGATGCGCAGCGGATGGGGGCCGTGACGGCGTTGGCTCGCGTGGAGTCTCCCGAGGCGGGACAGACGCTCCAGGCGATGCTGGAGGATCCGCACCGGCCTTCGGACGTCCGCTCGCAGGCGGCCGCCGCGCTGGGCCAGCGCCTGGGATTCGAGGCCGTGACGACGCTGCGGGCCCGGCTGGAGGATCAGGATCTGCGGATCCGCGAGGCCGTGGCCCAGGCGCTTGGCCGGCTGGGCGGACAGCAGGTGCGCGAGGTGCTGGAGGAACGGCTTCCCCTGGAGGAGGTACCCCAGGTGCGGGAGGCGCTCCAGCAGGGACTCACGCTGGCGGAGCCCTGAGCCGGACGCCGGGCATGGTGGGGACGGGTGCCCGGGTGGACTGCTCGGGGCTCGCGTCGGGCGGGACGTTCCGTTAGATGGGAGGCCATGCGCCCCACCGTCCTCCTCTTCGACATTGATGGCACCCTCGTCACCACCGGCGGTGCCGGTCGCCGCGCCATGGGCCTGGCCTTCGAACAGCTGCACCAGCGGCGCGACGCTTGCGACGGCTTCAGCATGTCCGGGATGACGGACCGGGCCATCGTCCGCAAGGGCCTGGGCATCATCGGACAGGCCGACACCGAGGACGCCATCAGCGCGGTCATCGATGCGTACGTCGCCCACCTGGGCCTGGAGGTCCCCAAGGTCGATGCCCGTGAGTACCGGCTTCACCCGGGCATGCGCGAGGCCGTGATGGAGGCTCGCTCACGGTCGGGCTTCGCGGTGGGCCTGGGCACCGGCAACGTGCGCGCGGGGGCCAAGGTGAAGCTGGACCGCGTGGACATCCATGACCAGTTCGCCTTCGGCGGCTTCGGCTGCGACTTCGAGGACCGCGTGGCCCTCATCCGGCACGGCGCGCAGGCCGGGGCGGCGCAGCTGGGCCATCCGCTGGAGGCGTGCCGGGTGGTGATCATCGGCGACACGCCCAAGGACGTCGCGGCCGCCAAGGGCATTGGCGCGGAGACGATTGGCGTGGGCACGGGCAACTTCACGCCCCAGGCGCTGCGCGACGCCGGGGCCGAGTGGGCCTTCGCGGACCTCACCGCCCCCGGCGCCATGGAGGCCCTGCTCGTCGGCCGGTGAAGGTGTGGTATCTCCGCCGCCCCTCCGAGGAGTCATCCACGCATGTCGTCCACGCTCGAATCCTATGAGCTGATCCGCTTCGCCGAGGCCTTCGAGGCCCGGCTCGCCACGGCGGAGGAGATGATTGTCGGCAGGCCGGGGCTGGAGGCCGAGAAGCAGTGGCTGGCCTCCGCGCTGGAGCGCCTGCGCGAGGCCCGGGAGCCCGCGGGTGGCCTGCTGGAGCAGGTGAAGGACCTGCCGGAGCTCGACGAGGCCCGCGAGGAGTTCTCGTTCGACCAGCAGGGCCGCTGGGTGGATGCACTGGAGAAGCTGCACGCCGGCATCACCTTCACCGCCAGCAGCCGCGCCCCCGTCATCGAGGCCCTCTTCCCCCACCTCAAGTTCCCGCAGCTGCGCCGGGCGCCCGTGGAGATGGTCAACGAGTACGCCACGTCGTACGAGCGGCGGCTCAAGAGCGCCTACGTCACGCGCATCTTCTCCCGCGATGACTTCGCCATGGTCCGCCCCGTCGTGGATCAGGTCGCCGCGATGTTCGCCGCGTGGACCGCGAGCCTGTCCCCCACCCCGCTGCCGCCGGATCAGGAGGCCGCCCTGCGCGAAGCCCTGGTGTCGCTGGGACGGCGGTTGGATGTGGCGCTGCGGCAGGGACGGCTGCTCGCGGAGGCCGCGCTCGTCCCTGTCCCCGGGGTCTTCGAGGCCGCGGGCCTCACCCTCAAGCCCCGGAAGCGCGCGGGCAAGTCGCTCGCGCTCTCCGCCGAGGACGGGGCTTCGGACCTCTTTGGTGAAGAGGGCGACCCGGGCGTGGAGGACACGTTCGAGGGGGCGGAGGCTCATGGCGACGAAGTGACCGCCGACACGTCGGCGGTCGAGGACGTCGTGGAGGAGGGTTCCGATACCGAAGCCGCCCCGTCACCGGAGGCAGCCAGCTCCGAGGCCGATGCTTCGGACGGCGGTGACACGGAAGCGGCTCCGGCTGCTTCGGGACCCGTCGCCCCGGAGACGCCTGTCGCGGCGCGTCCCTCCCGGCGGGGCCGTCCTCCGAAGAACGCGGCTCCGGCCGTGGAGACCGCGCCAGCCGAGGCCCCTTCGGAGGCTCCGGCCTCCTCGGCTCCCGAGGCCGTGCGCCCCAAGCGCCGCAAGAAGACCGACCCGTCCGAGGCTGGGACGCCTTGAGACCCGACGCGCGGTGAAGCTCCCGCCGTGAAGAGGAACCCGGACATGGCGGACGTCGCCCTTCCCATCGATCCCCTCCTGCCGGACATCGTCTCCACGCTCCGGAGTTCGCGGTCGCTCGTGCTCGAAGCGCCTCCGGGCGCGGGCAAGACGACCCGCGTTCCCCGCGCGCTGCTGGAGGCGGGGCTGGGCGCGGGCAAGGAGATTGTCGTCCTCCAACCCCGGCGGCTGCCCACCCGGCTCGCCGCTCAGCGCGTGTCCGAGGAGATTGGCGAGCGCGTGGGCGAGACCGTCGGCTACCAGGTCCGCTTCGAGGACGTCCGCGGTCCCAAGACGCGCATGTCCTTCGTCACCGAGGGCGTGCTCGGCCGTCGCCTGCTCACCGACCCCACGCTGCGCGACGTGGGCATCGTCGTGCTCGACGAGTTCCACGAGCGGCACCTGTCCGCGGACATCTCGCTCGCGCTGCTGCGGCGGCTGCAGGAGACGGCCCGCCCCGACCTCAAGCTCGTGGTGATGTCCGCGACCCTGGAGGCCGAGCCCGTCCGCGCGTACCTCGGCGGCGCGCCTTCCCTGCGCTCCGAGGGCCGCCGCTTCGACGTCAGCGTCGAGTACCTGTCCGCGCCGGATGACCGGCACCTGGATCAACAGGTGCTCTCCGCGCTCAAGCGCCTGTTCACCCAGGGCGTCGACGGCGACGTGCTCGTGTTCCTTCCCGGCGCTGGGGAGATCCGCCGCGCTCGCGACACCTGCGCGGAGTTCGCCGAGCGCCACGACGCGGACGTGCTCCCCCTCCATGGCGACCTCTCCCCCGCGGAGCAGGACCGCGCCGTGCGCCGCAGCTCGCGCCGGAAGATCATCCTGTCCACCAACGTCGCGGAGACGTCCGTCACCATCGACGGCGTCGCGGTCGTCATCGACAGCGGACTGGCTCGCGTGGCGTCCCACTCGCCGTGGTCCGGCCTGCCGCAGCTCAAGCTGGGCAAGGTGAGCAGGGCCTCCGCCGTCCAGCGCGCCGGCCGCGCCGGCCGCACCCGCGCCGGACACTGCGTGCGCCTCTACACCCAGCACGACTTCGACGGCCGGCCCGACCAGGAGGCTCCGGAGATCCGCCGCACCGACCTGGCCGAGACCGTGCTCTCCCTGCGCGCGTCGGGCGTGAAGGACCTGACGGCGTTCCCGTTCTTCGAGCCGCCCCCCGCCCCCGCCCTGGAGGCCGCGGAGGCGCTGCTGCGCCGGCTGGGCGCGGTGGATGCCCGAGGCCAGGTGACGGAGGTGGGCCAGCGGCTCCTGCGCTTCCCCGTCCACCCGCGACAGGCGCGCGTCATCGTCGAGGGCGAGCGCCGGGGCGTGGGTGGCGATGCCGCCGTGCTCGCGGCCCTCATGGGCGAGCGCGACATCCGCCGCGAGGCCCGCGCCAACCTGGGTGGCGGTGGCCGCGCGTCCGCGCTCGTCAGCGGCCCTTCCGACCTGCTGGAGCTCCTGGAGCGCTTCCGCGAGGCCGGCCGTTCGGGCTTCAGCTCCGGCCGCATGCAGTCCTTGTCGCTGGACGCAGGCGCCGTGCAGTCCGTGGAGCGCGTGCAGAAGCAGCTGCGCCGCGCGGTGCGGGAACAGGGGGCGCGCCCCAGCCGCCCCGAGGACGTGGAGCAGGCGCTGATGCTCAGCGTGCTCGCGGGCTACCCGGACCGCGTGGCCCGCAGGCGGCGGCCCCGCTCTCCGGAGCTGCTCATGTTCGGCGGCGGCACCACCAGCCTGTCCGAGTTCAGCGTCGTCCAGGACGCGGACCTGATGGTCGCCGTGGATGCCGAGGAGCGCCCGGGCCGCGGCGCCGTCGTGCGGCTCGCCAGCGCCGTGGAGGCCGAGTGGCTGCTGGACCTCTACCCGGACGCGCTGGAGGAGGTGGACACCCTCCAGTGGAACCCGGACTCGCGCCGCGTGGAGCGCCTCACGCGGCTGGCCTACGGCAACCTCATGCTGGAGGAGACGCGCACGCCCGCCCCTCCGTCCGAGGAGGCCGCGCGCGTCCTGGCCGAGGCGGCGCTCGCCGCGGGCCCGGAGCGCTTCGCGGAGCCCGAGGCGCTGGAGCAGTGGCGCACGCGCGTGGAGCTGCTCGCCAAGGCGTTCCCCGAGGCGGGCTTTCCCACCGTGGACGCGAACTTCATGCGCGACGCGCTGGCGTCCCTGTGCGTGGGCGCGCGCAGCTTCTCCGACCTGGAGGGGCTATCGCTGCTGGACGCGCTCTACGCGCGCCTCACCTCCGAGCAGCAGCGCCTGCTGGCGAACCATGCCCCCGAGCGCGTCACCCTGCCCGGCGGGCGCGGCGTGAAGGTGCACTACGAGCCCAACAAGCCGCCCTGGGTGGAGTCACGGCTGCAGGACTTCTTCGGGATGGCGCAGGGGCCCAGCGTGGGCGCGGGCCGCGTGCCGCTGGTGCTGCATCTGCTGGCCCCCAACATGCGCGCCGTTCAGGTGACGACCGACCTGGCGGGCTTCTGGGAGCGTCACTACCCGGCGATCCGCAAGGAGCTGTGCCGCAAGTATCCCCGGCACTCGTGGCCCGAGGATCCGCGCCACGCCCAGCCACCCGCGCCCCGTCCTCCGAGGCGCTGAGGGCGGCGGCACCGCGACTACAGCCGCTTGTGCATCTCCAGGTGGTCGATGCCGGCCTCGTCGAAGACGGCGCCGACGGGCTGGTAGCCGTGCTTCTTGTAGAAGTCGAGCGCGTAGAGCTGGGCGTGCATCATGATGCCGTTGTAGCCGCGGCGGCGCGCTTCCTCCTCCAGCGTCGTGAGGAGCTTCGAGCCCACGCGGGCCTTGCGGTGCGACTGCAGCACCGCCATGCGGCCGATCTGGCCCCATGTCCCCGGCTGCCCGGCGGGCGGCTCCGGCAGCTTCACCAGGCGGCCGGTGCCAATGGCGTGGCCGCCCTGGTAGGCCAGCACGTGGTAGGCGTTGGCGTCCTCGGCATCGCGCTCGATGCCTTCGGGCACGTGCTGTTCCTCGATGAACACGACCTCGCGGATGGCGAGGGCCTGCATGAGTTCCGCCTCGCCCTTGATCTGGGCGACGGTGACGGGTGCCGGGGAAGTCTCGGGAGGCGTCGGCATGGCTGAGGGCAAGGTACACAAAAGCCCGCGCTGCCAACAGGCGGAAAAATGGCCGGCCTCCCGCCCCGAAGTGCCTCCCGCACGGCCGGTCCGTCCCCTGCCCCCTGACCTCGGTCGGGCTTGTCGTGAAAGCCCCGCCGCATCGGGTCACCTGGTGACCACAACCCTCGTGCGTCGGGGCCTCCCGGAGGGCGCTCCCCGCCCGGGGTGAAGCCGCCTGGAGCGGATCCCCCTGGGGGAGGGCATGGTAGGATTCGAGGCAATGCGTACCCGAGCCCTCTTCGCCCTGTCCCTGGGCCTGCTGTCGACGCCCGCGCTCGCCCAGAAGGAGTTCTTTTTCGGTACCGGAGAGCCGCCCGTGTTCCGCGAAGCGGACATGGACAAGCGGTTCCTCCGCTCACGGGTCAATCAGGCCCTGGTGCAGGGGACGAGCGACGCGAACTGCGCCCAGCTCGTGGGCGCGCTGCTCACCCTGGTGGGCGAGTCCGCGCCGTACTTCCACAAGCGCGACGAGAACTTCTACCTGGATCCCGTGTTGATCCAGGCGCTGGGCACGCAGCTGTCCACGCCGCGCTTCCCGGCGAACATGTACATGGTGTCGATGATCCGCCGGATCCTCATCGACAAGCGGCTGCCGCCGGAGTGGATGCAGACGGCGGTGGCGCTCGCGCCGTACTACCCGCCGCTGGACCTGAGCAAGCTGCGCTTCATCGCGGATGGCGTGAAGCCCGTGGACAGCTTCTTCTTCACGCTGCCCGCGATCCTGGAGCGCTACGACGTGGAGGTCATCAAGGCCAACGCCACCGCGGCCAGCGTGGCGGACGCGAAGTTCCGCGACGACTACCTCGACAAGGAGGTGGCCTTCGCGGGGCTGGAGTTCATCGACGCGAAGCTGGAGACGCCCAAGAAGCGCGGCAAGAAGGGCCCCCCGCCGGAGCCGCCCGCGCTGGTGGCCCGGCTCGTCTACTACCTGCCGGATCCGGGCAATGACGGCCTGCTGGCGGGGCTGACCTACGGCAAGCCCAAGGTGCGGCCGGCGATCAACATCACGGCGCGGCTGAAGGAAGACCAGTACATGCAGCTGACCCAGCTGCCGAAGGGCGCCCGCGTGCTCCTGCGCGGCCGCTTCTGGGAGTACCGCAAGCAGCTCAAGGATCTGGAGGTGCGCGATGCGTACCTCTTCCAGGACCGGGACTGGGCCAAGAACCCCGCGCTCGCGGACCCCAACGCCGTGGCGGCCTGTCCGCTCGCGTTCAACGACCTGACGGGCACCGCGCCCGTGCAGCCGGGCGGCTTCGGCAGCAAGCGCTGAGCGTGCGCCATCCCGCGTTCCGCACACCCATCCCGGGGGCGGCACCCTGCCCGTGCCGCCTCCTCCGCGCCCTCCTCCTGAGACCGCCCCCGTCCTGACTGGCACGGCCGCTGCTCATGCCCGCGCATCCCTTGCGCGCGAGGCATGGCATGAAGGTCGAAGGTCAGGACGTCCCATCCAGGAACGAGAAGACCCCACCCGAGAAGGACGCGTTCAAACAGGTCCTCCAGCGGACCTCGGGCCGGCCGGAAGCTCCGCTCCGTCCCGGGGGCGGCCGCCAGCCGGAGGCGAGCGGCGTCGCTCCGAAGCCCGGGCCGCTCCGCGCTGGTGGGCAGGGGCCAAGCGCGACTCCGCGGGCCACTCCCGCGCTTCCCGGCGTCCGTGCGGCGGGGGCCGTCCTCTCGACGACGCGCAGTGCGCTGGGCAGTCCGGAGTCCCTCCGCCAGGCCCGGCAGGGCATGCACGTGGAGGCACAGCGGCTGGGGACGGTGCGCCAGGAGGCGCTCGCGGATGGCGGGACGCAGGCCTCGCACCGGGCTTCGGAGCTGCTGTCCCGGGAGGTGGAACGCTCGTTCCGCGCCGAGCCCCGTCCGGCGACCGCGCCCCTCCCCTCTCCTGCGCATGAGGACCTCACCACCGAAGGCCCGTCCCAGCGGGTCTCCACGCCCGAAAGTGCCCGCGTATCGGGAGGCACGGCCGGGAGCACCGGCCCCGCGAGCCCTCCCGTCACGCAGGTCGAGTCCACCCTGGCGCTCATCGAGAGGATTGAAGTCTTCGTGAAGTCACAGCGGCCGGCGCTGGGGCTGAGCCTGCGCGGGCCGCTGGAGGCCACCGTGGAGGTGGAGCGCACGGGGCCTCGGGAGGTGGCGTTGCGCATCCAGGGCCGCCACGGGCCTGTCCCCACCGAGGACGTGGCGCGGCTGCGCGACGCGCTGGAGGCCCGGGGGCTGCGGCTCAGCGTGCTCCAGGCGGGGTGAGGTTCCCGACGATGCCGTATCCCCTCCCATTCCCACGAACGACGAAGGCCCTCACGCCATGGGGCGCGAGGGCCTGCATCACGACGGGCGCGCGCTGGGGACGCGGTCCGCGGTTACTTCCCGCCGGGCGCGGTGCTCAGCTCGGCGCGCTTGCCCTTCTTGTCCTTGTACTCCTCGGCCTCGGGCAGGGCGGCCTTCTTCTCCGCGATGTTGGGCCACTTGGAGGAGTAGTCCGCGTTGAGCTTCGTGTACTCCTTCCACTCCGAGGGAAGTTCGGTCTCGGGGAAGATCGCCTTGGTCGGGCAGACGGGCTCGCAAGCGCCGCAGTCAATGCACTCGTCCGGGTGGATCACGAGGAAGTTCGCCCCCTCGTAGAAGCAGTTGACCGGGCACACCTCGACACAGTCGGTGTACTTGCACTTGATGCAAGGCTCGGCGACGACGTAGGCCATGTTGCTCTCTCCTCTGTGCGGTATTCCGCGCGTCCGTGGCCGCGCACAGTAGATGGTTGCGGCCGGGGTTGGCACCCAGAATCTAGGGGCCACCCCGGCTTCGTTCCCTGGTCAGCCCAGCAAGCCCTGCGCCCGGAGCAGCTCCGCGACGAGGATGGCGCCCTTGGCGGCCCCCATCTTCGTGTTGTGGGAGACGAGCACGTACTTGAAGCCGTTCTCCAGCACACCATCCTCGCGGATGCGGCCCACGGTGGTGGCCATGCCGCCGTGGGTGTCCCGGTCCATGCGCGGCTGGGGGCGGAACGGGTCGTCCAGCACTTCGATCCACCGGGGCGGAGAGGACGGCAGGTCCTTCGCCACCTGGGCGCCCTGCCACTCGCGCATCGCCTGGGTGACCTCGGCGACGGTGGCCTTCTTCCCGAGCGACACGAAGACGGACTCGGTGTGGCCCTCCAGCACGGCGACGCGGGTGCAGGTGCAGGAGACGCGCACGTCGTGGGGGGTGAGCGCCGCGCCCGCGGGGTTGAGCGCCCCGAGGATCTTCTTCGTCTCCACCTCGACCTTGTGCTCCTCCTTGGGGATGTAGGGCACGACGTTGTCGAGGATGTCCAGGCCGATGACGCCCGGCGAACGTCCGGCGCCGGACATGGCCTGGAGGCTGGTCATCAGCACGGCCTTCACACCGAAGCGCTCCGCCAGGGGGGCCAGCGTCACGGCCAGGCCCGTGGTGGTGCAGTTGGGGATGGGGACGATGAAGCCCTTCCACCCGCGCTGCCGGCGCTGCTCGTTGATGAGCGGGGCGTGGGCGGCGTTGATGGGGGGAATGAGCAGCGGCACGTCCGCTTCGTAGCGGAAGGCGCTCGCGGCGGAGAACACCGGGATGTCCCGGGCGAGGCGCGGCTCGAGCTCCCGGGCCACGTCCGCCTCCACGGCGGAGAACGCGATGTCGTAGTCCTTCGCCTGGACGGCGTCGCCGCTGACCACGGTCATGCGGGCGATGGCCTCCGGGAGCGGCTCCGGGACGAACCAGGCCAGCATGCCGTTGGAGGCGCGCAGGGCGTCCGCGTAGGTTTTTCCGGCGGACCTGGGCGAGGCGGCGAGCCCGGTGAGCTCGATGAACGGGTGGTCCTTCAGGGCCGCGATGAACTGCTGGCCCGCGAGTCCGGTGGCGCCAATGAGCACGGCGCGAAGCTTTGCCATCGTGGGGGTTCTCCGGTGGGGGCGACAGGGCGCTCCTTACACCGTTTCACGACGCACCGCATCCGCCACTCAACGGTGGGCGTGGGAGGGGGCGCGCGCGTGGCGCTCCGTGGGGTAGCCCCCCGTCACCCACGCGTGGAGCCCACCGGCGAGGCATACGGCATTGCGCCCCCTGAGGCGCAGCACGCGGCAGATGCGGCGGATGTCCGCGCAGTCCTGGGTGGTGCCGCACAGGACGATGAGCTCGTCGTCGGGCAGCATCGCCATGTCCCGGGCAATCTCCGACGCCGTCATGCGCAGCGCGCCGGGGATGTGGATCTCGAACCGCTCCCAGTCCATCGCGTCGCGGCAATCCAGGACGAGCACGTCCTCGTCCCCCAGACGCATGAACAACTCATCGCAAATGATGGTGGGCTCCACCGGGACCTCCGAGCCGACTGCTCCATCGAACATGAACCGGCGGGCCTTTTCCGCTGTTCCCGCCCGGCTGCCCGCCTGCTTCCCGGTGGCCCGGCGCGGCTCAGAGCCCCAGCTGCTTCGCGATGATTTCGTTCATCACCTCGCTGGTGCCGCCGCCAATGGGCCCGAGCCGGGCGTCGCGCCAGTGACGCTGGATGTCGTACTCCATCATGTAGCCCGCGCCGCCGTGGAGCTGGAGGCACTCGTCGGCCACGCGGCAGCAGGTCTCCGTGGCGACCTTCTTGGCCATGGAGGTCTGCGCGACGGCGTACTCGCCGGCCACGTGCAGGCGCAGCGCGTGGTAGGTGAGCTGCCGCGCGCATTCGCGGGCCGTGTAGAGGTCCGCCAGCTTGTGGCGCACCACCTGGAAGCCCGCCAGCGTCTGCCCGAAGGCACGGCGCTGCTTCACGTGCTCGAGCACCGTGTCCAGCATGTCGTCCATGGCGCCCACCGCGCCCAGGGCGAGCGACAGGCGCTCCCACTGGAAGTTGCCCATGATCTGCGAGAACCCCTGCCCCTCCACGCCCAGCAGGTTCTCCGCCGGCACGCGGCAGTCCTCGAAGAAGAGCTCCGCCGTGTCGGACGCGCGCCAGCCCACCTTCTGGAGCTTGCGCCCCACGCTGAAGCCGGGCGTGCCCCGCTCCACCACCAGCATGGACAGGCCCTTGTGGCCGCGCGAGGGGTCGGTCTTCACCGCCAGGACCACGAAGTCCGCCCGCACCCCGTTGGTGATGTACGTCTTGGAGCCGTTGACGACGTAGTGGTCGCCGTCAAGGCGGGCGGTGGTGCGCAGCCCGGCCACGTCCGAGCCGGCGTCCGGTTCGGTGATGCCCAGGGCGCCAATCTGCTCCCCCCGGATGGCGGGGGCCAGCCAGCGCTGCTTCTGGGCGTGCGTGCCGAACAGGTTCAGGGGGCCGGTGGCGATGGTGAACTGCCCGCCCAACCCCGCGGCCACGCCGCCGGAGCCGCAGCGGCCCAGCTCCTCCAGGAGCACCGCCTCGTACAGCTCCCCGGCGGCCGTGCCCCCGTAGGCCTCCGGGTACTTCAGCCCCAGGAAGCCCAGCTCGCCGAAGCGGGTGAAGAGCTCCCGGGGGAACTCCTCGCGGGCCTCCCAGTCCGCCGCGAACGGGCGCAGCTCCTTGTCCACCACCGCCCGGACGGTGCGGCGGAAGGCTTCGTGCTCCTCCAGGTACACGCCATGACCATGCAGCATCGTGTGCTCCCTCGCTTGTCAGGGCCTGACACCCCGCGCCGTGATGCTAGCGGGACGAGAAGCGCGGCTGGACGGTGTTGCTTCCTTGACCGGCTCCCACGGGGCTGCGTATAAACCCGGCCCCAATCGCTGCGGCGCCATAGCCAAGTGGTAAGGCAAAGGTCTGCAAAACCTTCATTCCCCGGTTCGAATCCGGGTGGCGCCTCACAGACAAAAAGGCCCGATGCGGAAACTTCCGCATCGGGCCTTCTGCTTTTCCGGGGGTGTCTTCCCGAGCGGGCCTAGCAGCCCATCTCCACCGCGCCGATGTCCGGGGCCGCGCCGCAGAAGGGCTGGCCCTCGTCCTGGCCCTTGTCCACTGCGGCCGGGGATGGGGCGAAGGTGTCGGACACCGTCACGTCACCGCCGTTGGAGGTGGTGTCCTTCGTGGCGGCCTTGAAGGCGTCCAGGGCCATGAGTTGGTTGTTGTTCTTGAACTGCGCGCCAGCCGGGTAGAGGTTGTTGCCCATGTGGAGGCCGGGGGCCTGGCCACCGACGTCCACGGTGAGCGGCGCGTCCACGATGTTGTTCTCCACGCGCAGCGCCTCCGTGGGGCCGCCCGTGCCATGGCCCAGGATGATGCCGGCCTTGGCGCGGGTGATGGTGTTGTTCACCACGACGGCGCCCTTGGAGTTCTCCAGGCGGATGCCGGTGCCCTCGCCGCCGCCCGCGTCGGTGATGTCGTGCACGCGGTTGCGACGCACGACGATGGACTGGGGCACGGGGCCCTCGTGGTTGCCGCCCACGGCGATGCCCTTGGCGGCGTCATACAGTTCGTTGTCCTCCACCAGCACGTTGTTGGCGGAGTAGTGGATGACGAGCGCCTCGCCCTTGGCCGTGTCCGTCTGCTGGAAGTGGTGCATCCGGTTGTTGCGGATGACGACGTCGTGGCACGTCTTGATGTCCACGGCGTTCTCCCGGTTGCTGAACAGGTGGTTGTTCTCCACCACCAGGCCCGTGGCGGGCGGCAGTTGGCTGAAGCCCTCCGGGCCCAGGCACTGCACGGAGTCACCGGACACGTCGTGGATGTCGTTGTTGCGCACCGTCAGGTCGTAGGACGCGGGCTGCATCACGATGCCGTGCGAGTCCTTGTTGCCGGTGGTCCGCACGAAGTCGTGGATGTTGTTGTTCTCGACGGTGGGGCCCTTGGCCTGGTTGAACAGGGTGATGCCCGCGCCGCCGGTGCCGTTGTGCACCTCCGAGTTGGCCAGCACCGTGCCCTGCACGTCGCCCTCGAAGCTGACGCCGAAGATGGGCTGTCGGTCCACGTCGATGTCGAACCCATCGATGATCCAGTTCGGGCGGCGCACCTGCACCGCGGCGCCGGAGCCGCTGCCCGGGGTGAGCTTGGGACGGCCCTCTCCCTGGAGGGTGATCTTCGCGTTGGCCGTGCCGGCCTTGGCGTTGTCGCCCAGCACGACGCGCTCGGCGTAGCTGCCCGCGAGGACTCGGATGCGGTCGCCGGGGCCTGCCTTGCTCACCGCCATGGCGATGGTGCGCAGCGGCGCGGCCTCGGTGCCCTGGGCGCCGTCATCGCCGTTGGGTGAGACGACCCAGTCATGGGCGGGCGTGGTGGCGGCGGTTTCCGCCATGGCCTGGGCGCTGACGGCGGGCTGGGGGCCCGGCTCCGCGATGGGCGTGTGGTCCGCATGCGACTGCATCTGCGCGGCGGGCGTGTTCTCCACCGGCTGCACGCCGATGGGCGGCGCCTTGCCGCCCGTGCCTGAACCGCCCGTGCCTAGACCGGCCGTGGCTGTCGCGAGCGTCTGGGGGCCCGGCCCTGCGTTCGAAGAACCGCCGGTTCCTCCGCCAGAACCACCGCCGCTGCCACAGGCGGTCATTCCGAAGAGCAGGGTGCAGGCGGCCAGGGAGGCCACCAGGTTGGGTCGCGTCTTCAATCCGTTGCCTCCAAGAATTCGCATGAGCAGGGGCAACGCACGGCGTTGGGCGTTCTATTCACTGCCGGTCATCCCCGACAAGACGCGCGGGAGTACGAGGGAGAACCGTGACGGTTGGCCCCATGGCGGCTACGGTGCCGCCGCCGTGTCCAAAGCCGTCCTGCTCCTGACCGCCCTGCTGCTCACCTCCTGCGCCGCGCCGGCGCCCGCTCCTTCCCCGGGGACCCGGGGGCTGGGCGAGCCGGAGGTCTCCGTCCCCTCCCCCACCGCCACCGACGCGGGCGTGACGGCGCCCGCCGCCAGTGGCCTGGAGGATCCGCTCACGTCGGGGCTGCCCGGGCCGCAGGACCTGAAGCGCCTGGACTTCCGCAACGGCGAGCCGCGCCTCCCCATCAAGCTGATGGAGGGGCGGGACGTGGTGACGTTCTCCCCCCGCGGCCGCATGCGGCTGCGCTTCGGCGGGCCGGGCGACAAGGTGCTGGACGCGCCCGCGGGCTCGCGCTGGACGGTGCGGGTGACGCAGGGCGAGCCGGCCCAGTGGAGCGCGCGGCTGCAGCTGGGCGAGTTCCGCTTCACGGACAAGGCGGGGCTCGCGGAGGCGCAGGAGGCCTGGCGCGCGCGAGGGCTCGCGGTGCGCACGCACACGCTGGGCTCCGTGTATGGCATCGCGGGGAAGGTCATCGACAACCGGCGCTACCTCCTCCTGGGGGACGAGGCGCTGACGCCCCCGGCCGCCGCGAAGAAGCAGGCGGAGCTGCTGAAGCGCTACGGCCTGCGCACCACCCTCTTCGAGGAGGTGCGCAAGCCCGCCAGCGCCATCCTCGAGCTGATGGACGAGAACGACGCGGTGGTGGGCCTGGCCCAGGACCGGCTGGACGCGGAGACCCCGGACGGCAGCGGCTTCGACGTGCGGCAGGTGGAGTACGGCGTGGGCTACGACTTCCACGCGTTCGAGGACCGCAGCTTCCGGGGCGCGCTCCAGTTCGCGGTGGACCGGAGCGGCAAGCTCGCGGTGGTGAACGTGGTGGGCCTGGAGGATCTGCTCAAGGGCCTGGTGCCGTCCGAAATCTTCGCGCGTGCGCACCCGGAGGCGCTCAAGGCCCAGGCCGTCACCGCGCGCGGCGAGGTGCTCGCGAAGGTGGGCATCAAGCACCTGGCGGATCCGTACCTGCTGTGCTCGGAGCAGCACTGCGCGGTGTACCGGGGCCGCACTGGCGAGGCGGCCAGCACCACCGCCGCGGTGGAGGCCACCCGGGGCCAGGCGCTCTTCAGCCAGGACGGCCGGCTGGTGGACTCCGTCTACAGCGCCGTGTGCGGCGGCCACACCGAGGACAACGACGTGGTGTGGGGCGGCCCGCCCGACCCCAGCCTGCGCGGCCGGCCGGATCTTCTCGAGCCCGCGCCGGACGTGCCCGCCCCGTCGAACCTCAAGGCCTGGCTGGCGACGTCGGACGTGCCCGCCGCGTGCAAGCTGTCCAGCTTCGCGCAGCCGTCGAAGTTCCGGTGGGAGAAGCGCTTCACGCAGGCCCAAGCGGACGCACTCACGGAGAAGCTGGGCGTGGGCTCCCTCCAGGGGCTGGCCCTGTCCGAGCGCGGCGTGTCCGGGCGCGCCCGGCTGCTCACCGTGACGGGCACCCGGGGGGCCACCCAGGTGCGCGGGGAGCTGAACATCCGGCGGCTCTTCGGGATGCTCAACAGCAGCATGGCCACCGTGGAGGCCGAGCGGGACGCCGAGGGCCGGCTCACCGGTTGGGTGTTCCGGGGCGGCGGCTGGGGCCACGGCGTGGGCATGTGTCAGACAGGCGCCATCGGCAGGGCGGAGGCCGGGCAGAGCTATCCGGAGATCCTGCGCTTCTACTTCAACGGGGCGGAGGTGGCCCCCATCTACTGAGATGAACCGGACATTTCCGGAGCACCAACGAAGACGCTCGCGAATCTCTTCCATGTCCCGGCTGTTACGGGCCGCACGTTCGGGACTGTAGAAGCGGTCCGGAGGTTTATCATCAGGCCGTGGGCACGGGTTCCTCGACAGACTGGCGTCAGCGGCGCGCGCGCAAGCAGCGCGCGCCCTTGCGCTACCTGGTGGCGGCCGTCCTGGCGCTCCTCGCCCAGGCGGCCTTCGTGGGCTTCGTGCTCCTGATGTCCGTCGTGCAGGGGAGCCTCCCCCAGGAGAAGCGCCCGGCGCGGCCCACGTCCGTGGCGATGAGGCCGCTCAGCTCCGAGCAGTGGGCGAAGAACCGGGGGCAGGTGGCGCAGCAGCAGACCAAGCCCCGGCCCACGGAGAAGCGCGAGCCCAAGGAAGAGAAGAAGCCGGACGAGACGAAGCCCAACGGCCAGGTGGTGGACGTGGCGCCGGGGAATGATCAGCAGTCCCCGGACGCGAAGTACCTGGCCGAGCACAACAACACGGTGGAGAAGGAGACGAAGGCCCGCGACCAGACGGCCTTCTACCGCAATGCCATGCCCCAGCGGACGGCGCCCCAGAAGCAGGAGGGCACGCCGCAGGAGCAGGTGCAGCCGCCGCGAGTGTCGGGCAACAACGGCCAGGGCGCGGACGACCGGGCGCAGTCCCAGGGGGGCAAGAAGCCCGTCTTCGAGATGCCGGAGACGCGCCGCAAGCAGGAGATCGCCATGAAGACGGATCCGCACGAGCGCGGCCCGGGCATGGCGGTGAAGAACCAGTCGGAGAGCGACCCCAGCGAAGGCAACGCGAAGCGCCTGCGCATCCAGCCCGGCCAGGGCGAGGACAGCGACCAGGAGGGCTCGGCGGGCCGCGCGGGGTCTCCGGGCCTGGCCACGCTGATGCCCTCGCAGGCAGCCATGGACAAGGTGGTGGGCGCGGCGCCCAACGACATGCTCCAGGACCAGGAGGAGGGCGACGGCACCTTCCTCAACACGCGCGAGTGGAAGTACGCCAGCTTCTTCAACCGCGTGAAGCAGAGCGTGGGCATGCACTGGAACCCCAACGAGCAGCTGCGCATGCGCGACCCGACGGGGAACATCTACTCCGGGCGCGACCGGCAGACCCTGCTGTCCATCACCCTGGACGAGCGCGGCGCGGTGAAGGACATCCAGGTGGAGAAGAGCAGCGGCCTGGACTTCCTGGACATGGAGGCCGTGGCGTCCTTCAAGCGCGCGCAGCCCTTCCCCAACCCGCCGTCCGGCCTCCTGGGGCGGGACGCGACGGTGCGCTTCCAGTTTGGCTTCTTCCTGGAGATGGGCGGCGGCCCCCGGATGCGGCTGTTCCGACAGTAGGACGCACGGAGGCCTCGCGGTGGAGGGCCCGGGGCACTACCCTGCCCCACCGTGGAAGCCTCTTTTCTCGACCGCGGCGCCGCGCTCCAGGAGCGCAACCGGAAGGTCCGCTTCGTCCTCCTGGCCATCCTCGTGGCCAACTGGGTGGTGGCCATGGCCAAGCTCGTCTTCGGCCTGATGGCCCAGTCCGCGTCGGTGACGGCGGATGGCCTGCACTCGTTCATCGATGGCAGCTCCAACGTGCTGGGCCTCGTCGCCATGGGCGTCGCGTCGCAGCCGGCGGACGAGGACCACCCCTACGGCCACGGCAAGTTCGAGGCGCTCGCGTCGCTGGGCATCGGCGCGATGATTGGCGTGGGCATGCTGGAGCTGGGGCGCATGGCGTTCGACTCGCTCCTGCACGACAAGCACCCCACGGTGTCGGTGACGATGGCGGCGGTGATGGTCTGCACGCTCGTCATCAACCTGGCCGTGACGCGCGTGGAGCGGCACTACGGGGAGAAGCTGAAGAGCTCGCTGCTGCTCGCGGACGCGCAGCACACGCTGTCGGACGTGTTCGTGAGCATCGCGGTGCTCATCTCCATTGGCCTGGTGGCCCTGGGCTTTCCGCGCGCGGACGGCCTCGTCGCCCTGGCCGTGATGGTCTTCGTGGCACGCGTGGCCTACGGCATCGTCCGGCAGGCGGTGGGCATCCTCTCCGACACGGCGCGCCTGGATCCGGCGCAGGTGACCCAGCACACGCTGTCGGTGGCGGGCGTGCGCTCGTGCCGCGATGTACGCAGCCGGGGCATGGAGGAGAGCGTGTACGTGGACCTGAAGATCGAGGTCGACCCGCAGCTCACCACCGCGCAGGCCCACGAGGTCGCGGACAAGGTGGAGGAGACGCTGCAGGGCGCCTATCCGCAGGTGGTGGACGTGGTGGTCCACGTGGAGCCCGCGAGGGCCCGCTAGAAGAAACACGAAGGCCGCCTTCCGATGCGCTGGAAGACGGCCCCGGTGCGTCAGGTCAGCGAGCTTCGAACGTCACGCGACCTTCTGCTCGGGCGTGTCGTAGTCCTCGATGGGAGGGCACGAGCACACGAGCTTGCGGTCGCCGAGCACGTTGTTCAGGCGTCCCACGGACGGCCAGAACTTGTTGTCGCGCACCCACGGCGTGGGGAAGACGGCCTGCTCGCGGGTGTACGGGCGGTTCCACTCCGGCGCGGTGAGGGTGCGCGCGGTGTGCGGCGCGTTCTTCAGGACGTTGTTGTCCTTGGGCGCGCGGCCCTCCTCCACGTCGCGGATCTCCTGGCGGATGGCGATCATCGCGTCGCAGAAGCGGTCCAGCTCCGCCTTGGACTCGGACTCCGTGGGCTCGATCATCAGCGTGCCCGCCACCGGGAACGACACGGTGGGCGCGTGGAAGCCGTAGTCCATGAGGCGCTTGGCCACGTCCTCCACCTCCACGCCCGCGGTCTTCTTCAGCGGGCGCAGGTCCACGATGCACTCGTGGGCCACCCGGCCGCGCTTGCCCCGGTAGAGCACCGGGTAGTGCGGCTGCAGCCGCTCCGCGACGTAGTTGGCGTTGAGGATGGCCATCTTCGTGGCCTGCGTCAGGCCCTCGCCGCCCATCATCTGGATGTACGTCCAGGAGATGAGCAGGATGCTGGCGCTGCCCCACGGCGCCGCGGAGATGGCGCCGATGGCGTCCGCCCCGCCCGTCTGGATCACGGGGTGCCCGGGGAGGAACTTCACCAGGTGGGCCGCCACGCAGATGGGGCCCATGCCCGGGCCGCCACCGCCGTGCGGGATGCAGAACGTCTTGTGCAGGTTGATGTGGCAGACGTCCGCGCCCACCAGGCCTGGCGCGGTGAGGCCCACCTGCGCGTTGAGGTTGGCGCCGTCCATGTACACCTGGCCGCCGCGCTCGTGGATGGTGGAGCAGATCTCCCGGATCTCCTCCTCGAACACGCCGTGCGTGGACGGGTACGTCACCATCAGCGCCGCGAGCCTGTCCTTGTGCTCGTCCGCCTTGGCGCGCAGGTCGTTCAGGTCGATGTTGCCGTTCTCGTCGCACCGGGTGACGACGACCCGGTAGCCGGCCATCACCGCGGAGGCGGGGTTGGTGCCGTGCGCGGAGGACGGGATGAGGCACACGTCGCGGTGCCCCTGTCCGCGCGCCTGGTGGTAGGCGCGAATCACGAGCAGGCCCGCGTACTCACCCTGGCTGCCCGCGTTGGGCTGCAGCGAGCACCCGGCGAAGCCCGTCACCTGCGCCAGCGCGTGCTCCAGCTGCTCGAAGACGACCTTGTAGCCGGCCGCCTGCGAGGTGGGCGCGAACGGGTGCAGCTTGCTGAACTGGGGCCACGTCACCGGGATCATCTCCGCGGTGGCGTTGAGCTTCATGGTGCAGCTGCCCAGCGGAATCATGGAGTGCGTGAGGGACAGGTCCTTCGCCTCCAGCCGGCGCACGTACCGCAGCATCTCCGTCTCGGAGTGGTAGCGGTTGAAGACCGGGTGCGTGAGGTACGCGCTCGTGCGGCGCTGCTCGGGGAGCAGCGGGCTCTCCAGGCCCTCGGCGACCTCGTCCAGGTTCACCGGGGCGGCGGACTTGTTCGCGCCCTGGATGAAGGCCGCGAGGATGTCCTCCACGTCCTTGGCGCGCGTCGTCTCGTCCAGCGCCAGGCCGAGCGTCTTCTCGTCGATGCGGCGGAAGTTCATCCGCGCGGCCTCCGCGGCGGCCAGCACGCCCCGCACCTGCGCGGGCGTCAGCTCCACGCGCAGCGTGTCGAAGAACTGCTCGTGCTTCGGCTTGAAGCCCAGCTTCGTCAGGCCGCGCGCCAGCACCACCGTGAGGCCGTGCACGCGCTCCGCGATGGCCTTGAGCCCCTCCGGCCCGTGGTAGACGGCGTACATGCCGGCCATCACGGCCAGCAGCACCTGCGCGGTGCAGATGTTGCTCGTGGCCTTCTCGCGGCGGATGTGCTGCTCGCGCGTCTGCAGCGCCATGCGCAGCGCGGGCCGGCCCTGCGAGTCCTCGGACACGCCGATGAGGCGGCCCGGCATCACGCGGGTGTACGCGTTCTTCGTGGCGAAGAAGGCGGCGTGCGGGCCGCCGTAGCCCAGCGGCACGCCGAAGCGCTGCGCGCTGCCCACCACCACGTCCGCGCCGAACTCGCCCGGCGGCGTGAGCAGCGTCAGGCTGAGCAGGTCCGCCGCGACGACGAGCAGGCCATTGGCCGCGTGCACCTTCTCACCGAAGGCGCGGTAGTCGTGCACCGCGCCGTCCGTGGCCGGGTACTGCACCAGCGCGCCAAAGAACTTCTTCTGGGACAGGTCCACCGTGCGGTGGTCGCCCACGACGACCTCCACGCCCAGGGGGAGGGCCCGCGTGCGCACCACGTCCACCGTCTGCGGGTGGCAACCCTCGGAGACGAAGAACACGCCGCCGGTGCTGTCGCCCTTGGCGTGCATCGCGAGCGCCATGGCCTCGGCCGCGGCGGTGCCCTCGTCGAGCAGGGAGGCGTTGGCCACCTCCATGCCGGTGAGGTCCGTCACCATCGTCTGGAAGTTGAGCAGCGCTTCCAGACGGCCCTGGGCGATCTCCGCCTGATAGGGCGTGTACTGGGTGTACCAGCCCGGGTTCTGGAAGATGTTGCGCAGGATGACGTTGGGGACGTGGGTGTCGTGGTAGCCCATGCCGATGAAGGACCGGAACACCTGGTTCTTCGCGGCGATGGCCTCCAGCTGCGCCAGCACCTCGTTCTCACCCTTCCCCGCGGGAAGCCGCAGGGGCTCCTGGGAACGGATGGCGGGGGGCACGGCGCTCTCGATGAAGGCATCGAGCGACGTGACGCCCAGCGTGGACAGCATCTGCTTCACTTCAGGGGTCTCCGGGCCGATGTGCCGGCCGGCGAAGGACTCCTGGTACTTCCAGTTGAGGGACATGGTCGGAAGGGCTCGCGTGAGGTGCGTCAAGAAGGTCGGCGTCCGAGCGGGCTCGGTGCCACATGGAGCGTCTCTAACAACCGGGACGCCGGACTTCTTGCGCGCGCGGTGGCTACTTGGTGTGCGGCTCGTAGGCAGCGGCGTCCAGGAGCTTGTCCACCTGGCTGGCGTCCGAGGGCTCGATCTCCACGATCCACCCCTTCCCGTACGGGTCGGAGTTGATGAGGGACGGGCTGCCCGTGAGGTCCTCGTTCACCTTCACCACGGTGCCGGAGATGGGGGCGTACAGGTCCGAAACGGCCTTGGTGGACTCGATGACGCCGAAGTTCTTGCCCTCGGTGAGCGTGGCGCCCAGCTTCGGCAGCTCCACGTACACGACGTCGCCCAGCGACTCCTGGGCGTGGTGCGTGACGCCCACCACCACGGTCTTGCCCGTGGCACGGGCCCACTCGTGCTCCTTCGTGTACTTCAGGTCCTGCGGGATGGTGTCAGACATGGAGGCGGCTCCTCGCAACAGGTGCGAACGGGAGGGAATCAGGACTTCTTGAGGAAGGGGGTCTTGACGACGACGGCGGGCACGGCGCGGCCGCGGATCTCCACGTCGAAGGTGGAGCCTTCCGTGGCGAGGTTCGCGGGCACGTAGCCCATGCCGATGGACTTCTTCACCGTGGGGCCCATGGTGCCGCTGGTGACCTCGCCCACGCGGGCGCCGTCCTTGAGGAGGGGGTAGCCGTGGCGCGGGATGCCGGCGCCCGTGAGCTCGAAGCCCACGAGCTTGCGCTCCACGCCCCTGGCCTTCTGCGCGACGAGCGCGTCCTTGCCGATGAAGCCGCCCGCCTTGTCCAGCTTGACGATCCACCCCAGGCCCGCCTCCAGCGCGGTGTGCGAGTCGTCGATGTCATTGCCGTACAGCGCGTACTTCATCTCCGTGCGCAGCGAGTCGCGCGCGCCCAGGCCGCAGGGCTTCACGCCGTCCGGCTGCCCGGCCTCCAGCAGCGCGTCCCAGAGCTTCACCGCGTCGCCGGCGGCGCAGTACAGCTCGAAGCCGTCCTCGCCGGTGTAGCCCGTGCGGGAGATGATGGCCTTCACGCCGGCCACCTCCCCTTCGGTGAAGCGGTAGGTGCCCACCTTGGACAGGTCCGCCCGCGTGAGGCGCTGCACCAGGTCCACGGCCTTGGGGCCCTGGATGGCGATCTGCGCGAACTCGTCGCTGCGGTCCACCGGGGTGACGCCCTCCGCGCGCGCCTTCATCCAGGTGAAGTCCTTCTCGCGGTTGCTCGAGTTGACGCAGATGAGGATGCGCTCGGGGCTGAAGCGGTAGGCGACGACGTCGTCGACGAAGCCGCCCACGTCGTTGAGCAGGCCCGCGTAGACGGCCTGTCCGTCCTGGATGCGGGCGAGGTCGTTGGAGATGAGCCGGTTCACGGTCTCCAGCGCGCCGGGGCCGGTGAACTCAATCTCCCCCATGTGGGAGACGTCGAAGAGGCCGACGGCGTTGCGCACGGCTTCGTGCTCGCCGATGACGGACGAGTACTGCACCGGCATGTCCCAGCCCGCGAAGTCGACCATGCGGGCCCCCAGTTTGCGGTGGGCCTCGTTGAGGGGCGTACGCCGGGTCATTGACATCTCCATTGGACAGGGGGGAGGTGAAACGGCGCGGACTATAGCGGCGCACCTTCTCCGATCAAGGCCGACGCGGAAGGGACTAAGCTGCCGCGAACATGAAGATCCGCAACTGCCTCAACCCCTCCAAGCCGAGCTTCTCCTTCGAGTTTTTTCCTCCCAAGACGGACGCCGGCGTGGCCTCGCTCCTGCGCACGGTGGAGGAGCTTGCGCCGCTGGAGCCGGGGTTCGTGTCGGTGACGTACGGGGCGGGCGGGAGCACGCGCGACCGGACGGTGGAGTTGGTCACCCACATCAAGCAGCACTCCGGCATCGAGGCGATGGCGCACCTGACGTGCGTGGGGCACACCCGCGACGAGCTCCGTGACGTGCTGCGCCGGCTCGACGCGGCAGGCATCGAGAACGTTCTCCTCTTGCGAGGGGACCCGCCCCAGGGGCAGGCGACCTTCGAGCCGGTGCCTGGGGGTTTCCGCTACGCGGAGGAGTTGGTCCGATTCGTCCGAGAAGAGGATTTCAACTTCTGCATCGGGGGTGCGTGCTATCCGGAGGGCCACGTGGAGACGGCGTCGCGCGAGGACGACCTCAAGCACCTGAAGGCCAAGGTGGATGCGGGGATGGACTTCGTGGTGACGCAGCTCTTCTTCGACAACGCCTTCTATTTCGATTTCGTGGAGCGGGCGCGGCGGGTGGGCATCAATGTCCCCATCGTTCCCGGCATCATGCCCATCACCAACTACGAGCAGGTCCAGCGCTTCACGCGCATGTGCGGCGCGACAGTGCCCATGCGCCTGGCGTTGCAGATGGAGCGCGTGAAGGATCAGCCGGACGCGGTGGTACAGCTGGGCGTGGCGCACGCCACGGTGCAGTGCATGGAGCTTCTGGCGCGCGGCGTGCCGGGCATCCACTTCTACACACTGAACAAGTCCCCCGCGACGCGGATGATCGTGGGCGCGCTGAAGGTGCGGTCATGAGCGGTCCGGGTCCCCAGCTGGCGCCGAATGATCCGCGCTTCAAGATCTTCCAGATCGTGCGCTTCCCGGCGTTCTTCCTGCTCATCGTGGGCGTGCTGCACGTCGCCTTCAGCCTGCTGGGCGCGACGCTGGCGGCGCTGAAGGTGGCGTCGCCCTTCTCGACGCCGGGGCAGGCGCCGGTGGTGCTGGAGTTCACGGTGGGTTTCTCGCTGGCCATCGTGGGCGGAGTCCTCTGCGGGCTGCTGGCCATCTGGGGCGCGTTGAACGCGATGAAGCTCAAGGGCTACGGCCTGGCGACGGTGGGCGCCATCTGCGCGATGTACACGCTGACGCCGGGGTGCTTCATCGGCGTGCCGGTGGCGGTGTGGATGCTCTTCACGCTGCGCCGTGAGGGGGTGCGCGAGGCCTTCGCGCCATGAGCCCGCGCGCCGTCCGCACGGTGCGCTTCGTGCTCACGGGGCTGGGCCACGTGGGTGTGCCGCTGCTGGAGATCCTCCAGTCGCGCGCGTCGCTGCTGATGGAGCGCTACCGGCTGGAGCTGTTGCCGGTGGGGCTGGCGGACTCGGGTGGAGCGGCGGTGGCGCCGCAGGGGTTGGACATCGGGGCGGTGCTCGCGGTGAAGCGGGCGAGGCACTCGGTGGCGTCGCTGCCGGTGGTGGGGCGTCCGGGGATGAGCGGGCGCGAGCTGGTGCGCGAGGTGAAGGCGGACCTCCTGCTGGAGGCCACGCCCACGAGCTTCCAGGATGGACAGCCCGGGTTGGACATCACGCGGGAAGCGCTGATGCGGGGCATGGCGGCGGTGCTCGCGAGCAAGGGGCCGCTGGTGTTGGGGTTCCAGGAGCTGGCGCACTTGAGCGACCTGGAGTCGCCGGGCCGCCCTCCCCTGCGCTTCAGCGCGGCGGTAGGCGCGTCGATGCCGCTGGTGAACGTGGGCCGCAGGGACCTGGCGCTGGGGAAGTTGGGCCGGTTCGAGGGCGTGCTCAACAGCACCAGCCACCTGCTCCTGTGCCGCATGGCGGAGGGCAGGACGTACGAGGCCGCGCTGGCGGAGGCGCAGGCGCTGGGCATCGCGGAGACGGACCCCACGCTGGACGTGGATGGTTGGGACACGGCGGGCAAGCTGGTCATCCTGGCCAACGCGGTGATGCGCGTGCCCACGGCGCTGAAGGACGTGTCCGTGACGGGCATGCGTGGCGTGACGCGGACGGCACTGGACGCGGCGAAGGCGAAAGGCGGCCAGGTGCTGCTGCTGGCTCGCGGGGAGCCCGTGGGCCCGGAGCGGTGGGAGTGGAGCGTGAAGCCCACCGCCGTGGACGCGGCCCATCCCCTGGCCCGGCTGGGCGCGATGGAGATGGGCGCGGTGTTCCGCAGCGACCTGCACGGCGTGAACACCGTCATCAACGGTGAGCAGGGCGCCCGGGGCACGGGCGCGGCGATGTTGAAGGACGTACTCGAAATCTTCCCGGACTGAGGGCTTCAGCCCAGGGACTTCATGAGCCGCTCCAGGAGCGGCTCCACGAGTTCCTGTCCGCGCAGCTGGGAACGCCAGCGGTGCGGAATCCCGTTCAGGCCGTGGATGAGGCCCGCGATGCCGCCCGCGACCGCGGCCGTCGTGTCCGTGTCGTGGCCCAGCCGGATGGCGGATCTGACGACCTCTTCGTAGGTCTTCCCGTTCGCCACGCAGGCGCGAGCGGAGCGCAGGCAGTCCACGACGTAGCCGCCGCCCGTTCCCGGTGCCGGGTCGTCTGGACGGATGTGCGCCTCCAATTCCTCACGCTGGGGAAAGCCTTCCACGTACAGGTCGCGGAAGGTGGCCACGGCTTCGGCCCAGGGATCCGCGGTGCCTTCCAGGATGCGGCGGGCCCAAAGACAGTACAGCGCGCAACACACCTGGGCGCGCATGTGGCCATGCGTGACGCGCGATTGAGCCATGGCATCCGAGACGAGCGCCGCGTCCTTGCCCTGGTGCCACAGGGCCAATGGCAACACACGCATCAGTGAACCATTGCCATTGTCCATCGTGCCATTGGGGCCCGCGAGCATTGCCGGGGTGCCGTCGCGCAGCCGGCGCAGGGCTGTGCTGGTCTGGATGCCCACGTCGAACACGTCGCCGTCGACGGCGAGGTAGCCCCAGTCCTGCCAGTTCACCAACCGCCGGCCCAGGTCCTCGCAGTCGAGCCGCTTCTGATACGTCAGTGAATCCAGCAGGCACAGCGCATGGGCACCGTCATCCGACCACGTGCCCGGTGGGACACGGTGATGCGCGCGATCAAACCCAGGCGGCGGGTCGTATTCGATGGCCTCCGGAGGCGGAATCCTCTCCGGCCGGTGGAACTCATAGGGGACGCCCAACGCATCGCCAATGAGCAACCCATACAACCCTCCCGCAATGCGCTCCTCGCGGTTCATCCTTCCCCCTCCTCTCGGGTTCATGAAGCAACCATAGTGTACCGATGACACCATCGCTTTGAAAGCGGGGCGCGGGGGCGGTGAGGGGTGCGAGGCCGCTCCGGGAGCGATGCGGTCCAAACCTGTCCGACAGTCGGACAGGTTCGTGCCGTGCGCCATCGCCAGGGAGGTCCCTTGGACTCAGGGAGGAGGCGGCGCGGGGATGGACCGGGCTGAGGTGGGCTCGCCCAGGATCAACAGCAGCTCCGCGCGGCGGTTCTCTCCCCGACCGGCCCGCGTTCCGTTAGAGCCCGCCGGCCGGCGCGCACCGAGTCCTCGCGCCTCCAGCCGCTCGGCGGGGACACCCTTTCGCACGAGGTAGTCACGCACCGCTTCCGCGCGGGCCAGGGACAGGCGCTGGTTGGAGGCGGACGAGCCCTCCACGTCGGTGTGCCCTTCAATGACGACGCGCGCCACTTCCGGATGCTCGAGCAGCACCCGCGCCACCTGATCCAGGACACGCGAGCGGCCCGGCAGGGTGGTCGCGCCGACCTCGAAGAAGACCTGACCATGGAGGACGAGCCGCTCGCGTGTCAGTGAGACGAGCGGGTCAGCGGACTCGGGGCAGCCACCATGCTCTCGGGTTCCCTGCTCGTGGATGCAGGCATCCAGTGTGTCCACGACGCCGTCCCCATCCGTATCGGTCTCGCTCCAGGCCTCCTCCGCAGACGGCTCGGGCCTGGAGGGTTCGGAAGGTGTGGGCTCAGGTTCGAGCTGGGGTTCAACAGGGGCGCGTGGCAGCCCCTGGACCAGCTCGTAGACGATGTCCTCGGGGGGAGGAGGCGGCGGTTTGTCGAAGAGCAGCGCCAGTCCCGCGAGCACCCGGAAGCGCGGCGTCCCCGGCTCCGAGCCCAGGCCCGCGCCGCCCATGGCGAAGAACTCCCAGGGCCGGACGGGTGCGTAGCGCAGGCCGCCCAGGAGCTCGCCACTGACGCGCTGCTGTCGCCAGGAATACGCGCCGAGCGCGGACACCTCCGCGCGGAAGGCATAGCCCACGGTCAATCCCGCACCCGCGCGAAGCTCGTTGCCCACGCCGTTGATGCGCTCCACGGAGGAGTCGGACACCGCGCGACGCAGGAGTACGCCCAGCTCCAGCGCCGGAGCCACCGCCCCCCAACGCTTGCCCATCATGATCCGCCCCTGGCCGCGGATACCCCGGTCGCGAGCGAGCGCGCCAGAACCACCGACGGGGAGCCGCGCGTCCAGGTCGAGCGCCAGATGGAAGGCTTCGGGAGCGGAGGTCCCGAGCAGACCCAGCCGGGCCGCGAGCCTCGGCGCGCCCAGTCCGCTGCGTGACGGCGAGGCAATGGACAGCGAGGTGCTCAGGTCCGCGCCACTCTGATGGATGACACCCGGAAGCTGGGCCTGAAGCTCCAGCCAGGGCAACACACCGACAGCCAACGACACCAGTCCTGTGGTCCGGGACAGGACCAGCGAGGGCTCCAGCAGTCCGTTCGGGATCCGCAGGGAGGAGTGCTGGTAGTGCGCCATCAAGGAGATGCGCAGGTCCCCGGGCGCCAGCAGCTCCCCGTTCCCCATCGTCAAGGGACCCAGGCCCGGGTTCGGGTCCAATCGCTCCAGCGAGAACGTGGGCAAGGGCGTGGCGTCCTGGGCACGCGCGGGGGTGGCAAGTAGCAGCAGCCCCAGCGCGGCTCCGCCCACTGCGCATCGGTGCAAGGCCGGACCCATGCGCGCATCTTCCGTCAGGTCCCGTCCGGGGCGAAGGGGAATGGCGGCTAGACTCGCTCCGCGACGCCCCTGCATCGCCTGGAGACACGCTCATGCAAAAGCAGCTGTCAAAGAGGTCATGTTCCCTGATGGTTGGCGCGTTGCTGTTCACCGCCTGCGGTCCCGACGCCGCCCAGGAGGTATCGCCAACGGATCAGGCCTCGGCGTCGAGTCGCCCGGTGCGCGCCATGGCTCCGCCGAACAGCTGTGATGAAAGCGTGGATGTCGGCTGGTGTCGCGTCTACAGCGACCGTGTGCCCTGCAATAACGGCATCGAGATGTATGCCATCTGGACGCCGGATGGCTGGTGCATCCAGCGCGACGTCTGCAAGTACAGCCAGGGCCCCGAACTCATCTGCCCTCAGTAACCCCGACCCGGAATTCCAGGCTAGACTGTACCCGCGGTCCCCATCCCGTCGCGGAGACAGCCATGCAATGGAAGACATTAGCGAAGTCAGTGGGCCGGGCGTTCGGTTCCGCCCTGCTGCTTGTCGCTTGCGGACCTGAAGCAGCGCAGGAGACTCAGGCCTCGCAGTCAGACAGCCGGGTGCACGCCATGGCACCACCAACCAGCTGTGACCCGGACATCGACATCGGTTGGTGCCGGGTTCCCACCGGAAGTGTCCGCTGCGCCGACGGCTTCAACATGTATGCCTATTCGACGCCAGACGGTTGGTGTATCCGCTACGACGCTTGCAAGAGTCACGGCGGCCCCTACGTCTGCGGTCTGTAAGCGAAGTTGCCTCACCGCCCTGCTTCGTATCGGCAGGGCGGTCCAACCATCCAAGTGCTCCCGCGAGCCGCCAGCTGACTGAAGACACCTCAGCACATTCGCGAGAGCCCCCTGCCAGGCTCGAAGGAAGCGCCCTCGTTCCACTCCGATCCGGCCTCGTCCCGTCTGGCAACCCGCAGCACCAACGACGCTCACCTGAGCAGGCCGGACTTCCTGGAAGCACGTCAAACACCCTCACCTCACTCCTTGGCCCCCAGGGACTCGCGTAGGGAATGGATAAAGCTGGAGAAGTCAGGGGCAAGGATGAGGACGCTCCTGTCCTCGTCCACGTAGACGACACGCGGCTCACCGTGTGGGCCACATTCGCTGTAGTCGAGCATCACGGTGTCGTGCCCTGCAGAAGGCGTGTGGCAGATCACCAGTCCAATGTCCGGGTATCCCCATTCCTGGACCATGTACGCACTGCCCAGTTCGCCATCGAGGCCATCCTCAAAGCCAATTCCCAGCAGGGTCGAGATCTCGATGTGATCGGGCGCCCAGGATGTCGGTGCGGTCGTACGAATGCAGCGTCGGACAGGAACGCCGCCATTGCGCTCACGCAGGATGGCCACGTACGCCGGAGGCAGGCGACGTTGAAGCGTTGCCTCCGCGCGAGCCACCATCGCGTCGGTGAGTGGCGGTCCCGACCCAACTGGCTCGGCGATGAAGAAACCCATGAGCACCTCCTGGATGAGAGCTGAAGGCACCCGCATAGCAGTCGCCTTCTACAATGAATTTGGATGCGACCGCGCATCCATCACGAATGACATTCGGGTGTCACATCCACGTGAGGCTCTATTCCTTGGCTCGCTGAAGCGCCAGGTGCTATCCGGCGCGCGCATGCGAAGCCCCCTGCTCTGCATCTCAGCCCTCGCATTGCTTGGCCCCGCGTGCGCCACCACTTTTCCCACTGTCGAGCGCAATGGCTTCCAACTCGGAGCCTCCACCTGGGGAAGCGACGAGCGAGCCATCCGTTCGCAGGCCTCATTCACCACGAGCTGCCCCTCGGAGCAGCTTGAGCTCCAGGTCCTGTCCGTGGCGGGAAACCCGAAGTCTCCCAGCGACGCACGCGGTGTCGGCGTGACGGGCTGCGGCCGGAAGACGAGCTGGGTCCGGCTCGCGAACGGCGCCTGGGTCATCAACAGCGACGGAACCAGCGCACCATAGCAAGCGTGGTGGGCTCCGCATCCGTAAGCCCACCCCACCGATGGCAATGGACCGCGAGAGTTCTCGCGGTCTGCCGACGCTCCATCCCGGACGCCTGCATCCGGGGCTTGGACCGCGGTTACTTCCCCGCGCGCTGAGCCGCCTCCAGCGTGTTCTTCATCAGCATCGCAATCGTCATCGGGCCCACGCCACCCGGCACCGGCGTGATGAACGAAGCGCGCTCCGCCGCGGCGGCGAACTCCACATCGCCGACCAGCTTCCCATCGGCCTTGCGGTTCATGCCCACGTCGATCACCACCGCGCCGGGCTTGATCCACGCGCCCTTCACCAGCTCCGGAACGCCCACCGCCACCACCAGGATGTCCGCCTGCGCCACCTCCGACGGCAGGTCGCTCTTGCGGTGGCACACCGTCACCGTCGCGTCCTTCTGCAAGAGCATCAGCGCCTGCGGCTTGCCCACGATGTTGCTGCGGCCCACCACCACCGCGCGCTTGCCCGCCGGATTGCACCCCACCTCTTCCAACAGCCGCATCACGCCGTAGGGCGTGCACGCCCGCGTCGCCGGGCGGCCCAACAGCAGGTTGCCCGCGTTCATCGGGTGGAAGCCGTCCGCGTCCTTCTCCGGCTTCACCGCCGCGATGATGGCGTCCGCGTCGATGTGCTTGGGCAACGGCAGCTGCACCAGGATGCCGTGCACCGCCGGGTCCTCGTTCAGCCGGTGCACCAGCGCCAACAGCTCCGCCTGGGTGATGTTCTCGTCCGGGTGGTGCTCCCAGGAGTTGAAGCCCACCTCCTCGGCGGCCTTCTTCTTCCCCGTCACATAGATCTTGGACGCCGGGTCCTCCCCTACGCGCACCACGGCGAGCCCCGGGGTGATGCCGCGCTCCGCCTTCAGGCGCGCCACCTCCTCCTTGATCTCCGCCCGTACGCGCGCCGCCACTGCCTTGCCGTCAATCAACTGAGCCGTCATGAGCCCCACCTTATGCAAGACTGGCCCGGCACAAGGGAGTGAACCGAAGGCATGGGCGCGGGAAAAGTTCTCGGGGCGATGTTGGGTCTCATGGCCGGCCTCCTCCTCGGCGGGCCCTGGGCCATCGTGCTCGGCCTCATCGTGGGCACGGCCCTGGGGCACTACTTCGACGAACAGCACGCCACGCCTCCGGACTTCCCGGAGTTGTTCAGCGACTTCCCCGCCACCTTCGAGCCTCCGCCCAAGCAGGCCCCCCTCTCCCAGGGCCCCGGCGAGTTCCCCATCGTCCAGGCCCCCGATGAAGACCCGCTCGACCGGGACATCACAGCCCTCTTCGTGGACGTGGCCCGCGCCGACGGAGAGATGCGCCGCGAGGAGGTCCGAGAGGTCCGCCACTTCTTCGAGCAGGTCCTCCACGCCGACACCCACACCGTCCAGGCCGTGCGCCGTCACCTCAAGGACTTCCTCTCCCACCCCACCACCCTGGACGCCCCCGCCGCCCTCGCCTCCTGCCGGGACTCCCTGCCTTCGGGCGAACGGCTCCGCCTGTTGGACTCGCTCTATGAGATGGCCCTCGCGGACGGTCCCCTCCAGCGCTCGGAACGCGAGGCCCTGAAGCGCATGGCCGTGGGCCTGGACGTCCCGGACGCCAAGGCCCAGGCCCTGGCCGAACAACACCTGGGCGACGCCACCGCCCACTACGAGACGCTGGGCCTGCCTCCGGAGGCCACCGACGCGGAGGTGAAGAGCGCCTACCGCAAGCTCGCGGCCCGGTACCACCCGGACAAGGCCAGCCACCTGGGCCCCCGGGCCGCCGAGCAGGCCGCCCGTCAGTTCCAGGCCGTGCGTGACGCCTACGAGGAAATCCGCAGGCTGCGCGGCCTGTAGCCCGCGTTAGAAGACAGGAATCCCATGAGCCAGCGTCCCCCGAAGAAGAAGGAAGCGGAGTTCCAGAACAACCCGTTCAAGTCCGCCATCAAGACGCTTCAGGATCAGCAGAAGCAGGAGAAGGAGGCCGCTGCCGCCGCCGAGGCCGCGAAGAAGAAGGCCGCCGCCGCGCCGAAGCTCGCGAAGGCCCCCAAGGCCCGCCCGGAAGACGACGACGTGGGCCTCTTCTTCGCCGCCATGGACGGCGTGAAGCAGGTGACGAACCGCGGCCAGGCCCCGCAGGTCAACCCGCGCCTGCCGGAGATCATCGACGACAACGCGGAGGCGCTCGCGCAGCTGTCCGACCTGGTCGCCGTGGACGGCCCGCTGTCCTTCACCGGCTCCGACGAGTCCTTCGAGGGCGCCTCCCCCGGAGTGGATCCCAACCTGCTGCGTTCACTGCGCCGGGGCGACTTCTCCGTGCAGGACCGGTTGGACCTCCACGGCAAGACGCAGCGCGAGGCCCAGGCCGCCGTGGAGCGCTTCCTGTCCGACAGCCGCCGCGCCAAGCGCCGCTGCGTGCTCATCGTCCACGGGCGCGGTTTGAATTCCAAGGATCAGATCCCGGTGCTCAAGGACGCGGTGAGGGATCTGCTGTCGCAGAAGCGGCTGGAGCGCATGGTGCTGGCGTTCTGCACTGCCCGTCCGCAGGACGGCGGAGCCGGCGCGGTCTACGTCCTGCTGCGCCGATAGCTTTACGCGTGGCCGTGGCTGTGCATACATGCCGCCATGGTTCGCGACCTCATTGACCTCCACATCCACGTGGGTGGCGCGGTGGCCCCGCACATCCTGTGGTCCATCGCCCACCAGCAGGGCTTCAAGCTCCCCGTCAAGAACTACTTCGACTTCGTCGAGCTCATCACCTCCCGCCCGGGCAAGGTGGGCAGCCTCGACGACTACCTGAAGATCCTCCACACCTGGACGGAGAAGATCCAATCCTCTCCCAGCGCCATCGAGCGCTCCGTCTACGAGGTGATTGGCAAGGAGTACCGGGGCAGCCGCGTCACGCAGATCGAGCTGCGCTTCAACCCCATGAAGCGCAACCTCTCCAGCGAGCTGGACCTGGACCACATCATCCACGCGGCGCTGCGGGGCATGGACCGGGCGGTGCTGGAGTACGGCGTGAAGGTGGGCCTCATCTTCTGCCTGGCCCGCGAGTTCGACCACAAGCTCAACAGCATCATCGTGGAGAAGGCCATCAAGTACCGCTCGCGCGGCGTGTACGGCATCGACCTGGCCGGCACCGAGCGCGACGCGATGGAGCACAAGCCTTCCCTCGCGGAGTATGAGGACCTCTACGCCCGCGCCCGCAAGGCGGGCCTCAAGTGCACCGTGCACACCGGCGAGACGGCCGGCACGGGCGCCAACGGCCTGATGGCGGTGGTGGAGAAGCTCAAGCCGAACCGCATCGGCCACGGCATCCGCGCGGCGTACGACGAGTCCGCGATGAAGGTGCTGCGTGAGAACAACATCACGCTGGAGCTGTGCCCCACGTCCAACATCCACACCAAGGCCGTGGAGGACCTGCAGGAGCTCAAGCACATCATGCAGACCTTCTGGGACCGCAAGGTGAAGTTCACCATCAACACGGACGGCCCCTACCTGCTGGAGACGGACATGCGGCGGGAGATTGAAATCGTCGAGTCCAATGGCCTGCTCACGACGGAGCAGGTGGACCAGGCGCTCGCGTGGGCGCGCGAGGCGTCCTTCATCCCGGGCTGAGCCATGTACGGCCTGACTCGCGCACTGCTCTTCACGCTGCCCCCGGAGCCCGCGCACCGGCTGGGCATGACGGGGCTCGCGGCCCTGGGGACGTGGAACGCCCGCTGCCGCGCCATGCGCGAGCACACGCTGCGCCGCGCCCCCATGGACCTGTCCGTGGAGCTGGCGGGGCTGAAGTTCGCCCACCCGGTGGCGCTCGCCGCCGGGTTGGACAAGGACGCGGAGGCCGTGGACGGGCTGTTCGCCTGCGGCTTCTCCGCCGTGGAGATTGGCACCGTCACGCCCAAGCCCCAGCCGGGAAACCCGAAGCCACGCCTGTTCCGCCTGCCGGAGCACCGCGCGGTCATCAACCGCATGGGCTTCAACAACCACGGCGCGGCCACCGCGGCGGAGCGCCTCAAGGCCCGCACGTGGAAGCCCGGCCCGCTGGGCGTGAACATCGGCAAGAACAAGGACACGCCGCTGGAGCGCGCGGTGGATGACTACGTGGCCTGCGTGGACGCGCTCGCGCCGCTGGGCGACTACGTCGTCGTCAACGCGTCCTCGCCCAACACGCCGGGCCTGCGCAAGCTGCAGGAGCCGGAGCAGCTGTCCGCGCTGCTACTCGCGGTGCGCGAGCGGATGGAGGCGGTAGCCAAGGGTACGCCGCTGTTCCTGAAGATCGCCCCGGACCTCACGCCGGAGGCCGTGGACGAGGTGGTGGACGTGGCGATGGCGCGCGGGCTGTCCGGGCTCATCGCCACCAACACCACGCTCACCCGCCCCGTGGAGCACGTGCACGCGAAGGAGGCCGGCGGCCTGTCCGGCGCTCCCGTGCGCGAGCTGTCCAACGCCGTCATCCGCCGCGCATATCAGCGCAGCCGGGGCGCCCTGCCCCTCATCGGCGTGGGCGGCGTGTTCACCGCGCAGGACGTCTACGAGAAGCTGCGCGCGGGCGCGACCGTGGTGCAGGTGTATACGGGCTTCATCTACGAGGGCCCGGGCATGGTGGACCGCATCCTCCCGGAGCTGGGCGCCCTGCTGACCCGCGACGGCTTCGCGTCCGTGCGCAACGTGATCGGCGTGGACGCGGCCGCGTAGTCGCTCACGCACGAGCCCGTTTTGCGGGGCTTGCTTGCTCTTCCACCTGCTGTCCGTGCCAGACTGGCTGGATGAACCGCGTCCTCCTGCTGGCCGGACTGTTGAGCCTCGTTGCGTGCAAGGGCAACATCGGGCCAAACACCCACAACGGCGGCCCCAACAACCCAGACGGTGGGTCCAGTGGGGACCTGGGCGCCGCGTGCGTGGTGCAGTCGGTGCTCGCCAATCGCTGCGCCAGCTGTCACGGCGCGCTGCCGACCCAGGGGGCGACGATGCCGCTGCGCACCCTGCACGACATGCGGGTGAGCTCGGCGATGGATGGGACGCTCAGCAACGCCCAGCGCGCGCTCATCCGGATGCGCGACGACGCGGCTCCGATGCCGCCGGCCCCGCATGAGCGCGCGAGCGCAGCCGAACGCGCCGCGCTCGAGACCTGGATCGGGGAGGGCATGCCCCTCTGCAGTGGCACGGATGGCCCGCCCGTGACCGCCGTGGCCGAGCCCAACCTGCTCGATCAGTCCGCGCTCTTCACCTGCACCGAGGGCGTGCGCTCGGATGCGCCGACGCGCATCCGCCGCATGAACCGGCGCGAGTTCACCCGCAACGTCGGTGGCTCGGTCGAGCGCAGCTGGACCGGGTTCAGCTTCTACGACAACCCGCTCGATCCCAGCGCCATCGAGCAGTACAGCTCCTGGGCCACGGACGAGACGTTGGACGAGGCCACGGTGGAGCTCTTCCTGCCGGTGGTCGGCGCGGCCGCATCGCCATGGACGATGAACTACCCGGACGGCAACCGGATGGAGCGTGTCTTCACCGACAGCCGCTTCCGCTGCATGTTCGAGGACGCCAACCCGAGCGACGCCTGCAAGCGCTTCCACCTCGGCCAGATGCTCGAGTTCGGCGTCTTCTTCCGCCCGCCCACCGAGGATGAGCTCACGCGCCTCACCGCCTTCGCGACCGCGGTCATCGCGCAGGAGCCGAGCTACTCCCCACAAATCCGCGCGGAGTCCATCACGCGGATCTCCAACGCCGCGTGGATGATGACGGGCGCCATGTTCCGCCGCGAGATGGGCGGCGAGCCGGCCGACGGCCGCGTGGAGCTGACCAGCCTCGAGCTGGGCTCGCAGCTGGCCTACGCGCTGGCAGGGCGCGCGCCCTCGGCCACGCCGAGCTTCGTGTGGCCGTACTACTCCGCGCCCCGCGAGGGGCATCTGGCGGACGTGGCCCTTGCCGCGAAGGATGGCTCGCTCACGCAGGATGCGACGACCGCCGCGCTGATCACGAAGTACCTGGGCGGCGTCGACGCCAACCAGAACGGGACCCCGCGCTTCGATCTGGTGCAGGACTACAACGAGGATCAGCGCTCCAAGCGCGGGCAGTACTGGCTGGGTGACGGCGTCGCGGGCTTCTTCCGCGAGTGGCTCGGCTACGGGCATGTGTCCGCGGTGTTCAAGGAGTCCCCGGCGGCGACCTCGCGCTTCGAGCTCGAGGGGCTCGGCTACATCAGCTCGGTCTCGTACGACAACCTGCTCACCAACTTCCATCCGCTGGAGCCGACCTTCATCCAGCAGTTCGACGATCTCATCGCGCGGGTGGTCGTCGAGGATCAGGACGTGCTGGCGAACCTGCTCACCACACGCACCTTCTACGTGCCCTCCATGCAGAACGCGGCGTACGACTCGCACAAGGGCCTCTCTCACCCCTACAACGTCAGCGAGATCCTCCCGGCGACCGTCGCGGGCCGCTGGAAGACGCTGCCCGCCACCGAGCGCGCGGGCGTGCTGACCCACCCGGTGTGGCTGGCGTCGCATGGCGGCAACTTCGAGGACGATCCGTCCATCGTCCACCGCGGCAAGTGGGTGCGCGAGAACCTCCTGTGCGGCTTCGTCCCGCCGCTCAGCAGCGTGCAGGTGGCGGCCCAGGTCGGCCCTCACGCCGCCGACAAGAACGCGCGCCGCCGCCTGCAGGAGGCGACCGCCGGAGCGCAGTGTCAGGGCTGTCACCGTCTGATGGAACCCCTCGGCCTGCCCTTCGAGATCTACAACCACGCGGGCTTCCTGCGCGCGCGGGATCACTCGCCCAGCGGGGGCTGGACCACGCCGGACGGAAGCTCGACACTCACGTCGATGCCAGACCCCGCGCTGGACGGTCCGGTGCGCGACGCGGTGGAGTTGAGCGAGCGCCTGGCGACCTCGCGGCACGTGAAACGCTGCTTCGTGCGACAGGCCTTCCGCTACTTCATGGGACGCCCGGAGAACCTGAGCGACGCCTGCACGCTGACGCGGATGGAGCAGGCCTATGATCAGAACAGGGGCTCGTTCTCCAAGATGCTGACCACGCTGATGACCAGCGACACCTGGAAGACGCGGCGTGTGCCGCAGGCAGGAGAGTGATTGCCATGTTCTCGCGACGAACCGTCCTGAAGGGCATGGCCGCTGGCCTCTTCGCGCCCTACTTCCACGACGTCTACGCCCAGTCGTCAGCGTTGCCGGCGCGCCTGGTGCTGGTCCTCGAGTGCAATGGCGTCTACCCCCGCGCGCTCCTGAGCACGGGCACCCGCGCGGCGCTGGGTGGCCGCGCCAACACCTCCGACCGCATCTTCTGGGACGCGTACAAGGACACGCCGTTGGTGCGTGAGGGCGACAATCTCGCCAGCGCGATCAGTCTCGGGCCGCTGGCGGCGTCTTCCGGCAACATCGACCTGGTGAACCGCTCCGCCGTGCTGCTGGGGCTTTCGAACCTCATCGCGGGCGGCGGGCACTCCAGCGGGACGGGCGGGTTGAGCTGCGCGGTGAACGGCGCGGGCGCGACCTTCGACGCGGTGATCGCACCTCGCCTGCGCCGGGGCGCCCCGTTCGACGTGCTGCGCCTGGGCACCAGCTCCGCGCGCGTGTCGATCGTGTACGAAACCTGCGCGCTCGGCCCCCGCAAGCCCGCGGGCATCATCGTCAACCCGTCGCTCGCGTTCGACAGCACCTTCGGCTCGCTGCTCGGCGGTTCGACGAGTGGGCGCGATCGCAAGATGCTCTTCGACTTCGCGCTGGCCGACTCGCGCAAGGCGCTGGCGGCGTTCAGCGGCAACTCCAACGAGCGGCTGAAACTGGAGCGCTACGTCTCCTCGCTCGAGTCGCTGCGCACGCGGGAGGCTCAGCTCACAGGCATGGCGGACCGCGTGCGGCCCTACCTGCCGCCGGTGCCGAAGGACAACCCGCTGATCACCGGAGCGGGCTCGCCGCCCGACTCGCTGAAGTGGTTCGAGGCGCAGTTCCAGATCGCCACGGCGTCCCTTCTGGGGGGGCTGACGAACACGGTCGTGCTGGCGACGGGCACTTCGGGCTTCGACGTGTCCTACGGCCCGGACGTGAGCGACACCCCGCGGCACAACTTGCAGCACGGCCTGGATGCGGGGCAGAACTGGGAGAAGGTCGCCGAGGTCACCCGCCGCCACGTGCAGTTGGTGGCGAACCTGGCGAGGACGCTGGCCGCCACGCCCGAGGTTGGCGCGAGCGGCACGATGCTGGATCACACGGCGATCGTCTTCATGTCCGACAACGGCGAGCAGCACCACTCCACCTCGCGCGAGTGGCCGAAGCTCGTGGTGGGCGGCAACGCGCTGGGCCTGAAGACCGACGGGCGCACGATCGTGTACCCGAAGTACGACGCGGCCCGGAACCGGCAGGTCTCCAACCTCTTCAACACGCTCGGCCACGCGTTCGGAGACGCGGCCTTCAACACCTTCGGGCAGGAGGGCAGCACGCGCATCGCGCCGGGGCCGCTGAGCGAGCTGTTTGGCTGAGCCGTGAGAGCGGGCCGCGGAACCTGTCGAGGTGAAGGAGGCCGGCTGCCTGTCCGGCGCGCTCATGCGCGAGCTGTCCAACACCGTCATCCGCCGCGCGTACCAGCGCAGCAAGGGCGCCCTGCCCTTCATCGGCGTGGGCGGCGTCTTCACGGCACAGGACGTCTCCGAGGCGCTGCGCGCGGGCGCCACAGTTGTGCACGGACTTCATCTACGAGGGCCAGGGCCTGGGAAGGAGCGAGACTTCACATGATTCCACACTTGGAGGGTGCGGGCGGCCGTGCGACGGGGGTTGCTCGCTCCAACGCGTGCGCGGGCACGGGTGCTTGGGTATAGCGCGACCATGCCCACCCTCCTCCTCAGCGCCAAGGACCTGCGCGGCCTCTACACCGTCGAGCTCGGTCTGGAAGCCGTCGAGCGTGCATTCCTGGCCCATGGCCGTGGCGACGCGCTCATGCCCCCCAAGGTGTATCTGTCCCTGCCGAAGTACGACGGCGACTTCCGCGCCATGCCCGCGTTCCTCGACGGCGCGGCTGGCGTGAAGTGGGTCAACGCCCATCCCCAGAACCCGCGTAAGCACGGCCTGCCCACGGTGCGCGCCGTGTACGTGCTCAGTGACCCCGACACCGCGTCCCCGCTGGCCATCCTGGACGGCACGCTGCTCACCGCGTGGCGCACCGGCGCCGCGGGCGGCATCGCGTCCAAGTACCTGGCGAAGAAGCAGCCCCGTACGCTGGGGCTCGTGGGCTGCGGCGTGCAGGCGCGCGTGCTTATCGACGCGCACCGCGCCCTCTTCGGTGACCTGCAGCTGCTCCTGGCGGACGTGTCCCCGCAGGCCGCGGAGGCCCTCCAGAAGGAGAAGGGCGGCCGCGTGGTCAGCCTCCAGGAGGCCTCCGGCGCGGACATCGTCTGCTCCGCCACGCCCGCGCGCGCCCCCGTGGTCCGCCGCGAGTGGGTCCAGGCCGGCGCCCACATCAACGCCATGGGCGCGGACGCCCCCGGCAAGCAGGAGCTGGATCCGCGGCTGCTCGTCGACGGGCGCGTCTTCATCGACGACGCGGATCAGGCGCTCCACTCCGGCGAGGTGAACGTCCCGCTGCACGACGGGCTCCTCAAGCCCGAGCAGATTGCCGGAACCCTGGGCGAGGTCGTCGCGGGCCGCAAGCCCGGCCGCACCGGCACCGAGGTCACCGTCTTCGACTCCACCGGCCTCGCCGTGCAGGACGTAGCCCTGGCCCGCGCGCTCTATGACGTCGCCCTGGCCAAGGGCGCGGGCCAGCGGTTCGACCTGGTCGACGAAGGCTGAAGCACGGTGCCGGGCCGCCCGGCCTGTCCCACCTGATGCGTCCTCCTCGCGGGAACAACCCCGGGGGCGCACGGGTGCGGCGCTGTGAGGGAAAAAAGAGAGCGCTCGCCGGCACCTTGGAGTTTTACCGGCGAGCGCCCCGGGCCGCGTGCCGACTGGCAGGGCCTCGTAAAGTCGCGGCGGATGTGAAGCGGCCCGCAGGCTCACTCCACGCCACCTTCATGTTTTCCTACCGTCCGCCCCGCGTCCCGTGAGCTCCAGGCCCCGCGCTCAGCGTCCGTTTCCTTTTCAACCCCTGCGCACCAGCGGTGATTCCAGCACCCGCCTGATCCGACCCGGCCAGGGTGGGCACGATCACCGGTTCCGGCAACGCCCGTGGCGCCATTACCACGAACTGTTAACCAATCTCCACGAAAATCGAGCTATTCCCATCTATAACCTGCGCACACGCAGGCCCTGCGGAAGGCGCGCCGCCTCCACCCTACGAACGCGCCCGCCCCCGATTTCTTGGGGACGGGCGTGGATTATCCGGATCGGTCTGACATTTCCCGGCCCCCTGGGGCGGGTTTCAGCCCGGGGGAAGTCCTGCCACCTGGCGGTACAGCGCGTCATGCCGGCGCACGAGCTTCTCCAGGGACAGCTCGCGGGCGACGAAGCTCCGGGCGGCCTCGCCCATCTTCCGGGCCTCCTGGGGCTGGGACAGCAGCCGGCGGAAGGCCTGGGCCAGCTGGGCGGGCCGCTCCGGCTCCACCACCAGCCCCCGCTCGCCATCCGCGATGAGGTCCGGGTTGCCGCCCACCCGCGTCACCACCATGGGCAGCCCCGCCGCCATGCCCTCCATCACCGCGTTGGACATGCCCTCCGCCTTGGAGCACAGCACGCCGAACGTGGCCTGCCCGTAGACGGCCGGAACGTCCGTGCGGTGCCGCAGGAAGTGCACCCCGTCCGCCACCCCCAGCTCGTGCGCCATCTTCTCCAGCGCCGGCCGGCGCGGCCCGTCTCCCACGAACCATGCGTTCAGCCGCGTCCCCTCATGACGCAGCATGGCAAGCGCGAGGAGCACATCCTCCTGCCGCTTCACGGGGTGATTCATGTTGGCCACGTGGATGACCGTGGGCGTGCCGCCGGTGTCCGGCAGCGCGTCCTTGAGTCCTTCCGCGGCGCGGGCATCGAAGCGCGGCAGGTCCAGGCCGTTGTGGATGACGGAGATGCGCGAGGCGGGCAGCCCCTCCTCGCGCATCAGCATCTGGCGGATGGCCTCCGCGTTGGCGACGACGTGGTCCGCCATGCGGGTCATCTGCGCGTGCAGCAGGCGGCGCGCCTTGCCCTGCCAGTGGGACAGGTCCAGCCGTCCGACGATGACCTTCGCGCCCGCGAGCTTCGCGGCCGGCACCGCGACGATGCTGGAGTAGAAGTCGTGCACGTGCACCAGTTGCACGCGCTGGCGCTTGAGCCAGCGCGCCATCCGGTGGATCTGCAACAGCGTGTTGGGCTGCGCGAGCGACCCCTTGAGCGGGAACACCTCCGGAGCGTGGCCCAGCTTCCACACCGCGCCCATCAGGGGCCCGGCGTCCTCCAGCACCGACACCTGCAACTGGTAGCTGGAGGGCAGGCCTCGCAGCAGCTCCAGCACCTGGACCTCGGTGCCGCCAATGTGGAACGACCGGGTGAACTGCACCAGGCGGAGGGGCTCCTGCCCCACCCGCGCATCCTCACGCCGCATGCCCAGACCCCTCCCACGTGGCCACCGGCGCGGGTTTCATCGCCGGCTGCCTCCCCACCGTCAGGGCGCGCTCCCGTGCCTGCGCGATGCGGTGCGCGCTCGCGGCCAGGCCGAAGAGCACGTAGCAGTGCGCGGACAGGATGTACCCCGAGAACAAGTCACAGATGAGATAGCCCGCCACCGACGCCAACAGCGCCCGCGCCAGCCAGCCCATCTCCGTGTCCGCGGACGCAGCCGCGGCTCCGCCCACGGCGCCCCCCGAGAACACCAGGAAGCACAGGAGGCCCACCCACCCGAGCTCCCCGATGACGTCGAGGAAGATGTTGTGCGCCACGTAGGCGCGGTGCGCCTCCGGCGGCGCGTACTGGAACCACGCGTAGCGGAAGCCGCCCGCGCCCACGCCCAGCAGCGGCCGGTCCAGGCTCATGCGGCTGGCCACCTGCCACGCGTAGACGCGGCCCATGGCGGACGCGTCCTCGTGGAACGCCGCCACCGTCTCATTGCGCTCCCAGAAGCTCTTGGGCGCGAACACCGCGAGGCCCGCGACGAACACCGTGCCCAGCACGATGGCCTGCATGCGGCGCTTCTCACGGATGGCCCACATGGCCATGGCCACCGAGAGGCCAATGAAGCCGCCGCGCGAGTGCGACAGCACGATGGCCACCACCGCCAGCACCGCGGACACCGCGCACAGCACGCGGAACACCCACGGGGTGCTCTTGCGCGCGAGGAACGCCACCGCGAGCGGCACCACCAGCACCATGTTCATGGCCATGTGGTTGGGGTCCGCGTACACGCCGACCCAGCGCGAACGGAAGCCCTCCACCATGTTCTCGCCAACGATGTACCAGTTGATGACGCCAATGGACGTCACGATGGCGCCCAGCACCATGGCGCCGCACACCACCGCCAGCCGCCTGGGCGTGGTGAGGACGTTGACGAGCGTCAGGTAGATGGCCGTGAGCTTGAGCAGCTCCACGCCCTGGACGCGTGTCACGTCCGGGTTCACGCTCCACGCCACCGAGCAGAACGCCAGCGACGAGAACGCCAGGAGCGCGATGCCCCGCGCGCCATCGAAGTAGATGGGCTCGGCCTTGCCGATGCGGCGCATCACCATCAGGCCCGCGGCCAGCCCGGACGTCAGCAGCGCGAGCCGCAGCGGCTCCAGCGCGGGAATCCACTCACCCGGCACGGCGTACATCACCGCCGCGAACCCCGTGAGCATGAAGAAAGCCAGTACGTCGCGACGCTTCCCCTCCGCGCCCGCTCCCATGTACGCCACCCCTTTGCTGTCGGTCGCTCGTCCCGTCACGCGCGTGCCCCTGGCCCTCGTTGCGGTTTGCGAACTGCAAACAGCTAGCGGCCCAGGGGCAAAGCAGCGCGCGTGCCAGGAACCCGCGTCGGGGATCGCCCGTATCTTCGGGCGGTTGCGGGATCGCCCGGGACCGCCGGGCGGCGCAAGGCTGAAAAAGCTACGGGACCGGCGCGCTCTCCATCGGAAGCACCGCGGAGGCGATCACATCCAGGCGGCCTTCCCGCAGCCACGCCGGGCCCAGCTCCGACAGCAGCCCCGCCAGCGTGACGTTCACCACCCGACGCAGCTCCTCGCGCGCAGCTTCCGGCACCGCGGGCGACAGCGCCGCCACCGCGCGCTCCGCCGCGCTCGCGCGCAGGCGGGGAGCGTCCGGAGTGCCTTCGAACAGGCGCTGGCCCAGCTCCACCGTGCGCCCCAGCGGCACGGGCCGCACGTCCACGCGCTCCTCCAGCACGGCCATGGACACGACCGCCGCCCACAGCCGCTCCACGCCCAGCACGTCCAGCGACACGCCGAAGCGCGCCATCACGGTGTGCGCCGCGTCCTCGGAGCCTCCCAGCAGCGCGGCCAGCGCCGCCACCTGCGCTTCCGCCCGCGCGAGCAGCGCTTCCGAACCTGCCACCTCCCGCAGCGAACGGAACGGCACGGCTTCCGCGCCGGGGACGCGCAGCGCGCGCCGGGGACGCTTGCGCCTCAGGGCCTCCAGCCCGGCGGCCTCCTCCGGGAGCACCAGCGGCACGTCATCCAGCTTCATGAAGGGCCGCTTGAAGAGGCGATCCGCGCGGTACTTGAGCTGGAGCGTCAGCGTGAAGCCCACCTGGAAGACGCGGCGCAGCGGCGTGTCCCGCAGCACCTCCGGAGCCTTCGTCGGGTCCGCGCCCGTCAGGTGCTCCAGGCCCAGCGACAGGTAGTCGCGCACCCATTCGCCCACGCGGCGCACGGCGTCCAGGTCCCCCGGGTCGCCCAGCTCCGCGACGAGCACCGCGTTGGCCACCTCGCGCAGCTCGTCCTCCGCGTTCATCCGCTCCACGTCGGACAGGTCCCGGAAGGCCGCCTCCAGGTAGTCCACGTGGCCGCCCGAGGCGGTGAGCGCGGGCGTCCCCGCCCCCGTGGGGCGCGGCGGTACATCCACGCGGCTGAAGAGGGTCAGCGCGTCCTCCAGCGAGGGGAAGCCCAGGTCCGCCAGGCGCGCGCGGCGGAACTGGAACGCGGTCTCCTCCAGCTCGGAGGGGATCTCCCAGCGCACGGCCTCGAAGAGGCGCACGGCCTCGAAGGGGTTCTCTGCGATGAGGTCGTTGAGGAGCGCGCGCATGGCGGACATCTCAATGCCCTCCGCCTTCAGCTCCACCAGGTAGCGCCCCTCCGGGGTCTCCACCGTCACGCCCTGCGGATTGACGTCCGGGTTCTCCTCCAGGTCGTGGACGACGGTGAACTCCTTGAGGAGCGTCTCCACCACCTCCAGGTCCACCGCGTGCACCTTGCGGAGGAAGTCCTCCAGCTCGTCGCCGCGCGCGGCGCGCAGCCAGGTGAGCACCGCGTGCGGATCCAGCTTGTCCTTCGTCCAGCCGCCCAGGTCCACGAAGGTGCGGAACTGCGCGGGCGACGCCAGTTGCACGAGCTCCGTCGAGTCCGCCAGCCCCACCTCCTGGATGGTGACGTAGAGGTCCTCCGCGGGCAGCGAGCGCACCAGCGCGGCCGTGTCCTCCGCGTCGAAGAGCGCCGTCACCCGCTGGCGCGGGGTCAGGCGCATCCACCGCTGACGCTCCTCGCGAGGCGCGAGGGGCGAACCACCACCATTCGTCTTGCCGTTCTGGGACACGCCGGGGGTGCTACCACAGCGCGCCCGGCCCCGGCAGCCTCAGACGCGGGTGGCCTTGCCGAAGGTGTCCAGCAGCGTGCCCCATACCTCCTCCACGCCCAGCTTCTCCGTGGAGGAGAACGGGAGGACCGCCTCGCGGGGCAGCTCCAGCTGCTCGGCCAGCTTGTGCAGCCGGGGCTTGCGCTGCGCCTTCGTCAGCCGGTCCACCTTGGTGGCCACGACCAGGATGCGGCGGTTGTACTCCTGCAGGTAGTCCAGCGTCTGCAGGTCCTCCGGCGAGGGACCCACCTCCGCGTCGATGATGCTCACCACCACCTCCAGCCGGTGCCGGTTCTTGAGGTAGGTGGTGATCATCTCCTGCCACTGGGCCTTGTCCGCCTTGCTCGCCTTGGCGAAGCCGTAGCCGGGCAGGTCCGCCAGGCGCACCGTGTGGCGCACGCCGTCGCGGTCCAGGTCCACGTCGAAGAAGTTGAGCGTGCGGGTGCGCCCCGGCGTGTTGGACACGCGCACCAGCTTCCGCCGGTTCGTCAGGGCGTTGATCATGGACGACTTGCCGACGTTGGAGCGGCCGACGAAGGCCACCTCCGCGGCGTGGTCCGTGGGCAGCCCCTTGAGCTCCACGGCGGTGGTGACGAAGCGGGCGTCGAGGATCTTGATCAAGCGGGGGTCACTTACTTCTTCGCCGTGGCGGGAGCCGGCGTGGAGGGGGCCGCGTCCGCGCGGGTCTGCTGCCTGCGGGCGCGCTCGGCGGACCAGTGGTCGATGGCCTTCAGCGCTTCCTTGAAGTCGAACGGGCGCAAGGACGGCGAGGACGCGTCGTGGCACGTGCGGCACTGCTTCTCCGACGGGTCCACCAGCCCCACCAGCCGCGCCAGCTCCGGGTCCTTCATCACGTAGGACGGCGAGTAGTACTGGCCGCCGCCGTGGCACGTCTCGCAGGTGACGGCCGACAGCTGCTGCTCCGCCTGGTCCGGCGCGTGGCAGGACAGGCAGCGCGCGTCCTTCTTCTGCGTGTCCGCCAGCGTCTCCGTGGCCCGGGCGTGCTTGGACTTCATCCACGCGTCGTACGCCTCCGGGTGACACCCCTTGCAGCTGTCGGGGCCCGTGAAGTCCGCGGCGCCGGCGAGGCCGCCGCAGAGGGCGAGCAGGAGGGCGGAAAAGACCCGGAAGGCACGAGAAGACATGCCTTGAGCACGTAGCAGAGGCCCCTGGAGGGGGCAAGGCGTCTCGTTCGTGATTGAATACCGGGCGGACAGGTGCGTGGCTTGAGGTAACGGACCTTGAGGCGTGCCTGCCTGATCCGCTAGGGAGGAGTCGTGATGCGGACCCCCGTGATTGCCGTCCTGTTCGCCGCCGCTGTCCTTGCCGTCTCCCTGCCTGCTTCCGCCAAGCCGTGGCAGGGCATCGAGCCCGGGTCCTCCAAGAAGGAGGACGTCCTCAAGAAGTTCGGGGAGCCGTCCCGGACCATGACCCAGGATGGCAAGGAGATCCTGGCCTACTTCCAGAAGGAGGCCATCAAGGGCACCACCCAGGCCCAGTTCAAGGTGGACCCGGACACCCAGCTGGTGGAGCGCATCGACGTCTTCCCCGGGCCGGTCATCGAGAAGGACACCATCGAGAACAGCTACGGCCCCGCGTGCCCGGGCGGCGCCATGCCCGCCACGCCCTGCTACCTGCGCAAGCTGACGGACGACTTCCGCACCTACTTCCTCTACGTGAAGCTGGGCGTGGCCATCTTCTTCAACGAGGACGGCAAGACGGTGCAGTCCTTCGTCTTCACCACGCCCAAGGCCGCGAAGTAGCCCGTGCGAGTCTTCGGCCTGACGGGCGGCATCGCCTCCGGCAAGAGCACGGTGAGCCGGATGCTGCGGGAGCTGGGCGCGCGCGTGCTGGACGCGGACGTGCTCGCCCGGGAGGTGGTGGAGCCCGGCACCCCCGGCCTGAAGCGCATCGATGAACGCTTCCCCGGCGTGGTGGGCCCCGACGGCCGCCTGGACCGGGTGAAGCTGGGCGCGCACATCTTCGCGGACGCCTCGGAGCGGGCCGCCCTCAACGCCATCGTGCACCCGGAGGTGCGCGCCCTCTTCCTCCAGAAGCTCCAGGCACTGGAGGCGGAGGGCGTCACCCACGCCGTCTACGACGTGCCGCTGCTCATCGAGACGGGCCTGCACACGGCGATGGAGGGCGTGGCCGTGGTGTGGGTGCCCCGGGACGTGCAGAAGGCGCGGCTGATGGCGCGCGACGGCCTCACGGAAGCTCAGGCGGAGGCGCGGCTCGCAGCGCAAATGGCGCTGGATGACAAGCGCGCGCACGCGACGTGGGTCATCGACAACAGTGGGACGCCGGAGGCCACCCGTCCCCAGGTGGAAGCGGTGTGGCGGGCGATGCTCGCACACGGCTGACGGGCGGTTATGCTGCGCCGCGAATGAGCGACACGGCGACGACGCGGCAGGGCCCTGGCACCTATTTCATCACCGGCTATCCGGGCTTCATCGGCAAGCGGCTGGTGGAGCACATCGCGCGGGAGGACCCGCGGGGGCACATCTACGCGCTCGTGCAGCCCAAGGCGTTCAAGGAGGCGCAGGCACTCGCGGCGAAGGTGAAGGGCGCGCGCGTGGAGTTGCTCACCGGCGACGCGGTGGACATGCACCTGGGCCTCTCCGGCGAGGAGTACCAGCGCCTGTGCGAGCGGGTGACGGACATCTTCCACCTGGCCGCGGTGTCGCAGCTGGGCGTGCCCAAGGAGACCGCGTGGCGGGTGAACGTGGACGGCACGCGCAACATGCTGGAGCTGGCGCGCGACTGCGAGAACCTCTCCCGCTTCAACCACTTCTCCACCTGCTACGTATCCGGCGACCGAGTGGGCGTCATCGCAGAGGACGAGCTGGACCGGGGCCAGTCCTTCCGCAACGCCTACGAAGAGACGAAGTTCCAGGCGGAGCGGCTGGTGCAGCGCGCCAGCGCCACCCTGCCCGTCACCATCTTCCGTCCGTCCAGCGTGGTGGGTGACTCGCGCACGGGCGAGATCGATCGCTTCGAGGGCCCCTACTACCTGGGCATCCTGCTCGTCACGTCTCCGCTGGTGGTGCCGCTGCCGCTGCCGGGCAACGGCGTCGCGCCGCTCAACGTCGTCCCGGTGGACTTCGTGGTGGAGGCGGTGTGGCGGCTGTCGCGCGACGCACGCGCGAAGGGGCGCACCTTCCATCTGGTGGACCCCAACCCCATGAGCGCGCGGCGTGTGTACGAGCTCATCGCGGAGAAGGCCCACAAGCGGCTGCCGCGCTTCAACCTCTCCGCGCGCGCCGCGGACGTGATGCTGCGGCTGCCCGTGCTGGAGAAGCTGGCCCGGCCTCAGCGGGCCGCCATCAGCTACGTGAACCACCTGGCCATCTATAATTGTCACAACACGCTGGAGCTGCTCGACGGCACCGGCGTGCGCTGCCCGCCGCTGTCGTCGTATCTGGACCAGCTCGTCGCCTACGTGCGCGAGCAGTACAAGCAGCGCAAGGAGGGCGCGGAGGTGGAGGATCCGCTCGACCACGGTCCGCTGCACTCGCGCGACGAGGACACCGCCGCGCCCCGCTCGCGTCGCTGAACAGGGTTTCCGTCCGGACGCAAGGTGCGGCGCGGCGCTTTCGACACGCACGCGCCCGCCTGGCCGCTACGGCTTATTCCAGACTGACAATTGTTACTGGGTTGCTAACGCAAAGTTGCTGTGGCCCCCCTCTTTTCAACGAAACAGTGACCTGGTTAGCATGCGCTCCCACTGAATCCGGCGCGGTGAACACCGCCGCGTTCGGCAGAGTGGGTTGGAGCGCAGCGCTTGCCGGAAACCGTTGACAGTCACGTCGCATGTGTCGCCCCGGGTTCGGGTGTGGCGCCCGGACTGTCTGGCCTGTCGAAGCGCGCTGCCCCTGCCCTGTTCGCCTCGCGCGTCACGCCTTTCGTCGCTGAGCTCCGCGCCGTCGTCCATGCGACCTCTGGCGTTGGGCAACGTTCCCTTTCGGGCTGTTGTCCACCCACGGTCCGCCATCCGTAAGGAGAGGCCCGCCCCCCGGCGGACCTCTCCTCGTGCAGTCGTCGTCCCGCAGTCCCCTCGTCCGGCAGTACATCACCCCCAAGAAGGAAGGCGCATGCGTCTCAGGGAAAAGCTGTTGACCAGCCTGCTGCTGGTGCCCCTCGCGGGTACCAGTGCGTGGGCCAAGGAGCGGTCGAATTACGACGCGTTCCTGGAGCAGCGGGACTCCCGCTCTCCGGCCGTGGATTCCAACACGGCCATGTCCCGCGGGCTTCGCATCGAGCAGACCGAGCAGCGGCTCGGCGTTCCCACGTTCGCGTGGGCGACGCAGGACGGTGCGCAGTCCAAGTCCGTCATCCGCAACGGCATGACGCCGGAGAGCGCGGCGCGTGCGCACCTGCAGGCGGTGGCGGACAGCTACCGTCTGACGAGTGACGACGTCGCGGGCGCCAGCCTGCGCTCGGTGCACAACACCGGCAAGGGCGCCATCATCGCGACCTTCAACCAGTCGGTGGGTGGCATCCCCGTCTTCCGCAATGAGATCAAGGTCGTCATGGGCCAGGACCTGCGCCTGGTGGCCGTGAGCGGCTACCTGGCTCCGTCCGAGCTGGGGCTCGCAGCGCGCAGCAAGGCGCGCGCCGGCTTCAACCTGGCCGCCGCGGACGCGGTGTCCGGTGCGTTCAAGGACCTGACGGGCTCCGGCACGCAGGCCGCCTCGTTCATCAACGCGGGCACGAAGGGTGATTACACCTTCTTCGAGCTGGCGCCTTCCGCGAAGTCCGCGCTGCCGCAGGACCTGGCCACTCCGGCCCGCGCCCGGCAGGTGTTCTTCATGCTGGCCGGCAAGCTCGAGCCGGCCTGGTACGTGGAAGTGAACGCCGGTCCCAAGGCCGCGCGCTCCAGCGAGTACTACGCCTACGTGGTCTCCGCGGCCACCGGCCAGGTGCTCTTCCGCAACAACCTGACGGCGGACGTCGGCGCTGCGTTCACGTACCAGGTCTGGGCGAGCAACCAGTCCCCGTTCCTCCCGGACGACGGTCCCCAGGGCACCGACGCGACCCCGCACCCCACGGGCAACCGCGACGGCTACCAGGCCCCGCTGAACCGCCCGCAGCAGCAGATCAGCCTGGCCAACAGCCCCTACAGCAAGAACGACCCCTGGCTGCCGGCCAACGCCAAGCAGACCACGGGTAACAACGTGGACGCGTACGCGGACCTGTCCGCGCCGGACGGCTTCCAGCCGAACAGCGCCGACATGCGCGCGGAGACGACGAGCGACAACACCTTCGCGTACGTCTACGACACGACCAAGGCCCCGGGCTCCAGCCCGCAGCAGATCAAGGCCTCGGTGGTGAACCTGTTCTACGTGAACAACTTCCTGCACGACTGGTACTACGACTCCGGCTTCGACGAGGCCGCGGGCAACGCCCAGTCGTTCAACTTCGGCCGCGGCGGCGTGGAGGGCGACCCCATCCAGGCCCAGGCGCAGGACTACGGCGGCCGCAACAACGCGAACATGAGCACGCCGGCCGACGGTGCGTCGCCGCGCATGCAGATGTACGTGTTCGACGGCACGCCCGTGCTGTCCGTGACGGCGCCGCAGTCCCTGGCCGGGGTCTACGAGGCCACCTCCGCGAGCTTCGGTAAGCAGGCCTATGATACGACGGGAGACATCAAGAGTGCTCCCGCCGCCAACATCCTGGGCTGCAGCGCGTTCGACCCTGGTTACTTCACCGGGAAGATCGCCCTCATCGACCGCGGCACGTGCGACTTCAACGTCAAGGCGGACAACGCCCAGAAGGCGGGCGCGATCGCCACGGTCATCGTCAACAATACCTCGGGCAGCCCCCTCGCGATGGGCGGCACGAACGCGGCGGTCACCACCCCGGCCCTGATGATCACCCAGGACTCGGGCGCGGCGTGGAGGGCGGCGCTCGCCACCCAGACGCTGACCGTGAAGTTCCTGCGCGAGCCGAACCAGGATCGCGACGGCACGCTCGACAACGGCATCATTGCGCACGAGTGGGGTCACTACATCAGCAACCGCCTCATCGGTAACTCCGCGGGCCTGACCAACAACCAGGGCCGCTCGATGGGCGAGGGCTGGGGCGACTTCCACGCGATGCTGCTCCAGGTTCGCGCGGAGGACCAGGCCAAGCCGGGCAACGGCAACTGGCAGGGCGTCTACAGCACCGCGGGCTACGTCACCAGCGGTGGCAAGAACCAGGGCTACTACTACGGCATCCGTCGCTTCCCCTACACGACGGACATGAGCAAGAACGGCTACACGTTCAAGCACATCCAGAACTACACCGCCCTGCCGCTGGAGCTCGCCACGGCGAGCAACACCAACAACGCCGAGGTCCACAACAGCGGTGAGGTGTGGGCCACGACGCTGTGGGAGTGCTACGCCAACCTGCTGAACGCGCACCCGTTCTCCGAGGCGCAGGACCGCATGAAGCGGTACCTCATCGCGGCCTACAAGGCGACGCCGAACGCTCCTACCTACACGGAGGCGCGCGACGCGCTGCTGGCCGTCACGCTGGCTGCGGATCCCGCGGACTACCAGCGCTTCGTCGCGGCCTTCGCCAAGCGCGGCATGGGCTTTGGAGCCAAGTCGCCGGACCGCAACACGTTCGACCACATCGGCGTGACGGAGAGCTTCGCGGCGGGCGGCAACCTGGAGGTCACCAGCATCGCGCTGACCGACACCCAGGGCGGCTGCGACCAGGACGGCATCCTGGACATCGGCGAGCAGGGTGAGCTGAAGATCACCGTGCGCAACGTGGGCGGCACCGGGCTGAGCGCCTTCACGGGCACTGTCAGCACCACCAGCACCACGGCCACCCTGCAGTTCCCCGCGGGGACCATCGTCTCCGTGCCGGCCCTGTCGCGCGGCGCCGAGGCCACCGTCACCCTGCCGGTCAACCTCACCGCGACGTCCAATGCGGTGGCGACCGCGGGCCTGAAGGTCGTCTTCGACTCCAACGAGATCCCCACGTCGGCGAAGACGGTGACGTTCGATCCTCGCGTCAACTACGACAACGTCCCGGTGGCCTCCAACACGGAGACCTTCGAAGCCGGCCTGTCGAGCTGGACCAATTCACGGGCGCTCTCGTCCTCGGGTGACTTCACGCTGGAGGGCACGACCGCCAACCGCTACGCGCACGCCAAGGACCCGGGCACCGCGACGGCTCTCTCCCTCACCAGCCCCTGGATCAAGGTCGATCCGTCGACCAACTTCGTCTTCAGCTTTAGCGAACGTCACTCCTTCGAGTTCGACTCCAATCCCGCCTACTACGACGGCGCGGTGGTGGAGTTCACCGTCGACGGCGTGGAGTGGCTGGATCCCTACGAGTATTTCCGCCTGAACCCGGGCTACAGCGCCTTCCTCGAAGTGGGTGGTGCGAACCCGCTCGAGGACCGCGCCGCGCTGGCGGGGGTGAGCACGGGCTTCCCGGCCTTCCGCACGGTGACCGTAAACTTCGGCAAGATCTTCGCGGACAGCCAGATCTCGAACGTCCGTTTCCGCTTCGTCGTGGGCGCTGACGTGGGTGTCGGCGGCTACGGCATCGACATCGACAACGTGAAGTTCCAGGGTGGCTCGCCCGTGTTCCAGGCCCAGGCGGAGCAGCCGGCCTCCACGGGCACATGCAACCTGCGCCCGGTGGCCAACCCGGGTCCGTCGATCACCGTCGCCGAAGGCAAGCTCGTCAACGGCATCCTCCAGCGTACGACCGTCACCCTCAACGGCACCGGCAGCTTCGATCCGGACGCCGCCCCCGGTGACACGCTCACCTACAACTGGACGCAGACGGGTGGTTACACGCCGGTGACGCTGACGGGCGCGAACACCGCGACGCCCAGCTTCGTCGCGAACGTGGACTACGACGACGTCCTCGCCTTCCAGCTCGTCGTCACTGACGCGTCCGGCAAGGCGAGCCTCCCGAAGACGGTGGAGATCGGCATCGCCAACGTGAACCAGCCCCCGGTCGCTGACGCTTCGGCTCCGGAGACGGTGAACGAGGGCGCGACGGTGGTCCTCGACGCGTCGGCTTCCACGGATCCGGATCCGATCGACCAGGACGACCTGGAGTTCGCCTGGAAGCAGACGGGTGGCCCGGCCGTGGTGCTGACGGGCGCTGACTCCGCCACGGCCACGTTCACCGCTCCGGAAGTGGAGGCGAATACGCAGCTGACCTTCACGGTCACCGTGACCGACTACGACGGCGCCTCGAGTTCCAAGGCCGTCGCCGTGACGGTGAACAACGTGGACCGCGCTCCGGTGGCCAACGCTGGCGCGGACATCGAGGCGGATGCACGCTCCACGGTGACGCTGTCCGGCTCCGGCTCGGATCCGGATGGCACGCCCGTCACCTACGAGTGGGCGCAGACCTCCGGTCCGGCGGTGACGCTGTCCGGTGCGGACACGGCGACGGCGACCTTCACGGCGCCGGACGTCAACACCCCCACCGAGCTCACCTTCAAGCTCACCGTGTCCTCGGGCGGCCAGACGGCGTCCGACCTGGTCAACGTGACGGTGCGCAAGTCCAACCGCCACCCGGTGGGCCAGGCTCCGGCCTCCATCGACGCGAACGAGGGCACCAACGTGGTGCTGGACGCTTCCGGCATCACGGATCCGGACGGTGACGCGCTCACCTACGTCTGGGCCCAGGTCGGTGGCCCCACGGTGCAGACCACGGGCGCGGGCACGGCCCAGCTGGCCTTCACCGCGCCGCAGGTCCAGGCCGACACGGCCGTGGCCTTCAGCCTCACCGTGACGGACTCCGACGGCGCCACCTCCGGCCCGTTCGTCTACACGGTCAACGTGAAGCAGGTGAACCAGGGCCCTGTCGCCAAGGCCCGCGTCATCTCCGGCATCCGCGGCGGTGAGCTGGTGAAGCTCGACGCCTCCACGTCCACGGATCCGGACAACGAGCCGCTGACCTACACCTGGGCGCAGACGGGTGGCCCGTCCGTGACGCTGTCCGGCACCAACTCCGCCGAGGCCAGCTTCACCCCGCCGGCGAAGAAGACGCTGGAGACCTACGCCTTCACCGTCACGGTGAAGGACGCGGGCGGTCTCTCCAGCACCGCCGAGGTGAAGGTCTCCGTGCCGAAGGCCGACGACGACGGCGGCGGCTGCTCCTCCACGGGCGGCTCCGCTGGCGGCATGGCGCCGCTGATGGCGCTGTTCGCGGCGATGGCGCTCGCGCGCCGTCGCAAGGCGTAGGCCTGGACGCTTCGTCCTGAAGTCCTGAAGTGACGGGGGCGGTCCTCACGCAAGGTGGGGGCCGCCCCTTCTTCGTTTCCGGCGGGACGTCCAGGCCCGCGGATGCGGTAGGCTCGCGCGCCTCATGGCACGCACGTTCCAGGTGGGAGACACCTTCACGCACGTCCGCCAGTGCGACCGGCTGCGGCCGGTCTATTACGCGGGCGCTTCCGGGGACTACAACCCCATCCACATCGACCCGGAGGTGGGCAGACTGGCCGGCTTCAACGGCGTCATCCTCCAGGGGCTCTGCACGCTGGGCTGGGCCGTGGAGGCCGTGGCCGCCTTCGTGGGGGACCCGGGGCTCGTGCGCCGTGTGAAGGTGCGCTTCTCCCGGCCCGTGCTGCCCGAGGACACCGTCACCTTCCAGGGCCGCGTCACCGCCATCGCGGACGGCCGGCTCACCACGGAAGTCACCGCCACCAACCAGCGCGGCGAGCCCGTCCTCCGGGGCGCCGTCGTGGAAACCTCGCTCGGATAGCCATGGCCCTGGACCCCAAGTTCGTCGGCCGTGCCTACGGCCCCTTCACCTACGAAGTCGGCCTGGAGAAGCTGCGCGAGTTCTCCCTCATCCTCGGCGGCTCCGTGCCCTCCGCGGGCACCTTCGGTGAGCCTCCGGCGCACGTGAGCCCCCTGCTCTATTCGCGGGAGGCGGCCCAGGCGGGCCCGTATGGCGACGTCATCGCCTTCCCCAGCTTCGCGGTGGTCTTCGCCATCCGCCCCTTCAGCGCCGCCATCGCGGACCCGGAGCTGGGCGTGGACCGCGTGCGGCTGGTGCACGGTGAGCAGGAGCTGGAGTTCCTGGACGTGATTCGCCCCGGGGATGTGCTCACCACCACGGGCTCCATCACGGAGCTCTATCGCAAGGCGGGCATGGACTTCCTCGTCGTCACCACGGAGACGCGCAACGCGAAGGGAGAGCCCGTGGTGCGCGGCGTGTGGACGGCCGTCATCCGCCCCGCGTGACGCCCAGGGCAGCGTCGCGGCCTACTCGCCGGGGGCGATGATGCCCTCGTCGAGCAGCTGCGCGAGGATGCGCGCAGTGTCCAGCCGCGACATGCCGGACAGCGCGAACAGGTCGTCGAAGCTCACCGCGCCGTCAATCTGGGCCAGCACGAAGCCCGCGCGGTGGTCCAGGTTGAGCCAGATGATGTCGTCCGGCTGAAGCCGGACGCGCGGCATGCGGTTCAGGTCCCCCAGCCGGGCCTCCAGCATGGACATCAGGATGCGCTCGCTGCGGTCGCGCAGCGCCTCCACGCGCGGGTTCTCCGGCGCCAGGGACTGGGCCCGGCGCAAGAGCTCCACCGCGCCGGAGTGGTCATCCAGCGCCAGCAGGTCCTCCGCGCCGCGCAGCAGGCGCTCCACCTCCGAGCCCTCCGGCAGTCCGCCCACCGGAGCGAAGGTGTCCGGCAGGCCGAACTCCTGCGTGCGGTGCGCCTCCGCGAGCAGGTCCAACGCGTCGCCGCGCATCCCCGTGCCTTCCGGCAGGCTCACGGATTCACGCAGGGGCTCTTCCACCGGGCCCGGCGTGGAGGGGCCAGCCCAGGCGCCCCAGTCCACTTCCTGCTCCGGGTTCGCCAGGTTCCACCCGGTGTCCCCTCCCGCGGCCCCCGGCTCCGGCGAACCGTCCCGCCCCAGCAGCCGGCGGGCGCGGACGTTGTCCGGATCCAGCTCCAGGGCCCGGGCGAACAGCCTCTCCGCGCCGGCCGTGTCGCCACTCAGTCGCAAGAGCAGCCCGGCTTCAACGAGCGCCTTGGCCCGGAGCGCGTTCATGGGCTACCTCCCCGGCGTCCCGCGCCCGCCCGCCGAGCGCAACAGCGGCAGGCTCTGGGCCAGGGACTCGCAGGCGCGGGTGAGCGCGCCCACGTCCTCGCCGCCGCGCGCCTGGCGCGCATGGTCCAGCGCGGCCTCCGCGCGGGCGACGACGTCGGGTGACAGGCCGCCGGCGCCGGGCATGAGCCGCACGCGGGACAGCGCGTCCACCACGTCGCGGGCGAGGATGTCCAGCTCCATGCGCTTGGACTTCAGCTCCTCCGTGTTGCGCGCGGCCACCAGCCAGTCGCGCTGCTCGTCCATGATGCGGCGCAGCTCGTCCTCGGTGAGGCCGCTGGAGGCGGTGACGGTGATGGACTGGCGCAGGCCCGTGTCGCGGTCTCGCGCGGACACCGACACGATGCCCTCCGCGTTGATGTCGAACGTCACCTCGATTTCGACCTGTCCTCGCGGCGCCTCGCGCAGGCCGGTGAGGAGGAACTCGCCCAGCAGCTCGTTGTGGTGCGCGAGCTCGTGCTCGCCCTGGAGCACCATGATCTTCACCGTGCGCTGGAAGTCCTTGGAGGTGGCGAACACGTCCGTGGCGGACGTGGGCACGGTGGTGTTGCGAGGGATCAGCCGCCTCACGTAGCCGCCCGCGATGGCCACGCCCATGCTCTGGGGCGTGACGTCCAGGAGGAGCAGCTCGCTCTGCTGGCCCACCAGCGCGTGTGCCTGGATGGCGGCGCCCAGGGCCACCACCTCCTCCGCGTGCACGCCCTTGCAGGGCTCGCGGCGGAAGTACTGGCGCACCTGCTCCACGATGCGGGGCATGCGCGACATGCCCCCCACCAGGATGACCTCCTTCAGGTCCGAGGGGCGCACCTTCGCCTCGCCCAGCACCTCCGACGTGATGCCCACCAGGCGCTCACCCAGGTCGTTGGTGAGCTCCTCCAGCTTCTCGCGGGTGAGCGTGGACTGCAGGTGCAGCGCGGCGCCTCCGCCCGGCGGCGTGCAGATGAAGGGCAGGTGCACCTGCGTCTCCTTCACCGACGACAGCTCCACCTTCGCCTTCTCCGCGGCGTCCTTCAGCCGCTGCAGCGCCATGCGGTCCTTGCGCAGGTCGATGCCGTGCTCCTTGGCGAAGCCGAACACCATCCACTCGATGATGCGCTGGTCCCAATCCTCGCCGCCGAGGAAGGTGTCACCGCCGGTGGCCACCACGTCGAAGACGCCGTTGTTGATCTCCAGCACCGACACGTCGAAGGTGCCGCCGCCCAGGTCCAGCACGGCGATCTTCCCGTTCACCGTGCGGCCGAAGCCGTAGGCCAGCGCCGCCGCGGTGGGCTCGTTGATGATGCGCAGGACGTCCAGCCCCGCGATGCGGCCCGCGTCCTTGGTGGCCTGGCGCTGGCCGTCGTTGAAGTAGGCCGGAACTGTGATGACGGCCTGGGTGACGGGCCGGCCGAAGTGCGCCTCCGCGTCCGCCTTCAGCTCCGCCAAGATCATGGCGCTGACCTCCGGCACGGCGAGGTCGCGGCCCGCCAGCCGGATGCGCACGTCGTCGTGCTGGCCGCCCACCACCTGGTACGTGAGCGCGCGCAGCGCGTCCTGCACCGGGTGCGAGGAGAACTTACGGCCGATGAGGCGCTTGGCCGCGGACACCGTCTCCTGCGGGTTGGTGATGGCCTGCCGCTTGGCGATGCTCCCCACCAGCCGCTTGCCGTTCTTCGACACGGCCACCACGGACGGGGTGAGGGCCTGGCCGGTGCGGTTCTTGATGATGATGGGCTGACCGTCCTGCACCGTGGCGACGAGGCTGTTCGTCGTCCCCAGGTCGATGCCGATCAGCGGTTCGGGCTCAGCAGCCATGGGGACGCATGCACCTCATCACGTGAACGTCCAGCGCAGCTTCTTGAGGGCGGCGCGAGCGTCTGCGTTGTCCGGGTCCAGGCGCACGACCTCTTCGAAGTGGTGCTTGGCCTGCTTCTTCTGACCTGCCACCAGGAGCAGCTGGGCCAGGAGCAACTGGTAGTCCGCCCGCCCCGGCTTGAGCTCCACCGCGCGCTGCGCGAGCTTCAGCACCTCCTGCGCGTCCTGCGTCAGCTCCCGTCCGACGCGCGCCGCCTGGAAGGCCGCCTCCGGGTTGTCCGGGTTGAGCGACACGGCCAGCTTGTAGGCCGCCTGCGCTCCGGCGAAGTCCCCGCTCATCTCCAATTGCTGGCCGCGCTCCACCTCCGCCTGCGCGCGCGACAGGTCGTGCTTGCGGCGCGCCTCCATCAGCAGCTGCGTGACCTCGCGGTTCTTCGGGTCCAGGCCCAGCACGTGGTTGAAGTCCTGGTAGGCCCGCTCGAAGTCGCCGCGCGCGGTGGCCGCCTTGCCCCGGGCGATGAGCTCCGTGAGCTTGTGGCTGCGCGCCATGTACGGGTGGCGCGCGAGGCGGGCCTGCCGCTCGGCGCGGCGGGCCTCGGACTCCGGATCCTCCGGGGGCGCGACGGGGGGCGGCGCCGGAGCGGCCGGGGGCGTCACCGCCGCGAAGCCACTGCCGGACACCGTGCGAGCCGGGGCCGTCACCGCCGCGAAGCCGCTGCCGGACACCGTGCGCCCGGCCGGGGGCGGCGTGGGCGGGCGCGCGGCCGGAGGCGGCGGCGTGGGAGGGCGCGGTGGCTCCTGACGGCTGAGGGCGTTGTGGGCGTCCGTGAGGCGCTTGAAGATGCGCTCCAGCCGGGCGCGGAAGCTGCCCAGGTTCTTGCCGAAGTAGCGGTCCGGGTGGAAGCGGCGGGACGCGTTGTAATACGCCTGCTTCACCTCCTGCGGGGACGCGCCTCGAGCCACGCCCAGCACCGCGTGGTGGTCCATCCCGTCCAGCGAGCGCTCCATCTCGATGATGTCGCGCTTCTGCTCGGGATCCAGGTCCACCTCCTCCGCCATGGCGGCGTCCACCACGGGAGCGGCGGGCGGGGCGCGCTGCACCACCCGGGCGGGCACGATGGCCCCCTTGGCGCGCAGCGACAGCAGCACGGCGATGGTACGCGCCTCGCCCAGCGAGGAGCGGGAAAGCACGGCGTCGATGCGTTCGACACGGCCCACCAGCGCCAGCACCGAGCCCTCCTCCGGGCTGAGCTGGAGACGGGCCGGGTCCAGGTGGGGCACCGTGGCGATGTGGTCGGTCCTGCCCCCCAGGCCGACGATGGGGTTGGGCGCGCTCAAGGTGTCAGTTTCCCAGGCTGGCGAATCCCCAAGTGTAGGTGCCCGGGAAGCAAGGCGTCAAACGTTCCCGGGTCCCCGAAACCCCTCATCTGCTACAGCGCGGAGAGGACGTGCTGGAGGATTCCCAGCGCTTCGTCGAGTTCCTGTTTCGTGATGATGAGCGGCGGCGCGAACCGCAGGGTGACCTCTCCCGCGGAGTTCACCAGCAATCCGGCTTCACGCAGCTTCGCGATGACGGGGGCGACGTCCCGATCCAGCTCCACGCCCAGGAGCAGCCCCTGTCCGCGCACGGCCTTGATGCGCCCTTCCGGCAGCGAGGCCTGGAGCGCGCGCGCGCCGGCGAGGAAGTGCTCGCCCTTGGCCTGGACGTCGGAGAGGAAGCCGGGCGCGCCCATGATCCGCAGCACCACGTTGCCCGCGGCGGCGGACACCAGGTTGCCGCCGAACGTGGAGCCGTGGGTGCCCGGGGAGAGGCTGACCGCCAGCTCCTCGCGGCACAGCATGGCGCCCATGGGCAGCCCGTTGCCGAGCGCCTTCGCGACGCTGATCGCGTCCGGTCGGATGCCGTGGTGCATGAAGCCGAAGGGCTGGCCGGTGCGGCCCATGCCCGTCTGGACCTCGTCCACGAGCAGCAGGAGGCCCGTCTCGTCACAGAGGGCGCGCAGGCCCTTGAGGAACTCCGGGGGCGCCATGCGCACGCCGCCCTCACCCTGGATGGGCTCCACGAGGATGGCGGCGGTGGACGGCCCCACGGCGCGGCGCACCGCCTCCAGGTCACCGAAGGGCAGGTGCCGGAAGCCCTGGGGCAGCGGCTCGAAGCCGGCGTGGTACTTCGGCTGGCCCGTGGCGGTGACGGTGGCCAGCGTGCGGCCGTGGAAGCTCTTCTCGAAGGAGAGGATCTCGAAGCGCTCGGGCGTGCCCCGGTCCTTCATCACCTTGCGGGTGAGCTTGATGAGGGCCTCGTTGGCCTCCGCGCCGGAGTTGCAGAAGAACGCGCGCGGCAGGCCGGCCCATTCAGTCAGGCGCGTGGCCAGGTCGATCTGCGGCTGCGAGTAGAAGACGTTGGAGACGTGCCACAGCGTGTCCAGCTGCGCCTTCGCCGCCGCGACGACCTCCGGGTGGCAGTGGCCCAGGGCGCACACCGCGATGCCGCCAATGCAGTCCAGGTACGCCTTGCCATCCGCGTCCCACACCCGGGTCCCCTGCCCACGCACCAGGGCAATGGGCTGCTGCTTGTAGTTCTGCACCAGGTGCTGCTTCGCCTGCTGGATGAGGGCTTCGTTGCCAGGGGCGGCTGCGGGGGACGGCGTTTGCAAGGTGGTGTACCTCTCTCTTCCTGATGGCGCGGTGGGACGACGCGGCGGGGACCCTAGCGCGCTAGAGGATGTAGCGCGACAAGTCCTCGTCCTGGACGATGGCGGCCAGGCGCTCGCGCACATAGCCCGCGTCCACCTGGAAGTCGCGTGGGCCCATTTCGCTGGCCGTGAACGACACTTCGTCCAGCAGGCGCTCCAGCACGGTGTGCAGCCGCCGGGCGCCGATGTTCTGCGTGCGCTCGTTGGCCTGCTGGGCGATGCGGGCGAGCTCCGCCACCGCGTCGTCGGTGAAGGACAGGCGCACGCCCTCCGTGGCGAGCAGGGCGGTGTACTGGCGCAGGAGCGAGTTCTTCGGCTCGCGCAGGATGCGCACCAGGTCATCGCCGGACAGCGGCTCCAGCTCCACGCGGATGGGGAAGCGGCCCTGGAGCTCCGGGATGAGGTCGGACGGCTTGGACACGTGGAAGGCGCCCGCGGCGATGAAGAGCATGTGGTCCGTCTTCACCTGACCGTACTTGGTGTTGACGGCCGAGCCCTCCACGATGGGCAGGATGTCGCGCTGCACGCCCTCGCGCGAGACGTCCGGGCCCCCACCGCCCTTGCCGCCCTCGCGGCTGGCGATCTTGTCGATCTCGTCGATGAAGACGATGCCGTTGGACTCGGCGCGCGCCACGGCCTCGCGCTGGACGCGGTCCGGATCCACCAGCTTCTGGGCTTCTTCCGCGCGCAGCACCTGGAGCGCCTCCGGCACGCGCAGGCGGCGCTTCCGGGTGTTCTTCATGCCCGGCATGTTCTTGAACAGGTCCTGGAGGTTGACACCGATCTCCTCCATGCCCTGGCCGCTGAAGTTGCGCATGAAGGTGGGGGAGCTCTCGCTGGTCTCCACCTCCACGGTCTGATCATCCAGCGTGCCGGCGCGCAGCTGGGCGCGCAGCTTCTCCCGCTCGGCGTCGCCCAGGTGGGGGGACGCGGGGGGCGGCGGAGGCGAGAAGCCGAACGGCGGCGAGCTGGTGGTGCGCGCCTGCCCGCCGTTCTTGAGGAGCTCCATCAGCCGGTCCTCGGCCAGCTCCTCCGCGCGCGGCTGGACCTTCTCCGTCTCCTCCTCGCGCACGAGCGCGATGGAGGCCTCGACGAGGTCGCGGATCATCGACTCGACGTCGCGGCCCACGTAGCCCACTTCGGTGAACTTGCTGGCTTCCACCTTGACGAAGGGGGCCTGGGACAGCTTCGCCAGGCGGCGGGCGATCTCCGTCTTCCCCACGCCGGTGGGGCCGATCATGATGATGTTCTTCGGGTAGATCTCATCCCGCAGGTCGTCCGACACCTGCTGGCGGCGCCACCGGTTGCGCAGCGCGATGGCGACGGCGCGCTTGGCGTCGTTCTGCCCGACGATGTAGCGGTCCAGCTCGCTGACGACCTCGCGAGGCGTGAAGGCGGACAACTTGCGCGATTCGGCCACGGGGCGGTCCTCTCAGAGCTCTTCGTAGGAGACGTTGGCGTTGGTGTAGACGCAGATGTCCGCCGCGATGGCCATGGCCTGCGTGCAGATCTCACGGGCGGACAGCTGCGAGTGCGCCTGGAGGGCGCGCGCGGCGGCGAGCGCGTAGTGGCCCCCGCTGCCCACGGCGGCGATGCCGTGGTCCGGTTCGATGACGTCGCCGGCCCCGGAGAGGATGAAGGTCTTCTCCTTGTCCGCGACGATGAGCAGCGCCTCCAGGCGGCGGAGGAAGCGGTCGGTGCGCCAGTCCTTGCCCAGCTCCACGCAGGCGCGGGCCAGGTTCTTCTGGTGCTCCTTGAGCTTGGCCTCGAAGCGCTCGAAGAGCGTGAAGGCGTCCGCGGTGCTGCCCGCGAAGCCGGCGAGCACCTGCCCCTCGCCCAGCTTGCGCACCTTGCGCGCGGTGTTCTTCATGATGGTCTTGTCGAGGCTGACCTGGCCGTCGCCCGCGATGACGACCTTCCCGTCGCGGCGAACGCAGAGGATGGTGGTGCCGTGGAACATGACCGGGGGTTTAACAAGCCGGACCGCCTCCGACTCGGAAAAACCGCCTGCTTGTCCGCTCTCGCACCCTGGAGGGCGCTCAGGTCGCGGTCGCCGTCATCCAGCGGCGCACCAGCTTCACCAGGGCAGCCTTCTTCGCCTTGACCGTCTTCGCGTCCGGCAGCGTGACGACGCCCCGGTCCGGCGCCAGCCACTCCACCAGGCCGGAGTCATCCTCGAAGGCAAAGTCCTTCGTGCCCTTCACCTTCGCGCCCCGGTGGAGGATGACCTGGAAGATGCCCTTGGGGGCCAGGCGGAACGTGACGCGGTCGTCACCGGAGTGCACGAAGCTGGGGGCCTTCCACTTGATGCGCTCGGTGATGGCGGAGTCGGACGCCAGGATGGCCTGGCGCACGGCTTCGATCTCCGCCTTCAACGGGTGCTCGAGTTCCGCCATGAACTGTTCGACTTCGTCGCTGCGGTTCGCCATTGGCATCCACTCTGCTCAGCTCACGCGCGCGGGTGCGCGGCGTCGTAGACCTCTTGCAACTGCTCGAAGGTCACGTGGGTGTACTTCTGCGTGGTGGACAGGCTCGCGTGCCCCAGCAGCTCCTGGATGCTGCGGATGTCCGCGCCTCCGCCCAACAGGTGCGTCGCGAACGAGTGGCGCATCGCGTGCGGGCTCACCTTGCGCGCCAGGGCCAGCTTCAGCACGTACGCGTCCAGGTGCCTCGCGATGCTCCGGGGCGTGAGCCTGCCGCCGCGGAAGTTCAGGAACAGCGCGTCCGGATCCTGCCCGTCGTGCACCGTCGCCAGCAGCTCCCCGCGCCGCTGGAGATAGGCCTCCAGGCACTGGATGGCCTTCGCGTTGAGCGGCACGAGCCGCTCCTTGCTGCCCTTGCCCATCACCCGGACGATGCGGCTGCTCCGGTCCACGCCCAAGAGGTCCAGTCCGCACAGCTCGCTGATACGCAGGCCGCCGCCGTAGAGCATCTCCAGGATGGCCTTGTCGCGCAGCCCCAGCACCGTCTTCACGTCCGGCATGTCGAGGATCGCGAACACCTCCTCCACCGGCAGCACCTTGGGCAGCGACTTCGGCAGCTTGGGGCTCTTCACCAGCTTGGCCGGACTGGCGGACAACAGCTTCTGCCGCACCAGGTACTTGTAGAAGGACTTGATGCTCGCCAGCCGCCGCGCGCGGCTCGAGGGCGCGTGGTCCACCGCCAACGTGCCCAGGTACCCACGGATGGCTGCGTGCGTGCCCGCGAGCAGCGACAGCTTCATCCGCTCCACGAGGTAGCGCTCATAGTCCACCAGGTCGATGAGGTAGTTGCGCACCGTGTGCGGTGACGCGCTCCTCTCGTTCTCGAGGTGGACCTTGAACTGCTCCAGCAGCGGGGACAGGGTCGACATGGTCGGGGAAGCCTAGGGGCCTCCCCGAGCCTCGCAAGATTCGCGTCGCGCCGCGAGCCCGCTGCTACTTCGCGGGCGCCGGAGCGGGCGCAGCGGCCGGAGCCGCCCCCGAGGGAGCAGGCGCGCCCGGCAGCTCGGACGGCACCAGCTTGGGGAGCAACATGCGGCAGGCGTCCTCGGACAGCCAGTGGTACGTGCACAGCCACTCCGTGACGGGCACGCGCACCTGCCAGCCCAGGATGAAGAGGATGAGCAGCGTGAGCCCGAGCCGGGCCCCGAACGACATGCGCTCGCCCTCGTCGTCCTCCTCCGTGTGGCGCAGCGCACCGCGCACCAGGTCCACGTGGTCCACGCGCGCGCCCTGGGGCAGCTTCGGCTTGCGGGTGATGAGCGTCGCCACGCCGCGCGTCAGCATCAGCCGGTCGTTGAGCGCCCAGCCGGAGCCCTCCAAGAGCAGCGCGAGGTTGCGCTGACGCAGCTTCAGCCAGCCCAGCAGGCCCGCGGGCGCCATCACCACGATGGCCAGGATGGTGGCCGCGGTGATGACGTCCACCAGCGTGAGTGACTTCACCTGCGTGAGGATGAACGCCAGCGAAGAACCGAGCGCCGCGAACGCGATGCCGCCCGCCGCGAGCACGCCCGCGATGCCGCCTCCCGCCGCGGGCGCCGCACCCGCCGCGGCCGGAGCCGCCGGGGGTGGAGGCGCGGACACCGTCTGCTTGTAGCCGGACTCCAGCGACGCATCGAATTCCTTCTCACCCGACGCGGCCAGCCCCTCCACCTTGCTGGTGATGAACTTGCCGATGCGCATGAACGGCATGGTCATCGACTCCCAGAGCGACACGGGCTGGCGGACGACCTGCGTGACGATGGCGTCGCTCTCCTTGCCGTCCACGTCGTAGAACACGCCGCGCTTGCCCATGACGAGCTCCGTGCTGCGGCCCGCGGTGACGGGCACCGCCACCTCGTAGCTGTCCGCCGCCGCGTCCCGGGGCATCACCTTCACGTAGAGGATGCAGGTGGTCCCCTGCCCCGTCAGCGCCGCGTGCGCCGCGCGGTCCGTCACCAGCACGGACAGCGTGTACTTGCGCCCGCCCAGGATGAGCGTGCCCTTCTCCATCAGCGCCCGCCGCTTGGGCAGGTACAGGTTGGGCATGCTGATGAAGTTGTTGGCGAACAAGAGCAGCCAGCGCTGGTACAGCACCAGCCGCTCCAGCTCCGCGATGACGTCCAGCGTGGGCTTGAGCGCCAGGTCCTCGCGGCTCACCGCCTCCAGCGCGTCCAGGTCCTCCTCCGACACAGTCCCCAGCGTGTCCGCCACCGCGTGCAGGGGGCTCGCGTCGCGCTTCGCCTGCCAGCCGAGGATGGCCTCCGCCTTCGCGGACAGCTCGCGCCAGGCCGTGTCCGTCAGCTTCGTGCCGTCGCCCAACAGCGGCGTCGCCACCTCCTGGTGGAAGGCCTCCAGCTTCTCATAGGCGGCGCCGCGGTACAGCCGCGCCCACACCAGCACGCCGGCCGGATCCGGCGCCGCGATGGGCAGCTCGTTCGCGGCCTTCCCCATGGCGCCCAGGTCACCCAGCGCGCCCTCCACGCGGTCCGCGCGCAGGCGCAGGCTGGCGGCGGCCTCCGGCTGCGCGGCCACCAGGCGGCACTGCATGAAGTAGCCCTCCAAGAGCGGCGCCACGTCATGCACGCGCTTCGCCTGCTCCAGACTCGCCGTGCCCCAGGTGAAGACGGCATCCCGTCCACCGAGGTGCGCGAGCAGCGCCGTGCGCTCCTCGCGGAAGCGCTTCACCAGGCCCACATCCACGCCCGCCAGGCCCGCGCGGTTCGTCACCTGCGGGAAGGCCGCGATGATGGACTGGGCCAGGGGCCGCAGCCGCTCCGGCAGCGTCACCGGCGCGATGATGCCGTCGCCATTCTTCCCCGCGTCGCGCAGCGCCTTGTCACTGGTGCGCAGCTGCTCCAGCGACAGGCGTGTCGTGTCCGGCGCGTTCAGCGTGCGCAGCACCAGCTCCGCCGCGCCCCTCAGGTTGGCCGCCGTGTCGGAGAGCGCCGACAGCTCCAGCACGTCGCTGCTCGCGTCCGCGCCCTTGCGGTCCTTCAACCGCGCCGCCGTCCAGTCCACCGCGGCGCGAAGCTCCTCCACGCGGATGCGGCGGTTGCCGTCCGCGTCCATCAGCGTGAGGAAGCGCGGATCACACGCGATGCCCTCCATGGGGCACGCGAGCGCCATCCACTGCGTCGCGGGGATCCTCACCGCCTCGGTGAGGGTGTTGAAGTCAGGGATGTCGACCTGGAGCGAGCCGCCGTAGCGGCGATAGACGAGCTGTGCCATGCGGCTGGCGAAGACAGCACACCCCGTCCGACTGTGCACGCCTCAACATCCGCTACCCCCTGAGAAGCCGGCGGCCGCTGGATTGTGTGAGGCGGATGCCTGCACTAGGTTCGAGGGGCACATCCCGCGTGTTCGCGGCCGGTCTCGCCAGCCGGTCCCAACTCGGCGTTCGAATTGTCCCTGCAGCCCCGTCTGGTGTGGTCCTCGCGCGAGAGCATCGCCGCGCAGTTGGTTGCCCTCCTGAAGGAAGCGCCCCAAGAGTCCGTCGACTTGAGGTTTCGCGGCCTCTCGTTGCTCGACATCTTCGGGGGCGAGGAGCAGCTCCCCTTCCTCCGGGAGTTGATCTTCGCTCCGCTGGAGCCCTACCGCATCCGCGTCAACGCGCTGCGTGTGGCGGCGAGGTTCGGCCTGACGCTCTCCGGGCAGCAGTTCGTCCAGCTTTACGAAGGGCCCGTCCGTGAGGAGGCGCTGGCTCCGAGCCTGGACGAACTCTTCGACTACGCGAGGCTCGAATCCTTCGATGACGTCATGAAGGAGGCACTGCTCCGCCTGTCTCCCAGGGAGCGGAGTCGCCTCCTGTGTTCCCCTCGTCGTGTCCCACAGCCCCCAGCGCTGGACGCGTGGTTCTTCGAACACTGGTACCAGTCCGACCGTCACCTGCTGCTCGAGGAGTGCAACGTCACCGTGGCGTTCATCCAGCGTGGGCGCCCCGAGGCCTGGCGGCTGCTCTGTGAATGGAGCGAGGGGCTGAGCGATGCCCGGATGGAGCATCTGCTGGTGCGCCTGAAGGGCCGGAATCGCGAGGAGGTGGCACGGCTCGCGAACGGCTCCAAGTCCTTCCATGATTTTGCCGCGAGGCGACTCCTGCTCTCCCTCAATGCGCTTCTGGCACATTGGGGGGAGGAGGAGTTGCTGCGTCGTCTGGACCGTGTCGTGCAGGCGGAGAATGTCGCATGCACCGTGCCGCATCAGCTCGTGGCGCACCCCACGTTCTTCGCTCGTGCCGTGGAGCTGCTGGGAGAATGGGAGGTTGCCCGGCGCCGCGTGTTGTACCGGCGCATCTGTGACTTCGACATGGCGGCGGGCGTCCGGCTCCATTTGTACGAGCAGCTTCGAGAGAAAGATCCCGCCGCCGCCGCGCGTTGGGGGCTCGCCGCGTGGCGCCACCCCGGCAATGCGGACCTCCTGCGTCAAATCCTCGAGGGCGTCATCGCCCGCGCTCCAGTGACCGAGGACCGTCCCGTGCTCCTGGCGGCGCTCCGCGAGCCGGATGAGGCGGTGCAGCTTCCGGCGCTGTCCGCGCTGCTCTCGCTCGGCGAAAGCGGACCCGGATGGATGGATCGACTCCATTCCCTGTCGCACGCCGAGAGTCCCCGTGTCCGCGTCCTCGCGCTCGCAGGGCTCGTTCAGCAAGGTCAACGGGAAGGGCTGGAGTCACTTCGGCGGATGGCCATTGCCGAGCCCGATAAGCGTGTTCGGAGTGCGGCCCTTGGGTGGCTCGGCGTGTTGGATTCCGAGGACAGCCGACCCTTGTTCGTGAACGCGCTCGCCCAGGCCGACCGTGACGCGTTCAATGCGCTCTCCCGGAGAGGAGAGGACGAAGACCTCTCCCTCTTGCTGGAGGTGCGCCTGAATGGAAGCTTCTCCCAGGGCGTCGACAACCACTTCCGGCACCATCTGGCCCGTAGGGAAGGCAGGCCCGTGGCCGATGGGCCTCCGCGCGACACCTCCGATGGCTGGTGCGAGGCGTGCCTGATGTACGAGTAGGAGGGAGGAGGGCTTCAAGGCCCTCCCTCCCCTGGCTCACCCGCTACTGCGGAGTGGCGACGGCGCTGTAGACGCCGGGGTTCTGCCCCTGGCCGATGATGTAGACGGCCCGCCCGTCATCCGGGCCCGCGAAGAGCACGGGCACCTGCACGCCCTGGTCGAGCGTCTTCCGAGCCCCCGACTTCACGTCGTACACGGCCACGTCGTAGGTGTCCGAGTCCATGCGCGCGTACGTCGCGAGCATTCGCGAGCCATCCTCGGAGAACTTGTAGCTGAAGATGCCCTGCAGCCACGTCTTCGCCTCGGCCTGCTTCTCGTTCAGCTCCACGGCCTTGAAGTCGCACGCGCGGCCGTTGCGGATGCAGTTGGTGCGGAACACCACCGCGCTGTTGTTCGGCGTGAAGCCGTAGCCGAACACCCCCGGCTGCACCTTCTCCGCCTTCTCCTGGCCCAGCGCGTACAGCATCAGGTCCACGGAGAACACCGGCTTCAGGAAGCGCGACAGGAACGCCACGTAGCGGCTGTCCGAGCCCCAGACGAAGTTGGGCACCCGGTCCCCCACCCGCTTCGGCGCGCCGTCCGGCAGCGACGCGACGCCCATCGAGCCCGCGCGCGACGGCTGATCATACTTCTCCAGGAAGCCCACCGCCTTGGAGTCCGGCGCGAACGCCAGCTCCTCCACCGCCTCGCCCAGCTTGCGCCCCGCGCCGCCGGACGCCGGGCCCACGTACAGGTCGCCCAGTTGCTCGGGCTTGCCGTTCTCCGTGCGCGCCAGCCACTGCCCGTCCGGCGAGAAGGCGAACGTCTTCGTGCCCGTGGCCAGCTTCTGGCCCTTCAGCGCGGGCACCTCCGCGAGGTACAGGTCATACATCCCGCGCACGGCCTCGCTGCGCACCTGGTAGGCCACGTGCTTGCCGTCCGAGGACACCTGGTAGTCGCCCACCTGATCCGCCAGCTTGCGCGGCGGCTCGTGGGCGCCCACCGTCACCGCCGCCAGCCCGCCCGCGGCCGACAGCTTGCGCTTGAAGAGGAGCGTCTTGCCGTCCGGGGTGAACTGCGCGGTGCTCACCTCACCCGCCACGTCCCGGAACGGCCCTTGCGGCAGCGGGCCCAGCTTCAGCGTGCCCGCGTCCACGAAGGCCACGTTCACGCCGTCCGGAGACGGCAGGAAGTAGCTCACCGCCGTGCCCAGCTTCACCGGCTCCGCGGCCGCGTCCGCGAGGGCCAGCACGTTCAGCTCGCCGGACTGCGAGGCCGGGTTGTAGCCCGTCACGTACAGCAGGTGCTTCGAGTCATGGGAGAACAGCAGGCTGCCCGGCACGTTCGTCACGCCGTCGCCCAGCGCGCGCGCCTTCCCGCCCGCCACCGGGACGATGTTCAGCGAGCCCACCAGCATCTGCGGCGGGATGCCGTCCAGCCGGGGCTTCTGCCCGTTGAGCAGGAACGTGGCGAACTGCCCGTCCGGCGACAGGCGCAGATCCGCCGCGCGCCCCTGCGCGAGCAATTGCCCCTGCCCGCCCACCACCGCGGTGCCCTTCGCCGCGCTGCGGACCGTGTCTCCCTGCGCGGCGCTGCGCTGCGAGGGCGCGCCGGCCTCATCGCCCTTCTTGCACCCCGACACCGCCAGCAGGGCCACCAGGCCCACCATCCCGGTTCGCTTCATGCGCTCGTCTGTCCTTCCGTGTGGGCGACAACGCCCGCGAGTGGCAGCCAGGCCGCCAGATCCTGCTTCGCCCGCGCCGAGTAGGCCGCGCGCTTGTCCGCCTTCTTCATCCGCCCGCTCAAGGGCGGGAACAGGCCATAGATGACGTTGGTGGGCTGGTGCGGATGATCCGGCGGGTGCGCTTCCCCGGTCAGGTGCCGGTACAGCGAGCCCAGGGCCGTCGTCGCGGGAGGCGGCACGAACGGCGTGCCCGTCAGCCGCGCATGCACCGCCAGCGCCACCATGTAGCCGCACGCCGCGCTCTCCACGTAGCCCTCCACGCCCGTCACCTGCCCCGCGAAGAACACCCGCCGCTCCGACTTCAACGACAGGTCCTCCGCCAGCAGGCGGGGCGAGTCGATGAACGTGTTGCGGTGGATCTGCCCCATCCGCAGGAACTCCGCATTCTGGAGACCCGGGATGCACGTGCTGAAGATGCGCTTCTGTTCACCCCACGTCAGACGCGTCTGGAAGCCCACCATGTTCCACGCCGTGCCCGCCCGGTCCTCCATGCGCAGCTGCACCACCGCGTACGGGTCCGTCCCCGTGCGTGGGTCCTTCAACCCCACGGGCTTCATGGGCCCGTAGGCCAGCGTGTCGTCTCCGCGCTCGGCCATCACTTCGATGGGCAGACACCCTTCGAAGTACTTCGGTTCCTCGAAGCTGTGCGGCACCACCTTCTGGCCCGCCTTCACCTCGTGGATGAAGCGGTAGTACTCGTCCTTCGACATGGGCAGGTTGAGGTAGTCGTCCCCGCCGCCCTTGCCGTAGCGGCTCTGGCGGAAGGCGATGTCCATGTCGATGGAGTCCCCGGACAGGATGGGCGCGATGGAGTCGTAGAAGTAGAGCTTCGTGCCCACGTGGCGCTCCAGGTCCGCCGTGAGCGCCTCCGACGTCAGCGGCCCCGTGGCCACCACCACCACTCCGTCCTCCGGCAGCTTCTCCACCTCGCCGCCCACCACCTCCACGCCCACGCCGGACACCAGCCGGGTGGTGATTGCGCGCGAGAAGCCCTCGCGCTCCACCGCCAGCGCGTCGCCCGCGGGCACGCGGTGCTGATCCGCGCTCGCGAGCACCAGCGACCCCAGCGCGCGCAGCTCCGCGTGCAGGAGCCCGATGGCGCTCTCCGGGTTGTCGGAGCGCAGCGAGTTGCTGCACACCAGCTCCGCGAGCGAGTCCGACTTGTGCGCGGGAGAGCGCTTGTGCGGCTTCATCTCCCGCAGCACCACCGGCACGCCGCGCCGCGCCAACTGATACGCGCACTCCGTCCCCGCCAGGCCGCCGCCAATCACCGTCACCCGCTGCTGCTTCACGTCCGACATGCATGCCTCCGGGCACCCCGCACCGGGCGCCCCAAAGGGCCCTGTAGCAGAGAGGCCCCGTCCTTTCACGTCCGCCCGGCTGCCCTACGTCCCACCATGCGTGCGGAATGGGAGGCGAGGTTTCCCCACCTGGGATCCAACCCTAGGTTTCTCGCGGTCTTCGCTCGGAACGGGAAGCGTCCGAGCGAGCGCCCTTCAACCGCGATTCTGGGATGGGAGTGACGGAAGCCATGAGCCGAGCCGACGAATTGCTGAAGATCCGCGACCTGCTGCAGGAGCGTCGCAGGAACACCGAGGCCGCCCAGGCGGGCGCCCGGCGCGAGCTGGCCGCCCTGAAGGATCAGGAGCGGGATCCCGAGTACGAAGAGCAGGCGCAGGCGGAGCTGGCGGACTACACGCTGTCCACGCTGATCGAAGCACAGCGCCGGGAGATCATGCTCATCGACGCCGCACTCAGCCGCATGGACAACGACGTGTTCGGAGAGTGCGTGGACTGCGGCAATGAAATCTCCCTGGACCGGCTGGAGGCCATGCCCTTCGCCATCCGCTGCGAGGAGGACGCCGCCATCCACGAGCAGGAGACGCGGGAGGCCGCGCGCCACGCGGGCAGCCTGTCCCTCTAGCGAAGGCGTCCTGGCGCTCCCCCGTGCGTCCATCCCGCGCGGGGGAGTCGTGCATCCGGCCGCTACTCCGAGTCGCGCTGGAGCACGATGAAGCGGTAGTTCTGAAGCTCGTTCTCGCCCGCCGTGTAGAGCACCGTGAGCAGCAGGTCGTACGGGACCATCTTGTCCGCGATGACCGACAGCTCGTGGGTGAACGGCGCCGCCGGGTTGCGCTCCGCGATGTACTTGAGCTTCGTCACTTCCTTCCGCAGCTGATCATTCAGCCCCAGCACCAGGCGGCCCTGGAGCTGGTTCTCCGGGATGCGCCCGTCCTTCAGCCGCACCACCTCTCTGTCCCCCACCAGGATGTTCTTGGGGGTGATGGTGATGGCCACCGTGTCCTTGGGCGTGGCGCGCGTGGACGACACCGGCGGCCGGACGTCCTCCGACGCGGTGATGACCGCGGAGGACGACGCGAAGGACTTCAGGAGGAACACCAGGATGATGGTCATCATGTCCATCATCGCGGTGATGTTGAGCTCCTTCACCTCGCTGGCGGCCTCGCGCTCCTTGCGCTTCTTGCGCGCCAGCGCCCGGCGGTAGCGCATGCGCGCGAGCTGCTCGGCTTCTTCGGCGGACAGGGGCGCGGGTTCGGACATGGCTAGAGGACGCCCAGGGTGACGTCGGGGAAGAGCAGCTTGCGCTCGGCGGCGGTGCCCGGCGTCTCACGCAGGGCGTCCATCGTCTGGATCAGCGCCTCGTAGGGGATGTCCGGATCCGCCGCGACGATGACCTTCGTCTCCTGCGGGAAGGCCGCCTTGAGCTTCACCATCTGCGCGTTCAGCGCGGCGAAGTCCTGCGTGCCATCCGCGCGCAGGGGCACCGTGGGCGCCCCACCCTCCGTGGCCGGAATCTCCGGGCTGTCGCCCCGGACGATGAGCCCCTGGTGGGAGATCAGCACGGACAGGTTCAGCTTGGGCCCCTCCGCGTCCCCGCCCGCGCCCGCCGTGGCGCCGTAGCTGGGCGCGTTCACGTTGAGCGCGCCAAAGGCGGTGAGGCCGGTGATGGACAGCAGCATGAAGATGATGAGGTTCATGAGGATGTCGAGGTACGGGACGATGTTCAGCTCGCCCGCCTCCTCCTCTTCCCTCGGCTTCAGCTTCCGGCGCGAGTAGTGGAACGCCATGGCGGGGCCACTACGACGCGGCGCGGACGTCCGAGTCCGCGGGGACGACTTCCAGCGAGCCCCGGCGCGACAGCAGGTTCTCCAGCTTCAGCGCGTTGAGCTCCACCAGCTCCACCATGTTCTTGGCGTAGTTGCTGAAGAACAGGTGCGACACGATGCAGAGCACCGCGATGGAGAGGCCGAAGCCCGTGTTGTACATGGCCTCCGAGATGCCGTTGGAGAGCAGCGCCTGCTTCTGCTCCGCCGGCACGTTGCCCAGCGCGCGGAAGGTGCCGATGAGGCCCACGATGGTGCCGACCAGGCCCACCAGCGTCGCGATGTTCGCGAGCGACCACAGCCACTGCACCCGGCGAGAGACGTGCGGCGTGTACTCCGCCAGCGCCTCCTCCACCGCCTTGGCGACCTCCAGCTCACCGCGGTTCGCGTTGATGAGCCCCGCGCGGATGACGCGGGCCAGCGGCGAGCGCGGCGCCATGCCGCAGAACTTCACCGCGCGGTCCAGGTTGCCGCTGCGCACCATCTTGTGGACCTGCTCGATGAACGCCGTCGCGTTGAGGCGGTAGCGGTAGAGCAGCGTCACCGCGCGCTCGCCAATGACCGTGAGCGACGCGGCCAGCCAGAACAGGTTCACGTACATGAACGGGCCGCCGGCCTTGAACGCGCCGACGATGAAGTCCCCCAGGCCTCCCGAGGAGGCATGGCCCGCCGCCGCGGGGGCGGCCTCGGCCACCACCACGCGCAGCAACTCACTGACAGAGGGAATCATCGCGGATCGCGTCCTTTCGCTGCCCCCGCACGCACCCCGGCCGCGAAACGGACTGGAGGCATGCGGAGGGCCGGGAGCAATCCGGACTTCTAGGACTTCGCCCGCGAAGGTGTCAAGCCAGGGGGCGCGGCCTACCCCCCTGGAATGACTGGGCTTTCCGCTCAGGTCCCGGCGGCGGGCGTGGGGGCCGGGGCGGCCTCCACGTTGGCCCCCGGAACGGCGGGCTCCACCACCTCGCGGCGGTAGTCGCATTCCTTGTTGGGGCAGGCGATGTAGGCGCCATCCCGCTTGGAGAACTTCTGCAGCAGGTAGGGCGAGGCGCACTGCGGGCAGGCTTCCGCGAGCGGCCGGTCCCACGCGGCGAACTTGCACTCCGGATACCGGTTGCAGCCGAAGAAGATCTTCCCGCGGCCGCTGCGGCGCTCGGTGAGGTAGCCCACCTTGCACTCGGGGCAGTTGACGCCGATGGAGATGGGCTTGGACGTCTTGCAGTCCGGGTAGCCCGAGCACGCCATGAAGCGCCCGAAGCGGCCGCGCTTGATCACCATGGGCTTGCCGCACTTCTCGCACTTCTCGTCCGTGGTCTCCTCCTCCACGATGACGATCTTCCCTTCCGCGTCCCGCTTGAAGTCCTTGGTGTTCTTGCAGTCGGGGTAGTTGGAGCAGGCGAGGAAGTGGCCCATCTTCCCGAACTTGATGACGAACGGGTTGCCGCACTTCTCGCACGCGATGTCGGTCTTGATCTCCTCGCGCTTGACGTCGCGCATCTCCGCTTCGGCCTTCTCCAGCGTCTCCTTGAAGGGGCCGTAGAAGTCGTGCAGCACCGTCTTCCAGGACGCGCCGCCGTCGGAGATCTGATCCAGCTTCTCCTCCATGCTGGCCGTGAACGTGATGTCCATCTCATGGGGGAAGTGCTTGACCAGCATCTCGTTGGTCATCTGCCCCAGGTCGGTGGGACGGAAGCGGCTCTCCAGCTTCTCCACGTACTTCTTGTCCTGGATGTTGGAGAGGATGGCCGCGTACGTGGACGGACGCCCGATGCCGCGCTCCTCCAGCTCCTTCACCAGCGTCGCTTCGCTGAAGCGCGGGGGCGGCTGGGTGAAGTGCTGTTCGTTGAGCAGCTTGTCCAGCGTGAGGACTTCGCCCTCGTTGAGGGGCGGCAGTTCGCCCACCGCGTCCTCGGCGCCCTCTTCACCCGCGGCCTTGGCCTTCTCCGCCGCGGCCTCTTCTTCCGGCGTGAGGCCGGCGCCGTAGACGCCCAGGTAGCCGGGGAACTTCAGCGTGCTGCCGGACGCGCGGAAGGTGGCGCGGCCCGCGGTGATGTCCGCGCTCGTCTGATCATAGACGGCGGCCTTCATCTGGCACGCGACGAAGCGGTTCCAGATGAGCTCGTAGAGCCGGAACATGTCCAGCTCGTCCATGGCCTCGAAGAAGGCCTTCACGCGCTCGGGCGGGTACTCCAGGGACGTGGGCCGGATGGCCTCGTGCGCGTCCTGGGCGCCCTTGCGGCTCTTGTAGACCATGGGCTCCGGCGGCAGGTAGTCCGCGCCGAACTTCTTGCCGATGAAGTCGCGCACCTGCGTCACGGCGTCGTCGGACAGGCGCGTGGAGTCCGTGCGCATGTACGTGATGAGCGCCGTCTGGCCCTCCTCCCCCAGCGGCACGCCTTCGTACAGCTTCTGCGCCAGCGTCATCGTCTTCTTGGCGGTGAAGTGCAGCCGGTTCGCCGCCTCCTGCTGGAGCTTGGAGGTGATGAACGGCGCGGGCGCGTTGCGGCGGCGCTCCTTGCGGTCCACCTTCGTCACGGTGAAGGGGGAGTCCTTCAGCTCCGCCACGAGCGCGTCCGTGGTGGCGCGGTCCTTGAGCTCCACCTTCTTGCCGTCCACGCGGGACAGCTTCGCCTTGAAGGGCGGCGGCCCCTGCGGGCCCTGCACCAGCGCGTCCAGCGTCCAGTACTCCTCGGGCTGGAAGGCCTTGATCTCCGCCTCGCGCTCCACGATCAGGCGCACCGCCACGGACTGCACGCGGCCGGCGGACAGGCCGCGGCGGATCTTCTTCCAGAGCAGCGGCGAGATTTGATAGCCGACGAGCCGGTCCAGGATGCGGCGGGTCTGCTGCGAGTCGTAGTTGTCCTGGTTGAGCTGGCGCGGCTGCGCGATGGCGTCCTGCACGGCGCGCTTGGTGATCTCGTTGAAGGTCACCCGCAGGGAGTCCGGGTGACCCAGCTCCTCCTTGATGTGCCAGGCAATGGCCTCGCCCTCGCGGTCGGGGTCCGTCGCCAGGAAGACGCGGTCCACCGTCTTGGCCATCTTCTTCAGCTCGTTGAGGACCTTCTCCTTGCCCTTGATGACCGTGTACTCGGGCTTGAAGTCGTCCTCCACGTCCACGCCCATCTTGCTCTTGGGCAGGTCCTTCACATGGCCCACGGACGCCTTCACCGTGTAGCCGGAGCCCAGGTACTTCTTGATGGTCTTCGCCTTGGCGGGAGACTCCACCACCACCAGGTAGTGGGGGCCCTTGCCACGGCGCTCGGGCACTTCCTCTTCGGCGTCCGCGTCCGCGTCCACGGTGGGCAGCTCGTCCCCGTCCGCGCCACGGCGGCGGGCCGCCGTCTTCTTCTTGGCGGTCGTCTTCTTCGCGGCCGTCTTCTTCTTGGCGGACTTCTTGGCCGCCGGCTTCTTGGAGGCCGCCTTCTTGGGCGTCTCCTCCGCAGCCGTCTCGGTCTCTGCCGCCTGTGTCTTCTTCCGCGTGGCCATGGCTCTCCTACCTCGAACTGCCTTTAGACCTTCTCGTACCGTTTACCCGGGTGCTGGACCACCAGCCCCGACAATTCCAATTCCACCAGGGCGCTCATGAGCGCCGCGGGTGACAGCGGACTCGCGGCGAGCACCTCGTCGAACGAGCGGGGAACCCGATCCAACAGCCCATAGGCCCCGCGCGCTTCCGCCGACAGCGCCTCCCACCACCCCGCGTCCCGCCCCGCCGGCACCGCACGAACCGGGTCAACGCCCACCACCGCACAGATTGCTTCCGGGGACGTGCATGCGCGGGCCCGCCCGTCCGCCAGCAGGGCGTTGCAGCCCGCCGCGGCCGGCTGCCAGACGTCCCCCGGCAGCGCGAACACCGGCCGGCCCTGCAGCTGGGCCGCGTCCGCCGTGTACAGGGCTCCGGAGCCCGCTCCCGCCCGCATCACCAGCACCGCATCCGACGCGCCAGCGATGAGTCGGTTGCGCCGGGGGAAGGTGGTCGTGCTCGCCCGGACCCCGGGCGGCAGCTCGCTGAAGTACACCCCTCCCCGCTCCAGGAAGTGGGGCAGCAGCCGGGCCTGGGCGGGGTCCAACGCGTCCAGCGCGGAGCCCAGGAAGGCCCACGTCTCCGCGCCCACGTCCAGGGCGCCCCAGTGGCACGCCCGGTCCACGCCCTCCGCCGCGCCCGACACCACCCCGACCCCGGCCTCCGCCACCTTCCGGGCGAACGTGCGCGCGAACGGAAGGAAGCCCTGGTCCGGATGGCGGCTGCCCACCATGGCCAGGCGCCGCCGGGGAGGCCCCGGAAGGCCCAGGTAGAACAGCAGCGGGGGCGCGTCCTCCAGGCCCACCAGCCGGGCGGGATAGGCGGGCGTGCCCGCGAAGGCCACCTGGAGGCCCGCTCGGGCACAGGCCTCCTCCGTGCGGGACGCCAGGGCGTCCAGGGATGCGACGGCGGCCAGGCGCTGGCGGACGGCCGCGGGCACCGGCACGTCCGACAGCCAGTCCTTCACGGGCACGGACGCGAGACGGGAAAGCGCTCCCCCGGCGAACGCGCGCACCGCGTCCAACGTCCGGGGCCCCAGGCCGGCAATGGCCCAGAGCGCCAGGGTGGCGCGCTGCTCGTCCCAGTGTAGGTGTGTGTCCGTGCTCGTGTCCGCCATACCGTCCCCCGCCTGTTTCCCACCTATATAGAGGTGGTCTCGGGAGGGGCGTGACACATAACACCGGCTCTTCGGGGGTCAAGCGACCCGCCCTTCCCGGGCGGGCCGGAATGCAGCATTCCTGCCGTTCCTGAGCGCCGCCAACCTCAGCGGCTGGCGGTGGGCGTCCCGTCCTTGCGCATGGTGGCGCGGTCGCCGGCGGAGATCTCCACCAGGGAGCGGGTCACCAGGCAGTTGGAGGTGCGCTCACGCACTTCGGTGACCATGCACTGGGCCACGGCCTCCCAGGGGTAGGTCTTCTGGCCCTTGCCCGCGTCGCCCATCTTGTAGTCGGTGCGGCCGAGCACATCCAGGCTGGGGTCGCCACGGCGCTCGATGGTGAAGGTGTTGCCCACCTGCACGCCGTCCGCGGTGCCGCGGTCCACGACGATGAAGTGGTGCTCGCCCAGCAGCGTCTGGCCCGGCGTCATCGGCGTGAGCACGTAGCCGGGGATCTCCTTGCTGTTGGGCTTGGGGGCGATGCGCTCCACCAGCTTCTCGCTGGAGGGGCCGACCAGGTCGCCACGGGAGATGGGGTCCCACGTCTCCGTGATGCGTGCGGTCACCACGTCGTTGTTGATGGCGACGACCTGCACCGTGCCCAGCAGCTCCGTGAGGTAGCCCGTGCGCGCGTGGGTCACCGGGTGCTTCACCTCTTCCACGGTATGGAAGATGACGTAGCGGTCACCGATCTTGGCGCTGCCGCGCTTCTTGAAGCGCAGATAGACCTTGTCCGGCGCGGAGAGCATCAGCGCCTCGGAGGCCGAGCCCTCGATCTTGCCCGCCTCGTCCAGCTCGCGCGCCGTCACGAAGCCCTTGGTCACGACCGGGCGCGCGCTGGCGGGGTCGTAGCCGATCTTCCCGACCACCGACACCAGGCTGCCGCCGCTCACGTCCGTGGGCGCCGCCACGTCCTCCGAGGGCAGCTCCGTGGACTCCACGCGCGACGGCACCTCCTCGCCGCCCGGGTAGAACTTCACGTTGTTGCCCGGGTAGATCCAGTGCGGGTTGGCGATCTGCGGGTTGTAGGACCAGACCTTGGGCCAGTACCAGGGGCTGCCCAGGTAGCGCTGGGACAGGTCCCACAGCGTGTCGCCCGTCTCGACGGTGTGCACCTGGCCGGGCGCGCTCTCACGGCCCTGCGGGGCGCCGGGCGGGAGCGTGACGGACGTGGGGCGCTGCTCCACGTCGTCGGAGATGTCCTGCCCTTCCGTCTCGGAGGAGGGCTGGGATTCGTCCTCCTGCGCGTCCTGGGCGAAAGCCGTCCATGCCGGCGCGACGGTGAGGGGCACGAGCAGGGAGGCGAGGATCCGGGAGCGCATCGGACGACGTCCTTTCACGAAAAGGGCTTACGGCGAGAGCGCGGCGAGCCGCTGCTCCGCTTGCGTGGCGGCGGCCGTCCCCGGGAACTGGGTGACGACGCGGGTATAGAGGGCTCGGGCATCCACGGCCTGGTTCAGCCGCACCCGGCACTCCGCGAGCCGGAGCATGCCGTCCTGGACGGCGTCCCCGGCGGGATAGGTCTTGATGAGCCGTTCGAACGTCTTCGCCGCGCCCGTGGGGTCCTTGAGGCCCATCTGGCCCAGGCCGGCGAAGTACAGGGCGTTGTCGGCGCGGGGGTGGCGCGGGTTCTCCGCGGCGAAGCGCGTGAGCTGCTCCACGCCGCCCTCCACGTTGCCGGTGCGCAGCATGGCCACCGCGCGCTCGTATTCGGCGTCGAGGATGTCCGGATCCTTCTCCGGCGGCTCCATGCGGGCCGGCGTGACGGAGCCCGTCCCAGACGAGCCCTCCACCGGGGAGATGAACATCTCCATCTGATCCGCGTCCGGCTCCACCACCGCCACCGCCGTGTTGATGCGCGGCGCCGGTTCCTTCTTCGGCTTGAGCCGCACCACCGTCAGCTCCGCGGGCGCCAGGCTCAGCGCGTCGCCCCCTTCGGACGAAGCGGCCTCCGGCTTCACGCTCGCGGTGGCCGCCGGGGTCGAAGCCGAGGCGGGAGCCGGGGTGACGCTCCGCGCGCGGGAGACGGCGTCGCGGTTCTCCAGCCGCTCCAGGCGCTCCAGCAGCGAGGCCTGGGAGGCGCGCAGCGTGCGCACCTCCGCCTCCAGCCGGCCCACTTCCGTCTGCGACGCAGCGGTGGTGGCGCAGGCGGTCGGCGCGGACAGCGCGACGGCGGCAAACAGGCGGAAGAGGAAGGGACGCACCGGCACGAGCCTGGACGGAGGGAAATCCGAGTCGAGGATAGGAAGGCCGGTCGGAGACCGTCAAGAAAACGACCCTGGCGCGGCCCCCGCTAGAAGCGGTGCACCACGAAGTTGAGGTGCCGCCCGGTGCGCCCCGCGTCCCGGCGGTGGGAGAAGAACCGCTCCGGATCACACGCCGTACAGGCCTGTAGCACGTCCACCCGGTCCACCCGCATGCCCGCCTTCACCAACGACGCCTTCACTGCCCGTGGAAGGTCCAGGTGGGGTCTGGCACCTCCACGGACGACCTCCGCGCCGAAGCGCGCGCGGAAGCGGTCGCCCAGCTCCGGCGACACCTCATAGCAGCACGCCTGGATGCAGGGGCCCACCGCCGCCAGCAGGTCCTCCGGCCGGCTGCCTCGCGCCGCCAGTGTCTCCACCGCGCGGGCGCTGATCTCCAGGTCCGTGCCCCGCCAGCCCGAGTGCACCGCCGCCACGCGGCGGCCTCGCGGATCCACCAGCAGCACCGGCACGCAATCCGCGGTCCCCACCGCCACCCAGCTCCCCTCCCCTTGCGTCCACAGCGCGTCGGCTTCCCCCAGCGTCGGGCGCAGCACCTCGTCCGCTTCACCGCGCGCCTCCAGCACCGTGTCGCCGTGCACCTGCGACACCCGGCAGAGCGAGCCCAGCTGCGCGCCCGCGGCCCGGGCCAGCCGGCGGTGGTTCTCCTCGACGCGAGGGCGCTCGTCGCCCACGGAGAAGCCCAGGTTCAGCGACGCGTAGGGCCCTTCGGACACCCCACCCGCGCGCGTGGCGAAGCCGTGCGGCACCGGCAGCAGCGCGGACGTGAGGAACACGGGCGTGGACATGGACGGCTCTCCTGACCGGGCAACAGCGACCTTCTTCAAGGGTGCGTCCACCGTGCCATGGGCACAGCCCTTGAAAACAAGAACATGCTGGAGAACAACACCCTCGTTTCAATATTTCGACGCCAGTACGTTTGACAGGGCGTGTCACGCCCCTGACAATTTTCAACACTCCGTCACTCGCGGACAGAACGCGAGCGCGCGGAGCACACTGCGCCCCGCACATGGCCCTCGGTTCCGAGACGATTGGCAGGAAGCTCTTGTGGAGCATCGCGCTGCCCGGGTTGGTGGTGGCGCTCCTGGGCGTGGGCCACTTCTCCCGCGAGGCGCGACAGGCGGTGCGGGAGGGCACGCACCTGGAGGCGCTCTCGCTGGCGGAGGCGGTCGCCTCCACCTTCATGCTTCCGCAGACTCCGGGGGCGGCGCCGCACAGCGCGGTGGCGGAGGTGCTGTCGTCGGACACGCGGCTGTTCCGCTCCGTGGAGGACCTGCGGGTGCTGACGCCGGACGGGCGCATCCGCTGGAGCCGCAAGCCCGCCGAGCAGGGCCACCCGCATCCGGAGGCCGCGCGGCTGTCCGCGACGGGGCCGGAGACGGCGCGCTCCAGCGACCACGGCACGGAGGTGGTGCGGCCCCTGGGCGGCCCGGAGTGCTCCGGCTGTCACACCGGCGAGGCCGCGCAGCGCATGGGCGTGCTCCAGGTGCGCCTGGGCGAGCCCGCGCTGCACCGCCAGCTCCAGACGGTGTTCCAGGACGCGCTGGGCGCGATGGTGCTCTTCGTGGGCATCCTGGGGCTCGTGACGTGGCTGTCCCTGCGCTTCGTGCTCACCGCGCCGCTCAAGCGGCTGAGCGAGGCCATGGGGCGCGCGGCGGACGGCGACCTGCTGGTGCGCGCGGAGGCCCGGGGCACGGATGAGATCTCCCGGCTGGGCGCGGCCTTCAACCAGATGCTCGCGCGGCTCACCTCCATGAAGGTGGAGGAGATCGACACGCACCGCGACCTGCAGCTGGTGAAGGAGAAGCTGGCGCTGAAGGACGAGTTGGAGGAGCGCCTGCGGGAGCTGTCGCTGCTGTTCGACGTGGCGCGCTCGCTCAACACCACGCTGGAGCTGGACGAGCTGTTGTCGCGCATCACCCGCATGGTGGTGGAGCGGCTGCACATCCAGGACTTCTCCATCATGCTCCTCAACGAGGAGGGCATGCTGGAGGTGAAGCACGCGTGGCCGCAGGGCCAGGGCCTGGAGGGCCACACCTTCGCCATGGGCGAGGGCGCGTGCGGCCGGGCCGCGCAGACGCGCAAGGCGGTGTACCTGCCGGACCTCACGGACAGCACCAGCATCTTCGCGCGGCGCGGCCTGCGCGGCGGCACCGAGCAGGGCTCGCTCCTGGCGGTGCCCATGGTGCACGCGGAGACGCTGTTGGGCGTCATCAACTTCCAGCGCCCGGAGACGGCGAGCTTCTCCAAGGAGGAGATCGAGCTCTTCACCGCGGTGGCGGATCAGGCCGCGACGGCGGTGACGAACGCACGCCTGCACGCGGAGACGGTGAAGCTCACGCTGACGGACGCGCTCACGGGCGTGCCCAACCGCCGTCACCTCTTCCAGCGGTTGGACCTGGAGCTGGCGCGGGCCCAGCGCTTCGGCGTGCCGCTGGCGCTGCTGATGGTGGACGTGGACCACTTCAAGCGGCTCAACGACCTGGCCGGCCACCGCGCTGGCGACGAGACGCTGCGCCGGGTCTCCGACGTGCTGCGAACCCGCGCGCGCAAGGTGGACACGCTGGGACGCTACGGCGGCGAGGAGTTCGTGCTGCTGCTGCCGCAGGTGTCCAAGGCCACGGCGGTGGAGGTCGCGGAGACGCTGCGCCGCGCGGTGGCGGACGCCGTCACGCTCAGCCGTCCGGGGCTGCCTGGAGGCCACGTCACGGTGTCCATCGGCGTCGCGCACTACCCCACGGACGCGACGGCGCAGGACGCGCTGGTGGACTCCGCGGACGCGGCGCTCTACTGCAGCAAGCGCACCGGGCGCAACCGGGTGACGGCGTTCGAGCCCGGCATGGAGGTGCACCCCGGCCGCGAGCGCAGCATCAATGCGCCGCCCGCGGACGCGCCCTCCACGCCCGCTTCGCCCACGGGCATCGCGAAGGCCTGAGCGGGAAGGCGCCCTCCCCTACCGCCGCACGAGCGTCCGGACCACGGGGAGCATCAGGTCCGCCCACTCCTCGTAGCCCGCCGCGGACGGGTGGAAGCCATCCGAGCAGAAGAAGTCCGGACGCCGGGGGATCATCTCCCGGCTGGCGGTGTAGAGGTCCACCAGGTGCAGCCCGTGCGCGCGGGCCACCGAGGCGATGGCGTCGTTGAACAGCTCGATGCGCCCTTCATACAGCGCGCTGGGCACCATCTTCGCCACCGGCGCGAGCGCCATGTCCGCGATGTTCACCACCACCATGGACGCGCCGGTCTGCTTCAGCCTCCGGGCGATGCGGTCCAGGTCGTCCTGGAACTCCGCCATCTCGGTGCCGCGCCAGATGTCGTTGGTGCCCACGCCCAGGGTGATCAGCGTGGGCTGCAGCGCGATGACGCGCTTGAGGGCGTTGTTGACGACGTCGCGCACGCGCGCGCCGCTCTGACCCAGGTTGATGTGGCCCACGGGGAGGCCGTCCTTCCGGAGGCGGGAGGCGAGCCGGTCAGGGTAGCCCCCGCCCTGCGACACCCCCACCCCCACCGCCGTGCTGTCACCCAACGAGACGTAGTTGACGCTCATCGACGTTCATCCACCCTCGAGTGCGAGCCGCGGCCGTGCCCCCCCAACCCCTGCCGTCCGGCGTCAGGGCACCGTCAGCGCGCGCAGCATGCGCCCGCCACCGGGGCCAGCCACGCGCAACAGCATCGTGCTGCCCTTGGGCGCGGAGCGGATGGCCGCGGCCAGATCCTTGGCGCTCGCGATGGGCTTCTTGTTCGCCTCCACCACCAGCATGCCCGGCAGCAGCTGCGCGCGGTCCGCGGGCGAGCCCGGGACGATGTCGGTGATCAGCGCGCCGGAGCGCTCGTTGAAGCCCGCCTGGGACGCCGTGCGGGCATCCAGGTCCTGCAGGGACAGGCCCACGCGGCGCGAGCCGTCCTGCTCGTCGGTGACCTCCGGCTTCTTCTTGGACAGGCCCTCCAGGTCCGGGCGCGTGCCCATGGTCACCTTGACGTCCTGCTTCTTGCCGTCGCGGTAGAGGGTCAGCGTGGAGACGGAGTTGGGCTTCTTGAGCGCCACGGTGCGGGTGAGCTCGCTGTCGGAGCGCACGGTCTTGCCGTCCACGGCCACCACCACGTCGTCCGGCTTGAGGCCGGCCTTGGACGCGGGGGAGTCAGGGGTGATCTGCGTGAGGATGGCGCCCTCGCTCACCGGCACCTTCAGCGCCTGGCTCAGCTCGCGCGTCAACGGCTGGATGCCCACGCCCAGCCAGCCGCGCGTGACGGAGCCCTCCTTCTCCAGCTGCGGCAGCAGCGCCTTGATGAGGTTGCTGGGCACGGAGAAGCCGATGCCCGTGCCGCCGCCGACGATGGCGGTGTTGATGCCCACCACCTCGCCCTTCATGTTGAAGAGCGGGCCGCCGGAGTTGCCGGGGTTGATGGCCGCGTCCGTCTGCAGGAAGTCGTCGTACACGCTGGCGCCGATTTCACGGGCGCGCGCGGAGAGGATGCCCACGCTCACGCTGGAGGCCAGGCCGAACGGGTTGCCGATGGCCAACACCCAGTCACCCACGCGCACGGCGTCGGAGTCGCCCAGCTTCACCGTGGGGAGCTGATCCACCTTCTCCTTGATCTTCACCACGGCCACGTCGGTGAGCGGGTCACGCCCCACCACCTCGCCCGTGAACGAGCGCCCGTCGTCCAGGCGGATGGTGATGGTGACCGCGTCCTCGACGACGTGGTTGTTGGTCAGCACGACGCCCTTGGGGTCGATGATGAAGCCCGACCCGGCGCCCTGGCGGATCTGCTCACGCTCGCTGCGGCCGCGGCTGCGGCCCCCGCCCTTGCCGCCGAAGAAGCGGTCGAAGAGCGGGTTGTCCTCCATGCCCTCCGGCACCTCCGGCTTCGCCTGCACGTCCACGTTCACCACGGCGGACTTCACCGAATCCACCAGCGGCGCCAGCGAGGCGAGCGATTGCGCCTCGCTCGTGGCGGGCTGGAGGTTGCTGGCCTGACCGGAGACCGCCCGCTGCGTCTGGGGCGCCGGCGGCGCCGCGGGTTTGGCTGCAGGGGCCTGCGCGAGGGCGAGCGTGGGCGACGCCAACACCAGCACGGCGGCCACGAGCTTGCGACGGAACGGAGGGAGCGTGTGGGTCATGGATTTCCTTCAAGCTAAAGCGGAAACGAAGCCCCGCAACCGGAACGACCTCATCCGGTGACAGGAGGTGAACCCCCGGGCCGGCCGCCTGTTCCCGGACCGCTCAACCGGGCCGGTAGACGCGGTAGTCCAGCTCGGGGAACAGGTTGTCTCGGGCCTCCGCGTGGGACAGCCAGGACTCGTCAACGGTGCCGGCGCGCACCTGTTCATGCAGGCGCAGGAAGCGTTCCAGGTGCTCCTTCGTGCGGCGCACGGCGTAGTCCACCATGGTGCCGGTCTTCATGATGAAGGCCCAGTCGGAGGACTGCGCGAGCAGCAGCTCCCGCGCGGCCTGGTTCAGGGCCCGGCGCGTGCGCGACGGCGCGTCCGGGAAGTCCCGGGCCAGCTCCACCATCTGCCGCGCGGCGTGGCTGAGGTGGCGGTAGACCCAGTCGTTCGTCCCGTCGAGCCACATGTTCGCGTACCCGCCCGCGCCCCAGGAAGACATGGGCGGCGTGGCCACCTGGTTCTCCGGGTGCTCGCGCAGGTCATCCAGCGGGCTGATCAGCTGGAGTCGGCTGGGGTTGCGCGCGGCCTGGCGGATGAGCGCGTCGATGAAGTGGGGGCCCTCGAACCACCAGTGGCCGAAGAGCTCGGCGTCGTAGGGCGCGACGACCACGGGCTTGCGGCCGCCCATGCGCGAGGCGAGGTATTCGAACTGGCGCTCGCGGTTGAAGAGGAAGTTGCCCGCATGGGCCCACGCGCGCTCGCGGGCGGCTGCGGGGTCGTAGGGCTGCTTGTCGTTCGTCTTGCCGGTGATGCGGAAGTACTTGAAGCCGGTGTTCTTGCGGTCGCCGGTGGGCTGGATGAACGGGCGGATGTAGTCCAGGTCCAGGTCCCAGCCGATGTCCCGGTAGAACTCGCGGTAGACGGGGTCGCCGGGGTAGCCGTGCTCGGTGCTCCAGACCTGCTGGCTGCTCTCCGGGTCGCGTGCGAACGCGGCCACGCCGGGCTCCGTGAAGATGGGCGCGTAGGGGCCGTGCAGCGGGCGGGGCGTGGCGTCGGTGAGCGCGTGCGTGTCGACGAAGAAGTAGCGGATGCGCTCGGCGGAGAGGATGCGCTCCAGGCCCGGGTAGTAGCCGCACTCGGCCAGCCAGATGCCGGCGGGGTCGCGGCCGAAGTTCTGGCGGTAGTGGTTCGCCGCGACCGTCACCTGGGCGCGCACGGCCTCCGGCGTCTGCTGCATGAGCGGCAGGAAGCCGTGGGTCGCGTTGCAGGTGAGGATGTCCAGGTGGCCCGAGTCCTGGAGCCTGCGGAACGCGGCCACCAGGTCGCGCCGGTAGTGGTTGTGGTACGCGAGGCGCAGCGATTCGAAGTGGTCGCGGTGGAAGACGGCCAGCGGGTGGAAGGTCGGGTCCGCCCGGGTGCGGTGCACCTCGCGGGCCCCCAGCTCGCAGAGCAGGTCCAGGCGCCGGGCGTAGCGCTCGCGCAGCAGGTCATCGTTGAGCATCGACACGAGCGTGGGCGAGAGCGTCATCGTCACCCGGAAGGGGACGCGGTCCTCGACCAGCCTGTCGAACACGCGCAGCAGCGGCAGGTACGTCTCGGAGATGGCCTCGTAGAGCCAGTCCTCCTCGAGGAAGTCTTCGTATTCAGGGTGGCGGACGAACGGCAGGTGCGCGTGAAGGACCAGCGCGAGGGAGCCCAGGCTCATAGGTCGGTTCAAGAGGCCGTGCGGGTTCACTTCCGTCCACGGCGCGAAGACCGGGACTTGGAGGAGGACTTGGAGCCCGGGGACTTGGGCTCGGCGGGTTTCGGGGGCGCCTTCGGAGCGTCCGCCTTGGACACGGCGGGGCTCGAAGTGGCCTGGGCTTCAGCCTGAAGAGGAGGAGCCGCCGGAGGCTCGACCTTCGCGGGCGCGGTGGCGGGTGCGGACTTTCCTGCCACCTCGGCGGCCTCGCGGGCCTTGTCGAGGGCACGCTGTTCGGACGCGGTGGGACCGCGCGCCACGCTCATGGCCCACGGGTTCTGGGGAGGCTCGGGCTCCGCAGGCCGCCACGAGTCAGGGGAAACGGCGTGAGCCGGTGGACGGTCGGCCGGACGCGAAGGCGGCAGGTCCCGCGCTTCGAGCACATCCCCTCGCGGCGGGGCTCCAGGCGCCTGCGGGCGCAGGGCCTCCGGGGACCCGGCGTCGAAAGGCGCGGACGAGCCACCGAGGCGCGGCTGATCCGAACCACTCAGCGCGCGCTCCACGGACAGGTATCGTTGATCCGAAGCGCCCGCCGCACGCTCCACGGACAGGTACCGCTGGTCCGAAGCCCCAGACGCACGTTCCACAGCCCAATAGCGCTGCTCAGAAGCGCCAGCCGCACGCTCCACGGACAGGTAGCGCTGGTCCGAAGCTCCCGCCGCGCGAGGCACGCTCAAGTACCGCTGGTCCGAAGCGCCCGCGGTCCGGGACACCGTCAGATACTGACGGTCCGAGGCCCCCGGCCCCCCTGGCGCCCCCTGCCCTCCCGCGCCCGCCCCGTAACGTTGATCCGAAGCGCCCGGTGCACGCGGCACCTCTAGATAGCGATACTCCGAGACACCGCCCGGAAGCAGCGTCTGCCCGTAGCGCTGTTCCGAAGCCCCCGGCGCGCGCGGCACCTCCAGGTACGGGGAACCCGCCACGGGCCCACTCTGCCCGTAGCGCTGATCCGAAGCCCCCGGCGCACGCTCCACCGACAGGTAGCGCGCTTCCGACGAACTCGTCGCACGCGACGGAGCCAGCACCGCGCCCTCGCCCAACGTCGCCTCGCCCACGCGCGCATGGCGCTGATCCGAAGCGCCCGGCGCACGCGGCGCACTCTCGAAGTAGACCTCTTCCGCGTAACGGAGGTCCGAAGCGCCCGGCATCCTCGGCGCACTCTCGAAATAGGCCTCCTCATAGGCCTCTTCCGCATAGCGCTGATCCGAAGCGCCCGGCGCGCGCGGCTCGCTCCGCAGGTACGCCTCCTCCGCGTAGCGCAGGTCCGAAGCCCCCGGGACTCGCGGCGCATCGGGATAGGTCTCGGTGCGTTCGCGGTGGACCTCCGGCACGTCCACCACTCCGGCGCTCCCCGGCAACTGCACCCGGCGCCAGGTGACGTACTCGCGCTCCTCCACCTGGGGAACGCGCGCGGTCGCCGACGCGGAAGCCGCTGCCGCGCGCAGCCGGTCCACGACCGGCGGAGGCGGCATGCGCAGGAACCGGATGGACGTGTCCGCCGACGGTCCCGCGGGCGGCAACGTGGCCCGGTTGGACGAATGTCCAATGCGGCGCGACCGGCCATCCGCGCCGACGAAGTACGCCTCCACCCGGTACGTGCGCCCGGGCTCCATGCCTTGCAGGTAGTAGCTGCGCGACTCCAACGCGAAGTCCACTTCGCGCGACACGCCCTCGCCGTCGAACACCTTCAGCACCGCGCGCGGCGACGGAAGGTCGTCCAACGCCCGGCTCCGGCTCGCGTCGCTGAAGTCCCAGAAGACGAAGAGCGTGTGCGGGTCCCTCGCGAGCAGCACCAGCGCGTCGTCCTGGTAGTCCAGGGGCAGCATGCCCAGGTGCTCGTTCCGCTCGGGCGATGCGTCCGCCGGAGGAAGGCGCGGTGACTGCTCCTCCAGAAGATGGTGGCGGCGCGCCTCGTTCTCTCCCGCCATCTTCGTCACGAAGAACCCCTCCACCAGGGGCTCGGCGGCATGCGGCGGCTCGGGCGTGGCGGGTGGCTCATCGCCCTCGGGCGAGCTCGACGGGCGCGGCGTCCGCGCTAGCGACACCGTGTCCTCATCCTCTGGCTCCGGCTCGCGGCGTGACCTCTCGCGCGGGGGGAACGTCACCACCTGCGCGGGCCGCGTCTTGGGGCCCCCCGGCTCCGTGATGGGCTCCTCGGAAAGTTCTCGTGCCTGCGGCGCGGCGGTGCTCTCACGCGGAGGCAAGGGTACGGATTCGGACGCAGGGCCCGGGGCGGGGCGGGACTCCGCCCGGCCGGAGTCCAGCTTCCGCTCCTCGCCGCCCACGCCACCAGAGCCGCGCCGGGACGTCGCCAGCCCGGCCATGCGCGCGAGCCGCCCCAGGGCGGGAATGCGCTCGGCAAGGGAGGAGACCAACTCCCGTCCGCGGGACGCGCCAGCTCCTTCCCGGAGATATTTCCGGGCCAGCTGCCGCAGGTAGCTCACGGTGACGCCCTTCCGCTCATCCATGGACACCTCGCCTCGTTATGACGCGGCATACAGGGGGTCAACGCATCCGTCACGGGATGTGTTGTTCCGCCGACCCCCTTCTTCTCCGTCAGGCCCGATGACACCTCACGCCTGTCCAAGTATCCTGCGACCGCTTGAGTGACCTGCCCAGACTTCTCCTGTGCAGCTTCGATGTCATCCCCGGCCCGTCTGGCTCCTCACGCCGACTGACCGAGTATCTGAAGGCATTGCCTGATCGCTTCTCCGTGGTGGTGCTGTCGGCGAAGACGCCCGACCACTCCCATATCGAGAAGTACCAGGGCGCCCGGCTGCTCCGCGTCCCGGTAGGCTCCGGGGACCTGGCCTCGCGCATCCAATCCTTCGAACGGGCCGTGCGCCGGCAGTTGGAGAGCGAGGACTACGCGCTCGCCCACTTCACGGACCCCTTCGGCGGCTACGCGCTCTGCGAGCTGAAGGCGGACTACGGCTACCGCCTCATCTACGAGGCGCAGACATTCCCTTCACAGGAGCTGCGCTACACCCATCCGCAGACGGACGGGGACCGCCGCTTCCTGTCGAAGGTCCGCCGCCAGGAGCTGTTCTGCCTGATGAACGCGGACCTCGTCGTCACCGGCTCACAGACGACGCGCGCGTTCATCCAGGGGCTGGGCGCGGCCGAGGACCAGCTGCGCACGATTCGCGCGCCCGTGGACCTGAAGCCCTACGATCCGGAGGTGCTCGGCGCCCCGGACGGTTCGCCCCTGCGCATGATGTACCTGGGCAGCCACGTGGGCTGGCAGGGCCTGCCCACCCTGCTGCGCGCCACCGCGCTCGCGGCCCAGCAGGTGGACGTGCGTCTGACGCTGGTGGGCGCGCACCACCCGGACTGGAAGCCCCACCTCGAGGACCTGGTCAAAGACCTGGGCATCAAGGAGAAGGTCGACTTCCAGCCGCCTGTCGCGCACGACGACCTGGTCAAGGTGCTGGCGCTGGCGGACGTGGGCGTGCTGCCGCTGGACGACTCGGAGCGCAACCGGCTCCAGGGGGGACCGCTGGCCAAGGTCTCCGAGTACCTGGCCGCCGGCCGGCCGGTCATCGCCGCGGACCTGCCCGTCACGCGCGAGCTGATTCCGAAGGACGCGGCCACCTTCTTCCCCCCGGGCGACGCCCGTGCCCTCTCCGAGCGCATCCTGGACCTGGCGCGCGACGTGCCCCGCCGCGTGGCGCTGGGCAAGGCGGGGCGCGCGTTCGCGCAGAAGGTGCTGGACGCGGGCATCATCCGCGGTCAGCTGCTGGACCTCTACGACTCGCTCCTGGAGAAGCGGGGCCACGTGCCGGTGGAGGCCGCCAGCGAGCCGCCCGACGTCACGATGACGGGCACTCCCACGAACCGGCTCGCGAACCTGGGCATGCCAGAGGCGTCCAGGCCCGCGCCCACGCCACCCGCGAAGCCCGCCACGCAGGACGCGGCCGAATCCGCCGCGTCCCCTACCGCGAAGGAAGGCGCGGAGGACGCGCCCGTGGTCATGGGCATGGCCCTGGAAGACGGCATGGACACGCGGCTCGTCAAGACCGAGCCGGACATGCGGCCCGACGAAGTCCCCTTGGTCCTGGGTCTGCCGCTGCGCGAGTCCGCCGCGCCCCAGCCCCAACTCGAAGAAGCCGCGCGTCCACCCGAGCCCGCGCCCACGGCCAGGACGACCGACGACACCGCGAGGACATCGCTGCCCTCCGCCCCCTCGAAGCAGGAGGCGGTACCGGAGCCCCTGGGAGGCCGTGGTTCGGAGCCGGCGCCCCCCACGGAGATGGTGACGAGCCCCCTGGCGAAGTCGCTCGGCTTGAAGAGCGCCGACGGGGACGATGCCGGGGAGCCGGACGAGAAGTCCCGCGCCTCCGAGGATTCCTCCTTCGGTGCGACGGCGGTGGTGCGCAGTCCGCTGGAAGACGACTCGAGCACGCCGGCCCCCACGCCCATCGTGCGCCGCCCGGCTTCGGACGAAGAGGAACGGGCCCCCACGCCCGTCGTGCGCAGGCCCCTTGAGGACGAAGCCCCCGCGCCCACGCCTGTCGTGCGCCGCCCCGCGTCCCTCATGGAGGACGAGGAGCGGGCCCCCACGCCCATCGTGCGCCGGGCCGGAGTCATGCGGGAGGAGGAGGAAGCCCCCGCGCCCACGCCCATCGTGCCCATGCGCTCCTTGATGAACGGGACGCGGAGCACGGGCTCCAGCCGGCCGCAGCGCCCGTCGGAGCCGGTCCCCTCGGAACCTCCCCGCCTCTTCCCCTCTCCTTCTCCCATGGCCGACGCGGACAAACCGCCCATCCGTGGCGGCGCCGCCGCGGATCCAGGCCGGCCCGCCACTTCCCGTCCTCCAGTGCTCACGGAGTCCGACAAGCCGCCCATCCGAGGAGGCTCTGTCTCCGACGCGGACCGCCCGCCGCAGCTGCCGCCCCGCGCCGCCGCGCCGCCGCCCGTTCCGCGCCAGGGCCCGCCCCGGCTGATCCCCACGCCCCCCGTGCTGACGCCGTCGAGGGCCGCGTCCGCGGACGACGAGCCGGAGGAGATCGCCGCCGACGAGGCCCAGTCCCTGGACGACGACGCCGGCCACACGCCCTCCAACGCCAGCGCGGCGCTGGACGAGGCGGAGGAGATCGGCAACGACGAGGTCCACGACGCGGACTCGCTCGAGGTGGAGGCCGCGGACGCCGAGGACCCGGGTCCCCCGCCCCAGCCCCCCGGATCCGCCCTCAACCCGTGGTTCGCGCAGCTCGCGCACGGGTACTGTCCCCCGGAGGGGGCCCGCTTCGCCCGGCACACCCCGCCCACCAACTTCCCAGGGCGGGATCCGGACGGCGGCGTGTCCCCGGGGTCGGTCTCCCCTGTCGGCCAGGGAGCGGTTCGCGGCAAGAACTCGTGAGGCAGCCGACCGAGCACCGCTCGGAAACTTTTCAAGCCGCGCTCCCGCCCGATAGGATGTGGCGGTTTTCACTGCACTTTTTGCTGGGTGAAGGGCTTCATGGAGCGTCGCGTCCTCATCGTCGAAAGCCAGAACGACTTCGCACTCAGCATGGCCTCCGTGCTCAAGAGCGCGGGCTACAACACGGCCATGGCCACCACTGCGTCAGACGCGCAGCGGGAGTTGGAGAAGCGCCGACCCGACCTCGTCGTCGTGCGCGCGGAGCTTCCGGACCAGTCCGGTTTTGCCCTCTGTGGGCAGATCAAGAAGGGCAAGTGGGGCCAGAACCTCAAGGTCCTCCTGCTCTCCTCCGACTCGGGTGTGGAGGGCCTGAACAAGCACCGTGAGACGCCGGCCGCCGCGGACGGCTATCTCGTCATCCCGTTCGAGATGGGCGAGCTCGCCTCCATGAGCGCCGGCATCGTGCCGCCCGGCACCGATGATTCGGACGCGGACCTGGATGCCGCGCTCAACGGCGCGCCTCGGGAAGCCCCGCCGCCCATGCCCGGCGTGCGCACGGGCGCCCCGCCCAAGCTGCCCAAGCGCGAGCGCCGCAGCGCGATGACGGACGAGGACAAGGCCTTCATGGACCGGGCCTTCTCGTCCATCGCGGACCGCAAGGCGGAGCTGCTCGCGGAGTCGCGCCAGCTCAAGCGCCCGCCCCCGCGCCGCGAGCTGATGGGCACGCCCGAGGGCAAGATCCAGATCCTCCGGGACGAGCTGAAGACGCGTGAAGCCCAGCTCGCGCGCCTGTCGGAGATCTGGAGCGTCCGCGAGCGCGAGCTGCTCTCCGTGGAGGACCGCCTCCACGAGAAGGACGTGGAGCTGCAGGGCCTGAAGATGCAGGTGGACGACCTGCTCCGGCGCTTCAACGACGCGCAGCAGTCCATCGTCCAGAAGGAGCGCGAGCACGGCGCCACCGTCGACGACCTGCTCCTCCAGAAGTTCTCCTCGGAGAAGGACCTCATCGAGGTCGTCGCCTCCAAGGAGAAGGACATCAACGTCCTGCGCAAGGAGGTCAACCTCCGCGACGAGGAGCTGGCCCGGCGCGGCGCGGACCTGGAGAGCTGGCGCAACGAGTTCGACAAGCTCGAAAAGCACCTCGGCGTCATCACGCTGGAGTTCGAGGTCAAGGAGCAGAAGCTCCAGGACACCGTCCGCGCCAACGAGGCGGACATCCTCCAGCTGCGCGAGCGCGGCGACCAGTTCGAGTCCGAGCTGTCCCGCACCATCAGCGAGCGCGACAACCGCTACGCCGAGCTGGGCGGGGAGATTCAAGCCCTCCAGGAGCGGCTGACCCAGACCGAGCAGGAGCGCGACGCCACCGTGCGCGGCCTGGAGGCCCGGGCCACCACCGCGGAGGAGCACGCCAGCCGTTCGGACGCGGAGATTGAACGCCTCAACGCCGAGCGCGCCGCGCTGGAGCAGCGCCTCACGCAGCAGGTGGCGGACCTGGAGTCCGACATCTCGCGCGTCACCGGCGAGCGCGACCAGCTCCGGCTGGACAAGGACGCCCTGGAGGCGGACCTCACGCAGCGCGTGGAGGAGCGGGACGGGAAGATCTCCGCGCTCGACCGCGAGCTGCAGGAGGCCATCGCCCGCAACGAGAACAGCGAGGCGGAGCTCAACGCCACCATCCAGCAGCACCGTGAGCGAATCGGTGAGCTGGAGGGCGAGGTCGAAGCCGTCAAGACGCACCTGGAGGACCGCGAGAACGAGCTGAACGCGGAGCTCCAGGCGCTGCAGCAGGCCAAGGACGCGCTGGAGCAGGACCTCACCAGCCAGTTGGAGGACCTGCGCGCGGCCAAGGACGCCCTGGAGGCGGACCTCAACGGCCAGATTCAAGCGCTCACCGAGCAGCTGGACGCGGCCCAGCGCCAGGGCGAACAGCTCTCCGCGCGCGTGGCCTCGCTGGAGGACACCGTCTCCCAGCGCGACGGCACCATCGAGGGCCTGCAGACCGACGTCGCCGACCGCGACGCCCGCATCGCCGAGCTGACCGGCAACCTGGAGGCCACGAGCCAGCAGCTCTCCGAGACGCAGGGCACGCTCTCCAGCACGGAGGCCACCCTCGCGGAGACACGCGGCGAGCTGGAGGCCACCAGCCAGCAGCTCTCCACCACGCAGAACACGCTCTCCACCACGGAGGCCACGCTGGCGGAGACGCGCGGCGAGCTGGAGGCCACCAGCCAGCAGCTCTCCGAGACGCAGACGCGCCTCGCCCAGACGGAGGAGACGCTCTCCACCACGCGCGGCGAGCTGGAGGCCACCAGCCAGACACTGGCCACCACGGAGGGCACCCTCGCGCAGACGCAGGACATGCTGGCGCGCACGGAGGCCACGCTCGCCGGCACGCAGAACACGCTCGCCAGCACCGAGGGCACGCTCGCGGAGACGCGCGGCGAGCTGGAGGCCACCACCCAGACGCTGACGGACACCCAGTCCCGCCTGGCGCAGACGGAGGAGACGCTCTCCACCACGCGCGGCGAGCTGGAGGCCACCAGCCAGACCCTCTCCGACACGCAGGCCACGCTGGCCCGCACGGAGGGGACGCTCGCGGAGACGCGCGGCGAGCTGGAGGCCACCAGCCAGACGCTGACGGACACGCAGGCGCGGCTCGCGCAGAGCGAGGCCCACCTGGCGTCCACCCAGGGCGAGCTGGAGGCCACCAGCCAGACACTGGCCACCACGGAGGGCACCCTCGCGCAGACGCAGGACACGCTGGCGCGCACGGAGGCCACGCTCGCGGACACGCAGAACGCGCTCGCCAGCACCGAAGGCACGCTCGCGGAGACGCGCGGCGAGCTGGAGGCCACCAGCCAGACGCTGACGCAGACCCAGGAGACCCTGGAGGTCACCCGCTCCGACCTGGCGAAGATGACCTCGCACCGCGACGAGCTGGACGCGGAGCTGAACGAGACGCGGAACCTCCTCCAGGAGACCAACGGCCTCCTCGCCCGCACCACCGAGGAGCGCGACCAGCGCATCGCGGAGCTGCAGGCGCTCAACGCCGCGAAGGACGCGCTGGAGCAGGACCTCACCGGCCAGATTGGCAACCTGCGCGCGGAGCTGTCTGAGACGCAGGGCCTCTACGACGCGGAGCGCACCGCCCACGCGGCGCTCGCGGAGGAGACCACCGCGCGCATCCACGCCCTCACCGGCGAGCGCGACCAGCTGACCGCGGACCTGGGCGCCACGTCGCAGCAGCTGGCCGACACGCAGGGCCAGCTGGCCAGCACGCAGGACGCGCTGGCCCGCGAAGAGCAGGCCCACGCCCAGGCCCGCCAGGCCGCCGCGGACATCCAGGCGGAGCTCACGCGCCAGCTCACCGAGGCCCAGGCCAACGGCGAGGACCTGGCCGAACAGCTCATCGTCACCAAGCACGAGCTGGGCACGCGCGTGTCGGAAGTCACGCAGCTGACGTCCACGCTCGCGCAGACGGAGGACGCGCGGCACCACCTGGAGGACCGCCTCCAGACGCTCACCCACGAGTCGCAGCGCCGCGAGGAGCTCCTCCAGAACGAGGTCGACACCAAGGGCAAGGAGCTGTCCGACACGCTCCGCAAGCTCACGCACGTGACGCAGGAGAAGATGCGTCAGGCGGAGGTGCTCAACCGCGAGGTCGCCACCCGCACGGAGCAGGTGAAGCAGCTGGAAGGCCAGCTGGAGACGCAGGCCGCCGAGGCGAAGAAGCAGGCGGACGCGCTCAACCAGCAGCTCGCCAACGTCTCCGGCGAGCTGGACGGAGCGCGCAAGGCCCTCGCGGAGCGCGACACGCAGCTGCAGCAGGCCGGGCAGCAGCAGAAGAAGCTCACCAGCGAGCGCGACGGGCTGGCCGGACAGCTCCAGCAGGCCCAGGCCCAGGCGCAGCAGCAGGCCCAGCAGGCCCAGGCCGCCGCCGCGGAGGCGAAGAAGCAGTCCGACGACCTGGCCGCGAAGCTCGCCAAGGCGGAACAGCGCATCGCGCAGCTCTCCCAGGAGGCCCAGAAGTTCGCCGCCGACACGGAGGCGAAGCTCAAGGAGGCCCAGGCCCAGCTGCAGGCCCGCACCAAGAAGGCCCAGGACCTGGAGCTGGCGCTGGAGAACGCCCAGAGCACCCGCGCCCGCGCGGAGAAGGAGCTCACCGCCCGCGTCACCGCGGCGGAGGCCAAGGCCAACGAGGCGGCCGCGAAGCTCGCCACCGCGCAGAAGGAGCGCAAGGACCTGGAGGCCCGTCAGGCCAAGGAGCTCGAGGACCTCAACGCCAAGCAGAAGGCGGAGCTCGAGCGCCGCGAGGCCATCAAGGCCCAGGAGGTCGCCCGCCTCCAGACGTCCGTCCAGGAGAAGAGCAAGGCACTCAAGGTCGCCGAGCTGGAGCTGGCCCGCTACAAGACCAAGGCCCCGGCCGCCGCCGCGCCCGCCGCGAAGGCCGCCAAGGCCACCGAGGAGGAGCACCTGGCCGCCACCGTCCAGGCCAACCCGGTCATCCCGGCCGCCGCCAAGCCCCCGGCCAAGGCCGCTCCCGCCGCCAAGACCGCCGCGAAGAAGGCCGCCCCGACCCCGGCCCCGGTGCCCCAGGACGAGGACGCCCCGGAGCGCACCATGGTCATGCAGCTGCCCACCGCCCCCGAAGGCGGCGAGGACGACTGGACGGCGCTCGTCGACGAGCTCGACAAGTAGCCCCCCTGCCCCGCCCTCCCCTCACCCGGGAGGGCCGGGCCTTCCCGGAAACGACAAGGGCCCGCGCACTCCGTGGAGTGCCGGGCCCTTCGTCGTTCTCGAGACTGACCTGCGCCGGTTACAGCGCCGTGGCCGCCTTGGCCTCACGGATGAGGTCCCGGAAGTGCAGCGCCCCCACCACGTCCCGCACCACCGACACCGGACGGCCTTCCTCGCGGGCCTGCACCTGCGCCACCCGCCAGCGCTCCAGCAACGTCCTCGTCGCGATGTACGCCAGCACGAGGGGAAAGCCCCCCGGCATCACCACCACCAACACCGCCATCGCCAGCTTCAACCACGCCCACATGACCCGCGACCTCGTCGTCCTGAGATACGCCCGCATAGATGCACGGTGCATGCCCGCGGTGCGAAAATATTTACGCACCCTGATTCCAAGGGGTTACGGCTCCCAAGGCCCTCAAGAGTGCGGACGACGCCCCCACAACCCTGGCATTTTTGCCGCAGTGGCCACGGGAGCCGTCGGTTAAGTTGACGGGCGTGAGCCCCCCTCAACTGACCTCGGAGATTCGCTCGTTCACCAGCGTGGAGGACGCAGCGCGTCGCCTGGAGGCGGTGGGCTACCTGTCGTCCCCCGAAATCGCCACGGCGGTGTTCCTCGCGGACCGGATGGGCAAGCCCATCCTGGTGGAGGGCCCCGCCGGCGTGGGCAAGACGGAGCTGGCCAAGGCCCTGGCCCAGGCGTTGGACCGGACCTTCCTCCGGCTCCAGTGCTACGAGGGCCTGGACGAAGCCAAGGCCCTCTACGAGTGGGAGTACGCCAAGCAGCTGCTCTACACCCAGCTGCTCAAGGACAAGATTGGCGAGCTGACGCAAGGCACGGCCACGCTCGCGGAGGCCGCGGACCGGCTCGCGTCCGGGGACGCGGTGTTCTTCTCCGAGCGCTTCCTCCTGCCCCGCCCCATCCTCCAGGCCCAGCTGTCGGACACGCCCGCCCTGCTCCTGGTGGACGAAATCGACAAGGCGGATCCGGAGTTCGAGGCCTTCCTCCTGGAGGTCCTGTCGGACAACGCTGTCACGGTGCCGGAGCTGGGCACCATCCGCGCGAAGCATGTCCCGCGCGTCATCCTCACCAGCAACAACGCCCGCGAGCTGTCGGACGCGCTCAAGCGCCGCTGCCTGCACCTGCACATCGACTTCCCGGACCGCGAGCGCGAGCTGCGCATCGTCCGCGCGCGCCTGCCGGAGGTCCCCCAGGTCCTGGCCGAGCAGGTGGTGGAGGCCGTGGCCGCCATCCGCGCGCTCGACTTGAAGAAGGCCCCGTCCATCAGCGAGACGCTCGACTGGGCGCAGAGCCTCGCGCTGCTCAACGCCGAAGCGCTCAGCTCGGACGTCGTCGCGGCCACGCTCAACCTCGTCCTCAAATACGAGGGCGACATCGAGAAGGCCCGCGCCAACCTGCCCACCATCGCGCAGGCCTGACGCAGAGCGCCGCACAGGGCGTGCGAATCGTTGGCACTTCACGCTTTGCGTCCCAGGTGCACCTGGGTACAAGTTCTTCAGCGGTCCCACCCCTAGCCCGAGAGGTACTTCCCGATGAGCTCGACCTCATCCACCGTGCTGCGCGCCGAACACATCTGGCTCGATGGGAAGCTGATGAAATGGGACGAGGGCAACGTGCACGTGATGACGCACGCCCTCCACTACGGCCTGGGCGTCTTCGAGGGCATCCGCGCCTACAAGACCCATGACGGCCGGCTCGCCGTCTTCCGGCTGCGCGAGCACATCCGCCGCATGATGGATTCAGCGCACATCATCATGCTGAAGATGCCCTACACCGAGGATGAGCTGGTGGAGGCCACGCTGGAGCTCTTGCGCACGCAGAAGGCGCAGTTCGCCAACGGCGCGTACCTGCGCCCGGTCGCCTTCATGGGCGACGGCGCCATGGGCCTGGGCGCGGTGAACCCCACCCGCGTGGGCATCACCGCCTGGGACTGGGGCGCGTACCTGGGTGACAAGGGCTTGAAGGAAGGCATCCGCGCCAAGGTCAGCTCGTTCACGCGCAACCACGTGAACGTGAACATGGTGCGCGGGAAGATCACCGGCCAGTACGTGAACTCCATCCTCGCCAAGCGCGAGGCGGTGCTCGCCGGCTACGACGAGGCCATCCTCCTGGACATCAGCGGCTTCGTCGCGGAGGCCTCCGGGGAGAACATCTTCCTCGTGAACAAGAAGGGCATCATCAAGACGCCGCCCCTCTCGTCCCCCGTCCTGGACGGCATCACCCGCGACACGGTGCTGCGGCTGCTGCGCGACGCCGGCCACACCACCATCGAGGAGGTCACCGTCACCCGTGACGCCCTCTACATCTGCAACGAGGTCTTCTTCACCGGCACCGCCGCGGAGATTACCCCCGTGCGCGAGGTGGACAACCGCCAGATTGGCGACGGCAAGCCCGGCCCCATCACCCGGTACATCCAGGACATGTACTTCCGCGTCGTGCGAGGCCAGGAGGCCCGCTATGCGGACTGGCTGACCTACGTCTGACGACAGTCCCTGGGACGCGAAGCCCCGGCGGCCGGGGGAATCGGGTAGAACCCGTACCCGATGCCTCCCGCCGGCTACGCCTACGAAGACAATCCCTTCAAGCTGGAGAACCCGTCCATCCTCGACATCGCTCCGGGGGAGCCGAAGTCGCTGGAGGACACGGGACTGAGGATGGGTCTGTTGTCGGACCTGGGCCTCAAGTTCCTCTACTACGCCGGCACCGGCACGGGCGTGGCCATCGCGGAGAGCATGTGCCTGCCCTGGTCCGGCGTGGTGGAGCACGTGGTGGACTTCCTCGCCGCGGAGAAGCTCGTGGACCTGCGCGGCGGCAAGGGCTTTGGCCGCGCGTCCGTGGAGTTCGCCCTCACGGAGAAGGGCCGCGAGTACGCCCGCGACGCCCTCACCCGCTCCACCTACGTGGGCCCCGCCCCCGTCCCCATCGAGCAGTACAACGCCCTCATCAGCAGCCAGACGGAGGAGACGCCCGTCGTGGGCCAGGAGGACCTGGTCGCCGCCCTGAGCCACCTCACCGTCTCCGCGGAGCTGATGGACAAGCTGGGCCCGGCCGTGAACTCCGGCCGCTCCCTCTTCCTCTATGGCCCGCCGGGCAACGGCAAGACGAGCCTGGCGGAGGCCATCTCCAACATGTTCGGCGGCGAGGTCTTCGTCCCGCACTGCCTGGAGATCGACAACCAGATCATCAAGGTCTTCGACCGCATCATCCACACGCCCGTGTCGCTGGAGATGGACCGCGACGCCAGCGGCCGCCGGCAGACCTTCGAGATGGACAAGCGCTGGGCGCTCTGCCGGCGCCCCGCGGTGGTGGTGGGCGGCGAGCTGACGCTGGAGACGCTGGACCTCATCTACTCGGAGAGCACCCGCTTCTACGAGGCGCCGTTCCAGGTGAAGGCCAACGGCGGCATGCTCCTCATCGACGACTTCGGCCGCCAGAAGGTCCACCCCACGGACCTGCTCAACCGGTGGATCGTCCCCCTGGAGAAGCGGGTGGACTTCCTCACCCTGCACACCGGCAAGAAGTTCGAGATTCCCTTTGATCAGCTCCTCGTCTTCTCCACCAACCTGGACCCCAAGGAGCTGGTGGACGAGGCGTTCCTGCGCCGCATCAAGTACAAGATAGAGGTCGGCAACCCGGACGAGGAGTCCTACCGGGAGATCTTCCGCCGGGTGTGTGAGGCGGCGGGCATCCCCTACGTGGACCAGGCCATCACCTACCTGGTGGAGCACTACTACAAGCCGCGCAGCATGGAGATGCGCTCCTGTCACCCGCGCGACCTGGTTTCACTCATCCGGGACGCGGCCCGATACCGGCAAATCCCGCCAGCCCTTTCAAAAGACCTCCTCGATCAGGCCTGTGAGGTGTTCCTGGTGAATCTGTAGTCGGGTTTTATTTGTTCCAACCGCGCGGAATTTCTAGAATCCACGTGCCGTTGTACCCCCCGGCGCAGTCTCCGGGATCAGCGCCCGGGGCGGGCCGGGGCGACAAGGAGCCGCAGTCCGTGAAGGAACGCTACCAGGACATCGACGAGAAGAACGAGCAGCTGCGCGAGTACCTCGAGATCTACAAGGACAAGCAGCCCGCGCGTGAGTTCCTCGACCGTTTCGAGATGTCGTGGATCTACCACGACGCCGCGCTCGAAGGCGTCGTGTACACGCACCAGGAGCTGATGGCGGCGCTCTTCCCCGAGCGCACGGCGGCGGAAGCCTCCATGATCCCGGTGGTGCTGGAGATCCGCAACCACAAGGCGGTGGCGGACTTCATCCGCGAGGAGGCCGCGGGCGCGAAGAAGCAGTCCGCGCTCACGCTCACCACCATCAAGCGGATGCACGACCTCTTCCTGGGCAACACGCCGGAGGCCCTGGCGGAGCGCGCCCGCATGGAGCGCCGGGAGCGCACGGAGAAGGAGCTGGCCAAGGAGCGCGACCGCGCGGGGCTGCGCAAGGACATGCCCCTGCACCGCACCTACTTCCACGACATCACCCAGCCGGCGAAGATCCAGGCCCGGCTGGAGAAGCTCGTGGACCACACGGCCAGCGCGGAGTTCCGCGAGTTCCACCCCATCAAGCAGGCGGCGGTGGTGCAGCACGAGTTCCTGCAGATCTTCCCCTTCACCGAGCACAGCGGGAAGGTGGGGCGCATGTGCAGCAACCTCATCCTGCTGCGCAACGGCTACATGCCCGCGGTCATCCACTCCATCGACCGGCAGCGCTACTACGAGTCCTTCCGCGCGCCCGTGGCCACGTTCCGCACGGTGCTGATGGACGCGATGGAGAACTCGCTGGACAACGGCGTGAAGTACTTCCGCGACCTCGGCCGCAAGTACAAGACCGTCGAGTAGCCGCGGAGAGAGCGACGAAGTCGAAGCCGTGCGCATCGGGGCTCACGAATCCATTGCCGGGGGCGTGAGCCAGGCCTTCCAGCGCGCCGAAGCGCACGGTGCGCGCGCCCTGCAGATCTTCACGAAGAACGCGCGGGGCTGGAGCGCCCCCGCGCTGACGGACGAAGAGGCCCGGGCCTTCCGCGCGGAGGCCCGCCGCACCGGCCTCCCCGTCATCGCCCACGGCAGCTACCTGGTGAACCTGGCCGGTGAGGCGCCGGAGGCCCGCGAGAGGTCGCTCGCGTGCGTCACCGAGGAGCTCACCCGCTGCGAGCGCCTGGGCATCCCGATGCTCATCCTCCACCCGGGTTCCCACGCGGACGAAGCGCGCGGCCTGCGCCTCATCGCCGAAGGGCTGGATGAAGTGCACCGCCGCTGCCCCGGCATGAAGGCCCGCCTCTGCCTGGAGGTGACGGCGGGCCAGGGCAACGCGCTGGGCTGGCGCTTCGAGCACCTGGAGGAGCTGCTCTGCCGCGTCGAGGACGAAGCGCGGCTGGCGGTGTGCCTGGACACGTGCCACCTGTTCGCGGCGGGCTACGACCTGCGGACCCCCAGGGGCTACGCGGCCGTGATGGACGAGTGCGACCGGCGGGTGGGGCTCCACCGGGTGCGCGCCTTTCATCTCAATGATTGCAAGAAAGACCTGGGTTGCCGGGTGGACCGGCATGAGGAACCAGGCAAGGGAACAATCGGACTGACGGCCTTCCGCTGCCTGATGAAGGACGCGAGGTTCGTCGACACCATTGGGGTGCTGGAAACACCCTTTCCGGAACGTTATGGGGAGAACATCCGACTTCTCGAATCCCTGTGCCGGAGGAAGTAAAAGAAGAGCCCCCATGCCTGTCACCCCCTCCCTCCAAAGCCGCCGCACCCAGCCTCCTGCGGGGAGCGAGCTCACGGAGCCTCCGCCAGCGCGGTTGGCGAAGATGCCAGCCTCCGACAAGCTGGGCCGTCTGCTCCAGGTGGCCAAGGGCCACCGCCGGGCGCTCATCCTGACGCACGACAACCCGGACCCCGACTCGATGGCGGCGGCGGTGTCGCTCGCGCACCTGCTGGAGCGCAAGGCCGGCCTCGAGGCCCACGTGGGCTACGGCGGCATCATTGGCCGCGCGGAGAACGTCGCCTTCGTGCGCGTGCTGCGGCTGCCGGTGTCGCACGTGTCGCAGATCGACTTCAGCCAGTACGACCTCTTCGGGCTGGTGGACACGCAGCCGCCCGTGCGCAACCACTCGCTGCCGGCGCGCTACCGCGCGGACCTGGTGGTGGACCATCACCCGCTGCGCGAGGAGAGCCTGCTGGCCCCCTTCGCGGACGTGGGCGGCGACTTCGGCGCCACCTCCACCATGCTGGTGGAGTACCTGCGGGCCGCCCGCCTGGAGCCGTCCGTGGAGATCGCCACCGCGCTCTTCTACGGCATCAAGGCGGACACGCGGGACCTGGGCCGCGAGACGACCCAGACGGACGTGGACAGCTACCTCTGGCTGTTCCCCCGCTGCGACAAGCAGCTCCTGGGACAGATTGAGCACCCGGAGCTGCCCGCTCGCTTCTTCCAGCTGTTCCACACGTCCATCGAGAAGGCGAAGGTCTACGGCACCGCCATCATCACCGACCTGGAGGAGGTCTACTCCCCGGACCTGGTGGCCGAGGTCGCCGAGCGGATGATGTACCTGGAGGGGATGAAGTGGTCCCTGGCGTACGGGACGTTCCGCAACCAGCTCTTCTTGAGCCTGCGGGTGAAGGACCGGCGCATGAACGCGGGCCGCCTCATCCGCGAGCTGTGCGACGACCTGGGCGGCTCCTCCGGCGGCCACGGCAGCATGGCGGGCGCGCGGCTGCCCCTGTCCGGCAGCGCGGCCAAGCGCAAGGCGCTCAAGCGCGAGGTGGTGTCGCGCTTCCTCGAAGCCTTTGGCGTCTCCGAGGAGCGGCCGGTGTCGCTGCTGTCCGCGCAGGACACGTGATCTACTGGGACCACAACGCCGCCGCGCCGGTGCGCGCGGAGGTGGGCGCGCTGCTCGCCCGGGCCTTCACGCAAGGAGGCTTCGGCAACGCGTCCAGCGTGCACGGCGGGGGGCGAGAGGCCCGCGCCCGGCTGGACGCGGCGCGAGCGAAGGTGGCGCGCGTCCTGGGCTGCGAGCCGAAGGAGATCACCTTCACGGCGTCAGGCAGTGAGGCGGATGCGCTCGCGCTCGTTGGCGCCTACGCGGCCCGCCCGGTGAAGGAGCGCCGCCGCGTGGTGTCCACCACGGTGGAGCATCCGTCGGCGCTCGGAGCGCTCACGCAGTTGGAGAAGGACGGCGCGCAGGTGGTGCGGCTGTCCCCTGCTTCCGACGGCCGCGTGCCGCTGGAGGCCGTCCTGGAGGCGCTCACGCCGGACACCGCGCTGTGTTCGCTGATGTGGGCCAACAACGAGACGGGCGTGCTCCAGCCGGTGGCCGAGGCCGCGCGCGCGTGCCGTCAGCGCGGCATCCTCTTCCACACGGACGCCGTGCAGGCCGCGGGCAAGGTGCCGCTCACCTTGCGCGAAGCGGACGCGGACCTCCTCTCCCTCTCCGCGCACAAGTTCGGCGGTCCCCAGGGCGTGGGCGTGCTCGTGGTGCGCAAGGGCGTGGACGTGCGGGCGCTCACCCCAGGGCACCAGGAGGGGGGCCGGCGAGGAGGCACGCAGAACGTGCCCTACGCGGAGGCCCTGGCCCTGGCCCTGGAGCTGGCCGCCGGGGACCAGGCCGCCACCGCCGCGCGGGTCGCCGCCCTGCGGGACGCCTTCGAACACCAGGTCCTCCAGCGGCTGCCCGGAGTGACGGTGAACGGGGGCTCCGCGCCTCGCGTGCCCAACACCAGCAACCTGCGCTTCGAGGGCGTGGAGGGTGAAGCACTGCTGATGGCGCTGGACCTGGAGGACATCCGCGTCTCGTCGGGAGCGGCCTGTGCATCCGGCACGCTGTCCCCGTCCCACGTGCTGCGCGCCATGGGCCTGTCCCCGGCCGAAGCGCGTGGGAGCCTGCGCTTCAGCCTGGGCCCGTCCACCACGCACGCCGAGGTGGAACGCGTCGTGGAAGCGCTCTGCACCCACGTCCCCCTCGTGCGCGCGCTGGGCTGATCACCACTTCTGGTCCGGCAGGTTCTTCTCGCGCACGTCCGGGTCGGGCTGTCCGTAACCCGGGAGGCCATCCTCCTTGGCCTCGTCGCGCTTGGGCGGAAGCCGCTCGTCGCCCCGGCGCGTCTCGCGGGTGGGCTCGTCCTGCTCGGGCTGCTGCTGCTTGCGCTCGGTCGCCATGGGTTCCTCCCGGTGCGTGTTCGCAGGAGGAAAGGTCATCATCCCAGGCAGGCGCCGCAGCGGGCTCCACCGTCCGGCAAGCCGCACGCCAGGGCCCTGCCCGCCCGGCTACCCGTTGTCTTCCGAGGAGCTGCTGGACGGCGAGCTCCGGTACACGGGCATCTCATCCGTGGTGCCGAACAGGCCACGCACCACCGCCGCGATGGCCAGCGGTGTCCCCACGCGCTCGTCGAAGTGCGGCGCCAGGGCCTTCGCGTACTCCTCCGCGGACGGGAAGCGGTCCTCGGGGTTCTCCGCGAACGCGCGCGCCAGCACATCATCCAGGGCGTGGGGGACGTCAGGACGCACGGCGCGCAGGGGCCGGTACTTGCGCGACAGGATGCCGGCGAAGACCTCCTCCGGCGTCGTGCCCACGAAGGGCCGGCCCAGCGTGAGCAGCTCGTAGAGCACCACGCTCGCGGCCCACAGGTCCGCCTCCGGCGTGACGGCGCCCTGCAGCGACTCCGGGGACAGGTAGTACGGCTTGCCCAGCACCTCGCCGCCCTGGAGCTTGCCGTCCACCAGCACGCGAGACACGCCGAAGTCGCCCAGCTTGATCTCTCCTACGCGGGAGATGAACAGGTTGGACGGGGACACGTCGCAGTGGACGATGCCCAGCGGCTTGCCTTCAGGCCCGGTGGCCGTGTGCGCGTACGCGAGCGCCTCCAGCAACACCTTCGCCAGGTACACCGCGAAGTCGACGGGGAGCGGGATCCCGCGCGCCTTGCACCGGCGCAGGATGTGGCCCAGGTCACGCCCGTCCACCAGGTCCATCACCAGGAAGGACACGTCGTCCAGCATCCCGGCGTCCAACACCTTCACGATGTTCGGGTGGTCCAGCTGGCGCGACAGCTGCGCCTCGCGGCGGAAGAGGTCCACTGACGCCGGATCGCGGGTGAGCGCGGGCAACAGCCGCTTGAGCGCCACCGTCCAGCCCTCGTACGGACCGGAGCGCACGCGGGCACGGTACACCTCGGCCATGCCGCCCTTGCCCAGCAGCGATTGGATTTCGTAGTTGCCGAAGACCCGGACGGGCTTCGAGGCGGAGTTCGGCGCGTTCACGGGCTGGCGCTTCCAGCTCCTTGCGACTCACGGCCCTGGACCCGCTTGCGACTGCGGGCCTGCTTCACCAGCGCCTCGTACCCCGCTCCTTCATTGGAGAACTGCTGGAGCTCGCGCTCCACCAGCAAGTTGCCTTCCGGCGCGGTCCACCCATCCGACAGCGCGCGGCGCAACGCGTCCTGCGCGAGGCGCGTCTCCTGGGCCGCCCGCTTCACGCACGCCGTCCAGAAGTTGACCTCCCCCCGGGCCAGCCCCGCCCCGCTGCTCGCGAGGCGCGCCTGCTCCAGGTACTTGAGCGCCTCCGGCTGCTGCTTGCGCAGGTAGTGGGACACGCCCATGCCGGTCAGCGCGGAGACGTTGTTCTTCTCCTTCTCCTGGGCCAGCACCAGCTGGAACTGCTGCGACGCGGCGAAGGGGTTCGTCGCCAGGAGCGCCTGTCCCTGCTTCAACGTGGCCGCCACATCCACCGGCTCCAGCCGGCGCTGCGCCGCCACCTGCGCGGCCCCACCCGACGGCGGGGGCGGCACTGGGGCCTGGGCCTGACGCTGCTCCGACGCCTGGCGCGCTTCAGCGGCTGGCGCCGGCGCGGGCGTCAGGGATGCGCCCTGCTCCGTCGCCCGGAGCACCAGCATCCGGCTCTTGGGCAGCGCGGGAGAGTCGCACTCCGGCTCCAGCCTCACCACGCCGCCCAGCGCCCGCTCCTCCTCGTTGTAGACGAGCATCACAGGGAAGGACACGGACGGCGTGCAGGTATCCCCCGTCTGACAGAGCGTGAGCTCGCCCAGGAAGACGTTGCCTTGGAAGGCGCCCTTCAGGATCTGCTCGGCGGCCGGGCGCTGGCAGGGCCCGCCGGCCGGCGCGGTGCCGACCAGGTGCACCCCGTCCGAGCGCAAATCGATGGGACCAAAGGCATCCGCCTGGTAGGTACTGTTCAGCTGCGGACCCGCCCAGGCGGATCCGGAGGTGAGGCAGGCTACCGCCGCGAGAGCCAATGTTGGGGTCGGACGCAACATGTCAGGGACTCGGGCATCATAGAAGTCCCCGGGGCGGCTTGTAAACGCGCGAGGACGGCTTGACCGCACGCTTCTCCGTCCTTATCATTTTCCCAGAACGACCTGGGAATTTCCCAGTGATTCTAAGGACTTGTAGCGAGATTTGAGCAGTAAAGGTCTGTTCCCTGCGGGGTGCGTGATGCCCAGCAGAAATTCGAACCGATACGTCCATTCCGGGGTCCGTTTCGGTCGCCATGTGCAAGCCCTCCCCCTTCACCGGGGATGAGGGAAGCCTGCGGTGACATGATTTCGGTCCCCACCTGGCTTCTAAGGGTTCAATGGACGCTGGGCACACGGCTCGGCGGGGGACTCTTTCTTTGGAGCGGCGGCGGTGAGCGAGACGGCGGTGGATACGGCGGCGGCGGCGGAGAAGAAGGTAACGCTTCGTGAGGAACTGACGGCGCGCCGCAAGGCGATGACCAACGACCTCATTGATGAGCGGGGCCTGAAGGTCCAGTCTCGATTCCTGGCGTCGCCCTACTATCAGAACGCGCGCACGGTGGCCCTCTACGCCCCCATCCGGGGCGAGGTGCCCACCCGGGACATCCTCATCGCGGCGCTGCAGGACGAAAAGATCGTCTGCTACCCGCTGTCCCACGTGCACGGGCGCATCCTGGCCTTCCGGGCCATCAAGTCGGAGAGCGAGTTGGAGCCGGGGCGCCTGGGCGTCCGCGAGCCCACGAACTCCTCGGACCTGATTCCGGTGGACCAGATCGACCTCTTCGTCGTCCCCGGGCTGGGCTTCAGCCCGGACGGCAAGCGGCTGGGGCGCGGCGGCGGCTACTACGACGCCACCCTCAAGGCGGCCAGCCCGCGCAGCCGCCGGGTGGGGCTCGCCTTCGACGATCAGATCGTCCAGGCGCTGCCCACCACGAGCGACGACGTGGACATGGACCAGGTCGTCACCCAGAGCCAGACGCTGCGCGGTCTCTGCCGCAGCTGGGATTTCCTGGACACCTGAGCGGCTCCCGAGCATCGGGGCGGACAACCACGGGCGGGGCGGACACGGAAGTCCCGCCCTGCCCGTCGTCTTTTTTGGGCTAGTGTCCGCGGCGCCATGAACCCGGACGCACTGCGCAAGGCGACCCCCGAAGAACAGTTCGAAGAAGTCACCCGAGGCACCGTGGACCTGCACGTGCCGGAGGACCTCAAGAAGAAGCTCCAGCGCTCGTATGACCAGGGCAAGCCGCTGGTCATCAAGGCGGGCTTCGACCCCAGCCGTCCCGACCTGCACCTGGGCCACACGCTGCTGCTCACGCGCATGCGGCGCTTCCAGGAGTTCGGCCACACGGTGGTGTTCCTCATCGGTGACTTCACCGCGCTCATCGGGGACCCGTCCGGGAAGAACGCGGCCCGTCCTCCGCTCACCCGCGAGCAGGTGAAGGTCAACTCGGAGACCTACAAGCAGCAGGTCTTCAAGGTCCTGGACCCGGACAAGACGGTGGTGAAGTTCAACTCGGAGTGGCTCGACGCGCTGGGCACCGAGGGGATGATCCGCCTGGCGGCGCGCTACTCCGTGCAGCGCATGCTGGAGCGCGACGACTTCAAGAAGCGCTACCGGGACAACCTCTCCATCGCCATCCACGAGTTCCTCTACCCGCTCTTGCAGGGCTACGACTCCGTGGCGCTGAAGGCGGACGTGGAGCTGGGCGCGACGGATCAGCTCTTCAACCTGCTGGTGGGCCGGCAGCTGATGAAGGAAGAGGGCATGGAGCCGCAGGTCATCATGACCGGCCCCATCCTGGAGGGCCTGGACGCGAAGCTGGTGGACGGCGTCATCAGCGGCGCGAAGATGTCCAAGAGCCTGGACAACTACGTGGGCATCGACGAGCCGGCGGACACCATCTTCGGCAAGTTGATGAGCATCACGGACGACCTGATGTGGCGGTACTACAAGCTCTTGTCGTCCATGCCGCTCAAGCAGGTGCTGGAGCTGGAGGAGAAGACGAAGTCCGGCCAGGCCCACCCCAAGGCCGCGAAGGTCGCCTTCGCGCGGGAGATGGCCGCGCGCTTCCAGGGTGAGGAGGCCGGCCGCAAGGCGGCGGAGGACTTCGAGAAGCGCTTCGCCAAGAAGGAGCTGTCCGCGGAGGACCTGCCGCTCGTGGAGGTGTCGCTCGCGGGGGCGGAGAAGCTCTTCGTCACGAAGCTGCTGCCGGAGACGAAGCTCGTCGCGTCCGCCACGGAGGCGCGCAAGCTGATGACCCAGGGCGGCGTCCGGGTGAACGGCGAGAAGGTCACCGACCCCAAGGCGGAGCTGGGGGCCGGCGAGTACACCGTGCAGGTGGGCAAGCTGAAGGCGGCGCGGGTGAAGCTGGCCTGAGCGCCGCGGTCAGGTGCCGCCCGGGCCTGGGTTCAGGTCGCGGGCGGCTCCTTCGGGAGCCCGCCTTCGTACATGGCGGCGGAGCGCCCCACGAGGAAGCCCTGGGGCAGCACCTTGAACATCGTGGCAAGGAAGCGGTTGAGGATGCCGGGGATGGCCAGCTCGCGGCGGCGGACGAAGGCGTCCACGGCGATGCGGGCGCAGGCCTCCGCGGACATGATGCCCAGGTCCCCCGCCTTGAACTTCCGGTCCAGGCCGGACAGCGACAGCATCTCCGTGGCGATGCCGCCCGGTGCGAAGACGGTGATGGACACGCCGGCCTTGCGCAGCTCGTAGGCCAGGCTGCGCCCGTAGCTGATGACGAATGACTTCGTCGCCGCGTAGGCCGCCTGGTACGGCAGCGGCGAGAAGCCCGCCATGCTCGCCACGAGCATCAGCGCCCCGCCCCCCTCCCGCTTCGCGAAGTGCGCGCCGAAGAGCTGCGACATGCGCACCACGCTCGTGATGTTGGTGGCCAGCATCGCGTCAAAGGACTCGGGCGGCTGATCCAGCGCGTGGCCGAAGTAGGTGATGCCAGCGTTGAGGATGACGCCGTCGACGCTGCGGCCCGAGGTGGCGGTCTCGAAGACGCGCGCGGCGTCACCGGGCTTCGTGAGGTCCGCGGACAGGGGCAGCACCTGCACACCGTGCGCGGACTCGAGCTCCGTCTTGAGCGCGGTGAGCCGGTCCTCGCGGCGGGCGACGGCGATGATGTGGGCGCCGTGCTCCTTCGCGAGCAGGCGGGCCATCTCCAGCCCCAGGCCGGACGACGCGCCGGTAATGAGCACCCAGCGGCCTCGGAAATTCATCGGTTTCATAGCGGGCGCGTTTATTTCGCGGCGCGGCGCCGGGCGCAACCGGGGAACAGCGGGCTTCGGGCGCGCCTGTTAGAGTCGGGCGCATCATGCGCCTTTCCGGGTCGCTCGCCTGCTTCTTCCTGGCCCTCTCCGTGTCTCCCATGGCGCTCGCGGGCAGCGGCGTCTTCACCACCGACGAGGCCGTGGACGCGGTGGAGCAGCCCGAGTCCTCCAGGGTCGTCTTCTCCGTGCAGCCGGGTGTGTCCTATCCGCTCGTGAAGAAGGGAGGCCCCAACCGCGCGTGGTGCAAGCTCCAGGGGCCAAAGGCGGAGGGCTGGGTGCTCTGCGATGGCACGCCCACGGACGCCGTGCGCAAGGCGCCGGGCACGGACGCGCTCGTGCGCGCGGACCACGAGAACACGCGCCAGCAGCAGGCGGCCCGGGGCGTCGACGCGGCGGAAGAAGAAACCGTGGCGGTCCGGGCCCCCGCGGGCCGTGCCGCGGCTCCGGGCGTAGGCGCGGCCTGCGCGAGCACGTGTGATCAACCGCCCCTCTTCGCCAAGGTTCCGGCGCTGACCGCGCTGGACCGCGAGGTGCTGGACCTGTGCCCCGCGCGCCCCGACGCGAGCGTGAGCGCCGGGGACGTGCAGCGCTTCTTCGCGAAGCACTACGACGACGCGCGGGTGCAGCGCGCGCTGTCCGCGGCAGGCCGTCCGGGCTCACGGCAGGCGAACATCGAATGGCTCACGAGCCTGTGGGTGAGCACCGGCCCGCGCAACGCGTTCACGCATGTCTTCTGCGGGGACGACTGGCAGCGCGGCCCGATTGGCGGCCTCCATTTCCTGCCCCGCTACGCGCAGCTCGAGGCGGAAGGGAAGGTCTGCTACCAGGGCCCCGCGAAGGGCGAGGACGCGGTGCAGGGCGACCAGTACCTCATCCGCTTCAAGGGCCTTTCGCCGTGGTCCTGCGGCGTGAAGCGGACGGGTGGCTTCTCGACGTCGCAGGACGCGGTCTCCATCGCCGCCATCGGAATCCGTGCTTTCGCACGGTGCTGTGCGCGCGGCGGGGCGAAGAAGGAAGGCGGCGTCTACGCGGCGCCGGACATCGGCGGTGGTAACTGGCGCATCTGGTGCGGCACGCGCAACGGCACCTATGGCATCGCCACGCTGCACCCCACCGACGAAGCCGCCACCTGCGCGGAGTAACGGACCGGCGCCACACGGGGCGCCGGCCCCCTCCCCACCGAGGCCTACGGCGCCTTGTCCACGGTGAGCACCGCGCCGGTGGAGTACGCGGTGAACTCCGGCGCGTACATGGACTGCACCGTCGCCGGGCCCACGCGGAAGGTGCCCGCGAGGTTCGCGCGCAGCCGGTACTTGAACGTGTACTCACCGGCCGGCAGCGACTCGAAGAAGAAGTTCGTCCCCGAGTCGCGCGTCTCCTCGTACCAGACGATGCCCAGGTCCCACCTGTGGCGCGACTGAGCGTTCTCCGGCTCCAGGCCCGCGGCGCGCGGGTCCCTCAGGTGCACGTACTCCGCCGCGTGCTTCGTGCGCAGCGACAGCTGCACCTCCACCTCGTCACCGGGCCGCAGGGTCGCGCCGTCGGACAGCGGGCGCAGGAGCGTCTGGTTGCCCTCGCGGATCCGCACGAAGTAGCGGCGTGACACCTGGAAGAAGTCCCCGCGCTCCTCCTTCGGCAGCTCCTCCGTGGAGAAGTGCCACGTCGCGGAGGCGATGGCGAAGCCCGGGGTCGTCTTCTCCACCACCGTGCTCGCGGTGCTCGCGTTGACCTCCGGCCCGGAGAGGACCACCTGGTTCTTCTTCCCCGTGTACACGTCCGGTGAGAAGGCCATGGAGACCACCTTCGGGCCCACCGTCACCTTCAGCTCCTCGCGCACGGCCAGCGAGCCCTCCGCCTCCATGTAGTTCACCAGCGCGTAGAGGGCCTCCGCCGTGGCGCGCGTGGACTTCCAGTGGCCCAGCTTCTTGTCCAGGAGCAGCCACTGCACCAGGCCCGCGCGGCGAGGATCCTTCGGGCGCAGCTCCGACAGCGTGCGCAGCGCGAAGGCGTGCGTCTCCGTGGAGTCGTTGTACCAGAGCCACCCCCGGTCCTCCGGCGCCCAGTACGTGCCCAGGTCCTGCGACGTCTTCGCGGAGTCCATCACGCTGTCCCAGACCTTCTGCGCGTCCTTCGTGCGTTTCGCGCGGTTCAGCGTCAGCGCCAGGTACCCCTTGAGGTACGGCGAATGCTGCTTCCAGTGCTTGAAGGAGAAGTCGAGCATGCCCTGCCGCTCGGCGGCGCTGAGCGCCTCGCCCGTGTAGCGCGCATCCGGGTACGCCGACGCCACGAAGTTGAGGAACGTGAGGAACTCCCAGCCCTGGTCCTTCTTCATCAGCTGGTTCGCGTAGTCGTTCCGGAAGTGCATGGTGAGGTATTCCCACGCCTGCGCGGTCATCGAGGGCGGCACCTCCACGCCGTGCTCCATCGCGCGCGACAAGCCGTGCAGCAGGTAGAGCGTCATGTACGGAGACGACGGGCCGCCGGGCCACCAGGGGAAGCCGCCGTCCGCGTTCTGCGATTTGCGCAGCTTCGCCATCGCGGACACGCGCTGGGCCTGGGCCACCTTCGGATCCAACACGCGCAGGAGCGCGTCGTCGGAGCCCGTCCCGCCCTTCGCCTCGTTGAGCCAGGGCGTCTCCTCCAGCGCCATCTTCCGGTTCGGGTCGACGTCGTCCCAGGTCTCGAAGCGCGTGCTGCGCTGGCTCAGGTCCTTGGCTACCTTCGCCACCGCGGGATACTTGCCGAAGAGGCTGGAGACGATGCCGGTGGACACGAAGCGGTTGAGCGTCTGCTCCGTGCACTCGTAGGGGTAGTCCACCAGGTACGGCAGCGCCTGGAGCACGGAGTAGAAGAGCTGCGCGTCCACCGTCACCACGAGCTGCTCGTTCACGCGCGTGGGGTCGTCCGACTTCTTCAGGTCGTCGAACGTCAGCGCGCGGCGGTCCTGGTTGTTCAACATCGCGAAGCGCGACTGGGACAGGTGCATGCGGCCTGGCAGCACCGGCAGGGGACGCAGCTCGCCATCACTGAACGCGCCCGTCTTCGCGACGACGCGGAAGGCCACCGGTCCCACACGCGCGGGCGTGGTGATGGGGAAGCGCAGGTGCGTGCCCTTCCCTGCCGCCACCGTGAAGGCCTGCGTGGCCGTCTTCACGCCGAAGTCCGAGAGCAGGCTCTTCTGCGTGTCCGGATCCACGATGTCGAACGTGAGCTGGCCCTGCTGCGTCTGGCCCCCCGCGTTGTTCACCACGACCTCCAGGTCCGCACGGTCACCCTCGCGCAGGAAGCGCGGCAGGTACGGGCGCACCATCAGCTCCTTCACGCTGCGGGTGGTCTTCTGCGTGGAGCCCCCGCGCAGGTCGCGCGTGAGCGCGTGCACCCAGATGTCCCAGGCCGTCACCGAATCCGGCACCGTGAACTCCAGCACCGCCGCGCCATCCGGGCCGGTAATCAGCTGCGGGATCCAGAACGCCGTCTCCGCGAAGTTCGAGCGCAGCGGCTGCTCCCCCGACGCATCGGCCCCGGCCACGGGCTCGCCATTGATGCTCACGATGCGCTCGCGCCGCTTCTGCTCCTGCGCCCGCTCGCCCGACGGTTTGGGCATCGCGGCGGAGGGCGCGGGGGCCGGCGGCGGAGGAGGAGGCGCCGCGCGATCCTCTGATTCCCGCTGCACGGCCCCAGGCTTCGAGGCGGCCATGGCACGCATGGGGCGCCCCCCGAAGTAGTTTCGGTAGCCCGGCCCACCCAGGCCGTAGCCGTCCTCGAACTTCAGCGTGTCCTCGCGGGGCTCCGACACCGCGGTCCTGCCCTGGTTGAGCTCGTCGAAGAGCCAGTCCGCGCCAAAGGTTCCCCCGGACGACCGGACGTCCACGTACACCGACTGCTGCGGATACAGCTGCGCCACTTGCGGCGGCGTGTGCGGTCCGAAGACGTTCAACGACTGATCGTACATGTACGCGAGCAACTCCGCGGCGCCCGCCTCCAGCTTCGCGCCCTTCGGCCCCTTCACCGTCACGCGGAAGGTCTCCTTCGCGCCGGGCCGCAGCGTGTCGCGGAACGTGGCGAACTCCACGCTGAGCTCCTTGTCGTCGAAGGGCACGGCCACTGTCTGCTGGAAGCTCAGTGCCTGCCAGTCGCGAACCATCGACAGCACCACCGTGAAGCCGCCGCGCAGGGCCTCCGTCACCGGAAGCTCCACCACCGCCCGCCCCTGCCCCGCCTTCAACTGACGGTGCTCGATGCGCTGGCGCCCCTGGTACACGTCCATCACCAGCAGCTGGCCCTCGAAGCCGGAGGTCACCAGCAGCCGCGCCACCTCACCCACGCGCACGCTCGTGCGCTCGGCCGCCAACACCGCCGGCACTCCCGCCGGTGCGCGGGCCCCCGCCACCAGGAAGTCCTGCTGCGCAGTGGCCTTCTGACCGAACGCGTCCGTCGTCTCGTAACGCAGGCGGTACGCGCCCGCGCGCAGGGCCGGCAGCTTCACGGTGGCGACACCATCCGCGCCATGCGTCACCGCCGCCTGCGCCACCTCCGCGCCGTCGTCCCAGCGCCGCAGCGTCTGCTCCACGTCGAAGGTCGTATCCCAGCGGGCCTTGAGCGCATCACCCGGCGTGGGCGTCATCTCCTTGCCCGCCTGCGCCTCCGAGTCCAGGGACTGGAGCTTTTCGACCGGCACCTCCGACGGCATCAGCGGACGGGCCGGCGCCTTCAGCGCGATGAGCCGCCAGCGGCCCGGGCCAGCCTGAGGAGCGCCGTCCAGGTTGGAGCGCACGAGCCGCACCTCCGACGGGAAGTCCTCGCGCACGAAGCCCGCGTCGGACTCCACGCGGCCCTCCACCGACACGAAGCCCAGGCGGAAGGCCCGGCTCGCGGAGCGCGTCTCGCCGCCCTCGTCCGTCAGGTCCGCCTCCACGCGGTAGCGCCAGGACATGCCCTGCGCCTTCGCGAGCCGCTCGTCCGCCTCCGGCGTGAAGGCCACGGTGAAGCCGCCGTCCTCGCCCACCGTGGCGGTGCCGGAGGCCACCAGCTCCGCAGCGGTCGGGATGGGCTCCCAGAACCACCAGCGCGGGAGCACCGGCTCGCGCGACACGCGCCACTTCACCGCGCCGCGCGTCACTGGAAGGCCAAAGTAGTAGCGCGCCTCACCCTGGAAACTGGCGCGTTTGTTGATCCGCAGCGCATCCTGCGCGTCCTTCAGCGTCACCTCGAAGGTGGGCCGCTTGTACTCCTCCACGCGCACCCAGCTATAGCCGTTGGGGCTCGTGTGCACGCTCCACTGCCCCAGGGGTCGCCCGGAGGGAATGTCGAACTCGCCGGCCACGGAGCCGAACGCGTTGGTGCGCGCCTCGCGCTTCGCCACCTCCTGGCCGTTGGGGTCCATGAGCGTCACCGTCACCGGCGAATCCGGCAGGACGCGGTAGCGCTTCGATGCCTCCTCCGGCTGGTAGGCCACCACCTTCCACAAGAGCTTCTGCTGGGGCCGGTAGACGGTGCGGTCCGTGTAGATGAGCGTCTGGGCCTGCGAGGGCGCCTCATGGAAGGGCGCGAGGTACACCGCGCCCGGGAACACCATCGCGCCCTTCCCCCGGCCCACCACCAGAATCATGTCCTCGTAGCTGCCCGCATCCGTCCCTGCCAGCAGCAGGTCTCCGTTGGCGTCGGTGCGGCGGCTGGCGATGGTGAAGCGGCGCGTGCGGTAGTCCTGCTTCACCAGCCGCACCTCCACGTTCGGCGCACCCGCACCCGTGGCCCCGTCCACCACGCGCACCTCCGCCTGATGGGGATAGATTTTGCGCACCGTCACCGCCCACGGCGACACGGACATCGGCAGGGACAGGAGCCGGCTGTCCTTCTTCGCGAAGTCCTCGCGCGTGGACACGACGATGACGTAGGTACCCGGCTTGAGCGCGGGCAGCGTCACGAAGGTCTGGTGCCGCTGGAAGTCAGGCGTGGGCGGCAGCGCCGCGCTCCACGCGGCGTCCGCCTTGCGCGACGTCAACAGGCGCAACGCCTCCGTGTTGTTGGCGTATAGCGACAGGTCCGCATCCGGCTTCGCGAGCCGCGCTTCCACGTCCAGCGCGTACGCCCGGAAGTACACCGCTCCCAGGTTGCGGTGCTGCACCTGGATGGAGCGCTGCCCCGGTCCGTCCACCTGCATCACGGACGCGTACAGCTCCGGGGTCTCTTGCTCCGCCATCAGCGCCCGGCACTCCGCGCCTCCCAGCGACGTCGGCCACGCCTCCGCGCCCGCCTTCGCCAGCGCATGCGCCGTGATGGGCCGGCCCGCCTGGTCCTCCATCTCCGCGAGCTGGTGCTGGCCCATGGACCACCACGGCACGTCCCGGAAGCCCTTCAGGTGCTCGGCCAGGTGCTCACGGATGCGCCGCCGATCCGCCGCCTCGGTGAACGACGTCGACAGGACCTCATAGCGCCGCAGCCGCGCCTCCAGCGCCGCCTCGCGCCGGCCCGCCGCCAGGTGCCACGCCTCCAGGTCTCCCAGCACCGCCGCCACCTTCAGCAGCGGATGCACGGACGGAGCCTTCAGCTCCACCTTCGGCGTGCCGGAGAGCAATGCGCCCAGGTCCAGCCGGTACACGCCCTGCTCCTGCTCCGGGCGCCACAGCCCCGTGTTCGCCAGCGACTCCACCCACAGGTACGTCACCGCGTCGCGCACCGTGGAGCGGATGCCCTCCGGATACGTGTTGGGCTCGATGTACTCGGACAGCACCTTCACGGGCTCGGTGCCGAACTTCGCCCGCGTCTCCCAGACGGCGGCGTAGGTGCGCTGGATCTCCGTCACCAGCTGATCCTTCGTCCACGCCTTCAGGTCCACCGGCCCGGAGGTCACCACCTGCTCGCGCTGGCCAATCTCGTAGCCGTAGGCCTGCAGGTAGTTCGCGAGCACCGCCGCGTAGAACAGTTGCAGCGTGGCCTGCTGCCGTACCCCCTCCGGCCAGGGCTGCTCGCGCAGGAAGCGCACCGTCGTCTCGTAGCCGTGAAGCCGCGAGCGCAGTTGCACCGTGCGCACCAGCGCGCGCGTCCACTCGTCCGCGTCGCCCTGGGCCTTCGCCTCGGCCAGCCGGGCCTCGGCGCCCTGCGCGGCGGACTCCACCTTGTCATCGGCGACGAGCGCGTCGATGGCCTTCCACGTCGGGGGCGCCTTCGCTGCGGGCGCCGCCACGGATACGGAGGACACGACGAGGAACAGCAGGCACAACACGGAGGCGGATGGACGCGGGCGCGGTGGAGAAGACATAGGGGCGGCACTCTAGACGCCGCCCGCGCCGCTGGCGTTCCCTTCTCGTTTCAGGGGAGCTACGGCGCCGGGGCCTTGCGGCGCAGCCCCACCACGTAGACCTCCATGCTGGCGCCGCGCGTGGCCTCGGGGCGGACGATCTTCACCTCCTCGAAGTGCTGGCGTACCTCGTCACGGAAGGCCTCGAAGTCGCCCCCCATGAAGACCTTGGCCACGAAGGTGCCGCCTGGCCGGCCGCGCGTGGCGGCCACCTCCAGCGCCTTGCCCGCGAGCCGCAGGCTGCGCGCCTCGTCCGTGCTCTTGATGCCGGACGTCTTGGGCGCCATGTCGGAGATGACCGCGTCGTAGGGGCCGTCGTACATCGCGGCCAGCTTCGCGTCGAAGTCGTCCGCGAGCACGTCCAGCACCGCCGTCGTCACCCACTTCTGGGTGAAGGGCCGGATGGCCACGATGTCCACGCCGACGACGCGCCCGTTCATCCCCACCGCGTCCGCGAGAATCTGGAGGAACCCGCCCGGCGCCGCGCCCAGATCCAGCACCGCCGCGCCCTTCTTCACGGAGCCGGGAAAGCGCTTGAGGATCTCGTCCACCTTGAACGCGGAACGCGCGCGCAGGCCCTCTTGCTTGGCTTTCTGGAAATAGTGGTCTTTAGGACGGTAGGGCTTGCCCATGTCAGAAGCCGTCCCTAGCATCCGCTACTGTCTTCGGAAAGCCGGAGCAGTCGCGGCCTGTTATGAGGTCGCGCCAACGGAGTTTCCGGAGGGTTGGTGGCATGGGCACCCGGAGCGTGACAGCGGCCTTGTGCATCTCCCTGTTCTGCGCGGGCGGGGCTGCGTTCTGCTACGCCCGTTCCGAGGCCCTGCAGGCCGAGGGCCGCTGGCTCATGGCCCGAGGCAGCGCCCAGGCCTCCGACTTCGCCCAGAAGCTGGACGGCACCTCCGTGGACGCCCAGCTGAAGACCTTCAAGGAACGCCGCGGGGTGATGGAGCAGGCCTACCGCTGGCAGCGCGGCATGCTGCTGGGCATCATGGCCGCCGTCCTGTCCGCCCTGTCCGCCTATGTCCTCTTCCTGCTGAAGCGGCTGGACGACCAGCTCCTGGACGCCACCGGCGAGCTGCGCCGGCCCCCGGAGGCCTCCTCCCTGCCCACCCCGGCGTTCGCGCCCAGCGTCCAGCGTTAGACGGGACTCTGGCAGGATGCCCCCCGTTACCGTCTGACGGGGAGGACCGCCATGCCCGGCTGCGCGCACTGCGGACACAAGCTCGACATCATCGCCAACCAGGTGGGCCGGCGCGACACGTGTCCCGGCTGTGACGAGGACCTGCGCTCGTGCCGCAACTGCCGGCACTTCGACGAGTCCGTGGCCAAGGCCTGCAAGGAGCCCTTCGCGGAGGTCCCCCGAGACAAGGACGAGGCCAACTTCTGCGAGCTCTTCCAGTTGGGCGAAGGCGGCCTGCACCAGAAGGCCTCGCGCGACGCGATGCTCAGCGCCGCCGCGGCCCTCTTCGGCAAGAAGTAGCTAGAACCCGTACAGCTTGGAGATGATCTCCTTCATCACCTCGGAGGTGCCGCCGCCGATGGTGATGAGCCGCACGTCGCGCCACATCCGCGCGATGGGCGTCTCCTCGATGTAGCCCATGCCGCCGAAGAACTGCTGGCAGTCGTAGGCCACGCGCTGGGCCAGGTCTCCGGCGAAGAGCTTCGCCATGGAGATCTCCTTCACCGGGTTCTCCTTCCGGTCGTAGAGGTCCACCGCGTGGTAGGTGAGCCGCCGCGCCGCCTCCACCGCCGCCAGGTGCTCCACGAACTTGTGGCGCCACACCTGGAACTTGATGAGGGGCCGGCCGAACGCCTCGCGCTCGTTGCCGTACTGGATGGCGTCCTCCAGCATCCGGTCCATGCCCCCCACCGTGGTGATGGCGCCCACCAGGCGCTCGCCCTGGAAGTTGGTCATGATGTGGTAGAAGCCCGCGTTCTCCTCGCCCAGCACGTAGCGCGCGGGGATGCGGCAGTCCTCGAAGTAGAGGATGGCCGTGTCCGAGGACAGGTTGCCCACCTTGTCCAGCTTCTTGGAGACGCCAAACCCCTTCACGTCCGTGGGGAACGTCACCAGCGAGATGCCGCCGTAGCCCTGCTCACCCGTGCGCACCGCCAGCGTGATGAAGTCCGCGCGCGTGCCGTTGGTGATCCACATCTTGGAGCCGTTGATGACGTAGTCGTCCCCGTCCCGGCGCGCCGTCGTCTTGATGCTCGCCACGTCGGAGCCGCAGCCCGGCTCGCTCACGCCCAGCGCCGCGATGCGGTCGCCCTTGAGCGCGGGCTCCAGGAACTCGCGCTTCTGCTCGTCCGTGCCGATTTCATTGATGATGGGCGTGGCCATCTGGCTCTGCACCAGGAGCGCCATGTTCACGCCCGCATTGCGGCTGCGCGACAGCTCCTCCGCGAACGCCGTCACGTACCAGTAGTCCAGGCCGCTGCCGCCGAACTTCGGGTCGTGGTTGATGCCCAGAAAGCCCAGGTCGCCGCACTTCTTGAACAGCTCGCGCGGGAAGATGCCCGCCCGGTCCCACTCCAGACCGTGGGGCGCCATCTCCTTCTCCACGAAGGTGCGCACCGACCTGCGAAACGCCTCATGCTCCTCGGTGAACGGGTTGAGCATCGCGAGTCCTCGGGGGTTGTCCCGCTGTGGGTTGATTCGCGAGTCAATAGCAGGCGCCCGCCGTCAGTCACAAGCGACGCGCCGCGTCCCCTCCCCGCCCGGTGCCCCTCCCTGCTGGTGACGCGGCGCACCGGCAACGGTGTTGTGAAGAAGTCTGAAGCCCCGCGCAGCAAGCGGCCAACCCCGCAGGATGACTGGAGAGTGGATAGTCCGCACTCCGGAGTATCCTCTTGACAGATAATCGAGTGTCGGTAATTTCTAGCCCACAAAGAATTAGCCGGAGCAGGTGCCAGGGCGGGTGTCCCGCCGGCGAACCGGCAGGAGTTCGGACGCGTGAATCAGCGAATCTTGGCTGCCGTGGTGGCCGTGGCGGTGTCGACGGCGGGGTGCTCGAAGGCGGGCGCGGAGAAGGCGCAGCTTCCGGCGCAGGCGGAGGGTTCCAACGCGCTGGGCGTCAAGGCCATCACCCCGGCCACGGAGCTGGAGCAGGACGTGACGCGGGTGACCGGACAGGTCCGGTCCAAGCAGGAGGCCGTGCTGGGTCCCCAGGCGACCGGCACCCTGGCGAAGGTGAACGTCCGGGTGGGTGACAAGGTGAAGAAGGGCGACGTGCTGGCGCAGCTGGACACGTCCAACGTGGCCATCGCGGTGGACCAGGCGAAGGCGGCCAAGGACATGGCGGACGCCGCGCTGCAGCTGGCCACCAGCACCCTGGAGCGCACCCGCAAGGTGGCCGAGTCCGGCGGCGTGGCGGCCAACGCGCTGGAGCAGGCGGAGATCGGCCAGAAGCAGGCGGCGGCCCAGGCGGCGCAGGCCGGCGCGGCCTACCGGATGGCGCTGGAGAACCTGCGGGACCACAACATCGTGGCGCCCTTCAACGGCATCATCACCGCGCGCAACAAGAACGTGGGTGACTCGGTGGCGATGACGCCCTCCACCCCGGTGTTCAGCATCGTGGACACGGACGGGCTGGAGGTCCGGATGATGGTGCCGGAGTCCGTCATCGACAACGTGACGCCGGGCTACGTGACGCCGGGCACCGTGAACCCCAGCGGCATGCGCTTCGAGGCGAAGGTGGCCAACGTGGGCGCCGTCATCGACGGGCAGAGCCGCACCGTGGAGGTGCTGGCGGACGTGGTGGGCCAGACGGAGCACCCGCTGCGCCCCGGCGCGCTGGTGGAGATGGACTTCTCCAAGGCCGCGGCCAACGCGGGCAACGGGCTGTTCCTGCCGGCGCAGGCGGTCAGCGCCAAGGGCCAGACGGGCTTCGTGTGGGTGGTGCAGGACGGCACCGTGCGCAAGCGCGACGTGCGCGTGCAGCGTGTGCTGCCGGGCTACGTGAAGGTGCTGCAGGGCCTGACGGCGGAGGAGCGCGTGCTCGCCGACGCCTCGCTGGACGTCAAGGAGGGGACCGCCGTGCGCGTGGCGCAGTAGCGGTCCCTTCCCTCCTCTTTCCTTCTGGATCCTGAATGAGTCCGCTCAAGACCTTCATTTCACGGCCCATCTTCACCGCCATGCTGATGCTGGCGGTGGTGGTGTTCGGCCTCTTCGCCTATCCGAAAATCGGCGTGGACCAGTTCCCCGACGTGGACTTCCCCGTCGTCACGGTGACGACGGTGCTCGCGGGCGCCGACCCGGAGACCATCGAGAAGAACGTCTCCGACCCGCTGGAGGAGGCGCTCAACACGCTCAACGGCGTGGAAGTGCTCAAGTCCATCAACGTCGAAAGCGTTTCGCAGATCGTCGTGCAGTTCAAGCTGTCCACCAAGGTGGACATCGCGGCGCAGGACGTGCGCGACCGCGTGCAGGCCACGCTGAGCAAGCTGCCGGACGAGGTGGAGACGCCCGTCGTGGAGAAGTTCGACATCGGCGCGGCGCCCATCATCACGCTGGCGCTCGCGGGCGCCCTCCCCGTGCAGGAGCTGACGCGCGTCGCGGATGACATCGTGAAGCCCGCCCTCCAGCGTCAGCCGGGCGTGGGCAGCATCGACATCGTCGGTGGCCGCGAGCGTGAGATCCAGCTCGTGGTGGACCCGAACCGCCTGCGCGGCTACGGCCTGGCCATCAGCGACGTCAGCCAGGCGCTCAAGGCCCAGAGCCTGGACGTCCCGGGCGGCCGCAGCATGGACGCCGGCCGTGAGCGCATCGTGCGCCTGACCTCCGAAGCGAAGAGCGTGGAGGAGATCCGCAACATCATCATCACCAGCTCGGGCGGCGCCCCGGTCCGCGTGCGCGACATCGCGGAGGTGGTGGACGGCCCCGCGGAGCAGCGCTCCGGCGCGAAGAGCGGCGAGCGCAGCGCGGTGGCGCTGGTGGTGCGCAAGCAGTCCGGCTCCAACACGGTGCAGGTGGCGGACCTGGTGAAGGAGTCGCTGGATGAGATCAACAAGTCCCTGCCTGGCGGCGTCCAGGTGGAGACGGTGACGGACAACTCGCGCTTCATCCGTTCGTCCATCCACGCGGTGCAGGAGGACCTCATCCTGGGCGGCGTGCTCGCGGTCCTCATCGTGCTCGTGTTCCTGCGGAACCTGCGCTCCACCATCGTGGCGGCCATCGCGCTGCCGGTGTCCGTGGTGGGTACGTTCGCGGTGATGGCGGCCCTGGGCTTCACCTTCAACATGATCACGATGCTGGCGCTGACCCTCTCCATCGGTCTGCTCATCGACGACGCCATCGTGGTCATCGAGAACATCGTCCGTCACATGGAGGAGGGCGCGTCCCCCATGCAGGCCGCGCTCGAGGGCGCGGGACAGATTGCCCTCGCGGTGCTCGCGGTGACGCTGGCCATCGTGGCGGTGTTCATCCCGGTGGCCTTCATGGACGGCATGATCGGCAAGTTCTTCTACCAGTTCGGCGTCACGGTGGCGGTGGCCACGCTCATCTCCTACTTCGTGTCCATGACGCTCACGCCGATGCTGTCCTCGCGCCTGTTGCGTGAGCACGGCCACCCGACGGGCATCTCCGCCGCGGTGGAGAAGGTGCTGGTGGGCATGGAGAACGGCTACCGGAAGATCCTGGGTGGCATCCTCCGTCACCGCCTCATCACGATGGTGGTCGCGGTGGCGGTGCTCTTCGCGACCTTCGGCCTGATGCGGTTCCTGAAGTTCACGTTCATCCCCGAGCAGGACAACGGCAACATCAAGCTCACGGTGGAGCTGCCCATCGGCTCCACCATCCAGGACACGCAGGCGCAGCTGGACACCTTCGCCGCGCAGGTCCAGGCGCTGCCGGGCATCGCCTCCACGTTCACCACGGCGGGCGGCGGCGTGCAGGAGGAGGTCCACAAGGGCGAGGTGCTCATCAACCTGAAGTCGGTGAACGAGCGCGCCTTCAAGCAGAGCGAGCTGAAGGCCTACCTGCGCCAGGTCATCAAGCCGCCCCCGGGCGTCGTGGTGGCGGTGCAGGACGTGGCCGCCGTGTCAGGCGCGGGTTCGCGGTCGCAGCAGGTGCAGTTCAACCTGCGCGGCGACAACTGGAAGGAGCTGACGGAGTCCGCGGAGAAGATGCGCAAGGCGATGCTCCAGAACCCGGGCCTCACCGACGTGGACATGACCTACCGCTCAGGCAAGCCGCAGTACGACGTGCAGGTGGACCGCGACCGCGCGGCCACGCTGGGCGTGCCGGCCGCGTCCCTGGGCGCCACGCTGCGCGCATACCTGGGCCGCGACAAGGTGCTGGACTACCGCGAGGGCGGTGACACCTACGACGTGAAGCTGCGCCTGCCGCCGGAGACGCTGGCCTCCGCGGACGCGCTCGGGCAGCTGGCCGTGCGTGCCCCGAGCGGGCAGCTGGTGGAGCTGCGCAACCTGGCGCGCATCGTCCCCGCGGAAGGGCCGGTGCAGATCGACCGCCAGTCCCAGAAGCGGCAGATCACCATGCTGGCGAACCTGAAGGAGGGCTACGCGCTGTCGGACGCCATCTCCTACATGCAGCACTACGCCTCCACGGAGCTGCCCAAGAGCGTCATCGGCGAGCTGGAAGGCAACGCGAAGGAGCTGGGCAAGTCGGTGGCCGCGTTCGGCACCGCGCTGCTGCTGGGTATCATCCTCATCTACATGATCCTCGCGGCGCAGTTCGAAAGCCTCATCCACCCGTTCACGATCATGCTGTCCCTGCCCTTCGCCTTCATCGGGGCCATTGGCGGCCTGCTCGTCACCGGCCAGTACATGTCCATGTTCGCGCTCATCGGCGTCATCATGCTCATGGGTCTGGTGGTGAAGAACGGCATCCTCCTGGTGGACTTCACGCTGCAGGTCCGAGAGAAGGGACGCACGGCGCACGAGGCGCTCCTGGAGGCCGCCCCGGTCCGTCTGCGCCCGATCCTCATGACGACCATCGCGATGATCGCCGGCATGATCCCGGTGGCGCTGGCGAAGGGCGACGGCGCGGAGACGCGCGCGCCCATGGCCATCACCATCATCGGCGGCCTCATCACCTCCACGTTCCTCACGCTGGGCGTGGTGCCGGTGGTGTACTCACTGCTGGATCAGCTGGCCGCGCGCTTCAAGCGCAGCAAGGGCAACGACGCGGGCTTCGCGGGTGGCCCGGGCACGGCGCACGGTCCGTCCAACCAGGACCGTGAGCGGGAGGCCGCTGCCGCCGCCGCGGCTCGGGTGGAGACGGCCTGATGCGCCGCCCCACCTCCATCACGTCCCCCTCGGAGCTCGAAGGACGCTCCGAGGGGAAGGACGAGGCCTCCGACGCGAAGGCCGCGATGGATCGCCTGCTCCAGGAAGGGGACCAGTCCACGCCGGACTCGCGCCGCTTCATCGGACTCATCCGGGAGCTGGCCCACTTCCGCTCCCTGAGGGATCCACTGGCCAGTCTCTGCGACGACATGCGGCTCACCCCGACGCAGGTGCACGCGTTGGGGTGGCTGGGTATGGACGGTCCCATCCAGGTCGGGGTGCTGGCCCAGCGCATCGGCATCACCAAGAAGACCATCACCGGGGTGGTGGACCGCCTGGAGGACATGGGCATGGTGGAGCGCGGCCGGGACACCGAGGACCGCCGCGCCGTCACCGCCCGGCTCACCGAGCGGGGCTGTGAGGTCTACCGCCTCATCCAGCTGATGACGGACGCAGGCATCCGCCGCCTGATGGGCCTGCTCTCCGAGGATGACCGCGAGGCGCTGTTCGGCATCATCGAGCGGATGCTCGCCCGCATGAAGGCGAGCGCCCCGCCGCGCTGACGAGGCACGGCAGGTGCGTGGAGGGGCGCGGGCTGCGACACTGCCTGCGCCCATGCTCCCCTCCTTCGTGGCCCTGCTCGGGCTTGGCCTGAGCGCCGCCCCCCCGCCCTCCCCCGCTGTCCCTTCCGCGACTGCGCTGCTCCACGCGCAGTGCCGCACGCACGGGGCGGATCCCTCCCATCCCTGGGCGCTCGCGCACGGCATGGATCTGGACGGGAAGTCCTTCCGCGCGCGGGATGGCCGCCCGGCCTCGGACGCCATCGTCGCGGGGTTCCTGCGCCGCGAGTCCCCCGACGCGGGAGGCGCGGCCCGCTACTTCTTCGAAGCCTTCACGCAGGACGGCACGCCCGTGGAGCCCCACCCGGCGCTCCAGGTGAAGACCTTCGTGCTCGCGGGCTACCCGCGCTCGCACGCGTTCCCCGCGGCGTGGGGCAAGGTGACGCTGCGGGAGCTGGTGGCATCGCTCCAGAGTGACTTCCGGCCCGAGCTCGCCACATCGCCGGATGGCGCGTGGGCGCTGGACGCGTTGTCGCACGTGCTGGAGCCCGGGGGCTCGTTCGTCAACGGCGCCGGGGAGACGGTGCGCATCGACGCGGTGATGGACACGGCGCTCGCCACGCTGGAGTCCGCGAACGCGGAGCTGATGCAGGGCATGAAGGCGGGCCTGCCGCAGGTGCCCAAGAACAAGCAGGGCATCTACGCGCACCCGTGTGGCGGGCTCCACTTCTTCCAGGCCGTCGCGGGCTGGGCGCGCTTCCCGTCCGTGCGCAAGGCATGGGGCGCGCGGCTGGACGCGCAGGTGGACGTGCTGGTGTACCGGCTGGGTTCGGAGTCGCGCCAGTACGAGGCCGCCCTCGCCGCCGCGCCCGCGTACCGCGTCCCGGTGCTGGTGCAGATGGTGAAGTTCTACGGCCACCTCCTGGAGGCGCTGGGTCGCTACCGGGATGAGACAGGCTGGAGGCCCACGCCCGCGCAGGCCCGCGCGGTGGCGGAGGCGAAGGCCGCGCTGGAGCACGCCACGCTCCGGCTGGAGGCCACGGGCGCGTTCCGAGACACGGAGGCGCTGTCCCGGACGCAGCCCCAGCTCGCCCTGGACCTGGTGGGTGATGCGTGCCACGCGGCGCGCGGCTGGGATTCGTGGGCCTCCGCGCAGGGACGTTAGCGGCGGGCTCTCAGCCGCTGGAGCACCGCGCGCCCGGACGCCATCCATCTGCGCCCCCCGCTGCCGCGCGACCATCACCGAGCCCAGGAGCAGCCGCTGCGCGCGCAGCTGGAGCAGATCCGCGCGCAGCTCCATTGGCGTCACGGTGCGGATGCGGCCCTGTTCGTAGGACTCGGTGATGGCGCGGCGCTGGAGCTTGCCGCTGCTCGTCTTCTGGAGCTGGCCGTAGCGGATGAAGTGGACGTCCTGGGACGCGAGCTTCACGCCCACCCGCTCCAGCACCGACTGGCAGACCTGGCCGCGGCTTTCCTCCAGGCGCTCCAGCGCGGACGGGGCGTTCACCTCCGCCAGCACCACGAGGCGGCCCTTCACCTGGATGACGGCGGTGCGGCCCGGGCGGATGAAGGGCAGCCGCTCGACGGCCTGTTCGAAGTCCGCGGAGAAGAAGCTCTGACCGTTCAGCTTGATGCGGTCGTTGATCCGCCCGGTGATGAAGAGCTCGCCCTCCTGCTGAAAGCCCAGGTCCCCCGTGGCGTAGAAGCCGTCAGCGTCACGCAGGGGCCGGTCGTCCAGGAAGTACGACGGCGCAAGGCTGCCGCCGCGCAGCTCAATCTCGCCCAGCGCGCCCTCACCGCACACCCGCCCGTCCTCCGCGCGCAGCCGCACCTCGAACTCCGTGAGCGGCCGGCCCACGGAGATGGCGGGCTGGCCATTGGGCGCGGTGACGACGCGCACGGTCTTGTACGGCGGCGCGCTCGCGACGAGCAGCACCGTCTCCGCCATGCCGTAGCAGGGCATGAACACGTCGCGCCGCAGCCCGCACGGGGCCAGCAGGTCCAGGAACTGTTCCAGGTTGGGGATGTTGATGGGCTCGCTGCCCAGATAGATGCTTCGCACGCGCGACAGGTCGAGCCGCTTCAGGTCCTCCGCGCCCGCGGCCTTCAGCGACTTCAGCGCGTAGTCGATGGCGAAGTTGGGGATGACGGAGCCCATCACCCGCTCTTGGGAGATGAGCTCCAGCCAGCCCAGCGGATCCATCAGGAACGCGGCGGGCTGGGACAGGATCAGATCATTGCCCACCATGAGGCAGGTGAGCAGCCCGCCGATGAGCCCCATGTCATGGTACAGCGGCAGCCAGCTCGTCACCCGGTCCTCGGAGGTGCGCCCGTCGTGCCGGGTGATCATCCGCAGGTTCGCGGCCAGGTTCTCGTGCGTGATGGGCACGCCCTTGGGGAACGACGTGGACCCCGACGAGAACTGCACGAAGGCCAGCGCTCCGGGCGCCACCTCGCGCAGCTTCACGCCCGGACCCCTGGCACCATCCGGCGGCAGCGGCAACCGCTCCAGGGGCAGGTCCAGCCCGGCCAGGCTCGGTCCATCCAGCACGACCGTGGCGCCGTAGCGCTCGCGGATCCGCGCGAGGAAGTCCCGGTAGGGCCCCTTCGGAGTGCTCAGGATGTACGGCTTCACGGACAGGGGCAAAGCACCCAATTCCATCAGCCCCAGGAAGGCGAAGATGACGGACGCGGAGGTCTCGAAGGGCAGCACCACGCGCGTGCCCGGCGCCACGCCGCGCGCGCGGAAGTGCTCCGCCGCGCCAGCGACTCGGGCGGAGAACTCACGGTAGGGCACGAACTCCGGCGGCCCGATGAAGTCCTCGTAGAGGAACAGGCCGCGCCGAGGATCCGCCGCCTCCAGCCGCTGGATGACATCGAGCATGAGGAAGGGCTCCCCTACGCGCGCGACGCTTGAAGGAACTGCTGCAACGACGCGAGCTCGCGGGTCCTCGCGTCCAGGAAGGCCACGCTCACCAGCGCCTCCACGGCCGGGGGGCCGCCGCTCGCGAGGAACACCCGCTGACGGAAGCGAGCGCGGTAGTTCAGGCCGTCCGGCTCCAGCTCGTCCTCCGCGGGCGACTCCAGCGCGGTGTGCACCACCACCTCGCCCGGGGGAATCTCACGCCGGTAGTCCACCTCCGCGCGCGACACCACCGCGACCACCGCCCCGCGACGCGTCAGCCCCTGCTGCTCCAGCCAGGCCCACCGGCCCGCCTCCAGGTACTCCAACGCCGTCGCGTGGTTCACGTGGCCCAGCACGTCCAGGTCGTTCGGGCGCACGCGCAACGTGAGGGAGGACGCTTCGAAATGCACGAAAGGGACCTTCCCGCTGCCAGGGCCGCGGCAGCGACTTCAAGGTGAAGGAGCGCGCGTGACGAGGACCACCGTCGAAACGAACCCGCCGCTGTGGGACAGCGAGACGGCGACCTGCCAGCCCTCGCGCTCCAGGTGCTCGGCGAGCACGCCGTGGAACCGGAAGCGCGGCGCGTGCCGCGCGTCGTGAACGAGCTCGGCGTCGGTCCAGTACCAGCCTTCGATGGCGGGCAGCGCCTTGAAGAGCGCCTCCTTGGCGCTGAAGCCCGCCGCCAGGCTCTGCTCCGGAGAGACGGATGCCGCGAAGCGCTCCAGCTCCGCGGCCGTGAAGAACACGTCCGGCTCGCGCAGGGCCCGCACGGCCTCCAGCTCCGGGATGGCCTGGAGGTCGTGGCCCAACCCCATCAGCACCCGACGAGTTCCATCCAGGTGTCCTCCACCGCCTGGCGCGAATCCACGGCGATGCCGGTGATGCGCTTGAGCGCGTGGAACATCAGCTGCTCCTTCTTGCGCAGCGCCTCCGGGGCGTACTGGCCTTCGCGGTACTCCAGCCGGTCCCACCAGTTGACGTGCGTCTCACGCTGCTCCAACCGCTCGCGCTTGCTGCCCAACAGCTCACCGCCGCTGCGCAGGAACAGGTGCCCCACCGCGAACGCCTCCTTCGCGTGGTAGGCGCCCGTGTCCACCAGCGCCTTGGCGAAGGAGATGAAGTACGTCATGTGCTGCACTTCATCCGCGGCCACCAGCCGGAAGAGCTCCTTCAGGCCCGGGTCCTGCGTCATCCGCGCGCACTCGCCGTAGTTCACCGCCGCGAGGATCTCCGAGAACGTCACGATGGTGAGCGTCCGCAGCATGTCGTCGTCGGGGAACACCTTGCGGAACTCGATGAAGGTCGTGTCGCTGATGGGCTCCAGCTTCAGCACCGACGACAGGCGGTTGAACACCGTCTCGTGGTGCGCCTCCTCCTCGTTCCAATAGCGGCTCCACGTCCCGCACGCCTGCATGATGACGGCGACCGTGGGGTTCACCGCCTGCCACCGGCGGCACTCCGCGTCCGTCTGGCGCTCCAGGCGGTCCGCGCTCGGCTTCGTGGTGATTTCGGAGCGCCCCGCGTTCCACACGATGTTCCGGTCGGACTCGCTCAGCCGCGCGAAGTCCACCCGCGCCAGCTGCTCCATCGCGCTCCAGCGCCGCGACTCGTGCAGCCGCTGCTGCTCCCACGACAGGTCCACCAGCGACATGCGCCGCCGGGTGATGGCGTCGTAGAGCTCCGTCATGATGTACGGCCGCCCTTCCGTCTCCCCGCCCTCCGACGGAGGAAGGATGAGCGTCTGATCCGCGTCCTCGGGCATGCGAACCTGGAAGCTCACGCGAGGCTCCCTTCCGGCTGGACCACCTGGTTCAGGAACATCGTGAGCACCTTCGACATGGGCGTATCCAATGACAGCACGGGCAACCTCACGCGCAACCCATGGTCCTTGCGCAGGCCGTTCGCGGTCCGCGCGAACGCCTCCATCAGGTCTACGCTATTGGTCATGTGCTCGGAGCGGGCCAAGACGGCCCCCAGGGTCAGGTCTTCCGCGAACAACTCACCCTCCGACATGCCTACGTTTTCAGCGAACTTCCGTCGGATATAGGACTCGAACTCCTGCGCGTCGGGCACGGGGGACCTTCCTTCGCAAGGCTTGAAAGTCGATTTCCCTGTCTGAAAACAGGAAAGATCTAACTGTGTCTCCACGGCTGTCAATCAGCAACGGGTCACTTTGGATCCGCGGGCGAACGTGACCTGCTGCGTTCGCTCCACGCGTCATTCATGCAATCAGGCGCGAGATTTCCTCAGCCGTGAAACCCGCGTCTTCCAGGATGACGCGCGAGTCCTGTCCCAGCGTGGGCGGTGGACGCAGCGCGACGTCGCCCATGCGCAGGGGCGTGAGCAGGTGCGTAACGCGAATGCCACGCCGCGCGTCCTCCGCCTCCACGAAGAGGCCGCGCGCGCGCAGCTGTGGATCCGCCAGGACCTCGTCGCCCTCGGACACCGGCTCCACGCAGAACTCCGGGCCGCAGAGCTGCTCGCGCCAGTGCGCCAGCGGCTGTTCCGCGAAGATGCGGGTGAGCTCCGCCTTCACGCGAGAGCAGGCCTCTCCGCCCGAGTACGCGTCATCCAGCAGCTCCGGACGGCCCAGCTTCGCGCAGAGCGCGCCGAAGAACTTGGGCTCCAGCGCCCCCACGGCGAGCCAGCGGTCGTCCGCGGTGCGGTACAGCCCGTAGCTCGGGTATCCGCCGTTGAGCGCCTCCGTCCCGCGCTGGAGCGGTGAGCCCTGCGGCCCCATGAAGAGGCGCGAGGCCAGGTGCAGGTGGAGGAACGCCAGCGCGCCGTCCGTCATGGACACGTCCACGAAGCGGCCCACGCCGGTGCGCTCACGCTCGTGCAGCGCGGCGAGGATGCCCACCAGCGCGAAGAGGCTGCCTCCGCCGATGTCCGCCACCTGGACGCCCGGGAACGCGGGCGCGCCGCCGGCCTCTCCGCCGTAGCCCAACAGCCCCGCGCGGGCCACGTAGTTGAGGTCGTGCCCTGCCTTGAGCCGGTCCGGCCCCGTCTGGCCGTAGCCGGAGATGGCGCAGTAGATGAGCCGCGGGTTCTTCTGGCGCAGCGCCGCCTCGCCCAGGCCCAGCTTGTCCATCACGCCGGGGCGGAAGCTCTCCACCAGCACGTCGTAGCGCGTCACCAGGCGCAGGAGCGCGTCACGCCCTTCCGGCGACTTGAGGTTCAGCGTGAGCGAGCGCTTGTTGCGGTGCAGCCCGTAGTAGAGCGCGCCCTCCCCGTCCCGGTGCGGCGGCATGTGGCGGGTGGCGTCCCCCACGTCCGGGTCCTCCACGGTGTCCACGGTGGCGCCCAGGTCCGCCAGGACCAGCGTCGCGTACGGGCCGGGCAACAGGCGCGACAGGTCCAACACCCGCAGGCCGGCGAGAGGGGAAGACGGCTCGGACATCAGGGGAGGCTCCAGGGGGAGGTGGAGACATGCAGACGGCGCGTCCCCACGAGGGTGACGCGCCGTCGGTACGACACGATACGCAGAGGCTCAGCTCAGCAGCTTCGCCAGCTTCATGGCGAGGCCCATGTCCATCGGCTTGAACTTGAGCTTGCCCGACATGGCGGCCATCTGCGGGTTCAGCTTGCCCTCGCGGATCTTCACGAAGTCGTCGTTGCTGACGGAGACCGTCATCTTCGACGCGCCGTTGAGCCCCTCGGACACCCAGCCGTCCGGCTTGGTGGTGTCCAGCGTCCACTTGCCGCCACCGTCGCCGGAGACGTCGAAGTGGATGATGGCGTTGATCTCCTTCGCCAGCTCTGGCTTCGCCTGCAGCTTCGCCGGAATCTGCGTCTCGATGATGTCCTTCGCGGTCGACATGACTCGCTCCTTTTTGAGCAGCATTGATTGATGAATCAAGCCCGCGTGGACCGTAGTGGCGCACCACTACCGGGTCAAGCGCGGCACCGCGCGGCGTCCTCAGACGCGCGACGTGTCCACTGCGGGGCGCAGGGACTGTCGCACCATCGACAGCAGGTCGTTGAGCTCGAAGGGCTTGGCCAGGTGGCCCACCGCGCCAATGTCCTTCGCCTTGCTGCCGACGTTGCGGTCCGCGCTGAGGACGATGAGCGGGATGCCCGCCACGTCCGGCTTCTGGCGCATCCGCTGGGCGAACTCCCAGCCGTCCATCACCGGCATCATCAGGTCCAACAGGATGAGGTCGGGAGGCTCCGGCTCCAGGCGCTCCAGGGCCTCCTTGCCATTGCGGGCCCGGCGGATCTCGAAGCCTTCAGCCTCGAGGATCTCCGACAGGGCTTCCAAGATGTCGGGATCGTCGTCCACGACGAGCACCACGGGTGCGCCAGCATGCTGTGCGTTGAGCGAGGTCAGAGGTGTCTCCTCGATACCGCTACCTGGGACGATTCTTCACCATCACTGGCCCCCCGGGCACAAGAAATCAAGGGGCGTCAACCCGGCGTGGGAGCCCGTTGCAAAACCGACAGTCACTGCCCACCCTTCCAGTGATTCGAGGGACGACCAGGGGGAGGTACGCGTGACGTGGTCGGGGGAGACGCGAGGAGGCAACGAAGCCGCGCCGGGGCTCGCGCTGATGCCCCGCCAGGGGGCGCCGCGCCTGCTCGGTCCCCTGCTCCTGGACTACCTGGGGTTGGAGGCCCTGCCACCCGCCCCGGGCGCGACGGGCGTCGACGGGCTGATGTCCGCCGCGGGCTTCCACCGCAGGGACGGCCAGCGAAACGTCTGGGAGCGCGACGAGCGCACCCTCCTGGTGGGCGAGGAGCCCCTGGAGGACGGCGGACGGCTGGTGTGGGCGCTGCCGGTGCCCTGGAGCGCCGACCCGGATGGCCCCCAGGCCTCGGAGGCGAGCGAGCGCGTGGCGGACCGCGTGCGCTACCTGTCGCTCGCGTCGCATGACCTGCGCGGCTCCCTGGCCAACATCCGCTCGTACGCGGCGCTGCTGCTCAACGGCCGCATCCCGCTGGAGCCCAAGGTGCAGCGCTACATGGAGACCATCCTGCGCAACGCCGACCGGGCCATCTCCTTCGCCCAGGACTTCTTCGATTCCAGCCGCGCGAACCTGGGTGCGCTGGCGTGCGAGCGCGAGCGCCAGCCGCTGCTGCCCATCCTGGATGCCGCGGTGGAGCGCATGCGGAGCACCGCCTCCTCCGCCAACGTGGAGCTGGTGCTGGACGCGCTGCCGGAGCTGCCCGACGTGAACGTGGACGCGGGCCGCATCCAGCACGCGGTGGAGGCCTTCCTCCACCACCTGCTGGGGCGCGCGCAGCCGGGCGAGTCCCTGCATGTGCGCGCCGAGCGACTGGGACACCAGGTGCGGGTGGAGGTGCGCCGCGAGGGGGCGTCCGTTCCGGAAGAGGACATCCACACCGTCTTCCAGTGCGAGGCACGCGCCCTGCGTGAGCGCAAGCTGGAGGATCCGCTGCGCGTCTTCCTGGCACGGCAGGAGGTGGAGGCTCACGGAGGCCAGGTGGGCGCCCGGGTGGATCCGGACGGGACCACCCTGTACCTCACGTTGCCCTTATCGGTGCCAGAGGAAGCCGGACAGCCAGCGGGCTGGCAGGCGTGAGCCCTGCACGCGGGAGTTGCTAGCGCGCCCCCCCTCCCACCGGTATGCTCCCCGCGCATTTCGTGAGGAGTGAAGCCATGGGATTGAAGCTTCCTGAGATTCTTCTGATTTTCGCGGCGCTGCTGCTGCTGTTCGGTGGCTCGCGGCTGCCGCAGCTCGGCTCGTCCCTGGGCAGCGCGCTCCGCAACTTCAAGCGCGGCTTCTCCGGTGACGAGAAGGACGAGGTCAGCGACAAGAAGCCCGGCACGCTGTCCGCGTCCACCACCGTGGACAAGGACGTCGCGGCCAAGTCGCCCAGCCACAACGCCTGACCTCCGTCCGGGTGGGCCCGGGAAGGCCCCGCCCCGGTCGGACGACATCACAGCCTCAAGACGTTCTCCCGTGACGCCCGTACCCTGACCGCTTGAAGCGGCCATGGACGGGCGTCGGGCTTTTGGGGCCATGCCCCCCGCGACCTTCAGGTCACGGGGGGCCACGGCGGTGGGGACGGTCAGTCTCCGCCCTTGCCGCTCGCGTACATGGCGTCGATGAGCATGGCGTACTTCTGGCTGGCCACCTTGCGCTTCACCTTGAGCGTCGGCGTGAGCTCGCCGGACTCCTGCGTGAAGTCCGCCTTCATCACCTGGAACTTCTTGATGGTGGAGTACGGAGGAATCTCCGCGTTCACCTTCTTGAAGATCTCCTCGATGGCCGCGCGGATCTCCGGCCGCTGCGAGTTCTGCTCGTAGCTGCCCACCGCGATGCCCTTTTCCTCCAGCAGCTTGCGCGCGGGCTCCTCGGAGACCGTGACGAGCGCGACGAGGTACGGCTGCTTGTCACCGACCACCATCGCCTGGCTGATGAGCGGGAAGGTCTTGAGCGTGTTCTCGATGTTCTGCGGCGCCACGTTCTTGCCGCCCGCGGTGACGATGATGTCCTTCTTGCGGTCGGTGATGCGCAGGTAGTTGTCGGAGTCCACCTCGCCGATGTCGCCGGTGTGGAACCAGCCGTCCGGATCCAGCACCTCCGCGGTGGCAGCGGGGTTCTTGTAGTAGCCCTTCATCACGCAGGGGCCACGCACCAGGATCTCTCCGTCCGCGGCGATCTTGATCTCCGTGCCCGGCACCGGCGGGCCCACGGTGCCGATCTTGATCTTCTCCACCCGGTTGGCGTTGCACGGGGCGCTCGTCTCCGTGAGGCCGTAGCCCTCCAGCACCTTCAGGTCGAGCAGGTCGAAGAAGTAGGCGATCTTCCGCGACAGCGGCGCGCCGCCGGAGATGAAGATGCGCATGTTGCCGCCCAGCTTCTCATCCAGCGTCTTGCGCACCTTGGAGAACACCAGCCGCTTGGCCAAGCTGAACTGGAGCGAGCTGTACTCGCGGCCCTGGGCCTTGGCCTCGGCGTACTCGTCAAAGAGGCCGAAGGCCCACTTGAAGAGCTTGCCCTTCATGCCGGGCGCCGCCGAGCCGTTGGCCACGACGTTGTTGTAGACCTTCTCGAAGACGCGCGGCACGGACGGCAGCACCGTGGGGCGCGTCTCCGCCAGGTTCGCCAGCAGCTTGTCCACCGACTCCGCGATGATGAGGCGGAAGCCCATGGACAGCCACGCGGCCTTCACCACCTGCGCGAACACGTGCGCCAGGGGCAGGAAGAGCATGACGGAGTCGTCCGGCTTCATCATGCCCATGGCCTGGGTGGCCTTCGCTTCATAGGCCCAGTTGCCGTGGGTGAGGATGACGCCCTTGGGGTCGCCCGTGGTGCCGGAGGTGTAGATGAGCAGGTTGGTGTCGTCCGTCTTCACCTGCGCCACGCGCTCGGCGAACGCGGCCTCGGAGGCGAACGGCTGGCCCTTGCCGGAGGCCACCACCTCCGCGAGCGTCAGCTCCTTGCCGCCGTCGGCGACGGGGCCCTCGAAGACGACGATCTTCTCCAGCTTGGGGATGTCCGCGAGCTTGGAGCGCACGCGCGACAGGCGGCCCGCCTGCTTGGCGTCCTTCTCGTCGTTGTCGACGAGCAGCAGCCGCGTCTCCGAGTGGTTCAGGATGTAGCGGCACTCATCCGGCGTGTTGGAGCCGTAGATGGGCACCGTGATGGCCTGGGCCGCGCTGATGGCCAGGTCCGCGATGATCCACTGGAGGCTGGTGTTGGCGAAGATGGCCACCCGGTCCCCGGGCTGGATGCCCTGGGCGATGAGGCCCGCCGCCAGCGCCTTCACGTCCTCCAGCACCTGCGCGTACGTGACGTCCTGCCAGCGCCCGTCCTTCTTGTGGGTGACGCCTACCTTGGAGGCGTTCTGGGCCCGCTGAACGAGCAACTGGACGAGGTTCTGCTCCTGCGTCCCGCCCGCCGCGGGAGCCGTCGTGACCTGACTCTCTGCCCTCACTTGAGCTCCTCCTGGATGTCGGCATCCACCTTCTTGGCCCACTGCTGCACGCGCTGCCCCTCCGCGGGGTTGTAAGCGGTGCTTCCCTGCTTGACCTTCTCGATGGCGGCGCTCGCCTCCTTCGCCTTGCCGTCCTTCAGGAGCGTCTCGGCGAGGTAGTAGTGCGCGCGCAGCGACTGCGGAAACTTGGCGATGGCCTTCTGGTAGAACTCGGCGGACTTGCCGAGGTCGCGCTTGGGCCAGGGCAGCTCATAGAAATATCGCCCCTTCACCAGCCAGGGGCCGCCGAACTCGTACGTGGGGTCGATCTTCAGCGCGGTGTCCAGGCGCTCGTTGAACTTGCCCTCCAGGCCGTCACCCAGGGCCTTCATGATGCCCACGGCCTGCGAGTAGGAGCCGATGCCGCAGGCGGCGAAGTAGTAGCCCTCCACGCGCGCGGGCTGCAGCCTGGCCGCCTTGTCGCCCGCCTCCCAGGTCTGCTTGCCCAGGACCATCTTGAGCTTCTTCTCCGTGGCGCCGTCCGCCTGCCACTGGAGCATGCGCGCCTTGCGCCACGCGAGGTCGAAGTCGTCCGGCGCGGCCTTCAGCGCCTCGGAGAGGCCCGCGTCCAACGCCTTGAGGGAGTCCGCGTCATTGCGTTTGGCGTACAACGCGTCGAGTTGGTCGAGCAGCGCGGGATCCGCAGCGTGTGCTGGGATGGCCCAAAGCACCCAAAGGGCAAGCAATTTCAAGCGCATCGAAAAGCCTTAGCACGCACGCTCGCTCACCATCAACCGAACGCGGAAGACGCAGCGCGGCAAAAAAAGAAGACGGGGCAGGCAAGGTGCGAACACCCCGCCAAACCCCGTCGCCGGTGCAACAGTCCCTGCCCGCGCTTCAGGCGGCATCAACCGCCGTGGCCGGATGCTCCTCGTTCTCGTTGAAGGCGACGAGGTAGCGCTCCAGGAAGTTCTTCGTCTTGAGCTCCACCTGGCGCACGCGCTCGCGCGACACGCCCCAGCGCTGGCCCAGTTCCTCCAGCGTCAGCGGCTTGTCCTGCGTGAGGCGCTCCTGGAGGATGTCCCAGCCCAGGTCGCCGATGCGCTTGCGCACCTTGGCCAGGGCATCCTGGATCTCCGTGTCCTGCTCGCGGGAGAGGAACGACTCCTGCGGCGAGGGACCGCCGTCCTCCAGCCGGTCGAGGAAGGTCGTCTCACCCTCCTCGTCGATGGTGGCGTCCAGCGAGAAGTCCACCATGCTGCCGCGCTCGGCCTCGCCACCGCGCACCTGGCTGCGGTTGTCCTTCAGGTAGCGGGTGATGTAGGCGCGGATCCACCACACGGCATAGGTGGCGAAGCGCACGTTCTTCTTGGGGTCGAAGTGCTCGATGGCCTTCATGAGGCCCACGTTGCCTTCCTGGATGAGGTCGTCCAGGCGGGCACCGCGGTTGGCGAACTTCTTCGCCACGGCGACCACGAAAGCGAGGTTGGAGCTGGCGAGCGTCTGTCGGGCGCTCTCGTCACCCTTGCGGGCCTGGCGGGCCAGCTCGTACTCCTGTTCACGCGTGAGCTGCTGGTGCCCGCCCAGGTGACGCAGGTAATGCGAAAGGCCCTCTGCCGCGTACTTCGTCGAGTTGGCCATGATTTCCCGTCCTTCCGTTCGTAACTGCCGGACGCGATGTGTCCCCCGACGAACCGCGTCCACCTGTCACTAGGACGCGCAACGGCGGAAAGGGTTTCGCATTCCTTCCAAGAAGGGCATTTCGACCGCCTGCCCTTGTCAAAAGGCCGTCACGCACTCGCACTTCCGGGCCTTTGGAAGCACGCGACGCGACGGGTGGGACAGCACCTACGTTTCCGGCCACGAAGGCTTCAACGCTTGAGCGCGGGGAAGATTTTCTCCGGGTTGAGCAGGCCTGATGGATCAAAAAAGGTCTTCAGACGGCGCTGCAGCGCGAGCAGCTCCGGCGACTGCTCCAGCGCCAGATATTCCCGCTTCGCGTGCCCCACGCCGTGCTCGCCGGTGATGGTGCCTCCCAGCTCCACGGTGAGCACCAGCATGCGCTTCAGCGCCTCATCGACAAGGGGACGCTGGGCGGGACCTTCGTACAGGATGTTGGCGTGCAGGTTGCCGTCGCCCGCGTGGCCATACGTGGCCACGGTGAGCCCCAGCTCCTCGCCCATCCGCTTCAGCCGCTCGATGATGTCGGGAATTTTCGAGCGGGGGACCACGATGTCCTCGGAGATCTTCGCGGGCTTGAGCGCGCGCAGGGCCGGGGAGATGACCCGCCGGGCGGCCCAGAGCTTCTCGCGCTGACCATCGTCCTGGGCCACCAGGGTCTGGGTGGCCCCGTGCTGGTTGCAGATGTCCCCCAACAGCTGAAGCTCCGCGAAGACGCCTTCGGACGTGTTGCCGTCGACCTCGGCGATGAGGGCGGCGCCCGCGTCCGGAGGGAACTGGAAGCTGCCCCGGTGCACGATGGCCTGGACGGCGACCTCGTCGATGAGCTCCAGGCAGCGCGGCAGGATGCCGGCGGCGAGCACCGCGGAGACGCCGCGCGCCGCGTCCAGCACGGAGGGGAACACCACCAGCGCGGTCATCACCTGGCGGGGAAGTGGGATGAGCTGCACCGTGATTTCGGTGGCCACGCCGAGCGTACCCTCGGAGCCGACGAACAGCCCCACCAGGTCGTAGCCGGCCACGCCCTTGATGGTGCGCCGGCCCACGCGCAGCACCTCACCGTCCGGCATCACCCACTCCAGGCCGATGACGTAGTCGCGCGTGACGCCATACTTCAGGGCGCGCGGGCCGCCGGCGTTCTCCGCCACGTTGCCGCCCAGCGTGCAGAACTCCCAGGAGTTCGGATCCGGCGGATAGAAGAGCCCTTGCGCCTCCACCGCCTTCATCAGGTCGCCCGTCACCACGCCGGGCTCCACCACCGCGATGAGGTCCTCCTTGGAGATGGAGCGGATTCTGTTCATGCGCTCCAGGCTCACCGCCATGCCGCCCTTGAGGGGCAGCGAACCGCCGCTCTTGCCGCTGCGCGCGCCGCAGGGGGTGAAGGGCACGCCGTGCATCTGGCACGCCTTGAAGATGGCGGACACCTGCGCGGTGTTCTCCGGCAGGAGGACCGCGTCGGGCCGGTACACGCCGCTGTCGGACTCGTCGCGCGAGTAGGCGTCGAGCGCGTCCGCGTCGCGCTTCACCTGGCCTTCGGACAGCACGCCCGCCAGGGCCTCCAGCACCTTCGCGACGCGCTCGGGCGCCACCCGTTCGAAGGCCTGGGCGGCGGGGTTCATCGCGGGGACCTCGTCGTCGCCAGACCTGGACGTGCCGCGAGGCGGGCCCACAGCTCGCGGCGCAGGGGGCCGTCGCGGCGCAGGCGCCCTTCATAGGCCTCCGCGTGGGTGACGGCGTCGCGCTGGTGATCCGCCCTCAGTCGCAGGCACGCCTGCTCCGCCTCCAGGATGCAGGCGGTGGCGGGGCTGTCCAGCACCCGAGCAAGCGAGCGCGCCACCTGCCGCGCCAGGTCTTCCTGGAGGATGAGCCGGTGCGCGAAGCAGTCCACGAGCGCGCCAATGCGTCCGAAGCCCACCACGCGCGTCCCCGGCACGTAGGCCACGTGCGCGCGGCCGGTGAAGGGCAGCAGGTGGTGCGGACACATGGAGTGGAAGCGCAGGTCCGTCACCACCACCAGCTCTCCCGACGAGTCCGCGGGCGCGGGGTAGGTCTTCCCGAGCGCCTCCTCGGGCGTGCGTCCGTAGCCGTCGAGGAAGCCATGGGCCCACACGTCGGCCACGCGCGTGGGTGTGTCCACCAGGTTCACGTCCTGGAGGTCGAGCCCCGCGGCGGTGAGGAAGTCGCGGACCGCCCGGGCCATGGCGGCGGAGTCGGGGCGCGCGGCGCGAGGGGCCGGGGCCTTGGCGGCGGGGGCGCGGAGGCGGGAGCGGGAGGGAGGCACGGGCGGCGGAACTCCTGGCGCGAAGGGACATGACGGTGATGCGCGCCCAACCTAACCGATGCGGCGCGGAGGCACGTCCGGAATGAAAACACAGCTCCCGTGTCGTCCTGTTTCGGCGGCATGCCCCCGACGGAGGTCCGAGTGCCGATGTTAAATCGCCGCGCCGCTTCATCGTCCGAGGCTGGGAGTCCCAGGAGACGGATGCACCCTGCCTGCCTTGACACTCCTGGGGGCCGACAGTAAGCCAGCCGGGACCCTGTGATGCTCTCGCGCGCCCACAGCCTTGCCCGTCTCACCGCGATGCTGCTCATCGCGCTCTGGGGTGCCCAGCCGCTGGGCCTGGCGCTGCACGTGGAGCAGCACGCGCACCGGTTCTGTCCGCAGCACCAGACGTTCGAGGAGGACGCGCGGAGAGCGAATCCGGCGCTGGCCCGCTTCACCGAGCGCGCCCCCGTCGTCGCGTCCGTCCCGCCCGCCGTGGCGGACGCGCCGGGCCTCAACCACGAGACGTGCCCGCTGCTCACGGCCGCCCCGCAGGTGGAGGCCCTCTTCGCCGGGGTGTTCGCCCTCGCTTCGGCGTGCGTGGAGAGCAACCACCCCGCCACCGCGCCGCCGCGCTCCTTCACGCCGCTCGCTGTCCTCGACACCGCGCCCAAGGCCTCGCCTCCGACGCACGCGTAGTTCCGCGTGTCGTGTCCGTGAAGCAGGTCATCAGGTCGATGTTCGTTACGTGGCGCGCGGGTATGCGCTCCACGAACGGCTGGTTTCGAGGAGCCCACATCCGTGTCATCCCATCCGCGCAGGAATCCCCGCGCCCTCGCCGTCGTGCTTGCAGCGCAGCTGTCCGCGAGTGCCGCTTGGGCCCAGCAGTCCACCCCTCCCTCCACCGCGTCCCCTCCTCCCGCTGACGCCCCCGCCCCGGCCGCGCCTCAATCTCCAGAGGAGGCACCGGCGCTGAGCCCCGAGGAGATGGCGGAGATCGAGAGGGCGCTGGGCACGGACACGAGCACGCGCGCGCGTCCATCCGGCGACACGTCACCGGCGTCGCCCACCGCGACGAATGACTCCGGCACGACGCCGCTCAAGCTGCCCAACGCCATCTCCGGCGGCACCAACTTCCTCAACCTGAGCTTCATCCTGGACATGGCCCTGGCGGCATTCTCCAGCAAGGAGCCGCTGCAGGGCGGCGGGCACGACCCGACGAGGAACGGCTTCAACCTCCAGCAGTTGGAGCTGTCCATCGGTTCGGTGGTGGACCCGTACTTCCGCTTCGACAGCAACATCGTCTTCAGCCAGTTCGGCGTCGAAATCGAGGAGGCCTACGTCACCACGCTGGACCTGCCGGCGAACCTCCAGGTGCGCGCGGGCCAGTTCCTCACGCGCTTCGGGCGCATCAACGCCACGCACCCGCACGCGTGGGACTTCGTGGATCAGCCCTTCGTGATGAGCCGCTACTTCGGCGCGGAGGGCAACCGGGGCCTGGGCGTGGAGGGTTCGTGGCTCACGCCACTGCCCTGGTACGTGGAGGTCATTGGCAGCGCCACGGACGCGACCGGCGAGGCCACCGCGCGCAGCTTCTTCGGCGCCTCCGCCGAGCGCGTGCTGTCCCCGCTGGACTTCCAGCTGACGGGCGCGGTGAAGCAGTTCTTCCCGCTGTCGGACGACCTGTCGCTCATGTGGGGCCTGTCCGCCGCCACGGGCCCCAATGACACGGGCTACCGCAACCACAGCACCATCTATGGCACGGACCTGTACTTGAAGTTCCGGCCCATCACGTCACAGAGCGCGCAGCAACTGGTGCTCCAGGCGGAGGTGCTCTACCGCCGCAGGCAGGTGCCGGAGGACGTGCTGTCCGACTGGGGCGGCTACGCGCAGACGGTGTGGCGCTTCTCCAACCGCTGGGCCACGGGCCTGCGCTACGAGTTCGGCTCGCCCGCGAAGACGCAGGAGGGCCGCATCGCGACGGATCCGCTGGACCCCGAGTGGATCTCCAACCGCCAGCGCATCACCGCGGCGGTGACGTTCTGGCCCACGGAGTTCTCCCGCCTGCGCCTGCAGGCCGCCACGGACCGCGTGGGCTGGCGTGAGTCGCCGGACTACTCGGCCTTCCTCGCCTTTGAAGTCGTGACTGGCGCCCACGGTGCCCATGCGTTCTGACCTCTTCTTCCGGAGCCCTTCCATGCGTTCCCTTCGCCTGTTCGCGGCCCTTTGCGCCGCAGTCGTCAGTCTCACCGCCGTTCCCGCTCGCGCGGATTTGAAGGTCGTCGCCACGCTCCCGGACCTGGCCGCGCTGGCCAAGGCCGTGGGCGGGGACAAGGCGGACGTCACCGCGCTCGCGCTGCCCACTCAGGATCCGCACTTCGTGGACGCGAAGCCCAACCTGGCGCTCGCGCTCAACCGCGCGGACCTGCTCATCGCCGCGGGCCTGGACCTGGAGATCGGCTGGTTGCCCACGCTCCAGATGGGCGCGCGCAACAACCGCATCCAGACGGGCAACCCGGGCTACCTGGACGCGTCCCGGTCCGTGAGCCTCCTGGAGGTGCCCGCGGGGCAGGTGGACCGCAGCCAGGGCGACGTGCACCCCGGCGGCAACCCGCACTACCTCTATGATCCGCGGCAGGCCCTGAAGGTGGCCGTCGCCATCGAGGCGCGCATGTCGCAGCTGGATGCGAAGAACGCCGCCACCTACAAGGCCAACCTCGGGAAGTTCACGCAGGAGCTGCAGACGGCGCAGGCGGGCTGGGAGAAGCGGCTCGCGGGCCTCAAGGGCGTGCCGGTCATCGCGTACCACCGCACGACGGCGTACCTGCAGGACTGGCTGGGCTTCAAGACGATCGCGTTCCTGGAGCCCAAGCCGGGCATCCCGCCGAACCCGTCCCACGTCGCCCAGGTGCTGGCGCAGGGCAAGTCCAGCCAGGTGAAGCTGGTCCTCAAGGAGGACTACTACCCGGACAACATCGCGAAGCTCGTGGCGTCCAAGGTCCCCGCCGCGCTCGTCACGCTGCCGGGCGGGACGGACTTCCGCACCGGCCAGACGTACGTGCAGCGCATGGACCTGATGGTGGGCCGACTGGAGAAGGGTCTCTCCGGGAAGGGGGAATGACACCATGAAGCACATTCCCTCCAAGGCCTGGCTGCTCCCCGTCGCGCTGCTGACCGGGTGCGCGTTCGACGCGGGCGAGGGCTTCGCCGTGCTGGAGCCCTCCGTCGAGGCCGCGTACACGCCCCTGTCCCGCCGGAACGCGGGGGATGGCTACCAGGCGCTCGCGACCGACTTCCAGCTGCGCGTGGACGCCGGCGCGGTGAGCCTGGGCAGCATCGACCTGCAGGCCAGCTCCGGCGGTGGCGGCTCCACGACGTTTGATCCGTCCTCGCCGCCGCCGGGCTACACGCTGTGCCACGGCGGGCACTGCCACCGCGAAGACGGGGCGCTCGTGGACTACGCGGACGTCGAGGCGGAGCTGAACGGCGGTGGCGGCAGCAGCACCGTCACGGTGGCCAAGCTCCCCGTGGACGCGGAGCTGGACCTGCTGTCGCCCGCGGTGCGCGACCTCACCTGCGAGCCCGCGTGCGAACTGGGCAAGACGTCGCTGTCGCGCGGGCGCTGGTCCGTCACGGGCCTGCGCATGACGGGCCGCGTGCGGGATGGCCGCGTTCCGGCGCGCTTCGCGGGAGCCCTTCCCTTCCGCTTCACCGCGGCGATGACGGGCGACGAGGCCACACCGGTGGCCGTGCTCACCGGCGACCTGGATGTCCCGTCCGACCGGGAGAACGAGCCGCGCGTGACGCTGGGCCTGAAGCTGGAGCTGACGCCGGCCCTCTTCGACGCGGTGGACTGGTCCGCGGTGACGGTGGGCGCCGACGGCGTGGTGGACCTGGACGCGCCCGCGAACAAGACGGTGCGCGCCGCGCTGCTGGAGAAGGTGGCCGCACTGAGCCCCACCGCGGAGGTGAGCCGTGGCTCACGGTGATCACGAGACAGAGCTGGACCGGGGGCACCGCGCCGTGCCGCCGCCGGAGCCGGGGGAGCCGCTGCTCAAGTGCGAGCAGCTGGTCATCGGCTACGGGGGCAAGGACATCCTGCCGCCCATGGACCTGGTGGTGCGCCGCCGCCAGTTCGTGGCGGTGGTGGGCCGCAACGGCTCTGGCAAGAGCACCTGGTTCAAGACGCTGCTGGGGCTGATTCCTCCGGTCTCCGGCCGCATCAGCCTGGCAGGGCCGCACATCCGCAGCGCGTACGTGCCGCAGATGTCGTCCATCGACTCGCTGCTGCCCGTGCACGCGCGAGAGCTCACCAGTTGGGGCCGGCTGTCCGGGTGGAACTTCCTCCGGCCCGTCCCCAGCAAGACGGACCGCCAGAAGGTGGAGGCGGCGCTCGACACGGCGGGCGCTCGCGGCATCGCGAAGCGTCCGTTCCGCGACCTGTCCGGCGGCGAGAAGCAGCGCGCACTGCTCGCGCGGGTCATCGCGACCGAGGCGGACGTGGTGCTGTTGGATGAGCCCACCGCGGCGATGGACGCGGTGGCGGAGAAGCAGACGATGCTTCGGCTGTGCGCGCTCGCGCACGACCGGGGCCTGGGCGTGGTGGTGGTGAGCCACGACATGTCCGTCGCCGCCGAGCACGCCGACGTCATCCTCTTCGTGGACCGCGAGCACCGCTGCTTCGTCATGGGCGACGCGCGCACCGTGTTCTGTCACCCCGCCTTCCGCCGCCAATACGGCGACGACTACTGCCACGCCGCGCCCCAGGGACCCCACCGTGGAAACAACCCTGCTTGAACCCTCGAAGTGGGAGCAGTTCCAGGCGGGCTGGGAGCTGTTCCGAGACCCCATCCTCTGCGCGCTCATCGCCGGGTGCGTGCTGGGCTTCCTCAGCGTCTACGTCGTGCTGCGGCGCATGGTGTTCGTCAGCGCGGCGGTGACGAACACCGCGGGCCTGGGCGTGGCGCTGGCCTTCTTCGCGGAGATCCACCTGGGCGTGCACGTGGATCCGCTGGTGGGCGCGGTGGTGCTGTCGGTCGCGTCCACGCTGCTCCTGATGATCGAACCCGCGCGGCTGCGGCTGTCCCGGGAGAGCCTGCTGGGGTGCGCGTTCGCCTTCGCGGGCGGCGCGGCCATCCTGGTGGGTGACCGCATCGCACAGGAGGCGCACGACATCCAGGGCATCCTCTTCGGCACCGCGGTGCTGGTGACGCCCGATCAACTCCAGGCCGTGGCGGTGGCGGGCGCGGTGCTGATGGCGCTGCACCTGTGGTGGTTCCGGGGCATCGCCTTCGTGAGCTTCGACCGGGTGGGCGCCACCGTGCAGGGGCTGCCGGTGAAGCTGCTGGACACGGTGTTGATGGTGTCCATCGGCATCATGGTGGGCGTGTCCGCGCGGGCGCTGGGCGCCCTGCCCGTCTTCGCGTTCTCCACGCTGTCGGCCATCGCCGCGCTGGTGCTGGACCTGCGGCTGCCGTGGACCTTCTTCACGGCGACCGTGCTGGGCGGCATCGCGGGCGCGGGTGGATACCTGTTCGCGTACTTCTACGACTTCCCGGTGGGCGGTTCGCAGACCGTCCTGTCCGGGGTGCTGGTGCTGCTGATGATGCTCGTGCGCCTGGTGCGCCTGCCCTTCCAGCGCAGGGCATGAGCGAAGAGGGCCGCCGTCGTCCGGGACTCCTCAGCGGACGGCGGCGGAGACCTTCTTGAACTCGGGCGTGCCCGCGCGGCCCAGCATGTCGAACAGGGCCGACTCCACGGTGAGGATGCGCGCGCCCGCGTCGCGGCACAGCTCCAGGCCCACGCGGCGGTCCTCCTCCGCGCGGGACAGCACCGCGTCCGCGAGCAGGCACGGCTCACGTCCGCTGTCCGCCAGGTCGCGTGCTGTCTGGAAGACGCAGATGTGCGTCTCCATGCCGGTGATCAGCACCTGCTTGCGGTCTCCCAGCAGCGCCAGCACGTCTGGTGTGGCGGCGGAGAATTCCAGCTTCTCCAGCGGCTTGAAGTCCCCCAGGCGCAGCTTGAGGAGCGAGTGCGTACGGCCCAGCCCCTGCGGGTACTGCTCCGTGACGATGACGGGCAGCCCCAGGGCCCTCGCGCCCTCCACGGCGGCGCCGGTGCGCGCGAGCATGCGGTCCAGGGCGTCGCGCTCCATCGCGGCGCACAGGCGCTCCTGGATGTCGACGACGAGCAACGCGGCCTGCTCGGGCTTCAGGCGGAACGACGGCATGGGGCGGCTCCTTGGCGGATGCAGCCCAAGTGACGTGAACGCCGCGCCTGCGTCAAGCGCGGCGGCGTGCCCCCTCAGCGTCCGTGCACGGTCCAGGTCGCTCCCCCGCCCCGAGGGCCGTGCGCGGTGTCCACCGGTGCATCCGGCACCCTACGGAGCGCGACGGTCCGGCCCCGGTGGCCCCGGGCCTTGAAGCCTCGCGCGCGTTGCAGGCCCGGCAGGTGCGGGTCGGCGTCGCGCCACAGGTCCAGGACCACGGCGAAGTCGTGCTCCGCCTCGGACATGCATTCGCACGCGACGTGGGCCTCCGCGACCAGGAGCATGCAGTGGCCACAGCCGGGCCGCTCCCCGGCGCGCTCCAGCGCCAGCTCCAGAGCCTTCTCCTCGCGGCCGGAGCGCAAGCGCACGCGGGCCAGCGTCTCACGGGGCGGCCGGCAGAAGAGCGCGGGGCCCACGGGGCGCAGGCGACGCTCCAGGCGCAGCGCCCGCGTGAGCGCGGCCTCCGCCCGGCCGCAGTCTCCCCGTCGCGCGTCCAGCGTGCCCCGCAGCTCCTGCGCGGCGACCTCCACCGTGCGCGCCACGTCGCGAGCACACAGCGCGCGCCCCTCCGAACGCGGCGCCTCCGACAGGGTGAGGACCAGCGCATCCAGCGCTCCGCACGCGCGCTCCGCGTCGCCCAGCCGGCCCGTCTCCAGGGCGCAGACGCCTCGCGTGTAGAGGCGCACGCCGTCGCGCAGCCCCGCCTCCGCGACGGTGGCGCTGTCCCCGAGCTCCATGGGGACCTCCGCCGCCGCCCGATTGAAACCGAAGCGCAGGTGCGCGGCGACGAGCGTGGTGGCCGCGAAGAGCACCGCCTGCGGCTGACCTCCCGAGTCCTCCACGCGCTGCCGCAGCTTGCGCGCCCAGGCCTGTGCCCCTCGGTACTGCCCCACCTCCGCGCAGCCTTCGCTCAGCAGGCGCAGGGCGGTGTCCGCGCTCGGAGCCACCTCCAGGGACAGCGACTCCCGCGCGAGGTACGCGTCGTCCGCCGCCACCGCTGCCTCCAGGACGCGGTTCGCCTCCGAGGCCTTGCCCAGGCGCAGGAGCAGACGTCCGACGGCGAGCAGCGCGGGACTTCCCGCGGGCACGAGCGACGGCAGCTTTTCCGCGCTCTCCAGCGCCATCTCCGGCCGGGCGCTGGGCAGCCATGCGTGCAGCCAGGCCAGGTGCACGCCCGCGTGGCGCGGGTGCGCGCGCAGCAGCTCGCGCAGGAGCAGCTGCGCGTACGGCTGTCCCTGTCCGGGACGCCCGTCGGATTCGTACCCGTCCAGCAGGAAGCCCGCGAGCAGCAGGCGCGGCTCGGGCTCCTCGGGGAAGCGGTCGATGAGGCACTCCATCTCGCGCACGAACGCATGTCTGCCATTGGCGGGCCCCTTGTCCGCGAGGAGGCTGGCCGCGACGACCAGCCGCTGCTCCATGTCGGTGGTGCCCTCCGCCAGTGTCAGCGCCTTGCGGATGGCCGCCGCGCGGTCCGGGCTGAAGCGCTGCCCCGCACCGCGGGCGAGCGCGAGCCCCCACCACGCCATGGCGAGGGATGAATCCTGACGCGCGGCCTCCGCGAAGGCGCGCCGGGCCTCCAGCGCCCAGCCCAGGTGCAGGAGGCGCAGGCCCTGATCAAAGTACGCCTGCGCCAGGGGGACCCGCGTCGTCACGGGAAGGTGCGCGTCTCCCAATCCGTCCATGAGCGGCGGCGTGGGAAGGGCTTCGTCCGGCAGGTCCTCCCACGCGACGTGGGAGTGGACGGACGGGACATCGGCTCGGAACAGACGTGCCAGCATGGTGTCCTCCTCACGCTCCAACCAGTGGAGCGGCATGGGTGTTGACGGAGGCGTCGGTCGCGCGCACCCGCACGGCCAGCCGCCTCCAGGCGTTGGACAGCTCTTCTGCTGCAATCGGTGATGCCTTGCGCCGCGCCGACAGGCACTCGCGCCGCCAGGCCAGGCCGACGTCGCGGGCCACCCACGCCTCGTACTCCGCGAGCCAGTCCGCCAGCCGCGCGAGCCCCGCCCGCGCCGCCGTGCGCTCCGGGCCCGTGGCGGCGTCCCTCTGGACGCCCACATCGTCCACGCGGAAGGCCTTGCCACACGCGCCCTCCACCCACCGGGGCACGAAGCCATCGCGCGGCACGAAGATGGCGGCGCCGCACGACTCGCACAGCGCGCCGAAGCCCCACAGCGTGAGGCGCCCCCCGTCCAGGAGCCGCCCCTGATACGCGCTCTGACCCTCCACTCCCGGCGGACGCGCCTCGCGCACCAGGCCATACCGGAGCAGCACGTTGCCGTCCGGGCAACGCACGTCCTGGCCCAGGCACCACATGGCCACGTCGAACAGACGGTCGCCGTCGCGGCGCACGTCGCAGGGGAGAAGAGGACTGGCACTGCCAGAAGAGACCTTGGACATGGGGCGCCTCTCGGTCCGCCAGGAAGCGGCCGTCTTCGCAACAGGGTGATCAGCCGTGGTCGTGGTCGTGCGCGCCCGCCTCTTCGATGACGAGCGACACGGAGGAGAGCGTCGAAGGCCCGAAGGTGAGCGTGTGCGTGCCCACGGTGAGCGGCACGACGTAGCGGCCCTGGATGTCCGTGCAGAGCGGGGAGCTGGTGGCGCTCTCCTCGAACTCCACCGCCACACCGCTGCCGTTGGTGACCTTCACCGGCACAGTGGCGCTCGTGTAGAGGACGTAGTCGGTGGCATCGGAGACGGCGAAGGACACCGCGCCGCCCTTCCCCCCAGCGACGTCCGCCAGCGCGATGTCGTAGCGCTTGTGGTCGTTGCTCACGGCCGGGCCCGCGCCGCTGGCGGCGGCGGTGACGGCGACGCCGGGGCCCTTCTGCAGGTGCTCGCAGCCCTCCTCGTCGACGTGGTTTTCCTCCGCGTCGTCACCACCGCAACCGGCGGCGAGGAGGGCGGTGGACAGCAGCAGGGCGGACAGAAGCTTCTTCTTCATGATGGGACTCCTGGAACACGGGGGGATGGACTGCGGGAACTCCAGCCGCATGGCCCCGCGCGCACCGCTCCCGTGAGAGGAGCGTCCGTGGAGGACCGGATGGGACTGGAAGGCGGGACCGCGGCACGAAGCGCGCGCCCCTGCGCGTGGCGGGGAAATCCACGTGCGTGCGGCGGATCCGTTCAGCGAACAGGAACGCGCACGACCCGGACTCCGGTGGCCACGGCGCACCCTGCTCCACGCGAACACCTGGAGCCGGGACGGCGGGCTTCGACGGCGGAGACTAGACGCGCGGCGGCGACGACTTGGGCGCGAGCCTCAACAGCGCGACGGGCGCCGCGTGGAAGCGGAACACCGCCAGCGCCGGGCTGGAGCGCGTGGAGACCGCGGCCAGGACAGGCGCGGACTCGGCCGGAGGCGGGGCCTCACGGCGGAAGAAGGCATGGTGGCAGTGGGCTTCACCACCGTGGGGAGCGGCCTTCGACACCGGCGCCTTCGCCACGCGCGCGTCGTCGAAGGAGAGCTCCTCCTCCAACGGGCTGTCATGGGAGACGTCGCTCACGTGCATCACGTCCCCGTGCTCCAGGCACGTGGTGTGCTGCACGAGCGCGAAGTGGAGCACGCTGCCCACATACACCAACACGCACACGAGCACCCACGGCAGCGCCAACAGGCGCGGCAGGGAGCGACGGGTGCTGAGCTGGGGATGGAGGCGGCTCACGTCCACTCAATCTCGAAAAGCAACTGAGTTGTTTTAAGCGACCTCCCCTGCCCGGTGCAAGCCGGGACGCACCTGCCCTGGTATGGAGGGCGAGGTGGCGGACACAAGCCCCCGGCGGCGCGCGCTTCGCGTGGTGGACCCCCGAGCCTCCGGGGTCGTAGGTTCCCGCGCGTGCACGAGCTCATGGATGTCCTGCGCAGGCAGGCACACTATTTCGGACCGGAACTGGCGAGGACCGCCTACCAGCGCGGCCTCGCGGTGACGAAGCCGGATGGCAGCACCCAGCCCATCCCCATCACCGCCACGCCGGTCATCCTGGACGCGGAGGAGATCAAGCGCCGCGCGCTGCTGTCCGCGAAGCTGGCCTCCGCCACGATGAAGATGGCGCGCGCCATCCTGGGAGGCCCGGACGCGGAGGTGCTCCTGGGCGCCCTGTCTCCGCTGGAGCGCCGCCTGGCCGAGTCCACCTGGGAGGCGAGCCGCAGGCTGGCCACCACGCGCGTGGACTACTTCGTCTCCGGCGGCCAGCCCTGGGCGCTGGAGGTGAACGCCACCATCCCGGCCATGCAGGGCTATTCGGACATCGCGGCGCGCACCTTCATCGAAGTCGTGGCGCGGCACCTGCGCTACCCGGAGAAGGCGATCCCCGCGCTGCTCACGCTCAACGGCAACAACGCGCTGGCGCTCTACCGCGGGCTCCTGGATGGCTATGCCGCCGAGCGCAACGGGAAGCTGCCGGACACGGTGGCGCTGCTCTGCCGCAAGAACGACGCGCAGATCACGGAGCTGCGCTGGCTGTGCGAGCGCTTCCGCGAGTTCGGCGCGGACGCGGACGTGGTGCACCCGGAGGACGTGTCCGGCGACGACGCCTTCACGGTGAACGGCAAGAAGTACGACCTGGTCTACCGCCACCTCTTCGTGCGCCGGCTGGAGCAGAACCCCGCCCCGTGGGTGGAGGACTTCCTCGGCGTCGTCCCGGGCAAGAAGGCCGTGTTCCTGAACCCGCCCGCCTCGCAGGTGGAGGTGAAGACGACGTTCGCGCTCCTGTCGCAGGCGGTGACGGACGGGGCGCTCGCGGAGCGCGCGGGCCTTACGCCGGAGGAGCTGGAGGCGGTTCGCGCGTCGGTGCCGTGGACGCGTCCCTTCCGCCACGGACCCGGCGTGGGCCCCGATGGCGCGAAGGTGGACGACATCGTGGCTCGCGTCGCGGCGGAGCCCGCCCGCTTCGTGCTCAAGCGCGCGTGGGACTACGGCGGCAAGGCCGTGTTCCTGGGCCGCTCGGTGGGCACCGTGCCCTACGAGGAGCGCGTGAAGGGCGCCTACGGTGAATCCAAGACGTGGGCCCAGCTGTGCGAGCACGCCGCCACGGACACGCAGGGCGGCGGCTTCGTGGTGCAGGAGGTGGTGGACACGCAGCCTGAGGACCACCTGCTCTGCGGAACGAACCAGGTGCTGCCCACGTCCTTCTTCGTGGATTACTCGGCGTATGCCTCTGTTGGACTGGCGAAGCAGCCCGCGTGGGGCGGTGTGTGCCGTGGGTCCATGTCGGAGATCGTCAACATCGTGGGCGGCGGCGGCGTGCTGCCGCTCATCACGACGGACGTCGCGTCGAAGCTTTTGGTGGCGTGGAAGGCCCTTTAAGGCGTCCTCCAGGGGTCCTCGTTAAAGAGATGCCGGGGCGAAGGTGGCCCCGGCCCGAAAGGAAACGAAACACATGGCGTGGGAAACTTCAGGTGGGTGGCAGGGCGGGCAGACGAGCCCGGTGGACGACATCCTGGTGCAGGAGTCCCAGCGCGCGTTCATGTCGCGCGTGCACGGCTGGATGTTCGCCGGCCTGGCGCTCACCGGCGTGATGGCGCTCCTGACCGTGACCAATGAGGCCATGCTCCGGTTCGCGGCCCAGCACTACCTGGGCCTGAGCATCGCGGAGGTGGGCCTGGTGCTATTGCTGTCGACGCTGGCCCCCCGGCTGTCCGGTCCGGTGGCCGCGGTGATGTTCCTGGGCTACGCGGCGCTGACGGGCTTCGTGCTCTCGGTCATCTTCCTCCTCTATACGGCGGGCTCCGTCGCCCAGGTGTTCTTCATCACATCGGCGGTGTACGGCGCGATGGCCATCTACGGCACCGTCACGAAGAAGGACCTGAGCGGCTGGCACACGTTCCTCTTCATGGGGCTCATCGGCCTGCTCATCTCGGGCGTGGTGAACCTCTTCCTCCGCAGTGATGCGGTGTCGTTCGTGAGCGCCTGCGTGGGCGTGCTCGTCTTCGCGGGCTACACCGCGTACGACACGCAGAAGCTGCGCGAGTTCCACGCGGACACGGGCTTCAAGAGCACGGCCACGGTGAGCATCGTGGGCGCGCTGATGCTCTACCTGGACTTCGTGAACCTGTTCCTGTCGCTCCTGCGCCTGCTGGGCAAGCGCCGCGACTGATGCCCGGCTCCCGGTGAAGGTCCAGCGACCATGACGGTCACCCAATCACTGCTGGCCTTCATCGTGGCGGCGGGCGTCCTCGCCATCACGCCCGGGGTCGATACGGCCATGGTCCTGCGAACGTCCGCCCTCGAAGGCACGAGGCAGGCGGCGTTCGCGGCCCTGGGGATCTGCCTCGGCTGTGTCGTCTGGGGCGGAGCGGTCGCGCTGGGACTGGGCGCGCTCCTGGTCGCGTCAGGAGTCGCCTACACGGCGCTCCGCTGGATTGGCGCGGCCTACCTGGTGTGGCTCGGCATCGGGCTCCTGCGGAGGCCTCGCTCGAACCTGGAGGCCACCAAGGCCGTCCCTCCCGTGGCGGTCCAGCATGGCGCGATGGCCTGGATGCGGCGCGGGGTACTGACGAACATCCTGAACCCCAAGGTCGGGGTCTTCTACGTCACCTTCCTGCCGCAGTTCGTGCCGGTGGACGTCCCCGTCGCGCCCTACACCTTCCTCCTCGCGACGATTCACGTCGTGCTGGGGGCCGCGTGGTTCGCGCTGCTCATTGGACTGACGGTTCCGCTGGGCCGCCTCATGCAACGCCCTGGCTTCATGAAGACGATGGACCGGCTGACGGGCGGCGTGTTCATCGCGTTCGGCGCGAAGCTCGCCCTCGCTCGACGCTGAGGCCGGAGGGCGCCTTCAGCGCTCCGCCTTCTTGTTGAAGGGCATCAGGAGCCGCTCCACGGGGCGGCCCTGCACCAGATGCTCCTCCACGATGGCGGGCACGTCCTCCACCTTCACGCCGCCGTACCAGGTGCCCTCCGGGTAGACGACCACGGAGACGCCGAACGCGCAGGTGTCCACGCAGCCCGCCGCGTTGGCGCGCATGCGCCCCTTGAGCCCGCGCTTGTCGAGCTCCTCCTTGAAGGCGGCCCGCACCTCTTCCCCACCCTTGGTGGCGCAGCACCCCTTGGGGTGACCGTCCGGGCGGCGGTTGGTGCAGATGAAGACGTGGCGCTGGAAGGGAGGCGGCATGGTTCGCCTCCTAACGCGACCGTGCGTCGAAATCGATGCCGCCGTTCAGCAGGCGACCGTCCCACCGGGCCCTCCCCGGCCGTTTTGTCGCGGAGGCGTGACAGCGCTCCTACGCTCGGCACACGGACTGACAGCAAACATCCGCGAGTGATCACAAGCGCTTGGACGCGCCCCCTCCGTTGCTGGACGGTCACCGCATGGCCATGACGATACGTTGCCAGCCACGGCAGCCGTTGCCACCCGGGCGAGGGTTATTAGATCAGCCTTGGACGCAGATCCGGGCGCCTCAGAATGTCCACCAAATGAAGTGTGTAAGCAGCGCCCGGACACTAGATATGGGGGAGCAGGGGATGTTGACGGACCCCACCAGCGATCATATGGATCCGCCCGCCCGGCGGGTGGGCAGTCAGGCCCGGGCCCGGATTCCAGCGGTGGGCCCGCTGGCTTCTGCCCATCCCGGACCATCCCAACGCTGCCGTCCCCATGCCTGGAAGTGATCACCGGATCCTTTGGGATCTCGCGGCGTTGGCCGTTTTGCAAACTTTGCATCAGCACTCTCAGTGAATCTGGAGGTGGGCGTCATGGAGAAGGAACTGAGTGGGAAGCCGGTGGTGGGGGTCAGGGAGCCGCGGCGCGGCGGCGGACGCGCGAAGGGCAAGGCGGCGCTGGCCTCCACGGGGCTGACCGTGGCGCGCTTCTTCACGACGCCGGGGGTGGACCCAGCGGACGAGCTGGCGTGGGAGTACCGCAGCGCGAGCATCAAGGGCGAGGACGGCAAGGTCGTCTTCGATCAGAAGGACATCGAGGTCCCCAAGTCCTGGTCGATGCTGGCGACGAACGTCGTGGCGTCGAAGTACTTCCGGGGCACGCCCGGCACGCCCGAGCGTGAGACGAGCGTGCGCGAGCTGGTGGCGCGCGTGGTGGACACCCTCACCCGCTGGGGTGAGGAGGGGCACTACTTCGCGTCGGCGGTGGACCGCGAGGCGTTCCACGCGGAGCTGACGCACCTGCTGTTGCGCCAGAAGGCGGCGTTCAACTCGCCCGTCTGGTTCAACGTGGGCGTGGAGGAGCACCCGCAGTGCTCGGCGTGCTTCATCAACAGCGTGGACGACAACATGGAGTCCATCCTGGGGCTGGCGCGCACGGAGGGCATGCTCTTCAAGTACGGCAGCGGCACGGGCTCCAACCTGTCCACCATCCGCGGCAGCAAGGAGCTGCTCGCGGGAGGTGGCACCGCGTCCGGCCCGGTGTCGTTCATGCGCGGCTTCGACGCGTTCGCGGGCGTCATCAAGAGCGGCGGCAAGACGCGTCGCGCGGCGAAGATGGTCATCCTCAACGCGGACCACCCGGACATCCTCGAGTTCATCCGCTGCAAGTCGAACGAGGAGAAGAAGGCCTGGGCGCTCATTGAAGCGGGCTACGACCCGTCCTTCAACGGCGAGGCCTACGGGTCGGTGTTCTTCCAGAACTCCAACAACTCCGTGCGCGTCACCGACGACTTCATGAAGGCGGTGGTGAGCGACGGCGCGTGGCAGACGCGCGCGGTGCGCGACGGCCAGGTGATGGAGACGTACAAGGCCCGCGAGCTGTTCCGTGAGATCGCGGAGGCGGCGCACCTGTGCGGCGACCCGGGCCTCCAGTACGACACCACGGTGAACGCGTGGCACACGTGCTCCGGCACGGCGCGCATCAACGCGTCCAACCCCTGCTCCGAGTACATGTTCCTGGATGACTCGGCCTGCAACCTGGCGTCGCTGAACCTGATGCACTTCCGCACGCTGGAGGGTGGCTTCGACGTGGCGGCCTTCAAGCACGCGGTGGACGTGGTGCTGCTGGCGCAGGAGATCATCGTCGGCTTCAGCCGCTACCCCACCGAGCGCATCGCGAAGAACAGCCACGACTACCGTCCGCTGGGCCTGGGGTACGCGAACCTGGGCGCGCTCCTGATGGCGTCCGGTCTGCCCTATGACTCCCCTGCCGGCCGCAACCTGGCGGGGGCCATCACCTCGCTCATGTGCGGCGAGGCGTACGCGATGAGCGCGCGCATCGCGCAGAAGCAGGGCCCGTTCGCGGGCTACGGCAACAACGCGGAGCCCATGCTCGGCGTCATCCGCAAGCACCGCAAGGCGGCGTACCAGCTGCCGGTGTCGGGCGTGAGCGAGGAGCTGCACGCGGCGCAGAAGGCGGCGTGGGACGACGCGCTGGCGGGCGGCATGGAGCACGGCTTCCGCAACAGCCAGGTGACGGTGCTGGCGCCCACGGGGACCATCGGCTTCATGATGGACTGCGACACCACGGGCATCGAGCCGGACATCGCGCTCATCAAGTACAAGAAGCTGGTGGGCGGCGGCATGCTGAAGATCGTCAACCAGACGGTGCCGCTGGCGCTGGAGAAGCTGGGCTACCCGCAGACGCAGGCGCAGGACATCATCGCGTACCTGGACAAGCACGACACCATCGAGGGCGCGCCGCACCTGAAGCCGGAGCACCTGGCGGTGTTCGACTGCGCGTTCAAGCCGTCCAAGGGCCAGCGCAGCATCCACTGGATGGGCCACATCGAGATGATGGCCGCGGCGCAGCCGTTCCTCTCCGGCGCCATCTCCAAGACGGTGAACCTGCCGAATGACGCCACGGTGGAGGACATCGAGAAGGCGTACATCGAGGCGTGGAAGAGCGGCCTGAAGGCGGTCGCGGTGTACCGCGACGGGTGCAAGCGCACGCAGCCGCTCAACACGTCGCAGGACAAGGCCCCGGAGGCCCGCCGCGCGGTGGCCGAGCCCGCCCCCGCCGTGACGCCCGAGCCCAAGGCGCTGCGCCGCCGGCTTCCGGATGAGCGGCAGTCCATCACGCACAAGTTCTCCATCGGTGGCCACGAGGGCTACCTGACGGTGGGCATGTACGAGGACGGCACGCCGGGTGAGCTCTTCGTCGTCATGGCGAAGGAGGGCTCGGTGGTGAGCGGCTTGATGGACAGCTTCGCCACGAGCGTGTCGCTGGCGCTCCAGTACGGCGTGCCGCTGCAGGTGCTGGCGGACAAGTTCTGCCACACCCGCTACGAGCCGAGCGGCTTCACGGGCAACCCGGCCATCCCCATCGCGAAGTCCATCACCGACTACATCTTCCGGTGGCTGTCGTTGAAGTTCCTGCCCACGGAGCCCTGCGCGGACGACGTGGAGGTGACGCCGGTGGAGGCGGCCCGTCCGGAGCCGGTGACGCAGGCGGCGGTGCCGGCCCAGGCGGGGACGCTCCAGCTGTCCGCGATGAACTCGCGAAGCACGTACCTGAACCAGGCGGATGCACCGCCCTGCCACCAGTGCGGCGCCATCACCGTGCGCAGCGGTGCCTGCTACAAGTGCACGAACTGCGGCACGACGACGGGCTGCAGCTGAGGCGGTCGTGAGTTGCTGAGGGAGAGCAGGGCTCCGGGGCTGGCAGGCTCCGGAGCCCTTCGTGCTTCAGGGGAAGCGGTGGAGGCGGGTGCAGATCTCCACGGCGCGATCCGCGATGCGGCTCAGCTCCTCCAGCATGGCCACTTCGAGGGGCGCGGGGCCGTGCTCGGCGACGAAGAAGGCCACGGGCTGGCCGCGCGAGTGGAGCGGGAAGACGAGCAGGTGGGACTCGGACCCGCCGCACAGCGCGGAGAAGATGGCCTCATCCTGAGGGGCCTGTGGGGCGCTGAAGACGCTGGGGCTGGGGCCGTTGAGCGACGACAGGAGGAGCGACGGCGCGTCCAGATCCACCTTGAGCGCGGAGACCTCCGGACGGTCGCTGCCCGGCCCCCACGCGCGGCCCACGCGCGCGAGCCCGAAGCTGTCCCCCAGGAGGAAGGCCCGGCGGAAGCGGCCCGCGCTGTAGGCGAGCAGCACCTTGCCCACCATGCCCTGCGAGTCCGCCGTATCGAGCGCGGAGAGGACCTGCTCCGCGGTGACCGCGGGGCCGTCCGCGAGCGTGTCGGTGGACGCGCTGGCGGCGGCGAGCAGGGACTGGGCGGGATCCACCTGCGCGGTGGCCTGCGGCTGCCACGGGTGCTGCATGAACTCCCACGCGGAGGCCAGGGCCACGCCGTCCTCGGAGGCCACGGGCGTCGTGGCGGGGACGTCCAGGTCCACGACGCGGTCCGCCCAGGTGGTCTCCGCGCTGTGCCCCACGGCGCCCTCCCCTTCCCCACCGCCCTGCCAGCCCACGAACTCCCACGTGGAGGCGAGCTGCATGGGCTCCTCGGAGGAGGAGGACAGGTCGTCGAGGGCGATGGGCGTCCGGTCCCGGACCGGGGCCGGTGGCGCGGCCACGAGGCGCGGCTTCGGTAGGGCCACGGACTCTTCGGCGTTCGCTGGGGTCGGGACCTCGTCGGACGGAGCGGCGGACTCCGGTTCGGGCTTGGGGGCCGCTTCCGCGCTGGCGATGAGGGTGGCCTCGTGCTCCGGGGAGATATCGGCTCGGCGCTCCTCGGTGGGCGTGGGGCTGGGAGGCTGTGCCGGGGGCTCGGTGGGGATAACCTCGGCCTTCGGTGCGGCGGCGACCTGCCAGGACTCGGAGGACTCCGCTTCCGGAGACGCGGACTGCGTTGGCGAATCTCCCGCCAGGCTGAATTCGAGTGCGTCGGCTTCGGCGTCCTGCGTGGCCGGTGCGGCCATCCCAGGCGCTTCCGGTGCGACGGGCGTTTCAGTGGAGGGCGTGGAGGCGGACGCCTCGACGGAGTGGCGCTCCGGACTCACGGCTTCGACAGAGACGGGCGGCTCCGGAGCGGATTCGAACTCCATTGCCTTGGGGATCTCGTCGACCTTCGAGGCCGCAGTGGCGGCGGGTGCCGGAACGGACTCCTTCGCAGGGGCGTCCGTCGCGTCCGCCGTCGATGCTGCGGGCGCGGCATCCCAGACGGATTCCGCCTCGGGAATCGGATCCGCTTCGAGCGTCGGCTGGGCCTCCCGCGGCTCAGCGGCCGTCACGTCCTCGACATCGAGGATGTCCGAAGCGTCGGCGGTCAGGAGCTCCGCCGACTCCGCGGACGTGACGTCCACGACTTCGAGGACGTCTTTCGCTTCAGCGGCCTCCAGTGGCTCGGCGGACAGCAGGTCCACGTCCGACGAGACGTCGTTGGTCGTAGTGGCAGCAAGCGGCTCAGCGGGCTGCGCGTCCATTCCGGCGCGGACATCCGTGGCCTCGGTCGCATCCAGAGGCTCGGCGGACTGCAGGTCCCCGGCGTCAAGGACGTCCTTGGCCTCCTTGGCCCCCACCGGATCCGCCGACAGCACGTCCTCGGCCTCGAGGACGTCCTTCGCTTCAGTCACCTCCAGCGGTTGGGCGGACAGCACGTCCGCGTCCGCGTGGTCGTCCTTGGTGGCCTCGAGAGGCTCAGCGGACATCACGTCGTCGACATCAAGGATGTCCGAGGCCTCGGCCGTGGCGGCTGGCTCTTCGGACACGGCGTCCGCGTCACCGAGGATGTCGTCATCAGAGAGATCATCTCCGGTCAGGACCGCGGCGGGCTCGGGAGCCTTCTCGGCGGCGGCCGCGACTGGCGCCGCGGCCTCGACGGATTCGGGGCTCGGGCTGACGTCGGCGATGTCGGCAAGGTCGGCGTCCAGCACCGGCTCGGACAGTGATGAGGTCTGGGACGGTTGAGCCGTGGCGGCGGCCAGCACCTGGACGTCCGGAGCAGCTTCCTTCGAGGAGGCTGTGTCCGCGAAGGCATCCGCCCACTCGCCCCCGAGCCCCGCCACCAGTGCGGTGGCGGCCGGGCCCTCCACGGCGGAGGCGGCCGCGGGAGGCGCGCTTGGAGAGGCCGCCGCGACCGCTTGGGTCACGCCGGACGGGCGTCGGGCCGCGAGAGGCTGGGCCCCAACCGACGACGGCTCCATGGCAGGAATTGAAGCTCCCGCCACGTCCTGGGCAGTCCCTGCCGGAGGAACTCCCTCGGAGGAATTCGCGAACACGCTCGCGGCAGGCCTTGCCAGCGACGCGCCTTGAGGCACGGGGGCCTGCGCTCCGCCTTGAGGGGCATTCACTGGACCACGAGGCGCGGCGCCATGAGACGCATTCGTTGCCCCAGCCAGCCCATGGGCCACGACAGGAGTCGCGCTCCCGGAAGCAGCCGTCAGCGGGCCGGATTGCCCCGCGGGCGACAGGCCCGCCGCCGGGCCATGCGTCGCTCCCTGGGCGGGACCCGCCATGGCGGGACGCGGCGGAGCCGCCACCGGCGCACCGGGAACAGGCACGGCGGGGCCCATCGCCCCAGGCGCCACCGTCGGCACAACCCCTGACGGAGGCCCCTGACGCGGCGGTGCCCCCGGCGCAGGCGGCGGCCCCCCCGGGCGGCCCTGCATGACATTCGGCGGCACGGCGCCCGGTGCCCCGGGAGGTCCCATGGGACGTGCCCCCGGAGGAGCACCGACGCCCGGAAGCCCGGGAGCCATTGGAGGGCGCTGTCCCGGCGGAACAGGCCCCGCCCCACCCGGCGTCATCATCACGGGCGCGGGCGTGCCCGGAGCGGGCCGAGGCGCCGCTCCCGGCGGAATGCCCGGCGCTCCCGGCGGCGGTCCCGCGCGGACCATCCCCGGCGGCATGGGTGCGCCCGGAGGTCCCGCCGGACGCGGCCCGGGTGCTCCTGGCGCGGCGGGAGGCATGCCCGGAGGCGGCGTCCGCTGCACGGCGGGAATCCCCACACCCGAAGGCCGAGCCCCCGGTGGCACGGGGCTGCTCCGCCCAATCATCCCGGGAGGCTGAGCTCCCGGAGCCCCCGGCGGAGGCGCCGCGCGCGGAGGCCCACCAACTCCAGGAGGAGGCCCTACCGGAGCAGCCCCCATTGGCGCGCCCCCCGGCGGAACCGGACCCGGCGCGCGCCCCAGGGGCGTCGCCCCAGGTGAGGGAACTCCCGGAGCCGCCGCGGCAGGCACGGGCATCCCCGGCACCACCGGCGGCCCAGACACGCCCGGTCCATTCGGGGGCACCCCACCCTGCCGGGCCACCATGCCCGGAGGCTGTGGCGCCAAGCGGGGCGGCGCCACCGGAGGGCTCCCAGCAGGCCGAGCCGCCTCCACCACGGGCGGTGCGCGCACCGGCTCGCCCATCACGATGTCCGGAAGCTCCTCGCCGACGATGGCGGCTTCGGCGAGGTCCGCGTCGGACTCCTGCTCCTCCGAGTCATCGCTGAGGAACTGTCCCGGCGCGAGCCCGCCGAACATCCCCGCGACCTCGGGCTCCGCGCGCACGGGCGCGGGCGGAGGCGGCACGGCCGGTGGCGGCACGACCACCGGTGGCGCCATGGCGACAGGCGCCACCGCCGCCACGGACACCGAACGGCGCGCGGGCAGCGGAATGGCCGGCTTCAGCGGACGCGTGGGCCGGTCGATGCCGTAGCGCAGGTTCAGGTAGTGGTACAGCCGCAGCTCCGGCACCACGTACGGCACGATGCGCATGCCGGTGATGAAGCCCAGCGCGTCCGTGGTCTGCAGGTCCAGCGGATTGGCCAGCGCGACCTTCAGCCGCCGGCCCTCCACCGCGAGCGGGAACGCCTGGTGCTTCTCCGCCTGATCCTCGGTGAGCAGCTTCAGCGTCGCCTCGGTGGCGGCCTCGAAGTCCGCCTCCATCGCGACGGGTGCGCGGGTCAGCTCCCCCAGCACCATGGCCACCGTCTCGATGTCGAGGAACCCCAGCTCCACGAGCCGGGAGCCCAACCGGCCTCCGTGCACGAGCTGCGCGCTCATGCCCTGATCGAGCTGCGCCTGCGTCAGGAGGCCCTTGCGGACCAGCGTCATTCCCAGCTTGTCGGCCATGTCGGCCCGCAGTCTAAACAGCTTCGCGGTGCCGATGAGAGGGTGCGCGCGAATACGACCTGCGCGCCGGCCCTGGACGCCTGCCTGCCTCGGCCCCCGCCCCCATGGCGGGGGCGAAGGGGCCGCCCGCCCGGGTCAGTACGCGTTCTTCGACAGGAATCCTCCCAGCGCGGTGCGCAGGAGGATCTTCAGGTCCATCAGGAGCGACCAGTTCTCGATGTAGTAGAGGTCGTACTCGATGCGCTTCTGGATGGACGTCTGGCCGCGCAGGCCGTTGATCTGCGCCCAGCCGGTGATGCCCGCCTTCACCTTGTGTCGCAGGTGGTAGCGCGGAATCTGGCGCTTGAACTCCTCGATGAAGACGGGCCGCTCCGGGCGCGGGCCCACGAGGCTCATGTCGCCGCGCAGCACGTTGAAGAACTGCGGCAGCTCATCCAGCGAGTACTTGCGCAGGAACGTGCCCACCGGCGTGCGGCGCGAGTCCACCGCGCTCGCCATGGTGGCGCCCTGGGCTTCGGCGTCCACACGCATGGTGCGGAACTTGAGGATGTGGAAGGTCCGCCCGTCCATGCCCATCCGCTCCTGGCGGTAGAGGATGGGGCCCTTGCTGGTGAAGCGCACCACCAGGGCCGTCAGCACCATCAACGGCGCGCTGAGGGCGATGGCCACCAGCGAGAACAGCACGTCGAACACGCGCTTGGCCACGCGGCTCCAGCCGTCCATGGGGTCGCCCTGGAGGCTGATGATGGGCAGGCCGCCGAACTCCTCCAAGCCGCCGTACAGGGTGATGTACTGGTACAGGTCCGGCACCACCTTGACGTCCACGGTGCGCAGCGCCAGCTGTTCCATCAGCGGCTTCACGCGCGCCTGGTCCTCCAGCGGCACGGCGATGATGACCTGATCCACGGGGTGGGCGTCCAGGTAGGACTCCACCTGGCCCACGTGGCCCACGACGCGCACGCCGCCCACCCACTGGCCGACCTTCTCCTCCTTGAGCGCCAGCACGCCCGTCACGCGGAAGCCCAGCTCGCGGTGGCTCTCCACCGTCTCGATGGTGCGCAGGCCCAGCTCCTCCTCGCCGATGACGAGGATGGACTTGAGGTTGTAGCCGCGGCGGCGCACCTCGCTGAGCAGGTGGCGCATGAACATGCGCGACAGCGCGATGAGCGTGAAGGCGTAGACGACGAAGATGGCCAGCGTGAGGCGTGAGTAGCGCTCTCGGATGAAGTACGTCACCGCCACCAGGACGAGCGTCGCGGTGATGGTGGCCTTGAAGAGCTCGAACAGCTCCCCCATGTGCGAGCGCGCCCGGTTGGTCGCGTACAGCCGCGCCCGCTGGAACGTCATCGGGAAGATGACGAGCACCATCACCAGCGAGACGAACGTCTCGCCCATGGGGGGGATGCCCTCGGTGATGGGGAACACGCCGCTGAAGCGGGTGAAGTACGCGAGCACGAACGCCACCCCGAGCATCCCCGCGTCGGCGGCGACCTTGATGGACGTGTAGAAGCGCTGCAGGCGACCGAACACCGCGATGACTCCTGTCGGGGGACGAAGACCGTCCGTTGGATGCAAGACACGCACCCTTTACCCCGGGCGCATTCAAGCGCCCGGCCCTCCCCCGCGCGCGGCGTCCTATCACGGGATTTTCCGTGAATTCAACGGCTTGGAGCGCAGGCCAGAGAACACAAGTCGACACACCGGGCGGCCAGGCCTCGGGAAAGTGGGGAGGGGGCGGACAGCGATGTCACACTGTTGGGGAGGACGGGGACAGCAAGGCATCCACCTCGGCCTGGATGGCTTGTTGGAAGCGGGCGCGGCTGAAGCGCTCGGCCTGGGCGCGGGCGTCGGCGGGCCGGAAGGAGGGCTCCCAGGCATCGAACTGGCGCACGGCGGCGGCGAGGGACGCGGGGGTCTGCTCGGGGAAGAAGAGGCCCGTCTTCGGGGTGACGGTCTCCAGGGCGCCGCCCTTGCCGAACGCGATGACGGGGCGGCCGGTGGCCTGGGCCTCCAGGGGGGTGATGCCGAAGTCCTCCTCGGGGGTGAAGAGGAGCGCGCGGGCGTCGCGGTAGAGGGCGGGGAGCGCGCTGTCAGGCACGTTGCCGAGGAAGCGGATGTGGGGCGGAAGCGGACCGGACGTCAGGCGCGACGCCTCCTGTCCCGTGCCCACGACCCAGAGCGGCGTGTCCAGGGTGCGGAAGGCCTCCAGGGCGACGTCCAGCCGCTTGTACGGGGCGAAGGCGCCGAGCCACAGGAAGTAGCCGCCCTGCCCTCCTCCTTCGAGCGGCACCTGCGTGAAGCGGTCGAGCTCCACGGGGGGCGGGACGACGGAGGCGTCGCGGTCCCAGAAGCGGCGGATCTTCCCGGCGATGTGCTGGGAGTTGGCGACGATGCGGTCCACGCGCCGGGTGGAGGTGCGGTCCCAGCGCTGGAGGTAGGGGCGCACGGCGAGCGCGGCGGCGCGCACGGGGAGGCGGGTGCGGCCGGGGCCGAAGTACTCGTCGAACAGGTCCCACATGTACCGCATGGGAGCGTGGACGTAGCTCAGGTGGGGCACGCCGGAAGGCGCGTGGATGCCCTTGGCGACGCAGTGGCTGGAGGACAGGACGAGGTCGTAGTCGCCGGTGATGCGCAGGGCTTCGATGGCGCGGGGGAACAGCGGCAGGAAGTGCCGGTAGCGCGAGTGGATGCCGGGGATGTGTTGGAGGAACGACGTGGAGATGCGTCGGTTCTCGATGCGCGGGGACTGGCTGCCCGGCTGGTGGATGAGGGTGTAGAGGTCCGCGTCGGGGAACAATTCGCAGAGTGCGTCGAGGACGCGCTCTCCGCCGCGGTGGGTGACGAGCCAGTCGTGGACGAGGGCGACCTTCACGGGAGGGCCTTCTAGCACTGGCCGCGCGGCGATGCGGTGGGAAGCCGGCGTGTGCTAGGCCAGGGAGCGTGCCTTCTGTCCTCCTCGACCTGAGAATGGTGCGCGGTCAGCTTCACGGCATCGCGAGGTACGCGCTGGAGCTGGCGCGCCGGCTGCCCGCCCTGGCCCCGGACCTGGAGTTCTCCGCGCTGGTGCCGGCGAAGGGCCTGCCGGACGACCTGGGCGAGCTGACGCCGAGGATTCCGCTGCACCGCTCCAGGGCCGGCTACCTGTCACCGACCGAGCAGCCGCTGCTGGCGTACGAGCTGTCGAAGCTGAAGCCGGACCTGTTCCACGCGACGTCGTTCTCGTTGCCGTTGTTCTGGCCCGGCCGGTTGGTGGCCACGTTGCATGACGCGAACCACCTGGCGCTGGCGGACCAGTACACGCCGGTGCAGGCCATCTATTACAAGGCGGTGGTGGGGCCGCGGGCGCGGTTGGCGACTGCGTTGATCACGGTGTCTGACTTCTCCCGGGAGGAGCTGGGGAAGTATCTGAAGATGTCGCCGTACCGGTTCCAGGTGATCCACAACGGCGTGGATTCGAGGTTCCAGCCGCCCACGGTGAGCGAGGCGAAGGCGTTCCGGGAGCGGCATGAGTTGCCGGAGCGGTACCTCGCGGTCGTGGGAAATGCGAAGCCGTTCAAGAACCTGGAGATGCTGGGGAAGTTCGCGCCGGAGCTGCCTGTGCCCCTGGTCCTGCTCGCGGGTAGGGGCGCGGTGGCGCATGAGGTGGGGCTGCACGAGAACGTCATCGACCTGGAGCAACTGCCGGAGTCGGAGATGCCGTTGTTCTATGGGGCTGCCACGGCGCTACTGCTGCCTTCGAAGTACGAGGGATTTGGATTGCCTGCGCTGGAGGCCATGGCGTCCGGATGTCCTGTCATCGCAGCGGACACGACGGCGTTGCCGGAAGTCGTGGGCGACGCGGCGCTGCGAGTCCCTCCCGATGATCAGAAGTCCTGGCATGAAGCGACGTTGCGGGTGCTCAGGGACGAAAACCTGCGCCGCAATCTGATGGAGCTGGGGCGAGAGCGAGCGGCCCGATTCACCTGGGACCGATGCGCTCAACAGACGCTGGGCGTCTTCAGGCGAGCCCTCCACGGAAAGCAGCCGGAGAACCGATGACACTGAGACAAAAGGGGACGCGGAGCATCGTTGTCGGGGACACGAACTACCGCTGGACGGTGGCTCCAAATGATGAACCCGGACTCGGAATCGTCGTCGAGCACGAGTCAGGGCACGGCCAGCGCATGGTGACCTGGGTGGAGCACGGAACCATCATCGCGCCGGGCCTGGTCAGGGATGTCATCCTCAGCGCGCTCGAAGCAGGTTGGCACCCTGAGCAGCGAGGGGATGAGCTGGTCTTCCGGCGCGAGTGACCTTGTGAAAGGCGTTCCATGATCGGCCCCGCGAGGTCAGGCCTCCTGGCTCTGCTGACCGGCACCATCGCCTGCGCGCTGTGCTTGTTTGTTTCAAACGCGAGCGCCCAGGCGCTCGGTTCGCCCCAGCCCCCGGATCCGAAAGCCGTGTCACTCACCGTGAGCGGCGGCGTCTCCCTGGGCACGTATGAGGCAGGGTTTCTCTATTACTCGGGGACGTCTTCCCAGGGTGAGCGCGCTGTAGACCTGCGGCTCGTGACGGGAGCCTCCGCGGGAAGTCTCAACGCCCTGCTGGCGGTCATGGCGACCTGTGGCGTGGATGCGTCCACGCCGGGCCAATCCCTGTTCTGGGACATCTGGGTTCCCATCGGGTTCAACGACCTGTTCATCCCGTCATCGACAACGCCGCTCGGGGTTTTCTCCCGGGAATCATTGGAACGGCGCGCATCTCACGTGGAACAGGCCTGGAATCGCGGGCTGGATCGCTCCTGCGATGTGGTGCTCGGAGTTTCGACGACGCGGCTTTCGCCGCGCGCTCTTCAGGCTGCGAACGGGCGGCTGGACCTGCCCCGGCTCGAAGAGAAGTTCGCCATCCGCATCCAGGGACGCGGGCGTGGACGCCCTCCTCGCGCGACCAACTACAGCACTCGCGAGGGCCGGCGTTTGGAGCTGATGCTCGAAACGGACGAGCACGGTGAGATTCCCTTCGCGAACCTGCGCGAGTTGCTGCTCGCGTCCATGTCCTTCCCCATCGCGTTCCCGCCTCAGCCCCTGCGGACCTGCGCGGCGAAGGCCTCCGCCACGCCGGGAGTGTGCCTGCCTTCAGAGGCACGGCGCGAGCTGTTCATTGATGGCGGCGTCTTCGACAACACACCTCTTCGTCTGGCCGTGGGACTGGCTCGTGATGGCCTGCGCGAAACAGCGGATGGCAAGTTGGCGTGGCGTCCTGTTCCGCAACCTGACGTGCGCACGACGCCCGCAGGCATTGCTTTCGCGTTCATCGATCCGGATGCAACCGAATACCCCATCTCCCCTTCCCCCCGGGCCGTAGCAAAACCGCCGTCACTTCCCGGAACACTCGCCGAGCTCTTGGCTGCGTTTGTGGACACGGCGCGGTCCAAGGAACTGGCCATGCTCCTGGAGGAAGAGCCGGAGATCGCCCAGCGCCTCACCCTGCCCCGTCGGCACTTCCCTGCGGCCGGTGCGCCCCTCTTCGCGTTCCTGGGCTTCTTTGAGAAGAGCTTCCGGGTCTTTGATTTCTATCTCGGCATGTATGACGCCCGCCGGATGATGGATGACGCGTTCCGGGAAGGGCGGACGCAGGCGGAACAACCGCACGCGGCAAAGATGGATGGTCTTGGCGGATGGCAACCCTTCGCCTGCATGAGCGCCGTCTATGACTCGTCACCAGACGCGGAGCAGGCGTGTCAGGGCGAGGCGCTGGCGGACTTCCGGGCGCTATTGCAGATGTCCTTGGATCAGCTCTACGACACATGCAGCAAGTCCGCCGGGACAGCTCCCCCGGGCACTTGGCGCAACACGCACTGTGACCGCGCCATCGCGGGCCAGCCGCCGCCCCATGTCCCGGGCCTGCAACCCAACGAATGGCCGGACTGGAAGCAGCGCAAGGATGAATCGGAGCTGTCGTACTCGATGCGGCTGCTGGGGGCCTATGGCTTCGGCTTCGAGGACCTGGGCGTGCCGAAGGGCCGAGGCGACCTTGCCGTCCTGCGCATCCGTCACGCGCTGGGCAAGGCAGCCAGCCGGCTCGCGGCGGTGCAGCCCGCCTCCGACAGACCCACGGTCCGCTTCGCCAGCAAGCTCGCGGTGGACAGCATCAGCTACGAGCCCCAGCACCTGGTGCTGCACGTCACGATGGGCCCCACGGCGAGCGAGGTGGGGCTGAGCGTCGGGCTTTCCGAAATGCCCTTGTCGTCCGGGCTCCGGTTGGCGGGGGCGGTCGGGTTCCGAGGCCTTGAGGACGTCCTCTCCTCCGGCAGCAGCAGTGATCCCTTTGGCGTGGAGCTGACGGGAGGCGTGGAGTTCCAGCCCCGTTCGGGGCAGACCTTCCTCTCACAGAGCCGGCTCGCGCTTCGCGCGGGCTGGTTGTTCAGCGCGAACGACCATTACGGGACGGACAGTTGTGAGGCCGGAGGCGCAAGCCACGTGACCGCGTGCTCACGGCCGGTGGTCCAGGGACTCGTGGGCATCACCTTCCTGGAGTTCCTCCGTGCCCAGTTGGTCGGCGAGTGGTACCCGGGAATTGGTTCCCGGAAGACGCTCTGGTCCGTGGCGCCGGGCATCGGCTTGGAGCTTGGGCTCTGATAACTCCTCGCGAAATACCAGGACGGAAACACCCAGATCCGTCAACCGGACGGAAAGTCACATACGTTCATGATCCCCATGCGATCCATTGCTCTCTCCTGTGTGGTCGTGCTCGGCCTCTTCGCCGCTTGCAGTGACGACTCCCCCAACCCACCCGGCGGGACACCTGATGCGTCCGTGCCCGAACAGTGCACGACTCCCGGCACCACGCAGTGCGGCGACATCTGCGTCAACACCGACAGCGACCCGGCCCACTGCGGGGCGTGCAACCAGGCCTGCTCGAGCACCGAGGCCTGTGAATCCGGCACCTGTGTCGCGGTCTGCCGGATCAATGGCGAGCAGTTCGCGGCCGGTGCGGTGAACCCGGCGAACGCGTGCGAGCAGTGCGCACCCACGACGTCCGCGTCCGCGTGGACGCCCCTCGCTGACGGGACGGCGTGCGGCACGGGACAGGTCTGCGCGGCCGGCGCGTGCAGCCCGAAGTGCTTCATCAACGGCACGCTCTACGACGAGGGCACACCGAACCCGACGAGCCCATGCGAGGTCTGCACCCCTGCGACATCGACGACGGCGTGGTCGCCTCGCGAGAGCATTCCGCTGCTCGTTGGCGGCACCGACATCACGACCCAGGGCTGGACGACGTACTCACAGGCACCGAACTCGCTCACGTACGGTTTGGACTATGTGCGTCTTGAGACCTCAACGCCCACCAACGGTCGAACGAGCGGTCAGCTGCTCATCGCGCGGCCGAACACGGTCGACACGACGCAGCCCTTCAAGATCCGCGTGACGATGCAGGTCGAATCGGTGAGCAAGCACAACCAGCTCGACAGCGGCGCGGCCATCCTGGGGAGCCTCACCGGTTCGGTCGGCAATGGCACCGACCGCGCACAGATGCTCTACCTGGATAGCGCGGCGATTGGCTGGGGGGATGACACGCAATCCTCCGCGTTCTCCGTGACCGATGGCGCGTATCACGTCTACGAGCTCGCGGTGGATGCCGCCAAGGTCGCCACGGTGAGCGTCGACGGCGTCGCGAAGCTCACGCGGAACAACTTCACGACCAACGGCACCATCGCCATCGGAGACCAGACCAACGACCCCAACGTCGACGGCACGGTGCGGATCAAGTCGGTCGAGAAGCTCTGTCAGTGAGGCGCGCTTCGGTCCCCATGAATCCGCATGGGGACCGAATCACGTGTGAGCCATGATTGGAAACCGGTGCGCCTCCTGTGACAGCCGCAGGTTGCGCACGAACAGGTGGGCCTCCGCGTCCTCTCCTGCCTCCACGGCACCCGGCCAGTAGCGCTCCGGGGTGAACCCGAAGCGGACGGCCTCGATGGGCCGGTCAATCAACCGGGGGATCCAGGCGCGGAGGTCGAAGGGCTCCCTGGCGAAGACATCGTCCAGGTAGAGCGTGTTGCCTTCGACTCCCGCGAACACCCAGACCTCCGAGCCCAGCTGACGCAAGGGCCTCGCGAAGCCATTGGCCACGGGCCAGCTCGCCACCTTCCCGTAGCCACGCGCGCCGAAGCGCTCCGATGAAGGAAGGCCCACGCTGGAGAGTGAATCGAGTCCCGCGCGCACCTTCGCGTCATCCAAGTCGAGCGGGGGCGCGGGAGGACCTTCCGGAACGGCCTCGTACGTGGCCGCGAACAACGTCTGCTTCCACGGTTGGAACCCGAAGCGCGGGTAGAACTGGCGCACGGTGGGATTGGCAAAGAGCAGGACCGGCGCATCACCGCATGCGTCCAGCGCGACGTCCATGGCCTTGCGAGCCAGGCCCCGCCCACGATGCGACGGCAGACATCCCACGGCCCCCAGCTGGTACCCCGTCACCTCACGCCCCTCCAACACCAGGCGCATCCGCGTCACGGAGGCATTGGCGACCACACGGCCAGATTCGACCACCGAGAACGCGCGGTACGCATCGGTCCACTCACCCCATGCGCGCCAGCGCCGGAAATCTGCTCGACGGAACACCTGCGGCACGTAGTCACAGAACAGCTCCTGCAACCCGGTATCGACCTGCCTGATCTCGATGACAGCAACGGGTTCCATCACACGTCCCCCTGTCAGCTGGAAACTTCACCCAGGCCCATTGCGGACCGGCGCCTTGAACTCACCCAGCCCCAGGCCCCAGACGAACATGAACGACAGGTGCACGCTGGGGTGGAACGGCAGGTAGTGCACCAGGGCCAGGACGTGGAAGCCCACGAAGGACAGCAGTGCTCCCGTGGCCGGAATCGAACCCGCCCGATGCCTTCGCACCAGCGCCTTCGCCAGCAGGAAGTGCATCGTCGCCAGCAGCGCCAGGCCCACGAGGCCCGTCTCCGCCCACGTCGTCAGCCAGAGGTTGTGCGAGTCCGTGGCCAGCAGGTCCGTGATGCCCGTCTCCGCCTGCGTCGCCAGGGCCGCGGGTTTGTGATTGCCGAAGCCCACGCCCACCCAGGTGTGCTCGCGCACCAGACGCCAGCCCACGGACATCGCCAGCGAGCGCTCGCCGCTGCCGAAGAGGTTGTCCACCGCCTTGCCGAACCGCTCCCTCCACGCGGGCGTCAGCAGCACCACGATCACCAGCGCCACCGCCACGCCCAGCCCCGCCTTCCGCGCCGTCCCCCGCAGCAACAGCAACAGCGCGAGCACGCACACGCCCAGCGCCGCTCCCAACGCCGCTCGCGCGAACGCGGCGTAGATGGACAGCAGCAGCCCCAGCACCATCACGCCGGCCAGCACCCGCCGCCGCGTCACCTTCGACCGCCCGATCACCGCCAACGCCGGGCCCAGCACGGCAACCGCTCCGTGCGCGAACCGCAGCCGGTGGAAGAAGAAGCCTCCCGCCGCGTACCTCGGGTTCTCCTCCGTCCCGAAGTTCTCGTGCAGGCGCGACAGGTTCAGCTTCGTGAACTTCGGCGGCTCCCAGGGCCAGGGCACCCGGTGCTGGAAGAAGCCCAGCGCCGCCGCCACCAGCCAGCCTCCCGCGACGAGCCCTCCCAGCAGCAGCCACGGCACTCCCAGCGTCCCGATGCACGCGACGGCCGCTCCCGCGACCGTGTCCAGCGCCTGGCCGTACCTCGCGCCCCGGGGCCACTTCGCCGCGGCTCCCGTCAGCAGCGCCACCGCCGGGGACACCAGCTGCCAGACGCACAGGGCGACGCTCGCCAGCACGAACGCCCTCACGTCCGTCTCCAGCCGCAGCCTTCGGGTCACCACCAGCGCGAGGGCCAGCGCGGTGGCCAGGAGGGCTGCTGCCTGGAGCACTGCCTCCGCCAGCACCAGCCCCACCGCGTAGAGCCCCAACACCGCGGCGACCGCCGTCCTCCACCGCCCTGCCTCGACCGTCTTCGTATCCGTGCCCATGGCGTGCGCCTCGGACTCGCGAGGCCGCTGGACCCTATCCCACCTCGCGGGCTCCTGCCCTTCCGGACTGGGCGTGGAATCCCGAGCGACGGCGCCCGTCCTCACGATTCACACGCTTGACGTTGGCGGTCCGGACGGGCACGCGTTACCCAGGGGCCTTTCCCGGGTCCCCCTTCCGACATGCGCACCACCCATCGACCGTTCACCACCCTGGCTCTGGCGCTGTGCCTCTTCGTGGCCGCGCTGGAGATGACCGTCGTCTCCACCGCCATGCCCACGGTGGTCAGCGACCTGGGCGGCATCCAGCACTACGCGTGGGTCTTCACCGCGTACATGCTGTCCTCCACCATCACCGTCCCCATCTACGGGAAGCTCGCGGACCTCTACGGCCGCAAGCCCATCATCCTCTTCGGCACCAGCCTGTTCCTGCTGTCGTCCCTGGCGTGCGGGTTCTCCACGTCGATGAACATGCTCATCCTGTTCCGCGTCCTCCAGGGCCTGGGCGCGGGCGCCATGCAGCCCATCGCGCTCACCATCATCGGGGACATCTACACGCTGGAGCAGCGCGGGAAGGTCCAGGGCGCGTTCAGCGCCGTGTGGGGCATCGCCGGACTCGCCGGCCCCCTCACCGGCGGCCTCATCGTGAAGTACCTCACGTGGCACTGGATCTTCTTCATCAACATCCCCATCGGCATCGCGTCCATGGCGCTGATCGTCGCGTTCTTCCATGAGCAGCTCCAACGCAAGGAGCGCGCGCGGCTCGACTATGCCGGAGCGCTGCTGCTGTCCTCGGGCGTCGTGGCGCTGCTGTTCGGCGTGCAGGGCTCGGGACGGACGCTGCTCGCGCTGCCCCTGGCCGCCCTGCTCCTCACCGCGTTCGTGTTCGTGGAGCTCCGCGCCGCCGAGCCCATCATCCCGATGAGCATCTTCAAGATTCCCACCATCGCCATCTCCAACGTGGCCGGCGCCCTCTTCTCCGCCGCCCAGTTCGGCGCGACCACCTATGTGCCGCTGTACGTGCAGGGCGTGCTCGGAGGTTCGGCCACGATGGCGGGCGGGATGATCACCCCCATGATCGTCGGCTGGCCGCTGGCGAGCCTCATCGGCGGCAAGGTGATGGTGCGCACCGGCTTCCGTCCGCTCATCGTCGGAGGACTGGGCCTGGCCACGCTCGGCACCGCGCTCATGGCGCTGTTGCTCAAGCCGGGGGCCTCCATGCTGGTGCCGGAGATCGCCATGGGCCTGTTCGGCATCGGCCTGGGCTTCGCGGCCATGTCCACCATGGTCGCCGTGCAGACCACCGTGGGCTGGGAGCTGCGCGGCGTGGCCACCGCGAGCAGCATGTTCTTCCGCACCATTGGCGGGTCGCTGGGAGTGGGCGCGATGGGCGGCGTGCTGGTGTCTCAGCTCATGAAGGACCCGAACGTCCCCGTGAGCGCGGCCACGGAGCTGCTCGGCCCCGAGCACGGGCGCGGCCTGGCGCCCTCGGTCCTGGAGACGCTCGGCAGCGCGCTGAACACCGGCCTGTCCATCAACTTCTGGATCATGTGCTCGGCGATGATCGCCGCGTTCACGGCCGGCCTGTTCTTCCCCAGGGTGAAGCGCGTCACCGCGCCGGTGAACATGTCCGACGTCACCGCCTCCCACTGACGCCCGAGGCTCGTGCGATGCTTCGCGGACCATGCCCCGGTCCGCGAAACCGCCGTCGACCACGCGCGGATGCACGGCGCCACGTCATGCGGCTGAAGCTGCGCTGAGCGCCTGCTTGCCGGAGTGACACGTTCCAGGGGGCGCGGTGTTCCATGCGCGCACTTCGTGGCCCCCTGAAAGGGATTGCAATGCGATTCGCAGGAATGACGTCGGCGCCCCGGCGGGGCATGGCCGTCTCCCTGATGCTCATGGCCGTGGCGGGCTGCTCGACCGGGTCCCCACCCCACGAACCGCCTGTCACTCCCCGGCGGATTGTCTGGGGCACCTGCCCCGCGCTCCCGGACGGCGCGGCCCGCGATCCCCGCCAGACGTGCGGGAGCCTCCAGGTCCCGCTGGATCATCACCATCCAGGAGGGGCCACGCTCGACATCGCCGTCTCGCGCATCATCGCGGCACGTCCGTCCTCGCGTCGTGGGGTCCTCCTGCTGAATCCGGGCGGGCCGGGACTCGGTGGACTCGAGCTGCCGAGCCTGAACGCGCCCCTGCTGCCTCCTGCGGTGCTCGACTCCTACGACTTGATCGGCTTCGACCCACGCGGGGTCGGACACAGCTCACCGGTCACGTGCGGGCTCACCGACGTCAGCATCGTCAACCTCTTCCCGTATCCCGCCGCGGACGGTTCCATTGACGCGAATGTCGCGCTCGCCCGGGAGACGGCGGCCCGCTGCGCGGCGTCCTCTTCGCGCGACGTGCTGCCGTTCATCACCACCGCGAACACCGCTCGCGACATGGACCTGTTTCGCCAGGCGCTCGGAGAGGAGCAGGTCTCCTATTGGGGCCAGTCCTACGGCACCTATCTGGGCGCCGTGTACGCGTCGCTGTTCCCCGAGCGCACCGACCGGATGATCCTCGAAGGCAACGTGGACCCCACGAGCGTCTGGTCTGGCTTCACCCGCACGTGGAGCGACGGCATGGAGAGCCGCTTCCCCGATGCCGCCCGTTACGCGGCAGCCCATGACGACCGCTTCCACTTCGGCACGACGCCCGAAGCGGTGACGGAGGCGTACCTCGCGCTCGCGAACCGGATCGACGCGACTCCCGCATCCATTCCTGGCACGGATGCCGTCATCACCGGCGGGCTGCTGCGAACCCTCACCTACACCTTCCTGGAGCGCGACGAGCAGCTTCCCCTGCTCGTCCAGGTCTGGCGAACCACCGCCAACCTCGCGGACGGCGCGCCCACCGAAGAGGATGCCGCCGTGCTCCAGCAGCTCTTCGCGCAGGGGCCAGCGGAAGCAGACATTCCCGGGGACAACCAGACCGCTGTCTTCCTCGCGCTCACCTGCGGAGACGTGAGCTGGCCGACGGACGTCGAGCACTACCGGGCGGCCACCGCCGTGGACCGGGCCGCCCATCCGCTCTCCGCCGGAATGCCCGCCAACATCTGGCCCTGCGCATTCTGGAGGGCGCCGCTGGAGCCGCCCGTCGCAGTCCCCAGTGAGGGCCCCCACAACATCCTCCTCCTGCAGAACCGCCGCGACAACGCGACGCCGTGGGAGTCCGGGCTGGGCATGCGCAAGGCCCTGGGCGCCCGCGCGGCGTGGGTCGGCGTCGAGGCCGGAGGACACTATGCCTACGGCCAGGGCGCCTCTTGCGTGGACGACGTCTTCAACGCCTTCCTGGAGGACGGAACGCTCCCCCAGGACGACGTGCACTGCCGCGTGGCCTTGCGCTGACGGTCACCGGCCGGGTCACTCCGCGCTGGCACTCAGCGGTGTACAGGTCACGTTGACGGGCACGGCCCACAACGCGTCACCCCGGACGCCGGAGTACCCCCGGAAGAAGATCCGGTTGCCCACGCGCGTGAACTCCTCGGGCCTGTCGCCTCCGGTGCTGGACGTGGTGACGCGCCCCGTGCCCGCTGGCGTGCCATTCGTCACCTGCGGCATGAGCCCCATGTCACCATCAAGGGAGCTGAAGAGCAGCGTGCCGGAGCCCGTATCGAAGAGGGGCGAGCTGTGCTCGTCGGACGTGGTGAGCTCCCGGCTGAGCTGCCGCGTCCCTCCCGCCGTGCCGTCCGTCACCCACAGCCCGACCTGACGCGGCGCGGGGCCCGGCGAGCTGGTCGCCATGGACAGGTAGAGCCTGCCCCCCGACTCCTGCATGTCCTGCACGTAGGGCGTGTTGTCCGGCTGGCCGGGGAAGGAATTGGGCAGCGTCGTCACCGTGGCCTTGCCGCCTCCCGAAAGCGCCAGACGGCTCAGCTTCAGCCGCTCACCATCGTCCGCGAGCGTGGACAGGTAGACGGAGGAGCCCAGCGCTCCCAGCAGCCGCGCCTGCTTGCCAAAGGTGTCCAGGCGCGCCGTGCCCGCCGCCGTTCCATCCGTCCGCCACACCTCCGTCCCGGAGGTGTCATCCAGCGTGAACAACCCGGTGCCGTTCGCGAGGCCCCGCGTCGCCGACACGAAGGGGGCGCCCGCGTCCACGCGCTTGACGAGGAGGGTTCCCGCCGCCGTGCCATCTGTCCGCCAGAGGCGCGTGCCCTGGGTCGCGTCCTGGAGGAAGAACAGCAGCGCGCCTCCCGCGCGCAGCGTGGGAGAGGCCCGGGATGAGCCTGAGCCGAAGTCCACCACCCGGTATGTCCCCGCCGCCGTGCCGTCCGAGCGCCACAGCTCCACCGCGCTCCCCGCGTTCCGGAAGAAGGCCAACGCGCCTCCCAGCGCGGTGAGGTTCGTCAGGTTGGAGCCCGCTGCTCCCGGCGAGACGTCCTTGACGAGCCGGGTCCCCGCCGCGGTGCCATCACTCACCCACAGCTCGGAGCCCACCGCCGGGTCGTTCATCGTGAAGAAGAGCCGTGTGCCCACGGCCGTGAGCGAGCCGAAGTCCCGGAAGTTCAAGCCCTCGAAGGGGAACTCCCTCACCGGCACCGTCCCCACCTCGGTGCCGTCACTGCGCCACAGCGCCGCCGGCCCCTTGTACGGATCCGCGGTGAAGTACAGCGTGCCCGCCACGTTCGTCAGCCACTCGGGAATGGGCCGGAGTGGCGAAGGCAGCGGCGCACCCGGAGGGAGGAGGTCCTTCACCTTGAAGGCCGCCATGGCGGGCGTGCACGCCTGAGCCTGGACCTGCTGCTCCCGGGCCGCGGGCGGCTCCATCTGCTGCGCGCCCCCACAGCCCACGCAGCACAACCCCGCCACGACCCATCCGAACCGCATGCGCATTGCCCAACTCCTTGTCAGACCCAAAACATGGGAAGTTGGGACGCATGCCGTTGGCTGCCAATGTAGGCCGGGAGCGCCAGTGTTAGCGGAAAACACAACAGTGATGTGGAGGCCGTTCCGCTGTCGGGAAACCGACGCGCTTGACTTTTCCCATCTCAAACATTGCACGGTGCGGGCCAGATGGAGTCCCATCCGCCCGGGCGATGCACGGCCTTCACCTCTGGAGATGAAGATGGCGGGTCCGCTGAGTGACGAGGAGTTGGAGAAGATCGACGCCTACTGGCGCGCGGCGAACTACCTGTCCGTCGGGCAGATCTACCTCAAGGACAACCCGCTCCTGGAGCGGCCCCTCACGCGCGAGGACATCAAGCCGCGCCTCTTGGGTCACTTCGGCACCACGCCTGGCCTCAACTTCATCTACGTGCACCTGAACCGCATCATCCGGAACCACCGGGCCAACATGATGTATCTCATTGGCCCCGGCCACGGCGCGCCTGGCATCATCGCCAACACGTTCCTCGAAGGCTCCTACACGGAGCTGTATCCCAACATCGAGCGCAACCGCGACGGCATGAAGCGCCTGTTCCGCCAGTTCTCCTGGCCCTACGGCGTCCCCAGCCACGACTCGCCCGAGGTCCCCGGCTCCATCAGCGAGGGCGGCGAGCTGGGCTACTCGCTGCTCCACGCGTACGGCGCCGTGCTGGACAACCCGGACCTCATCGTCCCCTGCGTCGTCGGCGACGGCGAGGCGGAGACGGGCGCGCTCGCCGCGAGCTGGCACTCCAACAAGTTCATCAACCCCATCACCGACGGCGCGGTCCTGCCCATCCTGCACCTCAATGGGTACAAGATCGCCAACCCCACGGTGCTCGCCCGCATCGACGCGGACGAACTGGAGTCCCTCTTCAAGGGCTACGGCTACAAGCCCTATTTCCTGGAGGGCGACGACCCGAAGGACATGCACCAGCGGATGGCGGAGGTGCTCGACACGCTCTACGCCGAAATCACCCGCCTCCAGCGCCACGCCCGCGAGAACAACGACCCCACCCGGCCCCGCTGGCCCATGCTCGTGCTGCGCACTCCAAAGGGATGGACCGGCCCGAAGGTCGTGGACGGCAAGCCCGTGGAGGGCACGTGGCGCGCGCACCAGGTGCCTTTGGAGGCGGTGCGCGACAACCCCGAGCACCTGAAGATCCTCGAAGCGTGGCTCCACAGCTACCGGCCCCGCGAGCTGTTCGACGCGCACGGCACCTTCCGCGAGGAGCTGGCGGACATCGCGCCCAAGGGCCGGCTGCGCATGGGCGTCAACGCGCACGCGAACGGCGGACAGCTATTGGTGCCGCTCGCGCTGCCGGGCTTCCGTGACTACGCCATCGACCCGGGCGTGCCCGGCTCCAAGCAGGTCAGCGCCACGAAGGTGCTGGGCGGCTACCTGCGGGACGTGATGCGCCACAACCTGGCGACGAGGAACTTCCGCATGTTCGCCCCGGACGAGAACGCGTCCAACCGGCTCCAGGACGTCTACGCCGTCAGCGGCAAGACCTGGGGCGCGAAGCAAGAGCCCACGGACGAGCACCTCTCCGTCGATGGCCGCGTGATGGAGGTCCTGAGCGAGCACCTCTGCCAGGGCTGGCTGGAGGGCTACCTGCTCACCGGACGCCACGGCTTCTTCTCCTGCTACGAGGCGTTCATCCACATCATCGATTCGATGTTCAACCAGCACGCCAAGTGGATCAAGAGCGCCAGGGAGCTCCCGTGGCGCAAGCCCATCGCGTCGCTGAACTACCTGCTCAGCTCGCACGTGTGGCGGCAGGACCACAACGGGTTCTCCCACCAGGATCCGGGCTTCATCGACCACGTGGCCAACAAGAAGGCGGACACGGTGCGCATCTACCTGCCACCGGACGCGAACACGCTCTTGTCGGTGGCGGACCACTGCCTGCGCTCGAAGAACTACGTCAACCTCATCATCGCGGGGAAGCAGCCCTCGCCGGTGTGGCTGGACATGCCGAGCGCCGTGCGCCACTGCTCGACGGGCATCGGCACGTGGGAGTGGGCTGGCAATGACGACGGTGACCCGGACGTGGTGATGGCCTGCGCGGGCGACGTACCCACCATGGAGACGCTGGCCGCGGTGACGCTGCTGCGCGAGTGGGCCCCAGAGCTCAAGGTGCGCGTGGTCAACGTGGTGGACGTCTTCACGCTCGCGCCCGTGCACACCCATCCGCACGGTCTCAACGAAGAGGACTTCAACCGCCTCTTCACCGTGGACAAGCCGGTGGTGTTCGCGTTCCACGGCTACCCCACGCTCGTGCACAAGCTCACGTACAACCGGGCCAACCACGCCAACATCCACGTGCACGGGTACAAGGAAGAGGGCACCACGACCACGCCGTTCGACATGACGGTGCTCAACGACATGGACCGCTTCACCCTGGCCCTGGACGCCCTCCGGCACTCAAAGACTACGCGCCACCGTTTGGACGACGCGGAGCAGCGCTTCTCCGAGGTCCGCCAGCGGCACAAGCTCTACGTGTCCGAACACGGCGAGGACATGCCCGAGGTCGCCAACTGGAAGTGGACCGCGCGATGAGCGACGCGGGCGCGGTGCTGGTCATCAACAGCGGCTCGTCGTCGCTGAAGTTCGGCCTCTATGGCGAACAGGGCGGGCAGGAGACGGTGCGGTTCAAGGGCAGTGCGACCCGCATCGGCTCGGAGCAGGGCCGGCTGGTGGTGAAGGACGGCGCGGGGAAACAGGTGCGCGCCGTGGACGTGCGGCATCCATCGCAAGAGGACGCCTTCCGCGAGGCCGTGCGCCACCTGGAGGAACTGGGCGGAGCGAGGCCCCAGGCCATCGGGCACCGCGTGGTGCATGGCGGCCCCCATCTGCGCCAGCACCAGGCGCTGACGCCCGAGGTGATGAAGGCGCTGGAGGACGCGACGCACTTCGCGCCGCTGCACATTCCTCCCGCGCTGCGGCTCATCCGGGCCACGCAGCAGCACTATCCAGGCGTGCCGCAGTTCGTCTGCTTCGACACGGCCTTTCACGCGACGCTACCCCAGGTCGCGTCGACGCTTCCCCTGCCCGCTTCCGTGCGCGAACAGGGCGTGCAGCGTTATGGCTTCCATGGCCTGTCGTATGAATCCATCGTCGCGAGGCTGGAGCCCCAGGTGCCTGCGCGCACCGTGGTGGCCCACCTGGGCAACGGCGCGAGCCTCGTGGCGCTCGAGCGTGGACGCGCCGTGGATACGTCCATGGGCTTCACGCCCACGGGTGGCATCCCGAGTGGCACACGCACGGGCGACCTGGATCCGGGCGTGATGCTGTTCCTGATGCGCACGCGCCAAATGGACGCGGATGCGCTGGAGACGCTGGTGAACCACGAAGCAGGACTCCGAGGCTTGTCGGAAGGAACCAGCGACATGCAGGCCCTCACCCGCGACGCGGCGGCGGGAAATGCCGCGGCCGCGCTGGCGGTGGACATCTTCACGCGAAGCGTCGCGAAGACGGTGGGCGCCTACGCGGCGGTGCTCGGAGGGCTGGACCTGTTCGTGTTCACGGGCGGCATCGGGGAGAACAGCGCGAGGGTCCGCCAGGGCGTGTGCGCAATGCTGGGCCATCTGGGCATCCACCTTGATGCGCAGCGGAACGATTCAGGCACGGAGGTCATCACCACCGATGCGTCACCGTGCCCGGTACGCGTGTTGCCCAGCGATGAGGAGGCACAGCTCGCTCGCCACACCCGACGACTGCTTCGCGGGTAATGCCCTCCGCACCTCCGGGCCTGAACCAGGTCCACTTTGCTGGGAACTGAGCCCCCAGTGGACCGCCCCGCCCGCGACGCACCTCGCAAACTTGTCAGACAGTCGGACAAGTTGGGGCGACCGAGGCGGAAGGGGCTCGCGTTCCAGCCGGCCAGCCGAAGCCGGTCCGACTGTCCGACAAGTCGGGACGACCGTGGTCCAGGAGGGCTCCCGGTCGCAGCAGGCAGCGGAAACCTGTCCGGCTGTCCGGCAGGTCAGGCCCAAACCGAGGGGACTTCCGGTCCCGGTCGGACAGCGAAGCCGGTCCAACTGTCGGACGAGCTGGGACGACCATGGCCGAGGGCCTCCGGTCCCGTCGGACAGCGGACCCCGTCCGACTGTCGGACGGGTTGGGACAAGCGTGACTCGGGGGCTTCCGGTCCCGTCAGACAGCGGAACCAGTCCGACTGTTGGACAAGTTAGGGCGGCCGTTGCCCGGAGGTTTCGGGTCTCATCGGACTGCGGAACCTGCCCGGCTATCGGACGGGTTGGGACGACCGTTGCCTGGGGCTTCAGGTCTGGTCGGACTGTGGAACCTGTCTGACTGTCGGACGGGTTTTTCGCGCGCCCGTCCGGAGGGGGCTCCTTGGGGCCCCGGACTCAGGCCTGCCGCGTGACGCTCCGGCGCGGAAGATGCAATAGGCCCTCGCGGCGCAGCCACAGGGCCGCCGCCACCAGGGTCAGCAGCGTCGTGGGCATCCAGGCGGCCACCGCGGGCGCCAGACGCTCGGTGAGCACCAGCGTGCGGGACACCACCATCAGGCCCCACATCGCCACGGCGATGAGCAGTCCCTCCACCACCGCCGCCGTCAGGTGGCCCCTGCGGTTCGTCCGCAGCGCCAGGCCCACCGCCAGCAACGCCGCCGGCAGCCCCGCCAGCGGGTACGCGAAGCGGTTGTGCCACGCGAGTTGGAAGGCCTTCGTCGCGAGCCCTACCTCCGCTCGCGCTTCAATCTGTTCGCCCAGCTCTGCCAGGCGCATCTGCTCCGGGCGGCCCGGCCGGATGCGAAACGTCGTCGCGCCCACGCCCAGCTCGTACTCCGCGGTGGGCTGCTGCGTCACCGACGTGCGCCCGTCCTCCGTGAACGTGCGCTCCACCACGTCCGTCAACTCCCAGCGCGTTCCCTCCAACGCGCGCATCCGCCCCGCGTCCACCCGGCGGCGCAGCTTGAACTCCGGCGTCAGCGTGAAGAGGGAGACGTTCTCGAAGCCCTCCTGGGGATTGCCGCCCCGCAGGAAGAAGATGGAGTCGCCCCGCCGGAACCACTGCTTCGGCGTGTAGTACATCCGCCAGTCGCCCCACCGGTTGAAGCGCTGCGTGGTGATTTCATCCACGCGCCGGCCCGCTCGCGCGGCCACCGTCTCGTCGAACGCCACCAGCCCCACGCATGCCACCAGCGCGCACAGCCCTATCGGCAGGTACAGCGCCGCGGGCCCGAAGGTGAGTGCCCTCAGCGCCGTCACCTCGCCCTTCTTGCGCAGCGCCGACACCGTCGTTCCCGCCGCCAGCAGCAACGCCGCGGGCCCCAGCTGCTGCACCGATACCAGCGCCTTGTAGCCGTAGAGCTTGAGCACGTCCTGCACCCAGCCCTCGCCGCCATAGGCCTTCGCGCGGTCCACGAAGTCCACCACCAGGAACACCGCCACCACGCCCGCCAGGATGCCCAACGTCTGGCGCACGTACGCGCGCACCACGTACCCGAAGAGGGTGCCCCTCATCGCACCGTCCCCGAACGCGTCACGCGGTACAGCGCGATCGCCCCCACCACCATGAAGAGCACGTTCGCCAGCTGCCCCGCGACGAGCACCGGCATCTGCCCCTTCTGCCCCATCTGCTCGAAGGCTCGGCTCAGCAGGTAGTAGAGGACATAGCCGCCCAGCGTCAGCAGGTAGCCCCACGCACGGCCCGCCTGCCTGCGGCCAATCGCCAGCGGCGTGGCCAGCAGCGCGAACGCCACCGGCGCCACCGCGTTGCCCAGCCGGCTGTGCAGCGCCATCAAGAAGGGACGCGCGTCCTCCTTCCGCTCCTCCGCGTCCTTCGCCGCCGCCAGCAACTCCGCCGGCGTCAGCTCCTCCTTCGGAGAACGGAACCGGTTGCGCCGCGACAGAGACCCGCCCAACCCCACGTTGATCTCCGCCTTCTCGAAGGCGACGACGCTCGCGTCCACCGAGGAGCGGTTGGCGCGGTGCACCTCGCCCTCCTGCAATTCAATCTGGAGCGCCTCGCCCCGCTCGGACGTGCCCACCCGGCCCTTGTGCGCCAGCACCAGCAGCGGCGAGCTGGGGTCGCGGTCGTCGTGCAAGAGCACGTTCGTCCAGCCGCCGCCCTTCGGCGCCACCTTCTGCGCGTACAACGTCAGGTCGCTCAGGTCCTCGTAGAAGACGCCGGACTTCACGTCGCCCGCGACGTTCTTCTGGATGACCTCGCCCACCAGGTCCTTCACGCCCGTGAGCCCCCATGGCTCCACCGTGGACGTGAGCAGCACCATGAACGCGCTCAGCGCCACGCCCACGCCCAGCGGCGCCGCGAGCAGCTGAAGCGGGCTGATGCCCAGGGCCTGCAGCGATGTCAGCTCCCGGTCCTCTCCCAGCCGCCCCAGGCCCAGCAGGATGGCCAGCAGGAACGCGATGGGCAGCGCCATCACCAGGAAGTGCGGCGCCAGGTACGCGATGAGCCGGCCCAGGTCCACCAGCGTCACCGCGGAGCCGAGTAGCACGTCCGTGCCGCGCAGGAACTGCATCACGAACAGCAGCAGGAACATGAACGCCACCCACACTCCCAGGGGGACGAGCAGCTCCTTGAGCAGATAGCGCGCCAGCAGCTTCACGGCCGCGCCCGCAGCCCCCGCGCGCCGATGTCCCGGCGGAAGTGCTTGCCCTCGAAGCGCACGGCGTCCGCCGCCGCCAGGGCCCGCTCGCGCGCCGTCGCCAGGCTGTCGCCCCGAGCGCACACCGTCAGCACCCGGCCGCCGGCCGTCACCAGCGCACCGTCCTGCTTCGCCACGCCCGCCAGGAACACGGGAGCGTTCGACGCCACCGCGTCCAGCCCTTCAATCCGCTGGCCCTTCTTCGGTGCCTCCGGGTAGCCCTCCGCCGCCAGCACCACGCCCACCGACGCGCCCGGGAACTGCTTCAGCGGCCGGGGCTCCAACGTGCCCTTCGCGCACGCCTCCATCAGCGGCAGCAGGTCCTCGTCCAGTTGCATCATCAGGACCTGCGTCTCCGGGTCCCCGAAGCGCGCGTTGAACTCCAGCACCTTGGGGCCGGATGCCGTGAGCATCAGCCCTGCGTACAGCACCCCGCGCAGCGGCGTGCCGCGCTTCTTGAGCGTCGCCAGCGTGGGCGCGATGATCCGCTCGCCCGCCTGAGCCAGTTGGGCTTCCGTGAGGAACGGCGCCGGGCAGTACGCCCCCATGCCGCCGGTGTTGGGGCCCGTGTCGCCCTCGCCCACGCGCTTGTGGTCCTGCGACAGCGGCAGGAGCACGTAGCGCTCCCCGTCGCACAGGGCCATCAGCGACACCTCCTCGCCCTCCAGCAATTCCTCCAGCACCATCCGCTGGCCCGCCTGCCCCATCTCCGCCACGGCGCGCACCGCGTCCTGCGCGGCCTTCGCGTCCGGCGCGACGATGACGCCCTTGCCCGCGGCCAGGCCGTCCGCCTTCACCACGATGCGGCCCTGCGCGACGGCGTAGGCCTCCGCCTCCGCCGCGTCCGTGAAGACGCGGAAGGCCGCGGTGGGCACGCCCGCCTCCGCCATCACCTCCTTGGCGAACGCCTTGGAGCCCTCGATGCGCGCGGCCGCGGCGACGGGGCCGAAGCACGGGATGTCCACCTGCGCCAGCGCGTCCGCGACGCCCGCGACGAGCGGCGCCTCCGGGCCCACCACCACCAGGTCCACGCGCTCGCGGCGCGCCAGCGACACCACCGCCTCCGGCGAGTCCGCCTGCAGCGGCACGTTGGTGCCCCACCGCGCCGTCCCCGGGTTGCCCGGGCCCACCAGGAGTCGCGACAGGCGGGGACTCTGGGCCAGCTTCCAGGCGAGTGCATGCTCGCGTCCGCCCGACCCCAGCAACAGGACCTTCACGTCAACCTCGCTCGTCGAGTTTGAAGAGCAGCTTCTTCGCCGGGAAGTAGGAGGGATCCAACCCCACCACCTTCTCCAGCACCGCGCGCGCCTCCTGCGGCTTCGTCTTCACCTGCAGCTCCGCCAGCTTCGTCTGCGCGGACAGCATCTTCGGCGCTACATCCAGCGTGGACTGCAACGTGCGCATCGCCTCCGCCACCTTGCCGTCCGCCGCCTGCGCGAGGCCCAGCGACAGACGCGCCACCGGCAGCCCGCGATCGGCGCCCACCGCGCGCTCCGCGAGGGGACGCGCCTGCGCCCCCTTCGTGTCCAGCGCGATGAGCGAGCGGTACGCCTGGGCGCCGCCGCTGTTCGCGGTCACGTCCAACACCGACTGGAAGAGCCGATCCGCCGTCTGGCGGTCCCCCTGGTGGAAGCGCACCAGGCCCTCGTAGAGCAGGGGCTGCACGTCGTCCGGGCGCTCGCCCAGGGACTTCACCACGTTCTCCACCCCCACCAGCGTGTCGCTCGGCCGCAGCCAGAAGCGCGACAGTGCGGGCCGGGGCGCGAGCCGCAGCGGATCCCACTCGCGCGCCTCCAGCACGGCGTAGAACAGGCGGAAGGCCTCGTCGCGCTTCTTCGCGCTCGCCGCCGCCACGCCCTCCAGCAGCTTCGCGTCCATGCGGCGGTCGTCCAGCCGCACCGCCTGCTGGAAGCGCTCCTGCGCTCCGGCCGCGTCGCCCTCCAGCAGGAGGACCCGCCCCTCCAGGACCTTCTCCAGCGCCGCGTCCTGCAGCCGGCCCTGGAAGCCCTTCAGGTGCTCGCGGGCCACGGCCGCGTCCTTCTGCGCCAGCGCGACCATGAACCACTGCAGGTGGGCCTCCGGCAGCGCGGGCACCGCCTTCAGGGCCTCCGTCGCCGCCTTCACCGCGCCGGCGTCGTTGCCCGCCGTGCGCTCCGCCGCGGCCAGGTGGCTCCAGATTTCGGAGGCGTCGCGGGGGCTGTAGCGGAACGTCCCCTTCGTCAGCTCCTTCAGGGCGCGCACGGCGTCGCGCGCGTTGTCCTCCGCCTGATAGCGCAGCACCGCCAGCGCCAGGGAGGCGCGCACGTCGCCCGCCTTCGACTTCAGCCGGGTCTCATACAGCTTGCGCGCGCGAGGGGCCTCTCCCACCTCCACGTAGATGCGGGCGGCGGCCTCCAGGCTGTTCCAGTCCTGCGGATCCATCTCCATCCGCTGGTTCAGCTGCTTCAGCGCCTGGCCGTACTGGCCGGCCTGCTCGTGGGCGAGCGCGCTGTAGTAGTCCACGCGCTTCAGGTTCGGCGCCAGCTTGCGCGCCGCCGCGAACTCCTGGTTCGCCAGCTCGCGCGACGTGGCCACCTGGGCGCGCCCCAGCACCAGGTGCGCCTCCGCCTTGAAGGCGTCCGGGGCAGCCGGCTGGGCCAGCACCTCCGCCGCCAGCCGCGATGCCTCCTCCAGGTTGCCCGGCTGGCGCGGGCGCGCCAGCAGCAGGTTCGCGTGCGCGACGAGCAGCGCGGGCGTCTCGCCGGCCATGCCCTTCGCGGCCTGGATGAGCTCGCGCGCCTCCTGGAAGGAGGCGTCGTCCATGCCCGGACCGCGCCCGAGCGCCAGCGCCTGCACGTACCCGGCGATGGCGTCCGCGCTGCGCGGGTCGAGCAACAACGCCTGCTGGAAGGACTCCTCCGCTTCCGTGTACGCGATGCGCTGGTCCATCGCGAGCTGCTTCTGGCCGGTGGCCAGGTGCTCCGCGCTGGTGCCCTCCAGCTCCAGGAACTGGAGCTTCCACCGCCCCACCGTGGCCAGCACCGCCTGCGGCACCGGAGCCGGTGCGGCGGGCCGCGCCTCCCGGACCCGCTGCTCCTGCTGCGGCTTGTGCACGAGGAAGTAGTAGCCCGCGCCGCCGGCCCCAAGCACGGCCAGCGCCAGCAGGCCCATGACGCCGGCACGGCTGCCGCCGCCGCTTCCGCCACGCTGGGCGCTGCGGGCCGGCGCGGCCGTGATGTGCGACGTGCGCGCGGGCTTCACCGAGCTCACGCGCGAGTCCGGCGCCAGCGCCGTGGCCCCCTCGGAGCGGGGCTCGCCTCCAGACGCGCCATCACCGGACGCGCTGGCGTCCAGGCCGCCCATCACCGGCAGCTCCACCAGGTCGCCGTTGCCGGGCGCAGGCGCCGCGGCCGCCACCTCGGGCGCCACCAGCACGGTGGACTCCCGGGGGAACGCGGCCTCGCGCTGCTTGCAGTCCTCGCAGATGCCCATGGCCTGATCGAAGGGATCCGCCAGGTCCTTGCCGCACGAGCGGCAGTTGGAGTGCACCTCCGGCTTCGGGATGTTCGGCGCGGGGGCGCGGCTCATGCGGCCCAGTGACACCGCCCCGGCGGCGGGCGCGGAGGACGCACGCGCGGAGGGGGGCGAAGAAGGAGCCTCCGGCTCCAGGCCCCCGGGCGGCGGCCCGAGGAAGTCGAGCAGCGGATCCGCGGGAGCCTGCGGCGCCGACGCCGGCGCGGGAGCCGCGACCCCGGGAGCGTCGGGCACCGGGGGACCGGGCTTCACGGCGGGCGCAGGCTTGGGCGCGGGCTGGGGAACCGGCGGTCCCAGGTTCGCGAACGGGTCCACGCTGCCCGGCGGCCCCAGCTCCGGCATCTCACCGAAGTCTCCGAAGAGGTCCGACGCCGGCGCCTTCTGCGCGGCCGGAGCCGCCGCGGGCTTCGCCGAGGCAGGTGCGCTCCGGGGCGCCGGCTGCGCCGAAGCCGCCGGATTGCTCCGGGGCTCTCGTGAGACGGAGGGCGCGGACGCGGGGGGCGCGGACTCCGCGGCCGAGGGCGCGGCGCCTTCAGGAGGAGCCGTCACGGACGCGGCCGAGGCCTCCCGCTTCACGAGCTGGAGGTGACGGCAGCGAGGACATTGCGCGCGGACGCCCTTGGGCGTGATCAACCGATCGTCGATCGCGTAGGCCGCCGCGCATTTCTGGCAGACGATGCGCATGAAGTTAGTGCCGGAAGTGTCGCACTCCCGTCACCACCATGGCCATCCCATGTTCATCCGCGGCGGCGATCACCTCCGCGTCCCGGACAGACCCACCCGGCTGGATGACCGCCGTCGCTCCGGCCCGGGCTGCCTCGTCCAACCCGTCCCGGAAGGGGAAGAAGGCATCCGAGGCCACGGCGCTGCCCTTGAGGGCCTCGCCACCCCGCGTCATGGCGATGCGCACGGAGTCCACGCGGTTCGTCTGCCCGCCGCCCTGGGCCAGCAGCTGGGACGGCGCCGCGAAGACGATGGCGTTGCTCTTCACGTGCTTGCACACCTTCCAGGCGAAGCGCAGGGCCCGCTCCTCCTCCGGCGTGGGGGCGCGCTTGGACACCACCTTCCACTCCAGGGGCGGCTCCACCGCGTCCCGGTCCATCAGGAGCATGCCCCCGGACACGCTGCGAGCGTCCACCTGGGGCCGGGGCGTCGCCGTGGGGGACGCCAGCGCGGGCCCCGCCTCCAGGAGGCGCAGGTTCTTCTTGCCCGCCAGCACCTGGAGCGCCGCCGGCGCGTACGACGGCGCGATGACCGCCTCCAGGAACGTCTCCGCCATGGCCTTCGCCGTGGCCTCGTCCACCTCGCGGTTGAAGGCGACGATGCCGCCGAAGGCGCTCACCTCGTCCACCGCGCGGGCGGTGCGGTACGCCTTCTCCAGCACGTCATCCACCGCCACGCCGCACGGGGTGTTGTGCTTGATGACCACGGCGCAGGGCTTCTCCGGAAACTCCAGGACCAGGCCCAGGGCCGCGTCCAGGTCCAGGATGTTGTTGTACGAGAGCTCCTTGCCCTGGAGCACCTTCGCGAAGGCGACGGACGGCTCCTTGGGCGCGGCGTATTCCTTGTAGAACGCGCCGCGCTGGTGCGGGTTCTCCCCGTAGCGCAGCCCCTGCACCTTGCGGAACGCGAGCGACAGCTCCTCGGGGAAGGGCTCGCGGGCCTCGCCGGACAGCCACCCGGAGATGGACGCGTCATAGGCCGCCGTGTGCGCGAACGCCTTGCGCATCAGCCGGCGCCGCGTCTCCAGCGTCACGGCCTTGTGTCCTTCAATCTCCGCGAGCACCGGCGCGTAGTCATCCGGGTCCACCACGATGGCCACGTGCCGGAAGTTCTTCGCCGACGCGCGGACCATCGCCGGCCCGCCGATGTCGATGTTCTCGATGACGTCGTCCTCGCCCGCGCCGGACGCCACCGTCTGGCGGAACGGGTAGAGGTTCACCACCACAAGGGAGATGGGCTCGATGTGGTTCTTCGCCATCTCCGCCCGGTCGCTCTCCAGGTCGGGCCGGCCGAGGATGCCGCCGTGGATGCGGGGGTGGAGCGTCTTCACGCGGCCGCCGAGGATTTCGGGGCTCTGCGTGTGCTCGGACACCTGGGTGGCGGGGACGCCGGCGCCCTTCAGGGCCTCCAGGGTGCCGCCCGTGGAGAGCAGCCGGTAACCCAGCCGCACCAGGCCCTGGGCAAAGGGGACCAGACCGCGCTTGTCGGAAACGCTCAGGAGAGCCAGCACGTGTGCGCCTCGCAATGGGTGGGGGTGGCGCGGGTCCTAGCAACCACCCCCTGGGGTGTCAACGCAACACGTCACCCCAGGCCCGGCGCGAAACAGTGCCCTGCCCTCAAGGCTTGCGGGCGGACGCGGGAGGCTCTGCCTCCGTGGCCTCGCGCAGCTTCATCAGGCCGCGCGTCTCCACCTGGCGGATGCGCTCGCGGGTGAGGTTCATGATCTCCCCCACCTCCTCCAGCGTGATGCCGCCCTTCTCCGCGACGTCCAGGGCGCAGGTGTGCTCCAGCTCGGTGATCTCCTTGTCCGGGAAGTTGAGCTTGATGGAGCCCGTCTCCGGGTTCACGTCCAGGTAGAGGTTGTGCTTGCAGGACACGAAGAGGCACGGGCGCGGGCCGTTGATGCAGTCCGCGCGGGTGCGCGGCCGCTGCTCGTCCACGAGCTTGAGGGTCTCCGCCTCCTCGGGGTCCAGCTGACCGGCGAGCCGCCGCCGGCGCAGGTCGCGCGCCATCTCCTTGCGCGACATCGTCTTGGAGCGCCGGCGTTCCGCGGGCTGCTCCTCCTCATTCCCCCCCTCGCCCTCCTGCAGCTGCTTCACTTCCGACATGTGTCGTCCTCCAGATGCGTGGAGTCTACCCGGTTCAACAGGACCCTGGGGGGTATCCTATTGTGACCGGAGCGTTTCGTCTTCACGCGCCGTGACGGCGCTGCCCAACCGGGCGACATCGCGGACCAGATCCTGCGCCCGTTGCCTGAGCGTTGCCAACTGGGCTTCGAGTGACCTCCTGCGTTCTCCGCCCAGGGGCCGTCCTCCCAGCTCCTCCTGGAACCCGTCCAGCACCTCCGACAAGTCGCGTTGGAGCTGGTCGATGTGGTTGCGGTGGAACACGAAGGAGCGGCGGATGTCCTCCAGGGTGTGTCCTTCCGCCATCATCCTCTTGATGACGTTGATGCGGCGCACCGCTTCCACCGGGTAGAGGCCCAGGCTGCCCTGGTGCTTCCCCTTGCGGCCCACACGGCGGCTGCGGGGGAGCAGACCGGCCTGGACGTACTTCCGGAACGTCGCCTCCGAGAGCCTCACGCCCCGGGGCCGGAAGATTTCCAGGATCGCGTTCGCGGGAAGACCGCCCGCGTTTTCGCGCTCGATGCGCTCGAGTTCTTCGGGCGCGAGCAGGTCCATCGATTCCATTGAATAGAGGCTACTGAATGGACGCCATAGGTGCCAGATTCGCGCGTCAGTCGTCAAGGAGGACGAGCAGGCGTGCCGCGGACGGACGTCGTCCGGCCGACGCTCGACGCCGACGTCAGGTGGCTTCAGGTGGTGGCGGGGGAACGACGGAAGCGTCAGCGGCCGCGGGGCGCGCGGAACTCCTGCGTCACGGTGCCGTCGGCGGGGACGGCGACGGTGAACGTCTTCGAGCCGGACGGGTGCGCGAAGGTCAGGCTGTAGGTGCCGGCCGGCACCTTGTAGGTGGCGCGGCCCTGCACGTCGCCCAGCCGCTTCGGGCCCAGGTAGACGGTGGCGTAGGGGTTGGCCTTCACCTGGAGTGTGCCCAGGGCCTTCGCCGTGTCCGCGGCGGGCGGCGCGGGGGCGGGGGCCGCCTCGGGCTGGGGGGCGGGGGCGGCAGGCTCCGTAGAAGGAGGCGGCGCCAGCGCGGCTTCACGCCGCTGCCCTTCGAGCTCCGCGTCGACGGCGTCCGCGGCCGGCGTGCGGGCAGGCGCGGGCTGGGGGACCGTGGCGGTGGCCGGCGGGTTCGTCGCCGGGGCCGAGGCCTGGGCGGGCGGGCTCCCCTGCCCTGATTGCAAGGCACCGGTGTGCGAGCGGACAAGGGCCAGGACGCCCACGAGGCTCGCGAGTCCCACCGCGGCGGCCCCTCCCCAGAGGGCGCGCTTGCGGCCCGGTGCGGCGGGAGGCCCCGGCTCGGTGGCGGAGACCGTGTCGAGCTCGCGGTCTTCGGCGCCCGGGAGGTCGTCCCCCGGGGACGCGGCCCGGCGCGCGGAGGCAGTGCCGGGCTTGCTGGAGGATGCGGCCCGGCGTGCGGAAGAGTCCTCCGCATCGCGGCTCGCGGATGAGCCCCGGCGCTCGGAGCCTTCCGCCCTGCGCCTCGCGGAGGCGGACGGGCTCGACGCGTCCTCCGCCCTCCGGCCCTCGAGCACACCGTCGTCATCCGTCCGGCTCGCGGACGCGAAGTCGTCGTCACCGGCGGAGTCCTCGTCGCTCAAGGGCGCCTGCCTGGCGACGGGAAGCTCACGGGACTCGCCGCGCCTGGCGAGCGGGGCTTCCCGGCCCATCGACTGCAACGGCATCTGCGGCGTGGGCTGCGGTGGACGTCCGTTCCCGGCGCGGTCGTCTTGCGACAGCACCAGCGTCGTCCCGTGCCGGTCCTCGTCCGGCGAGTCGACCCGCTTCGCTCCCGAGGCGTGCTCGCGCGACGGCATCACCGCCGTGGGCTCGCGCGGCGGCGGTGCGGCGGCGGGCAGCGCTCCGTCCTCCAGCGCCGTGCGCTCCGGGAGCGCGGGCAGCGCCTGGTTGCTGGCCGCGACGGGGAACAGCCCGCGGACGAACGCGCCCACGTCGGCGTCGTCAACGGAGCGGGCGTGGTTCAACACGCACTGCGCCAGCGCGCGCTCCAGCTCCCCCGCCGTCTGGAAGCGCTTCGACAGGTCGCGCTCCAGCGCGCGGCAGATGGCGGCGTCCAGGTCCGGCGGCACGTCCGGGTTGAGGCGCGCGGGCGGCACGATGGTGCTCTCCTGCACCGCGCGCAGGACGGCGATCTCCGAGTCCCCCTGGAACAGCCGTCCGCCGGTGAGCAGCTCCCACAGCACCACGCCCAGCGCGAAGACGTCCGTGCGCACGTCCACGTTCTCGCCCCGGGCCTGCTCGGGCGACATGTACGCGAACTTGCCCTTGAGCACGCCGGGGTTCGTCAGCTTGTTGCCCGCCTTCGCGATGCCGAAGTCGGTCAGCTTCACCGCGCCGTCGTAGGACACGAGCACGTTGTGCGGCGTGACGTCCCGGTGCACGAGGTTCAAGAGCTCGCCGTTCACCCGCAGGCGGTGGGCGTAGTGCAGCCCGCGCGCGACCTCCGCGCCGATGTGCGCCACCAGCACGGGCGGCATCGGCGTCATCGTCTCCTTGCTCCGCTTGCGCAGCTCCCACAGCGAGCAGCCGCGCACGTACTCCATCGCCAGGTAGTAGGTGTCCTCGTGCTTGTCGAAGTCGAAGATCTGCACCACGTTGGCGTGGTTGAGCCGCGAGGCCAGCCGCGCCTCCGCGATGAACATCTGCACGAAGTCCGGGTCGCTCGCGAGGAACGACCGCACCCGCTTGATGACGACCTCCTTCTCGAAACCCTCCGGCCCGCGCGCGGTGCACAGGAAGATCTCCGCCATGCCCCCTTCCGCGAGCTTGCGGCGCACGACGTACTTGCCGACGTGGGTTCCTGCCTCGAGCGTCACGGAAGGGTCCAAGGCCGCGCCTACTCGAACTTGACCGTCACCACGTTGAGGTCGATGGGGCGCACCTCGATGCGGCGGCTGACGGTGCGCTGCAACCCGGGGTTGGTGAACTTGCAGTCATAGAGGCCCACCCCCAGCTTCACCGGCTGCAACGGCGTCTCCCCCAGCCTGCGGCCATTGCACGTCACCTCCGCCCCGGGCGTCACCACGAAGCTCACCTCCGCGGACCGCTCCACCGCGCGGGCGGATTCGCGCACGTCCGCCGCGGGAACCACGGGGGCGGCCGCGGCGACCGGGGCCTTCACCGCCGGCGAGGGGGCCTGGGCGCCCGGAGACTCCTGGGCCTGCTTCACTTCAGGGGCCACGGCGTCCGGCGCGCGCGGCGTGGCCACGCCCGAGGGCCCCACGCCGGGCTCCGTCGCCGCTGGAGCCGGGGGCGCGGTGGCGGGCGGCTCCGTGGCGGGCTTTCCGGAGGACGGCATCGGCACGAGCGTCAGCGGCCCCACGTCGAGCCGACCCGACGGCGGGATGACGACCTGCGTGCGCAGCTCGCGGTAGCCCTCCTTGATCAGCACCACCCAGTAGCGGCCGGGCTTCACCGACGGCAGCGTCAGCGGCGTGCGCTCCGGGAGCACCCGGTCCTCGAAGACGACGCGCGCGCCCGCGGGCTCGGACGTCACGTGCACTCCACCCGCCCCCGGGCCCAGGCTCCACATGAGGCCCACGCCCACCAGGATCGCGACGAGCACGATGGCGCCGTACAGGAGCCCGCGGCGCTTCGGGGGCTCCACGGCGGACTGCTCCGTGACCGTGCCGGAGCGGGCCGGAGGCACCCACGCGTTCGGGGCGGGGGCGCGGGACGCGGAGCGCGGCGCGGTGGACGCGGTCATCTCCTCGATGGTCGCGTGGGGCGCGGGCACCGGGAGCCGGTGGCCCCGCTGCTCACCCGACAGCGCGGGCGCGCTCGCGCGGGGGCCCGGAACCTCCGAGCGCGGCACGGCGCGCAGGTCCTGCGTGGGGCCCTCGTCCACGTCCGCGCGGGAGGCAGCGCGCATGTCCAGGGTCGAGTCGTCCTCGTCCTCCTGGGTCAGCGTCAGGGAGCGCTGATCCAGCGTGGGCCCGTCCTCCTCCACCTGGAACCCGCCGAGCTTCCCCTGCGTGTCCACCATCGCGAGCGTGGGGCCGTCCTCCTCCACCTGGAACCCGCCGAGCCTCCCCTGCGTGTCCACCATCGCGAGCGTGGGCCCGTCCTCCTCCACCTGGAACCCGCCGAGCTTCCCCTGCGTGTCCACCATCGCGAGCGTGGGCCCGTCCTCGTCCTGGGTCACCGTCGGGAGGGACGGCTCCTCCAGGCGCACCGGCCGGACGCTCCGCGAGGGCGGTGACTCCAGGGCCCGCCGCGAGCCCGTCATGCCCCGCGGCGCGTCGGCGCGTGGTTCGGAGTTGCGAACCTCGGAGCGGGGCTCGGGACGGGCGTCGGCGGCGCGGGCCTCCACTCGCGGGTCGGCATTGCGGACCTCCGAACGCGGCTCCGGACGGGCCTCGACGTTGCGGACCTCCGACCGGGGCTCGGGCCGCGCCTCCACCCGGACCTCCAAGCGCGCCCCGTCCCCCACCGAGTCCTCGCGGCGCGACTCCACCTTCCCGCTGGGGCGGTTCGGCCGGTTCGGACGCAGCGTGGTGGTGGGCTCGTTCTCCGTGCGTCCTGGCGGCGTCGCGGGGCGCATCACCGAGCGGCGCGGCCCGGGCGGCGGCGGAGGCGCCCCCGCCTCCTCGTCCGTCACCTGCACCTCGCCGGAGCGCGCCTCTTCGGACAGCCGGTCCGCGTACAGCTCCCGCATGAACGCGGCCAGGTCCGCCACCGTGCCGCACGGCTGCGGCTGCGACGCGAGCCACCCCTCCAGCGCCCGCTGTAGCTCCTGCGCGTGCTGGTAGCGCGCGTCCGGCTCCTTCGCGAGCGCCTTGAGCACGATGGCGTCCAGCTCCACCGGCACCCGGGGCGCCACCTGCGATGGCACCGGCACGTTGCACTCGGCCACCGCCGACAGGGTCAGCATGTCGCTGTGGCGCTTGAAGAGCCGCCCGCCGGTCAGCAGCTCATGCAGCACCACGCCCAGCGCGAACACGTCCGAGCGCCGGTCCACGCGCTGGCCGCCGGCCTGCTCCGGCGACATGTACGAGTACTTGCCCTTGAGCACCCCGGAGCGCGTCACGGTGGCCTGGTCCGCCGCCTTCGCGATGCCGAAGTCCACCACCTTCACGCCGCCATCGAACGTCACCAGGATGTTCTGCGGAGACACGTCCCGGTGCACGATGCCCAGCGGGCGCCCCGCCGCGTCCGTCTTCTTGTGCGCGTAGTCCAGGCCCGCGCACGCCTCCAACAGGATGCGGCACACCAGCGGCACCGGCAGCGGACGCCCCGCCGTCTCCGAGCGCTTCCAGAGCCGGCGCGCGTCCACGCCATGGATGTACTCCATGGCGATGAAGAACGTGTCCCCCTCCGCACCCAGGTCGTAGATCTGCACCACGTTGGGGTGCGCGAGCCGCGCGGCGATGCGGGCCTCGTCCAGGAACATCCGGACGAACTCGTCGTTCTCCGACAGGTGCGGGAGGATGCGCTTGAGCACCAGCAGCTTGTCCGGAGCCTCCGAACCCGGCCGGCGCGCGAGATAGATCTGCGCCATGCCGCCCGTGGCGAGGCGCTTCAGGAGCTGGTAGCTGCCGTAGGTTTCGATGGACACGGCCGGACGCGAGGAGGCGAACCCCAAGCGTAAGCGGCCGGGCCAGGGGAATCAAACATCCAGTCCCCCGAAGCATCTCCCGGTTCCACCCCCGGTGCGGCCTAGCGCCGGGCGGCCCGGACCTCGCGGGTCTCCCGCATCAGGGCCTCCAGCTCGTCCAGGTGCCGCTTGAGCACCGGCATCAGCACGGGCGCCGCGTCCACCCGGTCGAACAGGTCCAGCACCCGGTCCACCTTGCGCTCGATCTCCTGCGCCCTCAACGGGCTGATGCGCCGCAGGAGCAGGTCCGCCCCGGCCTCCATCAGCACCCGGGCCACCGCGTCGCGGGAGGCCAGCGGCTCCTGCTTGCGCTGGCCCTCGCCACGGATGACCCGCAGCCCCGGCGCACCGGCGCGCGGAGAGGACTTCACAGGCTCATCAGGGGTCCAGGTGCTCACAACGCGCCTCCAGGGCAACAGCGTGCAGACGCTCCGCAGGGTACACACCGAGGGAGCGCCTCCAATTTTCTGGTCATCCGCACAGGCAGATGCAGCGCTGTAGCACCGGGGTCTGACACCGCCGTCCGGGGCCGGATGGCCGGCCCGTCACGCGCGCCACACCCCCACCTCCGCACCGTTCAGTCGTTGGCGCAGGCGCGGCGGTAGGTGATGGACACCTTGGAGCCCGGCGGCGGCACCACGGAGAAGACCACGCTGTTGGTGGCCGCGTCGTAGGTCCACCCGCGGGGGGTGGCGGTGCCGTTGACGGTCACCACCAGGGTGCCCGCGTCGGGCTCTTCGCTCAGCGGGAAGCGGTCCTGCGCGCTGAACGCCTTGTTGGCCACCTGGCGCAGGAGCGGCGCATAGTCCGGCGCGCAGACGTTGAGCACCTCGCCGCCCGTCTGCGCCACCGCGTCCGCATACCGGGTGCCGGTGCCGCCCGCCGTGGCGCAGGCCGTCTTGGTGGGCGCGATGGCGAAGAACGTGGCCCGCTGCGGCTGGTTCTCCCCCTTGCGCTGCTGCGCCCACTGCACGTACGTGGCGACCGCGTCCGGCGAGTGGTCATCCTCGTCGCCCACGAACACCACCACCAGCGCCGCGGAGTCGCGCAGGAAGCCCGCGTTGCCGTCGTTGGGCAGCGGCGTGCGCGGATCATCCACGTTGTTCACCAGCGGCGGGGTGAGCGCGCGGCGCATCGCCTCGAAGCCCTGCTCCACCTGGGCGCACTGGCCCACCTGCACGTTCTGCTGGAGCAGCTGCGTCACGTTGGGCGTGTTCAGCGTGAGGATGCGCTGGCGGCTGTTGTCCGCCGGGAAGAAGCGGCCGGCCTCGCCCCCCAGCGCGCCGCCCGGGCACGCGCCGGACACCGCGGAGATGCCCGTCGTCGTCACCGCCATGTTCACGTCCACCGCCTTGTTGCGCGCGGCGTCCACGAACGCGGGGATGGCGGACACGAGCTTCGGGTGCTCCTCCACCATGGACGCCGTGTTGTCCACGACGAAGAGCACGTCCACCTTGCTCACGTCCTGCTGCACGAAGTTGTCCGTCTTCTCCGTCTTCGTCGACGACTCACCGATGAGCGGCACCATCAGCGGGATGGGCAGGTCGCTGGAGTCCACGAAGAGCGGCGACAGGTTCATGCCCGTCACCTGCGCCAGGTAGTCCACGCCCACCGTGAAGGACTCGCCCGGCTGGAGCTGGAACGCGGGCGGCGCCGGGTGATCCAGCAGCTCGAACTCCGAATCCGTGGTGCCCGGCCCGATGAAGACGTTGGACACCGTCACGGGCATGGTGCACGCGTTGAGGTAGTTCACCTCCCGCGGCGCCGGGCGGCAGTCCTTGCGGCCCAGGCCGAAGTCCAGGTACCAGGGCGACGCCACCAGACACGTCTGCTGCGAGTTCGCCAGCAGCGGCACCTGCCGCACCGGCATCGCCGGGTTGTACTGCTCCACCTGCAGCTCACCCGCGAAGCTGCCCCCGGTGAAGGGCGCCTGGAAGGCCACCTGGAAGCTGAACCAGTCCCCCGGGTAGACGATGCCGCCGAAGAGCTCGCCGCCCGGCATCTTGAAGACGCCGCCGCCGTTGTTGGCCACGCGGATGTTCTTCACGGGGCACAGGTCCGCGCCCTTGTTCTCCAGCTTCACGCCCAGGACCGCGCCGCGGCCCGGGGGAATGGTGCCGAAGTCCACCAGCTCCGGGGTGACGGTCAGCTCACACGGCGCATGCGCCTTCGCGCTGCCGAAGAAGTCCAATTGCACCGTGGCCGCGGAGAACGCGCTCGTGGTCATCACCAGCGCGCCGGACGCGCTGCCCTCGCGCATGGGCTCGTAGAAGATCTCCAGGTTCAGCTCGCCGTTGGCTGGCAGCGTGAACGGCAGGGCCACCGGCTTGTGGTTGAACTGGAGCTGGGCACCGCCAGCGTCCGGCGTCCACTCCAGCGTGTTGATGGTCAGCGGTCCCGCGTTGTCCGTGCCGCAGTTCTTCACGTTCACCACCACGCGCACCTTGGAGCCCAGCGGCTGCTCGCCGAAGTCGTGCATCATCGGAGACACGCACAGCTCGGACGCGCCGCCGAAGCCGCGCAGCGGCACGGGCAGCGTGGGGTGGCGCTTGCTCACCACGGTGTAGACGGCGCGGTCCATGGCCGGGCCCATGTGGCCGGGGCTGTAGCGGATCTCAAAGGCGCGCACCTCGCCCGGCTGGAGCACCAGCGGCAGCCCCGTGTTGTTCTGGCTGAAGGACACGTCCGTGCCGTCCAGCATGAGCGACGTCACCGTCACCGGCTCCGTGCTGATGTTGCGCAGGCTGGAGGCCTTCACCGCGTCGCGGTCCACCGGCACCGCGCCGAAGTCCACCACCTCCGGCTCCGCCACCACCGCGCGCTCCAGCGCCTCCGCCTTCACCTCCACCGGCACGTCCGCGCACCCGACGCAGGGCGAGATGGCCAACGCAATCTGCTTTCTGCCCACCCGCACCGGGTTGAAGGTGAGGGGCAACTCCACGCGCTCGCCCGGGTTCACCGTCACCGGCGCCGCGACGAACTCGTCCTTGTCCGCGCCCACCAGCTTGGGCGTCACCATCACCGGGAGCTCGGTGGGGTTGTCCAGCGTCACGCCCAGCGTCTTGGTGGAGTCCGCCTCGATGCGGCCGAAGTCCAGCGCGCGCGGCGTCACCCGGGCCCACGCGTCCACCCCCGAGCCGTTGAGCGGGATGCGCATCAACGGCTCGACGCGCGTGTCCGAGCGCACCACCAGCATCGCGGGCAGCCCGCCCTGCGCGAGCGGCGCGAAGCGCACCTTCAGCGTGCACTCGCTGCCCGGCACCAGGCTGTGCGGACCTTCGTGGGTGAACTCCGCCTGGTAGGCGCCCTCCGGCCCCTCCACCCAGGCTTCGTCCACCGTGATGCGCGCGCGGCCCACGTTGCGCAGCGTCACCGTGGATTCTCGGGCGTCGAAGACGGCGACCCGCGCGAAGTCGATGCCGCCCGGCGTCGCCGTCAGCCGGCCGTCCGCCACCGAGGAACGATCCCGGTCCGCGCACCCCGACAGCAGCCCCACCACCACCAACCCCAGCAGGCCCCAGCGCACTGTCATGATGGCACCCACTCTTCCCTCCCGCCTCGCCCAGAAACCTTGAAGCCGCGGTAGCGGCCACACCATCCAGGTGTGGCCCTCGCGGATCAGGTGGCGAAGCTAGGCACCCACCCCGGGACTGCCAACCGCCTCATCGTGGGAAGAACAGGGGAACTGCCCTCCAGAACGTCCACTGGATGGCACGTTCCGGCCCCATGACAGTGGAAGACTTCAGAGTTTTGGAATCCGCAACGTCTTGCTGATCATCGCGCTACCGGATGCCACGTAGAGCAGCGCCAGCGGATGCAGTTGGAGCGGTCCCAGGTTCCACACCCCGCCCCACAGCGCGTCGCCAATGCGGTCGTGCCAGGTGGCCGCCGCGAGCACCATCACCAGCACCAGGCTGGTGGGGATGGGCGTGCCCTCGAAGTACTTCACCTTGCCGGTGCCGTCGGACAGCTCCGCGGAGGTGACGTTGAAGCGCGCCAGGCGGCTGATGCCGCACGCGACGAAGTAGAGCAGCGCCGCCACGTCCAGGTTGCCGCGCAGGCCCACCGCGAACGCGAGCGCCGCGGGCGCCATCCCAAAGGAGATGACGTCCGCCAGCGAGTCCAGGTCCGCGCCCAGCGGCGACTTGCGGAAGCGCCACCGCGCGATGCGGCCGTCCGCCACGTCCATCACCAGCGCCACCGGCATCAGGCAGAACGCCACCCACAGCCAGCGCGTGTTGCCCGTGGCCAGCGACTGCATGGCCGCGAGGATGGCACCCGCTCCGGCGAAGCCGTTGCCGAGCGTGACGAAGTCCGCCAGCACGAAGGTGCGAATCATGGAGAAGTGGCGGCGCGGGCGGCGGGCCGCGGGCGGCGACGAGGGCTCGGGCGTCATGGCCCCCGTGTAACACACGCCATCTTTCCGGCTTTCCCAAACCCACGACGCAGCGCATCCCGCGCGCGCACCTGGGTGGAAAAGTCAAATCCCAGAAACATTGACCAGCGAATCGCCACCTTCCTAGTCTCCGGCCGCCATGCCCGAGCACATCCCCGATACACTTCCTCCGCGCGGAGGGTTCCGTTCTGTCCGGACCCGCCGTCTTTCCTACTCCCTCCTCGCATCCCTGGCGCTCGTCGCGGCCAGCACCGGATGTGACGACGACAAAGAGAACGTCGATCCCAATCCGCCCCCGGCGGCCCCGAAGTACACGGCGAAGATCAAGCGCACGTCCTACGGCATTCCGCACATCACCGCGGACAACTACGGCAGCCTGGGCTTCGGCCAGGGTTACGCCTTCGCGCAGGACCACGTCTGCACCCTGGCGGATCAGATCCTCAAGGTGCGCGGCGAGCGTGCGCGCTTCCTGGGCCAGGGCCCGGGCAACCAGTACGTGGGCAGCGACCTGGCGTACCTGGCCATGGACCTGATGGGGCGCGCGCAGACGGCCTTCCCCACCCTGTCCCAGGAGATGCAGGACATGGTCACCGGCTATGCGGCCGGCTACAACAAGTACCTGGAGGACACGCCCCCGGAGGCCCGTCCCGCCGAGTGCGCCAACGCCGCCTGGGTGCGCCCCATCACCCCCGTGGACCTGCTGGCGTACAACACGGACCTGACGCTGCTGGCCGGCATCAACGCGCTGGCGCTCACCATCCCCTCGGCCCAGCCGCCCACCGTGAGCGCGCAGTCCGTGGACCCGAAGCAGGCCGCGCTGCGCCCGCAGATGCCGTCGCTGGAGCAGCTGAACAAGCTGAAGACGTCTGACTTCGGCAGCAACGGCTGGGCCATTGGCCGTGAGCGTTCGGAGAACGGCAAGGGCATGGTGATGGCCAACCCGCACTTCCCCTGGGAGGGCGAGCTGCGCCTGTGGGAGAGCCAGCTGACCGTGCCGGGCCAGATGAACGTCTACGGCGTGGGCCTCATGGGCGTGCCGGCGGTGCTCATCGGCTTCAATGAGAACCTGGGCTGGACGCACACGTTCTCCGCCGGCCAGCGCGCGACCATCTACCAGCTGCAGCTCGTGCCCGGAAAGCCGACCGTCTACAAGTACGGCAACGAAGAGCGCCAGATGACCTCCAAGACCTTCACCATCCTGGTGAAGCTGTCCGAGGGCTCTGTGACGAACTACACGCAGACGGTCTGGTTCAGCCACTACGGCCCGATGATCGCCTTCCCGGACTCGGCCGCCCCGGCGGGCTTCCCCCCGGGAACGCTGGGCTGGAACAGCCAGACGGCGCTCACGCTGCGTGACGCGAACATCGACAACACCAAGTTCCTGGACCAGTTCCACGGCATGAACAAGGCCAAGACGCTGGCCGAGTTCAAGAACGTCTACGCCACCGAGCAGGGCCTGCCCTGGGTGAACACCATGTTCGCCGACAAGGAAGGCAACACCTGGTACACGGACGCCACGCCCACGCCCAACCTCACCAAGGACGCGTACACGAAGTGGGCCACCGAGGCGACCACGCCCGCCCTGAACATCACCTACGGCATCTACAACGCCCTGGGCTTCGTGGTGCTCAACGGCAGCGACCCGGCCAATGAGTGGCAGACGGACACGCAGGCGACGGCGCGCACGCCGGGCCTGGTGCCCTTCGCGAAGGTGCCGCAGCTGGACCGCACCGACTTCGTCTTCAACGCGAACGACAGCTACTGGCTGGCCAACCCCGCCAAGCCGCTCACCGGCTTCTCCCCGCTGCACGGCTTCGAGGGCGTCCCCCAGTCGCCGCGCACGCGCATGAACGCCAAGGTCCTCACGGAGGTCAGCGCGACGGGTGCCTCCGGCGCGGACGGCAAGTTCAGCTTCGACGAGCTGAAGACGGCCGTGTTCAGCAACCGCAGCTCCCTGGAGGAGCTGCTGCGCGCGTCGCTCGTGGAGCGCTGCGCGGGCAAGACGACGGTCACCTACAAGGACACCTCCGGCAAGGAGAACCTGGTGGACATCAGCCAGGCCTGCGCGCTGTTGACGGCCTGGAACGGCCGCTACGACGTGGACCAGAAGGGCGCGTTCGTCTTCCGTGAGTTCCTGGGCGCCTACACCTATGCGCAGCTCACGACGAAGGGCCCGCTGTTCGACGTGCAGTTCAACCCGGCCGACCCGCTCGCCACGCCCAACACCCTGACGCCGGCCCCGGCCACGGGCGACGACCCGGTGCTCGTGAAGCTGGCGCAGGCCGTCTACACCATCAACCGCTCCGGCAACGCGCTGGACAAGACGCTGGGCCAGGTGCAGTTCACCACCCGCGCGGGCACGCCCATCCCCCTGCACGGCGGCATGAGCCGCGAGGGCACCACCAACGTGATGTCCTTCGGCGCCTCGCGCACCACGGTGTTCGACTTCGCCCAGCCCCACACGGCCACGTACAACTCCGCCACCCTGCTGGCGAAGGAGGGCTACCCCATCAACAACGGCAGCTCGTTCGTCATGGCGCTCCAGTTCACCGACGCGGGCCCCAACGCCAACGCGGTGCTGACCTACAGCGAGTCCGGCGACCCGAAGTCCCCGCACTACGCGGACCAGACCCGGCTGTACTCCCAGAAGCAGTGGCGGCCCATCCTGTTCACGGACGCGCAGATCGCCGGCGACCCGAACCTGAAGGAGACCACCGTCTCCGGCGGGTAATCCCTTCCGCCTGAAGGCCTGAAGCCACCCGAAGGCCCCGGGAGCCACCGCGCTCCCGGGGCCTTCTTGCTTTCACGGGGACCCGCCCTTGAAACTTGTCACATGGAACGGAATTCACAGACAGGGGTGGCTGCCCTGGCGTCTGGGTTCAAAATCCTCCAGCGGACATCCAAGGGGACCTGAGAGGCGAGTACACAGTCCGTGACGCCGTCAGTGCTGTCCGGATGTGTCGTCTCAGCAATGTCAGCCTCCGGGGCTAGTTTCTTGACCGCGGCTGAAGAGCAGGATGTCCCCCAGGCCTAGGGGAGAACGCCCGGATGCGTTGTGGCCGGGACGGCCGCTGGGTCCGACACGAAGGAGTCGCGAACGCCATGGCACTTCCGGTCTACAAGACAGACGTCATCGACAAGGTGTTCTTCCTGCGCTGGGACGCTCCGCCGACGGCGGATGAGATTCAGCAGGTGTTCCAGAAAATGCAGACGGCCTACCAGCAAGCGCAGCAGCCCCTGGTGCTGGTGACCATTGCTGGAGCGAAGTCCGCGGTCCCCAACAGCGAGCAGCGGCGGCACCTGTCCAACATGCTGTCGGACGCGCGGGCGCTGTTCTCGGAGATCCACGTCATCATCGAAGGCAACGAACTGCAGCACAACCTCCAGCGCGTCATCGTGTCGGGGATGCTCATCGTCACGCGCACCTACGACGACCAGTTCATCCGCGTGCACAAGAACGCGGACGGGCCGGCGGGCTTCATCGCCCGGCGCCTGGGCGTGGATGGGACGCAGTTGATGAACGAAGCGCGGTCACGCGGTGTGGTGATGTAGTCTCCGGGGGATTCGGGGGCCCATCCATGGGCCCCCGGCCCCGGAGAAGCGCGCGGGCCTCCGTTCAGCCCCGGGCGCCCTGCCCCACCGGCCGGGCCGGAAGGGCGGCCCCCACGGAGCCGCGCACGTAGCGGTGGTCGAACAGGTCCACGTAGAGGTACTCGGGCCAGGACACCATCGCGCGAGCCCCCAGCATCACGCCTCGCATGATTTCACTCACCATCAGCCCCGCGGCGGTGGTGGCGCCAATCACACACGTGGGCGCGTGGCCCTTTCCCTGGTAGCAGGCATCCATGTACTCCTGGAGCATGTAGCTGCCCAGGTGCGGGATGATCTTCGGCAGGTCGATGCGGCCGTCCGGGAGGATGAAGAGCTCCTCGTAGAGCGGCGCGTCCGGCTGGAAGACATGCAGCGCGGCGCCAAAGCCGAGCATGAGGCCGGTCATGATGGGGATGCCCATCTGGCGGCACGTCTGGTGGAGTGACTCCTTGGCGCGGGCGCCCGCGATGTCGATGACCTCCACCACGTAGTCCACCTGCGGCAGGCCGCCCTGGCCCTGGAGCACCTGGGCCACGTTGGCGTCGGTGATGCCCTCCCTCACCTTGTGCACGCGCAGGTCCGGGTGGATGTCCCGGCACATGCGCTCCACCACGTCCACCTTGTACTGGCCCAGGGTGCTCTCGAAGCAGCCCACCTGCCGGTTGACGTTGTGGCGTTCGTAGACGTCGAAGTCCGCGAGCGTCAGGCAGCCGAAGCCCAGGCGCGCCAGGTCCACGGCGCACTGGCCTCCGGCGCCGCCCACGCCGGCGACGAGCACGTGGGTGGTGGCGAGCCTGTCCATGGTCTGCGGGTGGAGGACGCCCAGGTTGCGCTGGAAGCGGGGGTTCACTTTCGTCATGGAGGGGCCTCCCTACTTGCGCATGCAGACGTAGAAGTTCTCGCCGTAGTAGTCGTCGCCGTCGGCCACCAGCACCTCGCTGAAGCCCGCCTTCTCCAGGAGCTTCACGGCCTGGTCCGTGTCCAGGAAGGTGACCATCTCGTTGGGGTCCGTGGTGAGCCGCTGGGCGCAGGTGCGGTGGTGGCTCACCGCGCGCTGGAGCTCTTGCGTCCACCGGCCCTGCGCCTCCCACTCCTGGATGGAGTTGCGCAGCACCAGCTCCAGGTTGGGCCGGGGGCGCTTGTTGCTCGTCATGCACAGCACGCCGCCGGGCTTCAGGTGCGTCCAGGCCTCGCGCAGCACGGCCTCCGGGTCGCGCACGTAGAAGAGGACGTTGTTCATCACCACCGCGTCCGCGGCCCCCTCCACCTCCAGCGGGAACGACGTCACGTCCCCGGGCAGGATCGTCCAGCGGGCGCGCACCGCCTCCGGCTCCGAGTCCCGCCGGCGCATCGCCAGCGCGAGCATGGCCTCGTTGTTGTCGAAGCCGACCACGCGCTGGCCCCGGCGCACCATCGGCTCGCTCACGAGCCCCGTGCCGCACCCCGCGTCGATGACGTAGGCCCGCTCCCGGGTGTCTCGGAGGATCTTGTCACGCTGCCGCTGGTAGCACGGCAGCTCGGGGATCATCTGATCATAGCTGTGCGCGAAGTCATTCCAGATGTTGTCGACGAAGACGGTCTCGGGCATGGGTCCTCCCCCTCGATGGGGAGTCAGGGTGAGAACAGGTGTTGTCTCCCGTCCCGCGGCCCCCCGGCGATTGCCCCACCGTCTTCCCCTACCATCCAGGACTTGCCTGTCCCAGATGGATGTGTTGGGTTGAATACACAGACATGCCCTGCCGGGCCGGCGCGGCGGTCCAGCCAGTCCCGCGGCCCTGGGTCATTCGTGGTGCGCATGTCCCAGCGTTGAAGCATCGCGGGGAGCCGCGTCTGTTCACTTGGAGAAGGCCAGGCACGTTGCCCGGCGGCCTTCACCCGTGAAGCTTGCCCTCGGGGGCAGGTCCAATGAAATCAATGACTTGGCCCCTGGCGCGGAAGGTGCTCCTGGGGCTGTCCGCACCGGGGGCCTGCGTGGGGGACCCTCGGGCATGTGGAGGACGGTATGCGTAGGACGATGGGCTTGTGGGTGACGCTGGCATTGCTCCTGGCGCTGCGCGCGAATCCGGGGGACGCGCACGAGGCCGCGCTTCAGGTGGATCCGTGGGTGCGCTCGCTGGTGTCCGCGGGCGTGGCCGCGTCCAGCACGAAGCGCGAGGCGCTGGGCGGCGGGCTGGCGCACTACACCTGGAAGGTGCGGGTGGGGCCGGACAGGTACGACGCCATCACCGTGCACCGCGTGGTGCGCGAGTCGTCCCCGTGGGTTCCGGCGCGGACGCGCCGGGCGGTGTTCATGGTGCACGGGGACCTGTGGGGCTTCGTGCCCGCGTTCCTCACCCGCACCTCCGTGACGATGATGCCGGAGGACCGCTCGCTGGCGGCGTTCCTCGCGAGCGAGGACGTGGACGTGTGGGGCCTGGACCTGCGCTGGGTGGCCGTGCCGGAGGCGGAGACGGACTTCGCGTTCATGGCGGACTGGACCCTGGGGACGCACGTGAAGGACGTGGGCACGGGGCTGGCGCTGGCGGACGTGGTGCGGCGGGCGTCCGGCAGCGGCGGCAATGAGCGGATGTTCCTCCTGGGCTGGAGCCGGGGGGCGACCATCGGCTACGCGTACCTGGACGCGGAGTCGCAGCGCCCGCGCGGCCAGCGCCGGGTGGACGGCTTCGTGCCCATGGACATGGTGCTGCGCTTCGCGCCGGAGGCGAAGCAGCAGCGCGAGTGGGCATGTCAGCGCTACCTGCTCCTGCAGATGGACCGCGACGCGGGCCGCACGGAAGGGGGCCTGCTGGGGCCCGGCGCGGGGCTTCCCCTGCGGCTGCTGGGGATGCTGGCCGCCCAGCATCCCGAACAGGCCCCCTCCCCGCTCCTCGTGCCGCCGTCGCTCGCGACGCTGCCGGCGCTCACCAACCGGAGGCTCGCCATCATCGCCGCCGGAAAGACCGAGACCCTGTTCGAGGCGTTCAACCTCAAGGCGTTGACGCCGGACTACCACCTGACCGCCACCATCCCGGACGCCGCGGGCGTGCCTGACAAGACGGCCTTCACCCCGGAGCCCCTCCTGTTCGGCTACTTCCAGCAGGCGGCGCCCTACCAGAGCCTCAACGAGGTGGTGGAGACGGAGAAGCAGCTGTGCGGCCTGGACGTGCCCTATGACGACCACCTGAAGGACGTGAAGGTGCCGGTGCTGTACGTGGGCGCGGCGGGCGGCGTGGGCAGCTACGGGGAGTACTCCCTGCGCCTGCTGGGCAGCACGGACGTCACCCGCCTCATCGTGCGCAACCGCCCGGAGGGGCAGCGCGCGCTGGACGTGGGGCACGCGGACCTGTTCCTCGCCCGGGACGCGCGCGTGCGCGTGTGGCAGCCCATGCTCCAGTGGTTGGAGGCGCACTGAAGGGCGCGCGTGGAGGGCGGTGGGGGGCTACTCCGCCTTCCACAGCCCGTGGCGCCGGGCCCGGCGGCCCAGCGTCACGGGGTCCATGCCCAGGGCCACGGCGGCGCGGCGCAGGACGCCGCCATGGCGCTCCAGGGCCTCGCGGATGAGGTCGCGCTCCACCTGCTGGAGCCGGGCCCTCAGCGAGCCATCCCCCAGGAGGTCCGCGCGGGGCACGGTGTTGTTGACGAGCGCGGGCGGCAGGAGGCGCCGGGTGAGCATCTCCCCGGGCCGCGACAGGAGCACCGCGCGCTCCACCACGTTGCGCAACTCGCGCACGTTTCCCGGCCAGCCGTAGCCGTGCAGCACCTCGTCCGCGTCCGGGGCCACGCCCGTGGCGGAGCGCTTGAGGGTGCGGTTGAACTGCTCCACGAAGGCCCGGGCCAGCTCCGGGATGTCCTCCGGGCGCTCGCGCAGGGGCGGGATGTCGATGGTGAAGCTGTTGAGCCGGTAGAAGAGGTCCGCGCGGAAGCGGCCGGCGCGCACCTCCTCGCCCAGGTCCCGGTTGCTCGCGGCCACCACGCGCACGTCCACGTGGCGCACCTGGGTGCCGCCCACCGGGCGGATGTCGCCCGTCTCCAGCACGCGCAAGAGCTTCGCCTGGAGGTTGGGCGTGGTGTTTTCAATCTCGTCCAGGAAGATGGTGCCGCCGTTGGCCAGCACGAAGAGGCCCGGGTGGTCCGACACCGCGCCGGTGAAGGCCCCCTTCACGTGGCCGAACAGCTCGCTCTCCAGCAGCGTCTCCGTGAGCGCGCCGCAGTCCTGCACGACGAGCGGCAGGTCTCCGCGGCCGGAGAGCCGGTGGAGGATGCGCGCCAGCACCTCCTTGCCGGTGCCCGTCTCGCCCTGCAGCAGCACCGCCACCCGGTGGGGCGCGACGAGGCGCACCATCTCCATCACCCGCTGCATGGGCGGGCTGCGAAAGCCCACGTCCTCGCCGTGGCGGCCCACCCCCACCACCGGTGACTGGGCCAGCGCGCGCTCGCGCAGGAGGTTGCGCTCCAGCTCCAGCGCCATGCGCCACTGCTCCGTGCGAAAGCCGTGCTCGCGCCCCGCCTGGAGCACCGCCTCGCGCACGGCGTCCGCGTCCGCCCACGGCCCCAGCGCCCGGTAGATGCGGCCGGTGTTGAACAGGGCCACCAGCCGCTCCGGGGCCGCGGGGGCGCAGTAGACGATGCGCGGGGCCAGGTCGCTGGGCGGCCCCGCCCCCGTGGGGTCCACCTCCGTGCGCCGCTCGGCCAGGGACTCCACCAGCGCGAGCGCCCGCGACTCGTCCTCGCCGCACACCAGGAGTGCCGCCATGTCACCGCGAGACAACAGCGCGTGCACGTCCTCCGCGGTGGGGGCGAAGTGCGGCGAGGCCACGCCGTCCAGGGCCTGACGCACCGCGCGTGTCTCCTCGTCCGTGGCGAAGGCGACCACCACCTGCAGGTGCGCCGTGGCCAGGTAGCGCGCCAGCTTCACGCCGTCCGCCGCGTCGAAGGCGCCGAAGCTCACCCCCAGCGCCGCCACGGTGCCGCCGCCGCCCGCGGTGTCGTGGCGCCAGCGCACCACGCCGTGCACCCGCACGTGGGCGCCCGTGTCCGGCAGCGAGAACGCCATCTCCACCGGCTCGTTCTCGTGCGGGCCCTCTGAAGGCCGGCGCGGCGTGGCGATGAGCCCGATACCTGTCTCGCTGATGTTCACGGACCAGCAGCCATGCAGCGCCGGCTGGGTCACGACCTTCACGTACAGCGGCTTGCGCTCGCTCCGGACGACCTGCGCGGACACGGGGCGCGACATGGGGTGCGTCACTCGACCGGCCTCATGGCCGCCGCGCGGCGGGCTTGCTGACAATCCACGGACATTTCGGAGCGGGTTTCTGCCTGATTCTCCCGTCATCGCAAGTCGGCGGCAAAGGGGGTGTCCCCCGGGCACGTCACAACTGGACACGGGTCCAGAATGCCCTGCCCCCAACGCGGCGGCCCCTCCCCCCACACCGCACCACAGCCGCGGGCGCGAAACATCCGTGCTCCGGCGGTACGCGTCCCACGCGACGGGCTGTATCGCCCCTGCCGGAGTGTTGAAGGATTCCACCCAGGCCGTCTGAAATTGATGTCTGTCTTTCCAATTCGAGCCTGCCCGGCATGCAGGCGGGTTCAACGTCGCTTGTGTTCGAAATAGAACTTCGCTATTCGGATTATCACCTTGGAGCACGGCAGCCATTTCGAAGCTGCCGGATGGAGCACGCGAACACACCTCACGTTGTCTTTCTCCTCCCGTCGACACGGCCCTGTCGAACAGGTCCGGGAGCACGAGAGGGGATTGCCCCGCCGTAAAGCCAGACATCCCCCGGCCATGTTCCTGTCTCCTGTCGTTGGAGCATGGCATTTCACTGCCTGTCCTTTCCCCCTGGGCCACCCCCTTGATGAAAACACTCCTCCTGGTTGAAACGTTGTGCGTCCTTGGCGCTGTCGGTTGCGGCGCTCCGGATGGTTCCCTTCCGGTCGATGATCGCCAGCCGTCGCTCGAGACGTCCGGCGAGGACCTCACCACCTCCAACTGCACGCAGCTCACCCCCGCCAGCGTGAAGGCCAGCGGCGACGACGGCACGGGCAGTATCGCGACGAACACGCTGGATGATCAGCTCACCACCCGCTGGAGCAGCCTGGGCAAGGGCCAGTGGATTGACTACGACCTGGGCGCCACGAAGAGCGTGGGCGCGATGTCGGTGGCCTGGCACGAGGGCAACACGCGGGTGAACACCTTCACCATCTCCGTGTCGCCGGACGGCATTACCTACACGCAGGTGTACAGCGGCAAGAGCAAGGGCAGCACCACCGCCGCGGAGACCTACACCTTCACGCCGGTGAACACGCGCCGGGTGCGCCTCACGGTGCAGGGCAACACCCTCAATGACTGGGCCAGCGTCGCTGAGGCGCGCCCCTGCGCCGGCACGACGACCTCCCCCACCCCGGGCGGCATCGTGTGGCGGGGCGACTTCGAGTCCGGCAGCCGCGGCCAGTGGGACGGCACGGAGATGGTGTCCGCGGACCGGCTCCAGGTCGTCTCGTCGCCGGTGCGCGAGGGCGGCTACGCCCTCAAGGCCACTGTGCGGCAGGGCGATGACCCCATCAACGCCAGTGGCAACCGCAACGAGCTCGTCAAGATGACGAAGGAGGCGGCGGGCTCCGAGTACTGGTACCGCTGGAGCACCCGCTTCGCGCCGGACTTCCCCAGCGTGAAGACGTGGCAGCTCTTCACCCAGTGGCACCATGACGGCTGCTGCGGCTCTCCGCCGGTGGAGTTCTACGTCTACGGCGAGGAGATGCGGCTCAACATCGGCGGGTCGCCGGGCACCATCGTCTGGAGGACGCCGCTCGTGCGCAACACGTGGCACGACTTCATCTTCCACGTGAAGTGGTCCCCCAACGCGAGCGTGGGCTTCGTGGAGCTGTACTACGACGGCAACCTGGTGCTGCCCAAGCGCAACATCGCGACGCAGTTCTCCGGGATGCGCAACTACCTGAAGATTGGCCTGTACCGGAATGACACCGTCGCGCCGGTGGGCGTCGTCTACCACGACGGCTGGGTGATGGGCCGGACGCTGGCGGACGTGCTGGACGCCAACTACAAGCTGAAGTGAGAGACGCGGTGTGCGTGCCCCGGTAGTCGCCGGGGCACGCCCCGGGCTAGGCTTTCCGTCCGTTGCTGTCACGGAGGAGCCGTCCCCCATGCGTCTGTGCGCCGCGTTGACCGCGCTGTCCCTGCTGGCGTCCTGCACCACCACCTATGCCATCCCCAAGCCGGAGCTGGCGCGGCTGGATGGCTTCCGGGACGACAACGCGGCCCTGATGCGGGAGATGGGCGACGTGATGCTCAACCGCCCCACCGAGCGCAAACGCACGGTGTGGGACGTGGAGGGCCAGCCGCACCAGTTCTCCTCCGACACACCGCTGGCGCTGGCGCGCGTCTCCGCCCAGGCGGAAGCCGAGTACCAGCGCTTCATCGCGGTGGGCGTGGACGGCGAGCGCTTCCGGGGCGTGCCGCTGGAGGGCTCCACCTCCAACACCTCGGCGCCCGCGGTCGTGGTGCCCCTGTCGGAGGTGGACCACGCCCAGCTGCGCGAGTTCAGCCTGGGCAAGACGCTCATCCTCACGGGGAGCATCGGCGCGGCGGTCATCGGGTCGCTGGTGGTGGTGAGCATGTTCTTCAAGGAAACCACCGGCTCGGACCCGGACGACCGCGGCGGCATCATCGACCTGGGAGGCCCCCGGCCCCGGGCGGAGCCGGGCGTTTCGTTCTGACGGCGCGTCCCGTCAGCGCGCGTCCGCGCGCTGGCGCAGGAGGCCCTCCTGGGCCACGGAGGCGACGAGCCGTCCGTCGCGGGTGAAGACGTGCCCGCGCGCCAGGCCCCGGGCGTTGCCGGCCCAGGGGCTCTCAATGGTGTAGAGCAGCCAGTCGTTGACCTTCAGGTCGCCGTGGAACCACAGCGCGTGATCCAGGCTGGCCATCTGGAAGCCCGGCTTGAGGAACGTCAGCGCGTGCGGCTGGAGCGCGGTGCCCAGCAGGTTGAAGTCGCTGGCGTACGCGAGCACGTAGCGGTGCACCTGGGGCTCGTCCGGCATGGCGCCGTCGGCGCGGAACCAGACGTGCTTCACGGGCGGCTCGGCGGCGGGCTCGAAGGGGTCCACGTACGTGACGGGGCGCATCTCAATGGGCTTGGCGGAGAGGAACTTCTCCCGGTGCCGCTCCGACATCCGGCCCGCGTGGCGCCCCAACAGCTCCAGGTCCGTGGGCAGCGACTCCGGCGGCGGCACGTCCGGCATGGTGGCCTGGTGCGTGAAGCCCGGCTCCTCCCCCTGGAAGGACGCCATCAGCGTGAAGATGGGCTGCCCCTTCTGGATGGCCACCACGCGGCGGGTGGTGAAGCTGCCGCCGTCGCGCACGCGGTCCACGGTGTAGACGACGGGCAGGCTCGCGTCCCCGGGGCGCAGGAAGTAGCCGTGCAGCGAGTGCACCGCGCGCGGCGCCTCCACCGTCTGGCTGGCGGCGGACACGGACTGCCCCAGCACCTGCCCTCCGAAGAGCTGCCGGAAGCCCAGGTCCTGGCTGGCGCCACGGAACAGGTTCTCCTCGATGGGCTCCAGCTTCAGGAGCCCCAACAGCTCGTCCAGCACCCGGCTCATGCACGTCCTCCCGTTTTGACGCACCCCGTCCATATCCCAGCCCCGGGCCGGTGCGCGCGGGCCAATGTAGAGTGCGGCGCCTTTCTTCCCGGGAGGAGCCCATGGCCCCGCTTTCCCTGCCAGACGCCATCCGGCGGCACCCGGTGGCCTGGAGCATGGCGGCCACGTTCGCGGCCAGCCTGCTGTTGCGCGGGCTGTACCTGGCGGCGGCGCCGGACCGGGACTGGCCCTTCTCCGTCTTCTTCGCGGGCGACGCGCGGTTCTTCCACACCGCCGCGGTGGACCTGGCCCGCGGCCGAGCGGGCCCCGCCGCCCTGCCCTACCACCCGCCCCTGTTCCCGGCGCTGCTGGGGCTGCTGTACCGCGTCCTGGGGGAGCCCAGGGGCAGCGCGCTGCCGTACAAGCTGGCGCTCGCCTGCGTGGGCGCGGCCACGGTGGCCCTCTGTCAGGGCTTCTGGCGGCGCCTGTTGGGGACGGCGTGGAGCCTGGTGGCGGCGGGCCTGTACGCCGCGAGCTTCGGGTGGCTGGTGCTCTCCACCACGTACAGCAATGAAACCCTGTCCGCGCTGTGGCTGTGTTTGACCTGTGCGCTGGTGTTGCGCATGGCGGGTGGGGCGCCGTCATGGCCGGCGGTGTTGTCATTGGGCGCGGTGATGGGCCTGGGCACCCTCACCCGCGCGGAGCACCTAGCGCTGTGGCCGTTCCTCCTTGTGTATGCGTGGACCGCGCGCGAGCGCGCCGGACCCTGGAGGCCCCAGGCCCTGCGCTGGGGCGCGGCTGTGGGCGTGTCACTGCTGGTGCTCGTGCCCTCCGCGCTGCGCAACCTGGACACGATGCGCGAACTGAACGCGCGGGCGCCGCACCTGGAGCCCCTGCCGGAGTGGGTGCCCGTCACGGTGTACGGGCCGCTCAACTTCGCCATGGCGAACCACCCGGGCGCCACCGGGGGCTTCACCCCGGCGTTGATCAACCAGGGCGGCAGCAATGGCCAGTTGGACCCGTCCCGCCCCGAGCACCGGCGGCTCCTGCTGCACGGCTACGCGGAAGGGCTGCGCTGGATGGTGGACGCGCCCGGCGACGCGGCCCGGCTCCTGGGGACGAAGCTGGACCTGTGGCTGGACGGCCTGCGCCTGGGCCTCGGCGTGTCGGACGTGCCCGGCGGCCTCACCGGCGAGCGCGCCCCGGTGGACGTGTTCGTCCCCGACGCGGGGTGGCTCAAGTGGCCGCTCGCGGCGCTGCTCATCGCCGGGATGCTGCTGTCGCTCAGGCCCGCGCACGCGCCCTTCCGGCTGCTGTCGCTGGGGGTGCTGCACCGGGTGCTCGTGACGCTGGCCTTCTTCGGCTACGCGCGCGGACTGCTCGTCATCTTCCCCGCGCTCCTGCCGCTGCTGGTGCTGCCCCTCAAGGTCCTGGGGGAACGCCACGCGGCCGTGGCCCGGAGGCTGCCCGTGCTCGCCGGGGTGCTGCTGTGCTTCGTCTGGGTGGAGGCCGCGCTCGTCGCCACGCGCGAGCCGCCCCGCCGCTTCATGGCCAGCGGCACCACCGACGCCCTCCATGGCAAGCTCATCCAGGACGACCGCGTCCGGCTCTGGCCCCAGCCCTGAGCAGGGTGTCCGGATGGACTCCTCCGAGCACGGCAAAACACTTCGCGGGGACCCGAGGGCGACTGAACACTGCAAGCCGTTGATTCCCTTCGATTTTCCAAAATACAGCCCTAATCAGGAATAACCGCAATACACACCTAAAAAGCCTATCGCCTAAGCAGGAGGCGCTCCGCCCCGGAGCCCGCCGGACCCGTCCGGCGGCATCACCCGAGGAGACGTCCATGCGCCCCCTGCGGTCCGCGTTGTGTTGTCTTGCCCTCCTGGTGTCATCCGCGACGTATGCCTTCCAGCCCTCGCAACCCGCGGCAGAGAGCGCGGTGGCGAAGAAGGCCTTCTTCAAGCCGGAGCTGTACCTGCCCATCCAGAACGTGCCCCTGGAGAGGGCGCGGTCGCTGATGCCGCGCGCGGGCGCGGACAAGTGGGCGGGGTTCGTCGCCCGCTTCGGCGGCAACGTGCAGGTGTACCTGGATCCGCTGTCCGGCATGCCCACGGGCATCCAGGGCAGCTTCCCCCTCATCCCGGGTGACGGCTACCGCAACAACGTCACCCTGGAGTCCGTCCGCCAGGGGTTGGGCCGCTCCGTGGGGAGCGTGGACGAGGCCGTGGTGGGCGAGCTCGTCTTCAAGTTCATCGCGGACCACCAGGACGCCATCGGCGTGGACCTGCTGCAGCTGGGCGCGCCGCGCGTGACGCAGGTCACGGACACGCTGTGGCAGGTGCACATCCCGCAGGTGGTGAACGGCGTGCCGGTGCGGCACGGCCGGCTGGCGGCGACCTTGAGCCACGGCAACCTCATCCTCCTGGGCACGGAGGCGTGGTCCAACGTGGGCATCGACACGAAGCCCCGCTTCACGTCCGCGCAGGCCCTGAGCGCGGGCAGCGCGTTCCTGGGCATGGCGCTGTCACCCACCAGCCTGTGGCAGCAGCCCACGCTGGAGCTGACCCCCTACGCGCGCACGGGCGCGGCCTTTGGCCAGGGCTATGGCCACGCGCTGGTGTGGAGCTACGGCTTCTCCAACCCGGGTGAGCACGAGCGCTGGAAGGTGACGGTGGACGCGAACTCCGGCGAGGTGCTCGCCGTGGAGGACGACAACCACTACTTCGACGCCCAGGTGAAGGGCGGCGTGTACCCGTCCACCAACATCGGGACCTGCACGTCGAAGGAGACGTGCGGCACGATGCAGTCCAACACGCCCATGCCGTGGGCGAACACCGGCTTCGCGGCGCCCGACAACTTCACCGACGGCGCGGGCATCTACAACTACAGCGCGGGCACGCTCAACACGACGCTGTCCGGCAAGTACGTGAAGATCGCCGACAGCTGCGGCGCCATCAACGAGAGCTCCGCCACGGGCAGCCTGGACCTGGGCGGCGCGAACAACGACCACGACTGCACGGTGCCCGCGGGCTCGTCCGTGGGCAACACGCCGGCGGCGCGCTCCAGCTTCTACGAGCTGAACAAGATCAAGGAGGTGGCCCGCGGCTGGCTGCCCTCCAACACCTGGCTGCAGGGCCAGCTCACGGCCAACGTGAACCTGAACAACACCTGCAACGCGTTCTGGAACGGCAGCACCGTGAACTTCTACAAGTCCGGTGGCGGCTGCCGGAACACGGGTGAGATCGGGGCGGTGTTCGACCACGAGTGGGGCCACGGCATGGACAACTTCGACGCCAACGGCACCCTGTCCAACTCCAGCGAGGGCTACGCGGACATCGCGGGCATCCTGCGCCTGCAGACGTCCTGCGTGGGCTACGGCTTCTTCCAGACGACGGACACGGGCTGCGGCCTCACGCCGGACGGCACGGGCTACAACCAGCAGGAGTCGCAGGTGGCGGGCCAGTCCTGGTGCAACCTGCGCTGCTCGGGCGTGCGCGACGCGGACTGGGCGGCGAGCGCGCCGAACATCCCGGCCACCCCGCAGAACTTCACCTGCAAGATGTGCTCGTCCGGCTCCGGCCCGTGCAGCAAGCAGGTGCACTGCGCCGCGTCCCCGGTGCGCCAGGCGGCGTGGGACCTGGTGACGCGCGACCTGACGGCCGCGCCCTTCAACCTCACCTCCAACGACGCCTTCATCCTGGGCAACAAGCTCTTCTACCAGGGCTCCGGCAACGTGGGCACGTGGCACGCCTGCAACTGCACCGCCGGCACGTCCGACGGCTGCGGCGCGACGAACGGCTACATGCAGTGGCTGGCCGCGGACGACGACAACGGCAACCTGGCGGACGGCACGCCGCACATGACGGCCATCTACGCCGCCTACAACCGCCACAACATCGCCTGCTCCACGCCCGCGCCCACCAACGGAGGTTGCGCGGCCGGCCCCACGGCGGCCCCCACCACCACGGCCACCGCGGGCGACAGCCAGGTGAGCCTGTCGTGGACGGCGTCCGCGGGCGCCAACCAGTACTGGGTGATGAAGACGGAGGGCTTCGCGGGCTGTGACTTCGGCAAGGCGCGCGTGGCCACCGTCACCGGCACCAGCTACACGGACGCGGAGGTCGCCAACGGCCGCCAGTACTGCTACTCGGTGGTGCCCGCGAGCAGCAACGCGTGCTTCGGCCAGGCGTCCGCGTGCACCTGCACCACGCCCACCTGCGCGGCGCCCTCCGTGCCCTCGCTGTCCACCCCCGCCTCCGGCGCCACCGGCGTGGAGCTGCTCGCGGTCCTGGACTGGGCGGACATCACGGGCGTGTCCGGCTACGAGGTGCAGGTGGCCACCGACAGCGCGTTCACCAACGTGGTGCGCAGCGCCAACTCGCTCATCGCCAGCACCTGGACGGTGTCCCCGGGCCTGACGGCGGACACCGCCTACTACTGGCGCGTGCGGGCGCTCAACTCGTGCGGTGGCACCAGTTCCTGGAGCGCGACGCGCAGCTTCACCACGCGCGGCTGCGTGACGCTGGCGGCCCCCACCCTGACGTCCCCGGCCACCGGCGCCACGGGCGTCGCGCTGACCCCGGCGCTGGACTGGTCCGACGTGACGAGCGCCTCCGCGTATGACGTGCAGGTGGCCACCGACAGCGCGTTCACCAACGTGGTGCGCAGCGCCACGGGCCTCGCCTCCAGCGCGTGGAACGTGACGCCGGGCCTGTCCAACCTCACCACCTACTACTGGCGCGCGCGGGCCACCGACAGCTGCGGCGCGAGCGCGTACAGCTCCGCGTTCAGCTTCACCACCACCAACGTCTGCACGCCCACGGTGGCCACGTACAACGCCAGCCTGCGCACGCCGGCCTGCGGCTCCGTGTGCGGCTGCGACACCGGCCCCACGCTGGTGAATGGCCGCGGCACGGTGTCCGGCGGCGTGGAGCCCAACCAGCCCAACACGCTGGGCGGCACCTGCGCGGACGGCGCCAGCGGCACCTACCACTCGGATGAGAGCATCGACCGCATCGTGCTGAAGACGGTGGACCAGGGCACCATCACCCCGGGCAAGCAGCTCACGGTGGACGTGACGGTGTGGTGCTACGGCACCAGCGATCAGCTGGACCTGTACTACACGACGAACACCACCACGCCCACGTGGACCGCCATCAGCACGGCCAATGCCTGCACCGCGGTGGGGCTGAAGACGTTCTCCTTCCCCGTCACCGTCGGCAGCACCCCCGGCAACCACGCCGTGCGCGCGCAGTTCCGCTTCAGCAGCACGCCGACGAGCGCGTGCGTGGCCGGTTCGTACAACGACCGCGACGACCTGGTGTTCAGCGTCGTGTCCGCCGTGGCCTCGACCCCCACCGCTCCGTCCGCGAAGCAGGTGCGGGGCCGGTCGCTGACGGCGCGCTAGTCACACGTCCGTGAAGTGGCATGGGGGCTCCCGGGTCATCCCGGGAGCCCCCGTGCATTTCTCCGCGCGGCCCCTACCAGGTGTAGACGACGGACGGCGCCGAGCGCTTCGCGGGCCCGTGGTGGACCATCTCGATGTTGTTGCCATCCGGATCCAACACGAACGCCGCGTAGTACCCTGGGTGGTAGGAGCGCTCCCCGGGGGCCCCGTTGTCGCGGCCTCCCGCGGCCACCGCCGCCTGATGGAAGCGGTGCACCATGTCCCGGTCCTTCGCCTGGAAGGCCAGGTGCACGCGCGCCGTGGGCTCGCGGTCGTTGCTGATGAAGAGCTCGTCCGCGGCGAAGTGCCGCTCGCTCTCGTTGAAGACCGGGATGCCCATCACCTCCAGCACCGCGCGGTAGAAGCGCTTGCTCGCCTCCAGGTCGCGGACCTGGAGGTGGACGTGGTCGAACATGCGGCCGTGGTGCAGTTCCATGGTGTGCCTCCGGTGAATGGGCTGTGAGCGGTCTGTCCAACAAACAGCGGACGGGCGACCATCAGAGCGGCAATTCGCGCATGTCAATGCGTCGGCGCCCGGGAAGTCCTGAAAGCGGCAGCAACTTCCACAAATGCGCGGGCGCGCGGCGGCAGGACGACGCAGCTTCGTGCGAGAGTCCACGCCACTTCGCTGTTCTTGCCTTCAGGAGGGTGCCTCGATGTTCATCGAAATCATCGTCCTGCCCCGCGAAGAGCAGCCCCCGAAGCGGCGCACCGGCAAGGCCTCCAAGGCTTCGCCGGCCCCGGAAGCGCGCAGCCGGGCGGAGCTGGCCAGCGAGTGGCGCGACGAGGGCAAGGCCTTCCACGACGCTGTCCTGGAGTTCATCAAGGCCCATCACCTGTTGGGCGCGGTGAAGTGGATGAGCGAGCCGGGGCTCCTGCCCCAGGTGACCCTCATCGCCTCGGAGCGCGTGCTGGAGAAGCTCCAGGCGGAGCCCCGCTTCGCCGCAGGCCGCTCGCTGACCATGAACCTGCAGAGCTGAACGCCGCCCGCCCCACACGGCAGCCCGCCCCTCCTCCCCCTCCCCTTCCGCCCCCCGCCCGAGACACCCGCGTGAGCCCTTCCGCGGCGCGTCCAGGCGTGGCCCGCGTGCGTCATTGTTGGCGGAAAAACCTGTCTCATCCTGTTTCGCGTCACTGTCCAGCTTGACGGCCTCATCTTGAATTCCCCAGGATGCGCCCCCGACCCACGAGGTCTGGCCACCGGGTCCGGACCGGGACGTGGGTGCCCCGCCGTGCCTCCCGTCAGTGCGCCCCTCGCCTGGAATCGGAGCGGAACATGCGTTTGAAGAGCTTGGCCCCCCTTGTCGTGTCGTTGTGCTGCGCCACCGCTTCCGCCGAGCAGCCGCGTGACAAGGAGGTGTTCATCACCCTCGGGTCGGAGACGGTGGCGACGGTGCGCTCGTCGCTGCGCGCGGCGGGCGGGACGGCGCCCACGCTGGTGCGCGAGGCGAACGGGGTGAGCGTGATGAAGCTCACCGAGTCCCAGCTGGGCGACGTCTCCGCCATCATGCATGACCAGTATCACCGCTGCGCGGGCTTCATGGCGCACGACACGCAGGAGGCGGCGCTCGCGGCACTGGAGCCCGCGCAGGCGACGCAGTCGCTGGTGAGCTACACGCTGGACAACGCGCCGGTGGTCAACTCGCTCTTCACCGGCCTGCAGGAGGCCAGCCTCCGTAGCACCATCACCCAGCTGGCCAGCTACACGAACCGCTACTACAACAACTCCACGGGCGGCACGCAGGCGGCCAGCTGGCTGAAGAGCACGTGGGAGTCCTACGCCAGCGGGCGCGGCGACGTGAGCGTGCAGCTGTACACGCACTCCGGCTGGACGCAGCCGTCCGTCATCGCGACCATCACCGGCAGCGTCTACCCGGACGAGGTGGTGGTGATTGGCGGCCACCTGGACTCCATCAACATCACCGTGGCCTCCTCCAGCCGCCCCACGGCGACGGCGCCGGGCGCGGATGACGACGCCTCCGGCGTGGCCACGCTGTCGGAGGTGTTCCGCGTGGCCATGGCCCAGGGCTACAAGCCGGCGCGCACGGTGAAGTTCATGGCGTACGCGGCGGAGGAGGTGGGCCTCTACGGTTCGCAGGCCATCGCGCAGGCGCACAAGTCCGCGGGCACCAACGTGGTGGGCGTGCTGCAGCTGGACATGACCAACTACCGCGGCTCCGCGTGGGACCTGACCATCGTCACGGACAACACCAACGCGGCGCAGAACGCGTTCCTGGGCAACCTCATCGACACGTACACGGGCTACTCGCGCACCAACATCACGTGCGGCTACGGGTGCTCGGACCACGCGTCGTGGAATGCGCAGGGCTACCCGGCGTCCATCCCGTTCGAAGCGCAGATGAACAACGACAACCCCTACATCCACACGGCCGACGACACCCTGGCCAACAGCACGGACGGCAACGCCACCAACGCGCTGAAGTTCGCGCGCATTGGCGCCGCGTACCTGGCGGAGCTGGGCAAGGGCACCATCCCGGGCCTGCCCACGGACACCACGCCCCCCACCGTGTCGCTCACCGCCCCGGCGAGCGGCGCGACAGTGACGGGCACCACCAGCCTCACCGCGACGGCCAGCGACAACGTGGGCGTCAGCAAGGTGGAGTTCCTGGTGGACGGCGCGGTGAAGGGCACGTCCGTCTCCTCGCCGTACAGCTACGCGTGGGACAGCCGCACGGTGGCCAACGGCAGCCACACGGTGGCGGCCAAGGCGTATGACGGCTCGGGCAACACGGCCACCACGACGGCGCGCACGGTGACGGTGTCCAACGTGTCCACGTCCGGCACCTACGACGCCACGCTCAAGACGGTGCGTTGCACCGCGGCGGCCGCCACCTGCGACAGCGGCACCCTCTTCAACGGCCGCGGCAACCTGGGCCCGGAGAAGAACACCCCCAACACGCTGCGCGGCACGTGCGGCGACGGCAGCGAGGGCACCTACAAGAGCGACGAGTCCGTGGAGGCCGTCAAGGTGTCCACCCTGGATGGCTCCAACTTCGCCGCGGGCAAGCAGGTGAAGGTGGAGGCCACGGTCTGGGCCTACGCGAGCCCGTCTTCGGACCGGCTGGACCTGTACTACACGGCCAACGCCTCGGCGACGACGCCCACGTGGACGCTGATCACCACCCTCACGCCGACGGCCGCGGGCTCCCAGACGCTGTCCGCCACGTACACCCTGCCCTCCGGCGCGGATCAGGCCGTGCGCGCGCAGTTCCGCTACGGCACCGGCAGTCCGGCCAGCGCGTGCGTCTCCAACAGCTACAACGACCGCGACGACCTGGTGTTCACCGTCCAGTGAGCCGCGCGGAAGTCATGCGAAGTGAGTGACACGCGGAGGGGATCCGGGGCGCGCACCCGGGTCCCCTTCGTGCTTCAGGCCTTCGCCCGGCAAGGCGCACGGCCGGCTGGCTGCTTCATCAGGGCAGGCGGACTGTCCTTCGCCGGGTCCCGGCCTCACCTTGGTGGGGATGATGCCAACCCCCCAGGCCGAGCCCCGGGTGCTGCGCGAGAAACACCCCTCCGAGGGCGCGGAGCGCGGCCGGCTGTCGCCCCGGCGCGAGGCGCTGCTCCAGGCGCGCATCAAGGACCTGTCGCTGCGGCTGGGGGGCACGCCCCTGGAGCGCTACATCGCGCAGCTGCACGCGGAGCTGGAGGCGAAGGGCATCTCCTTCAAGCCCCAGTGCTACCTGTCCGACGAGTGGGGCTGTCCGTCAGGGGTGCCCGTCATCGGGCTGCCGTTCTACCTGGCGGATCCGGACCTCCTGTCCATCGAGGCGGAGCTGGGCGGCGGCGCGGAGACGGAAGCCGAAATCCTGATGTACCTGCGCCACGAGGCGGGCCACGCGTTCAACTACGCCTACCGCCTCTACGACACGGACGAATGGCTCCGCGTGTTCGGCGACTACGGCCGGCCCTACCGGGACGACTACAAGCCCCGGCCCTTCTCGCGCCGCTACGTCTTCCACATCTCCGGCTGGTACGCGCAGAAGCACCCCGACGAGGACTTCGCGGAGACCTTCGCGGTGTGGCTCACGCCGGGCAGCGACTGGGCGAAGCGCTACCAGGGCTGGGGCGCGCTCAAGAAGCTCCACTACGTGGACGACATCGCGAAGCGCCTGGGCCGCACGACGCCGCCCGTGCAACTGGCCGAGCCCGACTTCACCACCGAGGAGATGGAGGGCACCGTCCAGGACCACTACCGCCAGCGCGAGCTGGACGAGAAGGTGGACGTGGAGCTGCGAAACGCCTTCGACCACGCGCTGGAGGACATCTTCTGGGGTCCGGGTGAAGCGCCGGTGAGCGCGGCCACGCTGGTGCAGGCCGAGCGCCAGCGGCTGCTCTCCACCGTGGGCCACTACGCGGGCGTGAGCCGGGGCGTCGTGCGCGCGGTCGTGGACCACCTGGCGGAGCGCACCGCCGCGCTGAACCTCACCCTGCACCCGGATGACAGCCGCGAGGCGGCGATGCAGCTCGCGTCGCTCGTCACGGTGCTGGCGATGAACTACCTGCACACCGACCGCTTCTTCGAGGACTGAGGACATGCCCGTGAAGGCCCTCCGCATCGCCATCCTCCATTACCAGGCGAAGGATGATGAGCTGGATCCGGTGGTGAAGCAGGTGGGCGCGGCGCTGCGCGCGGCCGGCCATGAAACCTCGGAGGTGCGCGTGGACGAGAGCGTCTCCGACCTGGTGCGGCAGGTCACCAGCACGCGCGCGGACCTGGTCTTCAACCTCTGTGAGACGTTCGCGGAGGACTACCGGCTGGAGGTCAACGTCGCGGCGGTGCTGGAGCTGGCGCGCGTGCCCTTCACGGGCGCCGGCACGGTGGGGCTGCTGCTCGCGCAGGACAAGGTGCTCACCAAGCAGCTGCTCCAGTTCCACGGCGTGCTCACGCCCCGGTTCGCCACCTTCGACGGCAGGTCGTTCCAGACGAGCGGCGACCTGTCCTTCCCGCTGGTGGTGAAGCCCGCGCGCTCGGACGCGTCCATCGGCCTGGGCGTGGAGAAGGACATGGCGGGGCTCGCGAGGCGGGTGAAGAGGATCCGCGAGGAGCACGACGACGACGCGCTGGCGGAGGAGTTCATCGAGGGCCGCGAGCTGTACGTGGGCGTGGTGGGCGACGCGGCGAGCCCGGAGGTGCTGCCGGTGGTGGAGCTGGACTTCGGCTCCCGGTGGAACCGCAAGCGGATGAAGATCGCCAACCGCGAGGTGAAGTTCGCCCCGGAGACGCCGGGCAGTCCACGCCTGGTCCTGCCCACGGACCTGTCGGACGAGCTGCGCGGACGCATGGAGCGCGCGGCCGTCACGGCGTTCCGCGCGCTCAAGCTGCGCGACTACGCCCGCATCGACTTCCGCGTGTCCAGCCGCACCAACGAACCCTACCTCCTGGAGGTGAACCCCAACCCCTACCTGGAGACCCAGTGCGAAGTGGCCCTGGGGGCGAAGGAGCGCGGCTTGAGCTACGAGGCGCTCGTCCAGCGCATCGTGGACACCGCGGCCCGGCGCCACGGCCTGGGGGTGGGCGTCAGGGCCACGGCTGGTGCGCCCGCGCCGGAGCCGGCCCCCGCCCCGCACTGACGCGGCGCGGGCGTCCGGCGCTCGACTGACGCCCCCGCGGCACCGGGCCCGGATTCCGGTGGCCCGGCCGGGGGCGTTGCTCTATGGGGGAGGCGTGCTCCACCGTCAGTTCCTGGACCATGCGAAGGCCGTGGCCCGCTTCGCGCCCGTGCGGCCTGCGGTGAAGGCGGGCCTCCGGGCCGCGCTCGCGTTCTTCGTCCCCACCCTGGTGGGCACCGCGCTGCACCTGCCCGGGACCCTGTGGCTCGCGATTGGAGGCTTCAACACCTCCTTCGTAGACAAGGGCGGCTCCTACCATGCCCGCTTCCGCGCCATGGGCGGCACGGCGCTGGCGGCGGCGGTGTCCGCGGTGGTGGGCGGTCTGGCGGGGATGCACCCGGCCCTGGCCATTCCCGCCACCCTGCTGTGGGTGACGGCGTTCAGCTTCGCGGGCGTGTACGGCGCCGCGGCGAACATCACCGGCAACATCGGCGCCACCACGTTCGTCATCGCGCTGGCCCTGCCCGCGACCGGCGTCGTGCCCGCGCTGGAGTCCGGCGTCGCGGTGCTGGGGGGCTCCGCGTGGGCCATGCTGCTGTCGCTGGTGCTCTGGCCCATCCGCCCCTACCGGCCCGCGCGCAAGGCGGTGGCGGCGTGCTTCGACGCGGTGGCGGGCTACGCGGAGGGGCTGTCGCGCGCGGTGCAGGGCGCGCGCGAAGACGCGTGGCAGGCGCTCATCCAGGAGCAGCACGGGCGCATCCGCGAGCAACTGGAGCTGGCGCGCACCACGCTCGCGGCCACGCGCCAGGGCCGCGTCGAGCGGGGCCGGGGCGAGCGGCTGCTGGTGCTGCTGGAGGCCGCGGACGCGATGTTCATGGGGCTCGTCGCCCTGGGCGAACAGCTGGAGAGCCTGGGCCCGCCGGTGAGCGGGCCGGTGGGGGATCCGCGCGCGGCGGTGGCCGTGGCGCTCCTGGACTGCGCGAACACGGCGAGGGACCTGGTGCACCTGGTGCAGCAGGAGGGCCGCAGCCGCAGGCCGCAGCCGGAGTGGGACGGGCGCGCCCTCCGCGACGTCGTGGGGGACCTGGACGCGCGAGGCCTCATCACGCGGCTGGAGCGCGCGCGGCTGTCGGACATCGCGCGGCTGCTCACGGAGCTGCGCGAGCGCTCGGACGTGGCGCTGGACACCGCGTGCCGGCTGGCGGGCCCGCTCCCCGAGGCCCCGCCCCCCGCGCGAGAGCTGGCCGAGGAGTCCCACGCGTCCCTGCTGGATCCGGTGCGTGCGCACCTCACGCTGGACTCGGAGGTGCTGCGGCACGCGCTGCGCGCGGGGATCACCACCACGGCGGCGGTGTACGTGGCCAGCGTGTTCCGGCCGAACCACAGCTACTGGGTGACCATCACCGTCCTCACCATCATGCAGCCGTACACCGGGCCCACCTTCCTCAAGGCGCTGCAACGGGTGCTGGGGACGGTGGTGGGCGGCCTGCTGGCCATCGCCGTGTCGTCGTGGCTCCAGAACCCGCACGCGATGCAGGGCCTGTTGTTCTGCACGGCCGCCCTGTGCGTGAGCCTCATCCCGCTCAACTACGGGCTCTACACCATCTTCGCCACGCTCACCTTCGTGCTGCTGGCGGAGATGGGCAGCGGGGACTGGACGCTGGCGCCGGTGCGCATCATCAACACGCTCATCGGCGGCGGGCTGGCGCTCGCGGGCACGTTCTTCCTGTGGCAGCGCTCGGAGGGCCAGCGCTTCCCGGCGCAGATGGCGGATGCGCTGCGCGCGGACCGCGAGTTCTTCGGCGTGCTGGCCCGCTCGTGGCAACGGGGCGGGGCACCGGACCCGACGGCGCTGGCGGAGGCGCGCCGGAAGCTGGGGCTGGCCACCATCAACGCGGAGACGTCCTTCCAGCGGCTGCTCACCGAACCGCGCTGGCGCACGGAGACCGTGGAGCCGCTGATGACGCTGCTCGCCTTCACCCGTCGCTTCGCCGCGGTCTGCACGCTGCTCGCGTCGCGGCGCTCCGTGCCCACGACGCCCGCGGTCCAGGAGGCCCTGTCACGCTTCGCGCGCGCCATGGACGCGAGCATGGAGGACCTGGCGGACTCCGTGCACCACGGCCGCGGCCCCAAGCCCCTGCCCGCCTTCGACGCGCTCATCGGCTGGAACGTTCCCCATCCGGACGCGGCCGGCGCGGCGCTGGGCGCCGAGGCCCCGCTGCTCCAGTCCCAGTTGGAGCGCCTGGCGCGTCAGCTCACCGTGCTGCACACCGCGGCGCTCCGCCGCCTGGACGCCCTGCCCGCCGACACGCGCGACGCACGGCCCTCCCCGGTCAACGGGCCCTGAACGACCGCCGGCGGCGTCCGCCTGGGGGCAGGCGGACGGCTCCAGGGCCGGATCCGTCCGGCGGGCAACACCCGGAGGCGCGCCTGCCACACTCCCGCCAATTATTTTTGAGTGCCGGTGGTTCCATTGGACGGCCGCGCCCCCACTGTAGTCGCTGCACTGCCTGTGAACGCCTCTGACTCCAAGAACGCCCCGGCCCCCCGGCCCGCCGCCACGGTCCTCAACGTCAACGACGACCCTGCGACGCTGTACCTGCTGAGCCTCACGTTGAAGCAGGGCGGCTACCAGGTGATCGAGGCCACGGGAGGACGCGAGGCGCTGAGGCTTGCCCAGGGGCGGCCCGACCTGGTGCTGCTGGACGTGCACATGCCGGACATCGACGGCTATGAGGTCTGCCGCCGCCTGCGCGCGGACGAGGCCACGGGCGACCTGCTCATCGCCCACCTGTCGTCCGTGTCCGTGCAGCGCGAGGACCGCGTGCGGGGGCTCGCGCAGGGCGCGGACGCGTACTGGACGCGCCCGCTGGCGGAGGACGAGCTGCTCGCCAACATCGAAGCGCTCCTGCGCCTGCAGGGGCGCGCCCGGGACGCCGTGCGCGCACGCGACCGCTTCCTGAGCATCGCCGCGCACGAGCTGAAGACGCCCCTCACCGTGCTGCGCCTCAACCTGGAGCGCGCGGTGGAGATGGTGGAGGGCGACGCGAACGCGGGCGGCCCCATGGAGAAGCGCCTCACCCCCGCGGTGCGCCACCTCACCCGGCTGCAGAACCTGGTGGACAACCTGCTGGACGTGTCGCGCCTGTCCACGCAGGGCATGGCGCTGCTCGTGGACACGGTGGACTTCACCCAGCTGGTGCGCGAGCAGGTGGAGCGCTTCCAGGCTCCGGCCCGCAGCGCGAACGTGGCCCTGGACGCGGAGCTGCCGGACGCCCCCGTGCTCCTCTTTGGCGACAGGCGCATGCTGGAGCAGGCCGTGGGCCACCTGTTGTCCAACGCCATCAAGTTCGGCGAGGACCGGCCCGCGAAGGCGCGCCTGTCCATCCACGAGGGCCAGGCGGTGCTCGCCGTGGAGGACCAGGGCGTGGGCATCGCGCCGGAGGACCACGCGCGCATCTTCCGCCGCTTCGAGCGTGTGTCCGCCGGCGGCCGCTTCGAGGGGCTCGGGCTGGGGCTGTTCCTGGCCCAGGAGATCGCCGCCGCGCACGACGGCACCTTGACCGTGAAGAGCGCCCTGGGCCAGGGCGCGTGTTTCGAGCTGAGGCTCCCCTTGCATCGCACCCAGCGGTACTGACGTCTCCAGAGGAGAAGGATTCGTGGCGAACACCGAAGACGCGGACGGGAGCAACAAGTCCGCCGAGGGCAAGAGCCCGGCGAAGCGGCTCATCACCGGCGTGCCCCGGCTGGACTTCATCACCAAGGGCGGCCTCATCCAGGGCTCCTCCTACGCCATCATCGGGCCCCCGGGCTCCGGCAAGACGGTGCTGGCCAACCAGATCGCCTTCCAGCACGTGAAGAACGGCGGCAAGGCGCTCTACGTGACGCTCCTGTCGGAGTCGCACGGGCGCATGCTGGAGAACCTGTCGCAGATGACGTTCTTCGACGACAGCATCATCCCGGACCGGCTCCAGTACCTGAGCGGCTACCGGGACCTGGAGCGCGACGGGCTCAAGGGCCTCCTGGAGCTGCTCCGCAAGAACGCCCAGTCCCACGGCACCACGCTGCTCATCATCGACGGGATGGACGCGGCGAAGGAGTTCGCCCGCTCGGACCTCTCCTTCAAGCGCTTCCTCCAGGACCTGCAGACCTTCAGCAGCATCCTGGGCTGCACCACGCTGCTGCTCTCTCCGCACCATGAAGGGGAGATCCACCCGGAGAACACCGCGGTGGACGGCATCTTCGAGCTGTCGCTGTGGCTGCACGGGCCCCGCGCGGTGCGCGAGCTCATCGCCATCAAGTTCCGCGGAGGGCCGTCGCTGCTGGGCCGCCACGAGGTGGAGATCAGCAACCAGGGCATGGTCATCCACCCGCGCACGGAGGTGCAGTTCGCGCACCCCGCGGCGGAGGGGCGCGAGGACCGCATCCGCATGCCCTTTGGCATCCCCCGCCTGGACGAAGCGCTCCGGGGCGGCGTGCTGTCCGGCTCCACCACGCTGCTGCTGGGCGCGCCCGGCACGGGCAAGACGCTGCTGGGGTTGCACTTCCTCCTCCAGGGCGCGCGCGAGGGCCAGCCGGGCGTCTACTTCGGCTTCTTCGAGACGCCTCCCCGCCTCATCGAGAAGGCGGAGGGCACCGGCATGGGAGACCTCAAGAAGTTCGTGGACGAGGGCCTCATTGAAATCCAATGGCAGCCGCCGCTGGAGCACAACCTGGACTCGCTGGCGGAGCGGCTCCTGGAGCGCATCGAGGAGCGCAAGGTGGACCGCCTGCGCCTCTTCATCGACGGCGTGTCCGGCTTCCGCTCCGCGGCGGTGTACCCGGACCGCATGGGCCGCTTCTTCTCCGCGCTCACCCACCAGCTGCGGATGATGGACGTCACCACGCTGTACTCGGATGAGACGCCGCTGTTCAGCCCCGGCGTGGAGATGCCCCAACCAGAGGCCGCGTCCACCGTGGAGAACGTCATCCTGGTGCGCTACGTGGAGCTGCGCTCGCAGCTCTACCGGCTGCTCTCCATCATGAAGATGCGCGAGAGCGCCTACGACAGCGCCATCCGCGAGTTCTCCATCTCCGAAGAGGGCATCCAGGTCGCGGACACCTTCGAGAGCGCGGAGAGCATCCTCACCGGACACGCGCGCATGTCCGGCGGCGAGTCTTCCCGCCCCGGCAACGTGAAGGCGCCCCTGGGCTCGCGCAAGAAGCAGGGCCGTCAGCCGCGCGCGAAGAAGAAGCCGGCCGCGAAGAAGGCTCCGGCGGGCGCCTCCCGGCGGAGGCGCTCATGAAGACCGTGCTCGTCGTGGACGATGAGCAGGACATCGCCGAGGCCATCCAGGCCATCCTGGAGGAGGAGCAGCTGCGCGTCGTCATCTGCGGCAACGGCCGCGAGGCCCTGGCCAGGCTCCAGGAGGAGAAACCCGACCTGGCCATCATCGACGTGATGATGCCGGTGATGAACGGCTACGAGACCATCGACGCCATCCGGCAGCGCGGTGGCCACCCCTTCCCCATCCTCGTCATGAGCGCCATCCAGCCGCCCAAGGCGAAGGCCGAGGAACAGCAGTGGGCCGGCTTCCTCAAGAAGCCCTTCTCCCTGCGCGACCTGGTGGACGCCGTGACACGGCTGACAACTTCGTAGGTCCCGCTCTCACTTTTTCAGCGCCAAGCATCCGCGCCAGGCAGGCAGCCGGCGCGGGGCTTCTGGTTGAAATCGAAACATCGCGCGCGCACAGTGGGTCCACCTGACGCGACGCATCCATGCACACTGAAGTCGAGACGACTCCCGCCCGAGAGCCGGGCCTGTTCCGGCTCACCTGGCCCATCTTCTTCGAAATCTTCCTCTTCATGCTGATGGGCACGGCGGACACGCTGATGCTCAGCGGCGTGTCGGACGCCGCGGTGTCCGCGGTGGGAGTGGTCAACCAATACGTCTTCATCTGCATCCTGGTGATGGAGGTGGTGAGCCACGGCGCGTCCATCGTCGTTTCGCAATACCTCGGTGCGAAGCGCAACGCGGAGGCGGCGCGCATCGCGGCGCAGGCCATCACGATGAACTTCCTCCTGGGCCTGACGGTGAGCGGCGGACTGCTGTTGTCCGCGGACGCCATCCTGGGGCGGATGAACCTGGAGCCCGGGACGCTCGCGTACGCGAGCACCTACTGGCACATCGCGGGCGGATTCCTCTTCCTTCAGGCGCTCATCAACGTCTTCTCCAGCCTCATCCGCACGTACGGCTTCACGCGGCAGTCCATGTACGTGGCCATGGGCATGAACGTGGTGCACGTGATGGGCAACTGGGTGCTCATCTTCGGGCACTTCGGCTTCCGGGCGCACGGCGTGGCGGGCGCGGCCATGTCCACCGTCTTCAGCCGCGCGGTGGCGGTGGGCGTCTTCGGGTGGATGCTCTGGCGGGTGATGGACGTGAAGATGCAGCCCACGCACTTCGTGGCGCTGACGCGCGAGTACGTGCGCAAGATCCTGCGCGTGGGCGTGCCGTCCGCGGTGGAGCAGATGACGTACCACGCGTGCCAGACGGTGTTCCTGTACTACGTGACGTACCTGGGCCCGGTGGCGCTGGCGTCGCGGCAGTACGCCAACGCGATGTCCCAGTACGTGTTCCTGTGCAGCCTGGCCATTGGCATGGGCACGTCCATCCTCGTGGGCCGGCTGGTGGGGGCGAAGCGCTCACAGGACGCGTACGCGCGGGTGCTCAAGAGCCTCAAGTGGAGCATCGGCATCACGGTGGCGGTGGACGTGACGGCCATCCTCCTGCGTGAGCCGCTCATCCGCGTCTTCACGCAGGACGTGGACATCCTGCGGCTCACCTCGCAGGTGCTGGTGCTGAGCCTGCTGTTGGAGACGGGCCGCTCGTTCAACCTGGTGCTGGTGAACGCGCTGCGCGCAGCGGGGGACGCGACCTTCCCGGTCATCATGGCGATGATCTCCATGGTCTGCATGAGCCTGCCGCTGGGCTACTTCCTGGTGTTCCATCTGCAGCTGGGACTCGCGGGCGTGTGGCTCGCGGTGGCCGCGGACGAGTGGACGCGCGGGCTGGCCATGTGGATGCGCTGGCGCAGCCGCGCGTGGGAGCGCCAGTCGCTGGTGTCTCCGGCAGAGGCGCCGGTGGTGCTGGCGCACTAGAGGGCATTGCGTCGACACGTTATCGACGGAGGCGAGCTGGGCCGCGGCCGGGATGTGCTGCGCATCCTGAAGCAGCTGGGTGTCACGAAGCGGGGCGCCCCCGTGTGTACCCACCCGGACGGCGCCCCCCTGAAGCCCACCGCCGCGTTCATCTCCTCGGGGAACCACAACCACGCCCCCGCCAGTCGCTGCTGGGCGTCCTCTCCGGCTCGAAGCCGCTGCAGCGCTTCCATGTCCCCCCTTGCGAGCCGGACCGGACGGGCTTCGTGGGGCGCAGCGGCGCGAAGTCCAAGGGCTTCACCGCCAGCGACCGGCCCCCGGGGTGCTGGGCCACGTCGTCCTCTACACCAGCGACACGCTCACCCGGCAACACGACGGCACGGGAGTCACCTTCCGCGTGGCGCCCCCTCGGATCCGGGAACGGGTTTCGCTTGGAAGCGGTACGCGCACGTCTGTGAGGGTGACCCTGTTCCTCCCATCCAGGCCCTGCGGAACACCACGCCCACCTACAGCTTCGCGGACCTGGTGAGCGACTCGCGGTCTCCGGACTTCAACATGCCCGGCAGCCCCATCCGGGACTTCATCATCAAGGACACCCATTCCAAGAAGCGCAAGAACAGCGGCACCACCGCGTCCAGCCCCACGCGCGTCTACGTCCACCCCAATGACATCCAGCGCATGGCGCGATGCGTGGGGTGCAACAAGGCCGCGGGGAAGGCGGCGAAGTCCCTGGCCACCTGCGGCGGCGACCTGGACCGGGACGTGTGCCCAGGTGCAAGGACCAGGAGGACGACGAGGCCCCCTGCGACGACGACCTCGTCTCCGACTGAAGCCACGCGCATTCCCCGTCAGGAAGCGCGCCAGCCGCAGCCCTTGCTCCCGCGCCCGCCCTGCACGCCTGCACGGGGCGGCCGAGCTCGCCATCTCGTGCGCCGCTTCCCTTGGACGTGCGGCATCCCACTTTTGGTGGGCCGCGTGACGGCGCAAACCGGGAGAGGCTCATGCTCGCAGTCGTCTACAAGCAGAACAGCCAGGTGAAGGTGGAGGAGGTCGAGGATCCCAAGGTGGAGGCGCCTACGGACTGCATCATCCGCGTCACCTCCGCGGGCATCTGTGGCAGCGACCTGCACATGTACGAGGGCCGCACCGCCTCCAAGCCAGGGCAGGTGTTCGGCCACGAAAACATGGGCGTCGTGGAGCAGGTGGGCGCGGGCGTCAGGAGCATCAAGAAGGGAGACCGCGTGGTGCTGCCCTTCAACATCGCCTGCGGTACCTGCTTCGACTGCGTGCGGGGCCGCACGGAGGCCTGCCTCGTCGCCAACCCAGAGGCACCGCACGCCGGCTACGGCTACGCGGGAATGGGCCCGTACCGGGGTGGACAGGCGGAGCTGCTCCGGGTGCCCTGGGCGGACTTCAACTGCCTGAAGCTGCCCGGGCAGCCGGGTGACGACCTGGAGGATGACTTCCTGCTGCTGTCGGACGTGTTCCCGACCGCCTACCATGGCACCGAGCTCGCGAACGTGCGACCGGGCGCCACGGTGGCCGTGTTCGGCGCGGGCCCGGTGGGCCTGCTCGCCGGGTACTGCGCGCTGCTGCGCGGCGCCTCGGAGGTCTACGTCGTGGACAGCGTCCCCGAGCGCCTGGCCAAGGTGAAGGAGATGGGCGCCATCCCCATCGACTTCACGAAGGGCGACCCGGTGAAGCAGATCATGGACCTGCGCCGCAAGAACCCGCTCATCATGGGCGCGCTGCGCCCCGGTGAGGAGAAGGCCATGGGCGTGATGTGCGGCATCGACGCCGTGGGCTACCAGTCGCGGGACATCAAGACCGCGGACGCGCACGGTGGCCGGGAGAAGCCCACCCAGGTGCTGGAGCAGCTGGTGGAGCTGGTGAACCCCACGGGCTCCATTGGCGTCGTGGGCGTCTACATGGCTCCGGATCCGGGCGCTCCAGACGAAAACGCCAGGCAGGGCATCTACCCACTGCCGTGGGCCAAGGTGTTCGACAAGGGCATCACCGTGGGCACCGGCCAGACGCCGGTGAAGCGCTACAACCACTTCCTGCGCGACCTCATCATCGCGGGCCGCGCCCGGCCGAGCATGATCGTCAGTCACCGCCTGCCGCTGCAGGACGCGCCGGACGCCTACCAGAAGTTCGACGCGCGCAAGGATGGCTACACCAAGGTCATCCTCAAGCCCCAGCTGAGCCCCAAGGCCCGCGCCTAGGCACAAGGCCCTGTCCCGGGTCCCAGGGTGTGCCCCCTGGGACTGCGGCGGTATATGGTTTGACGGTGGACGTCCTCGACAAACCCTCGACCGTGCTGGTGGTCGAGAGCTACGACGACCTGCGCGAGGCGCTGGTGGCCCTCCTCGTGCTGGAGGGCTACACCGTGTTGTCCGTCGCCACGGCCACGCAGGCCCTGGACGTGCTGTCCCACCTCCCCCGGATTCCCTCCCTGGTGCTGTTCAGCCTGTTGCTGCGCAACCCGGAGGACCAGCGCTTCCTCACCCGGCTGCGCAACCTGGACCTCACCTCCAAGCTGCCTGTGCTGGCGCTCACCGCGGACCCAGACCTCCAGGCGGCCCCGCCCGGGACGGTGGGCCTCCTGGGCAAGCCGGTGCGCACGGAGGTGCTCCTGGCCGCCGTGGACCGCTACCGGACGCGGCCTGACGGTTCACGCCGTGGGCGGATATAGGTACGGATAGACCGCAACTCCGGGCGGCAAGGGTCGATAATCCATCAAACGTCCACCGTCTCCGGTGGTTCGAGGGGGAGACCCAACATGTCCAGAATCGGCGAGTCGCCTGGCGGTGTCACCGCGGCACGAGTGCAGCAGACGCAGACCCCGGCGGTCCGCCCGCCTCCTCCGCCGCCGGCCCCGGTCGCCGCGCGGCGCCCGTCCGACACCTTCGAGTCCGGACATGCCGCCCGCCGAGGGGGCCCCGCGCTGGGAGCGCCGGCGCCCACGGCCACGCCCACGCCCACGCCGGTGGGAACGGCTGGCACGGCGGTGCAGACGAACGGCGGCACGGTGGCGGACTACCAGGTGGGTCCTCCCCGGCGTCCGGACATCCACCACGACAACGGCTTCCTGCAGAACCCCAACGACCCCAACGACCCCACCCCCATCCCCACGGAGAGCCCGGGCCTGGGTGACTACGCGGCGCGCGCCGAGTGGGAGTTGAAGCTCAACGCCGCGCGCGCCGTCCAGGGCATCCCGGGTGTACCGCACAACAACATCCCGGACGGCCTGGACACGTACGACCACTTCCTGCACGGCAACGGGGCGGACCGGCACTTCGACTACGAGCGCTTCGTGAGCACGGACCCCGCTGGCCAGGCGGTGCTCACCAACTCCACGCGCGACACGCAGCAGGCGGCGGAGGCGGCGTACAACCAGATGATCGCGCAGGACCCGTCGCTGGCCGGCAAGCCGGTGACGTTCCAGATCACCGGTTCGCAGATTGGCGTGGGCTCGAGCGAGCAGTTCCCGTACCCGGAGACGGAGAACTGGCAGAAGGCGATTGGCGGCCACTCCATCTGGAACAGCGCGACGGTGACGGTGTATCCGCCGGAGACACCGGGCGGGAAGCCCCGCTTCGAGATGGACATGACGCTCCACGCGGAGGACCGCTACAACTTCAATCCGGGCCAGCAGGACATCAACACCGGCACGCCGGACGCGGCCAACGGCCGGCTGGAGCGCACGGGCCTGGGGCACCAGTACACCAACTACGGCACGCTGCAGCGGCACGTGACGTGGAACCAGGGGAGCCCCGAGAATGCGACGTCGCGTCCCATCGGTGGCCGTTAGGCGCACGCTGGCTACCACCCTGCTCGCGGGGTGTGTTTCGCTGGCATGTGACAAGCCCTCAGGGGGGAGTGCATCCATGACGACAGAGACGGCCGCGCCGGCGGCGAAGACGGGAACGGACCTGGAGACGCTGGAGAAGACGGTGACGCTGCCGCGCCGCCCACAGGCGGTGCAGTGGCGCCAGTCGCCGCGAGGCATCCAGGGAGGGCTGGGCCCCACGGACACACAGTTCCTCGCGGTGCTGGAGTACCCGGAGGCGGAGGGCCAGGCGCTCCAGGCCACGCTGAAGCCCACGCGGCTGACGGTGAAGGTGGATGACGGCGGGTGGCTGCCAGTGGCCACTCGCGAGGCACTGAAGGGAGCCACCGCCTACGACGCGGCGCCCTTCTTCAAGGGGTCGCTGCGCCAGGGCACCGTGTTTCAGTTGCCCCAGTCGAGCACCTTCGTCCTGGTGCTCTTCAGCGCCTGAGCAGGCCGCCAGCCATCCCCAGCCCTTTCGAGCGCGAAAGCAAAGCACGGAAGGACGCGAAGGTCAGTGATGCACGCGCCCCCCTGCATAGGGAGGGCGCACCCAGCATCCGGAGCGATCCAGGACACAGCGCCCCGCACCACTCACGGGGCCGGGGCGCCCAGGGACTGGGCAACAAAGAGCAAGAGGTGCGCGACCCACCGGCCCAAGCGCCCCCATGTGCCGCAAAACAGTCCATCCTCCCGGGGCTTCACCCCAGGGACGTGTCGGCGAGAGTCGACAGGAGGAACCTCGGATGCGAGGCCCGCCTCCAAGGGTGAATTCCTCCAACTGGTCCGCGCTCCCGAAGCTGAGCCCAGCACGGACTCCCGTCCGGAGGACAAATCCCCGGCATCACTGGATTCGAGCCCCAGCGAAGAAGGGAGCCGCTGCCCCTCAGCCTCCGGCGCCCCCAAGCGGTCCTCACCAGGGAGGCAACGAGCGACCCCAAGCGCATCACCGTCCTCGGAGCCAGGCACAAGACAGCGGATGCCGCACGTTCTCACGCAAGTGTGTTCCGCGACCGCTTTGTCCTGATCAGCGACCGGCGCAAGGTGACCAAGACCATCCGCCTCCACGGAGGCGCGTCCGTCCTGTACGAGAGCTGGCGCAAGGAGAGCAAGACCACCCACCTCCCTACAGGGACGTGCGTCGGGCCGTTCGTCTCGCACGGGGCTTTGCACGGGAAGACCGAGGCCCTGCTTCTCCATGTTGAGGGGCACCTCGTACGCAGCGGACTGCTCGGCGACGGGTTCGACCCAGCCAGGGCCACACACATTCATGCCGGGAACGGCCTCCATCGCATCGGCCTGCGGGGTGGCTGACACAGGGACGCCAAGGTGGCTTTCCTCGTCACGATGGGTTTCGTGGGACACAGGCTCCTTGGAGACACGCGCGAACTGTTCGAGCACACGCTCATCGCGAACCGTCATCAGCATTGGCAGGTCCTGCTGGAGCGCCCGCACGTCACGCTCCGACAGAGCATTCATGGCGCGAATAGCCCACTCGCGCAACGCATCACCGCCCATGAACGGCAGCAGTCGGGCTGCGGCTCCCAGAAAGGCCCGTTGCAGAGACTGAACAAGGAGCACATGCCCGGGCCGCTCCGCCACGCGGGCCGCCAGCCGCAGCAACTCAAACTCCACCTGGGCGCACCGCTCTCCCGATTCCCACTTCCCCGCGTCCCAAAGCCCGAAGCAGACCTGCGACAACTGATTCAAATCCCCCTGCGAGGCCTTCGCGCAGCAGTCGACCAGGAGTTCCACCATCACCTGCCGCCGGAGGCTGAAGTAGCCCTCCAGGAGCCACCGGGCCTCCGCCGAGCGCGCGTCATGCAGCGCCAGCCCCAGGTTCTCCAGCGTCAGCGACTCATCCAGTGCCACCGCGCGCGTCCTACGTCCGGGACGCTGCACCACCAGGCCCCGCGCCGCCAGCCGGCGCAGCGCCTCACGAATGGTGCCCCGACACACGTGATGGCGACGCGCCAGCTTCACTTCCGAGCCGAACTGCCCGCAGGGCGGCAGCCGCCCCAGAGCGATATCGCGCTCCAACTCCGCCTCGATATATGCCACGAGCCCACCCCGTCCCATCCCCATCCCCTTCCTCGTCTTCGTCCCAGCATCGCCATCCAACCACAGGGGTCTGACATGGACGCGGGTGGTAAACTGTCCGCGTCTCCTTCCGGGACAGCGCGCCCCGGGCCTCAGTCTGCGAAAACCTGTCCGTCTGTCGGACAGGTTCACGAACGCGGAGGCCGCAGCGCAGACCTGTCCGTCTGTCGGACAAGCTCGTGGCATCCGTCCTCATGCGGTGACAGCCTGTCCGACTGTCCTACAAGCTCGCAGGCCCGTGTCCCCGCTTCGTGTCGACCCTTCCGAAAGCCAGACATGCACACAGGCCGGATCCCATACGGAGAAAACCGGCCTGACAATCAAGGATGTTCGCGTCCCTGAACCCAAGACTGAAGCCGTCTGACTTTCGAACGCGCTCACGGTGTTTGTCCGAAATTGGCGAAGACCTGTCCGACAACGCAAACGAATGCGGCGCGGGCCACCAAGCGGCGAAACCCGTCAGACTGTTCTACAGATTCGCGACGGGTCGCCCAGGGCTGCACTGAGCCTGTCCGAATGTCCTACAGGTTCGCGGCGTGAGCCTTGGGTTACGAAAAAGACCTGTCCGACTGCTTTGCAGGTTCGCGGCCGCAGGCTGCGGGGCTGCGAAAGACTTGTCCGACTGTCCTACGAGCTCGTGGCTGGGCCCTGGGGCGCGAACAAACCTCTCCGATGGTCCGACTGTCCTACAGGTTCTCGACGGTGGCGTTGGCCAATTAGAACTTGTCCGACTGTCGGACAGGTTTCTGGAAAGCGGCCTCGGCGGGCAGCCTCTGCTTCCATGGCCCCATCTTGGCGTTCCCATGGTTACACCGTCGTGGCCCATGGCTTTTCCTGTCCATGGGTCCACGCTGGCGCTTGTTCGACCACTCCTCCGCGGACCGTGGCGGTCCCGGCCCGCCGTCCCCTGTTGGCATGTGTAAATACTCCGCCGCGGACCATGGTTGTCCGTGCTCCTGATTCCATGTTGGCGCCTGCTCGAGCACACCTCCTTGGGCCATGGTTGCGCTCCGCGAGATTCTGGTTATCACGGAGACTCATCGCCCTCGGGATTCGCCTGCGTGTTTCTGGCGGCCGGCTCAGGCCACGGTCGGCAGGGTGCCGGAGACGGCTGGCATCGATTGTTCTCTGCCAGCCGCCCTCTTTCGTCTCAGGGTGCTACGGCGTGCCTTCAGGCCGTGACCTCTTCTGAGGCGTGGCGCCGTGATGAACGTTGCGCGGCGTCCCGGACTTCTCATCCGCGCCACTGTCCGCTCCGTTGATGATGGCGCTCGCGAGCAGGAAGGCATTGAGGCGCAGCTGCATGAAGTTGTTCTCCATCTTCGGTGGCTGCTGCATGCGCAGGGTGCGGTCCTCGCCCTGCTGGTGCTTCGGCCACTCCGTCGCGGATGCGGGCGCTCCTGTGCGGGCGAACTGGAGCAGCCAGCCACTCACCTGGCGCGAGTATTCGCGGTCCTCATCCGTGAGCACGTCCTGGGTGGGCGGGCAGCGGGCCACCGTGTCCAGGAAGTATGGAACGTCCGAGCCGTGTGGGACGCCGCCGGGGAATTCCGGGCGGAGCTCGGTGGCCGTGTACTCGAAGTAGAAGCGCCACGCGTCGGAGACCTTCTGGTGCAGGTCCGCGACCTGCCGGGGGATCAGCGTGAAGACGATGTCGCGGCACACCTGCCGCGCCAGTTCCTCGTCGGGCGACACTCCTGGATAGAGCAGGCCGATGGGCACGTTGTTGTCCCGTAGCGCCTGGAGGACTTCCACGGGGTCCCTGCCCATGGCCTCCATCACGCTCACGTCATCGCTGGTGCTGCCCAGGATGAGCGGCACGCGAGCCTGCTGCTGCGCCTTGAACGTGGACAGGATGGACTGCGGCAGCACCGTGTCCCCCGCCACGGCCACGGGCGCCAGCGAGTGCTCTGGCGGCTGCTGCCAGAAGGACTCCGCGGGCAGTTGGCGCAGACGCTCCGGCGTCGCGTCCGCGTCCGCCACGCCCATGTCGCGGATCAGCGCTTCCCCCTTGAGCAGCGCCTTCTCCAGCGGCATCTCGTCCAGGCCGTACACGCTCATCGCCACGCCCCGGTGGAAGTAGGGTCGCGCAGCCTCCATGCAGTAGAGGGCCAGCACGCTCTTCGCGCCCGCGGACTGGCCGATGATCGTGACGTTGCTCGCGTCTCCGCCGAACTTCGCGATGTTGCGGCTCACCCACTGGAGCGCGGCGAGCTGGTCCAACAGGCCGAAGTTGGCGGCGCCGCCCCCCGGCTCCTGCAGGAGTGCCGGATGCGCCAGGAACCCCAGGTGCCCCAAGCGGTAGTTGAGCGTGACGAGGATGGCGTCCCGCGACGCCAGGGGGACGCCGTTGTACGGGGGCAGACCACTCGCGCCAATCACATACGCGCCGCCGTGAATCCACACGATGACGGGCAGCTTCGCCTGGGGATCCGCGCGGGGTGTCCAGACATTGAGGTAGAGACAATCCTCGCCCATCGGGTACGGATCCCCTCCGCCTCCCGCGATGCAGGCGTCGCGAGACTGGAGCGAGGATTTGCCGAACGTGGACGCCTGCCGGATGTGCTTCCAGGGCACGACCGGGGCGGGCGGACGCCAGCGCAGCGCGCCCACGGGAGGCTGGGCGTAGGGAATGCCCTTGAAGGCATACACCCCTTCCTCGACCACGCCTTGGAGCTGTCCTTCGACGGTGCTGACGACGGGTGCGGACTGCTGGACCATGTTTGGAACCCCCCACGAGGCCAGACCCGCCAGGGCCGGGCCGGAGCGAAGTAGAGATTCCGTTCGTGCAAGTCAATGCAGGACATCCCAAAGACAATCTCCGTCCGCCAGCCGACTCGCGCCCCGACTCCGGAGCATCAGGGCAATGCCATACCGAGTTCCCGCAGGACGAGCCGGGAGATGGCGGCATAGTCCCCGTCGAAGTGGTGCCCCCCCTTGAGCAAAACGGCTCGGGCACCGGGCACTCCGGACAGCGTGGGGCAGAGACTGTCGGAGAGTTCCTCGTCGCCGTAAAGACAGAGCACGGGCGTCCCCTTCAGGGCCTGCACGTCCGGGAGCACCGCGTTCGTGGGCTGGCCCTTGCCACCGAAGATGTCGGTGACGTGCACCTCGAACTCCGCCTCCTTGCCGGGCGCGAGCAGCACGGCCAGCCGCACGCGCTCACGCAGTTCCCCTGGCAGTCGCGCGGCGATGGCCGGCACCACGTCCGCGCCACGCGAGTAGCCCACCAGCACCACGCGCTGCTTGCCCCATGCCGAGAGGAAGTGTCGCAGCACCCGGGCCACGTCCGCGGACGTCTCCTCCGGTGTGCGGCGCTTCCAGAAGTAGCGCAGCGAGTTGAAACCCACGACGGGGATGCCCTGCGCGGCGAGCGACTCGGACACGGACTGGTCCAGGCTGGCCCAGCCACCGTCGCCAGTGACGAAGAGCGCCAGCGTGTCGCTCGGGACGTTCGACGTCGCGGGGACCTCCACCAGCGGCAGCCCCTCCACCGACGCATCCCCCGCGAGTGCCCCCTCACCCGCATCCGGCGCGGGCGCGCCCGTGGAGACGGGCGGCCATTTCTCCGAGCCGAGCGGCGTGGCGGCGGCGTCATGCGCGGCCAGCAGCGCCCCCTGCCATGAGTCCACCGGCATTCGGGCCAGTCCCGGCCCCGGCACCGTCAACACTCGGGCCATCTCCAACGCGCGGGTGAAGTCGTGGGCCGCCTTCACCGGATGGTCCGGGTCGCGGTCCGCGATGAGCACCACCCAGGGCTGCTTCAGCGCTCGCGCGGGGGCCAGCCGCTCGCGCGCGCCCTTTTCCGCGCGCGAGCGCACCAGCCCCGCGCCCGGACAGAGGGTCGCGGACGTCGCCAGCTCCGGCGAGAAGTCCACGCTCACCGCGCCCCGGAACGTGCCCGGCGGCGCCTGGGCCAGCGCCGCGTAGGCCACCGCCGCGCCCACGCCATCCCCCACGAGGACAGGGTGCAGGTACTCGGGCAGTTCCGCGTGCTGCTGGTACCCCTGGCTCAAGACCTCCAAATCACCCGCCGGGTAGCCGCACCGGGCGCCCTTCTCCAGGGCGTGCAGGTAGGCCCTCGCATCCACCGCGAGCACCAACGCGCCGTGCGAGGCCAGGACCCTGGACAGCTCCAGCGCGCGGCCCTGATCCGCGGCTCCGTCCGCGAGGAACAGCACCACCGTCCCGGGCCGCTCCGGCGGCGTCACCACCGTGACCTGGCCAAAGCGGCCCCCGGCGTGCAGCGTCTCCACTCGGGGCGGGGACGGGGCCACGGGCGCGGGAGCGGCCACGGGCGCCGGAACACCGGGCGTCTCCGCGCACGTTCGCGCCCACGGAACAAGCACCAGGGTCAACATCCCCACGGCGCCCACCACGAACCAGCCCGCGCGCCTCTTCATCTCGCCACCACCCCTCCCAGCCCTCGCGAGACCAGCGAAGCCACCCCCGTGAGCACGCCCGGCAGCGCGAGCCCTCCGGGGGATGCCAGGTAGCGCGGTGCCCAATCCGGGCGGAACTTCTCCTTGTACTGGCGCAGCCCCTGGAAGTTGTAGAAGTGCTCGCCGTGCCGGAACACGAGCGCGCCCAGCCGGTTCCACATCGGCGCGAGCGTGCGCTCCTCGAAGCCGCTGAAGGGCGCCATGCCCAGGTTGAAGCGCTGGTAGCCCTGCTGCCGGCCCCACAGCATCAGCGAGGTGAAGAGGAAGTCCATGGCCCCGTGCGGGCTGCCCGGCAGGTAGCGCATGAGATCCACGCTCAATTCCTCCTTCGTGTCCGGCGCCCACACGTTGGCGAAGCCCGTGAGGAAGCCGTCCTTGCGCACCAGCGCCACCGGCCCCTGCTCCAGGTAGCGCGGGGAGAACCACCCCAGGCTGAAGCCCTTCTCGCGAGTGTGCTTCTCCTCGAGCCAGGCGTCGGAGATGACCCGCAGCTGGGGCAGGAGCCCCGGCACGGCCTCGCGGGGCTGAACCTCGAAGGTCCAGCCCTCGCGCTCCATGCGGCGCACGGTGTGGCGCAGGCTCCGGCGCTCCGGCCCCTCCAGGCTGAAGTCCTGGAGCGGCACGGTGGCCTCCTCGCCCAGCTTGAGCAGCGTGAGCCCCAGATCCAGGTAGCGCGGCAGCGCGCCCGGGCCCACCTGGTAGAAGCACGCCCAGGCGTGGTGCCGGTCCGCCAGCTCGCGAAAGCGCCACGCCAGCTCCGTCGCCGCGTCCGCCGGCCCCACCGGGTCGCCCATGGAGACCCAGGCCCGCCCCGACACGCCGTACATCAGGAACGCGTTGCCCGCGTCGTTGATCAACAGGGACTTGTCCCCCACCAGCGCCAGCGAGGCCATGGATTCCTGGGCGCTCGCCACCAGGGGGCGCACCCGCTGCAGCTCCTCCACCGTCGGCGGGTGCGTGCGCGGCCCCGCCGGCCGCAGGAGCGCGGCCAGCCCCGCCACGGCTGTCGCCCCGACCACGCCCACGCTGGCGCGCAGGAAGCGCGGCGCATCTCCGGAGAAGGCGAAGTGCCACCAGAGGTCGTGGCTGTATTCGACGTGCCGGTAGGAGAAGAACCCCAGCCACACCGACGCGCCCACCACCGCCGCCGTGGCCAGGAGCCATCCGGGACTGAAGGCCTCCGCGAACAGCGACGTATGCCGGTAGAACTGCTGGTGGAACGGCGCCAGCGCCGCGGCCAGCATGAGCAGCAGCGAGGCCTCCTCGTAGTCCACGCCCTTCACCACGGAGAACACCGCGCCCGCGACCAGCAGCACCTGCGTCAGCACGTAGGCCGCGTCCAGGCGCCGCTGGAGCCCGCGCGAGAGCAGGAGCAGCGATACGCCCACCAGGCTGCCCAGCAGGTGCGATGCCTCGAGGAGCGGCAGGGGCACCAGCCGGCGCAGCAGCGCGAGCCGCTCGGCTTCGGCGGGCGTCGCGCCGGAGAACAGCAGCACCGTGCCCGCCAGGAACGCCACCGCCGACGCGACCCATGGCACCACCGGCGCGAACGAGCTGTGCACCACCTTCGCCAGCCGCGTGAGGTGATGGCGGCGCTGGAGCAGTTCGTGCCCCGCGAGCAGCAGCGCCGCCACCATGAACGGCACCAGGTAGTAGATGATCCGGTACACCAGCAGCACGCCCACGACCTGGGGCGCGGGCACGCGGGGCGTGAGCGCGGAGATCATCACCGACTCGAAGACGCCCAGGCCCGCGGGCACCTGGCTGGCCATGCCCGCCAGCTGGGCCAGCGCGAACAGCGCGGTGAGCGACGGCAGCGACACGCCGCTGCCCGGAGGCAGCAGCACCCACAGCACCGCCGCCGCCAGCACCCAGTCCCCGCACGACACCACCAGCTGCGCCAGGGCCCGCGCGGGCGTCGGCAGCGTCCACTCCATGCCGCGCACCCGCAGCGGCTTGCGCACCGTGGCGCACGCCACGAAGTAGCCCACGAGCAGCAACGCCAGCGCCGCCCCCACCCCGTGCGCCACCGGCGCGGACAGGGACAGCACCCCGCCCCCGCCCTCGATGAGCAGCGATGCGCTGGTGACAGCGGCCAGGCCCAGCCAGAACGTGAGCGCGTTGAACACGGACACGCGCGCGACGTCCAGGGCGGTGAGCCCCCACGTGGAATACAGCCGGTAGCGCACGGAGCCGCCGCTCAGGAACGACGCGCCCAGGTTGTGCCCGAAGGCGTAGCCCACGAAGGACGTGAACCCCACACGGGAATACGGAATCCGGTGCCCCGCGTGCCCCAGCGCCAGCACGTCGTACAGCGTGAGCGCCAGGTAGTTCACCACCGTCACGGCGAGCGCCACGAGGATGCGCCCGGTCGTCACGGCGGCGAGCCCCGCGCTCACGTCGTCGCGGTGGAAATGCGACAACTCACGGTGCAGCACGTACGCCGCCACGCCCAACAGCAACAGCGGCAGCGCGGTGGTGAGGACTCTCTGGACCTTCGACATGCCGGGCTCTCCCCCGACAAGGAACACAGCATCCGGCGTGCCGATGCCTCGTGGGAGGAACCCGGGGGCGAATCTCCGCCCGAAATGCCCCAGCCGGGGCATTCCGCCCCACCCTCGTGGACGCAGCAGCCAGGCGTGCGGCCAGGGCTGGCTCCAATCCGGGCTTGCGCTCCGTGAACGCCCCATCCGCCTGAACGAAGAGGCGTCGGCACAGGACGCCGCCGGAGCTGCTCACCCCGCGGCCTCGAACCGCGTTGGCGCGCTCCCCGTTGTATTGAAGACACGCATGGGACCTGGGTACAGGCGCACCGGCCCTCACTCCATGCGCTGTCGTGGGCGGCACCCTGCCGGGCCATCACACGCCCATCCCCCGTCAAGGCACGCGACCCCGCCCCACGTGCGAGACGGCGCCTTCCGAGGAGCACCAGCCCCCCAGGGTAGGGCCTGACGGCGGGACCGGCGTGACGGCCGCCTTGAGAACAATTCCATGTTTTACGTCTTTTATCCGGTCCAATTCATCAGCGCGGTGAACAGCGAGTGAAGCGCAGCGGCCGGAGGGGCTGCGGGGAGGCATCCGGGACCCAATTTACTTTGCCCCCGCTTGCGCTGGAGCATGTGTCTCGAATGTGTCGCTCCCGCGTCTTCGCTCTCGACTCTCCGCCCCAGCGCCCCTTCTTCCGCGGCCCCCGGAAGCCCCTCGCACCCCGGCTCGGGGCCGTGGGAGCCGTGCTGGTGATGCTCCTCGCATTCACCTCCACCGCTCGGGCGGACACGGCGGGAGCGCAGGTGGCGCGGCCCGCGCTCGACGGTTGGCGCTTTCGCTGGGGGGACTCGCCACAGGGGACTGATGGCACTCCCACGTGGGCGACGGAGCCGGAGGACGCGCCGGGCTGGCAGGACGTGGGCGCGCTCAAGGAGCCTCCGGGCCGCGGGACGAACACGTTCCTCTGGCTGAGCATCCCGCTGCCCCAGGGCGCCTGGCTGGAGCCCGCCCTCTTCCTGGGCAACGTCGCCAATGCCTTCGAGGTCTACTCCGGCGGCCAGCGCGTCTACGTCAGCGGCGGCCTGAGCCCCACCGGCCAGGAGACGATGGAGAACATGGTCTGGCACCTGGTGCCCCTGCCTCCCGCGTCGCTCGGCCACCGCGTGCTCCTGCGCATCCAGGCCCATGGGCCCGCCATCGGCATCACGCGCGACGCGAAGGTGGGCTCGCGCCAGGAGCTGCTCGCGGAGGTGACGCGCATGGGCCTGGCGCCGTTCGTCCTGGGCACGGTGCTGCTGAGCGTTGGCGCGGTGGCGCTGGGCGCAGCCCTCCTGCGCCGCCAGTGGCGGATGCTCGTCGCGCTGGCCGTGTTCTCCGCGGGCTCGGGCGCGCTGCTGCTGGGCTCGAGCGGCCTGCTCCCGGCGCTCTGGGGCCAGCCGGCCACCGGGAGCATCCTCACGCTGCTGGGTTCGTACGCCATCCTGCCCGGCCTCGCGTGGTTCATCTCCGATACGGTCGGCGCGGACAAGCTGCGCTGGCTCCGCCGCGGCGCGGCCGTGGTCACCGTCCCGGCCATCATCCAGGCGGTGCTCGTGGTCGTGGACCTGGCGGACGCGTGGCGCCTCCTGCCCCTCTTCGTCCTCTATTCGCTGCCCGGGCTGCTCATCTGCGTGGGCGTCGTGGTGGTCCAGGCCTGGAAGGGGGACAAGGACGCGCGCATCTTCGTCGCGGGCCTGGGCATCCTCACCTTCGTGCTCCTGCTCAGCACGCTGCCCATGCTGGGGCTGATGGAGGCCACCGACAGCGAGGTGCACTGGGGCTTCTTCGCGCTCACGCTGTCGCTCGTGGCCATCGTGGCCCGGCGGTCCGCGGAGGTGGTGCGCGCGCTGGCGGAGTACTCCCACCAGTTGGACGCGCGCCGCAAGGACGTGCACCTGCTGGCGGAGGGCATGGGCCGCGGCGCGGACGAGCTCGCCGCCGTCGTGCAGCAACTGCAAGCCTCCAGCGAGGAGCAGACCGTGGGCATCAGCCGTCAGGCGGCGGCGCTGCGCGAGTTGGAGCAGACCGTGGAGGAGATCCGTCAGGGCTCGCACGTGACGTCGGAGAAGGCGCGTCTGCTCGCGGCGTCCGCGGAGAGCGCGGAGGCCGTGGGCCGCGAGGGCGCCGCGGCCCTGGAGCGCACGCTGACGGACCTGGCCGCCATCCGCACGGAGGTGTCGGAGATGGCCGCGCGCATCCTCGCGCTCGACGAGCGCACCCGCGAGGTGTCCAGCATCGTCGATGACGTGAAGACGCTGGCGGACCAGTCCAACATGCTGGCCATCAACGCGGCCATCGAGGCGGTGCGCAACGGCGACAGCGGCAAGGGCTTTGGCGTGGTGGCCAAGGAGATGCGCCGGCTGGCGGACCAGTCCATCCGCGCCACCGAGCGCATCCGCGACGTGCTCGACGGCGTGAGCATGAGCATGCGCGAGGCCGCGCAGACGAGCGAACAGGGTGAGGCGCGCGTGCAGGTGAGCCTGGACGCCGTCCGCAACTCCGGCGCCCAGTTGCAGAAGCTGGCCAGCATCATCGGCGACACCAGCGGCAGCGTGCGGCAGATCACCCAGGCCGTGGCCCAGCAGGACTCGGGCACGCACCAGATTGCCCAGGCCATCCAGGAGCTGTCCGGCCAGATGCAGCGCACGCTGCAGGCGGTGGAGGAGACGCGCACCGTCACCCAGTCCGTGCAGACGCTGGCGGAGGTCATGTCGAGCGCCGCGAGCAACGCGCTCCGCTCCGGCAAGCTGGACGGCCAGCAGCCTCCCCCGGCCACGTGAAGCCCGGGACTGGTCCGGCTACACTCCGGGCCATGGTGCCCCTGACCGACCACTCCGGACTGCCCCCCGAGCGGCGCGCCGCGCTGGAGCGGGAGCTGGCGCCGCTCACGCTGCTGCAGGACGTGGTGCGCTGGGGCTTCGCGGGCACGCCGCCGCGCGACGTGGCCGCGGTGGTGGTCCAGGACGAGTTCACCCACGACGTGGTGCTGCCCTGGGAAGAGGAGCGCTACCTCGTCTTCGACACGACCTGACTGGGCGGGGTCACCTCGGTCTCCGTGTGGGACCACTGCCCTACCGCCGATGAGCTGCTGGACGCGAGGCTGCGCGCCGGCTGGACGCCCACGCCGACGAGCACCGTGGACGGGGACGTCGTCCTGGGCCACGCCGCGTGCCGGGCGCGGGCCAAGGCCGCGCGCTGATGTCCTGGCGACACTCGCCCGGAGCGATGCGTCGACCCTGCGACGTCCGAAGCGATGCGATGCGCGGACGCTGACGAAGCCATGACGTGCCGGAAGTAACGAGCACCGCATGGAAGAGAGCATGAAGCCCCGGCTGCGCGGCCTGTCCCACGTCATCGCGTTCGTGGCGGCGCTGGCCGCGTGCGCGCGGCTGGCGCTGATGCCCGTGCAGGGCGTTCAATACGCGGCGAACCTGGTGTTCGGCGGCAGCCTGGTGCTGATGTTCGGCGTGAGCGGGGGCTACCACTGGCCCACCTGGAGCGCGGCGACGTACCAGCGGATCCGCCGGTTCGATCACGCGGCCATCTTCATCCTCATCGCGGGGAGCTTCACGCCGCTGGCGACGCTGGAGCCCTTGGGGGGCCTGAGCCAGCGGCTGCTCTGGGTGATGTGGGGCGCGGCGCTGACGGGCGCCACGCTGACGCTCGCGGGCATCTCCGCGTCGCGAGGGCTGCGCTCCGGTCTCTACGTGGCGCTGGGCTGCGTGGCGGCCCCGGTGTTCTGGAACCTTCCCGGGGTCATGGGACGGGACCGGGTGGGCTGGCTCTTCTTCGGTGCCGCGCTCTACGCCGTGGGCGCGGTGGTGTACGCGCGCCGCTGGCCGGATCCCCTCCCCCGGGTGTTCGGCTACCACGAGGTGTTCCACCTCATGGTCGTCGCCGCGGCCGCCACGCACTACGCCGTGCTGATGGACTTCGTGGGGCGGTGAGCGCGCGTCACGGATTGCCGCGGCCTCCTGACGCACCGTAGATCTGCCCCGTGATGTAGCTGGCCTGGGCGCTGGCGAGCTCCACGTACACGGACGCGAGCTCCGCCGGCTGGCCGGGGCGGCCCATGGGCGTGTTCTCCCCGAACTTGACCAGGTTCTCCTGCGTCTGGCCTCCGCTCACCTGCAGCGGCGTCCAGAACGGGCCCGGCGCCACGCCGTTCACCCGGATGCCCTGCTTCGCCAGCTGCTTCGCCAGGGCCTTGGTGAAGATCATGATGCCGCCCTTGGTCATCGAGTAGTCCAGCAGGTTCTCCGACGGATCATACGCGTTCACCGACGTGGTGTTGATGATGGCCGAGCCCGGCTTGAGGTGCGGCACCGCGGCCCGGGTGATCCAGAACATCGCGTAGAGGTTCGTCTTCACCGTCCAGTCGAACTGCTCGGTGGTGATGTCCAGGATGGAGGCCTGCGACACCTGCCTGCCGGCGTTGTTGACCAGGATGTCCAGCCCGCCCAGCCGGGCCACCGCGTCCGCCACCAGCTTCTTGCAGAAGTCCTCCGTCCGGATGTCCCCGGGCAGCGCCACCGCCTTGCGCCCCTCCGCCTTGATGAGCTTCACCACCTCCTGCGCGTCCGACTCCTCCGCCGGCAGGTAGTTGATGGCCACGTCCGCGCCCTCGCGCGCGTACGCGATGGCGGCCGCGCGCCCGATGCCGGAGTCGCCCCCGGTGATCAGCGCCCTGCGGCCCGCGAGCCGGCCGCAGCCCTTGTAGCTCTTCTCGCCGTGGTCCGGCCGGGGCGTCATCTTGCTCGCGAGGCCCGGCCAGGGCTGCGACTGCTTCTCGAACGGCGGCTTCGGATACAGGGTGACGGGGTTCTGCAAGGGCGGCGCGGGCGCGGCGGCCGTCCCGGCGTCCGGGGCCGCCGCGGCGGGAGTGGTGGTGAACACCGCGGCGATGCCCGTCGCCAGCCCGCCCACCACCTGGCGACGTGAAGGCGCGTGGCCGTTGTCATCTGATTCCATCGTGTCACTCCAGGGCTTGGGGGAAAGGCGCCCGACCTAAGCGGGTCCCGGAGCCACGCGCAGAAGGCATTCACGTCAACGGACCGGTGGGTGACACCGCGGCCCGCGCCACGAACTGTGATTGTCGGTCACCGCACGCCGCATCGGCCGGCCATCCAGGTGCCGCGCCTGTGGCGAGAGGGAACCTTCCTCCGAGGAGGGAGCACCATGGCCGCGCAGACGCTCATCACGCAGTGCTGCATCGCGGGCGGAGGCCCGGCGGGCATGATGCTGGGGCTGCTGTTGGCCCGGGCCGGCGTGGAGGTGAAGGTGCTGGAGAAGCACGCGGACTTCCTCCGCGACTTCCGCGGCGACACGCTCCACCCCTCCACGCTGGAGCTGATGCACGAGCTGGGCTGGCTGGACGAGCTGCTCGCCCTCCCCCACTCCGAGGTCCAGGACCTGCGCTTCCAGTTCTCCGGTCATGACATCACCGTGGGGGACTTCCGCCACCTCCCCACGCACGCGCGCTTCCTCGCGTTCATGCCGCAGTGGGACCTGCTCGACTTCCTCGCGCGCAAGGCCGCCGTGTATCCCGGCTTCCAGCTGCTCCGCCGCACGGAGGTGACGGACCTCGTGCGTGACGTCGACGACCAGGTGGTCGGGGTCCGCGCGCGGACGCCCGAGGGGCCGCTGGAGGTGCGCGCACCGCTGGTGGTCGCGGCGGACGGCCGCAGGTCCCCGCTGCGGGAGCAGTCCGGCCTGGAGGTGCAGACCCTGGGCGCGCCCATGGACGTGCTCTGGTTCGGCGTGACGCGCAGGCCCGACGACGCGGACCCGCCCCTGGGCCGCTTCGAGCGCGGCGAGTTCTTCATCATCATCAACCGGGGCGACCGGTGGCAGTGCGGCCGGGTCATCCCCAAGGGGGGCATCGCGGCCATCCAGGCGCGTGGCCTGGAGGCCTTCCGCGAGGACTTCGCGAAGCGCGTGCCGTTCCTCGCGGGCCGCGCCGCTGAAATCCGAAGCTGGGACGACGTGAAGCTGCTGACCGTGCAGGTGGATCGGCTGCGCACGTGGTACCGGCCCGGCCTGCTGTGCATCGGCGACGCGGCGCACGCGATGTCGCCCGTGGGCGGAGTGGGCATCAACCTGGCGGTGCAGGACGCGGTGGCCGCCGCCAACCTGCTCGCGGGCCCCCTGCTCGCCCGGCGTGTCACGACCGGGGACCTGCGCCGCGTCCAGCAGCGCCGCGAGCTCCCGACCCGCCTCACCCAGCGCGCGCAGGTGTTCATCCAGCACCGCGTGGTGGCCCCGGGCCTCCGGCAGCACGCCTTCGGCGACGGCCGGCTGCCATTGAGCCTCCAGTGGGTGGAGCGCATCCCCACGCTGCGCCGCCTCCCCGCGCGCCTGGTGGGCCTGGGCATCCGTCCCGAGCACATCCACACGCCGGCCGCCGCGCCCCTTCACTGAGGAGCGCCGAACCGCCGGTTCCCACGGCCCGTGTCCCCGCGCGGCGCGGCCCCAAGGTTCGCGGGAAGTGCCTGACGCCCGCGCATCACCCTCCTGCGCGTCAGGCCGGGAGGAACCATGGCGAATTCACGAACGACGACGGCCCTGCAGGAAATCCGGTCCCGGGGAGAAGAATCCTGGGAGGGGGTCCGCTCAGGGCAATGGAGCAAGGCCGCTTCGGCGGTGGTCGCCGGAGCGCTGATGTCCCTGGGCCTGAGGCGCCGTTCCTTCGGGGGGACGGTGGTGGCCCTGGCCAGTGGCGCCCTGCTCTACCGGGGCCTGCACGGCCGGACGGCGCGTCGCGGGGCGGCGCGCGAGGGGGCACGGCGCGGAAACTTCGTCGAGGTGGAGCGCACGCTCACGGTGGGCCGCCCGGCGGAGGAGCTCTACCGCCTGTGGCGTGAACCCTCCACGCTGAGGCGCCTGATGGCGGGCTTCGCGGACGTGACGCCCACGGAGGGCGACGGCCGGCACTGGGAGATCCACGAGCCGCTGGGGAAGCTGAGCTTCGACTCCCGCGTCGTCGAGGACCGCCCGGCGGAGTTCATGAGCTGGGAGTCCACGGAGGGCAGCGCGGTGAGGACCCGCGGATGGATCCGCTTCCGTCCCGCCCCGGCGGACTGGGGCACCGAGGTGACCATGCACGTGGCCTTCCTCCCTCCGGGAGGCGCGCTGGTGGAGGCGCTGGCGCAGCGGCTGGAAGCCATCCCCGCCCTGCGCGTGATGACGGCGCTGCGCCGGTTCAAGAGCCTGGCGGAGACCGGGGAGCTGCCCACGCTGGCCCACAACCCTTCCGCTCGCGCGAGCGCGGATTGACCTGGAGGAGGACGAAGCCATGCGAGCCCTTTGCTGGAACGGCGTGAACGACCTGCGCGTGGAGACGGTCCCCGACCCGGAGATCGTCAACCCGCACGACGCCATCCTCCGCGTCACCCTGTCGACGACCTGCGGCTCCGACCTGCACTTCATCGACGGTTATCTCCCCACGATGAAGGCGGGTGACATCATCGGCCATGAGTTCATGGGCGAGGTGGTGGAGGTGGGGCGCGACGTGAAGAAGGTGAAGAAGGGGGACCGGGTGGTGGTGCCCTCCTTCATCGTCTGTGGCGAGTGCTGGTACTGCGGCCATGAGCTCTGGTCGCTGTGTGACAACACCAATCCCAAGCCTGGCTATCAGCAGGTGGCGTTCGGCTATCCCACCGCCGGCATCTACGGCTACACGCACGCCTTCGGCGGCTACGCGGGCGCGCACGCGCAGTTCGTCCGGGTGCCCCACGCGGACAACGACTGCTTCCTCGTGCCTCCGAACCTGCGCGACGAGCAGGTCCTCTTCCTCTCCGACGCGGCCCCCACGGGCTACATGGGCGCGGACTTCTGCGACATCCAACCCGGCGCCACCGTCGCCGTGTGGGGCGCGGGCGGCGTGGGGCTGATGGCCATCCGCAGCGCGTACCTCCTTGGCGCCGAGCGCGTCATCGCCCTGGACCGCTTCCCGGAGCGCCTGGCCATGGCGGAGCGGTTCGTGGGCGCGGAGGCCGTGGACTACAGCCAGGTGGAGAGCGTGGTGGACACGCTCCGGGAGATGACCGGAGGCCGCGGTCCGGATGCGTGCATCGACGCGGTGGGCATGGAGGCCCATGGCACCGGACCGGCCTACGCGTATGACCGGACGAAGCAGGCGCTGCACCTGCACACGGACCGGAGTCAGGCCCTGCGCGAGGCCATCCTCGCCTGCCGCAAGGGCGGCACGCTGTCCGTGCTGGGCGTGTACGGCCTGATGGACAAGTTCCCCCTGGGCGCCATCATGAACAAGGGCCTCACGCTGCGCACCGCGCAGCAGCACGGGCAGAAGTACCTGCACCGCCTGATGGAGCACGTGGTGAAGCGCGAGCTGGATCCGTCCTTCCTCGCCACGCACCGCTTCTCCCTGGAGGACGCGCCGAAGGGCTACGAGCTCTTCAAGAAGAAGGAGGATGGCTGCGTGCGGGCCGTGTTCACTTCTTGAGCGGAATGCGGCCGCCCTTCCCACAGCTCCACACCCGCGCGTGGGAGGGGCGAGCGCATCCACCGAAGCGCTGAAGGGCAATGCCTAGCAGCTGGTGCAGACCGGCCGGATGAGCTGCCAGCCGCCGCAGCCGTTGTCGCCGCAGCACGTCTGGTAGAGCGAGCCGGACCGGCCGTAGCTGCCCTGCGGCCAGCTGCCGTCGCCGCCCACCTCGCGACACGCGGCGCAGGTCGGGGACCAGATGATGTCACTGGCCAGGTACTCGCCAATGGCACAGCTGGGCGTCTTGCCAATGCCCTGCTCCACCTGCGCGGCCTCGGGGGCCGGCGGCGCCGCGTCCGGCTCCGACGCCGGGCCACAGGCGGCCATGAGGCCCACGGAGAAGGTCGTCAAAACCAAAGCGCGGATCATGTTTCGCATGCGGAATGCTCCAGGTGGCGGAGACAAGAGCGCCTCGCGCCCGCGGTCCGTCAGAAAGCGATACTCTGCGCAACCCTGACGTCTGGCTTCGACCCCCGCTGTTCCTTTCCTGCTCCGGTGCCCGCAATGGCTCTCCTTCGTCCGCTGGCGGTGTCTCATTTCCTGACGCGGTGGAGTCTGTGTCTCGCCATGGTCACGGCGGCCTGCGCCTGCCGCTCGGAGAGCAAGGCGGAAGCGCCGCCCGCGCCGGTGGCGGCTACCGCGCCGGAGCCGTCCGCGGAGATGCATGGCGTGGGGGGCGTCGAGGGCGTGGATGCCGCGTATGACCGCTCCCGTCAGCCCGCCCGGTTCGTGGCCGCGCTGGGGCTTTCGCCGGGACAGCGGGTCGCGGACGTGGGGGCCGGGCTGGGCTACTTCACGCCGCGGCTCGCGGACGCGGTGGGGCCCACGGGCCAGGTGGTGGCCACCGACATCGACGGCGAAGCCATCCAGCGGCTCCGCGCGCGCATGCTCGGCCGGAGGAACGTCGAGGTGCGCAAGGTGGAGCCGGACGAGCCGGGACTCGAAGGGGGCGCGTACGATTTGATCCTCCTCTCGGAGGTGGATCACTTCTTCGCGAACCGGGTGGACTCCCTCACGCGGCTGCGCCCCGCGCTCACGCCCCAGGGCCGCATCGCGGTGACGCACCTGCGGGCCATGAAGCCGCCGCTCGTCGCCGCCGCGCAGGCCGCGGGCTACGCCATCGTCTCCGAGGTCAACGACCTGCCCGACCACTACCTCCTCTTCCTGCGGCCCACCGTCAGCCGGTGACGGCACAAGGACACCAACCGTCCAGAACCCAGGCCTTCGCGCGCGGGAGCGTCCAGTCTCGTGCACAACCCGGCGCACGTCCGCCAACAGGACCGCCACGCAGGGGCGGGCGCTCTACCTTCCGGCGCGCGAAGACGCGGCAGGGCGCCGCGCGGCGCATGGGGAGATGAACGCCATGGGTATCAGCAAGGGCAGTGCGCAGTGGAACGGCGGGTTCAAGGACGGCAAGGGCAGCATGAAGCCCGGCCACGGCTCGGACGTGCCCTTCTCGGTCGGCACCCGCTTCGAGGGTCAGCAGGGCAGCAACCCGGAGGAGCTCATCGGCGCGGCGCTCTCCGGGTGCTTCTCCATGGCCCTGTCGGTGGGGCTGGAGAAGGCGGGCCTGAAGCCCACGCGCATCCAGACGAACGCGGACGTGCACCTGGACAAGCAGGGGGACGGCTTCGCCATCACCACCATCGAGCTGACCACCGAGGCCACCGTCCCCGGCGCCAACGACGCCCAGTTCCAGAAGATCGCCGAGGAGACCAAGAAGGGCTGCCCCGTCTCCAAGGCGCTCGCCGGCGCGAACATCACGCTGAAGGCGAAGCTCGCGACCTGACGGGCCCGCCCGCCAGCATCAGCCGCCGGCGCACGCGTCCCGGCAGTCCTGCCGGCACGCGACGACCTCCGGGGTGTTGCCCACGCAGGTCGCGTAGCACGGGTTCAGGCACGGCGTGAGCTCATGTTCCGCCGTGCCGGGCTCCTCGCCGGTGGGCTCTGGCTCGGGGTCCCTCCCGTCCTCCACCGGAGGCCTGTCCGGAGGGGGAGCATCCGCGGGGCCACAGGCCACCAGGAGCCCCCCACGACGGCCAGCGCCCACCGCGTGTTCCTCCGAAAGAGCACCCCTTCCGCCTGACGGTGACGGCCGCAACCTAGCCGCGAAAGCGGGTGGAAGAATCCATTCCCGTGGCCGTTTCCTCCGCCAGGAGGTCTTCTGGCCAGGTGGGTGAGACGGACGAAGTCACGGACGCGGTGCGGCGCGCGACACGGGGGGAGTCGTCCGCCTTCAGTGAGCTCTATCGTCGCACCCGCCCCCTTGTGGCGCGGCTGGTCGCCAGTTTCGGCACATTGGATCCCGACGAGGCGGAGGACGTCCTCCAGGAGTCCTATGTGCGGGCGTTCCGGGGGCTGGCGCAGCTGAAGTCCGCGGGGGCCTTCACCCCGTGGCTGTTGACCATCGCGCGCAACCGGGCGCGCACGCGACTGGAGCGCCGCAGCCTGCTCCAGCGGATGGAGGAGGAACTGTCGGACCCGACGCCGGAGACGGTGCCGGCCCTGCCACCCACGCTCCAGGTGGAGCGCGACATCGAGGTGGTGCGGCAGCTCATCGCGGAGCTGCCCGAAGGCGAGGAGAAGAAGACCGTGCAGCTCTTCTACATCGAGGGTCAACTCTCCGCGCGGGAGATCGCCGAGCAGTTCGGCGTGGGCAAGAGCACCATCACCATGCGGCTGGAGCGTTTTCGTGGGCGCATCAAGCGCGAGCTCCTCCAGCGGGTGCTCGCCGGACGGTGGGATTGAGCCATGAGACACCTGGATGCCGCCGCGATGGCCGAGCTCTCCGCGCGCGACCCCGCCGCCGTGGCCTGGTTCCGCGAGCACCTCGCCTCGCCCTGTGAGGTCTGTGAGACGTTCCTCGCCACGCACGCGGATCCACTCGACGGGCGGACGGACGCCCTGCTCCTGGCGCTCGCGCCACCGCGAAAGCCTGGAGCAGAGGACGCCGCCATCCTGCCGCCGCTGCGCACCCCGCCCCGCGCCCGCCGCTTCGCCCCGCCGCCCGGACGCTACTGGGGCTGGATGGCCGGCGCGCTCGCCGCCTCCGTGCTGATGGTCGTGCTCGTGCCGCGCGTGAAGGGCCCTGCACGAGACACCCACGCAGGGACGGGCGTGAAGGGCCCGGGCCGCATCTCCCTGGAGCTGGCGGTGGTCGCCCGGAGCACCGACGGCGGCCTGCGCCGGCTGGACTCCGGGGCGGACGTCGCGAGCGACGAGGTGCTGCTCCTGCGCTACCACGCGACGGAGTCCGGCACCGCCCTGCTCTACCAGCAGCGCGGGCACCAGGCCCCGGAGCTGCTGGGCCGCTTCCCCCTGGACGCTGGCACGCACGACCTGGAGGGCCCCGACGGCCTCACGGGCGTGAGTCTGGAATCGGACGAAGGCCGGCTGTCGCTGGTGCTGGTCGCCTTCGCCGCCGGTGAGCCCTCCTCGGAGCAGGACGCACTCGCCGCACTCTCGGCGGACGGAACCCCGGAGGCACGCCCGGGCACCGTGACAAGGTTCGACGTGCGGGTCCAATCCGGTCAGACTCAGGCCCCGTGAGGCGCCTGCTCCCCCTGCTGCTCGTCCTCCTCTGCGCCTGCGCGGGCCCGTCCGCGCCGGCCGGAGACAAGGGCGGGCTCGTTCCGCTGCGGCTCGACGCGGCGGACCTGTCGCGCGCGTACACGCCCCGGCGGCTCGCGCTGCTCGTGGGGGTGTCGTCGTTCGATGATCCGCAATGGCGCTCCCTGCGATTCTCCGCCAAGGACGCCACCGACCTCGCCGCGGCGCTGAGGGACCCCGCTCGGGGCCACTTCGACCAGGTGCGCGTCCTCACGCGCCCGGAGGAGACGACCCGCGACGCCATCCTCGAAGCGCTGCGCCAGCTGCGGCGCGAGGCCACCCGGCCCGACGACGTGGTCATGGTGTACCTGTCCGCGCACGGCACGCTCGCGCGCGACGGCCGGGGGGAGCTCACGCGCTACCTCGTCACGCGCGACGCGTCCTACCGCGCCATTCCGCAGTCGGCGCTCTCCATGGACGCGCTGAAGGCGGAGTTCGAAAAGCTGCCCAGCCGGCGCCGGCTGCTGGTGCTGGCCACCTGCCACAGCGGCAGCGGCAAGTCGCTGTTGCCCCGCGAGCTGGAGGAGGAGCTCGCGGGCATCAAGTCCGGCTTCTACGCGCGCCCCCTGGAGGAGTCCTCGCGGGCCTCCATGGTGTTCGCCGCCAGCGACTGGGGCGAGACGGCGCGCGAGGACGAGGGGCTGCGCAACGACATCTACACGTACTTCCTCATCGAGGGCCTGAACGGCGCGGCGGACCGCAACGGCGACGGCGCCGTCACCGCCACGGAGGCGCACGACTATTCGCGCCGCCGCACCTTCGCCTTCACGGAAGGGCGTCAGCGGCCGTCCGCGGAGATCCTGGAGGTGGGCGCGGATCCGGTCATCCTCGCGGGCCGCATCGACCGCGCGGGCCAGCCGGAGCTCTTCTCCTACAACCCGCGCCTGGACGGCTTCCTGCTCAAGGTGGACGGCGAGCCGCGCCTGGAGCTGCCGGGCGGCGCCGCGGTGGGCCCGGGCCGGCGCACGGTGGAGCTCACCAAGGGCGACGCCGTGCTCGTGCGGCGCGAGGTGGAGGTGGGCCGGGGCGAGCGCCTGCCGCTGGAGCGCCTGCTGTCGGAGACCATTCCGCGCCGCTCGCTGTCGCTCGTGGGCGGGATGATGTCCTTCGCGGATGGCAAGAGCCGGCGGGAGCTGCTGCCCGCCGCGTCCCAGGTGGGCGTCGTGCTGCGGCTGGAGGACCTTCCGCTCCAGAACCTGGGCCTGCTCCTGGACGTGGAGCTGGGCCACGGACGCAAGAAGCTCCAGGTGGCGCCGGGCAGCGAGGTGCCCTTCGGCTACACCTCGCTGACGCTGGGCGCGGCGGTGCCGTACCTCTGGCGCTGGGAGCGGCTGACGCTGTTCGCGGGGCCGCGTGTGGCCGCGCTGTACCTGGGCAGGTCTTTTGACGTGGAGGCCTTTTCGGGAGGCCAGCGCTACTTCACCGTCAGCCCCGGTGTGGTGGGTGGGCTGGCGTTGCGCCTGGGGGAGCGGCTGGAGCTCACCGCCCAGGGCCACGGGATGCTGACGTACGTGGTGGTGGACGGACGGGGACAGGCCGTGGGCGTCATCGGCGGAAACGCCGGCGTGGGGTACCGCTTCTGATGCGTCACCAAGGCCTGCTCCTGACGCTGTCCTCGCTCGGGCTCCTCGGCCTGGGTGCGTGCGGCGGCCTGGACAACGACCCCTTCCGCGCGGGCACCGTGCGCGGCAGGCTCACGGAGTTCGACCCCGCCGTCGCGCTGGTGTCCGTGGTCGGCGCGCCCGACGTGCGCAGCGGCGTGGACGCGCAGGGCCGCTTCGCGCTGTCGGACGTGCCCGCGGGCCCGGCGGAGCTCTTCATCGTGGCCACCGTGGACAAAGCCGCGCGCGTGCCGCTCACCGTGCAGGGCGGTCAGTCCGTGGACGTCCAGGACGTGGCGCCCCGGGCCGCTGGCACCTTCTTCGTGAAGCTCCATGGGAAGGGCAGCCGGAAGTTGACGGACGCGACGGCCACCGTGGACGGCACGCCCATCCAGGCCACGCAGCTCGATGACAGGGCCCCCCACTCCCTGGGGCCCATGCCCGAGGGCTGCTACGGCGTGAGCGTCTCCGCGCCGGGCTTCGTCTCCACGGCTGTCCAGGGCTGCGTGGACGCGGGCAAGCAGACGGTGCTGAACGTGGAGCTCGTCCCGGAGGGCTCCTCCGGCGAGGAGCGCTGCGCGTTGATGGGCTGTGAGGATGACAGCCACTCCGCGATGCACAACCGCGACGCGCGATGACCTGACGACAGGCACGGCAAGACGTCTCGAGCCCGCGATGGCTTCCGCTGTGGATCAAGCTTTCCGCGACAGCATACGCATCCAGACATCGCGTCCACGCGACCTTCGCCGTCCGTCTGGAGTTGTGGCCACCTCGCGAACTCGCGGGTCTTCCTGGCAACGAGGCGCTCCCACCGACGAAGGGGCCCCCGTAGCCTCGTCTCACAGGAGAAATATCATGCGTATCCCGACCGCTTCCGCGGCATGGATGGTGTTGTGCGCTGCGATGCTGACCCTTGGCTGCGGCGGCCCCACGCAGGCGGAGGAGCCGTCGCTCGTGACGGGCGATGACAACCTGGGCGGCGCCGCCGGAGAGGCGTCCGACATGGACGGTGGCACCGCGCCGGGGAACGGCGGGAAGATCACCCTGTGCCACATTCCGCCCGGCAATCACGCCAACGCGCACACCATCACGGTGGGCGTGCCCGCGGCGGCCGCGCACCTGCGCCACGGCGACACGGTGGGCGCCTGTGGCGATGGCGGTGAGACGCCCGCGGATGGCGGCAGCGGCGAGCCCGACGCGGGCACGACGGATGGTGGTTCGGGCGGCGGCATCGACGCTGGCCCGCAGTGCATCCCCGAGGGCGGCGAGTGCACCACCGAAAGCGAGACGGGCTGCTGCGGTTCGCTGTCGTGCCAGGAAGGCCATTGCTGGCCTGTCATCGGCTGACCGCGCGCCATTGCCGTCCCGAACGCGAGCGGCTCCGGCCGCCGCGTTCACCCCTGATTCCAACCAAGGATTTTTCATGAACCCCCTGCGACACCTGACCTCCACCCTGCTGCTGGCCACGGGCCTGCTGTGCCTCACGGCGTGCGGCAACAGTGACAAGGCCCACGTCACACTGAAGCTGACCGACGCCCCGGGCGACACGTTCGAGAAGGCCGTGGTGACCATCTCGAAGGTGTACCTGAAGGGCAGCGCGGAGGGAGACGCGAACGGCAAGGGCGACGTCGTGCTCTTGAGCGAGCCCGTCACCACCGACCTGCTCACCCTGGCCAACGACGCCGCAGACCTGGTGAAGGACGCGGAGGTGCCGCCCGGCACCTACAAGGAGCTGCGCTTCGTCATCACCGGCGGCTACGTCCAGGTGAAGCAGGATGGCGGAAGCCGCATCTTCGCCACCTCCGCCAACTACGAGGGGCTGCCCGCGGGGGCCCACGTGGACGGCGACCTGCAGATGCCGAGCGCCAGCAGCTCCGGCCTCAAGGTGAAGTTCGACAAGGACGCCGACGTGAGCATCACCAGCGATGAGGACCAGAAGGTCATCCTGGTGGACTTCGACGTGGCGCAGAGCTTCGGCAAGGAGGCCGGCAACTCCGGCCGGTGGGTCATGCGGCCGGTCATCAAGGGCGCCGACCTCAAGTTCTCTGGCAACGTGCGGGTCACGCTGGAGGCGGGCAGCGTGTCCCTCCCCCAGGGTCCGGCGCAGCTGGCCGGCTTCTCCGCGGTCCTCATCAACGCGGAGGGCAGCCGTGAGACCGTGTCCTTCGCCGCCAGCACGAACACCCGCTACGTGGCGGACTTCAACTACCTGCTGCCTGGCACCTACCAGGTGGAGCTGGTGGGGCCGGCGGGCGTGTCCTTCACCACGGACCTCGCGCGCCCGGCGACCGCGACGGTCGGCTCGGGCACGGAGTCCGACGTGCACTTCGTGCTGACGTCCTTCACCGTCCAGTGACGGCTCCGGGGTTCAGGCCGCCTTCTCGCCCGACTGCGCGCGGACGGCCTGGACCTCGAGGGCGATTTCAATCTTCTCCCCCACCAGCACGCCGCCCGCCTCCAGGGCCTGGTTCCAGGTCAGGCCGAAGTCGCTGCGGTTGATGGACGTCTTCGCCTCGAACGCGGCCTTGGTGTTGCCCCACGGATCCTTGGCGATGCCCAGCTGCTCGGTCTCCAGGACGACCTCGCGGCTGATGCCGCGGATGGTGAGCTGGCCCGTCACCTTCAGGTGATGGCCGGACGGCTCCACCTTCGTGCTCTGGAAGGTGATGGCCGGGAACTTCTCCACGTCGAAGAAGTCCGGCGAGCGCAGGTGGTTGTCGCGCGGCTCGACGCCCGTGCTGATGCTCGCCGCCTCGATGGAGACGGACACGGAGGACGCCGCCGGGTTCGCGTCATCCAGGGTGAGGGTGCCGCCGAACTTCGTGAAGCTGCCGCGCACCTTCGCCACCACCATGTGCCGGACGGTGAAGTGGATGCCCGTGTGCGTGGTGTCGATGTTCCAGAGGGTCGAGGCCATGGTCGTCTTCCTTGTCGTTGAGCGCCGCGGCAGCGGCGGTGTGTTTCAACGAAGCGGAAGGTAGCGGCCCCCCACGTTCCGGATTAGACGGGACGGACAGGAAGCACTGTTCCATCGCTGGAACAGTCACCCGCGCTCCCGGGGAAAAAGGCCATGGACCTCAACGAACTCCTCGTCTTCGCCCGGGTGGTCCAGGCCGGCAGCTTCACGGCGGCGGCGAAGGCGCTGCGCATGCCCAAGTCCACGGTCAGCCGCAAGGTGTCCGAACTGGAGGAGCGCGTGGGCGCGCAGCTGCTCCAGCGCACCACGCGCACGCTGCACCTGACGGAGGTGGGCCGCGCGTACTACGCGCACTGCGAGCGCATCGTCGCGGAGGCCGAGGCCGCGGAGCTGGCGGTGACGCGGCTTCAAGCGGGCCCGCACGGGCTGTTGCGCGTGACGACGCCCCTGTCGGTCAGCTTCCTGGCGCCGCTGGTGGCGCGCTTCATGGAGCAGTACCCGGACGTGCAGGTGGAACTGCTCTGCACGGACCGCGCGGTGGACCTGATGGAGGAGGGCTTCGACGTGGCGGTGCGGGCCGGCCGGCTGCCGGACTCGTCGCTGATGGCGCGGCGGCTGGGGGACATCGAGCGGCTGGTCGTGGCCTCGCCCGAGTACCTCCAGGCGCGGGGGGCGCCCAAGACTCCGTCGGACCTCACGAAGCATGACTGCCTCTTCTTCGGCACGTCGCTCCAGGGGAACGTCTGGACGCTGCACGCAGGCGGGCGTTCGGTCGACGTGAAGGTCTCCGGGCGGCTGGTGGTGAACGAGCCAGACATGCTGCGCGCGGTGACGTCGGAGGGCACCGGGGTGGCGCTCATCCCGGGCCAGCAATGCCTCGAGGACCTGGCGTCCGGGCGGCTCCAGCGCGTGCTGCCGGACTGGAGCTCCGCGGGCGCGCCAGTGCACGCAGTCTACCCACCCACGCGCCACCACGTGCCCAAGGTGATGGCCTTCGTGGAGGTGCTGCGCGAGCACTGGCCCGTGCAGCAGGAAGTGCTCAAGCGGGCGAAGCGCTGAGACAGTGACGACGTTTCGTTCCGTGGATGGAACGATGTGTCCCGAGGTTCACGTCTGGCCAGGGGGCGTCCCGGAGCGCATGTTGTGCCTCGAAAGGAAACACACACCATGCTCAACGTTCGCCCTTCTGAAGCTCGCGGTCACGCCAACCACGGCTGGCTGGATTCGCATCACACCTTCTCCTTCGCCAGCTACTTCGACCCGGAGAACATGGGCTTCCGCGCCCTGCGCGTCATCAACGAGGACCGCGTGCAGGCCGGCGAGGGCTTCGACACGCACCCGCACCGGGACATGGAGATCATCACCTACCCGCTGAGCGGAGCCATCGCGCACCGGGACAGCACGGGAGGCCAGGGGCTCTTGCGAGCCGGAGAAGTGCAGCGCATGACTGCCGGCACGGGCGTGATGCACAGCGAGATGAACGGCTCCAACGAGGACGTCCACTTCCTGCAGATCTGGATCATCCCAGAGAAGAAGGGCCTGAAGCCGGAGTATGAGCAGAAGCTCTTCCCGGAGAAGGACCGGCAGGGACGCTGGCGCGTGGTCGCCAGCCCCGACGCTCGCGAAGGCAGCCTCACCGTGCACCAGGACGTGCTGCTCCACAGCACGCTGCTGAGCCCGGGCGAGAAGGCGGAGTACACGCTGCCCAAGGGGCGTCACGCCTGGGTGCAGATTGCACGCGGCGCGGGCACGCTCAACGGCGTGGCCCTGAAGGCCGGTGACGGCGTCGCGGTGTCCGACGAGTCGAGCCTCGTGCTCAGCGCCACCGAGCCGCTGGAGGCCCTGCTGTTCGACCTGGCCTGATGCGAGGGCCACGAAGAAGGCCCCTGGATCCATGCGTGGATCCAGGGGCCTTGTCGTTTCCAGCGCCCCACGGCGTCGAGCGAGGAAGGCCTTCTCCCTCTCCCTGGTTGATCAGGGAGCCCAGTGGATGCGGTAGGAGCAGGCGTGGCCGTCGAAGTCGAAGGGCTCCACGCGCAGGTTCCGGGCGCCGGCCCTGGTGAGGCCCGCTTCGATGATGCCGCGCAGGTAGCCCGGGTTGCCGTTGCACTCGTTGACGCGGATGATGTGGTGACCGGGGCCCTGGGTGAGCAGTTCGGACTGCATGTAGTTGTTCACCGTGGCGAAGCTCTCCTGGATGCGCACGACGACGCGCTCGGGGCCGAAGATGGGCCACATGGACACGAGCGCCTTGCCAAGCGCGGTCTGCTCCAGCCCCTGGATGATGCCGACGCCCAGGCGCCGGTAGCCCTCGCCCGGCTCTGCGTCCGGATACAGGTGCTCGACGGTGACGCGGAGGGCGTCCGCGAAGCTGGACCGGGAGGTGTTCCGCGGCTCCTGCGAGTCCAGGTCGAGGCCCACGTCGCGCAGCTTCGCCCGCAGCTCCGGAGTGAAACGGTCGCCAATGGAGCGGAAGAGCCCCTCCACCGTGTGGCGATAGACGATCTCTGTTTCCACGAAATCCCCCAGCCCCGGCCCGGCGGTCCCATTCCGCCAGGGCGCACCGGAGCGTAACCCATCCACTTCGTGAACCCGAAGCCCTCCAGGGCTACGACCCGGGTCTGAGACGTCCCATCGATGTTTCACAGCCGCTGGCGATACGTCGCGATTCTTGGATTTCCCGCTCGGGCGGCTCCCCCTCCAGCCCTCGAGGGCACTGCCACACAAAGACACATCCACATGACAGCCGCGGCACTCACGGACCCAGCTCGGGTCGACGGGAACCGCTTGAAATGAATGCCATACGGGACCCGCCTCAGTGGGCTTCCCCGACATCGACCTTCGACTTGTCGTGACATGACAATGATTGGTCGGGGCTTGATCGATGGCTCGCCCCTGAGCTCATCCCTGGGATGCTGCACAGCGGTGATGACGTGGGCCAGGGAACGCAGCCCACGGCGGTGGCCGGGAAGGCCGGGCGCGCGTGGAGCAGCGAGGTGGTGCTCCAGGCTGCGTGGGACTGCGCCTGCGACGGCTGCTACGAGCCGCAGCTCGTCGGACAGAGCTGGTTCACGCTTTGAGGGACGACGGCGCAGTCGCCGCTGGAGGCCGCGCTCAACGAGGGCAAGAGCTGGAGCAAGGCGGGTCCCATGTACTTCCGGGGCCAGCGCGTGTCCTTCACCTCGCCGCCGCCGTCAGCCATCCAGACGTTCGAGCAGCTCCAGGACCTGTTCTTCCAGCATGTGAGCTGGATGCACGCGAAGCAGGGGGACGGCATGGTGGGCATCATCGGCACCATGAGCGCAGTGTGCCCGTCGCCGTTGCTGTCGGTGTTCATGGACGACTGCATTGACAAGGGATTGGACCTTTACGGAGGAGGAGCCCGCTACATGAGGATCCCCAAGGCCAACCCGTGAATCACCAAAAGGAGGGCTTCGTGCATGCTGTGCGGTTACACCGGCGCGGGAGCAGAGGGCATCACGAGCGGGGCGCCTACGGACTTCAATATCCGCGAGGGCTTCTCGGCGAGCTCTACTGGAGCGAGAGGCTGCACGCGTTCGCCCCCCGACTGGATTCGAACATCCTGACCATCACCTGAGCCAACCCGGAGACCTGCGAGCACGCGTCGAAGGCCCCGGCGAAGTACGGTGTGCTCTGGGTGTGCATGGGAGGCACGTCGGCGTTCGGCGTCCCGAAATTCCGCCGGGCAGCAGAAACAGCACCAGTTCCGGCGGATCAGCACGCGTGAAATGGGGCGCTCCGCCGCAGACCGTGAGGCACCTCATGGCCGACGGCGCCTCCTTCGCAACTGGCCCAGAAACGACAAGAGCCCCCGAGTCTTTCGACTCGGAGGCTCTTGTTCGGAGTGCCCAGGGCGGGATTCGAACCCGCACACCTTTCGGCGCCACCCCCTCAAGATGGTGTGTCTACCAGTTCCACCACCTGGGCGTTTCGGCGGGGTCCATGTACCGGACCCCGTGGATTCACGCAACAACCATTTCAACGGTCGCGTGAATCCGGTGCTTCCCGACCGCTACTGCGCGGGCGCAGGGGCCGGCGCGGCCGGCGTCGTCGGCGCGGGAGCCTGCTGCTGGCCCTCCGCCGGCGGCGTCGCGGAACGCTCCTGCTCCACCGCTCCCGGGGCCGCCGGAGCCGGCGTGGTGGCTCCCGGCGTCGCGGGGGCCGTCTTCGCCGGCGGCGTCGCCACCGAACCCGCGGCCACCGACGAACGCAGGCCCACCATCGACAGGCCCAGCGACGTCAGGAAGAACAAGCCGGCGCAGACGCCCGTCAGCTTGCTCAAGAAGGTCACCGCTCCGCGCCCACCGAAGGCGCTCGTCGCGGCGCCGCCACCGAGGGCGGAACCCATGCCGGCGTCCTTCCCCGGCTGCAACAAGATGACGAAGATCATGAACACGCAGAGCAGGACGTGCACGATCGTGAAGAAGGTCAGCATGGGTGTTCCCAACGCTCCGTGAAAAGAGGGCGCAACCTACACAAAGTGCTCAAGGGGTGACAACTTCTAACGGGACCCGGCAGCTTCAGCCAGCCGCCTTGACGATGGCCACGAAGTCGGCCGCCTTGAGGCTCGCTCCCCCCACGAGCGCCCCATCCACGTCCGGCTGTCCCAGCAATTCCGCCGCGTTGTCCGGCTTCACGCTGCCGCCGTACTGGATCCGGACCCGGCCGGACGTCCCCTCGTCGTACATCCGGGTGAGCAGCCCCCGGATGGCCGCGTGGACCTCCTGCGCCTGCGCCGTCGTGGCCGTCTTGCCCGTGCCAATGGCCCACACCGGCTCGTACGCCAGCACGAAACCCGCCACGTCCGCCGCGGAGAACCCGTCCAGCGCGCCCCGCACCTGGCGCTCCACCACCGTGAGCGTCTGGTTCGACTCGCGCTCGGCCAGGGTCTCGCCCACGCAGATGATCGGCGTCATCCCGGCGGCCTTCACCGCCTTGGCGCGCTTGTTCACCGTGGCGTCCGTCTCCCCGAAGAACTGCCGGCGCTCGGAGTGCCCCACGATGACGTAGGCGCACCCCAGCTCCACCAGCATGGGCGCGCTGATTTCACCAGTGAAGGCGCCCGAGGACTCCCAGTGGCAGTTCTGCGCCGCCAGTTGGATGGGGGCTCCCTCCAGCGCGACGTGCAGGGGCTGCAGCGCCACGAACGGGGGCGCGATGGCCACCTCCACCTTGTCGCCCAACGCCGCCACCGCGCCGCGAAGCTCCCGCACCAGCGCGAGCGCTTCCGGCACCGTCTTGTTCATCTTCCAGTTGCCAGCGACGATCTTCCGACGAGCCATCGTGGTGTCTCCCCCGGTGCGTACCGCGTGGGTTGCCTACTTCGTCTCCAGCGCCTTGATGCCGGGCAGCTCCCGGCCCTCCAGGAACTCCAACGACGCGCCGCCGCCCGTGGACACGTGGCTCATCTTGTCCGCGTAGCCCATCTGCTCCACCGCCGCCGCGCTGTCGCCGCCGCCAATCACCGTCGTGGCGTCCTTGTTGATGGCCATCGCCGCCGCCACCGACCGGGAGCCCTCCGCGAACTTCGCCACCTCGAAACGGCCCATGGGCCCGTTCCACACCACCGTCTTCGCGTCGCGGATGCGCTGCGTGTACATCGCGCGCGTCTTGGGCCCGATGTCCAGGCCCATCATGTCCGCGGGGATCTCCTGATCCGGCGTCTCCTGCACCGGGCCGTTGCCGTCCGGATCCGCGCAGACAATGTGGTCGATGGGCAGCACCAGCGGCGTCTTCAGCCGCTTCGCCGTGTCCAGCAGCTTCGCCGCCAGCGCCAGCTTGTCGCCCTCCTCCACCCGGCTCTTGCCCACCTCGATGCCCTGCGCCTTGAGGAAGGTGTACGCCATGGCGCCGCCCACGAGCAGCGCGTCCACCTTGGGCAGCAGGCTCTCGATGACCTTGATCTTGTCGCTCACCTTGGAGCCGCCCAGGATGGCGATGAAGGGCTTCTGCGGGTTGCGCAGCACCTTGTCACCCAGGTACTCGATCTCCTTGCGCATCAGGAAGCCGGCGGCCTTCTCCTTCACGAAGGGCACCATGCCGGCCGTGGACGCGTGCGCGCGGTGCGCCGTCCCGAACGCGTCGTTGACGTAGACGTCCGCCAGCGCCGCCAGCTCGCGCGCGAAGGCCTCGTCGTTCGCCTCCTCCTCCTTGTGGAAGCGCAGGTTCTCCAGGAGGAGCACCTGCCCCGCCTTCAGGTCGTTCACCTGCTTCTTCACGTTGTCACCCACGCAGTCGTCCGCGTGGATGACCTCGTGCTTGCCGCCCAGCAGCTCCGCGAGCTTCTCCGCGACGAGCACCGTGGACAGCTTGGGGTCCGGCCCCTTGGGCCGACCGAGGTGGGACGCCAGGATGACCTTGCCGCCCATCTCCAGCGCGCGCCGGATGGTGGGGAGCGCTTCGCGGATGCGGGTGTCGTCGGTGACGCGGCGCCCCTCCAGCGGGACGTTGAAGTCCACGCGGATGAAGACGCGCTTGCCGGTCAACTGCAGGTCATCGATGTAGCGGATCATCTTGGGTGTCCCTTGTGCCTGTCTCGGTCAGCCTGGGGTGCCAGTGCGGTGCGGCTTACGCCACGCCCTTGGACACGAGGAACTTCGCCGTGTCGACCATGCGGTTGGAGAAGCCCCACTCGTTGTCGTACCAGGCCATGACCTTGAGCAGGTTGTCGCCCATCACGAAGCAGTTGGTGGCGTCGAAGATGGCCGAGTGCGGGTTGCCGTTGTAGTCCACCGACACCGTCTGCGCGTCGCTGAACTCGAGCACGCCCTTGAGCGGACCGTTGGCGGCGTCACGCATCGCCTTGATGACCTCTTCCGGGGTGACCTTCTTGGTGGTGTTCACCGTCAGGTCCACCAGGGACACGTTCGGGGTGGGGACGCGGACGGAGATGCCGTGCATCTTGCCCTTGAGCGACGGGATCACCTCACCGATGGCCTTCGCGGCGCCGGTGCTGGTGGGGATCATGGAGAGCGCGGCGGCGCGGGCGCGGCGCATGTCCTCGTGGGTGAGGTCCAGGATGCGCTGGTCGTTGGTGTAGCTGTGCACCGTCGTCATCAGGCCCTTCTCGACGCCGAAGTTGTCCACCAGCACCTTGGCGATGGGCGCCAGGCAGTTGGTGGTGCACGAGGCGTTGGAGATGATGTGGTGCTTGGCCGGGTCGTACTCGTGCTGGTTGATGCCGTACGCGATGGTCATGTCCGGGCCCTTGGCCGGCGCGGAGATGATGACCTTCTTGGCGCCCGCGGCCAGGTGCTTCGCGGCGGCGTCACGGGCGGTGAAGCGGCCGGTGCACTCCAGCACCACGTCCACGTTCATGGCCTTCCACGGCAGCACGGAGGGGTCCTTCTCCGCGGTGACGGCGATCTCCTTGCCGTTCACGACGATGCCCTTGTCCGTGTGGCTCACCTCGCCCGGCCACGTGCGGTGCACGGAGTCGTACTTGAACAGGTGGGCCAGCGCCGACGGCTTGTCGAGGTCGTTGATGGCGACGATCTCGAGGTCTTCCTTGCGGCTGAGCGCGGCGCGCAGGATGCAGCGACCGATACGACCGAAGCCGTTGATGGCGAGCTTGATGGCCATGGTGTTTCCGTCTCCTTGAAGGGCGTGGGCCTTCGCGGCCCACCGTCGTGAGTCTCGTAAAGAAGGCGGGCGACCGTAGGCAGGCGCCCCCGCCGAGTCAACGCTTCGAGTGGGCTGCTTTCACTCGCGCACGTCGGAGCTGAACAATCACCCCGACCAACAGCCAGAGCCCGGAGGCCGTTCCCCCGCCGGCCCCGCAGCCGCAGCCGCTGTCTCCCTTGGGAGAATAGTCACTCGGGAGCGCCGGGACGACCGTCGGCTTCGGCGGCTCCTCCGGCTCCTCCGGCTTCACCGGCGGATGAGGATCCACCTCGCGCACCGCCCCGCAGGACGACAGCGGCCAGGGGCTGACCGCGGGCGACACCTCCGCGACAGGCAGCGGGGGCTCCTGGGCGAGAATTCCCGAGCGCACCAGGAACGCGCCCACCAGCCGCGACCGCTCGCGGTTGGACGCAAGGCCCTCGAACGGGAAGCCCAGCACCAGCACCTGCCCCGCGGGGGCCGCGCCCGCCGAGACGACCCCCGCCCCCAGCGACGTGCCGGCGTAGCGCAGCACGTCCGCACCGCCGCCCGTGGGAGCCACCACGTCCGTCACCCCCACCGGGTAGGCGCCGGGCGTCGTCCCCGCCGACAGCGGCGTGGCCGGCAGGTTCGCGAGGATGCCCCCCGCCGAGCCCTCCACCCGGAGCGCCGGAGCCCCCGTGGCGATGGACGCGCGCAGGATGTCCGAAAGGAACAGCTTGTCGTCCGCGCTGCCCGCCGCGAGCGAGGAGACCGTGCGTCCACCGGACACCATCAGGTGCCCGCCCCCGGTGACGAACGCGCGCAGGGCGTCCTGCTCCGTCCGCGAGAGGCCCGCGCCAGCCACGCCCCCGCGCCCGGTGGACCAGTCCACCAGCCGGTAGCCCGTGGGCGACACCAGCCCCGCCGCCACCGCGTTGCCCGTCGCGCTGTCGAACGCCACCGCCGCCTGCGCGAACGCCGCGCCGTGCTGGCGCAGGTAGCTGCCGTCGTTCATCGCCTCCAGGTAGACGCGCAGCGGGGCCTCCAGGTCGTACGGGGTCTTCAGCTCCTCGCCGCACGCCACCGTCGCGTCCAGCCGCTCGTACGCGTTGACGAGCAGCACCGGCACCGTGTCCGGCGCCGAGCCCTTCACGCGCACGCCCACCGTGGCGGACGGGAAGGACTCGCCGCCCGCGTTCACCGCCGCCACGCGGAAGTAGCGCACCGTGCCCTGCGCCAGCGTGACGGTGGCCGTCGTGCCCTGGACGTCCGAGCCCTCGTCCCAGCCGAAGCCGTCCGCGCTCTGGTACAGCCGATAGCCCGTGGGAGCGTCGCGGCCCTCCTCCGATGCGACCAGCGGGGGCGCCGTCCATTTCACCTCCACCGCGCCGGGCGTCGCGTTGCGCGCGGCCACCGCGCCGGGCGCCTCCGGCGGCAGGTGCACCGCCGTGCCGTCGCGGGTCGCGAAGTATTTGATCAGCCCCTGCACGATGGCGCGCGCGGCCACATGGCGGACGCGGGCCTCCTTGAGGAACGACGCGTCCGTCGTGTTGTCGTGGTACGCCATCTCCAGCAGCACGCTGGGCATCTCCGGGTTGTGCGTGGGGTTCACCTCGCCCAGGTTCGCCGAGCGCAGGCCGCGCACCCGCCAGTTCGGATCCACGTCGCGCTTCAGGTCCGTCTCAATCTGCGACAGGAGCGCGCGCGCCAGCACGTCGCTGTCCTTCACGCCGGTGAAGTTGAGCGTGCCGTCCACCGGGTTGGGCCCGTAGACGTAGCCCTCCGTTCCCCGCACCGTGCCGGACGTGCCCGCGTTGGTGTGCCACGCGACATAGACGGCGTCCTCGCCCTCCTCGTGCAGCCACGCGGCGAAGCGCGGCCGGGCCGTCACGTCCGCGTTGCGCTCGTTGGACAGCGCGTTCGCCCCCGTCGGCGCGTACACGCTGAAGGGCGCGCCGCTGTACTGCACGTGGTAGCGCGCGCTCTCCTCGAAGCGCGGACGGAGCAGCGGTCCCTGCGCCGCGTCGCCCAGGAGGCCCCGGCCACCGCCCAGCCGCACCGCGTCCACGGACAGCGTCGCGCCCGCGCCCTGCGCCGAGTCGTTCTCCAGCACCACCGCGCCCGAGTCCGGGTGCTGGCCCGCCTTGAAGTAGAAGCGCCCCAGCAGCACCCACGTCCCGCCGTGGCGCTGCTGGTTCACGCGGAAGTGGCTCTCGCCGCCCGCGTGCTTCACCACGTAGTGCGCGTCCGTCGCGCGCGTCGGGTCGGAGCCGTAGGAGACGTAGACGTTGTAGGCCGCGTCCGCCGGCACGTCCGGCGTCCACGTCGCGCGCGCGGTGGAGGTGGCCGCCGTGTCCAGCGTGCGCGTGGTGCCCAGCGTGAAGGGCTCCACGTTGTTCGCCATGGGCACGGGCGGCGGCGCCCAGCCCTTCTGCCCGGAGGCGTGGAAGCGGGCGGCGTCTCCGGCCTCCGCGTAGCCCGTGCCGCCGTCGTCCACGATGGCGAGCAGCGGGTTCAGGTCCGACTCACGCACGGACACCACCGTGGCGCCCGCGGCCATCAGCATGGGCTGCAGCTCCTGCGACACCACCTCCGCGGAGATGAAGTCCTCCACCACGCCCAGGCTGTTGGGCCGCTGCGTCGCCCAGCGCTTCAGGCCGTTGTCGCGATAGAAGCCGTGACTCGGGCTCAGGTAGATGACCTTGCCGGACAGCGCGCCCGTGCCCCGCCGCGTCTGCGGGACTCCCGCGGTCTTCACGTTGGACTTCACGTCGCGCGCTTCGCGGCGCACCACCGCGGGCGCGTCCGGCGACAGGCGGCGCTGCTCATGCTCGCGGGGCGCCGGAGCTGGCAGGTACTGAACACCTGGCGGCTCGATGCCCAGGTCATCGCCCTCGAAGGGCTCGGGCGTCTCCTGCGCGTGCGCGAGGACGGAGGTGCACAACAGGGTCAGCGCCAGCGTGCGCGACCAGGACGGGGGGAACGTTCGCATCACGCAGCCGACCTTACCCCTTCACTCCGCCGCTTCAATCGGACCCGTGGGTGCTAGCCTGCCCACCCCTTCACCGTCCGATGACCGTTCCTGCACCCTCCCGTCCCCAGTTTCCCTCCCGCCGCAGCAACGGGCTGTTCGCCTCGTTCGGCCATGCGTGGGCGGGGCTCATCCACACCGTGGCCTGGCAGCGCAACATGCGCATCCACCTCATCTCCGGCGTGCTGGTGGGGATGGTGGGCAGCGGCATCCCGCTGGGACTCGCGGAGAAGGTCACGCTCATCTTCTGCGTGCTGCTCATCTTCTTCGCGGAGATCCTCAACAGCGCGCTGGAGCAGCTGGTGGACCTGGCCGTGCAGCAGTTCGACGAGAAGGCCCGCCTCACCAAGGACGCGGCGGCCGCGGGCGTGCTCGTGCTCGCGGGCGGCACGGTGGTCATCTTCGCCGCCATCCTGATCAACTACTGGGAGACGGTGCGCACCAGCACCGACGCCATCCTCCGGCAGGTCGCGCTCGGCGTCCCGCTGGCGGCCTGCGCCACGGTGCTCGTGCTGCCCCAGCCGCGGCCCGTCGCCGTGGACGTGCTCGCGTTCGTCGCCGGCCTGGGGCTGCTCGCGCTCACCGCGCCCGCCTCCGCCAGCCTCGTCTTCACCGCCCTCACCGCCGCGCTGCTCGTCATCGCCGCCGCGGCGGCCCGCGAGCGCCGGCGCCATCCCCAGCCCTGAAGGCCCGAGGACGACAGCACGCCGGCTCCGGCTGACGGTCCCAGGCGACGCCGAGCTTCTCGCGCGGCCGGGCATCGGGCGTCAGCGCCTCGGCCCTGCCCGCTGCCTCGAAGAACGGCCGGAGCTCGATCACGCTCTGGGGGAGCGACAGCGTTCCCCGGTTGTTGCTCGACGTTCGAAGCGTGCGGCAGGAACGGAGCTTCGCGGGACCGGGAGCCCGGGGGGCCGTCGGCGAGGAGGCTCCCATCACCTCGCGGGCGGGGGCCCCGGAACCGGTCCGGAGCCCACCCACCCGCGGAGGGTCGATGCGCGGGATTCTAAAGGGCTACGCGCGCTGCTGAAAGCCCGCCCCGGCGTCGGAGGGCGGCGTCGCCTGGGCGGCGGTGACGTCCTTGTCGCCCTCCTTCAGGTCGGTCGTCACCAGCTCCAGCAGCTCCGTGGCGATGCCGATGACCTGGTGCGGCGTGTAACCGCTTGCGCGCAGCTGGTTGAAGAACGTGCGCGCGAGGATGCGGGTGCCCTTCTGGTCGGTACTCACGGGATTTGCCTCCGGAATCGGCGCCGGGTGCCTGGCCGCCGCGTCTGCGTGGGAGTCCGGTGTTCAACCTCCGTGCCAGCCGTTCTCTTCCGAACGGATTCTCCAGCAGTCCTGGGGGGTTGAAGCCCGGGAACGGACGGCACGGAACGTGGATGGTGCGAAGGGGGTTACGCACCCGGACGTCCGCCCTGCCTGGAACGCTGCGCGGGTGCATCGGAGGGTACGCACCACCCCGGCGTCCCATTGACGGGCCCACTTGTCTTTTCAAGTGCTTGCATTCCCTCCGGGGGGTGGAGCACATACGCGCCCCCACCGAGGAGTCAGAACACAATGGCGTACCGGGTGAACAACATCGGGCTGTGGCTGGACGAGCCGGAGGAGCTGCTCGGCCAGCGCGCGGCGGAGAAGCTGGGGGTCACCCGGAGCGACCTCGCTTCCGTGCGGGTGGTGCGCTCGGTGCTCGACGCGCGCAAGAAGGGCAGCCCGCGCTACATCTACACGCTCGAGGTGGAGCTGGCCCCGGGCCGCAAGGCGCCGCGGCTGCCGCCGGACGTGAGCGAGGCCCCGCCCGCGCCGGAAGCGCCGCCGCGCGTGAAGGAGCCGGAGAAGCTGCCGCTCATCATCGGCACCGGCCCTGCGGGGTTGTTCTGCGCGCTGGGCCTGCTGGAGCGCGGCGTGCGCAGCATCCTGCTGGAGCGCGGCAAGGAGGTCGTCACGCGCCGCAAGGACGTGGCGAAGCTCATGCGCGACGGGTCGCTCGACCGCGAGAGCAACATGAACTTCGGCGAGGGCGGCGCGGGCGCGTACACGGACGGCAAGCTGTCCACGCGCATCAACCACCCCATGGTGCGCAAGGTGATTGAAGCCTTCGCGAAGTACGGCGCGCCGGACCACATCCTCATCGAGGGCAAGCCGCACATCGGCTCCGACCTGCTGCCCGGCGCGGTGGCGCGGCTGCGCGAAGAGCTCATCGCGGGCGGCTGCCAGGTGCACTTCGAGCAGCGCGTGGACGACCTGCTCTACCGCGACGGCCGCGTGGCGGGCGTGAAGATGGCGGACGGGCGCACGCTGGAGAGCGACCGCGTCATCCTGGCGCCGGGCAACTCCGCGCGCGAGCTGTACGAGCGCTTCGCCGCCGACGGCCGCGTGAGCGTGGAGGCCAAGCCCTTCGCGCTGGGCTTCCGCGCGGAGCACCCGCAGACGCTCATCAACAGCATCCAGTACGGCGCCGCGGCGAAGCACTCCAAGCTGCCGCCCGCGGACTACAAGCTGGCGGAGAACCTGGACGTGGACGGCGAGGTGCGCGGCGTCTATTCGTTCTGCATGTGCCCCGGCGGCATCGTGGTGCCCACGCCCACGGAAGAGGGGCTGCAGTGCACCAACGGCATGAGCAACTCGCGGCGCAACGCGAAGTTCGCCAACGCGGGCATCGTCGTGTCCGTGTCCGTGGAGGACTTCGCGCGCGAGGGCTTCCACGGGCCGCTCGCGGGCCTGGAGTTCCAGCGGCACTGGGAGTCGGAGGCGTACAAGCTGGGCGGGGGCCGCTTCTTCGCGCCCGCGCAGACCATCCCGGACTACCTGGCCGGCCGCGTGAAGAAGGACCCGGGCGACACCAGCTACCGCCCGGGCCTGGCGCACACGGACCTGAACAAGCTCTTCCCGGCGCGGCTGACGCAGTCCATCAAGGCCGCGCTGCGCACGTTCGACCGGAAGATGAAGGGCTTCATCAGCGACGAGGGGAAGCTCATCGGCATCGAGAGCCGGACGTCCTCGCCGGTGCGCATCACGCGGGGTGACGATCTGCAGTCCGTGTCCATGCGCGGGCTGTACCCGGTGGGCGAGGGCTGCGGCTACGCGGGCGGGATCGTGTCCTCCGCCATTGATGGACTGCGCGCCGCTGAGCAGATTGCCACCGAGCTGGCTTGAGGTCCCCGCCCCTGCCGGGCAGGGTAGGCCGGGAGGGAGGAAGACCCATGGCGTACCGCGTGCGCACTCCGGATGGTGAGCTGATGTTCCCCTCGCTGGGGGACATCGAGCGCGCCTACGTGCAGGGACTGGTGGAGCCGGACGACGAGGTGCGCGAGGACGGCGCGGAGAAGTGGCGCAAGGCGTCCTCGCTGCCGGCGCTCGCCCGGGCGAAGAAACCTGCCAGCGGCAAAGCGACCCGGGCGCAGACGTTCACGGTCCTGGGCGCGGTGGCCCTGGGCCTCCTCTCCCTGGCGGTGATGGTCATCGGGGACGGGCCCAGAGTGCGCATGCTGGGCATCGCGCTGGCGCTGGTGGTCAGCGGCATCCTCATGCGGGTGACCTTCAAGGCATACAAGCGGCCACCGCCGATTGTCTGATGCCGCTCCCTCCCCTGCCCTCCGGGGCAGCGGCACGGCCCTCGCCGCCAGCAGGCCCCACACGGCCCATGTTTGGTGGAAGGCACCCTCGCCACGGTGCCTCCCATCGCGCTGGAGGAGGGCCGCACCTTGCTCAGCACCTACCTGTCCCGAGAAGCCGCCCGCAAGCTTCGCCATGGCGCCCCCTGGCTGCGCCGCGAGGACATCGTCTCCATCGAGGGTGAGCCGCAGCCCGGCACCCCCATGCAGCTGAAGGACGAGGACGGGCATGTCCTGGGGCTGGGGGACGTGGACCTCGAGGCCTCCTACGCCGTGCGCCGCCTGGGCATGCCGGACGAGCCCGTGGAGGGGCTGATTCCCCGCCACGTGCGCCACGCCTTCGAGCGGCGCGCCCGGCTGGTGGACGACCCACGCTTCTGCCGCATCGTCAATGACGACGGGGACGGCCTGCCGGGCCTCATCGTGGACCGGTATGATCAGCACTTCGTCGTCCAGACGCTCACCCGCTCCATGGACGCGCGGCAGGAGGAGATCACCCGCACGTTGGGCGAGGTGACGGGGGCGGCCTCCGTGCTGCTTCGCAACGACACGCCAAGGCGCAAGGCGCTGGGCCTGCCCGCGCAGCGCCCGCACGTGATGTACGGCACGCCGCCGCGCTGGTGCCGCCTCCTGGAGATGGGCGCGCGCTTCACCGTGGACCTCACCTACGGCCGGGGCACGGGCTACGGGTATGATCACCGCGAGCTGCGCCGCTTCCTGGGGCGCACCGGCAACGGGGACCGCGTGCTGGACGTGGCGTGCAACGTGGGCGGCCTCTTCGTCCACGCGGGGCGCCACGGAGCGAAGCAGATCCTCGCGTTCGACGGCAACGCGGACTCGGCGGACCTGGCTCGGGAGAACGCGGAGGCCAACGGGCTGCTCGGCCGGGTGACGGTGGAACAGGGCGAGCCATTGGCGGTGCTCCGGGCCCTCAAGGAGACCTTCGACCTGGTGCTGCTCGACACGCTGGGGGTGGCATCCGAGGAGGACTTCATCGGCCAGGTGCGGCTGGCCCTGCGGCGCACCCGCCATGGGGGACGGCTGCTCGTGGTCGGTTACCACCCACCGCTGGCGTTGGGCTCGTTCACGGAGTGCGTGGCCACGGCCTGCGAGCAGGAGGCGCGCATCGCCTTCCGGCTGGTACGGATGGGGCTGCCGCCGGACCACCCGGCGCCGGTCGGCTCCCCAGGGGCCGAGTACCTGGAGGCGGTGGCGCTCGAGGTGAGCTGAAGCGGGGCGGCCTGTGTCGTTTCACCCTCCGGCGGGCCGCCTCGGTGTTACTGTCCGCGCCGCGATGACAACCGAAAACGAGTTCCAGGCCGCGACCTCTTCCACCCCGGAGGCTTCCGTCGAGACCGTCCGCAAGGTGTACGCGGCGGACCTGCGCGAGAAGGACCGGGTCCATACCGTCTTCCGCGTCACCAAGAAGGAGAAGGTGACCGCGCGCAGTGGCAAGGTGTTCCTGTCGCTGTCCCTGGCCGACAAGAGCGGCACGGTGGACGCGCGTGTGTTCGACAAGGTGGACGCGCTCGAGCCCGCCTTCCAGAGCGGTGACTTCGTCCTCGTGCAGGGCAGCGTCATCGTCTTCCACGGCCGCACCCAGGTCGTCGTGGAGGGCATGGAGCGCCTGGATCCGGAGCCGCTGGACCCCAAGGAGTTCGAGCCGCCCCCCGCCCCGCCCGCCGAGGCGAAGACCGAGCCCAAGTCCAGCGAAGCGAAGTCCGGCGAAGCGAAGTCCGGCGATGCGAAGCCCGAGCCCAAGTCCGGCGAAGGCAAGCCCGAGCGCCACGAGGGCGGCGGCGGTGGCCCGCGCGCGGTGGGGCAGATCCGCGAGCTCGTCACCGAGCGCGTCAACGACCCGTACGTGAAGCAGCTGCTGCTGGCGTTCCTGGACGACGCGCACGTGTCCGCGGCGCTGCCGGTGGCCCCGGCCGCCAAGGGCGTGCACCACGCGTGGCGCGGCGGGCTGGCCGAGCACATCCTGTCCGTGATGCGCCTGACGCTGCGCGTGTCGGACCACTACCCCATGGCGGACCGCGACCTGCTCCTGGCCGGCGCGTTCCTGCACGACGTGATGAAGGCCGGCGACGCTTCCGACAAGGGCTTCGACACCTCCGACGAGGGCCGGCTGGTGGGCCACGCGGTGCTGGCCGCGCAGAAGATCCGCGAGAAGACCCTGGGCATCCCGGGCTTCCCGCCGCTCCTGGAGCAGCACCTGACGCACCTGGCCATCTCCCAGCAGGGCGTGTCCGGCGCCCCCGGCGCGAAGGTGCCGGTGACGCTGGAGGCGCAGATCGTCGACACGCTCAGCTCGCTCGACGCGCGCATCTCCGGGTGGGTGGAGTCCATGCAGCGCGATCCGAACGAGCGCTGGACGGACCACCTGCGCGCGTATGACCGGTCGCTCTGGAAGGGCTTCGTGCCCACCGGCCGCGGCCGGGCCCCCGTGGAGGGCGGCCGTCGCAAGCACCGCGAGGAGAAGCGCAAGGCGCGCGCCGACAAGGGCCCGTCCGCCCCGGCCGGCGAGGGCACCGCCGCCCCCGCGTCCCCGTCCCAGGAGGCCCGTCCGGAGCGCCCGCCGCGGCCGCCCCGCGCCGAGCGTCCGCCGCGCGAGGACCGGGGTCCCCGCGAGGAGCGCCCGCCCCGTCCGCCGCGCGAGGAGCGCCCGCCCCGCGACCCCAAGAGCCTGCCCGGCGAGCTGACCTTCAAGCCGTTCAGCGCGCTGGCCCCCGCCGTGAAGTCCGGCGGTGAGGGTGGTGGCTCCTCGGAGGGCTGAAGTCCATGGCGAAGCGGCTGGGAGAGCGGTTGATTGAGGCCGGCCTCGTGACCCCCGGGGCCGTGGAGCAGGGTCTGGAGCACCAGAAGATCACCGGCCACAAGCTGGGGGACTGTCTGGTGGAGCTGGGCCTGCTCCAGGAGGCCGCGCTGCTGCGGCTCCTGGCCAACGAGTTCCAGACCCGCTTCGTCACCGCGGACAAGCTGGCCAAGGTCCGCATCGACACGAAGGTGTTGGACAAGCTGCCGGTGCGGCTGGCGGAAGCGCAGAACGTGCTCCCGCTGGCCGTGGATCCGGAGCGCAAGCTGCTGTCGGTGGTGGCAGCCGAGCCGCAGAACAAGTCGCTGCTCGACGAGATCGCCCTCGTCACCGGCATGTCGGAGGTCTACGCGTACATCGGCCTGCGCAGCGCCATCGCCGCGGCCATCCGCAAGCACTACTACGGCGACCCCACGGCGTTCACCACGCTGCTGGAGGGCCCCGCGCCCAACAGCGGCCCCCGCCGTCCGGACACCCCGTCGAACACGCACGTGGGCACGGAGCCCGGGCGCGGAGGGTCGTCCGCCGGGCGCAGCCCCACCAGCCTGAGCATGCGGCTGGAGACGGACGCGCGGATGCGGCTGCAGCGCTCCGGCAGCGGCACCAACGTGGCGCGCGTCTCCACCCAGCGGCGCGAGCCGGGCGGCCCGCGCGGCCTCATCAGCGACACGGACTACGTGGAGACGCTGAGCCTGATGGTGGGCCTGCTGGAGCAGGACCGGCCCCGCCACCGGGGACACTCCGCGCAGCTGGCGCGGCAGGCGGGCATCGTGGGCCAGCGCATGGGCATGCCCCACAAGGAGCTGGCGGCGCTGTCCATCGCCGCGTACCTGCACGACCTGGGCAAGCCTCCGGAGCGGCACTTCTCGCTGGCGAGCAACGCGGCGAACCCGGAGTGGAAGGCCCAGGCGAAGGCGTGCTGCCGCGCGCCCACGAAGCTCTTCGAGACGGTGCACCTGCCCGCGCAGGTGAACACCATCCTCGCGCAGCTGTACGAGGCCTGGGACGGCTCCGGCACGCCCCAGGGCGCCAAGGGCGAGGACATCACCCTGGGCGCGCGCATCCTGGCGGCGGTGGACAGCTTCCTGGAGCTGACCAAGAACCCGGGCAACGCGTTCGGCCGCGTCTTCAGCAAGACGCAGGCGCTGGAGCACCTGCGCACGAACGCGGGCGTGCTCTACGACCCCGTGGTGGCGGACATCGTCGGCCAGCTCCAGAGCGGCGAGCTGCTGGCGCACCGGCTGGCCAGCGAGGGCCGGCAGGTGCTCATCGCGGAGCCGGACGAGACCACGCGCGGCGAGCTGCTGGAGGCCGTGCTCAAGCAGGAGCTGGTGGCGCACGCGCTGTCCACGTTGGACGGCGCGCTGGACGGCCTGGCGCGGCAGGACTGCGACGTGCTGGTGGTGAGCCTGCGGCTGGGCCAGCAGGAGGTGATGGACCTGCTGGAGGCCGTGCGCTCCATGCCGGAGAGCGCGGGCCTGCCCATCGCCGTGGTGGGCGAGCCGGATGCCCAGGCGCGCGAGCGGCTGCTGATGGCGGGCGCGACGGCGGTGCTCTCCCCCAGCGACAAGGCGGAGGTCGCGCGCACGGTGCTGTCCCTCTTCCAGGACCGCGTGCAGCACAACGGCCCGGGCCGGGTGGTGCGCGGCAGCTTCGACGAGCTGCCTCCCAAGGAGCTCCTGCGCACGCTGGGCGGTGGCAAGAAGAGCGGGAAGCTCCAGCTGCGGAGCCACACGCTGGAGGGCTCGCTGCACCTGGAGCGCGGCCGCGTGGTGCACGCGGCGTTCGGCGGCCACGCGGGCGAGCCCGCGCTGCAGGCCCTGCTGAAGCTGAAGCAGGCGGACTTCGTCTACGACCCGGACGCGCTGCTTCTGGACATGCCGCAGCTGGACCAGGACCTGGAGGTCCTGGCCAACGCGCTCACCCCAGCGTGAGGTTGAAGAGGCGGGCCGCGTTCGCCGTGGTGACGCGGGCCACCTCCTCCAGCGACACGCCCTTCAGCTCCGCCACCTTCTTCGCCGTCTCCAGCACGTGCGCGGGCTCGTTCTTGCGGCCGCGGTGGGGCACCGGCGCGAGGAAGGGGCTGTCCGTCTCCACCATCAGGCGCTCCAGCGGCGCGAAGCGCACCGCGTCCTGGAGGGCCTCCGTCTTCTTGTAGGTGACGACGCCGGACAGCGACAGGAAGAAGCCCCGGTCCAGGTACTTCCGGGCCGCGGCGGTGTCGCCGGTGAAGCAGTGGATGACGCCGCTCGTGACGTCCTCGGCGGACAGGGCCGCGTCGCAGTCGTCATGCGCGTCGCGCACGTGCACCACCAGCGGCTTGCCCAGGCGCTTCGCGAGCGCGCACTGCCGCCGGAAGACGGTGGCCTGCACCTCGCGCGGCGAGTGGTCGTAGTAGTAGTCCAGCCCGGCCTCGCCCACGGCGCGCAGCTCCGGGCGGGCGCAGGTGCGCTCCAGCATCTCGAAGTCGGCCTCCGTGGCGCGGGCGGCCTCGTGCGGGTGGATGCCCAGCGTGGGCGACAGGAAGTCCGGGTGCCGGGCGGCGACCTCCAGCGCGTGCCCCCAGTCCCCCGGACCGTGGAACTGCCCCACCAGCACCGCGTGCACCAGCCCCGCGGCGCGCGCGCGCTCCAGCACCGGCGCCACGTCCGCGTAGTCCTTCGGCTCCAGGTGGCAGTGCGCATCAACCAGTCTCATGGCTTCTCCTGAAACAGCTCTTCCAACTCCGTCCGCGCCTCTTCCGAGGCGAAGGTGGGCACGGCGGCGCGCACGCGCTCCAGTCCCTCCGCCACGCCCAGGCGCCACACGCCGTCCGCCGCGTCCAGCCGGTCGTCCTCTGGCGCGGCGCGGTCCTCCAGCACGGCGAGCAGCCAGGGCAGCGCCCGGGCATCCCCCAGCCGTCCCAGCCCGCGCGCGGCGGCGCCCCGGCACGGGTCCTTCGCGTCCGCGAGGATCTCCCGCAGCCGCTCCAGCGCGCCCGGGACCTTCAGCTCGCCGCACAGCTCCACCGCGAGCGCCCGGTCCCCGCTCCACTTCTTGCGCGTGCGCTGCATCAGCCAGTCCGCGCCCTCCGGGTCGCCCAGCTTCAGCAGCACGCCCGCGGCCTGCGTCTTGTCGAACGCCGGCAGCAGCCACTTGCCGAAGAGGCGCTTCACCGCCGGCAGCGCCCGCGCGTCCCCCAGCTCCGCCAGCGCGCCCAGCGCCCGGAAGCGCAGCGTGTCCACGTCCAGCGCGGCCACGAGCACGTCCAGGCCCGCCGGGTGCTTGAGGGCGGCGATGCCTCGCGCGGCCTCGAAGCGCACCTCGGGCGTGGGGTCCTCCAGCATGCCGGCCAGGGCCCCGCGCGCGTGCGGCAGCGCCAGGTCCGCCAGCCGCCCGGTGGCCTCCAGCCGCACGCGGGTGTCCTCGTCGCGCAGCCGGGGCAGGAGCATGTCCGGCAGCTGCTCCGGCGGCAGGATGACGGACGCGAGGCTCACACCCGAGCGGCGCACCTCCGGCTGCGCGTCCGCGAGCAGCCGCACCAGCACGTCCGTGAACTCCCCGGCGTGCGCGGGCTCCTCCGACGCCAGGTGGAACAGCAGCTCCGCCGCCTCCGCCCGGCTCGCCGGACGCTTCTCACGCTCCAGGGTCAGCAGGGCGCGGTCCCGCTCGGCACGCCAGTCCGCCACGTCTCATCACCTCTCTCGCGCCCGGGCCCTCCCGCGCTCCAGCGCGGTCTGGGTGTCCCGGTCGCTGTCTGGCGCGGAGGCCCTTCCGCCCCCGCGCCCTTGAACCCCGCCTGACTCCGGCAGGGCCCGGCCGGAGGAGGCACTCCCTCCTCCGGCGAGGCCCGGAGACGACGGACCGGCCTACTTCACCTCGGCGCCGGGAGCCACATCGCCCGGATCCAGCAGGGACAGGTCCTTGCCGCCCGCGCCCGCCGTCAACAGCATGCCGCGCGACTCGATGCCCTTGAGCTTGCGCGGCTTGAGGTTCGCCACCACCACCACGCGCCGGCCCGCCACCGCCTCCGGCGTGTACGCCTCCGCGATGCCGGACACGATGGTGCGCGGCGCGCCTTCACCCAGGTCCACGTCCAGCTTGAGCAGCTTGTCCGCGCCCTTCACCTTCTCCGCGGCCACGATGCGCCCCGCCTTCAGCACCACCTTGGCGAAGTCCGCGTACTCGATGTCGGCCGCGGGCGCGCCTTCCGCCGCCCCCGCTCCCGGGGACGCCTGCGTGGTGGGGACCGCTTCCTGGGGCTTCGCTTCCACGGGCTTCTTCTCCGTCTTCTTGTCCTTGCCGCCTGCCTTCGCGGGCTCGGCGGCCGGCGTCCCCTCGGGGACCTTGATGATGGCGTTGACGCGCTCCTCCTCCAGCCGGGGCAACAGCGGCTCCGGCGTGCCCAGCGGACGGGTGCGGTCGAGCAGCGGGTACTTCGCGGTGGCCAGGGCCTGGAACGTCAGCGGCTCCGCCCCCAGCTGGTTGAACAGCTTTTCCGACACGCGCGGCGTCACCGGCGCCAGCAGCGCCCCCAGCAGGTACGCCACGTCCGCCGCGTCCGACAGGTCCGCCCGCGCGGCCTCCGCGTCCTTCTTCACCAGCGCCCACGGCGCCGCCGTCTGGAGGAACGCGTTGGCGGCGGAGGCGATCTCCGTGATCACCTTGATGGCGACGCGGTACTCCAGCTTCTCGAACGCCTCGCGAACCTCCGGCACGCGCGCCAGCGCGTCCTCCACCAGCTTGCGCCCCGCCCCTTCCGCGCGGCCCGGCGCGAGCTTCTTCTCCAGCGGCCCGGCCAGCAGCGACAGCGCGCGGTTGGCCAGGTTGCCCACGTTGTTGACGAGCTCGCCGTTCACCCGCAGGCGGAAGTCCTTGAGGTTGAGGTCCAGGTCCTCCACGCCCGCGCCCAGGTTGGCCGCGTAGAAGTAGCGCAGGTAGCTGGGGTCCAGGAGGTCCAGGTAGTCACGCGCGGCCACCATGGTGCCGCGGCTCTTGCTCATCTTCTCCCCGTTCACCGTCAGGTGCCCATGCACCTTGATCTCATTGGGGATGTGCAGCCCCGCGACCTTCAGCACCGCGGGCCAGAAGAGCGCGTGGAAGTAGACGATGTCCTTGCCGATGAAGTGGACGATGCGGCTGGGCGCGTCCTTGCCCCAGTACGCGAGCGCGTCCGGGAAGCGGCCCGACGCCTTCGCCCACTTCTCCGTCGTGGCGATGTACCCGATGGGCGCATCCAGCCAGACGTAGAAGAACTTGTCCGTCTCCCCTGGAATCGCGAAGCCGAAGTACGGCCCGTCGCGGCTGATGTCCCAGTCCGACAGGCCCTTCTCGAAGAAGCCCTGGAGCTGGGCGGCCAGGCCCGGGTGGATGAAGCCGGGGCGCTTGAGGACCTCCTGGAGGAAGTCCGCGTGCCGCGACAGCCGGAAGAACAGGTGCTCGGAGTTGCGGCGCACCGGCGGCGTGCCGCACAGCGCGCACTTCGGGTCGATGAGGTCCGTGGGGTTGTACGTCTTGCCGCACTTCTCGCACGCGTCGCCGTACTGATCCGTGGACCGGCAGTTGGGACAGGTGCCGCGGATGAAGCGGTCCGGCAGGAAGCGCTTGTCCTTCTCGCAGTAGGTCTGCTCGATGTCGCGGCGGTCGATGTCGCCCGCGTCCTTCAAGCGCCCGTAGATGAGCTCCGCGTAGTGGCGGTTCTCCGGCGAGTTGGTGGAGTGGAAGTAGTCGAAGCGGACGTCCAGCCCCTGGAAGTCGCGCTGGTGCTCCTCGTGGAAGCGCGCGACGAACTGCTCCGGCGGGATGCCCTGCTTCGCGGCGTTGATTTCAATGGGCGTGCCGTGGGTGTCGTCCGCGCAGAAATAGACGACGTCCTGGCCACACGAGCGCAGGAAGCGGACGTAGATGTCCGTCTGGATGTACTCGACGGCGTGGCCGAGGTGGATGGCGCCGTTCGCGTACGGAAGGGCGCTGGTGACGAGGGTTCTCTCCGCCATGGACTCTCCTGAGGGCGGCGGACCATAGCCGCTTTGGGGAAACGAGGTCATCGCCAACATGCAGGCCGAGGGCTGCATGGCACGAAGATGGATGTTATCGACCGGACGCCATGTGCACCGTCCTCATCCTCCGTAACGCCCACCCGGAGTGGCCGCTGGTCGTCGCCGCCAACCGGGATGAGTTCTACGCGCGTCCGGCCCACGGGCCGAAGGTCCTCTGCGAGTCCCCACGCGTGGTGGGCGGCCAGGACGTGGAGCGGGGCGGCACGTGGATGGGGGTGACCCACGACGGAATCCTGGTGGCCCTGACGAACCAGCGCGGCGCGCGCGTCCAGGGCCTGGCCCCCCGCTCCCGGGGCGAGGTGGTGCTGCGCGCCCTGCAGGCCGGGTCGGTGGAGGCCATCGAGCGCTATCTCGGCACCCTGCCCGCCCCGGAGTTCCTCCCCTTCAACCTGCTCTACGGGGACGCGCGCACCGTGCGGGTGGCCTACGCGCGGCCGGGCCACGCGCGCCTGTTGCACGAGGACGTCCCGGACGGCGTGCACGTGCTCCCCAACGACACCCTGGACAACCGGGCCATCCCCAAGGTGCGGCGGGCGCTCGCCTTGGCCGGCGAGGTGGCGGCGCGCCCCTGGCCGGAGCTGGTGACGGGGCTGAAGACGGCCCTGGCGGATCATTCCCTGCCGCCCCTGGAGGCCGCGACGGGGCCGCTCGCGGAGAGCGACCTGCCCGCGGAGTTCCTCCAGCAGCTCCAGGCCCTGTGCATCCACACGGAGGGCTACGGGACGCGCTCGTCCGCCATCGTCGCGCTCGCGCCCGGCCGCGTGGGGCACTACCTGGCCACGGACACCGCTCCCTGCCAGGGCGGGTGGCGGGACGTGACGAGGCTGCTCACCGCGGGCTGAGGCCCGTGTTCAGTCCAGCCGCGCCTGCATCACCGCGTCGCGGCCCGCATCGTAGGTGGCCTCGAAGGCGGGGCCGCGGCCGGTGAAGGCCTCCACCGGGGGGATGGCCACCTCCACGCGGACCTCGCGCACGTCGCAGCCCAGGTCCGGGCGGTAGAAGGCCGGCTCGCCGGTGACGTTGATGGCGATGAGCCGCGCGCCCGGGAACAGCTGACACGCGTCGTGGACCGGCGTCGCGGACACGCGGTCCGCGCCCGGGTCGATGCGCTCCAGCGTCGCGTCCTTGAACAGGAGCGGGTTGGAGGCGCTGGCGGAGACGGCCTCCGCCAGCGGGCCGCGCGTCACGGTGACCAGGCGGATGCCGCCCGCGAAGGGCTCCTGGTGGAAGGTGACGAAGGGCACCGGGAGCTCCTCCACGCGCGCCCCGGCGTAGAAATGATCCAGCACCTGGGTGAAGCGCTCATGGCTCAAGGGCGGCACCGTCGCCGCGCCCCCCGCCGCCCCCAGCGCCCCCACCGCCACGGCCGGCCCCAGGGTGCCGCCTGAAATCAGCACCGCGAGCAGGCCCACCGCCGCGCCCACCGCGCCGCGCGTCGCCGCGACCTTGCGCGTCTCTTCCTCGTAGGCGGTGAAGAAGGCCCGGTAGCGCTGGCGCAGGTTGGCGCCGGGCGCGGCCGCGTAGAGGCTGCCCACCACCGCGCCCATGCTGTTGCCCACCACGCAGTCGATGGGGATGCCCCGCGCCACCAACGCATCCAGCGCGCCCACGTGCGCGAGCCCCTTGGAGCCCCCCACCGACAGCACCACGCAGGTGCGCGGGGCCCGCGTCTCCCGGTGGCACGACAGGGCCCCGGACGCCACCACCGCCGTCAGCAAGACCCAGCCCGACCGCCACCCCATGCATCCTCCCGCGTACGAGGTCCAGCCACCCTACCCCGTTCCCGCGCGACAGGCGCCTGCCCCCAGAACACGACCGCCCCCGGGACTCAAAGCCCCGGAGGCGGAAGGTGACCTTCACGAGGCCCGGCGTGGACTCACCCCGGGCCTGTGCGAGGGCTCAGTACGTGGCCTTGAGGGACACGCCGCTGTACGTCGAGTAGCCGCGCAGCATGATGTACATCTTGCCCGCGGAGGCCTTCGCGGCCGCGCTGCACGACTCGTTGTTGCCGCTCAGGTACGGACGGCAGTCGTACGAGGTCGTCGTCGGGGCGGAGCCGAACTTGATGTACATGTCCGCGTCGCCCGTGCCGCCGCTCATGACGTAGGTGGACGCCTTGGAGGCCGGCAGGTCGATGCAGTAGTAGTTCGCCGAGTTGGTGGCGCCGGACAGGCCCGTCTTCGCCACGCCGTTGGTCAGCGGGGTGCAGGTGATGGGGATGCCCACGCCCACCGCTTCCCAGGCCGCCTTCACCGCGTCCTGCGTGGCCTGGTCGTAGCCCAGGGCCGCGGCGGCCTGGATGGTCCAGGTCTTGGCCTGGTCGTACGTGGTGCTGGCCGTGTAGAGGTTGGCGTTGGCGTAGTACCAGATCTGACCGGCCTTCTGGACGCCGATGGCCGGCACGTTGATGGTGCTGCGGCCGCGCGGGTGCGTGCCACCCTTGGCGAGCAGCGCGAACGCCAGGTTGGGCACGCCAGAGGTGTAGTGCACGTCCTGGCCGGAGTAGTTCGGCGCCCAGTCGATGGACGCGCCGTCCTTCGCCGGGTCGTCCATGTAGCGGAGCGCGTCACCCGCGACGCCGGGGGTCCACACGTCCTCGCCGACCTTCCAGACGTCCGCGGCGGTGCTCCACGTGCCGGAGGCCCAGCTCTCGCAGATGGCGCCGAAGGTGTCGGACATGGCCTCGTTGAGGCCACCGGACTGACCGGAGTACGTGAGGTTGGACTCGTTCTCCGTCACCGCGTGGGTCAGCTCGTGGACCGTGACGTCCGCGTCCTTGCCCAGCTCGATGGAGTTCACGCCGTCGCCGTCGCCGTACACCATCTGGGTGCCGTCCCAGTAGGCGTTCACGTAGTTCTTGCTGTAGTGGACCGAGCTGATCAGCGTCTGGCCCGCGTTGTTCAGCGAGTCGCGGTTGAAGTTCGTCTTGTAGCAGTTGTAGGTGTAAGCCAGCATGTCGTAGTTCATGTCGACATGCGAGTCACCGGTGGCCGCCTGGCCCTCGGAGCGCTTGAGCGTGCCCGGGGTGGTGGTGGTGTTGTTCGAGCTGTACACCTTGCGGTTGAGCGCGGTGTGGATCTCCGGAACGCGCAGCAGCGTGGCGCCGTTGAGCGCGTCCACATAGACGCGGTCGCGCAGCGGCATCTGGGCGGTCTCGCCGGTGACCTTCACCTCATAGGCCAGGTGCAGACGGCCGTCCTGCTCGGACTTCACGTACACCAGGCGCGCGCTCTGCGCGGCCAGGCCCGTGCCCTGGGTGTCGCGCACCGCCGCCGTCTTGGCCGCCTCCGCGGCGACCAGCGGACGCGCGGACAGGGCGCCGCCGGAGCGCGCGGAACCGTTGGCGCTGAAGATGGCGCCCGAGCGGTCCACGTGCACCACCAGCTCCTCGCCAATCACCGGCAGACCGTTCAGCGTCTGCGCGTAGCGGATGTGCGAGATGCCCAGGTCGTCCACGGAGACCCGGCGCACGCGCAGGTCGGACGCGTCCAGGCGGAACAGCGACGCGATGTTGGGCAGCGCCCCGGCGATGGAGGTGTGCACGTCCGCGAGCGCGAAGCCCGTCAGCGCGCGGTCCGCCTGGCCCAGGCGGCCCTGGATGGTGTGCGGCGTCCCATCCGCGTTGGTGCCGACAATCTGCGCGCCAGGCATCGCGCTCAGGGCGCTCCGCACTTCAGCGACCTCATCCGGCTTCTGCTGCTCGTTCTGCGTGTCGCCGTCCATGTCCCCGACGCCGCAAGCGACCAGGGGAAACGCCAACAGGGCTGAAACGAAACGGGTGCGAACCAAGGTACTGCCTCCTGCCCGGCGCAAAGGGGGTGGTCGCCGGGGCAGCGCTCCTTTCAGCATTCTTCAGGCCAACTCATTAAGTCCGCGAAATGCCTCGCAGTACTGGAAGTTCCTGAAAAGCGGATGGCACATCGGTGCGCAGTAAATCTTCTGTAATGTGGAAGCAGTCGTTACACTTCTGGCACAACCCCCCGGACTTGCTGGGGATTTCACCGCGAGCAGGCCCCTGTCCTGAACCGTGACAGTCCACGCCGGGTGTGTCCTCTATTCAGACAATCCACGATTGGCGGCTTATTCTTGCTACGCAAAGCAAGGCCCTGAATTCGCACACCGTGCGTCAGCGCCATACGCCGAGCAGCACCCGCGCGCGGCCGTCCATGGGGAGCTCGGCCTCTTCCACCGTGGTGAAGCCGGCCTGGCGGGCCACCTCGGCCAGGTGCCGCATCCACGGTTTGTAGGGCATCCCATTGTCGGAGCAGCAAGGGACGACGGCGAAGCCCAGGCCGTGGCGCGCGGCGTACTCGATGATGATCCGCGTGGCGCCGTCCGGGTGCATGCCCACGACGAGCTCCGCCTCGCAGGGCTCCTCCAGGGTGAAGGGCCGCTGCGCGTACTTCACGGGCAGGTGCTTGTGGCGCAGGTCGAAGGTGGTGACGGTGCGCCCGCGCTGGGTGAGGGACTCGTTCAACTTCCCCATGCCGCCGGCGACGTCATAGACGCGCTGGGCCTGGGGGAAGCGCGTGACGAGCAGGTCCGCGAAGAGATCGAAGCGTCGCTTGTCCGCCATGGCGGCTCCTTCCACCCGGGCCCCTTCAGGCGCGGGTGCACACCGTCCACAACAGCCGCTCGATGACGAGCTTCCCGTTGGCGGAGGACTTCAGGGCCAGGTCCGCGTCCGCGCACGCCACCAGGGCGTTGAGCAGCTCGCGGCGCTCGTAGCGGGCGGCGGCCTGCATGCCGAACGCGAGCGCCCAGGCGTTGGGCGTCTTGCGCTTGGAGGCCTTCAGCTCGGCCTCCAGCTTGGGGAGGATGCGCGTCTCCACGTCGCGGCCGGTGCGCGGCGGCTGGCCGCCGGCGTACTTCTCCAGCCAGGCGTGGTTCTCCAGGAGCGAGCGGACGATGGACGCCACCGCGCCCAGCAGTTGCAGCGCGTGCGTGCCCTGCCCCATCGCGTCCTCGGCGTAGGAGAGCGCGTCGCGCAGCTCGCGCTTCTGGAGCGCCTCGGTCAGCTCGAAGAACTCCTCCTCGCGCGCGTGGTGCACCAGCAGCGCCACGTGCTGGGCCTCGATGGTGGGCCCCTCCGCGTAGACGGCCAGCTTCTCCAGCTCCGACTGGAGCAGCCGGATGTTGCCGCCGATGCGCTCCTTCAACCCCTCCAGCGCGCCCGGTCCCAGCTTCTTCTTGAAGGGGGCGAGGAACTCCCGGGAGATTTCGCTGAGGTCCAGGTCCTTGTGGCGCGCGGCCACCTTGCGCTCGAAGAGGCGGCCCTTGTCCTGCGCGAACTTGAGCAGCGGGCTGCGCGAGTCCACATCCGTGGCCGCCAGCACCAGCGCGTGCCCCGGCGGCACGCCCTTCTGCAAGAGCTCCAGCAGCGCGGACGCGTCGCCTTCCGGGGCGCTGATGCGCTCCTCGCGGCAGAAGGTCGCGGCCTCCTGGAGGAAGGCGAGGTCCGCCTCCGCCAGGTCCACGTTGAGCTCTTCCTTCCACTGCTCCACCGAGGGCGCGCCGGGCACGCGGGGGTCCAGCTGGTCCACGCCCCAGCCCGCGCGGCCCGCCAGCGCCAGGAGCCGCCGGGCGCCCTCCTTGCGCTTGCCGGCCTTCCACGCGTCGCGCGCCTTGGCCAGCGCGTCGCCTTTGCCCTTCTTGGGCGCGAGGAACTCCGGGTCGCGCACCAGCACCACCTTGCGCCCGGGGAACAGCGGCAGCGTGGCCAGCTCCTGCGCCACCTCGCGCGGGGACGCCGCGTCCAGCACCGCCAGGTTCAGTCCCATGGCGGCGTCCGGCACCAGCGTCTTCACCAGCTCGTCCGCGCCCTTGCGGACCAGGAACTCCTCGCCCCACAGGAGATACAGCGGCCACACCTTGCCGCCCTTCACCTCCGCCAGCACCTCGTCCATGTCCGCGCTCACCGGCCCTCCACGCACAGTTCGATGAGCAGCCGCTCCAGCTGCAACCGGGGCGCGCCGTTGCGCGTGCCGATGGCCGTGCGCGCCGACTCCAGCAGCGCGTGCCTCCGGTGCAGCGCGGCCTCCGACGTGCGGTTCGCGGCGTCCTGCGCCAGCTCCCGCAGGTCCCGGTTCGCCATCGCGTCCAGCGCCCCCGCCTTCGCGAGCGACACGTCGCGCGTCCACAGGATGAGCAGCTCCAGCGCCGTGTCCGCGTCCTCGCGCGAGCCGCCGTGGGCCTCCGCGAAGCGCAAGAGGGCCGGGATGTCGTTGCCGCCCAGGGATTCAAAGGCGGTGAGCACGTCCTTGCGCTCCTTCAGCGCGTCCACGTCCAGCGCGAGCGCGCGGCCCAGGCTGCCGCCGGACATCACCGCGGCCAGGGCGGCGGTGTCCGCGTCCAGCTTGCGCTCCTGCTGGACGTGCTTCGCGACCAGGTCCACCGGCAGCGGGCCGAAGTACACCTTGCTGCACCGGCTGCGGATGGTGGGCAGGAGCCGGTCCATGGCGCTCGCCACCAGGACGAGGGTGGTCTCCGCGGGCGGCTCCTCCAGCGTCTTGAGGAAGGCGTTCTGGGCCTGCACGTTCATCTGCTCGGCGCTGACCAGGATGGCCACCTTGCGCTTGGACTCCAGGCCGCGCAGCGCCAGGCGCTCCTGGAGCTGGCGGATCTGCTCCACGCGCAGCTCGCGGCTGGGCGTGCCGGTGAAGTCGGAGCGGCCGGCGAGCCCTCGCGACACGCGCTCGTCGTCCGGCATCACCCAGGTGACGTCCGGGTGCAGCCCCTTGGCGACGCGCGCGCAGCTGGCGCACCTGCCGCAGCCCACCTCCGGGGCCTCCGGGCACGTGAGGGCCTGCGCCAGCCCCACCGCGGCCAGCTCCTTGCCCACGCCTTCCGGCCCGGCGAACAGGTAGGCGTGATGCACCGAGCCGGACCGCAGGGCGGATTGGAGCGCGTCCATCGCGCGGGGCTGTCCCTGCACCGAGGCAAGCGTCATGGGGGGCGTGTATCCCTGCTCGGCGGTCACCCGTCAACCGCCACCTTGACCCGTGACCAGCCCACCGGTCTGATTCACGGGGCGTGCTGAACATCCTCGAAGGCCATCTCCCCCTCCTGGCGGGCTCCATCCTCACGGTGCTCCTCTTGAGCATCCAGCGGACCACCCGTGACACGGCCCTGCGCGACGACCTGCGCGGCGCGGTGCGGATGCTGGTCGCCTTCCTGTTGCTGCGGCTGACGTCGCGCCTGCTGCCGGAGGCCTCCACGCCGGAGGGCCTGCGCAAGCTCGTGGGCGTAGGCTGGATGCTCACGTTCGTCTACGGCGTCATCCGCGCGGGCGTGGCGTTCACGCTGAAGCTGGTGCGGATGCGCTCGCCGGTGACGACGCCCAAGATTCTGCGCGACGTCATCGACTTCACGCTCTACGCGCTCGCCACCGTCCCCATCCTCCAGAGCCAGCTGGACCTGGACCTGGCGGGGCTGGTGGCGTCCACCGCGGTGCTGTCGGTGGTCATCGGTCTGGCGCTCCAGGAGACGCTGGGCAACCTCTTCGCGGGCCTGTCGCTGCAGCTGGACCGCCCCTTCGAGGTGGGTGACTTCATCCGCATCGGCGAGCACACCGGGCGGGTGGTGCACATCGGGTGGCGCTCCATCCGCATCGCCAACTTCCGGCGAGAGGTCATCACCCTGCCCAACAGCATGGTGGGCAAGGAGCACGTGAAGAACTTCACCCAGCACCGCGAGCCCGTGGGCATCGAGGTGCAGGTGGGCGTGTCCCTGGACGCGCCGCCCAACCAGGTGAAGCAGATTCTGTTGGACGTGGCCCGGGAGATTCCCCAGGTCCTGGTGGAGCCGCCGCCCCTGGCGCGCACGGTGGCCTTCACGGACTCCAACGCGCAGTACATGGTGCGCGTGTTCCTCAACGACTTCGCGCTGGGCGACACCGTGCGCGAGGAGCTGCACACGCGGCTGTGGTACCGGCTGCGCCGCGAGGGCCTGGAGCTGCCCTACGCCCAGCGCACGGTGACGCTGCGCCGCGAGTCGAAGCAGCGCCGCCGCGAGCTCGCGGACGACACCGTGCGCGACCTCCTGCGCCAGGTGGACCTCTTCTCGCCGCTGGGCCCGGAGGAGCTGGAGCGCCTGCGGTGCGAGGTGGTGGTGCGCCGCTTCGGCCGCAACGAGCGCATCATCCAGGAGGGCGACGAGGGAGGGACCTTCTACGTCGTGGCCTCCGGCGAGGTCAGCGTGCGCGCCGGCACGCTCCAGTCCGAAATCACACGGCTGGGGCCGGGCCAGTACATAGGAGAGATGTCGCTGCTCACCGGAGAGCCCCGCGCCGCCTCGGTGGTGGCCATCCAGGACGCCGTGCTGCTGGAGCTGGACCGGCCCACCTTCGCGCGCCTGTTCGCGGACTATCCGGGCCTCGCCCGGCAACTCTCCGCGCTGCTCGCCCAGCGCCGCACCCAGCTGCGCGCCGTGGCCCAGGCCGCCGGCGGCGGACCGGACCACTCGCCCGAGGCGGGCCGCATCCTCGGAAGGCTGCGCTCCCTCTTCGGCCTCAAGCACGAATAGGGGTCAGCCCCACCCGACGCCGGGGCAATCACGACCCTCTGTCATGCAGGCGTGGCGGCTTGGAAGGCATGCATCCAGCCGCGGCCCCCGAGGGCTTTGACGCTCGGCGATGGAAAGGTCTAAAGGTTCACACATGCATGTCCTTCGTGGCTTTCCGGCGCGACTCGGTACGCTGCTCCTTCCTGGAGCGCTGCTGATGGCCCTGCCCCAGAGCGCGGCGGCGTCAGCGCCGGCGAAGCCCGACGCGTCTCGCGCGGGCCTGGAGCGGCTGACGCACCGCCGGGTCTTCTTCGGCCACCAGTCGGTGGGTGGCAACATCCTGGACGGCGTGCGCGGCCTGTCATCGAGCGCGAAGGCACCCGCCATCGTGGAGCTGAAGGACGCGAGCGCGGAGATTCCGGAGGGCACGCTGGCGCACGCGTTCGTGGGCCAGAACGAGCAGCCGGAGACGAAGCTCGCGCACTTCGAGCGGCTGCTGGACGGCGGCGTCGCGAAGCAGGTGGACGTGGCGCTGATGAAGTTCTGCTACATCGACTTCACCTCCAGCACGGACACGAAGGCTCTGTTCGAGAAGTACCGCGCCACGCTCGCGGGGCTGAAGTCGCGCCACCCGGGCGTCACCTTCGTGCACGTCACCGCGCCGCTGACGACGGTGCAGCGCGGGGCGAAGGCGTGGTTCAACGAGCTGCGCGGGCGCCCGGTGTTCGGCGTGGGGGAGAACGTGTCGCGCGAGGCGTTCAACGCGCTGATGCGGCAGACCTACGGCGGCAAGGAGCCGCTGTTCGACCTGGCGGCGCTGGAGTCGACGCACGCGGACGGCACCCGGGAGACCTACGAGGTGAATGGCCGTGCGTATCCGGCGATGGTGCCGGACTATTCGGATGACGGGGGCCACCTCAACGCGCAGGGGCAGGCACGCGTGGCCTCGGAGCTGGTCGCCTTCCTGGCGGCCCTGCCGGACACGCCGCGCGAGGCGCCGGCTTCCGCGAAGGCCGGGCCCTGAGCCATGCGCGTTCCCTTGATGATGCTGCTCGGCCTGGGGCCGACCGTCGCGCGTTTGAAGCTGCGCCGCTGTGAGACCGTGGGCGCCATCCCCACCGTCTGGGGGCGCGTCTGGATTCACGGCGAGGGCGAAATCCAGGTGGGCGACCGGGTGGTGTTCGACGCGCGGATGGCGCCCATCGAGCTGCACGCGCAGCGCGGGGGACGCATCGTGATCGAGGACGACGTGACCATCGAGGGAGGCAGCTCCATCGAAGCGCAGGCCTGCGTGACGGTAGGCGCGCGCAGCCGCCTGGGCATGTGGTGCAAGCTGATGGACAACATGTATCACCCGGTCCGGGGCAACCGGCACGAGCGGCCCCAGTCGGTGCCGCTGGTGGTGGAGGAAGGCGTCACGGTGGGCAGCCGCTCCATCCTGCTGCCCGGCGCGCACCTGCAGAAGGGAGCGAGCGTGGCCTCCGGCACGGTCATCTCCCGCCGGATTCCTCCGGGTGTGACGGTGGGCGGCTCGCCCGCCCGGGTGCTGCGGCGCGAGGTGTCGCGATGAAGCCTCCCCTCCCCTCCCGGGGCGAAGCGCTCCAGATGGCGCGCGCGGGCCTGGAGCTGGTGCGCACGCAGGTGTTCCCGCGCGCCGAGCGCGTGGTGGCCGTGGCGCGGGCGCGCTGGCTCTTCCGCACCTTCCGCACGGGCCGGGACGTGGCGGCGTACGGCCCGGTGGCCGCGCGCAACGATGGCCACGCGGAGCTGGGCGACAAGCTGACGTTCCTGGGCGGCATGCTGCCCACGTCGGTCGTCTGCTACGAGCACGCGCGGCTGCTGGTGGGCAACGAGACCCAGTTCAACTACGGCGTGTCCGTGGAGGCCTGGGAGTCGGTGCAGATTGGCGCCCGGTGCATGTTCGCGTCGTACGTGCGGGTGAGCGACCGGGACGGCCAGCGCATCGCGCCCATCATCATCGAGGACGACGTCTGGGTCGCCCACGGCGCCATCCTGCTGCCGGGCGTGCGCATTGGCGCGCGGTCAGTGGTGTCCGCCGGCAGCATCGTTTCACAGGATGTGCCCCCGGACTCGCTCGCCATGGGCAACCCGGCGCGCAGCATGAGCCTGGACCTCGTGGCCCGCGACGCCACGGGGACCTGACGGGCCGCACCTCCTTTCGCCCGGTGCTCAGCAAGAGGCGCCGGGCGCGTCTCATTCGCATCGCCCTCCCACACCCCCATCTCTTGTTTCAAGGACAGGACCCACTTCATGAGCACGCGTGACACGCTTCGCACCTTCATCGTCGACACCTTCTTCGTGGATGACTTCGCGGACGACGACTCGTTCCTGCGCAAGGGGCTCATCGACTCCACGGGCATGATGGAGCTGGTGGCCTTCATCGAGACGGAGTTCCACATCAAGCTGGACGACAAGGAGCTGGTGCCGGAGAACCTGGACTCGCTGTCGCGCGTGGTGGCCTTCGTGGACCGCAAGAAGTCGCTGGCGAAGGCGAGCTGAGACGCCCATGTGCGGCATCGCGGGGTTCACCTTCCCGGCGGGTGACGCATCGGGCCCGGCGCAGCACGCCGAGCGCCTGCGCCGCATGACCGCCAGCATCAAGCACCGGGGGCCGGACGCGCAGCGCGCCCTGCTCCTGGACGGCGCCGCGCTGGGGCACGCGCGGCTGTCCATCGTCGACCTGGCCTCCGGCCATCAGCCCATGCGCGACGAGGCCACCGGCCTCACCGTCGTGTTCAACGGGGAGATCTTCAACCACGTGGAGCTGCGCGAGCAGCTGTCGGGCGCGTATGCCTTCCGCACGCGCTCGGACACGGAGGTCATCCTCGCGGCGTTCCTCACGTGGGGCATCGACTGCGTGCGCCGCTTCGAGGGCCAGTGGGCCTTCGCGCTGTGGGACCCGCGCGACCGCACCCTGTGGCTGTCGCGAGACCGCGTGGGCATCTGCCCGCTGTTCTACGCGTCCCTGGCGGGAGGACACCTGGCGTTCGCGTCCGAGGCGAAGGCGTTGTTCGCCAGCGGGCTCGTGACGCCCGCGCTGGACGCGCGGGGACTCAAGCAGACCTTCCAGCTCTGGGCGCCGGTGGCGCCGCGCACGTCCTTCGAGGGCGTGTCGCTGCTGCCGCCGGCGCACGTGGCGAAGTGGCGCGACGGAACGCTGACGCTCCAGCGTTACTGGGACCTGGACTTCGGGGTGACGCCGGAGGCGGCGGAGGCGCCCCGGCTCCTGGAAGAGCTGGGCGCGGTGCTGGACCGGGCGGTGCGCTTGCGGCTTCGCGCGGACGTGCCGGTGGCGGCATACCTGTCGGGTGGATTGGATTCCAGCCTGCTGTGCTCGCTGGCGCAGGAGCAGCTGGGCGGCACGCTGCGGACCTTCTCCGTGGGCTTCGCGCACGCGCGGTTCGACGAGCGCGCGCACCAGGCGACGGTGGCGGAGGCGCTGCACACCGAGCACCGCGTGGTGGAGATGCGCGACGGAGACATTGGCGCGCTGGTGCCGGGCGTCATCTTCCACGCGGAGCAGGCGATGATGCGCTCCGCGCCCGCGCCGTTCCTGCGGCTGTCCGGGTGGGTGCGCGACCACGGCATCAAGGTGGTGCTGACGGGTGAAGGGTCGGACGAGATGTTCCTCGGCTACGACCTCTTCAAGGAGACGAAGGTGCGCCAGTTCTGGGCGCGCCAGCCGGGCTCGAAGTACCGGCCGCTGCTCCTGCGCCGCCTGTATCCGACGCTGTCGGTGAGCCAGCAGAGCGTGGAGCTCTTGCGCGAGTTCTTCGGCACGGGACTGGAGACGCCGGACGCGCTGGGGTTCTCCCACCTGGTGCGGTGGGGCAACAGCGGCCGCATCCTGCGCTTCCTCGCGCCGGAGTTCGCCGCGAAGGTGGCGGACGAGGATCCGGTGGCGTCGGTGCTCGCGACGGTGCCGGACGCGGTGGCGAAGTGGCGGCCTCTGGCGCGGGCGCAGTACCTGGAGGCGCGCACGCTGCTGTCGGGCTACCTCCTCTCCGCGCAGGGCGACCGCATGCTGCTGGGCAACGCGGTGGAGGGGCGCTTCCCGTTCCTGGACACGGGCGTGATGGAGTTCGCCGCGCGGGTGCCGGAGCGGCTGCGGCTGCGCGGGCTGGACGAGAAGCACCTGCTCAAGCGCTTCTCGAAGGGCCGGGTGCCCGCGTCCATCCTGGAGCGAAACAAGTTCCCGTACCGCGCCCCCATCGCGGGGGCGCTGGTGGGCCCGGATGCACCGGCGTGGGCGCGCGAGCTGCTGGCCCCTGAGGCTGTGTCGGCCACGGGCGTCTTCGACGCGCGCAAGGTGGAGCGGCTGGTCGCGAAGCTGCGGGCACCGAACTCGGCGGAGAGCGAAGCGGACACCATGGCCCTGTTCGCCGTGGCGTCCACGCAGCTGCTGGCGCACCAGTTCCTGAAGCCCAAGCCCGTGCCCCAGTCCGATGTGGACGCCGTGCAGTGGGAGGCCGCGTGAGCACGCCTTCAGCCACCCGCGGAGCAGAGGCCGGCGCGTCGTGCCCGGCGCTGCGTCCGGACGCACAGCGGGAGGCGACATGAACGCGAATGCGGACACCGCGCCTTCATGGGTTCGCGCGCATGCCCGGGCGACGCCGGAGGCTCCGGCGGTGGACTCGCCGTGGGCGCGGCTCAACTACGCCCAGCTCGAAGCACGGATGCTCGCGCTCGCGGGACAGCTGCGTGCTTCGGGTGTGGAGCCCGGAGAGCGCGTCCTCATCGCCCTGCCCCTGGGCTGCGCGGCGGCGGTGGCGGGTCTCGCGGTGCAGGCGCTGGGGGCGTGCGCCGTGGAGCTGGACCGAGAGACGGGCGCGGACTCGCTGGCCAGCATCCTCGCGCAGACGGGCGCGCGGCATGCGGTCATCTTCGGTCAGGACGCGCGGCGCTGGACGGGGCGCTCGCAGCTCACCCACTTCTTCGTCGTGCACGGCTCGCGTCCACCGGAGCGCATGCTCGGGTTGCTGAGGCCCGCCGCGTGCGCGTGGTTGCAGGAGGACGGCGCGGTGGATCCGGAGGCGGGGGTCACGCCGCTGTCCGCCCTGCCCTCGCTGCCGTCGGATGCGCCCGCGTCCATCGTCTACACATCTGGCAGCACGGGGACACCTCGCGGCGTCGTGCAGACGTTCGCCAACATCTCCGCGAACACGCGCTCCATCGTGGAGTACCTGGGCCTCACGCCTCGCGACCGCGCGATGCTCATCCTTCCCCTGCACTACTGCTACGGGAAGAGCGTGCTCCAGACGCACCTGCGCGCGGGTGGCTCCGTGTTCCTGGATCCGCGCTTCATGTACCCGCAGGTCGTCCTGGAGGCCATGGCCACCGAGGCCTGCACCGGCTTCGCGGGCGTGCCCCTCACCTTCGAGCTGCTGCGCCGTCAGGCCGCCCCGGACTCGCTCGCGAAGTTGAAGCTGCGCTACCTCACCCAGGCCGGCGGCGGCATGTCTCCGGACACGGTGCGCTGGACGCGTGAGGCCTTCCACCCGGCGGAGCTGTTCGTCATGTACGGCCAGACGGAGGCCACCGCGCGGCTCTCCTATCTGCCGCCGGCGCGCGCCGCCGACAAGGCGGGCTCCATCGGCCAGGGCATCCCGGGCGTCACGCTGGCCGTGGTCGCGGACGACGGCACGCCCCTGCCGGACGGCGAAGTGGGCCAGCTGGTGGCCAGGGGCGCCAACGTCACCCCCGGCTACCTCAACGCTCCGGACGACACCGCCGCCATCCTCCACGACGGCTGGCTGTGGACGGGCGACCTCGCGTGGCGCGACGCGGACGGCTTCTTCTTCCTCGTGGGCCGAGCGAAGGAGATCCTCAAGGTCGGCGGCCACCGCGTGAGCCCCGCGGAGATGGAGCACGTCCTCGCGCGCCACCCGGACGTGCAGGAGGTCGCGGTCGTGGGCGTGCCGGACGACCTGGGCGGCGAGGCCGCGTGCGCCGCCGTGGTCCTTCAAGCCGGCGCCAGCGCGCAGGAGGACGACCTGCGCCGCTTCTGCCGCGAGGCGCTCCCCGCCCACAAGGTGCCGCGCCACGTGCTGTTCATGGAGTCACTCCCGCGCGGGCCCACCGGCAAGGTGCTCAAGGCCGACCTGCGCACGCGCGTGCTGTCTTCACTCTCTTCCCCTGAATCGAGGTCGCCGTGACGATGAAGTTCTCCAAGCAGGTGCTGGAACTGGACTGGGAGGCCAAGGCCGCGTCGCTGTCCGACGGGCTCAAGGAGGCCGTCCTCAAGAAGCTGCGCAAGCGCGGCCTGGTGGTCGCCATCTCCGGCGGCATCGACTCCGCGTGCGTCGCCGCCCTCGCGGTGCGCGCGCTGGGGCCGGACCGCGTCTTCGGCCTGCTGCTGCCGGAGCGCGACTCCAGCGGCCTGTCCTCCCAGTTGGGCCGCGAGCTCTGCGAGAAGCTGGGCATCCAGTACACGCTGCACGACATCGCGCCCGTGCTGGAGGCCGCCGGGTGCTATTCGCAGCGCGACGCGGCGGTGCGCTCCGTGTTCCCGGCGTTCCAGCCGGACATGAAGTGGAAGATCGTCATGCACGGCGACCGGCTCAACACGGACGCCCTCAACGTCTTCTACGTGGTGGTGCAGGTGGACGGGCAGGAGCAGCGCTTCCGCCTCACGCCCCAGGCCTACGTGCAGATCGTCGCCGCCACCAACTTCAAGCAGCGCGTGCGCAAGATGATGGAGTACTTCCACGCGGACCGGCTCAACTTCGCCGCGTCCGGCACGCCCAACCGCCTGGAGTATGACCAGGGCTTCTTCGTGAAGCTGGGCGACGGCTCCGCGGACGTGAAGCCCATTGCCAGCCTCTACAAGACGCAGACGTACAAGCTCGCGCGGCACCTGGGCGTCATCGACGGCATCCTCAACCGCGAGCCCACCACGGACACCTTCAGCCTGGAGCAGTCGCAGGAGGACTTCTACTTCTCCGTGCACTACTCGCAGCTGGACCTCATCCTCTGGGCGAAGAACCACGGCATCCCGCCCGAGGAGGTGGCCCCGGAGATGGGCCTCACGCCGCAGCAGATCCAGCGCGTCTACGACGACATCGACCAGAAGCGCCGCACCACCGCGTACCTCCACGCGGCGCCGCTGCTGCTCGAGAGCGTGGATGAGCTGAAGCCCTTCAAGATCTCCTGAAGCCGCTTCACCCGCCCCCGGAGCCGGAGGCCGCGTCGATGGTGTCCGCGGCCTCCACCCGGAGTCGCTCCTCCGGGGAGAATGAGTCGAACAGCAGCCGCTGCACCGCGGCCTGACGCGCGACGGGGTCCGGCTCGCTGCGGCCCAGCGCCTCGCGCTTCGCGCGGAAGTCCGCCAGCCGCTGCTTCCACTGCGCGCGCTCCGCATCCAGCGCCTCCAACCGCGCGGTGGCCTCCGGCCCCACGGTGGACAGCCGGTGCTGGTGCAGGTCCGCCGCCGTCGCCCCCGCCGCCAGCAACTCCTGCTCCACGGCCTGCTGCCGCAGCGGGCGCACGGCCTCCTCGCGGCTGGCGCGCACGTCCGGGGGCAACCGCTCCTCCAGCGCCGCCATGCGCTGCTCGCGCTCCTCCTTCGTCAGCGAGGCGTCCTTCATCAGCTTCAGCCGCTCCACGGCGACGGCGTCCACCGCCTCCTCCTGGCCGAAGAGTCCGTCGGCCACGCCCGGCCCCAGGTGCTCGCGGCGCAGCTTGCGCAGGGCCTCCAGGCGCTCGGCGGTGTCCATCGTGCCGGCGGAGCCCTTCGACGCCAGGCCCCGGGCGGCTTCCAGATAGGACAGGTAGTCGTCCAGCACCTGCGCCGCTTCGTCCATGGCGGCGGCGGGCAGCTTCTTCGCCCTGAGCGCCGCGAGGATGCGCTCGCGGATGAGCGATGCGGGCTCCTCGCCGGTGGCGGACAGGTAGTAGTTGAACAACCGGCGCAGGTCCGCGTTCGGCACCAGGTGCCCGGACGCATCCACCCCCACCGCGCCGTCCTCCTCCGTGTCCTGGAGCGACCCTGGCAGCGGCGGCAGCGGAGCGCCGGGCTGCACGGCCGGGCTCGGCGTCGCGGCGGCCCCGGGAACGGCGGGAGATGCGCCCAACGCCCGAGCCCCCTGCGCGGTGGGAACGGCGGACGGCGGGACAGCGGGTCCGGGCGCGTCCTCCGCCCGGACCTTCCACCACGAGAAGACGCCGGCACCCAGGAGGGCGCACAGCGCGACCACGAGAATGACGGCGCGGCTCTTCATGGCGGGGCGCTCCTTGCCGCGGGTTACAGGCCCGCGGTCTTCAGGCGGTTCGCCTGGGTGCGGAACACGGACGTCGGGTCGGTGAAGAACGCGGTGAGGCCCAGCACCTGGTTCACCTCGTCCAGGTGGTTCATGTCGTAGTTGTCGCGGATGACCGTGCCGAAGTGCGAGCTGCAACGGCCCACGAGGCCGTCGTTGGACTCGCTGTAGAAGAAGGACGACAGCTTCATGGCGTAGTCAGACGCGTCGAACAGGTTGGTGAAGGGATCCGTGCCGGACCAGGAGTAGTAGCGCTGGCCCTGGGTGCCCGTCGCCGCGCCGCTGCCGCAGGACGAGGTGGGGACGCCCGCGGGGAACTTCGCGGAGAACGCGGAGGTGCCCGTCTTCGTCAGCGCCGCCAGCGCGCCAAGCGCGTCCTGCGGCTGCGTGTGGCCGGACAGCAGGCCCAGCACCGTGCCCAGGTTGCTGGCGAAGTACGCCAGCACGCTCTCCGTGAACGAGCCACCCTTGATGTTGTTGCGCAGGTAGTCCGCCAGGTCCGCACCCTTGTGCGGAGACCCCACCGTCGTCACGGACGCCACCAGGTCCGGCCGCACCGCCGCCACGTAGCGCACGTCCAGGCCGCCGTGGCTGTGGCCAATCAGGTTCACCTTCTTCGCACCCGAGCGCGCGAGCACGTCCTGCACCTGCGCCAGCAGCGCCTCGCCGCGCGCCTCGCTCGTGTTGAACTGCGGAACGTGCGTGATGTAGACCTTCGCGCCGCCCGACTTCAGCGTCGACTCGATGCCGTAGAAGTAGTCGAGCACCCCGAACAGCGAATCAAACCCCGCCATGCCGTGCGCCAGCACGATGGGGTACTGCGTCTGCGTGTACGTATCCGCGGCACGCGCGGGCTGCGCCCAGAGGGCAAGAACCGCGACAGTCAGAACGAGGGTCCGGACGGCGTTTCGCATACAGGCTCCTGATGGGGGAGGACGGATCATCGAAGGGATTGACCCGCGAATCAGCCCATAAGGCGAGCGCTTGATAGAAATCAAGCCAACCTCAGAATTAACTGAAAAGCGTGTCATGTCCGAGTCAGGACAGACGCCCGCATGTCTCGCCTCCCCCTGCGACGCACCGCACAACAAAATCGAGACGCACCGCGCAATCGCATTTCAACGCGACGCATCGTGGCTTCAGCGCCCCGCGTCGCGGTGGCAGCATGCGGCCCTTTTCAGAGGAGCACGCCCTTGGACAGCGCCGCCTATCAGGCCTTCACCACGGAATTGACGCGCGCGGCCGACGCGGATGGCCGTTTCCGGGGGCTCGTGGCGCTGGGCTCGATGGCGGCGCGTGACTATGCGCCAGACGACTTCAGCGACCACGACTTCTTCGCCATCGCCTGGCCCGGGCACGCTGAAACATCGAGACAGGAGCGCGGCTGGCTGCCCCGCGCGGAGAGCATCGCGCTGGCGTTCCGCGAGACGGCCCACGGCTTCAAGGTCGTGTACCGCGACGGGCACCTGCTGGAGTTCGCGGTGTTCGAATTGGAGGAACTGTCGTACGCGCGCGTGAACCGCTACCGCGTGCTGGTGGACAAGGGCGGCGTGACGGAGCGCATGGACGAACGCGCGCGGGACACGGCGTCGGAGCTTCGGCGCACGGGCTCGGATGACGCGTGGCTGTTCGGGCAGTGGCTCACGCAGGTGCTGGTGGGCGTGGGGCGCCACGCGCGCGGCGAGGGGCTCAGCGGACGCGCGCGGCTGGACGATGCGGTGCGCCTCTTCTGCGTGCTGCTCGCGCGGCACGTCCCCTCCCCCGCGGGCTCGCTGCTGGACGGGTTGGATCCGGTGCGGCGCGTGGAGCGCGTGTACCCGGAGACCGGCGCGGAGCTCTCGCGAGCCCTGGAGGGCGACACGCCGGGGCTGGCGCGCACGCTCCTGCGGCTCGCGGAACGTGAGTTGTCCCACGTGCCCGGCTGGCCGCGCGACGGCGTGGCCGCAGTGAGGGAGCGGATCGAAGCACGGCACCGGTAGGTGCGCGGTGCTTCAGGCCCGGGCGGAGTCCTGCTCCCGGGCGCTGTGCGCGACGATGAGCACGCGCTCGGGATGCGGCTGCTGGTGGGTCCACTCCTTGAGCGCGGTGAAGGGGTCGGGCGCGGGCGCGGCCGTGGACAGCTGCATGCGCGGCTGGTGTTCGAAGAAGAGATCCTCCGCGCCCAGGTTCTGGCCCTCCCATGTGCGCCAGCCGGGCAGCGGCTTGCCGGGCGCGGGCTGCAAGCCGGTGACGCTGAAGCCGCCGGCGGTGAAGACGCGCGTCAGGCCCACCAGCGTCGCGCCCGTGCCGAAGCCGCACACCACGTGCCTCACCGTGGGGAAGCGCTCGCGCACCTGCGCGCGCAAGCCCGCCGCCCAGGACTCCACGCACGCCACCAGGGCCCGGTTGGTGAGCTGGCGGGGCCAGCACCAGCCGTCGCGCTCCAGGGACCGCGCCTGGGCCAGGAGGTCCGCCATCGAGCCCGCCATCCTCACCTGCCCCTGGAAGCCGTGGGCGCGCAGGTACGCCTCGCCCGACGCGTCCGTCAGGGCCACCGTGGGCAGACCCCGCTCGCGGCCGAGGACGTCCAGCGCCAGCGCGCTCGACGCTCCGGAGGTCTCCACCAACCCACGCGAGCCCGGGGGCATCGCGGCCAGGTAGCGCGCGAAGGTGAGGTACTTGAGGCTGCCGGACGGCTGATTCCCGCCCCACAACACCACCGGACCGCCTGCCCGCGGACGCGACAGCGAAAACACTCCATGCATGGCCGACCCCTGGCGCTCGACCCGCGTCGCCGCGCGCGAGTCTTCCGAAACGAGGCCCCGCGCGGCCATCGCCCCCGGGACGGGCAGGATGTCCCCCGCTGGACGGCGCAAGTCCCTGCAAGCACGTGGCGGGCGGTTATGATCCGCGCCCATGTCTCAAGCCCCGCGCGTCCGCATCCTCCTGTCGGAGACGTACAACCCCTGGTTCAACCTCGCGACCGAGGATTGGATCTTCCGCGAGTTGGACCCCTCCACCCAGACGCTCTTCCTCTGGCGCAACGACAACACGGTCGTCATCGGCCGCAACCAGAACCCCTGGTCCGAGTGCAACCTCACGCGCATGGAGCAGGACCAGGTCTTCCTCGCGCGGCGCACCAGCGGCGGCGGCGCGGTGTTCCACGACCTGGGCAACACCTGCTTCACGTTCCTGTCCGCGAAGGAGGGCTACAACAAGACGGCGAACGTCACCATCCTGCTGGACGCGCTGTCGCGGCTGGGCGTGACGGCGCAGGCCTCCGGGCGCAACGACCTGGTGATTCCGCTGGAGGACGGCCCCCGGAAGATCAGCGGCAGCGCGTACCGCGAGACGAAGGACCGCGCCTTCCACCACGGCACGTTCCTCATCCACGCCAACCTGTCGCGGCTGGCCCACTACCTCACTCCGCACCCGAAGAAGCTGGAGTCCAAGGGCAGCGCGTCGGTGCGCTCGCGCGTGATGAACATCCGCGACCTCCAGGCGGACGTCTCCCATGAGTCGCTGGTGAAGGCGATGATTGGCGCCTTCTGCGACTTCCACGGCGCCACCGCGGAGCCGGAGCTGCTGGAGCATTCCTTCCTGGAAGGCCAGCCGTCGCTCAAGCGCACCTTCGACCATTACGCGTCGTGGGAGTGGCGCTTCGGCAACGCGCCCCGCTTCAGCCACCAGATGGTGGAGTACCTGTCGTGGGGCTTCTTCGAGGTCCACGTCGACACGGAGAACGGACACGTCACCCGCGCGCAGGTCTTCTCGGATGCGCTCTACCCGGACCTCGTGCAGGATCTGCAGACGGCGCTCACCGGCAAGCCCCACAGCCGCGGCGGGATGCAGCAGGCCGTCGCCGAGGTCCGCGCCCGCCACCCCGCCCAGGAGCGCGAGCTGGCGGAGCTGGAGACGTGGCTGATGGGCCAGGTCGAGGTCTGACCCGGCCCACCCGCCGTCACTTCATTCAGCGATGGCCACCGCCATGACCGCCACCCCAGCCGCCGCTCCCACCGCCGTGGCTGGAGGAGCCGTGCGAGGAGTTGCCACCGCCGGAGCCGCCCCCCCAGCGCCCACCGCCACCGCCGTGGCCGCCGCTGCTCTGGTGGACGCCCGAGGAGGACCCGCCGCCCCAACCGCCGCTCGACGCCGGACGCGGTCCGCCTGAACCGCCACCCCAGCCGCCGGCCTGGTGCACGCCGCCGCTCGTCCCGCGCCCACCCGGAGGCGGGCTGCGCGTGCCGCCCCAGCCGCCGCTGTTGCCGCCGCCATTGTTGTACGAGTGGACCCCGCCGCCCTGCGAGCGGTAGGGCCCCGGATGGCTGTAGCCGCGGCCACCGTAGGACGGGCCGTTGTAGCGGCCGGGCGACGCGTCATGCACGCGCGGGCCGTACCGGTACGGCCCCGGCCGCGAGTACGAGGAGTAGTAGCCCGGGCGGTAGCGGTGGTAGCCGTAGCCGTAGTAGCGCCACGACACGCCCGGGTAGCGGTACCACGAGCGCAGGAACAGGTTCGGGCGGCCGAAGGACAGCGCGATGTGCGCGTGGCGGTAGACCGGGACGATGACGCGCACCGAGCCGTTCCACCCCCAGCCGCCGCCCACGAACACCCAGGACGGACCGCGGCGCACCCAGTGCGGCGACACGAACACCAGGCCCGGGCGCGGCGGCTCCATCCAGGTGCCGGACACCCACTCGTAGCCGTTGGCGCCCCAGTACCAGTAGCCCGGGGCCCAGACGTAGTCCGGGGCCGGCGCGGGGGGCTGAGACTCCACGCGCAGGGCCGGAGGCGCCTGGGTGGCCGTCACGTCCTCGCTGGCGACCTCGATGGGGATCTCCACCTCGTTGGAGCCCTCCTGGGCCCAGCCGCCGGACACCCAGCGCCAGACGTCGCCGTCCTGCGCCCAGTAGCCGTTGATGTACTGGTAGCCGGGCATGCGCTCCACCCAGCCGCCGGACTTGAACTGCCAGCTGTCGCCGTCCCAGTACCAGTGGCCGGATGTCCAGACCGCGCCGGCGTAGGGCCGGGGGGTCGGTGACTCGGCGGGCAGGTCAGGGGGCGCGGTGGGCGCGATGGGCCCGGAGTCGTCCGCCGCATTGGACTGCTGTGCGTACTCGTCGTCCTCCCAGTCATCCGCGGCGACCGGCGAGGTCTGCGCGAACGCCCCCTGGGTGGCCAGGCCGACAATCAATCCAACCCACCATCGAGAACCCATGACTTCGTCTCCAATCTCCAGACACCCGAGGGGACGCGGGCCATCCCCACTTTATTCACCCCGAAGGCCCCAGGCCCGAAAACCTGTCGACACTGCTACAGTCCGGCGGGACGCGAATGCTGCGCCGACTCCTCCCCACATTGATTGCGCTGGGTTGTGGGCTGCTCGCCCTCGGCTGGGGGCTGGTGAGCCTCCAGCGCATCTTCACCCAGGAGCGCGAGGACGCCCGCGCCCAGGTGCGCTCGCGCCGGGTGGCCCTGGAGCAGCTGGCGGCGGAGTCCCTGCGCACGGCGCTCGCGCAGCTGATGAAGACCCGCCTGCCGGCGCTCAACGCGGCCGTGGGCGACCCGCTGCTGCCGGCGGAGGGCTACTACCTGCTCTTCCGCGGCCACCAGTTCCTGCCGCGCGTGGACTGGCCCCGGGAGGGCACGGATGTCCCCGCCCAGGCCAACTACACGATGCTGGCGCACGCGCTGCAGGACGGACAGGCCCCCGCGCCCTACCAGGAGCGCCTCGGCCGGCTTCGCGCGGCGCAGGCCGCCCTGCTCTCCGGGAACGAGGCGCGCGCGGACGCCGCGGTGGAGTCGCTGTTGCGCTACCACGCGGCGCACCCGCTGCCGCCCGACCAGGAGCTGCCCTTCACCCTGCTCGCGGTGGAGTACCTCCAGCGCGGCGAGGACACGCCGCCGCTCATCCGGGCCCTGGTGCGCGAGGGCCTTCCGGAGGAACTGGGCGGCATGGCGCGCGACGCCGGCCTGCAGCGCAACGTGCTGCGCTCGCGGTCCCAGCTCACGCAGCCGGACTTCAACTTCCTCCAGGCGCGCATCGTGGCGGTGAGCCAGACGCTCAAGGAGCCCTCGGACGCCTTCGTGGCGCGCGTGCAGGAGGCCGGCGCGGGCGCGCTGGTGCTGCCTGAGCCGCTGGACGGCCCCACGCTGCTCGCCGAGCAGTGGTACGTGGAGCCCGCGGCCGAGCAGGTGCACGGCCTGGCCGTGGACATGTCCGCGCTGCTCGCGGACCTCACGCAGGAGCTGCGCGGGCGGAACCTCATCCCCCGGGACGGCCAGGTGCGCCTGGGCCCCGGCGGCGTGGCGCGCCCCCTGAAGCACCCGGGGCTGGAGGTGGCCACGCCCGGCTGGGCCGCGGCGGAGGCGGACATCGAGGCGCGGTATGGCCTGAAGACGCTGCTCGTCGCGGCGTGCGGCGCGCTCGCGTCGGCCATCGCGGCGCTGGCGGTGGTGGCGCAGCAGCGCAAGTACCGCTTCGTGGAGCTCAAGAGCGACTTCGTCTCCACCGTGTCGCATGAGCTGCGCACGCCGCTCGCGTCCATCCGCCTGCTGGGGGAGACGCTGGAGCGGCGGTTGGGCAAGAGCCCGGAGGCCGGGGACTACCCCACGCGGATCGTGCGCGCGGCGGAGGGGCTGCACTTCCTGGTGGAGAACATCCTGTCCTTCAACCGCATCGACAAGGGGCGCTGGGCGCTGCGGCCCGCGCGGGTGCGGCTGGAGGAGGCGGTGGGCAACCTGCGCGAGGACCTGATGGACGCGGTGACCGTGCCGGTGGAGCTGCGCTCGGAGGTGGAGGACGTGGAGCTGGACGCGGACGCGTCGCTCGTCCGGATGCTCTTCGCCAACCTGGGCCGCAACGCCTGCCTCTACAACCTGCGCAGCCCGGTGGTCCTCACCGTGCGCGCCTATCCGCAGCCGGGCTACGGGGCCACGGTGCTCTTCAGCGACAACGGGGTGGGCATCCCCCCGGAGGAATGGGAGCGCGTGTTCCAGGACTTCTACCGACTGACAACGCCCGGGCCGGAGGTGCATGGAAGTGGCCTGGGGCTGGCGCTGTGCCGCAGAATCATGGGCCTGCACCAGGGCAGCATCCAGGTGGCCTCCTCCGGCCCTGAAGGCACGACCTTCGCCCTGACCTTTCCCGAGACGCGCCGATGACGACGCAGACGCAGCCCCCCTCCTCCACCCGCCCATCCATCCTCATCGTCGAGGACGACGCCAACCTGCGCCTGGGCCTGCGCGACAACCTGCGCGACGAGGGCTACGACGTGACGGACGCCCCTTCCGCGAAGGACGCGGCGCCGCACCTGCAGTCGCGCGTGTTCGACCTGCTCATCCTGGACGTGATGCTGCCGGGCGAGGACGGCTACAGCTTCTGCCGCCGCCTGCGCGCCGAAGGCGTGAAGAGCATGGTGCTGATGCTCACCGCGCGCTCGCTGGAGGACGACCTGGTGCGCGGCTTCGAGGCCGGCGCACAGGACTACCTCACCAAGCCCTACCGGCTGCGGGAGCTGCTCGCGCGCGTGCAGGCGCTGGTGCGCCGGGCAGGCACGGCGCCGCCGCAGGTGATGACCTTTGGCACCTTCACGTTGGACCTGGGCCGCCGCGCGGTGCTGCGGGCGGACGGCAGCGAGGTGGACCTGACGCGCACGGAGTTCGACCTGCTGGCGTTCCTCCTGCGCCACCGCGACCGCGCCCTGCCCCGGGGGGAAATCCTGGACGCGGTGTGGGGCCGCGACGTCGTGGTGGATCCGCGCACGGTGGACAACTTCGTGTCGAACCTGAAGAAGAAGCTCGCCTGGACGAGCACGTCCGGCTTCACCATCCACACGCTGCGCGGCGTGGGCTACCGCATGGAAGTGCCAGGCGGCGGCCCGTCATGACGGAACCATGACCGACAGATGGAGCCGCGTCGGCCTTTCCGCTGACGCGACTTCGTACCTTGCATCTTGTGGAGAGGGGGCGTCTGGAGCGTCCCCTCCAACCAGGAGGCGGGTCAGATGTTTGAGTCGGTCATCGAACGGCGGGGATTGCGCTCGGGTCGGTTCGGCACGGGCGCGTGGGTGTCCATCGGCGTGCACGCGGGGCTCCTGGGCCTGGTGGTCTTCATCTCCGGCCGCCCGCCCGAGACCGTCGAGCAGCCCGATCCGGTCATCGTCTTCCATCCGCCGGCCATCCGGCAGGGAGTGAAGCAGACCGCGCAGCCGACACCGGCCACGAACGCACCGGCGCCGAAGCCCAAGCCGCGCACGGACCGCGTCCCTCGGAACGTCAAGCCGCTGCCCGCGGATCCGCCGGAGGCGAAGCCGGATCCGACGCCCACGACGATCGCGGACGCGGCGGCCACCACGGACGCGACGGGCACGGGAGAGACCGGGCCGGTGGGAGACCCGAATGGGGATCCGAACAGCACCAGCGCCATCGGGCTCGTGGGCGTGCCGGTGATCCCGACCGATCCCACCGGAACGGAGGTCCTCCCCTTCCAGGGCGGGATGACGCCGCCGAAGATGCTCAGCGGTGCGCAGCTCAGCTACACGGACGAGGCGCGGCGCGCGGGTGTGGAGGGCACGATGATCGCGAAGTGCGTCATCACCTCGGAGGGCCGGGTGCGCGACTGCCGCATCCTCAAGGGCCTGCCGTTCATGGATGACGCGGTGCTGGAGTCCCTCGCCTCGCGCACGTATCAGCCGCTGACCTTCCAGGGCCGTCCGGTGAACGTCTCGTACACGTTCAACATCCGGCTGAAGATGCCGTAACCGCGGGGGCAGGTGTCCGCCAGTGGAAGCGTCCGGATGCCTGCCTCCCCTTCGGGAGGGGGAAAAGAATCGCGGCGGGAGTATTGCGTCGTTAGGAAAGTCCCGTCGCGCCTGGCCATGTGCGCGATACCGGCACCGGAAGGAGCGGGTCTCCCCCGGCCCGCTTCCGGTGCCGGTTCCTTTCCCAACGCAATGGCGGACACCTGGTACGACGCAGTGGTGGTGGGTGCGGGCTTTGGTGGCCTGGGCACGGCGCTGGAGTTGTGTCGCCGGGGCGCCCGGGTCGTGCTGTGCGAAGGGCTCAACTACCCGGGCGGATGTGCGAGCACCTTCCGACGCGGCGGCTACGGCTTCGAGTCCGGCGCCACGCTCTTCTCCGGCTTCAGTGAGCATCAGCTCTTCGGCCGGTGGATCCGCGAGCACGCGCTGGACGTGACGGTGGACTGGCTGGACCCGCTGGTGGAGCTGCGGGCCCCGGGGATGCGGCTGCCGGTGCATCGCGACCGGGGCCGGCTCATCGCGGAGCTGTGCGCGCTGCCCGGAGCACCCGTGCAGGGCGTGCGGCGGTTCTTCGAGTCACAGACCCAGGTGGCCAGCGCGCTGTGGCCGCTGTTCGATGACCCGGACTTGTTGCCGCCGTTGAGCCTGAAGACGTTGCTGCGCCACGCGGGGCGTGCGTGGTCCTACGCACCGCTGACGCGGTGGTTGGGACGCCCCCTGGGCGCGGCGCTCGCGCATCACGGGCTGGAGCACTTCACGCCCCTGCGCACGTACCTGGATGCGCTCTGTCAGATCACCGTGCAGTGCCCCGCGGCGGAAGCCGAGGCCCCGTTCGCCTTCGCGGCGATGGACTACTACTGGCGCGGCACGGGACACGTGCGGGGCGGCATCGGCCAGCTGGCGACGGCGCTGACGAAGGCCATCACCGCGCGGGGCGGCGACGTGCTCCTGGCGAACCGCGTGCGCGCGGTGACGCCGGTGGACGGAGGCTGGCGGGTGACGGCGCGCAGGGGTGAGCTGCTCGCCCGGCACGTGGTGGCCAACGTGTTGCCCCACGGACTGCGCACGCTGCTCGATGTCCCGGTGGGACGGCTTCCCCGGGTGGATGCGCTCGCGGAGCGGGTGGATGAGGGTTGGGGCGCGGCGATGCTGTACCTCGTGGTGCGGCCTCCCGAGGGTGACTCCGGAAGCGCGCATCACTTCGAGCTGGTGCGTGACGAGCAGTCGCCGTTCATCGAAGGCAACCACCTCTTCGCGTCCATCAGCGGGGCCTCGGACGAAGGGCGCGCGAGGCCAGGCCAGCGCACGGTGACGGTGTCCACGCACGTGCCCCTCCAGAAGCTCGCGCGCATGACGCCGGAGGAACAGGCGCCCTACTTCGCCGGGCTCCATGCACGGATGCGGGAGAACCTGGACGCGCTGCTCCCGGAGTGGATGGCCAATGTCGTCCACGTCATGACGGCGTCGCCGCGCACGTTCCAGCGCTTCACGCTGCGGGAGGCCGGCGCGGTGGGCGGCGTGCCCCGGCGCGCGGGGTTGGACAACTACCGCATCCTGGGACCGTTCCAGGTCCGGCGCGGTTTGTGGGTCGTGGGGGACTCCGTGTTCCCGGGCCAGAGCACCCTGGCCACCGCCGTGGGGGGTGTGCGCACCGCCGCGAGCATCGCCGCGACGCGCTGACACACTGGTCTGCGATGCAACACGTCATCCTATTTTCGCATGAAGAATCCGCGATACCTGTTTCACGCACAGTCCTGGACCGCGTATGTTTTTCGTCCCCCTCTCGGAGGACACATGCGTTCATTCATTCTCGGTAGTGTGCTGGCGATGGCGTTGGGCTGTGGCGGTCCCATGGAGCAGGAGGCGCAGCCGGACCTGGGCACGCAGGAGGCGCCGCTGCCGGATTGTTCCAACGAGCCGAATGCGAACCTGTACCGGTACTACAACGACGCCGCGCACACCCAGTTGATTGGTGAGTATGGTTGTTATTGCGGCGGGCTCTACTACTGGGGCGGCCGGTCGGTCTATTCCGAGTACATCCAGGAGTGCTGAGCCGCTGACGTCAGCGGTAGCGTGACCTGGCCTTGAGTGCCAGGTCGCGCCTTCATCCAAGGCCTCAAAGACAGACGTACGCAGCGCTGCTCGCGCGCCCCGCCCCACGTCCGGCGCGTCTCGTTGCGGTAGCAGGACACCGAACAGCCCTAAGCCCGCCAGCCCGACGACCTTCCCTGCCCTTTGCGCGCGCCTGGCCATGGCTACACCTTGGTAGGGAACGCGCCAGCACGGTTTGGGCCAGAAAGGATTTCGGCGTGGTGCGCAAGGACGCCCGATCGCTGTGGCAGATGGCGCCGCTCGCCCTCGCCCTCACGGGTCTGGCGGCTGGCGGCATCCTTTACGTGGCGCACGCTGGCGACGCGGCTCGCTGGGCGTGGGCCGCCGCCACCGCGGTCGTCCTGGTTCCCACGCTCGTCTCGGTCATCAAGGGACTTCTGAGAAGAGAGACAGGCGTCGACCTCATCGCCGTCCTGGCGATGGTGGGCGCGCTGGCCCTCGGCGAGTACCTCGCGGGCGCCATCATCTCCGTGATGGTCACGGGCGGAGCGGCGCTCGAGCGCTTCGCGGTCGCTCGAGCCCGCCGTGAACTCTCGGCGCTTCTCAAGCGGGCGCCCCGTATCGCGCACCGGCGCGCAGGGGCTGACATCGTGGACGTGGACGTCGCCGAGGTCGCACTCGGCGATGTCCTCCTCATCAAGCCCGGAGAGGTGGTTCCCGCCGATGGCATCATCCGCGGCGGACGCGCCGTGCTCGACGAATCCGCGCTCACGGGCGAATCGAAGCCGGTGCAGCTCGACGCCGACACGCCCGTCCGCAGCGGGGGCACGAATGCGGGTGGCCCGTTCGAGCTGCGCGTCACCGCCTCCGCGGCCGAGAGCACGTACGCGGGCATCATTCGCCTGGTCCAGGCGTCCGAGGAGGCGAAGGCGCCGTTCGTCCGGCTCGCGGACCGCTACGCGCTTGGGTTCCTCGGGCTCACGCTCTGCTTGTCTGCCTTCGCGTGGTTCGCGGCCGGCAGTCCGACCCGCGCGCTCGCGGTGCTCGTCGTCGCGACCCCTTGCCCGCTCATCCTGGCCGCGCCGGCGGCGATCATCGCCGGCGTATCGCGCGCTGCGAAGCACGGCATCATCGTCAAGGGCGGCGGACCGCTCGAGACACTCGCGCGCCCCCAGGTGCTGCTGCTCGACAAGACGGGGACTGTCACGTCCGCGCGACCTCAGGTCGTCGCGGTTGAAGCGTTCGGGCACGTGTCCTCGGACGACGTCGTCCGGAACGCGGCGTCCGTCGAGCAGGTCTCGGTCCATCCATTCGCACCCGCGATCCTCGCGGAGGCGCGAAGCCGGAGCGTCGCAGTCAGCTTCCCGCGGGACGTTCGCGAGCAGATGGGCACTGGCATCGCGGGGACCGTCGACAGCCGGCGCGTGGCGGTGGGCCAGCTCGCCTTCGCCGCCCCGGACACGCCACCCACGCCGGAGCTGCGCTCGCTCGCCATACGTACGGCGGTCGAAGGTTCATCGAGTGTCTATGTTTCCATCGATGGTTCACTCGCTGGCGCCCTTCTGCTGCAGGACCCGATTCGACCGGAAGCCCCCCGCGCACTGCGCTCGCTTCGAGCCGAGGGCGTCCGGCGTATCCACATGGTGACGGGCGACCATCCCGACGTCGCCGAGCTCGTCGGCGATGCATTGGGCATCGATCGCGTGTTCGCCGAGCGGACTCCGGAGGAGAAGGTCGAGGTCATCAAGCGCGTCCGGGCCGAGGGGGTCACGGCGATGGTCGGCGATGGCATCAACGACGCCCCGGCGCTGGCGCTCGCCGACATCGGCGTCGCGATGGGCGCGCGCGGCGCGACTGCCGCCTCCGAAGCAGCGGACGTCGTGCTCACCGCGGACCGGCTCGAGGGGCTCCTTCTCGCGATGCGAATCGCGCAGCGCACCCGGCGCATCGCGCTGGAAAGCGTCTTCGTCGGGATGGGGCTCTCGCTCGTGGCGATGGTCTTCGCGACAGCGGGCTACATCCCGCCGGTCGCGGGAGCCATCCTCCAGGAAGCCATCGACGTCCTCGTCATTCTCAACGCGCTGCGCGCCCTCGGCGGCGGGGGGCTCATCGCGCCCCGGCGTGCGGAGGCCAAGGGGCTCGCGCAGGGGCTCGCCTCCGCCCATCGCTCGCTGCGCCCACAGGTCAGCGAGCTCGCGGCCCTGGCGGCACGGCTCGATTCACTGAAACCGCCCGATGCACGCGCCCAGCTCCAGCGTATCGACGAGATGCTCAAGGCGAAGCTCTTGCCGCACGAGCGCGAGGAGCAGCAGACGGCCTACCCCCTGCTCGGAAAGATGCTCAAGGACGAGGACCCGACGGGACCGCTCATCCAGACACACCACGAGATCCATCGGCTGACGCGTCTCTTCGACCGACTGGTCGCGCAGCTTCCCCCCGAAGGCCCCCGCGCGGAGGAGTTGCGCGATCTGCGCCGGGCCCTCTACGGCCTGCACGCGATCCTCACGCTCCATTTCGCGCAGGAGGAGGAGCTGTACAGCCTCTTCGAGGCATGAATGGGAGAAGGGCAGGCGGTGTGCATCCGCGATCCTCGGCCGCTGCGTCTAGGCCATCCCCGACACCAAGAGCGCGGTTGATGTCCGCGCCTCCGCGAGGATCCGCGCCGACTCCACGGCGGCGTCCTCGGGCCTGACGCTGGTGTCGGAGATGCCGGCGATGAGCCGGGTGCGGTCGTGGTCCACCGCGGCAGGCTTCGCCCAGGTGTCCGCGTCCGGCGCGGTGAGGTACGCGGAGAAGGCGTGGTGCCCGGAGCCGGGGCGCTCGCCAATCACATGCACCAGGGCGCGCGGACGCAGGTCCCCCTCCGCGCCGAACAGCAGATGGCCCACCTGGTAGCCCGCACGCACCCGGCCGTGCTTCACCACCAGCACCTCCGGCGCCACCGTCCAGCCCGTCGCCTCCAGCTCCGCGCGCAGCCGCGCCAGGAACGGCGCCAGGTGGCCCTCGTCCATCAGCGACCGTGGGTCCAGCCCGTCCGACACGACCACCTGCGCGTCGTACCGGCCCGCGTGCTGGTCGCGCAGCGCGCGCACCGTCACCTCCGAGGCCTCGTCCAGCGACTCGCCGGACGGCGGGTGCAGGATGTAGTCGCGACGGTCCAGGGAGCGCGTCTTGAGCCGCGCCGCGCCCTGGATGGACGCCACCGCCGCGTCGGACAGCTCCGACCACAGCCCGACCTTGCCGTCGTCGTAGAGGCCGCGCACCTCCCGCTCCAGCGTGGGCTCCAGCATCCACGGCTCATCGCCGTGCCCCACCGCCAGCGGCACGCCCCGGGCACGCACCTCCGCCATCCGCGCCTCCGCCTCCACGCGCAGCTCCGCCTCCGTCCGCGTATCGCCCTGGGCCCGGCGGTAGTGCACATACACATGGGCCGGGTCGCCGAAATGCTTCGTGGGGCGGCCGTCCGCGTCGATGACCCCCAGGCGCTGGAAGAAGGCCCACATCCGGTCGTCCACCTTGAGGCCATACCGCTCGCGCAACCGCACGTGGTCCTGGAAGGACGTGGTGAGGTAGCTGAGCATCGGATCATTCCGCGTGGGCAGCGCCATCAGGTACGCGGGCCCGGCCTCCGCGAGCTGCTCCTGGCACCAGCCCAGGTCCTCCAGCGTCACGTCCATGTGCAGCGTGGAGCACACGTCCAGGCCCAGCGTGAGGCCGTGCAGCTTGCCCATCACGATGTCCTCCAGGCAGCAGCGCACCAGCTGCTCGCGCGTGCGGAAGACCTCCGGGCCGATGAAGCCCGCCACGTCGTTGACGTGCACCCACGGCGCCGCGTCACGCCCCGCGCCCGCCTGCGCCAGGGCCACGCGGCGCTTGAGGGCCCGCGCGAAGCCGTACTTGCGCGACTCGTGGATGAGCATGTCCGTGCCGTGGTGGTGCCCGTTCGTCGCGTCCGCGCCCTGCCCCGTCTCGAAGTACAGGCCCCAGCGCCCGGTGCGCGACGCCGCGTGCGCCACCATCTTCTCCAGCGTCACGTCGAACGTGCGGTTGGCGGCCTCGTTCCCGCCCAGGCTCTGGAACCAGATGCCCGTGGTGCCCGGCCGCAGCGCCTCCACCTGCGCCTGCACGTCGATGTGCGCGAGCACGCAGTGGGGCATCACGTCCTCCAATCCAAACGTCACCAGCACGTCGTGCAGCGCGGACTCCATCGCGGCCACGGACGCGACGTCCGAGGACACGGGGTTGGTCCCCAGCACCACGTCGCCCACCGCGAAGGACCAGCCGTTGAACACCTGCCAGCGGATGTCCTCCGGATGATCCGTGGGCGAGTTGGGCTGCAACCGCGCGCCCAGATAGCCCCTCGCGCCCACGCGGCTGCCCGGCAGCGGATGGAAGATGCGCCCACCCACGGCCCTCAATTCCGCGTCGTCCATCAGCTTCACGACGCACGCGATGACGTCGCTGGGGAGCCCGTCGAGCACGCCGTGCACGGCCGACTCCTCCCCGGTGAGCAGGAAGTCCTTGAGCCGCCCCAGCGTCCAGTCCCCGACGCGCTTCCAGCGGGCTGAATCCCACGCCTCCAGGTTGAAGACGTGCAGCCGGTCCTCGAAGGGGGGATGCGCGTGCAGGTCGTCCAACCGCGTGCGCGACAGCAGGGCCCGCGCGTTGCGCCGCGAGTCCTCGTCCGACGCCGCGACACCGATGGCCGCGTCACCTTCCTTGAACGCGTTCGCCGCGCCCAGCACCTGCTGATACAGACGCGCATCGAAGCCGCCGCTCAGGCGCTGCACGTAATCCAATACGTCTTCATGGGGGAGGACGTCGAAGATGCGGACGCTCATGGGGCGTCAGCATCAACCAGAGCCACCGCCGCGCCACCATCCCCCAAGGGCGCTGTCGCCTGCGTGACGCCTGGACGGCTGCCCTCCATGATGCTTGCTGTTGCAACCGTCAGCGTGCGGAGACCTACCCACCGTTCTTGCCCGGCGCGCAGCCCGGCGGAGGCCTCCAGGTGAGCAGCGCGTCCACCCGCGCGTCCTGGACCTTGGACACGCCCTCCGGCGCGTCGATGCGGTTGACGCCGGGCTCGCGCGTGAATTCGAGCTCCCGGACCGGAACGGGCAACGCCGGGCAGCCCTCCTGCAACGTGGCTTCGGCCTCAGTCATGAGCACGTTCGCGTGGTCCTCGCCGGGAGCCCACGCATAGGGAAACCGGAAGCTGCCCGACAGGGGCTCCACGCCCCCGGGAGGAAACCACTTCCAGCTCAGGGTCGTCTGCGCCGTGGAGCCCCCGACGGTGCCGCCCATCACCCCACCCTCGCGCCCTTCATCGGTCGCGGGCCACTCCACGCGGAGGCCGGGCGGCACCGGCACGCGCACGGCCGCCACCTGCACCCGGTCCTCCACCTCCGGCTCCAGCAGCAGCATCCACGACAGCTCACGGATCCGCTCCGGCGACACGCGCCCCACCTTCACGCCGGACTGCCTTGCTGCGTCCGTTCCCGCCACGTCCACCCTGCCATCGGACTTCAACGCCAGGTTGGAGCAACTGCTCGAGCGATACACGGTCCCGGTCGCCAGGTGATAGGCGTCGAGCTGATCACAGAAGTCGTAATGCCCTCGCCGGCCCCGGATCACCAGCCAGCCGTCCGTCGGCGCGCGGATGCGTCCCAGCGGCAGCGCCGGCACCACATTCCGCGTCTTCAGGCTCGTGTCCAGACATGCGCGCCAGGCCATGTAGCGAAGCCGGGATGGGTGCCTCCGGGCCTTCTTCATGCAGTCCGGCGCGATCGGCTCATCCTCCTTGAACGTGCCGGGGCGCCGGTTCTCCGGACGGAAGGCCTTCTCCGCCCGCGCGCGCCAGGCCTCGGTCTCCACGCCGCACTCGCCGGCCTTCAGCGGGCACAGCAGGGACGCGAGCCGATGCTTCGGGGCGGCCTCGCGCGCCAGCACGCCGCGAAGGTCGGGAGGAATCACGACGGTCTGTGCCCCGGCACGCCCCAGCTCCAGTTGAGACGTGAAGTACGCCTTTCCCCCGTCGCGCCACCACGTCTTCAACGCGAGCGCGGGCGCGACGGTCTCCTCGTCCCAGGTCAGCGGCTCCCGGCTCTCCTCCGCGCGAGCGATGCCGAAGCAGCGGTGGCTCAGCAGCACTTGGAGCCCCGACCGCACATCCTCCACCTCGCCATCCTCTGGAAGCGCCTCCATCCGAGCGTCGAACGCGGACAGCTCCTCCTGCGCCGACCTCCAATCGGCGGAGTCCGGCGGACACGGGACGATGCGCCTCGCCTGCGAGGGCGATGCCGCCAACAGCCAGCCCAACGACACCATGAGGGACATGGACATGTCCGCCATGGCAGCCGTTCCCGGCCGCGGACGTCAAGTCGCGTGGCGGCGCACTACTCGCCGAGGAGGGCCGACCAGAAGCGCACCATCTTCAGCGCATCCGTCGCACCGGCCCACCGATCCATCTCCGCGTGGGTGATCAGCGGCGTGAGCAGCAGGTGCACCCGCGTGTGCGGCTCCAGCGCGCGCGCCAGCAGCGTGGACTCGATGGCGGGGATGACGGAGTCATCCGTCCCGTGCAGCAGGTACACGGGCGCTTCGGGCGCGGGGGACCGCTCCGGCGAAAGCGACGGATCCCCCGCGAAGCCCTTCACGAAAGGCAGCAGCCGGGGGCCCAGCACGGTCACATCGCGCGTGTTCACCTGGTGCAGCAGCGTGGCGGCGGGCTCCGGCAGCGAGGCCTCCATCGCGCGCGCCTCCGCGAACGCGGCCTCCGCCTGCTTGCTGTCCACGAGCGTCAGATGCGACGCGTGCATGAACATCAGGACGCCCTTGCGCAGGGCCTCCACCTGCTCCGGTGGCACCAGCCGGTCCGCGACGTTCAGCAGGATGACCACCACGCCGTAGTCGTGCGGCCTGCGGTGCACCCCGTCCGCCTGCACACCCGTGCACAGGAAGGACAACACGCGCGACAGCTCGCCGTGCCCACCGAAGGACAACACCGCGGCCACCTTGTCGCGCAGCGCGGGCCGTCCCGCCGCGACGACGGACAGGCCTCCCGAGAAGCTGATGCCGACGAGGTCCACCTTCCCTTCCGGCGCCAGCGCCCCCGGGCCCAGCGCCCACAGGGCCGTGTCCTCGATGACGTCCGGCAGGCGCGGAGTGATTTCGTAGCGCAGCAGGTCCGGCGGCTCCGGCGTGAGCACCGGATACCCGCCGATGGCCAGGTCCTCGGCGAGCTTCACCAGCCGGGGCTCGTCGATGCCCGCCGCGTGCACGCCCGACGTGAGGACGATGAGCCGGCCCTGGCGATGGTCCGGCTGGTAGAGCCGCCCGCGCACCGGCCCGTGGCGCGTGGGCACGCTCAGGTCCGTGACGGTGAAGGCGCCGGTGCCGTAGCGGGCCAGGGCATCCGCCGCGGTGCCGTGGAGGCCCGCCGCGCGCAGCATGAAGGACAGGCCCCGCAGGCCGGACGGCGCCAGGGCGACGGCCGCCAGCAGCAGGGCCGTAAGCACGGCCCCCAGCGTCCAGCGCAGCCGGCGCTTCATTGCATCAGGGTCTCGACGAAGGTGCACAGCTGGTCGCGCTCGAAGGGCTTCTCCAGCAGCTCTCGCGCGCGGCGGCCCACGAACTCGCGGGCCTGCGGGTTCACCCCGCCCGTCATCAGGCCGGTGCGCGGCGCCAGCTCCGGCGCCAGCCGCTCCAGTTCGACGAGGAAGTCCATGCCACTCATGCCCGGCATCATCAGGTCGCAGAGGATGGCGTCGTACTTCTCGCCGTGCGACAGCCGCTTCAATGCCTCACGCGCGTCCTGGGTGACGTGCACTTCGTAGAGGTTGCGCAAGAGCCGGCTCACCGCGCTGCCCACCGCCGGCTCGTCGTCGATGAGCAGCAGCTTGCGCAGGCTCCGCGTCGCGCGCACCGTCTGCGCGGGCTCCTCCGTCACGGCCGAGACGGGCTGCGCGGGCCGAGGTGCTTCAGGCGGCAACGTGAGCGCAGGCAGCTCCACGCGGAAGAGGCTGCCCTGCCCCTGCTCGCTGGCCACCTCGATGTGGCCGCCCATCGCGTGCACCAGCGTGAGGCAGATGGACAGGCCCAGGCCCGTGCCCCCCCTGGGCGAGCGCGTGGTGAAGAACGGGTCGAAGATGCGCTGACGCACCTCCACGGACATGCCGTGCCCGTTGTCCTCCACTTCAATCAGCACGTGGCCCTCGCGGCCCGGGCGCACGCGCAGCTTGAGCACGTTCTCTTCCGCGGGCCGCTCGCCAAAGGCCTGGAGCGCGTTCATCAACAGGTGGGTCACCACCTGCGCCAGCCGCCCTTCGTTGCCGTGCACCGCGGCCACCGGCTCCAGGTCGCACGTCAGGCGCGCGCGGTGCTGAAGCTCGTCGCGCATCCGCTTGACCGCGCCCTCCACCGCGCGCAGCACGTCCACCGGCCCGTGCTGCTCCTCTTCCGTGCGCGAGAACGTCCGCAGGTCGCGCACGATGGAGCGCACCCGGCCCGCGCCCTCCAGCGCCTCCGCCACCACCTGCCGCAGCTCCTCCAACTGCTCGGAGGGCACCACCGGCTGCGCCACGCGCTCCCAGAGGTAGGCGAGGTTGGACGTCACATAGGAGAGCGGGTTGTTGATTTCATGCGCGACGCCCGCGGCCAGCGTGCCCACGGACGTCATCCGCTCCGCCAGCCGCCGCTGCGTCTCCAGACGGGTGCGCTCGGTGACGTCTCGCACGAGCCCCACGAGGAAGCGCTCGCCGTTGGGCAGCATGTACGCGGCCCGCTGCGTGAGCACCTCGCGCGAGCGGCCCTTCGCGTCCGTGAAGGTGCCCTCGTCCTCCACGGTCTGCCCGGTGGTGAAGGCGCGCTCGTCCTGGCGCCACGACGCCTCCGCCTGGTGGGCCGGCACCTGCGACGAGGTGGGCTTGCCGCGCAGCGCTTCGGCGGGTTGATCCTGCAGGCGGCAGTAGGCGCTGTTCACCGCCACGAGCCGGTGCTCCCGATCCTTGATGAACAGCGGCTCCGGCACCGCGTCCAGCGCGCCCTGGAACATGTCGCGGGCCCGCCGGAGCGCCTGCGCGTCTCCGTCCGCGGACCTGCGCCGGAGCGCCACGAGCCTCGCGCCCCAGCGCGTGCCGGGCGGCGCCACGCACTCGTCCGCGCCCGCCTCGACCAGGGCCTCCGCCTCCACGCCCTCGCGCGTCGTCAGCACCACCAGCCAGGTGCGGGTCGGCAGCCGCCGCGCGTGCGCCCACTGGCAGCGCGCCTTCACGGCCTCCAGCGGACCGCCGTGGTCCCACAGGACGACGAGCCCTTCAGGCAGCGGCTCCGGCGGGGACTCCACGCGGATGATCCGGCACGCGCGCCCTTCGGCCGTGGCGCAAAGCTCGCGCTCCACGTCCTGGGCCACCGGGGCTGGAACCGCCACCAGCATTGCGTGCACCGCGTCGCTCCTCGCGCCCCGCGGGCATCATCTCCCGCGCCGCTCGTCCGCATTGCAGCCTTGACCGCGCCAACCCGTCAACGCGGGGCCGCGCGGACTGCCCGTAGCCCATTTCCGGGTCCAGTGGGACTCAGAATTGCAGTGAACCGCGCGCGACGACGCGGGGGCCTACCTTGCAGGAGGGTAGGAGCGAACAACGCTCACAGTGCCGGGGCAGCGTCTTCGCCGGGCACGCGCCGCTCATCCCGTAGTGACACAAAGCGAAGTCGTAGCGGACGGGGTCCTCGGGATCGAGCGCCCGCAGCGACGCCGTCACCTCCTCGGCCGTGCGCCAGGTGAGGTCCGTCCGCTTCGTGAGCCCCAGGTTCAGCGCCATGCGGCCGATGTGCGTGTCCAGCGGCACGAGCAGCACCGACGGTGGAACCTGCTTCCAGATGCCGAAGTCCACCGCGTCCGGCCCGCGCACCATCCAGCGCAGATACAGGTTGAGGCGCTTCGCGGCCCCCGGTCCCAGCGGCGAGGGCAACAGGTGATGCAGCCCCCGCTCCGGTCCCAGCGCCTGGCGAAGCGCGTCCATGGGCACGTCCCGCAGCGCCGCGGTGAAGGCCGCGAGCGCCCCGTGGAGCGTGCCGTTCGCCTTCCAGCCCTGGACGAAGAGGGCCTCCAGGCTGCCGTGCTCGCGCAGCGCCCGGCCCATGCCCATGAGGAGCACGGCCAGGTCGGTGCCCACGTTGAAGCGGTACACGAAGCCCGTGAGCAGCGCCTTCGCGCCCTTCACCTCCAGCGCGCGCACGAAGGCCGCGGGCGACGGGCCCATCTGTCTGAGGAGCGCGTCCACCTTCGGGCGGAAGAGGTCCGCGCGCCCGTAGGCCAGCGCCGCCGCGAGCAGCGCGCTGACCTCCACGTCGCGTGGATCCGTGTAGCGGTGGGGGAACTCCACCGGGTCGAACCCGATACGCGCGGTTTGATCCGTGGACGCCAGGAAGGCATCCAGGCGGGGGCGCAGGCGGTCGGCCGCCTGGGCGCTCAAGCCGGGATGCGCGGCCCGGCGCTTCTTCGTCTCACGGGCTTTCACGTGTCGGTGGGAACGCGGCGCCAGGCCGCGTCCTTCCAGTCCAATCCTAACGCGTGAGCTCGCGCACCGCGTGGCCCAGCTCCGGGAGGATGAGCGCGTCCAGCGCCAGCTTCACCGCCTGGGGCGAGCCCGGCAGCGCGAAGAGGATCATCCCCTGGTACGTGCCCGCCGTGGCGCGAGACATCATCGCGGGGCTGCCGATGCGCTGGAACGACAGCATGCGGAACAGCTCGCCGAAGCCGGGCAGCTCCTTCTCGAAGAGCGCGCGCAGCGTCTCCACCGTGCAATCGCGGCGGCCAATGCCCGTGCCGCCCGTGAAGAGCACCGCGCGGGCCCCCGCCGCCTGCGCCTGCGCGAGCGCGCCCCGGATGGCCTCCGGATCATCCTTCACCACCGCGTGCCCGGCGACGGTGTGCCCCGCGGCGGACAGACCGTCGCGCAGGTCCTTCCCGCTGCGGTCGTGCGACGCGTCCCGGCTGTCCGAGCACGTCACCACGAACGCGCTGACGTGCACGGGCGCGCGCGACTTGTGCTCCGCCGCCACCGCCGAGCCTTCGTGCGAATGCCCGTGGTCATGGTCATGCGAGTGGTCGTGCGAGTGCCCGTGGTCGTGCGAGTGCCCGTGGTCGTGAGAATGGCCGTGGTGATGATGGTGATGGCCGTGGCCATGACCGGGGTCATGGTCGTGTTCGTGTCCGTCGTGTCCCATGGTGGACGCTCCTGAAGAAGGGGGGCGGGGCGAGGAGGCTCAGACGTCCGGCAGGTCGACGACGAGATTCCCGTCCTCGACCGCGAGCTGCACCGTCGGCTGGTCATCACAGACGCCGGGAGAGGTCGCGTTCTTGCCTGTGTCCATGTCGAAGCCGACCTCATGGCAGGGGCACACGACCATGTTGTCCTCCAGGCGTCCGCCCGACAGCAGACACCCCGCGTGGTTGCACCAGTCGTCGAGGCCCTTGTAGCGGCCGTGGATCTTCGCGATGCAGACGTTGCGCTTGCCGATTTCGTAACCCCGCATCTCCCTCTCGGCGAAGTCCGCGGGGCCCAGCTTGATCTTCGTCATTGCGTTCCTTTTCCCACAACCCGTGCGGGCCTGCACCCCTGTTCCCCCGGCATTAATTTCCCGACCGTGACTCCCGACGTGACACCCTCCACCGCCGTGCTCACCGACAAGGCGGCCGTTGCCCAGGTCCTCCGGGACATGTCCCTCTTGCTCCAGCTCCAGGGGCAGAGCGGCTTTCGCGTCCGCGCCTATGACATCGCCGCGGACCGCATCGCCAACCTGCCGCAGGACCTGGGCGCCGTCGTCGCCGAGGGCCGCCTGCAGGAGCTCCAGGGCATCGGCCCGGGGCTCGCCGACAAGCTCACCGAGCTGGTGACGACCGGCCGCATGACGGCCTTCGAGGAGCTGAAGGCCCGGTTCCCTGCCGGCCTGCTGGAGCTGATGAAGCTGCCGGACGTGGGGCCGAAGAAGGTGGCCGCCCTGTGGAGTGAGCTCCAGGTCGGCAGCGTCGAGGACCTGGAGCGCGCCTGCCGCGACGGCCGCGTGCGGGAGCTCAAGGGCTTTGGCGCCAGGAGCGAGGCGAAGCTCCTGGACGGCATCGCGGTGTACCGGCGCGCCAGGGGCGAGCGGAAGCTGCTGGGCGAAGCGCTCCCCATCGCGGAAGGACTGCTGGAGCTGATCCGCCAGGCCCCGGGCGTGGTGCGCGCGAGCCTGGGCGGCAGCGTGCGCCGGCGCGCGGAGACCGTGGCCGACGTGGACCTCATCGCGTCCGCGAAGGAGGCCGGCCCGGTGTTGGACGCGCTCGCGAACGCGCCGGGCGTGGCCACGGTGATTGGCAAGGGCGACAGCAAGTGCTCCGTGCGCATGGTGCAGGGAGATCTCCAGGTGGACCTGCGCGTGCTGCCGGACGAGGACTTCGCCACCGCGCTGCACCACTTCACCGGCTCCAAGGCGCACCACATCCGGCTGCGCAACCTGGGCCACGAGAAGGGCCTCAAGATTTCCGAGTGGGGCGTGCACCGCGAGGACGGCACCAAGGTCCCCGTCCCCGATGAGGCGGCGCTGTACCGGCTCCTGGACATGCAGGAGGTGCCGCCGGAGCTGCGCGAGGACAATGGCGAGGTGGAGGCCGCGCGGGCCGGGAAGCTGCCGGAGGACCTGGTGACGCTCGAGGACGTGCAGGGCGCGGTGCATGCGCACAGCACCTGGTCCGACGGCCGCAACACGCTGGAGGAGATGGCGCGCGCGGCCAAGGCGCTGGGGCTCAAGTACCTCACCGTCACCGAGCACAGCGAGGCGGCCATCCACGCGGGCGGCCTCAAGGTGGATGACCTCAAGCGGCAGTGGGAGGAGATCGACCGCGTGAACGCGGCGGTGCCCGGCATGCGGCTGCTCAAGGGCATCGAGGTGGACATCCTCGAATCAGGGGCGCTGGACTACGCGGACAGCGTGCTGGAGCAGCTGGAGGTCGTCATCGCCTCCATCCACGTGCGCCACTCCATGGACGAGGACCAGATGACGCGCCGGGTGCTGGCCGCGCTGGACAACCCGCACCTGCACATCCTGGGACACCCCACCGGCCGCCTCATCCAGAGCCGGGAGCCCTACGCCCTCCGAATGGAGGAGGTGCTGGAGCGCGCACGGGAGCGCGGGGTCGCGGTGGAGATCAACGGCAAGCCGGCGCGCCTGGACATCAAGTCCGAGTACGTGCGGCAGGCCGTGCGGCGAGGGGTGAAGCTGGTGGTGAGCTGCGACGCGCACCGCCAGGAGGACCTGAAGAACCTGGCCTTCGCGGTGGCCACGGCGCGGCGCGGCTGGGCGCGCAAGCAGGACATCCTCAACACCCGGTCCGCGGAGAGCTTCCTCGCCGCCCTGCGGGAGCGCTGATAGGCTCGCGGGCGCGAAGATGTTCCGCCCGCCCCTCCTCGTCCCCGCCCTCCTCTGCCTCCTCCTGGCCTGGCCCACCCCGGCCGGCGCCGAGCCTCGTCCGTCGCGCGCGGACCTCCAGCGCGTGCTGGAGCTGCACACCCGTTCGTCGGTGCGCGTGCGCGGGCCCCAGCACGCGGGCCCCGGCATCATCGTGGGAGCGGACGGCCAGGTGCTCACCGCCGCGTCGCACGTGGGCCCGGACTCCGCCCAGGTGGTGCATGAGGGCAACACCCTGACGGCGCGCGTGGTGCTCTCCAGCGCGGCGCTCCAGGTCGCGGTGGTGGCGGGCCCCCAGGGCACGTGGCCCGCGGCGCCCGTGCGGCTGGCGCCGGAGGGGCTCGCGGGCCGCTGGGTGGTGGGCGTCCTGCCCGCGCGCAAGAAGGGGCAGCGGGACACGCCCAAGGCGGCCGTGGCGAAGGACGCCCCCGCGCCGTTCTTCGACGTGGACCTCACGCTCGTGCCCGGCAGCCCGCTGTATGACGGCGACGGGCGGCTGGTGGGCGTCGTCGTCGAGCGCCGCGGCCGGGGCGCCCGCGCCCTGCCGCTCTCCGCGGTGAAGGCGGAGCTCGCCTCGGTGGACGCGCCATGAGCCGTCCCGCGGGGCCGCCGTTCAAGCTGAGCGCGGTGCAGGAGGCGATGGGCCTCTGGGCGCTGGGCTTCCTGGGCATCATCGTGGCGTTCCTCATCGCCGGGGGCACCAGCGTGCCCAAGCTGGTGGCCACGGTGGGCTTCCTCTACCTGCCGCTCATCCCCATGCGCTGGCGCGACGAGGACTACCGCGACTACGGCCTCACACTGCGCGCGTGGAAGCAGGACCTGCGCCTGTTCCTGGTGATGTGCGCCATCGTGGGGCCGCTGTTCTTCGCGGGCTTCGCGGCCTTCGTGCAGGTGGTGCCGCACCTGCCACCCGCGCTCGCGCACCACCTGACGCCCATCATCGGCGAGGGCCACTTCCAGCCCCGCCTGCCCCCGCGCTTCGGCGAGTGGATGATTGATCAGCTCTTCGTCGTGGCCCTGCCGGAGGAGTTCTTCTACCGGGGCTACCTCCAGGCCCGCCTGCGAGACGCGTGGCCCCAGGGGCGAGTGGTGCTGGGCGCCCGGCTGGGACGCGCCTTCTGGGTGACGGCGCTCCTCTTCGCGCTGGGCCACCTGGCCATCTTCCAGACGTGGCGGCTGGCGGTGTTCTTCCCCGCGCTCCTCTTCGGCTGGATGCGCGAGCGCACGGGTACCATCATCGGCTGCTCCCTCTTCCACGCCGCCTGCAACCTGTACGTGCGCTTCCTGGAGGTCTCCTTCTTCGGCGGCCCGTAGCGCCGCGGTCACTCCGGCGGCAGGTGGCCGACCTGGAGGTCCGCGCCCACCGTCAGCGTCGTGCCCTGCGGCAGCTCCACCCAGCCATTCGTGCGCGTGACGTGGCTGGCCACCACCACCGTGCGGCGGCGGCGGTGCGCGCCCACCTCCGGGTGCGTCTCCGGCGTGGTCGTGTCCACGCCGCAGTGCGAGCACTCCCCGGTGCCCTCCAGGCGCGTGTAGTACAGCGGGGCCTCGCCCCGGCGGGTGGCGAGCAGCACGGCGCCGTTGGTGGCCACCATGTTGAGCGGCGGCGTGCGCACCTGCCCCACCTGGACGAGCGCGGCCTCCACCTCTCGCACGGTGTCGCGCAGCACGCGGCCCGCGACGCCGGGCTCCAGGCGCGGGTCATCCGTGCGGCCCAGCTTGCGCAGGTTCGTGAGGAACAGGGCGAAGAGGAGCTCGCTGTCGGTGGAGCCGCGCACCTGCCGCTGGAGGTGCTCCGGCACGCGCTGCAGCAGCAGGGCGCGCAGGGGCTCGAAGTCCGGCAGCGGCCCCTGGTGGGCGAACAGCCAGTGGCGCGCCCGGAACGGCTGGGTGTTCTCCTCGGGCGACAGGCCCGGCGGCAGCCGGCCCGCGTGGAAGAGCACGGCCTCGGATTCGTGCGGGGGCGCCAGGTCGTCCAGGGTGAGGTCCCGGTCCGGCGCCAGGCGGCGCAGGAGCACCTCCTCCTGGGCATAGGTCCCCACCCCCAGGGCGTTGGCCCGTGCCTCCGAGCGGAGGACGACCTTCCCGGTCAGCCGGTGCAGCTCACAGCGCAGCAGGTTGGGGTCCGAGGACAGGGCGGCGAGGATGGCGGACATGGTGAAACCCCCCTTCCCCTGAAGGGATAAGGTCCATGGGACCCAGGTTCATCGTTCCCAACCCGCTCCCCTGCTCTGGCGCTAAGCCCTTGAAATGGCTGGCATTTGCTCAGTCATTGAATTGACACCCCGGAGCGTGGCGCCTAACCTCCGGGCGCTTCCCGGCGGCCCTCTTCCAGGAGGGGCCGGGGTGCAGGTCTTCACCGGAGACGGAATGGCGGACGACATCGCAATCGGCATCGACCTGGGCACGTCGTATTCGTGCGTGTCCGTCGTGCATGAGGGCCAGCCCACGGTCATCCCCAACGAGTGGGGCGAGACGACGCATGCCTCGTGCGTGTCCTTCCTGGAGGAAGGCTCCGTGCTGGTAGGCAACGCGGCGAAGAAGAACATCATCACCAGCCCGGAGAACACGGTCTATTCGGCCAAGCGTCTCATCGGCCGGTACTACTTCTCCGACGAGGTGAAGAAGGCCCAGGCGGTGATGCCGTACCGCATCGTCGAGGGCGAGAACAACTCGGTGCGCATCGGCGTGCGGGACCGCAGCTATTCGCTGCCGGAGATCTCCGCGCTGGTGCTCAAGGAGATGAAGGCCGTCGCGGAGACGTACCTGGGCCGCGAGGTCCACAAGGCGGTCATCACCGTCCCCGCGTACTTCAACGACAACCAGCGCCAGGCGACGAAGGACGCGGGCCGCATCGCGGGGCTGGAGGTGCTGCGCATCCTCAACGAGCCCACCGCGGCGGCGCTGGCCTATGGGTTCGGCCGGGACGTCAACCAGCGCGTCGTCGTCTACGACCTGGGCGGCGGCACGTTCGACGTGTCCATCCTGGAGATTGGCAAGGACGTCTTCGAGGTGCTGGCCACGGCGGGTGACACGTACCTGGGCGGCGACGACTTCGACGACCGCATCATGACGTGGATGGCGGACGACTTCCTCAACCGCACGCGGCTGGACCTCCGGCAGAACAAGTACTGCCTGCAGATGCTGAAGGACGCGGCGGAGAAGGCGAAGATCGACGTGGGCCAGTACGGCACCGCGGACATCCTCTGCCAGGGCATCTGCCAGGACGCCAACGGCAACGTGATGGACCTGCGCAACACGCTCAACCAGGACCAGTTCAACCGGATGGTGATGGACTTGGTGCAGCGCACGTTCAAGGTCTGCGACGAGGCGCTCCAGAGCGCGCGGCTGACGGCGGCGGACATCGACGCGGTCATCCTGGTGGGCGGGCCCACGCGGCTGCCCATCATCCGCAACTCGGTGAAGCACTACTTCCAGCGGGAGCCGCTGGAGGGCATCAACCCGGATCAGGTCGTGGCCATGGGCGCGGCGCTCCAGTCGCACGCGCTTCTGGACAGCAAGACGGAGACGTTCCTGGTGGACGTCACGCCGCTGACGCTGCGGATTGGCACCGTGGGTGGGTACACGGAGAAGATCATCGACAAGAACACGCCGGTGCCCATCGACCGGTCGAAGACCTTCACCACCAGCCGCGACGGGCAGGAGAAGGTGAAGATCCGCGTGTACCAGGGTGAGTCCAACCGCGCCGAGGAGTGCGAGATGCTGGGCGAGTTCGAGTTCTCGGGCTTCCGCATCGGGTATCGCGGCGAGGTGAAGATCGAAGTGACGTTCGAGATCAACACGGACGGTCTGGTGAACGTGTCCGCGTGCGACGTGGAGACGGGTCAGAAGACGTCCACGACAATCACGTTGTCGTCCGGCATGACGGAGGCGGACATCCAGCAGTCGATCCAGTCGAACCGCAACACGCGGCTCGCGGGCCACAACAGCGACCTGCCCGCCGTGGCCAGCTAGGCACCGCCGATGTCCGAGCCTTCTGATCCGAACTCTGGCGCGCCGCCAGGGCCCGCCGCGCCCCCGGCCCCCGCGCGCCCGGCGACGCCCGCCCTGCCCCGGGTGACGGCCGCCGTGCCCCCGGCCGTGCCGCCCACGGCGCCCCGGCCGCCCACCGCGGCTCCGCCCAAGCCACCGGGAGCGGCCCCCGCGGCCCACGCCACTCCGCCGCCTGCGGCTGCGCGGCCCGCGTCGGGTCAGGTGCCTTCGGTGGCTCCGGCGGCGGGCGGCGTTCCGCCCGTGGCTCCGGCGACGGCACGGCCCGCGTCGGGCCAGGTGCCTTCGGTGGCTCCCGCGACCGCACGGCCCGCGTCGGGCCAGGTTCCTTCGGTGGCTCCAGCAACCGCGCAGGCCGCTCCAGCGGGCGGCGTTCCTCCCATGGCTCCGGCAACGGCTCGGCCCGCTTCAGCCAGCGGAGTGCCGTCCGTCGCGCCCGCGAGTGGAGCCCCGCCGCGACCGACACCCGCGGGACTCACGCCCATAGGGGCCTCGCCGCGTGGCACACCGCCTGGCAGCGCCCCCGCGAACGCGCCCGCCGTGGCACGGCCCATGGCGCAAGGAATCCCGTCCGTTGGCGTCGCGTCGCCCCCACCCGTGACGACCGCGCAGACCCGGCCCACCGTGCCGGCGATGCCCGCGGTGGGCGCGGTGGCACCGCCGCAAGGGCCGGCCACGCCCGCCACCTCACGTCCCTCCGCGGTGACTCCCGCGGCCGGCGCGGTGGCTCCAACAACGCCCACGGGCGCTCGCGCGACCGTGACCGCGATTCCGGCCGTCGGTGCGGTGACTCCGCCGCAAGCACCGGCAACGCCCACGGGCGCTCGCGCGACCGTGACCGCGATTCCGGCCGTCGGTGCGGTGACTCCGCCGCAAGGCCCCGCAACACCCACGGGTGCCCGTGCGACCGTGACCGCGATTCCGGCCGTCGGTGCGGTGCCCCCGCCCCAGGCCCCAGCGGTCCCCACTGTCGCCGCGGTGACGCCGCCTCAAGTTCCCGCCGGTGCCCGGCCCACCACCGCGACGCCCACCGTGGGCGCGGTGACGCCTCCCGTGGCCCCCGCGTCGATGCCTCGCATCGCGCCGGTCGTCCCGCCCGCCGCGAGCGCTTCGACCGCGACGCCTCCGGCGATGCCCGGCGTCGCGCCCATGGCGACGCCTCCGCCCATGGGCCGCGGTCCCGCGATCGTGCCGACGATGCAGCCGTTGATCCCCGCGGCGCCCACGGCCCGCCCGCCGTCACCGCCCGCGGGTTCCCGGTCTCCTCCCACCGTGGGCCCGGTGACGCCGCCACCCGTCGCGCCCCGGCTCAACCCGCCCGCCGTCACCCCGACTCCGCCTCCGGTGCTCGCCGTGGGCCAGGTGGTCCCGCCCATCGCTCCGGCGACTGCCGCGCCGCCGCGTCCTGGCAACCGCCCCACCACGTCCCTGCCCGCGCTCGCGCCCGCTGGATCCGCCCGTCCGCTGACGCCACCGCCCGTGGCCCCGCCCCGTCCTCCCGCCGCCGCCAACATGCCCCCGCCGCCGCCCGCCGCCGCGGGAGGCCCGGCCCTCAGCCCGGAGCAGCTCGCGGACCTGGAGTCGCGCTGCGCGAAGCTCGACCAGATGGACTACTTCGAGGTGCTCGGCCTGGAGCGCGCCGCCGGCCCCAGCGACATCAAGAAGGCCTTCTACAAGGAGAGCCGCGTCTACCACCCGGACCGCTTCTTCCACCTGGAGTCCAAGGGCCTCAAGGACCAGGTGAACGAGCTCTACAAGCGCGTCACCGAGGCCTATTACGTCCTGCGCGACGACACCAAGCGCAAGAAGTACCTCACGGACATCGCCGGCCCGGACCGCGCGCAGAAGCTGCGCTTCACCGACGCCTCCGAGGCCGAGACCAAGGCCGCCGCGAAGAAGGAGCAGGAGGAGCAGATCGGCACCCACCCCAAGGGCCGCCAGTTCTACGCGCAGGCCCAGAAGGACCTGGAGGCCAGCAACCCGTCCGCCGCGGAGCGCAACCTCAAGATGGCGCTCACCTACGAGCCATCCAACGCCCGCTACAAGGAAGCCCTCGCGGAGGCGCAGAAGCAGACCGCGGACAAGGCCAAGGGCGACTCCTCGTTCAAGATCCGCTAGCGGCCCCCAGGAGCCCACCGCATGGTCATCGACCTCATCCTCCTGGGCATGGTGCTGTTCTTCGGCATCCTCGGCGCCCTCTCCGGCGCCGCCCGGCAGGTGGCCAACTCCGTGGGGCTCGCGGCGGGCTACTTCGTCTCGCGCAAGCTCGCGCCCGTCGTCGCGCCCAAGCTCGCCGTCGCGCTGGGCTCGCCGCTGCTCATCGGCACGCTGTTCGGCACGGTGCTGCTCTTCGTCGTCACGTGGCTCACCGTGCGCTACGCGCTGGGCGCGCTGCTCCTGCGCTTCCTCTCCGGGAAGGATCCGGACGAGCGCGGGCTGGACCGCTCCCTGGGCTTCATCCTCGGCGGCGGGAAGATGGCCGCGCTGTTCTGGGTGTGCCTGAGCGCGCTCACCTTCATGGAGCAGCACGTCATCGTCGCCGGCAAGCGCATGGGCGTGGCCCCCAAGGACTCCGTCGCCTTCGACCTGTCCCGCCGCTTCAACCTCTTCGAGATGACGCAGTTCGCGCCCCTGGAAGACCTGGTCCGCGTGGCCCAGGCCGCGCACGACCCCGCCAAGGCGAAGAAGCTCCAGGACGACCCGGCCTTCAAGGCGCTGCGCAAGGATCCGCGCTTCCAGCTCGCGCTGTCACGTCAGGACCTGCAGGACGCGCTGGAGCGCGGCGACACGCAGGCCCTCTTGCGAAACGACGCGGTCCTCCAGCTCATCCAGGATCCGCAGGCGGCGGCACGGCTGGGCGCCGCCGCCCGGGCCTCCGAGAAGCCCTCGCCCGCTAGGCGTTGAGCTCCACGTCGTCCAGCGCCGCGAGCCGCGCCTTCACGAACTCCGCGTCCACCGTCACCTGGCGGTGACGCTTCTCCGGCGCCTCGAACATGATGTCCGACATCACGTGCTCCAGGATGGAGCGCAGGCCGCGAGCCCCCAGCCCACGCGACATGGAGTAGCGCACCACCTCGCGCAGGCCGCTCTCCGGGAACTCCAATTCAATCTCGTCCAGGGACAAGAGCTCCTTGAACTCGCGGGTGATGGCATCCGGCGGCTCGGTGAGCACGCGCAGGAGGTCGGACTCGCCCAGCCGCTCCAGCTGCACCATCACCGGCATGCGGCCGAGGAACTCCGCCATCATCCCGAAGTCCACCAGCTGCTTGGTGGAGATGCGCTTCTCCTTGCGCTTCGCGCCCAACGTGTCCGCGCCAAAGCCCATGGCGCGGCCGCCCTCGTCGCCGTAGTCGTGCAGGTCGCTGAACGTGCCCGCGCAGATGAAGAGGATGTCGCGCGTGTCCACCTGCACGAAGTCACTTTTGTTCCACGCCTGCGTGACATTCATGGGCACGTGCACCTCGCGCCCCTCCAGGAGCTTGAGGAGCGCCTGCTGCACGCCCTCGCCGCCGATGTCGCGGCTGCCCGCGCCGTTGCGGGCGCCCTGGGTGCGGCGGGCGATCTTGTCCACCTCGTCGATGAAGATGATGCCCCGCTGGGTGTCCTCCACGGAGTGGTTCGCCTTGAAGAGCAGGTCGGACACCATCACCTCCACGTCCTTCCCGTAGTAGCCCGCCTCCGTGTACTCGGTGGCGTCCACGGTGGTGAACGGGACGTGGAGGATCTCCGCCAGGTTGCGCGCGATGTGCGTCTTGCCGCTGCCCGTGGGACCGATGAGCAGGATGTTGGACTTCTTGATGAGGGACTGCCGGCGCATCCGCCGCGCCTGGACTCGCTTGAGGTGGTTGTGCGCGGCGATGGCCACCGCTCGCTTCGCGGCGTCCTGACCGATGACATAGCGATCCAACCGTTCGAAGATCTCCCGCGGGGTCAGTGGCGCTGCCTCTTCCCTGCGTGCGGACGACTCCATGTACCCTCCCCTTCTCTCCACCCGGCCTCCCTGCGCTGCTTGGATGGAAGGGTAGGAATTGGATGCTGGCCGGCCCACCAGGGCCAGGGGCCCGCCTGGTGCCCCTGCTCGCCTGCCTGCCCTGGGAACAGGCGGCTATTGAATGGATGGGGCGTTTCCGATAGTCCGGCCCCCCTCCCGTGTTCATGGGAGTTTCCACCCCCGCCGCGCGCTCCACCGGAGGCACGAAACAACGATGGCCGCTCCCTCCCCTCAGCACCGCTGGACCCTGGCCGATGCCCACGAGCTGTACGGCATCCGCAACTGGGGCTCGCCCTACTTCGGCATCAACGACAAGGGCCACGTGTGCGTCCACCCGGACGGGCCCGCCGCTCCGAGCATGGACCTCAAGGAGCTGGTGGACGAGGTCCGCCGCCGGGGCATCGGCCTGCCGCTGCTCCTGCGCTTCACGGACGTGCTGCGCCACCGCGTGGTGCACCTGAACAACGCGTTCAAGAAGGCCATCGCGGATCAGGGCTACAAGGGCCTGTACCGGGGCGTGTACCCCATCAAGGTGAACCAGCACCGCTACGTGGTGGAGACCATCATCGAGGCGGGCAAGGAGCACACCTACGGCCTGGAGGCCGGCAGCAAGCCGGAGCTGCTCGCGGTGATGGCGCTCCTGGACAGCGAGGACGCGCTCGTCATCTGCAACGGCTACAAGGACGAGGAGTACATCGAGACGGCGCTCTTCTATTCGCGCCTGGGCCGCAACGTCATCCTCGTGGTGGAGAAGCCCAGCGAGCTGCCCCTCATCGCGGAGGTGGCGCGCCGCACCGGCATCACCCCGCGGCTGGGCATGCGCGTGAAGCTGTCCACGCGCGGCGCCGGCAAGTGGGAGGCGTCCGGCGGTGACCGCTCCAAGTTCGGCCTGTCCTCGTCGGAGCTGATGTCCTGCATCGGCTTCATGAAGGACGCGGGCCTGCTCTCCTCCTTCGAGCTGCTGCACTTCCACCTGGGCAGCCAGATCTCCAACATCCGCAACGTGAAGAACGCGCTGCGCGAGGTGGGCTGCTTCTACGTGGAGGTGGCGCGCCAGGGCGCGCCGCTGAAGTACCTGGACGTGGGCGGCGGCCTGGGCGTGGACTACGACGGCTCCCAGACGAACTTCGCCTCCTCCATGAACTACACGACGGAGGAGTACGCCAACGACGTCGTCTTCGGCGTGATGGAGGCGTGCGACCGCGCGGGCGTGCCGCACCCCACGCTCGTCTCCGAGTCCGGCCGCGCCGTGGTCGCGCACCACGCCGTGCTGGTGGTGGACGTGCTGGGCACCAGCGAGTTCGACCCGTCCCACACGCCCGACAAGGTGGATGAGAAGGCGCCCTCCGTGGTGCGCAACCTCTGGTCCACCTTCCGCGAGGTGACGAACAAGAACGTCATCGAGGCCTTCCACGACGCGCAGGACGCCAAGGAGGAGAGCCTCCAGCTGTTCTCCCTGGGCCACCTGTCGCTGGAGCAGCGCGTGGCGGCGGAGAACCTCTACTGGGCCATCTGCCACAAGATCCTGCGCGTGGCGCGCGAGGCCGGGGAGATTCCGGAGGAGCTGGAGGTCCTGGAGAAGCAGCTGTCGGACACCTACTTCTGCAACTTCTCCGTGTTCCAGTCGCTGCCGGACTCGTGGGCCATTGATCAGCTCTTCCCGATGATGCCCATCCACCGCCTGGCGGAGAAGCCGACCCGGCGCGCGACGCTGGCGGACATCACCTGCGACTCGGACGGGAAGATCGAGCACTTCATCGACAAGCGCGAGGTGAAGGACGCGCTGGAGCTGCACGCGCTCAACAGCGACGACTACTACCTGGGCATCTTCCTGGTGGGCGCGTACCAGGAGATCCTGGGCGACCTGCACAACCTCTTCGGGGACACGCACACGGTGCAGGTGTCGCTGGCGCCGGGCGGCGGCTACCTGATTGACCACGTCGTCGCCGGGGACACGGTGACGGAAGTGCTCAACTACGTGAGCTACAACAAGGACGACCTCGTCGCGAAGCTGCGCAAGTTCACGGAGCTGGCGCTGCGCCAGGGGCGCATCACCCTGGACGAGTCGCGCAACCTGCTGCGCGTCTACGAAGACGGCCTGTCCGGCTACACGTACCTGGAGCGCGAGGTGGACGCGACGTTCACCTCCGCCAGCCAGCTGCGCCTGCTGCCCGGGCCGGACACCGGGACGCGCAACCCCGTCTCGCCCTCGGGGACCTGAAGCCACTGACGCCTCAAGCCTCCGCCGGGACCGGTGCCGCTTCGCCGGTCTCGACGGACGTGTCGCTGAACGCGGCATCCGTCGAGCGCAGCCGCAGCGTCTGGAGCGTCTCCAGCTGCCCGTCGGCGCGCTCGGCCAGGAAGACGAAGTCGAACCGCGCCAGGCGCGGCTCCCTGGCGGACATCCGCTCCAGGGTCCTCCACAGGGACACCCGCCCGTGGGAGCCCACGCACAGCCCCTCCAGCTCCACCAGCCGGCTCAACGGTGAGTAGCGCAGCCAGGAGCCGTTGAGCTTCAGCCGCGACAGCTTCTCCGCCAGCCAGGCGCCGCCCACCTTGAGCGGATCCACCCGGACCTCCAGGGCGGCCATCACCGTGAGCAGCGTGGCACGGTCCTGCTCCAGCAACGGAATGAGCGTGGCCAGGTACTGGCCCACCGGGTTGCTGCGGTTCTCGCGCTCCGTCCGCTTCGCGAGGTCCAGGCCCACGGTGGAGCCCAGCAGGTGATCGTTGAGGTAGATGCCCAGTCGCTTCACATTCATGCCGCGAGCCCCTCCTCCGAGGCATCCGATGACCTCAGGAGGGTGGGCACGGCGACCGCTTGCCGCACGACGTCAGCGGGACTTGGAGGGCAGGCGGCCCCCCGAGCCCCTTCACGGCCGCTTCAGTCCGGATAGCCGAACGACGTCGTCACCTTCACATCCGGGTGGAGGCTGCGCGCCACGGGGCACTCGTGGGCGATCTTCTCCAGCAGGGTGCGCTGGTCCTTCGTGAGGCCGGCTGGCATCAGGATGGACAGCACCAGCTCGCCAATCTTGCGCGGCGGCGGAGTCATCCGCTTCTCCACCGACGCGCGCACCTCGCCCAGGGTGAAGCCCTCCTTGCCGGCCATGAGGTGCATGGTCGTCACGACGCAGGACATCAGCGCGGTGGCCACCAGGTCCGTGGGGGAGAAGCTGCCGCCGGTGCCGCCGTTGTCCTTCGGCGCCTCCGTGGGCAGCGTCGCGCCGGACGGGCCGTGCGTGACCTGCGTCTTCAGCTGGGGGGCACTGACCAGGGACATCACCACACCGGTCGCGGGCTGCTGACTCATCACCGTCTCCTTGGGACTTGGGGCCTTGGGTGGAAGGACTGCGCGCTAACGGACGAAGGCGTCGTGGGACTTCGCGTCCTCCTCGGAGGAGGGCTCGGCGTCCTCGACGCTCCAGTCCAGCGTCTTCATCAGGGACTTGCTGCGCTTCTTGACGTCCGCGTCCAGGAACTTCACCGCGTCGTCCATCTTGTCCATCAGACGCATGGGCTTGCGCTTGTTCTTGGGCTCGCTGAACAGCGCGTGCGTGAGCCAGGGGAACACCGCCGTCACGTCGCAGTGCACGTACATGGAGCCCGTCTCCACCGCCTCCACGGACACCTTGCCCCAGGTGTGGCCCTCGCCGGCAGGGCAGCTGGACAGCGCGCCGTTGTCCACCGGGTCCACGCAGAACTGCACGTCGATGTCGAAGCCCGACGTGGGGACGTTGAGGATCTGATCCAACAGCGGCTCGCCCTGGAGCGTGTAGTTCTTGGGCACGCCGCCGCCCAGGATCCAGATGGCCAGCTTCCCGCTCCCGTGGTGGCGGCAGTAGTGCTGCATGGCGGCCATGGAATAGACGTCGTCGTTGATGTCGAGCTCGAACTTGAACTCGTCACCCAGCAGGCGCTTCAGCTTCACGACGTTGAGGAAGATGGAGCCGTCCTGCACCGCGCCCACCCAGATGGGCACGCCGTGCTTGTAGCAGGTGGACAAGAGCGACGGCTGCTTCACGCCCAGCTGCTTCTCGATGCCGTGGATGGCCTTGCCCAGGAGGTAGTGGAACTCCGGGGTGGTCATCTTCCGCTGGAACTGCGGCTGCCGGAGGATGGCGGAGAAGAGGCGGTCGGTGTCGAGCAGCGCCTCCTCCCAGAAGCCCAGGTCGTAGATGCGGATGATGCGCGCCAGGCGGTACTGGAGGTCGCCCGCGTTGGGGTTCACCTCGCGGATGCCGTGGCCGATGATGCGGTGGGCGTCGTGGTAGAGGTTGGCGCCCGTGGTGGTGATGGCGGAGATGATGCCCTTCTCCACCAGCGGGATGAGGCAGGACTGGTGCAGGCCCGCGGGCGTCATGGCGCCGGACAGCGTGAGGAAGATGGACGCGTCCTGCTGCACGGACTGCTGCATCAGCTCGAACGCGGTGCGCTCCTGCCGGCCCACGTAGGCGCTGAACGCGTGCGCGAGCAGCTCCGCCGGCTTCTCCTTGCCGGTGATGGGGCGCGGATCCGCCTTGCGCGCGTTCGCGTAGGCGGCGCGAAGGGAGGACTTCTTCGGGGTCGGGGTCTTGGCCATGGCGCGGCGATCTAACACCCCCCGCCTGCCAAGGGGAGCCCGCCTTCAGCCCCTCCCCTGCCGGCGGGGCCGCCACCGGACAGGAACAAAACCGCCGCCGTGCGGATTCACACAGGGTCCGCTCTTCCGGCCCCTTCCCATGGGCAGATGGCGTAAGAGTGCCCGCCTCGCCGCCCCCGGAGGGTCTTCCAGCCGTGATCGACCTGCATTCCCACACCACCGCCAGTGACGGCCAGTACCCGCCCTCGGAGCTGGTGGCGAGAGCCGCCGCCGCGGGCGTCACCGTCCTGGCCGTGACGGACCACGACACGGTGGCGGGGCTCCGCGAGGCGGAGGCGGCCGCCGCCGCGCACGGCGTCGAGCTGGTGCCCGGCATCGAGCTGTCCGCCTTCGTCTACGGCAAGGAGGCCCACATCCTGGGCCACTTCCTGCGCCCGGAGGACCCGGACCTGTCGCGCTTCGCGGACCGGCTGCGGGACGAGCGCACCCAGCGCATGGAGGCCATGGTGGCCCGCCTGCGGGAGCTGGGCTTCCCGGTGCGCATGGAGCAGGTGCGCAAGGTGGCGGGGGACGCGCAGCTGGGGCGGCCCCACCTGGCGCGGGTGCTGGTGGATCAGGGCTGGTGCGTGGACGTGAAGGCCGCGTTCGACCGCTTCCTGGGCACGGGCCGCGCGGCGTGGGTGGAGCGCTTCAAGCTGGACGGCGCGGAGGCCATCCGGCTCATCCGCGGTGCGGGCGGCACGGCCACGCTCGCCCACCCCGGCTCCTCCAAGATGGAGCGCCCGGAGATCCAAGCGCTGGCGAAGGCGGGCCTCGCGGGCCTGGAGGTCCTCAGCATGGACCACAACCCCGCGGTGCGGCAGAAGTACCTGGCGCTCGCGGCGGAGTTCGACCTGGTGCCCACCTTCGGCAGCGACTTCCACGGCGAGGCGGTGGCGCCCGACCACCGCCTGGGCGTGGCGGCCATGCCCCTGGAGCTGTTCCAGAAGCTGCGCGCCCGCGCGGCGTCGGCCCGCGCGGTGTAGGGCTCAGGGCCGGGGCTGCTGGGCCTTGAAGCGGCTCGTGACGGCGGTGAGCCCTTCGGCCACGGCCTGCAGGTCCTGGGCGATGCGGGTGGTGCGGCCGGTGGCGTCCACGCCCTGCTTCACCAGGTCCGCCACGTTGCGGGCCCCCTGCACCGCCTGCTCGCTGGACTGGCGCTGCTGACGGGTGGCGATGGTGATCTGCCGCGCCGCCTCGCTGGTGCCGCGCGCCAGCTCCACGATGCGCAGGAAGACGGAGGAGGCCTGCTCCGCCACCTCCACGCCCCGGTCGCTCGTCGCCATGCCCACGCGGGCCTTGGACGCGGCCTCCTCGCCGGAGTCCTGCACCTTCTCCACGATGCGGGCGATGTCTCGCGCGGACGCGGACACGTTCTCCGCCAGCTTGCGCATCTCCGCGGCCACCAGGGAGAAGCCCCGGCCCACGTCGCCCGCCTTGGTGCCCTCGAGCGCCGCGTTGAGCGCCAGCAGGTCGCTCCGCTCCGCCACCTGGTTGATGACCTGGGCGATCTTGGAGACCTGCTGCAGGTCCTTGTTCAGCCCCACGATGGCGTCCGCCACGCCCTTGGACTCCGTGCGGATGTCGTTGATGCCGCCCACCACCTGCGCCACCACCGCCATCGCCTCCGCGACCGCGTCATGGGTGCGCCGCGCGCTGGACTCCACCACCTCCGTGGACGAGGAGATCTGCTCGGCGGTGCGGGAGAGCTCCTCGAACGTGGCGGCGATCTGCTGCGCGTACGCGGCCTGCTGGCTGATGACGTGCTCCTGGTCCGCGGAGGCGCCCATGAGGCCGCGCGACGCGCTGGACAGCTGCTCCGTGCGCGTGACGAGCTCCATCACCGTGGAGCGCAGCGTGCCCAGCATCTCGTTGAAGGAGGTGGCCATCTGCCGCACCTCGCCGGCGGCGGACACGTCCAGCTCGCCCCGGAACACGTCGCCCCGGGCCACCTCGCGCGCCACCTGCGTGACGCGGGACACGGGGTCCGCGATGGCGCGGCTGATGATGACCGCCAGCCCCAGGCCCAGCACCGCGGCGCCCAGGTAGCCCAGCAGCGAATAGCCCTCCGTCGCCGCCAGCGCCGCCATCACCTCCTGGGTGCCGAAGCCCGCCAGGTACTCGCGGCCGTCGCTCACGCAGCGCACCACCACCTGGTCCGGATGCCGCGCCACCGTGCACCGGCCCTCCGCGGGCTGGGACGGCTTCTGCAGCCCTTCGGGCACCTGCCCGCGCGTGGCCACCACCGCGCCGTCCGAGCGCCGGGTCAATTCCTGGAACGTCAGCGTGAAGCCGCCGGACTCCACCTGGGACAGGACGTCGTCCCGCCGCGCGCGGGCGTCCGGCGCGGAGTCCGGCAGCGCGAGCCAGGGGTGGCGCACCACCAGCGTCCCCAGCGTCACGGCCCTGCCGGCCAGGACCTCCAGGCCCGCGGCCTTCTGACGGGCGGGAAAGTACATCCCGGTGAAGAACACCACCGCGACGCAGGGAACCAGCACCGCGATCGCCACCTGCATCCGCAAGGTCAGCCGGCCCCACATGTCGCGACGCTCCAGTGATGGCGGAAAAAGAAGGACAGCCCGCAGACGCTAGGCGTGCGCTCCCCGCAGCGTCAAACCGGCCCGGGCACGGCGCGCCGCCGGCTGATCCACCGCGAGTCCGGGGGTGGGCGTCCGGGCGGTGGACGGGGGAACCGGACGGGCCCGGCATTTCGGCCCTCTTCTCAAGGGGTTGGCGCCCATGGCGTGGGGGTGTTTCCCTTTGACACGACGCCAGCGGTGTCGTTAGGGTCCGCGCCCGATGACTACCCCTCTCGCACCGTACCTGCCGATGGCGGTGGTGCTCCTGCTGGCCGGTGTCATGGGGATGATCATCCCCCAGGTCACCACCCGGCTGGGCCCCAAGCGCCCGAGCAGCACCAAGTCGGCCCCCTTCGAAGCAGGCTCCGAGTCGAGCGGCCCCGCTCGCCAGCGCTTCGCCGTGAAGTTCTACGTCATCGCGCTGCTCTTCATCGTGTTCGACGTGGAAGCGGTGTTCCTGTACCCCTGGGCGGTGAACTTCCAGGCGCTCGGCTGGTTCGGCTACGTGGAGATGCTGGTTTTCGCGGCGACCCTGATCGTGGGCCTTATCTACGTCTGGAAGAAGGGCGCTCTCGACTGGGAGAGCTGAGGCAACACCATGGCTGACACCGACATCGCTCCCATCATGACCACCCGCCGGGATGAAGCCATGGGCTTCTTCCAGAAGCTGGTGTCCAAGGGCCTGGGCTGGGCCCGCAAGTACTCGCTGTTCACCTACCCGTACGCCACCGCGTGCTGCGGCATGGAGTACATGTCCGTGGCCGCCAGCCGGCACGACATCTCCCGCTTCGGCGCGGAGTTCCCCCGCTTCTCGCCGCGTCAGGCGGACCTGCTGATGGTGGTGGGCACCATCAACCTGAAGCAGGCCCCCATCCTCAAGCGCGTCTACGAGCAGATGACCGAGCCCAAGTGGGTCGTGTCCTTCGGCGTGTGCGCGTCCTCGGGCGGCTTCTACGACAACTACGCGGTGCTCCAGGGCATCGACCGCATCATCCCGGTGGACGTCTACATCCCCGGCTGCCCGCCGCGTCCGGAGCAGGTGCTGGACGGCCTGATGCTGCTGCAGGACAAGATCGGCAACCAGACGCACCGGCTGCGCGACGTCGGCCAGCCCAACGAGACCGCGGAGCACCACGCCCGCATGCTCGCCGCCGGCAAGTAGTCCCCAGCCCCCCGGCCTCACCCCCGCGGGCCCCGCGCCGCCTCTTGGAGAAGAGGCCGGTGACGGGGCCCGAGGCGTTCCAGGGGCCTACCAGCGGTGGTACGCGGGGTGGCCTTCCTTCACCGCGACGAAGGTGCCGCGGCAGGTGGCCGTCACCTTGCCGTTCGCTCCCGTGAGGGTGCCCTCCACGACGACGCGGTCGCCCTCGATGGACACGGGCTTCGCGGACAGGTGCACGGGGCCCATGGGCGTGGGGCGCTTGAGCGTGATGGCGTAGTCGGCGGTGACGGTGCACGGCGGGGTGGCCGCGCCCTGCGCCTTCATCAGGTGGTACGCCGCCGTCCAGTTGCAGTGGCAGTCCAGCAGCGCGCCGATGATGCCGCCGTTGAGCACGCCGGGGAACGCCTGGTGGTGCTCCTCGGGCGTCCAGTCCGCGACGACGAGGTCACCCTCCACGCGGCTGCGGATGCGCAGCCCTTTCGGGTTGGCCGGGCCACACCCGAAGCAGGCGTTGTGGGGGGCGTACGTTTCCTGGAGTCCGCGAGTCGTTTCGGTCGTCGACATGGCCGGCCACTCTACGTGAGGCGGCGTCCGGAGCGCGCTCCCGCGTATCGTCCAGCCAGTCCGCCAGCGCCCGCGCGTCCGGCCCTGCACAGTCGCCCGAGCAGCCGCGGTGCACGCTGCCGTCCGCCTGCGGCCGGTCCACCACCCAACGCAGGCCGTCGAAGGCGCCGGTGTCCTTCTCGCGCAGCACCGCCTCGCCTGCCTCCTCGCCCATCTCCACCACGCCGTCCGGGCGCAGGCGGTACGCGTCGAAGGTGCGCGGCGCGCCCGGCCAGTGGCCCGGGTCGAACACCTCCGGGCTCACGTGCGTGTAGCCCGTCTCCGCGTACAGCGGCGCGAGCGGACGCGACTCGCCGCGCAAGAGCGGCCCGAGCGACGCCCCGTCCGCCTCCGGCAGCCCGCCCAGGCCGGCCAGGTCCAGCAGCGTGGGGCCCACGTCCACCAGCCGCGCCAGCGCGTCCACCTGGGAGAGGCCCCCGCCGCGGCCGCCGGGCAGCTTCACCGCGAGCAGGATGCGGTTCTCCTCGTCGCCCAGCCGCGCGCCGTGCACGGACGTGGCGCCCGCCAGGTCCGGCCGGTCCGCGTGGAAGCTCTCGCCGTGGTCGGACATCAGCACGATGAGCGCGTCGTCGTAGCGCCCGGAGGCCCGGAGCGCGTCCAGCAGCGTGCCCACCTGCGCGTCCGCCTGCGCGAGCAGCTCGTCGTAGAGCCCCTCCGCGCCCTCCCGGCTCCACGCGCCCTTCGCCCCCGGCGCCACCGGCGCGAAGTGCATGCGCAGCCGGCGCTCCAGCGGCTCTGAGGAGGACACGTAGCGGCGGTAGAACGGGTACACCGGGTCGCCCGGGAAGTGCGCCGCCGTGGCGTGGAAGGCGAAGAGCAGCGGCCCCTCCCCTGCCTCCGCCACGAGCCCGTCCGACAGCCGGCGCGCATAGCCCATCGGATCATGGATGCCGGCCAGCGCGCGGTTGTCGATGAACTCGGGCACCCACGCGGCGCCAACGGCGTTGTCCGCGAAGAGGCCCAGCGCCCGGTAGCGCAGCTTCTCCAGCGCGAAGTTGAGCGCGCCGCGCGGAGGCTGCCAACGCGTGGCGAAGCCGGAGGCCGGGCCCTCGAAGTGGAAGCGCGAGCAGTCCGTGGCGAACACCGTGCGCCACCCGGCCTCCGCGAAGCGCTGCGCGAAGGTGGGCGCCAGCACGAGCCGCGCATCCGGCGTCAGCGGGTAGCGCACGCCCGTGCGGAACGGCCAGCGCGCGGTGAGCAGCGAGCGCCACGCGGGCTCCGTCTGCGCGACGGGCGTGTAGGCCCGGGTGAAGAGCGTGGCGTCCTGGAGGAAGCGCTCCACATGGGGCGCGACACCGCGCCCCGTCGCGCCCAGCCGGTCCGGCCGGAACGCGTCGATGCCGATGAGCACCACCAGCGGCTGCCGCACGGAGGGTCCCACCCGGCGCACCGTCACCGCCACCGCCAGGACCACGACAACCGTCACCACCACCGCCGACACGACACGCTCCACCCGCCGGGCCGCGGCGCCACCAGAGGCCCCAAGCCGCGACAGCGCCCGGACGCGGCGCACCGCCAGCACCACCAGATGGACCGCCACCCACGCCCCCGCCGCCGCGCGCGCCTGCCAGGGCTCGCCGTGCTCCACCAGCCACGCCAGCGCCGGCCGCGCCGCCGGCAGGTCGTCGAAGAGGGCGGGGCGCGCCAGCGCCCGGTCCCACGCCCAGAGCAGCAGCAGCACCAGCCAGTGCGGCACCATCACCGCCAGCGCCACCCACCCGCCCCGCCGGGTCCAGGCCGAGGCCAGCACCGCGGCGGCGAGCCCCAGGAGTCCGCCCGCGACGACGTAGACAGCCACCACGCGCAGGACGACGTCGGGCAGCAGCGGCCGGACCGCCGCCGCCAGCGCGGCGTAGGGGCCGTCCAGTGGCATGTCCACGCCCACCACCCCGGCCTTGAGCAGCCAGGCCGTCTCGGCGGCGAAGAGCAGCAGCCCCAGCAGGGCGCCGAGGGCCAGGCGCCCCGAAGTGGCACGGAGAGAGGAGGCGACGGACCGCACGGACATGTCTCCAGCGTCTACCCCGTCCAGGCGTTTTCGCGCCAACTCTGTGTTCCAGCGGCCTTTCCAGGAGCACCTGACGTGCATGGCGCGCACTCCCGGTGCAAGATGGCGCCCCCGTCGTTCCAGACCGGAGCTTCCCTCGGCCCGAGGGGCCGCGCCCATGTCATCCAGCGCCACGCATCGCGACACCCTGCAGGAGTCCGTGCGCCGCGCGCTCGCCGTGGAGCGCCAGTCCAACGGACGGCACCTGGCCTGGGTCCGGCTGGGAGCGGTGGGCGCGCTCTTCACCATGGCGGTGTACCTGGGCCGCGTGCGCGGGCTGCACGACTGGGACGTCTATCTGGCGCCGTTCACGCTGTACTTCGTGTGCACCACCGTCGTGGCCGTGGCGGTGACGGCCTCCGCGAGCATCGCCCGCTGGGCCTCGCTGTCCGTCGCGTTCGTGGACGTGCCGGCCGTCTACTGGCTGCAGCACCTGGCGCTGCCCGTGTCCCCATCCCCGGGCGGAGTGGCCGGCTTCACGCTGGGCATCTTCGCGGCGCTGGTGCTGCTGTCCGCGCTGAGCCTGCGGCGGCCCATCACCGTGCTCGTCATGGGCATCGGCATCCTCGCGGAGGTGAAGCTCCAGCAGGAGGCCGCCATCGGCGCGGGCGCCCAGGTGGCCGGCGCGGTGATGCTGGCCATGGCGGCCGCGGGCGCCTCCCGGCTCCTCCAGCGCATCCGCCTCTTGTCCGCCGCCGTCACCCAGGAGGAGCTCCAGCGCGCCCGCCTGGGCCGCTACTTCTCCCCCGCCGTCGCCGAGCGCCTCCAGGACCGCGACTCGCCCGCCCCGGAGCTGCGCGAGGTGTCCGTCCTCTTCGCGGACGTGCGCGACTTCACCGCCTTGAGCGAACGGCTGCCGCCCGAGCAGGTGGTCACCATCCTCAACGAGTACTACGGCCGCATGGTGGAGGTGGTGTTCCGCCACGGTGGGACGCTCGACAAGTTCATCGGGGACGCACTGATGGTGTACTTCGGCGCCCCGCTGCCGGACGCCCACCACGCCCGGAGCGCCACCCGGTGCGCGCTGGACATGGTGCGGGAGCTGGAGGCCGTCAACGCCGAGCGCGCGGCCCGGGGCGAGCCCGGCCTGCGCATGGGGGTGGGCGTGCACACCGGGCCCGTGGTGCTGGGCAACATCGGCTCCCCCTTCCGGCGCCTGGAGTACACGGCCATTGGCGACACGGTGAACCTGGCCAACCGCATCGAGCGGCTGACCAAGGGCTTCGGGGTGCCGGTGCTCGTCTCCCAGGCGACCCGCGAGCAGGCGGGTGACGCCTTCCGCTGGGCCCCCGCCCCCACCGCGCTCGTCCCCGGCAAGAGCCAGCCGGTGGTGACGTTCATCCCCGAACCCGCCGAGCACGCCCCGGTGCTGGGCCCGGACGTGGCGGCCTGACCGCCGCGCCGGCCGTGCCCGGGCAGGCAGGGGGTGGACCGCGACGCGGGCTACTGGACCACCTAAGTGGCCTACACGGTTGAGGGTTTACGTTGACGCCTCCCGCGAACGGTCCTTATAAAGCCGCGGTTTCCTCTGTCGTAGATCGAGGCCCCCCTTGAGCATTTTCGCGTTGGATCGGGTCGCCGCCCAGTTCCCCGAGGCGGTCGCGGAGCGCTACGTCGACCGCGCCGGCGGAGCCTGGGCCGTCATTCATGCGGAGTGGCTGCCGAAGGTCGCCACCTTCCTGAAGATGGACCCCGAGCTGGACTTCAAGCTGTTCGGCTCCGCGGACGCCGTGGACCGTCTGCACCTGGCGGAGAGCGATCCTCGCTTCGAGGTCGTCTACTTCCTCTACTCGCTCAAGCGGAAGGAGCACGTGCGCCTGAAGGTGCGCGTGACCGAGACCCGCCCGGAAGTGCCCTCCCTCACGCCGCTGTACCGCGGCGCCAACTGGTGGGAGCGGCTGGTGTTCGACTTCTACGGCATCCGCTTCACGGACCACCCGGACCTGCGCCGCATCCTCCTGTACGACGAGTTCCAGGGTCACCCCCTGCGCAAGGACTACGCGCTGCGAGACCGCCAGCCGTTGATCCCCGAGCGCCCCATCAAGGACATCTTCCGCGGCCCCGGCACCAGCGGCATCGCCTGATCGAGACCTCACCATGGCCGACAGCCACAACATCGACGCGCAGAAGCCGCACAACCCCGACACCGACGGGTTCGCCCACGAGGAGTCGGAGCTGGAGTCCCACCTCCAGTCGAAGCACATGGTCATCAACATGGGCCCCTCCCACCCGGCCACGCACGGCACCGTGCGGCTGAAGGTGGAGCTCGAGGGTGAGACCATCGTCAAGATCGACCCGGAGATCGGCTTCCTCCACCGCGGCTTCCAGAAGAGCTGCGAGAACGTCACCTGGACGCAGTGCCTGCCGTACACGGACCGGCTCAACTACCTGTCCGCGATGATGAACAACTTCGGGTTCCTCAACGCCGTGGAGAAGCTCATCGGCCTGGAGATCCCGGAGCGCGCCCAGTACATCCGCGTCATCGGCAGCGAGCTGCACCGGCTCACCGACCACCTGACGTGCGTGGGCGCCACCGGCCTGGAGATGGGCGGCTTCGCGCCGTTCCTCTACGGCATGGAGGCCCGCGAGCTCATCCAGGACCGCGTCACGGAGCTCACCGGCGCGCGCCTCACCACCAGCTTCGGCCGCGTGGGCGGGCTCAACCGCGACCTGCCGGAGGGCTGGTCGGAGAAGGTCAAGAAGACGCTGGACCGCACCGAAGAGCTGCTCGTGGAGATGGACGGGCTGCTCACGCGCAACCGCATCTTCGTGGACCGCACCAAGGGCACCGGCGTCATCAGCGCCGAGGACGCCATCGACTACGGGTGGACCGGCCCCGCGCTGCGCGCCTGCGGCGTGGACCACGACCTGCGCAAGGTGCAGCCGTACTGGGTCTACGACCGCTTCGACTTCGAGGCGGTGGTCGGCCAGCACGGCGACAACTACGACCGCTACCTCGTGCGCCTGGAGGAGATGCGGCAGTCCATCAAGATCATCCGCCAGGCGTTGGACACCATCCCCGCGGGCCCCATCATCGTGGACGACTGGCGCATCGCGCTGCCGCCCAAGCCCGAGGTGTACGGCACCATCGAAGGCGTGATGGCGCACTTCAAGCTGGTGATGGAGGGCATCCAGGTTCCCCCCGGCGAGGTCTACGACGCGACGGAGGCGTCCAACGGCGAGCTGGGCTGGTACCTGGTGAGCGACGGCCGCGGCCGCCCGTACAAGGTCCACGTGCGTGCCCCGGGCTTCCCGGTGCTGTCGGCGCTCCCGCACATCATCCAGGGCAAGATGATCGCGGACCTCGTTCCCACCTTTGACACCATCAACATGATCGGCGGCGAGGTCGAGCAGTGAGCGACAACGACACGAAGAAGCCTACCGGTGACGCGCAGACGCCCCCCAAGGGCGCGCCCACCGACACGCCCGCGGCCAAGGTCAGCCCGGAGCCGTCCAACCCGCCCGCGGGCGCGAAGCTGGACAACCCGCCCGCGGCCGCCAGCGGCCCCACCGGCACGCCTCCGCCCAAGCCGGCGGCGCCCGCCGGCGGCCCTCCGCCCAAGCCACAGCCCAAGAACCCGGGCTTCGTGACGGCGGTCATCGACGGCAAGGAAGTCGTGGTGAAGCCGGGGACCAACATGATCGAGGCGGCCAAGACGGTCGGCTCGGAGATCCCCTACTACTGCTACCACCCGCGCCTCTCCATCGCGGCCAACTGCCGCATCTGCCTGATTGAGGCGTCCAACGCGCCCAAGCTCGTCCCCGCCTGCCAGACGCCCATGGCCGAGGGTCAGGTCATCAAGACCACGACCCCCAAGGTCAAGGAGCAGCAGCGCGCGGTGATGGAGTTCCTGCTCTTGAACCACCCGGTCGACTGCTCCATCTGCGACCAGGCCGGTGAGTGCAAGCTGCAGGACTACTACATGAAGTACGACTACAAGCCCTCGCGCCTGGAGGGCACCAAGGCCCTCAAGCACAAGCGCAAGGTGCTGGGGCCCCGCGTCGTGCTGGACCAGGAGCGCTGCATCATCTGCACGCGCTGCGTCCGCTTCATGAATGAAATCCCGAAGGAGCCGCAGCTGGGCGTCTTCGGCCGTGGCAGCCACGAGCGCATCGACGTCTTCCCGGGCAACGAGCTGGACAGCAACTACTCGCTGAACACCGTGGACGTGTGCCCGGTGGGCGCGCTGCTGTCGCGCGACTTCCGCTTCAAGGCGCGCGCCTGGTTCCTGTCCGCCACGCCTTCCGTCTGCACGGGCTGCTCGCGCGGCTGCAACATCTCCGCGGACTGGATGTCCCAGGACACCTACCGCTACCGCCCGCGTGAGAACGAGGCCATCAACAAGAGCTGGATGTGCGACCAGGGCCGCCTGTCGTACAAGGACCTGAACGTGGGCCGCGTGCTGTCCGCCCGCGTGGGCCGCGGCCTGCAGGCCCCCGGCACGGTGCAGCCGGTGCTCACCCGCAAGGACGCCGCCCTCGCCGCGGTCAAGGCGCTCAAGCCGCTCGCGGGCTCCAAGCAGCTGGCGGTGCTGGCCTCGCCGCTCGCGTCCAACGAGGACCTGCTCGCGGGCCTGACGTTCGCCAAGGCGGTGCTGGGTGTCACCAACGTCTTCGTGGGGGGCCGGCCGCAGGGCAAGGCGGACCACTACCTGATGACGGCGGACAAGAACCCCAACCGCCAGGGCCTGGCGCTCATCGCCAAGGGCCTGGGGCTGTCGCTCAAGGGCTTCGACGAGCTCACCCCGGCCATCAAGGCGGGCCAGGTGAAGGCGCTCTACGCGCTGGGCGCGGAGGTCCCCACGGACGCGGCCGCGTTCGCGGAGGTCGCCGCGTCGCTGGAGGTGTTCGTCGTCCAGGCGCAGAACGAGTCCCCGGTGACGGCGCAGGCCACGGTGCTGCTGCCCGCCTCCGCGCACATCGAGGACGAGGGCACGTTCACCCAGCAGGACGGCATCACCCAGCGCTTCCGCAAGGCGTACCCCTCCAAGGGTGACGCGGTGCCGCACTGGAAGTGGGCCACGGAGCTGACGCGCGAGCTGGGCGGCGAGGCCGCCGCGGCCTCCGCGCGCGACGTGTGGCGGGCGCTCTCCGGCCAGGTGGCCGAGTTCGCCGAGTTCAACTGGGACAAGGCGTCTCCGCCGGACCGGGAGAAGCCGGGCATCAATCCGCTGCCGTCGGGGGCCGACGGCCGTCCGCCGGGCTACCGCGAGTTCGGCGCGCCGCGCGTGAGGGGCATCTGACCATGAGCCGCATCCTGACCATGCTGTTCGCCATGGCCTTCATCGTCTTCGCCATCGCTGGCGGAGTGGCCTCGGCGTATCTGGTGGGCTACCTGGCGGAGGAGTACCTCTTCGCGGGCGCCAGCCGTCTGACGAACATCATCTTCCTGATGCTCGTCTTCGTGATGATCACCGCCACGCTGCTCACGCTGGCGGAGCGCAAATGGTCCGCGTTCATGCAGGACCGCGTGGGCCCCAACCGCGCGCGCCTGTCCGCCATCCCGGGCCTGGGCAACCGCTCCCTGGGCGGCATCCCGCACATCATCACCGACGTGCTGAAGATGCTGACCAAGGAGGACTTCGTCCCCGCGGCGGCCAACCGCTTCCTGTTCAACCTGGGCCCCATCCTCGCGTTCGCGCCGGTGTTCGCGCTGTTCGCGGTGGTGCCCGCCGGGCCGTCCGTGAACGTGTTCGGCAAGACGGTGGACATGGTGGTCGCCACGCCGGACTTCGGCATGCTGTACCTCCTGGCCATCGCGTCGCTCGCCGTCTACGGCACGTCGCTGGCCGGCTGGTCCTCCAACAACAAGTTCGCGCTCCTGGGCGGCGTGCGCGCCTCCGCGCAGATGATCAGCTACGAAGTGGCCCTGGGCCTGTCGCTGGTCGGCCTGTTCCTGGCCTTCTCCTCGGTGCAGCTGCCCACGCTGGTGGGTGACGTGGGCAACGCGCTCGTGTCCGGCACCGGCCAGGCCAGGTACCTGTGGCGCAGCGACGGCGCCTTCGACCTGGGCCTGCCGGCGTGGGGCATCTTCATCCAGCCCCTGGGCTTCATCGCGTTCTTCGTGGCCTCCTTCGCGGAGACCAAGCGCGCGCCGTTCGACGCTCCGGAAGGCGAGTCGGAGATCATCGGCTACTTCGTGGAGTACTCCGGCATGAAGTTCGGCATGTTCATGATCTCCGAGTTCGTGGAGGTCGTGGTGCTGGCCGGCGTGACGACGTCGCTCTTCTTCGGCGGGCACCACCTGCCCTTCGGCGGCGAGTGGCTGGCGGCTCAGCCCTTCATGCAGGAGCACGGCTGGGTGTACGGCACCCTCCTGGGCACGGTGTTCTGGATCAAGGTCATCCTGCTCATCTGGGTGCAGCTGGTGATCCGCTGGACCTTCCCGCGCTTCCGCTACGATCAGATCCAGAACCTGGGCTGGAAGATCCTCCTGCCCGCGGGCCTGGCCAACGTGTTCATCAGCGGCGCGCTGGTGCTGTGGGATCCGTCCCTCAAGGCGCTGGGCGTGGTGGGCCTCCTGGAGATCGGCTTCGTGCTCGCCCTGACGATGACGTCGGGGGCCAAGGCGGCGGACGTGCACGACGCGGCGCACGGCCACGGGCACGACGCGCATGGCCACGGACACGACGCGCACGCCCTGCAGGCGCACGCGGACCCCCACTCCCATTCCCCGGCGGGCGCGCACTAGCGCGGTCCGGAAGCGAGACAAGTCACCATGGCGTTCAATGCTTCCCAGGATCCGCGCACGGACCTCCGCGAGCGGATGTACATCCCGGAGCTGCTGCGCGGTCTGGCCATCACGACCAAGCACTTCTTCCGCAACATGTTCGGCACGCGCGACCCCAACCCCCAGGTGGTGGACCGCACGGGCACGAGCCTGATGACCACGGTGGAGTACCCGGAAGAGAAGCCCATCTATCCGGAGGGCTACCGTGGCCTGCACCGGCTGGTGCCGCGCGACGACGGCAAGCCGCGCTGCGTGGCCTGCTACATGTGCGCGACCATCTGCCCCGCGCAGTGCATCTACATCGAGGCGGGTGAGTACGAGCGCGAGGCCACCGACAGCGAGTCGGCGGTCATCGAGAAGTACCCCACCCAGTTCGTCATCGACGAGCTGCGCTGCATCGTGTGTGGCCTGTGCGTGGAGGCGTGCCCGAAGGACGCCATCCGCATGGACACGTACATGCACACGCCGTCCGAGTACAACCGGCAGAACTTCGTCTACGACATCCCGAAGCTGCTCAAGGGCCCGGCGGTGTCGCACCCGTCCGACCCCTGGAACAAGCGCGAGAGCTCCACGGAGCCGGCCCACGTCCACAAGGAAGCGCACACGCGCATCGGCGAGGGACAGGCGGACCACGGCCACGGCAAGCAGCTGGGCGCGGGCCACGGCCACGCCAAGCCGGGCGCCGGACACGCGGTGGTGACGCAGCAGGGTCCCATCCAGGTGACGAAGTTCATCAAGTAGTCCGCGTTTCGCACCGCGAGGGGTGTGGCCCTTTCGCCGCCCCCGTCGCGCGCACCCCGGCCCGCCTCCTTCCCGCCGTCAGGGAAAGGGCGGGCCGGAGCCTTTTCAAGGGGCATGTGGTGATGCTGCAGCTCTTCAATGCGCATGGTGCCGGCCTGGCACGGGGAGGCCCGCCGTGAAGCGCTACCGGATGTCGGTGTGCAAGGGCAGCAGCTGCCGCGCGGGCGGCTCGGACGCGGTGCATGTGACGGCACGCGAGCTCTTGTCGGAGAAGGGGCTGCAGGCGCGCTGCGAGCTGTACCGCGGCGGCTGCTACGGCTTCTGCCACATGGGGCCCAACGTGGTGGTGCGCGAGGACACGGGCCGCAAGCGCGACCCGCTGTCCCCGGAGGACTACCAGCTCATGGGGTGGCCCGGAGAGGTGTACTACTCCGGGATGACGCCGGAGAAGATGCGCCGCGTGGTGGCCGAGCACATCCAGGACGACGCGCCGGTGCGTGAGCTGTTCGGCCAGCCGGACTCCGGCGACGACTGAGGTCCAGGAGGCAGGCCGTGCTTCGTGTGTCCTCTTCTCCCCTCCTCCTGGCGGGGCTCGTGGGCCTGCTGGTGCTCGGTGCGTGTTCGCGGCCCGTCGTCCCGGCGCCGGCGCCCCAGAAGGTGCTCGGTGCGCATGCGGACGCGGACAGTCCTCGTGTCGTGGGCACGGCGCTCGTTCGGGACGGCGACTCCCGCGAGGAGTTGCTGCGGCGCCATCCCCGTGTGGAGCCCGACGCGGCGCTGACGTCCACCCTGGCGGCCATCCTCGCGGACTCCGGGCAGCGCCTGCGCTGGAGCGCGGCCCCCGCGGAGGACCTGTCGTGTGACAACGGCGATGTCCGCTTCCGGATCCAGGTGCGGGTGCCGCCCGCCTGCCAGGAGCGCGCGTGTCCCGTGCTCGCCTTCTACACCACGGGCTGTCCCCGGCCGGGCTACCACTGGCGTCCGGAGTTCTTCCTCCGCGCGGGCTTCATCTACGCGGAGCCCGCGGTGCGGGGCACGGCCTGCTCCGAGGACTGGGCCCGCGCGGACGATGGTCCCCTGCGCGTGGCGGCGGCCACGGACCTGGAGGCCGCCAGCCGCTGCCTGCACCAGCGGTTCACGCGCGACGGAGTGGTCCCCAAGGTGGGCATCTTCGGTTGGAGCTACGGAGGCAACCAGACGCTGATGGGCATGACGCGCTTCGCGGGCAGCTACGACGCGGGCTTCGCCCTGGCCGCCAAGACGGACATTGGCTCCTTCCTCTCCCAGACGACGCCGGAGCTGCGTCAGGCCCGGGCCTCCGAGTACGGCGATCCGGAGCAGGACGCGGAGCGGCTTCGCGCCATCTCGCCCATCACCTACGTGGACCGGGTGGAGGCCCCCATCGCCGTGAAGCTGGACGCGAGGGACCCCAAGGTGTCGCTGTCGGACGCGGACGTCTTCGTGCGCGCGCTCCGGGCCCGGGGCCAGGACGCGTCGCTGATGATCGTCCCCGAGCACGCGCACCTCACGGAGCGCCCGGAAGAAATCACCTTCGAGCACGCCCACCTGCTCCAGTTCTTCACCGCGCGCTTCGGCATGCCCCTGCGGGTCGACACGCGCCCCTGACGGCCCGCCTAGCGCGGGTCCGTGCTGCGGCGGCCCCAGCGGATGACTCCGTCCCAGTCCTCGGGCGGCGGCGTCTGGATGAGGTGCTGGCAGCGCTGGACGTAGACGCGGGCCACCGGGTCGCCGTGCTCCACGGTGCAGCGGCGGAACAGCTCCTGGGCCAGGATGAAGTCGCGCGCGTAGTAGGCGGTGAGGGCCTTCTCGTAGAGGGCGATGCCCGCCTGCTTCTCTTGAGAGAACTCGCCCCGGCGGCCCAGCAGCTCGTGCACGCGCACGGGCTGGGGCCGGTCGCGCAGGAGCACGCGGTCCACCTCGCGGAAGACGTAGGCGTCGCTGGCGAGCTGCGCGGTGGCCTGCCCCACCAGCACCTGGGTGCCGTACTCCTTGTTGGCGGCCTCCAGCCGGCCGGCCATGCCCACCGCGTCGCCCATGACGGTGTAGTGGGACTTGAGCTCGCTGCCCATGTCGCCCACCAGCAGGTCGCCCGTGTCGATGCCGGCGCGCACCGACAGCCGGTGGCCGAACTGCTTCTCCCAGAGGGGCTGCTTCTGCGCGAGCGCCGCCTGGAGCTTGAGGGCCGCCTCGCAGGCCAGGTGCGCGTGGCGGTCCGTGCGCACGGGCGCGCCCCAGAAGGCCATCACTGAATCGCCGATGTACTTGTCCACCTGGCCCACGGTGGCGCGCACCACGGCGGTCATCTCCGTGAGGAAGGTGTTGAGCAGCGGCACCAGTTGCTCCGGCGGCAGGGCTTCCGACAGGCGCGTGAAGCCCTCGATGTCGCAGAGGTACACGGACATCTGGCGGCGCTCGGGCTTCATCAGGCTCACGTCGCGCGCCACCAGCCGCGCGACATCCGGGCTCACGTAGCGGCCCAGCGCGCTGTGGACGAACTCGCGCACGTCCTGCTCCGTGCGGAAGGCGTAGAGCGTCGTCACCAGGAAGGCGAGCCCGCCGGACCACAGCGGCCCCGCGACAGCGATCCACAGCTGGTCGTGGACGAAGACATAGCCCGCCGCACCCACGTAGCCCGCCCCCGCCGCCACCGCCACGCAGACGAAGAGGAAGGCGCCGCCCACGGAGCGAAGCAGCCAGCTGAAGGACAGCGCCAGGAACGCGCCGAAGAACGCGAGCGCCATGGTGGCGAGCATGTCCACCTTGGGCGGCGCGCGGGTGATTCCATCCGACGCGAGGATGTTGGCGAGCGCCTGGCCCAGCACCGCGCCGTTGGCGATGCCCGGGCCGATGGGCGTCACCCGGCGCTCGGGGGCGTAGCTGCTGGTGTTGGTGAGGATGACGGCGCGGCCGTCCAGGTCGTGGTCGAAGCGGGCGGGCCGCGCCTCCTGCTTGTCGAAGAGGTTGAGCAGCACGTTCCACGCGCGGATGGAGCGGGCCAGCGGGCCTCGCGCGCCTCGGGTGGCCGCCGGGGCCTCCCAGCGCAGGAGGCTGTAGCCGGACGCGTCCATGGGCACGGAGTACTTGTCGCCGATGTAGAGCCGTCCGTCCGCGTACCGCAGCTTCTGCGTGCCCGCGAGCCGCATCGCGGCGGCCAGGGGCAGCGAGGGAAGGACGTAGCGCGCACCGCCGCGCGGGCTGTACGCGACGAGGTGGGGCACGCCGCGCACCACGCCGTCGGGGTCCGCGGGCAGCGTGGTGGCGCCGTAGCCGCTGGCGGGGCTGAGCAGCGGCGTCACCGGGTGCTGGAGCTGGCGTACCTCCAGGAGCTTCTCCGGGTCCAGCCCCTGCACCTGCACGGAGGCCAGGGCGAGGAACAGGTCCGACGGCGCGACGCGGAAGGCGTCGTCCGCGGCGCGGCGCTCCTGGATGGACGCGGAGGCGGCGCCCAGCTGGTCGCCCAGGCTGCGGCCCTCGCCCTCGTCCGCGACGCCGGCCCAGACCTCCACGTCCTTGCCGGCGGGGATGAGGAACGCGGGGCGCTGGAGGGCGAGGACGGCCTGGGCGCGGGCGCGGGCCTCGGTGACGCCGGGGTAGCTGCCCAGCCGGACGCGGTAGGGCCACAGGCGGCCGGTGGGGGACAGCGAGCGGGTGCCCTCGGCGCCCCAGCGGAAGGCGAGCACGGAGTGGCCGGGGTCCTGGTCCAGGAGGGCGCGGAACGCGTCGTCGTCCTGGGACAGGGCGCCGCGGCCGGAGCGCGTGGGGGTGACGCAGGCGCGGGGGCTGAGCTCCGGGTAGGCGAAGTCCAGCATCACCACGGAGGCGCCCTCCTCCACCAGCCGGTGCACCATGCCGCCCATGACCTGGCGCGGCCACGGGTACGCGGCGATGTCCGCGCGGGGGCCCTGCTGGGCCTCGGCGAGCGTGTCGTCGTCGATGGAGACGAGCACGACGCGGTCGGAGCGCTCGGAGACCTCGCCCAGTTGGCGGATGCGCCAGTCGTAGAAGACGCGCTCGCCGCCGTCCAGCGCATGGGAGAGCGCCTCGATGAGCCCGGAGGGTGAGAACAGGGGCGCGGGCGTGTCGTCCGGGCGCGAGGGGCGCGTGGCGCGCTGGGAGACGAGCAGGCCCAGCAGGCAGCCGAACAGGGCCGCCATGACGAGCGAGAAGCCGAGCCGGTGGAGGAAGCGGCGGCCGGAGGAGTGGATGCGGAGGCGTTGCACGAGCGGCGTCCAGGATACCGCTTTGGCGGCCCGCGCCCATGGGCAACGCGCGCGGTATGGTGGGCCGCCGTCACCCGTGTCCTGCACAAGAGAGTGCCCATGAAACGCCTGTTGCTGTCCGCCCTGGCTGCCGTGTCCCTGCTGTCGCCGCTCGCCTGTGACCTGGAGAAGACGACCAACCAGATCAGGGCGGACCACGTGATGGTGGGCACGCTGCTCGCGACGCCGCAGGTGGAGGTGTCCGCGTTGGCGATGGCGGGCTACGACGGGGGGACGGACGGCGGGGACGTGGTGACGTTCCCCGGGCAGACGGCGGCGTTCGTGTTCTTCGGGACGAAGTCCGGGGAGAACTCGCAGCCGCAGGGCCTGAGTGGGGCCACGGTGTCGCTGCGCGCCGGGAGCGCGGCGGCCGTTCCGCTGAACGGCCAGGGCGGCGGCAGCTACGGCGTGACGAGCGACTCCACGGACGACCTGAAGTACGCGTCCGGCGCCACGTATTCGTTCCTCGCGGAGCAGGCGGGGGCCAAGTACGAGGCGCGGGTGGAGGACTCGCCGCCGAAGGAGGGCATCGAGGCGTTCCACCCGAAGGAGGGCTTCGTGCGGATCAACGCGAACACGGCGTTCGCGTTCGACCGGCCGGCGCCTCCGCCGAACCAGGACCGGACGCTGGGCTTCGTGACGGTGGTGCCGCTGGGTTCGAATGGGGAGAAGGGGCAGGCCACCTACTCGAACGTGCCGACGACGCCGGTGGAATTCCTCCAGCTGGCGGCGACACCCGCGACGTTCCGCGAGGCGCGCGTGACGATTCCGGCCACGGCCTTCCCGAACCCGAAGCAGACGTACCTGATCATCTTCCAGGCCGTGCGCACGGGCGGCCCGGAGTCCGACAACCTCTTCCTGGGCAGCGTCGTCCTGGCGGGCACCGCGGAAGTGGGCATCGTGCGGACGAACTGAGCGCGTCTACCCGGCCTCGATGTCCAGGCCGATGCGCCCCTCCAGCTTGAGGCGCAGGAGGTGGCCCGCGAAGCGCTCCGACTCTTCGCGGGTGAGGATGCTGCGGAAGGAAGGACCGTCCGCGATCTCCACCTCCATCACGGCGCCGCGCTGGAGCAGGCGGAAGAAGTCCTCCCCTCCCCCGGACCTGGGCACGCGGACGGGGAGGAAGCCCTTCAACGGCACGACGTCCGTGCTCGCGTCGAGGACGTGGAGCAGGCCCTGTGCGTCCGGGCGCACGGCGTCGGAGGCAATGGACTCCTCGGCGTAGAGGGGCGCGGGAGGGAGGGACAGGTCCTCGGTGGAGTCATCGAAGAGGAAGCCGTAGCGGGACGGCACCCGCTGCGTGAGCAGGTAGCAGAGCAGGACGGCCTCATCCGGCTGCACGCGGGCGATGTGGAGGATGGAGCGCTCCGCCCCCACGCGGCGCAGGAGCAGCGTGAGGTGCGGCTGGCTGCGCTGGAGGTAGCGCTTCACGCGATCCAGGAGCGTGGCGCGGACCTCCGTGAACGCGGCCTGGTAGCGGGCTTCACTCTCCGCTTCGCGGTGGGAGACAGCCTCACGGGCCTTGGCCAGCTTCGCCTCGGCGTCGCGGAGGAAGTCGCTGGCGGCGCCCTGCTGCTGGAGGCCCGGGGTCGCCGAGCCGGCATCCATGCCCGCGGCGCGCACGGCCCCCAGGAGGAACGAGCCCTGCTGCGTGAGCCGGGACTGTTCCTCGCGGAACTGGATGACGGAGGCCGCGTGCCCGCGCTTGAGCTCCGCCCAGGCGTCGTAGGTGGACTCCAGTGTCTCCAGCGCGCGCAGTTGCCCCAGCGCGCCGTCGGGACTGGAGGTCAGCCCGGTCCACGGCGTGTCTGTGTTTCGCACGGGGAGCGCCGGGGACTCGGCCACGGCGGGAACATCCACGGGGGTGTCGTGACGCATCGCCCTGGCATCATGCTTCGGTGCGTCCGGCGGCGGGGAATGTTTCGGGGGGCGCTTCTTCGTCACTGCGGCCAACCCGGATAGTGGGCGACCTGACCGAACCGGCCGACGACCCAGATGTCATCAGGACGGGTGCCAGCAATCCCATGGATCGCCGCACCTGAATACACCGGGCTCCAGGAAGTGCCATTGAAGCGAAAGACACGCCCGCCCTCACTGGTGACGTAGATGGAATGCGTGCCGAAGGCCAACACACCCGTCAGGTTTTCACGTGTCGAAGAAAGCCCGGGGAGCGAGGACCAGGTGCCATTCCACTGCAGCACCGTGCCCCCGCTTCCCACGGCATAGGCCAATCTGGGATTCACGACATGGACCGCGTTCAAGCTCACTCCCGAGGGTGCGGAGCCATTGAACGTCCAGGTCGCGAGGGCAGGATCGTAGCGGTAGATGGCTGACGATGCGGGCTCCCCGACCGCGAACATGACCTCGGGGGAGATTCCATGAACGGCGCGCAACCGGGTCTCCTCGACGGGACTGGCCGTCACGGCCGCGGTTCCTCCATCCCAGATGAAGGTCGCTCCACTGACCTTCGCGGAGTCCCTGCCCACGCCGTAGATCTCGACACCTCCATCCGCGACGAATCCCTGGAGCCCCGACGTCGTGATGGAGGAGGGGTTGACCGCCGTCCGCGGCGTGCAGGCCATGCTGGCGGGTGTCTGCACCATCAACACGCCATCCTCGATGCCAATGAATGCCATCCCTGTCTGGGGGTGGGCCCAAACGGAATACAGATTCAGGGGGAACGGTCCAGACGTACACCTTTTCGGCAGCGAGACAAGCTCCGTCGATTCCGGCGTCTTGACCACGCGGACCAAATCAACACCTACGGCCCAGACCCCGCCGTCGCCGTAGACTGAGACAGCAAGAAAATCAGCCCCACCATCCAATACGGTCTGACCTGCCCATGTCGGGGAGCCAGCCAGGCAGGCCCCAGCCTCATCAATCATTGCATTGCAGTTGTTGTCCTGTTCGTCGCAGAGCTCAGGGGCGTTGGGGTGGATGAATGGATTTCCGTCGTCACAGTCCCCGCCCTCCCGCGCGAACGCTCCGGCTGGAGCCACGCATGAGGCGATCCCGCCATCCAGTGCACCATAGGTGTCCTGGTCCTCGTCCGGATACCAGATTGGCACCGGGCCAGAAGGCTGGCACTGGACCCCGGTGCCGCTCGCGGTGCACTGGTACGCCCCATCACACTGCGTCGAGCCGTCAAAACAGCGATTGCCTACGCTGAAACCTTCGTCCGTCTCGCCATTACAATTGTCATCCGCGCCATTGCAGACCTCCGCCGCGCCCGGATGCACCGCCGCGTTCGAGTCATCGCAGTCCGTGCCCCCTGTCAGCACACTGACGTAGCCATCCGCGTCCGCGTCCGACGCCACCAGCGTGAAATCCATCGTGGCGACGGTACCCTCGCGCAGCGTGGACACATGGTCCTGCGCCGTCACGGCCTGCCCATCACACCCCTGCTCGAACGCGGCGACAGACACCGTCACCGTGAGTCCCCAGCCCTTGGGCGGGGAGAACCCCTGCGTCAGCGTCGTGCCCGCGCGCGCCGTCCCCCGGTACGGCACCGTCGCCATTCGCGTCGCGGTGCCCCCGGGCTCCTTCGCCTCGAACTTCAGACACCCCGGCACGAACCCCTGCGCATCCACCCGGATGTGCAACATGCCGCAATCCTCATCCCCCGCCGCGCAGAACTCCTTCTCCCTCCAGAGGTCCTCCAGAGACGGCACGGTGCACCGCACCAGGCTCAACCCCAGCAATGCCACCCAAAGCAGACGGAAACGGGACATGGCCGGAAATCCTATGCCAAGTCGCCTTCACTCCGCGCGAACACGAAGGCCCCTCCCCGCGCTCCAGCGGGAAGAGGCCTGTGTGTCCTTCACACGCTCCCTGGAATCAGGTCGTGCGCTGACCCGGCGGCACCGTGGAGCCCGCGCCCTGCTGGGTCTCCTGGCCACGCGCGTTGTTGATGGCCGTGGCCAGCTTGTCCTGGCCGCCCTGGATGCGCTGGCGCAGGTCGCCGCGCAGCTGGTTGCCCGGCTTGTCCGCGATGAGCAGGCCCACGCCCACGCCCACCAGCACGCCCGCCGCGAAGATGCCCAGCGCCGGCAGCGCCGTCTCCGCCGTCGTGCGGCGCGTCTCCAGGCCGATGAGGTCCAGCACGTCGTCCCTGTCCAGCTTCTTCAAGTCCTTCAGGCTCAGCATGTCCGACTCCGGGGAAATGACTTCGGGGGGAAAGACGCGGGGTGCTTCGCGAATCCTAGACGCTGCCCGAGGGCGGCGTGCCCCGGCCCGTCTGATAGCCCTGGAAGGCGGACTCCGCCATGCCCAAGAGCTCATCCTTCACGAAGGGCAGCGCGGCCAGCCGCACGCCCAGCTTCAGGATGCGCCCGGTCAGCGGCGTAAACAGACCGCCGCCCAGCACGTAGCCCACGCCCATGGCGATGGCCAGCGTGCCATAGGGGTTGCGCTCCACGCGCCCCTTCAAGTCCAGCGCCTGCCCCAGGTCCGCCACCGCGCTGCGCGCGTTGTCCATGAACTGCTGCGCGTCCGACCCCAGCTGATCCACGCGCTGGCCGAAGCCCGCGTCACCGCCGTGGTCGGTGCCGTTGCCCGTCGTGCCTGAATAGTTCGTCATGTCCGTGCTCCCTTTCCAGGCAACCGGTTAGCGGGACGCGATGCGGCCCACGATGAAGCCCACCGCCAGCGCGCCCAGCAGGCACGTCCCCGGGTTGGCCTTGATGAACCCGACGACCTGACGGTTCATGTCCACCAGGTTCTGCCGAGCCTCGTCCATGTTCGGCAGCTGCTCCTGAAGTTGCCGCGCCCGGTCTGCCATCTGCTGCGGATTGATTTCCATGGAAGCCCTCTGCTGTGCGTTCGTTTTTCCGATTGCGTCTTGAAGTGTCTGCATCCGGGCCGGCCGGCGCCGCTCAGCGCCGCGAGCCCACCAGGTAACCAACGAGGAAGGCGGTCCCCACGCAGGCGTAGGGATGCTTGCGCACCCACTGACGCCAGTCCGTGACCTCCGAAACCTCCACCCGGAGCGCGCTCACCGACGAGGCCAGGTCGGCCCGGGTGCGCTCGATTTCCTCGCGAAGCGCCGCGCTGGTGCGCGGCAGGTGTCCATTGCTAGCGGCCATCCCGCGGCTCCTTGAAAGCCATTCCCGTCGTGTCCTTCAGCGTGTTCACCCCGGGCGTCGGGGACACCCGCGGGGGCGGCGCGGTGAGCACCGCCATGCTGCGCGACAGCTCGCTGACGCTGTCATCCATCATCTGGCGGGACTTCATGCGCTTCACCGCGCGCAGGATGCCCAGGCCCCCTCCCATCAGGTTCACCGCGCCCATCAGGCCCAGCGCCCCCGCCCACCCCGTCCACGGAGCGAGCACGGCCGCCAGCGCCCCGCAGACGAAGGCGTAGCCCACGAGCAGGAAGGGCACGAACACGGCGATGCTCGCCACGTCCAGGCCCATGGCCTTCGCGTCCTCCGCCAGCTCCACGCGCGCCAGCTGGAGGTGCTGCGTCACCAACCGACTGAAGCCGTCCGCCATGCGCCCGACGAGCGCGGCCACGCCGCGATCCGTCTGTTCACTGCCCACGTGCATGCGCTCTCCGGCCGACGCTCACGTCCCTGTGCGCGTGGGCGCCAACCTAGGCACCCCACCTCCCCGCGACAACCACAGCGCGAGGAATTTGTCCGGCGTTCGCCAGCGTCGGCCACTCAACGCGAGAAACCACCGGACCCGCGGGGAAGCCTAGCGCAAGCCCACCCTCCTAGCCGATCAGCTGCACCGGCGGTGCGAGGGGGGGCTGCACGGAGATGGGCGCCTCGAAGCGCATCACCAGCGGCAGGTGGTCCGACGCCACCCGGCTCAACGGCGAGCGGTGCGGCGTCACCGACACGGGCCTCACGCCGGAGTCCACATAGATGCGATCCAACCGGAACAGGGGCAGCCGCGTGGGGTACGTGCGCGCGGCGGCGCCCAGCTCGAACGCGGCGTCGTGGATGGCCTCACGCACGAGCGACGACACCGGCCCATTGCCCCAGGAGTTGAAGTCCCCGCACACCACCATCGGGTCCTTGCGGGCCGCGTCGCGCAACAGGTCGGCGGACAGCAGGAGCGCTTCCTGCCGCCGCCGCTCGCTCACGGACAGGCCCAGGTGGAGACAGAACACGTGCAGTTGCTGTCCGCCGCCCAGGTCCAGGTCGCAGCGCAGCGCGCCCCGGGGCTCGCGGCGCGGCACGCTCAGGTCGTAGTTCTTCGACTTGAGCACCGGCAGCCGGCTGAGGATGGCGTTGCCGTACCTGCGCCCGTTGCGGACGACGTTGGGGCCAAAGGCCATGTGCAGCCCGAGCATCTGGGCCAGATGCTCGGGCTGATCCTCCCGGGGCGTCTTGCCCCGGAAGTCCCCCACCTCTTGAAGGGCGATGATGTCCGCGTTCACCTCGCGGAGCACCGCGCCCACGCGCTCCAGGTCGAAGGCTCCGTCCACGCCGATGCCGGAGTGGATGTTGTAGGAGACGAGGGTCAGCTCCACGCGCTGTTCACCCTCCCCTTCAGGCCGGACGGATGCGCCGGGCCGCCATGCGCATCGCCTCGAAGGGCAGCGTCGCCAGCCGCTGCACCGCCGACGCCACGTCGCCCACGCCGGACTGGATGGCCTTGAGCTGCCGGCGCGCCTCGTCGAGGAGGTCCGGCAGGCGGCCCTGCGCCAGCGGCCGCTCCTGGGTGGGCGGCAGCGCGCCAATGGGCGCCGTCGTCCCGATGACCGGCGAAGCGGCCGCCTTGCGCTGCTTCCTCGAGGCCCCGCTCACCTTCGACACCGGCCCGTGGGAGAACTTGGCGTCCGCCTCCGGACGGGACAACTCCTCCAACTGGTGCTCCATCTTGCGGGCGGCGAGGATCTCCTCCGTCTGCGCATGGCTCTTGCCGTAGTGGAGCCCCTCGTGGTCCTCCACCGCGCCTCGCGACGACTGGGCGAGGTGCGCCTTGTCGCGCTGACGCAGGCTGCGCTTCTGCGGCGGCAGCGTCTTGGGAACCTGGAAGTGGTCGAAGCTATAGGAGCGGGGCATGCGCGCTCTCTCCTTTCGAAAAAGTCGATGCGGTGCGTTGTTGATGTGGGAAAGCTAGGGAGCCCCTCGCCGTCCGTAACGCCTTGACGCGGGAAGAACTGGCCCGGCTGCCTGCCTTGCGTCCGGCCAGGAACACCGCTTCGCCTCCGGGGACATCCCACTACCGGCAGAGGCACGTGTCCGGCCCCTGGCACGTGCGGCCGGACGTCCACCAGCGGGCATCCCGCCGAGCCCTTCCGGGCAGAGAAGCAGACAGCCGACACGCACGATGCCGGACCGGGAAGGTTCCGCGCGTGCGTGGTGTAAAGAACGGCCCATGTCCGCCCGGAACCCTGCCGCCGCTCGCGTCCTCGTCCTCTCCCTGCTCGCCTCCGGCGCTCCGGCGCTCGCCGCCACGCCCGCCGCCTCCGCCAGGGTGGTGACCGCCAGCGTGCCGGTCTCCACGGGCACGGCCGCCGCGCCGGGCCTGCGCGCTCCGGGCGCGCCCACGCCGGGCGCCGTGGTGCAGGGAGAGCTCGCGCCGCTGAAGGTGGCGCCCCTGGAGGGTCCGCGCCTGTCGCTCCAGCCCACCCACCCCAAGCCGGGCGACCCGGTGCTGGTGACGGTGAGCGGCGCGTCCGCGCTGCCCACGGGCACGCTCGCGGGCCGGCCCCTGCGCTTCTTCGCGTGGAACAACGGCTACGCGGCCCTCACCAGCCTCCCGGTGGAGCAGGCGGAGGGCACGGTGCCGGTGGACATCACCGCCCCCGGGCGAGGCCTGCCGGTGCTGCTGTCCGGCGTGCTCACCGTGGGCGCGCCGGGCTTCCGCGAGCGCGAGCTGAAGGTGGCCAACAAGTACGTGTCACCGCCCAAGGCGGTGAAGGCGCGCATGGAGGCGGACCGCAAGGCGTTCGCCGCGGCGTTCGCGCAGCCCTTCCAGGCGCCGGTGTTCACCCGGAACTTCGCCTGGCCGCGCGAGGCCACGGTGACGGCGCCCTTCGGCGACCGCCGCTCGTTCAACGGCAAGCTGCAGACGCAGCACTTCGGCGTGGACCTGGACGGCGCCACGGGCTCGCCGGTGGTCGCCGCCAACGACGGCACGGTGGTGATGGCGCGCGACAACTACGCGTCCGGAAACACCGTGCTGCTGCACCACGGCGCGGGGCTCTACACCGCGTACTTCCACCTGTCGCGCGTCGACGTGAAGGTCGGCGCGAAGGTGAAGCAGGGCGAGGCGCTGGGACTGGTGGGCAGCACCGGCCGCGTCACCGGCCCGCACCTCCACTGGGGCGTGAAGGCGGATGACCGCTGGGTGGATGGCCAGACGCTGCTCAAGCTGGACTTCACCGGCGCCCCGGAGACGCCGGGAGTGGCCGCCAACGCCTCCGGCCTGGGCACGCCGTAAGGCGGTCGCCCAGCAGGCCGCGCGAGGCGCTTCAGCCGCGCTTGGGGGCCTTCGCCTTGGAGGCGGCCTTCTCCCGCTTCAGCGGGGCCGGGTCCTCCGCGGCCTCGCCCCGCGGAGGCTCGGACTTCGAGGGCTCGTGCTTCGTCGCCTCGGGCTTCGCGGCTTCCGCGCGGGGAGACGCGCCGCCCAGCAGCACGCCGTGGAGGAAGGAGTCGGCGATCTGCGCCTTGGCGCGCTCGAGCATCGCCGTGTCGCGCGCGTCCGCCAGCCCCACGACGAAGGCGGTGAGGCCCATTTCGATGGAGCCGAAGAGCAGCGCGGACGCGAGCAGCGGATCCACGTCCGGGCGCAGCTCCCCCGCCTCCTTCGCGTGGGTGAACATCTGCGCGCTCAGGCGGATGACGTCCACGAAAGCCGTCTGCCGGTTGATGCGGGCGCCGGCCGGCGAGCGGGCAATCTCGAGGATCAGCACCTTCACCGCGCGGGGGTCCACGCGGTAGGCCTCGAAGGCCACGTCCGCGATGCGGCGGACCTTCTCCACCAGCGGCCCCTCGCTCTCGGCGACGGCGCGCGCGCGAGCGATGAAGCCGCTCCAGCCCGTCTCGAAGACGGTCTCCAGCAGCTCATCCTTGTTCTTGAAGTAGTGGTAGACGAGCCCGTACGCGACGCCCGCCTCCTTGGCGACGTCCGCGATGCGGCAGCCGTGGTAGCCCTTGCGGGCGAACACGTCGATGGCGGCCCGCAGGATGGTGCGGCGGCGCTCGCTCTCCCGGGTCCCGCTCTCCGGCGCCGTCTTCTGCTGGCCCACGCGTCCTCCCATGGCTGGTTGATTCAAGAATCAGCCAGCCACGCTACGGACGCGGGGCTCCGGGGTCAATCCTTACGTGGAGCCCTCCGCCTCGCCGAGGGGGAGGCGGGCGGAAGGGGCACGCACGGGGAAGGCCTTCCCCGGAAGGGACTCAGGCCGCCGAGCCGTTGAACATCACGCGGGCCACGCCGAGCAGGCGGTCCACGTCGCGCGCGTTGAGGCCGCGGGCACGAGCGAAGTCCGACAGGGGACGCAGCAGGTCCTCCGTCTGGGCGGGCGTCTGCTCGGTGCCCGTGAACAGCTCACCGAGGCTGACGCTGAGGGCGTTGGAAAGCGCCGCCAGTGTCTCCACGTGCGGCACACGCTCGCCGCGCTCGATCATGGACAGGAAGGACACGCTGATCTGCGCACGCTCCGCGAGCTCCTCCTGCGTCCATCGCTCCGGGCGCTGCGTGCGAAGCTCGCGAATGCGCTGGCCAATTCTTTTTCCGAGATCCGACACGAAGTACTTCTCCTCTGGGGGATGTTTCGAGGTGAGTGCAACGCTCGCGTACGCCGGGTGATTCCTATCCTCCCGACCCGAAGGATCCGAATCCGGCCACACTCAGGTTCACGCCGGCGAATTCCGGCGTCTGATTGCGCCGCAGGATCATCACGCCCTCAATGCGCCAGCAGTCACAGGCGGGTCCATACGACACGCCGAAGGTCTGCTGCGCAAGCGGCTGACTTTCCTGGGTATTCAGATCCTTATAAAGCGGTTGCACCAACGCTTCGTATCGCAACCCGAGCCCGAATCCGAGCTTGATTCGCGTACCGACAGTGAGTGCCTGCGCCCGTTCGGTCGGAGTGGGGTCAAGCTGGTCATTGTGGGACGGGAGGGGACGAGGTGCGTCTCCCACCAACATGTCCACGCCCCGACGTACGAAATCGGGTCCTTGTGCCAAAGGATCCAACCCACGATCAATTGACAATTGTTTCACGGCCAGCAGGTCGTCGTAGCGCGCGTACAGCGCGTTGCCCTTGCCATTGTCGATGGTGAAGTCGGCGGACAGCTGGGTGATGTCGCGCGTGGTCGGGTCGATGCGCACGAGCCCGCCCGCGGTGATGACGCCGGCGCTGGCGGACAGGCGCGCGAAGGTGTCCCGCAGCACGCTGCCCTGCACCGTGTCTCGGCCGGCGACGGGCGCGATGCGCGACAGGTCGAAGCCCTGCCCGACGCGCAGGCGCAGCGGCTCGCGGGTGGTGGGGCCCTTGCGGACGCGCAGCGTCTGGTCCACGGCGACCACGGCGTGCAGGAAGCCGCGCACGCTGCCGTTGGACTGGAGCGGCACGGCGGAGTCCCACTCGTCGTAGATGAGCGGCACGGTGCCGGTGCCATTGCCGTTGAGCGCGGTGAGCCCGTGGCCCCAGCCGCCGGGCACGTAGCGCAGGGTCACCGACGGGGACAGCGTGTGGCGGTAGAGCGTGTCCTTGTCCGCGAAGGTGCGCGCCAGCTGCGAGTCCAGCACCAGGTCCGCCAGCGCGTAGCCGCGCGAGGCGGCGCGTCCGGAGACCTCGCCCACGGACACGTCCTGGCGCAACCCCAGCGAGGGCGTCAGGCGGCCCCACGTGCCCAGCCCGTAGGACGTGGACAGGCGCGAGGCCAGCGACACACGGTCGCGGCCCTCGCGCTCGGTGGGATCGAAGCGGCCGTTGCCCTCCAGCAGGTCGAAGGGCAGCGTCCCGGGGTCGGTATTCAGGGGCGTTCCCTCCGGGCGCCACCGACCGGAGAGAGAGAAGAGTCCGTCCGAGCCGTCGTCCGCGAAGCCGCCGCTGCGCAGGGGCGCCAGCCGGCTGTACTCCATCTGCATCCCGCCCGTCACCCGCCCGCCGAAGAGCGGACGCTGCGGCAGGGCCAGGGTGATGCCCGGCAGCCGCTGGAACGTCGACGGACCGTGGGGCTCGGTGGCGACGCCGCTCACCGCGGCCGCGGCGGGAATCGTGTTGGGTTGGAAGAAGCGTAAGGGGTAGCGCAGGTCCTGGCGCAGCGACACGTCAAGGCCCAGGTAGCGGTCGTCGCGGCGTTGGTACACGACGGCGGTGCTGCGCAGGTAGCTGTAGTTCTGCACCAGCAGGTCGGCCGTGAGGTCGCGGGTGTAGAAGCCGTCCGACACGAAGTACGCGTCGACACGGTCGTGCCAGCCGTCGCCCAGGTCCTGCGTGTGCTGCCAGGAGGCCTCGCCCCGCAGGCCGCGCTTCTCGTCGATGATCTCCGCCGTGTCGAAAGGATGCTGCGGGTCGGTCCGGTTCAGGACTCGGAAGAAATCGATGGTGGTGGGATTCAGCCGGGGCCGCAGGTCGTAGAGGAACCCCAGCGTGGCCCGGCCGCGCGTGTGCTCACTGGGGACGTAGCGGAACTCGGTGAGCAGCCGCGGGCCCTTCACGCCGTTGATGCGCGGCTCGCGGATGGGCGTGCCGTCCTCCTGGAGGAACCGGGGGTTCGTGACGTCACCGCCGCCCGTGTAGAAGCCGGGGGTGAACGTCAGGTCGTAGCTCTCCCCCAGCGTGACGAAGACGGGTGCATCCAGCGCGAAGCCGTTGAGGCCGGAGTTGGACGGACGCGGAATGAGCAGGCCGGAGCGGCGCTCGGCCAGGGGCAGGTACAGCCACGGCAGCGCGAACACCGGCACCGAGCGCACGTACACCACGGGCCAGGTGAGGATGGCGCGCTCGCCCATCTTCACGTTGGCCTCCTTCGCCTCCACGCGCCAGCTGGGCTCGCCGGGGCCGCACTGGCATGGGGTGAAGGCCAGGCCGTCCACGGAGAAGGCCGTCTCCCCGGTGCGCCGGATGCGCGTACCGCTCATCAGGACGGGCGTCTCGCCCATCTTGCGCAATTCGTCCGGCGTCTTCGCGGCCTGGAGCGCCTCGGGGGTGACGCCCTTCTTCTGCATGAAGAGGCCGCCCTTCACGTTGGCTTCGTTGGAGCGCAGGTCCACGCGCACGTCGTCCGCGATGGCGGCCATCAGGCCGCTGACGAACATCACGTTGCCGGTGGCGGTGGCCACCTGCGTGGCCTCGCTGTACGTCACCTCATCCGCGCGCAGCACGTTGGGGCCGCTGCGCAGCTCGCAGTGGCCCCGGGCAGTGAGGATGTCGTTTTCGTAGACGACGTAGTCGGCCGCCAGCTCCACGACCTCGCCGGTGGGCAGCTCCACCTGCGTGGCCAGCGGAATCTGGGCCGACACCCAGAGCGTCAGGACGACCGGGGCAAGGAAGGTCATTCGGGAGGCGTGGACGGTGGGCGCCGTGCCGGCAACGGCGCCCGCCCCGTCCTACCGGCCCGGACGCGGGAAGTCGAGGGTGATGAGACCGCCATCCTGGCGTGTCTCATAACGAACCCCCTGCTTCAGCTGGATGACGACGCGCACCGTCTGGCCCGCGCCGGCGAAGGCCTCCACGCGCGACACGGCTGACGGGAAGAAGTGCGTGTCCAGGGGCAGCGTGTTGTTGGACTCCACCACCCGCGTGTTCTCCAGCTCCAGCACCACCTGGTTGCCGGAGCCGCTCACCGTGTAGCGCACGGGGTCGTTGGTGCGCACGAAGACGCGCGAGCTGTCCGGCCGCTGCTGGAAGCCAATCTGCGTCATCGTCTTGCGACGCGACGACACCGCCCCCCCGCCATGCTCGCGCGGCTCCGCGGCGGCGCTGCCCTGGCTGGCGCTGGTGCGCGACTCGCGCGCCGCGACGGCCTGCTGACGGCGCTCCCTGGCTTCCGCCGCCCGCTCGCGCTTCTCCTCGGCGGCGGCCTCGCGGGCGGACTGCTGCTCCTCGCGGCGGGCCTGCGCGGCGGCGCGACGGTCCTCCTCCTGCTGGCGCTTGCGTTCAGCCGCGGCATCGGCGGCGGCGCGCTTCTTCTCCTCGGCCGTCTTCGCGGCGGCCATGCGCGCGTCGGCGGCGGCCTGGGCCTGGGCCCGCCTCTCCTCGGCGGCGGCCTTGGCCTGGGCGCGCTTCTCCTCGGCGGCGGCCTGCGCGGCGGCCCGGGCCTCCTCCTCGCGCTGGCGCTTCTGGTCGGCAGCGGCCTTCGCATCCTGCTCGCGCTGGCGCTTCGCGGCGGCCTGGGCCTCCGCCTCCTGGCGCTTGCGCTCCTCGGCGGCGGCCTGCTCCGACGCGCGGCGCTCCTCGTCCTGGCGCTTCGCGGCGGCCTGGGCCTCCTCCTGGCGCTTCTTCTCCGCGTCCACGTCCGCCTTGGCGCGGGCGGCGGCCTCGGCGGCGGCCTTCTCCTGGGCCTCGCGCTCCGCCCGGGCGGCGTCCGCGGCGGCCTTCGCGGCCTTCTCCTGGGACTCCCGGTCCGACGCGGCGGCGCGGGCCGCGTCCTGCGCGTTGGAGCCCGGCTGGGTGTTGGCCGCGGCGGTCCCCTGCTGCGCGGTGCCCTGCCCTGCGGACGGCGTCACCTGCGCGACGACCGGGGCCCCCCCGCCGCCCAGGACCTTCACCACCAGCTTCGTGCCGGAGGCCTGGATGTCCGTCTCCACCTCGCGCTCATAGCCGATGAGGATGCGCGCGATGGACGCGGACTCCGTGCCGTAGGTGGCGGTGCGGATGCCCGTGATGGTGCCGTTGCCCACCGGCTGCTCCTCCGCCACGCCCTGGAAGACGGCGCCGGACACGTCGATGACGAGCCGGGGCGGATCCGTCATGGTGAAGCTGTTGAAGTCCGCCTTCTTGCTGCCGGTGATCTCCACCGTGCCGCCATTCACGGAGATGGCCGTGATGGTGTTGAGGTCCGCCGGCTGCTGCGCCAGCGCCACCCACGGCACGAGCCACAAGCCAAGCAGCGCCACCGCGAAGCCCTTCATCGACCACTCCCGTGACATGCGTCAGAAGACAGACGCGCGCGAAATTATCATGCAGCCGGGAGGCCCCAACTTTTCAGCCCGGCCGGAACGTCCGCGCTTCAACGCAGCCGAGGCAGGGCCGGCGAGCGCGTGCGGTGCGTACGGGCGTACTCGATGAGGTTCTTGATGTCGTAGCAGATCTGCCGGATGTCGTGCCCCATGGTGAGCTCGACGTGGCTGTTGCCCTTCACCGGCCGCCACAGCAGGTACTCGCTCTTCGCGGCGCGGTACACGCTGCGCGTGGATTCCACGGACGCCAGCGGGTCCATGTCCCCGAAGATGATGGCCATGGGGATTTCAATCTTCCCGAAGCCGCGCTTGAAGTCGTAGTCCGTGCGGTAGCAGACCATCTCGCCGCGGCGGATCCACCGGGCGAACTGTTCAATCACCTTGCGAGGCTCGCGCTCGCCGCCCTCGCGCAAGAGCCACCGGATGTCGTCGCGGCTGACGCGCTCGGTGTTGACCAGCCGGTTCAGCTTGCGCGTGAAGCGCTGATACAGCGCGGACTCGTCCGCGTGCGCCAGCTGACGCTCCACCCACTTGAGCACCACATCCACCGGCACCGCGTTGAACACGAGCGACCTGGCGGCGTCCGGCTCCAGCCGCTTCTGCAGCGCGGGGCTGAAGGTGCCCACCCCCTTCGCCAGCAGCGAGCGGCCCAGCGAGGAAGCACGGCGGTTGAGGTTCAGCCCGCCCAGCGTCAGGTCCACCGCGCTCGCGAGCAACGGCGAACCATGCGCCAGCATGCGCAGCAGCATGAAGCCGCGCCCCAGGTCCGCGGGCGAACCAATGGTGATGAGCCCCTCGAAGTCGTCGTGGATGCCGGCGTAGCCGTAGCCCAGCATGCCGCCCATCGAGTGGCCGCAGTAGAAGACGCGCTCGCGCCGGGTGATGCGCTTGACGCCGGACACGGCCGCCGGCAGGTCGTAGAGGAAGTAGCTGTCCAGGTCCCAGCCGTAGTCCAGGTCCTGGGGCAGCGGGCGCTTGAAGCGCTCCGCTCGCTCCTTCTGGAAGGCGATGGAGCTCTTGCCGTGCCCGCGCAGCTCCAGGATGTGGATGTCCACGCCGAAGAAGAGCAGGTTCTTGACGAACTGGCCGCTCGTCCACGTGTGCCGGTTCTGGGAGAAGCCGTGCACCAGCAGCAGCGGCTCACCGAACAGCGGCTGCGCGAACGCCTGTTTCACCGGCCGGTAGCGCGTGATGACGAGCGACCAGCCATCCGCCGTCTCCACCACGTAGTTCGTCTTGGAGTACAGTGCCCGGAAGTCGACCTCATCGACGGTGGGCATCGGAGGTCCCGGAAGCGCTGTTCTCCAGTCCGGCAGGCGCATGTCGCAAAGTTACTGCTGCTGTCGCATCGCGCCAAGGCTCCGTTCAACCCATCGCTTCACGGCGCCTACCAGGAACAATGAACCCGTCGCCAGCACCAGGCCGCCCGGATGCCTGACTGCATCGGCCTTCGCGCCGGCAAGGGCCTCCTCCAGAGACGCGTGCGCGACGACCCGTGAACACAAAACCCCTGCTTCAGCGATGTATCGCTCCGGGGCCAGCGAGCGGGGCGTGTCGAGCGGGGTGAGGTGCACGGAGGCCGCCAGCGGGAACAGGGCCCGCATCATGGGCCCCCGGTCCTTGTCCGCCACCACGCCGAACACCAGGTGCAACGGCCGCCCGGCGTAGAGCGTGCGCAGGGCCTCCAGCAGCACCGCCACGCCCGCGGGGTTGTGGGCGCCGTCCACCACCACCGTCGGACCGTGGGCCACCTCCTCCAGCCGCCCCGGCCAGCGCGCGGTGGCCAGGCCTTCACGCGCGGCCTCCGGCGTCACCCCCACGCCCCGTGCCTGGAGGGCCTCCAGGCACGCCAGGGCCACCGCCGCGTTCTGGTGCTGGTACGGCCCCCGCAGCGCGAGCGTGAGCCCGTCGAGCGACCAGTCAGTCCCCCGGTACGAGAGCGTCCCATCGGCCCCGGGGACGATGCGGAAGTCGCGGCCCTCCAGTTGGACGGGCACGGCCAGCTGCTCCGCGCGGCGCAGGAGCGAATCCAGGGCTTCCGGCTCCTGGCGGGACAGGACCACGGGCACGCCGGGCTTGAAGATGCCGGCCTTCTCCCCGGCGATCTCCCGGAGCGTGTGTCCCAGGTACTCCATGTGGTCGAAGGACACGGGGGTGACGCACGTCACGACGGGGCTCGCGGCGGTGGTGGCGTCCAGCCGTCCGCCCAGGCCCGTCTCCAGCACGGCCACGTCCACGCGCTCGCGGGAGAAGTGCCAGAGCGCGACGACCGTGCCGAACTCGAAGTACGTCATCGGCTCCGACAGCGCGGACGGGTAGCGCTCCAGGACCTCCAGGATGCGCTGCCCGAAGACGGCGTCCGGGATGTCCGCGCCCGCCACGCGGATCCGCTCGTTGACGCGCACCAGGTGCGGGGACGTGTAGAGCCCCACGCGGTGGCCGGCGGCCTCCAGCGCGCGCGCCACGAAGGCGCAGGTGCTGCCCTTGCCGTTGGTGCCGGCGACGTGCAGCGCCGGAGAGTCGCGCTCCGGGTGGTCCAACGCGCAGAGCGCGTCCTTGACCCGCTCCAGCCCCAGCTTGATGCCGGAGGGGTTGAGCGCCTGGAGGAAACGGAGGGCCTCCTCGGGAGTGCGCGGCGCGTCCATGGCGTGGAGGCCCGCGGGCCTACCCGAGCATGCCCATGAGCTGGCCCAGCTTCCCGCGCAGGTCCTTGCGGTGGACGATGGCGTCGATCATCCCGTGGTCCAGCAGGAACTCCGAGCGCTGGAAGCCCTCCGGCAGCTTCTGGCGGATGGTCTGCTCGATGACGCGCGGGCCGGCGAAGCCGATGAGGGCCTTGGGCTCCGCGAGGATGATGTCGCCCAGCCAGGAGAAGGACGCGGCCACGCCGCCCGTGGTGGGGTTGAGCATCACGGAGATGTACGGCTTGCCGCTGGTGCGGAAGCGCGCGATGGCCGCGGACGTCTTCGCCATCTGCATCAGGGAGAAGATGCCCTCCTGCATGCGCGCGCCGCCGGAGGCGGAGAACACCACCGCGGGGCACTTGAGCTCGAAGGCGCGCTCGAAGACGCGCGTGACCTTCTCACCCACCACGGAGCCCATGGAGCCGCCCATGAACTCGAAGACGAAGCAGCCCACGGAGACGGGGCGGCCCTCGATGCGGCCCACGCCGGAGATGAACGCGTCGTTCTCCTCCAGGTTCTTGCGCGTGGACTTGATCCGGTCCTTGTACTTCTTGGTGTCCGTGAAGCCGAGCGGGTCCTGGGGCTCCAGCTCCTTGTCGAACTCCTCGAAGGAGTCCGGATCCAGCGTGGCCGCCAGGCGCGCGCGGGCCGTCCAGGCGTGGTGGTGTTCGCAGTGCGGACACACCATCCAGTTCTTCTCCAGCTCCTGACGGTAGATGATCTCGTCGCACTGCTCGCATTTGGCCCAGAGGCCCTGCATGCGGGAGGGCTGGGGCTCGGCGGCTTTCTCTGCGTCGACGGCGATGCGGGGCTTCTTGGAGAACCAGGCCATGAGGCTTGGGGGTTAATCCGACCGTCGCGGGCCGTCAATACCTCCGTACGGCGCGGCGCGGCACGACGGCCCCTAGAACTGGAAGGTCTCGCCCAGCTCCAGGACGTTCACGGGCAGCGCGGCCAGCTCCTTCTTGAGCTGGGGCACGAAGGCGGGCTTCAGGTGGTAGAGCAGCACCTGGGCGCCGTTGCGGTCGAACTTGCGCAGCTCCGAGCCCACGGTGGCGGGCGTCAGGTGGCCGGAGATGTCCGCCAGGGCCTGGAGGCTGTTGGGGAAGCTGGCCTCCAGGAGCAGCGCCTTCAGGTTCTTCGTGGCGTTGAGGGCCTTCCACAGCTTGTCCGTGGGGCCGGTGTCACCGCTCATGGCGAGCGCGGATCTGCCGTCGCTGATGATGAAGGCGCACGACTCCACGGGGTGGCTCACCGGCACGCTCTTCACGGTGTAGGGCCCCACCTGGAAGGTGCTGCCGGCGCGGAAGGTCTTGATGGCGAGGACGGGCTTGTGGCGCGTGGGGATGCGCGTGAAGTCCGGCCACAGCGCGTTGTTGAACATGTTCTCGCGCAGCGCCTTGGCGCACTCGCGGGAGGCATGGATGGTGACGGGCCTGTCCCTGCGGCCGATGACCAGGTCGGCGAGCAGCGGCAGGTCCTTCACGTGGTCGAAGTGGCTGTGGCCGACGAGGATGTCGTCCACCTTGCAGAGCTGATCCAGCGAGAGCGTGCCGGTGAGGGCACCCGCGTCCAGCGCGAGCACGTCGTCCACGAGGAAGCACGTGCTCCTGCACGTGGGAAGCTCGCCGCCGTGGCACCCGAGGACTTGCAGCTTCACGCTAGAGGTCTCCGAACTTCCACTTCATCTCGAGGTAGTTGAGGAAGTCATGCAGCCGGCCCGTGTCATACACGGTGACCCTGTCACCGCTGCGCTCGATGAGGCCCGCGCGCTCCAGGCGCTCCAGCATGCTGCGCACGGCGGGCTCGCCCACGCCGATCTGCCGGGGCATCTCCCGGATGGCGAAGTCCACCTCCACGCCCTCCTCCAGCGGCCGGCCGCGCGTCTGGCAGGCCTGGAGGATCTGGTGCACGACGCGGCTGGCGGGGTCGCCGTGGAGCAGGTTTTCAATCTGGGCGTCCGCCTCGGACAGGCGCTCGGCCAGCTTCTTGATCATCCGGACGGCGATCTCCGCGTTGCCGCGGATCATCGCCTCGAAGGTCTTGGGGTCGATGACGAGCAGCTTCGCGTCGTCATGCACCACGGCGGAGGCGTTCCGGGGCTTGTTGGAGATGATGGCCATCTCGCCGAAGAATTCGCCCGGGCCCAGCACGGCGAGCGTCTTCTCCACGTCGCGCACGCGCTTGGAGATGGCGATCTTCCCGGACTGGATGACGAACATCTCCTTGCCGATCTCTCCCTCGCGGAAGAGCTCGGTGCCCTTGGGGAACTCCTTGCCAAAACGTTGAAAGAGGGTTTCCTCGGCGCCCATCTGGCCCGCGAGTCAATCAGCCCCCATCCCACCGGTCAAATATCCCAGACCGATATCGCGCGGGCGCCCGGGGGCGACAGGCCGCCACAAACCCGACACGTCCCTTCCGAGGCCCGAGACAGGGGCCTTGGGGAGGGGTACAAGGCCGCCCCGTGGGAACGACCTACAAGCAGTCCGGAGTAGACATCGAGGCCGGCGACGCGTTCGTCGAGAAGATCAAGCCCCATGCCGCGCGCACCACGCGCCCCGAGGTGGTCGCCGGGGTGGGTGGATTCGGCGGCCTGTTCGCCCTGCCGCCCGGCAAGTACCAGGCGCCGGTGCTGGTGGCGGGCACGGACGGGGTGGGCACCAAGCTGAAGGTGGCCTTCCTGGCGGGGCGGCACGACACGGTGGGCATCGACCTGGTGGCCATGTCGGTGAACGACATCCTCACCTGTGGCGCGGAGCCGCTGTTCTTCCTGGACTACTTCGCCACGGGGAAGCTGGAGGTGGACGCCGCGGCGGAGGTGGTGAAGGGCATCGCGCTGGGCTGCGAGCAGGCGGGGTGCGCGCTTTTGGGCGGGGAGACGGCGGAGATGCCGGGCTTCTACGCGCGGGGCGAGTACGACGTCGCGGGCTTCTGCGTGGGCGTGGTGGAGCGCTCGGCCATCATCGACGGCAAGGCGGTGAAGCCGGGGGATGCGCTCATCGGCCTGACGTCGTCGGGGCTGCACAGCAACGGCTACTCGCTGGCGCGCAAGGTGCTGCTGGACGACGCGAAGCTGCCCCTGGACATGACGCCGCAGGGGCTGGACCGGCCGCTGGGTGACGCGCTGCTGGAGCCCACGCGCATCTACGTGAAGGACGCGCTCGCGCTGTGCCAGGCCGTGAAGGTGAAGGGCATGGCGCACATCACCGGCAGCGGCATCCCGGGCAACCTGCCCCGGTGCCTGCCGGACGGGACGCGCGCGGTGCTCAGCGAGTCCACGTGGAGGAAGCCGGCCATCTTCGACCTCATCGCGAAGACGGGCGGCGTGGCGCGCGACGAGATGTTCAGCACGTTCAACATGGGCCTGGGCCTCATCGTCGTCGTGGCGAAGGAGGACGTGGCGAAGGCGCTGGAGGTGCTGCGCGCCCGGGGCGTGGAGGCGTCCGAGGTGGGCCGGGTGGAAGCGGGCCAGGGCGAGGCCACGGCGGTCATCGAGCCATGAGCGCGCGGCGGGCGCGGCTGGGGGTGCTCGTCAGCGGCGGCGGGAGCAACCTGCAGGCGTTGCTCGACGCGGCCGGGCAGGCGGACTACCCGGCCGAGGTGGCGTGCGTGGTGTCCAACGTGCCCACGGCGTTCGCGCTGGAGCGCGCCCGGAAGGCCGGCGTGCGCGCGGAGGTGGTGGACCACAAGGGCTTCGGGTCGAAGGCGGACTTCGAGGCGGCGGTGCTCGGCGTGCTGGCGGACGCGGGCGTGGAGTGGGTGTGCCTGGCGGGCTTCATGCGGCTGGTGAGCGCGGACTTCCTGAAGCGCTTCCCGGGGCGCGTGCTGAACATCCACCCTTCCCTGCTGCCCGCGTTCCCGGGTCTGCATGCGCAGAAGCAGGCGCTGGAGCGAGGCGTGAAGGTGGCCGGGTGCACGGTGCACTTCGTGGACGCGGGCACGGACACGGGCCCCATCATCGCGCAAGCGGCGGTGCCGGTTCTGCCGGACGATGACGAGGCGAGCCTGAGCGCGCGCATCCTCGCGGAGGAGCACCGGCTGTATCCGCTGGCCGTGCGGCTGGCGGTGACGGGCGCGGTGGCGCTGGATGGGCCGCGCACGAAGGTGGACGCACGCGTGACAGGCGATGGCACGGCGCTGCGCAGCCCGGGTGCTCCGAAGTGACGAAGGCCGTGGAGCACGCGCCCTCCCGTGGAGACGATGCATCGGCGCGTGAGGCTCGCCGCGAGGCCCTGCGCGCGGCGCCCACGGTGCTGGTCAGCGCGTGTCTGCTGGGCGAGGCATGCCGCTATGACGGGCGCTCACAGCGCTCGGAGCGCGTGCTCGCGGCGCTGGAGGGCAAGGCCGTCATCCCCATCTGCCCGGAGGCCGCCGCGGGCCTGGGCATTCCGCGGCCTCCCGTGGATCTCGCGGGAGGCACGGGCGTGGACGTCTGGGCCGGCCGCGCGCGGGCCCTCACGCGGGAGACGCGCGAGGACCGCACCGCCGCGTTCCAGGCGGGCGCCCAATTGGCCCTGGAAGCCGCGCGGCGCTTCGAGGCCACCGTGGCGCTCTTGAAGGAGAAGAGCCCCTCGTGCGGCAGCCAGCGCGTCTACGAGACGGGCGTGCTGCGTCCGGGTGAAGGCATCACCACCGCGCTCCTGCGCGAAGACGGGCGCACCGTCGTGAGCGACGAGGACCTGTAGTCACCCTCGCGCGGGCAGCTCCAGCTCGTCTCCCGGCCGCGGCGCGAAGCACGACTCCACCTCCGCGTCCGTCACCTCCGCGAGCGTGGCCGGGCTCCAGCGCGGCTTCTGGTCCTTGTCCACCAGCACCGCGCGGATCCCCTCCTGGAAGTCCGCTCGCCGGGTCATCGCCTGGCTCAGCCGGTACTCCATGCGCGCCGTCGCGTCGTAGTCCTGCCCGCGCCCGATGCGCAGCTGCCGCAGCGTCACCCGCAGGCTCATGGGCGACATGCGCAGCAGCGTCGCGCGCGTCTCCTCCGCCCACGCCGTGCCCTCGCGCTCCAGCGCCGCGAAGAGGTCCTCCACGCGGCTCCCCTGGAAGCACCGGTCGATGACCTCCGCCCGCGCCGCGAGCCCCGGCGCACCGGCGTCCTGATGGAAGCCCTGGAGCACGCGCGCCGCCACCTCACGCCCCGGCCTGCTCCAGTCCGCGGCCACCAGCGCCGCCACCACGTCCTCCAGCCGCGAGGACTCCGTGCGGTGCGTCGCGTACCCCAGCCACAGCGCATCCGCCGCGTCACAGCGCGCACCGGTGAGCCCCAGATACGTCCCCGACTCGCCGGGGAAGCGCGGCAGGAACCAGCCTCCGCCCACGTCCGGGAAGATGCCGATGGCCGTCTCCGGCATCGCGAGCACCAGCTTCTCCGTCACCACCCGGAAGGCGCCGTGCATGGACAGCCCCAATCCACCGCCCATGCAGATGCCGTCCACCAGCGCGATGAAGGGCTTCGGGAAGTGGTGGATCCGATGGTTGAGCGCGTACTCAGCGAGGAAGAACTCGCGCGACAGCGACGGATCCGACCGTGCGACCGAACTGGCCACCGCGCGCACGTCTCCTCCCGCGCAGAAGGCCCGCCCTCCCGCGCCGCGGATCACCACCGCCTTCACGGATGGATCCGCCGCCCAGGAGTCCAATCGGGGATGCAGCACCCGGCACATCTCCAGGGAGAGCGCGTTGAGGGCCTTCGGCCGGTTGAGGGTGACCATGCCCACCGCGCCCCGCGTCTCCAGCAGCACGTCCTCGCTCATGCCGTGGGGGATATCAGCCCGGGAGGGGCTCGCAGGGGAGATTCGGGGGTGACATGGCGGCAGAAATCGGTATTGGGAGGAACATGACTTCCGCAGCCGCCCCCCTGCTCGCCGCCGTCTTCGACATGGATGGCACGCTCGTCGACAACATGGACTTCCACAATCGCGCCTGGGTGACCCTCGCCCGGAAGCTGGGGCTGGATGGCCTGACCGCGGAACGTTTCCAGAACGAGTTCGCGGGCAAGAAGAACGAGGAGATCCTCCCGCAGCTGTTGGGCCGCGCCCTCTCCGTCGCGGAGCTGGACGCGCTCGCGGAAGAGAAGGAGTCGCACTACCGCGCCATCTACCGGCCGTACCTGGCGCTGCACCGGGGCGCGGAGGGCTTCCTGCACCGCCTGCGCGACGCGCGCCTTCCCCTGGCCGTGGCCACCGCCGCGCCGCAGGACAACCGCGAGCTGGTGCTGGACGGGCTCGCCGTGCGTCCGCTCTTCACCTGTGTCGTCGGCGCCGAACAGGTGGAGCGCGGCAAGCCCGCGCCGGACATCTTCCTCGCCGCGGCGAAGGCGCTGCAGGTGCCGCCCGAGTCGTGCCTGGCCTTCGAGGACGCCATCAACGGCGTGCTGTCCGCGCGCGCGGCCGGCATGGTCACCGTGGGCATCACCACCACCACGACCGCGGAGGCGCTGAAGAACGCGGGGGCCCACTACACCGCCCCGGACTTCGACTCGCTGCCCCCGGAGCTGCTCGCGCGCCTCTTCGAATCCCGGGCCTGAGGGCACACACGCCCCACCCCGGGTCCAGGCTCCCAGGGGAAGCGGGTCGCCAAAAGGGCGCCAGACGCGGTGACGTTGTGTAGTGTTCGGTGGCCATGTCGACGTCCGCCGCCAAACTCAAGCTCCCCTCGGGCCCGTCCCGGCACGTGTACGACGTCATCGTGTTGGGCAGTCAGGTCGGAGGCGCGCTCGCCGCCGCGCTCCTGGCGAAGCGCAGCCACCGCGTGTTGCTGGTGGAGCACGACGGCATGGGGCCCGGCTACGAGCACGACGGCTTCGTGCTGCCCTACGCCCCGTTCGTCGCGCCGCCCCTCAAGGCCATGCCCGCCGTGGAGGAAGCCCTCACCGAGCTGGGGCTGTCCACCGTCATCGGCCGGGCGCTGCGCCCGCACGCGCCGGAGCTCCAGCTGGTGCTGCCGAAGAACCGGGTGGACCTGTCCGGGGACGCCACCCGCCGCCGCGCGGAGCTGACGCGCGAGTTCGGCGAGGCCGGCGAGGGCATCCAGGGCGCGCTCACCGGCAGCGCCGCGCAGCACGAGGCCACCGACGCCTTCTTCAAGGCCGGGCCCCAGCTGCCGCCCGACGGCTTCTTCGAGGGCTGGAAGCTCAAGGGGCAGATCAAGGAGCACCCGGCCCTGGAGGCCGCGCCCCGGCTCGCGGGGGATGATCCGGCGCTGTCGCTGGTGCGCGGCCTGCTGCCCTTCCTCGTCCACCTGGAGAAGCCTGGCGCGCCCCTGGCGCAGACGCGGGCCCTGTCCCAGGTGCTCACCGCGCCATCCACCTACCCCGGCGGCATGGACGCCCTGCGCGACGTGCTCACCCGCCGGCTGACGGAGCTGGGCGGCGACGTGCTGGGCCGCGACAACCCGGCGGGCTTCATCGTGGAGGAGCTCGCGTTCGAGGGCAGCAAGTTCTCCGGCGTGAAGCTGGTGCGCTCGGACACGCTGTACCGCGCGTCGTGCCTGGTGACGGCCACGGACTCCGGGGCGCTGCGCCGGCTGGTGACGGACAAGAAGCACCACCGCGGCCTGCTGGAGCACCTGGATCAGTCCAACATCAAGTCGCTGCTCTTCAGCGTGAACTGGGTGGTGCCGGAGGCGGCGCTCCCGCGCGGCATGGGCGAGCTGGTGCTCCTGGACACACAGGACCCGGAGCTGGGCCCGCTGCTCGTGCAGCAGCACCCGGCGCGCACCGCCGGGGCCACCGGGCACAAGGACGTGGAGGGCGTGCGCGTGGTGTGCGCGGGCGCCTTCGTCCCGGCCTCCGCTCGCGAAGAAGGAGAGGAGCACCTCCGGGCGCTCGCGAGCCGCATCGAGGAGCACCTGGACCGGCTGATGCCCTTCACGAAGCAGCACCGCGCCCTGCGCTCGGTCCCCTACCTGGACGCCGGGGGGGTGCGTGGCAGCCGGCTCATGCCCCACCCGCTCTACACCTTCGAGACGGAAGCCTTCCTGGGCGTCACGGGGTTGAAGCAGCGCACCCCCGCGAAGAACGTGATCCTGGCGGGCCGTGAAGTCCTGCCCGGCCTCGGCCTGGAGGGCGAGCTGTTGGCGGGCATGCGGGCCGCGCGGCTGGTGCAGGAGATGTTGAACAAGAAGGATCCGCTCAAGCGATAGCGTGTCGCTTCGGATCCGGCTGGATTTCCGGCCTGTTTCTGGTAGGGTCCGCCGCTCTTTTATGGGCTGCTGTCGAACGCCCCAGTTTTCAAGGAGTTAGCAGTCATGGCGTGGAAGTGCGACCTCTGTGGGAAGCGTCCGCTGGTGGGTAACAACGTCAGCCACGCGAACAACAAGACCAAGAAGCGGACCCTCCCGAACCTGCAGAAGCTGCGGGCGAACGTGAACGGCTCCGTGGAGCGCGTTCTGGCCTGCACCCGCTGCATCAAGGCGGGCAAGGTGACCAAGGCCGCCTGAAGTCCGGGAGCCATCCGGTGGGCATGACGCGCGCTCGAAAGTCCGCGCTTCCGCCCACCGAACGGCTCCATCCCCGTGCGGACGACCTGGACCTCCTCCCTGTCGAGGCGGTTGTCCGACGGCTGCATCAAGAAGACCTGATCGCGCTTCGCGCGGTCCGTGAAGCGTTGCCGTCCATCGCGGCGGCGGCCCGGGCCGTGGCGGAAGCGTTGCGCGCTGGTGGCAGGCTGCTCTACGTGGGCGCGGGCACCAGCGGCCGGCTCGGCGTGCTCGACGCGAGCGAATGTCCCCCCACCTTCGGCGTCCCGGCGACGCGGGTCCAGGCTGCCATTGCCGGTGGCCGGCGGGCCCTGACGCGCGCCGTGGAGGGCGCCGAGGACGACGTCGCCGCGGGGGCCCGGGCGGTGCGGGCGTTCCGGGCGACGGCGCGGGACGTGGTGTGCGGCATCTCCGCGTCGGCCTCCACGCCCTATGTCCGGGGCGCGCTGGACGAGGCCCGCGTGCGCCACGCGCAGACGGTGCTGGTGTGCTGCAACCCGCCTGGCCCGGGCATGCGCGCGGACACGGTGGTGCTGGCGCGCACGGGGCCGGAGGTGGTGGCGGGCTCCACGCGGCTCAAGGCGGGGACGGCGACGAAGCTGGTGCTCAACGCCATCACCACCGCGGCCTTCGTGGCCCTGGGCCACGTGTACCGGGGACGCATGGTGGACGTGCGCCCGACGAACACGAAGCTGCGGGCGCGGGCCGCGCGGATGGTGGCGGAGCTGACGGAGCTCCCTCCCGCGCGAGCCGGAGCGCTGCTCGACGCCGCGGGGGGCAACGTGAAGCTGGCGCTGGCCATGCACTTCACGGGGCTTCCGGCGGCCCAGGCCCGGCGCCGGCTGAAGGATGCGGGCCTGCGAGGGCTCGAACGCCCAGCGGCCTCCCGAGCAGCCCCGCGCCGGCGCTGAAGCGCGCCCTGCTCTCTCCGAAAATCGACAGCCCGCCGTCCATCCGCTGAACACGAGCCCCTGTCCGGGCGTCATTCTCCAACAGGGAGGGTGCCCCTCCGGGCCGGGGGCCGGCGGGCGTGGGAGCAGGCCCTTAGACTTGGGGCATGCACCCCGCCACGACATCCGCTCCCTCCCTGCCCCCGCGGCTGTGCGTGGGCGTGCTGTCCGGCACGAGCGTGGACGCGGCGGACGCGGCCCTGTGCCGTGTGGAGGGCACAGGCGCGGACGTGAGGCTCCAGCTGCTCGCGCATGTCTCCCACCCCTTCACGCCGGAGCTCGTCTCGCGGGTGCTGGGCCCGCAGGATGCCCGCAGCCTCTGCGCCCTCAACTTCGAGCTGGGCGAGCGCTTCGCGGATGCGGTGCTCGCTGTCATCGCGCGCGCGGGCGTGAAGCCCGGAGACATCCACGTCGTGGGCTCGCACGGCCAGACGATGGCCCATTTGCCCCCGGACCTGTCCCCCATCGCCTCCACGCTCCAGATTGGCGAGGCGGCCGTCATCGCCGAGCGCACCGGACTGCCCGTCGTCAGCGACTTCCGCACCCGCGACATGGCCGTGGGCGGACAGGGCGCGCCGCTCGTGCCGTACATGGACTGGGCCGTCTTCCGGAACCGCGAGCGTCCGGACGTCACGCGCGCGTTCCTCAACCTGGGCGGCATCGCCAACATCAGCGTCGTGGGCGAGCACATGGACGACACGCTCGCGTTCGACACCGGGCCCGCGAACATGGTGCTGGATGGCCTGGCGCGCCGGGTGACGAAGGGACAGCTCGCGTGCGACCGGGACGGCAGCCTGTCCTCCCGGGGCGAGGTGCTCCCGGGGCTCCTGGAGGAACTGCTCGCGCACCCGTTCCTCGCGCGCCCTCCCCCGCGCAGCGCGGGCCGCGAGGGCTTCGGCGAGCCGCTGGTGGACCGGCTCTGGGCGGCGGCCCCGAACCGGCCCCACGACTTGATGGCCACCGCGCGCGCCTTCACCGTGGAGGCCACCGCGCGCGCCTTCGACACGTGGATCCGCCCCCGCTTCCCCCGGCTGGAGGCGGTGTATGTCTCTGGCGGCGGGACGCGGAACCCGGTGCTCATGGCGGACCTGCGGGCGCGGCTGGCCCCGGTGCCGCTGGAGCGGCTGGACGTGCTGGGCTTCCCCGAGGAGGCGAAGGAGGCGGCCCTCTTCGCCCTGCTCGCGGCCGAGCACCGGGCCGGGACGCCCGCGAATGTTCGCCCCGCAACTGGCGCCGGGCGCCGAGTCGTTCTAGGTAAGCTGACACCGTGAGCAGCGTGAACCTGATGGCCCGCGAAGTGGCCGCGAAGATCGTCTTCTACGGCCCCGGCCTGTCGGGGAAGACGACGTCCCTGCGAAAGATCTACGAGACCGTTCGCCCGGCCCACCGCGGAGAGATGATGTCCATCGCCACCGAGGGCGACCGGACGCTCTTCTTCGACTTCCTGCCGGTGAAGGTGGAGCGCGTGGGCGACTGCTCCGTGCGCCTGGCCCTCTACACCGTGCCCGGACAGGTCTTCTACAACGCCACCCGCAAGCTGGTGCTCCAGGGCGCGGACGGCGTCGTGTTCGTGGCGGACTCGCAGGCGGAGGCCATGGACGCCAACCGCGAGTCGCTCTCCAACCTGGAGGAGAACCTCCTGGAGAACGGCATCCGCCTGGACCGCTTCCCGCTGGTGATGCAGTGGAACAAGCGGGACCTGGACCACGTCCTCTCCGTGGAGGAGCTGCGCCGGGAGCTCAACCCGCGCGGCGTCCCCGACTTCGAGACGGCCGCCACCAACGGCCGCGGCGTGATGGACGCGCTCAAGACCATCACCCGGCTGGTCATCAAGGACCTGCGCGCCAAGCGCATCGTCCCGCCGCCCCGCCCCGCCCCGCCGCCTCCCGGGAGCGCTCCCGCGGGCCTGGAGGCGCAGCTCTCGCAGCACCTGAGCCAGCGCCAGCCCCCGGCCGCGACGCCGACCGCCGCCACCGCGAGCCCCGCGGCCACCGCGAGTTCCTCCATCGCCACGCCCGTGCCCCGCACGCTGACGGCGCCCGCTCCGCCCCGCGTGGAGCCCGCCACCGTGCCCGTGGTGGCGCCGAACACGGGCAGCAAGCTCCTGGGCCCCACGAGCGCGCTGGCGCCGGGGGACCTCTTCGACCACGCCCGGGCCGCGGAGGCCGCCTTCACGGCTGGGGACTACACCACCTGCGTCACCGCCTGCACCGACGCCGTCCGCCGCGCCATGGCGTTCGCGGGCGAAGGCACCCTGGCCCAGCAGGCCTTCCTGCTCCACGTGGACGGTTCGGACCTGCTGCGCCTGCAGGGCCTGTCCACGCTGCCGCAGCTGCGCGTGGATGACGCGGCCTTCGCGCTCTACGTCCTCATGCAGGTCTTCGTGCGGCTCAACGCCGTGGGGCTTCCGACCGCCGGGTGATTCGCGGGGGGCACGGCTCGCGGGCCGTGCCCGGGGGCCCCGCCTCAGCGCGGGAGCGTGAGCTGCAACAGCCCCATGCGGTGCAGCTTCGCCAGCGTCTTGAGCGTCTCCAGCTCGCGCGCGGGGCTGGCCAGCACCACCGTGGACACGTCCCACGTCCCGCTGATGAGCCCGGCGATCTGCCGCTCCTCCGGCTTGAGCATCACCATGGCCTGCGGGGACTGGATCAGCTGCGGCACCACCAGCGGCGGCAGGTCCGCGTAGAGGGCGGCCACGTGCTCGCGCTGCACCAGGCGCGCGAACTCGCGCACGCGCCGGTCCGCGGGGTCGCTGGCCAGCAGTGACGCGCACACGATGCCGGCCGCGTCGTACTGGCCCTCGCGCATCAGCACCGCGCCCTTCTCCAGCATCTCCGCCACCGGATCCGCTTCCACCTGCGGCGCGCCGTCCACCTCCACCAGCTTCGCGCGCAAGAGCTCGTGCACCCGGCGCGTCACGGAGGAGCGCGACACGCCCATGGACAGCCGCAGCCGCCCCAGGTTCTGCGGCGTCGTCGTCAGCGCCAGGATGATCCGGTGCATCAGCGGCTGGCTGGGGCTGGGCGGCGCCAGCGCCTTCACGCTCAGCGCGTCGATGGGCAGCGCCTTGTCCACGTCCCCCTGCTCGTCCACCCAGCGCAGGGACTCGAAGAGCAGCTCGCGGATGCTCATGTCGGACGGCACCCAGTCCTCACCGGTGCGGTCCGCGTCCTCGGTCCAGTGGAAGGTGCCCTGCCCCGCGATGGTCAGGTCCGTCATCGCGGCGAACAGCTCCTCGCGGCCCAGGTCGCGCACCCAGCGCGCCTGCACGCCGTGCGCGTCGAAGGCCGCGTCCACGTCCGGCGTGCGCGCCAGCTCGTCGAACGCCGACAGCACGCGCGTGCCCGTCGCCAGCTTCGGCAGGGACAGCAGGCGCGCCACCCGGCCGCGCAGCCCTTCGCTCGCGGTGGCGCCCACCTGGCCGGACAGGAGGAACAACTTGCGCTCGCCTGCCTCCCACGACAGCTGCAGCGTCCCCGTCTTGCGGGAGCTGTCGAGCCATTGAAGGAACTCGGGGAGCGGGTAGCTGAAGAGGTCGCCGTGGATGGCCATGCGTGTCGGTTTCGAGGATACAGTCCCGGACCGTGCGCGTCGCGGTCCTGTTCATCGACGGGGTGGGCATTGGACGGAAGGACCCGGCCGTGAACCCGCTCGCGGACCGCGACCACCTCCTGGCCTGGTTCCAGGACGCCCCCGTCCCCCTCCTGCCGCACGGCGGCGTGGGGCTCGCGGTGGACCCCACCTTCGGCGTGCCCGGCCGGCCCCAGTCCGCCTCCAACCAGACGGCCATCCTCACCGGCGACCCCGCTCCCGTCCTCGTGGGTGGCCACGTGCTGGGCTACCCCAACGCCGCCCTGAAGGAGCTGCTCGCGGAGCGCTCCATCGTGCGGCGCCTCAAGGCCGCGGGCCGCACCGCCACCTTCGCCAACGCCTACCCGGCGCCCTACCTGGACGCGCTCGGCGTCCCCCGCCGCCCGTCCACGTCCCCGCCGGAGTTCACCCTGTCCGAACGCGCCGCGCGCAAGGTGCGGCCCTCGGCCGCGAAGCTCGCCTTCGCCGCGGGAGGCGAGGCGCTGCGCACGCTGGACGACGCTCGCGCGGACGACGGCCTCACGCACGACATCACCGGCGCCGCCGCTCGCGCGCACGGGCTGGACGTGCCCCACCGCACGCCCGAGGAGGCCGCGGCCCTCTTCTGGCGCATCGCGGGCCGGGCGGACTTCACCTTCTTCGAGCACTACCTCGCGGATGAGGCCGGCCACGCGCGGGACTTCGCCGCCGCCAGGCAGGCGCTCGACACCTTCGACGCCTTCCTGCGCGCCGTGGCCGCCACCCGGCCTGGCGACGCGCGCGTGCTCGTGTGCACCGACCACGGCAACGTGGAGGACCTGTCGGTTCGAGGACACACCGTGCACGCCGTCCCCATGCTCTACTTCGGCCCCTCCGCTCCGGAGGTAGCGTCGTTCTCCACCGTCGCGGATGTGGGCCGCGCGGTGATCCGCTGGCTCGGGGCCAACTAGAGGGACGTGGGATGCGGGTGGGCGGTACCGGACGAGGGAGCCTGCTGCTGCTCGCCGTGATGGGGCTCCTGTCCGCGTGCGCCTCCGCGCCTCTCAAGGCCACCGCCCCCACGGACGCGCTGGCGCTGCCCCACGGCGAGTTCTTCTTCCAGCACTCCGCGAAGGACGCCCAGGCCACGGAGATGGTCCGCCGCGCGGTGGAGAACGCCGGCCCCCGCCTGTCCCGCTGGGGCTCGTTCCAGGAGCCTGTCACCCTGATCATCCACCCCAACCACGCCGCCCTGGAGCGCGCCGCCCACCGCCCCGGCTACGACTTCCTGCGCGCCTGGGCCCGCTACGAGCAGGTGGAGGTCCAGAGCCCCCGCACGTGGACGCGCGCGGGCGCCACGCAGAGGCAGGTGGACGAGCTGCTCCTGCACGAGCTCACCCACAGCCTCATGTGGCAGGCCTCCGCCACCGTGTCGGACTGGACGAGGAAGGGCATCCCCCTGTGGTTCAGCGAGGGCATGGCCTCGTACACCGCCGGCCAGGGCTACCGCGTCCCCAGCCTGGAGGACCTGTCCCGCTTCCTCCACGACCACCCCCAGGCGGATCCGCTCGCACGCGCCGAGTCCCTCTACGAGACGGAGAACGCCACCGTCTACGGCGCCGCCCACCACGCCTTCACCTTCCTCATGGAGCGCTACGGTGAGGCGCGCGTGCGCGGCATCCTCGCCGCCATGCGCCGGGGCCAGGACTTCACCGGCGGCTTCCTCGCGGCCATTGGCCTGCCTGTGGACGCCTTCCTCCGCGACTTCCGCCGCTACGTGTTCCTGCGCGGCTTCAAGGGGGGCCGGTTGACCCCACTTCCCTCCCCTCCCCGCCCGGAAGCGCGCGGAATTCCTGGGATGCCTCAGCTCCCACCGTCATCCGCCCCACATTCGCCCACTTCCGCGCCATCGGAGACAACTCCGAGGGCTCCAAGTCCGACAAGTTGAGCAAGCCCGCCATGCGTGGGCCGCCGGAGGATTGCCCCGTGACTGATTCGAAAATCAACCGCCCGACCCGCACCTCGACCACCGCCACGGGAAGCAGCACCGTTGATGCCAACACGCTGGCCGAGCGGCAGAAGGCCGCCGCCGCGAAGGCCGCCGCCGCGAAGCGCAACCAGTCCGGCTTCGAGTCCACTCCGGCCACCGGCGCCCGCACCTCCGTGGCCGGCACCGGCAACCTGGCGCGCTCCGCCAACGCGAGCGCGCTCCTGGGCGCCGCGCCCACCTCCGCGGTGAAGAACAGCGCGACGGTGGCGAACCCCACCACGCGCACCATCACGTTCACCTACGACGCGGGCCCGCACGCGGAGCTCACCCACCCGAAGCTCAAGGGCAGCTGGGACGCGGACGGCCGCTTCAACGCGCAGTGGTCCTCGGGCGGCATCCCCATGAAGCCGCTGGGCAACGGCAAGTACGAGGCCACGGTGAAGGTGGCGGACGACGGCCTGGCGCACAACTGGGAGTGGGGCGTCAGCGTGGACGGCCCGGCCGGCAAGGACCAGTGGGCGGTGATGGGCGAGGGCAACCTCAAGCTGGACCTGTCCAAGTCCACCGCGTCGTACGCGCCCACGACGTACCACTCCATGGGCGCGCAGCGCTCCGGCCAGGACGTGAACTTCAAGTTCTGGGCGCCGGACGCGCGGGCCGTGCAGGTGAAGGTCACGGACAAGCAGGGCCGCGAGCAGCGCATCCCCATGACGCGCGACGAGGGCGGAAACTGGACCGCGCAGGCCAGGGGCGCGTGGGACCAGATGGAGGGCAAGGCCTACGTCTACGAAGTGGTGGACTCCACGGGCGCCACCAGCGACCGGCCGGATCCGTACGCGCGCCGGATGATGGGCGAGCAGCGCGGCATCGACCGGCTCTACCTGGACCCCACGCGCGGCAAGGAGGTGGACCGCTACTTCACCGGCGCCACCGGCCTGATGCGCTTCGACATCGACGACGCGGAGGACGCGGACAGCGCGTACCTGGTCCTCAAGGACGGCGACGGCAACCCGCTCAACAAGAAGCAGCTCCAGGAGCGCCTGGGCTCGTTCGACGACACGCTCATCGACAAGCTGCGCGGCGGGAAGTTCAACGACTTCTGGTCGCGCAACGTCACCGACGACGGCCGCATCAAGATGACGAACGAGGGCGGCGCGTGGACCACGCTCGTCAACGACCCGGACAAGCTCGCGGGCCTGCGCTACGAGTTCCAGGTGTTCGACAAGGACGCGCAGGGCAAGCTGCACCTGCGCGGCGACGTGAACAACGACGGCAAGCTCTCCAACGCGGAGCGCCAGTCCTCGCCGGTGAACGACCCCTGGAGCGACCTCATCACCAAGGGCAGCGGCGTGGACTTCCGCGGCTCCATCCTCACCGACCCGACGAAGTTCCAGTTCAAGAACGACAACGTCCCGCGTGAGAAGGACCCGTCGAAGTGGGTCGTGTACCAGCTGCACGTGGGCAGCTTCCTGGGCGAGGCGAACAACTCCAACCGCTCCACCATGGAGGACCTCATCAAGAAGCTGGATTACTTCAAGGAGCTGGGCGTCACCACGCTGGAGCTGCTGCCCACCAACGAGGTGGAGGGGCCGCGCAACTGGGGCTACCTGGGCGTCAACAGCCTGGCCACGGAGAGCTCCTTCGGCTTCGAGGACGACAACGGCCAGTGGGTGGAGGGCGACGAGGCCCTCAAGCGCTTCATCGACGCGGCCCACGGCAAGGGCCTCAACGTGGTGTCGGACGTCGTCTACAACCACGTCTTCGGCGACTACAACGGCCTGTGGAACGTGGGCGGCCCGAGCAACCCCTACTTCAACTGGTCCAAGGAGCCGGGCAAGTTCGAGCAGCGCGACACGCCGTGGGGCTCCGTGCCCGCGTACGACACGCCGCAGGTGAAGCAGCTCTTCGTGGACCACGCCGTGCAGCAGATCGCGGAGCTGAAGTTCGACGGCCTGCGCTTCGACTTCACGGAGCCCATCAAGGGCGTGGGCGGCAAGGCGGGCTGGGACATGCTCCGCGAAATCAACCGCCAGGTGCACTTCATCAACCCCAAGGCGTGGACCGTGGCGGAGCAGTTCGACTACGACCCGGCCATCTCGCGCCCCGCGCAGGCGGACGGCACGGGCGGCGGCTTCGACGCCCAGTGGTACACGGAGTTCCAGCACCGGCTGGTGAACGACAACAGCAAGCCGGGCCTGGTGCAGGCCGCCGCGCGCGGGATGAAGACGGACGTGGACGCCTTCATGGACATGATGACGTCACCGCGCGGCCTGGATGACTGGAAGCACGCGCTGTCCATCATCTCCAACCACGACGAGGTGGGGAACGCGCAGCGCACCATGAACACCGCGGAGGGAGCCAACGCCACCGACTTCCCGGACCAGTGGTCGCGCGGCGCCGCCCGCTTCACCGCCGGCATCGGCATGGCGGGCCCGGGCATCCCCATGTTCTTCCAGGGTGACGAGTTCGGCGCCCAGAACGACTTCCGCTGGGGCAACCCCTCCACCTGGGACAGCGACTGGAGCTGGCAGGACGTCGGCAAGGACGTGGACTTCGGCAAGGTGACCTTCAACGACAGCACCAAGGCCACCTACGAGCGCCTGTTCAGCCTGTCCCCGGACGCGCGCGCGAAGGACAGCGCGTACAAGGCCTTCTCCGCGGACGACAAGAAGCTCTTCACCGAAGTGGCCGCCCTGCCCGCCTCCGAGCGAAAGGACGCGATGCTGGACATCACCCGCCGGCAGTCCTTCACGTTCTACAAGGACGCGATTGGCCTGCGGAACAGCAGCAACGCCTTCAGCGCGGCGGCGGAGGTCAAGCGCGTGTACACCCACAACGACGACAGCGTGATGGCCTTCACGCGCAAGTCCGGCAACGAGGAGTTCCTCGTGGTGGGCAGCCTCAACAAGAAGAACCTGGAGGGCTACTCGCTGCCGCTGCCCCCGGGCCAGTGGAAGGAAGTGCTCAACAGCGACGCCGCGGTGTACGGCGGCTCCAACTTCGGCAACTACGGCGCCACGCTGAACGGCGGGAACACCCCGGTGAACATCCCCGCCGCCGGCTACGTGGTGCTGAAGAAGGTCGGCTAGCGCTTCGCGTCCGCTCCGGCGGCCTGCTTCTCCGGGGCGGCCGGGCTGGGGAGCAGCGGCGGCCGGTCCTTGCCCTCCTGGGCGCGCTGCAGCTCCAGTTCCTGGAGCAGCACCGCGGGCGCCACGGTGGACACGGGCACGTTGCCGCTCTCCGCGCCGCAGAAGCCGTTGAAGACGCCCAGGCGCTGGCCCGTGGCGAGGATGCGGTTCACCGACGACAGCGGCGTGCCCACGATCTCCACGCCGCGCACCAGCGTCTCCTCTCCCGTCTTCACGTCCACGCGGTACACCATGCGCGGCACGCCCTTGAAGGCCTGGTACCCGTAGCTGGACGTGTTGGTGTTGCCCCCGGTGATGTCGCGGATGATCAACCCGTAGGGCTTGCCCTGCCGCTTCGCCTCCGCGACGAGCATCTTCTTCAGCTCCGCGTCGCTCACCTGCTTCGCGCTGTCCACCAGGAGGTTCGCCATGCGCGCCACCGGCTGGAGCGTGCCCTGCCCGCGCCCGTGTCCGTTGGACCTGGGGAAGCCCTCCACCGGGTGACGGCTCATCAGGTAGCCCTTGAGCACGCCCTTCTCCACCAGCGTCACCGGCTGCCCCTTCACGCCCTCCTCGTCGTAGAGGTAGTAGCCGTTGAGCGGCTCGCCGTTGACCTCGCGCCGGGACGGATCATCCCGCAGCGACAGGAACGGCGGGAGGATCTGCTTCCCCTCCTGGCCCTTGAACGTCTTTCCGTCGGTGTCGCCGTCCTGCCGGTCCGCCTCCAGGCGGTGGCCCAGCGTCTCGTGGAAGAGCACGCCCGCGGCCTCCGGCGCCAGGATGGCGGGGCCCGCGTAGGGAGTGATGGCCGGCGCCTGCCGCAGCGCGAGCAGCTCGTCGATGACCTTCTGCGCGGCCTCGTGCACCCGCGCCTCGCTCGGCATCCCGGCTTCCGTGGGCAGGTAGAAGCTGCGCGAGTCATCCAACAGCTGCCCGTCCGGCGCGCGCGTCACCGCGGAGACGTGGAACGCGTACAGCGTGTCCTCCGTGATGAGGCGCGTGCCCTCCGACGACACGAACAGCCGCGTCACCTTGTCCGCGGTGATGCGCACCTCGGAGTCGAACAGCTCCGGGTGCCCGGTGAAGCGCGCGGACACCTCGCGCGCCACGCGGCGCCACTTCTCGCGGTCGAACGGGAACGGCACCGGCGGCTGCACGTAGGTGGACGGCGTCTCCTGGGAGAAGGACGCGGGGCGCTTGGGGTCCTCCACCGTGTAGACGTCCTCGCCCTTCTTCTTGAGGTACTGGAAGAGCGCGGCCTTGTACTTCTCGTCCGTGACGAGCCACAGCGCCGTGCGCAGCGCCAGCGGCGAGTCGTCCAGCGGCCCGTCCTTGCGCGCGGTGAAGCTGGAGCCCTTGCTGGTGCTGAAGCCGAAGTCGAGCGAGTCCGCCACGGAGCTGTCGTAGTCGTAGCTGCCCACGCGCACGTCCACGCCCAGCTTGCGCTCGCGGTAGTCGTCGTCCTGGAAGAGCGCGCCGTAGCGGGCGATGATCAACCGCGACTCGTAGTCCTTCACGCCGTAGCTCAGGAAGTACGGCGCCTCATGGCCGTTCACCTTGAGCTGCTGCTGGTTGCGCTGAAGCTCCGTGGTCATCGCGTCCAGCAAGGGGGCGCGAGGATCCGACGCGGGAGCCGCGCCCATCAGGAAGGACGCGGCCACGAACAGCGGGAACAGGGGACGGGAGGAGCCGGGCACGGCCACGCACTGTAGCCAGAAATACGGCGAGGGCCCTCCCCTCACGCGCCCGGCGTGAAGCGAGGCCCCTCCTGTCCGCGTGCCCTGTTGGCGACAGGCCTACGCCTTGACGATCTTCTCGCGGCCCTGGGTGACGTTCTTGGTCGCGTTGCGCGTGTCGACGACGATGTTCGAGCGCTGGACCAGCTCGTTGTAGTCGATGTGCGAGTGGTCCGTGAGGATCATCACCGCGTCGTACTGGCCGAGCGTCTCCGGGTCGAGCGGGACGGACTTCATCTCCATGTTGAAGCCGTGGCCCTTGTGCAGCTCCTTCACGAACGGGTCGTGGTAGGCGATGTTCGCGCCCTTCTCCTTGAGGAGCGTCATCACGCGCAGCGACGGGGACTCGCGGAAGTCGTCGATGTCCTTCTTGTACGCCGCGCCGATGCAGAGGACCTTCGCGCCGTTGAGGACCTTCTTGTTCTGGTTGAGCGCCTCCATCGTGCGCTGCACCACGTAGTAGGGCATCTGCCAGTTCACCTCACCGGCCAGCTCGATGAACTTGGTGTGGAACTCGAACTCGCGCGCCTTCCACGTCAGGTAGAACGGGTCGATGGGGATGCAGTGCCCGCCCAGGCCGGGGCCCGGGTAGAACGGCTGGAAGCCGAAGGGCTTGGTGCTGGCGGCCTGGATGACCTCCCACACGTCCACGTTCATGCGGTCGCAGAGCATCTTCATCTCGTTGACCATCGCGATGTTCACGCAGCGGTAGATGTTCTCCAGCAGCTTGGCCAGCTCCGCCACGCGCGTGGAGGACACCGGCACCACTTCCTTCAGCGCGCTGCCGTAGAGGGCGGTGGCGACCTCCAAGCACGCGGGCGAGTAGCCGCCGACGACCTTCGGAATCGTCTTGGTGTTGAAGCCCTTGTTGCCCGGGTCCTCGCGCTCGGGGCTGAAGGCCAGGAAGAAGTCCACGCCCGCCTTGAGGCCGTTCTTCTCCAGCAGCGGCTTGAGGACCTCCTCCGTGGTGCCCGGGTAGGTGGTGGACTCCAGGATGAAGAGCTGGCCGGGGCGCACGTACGGCGCCAGGGCCTCGCCCGTCTGGATGATGAACGTCATGTCCGGCTCACGCGACGCGGTCAGCGGCGTGGGCACGCAGATGATGACGCAGTCCAGCTCGCGGGCCTTGGCGAAGTCATTGGTCGCCTTGAGCTTGCCCGCGTTGGTGAGCTCCGCCAGCGGCGCGCTGGGGATGTGCTTGATGTAGCTCTCCCCCTTGCCAATCTTGTCAATCTTGCGCTGGTCGACGTCCAGCCCCGTGACCGGGAAGCCCGCTTCCGCGAAGGCCATGCCCAGCGGCAGACCGACATACCCAAGACCCACCACGCCCACCTTCGCTTCCCGATTCTGAATCCGACCCAGCAACGGGTTGCCAACCATCACGCGCATTGTCGTTACTCCCAGCAGTTGACGTGTTGCCTCGCCGGCTCACACGTCCCGACCCACACCAGTCACCTGAAGACGAACACCCACCCCAGCCATGCCGGAGGCGTCAGCTGCCTCCGGAACTCCACCGACACCGCCATCACCACGCGCCCGTACCCAGGCGAGTAGCGAGACGGCACGAGCGAGGTCTCCAACCCGCGCCCGAAGAGCACCCAACCCTCGGGTGCACCCGCCGGTCCAATCTCCAGGGCTCGTGCATCGAAGGCCTCCGGGCCCTCCTGCACGCGCCCCGCCCGCGCCAGCACTGCCGCCGCGGGCTCGCACCACCGCGCCTGCCCATCCGGCAGGTGCAAACGTCCCACCACCTCATGACGGCCCGTTCCGACGAGCCGGTCTCCCACGGCCAGCGCGCGCACGTGCCGGTCGAGGAAGAAAGTCCTCTCAATCCCTACCGGGGCCGGAAGGTGGCGGTAGCCGTCGTGGCGCACCAGCAACCGGTCATGCTTCGCGCCGGGCTGGAAGGCCACGACGCGAGCCCGGGCATCCTCCGGCAGCGCGAACAGCCGCGCCGGATCCATCGGGGCCTGCTCCACCCCATCCACCTGAAGCGTGTTGTGCGCCGCGGTGCTCCGCATCGCGTTGCGCAGCGCCGGATCCCGCGTGTACGAACCCGTGCCGGGGTCGACGATGACGGGACGGCCGTTGAGGTGGAGCTCGAAGGAAAGCTTGTCGTTGTGGCTGTGTCCTCCGACGCCCCGCTGCCCCTGTTTTCCGGCCGAGACGGTGAGCACGACACCCTCACCGCGCAAGATGTGGAAGCCACCTTCCGAGTAGCTCACCGACGTGGGCGAGGGAGCCGCGGGAAGCGCGTTGAAGCGCGCGAGCCCCGCGTCGCCCAGGAGCCACGCCGCCTCATCCGGGAAGACGCCGCCGCCCAGCCCCGCGTCATTGAAGAGCGCCGCGCCCAGCCCCGCGAGGTAGCCGTGGTCGCCGTCCTCGCGCTCCTGGAACGGGAACACGCGGCCGCTGTCGTTGTCGCCAATCTGCGGCGCGAGCCCCCGCTCGGAGCACCAGGCGCGCGTCGCCACGAACATCAACCGCAGACGCGCTTCATACGCGGGCCCCAGCGACACGCCCGCGCCGCGCGCGACGAGGAAGGCCAGCGTGAACAGCTCCACCGACAGGCGGTGATAGGGGATGGAGCCCTCGAAGGACGTGCCCTCGGGGTGGACCTGCGCCTCCATCTGCGTGCGCAGGCCGTTGGCCGCGAGCGCCACCTGACGAGGCGCGCCGGGCAGCTCCGGGAAGAGCAGCCCCACCACCGCCAGGCCCACGTAGTTGGAGACCAGGTGGTTGTTGGGCACCGCGCCGGTGTCCTCCAGGTGGGCCTCCACCCACGCGCTGTGCTCCGCGAGCGCGCCCAGCACGGGCACCAGGAACTCCGGACGGCGCACCTCCGGCGCGTCCGCGAACATCGCCAGCGCCTGCGCGAGGTTCGCCGCGCGCAAGCCAATCTCCATGGGGCACGTCCAGTGGACGCCCATGCCCACGGGGTTCGCCTGCAGGAAGTCCAGCGCCTGCGAGACGAAGGCGGCGGCGAAGCGCGAGCGCTCGGCCTCCGAGTCCGCGACCCACGCGCCCTGGGCCAGGGCCAGCACGCTGTCCAGCCGGCCCATGACCCACGGGTACTTCGGATCCATGCCCGTCACGTGCAGCGGCATGCGCTCCACCGGCTCCACCGGATAGTGCCGGCCGCTGACCGGCTCCAGGGACCAGTCCACCGCCTTGCCCTCGCCGAAGGACACCGTCGTGCCGAAGGCGTCCCACTCCTGACGAAGCGCCCGCGCGGCGCGCTCCCGCGTGCGCGCCTTCGCGCCCGGAAGCTTCTCGATGGCGGCGCGTGCGGCCTCGCGCTGCGACAGCTCGCACCAGGCGCGCGACATGCGGTGATCCAGCGCGAGCGTCACCAGGTCTTCGGCGCGCGAGGCACCGAAGGACTCGAGCAACTGCGCCTCGTCCACCTGCTCGCGGCGGCGATACAGCGCCTGCCGCGCGACGCGCTGGACCCGGCGCACCGCGCTCTTCGCGAGCGCCCCCGGCGCCATCCGAGCCATCGCCGCGTAGTAATCGAGAGTACCCATCCGCCCCTTCCCGCCCTGCCTGACGTGGGCAGGTGATAGCAAGCGGCTGGCCAAAACCTTTTCCCAGCAAGAGCAAGGGTTTGGCGCGAGGGGGCAGCCCGTACTGCGGTAAAAATGTCCGTCTGATCCACCCTGGGTGGGTAAAGGATTGCTGCCTGGTGCGGAACGGAGGTGCTCCCCGTTGGAGCCGTTGCGCCCACCGGGGGGCATGGCCATTCCTTGGCACGTGCGGGCTGGGGCTTGGATGGGGCGGAGCATCGAGCACGACCTCGATGCCAGGATGGAAACGACGCTGACGGCGGTAGCCGAGCAGGCGCTGCGCGGAGGAACGCGCGCCGGCCTGGAGGCTCTCCTGAAGGCGTCCATGCGGCTGACCGGCGCGACCGGCGCGGCCCTCTATGAAGGACGCGTGTGCGTGATGAAGGTGGGCAACGTCCCTGCCCGTCGCGCTCGAACCAAGGATACGGGTTCGACGAAGCGGCCCTCCCTGTTGGAGGTCTGGCCCGCGCCGTTGACGACGTCCCAGCGGAACGTGGTGGCGCGCTTCAATGCCTTCGCTCCTGCGCTGCTCGCGGCGCATGCGCGCGAGGTGGCCCGGGGCGCGCGGCAGGCGCGGCTGCTGGAAGCGAAGCTGCGCCTGGAGCGCACCGTCACGGCGCTGAACAAGCGGCGCTCACGCGCGGCGCACGACCTGCGCACGCCCTTGATGGTGATGAAGGGCTACGTGGACATGATGCGCAAGGGCACCAGCGGGCCGCTGGGCGCCCAGGCGCAGCGCTACCTGGAGCGGATCGCCAAGGTCGCCGCGGATCAAAAGGAACTCATCGACCGGCGCCTGTCGCCGCCGGTGCCGGGCCTGGACGACCTGCGCCCCGTGCTGACGCGAGCGTTCGCGCCCGTGCGAGGCCGCGCCACGCCATCGCTGAGCATGCCCGGAGACCAGCCCGTGCCCGTGCGAGGCGCCCGCGCGGACTGGGAGCTGCTGGCGCGAACGCTGGCCCGGGGCACCGCGGGCGCGGTGGCCGTGGACGTCCACCTGGGCCCGGCCCAGGAGTCCTCCCATTGGCTGCTGCGCGTCCGGGCCTGCCCTGGCGCGGTCCTGCCGGAGCGCACGGAGGCGGTGCTGCGACAGTTGGCGGGACGGCTGGGAGGCACGCTGGCCGTGGCCGTGGAGCCCCGGCTGGAGCTGGCCCTGGTCGTCTCGGGGGATGACGCCTTTCCCGTCCCCGCCCACCGCTGAAGGAGTCGAGATGGCGGCTCAGCCGGCGTGGGGCCGCCCGCGCTGAAGCCGCCTCCCGGCTTCAACAGGCCAGACGCCCCGTTCCCCTCGCTCACGCGAAGGACGGGGCGTCGTCGCCAACCTCCTGCCGTGCCTCAGGCGGCGGAGCTGGGCAGCAACTGGCGCACGAGCTCCAGGAGCTTGCCGCGCTCCACCTCGCGCTTGACGAGGTAGCCGTCCGCGCCCGCCTCCAGGCCGGCCGCGCGGTCCTCGCTGCTGTCCAGCGACGTCACCAGGATGATGGGCGTGCGCCGGAACATGGGGTGGCCCTTGATCCGCCGCGCCAGGCCCACGCCATCCAGCCGCGGCATCTGCCAGTCGCTGACCACCAGGTGGCAGTGCACGCGCTCCAGCACCTGCCACGCCTCCTCGCCGTCCGACGCCGTGACCACCGGGTAGCCGGCAATCTCCAGCAGGGACTTCATCGCGAAGCGCGTGGTGAGTGAGTCGTCGCACACCAGGATGCGCGGCAGCTTGGAATCGCCCGAAGAGGTTCGGGTGTCCGGCTTGGCCGCGCGCAGCAGCTCCGGCGCGTTGAGCACCGGCACCACGCGCCCATCGTCCAGCACCGCCGCGCCCGCCAGGTGCGTGACATCCCGCAGGTGCTTGCCCAGCGAGCGCACCACCAGCTCCTGCTGTCCCACCACCTCGTCGATGGCGTACAGCACGCGCTCCTCGCCCAGGGACAGGAGCACCGCCGTCTGCCGCCGTCCCGACTCCAGCGCGAGCGGCAGGCGCGGCAGCCCGATGGCCTCCGCGAGCGACAGGAACGTGAGCTGCTCGCCGTCCAGCCGCGCCACCACGCGTCCGGCCACCGTGCCCACGTCGTCCGCGTCCAGCCGCAGCACGCGCTTCACGGCGTCGGAGGGGATGGCGGTGATCATGGTGCCGGTGCGCACCAGCAGGCCCAGCGCCGCCGCCAGCGTGAGCGGCAGGTCCACGATGAAGCGCGTGCCCTTGCCCGGGGTGAACTCCACGTCCGCGCTGCCCTGCAGCCGCTGGGCGGTGGCCAGCACCACGTCCAGGCCCACGCCCCGGCCCGACGTGGCCGTGACCTCGTCGCGCGTGGAGAAGCCCGGCTGGAAGATGAGCCGCGCGGCCTGCGCGTCCGTCAGCTTCTCCGCCGCCTCCTGGTTCATCAGGCCCCGGCGCACCGCCGTGGCGCGCACGCGCACCGGATCCAGGCCCGCGCCGTCGTCCTCCACGATGACGCCCACGCGCGTGCCCCGCGCCTCCACGCGCACCACCAGCCGGCCCGTCTCCGGCTTGCCCACCGCCTTGCGCGCGGCGGGCATCTCCAGCCCGTGGTCGATGGCGTTGCGCACCAGGTGCACCAGCGGATCCTTCAGCGCGTCCACGATGCGCCGATCCAACCGCACGTCGGTGCCGCCCAGCTCCAGCGTCACCTCCTTGCCCAGCCGGGACGCCGTCTCGCGCACCGTGCGGCGCAGGGGCTCCAGCACCTGCGAGGCCGGCACCATTCGCAGGTCGCGCAGGTCGTCGCGGATGACCTGGGCCACCAGCGCCTGCTGCTCGCCGTCGCGGTGCGCCTCCTTCGCATGCTCCAGCAGCCGCTTCTGCATCGTGCGCATCAGCCCCACGCCCGTGCGCAGCGGCTCCAGCGCGGGCCCGCCGCCGGACATGGCCAGCTGCGACGCGGCGCGCTCCAGGTGCAAGAGCACCTCGTGCGCCTGATCCGTCAGCGACCGGAAGCCCTCCGAGCGCCGCCCCTGCTGCGACCGCCCGGACACCAGGTGCTCCACCTGGAGCGCCAGCGAGTCCAGCGTCCGCACCGACACGCGCACCGCGCGGTCCACCGCACCGCTGCGTCCCTCCGGCGCCGCGGTCGTCGCGCGCGCCGTGGCGGCCGGCGCGGCCTTCATGGGCGTGGGCGCGGGAGCCGGAGCGGCCTCCTCGGAAAGGCTCAGCGCCGAGCGCAGATCCACCAGCGCGCCCGCCACCTCCGACGCCGCCTGTCCCGCCGCGTCCCCGCCCTCCTCCATGCGCGTGAAGCCCAGCGCCGCGGCCTCCGCCAGCGCGGCCACCTGATCCGCCTGGACCGCCTCCGCGCTCTGGCGCAGGGCGTGCGCCTGGTCCACCGCCGCGCGCACCGCGCCCGCCCGGTCCTCCACCTTCGGGGACACCAGCGTGCTCAGCGCCGCCTCCAGCGCGGCCAGCGCCTTCAGTCCGTCCTCGCCCAGCGGGCCGCTGCTCGCGGCCGCGTCGGACGGGGAGGCGGCCGGCGCCTCGTGGCCCAGGGCCTTGAGCAGCGCGGCCACGCCCTCCACCACGGGCTGTTCACCCGCGTCGCCCCGGTTGAGGGCGTTCTCGATGGCGGACAGGCCTCGCAGCATCGCCTCCACGGCGCCGCGCGAGATGGGCTGATCCACGTCGACGTGGGACAGCCCGTCCTCGATGGCGTGGACGATGCGTTCGATGTCGTCCAGCCCCAGGCTCGCCGCGGAGCCCTTGAGGCTGTGCACCACGCGCTTGAGCGACGGCAGCAGGTCCGGCTCTCGGGCGCTGGCAGGCTGCTCCAGCCCCAGCACCTTCGACCCGATGGCCTGAATCTGCTCGCGCGTCTCCGCGGCGAACACCGGCCAGATGCTGCGCAGCAACTGCGGATCCATGAAACCCCAGTCCCCTCTAGCCGCGCCGTGCGGCCGCCGGGTTGCCCAGCTGTGTGAGGTCCAGCACCGTGAGTCGATCCGTCGTCAGGAACAGGAACGGGCCCGGCGGCGGCTGGGACAGCTCCGCGCGCGGCAACTCCAGCCGTCCGTCCACGACCTCCGCCGCCAACCCGAACGCCTCCTCCTCCACCTCCACCACCACGACCTTGCTCAGGTCGGACATGCCCCCGCCCTCCAGCCCCAACAACTGCCGCAGGTCCAGCACCGGCACGATGCGCGAGCGCGACAGCAGCGCCCCCAGCACGTGGCGCGGCGCCCCCGGCAGCGAGCACATCCCGCGCGACTCCAGCACGTGGTCCACCGCCTCGATCTTCACCGCGTAGCGCTCGCCGCCCACATGGAAGGCGAGCACCGTGACGGACTCCTGGCGCGTCTCATGGCGCGAGTTGGCCAGCGCCACCGCGCGCTGGTGCAGCACCTCGCGCCGCTTGTGGGCGCTCACCACCGTGGCGCCCTCCAGGAGCATCTGGGCCGCGTCGAGCGAGGCCTTCAGCTCGTCGAAGTCGATGGGCAGGATCTTGCGGTCTTCGGTAGACATGGGCGGCGGCTCAGTACTTCGTGGCCGGCAGCTTGAGGATGTCCCGCACCTTGGAGCGCAGGTCGTCCACGGACACCGGCTTGTTGAGGAACGCGCTCGCGCCGACGAGCTTCCCCTTCTGCCGGCTCGCGTCGTCCTTCAGCGACGTGAGCAGCATGAAGGGCGTGTCGTGCAGCTTCGGGTCGCCCCGGATGGCCGCGCACAGCGCGAAGCCGTCCATCTCCGGCATCTGCACGTCGGAGATGATCAGGTCCGGCTTCTGCTCGCGCGCCCGCTTGAGTCCCACCGCGCCGTTGGGCGCGTCCAGGAAGTCCAGCCCCCACCCCATCAGGTAGACCTGCAGGAGGTTGGTGATGGTCTTCGTGTCCTCCACGATGAGCACCTTCGCCGCCTTGCGTGCCCCACCCGTCACGTTGCTGTTCATAGCTGGTACCTGCCTACAAGTTCAGAGAAGCGCTTCGACAAGATGGAGAGGTTGCCGGCCACCTGCTCGATGCGCCGCGTGCCCTCCACCGAATCACTCATGGCGGACGTCAACTCCCCCATCGCCGTGGCGATCTGCTCCACGCCAATGGTCTGCTGCCGCGTGTTGCCCGCGATCTGCCGCGCCGCCCCCGACGACTCGCGGATGACCTCCGACAGGCCCAGGATGGTGGAGCCGGCGGCGCGCGCCATGTCCATGGCCGCCTGGGCGCGGCGGCTGCCCTCGTCCGTGGTCGTCACCGCCACGCGAGTGCCCTTCTGCACCTCCCCCAGCAGCACGCGCACCTGATCCGCCGCCATGCGGGACTGCTCTGCCAGCGTGCGCATCTCCGTGGCCACCACCGCGAAGCCACGTCCGTGCTCGCCCGCCTTCGCCGCCTCGATGGAGGCGTTGAGGGCCAGCAGGTTGGACTGCTCCGCCACGTCCTTCACCTGCCCGATGATGTCGCTGATCTGCAGCGTGCGCTCGTTCAGGTCGGTGATGGCCAGGGCAATGGCCTTCACCTGCTCACCCAGCTTCTCCATGCCCTCCACGCTCTCGGCGACGACCTTCTGCCCCTGCGTGCTGAGGGACTCCGACTTCTGAGTCTGGGCGATGACCGCGTCCGCGTAGGACGTGGCCTGCTTGGAGGTCTGGGCGATCTCCGCCACCGTGGTGCTGGTCTCGTTGATGGCGGACGCCTGCTGGTGCGCCATCGCGGACTGCTGCGTGGACGTGGCCAGCACGCCCGCGGCCTCGTGCTCCAGGTCCGTGGCCGCGCCGCGCAGGTCGTGCAGCAGGTGCACCAGCGCGTCCGCCATGGTGGAGAAGCTGCGCGCCAGCTCGCCAATCTCGTCCGTTCCGCTGGTGTCGATCTGCTGGCGCAGATCCCCCGCGGCGATGCCCACCGCCGCGCGGGCCAGCCGCTCCAGGGGAACGATGAAGAGGCTGGCCATTCCGGCCGCCGCCAGGAGGCCCACCACCAGCACCAGGATGCCCAGGCCCGCGGTGCGCCAGGTGCTCGAATTGAGCGCCTCCGCCAGGGCCTCGCGGTCCAGCGCCAGTTGCACGGTGCCCACGCGCTTGAGCGCGCCGCCCGGCGGGCCGAAGACGATGGGCGCCGTCGTCTCCACCACGGGCAGCGTGCCCACCGTCAGCAGGCGGTCCACCACCGCGTCGCCGTCCGCGGGCTCCACCGCGGCGGCGGTGGAGAAGTGCTCGTCCGCGGAGCGCGCCAGCACCTTGCCGCTCGCGTCGCGGATGACGATGTACGCGATGTCCGGCACGCTCTTGAGCGCCGCGTCGGCGCCCAGTTGGAGCACGGCCGAGTCGCTCGCGGCCGCGGACGCGGCCACGCTGAACGCCATGCCGATGCCCACCGCGCGCGAGCGCTTGGTGAGTTCACCCAGCAGGCTGTCGCTCATCTGCATCCAGAACGCGAAGGTCAGGATGCCGACCAGCACGACGCCGAAGATGCCCGTGCCTCCGAGGATCTTCGTCCGCAGGCTGAGCCTGGTCGAAGCCGACCCTGCAGGCGACGCCACCTTCAAACCTTTCGCTTCCACGTTGTCCCCACCTCACGTGTACCGGCACGCCCTGCGCTTTCAGCGCGCGCCCTGCCAACCCATCTGCGAAGAACGGGGGGCCAGCGCCTGCCGCAGCCCCCCCGCCGTCATCGTCGTCTCCACGCCTCGCAGCGGGTGCTCGTCATCCAATCCATCCAGCGCGCGCAGCGCGTTCTGCCGCGCGCGCTCCGCGTCCTCGCGCCGATCCAGGCGGCTGTAGAGCGCCACCAGCGTCGCGTGTCCCAGGGCCAGCTGCGGCTCCAGGTACAGCGCCTTGCGCACCGCCTCCACCGCCGCGTCCAGGTCGCCGCGCGACTCGGCCACCATCGCCAGCAGCAGGTACGCCTCCGGGGACAGCGCCCGCGCCGCCTCGCGCGCCAGCGCCTCCGCCTGCTCGAAGTGGCCCGCGTGCGCCGCCTCCAGCGCCCGGGTCAGCAGGCCCGCGTCCTGCGCCGCGCGAGCGGCCGGCGTGGAGTCCTGCGCCTTGGGGGCGTCCACCACCGGAACCGGACGGGACGGCCGCGCTACGACGGCCGGCAAGGGCGTGGGACGGCGGCGCTCCAACCTCAGGCGGCCCGGCACCGGCGTCTCCCGGCGGAGCGCGGCGGCGGTGAAGGTCCCCGTCACGTCGCGACGCGCGGACGCGGCCTCCGCGGCGCCCCACGGCGGCTCCGCGGGCAGGCGCAGGACGGGGGTGCCATCCACGTCCAGCGTCTCCAGGCCCATGCCGTTGGTGAGCGGCACCTCCGCGGGCGACACGAAGAGCAGCCCGCCCGGCGCGAGCGCGCCCACCAGCCGCGTCAGCACCTCGCGCACCAGCTCCGGCGTGAAGTAGATGAGGACGTTGCGGCAGAAGATGGCGTGGAAGCCCAGCGACGGCACCGCGTCCGTGGCCAGGTTGTGGCGGCGGAAGTCCACCGTGCGCACGACCTCCTGGGCCACGGTGTGTTGCACGTCCGTTCCGGACGCGCCCGCGTGCGCCGCGAGGAAGCGCCGCTCCAGCTCCGGCTCGATGCGCCGCAGCGACCACGGGCTGTACACGGCCGCCTTCGCGCGCTGCAGGGCCCGGCCGGACACGTCCGTCGCCAGCACGCGGAAGCGCCCGCCGTTGCCCAGCCCCGCGGCCATCAGCGCCATGGCGATGCTGTAGGGCTCCTCGCCGCTCGCGCAGCCCGCGCTCCAGACCTGGAACGGACCGCCCTGGTGCTGCCGGGCCCGCGACGCCAGCGCGCGCAGGTGCTCCGGGTGACGGAAGAAGTACGTCTCGCCGATGACGGCGTTCTCGATGAACGCCTCCACCGCCGTGGGCTCGCGCATGAGCAGCTGGCGCAGGAAGGCGGACTCGGACATCTGGCGCGACAGCGCCGCGCGCGACACCGCGGGCTCCAGGGAGCGACGCAGGCTGCTCGCGAGCGTCAGGCCGCAGGCGCCCTGGAGCACCTCCTCGACCTTCGCGAGCGTGGCGTCGTCGAGCAGCCCTTCGCTCACAGGCCCTCCGTCCCGTTCAGGAGCACGCTCGTGCGCAGGAGCGGGCGCAGCCCCTCCGGCGTGCGGCACAGCCCGGCCATGAGCCCGGTGCCGTCCCAGGGCATCTTCTCCTCGCCGCTCTGCGAGCCGTCCACCAGCGTGGGCGTCTCCACCAGGTCCTTCACCCGGTCCACCAGCAGCGCCACCAGCCGGCCCACGTCCAGGACCACCAGCAGCGAGTCCAGATCCGGCGTCCGCTTCACGCCCATCAGCCGCGCCATGTCCACCACCACCGCCGGCGTGCCGCGGTACACGAACGAGCCGGACACGTGCACCGGCGCGCCCGGCAGCGGCTCCAGCGCCACCAGCCGCACCACCTCCTGCACCTGCTTCGCGGGCACCAGCGCGGTCGTGTTGCCTGCCTCCACGGTCAGGTAGAGACCCGGCAGGCGGATCTCTCCCTGCAGGGAGGCGAGCTCCTGGCGCAGCTGGTTCTGCTCCGCCTCCAGCGCGCTCAATCGCTGTTGTACGGAGGCCCGGCGCGCCTGTGGGGGAACGGGGACTCTGGGGGTTTCAGCCATCTGAAGAACTCCGCCCGCCGCATGGCGGGCAGGGAGAAAAACCGTAATCCGGGATCCCCGTCCAAAGCAATGCGGGCTTGCCCGAAGGTCGCGACTCACATCCCCCCCTGCGACCCGGGTCGTGGAGCAGGGTCGCGGATGCCCCGACGTGGTGGATTCCAGACCCCCTTGGGATGCGCCCCACCGGCGAGTTGTGCTTGGATGCGGATCCGCTGCTTTTGCCGGAGAAACCATGCTGCACGCAGCTTCTAGGGGACACGAATGATCAAGAGCGATTCCCCGAGCCCTGAGGCCCCGGGAACGGATCCGCTCATCGGCCGGACGTTGAACGGCCGCTTCAGCATTCTGGAGCCCCTGGGCGTGGGTGGAATGGGCAAGGTGTACCGCGCCCTGCAGGCACCTTTGGAGCGCGTGGTCGCGCTCAAGGTGCTGAACCCCAACTTCCCGAGCAGCCGCGACCCCGGCTTCCAGAAGCGCTTCCTGCGCGAGGCGTCGCTGACGTCGAAGCTGCGGCACCCGAACACCGTCACCGTCATCGACTACGGGCAGACGGACGACGGCATCTACTACATCGCGATGGAGTACCTGGAGGGTCGCACGCTCGCGCAGGTGCTGGGGCAGGCCGGTCCCCTGCCCTGGGCCCGCGCGGTGTCGGTGGCCCAGCAGGTGTGCCGCTCGCTGCGTGAAGCGCACAGCCTGGGGATCATCCACCGCGACCTGAAGCCCGCGAACATCATGATCCTCAACGAGGCGGATCAGGACCTGGTCAAGGTCCTGGACTTCGGCCTCGTGAAGTCCGTGGCGCCGCAGCAGGAGGGGCCGGTCAGCCCCGAAATCACCCAGAACGGCACGTTCCTGGGCTCGCCGCAGTACATGGCGCCGGAGCAGGCGCGCAACGTGGCGGACGCGCGCAGCGACGTGTACTCGCTGGGCATCATGCTGTTCCAGATGCTGATGGGCCGGCCGCCCTTCATCGCGCGCGACCACATCGAGCTCATCTTCGCCCACTACAAGGAACCGCCCCCCACCTTCCAGGCCGTGCGCCCGGATCTCGCCGTCCCGGCGGAGATTGAAATGGTGGTGCGCCGCTGCCTGGAGAAGGATCCGGCGAGGCGCTTCCAGACGATGGACGAGTTGCTCGAGGGCCTGCGCGAGGCGCACATGGCCGCGGGCGGCAACAGCGGCGTGTTCCGCCGGCTGGGCAGCGCGTCGACGACGGGCCCCTATCCCTCGCCGCCGACGACGGGGCCCTACGCGTCCCCGCTGTTCGCCAACGTGGGCAACGCGGAGCCGGCGGACGGCGGGCTCGCGGTGGACATCAGCGTGGAGGTGCCGGCGGACGTGCAGCGCGCCCGCCAGCGCACGCTCCTGATGGGCGCGTTGGGCGGCGTGATGGTCGCGGGCCTGGTGGGCATCACGCTGTTCTTCCTGCGCGGCGGCAGCCCGGAGGAGAAGCCCGCGCAGCCGGTGACCCAGGCCACGCCCCCCGCGGACAAGGCACCGGCGGTGGCGGAGGTCCCCACGGCGCCGCCCGCGCCGGGCAAGGTGCGCTTCCGGCTGATGAGCCAGCCGTCCGGCGCGCGCGTCTACTACAAGGGCAAGGAGAAGGGCGTGACGCCCTTCGTGATGGAGCTGCCGCTGGGCAGCGAGGGCAGCATCACCGCGGAGCTGACCTTCGCGCTGGAGGGCTACCAGACGGAGACCATCATCACCGGCGGCTCCGGCGAGGTGGTGCTGTCCCAGAAGCTGACCAGGCGCCGGGGCGGCGGTGAGCGCCCGAGCCGCGTGGACCTGGCTACCGCCTCCACCCCCGAGGACTTCGAGAACGTGGCCCCGGCGACGCCGGGTGGAATGGCGGCGCCCGTGATGATGCAGGCGAGCCCGGCCCCCACCGCGGCGACGGTCCCCGCCACCACGACGGACAAGGCGCCAGGCGCGGTGGGCGCGTCCGTCGCGGCGCCGGTGAGCGCCGCGGGCAGCCTTGCGGTGCCTTCGCTGACGACCGGCGCGCTCGCGCCCGTCAACCCGAACGCCGTCATCCCCTTCAACGAAGCCATGGAGCGGCCGGTGCTGCTGGAGGAGGGCCGGGACATCGCCTACACGCGCGAGGCGCTCGCCATCAAGGCGGAGGGGCTCGTGGCGGTGCGCTGCACCATCACCACCAAGGGCCGCGTGGAGAACTGCCGCGTCCTGAAGATGGTGCAGCACATGGAGAAGGCGGTGCTCGACTCGCTCCAGTCCCGCGTCTACAAACCCATCCAGTACCAGGGCCGCCCGGTGAACGTGGACTACACCTTCACCATGCGGCTCGTGTCCCCGCGCCGCTGAAGACCGCGCGGGAAGGTGCCTCCACCCGGGTCCCTCAGGGGCCGGTGGAGGGCACGAGCGGCGGCGTCGGAGGGACGGACGGGGCGGAGCCTCCCGGAGGCACGCCCCAGTCCACCACCGGCCAGCCCCGCCGCCGGGCCTCGCGGCGCAAGCGGCGATCCGGGTTCACCACCACGGGGCGCCCCACCCGCTCCAGCACCGGCAGGTCCGCGTAGGAATCCGTGTAGAAGGCGCACGCGGACAGCGGCACGCCGGCCTCCTTCGCGGCGGCCTCCGCGTAGAAGCGCTTGCCCTCGCCGAAGCAGACCTCGCCCAGCGGGCGCCCGGTGTGCAGCCCCGCGGCGTCCACCTCGAAGCGGTTGCACAGCACGCCATCCAGGCAGAGTTCGCGCGCCACCAGGTCGGACAGGTAGCCCGACGACGACGTCAGCAGCACCAGCCGGTCTCCCGCCGCGCGGTGGGCCTCCAGCGCGGCCAGGGCCCCGGGGCGGTACTGGCCGCGCACGGCCTCCGCGTAGAAGTCCGCGGAGCGCGCCTCCAGGACCCTGGCCTCCGAGCCCGTCAGCAGCGCCGTGGCGCGCACCAGCACGTCCCGCATGGCCACGAAGCCCAGGTGATAACGGGCGAGCAGCGCGCTGGCGCGCAGGGCCTCCCAGCGGGAGATGTGGCCCAGCGCCAGCTCGCGGCGAACCCAGAGCGACGCGGAGTTCGCGGCGAGCAACGTCCGGTCCAGGTCGAAGAATGCGACAGCCACATCCGGAATCTAACCGCGCATCGCCCCCGGAGCAGTGCGTGGGGGGCCGGACAGCGATGCCTTTGACCGCCTGCCCCCGCGCAGCAGCGCCACGCCCCACAGCAGCACGGAGGCCAGGGCCGGACCTCCCGCGGACGTGCCACAGCCCGAGCCCCGCCCGTCCGCCACCAGCTTCAGGCCCGGATCCTCCGGGATGCGGCACTGCGTGGGCGGCAGGCCGCGCGGATAGGTGGAGCAGAAGCCGGCCGCGGAGCCCGCGTCGATGACCCGCTTGGACGTCTCGCCCTGGGAAGCGGTGGCCTCCATGGTGGAGCCCGCGGAGAAGACATGGTCCAACCCGATGACGTGGCCAATCTCATGCGTCATCGTGTTCTGCACGTCCGTGGCCACGCAGTCGGTGGACGGCGTCCCGGTGCACGGCGGGCCATTCACGGTGGTGAAGAGGAAGCTGGGGCCGTAGTCCGTCTCCGCCGCGTTGAGCTCGATGTCCGAGTCCACCACGGAGCCGTCCTTGAAGCTGAACGAGGACGTGGTGAGCCCGATGGTGGCGCCCCCATGCGCCCAGCACTGGTAGACGTTGCCGCACGTCTCCTCCGCCCAGCACGCATCCTCCGGAGGGGCGACGTCCTGGCAGTTGCGCTCGCGGAAGGTGACGACGTTGTAGTTGTCGAAGGGGTGTTCCTGGTCGTAGCCGACCTCGACGGGGAGCGTCCAATCCACGCCGCGGATGAAGCGGAAGTCGCTGCACGTGCCGGACAGCGCCCGCCAGGAGTCGAAGGCCGCCTCGATGGCGGCGACCTCCGAGTCCCCGGGCGTGCGCGTGCTGCCGGCCGCGTCCAGGTGGTAGACGTAGTCACGCCCGGGCCACACCAGGCACAGCGGCCGGCCCGGCACGAGCGTGCGCTTGTAGTCCTGCTGCGCGCCCGCCGCTCCCGCGCACAACAGCATCCCCAGGAGCAGCAGGCGACAGCTCACATCACACCCCGCCGGCGGCGCGCCAGCAGCGCGGCGGCGGCCAGCAGCGGCAGCACCGTCAGGCCTCCTGCCGCGGCGCTGCAGCCACCGCTGCCACTGTCGCTCTTCCCATTGCCATTGCCGTTCCCGTTGTCCGGCACCGGGAGGCACGGCTGGCTCGCGCCGCCCTTGGGGTACACGGCGCACACGAAGCTGCGCGAGCCCGGGTCGATGGTGCGCTTGGACGTCTCGCCCGGAGGCGCGCTGGGGTTCATGGTGGAGCCCGTCGCGAGCGTGTGGTCCAGGCCGACGAAGTGGCCCACCTCGTGGGTGGCCGTGTTCTGCACGTCCGTGTCCACGCAGTCCGGCGTGGACACAATCGAGCACGCGGGGCCATTGCCGGTGGTGAAGTTGAACTGCGCGGCGTTGAAGGAGATGTCCGAGTCGTAGATGACGCCCGTGCGCTGATCATACGTGGTCAGCGTGATGGCGATGGTGCCGGCGCTGTCATCCCAGCAGTCGTACGTGTTCGCGCACGTGTCCTGGGTGAAGCAGGCGTCGTTCGCGTCCACGACGTCGCGGCAGGCGCGGCCGCGGAAGAGGATGAGGTTGATGTTGTCGCCGGAGCGGTTGTAGCCCACCGTCCGGGAGTTCACGCGCGGGCCCTCCTTCAAGGTCAGGTTGCCGCAGTTGGCGAAGATGTCCTCCCAGCTCTGGAACGAGCGGGAGATGGCGTCGAACTCCGTGTGGTTCGTGACCTTCGGGTTGCCCACGGTGCTCTGCTGCCAGGTGATGCTCGTCTGCGTCCAGTACAGGCACTGCGTGGACTCATCCCCCGGGACCACGCGGCTGCGCACGTACGGCGCCGAGCTCTGCCCCATCACGGCCGCCAGCACCACCCACGACGCGAGCGCGCCCATCACTTCGCCCCCTTCTTCGCGGGCGCCGCCTGCTGCGCCTGGACCACCGCGCGCACGGTGGCCTTCAGCTCCGCCAGCGACATCGTCTGCGCGTTGGACACCGTCTCCTGGCGCGTCTTCGGATCAATCAGCACCGCGTCCCCGGTGGACGACGGCACCGCCATGGCGCTCGGGCCGGTGCGCCGCACCTCGTACTTGCCCTGCGCCATGCCGGACAGCTGGAACGCGGCCGCGCCGCGCTTCTCCAGGAAGACGACGACCTCCTCGCCCTCGGAGAAGGACGCCAGGCCGCTCACCACCTGCCCGATGTCCCCCATCCGGCCGCCCGGCTGGGTGACGAGCACCGTGCCGCCAGGCTGCCCCTTGAGGGACTCCGTCACCTGGATCTCCACGTCGGTGATGATGCGGCGCTTGTCCCCGCTCCAGCGGCTCTGCACGCGCCGGACGACCCCCTGCACCACCGTGTCGGACGTCTGCGCCATCTGCGGCACGTCCGTCCTCAACATCGTGGTGGCCCCCACCGGCAGCCCTCCGAGCAGGGTGGCCAGCACCACCATGCGAACCGCGTGTCGAATCGACATGGAAAGTCTCCTTGCCCTCGCAGCCTACCCCCAAGAGGGCGGCTTGCGTTGACCCTCGTGCACCCGTCCTGCTATCGCGCGCCTGCCCATGGCTCCGTCAAAACCCCGCGTCCGCTTCGCTCCGTCACCTACTGGATACCTCCACATCGGAGGCGCCCGGACGGCGCTCTTCAACTACCTCTACGCGAAGCGCTACGGCGGCACCTTCGTCCTGCGCATGGAAGATACGGACCAGGAGCGGTCCACGCCGCAGTCCGTCCAGGCCATCATCGACGGGCTGAACTGGCTGGGCCTGGACTGGGACGAGGGCCCCGGCAAGGAGGACCCCAGGTACGGCCCCTACTTCCAGACCCAGCGCCTGGACACGTACCGCGCGCACGCGGAGCAGCTCATCGCGGCCGGCAAGGCCTTCCGGTGCTACTGCACCCGCGAGGAGATTGCCCAGCGCCGCGAGGCCGTGGAGAAGGAGAAGGGCCCGGGGTCCTACAAGTACGAGGGCACCTGCCACGACCTGAAGGCCCCGCCGCCCGGCAAGAAGCTGGAGGACGCCGTCATCCGCTTCCGCATGCCCTCGGGTGAGGGCACCGTGTCCTTCAACGACAAGGTGCTGGGCACCATCACCAAGCCGTACTCGGACCTGGATGACTGGGTGATGATGCGGGCGGACGGCATCCCGCTCTACAACTATGGCTGCGTCATCGACGACCACCTGATGGACATCACCCTGGTGGCGCGCGGCCAGGAGCACATCAACTCCACCTTCCCCCAGCTGATGCTCTACCAGGCGCTGGGCTGGACGCCGCCGGAGTTCGCGCACCTGCCGCTCATCCTGGGGCCGGACCGCGAGAAGCTCTCCAAGCGCAAGCACCCGGAAGCGGACGTGATGCTGCACAAGCGCACGGGCATCATGCCGGAGGCCCTGCTCAACTTCGTCATCCGCCTGGGCTGGAGCCACGGCAACGACGAGGTCATCAACCGCGAGCAGATGGTCGAGTGGTTCGACTTCGACGGCGTGGGCAGCACCTCCGGCGTGTGGAACCCGGAGAAGCTCCAGTGGCTCAACCAGCAGTGGTTCAAGCTCCTGCCCCCGGCCGTGGTCGCGGAGCGGCTCGTCCCGTTCCTGGAGGCCCGCGGCTTCCAGGCGAAGGGGGATGCGCGCCTGGAGCCGCTGGTGATGGCGCTGCGCGAGCGCTCGCGCACCCTGGAGGAGATGGCGAACACCGCGTCCATCTACTTCAAGAGCGGCGTCACGCTGGATGAGAAGGCCGCCGCCAAGCACCTGAGCGGGGACTCGCTCAACCTGCTGCGCCAGGCCCGCGAGAAGCTGGCCGCCCTGCCCGCCTGGACGGTGGAGCCGCTGGACGGCGTGGTGAAGACGGTGAGCGAGGCCGCCCAGGTGGGCATGGGCAAGGTGGCCCAGCCCATCCGCGTGGCCATCACCGGCAACACCACCAGCCCCGGCATCGGAGAGACGCTGCTGCTCGTGGGGCGCGACGAGGCCCTGCGGCGCATCGACGCGGCGCTCGCTCGCGGGACGTGACATTGGCGGTGGACGCGGCCATCGCCGGGCCCTATCTTGGCCGGCGATGACGCGACCGCTTGACAGCCTGCGACCCCATTTCTATAAGGCGCGCCCGCTCGGGGCGGTGCTGCTGGCCCTCTGGGCAACGGCCTCGGGCGCCGAGCTGGTGAACGGCGCCCAGATTCCGGATGGTGCCCAGAAGGTGGGCGAGAACAGGTACCGGGCTTCGCGAGACTTCGACGCGACGCTCGACTACTACAAGAACGTCTACCCGGCCTCGAGCTACCCGAGGCGGTCGATCGTCAACCAGCCGGGCGTCAAGGCCGTGCACATCTCCAACCCCTCGGGGAAGAACTTCGAGGGGCTGAATATTTACGAAGCGAACGACGAGGTTCGCATCTACGTCGTCCCGCTGCAGGGGGCGGCGAAGCCGGCGAAGAAGAACGAAGCCAAGCCGGTCAGAAAAACGAAGTAGTTGAAGTCAGCAGCAGAAGTCGGTAGTAGAAGCGCCCGCAACACCGCAGCACGCAGCGCCTTGGGGAATCGTCTAACGGCAGGACAGCAGACTCTGACTCTGCTTATCTAGGTTCGAATCCTAGTTCCCCAGCTGAAAATCTCCGGTTGACGAAGCGAAACGGAGAATGTAGGAAGCAGCAGCAGAAACGCAGCGGTTGTAGGGAAGCAAGCCGGCCCTGTCGTCTAGTGGTTAGGACGGAGCCCTCTCACGGCTCAAACTCGGGTTCGAATCCCGGCAGGGTCACACTGAGACGCCCACCTTCGAAAACGAAGGTGGGCGTTTCGCTTTGCGGGCTTGGACGCCTGTGCCTGGAGACGGATGCGGCCGGGTGGCCGCTCCCCCGCCACGCGCTTTCCTGCCTCAGGACACGGCGGGGATGCTCTGGCGGAACGCGTCCAGCGCCGCGGTGAGCCGCTGCTGGGCGCGCTGGATGCCCCGGCGCATCAGCAGCATGCGCACCTTCTCCGGCAGCACGCGGGCGGCGTTGGATTGCCCGTAGCCCACCAGGTCCATGCGCAGGGTGATGGCCTCCAAGAGGTCGCTCAGGTCGGCGTCGGCGCCGGCCAGCAGCACCACGTCCGGGGAGCGCCCCTGGAGGCGCTCCGCCAGCGTGTGCCACTGTGGATCCCCGGTCTCCACCACCACCACGTCCGCGCTCTCCAGTTGGGGCGAGTACGGCGGCAGCTCCACCACTTCGAAGTCCGCGTCGCGCAGCACCTTCACGGCCTCGGCGCTGCCCACCACCGCGACGCTGCCGCCGTGGCCCATGCGCACCGCCTGCTCATAGTTGCGCAGCTCCATCTCCAGCGCTTCGTGCGCGGGCTCCGGAGCGTCCCGGCCCGCGTCCAACAGCGCGGCGGCCTGACGGGCCATCTCCCGGGCGCCGTCTCGCGTGCGCACGCGCTCCGAGCGGCGCTCCAGCGCGGCGCGCACCTTGGCGCGCAGCACGCGCAGGTCGTCGAAGGGCTTCACGATGTAGTCGCTGGCGCCGGCGGCGAACGCGGCGATGACGGACTCGGAGCTGGCGTACGCGGTGATCATCACCGCCTCCAGCGCGGGCTGCATCCGCCGCGCCTCCGCGATGAGCTCCACCCCGCCCATGCCGGGCAGGTTCTTGTCCGTCACCAGCACGTCGAAGCGCTGGTCCTTCAGGAGGGCGAGCGCCTCCTCCGCGCTGCCCACGGGAGAGATGATGAGGTCCGCCTCCCGCCCCAGCAGGCGCACGCAGATGTCGAGCACCACCGGCTCGTCATCCACCAGCAGAACCTTCGAGGCGAGCGTCCCCCGCCCTTCCCCTTCACCTTCACCGGTCTCAAACGGGAGATCCATGAATTGGGAGGATCGCACAGCTCACGGACAACTTCGAGGGTCGGAAGCAGTCGCTCCCACTATGCTCGGTCCGTGAGCTTCGAAGACGCGCTCCGGGAGAACCGGGTGCCGCCGCGGCTGGGTGACGTGCGGCTTTTCTACGACGAGGGCCGGCTGGTGGGGGAATCCCTCCCCCCTGTCTGGACGCTGCGGCTGCTACCCACGCTCTTCCTGGTCCTGGCCGCCGTGTGCACGGGGGTGGGGCTGCTGCTGCTCGTCCTGGACGCGGCCCGGACGCCAGGCCCCGCGGCCCTGCTCTTCGTGCTGGCGGGAGGCCTGGTGGGCGGCGCGCTGGTGACGGAGGCCCGGCTGAGGCGGCGCCGCTTCGTGCTGCACTTCAAGACGGAGTCGCTGCGGCTGGAGACGCTCGCGTGGGCCCCGGGCGCGGCGCGCACGGAGGTCTTCCCCTTCGACGACGTGCGGGCGGTGCACATCGTCCAGCCGCCGAAGGGGGGATACGCACTCGTGGTGGAGTACGGCCCGGAAGGCGTGCTCCGGCGCGCACTCCTGGTGCGGGACGTGCGGCCGCAGGAGAGCGACACCCTCTACCGGGTGTGGCGGCTCCTGCACAACGCGTTCGGGCTCAAGGGAGCGGGGCTCGCTTGAAGGTGAGCTCGATTTCGGTGCCCTCGCCCGGCGTGGACGACAGGCGCAGCTGACCGCCGAACTGGGTCACCAGCTCCCGGCAGATGGAAAGCCCCAGCCCCGTGCCGATGCCCACCGGCTTCGTGGTGAACAGCGGCTGGAACACGCGCTCCTGGAGCGCCACGGGGATGCCGCACCCGTTGTCCACCACGGACAGCACCACGTCCTCATCGCGCGCCTCCCACCGCACGTCGATGCGGCCCGGACGGCCCGTGCCCTCCATGGCCTGCGCCGCGTTGACGATGAGGTTGAGCAGCACCTGGCACAGCTTCACCGGCCCGAAGACGATGCGGATGGGCTCGCCGCTGCTGGTGAGCCGCGCCCGGTCACGCACCTCCGCCCGCGCCAGCTTCACCGCGAACGACACGACCTCCGCCACGTCCGCGGTGGCCTCCATGTCCTCGCCGCGCGCCTGCGCGCGCAGGCCCAGCGCCACTCCGCGCAGATGGCTGGCGCCCTCGGACAGGTCCTTGATGAGCGACGGCAGGTCCTCGATGGTGGCGGACACCTCCGCGTCTGGATCCGTGGCCAGGTGGCGCGACACGTACTGCACCACCCGCTCCATGTCGCGCTGGAGCGACGACACGTTCTGCGTGAGGTAGCCCACCGGGCCCATCAGCTCGTGCGCGATGCCCGCCGTCACCTGCCCCAGCGTGGCCAGACGCTCGGACTTCATCATCCGGCCTTCCACCTCGCGGATGCGCAGCTCCAGCCGGGCAATCTTGAGCGCGTCCTCCAGCGCCGCCAGCAGCTCCGCGCGGTCCCACGGCTTGACGAAGTAGCGCGTCACCTGGCCGCGGTTCACCGCGTCGATGACGGCCTGCATGTCCGCGTACGCCGTCACCAGCATGCGCTTGGCGTCCGGCGCGATGGTGCGGGCGCGCTCCAGCAACTCCACGCCCGTCATCCCCGGCATGCGCTGGTCCGACAGCACCACGCCAATCTCCCCGCGCCGCTGCTCCAGCAGCGCCAGGGCCTCGTTGGGGGACGAGCACCGGAAGATGCGAAACCGCTGCCCGAAGTTGGCGTCGAACACCCTCAGGTTGAGGGCGTCGTCGTCCACGTACAGCACGGCGGGCAGGTCCGAGGCGTTCATGGAGCTCCTCCAGACCATGGCTTCCTCATCCGGAAGACAGGCTGGTCGCACCGAACATAACGCGCACGTCGGACCGCGCGCCTGGGGGTACCTTGTACCCAGGCCGGAACCGAACGTCGCACGGTGGACTTCTCCTCAGCGGGAGGCGTTCCCAAGCGTGAGGGCCACCATGTCCGCCGAGGAGAAACGGCCCCGGGGCAGCGTGCCCAGCAGCGACACCACGTGCGAGGGCGCCTCGTTCTCCCGCGCCACCCAGACCAGCTGCTCCGCGGTGAGCGGATACACGGCGCCGCGCAGCGCCTGCTGTAGCGAGTGCGCCAGGGACACCGTCGGGGTCGGCGGGACCGGTGAAGGCTCCACCTCCCGCAGTCCAAGTCCCAGGCGCTCGCGAGTCATGTCGTCGTTCATTGGGTGAGAAGTTAAGCAGCGAACCGCTCCGGCTGCCGACCTTTTTCGCCGTCCGGAGGAGTCAGGCAGCCAGGCGCTCTGCCCCTCCATCCCACCGGGTGGCCCCGCCAGCGTGCGCGTCCCACCGTACCGCCACGGAACGCTCAACCCATGCCCCCCGCACCGGGGAGGAGTGACGCACCATGGCGAACAAGAAGAACGAAGACGTGAAGCCCGTGAAGCACGTGGAGGCCACGCGCCCGGAGCCGTGGCCCGGCATCAAGGGCCGCAGCCCGGAGCACGAGGAGGACCTGGAGACGGGCACGCGCCGCGCGGACCAGGCGGAGGTGACGGAGGCCCAGCGCAAGCTGGAGGAGGACGTCGAGTCGGACGAGCCGAAGCGGGAGTAGCCCAAGCCATGCCCCGCCCCCGTGCGTGTCACACGGGGGCGGAGGCGGCGGACCGCTCGACCGCTAGAACAACAGCCGCGAGGGGTGCTCCAGGAGCCCCTTCAGCTCGCGGAGGTACTCCGCGCCGGTGGCCCCGTCGATGACGCGGTGGTCACCCGACAGCGTCACCGTCATCATCTTGCGCACCGCCAGCTGGCCGTCACGCACCACGGCCTTCTCCGCCACGGCGCCCACCGCGATGATGGCGGACTGGGGCGGGTTGATGACGGCGATGAACTGGTCGATGCCGTACATGCCCAGGTTGCTCACGGTGAGCGAGCCGCCCGTGTACTCGGCCGGCTTCAGGGCGCGCTTGCGGGCGCGCTCCGCCATGTCGCGGGACTCGGCGGAGATGGCCTGCAGCCCCTTGAGGTCCGCGTCGCGGATGACGGGGGTGATCAGCCCGTCCTCGATGGCGACGGCGATGCCCACGTCCACGGTGCCGAAGTGCAGCACCTGGTCGCCCTGGAGCGACACGTTCATCTTCGGTGAACGCCGCAGCGCGATGGCCGCCGCCTTCACGATGATGTCGTTGACGGACACCTTGAGGTCCAGCGCCTTGGCCTCCTCGCGGATCTTCACCGCGGCGTCCATCTCCACCTCCACCGTGAGGTAGAAGTGCGGCACGCCGGGCTTCACTTCCGACATGCGCTGGCCAATGACCTTGCGCATGGAGGACATGGGCACCGCCTGCGGCTCCGGACGCGTGCCGAAGGCGCGAACCTCCGGCTGTGCCGGAGCCTTCTTCGCCGCCGGCGCCTGCACGGGAGCCTTCGCCAGGCCCTGGCCCAGCGCCTGCTCCACGTCGCGCTTCACCACGCGGCCCAGGGGACCGGTGCCACGCACCTGGTTCAGGTCCAGCCCGCGCTCCTGGGCCATGCGCTTCGCCAGGGGGCTCGCGCGCAGCCGGCCGCCACCGCCAGAGGCAGGAGCCTCACGGCGCAGCGGAACGACCTGGCCCCCGGCGGGCGCGGACGGAGCCGCGGCGGGAGCGGGAGCCTTCGGCGCGGCCGGAGCCTGGGGCGCGGCCGCCGGAGCGGAAGTCCCCGCCTTGGCACCCTTGGGCGCGAGGAACGCGATGGGCGCGCCGACCTTGGCCATGTCACCCGCCCGCACCGTGATGCGCGCGAGCGTGCCGTCGTCGTACGCCTCCACCTCGAGGTTGGACTTGTCCGTCTCCACCTCGGCGATGGCGTCCCCGGAGGAGACCTTGTCCCCCTCCTTCTTGAGCCACTTGACGATCTTCCCCTCCGTCATCGTCGGGGAGAGCGAAGGCATCAGGATGGCAATCCCTTCGCCCGCGCCGCTGGCGGCGGGGGCCGGGGCCTGCTCGGGAGGCTTCGGCGCGGCGGGGGGAGCGGCGGCCTTCGGGGCCTCCGTCTTCTGGGGCGCGGGAGCCGAAGGCGCTCCGCCGGTGGCCTTCTCACCCTGCGCGCCGAGGTAGCCGATGGGGGCGCCAACAGCGGCGACCTCGCCCTCGGGCACGGCGATTTGGATGAGATAGCCGTCGTCGAAGGCTTCCACCTCGAGGTTGGACTTGTCGGTCTCCACCTCGGCGATGGCGTCTCCGGAGGAGACCTTGTCTCCCACCTTCTTCAGCCACTTGACGATCTTCCCCTCCTTCATCGTCGGGGAAAGGCTGGGCATCTGGATGGGCGTCGCCATACGCGTTCAGGCTCCCTCGCGGTACAGGACCTTCTTGATGGCGGCGATGATCTTGGGCGCGTCCGGCTGGGTCGCGTTCTCCAGGTTCGCCGCATAGGACATGTTCACATCCAACCCGGTGACGCGCACGATGGGCGCGTCCAGGTCGTCGAACGCCTGGGACTGGATGAGGTCCACCACGGACGCGCCAACACCGGCCAGCGCCCAGCCCTCTTCACAGATGACCACGCGGTTCGTCTTGCGCACGCTCGCGAGGATGGCCTCCTCGTCCAGGGGCCGCAGGGTGCGCAGGTCCAGCACCTCCACGCTGATGCCTTCCTTCGCCAGGGCCTCCGCGGCCTCCATGCAGAAGTAGTACATCCGGCTCCAGGTGATCAGCGTGACGTCCGTGCCCTCACGCTTCACGTCCGCCTTGCCCAGGGGAACGAGGTGCTCGCCCTCCGGCACCTCTCCCTTGATGGCGTAGAGGCGCTCGCCCTCGAACATGACCACCGGGTTCTCGTCCCGGATGGCGCTCTTGAGCATGCCCTTGGCGTCCGCCGGGGTCGCCGGGGCAATCACCTTCAGGCCGGGGAAGTGCGCGTAGTTGGCCTCCAGCGCCTGGCTGTGCTGGCTGGAGAGCCGGCCGCCCGCGCCACCCGGGCCGCGGAACACGATGGGGCAGCGCAACTGGCCGCCGCTCATGTGCCGCAGCTTGGCCGCGTTGTTGACGATCTGATCCATCGCCAGGATGGCGAAGTTCCAGGTCATCATCTCCACGACCGGACGCAGGCCCACCGCCGCCGCGCCCACGCTGAGGCCGGTGAAGCCCAGCTCGCTGATGGGCGCGTCGATGATGCGCGCGCTGCCAAACCTGTCCAACAGTCCCTGGGACACCTTGAACGCGCCGTTGTAACGGCCCACTTCCTCGCCAATGAGGAACACATTGGCGTCGCGCTCCATCTCCTCGGCGAGCGCCTGGTTCAACGCTTCGCGATACATCAACTCGGGCATCGTCGGCTCCGAACTCGAATCTCGAAAGGGTTGTGGCTGATGGAACGTGAGCGCTAGCGGCTCAGGCCCGCCTTCTTGTCCGCCTGCTCTGCCTCGGCGCGGGGCTCCAGGTCCCACGTCACCTTCAGCTCCTGGCCCGACGGGTACTTCGGCCAGTTGGTGACCTTCACGCCCAGCACGCGCTCACGCGGACGAACGTCCTCCTCGCCCGGCTCCACGATGGTGTCGCGCCACAGCTCGTCCACGCTGGGCTCGGGCGACTCGTCGGCGAACTTCACCGCCGCGTCCACCGTGCGCTTCTCCTCTTCTTCAATGGCTTCGAAGTCCGCGTCGGTGAGGCCATAGCCCTGCTTCATGGCGAACTCGCGCAGCTTCGGGATGGGGTCGCCCTTGCGCTCGTCCTCCACCTCCTGCTTGGTGCGGTAGTTCGCCGGGTCCGCCATCGAGTGGCCGCGGAAGCGGTACGTGTTCGCCTCCAGCAGCACGGGGCCCTTGCCCGCGCGGCAGTACGCGGCGGCGTCCTTCACCGCCTCGTACATCTTGAGGACGTCCATGCCGTCCACCGCCTCGCCGCGCATGCCGTACGCGGAGGCGCGCTTGTGGATCTCCGGCACCGCGGACGTGCGCGCGATGGCCGTGCCCATGCCGTAGCGGTTGTTCTCGCAGATGTAGATGACCGGCAGCTTCCACTTCTGCGCCATGTTGAAGGTCTCGTGGAACGAGCCCTGGTTGGCGGCCGCGTCGCCGAAGTAGCACACCGTGACGCGGTCTTCGTTGCGATAGCGGCTGGCGAAGGCCATGCCCGCCGCGAGCGGAATCTGCCCGCCGACGATGCCGTAGCCGCCGTAGAAGTGGTGCTCGATGTCGAAGATGTGCATCGAGCCGCCCTTGCCCTTGCTGTAGCCGGTGCCCCGGCCGAACAGCTCCGCCATGATCATCCCGGCGTCGCTGCCGCGCGCCAGCGGCTGTCCGTGGTCGCGGTAGGCGGACAGCATGTAGTCATCCGGGCGGATGGCCTCGTTGCAGCCCACCGCCACGGCCTCCTGGCCGATGTAGAGGTGGCAGAAGCCGGCGATCTTCCCCAGCGTGTACTGCTGGCCGGCCCGCTCCTCGAAGCGGCGCATGAGGTACATCTTCCGGTACATCGTCAACAACAGGTCCTTCGAGTACGCGCTGGCCACCGCGGCATGCCTCCGGTTGGGCCGCCCCTTGAAGACCCGAGGGGGAAAGGGCGGCGAACGCCGTGCGCCTCTTAGCGCGCGGCCATGGGACTTCCAAAGCCTTTCAGAAACGTCGTCCATCACGCCTTTCTTTCAGGCGCGGTGCGTCACGTCCTCCAGCGAGAAATGGGGCACCGACACGATGCCTTCCATCAGTTCCACGGCACGTCCCGAGTGGTCCGTGGCCAGGTGGATGACCGTCGCCTCCGGGAAGCGCCGACGGTAGTCATTGGCATGGGTGGGCTCGTTGTCGAACGCCGCCACCACGGTGCCCATGCGTCCCAGCCGCGCGTGCGCCTCGCGTTTGAACGCATCATCGTTCTCCGCGAGCGTGGGCTTCATGACGAGGTGCACGCGCCCGTCCTCTCCAGGCGGCGTCACCATCCCGCAGCGGGCCAGGCACGCGACGGTGCCCTCGCGCATCACCTCGTGACGGCCGGTGAGGTAGACGACCTGCGCGCCCGTGACGGCCACCGCCTGGGTGAACGCCGCCGCGCCTTCGATCGCCTCGTCGGAGACGCAGTAGGCGCTGGTGAAGAAGCGCTCCTGCCAGAAGGCGCGCGCGTCCGCGTAGCGCTGCTCCACCTCCGCGTCCTGCATGCCGCACGCGCGCATGGCGGCGCGCATGTCCCAGCCGGTGTCCCAGTGGTGCGGCTCGCACGCGGAGAGCAGGCTCAGTGACCGGGCGTCGCCGTACTCGCGCAGGATGCGGGCCTGGCGGGGCCGGTTGTCGAAGAGGGTGGAGTCCAGGTCGAACGCCAGCACGGCCTGGGGGCCGAGCGAGCGGGCCTTCTCCAGGATGCCCCGGAGCGTGGCGCGCCAGTCCGGCCGCACGCGTTGCTTGAAGTCTTCAAATGCCATGGACGCCGGAAGATACATGCCCCCGGCGCGAGGCTGGCCATCAAATCACGCGCCCTGGCGCAACGTGGCCGGCTGGAGGGGCAGCGACCCCACGGCCTCCGCGTCCTCCGGGCCCCGGGCGGAGTGCTGCATGCGCTGGATGCCGTTGCGATCCAACACCAGGCGCACCAGCTGCGCGGACTCGTGGCGAACACCGTCCTCCATGACGGTGAAGCGGAACACCAGGTCCACCGGGTAGCGCTTCGCGCCGCGGATGTGGCCCACGGAGAAGTCCCCCAGGTCCACGTACTCCAGCGCGAACTCGGGCTCGTCCATGTCGCGCAGGAAGCGCCCCACGTTGAGCCGCAGGATGTCCGTCACGCCGGTGAGGCCGCGCTCGGAGCGGGGCAACAGGCGCGCGTCCAGCACGATGCGCTTCTGGTAGCGGATCACCGCTTCGGACAGCTCGCCCTGGGACACGGTGAGGAAGTCGTCCTGCAGCCGCAAGGACGACACCGCCTTGGGCACCTTCACCGCCGCGCCGTAGTCCACGCGCTCCTCGCACGTGCCGATGGCGCGCGCCGTGACGGGGTCCACCAGGTCCGTGGTGCGGTCGTACAGGTGCGTGGCGGCCACGCGGCTGAACATGCGCCGCAGCCCTTCCTTGATGCGGTCCTTCATCATGTAGCCGACCACGGCGATCAGGAAGAAGTTGAGGCTCACCTGCGTGAAGCGGACCTGCGCCCAGAGCGCCACCGACGTGGCGAACGCCATGGCCACGCCCGCCGCGATGGCGAACAGCACCTCCTCCCAGCCCTGCCGCCCCGAACGCCGTCGCGAGGACAGGAAGAGCACGTTCATGCAGAACTTCTTCAGGAAGCCCAGCCGCTGCATGTACTCCTCGTTGTCCCCCGTGGGGCTCAACACGGAGCGCAGCCGGTGCTCCTTGCGGTAGGACTCCTCGCGCAGCACCGCCTCCATCAGCCCCTTGCGCAGGGCCAGCCACGGCCCCGAGCGCGGCAGCGAGTCCATGTCCGCCACCGCGCGGCGGAAGAACTGCTCCACCAGCAGGCTCACGTACTCGTCCACCAGCCGCAGCGACGCGCGCGTCTTCTCCTGGAGCTTCGCCTCGCCGGTGGCGCGCAGCCACGCGCGGAAGCGCTCCAGCACCGCGGGCACGGAGTCCCCCGCCGAGCGCACCACCGACTCCAGATCCGCGCGGCCCGCATCACCCGCCTTGGCTTCACAGCGCGTCTCCACCGTGGTGGCGAACCGGCGCAGCGCGCCCCGCAGCACGCACGAGAAGAGCTTCGCCTGGTAGACGACGTCCGCCTCCGGCGCCACGCCCGTGCGCTGCCACGCCTCCAGCTTCACCAGCGGAGACCCCTCCGAGGACAGGAGCTCCCCCAGCCCCATCACCGGCGTCTTGAAGCGCACGTAGTTGTGGATGTCCGCGTAGAAGTCCGCGCGCGGGTACGTCTCCGCGTCGATGTTCAGGCTCGACGGCAGGAAGAGGTACGCCTCCACCAGGTAGCGCGTCTCGTCCGCGCCCGTGGGCTGGTACTCGAGCTTGATTTCGAACTGCTTGCGGTCGTGGACGTCAAACCGGCTGTGGAGCGCTTCGGGGGCCTGGGACACGGACAGCAGTCTATGTCACAGGTCTGTCACACGGGAGCGCCCAAGACTCCGGGACGACGGAGCGTCCGGGCCGACACACCCGGACCGCTCCCCTGGGGGCATCAACCGTTGGTGCCCGTACGAGACGACGCGCCCTGCACGACGCCCGGGACGACGTCGCCCACCGGCAGGGGGGCCGCCGTCTTCGGCTGGGGCTTCGCGTTCCACACCCGGGACGCCAGCACCAGGCCCATGACGGCCAGGGGCAGCATGGCCAGGGGCCAGGGCTTCCAGTTGGCCGGGTCCTTCATGGCGTCGCCGGTGGGGAGGATCTTCCCGTAGACGAGCGCGTGGACGGCCGTGCCCGCGTACACCGCGCCGTCGATGATGCCCACCACGATGCCCGCGTTCTTCTTGCCGCCGAAGTCCATGGTGGCCGTGCCGGACAGCATGCCGTGCACGCCGATGACGCACAGGGACATGAACACCACGGACCAGCCAGCGCCCGCCGTACCCAGCAGGAACACCGCGCCGACCGCGCCCACCAGCAGGCCCGCGTAGAGGACCGCGGACACGGGGCCGCGGCGCGAGTCGAAGATGCGGTCGCTGATGACGCCCGCGAACATGCCGCCCAGGATGCCGGCGACGCACGACAGCATGCCCCAGTTGGAGGCCACGAAGCCGCCGCCCTCCCCCACCGCCTTGGCGTACTTGGGGAACCACTGCATCACCGCGTTGCGCAGGAAGCCGCTGCAGAACTCCACGCCCAGGATGATGAGGATGACGCGGTTGCTCAGCATCTTGGCGAAGAGCTGCGGCACGCCGAGCGCCGGGCCCGTCTCCCCGCTGGACGCGTCCGCCACGTCGAAGTCCGGGTGGCCCGTCTGGGACGGCGTGTCGCGGATGACGAACGCGTCCAGGACGAGGAAGCCCACGAGCAGCGCCGCGGGCACGAAGAACACCCACCACACCGGCGCCGCGTCCGCGATGAAGCGGCACCAGTCGAACGCGAAGTACAGGCCCAGCGAGATGAGGATGCCGAACACGCCGCCCAGCTGGCCGCGCTCGCGCACGTGGAACCACGACGCGTTCACCTTGACGATGGAGACCGCGCCGAAGCTCTGGAAGTACATGTTCACGCTGTAGAGGACCGACAGCCACACCACCACGCCGCCCGGCGGGTCCCAGCCGTTCTTCAGCACCGCGTACACCAGGCCGCCCATGGCGATGTTCGCCGCCGCGCTGCCGCCCGCGGACAAGAGGATGGTGAAGCGGCCGCCCAGCTTGTCCGTCAGCGGGCCATTGAGCAGGAAGGCCACGCCGTAGGTCAGCGTGCCCCAGAAGAAGATGTTGGCGAAGTCCGCGTTGGACGTCTGGGCCCCCATGGCGCTCGTCGCCACGTTGAGGTTGTAGCGCCCCATGTAGAGGAACGCGTACGTGAGGCCCAGCGGGAACCAGTTGAAGAAGCGGCGGCGGAGGAACGCATCGCTGTGCCCCAGCTCCACCTTCGGAAGCCGTGAGAGCACCAGGCCAATGGCCCCGAGCAGGATGACGATGGGAAGCAGCTGGGCCAGCCACGGGGGCAGGAACGACATGCGACGAACCTCGCCTGCGTAAGAAGGAAGCGGAACGGGGCCGCACCCTACCCCGTCCGTCCTCACCCCGGAAACTCCCAGCGGACTTCAGGAGAGCCGGGCGAGCAGCCGCGTGAGGGACACCTCCGTCTTCGCGTCCGCGATGTCACCCTTCCGGCACGCATCCAACACCGACTGCAGCGGACGCCACTGCAGGTGGGCGCCCTCCTCCAACGGAGAGCCGTCTCCCTCCACCTCGCCCTGCGCCACGCCGGTGACATCCACCGCGGCCGGGAAGACCTTCTCCGACAGGATGCCCGGCGCGAGGAAGAACGCGCCGCCCAACAGCTGGATGTCCTCGGGCCGCACCGTGTAGCCCGCCTCCTCCTTCACCTCCTCCGCCGCGCGGCGGCGCAGCCCGTCCTCGCCCTTGTCGGACGGCTCCAGCAGGCCCGCGACGATCTCCTCCACGCGCAGGTAGCTCACCGTGTCGGGCACGGTCATGGACGCGGTCTGCTCGCGGCGGAAGTACGCCGCGGGGCGCAGGTTCATGCGAGTCAGGACTTCCAGGTTTCCATCCGACGCGCGGCGATAGATGAGCACCGACACCGCGTCCAACCGGGGACGGTCCACCACATCCACCCGGTACACGGGAGAGGAGGAACCATCCGCGCGCCGGTTGCGGCAGCGCAGCCGGCGCACCCGGAGGAAGCCCTCGTCGCAACGCGCCGTGGCGGAGAAATCCTCGATGATCTCGATGTCAGTCACATTGGAACTGCTGGGACGCATGTCTGCCTGCTCTCCTGATGCCCTGGTAGGTGGAGGTGCCACGGTGGCGTTGCTTGCCCGTGCACCCTTGATCTCGTAGGTTGCGCCGTCCTCAAGTCGTCACTCCCCACGAATCACGGATCCCCCACGAATGTGTCGCGCACTGCTCGGCCTCTTCTGCGCCTGCGCCCTGGCCCTCGCCTCGTGCATGCCTGTGCTGGAAGGCCAGGATTACCACCTCGAGGGTCAGGAGGTGCGGCTTACCCTGCTACACACCTCTGACATCCACTCGCGCCTCATCCCGTACGACTTCACGCCGCTGAAGACGGACCAGGACCTGCAGCTCATCCCGGAAGCCGGCCCCTTCGGTGGCGCCACGCGCATCGCGTCCATCCTCAAGCGGGAGCGCAAGAAGGGCGACCGCATCCTGCACCTGGACTCGGGTGACTGCTTCCAGGGCGCGCCCATCTTCAACGTGAACACGGGCGAGGCGGAGTTCCGCTTCCTCTCCGAGCAGCACCTGGACGCCGCCGTGGTGGGCAACCACGAGTTCGACGCCGGCGCGCTCAACTTCACCCGGAAGGCGCGCGACTTCGCCAACTTCCCGCTCCTGGCCGCCAACTACTACTGGGACGACCCGAAGACGACGGGCACCAACGGCACCGCCATGGTGACCAACCCCTACACCATCAAGACGGTGAAGGGCCTGCGGGTGGGCGTCATCGGCATGGCGAACATCTCGTCGCTCAACTCCATCGTGGAGGGCGGCAACAGCCTGCAGGTGACGCCGCTGGAGCAGAACGAGGCCGCGCGCGCCTACGTGGAGCTCCTGCGCCCGGTGACGGACCTGATTGTCATCGTCAGCCACCTGGGCCTCACCGAGGACCAGGATCTGATCCAGGGCTACGAGGCCTATTATGAGTACGGCCGCGCGAAGCCCTTCATCGAGCGCCAGCACGACGCGTGGAAGGTGCTGGAGTGGTTTGGTCCCGAAGGCAACGACAAGTCGGTGGTGCGCGTGCACATCGCGGGCGTCCGCGGCATGGACGTGGTGCTGGGCGGCCACCTGCACGTGGTGCTCAACCCGCCGCAGCTCGTCACGGACCCCAGCGGCCGCAAGGTCGTGCTGTCGCACTCGGGCGCGTTCGCCAAGTACGTGGGCCGCCTGGAGCTGGTCGTGAAGATGCCGCAGCACCTGGGCGAGGGCGAGGGCGCCGAGGTCATCAGCCAGGACTACCACGCGTTCCCGGTGGACGGCCTCTGGTGCAACGAGGCGATGCGCACGTTGCGCTTCGGGAACGGCATCTTCTGGGACCCGGGCGCGTTCATCAACGCGCCCGGCGTGCGCGAGGCCATCGCCGAGTGCGGCCGCCAGGAGGACGCGCAGACCACGGACCTGCTCATCCCGTACCTGCTGGGCATGGACGTGAAGCTGCAGCTCACGTCCATCTTCTCCTACGCGCCGACGGACGTGCAGCGCCGCAACAACTCCAACGGCGGTGACTCGCCGCTGGGCAACATCGCCGCGGACTCCATGCGCAAGCGCAACCGCGTGGAGGCGGAGATGGCGCTCACCAACAGCCTGGGCATCCGCGACAACCTCTACGCGGGCGTCGTGACGCAGGAGGCGATGTTCAACGTGTTCCCGTTCGAGAACACCATCAACATCATGTACCTGTCCGGCGTGGAGATGCAGGAGATGTTCGACTTCGTCACCGAGCGCTCCTCGGAGCGCGGGTGCGTGAGCCAGGCTCAGATCTCCGGCGCGCGCTTCACCATGGACTGCGCCCAGGTGCAGCTCAACGACCTGCGCATCGCGTGCACCCCGGCCACCGTGCAGAAGGACTGCCCCCAGGAGAACCGCGAGGGCCACGCGCCCTGGCAGTGCCTGGAGGACACCAGCGGTTCGCGCTGCTGGGCGCACCCGGGCGTCGACATCCAGATCAACGGCAAGCCGCTGGACACCAACGGCACCTACAAGATCGCGGTGAACGACTACATCGCCAAGGGCGGCTCCGGCTTCACGGTGCTCAAGCGCAACACCACGCGCATCGAGACGGGCATCAGCCTGCGCGACTCGCTCATCGGCTACATGCAGGGCTTCTGCACCTGCGACGACATGCTCAACGGCCGGGAGACGTCCAGCAACGGCACGCGCTGCGGGTCGCTGGTCAATGGCAAGTGGACGGTGGATGAGAAGACGCTGAACTCCTGCAAGGTGTCCAAGGCCTTCGAGGACGCGCTCAACAACAAGGTGGGCAGCTGCTCCTGCCTGGAGCTGCTCAACGTGCCCGCGGACGCCGCGAAGCAGCAGCAGGCCATGGCCCGGTGCGGTCTGCCGGACACGACGAAGGAAGCGGCCCTGGCGCAGTGCGCGCTGCCGCAGGGTCCCTACACCGGCCGCTGCACATGCCGGGACCTGCTCACGGGGGGCAACCCCACGTGCGGTACGGTGACGAGTCAGCTGCGGACGTTCTGTGAGAAGCCCACAGCCATGCCCATCGCGAACGCCATCGAGGATGGCCGCATCGGGCGGAGGGTGAAGTGATGAAGCGACTCTTCCTGCTGTCCACGCTGGCCCTGGCGGCCGGCTGTTACACGAAGGAGTCCGAGACCCCCATCGGCGTCACGTCGTTCCGCGTGGAGGTGACCGGTATCACCACCGGCGACTCCAACGCGGCGTTGCTGCCGGTGGTGAACGCGTGCGCCGCGAAGTACGGCAACAACCAGGACGCGGTGCCGCCCGAGATCCGCGGCACGGCGGAGTGCCTCTACACCCTGCCCCGCACGAACGTGGACATCAACCTGTCCATCACCGCGATCGACGGCACCGGCGGGGAGATGACCTCCTTCAACGGGCCGGTGTCCTTCCGGGTCATCCCGGGAGACCTCACCGGTGACTACAGCAAGCGCTGGACGCAGCTGACCAACGGCAAGGGCACGGGCAGCGTGCGCGTGGCCCACCTGTATGGTGAGACGCACGTCTGGGTGCAGGACCAGGACCTGAAGCTGGACTACGCGGACGGCGGCGTGGTGGGCGACCTGTCCCAGCTGCCCCAGGAGCCGGCCACGCGCAGCTACGCGACGGGCCTGTCCCCGGGCATCCGGTTCGAGGAGCCCACCATCGCGAGCATCAACCTGCCGGAGGGCGGCTCGGAGACGAGCGTCTTCATCAAGCAGTTCATGCGCGTGGGCCGCAACCCGGAGGCCGGCGAGCCGCTGACGCAGAACTGCGACCCGTCCGACCCCAACAACGGCAAGCAGATGATGCTGCTGGTGACGGGCACGGACTCCAGCGGCTTCTACGTCACGGACATGACGGCCTGCCGCGTGCCGGAGCGGAGCGTCGCCGGCGCGAACATCCAGACGCCGGAGCCGGACGGCTTCAACCCGGGCCGCTTCAACAGCATCTACATCTATAACTACTCCTTCCCGGAGGGCCTGGACTCCGGCGACCTGCTCTGGACGCTGTCCGGCACGGTGGCGGAGTTCACCAACACCACGCAGATGAGCTTCCCCGCATGGACGGTGCGGGAGAACGTGCGCCTGCTGCCGCAGGACCAGTGGAACAAGTACCTGGACCAGGTGCCGCCCGTGGAGATCAACGGCCGGCTGTGCGGCTTCAGCGCCTCGCCCTACCTGGACGACATCCTGTGCGGCTACAGCTACAAGAACTACAAGATGGAGAGCCTGGAGTCTTCGCTGGTGAAGCTGCGCCGGGTGAGGTTCCCCAAGGTGTTCCGCAACTGCGACGCCAACGGCAACAACGACATGCCCATGTTCTGCCCGGTGGGCAGCGGCGCGTCCCGCAGCTGGCAGAACTGCTTCGAGGAGCCGCCGGATGATCCGGACCTGCCGGAGCGCAAGTGCGTCATCGACTGCACGCTGGGCATTGGCGAGTACGCCGGCACCATCTGCGCGGAGAAGACGACGTACACGAACTTCGGTCAGTTCGTCGTGGAGATGAACCCCGTGGGCCCCGCCTCCCTGGGCATGGACGAGTCCGTCGCGGACCGCATCATGAACGTCAAGGTGGGCACCACCTCCGTGCGTCCCAGCAAGACGCTGCCCCAGGGCTACCGGTTGAACGTCATCTGTGATCAGCCGGTGCGCGCTCGCTTCGGCCCGGTCAGCGTGACGGCGGACCAGACGGGCACGCTCATCCCGGCGAACAGCCGCTACGAGTACACGCTGCAGGGCTCCGAGGTGACGGTCGCGCTGGTGCGCGACGCCGCCGCCACGGCCGACGCCACCTGCAAGGTGGCGCCGGACACGCGCTCGCGCATCAGCCTGCAGATCAAGGACGCGGTGCCGGACCTCAACCCGGACTGCAAAGAGAACGACACCGACGCGGCGAAGGCGCTCCAGTGCAGGCAGCTGCGGGCGGCCACCTTCGACGTCGTCGGTCACCTGAAGCACGTGGGTCCGGCGCGTCCGCGCTGGAACGTCCTGCCGCGAGACCAGGACGACCTCTGCTGCTACCCCGGGCCCGGGATGGAGTGCCCGAAGCCCATCAAGCCGTGCCCGTAGTCATCCACCTTTGACCAGTCGCATTGCGCGCCCCGGCTCACCGCCGGGGCGCAGGGAGGAGCGGTCTCCCCCGGACCGCTTCCTGGAGGGACATTGAAAACGTTGCAGACGCTGGCCCTGGCGGGCCTGACAACCCTTTCCGCGCCCGCTTGGGCCGGGGACTTCGTGGACACCCGTCTGTCGTTCGTCTTCGCGGACGACAACGTGCTGGCGGGCGCGGGAGAGACCACTCCCAACAGCCCCAACGCACGCTTTGGCGCGGGCAACCAGAACACGCAGTTCTACGACAACTTCAACACCAAGTTCTCCGGCTTCGAGACGCTGTCGAACGTCGTGCTCTACAAGCGCATGCCGGCGTTCTTCGAGGGCCTCACCACGGAGGCGGCCCTCACGCTGCTGGTGCTGGAGCGCCCGTCCGGCGGTGTCGACATCCTCGACAACTCCAGCTACGTGCGCCTGAACTACCAGCCGCCAAGCTGGGGAGAGAAGGAAGGCATCTCGCTCACCGGCTTCCCGGTGTCCGCGGACCGCTTCCGTCTGGGCTATGCGTACCGCATCTCCTGGGGCGGCAGCTCCATCTTCACCAATCGCGCCACCGCGGCGGGTGTGCCGGGCGCCAAGCTGCAGATCACCCGCGACCGCTGGTACGCGTACGTGGGCGGCAAGACGGCCCTGGTGCTCAACGACCTCATCCTGGAGCAGGAGACGCTCTACGGCGTGATGGCCGGCGCGGGCTGGGACATCCTGGACACGCTGCGCGTGGAGGCCGGCGGCGGCTACTTCCAGAAGGGCATCGTCCCGGGCCTGGCGAACCAGTCCATCGAGGCGCCCGTCAACTCCTACGGCGCGTCCGCCCAGGTCGTCTACCACGTGGGCGTGCCGGTGGGCACGAGCGTGGACTTCCGGCTCTACAAGAACGACCCGGAAATCTACCAGCGCTTCTTCGCGCCGGAGCAGTACCCGGGCGGCCTGTCGTACTCCGTGTCGCTGGAGGGCAGCTACCTCTCGCAGACGCTGCAGGACCCGGACAAGTTCGGCGCGACCAAGTACCAGGGGGCGACGGCGCTCGCCTTCCAGGGCCGCGCGAAGTGGAACCGCTTCCGCTTCAACGCGCTGGCGCTCGTGCGCAGCCTGTCCTTCATCCAGTTCGACGTGCCGGGCTTCCCGCCGTTCCAGGACTTCCCCACGGGCACCGTGCTGAAGCCCGAGGTCTTCGGCGCGCTGGGTGTGGACTACAACATCGCGGGCCTGCACCTGACGCCGGGCTTCATCTTCGGCGCGCAGCAGCCGGCGTCCTTCCGCAGCCCGGTGCCGCTCATCGGCGGCAGCAACCCGCCCCCCGCCCTCACGGGCACGCGCACGGTGGTGGTGCGTGACGCCAACCAGCTGAGCATCCTGCCCAGCACCTGCGGCGGCTCTGGAGCGTGCGAGGCGCAGCTCATCTGGTCCGCCAAGGCCACCTTCCGGTGGGACCTGTCGGAGACGGTCGCGGCGGTGGGCGAGGTCTACTACACGTACGACACCAACCGGACCACGTTCGAGGACGACGTGACGGGCATCGCGCAGCCGAACTTCGAGAAGCCGCACGCGCTGGGCTTCAACACGCTGCTGCAGGCGCGCTTCTAGGCCGCCCTGCCCATCCCGGTTCCACCGTGGGGCCCGCCGTGAAGCACGGCGGGCCCTTCGTGTTTCCGGGACAAGGCCCGCTAGAAGGCGGACGTCATCCGCACCACCTCGTCGAAGGCGGTGAGGCCCTGCGCCAGCTTGCGCACGGCGGCCTCGCGCAGGGTGCGCATGCCGCCGCGGCGGGCGGCCTGCACCAGGTGCTCGTAGGGCGCCTCGCGGGCGATGAGCTCACGCACCTCGCGGGAGGTGGAGACGATCTCGAAGACGCCGGTGCGGCCGGAGTAGCCGGTACCCCGGCAGCGCACGCACCCCGCGCCATTGGACAGCTTCACACCGCCGGGCAACAGCGGCAGCGGCGCCTCCAGGGCCAGGAGCTCGTCCGGCGTGAGCACCGCCTCCTCCGCGCAGTGCGCGCAGACGCGGCGCAGGAGGCGCTGGGCCATGACGCCCAGGAGGCTCTGCGCCAGGAGGAAGGCCGGCACGCCCAGGTCCTTCATGCGTGCCACCGCGCCCAGCGCGTCGTTGGTGTGCAGCGTGGAGAGCACCAGGTGGCCGGTGAGCGCGGCCTGGATGGCGTTCTCCGCCGTCTCCGCGTCGCGGATCTCACCCACCATGATGACGTCCGGGTCCTGCCGCAGGATGTGGCGCAGCGCCCCCGCGAAATCCAGGCCCACCTTGGGCTGCACCTGGACCTGGTTGAAGGTGTCCCACACCATTTCGATGGGGTCTTCAATCGTGGTGACGTTGACGTCCGGCCCCGCCACCGCCTTGAGCGCGGAGTAGAGCGTCGTCGTCTTGCCGCTGCCCGTGGGGCCCGTCACCAGGATGAGTCCGTGGGGTTGGTCAATCCACGACTCGAAGTGGTGCTTCTCGTCCGGCTCGAAGCCCAGCTGGGCGATGTCCTGCACCAGCGTCTCCGGGTCGAAGATGCGGATGACGACCTTCTCGCCGAAGGCGGTGGGCAGCGTGGAGACGCGGAGCTCCACCTCGCGGCCGTCGCGCTCCGTCTTGATGCGGCCGTCCTGGGGGCGGCGCTTCTCCGAGATGTCGATGCGCGACAGCATCTTCACGCGCGACACGATGGGCGGGTGCACCTGCGCGGGCAGCGAGTACACCGGGTGCAGCACGCCGTCGATGCGCAGCCGCACCACGGCGGTGGCCCGCTTGGGTTCGATGTGGATGTCCGACGCGCGGTTGTCGAACGCGTAGCGCAGGAGGTAGTCCACCGCCTGAACCACCGGCCGGTCCGACGCCTCCAGCTCCTGGGTGCCGCTGAGCGACACCAGCTGTTCGAAGTTGGCGATCTGCCCGTTCGCGTCGCTGAAGTCGTCCGCGGCCTTGGCCAGCGTCTTCTTGAAGCCGTAGATGTCCGCGATGGAGCGCAGGATGTCCGTCTTCGCGGACAGCACGGGCTCCACCGGCACGCCGGTGAGCCGGAAGAAGGACTCGAAGAGCTCGTGGTCGAAGGGGTTGGCCACCGCGACGCGCAGCCGCCCCTGTTCGGTGCGCTCCAGGGGCAGGAGCACGTGCTTCTGCGCGTAGGGCCGGGACACCGTGCGGGTGGCCAGCGCCATGTCCATCTTCAGCGGGTCCAGCTTCCGGTAGGGCAGCCCCGCGGCGCGCGCGGCCGCCTCCGTGACGCGGTCCTCGTCCAGCACGCCCCGCCCACCCGGCGCGGGAATCTGGAAGGCCGCCACCAGCTCCACGGGCGACACGTCGTAGCGGGCCGCGTCCTTGCCCGTGCCGCCCTGCGCCTTGAGGACGCGGGCGCGCGCGGCGGCCTCTCGCGCCAGCACCTCCTGCGCCTGCTGTGGGGTCAGCAGGCGCTGCGCCACCAGGGCCTCCAGCAGGAAGCCCAGCGTGAAGTCGGTGGCGCTGCGCGAAGGGGCGCCGCTTCCGGGGGGAGCCGCCTGTGTCAACCGTTCCTCCTTCTGCGAGTGGCCATGAACAACACCGCGAGCCCCACCAGGAATGCCGCGGAGCTGGGCGCGCTCTGGCAGCCGCAGCCGCCGGGGTCGTTCGTCGAGTCACCCGTGCCGCCATCCACCGGCGGGGGCGGCGGCGTCCCGCCGTCGCTGCACAGGGTGCAGGTGCCGCCGTCCGTCTGCGTGTAGGGGGAGTAGCACTGGCCGCCGACGCCGCAGAACAGGCCGTTGGGGCAGTCCTGGTTGGAGCGGCAGGGGGCGATGCAGCTGCTCCCTTCCGAGAACGGCACGCACTGGAGCGGCGAGGCGCAGGTGTTGGCCGCGCAGTCCTTGAAGCAGAAGCGGTCCTCGCCGGTGCCCGCCGGGCGGCAGGTGCTGCCAGGAGCGCACGTGCAGGTGGACACCGAGCAGGGCTGCGAGCAGACGCCCTGTGGGTTGCCGTTGAGCTTCAGGCACTGCTGATTGGTGCCGCACTCCGAATCCTGGGAGCACGGGTCGCCCTCGACACGCGGGCCCGTCTTCTGCTGGACGCAGGTGTGGTCGCACGAGCTGCAGGCGTAGTTGCTGCCGCAGTCGTTGTTGGTGGCGCAGTCCGCGACGCACACGGTGGCGCCGGTGCCGGGCAGCGTGTTGCAGGTATAGCCCTCGCGACAGTCGCCCTTGCCCGGGCGGCAGTTCTTCAGACAGCGCTGGCCCACGGAGCCCACGGTGGCGCACGTGGAGCCGGTGGGGCAGTCCGCGTTGGAGATGCAGGACTCCGTGCAGTAGCCGCCCTTCCACGCCGGGAAGGCGGGGGTCTTGTCCGCGTCCGTGAGGCAGCGCGAGTCCGCCGCGCCGCACGTGGAGGCACTGGTGCAGGGGTTGCCCACCTTGGTGCCCGTGCCCACCGCCTCCGGCAGACAGGCGTACTGGGAGCCGGAGACGAGCGTGGACGCGCGGCACTGGTAGGGGTCCGGGCAGGCCCCGGGGGTCCCGGACGGGCACGCCTTGGAGCAGAGCTTCAGCGCCTTGCCGCTGGTGGTGGACTGGGTGGTGACACAGGTGAGCCCCGCGCCGCACGCGGTGGTGTCGCACGGCGAGCCCACCGCGCCCGTCTGCGGGTAGCGCTGGCAGATGGCGCCCCGGTCATAGGACGACAGGGTGCGCCGCGGCACGCCCGGATCCAACGCGAAGTACATCACCGCGTCCGGGAACTCGTACGTGCTGCCCAGGCCCAGACAGTGGCCCACCTCGCGCATCACCGCCGTCTGGATGTCCACGAAGCCCGAGGGCGTGGACTCGAGCGTGGTGAACCTGTGGCTCACGGCGTCCAGGAAGATGTCGCACTGGTAGACGAGGCCGCCGTGGGTCAGCGGCACCGCGGTCGCCACGTTCGCGCCGAAGTTGAGGACGTCCTTGTATTCGGTGCTGTTCGGGTCGGTGACGAAGATGGCGGCGACGCTGAAGCCGTCCAGCCGGTCGTTCACGTCCGGGATGGGGACGGTGGTGGAGCGGCCCTTGTACGTGAAGGCGGGCCAGGCGCAGTCCACGTCCTGCCAGGCCTGGAAGGCCTTCTTCACCGCGTCCTCCACCCGCGACAACTCATTGCCCGCGGGCTCGTTGTTGCGCGCGTCCACGTAGTACGGGAAGGGGTCCTGGCTGTTGTTGAGCACCCAGTGATCCAGGAACTTGTAGCCATCCTGGGCGTGCGCCGTCGCGGCCAGCGCCAGCAGCCCCAGGAGGAAGACACACCGCTGCGACCCACGAATCATCACCCGCACCTCTTCGCGTCACGTCCGCACGGGAGCGCCTGCCTGGCGCCGGGACGTCACCGGGCGGGCAGTCTATCCGTGAATGGCGCGAACGGTGGCCTCCACCAGCGCTTCGGGTGTGGGTCGCTCCGCGACGGAGGCCACGGGGATGCCCAGCTGCGTCAGCGCCGTCGCCGTGGTGGGGCCAATGGCCACCACCTTCGCGGACGCCAGCGGCTCGCGGCCCACGCCCTCCACGAAGGCCTCCGCGGTGCGCGGCGAGGCGAAGAGCACCACCTGGGGCGGGGACGCGGCCAGGCCGGCCAGCGCCTCCGGTTCGACGGCGGCCGGAGCGCTGCGGTAGGCCGTCACGCGCGTGACGCGCACGCCCAGGTCGCGCAGGCCGTCCTCCAGCTCCCGCCGCCCCTCCTCCGCCGCGGGCAGGAGCACGTCGTCGTCCGGGCCCAGCACGTCCTTCAGCGCGGTGAAGAGCGCGGCGCCGGTGCCCTCGTCGGGCTCGGCCTCCACCTTCAGGCCACAGCCCTCCACCGCCCTCGCGGTGCGCGGCCCCACGGCGGCCAGCTTCACGCGGGACAGCCGGTCCAACGTGCCCGCGAGCCGCAGCGCCTCCACGAAGGCCTCCACGGCGGAGGGGCTCGCGAACACCACCCAGTGGTAGCGCTGCACGTGCTCGGCGGCGGACGCGAGCGGACGCGGATCCTCCGGCGGGAGCAGCTCCAACAGCGGGAGGCTGAGGACATCCGCGCCCTCGTCCTCCAGGAGGAAGCACAGCTCCTCGGCCCGCTCACGGGGGCGCGTCACCAAGATTCGGATGCCATCCAGTCGCCGGTCCACGGGCCGGCACTCTAGGCGCGGGACGCGCCTTCGCGGCGGCCGAAATCGCGCAGGATGTCCCCTGCCCCGCGCGACAGGAGCTCGTCCGCGAGCGCCTCGCCCAGCCGCTCCGCCTCCGGTACGGGGCCTCGCACCTCGCCCCGCACCACCCGCGAACCATCCGGCCGGCCCACCAGGCCGCGCAGGTACACCTGGCCGCCCGCCACCGTGGCGTGGCCGGCGAGCGGCACGGTGCAGCCGCCCTCCAGCTTCGCCAGGAAGGCACGCTCGGCCCGCACCGCGTTGCGCGTGGCGAGGTCCTCCAGCGGGGCGAGCAGCGCGCGCACGTCCGCGTCCGCCTCGCGGCACTGGATGGCCAGCACGCCCTGCCCCACCGCCGGCAGGCTGTCCTCCACCGGCACCACCTGGGTGATGTGGTGGTCCAGGCCCAGGCGCTTGAGCCCCGCCGCCGCGAGCATGGCGCCCGCGAGCTTCAGCTCGCGCGTCCTCTGCAGCCGCGTCTGCACGTTGCCGCGCACGGAGACGATCTCCAGGTCCGGGCGGCGCGCGCGCAGGATGCAGCTGCGCCGGAGCGAGGACGTGCCCACCTTCGCGCCCGGGGGCAGCATCGCCAGCGTGTGCCCCTCCGGGCTGCAGAACGCGTCGCGCGGATCCTCGCGCGCGGGCACCGCCGCCAGGATGAGCCCCTCCGGGAACACCGACGTCATGTCCTTCAGGCTGTGCACCGCCACGTCCGCGCGGCCGTCGAGCAGCGCCTGCTCGATCTCCTTCACGAACAGGCCCTTGCCCCCCACCGCGGACAGCGGCGCGGAGAGGAAGCGGTCGCCCTCGGTGGTCATCTTCACCAGGGTGACCTCCAGGCCGGGGTTGTGCCGGGTGAGGAGCGAGCCCACGTGATTCGCCTGCCACAGCGCCAGCGGGCTCTCCCGCGTCGCGATACGCACCGTCTTCATCGCCGGCTCCCGGTGGCCACCACGGTGTTGCGTCCCTCCGCCGCGGGGGCGGCGGTCTCCTCCGGCGCGATGGCGGCGGCCTCCGCCTCCGACAGGCCGAACAGCTCCGCGGCGGCGCCCGCCAGCCGGTTGCCTTCACCCTGGGGCCCCACGGCGCGCAGGCGCGCGGTGGGCTCATGCAGCAGCTTGTTCACGATGGCGCGTCCCATGGCCTCGATGCTCTTCTTCTGCTTGTCGGTGAGCCCGTCGCCCAGGCCCAGCAGCGTGCGCTCCACCTCCGCGCGGGCGATGGCCTCCGCGCGCTGACGCAGCCGCGCCAGCACCGGCATGCCGTCGCGCAGCGCGCGCTCCCGGGCGAAGCGCGCCACCTCCTGCGCCACCAGCCCGCCCGCCTTGTGCGCCTCCTCCGCGCGCGCGGCGGCGTTGTCCGCGACGAACTTCTGGATGTCGTCCACGTCGTACGCGTGCACCCAGTCCAGCGTGCCCACCGCCGGGTCGATGTCTCGCGGCACCGCCAGGTCCACCATGAACAGCGGCCGCCCCTTGCGGGCCTTGCCCAGCGCGCCCACGTTGTCGCGCGTGAAGAGCGGGACCGGCGACGCGGTGCTCGTCACCACCACGTCCGCGGCGGCCAGCCACGTGAACAGCTCCTCGAAGGGCTTCGCGACGCCGCCCACCTCCGCCACCAGCGCCTCCGCGCGCGCGAGCGTGCGGTTGGTGACGAGCAGCTTGCCCGCCCCCGCGTTCTTCAGGTGCCGCGCCGCCAGCTCGCCCATCTCGCCCGCGCCCACCACCAGCACGGTCTTGTCCTTGAGCCCGTCGAACACCTTGCTGGCCAGTTGCACGGCCGCGGACGCCATGGACGTCGCCGCGCGCCCCACCGCCGTCTCCGTGCGCACGCGCTTGGCGCAGCCGAACGCCGCCGCGCACGCGCGCGTCAGCTCCCCGCGCACCGCGCCCGCGCCCTGGCCCCGCTCGAAGGCGTCCTTCACCTGGCCCAGGATCTGCGCCTCGCCCAGCACCATGGAGTCCAGGCTGGACGCCACGCGGAACAGGTGCACGAGCGCCGCCTCGCCCTGGTGCTCATACAGGTGCTCCAGCGCCTCCGCGCCGCCCAGGGAGTGCAGCGTCTCCCGCACGCGCTCGCGCGCCTGCTCCATGTTGGGAGCCGCCAGGTACACCTCCACGCGGTTGCACGTGGACACCCAGAGCGCCTCCACGGGCGCCTGCGCCAGCCGCTGCAGCACTTCCGTCTGCCGGGCTTCGGGCAATGCCAGCCGCTCGCGGACGCCCAGGGGAGCGGTGCGGTGCGACACGCCAATGCAGATGAATTCCATGACTACGGCATCCCCGGGCCAGCGGCGGAAAGGTCGTAGGACGACAGGAAGGAGACCAGCACCAGGCAGAAGCCGGCCATGGTGAGCAGCGCCACCCGCCGGCCTCTCCAGCCCGCGAAGATGCGCGCGTTGACGAGCGCGGCGAACATGCCCCACGCGACGAAGGTCGCCACGTGCTTGGCTTCCAGGGCCCAGGAGAGCCCCCGCAGCGTGGTGGTGAAGAGCGCGCCCGTCGCCAGCGTGAGCGACAGCGCGATGAAGCCCCACAGGACGAGCCGGCGGTTGAGCGTGTCCAGGAACTCCAGCGACGGCAGCCGCGAGAAGAGCAGCCCGAAGTGCTTGGACTTCACCTCGCGCTCCATCAGCAGGTACATGACGCCCACCCCGGCCGCCACGCCCAAGGCCGTCATCCCCAGGAGCGCGATGATGACGTGCACCGGCAACAGCGGCTGGCGGACCGCGTCCGGCAGCGGCGTGGACCCGCCGTGCAACAACATGCCGATGAGCAGCACCGCCACCGCCAGCGGCGTGAGGAACGCGCCGATGACGGGCTTGCGGTAGCGCACGTCCAGCGCCAGGAACAGCGCCAGCAGCAGGAAGGCGAAGGTGGACATGCCCTGCGCGGGGCCCACCAGCCGGCCCCCCTGCGCCCCCAGCATCTCGACGAGGGCGACGCAATGCATCAACAGCCCGGTCCCCACCAGCACCCGGCCGACGACGGCGAGCACCTGGGATTGGCGGACCAGGAAGGCGAGGTAGACGAGCGCGGCCAGGCCGTAGGCGTGGCAGGCGAGCGAGACGAGCGTATGGCTCATGGCGGCAGGCTCATAACCCCGGCCGAGGAGGCATTCAGTCCAGCCTCAGCCCGTTTTACATTTTATTGAGAATGAAGGCCGCCAGCAGGTCGGTCTCCGAATTGGGCTTGCGCTCGGGGGTGGGCGCACCCACTTCCGCCACATAACCCGGAACCACTTCATAGGCGGAGTCCCCCACCAGGATGGAATCGGCCATCTGCTCGGCGCCCAGGCGGCCCAGCTGCTCCTCGGTCTTCACGCGGGACACGAGCCGGTGGGTGTCCTCCCCGGACACCAGCTGCACCACATGGACGGCGGGCGTGAGGGGCCAGGCGCTCCCTCCCTCGGCGGCGACCACCAGGCGGCCTTCGCGCAGGTCTGCTTTGTCCGCCAGCGCCCACTCCTCGAGTTGGGCCTGGGACAGAAAGAGCTTCGTCACGGCCCCAGCCTATACCACCCTCCTGCCGGGCGGGCCGGAAATGGGGTGCAACCGCCGGCCAGATGCGGCATCCGTTCCACGCAAAAGCGGCCCGGCATTCCCGCCCTCCAGGGCACCCGCCGGGCCCGGGGTTCAGGTAGCACCCTATCCAAGCCGTAGACACGAGGAGACGACATGGCTGGCGACGTGATCAACATCGGTGATTCGGACTTCCAGAAGCAGGTCCTGGATTCGCAACAACCCGTGCTGGTGGACTTCTGGGCCACCTGGTGCGCGCCCTGCCGCGCCATCGCGCCCTCCGTCGAGGCGCTGTCCGGCCAGTACAAGGGCCAGGTGACGTTCGCGAAGATGGACATCGACGCGAACCAGGACACGCCCCAGAAGTATGGCATCCGCTCCATCCCCACCCTGCTGCTCTTCAAGGGCGGCAAGGTCGTGGACCAGATCGTCGGCGCGGTGCCCAAGTCGAGGATCGACGAGGTCATCCGGAAGAATCTCTGAGCCCACGGGTTCCCGGTGACGGGCGCGCCGCACCGCGCGCCCGTGCCTCCACGTCCCCTCCCGCCCATGGCGCCCCCTGGCCTCCACCGCCAGGCTTCCCGCGCCCGGTGAGAGGGGACGTCGCGTCTGGGCTCCCAACCAGACACCCGGGCGTGACACGGGTCCCGGTTCGATATGTCTGTAGAAAGACAACTCACCGCGACGGTAAGGGCTTTCACTTACCGGGTATCAGCCGCCCCCTGAGGCAGACGTTTCTCTGCTCTTGAGACAGGCCTCCGCCCGGGCCCGCTGGACGATCCTCCCGTCTTGTTTTGTTCAACAGACATTGAAATTGCATTACGAGTCAAACACGACCCCAACATGCCTTGTTGACAGAGTTCGCCACACCAGACACAAGACATGCGTACACGCCTGTCTTGATTGGCGAGTTTCTACAGGAGTTTTCATGGCACGCCTTCGCAAAGAATTGACCTCGCAAGCACCGCTGACCCCTGCCCTGACGTCGTGGGCGGAGGCGCTGGGGGATGCGATCGGCCGCGGCATGCTGCGCGCGCTGAACACGGGAATGCCGGGCATGGGCTCTGTCGCGGCCTCGCCGGGCAACGGCGCGGTGATGGCGGGTCGCCGCCGCGGCCGTCCCCCGAAGACGGTGGCGGGCGGGCCGGTGCCCATGGACCGCCGCTGCACGGTCAATGGCTGCACCCGCGAGCAGCGCTCCAAGGGCCTGTGTTCCGCGCACTACCAGGCCGAGCGCCGCAGGCAGATCGCCTCCGGCAAGCCGGCCTGAAGGCAGCGCAACCGGGGCCCTACTCGCCGCGCCAGGGGTCTCCGGGCGTGGTGGCCTTGAGCAGCTCCCAGGCCGCCATCACGTCGATGACCCGCTCCAGCTCATTGGGCAGGGAGCGGGCGCGCTGGGACTTGAGGTACTCCTCCGTGAAGGCCCTGAGGCGCATGCCCAGGAAGAGCCTCGCGAGCGCCACCTCCGTCTGACCGGAGAACTCCAGGAAGCGCAGGGCGAACCCGCTGCGGCCCTCGTCCTCCGGGCCGCGCTCCTCCCGCACGATCTCCGCGCGGGCCTCCACGGGGGAGGCGCCCTCCTCCAGCGCGAAGCGCGTGCGCACCACCGTGCCCATGGGCAGGAAGAAGGTGCTCGCGAGGAAGGCGCCGCTGACGCTCACGTTCACGGACGTGAGCTTCGCGGAGAAGCGCCGGCCGCCCGCGCCGTCCTCCACCCAGAGGTCGAAGTGCGTGGCCAGCTGCGCGCGCGGGAAGTGCCGGTGCTCCGGCTCCCCCTGGTTCATCTCGATGCGCGGCGCCCCTCCAGGCACGGGCAGGGGCACGCCGCGCGTCGTGCCCACGGGCGGGACGAACGGCCGGGATGTCTGCGCGCCCTCTGGCCCGCGGACCGCCGCGGCCGCCTTCACCGTCGTCGCACCCTTCCTCTGAACCACCATCGGAGCCTCCGCGGCCGTCAGAACATGTGACGGCGCATGCTGATGTTCACCAGCAGCCCGATGCACAACATCACCGACAGCATCGAGGAGCCGCCGTAGCTCATGAGGGGCAACGTGATGCCCGTCACCGGCAACAGGCCAATGACCATGCCGATGTTTTCGAACACCTGCCAGAAAAGTGTGGCCACCACCCCCACCGCGACGAACGCTCCAAAACGGTCGCGTGCGCTGAATCCCACGCCCAATCCGAAAATGAAGATGCCGCCGTAGAGCACGAGCAACAGGAGACAGGAGAAGAAGCCGTGCTCCTCTGCCCACACGGAGAAGATGAAATCCGTGTGCTGTTCCGGCAGGAAGCGCAGGCCTGTCTGGGTTCCCTCACGCCAGCCCTTGCCGGTCAGCCCACCGGAGCCCACGGCAATCTTGGATTGCGCCGCGTGATAACCGCTGCCGCGCAGGTCCGCCTCCGGGTCCAGCCATCCGGAGATGCGCTGGCTCTGATGTTTCTTGAGGAAGTGGCGCACGATGGTGGTGCGCGGCTCGGGCATCTCCCGGATGTAGTCATTCCAGATGATGAGGCCGCCCACCAGCGCGCCCGCCACCAGCGTGGCGGCCAGGTACCAGCGCACCTTGCCGAAGAGGATGACGGTGCCGGAGGCCAGGAAGATCATCAGCGCGGTGCCCAGGTCCGGCTGCACCAGCACCAGCACGAAGGGCACCATCACCACGAGCACCGGCTTCCACAGACGCACGATGCCGTAGGACGACTGATTGGGCTGGAAGTCGTCGTGGTAGACCTTGGCCAGCATCAGCACGACGCCAATCTTCATGAACTCCGCGGGCTGCAGGCGGAACGGGCCAATGACGAACCAGCTCTCCGCGCCCTTGGCCGTGTGCCCCACCACGCGCAGCGCCAGCAGCGCCAGGATGTTGAGCACGTAGATGGGGAAGGCCATCCGTTGGATCCAACGGTAGTCCACCAGGCACACCATCAACACGGCGCCAATGCCCACGGCCAGGTAGAGCGCCTGGCTGTGCCACACGGGTGCCATGGGGGGCCGGGCGGCGGACGCCAGGTTCCAGATGCCCAGGAAGCACACGCCCAGCACGCACACGACGAGCGCCCACGGCACGTGGGGCATCATCCGGCGCTCAATCCGCAGTTGCACTGTCGTCTCCGGTTTCCGAGGGCGGCTGGATGGGCTCGCCCGGCCGGCTCACCGGCGGGGGCGGCACCACGGCGCGGGTGAGCGCCGCTTCATCCAGGCTGGGCGCCGGCGGCAGCGACGGCGTGTAGGGCTGGTTGGCGCGGGGCGGCGGCGACGTGGCGTCCTGCGCCTTCATTTCGAAGTACTTCTTCATCACGGCCAGCGCCGTGGGCGCCGCGTCCACGCCGCCGTGGCCGCCGTGCTCGTTGAGCACCACCACGGCCAGCTCCGGCTTGTCCGCGGGCGCGAAGCCGGCGAACCACGCGTGGTCGCGCTCGAAGTAGCTCATCTGGTGCGTCTTCAGGCGCACCGTGCCGATGCGCGCCACCTGCGCGGTGCCCGTCTTGGCCGCCACCAGCATGTCCGGGGGCAGGCCCGACTTCTGCCGGGCGCGGTACGCGGTGCCGCCGGGCTCCTGCGCCACCGCCTCCAGGCCCTCCACGATGGCCTTCAGGTGCGCGGGGTTGATGTCCACCTTGGACACCACCTCCGGCTTGAACTCCTCCGTCACCTGTCCGTCCAGGTTCTCCAGCCGCTGCACCATCTGCGGCTTGTAGAGCTTCCCGCCGTTGGCCACGGCCGCGTACACCAGCGCCAGCTGCAGGGGCGTGACGTTGTCGTCTCCCTGCCCGATGGCGCTGTTGAGCGCCATGCCCTTGGTGTAGCCGCCCGGCGAGGCTTTGTCGTGGTACGCGCTGGACGGCATGATGCCCGGCACCTCCGCCACCACGCCGATGCCGGTGGGGCGGCCCAGGCCCAGCGACTTGCCCATCTCCGCGATGGGGTCCAGGCCGATGGTGTCCGCCACCTTGTAGAACCACGAGTCGCACGACGCCTTCATGGCGCCCCGGGCGTCCAGGGGCCCGTGGCCGCTGTCCTTGTGGCAGCGCCACACGCGCGCGCCCAGCCGGTAGCCGCCGGAGCAGTTCACCACCGTCTCCGGGCGGAACACGCCGGACTTGAAGGCCGCCAGCTGCGTCACGACCTTGAAGGTGGAGCCGGGGCTGTAGTGCTCCGCGGCCACGCGGTTGATCATCGGGTGGAGCGGATCCCTCGCCAGCGTGGCCATCTGCTGCGGCGTCACGCGGCCGGTGAGCAGGTTGGGGTCGAAGCCGGGGCGGGACACCAGCGCCTTGATGAAGCCGGTGTTCACGTCGATGGCCACCACCGCGCCCGTCACGCCCGGGAACGCGCGCTCCGCCTCCTCCTGCAGGCGCATGTCGATGGAGAGCACCACGTTGCTGCCGGCCGTGGGAGGAATGACCGCGTTCTCCCCCAGCATGACGTTGAGCTCTTCAATCGTCTGGCCGCGCGCGTTCACCACCTCCTTGCGAACGCCGTCCTGCCCGCGCAGCTTGGATTCGAAGTAGCGCTCCAGGCCGCGCCGGCCGATGTAGTCCCCCAGGGCGTACTTGGCGCCGTCCGCGTTGAGGCGGTCCAGCTCCTCCTGGGTGATTTCGTTCATGTAGCCCAGCACGTGCGACAGCACCGTGTCCGCGCGGTAGTTGCGGTGCGGCACGGGCACCACCTCCACGCCGTCCAGGATGTCGCGCCGGGCGTTGAGCCGGTCGTACTCGTCCCGCGTCAGGTCCACGCGCACCGGCACCGGCTGGAAGGGCGCGTTGCGGCGGCTCGCGCGGATGAGGTCTTCAATCTTCTTGCGCTGATCCCCGTCCCACTGGAGCAGCTCCGCCAGACGCGGAATGACCTGCTCGAAGCAGTCCGTGCAGAAGGCGGGCGTGACGAAGGCGTCGAAGGAGGGACGGCTGTCCACCAGGATGGTGCCGCGCGCGTCCTTGATGACGCCGCGGTCGGCGCGCAGGCGCACCTCCTTCACGAAGTTCGCCACGCTCTTGGCGGCGTACTCCTCATGGCGGATGAGCTGGAGCCGGTACAGCTGGATGGCCAGCGCCACCATGCCCAGCGACATGGCCAGGCCCAGCCACAGGAAGCGGCGCTTCAGGTCCCGGCCCGGGGTGGTGTTGCCAATGGTCGGAGGCGTCAACGGAGCAACCCCGCCGGGCGCTCCTGCGCCACTTCGAACCGCTTGAACAGCGGGAAGAGGAGCAGCGCCGCCGCGCCCGTGAGCGCCAGCTGCACCGGCATGCCGGAGAGCAGCGGCGTCGTGGAGCCGTCCTTCACCGTGAGCCAGGTGAAGAACGTGGACAAGACGCCGTGGCCCAGGTCCGCGCCCATGGCGAACAGCGCGAAGGCCACCGGCCCGCGCACGTCCACGAACGACGCCACCAGCCGGCCCACCAGGAAGGTGAACACGGCCAGGAAGGTGAACAGGCCCGTGGGCTGCCCGCTCATCAGGTCCAGGAGGTAGCCCACCGCGAAGGCGGAGCACGCCCCTTCCGTGAGGCTCGCCCGGAGCGCGAGGAAGGCCACCAGCACCACCGTGACGTCCACGCGGCCCAGCACCAGCCCCGCCTGCTGGACGAACACGGACTCCAGCGTGAGCAGCACCAGCGCCAGGATGACGGTCACCAGGAACTTCATTTCTGCGTGCCCTCCGCGGCGGCCCCGCCGGTGGCGGCCATCTCACTGTACGGACTGCCCACCACCAGGACCTCCTCCAGCCGGCTGGTGTCCACCGCGGGCGTGATGTCCGCGCCCTGGAACATGCCGTGCTCCTTCTTCTCCAGCTGCGTCACGCGCCCCACGACCAGCCCCGGCGGATAGATGCCGTCCGTGCCGGAGGTGATGATGAGGTCGCCGTTCTCCACGTCCTCCGTGCGCAGCATGTTCTCCAGCGTCAGGGGGCCGTTGCCCGCGCCCGCCGCCGTGCCGCGCGCCCGGGAGCGCTGCACCCGCACCGCCACCCGGCTCTGCGGATCCGTCACCAGCGCCACGTCCGCGTAGCCGCCCGTGGACCGGATGACCTGCCCGACGATGCCGTCCGGCGTCACCACCGACATGCCCCGGAACACCCCGTCCTTCTCCCCGCTGCTGATCCGCACCGACAGGAGCTTCGCCACCGGATTGACGCCCACCACCCGCGCCGGAATCTCCGGACCGGGCACGGCCTCCGCGTACGCCAGGAGCTTGCGCAGCCGCCCGTTCTCCGCGCGCGTCTCGCCCAGCGCCTGCACCGTCGCCCGCAGCTGCATGTTCTCCAGCCGCAGCGCGTCATTGTCCTGACGCACGCCACGCAGGTCCAGGTAGTTGCGCACCGCGGCCACGGCGCCGTCAATGCCGGCGGTGAGCCCCTGCTGCACGGGGGCCGTGAGCGCGATGACGCCCCGGTCGACGAAGTTCGGGTCGCGGCCGCGCCGGCCGCCCAGCAGGAAGGCGCCGAGCGGGTACAGCAGGAGGGCGGCCACGAGGAGGAAGCGGCGGTACCGCTTGAGAAGAGACAGCACGGACGGGGGCTTTCCCGGGGTGGGCGGAGGACGGGGGTGAAAGGGGGGCGAGGGGCGGGCTAAGCTGGCTGAATCGCTTGCATTTTCCGGTCTGTTGTCCTACGCAGTCAAGGCCCGGATGAGGGGGTGTTGACACTCATGCATCCCCACCGGCCGGGCTACCAACAACACGGCGCCGCGAGACCTTCCGCAAGGTGATTCGCGGGCGCTTCCGACCGTGAAGTGACGACAATGGACGGTTTGAATCCCCGGAAGGTCTTCTCCCTCCTGTTCATCATCGGCATGGCCGTGGTGTTCACGCTCCAGTTCGGCCCCGGCAGCAACGGGTTCGGCTCGAGCGGCGGCGGCCAGGCGCCCGGCGCCGGCGCGGCCGCGACGGTGAACGGCAAGGAGATCCCCCTGCGCGACTTCAGCATGGCCTGGTCGCGGCAGATGAACTTCCTGCGCTCGCAGGGCAACCCCATCCCGGAGTCGGTCGCCCGCCAGTTCGGCCTGGACAAGCAGGTGCTCGACCGGCTGGTGAACGCGGAGCTGCTCGCCCAGTCGGCGGAGCGCCACGGCATCACGCCGTCGGATGAGGAGCTGCGGAAGATCATCCACGAGAACACCGACTTCCACTCCAAGGAGGGCGCGTTCGACTTCGCCCGCTACCAGCAGGTGCTGCGCGACTTCTACCGCCGCACGCCGCAGGAGTACGAGGAGGAGCTGCGCCGCCAGCTGGCCGCCCAGAAGATGCTGGACGTGGTGCGCACGGGCGCCGTGGTGTCGGACGACGAGGTCCGCGCCCGCTACGAGAAGGAAGGCAACCAGGCGAAGCTGGTGTTCGCCCGCTTCCTGCCCACGATGTACGCGGACAAGGTCCCCGCCCCCACGCCCGCGAAGCTCGCGGAGTTCCAGAAGGCGCATGAGAAGGAGATCGCCGACTACTACGCGGCGAACAGCTTCGTCTACAACGTGCCGGAGCGGATCCGCGCCCGGCAGATCCTGGTGAAGGTCGCCCCGGACGCCACGCCCGAGCAGAAGGCCCAGGCGAAGGCGAAGGCGGAGGACCTGCGCAAGCAGGTTGAAGGCGGCAAGGACTTCGCCACGCTGGCGAAGGAGACCAGCGACGACACCGCCACCAAGGGCAAGGGCGGAGAGCTGGGCTGGGTGGAGCGCACCACGTGGGACCCGGCGCTGGCGGACGCGGCGTTCGCGCTGAAGGCCGGGGAAGTGACGCAGCCGGTGGAGTCCGCGCTGGGCGTGCACCTGGTGAAGGTGGAGGAGAAGAAGGAAGCCCAGGCCAAGAAGCTGGACGACGTGAAGGGAGAAATCGCCACCACGCTCTACAAGCAGGAGCAGGCCAAGGGGCTGGCGAAGGCGGAGGCGGAGAAGGCCCTGGCGGCGGCGAAGGCCGGCAAGTCCCTGAAGGACCAGTTCCCCGTGCCCGCCGGCCAGCAGCCCGCGCTCTTGCGCTTCGAGGCGGAGACCAAGCCGGAGGCCGTGGAGACGGACAGCTTCACCGCGCAGGGTGACTCCGTGCCGCACCTGGGCCCGGCGCCGGCCCTGGTGAAGGCCACCTTCGAGGCCAGCGGCCCGACGGTGCTGGGCGAGGTCTTCACCGTGGGCGACGCGAACATCGTCGCGCAGGTGGTGGAGCGCGAGAAGCCGGACACCGCGGGCTTCGACAAGCGCAAGGAGGAGCTGCGCACCCAGGCCCGTCAGGCCAAGCAGATCGAGCTGACGGAGTCCTTCCTCAAGTCGCTGAAGAAGAGCGGCAACGTCGCCATCAACACCGAGGCCATCGACTCGGTGTTGGGCTCCGCGGGGTAGTCACCCGCCGGAGCGGGCGTAGGGGACCTCGCGAGGGGGCCCCTCCGTTGAAGGGGCCTCGGAGACCGCGATGCGGTCCCGGCCCCGCCCCTTGGCCGCGTACATGGCGAAGTCCGCCGCGCGGATGAGGTCCGTGGACGTGGTGGCGTGGTTCGGGAACGAGGCCACCCCCACGCTCGCGGTGAGCGCCACGTCCAGCCCCTGCTCGCGCAGGAAGCGCTGGTTGCGGAACGCCTCGCAGATGCGCTGGGCAATGACCTTGGCGCCCTCCGTGTCCGTTTCGATCAACATCACCGCGAACTCGTCGCCGCCGTAGCGGAAGACGGCGTCCAGGTTGTGGCGGCCCAGGCTGATGAGCAGGTCCCCCACCTCCTTGAGCGTGGCGCTGCCCACCAGGTGCCCGTGCCGGTCGTTGATGGACTTGAAGTGGTCCAGGTCCAGGAACACCAGTGACAACGGGTGGCGGAAGCGCGCCGAGCGCTTCACCTCCTGCTCCAGCTGCGCGCGCAGGTGCCGCGCGTTGAAGCAGCCGGTGTGCTCATCCGTGATGGTGAGCTCCTGCACGCGGCGGAAGTTTCGCGCGTTCTCGATGGCGATGGCCGCGTAGTCCGCGATGGCGGACAGGGCGGTGAGGTCGTCATGCGTGAAGCCGGGCTCGGTGGGGCCGTTGACCAGCTCAATCACGCCCAGCACCCGCTCGCGCGCCACCAGCGGCACGGCGAGCAGCGAGCGCGTGTGGAAGGCGGAGGCCTGGTCGAAGCGGGGGGCGAAGCTGGCGTCGCCGGCCACGTCGTGCACGAGCCGCGCGACGCCGGAGGCGAACACGGCCCCGGCGATGCCCTCCCCCGGGTTGAGCTGTAGGGCCTTGAGCGCCTCGGCGCCCTCGCCCACGGCGATTTCGAAGTAGAGCTTTCCGCTGCGCTCGTCCTGGAGGATGAGGGACCAGTTGCGCGGCTTGAGCAGCGCACTGACCTTCTGCATCACCAGCGCCAGCACTTCGCGCAGCTCCAGCGTGGAGGTCAGCGCCTTGGCCATCTCGTTGTAGGCGGCCAGTTGCTCCACTGTCCGCTTCATGGCCGACAGGAGGTCCGCGGGGTTCATCGAGGTGCCCTCTGGAGCGCAAGTCTGCTAAGGCCCGCGAGCGCGAAACATCCCGCACCCGCCCATGGATCCAACCGCTCGCTTCGTTCTCGCCTCCGCTTCGCCCCGGCGCAAGGATTTATTGGCCCAGCTGGGCCTGCGCTTCACCGTGGCGGCCGCGGATATCGATGAAACGCCAATGGCCGGAGAAATTGCGCCGAAGTACGTGCTCCGGCTGGCCGAGGAGAAGGCCCGCACGGTCGCCACCCGACACCCGGACGCATGGGTGCTGGCCGCGGACACCACCGTGGCCCTGGGGTCGGAGCTTTTGGGCAAGCCCCGGGACGCGGCGGAGGCGCGGGAGATGCTCGCCCGGCTGTCCGGCCGGGTGCACGAGGTCTTCACCGGCATCGCGGTGGCCGGCCGCGCCGGGGCCTCACAGGTGGTGCGCACGCAGGTGACCTTCCGTGCGCTCTCCCCGGAGGAGATCGCCTGGTACGCGGGCACCGGCGAGCCGCTGGACAAGGCGGGCGCCTACGCCATCCAGGGCAAGGGCGGCTTCCTGGTGCAGGGCATCGACGGCAGCCCCTCCAATGTCGTGGGCCTGCCGCTGGCGGAGACGCTGGCGCTGCTTCAGCGCGTGGGCATGCCGCTGCCCTGGTCCGCGGCGGAGGGCTCGCGATGAGCAGCGTGGCGGACAACCTGGCGCGGGTGCGCGAGCGCGTGGCGAAGGCCTGCGCGAGCGCGGGGCGGCCGGAGTCGTCGGTGACGCTGGTGGCCGTGTCCAAGCTCAAGCCCGCTGCGCTCATCCGCGAGGCCTACGCCGCGGGGCAGCGCGACTTCGGGGAGAACTACGCCCAGGAGCTGCGCGACAAGGCCGAGGAGCTCAAGGACCTGGACGGCCTGCGCTGGCACGCCATCGGGTCGCTGCAGACGAACAAGGTGAAGTACGTGGCCCGCGTCGCGCACGCCTTCCACGCGCTGGACCGGATGGACGTGGCCACGGAGCTGTCCAAGCGCAGGGTGGGGGCGTCTCCCCTGCCCTGCTACGTGGAGCTCAACCTGGGCGGCGAGGACACCAAGCACGGGCTCGCGCCGGACGCGCTGGGGGACTTCCTGGCGAAGGTGCGTGCATTGCCCGACCTCCAGGTGGTGGGCCTGATGGCGCTGCCTCCGCCCACGGACGACGTGGCGCGGATGCGCGAGGGCTTCGCCCGCCTGCGCGAGCTGGGCGCGGCGCACGGGCTGACGGCGCTGTCCATGGGCACCACGCACGACTTCGAGCAGGCCATCCTCGAAGGCGCCACCGTCGTGCGCGTGGGCACCGCCATCTTCGGCGAGCGCGCCTGAGGCCGGCTCACAGCTCCCGGAACCGGAGCCGCCCCTCCTGGTTGACGAGCGCCTTGAACTCGCAGCCGCAGTAGTTGCAGCGCACCTCGTCCCCGTCGGTGAACTTCTCATCCACGGGGTTGTTGGCGTTGCAGCCGGGGCAGTCGAACTCGTCGAACTCGCGGGTGGCGCTGCCCGCGCCGCCTTCCTTGGCGAAGTCATCGTCGTCGAACACGAAGTCGTTGGACATGGCGCGGACGCTAGCACCGGGCGGCCGTCCGGGTGCGTGCCTCGCCGGGCATGCAGGCGGGCGCGCGGGACTGTCCGCCATTTGTCAGCGGCCTGCTCGGACGTGTACCCCTGCGGGCCGCCATTGGCGTCCCTCGCCGGGCGTTCCCTGGCGCGTCCGGGAGGCCGCCGGGCGGCTTTGAATGCCATTCCACGGCCGTCCGTCCTGGAAATGTCCGGTGGCGGGGACGGTTGAGCGGCACGGTTGGCTTGGACGGGCCGGCCACCTAACTTGCAAGCAAGGGAGCACACCCGATGCGCGGTCTGTCCAGGTGGGGGTTCACGGCGGCGGTGGTGGGCCTCTTGGGGGCCACGCTGGCGCATGCCCAGGAGCCCCCCGGCAAGGCGTTCGGCCCGGGTGAGCAGGCCCAGTACCGGGTGAAGTACCTGGGGCTGACGGCCGGCACGGCGACGGTGACGGTGGGCGCGCCCATGACCCAGTGGGGCCAGAGCGTGTGGCCCATCGTGTCCACGGCGAAGTCCGACGACCTGGTGGGCATCTATCCCATCAAGAGCCGCTTCGTGACGTACTGGGACGCGGGCGCCCAGCGGGTGACGGGCAGCGACCTGCACTCGGAGGAGAACCGCAAGCGCCGCCGCCAGCGCATCCAGCTGTCGGCGGATGGCGCCGGCGCGAAGGTCGTCAAGCAGAAGGAGAGCGACCCGCCGCGCGAGTCGGAGCACACGCTGCCCGAGGGCACCATGGACGTGGCGGGCGCGACGTTCGCGCTGCGCGGCCAGGAGCTGGTGGTGGGCCGCTCCTATGCGTATCCGGTGTTCACCGGCAGCAAGCAGTTCACCATGCGCGCCACGGTGGAGGGCCGCGAGACGGTGACCACGCCCGCGGGTCCGAGGGACACCTTCCGCCTGCGCGTGTACACCGACTTCGGCGGCAAGCTGGACGCGCGGCGGGACATGATCGCGTACCTCAGCGCGGACGAGCACCACGTGCCGGTGCGCATCGAAGCGGACTTCGCGCTGGGCACCGTCGTGGCGGAGCTCACCGACTACAAGCCGGGCCGGGTGGTGACGGTGGCCCGGGCGGACAACTCGGGCGACTGAAGCGTCGTCCCGCCAACCAGGGGAAGGCAGGGGGCATGGGCGTGGGTTGGGCATGGGCAGTGGCGGCGGCGCTCTCCGCCGCGCCGGGTGGCGTGCAGGTGGTGTCGCCGCTGGTGAAGGTGCGGCCGGACGCGACGCCCAAGGGCGCGAAGGAGGCCCGCCTCAGCGCGGCCCGCGGCGAGTGCGAGGGCACGCAGCTGGTGCTCCCGCAGGGCGTGACGCGCGTGACGATGAAGCCCATGGCCCTCAAGGGGCCGGGCGCGCCGCTCACCGTGGACGCGTGGCGCGAGGCCTACCTGGACGTGAAGACGCCCTCCAATGGCGAGGGCAGGACGGGCCCGTGGCCCGACGCGCTGGTGCCCCTGTCGGCGCCGGCCAATCCCAGACATCCCACGGTCGTCTACGTGGAGGTCTGCGTCCCGAGGAAGCAGGCCCCGGGCACGTATACGGGCAGCCTGAGCGCGGCGGTGGACGGGAAGGAACTGCCGGCCGTTCCGTTCACCGTGCAGGTGCAGCCCTTCGAGATTCCCGCCACGTCGTCCCTGCCGAACAGCTTCGGCATCTCGCTGTACAGCATCGCGAAGGGGCACGGCATCGCGGCGGACTCGCCGGAGGCGAAGGCGCTCCTGCGCGAGTATGGCAAGGCGCTGCTCGAGCACCGCGTGAGCGCGCACGGCATGGGCATGGATCCGCCGCCGGTGAAGTTCCAGGACGGCCGCGCGGTGCTGGACTGGACCGCGTACGACGCGGAGATGGGGCCCTTCCTGGAAGGCACCGTGCTGCCCTCCGGCGCGCGCTTCACGACGGCCGACGTGCGCGACAACCGCAAGGCCTCCACGGACGCGGAGAAGTCGGCGTACTACCGCGCCTTCCAGAAGCACTTCGAGGACAAGGGCTGGAAGGCCCAGCTCTTCTTCTACGCCAAGGACGAACCCAAGCCCGCGGACTTCCCGCTGGTGAGGGCGCAGGCGAAGCGCGTGCGCGACGCGGGCGGCGCCATCCCCGTGCTCGTCACCACGCCGTTGGACCCCGCGATCCTGGGCTCGGTGGACATCCTCACCCCCATCATCAACTGCTTCTACCCGCGCGAGGGCCCGCAGACGTGCCGCTCCGTGGCCGACGTCGCGACCGCTCGCAAGCGGCTGAGCTCGAGCGCGAAGGTGTGGTGGTACCAGAGCTGTATGTCCCACGGCTGCACGGGCGGGCCGCCCCCGGACAAGGCGCTGGACAAGGCGTTCAGCGACTGGCCCTCGTACATGGTGGACCACCCCGCCCCGCTCAACCGCGCCATGGGCGTGCTGGCCTATGAAAGCGGCGTGGACGGCGAGCTCTATTTCGACACCGTCTTCGCCTACAACACGAAGAAGGATGTCTGGGCGGACCTCTTCGAGTTCGGCGGCAACGGCGACGGCACCCTCTTCTACCCGGGCACCCCCGCGAAGCTGGGCGGAACGGAGCACCAGCCCGTGGTGTCCCTGCGGCTGAAACACATCCGTGACGGCCTGGAGGACTACGAATACCTGCGCCTGCTCACCTCGCTGGGTGACGGCGCCTTCGCCCGGACGGCGGCGAAGCGTCTGGCGAGGTCCGGGTACGAAATCTCCCGGGACCCCTCCGAGTGGGAAGCGGTGCGCAAGGACCTGACCGAGCACATCGTGAAGCGTCAATCGGCTGAACAAGCACAGCGCTCCGGACGTCGGACTTCCGGGGGAACCCCGTAGTCACTCCCCCCTGGGAGGAAGCACAATGAAGCCCATGCGCACCCTCGTCGCGGCCTGCCTCGTCTTCAGCGCCCTCGGCGCCAACCCGGGTCAGGCCCAGGAGGCTCAGCCCCACCCGCCGAACCTCCTGCGCCCGGTCAAGCTCCCGACCGAGGTGGCCCCCGCGAACGCCGAGGACGCCGCGAAGCCCGAGACGACCTCCGAGAACACCGGCGACGCGTCCTCCGCGCCCGCCCCCGATGAGCCCGTCGTCTCGGTGAAGCCGTGCGAACAAGGGCTGCCCACGCTGCGCACGCCGCTGGCCTTCAAGCCGGGGGAGCTGCTCGAGTTCGACATGGACGCCATGGGCGCCAAGGCGGGCAAGCTCACCATGCGCGTGCAGCGCCCCGCCAACGGCGCGCTGCCGGTGGTGGTGGAGGCGCAGACCAACACGCTCTTCTCCAAGGTGCGCCGGGTGCGCGGCAGCGCCACCAGCTACCTGCACCCCAAGACGCTGCGCCCCTCGCGCTACACCGAGGAGGCCGTGGAGAACGAGCAGCGCCGCAAGGTGAACGTGGACTTCGGCGCGCAGGACAAGAGCGTCAAGGTGGACTACCAGATTGGGGACCACTCCAAGGGCCATTACGACTACGCGTTCGACAAGGACGGCCTGGACGTCGCGGGCGCCATCTACCTCATCCGCCAGCTGCCCATGAAGAAGGACCTGCCGGTCTGCTTCGACGTGTACGGCATCCGCCGCATGTGGCGCATGACGGCCACCGTGGTGGAGCGCGAGCACGTGTCGCTGCCCCTGGGTGAGTTCGAAGCCTGGCACCTGGCCGGCACCGCCGTGCGCCTGGACCGGCCGTCGCAGACGCGCGACGTGCACGTGTGGATCACCGACGACGACCGCCGCCTCCCGCTCGCCGCCGTGGGGGCCATCGACCTGGGCGCGGTGCGTCTGACGCTGTCCGGCGTGAAGCGCCCCGGGGAGAAACCCATGGAGGCGCAGGGCAAGGAAGATCTCAAGTGGTGACGCGGGGTTGAGCCCCGCCCGGGCCCGCGCCTCCCCCCGGAGCGCGGGCTTTTCATTGCCCGGGTTTTGAGAGTGGTTTGCAAAGTCAAAACGTGGGGCGTAGGGTGCGCGCCGCCCGATGCGCCCCCACCAACTGAACCCGCTCCTGACGTTGCTGTGTCTCCCCCTGTTCCTGCTGCCTCTCGCGGCCCGCGCGCAGTCCCAGCGAGGCGCGGAGGAGTTCCGCTTCCGGCGGACGCGCCTGCTGGATGAAGGCCGCCGCGGGGAGGACGAAAGAGGGGACGAGCAGGGCGACGCCGTCACGGTGGGCAGCAAGCCGAAGCTCGACTTGAACCTGAACGCGTACGCGGACCTCCAGTTCGCGTACTTCAACTACGGCGAGAACCAGAACCGGGCGAACGGCGCGCAGAAGGACTCGCGGCTCGTGTTCGACACGACGCGCCTGGTGCTGTCGCTGGAGGCGGGGCTGCCGGAGTACGGCCTTGAAGCCGAGTTCGAGGTGGAGTTCGAGCACGGCGGCGCGGGCTCGGCGATGGAGCTGGAGTACGAGGAGTTCGGCGAGTTCGACGCCGACGTGGAGAAGGGCGGCGAGGCGCTGGTCGAGGAGCTGTACCTCACCAAGAAGCTGGGCCATCAGCTGGAGCTGTCGGTGGGCCGCTTCTACGTCGCGATGGGCACGCTCTTCTCGGACTACCGGCCCACGGACTACCTGGGCACCATCCGCTCCGAGGCGGAGACGCGCATCATCCCCAACACGTGGAACGACATGGGGATGCAGCTGCGGTGGGACACCCCGTGGGGCGTGCGGCTCACCGGCCAGGTGGTGAACGGGCTGGACTCCACGGGGTTCAGCTCCCAGACGTGGGTGGCCACGGGCCTGCAGCAGCGCTTCGAGCTGGTGCGCGCGTCGGACCTGGCCGCGGTGTTGCGCGCGGACGTGCGGCGCTTCGAGGGCTTCAACTTCGGCGTGTCCGCCTACTACGGCGGCACCACGCGCAACCGTCCCAAGCCGGACCTCGTGAAGCAGTGTGACGACGCGAACCCCAACGTGGTGGCGCCGTGCGGCTACGTGAGCGCGCCGCTGTTCATCGCGGACGCGCACCTGTCGGTGAACCGCGACCGGTGGCGCGCGCACGCGATGGTGATGTTCGGTCACCTGGGCAACGCCGCGGCGGTGTCCGCGCGCAACGCGCGGCTGTCCAACCTGCTCAACGTGCTGCGCACGCCGGTGGCCGACAACGCCCTCTCCGCGTGGGGCGAGCTGGGCTACGACATCGCGCCCGCGCTGGGGCTCAACGGGAACCACCGGCTGGAGCCCTACGTCCGCATCGACTACATGGACTCGCAGTTCAAGCCCCGCCCGGAGCTGTTCGACAACCCCCGCTTCGAGCGCACGGTCTACACCGTGGGCACCAGCTACACGCTCGCGGGGCTCGCCGTCCTGAAGCTCGACTTCTCGCACCGGCGCATGGGCAGCGCCGTCTTCCGGCCAGAGAACGCGCTCCGGCTGTCGACGGGCTTCGTCTACTGATCCGGCCTCCCCCGACTGTCTCCATTGCGGTTGCAAGAAAGGCTCTCCACACCCCATGTCCTCCCGTTCCCTGAAACTGTCCCTGCTGGTTGGCGGCGCGCTCCTGATGGGCGCCTGCGGCGATGACGACGGCACCGACCTGGACTCGCTGGATCAGCAGCTCGTCGTGAACTTCGCGGACGCGGTGGTGGTGCCCACCTACAACCTGCTCGCCACGCGCATGGTTGAACTGGACGCGGCGGCGCAGGCGCTGAGGAACGCCCCGAGCGCGACGACGCTGAAGGCGGCGCAGGACGCGTGGTTCGCCGCGCGCGTGCCGTGGGAGCAGAGCGAGGCGTTCCTCTTCGGACCGGTGGACAGCTACGGGTGGGACCCCGCGATGGACAGCTGGCCGGTGAACCGCACGGACCTGGACGCGGTGCTCAACAACAACGACACGCTGTCGCAGCAGTACGTGAGCCAGCTGCAGGAGACGCAGAAGGGCTACCACACGACGGAGTACCTGCTCTTCGGGGAGGGCCAGGCGAAGAAGCCGCAGGACTTCAACGCGCGCCAGTTCGAGTACCTGCTCGCACTGACGGCGGAGCTGAAGGCGGTGTCCGCCAACCTGGCGTCATCGTGGACGACGGGCGTGAACGGTCAGGCGCCGTACCGCGACACGCTGGCGAAGGCGGGCGAGGCCGGCAACAACGTGTACCCCACGGTGGAGGCGGGCGCGCAGGAGATGCTGGGCGGCGTCCTGTCCATCCTGGACGAGGTGGCCAACGGGAAGATCGCCGACCCGTACGACGCGAAGGACCCGAACCTGGTGGAGAGCCAGTTCGCGCTCAACTCGCTGTCGGACTTCACCAACAACATCCGGAGCGTGGAGAACGTCTACCTGGGCCACCGCCCGGAGAGCGCGGCCACGGGGCTGTCCATGTCGGACGTCATCCAGGAGCGCGACGCGGCGCTGGACACGCGCGTGAAGGCGGAGATCGCGGCGGCCATCGCGGCGCTGGGCAAGGTGCCGGAGCCGTTCCCGGTGTCCATCAAGGACCCGGCCTCCGCGGATGAAATCGAGGCGGCCCAGGCGGCCATCCGCAAGCTGCACGACACCTTCCAGGTGGACGTGAAGGCTGTCATCCTTCCCTGATGGCGAAGCCGGGGTACGCGATGCATCGGGCCATGGGAATGGGAATGCTGCTGTGGCTCGCGGGCTGCGGCGGGACACAGGCCGAGGCTCCGGCGGACCCGCCGCGCGCGGGGGGCGACACGACCATCGACGACCGCACGTCGCGGGCGTTCGCGCAGGCCGCCCCCAACCTCACCGGGGAGCACGCAGCGCTGCACCGCGACGGCGATGCCGCCTTCGCGGCCGTCTTCGTGCCCGGCCCCGCTCCGGTGAACCCGGGGCTGGGGCCCGCGTACAACAACACCTCTTGCAACGGCTGCCACCTGCGCAACGGCCGGGGCATGCCGGTGATGGGCGGCGGACCGACGCGCACGCAGTTGCTGGTGCGCGTGAGCCTTCCGGACGGCACGCCGGAGCACCCGAACGGCGCGGTGCCGGTGCCCGGGCTGGGGCTCCAGATCCAGGACCAGGCCGTCTACGGCGCGTCGCCGGAGGCCACCGTGACGCTCGCATGGGAGGAGCGCTCGGGCACGTACGCGGACGGGACGGCGTACGGGCTGCGCTCGCCGCGCATCACCATCGTGATGCCGGACGGGTCGTCTCCGCCCGCCGGCATGCTCACGTCGCTGCGCCTGCCTCCGCCGGTGGTGGGCCTGGGGCTGCTGGAGGCGGTGGACGTGGCCACGCTGCGGGCGCTGGAGGACCCCACGGACGCGAACGGCGACGGAATCTCCGGCCGGCTGAACACCGTGTGGGACGTGCAGAAGCGCGCGCTGACGCCGGGGCGCTTCGGGTGGAAGGCGAACAGCCCGAACCTGCGGCAGCAGTCCGCGGAGGCCTACTTCAACGACATGGGGATTTCGAATCCCCTCTTCCCGGAAGCGGACGGGAGCGCCGAGTTGCCCGAGGCCACGCTGAACGCGGCGGTGTTCTACGCGCAGTCGCTCGGGGTGCCGGCGCGCACGGCGCTGACGGACGCCGCGGTGAAGCGCGGCGAGACGAAGTTCAAGGACCTGGGCTGCGTGGCGTGCCACCGCGACACGCTGGAGACCGGGGAACATCCGGTGGCGGAGCTGTCACGCCAGCGCATCCACCCGTACACGGACCTGCTGCTGCACGACATGGGCGCGGGCCTGGCGGACGGGCGGCCGGATGGGGATGCCACCGGCTCCGAGTGGCGCACGGCGCCCCTGTGGGGCCTGGGGCTGACGCAGACGGTCCTTCCGTACTCGGGCTACCTGCACGACGGGCGGGCCCGGACGCTGGAGGAGGCCGTGCTGTGGCACGGCGGGGAGGCGGAGAGGGCGCGGGACGGGTTCCGCAAGCTGTCCTCCAGTGACAGGGACGCGCTGGTGCGCTTCCTCCAGTCGCTGTAGCGCCCACGGGCCTCAGCCGTGGCGGATCATCCCGGCGGCCTGCGACAGGCGGCGGCGCAGGTGCGTCACCACCTCGTGCAGGTCCTCCAGCCGCTGGAGCACGTGCAGGTCATCGCCCGCGTTCATCACCGCCACGGGAGTCAGCGTCTCGCGGTGGAGGGCCAGGAGCAGGTCGTGGAAGTGGGCCTGCACGTCGCCCAGGGCATCCAGGCCCTCGCGGAGGTCGTCCTCCACGAAGTCCAGGAGGACGCTGGCGTCCGCGCGCGCGGGCAGCGCGCGCGCCAGGCGCTCCACCGCCCCGCGAACGGGGTCGGTACGGCGCAACATCGCGGGGGTGGCGAGGGCTGCGACGGGAGGGGACATGCCCAGGACGCTACAGGCCCGTAGCGTCCGGTCAATTTTCCCGCCCCGCCCTGCGCCACCGCGACGCGCCCTCCCCCTTCAGCGCGCGGGCCCGGCCGGGGCGCCCGTGCCGGCCGGAGCCGCGGGAGCCCCCGTGGCGGGCGCGGCGTTGGCCGGCGCCGGGGTGGCCGGCAGCGCGGTGCTCGGCGAGGCGTTGAGCGGCGCGGGCGTGCCCAGGAGCGGTGGAGGCGTGCCCGTGTTGAGCGGCGCGGGCGTCCCCAGGATGGGCGGCACCGGCGTGCTCGCGGACTGCGACAGCGGCGGCACCGTGGCGATGATGCCCGGGCTCACCTGGCTGGTGCCGACGAAGGTGTTGAAGTCCGGAGGGGACACCTGCGGCGCGGTGAAGCCCCCCACGGACACGCCCGTGACTGTCGGCGGCGTGGCGAAGGTCCCCGTCCCCACCGTGGCGGAGGAGCCCGCCAGCACGCCCGACACCGCCGCGGGCGGATTGGACGGCAACGACGGTGAGAACGAACCGCTGAACGTCGAGGGCGCCGCCGTGGGCAGCGTGGGCCCCGTGACCGGAGCCACCGCCGCCGTCCCCAGCGCCACCCCGCCCGTGGTCGCGGCGGTCGTCGAGCCACTCGTGGCCGCCGGCCCCGAGGGGCCGAGCGTCGTCGCCAGCTCCGTCCCGTCCCCCACGGTGGTTGCCTCCCCCGGGTCCCCCACGGTCGTGGCCACGCTCGTCGAACCCGCCGTCCCCGCCCCCAGCGTCACGCCCGGCGTCACCGTCCCCGGCGTCGTGCCCGTCATGCCCGTCGTGCCTGTCGTGCCCGCCGTGCCGCTGCCTCCGGTGCCCTGCTCGAAGCGCGGCGGAGACATGGGAGGCACCGCCGCCGGGAAGGCCGTGGGCGACACCGGCGTCAGCGACGCGAGCGACACGGGCAGCTCCCCCGTCGTGGGCACCACCGCCAGCGACGGCACCCGCGTTCCCTCCACGTCGATGGCGACGTTGTCGAAGAGGAACTGGATGAACCCGCGCGGCTCCGCCTGGAGCGGCAGGTTCCACACCACCACCACCAGCTCCGTGTCCCCCAGGCGCGCCTCGCGCATCAGCCGCTTCGTGTCGTCATCCGAGTACGTGCCCGCGTCCAACGCCGCCGCGTGAATCAGCGCTGAATCCGTCAGCAGCGTCCCGTTGCGCCACACGCTGCCAATGCCCCAGACGGCCATCGCCGCGTGCGCGCGCGTCGTCGCACGCCAGCCAATGCCTGTTTCACCGTAGATGGGCGTGCCCATCAGCACCCCGCCCTCGATGAGGTGCGGCGGAGGAGGAGGGAGCGGCCCGGCGGGCACCCGCGGCATCGCCTGGACGGGAGGGAAGCCCGCCTGCGTGAGCTCCACGCGGTACTCCGTGCCGCCGATGCGCAGGCTCGCGGAGAGCTGGGCCTTGTCACCGAAGGTCGCATTCGGGATGCCGACCCGGTCCTCCACGGAGAACGTCGCCTGTCCCGTGCCGCGCTCGGTCAGGTCACCGAATGGAAGCGTACCCTGGAAGAAGTAACCGTCCGGCTGCTCGGTCCTCGCGCTGGCCTCCCGGCCCTCGAACGTGAACCCGTTGCCCCCTGGCGCCGCCGCCAGGACACCGGACAGCAAGATGCTCGTGATTGGACCCGCCATCGACGCTGCCTCCCTTGAAGTTGAAGGTAGGCAGCGGAGCGGGCCGTGGCACGCCCCGGGACTAAATCAGACCGCGCGCGCGGCGGATCTGCTCGACCGTCTTGTTGTACTCGATGTCGAAGGCGCTCGTGCCTTCCTGCAGGTGCTTCAGCCGCGAGCGGGCCTCCTTGTCGATCTCGTCGTCGACGTCCAGGTGCTTCTTCATGACCTGGTTGATCTTCTGACGCAGCCCGTTATCGGCGGAGTAGACCTCCTCGACGTTCCGGCTGATGAGGAGGAACTCAATCATCTGGTTGATGACGTACTCGATGCCCTCGTCCCCCATCTTGAAGCCGCGCACGTCCGCCATCTCGCGCTTCACCTGGTTGAACTTGGAGTAGTCATATCCCCGACGCTCCAGGGCCTCGCGCGTCGCCTGGTTCACACGCTCTTCGTTGGCGAGGTACTCACGCATGATGGCGGAGAGATCCATCTCGGCGTCGGCCACGCGCATCGGCTCCACCTCGATGTCCCCGTCCTGCATGAGCTGCTGAATGGCCTCGCGCGAGATGATCGGGATCACCTTCGGATACAGCCTCATGTCGGTCCCTCGTCCTCTTCAAACGTGCTCGGATCTTCAACCGCTATAAATCAGCGCCGAGCATGGTCGCAATGAAAAACCCTAGGAACGTCGCGGGTTCCAGCGGCCAGCCCCCCCGGCGTCCGAAGCGGAACTTAATCATGCCGCACCGGGTGGCGACCCTCCATCCGCTTTTTCGTGCGCGGGTTCGGAAGCGTCATCCAGCGACGCCTCGCGCACGGGGTCCTCGGTGTCGTCCTCGGGGTCTCCATGCAGGCCCGCGTGGACGCGCTCGGCCATCGCCGGGCCCACGACCTCGGTCAGCTCCTCGATGCTGGCCTCGCCCACCCGCTTGAGAGAACCGAAGTGGCGCAGCAACATCTTCCGCCGCCCTTCGCCCACGCCCGGGATGTCCTCCAGCGCGGAGCGCAGCGAGCTCTTGCGCATGGATTTGCCCTGGAAGGTGATGGCGAAGCGGTGGGCTTCATCCCGCATCCGCGTGAGCATGAACATCTCCGCCGAGTTCTGGGGCAGGACGATGGGGTCTTTTCGTCCCAGGACGAAGACGCGCTCGGGGCTCTTCGCGCTCTCCGCGTCGCGGTCGAACACCTCCTGATCGCGGCTCTTGGCCAGGCCCACCACGTCCACGCCCTCCACGCCCAGGTCCTTCATGGCCGCGTGCGCGCTGGCGAGCTGCCCCTTGCCACCGTCGATGACGAGCAGATCCGGCAGGTCCCCCTCCTCCAGCCCGCGCTTGAGCCGCCGGGTGATGACCTCGTACATGCTGGCGAAGTCGTCCTGCTTCTCCACGGATTTGATCTTGTATTTGCGGTAGCGCGACTTGTCCGTCTCCCCGTCCGTCACGGCCACCTGCGACGCCACGATGGAGGAGCTCTGGAAGTGGGAGATGTCGTAGCACTCCATGCGGCGCGGGAAGTTGCGCAGGCCCAGCTTGGACTGGAGCCGTGACAGGACCGTGTCGGTTTCGTCCTTGGTGCGCTTGCGCTCCACGAACGCCTGCTCCGCGTTCTTCACCGCCATGTTCACCAGCTCATGCTTCTCCCCGCGCTTGGGGACGAAGACGCGCACGCGGTCGCCCTTGCGCTCCGAGAGCAGGGCCTCCAGGCCGTCCGTGCCGTCGCCGGGCTCCAGGGGCAGCAGCACCTCCTCCGGCACGAAGCCGCCCTGGTCGTAGTAGAGGTTCACGAACGAGGCGAGCAGCTCGTCGTCCGGGAACTCCTGGCTGCCGAAGGGGAAGGCCTGGCCGCCGTTGAGCCGGCCCTGCCGCACGTGCAGGACGTAGAACAGGATGCGGTCGCCCTCGCGATACAGGGCGAACACGTCCTGATCCTTGAAGTCGGTGGTGGCCACCTTCTGGCGCTCCAGGCTGCGCTCGATGGCGAGCAGCTGGTCGCGCACCCGCGCGGCCTCCTCGAACTTCAGCTCCATGGACGCGCGCTTCATCCGCGCGCGCAGCCCTTCGATGAGCTGCCCCGCCTTGCCCTCCAGGAACATGGCCACTTCGTCCACGCTCTTGCGGTAGTCCTCCGGAGACACCGGGTAGACGCACGGGGCCGGACACCGTCCGATTTGGTACAGCAGGCACGGCCGCTTGCGGTTGGCCAGCACGTGGTCCGTGCAGGTGCGCAGGCGGAAGTAGCGGTTGATGAGGCGCAGCGTCTCACGGATGGCGCCCGCGCTGGAGTACGGGCCGAAGTAGCGCGCGCCGTCCTTCTCGTACTTGCGCACCACCTCCAGCCGGGGGAACGGCTGGGTGCGGTCCAGGCGCAGGGAGATGAACTGCTTGTCGTCCTTGAGCAGGACGTTGAAGCGGGGCTTGTGCTTCTTGATCAGCTCGTTTTCAAGAAGGAGGGCCTCCTTCTCGTTGTGGACGAGCACCGTCTCCAGGTCCCCCAGCATCGTGTCCAACAAGGACACGAAGACGCGGGTGTCGCCGGAGCGGTTGAAGTAGCTGCGCACGCGGCTGCGCAGGTTGATGGCCTTGCCCACGTAGATGATGGTCCCGCGCTTGTCCTTCATCAGGTACACGCCGGGCTCGGTGGGCAGCGCGTCCAGCTTCTCCTGCAGCCGGATGTCCATGGCGGGCCTCGCTAGTTCTTGCGTGAGCGCGAACGGGCCGCGGGCTTCGCCGCCCCAGAGGAGCCGCCAGACGCACCGCCACCCGACGAGGACGGACGGCCGCGCCCCCTTCCCTTCCTGGGCGTGGTGCCGGGCTGATCCGCCGCCTTCGCCGGCGCGCGCAGGAGCGAGCGCGAGGCGGGCTTGAGCCCCAGGTCCATGTCCTTGAGCAGCTGGACGCGGTCGCGGTACTCGGCGGCCTTCTCGAACTGCATCTCGTCCGCGGCCTTGAGCATGTCGGCGGTGAACTCCTCGATGAGGCGCTTGATCTCCTTGGGCTCCAGGAGGTCGTTCTCGCCCTCCGCCGCCATGGGCAGCGCGCTCGCGCCCGCGTCGTAGTCCGGGATGTTCTCCGTGAAGTCGGAGATGTTGCTCTTCACCGTGCGCGGCGTGATGCCGTGCTCCAGGTTGTACGCGCGCTGGATGTCGCGGCGGCGCGCCGTCTCATCCATGGCGCGCTTCATGGAGTCGGTCACCTGATCCGAATACATGATGACGCGCCCGTTCACGTTGCGCGCCGCGCGGCCAATGGTCTGGATGAGCGACACGTGGCTGCGCAGGAAGCCTTCCTTGTCCGCGTCCAGGATGGCCACGAGCGACACCTCGGGGATGTCCAGGCCCTCGCGCAAGAGGTTGATGCCCACGAGCACGTCGAACTCGCCCCGGCGCAGGTCGCGGATGATGGCCATGCGCTGGATGGCGTCGATGTCCGAGTGCAGGTAGCGCACCTTCACGCCCACGTCGCTGTAGTACTCGGTGAGGTCCTCCGCCATGCGCTTGGTGAGCGTCGTCACCAGGACGCGCTCGTTGCGCGACACGCGCACGCGGACCTCCTCCAGCAGGTCATCCACCTGGTTGCCGGCGGGGCGCGTCTCCACCTCGGGGTCGGTGAGGCCGGTGGGGCGGATGATCTGCTCCACCACCACGCCCTTGGACTTCTGCAGCTCGTACTCGGCGGGGGTGGCGGAGACGAAGACGACCTGGGGGACCATCTCCTCGAACTCAACGAACTTCAGCGGCCGGTTGTCCAGCGCGCTGGGCATACGGAAGCCGAAGTTGACCAGCGTCTCCTTGCGCGCGCGGTCGCCGCGGTACATGGCGCCAATCTGGGACACCGTCTGGTGGCTCTCATCGATGAGGACCAGCAGGTCGCGCGGGAAGTAGTCGATGAGGCACGGGGCGGGCTCCCCCGGCCTGCGCCCGGTGAAGTGGCGCGAGTAGTTCTCGATGCCATTGCAGTAGCCGACCTGTTCAATCATCTCCAGGTCGAACATGGTGCGCTGCTCCAGCCGCTGCGCCTCCAACAGCTTGCCCTCCGCCTTGAACTTCTGGAGCTGCTCGGCCAGCTCCTCGCGGATGGTGCGCATGGCGTTCTGGCGCGCGTCCGCGCCGGCGACGTAGTGGCTGGCGGGGAAGATGACGATCTTCTCCAACTGGCCCAGGGTCTGGCCGCGCAGCGGGTCGAACTCGGTGATGCGCTCCACCTCGTCGCCGAAGAAGCTGACGCGCACGGCGCGCTCCTCCTCGTACGCGGGGAACACCTCCACGGTGTCGCCGCGGGCGCGGAAGGTGCCGCGGTGGAAGTCCAGGTCGTTGCGCTCGTACTGGGCCTCCACCAGCTTGCGCATGAAGCCGTCGCGGCCCATGTCCTCGCCCACGGTGGCGCGGATGGCCAGGTCCACGTAGCTGCGCGCGGCGCCCAGGCCGTAGATGCAGGACACGCTGGCCACGATGATGACGTCGTTGCGGGTGCGCAGGCTGTGCGTCGCCGAGTGGCGCATCCGTTCGATGTTGTCGTTGATGGACGAGTCCTTCTCGATGAAGGTGTCCGTCGACGGGACGTAGGCCTCGGGCTGGTAGTAGTCGTAGTACGAGACGAAGTACTCGACGGCGTTGTTCGGGAAGAGCGCCTTGAACTCGCCGTACAGCTGCGCCGCCAGCGTCTTGTTGTGCGCGATGACCAGCGCGGGGCGTTTCACGTTGGCGATGAGGTTCGCCATGGTGAACGTCTTCCCGGAACCGGTGACGCCCAGGAGGGTCTGATAGCGGTCGCCGCGAAGCAGGCCCTCGGTCAACTCCCCGATGGCCCTGGGTTGATCGCCCTGCGGCTTGTGCTCACTGACGATTTCGAACTCCGGCATAGGGGACAGATCTAACATCCCCGCTGCCTGTGTACTGAACCTTCGTGCATGTCCGTCCAACAAAGGACGGGAGGCCCACCTACTTCGCGGCCGGGGCCTTCAGCGCCTCCAGGGACTTCAGCCGAGCGGCCTCGAACTCGTCCCCCTTGTTCCACACGGGCATCTCCTGGGCCTTCGCCACCTGGGCCCCCACCAGGAAGAACAGCTGCGTGTCCTCCACGGCGCCGGACAGATCCCAGTCCGGGCGGATCTCGTCGGAGGGCTGGTGGTAGTGCTTCGCCTCCCACTGGCCGCGCTGCTGCTTGCCCCAGCCCTCGGGCCGGCCGATGAAGTCCATGCCGCTGCCGAAGTAGGCGGACGGGATGCCCTGCCGCGCGAAGTTGAATTGATCCGAGCGGTAGAAGAACCCGCGGTCGGAGAGCTGATCCGCCTTCACCGTGCGCCCTTGCGTCTTCGCCATGGCGGTGACGAAGGTGTCCAGGGAGGACTTGCCCAGCCCGATGACGGTGATGTCGCGGGTGCGGCCCAGCACGTTGCCGCCGTCCACGTTGATGTCCGCGGCGATGCGGCCCGGCGGCACCGGCGGATGCGCCGCCAGGTACGCGGAGCCCAGCAGGCCGTACTCCTCCGCGGCCACCGCGGCGAAGAGGATGGAGCGGCGCGGCGGCGTGGGCAGCGAGGTGAAGGCGCGGGCCACGGACAGCATCGCGGCCACGCCCGCCGCGTTGTCCAGCGCGCCGTTGTAGATGACGTCCTCTCCGGGCTTGCCGTCGTCCTTCTTGCCCAGGTGATCATGGTGCGCGCTGTAGAGCACCACCTCCTTCGCCAGCAGGGGGTCGCTGCCGGGCAGCAGCCCCAGCACGTTCGCCGTGGGCCGGCGGCGCACCTCGTTGGTGAGGTTCAGGGACACCGTCACGCCCAGCGGCACCGGACGGAAGTCCCGCTTCTGGGCGGCGGCGCGCAGCGCGTCCAGGTCCTGCCCCGCGAGCTTCAGCACCTGCTTCGTGGCGTCCTCGGTGGTCCAGGCCTTCACCTGGAGGCGGGGCGCGTCACTGGCGGGCAGTTCGAACTGCTCGCCGGTCCACGACGTGCGCACCACCTGCCACGGGTAGCCCGCGCTGGGCGTGGTGTGGATGATGATGGCGCCCGCCGCGCCCGTCTTCGCCGCCTGCTCGTACTTGTAATCCCAGCGGCCGTACCAGAGGCGCGTCTTGCCCGCGAAGAGGCGCGGATCATCCTCCGGATCATTGTTGAGGATGATCAGCGTCTTGCCCTTCAGGTCCGCGCCCTTGAAGTCGTCCCACTGGTACTCCGGCGCGACGATGCCGTAGCCCACGAACACCAGCTCGGACGCGTCCAGCTTCGCCTCCGGCGCCTGCACCCCGGACACGGCGATGAAGTCCTCGCGCGGCTGGAGCTCCACGCGGCCGGCCTTTGACTGGAAGGTCATGGTGCCGGGGCGGCTGTGGATGCCCATCAGGTCGAAGCGCTGGAGGTAGCTGCCATCCTCCGCCCCCGGCTTGAGGCCCAGACCCTCGAACTGCGTGGCGATGTACTCCTGCGCCAGCGCGTCGCCGCGCGTGCCGGGGCCGCGGCCCTCCAGCAGGTCGCTCGCGAGGAAGCGCACGTGCGCGCGCAGGAGGTCCGCGGTGATGGCCTGTTCGGCCGTCTTCTCCTGCGGCGTGACGGTGAAGGCGCCCGCGGCGAGCGCGGACACCGAGCACAGCGAAACGAACAACGCGGGGAGGAGCCTCATGGGCCTGGTGCGTAGCATGGCCGCACGGGCGCCCCCCAGCGGGTTTTCAGGGTGCTGTCGCCGCCACCTTCCAGGAGGTGCCAGCAGGCGTGTCCATGATGTCCACGCCCAGGGCCTTGAGGGCCCCGCGCACCTGGTCCGCCTTGGCGAAGTCCTTCGCGGCGCGCGCGGCGGTCCGCTCGGCGAGCAGCCGCTCCACCTCCGCCACGTCGATGCCGCGCTCGCGCACCGCCCGGTCCCGGCGGCGCAGCAGCCACTCGCCCGGGGCGTCCTCGAAGAGGCCGAGGACGCGGGAGGCCTCACGCACCTGTTCACGCAGCGCCTGGAGCGTGCGGCCCACCAGCGGCTTGTCCTTCACGGGCGGCTTGTCGGTGAGCTCGTTCATCAAGCCGAAGAGCCCCGACAGCGCGCCCAGCGCGTCCGCGGTGTTGAAGTCGTCGTCCATGGCGGACTCGAACTCCGCGAGGAAGCGCGCGGGGTCGCCGTGCAGCGGGCCCTTGCCGAAGTCCTTCCCCGCCACGCGCTCGTCCACCTTGCGCAGTGTTTCGTAGAAGTACTCCATGCGCCCTTCCGCGTCCTGGAGCGCCTTGTCCGTGAAGTTGATGGGGTGGCGGTAGTGCGTGGAGAGGAAGAAGAAGCGCAGGGCCTCCGGGTCCACCTTGGCGAGCGCGTCGCGCAGGCGCACCACGTTGCCCAGCGACTTGGACATCTTCGCGCCTTCCAGGTCCAGGAAGCCGCAGTGCATCCAGTACTTCGCCATCGTCTGGCCGGTGGCGGACTCGCTCTGGGCGATCTCGTTCTCGTGGTGGGGGAAGATGAGGTCCAGCGCCCCGCCGTGGATGTCGAAGGTGCGGCCCAGGAACTTCTCGCTCATCGCGGAGCACTCGATGTGCCAGCCCGGACGGCCCTTTCCCCACGGGCTGTCCCACGAGGGCTCTCCCGGCTTCGCCGCCTTCCACAGCGCGAAGTCCAGCGGCTGGCGCTTGAGGTCGCCGGGCTGCACGCGCTCGCCCTGGCACAGGTCCTCCAGGTTGCGCTTGGACAGCTTCGCGTAGTCGTCGTCCTTGTCGACGGCGAAGTACACGTCGCCCTTCGCTTCGTACGCATAGCCCTTGTCCACGAGCGTCTGGATGAGGGCGACGATCTCCGGAATCGTCTCGCTCACGCGCGGGGACACGTCCGGTTCGCGCAGGTGCAGCGCGCGCACGTCCTCCCGGAAGATCTCCACGAAGCGCGAGGCGAGCGCCACGGGCTCCTCGCCCGTCTCGTGCGCGGCCTTGATGATCTTGTCGTCGACGTCCGTGTAGTTGCGCACGTACGTCACCTTGAAGCCCCGGTAGCGCAGGTAGCGGACCACCACGTCGAACGACGTGAAGGTGCGCGCGTTACCGATATGGATGTAGCTGTAGACCGTAGGCCCACAGACATAGACCTTCACCTCGCCGGGCACGAGCGGCTCCAGCGGCTCCTTCTGCATGGACATCGTGTTGTAGAGCCGGATGGATGGGGGGGCCACGGTGGAGGGTCCTCCTTTGGGAACAGGGCGGGCGCGGCACTTGCGCAACGCGATACACACTCTAGGATCCCAGGTCCCACACAGGCCAGCCCTTGGCGTTGGAAGCGTCGGATAGGGAGAATCGCCGCATGGCTCCGCCGAATCCGAAGCGTCCGCCGCGCCCGCCCCGCCCTCCTGGGCAGCAGGCGTCGTCGGACGACCCGTCGGAGGAGCTGCCCTTCGACGACGACGAGGTGGCTCCCCTGCAGGCGGATGATCCCCGCCCTCAGCGCGTGCCCCAGTATCCGGCGGGCCCCCGGAAGCAGATGCGGCGAGGGCCGGGTGAGCGCACGCGGTCGGACCGGGAGCTGTCGCCCCGGTACGACTGGGCGAAGGAGTATTCGGATCCGGGCTTGACGCCTGCCTTCGTGTACGTGGAGCGCGGGCCCGGCGCCGGGCAGCTCGTGCCGCTGCGGCAGGGGTCCATCACGCTGGGGCGTTCTTCGACGTCGGACCTGCGGCTCCAGCATGCGTCCATCAGCCGCCGCCACGCGCAGCTGACCCGGCGTGGCAATGACTTCACCGTTCGCGACCTGGGCAGCCAGAACGGCACATTCGTCAACCGCCTGCGCATCAAGGGCGAGGTGGAGCTGCAACCCGGGGACGAGCTGAGCCTGGGCAACGCGACGCTGCGGCTGCGAGGGACGGGCGCCGGTCCGACGATGAGCCGGACAGCGGTGGATCCAGCGCGGCCTCGCACGGTGAAGCGTCCGCTGAGTGGTGTTGCCGTGGCGGTGGCCGCCGCGGTCGTGGGTTCCGCCGTCGCGGCGTTGATCAGCGTGGTGGCCATGCGGATGGCGGACCGGACGCCCGCGAGAAATCCGACGGAAGGCGGGCCCCCCCAGGTCCCTGGGACTCCTGCGGCGCCCGCGAACGAGGCGAGAGAGGCCGGGGCGGAGGTTCCCGCGAAGGAAGCCTCTGGCGCCGGTGCGGAGCCCATCGGACAGGAAGCAGCCGAGACAGCGGCCGCATCCGCGAAGGAAGGCCAGGCTGGGCGTGCGGAGACGTCCGTGGCGGCTCCGGGCATCAGCGCCCGTGAGCCCGCCCGGAGCACCGGAGGGGTCCCTTCGCCCAGCGCAACGAATGTCGCCCGTGAGGGGCACGAGCGCACGGCGCCGGGCGCGGGTGAGGTGGCGGCGCTCAGCGCGGTGGAGGTCGCTCGCGGCATGCGGCCTGGCGCGGCAGCGAACAAGGACGGGAGCACTGGAGCGGCGAAGGTCCTCAGCGCTTCGGACATCGCTCGGGGCATGCACTCCGGCACTGCGACGACACTGGACGCGGCTCCGAGCGCCGTCGAGGTCGTGGACCCCGCGAAGGCGGGCGCCATCCATGCGGGTGCTTCGAGCGCGGGCCACGTCGTCGCCGCATCCGAGCGGAAGGCCCTTTCCTCGGCTGATCCGTCGGGACCTCCGGATGAGCGCCAGCGTGCGGACATCCTCGCTCGCTACGAAGCAGGGGATGTCTCTGGCGCGCTGGCCCAGGCGAAGCGCGCGAACCTCACGCCCCTGGTCCAGCAGCTCACCCGCTTCCAGACCGCCGAGTCCGCCGCCCGGGCGGCACTGGCCGAGAAGGACCGCCCCCGGGCGCTCGATGCGCTCAGCGCCGCCGTGCGGGCGGACCAGGAGCTGTCCCATGGCTGGAGCCGCCAGGGAACCAGCCTGCGGCGCCAGCTTGCCGGGCTGTATGTGCGCGCGGGCCAGGAAGCAGTTCGTGCCCAGCGCTTCGCCGACGCTCGCGAGGCCTTCACCGCGGCCCTCCAGTACGACGCGGACAATGCCGAGGCCCGCTCGCAGTTGGCGGCGCTGGATGCGCAGGCGCGTTGACTGAGCAGGGCTCAAGGCCCACCGATGCGGGCCATGACGCCAGGCTCATGACCTCCAGGCCGCCCACCTCCCGGCGCGGTCTTCCAAATCCTGTCCGACTGTCGGACAGGTTTCTGCCGCCCAGGGGGCACCGCCACGGCAGGTAGCCTGACGGCCCCGAGGCGTGGAGAGCCCCGGAGGCACCTCAGCCTTGGGCGGCTGGCACTGTTGTCCAAGCCTGTCCGACAGCCGGACAAGTTCGCGCTGCTCGGCTGGGCAACGGGGCCGCGATGCGGAACTTCAAGACCAGTCCGACTGTCGGACCAGCTCCCGCTGCTCAGTGGGGTAGCGGGTCTGGCGGCGCGGCACTTCAGAGCTTGTCCGACAGTCGGACAGGTTTCTGGAGACTGGGGCCGGGAGGGCGTCCCTGCGCGGCTTTCCGGTCCGGAGCCGATTGTCGGACAAGTCTCCGCGGGTCGGTTCCGGGGGACTGCCGGCGACCGCCCCTCGGAACCGGGCCGGCTGTCGGACAGGTCTTCGCTGTTCGACGGAGCAGCGCCTCCCTGCCTCGGATCCCAAACAGGCTCAACTGTCGGACAGGTTCTGCTGATCAGCTGAAGCGGGGACCTCAACCCTGGTTTTTCAACGCAGTTCGACTGTTGGACAGGTTTTCGCCGTGCTCTTTTAAGGGAGGACCTCACGGCCACCGCGCGCCAAACCGGTCCAGCAGTCGGACAGGTCTTGTTGCTCCACTGGCGCGGACGGGCCCGGTGCCGGCTGCCAAGTCTGGTCGGACTGTCGGACAGGTTTCCGCGGCTCGGTCACGGAAGGTCCCCCAGTCACGGCGTTCGAACCGGGCACGACTGCTGTCGGACAGGCTCTCGCGGCTCGGCCCTGCTGAGGCACCCCACGCGGCCTGGCGTCTGGACTCCGGATACACGACGCCCCGGATTCCATCGAGGGAACCCGGGGCGCGGGGTGCGAACGCGGCGGCTTGGAGCCGCGCGTCACGCGGGGACTCAGGCGAGGTTGAAGATCTTCTTCAGGTCGGACTCGACCTCTTCCTCGGAGCAGTCCTTGGCCAGAGACAGTTCCTTGATCAGCAGCGAGCGCGCCGTGTCCAGCATCTTGCGCTCACCGAAGGACAGGTCCTTGTCGCCCTTGAGCAGGTACAGGTCGCGGAGCACCTCGGCGATCTCGAAGACGGAGCCCGTCTTGATCTTCTCCATGTACTCGCGGTACCGGCGGTTCCACGTGGTGGAGTCGACCGAGATGTCCTTCTCGCGGAGGATGGAGTAGACCTGCTTGACGTCCTCCTCGCTGATGATTTCCCGGAGGCCAACCGACCCGACCTTGTTGATCGGGATCATGATCCGCATCCCGTTCTCCAGGATGCGCAGGACGTAGAACGACTGGCGCTGCCCGGCGACCTCGGTGTGCTCGATGCCCATCACCTCACCGACGCCCTGGCCCGGATAAACCGCCTTGTCACCAGTCTTGAAGCTGGTCTGCACTAACTGCCTCCTTGGAGAAAGCTTCGACCCCGGCCTTCGCGCCCGCCACTACTACCACAAACCACATCCACGGGCAACGAAATCGCCTTGACCACCCAATGCGGGCCGCACTACGGTGTCCGGTTTTGTGTGCGGTGTCGCTCGGTGTGTGAGCGCTGCAGGACGGACAGGGCGGTGGGTGGGGGTGGGTATTGGTTCGTTATGCGTGGCGCGACCTGGGTACGCGTCCGTTGTTCTTTCCAGCGCTGAGCCTCTTGCTCGGCGCCCTTTGGCCAACCGGAACAGAGAGTTTCGCCGGGGTATTTCTCGTTGGCGCGCTTTGCCTGGGCGCGCTGGGCATGGCGCTTGGCCCCCTGCCCGGCGCGCATCTGGCGGTGCTCGGAGCACTGGCCCTGACCGGCGCGGGGCTTTCCGGTCTTGAGGCGCGGGTCGACATCCCGCCCTCGCTGAAGGACGGCGGCAGCGCGGTGCTCGAGGGTGAGTTGGAGCGCGTGGAGCGCTTCGACGGTGCCGTCCGCCTGCGGCTCGCCGTGGCCCGCGCGGGGTTGCTTTCAGGGCCTCCCGTTGCCTCCCGCTTCCGCGTCAGCCTTTCCGGGCGGGGCGAACGTCTGGAATTGCAACCCGGGCAGCGCGTGCGGGTGGAGGCGCGGCTCGTGCCGGATGCGCCCCCTGCGAATCCAGGGGAGCGGGACTTCGCATCGGCGCGGCGGCGGCAGGGTGTGGCCTTCACCGGCGGGTTCGTGCCGGGGCGCGTGCTGGCGCTCTCCCCTGCCCCCGCGTGGCGGCTCGCGCTGGAGGACGTGCGTGGACGGCTGACGACGGCGGTGCACGAGGTCTCGCCTTCCCCGGACGCGGCGGCGCTGTTCCTCACGCTGGCGGCCGGGCAGCGCGCGGACCTGGACGCGGCCTGGGAGGACGCGTTCTCGCGGGCGGGGCTCGCGCATGTGCTCAGCGTCAGCGGGCTGCACGTGGCGGCGCTCGCGTTGATGACGCTCGCGTTGCTGCGGCGGGTGCTGGTGCGGCTGGGCGGGCGCTGGCGGGCCCTGGAGGCGCGGCGGTGGGCAGCCCCGGCGGCTGTGCCCTTTGTCTGGGCGTATGTGCTCTTCACGGGGAATCAGGCGCCCGCGGTGCGCTCGGCGGTGATGGCCACGGCGGTACTGCTGGGCCTGGCGCTGTGGCGGCGCGCGGATGGGCTCAACGGGCTGTCGCTCGCGGCGCTGGCGCTGGTGGCCTGGACGCCCTCCAGCGTTGTGGATCTGTCACTCCGGCTGTCGTTCCTCGCGGTGCTCGGCCTGGTGTTGTTGTCGCCCGCGCTGCGCTCGGCCCTTCCCCTGGCCCCACCTGACCCTTCCGAGCCCCGGCGGCTGAAGCGGTGGGCCGCCCAGGCTCGGGAGACCGTGGCGGAGACGCTGTGCGCGAGCGCCGCGGCGACGCTCGTGGGGCTGCCCGTGGTGGCGGCGGCGTTCGGCCGGGTCAGCCTGGCGGGGCTCGTGTCCAACATCATCGCACTGCCCCTGTGCGGCGTGCTCACCGGGCTCGCGGCGGGGGGCGCGGCCCTCTTCGTCGTCGCACCCGCCGTGGCGACGCCCGTGCTGTGGGCGGGGGCCTGGGCGTCTGAGCTGCTGCTCCTGCTGACGCGCGCCTTCGCGGCCGTGCCCTTCGCGGCGGTGGAGGTACCGGGCCTGGGTGCATGGCTCGGCGGCGCGTACGCGGTGGGGCTGGGTGCCTGGGCGCTGGGCTCGGGGCGCTGGCGATGGCTGGGTGTGCTCACGCCGGGGGCCGTGCTGGGCGCCGTGGTGCTGCCCGTGCTCGCCCCGGAGCCCGCGCTGAGAATCACCTTCCTCTCCGTGGGACAGGGGGACGCCGTCGTGCTGCGCTCCCGGGGGCACCATGCGGTGGTGGACGCGGGCGGCGTCCCGGAGGGCGCGGACACCGGCGAGCGGTTCGTCCTGCCCTTCCTGAAGGCCGAGGGCGTGTCTCGCCTGGACCTGGCGGTGCTGTCCCATCCGCATCCGGACCATGCGCTCGGGCTCGTGTCCACCCTGGCCCAGGTGCCCGCCGAACGCCTGTGGCTGTCCGCGGGCAGCGCGGACGGACCGCTGTCCCGGCGTATCATCGCGGCCGCCAAGGGGGCCCAGGTCGAAGAGGTGCAGGTGGGGCACCCGGCGTTCACCCTTGGCGAGGCGACGCTGGAGGTGCTGGGGCCTCCCGTGGACCGGGAGTTGATGGAGGGCGCGAATGACCGGAGCATCGTGCTCCGCGTCCGCCATGGCGACGTCACCGTGCTGCTGGCGGGCGACGTGGAGGCGGAGGGCGAGGCCGCGCTCGAGGAGGCGCTGGGCCCGGTGACGGTGTTGAAGGTGCCGCACCATGGTTCGCGCACGTCATCCTCGGCGGCGCTCCTGGAGCGCACGCGGCCGCGTCACGCGGTGTTCTGCGTGGGCCGACGCAACCGCTTCGGCTTCCCCCATCCGGAAGTCGAGGCGCGCTACCGCGCCCTGGGCACCGAGTGCTGGCGCACCGACAGGGACGGCGCCGTCACCCTGGAGAGCGACGGCCAGGACGTCCGCCTGGTGTCCTTCCTGCCACACGAGGGTTCCGTGCCCGTCGCCATTGCCAGGGGTGAGACGCAGGCCCAGCTTGAGCGGTGATGATCTCCGACGACCTGGACCTCCGGCAGCTCACCAAAGACCTGAAGGCACGACTGGGCCCGGGCGAGCCCGTGGGCTACCTGCGCGGCAAGGCCCTCATGCGCGACCTGCTGCTCGACATGAGGGACAAACAGTTCTCCGCGCTGGAAGCCGAGGAGCTCGTCGACACGCTGGTGGACCGGGGCTTCGTGCGCTTCCTCGGCGACCCGACGGAGCGCTCCGTCGCCGATGCGCCGTGGGAGATCTCGCCCCACACCTGACGCGCCCGCCTACTGGAAGGCGAGCCACGCGAAGCGCGGCAGGTTGTGGAAGTCACCGATGAAGAGCGGGGAGAAGGCCTGGCCTTCCACCTGCCGGCGGTCGTGGTGCTCCAACCGGTAGAGGTTGAAGCGCCACCGCTCGCCCGGCTGGGGCGGGATGTGCGGCACCTCCGCGAGCCGGTTGAACGGGATGGCCATCTCGACCGTCCAGCCCTCGTCGCGGTCGGATGCGTCGTCCAGCGTGCCGCGCACCTTCACCGCCGTCTTCATGCCGGAGTCCCATGACAGGTCCATGCCCTGGCGCCGCGCGGGGAAGTACGCGTCGAAGATGACGTTGTGGGGGGACACCTCCAGCTCGTTGTACGTGCGCCCGTCCGCGTTGGCGTCGAGGAAGACCTCCACGACCTCCTGCTCGTAGATGGAGTCGTCGCGGTTGCGCAGCGTGCCCCAGATGTCCGGGTCCTCCACGTCGAAGGCCACGTACAGGTTCGCGTCGTCGTAGACGAGCCGCGCCTGGGTGCGCAGCCGTCCGGGCCGGCCGTCGAAGCTGCCCACCAGCGTCACCGCCTTCGCGCCCTTCCAGGCCTCGTCATCCAGCGCGCCGTCGATGACCGGCGCCTTCTTCACGCGCGTGACGGTGTACTCGGGCAGCGCGGGGGGCTCGCCGCCCAGGAGTGGCCCGAACACGCGGTTGTCGCCCTGGTGCATGCGCGGGTCATCCACCGGCAGCCGTTCGTCGTCGCGCCAGAAGCCCAGCACCAGCCGCGCGGGCGTGGAGGGCATGGGGACGGTGTGCACGTCCTCCAGCACCCGGCCCACGGGCCAGGTCTCCAGCGGCGCGGCGCCGTCCTGGAACTCGTGATCCGCGTTGGCCAGCATCTGACCGCTCTGCGGATCCACCACGTGCGCGAAGAAGTGGAAGCCCTGCGGCGGCGGGCGCACGGCCTGGAAGTAGTGCGCGATCCGCACCGGCTGCCCCGGCGTGGTCCGCTCCGGCGTCACACGCGCCCCCAGGTAGACGATGGCGCCGCCCGCGAGGGTGGCGCCGCTGCGGAAGGTGAGCCCCTCCGGAGCCGCGTCGAGCGTCCTCGGCGTCGTGGCCGCGGGCAGCTTCGGCGTGCGGTGGGCGGGGCCCGCCTGTTCGTCGCGGCAGGCGCCAACGACGAAGAGGACGGAGGTCAGCAGCGGGACGAGGGCAAGGGAGCGGAGGCGCATCGAAGGCGCGGAGTCTACCCTCCCCGTCCTCCAGGAAGCGTTCTTCCTCGCGGGAGCCAGCGCGCCTGCCGCCATGGGCAACCCGTCCGCCAGGGAGGGCGGCCGAGCCTGCGGGCCCTCGGGACCCGGTTGGCACTGCCGAAAGGACTAACCAACTTTCGTTCCATCACAGGGAGGGGACCATATGAGCAAGGGATTGTTGGCTGGCGCGGCGGCAGTGGCGGTCTTGGCGGCGGGCTCGGCGCAGGCCGCGTCGACGGAGCTGCGCAGGTCCGCGGACATGCGCGGCCTGACATTCCTCGTGGGCGGCGGTGTGGAGGGCTACACCAGCGCGCTTCGCGACCAGATTGATCCAGGCCTGGCCTACGGCGTGACGGTGGCCATCAAGCCGACGAACGTGCTGGGCATCGAGCTGGGCTACACGGGCGCCATCAGCGACTTCAACCACAGCCGCGTGCTGGCGACGAACACCAACGGGCCGGACATCGTGCGCAACGGCGCACAGGCGGCGGTGACGCTGGGCCTGTCGGCCACGCCGCTCCAGCCGTACATCATGGGCGGTGTGGGCCTGAGCCGCTACAACGTGCGCGCGCTGGCTCCGGGCTTCCAGGACGACACGGTGGGCAACATCCCGGTGGGCGCGGGCCTGCGCCTGCACGTGGGCAGCTTCACCGCGGACGCGCGCGTGAACTACAACTTCCTGTTCGACCAGGAGTTCGCCCTCACCGTGCCGCCGTCCGACGTCAACCTGGGCGGCGACGAGACGTTCAGCAGCGGCGGCCGCTACGTGGGCACCATCAACGTGGGCGCCACCTTCTAGCCAGAAGGCATGCGCCCTGCCGTCCCGGCCTCCGGACATGGGAGTCCGGGGCTGGATGGGGCCTGGGGGCAACCTCGCGAAAACGCGACGTCCGGTGGCAGGCGTGACGCTTGCTGCCGGACGTTCGCATGCGCTTCGAATTCGAGCACCTGGGCACCGCCACCCCCTTCGAGCTGGGCGAGGGTCACCACCTCCTGGGCGGCAGCCCCGACGACCATGTCCACCTGGAGGGCCTTCCTCCGGGGCTGTTGACCCTGCGCATCGACTCCGGGCGGCTCATGGTGCAGGCGGTGCGCAGCTTCACCGTGAATGCCGTGCGCGTGCTGCCCGGCGTGTCGCGCCTGGTGGTGCCCGGCGAGGTGCTGGGCCTGCCGGACGGGATGTGTCTGCGCGTGCTCGCGGAGCCGAGCGCCCTCGAGCGCGGCGTGGGCACCGTCGCCGTGCTCAAGGGGCTGCTCACGGACGCCGGGCTCCTGCCGTCCCGCGCCGCGACCCTCACCTGCCTCACCGGACTGGATGTGGGCCGCTGCCATGCGCTCGCGGAGGCGAGCACGGACATCGGCCGCGGCGATGGCGCGGCCCTGCGCCTGCGCGACCGGGCCGTGTCACGGATGCACGCGCGAATCCGCCGTGCGGACTCGGGCTTCGTGCTGGAGGACCTGGGGACGCCCAACGGCGTATTCCTCAATGGCGTGCGGCTGGAGGGTCCCGCGCCCCTGGCGGACGGAGACGTCATGGAGCTGGGGCGCTCACTGCTCCGCTTCCAGGCCGCGTTCGATGAGGCCTCAGCGGAGGCCCCGCCCGTGCGCCGGCCCGTCCTCCCCAAGGAGGAACCCGCTGAAGCACGAACGCCGCGGCCTCCCGAGGGAAGGCCGCGGCGCCTGGAGGGATGGCTCATCGCGGGGGCGGTCGCGCTGGCCCTGGGTGCGCTGTTCGCCACCGCCCTGCTGACGGCGACGCAGGGCTGAAGGCGCGCGCCCTACGCTGGCAGGGGCGAGAGACCCGCGCGCTCCACCAGGAGCCTGGCCAGGTATCGGTGGTTCCGGAAGAAGCTGGTGAAGTGCACGAAGCCCTTGCTGCCCCGGATGGCGTAGACCGTCACGGGCCCGGGGAGGACGTCCAGCTTGCGGATGTCCGCGAAGGAGAAGCGCCGCGTGCGCACCATGCCCCGGCAGGTGATGCCCCGGGCGTCCACCTCGATGCGGGTGCGGCCGTAGTAGGTGACGGCCACCGCGAAGAAGACGACGAAGAAGGCCGCGGACAGGAACGTCTTCAACGGCACGCCATCGAAGTGGAACAGCCAGGCGAAGATGCCCAGCCATAACAGGCCCGCCGCCGCCATCAGCGCGGCGAGCACCCTGCGAGGGCGAAAGACCTGGTGCGGCTGCTTCCCCTCCACCGTCCGATCGCGTCCGTCCATCCCCTCAAGATAGTGGGCAGGACAGCCCCCGGACGATGCTCGTCAGTCCAGCAGGCGGGCAGTCAGCGCAGCCGTTCCGCCTTCTGGCGCGACTCCTCCTTCAGCTCGGGGCGCACGTCGGCTGCGCTGGAGCGCGTGTAGCGCTCGTAGAGGTCGCGGGCCTCCAGGTTGCGGCCCAGCGCGCGGTACGCCTCCGCGAGCCCGTACAGCGGCGAGGCCGAGTCCGGCTCCAGCTTCAGCGCGAACTGGTAGTCCGCCGCGGCCTCCGCGTAGCGCCGCAGCCCGATGTTGGCGCTGCCCCGCGCGATGTACGCCACGGTGAGCAGCGGCTCCTGCTGGATGGCCTGCGTCAGCGTCTGGAGCGCGGGCGCGTAGGCGCGCTGGCTGATGTGCTGCACGCCCTGCTCGTAGGCGCGGCGCGCCTGGGCCCGCGTCGTCTCCGCCACGGGGCCGGAGCCGGGCGGCTGCCCCACGGCCTGCGGCGACGCGCCGGACTCGCCCTGCTTCACGCGCGCGCGGGTGATGTTGTCCTGCGCGCTCTGACGGATGGCGGCGTCGTGGGTGAGGCGCGACGCGGCCTCCCACTCCTCGATGGCGCGCGCGTAGTAGCCGAGCACCGCCAGCGCGTTGCCCAGCTTGAAGCGCGCCTCCACGTGCTCCGGCGCCGCGTGCTCCGCGTCGAGGAAGGCGAAGGCCGCTTCACGGTAGCGGCGCTCGCGCATCAGCGCATCCCCGTCGCGGATCCGCGTGGCCGCCAGCACCGCCTGCGGCGTGCGCTGGGGTGGAGGCTCCACCGGGACGGGCGCGGTGTCGCTGGCCGGGACGGGCGCGCGCGAGCCCCGGGCGGCGGGCTTCGCGTCGGCGGGGGCCGGGGGCTGGGTGCCCTGGGCCCAGGCCGGCACCGCCATCGTGCCGAGCCACACCACCGCCGAGACCCCGAGCTGGAACCTGCGCGTGCGAACCATGTCCCTCTCCCGTCCTGGCCCCCGGCGGGCCAGGACCACTTCGGACTGCGTCCTTCCTAGCTGCGGAAGGGGTTCTGCAGGAGCACCGTCTCGCCGCGGTCGGCGCCCACGGAGACGCACACCACGGGCACGCCGCTGACCTCTTCCACGCGGCGCACGTAGCGCTTGGCGGCTTCCGGCAGCTCGTCGAAGGTGCGCACGCCGGCGATCTTCTCGTCCCAGCCGGGCAGCGTCTCGTAGAGGGGCTTCACGCGCGCCAGGTCCTCGTAGTCGCCCGGCAGTTCGGTGATGCGCTGGCCGTCCAGTTCGTACGCGTTGCAGATGCTGAGCGTCTTGATGCCGCTGAGCACGTCCAGCTTGGTGAGCGCCAGGCCCCACAGGCCGTTGACGCGCACCGCGTAGCGCAGCACCACGCCGTCCAGCCAGCCGCAGCGGCGCGGGCGGCCCGTGGTGGCGCCGAACTCGTCGCCCACCTTGCGCAGCCGCTCACCCAGTTCGTCGCTCAGCTCCGTGGGGAACGGGCCGCCGCCGACGCGCGTGGTGTACGCCTTGCTGATGCCCATCACCTTGTCGATGGCCGTGGGCCCCAGGCCCGAGCCCACCGCGGCGTTGCCCGCCACGCAGTTGGAGCTGGTGACGAACGGATAGGTGCCGTGGTCCACGTCCAGGAGCGTGCCCTGCGCGCCCTCGAAGAGGATGCGGGCGCCGCGGCGGACCTGCTCGGAGAGGAAGAGGGACACGTCGTGCACGTAGGGGCGCAGCCGCTCGCCCAGGGTGGAGAACTCCGCCAGAATCTGCGGCGTCTCCAGGACCGGCACGTCCACGCCCGCCTTGGCGCAGAGGTCCTTGAGCTCCTCCATCACCGCGGGCAGGCGCTCGTCGATGCGGCGGCGCAGGCGCTCCGGGTGGAGCAGGTCGCGCACGCGGATGCCCCGGCGGGCCACCTTGTCCTCGTAGGCCGGACCGATGCCCCGCCCCGTGGTGCCGATGGCGCTGCCGCCGCGGGCCTTCTCGCGGAAGCTGTCCAGCAGCTTGTGCCACGGGAAGATGACGTGGGCGTTGTCGGAGATGAGCAACTGGGCGTCATCCTTGAGGAAGCCGCGCGGCTTGAGCGCGTCGATCTCCCGGACGAGGACGGCGGGATCCACCACCACCCCGTTGCCGATGACACACGTCTTGCCCGGATGAAGGATGCCGGACGGAATCAGGTGCAGGACGGTCTTCTGCCCTCCCACCACCAGCGTGTGGCCCGCGTTGTTGCCGCCCTGGAAACGGACGACCACCTGGGCGTGCTCGGTGAGAAGGTCGACGACCTTGCCCTTCCCCTCATCTCCCCACTGCGCTCCGATGACGACGACGTTCGGCATGGTGCCCGCCGCTTAGCACGCGGGAGGGGCCGGGTGACAGTGTTCCGCGAAGCCGCAGTGAAGGGCCTGGCAGGCCGCTTTGTCCCACCCCGGCCATGCCCCCGCGTTTTCGGCCTGGACAAGCGCTCGGACGCCCTCGGCCAGGCGGCGCGCCGCCCCGGCGTCGGCGGATCCGCCCGGGAGGAACTCCGGCTCCGGGGACGCGTCGCCCAGGAAGGCCACGCCCACCCGCACCGGCACGCCGTCGCGCACCATGCGTTCGGAGGCCAGGGACAGGGCCGTCAGCGCATGAGCGCACGCGGCCGGGCCCAGGGGGTGGCGAGCGCCCGGGCGCAGGAGCACCGCCACGGCCTCACCATCCGGTGACTCCCAGAGCAGATCCACCGTGCCCTCCACGCGGGCGCTGTCGTCCAGGTCCAGCGCGAAGTCCAGGCCCCGGTGGATGGAGGACGCGGGTGCCACCGCGAGCTGGCGGGCGAACGGCGTGGCCAGGAAGCGCTCCGCTGCCGCGAGCACCTCGCGCAGGCCGTCCTCTTCTGGTTCTCTTCCCGCGCTCCGCAGCAGGTTCTCCAGGTGCGCGCGCAGCTCGGAGGCCTCCGCGTCCGGGCCCGCGAGCGACAGGTCCACCTCGCGCAGGAGCCGGATGAGGAGCTGGTCCGGACGCTCCACGGGCAGCCAGCCGTCAGGCTCGACGAAGAGGGGGGCGGCGTGCGCGGGCGCCTCCCACGGTTCGGATCCGACGGCGAGCCCCAGCCGGTGGAGCTGGTGATAGCGGCGCGGGCAGGTGAGGAAGTCCTGGACCGCGTGCACGGAGGCGACCGCCGGAGCTTCGGAGAAGAGGACTCCGGACGCTTCAGGCGACATGCGCTCCAGCACGGACTCCAGACGGAGCCGTGCCTGTTCGCGCTGCGCTTCCGTGGGCGGCTCTGGATCCGCGGGCGGTGGCAGCTGCTCCACGTCCACGTCGTTGGCGAGCGCCCGCAGGTCCGGATCCGCGTCCAGCCGGCGGTCCACGCGGTGCCACCAGGTGTCCGTGCCCGCGCGCTTCTCCTCGCCGCCCGACAGCACGAGCAGGTCCTTGGCGCGCGTGAGGGCCACGTAGAGCAGGCGCAGGTATTCGGCGTCCTCGCGGGCCTTGAGTTCGGCGCGCACGGCCTCGAAGCGTTCGGAGGTGAAGGTGTCCAGCGAGTCCGGCATCCACGGACGCAGGGCCAGGCCGAAGGAACGTTCGAAGTACGCCCGGGCCGACGTGGTGCGACGGCGTCCGCCCATCCCCGGCACGATGACCACCGGCCATTCCAGGCCCTTGGCGCGGTGGATGGTGAGCAGCTGCACGGCGCGCGGGTCGCCCTCGTCCAGCAGGTCCGCCTGGGCCTCGTTGGGGTCGGAGTCCGCCAGTTGGCGCAGCTCCCGCGCGAAGGCCACGCAGCCGCCCGTGCCGCGCTCGTCCCGCCGCGCCGCCAGCGACAGGAGCTTCTCCACGTTGGCGCTCGCCTGCTCCGCGTACGGCGAGCCCGCGAGCGCCTCGCGGTATCCGGTCGCGTCCAGCGCGGCTTGCAGCAGGGCATGCACGCCCAGCCGGTCCCGCTCGCGCCGCAGCACGGGGATGAGATCCAGGAAGCGCGCCAGCCGCGCCTGCTCGCGCGCGGACATGGCGGCACGGACCTCCGCGTCCATCAGCCGGGGTGAGCCGAGCGACAGCGGCAGGTCCCCCGCGAGCCGGAACAGCGACGCGTCCGACAGGCCCACCAGCGGCGAGCGCAGCACCGCGGCGAACGCCAGCGCGTCATCCGCGTCCGCGAGCAGCGCGAGCAACGAGGCCAGGTCGCGCACCTCCTGCGCCCCGTAGAAGCCCCGGCCGCGGAGCACCCGGTGCGGCACGCCGTGGCGGATCAACGCCTGCCGGTATTCCTCCAGGTGCGTGAAGGTCCGGAAGAGGACGGCCACGTCTCCGCCGCGCGCGGGGCGCAAGCCCTTCTTGTCCTCCGCCATCACCGTCGGCGGGGCGCCCGGCGCGAGCATCACCCGCAGCCTGCGGGCCAGCGCGTCCGCTTCGTACTCGCGCAGCTCCGGAGCGGTGTCGGCCTCCGGCAGGGTGAGCCGCTCCACCACGGGCCCTCCGGCCAGCTCCGGCCGCGTGGGCGACAGGTCGTCCGTCTCCGGCTCGTAGACGACCTCGAAGGGACGGGGCGTCGCCTCCTTCGCCACGAGCAGCCCCGCGAACGCACGGTTGAAGAAGGTCAGGACGCCCGGCAGCGAGCGGTAGTTGTTCTGGAGGAAGCCGCGCATGCCGCCCTCGGCTTCAATCTTGTCCGCCAGGACCTTGAACACGGACACGTCCGCGCCGCGGAACTCGTAGATGGATTGCTTGCGGTCCCCCACCGCGCACAGGAACGCGGGCTCCAGGGGCAGCGCGGCCACCAGGTCCGCGTCCGGCGCCAGCTCGCGCGGGCCGCCCTCGCGCTTCTCCGACAGGAGCAGCACCAGCTCCAACTGCAGCCGGTTGGTGTCCTGGAACTCGTCCACGAGGAGCGCGCCCAGCCGCTCCTGCACCTGCTGCCGGAACTCCGGGTGGTCGCGCAGCAGGTCGCGTGCCTTCACCAGCAGCGAGGTGAAGTCGAACACGTTGCGCCGGGTCAGCTCCGCGTCGTGCCGTTCCTCCACGCGGGTCAACAGGTCGCGGAAGGTCGCTTCGAACGGGGCTGTGCGCCACGCGGCATGGGCATCCTCCAGCCGCCGCACGGAGCCGTCGCTCTTGCCCTTCACCTTCCAGAGCAGCTCCTTCAGGCACGCGCCCGCGCCCTTGCGCAGGTTGACCAGACTCTTCGGCTCCGACAGCAACGCGGTCTTCAGCGCTGGGAAATGGGCCGGCTTGAGGAAGGTGTCCGGCGTCATGCCCTGCAGTGCCAGCTCGCACGCGGACAGCAGCCCGCTCCATTCACCCTTGAGGTCCTGGGCCCGCGCGTCCAGGCACAAGCGGCGGCAGTCGTCGATGAGGGCCTCGAGCTGCGCCTTGTCCGCCACGCCGTCGCCCACGCGCGCGGTGGCGGCCTTGAGGCCCTCCTCTCGCATCTTGCCGTAGACGTCCATCAGCGCGGCCACGAGCCCGTCGGAGAAGCCCGAGCCGGAGAAGCCCAGCTCCGCGCACAGCTCGCGCACGCGCGCGTCGCCGCCCTCCAGCGCATCGAGGACGACGCGCTCGGTGACGTCCTCCAGCAGGCCCGCGGCCTCCAGTTCGTCCAGCACCTCGAAGGCAGGGTCGATGCCCACGGCCGGCGGCGCGCGGCGCAGGAGCTGACCGCAGAGCGAGTGGAACGTGCCCACCGTCGCGGCGCCCAGCTCCTCGCGCACCTTGCGCCACTGGTCCTGCGTGGGGAACGGGCGCTCCAGCCTCGCGAGCGAGGCGCGCAGGTCCTTCTCCGCGTCGCGCGGGACGTCCCCCTGGGCGAGCGCATCCAGGCGCTCCCGGACGCGCTTGCGCATCTCCGCGGCGGCCTTGTCCGTGAACGTCAGCATGCACAGCCGCGATGGACGCAGCGGCTCCGCCTGCCGCGCTCCCGCGAACAGGTGCAGCGTCATCGTCACCAGGCTGTACGTCTTGCCCGCGCCGGCGCCCGCCATCAGGGCGAGGTTCTTCTCCAGCGCGAGCATGTGGGGCGCGGCGTCGCTCATCCGCTCCCCTCATCCGAGATGCGGCGCTCGGTGATGCGGCACACCGCGCGGTAGGCGCACTTGCCGCAGTCATTGGGCCGCGCCGGGAAGTGGCCCTTGCGCAGCTGCCGCACCAGCGACTCCACCGCGTTGGGCAGGTTGAGGCCGGCGGAGTCCGCCACGCGCTGACGCACCTCCGGATCCGTGGACAGCAGGTCCTCCAGCTCCGCGGGCGGCAGCACCGAGGACAGGTGGATGGCGTCCCCCGTGCGCAGCGAGAACCACGCCGCGTTCTTCGCGCCCACGTGGCCGGCCTCGCGCGCGGCGTAGAGGTACAGCGGGAGCTGGAAGTCCGAGCGCAGCAGGTTCTCCTTCAGCGTGCGCTTGTCCAGGCGGCCCGTCTTGTAGTCGATGACGCCCACTTCCGGGCCAGCCGTGTCCAGCCGGTCGATCTGTCCCTCGAAGACGATGGCGTCATCCGCCACCATCAACTTCACGTCGCTCCAGCGCTTGTCCTCGGCCGCCGGACCGAAGCGCAGCTCGAAGCCTTCGGGCACCAGCGGGTCGAAGGGCAGACCGTGCCGCGGATCCGCGAGGATGCGCCGGGCCATGGCCTGGGCCTTCTCCCCCGCGAGCTTCCACAGCTCGTGGTGGCCCACGTGGTTCAGCTCCGCGAAGTGGCGGCTGGCCTTCTTGACGGCCTTCTCCAGCACCTCCTCGGGGATGTCCTCCGGCGCGTGCCCCAGGAGCTTCTTCTCCTTGAGCGCCTGGAACACCTCCTCCATCACCCGGTGCCAGAAGGTGCCTCGGCCCCGGGCGTCGAACTCCTCGCTGGCCACCACGGGTTCGGCCACCTTCAGGCCGTACGCGATGAAGCCCTGGAAGCCGCAGTTGCCGAACTTCGACAGGGCGCTCGCGGACAGCGGGCGCTCCAGGCCGAAGTGGAATGTCTCGCGCAGCTTCTGCTCCAGCGCCGGGCCCTGCACGCCACCGGTGAACTCGCCGGGCGGTTCGTCCTCGCGGCCGAAGAAGCGCAGGCGCGCGGCCTCCATGTGGGCCAGCTCGCGTGCGCTGCGGAACCAGTCGTCCGTGCCGAAGCGGTCCTTGAGCACCTGCCCCGCGGGGTCTGGCTCCGTCACGCGCAGCGAGGGGAACGACAGGCCCGCCAGCGCCTCCAGCGCCACGGTGCGCCGCAGCTCCGAGGCCGTGAGCACCTCATCCAGCGGCAGCACCGGCGGCAGCGTGCGCGTGGCCCACTTGTGGCCGGTGAGCCGGCGCACCTCTTCCAGGAAGGCGGACGGCACCTGCTCCTGTCCTCCCGCGGCCTTCACCGCGAACGACAGGCTCAACGTGCCCTCCGCCGCCGCGAGGGCGCTGGCGAAGAGCAGCCGGTCCTCCGTGAGGCGCCAGGGCGCGCGGTCGTCGAACTCGCCGCCGGTGAGGCGGAACACGTCGCGGGTCAGGTGCTGGTTGAGCGCCACGCGCTCCGCGTCTCCCAACAGCGGCGACGGCGGGTCGCGCCCGGGGAGCCGGCCCTCCGTGAGCCCGGCGACGAAGAGGTGTCGGAAGGTGCGGCCCGGGACCTCCGCCAGGTCCAGCACCTCCACCGCGCCCGTGGACGGGCCCCGCGCGGGCAGGTGCACGTCGCGCAGCGCGTCCGCAAGCCACCGGCCCAGGACCCGACGGGTGATGCGGGGGCCTCCGCCCACGGCTCGCAGCGAGCGCAGCAGGGCTTCCATCCGCTGACGGAAGGCCGCGAGCGCCGCGTCGTCCCGGGCCCTCGCGTCCTCGATGCGCGCGCCCAGGTTCCCGGGCTCCAGGGCCTCCAGGGGCCCCGCGGAGTCCAGCAGCCCCAGCCGCTCCACGACCTTCCACCACGCGGCGATGGACTCCGCGGCCGGTGCTTCCTGAGGGATGTGTCGGCATTCATCGATGAGCCGCATCACGCGGTCGCGCAGCGCGCGCACGGCCATCACCTTGCTCGCGTCCTCCTTGCGCTTGCCGCCCTGCGCGGCCATCCGGCGCGCGAGCCCTTCCAGCCGCACGTCGTAGGCGCCCTTGCCTCGCGTCGCGCCCAGGCGGTCGTCGCGCGCGGCGGCGAGCGCGAAGAGGGTCGCGGGCGCATCCGGCCCTCCGCGCGACAGCGAGGGCACATAGCGGCTGGAGACGAGCTCCGCCACGCGCTCCGCCGGGAAGCCGTCCTCCATCAGCACCGGCAGATCCAGCGCCAGCCGCACGGGCCCCGCGAACGCGAGCGGTTCGCCCCAGGGCAGGCGCACCGGCACGCCCAGGTCGCCGAGTGCCTCCGCGAGCCAGCCCGCCTCCGGGCCCAGGTCGCGGTACGCGATGGCGATGTCGCCCGGCGCGCTGCCCGCGTCGATGAGGCGGCGCACATCGCGGGCCACCACGCGGGCCTCCTCGCGCGCGTTCGTCGCGTTCCACACGGACAGCCCGTCCACGGCGCCCTTCAGCACGTCGCGCGCGGCACGGGGGGAGAACAGGTGGCGGCCCAGGTCCGTGAAGGGGCGGCCCTCGAAGGTGACGTCCGCCTTGAAGAGGTCCACGTGGGGCATGGTCTCGCCCCGGTTCTCGAAGGCGCGGAACAGCGCCGCGAGCGCCGCGTCCGCCACGGGCGAGCCTCCCACCGGCGTCTCCACGCGCAGCGAGACGCGCCGGGCCTCGCACGCCGCCGCCAGGCCCATCAGCAGTTCCAGCTTCGACGGGCGCACGTCGTAGACGCCGTGGAGCACCAGCCCCGTCACGCCGTCCCAGCCCGCGGGCCACGCGCCCCGGTCCAGGGCCTCGCGCGCGCCCCGGAGCACGTCCTCGCGGTCCGCGAGTCCCAGCTCGGCCAACCGCTGTTCGTACAGGTGGTAGAGCCGCGCGAGGACGCGTGCACGGGTGCGGCGCTCTGGCGGCAGCACCTCCGCGGCGTCCTGGAGCTCGCGCGGGGAGAGCCGGCCCGCCTTCAGGTCCAGCAGCACGTCCGCGGCGGCGCGGGCGAAGGCGGGCTCGCGCACGTAGTCGCCGAAAGGCGTGGGGCCCAGCGTGGCGCCCAGGCCGGACACCACGGCGCGGGCCGTCATCGCGGGACAGGGCCGCCGGTTGAGTTCGCGCGCCCCACCCAGCGCGTGGACGAAGTCATCCCACGTGAGCAGGTGGGTTCCCACCGCGATGCCCCGCGCACGCCTCTCCGTCCGCAGGGCAGCCTGACGGCGCGCGGCATCGGGGAAGACGTGGAGTGTGCGGCCAGGGCGGGACATGCGGGGCGAGGACTCTAGAACGGCCAGGGGCGCCGTTTTCATGCTCCTTTCGAGGCATTCCCACACCCTGCCTCGTTGTCCGCCCGGCTGCTGCCCTCGGAACCCGGGAAGTCCGAGGACGCGCGTCTTCCGCCCGACCTCGGACAACTCCGTTCAGCCTGGACGCGTCCCGGTCTGAGGACATGAGTTCCGCTGGGTGGAAGCAGCGGCGAGCCCCGCCGGCGACGAGCGGCGGAAACCTGTCGGACAATCGGACAGGCGCAGGAACACCCAGGCCGACGCCACGCCACCGCGCAAATCGGTCGGACAGGTTCTGGACCACGACAACCGGTCCACCCCGAGGCCGCGAAACCTGTCGGACAGTCGGACAGGTTTTGGGACACCGCCAGCGGCCCACCCGGGCCGCGAAACCTGTCCGACTGTCGGACAGGTTCCGAAACGCCGCGACTGACGCCCCGATGCCTGGGGAACCTGTCGGACAGTCGGATTGGATCCGGAACGCCGCGGCTGTGGCGCCTCGGTACCGCGGAATCCTGTCCGGCAGTCGGACAAGTTCCGGAACGCCACGGCCGACGCCCTACGAGCGAAATCCTGTCGGACAGTCGGACAGGTTCTGGAACGACGCCCCTGGCACCACGTCGCTGCGGAATCTTGTCGGACAGGTTCGGGAACACCGCCTCTGGCCCGCTCGGACGCAGAAAACCTGTCGGACAGTCGGACAGGTTCGGGCACACCACCACTGATGGCCCGGGGCTGCGAAAACTTGTCGGACAGTCGGACAGGTTTCGGAACGTCGGGCCTGCTCGGTGCGCCCCAGGAGCCCAACGCCCTGGGCGACTTCCTGGCGCGGTTCGTCGAAAAGAATGAAGCCGGGCGCACCTTGAGCCCTCACCGCCCGGATTGCGGCAGGGGGGCGGAGCGCCCTTATGCTCCGCCGTCCCATGCTTGCCCACTACCGGACCCTCGCTACCTTCTGCCTGCTCCTGCTGGCGCCGCTGTCCCCCGCCGCCGCCCAGGACACGTCCGACTCGCCGCGCGCGCTGCGCTTCAACTGGACCCGCGACGGCATCATCACCGGCACCGCGGGCGTGCTGTGGATCTCCAGCGAGACCGTCTTCAAGGACAGCCTGGCCCCGGCGCAGTGCCGCTGGTGCGACCGCGCTCCGGATGGCACCGACCGGCTCAACCGCCTGGACCGCTGGGGCCGGGGCATCGCGGGCGACACCGCGGCGTCCCGCAAGCGCGCGGACACCTGGAGCAACGTCATCGGGTTCGTGGGCCTGCCGCTGGGCATGCTCGGCACCCAGTACGCCGTGGGCCACAGCAGCGGCGCCTCGGGTGAGTTCTTCGCCCAGGACGCCACCATCATGGTGCAGAGCGCTGTCCTCGCCTCCGTCGCCAACCAGGCGGTGAAGTTCGCCGTGGGCCGCGAGCGCCCGTTCGTCCACGTGCTTCCCGAGTCGGAGAAGGCCCTCACCGCCCACCCCAACGACAACAACCTGTCCTTCTACAGCGGCCACACCAACCTGGCCTTCTCCCTGGTCGCTTCCGCCGGCACCGTCGCCGCGATGCGCGGCTACAAGCACCAGGCCGTCATCTGGGGCGTGGGCCTGCCCGTCGCCGCCTCCGTGGGCCTCTTGCGCATGGGCGCGGACAAGCACTACCTCTCCGACGTCCTCACCGGCGCCGTGCTGGGCACGGCGTTCGGCGTCGCCGTGCCCCTGCTCCTGCACGGCCGCGTGGAGGACGCTTCACCCTCGGCCACGCGCCACTCCTCGGTGTCCCTCAACCCGATGCTGGGAGCGCAGATGGTCGGCCTGTCCGGCGCCTTCTAGCCGCACGTAGCCACACGCCTCCACCGGGCGCGCACAACCAGGCACTTCGGCCTCTCGGCTTCCGGACGCACGCGCCTGACATGTGGGTCCACCCGTTCACCTTCGTCGACCGGGTCCCTCCGTGCGCTCCATCCTGGCTGCCCTTCTTCCGTGCGCTCCGGGGTGGTGCCCATGAGCCCACCCCTCGCGAAGGCCCCCGCGCGTCGCGCCTGGGCGGCGTCACCCTGGCGCAGACGCCCTCCGCGGTTCGCTCTCCCGCCATGCTCCAGGCGGCGCTCACGGCGCGGGCCGTGGATTTCGTGCTTCCTCTTGAACAGATGCCCGCTGTCTTCCGGGCATGGGGAGGTGGCGGTGCTATCTGAGCTGTCCGTCCTCAGCAAGGAGCCCCTGCCCGTGGCCTCCCGGGTGAAGTGCCTGCTCGTCGATGACCTGGAGGAGAACCTCCTGGCGCTCTCCGCCGTGTTGCGGCGCGACGACGTGGAGGTGCACTGCGCCCGCTCTGGCGCGGAGGCCCTGGAGCTGCTGCTGCAACACGAGTTCGCGCTCGCGCTCGTGGACGTGCAGATGCCGGAGATGGACGGCTTCGAACTGGCGGAGCTGATGCGCGGCTCCGAGCGCACCCGCGACGTGCCCATCATGTTCGTCACCGCGGGCACGGGCGACCCGCGGCGCACCTTCAAGGGCTACGAGGCCGGCGCGGTGGACTTCCTCTACAAGCCGCTGGAGGCCCAGGCGCTGCGCACCAAGGCGGAGGTCTTCTTCCAGGTGCACCGCCAGAAGCAGCAGCTGGCGCAGCAGTTGGACACGCTCGCGGAGACCCTGCGCCTCAACGAGATGTTCACCGCGGTGCTGGGCCACGACCTGCGCAATCCCCTGTCCGCCATCCTCACCGCGGCGGACCTGCTCCAGCGCCGCTCGGAGGACGAGGCCGTGAAGAAGACGGCCGCGCGGATGATGGCCGCCGGCAAGCGCATGAGCCGCATGATCGAGGACGTGCTCGACCTGGCGCGCGCGCGGCTGGCGGGCGGCATCCCGCTGCGCCGGGGGGAGACGGACTTCGGCCAGCTGGTGCAGCGCATGGTGCAGGAGCACCAGACAGCGTGGCCGCGCCACCGCATCGAGGTGCAGCAGGACGGCGACCTCGTGGGGGACTGGGACGCGGACCGGCTGGCGCAGGTGGCCTCCAACCTCATCGGCAACGCGCTCCAGCACGGCGACGCCGCGGAGCCCGTGCGCATCCGCGTGGACGGCACGCGCGACGACGCCCTGCGCTTCACCGTCACCAACATGGGCGTGATTCCAGCGGACCTGCTGCCCGTCCTCTTCGACCCGTTCCGCGGCGGCCAGCAGCGCCGGGGCCGGCGGGAAGGGCTGGGCCTGGGGCTCTACATCGTCCAGCAGATCATCCACGCGCATCAGGGCGGCGTGGAGGTGCTCTCCGGCGCCGGCCCCTACACGGAGTTCCGCGTGGAGCTGCCGCGAAAGGGCCTGGACGTCGTCAAGCTGTAGCGCCGTTGTCCGCGGGCACGCCGCCCGCCGCCCCTTCCGGCGCCACGGGCGGCAGCGTGTGCATCCCCCAGCGCTGTCCCGCCTGCCAGGCGGCGACCCCGGACACGCCCCAGCCGGCGCGCTGGGCCTCGCGCCCCTCGAACTCCAGCCAGAAGACGGCGGTGTCCGGCCGCGCGGCCTGGTCCAGGCACGCCACGCGCGACAGCGTGCGCCCGTGCGCGTCCAGCGCCACGGCGAACGGCTTGTGGGAATGGCCGCAGAGCACCCACTTCGGGTGCACCGCGTCCACCAGCTTGCGCGTCACCGGGTTGCCAATCCACGGCGAGGGCAGCGGGCGCGCGGGGCCCAGGCGCTCGTCGCGGGCCTTCTGCACGATGCCCCGGGGCCACTCGTGCACCAGGAGCAGGTCCACGTCCCGCGCCTGCGACACCCGCTCCACCTCCGGCGTGCGGAAGTAGCCCGCCTGCTTCGCCGTATCCAGCGACGTGGGGCGCTTGAGCGGCTGGTCGATGAAGCGCGGCGCGTGGATGCCGGACAGATACGCCACGCGCAGCGGCCCCAGGGTGCGCAGCCCCGCGCGGCCCAGGTAGTGGACGTCCGGGGCCAGCTCCCCGCCCTCCGGCAGGTCGTGCAGCGCCTCGAAGTCCTCGTTGTTGCCGCCAATGAAATACAGCGGGCGCTTCACGCGGCGGACGCCGTCCGCGTACTCGGCGAACTCGGCGGGCATGGAGCGCTTGGCGGCCTTGCGCCGGTGGTCGTCCGCGTGGCGGAAGGCCTCCACGTCCCCCACCGCCAGCACGAAGTCCACCCGCCGGCCGCGCGCCTGCTCCAGCGCGTCCAGCCACGCCTCCACCCGGTGGAAGCGGCCATGGATGTCACCCAGCGCGGCGACGAGGAGGGAGTCCTGCGACATATCCTTCACTCAAGGCCTCCCGCCCCGCCCTGTCGAGCCATCCGTCCCTGTCTCTTTCCGGTGACGGACGAATGGCCGCCCCGGCTACGGGCAACCCAGCGGATAGGTGACGTCCACCACGGCACCCGGGGCCGGGGCGCGCAGCCGCTCGAAGATGACGGCATTCGCGCGCGCGTCATAGGACCAGCCGGCCGTCACCGGCGCCCCGTCCACCCGGACCCGGATGGCGCCGGGGTCCGAGGGCACCTCCGTCAGGGAGAAGGCGCGGTTGGGCCCGAAGGCGCTCTCCGACAGCTTCTCCAGCGACGCGGCCCAGTTGGGCGTGCAGATGCTGTCCACCACGCCGTTGAGCTTGTGGGCCAGCTCCATGTAGCGGGTGCCGGAGCTGCTGGCCGTGGTGCAGGTCGTCAAATCCTCCGGGCCCACCACGGCGTTGAAGCTCACCTTGGACGGATCATTCCCCTTCAGGGCCAGGAAGTACGTCTCGTAGAAGGACACCGGCTGCGAGCTGAAGTCCTCCTCGTCCGACAGCGCGATGATGGTCAGCTTCGCGTCCTCGCGCAGGAAGCCGCCGTTGCCGTCGTTGGGCTGGGGCGTGCGCGGGTCATCCAGGTTGTAGAGCAAGGGGTCGGACAGCGCGCGGTAGGCCGCGTCCAGGCCCTGCTCGTTCCAGTGGCACACGCCCACGTTCGTGTTGTTGGCGAAGACGGCGGCCGCGTTGGGCGTCTCCGGCGTGATGATGCGCGGGCTGGAGCCGTCCACGGGGAACAGGCGCCCGTTCTCACCGCCCTGCGCGCCGCCGGGGCACTCGGACCAGCCGCCGGGGGACGGATCCAGGCCGGTGGTGGTGACGCCGATGCGGTAGTCCACCTTCGCGGCGGTGGCCGCGGACAGGAAGGCCGCGAAGTTCTCTCCCAGGCTCTGCTGCTCCTCCATCATGGAGCCCGAGTTGTCCACGACGAAGAGCACGTCCACGCGCGCCTCCGCCTGCTGGACGAAGTGGTCCGTCTGATCCGTCTTCACCAGGCCCCGCCCCGTCAGGCCCGCGCTGTAGACGGCGCCGTCCTTCAGCGTGAAGCGCACCGTCGCCGCGTCCTGCCCCTCCTCCGCGGGCGCGTACGTCGCGGTGAGCTTCACCCGCCCGCCCGCCGGAATCGTGGCCGGCAGCGCGCCGGACACCGCGAACTCCTGGCCCGGCTGCTCCACCTTCAGGCCCGTCACCGTCACCGCCCCGGTGCAGTCGTTGTAGGCCATGAACTCGCGGGTGCGCGCGCCGCACGCCAGCCGGCTGATGCCGAAGTCCACCGTGGTGGGCTGCACGGAGAAGCACCCCTGCACGCCCGTGCCCACCAGGTTCACCATCGGGTGGCCCCGGGTGGGGTGGCTCACCCAGCCCTCCGCGAGCCCCTGGAACTCCCCCACGTCCGAAGGCTTGAAGCGCACGAGGAGCGTGGCCTTCTTGCCGGGCGCCAGCACGCTGTTGGCCACCGGGGCCGCGCGGAAGGCGGGGTCGGAGCCGGACGCCAGCTGGAGCGCCGCCAGGAAGCACGCCTCCGTGCCGGTGTTCTTCAGCGTCACCCCCAGCGCCACCTCCGAGCCCACCGGCACCTGGCCGAAGTCCAGCACCGACGGCAGCGCGTACTCGCACGGCGCGAAGACCTTGCCCTCGCCGGACAGCGTCACGCCATCCGTGGCGGTGGAGCCGCGCTGGCTGGAGGTGACGGCCAGCTGTCCCTGGCTCTGGCCATTCGCACCCGCGCGGGGGTTGAAGGTGACGCCCACCTTCAGCGTGCCCCCGGGCGCGATCGGCTGGCTGGAGGGCGCCTGCGCGAGCGTGAAGTAGCCCCCCGCCTGCGTGGTGAGCTGGAGCCCGGTGACGGTGGCCTCGTCGCGGCAGCGGTTGCGCACGGTGACGTCGCGCGTGGCCATCATGCCGAAGGCCACCGCCCCGAAGTTGAGGTGCGCGGGCGTCACCTCCACGCACGACGCGCCGCCCTCGCCCGTCAGCGTCACCTTGGGGCCGGGCGACGTCGTCTGGGGCTTGCGCACGGCCACCTCCACGCGGCCGTCACGCACCCGGCCGGAAGCCGCGGGCGTGAAGGCCACGCGCAGCTCCACCGCCGCGCCCGGCAGGAGCAGGTCGTTGGGGAGCGCGGGCGAGCTCACCACCTTGTACACGCCGGACGGGTCCTCCAGGAGCGACGCGCCCTTGTAGCTGAGCGGCTCGGTGCCCTGGTTGCGCACGGTGATGCGCTCCTCGGCGGTGGCGCCCACCGCCACCCGGCCGAAGTCCACGCGCAGCGGCGTCACCTCCAGCGCGCTGGCCACCCCGGTGCCCGTCAGCCGCACCTCCGCGGGCTCGCAGCCGTCGCACACGGCGACGCGCAGGGCCGCCTCCGCGTTGCCCAGCCGCACCGGGCTGAAGGCCACCGGCACCTTGCGCGTCTCGTGCGGCCCCAGCGTGGACGGCAGCCCCGACCCGGCGGAGAACTCGTCCGCGTCCGGGCCCTCCACGGACAGCACCAGCGGGCTCTCCACGTCGGAGGGGTTGCGCACCGTCACCTCGCGCATCTCCACCAGCCCCAGGTTCACGTTGCCGAAGTCGAGCGACGTCTCCGGCACCTCCACCAGCGCCTTCACGCCGCGCCCGCTGACGGGCACCTGCGTCGCCGCGCCGCCGGAGGCGTCCGTGAAGACCTCCAGCTGCCCCTGCACCGCGCCCTCCACGTCGGGCGTGAAGCGCACTTCAAGCTCGTGCTCCGCGCCGGCCGTCAGCGTGAAGGGTTCGAACGCGGTGATGGTGACGTTGGGCAGCGACGCGCGCGCGCCCTCCACGCGGTACGACGCGCGCCCCTCGTTCGCCAGCCGCAGCGTCATCGTCTTGGTGCGCCCCACCGCCGCGGCGCCGAACTCCAGGAGCTCCGGCCGTGCGGCGAAGCCCGTGCGCGCCTGCTGCGAATGGGGCCGCTCACACCCCGTCCCCGCCGCCACCGCCACCGCCAGCAACAACCATCGGAGTCCACGCATACAGAGTCCCGTCCTTCCTACACACGGCACCGGTGTCCCCCCACACAGCACTGCACGTGGATCCGGCCGGCGTAGAAAGGTGCAACCCTGGTGCCTGGACGCCCCAACGTGGCTCCGTCACGCCGCCAACACGGCAAACGGGCGCCCACGCTGGGGAGCGGCCTTTAACGGGTAAAACCTGAGATTCCACGTTTCGTGGAAGCGACTGCAAAAGCTTCGCAAACGGTGGATGCCACACCGACCTCCTGCCCTCGGGGGTCGTGAGACTTCGCGCAGGGACGAGTGGGGCGCGCAGGACGGCCGCGTGCCCGCCCGGGCCGTGGGATGCGGGCGGGGCCGCCGGGTGTTTTCAGCAGACCTCGCCCGTCGTGCGCCTTTGCGTGCACCGGAACACCCTTTCAGTGATAAAGCGCGCCCCCATGTCCGAGCCCGACGTCATTTCCATCCGCGGTGCCAGGGAGCACAACCTCAAGACCGTCTCCCTGGACATCCCGAAGAAGAAGCTCGTGGTGTTCACCGGCGTGTCGGGCTCTGGGAAGAGCTCGCTCGCGTTCGACACGCTCTACGCGGAGGGCCAGCGCCGCTACGTGGAGAGCCTTTCCTCGTATGCGCGCCAGTTCCTGGGGCAGATGGAGAAGCCCCGCTACGACACGCTGCGCGGCCTGTCCCCCACCATCTCCATCGAGCAGAAGGCGGCCAGCAACAACCCGCGCTCCACGGTGGGCACCGTCACGGAGGTGCACGACTACCTGCGCGTGCTCTACGCCTCCATCGGGGTGCAGCACTGCCCCCAGTGCGGCCGCAAGGTGGGCAAGCAGAGCGCCCAGCAGATCGTCGACGAAATCATGAAGCTGCCGGCGGGCACCAAGCTCCAGGTGCTGGCGCCCATCGTCACGAACCGCAAGGGCGAGCACAAGGACCTGCTGGCCGAGGCCCAGAAGCGCGGCTTCTCCCGCGCGCGCGTGGACGGCAAGGTGCGCGAGCTGGAGGAGCGCATCGAGCTGGACAAGAAGTCCAAGCACGACATCGCGCTCATCATCGACCGGCTGGTGTTGAAGCCGGACCTGCGCACGCGCCTGACGGACTCCGTGGAGACCGCGCTGCGCGAGGGCAAGGGCACGCTGATCATCACGGATGAGAAGGGCACGCTCTCCTCCGACCGCGTGATGAGCGAGCTGAACGCGTGCCCCGCGTGCGGCCTGTCCTTCGGGGACCTCACGCCGGCGTCGTTCTCCTTCAACAACCCGCTGGGCATGTGCACGGACTGCAACGGCCTGGGCACCCGTCCGGAGATGGACCCGGATCTGCTGGTGCCGGACCAGAGCCGCAGCATCCGCGACGGCGCGATTGAACCGTGGGCCAGCGGCATGAACCGCGGCGAGGGCTGGACGGCGGACTTCGTGGAGAGCCTGGCGGCGGCGTTCAAGATCGACCTGGACGTGCCGTACGCGAAGCTGTCCAAGCGGGAGAAGGACGTCCTGATGAACGGCGCGAAGGGCAAGTCCTTCACCGTGCAGTGGGGCGACAACGGCCAGTACGACATGGAGTGGGAGGGCCTGCTCGCCCGCACCATGCGCAACTTCAAGACGACGACGTCGGAGGCGCGCAAGGCGGAGCTGCAGAAGTACTTCAGCGACAAGCCCTGCCCGTCCTGCAAGGGCGAGCGCCTGCGCCCGGAGAGCCGCGCGGTGAAGGTGCACCAGCGCACGCTGGTGGACCTGAGCCGGATGACCATCACGGAGGCGCGGACGTTCCTGACGCAGCTGGGGCTGAGCGCGCAGGAGGAGAAGATCGCCCAGGAGCTGCTCAAGGAGATCCGCAGCCGCCTGTCCTTCCTGGTGGACGTGGGCCTGGGCTACCTCACGCTGGACCGCACCGCGTCCACGCTGTCCGGCGGTGAGAGCCAGCGCATCCGGCTGGCGTCGCAGATGGGCAGCGAATTGACGGGCGTCATCTACATCCTGGACGAGCCCTCCATCGGCCTGCACCAGCGCGACAACGGCAAGCTGCTGGCCACGCTCAAGCGCCTGAGGGATCTGGGCAACTCCGTCATCGTCGTGGAGCACGACGAGGAGACGATGGAGGAGGCGGACTACCTGGTGGACTTCGGTCCCGGCGCGGGCGAGCTGGGCGGACAGGTGGTGGCCCAGGGCACGCCCAAGCAGGTGATGGCGGACGAGCAGAGCCTCACCGGCGCGTACCTCTCCGGGCGCCAGGAGATTGAAGTCCCCGAGTCGCGCCGCCCGGTGAACCCCAAGCATCAGATCTCCATCGTGGGTGCGACGGAGAACAACCTGAAGAACGTGGACGCGGACATCCCGCTGGGCATCTTCACGGCGGTGACGGGCGTGTCCGGCGCGGGCAAGTCCACGCTGATCAACGAAATCCTGTACCCGGCGCTGGCGCGCGCGCTCTACGACAGCCGCGAGCCCATGGGGAAGCACAAGTCCATCAAGGGCCTGGAGCACCTGGACAAGGTCATCGACATCGACCAGCGGCCCATTGGCCGCACACCGCGCAGCAACCCGGCCACGTACACCAAGGTGTTCGACGCCATCCGGGAGGTGTTCGCCATGACGCCGGAGGCCCGCACGTTCGGGTACGGCCCGGGCCGCTTCAGCTTCAACATCAAGGGCGGCCGCTGCGAGGCGTGCGAGGGCGACGGCGTGAAGCTGGTGGAGATGCACTTCCTCGCGGACGTGTACGTCCCCTGCGAGGTCTGCAACGGCAAGCGCTTCAACGAGGCCACGCTGCGCGTGCGCTACAAGGGCAAGAACATCGCGGAGACGCTGGACCTGAGCGTGCGCGAGGCGGTGGACCACTTCAGCGCGCACAAGGACATCCTGCGCGTGCTGACGACGCTCACCGACGTGGGCCTGGGCTACCTGCGGCTGGGCCAGCCCTCCCCCACCCTGTCCGGCGGTGAAGCGCAGCGCATCAAGCTCGCCCGGGAGCTGGCCCGGGTGGCCACCGGCCGCACGCTCTACATCCTGGACGAGCCCACCACGGGCCTGCACTTCGAGGACATCCGCAAGCTGCTCTCCGTGCTCAACCGGCTGGTGGAGGCGGGCAACAGCGTGCTCGTCATCGAGCACAACCTGGACGTCATCAAGAGCGCGGACTGGCTCATCGACCTGGGGCCGGAGGGCGGCTCGGGCGGCGGCAACATCCTGGCCACCGGCACGCCGGAGGACGTGGCGAAGGTGGAGGCCAGCCACACCGGCCGCTACCTCAAGCACGTGCTGGGCAAGTCGCGCCGGGCGCGCATTGGCAAGCGCGTGGACGCGGCCTGAGAGGGCCCGGTAGGGTGGGGGCATGGCCGAGACCTCGACCGCCCCCACCGCCCAGCGCTTCCCGCCCCAGATTCCCTACATCATCGGGAACGAGGCCTGTGAGCGCTTCAGCTTCTACGGGATGCGGAACATCCTCACGGTGTTCTTCATCGACTACCTGCTGCGCACGCACGTGCCGGAGACGGGGGCGCGGGAGGCCCAGGCGAAGAGCCTGATGCACCTGTTCATGGCGGGGGTGTTCTTCTTCCCGCTCATTGGCGGCTACCTGGCGGACCGCTTCTTCGGGAAGTTCCACACCATCTTCGTGCTGAGCCTCGTGTACTGCGGCGGGCACGCGTGCCTGGCGCTCTTCGAGGACAACGCCACGGGCTTCTACACGGGCCTGACGCTCATCGCGATTGGCAGTGGCGGCATCAAGCCGTGCGTGTCCGCGATGGTGGGAGACCAGTTCACGGAGAAGAACAAGCACCTGGTGAAGAAGGTCTTCGCCATCTTCTACTGGACCATCAACTTCGGGTCGTTCTTCGCGTCGCTGTTCGTCCCGCTGCTGATGACGAAGTTCGGCCCGGCGGTGGCCTTTGGCGTGCCGGGCATCCTGATGTTCCTGGCGACGGTCATCTTCTGGGCGGGCCGCAAGCACTACGTGCTGGTGCCGCCCACGGGCCCCAACCCGCACTCGTTCTTCAAGGTGGTGGCCAGCGCGTTCCGCGGAAGGCCCGTGCAGGGCGGCGGCTGGTTGGACCGGGCGAAGGCCGAGCACCCGGCGGACGCGGTGGAGGGCGTGAAGGCGGTGTTCCGGGTGTCCGCGCTGCTGCTGCCCTTCGTGCCCTTCTTCTGGATGCTCTTTGATCAGAAGGCGTCCACGTGGGTGGTGCAGGCGCGGTCCATGGATCCGAACGTGGGCGGCCTGGTGTTCCAGCCCAGCCAGATGCAGTTCATCAACCCCATGCTGGTGATGCTGCTCATCCCCTTCCTGACGGCGGTCGTCTATCCGGCCTTCCAGCGGTGGGGCTGGGAGCTGACGCCGCTCCGGCGCATGCCCATGGGCCTCATCATCGGCGCGGTGTCGTTCGTCATCGCGGGCTTCTTCCAGGTGGCCATGGAGGGCGGCACGACGCTGAACATCGCGTGGCAGCTGCTGCCGTACATCGTGCTGACGGTGGCGGAGATCCTCGTGTCCACCACGGGCCTGGAGTTCGCGTACACGCAGGCCCCGCGGGAGATGAAGGGCACCGTCCAGAGTGTGTGGCTGGTGACGAACACGCTGGCGAACGTGGCGGTGGCCATCGCCGCGGCGCTCAACGTCTTCACGGGCTCCGCGCAGTTCTTCTTCTACGCGGCGCTGGCCGCGGCGGCCGGCGTGGGCATGGCGCTGGTGGCCCGCCGCTACGTGGTGCGGGACTACTACCAGTCGGACGCGCAGGCCCCCCTCGACGCCCGCACCCCCGCGGTGGAGCCCAAGCCGGCTTAGGGCCCCACCTGCATCGTCAGGTCCGCCGGGGGAGACGCATGCGGCCCCCGGCGGGGCAGCTCCACCGTGAAGGTGGCGCCCTGCCCCGCCTCGCTTTCGACCCGGACCGAGCCCCCCAGCCTCTCGACGAGCTGGTTCACGATGTGGAGGCCCAGCCCCAGGCCTCCATAGTGGCGCGACGACACCGCGCGCTCGAAGGCCCGGAAGATGCGCGCGTGCCGCTCCGCCGGGATGCCGATGCCCTGATCCCGGACCGACAGGCGGGCCGTCACGGCGTCCCCCTCCACCCGGACCTCAATGGGCCTTCCTTCGCCGTACTTGATGGCGTTCGAGAGCAGGTTGGTGATGATCTGATCCAACCGCGACCGGTCCCACTCGCCCGGCATCGCCGTGTCGGCGTGGACCTGGAGCCGGGTCCCCGACGTGGCCAGCTCCTGGGTGAAGCGCGCCGCGACGTCCCGGACCAGCGCGGCCAGGTCCACCTCCTCGAACTCGAGCTCGAGCCGGCCGGCGTGGATGCGGGACACGTCCAGCAGCGTGTTGACGAGCTTCGCCATCCGCTTCGCCTGGCGCTCGATGACCTCGAGTGAATGCGTGACGGCCTCCACCGGCGCGGTCCGCAGCGCGCCGGTCCGGCCCAGGCGCAGCAGCCCCTGCACCGACAGCTGGAGCGACGTGACGGGGGTCTTCAGCTCATGGGAGGCAATGGAGAGGAACTCATCCCGGAGGCCAATCGCCAGCTGGGCCTGCTGATAGAGGCGGGCGTTGTCCAGCGCCATCGCCGCGCGGCGGGCCAGCTCCTGCGCGAGGGCCAGGTCCGCTGGACCATACGGGCCGCCGCCCTTCATGCGCGCGAGCGTGAGCGCGCCGAGCGCATGCTCCCGGGCGAGCAGCGGCACGGAGATCCAGGACTGGAACTCGACGACCTCGGACAGGCCCTCTGCGTCCCGGACGCAGCCCAGGGACATGGAGGCGCATCCGTCCGGGCAGAACTCCGCTTCGCCCAGGCGCAGCACCCGTCCCGGGCCATGCTCGGCCTCCAGGTCGGGCAGCGCGCAGTGCATCCGCGAAGGCGCGGTGGCGCGCAGCGCCTCGGAGCGGGCCTCGGTGATGCGCTGGAAGGAGTGCCCTCCGTCCCGGAGATCCACCGCGCACCAGTCAGCGAACCGGTGGACGGTCAGCGCGGCCACGCTGCGCAGCGCGTCCTCGGGGGCGAGCGAGCCGGTGAGCAGCCCGGAGGCCTCCGCCAGGAACGCGGACCGCACCTCCTGCTCCTCGGCCCTGGCGCGCGCCTGCTGCTCACGCTGGAAGGTCTGGTCGCGCTCCTCCTCGGCCCGGCGCTGCTCGGTGATGTCGATGCCGGTGCCGATGACGTACTCAATCGCGCCCGACTCGCCTCGCAGGACGTTGCTGGACCAGGAGATGAGGCGGCGCTCTCCCTTGCGTGTCAGCCAGTGGTTCTCGGATTGCTCGAACCCCCGCCCGGCCGCGAGCACGGCGAAGTTCGCCTCGACCCGCGCGGCCTCTTCCGGCGGCTGGAGCCGCTTCCAGAAATACGCGCCGCGCAGCTCCTCGAAGGAGTAGCCCGTCATCTCCTGGCACGCCCGGTTGAAGCGGACGATCCGCCCTTCGGGATCCAGGACGACGACCAGCGCGCGGGCCGTATCCAGGACCGCCGAGCTGAAGTCCCGCTCGTGCTGGAGCGCGCGCTCGCTGTCCAGGGTCCGCGCGAAGAGCTGCCGGTGGACGAGCGCGGTGCGGAGCACGCCCCCGAGCCGGTCCACCATGCCCCGGTATTGCCGCGGCAGGTGCGGCTCGCGGTCGAAGTACAGCAGCAGCAAGCTGGCCGGGGCCCCGGCCTCGCCAATGGGCACGGACCACCGCACGAGCCCCGGCGAGTCCAGCTCCGGATAGGGCAGGTCGCCCCAGAGGGGCGCTGGCGGCCCGGGGCGCGGAGGCCGCCCCGGAATCGGGAGCTGGCGGGAGGCCGAGGACAGTCCGCTGGAGCCCAGCAGCCCCACCTGCCCCCGCGCATCCGCCTGGAGCCAGAGGGCAACCACGCACCCCAGCCGCTCCGCGACGCGGTCCAGGAAGTCGTCGGCGGGCTTGTGGGGATCCAGCAGGTCGAGCGCCGCGACGGTGAGCTCCTGCAGCACGCTCAGCAGCGCGAGCCGCTCCTCGGTGAGCTTGTGGTCCCCGTCCGCGCCGTGGTCCGCCATGCGCCACCTCACTCCCTCATCCGGGCAGGGCGACCACCACCGCGGTCTTGTTGTGGAACTGGGGAACGCCACCGCCCATGGCCCCCACCTCGCCCAGGGTCAGGCAGCCCACGACCGGGACGCCCTCTCCGAGCGCCTCCTGGAACCGTGAAAGCTCCTCCCGGACGCCCTCGCCCAGGAGGAGGTACCGGGAGACGCAATCGAACACCACCGCGCCGCCCACCGCGCCAGGGGTTGCCTCCCGGGCCAGGGTGGCGGCACTGGCCGCGGCGTCGAGCAGGTCCGCGCGCTTGCCCTCCATGACGCGGACCAGGGAGCCGTCAGGGACCTCGGCGATGAAGCGCACCGAACCGTCGGGTTCGACGGACAGGGGGTCGCGGATCACGAACTCGCCATTGGCCTGGGGAATCCCCAGCGGGTGGGTCATCGCGAAGAGGGGAAAGCTCCGCGCATCCAGGGGGTCTCCCCGGCTCTCGGCCGTGTGCCGGTAGACCTCGAAGGCGCGCTCGTAATCGAGCTCGACGGCGGTCGATCCGCGAGACCTGGTGACCTGCGAGGGCGGCCCATACGGAGACCAGCCGTGCTGGATGCCCACGCCGAACGGCGCCAGGGCGTCAAAGGCAATCACGACCACCTGGTCCTGGTAGGCGCGCCCTTGCGTGAACTGGGCCGTCTTCACGAACCGGACGTTGTTGCCCGCTCCGCCCCCCGCCCACCGGATGCCCGCGCCCGCCTCCTGTTGAGCCCCGCGCACGACCTCCGTCGAGTTGCCGCTCAGCGCGTCCGGCAGGACGAACAGCGTGCGCCGGTATCCGGGCGGCTTGGGAGGCAGCTTGCTGACGGCCTCCGCCACCGCCGCGCGCCCGGCTGCCCTGGGGGTCTCACTGACCGGCCCGCCCATCCCCACGCCGACGCGGAAGTCATCGCCGCGGAAGAGCGCGATGACCAGGCCCTGGAGCATCAGCTCCGTCCCCGCGAAGACGCCCGCCGCGCAGCACCCGGCCCAGGGGATGTCCCCGAGCTCCGCGCCAACGGCGGACGCCAGCGCCACCGCGTCGTACTGGTCCGTGCACAGCACGAGGGCGAAGGTGGGCGCGTCCGCGCCGCGCAGCGCCTCCTGGCCCGCCTCCCGCGCCGCGACGGCGCAATCCAGCGAGCGGCTCTTTCCGATTTGGATCCGCATGGGCTCCAGGAATCGATACCCACGCGGGAGCGGGCGTGCAGGGCCCCCGGGCCCCATGAAAAACGCCGGAGCACCCTGGGGGCGCTCCGGCGTTCGTGCTCCAGCAGGACTGCCCTGCCCGGCTCAGGTGGCCGGGTGGACGGTGCCTTCCTGGTGCGTGGGCGCCGCCGCGGGCGTCACCTCGTCCGTGCCGTGCATCATCCGCTTCAGCATGGGGGCGAGGAACAGCAGGATGACGCCCGACAGGCCCGCGCCGATGACGATGGTGAGGAACACGCTGAACTCACCCATCTTCTCCGAGTAGCCCCCCAGCACGCCGGACAGCTTGTTGGCCACCGCGTTCGCCAGGAACCACACGCCCATCATCGCGGAGGTGACGCGCTGGGGCGCCACCTTGCTCACCATGGACAGGCCCACCGGCGACAGGCACAGCTCGCCCATGGTGTGGAAGAGGTACGCCATGATGACCCACCACGCCGCCGCCTTGCCGTCCGCGGCGCTCTCCTTGGAGGCGCCCAGCATGAAGGCGAAGCCCACCGCCAGGAAGATGAGCCCCAGGGACATCTTCACCGGGATGCTCAGGTCCTTGCCCTTCGCCGCCAGCGAGCTCCACACCATCGCGAAGATGGGCGCCAGCGTCACGATGAAGACGGAGTTGAAGTTCTGGAACCAGGTGGTGGGCACCTCCCAGCCGAACATCGAGCGGTCCACCTTCTGGTCCGTGTAGAGGTTCATCAGGCCGCCCGCCTGCTCGAAGCCCGTCCAGAACGCCACCACGAACATCGCGATGATGAGGATGACGATGATGCGGTCCCACTCCTCGCGGGAGAACGCGCGGCGCTTGCCATTCACCGTCGGCGTCTGGGCGGGCGTGGGGCGCGGCGCGGGCTCCATCCCCACGTTGCCCAGGAAGCGCTTGCCCAGCGCCACGAAGACGAGCACGCCCAGCGTCATGCCCACGCCGGCGGAGCCGAAGCCCCAGTGCCAGCCCACGCGCTCCCCCAGCGTGCCGCAGATGAAGTTGCCCAGCACCGCGCCCAGGTTGATGCCCATGTAGAAGATGGTGAAGGCACCGTCGCGCCGGCCGTCACCCGCGGGGTACAGCCCGCCCACCATGGTGGAGATGTTCGGCTTGAAGAAGCCGTTGCCAATGATGAGGAAGCCCAGGCCCGTGTAGAAGATGGGGATTCCCGGGAGCGCCAGCAGCAGGTGGCCGATGACCATCAGCACGCCGCCCATCAGCACCGCCTTGCGCTGGCCGATGAAGCGGTCCGCGATGTAGCCGCCCAGGATGGGCGTCAGGTACACGAGGCCGGTGTACGTGCCGTACAGGCTCAGCGCATCCGCCGTGGACCAGCCAAAGCCGCCCCGCACCTTGTCGGTGAGGAAGAGCACCAGCAGGCCGCGCATGCCGTAATAGGACATGCGCTCCCACATCTCGGTGGCGAACAACAGGTAGAGGCCCGGGGGATGCCCCTTGCGGGCCTCGCCCGCGGCGACGGTGCTTTGCATGCCGTGAGTTCCTCGTGCGGATTCTTGGGAGGGAAACGAAAAGTCGCGCGACTGTAACAGGAGTCTCGGCCCGGGCGAGGACAGAGGACACCCTGCGTCCTGGGGAATTCCCGCTCCCTGCGCGAGCGGCCCGCCAGCCCCCCGCGCCCTCCGCGTTCGTGGCCGGGCGCGTCAGCCGAGGCGCCGCGACCACCGGCCGCGACTCGCACCGGTGGTGGGGGTGGAGGCCAGGGGCTCCGCGTGCGCCGGCCGCAGGGGCAGCCGGACCTCCACGCGCGTGCCCTTCCCCATCTCGCTGGAGATGTGGATGCGGCCGCCATGCTGCAGGACGATGCGGCGGCTGAGCGCCAGGCCCAGGCCGGTGCCCTCGCCCGCGGCGCGGGTGGAGAAGAAGGGCTGGAAGAGCCGCTCCAGGTCCTCCGGGCGGATGCCCACGCCCGTATCCGCGATGGTGACGAGCGCCTCGTCCCCTTCCTGTGACGTCTCCACCCGCACGCGGCCCGTGTCGCCCACCGCGCGCAGGGCGTTGTCCAGGAGGTTGAGCCACACCTGGTTGAGGGTGCCCGGGTCCCCCCAGATGGGGTTCGCGCAGTGGTAGGCGCGCTCCACCACGATGCCCGGAGGGATCCGCCAGCCCAGCACGCTGAGCGTGGAGTCGAGCGCCGCGTCCAGCCGCACCGCCACCGGCTTCTCCGCCGTGCGCACGAAGGACAGCAGCGACTCCGCCAGGTGGCGGATGCGCTGGCCGCACTCCTCCATCACCTCCAGCATCGCCGGGCCCACGCTGGGGTCGGCGCCCGTCGGGTTCCCCTGGATGACCTCCTTCAGCGGGATGAGCGCGTTCATCAGCCCGTTGAGGGGGTTGCGGACCTCGTGCGCGAAGCCGGAGGTGAGCAGGCCGATGGCCGCCAGCCGCTCGTTCTCCGCCGCGCGCACGGCCGCCTCACGCAGGCGCAGCTGCGTCTCCACGCGCGCCAGCAGCTCGCGCGGGCTGAAGGGCTTGCCCAGGTAGTCATTGGCGCCCGCGCCCAGGGCCTCCACCTTGGCGGACACCTCCTGGCGCGCGGTGAGCAGGATGACGGGCATGTCCACCGTCTGCGCGTGGGAGCGCAGCTGCACCAGCAGGTTGAGGCCGGAGAGCACCGGCATCATCACGTCGGACACCACCAGGTCCGGCCGCTCCTCCAGCGCGCGCCGCACGCCCTCCTCGCCGTTGGTGGCCTCCAGCACCCGGTAGCTGGGCGCGAGGATGTCCGCGATGAAGGCGCGGATCTCCGCGTCGTCCTCCACCACCAGGATGCGCGGGGCCTTCGCGTCCGCGCGCGTGTGGTCCTGCGGCTCGGTGGGGCGCTGCGCCCCGGCGACGGTGGCGGCCAGCACGGTGGCGAAGCGGCCGGAGCTGCGGCGCTCCCGGCGCGTGGGCAGGTCCGTGGAGCGGCGCTCGCGCAGCTCCTCGCGCAGGTGCTGCGTGCCCTTGGGCAGCCGCACGCGGAAGCTGGAGCCCTGCCCCGGCGTGCTCGACACCTCGATGCCGCCCGCGTGCAGCTCCAGCGTCTCCTTCACCAGCGCCAGGCCGATGCCGCTGCCTCCGAAGCGCCGCGTGCCGGACGTGTCCGCCTGGGCGAAGCGGTCGAAGATGACGGCCAGGTCCGCGGCCGCGATGCCCTGCCCGGTGTCCGCCACCTCCACGTGCACGTCCGTGTCGTCCTCGCGCACGCGCACCGCGATGCTGCCGCCGGACGGGGTGAACTTGAGCGCGTTGGAGACCAGGTTGTGGAACACGCCTTCAATCCGCTCCGCGTCCACGTGCACCGGCGACACCGGCCCCCCCTCCAGCGAGAGCGTGAGCCCCTGCTTCTCCGCCACGGTGCGGAAGGGCAGCAGCTGGGACGTCAGGAACGCGTGCAGCTCCAGCGGCTGGTAGCGCAGGCGCACCTTGCCCGCCTCCAGCTGGGCCAGGTTGAGCAGGTTGTCGATGAGGCGCAGGAGCCGCTGCGTGCTCCGGTCCAGCGTCACCAGGTGCTGCCGCACCACCGTGGGCAGCGACTCCGGCTCCTTCTGGAGCGCGTCCAGCGACAGCAGGATGAGCGTGAGCGGCGTGCGCAGCTCGTGGCTCACGTTGTCGAAGAACTCCGTCTTCAGCCGGTCCTGCTCGCGCTGCTTGACGAGCGCCGCCTCCAGCTTCGCGTTGGCCTCCGACAGCTCGCGCGTGCGGGCCACGACGCGGTCCTCCAGCGCCACGTTGCTGCCAAACACCTCGTCGTAGCGCTGCTGGAGCTCGCGCAGCGAGCCCATGTTCGCCTGGGCCTGCGCCGCGAGCAGCTCGTCCTTGCGCTGGATCTCCCGCCGCCGGTCCAGCCAGCCGCCCAGCGCGAAGCCGCCCGTGCCCAGCGACATCACGGAGAAGAGCGCGTCCCCCCAGCCCAGGTGCGTGGCCAGCAGCCCGCTCACCATGCCCAGGAGCAGCCCCAGGTAGTGGCCCCAGAGCGCCGGGGGATCCGTCCAGGTGAGGTGGTAGCGGCAGGCCGCGCCGCCCAGCACCTGGCACTCCGTCTCCCGCACCTCCGCGGGCGCCAGGCCCCAGATGGTGGGGAAGGACGCGAACTGGCCCATGCGCAGCTCGCAGATGTTGCGGGTCTGCTCCGGGATGCTGCTGCGGTAGGACAGCCTGAGCCGCTTGTGCTCCAGCAGGTCCACCGTGAACGCCCCCACGCGGTTGTAGCTGGGGGAGAAGTCGATGGTCTGCTTGTAGCAGGCCTTGGGCGAACCAAAGGCGCGCAGCATGTAGAAGACGAAGCCCAGCGCCTGCGGAGACGCGGTGAAGAGGCCCGCCTCGCGCATGAAGCGCGAGTCGCCGGACTCCTCGCGCAGCGCCGCCGCCACGCGCTCGAGGAAGCGCAGCGAGACGTAGTTGGTGGGCTGGCGCATGTACTCCAGCCCCAGGCTGAAGCCATGCTCGCGCCACACCTTGTTCAGCCGCTCCGCGCCGTAGCGGTGCTCGAAGTAGAGCAGCAGCGTGGACGTGGCCCGGACGCTCACCTCGGGGGCGTTGTCCGGTGACACGTCCTGCACCTTCACCGCCGGAAGGCGTTGGGTCACGGTTTCATTCCTTCGGTGACCAGCGTCACCGCGTACTTCAAGGCCTCCGGGTCCTCGAGCATCGCCAGGAAGTCGGCGCAGTGCGACTGGTAGGCCTCGGGGCCGCCGAGGGCCGCCGTGCCCACCGGCGCCAGCGCCTCGAAGCGCGTCTTCCAGTCGCGCACGAGCCGCGCCTCCGCGGCCCCCGGAGCGAGGTAGAAGGGCATCAGGTGGACGCGCACGTCGGAGAGCCCCGCCCGGCGGAATTCGGAGAACAGCTTGCGGCCGACGTACAGGTCGAAGCCGTGCGACGCCAGGGCCTCCACGATGCGCTGGGTGCCCGCGCGCAGGTGCTCCGGGAAGGGCCAGTTCTGGAAGCCCAGCCCGTCGATGTCGGACACCACCACCCGGCCTCCGGGCCGCGTCACGCGGATGAGCTCCGCGAGCGCCAGGTCGCGGTCGGGCAGGTACTCGAAGACGTACTGGCTCCACGCGTAGTCGAACGCGTCCGCGGGAAGGCCCGTGGCGCGCACGTCCGCCTGGAGGAACGTCAGGTGCGGGCGGTGGGCGTTGCGCGCCCGGGCCTCCGCGACGCGGCCCTCGTGCAGGTCCACGCCGGTGACGTGGCCGCCCTCCCCCACCAGCTCCGCCATCAACTCCGAGATGCCGCCGGGGCCGCAGCCGGCGTCCAGCACGCGGTCCCCCGGCTTGAGGCCCGTGCGGCGCAGGACCGCGCGCGTGTCCTGGGACTGCTCCTGCTCCAACAGGCGGCGGGCCTCGTCCGCGGATTCCATGAGGTACATCATCGCGCCTCCTGCTTCTCGAGCGATGCCGCGGCCGACACGACCGCGCGGCGCTTCATGCGCCGCATGGGGAACTGCCGCTCGAAGAGCGAGCGCCAGGCCTCGCACCAGCGGCGCACCATGGAGCGGTGGAAGGTCCAGTCGGAGAAGCGGCCCTGGTCCACGAAGCCCTGCTCGCGCAGCACCGGCACGTCCAGCGCGTCCACGAGGCCCAGCGCCGAGCGCCGGCCGCGCTCGCGAGCGTGCACCATGCACCGCAGCGTCAGCGCCGCCACCGCGTCCGTCGCGCGCGGGTGCTCGCGGTCCGCCACCACCAGGTTGAAGCCGTTGGTGACTTCGATGAGGCTCAGGCCCGGCGTGGCCTCGTCCTGGAGCGCCAGCGCGAGCGGGCCCGCCTCGCCGTCCACCACGAAGATCCGCCGCTCGCGGTGCAGGCCCGCGCCCCGGAAGCGCTCGAACAGGTGCGCCTCGGGGCCGGGGTCCGCGCACAGGTCCTCGCTGAGCAGACGCACCATCTCCCCGCGGCGGCGCAGGTAGGACTCCAGCCACCGGCGGTCCGCCGGCGTCGCCTCGCGCACGGCCGGCAGCGCCCTCGCGTCCACGACACGATTCTGGGTCAGGTCCGCGCGCAGGTAGTGGAACTGGCGCAGGTGGCACAGGCCCTGCCCCTCCAAGACGCGCGCCAGCCACGTGCCCAGCCGGTGCGGCCACCGGTTGTCGGTGCGCCACATGTAGCGGATGAACTCCACGTCCTCCATCGCCTCCCCCACCTCCACGGCGAGCGAGGTGAGCTCGCTGGAGATCTGCTCGCTGCGCCGGAAGCCCGGCATCACGGCCAGGTGCTGCACCAGCCACGTGCCGGAGTACATGCGCAGGCCGTTGACGTGTCCCAGGGGCCGGTGCGCGTCCGTGAAGACGAGCGAGCGCCCCAGTTCGCGCGCGCGCCCCAGCCGCGCGTGCGTCTCCTCCAGCACGGGCAGGACGCGGGACTCCTCGCCGAAGGGGTGGTCCGGGTGGAAGGTGTAGCGGGCGTCCTCCATCATCCGCCAGAGGTCCGGGAAGCGGAACTCCGCGCCGTCGCACACCTGGGGCTGCCGGGCGGAGACGAATGCATCCACGATGGCGTCGCGCACCGCGCGAGGCATGTCCAGGATGCGCACGCCGCAGCGGTAGGGCCTCAGGCGTTGATCATGCTGGGACTCGAACGGGACGACGTCCACCGAGCGCACCTCCACGCGGCACGCCGCCTCCGCGCCGTCCGGCAACAGCAGCGTGGTGTCCAGCTGCGAGCCCACCGGCAGCACCTCGCACGACGCGTCGATGGGGAAGGCGAACCCGCGCGCGCCCAGGTCCAGCACCGCGCGGGTGATGCGCTGGCCGCTGAACGGCGACGTGAAGCTCACGAGGAAGCGGTGCTGCGCGCCGGGGCGGAAGCGCGGCTGCCCGCGCCGGTTCTCCACCGCGAGCGAGCGCGGCATGCCCAGCGCCACGCCGTCACGCCCCGCGCGGAGCACGCTGGTGACGCCCCGGTAGCGCTGGCCGCCCATCTCGAAGGACAGGTGGACCACCTCGCCCACGGTCGCGGGCAGCGACGGGGACACCTGCCCGAGCAGGAGGCCGCGCTCGTCGCAGGGCTCCACCGTGGCGGACTCCAGCTGGAAGTGCGCGGTCTGTCTGTCCGGCGGATGCAGCCACACGGGCAGCTCGCGCCGCAGCGCCTTGCGCAGCGCCGCCTGCACCGCCACCGCGTCCCGCAGCGTGCGCGGCGGGGCGGAGGTGGCGTCATCCGTGGTGGGCCTCCAGGAGATGCCCACGCGCAGGAACAGCTGCGTCCCCTGCTGGACGGGCGAGGCGTGGCGCACGTACGCGCGGGCCACGTGCAGCACCGCCCGGCCGTCGCGCACCATGGACAGCGCGTCCAGGGGTGTGCCGGGGAGGAAGGCCGCCATCGACGCGTCCATGGGGACCTGGAGCGCGGCGCCGAAGTGGCCCAGGTCCTGGCACTCGGCGCTGAAGGGCTGGCCCCGCAGGCGGAAGTCCACGCGCATCCCCGCGTCCAGCGACACGCGCGTGGAGGCGCGCAGCTGCAGCAGGTCCCGCAGGCGCATGCTCAGCTCGCCTTCCGTCAGCCCGTCATCCAGGGTGCTGAAGACGTGCCCCTCCGCGGCCGTCTCCACCAGCTCCTCCAGCCCGTGTTGATCCGACCGCGCGCAGACGAACACGCAGACGGCCTCCGGCGCCGCGCGGTCCACGTGCCGCAGGAAGCGGCGCGCGTTGTCCGCGGGCGCGATGATCAGCGTGGGCGCGGACGCCTCCATGCACCGCGTGGCTTCCAGCTGTGAACCCACCACCGAGACACGGTGTGCGTTCAACGCGGACTTGAGCGCGTTGCGGCGCACCTCGTTGGGGTGGACGATGAGGACTTCGTGAGTCGGCACGCTCATGGATTTTTCCCGACGCGCAAGAGCCACACCGGCGCCTGTGCATGGCGCCATTCCCGTCGACGCGGGGCTCGCACGCGCCCCGTTCCCGCCATCCACATGTCTTGAGTGCCCGAGCCAGGTGCTCTCTTGTCGCCAGCGGGACGCGCGCTGAAACGCCCTCCCGGTGAACCGCCGGCGAACAACGTCCCTATACTTTACCTGCTCCCATGGATTAGGTGATGTACGCAGGGGTAAGCGACTTTTCGGAATAGGTTAAAGACGCGCAGTCACCGAGGACCCCTTGGTGGGTAGGACGCACGGCCGCGGGAAGGTGAAGCGCGCTGGTCGCGAGGCCTGCACGCCGTTACAGAATACGCGGGCGACGAGGAGGTCCCTCCATGGGAGAGACGGTGGATTACGAGGCCGGAATCCGGGAGCTGAAGCGCTCCATGAACGCGGTCATCCTGGCGCACTACTACCAGGAGAGCGAGGTGCAGGACGTGGCCGACTTCGTCGGTGACAGCCTGGCGCTCGCGCAGGCGGCGGCGCGGACGGAAGCGGACGTCATCGTTTTCTGCGGTGTGCACTTCATGGCGGAGACCGCGAAGATTCTGAATCCCACCCGACAGGTGTTGCTTCCGGACCTCAAGGCCGGCTGCTCCCTGTCGGACCGGTGCCCGCCCGCGGCCTTCAAGGCGTTCAAGGACAAGCACCCGGACGCCTTCGTGGTGTCGTACGTGAACAGCTCCGCCGCGGTGAAGGCGATGAGCGACGTCATCTGCACGTCGTCCAACGCCGTGCGCATCGTGAACCAGATTCCGAAGGACCGCCCCATCCTCTTCGCGCCGGATCAACACCTGGGACGGCACGTGATGAAGGAGACGGGCCGCGACATGGTGCTGTGGCCGGGCAGCTGCATCGTCCATGAAATCTTCAGCGAGAAGAAGCTCGTGGGGCTGAAGGTGGAGCATCCGGACGCGCTGGTGGTGGCCCACCCGGAATGCGAGCAGCAGGTGCTGCGGCACGCGGACTTCATCGGCTCCACCAAGGCCATCCTGGATTACGTGGTGAAGAGCCCGAAGCAGAAGTTCATCGTGGTGACGGAGGCGGGCATCCTCCACCAGATGAAGAAGTCCGCGCCGGACAAGACGTATATCCCGGCGCCGCCGGACAACGGGTGCGCGTGCAACGAGTGCCCGTACATGCGGCTCAACACGCTGGAGAAGCTCTACCGGTGCATGCGGGACAGGACGCCGGAGCTGGTGCTGCCGGCGGAGCTGCAGCACGCGGCGCTGGCGCCCCTGCGGCGGATGCTGGAGTGGTCCGCCTGAGACAAGCCGGGGCGCGGACTGTCGGCCGCGTCCCACGTTTGATAACTCGCGTCTTGCGGATGGCGGGCCCAAGTGCCATGGAAGGAACGTGGCCTTCCGATTTCTCGCACTTCCCGCCCACCGGCTGGTGGACTTCCCCAAGACCCTGCCGGACGACGAGCGCCTCGAGCCGGAGCTTCCCCCGGTGGTTGAAGCCGTGGAGCGAGCCCTCGCCGGCGCCGAGTTCCGCGACCTGAAAGCCCGCGACCGCCTGCGCGCCCTGCTTCAGGGAGACCGTCCCCCGGCGCTGGGTTCTCCGGGCAAGGGCTATGGCCCCAGCGCCATCTTCGCCCAGCCGCCCCAGGACCTGCCGGCGCTCCTGCGCATGGCGGACGAGCTGGAGCAGCTGGCGCGCCGGGAGGCCGGCGAGCGCGCGCTCGTGTGGAAGTGCGGCGAGTGCAGCGCCCGCTACGCGGTGCCGGTGGCGCTGGTGCGCCAGGTGTCCATCCGCTGCGAGCGCTGCGGCCACCCGGTGCAGCTGTCCTCGCAGCAGAGCCTGGGCGAGGAGGCCCTCATCGACCCGTTCCAGGGCGCGGTGAACACCAGCCGCTATCAGCTCGCGGGCTTCTTCCGCGAGGCCATGGCGCGCGGCTGGCCCGTGCTCGTGGCGGAGGGCGGAACCCCCGCGCCGCGCGGGCGTCCCGCCAGCCCGGCGGCCTGAAGCCCCCGGAGCTTCGACGGCGCAGCTTCGACGGGGCCCCATCCAGGCCCCCTCCCCGCTTCAGATGAAGATGCCCGCGGAGGCGTCGTTGCGCGCCTCCTGGAGTTCCTGCGTGGCGGGGTGGCCCCGCAGCGCGTCCGTGACCTGACGCGGCGCAGCGTGGCCCTTGCACTTGGCGCACTCGCACTTGCCGCGCTTGCAGGTGCAGTCCGCCTTGCTGCCGCAGGAGCACTTCGCGGTCAGCAGCTGATCCAGCTCCTCGAGGGGGCGGGGCGCGTCGTCCTTCCTGGCCTCCGGAGCGGTCGTCTCGGTGCCCTTGGAGGCGGCCGCCTTCGCGTGGGCCTCGCAGGCGTGGGCGCTGGCGGGCATCAGCCACAGGCCGCCCAGCAGCAATCCCGAGGTCATCCACATCGCGCTGCGTGCCATGGTCCGTTCTCCTTGGCGGAGGCCCCGACGAGGCGTTGGGGGGAGGCCGGCCGCCGTCCCGGCCTATAGCGCAGGGGACTCCCCCTGCCAAGGCGTTCGCGCGCACCTTTGCCTACCTCTTGACGGAGCACACGGTGCGCTCGCCCGTCGACGTGCCGCGCGCGTACAGTCCGCGCCCTGCCGCCCGTGACGACCCGACCCGCCCGCATCGCCTTTTTCGCCGCGCTCGTCCTGGGGGCGCTCCCGCTCTGGGTGTCGCGCTTCCTGCCCATGGTGGACCTGCCGCAGCACCTGTACCTCATCTCGGTGCTGCACCGGCTGGACGACCCGACGACGCTGTACCCCACGCTGTTCGCGGCGCGGCACGAGCTGACGCCCTACCTCGGGTACTACTACCTCGTCAGCGCGCTCAACTGGCTGTTGCCGCTGGAGCTGGCCAACCGCGTCTTCCTCACCGCGTACGTGGTGGGGATGCCGCTGGGCATGGCCTTCCTCCTGCGCAGCCTGGGGCGGCCTTCGTGGCCCGCGCTGCTCACGCTGCCGCTCGCGTACGGGGACAGCTTCGGCTGGGGCTTCATCAACTACCTGGCGGCCCTGCCGCTGACGCTGCTGTGCTGCGGCCTCTTCGTGCGCACGCTGACGGACGCACCGCGGCGCGCGCGCTGGGGCCTGGGGCTGGCGGTGTGCCTGGTGGCGGTGCTGCTCTTCCACGTGCAGGCCTTCGGGTTCCTGGCGTTCGGGCTGCCGTGGCTGCTCATCACCACGCCGGTGCCGGAGGACGCGACGGCGCGCGGCATGGGGGCCCGGCTGCGGCCGCGCGTGCCGGCGCTCCTGGGCGTGGTGCCCGGCGTGGCGCTGTTCCTGTCGTGGGTGGTGCTGCGGTTCGGCAACCCGCCGGACATCCAGCCGGGCGCGCCGTGGAAGGCGTGGGGGCCCACGTTCTCGCCGCAGAACCTGGCGTGGAAGGGCTTCGAGCAGAACCGCTCGGAGTTCTTCCAGGTGCTCGCCAACACGTTCCACGACGGTTCGGACCGCTGGCCGCTGTACGCGGTGGGCGCGCTGGCGGTGGCGGGCTGGGTGCTGGGGCTCGTGGGAGCGGGGACGCGCCGCGAGGGCCCGGTGGCGCGCTGGCGGCTGCTGGGGCTGGGCGCGCTGGCGCTGGCGCTCTACTTCCTCCTGCCCTTCGACATCCGGGGGTACGTCTACTACCTCAACACTCGCTACGCGCACCTGGCCGCGGCGCTGCTGGTGGCCAGCGTGCCCGCCGTGCGCGCCGGATGGCGGACGCCCTTGACCTTCGCGGCGGCGGCGAGCGCGTTGGTGCTGACCTTCGTGATGGGGCGCGGCTTCCGGGACTTCTCCGTGGAGGCCCGCGAGCTGGAGGCGCTCTCCAACCTGGCCGCGAACCGGCCGAAGGTGATGGGGCTGGTGTTCGATCCGCGCTCGCGCGTGGTGCGCTTCCCCGTGTTCATCCACGCCGCGGCGGTGGTGGCGCGCGAGCGCGGCGGGGTGCCCAACTTCACCTTCGCCAGCACGCCGCACTCGCCGCTGCGCTACCGGGGCGAGGTGCCGCCCACCTTCCCTTCCGAATGGCGGCCCCAGGAGATGGACTACGCGACCCAGGGAAGCTGGTACGACCACTTCCTCGTGCGAGGGGTGCATCCGTCGCGTGTCTTCGGCGGACGTCTCCAGTCGGAACTGGTCATCGTGGGACAGGCCGGGGGGAGCTGGCTGGTGCGGCGGCGGTAGGGCGTGAAGTAGAACCCCCGCGCATGAGCCCTGCCTCCACCGAGCCCCGTCCCCTGCTGGATGCGCTGCGCGCCGGCACGCCCCTGCCCGCCTTCCCGGAGGCGGACGTCGCGCAGGCCCGCAGGCTCGCGGACGACGTGGGCAGCGCGTCCGCCGCGACCGTGGAGGCCCTGCCGGAGGCCCTGGCGGGCGCGGTGCTGGAGGCGGCGGTGCTGGCGGGCCAGGTGGCGCTGCCGGAGGCCCTGTCCGCCTCCACGATGAAGCCGCTGGCCAAGGCCGCGAAGAAGGCGCTCTACCGGCTGCGCTCGCGGGGCGTCACCCCGGCGGAAGCCCCCAGGGCCGCGCCCCAGGCTCCGGCGCCGGAGACGCTGCCCACGCTGGTGACCGTGGTGTCCTCGACGGGGCAGTACGGCCTGCTGCTCACGCGCGTGGTGCACGGCGGCGTGGAGCTGCTCCAGGTCATCGCGTCGGACGAGCAGGGCGTCCTGGAGCTCACCCGCACCGAGCAGAGCCGTGGGTCCATCCGCCGCATCCTCAAGCATGGGCTGAAGAACGGCTTCGGCATGGAGGTCTCCCGCGAGGAGGGAGCCCGGCTGCTCGCCGAGGCAGCGGCCCTCAACCTGCGCACCCGCACGCCCTTTCCGCCGGACCTGGAGGCCGCGCTGCGCCACCACGGCGTGCAGCCCCTCCACGAGCCGGAGCCCCTCCCCGCCCCCGAGCCCGACGACGTGCGCCACGCACTGGAGGGCGACCAGCTCCACGCCACGCCGGAGATCGCCGAGTGGATGCCGCCCGACGCGGAGGTCCAGGCGCTGATGGAGCAGGTGCAGGCGCTGGCCGCGAGCCCGCTGGCGTTGAGCGGAGTCCAGCGGCAGGAGCAGGTGCAGCAGCGGGTGCGGGACGCGGCGAAGGCGTACTTCACGCCGGAGGTGCGCCAGCGCTACGCACGCCGCCTGTGGCGCATGGCGGCCTTCTTCGACGCGACCGGGCGGGCCCTCCAGGCATCCATCGCGAGGGGCGAGGCGCGGCGCCTCTTCCACGGGCTCGAGGAACCCTTCTCGCGCTTCGCGGAGACGCTCTTCGCCAAGGTCGTGGTCCTGGCCGCGGCGGGTGCCCAGGCGCAGGCCGCCACGGGCCCGGAAGCGGCTCCTGCCGCCCCCACGGGCGAGCGGCGCAGCCCCGGCGGCCTCATCCTGCCTTGAGGCCGCGCGCAGCCACTCCATCCAGGGCCCCGCGTCCCGAACGCCTCCAGGGCGTCGCGGGAGCGGGCCCGCTTCACGTCAGTTCGGCTCCGTGCGGGCGCACAGGAGCAGGTCCAGGTTCTCCCGCTCCCAGGCGACCGCCCGCTGGTAGTCGTGGAAGCGCTTCTCGTGCTCCATCAGCTCCGGCGGGTGGATGCAGCGCCGGCCGTCCTCACCCCGGCGGGCGCGGTAGACGTGGTGCAGCATCTCGTGGAAGACGATCCACTCCACGAAGTACCGGGGCACCAGCGGCTGATCCAACGCCGGGTGGATGCGGATGACCTTCGAGTCCGCCGAGTACGAGCCCATCTTGATGCTCTTGCGAGGCCCCTTCACCCGGGGCGCCGGCCCGTAGGTGATGGCCGCGTCGATGCGGCTCTGGAAGTAGCGCTCGTTGAGCCGCTCATAGATGCGCCCCAGGTCGTGGTAGCGCCCCACCGGCGACAGCCGCAGCCGCTTGCGCATCTGCGCCGGGGACAGCCGGCGGATGAAGATGCGGTTGCGCTCGATGTAGCGGTCCAGGAGCGCGCTGGCGTCCGGGTCCCCCTTGCGCACGAAACTCGCGAGCGCCTGGAGCACGTCGTCCGGCGCGGCCAGGAACATGTGGTGCAGCCTCAACCGCCACAGCGCCCGCTGCCGTTGGAACGTCAGCATCGTGTGGGTGTTGTCGTGGATCTCCACCGCCACCTTCCCCCGCAGCCGCGTGCGCAGCCGGCGCTCCAACACGCGCCGCCACACCTTCACCAGTCGGTTGGGCTCCGGGGCGACCGGGAGCTGCCGGGCCACCCTCCCCGCGGGGTAGGTCCTCTGTCGGTTGATGTTCTTCCGCTTCTTCGCGCGAGCCATAGAGGGGTCGGAGTCTACGGACCCCTCTGACATGTGTAAACGCGCCCGCTTGGTGGAAAGCCAAGGAATTCCAACGACTTAAGGGCACTCAAGCTTACCCGGTCCTACGTGTCCGCCGCAGGGTGCGGATGCCGCATACGCGTAAGTCGCCGTGCCAATTAGTGCTTCCGCCGGCAGGGGACCCGGAGCGTCTGGAGTTCCCCGGTTACAGGTCGGACGTTGTAGGTTTCGATCCCCCGAGGTGCCCGTCTTCCCGGACAGGTGTACTGGACGCGGAGCGGGCCGGGGGCCAGGGCGACCACCTGGTTGATGGGCAGCTTCCCGCCGCCCGGCCGACCGAGCACCGTCCGCGCCGGGGCCTCGAAGCGGACGTCCACGGTGGCGGGGGGTGGGGGCTCGGTGGGGGGCGCCGGCTCCGGGGCCGGAGTGAGTGCGGCTTCGGCACCGGCCGCGGCCACCGCGAGCCCTGCGTCCGGCGGCGTCGCGGAGGTGTCAGCGACGGCGGGTTCCGCGGGCTTCATCGTCGCGGCGGAGTCCGCGAGGGCAGGCTCCGCGGACTTCGGGGGCGCCGCCAGCTCCAGAGCGGGCGGGGGCGGCTTCGCAGGGGCTGCCCCCAGGGGCCCGGGGCGCGCCGGACCTCCTGTTGGAGCCCCCTTCATGGGCGCGGGGGGTGACTGCGCCTCCTGGCTGAAGAGGCCCATCATCCACGCAAGCCCCAGGCCCAACACGGCGACGAGCATCGTGCCCACCACGAACAGCACGGCGCGCGAACGCCCGCGCTGCCGGGAGTGGTCGAGGGTGGCGGGCCCCTCGTCAGCGTAGGCCTCGTCCTCGTCGACGGGAGGGCGCACGGTCCGCCGGGGCGGCCGACGCGGGGCCTGGAACCCGACGGTGGACTCGTCGTCGTCCGGGTCGCCGGAGGACACGGGCGTGGGGTCCGTGAGGCTCGCCCCGGAGGGGCCCGGGTCGGTGTGGAAGAGCTCGTCGTCCTCGGGCGCAGGCCGCGGCGGCGGGCGCGCGTTGCGGGCCCCGGGACCTCCCGGCGACGCGGCCCGGTTCGCGTCGCTGGAAGGCGAGACGCCCCGGCGCGGGCCCGCGGACTGTGACACGCGGCCCTCGTCGCCCATGCGGCGAGGACCGGAGGAAAGCGGCTCGGAGCGGCCGTCGTCTCCCATGCGGCGGGGACCGGACGAGAGCGGCTCGGAGCGGCCATCGTCGGCAGCCGCCGCACCCGGACGGCGCGAGACCGCGGGCGGCGTCGAGGTACGCGCCTCGGACGCGCTGGGAGGCGTGCGGCGCGCGGTGGGCGCGAACGGCTCCTCCCCAGTGCCCGTCCCGCGAGGCGTGGCCACGCCGGACGACGGACGCCGCGAACGGTCTCCCCCGCCCCGCTCTCCAGTGCGAGCGGTCGCCTCGGGAGGCCCCACCCGCCGCGCCGGCGTGGGCGCCATGGCCCGGGGACGGCGTGCGCGCAGCGGCACGGTGGAGTCGGCGTCGTCGTCCTCCTCCTGCACGTCCTCGTCGTCCCAGGCTTCCGCCTCGAACTCGGGCTCCAGGTGGCGGCGCGGCGCGGGCGCTCCGGGCAGGGTCCCGACGGCGGTGGACTCGCCTTCGTCGTCCTCGTCGCCGTCGTCACGCGTGGGCAGGTCGCGCGGCAGCGCCATCTGCGTCTCGGGTTCCTTCTCCTCGGCGTCCCAGGCGCGCAGCGCGGCGGCCTCGGCCGTGGGCCTGCGCGCGGGAGGCCGGGCCACCAGCGCCACGGGCGTCAGCGCCGAGGGTCCCCGGGGCTGCGAAGCGGTGCCGCCCAGCGGCAGGGTGCGCGACGCCGTGTCCTCGGTCAGGGGCAACGTCCGAGCGGCCGTGTCCTCCGCGTCGGCCAGGGGCAGCGTGCGCGCGGCGGTGTCCTCCGGCAGGTCGGGCACCGGAGGCGGCAGCGGCGTGCGAAGGGCCGGCAGCGGCACCGTGGCCTCGTGCCGGCCCGCGCGCTTCGCCGGAGGGATGTGGAGCACGGTGCGCTCCTCCTTCTCTCCCAGGAGCCGCGCGATGTACCCCGCCACGTCCAGGCTCTGCTTGAGCACGCCGGACGCGAGGAACGCCTCCAGGTCGTTGCGGACGTCCGAGGCCCGCTGGTAGCGCTGGGTGCGGTCCTTCACCAGGCACCGCATCACGATGCGCGACAGGGCCTCCGGGTAGTCCGGGCGCACCAGGTGCGGCGGCGACGGCTCCTCGTAGCGGATGGCGTAGAGGATGCCCTCCGTGGTGGGGCGGTGGAAGGGCTGCTTGCCGGTGGTGATTTCGTACAGCATCACGCCCAGCGCGTAGATGTCCGCCCGGTGGTCCAGCCGCTCCTGGAGGATCTGCTCCGGGGACAGGTAGAGGAACTTCCCCTTGATGACGCCCGGCTTGCTGCGCTCCATGAACGCGCCGGCCTTGGCGATGCCGAAGTCGACGAGCTTCACGCGCCCGTCGTAGGAGATCATCACGTTCTGCGGAGAGACGTCCCGGTGGATCAGCTCCAGGGGGCGCCCGTCCACGCCGCGGCTGAAGTGCGCGTGGTCCAGGCCCGCGGCGATGGCCGCGCAGATCTTCGCCGCGACGCCATACGGCATGGAGGCGCCGAACTTGAACTCCTCGGCGAGCACGCGGCGCAGGTCGACGCCCTCCACGTACTCCATGCAGATGAAGATGTTGTCCCCCTCCTTCCCCAGCTCGTGCACCTGCACGATGTTGGGGTGGTGGAGCTGGGCGGCGATGCGCGCCTCGTCCAGGAACATCTGGACGAACTCCGGCTCCTCGGAGAGGTACGGGAGGATCCGCTTGATGACCACCAGCGTGGGGTCCGGCGGCTTGTGCGCCAGGAACAGCTCCGCCATCCCGCCCAGCGCGAGGCGCTTGATGAGCAGGTATTTACCGAACGGGGTGGCCGTCTGGGGCGAGCTCAAGGACGTGGAAGGTGCGGACCGCGGGTGGAACTTTGAAGCGTGTCCGGAGCCTACCTGCATTCCAGCCCCGGGGGGAGCCGTCCGACCCGCCCGGCGCCGGACTCTAGGCAGGCCCGGCGGGGCACGCGAACTTTCAGGTCCCTGAAACATGACCGCCCCCCAGGGCACGGGGCCCTGGGAGGCGGACGGGAAGACTTCAGGTCCAGCGGATTACGGGAAGGCCGCGCCGTTCACCTGGCCCGGCAGGTCTTCGCAGCCCTGCGGGATGATGGTGTAGGTGTAGCGCTGGGTGGTGCCCGGCACGCCGCTGTCGGAGCTGTTGTTGCCGCAGCCGGTGATGTCCGAGCTACCGTTGGTGCAGGGCGCGAAGGTGTAGGTGTCCCAGACGCCGCTGATGCCGTTGGGGAACGTCACCGTGCCGCCATCGAGGGCGGCCTTCTGGAAGTCACAGCCGACGACCGTGCCGCCATCGCTCAGATTCCGGGAGCGCGTCTTGTCTTGGTAGACGAGGATGCCGCCGGTGACCTCGAAGCCGTAGTAGATGGTGCCCGCGTCCTCATTGTCCAAGCGCTGGAACTGAACAGGCTGCGGGTTGGTCAGCGTGAGCGGACCCGTCAGATGGACGCGCGTGCCCAGGAAGGACGCAGCGTTCTGGGCCGCCTCGAGCGACGTCTTCAGGTCCTCCACCGTCACCTCGTTGGCCGGCGGGCGGGCGTCCACGCCCGCGTCGGACTTCACGGTGATGTTGAGCGTCTTCCCGTTGCGGTAGTCATTCGCCAGGTGATGGCGGCGGCCGCTGAACGGCTGGTAGTTCGGCTCGGTGCCGAAGTAACCCTCGATGTCGACCTTGTTGCCCGGCTGCGGGCGGTACGTGTCCGGCACATCGTCGTAGAACTTGCTGATATAGAGGCCCTCCTTCGGGAAGGCCGGGTCCGTCACCCAGAAGAACGAGCGCCACTGCTTCCCGTCGGTGCCCAGCTTCTCATAGTCAACGTCGGTGACGATGACGTCGTGCAGCGTCGCCTTGGTGCCGAACGACAGCTTGCGCGTCTGGGCAATCTGGCCGCCCGTGCCCGCATCGGTGTTCGAGCCCGCGTCGGTGCCGGCATCGGTGTTCGAGCCCGCATCGGTGCCGGCGTCGGTGTTCGAGCCCGCGTCGGTGCCAGCATCCGTGCTGCAGACGCCCGTGCAGCCGGCGTCCGGAGTCGGGTTGTTGCCTTCATCGTCACGGCCGCCACAGCCGGCCGCCGTGGCCATCGCCGCTGCAGCCAGGAGGGCCGCGGCCCCCAGCTTCGTGCGCAGTTCCATTCGTATCTCTCCGGGAGGTAAGGGGCGCCGTCGTTGTTGAAGTCAGACGCCGGTCGGGCTGAGGATTCAGGCCCTTATACCGGCGGCCCCACGGGGCCGGCAAGGAACGGACTGGGCCCCCGTTCGTGACATCGTCGTCAATTCAGGAATAGGTGGATCAATGCTTCCGCGCGACACGTTTCTCCATGGGCTGAAGCCCACGCTCCACATCGCGCACCGCGGGGGCGCGCTCCTCGCGCCGGAGAACACGCTGGAGGCGTTCCACCGCGCCGTCCACACGCACCGCACGGACATGCTGGAACTGGACGTGCACCTGTCGCGCGATGGCGAAGTCATCGTCGCGCACGACGACACGCTGGAGCGCTGCACCGATGGTGAAGGTCCGCTCGCCGCGCTCACGCTGGCGGAGCTGCGCAAGCTGGACGCGGGCCACCGCTTCACGCCGGACGAGGGTCGCACCTTCCCCTTCCGTGGTCAGGGCGTGCGCCTGCCCACGCTGCGCGAGGTGTTGCGCGCCTTCCCATCGCTGCGCCTCAACGTGGAGCTCAAGCCGGACGTGCCAGGCGCGGAGGCAGTGCTCGCCCGCCTGCTGACCGAGGAAGACGCCCTGGGCCGCGTGTGCATTGGCAGCGAGCAGGACGTCATCGCGGAGCGGCTCCACGCGCGGCTCCCCGACGTGTGCCACTTCTATCCACGCGACGCGCTGGCCGCGTTCGTCCTGGCGCTCAAGGCGGGCGAGGCGCCGCCGGAGGACGCGCGCTTCCGCGTGCTCGACATGCCGCTGTACTTCGGCGAGGTCCGGCTGGTGGACGACGCGCTGCTCAAGGCCGCGGCCGAGCGCGGCAAGTGGCTCAACGTCTGGACCGTGGATGATCCGGCGGAGATGGACCGGCTCCTCCAGGAGGGCATCGGCGGCATCATGACCGACCGGCCGGACCTGCTCCGCCAGCGAATGGACGCCTCTGGAAAGCCGGGTTAAGCCTTCGGGCTCCATGCCCCGCTCCACCGCCCGCGCGCGTCCGGCGACGTCCCGCTCCGAGCCGCCCTCCCCCAAGGCGCCGCCCCCGGCCGAGTCCGAATCGAAGCCCGCTCGCAACACCCTCAAGCTCAAGGTGAAGGTGCCGCGCGCCAAGCGCTTCGTGGCGCTCGCGGGCAACATCGGCGCGGGCAAGACGACGGCCGCGAAGCTCATCAGCCAGGGCTTCGGCTTCGAGCTCTTCGACGAGCCCGTCATCGACAACCGCTTCCTGCGTGACTACTACGGCGACATGACGCGGTGGTCGTTCACGCTGCAGCTGGAGTTCCTCATCCGGCGCGTGGAGCACCACGAGCTCATCCACTCCGTCAGGAAGAGCTGCGTGCAGGACCGCACGCTCTACGAGGACCCGGAAATCTTCGCCAAGTACCTGCACGGCCTGGGGCACATGACGAACGCGGAGCTGGACCTGTACTACGAGTACTTCCAGCGGCTGTCGCGCCACATCGTGCGGCCGGACAAGGTCATCTGCTTCGACGTGCCCTCCGAGGACGTGCTGCTCCAGCGCATCCGCACCCGCGGCCGCGCCGAGGAGAAGGGCATTGGCAAGCAGTTCCTCAAGGGCCTCAACGGCTACTACGCGGGCTTTCCCCAGGTGCTCCAGGAGAAGTACGGCGTGGAGTGCCTGGTGGTGGACGTCACGACGCAGGACATCCGCCGGGGCCCGGGGCGCGACGAGTTCATGGACCGCGTCTCCGCATTCCTCGCCTGACACGGCCGCGTTTCGTGCGACGCTCGGCCGCGCCATGCACGACCTCAGCCCGAAGAGCCCGCGCGAATCCGAAGTGGTGATGACGCAGCTCATCCTCCCTCCGGACGCCAACAACCTGAACGCCGCGTTCGGCGGGAAGGTGATGCAGTGGATCGACATCTGCGGCGCCGTGGCCGCCCAGCGCCACTGCCGTCAGGTCGTGGTGACGGCGTCCATGGACGACCTGCACTTCCACGCCCCCATCCGCGTGGGCTGGATTGCCCTGCTCCACGCGCGCGTGCTCGCGGCGTTCCGCACGTCGTTGGAGGTGGGCGTCACCGTGCACGCGGAGAACCCGCTCACCGGTGAGCGGCACCTCACCACCAGCGCGCTGCTCACCTTCGTGGCGCAGGGCCAGGACGGCAAGGGCGTGCCCGTGCCACCGCTGCTCCTGGAGTCGGACGCCGAGCGCCAGGCCTTCCAGGAGGCCGAGGCCCGCCGCGCCCAGCGCCGCAACCGCGGTCAGGGCGAGCAGAACTGGATGAAGGTGATGAAGCCCGTGGCCGGCGCCTGAGGGCTGGACGCACGAAGGGCCGGGGGCACGCCTGTCCGGCGTCCCATCCCGGCCCTCCTTCCACCCTGAAGCGTCGGGCGACGGCTCAGGTGGTGAACGACGTACCGCAGCCGCAGGACGACTTGGCGTTCGGGTTCTCGAACTTGAAGCCCGCGCCGGTGATGCTGGTGACGTAGTCGATGTGCGTGCCCGTGAGGTACTGGGCGCTCAGCGCGTCCGTGGCGATCTGGATGCCATCCTGCTCCCACGTCTGGTCGCCCGCCTTCGTCTCCTTGACGAGGTTCAGGTCGTAGCCCAGGCCGCTGCAGCCGGAGGGCACCACGCGGATGGAGAAGAAGTACCCCTGGAAGCCCTGGGCCTGGATGACCGTCTTCACCTGGGCGACGGCGGCGGCCGTCAGGACGACCGGCGCGGAGGTGGCGGGCTGGGAGGCCGGCGTGGAGCCGGCGACGGCGGTAGAAGTATCCATGTGCTTCAATCTCCTCGTAGACGGCGCCTCATAACGCCCTGGCGCCCGAAAAGCCAAGGGACCTGACGGGCCCCTTCCCGGCTCAACAGAAGATAACCCCCATGCCCATCCCTGAAATCACCCCCGCCGAGCTGGCCCGGCGCCTGGCAGGTCCCCCCGAAGCGCGCCCCGTGCTGGTGGACGTGAGATTCCCGCACGAGCACGAATGGGTGGCCCTGCCGGACTCCGTGCTGATGCCCCTGCCGGAGCTGGAGGACTTCCACGCGCAGCTGGACGCCCTCCGGGGCCGCCCCGTGGTCGTCTACTGCCACCACGGGGTGCGCAGCCTGGACGGCGCCGCGTACCTCATCGACCGGGGCCTGGACGCCGTGTCGCTCCACGGCGGCATCGACCTGTACTCGCGCACCGTGGACCCGTCCCTGCCGCGCTACTAGAGCGCGGAGGCCAGGTCCAGGGGCAGGTCCGTCGTCTCGTCCGGCTTGATGGTGGCCTCGAAGGCCACGGGCTCCTTGAGCTGCTTGCCGCGCAGCTCCAGGCGCTGCTTGCCCTCCATCAGCTTGAGCGTCGTGCCGGCGCTGCCCATCATCTGGTTGTTCCGGTACACCGTCAGGCCCGACGCCATGGCCTTGGGGGTGATCTTCAGCTTGAGGGTGCCTTCCTTGAAGCTGCGCTCGAAGGTCTTCAGCTCGCCGGGCTGGCCGAACGCGAGTTCCTCCGAGTCCTCCAGGTAGATGCCCTGGGCGTCGTTCTCCAGGATGAGCGTGTCCTGCAGGTGGGCGCCCTGCACGCGCGTGAGCGGCGCGGTGCCCAGGAACGTCACCGGCTCCGGGCTGTTGCAGCGCTCCGTGTGCCGCACGGACACCTTCACCGGCTGGTTGGTGTTCACCGTGAGCCACACGCCCTGCGCGTCCGCGGCCTTGGACGTGAGCGCCAGCATGATGGGCTCGCGGAAGAGCACGACCAGCGCGAGCAGGCCCACCACCAGACCCACGGAGATGAGCGTACGCACGCTGCCGCCCCGGGGCTTCGTGGGCTCCGGCAGCGCGGGGGCGTTGGAGCGCGACGGGCGGCGCTCGCCGGAGTCCTCGTCCTCGTCCACCGGCGGGGCCACCGGGCGCGGGCGCGGGGCGTCCACGCGGCTGGAGGTGCGGCGGCGCGGTGCCTCCACGGCGGACTGGCTGGTGCTGGTGCGGCGGCGCGGCGGGGGCGCGGGGACCGGCTCCGTCTCCAGATCGTCCTCGGGAGGCGGCAGGCGCGTGCGCTCGTCGTCCTCCAGGTCCATGCGCTGCACGCCCGAGCGCGAGCGCATGGGCGGCTCCGACACCGGCGCGCCGCGCGACATCGTGCGCCGGGGCGGCGGGACGTCGTCCACCGCCTGGCTGCGCAGGTCCGAGCGCGAGTTGGTGCGGGCAATCTGCGTCGCGTTCGGGTTGCTGGTGGACGTGCCGCGGCGGACCGCCGGCTCCGACGCGCTGGAGCGCCGGCGGGGCTGCGGCTCCACGCCGGTGAGCGACGGCGCGTCGTACTCGTTCGGATCCTCCGCCAGCGCGGGCGACATGCCCGTCGCGCGGCGGGGCGCGGAGCCCGTGCGGGTGGCGTTGCCGCGAGAGCGCTCGCGCGACTGCGACGGCGACTCGCCCGGCGGGGCCTCCCAGCTCATGTCCGGGGGCGGCCGGGGCGGCGAGGTGTTGGAGTCCTCGCCCACGGGCACGAACTGGCCCTGCTTGCGCTCCTCGTCCAGACGCTCCGCGAAGAGCGTCTTCATCAGCTCGGAAATCTGACCGGAGGTGACCAGCCAGCGCTCGTTGACGAGCAGCTCCTCCAGGGCGGTCTGGAACTCGCGCGCGTTGTCGTAGCGGTCGTCCGCGTTCTTGGCGAGCGCGCGCATCACCACGTGGTCCATGTCCCGGGGCACGTCGGCCACCTCGGACGGGGACGGGATGGCGCACTCCATGGCCGCCTGCAGCGTGGCCAGCTCCGATTCCTTCTTGAGCGGCCGGTGCCCGGTGAGCATCTCGTACAGCACCAGGCCGATGGCGAAGATGTCCGCGCGCCGGTCCAGGTGCTTGCCCGCGGCCTGCTCGGGCGCCATGTACGCGAACTTGCCCTTGATGGCGCCGGACTTCGTCATCGACGCCTGGTCCGCCGCCTTCGCGATGCCGAAGTCCACCAGCTTCACCGAACCATCGAAGCTGATCAGGATGTTCTGCGGGCTGATGTCGCGGTGGACCACGTTGAGCGGCTGGCCGCGATCATCCGTGCGGCTGTGCGCGTAGTAGAGGCCCTCGCACGCGGAGGCGACGATGCGGATGGCCAGCGGACGGGCGATCCACTGGTTCATCCCGCTGGCCTTGCGCATGACCCGGCCCAGGTCCTCGCCGTGGATGAACTCCATGGCGATGTAGTAGGTGCCGTTGGCCTCGCCGAATTCGTAGACCTGCGCGATGTTCGGGTGGTTGAAGCGCGCGGCGATCAGCGCCTCGTTCTTGAACATCTCCACGAACTCGCGGTCCTCCGCGAGGTGCGGGAGGATGCGCTTGACGACAAGCTCCTTCTGGAAGCCCTCGATTCCGGACTGACGAGCCAGCCAGACTTCGGCCATGCCGCCCGTGGCGAGCTTCTTGAGGAGCTGGTATTTCCCGAAGGCTTGAGGGTTCATCCCGGGGACTCCCCGGGGGGAGCGGGCTCAGTGGAAGGTGACAGGGCAGCGCATCTTAGGGGACAGCGGCCCATGAGGCAAAGCCGGAGGAGCACCTCCCTGGTGGGATGGGTCGTCGTGACCTGCCTGCTGGCCCTCCATGCCGCCGCGGCCCCCGCGCCGGATCAGATCAAGGTGGAGCGCAAGGGGGATCTGCTCTCCCTGTCCTGGCGGGACGCGGAGGACCAGCTCCAAGGCGTCCTCACCCCGGCCGTCCCCCGCCCCGGCGAGCCGCTGCGGCTGACGCTGTCGGTGGGAAACCTCCAGGGCCCGCCGTTCAAGGGCGCCGTCACGGTCGCGTTCTCCCGCGAGGGCGTGCCCGGCCAGGTGACGCGCACGCTGACGCGCGACGCCGTGGGGTGGAGCACCGAGTTCGTCCCGGACGAGGCCGGCACCTGGGACGTGGACGTGCGCTTCCTCACCACCCGCCCCAAGACGGCGCACGCGCAGTTCACCGTGAGCAGCCCCCCGGTCCCACCGTGGGTCTGGCGCATCCTCCTGGCCATCGCCGGAGGGCTCCTGCTGGTGCGGGTGCTGTATGCCGTCACGCGGCGCGGGGTGACGCCGGAGCACCCCATTCCTCCCCTGCCCCAGGCCCCGCCTCCGGAAGCCGCGCCCGTGGAGCCCGTCGCCGGGCCTCCGCCACCGGGGGCAGGCGCGACTTCCGCGACAGCTCCGTCACAGCCCGACTCCGAGGCGCATCCAGCGCCCGCCGCCCCGCCGGCGGAGCCGTCCGCTGATCGGTAACACCGCCCTTCTTACAGCCAGGCGTTACAGCCTTGTCCGGGCCCGGGAGGGAAAAATCCTTCCCACGTTGGGTCGGGTCACAGCCACGTCACGGGGCATCCACCCCTCGCGCCGCTTCCGGCTGTCCGCCAGTGCACGTCCCGGCCGCGGGCACCGGGGTTGCACGGGGGAGCGGGCAGCAGGTCGGTGGGCGTGGGCATTTCCGGGGCGGGGAGACATCGGGCATGGGCGGGAAGGGGCTGGAGGAGAAGGGGTGGCGGCGTGGACTGCTCGTCGCGGTCCTCCTCGGCCTGCCGGCGGTCGCGGTCGCGGCGCCGGAACCGGACGAAGACGCGGTGACGGACGGCGCGGACCAGCCGCTCCAGGTGTCCGGAGACGACGACGCGAAGCCGCTGGACGGCGCGGTGGCGCAGGCGATGCCAGCGGGCGCTCAGGGGCCGGTCGTCGGTACGGCGGACGCGGTGACGGAGCCGGGCGCGCCGGTGCCAGACGCGGCGGTGCCGGGCAAGAAGAAGAAAAAGAAGACCGCCGGCCCCGAGGACACGCTGGGCGAGGCGCCGGCGGAAGCGGACAAGGTGGACGACCAGGGGGCGCCCCGGCAGCGGATCCGCGTGTTCGGCCGGGTGTTCGCGCGCGCCGCCGCAGACGAGCGCCAGAAGTACGAGCGCGACCTGGGCATCGCGTCCGCGCGCGTGGGTGTGGCCGCGTCGCTGTCCAACCTGGACGCGGAGGTGAGCGCGGATCTCGCGTCCAAGACGATCCTCAAGGACGCGTTCGTGCGGCTATCGGACGACGACAAGCGCCTGCGGCTGTACGCGGGCCGCTTCAAGTCGCCCTTCCTCCAGCGCTCGCAGGAGTCGGCGTGGCAATTGCCCCTCCAGGCGCGCGGGCTGGTGGAGGACTACCTCACGTCGACGAACGACCTGGGCGGCCGGCGACTGGGCGTCATGGGAGAGATGCGCCTCAAGCAGGCGTGGGGCCTGAAGCTGTCCGCGGGCCTCTTCCAGGGCGGTGAGGACGCCATGGGGAAGCGGCTGAGCGAGGACGGCTCCGCGAGGCTGAGCATCCGCCCCTTCAAGTTCCTCACGCTGGGCACGAGCACGTACCTGACGCAGGTGCTGGACGGGACGAAGCAGTACGCGACGGCGGCGGACGCGGAAGTGACGCTGTGGGGGCTGTCGGTGGTGGGCGAGGCGGCGGCGGGCCGGCTGGCGTTGGGGCCGTTCCGGTCGCAGTCGGTGCTCGCCTATTGGACGGTGCCGGTGGGACGCCGGGGGTGGGCGGTGCAGCCGGTGGTGGGGGCGGAGGCGCTGCAGTTGCAGGGCGGCATCCAGGCCCAGGGACACTCGATGACGGGGGGCTTCAACGTGTTGTTGGCGGATTCCTTCAAGGCGCAGGTCCAGGCGGAGCGGGCGCTCCGGCCGGGGGATGTGGCGCCCGCGCTCGAGCTGTCCGTGCAGCTCGCCACCCGCTTCCGATGAGGAGACTCCAGGACATGATCTCGTTCGCGGAAGGCGAAGTGACGAAGTTGCGGCGTGAGTTCAAGCGCGTGCTGGAGGCCTCCGACGCGAAGGCGGTGTGCACGCGGCTGTCGCAGGAGCTGGGGGGCTATCGGCCGCCGCCCACGCGCATCGTGTCGGTGTACTTCGACAAGCCGGGCTGTCCGCTGGCGCGGCGCGCGCTGCTCACGCCGGACGACTGCCTCAAGGTGAGGACGAAGGAGTACTCGCCGGACGTGGGCGCCGCGGGCCGCGAGCGCGTTGTGCTGGAGGTGAAGCGCGAGCACCGGGGGCTCACGCAGAAGCGGCGCGTGTGGGTGCCGCGCGCGGAGCTGGGCCGGGCCCTGACGGGCGGCGTGAGCCTGTTGCCCCTCATCGCGGGGGGCAGCCTGACGCCGGTGCTGGCGGTGACGTACCGGCGGCACGTGTACCAGGTGTCGATGGAGTGGCGCGTGACGGTGGACCGGGACATCGGCTTCCACGCGGTGTCGCCGGAGCTGGCCCTTTCGCCCACGGCGCTGTCGGTGGAGCGGCTGGGGCTGCCCGCGTGGGAGGACTCGCGGGTGGTGGTGGAGGTGAAGCACCTCGGGGCGTCGTTGCCCGGGTGGCTGGCGGCCCTCAATCCGGGGGGCGCGCAGACATACAGCAAGTTCGCGGAGGGCATGGCGCGGGTACATGCCTTCACAACAGATGGCGTTGGGGTCGTAGGGGGTTAGGGCACCGTGTTCATCGATTTCGAAGGCATTGACGGCAGCGGCAAGACGACGCTGTCCAACCTGCTCGCGTCCCGGCTGAAGCGGCTGGGCTACAAGGTCGCGCACGCACGCGAGGGGGGCGAGCTGCAGTCGCCCACCGCGCGGCGCATCCGCGAGCTGACGCGCGACGCGAAGCTGTTGGAGATGAGTCCACGCGCTGAGTTCTTCCTGAACCTGGCCCGCGACGCGCAGCAGTTGGAGGAGGTCATCGCGCCCGCGCTGAAGCGGGGCGAGGTGTGCATCACCGACCGGTATCTGTACTCGCAGCTCGCGCTGACGGGCGGTGGGCGGGGCCTGAAGGAGGCGCAGCTGTTGCCCGCGTGCGAGCTGGCGTCGCAGGGGCTGTGGCCGGACCTGGTCATCCTGGTGGACGTGGACCCGGATCTCGCGCGGCTGCGCAAGCGGCTGGGCAAGGTGCAGAGCGGCAAGGTGAACGACGCGGACAGCCGCAAGGGCCTCGTCGGCGCGGGGCTGGCGGTGCGCGTGCGTGAGGCGTTCCTGGCGCAGGCCCGGAAGGATCCGGCGCGGTGGATCATCCTGGAGAACAATGATCAGCCGCTGCGAGTGCTGGAGCAGCGCCTGGTGGAGGCCGTGGTGGCGCGGCTGGAGGGCCGCGAGCAGCCGGTGCAGCGGCTGGTCCCCGCCCCTCCCCCGCCGATGCCGGGCGTGGCGTCGGTGGACGACGTGGAGGAGCGGTTCTTCCGGGCGGTGGACGGCCTGGAGGCGCGCGAGCCGCAGCTGGCGGCGTGGCTGCTCAACGGCATTCCGGGGCTGCCCGCGCACCAGCGCCGGGTGGCGTACGCGGAGCGGTTGCCGGGGCTGGTCGCTCGCAGCCTGAATGGACTGGATGACGACACGTCGTGGACGCTGCGCGAGGTGCTGGCGCCAAGTGTGCCGGTGGACGTGGCGGAGGGTCTGGGGTTCGTGACGTCGCCGCGCTCGCACGCGCTGCGGCAGCGGCTGTACGCCCCGGCGCCGGCGGCGGTGCTGGAGGGGCTCAAGCGCCAGGACTCGCCGGAAGCGTGGGCGCTGCGCGAGCGCGGCGTGAGGGACGGGCACCTGGCGGCGGTGCTGCTGGGCCTGGCCGGCGTGGACGGCGAGGAGTCCTGGGTGCTCCGCGAGGCGGGCATGCAGCGCAAGCTGTACACGGAGGTGGCGCGCAGCCTGGGCGGCCTGACCACGGAGCGCGCGGAGGCCCTGCGCGAGGCGCTGATTCCGCACGACCGGCTGGCGGTGCTGAAGAGCACCACGGGGCTGGAGACGCCGGTGGCGGTGGGGTTGCGCGAGCAACTGGAGAAGGGAGCGCTGAAGCTGGTGCTGCGCTCGCTGACGGGCGTGGACACGCCGCGGGCCTGGGCGATGCGCGAGCGGGGTGTGCAGTCCACCAAGGAGGCGTTGGACTCCGTGGACGGGATGGACTCGCCGCGCGCGTGGAAGCTGCGGGCCTCCGCGGCGCGCCGGTGGCCGGCGACGGTGGTGTCGTCGATGAGGGGGCTGCCGCTGGTGGCGGAGACGCGGGCGCTGCTGGACCGCATCCTGGAGGAGCAGCCCGGGAAGCTGCCGGTGCTGCGCAACGCGTACGCGGTGGTGGCGCACGCCCGGGCGCTGGAGCACGCGCAGCGGCCGGCGCGGGCCCTGGCGGAGATGCTGAGCGTGGACGCCGGGCGGCAGGAGGCATGACGTCCATGGAGGGTCCATTCGGAGCGTTGTTCCAGGACGTGGAGCAGGAGCTGTCGGCCCTGTCGATGGGGTCCATCCTCCCCCGGCTGGTGGCGGCGGCGCTGATTGGCGCGCTGTTGTCGTCGCGGCCGTGGCGGATGTTGACGGGCAAGCCGCTGCCGAAGGTGGAGATGGTGCAGGCGCAGATCCTGCTCTGCGCGGCGGCGGCGGTGATTACGGCGGTGATTGGCAACAGCGTGGCGAAGGCGTTCGGGCTGGTGGGCCTGGGCGGGTTCGTGCGGTTCCGCTCGGGGCTGAAGGACCCGAGGGACGCGGCCATCCTGTTCCTGGTGATTGGCCTGGGCATGGCGTGTGGCCACGGGAACCTGGTGGTGGCGCTCGTGGGCACGGGGTTCGTGGCGACGCTGCTCTTCTTGCTGGACCTGTTCGAGAAGAAGGCCATGGCGACGAAGGACGCGAAGCAGCGGCTGGTGGTGTCCGCGCAGGCGGACGACCTGGTGTGCGCGGAGGCCACGCTGAGGGCGGCGCTGGGGGAGCGCAACGTGCTGGTGAAGAGCTGCGCGATGGACTTCTCCGCGCGGCGGGTGGAGCTGGAAGTGGAGGAGCCGGAGCCTGGAAGCCTGGCGGCGGCATTGGGACGGACGGAAGGGGCGCCCTTGCGGGGCCTGCGGTGGACGGCGGTGAGCGCGAAGGGCGCGCGGGAGGAGCTGGTATGAAGTTCAGGAAGCTGGCGGTGCTGTTCGCGGCATGCGGGGCGCTCGCCGCCTGTGGGGGTGGCGGAGGCAGTCTGCCCAAGGGGAATGATCCGGGCGCGCCCACGACGAATCCGGACGGTTCAGTGGACCTGCCTGGCAACGCGGTGGACCCCGACAAGGGCGGCGGCACGAAGCCGGATCAACAGGCGGAGATGACGACGCTCTGGCCGCTGACCACGGGCTCCACGTGGACCTACCGCATCACCGACGACGTGGAAGGCGTCTTCAACAAGGTGGTGACGGTGCAGGGCCCGGAGACGGTGCCGGGCACGACGATGTCCGCGGTGAAGGTGCACAGCCGGCAGGACCGCACGAAGTCCGGCACGGTCTACGAAGAGAACTCCTGGCAGTTGGAGCTGACCAACGGGCTGGTGGTGCGCCTGCGCGAGGAGGACATCCTGGACGGGCTGCCCTCGAAGGCGACGACCTGGTCCCCGGCGATGATGAAGTCCCTGGCGACGATGCCGGCCTCCGTGCCCTGGGAGCACCAGGACCAGGTGCGGGAGCTGATCACCTACGCGGCGGGCGGAACGGAGGGGAAGGACCCGAAGTACGTCTGGAAGGTGCTGGAGAAGGACGTCACGGTGACGACGCCCGCGGGCACGTTCACCAATGCCATCAAGGTCCTGCGCGACAAGCTGAAAAAGAACGGCGAGGTGAAGGAGGAGAAGTCACGCACCTACTGGCTGGTTCCCGGCGTGGGCAAGGTCCGCGAGGAGGGCGAACGGCTGGAGGAGCTGCTGTCCTACGACGTGAAGAAGTCGTAGGTCGCTGATTCATCTGGATGGGATTGAGGCCCGGGTTGGCGCGAGGGACGCGCTGGCCCGGGCCTTCGTTTTCGACTCTAGAAAGCGCGATCGATCAACATAGCAAATCTCAACCAACCCCACCGAAACAGCGTCACTACATCAATCAACAAGCCCCTCATAAATAGGCCCCACCCAATATTCACCAGACACCAGCACCTCTCCCCTGCGCGCAAGACGCCTCGTATCCTCCTTCATCAAAAACACAACCTTCGGAACACAAGCCACAAGAATTCCGTACGCGATCGCAAACCCCCCCCCCATTAGGCTCTTGGCCGTCTCACTCATCCCTGAATCCAACTGTTTCACGAGCGCCAAGACAAATGCCCCAAGCAGCACAGGATCAATCTCCACTTCATCAGAAACAATCTCACCAACACCACTCTCAATCCCCACCGCCTCCTCCAAGGCTCGCACCTGAGAAACAAAAAGCCGAGCCATTCTAAGCGATGGATTCCACACCACACTATCTTGCCACTGGAAAAGCACCCCCACATCTACCTCCATCGAATCCGTATTTCGACATTTGGATACTGTTCCCGAAGAACATCTACAGCAGCCTCGATAGCACTCCTAAACTCAGGCGTAACCGGATCTGTAAAATCCAACCCCACAGGAGCGTTTTCATATCCCGGCAATTGCCGTCTTGCCATGATATATTTCTCAATTTTCCCGTCCTCTCCAAAGAGGTGTCGTTCTGCCCACGCAGCAGGGTCTGGCTCCATGCCACCACCAGCCGACTTCCTCTCCCAAAGGACTCCCTCCTCAATACGATCAATATCAGTGATTCTGTTTCCGGTAGCAGGATCATACACATCATGATCAACCGCCCCCTCATAGGGTGGCTGGGTTACGTTCTTAGGCTTTTTAGGTGGGAGATTTTTTGCCTTGTGTTCGGCAGCTCCCTTCCACGGCCTATTCTTACCCATCTGCAGGGGCTGAGAAGAATCCGCCAGAGTTTCTACGCCCTCAAGCGTGCTCAGGGAGCCCTTGGGAATACCTGCGTGAACCAAAGGTGGGCCAGGATGATTGAAGTTCGCAAGATTCGCAAGCGCACGTTCAATACTAACCCTCGCACCATGAGTTTCCAGGAGAGAATCAACGACTGTCAGCGCCGTTGCGGGCAGTTTTTTGCCACACGCACGAGTAAACTCCTCCGTCAGAACGCTAGTCTCAGCCAAATAGCAGTAACTAGCCGTCTCCTTGAAGTCGTCACCGGTGGTGACAATTGACATCTTAAACGCATATTCCGGCCCATTCGACAGATAATCCAACGTGGCAAGCCTGGCCCACTCTTGCTCAATCCTACGTTTGCGCGACCTGTCGTAACTCCAGTCCTCGTTAAAAGCACCTAGAACAACAGTCTCGTCAGAGAAGAGTGTAGTCAGGTCTTTAACCAGCGGTCGAGAAAGCCACATCGAGCCATTGACAAAACCAACAGCCGCCCCGTTAATACTTTCACCCATCGCACTCCAGCAACTTCCCCTCCAAATACATGTTCCTTGAGGGTCGGTATATCTGAGCGGATTCCCGCGAACATAGAGCCAAGGACCCAACTCATTTGGAGTAGCCAGGAAAGCGTCCGCCGCAGTCGGATCTTGCGACAAGAACCTTCCTGTCACCGAGTCATACCAACGCTGCTGGGCGTACGTCAGTCCCGCTTCCGCATCCCACGCGTGCCCCGTGTATCCGAGGCTGGACTGAGTGGATGCTGGAGCCGTATCGTCGCGATAATTACCCCAGGCGTCATACCGGTGCTGGCTACTTGCGTCGGCCGCGTAGCGCCCCACCGCACTGCCCAAACCATCATGAGCAATCCGTTCGGCGCCCACCGCTACTGCCATCCCTCCGCCGTGAGTGTAGAGCAGCGCGGGCTGTCCTGCCAAGCGTTCCTCCACCAGCGCGCCACCGGCCCATAGGTATGTCGACGTCCGAGCACCCGTCGTCCTCTCCACGCGCAGGCCGTCCCAGCCGTACTGGTATTGCGTCGTGACGCTGCCGCCCTCCCCTTGCATTTCGGGAACGACCGTCACCTTCGTCAGACGCCCTGCCGCATCCCAGCCGTAGGTCTTGCCGCCGCTTCCGCGCTGCTCGTAACCGTCCGGCCAACGACGTGCCGTGAGGGATTGCTGGGGTAGCGGGGCGCGGCGGACGCTGCTGGGCATGGCGAAGCAGGTGGAGAAGCCGGAGTGGGCGCGCATCGCGGAGGCCTTTGAGGCGAGCGGGCAGACGCAGCGGGAGTTCGCGTTGGCGCACGGCATGCGGCTGAGCACGTTGCAGTCGTGGGTGTACCGGCATCGGCGGTCCGCTCCATCGCGAGCGGAAGCCGTGCGGCTGTTGCCGGTGCGAGTGGCGAGCGCCCCCGCGGCGCCGGAGTCCCTGCTGGAGGTGGTGGCCACGAGCGGAGCGCGGGTGCGATTCGCGGTAGGCACCGACGTGGCGTACGTGGCCCGGCTCGTCGCCGCGTTGGGGCGCTGAAGCGATGTTCGCCCTGCCTGCGTCGGTGCGCGTGGTGCTGGCGGTGGAGCCGGTGGACATGCGCAAGTCGATTGACGGCCTCATGGCGCTGGTGCGCGGCGCATGGGGCGAGGACGTCTACTCGGGGCACCTCTTCGCCTTCGTCTCCAGGCGGGGCGACCGCATCAAGGTACTGACGTGGAGCCGGGGCGGCTTCGTGCTGCTGTACAAGCGGCTGGAGACGGGCCACTTCCGGCTGCCGCCGGTGGACGCGGGCGCGCAGGCGGTGACGCTGGACGCCACGCAGTTGGCCATGCTGCTGGACGGCATCGACGTGGCCCAGGTGAGGCGCCAGCCCGCCTGGACGCCTCCCGGGCGTCCGGGCACCTGACGTGCCCGGCCCGGGACACGGCGCGGCGGCGGGGTGTTGAAGCCCGGTGCCCCGTGAGCTTCCCCAAGACCACTTCTGCCCCTGGCGCGAAGAGGCCGAAGAGCTCAAGGAGCGCCTGACGTCGCTGGAGGCGAAGATGGCGGCGCTGGAGCGTCACGTCTTCGGCAGGAGGACGGAGAAGCTGCCGACGGTGGCCGCCGAGTTGCGTGGAGCCACGGACTCGACGGCGGCCCAGGCCGAGGCCGCGAAAGAGAAGCGGCAAGAGAGAGCCGCCCGCAAGGCCGAGGGGGCCCCGGCGCGGGAGATTCGCCACGCGGTGCCGGCCGAGGAGCGCCACTGCCCGGCGTGCGGCAGCGAGGACTTGAGGCCCCTGGGCAAGGGCAAAACCTCGGTGGTGTACGAGTACGTGCCCGCCCGCTTCGAGAAGCAGGTGCACGTGCAGGAGGTGCTGGCGTGCGCGTGCGGCCGGGGCGTCGTCACCGCCCCGCCTCCGGCCCGGGTGGTGGACAGGGGCGAGTACGGCCCGGGCTTTCTCTCCCACGTGGTGACGTCCAAGTGTGTCGTAGCTCGGCGTAACAGGTCCTCCGGAGTTCGGCGAACCCGGTCGGGGTGAGTTCGGCCAAACCGGTCCGCACCGGTTCGGCCAACCCGGTCCCCCGGGCGTCCCGCCGACAGGCCACGCTGGCTTCCCTTGGAAAGGGAAGTGGCGTGAGTAACCGGAGAGTGGAGATGGACCGGCTGCAGGAATTGGTGCGGTTGCACCGCCTGGGCACGCCCGCGCGGCAAGTGGCCCGGGTGCTGCGCATGGGCGTGGACGTGGAGCGCAGCTATCGGCGCGTGCTGGAAGCGGCGGGGCTGCTGCGAGGCGACGTGCAGGTGCTGCCCGAGCTCGAGGTGCTCAAGGCCGCAGTGCTGGCGGGGCGGCCCGCGGCCCCGCCAGCGCCCCAGCAAACGTCCAGCCTGGAGGCACACCGCGCCCAGGTGGAAGCGTGGGTGGCGAAGGGACTGCAGCCACAGGCCATCTTCACCCGGTTGCAGATGGAGGCGGGGGTGCCGGCAGGCAGCCTCTCGGCCGTCAAGCGCCTGGTGGGCAGCGTGCGTCGGGCCCAGGGCGTGAGTGAAGAGGACGTCGCCATCCCCGTGGAGACGGCCCCAGGCGAAGTCGCGCAGGTGGACTTCGGTGAAGTGGGCCGATTGTACGACGCAGACGCAGGGACTCTGCGTCGCGCCTGGGTGTTCGTCAGGGTGCTCGGCTACAGCCGCCACCTCTTCGCCACGGTGGTTTTCGACCAGCGTGTGGAGACGTGGCTGCGCTGCCACGAGGCCGCCTTCACGTACTTTGGCGGGGTGCCCCGGTGCGTGGTGCCCGACAACCTCAAGGCGGCGGTGGTGCGCGCTGCTTTCGGGGTGGACGGGGAGCGGGCCCTGCAGCGCAGCTACCGCGCGCTGGCGCGCCACTACGGCTTCATCGTCGACCCGGCCCCTCCTCGCGCCCCTGAGAAGAAAGGCAAGGTGGAGGCGGGCGTGCGCTACGTGAAAGGCAACTTCTTCGCCGGGAGGGCCGGAGAGGACGCGCGCGAGTGCGAGGCCGCACTGCAGCGCTGGCTGCGGGACGTGGCGTCGGTGCGCGTGCACGGCACGACGGGGCGTCAGCCGCGCCTCCTCTTCCAGCAGGCCGAAGCCGAGGCGCTGCGTGCGCTACCGGCGGCCGCGTGGGCGCCCGAGGTGTGGCACGAGGCCCGCGTGCACCGCGACGCCCACGTCATGTACGGCCGACGGCTGTACTCAGTGCCGTGGCGTCTCATCGGCCAGCGCGTCTGGCTGTGCGTCACGGCCTACGACGTGCGCGTGTACGCCCAGGACGAGCGCGTGGCCACCCACCCGCTGCGCGGCGAGGGCCACCGCAGCACCGTGGAGTCCCACCTGCCCGAGGCGCGCGCGGCCCTGCGCCACCGCAGCCGCGGCCACTGGGAGACACGGGCGGCCCGGCTGGGCCCGCACACCGAGGCGTACGTGCGCGCCGTCTTCGACGCCGATGACGTCCTCAGCCAGCTGCGCTGCGTGCAGGCCATGGTGGTGCACCTGGAGGGCTTCCCGCGCGAGCGGGCCGAGGCCGCGTGCCGCCGGGCGCTGCACTTCGGCAACCTGCGCTACCAGGGCCTCAAGGACATCCTGCGCCGCGGCCTGGACTTGCAGCCGTTGCCCCAGGACGGGCACCTGGCCCTCGCCACGCCCGCCGCCACGGCTGCGTCGCCGGCGCCCCGCTACGCGCGCGACGTGCGCACGCTGCTGCTGCGTTAGCGCCCCCTCCTCGCTGTCCCTGCAGTCCCACCCCGCTCAAGGAGTGTCCCGCCGCATGAGTACCTATGACGAGCTCGTCCCCGTGCTGAAGAAGCTGCGCCTGTCCGGGCTGCTGCAGTCCCTCGAGGTGCGCTGCCGCGAGGCGGCCGACGCCAACCTGTCGCTGACGGAATTCCTCTACCGACTCCTGGCCGACGAGGTGGAGCGCCGCGACGGCAAGCAATTGGACGTGCGCATGCGCCGTGCCGCCTTCGAGCGGCCCAGCACCCTGGAGGACTTCGACTTCTCCTTCAACACCTCCGTCCCTCGCACCAAGGTGCTGGAGCTGGGCACCTGCGCCTTTGTCGAGCGGCAAGAGAATGTGCTGGTGGTGGGCCCGGCGGGCGTCGGCAAGAGTCACCTCGCCCAGGCGCTGGGGCAGCGAGCTTGCCGCGCCGGCCACGCCGTCCTCTACGTGAGCGCCCACGACATGCTCACGCAGTTGCGAGCCTCACGCGCCGACAACGGCTACGAGCGTCGCCTCCTGCGCTTCACCACGCCAGCCCTGCTCATCGTCGACGACCTCGGACTGCGGCCCCTTACGGGTGAGGAGGGCATCGACTTGTACGAGATTGTCCGCCGTCGCTACGAGCGCGCGGCCACTTGCATCACCTCCAATCGCGCCTTGGAGGAGTGGCCGCCGCTGTTTGGTGACGCACTGCTGGCCAGCGCCGCCATGGACCGGTTGCTGCACCACTCCCATGTCCTCACCATCGAGGGTGACAGCTACCGTAACCCTCCGCCCGCCAAGCGCACCCGCGCTCCGCGCGCGGCCCAGGTCGAGACTGCCGCACGCTGACACCTGGCGCAGCCCCTGCCGGACCGGTTTGGCCGAACCCGCGCGGCCCACTCCGTCGCAATTCCTGGGCGCTTCACGTCCGGACCTGGTTGGCCGAACCGAACAGCGACCTGCTTGGCCGAGCCTTGACACCAAGTGCGCGGACGCCATGCCCCTGCACCGGCTGGCCCAGCGGGTGGAGAGAGGCGGCGTGCCCATGAGTCGCAGCACCCTGACGGACCTCTTCCACCAGGCCGCCTCGGTGCTGCGGCCTCTCTCGCAGCACCTCTTGCAAGTCATTGCCGCCGCGGACGTGGTGTGGGCCGACGAGACGCCTGTGCGCGTGCTGGACGTGAAGAAGACGAAGCAAGGCTACCTCTGGACTTTCCTCACCCAGACGCCCGAAGGGCAGTGGCTCCTGGGCTACCGCTTCAGCCTGGGCCGCGCCAGCACCACGCCGAAGGAAGTCCTGGGCGGCACCCGGGGCGTCCTCGTCGTGGATGCCTATACCGGCTACAACGCGGTGACGCTGCCCGAAGGGCGCGTCCGCGTCGGGTGTTGGGCGCACGTGCGACGGCGCTTCTTCGACGCGCTCCCCTCCGCGCCCGAGGCCCGCGAGGCCTTGGACTTCATTCTGGCCCTCTACCGGGTGGAGGCGCTGGCCCGCGACGCGGGCGTCGTGCGCACCGACGCGCACCGCGAGCTGCGCCAGCAGCAAAGTCTCCCCGTCCTCACTGCGCTGCGTGCGTGGATTGAATCCCAGGCCCCACGCCACCTGCCCAGGGGCCCCATGGGCCAGGCCCTCTCCTACGCGCTGAAGCAGTGGGACGCCCTGACGCGCGTAACCGTCCGGCCAACGACGTGCCGTGAGGGATTGCCGGGGTAGCGGGGCGCGGCGGACGCTGCTGGGCATGGCGAAGCAGGTGGAGAAGCCGGAGTGGGCGCGCATCGCGGAGGCCTTTGAGGCGAGCGGGCAGACGCAGCGGGAGTTCGCGTTGGCGCACGGCATGCGGCTGAGCACGTTGCAGTCGTGGGTGTACCGGCATCGGCGGTCCGCTCCATCGCGAGCGGAAGCCGTGCGGCTGTTGCCGGTGCGAGTGGCGAGCGCCCCCGCGGCGCCGGAGTCCCTGGTGGTGGTGGCCACGAGCGGAGCGCGGGTGCGATTCGCGGTAGGTACCGACGTCGGTTACGTGGCCCGGCTCGTCGCCGCGTTGGGGCGCTGAAGTGATGTTCGCCCTGCCTGCGTCGGTGCGCGTGGTGCTGGCGATGGAGCCGGTGGACATGCGCAAGTCGATTGACGGCCTCATGGCGCTGGTGCGCACGGCATGGGGCGAGGACGTCTACTCGGGGCACCTCTTCGCCTTCGTCTCCAGGCGGGGCGACCGCATCAAGGTACTGACGTGGAGCCGGGGCGGCTTCGTGCTGCTGTACAAGCGGCTGGAGACGGGCCGCTTCCGGCTGCCGCCGGTGGACGCGGGCGCGCAGGCGGTGACGCTGGACGCCACGCAGTTGGCCATGCTGCTGGACGGCATCGACGTGGCCCAGGTGAGGCGCCAGCCCGCCTGGACGCCTCCCGGGCGTCCGGGCACCTGACGTGCCCGGCCCGGGACACGGCGCGGCGGCGGGGTGTTGAAGCCCGGTGCCCCGTGAGCTTCCCCAAGACCACTTCTGCCCCTGGCGCGAAGAGGCCGAAGAGCTCAAGGAGCGCCTGACGTCGCTGGAGGCGAAGATGGCGGCGCTGGAGCGTCACGTCTTCGGCAGGAGGACGGAGAAGCTGCCGACGGTGGCCGCCGAGTTGCGTGGAGCCACGGACTCGACGGCGGCCCAGGCCGAGGCCGCGAAAGAGAAGCGGCAAGAGAGAGCCGCCCGCAAGGCCGAGGGGGCCCCGGCGCGGGAGATTCGCCACGCGGTGCCGGCCGAGGAGCGCCACTGCCCGGCGTGCGGCAGCGAGGACTTGAGGCCCCTGGGCAAGGGCAAAACCTCGGTGGTGTACGAGTACGTGCCCGCCCGCTTCGAGAAGCAGGTGCACGTGCAGGAGGTGCTGGCGTGCGCGTGCGGCCGGGGCGTCGTCACCGCCCCGCCTCCGGCCCGGGTGGTGGACAGGGGCGAGTACGGCCCGGGCTTCCTCTCCCACGTGGTGACGTCCAAGTGCGCGGACGCCATGCCCCTGCACCGGCTGGCCCAGCGGGTGGAGAGAGGCGGCGTGCCCATGAGTCGCAGCACGCTGACGGACCTCTTCCACCAGGCCGCCTCGGTGCTGCTTCCTCTTTCGCAGCACCTCCTGCAGTGCATTGCGTCCGCGGACGTGGTGTGGGCCGACGAGACGCCCATGCGCGTGCTGGACGTGAAGAAGACACGCCAGGGCTACCTCTGGACCTTCCTCACCCAGACGCCCACGGGCGAGTGGCTCATCGGCTACCGCTTCAGCCTCGGCCGGGCCAGCACGACGCCCGAGGACGTGCTGGGCGGCACCCGGGGCGCCCTCGTCGTGGATGCCTATACCGGCTACAACGCGGTGACGCTGCCCGAAGGGCGCGTCCGCGTCGGGTGTTGGGCGCATGTGCGGCGTCGCTTCTTCGACGCGCTGCCCACCGCGCCCGAGGCCCGCGAGGCCTTGGACTTCATTCTGGCCCTCTACCGGGTGGAGGCGCTGGCCCGCGACGCGGGCGTCGTGCGCACGGACGCGCACCAAGCGCTGCGCCAGCAGCAAAGTCTCCCCGTCCTCACTGCGCTGCGTGCGTGGATGGAATCCCAGGCCCCACGCCACCTGCCCAGGGGCCCCATGGGCCAGGCCCTTTCCTACGCGCTCAAGCAGTGGGACGCCCTGGCGCGTTTCGTCTCTGACGCGCGTCTGCCCTTGGACAACAACCGCTCCGAGGCGGCGCTGCGCAAGGCCGCCCTGGGCCGGAAGAATTTCCTCTTCGTCGGCCACGAGGCCGCAGGGCAGAACCTCGCCGGCCTCTACGCTCTCGTCGCCACCTGCGAGGCCAACCAGGTCAATCCCGAGGCCTACCTCGCGGATGTCCTGTTGCGCGTCCAGACGCACCCGTACTCGCGCATCGGTGAGTTGCTACCTCACGAGTGGATGCGGCGACGCGCCGCTGACCCGCCCGAGTCACCCCTCCAGCCCAGTCCCTGACCAACTCGCTCCTCGCGGCGCTCGCTGAGCACGGTCGTGGTCCGTCTTCAATCCTTCCGGCACGTCACTGGCCGGACGGTTACTGACGCGCTTCTCTTCCGACGCGCGTCTGCCCTTGGACAACAACCGTAGCGAGGCCGCGCTGCGCAAGGCCGCCCTGGGCCGGAAGAATTTCCTCTTCGTCGGCCATGAGGCCGCGGGCGCGAACCTCGCGGGCCTCTACGCCCTCGTCGCCACCTGCGAGGCCAACCAGGTCAATCCCGAGGCGTACCTCGCGGATGTCCTGCTGCGGGTGCAGACGCACCCGAATGCGCGCATCGGTGAGCTGCTACCCCACGAGTGGAGGCGGCGACGCGCCGCCGACCCGCCCGCTTCGCCCCTCCAGCCCAGTCCCTGAACAACTCACGCTCCTCGCGGCGCCCGCTGAGCACGGTCGTGGTCCGTCTTCAATCCTTCCGGCACGTCACTGGCCGGACGGTTACCGAGAGGAAGACGCCCACTTGCGCGTTCTCCACCTTGCCCGCAGTGCCTGTGTACTGGCGCGCGACGCCCACGGACTTCTCTCCCTTCTTCAGGAAGCCCGTCTCGTCCACCGCGAGAATGCCGCCTTCCCCCAGCGCCCTGCGTGCGTACTCCAGCACGTCGTCGCGCACCGCATCCGCGTCCCACTTCGCACGCAGCAGCAGGTTCTGGAAGGCATAGGGCGCTCGATGCCCGGCCTCCTCCGAAAGGCCCCACACATTCTTGCGCTGCGCTCGCCCCAGCAGGGCCTTCACGTACTCGACCGCGGTGGCATGCGCCTCGCGCCTGCGGAAGTGCGGCTGCAGCCACGCGCCGACCGCTTCCAGTTCCGTCGCGAGACGGCCAACCAGCCGGACTTCCGGTGCCTGCGCTTCTGTAGCCGATGGCTGCTGCATGGAAAGACTCGCTCCTCCCCCTCCTGTTTCTTCAACAGGAGGAGGTCTGCGGAGTCTTCCGAACTACAGCTGTAGGATTAGCAAACCAACAAAGCCGCACATCACACATCATGCAGCTCAACCTACCGAGAAGATCCCGGCGCCATCTACAACCCCCATCGAATTGTTGCAACATGAGCCAACCTACTTAGTGCGGAGAAACAGCGACGCCACCCCTCCATTTGGAGGAATCGATTATTAGGCATCGCTCAACACGCAAGCACACACCACTCGCCCATCACAACACACGCAACAAATCAACATCAATATCTTCGCGACACAGCAAGCAAGGAACCCTCAACAACAAGCCACAACAGATGCACCACAGGGGCCACGCCAACACCCAACACCCTATTCAGTACTTTTCTTCAATGCCCGTCTCCTTATCACTTCCGCCCATTCCCGGTAGCTTCTCCTGAGCATTGGTCGCACCGACTCCTCACTCAATGCATTCAAGGCATCCGCCAGGGCCATGGAGTCACTATTGTGCATCCACAATTCAATGCCATTATAAACATCATGCGCATATTCCTGACCCGCCAGAGGATAAAGCCTCGCCATTAAATACCCCGCAACACAAGGCTCCACATCCATGGCAGCCTCAAGAAGCGACATAACACGTCGCACGAGCTCATAATCTTGCGCGTGAAGCCCGACTTGGTCCTTCAGCGCCTTAAATAGGAACGCTCCCGCCCCTTCACTAATGACCTGAGCAGCCGCCGACAGCACGTCGGCGCTATGTGGATCCTCAATCAACTCTGCGGCCACGAGCCGAATGAAGTCTTGATCTTCAACATTCTTGCTCATGGCTGAATCGGAATGTGGGCCCTAGCGGGATCTGTTGTTTTCTTTGCATCATCATCAAGAGTCGTCGCGCGCCTGTTGTTTGAAAAGTTTCCGCGATTATTTGTCTCTGCAGTTGGAACAATCTCCTTATGCGCGTGTGGCACCTCGTCAGCATATCCTCGCGGAGGCGTGCGTTCGGTGGCCGGGTCAATGCGGACAACTGCCGTTTGCCCTTTCGGCATCTCTTTGGTCCACACTTTACCACCGCCTCTCCCTTCAGTGGAGGAGAACCCGCGCTTTTCCAAGTCCCGCTCGATGGATGCTGCCGAACGCCCCTCTAGCCGGCCCAAGCCGCGGAGTTCCTGCTGAGCACTCTTCGACCCTGCCATCAGCACCGGTTGAGAGGACGTCGCCAAATCATCAACGACTCCGGGTACTGGCATGCCATACCCAGTCGAGGTGACCCCCATCTCATTGGGTGCAATCCGGGCCTTGAGCCAAGTGACAAAATTCTCGGCAGTTGCTCCTGGGGGACCAAACGTCTTGAGCGTCCGATAGCTCTCATGGGCCGCGACGACACCGAGCGTGATATTTGAGAGCCCGTAGAGACCTCTGCCGAAGTCGCCCTGCTGGAGCGCGTAACTCATTTGAGTTCCGCCTTCGTGAATTCCGGCGTACGCGCCAACAAGTCCCAGCACAGACAGCGTCAGTTCACCAGCCGTCCCGGCGGCCCCAAGAGCCTGCCCCGCAGAGCCAAGCGTCGCGCCATTGATGCCTGCATTCCACGACCGTGCGTAATCAATCTGATCCCAATAAGTGACACGATTCGGATTGGCATAGGTCTGCTGCCCCATGTCCGACACGAAGCCCATGCCAAACCCTAGAGACAAGCCCTTTACACAACCCGCAGGACCAGCCACAGCGCACCCTGCAGTCACCACGACCACTTTGGAGTTCAGTTCCGCGCTCCACCGATCAGCCTCCAAAGCAACTTCCATGGCGCGCCCAGAATCACACCAAGGATCGCTGTCGCCGAAAGTGCTTTTCCAAAAGCAAACCCAGCAAATCGAATCAGACACGTGACCCGGGTAACCTTCAAAACTACTCTCGCCTGTCGGGTCCGTAAACAAAAGCGGATTGTCCCGAGCATAGAGCCAGGGATTAAGTTCCGTAGGTATTGCCAGATAATTCCACATTCCCAATGGATCGCTAGAGCGCCGAACAGGTTAGGTCACGCCGCGCGCTGATAGCGCGCGGCGACCTCGAGGTTTTGGACGACCGCGATTCGCCTGAGGTCAAAGAGGTTGCGGCGCGTGCCTCGGTAACGGGCCTTCGGGCCCTGGCGGTTGGCGAGATGTGCCAGGCAATGCTCGACGCCGACACGCTCGCGGAGTTGTGCGCGGCCCGTGCGCGACTGCAGACGTGAGCGCAGGCGCTTCTGGAGCCGCTCATCGTCGCCCATCGTGACGCTGCGCCCCCTGCCGGACGCGGCCTGGGTACAACGCGAGCGCAGCTTGCACGGCGTAACCGTCCGGCCAGTGACGTGCCGGAAGGATTGAAGACGGACCACGACCGTGCTCAGCGAGCGCCGCGAGGAGCGAGTTGGTCAGGGACTGGGCTGGAGGGGTGACTCGGGCGGGTCAGCGGCGCGTCGCCGCATCCACTCGTGAGGTAGCAACTCACCGATGCGCGAGTACGGGTGCGTCTGGACGCGCAACAGGACATCCGCGAGGTAGGCCTCGGGATTGACCTGGTTGGCCTCGCAGGTGGCGACGAGAGCGTAGAGGCCGGCGAGGTTCTGCCCTGCGGCCTCGTGGCCGACGAAGAGGAAATTCTTCCGGCCCAGGGCGGCCTTGCGCAGCGCCGCCTCGGAGCGGTTGTTGTCCAAGGGCAGACGCGCGTCAGAGACGAAACGCGCCAGGGCGTCCCACTGCTTGAGCGCGTAGGAAAGGGCCTGGCCCATGGGGCCCCTGGGCAGGTGGCGTGGGGCCTGGGATTCCATCCACGCACGCAGCGCAGTGAGGACGGGGAGACTTTGCTGCTGGCGCAGCGCTTGGTGCGCGTCCGTGCGCACGACGCCCGCGTCGCGGGCCAGCGCCTCCACCCGGTAGAGGGCCAGAATGAAGTCCAAGGCCTCGCGGGCCTCGGGCGCGGTGGGCAGCGCGTCGAAGAAGCGACGCCGCACATGCGCCCAACACCCGACGCGGACGCGCCCTTCGGGCAGCGTCACCGCGTTGTAGCCGGTATAGGCATCCACGACGAGGGCGCCCCGGGTGCCGCCCAGCACGTCCTCGGGCGTCGTGCTGGCCCGGCCGAGGCTGAAGCGGTAGCCGATGAGCCACTCGCCCGTGGGCGTCTGGGTGAGGAAGGTCCAGAGGTAGCCCTGGCGTGTCTTCTTCACGTCCAGCACGCGCATGGGCGTCTCGTCGGCCCACACCACGTCCGCGGACGCAATGCACTGCAGGAGGTGCTGCGAAAGAGGAAGCAGCACCGAGGCGGCCTGGTGGAAGAGGTCCGTCAGCGTGCTGCGACTCATGGGCACGCCGCCTCTCTCCACCCGCTGGGCCAGCCGGTGCAGGGGCATGGCGTCCGCGCACTTGGACGTCACCACGTGGGAGAGGAAGCCCGGGCCGTACTCGCCCCTGTCCACCACCCGGGCCGGAGGCGGGGCGGTGACGACGCCCCGGCCGCACGCGCACGCCAGCACCTCCTGCACGTGCACCTGCTTCTCGAAGCGGGCGGGCACGTACTCGTACACCACCGAGGTTTTGCCCTTGCCCAGGGGCCTCAAGTCCTCGCTGCCGCACGCCGGGCAGTGGCGCTCCTCGGCCGGCACCGCGTGGCGAATCTCCCGCGCCGGGGCCCCCTCGGCCTTGCGGGCGGCTCTCTCTTGCCGCTTCTCTTTCGCGGCCTCGGCCTGGGCCGCCGTCGAGTCCGTGGCTCCACGCAACTCGGCGGCCACCGTCGGCAGCTTCTCCGTCCTCCTGCCGAAGACGTGACGCTCCAGCGCCGCCATCTTCGCCTCCAGCGACGTCAGGCGCTCCTTGAGCTCTTCGGCCTCTTCGCGCCAGGGGCAGAAGTGGTCTTGGGGAAGCTCACGGGGCACCGGGCTTCAACACCCCGCCGCCGCGCCGTGTCCCGGGCCGGGCACGTCAGGTGCCCGGACGCCCGGGAGGCGTCCAGGCGGGCTGGCGCCTCACCTGGGCCACGTCGATGCCGTCCAGCAGCATGGCCAACTGCGTGGCGTCCAGCGTCACCGCCTGCGCGCCCGCGTCCACCGGCGGCAGCCGGAAGCGGCCCGTCTCCAGCCGCTTGTACAGCAGCACGAAGCCGCCCCGGCTCCACGTCAGTACCTTGATGCGGTCGCCCCGCCTGGAGACGAAGGCGAAGAGGTGCCCCGAGTAGACGTCCTCGCCCCATGCCGTGCGCACCAGCGCCATGAGGCCGTCAATCGACTTGCGCATGTCCACCGGCTCCATCGCCAGCACCACGCGCACCGACGCAGGCAGGGCGAACATCACTTCAGCGCCCCAACGCGGCGACGAGCCGGGCCACGTAACCGACGTCGGTACCTACCGCGAATCGCACCCGCGCTCCGCTCGTGGCCACCACCACCAGGGACTCCGGCGCCGCGGGGGCGCTCGCCACTCGCACCGGCAACAGCCGCACGGCTTCCGCTCGCGATGGAGCGGACCGCCGATGCCGGTACACCCACGACTGCAACGTGCTCAGCCGCATGCCGTGCGCCAACGCGAACTCCCGCTGCGTCTGCCCGCTCGCCTCAAAGGCCTCCGCGATGCGCGCCCACTCCGGCTTCTCCACCTGCTTCGCCATGCCCAGCAGCGTCCGCCGCGCCCCGCTACCCCGGCAATCCCTCACGGCACGTCGTTGGCCGGACGGTTACCGGCCAGTGACGTCACCGTCTTCTTCGCCTGGCCCAAGCGATTGAAGTCCTGATTGCTCACCGCCCGGCCCTGCGCGTCCGTGAAGGTCTTGAGCAGGCCGTCCGCATCGTACTCCTGCGCTTGAAACACGGGCTTTGAACCCTCGACGTTCGCCAACGTCAGTCCCATCAGGTCGCCCGCTGCATTGCGAGGACTTGAGATGGTCGCGGAGCCTTGAGCCGCAGCACCTCGTCGTCCGCTGCTTCCGGCTCGCGGCTCTTGAGGTTCGCTTCGCCCCCAGCCAGGAACTTCTCCCGCCACTCACTCAGCACGGCCGCCGTGACACCCAGCTCCCGCGACAGGGCGTCGAGTTCCTCGCCCTTGAACAACCGGAGCACGGCCTCCTTCTTGCGCTTCGCCGAGAATCGACCGCGCTCCGACGTCCTGTCCTGCTTCTGCTGCTTCTTCCATCCACCGGACAAGGGGGAGGTTATTCCTCACAGAGAGGTGTCTCAAGAAATCCTGGGGCGGAGGAGCCGGACGGTTACGTCGGCCGGACGTTACGCAGAAACTCCTCGGGCTCCTCATCTTCTAACGCTCAGGCCGACGCCCCGTCCTCAACTCAGTCTGCTCCAGCAACAAGTCCAAGTCCACGCGATTTACCCGCCCACTCCACTCCTGAAGATGGACGAGACACCCCCCTGCAATATCAACAGGATACACGTCAACCACCCCCTCCCGACACAACGCAACGTGCTGGCGCGCCACCTCCAAGCAATCCAAACAGAAAAGATACGCACACCCATAATCATCAAAAACAAAACCGAAATCACACGCCACCCCACCCCCAACACTACCCAGAATATGACGACAACAGGGAATTGAATCTTGCAAACCATGAACACCGCACTCAATCACGAATCACCTCGGCGTCGGCGTTTCTTTGAACATCCCATAAACATGGCTTCGCCACTGCGACCTATGCAGAGGAACCACTCCACCACCCGCCTCAATCAACAAACATCCAATGCTCGCACAGCTGTTAATTTTTGCCCCACCAAGCACCAGAGGACCGCGTTTCCCTCCATTCACAAGTGCTTCCGCCGCATCCAATAGTGCTTGTCCATCAGGCACAGTAATCGGCTCACCATACTCCTTCAGCTTAATTTTATCTGTCTTTGGATTAAAATCACGCACCACAGTCTCACCATTTTCAAGTTGAATCAAATGAACCTCTCTCCACTTGTCTCCGAATCGCAAGATCCACGTAAAATGAGGACCTGCCTTCCCCATAAAGAATCGACCAGTGACTGTACCGAACCCAGCCCCAGGTGTCTTGACAGGCGCACCGCCCATCCTCAAGTCGGGGGGAGGATTAAATCTACTATCCCATACATTTCCACTTCCACTATAATATTCCCTCAACGACCCAAGTGCATTTTCTGACCTGGGTGCGATTTGCGGGACTGCATCCTCGGAAAGCGGAATCACCTGCCGAGTTGATCGGACACCTCTACCAAGGAAACCGCCAACTAGATCAAACGCACCAAGAAATCCGTGTGCATACCGATGAGGCTGACTTTCAAACTTCTCAACGACAACAAGGTTCTTAGTCGACCGTTCGAACAACGCGCGGACCGGGGAGATGGAGATCTTTTCCTCTCCCCGTATGGCCTCGCCCACATTCACCAGGCCAGAAACAAACATGACGCGCGAAATCCAGGGGTGCGCAGCCGCAGGAATCAATGGGGCCGCATAGTGGCCGACGACCATTAGTCCAAGCGCACTAAGAGTCGGTCGAACAACATCGCGTTCCAAGTGCTTATTATTAACAACATCCTCTTCGTACTCGGCCGCAGCCGCCCGCAGAAAACCATGCATCCTGGCTGCGCCAGCGTCATTCTGACGCTGCGCAGCCAACATATTTGCTGTTTGCCAAGCTTGCGCTGAACGAGCGGCACAGATACGACTATCCAGCTCTGCATCCGGTCCGTACTGCGCACAACGGGTCGCCTCGCCCGTCGGATCGATGAACATCAACGGATTGCCGCGTGCGTACATCCACGCATTCAATTCCGTCGGCGTGGCGAGATACGCACCCGCCACTATCGGATCCGCGGAAAGGAAACGGCCAACGGCCGGATCATACCAACGCTGCTGGGCGTAGGCGAGGCCCACATCATCATCCCAGGCGTGACCGGTAAAGCCGACGCCTGCCTGCGTGGATGATGGAGCCGTATCATCGCGGTACCTACCCCAGACATCATACCGATGCTGAGCACCCGAGCCACTAGCTGTGTAGCGCCCCACCGCACTACCCAAACCGTCATGAGCAATGCGTTCGGCCCCCACCGCGACCGCCATACTTCCGCCCTGCGTGTAAAGCAGCGCGGGCTGTCCTGCCAAGCGTTCCTCTACCAGCGCGCCGCCTGCCCAAAGATAGGCTACTGTCTGTGCGCCCGTCGTCCGCTCCACGCGCAAGCCGTCCCAGCCGTATTGATATTGCGTCGTGACGCTGCTGCTCTCTCCTGGCACTTCGGGAGCGACTGTCACCTGCGTCAGACGCCCTGCCACATCCCAGCCGTAAGTCTTGCCGCCGCTTCCGCGCTGCTCGGACGTCACGCGGCCCACCGGGTCCGTCACATACGTCGCCAAACGCCTCTGCGTCGGATCCGGATTCGGATCCAGCTCGTTGAGGATGGATTCCAATCCACCACGGGGGTCATGCGTGTAGCGCCAGTGACGCTGGGCCACCGCTTTGTCGAAGCCATCTGGCGTCAGTGGGCCGGCGTAGCCTAGGGCTGTCTCCTTCTCCTCCAACCGCGTTCCATCCTGAGCCAGCTTGTACAACACCGCCTTACCGTCGTCGTACTTCACACCGGTCAGTCGGTCAGCGCCGTCGTAGCCGTAGGTTGTCCGCTTCACCATCGCGCCCGGTGCGTCCCAATAGTCTTCCTGGGTCCGATTGCCCCGAACATCGTAGGAGTATTTGAAGAGGCTTTTCAGCTGTTGAGCCGACTCCAGTTCATTACATACCGCGTCGTCACCTGCATTCAGCACCGCGCTCAGGCGACCACGATCATCGTAGCAGCGCCGCTCCACAAGGCCGCCGCCGATCACAGACTGGAGTCTGGCGCCACCGGGCTCCCAATCGAAGGTTGTCTCGCCAGCCGGGCCCGTCGCCGTGTGCAGCCGCCCCCTCGAGTCATACCCATACGCCACCTCCCCCGCGGAGGACGTCACTGTCCAACGCAGCCCCGAGGCAGTGTAAGTAAAGCTCACGGTGTCCGAGTCGCGACTCTGCCTTTTCAACAGACGCCGTGCATTGTATTCATAGTCATTGACCAGCGTCTGTGTTCCCTGCGTCTCCGCCACGAGCCACGGCTGGTCCGCCGCCGTGTACGCCAACGCCACCTTTGTCAACTGCGTATTTGCGGCGCTCGCTGTTCCCGGCTGGTAGGAGACCCGCGCCGGACGGCCTCGGCCGTCCATCAGCGTCACCACCGTGTCCTGATTCGCGTCCACTTGCGTGGAGACACCATTGTCCCACATCGTCAGCCACTGCGACGTCCCCCGCGTCCTCAAGACCTGACGCCCCAGGGCGTCATAGCCGAAGGTCTGGGCCGCCGTGGGGCTTCCCGCCGGGGGCGTGACCGAGGTCAGCCGCAGGAGCCCGTCATACCGATACTCAAACATGCCTAGACCCGGAGGCTGAGCTCCGAGCAGTTCCCCTTGCGCACCTCGCGCGTAGGTCCACGTCTGGGGAGTTTCAGGAGCCTGAGCGTCAACTCCGTACGTCACCGTGAGGGGCTGGCCGTTCGCGTCGTATGTGTAATCAGTTGTCTCCCAGTTCGTGGACCGACCGTACTTGACGCGCCATTTCAGACCTCGAGAGTTGTAGAAGGTCTGCGTCTGCCTTCCGTCCGGATGATCCTGCCGTGTCACCCGACCCGCACGGTCGTAGCTGTAGACCGTCGGAACCGTATCGAAGTTCTCGGTCTTCAACAGGCCATTCACATACGAATAGGTCGTCGCCAGCAGCCCTGCCTTCTGCTGCTTCGTCAGCGCACCCGCGGCATCATAATCCCAGACGTCCGTATCCCGATCTTGCTTCAGCGACACCACGTTGCCCAACGAGTCAACTTCGATCTCGGACGTCCACGTGTCGGTCTTGCCGCCAGCGGTGTCCACGCTCGTCATTGTCGCCTTGCGTTTCACCCAGGCCGTCGTCGTCTCGTAAAGGTAGGACGCGCTGTCCGCGGACCATGACTCTGCCTGCGCCAGCACGCGGCCCCGGTCGTCCCGCGAGCCGTAGGTCGTGGTCGCCGTCCAGTCCGAGCCTTCCGTCACCTTCCGTGACTTCTCCCACGGCCCCTCCCACGCGACCGTCAGCTCACGGTTGACATTGTGTCCCGTCACCGTCTCCTTCACCAAGCGGCCCCGCGCGTTGTGCCGTCGTGTCGTGACGATGTTCTTGTCCGTGCCGAGGACAGCCGTCTCCACTGTCTCGTGCGAGATCGGCAGATAGCCATAGGTCCATTGCATCTGCGGCGTCGACCCGTAGGCCGCCACCGTGCGGCTCAGGGGTCGTCCCAGGCCGTCGTACGTCAGCGTGCTCTGGTACCCCGGGTGCGGCCCCTTCTCCACTTCCACCCGGCCCTCGTTATCGCGCTCGTAGGTCTTGATGAAGTGCTCAGGGTCCTCCACCTTCAGCAGGTTGCCCGCGGCGTCATAGGTGCTGCGCGTCACCTCGTTTTCTGGCGACACGTGCCAATACATGTCGCCGCGCTCCGTGTAGCGGTACACGTCCACCGCCAGCTGCCCGTCCACCTGGCGCCGGGTTTCCAGCACCCGGCCCGCGGTGTCCATCAGGAGCGTCTGTGACTCCGTACGCGGCCCATTCTCCGTCTCAATGGTGCGCGCCACCGTCACCAGGTGCTGCGCGTCGTCGTACGTCCGTGTCTCCACGAGCGTTCGCGTCCGAGCATTGGACGTCCCCACAGTTCGCGTCGTGCGGGTCAGCCGCCCCAAAACGTCCGAGTACTCCATCACCTCCACGAGGCCCAGTTCTGCGTCCTCGACGCGCGTGAGCCGGCCGGCATTGTCATACAGGCGCACTTCGTGCACAGCGCCATTCGCCCGCACGCTGTCTGTCTTCCCCGGCCGCCCCATCGCATCCAGTCGCGACATCACCAATGCTTGGTTTGCGGCGGTGCCGCCCAGCACCTGGCGCATGGGATTGCCCTGCGCGTCCAGCAGCACGGATTCCGTGTCGCCATCCCCGTAGTCCCACGACACGGCACGGCCCGCCTCGTCGTAGTCAATCTTTGTCTGATGCCTCAGCGAGTCCCAGATGGCCAGGGGACGCCCTTCCGCGTCCAACTGGTATTCCACCTCCGTGAGGCCATCGACTGTGACACGCTCCAGACGGCCCTCAAGGTCATACACGTTGACGTGTACGTGGCCCGTCGCGTCCGTGGTGCTCTTCAGCTGGCCATTTTCATACGCGTAGGTCGTCGTCGCCATCCGCACCGGGTTACCCACGCGCACGGACTCGCTTTTCAACAGCCCATCCTCGTATGTCGTCACCCGCAGGTGAGCGGACGTCGTGCCACCATTCTGGGCATCCGCCTGCGCCAGCGTCTCCGTCACCGTCAGGACCAGCGTGCCTTCCGGCGACTCGGTCTCCGTGTACGTGTACGTCCAGTTCTCTTTGGGAGTACCGGAGCGCTCCACGCTGAGCACCCGGCCCAGTCCATCATACGTCCACGCTTCGAAGACGCCCGTCTCCGTCTCCTCGGAGCGCAACACCCGGCCATACGCGTCGAACGTCAATGTCTGCGTCAGAGTGTCCAGCCCTGTGGCCCCCTCCAGCTTCGTCTCCGTCGTCTTCGCCTGTCCCAGGCCATTGAAGTCCTTGTTGCTCACCTTCCGGCCCTGCGCATCCGTGAAGGTCTTGAGCAGGCCGTCCGGATCGTATTCCTGCGCCTGGAATACGGGCTTTGAACCCTCGACGTTCGCCAACGTCAGTCCCATCAGGTCGCCCGCCGCATTGCGAGGACTTGAGATGGTCGCGGAGCCTTGCCCCACCTTCACCGTCGACGTCGTCGGCAGCCCGAAGCGGGGATCCAGGTCGAAATGCACGAGCTTCCGATCCGAGCCCAGGCCCGCCACGGGCAGGCTGCCCTCCGGCCCCTTCGTCAACACCGCGTCCGTCAATTGCAGACTCGTGTTGGACGTCATGTTCATCACCCGCCCGGTGGGTGACTCCGTCTGGCTTAACACCACGGGCTGACCCTTCATATCGCTCGGCCACTGCTGCTTCGTCAGCGCCAGCAGTGTCTGACTGCTGGATAGATTATTGGACGTGTTGAGTTGCAACTGTACCTGCACCGCGTCCGGCCGCGTGACGGTGCGCTGCCCCTTGGCGCCGTACGTCATCGACAGCGTCCCGGCCATGCCAGTCTCCTGCACCGCCGACACCACCTCCTGCTTCGAGACGTGTGGGTGCGGCGCACCGGGCGACTGCCGGAAGTACCGGGCCGCGTACTGCACCGGGCCCACCGCCTCCACGGCGTTTCCATGAATCCGGCGCGCCACCGACAACTCATTGAGCGCCGCCCAGCGGTCCGTGGCACCCAATGACTGGGGCACGGGCTCGTATTCGTAGGTATAGATGAGGTACGGCGCTCCTGGCGTCCGCACCACACGCGTCAGGTTGCCCACGCCATCCCGCGTGAACGTCGACGTGTAGGTGCCTCCCTCGCCGCCGGTCAACGTCACGGTCTTCAGCCACTGGAAGCCCTGGCTGCGGACCGCCAGCCGCAACAGCGGTGACACGCCCGGCGCCTGCAGGTCCACGGCTTCGTAGCCGAAGGCCAGTTGCACCTGTGTCGTTTCGCCCTTCCGCGTGACGGACGACACCAGGTCCGACGACGGCAGGTAATCGATCTTCGTCCAACCCTTGTCATCACCGCGGGCGTGCGAATCACCGAAGCGCGTGAGCAGCCAGCGGCGCTTGCCCTCGTCCGCGGCCCCCATCGCCCGGCGGTTGAACTCGAACTTCTCGCCCCGGGGCGTCGTGAGGGTGACCGCGTCGCCTCCGGACATGTTCACCGGCGCCGTCACGGTGAGCTTGAAGCCGTGCGTGTTGTCCGTCGTGCAATCGCTCGCATTGCCCCGCTGCGTGGGTTGGTTCTCGGGCGGCGTCGCGCAGCCTGGGAAGCTGTAGGCCTGGCCGTTCACCACCGCGACGTAACGGCCGAAGCGCTCCTCGCGGACGTAGCCTTCGAAGTTGTGATGCCAGCCAATGCCCACCGGCGCGTATTCGTTGTCCTGGTTGTTGTACGTCCGCGAGAACCCGAATGAACTGCCCAGGAACGGTACGGCGAAGTCGTCGTGCGAGAAGGACAGGTGCCCGTCCGACGAACTGATGCCGGACACCGACGATTGCCCCACCGCCCGCGCATTCGCCGCGTTGTAGGAGCCTTCCGGCTTGCCCAATGCCGTCACCGTGCGCTCTCCCGCAGCCAACGACGCCGCGGACTCCGTCACCAGGTACACCGTCTTCGTCTTCTGCGGAGTGCCCGGCATGCTCGCCAGGTCCGCGGGCAATGCGAGTTGGAAGCGCCGTGCCCCTGTCGCGGAGGGCTGCGGCGACAACTGCAACTGCTCACGCACGCGGCCCCGCTTCGTGTCCGTCACCTGGAGCATCCCGTCCGCCCCGACCGAGAGCAGCGCCTCCTTGAGGAGGTTCCCGTTCGACGACTCGCACTCCTTCGACAGGCACACCTTCACCACGCCGGCGCCGAGCTGGTCCGGCTCCACGAAGAAGGTGCTCATCGCCGGGCGGCCCACCTGACGTCCGATGGCCGCGGTGCCATCCGTCGCGTCGGGCATCACGGCGGCTTCCGCCAGATGCTCCGTCGACGCCGCGAGGACGTCCTTGCGCGACGCGAGCCCGAAAAGGTTGAACCGGTAGAGGACGTTCTCCGCGTTCCCGCTGAGGTACAGCTCCAGGTAGAGAATGTCGCTCGCGCTTAGAACTTCGGCGATGTATTCGCCGCCACAGCTCGCCACGAGGGTGTGCGCCTGCGCGTCCACCTTCAACGGGCAGTCGATACCGAAGGCATCACTGCCCAGGCGCACCCGGTAGTCACCACTGAGGGTGCCAGCGCGCCCCGGGTCCGTCGGTGCCAGGAGCTGGGCCAGGAAGTCGTAGGCCAGGTCACGCTCCGCCGCCGCCGGTTCATCCTCCTTCGGCAGGTCCATCAGGTCGCGCGTGGAGCCGTCGCCCGTGGCATCCAACCTCGTTGGCTTCAGGTCGAGGATGCGGAACTCGTGCTCACGCGCCACGTCGTACTGGTCGGAGAGCACGCCCTTCGCGTCGTAGCGCTTGAAGACGTTCTTCAACACGATGGCCTGCGCGGGCAGGCCTGGCGGGTTGGTCGTTGGCGGCGGCTGCTCCTCGAAGTGCGGCGGCTTCGCCACGTCCTCTGCACGGCTCACCCAACCGTCGCCGTCCTGGTCGCGCTCGAGCAATCGGCTGCCCACGACGTGCAGGTAATAGTTCGCAGTCAGCAGGCTGTTGACCGTCTCCGTCTTTCCATTCCCGTTGACCCGCCGCAGCGCCGCGTCCACGTGCACCGTGTGCTGGCCCGGCGCCACCGCGAACGTCGTCACCGCGGGCTGCTCCACCGCGCTGCCCGTCACCCGGATGATCTGTCCCGCCAGCGGCGGCACGCCCGTCGGCACGTCCGCCAACTCCTGGTCGTCCTGGAGGCACGAGGCGGCCTGGAGGGCCGAGGCCCCCGGCGGCAGCTCCGAGCAGTACATCTCCAGCGGTACGCCCGCGTCCGCGTCGTCGTCCGTCAACAGCCCCGGCGCGCACGAGCCGCCATCCGCATGGAGGCCCCGCACGCAATCGCCCTGGGCCACGCCGCCATCGGCCGCACCGGTCCCCGGCTCCGTCGCCAGTTGTTTCTGCCGGCGCACCCGCCAACGGGTCACTACCTGCACGTAATCGTCGCGCGTCGTTCCGGCGCCGCCCGTGCGGATGAGGTGCTTCTTCGCCGCCTGCGCTACGCCGTCGTCCTGGGCGCGCCGCTGCACGCGGACGTCAATCTCCGGTGGGTACAGGTCCACGTCGCCCGGGATGCCCAGTTCCTGCTGCGTGCAATGGGAGATGGAGAAGGTCTTATCGCCTTCCTGGATCTGCAGCGGACCGTTCGCGTCCGCCGCGCACGTCCCGTTCACCCGGGCATTGCGGTTGATCGACGGCACCGTCACCGTCGCCATGCCCGAGTAGCCGGTGGCGTGGTTGATGGCGAAGACCACCAGGCGGTCCCCTTCCGACAACCGCAGGAAGGCGCTGTTGCTGTCGGAGCACTCGTTCTTCAGGAACAGGCGCTCCTCGACCGTCTTCGCCCCTTCCGTCTGCAGTTGCTCACATCGGGTCCGCGTGGCTCGGGAGACGCTGTTCGTCGGCCCCAACCGCAGGCGGGAGTACTTCCCCTGGGAGAGTCGCGGCGGGTTCGCGGCATCCGGGCACTCCTGGACCGACGGCCGCGTCACCGCGTAGCGCGCCAGCGGGTGCTCCAGGTCTCCTTCGCGGAAGAAATGGACCTCCGTCGTGGCGACGTCGGCCTCGGAGAGTTGACGCACTTCGCCCGTCTGCGGGTCGCGCTGCGTCTGTGTTACGCCCGAGCAGACCGCCGGAAGCGGCTGCCCATCCTTTTGCTTGAAGGTGATGGCGCCGTGCAGAAGCCGCACGTCCACCAGCACGTCCGCGCGGGTCGTCGCGCCCGGATACAGCCAGAACATGGGCGAGCACGAGGAGAAGGAGCTGTCCACGCTGTCGAAGCGCGTGTTGCCCTCCGCGTCCAGCCGGGCCACGAACCGGGGTCCCAGGGGGATGTCCGCGCAGGCGATGCTCTGCGTGTTGGGCGCGGGCACCTGCAAGAGTGTGCTGTACCTGCCGGACTCGCTCGTCATCGCGGCGGTGTCGTTGGCGCTGGTGATGTCCACGCGAACGCCCTGGAAGCGCGCCGCGCCATGCAGCGGATCCTGTTCCCCCTCGGAGCTCACCTCCGAGCGCTGCAGGACCAGGGTCGCGCGCTTCGGCATGCCACCATCCGCCGGCAGGGGCGTCAGCGTGGCCTTCAGTTCGATGGCCCGCGTGTCGAATCGCGTCGCCCCCCTCAGGACGAGCGTTGTCGTCCCGGGTGCCAGCGTCACCGACGTGGTCAGCGTCGCCTCGTTGGCATGCTCGACCGTCCAGGTCTCACCCGCGCCCGGTGCCAGCGGCGTGCCGTCTGGCGAGACGCCCGACAGGGCCGCGGTGACGGATTCACCGCCCGGGGCCGCAAGGGCGCTGTTCGCTTCATAGCGGGCGACGAATCCGATGTTCTGCGTGTACGGCAAGTCCACCTCTACCGACTGCCCCAGGGTGGCTTCCGCGGGCGCCCTCAGCTCCAGGCGCGTTTCATCCTCGGCCGGCGCGCGCACCACGCCCCAGGCGTGGGCCGTGCCCCCCGGGAAGGAGTCCATCGCGCTCAGGCCCAACGGCACGATGCTCAGCAGTCCCTGGGCATGCGCTGTCGCAAGGATGTAGCTGGCCACCTCCTGCCAGAGCGACGGCCGTTCATTCCGCCGCAACCGCAGGCCCAGACCACCATCCGTCGCGCTCCCGCCGCCACCCGTCGTGCCGCCGCCTGACGAGCCCCCCGCCTGGGCCAGCGCGGCCTCCACCTGCAACTGCTGCGCGGGGGTGATCTCCATGTAGCCGAAGAACTCGAACGACGCCGAAGCCACCGGCCCGTCCGATTCGATCACCGCCTCACTCACCGCATGGGCGAAGCCCACGCGCTTGAGCGCCAGGCGCCGCTCGTCGAACGCGACGAGCACCACCATGCGCCCGGTCGCGACCTTCGTCCGGTTGGGCAGGGTCAGCGTCACCGGCTTGAGGAACTGCACGCGCTCGGGGCCCAGCTGCCACAGGGCCGCGACTCCCGCGCGGTCCTCCATGGGCACGGGGCGACCGTGCGGCGGCAGCTCCGTCACCGTGAGCATGCCCTCCGTCGAGCCGCCCGCGAAGGCAAGCCCGCCGGCGGGGACAATCATGCTCAGCGCGTCCTGCGCACCATTGAAGGTCAGGGTTCCACCGGTCGCACCGCTCACCGGTTGCGCCGAGGCGCCATCCACCGGGAAGAGCATCAGCGGCCGGTCCTGCGTCTCCTGCTCGGCAGTCACGAAGAGCTGCCGACGCACCGTGGGCAGCGACCGGCCATCCGACGTGGCCCCGCCCTCGTAGCGCATCACCACCTGCTGTCCGCCACGCACGCCAATCAGCGCCCAGTTGCCATCCGGCCCCGTGCGCGTGGACTGTCCTGCCTGGCCTTCCACCTCCACCTTCACGCCGGACAGCGGGAACTGCCGCTCGTCCAGCACCACGCCACGAACCACCGTCAGCGGGCGGCGAACGGTGAACTCACTTGCGAACGCCGAGGATTGATCCGGCCCCTGGGCAGCCTCCGCGCCCTGGACGCGGACCTGGACGCGCTCCCCCGCCGGCAGTGCTTCGCGCGCGACGAAGGTCACCGTCTGGCCACCGGGCGCCACCGCGTATCCGCCCTCCAGCTTCGAGCCGCGGGCGCGCACCTCGAAATGGCTGGCGACCGTGGCCGCATCCACGGGCTTGTTGAAGGCCACGCTCACGAGCGCATCCGTCTCCACTCCGGTGGTGCCCGAAGCAGGCGAGACGCCCGTCACCGCCAGCGGTTCCTGCTCCACGTCGCGGTAGCGGACGCCGACGCTCGCGGTGCCCGTCAGGCCGTTGGCGTCCGTCGCGCGCACTTCAATGGTGTTCGCGCCCAGGGCCAGCGTCACCTTCTGCGAGTACACGCCCGAGGGTTCCTTCGTGGCGGTGAGCGAGCCAATGGCTACGGTCACGGGCTCCGTCCCGCCGCTCACCTGGACGCGCACGTCGATCTCGTCCGACGTCGCCTCCGTGCCATCCGCCGGCGAGAGCACCGTCACCTGCGGCGGCACGCTGGCGATGTTCAGCACCTGCGTGCGCACGCGGCGGTTGCCCGCGAGGTCCTCCGCCACGATGACGAACGTGTTCGACCCCGCGTGCAGAGACACCGGCCACGCGAAGCTTCCGGCGATCAGCGTCACCGGCACGCCGTCCACTGTCACCCGGGCCAGGTTCGTGTCACCGGCCGTTCCCTTCAGCACGAAGGGGCTCTGGGTCACCGTGGCCGGGTTGGTCGAAGGCGCCTGGATGGAGAGTGAAGGCATCGTCCGGTCGACGGACACCTGACGCACCGAGGACGCCACGCGGCCCCGCGAGTCCTTCACTTCGACCGTTACCGTCTGGGGCCCTTCCAACAGCCCCAGCGAGGCATTGAAGTACCGCCCAGTCACCGCCGCGGCGAAGCCGTTCACCGTGACCTGGAGCGGCAGCTCGCCCCCCTCCACCTGGCCCGACACCGCGAAGCGCGCGCCGCCCAGCACCGCGCCATCGTCCGGTGACGTCACCACCAGAGTGGGAGCGGGCTGGAGCTCAGAAGCTCCCGCATCCAGGTCAAATGGGATTCCTGCGTCGCCCGGCGCCGTCCCGCCGTCCTGCGGCCCCTGTGCACCGCCATCCTGCGAAGGCTGCGTTCCTGCATCCTGTCCTGGGGGAATGCCAGCATCGCTCGCTGAGGACATCCGGTGCAGCAGCAGCATGCGCTCCACGCTGGCGCCATCCGGCGCCGTGACCCGGACGACGACCGTCTGATCGCCCACCGGCACCGAAAGCACATGGGCGAACGTCCCATCCTCGTGGACCACCACCGGCGCGTCGTTCACCGTCACCACCGGCGTGTCGGAGGGATTCGGAGTAGAGGCCTCTCCGCGGACCGTGACGCTGCTCTCGGTGAAGGCGTAGCCATCCGGAGGATCCGTCACGACGAGCGTGGGCAGCGCCGAGGAGCGCGTCACCGTGCGCGAGATGGACGTATCGTTCCCCGCCGCGTCCGTCGCGGTGACGGTCACCGTATTGACTCCATTCACGAGGGGGACTTGCGTGGAGAACGCCCCCTGCGCATCCGGCGTCACCGCCTGGCCGTTCACCGTCAGAGTCACCGGGGTGGCGTCGTGCACCGTTCCGGAGACGGTGACCACTTCCGCGCTGACGAGGGCGTTGTCCACCGGGCTGGTCACCTTGAGGACGGGCTTCACGGTGTCGAGCACGAGATGCACCGCGAGCGTCGTGCGGCTGCCCCTGTCGTCGTAGGCCACCACCTGGAGGACGTTGCTTCCCTCCACCAGCGACACGGTGAGACGGTGGTTTCCGTCCTCCCCGAGCACGAAGGACGTCTCCCCCAGTTCCACGTTCGTCACGGAACCGTTGTCCGTGGCATGGACGACCAGTTCAATCTGACCCTGATCCGTCACGGCGTCCGCCAGCGGAGACACCAAGGTCAGCACCGGGGGCGGGTCGATGAAGAAGCGGATCAGCTGGACGTTGTAGTGATAGAGGGAATCACGGGCGAGGATGGACAGCACGTACTCGCCAGGCGTGGACACCACGCCATTATCGAAATTTTCACCATTCAAACTGACCTGGAACACGTCTACGTGGGAGCTCGTGACCGCCACGGAGATGTTCACCGGTCCGGGGTACACCTGCCCGTGCTCCACGCCGGTGACGACGACGGTGGGAGCCTCGGTCAGGACGGCGAAGTGGAGGTGCTGAATGGCGGCGCGTCCCTGGGCATCCTCCGCCCTGACGCGCAGGTCGAAATCGCCATGGCGCGAAACCTCGGTTCCACTCTGGAAGCTCTCACCGTTCAAGGTCGCCGTGACGACCACGGGGGCCTCGCCTCCGGTCACGCTGAACTCCGGCGTCACCGGGTCCGCGGTCACAAGCCCTTCGGTCACACCGCTGAACGCAATCACAGGAGACGCGCTGTCCAGCACCACGGGGATACACTGACGGGCGGTGTTCCCGCAGGTGTCCGAGATCGTCGTGGTGACAGCGTTGATGCCCTCGTCGAGCGGGACCGCGGTATGGAACCCGTCATGGCCGACGAGCGATGCCTGCTGGCCATTGATGAGAACCCCCTTCGTGTCCATGCCGAACTTGCCGGAGAAGTACACCGGCGACGTCGTGAAGTACGACCCCGGCTCCGGCTCACTCAGCGTCAACGAGGGAGGCATGACATCCGCGTCGAACAGCGCGGCTCGCGCGCTGCCACCGCTGCTCCCCTGCACGGTCACCTTCAGGGAGTTTCCCTCCGCCAGCACGGGGACGAGCGCCACGAACGTCCGCTGTTCCGCGGCGGGAACGTTGGCAAGCATGTCCACGCCGTTGAGCAGGACCTCCGCCGTGGTGTCCTCACCCGTGAGGTCCACCATCAGGATGGCCAGCGTCTCCACGCTCTTGCGGCTGAATGACGGCTCCTCCACCGGAGGACTTCCCACCTGCGCCACCACGTTCACGATTCCGCAGGGCAGGTTGGTCAGGGCCGCGACCGAAGCTCGGACCTCACCACCGCCCGTGGCGGACACCTGCAAGAGATTGGGGGAACCCAGCACCACGCGGCGCACCGCGATGGGCGTGCCTGGAGCGAGCATGAGCACGGTGGCGCCATTCAGCGTGACCTGGGCCGACTGCACCGTGTTCTGGCCCGTGCCGTTGCCGTTCTGGACGACGACCAGCGCCGGCTCTCCCTCGGAACCGGGAATCTGCGCGCTGCCCTGCGCGCCACCCGCGACCACCAGGGTGCCGCCCCGCCACGACGGATTCGTCGTCACCGGCTCCACCGGAGCACATGCCTGGACGAGCGCCGGGGCCAGCGGGGCCTGAGACCGGGCCACGGCCGCCGAGGGCGTCCCCGACGCCGCTGGCGCGTCCTGCTTCTTGCCACACCCCATCACCACGGTCAGCGCCAGGGCTCCCCAGAGCCAGACGCCTCGCATCCCGCCGCTCATCGAGACTCCCCCTCGGCACGCGTGGGCACCCCGGCGGTGGACAACCGCTCCGGGTAGCGCTTCACGGTGATGTCCTTGCGAAGCTGTTCCACCCGTTCCTGCACTGCATCGTGGCGGGCTTGCGCCGCGAGCACGCCACGAACCTCCTCGTAGGAGGGCGTCACGGTGCGCGGAGCTTCCAGCGCCTTCGCCACGTGCAGCCCGAACGCCGTGCCGAACGGCGCGGACGGCGCGCCCGGCTTCAGGTCCGCCACCGCTTCGAAGAAGCGCGAGTCCACCTGCCCCTCGCGCACGGGCCCCAGGTCTCCGCCCCGGGCACCGGTGGCCGGGTCCTCCGACACTTCCCGCGCGACGAGCGCGAAGTCCTCACCGCCCACCACGCGCGCGTAAGCGGCGTTGATGCGCGCCTGGGCCGCCACGCGCTGCTGCTCCGTCGCCTGCGGCTGCACATAGACCACGATGTGGGCCACGTGCACCTCGCGACGGGCGAGGTCCTCCTTCCGCGCCGCATAGCGCTGGCGCAGGGCCTCTTCAGTAGACGCCTTCGCGCCCACTGCGTCCGCGTATGCGCTGGCGAGCACCTCGCGACGGGCCGCCTCCACGCGGGCCGCGATCACCGGGTCCTCGAGCAGTCCCTCGCGACGGGCGGCCTCGGCCAGCAGCGTACGCTCCACCACCGCGTCCAGCGCCACCTCCGGCGTGCCGCCCTCCTGCTGCCGCAACGCGACGTCCGCGCGCGACACCGACGTGTCCCCCACCCGGGCGACTTCATCCCGCGACTTGCACGCCGCCACCCCGCACGCCGCCAGCACCAGCACTCCCCAGACCAGCCCCCTCTTCACTGTCCGCCTCCAGAGGACCCGCGGACGGAAGCGCCCACGCAGTCACCATTGCCGCAACTCCAGACATCCATCCGGCCAGCGGCCCCACCGCCGACCGGCGCCATCATGGCACGCCAGGGCCCACCGGGCTCCCAGCCCCACCAAGGCAGGGAATTCGTTCCAGCCCCAATCACGACGGAGGCCAGCAAGGCCCCAGCGTCGGGCATGCCCCCAGCCTCGGCGTGCTCGTCCCGCGGAATCCGGATCGCAGGAACATCCACAGGTTCATCGGATTGCCTGGACGCCGGGTTGGAAACACCTGCGTCCCCGTTTTCCCCTGGTGGGCGCTTCGCTCGTTGCCGGGTAGGCGAAGCCCCGCGCACAGAATCTTCGCGGGACTCCCGGCTCCCCCCTCTCAGGGAGAGCGGCTCAAGGCAGCGATACTCGGCGCCATCCGGTTGACACGTTTCCTCCCCAGGGCACCTGAACCAGGGCCGAGCAGGATCACAGACGCCGTCCCAGTCGAGCTCGCCGGTGACGTGCAGGGTCGTGTCCTGTGCTCCGCTGACCAGGATGAAGAAGGACTCATCCGCTCTGACCCGCAGCCGAGCCAGGCTGGGAGTTCCACCATCCGAGACCCCCTGGACCTGGGTGTGCGCGACCAGCGATGTACCACCCGGCGTTCCCCCAGGAGGGGTTCCACCGTCCAACACGCCGCCGTCGGGGATGCCTCCATCCGGCATCCCCAGAGCCAGGACTCCGCCCTCCGGTGATTGCCTGGCAAACGCGCCGCCATCCATTGAACCGCTACCGGCGGAACAGACGCCGTAGGAACTGTAGGCGGTGCTGCGCAATCCGCACCCCCGTCTGCGCACTTCGACAGAAGCCGTGGGTGCTACGACCGTGACGTATGCGGAACTCGGCGGATAGATGCCGAAGACACGATCTGGCAGCGGCGCGCCGCACGACAGTGACTCATCCCGGGTCGCCCCGACCAGCGCGACCGGGGTGTACTCGGCCGTGATGACCTGAGGGCCCTCGCAGCTCTCACCCGTGCCGCCCCCTTCTTTCTTGCCACTCGCGGAGCCACATCCCGGGTCCCTGGGAAAATCCTTGCCGTTGACGCCGTCATCATCTGCGTCGTTGGAGCACTCAGGCGCGACATCGGGATCCGTTTCGTCGTCATCCGCCAGGGACTCACAGCCTGGATCATTCGGATAGTCCTTCACCGAATCGCCGTCGTCGTTGTTCTCCCCATCACTGCAAGCCGACTCGCGGCAACGCAGTTCCCCGTTGGTCGGCAGGCAGTACGTACCGGACTCGCAGCTCAACCAGTCTGGAGCGTCTGCGCATTTGGCCCCTGAAGGCAGGGTTGCGGAGAAGAAGAGGTCGGAATCCTCAGTGCCACTGACGACCAGGAAGTAGGTGCCTTTCTTCAGCTCCTTCGAAACATACGGGTCGGCATCGAGGGCGCCACAGCCCAGCTCTGACTTTACAACGGCACACAGGGAACGCAGCGCCACATTGGCATTGCTGGCCTCCGCATAGACATAGGCATCGTCAGGCAGGTGGAAGCCGTAGACGCGATCCGGGGCTGGGGGCGCGCAGGTCATCGTGAAGTCCGTCGTCGCGTTCGAAAGGGAAACCGCGGTCACTGATGACGTGATGACCGCTGGTGCCTGGCAGCTTTCCCCGTTCCCGGGCTGCTCCTGGGTCCCAGCCGCGGAGCCACAGGCGGGGTCATTGGGGAAGTCCTCGAGCGAGTCACCGTCGTCGTCGCTGCCGTTCGAACAGGCAGGCAACGGGACCGGGTCGTCCTCGGAAGTGTCCTCCGGAGATTCGCATCCCGGATCGAACGGGTAGTCCACCTTGTGGTCAGGCGTTGCCTCGTTGTCCTCCCCGTCCATGCAGGCCGGGAGATGGCAACGGTTCACACCCTGCGCGTCAGGCTCGCAGGTTCCCGCGGCACACATAAAGTCCGTGGACGCAGGATCGCACTTCGCATTCTGGCCCAACCGCGCGCTGATGAGCTTGATGACGGAGGCCTCAGCGTAGCGTGCGGGCTGACCCACGAAGATGCGGGCCTTCGCGGGGACGTCGTACACGGTCCTCGCGGGTGTTGCCTCGCTGAAGCAGTAGGTGATGCCTGTCTCGCAATCCTCCATGATGGCGGCACTGCCGTTGGCTTCAAACGTGAGGCTCTTCAGGGGCCCGTCGAATGGCAGTGAAACCCACGTACCGTAGAATTCATTATTGCAATAGTGGGGAGCATCCGAGGCGTAGTTCCAAGACAGATAAGTCTGCGAATCCTTGAGGGGCACAGGGAGCGCGCAGGACTGCCCCGAGCCCTCAGGCACCACGTACACATTCCGGGAAACGCTTGTATTGAGTCCCGAGTAGTCCCGAGCCTCCAGCTTGAGTTGATGTGTCCCTTCGACAGGCGCGATGACCGATGCCGTCACGTTCGAGCCCAGCTCCCCGGAGGACGAAGCACCAATGATACGTCTGAATGGCGTGCCCTCCAGGCTGAACTCGACCCAGTCCACGCTCTGCCACTCATCCGCCACACGTCCCCGGATGGTCGTGGCCTGGCCGGCGAACAGGTAGCTCGTCTCCAGAACCACTCTTGGAGGATTGTTGGCGCCCACGACGTAGGAGGCCGCTGGAGTGACGCCGACGGCCCCCAATGCATCCACTGCGGTCGCGGACAGGGTTACCGAGGACGGAAGGTGCTCAACCTGTACACAGGCGTTCTTGCAATCCGCATGAGCGCAATCCGCCTCATGCTTGATCACCGAACCATTCAGGCGAATCTCTACGCTCGCAAGTGGGCCGCTGTCGTCAACCTGCACGCAGATCTCTTCGGGATAGCCTGCATACAGTGACGAACTGTTGCTGATATCCAACGCCACCTCGGGCGGCAGGTTGGGCAAAGCCTGGATGCTCGCGGCGGCGGGAACTTCAGTCCCGGCGCGGTCTCGGACCAGGGCTGTCAGGGTCACCTCGTTGGAAGGCCCAGCAGCCGGCAGCACGAACTCCGCGTACAGCGCCGCCGACGTCGTCGAGGCGACCTCCTCGCCGTTTGCCAGCAGTCGCAACGAGACGATGTCATTTTCCCCATTCGGATCGTCCGCCTCCACCCGCACCCCGACGATGTCGCCAGAACGCGCCACATCGGGCACGTCAGTGAACGCAACCGAGGGCGGCTCGCTGGCAGGCTTGACTGTGTACTCCACCGTGTCCCCGGAGGTGCGCCCCAGCGGGTCGCGGACCTGGAGGGTCAGCGACACCTTTTGTCCCACACGTGTCTGCGGAATGCGCAGCACGTGGCGCACGCTCAGCGGATTTGCAGCCGGAATCAGGCGCTCGGCCGTCGCGACCGTCACGCCATCCATCAGCAACTCCAGGGTGTATGGCCCACTGCCCCAGTAATAGTTGCCGCTCTGGATGACGTTCTCGAACGGCAGGGCACGAAGCTCCGTTGGCAGGCCTGTGGGCTTCGTCGTGAAAACCGGAGTCGGATTGATGGTCACCGGTGTTTCGGTTGAGAACGGCCGCCCCGCACCGTCCACGAGCTCCGCGCGCAGGACCTCCGTCACCTGGACCTGGGTCACGGGCATCCGCACGGAGAACGTCACCGACGGGTTCTCCGCTTGCGTCACGGTTTCCGCCAGCAGCTTGCCTCCCAGCATCAAGCGGATGCGTCCTGGAGCGACCACGCTCTGGCCGTTCATGTAGACCGTCACGAGCTCACCCGAGAAATAGGTCTCTCGGGTATACGCGAAGCGGAGGTCCAACGGTCTCTGCGGAAGCACTGGCGCTCCGACCCGGATGCTCACGGGCTCCGACAGCGCGGAGGCACCGTTGGCGGAACGCACCCGCACCTGGAGCGACACTTCCGTCCCCGCGCTGCTGCCCACGGGGATCCACGGGATGGCCTGCGCCACGATGTCATCCAGGACGCCCACCGGCTGGCCATTCACCAGCAGTTCGGCGGTGTTCAGGCCGAAGCCGGAAGCCTGGGTCATCACCAGGTATTCCGCGCCTGGGAGCACTTCTGTCCCGGGGAGCGGCAAGGCGATGCGGACCGAGGGCGCGGCCCGCAGGGAGTCCACCGGGAAGCGGCGGACGCCCAGGTAGGCGTCCGCGACAACCAGATCCGACCCGACCACCACCGCATCGTCCGCACGCCCCGCCGGCACTGTCTGCACGAGCCGAGGGACATTCGGATCCGTCAGGTCGAAGAGCTGCACGCCGCTGGCCGCTTCGCTCACGATGGCCAGGCGGCCGTGGAGCCGGACGCGGGTCACCGAGCCAGCGGTAGGCACCGTCTTCTGCAGCACGCCGCCCGCGTCCGTCACCTTCCAGATCGTCAGGCTTGACGCGTTGCCCGTCACGAGCATCGTGTCATCCAGAGCCAGGGCCTGGACCGGGAGCTCGGAGTGGGTTGCCCAACGCCGCAGGCTGCCCGAGCCGTCCACGCCCACCAGGGTCCATCCTGCGGATCCCAGTGCGATCGCGGCCTTTCCCTCCGAGCCCGAGACGTCCACAGGGGCGACATTGAGGCTGAGTGACACGGCGCCGGTGTCCGGGAGCAGCGTGAGGCTTGAGACGCGCTGGCCGTTGAGCCCCCAGATTCGCCCAGGCGACACGCTGATGCGTGAAACTTGTCCAAGGAGTTGACCGAGACTCGATGGAACACTGTCGATGGTCCCGTTACCCCGGTCGTTCATGCGGAGGACCGAGTTCCCAGCAAGCGCATACAGATAGCCGCCCGCCTGCTCGATCTGCATGACGCTGGACCCGCTCCAGGGCTTGAGGACCTCCAGCGTCCCAGGCTTCGACACCCCCAGCTGACGGAGGCCGCTGCTTCCCGCCGCGACGAGGACCCCTTCGTGGAAAGCCGTGAGGCCCAGAGGAGCGGGCGTCGCGGCATAGGTCGCGGACGGCGTCGTTTCCACCGTCTCCAACCGCTGGGGCAGTCGACGCAATTCGATGCCTGAGGCCCCCGCGGCGAGCATCAGCTCACCCGAAACCTGCAGGTCGCTGGCTTCCATGGCCGAGGTGGTCAGCATGGCCACGGACATGGGCTCGCGCACGTCGACGACCCGCAGGAACCCGTCCTCGCACAGGACATAGGCCAGCCCGTCAGCGACATGCAGCGCACGTGCCGCCGCGCCGAGCGGGACGGAGAACGTACCCCCGTCCCAATACTCGCGAACGTAGAGGGACTTGTCCGTGGCAACAACAAGCCGGTTGCCATCCCGCTCGGCGGCGATGACGGATTGTCCGGCCGGCAGGTAGAAGGCGGCATCCGACACGCCTGTCGGCCACTGTCCGACCCGGAAGAGCGTCTGGATGCGGCCGTCAGAAAGGCGGGCGATGTATCCGTCCCGCTCGGCCGCGAGCACCGTCCCAGAGCCCCAACCCGAGTTCGTCACGACGGGTCGCGAGGGCTCGTCGAGGTCGATGTACTTCGGATACGCCAGGGGCGCCGTACCCTTCGAGGCCCATGCCCACTTCCCGAACGTGGCGACCTGCGCGAGGGATTGCTCCACGTGCCCCACGACGCGCGCAGTCGCCACCGTGGACGCGTCCACGATGTCCAGGCCCGGATCGCCATAGGCCAGGAGGACCAGGTTGCCCCGGATGGCCATGGACAAGGGACGGGAAGCGGACGTGAACCGCCCCAGGTACGTAAGCGAAGGCACGGGCCCACGCGTCAGCTGGCCCACGGCAAAGCCCGTGGCCGTGCGGACATAGACACGGTCCTCTATCACTTCGACCTGTTCGGCGCCCTCGAAGCCCTGTGCGAACAGCGTGCCCTGCTGGGACGTGATGGGCGCCACGACCTTCCACACTGTCGGCGTCAGCGACGGTGAGAGCCCCGCGCGGCTCGTGACGATGACCTCCAGCTTCAGCTCCGCGCCAACGGGCGTCGACTCCGGCACGACATAGCGGAGCAGGCCGCTCCCCTTGGCGACGAGGGCGCCATTCAGCGTCAGGACCTGCTGGATGCGCGCCACCCCACCCGTGGCCTCCGCCGTCACCTTCGACGAAAGCGGACTGCCTGCGGCGATACGTCCCGCGGAGGGCTCCACATCCACCTTCACGGTCGGAGCGGTGGTGTCATCCACCACGATGAGCTTCGTCGTGTAGGGCGCGGACGTGCGTCCAGATGCGTCCACGGCCACCGCTTCCACCAAGACCTCCGTGCTGCCCGTCACCTGCGGCATCAACAGGGAGGCGACGTAGGGCTTTACCTTCACGCGCTGCTGATCCAGGAGCTGCTGGCCTGCGCCGAGGAGTCGGAAACGAACCTCTTCGACCGTGCCCGGATCCGTCGTAGCGACCATGCGCACGCGAGTCCCCTCCACGATGGAGGACGGGGTCTCGAGCACCAGGCTCAGCACGCCCGGTGTGGTTCCCGTGTCGTTGAGCACCCGGATTGAGCCCTGCTTCGCGGGGCCATGGCGGCCCTGAGCGTCCACCGCCACGGCTGTGACAGTCACGTCTCCATCCACTGTGACCTGCGGCGCACGCAGCATGCCGGCCCACGCGGGTGCGCTGAAGACCACGGGCTCACCGCCCGCGACCGATACCTCCACCCGGTCCACCTGATTCGGCGCCGCCGCCTCCGGGCGCATCAGGAACTCCGTCCCTTCAAGGACAGCCGCCGGCAGATTCAGAGACAGGAGCACCGGCCCCGAGCCGGCGTCCACGAGCGTCACGGTCCCCGAGGCCTGAGCCTCGTTGCCCGCCAGGTCCCATACCCGCAGCGACACCTGGACCACACCCTGCACGGGCGGCAGGTCCACCGATGTCGGCAAGGCATTGTCGAGCACCTGCACCACCCGCCCGCCCACGCTCAGCTCGGCCGTGAACGCATTCAAAGGAACCACGCCGTCCGACCAGGTCGCCGTGAGCGGCAGCCGGGCGCCCGCGGCCGCCGTGGCGGCCAGCGCGAGCGTCAGCTGGGGCGCCCCGGGCCCCCGCCCCAGCATGAGCCGGGACAGCGACGTCCCCTTCGCCGCGGCGATGGTATTGCCCGATGCGCTGACGCGTCCCTGGACCGCCGGATAGAAGCCCGCGATCCGGGGCGCCGTCCGCGCGTCCAGCACCGTCAGCCCGGTGTCGGAGCCCGCCAGCAGCCACGGGCCCAGCGCCGTAACGGACGTGGCCGCGACTCCGAGCGTCTTCTCCCCCACGAGCGACAACGTGTTTCCAGAGAGCGTGAAGCAGCGTGCCGCCCCGCCCACCACGCAGGCCCGGCCGCCGCCCAGGGCCGTGACGGCCACACCCGCGGTCTGCACCTGCGCGACCTGCTTCGGCGCGGGAGGCACTGTCAGGTCGACCGCGAACAGACTCGCGTCCGCCAGCGCGTACAGCCAGTCGGCCTGGATGGAGAGCGCCGTCACGTTCCCCAACGGCAGGCGCGCGCGCGGTACCCCCTTCGGATCAAACAACTCCAGGCCGTCGTCGCTTCCGACGACGAAGCCTCCCCGGAAGGCCCCCACCGACGTGGGCTCGCGGCGAAGAGCCACACTGCTGCCCACCGAGGAGGACAGATCCTCGGCCGACAGCAGCGCGAGGGTTCCCGTCCCCGCCGAGCGCAGCACGACCGCCAGACGGTCGCCGAGGACAGCGAGACCCGAGGGAGTGCCTTCCAGCGACCGCCGCGACACCAACACGCCTGTCGCGCGGTTCCGGCGCTCCACCTCGGCGCCGCCGCCGGCATCGTCCCGGAGGACAAAGAGGTCCGCCCCCTGGAACGCCAGGGCCGTTACGTTGGCGGTCCCCTCCAATGCGGAGCGCACCGCCGGGCCTTGTGCGAACTCGGCGAGCGAACCTTCGACGCCCGCGTCCACCGTTCCGCCCAGGCCCACGGCCCGGGCCACCACGCGAACGGAAGCGCCTTCCGGGCGCAGGGGAAGGACGTTCCCCACCGCGCCCGTCGCGATTCCCGCATCCGACACGAAGACCTGCTGCTCGACCGTAGCCCCCTGGCTGGCCGTGGCCAGCGCGGCCACGGAAGCGCCACCGGCGAAGACCGGCCCTTCGAGTTCCACCGGCAGCGCCAGGGTCGGCGGCGCGGCGTTGCTGTTCACCACGTTGATCTGCCGGGCCGACGTGGCGTCGATGCCCGCATTGTCCTTCACCCAGGCACGAACCATCGCCACACCTCCCGCGGCGTCCACGGGGGGAGCGCTGAACGTGGCCTGCCACGGCGGCTCGAAGAGGATGCGCTCCTGAGCATCCAGGGACAGCCGCACCTCCTTGACCCCGGCGGGAGCCGCCAACGTGGCAACCACGGTCACCTGGGTTCCTTCGGTGTAGCTCTCGTTGGCGAGCGGACTGTTGATGCTGATGACGGGCGGTTCGGCGGGCTCCACCGTCACCACCAGGGGTTGGGTCACTCCCTCGTTGCCCCGCTCATCCAGGGCATGGGCCACGAACGTCACCTGCGTGGCTTGAGTCACCACCGGAGCGGTCCACTGCGTCAACCAGTTCGGCCCCTGCAGGGTTTCCAAGTCCGCCCCATTCTTCGTGATGCGGACGGACCTCACGGCGTTGGTGTCGGTGGCGCTCACGCGCAGGTCCAGCGGCATGCCGGAAACGACGCGGGTGTTGGCGCTCGGCGACAGGAACGCCACCACCGGCGCGGTGGTGTCGGGCGTTACCGTGAGCATCACCGGCGCCGCGGTGCCCACAAGTTGGGCGTTGTCCTGGGCACGGGCTGTGAGCGCATGCGTCTCCGGACCCGAGCCCACCCGCGGCGCCTTCAACGTGTACGTCAGCGGGCCCGTGGGGTTCAGGACGAGCTTCAGCGAGGCCTCGTCGAGCCGCAGCTCCAGGCTGCTCACGCTCGCGTTGTCCGTGGCGGTCACCGCCACGGCGAGCGAAGCACCTTCCTCCAAGGTGAGCTGCGATACAGCGGGCGCCGTGAAGGTGACCGTCGGCGGCATGTCGTTCACCACCTGGATCGTGATGGGCGGCAGCTCCGTGACATTGCCCGCCGCGTCCTGGGCCCACGCCACCAGCTGCGAACTCCCCAACGACGACGCGGGCCAGGTGTACGTGAAGAGGCCGTTGCTCCCAGTCACGTTCTGGCCATTGACGGACAGCTTGCGGCCGGAGATCTGCCCCGAATCGTCCGCCGCGCGCACCTCGAAGGTCCACGGCGTCCCCGCGCTGAACCGGTCGCCTGTCACCACCGTGCGACCCGAGCCCATCTCGATGAGCTCCACCTGCGGCGGAACGCCATCGACAGTGCGGAAGGTCGCCGTGCCGCCCTGAGTCAGGACGTTATCCGCCAGGTCGGTGACACCCTGAACACTCAACTGGTACTGCGTCGTCTGCGCCAGAGGCGCGGCCGGCACCAGGGTGAGGCCCAGGCCGTCCGCGGCCGCCGTCACAGTTGCCTCGACCGCAAGCCCCGTGAGCACCCGGGTGAGCTTCGCCTGCGCGACGCTCGCGGGAGCGATGGGCTCGCTGAAGCGGACCGTGAACTGCGACGTCACGGGCACGCTCTGTCCACCCTGCACCCCGGCCGGCGACCACGACACCACGGCCGGCGGCTTGAGATCCGCGCGGCGCACCAGCGATGCCAGCGACACGGGCGCGCTTCCCGGCGACTCCAACCGCAGCGGCACAAACCCAGAAGGTCCCTCTTTGACCTTCACGGTCAGCGAAGTGCCCGTCAGGGAGACGATCTCCACGGACGTCGGCGTCGGCTCCGTATCCTCGAAGACGGCGAGTCCGCGCGCGAACCTGTCGCCTGTGAACGTCACGGTCCCACCCTCGAGCGGAATCAACGAAGGCGTGACTGAGTAGACGAAGGGCTGGGCGACATAGGTGAACGCACCCGCCCAGCGCAGCCAGGGCTGCCTGTCGGCCTCAAGCGCCACCGTCACCGGACCCGCGACGGACGAGGCCGGAGTGGTGACCTGCAACGAGGTCGCGGACTGGCCCGGTTCGGGGACGACGCTCGCGCCACCGAAGTGAACCTTCGACACGGCGCCCAGGTTCGCTCCGGTGAGGAGAACGGACGTCCCGCCCGCCACGTCACCATGGTCGGGGACCACTGACGTGAGGCTCATCTGGGTGCCGTCCGCGCCGCCCACGACCGGGAAGCGCCAGGGCCCGAGCAGGGTGCCCCCCACCGCCCCCGACGCAGCCAACTGCGCCTCGGCCACGTACACCGTCCCCACGGAAAGCGACGGCGACGGCGTGTAGCCTCGCAGGTATCCCGAGCCCGCCAGGGCCGTTCCAGACACCGGACTCGAGCCCTCGACGGGCTTGACCACCAACGTGCTCGCTGAGGCCGCCACCTGCGGCAGGAAGGGCGACAACGTCATCGACACAGTGCCGCCTGGAGGCAGCTCGCCTCCCGGCAGGGGGGCCGTCGCCACCGTCACCGGATACGGCAGATGGAACGTCTTCATCGTGGAGGTGTTGGCCGCCACCGCAACGCCCCCCACCACCATTGTGAGCGCCCCCTGCACCCCGGTCGCCGGGGCCCAGGTGCGCTCCTGGAACACGCCCGCACCAGGCTGGGTGGTGTCCACCCACGACAGCCGGGTGCGGCCGCCCACCCACGCCCAGGGGCCCGACAGCGCCACGGACAGCGCGTCATTTCCCGGCGTCTGCGAGTCCCAGTGGCCCAACCGCGTGGGGGCCTCGGGCATCGTCGCGTCCACCAACTCGATGCCCGTCCCCAGGCCCATGAGCACCTGGTTGCCCTGCACGGCCATCGACCACGCGGGCGCCGGCAGGCCCTCCAGCGTGCCCTTCACGGTGAGCTGACCGTCCGAGAAGTCACGCAGCTCCAAGCGCGACTTGTTCCCCTGGTCCACAAGCAGGACCAGCGCGCCCTGGACCCGCTCCAGGGCCCGGAGCGTGCCGCCCGACAGGGACGTCTGGGCGACCACGCGCAACTCCCCGTTCACCCGGCCCAGCAGCGAAACCTCGGTGCCGCCCGCGACCGCGACATAGGCCGCGTCGCGCGAGGCCACGACGGCCATGGGCACCACGCCCTGAGGCTCCAGGTACACCCGCTCCAGCTCCTGCGGCCGGCACGCGTCCAGCTCCGCGGTCGCGCAGGCCCCCAGCGCGTAGCGTACGAGCAGGCCCGGCCCCATGAGGAACGCCTCGTCCCCGCTCACCGTCAGGGCCGTGGCGTTGGGGACGCCCAGGACATCGTTCCCGTCGTACAGCGTTTCGTTCGCGGCAAGCCCCCGCACCACCAACCGGCCGCCACGCGCCACCAGCAGCTTGTCGCCTACCCGCGCCATCGCGTCCGCGCCGGGGGAGAACGTCCCCTTTTCCTCCAGCATGAACGTGAACGGAGTGGGCCAGAAGGCGCTCAGCTCCGTTTCGTCCGGTCCCGGCGTCGCCACGCGCAGCGCGACGGAGCCGGTGACGTTGTCCGGTACGCGGACGCGCAGCTCGGTCGCAGAGAGCAGCTCGACCACCGGCGCCAGCACCGTGCCGAAGTACACCCGGCTGCTTCCGAACAGCCCCTGCCCTGTCAGCTTGATGAACGTCTGGCTGTTGAACGGTGCGGACATTGCCGACACCGCCGTCAGCGCAGGCTCCGGGAGGTAGCGATAGGCCCCCAGCCGCATCGCGGACAGGCCGCCGGGATTGATGATCTCCACGGCGGCGGGCCCCACCACGCCCTCGGGCACGGTCACCGAAGCGCTGCGCCCGTCGGCGGCGACCACGACACCCGTCGAGGACGCGCCGCCGAACTTCACGATGCAGCCCGGCACGAAGTGCTCGCCGGTCAGCGTCACCTTGTTGCCCCCCGCCTCCAGGCCATACGCCGGAACCACGGCGGTGAGCTCCGGCGACTCCGCCGACACGAGCGAGGCCGTCTTGAAGCGCACATCCACGTCCGTGCCGAGCTTGCCACCGGCAAGGTCCGCCAACGTGGAGCCGACATGCAGCCGGTACTGCGCGGAGGGATTCAGCGGGGCATAGGGCTCCAGGAGGACATCAGAGCCACGCGTCGTCGCCACCACGCGCCGCGCGACGTTGACCAGCTCATCGCCGTTCGCCGTCATCCGGGACAGGGTCACGCCCTGCGCCGTGTTGAGGTCGGCGAGCGCCGTCACGTGCACCTGGGGCGCCGTGCCCACCGCCACCGTCTCGCCCTCGAAAGGCGTCGTTCCGACAACCTCCAGATGGTCCAACTCCACGACCGACAACGAGCCCACGAGCGAGGTCGCCCCGGAGGGCGGCTGGGACAGCGGCAGCTCCACCGGTGAGCCCTGCGCATTCAGCAACAGCGTACCCACCAGCAGGGAGTCACCTGTAAAGGCGGCCGTCCGCGCGTCTCCCACCACCTGCATCCGCTCCAGCGGAACCGGCATGCCCCCCACCGGCACTGAGAAGCGCTGCACCTTGCCGCCACCCGCGGAGACATAGGCCACGCCGCCCGCCACCCAGGTCTGCTCGGCGGACATCCACGTCCGGCCCAACGGATCCGTCAGCACCAGCACGCCTCCCGAGGCCGGGTGGGGCGGATCCGCCAGCTCCACCAACTGCACCTGCTTCGCCTTGCCCAGCGACGCGAACACCCGCGTGCCGCTCATGGTGAGGTGACTGGCCGGCATGGACAATGCGAAGCCATCACCGACCTCGGACAGCGAGCCCTTCGCCGCGTCCAGCACGTGCAGCCGGGACGGGTTCACGTTGCCGTCCGCCACCACCAGGTGCGAACCATGGAGCACCATCGCCCTGGCGCCCCCCGGCAGCAGCCGCTGGCCCACGGGCAGCGGCGCGGCGGTCTCACCCAGCCGGTACATCGAAACGCCTGCCCCGTCCGCGACGAACAGCAGGTCGTCCTTCACCAGCACGTCGTAGGCCTCACCCGTCACCGGCAGCGAGGACAGATCCGTCGGCGAAGCAGGCGTCGCCACGTTCCACCGCATCACGCCCGCGGGGCCCGCGGCCATGTAGAGGATGGAACCCGCCTTCGCGAGCCGCCGGCCACCGCCCCTGGCCGTGAACGTGACGGTCTTCTCCTCACGCAGCAGGGGCAGGTCGTTCAGCCGAGCGATGAGCAGACCGCCCTGCGTCGTGGCCTTCGATTGCTCGTAGACCGAACCGTCCACGTTGGTGACGTCCGTCTCTCCGCCGAGCGCGGCATAGGCGACGCCCTCTTCCACCAGCACATGTGCCACGGGCAGCGAGGGCAGCTGGGAGACCGCGCCCGCGCCGTAGAGGAACGGCAGCCCCAGGGACTGAGGTTGATCCGGCAGCCCCAGGGTCACGTCCACCAGACCGGAGGCATGAGGCGGGGCCTTTGCCTCCGCGAGTTCCATGGACGACACGTGCACGTCGAACGACGGCGATCCACCGAACGACACGGTCATGCCTGGTGCGAAGCCATGGCCCGTGAGCTTCACCTGGACGCCGCCTTGCTGCGGCGACTGCGCGGGCGACAGGGCCACCAACTGGAGGGGGTCCCGATAGAGGAACCCGCCCAGACGCCGCGCCACCAGCCCCGACGGCGCGTCCAGCACCTCCACCATCGCGGGTCCAGCGACCGCGGCGAGGGCCGGGGGCACGAGGACCTTCAGTTCCGTCGGGGACTTCCACGTCACCGCCGCGGCCTGACCGCCGACCCGCACCGTCGTGAGACCGTTCGCGCGGAAGCCGGCACCCGTGAGCGTCACCTCGGTGGTGACGTTCGTCCGCCCGGAGGCAGGCTCCAGGCGGGTGATGATCGGCTGGCTCGCATCCGGGCCAGCGATGGTGAAGAGCGCCTCCACGGGCGCCGCCAGCGAGCGCGTGTCGAAGCCCTGCACGCCGGTCGTGATCCTCACGCGGACCTGCGCACCGGGTGCGAAGGGATGCCCCGGATCCGGCGTGAAGACCGCCGTCGAGCCGCGCGTTGCGAACACCACATCGTATGCACCGGACGTATAGGGGCTCCAACCCGAGCCTTCGTTCACGTCCACCTGGAACGTGGCGCTCGTGACCGTCTCCTTCTTGACGGGCAGACTGAAGCGCGCCTGGATGGACTGGCCCGACAGCACGACGCTGCCTGGGGCGGGCGACAGCTCCACCGCCAGCAACTCCGAGGGAGGCACCTCGATGACGGTGCTCCCCGACGACGTGGAGGCGAACAGCGAGCCGCCCACGAACGTCAGGCCCATGACCGGGCTGCCCAGGTCCGACGACTGGAGGACCTTGGGCGCGGTCTCCTTGGAAAGGTCGAAGACGTAGAGCTTCGTCCCGACGGTCACGTAGGCGCGGCCCGCGCGCACGAGCAGGCGGCTCGACACCAGCTGTTCGTAGGTGCGCTCACCAGAGAGCACCGCCACATGCCCCACGTGGCTTCCGCTCCGCGTGTTGATGGACAGGGTCAGGCCCTGGCCCTTCCCAGCGGCCACCGACGACGTGAGCGAGTAGAAGCGGTCCGTCCCCAACTCCAGCGCCAGGACGTCGCTGTTCAGCGACACGGTCTCCACGCCGACCAGCCGGGGTCCCGTGCCCTGGAACACCCGCACACCGCCCCAGGCAGCCGTCGGGTCCGTGACGCCCACGTAGATGGACTCCCCTTCCACGCGGACGCTCGTCGCGAGCGAACCCGTCGTGTCCCCGCTTGCCACGAGGAAGGGCTTCTCCGGCCGCGACACGTCCACCGCTTGGAGGCCCATCGAATCCATCGCCAGGAACGCCAGCGAGCCGGAGAGGTCCAGGCCGCGCACCGGCGCCAGCGTGGACAGCCCGCCCAGCCGCAGCGGGTGTTCCTCCACCTTCACGTCGAAGAGTTCCAACCCCCAGAACCCGGAGTTGGCCACGCCCACCGCGAGCTGATCTCCCCTCAGGGAGATCTCCGAAGCCACGCGGGGCGGGAAGCCCGGCAGGTCCAACGAGGAGCCGACCGGCAGATCATACGCGAAGAGGCCCACCTGGACCGGGGTCTCGTCCGGGCGGGCAATCCACACCGGGACCAGCGACGGGTGATCCACCTGGGGCGTGACGAAGCGCAGCGATGACAGGTCGTGCACGTCCACGTCCAGCTTCTGGCTGTCCTTCACCAATTCCCAATCGGGGGCCACGAAGACGCGCGTCCCAGGCGCCAGGCCGGGTCCCGAGAGAGACACCGACACGGTCGTGCTTCCCGCCACCGGTCCATGGTCCGGGGAGATGCTGACGCCAATCCCCTCCAGGGACTGGAGGTACAGCACGGCCGAAGGCAACACCGCGACCGGCCCCCCGGCGTCGTGAACCTCCAGGTCGGCAGGGCCCGCCTCGGTGGTCGCGGGAGCCACGATGCTCAGCTCGGTGTCACTGATGAGGGTAAAAGCCGCGGGCTTGCCGCCCACGAGGACGTTGGACGTACCGGTGAAGTGCTCGCCCACCACGGTCAGGAGCGTGCCTCCCGCCATGGACGCGGATGCACGCGACACCGAGGCGATCCTCGGCGTCCGGCTCCCCGCGGCGGCTGTATGGAACGCGAGCTGGAACGGCATCAGCAACGCTCCGCCGCGCTGATCCGTGACGGACGTGTCCACCGACAGCTGGTAGTCACGCCCTGGCAACAGGGCCTCTTCCGGCCGGACCGTCAGAACTGCGCCGTTGGTCTCCAGGGTCACGTCCACGGTGTCGCCAGGGGCGCCCCCCACGCCGGGCAGAAGCTGCAGCCGGACGCTGCTGTCCGTGAAGGACGGCGCGGCCAGCGGACGGTTGAAGCGCACCTTCAGCGCCACGCCCTCAGGGGGAACGAGCGACCGCCGCGCGGGCTCCATTCCCGTCACGTACAGGAACGGCACAGCCAGCTCCGTCAGCTTCGGGCCCCCCGCCAGCAGCAGGCGATCCTCCACCGCCACCACGTCCAGCGCCGTCTCCACGTTGCCGCCGCTCACGAGCCTCGGCTCAAGCGGATTCGCCACGTCCACCAGCACCACGCCGCCCTCGGCTGCGGCGACGAAGAGCATGTCGCCCAGCAGGCGCAACCGCTGCGGATGGCCCGGTGTATTGGACATCTCCTCGTCAAAGGGCAGCGTCTTCAGCAGCGTCGGGCCCTGCGGCTTCGACACGTCAAAGAACAGGAGCCCCTTGTCCGCGGCGGCGACGATTGCCACGTCGTCCACCACCACCACGTCCGTCAGGGCCGAGTCCGCGAGGATCGACTTGGACGTCGCCCCCGGACGTGCCGACGCGAAGACGTGCAGCCGGCCGTGCGGCGTATAGCCCTCGAACGGGTTCGCATGGTCGCCAGTGGCATGGCCGATGAGCGAGAACTCCGGCGGCGGGGGCAGGTCGAACGGGCCCGCACCGGTCGCGCAGTTGAAGACACCCTCGTGCACACCCGTGACCACGAAGGCGCGACCCTGGGCGAACGTTGCCCCGAAGACGTCCTCGCCCAGCGCCAGCTCACCGATGCGCAGCGGGTCGCTTGGGACACGCGTGTCGTAAAGCACCAGCTTGCCATCGGTGCCATGGGCCTTCGGACGGCCGGGGCACTGCGCCTTGGGATCCAGCGTGAGCCCGGTGCTCAGCAGCCAGGCCCCCGTGGGGGTCGGAAGCACGCGGGTTGCCAGCGGCGGCGTATCCCCGCTCCCCTTGTCCAACGGCGCCTGCCCCAGCAGCGTCAGCCTCAAGCTCTGTGTCGCATCCAGCACGGCCAGACCGCTCTGGCCATTGGCCACCAGCAGCTGGCCCCCACGGACTGCTACGTCCAGCGAGTCCGGCATCACCTCCACGTCCGGCGGATCCACCTTCCCCAAGAGCCCCAAGCGCGTAGCGAAGAAGCGGTCCACGAGCGCGTCGGGCGGGTCGACGGTCGCAACGCCCGACGCCAGGGGGCGGCCGGGCTTGGATGCGTCGAACACCAGCGCCCGGTAGGACTCCGGGATGGTGCCGCTTCCGGTGAGCGATCCGGCGTAGTTCCGCGGGAATCTATTGCCGTTGCCACTGGCGCCGGCCGCAACGAACAGCTGGAAGGGGTCCGCCGGGTTGGCGACGAGCGCGTGCGGCGAGGCCGATACCACGCTCTCCTCACCAGAGAACGCCAGGCCATAACCGACCTTGGACGTCGAGCGCACGCGCGACAGGCCATCCGGCGACACCAGCGTCACATCCGCCGCACCGAACGAGCCAGGCGGCGCCAAAGCCGTCAACTCCGTGAAGGACGTCACCGACACGGACGACGCAGGCAGGCCACGCACCAGGACACGCGTGGCGCCCAGCGCGTCCGCCCACGCCGGCAGGAAGCCGTTGCCCGACACCGTCACCTTGCTGTTGCCGCGAGGATTCAAGAAACGGGGCGTCGCGGTGCCCACCTGCAGCGGCGCCACGTACAGGTAGCCACCGGTCCTGCGCGCGGACAGGCCTGACAGCTGCGTCAACTCCACGTCCGCCAGGCCCACGGCCCCCGGAGGCACCATCACCCGCAGGCGCGTGGGAGACCACTCCACCACCTGCGCCGCGACTCCGCCCACCTTCACCGTCACGCCCGGCTCAAAGCCGCTGCCGAGCACCTCCACGCGGTTGCCACCAGAGGTGGGCCCCACCCGGGGCACGACCTGCGAGATGACGGGAACGGCCCCCGCCAGGTCCGCCGTGCGGAACGACACGGAGAAGGGTGCGATGAGGGACGCGGTATTGCCCGGAGTATGGACCGCCTGCGACACGTGCAGCGTCAACACAGCGCCCGCCGGGAGCGGGCCGGACGGACGGAACGTCAGCGTGCTGCGCAGCTCCTCGGAAGAGCCGACCTCCAGGGGGAGGCCCGGCACGGGAACACCGTTGGCCGTGAAGGAGAAGGCCTGGATCGCCGACGCCGCATCAACGGCCGCGGAGAAGGAGACGAGCACGGACGGCAGGTCCGTGGGCACGACGTCACCCTCAGCCACGCTCGCGCTGGCGACGGACAGTTCCGCCGCATCGCCAAAGTCCAACGACCAGCCGAGCGTGCCCCGATCGCGCGCGCTCACCAGCCGGCCTCCGGCCATCGCCACGGCACGGGCGTCGCCGCCCTGGGTGCCGATGACATGGTAGAGCAGCTTCGGGTTCAGCACGTCATTGAGGTCCACCACCGCCACGCCCGCGGCCCCCGCGGCCACGTAGGCAAGGCGACCCGCGAGCCGGACATCCCAGGCGAAACCCTGAACATCCAACGTGGCGAGCCGCTGCGGCTCCGGCTGTGAAACGTCCACCAGCACCAGGCCTTCTGCCCCCGCCGCCACCACCGCCACGTCGCCCAGCATCCGCATGCGCTGGACGGACAGAGGCGCGGATGCATCGGGCACCAGGATGGGCGTCGCCTCCACGTTCCAGACCTGGAGCTCTCCCCCAGTCACCTTGAAGTCCGCGGCCCGCGCTCCCGTGCCCACCACGGCCTTGCGGCCCCAGGCCGCGATCGCCTGGGCGCCTGGGTTCGCGTCCGCGGTATGCACCGGGAACGTCTCCACGGAGATGTCGAACGAACGCAACCCACTGGCTGCCGCTGCCGCCATCAGGCGCTCGTCATGCACGTCCACGCCGAACACGCCATGGGTGCCGACGGGCACCGTGCGGAGGACCGACACTCCCGCCAGCGGATCATGCACGTCCACGACCGCGACCGACCCTCGGACCGCGACATCGTTCGTGTCCCGGTTGACGAGGCCGACGTAGAGCAGGTGCGGCCTGGACGCCGAGCCCTGCACGTACACCACGGATGTCGCCTCGCCGGGCAGGTCCACGTGAGCGGCGAGGCGGTCATCACGGCCGTCCTTATCGAGGTCCACCAGGCCGCCCCGCTGGTCGAACGGGATGCTGTCCCCCGCCTTGGTTCCCCGCAGGTAGCGCCCCGACAGACTCACGACGTCCAGCGAGTGGTCGCCCACCGCGAAGGCCCAGTCGCCGGTCACCGCGACGTCACGCAACGCACGAGACAGCGGCACGGCCGAGCCCGTCGGCTGGTCGAACGTGAAGCCCTTGACCAGGGTGTCCTCGATGAACCCTCCCGGGTTCGTCGGGTCGGCCTGACGGAGGGTCACATCCACCGGGCCACGAAGACCATCCGGCGTGGTCGCCTCCAGGAGCCCCAGGCCCAGCACCCGTACGTCATAGGCGGGCTTGTTTCCGAAGCGCACTTCCACGGTGCCTCCGGGCGAGAAGCCCTTCCCCGAAAGGAGCACACGCGTACCGCCAGACGACGGGCCGCGTGCGGGCGTCACCGCGAGCAGGTCGAGCGGATCCACGTAGAGGTAGGCGCCAATGAGCTCGACGTGCTGGCCTCCGGCCCGCTGGACGGTGATGGTGGCCGCGCCCGCTTTTCCTTCAGGAGCCAGGACCCGGGCCTCTGTTCCACTCTCGTTGATATTGACGACATCCGCCCGGTTGCCATTGAAGTAGACCTCCAGCTCACGGCTCGACTTGAGACCGGTGCCCGTCAGGAGGACCTGCACCCGGCTCCCAGCAGGGCCCTGACGCGGCGACACGCTCTTGACACATAGCTGGCGCTCGTCCGCGTTCACGGCGGTAGTGAACTCCGCCACATACCGCCCCGGCATGGGGGCGCCGTCTGTCCCGACAAGCCCATCGAGCCGCAGCTGATACGTCCTGCCGGGCAGCAGGCCCGCCCCATCGGGATATACCGTCACCGTGGTCCCTGCGGATTCCACCCCCACGCTCACGTCTTCGCCGTTGGCGGAGCCATCCAGCAGCACCAGGCGGACCGTGGAGTTCGTGGCATTGGCTACCGGCCGGTTGAGCGTCACCTTCAGCGGCAGCGTCACGATGACGTCATCCGCGCCGTCCGCGGGAGTGCTACCGGTCACCAGCGGGAAGGGCATGGCGACGACGCTCAGCGCCTCCTGAGCCACGGGCTGGCCCGCGCGTCCCACCGTCTCCTTCACCGTGGCCACGAGCAGGCCACCGTCCACCGCCACGTCGGACAGCCTCGTCGCGGGATACAGGTCCACCGCGTTCACGGACTGGGGCCTCGAAGGTTCCGAGGCCAGGAGCACCTGGACCAGTGCGGACGGCCCGTAGGCGGACGCCGCGCCCAGGTGCGGCCCCATCGCGGCGTTCGTGAACTTCATGCCGCGCACCAGCGGCACCACCGGTGACGCGTCCCGGGGACGCATGGGCTGTGCCAGCGACAGCGTGCGCAGCGACTCCGAGGACACCCTCAGGCCGTTGCGACCGGACACGGTCACGTCACTGGAGCTCCCGGTGAGTTCCCCCATCACCGGCAGGTCCTGCTTCAGCAAGTCCACCACCAGCAGGCGCTCGTCGGCGCCAACCTTCGCGGTGAGGACCGCGTAGTGACCCGACACCTGGACATCCTCGATGGAAGGCGACCGCTTCTGCCCACCGAAGAGGAACTGCGTCACCGAGCCCAGCAGCACCGGCCGGACGGGGTCCTGCAGCGAGTACAGCGCCACGCCACCAGTCCCCGCCGCCATCAGCGCCAGATCCCCGGCAATGGCCAAACCCTTCGCCACTCCCACCGAGGGGAAGATCGCCTTGAGCACGGGCTGCGAGGGGTCGGCCGCGTCGAAGACGAGCAACGAAGGGACGCCCTCGCCCGCGACGTCGACATATTGCAGCGACGCACCGTTCGCCACGACGTACGCGTACGAGCCCCGGACGGACAGGGCTACCGGTTGATAGGGCGGAGGAATTCCCGCCAGGCCCTTGAGGGCTGCGTGAGCAGGGTCGGACACGTCCACCAGCGACAGCGCGCCGTGGATGCTCTTCTCCCTCAACTGAGCGGCGTCCATCGCGGACACGAATACGTTCGTCGGGGACAGCACCCACGCGAAGCCGCCGGACAGCGCGACCTTGATGGGGGGCTGCGACGGCAGCTTCTCGCTCGGCCGCGGGTCGTCTACCCCAGTGGGCACGTGCCGGCTCACGGAGGACGACACCCCCAGGTCCGTGTACAGGTAGGCGCCAGGCGCCACCACGCTCTTCAAATCCGCGTTCGTCACCACCACGTCCGCGGGACCGAACACGCCGGCCGGGACCGTCAGGGTGATGAGCCCCGGAGACACCACGCGGACCTGCGTGGCGGGCGTGCCGCCCACCGTGACGGTCGCGCCGCGCTGGAAGCCCGCGCCGGTCACCTCCACCGTGTTGCCACCCGCGAGCGGGCCGGTGGCAGGCGACACGAAGTCGACGTGCAGGACCTTGAGGTAGAGGAAGCCACCGAACAGCGATCCTTCCAGGCCGTTGGGGTTGACCACCGTCACCGTGGCCGCGCCCTCCTCGGCGCTGGGCGGGGTCCTGGCCGTCAGGGACAGGCCACCCGCGGCGACGGAAACGTCGGTCGCCTCCACGCCAGAGAAGAACACGCGAGCACCGGGCATCAGGTTCGAGCCCGAAAGCGTGACGAGGGTCCCGCCCTCCTGCGCCCCCGAAGCAGGCGTGAGGAACGACACGGTCGGCGGCTCCGCGTTCGCCGCGCGCGTCGTGAACCGGGTGAGGAAGGACGTGCCCAGCGTCCAGCCCTGGTTGGACGCCAGGTCCTTGTCCACCGTGAGGAAGTACTCCGTGGACAGCGTCAGCCCCTGAGGCTCGCTGGGACGCACCCGCAGCCGCCGGTCCGTGACATCCACCGTGATGGGCACCACCGGTCCCAGCAGGGGGTCTCCCGAGCGCAGCACCACCGTGCCCGGCATGACGCTGCCCTGGTCAATCACCTCCGACAGGAAGACGTCGATCTTCACGCCCGTCTCCACGTTGGAGGACACGGGCACCTGGCGCGCGCCATCCTCCGGCGTGACGGACGTCACGACCATCCGCTGCAACCCGAAGCGCACGAGTTCCCGGTCCATCACCGTCACCGCGCCGCTCGCGGCCCCCACCACCTGGGCGGCGCGCGGGAGGTTGGCGCGCACGAGCGTCTTCCCCGCCCCGTGCGCGGAGAAGGTGGACACCGACAGCATGCCCTTCACCGGCGTCGCGTCCTGGTCCGTCAGCTCGCTGGTGGCGAGCGCCAGGTTCCCGGAGACGCTCACCGACGCGAGCCCCGTGGTCAGAAGGTCCGCGCGCCGGGAGGCGTGCGACAACAGCGAGACGAGCCGCGGCGCCTCCGGCCGCGAGAAGTCCACCTCCGCCAAGTAGGCCCCTGCACCTTCGCACGCCACGAAGGCGCGCGTCCCCACGGCCGAGACCGCGCTGGCGGCACCAGGCACAGCCACGAAGCTCTTCTCCGGCGACACCATGGGCAGCTTGGGGTTGCGCAGGTCCAGGATGCGCAACCCGCCGCTCCCGGCGGCAACGAGCAACAGGTTCCCGGAAACGAACACGCCCCGCGCGCCCCCCGCCCCCACCACGGGGACCGCGCGCACGCGCTGGGGCAAGGTCGGGTCCGACAGCTCCACCACCACCACGCCCGCGGTGCCATTGGCGACGTAGGCCAGCCGGTCCTTCACCGCCACGCCCAGGACCTCCTCACCCGGCAGGTCCACGCTGCCCACCACCTGCATCGATGCCAGTGACACCACCGAAAGCAGCGGTGGCATGTACTGATTCGCGCCCGTCGCATGCGCGGGCGTCAGCACCAGCGCGTAGTTGCCGTGGAAGGCCACAGCCGCCGGCGCGGCCGTGAAGGGCACGTGGGACAGGCGCTGGATGGCGCCGGTGGAGAGCTGCGCGAGAACGAGCGCGTTCCCCTGGCTCACCTCCTGGCTGCTGATGCCCTGGGCGCCCACAACCACCCGGTTCGTCGCATCCACCGCCACGGGCCCCAGTCGTCCGGAGTTGAAGGGGCTCAGCCGCGCGGGAGAAGGCTGCAGGCCCAGCTCCACCCTGACGGTCTGGGAAGTGCCCTCGTTGTTCGAGGGATCCTTGGCGGTCGCGAAGACGGGCACTTCCTGCCCAGCCCTATCGTTCGGCGCCAGCACGTTGAGCGAATACAGCGGCCGGCCCGCGGGCCCGGGCTGCGACTGTGTCGTGGAGTCCACGAACTGGCCATCCCAGTAGAACCCCACCGAGGTCACGTTGCCTGTGTTGTCCCGGGCCGCTGCCCTCAGGGTCACGAGGCTTCCGCCCGTCACCAGGTCGCCCGCGGGCGGATCCACGAACTCCACGTCCGGGGGGACGGTGTCGCTCACGGTGCCCACGTCCACGGCCGCGGACACGGTCTCCTGCCCGGCCTTGTCCACCGCCACGGCGGTGATGGCGAAGCGCCGGTTGCGGCTGCCCACGGGGGCGACGAACGTCCCCACATAGACATCGGGTGATCCTGGGATGCCCGCGGGCGTCCGGGCGACGTCCACCCGCTTGCCGTCCACCAGGAAGATGACCTCCTTGATGCCGCTGTCCACGTCCTGGGCCATCGCCTCGATGCGGATGCTGCCACCGTCGAAGACGTTGGTTCCGGCGAGCGGCTTCCGGATGGCCACCGTCGGCTTCTGGTCCTCCTTCACCAGCACGTTCAGGGGCGGAGACCAGGCTTCGCGTCCCGCCACGTCCAGCACGTAGGCGGTCATGCGCGCCGTCTGGCCCGTCAACGTCGCGGGCACCCGATAGGTGAAGTCAAAGGGCCGCAGGTAGCGCCGTGACACCTCCGTGGTGTTGCCCTCCGGCCCCAGATGCAGGGCGACGTACGCGACCCCCAGACTTTCGTTGGTCACCTTCGCGGAGAAGTCCGCGTCGAGCCCCACCACCATGTCGCTCGCGCCCTGCAGCGCCACCGCCAGCGGCGGGGCCGCCACCGCGGTGACCGTCACTTCGGCCGTCTTCGTATTGCCAGAGGTGTCCACCGCGCGCGCCACGAACGTCAGCGCCTTGCCCAGGTCCGTCTTGGCCACCCGGTAGGTGTAGCGGTACGGCGCCACCGGCATCGTGGCCAACGGTGCGTCCGGCTTGTCCTTGAGCGTGAACACCACCGCGGCGACACCGACGTTGTCATCCGCCACCACCTCCAGGTCCAGGTTCATGCCCGCGACGATCTGTGAGTTGTTCGCCGGAGTGAGGAAGCTCACGGTGGGCGGCTGCTCATCCGCCTGGACGTTCAGTGTCACGACCGGGGCGTCGGCCACGTGTCCGAACGTGTCCTTCGCGCGAGCGCGCACGATGAGAGGATGATTGGCGGAGCCGTATGGCAGCGGGACTCGGAACGAGTAGGGCTTCGCCGTGGCGGTGAAGCGCAGAGGGCCGTTCACCCCGCCTTCGACGACAGCCTCTACCCACGAAATCCCGACGTCATCTTGCGCCGCGACGACGAGGGCGAAGTCTCGGCCCTCGGTGAGGGTGTCCCCGGTGTGGGGCTGGGCCACCGCGACCGTGGGCGGGGCATCCGCGCCCACGGGCAGCACGACCACCTGGCTGGAGACGACGTGGCCATACGTGTCGATGGCCTTTGCCTGGAGCGTGAGCGTCTGGGCGCCCGTCGGCACCGGCACCTGGAAGGAGAACGGCGGCTGCGTCACCGCGCTCATGTCCGCGCCGTTCACCCGCAGCTGCACGGACGCGATCCCGACGTCGTCCTCGGCGGCGACGGCCACCGGCACGACGCTTCCTTCCACGACGGTCCGGCCATCTGGCGGAGACACGATGGCTACCGACGGTTCACGATCCCTCACCACCCGGAAGGGCTGGACGAAGGTGCCCTTGTGCCCCGACAGGTCCCAGGCCTCCGCGGCCACGAAGTACTCCATGCTCACGCTGCCCGATTCGGGCAGTGCGGGCGCCACCGCCTGCGCGCTGATGAGCGGGGCGTAGATATCCACCTCCGACGAGGGGAACGCGTTCTCCAGTGGGAAGCCCCCGGCGGTGTGGAACACCTGGAGCTCCGCGAGGCTGGGGCCCGCGAGCAGCTTCACCTGGCTCACGAAGACGTTGTCCCAGGCCATCGCGGACACGCGGAACGACGTCTTCTCCACCACGGCCTGACTCATGGTGGGGAGCAGCACCTGTACGGACGGCGGTTTGCTGTCCGCCACCACCAGGGTGGCGCGTTCGACGACGGAGGAATGGCCTTCCTTGTCGGTGGCCACCACCCGCACGTCGACGTACGTCTGGGTCCGAAACCCATCCATCGAGATGAACCCCGGCGGAAGCCGGACGCGGCCTCCGTAGGACTTCAGCCGCGAGATATCCCGGTAGGGCGAGTCCTCATCGCAGCCAGCCCATTCCTGGGTGCCCTGAGGCCCCCCATCGCAGCCAAGCAGCTGCTGGTAGGCCGTGCGCACGTCCGTATCCACGGGGAACGGAAACCCGTTGACGAGCCGGTCCTGCAGGACGGGAATGACCTTCCCCTGCGCTGCCTCGACCTTCAGGGCCGACTGGCCGTTGAGGAAGAACTCCACCTTCTCGACGCCGGTGTCATCCCCCGCCAGGGCCTCCACGAAGAGCTGGATGCTTCCCTCGATGAGGGTCGCGTTCTGCGCGGGTGAGGCGAGCACGACCACCGGGGCCTGGGGCTTGCGGCCCTCCACCACGAGGCGCCCCACCCCCACCTTGCCGGCGGTGTCCGTCACCATGACGCTGAGCACGGACGGCGCGCCATCCCAGGACACGGGCGGCGTGAACTTCACCTCGTGCGACACCTTCGCCTGGGCCGGAGCCACCGTGTGGCTGCTGGGAGGAGCGTCGCCGAAGACGGTCGTGATGCCCACGACGCCCACATCATCCGTGGCCTCCAGTGACAGGGTGGCCTCGACGCCCTGCACGAGCCGCACGAGGCCGCTGCCCAGCTCCATCTCGGAGACGGACTCGACGGAGGACTGGAGCTTCACCCACTTCACCGTGGGCACCGTGTCCGCGCGCACATGAACGAAGGTCGCGGGCGAAATGAAGGCATTGCCCGCACGGTCCCGTGCCACCACCGTCAACGCCACGGGAGCGCCCGTGGCCGTCGGCTGGAGCACCACCATGCGCTGGACCGATGCCTCGGGGCGCGTGAACGACTCACGCGCCGCGCCGTCCACCAGCAGGTCCGCGGACTCCACCTCCACGTTGTCCTGGAACGACAGCACCACGGGAGTGGGCACGCCCGCGACGGCAGACGCTCCGGTGGCGGGCTGGACCACCGCCGCCACGGGCACCTCCAGGTCCCGCTGCACGCGCATCGAGGACACCGCGCGAGCCCGGTTCCCTTGGGCATCGGTGGCGAAGGCCGTCAGCACCGCCGTGCTCGGCGCCCACCCCAGCGCGGGCTTCATGAACGTGACCGGCTGCAGCGCCCGGCCCGGCGCCGAACCGGCGACGCTCCAACGTGCGACAGCGAGCCAGGTCCCGGCCACCTCCGCCCGGACCTGGACCGAACTCCCTTCGTACACGAGCTGCGTGCGGCGGACGTCCACGGGAGCGGCCGGCGCGTTCCCGGACATGAACTCCACGTCGATTTCATCCACGGTCACGAAGCTCGCGGGGAAGCCCACGTCCACCTCGTAGGATGGCGCCTTGAACTCGACCTCGCGGTGTCCCGCGCTCAGCGAGGCCAGGAAGGTCTTCACCTCCGCAATGGCCTCCGCGCCGGCCTTCAACCGGTAGCGGTACCCCACGCGCGCCTTCAGTGACTGACCGGCTGGCGGCGCGGACACCTTCAGCCTCGCGCGCCCGGCCTGGCTCCCCAGCCCCGCGGCGGGGGGCACCACGCGCACGCTCCCGGACGCCACGTCCAGTCGGGCCGTGCGCGCATCCCCCATGAGCCACGTCACGTGCGAAGCCAGGCCGTCACCGGTGGCACCCGGCGCCGCCACATCGAACGCCTCGGGAGTGCCCTCGACGGAGGTGGCCTCGGCATTTGCGAGCACCGCGAAGCTGGACGCCACCGCCACGTCGTCCCGCAGCTCCACCTGGAGGCGCTCGGACCGCTCCTCCGTCAGGGCCGCGCCAGACGCGGGGACGAGCCACGCCACCGTGGGCGGGCCATCCGGCAGCAACACGCGGGTGAGGGCTTGTTCCGTGGCCTTGCCTGAGGCGTCCACCGCGCGAGCGGAGAAGACCAGGGGCTTGGACCCGGACGCGAGCGTCGGCAGCAGGACGGACACGGACGCGGTGACGAAGCTGCCGGGCGTAATGGTCGGCAGCGTCAGCGGCGTGTCCCCCAGGCGCGCCTCGAGCGACTTCACCTGCCCGTCGTCGCTGGCCTGCAGCACCAGTTCCACGGTGGAGCCCGCGACGCACGTGGCGTCATCCGGGGTGTTCTTCAAGGTCATCGTCAGCCGGGGCGCTTCACGGTCCACCTTCTCCTGCACTTGGAGCGTTACCGCCGTGTCTGCGTGGTTGCCGGCGGGGTCGTAGGCGCGCGCGGCGAGGGCGTGCGAGCTCTTGGGGGCCAGCGAGGAGGGCAGTGTCACGGTGCCCGCATACGTGCCCACGTACTCACGCCTCAGCAGCACGGTGCCCGGGCCGAGCGGATCCGGGGTCCTCACCTCGTCGAAGCGCTCCTCGACGTTCTGCAGCAGGACCGGCGGTGACAGCGGGCTGCCATCCAGGAGAAGCTCCACGGAGGACACCCTCACGTCATCCCGTGTCTCCACGCGAAGCCCCAGTGAGCCCCCAGCCGCTACCTCCACGGTGTTGGACGTAGGAGCCACCCGGCTCACGCGGGGCGGCTGGACGTCGCGCGTCACGGCCAGGGTGACCGTACCCGCGTCCGAGTCCTGCTTCGCCGTGTCCCGCGCGATGACCCCCACCGTGGCGGGCTGGCCCAGGTGGATGATGGGCGCGCGCACCACCACCGTCTGTGGCTGAGTGACGTCGCGAGCCGCGCCCGCAGCGGGCAGCGTCCCCTGCGGGATGCCGCCGGAGACGCCCACCCAGCCGATGACGCCGACGTCATCGCTGAGCGACACCGTCACGCGCACGTCCTCGCCTTCCTTGTAGGGACTCCCCGGCGGAGGGGCGAGCACCGTCACGGACGGGGGCGCATCCTGGACCACGCGAACGGTCAAGCTCCGCTCAGCGGTGCGGGCCGGAGACCCCAGGTCCGAGGCCACGGCGCGCAAAGTCACGTCCTGGTTCACGTCCGCCGAGGACAGCGGTACCTGGAAGGTGAAGACCTGGTAGAGCCCCTGCCCGGTGCCCTTGGTGAGATGGCCCACGCGCGTCGAGCCGCGGTACAGGTCCACCGACGAGAGCCCGACGTTGTCGGACGCCATCACCTCCACGCTCAACGAGGAGCCGGAGAAGACCCGCGCGCCTTCCGAGGGCGACCGGAAGCCCACGAGCGGGGCTTGGTCGTCCTCGATCAATACCAGGCTCCGGGTCACCTCGGCCGTCTGGCCGCCGGAGTCCATGGCCACCGCGCGGAGCACCTCCGTGCGAGCGGCGCCCGTCAAGAGCAGTTCGAAGCGGTACGGCGCGGCCTTCAGGGTCGCGACCGGCGTGCTGCCCGTGCCCAGGAAGAGCTCCACCTGCGTCACGGACACGTCGTCCGCCGCGTTGACGAGCACCTCCAGCCGCGTGCCCAGCGTCGCGGTGGTCCCGGCGAGCGGACGCACGAACGCGACCGTCGGGCCGCTGTCCGCATTGGACTGGAACCAGACCTCCGGGGCGATGCCTATGTTGCCGGAGGCGTCCGTCGCATGCACCCGCAGGGAGTGCCTGCCCAGTGACGAGATGGACGTCTTGGGAATGATGAAGTGGGAGATGAACGACCCCACAGCGGTGCCGTTGCGCGCCGGGGCGGAGTCCGTGAACACAGGCTCGACCTTGGAGTCGAGGAAGAGCTCCACCTTCCGCACGCCGACGTCATCCTGGCCGGCCACGGTGACGAGCAGGTCCTGCGTGGCGACCACGGAGGCGTTCATCAGCGGAGTGACGATGGACACCGCCGGCGGCAGCAGGTCCGGAGACACGGTCACGTTGCGCGTCGCCGTCGTCTCCATGCCGGTCGAGTCGCGCGCCACGGCCTTGATGACCAGGGTCTTGCCGACGGCGCCCTCGGGCACGAGCGCCGCCGCTTCGTAGGGGGGCGCACTGGCCACGCCCGCGAGCACGTTGTCCACGTACCAGCTCACCCTCATGGGCGGCGGCGAGTCATCCAACACGTCGGCCGTCAGCAACAGGCGCGATCCCGCGAGGACGGGGTCGGAGGCGCCGGGGCTGACGATATTGACCTGCGGTGGGCGGTCCGCCTTGAGCTTCGCCGTGAAGGCCACCGTGCGCGTGTTTCCGCCCACGTCGATGGCCTGCACCTCCACCTGTACGGGCTCCTCCAGCGGCGATGCGGGAGGCGTCCATTGGAAGGAGAAGTCCGCGGAGCCCGACGGGGGACCTTCGAAGGAGTCCTTCACGAGCCGCGTGGTGGCGACGACGGCCCCCCGCACGAGGAGCCGCACGTCCACGCCGAACGCCAGGGCGTCATCCGCCACAGCGCCGCTCACGGTGAAGGGCGCCCCCGCGGTGACGTCCACGGGGGACCGGGCAGGCGTCTTCAGGGTGACGAGCGGCGCGGAGTCCGCCGCGACGCGGACCGGCAAGGCCTGTACCGGCACCGGGGCACCCGCGCCGTCCACTGCTTCCGCACGGAGGATCATGCCTGTTCCCGCCGCTGTCAGAGGGGGAATGAAGGTCACCTCCCAGAACGGCACCAGCAGTTGGATCGCACCGCCCTTCTCCGTTGTCGTCGAGCGGACCTCCACGCGGGGCGCGGACGCCTGCCCCAGGGGCGCACCATCCACGGTGAAGCGGACGGACTGGAAGTCGCTCGCGGTCAGGCCTCCGGCCTTCCAGTCGCCGCTCGTCACGCGGAGTGTCTGGGGCAGGCCGGCGATCAACACCTGACCCGCCGTGGGAGCGTCGTATACGACGATGCGGCTGCTGGGCGCCGGAGCTGCCGTCACCGGGATGCGCAGCTCGGAGGAGGGGGCCTCCTGGTTGGCGGTGTCCACCGCGACTGCGCTCAGCACCAGGATGGAGCCCGCCGTGGGGGGCGCCTTGATCTGGAAGGTGAACGGCGCGGTGGTGTCCGTCACCGTGGGCACGCCATTGACGCGGAGCTCCACCCGCGCCACGCCCACATCGTCGGTGGCCACGGCCTTCACTTCCACCTCACCGCCGGCCGCCACGGACGCGGGCGCGATCAGCTTGACTTGCGGTAAGGCGTCCTGGACATCGACCCAGAGGGAGACCTCGGGCTGATCCGGGTACTTCGCGAACACGCGCGAAGGCTGGGCCTTGAGTCCGGTGACGCGCCCTTCCGCGGACACCTGGAGCCGCGTCGGGTCCTCCACGCGCCACTGGGTCCCCAGCGCTGACGCGGTGAGATCCACCCATTGCTGATTGGACAGCCGGCCTCGCAGCCGCAGTTGAAGCGTCCCTCCCACTCGATTAATCGCGGCGGAGGTCGCGGGCGGCGCGGGGGTGACCTCCAGGGCCTCAAGGGTCGCAGTAGAGTCCACGACCACGGGCACGGCCCTTGTAGCGCCCGCGTAGTGCACGCGCACCGTGGTCTCCCCGTTCGCTCGCGCCACGACCTGGCCATCGCGCGTGACCATGGCCACGCCCGGGTCGTCCGACTCATAGGTGGCGCCATTGCGCGCGCCACTGACATCCACTTCGCCCGCGATGGCGAAGACCGCCGTCACTTTCAGGGGCACCTGCTGCCCGAAGCCCTCCGCCAGGAGGAGCGGCGAGGGACTGGGGCGCAGGTCCAGGAGCGGATCAAAGGCCGTCGAATCCGTGAACTCCACGGTGGAGGTGTGCACCGTGCGCCCGAAGGCGTCCATCAGCGACACGTCCGCCACGACCACGCCATCCGGAGGAATACGCTCCCCCTGGATCGGCACGGCGAACGCCACATGGCCCGGCGTGGCCAACCTCGGATAGGCAACGAGCCGGCGCCCCACCGCGAACGCGTGCGACTCGACCTCCGCCAGGTCGCCCTTCACCGTGCGCAGGAGGGCCGAAGATGCCCCCATCACGGTCAATTCCGCGCGTGCCACGCTGCCCTGGAAGGCCACGTCCACCAGCAACTGGCCGGTGTCCACGGACGCCCGAGCCCTCACCGCATCGGGAGCGAAGGCCGGGGGCGGAAAGGTGGCGCCGAAGGCGACCTGCGCCTGCGTGACGGTCGTTCCCTCGTCCGCCACCGGCGACGCGGTCACCTCCAGCTGGCCGTCCGCGGGGAACGGCTGTGACAGCGGGACGAGCACGTGAAAGGGAACCGCGCCGGCCTGGTCGCGAGGAACCACCACGCGCGAGAGGTCGACGAAGACGCCCTTGGAGGCGGAGGTGCCCTTGAGGCCCACGACCACCTGTGACGCGGCGCCGTCGACGTCAAAGCCCAGTTCGACCGAGCGTGCCCCCTGCTGGAACGAGCGCAGGGGATGGATGGACGACACCGAGGACGCCGACTGTGCCAGGGCAAGGCCCGGCAGGGCGCAGCCCAATGCGAGAATCAGCGCCAGCGCCCGCAGGCGCGGTGTGGAGATACGCTCCATGGGTACTTCCCCCTCTCCCGCCGGCACGTCAGGGACGCGCCGTGACCTCGACCTGCACGTCCGAACCACTTCGCAGCCGCGCACGCAGCGCATCGAACACCCTGCGCTGCCGTACCGGCGCCACCCGCCCCTCGACCTCCGCCCGCACTTCCTCGAATGGCGGCATCCGCGCGGGACGCCGCTCCAGCAACTGCAGCACCGCGAACCCCTCAGCCGTCTCCACCACCGGCGAGACCTGTCCCGGTGCCTGGAGGGCGAACGCAGCCGCCTCCATCTTTCGGTCCGGCAACTCACCGCGGGCGAACAGGCCCAGGTCACCTCCCCGCGCGCGCTCGGGCCCATCCCCGCTGGACTGCACCTGGGCGAGCGGCTCCTTCGCCTGGAGCCGCCTCGCGAACTGCTCCGCACGGCCGCGTGCCCGGGCCCGGTCCACCGCATTGCCCGGGTTCTCGAAGCGGGCCAGCACGCGCCCAAGGCGGAGCCGCTCCGGCTGCGCGAATTCGTCCCGATTGGCTTCGTACCAGGCGCGCAACTCCTGCTCACCTGGAGCGACAGCTGCCTTCGACTCGTCCGCAAGGAGCGCCTGAACGATGAGCCGCTCCTCCAATTCGCGCACCTGCCGGACGATGTCCTCCCGGTTGGAGAGCCCGCGGCGCCGCGCCTCCTCCACCAGCAGCCGCTTGTCCACGAGCGACCACGCGAACTCCGTCTGACCGGCCTCGCTCCCGAACTGCTCACGTAGGGCCGGGGGAAGCCGTCGCGCCTCCCGATCCATCTCCTCCCGGGTGACGACGCCGCCGTCGAAACGCGCCACCACGCCGGGAGGAAGCGGCAGCCTGGACGCGGTGGGCGCCGGGACGTCGCCGGGTCGCCCCTCGCAGGAGCACAGCGCGAACAACAGGAGCGCGCCACGGAGGGCGCGAACAGGCGATTGCAAAGGCTTCCTCTGAGGCGGTGAAGACTGGCGCAGTGTGCACGATCTGGCGTTTGAGCAGCAATACCAGGGGCCCCTGACTCGTTTGAATTTCGCGCGCGCCCTTTGTTAGGGTTCGCGCCGACTCACTGCCGGGCGTTGGGGCCCAGGCTCGAGGAATTCCCGCCAGGATTTGTATTTCATGAATATCGCTAAAATCATTGCGACATCCACAACAGCCCTGTTGCTGCTGAATGCATGCAAGGGTTCAGGAACGTCTCAAGAGGGGAGCGCGAATGACCCAGTCGTGGCCCGGGTCGGTCCGGGCACCATCACGGCTAGTGAATTCCAAGCCAGAATGAACGAGCAGCCGCCCTTGATCCGTTCTCGCTATGGCTCGCTGGAAATGAAAAAGGAGTTCCTTGACACCCTCGTGCGCTTCGAGGTGCTGGCGCAGGAGGCCCGGCGTCAGGGGTTGGAGAAAGACCCTGAGTTCCAGGCCGCAGTGGAGAAACTGCTGGTCCAGCGGTGGGTCCAGAAGCAGGCCGCGAGCACAACGCCAACGCCGCCATCCGACGAAGAGGTGCGCAAGTATTATGAGGAACACCTTACGGAATTTTCCCGGCCTGAGAAGGTGCGAGTCAGCCAGGTCTTTCTTGCTGCCGCAGAGGGAGACCCGAAGCGCGGGGCGGTGAAGGCGGAAGCCGACAAGCTGCTGGCGGACGTGCGCAAGCAGGACGCGGGGCCAGTGAAAACCGCCTTTGGGGAGCAGGTCCGGAAGCGTTCGGATGATGCGACATCGCGCGACGCGGGCGGGGACCTGGGGTTGCTGACCCGGGAGGAACTGGCGGCGAGATGGGGCCAGCCGATGGCGGACACGGCATTCGGCCTTCAGACGCTGGGCGAATTGGGGCTGGTGGCATCCCCCCGGGGCATGCATCTGCTGAAGCTCGTGGCCCGTCAGCCAGGCTTCTCGCAGACCGTGGAGCAGGTGAAGCCTCGCATCGAAAGCCGCCTCATGGCGGAAAAGCGCTCGAAGTCCATGGATGAACTGGTGGCCGGGCTGATGAGCAAGACGAAAGTGGAGGTCGACGACAAGGTGCTTGGAAGCCTTTCCGTTGACAAGGATGGCTTGGGAGTCGCGCAACCCTCGCCCTGATGGAACTGGGGGCATGGATGGGCGCGATTCATCAAGCCATCACGTGAGCCCCCGCAGCCCCCGCGAGGCGGTGCCGCTCAGGCGCTGGAATATGCCATTGGTTCAATCAGTCCTGGCCACCCCAACCAGTGCATCTCTCTGCGCAGTTCCATTCTCGGAAGACGCCCGGAAATCGGGCCTTCAGGACACGTGCATCGGCAATGGAGAGCTCCAGCTCCGCGCATAGCCACATCAGGGACAGCACGGCCTGATTCACGGCTCGGATGAATCCGTCGGTGGTCACGGGGCGAATCCGCATGAGCCGACTGGAGCCGAGGGAGGGACAGAGGAGCCAGCCGGAAGCGTGCTTTCGAACGACGGATGACCGCCGATTGCGCGACAGGTGCCAGGCAGTGCTGATAACCGCCCGGAGCTGTCCTCAGCAGCAGATTGCCGAGGACCTGGGGACGACGACGCGCAATGTGCAGCGCTTCCTGGCTCGCTACCGCGCTGGTGGCCTGGCAGGGCTGAAGATTCAGTGGGCGACAGGCAAGACGCCTGTCATTCCAGAGCACCTGGCGCCCACCCTGCTGAATTGGATTCGTCAGGGCCGCCTGTCTTGCCTCAAGCGCGCGAACTGGACGCACGTCGCCCTGGCCGACTTTCTCCACCGGCAGACAGGCATTCGCGTGCGTGAGACGGCCATGGGCGACTTCTTCCGCCGCCATGGCATCCGGCTCCAGCGGCCCACCTACCGCTTTCTGAGCGCAGGCCCGGCTCGGCAGCAGCAAGGCCTGCGGGAGTTGAGCGGAAAAAACGCCTATCGCAGACGCAGCTATTGCCTTCCCTGAGGCAGGACTCGTTTTTTCATCCGGTTCTTGCGCCCACAAGGCCGAACGAAGCGAGCTCCTGCCCCTTCCCTCCTCCGCCAGTGCCTACTTACTCGCCAAGCCGTTCGAAGAGGCGCACCTGGCCGTGACACATGGCACAGGTCGCGTACCAGGAGAGAGTCATCCCCGGCTCCCGGTGGCGCCCACGTCCCACGCCAAGAGGTTCCTGTCCTCCCGGTCCAGGAGCCCCAAAAGCCGACGCCGCACTTTACCTTCTATCGCCACCGCGCCTCCTTTCGGCCGGGCAAGGTCGTCGGATGCGCAGCTTGCCTGACGTTCCGGCGCTCAGGCCCGCGCTGCGTCGTCGTACGACACGCGCAGGCCGTCGTGCGTCACGGTGATGAACGGGCGGCCCATCCAGCCGCAGTGCGTGCAGACCGCGTTCGGACCGGTCGCGGTGACCCGCACCGGCAGGTCCGACTCGCACACGGGGCACCCGGCGGGCAGGGTGTACTCACGGGTCTGGGAGTGGACTTCGGTCATGTCTTCAGGGGTAACGCAGCCGTGGACCTCCGCAAGCCTGGGCCCCTCCCCGCCGTCCCGTGAAACATTCAGCGAATGCCTGTCCGTCTGTCTTTCCGCTCCAACGGGCGCCCGTTCCCCTGCCTACTCCCGGATGCCTGTTTATCGGATGAACGTTGGACGATGAACGGTTGCGCCTGCGTCCCGAATGTCTCGGGCCGGAGGATGCATGGACCGGACGAAGTCTCTCTCGCTCGCTGCCCTGGCTGCCCTGATGGTTGGGGGGCTCGCTTCGTGCGAGGCGATCGCTCTGCCGCGTGATCCCTATCTGCAGAAGGTGGGCCCCGACACCGCCACCGTCGCGTTCCGGCTGTCGTCCAACTGCTCCAGCGCGCAGGTGCGGTATGGCGTCGGTGATATCAGCCAGACGGCCCGGTCCTCGGCCACCGCGAAGATCCACGCCGTGGTCCTCACCGGCCTGACTCCCGCCACCACCTACACGTACGCCGTGGACGCGTGCGGTGAGGCGTCGCTCCCCAAGACGTTCAGCACCGCTCCCGTGCCCGGCACGCGGCGCGCGCACTTCGCCGCCGTGGGTGACTTCGGCACCGGCGGCAGCGACCAGAAGAAGGTCGCGGCCGCCATGCTCGCCGACAAGCCGGAGCTCTTCGTCGCCCTGGGTGACAACGCCTACTCGTCCGGCACCGAGGCCGAGTTCCAGAACAACCTCTTCACCCCCATGGCCGCCCTGCTCTCGCAGGTGCCCATGTTCGCCGCGCCCGGCAATCACGAGTACGTCACCAACGAGGCCCAGCCGTACCTGGACAACCTCTACCTGCCCACCAACAACGCGGAGGGCTCCGAGCGCTACTACTCGTTCGACTGGGGGCATGTGCACTTCGTGTCCCTCGACTCCAACTGCGCCGTGGGCCTCGCGTCCGCGTCCAAGTGCACGCCCGCCGCGCAGAAGGCCTTCGTGGAGAAGGACCTGGCCGCCACCACGCAGCCGTGGAAGATCGTCTTCTTCCACCACCCGCCCTGGTCCAGCGGCGAGCACGGCTCCCAGCTCACCATGCGCCGGCAGTTCGGCCCGCTGTTCGAGAAGTACGGCGTGGACCTGGTCCTCACCGGCCATGATCACGACTACGAACGCAGCAAGCCCATGCTCGGTGACGCCGAGGCCGGCAAGAACGAGAAGGGCATTCCCTACCTCGTGGTCGGCGGCGGCGGCGCCACCCTGCGGACGTTCGCCAACGCGCGCCCGTCCTGGAGCGTCATCCGCGACGACGTGGCCCATGGCTTCCTCGACGTGAATGTCGTGGAGGGCACCCTCACCGCGAAGCTCGTGAAGACGGATGGCGGCATCCTGGACACCTTCACCCTCTCCAAGACGCTGCCCCCGCCGCCCGAGCAACCCCAGGGCACGCTGAACGTCGCCGTCGACAGCGCCAGCGGCACCGCGCCCCACACGGCTTCGTTCACCGCGACGGCCCCCCAGGCCAACGCCACCGTCACCTGGGACTTCGGCGACGGCGCCACCGCCCAGGGCACGCAGGCCCAGCGCGTCTTCGCGCAGGCCGGCACCTACACGGTGACGGCCACGGCCACCGTCCAGGGCACCGCTCCGCTGACGTCGACCACCGTCGTCACAGTCACGGCCAACGGCACCACCGACCCCGGCACGGGCGAGGACGCCGGCACCACGCCGTCCGACCCCGCCCCCCGCCCCGAGGTCCCGGCCACGCCCACGACGCCGGGGGATGACTCGAACGGGGGGAGTGGCTGCGCCGCCGGCCCGTCCGCAGCCCTGATTCCCGCCGCGACGGCCCTCGTGGCCGGACTCGTGCGCCGCCGTCGCCGCGACCGCTGAGCCCCCGGAGGCGGGGCGCGGAAACCTGTCCGACTGTCGGACAGGTTTTGGACCACCGCGGCCCCACCCCGCCCTGGGCCGCTGTCCCGGACAGGTCGCGCGAACGGGTCCGACTGTCGGACAGGTCTTGTGGGCCCCCAGCGCGGGCCCGTGTCCAGGTGGCTCTCCCAGAGAGGCCTCTCGAACCTGTCCGACAGGGTTGGGTCCCCTACGGGCGGCCCCGTGACCGCGGGTTCCGGCAGGAGCGGGCCGCGCGAACGGGTCCGACTGTCGGACAGGTTTGGGGACCACTCCCGGCGGCCCCGCGTGGCTGGGGCGTTGGCTCCAGCCAGGCCGCGGAAACCTGTCCGACAGTCGGACAGGTTTGGGCCCCTCGGCCCCGGGGGACGGGCCCCGAGAGCCTCTGACGCGGCTCCCAGACGCCTCCGGCCGGTCCCTCCAGGGCCTTCCGGGGGCGTCTTTTGCGTTCCCTGCTTGTCAACGCGGCCTGGGGGATGCGAAGGCCCATGCGACATGGCCACGACTCGCAAGCCTGGACCTTCCCGCAGTGGCGCCCCGAAGTCCGGCGGGCCCCGCCGCCCGTCCCGCCCTGGCGCTCCGAAGCGCAAGGACGCCGGTGGACGCGCCGACAAACCGAAGCTCAGCCGCGCCCAGCATGAACGCGCGCGCCCCAACCCGAACCGCCCCCTGCGCGAGGACCTGGTGCTCCAGGCCTGCCTGGAGGCCTACGGCGGCGTGCGCCGCGAGGGGCGCCTGTCCGACCGCGCCCTGGAGTTCGTGCTGCGCCGCAAGACAGCCCTGTACTCCACCGAGCGTCGCGCCGTGGCCGAGCGCGTCTACGCCCTGCTGCGCCGACAGCGCACCGTGGACTTCCTCCTGGAGAAGTCCCACCGGAAGTTCGACGCGCTGGACGCCACCCGCCAGGACGTCATGCGGCTCGCCGCGTCCCGCATCCTCCACGGCGAGGACCCCGCCTACGTCGCGCGCACCAGCGGACTCACCGGCCCGGACGTGTCCGTGCTCGACCGGCTGCCGGACGCCGCCGCGGAGCTGGATGCCCTGCCGGAGGCGAAGCGCTTCCCCATCGCCGCGTCGCTGCCGGACTTCCTCGCGGACCGCTTCCTCGCCGTCTTCGGCAAGGACGCCGCGCGCGCCGCCGAGGCCATGAACGAGCGCGCCCCGCTCATCGTCCGCGCCAACACGCTCAAGGGCGACCGCGCCCAGCTCCAGGAGCGGCTGGCGGCGGAGGACGTGGAGTCCACCAAGCCCACGGCCCTGTCCCCCTTCGGCCTCGTCATGGAAACGCGGCTCAACCTCTTCTCCCTCCAGGACTTCAAGGACGGGGGGTTCGAGATCCAGGACGAGGGCAGCCAGTTGCTGGGCATGCTCGTGGACGCGCCGCCCACCCGCGTGGTGGACGCGTGCGCGGGCGCGGGCGGCAAGACGCTGCAGTTGGCCGCGCAGATGAAGAACCGCGGCGACCTGCACGCGCTGGACGTGGACGAAGGCCGCATGGAGGACCTGCGCAAGCGCGCGCGCCGCGCTGGCGTGCACAACGTGCGCACGCAGCTCATCCCCCATGAGGGCCCGGAGGCGGACGCCGCGCTCACGCCGCTCAAGGGCCAGGCGGACCGCGTGCTGGTGGACGCGCCGTGCAGCGGCACCGGCACCTTCCGCCGCAAGCCGGACGCGCGCTACCGCCTCACGCCGGAGGATTTGGAGATGCACGTGGGCCGGCAGAAGGCCCTGCTCGCGCGCTTCGCCATGCTGGTGAAGCCCGGCGGCCGGCTCATCTACGGCACGTGCAGCGTGCTGCGCGAGGAGAACGAAGAGGTGGTCGAGGACTTCCTGTCCAAGCACCCCGACTTCAGCGTGCGCCCCGTGGCGGAGGTGCTGGGCGCGGAGCTGGGCGGGAAGCTCGGCCCCGGCCCGTACCTGCGCCTGGCCCCGCACACCCACGGCACCGATGGCTTCTTCGGCGCCGTGCTCGTCAAGGCGAAGTAACCCCGCGGTCCCCCGACGAAGAAAGGCCTCAAGTCCATGTCGCTCGCCGTCCACTACCGCGTCGCCATGCCCCGTCCGCATGCGCACCTGTTCGAGGTGGAGGCGACCTTCCCCGCCGGTCCCGACGTGCTGGACGCGGTGATGCCGGTGTGGACGCCGGGCAGCTACCTGGTGCGCGAGTACGCCCGCCAGGTGCAGGACGTCACCGCGCGGGGGGCGGACGGCCAGCCCCTGCCGGTGCGCCGCGTGGACAAGCGCACCTGGCGCGTGGACGCGAAGGGGCAGGCCGTCACCCTGCGCTACCGCGTCTACGCGAACGAGCTGTCCGTGCGCACCAGCCACCTGGACGGCAGCCACGCCTACTTCAACGGCGCCACGGTGTTCCTCTACACGGAAGCCACGCGCGCCCTGCCCCACCACGTCACCGTGGACGCGCCGCGGGACTGGCGCACGTTCTGCGCGCTGGACCAGGACGCGGGCACCTTCGTCGCGCCGGACTACGACACGCTCGTGGACAGCCCCTTCGAGGTGGGCCCGCACACGCCGCTCACCTTCACCGCCGCGGGCGTGCCGCATGAGGTGGTGGTGTGGGGCGACAGCGTGCCGGACGCGGAGCGGCTGTGCGCGGACATGCAGCGCATCTGCGAGGCCCAGGCGCGCATGTACGAAGGGCTGCCGCTGAAGCGCTACCTGTTCCTCGTCTACCTCACCGACAAGGGCCGGGGCGGGCTGGAGCACCAGGCCTCCACCGCGCTGCTCTTCCCGCGCACGGGCCTTTCCACGCACCGGGGCTGGGAGGACTTCCTCACGCTGGTGGCGCACGAGTACTTCCACCTGTGGAACATCAAGCGGGTGAAGCCGCGCGCGCTGGTGCCGTTCGACTACGCGCAGGAGAACTACACCACGCTGCTGTGGGCCTTCGAGGGCGGCACCGCGTACTACGACAACCTCTTCGTGCGCCGCGCGGGGCTGATGTCTCCCACGCGCTACCTGGCCCGGCTGGGGGAGACGCTCAGCCTGCTGCACTCCACCCCGGGCCGCCGCGTGCAGACGCTCACGGAGGCGTCGCTCGTCAGCTGGGTGAAGCACTACCGCCCGGACGAGCACTCCACCAACAGCGCCATCTCCTACTACCTGAAGGGCGAGGTGGTGTGCGCGCTGCTGGACCTGGAGGTGCGCCGCGCCACCAACGACGCGAAGTGCCTGGATGACGTCATGCGGTTGCTGTGGCAACGCCATGGCGACGGCTCCGGCGTCCCGGAGGACGGCGTGGAGAAGGCCGCGAGCGAGGTCGCGGGCGTGGACCTGACGCCCTTCTTCGACCGGGCGGTGCGCTCCACGGAGGACCTGGACTACAGCGTGTTCGCGCACGTGGGGCTGGAGGTGTCCTTCCGCGTGCGGGAGGCCCCCAACGACAAGGGCGGCACGCCGCCGCGCCTCAAGGGCGAGCCCAAGCCCAAGGGCTGGCTGGGCGTCACCGTGCGCGGCTCCTCCACGCTCTCCACCGTGCCGGAGGGCACGCCCGCGCTGGAGGCCGGCCTGTACCCGGAGGACGAGGTGGTGGCGCTGGACGGCTGGCGCGTGGACGGCCCGGGGCTCATCGCCCGCTGCGAGGACAAGCGCCCCGGCGACACCGTGCGGGTGACGCTGTTCCGCCGCGACCGCCTGCTGGAGGTGCCGGTGGTGCTGGGCCAGAAGCCCGCGGACGCCGCGTGGCTGCAGCGCGTGGAGCGCCCCACGGACGCGCAGAAGGCCGCGTTCCAGGCGTGGCTGGGCTCCCCCTGGGATGAGACTCCCGGTCCGGCGTAGGCTTGCCGGCCGCATGGCCGCCCCCGCTCCCGCCGCCCTCCCCACCTGCGCAGGCCACCCGGACGCCGCCGCCGGCTGGCGCTGCGAGCACTGCGAAGCCCTGCTGTGCCCCGCCTGCGTGCAGACCCGGCGCATGGGCACGGTGGAGTACTCCGTCTGCGCCCGGTGCCAGGGCACGGCGAACGTGCTCCTGCGCCACCGCAGGCATCGCCCCCTGGGGGCGCGGCTCGTCCAGGCCCTGCGCTTCCCGTTCACGGGGCCGGGCCTCCAGGCGCTCGTGGCCGTCGCGCTGGTGCTGGCCGTGCTGCGCATGTGCGTGGTGGGCGTCGTGATCATCGCGGTGCTGCCCCTCACGCTCGCGCTGGGCGTCTTCTGGGCGGCCTTCTTCGCGATCGTGCGCGGCGCGGCGCGGGGAGAGCCAGCGACGGACACCCCCGGCTTCACCGACCTCGCCCGGGACAACCTCCTGCCCGGCCTCACCGGCCTGGGCGTCACCGTGGGCGTCTTCCTGCCCGCGCTCGTCCGTGTGTGGCGGCTGCTACCGTCCGCATCCTCCAACGAAGTCCTGGCGCGCATCACGCACCCGCTGGACACGCTGGGAGCTCCGGACGTCTGGGCGGATCCGCTCTTCTGGGGCCTGACGGTCCTGGGGCTCCTGTGGCTGCCGTGGGCGCTGCTGGTGGCCGCGATGACGCGGTCGGTGCTCACCGCGCTCCATCCCCTGCGCGCGCTCGCCTGCATCCGCGCGGTGGGGCGCGACGCGCGCGTCGTCACGGGCGTGTTCCTGCTCCTCGGCCTGGCGCATGGGGGGCTGCACGTGGCCGCGCAGGCGGTGCTCGAACTGCCCATCCTCATCGTGCCCCGGCTGCTCGCGGAGGCGCTCACGTGCCTGGCGCCCTTCGCGGCGGCGAGCCTGCTGGGGCTCGTGCTCTATGTGCACGGGGACACGCTGGGCTACCTGCCCGAGCGCGACTTCCTGGAGCCCACGCTGGGAGACACCGCGCCCCTGCACGCCCCCGAGTCCCTGCGCGGCTCCACCGTCCCCGAAGCCGTGGGACTCGACGAAGCGCAGACCGGGGCGCAGGTGGCGGAGCTCGCCGCGGCGGTGGAGGCGCGCGACGTGGCGAAGGCGCTGGCGCTGTACCGCGTGCTCCACGTTCTGCCACGCCTGAAGATTTCGCCGTCACACCACCTGTTCATCGGACAGGCCTCGGCAGTGGAAGGAGATTTCCCACTGTCGGTCAAAGCGTTGGAAGCCGCGGCGGACGCGGCGCCGGATGAACCCACCGCGCCCCGCGCGTTGGTGCTGCTGGCGCGCGTGCAGGGGGAGAAGTTGGGAAACACGTCGCGCGCGGAGGAAATCTACCGGTACATCCTGCACCGTCATCCGGACACGGAGGCCGCACGTTTTGCCCACGCGCGGCTGTCTCCCGCCGCCTGACACATGCATTGCAGCCCCCGCCCCCCGGTATCAGATTCCATGCATGCAACGGGTTGGGGGCGTGGGGATGGGAAAGCGGCTGAAGCGGTTGGGGTGTTTGGGGCTCCTCGCGGGCGTGCTGGTGACGGGCTGTGATGAAGCCCCCAGCGCGAACCGGCACGAGGACAGCTGCGCGGAGCCGCTGTCGCTGCGCGTGGAGGTGATGTCCTCGGACGGCGCGTACGTCCAGGGCGCGTCCGTGACAGCGACCAACATGGAGAGCAACGTCAGCATCACGGGCATGACGGATGACCGGGGCGTCACCACGGCCATCAACGAAACGCTCGCGCCCAGCCCCATCCGCGTGGTGGCCACCGCGGGCTCGCACGTGACGCACGCCGAGCGCGTGGAGTGGACGTGCGACGGCTGTCACTGTACGCCTGTTCCCGGCTCGCTGACGCTCAAGCTCCAGGATTGAGCCGGAAGACGTGACACTGGGACCGGGGCGCGCGGAAAATCCACCGCCCCGGGCCGGCGAACGGTTGTGTGGACCCGCCTGTGCGCGATACCACTTACGCCATGCGTCAAGCCCGCATGCCCACGTTCGCGTCGGTCCGGCTCTCCCCCAGCCTCGCCGCCCGCCCGTCTGGCCTGACGGCGTGCGTGCGGGCGTGTTGTCGCGGCACTGGTGTTCCTCCGCTCCAGTAAGCCGTGCAACCGCGCTACCCGCAGGGTAGGCAATCCCGAAGGTTCCCCCATGTCCGCGGAAATTGTGCAGGCACTGCTCGCATGCTCGGTGACCGAGCTGACCGGGCGGTTCGTCACCCAGGCGCAGCCCATCCCCCAAGGCCTGCTCGAAGCGCTGGAGGCAGACCCGCGTCAGGGCGCGCAGGCGCTCGCGAAGAGGCTCCGCTCCCGTCAGGAGAAGAACCGGGCGGAGGGGCAGCGGCTGCGGCACCTGCTGAAGTTCGAAACGGAGTTGTGGGAGCGGGGGCTGCTCAAGGTGGCGGGCGTGGACGAGGCGGGCATGGCGCCGCTCGCGGGCCCCGTCGTCGCGGCCGCGGCCATCCTGCCCAAGGGCTACAGGCTCAAGGGCTTGGATGACTCGAAGAAGATCCTGGACCCGGACAAGCGCGAGGCGCTGGCGGAGGCCCTCAAGCGCGACGTGGTGGCGTGGGCGGTGGGCCGGGCGGAGGTGGAGGAGATTGATCAGCTCAACATCTACCACGCGGGCCTGCTGGCCATGCGGCGCGCGGTGGAGGGGCTGGGGCTGACGCCCGACTACGTGCTGGTGGACGCGCGCACGATTCCCCAGTGCCCGGCTCCGCAGCGGGGCATCATCAAGGGCGACTCGCTGTCGTTGAGCATCGCGGCGGCGTCCGTGTTGGCGAAGACGACGCGCGACCGGCTGATGGCAGAGTTGGATGCGCAGTATCCCGGCTATGGGCTGGCGGCGCACAAGGGCTACCCCACCGCGCAGCATGTGCAGGCCATCCAGGCCCTGGGCGTGCTGCCCATCCACCGCCGGAGCTTCGGTCCGGTGCGCGAGGCGCTCGGGCTGGCGCAGCCCTCCGGGCCCGTCCCGATGCAGTCGGAGCTGTTCGCCGCTACTCCTGCTCCGATGGCGAAGCGATGAGCGCGGATCGGGACATCGACGGGTGGCTGGCCGAGCGGGGCGTCACGCTGATGGACGCACGCGCGCGGGCGCGGGGCGTGCTGGAAGAGGCAGGGCTCACGCGGCCGGGCAAGGCGCGGATGAGCGAGCCCAAGCTGCTGAGAGCCGCCGAGGTGCTGGCCGAGCGCTTCTTCCAGGTGTGCTCGGATCCCGCCTGCCTCCAGGTGGCGACGGCGAGCGGCCGGGAGCCCCTGCGGGTGGAGCCCCGGAGCCACTGCGCGCGGTGCGGCGGCAGCGCCAACCGGCGCGCGGAGGTGGCCTTCGTGGAGATGTGCCACCAGCGCGGCGTGCAGCGCGTGGTGGTGGTGGGCGGCTCGCCCGCGGTGCGTGAGGAGTTGGAGGAGCGGCTGGGCGGCCACATCTCCCTGCGCATGGTGGACGGCACGGAGCGCCGCACGGCGGACCGCGCGAAGAGCGACCTGGAGTGGGCGGACCTGGTGCTGGTGTGGGGCGCCACGGAGCTGCACCACAAGGTGTCCAGCCACTACACGCACCTGGCCTCCGCGCACCACCGCAAGGTGGTGCACGTGGTGCGCCGGGGCGTGGCCGCGCTGCTGGATGAGGCGATGGTCCACCTGCAGCGCGCGCGCTAGGAAGCAAGACGCACCTCGGAAGGAGGCTCCCGCCGCTGGCGCCTCCCCGAGCCGATTCGCACGTGGCCGGCAGGAGCACGGCGCGGCTGCCATTGGCGTCCATGGGCCCCAGACACGCGCGGCGTTCAGGGCCCGGCGAGTTCCCGTCCAATGGCAACCGTTACACCGGCCCTGGCAGGCCCGAAACGCACATGCGTCACATTCCGTTGTCCCAGGTCCAGGAGTGATGAGGCGCTGGCCCAACGCGCTGAACTCCCGGATGTGATTGCGTGCTGGCCCTCAGGGCATTGCCGTCAAGTTCGACGGTCGCAGGGAGTCCTTCAATCAAATATGGCCATGGGAGCGCGGCAAACGCCATGATGGATGCCAGGAAATGCCAGCCCGAGGAGTCCTGCGTGCGAAGCCTCTCATCCTGGAGCACCTGTCTTGTCCCGGCGCTCGTCGTGCTGGGCGGTTGTGAGCGTCAGGAGGAGCGTCCCGCGCCCACGCGATCCGCGCCTGCTCCGGTCAAGGCCAGCACGCCCGCCCCAATTGCGCCCTCGCAGAGCACCACCGAGCAGGAGCTGCGCGAGCGTCTGAGGTGCGAGGCGCTCCTGGGCCTCAGTGGGCTGTTGGCGGGCCAGCAGGAGTACTTCGGGGAGAAGGACGCCTGGACCGCGGACGTCACACGACTCCCCACTCCAGCGGCATGCACGGATGGCAGCCGCGTGCCCACACCACCGGATGAGGCCTGGCTCGCGGGTTGCCACTTCCGCTACGCGGTCTCGGTGGCCGGCTCGACGCCCAACGACAGCACATTCAGCGTGCGCGCGGTGGGCGTGGGCGGACTCGCCGAAGGGCTCACGTACACCCTGACGCACGGGTACTCCGACGGGAAGACCGTACGCGTGTGGCCCTCGGAGCTCGTCCTCGAGGACTGCCATGGCGTGCGCAGGCCGGAGGGGACGCCCCTGCCCGCCCCGCTGTGCGAGGGGGCCAGCAACCTGAAGGCGCTCTTCACGGCCGAGAAGTCGTACTGCGGAGAGAAGGACCGCTACTCGGAGAGCGCCGCCCAGGTGGGCTTCCTTCCGGAGCCCTGCCTCGACGGCTCCCGTGCGCCGGTGCCCGATGACACGTGGACCGCCGGCTGCCGCTTCATCTACCGCGCGGAGGTCTCGGGCACGGCGCCGGAGCAGACGTTCCTCCTCACCGCGCTCGGAGTGAGCGGTGCCGTGGTGGACCGGAAGCTGACGCTGGACTCCCAGTACGCCTGGAGCCCCGCGGATCCCGGCTGCGCGCCCTGACGCGCGGTTGTCGCAGCGGGCACGGCGCTGGGCATGGTGAACGCCCCGTTTGATGGTGGCGGCGTCCGCGCCGGATGAGGCGATGGTCCACCTGCAGCGCGCGCTGAGAGGAAGAGGGCACGCGGCGACGGCGTGGTAGCGTCCGCGCATGAGATTGACGGACTGCGTGGAGCTGCTCCCCCGCTCAGGGCCAACGGCCCCCCGCGCGGCGTCCACGGTCATCGCGAAGGACACCGTCCCCTACGTCGAGTTCCTCGCCTTCGAGCCACGGGGCTCTCTGTTGGTCATCGAGGCGCCGAATCATGCCCGCGAAACAGGTCGATTGCGGCGCAGGAGTGCCACCCACTTCGAGATTGAAGCCGAGCTGATGGGCGTGCGAGGCCCCGGCGTGCTCTCGCCCAGCGGGCGCTGGCTCCTCACGGGAGGCGCGTTGCTCGCGGGTGAGGCGGCCTGCTGCCAGGTCATCGACCTGAACACCTTCCAGGTCGCTCACACCCTGCCCGTCATGCGGCCCTTCGCATGGATGGATGACGAGGATTTCATTGCGCAGTCCCCGAACTGGAAGACCGCGCTTCGCGACGGCGGTGTGGCCCAGGCGGAGACGCGCCGGGTGGACCCGGCGATCGCTGCCGCCGCACCCGCTTTGCTCACACCCGAGCCATCCATGGTGCGGGTTGCGTTGGCCACCCTTCGCTGCCAGTCATTGCTGCCGACCCGGCTGCTCGATGAGGAACGGTGTGCGGTGCTCTCGCCAGACCGCAGCGTCCTCTATACAGCCACGTCTTTTGCCCGCATCTCCGCCGTGCGGATCGCCGACGGCACTCTGCTCTGGCAGCGCGCGCCCTCGCGGCTCGTCACCGAAGGCACTGTCGTGGCCATGGCCCTCGACCCCACGTCGAACCGCTTGCTGACCGTCGGCGGAGGTGTGAGCCATGACATGCTCGTGCTGGATGCCGCGAGCGGTACCGAGCTCTCGCGTCACTCGCTGGGAACGCTCGCACGCGGCATCACCGGCGGCACGTCCACCCGCGGTGACGCGATCCGCTTCCGCCAGGATGGCCTGGGCATCATTGGCACCAGCAACGGCCTGATCATCGAACTCGGAAGGGATGGACGCTGGTGCGCGTACAAGGCGGGAGGCCGTTCGCTTCGAGCCATTGCGTTCTCCGCGGACGGAGCCTCCCTGATTGTTGGCGGCGCGGAGAAGAACCTGCGCGCCATCGCGCTTCCCCAAGTGTGATGCGGGCGGCGCTCACCGTGACGAGGAGGCCGCCGCGTCCTCGCCGAGCATCAACTGGCGGACGATGGGCACAGGCGGGTAGCCGTGGGAGACCACGGCGTCATGGAAGCGCTGGAGGGTGAAGTCCCTGCCCCACTTCACCTTCGCCTCCTCGCGCAGCTCCATCAGCATCTTCTTGCCCAGCGCGTACACCAGATACGTCGGGTCGGACGTGCCACGGCGGGCCTCGCGCTCCGCGTTGACGTGCGTCATGTACGCCTCCTGTTCGAAGAGGCGCACGGCCTGCTCATACGTCATCCCGCGCGTGTGCAGGGACAGGCCCGCCATGTAGCGCGCGAGCCGCTGGAGGTAGAGCGCCAGCTGGTTCATCCGCAGCCGGTCCGCCTGCGGGCCCGTGCCGCCGTAGCCCTCGTCCAACATCATCTGTTCCGTGTAGAGGCCCCAGCCTTCGCTGAAGGAACCCGAGCCCAACAGCCGGCGCACCTTGGACTGGATGCGGTTGGTCCAGAGGAACTGCACGTAGTGCCCCGGGTACGCCTCGTGGATGGAGACCAGCGGCAGCGCGTAGCGGTTGTAGAAGCTCATGTGCTGCTCGGTCTGCTCCGCGTTCCACGCCGGGTCCGGCGGCGTCACGTAGTAGTACGCCTCCGTCGCCTTCGTCTCGAACGGGCCGGGCGTGCTCATGCTCGCGAAGGACAGCGCGCGGCTGAACACCGGCGTCTCCGCCACCTTCGCGCGCACCTCGCTGGGCACGGTGATGATGCGGTGATCGATGAGGAACTGGCGGATGTCCTCCAGCGTCGCCGTCGTGGTGGGCACCAGCTCCGCCCCGGCCGGGTGCTCCTTGCCCAGCTCGCGGTACACATCCATGGGCGCCTTGCCCGGAGCAATCCGCGCGGCCACCTCCGCGAACTGCGCCTGCGTGCGCTTCATCTCCGCGCGCCCCCAGGTCAGCAATGAATCGATGCTGTCGGTGACGCCCTCCTCGTACTGGAGCTTCTGGCGGTACGTCGCCTCGCCAATGGCGAAGTCCCCATTTGAACGAGGCAGCAGGTCATCCTTCAGGAAGCGGATGTACCCGTCGATGGCCGCGAGGCAGCGCGCCTGCTCCGCCTGGAAGGCGTCTTGAAGCGCGGCGTCCTTCACCGGCGCGAAGGCCTGCGGCAGCGTCTGCGCGTAGAGCGAGCGCGTGCCCTTCGCCTGCTCCAGGGCGATCTCCGTCCACAGCTTCGGTGGGTTCTGGAGGTTCGCCGGGGCCGCCGCGAAGACCTCCGGCACCAGCGCCATCCGCCGCAGTGCCGAGCGCATCCGCTCCTCCAGCGGCGCGAAGTCGCGGTTGATCAGCTGATACACGGCGTTGGACGCGAAGCCCAGGTAGGTGTTCGGGTTGCGCTCCCACCCTCGCACCGTCTCCAGGTCCAGGATGCGCGCGCGGAGGTGGTTCTCCAGGATGTCGTAGTCGGCCCGGTCGCCCGGGGGCAGCGCGGCGCGGTCCACCGCCCTGGGCAGCGCCGCGAGCCGATCCTTGAGGAACGCCAGGTGCGACGCGCGCTCCTCGGGCCGGAAGCCGCGCAGCTCGCCGTCATACGTGTGCACGCCCGAGGAGGTGGCGGACATGGGCGAGCGGTGGAAGTGCTCCGCGAAGTACGCATCCACGAAGCCGCGCAACGCCACCTGCGCGGGTGACTCGGTGGGCGCGGTGGCTTGAGCGTCCGCCCGGGCCGCGGGGCGTGACGTGGTGCATCCAGGGGACAGCAGCAGCAACGCGGCGAGGACGCTCGGGGTTCGCAGTGCCTTCATGGAGCCTCTGGGGGAAGAAGACGCGCCAGCGTCGCCGAAGCCTCCCCACTCGACAAGGGGTCCGGAGAATTGACAGGAACCTGCCATGTTGACAGGCTCCTGCCGATGCCACCGTTGACCCAGAAAGCAGAGACCTTCAGCGCCCTGGTCCTGGAGGTGTTCCAGTTGAACGGGCTGCTGCTCCAAGCCGGAGATCGACTGAGCGCTCCGGCGGGATTGACGAGCGCCCGCTGGCAGGTGCTGGGCGTCATCGACCATGGCCCCGCCACGGTCGCGGCCGTGGCGCGCACGATGGGGCTGGCACGGCAGAGCGTGCAGCAGACCGCGGACGCGCTCGCAAGCGACGGGTTCGTGGAGTTCGTCGACAACCCACATCACCAGCGGGCGAAGTGCGTCGCCCTCACGGCCTCCGGGCGCCGCGCCTTGCGCAAGGTCGAGCAGGCACATGCCACGTGGGCGGACCGGATGGGCGCCAGCCTCGCCCCAGCGCTCCTCACCGCGGCGGTCGAGGGCGTCCGCGAAGCGCGCCTGCGGCTCGAAGAGGACCTGGCCGAAGCGGAGCGCTCCCGTGAAAAGTGACACCAGCATCCCCCTGCTCCCCTGTGTGGAGCTCGCATCGACGCTGGAGTTCTACGCGCTGCTCGGGTTCAAGGTGACGTACCAACAACGGGCACCCAATCCCTACGCGGCGACGCAGCGGGGAGGCGCCCAGCTCCACTTCTTCGGCCTGAAGGGCCTGGATCCCCAGAAGGCCTTCAGCAGTTGTCTGATCATCGTGGACGAAGTGGAGGAACTGCACGCGCGCTTCCTGGACGCGCTGCGAAAGGCCTATGGCCGGACTCCCGTCCGGGGGCTCCCACGAATGACTCGCATGCGGAAGGGGCAGACGCGATTCACCCTCGCCGATCCCAACGGAAACTCGGTCATGTTCATCCGCCGCGATGAACCTGACGGCTACGGCGACGACGGGGACACGGCGACCTCCGTGCTCGGCAAGGCCCTCAAGACGGCCCGGCGCCTGCGCGACTTCAAGGGCGATGACGCGGCCGCCGCCAGGGTCCTGGATGCCGCGCTCAAGAAGCCGGACGCGGGGACGGAGCAAGAGCGGGAACGGGCCCTCGCGGACCGCGCCGAGTTGGCCGTGGCCCTGGGGGAAGTCCCCGACGCCGGGTCGTAGGCGGTCCCCCTTCCGTTCTCCCCCGCGTCCCCGGAAGACGCCAGCGCTTCCTGGAGCGACGCGCCCCTCATCCACGCAGAGCCGGCGTGTCAGGTGTTCTGGATGCGGCATGGCCCCTGCAAGTCAAAGGCAAGCACCTCCCGCCTCCGTTGCTTGATGAGCTCCCATGGCCGCCAATTACAAGAAGTTCTTCGCTGGCTCCCGCAACATCCCGAAGGGCATCTCCCTCGGGTATCCCGTCCCCGGGCCGCAGGAGGCCAGCGCGGATCAGATCGCCGGACAGGCGTTCTTCGCCACGCCCAACGACTGGAGCACCATCCAATCGTCCGCATATGACTTCATCGTGATTGGCACCGGGCCCACCGGCGTGGCCTTCATCGAGCAGACCCTGAAGCACAACCCGAACGCGCGCATCCTGGTGCTGGAGCGGGGCGGCTTCTGGTTGCCCACGCACTACCAGATGCTGCCGCTCGCCTTCCAGGCGGCGACGGGCTCACCGCCCACCACCTATCCCTGGACCCGCACGACGCGGATGGCGACCACGGAGCTGGAGTTCTTCCAGGCCGGCTACATCCCCGTGCTGGGCGGCCGCTCCACCTACTGGAGCGCCTGGTGCCCGGCGCCGGGCCCCGACCTGATGCGCGACTGGCCGCAGGAGCTGATCGACGTCACGCTCCAGCCGGGCTTCTGGGACCGCGCCCGGGCCTTCCTGCACGTCACCACGATGGACAAGATCCACGATGGCGTCTACGGCAGCCTCCAGCACCAGCTCGACGTGAACCTCCGGGAGAACTTCCGCCGGCACGTGCCCTCGGCGCAGAACGCGTTCCCCGCGCCCATCGCCGTCGGCAATCCGCCGTGGAAGGGCGTGAAGTTCTACAAGTACTCCACCGTGGGCACGCTGCTGGACCTGCAGCAATCCCAGAAGGCGCTGGCCGCGCAGGGCAAGGGGCAGCCCCTCACCCTCGTCGACCGCTGCGTCGTCGACCGGCTGGTGCATGACGGCCATGGAACGGTCACCGCGCTGGAGACCTGTCGCGGTCCGCTGGCGGTGAGCTCGGCGAAGGTCGTGCTGGCGATGGGCACCATCCCGCCCGCGACGCTGCTGATGAACTCGTTCAAGGACGCCCTGCCGAACATTGGCAAGCGCTACACCGGGCACTTCATGTCTCACATCACGGCGCGCGTGAAGCGGTCCGCGTTCAAGGACCTGTCCGCGCTGGAGATTGGGGCCATCTATCTGGATGGCAAGGCGCCCAATGGCTTGCAGTACCACGTGCAGGCCAGCGCCTTCGCCGCCGCGAACCCGGAGGCCGACGAGAGCACCATCGCCCACGAGGCCCCGGACGCGGCGGCCGTCGCGTCCATGGCCCAGCTGAAGGGCTCCGAGGATTACGTCGTGTTCGTCTGCGCCACCCTGGGCGAGGTGAGCGAGAAGAACCCCGACAACTGGATCCGCCTGAACGGCGGCACGGACCCCTCCACCAACATCACCCTCCAGCTCCAACCCGGCGTGCAGGACCATCGCCTCTGGGACGTGCTCGACGAGGCGACGTATCAGACCATCGACGTGCTGGCGGGGCGCGCGGGGGGCTCGGGCCCGGAGTTGGAGTACTGGGTGGACAACCCGGGCGGCAACGGCGGCCAGTGGCAGCCGGAGCGGCCGGCGAAGAAGGACATCCGCCTGAACATCATCGTGCACGAGGCTTCGCCGCTCTGGATGGGCAAGGACCCGGCGACGTCGGTGGTCGGCCTGGACTACCGCCCGCACGGCGTCCACAACGTCTACGTGACGGGCGGCGCGCTCTTCCCCACCTCGGGCTCGTGGAACCCCACGCTGACCATGTGCGGCCTGGCGCAGGACCTGGCGGACCGGCTGCGCGGCTGAGGCGCCGCCCCCCCCCACGCCAGACGCACGGAAAGCCCGGACCGCGTGACACGGCCCGGGCTCGCCCTTCAACGGCTCCCGGTCAGAACGCGCGCAGGCCGAGCGCGTAGGTGGAGATGGACGCCGGGGAGGCGACCTCGTGGTCCTTCGACGCGGCCGTGCAGCCCGAGTTCACCGGCTTGATACGCCAGAGCATGTTGCCCGAGCCGCTCCAGTTCACGAACGCACCGCAGCCGCTGAGCGCATAGCCGCTGCTCAGGCCCACGGTGTAGCTGGGGTGCGAGACCACCGTCGACGTGCCGCTGTTGATGACATTGCCGAGGGTACCCACGCCCGGGATGGTGCCGTTGATGCCAATGGCATACGCCGTCGCCGTCGCGGGCGACGAGTTGGTGTGGTCCTTCGAGCGCACACGCCAGGAGGTCGAGCTGGCGGGCGCCGAGGCCGTGGCCAGGTTGCCCGCGCCGCTCCAGTTCACCCGGATGCCGCCGCCCGCCAGCACGTAGCCCGAAGGCAGGGACGCGGTGACGTCAGGGTGCGCGACCGTGCCGCTCGTCGCCGTGCTGACGGTCAGGTAGGTGCGCAACTGCGCCGGCGTCAGCCCCGCGACCTTCAGGCCAATGGCCCACGCCCGCACCTGCACCGGATCCGCGACGAGGTGATCCTTGGTGGACACCAGCCACGAGGTCAGCCCGGTGTCGGGGTACGAAGCGGTCAGCAGGTTGCCGGACGGGGACTCCTTGCCCTCGCCTCCACCGCCAATCACCACGAAGTCGCTGGGGACGGTCACGGTGAAGTTGGTGTGGGTGCCCGCGCTCGCCGTCGCATAACGCTCGAAGACCGCGATGGTGAGCTTGCCGCTGGTGTCCGACTGCCGGAACAGCTCGACGGCGCCGCCGCAGCCCACGCCCACCGCGGAGAAGGCGGACACGACGTCGGAGACGCTGAACCCGTAGTCCTGCGCCGCGGTCTGCACGCCGCACGCGCCCTGGTTGAAGTCCGTGCTCGGGCTCCAGTACAGGTCATTCGCGCGGGCGAAGACCTGGAAGGCCCTCACCGTGCCCCAGCCCGGCGTGTTGGCCAGCAGGTAGAAGGCCTTGTTGTACACGCCGGACGAGTAATGCACGTCCAGGCCGTTGTAATAGTTGGAGGCATGGCCAATGGACTGGCCATCCAGCGGCGGGTTGGCCATGTAGCGCAGTGCCCCGCTGCTCTTGAAGATCTCCGCGCCCACGAGGAAGTCATTGGTGCCGCGCATGTAGAACTCGGCGGCCTCGCCCGCGATGTCCGAGTAGGCCTCGTTGATGCCGCCGGACTGGCCGGAGTAGATCAACCCCGAGTTCTGCTCGGTGAAGCCGTGCGACACCTCGTGCGCGCCCACGTCCAGGCTGACCAGCGGGTAGAACGTCGTGTACCCGTCTCCGAACGTCATCGCCGAGCCGTTCCAGAACGCGTTCTCGTAGTTGGTGCCGTAGTGCACCCGCATCGTGAGCTGGAACGTCAGCGGAGCCTGGCCCACATAGGCCTGATACATGTTGAAGATGACGCTGCCGAAAAAGTGCGCGTCATTGAGCGGCGAATACGCCCCGTTGATGGCCTTCACCGTGTTGCGGGGACACGTATAGGAGAACGGGGTGGAGCCGCTCGTCCCGCCGTTGAGGTTCACGGTCTGGACGTTGGTGTTGCTCATGGTGCACGTGGTGCCTGACTGCGCCACGTCCAGATAGCCGTAGTTCGTGCCGTACTCGTACTGGCCTGTCTTGGCATTGCCGCCAGGGCCCGTGCCGATGAGCACGTGCTGCAGATTCTCCCACTGCTTGAGCACCCGGCCCCCTTCCGCATCCACGATGACCATGGGACGCGTGGGCGCCCCGCCACCGGCGAGGTCCGCGAAGTAGCTGACGACGTAGGCCTTGTGCGCGCGGCCGTCATCGTCGACGTAGATCATCAGCTCGGACCGCTCGTTCTCGACGAGCATGGCGCGCACGCGGTTGCCCAGGCTCGCGCTCTTGGCGATGTCCAGCGCCTCCGCGGCGGACAGCCGGGGGGTCCCCTCCTGGATGTCCCGCTCCAGGCCGGTGACCTTGCGCCCGAACAGCGCGCGCAGCTCTCCGTTGGCGTCCTCGTTGACGATGACGTGCTCACCGAAGATGGGCAGGCCGCGGAAGGTCTGCTGATAGCGGTGGTTGCGCACGCCGTGGTCGCTGACGCTGTCGAGCAGGGTCAGCCCCGAGCCCGCCTCCAGCCCGAGCGCCTGCGCGTGGCGGACCGGCTCGCGGATGACGCTGTTGGGCGGGGCGAAGGCGGCGCTCCGCAGGCGGATCGCGCCCAGGTCCTGCTGCTGCAGGTCGACCCGGCTCGCCGCGGAGGCGGAGCCCGCGGCCAGCAGCGACGTCAGGGCCACGGCGAGAGTGGGCTTCTGGCGAAGGAATTTCACGTCGGACGCTCCTGGAGCGCGGGGTCACGACCGCTACGGGATGCAGCGCGCGATAGCCGTTCTCCAAGAACAACCATAAAAAACAGAAATACCGACAGTCAATATCCAACCAACACCCACAGTGCGTATCTTCCAGGGTAGCCACCCCCGTGCATGCGGCGTTCGCGTATGACACGTTTGTCACGTCGAGGACGTCTCCATACGGTCCGTGAGCCGCGCTTCCCCCTGAAGGTGTGTGGCATTGGCCTTGCGCCGGCTCGCCCTCAGGGCGCTTCATCCCGCGTCTTGATGAAGTCGATGAACGCCCGCAGCGGGGCGGGCACGAGGCGCCGCCCGGGGTAGTAGAGGAAGGGCCCCGGGAAGGGTTGCCACCAGGGTTCGAGGACCGGCACCAGGGCGCCGCTGTCAAGAGAGGGGCGCAGCCAATCCTCGAAGAGGTGCACGATGCCCGTGCCCGCGAGCGCGGCGTCGACGGCGAGGTCCGTCCCCCCACCCGCCCGCACGATGAGCGGTCCCGAGGGCTCGACCGTCACCACCTCGCCGTCGCGCTCGAACTCCCAGAGCGTCATCGCGCCGCTCGCGAAGCGGCCGCGCAGGCAGGCATGGCGCAGCAGGTCCCGAGGATGTTCCGGCCGCCCATGGCGCGCCAGGTATGCCGGGGCCGCGGCCGTGGCGTGGCGCTGGACGCGGGGCCCGATGGGCACCGCGATCATGTCCTGCTCGAGCCGCTCGTCGTAGCGGATGCCTGCGTCGCATCCGGCCGCGATGATGTCCACGAAGCTGTCCTCGGTGATGACCTCCAGGCGGATGTCGGGATAGGCGGCGAGGAACGGCGGGACGATGCGCGGCAGCACCAGCCGCGACGCGCTGATGGGCACGTTGAGGCGCAGCACGCCGGCGGGCCGGTTGCGAAAGCCGTTCACCACGTCGAGCGCGGCCTCCATCTCCGTCAGCGCGGGCGCCAGGCGCTCCAGCAGGCCCTCCCCGGCTTCGGTGGGGACGACGCTGCGTGTCGTACGGTTGAGCAGGCGGACGCCCAGCCGCTCCTCCAGCCGGCGGACCGCGTCGCTCAGCGAGGACGCGCTGCTCCCGCTCAGGCGCGCCCCCTCGCGAAAGCTCCGGGCCCGCGCCACCACCACGAAGGCGTTCAAATCACCCAGGTCGACCTTCACTGTTCGCCGCTCCGCACAACCTGTACGGGTCGTGCCCCGTTATCCCGAGAGTCCAAGGTGGCTATTCATGCCCCATCTCAAAAGGAGATGAGCATGCCCGGTATCGATTCCTCCAGCACCTTCCCCCTCGGGGGCCGCCCCGTGAAGCGCCTTGGCTATGGGGCCATGCAGCTCGCGGGGCCTGGCGTCTTTGGCCCACCGAAGGACCCGGACGCCGCTCGGGCCGTGTTGCGCGAGGTCGTGGCCCGTGGGGTCAACCACATCGACACGAGTGACTTCTACGGCCCGCACGTCACCAACCAGCTCATTCGCGAGGCGCTCGCGCCGTACCCTGACGGCCTCGTCATCGTCACCAAGATTGGCGCACGGCGCGGCAACGACGGTTCGTGGCTCCCGGCCTTCTCGCGGGAGGAGCTGACACAGGCCGTGCACGACAACCTGCGCAACCTGGGGCTCGACGTTTTGGACGTGGTCAACCTGCGCTTCATGTTCGACACGCACGGTCCCGCCGAAGGCCCCATCGAAGAGGCCCTCACCGTCCTCGCCGACCTCCAGCGCAAGGGCCTGGTGCGCCACATCGGGCTGAGCAACGTCACCGCGAGGCAGGTCGCGGAGGGGCGGCGCATCGCGGACATCGTCTGCGTGCAGAACCACTACAACCTGGCGCACCGCGATGACGACGCGCTCATCGATTCGCTCGCGAAGGATGGGATCGCCTACGTGCCGTTCTTCCCGCTGGGAGGCTTCAGCCCGTTGCAGTCCTCCACCCTGTCCTCCGTCGCGGCCCGCCTCGGCGCGACGCCCATGCAGACCGCCCTCGCGTGGCTGCTGCACCGCTCGCCCAACGTGCTCCTCATCCCCGGCACGTCGTCCGTCGGGCACCTGCGGGAGAACCTTGCCGCGGGCGAGCTCAAGCTGCCGGAGGACGCGCTCCAGGAGCTGGACTCGGTGGCGAGCGCCCGCCCCGCTTGATTACCTCTCAATCACAAGACAACCCAGACCCGACCCGCTGAGCGCTCACCCGCCGTCGCGCAGCCGCTTCAGCAGCTCCGCGACGACGGGCCGCACGGGCGCCTGGGTGCGCTGCACGGCATGAACCGTGTTGGTGAGCGCGGGCTTGCCCCAGCTCACCACGCCCAGGCCCCGTCCCCTCGGGATGCAGAAGCCGGGGACGACGGCCACGCCTCGTCCCTGCTCCACCCAGTCCAGCACCTCTTCCAGCTCCTCGAAGTGCGCGGTGCTGTACCAGTGGGGATGGCGCCGGCCGAAGTGGTGTCCGAGCCACCGGCCCACCACGTAGTCCCCCTCGTCATAGGTCACCATGGGCACATCCTTGAAGTGCTCCTGCACGCGCAGGCGCCGGGCCCAGGTCCTGCCCGCGACGAGCACGAGCTCCTCTTCATGGACAGGCGTCAGCGTGAGCCGCGGGTGCACCGTGCTCCGGAAGGAGAAGCCCACGTCCACCTGTCCCTCCAGCACCTGGCGAAAGACCTCCTCCGCCGGTGGATAGCGCAGCGTCAGCGCCCGGTGCAGCGACTCCGACTCCCGCAGCAGCGGGAAGAGCACATAGCGGCCAAAGCCAGACACCGCGGCGATCTCCAGCGGGCGATCCTCCTCATCCCCCTGCAACACCGCCTGCACGTCCCGGGCGAAGCCACCGAGAAAGCGGAAGAGCCGGTCCGCCAGGGGCGTGGGCACGAGCCGCGCGGACCGCCGCTCGAACAGGGGCGCGCCGAGCGTCTCCTCCAGCCTGCGCAGCTGGTAGCTCACCGTGGGCTGGGTGCGATGCAGTCGCGCGGAGGCCTCCGTCACACTCCGGGATTCGTAGACGGTCACGAACGTGCGCAGGAAGGGGAGGTCGGGGAAGTCCATCGAGGCTTTCTATGGACTCGAGGCGCCACTATCAATTGGCGTCCACGCGTCCAAACGCGCACCTTGCCAGCATGCCAAAGACACTCCCGCTGGTGACGCTCGCGCTGCTCACGGCCTGTGCGCCGACCCGTCCCGTTCCGGCGCCAGCCCCGATGGCGCGCCTGCATGCATCTCCCGAAGAGGCCGTGCAGGCGTACTTCCAGGCCTCCGACACCGGCTCCAGCCGGTTGCTGCGGTCCGCGTTCCATCCGGACGTGCGCATGCATTGGGTGGACGGGACCGACGGCGTGCTGCGGACGCGGACGCAGCTGGAGTGGTGGCAGCTGTTGGACGCCAGCGCCCGGGCACCCCAGCCCGCGACCGAACGAGGATTGTCGGTGCTCGACCGCGAGGGCCCCTTCGCGTTGATGGAGGCGGTCTCCCACTGGCCGGACCACACGTTCGACGACCTGCTGCTCGTCGTGGAGACACCGGCGGGCTGGCGCATCGTGGGCAAGGTGTTCCAGCGGCTCGCGCCGGGCGAGCATGCGGCGGGAGTACCATCCGCGGAGCTGGAGATCCGCGCGGTGCTCGACGCGAAGATCGAAGCGCACGCGCTCTTCAGCCACGCGTTGCTGGACCAATCGCATACGCCGGACTGCATCTACTACCGCGTCCACGTGGACGGCGTTCCGTTCGCATGGGGGACGCTGTCGGAGGCAGCGGCCCGCTACGCTGCGAACGCGGAGGCGGGCATCCAAGACCGGGACAACCCCTGGAACATCGTGAAGGTGGAGGTCCGGGGGAACGTGGCCGCGGCGAAGCTGGAGGTGCGGGTCGGAGGCGTGCGATTCATCGACCATCTGCTGCTGGTGCGCACCGGAGGGCAGTGGCGCATCTCCGCCGCGGCCTGGGGCAATCCGACCTGAGTCGCTTCAGGCCACGGCCTCCAACGCGGCGATGGCTTGGGCGAGAGCGCGGGTGAACGGCCCATCGTCCTGACGCTGTCCCACCGATGACGGACAGCGGATCCGCCCCCGGCGACTTCAAGAGGCTCATCAACACCGCGCCCCTGATCCCAGCGGAGGAATGGCCCCGGAAGGAAGAGAGCGCCTCGGGCACGCGCGTGTCGGTCAAGTGCCCCAATCCCAGGATGAGCGATTCCAGGACCTGCGGGTCCTGTTCCTCCAGGGCAGCGGCAGCAGCTGGTCCACAGCGCGAGACCGCACGTCGGCGGACGATTCAAGCTGCCCGAGGATGTCGGCGCCCCGCATGCGCTCGTGAGGAACGCGCGAGCGCAGCAGCAGGCTGGCGGCGGCGAACACGGTCTCCGGTCCCCTGCGGTGCAGGGCTCGGATGGCCCCTCCCAGAGATGAGAAAACGAGAAACCAGCCAGGTCCCCTGGCGGAGGCGCACGGAAAAAACCTGTCCGACAGTCGGACAGGTTTTGGACGACCGCGGCCGCCAGGGGGACCTCGTGCGGTCCGTGGGCTCAGTCGCGGAAGAACGAGGCCTGCTGGAAGCGCAGGCCCGCGAGGACCTGTTCAACCCTCGCGTCAGAGAGCGCCCCGATGCGCTCACCGAGCCTCGACTTCTCCACCGAGGACACCTGGGACACGACCACGACGCTCTGCTTCACCAGGTTGCCCTCCCCCACTTCGAGCAACACGTTGCCGGGCTCGCTTGCCTTTCTCAGATTGGAGGTCAGGGCGCAGACGATGACCGTGTGGATGCGGGAGCGGTTGAAGACGTCGTCCTGGATGACGAGGTAGGGGTGCGCGATGGGCGGGATGGAGCCTCGGGCCTCGTCCGGCTCACACCAGAACAGGTCGCCTCGGCGGATCAGCTTCGGGGCCGCGCTCATGCGCCGGGTTCTCCCATGCTGAATGAGGGGGAGCAATCCTTCCCCGGGTCGCGCGTTGGTTGTAGGCAGGGTGCACAATCACGCAGCGAGGTCGAACACCATGAAGGCTGTTTTCCGGGATGGCGAAGGGCGCTTGCGCAACGGCTGGAAGGGCCTGGGCTTCGTCGTGGTGTCCTCCGTGCTGGCCGGCATCCTGATGTGGCTCCAGACGTTGCTGCCCGCCGCCGTGAGGTCGTTCGTGCCGAATCCGTTCTTCGGCTTCCTTGGCGTGCTGCTTGTGAGCCTCGACTTCCTGTACCTCGAAAAGCAGCCCCTGACGTCGCTCGGCATGTCACTGGGCCGGAGGGCCGGCCGTGAGCTGGGCATGGGAGTACTGGCGGGCGTGGGGCTCGTGAGCCTGGTGGCACTCGGCGCCTGGGCGGCCGGTGGCTACCATCTGGAGCGCGCCGCGAATGCCCAGCTGACCGCGGTCGTGAAGGCGGCCTGGTTGATGCTGGGCGTCGGCCTCTTCGAGGAGGCGCTGTTCCACGGCTACCTCTTCCAGCGCGCCATCCGGGGTCTGGGCGAGCGTTGGGCGCAGGTGGTCATCTCCCTCCTCTTCTGCCTCGCGCACCCGTTCAACACGGAGATGGAGGTCCCCACGCGCATCGTGGCGATGGTCACCACCTTCCTCGCGGGCTGGATGCTGGGCCTGTGCTACCTGCGCACGCGGCACCTCGCGCTGTCGGTCGGCGTGCACATGGGCTGGAACTGGTTCCTGGGCATGATGGGCTTCGGCGTCAGCGGCAAGGAGTCCCACGGCTGGTGGATGCCCGTCTTCCAGGGTCGCCCGGAGTGGGTCACGGGCGGCGCCTACGGCCTGGAGGCGTCTGTCTTCGGCGTCGTTGTGCTGGGTCTGGCAATCATTGCCCTGACGCGCTGGAAGGGTTCCGCCGCGCAGGAACCGAGGGCGATGGCCCGCCCTGTAGAGGCTCCCGCACCCCAAGGGTAGCCCAGCGACACCGCGTGCCCTCGCTACCGCCTCCGGGCACGCGGCGCCCTCGGGCGCGACGTGGCCTCCGCTTCAGACTGCGCGGCCAGGTACTCCGCGAACACCGCCTCGAAGGTCTTCGCGAACTTACGGATGCGCGGCACCTTGCGCAGGTCCTTGTGCATCGTGAGATAGAAGCGAAGCGACGGCAGCGGGGTCTCCAGTCCCACCCGGAGCAATTCCGGGTGCTCCCGCTCCGCCCCGACCCCGAGCATGACCAACCCCATGCCTCCCTTCGCCGCGTGCAGCCGCGCCTCCATCGAATTGGAGCGAAAGGGGAACCGGGAAGCGCCCCGTTGGATCAACCACTGCGCGGGGCCCTGTCCGCGGGGCGTCTCGTCCTCCACGATGAAGTCCTGCCCTGCGTAGTCGTCCGCTCCCAGCAAGCGCTTGGGAACGAAGCGCTTGAGGTAGTCCTCGCTCGCGTAGAGGCCGCTCATGACCTCGCCCAATGGCTTGTCGATGAGCACCGGCGAGGACGACCGGCCGCCCCGCACGCCGATGTCCGCCTCCCGCGAGGCCAGGTCCACGAACCGCAGCTCCGAAATCACCTCAATCAATGTCTCCGGATGCCGCCGACGGAACCGCGTCGCCGCTTCCGCCGCCCCCACCAGGAAGCCATCCGGCAGCGAGATGCGAATCCGGCCCGCGTAGGGAGAGCCACCGCCCCCATCACGCCGGTGCGCGCGCAAGGACTGCTCGAATTGCTCCGCCAGCACGATGAGCTCCAGGGCCTCCTTCTCCAGCCATGCGCCCTGCGAGGTGCGGTGGACCAGCGCGCGCCCCAGGTCCTTCTCCAGCGCCCCAATGCGGCGAGCCACCGTGGACGTGGACAGGCCCAGCTGGAGCCCCGCCGCGAGGAAGCTGCCGCCGCGATGCACTTCGAGCAGGACGCGGAGGTCATCCCAGGCGGGCAGTTTGTTTTCCATGGATGGAAAACACTCTAGGACGCCGGAAGCACGGGCGTCTTCGGCCGGGTCATCCCGGCGATGATCTTCGCGCTGAACTCCCGGGAGAAGAACCGGTTGGCGAAGGCAGCCAGCCGGTTTCCCAGGCCATGCACCACCGATGAGCGCCCCGCGATGAACGCGTCCAGCCCCACCTCCACCACATCCTCCGGCCGCGCCTTCCTCCCGGGCGAGGCGCCCTCCCCCGAACGCTCGAAGAACGGAGTGTCCGTCGCGCCAGGCGACAGGGCCAGCACCCGGACGCCGCGCTCGCGGTACTCCGCCCAGAGCGCTTCGCTGAAGGACAGGACGAACGCCTTCGTCGCCCCATAGACCGCCATGTACGGCGTCGGCTGGTACGCCGCCATCGAAGCGACGTGGATGACGCCTCCCTGGCGCCGCTCCAGCATGGGCATGAAGACATGCGTCAGTTCCACCAGCGCGTGGACGTTGAGGTCGATCTGCTCCAGCTGGTCCTTCAAGGGCAGCACGTCGAAGCCACCATGCAGCCCGAACCCGGCGTTGCTCACCAGGACATCTACCTCCAGGCCCTTCGCGCGCACCGCGTCGAGCAGCCGCTGGGGCGCCCCCGGTGCGGTCAGGTCCGCGGGAAGCACGTGCGCGCGGCCCAGCTCCGACGCGAGCGCCTCCAGCTTCGCCTCGCTCCGGGCCACCAGTACCAGCGTGGCACCCCGCCGGGACAACCGCCGCGCGAAACAGGCGCCAATGCCCATGGAGGCCCCTGTCACCAGCACCGTCTTGCCCGCGAAATCAAATCGTTTCATGGGACAAGGATGGGCGCGGGCCGTCCTCGCAACAACAGACAGCGCCGGGCACCTGCTTTCCAGAAATGGAAAGCGGCGCGGGCCGCTATTCGCGTGACGGGAGCGGAGGCCCCGGGCGCGGCGTGTACACGTTGGCGCTCACGGAGCGCGCCGCCGCGGTGATGCCAATCAGGCTCTCCGCGTGCCCCAGGAAGAGGTAGCCCGTCTCTGGCAGCCTCGACAGCAGCCCCTGGATGACGCGCGCCCGCGCCTCCGCGCCGAAGTAGATGAGGACGTTGCGGCAGAAGATGATGTCGAACGCCCCCATCGGCCAGGTGGCCGGCGCGTGCAGGTTCGCCCGGGCGAAGCGCATGAAGGGCCGCAGCTCCGGGCCCGCCATCATCTGCCCCTCCTGGCTGCGCACGCCCCGCAGCATGTACTTGCGCAGCAGCGCCTGCGGAATGGTCCGGGCCCGCTCCATGCTCCAGACGCCCTCCTCCGCGCGCTTCACCGCCCAGGTGGACAGGTCCGTGGCGACGACCTCCAGGTTCCAGCCGGAGCCCCTGGGGAACGCCTCCAGCAGCTCCATGGCCAGCGAGTACGGCTCCTCACCCGTGGAGCACCCGGCGCTCCAGACGCGGATGTCGTGGGGCCGCCGCCCCTGCGCCGCCTGGGCCGCCCACTGCGGGAAGATGTGCTCGCGCAGCAGGTCGAAGTGCCGGGGCTCGCGGAAGAAGGACGTCTCGTGCGTGCAGAGGCTGTCGAGCATCCGCACCTTCTCCGCCTCGTTCCCTCGCGCGGTGACGTACGCATGGTACGCGGCGAAGGACGGCAGCCCCAGCTCCCGCAGCCGCCGCGCCAGCCGGTTCGCCACCAGCGCGTTCTTCGCGGATGACAGGTGGATGCCGGCCTCCGCCTCCACCAGGGCCTGGAACAACGCCAGCTCCGAGCGCGACAACGCCGGAGGCAGCGCGGACGGCCAGAGCGGGTCCCCGCTCATCCCCTCACCCGCTGCCCGACGCTTCCGGAGCCGGCGACACCGCGGGCGGCGGCTCGGGAGACGTGGGCTCTTCCGTGGCGGCCGTCAGCCGGAGCAGCTCCTCCAGCGACAGGAGCCGGTCCAGGTCCAACAGCAGGATGAACGCGTCGTTGTGGCGGCCCATCCCCCGGAGGAACTCCAGCCGCACGCGCGTGCCGAAGGCGGGGGGCGGTTCGATGTCCCCGGGGCCCAGCTCCAGCACCTCGCGCACGGTGTCCGTGAGCAGCCCCAGCACCGTCTGCTGCCCGTCGAGCGCCACCTCCACGATGACGAAGCAGGACCAGCGGGTGATGGGCCGGGGCGGCTGCCCGAACTTCACCGCCAGGTCCACGACGGGCACCACGCTGCCGCGCAGGTTGATGACACCCTGCACGGCCGCGGGCATCCCCGGCACGCGCGTGACGGGGCGGTATTCGATGATCTCCCGCACGCGCAGGAGGCCCACGGCGTACTCCTCGTCCGCGAGCATGAAGCTCAGGTAGCTGGACGTGCCGCCGCCCGGTTCAGTGGAATCACTCATGGTTCGCGTGCCTCCCCCTAGAACCGCTGGAAGTCATGGGGAGCCGGCGGCTCCGCGCCGTTCTGGAGCCGGGCCAGCGCCCCGTTCGAGGACGTGGGGAGCGGTCCCTGCGCCGCCGCCTGGAGGCCCCGGACGGGCGAGGCCGGGAGCCGGGAGGCCGGAGCGCGCGGCGCGGTGGGGTTGTTGAAGCCGTGGCCCTCCACCAGCCGGAAGAAGTTCATCATCTGCAGGAGCGACTCGGCCTGGGTGGCCATCTCCTCCGCGGTGGAGGACAGCTCCTCGGCGGCGGAAGCGTTGCGCTGGGTGACCCCATCCACCTGCGTCATGGCGCGGGTCATCTGCGAGACGCCGATGGACTGCTCGCGCGAGGCGTTGGCCACCTGCTGCACCAGCTCCGACGTGCGGCGGATGGAGGGCACCAGCTCCGTCAGGAGCTGTCCGCTGCGCTCGGCGACCTTCACGCTGGAGGTGGCCAGGCTGCCGATCTCCTTCGCGGCCTTCTGGCTGCGCTCCGCCAGCTTGCGCACCTCCGTGGCGACGACGGAGAAGCCCCGGCCGTGCTCGCCCGCGCGCGCGGCCTCCACTGCGGCGTTCAGCGCGAGCAGGTTCGTCTGGTAGGCGATCTCCTCCACGATGGAGATGCGCTCCGCGATGGCGTTCATCGCCTCCACCGTCTCCTTCACCGCGCTCCCGCTCTCCTCCGCGTCCCGGGCGCCCTTGAGCGCCATCTGCTCCATCTCCCGGCTGTTCTCCGAGTTCTGGCGGATGCTGACGTTGAGCTGCTCCAGGCTGGCGGTGGTCTCCTCCACGGAGGCGGCCTGCGAGCTGGTGCCCTGCGACAGGCTCTGCGCGGCGGACGCCACCTGGAGCGACGCGGAGGACAGCGAGCCCGAGGCGCCGCGCACCTCGCTGATGACGCCCGACAGCCGGTGGATCATGTCCCGCATGCTGCCCATCATCCGGCCCGTCTCATCCGTGCCCCGGACGGTGATGTGGGCCGTGAGGTCGCCCGCCGTCACCTGCGACGTCACCTGCACGGCCTCGGTGAGCGGCTGCACGATGCTGCGGGTGAGGAAGACGGACATCAGCGCCGCGAGCACCACGCTCAGGACACCGCCGCTGACGAGCAGCTTGTAGAGGTCCTCCGTCATGGCCGCGGTGCGGGCGGTGCGCTCATTCAGGAGGGCCTCCTCGTCGTTTCCCAGCCGGGTGAGCAGCGAACGGATGCGGTCCGCGGTCTGCTTGCCGCTCGCGGACTGCTCCACCGCGATGAGCGCGGACAGCTCGCTCCGGCCCGCGGTGACCTCACGGCGCTGGGCGATGAGCGGCTCCAGGTGCTGGGTGATCCACTGCTGCATCAGGTCGCGGATCTCCTGCTGGCGCTCCTGCTGGCGGTGGTCGCGCTGGGTGAGCTGGCGGACGGTGTCCATGTTCTGCGACACGCTCAGCCGGGCGACGTTGTAGGGCTCCAGGAACTTGTCATCGCCGGTGATGATGAAGCCGCGCTGTCCCGTCTCCAGGTCGGCCATGTCTCCCTCCAGGGAGCGCAAGGCGATCATCACCTTGTGGCTCTCGGTGTCGCCCTCGGCGGACGCGGAGACCTTGGTGAGGGTCGAATACACCACCACCACCAGGCTGATGATGATGGCGACCATCGCGCTGAAGGCGAGCGCCAGCTTCGCGGTGATGCTCAGGTTGTTGAACATGGTGACTCCGATGCTGCGACGGATGATTCAGGGCGCCCGGGGGGCGGAAGAGGGGACTTCCTGCGGAGCGGTGGGAGCGGGCGCGGCGGCAGAGGCCTGGAGGATGGCCCTGCGCACCAGCGCGGGCGTGTCCAGGAGGAGCGCCACCCGGCCGTCGCCCAGGATGGTGGAGCCGGAGATGCCGGGGACGCCCTGGAAGAGGCGCCCCAGGGGCCGGATGACCCGCTGACCATCGCCCTGGAGTTCGTCCACCGCCAGCCCGATGACGCCGTCCGGATGCTTGAGGACGACGACGTTCTCCCGGGCCGGCGAGTCCCCGCCCAGGGAGAACACCTGGCGCAGCCGCAGGTACGGCAGGGGCTGACCTCGCAGGGACAGGACGCCGGAGGCCTCTGCCGTGCGCTCGCCGCCGGGGACCTCCATGCACTCCTGCACGCTTTCAATGGGGACGACGTACACCTGGTCCCCCACGCCCATGGCGAAGCCCTGGATGACCGCGAGCGTGAGCGGCAGCCGCAGGGTCAGCGTGGTGCCCTGCCCCTCCTGGCTCTGGATGGCCACGGTGCCGCGCAGGGCCTCGATGTCCCGGCGCACCACGTCCATGCCCACGCCGCGGCCGGACAGCTCCGTGACCTCGGTGGCGGTGGTGAAGCCGGGCTCGAAGATGAGGCGCAAGAGCTCGTCGTCGCGCAGCCGCTCGGGCGCCGCGACCAGCCCCTTCTGCCGCGCGCGCTCGCGCACCCGCTCGCGCTGGATGCCCCGGCCGTCGTCGGACAGCTCCACCACGACGCTGCCTGCGTCATGGTAGGCCCGGAGCCGCAGGCGGCCCCGGGGATCCTTGCCCGCGGCGCGACGCTCGTCCGGCGACTCGATGCCGTGGTCCAGCGCGTTGCGCAGGAGGTGGAGCAGCGGGTCGCGCAGCGCGTCCAGCACCGCGGTGTCCAGCGTGGCGTCCTCGCCCTCCAGCTCCAGTTGGGCCAGCTTCTGCTGGGAGCGGGCCAGCTCGCGCACGGTGCGCAGGTGCTGACGGAACAGCGGCCCCACCGGGACCATCCGCGCCCGCATCACCTCTTCCTGGAGCGACTCGAAGAGCGAATCCATCTCCCGCTGCTGGGTGAGGGCGTCCTCCCAGCGCGCGCCGGACTCCTCCGCGCGCGCCAGGAACTGCGCCATCCGCCCGCGCGCCACGGACAGCTCCGCGGTGAGGGTGACGATGCGGTCCAGGCGCTCCAGGTCCATGCGCGCGCGGGACCGCGCGGTGCTCCGGGACTCCGGCGCGCGCGGCAGGCCGGTGGGAGAGGCCAGCGCCTTCGTGGGGGCCCCCGCGACGATGCCCTCCCGCAGCCGGGAGAGGTGGGCCTGATGCACCAAGCCCAGCGAGTCCACGCCCGAAAGCGACGCCCGGCACAGCTCCCGGAGGTGATCCACCGCCCCGAGCAGCAGCGACACCCGCTTCTCATCCAGGACGAGGTCCCCGTGGAGCAGGGCCTGGAGGAGGTCCTCCACGCCGTGCGTGTAGTCCGTCACGGCCTGGAAGCCGAGCGACGCCGCCGCTCCCTTCAGCGTGTGGGCCCCGCGAAGGACGTCCGGGAGCAGCGCTTCCGAGGGAGACACCTCGAGCGCGAGGAGGTGCTCCTCCATGGCGGAGACCAACCCCTCCGCCTCGTCCGCGAAGACGGCCAGCACCTTCTGCCATTCCGCTGCGGTCTCCGACGGCATGTCACCTGGGATCGTCATCACGTGCCGCCCCGGGGGCGCAGCGACATCGGCGGACGTAGGGACACGGAGGGAGGCGCTCTCGAGGGCACGTGCTCGCGCGCCATGCCCTGCTTGTTGTCAGGTGTTGCCATGAAGGTGGGCCGACCCCCACGACGAGAAATATTTCAACCATTCAACAATAACAAACCCAGCCACACTCAACAAGGTTACGGATGATTTCACGCAGCCTGTTTCAAGACGGGGCAAAATGCCCCGCATTGAGCCACGGCGTCACAGGTCAGGCGACACCCGTTCCCTCTGAAACGTGTCTCGCCTGTCTCGATTTACATGTTTCAATCCCATCCACATCCAACACAGTGCGTCTCGTACGTTCGTACAAGTCATTTCACTCGCACACTGGGGTGATGCGGACTCCCTGGCACGTGCGCGACGCCGCCTCGAGCGGAGGGCGGATAGACAGAGGGGCCACATCCCCGGCGTCCTCGCGGTGGGAGGCGGCATCGCAGGGCGGACGGCGCGACCTGCCGGGCGAGCACGGAGAGCGCCATCGCGCTCATCGACGCGGACACCTGGCACCGCTTCCTACCTCCCGCAGCCGGACAGGCCCTGCGTCCGCCTGGGGGCGCCGGAGCTGTTCTCCCAGAAGCTGGACCTCGACGAGGCCGACGCGAGCCTCCAATTCCTCTCATCCCGTGAAGACCGGCGGTCTGGCCAGTGCGACCGCGCCGGAGCTCCAGCGGCGGCCGCGGGCCATGCCGCGCACCTCTGGGCATCCGCTGATCCGCGCGCCCCGCCTCAGGGCTACTGGAGCGGCGGCTGCTCCGGCTCCCCCCTGCCCATCACGGTCCGGGCGTAGTCCTCCGCGCCCGTGAAGTCGACGACGCGGCAGGGCTCATCCCCCACGACCCAGGCGTCATGCCCCGACGGAATGAAGGCGATGTCGCCGGGCTCCAGGTCCAGCTCCTGGCCGTCGCGCATCTGGATGTGCATCCGCCCGGACAGGACGTTGAGGGTGTGGACCACCTCGCAGCTCTCCGTGCCGGCGAGGGGCTTCACGTGCTTCGACCACTGCCAGCCCGGCTCGAAGTAGCCCCTGCCGATGCTGAGCGCTCCCAGGTTCAGGATTGAAGCCTCTCCGTGCGACACGAAGGGCCGGCGCTCGTCCGCCTCGTTGGCCTTCTTGATGATGGCGCGTGCCATGGTGCCGTCCCTCCCGGCGGATGGGTTCCACGGGCAATCTGGGCGTCCCCCCCGCTGGAGGAAAGGGTTCAGCCCGGACGCGGGAGGTGGACCGGAGCACGGGCTGTAGCGCCCGTCCCCACCTCCGTACCTTCGTGCCGCCGAAGCGACCCGGTCCCGAGGGAATCGAGCCATGCGCCTACCGTCGCGCCCTGCCCTGTGGGCATGTCTGGTCATCGCGCAGGGCTGCCGTACGCATCACGAGCCGCCTCCCGCGCCTCCGCCCGCGCCCCCCACCGTCACCGCCCGGCCGAGCCACCTGGCGAACTCCAACGCCATCGAGTTCGAGTTCGGCCGGCCCGAGGCCACCGCCTGCAACTGTTTCGCCGGCGGCTGCGACACGCCGCAAGCGGGCGCATGCGCCACGCCACGCTTTGACACGTACGTGCTGGCGCTGACGTGGGCCCCCACCTTCTGCCGCAGCCATCCGGACAAGGAGGAGTGCGAGCACCTGGAAGGCACCTTCGGCGCGACGCACCTCACCCTCCACGGCCTGTGGCCGCAGTTCAACGACGAGCAGGCGCGGCAGCTGCACTGCACCTATCCGGCGTACTGCGGCGGGCTCTGTGAGTGCCAGGACAGCGACGCCCCCCCGGGGTGCTTCCCCGACCCCGCCGCGATTCCGCACGCCATGGGCACCTACGGCCCGGGCTTCGTCACGGACAACTTCTTCCTCGCGAACCATGAGTGGCCCAAGCACGGCAGCTGCACGGGGATGGATGCGCGGAACTATTTCCAGAGCACCCTCGACGCGCTGCTGTCATTGCCGGGCGAGCGGGGGACGCCCGCCGCGATTGGAGGCAACGTCGGCGGGAGCGTGGCGCTGGAGGAGCTTCGGGCCTCGTTCGGCCGGGACGACGGCGTGGTCTTCAGCTGCGACCCGGACTGCAACCTGACGGCGGTGGGCGTCTGCCTTTCGGTGGATGACCAGCTGCGCCCCGCGGCGCTCATGGCGTGTCCGCGCAACGTCATCACGACCAACGCCAACGACTGCGCGAGCAATGCCGCCCACCCCCGCTGCCCCACCGTGAACATCCAGGCCGCGATGCCCTTCGACAGCGGCGGGGGCGGAGGCGGTCCGTCCTCCCTCTGCGGGCAGCCGGGCCATGGGCCCGCGTGCACGAATGATCAGCTCTGCCAGGACCAGGGCTGGGTGCGCTGCGCACGCACCGGGTGCTGCACCACCGTGCCCAAGCGCTGAAGTCAGGCCACGGCCTGGAGGTCCGCGTCGCGCGGCACCTTCGCGGCGGCAACGCGCACCACCTCCGGGCTCGCGCCGTCCTTGTGCGCGTTCTCGCTCAGGTGCCGGCGCCAGGCGCGCGCGCCGGGCAGCCCCTGGAAGAGGCCCAGCATGTGCCGGGTGATGGCGCCCAGCGGCGCCCCCTGGCTCATCTGCGCTTCGATGTACGGCAGCATCGCGTCCACCACCTCGTGGCGCGTGAGGGGCGGCTGCGTGCTCCCGAAGAAGCGCCGGTCCGCGTCCGCCAGGAGGTAGGGGGATTCATAGGGCGCGCGGCCCATCATCACGCCGTCCACGCGGCCCAGGTGCTCGGCCGCCGCGTCCAGCGTCTTGATGCCGCCGTTGAGGGTGATGTCCAGGTGCGGGAACTCGGCCTTGAGCCGGTGCACCAGCTCGTAGCGCAGGGGCGGCACGTCCCGGTTCTCCTTGGGGGACAGGCCCTGCAGCCACGCCTTGCGCGCGTGCACGATGAAGCGCGTGCAGCCCGCCGCGGAGACGCGCTTCACGAAGTCCTCCAGCGTGGGCCACTCCTCCATGTCGTCGATGGCGATGCGCGACTTCACCGTCACCGGGATGCGCACCGCCTCCCGCATGGCGGCCACGCCGCGCGCCACCAGGTCCGGCTCCGCCATCAGGCACGCGCCGAAGCGGCCGGACTGCACGCGGTCGCTGGGGCAGCCCACGTTGAGGTTGATCTCGTCGTAGCCCCACTCCTCGCCAATGCGCGCGGAGGCGGCCAGGTCCGCGGGCTCCGAGCCGCCCAGCTGGAGGGCCACCGGGTGCTCGGCGGGTGAGAAGCCCAGCAGGCGGTCGCGCTTGCCGTGCAGCACCGCGCCCGTGGTCACCATCTCCGTGTAGAGCAGCGTGTGGCGGGAGATGAGGCGGAAGAAGTACCGGCAGTGCCGGTCCGTCCAGTCCATCATCGGCGCGATACACAGCGGCATGGGGTAGGCCAGGGCAGTCATCGCCCTACCCATATCCGGACTCCCGCCGTCCGCCCAGGGTCTCCCGAGGCCCCCTCTGGAGGCAGGCGGGTGGCCGAGCCCCGGCAGGCAACGCCGGCCCTATGCTCTTGGGCCATGGCCCCTGCCCCACCCTGGCTTCCCGCTGTCCAGAACAACGCGGAGTGGTGCGACACCGTCTGCCGCGCCCATGGCCATCCGGGCCGGTTCGAGCAGGGCCTGTGGCTCAACCCCGCGCCGGAGTCCTCTTCGGAGGTGGCGTGGCGCACGGTGGGGACTCCGGAGGAGCTGGAGGCTTGGGAGGCGGCCTGGAGCGGCCAGCCCGAGGGAGCCCGACCCTCGCGCGTCTTCCCCCCTGCGCTCCTCCAGGACGAGGGCGTCGTCTTCCTCGCCGCGGGAGATGGGAAGCGGCTCGTGGCCGGTGGCATCGCGTTCTTCGGCGCGGACGTCATCGGCCTGTCGAATACGTTCCGCGTCGAAGGCGCGCCCGCGTGCCTGGACGCGGAGTTGCTCGCGCGGCTCCGGGCGCACTTCCCGGGGCGGCCCGTCGTCGGCTACGAGCGCGGCGAGGCGCTCGACACCTGGCGGGCGCTGGGCTTCGAGGCGGGAGGACCGCTGCGGGTGTGGCTCAGAAGGGAGGGCTGAGCACCACGCCCTGCTCCTCCAGCCACGCGTCCACCAGCCGCTGGCCTGCGTCCGTCAGCGTGAAGCCCAGCCCGGCCCACTGCTGGCCGTTGAGCATCACCACCTGCCCCAGCGCGCGGGCGAAGGCCACCTCTGGCGCGGCGCGCTTGAGCAGCGCGCCCGCGTAGTGGTGCAGGAACAGGTCGAAGTTCTTCGCGAAGTCCGGGTGCCCGGGCAGCGAGTCGCTGCGCGTGTCCCCCGTCATGTCGTACGCCTGGATGAGCGCGCCGAAGCCCAGCACGTCCAGGAGGAACGCCTGCATCCGGTCCTTGCCCCGCACCCGGCCGGGCAACCACCGCTCAGGCCCCGCGGGCGTCTGGAATGTCCACAGCCCGCGCTGACGCGTCGCAGCGAACGGCGGCCCCCCCGCGACGCCCTTCCGCTCCTGCTGGAGCGCCCGGCGCTGCACCCGCAGGGGCGAGGACTCCGAACGCGCGGGGAAATAGACGATGACCGCCGGGGCCGAGCGGGCGCAGTTCATGGAGTCGACTCCAGGGGGGAACACCTTCATGGGAATTATCCCGCCCCGCCGCCGTGGAGTTGCTTCCCGGACAACGCTTTTCAGGGGCCGCCCGGCATGGGCCCCGCGAGCGCCTCCACCGACTCCGGGAGTGTGCCCCGCTCGAGCGCGGCGTGAAGGGTGGTGAGCTGGGCCGCCACCACCGCGCGCGACACCTTGGCGCCCGCGCCGTCGCGCACCAGCAGCTCCAGGGTTGCCTGCGCCAGCATCAGCGGCAGCGCGGTGAAGGCGAGCATGTCCCGGGGCGCCCCCGCCAGGAACAGCGCGCGCACATAGCGCGCGGCGGCGATGAGGTCCTGGCCCGCGAGCTGCTCCACGTCCTGGAGCTGCACGCCGTCCGGGAGCCACACGCGCCCCTCCTTCCGGTCCTGCCGCGCGTCCTTGAGGATGTTGACCAGCTGGAGCGCCTCGCCGAACAGCGGCGCCAGCGAGCGCAGGTTCGGCGAGTACGGCGCGAGGCGCGCGTCCAGGACGAACAGCTCCGTGAGCAGCTCGCCCACCAGTCCCGCCACGATGTAGCAATAGTCACGCAGGGACTGGAGCGACCCGAGCTTCACCAGGCCGGTGTCCGACGCGCCCGCCAGCACCTGCCCCATGCCCTGCACCGTCTTGAGCACGAAGTGGCGCAGGATGGCGCCGGCCTCCGGGCGCAGCGCGTCCAGGCTCGCCAGCAGCTCGGGGGTGCGCGCGAGCAGATCCAGATAGCCCGCGTTCTCGCTGGGACGGCGCGAAAGCCACTCGCGGGACAGCGCCCCGGCGTCCACGCCCGGCGTCTCCTGGAGCAGCGCCGCGAAGCCGGCCAGCGCGTCGCGGCGTTCGTCGCGCGTCCAGGGGGCGGCGTCCTCCAGCGTGTCCGCGACGCGCAGGAGCAGGTAGCCCAGCCCCACCTCGCGGCGCAGCGGCTCGTCGAGCAGCGGGATGGCCAGCGCGAACGTGCGGCTGGTCCGCTCGAGGAAGTCCGCCAGTTCGTCATCCCGGAACGGCAGCGCCATTTCGGTGGGGGCGTCACTCAAGGAACCGTCCTCCGGGAACGGGCGCGCACTCTCCCGCCCGGGGCTCTCACTGCCACAAGCCATCCACCGACACACGCGAGAACGTGCGGGCCCGGCGCACGGAGTCCCACCAGCGGACACCGCGCGCCGGGAATTCCCGAGGCTTCAGGGCGCCGGAGCGACCGTGGGCTTCGGGGCCAGCTGCGCGGGGGCGGCGGGCTGGGCCGGCGCGGCGGGGACCGGGGCCGCCGCGGGGGCCGCGGGCTTCGGCTCCGGCGGCTCACGCGACTCCAGCATCTTGCCGTTGTCCGCGGCGATGCGGCGGTACCAGGAGTCCGGGTAGCGCGGGTGGCCCACCTTGCCCGTGGCGTCGCGCACGTTGCCGTCGATGTACTTCACGAGCAGCTGCTCCCCCAGCTTGCGCCAGCGCGAGTGCACCTTGTCGCCCTGCTGCATGGAGTACTCGGTGAGGTACTGGCGGGCCTGCTCCGGCGTCCGCTTGTAGAGCACCTGCGCGATGCTCTCCACGTTGGACTGATCCGCGAGGAACTGGCCCTCCAGGTCGCCCTGGGCCTTCTGAACGTCCACGATCATGTCGCTCCAGCGCCCGTAGGCCTGGTTCGACACCCAGTTGAAGACCCAGAAGGACGAATCCCAGGAGAACTCGCCGCGGCTGGCCACCCCTTGCGCGAAGTTCTTCGGCACCTGCCGGATGCCCGCGTACATGGGCGTGTAGACGGTGGTGAAGGTGTCATCCACGCCGAACCAGAGCACGCCGCCAATGGCGTCCGGCAGCGTCGAGCGCATCTGCGCGACGAAGGAGAAGCCCGTCTGCTGCGTGGAGATGGCGCGCTCGTGGACGTAGCTCTTGCCGTCCACGTCCCACGTCATGGGGCGCCAGCGGTAGGGCACCGCGTAGGGCCCCGCGCCCACGTCCTTGGACATGTCCAGCGGCGTGCCCTCGAAGTGGTCGCGCATGAGGGCCATGGCGTCCTGCACGGACACCTTCTTGTCCGGCTTGACCCACAGCGGCAGCCGCTTGGTGAGGTCCGCGCCGTCCGCGTACTCCACGCCCAGCTTCAGGGACGGGGCTGCGCGGCGGAAGATGCTCCACACGCGCGCCTCGCTGAAGCGCTGCCCGCCGAAGTCCAGCGGGTGGTACGTGTCCGCGAAGCTGAAGTCCTTGTCCGCGCCCGAGTACCAGCCCTTCGCGCGCGCGAAGGAGATGACGTCCGGCGAGTACAGCGTGGTGGCGCTGTCGTTGAGCGGGAACTGGCGGATGCGCGACTGGTTGGCGTGCGCGGAGATGTAGCCGTCCGGCAGCTTGCGGGCCACCCACACCGCGCCCTTCTGCCCCTCGCCCTTGCCGATCATCTCCAGGATCCACGCCTCCTTCGGGTCGGCGATGGAGAACGTCTCACCGGTGGACGCGTAGCCGTACTGGGCGACCAGGTCCGTCATCACCTGGATGGCCTCGCGCGCCGTCTTCGCGCGCTCCAGCGCGATGTAGATGAGCGAGCCGTAATCGATGATGCCCGCGGGGCCCTCCAGCTCCTTGCGGCCCGTGAAGGTGGACTCGCTGATGGACAGCTGGTGCTCGTTCATGTTGCCCACCACCGAATAGGTGGAGGCCGGCTGCGGGATGCGGCCCAGGAACTTGCCCGAGTCCCACTCCACGACGTCGCGCATGGCGCCCGCCGCGTGGCGGCGCGCGGGCGTGTAATACAGCTCACCGTACAGCTCGTGCGCGTCCGCCGCGTAGGTGATGAACGTGGAGCCATCCGTCGTGGCGCCCTTGGTCACCAGCATGCTGGTGCAGGCGTCCGCGACGACGGGGGCCACGAGCACCGCCGTCAGCGGCAGCGCGGTGAGGAGGGTCGAGGGGAGTCGGTTCATGGCGGCGCAATCTAGCAGGACCGTCGCCCGCTGCCCGCCCGGGCAGGTTGCCCGGCCGTCCGGTCCCCGGGCCCGAAGCCCTGCCACAGGCACCATGCGTGAAGCCGATGGCCCGCGAACGCCGCGCTACTTCCCGGCCCCCCCGCGCGATGGCCCCCGCCGCGCGGGGACGCTAGGGTTGCGCTTTGCCTGCCCGGGGCCTTCCGACCCCCGGGCGTCCCTTGGGAGGTAGACGTGACGGAGATCGTGGTGGGCCTGGTGGTGTTCTTCGTCCTCACGGTCGTGCTGGGCCCCGCCCTCTGGAGCTCCCGCATCTGGTGGAGCAAGGCGGACCGCGCGCAGATGAAGGACAAGTACGGCCGCCCCACCAAGGACCCGAAGGACGCTTGAGGGAGCGGCCGCTGGAGTACCCGGAGGCTACTCGTCGCCCTGGCGCAGCGCCGCCAGCACGTTGAGGTCCTCCAGGGTGGAGGTGTCCTGCGTGGACTGCTTGTCCGCGGCCACGTCGCGCAGGAGCCGGCGCATGATCTTCCCGGAGCGCGTCTTGGGCAGCCCTTCCGCGAAGCGGATCACATCCGGCCGCGCGATGGCGCCAATCTCCTTGCCCACGTGCGTGGCCAGCTCCTTCTTGAGCGCGTCCGAGGGAGCGTTGCCCTGCTTGAGCGTCACGAACGCCACGAGCGCCGTGCCCTTCAGGTCATCCGGGCGGCCCACCACGGCGGCCTCGGAGACCTTCGGGTGCGCCACGAGCGCGCTCTCCACCTCCGCGGTGCCCAGGCGGTGGCCCGCCACGTTCACCACGTCGTCCACGCGCCCCAGCAGCCACACGTAGCCGTCCTTGTCCGTGCGGGCGCCGTCACCGGTGAAGTACATGCCGGGCAGCTCGCTGAAGTACGTGCTCACGTAGCGCTCCGGATCCCCGTACACGGTGCGCAGCATGGACGGCCAGGGCCGGGTCACGAAGAGCAGCCCGCCCTGCCCCTTCGCCACGCGCTTGCCGTCGCGGTCCAGGATCTCCGCGTGGATGCCGGGCAGCGGGAAGGTGGCCGAGCCGGGCTTGGTGGGCGTGGCGCCGGGCAGCGGGGAGATCATGATGCTGCCCGTCTCCGTCTGCCACCACGTGTCCACGACGGGGCACCGCCCACCGCCGATGACGTCGCGGTACCACATCCACGCCTCGGGGTTGATGGGCTCGCCCACGCTGCCCAACAGCCGCAGCGAGGACAGGTCGTGCTTCTTCACCGGCGCATCGCCCAGGCGCATGAAGGCGCGGATGGCGGTGGGCGCGGTGTAGAGGATGGTGGCCTTGTAGCGCTCGATGATGTCCCAGAAGCGGTCCGGCCCCGGCTGCGTGGGCGCGCCCTCGTAGATGATGGTGCTGACGCCGTTCATCAGCGGGCCGTAGACGACGTAGGTGTGGCCCGTCACCCAGCCCACGTCCGCGGTGCACCAGTAGACGTCGTCGTCGCGCAGGTCGAACACCCAGCGCGTGGTGAGCGACGCGTTCACCGCGTAGCCGGCCGTGGTGTGCAGCACGCCCTTGGGCTTCCCGGTGGAGCCGGACGTGTAGAGGATGAACAGCGGGTGCTCGCTCTCCACCCACTCCGGCTCGCAGACGTCGGACTGGCCCTTCACCAGCGCGTCCCACGCCACGAACTTCGGGCCTTCGGGCAGCCGGCCGTCGCCGGTGCGGGTGAGGACGACGACCTTCTCGATGCTGGGGGCGTTCGGGAGCGCGGCCTCCACGTTATTCATCAGCGGCACCACCGCGCCCTTGCGCCAGCCGCCGTCCGCGGTGAGCAGCACCTTCGCGCCCGCGTCCTTCATGCGGTCCTGGAGCGCCTCCGCGGAGAAGCCGCCGAACACCACCGAGTGCACCGCGCCCAGCCGCGCGCACGCCAGCATCGCGACGGCGGCCTCCGGCACCATGGGCAGGTAGATGCCCACGCGGTCACCCTTCTTCACACCCAGCGACTTGAGGCCGTTGGCCAGCCGGTTCACCTGCCGGGACAGCTCGCCATAGGTGAGGACGCGGCGGTCGCCCGGCTCGCCCTCGAAGAGGATGGCGGGCTTGTCCTTCAACTTCGGCAGGTGCCGGTCCAGGCAGTTGTAGGCGAGGTTGGTCTTCCCCTCGACGAACCAGCGCGCGTGGGGCGGCTTCCAGTCCAGCACCGTCTGGAAGGGCTCCTTCCAGTAGAGCTCCTCGCGGGCGCGGGCGCCCCAGTACGTGTCCGGATCCTTCGCGGCTTCGTCCCACAGCCGCTGGTAGTCCTGCATGCTGCGGATGTGGGCCCGCCGGGAGAAGTCCTCGGACGGGGGGAAGACGCGGGACTCGGTCAGGAGCGAGTCGATTCCCTGCGGGGCGGACATGGGCGTCCCTCCAGATGGTGCGTGGGAACAGCCCTCCTGTTGTAGGAAGCCCCTCTGGCTATCTCAAGGGTTCCCTTCGCAGCGGGTGTTCCCCTGAACGCCGTCGAAGCGGAACCACAGCTCGCAGGTGCAGCCGGGGTTGTTCCTGGCGTCATACGCGAGCCGCAGTTGTCCACTGAACTCCGTGGAGCACAGCGTCGTCGCGTCCAGGTGCACGCGGACCTGGTCGAGCAGGCACTCGTTCGTCCCGTCGACGGTGGTGCTGACGTTGGCCACGCTGCCGTCGGCGGTGAAGGCCTCATCGTCCTCCAGGAAGTAGCCGATGAGCTGCATGTTCTCCACGCCGAAGTCCGCGCGTACCACGCGTCCGGAGATCTGGAGGTTCAGCTGCAGGTTGCCCTCGAACTGTTCCAGGAGGCCGCAGTCGTCGCGCAGCGTCTCCGTGGGACGCAGCTCGTACTCGCCCTGGTTCTGGCTGTAGGGCAGGCAGCCTGTCAGGACGGAGGCCAGGACGACGGGGAGGCAGAGGCGTCGCAGGGTAGACACGGCACGCACCATCGCCCCTGGGAGGCATCCGGAACGGGCGCTCGCCCGGGGGCTTTGGGTAGAGTGCGACGCCATGCCTGAATACCGCAACCCCAAACCCACCGTGGACTGCATCATCGAGTTGTCCGGAGAGCGCATCGTGCTCATCCGCCGCGCGAACCCGCCCGTGGGCTGGGCGCTGCCGGGCGGCTTCGTGGACGAGGGCGAGCCCCTGGACAAGGCGGCCATCCGCGAGGCCAAGGAGGAGACGGGGCTGGACGTCGAGCTGACGGAGCAGTTCTTCACCTACTCGGATCCGAAGCGGGATCCGCGCCAGCACACCCTGTCGACGGTGTTCATCGCGAAGGCGACGGGCGAGCCGGTCGGCGCGGACGACGCGGCGGAGGCGAAGACGTTCTCCGTGGACGCGCTGCCCAAGGACCTGTGCTTCGACCACGGGACCATCCTGTCCGACTACCTGACGTACAAGCGCACGGGGAAGCGCCGCAAGCTGTAGGCGCACGCGGACGACCACGGATGCACTACCTCTTCGTCCTGCTGGCGCTCGGAGCGCTGCTCATCGTCCACGAGCTGGGGCACCTGGTGGCCGCGCGCCTGTTGGGCGTGCGGGTGCCGCGCTTCACCGTGGGCATCGGGCCGCCGCTCCTGTCGTTCCGGCTGGGCGGGACGCAGTTCGTGCTGGGCGCGGTGCCGCTGGGCGCGTCCGCGAACCTGCAGGGGATGAACCCGCACCGCTCCGCGGAGGAGGACACGTCCGGGTTCGGCACGCTGGGGCCGCTCAAGCGGATGGCCATCATCCTGGCGGGGCCGCTGGCGAACTACGCCGTCGCGCTGGGGCTGCTCTTCGCGCTGTATTCGTCGGGGACGCACGTGGTGGTGCCGCTGACGGTGGGCACGGTGGTGCCGGGTTCGGAGGCGGCGCGCGCGCAGCTGCTCCCCGGCGACAAGCTGGTGGCGGTGGACGGCAAGCCGCTGGCGAGCTGGTCGGACTTCGTCGCGCGGGTGGCGGACGGCGTGGGCGGGCAGCTGGAGCTGTCCGTGGACCGCTACGGCGAGCCGCGCAAGGTGACGGTGCGGCCCCGGGCGGACGAGCGCGGCGCGGGGCGCATCGGCGTGAGCCAGCAGTACGTCTTCCGCACGCATGAGCCCGGCGAGGCCCTCACCCAGTCGCTGGTGCACACCCGGCGCGTGGCGACCGAGGCGCTGACCACGCTGCTGGCGATGGTGCGCGGGCCGGAGGTCGCGGGCAAGGCCGGGCCGGGCGCGCTGATGCGCCAGGAGTCCTCCGACGTCGCGTCGTCCACGGCGTCCGGGCTGGATGCGCTGGTGCGCGCGCTGGTCGCGGCCTCCGTGGCGCTGGCGATGCTGACGCTGGTGCCGGTGCCAGGGCTGGATGGGGGCCGGGTGCTGCTGCTCGCCATCGAGGCGGTGAGCGGACGGCGCATCCCGCCGCGCGTGGAGACGGTGGCGCAGACGGCCGGGTTCCTCTTCCTGTCCATTGGCATCGTGGCCACCGCGGGCGCGGAGATCGTCCGTGCGCTGCCGTCGTCCGCGACACCGCAGGCCCCGATGGCCGCCCCCGTCGCCACGTCGGCACCGGCGGCTCCGGACGCGGGCGTGCTCCGCTCGGCGGGCGTCGCGCAGGGAGCTCCGAAGCCGACGGCAGCCGCCGTGCCGCCGGTCCCGGATGCGGGAGTGCGCGTGGGCGTCGCTCCGGCGGTCGCGGCTCCGGATGCGGGCACGGACGCGACGGCCCGCGTCCCTCCCAGGCAGGACGCGGGCACGGCTGCCGCCGCACCGCCTCCGCATGCCGAGGACGCGGGCACTTCCATGGCTGCCAGCGTTCCCCAGGGACAGGATGCGGGCGCGCCCATGACCGCTGCCGCGCCCCCCGCACCCGATGCGGGCCTGCCCCGCGTCGTGACGCCCGCGCCTCCCTGAGGCATCCGCACGCCTGCCCCGCTGTCTTCCGTCCTGGAGGCGGAGCCCCACGCAATGGCGGATGCTGCACGGTTGCAATCAACCCCGTTGATTGCACGGCCATACGTGCGCCAATACAACCCAGGGTCACCTCCCATCGCGCACACCCTCCCCCGAGCCCCGAATGTCCCAGTCCCCCTCGCCGTCCATCCCCTCTTCCGAGGAGCGCCACTTCGCGGGAGGTGGCGAGATGGGCGAGCTGGTCCGCTCAATGGACTGGTCCCGCACGCCGCTGGGCCCGTCGCGCGACTGGCCCGTGAGCCTGAAGACGATGGTGGGCGTCGTCCTCCACAACCGGTTCCCCATGCTCATGTGGTGGGGCCCGGAGATGATCCAGGTCTACAACGACGCGTACCGGCCGGTGCTCGGCCACAAGCACCCCGGCTCCCTGGGCGCGCCGGGGGAGCAGGTCTGGTCGGAGATCTGGGACGTCGTCGGCCCCATGGCGCGCAGCGTGCTGGGCGGCGGCCCCGCCACCTGGAGCGAGAACCTGGAGCTGTTCCTCAACAGCCGCGGGTTCATCGAAGAGACGTTCCACACGTTCTCGTACAGCCCCATCCCGGACGAGCAGGGCGACGTGGGAGGCGTGCTCGTCACCGTGCGCGAGACGACGCAGCAGGTGCAGCACGAGCGGCAGCTGCGCATGCTGCGCGACCTGGCGGCCCGCTCCGCCGACGCGAAGTCCCCGGAGCAGGCGTGTCAGGCCAGCCTGGCCGTGCTCGCGGAGAACGACCTGGACCTGCCGTTCTCCCTGCTCTACCTGCTGGACGCGGACGGCGACACCGTCCACCTGGCGGGCGGCAGCCGGCTGCCCGACGCGGTCCTGGCCGCGCTGCCCGTGCGCCAGTCGCTGTCCGCCGGGGCCGGCACCGACTGGCCCTTCGCCGAGGCCGCGCTCACCGGCGACGCCGTCGTGGTGAAGGACGTGGGCGCGCGCCTCTCCGCCCTGCCCGGCGGCCGCTGGGGCACGCCGCCGTCGCTCGCCGTGGTGCGCGCGCTGACGCGGCCGGGACAGTCGCGGCCCGCCGGCTTCCTCGTGGGTGGCGTCAGCCCCCGGCGGCTCCTGGACGCCCCCTACCACGCCTTCTTCCAGGCCACCGCCGAGCACGTCGCGGCCACCGTCGCCAACGCGCGCGCCTATCAGGACGAGCGCCTGCGCGCGGAGGCGCTCGCCGCGCTCGACCGCGCGAAGACGGCCTTCTTCAGCAACATCAGCCACGAGTTGCGCACGCCGCTCACGCTCCTGCTGGGCCCCACCGAGGACGCCCTCGCCAGCCCCGAGCGCGCGCTCCAGGGCGACGCGCTGGAGACGGTGCACCGCAACGCCGTGCGCCTGCGCAAGCTGGTCAACACGCTGCTGGACTTCGCGCGCATCGAGGCCGGGCGCGTGCGCGCCGCCTACGAGCCCACCGACCTGGCCGCGCTCACCACCGGGCTCGCCAGCGCCTTCCGCTCCGCCATCGAGCGCGCGGGGCTGGTGCTCGAGGTGGACTGCCCGCCCCTGCCGGAGCCGGCGTGGGTGGACCACGAGATGTGGGAGAAGATCGTCCTCAACCTCGTCTCCAACGCGCTGAAGTTCACCTTCACCGGCACCATCACCGTGGCGCAGGCCGTGCGGGACGGGCACATCGAGCTGCGGGTCAGCGACACCGGCACCGGCATCCCCGCGCACGAGCTGCCCCGCCTCTTCGAGCGCTTCCACCGCGTCCACGGCGTCCGCGCGCGCTCGCACGAAGGGTCCGGCATCGGCCTGGCGCTGGTGCACGAGCTGGTGCGGCTGCACGGGGGAGCGCTCACCGTCGAGAGCGAGCTGGACCGCGGCACCACCTTCACCGTGCGCATCCCCACGGGCTTCGCGCACCTGCCGCCAGAGCACGTGACGGCCACGAAGAGCCAGCGTTCGCTGCCCGCGAGCGCGGACCCCTACGTGCGCGACGCCCTGGGCTGGCTGGCGAACGCCTCGCCCCGGCCGGGCGAGGGGGATGAAGCGTCGTCGCTCGACGCGGCCTCGCCGGGCATGGAGGAGCGCGCCCGCGTGCTGCTCGCGGACGACAACGCGGACATGCGCGAGTACGTGTGCCGGCTGCTGGGCGCCCACTGGACGGTGGAGGCGGTGGCGGATGGCGAGGCCGCGCTCCAGGCGGCGCGGGCCCGCCCCCCGGACCTCATCCTGTCCGACGTGATGATGCCCCGGCTGGACGGCTTCGCGCTGCTCCAGGCCCTGCGCGCCGACGAGCGCACCCGGACGGTGCCCGTCATCCTGCTGTCCGCCCGCGCGGGCGAGGAGGCCCAGGAGGAGGGGCTCGCCGCGGGCGCGGACGACTACCTGGTGAAGCCCTTCTCCACGCGCGACCTGCTCTCGCGCGTCACCGCGCAGCTCACCCGTTCCCGCCTGCGCAAGCTGGAGGCCGCGCACGGCGAGCGGATGGCGCGCATCTTCCAGCACGCGCCCGTGGGCATCGCCATCCTGCGGGGCCCGGACCACGTCTACGAGTTCGCCAACGAGAACTACCTCAAGCTCGTCGCGCACCGCGACCTGGCGGGCAAGCCCATCCGCGACGCCCTGCCGGACCTGGCCCACCAGGGCATCTACGAGCTGCTGGACGGCGTCTTCACGACGGGAGAGCCGTACATCGGGCGCTCCCTGCGCGTCGTCTTCAACGACGGCCCCGACCAGTCCGCGCGCGAGGTGTTCTTCGACTTCGTCTACCAGCCCATGAGCGACGCGAAGGGCCAGGTGGACAGCATCATCGTGGTCGTCTTCGACGTGACGGAGCTGGCCACCGCGCGGCGCGAGGCGGAGTCCGCAAACCGCGCCAAGGACGAGTTCCTCGCGATGCTCGGCCACGAGCTGCGCAACCCCCTGGCCCCCATCCTCACCGCGCTCCAGCTCATGCGCCTGCGCGGCGAGACGGCCGCGGAGCGCGAGCGCACGCTCATCGAGCGGCAGGTGACGCACCTGGTGCGCATGGTGGACGACCTGCTGGACGTCAGCCGCGTCACCCGGGGCAAGGTCACCCTCAAGCGCGAGCGAATCACGCTCGCCGACGTGCTGGCCAAGGCCATTGAGCAGGTCAGCCCGCTCATCGAGCAGCGCCAGCACACGCTGGAGGTGGACCTGCCCGAGCGCGGCACGGACCTGAACGGCGACCCCACGCGGCTGGCCCAGGTGTTCGCCAACCTGCTCACCAACGCCGCCAAGTACACGGAGCCGGGCGGCTTCCTCGCGGTGACGGGCACGCGCGAGGGCCGGGAGCTGGTCATCAGCGTGCGCGACACCGGCGTGGGCGTCGCGCCGGAGATATTGCCGCGCGTGTTCGACCTCTTCGTGCAGGAGCACCAGGCCCTGGACCGCTCCCAGGGCGGCCTGGGGCTGGGGCTCGCCATCGCGCGCAGCCTGGTGACGCTGCACGAAGGCACCATCAGCGCGCACAGCGCCGGCCGGGGCCGCGGCAGCACCTTCACGGTGCGGCTGCCCGCGCTGGAGGCGGAGGTCCCCGCCGCGCTGCCCCCACCGCAGCCCGGCGCGCACGTCCCCCAGGAGCCCGCCTCCGTGAGCGCGCGCGTGCTCATCGTGGACGACAACCGGGACGCCGCGGACGTGCTCTCCGAGTCGTTGGAGTTCCTGGGCTGCACGACGCATGTCGCCTACGACGGCCCCAGCGGCCTCGAGGCGGCGAAGGCCTTCCGCCCGGAGATCGCGCTCCTGGACATCGGCCTGCCGGTGATGGATGGCTACGAGCTGGCCCGGCTGCTGCGCCAGCAGGAGGATCCCCGCTCGCTCAAGCTGGTGGCGGTGACGGGGTATGGCCAGGAGTCGGACCGGCAGCGCTCCAGGGCCGCGGGCTTCGACGCGCACCTGGTGAAGCCGCTGCACTTCGAGACGCTGGAGACGCTGCTCAAGGAGCTGACGGGCGCCTGAAGAGCAGGCCGCCCGTCATCCAGGGGACGTCGCGTCCCACGAAGCCGGGCCGGGCGGCCGCGAAGGCCTTATGCTCCGGCCCGCCATGTCCACGCCTTCCACGCGCTCCGCCCCGGTGGCGGACGGCGGACTCTTCTGCGAGCTGTACTGGGGCACCTCCCTGGCGGAGGCCTGGAGCTACGGCCCTGAGCGGGGCCAGGTCCACGCCGCGCCGGACGAGGCAGCCCCCCTGCCCCTCTACGGCTTCACGCTGCCGGAGGAGCCATTCCTCCTGGCCGAGCGCACCCCGAAGGGCTGGCGCATCCACGTGCCGCCGTCCGCGCGCGTGGAGAAGAGCATCCAGGGCGCGGACTTCCACCCGGTGGGCCCGGAGGAGCTGACGGGCGCGCCGGGCCGCGCGGCGGTGGAGCTGCACGAGGGCACCACGCTGCGCCTCATGGAGGGCGAGCTGCGGCTGCTCGTGCAGCCGTCGGTGGTGAAGGAGCGCGCGGGCCGCTTCCGCGCGCGGGACGTGGCCTGGCTCATCACCGTGGCCATCCTCTTCCTGAGCGCGCCCATCGCCTTCCTCGCCATGGGGCCGAACCCGGCGCGCATCGCCGCGAACAACGCGCGAGCGCTGCAGGTGGCCCACGACAAGGAAGAGGCGCGGCGCAAGGCCCTGGGGTTGGATCAGCCGCTCAAGCCGCTGACGGAGGCCGAGCGCGCCGCGCAGCAGCAGGACGGCGGCGCACGCGTCACCGTCCCGGCGAGCTTCGGCGTGCGCTAGCTCAGGGCCCCAGGCCCACCCAGACCTCGCCGTCCTCGAAGAACTCCTTCTTCCAGATGGGCACGTCCTGCTTGAGCCGCTCGATGGCGTACTCGCAGCCCAGGAAGGCCTCCTTGCGGTGCGCGGAGGCCGCGGCGATGACGACGGCCAGCTCGCCCGGTACCAGGGTGCCCACGCGGTGCACGATGGCCAGCCGCGTCCCCGGCCACGTGCGGGCCACCTCGTCGCCAATCTCCGCGAGCTTCGCCTCCGCCATGGGCGCGTAGGCCTCGTACTCCAGGCGCAGCACGCGCCGGCCCTTCGTCTGGTCTCGCACGGCGCCGGAGAACGTCACCAGCCCGCCCGCGCCCACCGAGGCCACCGCGTCCACCACCTCCGACAGCTGGAGCGGCCGGCCCACCACCGCGAAGCGCGCCGGCGCCCCGCCCGCCACCGGCGGAATCAGCGCCAGCTCCGCGTCCGGCGACACCGGCGAGTCCAGCTTCACGAACTGCTGCTGCACCGCCACGCGCAGGTGCGGCAACAGCGGCGCCAGCGGCGGGTGCTTCGCCGCGAGCAGCGAGAGCACATCCGAGACGCGCGCCCCGGGCGGCACGTCCAGCGACTCACGGGACAGGCCCGCGAGCTCGCGGGCCGCGGCGAAGTACAGCACCGTCACGGGCATGGCCTGATGCCTCCTGGCGTGAATCCTAGCGCTCGCGCAGCACGATGCGGCCCTGGAGCCGGCCGCCCCCCTCCACGGGGGCGAAGTCGAGGAACCCGTATTCGAACGGCGTGAGCCGCTCCAGCAGCGCCGACACGAAGACCTGGCTCGCCAGGAGCTTCGCCCCGTTCACGCCCGGCACCGAGCGCACCCCGGCGAGGTCCGCCCGAAGCCGCCCCATGTCCACCATCAGCGACAGGTGGCCCGGGCCGAACGCCTCCGCGCCGAAGCGCGTGCGCAGCGTCGTGCCCACGTCCCCCAGCTCGCGCCCGGTGAGCACCTCACCGGCCTCCAGCGTGGCGCGCTCCGGGCTGAGGGTGAGCGACACCGGCTGCTCCAGGAGCCGCGTGCGGAAGCGCGTGGTGCTGTCCTGCGCCTCCTTCTGGAAGACGAGCCCGTTGTCCTGCAGCTGCTTCTGGATGAGCTGCTGCACCGGCTGCACCGAGTTGAGGCCCGCCTCCATCACCACCGTGCCCTTGGGCGCCGGGTGCTGATCCCGGATGAAGCTCTGGAAGAAGGCCGCCGCGTTGAAGTAGACGAGCATGGCCACGTCGCCGCGCAGCGCCTTCAGGAGCGGCTCCGCGTCCAGCCCCTGCGTGCGCCAGCGCTCCAGCGTCCGCTGCCGCCGGGGCGACCCCGGCGAGCCGAACACCAGCCGCGCCAGCTCCTCCGGAGGCACCGACAGCTGCGCCGCCGCCACCGGCCCCACCGCCGCGCGCCCCAGCAGCCCCGAGGCCGGCCCCTTCGTGCCGCCCAGCAGCGGCCGGGACGAGGACAGGAAGCCGTCCAGCTCCGCCTGGTCCGCCTGCACCGCGACCGCGCCGAAGAAGCCGCGCACCGGCATGTCCTCCTTCTCCGCCTCCGGCACCGGCGGCGAGGAGAAGAGGAACACGCTGCCGTCGCGCACCTTGCCGCGCAGCTCGCCCAGGAGCGCGTTCTCGGAGATGCCCGGCCCGGACAGCGTCTCCACCCGGCGGCGCACATGCTCCACGTCCGGCGCCTCCTCCACCGCGAGCGCCTTCACCGTCTCCCCGGGCGCCGGCGGCTCCGGCGAGTCCGGCACCGCGAGGTACACGTAGCCCCGGTCCGCGAACAGCAGCATGGACCGGCCGCCGTCCGCCGGGTCCACGCGCGCGCTGCCGTCCTCGCGGGGCAGCACGTGATGTCCGGCCTCGCGCAGCTCGCGCGCCACGGCCGCGAGCGCCGCCCTCGAATCCGTCACGCCCAGCAGCGCCACCACGCCGTCGAAGTCCGGCAGGATGAAGAAGCCGAAGCCCTCCTCGGGATCCACCTCCGAGGGGCCGGCCGAGAGGCCGCGCAGGAGCAGCGGCACGAGCGGCGTGTCCTCCAGCGTGCGGCTCGCGTTGGCTTCGCCCACCAGCCGCCCGTAGAAGCCCACCAGCCCCTCCACGTTGCCGCGCAGGCGGGGCACCCACAGCACCGTCTGCGCGTCCTCGGGCACCGCGCGCAAGACCGGGCGCGGCACCACGGTGAGCACCACCCGGGCCAGCTCCTTGTCCCCGTCCAGCGCCCGCACCGTGTAGCGGCCGGCGGTGGCCCACGCGTGCTTCACGCCCGGCGCCGTCTGGGGCGGCGTGCCGTCCCCGAAGTCCCAGGTGACGGAGGGCGCCTTCGCAGCGGAGGAGCCGAAGGCCTCCGGCACTCCCGCCTCCAGCGTGCGCTCCGGCCCCAGGTCCGGCCTCACGCTCCGGCAGCCGGCGGCCGCGAGCCCGACGGCGGCCAGCAGGAGGAGACGGCGAAGCGGGGACGGGAGCGGGCGGGGTCGGGAGGCCATGGGCCGTTCGGTTAGTAGTCCAACGCCAGACCGAACATCCAGCGCCGGCTGCCCAGGTCCAGGCCCTTGCCGCCGAAGTTGTTCACATCCGCGTGCGTGTACTCGGCGAAGAGGTACGAGTGGTTCACGCCCAGGTCCGAGTCGAAGTCGCGCGCGAAGCGCGGCTCCAGCACGTCCAGGAGGAACGACACGCCCGCGGTCCCCGCCCAGCCCCACTTGCCGCCACTGCCCTTGCTGTCACCCACCACCTCCGTGGCGCTGCCCGCCGTCATCCACCACGGGGTGTAGACGAGCCCCAGCTTGGCGTACGGCACCAGCGGGATGCCCCAGCGGAAGGCCGCGTAGTCGAACTTGTAGAAGGCGTTGACCTGGATGGGCAGCACCTTCAGCGCCGCCTTGTCCGCCGCCGCCGAGCCGTTATCCAGCTTCGCGTCCGCGTACTTCTCCCCGTAGCCCAGGCTCAGTCCCAGGCCCGCCGTGCCGACGCCCTGGTAGAAGAAGCGCTGGATCTCCGCCTCGATGAGCAGGAGCGACGCGTCACCGAAGGTGTCCTTGTACGGCGTCTTGCCGCCCAGGGCCTTCTCGCTGTCGATGCGCGGCTTGTAGGCGCCGCCACGGAAGATGACCGCGCCGGTGCGCGGCGAGCGCGTCGGGGCCGTCACCTCCTGCGCCACCGCCGGTACCGCCAAGAGAAGCGCCGCGACTCCCAGGCCCACAGCCCTGCTGCTCATGACACCTTCCTCCGAGACGACCACCAGATGCCCAGCGCGGCCAGCACCGCGCCACCCGCGATGCCGCCACCGGTCGCGGCACACCCGCCGCTCTCCTCGCCGCCAGCATCTTTGTACGCGTCGAACAAGCCATTGCTCTTCACGGGCGTCGCGTCCACCTGGGCGGACCCGTCGCTCACGTTGCCCGCGGCGTCGATGATGGTCGCCTGGAGCCGGTACGTCACGCCATTCGTGAGGCCGCTGATGACGACGTTGCCCTCGCCGGCCGCCTTGGTGACGCGCGTCACCGGCCCCGTGGTGCCCTGCAGCGCCATTGCGCCCACCAGCCCCGCCCCAGCGTCGTCCATGCCCGCGTCCACGTCCGTGCCCGCATCCACGTCCGTGCCCGCGTCCGTCCCAGCATCCGCGTCCGTCCCAGCATCCTCCTCCGTGCCGGCATCCCCCTCCGTGCCCGCGTCGGTGCCCGCCGTGGCCACCATCGCGGCCTCCACCGCGATGGTGGAGCCAGTCTCCGCGCCATCCACCTGCACCGACAGCGCCGAGTCCCGGACGATGACCTTGGCGATGGTGGGGGGGTTGGGCTCAACCGGGTCGTACTTCACCACGAAGGCCGGCGTCCCCACGCTCGAGAAAGTCGTCTGACAGTTGAATCCGCCGGTGTCGGTCCTCCGGGCCGACGCGCAGAGGTTGAAGGTCTTCTCGAGCTTGGTGTCGCAGGTCAACGGGGTGCCCGCGTCCGCGGCATTGTGCGCCGCGAGCAGGTCCGCCACGGTGAAGGACACGGTCCCGGTTTGCGTCGTGTCCGACGCGCTGAAGGTCGCCAGCGTCAAATCCCCGGGCTGCGGCTTCGTGCCGCAACTGTTGGTGGTCACGTAGATATAGAGCGACTCCTCACAGGGCTTCCCGGAGCGCGTGAAGTTGAAGCGCCGCGGCGTCGCACAGTCCGACTGGGGGATCAGGAGGACCAGGGACGTTCCACTGGTGGACGCACTCGTGAACTGCACCGCGGGCACCTGGGCCACGGCCGTGGAGGCGAAGAGCAGGAGGCCAATGAAAGGGAGGCGCATGGATGGGCCAGAGGCTAGCAAGGGCGGGGCCACCCTCAACCCCCATCCAGACGCCCTGTTCCCCAAGAAAACCCCCCGGTTCTGACGCCTTCGCGCGCCAAACAGGCAAGGCGTCCCCGGGGGCTTTGCCAAATTGTCAGGCGGGGCGTTCCGCCAGCTTGAGGCCCGCGTCCACCAGGTGGGCGGCGGCCCGCCCGGCGTTGTCCACGGACGCGAAGAGCGTCACCCACTCCGGGGCCTGGGGGAAGGCGCGCACCCGGCCCACGTGGACGGCCGGGTCGCTCATCACCAGCATGGGCATGGGGTAGACGCGCTCGCCGGGGGCATCCAGCACCTTCAGCGAGGGCGACGTCTTCAGCGCGGCTCGCACCTGCTCCACCGGGCCGGCCTTCTTCAACTGCACGTTCACGACGAGGCCGTGGCCGTGGAAGGTGGGCACCTGCACGGCGGTGCCGGCCAGCACGGGCGTCTCCCCCAGGGCGGCGAAGAGGCGCGCGGCCTCCAGCGTCCAGCCGCCCTCCTCCTCCGTCCACGGGCTGTTCACCATGAAGCCGCCCACCTGGGGCACCAGGTTGAAGCCCACGCGGTGCGGGAAGGCCTGCGGCTCCGGCTCGCGGCCGGACAGGAGGTCCGCGGTCTGCTTCTCCAGCTCCGCGATGCCGCGCACGCCCGCGCTGGACACGCCCATCATCGCCGTCACCTGCGCGCGCACCACGCCGAACGCGCGGCGCAGCGGCTCCACCAGGTGTACGGCGGCGCTGGTGACGATGCCCGGCAGGCTCACCACGCGGCCCTTGAAGCTGAAGCCCGGCCCCAGGGCCTCCGTGTTGAAGCCCGGGAGGATCAGCGGCACGTTGCCGTCACCGCGGAAGGCGGAGCTCGCGTCCACCACCCACGCGCCCGCGGCCTGCGCGGCCGGGGCCAGCGTGCGGGAGGCCTCCGCCGGCGTGGCCAGCAGCACGACGTGGAGGCCCCGGAAGGCGTCCGCCGAGGCGCGCTCCACCTCCAGCGTGTCCTCGCCGTACTCCACCTCCAGGCCCTTGGAGCGCTCCGAACCGAAGGCCTGCACCTGCTCCACCGGCACGTCGCGCGCGTACAGGTTCGCCAGCACCTCGCGGCCCACCACGCCCGTGGCGCCCACCACGCCAATCCGAAGGTTCTCTCTCATGCGGGGCTCCTTTACGTCAGCGCCCCCGCCCGTGCGAGCACGACGAAGCGCCCTTGGGGCGGAGGCTTCAGTCTTCCTTCAGCCGCGCCGTGGGCGCCGGGCCCGGCAGCGGCGGGAACTTCGGATTGCGCTCCGGCTCGGACGCGCGGACGTAGTGCGGCTCCAGGGCGAAGAGCGCCTCCTGCGAGTACGCCTCCGGCAGCCTCGCCAGCCGCCCCACCTCCACCGCGGACGGGAAGGCCGGGCCGGACAACAGCCGGTGCGGCGCGACGCCGTGCTTCTCCAGCGCGGGGCGGTAGTCCGCGAGCGCCGGGCCCAGCGCCACGGCCCGCGGTTCGGCGGCCATGCGCTCGGCCACCTCCTCCGGCGGCATGGCCGTCTCCGGCGCCAGCGCCTCCACGACGTGGCCCACGCGGCGGTAGGCGCCCAGGTAGAGGTCGTCCTTGCGCGCCACGGCGAGGCAGAACAGCGGCACGCCCTCCGGGCCCTCCAGCGCCACCGCCGCCAGGGACGACGCGCCAGCCACCTTGAGGCCCGTGGCGTACGCCAGCGCCTTCACCGTGGCCAGGCCGATGCGCAGGCCGGTGAAGGAGCCCGGCCCCAGGCCCACGGCCAGCCCCTCCAGGTCCTGGAGCTTCAGCCCGTGGCGCTGGAGCAGCTCCCCGACGATGCCGGGGAGGACCTCGCTCTGCTTGTCCGGCGGAGGCACCACCACGTGCTCCACGGCGCGCACGGCGTCCCCGTGGCGTTCCACCAGGGCAAGCGACAGCGTCAGCGTGGAGGTGTCCAGCGCGAGCAACACAGGCGACATCCCTTCTTTCGTTTCAAGGCACTCAGGCCACGGCGGCCCAGAACTCCACCGGCACCTGCGACACGCGGTCGCTCCCGCACCGGTACAGCCGCACGCGCGCCAGGCCCTTGTCCAGCATGCCCAGCGCCTTCGCGGCGGCCTTCGACACGTCGATGATGCGGCCGTCCACGAAGGGGCCGCGGTCGTTGACGCGCACCTCCACCTGGCGGCCGTTCTCCATGTTCATCACCTTCACGCACGATCCGAAGCGCTCCGTGCGGTGCGCGGCGGTGAAGGCGTTCTGGTTGAACTTCTCCCCGCTGGCGGTGCGCTGGCCGTGGAGGCCGGGGCCGTAGAAGGACGCGAGCCCCTCGCCCAGGTAGTTGCGCGGCATGTTCTTCCGGCGGGTGACCGGGGTGCCCTCGTCGCCGCCGGAGGCGGGCTCCGGCGGCTGGGGCTTCGCCGCGCGCGTCGCGCAGCCAGCGCACAATCCCATCCCCAGGAGCAGGAGCGCGGTCCGTCCTCGCATCATCACCTCGGCTAGCGGGTCACGTCGTTGGTCACGGCCAGCAGCATGAGCAGGATGAGCAGCGCCAGGCCCACCATGTTCGCCACCTCGCGCACGCGCACGGGGATGGGGCGGCGGCGGATGCCCTCCCACGCCGCGGACAGGAGGTGGAAGCCGTCCAGCACCGGGATGGGCAGCAGGTTCATCACGCCCAGGTTGATGGAGATGATGGCCATCAGGTTGAGGAAGCTGTCCAGGCCCTGCTCGGCGCTCTTGGCGGCCAGCTGGTACATCATGATGGGGCCGCCAATCGTGCTGGGCGACACCTTGCCCACGACCAGCCCGCCCAGCACCTGCACCATCTGCCCGACAATCTTCGGGACGATGAGCACGGCCTCCTTGAACGCGGCGGCCGGGCCCAGGTCGACGGTCACCTTGTCCAACGGGGGCGTCACGTCCGCGGCGCTGTAGGACCACGGGCGCACGCCGAGCACCAGCGGCGTGCTGGTCTGCCCGAAGTCATCGCGCGTCTTGAGAGGGGCGAGCGCCAGCTTCTGCGTGCGCTCGCCCTGCGCCCCGCGCCACGTCAGCGTGAAGGGTTCGGCCTGGAGGCGGCTGAGCCACATGGTCAGCCGGGTGAAGGACTTCAGCGGCTGGCCGTTGATGGCCAGGATGCGGTCTCCGGCCTGGATGCCGGCGGCCTCCGCGGCGCTGCCGGCGGCCACGCTCGCCACGTAGAGGTCCACGGGGTCCGCGCCCAGCGCCGCCACGCCTTCACCGGGCTGCCGCGGCAGGGTCACCTTGACCACCTCCGGCACCCGCCCCGTGACGCCGCCCACCGCCACGGGAGACAGGCGCTCGACGGTCAGCTCCAGGGGCGTGCCCTCCGCCACCTTGCCCACCTCGCGGTAGAGCGCGTCCTCGTCCTGCACGCTCACGCCGTTGACGGCCAGCACGCGGTCGAAGGTCTTGAGGCCCGCGGCGGCCGCGGCGGAGCCCTGGGGAACGCCCACCACCGTGGGCTGCGGGACGGGGCCCACGCCAATCATCCCCCGCTCGACGGTGTCCACCTGGGACACCTCCACGTTCTTCTCCGGCGTCACCTCCACCACGCGCGTCTTGCCGTCGCGCTCCACGGTGACGGGGATGGGGCGGTCGAACTTGCCGATGAACGCGTCGCGCATGTCCTCGAAGGTGCGCACCTGCTCGCCGTCCACGGACAGGATGCGGTCCCCGGGGCGGATGCCCGCGGCGGCGGCGGCCATGTCCGGCGTCACCGAGCCCACGCGCGTGGACAGCGCCTGCTGGGGGCCCAGGAAGACGAAGAAGTAGACGAGGATGGGGAACAGCAGGTTGAAGGCCGGGCCCGCGAGGACAATCAGGCCGCGCTTCCAGGGCGGCTGCGCCAGGAAGCCGCGCGCGGCCTCCTCCGGCGGGAGCTCCTCGTGGGGCAGGTCGCCCGCCATCTTCACGAAGCCGCCCAGGGGCAGCAGCGCCACCTGGTACTCCGTCTCGCCCTTGGTGAAGCCGATGAGCTTGGGCCCGAAGCCGATGGAGAACTTGAGGACCTTCACCCCGCAGGCCTTGGCCACGAGGAAGTGGCCAAGCTCATGCACCGTGACGAGCACGCCCAAGAGGAGGATGAAGAACCCGAGGTTCTGGAGCATGGGCAGAAGAGTAATCGCGCCCCCCGGGAGGGACAACGCACAACGCAAGGCGCAAGCCGGGCGAGCAGGCGCGATATCAGGCACTTACGGCAGCAGGTGCCTCACGAACTGCACATAGACGAACACGAGCGGCGCGTTGAAGATGAGCGCGTCGATGCGATCCAGCACGCCGCCGTGTCCGGGAATGAGCTTTCCGGAGTCCTTCACGCCGTAGGCGCGCTTGAGCATGGACTCGCAGAGGTCGCCCACGGGGCCCAGGAGGCCACCGGCGATGCCCAGCAGCACACAGTCCCACACGGTGAAGATGGGGAAGAAGCCGAGCTTGGCGATGAACATGCCGAGCACGGAGCCCACCATGCCGCCGAAGAAGCCCTCCCACGTCTTGTTCGGGCTCACCGCCGGGTAGAGCTTGTGCTTCCCGAGGAAGCGGCCGGCGAAGTACGCCAGCGTGTCGTTGGCCCAGGTGATGGTGAGCGCGCAGATGACCCACGCGTGCCCTTCCCCCGGCAACAGGCGCAGCGCGGACAGCGCGGTGAGGCCGATGGAGCCGTAGAGGAAGCCCGTGACGAGGTGCGCGGCCCGGGTGGGCGCCTCCGCGAGCGAGCCCCGGAACAGGTTGTAGATCCACGCGAAGAAGAAGAAGACGGACGTGACCCAGAAGGCCGTCTCGCCCGTGCGCGCGGCGTCCCTCAGGGGGAGCAGCGGCATGACGAAGGCGGCGGCCATGCCCACCCAGGCGGCGGCGCCCAGGCGCTTCTGCGTGATGAGGTAGTACTCGCCGGCGCAGACCGCGGCGGCACCCGCCAGGAGGATGGCGCTGTAGTACCCGCCCAGGAACAGGAGCAGGAGCACCAGCGGCAGGAGGGTGACGCCTGTGACAACGCGGATGAGGAGGTTCTTGTTCTTCTCGTTCACGCCTTGGCCCGCTGGGGGGTGTCGTCCCGGTTGACCTGGGCGGACGTCAGCCCGAAGCGCCTCTCGCGGCCCTGGTACTGCGACAGGCAGCGCAGGAACTCTTCGGTGCGGAAGTCAGGCCACAGGGCGTCGGTGAAGCACAGCTCGGCGTACGCCAGTTGCCAGAGCAGGAAGTTGGAGATGCGCTGCTCACCGCTGGTGCGCACGATGAGGTCCACCGGCGGCAGCCCGGCGGTCCACAGCCGCGACTCCAGGTCGTCGGCGTCCAGGCGCGCGGGGTCCAGCTCACCGCGGGCGGCGGCCTGGGCCAGCTCTCGCGCGGCGCGCAGCAGCTCCTCGCGGCCTCCGTAGGAGAGCGCCAGGGTGAGCACCATGCCCGTGTTGTGGGCGGAGTCGGCCCTGAGGCGCTCCAGGGGCTCGCGGACGAAGCGCGGGAGCTTGTCCACCTCGCCAATGGCGTTGAGGCGGATGCCGTTGTCGAGGATCTCCGCGCGCTCGGACTCCAGGTACTCGCGCAGGAGGTCCATCAGGCCGGCGACCTCCTCCGCCGGGCGGGCCCAGTTCTGGGAGGAGAAGGCGTAGAGGGTGAGGGCCTGGACGCCCAGGCGGCGGGCGGTGCGGGTGACCTCGCGCACGCTCACGCTGCCCTCGCGGTGGCCCTCCAGCCGGGGCTGGCCGCGCAGCTCCGCCCAGCGGCCGTTGCCGTCCATGATGATGCCCACGTGGCGCGGGAGCGGCCGGGCCTTGACCTGGACCTCGAGAGCGGTGGGCAACACGGTGGGGCGATCCATGAAGCCGCGCACCCTAGCGGCGGCTTCGCGTCGCGTCCACGGGCGCGTGGCCGCCCGGTCCCCCTGGGCTGTTGGATGGTCGCCTGCCGGGGGGGAACGGTTCATGAGGGGACAGGAGACCAGCTAGAGTGGGTTTCCATGAAAACTCTTCATGCCCTCCCCTCCTTCCGGCTGCTCGGCGGGCTGCTCGGCTTCTGGGTGTTCGGGACGGGACCGGCCTTCGGACAGGTGGCGGGGACGGAGACGGCGGCGTCCCGGCCCTCGGGGACGTACTTCGACGCGGCGATGACCGAGGCGGCCCGGCTCTACGAGGACCTGGAGTCGGAGCAGGCGCTCGCCGCGGTGACCCGGGCGCGGCGGCTGGCCCGGTCCGACGAGGAGCGCAGCGCGGCGGCCATCTACGAGGGCGTCATCCTGGCGGACCTGGGGCGCCGCGACGAGGCGCTGGCGTCGTTCCGGGCGGGGCTGGCGCTGGCGCCGGAGGCGAAGCTGCCGGCGAAGGTGTCTCCCAAGGTGGAGGGGGACTTCGAGTCGGTGCGGCAGGCGGTGCGGCAGGAGCGCGCGGCGCTGGCGCGGCCCGCTCCGGCGGATGCGCCCGTCCAGGCGCCGGTGGAGGCCCCGCGCACGGCCGCGCCGCCCACGGTCGTGACGGCCGCTCCGCCTTCACCCGGGGTGGACTTGAGGGCGGATGCTCGTGAGCGCGGGGTGCGCCGGGTGCCGACGGTGTCGTGGGTGCTCTTGGGGACGGGGGTGCTGGCCGGCGGCGTCGGCACCGTGTTCGGGCTCCAGTCGCGAGGGAATGTGAGCTCGGCGCGCGAGGCGGAGCTGTCCTCCCCCGACGTGAGCAGCCACCTGGACGATGCGCGCGGCCAGGCGGTCGTGGCCAACGTCCTCTTCGGCACCGCGGCGGCGGCGGCGGTGGGTGCCATCACCACGTACTTCCTGGGCGGTGGGTCCACGGCCGCGGAGGGAACGCCATGAGGGCCGGGCTCGCGTGGACGCTGGGGCTGCTGTTGCTGTGCGGCTGCACCGTGCCGGGTGACGACGAGGTCCTCCTGCGGAGGTTCTGTTCGAACACCGGACGGGACTTCCAGGACGCGACGCTCCGGCTGACGGATCCGGCGGCGTGCGACCGGGGCATGGAGGTGGAGGTCCGGAGCGGGACCTTCCGCCCCGGGTGCGTCCAGGTCTCGCTCCAGGGTGGAGACAAGCGGCGGATTGCCGCCACCCAGTTGTCGGGGCCCACGCAGGTCACTCCGGAGCAACCGCGCGGCCTGCGCGTCCTGCTCTCAGAGGCGCAGGGGACCACGTTCTGGCTCCTGGCGGAGGCCTTCGCGAGCAATGCCTGCGACGGTGCTCCCACCACGAAGGTCCTGCGCTTCGTCGACCTCCCCCAGGCCAGGGTGCACCGCGTCCAGCTCGACGTGTCCCAGAGTGACGAGGACGGAGATGGCTACCCGTCCATCGCCACGGGGGGGACGGACTGCGACGACACGAACGCGGACATCCATCCGGGCGCCACCGAGTTGTGCGACGGCGTGGACAACAACTGCGTGGACGGCGAGGCGGACGCCCCGGGCATGCGGACGTGGTACGTGGACCGGGACGGGGATGGCTACGGCGAAGCCGTGATGGCGTGCGTGGAGCCCGCGGAGCGGTTGGCGGACCAGGGCGGCGACTGCGACGATCAGGACGCCTCCGTCCATCCCGGACAGAGCGAGTTCCGGTGCGACGGCCGCGACGACAACTGCGATGGCGCGAAGGATGAAGACCTGCCCATCCAGGACTGGTACCGGGACGCGGATGGAGACGGCTATGGAGACGTGACCCAGGCCGTCTCGGGTTGCGCACCGCCGCCGGGCCATGTGGCCATCGCCACGGATTGCGATGACACCCGCGCGGACATCCATCCCGGGCTCCCTGAAACCCGGGACCTCAGGGACAACAACTGCAACGGCGCCATCGACGAGTGGCTCACCCCAGGCCCGCGCATGGCCGCCACGCAGCGAACCAACCTCGCCCTGACGCCCTCGGGAACGGTCTGGGGATGGGGGAGCAGCGTCTACCAGCTCCAGGGAGACCGCGCCGACTACACCCATCCCGGCCGGATCCACGAATCCATGCTCAGCCACGTCTCCGCGCTTGCCACCGGCCTGATTCATGCGTTGGCCCTGATGCAAGACGGGACGGTCATGGCGTGGGGAGACAACCTTTACGGACAACTGGGGCTGGGAAACAGGGCTCCGCCCGTCTCGTCACCCCAACAGGTCCCCGGCCTCACCAATGTCGTCGCAGTGGCCGCTGGAGAGTTCCATTCCCTGGCGCTCACGCGCGATGGCACCGTGTGGGCCTGGGGCAGGAACGATTCGGGGCAGCTGGGTGACGGGACTCGGGACCTGCGAGTGGCTCCGGTCAGGGTCCCGGGTTTGACAGGCGTCATGGCCCTCGCCGCGACGAGTGACAGGTCGCTTGCCCTGAGAGCCGATGGCACGGTCTGGCGGCTCGACAGCCCAGCCATCGGGGCCCTCCCCTCGAGGGTTCCCGGGCTGACGGGCGTCGCGGCAATCGCAGCAACCGCCTCGTCTGACCTGGCCTTGAAGGCGGATGGAACGCTCTGGGCATGGGGAAGGGACCTCACCAAGGCCCCACCCCAACAGCTCACGGGCATCGCCACCGTGGTGACCCTCGCGACTGGCGGCGACCATGCGCTCGCGCTCAAGCAGGACGGAACGGTCTGGGCATGGGGTGCCAACTCCAGCGGCCAGCTTGGAGACGGGACCACCACGGAACGCAAGCAGCCGGTACAGCTCCCCGGACTGACCGACGTCGCCTCCCTGGCCGCGGGCAGTGAGCATTCCCTGGCCGTGAAGAAGGACGGCAGCGTCTGGGGTTGGGGTTTCAACGCCGATGGGCTGATCGACGATTCGTCGATGGATGTCCTTGCCCCCAAGCAGATCACAGGTCCGGGGGCTTTGAACTGACGCCTCCTCGGACCCGCGTGTCACTCCGCCGCGAGGTTGAGCTTGAAGACGTTGTCCTGCCCCGCCTTCACCTCGAAGGCGCGGGTCACGTCCTTGCCCAGGTCCTTGTTCACGACGCGCACCTGATGTGAGCCCTCCGTCACATCCACGGCGGCGAAGGGCGTCTGTCCCAGGCTCTTGCCGTCCAGGTACACCGTGCCGAACGGACGGACGCGGAACTCCACCTTTCCCTTGGGCAGCTCGCGGCGAGTCTGAGGAGGCGGTCGGCGAACGGGCGGCGTGCTCGTGTGGGTCGTCGCGGGCTTCACGGCGACCGTGGACGGAGGTGTCGGCGTCACAGGCGGAGCCACCTCCTCGGGCTTCACCTCGATCTCAGCCACCGGCGTGCCGCTGTCCACGGAGGCGAGGGGCTCTGGCTCCACGCGCGGCTCAGGCACGGCCGGCGTCACCTTCGGCTCCGGCGGCTTCACGGGTGCGTCGTCCTTCCGGACCAGCGGAGCGGGCGCCATCACCGGAGCGGCCTTCTCCCCGCGCCCCATCAGCGCCAGTCCACCCAGGATCCCCACCACGCTCACCGCCACCGCCGCTCCCACCCACTTCCGCCGGGGCGCCCCCGCCCCGTCAACCGGCGCTGGCGGCGCGGCAGCGGGAGGCTTCTGAACGCGCGGAGCCCGCGACGCGGAGGCCTCCGGCAGGAGGCTCCCCGCGGACGGTGTCGCGGGGTCCGTCGCCGCGTCGAACCGGCTCGACGGCATGTCCGCGCTGGGCGCCGTCACCGAGGGCACGTCCATGGACGCTCGCGAGGGCAACGGCGCCCACGCCGTGCCCGCCCGGCCCGGCATGGGCGTCGTCGCGGCCTCCGCCGCACGGGCCGCCGCATCCCGCCCCTTCGCGGGCGTAGGCGCGGCGGGCGCACCCTCCACGCCCTCCATCACCTGCGCCACCAGCCGCGCAATCTGGTACGCGCCCACCGGCTCGCCCAGCGACAGCACGAAGCGCTCCAGGTCCGCCTGGAACGCGCGGCAGTCCGGGTAGCGCTGCTCCCGGTCCTTCGCGAGCGCCTTCTCCAGGATGCGCTGCATCGCCTCCGGCAGGTCCGGCCGGCGCGTCACCGCGGGCACGAACGGCTCGAAGAGGATGGCCTGCATCATGCTCACGTCCGTCGTCGCCTCGAACGGGCGCCTCCCGGTGAGCAGCTCGTAGAGCACGATGCCCAGCGCGTACACGTCCACGCGCCCATCCATGGCCCTCGCCTGGAGCTGCTCCGGCGGCATGTACGCCACCTTGCCCTTCACCACCCCCGTCGCCGTGCGGTGCCCCTGCCCCGCCACCTTCGCGATGCCGAAGTCCACCACCTTCACCGCGCCCTGCCGCGACACCAGCACGTTCTCCGGACTGATGTCCCGGTGCACCAGCCCCAGCGGCGCCCCCGTCTCCGGGTCCGCCAGCTCGTGCGCGAACGCGAGCCCCTCCGCCGCGGCGGCCACCATCTTCGCGCACACGCCCGGGGGCAGCGGCTGCTTCAGCTCCAGGGAGCGCTTGATGAGCCGGCGCAGCGTGGGCCCGTCGATGTACTCCATCGCCAGGAAGTAGCTGCCGTCCACCTCGCCGAAGTCGAAGATCTGCACCACGTTCGGGTGGTCCAGCCGGGCGGCCAGCTGCGCCTCGCCCAGGAACATCTCAACGAACGCCTCGTCCTCCGCCAGGTGCGGCAGGATGCGCTTGAGCACCAGCGTCTTCTCGAAGCCGCGCGGCCCCGCCGCCTTCGCGAGGAACACCTCCGCCATGCCACCCGTGGCGAGCTTCCGCATCAGCTGGTACTTCCCCAATTGCATGGACAGTGAGCTTTCCCACGGTTCAACGGAAAAGTGAAACCCTCCGCACGAGCGAGCGTTCGGTGGCGCGGGCCCGCCTCCAGGACGTTTGACCCTGACGCGACGTGCTCCGTAGGATCCGCGCTCCCATGCCCCCCAAGGCCATTGGTCCCTACCGCGTGCTGGAAACGCTCGGCAGTGGCGGGGCCGGGACCGTCTATCGGGCCCTGGACCGCCGCAGCAACGACGAGGTCGCGCTGAAGCTCCTGTCGACGGGTGGCCCGTCGCTGGACGACCGCGCGGCCCGGAGGCTCGCGCGCGAATTCGAGACGCTGGCGGACCTGTCCCACCCCAACGTCGTGAAGGTCTTCGAGGCCGGCGTCCACGCGGGCCAGCCGTACCTGGCCATGGAGCTCATCGAAGGGCTCACGCTGCGCCACTACCTGGACGTGAGCTTCAACGACCTGCACACGCCCACGCCCTCCTCGCGATTCCCGCTCACCGTGCGCCGCACCGCGGACGACGACTTCGGCAGCGAGGACGGCCCGGACGAGGACGCGGACGACGCCAGCGAGGACGACGGCACCTTCGACCTCAACGCCTTCGCGGAAGAAGCGCCCAGCGAGGACCTGGCCAGCTTCCACGGCGCCGGTGACGACGACTCGGACTCGGACGGGATGCTCCTGGTGGATCCGCGCCGCGCGGCCCCTCGCACGCCGCAGCCGCCGTCGCGCGCCTCGCCTCCGAAGGTGGCGGACCTCAACCGCCCGGAGCGCATGGGCAAGCTGAAGGACGCCATGCTCCAGGTGTGCGAGGCGCTGGCGTACATCCACGGCCACGGGCTGGTGCACCGCGACCTGAAGCCGTCCAACATCATGGTGGACGACGACCGCCAGGTGCGGCTGATGGACTTCGGCCTGGCGAAGTTCCTCGCGGATGACGCGGGCATCACCGCGGACGGCAAGCTGGTGGGCACCTACCGGTACATGGCCCCGGAGCAGATCCTGGGCGAACCGCTGGATGGGCGCGCGGACCTGTACAGCCTGGGCGTCATCCTGTACGAGCTGATGAGCGGGCGTCCGCCGTTCGACGCGAAAACGCCGCACGAGCTGTGGCGTCAGGTGCTGGAGACGGAACCTCCGCCGCTGCTCGCGCTCAACCTGCATGGCGACCCGCAGCTGGCGCGGGTGGCCCATCGCCTCATCCGCAAGGAGCCGGACGACCGGTTCCAGACGGCCGAGGAAGTCTACGAGGCCCTCTCCGAGTGACCACGACGACGACGCACACCCTCACCGTGGACGCCCCGAAGGCGGGCCAGCGGGTGGACCTGTTCGTGGGCGAGGCCCTGGGCCTGTCCCGCGCGCGCCTGAAGCGCCTCTTCGAGGAAGGCCAGGTGCGCGTGGACGGCCGCACCGCGAAGAAGGGGCTTACCGTCACCGCCGGCCAGAAGGTCGCCGTGACGGTGGAGGAGGCCCCGCGCGAGGCCGTGCCCGACACGGAGCTCCCGCTCGCCGTCCTGCACGAGGACGAGGCCCTGCTCTTCGTGGACAAGCCCGCCGGCCGGCCCTCGCACCCGCTGCAGCCGGGCGAGACGGGCACGGTGGCCAACGCCCTGGTGGCGCGCTTCCCGGAGGTCGCGCGGGCGTCCCAGGACCCGCGCGAGGGTGGCCTGTGCCACCGGCTGGACGTGGAGACGTCCGGCGTCCTCGTCGCGGCCCGCACGCGTGAAGCGTGGACCGCCGTGCGCGAGGCCTTCAGCACCCGCGCGGTGGACAAGCGCTACCTCGCGCTGGTGACGGGTCCGCTGGCGGACGAGGGCGAGGTGGAGGTCCCGCTGCGCCACCACCCGCGCCACCCGGACCGCGTGGAGCCCGCCCCCTACGGCGCCGAGGACGCCCGCGAGGCGCTGTCCCACTTCCAGGTGCTGGCCCGCGCCGGGGACTACAGCCTCGTGGAGGTGAAGATCCTGACGGGCGTGCTGCACCAGGTGCGCGCGCACCTGGCGGGCGTGGGCGCGCCGCTCGTGGGGGATGCGCTCTACGGTGGCCGCGAGGCGCCGGAGCTGGGACGGTTCTTCCTGCACGCCCGCTCGCTCACCGTGCCGCATCCGGTGACGAAGCAGCCCGTGAAGGTGGAGAGCCCGCTGCCGCCGGACCTGGTGGCGGAGCTGGCGCGGCACGGGCTGTCGTGGCCGGTCGCCCGCTAGTCGCCCATCACCTTGACGATGACGCGCTTGCGGCGCTGGCCGTCGAACTCCGCGTAGAAGACCTGCTGCCACGGGCCCAGGTCGAGCTTGCCGGCGGTGACGGGAATCAGCACCTGATGGTGGACGAGCATGGATTTCAGATGCGCGTCGCCGTTGTCCTCGCCGGTGCGGTGGTGGCGGTAGTCGGGGCCCTGGGGCGCCAGGTGCTGGAGCCAGTCCCAGATGTCCTCGTGGAGGCCGGGCTCGTCGTCGTTGACGAAGACGCCCGCGGTGATGTGCATGGCGGACACCAGCACCATGCCCTCCTGGATGCCGCTCTTCTTCACCAGGGCGGCCACGGTGTCCGTGAGCCGCACCAGCTCGCGGCGGGTTTTCGTCTCGAACCAGAGGTATTCGGTGAGGGTCTTCATGGCTCGCACTGTCAGAGGGGACCACTAGAGTGACTCACGCCATGCGAGCCATCCTCCACGTGGACATGGACGCCTTCTATGCGTCCGTCGAGCAGCGCGACAACCCGGCCCTGCGGGGCAAGCCGGTCATCGTCGGCGGGCATGCACAGCGCGGCGTGGTGGTGGCCGCGTCCTATGAGGTGCGTCCCTTCGGGGTGCGCAGCGCGATGCCCATGGCGAGGGCGGTGAAGCAGGCGCCGCACGCCATCGTGGTGAAGCCGCGCTTCTCCGCCTACGCGGAGGCCAGCGAGCAGGTGTTCGCCATCTTCGAGCGGTACACGCCGCTGATTGAACCCCTGTCGCTGGACGAGGCCTTCCTGGACGTCACCGCCTCGGTGGGGCTGTTCGGCGCGGCGGCGGACATCGCGAAGCGGATCCGCCAGGAGATTGCCCACGAGCTGAAGCTGCCGGCGTCCGCGGGCATCGCGACGGCGAAGTTCGTGGCGAAGATCGCCTCCGACCTGGCGAAGCCCAACGGCCAGCGCGAGGTGCGCCCGGAGGAGACGGTGGCGTTCCTCGCCGGGCTGCCGGTGTCGCGGCTGTGGGGCGTGGGGCCCAAGACGGAAGAGGCGATGAAGCGCGCGGGGCTCGTCACCATTGGGGACGTGGCGGCGCGCGACGTGGACTGGCTGGAGGAGCGCTTCGGCGCGGCGAGCGCGAAGCACCTGTGGGAGCTGTCGCACGGCCTCGACGCGCGGGACGTGGTGCCGGACCGGGCGGCCAAGAGCGTGGGCGCGGAGGACACCTTCGACGAGGACCTGACGGGCCTGGAGGCGCTCAAGCCGCACGTGCACGCGCAGGCCCTGCGGGTGGCCCGGCGGCTGCGGCGCGCGGCGCTCAAGGGGCGCGTGGTGCAGCTCAAGCTGAAGTTCGCGGACTTCACGCTCATCACCCGGCGCGTCACGCTGCGCGAGGCCACGGACGACGGCCAGGCCCTCTACCGCGCGGCGCTGGAGCTGCTGGAGCGCGCGCACGAGGGCAAGCCCCTGCGGCTCACCGGCGTGAGCGTGCAACTGGACGAGGACGAGCCCCAGCTGGGGTTGTTCCCGGCGGCGGAGGCCCGGTCGTCCAAGCTGAACGAGGCGATGGACCGCATCGCGGCCCGCTTCGGCAGCAAGGCCATCACCATGGCGGACATCGCGGGGGCGGAGGCGTCGGATGACGCCCCGCACCGCTCCGAGAAGCCCGTGGAGAAGCCGAAGCGGTAGCGCGGTCCCCGGACACGACACGGGCCGGAGCACCTGGGCGCCCCGGCCCCTTCGCGACGCGCGGATGCCGCGCGGCGCTACCCCTCGCCCGCGTCGGAGCCGGAGGATGCCGGGCGGTCCGAGCCCGCGCTGCTGCCCTCTGCGCTCCCATTGCCACGGCGGCGACGGCGGCGGCGGCGCTTGCGGCGGGGGCCGTCCGCGTCCCCACCGGCGCTCGCACCAGCGCGCGGCGGCGGCACCTCACCGGCCTGCCAGGCCTCCAGCGCCTCGCGGCCCTCGCCCGTGGCCTCCACCGTCATCGCGTAGACGGCCAGCGCCTCGTTGAAGAGCGGGTGGCGGCGGAAGGCGCCCGTCTTGCGGCGGCGCTCTCCGGTCAGCGTGCGCTGCATGAGGAGCAGCATGCGGCAGCGCTCGGCGATGCGGCGCGGCAGCCGCGCGGACTCCACGAAGCCCGCCAGCAGGTCCTCGATGACGCGCGACACCGACGCGCGACCGTCGTCCTGCGAGTCATCCGGCGGCGGCTGCGCGCGGCTGATGGGCACCAGCAGCGTCGCCAGCAGGATGGCGTCGTCCAGCACCTCGCCCGCCGACACGCGCTTATCCAGCGCCTGCGCGAAGGCGTAGAAGGTCTTCTCCCCTTCCTTGCCGTGCTCGCGCAGGTACGCGTCCACGGGCGGCAGCAGAATCTTCAGCGCGTCCAGCGCCGCCAGCAGCTTCAGCGCCGGAGCGGACACGCCGCCGCGGATGAGCCGGAACGTCTCCTCCAACAGGCGCGCGGGCGCGCAGCGCGGCAGGTCCTCCACCGCGCCCTCCATCGCCGCGTACGTGCGCGACTCGATGTCCAGGTCCAGCTTCGCCGCGAAGCGCACCGCGCGCAGGATGCGCACCGGGTCCTCGCGCATGCGGATTTCGGGGTCGCCAATCGTCCGGATGAAGCGCTCATCCAGGTCGCGCCGGCCGCGCACGTAGTCGATGACCCGGCCTTCGCTCGCGTCGTAGAACAGGCCGTTGATGGTGAAGTCACGGCGGCGCGCGTCCTGCTGCGCGGTGCCGAAGACGTTGTCGTGCGTGATGAGGAGGTCCTCGCCGCTCTGCCCCTCCTCCGCTCCGCCCGCCGCCGGCTCCAGCTCCGTGGGGTTCGCGCGGAAGGTGGACACCTCCACGATCTTCCCGCCCTTGAAGTAGACGTGCGCCAGCCGGAAGCGCCGGCCGATGAGGCGGCAGTTGCGGAAGATGGCGCGCACCTCGCCCGGGTGGGCGCTGGTGGCCACGTCGAAGTCCTTGGGCTTGCGGCCCAGCAGCAGGTCGCGCACGCAGCCGCCCACCAGGTAGGCCTGGTGGCCGTGCTGATGCAGCCGCAGCACCACCTTGAGCGCGTCCGGATCCATCTCGTCCGGGTTGATCTCCGCGGGCTCGCCCGTGCGGGTGGTCGTGGGCGCGTGCAGCTCCGGCTCGTTCGCGGCGGGCTCGGGCTCCGGCTCCAGGATGACGGCCTCGGGCTCCTCGGCCTCGTCGCCCGCCTCGGCGGCGGCCTGCGCGTCCTCCGCCTCCGCGGCCTTCAAGGCCTCGGTAGCGCGCAGGATTTCGTCGCTGACCTCGGGGCCGGCGTCCTCGGCGTCGTCATCGTCGTCGAACCCGTCGTCCTCCGCCGCGTCCACGGCATCGGGGGGTTCCACCGGGGCCTCGGAGGCCCGGACAGGGGTTGCGTGTTCGCTGGGGTGCTCGGCGGAGTCCGCGTGCACCTGGGCCTCGGTGCGCTCGGAGCGCTCCTCGGAGCCCGTCAGTTCCAGGGGGGAAGACATGGAATGAACCTCGTGCGCGGACCCGGATGCCTGCGCCGCTGCCGCCTCGAAGGAGGCCTCTCCGCGCGCGTCGTCTCCGGGCGCGGCTGGCAGCGTTCCGCCAGGGGGCGGGGGATGGGTCGGGTCTCGCGTCATTCGCCTCGGAAGGGCAGCCGTCTAGCACGCATCCTCCCACCCATGGGGGTCGCGCTTAAGGACATTCTTCAGGGACGCCGGGGGTCCACCCGGGGCCCCCTGCCCGCCCTCCATGCGCCCGCTGCCCATCGGAAAGGCGCTTCCACTGGATAACACCCGGGCCCGGGCCGCACCCCGCCCCGCGCGGGCCCCCACCGCTGGAGGGGCCGCGAAGCAAGCGGGCAGCCAGGGCCCCGGGACGGGCCCCGGCGGGCTCCAGCGCTCAGGTCGGGGGCTTCAGGGAGCGCCCCTTGTGGGTCCGGGGCAGCGCGTGGGAGATGAGCGACACGTAGTCCACCGCCTGCACGCGCGGTGGGGGCGGCTGCGTGCCCAGCGCGGCCAGGCGCTTGCTGAACGCGGCCAGGATGTCCGGCACGGGGCGCATGGCGTTGAGCAGCGCGTTGGGCCCCTCCAGCGCCTGGGACAGCGCGATGGCCGCCTGCTGCAGCGGCAGCCCGCGCCGCAGCAGGTCCTGGAACGAGTTCGACAGCGTGATGATGTTGTGCCCCGCCGTCTGCACCATCTCCACGGCGATCTTCAGCACCTGCGGCGCCGTGAGGTGGCCGTCCGCCAGCAGCACCAGCGCCGCCTGGAAGTAGTTGAAGATGGGCACCACGCGCGGGCCGTAGGGCGTGAAGTGCGCGGGCGGCGTCAGCTTGTCCAGGTGGATGAAGATGCGCCGCACCGGGTCCGCGATGGGAATCTTCTTCCACGCCTCGTGCACCCGGGCGGCGTCGTCCGGGTACACCCCGCCCGCCTCCAGCACCTGGGACAGCACGCGCTCGTCCACCCGGCCCGCGATGAGGTCCGCGTAGAGCGAGTAGATGAACGCGTCCGCCTCCGCGTCGTCGCCGAAGAGCACCTCCTCCGCCTCCACCGGCGCGTTGACGCGGCTCTCCAGGATGGCGGGCAGCTTGTAGCCCACCTGCCCTCGCAGGGCCCGGAAGCGCCCGCGCAACAGGTTGCCCACGTTGTCCTTGAGGACGAACTCGTCCCACTGGACGCCGTCCAGCTTGAGCTTCTCCTCCAGCACCGCGCGCATCTGCTTGGGGCTGCCGGACACGATGCACAGCCGCGAGTCCCCCTGCTCCGCCAGTTCGCGGATGAGGGCGGACGCACCCGGGACGGCGACCTTCTCATGGGCCTTCTGGAACGCGGTGCGGAACAAGTCCCGCAGCGACTCGAAGTCCGTCTGGAGGTACGTCTTGTCCAGGTCCCACCGGTAGATGCGGCGCGGGGGACGCGGATCGATGCGGTCCGGCAGGCTCACTTCGCCAGGCCCTCCTGGATGGCGGTGCCCAGCTCGTTCGCCACCGCCTTGGCGGCCACCTTGCCCGCGTTCGCGATGGCGCGCGCCCTGGAGCGGCCGTGCGCCTTGATGAAGATGCGGTCGAACCCCAGGATGGGCGCGCCGCCGTACTGCTCCCAGTCCGTGATGTCCTTCAGCCGCTCGATGCCGGAGGACAGCATGGCCAGGCCCGCGCGCCAGCGCAGGCTCTCCTTGTAGGCGTACTGGGCCAGCTCCATCACCGTGTCGTGCACGCCCTCCAGCATCTTCAGGCACACGTTGCCCACGAAGCCGTCGGTGACAATCACGTCCACCGTGCCGCGCGGAATGTCGATGCCCTCCACGTTCCCCATGAAGTTGAGCCCCGGCATCTGCGACAGCCGCTGGTGCGCCTCCACCACCCGGGGCGGGCCCTTCTGGGGCTCCACGCCATTCGACAGCAGCGCCACCTTGGGCCGGTCGTTGCGGGAGATGATGCGCGCGTAGGCGCTCCCCATGACGGCGAACGCCACCAGGTCCTCCGCGGTGGCCTCCACCGTGGCGCCCACGTCCAGGATGAGGCTGAAGGGGTCCTGCTTCGCGCCGCGCACGCTGCGCGTGGGGTACACCGTGGCCAGGGCCGCGCGGCGCACGCCGGGAATCAGCTGGAAGTGGCGCTTGCACGCGAGCACGCCCGCGCCCGTGTTGCCCGCGGAGACGAGCGCATGCGCCTCCCCTTCCGCCACCAGCCGGGCGGCCACCGCGACGGAGGACTCGGGCTTCCGAGCCAGCGCCTCACCGGGCTTCTCGTCCATGCCCACGTAGTCCCCCGCGTGGTGCACGGAGATGCGCTCCCCGTTGTGCTTGATGCCCGCCAGGGCCTCGTCGATGACCGGCCGGTCCCCCACGAGCAGCGCGTGGATGTTCGGAGACTCCAGCGAGAGCTGGGCGGCACCTCGCACCACCTCCGCCGGGCCGTGATCGCTCCCCATCACGTCGAACGCGATGGTGATGTGCTGCGGCTTGCCCACCATGGTCCCCATCCTATGAGCTTTGCTCCGCGCCCGCCCCCGACATTCGCACCTGTGTCACCAGGGACAGTGCCAAAAGTCCACCCAGCGCCACCAGCACCGCGCCCGTCCCGTAAGGGGCCGTCGGGCCCAGACGGGTGAAGAGCAGCCCGCCCAGCGCCGGGCCCACGATGCGGCCCAGTGAACCGGACGCCTGATAAGCCCCCAACACCGCGCCCTGCCGCTCCATGGGCGCGTGCAGTGACACCAGCGCGGACAGGCACGGCGTCACCAGCGCGGAGCCCACCGCCAGCAGGCCCATCACCGGAAACAGCCATCCGTACGACGGCGCCACCGGCAGCAGCGCCAGCCCCGCCGCCGTCAGCCCGAAGCCCACCACGGCCACCGGGGCCTCCCGCCCTCCCCTGCTCCCCGGGCCACCGGGCGCCGCCGGACGCGATGCGCCATGGCCCGCCGCCACCAGCCGGCGCACCAGCCCGCCCTGCACCAGCGCGGACAGCACGCCCACCACCGCGAAGAGCGCCCCCGAGCGCAGGCTCGCCTCCCTCAGGATGGCCGCGTCCGGATGCACCGCGTGCACCAGCCACCCGCCCTCCAGCGGCACCGGCCCGGAGGAGAGGAAGCGCGTCAGCAGGTACACGGAGAAGGTGCCCTCCATCTGCGAGAAGGCCACCGTGTAGAGCAGCACCAGCACCACGCACCGGCCCACGACGGGCAGCGTCAACGCGGCGGCCGCGCCCCGCATGGTGCGCGTGGTGGCGGAGGGCGAGTCCGCCTTGCGCGTCTCCGGCAGGAAGAACCAGGTGTTGAAGAGGTTCAGCGCGGACAGCCCCGCCGCGAACAGGCCGATGGCCCGGTTGCCGCCCCACGCCCCCAGGAAGCCGCCCAGCGCGGGCCCCAGCACGAAGCCCAGGCCGAACGCCGCGCCAATCACCCCCATGCCCCGCGCGCGCTCATGCGGCCTGGTGATGTCCGCCACCACCGCCTGCGCCGTGGACACGTTGCCGCCGGACACCCCGTCGATGACGCGCGACAGGAACAACAGGGGCAGCGTGTGCGCGAAGGCGAAGAGCACGTAGCCCACCAGCGACCCCACCTGCGACACCAGCAGCACCGGCCGCCGGCCGAAGCGGTCCGACAGCCGCCCCATGACGGGCGCCGCCACCAGCTGCATCAGCGAGTACACCGCGACGAGCAGCCCCACCGCGAAGGGGGAAGCGCCAAAGCGCACGCCGTACACGCCCAGCTGCGGAATCAGGATGCCGAACCCGATGAGGTCCAGGACGGCGATGCCGAACACCACCCGCAGCGACGCCTCCCGAGCCAACTTCACACTCCCTCGTCCCCTTCGCGCGGGACCGTTGGAAAAAACAAGACCGCCGGAGCGCGTACGGGGCGCTCCGGCGGCCGGGGACAATCCCACTCTCGGCGCGAGGCGTCTACATCGCCTCGGCGGACTGGATTTGACGGTTGGCCGTGTCGCGCTCGATGCAGCCCTTGGTCAGCGTGTACTGGTACGTGCCCAGCTCGTCACGCCAGTACTCGCCCTCATAGGGCCAGTAGAGCTGATCGTCCGCCACCGCCACGGAGTACTTGTACTTCTTGACGATGGCCGTGCGGCCGCCCGCCTTGAGCTGCTCCTCCAGGAACTCCTTCTCCTTGGTGGTGGTCTCGAACTTGATGCGCAGGCCGTTGGCGAGCAGCAGCTTGAGCGAGCCCAGCTCCGTCTCCAGCTTGCCCTTGGCCATGATGCCCGCCTTGGCGATGAGGCTGGTGCGCTGGACCTTCAGGCCCTCCAGCAGCTGCTTGGTCAGCTCCGAGTACTTGAACGTGTCGCCCTTCTTGGCGAACAGGTCCATCTCCCCCTCGAGCTCCAGGATGGAGTCGTTGGTCTTCTTCAGGTCCTGGTCCGTGAGGGCCAGCCGGAGGATGCGCTCCAGGATGATGTCCGTGCCGTTCTTCTCCAGGCCCTCCTTGTTCTTCTTCTGCACGTCCGCGAGCACCGTGTAGTACTCGGAGGCGTCCATGTTCTTCTTCACGAGCGCGTCCAGCTCGTCGTGCACGGGCAGGTAGGTGCGCTCGAAGTCCTGGAGGATGAGGTTGGACTCCCGGTAGCGGCAGTTCTCGTAGTAGATGACCGCCTTGAGGATGAGCGCCTCCGGGAAGTACTCCTCGCGGAAGAAGGGCGACGACAGGGTGATGAGGTTGCCCAGCGCCTGCTCGTACTGACCGATGCGGTAGTTGGCCCAGGAGGACTCGAAGAGCGCCTCCAGCCACTGCGTGTTCCCGCGCTCCACCTTGTTCAGATAGAAGATGGAGAAGCGGTTCTGCTGCATGCCGTAGTGCGTGCGGGCCAGCTGCATGAAGGCCAGCTCGCGCAGCGACTTGTCCAGCTTCGCCGCCTCGCCGGTGCGGCCCGCCTGGGGACGGGTGAGGCGCACGACTTCCTTCATCGCCTCCAGGGACGCCATGACGTCCGTGTTGCCGCGCTTGGCCGCCGCGTCCTTGTGGTTCGTGCCGTTGCGGAAGAAGGCCAGGCCCTCCAGGTACTTCGCGCGCGGGTAGAACGGATCCGTGCGCGGGATGGTCAGCGCCAGGCGCTTCACCTCTTCGAAGGACTTGTCCGCGTTCTCCGTCTGGCCCACCTGGTCCAACGCGCGGCCCCGCACGAAGTGGTAGCGCGCCAGCAGGTAGCGGAACTCGTTCCGGAACTTCTCCGGGAACTCGTAGTTCGCGTACCGGGCGATCTCATCCAGGATGACCGTCTCGTTCTGCGTCTTGCGGCTGATGAAGAACAGCCACTCCAGGCTCGTCTTGAAGAACTTCGTGGACGGGCCCGCGGCGAGGATCTTGGAGAACTCGCCCAGCGACGAGTGGTACAGCCCCATGCGGTAGAGCGACTTCGCCAGCACGTAGCGCGCTTCGACGTGCAGGCCCTGGAGCTTGGGGTCGCCGAGCAGCTCGTGGGAGGCCATGGCGGCCTTCTCGTACTCGTCGTTCTTGAACAGGCTGATGGCCGCGTCCAAGCGCTGGCGGTCCGCCGTCTTGCCGGACACGTCCACCGCGTCGAACGTCATCGTCGGCGCGGGCGGCTTGTCGTTGTCACCCGTCAGGTCCAGGCCCAGCCCGGGGGAGCCCTGGGGCGCCGGCTTGGAGGCGGGCGCGGGCTTGGAGACGGGCGCGGGCTTGGAGGCGGCAGAGGCGGGCATGGCCGGCGTGGGCGTCGTCGTCAGGGCCGCGGGCGGCGTGGCCGGGTTGCCCGCAGGGGCAGGCGCGCTGGTGGCGGCGGAGGGGGACACATCCGAGTCCGCGTCCGCGTCGTCAGCCGTGGCGGCCGCCTTGCCCTTGCCGTGCCTGGCGGACGGCTTCTTCTTCTTCGCGGAGGCCTTGGAGGAGGCCCCCTTCTTCTTCTTCTTCGACTGGCCCGCCAGGTCCAGCCCTTCGAAGGACTGGGCCAGCGTGGGGGCCGTGTACGCGAGCGTGAGCCCGAGGACGGCGAGGCGGAGGAACCGGTGGGTGCGCATGAGTCTCAGGAACCGGAGGGGAAGAAGAAGGACAGGCCCAGCTCGAACATGATCTGGTTGCGGAGGTAGTTGGGCGTGGGGTCGCGGCCCTTCTCCACGTAGATGAGGTCGCGCAGCTCCGTGCGCAGCGTCATCCAGCGGTTGAAGAAGAAGCGCAGGCCGACGCCCACGTTGCCACCGCCCGTGAGGTACGACTTGCTGCCCGCGACGGGCGTGCCGTCCGTCAGCGACGTCGCCGGGCCCTTGTACTGGACCACGGACGCGCCCACGACGCCGTACATGTCGAAGTGGACGAACTTCTCCGCCAGCAGCGACAGCTTGCCGTAGATGGGCGCCCACTGGACGTCCACGCCGCCCATGAGCGTCATCTGGCCGGGCGCGTACCCATCCAATTCGCCCTTGGTGGGCGCGCGGCAGCCGCGGGTGTCACCGCCCTCGCCCGGCGTGAAGGTGCAGATCTGCGCGGAGCCCGCCACGGAGTTCAGCGCGTAGCCGGCGCGCAGGCCCACGCCCAGCGTCTCCATGGGGAAGTACGTGAGGGTGCCGCCGAAGAGGTACTTCTTGAAGAACGCGTCGCGGATGGTGACGGACGCGGACGGGCTCAGCTCGAAGCGGCCCTTCTTGAGGAACATGTGGCCGGACACCGGCCGGATGCGCTCGCGAAGGGGCCCCAGGGCGTCCTTGTCCACCTCGGACACGTCGCCGGCCTCCTCCTCCTGGGAGGTGGTGGGCGGGTTGGAGTTGGCCGCGGTCTTCGGAGCCGCGGTCTTCGGAGCCGCGGGCGCCGGAGCCGGAGCCGGTGTGGCCGGTGCGGGAGCCGCGGGCGCGGCGGCGGCCGGAGCGGGGGCCTGGTCGGCGGCGGAGGCGAGCGCGGGCACGCCCGCGCACAGGGTCAGGAGCAGACGGACGGCGGGCTTCATTCGGACTCCCTCCCCGTCGACTTGAGGGGCAGGAAGATGGAGATGCCCGCGTTGAGGGTCATGACGTTCTGGATGGCGCCCTTGCTGCTGCCCAGGGGCTGGTCCACATAGGAGGTGTTGATCAGGGCCACGTTGACGGCCAGGTAGTCCTTGGTGACGAAGCGCATGCCCAGGCCCAGGTCGAAGGCCGGGTTGAGCCCGCGGTCGGGCAGCGCGGAGGTCTCCGTCCTCACCACGCCCATGCCGCCCAGCAGGTAGCCGTCGAAGTGGAGGATGGAGTTGAGGAAGGACACCTTGCCGTAGAGCGGCGCCCACTCCAGGTCGCCCATGGCGGACCAGTTCGGCACGGAGTTGTAGATCTTGCTGTTGAAGGTGCGCTTCGCCGTGCGGACGTCATCCGACGGGAGCACCTGGATCAACGAGCCGCGCGCGGAGATGGCCAGCGTGTCGGACAGGTACCAGGCCGCCCGGAGCGACCCGCCGAACTTCGAATAGAACGGGTCGTTCACGGAGATGCTCACGAACGGTGAGATCTCCAGGCGGTTCTTCTTCAGGTAGACCTTGCGCTGCACGCTCTTCACCCGGTCGTCCTGGGTGATGTCCGTGAGCGGCATCAGCGCTTCAATCGGGATGTCCTTCGCCGGCGTGGCGGCAGGCGGCGACGCGGGGCGGGCTTCCTCGTCCGGCGGCGGCGCGGGGTTCTCTGCGGGCGGCTTGGCCTGGGCGTCCTCGGTGAGATCGAGGCCCATGCCTTCCTGGGTCTGGGCGGGGGCCAGCGCGGGCCACATCAGGCTCAGCGCAAGCAGCAGCGTGGGGCGGTTCAAGTCCGGGCGCTCCGTGGGGGGAGGGAACGTACTGCCACCGGAAGGCAGCATCACATCAGCCTCACCATCCTATCGGCCGTATTCCCAACCATCAACCAGCAGAATGCGCCCGCACCCTCTGGATTCCTCTCGTATCCCTTCACAATTCCACTGGGCTCAGGCCCCGCGGGTCAGGGGTTGGCGCGAGGAAGTGGTGTGCTACCGTTTCCGGGTTCCGGGCGCCGTCATCCCCCACGCGCGCCCTGTCTCCATCCTTCCTAGAGGTCTCAAAGATGTTCGTGCGATCCGCGCTCTTCCTGTCCGCCGTCCTGATGCTGGGTGGCTGCGACGTCAAAACCGAGCTGGGCAAGCCGTGCACCCTGGTGCGCAAGGCCACGGCCCAGGAGAAGGCGGAGCAGGGCCGCGAGGTGGTGGAGGTGAAGGAGAAGGACATCGCCGCGGATCAGGACTTCATCTCCTTCGGTTCGCTGGAGTGCGAGGACCTCATCTGCGTGCGCGACGACCAGAGCCCCCGCAGCGAGGATCCGGAGGCGCCGGCCCTGGGCTACTGCAGCAAGGAGTGCGTGCAGGGCACGACGACGGGCTGCGATATCACCCGCACCGTGGATGACGTGGAGAAGGGGCTCAAGGAGCGCATGACGTGCCGCCCCCTGCTCCTGGACCAGGACACGCTGGATGCCATCAAGGTCGCCGACGAGAGCTTCTACCGGCGCACCTTCGGCGAGAACAACTCGCCCTACTTCTGCGCGGGCGCCACGCCGGCGGCCCAGGGCAACTGAACGGCGCACTGAACAGTCGCCTCGCGCGAAAGGGTTAGACCTTTTCGCGCACCCCGTACGTAAAGGCAGGGCCCGCGTTTCAAACGCCTTTGGAGCCCTGCCATGAATCGTACGGTCCTGTTCCTCGCCCTGGCTGGTGGCCTGGCCCTCACCGCGCTGGTGCTGGGCATGCCCCACGGGGACATGTTCCCCCCCACACGAACCGGCGTCGTCGTGCCCTCCCCGCTGCCCACCCCGGCGCAGGGGACGCGCGCGTCCTCCGGCAGCCTCCAGGTGACGAGCCGGCTGTCGCATCCGTACGTGCCGGTGGGGCCGTCCGAGACGTACGTGACGGTGGACCTCACCGGCGCGGAGGTGCCCGGGGCGAAGAGGAGCCCGGTGAACCTGGCGGTGGTCATCGACCGGTCCGGGTCCATGAGCGGCTACAAGCTCCAGCAGGCGAAGCAGGCCGCGCGGCACCTGGTGTCGCTGCTGCGCGACGAGGACCGGCTGGCCATCGTGCACTACGGCAGCGACGTGAAGAGCCTGCCGTCCCTGCCGGCCACCGGGGCCAACCGCGAGCGGATGCTCCAGTTCATCGACGGCATCTGGGATGACGGTGGCACCAACATCAGCGCGGGCCTGTCCGTGGGCCGCGCGCAGCTGGCCTCCGCCATGGGCGCGGCGACCCCGGTGAACCGCCTCATCCTGATGAGCGACGGCCAGCCCACCGAGGGCGTGTCCGACGAGGAGGGGCTGAAGAACGTGGTGAAGGAGATCCGCGCGTCCGGCATCACGGTGAGCTCCATTGGCGTGGGCACGGACTTCAACGAGAACCTGATGCAGGCCTTCGCGGAGTACGGCGCCGGCGCGTACGGCTTCCTCGAGGACGCGAGCAAGCTGTCCACCCTCTTCCAGCGCGACCTGCAGCAGGCCACCACCGCGGTGGCGCGCAACGTGGAGCTGTCCTTCGACCTGCCCCCGGGCACGACGCTGGATGAGGTACTGGGCTACCGCTACCACCAGGCCGGCAACACGGTGCGCGTGGCGCTGCCGGACTTCTCCGCGGGCCAGGTGGAGCGCGTGGTGGCGCGCCTCCACGTGACGGGGACCGCTCCGGGCCAGTCCGTGCAGGTGGCGGGGCTGATGGTCGCGTACACGGACCTGCTGGTGCAGAAGGACGTGGAGGACCAGTCCCTGCTGGCCGCGGTGGCCACGGACGTGCAGGAGGAGGTCGTCCGGCGCCAGGACAAGGAGGCCACGGTGTACGCGGCCCGGGCCCGCAGCGCGCAGAACCTCCAGAAGGCCGCGGAGGCCATGAGCCAGGGCAACCGTGCCGAGGCGAAGGGCTACCTCTCCCAGAACCAGGCCCTCTTCATGGAGGCGAGCGCGGTGGCGGGCGCGGCGGCGGTGGCGGCGGATCAGGAGGAGCAGTCCCGCACGATGCAGGAATACGACGCCGCGCAGACCGACGAGGCCCTGAAGGCCGCGACGAAGGCCACCAAGGTGAAGGCGCTCAAGAGCTTCGGGCGCATGGGCTCGACGTACTGAAGGCCCGAAGCCCGGGAGCAACGTGCGAGGGGGCGGCGCCCGGCCCCCTGCCTGCCTGTCGCCGCGACGTCACATCTTCGCGGTTGACCTGCGGAATCGCGTGGCCCTATCTCCGCGTTCTTCCAGGCTTCACCCCCTGGAAGCAGGGCGCACTGGAGGCGCGGAACAGCATGGCGGCGAGCGCGAGCACCCCGTGGGTCGGGGTCATCATGGGCGGCAAGAGCGACCTGGAGCACCTGCAACCGGCGATCGACATCCTCGCCGAGCTGCGCATCCCGCACGAGGTGCGCGTCGTGTCCGCGCACCGCACGCCGGACTGGATGATGGAGTACGCGTCCAGCGCGGAGTCGCGCGGCCTGTCCGTCATCATCGCCGCGGCGGGCGGCGCGGCGCACCTGCCCGGCATGGTGTCCAGCAAGACGCTGCTGCCCGTGCTGGGCGTGCCCATGCCCACCACCGTGCTGTCCGGCTTCGACGCGCTGCTCTCCATCGTGCAGATGCCCAAGGGCGTGCCGGTGGGGACGCAGGCCATTGGCAAGCCCGGGGCCGCCAACGCGGCGCTGCACGCGGCGGCCATCCTGGCGCTGAAGTACCCGGAGCTGCGCGAGCGGCTGGCCGCATGGCGCAAGGCCCGCACGGATGAGGTGCTGGCGCAGCGCGAGGTGGCGGGATGAGCGGCCCCATGGTGCTTCCGGGCGGGACGCTGGGCATCCTGGGCGGCGGCCAGCTGGGGCGCATGATGGCGCTCGCGGCGCGCACGCTGGGCTACCAGGTGCAGGCGTTGGATCCGGACTCGGCGTGCCCGTCCCGCTCCGTGGTGGACCGCTGCCTCACCGCGTCCTTCTCCGACACGGCGGCGGCGGAGGACCTGGCGCGACAGTGCGACGTGGTGACGCTGGAGATTGAAAAGGTGTCGCTGTCCACGCTCAACGCGGTGGCCCGGCACGCGCCCATGCGGCCCGGCGCCTCCGTGCTGGAGGTGGTGCAGCACCGCGGCCGGCAGAAGGCCTGGCTCGCCAGGGGCGGCTTCCCGCTGGGCCCGTGGCGCGAGGCGAACTCGGAGGAGGCGCTGTCCCAGGCCATCACCGCGCTGGGCGGCAGGTGCTTCATCAAGTCCAGCGAGGGTGGCTACGACGGGCGCGGCCAGTACGAGGTGACGTCGGCCTCCGAGGCGGCCGTCGCGTGGAAGGAGCTGGGCGGGCGCTCCGTGGTGGTGGAGGCCGCGCTGGACCTGAAGGCGGAGCTGTCCGTGCTGGTGGCGCGGGGGCCGGATGGCCAGCTCGCGGTGTATCCGCCCGCGTTCAACCACCATGAGGAGCGCATCCTCGCGTGGTCGCTGCTCCCCGGCCCGCTGCCTCCGGCCGTGCTGACGCAGGCGTCGCAGGTGGCGCGCGACATCACCGACGGGCTGAAGGTGGAGGGCCTCCTGGTGGTGGAGATGTTCCTGTTGGGAGACGGGACGCTGCTCGTCAACGAGGTGGCGCCCCGGCCGCACAACAGCTTCCACTCGACGGAGGTGGCGTGCCTGACGAGCCAGTTCGAACAGGCCGTGCGCGCGGTGTGCAACCTGCCCCTGGGCTCCGTGGAGGTGGTGCGCCCCGCGGCCATCGTGAACCTGCTGGGCGACCTGTGGCTCCAGGAGGGCGGGCCCCGCTTCGCGCAGGCGCTGGCGCTGCCCGGCGTCCGGCTGCACCTGTACGGCAAGCGCGACGCGCGCAAGGGCCGCAAGATGGGCCACCTGTCCGCGGTGGGCAGCACGCCCGAGGACGCGCTCCAGCGGGTGAAGGCCGCCGCCACGGCCCTGGGGATGTAACGCCATGAAGACGAACGCCGCCCGGCTCCTGGACTCGCTCGGCATCGCGTACGCGCTGCGCGACTACGACGTGGATCCGGACGACCTGTCCGCGGAGACGGTGGCCGCGAAGGTGGGCATGCCGGCGGAGCAGGTCTTCAAGACGCTGGTGGCCAAGGGCGACCGCACCGGCGTGCTGATGGCGGTGGTGCCGGGCAACGCGGAGCTGGACTTGAAGGCCCTGGCGCGGCTGTCCGGCGACCGCAAGGTGGACACCGTTCCCCTCAAGGAGCTGCAGCCGCTCACCGGCTACATCCGGGGCGGCGTCACCGCGCTCGGGGGCAAGAAGGACTATCCCGTCTTCGTGGATGAGACGCTGGAGCTGTTCGACGCGGTGGCGGTGTCCGCGGGGGTGCGCGGGACGCAGCTCGTCCTCGCCCCGGCGGACTACCTCCGCGTGACGAAGGGCAGGACGGGACCCATTTCGCGGCCGAAGGCGTAGACCCTTTTCGCGCGCCGCGCGTTCAAAGGGACATTCCCGGCCCTTGGGGCCGTTCCCGGGGTGTCCCGATGAATGCCGCCGTGTTGCAATTCCATCACCGCGAAGCCTTCGAGCACACCGTCACGCGCGCGCTGGCGGCAGGCGCCGGGGCAGGGCTCGTGCAGTGGCTCGGCCTGCGCGCGGGCATGCCGGTGCCGCTGACGTGGCTGGTGCCCGCCGCGGTGGTGCTGGCCTGCGCGCGCGGCGACCGGTGGGACCGGGGCCTCTTGAGCGGCCTGGGGTTGGTGCTCGTCGCGCTGCCTTACGGGTTGGGCCTGTCGCCCGCGTGGACGGTGGCCACCAGCGGCGCGGCCGCCGGTGCGCTGCTGGTGCGCGCGCGCCTCAACGACCTGGGCGAGGAGGGACAGGTCGCGGAGGCCCGCCCCACCCTCGTGCACTACGGCCTGGGCGCCGTGCTGGGCGCGGGGCTCACGCTCGCGGGCGGCGTGGTGGCGAACATCCTGTCCGCGCGGCTGGCGTCCGTGGCCACGCCCACGTTGTTGGCGGCGGCGGTGGTGGGCGGCATCGTGGGGCTCTTCGTGGGGCTGGGCGCCATCGCCGCGCACCTGGGCCTGACGGCCGACCCGGTGGAGGCGCGCGCGGAGGAGTTGCTCCCGCAGCTCACCGGTGACTTCCACACGCTGTCCGAGCGCGCGCTGTCGCTCTATCGCCAGTGCGGGCAGTCGCTGGCGAAGCTGCCCCGGGAGCCCGCGCGCGAGGAGCTGGCCCGGACGCTGGCGCGGATCACCCAGGGCGCGGTGGAGCTCGCGTCCGAGTGGGCCGGCGTGGAAGCACAGCTGGAGGAGCGCGCCGCGGCGGAGTTGCAGGCGGAGCGCGACAGCCTGGAGCGCAGTGCTCGCGCGAGCACCGACGTGGTGGCGCGCCGGCAGCTGGAGGCCGCGGCGGCGTCGTTGGCCGAGGAGGTGGAACGGCTGGGGGACATGCGGCAGCGGCGCGAGCGCATCCTCGCGAGGCTGCGTGCGGAGGTGGCGCTGCTGGAGCGTGCGCGCGTGGCGCTGCTGTCGCTGCGCAGCGGCCAGGCGCAGCTGAAGGCGGCCGAGCTGGCCTCGCTGGCCCGCCGGTTCCGTGCCCTCTCGACCGCCCAGGGAGAGGAAGGCCAGGCGATGGACGCGGTCGCGGCTCAGGTCACCCTGACCCAGGTGGCGCCGGTGGAAATCGCCCCGGTGGCCCCGGTGGGTGGCGCTCCGACGGCCTCCGGGGGCGCCAAACTGCCGGAAATCCAGCGGATTCAGGGGGAATAGAACCTGGGGAGGCCCCCAGGACGCCCCCGCCCCGGGCCCGAGGCGGCCCCCGGGGGAAGCGTCCGTTTTCGATGTTGGCCCTGTCAGGTGGTCGGGGGGGACTGAAGCTTGCGCCAGAGCGCGGTACATTTCGGGGGTCATGAGCCTGCCCTCCCCCAGCACGCCCGCACCACCACCGCCCTGGCTATGGAACGGTGACGAGCCGAGGGTCGCCACCGTCTTCCAGCCCATCGTCGATCTGCTCAGCGGCGAGGTCCTTGGCCATGAGGTGCTGTCGCGAGGCCTGGGCCCGGTGGAGTCCCCCAACGAGTTGTTCAACCGCGCGCGGGTGGAGGGCTTCACCTTCGAGTTGGAGCGCGCGTGCTGGACCGCGGCGGTGCGCCGCATCGCCACGCTGCCGGAGGCGCAGCGGCGCGGGCCCTTCTTCTTCAACGTCAGCCCTGACGTGCTGAGCGACGAGCGCTTTGGCGGCGCGTCCACGCTGGAGCTGCTGCGTCAGCACGGCCTGAGCCCGCAGCAGCTGGTGCTGGAGATCACCGAGCGCAGCACGTTCGAGGACACGGAGCAGCTGCGCATGCTCGCGCGGCGGTACGCGGAGCAGGGCTTCGGCATCGCGCTGGACGACTTCGGCGCGGGGCACTCGGGGTTGGTGACGCTGGTGCACAGCGCGCCGGACTTCATCAAGCTGGACCAGGCGCTGGTGCGGGACATCCACCTGCACACGTACCGGCAGCACCTGGTGAAGTCGCTGGTGGCGTTCGCGCAGCGCGTGGACGCGATCCTCATCGCCGAGGGCGTGGAGACGTGGAACGAGCTGGCGGTGCTCTTGCGCCTGGGCATCCGGCACGCGCAGGGCTATCTGCTCGCGCGGCCCGTGAGCTCGCCGCAGCGGCCGGGCGCGGACTTCGCGGAGCGTTGCCGCGAGGCCATCCGTGCCCTGCACCACCGTGAGCACGAGGACGACGAGACGGTGGGCAGCATGATCATCCGTCCGCCGTGCGCGCCGGTGACGGCGCAGGCCGTGGAGCTCGACCGGCTCTTCCGCCGCACGCCGGGCGAGGACCACGTCGTGCTGCTGGACGGAGAGCAGCCGCGAGCGGTGGTGACGCGGCGGAGCTTCTACGCCCGGCTCGGGGGTGCCGCCGCCAGCACGGAGTCCGCGCTTCCGGAGGGTCCGCGCGAGGCCCCGATGGTGGTGGAGGACGCGACGGCCATCACGGCGCTGGCGCGCATGGCGATGCGCCGTCCGCCCGAGTCCGTCTACGACCCGGTGGTGGTGACGGACGCGCAGGGCCACTTCCTGGGCACGGTGACGATGAAGCAGCTCATCGCGCGGGCCTCGGACCTGGAGCAGCACGCGGCGACGGGCGCGCATCCGCTCACGGACCTGCCGGGAAGCCGGATGATCGAACGGTGGATCCGCGCCGCGCTCCAGGGCCGCGCGTTCACCATCATCTACGCGGACCTGGATCACTTCGAGGCGTACAACGACCGCTACGGGTTCCTCCAGGGTGACCGGGTGATCCGCCACACGGCGAGCATCCTGTCGGAGTGCCTGCACCTGCTGCCGGAGGGCTCGAACCTGGGCCACGTGGGCGGAGACGACTTCGTGCTCGTGTGTCCGGACGCGGTGGCGCCGGACGTGCTGCGCACGCTCTGCCAGCGCTTCGACGCGGAGAAGGTGCCGCTCTACGGTCCGGAGGACTTGCGGCGCGGCGGTGCCATGGCGGCGGGAGACAGGGTGCCGGTGACGCTCAGCCTCGCCGCGGTGGACCACCACGGCCTGTCCGCCCAGCCCCACCCCGCCGAGCTGTCCTCCGTCGCCGCGTCCCTGCGCAAGCGCGTGAAGGCCGTCTCCGCGCAGACGCAGACCAGCACGTTCCTGTTCCAGCCTGGCGCGGTGAAGTAGCCGGAGCGCGCCTCACGTCCCGGTGAAGCGCGCCCTACTCCCAGGCGAGGTGCAGCCGTCCGTCCTTGTAGAGGCGGTCCGTGGCCTCCAGCCCCGTGGAGCCGTTCTCCACGGCACGGTGCACGTTCGCGGGCGGTGACGGCAGCGTGTCCCGTCCCAGCGCGAACGCCTGCTCCCGGACCAGCGCCTGGTAGGCCTTGTCGAGTTGGAGCGCACGCTCCCGCGAGGGTGTCACCAGCCAGGCCAGGTCGCGGTCCCCACCGGGTGCCGCGCGCCGCACCGCGGGCAGGTCCAGCACGCCTCCTGGGAAGAAGCGATGGAGCAGCTCCTGGTTCGCGCGGAACTCATCGCCGCCCTGCACGCGCTCGAAGTACGTCGCCGTCTCCGGCGCGGTGTGCCCTGCCTGCGGCACGTCTGGCAGTCCTCGCAGGTCCTGCGGCCTCCAGCCCTCGCGCCCCGGCACCTTGCGCGGGAACGCGAAGGTCTGGTCCACCGTCACGCCCAGGTTCGTGTGGCAGCCCATGCAGTAGACGTGCTCCTCCAACGTCTGGAGGCGCAGCCGTCCCCTGGCGTCCTCGATGAAGCCCTGGAGGCGCCAGCCGAACTCGTTGATCAACCCCAGCTCCGGCGTACCCGGAAACGCGGGCAGCCGGCCCCGCGCCTTCTTCTCCTGCTCCTCCGCGTAGAAGCTCCGCACCCGGTCGTCCGCCGGCTCCTCGTCCTTGCGCGAATAGCGCAGCTCCTTCATCCGCGTGGACAGCAGCGAGGGCGCGTCCGGATCCACGTACCGCACCGTGTGCAGGAACTCCGTGCCCTTCGGGTACGTGTAGCGCCGCACCCGCACGTCCGCCGCGCTCCCCGCGTAGTGCGCGGGCAGGCCGTTCACGCGCTCCACGCTCGCGGACAGGACCCCGTCACCGTCCAGGTCCATGCCGCCCACGCGCTCGTCCACCGGTTCGACCCGGCGGCTCGCGCGCTTCACGTCCAGGAGGCCCGGATCCACCGTCATCGCGGCCTCCAGCACCGCGAGGTTGATGCGATACACCTCGCGCGACGGCTGTCCGCTCGCGTCCTTCCGGAAGGCCTCCGGGAGCCGGATGTAGACGTCGTCCGTGCTGCCGTTGGTGGGCCAGAACGTGCCCAGGAACGGCTTGTAGCGCACGGCCCGCCAGCCACTGCCGTCCCGCGCGAAGCCCTCCGCGTCGAAGCCCCGCGTCAGGTCCAGGTCCGGCACCCAGCCCTTGTAGCCGCCCGCTCGCCCCAGGAGCGCGGCGCGCAGCGGCGTGTAGTTGTCCTCACGGATGTACTCGAGCGCCTCGTCATCGGAGATGGACGCCATCTCGCGCGTCCGGTCCGTGAAGAGGTTCGTCCAGTGGTTCGTCAGGCCCACGTCGCTGAAGGCGTACTCCGCCTGGAGCGAGTCGTCGGCCATCACGTTGTTGCCCACGCCGCCCGTGTGACAGGTCCAGCATGGGTTCGAGACCCCGGCCGTCTTCGTGTAGCACATGGACGGGACCGGGGCTTCGCGGTTGGCCACGCGGCTGCCCGCCGCGAGGGCCTGCTCCAGCGGATCGAACGGCGGCGCCACCGCGGCGGGCGCGCGCAACCGCCACACGCCCGCCGCCGCGGCGAAGGCCCCCAACGTCAGGACGATGAAGACGGGGCCTCGCACCCCATCGAGCACGGATGAACGCATGCACAAGGCTCCGTCTTCGGGGACCGTCGGAACGGACTACGGCCAGACGCTGAAGTTGTCCTCGCCCGGGTGCTGGACGCTGACGAACAGGCTGGTCATGTCCGCGTTGAACGCAGGGCCCGTGGCCTCCGCGTCGCTCGGCATGGACAGCACGCGGAAGGCCTTGCGGAAGTACGGGCTGCCGCGGTGCGCGGGCGCCTGGTCCAGGTAGAAGATGCCGTCCGCGACCTTGTTGACGCCGAAGTTGCCGTCCGTGCCGAACCACACGCCGCCCTCGCGGTCGATGACCAGGTTGTCCGGCTTGGCCGCCGCGAACTCCGGCGCCGCGCTGGTGGCCGCCGCCTCGCCCTTCCACACGCGGAAGAAGTCGAAGGTGCGCGAGCCCGCGGGCGCCGCCGGATCCGCCTCACGGATGGCGAAGATGGAGCCCACCTTGTCCACCGCGCGGTTGTCCTGCGCGCCGCGCTCCTTCTTCACCCACGCGCCGTCCTTCAGCTCGGCGGTGGCCACCCGGCCCTGCTGATCCAACGCCGTGGGGTCGCCGTGCTCGGTGAAGGCCACGTAGAGCAGCGGCGTGCCGCTGGGGTCCTTCGGGTTCCACTCCGTGTCCTCGGGGCGGTTGAGCTCCATCACGCCCACCTTGTTCGCGGCCGTCCACAAGAGCTTGCGCACCTGGTCGTCGTTGGTGAAGCCGCCCATCGCGTTGTGGTTCACGTCGCGCAGCGCCGCGCCCACCTGGAGCGTCGGCTTCCCGAAGGCCTCGCCGTTCGGAGCCAGGTCCGTGCTGTCCAGGCCCAGTTGGATCCACCGGCCGTGGCCCGGCGCCGCGTCCGTGGGCACCACCCCGCCCACCAGCGTGTCGCCCGTCGCGTTGTCCAGGCCCGCGAAGTGCGCCGCGTAGAGCGTGCCCGCGTCCAGCAGCGCGCGCACCTGCGCCTTGGTCATCCCGGGCGTATACCTGCCCTGCGACACGAACTTGAAGATGCGCCCGCCGCGCCGGTCATCGCCGCCGTAGATGACGATGGGCTGGTTCGCGAGCAGCTTCCAGTTCGCGTCCACCACGAACGTGGCGTTCTCCCAGTGCGCGCGGCCCATCACGCCCAGCTTGCGGTGGCCCGCGCCCGGCTTCTCCGCGTCCTTGCCGTACCAGAGCTCCGGCGGCTGGCCCGGATCCACCTCCGTCAGGTAGCCGTAGCCGTCCTTCCGGTGCGCGGAGTTGCGGTCCCCGCTGATCATGTCGCCGTCCGCCGGGGCCGAGAAATCGGGCGCGAGCGGAGCGCCCGGCGCGAAGCCCGGGGCCGCCGGAATCCAGTCGTTCTTCCCCGTCCACAGCGCGGCCTCCGGATCGCCATAGACGCCCTGGACGTTCTCCTCGCCGACGATGACCGTGCCCCACGGCGTCTGGCCACCGGAGCAGTTGGAGTGCGTGCCGGGCACCACGCCCGCCGCGAGCGCCTCGCCGGAGTCGTCATGCTCCTCGCCGGAGAGCGTCACGCCCACCACCTTCGCCAGGGTGGCGCTGGAGGCGTCGTAGCGCACGTTGGCCGCGCTGCGGTCCACCGCCCAGCCGCCCGTCGCGGGGTCCTGCACCACGCGCATCCAGGTGCCGCCCACCTGCTTCTTCCACTCGCGGTTGTAGGAGGCGAGCGCGTCCGCCTGCCACGACGTGCCGTCCGCCACCGTGTTGGAGAGCGTGCCCGTGTTGCGCAGGAAGCGCGCGAAGTCCAGGTGCTGGCCAATGGGCGCCGTGTTCGCGCGCGGCTTCGTGCCGGAGATGTACTCGTGGTTGATCCACATCCAGCCGGCCGAGGCCTGCCCGTGGTACTGCGGCGCGCTGCCGTCCTGCGACCAGCCGTCACCGAAGAAGGCGATGTAGTCCACGTTCGCGCCGAAGCGCGCCGCGCCCTTGGTATAGGCCAGCGGATCCATCCACTTGATGACCGTGGTCGGATACAGGCCCGGCACCGAGCGCACCGTGTCCGTGGAGGCGGGCGACAGCGGGAACACCAGCGGCGAGGGCAGCTTCCCCGTGACGACCTGCTCCACGCGCGCCTTCACGTACTCCGGAACGTTGGTCGCGCCCGTGCCCAGGTCGCCCCGGAACGTCACCGCGATGACGGACGACAGCGGCGTGCCGGGCTCCACCCCCGGAGCGCGCGCCGTGGCGCCCGGCCCCGGCAGTCCCTGGGTGCCCGGGCCCGGAGCTCCGGGCTCACCCGCCGGCCCCTGCGCTCCGTCCTGGCCATTCTGGCCGTCCTGCCCCTTGGGCCCCTCCGCCCCCGCGGGACCTGAATCTCCCTCGCAACCCACCCACGTCGCGGTGCCAAGCAGGAGCATCGCGCCGGTGGCGCGGCTCAACAGACGAGAAGCCATGCGTACATCCTCCAGGAGCTGGCGCGCGCCCCGAACCGGGTGTCGGAGCGTTCACGCGCGGCGCGCATCCTGCGGAGGTGGCATGGCGTTGCCTTGAGCAGCGCGTCACTTCTTCATCACGGGCGGCCCCGGCGCGCGACAAACATGCGTCACCGGCCGCCGGTGTGTCACGGCGTGATGGGGATGGTGCTCACGCCCTCGAACTCGGCGGTGCCGCCGCGGACGACGCCGTTCTTCTGGCACCAGCCGCCCGGCACCTCCAGCACGTACTGGCTGGGGATGCCCACCGAGCGGTTCGTCAGCGTGCGCGGCTCCGCGTTCTCGATGATGCCCACGACGCGGCCCTCGGACGTGATGAACAGCATGTCCAGCGGGATGAGCGTGTTGCGCATCCAGAAGCCGCGCACCTCTTCATCCGGGAAGAGGAAGAGCATGCCCTGCCCGGCCGGCAGCGACTTGCGCCACATGAGCCCGCGCGTGCGCGACTCGGCCGTGGCGGCCACCTCCACCTCCAGGCGGTGCACCCCTCCGTAGGCGTCCTTCAGCCGCACGTGCGCGCGCGGCAGGGTCGGCATCACGTAGTCCTCCGCCGACACGTCCCTGGACCGGGGGCGCGCCGGAGCGGGCGCGGCGGGCTTCGGAGGCGCGGCGGGCGCTTCCTGACACGCGCCGCCCGCGAAGGCCAGCGCCGCCATGACGAACGTGAGGCGCGTCTTCATGGGTGCTGGGGATGCAGGGGCTTGTTGAGCAGCTTCTCGGTCAGCTCGGAGCCCAGGCTGTCGGACATGAGCCGCTCCACCAGTGTCTCGAAGTCCACGCGCTGGGACTCGCTGCTGTAGATGAAGCGGATGCCCATGCCGGGCTCCTCCGCGTCCGCCTTGGACCACACCACTTCGCCCAACAGCTCGAAGGGTGCCTCGCGGTGCGGCACCGTCAGCTTGAAGAGGAAGCGCGTGCCGATGGGCAGCGGCTTCTTCGTCTTGATGAACGTGCCGCCCTTGCTGATGTTCTTCGTGTAGTCGGCGAAGAACGAATTGAGCTTCTTGTAGTCGACCTTCAGCTCGATGGGCGCACGACCGTGGGTGCGCAGTTCGGATCCGCTCTTCTGTTCGGACATGCGGCCGGGGAGTATAGGGGACGCCATGCGGCAAGTCCTCTCCCGCGCCCGCGCACTGTTGGGCCGTCCAGCCGTCCTGGCCACCGTGCTGCTGCTCGGCGGCGGGGGGTCGGCGCTCGTCCTCCTCCCGCTCTTCGGGGTCCCCGGCTTCGAGCTGGGCCTGGCCCTGTCCATCGCCGTCGGCCTGCTCGGGGGTGGGACAGGCATCGCCGCCGCCGCCCAGGAGCGCCGCCTCCTCACCGGCGCCGCGCCCCGGCCCGCCGGGCTGGAAGCCTCCGCCCTGCCCGGAACCGCCGTGGGCCGGGCCCTGGGCGCCAGCGCCCTCCTGAACCTGGGGGTGCTGGCCCCCCCCTTCGTGTGCGCCCTGCTCTTCGCCCGGCTTCGCACCGCGTGCGACCCGTTCGAGCTGGCCGGCTTCTATCCCCTGCTGACCCTCCCCTCCGCCCTCATCGCCGCCGCGGCGGGTGTCCTCCTGGGCTTCGCGACGGCCCGGCCCCGGGGCGCTGCGGGGCTGTATGCCCTGCTCCTCCTGGCCTCCCTGGCGGTGACGGTGTGGCCCATCGTCTTCGGGCCCCAGGTGTTCGCCTTCAACGTCTTCCTCGGCCACCTGCCCGGTCCGCTGTACGACGAGGCGCTCCAGATGACGGCCGCGCTGGGCTGGTTCCGGCTGGAGACGCTCCTGGCGGTGGGCGTGTTCGCGGGGCTCGCCCTCGCGCTCCTGGACGTGCGCACCGGGCGCCTCTCGTTGAAGGGCGCGCGCCTGGGCGGCCTGCTGGGCCTGGCGCTCCCCTGTGTCCTGGGCATCCTCTGGATGGAGGGGCACGCCCCCCAGCTGGGCCTGCGGATGACGGACGCGTACCTCGCCGAACAATTGGGCGGCGTGCGGGAGACGGAGCACTTCATCCTGCACTACCCGCGCGGCAAGGCGCGCCAGGACGTGGACCGGATGGCCCGCGACCTGGAGTTCCGCTTCGCCCAGACGGCGGGCTTCCTGGGCGTGGCCCCCAGGGAGCGCGTGCGCGTGTGGCTCTACCGCTCCGAGGACGAGAAGCAGCGGCTGGTGGGCGCCGGCCGCACCCAGTTCGCCAAGCCCTGGCGCACGGAGCTGCACATCCAGGACAAGCCCTTCCCCCACTCCACGCTGCACCACGAGCTGGCGCACGTCATGGCGGGCCCCGCGGGCTCCGGCTTCTTCCGCGTCACCACCCGGCTGGGCGTGTGGCCGCTGATGGGCGTGATTGAAGGGCTCGCCGTGGCCGCGGACGACCCCGTGCAGGGCGAGCTCACCCTGCACCAGTGGGCCGCGGGCATGCGCCGGCAGGGGCTGGCCCCGGACATGCGCGACCTCATGGGGCCCAAGGGCTTCTACCAGTCCGCCCCGGCGCGCGCGTACACGGTGGCGGGCTCGTTCCTGCGCTACCTGGCGGACACCTACGGCGCGGACCGGCTGCGCGCCGTCTACGCGCACGCGGACTTCGAGGAGGCCTACGGCCGGCCCCTGAACGAGCTCGTCACGGAATGGGAGCGAATGCTGGACGCGCTGCCCCTGGACGCGTCCACGCTGGCGCGCGCCTTCGCCCGCTTCCGCACCGGCAGCCTCTTCTCCCGCGCCTGCGCCCGCGAGGTGGCCCGCCTGTCGGACTCCGCCCGCGACGCGCTCGCCAGCGACCCGCAGGACGCGCTCCAGCGCTACCAGCGCGCCGCCCGGCTCCAGCCGGAGGAGCCGTCCTTCCAGTTGGGCCAGGCCGTGGCCCTGGACGCCCTGGAGCGCGCGCCCGACGCGGCGAAGGTGCTGGCCGCGCTCGCGGAGCAGGTGAAGGACCGGCCCGCGCTCGCCGCGGAGGTGGCCGTGGCGCGCGCCGACGTGGCCCTCCACCTGGAGGACGTGGAGGGGGCCCGCGCCTTCCTCCGGGCCGCGCTCGCGCTGGACGCCGGCCCGGAGGTGACGCGCACCGCCCAGGTGAAGCTGGCCGCGCTGGAGAGCCCGTCGCGGCGCGCGCCCATCGAGGCGTACTTCCGCGCGCCCCAGGACGAGCTGCGGATGCTGCTGCTGGACCGGGCCCTGCTCACCTCGCCGCAGGACCCGTGGCTGCACTACCTGCTGGGGCGGCGGCTGCACCAGGTGGGGGCCCCGGCGCTCGCGGGCGAGCAGCTCCAGCGCGCCCTGGCGGACACCGCGCTCCCGGAGGCCATCCGCCGGGAGGCCACGCGGCTCAGGATCGAGGCCGCCTACCTGGCGGGCGACTGCGGCGCCGTGCGGCATGAGGTGGGCGCGCTTCCGGACTATGGGGCCGCCTTCCGCGCGGCGGCCTCCGAGTGGGAGGCCCGTTGTGACTTCGAGCAGACGGCCTTTCGCGGGCCCCTGGTGCCGCGTCAGGCTTTCCGCTAGACGCGGGCCCCTGCGGACTCAGTGATTCACGCATTGACGGAAAGGTGGATGGGGCATGCACTTCGAGAAGACGCAGTACATCCAGGGGACGGCGGACGAGGTGGAGCGCGCGCTGTTGGACGAGCGCTATTTCCCGTTCCTCCTCCAGCACCACGGCGTCCTGCTGGAGCTGCAGCCCCAGGAGGTGCGCGTCGACGGTGACCGCGTGCACCGCAAGGTGCGCTACCGCCCCAAGCCCGTCATCTCCTCCGTGGGCCCCAAGAAGGTGTCCCCGGAGTGGTTCGCCTTCATCGAGACGTCCACCTACGACAAGCGCACCAAGACGCTCAAGTTCACCAACACGCCCACGTCGCACACCATCTCCAAGATGCTGGTGAACACGGGAGTGCTGAAGCTGCGCGACCTGGGCAATGGCCAGACGGAGCGCAAGATGGAGGGCGAGCTGTCGCTCAAGGTGCCCTTCCTGCTCAAGCCCGTGGCCCTCATCGCGGAGCCGCTCATCAAGACGGAGGGGCTGAAGATCCTCGACGGTGAGCTGCCCGTGCTCAACCGCTTCATCGCTGAAGTCATCCGCGCCAAATAGTCAAAGCGCGCGCGGGCCGGCGGGGCCTGGGAATGGGTTGACACAAATGCGGTTGAACCCATAAGGCCCCGCCATGAACAACCGCTTCCTCGCCCTCTGCGCCGTCTTCCTCCTGGCCGCGTGCGCCCCGAAGCGCATCCCCGGCACGGAGTTGGAAGACACCGATGACACCCGCGCCATCCTCGCCGTGATGGAGAAGTACCGCGCCGCCCTGGAGGCCCGCGACGCGAAGGCCATCCAGGCGCTGGTGTCCCCGAAGTTCCGCGACGACGGCGGCACCCCGGACGACCCGTCGGATGACCTCACCGCCGACAACCTGGGGCCCCACCTCCAGGCCCTCTTCCAGAAGCTGCAGAACCCCAAGGTGGACTTCAACGTCCGCCGCGTGGAGTTCCGTGAAGGGGACGTCGCGCTCGCCATCTACTACTGGAACGCGTCCTGGCGGATGCCCGGCCTCAACGCCCGGCCCCAGTCGGACTCGGAGCTGGAGCAGATGGTGTTCCAGAAGATCAACGGCGAGTGGAAGATCGTCTCCGGCATCTAGCCGCGGGCGGCCTTCGTCACACGCCCACCAGCGCCCGCAGCCCGTCCGGGCCCATGCCGTCCAGGGCCCGCGCGCGGGCGAGATAGGTGCGGAAGTCCTTGGGCGCGAGCTTGTCCGCGCCCAGCGGCGACAGGTGGTAGTCGCGAATCCGGCTGGTGGTGAAGCGCACCGCGCCATAGAGGGCGTGGCCGTACAGCGCCCGCTTCTCCACCTCCGACAGCGGCCGGGCGTCCTGGTAGCCGCGCAGGAGCGCCAGGCAGAGCGCCGGCTGGTACGTCCCCTCGAAGCACCACGCGTTGAGGGTGATGGCCACGTCGAGCGCGTACGCGTCCACGCAGGCCATCTCGAAGTCGAAGAAGGCGCCCACGCGGTCGCCCAGCCACTTCACGTTGTCCAGGAAGAGGTCCGCGTGGATGACGCCCCGGGGCTCCAGCCCCTGGTGCTCCCCTTCCGCGCGCGCGAGGTGGCCCTCCAGCTCCGCCGCCACGGCCACCAGCTCCGGCTCCGGCCGCCGCGACAGCCCGTCCAGCCAGCCCTTCACCACCCCGGGGCCGTAGGGGTTCGCGCGCGAGCCGCCGAAGGACTGCGTCACCCGGTGCAGCTTGCCCAGCTCCGCGCCCAGGCGCTCCAGCACCTCCGGCGTGAGGCGCTCGCGGGTGAGCTCCTCTCCCGCCAGCCACTTGAAGACGCTGATCCGCCCGCCGTGCAGCTCCAGGAAGGGCGTGGGCCCCCGCGGCTTGAGCAGCACGGGCGCGGGGAAGTGCGCGCGGGCGAGGTGCTCCAGCAGGGACGCCTCGAAGCGCAGGTCCTCCGGCGAGCGCACGGTGGTGTGGCGCACGAAGACGCGGCCCGCGTCCGTCTCCAGCCGGTGGTTGGTGTTGATGGAGCCCTGGGGAATGGGCGTCATGGAGCGCACGGCCCCCAGGCCGTAGGCGTCCGCCACGTGGGTGAAGGCTTCCGGGGGGAGTGTCGTGTACACGGCCATGGCGTGCCTCCGGGGCGTGGCGCCCCCACGTGCGTGCGCCCCCACCCGTTGACACCCAGGGGGGCCAGACCTATCTGCTCATGCCTGTCCTACTTCGCATCACTGTCTGAAAACCTTCAATCTTTGCGCGTGAGGCCACCCCCATGGAAACGTCGGGCCGCGGTGACTGGAAGCGTCGCGAGGGACTGGGAAGCGCCCTGGCCCAGATTGGCGTCGCCGCCGTGCTGCTCGCGGGCGGTGTCGCCTGGTACGTGCACCGGGGACAGGTGCGCCAGGAGGTGGACGCCCACCTGCGCACGGCGCGCGCGGCGGTGCTGAAGGGCAACCCCAGCGACCTGGCCATGGCGCAGCAGAACCTGGAGACCCTCTTCACGCTCGCGCCGGATTCGCGCGACGCGCGGGCGCTGGCGGCGGACCTCCAGGCGGAGCTGTGGCTCACCCACCACCAGCCCGGCGCGGACGCGAAGGCTCGCGAGCAGTTGGAGCGCGCGGAGGCGCTGGGCTCGCGCTCCGGTGAGCGCTACGGCGCGCGGGCGCTGCTGCTCGTGGGCGAGGGAAAGACCGGGGAGGCGGAAAAGCTGCTGGAGGAGCTCAAGACCCAGGGCGCCAGCAGCCCCAAGCTGACGCTGGCCCAGGCGCGGCTGCTGCAGAAGGAGGGGCGCCTGTCGGAGGCCCGCCAGGCCTTCGCGCGCGCGGCGGAAGCGGCCTGGAAGGATCCGCGCTTCTCCGTGGCCTACGGCGACGCGCTGCTGGATGAGGGCCTGTTCCCCCAGGCGGTGGAGGCCTTCGGGCGCGCCACCGCCGCGAACCCGGACCACCTGCTGGCGCGGGTGTCGTCCGTGCTGGCCCAGCTGTACGCGGGGCGGCCACCGGACGGCGTGGCGGCGACGCTGGAGGAGGTGCGCTCGCGCGCCAAGGACATGACGCCCGAGCTCCAGGCCCGCGTGGCGGTGGCCCAGGCGGAGGTCGCGCTGGCGAAGGGCGCGCCGGACGAAGCGCTCACGCACGTGGACGCGGCGCTCAAGGCCTGGCCGGACGAGCACTACGCCCTCTTCACCCGGGGCCGCGCGCTCGCGGTGAAGCGCGCGCCGGAGGCCCGCCAGGCCTTCGAGGCGGCGGTGGCGAAGCGGCCCACCGCGCCGCTCCTGACGCTGGAGGGCGCGCGGCTGCTCCAGGCCCAGGGTGACGGCGAGGGCGCGCTGGCCCTGCTGGACACCTACGAGAAGACCTTCCGCGAGGTGAAGGCGCGGACGCCGGACGGCAAGGAGGCGCCCGCGCTGGACCGGGATGACCGGTACTGGCTCGCGCGCGGCGGTGTGATGGAGATGGCCGGACGCCAGGACGACGCGCTCGCCGCCTACGACAAGGCGCTCGCGGCGCGCGGCGTGGGGCTGGCGCGGGCGCAGTACGCCAAGGGCGCGCTGTTGCTCGCGCGCAAGGACTTCGACGGCGCGAAGGCGCTGCTCACCGCCGTGGCCCCGGAGACGGGCGCGGGCACCATCCCGGAGGCCTACGCGGCGCTGGGCGAGCTGCTCTTCGCCCAGGGCGATTTCGCCGCCGGCTGCCAGCAGCACTACTTCGCGCTCGTGCGCGCCCGCGCGCAGGGCGCGCCCGTGGAGCAGCTGGCCACGCGCGCCAACGACATCAAGAAGCGCCTGGAGACCAGCGGCCAGCCCGCCATGGCCAAGGCCTGGCTCAACGAGGCCAGCCCCCTCTTCCAGCAGCAGTGAGCCGCTAGAGCAGGTCGGAGGGATCCAACCGGCGCTGCGTCGCCCTCACCACGCGCCACTCGCCGTCGGACTCCTTCTCGAAGGTGCCCTCGATGGAGTAGGCGTTGAGGACGCTGTCCCGGGCCAGGTCCTCCAGCTTGTCCGCCTGCGAGCGGCCGAAGATGAAGCGCGCCTGGAAGTCGCCCTGCGTGGGCGACACCTCGTGCACGTCGATGTCGGTGGTGAAGATGCGAACCCACTGTCCGCGCAGCACCTGCCCGGCCAGGATGCGGTGCACGTCCTGCTTGTTCCAGCCCTCCGGCGTCTTGAACCGGTCGGAGACGCCCTCCATCACCTCGCCGACGTTCTTCTCCTCCGCCGAGCGCGTCATCGCGATGATGCGCCGGGTGACGGCGTCCTTCACGCCCGGCTCCTCGCGCGGCCAGAAGAACAACACCAGCGCCGCGGCGACCACCGCCGCCATGCCGCTCACCACCCGGGCTTGAGTCAGCACCATCTCAGGCGGCCCCGGTCTCCGGCTCCAGCATCATGTCGTCCGCGTCGATGATCTCGAGCGGGCGCAGTGCCTCGCCAATCTGCTTCAGCCGGCGGTCGGACAGCTGCTCCAGGTACGTGCGGATGTTGGGGAAGGTCCTCACCAGCTCCTGGAAGGCCTCGCGCCGGAGCCACCCCGCCGCCGTCTTGCGCGTCACGGACACGGTGGCCGTGGCCCTCAGGCCCGTGAGGAGCGAAATCTCCCCCGCCACGTCGCCCTCGCGCAACACGCCCAGCGTCACCATGCCGCCCGCCGGGTCCTCCTTCTGCACCGTCAGCTCGCCGGCCAGCACCAGGAAGAGGCCCTGGGAGTACTCGCCCTCTACCAGGACCTTCTCCCCGGGCTGCAGCGCGCGGAAGGTGAAGCGCTGGAAGAAGGCGCCCCGCTCCGACTCCGGCAGCTGCTGGAAGAGCGGCGAGTTCGCCATCAGGTTGCGCATCATGCGCTGCTGCGCGAAGTCCGCCAGCAGCTGCGGCACCGCCGGGTGGCTCTTCGCCACCGCGTTGAGGTGCTCGCGGCGGATTTCGAAGACCTCCGAGTCCGACACCGCCGTCACCGTGGCGGTGGGCGGCGCGCCGGTGAGCAGCGCCAGCTCGCCGAAGATGGAGCCGCCGCCCAGGAAGCCCAGCGTGCGGTCCTCGCCGTCCGTCCTGCGCGTCACCTCGGCCTTGCCCGCGACGAGCACGTGCAGGTGGTCATCCGGCTCGCCTTCGCGGCTGATGACCTCTTCCGGCTTGATGGTGCGCCACACCATGCGCCCCACCAGGTCCACGAACGCGTCCCGGTCCAGGTCCGCGAACAGCGGCAGGGGCGGACGGCTCTGCGGATCCGCGGTGCCGCCGGTGTCCGGCGCGGCCAGCACCTCGATGGCGCGGTTGGACAGCTCCTCGCCCACCAGGCCCATCAGGTCCGTGTCCACCTTGCCGTCGTACAGGTGCTCCGGCGGCAGCGGCGGCGGCACGGCGGCGCGGCCCGGGGCGCTGCGCGCGGCGCGAGAGTGCACGCGGTAGAGCGTCTCCTTCAGGCGCCGCTCGTTGGGGGACAGCTCCAGGGCCAGCTTGCACGCGGCCATGGCGCTCAAGAGGTAGTCGCGGCGCAAGAGCCCCTCCGCGCACGCGTGGTACGCGGTGACGGCGCGCTCGCGCTCGCCCAGCTCCGCCAGACACCGGGATGCCAGCATGCGTGAGCGGTGGTCGGCGGGCACGCGGCGAACGGCCTCCGCGAAGACGGCGAGGGCGCGCTCGAACTGGCGCTCCTCGAGCAGGTCCATGCCCAACTCACGCAACGACGACTCGTTCATCCAGTGTCTCCAGACCGCGCACGACGACAGGTGTGACAGGAATCCAGGAAGGGAGGCCGCCGCCCACGGGACGAAGGTGGGCGGCCTCCGGTGCTCGCGCTACGAACCGCCGCCCTTCTGCAGCTCGCTCAGCGCCATCTCCGCCTTGCGCTTCACGTCCGCGCCCTCCGCGGAGGCCTCGATGACGATTTTGAACTGCTCCGTCGCCAGGGCCGGATCGCGGTCGCGCGAGATGTACGCCGACAGGTACAGCTCCTCCACCTTCTTCTGCAGCTCATCCAGGCCGTCGCGGGCGCGCGAGTCGCCCGGGTTGAGGCGCAGCGCCTCGCGGAAGCTGCGGCCCGCCAGCGGGTACTCCTTGCGCTTGAAGGCCGCCTGCCCCGCCGCCACGGACGCGGACGCCAGCTCGTTGTCCAGCGTGTCACCCAGCGAGCCCGCGAAGCCGATCTGCCGGTACACCTCCGCCGCGCGGCGCAGCGGCTTTACGGACGCCTCCAGCGAGTTGTTCTCGTACTTCTTCTGGCCCTCCTCGAAGGCGGAGCGAAACTGGGGGATGAGCTTCTTCAGGTTGCGCGCGCGGGCCTGGATGTCCGCCTCGTTGCGGAACCTGTCCATCACCCGGTCCACCTCCAGCGTCGCGCGCTGGAAGTCCCCGCCGTTGAAGCGGCGCTCCACGTCCTGGAAGGCCTCCGCGACGAACGCCGCGCGGCGCTGCTTGGCGTTCTCCGCCGCCACCGCCTGACGGATGCCGGCCTGCCGCACGGCCTGCTGGGCCTCCTTGGCCAGTTGACTCTCCAGGTCCGAGAGCTTCTGCTCGTAGAGGGAACGCATGCCCTGCGGCAGCTCCACGATGAGGGTGCGCGCGTCGTCCGGCCGGCGCTCCTTCAGCGCCTCATCGATGAGGTTCAGCGTATACGTCTGCTCCCGCTGGTCGAGCTCCTCCACCAGCTTCTTGCGCTCGTCGTCCGTGCGCGCCGTGCCCTCGGGCGTGGCGTTCAGCTTCGCGCGGGCGTCCACGTAGCGGTTCTCCGCCATCAGCCCCCGGACCGCCTGGAACGAGTCCATGATGTCCTGGAGCTTCTGCGCCGCCTTGGCCACGCCGTCCACGTCGATGCCCACGCGCAGCTTCTCCGCCTCCTGGGCGAAGCGCACCGCGTCCGCGTAATCGCCGTCGCGCACCTTGTCGCGAGCGCGCTGCATCAGCTCCTGGGCGCGCACCTGGTTGGGGTCCACCGGCGGCTTGGGCGGCGGCTGGTTCCCCTTGGACAGCGCCAGGCCCATGATCAGCATCAGGAGCAGCAGGCCCCCCACCGCCGCGCCCACCTTCATCTTGAAGGTGGGCTTGAAGCCCTCGCGCGCCGACGAGCGCACCGGACGCGGACGGGGCACGCCCGTCTTGCGCGCCTTCTCGTCGCGCATCAGGTCCGCGAGCTTGTAGTTCGCGTTGGTCTTCTCATCCAGGCGAGGGTCCTTCTTCTCCTCCTTCTTTTCCTCCTTCTTCTCGACCTCGCCGGACTCGGCCTTGGCGCGCATCTCCTTGATGAGCTCGCCTTCGTCCACGAAGCGCAGGCGCGTCTTGCCCACGGAGATTTCATCCCCGTGCTTCAGGATGCACTCGTCGACCTTCTGGTCGTTCACCTGGGTGCCGGAGATGCCGCCCAGGTCGCGCATCACCACGCCGTTCTCGCCGTAGACGAGCTCCAGGTGGCGGCGGGACACGGTCTGGTCGCCCAGGGCGAAGTCGCATTCCTTGCTGCGCCCCACCACCATGCGCACGCCCTTGAAGCGCTTCTTGCGCCCCTTGTCCGGGCCGTCCAGCACCAGCATCAGCACCGGGGGGCCGGCGCGCGTCGTCTCGGAGTTGTCCTCCTCTTCCTCGGCGGGCTCCTCCGCCTCCGGACGCATGTCCGAGATGGAGGCCACCCGCGTCTCGCCCGTGCGCGAACGCACGGGCTCCGCGTCGCCGTACAGCTCCGGATCGCCTCCGTCCTGGCTGTCCTCGCCCGACAGGGGCGCGGACCAGTCTTCATCCGGCACGGCGGAGACGCGGCGCGAGCCGCCTCCAGCGGGAGCAGGGGGGCGGCGGTCCGCCTTCGCGCCCCCGGCCGGGCGGCCGGTGCCTGAACGCGATGACGGTGGGGGACGGCGAGGAGGCATGGGTGGGTCCGGGTTGAAGCGGCCAGCATCTTAGAGCGCCCATCGCACGGTGGGAATGCGCTCCGGCGTTCCTTTCAGGGAAGACGGGCTCGCTCCGGTTCGTTGGCCCGCACGCCGTCCCGTCTCCGATGTAGGTTTCCTCCATTCCCTCTTTCCTCAGCGCCACGAGCCACCCCATGCCCCGAGCCCTCGCGCCCTCCCGGCGCGCCCGTCCCGCCCAGCTCGCCCCTCCGGCCGCACGGCAGGCGGCCGCGCCCCCGCTCCTGCCCCCCGGTCTGTTGGAACGTCTGCTGGCGGAAGCCATGGCGCGGGGCGCGGACTTCGCGGAGGTGTACGTGGAGCGCACGTCCACCACGGCCGTGGTGCTGGAGGAGCAGCGCATCCGCAGCGCGCAGGTGGGCCTGGTGCAGGGCGTGGGCGTGCGCGTCATCGCCGGGGCCAAGGTGGGCTATGCCTACTCCGACGACTGGGACGAGGCCGCGCTCGTCCGCGCCGCGCGCACCGCGGCGATGATCGCCCAGGGCGGCGGCTCCGAGCGCGCCTACCCCGTCAAGCGCGTGCCGGTGCCCAGCCACTACCGCGTGGGGCAGCCGCTGGAGGACGTGGCGGTGGCGCGCAAGACGGCGCTCCTCACCCGCGCGGACATCGCCGCCCGCGCCTTCGACTCGCGCATCCAGCAGGTGAACGCGTCCTATGTGGATCAGACGCGGCGCATCGCCGTGGCCAACACCGCCGGCCGCCTCAGCGAGGACACGCAGGACCAGTCGCGCATGAGCGTGCACGTGGTGGCGCTGGGCAGGGGCGGCGAGCGGCGCACCGGCATGTACGGCAGCGGCGGCCGGGTGTCCTTCACCTACTGGGACAGCGTGACGCCGGAGTCCGTGGCCGAGGAGGCCGCGCGACAGGCCGTGGCCACGCTGGGCGCGGTGGACTGCGTGGCCGGTCCGCAGACGGTGGTGCTGGCGCCCGGCTGGAGCGGCATCCTCCTGCACGAGGCGGTGGGCCACGGCCTGGAGGCGGACTTCATCCGCAAGGGCACGTCGCTGTTCGCGGGCAAGCTGGGGGAGAAGGTGGCCTCGGACCTGGTGACGGTCATCGACGACGGCACGGTGTCCAGCGCGCGCGGGTCCATCAACATCGACGACGAGGGCGTGCCGGGTGAGCGCAAGGTCCTCATCGAGAACGGCGTCCTCAAGGGCTACCTCTATGATCAGCTCAACGCGAAGCTGATGAACCAGCGCTCCACCGGCTCGGGCCGGCGCGAGTCCTTCAAGAGCCTGCCCCTGCCGCGCATGACGAACACCTTCCTGGCGCCCGGGGACCACGCGCCGGAGGACATCCTCAAGGAGGTGAAGCGCGGGCTGTACTGCGCCACCTTCGGCGGAGGCCAGGTGGACATCAGCAACGGCAACTTCGTCTTCGAGGTCAGCGAGGCCTACCAGATTGAAGACGGCAGGCTGGGCCGCCCGGTGAAGAACGCCATCCTCATCGGCGTGGGGCCGGAGGCGCTGAAGAACATCAGCCGCGTGGGGTGTGACCCGCTGCCGGACCCCGGCATGGGCATCTGCGTGAAGGATGGGCAGATGCTGCCCGTGGGCGTGGGCCTGCCCACCGTGCGCATCGACAACGTGACCGTGGGCGGAACGAAGGTCGGCTGAGGACTCCCGTGAACTACGAACAGCTCGCGAAGAAGATCGTCCAGCGCGCCGTGAAGAAGGGCGCGAAGCAGGCGGAAGCCTTCCTGGAGGTGGGCCGCCAGAGCAGCGTGCGCGTCCGCGAAGGGCAGATTGAAGACCTCACGGAGGCCACCAGCAAGGGCGTGGGCGTGCGGGTCATCGTGAAGGACCGGCTGGGCTTCGCCTACACCTCCGACTTCACCCCCGCCGGACTGGACCGCGTGGTGGACCTGGCCGTTCAACTGGCGGAGGCCGCCGCGCCCAACAAGCTGAACGGCCTGCCCGGCACGAAGGACCTGGGCAAGCGCGGGGACACCGGCGCCCTCTTCGACCCGAAGGTCGCGAACCTGCCCGGCGACTGGAAGATCAACGCGGCGCTGGAGGCGGAGCGCGCGGGCCGGGCGCAGGACGCGCGCGTGGCCACGTTCGACTCCGTGTCCGCGGGCGACTTCGTGGCGGAGGTGTACCTGGCCTCCAGCGAGGGCGCGACCGGCGGCTACTCCGGCACGTACGTGTACCTGGTCGCGGTGCCGGTGGCGGCGCAGGACGGGCAGCTCCAGACGGGCTACTGGCTGGACTACAAGCGCTTCCTGGACGACCTGGAGTCGCCCGAGTCCATCGGCCGCGAGGCCGCGAAGCGCGCCGTGCGCATGCTGGGCGCGAAGCCGGTGAAGACGCAGCAGGTGCCGGTGGTGTTCGACCCGCTGGTGGCCGCGAGCTTCGTGGGCAACCTGTCCCAGGCCGCCAATGGCAACGCCGTCCACCAGCAGGCCAGCGTGCTCGCGCCCCACCTGGGCAAGCGGCTCGCGGGCAAGCACGTCACGCTGGTGGATGACGGCCTGTTGCCCCGGGGCCTGGCCACCGCGCCGTTCGATGGCGAGGGCGTCCCCACGCGCCGCACGCCCATCATCGATCAGGGCGTGCTGTCCGGCTTCCTCTACGACGCCTTCACCGCGCGCAAGGCGAAGGCGCGCACCACGGGCAACGCGTCGCGCGGCTACAACGCGCTGCCGGGCATCGGCACCACCAACCTCTACCTGGAGAAGGGCCCCAGGACGCCGGAGGAGCTCATCCGCGAGGTCCCCCAGGGCCTCTACATCACCGCCCTCCTGGGCCACGGCGCGGATCCGGTGTCCGGGGACATGTCCTGCGGGGCCAACGGCCTTTGGATTGAGAACGGTGAGCTGACGCACCCGGTGCAGGAGGTGACGGTCGCGGGCAACCTCCTCCAGATGTTGAAGGACGTGGACGCGGTGGGCAGCGACCTCCAGTTCCGGGGCGGCAGCGTGGGCGCGCCCACTGTCCGCTTCCGACAGCTCACCGTCTCGGGCGCATAGCCGGCGCCACGCGGTGGCCTACGCTCGCGGACCTCTTTCCCCCCGGTTGGAGGTCCGCCCCGCATGGCCGCGAAGTCCGCCCGCAAGTCCGCCGCCCCCGCGAAGTCGAAATCGGCCACGCCGCGCAAGCCGCGCCGCAAGAAGGCCGAACCGAAGTCGCGGGGCCTGAGCGCGGCGGAGGTGGCGAGCGAGGCCGTCGCCTTCCCCGACGCCCTCCTCCAGGCGGTGCGCGAGGACGGCGGCGAGGTGCTCTCCGTCTACCGAGACCCGCTGGGCGGGCACCCCATCGTCTTCGCCGCGCTCCCCATCGACAAGGTGGAGCCCACGCCCTACCAGCGCGACCTGTCCGAGCCGCACGTCAAGCGGCTCGTCACCGCCATGGAGCGCCTGGATCGCTTTCTGGACCCCGTCATCGCCGTGCGCATGGAGGGCCGCTACTGGACGCCCAACGGCAACCACCGGCTCAACGCCAGCCGCATGCTGGGCGCGAAGTCCATCGTCGCGCTCATCCTCCCGGACGAGGACGTGGCCTATCAGATCCTCGCCCTCAACACGGAGAAGGCCCACAACCTGAAGGAGCGCTCGCTGGAGGTCATCCGCATGGCGCGGGGCCTGGTGGGCGCGAACCGCCCGGGCAAGGAGTCCGCCTTCGCCCACCTCTTCGACGAGCCCTCCTTCCTCACCCTCGGCGCCGCCTACGAGAAGCGCCCCCGCTTCTCCGCGGGCGCCTACCACCCCTTCGTCAAGGTGGTGGACGGCTTCCAGGGCGTGCCGCTGCCCCAGGCCCTGGCCGTGCGCGACGCCCAGGCGGACGCGCTGCTGGAGCTGGATGACGCGGTGATCGCCATCGTCAACGCCCTCAAGGAGCGCGGCCTCCAGAGCCCCTACCTCAAGAACTTCGTCGTCGCCCGGCTCAACTTCCTGCGCTTCCGCAAGGACGGCCCTCCGCCCACCTTCGACGCCACCCTCAGCCGCATGCTCGCCAGCGCCCGCCGCTTCAACGTGGACAAGGTGCGCCGCGAGGACATTGGCCGCATGGGCGGCGGGCCCCTGGAACCGGACGAAGAGCAGGCCTGAAGGGAATGGGGATTGCAGGGCGGTGTTGGAGAGGCCCCGCACTCCCATGACATCTCCCACGGTCCTGGTCGTCGACGACGACCGCGCCAACCTCGATTCCGTCGCCCGCATCTTCCAGCGGGAAGGCTTCGCCACCTTGTCCGCCGCGCAGGGCACGGAGGCGCTGGAGATGCTCCGGCGCCCCGAGGTCAGCGTCATGGTCACCGACCTGATGATGCCCGGCATGGACGGCCAGGAGCTGCTCAAGGCCAGCCGGACCATCCGCCCGGACGTGGAGGTGGTCCTGATGACCGCCTACGGCACGGTGGAGACGGCCGTGGCCGCCATGAAGGACGGCGCCTACGACTTCATCACCAAGCCCCTCAAGCGCCACGCCCTGGTGAAGGCCGTGCAGAAGGCGCTGGAGAAGCAGGCGCTCGTCCAGGAGAACACCTCCCTCAAGGCCAAGCTCGCGGAGATCAACCCCGCCGGCGGGCGCGCCATGGTGGGCCAGTCCCCCGCCTTCCGCGCCATGCTGGACACCATCCGCCAGGCCGCGCCCTCCACCGCCACGGTGCTGCTGCTGGGCGAGTCCGGCACCGGGAAGGAGCTGGCCGCCCGCGCGCTGCATGAGCACTCCGCCCGGGCGAAGCAGCCGTTCATCGCGGTCAACTGCGGCGCCATCCCGGAGAGCATCCTGGAGGCGGAGCTCTTCGGCGTGGAGCGCGGCGCGTACACCGGCGCCGTCACCCGCCGCGAGGGCCGCTTCGAGCGCGCCGACGGCGGCACCCTCTTCCTGGACGAGGTGGGCGAGATGCCCCTCTCCGCGCAGGTGAAGCTCCTGCGCGTGCTCCAGGAGGGAGAACTGGAACGGCTGGGCGGCACGCAGGTCGTGAAGGTGGACGTGCGGCTCGTCGCCGCCACCAACAAGGACCTGCAGAAGGAGGTCGCGGAGGGCCGCTTCCGCGAGGACCTCTACTACCGCCTGCACGTGGTCGAGATCCGCGTGCCCGCGCTCGCGTCGCGCCGCGAGGACATCCCGCTGCTGGCGGAGGCGTTCCTGCGCCGCTTCGCCGCGAAGAACGGCAAGGTGCTGCGCGGCTTCTCTCCGGACGCGCTGAACGTGCTGGAGAACTACGCGTGGCCCGGCAACGTGCGCGAGCTGGAGCACGCCGTGGAGCGCGCCGTGGTGCTGGCCCGCACGGACGTGCTGGAGGCGAGCGACCTGCCGGAGTCCGTGCGCAAGGGGCCCCTGGGCTCCGCCGGACAGCTGGTCATCCCCATCGGGACGCCCATGGAGGAGATCGAAAGGCGCGTCATCCACGAGACCCTGCGCCACACCCGCGGCGACAAGACGCTCGCCGCCCGCCTGCTGGGCATCGCCGCGCGCACCATCTACCGCAAGCTGGAGCGCGAGCAGGGCGGCCCGGAAACCCCCGCGACGCCCCCCTCCCCCCCCACCGACGCGGACTGACAGGCCGTCACACCGGCCCCCGCCTGCTTTTGACAATTTGTCCCTGGCCCCGGTCCCCGCCGCTCCCCTGGCCGGGGCTCCGTCCTATTCCGAAATAATTTCGCGGACTTGGCCGTAAGGCCTGGGTTTGACGCCCGCCCAACGATGGCACCTGCCTTGCTCAAGGTCCTCCATGGGGCTGGCTTTCTCCCGGAAGCGTGATGGAACTCTTCTTTCGCAAGTACTTCTGGAGCGTGAACCTGCTGTTCATCCTGCTCGTCGCCCTGTTGGCGGCGCGCACGGTGAACCTGTTCGTTGAATCCTCCATCTCCCCCGCGCCCGCGTCCGAGGCTCCGGCCCGGGGCGCGCAGCGACCCCACGCCGCGGACAGCGGCCTTGCCTCCCTCGACCCGGAGCGCCTGTCGAAGCTCACCGGCGTGAAGCTGCCGGAGGTGGAGGTCGCGGTGAAGGAGCCCCCGGGTCCTCCCCAGTTCGACGCCAACGCACCGCCGGCCAAGAGCGGCCTGCGCGTGAAGCTTTTGGGCACGCTCGTCGCGGCCAACCCGGACTGGTCCTTCGCGTCCATCCAGGACATGACCACGCAGCGGTCGCAGACGTACATGATCGGCAACAACCTGATGGGCGCCACCATCATGGAGATCGAACGCGAGCGCGTGATCATCAACAACGGCGGCCGCCGCGAGTTCATCGACGGGCAGCCCGGTGACGGCGCCGTGGCCGCCTACACCCCGCCCCCCATGGCCACTCCCGCCGCCACCCCGACCAACAGCCTGGGCAACGGCATCAAGTCCACGGGTGAGAACGAGTACGAGGTCCCCAAGGCGGAGATCGACAAGACGTTGAGCAACCTCAACGACGTGGCGATGCAGGCGCGCATCGTGCCCGCCTTCAAGGACGGCCAGGCGGTGGGCTTCAAGCTGTTCTCCATCCGCCCGGACAGCATCTATTCGAAGATCGGCGTCCAGAACGGCGACGTCATCCGCCGCATCAACGGCTTCGACATGAACAGCCCTGAAAAGGCGCTGGAGATCTACTCGAAGCTGAAGGACTCCTCCCGCATCGAGATCGAGATCGAGCGCAACGGCGCGCCGATCCGCAAATCCTACAACGTCCGTTAAACACCCCCGCCACAGCGCCCGCTCCTCCATGAAGACGACGCTCCCGTCCTGGCTGCTCTGTCTGTGCCTCGCGCTCTCCGTCCCCGCGTGGGCCCAGCGCCGTCCCACGCAGCCCGGCTCCCCGGCCCCCGCTCCGGCGGCCCAGGGTGACCGGACCATCACCCCGCAGGGCGGTGGCGCCACGGCGCCCGCCGAGAACCAGGGCCCCCGCCAGACGCCCACGTGCGAGCAGGCCCGGCGCAACGCGCGCTACGGCATCTACTTCGACAAGGTGGACATCGAGAAGCTCGTCCAGACCGTGTCGGACGCCACCTGCCGCACCTTCATCCTCCCGGAGAACGTGCGCGGGAAGATCTCCATCATCGGCCCGGAGAACGGCCGCGTGGAGGTGGACGCGGACTCGTTCTACTCCGCCTTCCTCGCCGCGCTCGACGCCAACGGGCTCGCCGTCTACCCCTACGGCCGCTTCCTGAAGATCGTCGACAAGCGCTCGGCGAAGCAGAACCCCATCCCGACCATCGTGGACGAGAACACCCCGTACACGACGAACGAGCAGATGGTCACCAAGCTGTTCAAGATCAAGTACGTGGAGGTGGAGCCGCTGCGCGGCGTCCTCCAGCAGCTCGTGTCCAAGGACGGCGACACCATCCCGTACCCGCCGGACACCATCATCGTCAACGACGTGGGCTCCAACATCCACCGCCTGGAGCGCCTCATCAACCAGCTGGACACCCGCGCCTCCAGCGACGAGATGCGCATCATCCAGGTGCAGTACGCCACCGCGCAGGACGTGGCCAACACCATCCAGAAGCTCTTTGAAGCCAAGGCCGGCGCGGGCGGCCGCGCGGGTCAGCGCGCAGGCGCCTTCACGCCGCAGGGCACTCCCGGCTCGCCGCCTCCCGGCATGGAGGGCGCGGCCGGCACCGAGTCCAGCGGCGTGGCCACCCTGTCGCAGATCATCCCGGACGAGCGCACCAACAAGCTCATCGTCGTGGCCAGCCCCGCCGCCTTCGGCCGCATCCAGGACCTGGTGCGGGAGATCGACATCCCGTCCGGCAGCGGCAACAAGATCAACGTCTACCCGCTGGAGAACGCCAACTCGGAGGAGCTGGCCAGCACGCTCCAGTCGCTCGCGCAGGGCACCGCCAACCGCCCCCAGCGCGGCCCCATCCCCGCCCAGGCGCAGGGCCTGCCGCGCGCGCCCACCCAGGCCGCGGAGCTGTTCAGCGGCGAGGTGAAGATCTCCGCGGACAAGGGCACCAACTCGCTGGTCATCGTCGCCAGCCAGGCGGACTACAAGAACATCGTCCAGATCATCCAGCAGCTGGATCAGCCGCGCCGTCAGGTGTTCGTGGAGGCGGTGATCATGGAGGTGAACCTGGACCGCAACAGCGAGTTCGGCATCAACTTCCACCAGGGCTTCAGCCTGAAGACGGACAACGGCGCCATCCCGGGCATCCTGGGCACCAACTACTCCGGCGGCTCCATCCCGCCGTCCTTCTCGCTGGCGAACCTGGCCAGCATGGGCGGCTTCCTCGCCGGCATCCAGGGCCCCGTGCTGCCGGAGCTCAAGGCACTGGGCATCGACATCCCGGCCTTCGGCGTGGTGCTCAACGCCATGCAGCAGTCGTCCGACGTGAACGTGCTGTCCACGCCGCACCTGCTCACCAGCGACAACGAGGAGGCCGAAATCACGGTGGGCCAGAACGTGCCCTTCCAGTCCGGCTTCACCCCGTCCGCGCTGGGCAGCTCGCTCACGGGCGGCAACACCGGCGTCAACGGCGTGCAGGCCTCGCTGCTGGGCTCGCTGGGCGGCCTGGGCTCGCTGTACGCGCCCATCACCCGCCAGAACGTGGAGCTCAAGCTCACCGTCAAGCCGCAGATCAACGAGAGCGACTACATCCGCCTGGTCATCACGGAGCAGACGGAGGAGATCGCGTCCACGGACCCCGTCCTCGGCCCCACCACGTCCAAGCGCAGCGCGAAGACGACGATCATCGCCCGGGACATGGAGACGGTGGTGATTGGCGGCATCATGCAGGACCGCACGCTGGAGTCCGTCTCCAAGGTGCCGGTGCTGGGTGACATCCCGCTGCTGGGCCACCTGTTCCGCGACACCACGCGCCGCAAGACGAAGACGAACCTGCTGCTCTTCCTCACGCCGTACATCATCCGCGGCCAGGACGACTTCCGTCGCATCTTCGAGCGCAAGATGAAGGAGCGGCAGCAGTTCGTGGAGCAGTTCTACGGCCAGGTCCCCGGCTACGACGTCGCGGTGGACTTCAGCCGCAAGCCCGGCCCCCTGTCGCGCATGAACCAGGCCGTCATCAAGGAAGAGCAGCGCGTGGAGAACGGCGGCGGCGGCACGCCCAACGAGCGCGTCATCCGCCCCAACGGCACGCAGGGCACCGGGGGGACGTCCGCTCCCTCCCCCTCCCCCGCGCGGCCGGGCGGGGGAGCGCCGCCCCCGCCGCAAGGCGCCGCCCCCGCCCCCCAGGGTGAGCAGGCACCGCGAAATTTCGAGGCGCCTCCGGAGGGTTCGGAGAGATCAGTCCCCGCGCCACAGCCCGAGGTGATCGCGCCCACACCGGACGCGGACACGGAGCGGCTGCGCATCCAGCCGGGAGACGGAGAGTAAGAGACCCATGGACCTGACCGCCGACACCACCACCTCCCAAGGCTCCGCCGCGACGCCCGACCTGTCCGGCGGTCGCAACGACGCCACGCAGGTCGTCGGCCACGGGCTGGCGTACCTCTGCGGCCGGCCGCTGGGCGAAATCCTCCGCGCGCTCGTTCCCAGCCTCACCCCGGAGAAGATCCAGGAGGCGCTCGCCACCCAGCAGGAGAAGGGCGGGCGTCTGGGCGAAATCCTGGTGGGCATGAAGGCCGTGAGCGAGGAGGACGTGTCCCGCGCCCTCGGCCACCAGCTGGACCTGCCCTACCTCCAGCGCATCTTCGCGGAGGAGGTGGACGCGGAGCTGGTCAAGCGCATCCCCATCAACTTCGCCCGCCAGACGCAGCTGCTGCCGCTCTCCCTGGAGGGCGACGAGGTGGTGCTCGCGGTGGCGGATCCGCTGGACACGACGGCGCTGGATCACGCGCGCCTGCTGCTGGGCCAGGGCATCCAGCCGCGCATCGCGCTCGCCTCCACCATCGTGGACGCCATCAACAGCGTGTACGACCGCTCCGTCAACGAGGCCGAGGCGCTCGTGGACGAGATGGAGACCACGGAGGACCTGGACTCGCTGGCCCATGAGCTGGAGGAGCCCAAGGACCTGCTGGACGCGGACGACGAAGCGCCCGTCATCCGGCTGGTGAACTCCGTGCTCTTCCGCGCCGCCAAGGAGCGCGCGAGCGACATCCACATCGAGCCCATGGAGCGCGAGCTCCTGGTGCGCTTCCGCATCGACGGCGTGCTCCAGGAGGTCATCAAGCCGCCCAAGCGCTACCAGAACTCCATCATCGCGCGCGTGAAGGTGATGGGGCAGCTGAACATCGCGGAGAAGCGCCTGCCGCAGGACGGCCGCATCCGCATCAAGCTCGCGGGCCGCGACATCGACATCCGTCTGTCCACCACGCCCACGTCCTTCGGCGAGCGCATCGTCATGCGTCTGCTGGACAAGACGGCGACGCTGCTGGACCTGGCGGAGATCGGCATGAGCCCGCAGGTGCTGGCCAACATGGAGTCGGTCATCAAGCGCTCGCACGGCATCGTCCTGGTGACGGGCCCCACGGGCTCCGGCAAGACGACCACGCTCTACGGCGCGCTCTCCAAGATCAACACGCCGGACCTGAACATCCTCACCGTCGAGGACCCGGTCGAGTACCAGCTCAAGGGCATTGGCCAGATGGCCATCGCGCCGAAGATCGGCCTCACGTTCGCGCAGGGCCTGCGCTCCTTCCTCCGCCAGGACCCCGACGTCATCATGGTCGGTGAGATCCGCGACAAGGAGACGGCGGAGATCGCCATCCAGGCGTCCCTCACGGGCCACCTGGTGCTCTCCACGGTGCACACCAACGACGCGGCCGGCGCCGTGACGCGACTCGTGGACATGGGCGTGCAGCCCTTCCTCGTGGCGTCGTCGCTCACCGGCATCCTCGCCCAGCGCCTGGTGCGCCGGGTGTGCCCGGACTGCCGGCAGGCCTATACGCCCACGGACGCGGACCTGAAGGAGCTGGGCTACACGGTCGAGAGCTTCAAGGCGAAGTTCGGCACGGACCGCATCTACCGCGCGGTGGGCTGCCCGTCCTGCAACCGCAACGGCTACCGCGGCCGCTCCGGCATCTACGAGTTCCTCTTCGTGGACGACGACGTGCGCCAGCTGGTGCTCAAGAACGTGGACGCGTCCACCATCAAGAAGTCCGCCCTGTCCAAGGGCATGACGACGCTGCTCGACGACGGCGTGCGGAAGATCGCCCTGGGCGAGACGACCATCGCCGAAGTGCTGAGCATCACGCAGGAGGACATCTAGTCCACCATGCCCGTCTTTGAATACAGAGGCCTTGATTCCCAGGGCAGGCAGAAGAAGGGCCTGCTGGAGGCGGACTCGCCCAAGACGCTGCGCTCCAAGCTGCGCGCGGACGGCATCTTCCTCACGGACGTGCTGGGTCAGGCGGAAGGCAGCCGCGCGGGCGTCGCCAAGGGCGCCAACGCGAACCTGCTCGCGCGCGACGTGGACCTGCGCAAGCTGGGCCGCGGCCGCGTGTCCACCGAGGACGTCGCCATCCTCACCCGGCAGCTGGCCACGCTCCTGGGTGCGGGCGTCACCATCGTGGACTCGCTCAACGCGCTGGTGGACCAGGCGGAGAAGGAGCGCCTCAAGCGCGCCCTGTCCGACATCAAGCAGCGAGTGAACGAGGGCTCGTCCCTGGCGGACGCCTTCTCCCAGCACCCGAAGATCTTCCCCAGCATCTACATCAACATGGTGCGCGCGGGCGAGGCCTCCGGCGCGCTGGACCAGGTGCTCCTACGCCTGGCGGACTTCACGGAGAACCAGGCCAAGCTGCAGCAGAAGATCATCGGCACGATGATCTACCCCGTCATCATGCTGGCGGTGGGCGGCGGCATTTTGGTGCTCCTGATGGTGTTCGTCGTCCCGAAGGTCACGAAGATCTTCGAGACGATGAAGGCCACCCTGCCCCTCAACACGCGCATCCTCATCGCCGCGTCGAACCTCATGCAGTCGTGGTGGTTCATCATCATTCCGGCCTTCATCGCCGGCTGCGTGATGTTCATGCGCTGGACCAAGAGCCCCAAGGGCAAGCCCAAGTGGGACCGCTTCGCGCTCAAGGCCCCCATCTTCGGCAGCCTCGTGCGCCTGCTCGCCATCTCCCGCTTCGCGCGCACGCTGGCCACGCTGCTCAAGAGCGGCGTGCCCATGCTTGCCGCGCTGGACATCGTCAAGGCGGTGATGACGAACTCGGTGCTCGCGGACGCGGTGGAGAACGCCCGCGAATCCATCCGCGAGGGCGAAAGCATCGCCAACCCGCTCAAGCGCTCCGGCCAGTTCCCGCCGCTCGTGTACCACATGGTCGCCATCGGTGAGAAATCAGGGCAACTGGAGGACATGTTGCTGTCGGTGGCGGACTCCTATGAGACGCAGGTGAACGTGCGCATCGGGGCGCTCACCAGCCTCCTGGAGCCCATGCTCATCGTGGTGATGGGCGTGATGATTGCATTCGTCGCGCTCTCCATCCTGATGCCGATTCTGCAGGTGAACACGGCCATCCATTAGGTGGAGGGAGCCTCGCGATGAACGACACGCTCGACCGGTGGATCCAGCGCGCGACGCTGACGGGCCTGCTGGCCCTGGCCGCCACGCTGGCGACGGTGGGGGCCACCCTCTACGCCCACCGGGACCCGCCTGCCGCCTCCAGCGCGGGCACGGCCCCCTGAATCAACCCCTCTGACATCCCGACACACCCATTGCGCGGTGGCTTGCCAGAAAGTCACCCGAAGGTGAGGAAGACATGACGACGACGACGAACGCCAGGAAGCAGCAGCGCCGCAAGAACCGCGGCATGACCCTCATCGAGATCATGGTGGTCATCACCATCCTCGGGCTCATCGCGGCGGCGGTGGGCGTGGCCGTCATCCCGAAGCTGGAAGAGGCCAAGCAGGACACGGCCCGCCTGGACATCCGCAACATCCAGAGCGCGATGAAGCTCTACTACACGAAGAAGGGCTCGTACCCGGACACCGCCACGGGCCTCAAGGCGCTGGTGGACACCAACAACCTGGAGCGCATGCCCGTGGACCCCTGGGGCCGCGAGTACGTCTACATGAACGAGGGCGGCAAGCCGGTCATCACCAGCTACGGCGCGGACGGCAACCCGGGCGGCGAGGGTTCCGACGCCGACATCTCCTCCAAGGACCAGAACGCCAAGCAGTAACGGCCGTTCTGCGGAAGCAAAGCCGCGCCTCCCGCGTGTTGTCGTAGGAATGCCCGTGATGACCCCCGAGCACACTTCCTCATCGACGTCCGCGCGTGAGGCGCGAGCCGTTTCCGGCGAGCAGGCGCTCGCCCGCTCGCAGCGCCGCGGCCGGCTGCTGCTGCTGGGCGTCTTCGGCGCCGCCACCCTGCTCGCCTTCACGCTGGTGTGGGTGACCGAGGACAACACCCTCACGCCCACCCAGCGCCAGGCCCGGGAGCAGATCCGCCGCCTGGAGGGCCTCTTCAAGGCCTACCACCGGCTGATGGGCTCCTTCCCCTCGCAGGAGCAGGGCTTCACGCCGCTCATCGAGTCGAAGGTGATTGACGCCCCGCCGCTCGACCCGTGGGGCCACCCCTACGTCTACCGCATGGTGGGCAAGACGGGCGCCGTGCTGTCGTTCGGCTCCGACGGCAGGCCCGGCGGCACCGGCGAGGCCGCGGACCTCTTCAGCGGCGGCATCATGGCACAGGAGGTGCAGCCATGACGCCCGTCATGTTCATGACTCCCGCCCGCCGTCACCGCGCCCAGCGCGGCCTCACGCTGATTGAAATCTCCATCGCGCTGGCCATCGCGGCCGTGATGTTCGCGGCGGTGACCCTTGGCATTGGTGCCATCACCGGCGCGAAGGCGAAGGGCAGCGCCACGGAGCTGGCGGGTGTCATCCGCTCGCTCTACGACTCGGCGGCGCTCAGCGGCCGGACGTGCCGGCTGGTGTTCGACATCCCCGACCCGAAGCGCGAGGAGCCCACGCGCTACCACGCGGAATGCGCCGCGGGCGGCGTCACCACCTCGCGAGACCGGGACTCGGCGCTCCGCGACGAAGCGCGCGACCGCGAGCGCGCCGCGCGCGACCGCAGGAACGGCGGCGACACGCGCAAGAACTACACGCGCTCGGAGGGCTCGCAGCCGTCCGCGCAGGAGCTGATGGACGAGGAGAAGAACCGCATCGAGTCCCAGTCCACCTTCTCCGCGTACACCGCGGAGGAGATCTCCCCCAAGGAGCTTCCGGCGGGCGTGGCGGTGTCGGTGTGGACGCGGCAGCAGCGCGCTCCGGTGGAGAGCGGCGTGGCCTATCTCTACTTCTTCCCGCAGGGCTACACGGAGAAGGCGATGGTGTTCCTGCGTCAGGGTGACAACGCCTGGACGCTCGACGTGTCACCCCTGACGGGCAAGGTGTTCATCGCATCCGAGGCCCTGGAGGTGCCCCGCTCATGAGGACCCCAACGCGCAGGCGCGGGGGCTTCACCCTGCTGGAGACGATGGTGGCCATGGCCATTCTGAGCGTCGCTCTGATGGCCATCTTCGACCTCAACTCCGGCGCGGTGGCGAACCACGTCTACACCAAGCGGCTGACCGTGGCCGCGCTCCTGGCCCGCTCGAAGATGACGGACCTGGAGCAGAAGCTCTACGACGACGGCTTCGAAGCGGACGACGACGAGCAGTCCGGCGACTTCTCCGCGGAGGGCTGGCCCCAGTTCAAGTGGCGCGCCCGCGTCATCGCGCCCAAGACGGACGGCGTGACGCCGGAGCAGCTCATCGGCGCCATCTTCAACCTGCCCATGGGCGGCGGCGACTCCGGCGACCCGCTGGGCGGCCTGGCCAGCCTCTTCGGCGGCGGCTCCAGCGGCGGCAAGGGCGGCACGCCCCCCGGAAGCAGCACCTCGGCCAGCCCCCTGGGCGCGTCCGCCATGAGCATGGCGCAGCCCATGTTCACGCAGATGGTGGATCAGCTCACCAAGTCCGTCCGGGAGGTGCACCTCACCGTGTACTGGAAGGAAGGCACCCAGGTGGAGAGCGTGGACGTGGTGACGCACGTCGTGTCGCTGGGGCCGGGCGGCGACCGCAACGGCGGCTTCACGCCCAACGCGGGCAGCACGGCGGGCGCGGAGAACCAGTGGGTGAATCCGCGCACGGGCCAGCTGGTGGACAACCCCATCCCCGGCCCCAACGGGCAGATGCTGGACCCCAACACGCGTGAGCCGCTGGTCAACCGGGCGGCCATGCTCAACCAGCTCAACAACCCGGGTGGGCAGCAGGGCGGCGGCACCGGCAACACCGGCATCAACCCGCGCGTGCCTGGCGGCATCTTCGGCGGCGGAGGCCTGCGCGGCCTGCCGGGACGCGGGAGCATCCAATGAAGCGGCGCATGCGAGGCTTCACCCTGATGGAGGTCATGGTGGCGGTGGGAATCACCGCCCTCATGGGCACCGTCGTCGCCCTGGCCTTCCAGACGGGCATCAACGCGAAGGAGGTCGTGGAGGGCGAGGCGGAGCGCTACCGCATGGTGCGCGTGTCGCTCAACCGCATGGCGCGGGAGGTGGGCTCCGCTTTCGTGAGCGACCGCTACGACCTGCGCCGCTTCCGCGACCAGAACGACCGGCCCACCAACTTCATTGGCGAGCGCGACAAGCTGACCTTCACCACGTTCGCGCACCAGCGCCTCTACACGGACGTGAAGGAGTCCGACCAGGCGGTGGTGGAGTACTTCGTGGAGAACTCCACCGAGCGCGGCGCCCGTCAGCGGATGGACCTGAAGCGGCGGGTGAACCCCAACGTGGGGGACCGCATGGACCGGGGCGGCACCACGGACGTCCTCTTCGAGGGCGTCAAGGGCGTGGAGTTCGCCTACTGGGACTCCGACAAGAAGGAATGGGACGACGAATGGGACACGCGGCGCACGGAGCGAAAGGACATCCTCCCCACGCGCGTGCGCATCACCGTCATCGCCCTGGATGAGTCGGGCAAGGAGGCGCGCTACACCACGCAGACGCGCATCGTGCTCAACACGACCCTGCAGAGGTTCAACTGATGGCCTTCCCCTACTTCCAGCAGGCGTCCCGCCGGCGCGGCAAGGCGCGGACGGCCCTCTCCCAGGCGCCAGCGCGCACGCCCGCGCAGCGCAAGCACCGGCGCTCGCGCGGCGTGGCGCTCATCATCGCGCTCGTGTCCATCACGCTGCTCACGGTGGTGGCCACGGAGTTCGCGTACAACAGCCGCGTGGATCTGCAGCTCGCCGCCAACCAGCGCGACGAAGTGCGCGCCTACTACATGGCGCGCTCCGGCCTATCGCTGGGGCGGCTCCTCCTGCGCTTCCAGAAGCAGGTGGACCAGACGCCCATCCCCAACCCCGCGAGCCTCCTGGGCGCGCTGGGCGGGGCCCTCGGCGGAGGCGGTGGCACCGGCACGAACAACTTCCAGCCGCAGTCGCTCAACCTCCAGCTCTGGAAGCTGGCGCGGGTGGACTGCCACATGCTCAAGGGGCTGGTGAAGAGCGACGGCGCCGCGGACGCGGACGGCCGGCCCGTGGAGACGGGGAGCGTGGCGGTGGACCCCCACTTCCAGATGGAAGGCGAAGAGGGGGAGAACGCGGGCGCGGCCACGCAGATGGCGGCGCAGATGCAGCGCAGGTCCTTCGGCGGCTTCGAGGGCTGCTTCCTCGCGACCATCAGCGATGAAGAGGAGAAGCTCAACGTCATGCGGCTCAACACCGGTGGCGCGGAGGCGCAGGCCACCGCCTCGCGCATGCTGGACATGTTCTCCGACAAGCGCTTCGAGTTCCTCTGGCAGCAGGATGACGCCAACCACGTGCGCTCCACGCCCATGGACACCGTCATCGCGCTGAAGGACTGGGCGGACGATGACACCACCCAGTCCAGCCTCAACCCCCGGGACCCCACCAACCCCTTCGTCAACGGCTTCGCGGACGAGGGTTCCCCGTACAGCCGCTACGAACCGCGCTATGACGTCAAGAACGCGCGCTTCGACAGCCTGGACGAGCTGTACCGCGTGCATGGCGTCAACGACCGCTTCATGGCGGCCTTCCGCGACCGGCTCACGGTGTACCCGGACATCAACTCCAAGCCCAACATCAACACCGACGACCCCATCATGCTGGGGCTGGCCATCATGTCCGCCGCGGACCCCAACCACCCGGACCCGCGCCTGACGGACCCCGTGTTCCTCAACGAGCTCATCACCCGCATCCGCGCCGCGCGCATGTTCAGCTTCTTCGGCATGTCGGTGGCGGACTTCCTGAACGTGGTGGAGCAGGCCGGCATCGCGGTCAACCCGCTCATCAAGGGCAACGTCCAGCAGAACCGCTACCTGGGCGACAAGAGCAAGACTTTCACCATCAAGTCCGTGGGAGAGGCGGGCAGCGTCCAGAAGACGCTCACCGCCGTCATCCGCCTGGACGACGGGCTGGGCAAGCTCGTGTATTACAGAGAGGAATAGCATGGCCCGCATTCTTGGCCTGGACCTGGGCAGCCACTCCGTGAAGGGGGTGGTGCTCAACTCCGGAGCGAAAAGCCAAAGCACCCAGGCCTACGCGGAGGTGCGCCGCGCGCAGGAGGGCGAGCGCCCCGAGACGCTGCGCGCCGCGGTGGAGGAGCTGCTCGCGAAGATGCCGCAGGGGCACGTGGACCAGATCGTCATCGCCCTGCCCGGCCCGTCCCTCACCACGCACACGGTGAGCCTGCCCTTCTCCGACAGCAAGCGCGTGGAGGCGACGCTGCCCTTCGAAGTGGGCAGCCAGCTGCCGTTCGACATCTCGGAGGTCGTCTACGACTACCAGGTGGTCGGCCAGAAGGACACCGGCGGCAAGGACAAGGCCGCGGACCTGCTGGTGGGCGTGGTGAAGAAGGAGGAGCTCCAGTCGCTCCTGTCGCTGCTGAGCGGCCTCCAGGTGGATCCGCGCGTCATCACCCACCCGGGGCTCGCGTACCAGAACCTGTTCACCCAGCTGCCCGGCCTCTTCGAGGGACTGGGCGAGGGTGGCCCGGTGGCGGTGGTGGACATCGGCCATGAGCGCACGGCGGTGGCCATTGGCCAGCCCGGCAAGGGCGTGGAGTTCGCGCGCACCTTCGCGGGCGGCGGGCGCGACCTGACGCGCGCCCTGGCCACGGAGTTCCAGACGACGCTGCCGGAGGCCCACGCGTGGAAGGAAGCGCACGGCGCCATGGCCAGCGCCGCGCAGGGGCCGGACGCCGAGCGCGCCGCGAACGCCTTCGTGCGCGGCATGCAGCCGGTGCTGCGCGAGCTGCGCCCGTCCTTCAAGTCCTTCGCCGCGCGCACCCGCCGGCAGGTCTCCGCGGTGGTGCTGTGCGGCGGCACGTCCCGCATGCCGGGCCTGGCCGAGCAGCTGTCCAAGGATTTGAACCTGCCGGTGCGCGTGCTGGCGCTCCCGGCGGACGCGGTGGAGAAGATTGGCACGCGGGAGGTGCCGTCCGCGGCGCAGGCGTTCGCGCTGGCCATGCGCGGCAACGCGGCCGGGGCCCGGGCGCCCCGCTTCAACCTGCGCCGGGGCGAGTTCGCCTTCAAGGGCGGCTACGACTACGTGAAGGACCGGCTGGGCCTGCTGGCGTCCTTCGCGGTGACGCTGCTGCTCCTGCTCGTCGCCTTCGGCGTCGTGCGCAACACGGTGCTGTCGCGGCGCGAGAAGGAGGTGGACGCGGTGCTCTGCAAGACGACCCAGCGCATCCTGGGCTCCTGCGAGACGAACTACGACCGCGCGCTGAACATGCTCAAGGGCGTGGAGAGCCCCGCCGCGGCGCTGCCCTCGATGTCCGCGGTGAACCTGCTGGCGGAGATCACCCAGCGCATCCCGCCGGAGGTGCCGGTGAAGTTCGACCGCATCCAGGTGGACCTGGACCGCGTGATGCTCCAGGGAGAGACGGACAGCTCCAAGCAGATCGACACGCTCTCCGCCGCCTTGAAGGGCCACCGCTGCTTCAAGGACGTGAAGGAGGGCAAGGTGGAGAAGACTCGCGACGGGCAGAAGGTGACCTTCCGCCTGGACGTGCAGGTGCAGTGCCCCGGCGAGAAGCAGGGGGGAGAGACCTGACATGGGAAACCTCAAAGAACTCTTCGCGCCCCTCCAGACGTGGTTCGAGCGGCTCTCCGACCGCGAGCGCAAGCTGGTGGCGGTTGCCGGCTCCGCGGTGCTGGTGTTCGTGCTCTTCGTCACCCTCTTTAGCTTCGCCAACAGCGCGCAGGGCTACCGCCGGCGCACGCAGGACAAGCTGGCGAAGCTGCAGGAGGTCCAGGCGCTGGCCACCAGCTACGGCGAGGCGCAGGCGGAGCGGCAGAACGTGGAGCAGCAGCTCACGCAGAGCAACGTGCGCCTCATCACGTACATTGAGGACAAGGCCACCGCCGCGGGCCTCACCGTCCCCAACATGACGCCCAAGGGCGACGTGGGCGTGGGGGACGGGAAGATCATCGAGAGCTCCGTGGAGCTGACCTTCACGGACGTGGACCTGCGCAAGCTGACGGACTTCCTGCGCACGGTGGAGACGGGCCCGGGCATCGTGAAGGTGAAGTACCTGCGCGTGGAGCCCCGGCCCGCCACGGACACCCTGACGGCGTGGACGACCGTCGCCACCTACCGGATGAAGCAATAGCCCATGGCCACTGAATCCAAGACCGCCCGCTGGAAGCTCGTCGTGGGCTACACCGCCTTCGCGGTGGCCGCGTTCGTCCTCTGCCTGATGTTCACGTTCCCGTACGACGCCGTCCGCTCGCGGCTGGTGACGGAGGCCGCGGCGCAGGGGCTCGCGGTGCGCATTGGCGGCCTGCGCCCCGGCCTGTCCGGCGTCACCGCCACCAACGTGCGCGTGAGCAAGCCGCCCACGCCGCTGGGCGCGGACTCCATCGCGGCGCTCGCCCGCGGCGAGTCCGGCGGCCTGGGCCCGGATGAGCTGGGCGAGGCGCTCATCTTCGACAGCGTGGCGCTGCGCCCGTCCCTCTTCCCGCCTGGCGTGGTGGTGAAGATGAAGGGCATGGGCGGCACGGTGGACGTGCACGTGGGCGGCCTGAGCGGCACGTCGCTGAACGTGGACATCGAGGGCGTGCAAGCCAGCGGCGGCAACCTGCCGAAGTACACGGGCGTGGACATGGAGGGCACCCTCAACGGGAAGCTGGCGCTCCAGGCCCCGGGGACGATGATGCGCGGACAGCCGGTGGACTGGTCCCAGGCCTCCGGCACGGTGACGTTGGACACCCAGGGGCTCACCATCAAGGGCGGCAAGGCGGCCATCCCCATGGGCGGCGGCCCCGCCATGGCCATGGAGCTGCCGCGCATGCTGCTGGGCGAATTGAAGGGCGACCTCCAGTTCGACAAGGGCCTGGGCACGGTGCGCGACCTGAACATCAAGAGCGAGGACCTGGAGGGCTCCGGCACCGGCACGGTGAAGCTGGGCCGCCGGCTGGAGTACAGCGAGCTGGCGCTCGACGTGAAGCTGAAGTTCGAGCAGGCCTTCCAGCAGCGGCTGGGTCCCCTGGCGCTCGCGGTGAACATGCTGCCGCAGGACCATGACAACCCGGGTTGGCGCGGCGGCCGGCTCACCGGCATGGTGAGCAGCCCTCGCTTCGGTCCCAAGCGGTAGCGGTGGGCAGGGTCGTTCCCGGCCCTCCCCCACCCCGGGCGGGCCCCGGTTGATGCCCGCGCACGCGCCGTGTAAAGCGCTGCGCGCGGCCCCGATGTCCGGGGGCTTGGGAGAGAGTTCGTAATGCCGGAGCTGGTGTTCTTCCGTCGAGGCGAGGAAGTGCTGCGGGTGGCGGTGGACCGGGCGCGGGTGGTGCTCGGCCGGGGCGACGCGAGCGACGTGGCCATTCCGGATCCGGAGGTGAGCCGCCTGCAGGTGGCCCTCCTGTGGGATGGCCAGAAGTGCCGCGTGGAGGACCTCTCCGGCAAGGGCACGAAGGTGGCGGGCGCGGTGGTGGAGCGCGCGGACCTCCGGGACGGCGCGGACATCGAGCTGGGCCAGTGGCGCGCGGTGTTCCGCCAGCATGGCGCCAGCGAGGACGCGGACGCCGCCACGGAGGCCGGCAACGCCACCGCCGTGCAGGACCGCGACGCCCAGCGCTGGCAGCCCGCGCAGCTGCGCGTGAAGCAGGGCGGCAACGAGGCCGTGCACCGGCTCACGGGCGACAGCTTCACGGTGGGCAAGGACGCGGGCAACGACCTGGTGCTCCAGGACCGGTTCATCTCCGGCCGGCACCTGAAAGTGACTCGCCGCGAGGGCGTCTTCCACGTCGTGGACCTGCGCTCCACCAACGGCACGTGGCTGGGGCCGGTGCGCCTGTTCGAGGCGGAGGTGACGCTGCCCACCACGCTGCGCGTGGGCGAGGCGGAGCTTGTCCTCGAAGCCGTGCCCGCGCTGAAGAAGGAGGCGCAGGCCTTCCACGGCATCCTCGGGAGCGACCCGTCGGTGCGGCAGCTCACGGACCTCATCCAGCGCGTGGCGCCGTCCACCGCGGCCGTCACCATCCTGGGCGAGTCCGGCACGGGCAAGGAGCTGGTGGCGAACGCGCTGCATGCGTGCTCGCCGCGCGCGAACCGGCCGCTCATCCCGGTCAACTGCGCCGCCATCTCCAAGGAGCTCATCGAGAGCGAGCTGTTCGGCCATGAGAAGGGCGCGTTCACCGGCTCCGTGGGCGCGCGCAAGGGCGCCTTCGAGGAGGCGGACGGCGGCACGCTGTTCCTGGACGAGATTGGCGAGCTGCCCCTGGACCTCCAGGCGAAGCTGCTGCGCGCGCTGGAGAGCGGCGAAATCAAGCGCGTGGGCGCCAGCCGCCCGCTGCACGTGGACGTGCGCGTGGTGGCGGCCACCAACCGCGACCTGCTGGCGGCGGCGCGCGAGGGCCGCTTCCGCGAGGACCTCTACTACCGTCTGTGCGTCGTGCCGCTGCACCTGCCGCCCCTGCGCAACCGCCGGGGGGACGTGGTGGCGCTGGCGGAGCACTTCGTGCGCGCGTTCGCCCCGCGCGGGCAGACGGTGCGCTTCACGCCGGCCGCGCTGGACCGGCTCCAGCAGCACGCGTGGCCGGGCAACATCCGCGAGCTGCGCAACGTGGTGCACCGCGCGCTGCTGTTGCGCAGGGGCCCGTCCATCGACGCGAGCGACCTGTCCTTCGATCAGGAGGTCAACCGCGAGACGGGCATCACCGTGCCGGAGCTGCCGCCGGGCATGACGCTGGAGCAGATGCTGGAGAAGCTGGAGCGGCAGATCATCGAAACCGCGCTGCGCCGCTTCAACAACAACCGCGAGCGCGTGGCGCGGGAGCTGGGGCTCGCGCGCTCCACCCTCTTCAAGCGCCTGAAGGACTGGGGCCTGACGAAGCAGGACGAGCAGGAGTGACTTCGAGGGGCCCTCGCCCTACCCGTGCCCCGGGTGGGCGGAGTCGCCCCAGGCCGAGTGCGGCTCCGGGCGCGCCTCCGTGCTCATGTACCAGGGCACGCTGATCACCACGAGGCGCCGCTCGCCGGTCAACAGCAGCGCGCTGCGGAGCAGCTCCGAGCGGCGGCCATAGAGCATGGACCGGTACCAGCGCCGCTCCAGCAGCTCCGGCAGCACGATGGCCACGGTGCCGCCGGGCACCTCCTCGAGCAGCGCGTCCAGGTAGTCCATCAGCGGCCACACCAGCGCGCGGTACGGCGACCCCACGTGCACGAGCGGCGCGGGCCTCCGTCCGGCCGCCAGGAGCGGGCCCTGGACGAAGTGCTGCCACTGCGAGTCCAGCGCCGCCTCGTCGGTGTCGCCGCTGCAGATGTGCACCGCGCGCACGTCGTCGGTCAGCTCCAGCGCGAAGCGCAGCGCCGTCTCCGACGCGTGGGACCAGCGGTCCACCGGCACCACCGCGACCAGCGGCGACGCGGGCGTCAGGAGCAGGGGCCGCTTCAATTCCGTCACCCGCCGCGTGCGCCCGTACGCGGCGTGGACGCGCGACAGCAGCATCAACCCCAGGGGCACGATGACGAACGCGGCCCAGCCGCCGTGCACGAACTTGGACACGGCCACGATGCACAGCGTGATGGCCGTCATCACCGCGCCCGCGCCGTTGAGGGCCCGGCGCCACCGCCAGCCCTCCTGCTCCCGGTGCCGGCTCCAGTGCACGACCATGCCCGCCTGGGACAGGGTGAAGGCCATCAGCGCGCCAATGGCGAACAGGGGAATCAGCCGGTCCGTGATGCCCTTGCACACGATGAGCAGCGCGGCCGCGAGCCCGGACAGCGTGAGGATGCCGCGCGACAGGGCCAGGCGGCGGCCGCGGTGGGCGAAGGCCGGCGGCAGGTAGCGCTCGCGCGCCAGCACCTGGCAGACGAGCGGAAAGCCCGCGTAGCTGGTGTTCGCGGACAGCGACAGCACGCAGAGGATGGCGGCCATGGCCACGTAGTAGAAGACGCCGCGCCCCATCACCGCCGCGATGAGCTGCGAGAGCACCGTCTGGTAGTGGGGGCCGCCCGGATCCGTGGCGCCCACGCCGTACACCCGGCACAACACCGCGATGCCCAGGAGCATCGTCACCAGGATGACCACGATGATGCCCAGCGTGACGCGCGCGCGGCGGACGGTGGGGTCGCGGAAGATGGGCACGGCGTTGCTGATGGCCTCCACGCCCGTCATCGCCGTGCACCCGCTGGCGAAGGCGCGGAGCACGAGCCACGCCCCCAGGGGCGCGGTGGACGCCGCCAGCGGGGGCGGCGGCTGCACGGGCGTCGCGTCACCGGCGGCCAGCTTGAAGAGGCCCACGAGCAGCACCAGGCTCAGCGAGGTGATGAAGAACCAGGTGGGCACGACGAACACGGCGCCCGCCTCGCTGACGCCGCGCAGGTTCACCAGGGTGAGCAGCGCCAGCAGGCCCAGGGTGATGTGGAGGGTGTGGGGCCTCAGCGCGGGGAGCGCGGACACCAGCGCGCCCGTGCCGGCGGAGATGCCCACGGCCACGTTGAGCAGGTAGTCCAGCATCAGCGCCGTCGCCGCGAGCAGCCCCGCGCCCCGCCCCAGGTTCTGCTTCGCCACCGTGTACGCGCCGCCGCCGCTGGGGTACGCGGCGAGGGTCTGCGCGTACGAGCTGGCGACGAGGGTCAGGAGCCCGACGATGGCGGCGGTGATGGGGAGCAGCAGCCACAACCCCACGTTGCCCAGCGGGCGCAGCACGGTGAGCGCGGCCTCCGGGCCGTACGCGGCGGAGGACAGCGCGTCCAGCCCCAGCAGGGCCACGCCGGTGAGGACGCCCGTCTTCTCCTGCCTCGCCTGGGCGCTGGTGAGCGGACGCCCCAGGAGCACGTCCATGAGGCCGCTGCCCTCGCGGAGCCGGGGCATGAACGGCCTCCTGCGTCCATACTCGGCCAGCTGAGCCATGGTGGCGTCCCCCTGGCCCGGAAGGTGCGCACCGGCTGTCCGCGCGGGAACACGGCCCTGGCTTCCGTGGACGGGCTCCAGCGGGCCGCTCGAGGGGCGGGCCGCTCCGGCCCCCCACCCCACGGTCGCATGTCCTTCAGGGCGATAGACCCTTTCCGGCGCCCGTTCGTTCCAGGAGGAGACACAGGAGACCGTCCACCATGGGCCCGCACGCCGCCGTCCTCCCCGTCCCCACCCTGGATGATTTGTACGCCCGGCACCGTCCACGAGCGCTGGCCATCGCCCGGCGCATCGTGGGGGACATCGACGACGCGGAGGACGTGGTGCAGGACGTCTTCCTGCGCCTGTCGCGCCAGCCCCCGGGGCTGGACGGGCGGGCGACGTGGACCACCTGGCTGCACCGGGTGATGGTCAACAGCAGCATCAACTGGCTGCGCGCGCGCAGGCGCCGCGAGCGGCTGACGCACGCGCCCCAGGAGACCGTGTCGCCGGAGGCCCACGCCGTGGGCGCGCAGATGCACCGCCACTTCCACGAAGCGCTGGAGGAGGTGAATCCCCAGCAGCGGCAGGTCCTCTACCTGCGCGAGGTGCGCGGCCTGGGCTCCGCGGAGATCGCCCGGCTCCTGCGCATCCCCGAGGGCACCGTGAAGAGCGCCCTGCACCGCGGCCGCCAGCGCGCCCTCACCGTGATGGAGGAGCGCGGCCAGCAGCCTTGACGGCGGAGGCCGTCAGTCCTCGCCCTTGCTGCCCACGAACTGATCCGCCTTCTCCTTGAAGAGGAGGTTGAAGCTGGTGAGCGAGCCGTAGACGCGGGTGATGTAGCCCTGCATCTCCGCCTTCTCGCCTTCCGTGAGCTTGGGGTGCGCGTTGAGCTTCTGCTCCAGCACGCGCAGCCGGTCGCGCACCATGGTGACCTTGTGGAACAGGTTGTCGATGGGCAGGTCCTTCGCCTGGAGCTCGGGGTTGCCCGGCACCAGCCGCACGGTGCCGCCCTCCCACTTGCCCGCGAGCGGCGGATCGCTGAGGGCCGCCGCCTCCCGGAAGATGTCCATCAGCTCTTCGCGCGTCATGTTCAGCCCTTCCAGGTCCACCACTGCGTGCGGATCCGCGCGGTGGCGCACCACCACGGGCGCCACGCTCCGCGGGGCGCGGGTCCGCGTGCTCGAAACGACAGGCGCCGGGGCCGCCGAGCCCCGGGGCGCGTACTTGTCACAGATGGGCGCGGAGGGCGGGAACATGCCGCGCGAGCCCTGCAAGCGGCACGGCCCCACCCACCCCCGGTGATCCGTGGAGTGCGGGCTCCAGAGCTTGCAATTGCCACACACCCGCTCGTCGGGCCGGAAGGTGGGCAGCGCTGGAGTCCCGTCCCCCGCGTCGGACATGTCAGCGAGTCTCCTTCGTCACGGCCGGGCCCTTGCGGATGTTCAGCTCGCGCAGGAGCGCGTCCGCGTCCTCGACCTGGTCGAGCTGCCACAGCAGGTAGCGCACGTCCACGTTGACGTTCCGGGCCACGTCCGGATTGTAGCCGAAGTCGTTCGCGACGTTCTCCCACACGCGGTCGAAGTTCACGCCGACGAGCTGGCCCTTGCCGTTCACCGTGGGGCTGCCGGAGTTGCCGCCCGTGGTGTCCGCGTCCGCCAGGAAGTCCACCGGCACGTCCTTCAGCCGGGGGTCCACCCACCGCCCGAACCTCTTCGCCTCGGCGGCGGCGCGCACCTTCTCCGGCGCGTTGAAGGGCTCCTCGCCCGTGTGCTTCTGGAGCATGCCGGCCAGCGTCGTCTGCGGCAGGTACAGCGCGCCGTCGCGCGGCGTGTAGCCCTGCACCTTGGCGAACGACACGCGCAGCGTGCTGTTGGCGTCCGGAGCAATGGGCTTGCCCGCCTGCGCCATCACCGCCTTGCGCCACGCCGGCCGCAGCCGCGAGGACGCGCCCTGGCGCCGGTCGCGCGTGTCATCCAGCGCGGCCTGCTCCTTCGCCAGCTCCATGCCGAATGCCAGCATCGGGTCCTTGCGCGCGGTGAGCTGCGCCACGGACTCGTCCGCCATCTTCAGGCGCTCCGCCAGCGTGAGCACCTGCGTGCCCGCGTAGAGCGAGTCGATCTTCGCGGCGACGTCCTTCTCCGAGTACGTCTTGCCGAACACGGCGTCCACGGAGGCGATGCGCTCGTCCGGCTTCAGCGCCTGCGCGCGCTTGACGAACGCGTGCAGCAGCGCCTTGTCCGCGGCGATGAAGAGGTTCTTCTGCTCGCGCTCCAGGCGGTCCTTGATGCGCGGCACCTCGCGGTCCATGTACTCCGGGCGGCGCTCCAGGTCCGGCTTCGCGCGCTCCATGGCCAGCCGGGCCACGGACGTGGCCAGCGCGGGCCCGCGCGCCAGGCGGCCGGACATGTTCAAGAGGAACTCGCGCTCGAACGTCTTTCCGGACGCCTGCTGCTCCGCGAGCAGCGCCTCCCGGGCCTTGAGCGCGTCGCCCCACTTCGCGGCGTCCTTCTGCGCCCAGGCGACGGTGGCGGCTTCCGTGACGTGCTGCTTCTCCACGATGTGGCCGCGCTTGAGGCCCGCCAGCTGGCCGCCCGCGTTCTTGTAGGCGTTGTGCAGGCCCTTGAGCTGCGAGGCCACGGCGATCTTCCCGGCCGGGTCCTTCTCTCCTTCCGTCTCCAGGATGCGGATGGCCTCGCCCAGCACGTCGCGCATGCGCGGGTAGTAGCGCGCCTGGCGCTCCGCCATCTCATCCGCCAGCAGCGTGCGGTAGGTGCTGCCCGGGTAGCCCAGCACCATCACGAAGTCGCCCGGCTTCACGCCCTCGGTGGACAGCGGGAAGAAGAACTCCGCCTTGTAGGGCACGTTCTTCTCGCTGTACGCGGCGGAGGCGCCGTCCGGCGCGGTGTACGCGCGGATGATGGCGAAGTCGCCGGTGTGGCGCGGCCACATCCAGTTGTCCTCTTCGCCGCCGTACTCGCCCACGGCGCGCGGCGGCGCGTAGACCAGGCGCACGTCCTGCAGCTCCACCGCGTCCACCAGCGTGTAGTTCACGCCGCCGTCGAAGGTGGCCACCTGGCAGCGCGTGGCGGGGCGCTTCTCGCACTCGGCGACCAGCTCCTTCTGCTTGCGGTCGATGGCCTTGTAGCGCGCGAGGTCGTCCGCGCCCTGCGCCGCGGCGGCGTTGATCTCCGCCGTCACGTCCTTGAAGCCACGCGGCACCTGCACGCGCGAGCCCTTGCCGGGCAGCTCCTCGGCCTGGCTCTTCGCGAGGAAGCCGTCGGTGATGAGGTCCTTCTGCGGAGAGCTGTGCTCCTGGATGATGGAGAAGGCGCAGTGGTGGTTGGTGATGATGAGGCCGGAGGCGGAGATGAACGACCCGGAGCAACCGCCGGTGTTCACCGTGCCGGCCAGCAGGCCCGTGCCGCGCTTGGGGTCCCACAGCTTGTTCGGCGGCAGCTGGAGGCCCTGCGCCTTGAGCCAGGCCGGGCTCAGTTCCAGCACCTGCTGCGGGGTCCACTTCCCTTCCCCGGCGAAGGCCGGGGCAGCCACGAGCGAGAGGAGAAGGAGCGTCTTCTTCATGGTGCCCTCCTCCCTACCCCGTCCGCCGCCCTGGCGCGACCGTTACAATGTCGGCGGCGGCCATTTTCGCGGAAGATGGAACGCGCTTGGATGTTCTGGTGTCCAGGCAGGAGGGGACCCGGCGATGCGGACCGCGAGCGGAGCGACTCTGGATTTCGGAAGGCTGGCGCTGCTCCTCGTCCTGATGGGGGCCTCCTGGTACTTCTGGTATTCGCCGGTGCTCTGGCCGGTGAAGGTCCTGGTGGTGATGATGCACGAGAGCGGGCATGCCATCGCCGCGCTGCTCGTGGGGGGCTCGGTGGACCGGGTGCACCTCCAGGTGAACGAGGGCGGCTCCTGCTTCTCCCGCCTGCCGCCCGGCGTCATGAACCGCATCATCGTGTCCTCCGCAGGCTACCTGGGCAGCGCGGTGGCGGGCGCGGCGCTGATGCTGGCCACCTTCCGCTTCCGCCTGGGCCGCGCGGTGATGGGCGCGGCGTCCGTGTGGCTGGCGGTGATGGGCTTCTTCTACGCGGGGGACCTCTTCACCCTGGCCTTCTGTCTGGGCATGGCGCTGGCCATGGGGCTGGGCGCGCGCTTCCTGCCCTCGGGGCTGGTGGACGCGCTCAACCTGTTCCTCGCGGCCTTCACCGCGCTCTACGTCATCTTCGACCTGCGGGACGACCTGTGGAACAGCGCGGTGCGCGCGCAGAGCGACGCGGCCATCCTCGCCAGCGAGACGTGGGTGCCGTCCATCATCTGGGCCGCGCTGTGGACGCTCCTGTCCCTGGCCCTGCTGGGCGTGTCCGCCTGGTGGGCCATGCACGCGAAGCCGTCCGGCGGCGTGAAGATGCCGCCCATGGCCCGCGCGCGACGGGTGTGAGCCCCTGAAAGCCGCGCGCTACTTGCGCGGCCGCATCCGGAAGGCCACGAAGGACGCCATGTCCGGGAAGCCGAAGTACGGGTTCTTCTGGCGGATGGCCTCCATCTGGGCCACCGGCACGTCCGCGTAGTCATGCCCGGGGTACAGCCGCGCGGTGTCCGGCACCTTCGCCAGCACCTGCGACAGCGAGCGGTACATGTCCTCCGGGTTGCCGCCCGGGAAGTCACACCGGCCGCACCCGTTGATGAAGACCGTGTCCCCGGACACGAGCGCGTCCTCCGCCAGCAGGCAGTGCGACCCCGGCGTGTGCCCGGGCGTGTGCAGCGCATGGAACGTGCGCGCGCCCACCGGCACCGCGTCCCCCGCCTTGAGCGGCCGCAGCGCATCACCGCCCCACTCGCGCAGCTGGCTGGAGAAGGCGACCTCCTCCGCCTGCGCGTACACCGGCACGTCGTGGCGAGACAGCAGCTCCGCCAGGCCGTTGATGTGGTCGCCGTGGCAGTGCGACACGAACGCGCCCACCAGGCGCTTGCCGTCCTGCGCCGCCGCCGCCTCGATGGCCGGCACGTCCCACGCCGGATCCACCACCACCACCTCCGGACCATCCTGCGGCCCCACGAGGTAGACGAAGTTGTCCATGGGTCCGAGCTTCAGCTGTCGCACGTACGGCGTGGGCATGGTCGTCCTCCAGGCGGACACTCTATGCCCCGGGCTTGCCGCCCCGGGGCAGTTCCTTTTGAATGCCTCCTTTTGATGCCCCACGCCGTCAGGAGGTCTCGTCCGTGAAGTGCCTGCCCATCCTGCTCGCCTGCTCGCTCCTGGCCAGCGCGACCGCCTCCGCCGCGGGGAAGACCGCGTCCACCCTCCGCTACAAGCCGTCGCAGGACGAGGAGCGCCCGGTCATCGTGGACGCCACCATCGGGCCCCAGGGCAGCGACTTCGCCATGCGGCTGAAGTTCGACAAGGAGCCCTTCGGCGAGGAGTGCAAGCAGCGCTGCGCCAACGTCACCCTCTTCCTGGACACCGACTCCAGCACCCAGTCCGGCCTGCAGCTGGCCGGCAACAAGAAGGCGCCGGAGAACGGCGCGGACCTGGCGATCGTCATCCAGGGGGTACGGGAGTACAAGCGCCAGGACGCCCCCCCGGAGGTGGCCCTTCGGGTGAAGGTCCGGCAGCTGGGCTCGGACGCCACCAGCGCGGACTCGGGCGAGCTGCTCGCGGACCTCAACAACCGGCAGGATCCCGAGCGCATCCAGACGGATGGCACCACCGTCTACCTGCTGGTGGACGCCACCAGCGCGCTGCTGCCGTCCGCCCGCAAGGTGCGCGTCATCTACCATCCGCCGGGGAGCAAGGCCCTCACCGCCAGCATCAACGGGATGGCCGGCGCCAGCTCCGGACGCGGCGTGCAGATCTTCAAGCGCGGCAGCGGCAACTGGGGCCGCGCGCCCGGCGCGGAGGGCAAGAAGCCCCGCGCCAACACCGGCGACAACGGCTAGCCGGAAGCAGCCCGCCAGACAGGCGCTATACCCACTCCCCCTCGGAATTCCGGGGGGTTGGCGGTGGGTTTCAAGCAGGCTCAGGACTGCACGGGCGTATAGAAGTTCCGCGCGGGAGCCGACGCAACCTCCCGAATTCGTTCTCAATGTCAGAGGCCCATGGTAGTCCGGCCCAACTGACGCCGAGGGTCCGACCCGACTGGTAGTCGCAGCGCGCACGGCGGCACGCCCACGCGCCGCGTCACACACGGTCGGTCGGCCCGTGTGAACACATCTGGATTCCATGACCATGCTCGCAGAAGCCGAAACGAAGTCGCGCAAGAAGCAGGGAGGCCCGGCAGGGGGCGGAGGAAAGGGAGGCGGCGGCGGGTCCGGCGCCGGTGGCGGGGACGGACTGCCCGCGGGCCTGGCCGAGGAAGCGCGCCGCCGGTACCTCAACTACGCCCTGTCGGTCATCACCTCGCGCGCCCTGCCCGACGTGCGAGACGGCCTCAAGCCGGTGCAGCGCCGCATCCTCTACGGCATGTGGAACGACCTGAACCTGTCGTTCGACACGAAGTACCAGAAGTGCGCGCAAGTGGTCGGCGCCATCATGGGCCGCTACCACCCGCACGGCGACACGGCCATCTACGACGCGCTGGTGCGCATGGCGCAGGACTTCTCCCTGCGCTACCCGCTGGTGGACGGCCACGGCAACTTCGGCTCGCTGGACGGCGACTCCGCAGCCGCGTACCGCTACACCGAGTGCCGCCTGGAGAAGCTGGCCACGGAGCTGCTGGGTGAGCTGGACAGCAAGACCGTCCGCTTCCGCCCCAACTACGACGGCACCCGCGACGAGCCCGTGGTCATCCCGGCGCGCGTGCCGCAGCTGCTGATGAACGGCACCACCGGCATCGCGGTGGGCATGGCCACCAACATCCCGCCCCATCACCTGGGCGAGCTGGTGGACGCGCTGCTGGCGCTCATCGGGAATCCGGAGCTGGAGACGAAGGACCTGCTCAAGTTCATCAAGGGTCCGGACTTCCCCACCGGCGGGCAGATCCTCAACGACAAGAAGGAGCTGCGCGAAATCTACGAGACGGGCCAGGGCTCCGTCCGGATCCGCGGCGAGTACAAGCTGGAGGAGCTCAAGCGCGGCGGTCAGATGATCGTCGTCACCTCCATCCCGTACACGGTGAACAAGTCCACGCTCGTCGCGAAGATTGGCGAGCTGGTCCGCGAGCGCAAGCTGCCGCTGATTACGGACGTGCGCGACGAGTCCACCACGGACGTGCGCATCGTGCTGGAGCTCAAGAAGGACGCCAACCCCGAGCTGGTGATGGCGTACCTCTACAAGCACACGCCCTTGCAGACGAACTTCGGCGTGAACCTGACGTGCCTCGTCCCGTCGGAGAACCCGGACGTCGGCACGCCCAAGCGCCTGGACCTGAAGTCCATCCTCCGCTACTTCCTCGACTTCCGCCTGGAGATCGTGACGAAGCGGTTCGAGCACGAGCTGGCGGAGCTCAAGCGGCGCGTCCACATCCTCGAAGGCTTCGAGAAGGCCTACGACGCGCTGGATGAGATCATCCGGATCATCCGCCAGTCCGAGGGCAAGCAGGACGCCGCCCAGAAGTTGATGGCACGCTTCAAGCTGGACGAGCTCCAGGTGGACGCCATCCTGGAGATGCGCCTCTACAAGCTGGCCCGCCTGGAGATCCTCATCGTCCAGAAGGAGCTCAAGGAGAAGCGCGCGGAGATCAAGCGCATCGAGGGCATCCTCAAGGACGTGAAGAAGCGCTGGGCCGTCATCCACGACGAGCTGTCCGGCCTGAAGACGGCGTACACCGACAAGCGCCGCACGCGCATTGGCGGCGCGGGCTCCGAGGAGATGGAGTTCTCCGCGGAGGCGTTCATCGCGGACGAGGACGCCCACGTCGTCATCACCCGCGACGGGTGGATCAAGCGCGTGCGCGAGGTGAAGGACCCGTCCACCACCCGCCTGCGTGAAGGCGACGCGGTGATGGCGGTGCTCGCCGGCAGCCTGAAGGCGAACCTGGTGCTGTTCAGCAACTTCGGCACCGCGTACGTCACCCGCTTCAACGACGTGCCGGCCTCCACCGGCTACGGCGATCCGGTGCAAAAGCTCTTCAAGTTCGACGACGGAGAGCGCGTGGTGGGCGCCCTGTCCCTGGATGCCCGGCTGCCCCAGCCGGAGAAGCTGGTGGCGGTGACGCGCCAGGGCCTGGGCCTGCGCTTCCTGCTGGCGCCGCACACGGAGGTCTCCACCCGCGCCGGCCGCCGCTACGCGAAGACGGGCGAGGGCGATGAGATCATCGGCACGCAGCCGGTGGGGGACAAGGACCTGCTCGCCGTCCTCACGGAGAAGACCAACGCCCTCGTCTGTAAGGTGGCGGAGGTGAACGAGCTGGCCGGCCCGGGCAAGGGCGTCCTGGTCATCAAGGTGGATGAGGGCGACAAGGTGGTGGACTTCCTCGCGGCGCCCGTCAGCCAGAAGGACGCCACGCTGGAATTCGAGACGCAGAAGGGCCGCAAGCTGCACCTGTCACCGGCGAAGTTCTCCGTGACGGGCCGCGGCGGCAAGGGCCATGAGATGTCCAAGCGCGACACGGTGAAGGAGGTGGCCAAGCCCATCACCTTCGTGCCGCTGCCGGAGAAGAAGGAGTAGCGGGAAGGCCATGGCGACCAAGAAGGAAACCTACACAGGCGCGGACATCCAGGTCCTGGAAGGCCTGGAGCCGGTGCGCAAGCGCCCGGCCATGTACATCGGTGGCACCGACAGCACGGGCTACCACCACCTCCTCTGGGAGATCGTCGACAACTCGGTGGACGAGGTCATCAACGGCTTCGCGTCCCTCATCGAGGTCACGCTCCACAAGGGCGCGAAGTCCATCACCGTCGTGGACAACGGGCGCGGCATCCCCGTGGACATGATGCCCAAGCACAAGAAGCCCGCCGTGGAGGTCATCCTCACGACGCTGCACGCGGGCGGCAAGTTCGAGCAGGGCAACTACATCCACTCGGGCGGTCTGCACGGCGTGGGCAGCTCCGTGGTGAACGCGCTCACCAGCAAGCTGCTCATCGAAATCAAGAAGGATGGCAAGCGCCACGTGCAGTCGTACGCGCGCGGCAAGGCGACCAGCCCCCTCAAGGTGGAGGGCCCCGCCCGCGGCACCGGCACGTCCATCACCTTCGAACCGGACGCCGAAATCTTCGGCGAGAAGCAGAAGTTCGACGCGGCCCTGGTGCGCGAGCGGCTGGAGGCGAAGAGCTACCTGCACAAGGGGATGACGGTCGTCTGGAAGGACGAGACGACCACGCCCCCCACGTCGGAGACGTTCAAGCACGACGGCGGCATCGCGGAATACCTCACCAAGGTCGTGTCGGAGCGGCAGAAGCCCATCGTCCCCGCGGGCAGCACGCCGTTCTACTTCTCGCGCGACAACGAGGTCCGCCTGGAGGTGGCGCTGGCGTGGACGGAGGCCACGGACGAGCACATCCGCTCGTACGTCAACGGCATCCCCACGAACCTGGGCGGCACGCACGAGGCGGGCTTGAGGGCGGCCATCGTCAAGGCGATGCGCAACTACATCGAGACGCACGGCCTGACGCCCAAGGGCGTGACGCTCACCGCGGAGGACATCCGCGAGGGCATCACCGCCATCCTCTCCGTGTACGTGGTGGAGCCCCAGTTCCAGGGCCAGACGAAGGGCCGCCTCAACAACCCGGAGACGACGGCGCAGGTGGACGGCGCCATCCGCCCGGTGCTGGAGAAGTGGTTCAACGACAACAAGTCCATCGCGGAAGCGCTGCTGGCGCGCATCATCCTGGCCGCCCGCGCGCGCGAGGCGTCCCGCGCGGCCTCCGCCGCCATCAGCCGCAAGTCCGCGGTGAGCCACCGGTTGAACCTCCCCGGGAAGCTCGCGGACTGCTCGTCCACGGACCCCTCGTCCAGCGAGCTGTTCATCGTGGAAGGTGACTCCGCAGGCGGCTCCGCGAAGCAGGGCCGCGACCGGCGCACCCAGGCCATCCTCCCGTTGCGCGGCAAGGTGCTCAACGCGGAGCAGGCGTCCACCGACAAGGTGGCCACCAACAAGGAGCTCCAGGACATCGTCAGCGCCCTGGGCTGCGGCATCGGATCCGACTTCGACATCACGAAGCTCAGGTACGGCCGCGTCTTCCTGCTGATGGACGCGGACAGCGACGGCCACCACATCGCCACGCTCCTGCTCACGTTCTTCTACCGTCACCTGCGGCCGCTCATCGAAGCGGGCGCGGTGCACATCGCCCAGCCGCCGCTGTACCGGGTGGACATCGGCAAGGAGACGTACTGGGCCCTGGACGAGCTGGACCGCGACCGCATCATCCGCGAGAAGGCCAAGGGCAACGCCAAGCCCAACATCATGCGCTTCAAGGGTCTGGGCGAGATGACGGCGGACGAGCTGAAGCAGACGACGCTCGACGCGAAGAACCGCATCAGCCTGCGCGTCACCATCGACAACGCGCTGGAGACCGACCGCATCATCAATGACCTGATGGGCAAGGACGTCTCGGCGCGTTACAAGTTCATCACCGAGCAGGCCGGCGAGGTGCAGGAGCTGGACGTCTGAAAAGTTGGAAGTCCCCGCACACCCGGGACGGGCCCACCCGTCCCGGGGAGGCATTGGTCTTCCGCCCCCAGGGTCGGCTAGCATCCGCCGAATCGTGAACACCACCCGCCTTGCCCTGACGTTCGCGCTCGCCTGCGTGCTGAGCGCCCCCGCAGCCGACGCCGCCAAACGGAAGGCCGCCGCGGCCGCGAAGAAGAAGCGCCCCGCCGCCACCAAGCAGGTGCCCGCGTCCGACCTTGACGACGCCTTCACGCCGCCGGATGAAGCGGCCTCCAAGTCGGACGCGCCCGTGGCGCCCAAGACGGCCCCGAAGACGGCCCCCCTCACTCCGGCGAGCCCCACCCCCCCGAAGATGGCGGACGTCCCGGCCCCGGTGGTGCGCGCGGCCCCGTCCAACGCCGTGGCTGTCTTTGGCGTGGCCCGCCAGCCGGGCGCGGCGGATTCCGCGGCGAAGCTGGAGGAGTCGCTCGTCACGAAGCTGTCCAGCGCGGGCGACGTCCAGTTCGTGGACCTGGCCACCGCCTTCCCGCCGCCGGAGCCCCAGGCCAACCCCCGCGGTGATGCGCTCTTCGACGAGGGCCGCGCGGCGTACGACAACCTGGACCCGGACGCCGCGGCGGTGAAGTTCAAGGCGGCCGCGGACACCTACGTGCAGCGCCCCGGCGACCTGCGTCCGGAGAAGCTGGGCGAGGCGTACCTCTTCCTCGGCGCGTCCCAGCTGCTCAACGGCGACGTGGCGGGCGCGAAGGCTTCTTTCACGAGCGCGCTGGTGGCGGAGCCGTCGCTGCGCCCGGACGCGGGCCTCTTCGGCCAGGACGTGCAGCGGGTGTTCTCGGACGCGCAGCGCGAGCTGTCCGCGCAGCCGCAGGGCTCGCTGGTGGTGAACTCGCTCCCGCAGGGCGCGCGCGTGCTGGTGCGTGGCCGCGAGGTGGGCACGACGCCGCTGACGGGCGCGAAGCTGGCCCCGGGCCACTACCCCGTGCAGATCGTGCTGCCCGGCTACGCCCCGTTCTCGACGTACGCGGAGGTGAAGCCGTCCGCCCCCACGGAGCTGAAGACGAAGCTGGCCCCTGCGCCGGGCCTGTCCGCGCTGCGTGACGCGGCGGCGAAGGCGGGCACGGAAGCCGCCTTCGAAGCGAACGGCACGCCTCCGGAAGTGGGCGCCATCGGCGAGCGGCTCAACGCGCGCTACGTGGTGCTGGCGGCCACGTTCCAGGACAAGAAGGGCCGGCTGCACGGCGAGGTGCAGGCGTGGGACCTGCGCACGAAGAACCGCCTGCGCGGCGTGGAGGTGGACTTCGGCAAGCGCGACGGGAAGAACAGCCCGGATGGCGCCGCGGAGCAATTGCACACCTTCCTCGCGGGCTCTGCCCTTCCGCAGAACCCCAAGGAGGAGAAGCAGCCGCTCGTGGCCAGCGACTCCGTGCTGCGCAAGCCCTGGTTCTGGGCCGCGGCGGCGGGCGTGGCGGCCGTGACGGCGGGCGTCGTATACGTGGCCACCACGGACCGCGGACAGGGCTTCAACCCGGTGAACGGTCTGCCCGGTGGAATTTCCTTCTAGCCCCGGCGTCAAGCGCACAGGACTCCTCATGAAAGCCCTCTCGCTCGCGCTCGTGCTGCTGCCAGCCCTGGCGCTGTCCGCCCCGCCCTCTCCGGGCCGCATCTCCGCGCTGCTCATCCCCATGGACCCGTCGTCCGAGTCCTCCGGGGTGCAGATGGAGAGCTACATGAACGACGCGCTCGGCAACTTCGCCGGCTACTCCGTGCGAAAGCCGCGCGACCTCTTCGGCCTGCCGGACGACCCGGGCGCGCAGGCCTCCTTCGCTCGCGCGAAGAAGGGCTACGAGGAGAGCGTCAAGGCCTTCGAGGCGCGCGACTACGAGGACGCGGAGCGCAAGGTGCGCGCCACGCTCAAGGAGCTGGAAGGCTCCGTCGCGTCGATGCAGTCCTGCTCCCCGCTGTGCGACGCGGTGGCGCTGCACGCCGCCATCCTCCAGCTGCGCGGAGACGTGGAGGAGGCGAAGCTGCTGCTCATCGACCTGATGGCGCTCAACCCCACGTTCGAATTGAACCCCAAGCGCTTCAGCCGGGAGTTCATCACCCTGCGCGTGCAGGTGGCCACGAGCCGGCCCGCGCAGCTGCGCGGCACCGCCACCTTCAAGTCCCGGCCCGCGGGCGCCCGCGTCTACGTGGACGGCGAGGCGGTGGGCTTCACGCCGCTGACGCTGCCCACGCTGCCGGTGGGCAAGCACCTGGTGCGCATGGAGCGGCCGGGCTTCCGCCAGTTCGGGCAGATCGCGGAGGTGACGCCGGACGACGTGGAGGTCGTCGCCAACCTCTCCCCCACTGCCACCTACAAGGCCTACGACGCGCAGTTGGACAAGGTGATTCCGGACGTGTCGCGCCCCAGCGACAAGCCGGCCAACGCCATCGCGTCGCTGCTCAAGTCCCTGAGCCTGGACCGGGCGCTGGTGGGCACCGTGCGCGTCATCCCGGAGCGCGGCACGGAGCTGTCCGTGGGCTACTTCGATGTGAAGAACGGCAAGCGGCTGGGTTCGCGCAAGCTGGTGCTCCAGGGCGACGAGTACGGTCAGCTCAAGTCGGAGATGGAGCGGGTGGTCAACCAGCTCCTCAACAGCGAGGGTGAGCAGTCCGTCAAGAAGCGCGACCCGCTGGACAACCGCAGCGGCGCGGAGGACTGGGGCTCGGAGGACCGGGGCGGCCAGTCGCGACAGTCCGTCAAGAAGCACTCCGGGGATGACCCGCTGGACGACGTGTCGGGTACCGAGGACTGGTGACACACGGCGCTTGTCCCGGGGCGGCTCGCACCTAGAGTCCCGGGCCGTATGCGCCAACTGCCGCTGCTCGCCCTCCTCCCCGGCCTCGCGCTCGCCCAGACGAGTTCCATCGACCGGGCCCCCGCCCCGCCCCTGGGCATCACCCTGCCGCCCACCAACGCGGCGCTCATCGACGAGGCCCCCGCCCTGTCGCTCAACCCCGCCGGCCTGGGCTTCCAGGACGCGGGGCAGCTCTTCTACCTCCACGAGCGCAACCTCGAATCCGACGCCGTGGGCGACGCGGTGTTCCTGGGCGCGCGGCTGTTGGGCCTGGGCGCGGGCTTCTCCCTGGAGTGGATCCGCGGGGAGAACGCGCCGGACTACCGCAAGACGTCCTTCGGCCTGTCGCTGGGGCCGCGCACGCTGAAGCTGGGCGCCGCCCTGCACGACTTCAGCTCGGATGACCGCCGCATCGGCGGGTTGACCAGTTGGGACGTGGGCCTCACCGCGCGCCCCTACCGGTTCCTGTCGCTGGCCGCGGTGGCCCAGAACCTGAACGCGCCGGAGAGCGACGGCCTCAAGCTGCGGCGCAGCTACAACTTCGGCCTGGGCCTGCGCCCGCTGGGCGAGCGCTACACGCTGGGCGTGGACTGGCTCTTCGCGGAAGGCGGCTTCCGGGAGGGCCTGGCCACGTACACGCTCCAGGCGGAGGTGGTGCGCGGCCTCCGGCTGGGCGGCGGCCTGTCCCACGGCTTCGTCAGCGGCATCCCGCTGGCGCTCCAGTTCGCGGCCACGGTGGACCTGGGCCACGCGGGCCTGACGTACGCGGCGGGCGGCGCGGGCAACGGCCTGGACCACGTGCTGCAGGTGCGCCTGTCATCCGAACGCTACCCGTCCATCCGCGGCGGCGGCGGCGTGGTGGCCCTGCTCGACCTGGACGACATGCTCTCGGGCGGCGTGAGCCCCGCGCTGTCCCTCCTGGGCTTCAGCGAAGTGGACCCGTACCTGCGCCTGATGAAGTTCCTGGACCTGGCCACGCGCGACGAGCGGCTCAAGGGCGTGGTGGTGAAGATGGAGGGCCTGCCCGGCGTGGGCTGGGGCACGGCGGAGGAGCTGCGCCGGTCGCTGCTCAGGCTGCGCGAGGCGGGCAAGAAGGTCGTGGTGGTGATGCTGTCCGGGGATGACCGCAGCTACCTCGTGGCGTCCGCGGCGGACCGCGTGTACGCGCTGACGGAGGCGTCGCTGCCCATCAACGGCCTGGCCGCCACGGTGACGTTTCTGGGCGGCACCATGGAGAAGCTGGGCGTCCAGTGGGACGTGGCGCGCGTGGGCGAATACAAGACGGCGATGGAGCAGTTCACCCGCACGGACATGAGCCCCGCGGAGCGCGAGACGCTGGATGCGTACCTGGACTCGCAGGTGACGCACTACGAGAAGGCCGTGGAGGCGGGGCGCAAGCTGTCCGTGGAGCGGCAGCACGCGGCGTGGGCCCACGGCATCCTGTCCTCGAAGCGGGCGCAGGAGGCGGGCCTGCTGGATGGCGTGGTGTCCGCGTCGGAGCTGGACGCGCAGGTGGCGGAGTGGTTCCCGGGCCTGCGCTTCCACCCCACGTATTCGCCGCGCGACGAGCGCGAGGACCGCTGGGGCCGGCGCCGCCGCATCGCGGTGGTGCCGGTGCTGGGCGACATCACCGGGGGCCGCAGCCGCGAGGCCCCCCTGGGCTTCGCGCGGGTGGCCGGCGCGGAGACGGTGGTGCGCGCGCTGGAGGACGCGCAGGAGGACCCGTCCGTGGTGGCCATCATCCTGCGCGTGGACTCCGGCGGCGGCGACGTGCTGGCGTCCGACCAGATGTACCGCGCGGTGCTGGAGGCGAAGAAGCACAAGCCCGTCATCGCCTCCATGGGCGACACGGCGGCCTCCGGCGGCTACTACGCGGCGGTGGCCGCGGATGAAGTCCTCGCGGAGCCCACGACGCTGACGGGCAGCATCGGCGTCTTCTATCCGAAGCCGGCGCTGGAGGGCCTGGGCGCGAAGCTGGGGGTGAGCCAGCAGACGCTCAAGCGCGGCGACATGGCGGACCTCCTGGATTGGTGGAAGCCATGGACGCCCGAGCAGCAGGCCGCGGTGCAGACCTGGGTGGACGACTCCTACGACACGTTCATCACGGAGGTCGCCCGCAACCGGAAGATGGACAAGGCGAAGGTGGACGCCGTGGCGCGGGGCCGGGTGTGGAGCGGCTCGGACGCGCTGGCCCGGGGGCTGGTGGACGGGATGGGCGGCCTGCCGGAGGCCGTGGCGGCGGCGCGCAAGCGCGCGAAGGTGTCCCCCACGGAGGAGCTGGACCTGGACGTCATGGGGGACGCGCGCGGCTTCCTCTCCGGCCTGGGCGGAGAGCCCGGCGTGCACGCGCTGGCGGGGGCGCTCCTGCCCGCGCTGCCGGAGCGCCCGCCGGAGGCGCTGTCCGTGCTCGCCCGGGAGGTGGGGCTGGGCTCGGCCGAGCTCCTGCGCCCCGGCCTGAAGGCCATGATGCCCTTCCGCGTGCGCATCCGCTGAGGGCCCCGGGGGCTCACGCGGAGCTCCAGGAGCCCCAGGCGGAGGTCGCCCGGTGGACAGGCCACGCACACGGGCGGCGAAATTGCGGGCGCCCCATCCTGGCGCTCTGTTAGGGTGGTGAGTGCCTCCCGGCCGGCGTTTGGGCCGCCGGGGGTTTCAGGAACCGGCGGTTTCGGCCTTCTCGCAGGCCCCGCGTCCGGCTTCCTGTCCCAAAACCTGCTTCCTGACGTCCCCGTCGGCCCCTCGAGGCCGCCGCCATCCAGGGCCGTCACGCGTGGAGCCCCATGAGCGAGAATTCCGACAACCCCGAGACCCGCAACCCGCCGCCCCCGCCCGCGGTTGCCCGCCCCCCCGCGCCTCCCGAGGCGGATGACGATGGCGGCGACGACGAGGGCGACGAGGGTCCCGATGAAGGTGATGCCTCCGGAGGCGCCCCGCAGAACGGCGCGCCCGGAGCCCCCGCGGGCCAGGGCGGCCGCCGCCGCCGCCGCCGCCGTCGCCGTCGTGGCGCGCAGGTGCACTTCACCCCGGAGGGCCAGGCCTACCGCATGCAGCCGGGCCCGGACGGCCAGCAGGTGCAGGTCTTCCTGACGCCGCAGGAGCTGGAGCAGTACCGCCAGCGCCAGGCCCAGCAGCAACAGCAGCAGCCCCAGGGCGGCCAGCCGCAGGGCCAGGAGCACCGCCCGCAGGAGGGCGGCCAGCCGCAGCGGCATGAGCAGCACAACCGCCACCCGCAGCAGCAGCAGCAGCGCGGCGGCGGGCAGCAGGGCCAGCCGCAGCAGAACCTGGCGCCCGTGGAGGGCGTGCTGGACACGGAGGCCAAGGGCCCCAACGCGTTCCTGCGTCAGGTGAAGCGCAACCTGCTGGCGTCGCCGGACGACCCGGAGCTGCCCAAGAACCTGGTGCAGAAGCTGCGCCTCAGGCAGGGCCAGTACCTCACCGCGTTCGCGCAGATGCGCGGCCACAAGGGCATCATCCAGAAGGTGGACACGGTGGACGGCCGCCCGCTGGACGGCGCGCCCCGGCTGCCGCACTTCAGCGACCTGACCTCCGTGGACCCCACGGAGCGGCTGAAGCTGGAGAACGGCCACAAGGAGATGGTCACGCGGGTGCTGGACCTCATTGCCCCCATCGGCAAGGGACAGCGCGCGCTCATCGTCGCCCCGCCCAAGACGGGCAAGACGATCATGCTCCAGCGCATCGCGCAGGCCATCATCCAGAACCACCCGGAGTGCCACGTCATGGTGGTGCTCATCGACGAGCGCCCGGAAGAAGTGACGGACATGCGCCGGAGCATCAAGGCGGAGGTCATCGCCTCCAGCTCCGACCGGCCCACGGGCGACCACCTCAAGGTCGCGGAGCTCGCGCTGGAGCGCGCCCGCCGGCTGGTGGAATCCGGCAAGGACGTGGTCATCCTCCTGGACTCCATCACCCGCCTGGCGCGCGCCTACAACAAGGAAGTGGACAGCTCCGGCCGCACCATGACGGGCGGCGTGGACAGCCGCGCCCTGGAGCGCCCCAAGCGCATCTTCGGCGCCGCGCGCGCCACGGAGGAGGCAGGCTCGCTGACCATCATCGGCACGGCGCTCATCGACACCGGCAGCCGCATGGACGAGGTCATCTTCGAGGAGTTCAAGGGCACGGGTAACTCCGAAGTGACTTTGGACCGCCTGCTCGCGGAGAAGCGCGTCTTCCCGGCCATCAACATCGCCCAGTCCGGCACGCGCAAGGAGGAGAAGCTCTTCACCCTTCGCGAGTACGAGAAGGTGAAGAAGCTGCGGCAGATGCTCTTCTCCGTGAAGCCGGTGGAGGCCATGGAGGCGCTCGTCAAACGACTGGGCCGCTACACCTACAACGACGAGTTCTTCGACGAGTTGTAGGCGAGGGAGGCCCGCGCGGGGGTGGTGTGGCGAGCCCTGGATTGCGTAAGGTGAGCGCATGATTCAGGGCTCGGGCCGCTGCCACTACCACCCGGACCGCGCGGGCCTGGGCGTCTGCGTGGAGTGCCGGCGCGTCATCTGCCGCGAGTGCACCACGCAGTTCGAGGGCATCAACCGCTGCGCCAGCTGCCTCGACAAGCGCCGCATGGCGTTGGAGGGGCCGCCGCCCCGGCGCGAGTGGACCGTGGCGCACGTGGTGCTGGCGCTGGTGGGGATATTCATCGTGTGGGGCGGCGTGCTGTTGGCGGCGCACGCGGTGGGCTAGCGCGATGGCCGTCTCCGCGTTGGAATTGCGCCCCCGGGGTCCGGTGGCCTTGATGGACGCGGCGCTGCGGCTGTGCGCGCGCGACACGGGCGTGTGGGCCCTCACGCTGCCGGGCGGCGCGGCGGTGGTGGCCGCGCTGCTGCACCTGCTGGACGCCGTGGAGCATGGGCGCTCGCCCACCCTGCCCGCCCTGCTCCTGACGCTCGCGTGGTTCCTGAGGGGCGTGGGCCAGGGCGCGGCGTGCCACTACGTGCAGGAGGTGCTGCTGGGCGCGAAGGCGGAGCCGTCCGTGCGTCAGTCGCTGCGCGCGGCGCTGTCCCGGCTGCCCAGCCTCTTCATCGCGGTGGCGTACCTGGCGTGCTTCAACGTGCTGACGCTGACGCTCACGCTGGGCATCGCGCTGTTCCTGCTCTCCGCCCAGGGCGTGGGCTACGCCGTGACGATGCAGGGCCGGGGCAGCCCGCTGAAGCTGTATGGCCTGGGGGCGCGGCTCCTGGGGCCTTCGCGAGGGACGGCCACCGCGGTGCGCTGGCTGATGAGCGTGCAGGTGCTGGTGTTCCTCAACCTGCACGTGGGGCTCAACTTCCTGCTCTACATCGGGCGGCAACTCGTGGGCATCGACCTGACGTTCGCGGAGCGGTTCGCGTCGCTGGACAACCCGCCGTGGCTCGTGTTCCTCGCCGCGACGACGTTCGCCCTCTTCGAGCCCCTGCGCGCGGCCACCACCACGCTGCTGCTGGTGGACGGACGCGTGCGGCAGGAGGGGCTGGACCTGCTGGCCGCCGTGGAGCAGCTCCCGGAGCGCGGCAAGCAGCGCGGTTCGCTCGCGCCGAAGGGCGCGGCCGCCGCGTGGCTCCTGCTCACCGGGCTGTTCCTCGCGGCCCCGGCGCCAGCGCGGGCCGCGCCGGAAGCCGCGCCCGTGGACCGTCAGGCCGTGCGCGCCCGGCTGGTGAAGGTCGCGACGACGTGTGAGGTGCCCGAGCAGGTGGAGGGCACGGCGCTCCGTCACTTCGACGCGCTGGACGCGCGGGAGACGGTGAAGCTGGACCGTTTCGTGCGCCGCCTGGAGCACCAGGCCTTCGACGACGATGACTGCGAGAGCGCGGCGGTGACGCTGGAGGAGGGGCTGGCGCAGGTGACGGCCACGGCCGAGGCCCAGGCGCGCGTGGACGCCCGGGCGGCGACGGACCGGGCGCGGTCCATCCTCGCGCGGCCGGAGTTCCAGGAGCGCCCGGAGAAGGCTCCGGACGAGCCCAAGGAGGAGGAGGTCCCTCCAGCGGAGCCCGGCTGGTGGCGCCGGTTCATCGACAAGCTGGGCGAGTGGCTCAGGGACCTCTTCAAGAACTACGACCCGAAGCCTCCACCGCAGGACACGAGCGTCCCCCTGGGCGGAGCGGTGGCCAACGCCCTCGTCGCCGTGCTGGTCGCGCTGACGCTGGCGGTGCTGGGGTGGGTCCTCGTGAGCCTCCTGAAGCGCAAGCGCGAGGACTCCGGCCCGGCGCTGGAGGTGCGCACCCTGGACGCCGCGGCGCTCGCGAATCGTCCGGACCACGCCCTGTCGCGTCCGCCCGAAGGCTGGGCGCACCTGGCGGACGCGCTGGCCGCGAAGGGCGAGTACCGCGAAGCCGTGCGCAACCTGTACCTCGCGCTGCTGTCGCGCCTGCACCGTGACGGCGCCATCCAGTACGACGTGACGCTCTCCAATTGGGACTACCTGCGCGCGTTCCGGGGCCGCCCCGAGGTGAAGGCCCCGTTCCGTGAGCTGACGCGCCGCTTCGACTTCGCGTGGTACGGCCACGTGCCCGTGGGCGCCGACGGCTACCGCGAGTTCCGCGCCCTCACCGCTCCGCTGCTCGCCGCGCCGTCCGCGCAGGAGGCCGCCGGTGCGTGACCGTTTCCCGCTGCTCGTGCTGGGGTGCCTGCTGCTCGCGGGCGTGCTCGGGGCGTTCCTGGTGCGCGGCGCCCAGCGCGGCGGCTTCGCGGATCCGCTGTCCACGTTCCGCTCGGAGCCGGACGGCGCGCGAGCCCTGTACCTGCTCGCGCAGGAGAGCGGCCTGCCGGTGACGCGCAGCATGGAGGACCTGCGCATGCTCTCCGGCCACGACGCGCTGGTGCTGCTCGCCGTGGAGGTCCAGGACTCGCACGAGGCGGATCCGGATCAGACGCGGCTCGCCTCGGATCCGGACGCGGGCGTGAACGACGAGGTGGCGCCGCACCAGGGCTTCAACGCGCTGCGGGCGCAGCAGTTGGACGACACCGAGGTCGACCGCGTGCTGGCCCATGTCCGCGCGGGCGCCTCGCTCGTGTACGTGCCGTGGGGCTCGCGGGAGAACGGGCTCCTGGATGAGCTGGGCGTGAAGCTGGACAAGGCGGACGTGACGCTGCCCATGCGCACGCTGGTGCCTCCGCTGCCCACGCCGTACACGCTGGGCGTGGAGCGCGTGGAGGCGAAGGTCCAGGCCTACCTCCGGCTGCCGGAGGGCGCCATCCCGGTGCTGGAGGACGAGCGCCTGGGCTTCCCCGTCGCGGCAGTGCTCAACGTGGGCCGGGGCCGGGTGCTGGTGGTGGGCGCCCCCGAGCTCGCGATGAACCCGGCGCTCGCGCGGGCGGACAACGCGCAGTTCTGGCTGAGCGCGCTGGAGGCCCTGGGCCCCGGCCCCTTCGCCTTCGACGAGTTCCACCACGGCTTCACCAACCAGCGCTCGCTCGTGGACTTCGCGCGCCGCTACGGCCTGCACTTCGCCATCGCGCAGCTGCTGCTGGGCGTCGTGCTGTGGGCGGGCGCGCTGAAGCGCTTCGGCCGCCCGCTGCCTCCCGCCGAGTCCATGCGCGTGGGCGCCACGGACGCCCTCTTCGCCATGAGCCGCCTGTACCGCGAGGGCCTCCACCACGGCTTCGCCGCGGGGCTCATCTCGCGAGGCCTCACGCAGCAACTGGCGCCGCACGCGGGCCTGCCTGCGCACGCCACCGCCGCCGCCGTGGCGGAAGGGCTGCGCCTGCGCGGACGACAGGACCTGGCGGACGGCCTGCTCGACGTGGTCCGCCAGTCCGAGGCCGCCCACAAGGACGCCGACCTTCAGGCCCTCGCCACCTCCGCCGCGCACGTGCGCGAGCGCATCCACCCCGCCGGCACCGGCCGGCCCCGCCCTGGAACGCCATGAACGCCCCGCCCTTCTCCCCTCCTCCCCTCCCGGACACCGGCGACGCCGTGCGGTCCGCGAACGCCATCCGCGAGGGCGTCCTCGCGGAGGTGCGCAAGGCCGTGGTCGGGCAGGACGCACCGCTGGAGCTGATGCTCTGCGGGCTCGTGGCCGGCGGGCACATCCTCCTGGAGGGCGTGCCCGGCGTGGCCAAGACGCTGATGGCCAAGGCGCTGTCGCGCAGCGTGGGCGCGGACTTCAAGCGCATCCAGTTCACGCCGGACCTGATGCCCGCGGACATCCTGGGCACCAGCATCTTCGACCTGAAGTCGCAGGCCTTCGTGCTCGTGCGAGGCCCCATCTTCACGGACCTGCTGCTGGCGGACGAAATCAACCGCGCCCCGGCCAAGACGCAGTCCGCGCTGCTGGAGGCCATGCAGGAGCGCGCCGTGTCGCTGGAGGGCAAGAACCTCCAGCTGTCGCCCATGTTCACGGTGTTCGCCACGCAGAACCCGGTGGAGTCGGAAGGCACGTACCCGCTCCCCGAGGCGCAGCTCGACCGCTTCCTGCTCAAGATCGACGTGGGCTACCCCGCGCCGGAGGAGGAGGACGCCATCCTCGAATCCGTGCACCGGGGCTTCGACGCGGGGGACCTGGCGCGCGCGGGCGTGAACGCGACGGTGACGAAGGACGGCCTGCTCCAGGCGCGCCAGGCGCTCAACCTGGTGAACGTGGAACAGCCGGTCCTCAGCTACATCCGCAAGCTGGTGGCGGCGACGCGCGGCTCGCCCAACATCCGCCTGGGCGCGGGGCCTCGTGCGGGCGTGCACCTGCTGCTCGCGTCGAAGGCGCTGGCGGCGCTGCGGGGCCGCGACTTCGTCACCCCGGATGACGTGCGCTTCCTCGTGGGTCCGGTGCTGCGCCACCGCCTGCTCTTGTCACCGGACGCGGAGCTGGACGGCGCCACGCCGGCGGACGTGCTGCGCGAGGTGGTCCAGGGCGTCGAGGTCCCCCGGTGATTCCCTCCGAGCGCCTGTGGGGGCTGCTCGCCCTGCTCGCGCTGCCCATGGCGCTGGCGGGCTTCTTTCCGGGCCTGGGTGGCGCGGTGCTGGCGCTGGACGCGCTGGCGCTGGCCCTGGCCGCGTTCGACTTCCTCCAGGCCCGCCGCGTGCGGCTGGAGGTGGAGCGCGCGCTGCCGGAGCGCCTCAACGTGGGCGTGGCGAACCGCGTCGAGCTGAAGCTGGTGCACCGGGGACGCGGCACGGTGGAGGTGCGCGTGAAGGACGACGCGCCGCCGTCCTTCACCACGGAGCCCTCGGAGGCCACGCTGCGCCTCACGCCGGACAGCCAGACGCAGTGGGTGTACCGGGCCACGCCCTCGAAGCGCGGCAAGTTCAGCTTCGGCGACGTGCACGTGCGCGTGCGCGGCCCGCTGGGGCTCATCGCGCACGAGCGCGCCTTCCCCGCGGAGCGCTCGGTGTCGGTGTACCCGGACCTGCGCGGAGCCCGGCGCCTGCTGCTCTCAGGCGCGGCGCTGGACCTGGTGAACCTGGGCCTGCGGCAGCTGCGGCGCGACGGCCAGGGCAGCGAGTTCGCGCGCCTGCGCGACTACGCCCAGGGCGACAGCGTGCGCGACGTGGACTGGAAGGCCACCGCGCGCCGGGGCAGGCCGGTGACGCGGGTGCTGGAGTCGGAGCGCTCGCAGGCGCTGCTCATCTGCGTGGACGCGGGGCGCTCCATGGCGGCGCAGGTGGACGGCCTCACCAAGTTGGACCACGCGGTGAACGCGGCGCTGTTCCTCGCGTTCGTGGCCATCCGCAATGGAGACCGGGTGGGCCTGGCCCTCTTCGCGGACGGCGTGAAGGCCTACCTGCCGCCCGCGGCGGGCCGCGGCCAGTACCGCAAGCTGGTGGACACGCTCTACTCCGCGACGCCCAGCCTCACGTACGTGGACTACCTGGCGCTCTTCAAGGAGCTGAACGTGCGCCTCCACCGGCGCAGCCTGCTGTGCGTCTTCACGGACTTCCTCGACGAGGAGCAGGCCGGGACGCTGGTGGCCCCGCTGCATCGCCTGGCGCGCCGCCACGTCCCGCTGTGCTTGTCCGTGAAGGACACGGCGCTCCAGAAGCTGCTGCACACGCCGCCCGCCGGCCCGGAGGAGGCCTTCCAGCACGCGGTGGCGTCGGAGCTGCTCACGGACCGCGAGGTGCTCAAGGCCCGCGTGAGCCGGGGGGGCGTGCAGATGTTGGACGTCGCACCGGATGAGCTGAGCCTCGCGGCCGTGAATCGGTATCTCGACATCAAGGCGCGCGGCGTCCTCTAGGGGGGAGCCACATGTCCGTCGTGTTCCAGGCAGGAGACCTCGTCGCGGAAGTCGTTCCCGACGCGGAGACCGCGGTCGTGCAGCCGCTCCTCGAGCGCTGCGAGGACTACCACCAGATCGCCTACGGCCGTCCCGCGCTCCCGGATCAGGCCCGGAACATCCCCAGCGAAAGGCCTCCGGGGCTCGCCCCGGGCCAGGGCCACCTCCTCGCGCTCCGCGACGCGCAGGGCAACCTCGCGGGGATGCTCGAAGCCCTGCGCGACTTTCCGGCGCAGGGGGAGTGGTACATCGGCCTGCTGCTGCTCTCGCCAGAAGCCCGGGGGCGCGGCCGGGGCGAAGCCGTGCTGAGCGCCTACGAGGACCACGTGCGCGCGAACGGCGGCCGGTTGCTGCGCGTGGCGGTGGTGGAGCACAACACGGTCGGGCGCCGCTTCTGGGAGCGCGTGGGTTTCCAGCCGGAGCAATGGGTGGGTCCCATCCAGCAGGGCCTCCGGATGAACCGGGTCCTGAAGATGACCAAGGCCCTCGGCTAGGGCTCGGCGCCCTCGCGCAGCCAGCCCACGAACCGCGTGTCGGGCACGTCACCTCGCACGCGGTGCAGGCCCCGCTTGAACAGGGCATAGACGCGGAAGAAGCGCTCCAGGCCCGCGCGCTCGGAGGGCGTCATCGGGTGCGTCCCGCACACCACCTTCGGGTCGCCCCTCCCCGCGTCGATGAAGCCCAGCACCGCCACCACCGGCACGCGCACGCGCTGCCCCTGCGACAGGCGTGGCCCCAGCACCACCGCGTCCAGCGGATCCCCGTCATCCGACGACAGGCCCGGAATGGAGCCGTAGTTGTACGGGCACGGCAGCGGCGACACGAAGTCCACGGAGCCGTCCGCGCGCCGCTTCACCATCGAGAAGCGCGGGCACTCAATCAGCACCTCCGGCTCGCGCGGCAACGGAGGCACGGACAGCTCCGGCCCGCTCATCCCGCCAGCTCCACCGCCGCCCGTGCGGCCTCCCGCCGGCCGCGCATCCAACCCGACAGCAGGTACGCGTAGACGCCCGCCCCCACCGTGAGCGCGAAGGTGACCTTGAAGGCCACCGACAGCTTCGGCGGATGGATCTGCGACACGGTGCCTTCGATGAAGCCCGCGAGCACGAACAGCGCCAGCGTTCCGAACAGCATCTTCACCGCCGTCACCGCCTCCTTGCGCAGCGCCTGTCCGCGCGACAGCCCGCCCGGCGCCACCATGCCCCGCGCGATGACGAGCCCCGCCGCGCCCGCGATGCAGATGGCCGAGATCTCCGGGATGCCGTGCGGGAGGATCCACGCCCAGAACCACCCGGCCATCCCCTTCGCCACGTACACCTGCGCGAGCGACCCCAGGAACAGGCCGTTGGTGAACAGCATCACCGCCGTGCCCAGCCCCAGCGTGATGCCCAGCGCGAACGCCAGGAAGGCCACCTGGATGTTGTGCGTGAAGAGGAACGTCGTGAACTGGGCCTGCTCCTCCACGGAGTGGCCCTTGCCCGCGGCCTCGTCCGCGGCGCGCTTCACGGGGTCCAGGTTCAGGTGCTGCTCGGGCACCAGGTAGTGCGCGGCGTCCGGATCCACCACCATGCCCACGTAGCCAAAGCCCGCGCCCGCCAGGAACAGCAGCACCGACGCCACGTACATGCGCCACTCGCGGTGCAGGAGCGCCGGGAAGCCGCGCGCGACGAAGGCCCACACCTCCGCGAACCGGGGCCGGCGGCCCGGGTACGTCAGCGCGTACGCACGGCCCACCAGGTCGTTGAGGTACGCGCTCACGTCCGCGGAGCCGCTGCGCGCGCGCACCCACAACAGGTCGCTGGAGACGGCGCGGTACAGCTTCCCCAGCGACCGCGCCTCGTCCAGACTCAGGTTGCGCAGCCCCTCGCCCTCGGACTTGTCCAGCAACGTCTCCAGCTGCTGCCAGCGCGGACGCCGCGTCTCGATGAACTCCGCCATCTCCATGCGCCCACTCTAGCCGAGCGGCGGAAACGGCGAGGCGCCGGCCGCCCTCTCCATTCAGGCAGAGGACTCCGGCGCCCCGGTGCTTCAGGAAGCCAGCGCGCTACTTGATGAGCTTCTCGAGCGGCTTGGCCTCGGTGGAGGCCTGGGCCTCGGTCCACTCGACGACGGGCGTCTGCCACGCCATGCCCGTCTCCGAAGGGTCGGTGTCCAGCTTCTCGAAGTCGAAGCCGTCACCGCCGAAGTACAGGTACTCCACCGTGGCCACGGTGTACTCCTTCTTCGGATCCAGCGGCTTGCCCTGGGCGTCCTTGAACTTGCCCTTGCCCGCCGGCGTGAAGCCGGCCACGAGCGCGTCCGGGTTCGCCAGCTGCTTGGCCAGGTCCTCGCCCTTGATCTTCATGGTGAGCAGCGAGTTCTCGAAGGGCAGCGCCGAGTACACGCTGCCCAGCGTCACCTCACCCTTGGACAGGCCATTGCGAATGCCGCCCTTGTTGAGGATGACCGCGTCCGCGTTGAGCTGCGCGCGCACCGCGCCCGCCACCCACTTCGCCATCAGCGGCGAGTCCTGCGGGATGCCCGCCTTGGTGAAGCCGATCTTCCGGCCCAGCGCCTGGTCCACCTTCGCCTGCCACTCCGCGATGCGCTTCGCCGTTTCCGCGTCCGGCGTGCCGCCCGCCACCTCGACGACCTTCGTGTCCACGCCGGTCAGCTTCTGGCCCGCCGCCTTCGACGGGTCGAACTTCAGCTGCGCGCGCAGGTACGAGTCGAAGCCGCGGCCCAGCGACGCATAGGTCGTCTCACCCTCGGTCTTCACGCCCGGGGCGTCCGTACCGCAGCGGCCACCCGCCACCAGCGACACCTTCCAGTCCGCGTGCTTCGCCAGCACCGGCTGCAGGTCCATGGGGCACTGGTCCGCCACGATGACGACGACGTCCGCGCCCGCCTTGCGCGCCTCCGGAACGGCCGTGCTCAGCGCGTCCTCGTTGGGCGTGACCTCCAACCCTTCCGCGCGGCCGGACATCGCCGTGCGCACCGTCTTCTGCGACGTGAGGCCCACCACCGCAATCTTCAGGCCCCGCCGCTCGTAGACCTGGAACGCGGGCATGGACAGGTCCTTGGCGAGCGACGCATCCGACACCTTCAGGTTCGCCGCCAGGAACGGGAAGCCCCCGGCCGCGCGGTTCTTCAGGAAGGAATCCTTGGCGTACGCCAGCTCGTGGTTGCCCAGCGCGGAGGCCGCATAGCCCATGTGTCCCATCACTTCAGCCGTCGGAACGCCCAGGAAGAAGGAGGAGATGGCCGGGCCCGTCCACAGGTCGCCCGTCGTCAGGGCGAGCGTGCCGGCATCCGCACAGGTCGCCTGGCCGTCCTTCAGCGGACCGGCACAGTGCTTTTCATCATTCACCCAGCGGCCCATCAGCTCCGCGGCGCCGCCCTTGCCATCGACGGGCAGGAGCTGGCCCCGGGCGCTGCCGGTGACGAGCACCGTCACCTCCGAGGGCGGAGGCGGCTTCGCGGGCTCCGCCGCGACAGGCGCGGGGGCCGGCGGGGGAGTCTTCTCACAACCCGCGAGGGCTCCCAGGGCGAGGACCAGCGCGCCGGACGACAGCCGCAGCTGGCGAGTAGAACGACGGAACGGACGCAGCGAGAAGTGGTTCGGGTTCACGGCCCGGCCTTTAGCACATCCCCGACGTGGTAGCGTGACGCAATGACGGGCATGAAAGGCAAGGATTTCAAGCCTTTACAGGAGGAAAAGGACGGCGGGACTCCCAGCGGACGAGGGGGCGTCCGGGGCCGCAACTTCGCCTCCGAGCTGTGGGGAGAGGTGAGGAGCGGCGCCGAGCACTTCCAGTCCACGAAGGGCCAGCTGCCGAAGGGGCGGATCCGCCAGTTCTTCTATGGCGTGACGCTGCCCTTCCACATCGCCCGCGTCACGCTCGCGAACCCAACGGTCCGCGCGACGTACGTGAAGGTGACCGCGCTCCAGACGGCGTTCCTGCTGGCCATCGCCGCGGGCTGGGCGCTCCACGAGTTCAACGACGAAGCGCCCCGGAAGAGACCGGACACGGCCGAGCCCCGGGCCGCGCGTGAGAAGGCGCAGGCCCGCATCGAGCAGCGGGCCCAGGAGCTGGAGACCGCGATGAAGGCCCGGGAGGGCCAGGGAGAGCCCGCCGCCGTGAAGCAGGCGCTCGCCGCGCTCATCCAGGAGGCCACCCTCGCGGGCAAGAACGGCGACCTCCCTCCGGATGAAGCCGCGGAGAGCGCGGAGGAGGCCACGGACGCGGCCGAAGAGGCCGCGGAGCAGCGCCGTCAGGAGGCCGAGGAGGCCCGGGCCGCCGCGAGAGCCTCCGAGCCGTCCGCGCGCGAAGCACGCAAGGCCGCGAGGGAGGAGGCCCCGGGCCCCGCGGCGGCGCCCGCTCCGGAGCATGCGTCCGCGGAGGGACAGGAGGCCGCGCCCCGGCAGCAGGGCGCGGACTCGGACGAGGAGGTCTCCCTGGGCGCCCAGCTCTCCGCCGCCATCCGCGCGGAGGTGGAGGAGGCCCTCCGGGACGCCCCGGACGCGAACGGAAGGGGCCCGCGCATCCGCAAGGAGCCCCAGAAGAAGGGCTTCAACATCGACGCGCCCGAGGTGCGCAACGGCATCTTCTTCCTGGGGAGCTGGGAGTTCTGGGCGCTCTTCTTCGGCTCGCTGAGCGCGGTGCAGTGGATCGTCATCGGCCTTTCGCGCGACTACCACACGGTCATCTCCCGCGAGGCCAGCCTCGCCACCGGCGTGCCGCCCGAGGACCCCGAAATCACCCCGCGCGTGCGCCTCAACGTCCCCTGGCTCCGCGCCAAGCTCCAGCGCCGCTGGAGGGCCTTCCTGCTGTTCGTGACGGGCATGCCCGCCCTGGCGCTGCTCTGCATCCCGCTGTGCTGGTTCTCGAATTCATTCACCGTGCTCAGCAGCCTCTGGGGCTTCTGGTGGGTGCTCGTCTTCACCGCCGCCAAGAGCGACCGCGCCTGGGTGGCCCCCGTCACGCGCCCGCCCTGGTTCGTGCGCGTCTGGAGCAAGCTGCCCGCCCACGGGGCCTTCCGCTGGATGATGAAGAGCCTCGCGCATCGCGCGGAAGGCGTCGCCGCGCCCATCGCCACCGTGGAGCGTCAGCCGTGGGTCTTCGCGGGGCTCGCGCTCACCCGCTTCGTGGGCAGCATGCCGCCCTTCCGCTGCTTCACGCGGCCATTCATCCCGGTGGCCTCGTCGCACCTCATCGGCATGGACCCGCTGCGGCCGCCCGCGGTCCAGGGCAACGAGCCGCCGCCCGCGCACGACGCGGGAGACTGACTCACACGTCGGAGGGCGCGTTGCCCTCGGGGGGCAGGCCGCCAATGCCCTCCAGCGCCGCGGGGGGCTGCTGGGGCGCTCCCAGCTCCAGCCGCTGGCCCTCCTCGCGGCGCGCGGGCAGGTCGATGACGCTCTGGAGCTGCTGGCTCACGGAGCGGAAGAAGCCGGTGAGCAGCTCCGGCCGGTCCGCCAGCAGGTCCAGGAAGTCGCGCCGGTCGATGACGAGCACGCGCGTGTCCACCGCGGCGATCATGTCCGTGGGACGGGGCGCGCCGTCGAGCAGGCTCACCTCGCCGATGGCCTCCTTCGCCTGGAAGCGCAGCACGTGCTCGCCGTTGCGGAACGCGTCCACCGCGCCCTCGACGATGACGTAGAGCGCGTCGCCCGGGTCACCCTGGCTGTAGAGCCGCTGGCCCGTCTTGTAGGACGCCTCGCGCGCCACCTCCGCGATGGCCGCGATGTCATCCACGTCGCTCTGGGAGAAGACGCTCACGCCCTCCAGGGCGAACATCCGTTGGACGATGGTATCGCTCATGTCACCCTCCTGCGGGAGCACGTCCAGCCCGTTCACCCGCGCTACATGGCGGGCGCAAGCGCGCAGCACCACGTCCTCGCTCTGCACCAGGTTCGCCAGCCGCCGCCACAGCCGGCCCGGCGCGCCCGGCGGGAGCTCGCGGTGGTGGGCCTCCACCTGCTCCATCACCAGCTCGCGCTCCTCCTGCGCCACCAGGTTCTCCAGCAGCTCCAGCGCATAGGCGCGCCGGCGCGAGTCATTGCCCACCAGGTGCTGGTGGATGCGGCGCATGGCCTGTGGCGGGTGCAGCAGGCCCAGGAGGAAGAACGACAGCTCCAGCGCCTGATCCAACCGGTCGCCCACCGCGCGGGTGAGCAGCGACTGGGGCCCCAGCGCCGCCTGCACGTCGCGGAAGGCCCCCACCAGCTGGCGGTACGTGTCGCGGCGGCGGCCCAGCGCCTCGTGGATGCGGTCCACGTCCACCGGGTGGTCCGGCTGCTCCTCGCGCAGGCGCGACAGCTGCGCGCCGATGCGGAAGTGCAGCGCCGCGTCGTCGCGCACGTTGGAGAACAGCAGCGCGTTGAGCGCCGCGGACGAACCGATGCCGCGAAGCACGCGGGGCAGTTGCATGCGCATGGCCAGCGGCGCGGCCTTGTTGTTGAGCTGCAGCTCCAACAGCGGCGTCACCGCGTCGCCCAGCTGCACCAGCGACTCGCGCGCGGCGGGGCGCTCCTCGCGCCAGGACAGGAACGGCAGGAGGCGCGGCGCCAGCTCCACGTAGCCGCCCTCCCCCACCGCCACCAGCGCCACGCGCCGCACGGAGATGTCCATGTCCTCCAGATAGAGCGACAGCGGCGCCGCGAACCGGGGGTCCTTCAACCGGCCCAACAGCCGCGCCACCTCGCGCCGCTCGGCCACGGGCGCGTGGTCTCCCTTCGCCAGCAGCTCGCGCAGGGACTCCAGCGCCGCGGAGTTGCCCTGCGTGCGCATCAGCGCGCCAATGGCCGCGCAGCGCAGGCCCACGTCGGAGCTGGTGAGCAGCGGCGGCAACAGCCGCTCCGCGCGCTCCGGGGACAGGCGCGCCAGCGCCCACACGGCCTGGTCGCGAGGGCGCCGGGGGCCCTCCTCCACCAGCCGCTCCAGCATGGGCGCCAGCTCCCGCGCCTCCATGGACAGGGCCAGCGTCACGCCGCGCTCCTGCACGCGCTCGTGGGGGTGGCTGAGCAGCGCGGCCAGGTGCTGCCGCAGGGGCGACGCCTCCGCGTGCTCCAGCATGTCCACCGCGCGCAGCACCCGCTCCGGGGTGGGCGCCCCCAGCGCCTCCACCAGGAGCTTCTGCGCCTCGCCGCCCAGCTCCACCTCTTCCTCTTCGTGGGCGCCCACCTGTTCGCCCAGCGCCGTGAGGTACGCGGGCTTGAGGCGCACGAGCAGCAGGCCCAGCGCGGCGCACAGCGCCACCACCGCGACGGCCATGGTGAGGCCGTTGGCGCCCCGGCCCGCGCCGATGAGCAGGACGCCCGCCAGCACCACGCCGCCCTTGCGCAGAAGCCCGTCCACCGCGCTGCGCAGCCCCTCGCGCTGCTCGTCCGGCACGGCCGCGTAGAGCAGCTGGATGCCCACCGGGAGGATGGAGTAGCTCACCGCCGTCTCCACCAGCCGCAGCAGGTGCACCGGCCACAGCTGCCCCGTCACCAGCGTGGCGCCCGCCAGCGGCGCGAGCACCATGGGCACCAGCGCCAGGTACATGAGCAGGCCCATGCGCTTGAGCAGCCGCTCCGCCACGAGCAGCTGGAAGGCCACGCAGAACAGGCCAATCCACAGCTGCAGCGAGCCGAACAGCGCCGCCAGCCCGTCCTCGCTGAGCGTGCCCTCCACGCGCAGGCGGAAGAGGTAGTCCACGAAGGACGACAGCACGGCGAAGGCGATGCCCAGCGCCGCCAGCACCTGCGCGTACGGGCTCTCCCCCAGGTAGCTCCACGCGGGGAACCACGCCTGCAGCGAGCGCGGGCGCGCGGGCTGCGCCGGCTCCGCCTTGTGCAGGTGGTGGAAGATGGCGCCCGCGGCCAGCAGGCTCACCGCGCCGCTCACCACCACCGCGGGCGTGCCCAACCGCTCCGCCAGCGCCTGCACCAGCAGGCCCCCCGCGATGCCGCCGCCCATGCCAAAGCCGTTGAGCACCGTGAACGCCCGGCGCGCCTCGCGCGCGTCGAACGCGGCCGCCATGCGCCCCCAGAAGCGGAACGACACGAACGTGCTGAAGCAGTCCGCGAAGAGGTACAGCGCCAGCGCCGGCATGCGCTGCCCCGCGGACAGCGCCGCCGCCAGCCCCAGCGCCAGCACCCCACCCACCCCGGTGAGGATGCCCGGGGACTCGGTGGGCGCCCCCGGCCGGCCGCGCGGCAGCAGCGTCAGCGCCGCCGTCATCAACGCACCCAGGAGGTAGAGGTACGGCAGCGCCTGGGACTCGAAGCGCGACAGCACCAGCGCGTTCGCGGACGTCTTGAGCTGCGTCACCCCAGCGATGAGCGCGAACTGGAAGGCACCCGCCGGCAGGACGCGGCGGTTCCAGGATGAGGTTTCAGAAGGGGCCACGGGCGCGGGAATGCGGACAGGATAACCGGGAGCCCGCTATTCACGAATAACACTCTTCGGGTCCTTCCCTCATCCGTCCTCCGGTCCGAGCCGCCCGCCCGCCTGCCCGGCGTCATGGCCGGACGTAGGGTGCTTGCGGCTCCCACGGAGGGACATGCCTGGGAGTCCCACGGAACGCGGTCCGCGTGGCGTACACTCCGGCGCCGTGACGCCCACCCCCGACACCCTGCTCGACGGCACCCACACGGTGCTGACCCCGGAGTACGTGGAGTTCCGCTTCACGCTCGCGGGCGTGTACGCGCGCTTCCTCGCGTGGCTGCTGGACGCACTCATCGTCGGCCTCGCCACGTCGGTGGTGCTGATGGCGCTCCAGCTGGGCATGTCCGCGTTCCCGGGGTTCGCGAGCGCCCTGAGCATCGTCGTCTACTTCCTGGTGGACTGGGGCTACGCCATCACCCTGGAGACCGCGTGGGCGGGCCAGACGGTGGGCAAGCGCGTGATGTCGCTCCGGGTCATCCAGGAGAGCGGCGTGCGCATCGGCTTCTACCACGCGGCCCTGCGCAACCTGGCGCGCGTGGTGGACCGGCTGCCGGTGCTCTACCTCGTGGGCGGTTCGGTCGCGCTCGTGTCCCGCTCGCACCAGCGGCTGGGGGACCTCCTGGCGGGAACCATCGTCGTGCGCGAGCGGCGCCTGAAGGCGCCCTCCGCCCTGGAGACGCGCGGCAATGAGGGCCTGCTGGCGGATCCGCTGTTCGCCTCGCGCGTGAAGCGCCTGTCCACCGAGGAGCGGGAGCTGGTGCTGTCCTCGGCCCTGCGCCGCGAGGAGCTGCGGCTGGAGGCCCGGCTCACGCTGTTCTCCGCGCTGGGCGCCCGGCTGCAGGACTCGCTGGCCATGGAGAAGCCCGCCCACCTCTCGGATGAGAAGTGGACGCTGCTCGTCGCCGCCGCCCTGCTGCCGCCCCCGGGACAGCGCCCGGGGCGGTCCACGTCCGGACCTAGAAGTACGTCGCCAGGCCCAGGGAGCCCGTCAGCGACTTCTGCGTATCCTCGTTGAGCGCGAGGTAGAAGTTGTACTGCACGCGCACGCCCAGGCTCACCGAGTCGCTGAGGAAGAAGTCCACGCCCGCGTTGGGCCCGATGCCCACGAAGTTGCTGATGCTGTCCTTGAAGACGATGAGGTAGCTCACGTCCGTCCCGATGTACGGGCGGATGGTCTCCTCCAGCAGCAGGTAGCGGATGCCCAGCGACGGCGCCAGCCCCACCACGCGCTTCTCGGGCGCGGCGTAGGTGTCCTTCGGGAACATCACCTTCGACAGCGAGACGACCTCGAAGCCGTTCTCGATGTAGAGGCTGCCCTCCAGGCCGACGAACGGCGTGCCCGCGAGTCCCGCGGTGCTCTTGAAGTCCATGTAGCCCAGCGAGAGGCCCAGACTCCGGTTGGAGAACTGCGCGTGAGCAGGAGCCGCGCCCAGCAGGGCAGCGAGCAAGCCGAAAGCACAAAGGTAGGTACGCATGGCGGCGCACTCTACAGCCGCCCTAACCCATGGAAAACAGCGCTGATTCAGCGGAAGGCCGCCGTTGCCTCTCGGGGTGGCGCTCTCCTACACTCGGTCGGCCATGCGTCTTCGCCGCCTCGTCCTCACGCTGACCGCCGCCGCCTCCCTCACCACCACTGCCTGTCTCAGCACGCCGCCGCCACACGAGCGGGCGCTCATCAACAACGAGCTGTGCGCACAGGAGATGGCCAACGGGGACCTGCAGAAGGCGGAGACCTACTGCAACCTGGGCCTGGAGTTCTCCCCCCAGTACGCGGACCTGTGGGCCAACAAGGGCCTCATCGCCATGTACTCGGGCAACAAGGGCAAGGCGAAGGAGTTCTTCATCAAGGCCCTGCGCTTCAACCAGGAGCACCTGCAGGCCTACCAGAACCTGGGCATCCTCTATCTGGAGGAAGGCGCCTACGGAAAGGCCCACGACAACTTCAAGCGCGCCCTGCAGGTGAACCCGGACAACCTGGAGTCGCGCTACAACCTGGGCCTCACCTTCATGAAGATGGGCAAGAAGAAGGAGGCCACGAAGGAGTTCAACACGCTGCTCGCGGTCAACCCCAACGTGGCCAACGCCCACCACAACCTCGGCATCATGGCCTACGAGGACAAGGACCTGGAGGGCGCCTACGAGCACATCTCCCAGGCCGCCCAGCTCACGCCGGACGCCGCGGAGGTGTGGCACGACCTGGGCACCGTGCTGATGGATCAGAGCCGCTTCGCGGAGGCGCGCGAGGCCTTTGGCAACTGCGCCCGCCTGGATGAGAAGAACGCCAGCTGCCTCAACAACCTGGCCGTCGCCCAGCGCAAGGTGGCCCTCACCGACTCCGCCCTCAAGGAGCTCAAGGACACCCAGACGGCGGAGAACAGCGCCCCCGCCATGTACCTGCTCGCGCGCCAGTACCGGGAGAAGGGCCTGCTCACGGAGGAGGAGAACGCCTACCGCAAGTGCGTGAAGCTGGACGCCAAGTTCGCGCCCTGCCACTTCGGCCTCTTCCAGATCTTCTCCGCGGCCCAGAAGAAGTCCCACGCGGAGACGGCCTGCAAGAACTTCATGAAGTTTGGAACCTCCGAGGAATTCCCCACCGAGTACACGACGTGTGAGAGATTCCTGGCCAACGACTCGTTCTAGCCGTCCCTTCGGGTAGCGACACACGCGATGAGCGTCCGTCTGACCGTCACGCAGCGCAGCGAGGCCGGAGGCGCCTCGGGCAAAGAGGTCGTCCTCGACGACTCCGTCATCACCCTGGGGCGGGACAAGACCTGCCAGGTGGTGCTCCCGCAGCAGGCGGTGTCGCGCAACCACGCGCGCATCAGCCAGGAGGGCACCCTCTACTTCCTGGAAGACCTGGGCAGCGCCTACGGCACGAAGATCAACGGCAAGACGCTCCCCAAGGGAGAGAAGGAACTGCTGCGCAACGGCGACATCATCGCCATCGCGCAGTACGACGTCCGCTTCGACAAGGTCGTGGAGATTGCCCCGGACGTCAGCGACAAGACGTCCTTCCTCGCGCGCGGCATCTTGAAGGACGCGATGCGCGGCCTCGCCGGCGGCGAGGAGCGCTTCCTGCGCTACATGAACGGCCCGCGAGAGGGCCAGCGCATCGAAATCTCCGAGGCCCAGGAGCACATCTTCGGCCGCGACGAGAAGGAAGCCGACGTCATCCTCAAGGACGACCTCGTCTCCCGCAAGCACGCCAAGGTCCGCCGCGACTGGTCCGGCACGCACGTGGAGGACCTGGGCAGCCGCAACGGCATCAAGGTCAACAAGAAGCGGGTGAACCGCAAGGCGCTCAAGGACGGCGACGAGCTGGAGATTGGCGCCACCCGCTTCGTCTACGTGGACCCCGCCGAGCCCCCCGACGAGCCGGCGGTGAGCCTCTCCTCGGAGAGCGTCGCCAGCGCCCCCGCCCCCTCGCCGCCGCGCCCCTCCCCGCCCCGCCGCGAGGAGCCACCGCCGCCCGAGCCCGAACCGCAGCCGCAGCCCGAGCCCGAACCGCAGCCCGAGGAGCAGGCCGCCTCCGAGGCCCCGTCCGAGGCCTCCTCCGAAGAGCCGCAGCCCGACGCCGGCATGGACATGCCCATGCCGGAACCCGAGCCCGTCCCGGCCATGTCCCCGCTCGCGGACAAGAAGAAGCTCGTCCCGCTCATCGTGATGGGCGTGGTGGGGCTGAGCTTCCTGGTGCTGATGATCGCCGTGCTCGCGGGCGCCTGAAGCCGGGCGCGCCTCGCGCGTCCACGCGCGGCGTCCGTTCCCTGCCCCCCGGTAACGAACAGGCCCCCGCCGAAGCGGAGGCCTGGTCCATCACACCCTCCCGGCCGCTACCGGCCGGATGCGATGCGCGCCACCGGCTGGATGTTCAGGTCCGGGGACAGCTCCTGGTAGCTGAGGATGGAGAACGACGGGTTGAACTCGTACTCCAGCAGCTTGCGCACGTAGCGGCGGATGTCCATCGCCGTGAGGATGACGGGGCGCTGGGCGCTGGGCGGCAGGTGGCCGCATTCCGAGCGCACCGCGCCGACGATCTCCTGGGCGATCTCCGGCTCCAGCGCCAGGTGGGCGCCCGCGGAGGTGCGCTTGATGGAGCTGCGGATGGCCTCCTCGATGTTCGGGTCGAGCAGGTACACCACCAGCGTGCCGGTACCACGCGCGTACTTGTGGGAGATGTAGCGGCGCAGCGAGGCGCGGACATGCTCGGTGAGCATGACGTTGTCCGCCTCCACCTGTCCGTACTCCGACAGGGCCTGGAGGATGCCGCGCAGATCGCGGATGGAGATCTCCTCCTCCACCAGGCGCCCGAGGATGTCCGTCAGCTTCAGCACGTTGACGATCTTCGGGACGACCTCCTTGACGATGGCCGGGAACGCCTTCTCCAGCTGCTCCAGCATCGTCTGCGTCTCCTGCACGCCCACGAACTCGCGGGCGTTCTTCCGCAGCACGGCGGCGGTGTGCAGGATGATGTAGCCGGGCACGTCCCAGGTGGTGAGGCCCGCGGACTCGAGCGTGTCCCGGAACTGCTCGGGCACCCACGCGGCGGGCTGGCGCGTCGCGGGGTTGATGGCCTCGAAGCCGGGGATGTTCATCAGCTTGAGGCGATCCACCGTGTCGTTCACCAGGATGTGGCCCAGGGTGGCCTGGCCGGTGACGACGGGCACCTCGTTGATCTGGATCTGGTAGGCCCCGGGCGGCAGGCCGCCATTGCCGCGCGCGCGCACACCGGGGAAGCGCACGCCCAGTTCCACGAAGAGGCCGTCGCGCATGAACGGGATGAGCTCGAAGAGGAACTTGCCGCCGTCCTGCCGCGAGTCCACGTACGGCACCAGCGCGTCGGACACCTCCAGCACGATGGGCGTGACGACGGGGATGAACAGCTCCGAGTCCGGATTGAGCTGCTCCTTGGGCGGAGGCTCCGCGGACACGGGCGTGCCGAAGCTGGACTCCATCGCGGGACCGGCCTCCTCGGCGGCCAGCGCCTCGTCGCGCTTGCGCATCATCGAGTAGGCGCCGAAGCCCGCACCCGCGCCCAGGATGAAGAAGGGAACCTTGGGGAGGCCGGGGATGAGGCCCAGGGCGATGAGCATGCCCGCCGCGATGGCGATGGCCTTCGGGAAGGCGGTGAGCTGGCTGCCCACGTCCTTGCCCAGGTGCGCGCCCTCCTCCTCGCCGCCCACGCGCGTCACCAGGATGCCGGCGCAGGTGGAGATGAGGATGGCGGGGATCATGCCGACAAGACCGTCACCGATGGTGAGCAGCGTGTACTTCTGCGCGGCGTCACCGGCGGACAGGCCCTTCTGCGTCACGCCGATGATGAGGCCGCCCACGATGTTGATGACCGTGATGATGATGGACGCGATGGCGTCGCCCTTCACGAACTTCATGGCGCCGTCCATGGCGCCGAAGAGCTGGCTCTCACGCTCCAGGTCGCGGCGCTTCTTCTTCATCTGATCCTGATCAATGACGCCCGCGCGCAGGTCCGCGTCGATGGACATCTGCTTGCCGGGCATCGCGTCCAGGGTGAAGCGCGCGGCCACTTCCGCGACGCGCTCCGAGCCCTTGGAGATGACGATGAAGTTCACCACCACCAGGATGAGGAAGAGGATGGCACCGACGACGAAGTTGCCCTGGACCACGAACTGACCGAACGCGACCACGACTTCGCCCGGGTCACCGGTGAGCAGGATGAGTCGCGTGGTGGAGATGGTCAGCGACAGGCGGAACATCGTCGTGATCAGCAGGATCGTCGGGAACGACGACAGGTACAGCGCGCTGGGCACGTAGAGGGAGATGAGGAGCAGTACCACCGAGATGCTGATGTTCAGCGTCAGCAACACGTCCAGGATGAGCGTCGGCAGCGGGACGATCATCATCCCGATGATCGCGACCACGACCACCGCCAGGACGATGTCGGAGTACTTGTTCAGGAAGCTGTTCGGATCGGCGTTGGCCATCGGCGGCGCCATCCTAATCCGTGCGCGCCCCCAAGCCCAAGGGGGGGCCATCCCTCACCTGTCCGGCGAGGGAGCCTGCGGTCCGGCTACGAAGCGTCTTCGGGGGCTTCGGATTCCGAAGCCTCGTCCGAGCTCTCCAGGGCCGCGGCGGCGAGCATGCGCGCACGGCGGCTCAAGGGGTCCTTGTCGTCGGGGTCCAGCGACACGGCATGCTGGAAGTCACGAGCCGCTTCCGTCGTCCGGCCCTGGCGCAGGAACGCCTCGCCGCGGTTGACGAAAGGGGTGATGTCGGAGGGGTCCAGCTCGATGGCGCGGTTGAAGCACGCGACCGCGGAGTCCAGATCCTCCAGCGCCAGGTGGCAGGCGCCAAGGGCGGTCTGGAAGTAGGCCTCGGAGGAATCCATCGAGGCCAGCGTGTCGAAGATGGCCAGCGACTCGTTGAAGCGGCCATCCTGGAAGAGGTTGAAGCCCTCGGTGGCCCGCTCGAGCATCTCCGGGCCAGAGAGCGGCCGGGAGTTGTCATTCGACACCGGAGCCTTGGATTCGGTCGTCATCAGCGCGGGTCCCTCAGAGGGAGGACATGAAGTCGTACGCCCGAAGCCCCATCCCGAGGGACTGGAGGATGCCGGGCGCGGGCACTTTAATCTGTTATCGGCACAACCTCCAAAGAGGGTGCGTCCGCCCTCGCCCCCCGGTCCCGCTTTCCGAACGGGAAAAATGATCGGAAAATGGGGACGCAACTTCGAGCCCCTGATCCACCATAATCCCTTTGTAAGCAGCTTCGCGGTACCCACCCGCTTCCAACCTTCGGAGTCCCCCATGAACGCTGACGTCGCCGGCTCTGCAGTTCGCTCCGCTTTCAACACCAGCCAGGGTCTGAACGAGACCGAGTCCGCCACCCTTCAGGGCCTCAAGGGCGATGACCTGGTCCGCGCCCGCGCCCAGCTGATGCTCCAGAAGCAGCAGGAGGCCGCTGCCTTCGCTTCCAACATCATGAAGAAGCTGAGCGACATCGCCATGTCGATCATCGGCAACATGAAGTAATTCGCCGCAGTCCTGGGCGTACGAGAGCCGGCCCTCCTTCACGGGAGGCCGGCTCTTCGCTTTTGGCGGCCATGATGGCCCGAGGACGGCTCCTCCGTCGCGGGCGGGGAAAATCCGAAAGAAAAAGCCGGAGGAAACTCCCAGGCCCTGCCTCGGATAATCCTCTTTGTAAGCAGCTTCGCGGTACCCACCCGCTTCCAACCTTCGGAGTCTCCCATGAACGCTGACGTCGCCGGCTCTGCAGTCCGCTCCGCTTTCAACACCAGCCAGGGTCTGAACGAGACCGAGTCCGCCACCCTCAAGGGCCTCAAGGGCGATGACCTGGTCCGCGCCCGCGCCCAGCTGATGCTCCAGAAGCAGCAGGAGGCCGCTGCCTTCGCCTCCAACATCATGAAGAAGCTGAGCGACATCGCCATGTCGATCATCGGCAACACCAAGTAATTCCGCCGCTTTTCCGGGCGTACGAGAGCCGGTCCTCCTTCGCGGGAGGCCGGCTCTTCGCTTTTGATCGGCCTTCGCAAGTCCCCCTCTGGATCCCCAGAGAAAATTCGGGAGAAAATAGGGGGGAGGAAACTCTCAGGCCCTGCCCCGGATAATCCTCTTTGTAAGCAGCTTCGCGGTACTCACCCGCTTCAACCCTCGGAGTCTCCCATGAACGCTGACGTCGCCGGCTCTGCAGTCCGCTCCGCTTTCAACACCAGCCAGGGTCTGAACGAGACCGAGTCCGCCACCCTCAAGGGCCTCAAGGGCGATGACCTGGTCCGCGCCCGCGCCCAGCTGATGCTCCAGAAGCAGCAGGAGGCCGCTGCCTTCGCTTCCAACATCATGAAGAAGCTGAGCGACATCGCCATGTCGATCATCGGCAACACCAAGTAATTCCGCTGCTTTTCCGGGCGTACAAGAGCCGGTCCTCCTTCGCGGGAGGCCGGCTCTTCGCTTTTTGGTGGCCATGGCGGCCCGAGGACGGCTCCTCCGTCGCGGGCGGGGAAATCCGAAAGAAAAAGCCGGAGGAAACTCCCAGGCCCTGCCCCGGATAATCCCTTTGTAAGCAGCTTCGCGGTACCCACCCGCTTCCAACCTTCGGAGTCCCCCATGAACGCTGACGTCGCCGGCTCTGCAGTCCGCTCCGCCTTCAACACCAGCCAGGGTCTGAACGAGACCGAGTCCGCCACCCTTCAGGGCCTCAAGGGCGATGACCTGGTCCGCGCCCGCGCCCAGCTGATGCTCCAGAAGCAGCAGGAGGCCGCTGCCTTCGCCTCCAACATCATGAAGAAGCTGAGCGACATCGCCATGTCGATCATCGGCAACATGAAGTAATTCGCCGCGGTCCTGGGCGTACGAGAGCCGGCCCTCCCTATGCGGGAGGCCGGCTCTTCGCTTTTGCGGCGACGCCGCCCGCGTCTCCGGGCGGGGGCGGCGGGTACCGCCCCTCGCAGACAGCCGTCTCCCTGGGTGGACTCAGGGGCTCGGCAGCTGGGCGTTCAGTTCAATCTGGTGCCGGCTGATGAGGACGGACTCGAAGTCCGCGGTCACGGAGTTGGCGTACTGGCCGGTGTCCCGGATGCGCACCTGCATCGGACGGGGCGCCTTCCCGGCCTGCACGTAGCGAGCGGAAAAGGTGTAGCGGCCCACGGGTACGTCCGTCACGGCATCCCCGTCCGGGGTGCGCACCAGCTTCTGGGTGAGGGGCTGGCCGGTGCTGCCGTCCACCAGCGGCCCGCTGGGGGTCAGCGTCAGCTCGATGTCCTCGTTGGTAATGGGCGAGCTCGGGTCCGCTGGGTCCGTGAACTGATCCACGTACACCACCACCAGGCCCCCGTAGTTGCCCTGGTCATCCGGGCGCTTGCCCGTGAGCTTCCAGGCGAAGTTGCGCACCGCGCCTTCGTTTCCGGCGAAGACGTTGTCGTCGCTCGGATCCAGGTCGAAGGTGTAGTCCTTCCCGTTGTACTGCCGCTTCACGACGGCGCTGGCGTGCCAGGTGCCAATCGGGCGGCTGACGTCCATGCGGTACGTCCCATCGGAACCCGACGTCGCCTGGACATTGGAGTCATAGAACTGGGTGTTGTCCGCGGTGATGATCGCCCCCGCGAGCGGCTGTCCCCGGGTGTCCACCACCTTGCCGGACAGGGCGCCTCCCTGTTGGGTACCGCCCCCGTCCTCGTTGCCGCCGTTCTCCTTGCTGCTGCAGCCCCCGACGACGCCAAGCATCCCCACCAGGCTCCAGGCCACTGCGTTTCGAGTCCAGCGCATCCGCGTCCTCCTTCGGTTTCCGCACCGTTCCGGCGTCAGTCCCTGAAGTGCCGGTCGCCCCGGGTCGGTTCTACCGGAGAATCCGGGGCATCCGTCCACCATTCAAGCCAGATGCCAGCGCTTGGCGGGCTGCCTGCCCCGCAAAGCACGACTGCCGCCCGCCACCCCAGGGTGGACGGACGGCAGCGCGAACTCCAGCACATTCCGGGACGGCTCAGCCCCACATGTCCTGGATGAGCTCCTTGCGGCGGGACATCAGCTTCTTGAAGAAGTTGTCGTCGCGCATCTTCTCGAAGGCGGCGTTGGACTCGTTCTTCGCGGACAGCTCCTCCGCCTTCGCCTTGACCTCTTCAACGGTGGCGTTGGGGTTCTCCTTGAGGAACTGCGCCATCTCCTCGGAGGTCTTCTCCTTCACCTTGTCGACGCGGCCCTCGCCCAGGAAGCTCGTCTTGCCCTGGTCCTCGTTCATCTTGGACACGGACTGGTTGATGACGTCCTGGACGACCTTCTGCTTCTCGGCTTCCGTGTTGGTCGCCTGCTTGCGCTGGGCGCCGCTGCTCGCGCCGACACCACTCACTCCACCAGCCATGGGGGAACTCCTTGGGAATGAAGTTGAATCTTGAAGGGATTATCCGCCGACGGAACGGGAAGTTGCGTGCCGGGGGGCGGGGGATGTCCCCGGAAGGAGGGCCCCCGCCGCGGGGAACCCACTAGCCCTTGAGCTTGCCCAGGGCGGGGTTCTTCATCCAAGCCTTGAAGGACTCCAGGTCCTTCTGCGCGTCCTGCACGTCCGGAGGCTTGGCATTGGCGACCGCGGGCGGCGGCGGCACGTCGCCGGTGAGGGTGGCGCGCTTCTTGGCGGCGCTGGAGCTCTCGAAGGCGTCCTTCGCCTTCTGCTGGCCCGAGGCGGCCGGAGCAGCCGGGGCGGCGGCAGCGGCCGGAGCGGCGGCCGGGGTCTCGAAGCCGCGCGAAGCGAGGTACTCCTGCATCCACTCCACGGACTCGAGCAGCACGGCCGGCATGTCCTTCGCCAGCTGCGGGTTCTTCTCCGCCTCCTTCAGGTGGCGGTTGAAGGCCGTCTTCACGTCCTCGTAGAGGTTCAGGTTCATCTGCGCGCCTTCCCGCGTGTTGGCGAGCAGCTCGGACATCTTGCGCAGGACCGCCTGCAGGGTGCCGGTGGCGGTCTTCGCGGCCGCATCCAGACCCGCGACGAGGGCATCGCGCTTCTTGGTCACCGCTTCGGGGGCCGCCGGAGGCAGGGTGGCGGGGACTCGAGGATCAGGGTTCGGGGTCGACATTGCGCTGTCCTTGGGTGGGGAGAAAAGGATGACTGAAATACCCTAGCAGAAGATCCACGGCGCCACGAAACGCCTGAAGCTCCTCAAGCCCCGGAAACCCCAGCTCCCTCGCCCCAGCGAACTCAACGCCGGGTGAGCGCGCTGATCATCGCGCTGGCCTTGCGCACCACCGGATCATCCACCGGGGTCATCGCCGCGGCGCGGCGAAGGTCCTCCAGCGCCTGCGTCTTCTGTCCGATGGCCAACTTCACCTCCGCGCGGCCCACGTAGACCGCCGGATCCTGGGGCGCCAGCTTCGCCGCCACGTCGAAGGCGGCCAGCGCGCCCTGCCCGTTGCCCGCGGCCATCTCCACCACGCCCAGCGCCTTGGCGAAGTACACGTCCGTGGGGTTGATGGCGTACAGCCCCTGGAAGAGCGTACGCGCCTCCGCCAGCCGGCCCTGGTAGAAGAAGAAGTAGGCCGTCTTCGCGATGGTGTAGAGCTCGTCGTTGGAATAGCCACGCACCTCACGGAGCGTGGCCTTCCCCTCCGCCCAGCGCTGCAGGAGCGCGGTGAGTTTCGCCTCGTCCTGCGGATCCTCCGGGTCCAGCGCCGCCATGCGTCAGTAGCCCTCGTCCTTCTGCTCTTCCCACATGCGGCGGATGATCTCCTGCGACTCCGCGCTCACCTGGTCCACCAGCCCCAGCATGGCGGACTCGCGCTGCAGCAGGGCCTTGAGGCGCTCCAGGCGCTCTGGCGGGGCGTTCACCTTGGAGAGCCCGCGCTCCAGCATGCGGCGCTGTCCGTCATCACCGCGGCCGGCGACGCTGGCCAGGTGCGGCCGGTCACTGAAGCCCTCCAGGTCCGCGTCGTGCCCGCCCGGGTGCGGCGGCAGCGGCAGCCGGAGCTCCTCCGAGGAGTGCGCCGGCCCGATGAAGTCCAGCAACGCCGCGGAGGGCATTGACGGGTTCTTGATGTTGCCGGCCTTGCGCGCCTTCTTCGCCCGCTCGAGCTGCGCTGGATCCACCAGCCGCTCACGGACACTCCGGGGGCCGCCCCAGGGCCATGCGGTACTGGGGGGCTGATTATTGATTCTGGCCATGGTGGACCGACTTCAATACAGGAGGGGGGCCCGCGTCCAGCCCCCTTCAGCGTCCGCCCGCCTGCTGCTCCCGCTGGAGCGCGTAGACGAAATTCAACACCTCCGCGACCGCGTCGTAGAGCTCCTCGGGGACCTCCTGGCCCACGTCCACCCGGTACAAGGCGTGCGCGAGGGACACGTTGCGCATCACCGGGATGCCGTACTGCTTGGCGATCTCCCGGATCTTCTCCGCCTTCAGGCGCATCCCCTTCGCCACCACGCGCGGGGCCCCGTCCGCCTTGTTGTCGTACTTGATGGCGATGGCGATGTCCGCCTCTTCGTCGCTGGCCATGGGCTCCTCCTCAGGCGCGCGTGGGCGGCACCGCCGCCTGTTGCTGCTTCAATCCGTAGACGAAGTTGAGGACCTCGGCGACCGCGTCGTAGAGCTCCTCGGGCACTTCCTCCCCCACCTCCACGCGCAACAACGCGTGCGCCAGGGGCACGTTGCGAAGCAGCGGCACGTCCGCCTCGCGCGCGATGGCCTTGATGCGCTCCGCCTTCGCGTCGATGCCCTTGAGGATGACCCGGGGCGCCCCGTCCTTGCTCTGGTCGTACATCAGGGCCACCGCGACGTGGTCCGGGTTGGTGACGATGACGCTCGCGTCCTTCACCGCCTCCATCTGGGCTCCCTCCATGATCTCGTGGTGGAGCTCCTTGCGCTTGGCCTTGTGGTGCGGGTCACCTTCGCTCTGCTTGTACTCCTTCTTGACCTCCTCCTTCGTCATCATCATGTCCTTCATGTATGACTTGCGCTGCCACCACACGTCGAACACGCCGAAGATGACGAAGAGCAGCACGATGCGCGCGCCCACCCGGTAGATGATCTCCCCGAGGATGGCCATGATGCCGTGCGTGTCCTGCCGGACCGTTTCGATGACCAGGGGCATCGAGTCGCGCACCACGCCGTAGACGACGTAGGCGGCGACGGAGATCTTGATGAGGTTCTGCAGCAGCTGGACGAAGGCCTTCTTCGTGAACATGTTCTTCAAGCCCGCGATGGGATTGAGCTTGTCGAACTTGGGCATGACCGGGTCGATGGTGAACAGCGACCCGACCTGAAGAAAGTCCATCAATCCGCCCATCGCCGCCGCTCCGGCCGCCACCGGAACCGTGAGGATGGCCAGCGACTTCAGCGCCATGTAGAGGATCTGCGACATCGCCATGTCCAGGCGTTCTGGATGCGCGATGGTCTCGAAGGTGAAGAGGAACAGCGCGGAGATTTCGCTCTCCACCGTGTCCCACGTGCCGCGGGCGATGCCCAGGCCGGCGACGAGCACGGCGACGCCCGTCAGGTCCTTGCTCTTCCAGACCTGCCCCTTCTTGCGGGAGTCGTCGAGCTTCTTCTGCGACGGTTCCTCTGTCTTGTCGCCACTCTCGTCCGACATGGTGCGGTCCCGGGAGTCCTCAGCCCAGCAGCTGGATGGCCTGCCGCACCATGCGCAGCATGGAGGTCATCTCGCCCTGCATGCGGCCGACGATGACGTGGATGGAGACGAAGATGATGAGCACGCTCATCAGCGGCTTGAGCGACATCGCGATGAAGAAGACCTGGATCTGCGGGGCCACGCGGTTGATGGCGCCCATGGCCAGGTCGGTGGCGAACGCGGCCACCATGCCGGGCCCCGCCAGCGCCAGGCTGATCTTCAACATGTCCGCGAAGCAGCGGACGAGCAGATCGAAGAAGGGCCACACGCCCCGGCTGAAGTGCGGGAAGCCCTCCAGCGGCACCACCGCCAGGCTGTCCGCGAGCGCCCGGATGATGACGTGGTGGCCGTCCAGCGACAGGAACAGCACCACGCACAGCTGCACCTTGAGGCTGGAGAAGAGCGACACCTGCTGGCCCAGCTGTGGCACGTAGAGCTGGGCGTTGTTGCTGCCCGCCATGGTGTCCATCAGGGTGCCGGCGACCCGGGCCGCGTCGAAGATGATGTTGATGATGTATGACAATGACAGGCCGATGAAGATCTCCTTGAGCAGCAGCCCGATGTAGGGGAGCGCGCTCAGGGGAATCTTGTCCATCCGGTCCGCGACGGACGGGAACAACACCGCGGACACCATCAGGCCCAGGCCCAGCTTCATCTCCGAGGGCACGACCTCGCCGCCCAGGAAGGGGCTGAAGATGAGGATGGGCATCACGCGGCACATGATGAGCGCCATCGTGAAGATGATGATCGACAGGTTGAACCGAGCGCCCAGCTCGGCCATGGCTTCGCCGATGTTCATCTGCCGATGAGCGCCGGGAAGCGGTCGAAGACGTGGAAGGTGAAGCGCAGGAGCTGCCCGCCAATCCATGGGCCCGTCATGGCCAGCACGCCGAAGACGAGCACCACCTTGGGCGCGAACGTGAGCGTCTGCTCCTGGATCTGCGTGGTGGCCTGGAACAGGGCGATGATGAAGCCCACCAAGAGGCTCATGAGCACCGGCGGCGCGGAGACCACGAGCACCAGGAACAGGGCCTCCTGGGTGATGAACGTGAGCTGATTCATGGCAGTACGGGGCTCCTTACAGGTAGCCGATGACCAGGCCCTTGGCGATGAGGTACCAGCCGTCCACGAGCACGAACAACAAGAGCTTGAAGGGCATGGAGATGGTCGTGGGCGACAGCATGTGCATGCCCAGCGCCAGCAGGATGTTGGCGACCACCATGTCGATGACGATGAAGGGCACGAACAAGAGGAAGCCAATCTGGAAGGCCTCCTTCAGTTCGGACACGACGAAGGCCGGGACGATGACCATGAAGTCGTTCTGGCCAATGTCCTTGCGGTCCTCCTCCTTCCGCATCTTCTTCGCCAGGCTGTAGAAGAGCGTGCGGTCCTTGTTGGTGACCTTCTTCATCAGGAACTCGCGCAGCGGTTCCTTGGACTTGTCCGCGGCGCTCAGCATCGTGCCCACCGTCTCCGAGGAGAACACCGACGTGCCCCGGGACCAGATGTCGAGGCCTCCCGCCCGGTACATCTCCTGGCCCACGGGCGCCATGATGTAGACGGTGAGGATGATGGCCAGGCCGGTGATGACCTGGGTGGGGGGAATCTGCTGGGTGCCCAGCGCCGAGCGGACGATGGAGAGCACCACCGAGATCTTCACGAAGCTGGTCACCATCATCAGCGCGAACGGGACCAGCGACATGGCCGCGAGCGCGAGGATGAGGATGAGCGGGCGCGAGGTGAAGGAGTCGGTGTTCACGGCCTCCTTCACCAGGGAGTCCGGAATCGTCTCCGCGCCCTTCTTCGCGGCCGACGCGACGATGGGGTGCAGCGACACGAGGGCCGCGAAGAGCCAGGGCGGAGCGCGGAACAGCAGCGGACGGGCGGCGGAGGACTGACGGTTCACGGGACGGCCTTCAGACGCCCGGCGGCGGCGGGGTGCCACCATTCCGGCGGGAGAGGAGCTTCTGGAGGAAAGGACTCAGGGACACCGGCGCTGGCTGCTCCCGTGCGGCGCGGATGCGCTCCACGGCGTCGCGGTCCAGCTTTGAAACCAGTTGCACGCCACCGTCGCCGCCACCAATCAGCAGGTACTCGTCCGCGGCCTTCAGGACGAAGAGCGTGCGCCGTTGATCCAACGGGATGCGCTCCATCACCGACACCACCGACGCCTTGCCCACCGCCACGCCCTGCAGGCCCATCAGCTTGCGCAGGCCCACGTTGAGCGTCAGGTAGATGGACGCGAGCACCGCGCCCAGGAGCGCCACCGTGCGCACCACCACCCAGCCCAGGCTCTCCTGGGCATCCGCCCCTTCCGGCGTCGCGCCCAGCTCGCGGTCCAGTTCGTCCGAGTGCCGCGAGGCCCGGGCCGCCTTGTCATTGTCTGTCGGCGCGGCGGCTTCGGAAGGCGCGGACGGAGCCGCGGGGGCCGGCTCCCCGGCGGGAGCGGCTTCGGCCTTCGCCGGCGGCGCCGCGGGCGCCTGTGCCAGGACGGCGGCGGGCGACGCGAAGAGCAGCACGGCGCCGAGGATCGAGCGTGAGGAGGAGAAGCGGAGGACTGCCATGGATGGACGCGAGCCTAGTTCACCCGGGCCGGGACCGCCACGGGCCCGGGTGGGAGCACGCCCCCCTGCCCGCCTGCCTCGGGCGCTCGGGCTTCGTCGGGGTCAGCTCAGGTGGATGATGCGCACACCCAGCTGGCCGTCCAGTTCGACCAGTTCGCCCCGGGCCACGACCTTGCCGTTGACGGACAGGTCCACCGGCTCTCCGGCGCCGCGGCGCAGGTCGATGACCTGCCCCGTGCGCAGCCCCACCACCTGTTCGGCCGTGATGGGGACGCGCGCCAGTTCCACGGCCACCTGCAGGGGCAGGTCGCTGAGCAGATCGCTTCCCTCCCGGTTGTTCGCGTCGTCCAATGCCGCCCCTTCCAGTTCCGGAGGAACGCCCAGCTCCGGGTTGGTGAAGTCCTCGTTCTCTTCCTGGCCACCGCCGCTGGAGCCGGGCTCCCCACCCTGGGGGTTGCCCGGCTCTCCGGGGATGATCTCCGTGATGCGGGCCCGGTAGCGGCCCCCGTCCACGAACACCTCCGCGGCCAGGTGCCCGGTGCGCCCCAGCCCCAACCGCAGCTGCGCCGTGCCGGGCTCGCCCCGGTCCGGCCGCGCCGACAGCATGTCCAACAGCAGCACGTCCTTGACGCGCAGCGAGGCCAGGTCCTGGGCGGACAGCTCCGCCACGCCAATCTCCGCGCGCAGCCAGTCGCGGATGGCCGACAGGCGCCGCCCGTGAGCCCGCATGTCCGCGAGCCGGTGCTCACGCCGCTGGGCGCTCTCCACGGCGGGCTCGGCCGCCTCCAGCACCGCGGACGGCACCACCAGGCGGACGATGCCACGGTGCGAGCCCAGCACCGCGTTCAGGTGCACCGCCAGCATCGGGCCGTCCTCGCCCAGGCGCGCGGACACCTCATCCACGCCGCGCGCCACGCCGTCCAGCCGGGGCCGGGGAACGCCGGGCTGAAGCCCGGGCACCAGTTCCTTCAGGGCCTCCAGGACGACGTAGCCCATCACGCCCTCCTCGATGTCCGTCAGGGGCCGCAGGCCCACCGTCTCACCGGCGCCGCCCAGCAGCAGGTCCACCGCGGAGTGCGCCAGCGACAGCTCGATTTCGAGGATGACCCGGCCCTTGAGCGCGCCGGGCGCCAGGACCGCGAGGAAGGACGGGTCCCCCAAAAAGCGGCGCAGCTCCGTCATGGGCCGCGCCTGGGCGGACTCCACGGACAGACGCACGTCCACGTCGAAGAGCGCCTTGAGGCGCGCGCACACGGTGTCCAGCGTGCCCGCGTTGGGCGTCAGCCACCGCAGTTGCTCCGCCAGCTTGCCCTGCGAACGCGACACCTTCTCCAGGTTCGTGAACGCGAACGGCCGCCACGGCGCGACCGGAGCGGGGGCCGGCGCCGGCGCCGGTGCGGGCTTCGGGGGCGGCGGGCCCAGCTTCCGGGTGTCGACCAACATGGTGCGCTCGAAGACTCCGGGCTCGTCGTCCGGCTCCAGGCTCATGTCTTGGCCTCGAACCTCAGATTTTCAAGCGCCAGACCGCGGCCGCCCAGGGCGCTGCGCAGGCCTTCGCTCTGCTCTTCCAGCATCTTCAAGGTGTCGCGGTCGTTGCCGCTGAAGACGGCGGAGATCTTCCCGTTCTTCGCGCTGACCTTGATGGACAGGCCGTTGAGCACGTCCCCGCGCAGGTCGATCTGGAACTCCGCGTTGCCCGCGGCGTTGGTGCCCACGCGCACGCGCTCCACGATCTTCTGCGCGATTTCGTTGGCCATGGCGCGCAGGCGCTCCGAACCCGCCATGTCCTTGGGCTTGGCCACCGGCACCGGCGCCATCAGCGCGGGGTTGAAGCGGAAGCCCGCGCCCGCCATCTGCGCGCCCTTGTCGTCCTTGTCCTTGCTGGCCCCGCCGCCCGCGCCCTTGCCACCGCCGGCGTTGACGTCGATCTTCAGCTCGCCCTTCTCCTGGCTCAGGCGGCCGGCCTTGCCTTCGGCGCTGGACAGGTCGCCGTCGCGGACGTCCGTGGAGCGCTTCTCCTCCACGACCTCCGACTTGTGGGTCTCCGCCTGCTTCGACAGGTGCTGCGTCTCCGTGTTGCGCTGGGACTGCTGCGCGCCCTGGGAGGACTCGCCGGGGCGGGTGAAGGGGGACGCCTGGGTCTCCTTCTGGGCCAGCTTCTCGTCGAAGGTCTTCCCCTGCCCCTGCTGCGCGAGGCGCGCCAGCACCTGCTTGCCCAGGGGCTGCTTCATCTCCTGCGCCTGCTTGGGCTGGGTCTGCTCGGCCTGTCCCTGCTGGACCAGCTTGGAGAAGACGGACTCGCCCTGAAGGCGCTTCTGGGTCTTCGCCTCCGCGAGCTTGCGCTCCTGGATCATCCGCTCCGCCAAGCGCGCGGCATCGCGATCGTCATCAACTCGGCTCATGGCGTCTCTCCAGACTCGGCGGAAGGCGGCGGGAGGTTACTTGCGCTGGCGGGCCAGGAACAAGGCGCTGCCGATCTCCTCCTGTTGCAACTCCTCCCGATCCTGGCGTTCCTTTTTCACCTGCTTGACGAACTTCTCCTTGTTCTTCTCGATGGCCTTGAGCTCCTTGGCGGCCTCGGCCATCAGCATGCGGCGCTGTTCCACCAGGCGGCCCGCCGTCCGGACGACTTCCTTCTGGTGTTCAATCTGGAGGGCGACCTGGGCCTCGTCGTCCTTCAGACGCTCCTCGAAGCGGCCCATCATGTTCATGCCGTTGATGCCGGCGCCCTTGGCCATGATCTGCTGGAAGTACTCCTGGACCTTGGCCTTGCGCTCCTTGCGGCGGCGCTCCAGCTCCGCCTCCAGGCGCGCCTGCTCCTGCTCTTCCTTCGCCAGCGCCTTGACGGCGTCGGAGAAGGCCCGCTCGGCCTCCTCCTTCGCCTTCTCACGCATGTCCAGCAGTGACTGCAACCGGTACGGGGGCATGGTGGGGGCATCCTACCCAAAAACCGTCCGGTCCGTTTGTGTGCCGGGGGCGGCCCGGCTCAGTCCGCGAAGAGGTTGATGAGCTGCTCCACGGTCTCCTCGTACGGGGAGTTGGAGTGGGTGTCCTGCTTGAGGAAGTCGATGATGGAGTCGTACTTCTCGATGGCGTAGTCCGTCCTGGGGTCCGCGCCGGCCTGGTAGGCGCCCAGCAGGATGAGGTCGCGCTGCTTCTCGTAGGTGGAGAGCGTTTCGCGCAGCTTGCCGGCGGCCTTCTTGTGCTCCTTGCTGACGATGCCGCTCATCACGCGGCTGAGGCTCTGGAGCACGTCCATGGCCGGCCACTGGTTTCGCGCGCCCAGCTCACGGTTGAGGATGAAGTGGCCATCCAGAATACCGCGGACCTCGTCCGCGATGGGATCTTCCATGTCACCGCCGGCCACGAGGCAGGTGTAGATGGCGGTGCACTTGCCCTTCGCCGAGTTGCCCGTGCGCTCAAGGATGCGCGGCAGCATGGAGAAGACGCTGGGCGGGTAGCCCTGACGCGCCGGGGGCTCGCCGATGGCGAGGCCGATGTCGCGCTGGGAGCGCGCCAGACGCGTCACCGTGTCGAGCATGAACAGCACGTTGCCGCCGCGCTCACGGAAGTACTCCGCGATGGCCGTGGCGACGTAGGCGGCGCGCAGACGCACGAGGGCGGGCTGGTCGGACGTGGCGCACACCAGCACGGCGCGCTTCATGCCCTCCTCGCCCATGGCGTCCTCGATGAACTCGCGAACCTCGCGACCACGCTCGCCGATGAGCGCCACGACGCTGAGGTCGGCTTGCGTGTTGCGGGCAATCTGGCCCATCAGCGTGGACTTGCCGACGCCGGAGCCGGCGAAGAGGCCCACGCGCTGCCCCTCGCCCACGGTGAGAAGCCCGTCGATGCAGCGCACGCCCAGGGGCAGCGGCCGCTCGATGCGCTGGCGCGTGAAGGGGTCCGGGCAGTCGCGGTCCACGGGCCAGTCGACCAGGCCCTCCCCCTCCAGGGGCATGCCGTCCATGGGCTCGCCGATGCCGGTGAGCACGCGGCCCAGGAGCGCGTCGCCGCACTTGATGGTGAGCGGACGGCCGGTGGGGATGCACTCGCTGTCCGGACCGATGCCGTACAGCTCGCCCAGGGGCATGAGCATCACCTCATCGCCCACGAAGCCCACGACCTCCGACTTCATCAGGCCGCGCTGGCGGTTCTTGATCAGCACCACCTCGCCGATGCGCACGTTGGGAACGCTCGCCTTGATGACGAGGCCCGTCAGCTCGGTGACGCGGCCGCGCACCCGGACGAGGGACGCTTCCTTGATGAGGTCGTAGTAGCGCGAGAGGTCGATGGCCATGGCGGAGTGCGGAAGGGGCGCTGGGGCGCGGCGTTGACCCGGAAGCTCAGGGAGGGCCGTTCTTGCGCGCGGTGTCCGGCTGCAGGAGGTTCTGGAGCATCTCCAGCTGCGTGGGCAGCTGCGCGTCCACGGTGCCGAACTCCGTCTGCACGATGCAGCCCACGGCGGCGACCTCCGGATCCTCCTTGATGGCCAGATCCACCGTGCGGCCGATGAGCTCCATCAACTGCGGGCGCTTGGCGCGCAGCACCGCGGCCGTCTTCGGGTGCACGCGAAGCACCATGGCGCGCGCGTTGCGGAGGTTGTCGATGGCCGCCGCGCACATGTCCACGAGCAGCTCCGGCTCGCGCTCCAGGTCGCGGCCGAGGATCTTCTCCGCCATCTTCAGCGAGAGCGCGATGACGTCCTGCTCGTGGGAGTGGAGGATCTCCCCTGCCTGCATCTTCGCGCGCAGGATCAGCTCCGCGGCCTGGGCGATGCCTTCCTGACGACCCAGGTCCTTCGCCTTGGCGAAGAGCTCCTCCTTCTCGCGCTGAGCCTCGGCGAGGATGCGCTCGCGCTCGCGCTGGGCCTCCTCGATGATGCCCTGGGCGCCCTGGCGCGCCTCGAAGACCTCGGCATTCATCACGCCCGCGCGGGGCGGACGCAATGCCGGTCGCTCGGACGTGGCGACGACCACCGACTCCGCCAGCCCGTCCCCCTTGATGACCTTGCCGATCGCCATGTGTTGCTCCTTGGAGACCGGATGCTAGCGCGTTCCGCCGCGCGGTCCACGCCCTCCGGGGCCGCCCGCGTCGTCCGGGCCCAGCCGGTCGGTGGGAGGGGGGCGACGGCGGCCCACCTGGGTTCCCTCCGAGGACCGGGAGCCAGCCTGGCTGGAGAGCACGCGCGGAGGACGCTCCGGCTCGCCCCCTGGTTCGGGACGCACCGAGGGACGGCCGCCGGTGCGCGAGCGCAGCACCCGGGCTCCTTCCGCAGGCTCTCCGGATGGCTCCGGGCGCCGGGGGGCTCGCGCCTCCGCGTCGGCGGGAGGCCGAGCCGGGCGCTCGACCCGGACGGAGCGGCCCTCGGGCGCGTCCGGTTCTGGAGGGCGTGACGCACCGCGTGCGCCCAGCCGCGAGGGCGGCGGACCGATGCGAGCCCCGTCTGGATCCGGCCGGGCGGGACGCGCGGGCCGTGGGCTGCCCTCCTGCTCCCTGCGGCCTGGAGCGGCCCCGGGGGAGGCGCGGGGCGCGGGGCCCACCGACGAGCCCCGGTCCACCGGCATGCGGCGCATCTGGGAGCCGTTCGCGTCTGTTTCCGGGGCCGCCATGGACGCGCGGGGCGCGGGGCCCACCGACGAGCCCCGGTCCACCGGCATGCGGCGCATCTGGGAGCCGTTCGCGTCTGCTTCCGGGGCCGCCATGGGGGCGCGGGGCGCGGGCCCCCGCTCGCGCTCCACCGGCATGCGGCGCATCTTCGAACCGTTCGCGTCGCCTTCGGGCAAGACCACGGGCGCGCGGGGCGCGGGCCCCACGGACGCCCCCCGCTCCTCCCCAGGAGCCGGACGCGGACGTCCGCCGGGTGCCGGGCTCGCACCCGGCGCCCCGTCACGGCTGGAGGCCGCACCCGCGCGGCGGGCCGCGCGCTCGGCCATGAAGTCTCGCCGGGCCCCGGAATCCCCCGCCGCGTCGGCAGCGGCGGCGCCGCCGCGAAGCGACTTGGGAGCCCGGAGCGCGGGCGCTCGCGACGGATCCGGCGCGGTGGTGCGCAGGCCTTCGCGAGGCGCGAGGCCCCCCGGACGTGCGGCTCCCGGCGCCGCGGGACGCGCACCCGGCGACGCGGGCCCCGCGCCTGGCGCCGCGGGACGGGCACCCGGCGCCGGCGCGGGCTTGCGCGCTCCCGGCGGCGGCGGCAGCACGGCGGAGGGGCGCGGCGGCGGCGCGGTCAGCCGAACGGGCCGCTCGATGAGGCCGCGCACGGCCAGCCGCTCCAGGTCCATCACGATGTCGGTGCGTCCACCGTCGCCCCGGGCCGTGGGCCGAGAGCGCTCCTCGCGCACCCACTTCGCCACCAGGTGGCCGAACTCGCCGCGGTGCTTCTCCAGCATGCGCGCGGCGAACTCCGGGGACTGCGCGACGCAGGCACGCGCCAATCGCTGCACGCCCGCGCTGCGGATGGCCCCCGCCAGACGGGTGAAGCCCTCGTGCAGGTTGAGCTGCGCGCGCGCGTCCTCTTCCGGGAGCTTGCGCGGCGCATTGGCCGCCACGGACTTGCTCGCCAGTTGGAGCAGGTCCGGCGGCAGCGACTCCATGAGCCCGTTCCGTTCCTCCTCGGGCAGTCCCGCCAGCGCGGGGCCGAGCACGCGCGCGCCCAGGCGATCACTCACCGTGAGCAGCTCACGGGTCTGGAGGTTGAGCACGTCCGCGAACTTGAAGCCCGCGGACTGGCCGGCGACCTCGCGCGCCAGCGCCTCCTCCAGCTTCCAGCGGATGATGTCCAGGATCTGGGGCCGCACCTCGCGGGTGAGCTTCACGCGCGAGGGCGGCAGGTGGCCACGCACCGCCTCCGCCATGTTGCCGGGCAGCGCGCGCAGCGTGACCTCCACCAGCGCGGCGCGCTCGCGCTGGAGCAGCGCCGCCAGCCGCTCCGGATCCGCGGTCCACAGCTGACCGCGCCGGTCCTTCATCAGGCGCTTGAGCTCCTGCACCACCGCGGGCAGGCGCTTCTCGCGCGGAATCTGGAGGATCTCCTGCGCGCGGTGGCGCAGGAGCGCGCTCTCTTCGTCGGGCAGGTGCTCCAGCGCCGCCGTGCTCTCCTGGCCCCCGAAGGTGACCGCGGTGAGCAGCATCATGGTCTGGCGCTTGCTGAGCGAGGTGAAGAAGGAATCCAACGGTCACCTCGCGGGCCCCCAGGTGGCCCGCTGAAGATGAGAAGACGCGTCCCCAGCCTTGTAAGGACGCGCCCCGCGGTCCGCCCCAGGAGGGCCGCGGGAAGCGACGTGCGGGACTACTCCGTGCGACCTCCTCGCGCACGCGCCGGACGCGCCGCCGCGGCGGGGGCGGCGCCCCCCGAGCCCCCGCGCATGAAGGTCCACGCGGTGACGCCCATCATCGCGAGGATGAGCGCGAACGCGCCGCCGAGGATCATCTTGAACGTGCTGGCGCTGGCCGCCGTCATGCGCACGCCGAGCACGTCCTGCAGGCGGTTGGTCTCCGTGGTCTCCGCCGTGGGGGCCATGGCCTCCGTCATCAGGACCGTGACGGCCTCCGGCTTGAGCTCCGACACGGAGCTGGCGACGAACTGCTTCACCGCGTCCACGGTGACGGGGGGCTTGCCGCCCTCGACCGTGCGGTACTTGATGAACACGGAGGCGGACGGCAGCGGCCGGTTCTCCGGCTGCGACAGGTCGTTGTTCTCCGGCACCATCACGATGGCCCGCGCCTCCAGCACGCCGTCAATCTGGTTGAGCGCGTTGGAGACCTCACCCGCCATGGCCTTGAGGAGCATGGCGCGCTCCTCCGTGGCGGTGGGCACCATGCTGCCCTTGGCGAAGTGGGACAGGCCCTTCTCCACCGGGCGCGGCAGCGAGTTGCGCTTCAGGAGCTCCGCGGCCTGCGCGGCGTCGCCCTTGGGGACGACGATGGTGAAGCGCACTTCGTTGCCGCCCTCCGCCTTCTCCTTCTTGGCGTTGATGCCGTTCTTGCTGAGCAGGACGTAGATTTCGTTGGCGTCCGCCTCCGTCAGCTCGTGCTGCAGCTCGATGGAGCAGCCGGTGAGGAACAGCAGGGCGAGGAGCGGGGCGGCGAAGACGGGCGTTCGGCGAGTCATGGGCGCGCGTAGCTTAACAGGGCCCTTGCAAAACGCGGAAGGGCGCCCCCTCCCGAGACCGGGAGGGACCGCCCTTCACATGCCGCCATGGCCCGGCGGGTGGGACTTCAGACCTGCGTCTTGACGACGTCCTTCAGGCCGCTGGTGGCCTTCTCGACGACCTTCGACGTGAGGTCGAGCTCCTGCGAGTACTTGTACATGGACGCCTGGAGGCCGAGCAGCTCCGCGTTGGACATGTTCTTGCCGGAGGAGGCCTCCTTGATCAGCTTGTCCATGCTGACCTGGCCCTTCTCCAGGCCGGAGACGAGGTCGGACACCATGCCGCCCGACTTGGTCGTCTTCGAGGCTTCCGCCTTCGCGTCCACGGGCTCGGCACCCTTGGCGGTGGCCGGCTGCTGGGCGGCGCTGCTCACCTTGTTCAGGTTGGCCTTCTCCGCCTTGTTGACGGTCTCCACCTGACGGACGGAGTCCACCTTCTGGGCGGCCTGCGCGGCCTGGGCCTTGTTCACGTTCTGGGCGGCGTCCACCTGGCCGGCGCCCTGCGCCTTGTCAGCGAGAACTCCGTCGAACTTCGACGCGCCCGTCTTCTGCGTCTGCTGCGCGCCCTGGTCCTGCAGCTTTTGCTGCGCCACCTGCGCCGCGGAGATGCCGCTCATCGGAGCCGCCATGTGACACCCTCCTTGCATCCGTCGAGGCGGGAGGGAGTTCCTCCTCCTCGTTCAAGAGTTCCTTGAGCCGATCAATGGCCCGCGCATGAAGCCGCGACGCCCAGCTCTTCGACTGCCCGATCTCCGCTCCTGCCTCTTCCAACGTGCGTCCCTGGAAGTAATAGCCCTGCAGGAGCTTGCGCTCTTTCTCCGGAAGCTTCTCGATGGCCGAGCGCACCCGGTTCTTCAACTGCTCCATCTCCAGGCGCTGATCCGCCGGGAGTGACTCATCCACGTAGCCCGCCGCCTCCGCCCCTTCCGCCCCCGCTGCAAAAACAGCCGCGAGGCCCGCCACGGCATCCGAGATGTCACCAATATCATCGTCGAATGACGACCCGCGGTTGCTTGCGCCCTGCTCGCGGTCGGCAAGATTTCCCAGATACGCCGTCGCGCGCTCGCCCTGGTAGGCGGTGCGGGCGTCCGCGCCCCGCAGGACCCCCATCTTCCTCAGACCGTCGAAGATGGCGCCCTTGATGCGATAGTGGGCAAAGGTAAGGAAGTTGGCGCCCACCTTGGGGTCGAAGCGCTCGGCGGCTTCGAGGAGGCCAATCTGCCCATAGGCCAGCAGTTCATCCAGCTCCAGCTGGGCATTGAACTGCTTGCGCACGGTGGCCGCGAGCGACCGCACGTACGGGCCGTACTTCTCCAGGATGACCTTCCTGTCTTCACCCAGAGGCAAGCGGCGCGCTCACTCGGCCTTGGACCACAGCCGCTCGAGAACCTGGTTCAGCCGGGGATCGTCCTGCAGCGCCCCGGCGATGCGGCCCGTAAGGGCAGCGGACTTCATGTTCAACTTCTCCTGGAGCACTTCGGAGACGAGCGCCTTCGTCGCCTCCTCCTTGCTCTTGAAGCCCCCATTCTTGAGCCGCTTGGCGATGGCGAGTGCCTGCGCCGCGATCGGATCCGTGGCCTGGGGGCCCTGGACGTTGCTGGAGCCTACCAGACCCGAAGGCCCGACGAGCGACTCCGTGCGGTCCACCTTGCCGCCAAAGGACGCGCCAGAGGCGCCCGATGGACCGGACGCCCCCTTGACACCGCCCGCGCGGCCCTTCCCACCCCCACGTCCGACTCCACCGACAGCCATCGACGTACCTCCTTCTTCTCAGCGACTACTTCTTCGGCGGAGGCAGGGCCCCCGCTTCCTTCGCCTGGATGAGCGCCTGGGCCAGCTTCGCGCCGTCGCTGTCCGGCTCCAGGTCGATGGCGGCCTTCAGTTCCTTGAGGGCCTCCGGCACCTTGCCCATGAACAGCAGGGCTTCACCGGCGTGCGCCCGCGGCAGCGACGACAGGGGCGCGAGCCGCTGGGCGACGCGATAGGCCGCGAGGGCCTTGTCGTGCTTGCCCTGCGCGAACTCCACGGCGCCCAGACCGATCTGGGGCACCTCGCTCTTGGGCATGAGCGCGGCGGCGCCGACGAAGACCTCCTTGGCCTTGTCGAAGTGCCCCATGTCCAGCCACAGGTAGCCGGACTCCAGCAGGACCATGGCCGGCTGACGCGCCAGGGGCACGAGGCTGTTGGCAATCTCCGAAGGGGTCTCCGCCATGGACGTCGCGCTTCCTTTCCTGTCGCCGGAAGCACGGAAGGCGGCCGTCGAGGGCCGCCTTCCTTGCACCGGTCAGATTCCGCCGTCCGTGAAGACTAGCGGATGTTGCCGATGGAGTTCTTGGTCGTATCGTGCCGCGACTTCATCACGTTGGAAACAGCCGTGAAGATCTGCGACTCGTGCTGCATCGCGGACTGCATGTTCAGCAGCTTGACGTTGTCGTCCATCATCGTCTTGAGGCTGCTGTTCGCGTTGAGCTGGTCACCCACGCTGCCGCCAGCGCTGGTGCCGCCGACGCTGGTGCCCAGCGCGGTGGAGCTGCCGCCCGTGGGCATGCCCGTGCCGACGCCGGGCAGGTTGGTGGTGGGCACCGCGCCGGCGCCGGTGTTCATCACGCCCACGTACGGGCCGCCCTGCATGCCGGAGCCGGAGGCGCCGGAGAAGGTCTGGGCGGAGGAGACAGCGGCGGAGACGATGCCCGCGCCGGGGACGAAGCCCGCAACCGCGCCCACGCCAGCGCCCACCGCGCCGACGGTGCTGTTCAGGCCGTTCTGCACGCGCGCGCCAAAGCTCGTGTTCGGCGTCTGCCGAGCCGTGGTCATCTGGGTGTTCATGCGCAGGTTCGGACCCATCATGCCGCTGTCGATCTTGACGCTCATTTCAGCCTCCGCGCTGGTGCCAGCGTTGATTCAAAAGGGGAGCCAGGGATCATCCCGTGGCTCTTTCAATGGATTATCGGGAGAGCCGGCCGCCGGTTGCCTGCTGGTGACAAGAAATCGTCCAGCCCCCGGAAAAGCCTGTTATTTCCGGCCCTTGGACTGCTTCGATTCCGCGACGAGCTTCTCGCGGACGTCCACGAGCAGGGTGAGCAGTTCCTCGGAGCGCGCGATCGCAGCCTGGGCCTTCTTGCCGATCTCCGCACGGGGCCCCTTGAGGTCGGTGAGCCCCGCCTTGACGGGCGCGAAGAGCGCCTGGATGTCGTTGGCGGAGGCCTTCTCGATGAAGGTCTCGACGGCGGGATAGGACGGGGCAGGCAGTTCCTGGGGCTGGGGCTGCGGCGCGGAGGGCCTGGCGGGCGGGGGCATCGAGGTCACGGTCTCCTGGCGGAGCGCCAACCCTGCGGCCAGCCTCCGCGCTTTGTCCGGTACGCTAGGTGAATCCCGCACGGGCTTCAAGCACCCCACCCTGCGCCCGGAGTGCCGGTTGTCGCGTCCAGACCACGCCCCACGGGCCGAGAAGCGAACGGGCATGCACACGGTCTTCCCCCTCGGGCCTGTCCCCTGCCCCTACCGCCCCTAGCTTTTTCCCAGCGGGAGGCCCCCCAGGGTGCCTCCCGTCCCACTCACATCATCGGGGAGAGATTCCATGAAGAAGCTCATTGGGGTTTTCGCGTCCGTGGCGCTGCTGGGTTCGGGCGTGGCCTTCGCGCAGGACAGCACGGCGCAGGACTCGCAGCAGCAGTCGTCAACACCCTCTGAAAGCACGCAGGGCTCCTCCGGCAGCATGCAGGGCTCCTCCGGCAGCAGCATGGGCAGCTCGGATGCCACGGGCGGCTCGGGCTCGTCCTCGTCTTCTTCACACTCGATGGGCTCGTCCTCGAGCACCATGGGCTCGAACGAGCTGACGGGCCGGGTCGTCAAGAGCGAGGGCAAGAAGGTCTACATCAGCAGCGCGAGCGGCGCGGTGGTGCCGCTGGACATCGACAGCAAGACGCAGTTCAACGATCCGAGCCTGAAGAGCGCCAAGAGCCTGAAGGAGGGCCAGGAGATCCGCGCCAGCTTCCAGGTGAAGGACGAGCGGAACATGGCGACCAGCATCTCGCCGAGCACTGGAACGGGTGGCGCGGGCTCCGACGTGATGTCGCCGGACCAGTCCATCAACGAGGGTACGAAGGACCAGACCCAGGAGCAGGGCAGCGGCAAGAGCTCCACGATGAATCCGGATACGGGTTCCAGCACGGGCTCCAGCGGCTCGCCGAAGACCTACTAGCGGCTGCCTCTTCCCTCCCCCTGTTCCTCTCCCGCATGGGAGGGTGACCCGGCTCGTGGCCCCGTTCATCAACGGGGCCACGGGCGTCGTCTTCCATGAAGGGAACTCCGCCCTCGCGACGGAGCTGGAGCGGCATGGACCACAAGGCGGATGTCGTCATCCTGGGGGCGGGCGCCGCGGGGCTCGCCGCGGCCGAACGCCTGATGGATCAGGGCTTGCGGATCATCGTCCTGGAGGCGCGCGACCGCGTGGGCGGCCGCATGGTGACGCTCCGGGATCCCACGACGGACGTGCCCCTGGAGCTGGGGGCCGAGTTCGTCCATGGCAAGCCGGCCTCGCTGCTGAAACGGATCCGCCGGGCCGGGTTGACGGTGAGTCCCTGCAACGACACGCATGCGCTCCTGTGGCGAGGGAAGCTGGAGGAAAGAGAGGACGCCTTCGCGTTCCAGGAGCCTCTCATGTCCGCGGAGGGACCCGACCGTCCCATCGCGGCGTGGGTGGAGGAGCAGGCACGCCTCCGTGCGTGGCCACCGCTCGTGTGCGCGATGGCGCGGTCGTATGTCCGGGGCTTCTACGCCGCGGATCCGGACGTCGCGAGCACGCTCGCCATCGCGAGGATGGAACAGACCGCGGATGCGTCTGGCGGCACGACGCCGTCTCGCGTGCTGGAGGGGTATGACCGCGTCCCCCTGGCGATGGCCGCGAAGCTGCTCGCGAAGCCCGGCACGCTGTTGCTCAATGCCGTGGCCGAGGAGGTGCGCTGGAGGCCGGGCTCGGTCCGAGTGCGAGCCCGGACCCGCCAGGGCACTCCACTGGGGACGTTCCAGGGCGAGCACGCGGTGGTGACGCTGCCAGTAGGCGTGTTGCAGGCGAAGCCGCCCGCCCCCGGTGCCGTGCGCTTCGTGCCGCGCGTGCGGACACAGGAGCGCGCCTGGAACCGGTTGGCCATGGGCTCCCTGGTGAAGGTCCTCCTGCGCTTCCGCGCGGCGTTCTGGCGCGAGCTGGAGGCCACCGCGCACTTCGGTTTCTTTCACGCGCCCGCCTCTCCGTTCCCCACGTGGTGGACGCTGTCGCCCCACCGTCACACGCGACACCTGGTGGGCTGGAGTGGCGGCCCCGCCGCCGCGTCGCTGTCGCGCTTGAGCGAGAAGGCGGTGCTGGAACGCGCGCTCCGGGGACTGTCGCAGATCTTCCCCCTCTCCCCGCGGGAGCTGAACGCGCGACTGGAAGCGTGGCACGTGCAGGACTGGCAGGACGAGCCGTACACGCGCGGTGGCTATGCGGTCATCCCCTCGGGCGCGATGGATGCCGTCGAGGCGCTCGCGGAGCCCGTGGGCCGGACGATTTTCTTCGCTGGCGAGGCCACGCACGTGAGGGGCGACGAGGGCACCGTGCACGGCGCGCTCGAGACGGGACGGCGCGCGGCGGACGAGCTGCTGTCCCGGCGCTCGAAGGCCTGAGCGCTGGACGCCCACCTGGCGGGCTCGCGGGCGGAGGCGCGCTGGTGGCGATGTGGAAGCGTTCGCGCGTGGACATCTTCATGGCATGCGCCTCTGGATCGCCATCATCGCGGGGTTGAGCATGGGCCAGTCGCTCGACGTGGAGTCGTTGCCTCCGGAGGATCCCTCCGTGAGAGACCCCGCCGCCTCCTCCCTGCAGGACGCCTATGAGCAGGCCGCGGATGACCTGGACGGAGCACGGCCTCCCGAGGGCTACGCCATCCAGACTCCGACGGATCCGACCCAGAGCAACTACCGCGGGGTGACGCCCTTGCTGCCCGATGGCAGCGCGCCGGTGACTTCCGGCGAGGTCGCGGTCCAGCAGTCGCAGACCTATGTGCCGCCCCCGGTGCCGACGTTCTTCGAGCAGCAGCCCGCTTCTGGTGAAGCCGAAGAATCCCAGCCCCAGACGGGCACGGGGGGAGCGGGTGCCGCCGGGACGTCGCCGACGTCGGGCCCCACGAACGAGGAAGCCCCGGGCTTCGGCGGCACCTACGAAACGGGCGCGACCTCCTCGACGGTTCAGGGCTCCGTGGCTCCAGGTGGAACGGGTGAACAGCCGCTGAATACAGCCCAGGTGCCGGTGCAGGAGCCGGGCACCGCGACGGGCGGCGCGGGCGCGGCCGGGACGACAGGAACCGAGGCCGCTCCTGCGCAGGGCACGCCCCCACCCGCCCAGGGTGGAACCGCGGCCGAGACACCGTCGAATCAGACGGCGCAGCCCGCGCAGGGCGCACAGGGGCAGGCCCAGCCGACGCAAGAGACCGCCGCGAATGCCGCCGCGACCGACGAGGAACTGAACCGTCTGCACCAGCGCATCGCGGACCTGGAGCAGGAAGTGGAAGCCCGCGACGCGCAGGCCACCGAGCGCACCCAGTCCGTGCAGACGCAGGTGGACACGCATGAGCAGCGCGCCTACGAGGTCGAGCGCGCCCGGCAACAGCGGCTGGCGCGAATCCAGTCCGGGGGCCAGTGGATGCTCGCGGCGGATCAGGCGCTGGAACAGGGAGAGCTGGGCGTGGACAACGCCCTGAGCATCGCCGACGAGGACTTCTCCGTCGTGGGCCAGAGCGCTTCGTCCTTCGGCCAGGGCAACGTCGAGGTCTACGCCCAGCGCATCCGCGCGCAGATCGCGCTCGCCCGGGATGCCGCCAACCGCCGCGACATCTACGCCGCGCGCATCGCCCTGCAGGACGCCGGTGACGCGCTGCGACTGGCGCGCGCCGCGAACCTGGAGCGCTCGAGCACGTCCAACACCCTGCTCAATCCGTGATGCGCGGAGTGGCGCGGGCTGGCGCGTCCGCGGGCCTCGCGATGAGGTAGCCCTGCACGAAGTCCACCCCGTGCCGGCGCACCCAGGACAGCTCCTCGGGCGTCTCGATGCCCTCGGCCACCGTCTGGATGCCGAGCTGCCGGGCGATCTCCAGCAGCTTCTGCACGATGGAGGCCTTGTAGGGGTCCGCGTGGACGCCCCGCACCAGCTCCATGTCCAGCTTCATGAACTCGGGCCGGAGCTGGTGGATGAGGTTCAGCGACGAATAGCCCGCGCCCAGGTCGTCCAGCGCCACCTGGAAGCCCGCCTGACGGTAGAAGTCCACGATGGCCCGCAGGTGCGCCGCGTTCGCGGCCCGGTCGGATTCGATGATCTCGAAGACGACGTGCGACTCCGGGATGCCCGACTCGCGGATGGCGGCCACCGTGGAGCGCAGGCAGTAGGCCGGGTCGTAGATGGCCGTGGGCGTGAAGTTGATGAACAGGTGCGTGCGCAGCTGGTGCCGCACCGACTCGCGGATGGCGGTGGTGCGCGCGGCCAGGTCCAGTTGGAACAGCAGGTCCGCCTCGCGCGCCGTGTCGAACAGCCGGTTCGGCGGCACCAGCGAACCGTCCCGTTCGCGCCCGCGCAGGAGCGCCTCGTGCGCGAAGACGCGGGAGGTGTCCTGCGCGTGGACGATGGGCTGGAAGAACGTGGTGAGCCGCGACTCCGCCAGCATGTCCACCAGCCACCCGGACTGATGCAGCGTGGTGAGCCGCTGGAGTGAGTCCACGCGCGGGAAGTCCGCCATGCCCGGCTCGCTGTCGCCCTCGACGAAGAGTGCGCGCGTGCCCCGCACCTCCTCCGCCGTCAGCACGCTGCGCAGGTGCGAGGAGAGCGTGCGCAGGCCGCCCTCCCCCATCCCCACCACGACGCACTGCGCATCCGTGCGCACCTGGTACGTGCCCCCCGAATCACGCAGGTGGGCCACCAGCTTGCCCAGGCTGTGGCCCAGGGGCGGCCACAGGAAGAGGCGCCCCGGTACATCCGGCGCCTCGGGCAGGGTCTGGCAGCGGCCACATCCGTTCAACGGGGTCATGACACAGCCTTGGCGTCACGGGGTGTGGCGGAAGATCAGCAGTCCGCGCGTCGTGTCCCACCCATATACCAGCCCGTTGGCGACGTGAACGCCCTGGAGGCCGTCGAAGTAGCTCTTGCCGCGGCCCTCCTCGGACTCGCTCCAGGTGTTGAAGTACCCGGCGGGCGTGGGCGTGCCCAGCGTGGAGACGTCGTACACGCGCAGGCCGTCCTGGTAGTTGGCCACGTAGAGCGTGGTGCCCGACAGGGCCATGCCGCCCAGCGTCGCCTCGGGCCGCAGGGCCAGTTCGCCGCGCTGCACGATGTTCGCCGGGTTCGTGGCGTCCAGCGCCAGGAGCGAGGAGCCCCACCCGTCCGAGCCCTGGTAGACGACGGTGCTGTCCCCCAGCCTGCCCACCGCCAGCGCGCTGGTGGAGGGCCCGGCGAAGCGGCCCAGGAGCTTGGGCAGCTTCGACGTCGTGGCCAGCGGCGAGAGGTCCGTCACCGTCATGCCGTAGCTCCAGTTGCTCACGTACAGACGGTTGTCCTGCACCGCCAGCGCGTAGGGGTACTCGCTCAGGTCGGGAGAGGAGCCCTCCACCGTGTAGCGCACCACGAGGGTCGGCGCGGATGGCGTGCTCACGTCCAGGATGACGATGTCCGACTTGGGCAGGGGCGACGCCACGAAGAGCAGGTTGCCGTCCTTCGTCATGCTGTCCACCCGCACCTTCAGGTCCGCCAGCACCGTCTTGTCGCACGTGGGGACCGACGGGTTCGCGGCCAGGTCGCAGATGCGGATGCCCGTCGCATAGGTGCCCAGGTAGAGCGTCGTGCCGCTGATGAGCGTGCTGGTGTACGTCTCCGTGGGGATCTTCAGCTCGGACACCTTCGCCGGGTGCGCGGGGTCCTTCACGTCGAAGACGAACAGGCCCTCACTGCCCGCGATGACGTAGGCGTAGTCCCCCGCCACCGACACGCCGTTGGCGGAGCCTCGGGGCAGCGCGGCCTGGCCCAGGAGCTCCACGTGGTCGGACTCGGCCTCGCCCGCGCGGCGAGCCACGCGCCTCGCGGTGAAAGTGCCCTGCCGCACCGTCGCGCCGTTGCGGCACACGCGCGCCACGCCCAGCACCTCGCCCGGGCCGGAGGCCTTGCAGCCGGAGAACGCGTAGCGCACCACCGAGCCGTCCGAGCCCGTCACATCGCTGGCCAGGTAGAAGGTGTCCGGGGTGACTTGCTTCGCCGTCATGGCGAGGCCGACAGCCAGCGGCTCCCCGGGCGAGAAGCGGATGGAGGAGGGGCCTGAGTAGCCGTCATCGAAGTTGATGTTCGTGTTCCAGATGCCTTCGCCCTGGACGGCACTCAACGTCGACCTGTCACACCCGGTCAGGTCGATGGCTTCAACCTGACACTCGGCTTTGTTGTCGGAACTGTCCTTGCCACAACCGGCGGCGAGGAACGCGGTGGCCAGTACGAGAGGGAAACGATTCATTCCCTCCTCCATACCGGGCGATCCCGACCGACGCCAAGTCCCACGGCGTTCGTAGAGGGAGCGGGGGCGGGACGTCCACCGCAACGCAAAGAAACAAAACGACCGCTTGTGCGTTTCCGGTGGGAGAGGGAGCCTTCCGCCAGGCCCCTGACAGCCCGTCTCCTCGCCTTACCGAGGTGCTTTTTGAACCCCCGTTCGCACGTCATCGCCGTGCTGCTGGCCCTGCTCCTGCCGGAGCTCGCGCTGGCCCAGGTCTTCGTCGTTCCCCGCCGCGCGGGGAAGACCCCCGTGAACAGCTTCGAGTTCGAGTGGCGGCACATCGACATCCTCGTGGGACCCGCCGCGACCGGCCTGGCCAAGCCCACCGAGCATACCGCGCATGATCAACCGCCCGGCACGCAGGGCGGACCCAACCCGCAGGCGCCCACCACGTCCTCGGAGACGGGCGACAGCCAGTCCCCGCCGGAAGGCGCGGAGGTCACCCCTTCGGGCAACGTGACGTCGCCCGCGCCGCGGGACTCGACGCCCAAGAAGGATGGCATCTCGCTCGACATGAGCGCCTCCGACGCGGGCACCCCTCCCTCCGTCCCGGGCCTTCGCGACGGCGGCATCCCGCCCCCGGGCGTGGTGGCGCTGGCGGATGGCGGCACGGCGGGTGACCCCACCACCCTCGCGGACCTCACCACCGCGGATGGCGGTCCGGTGTTCTCCTCGGCGGATGGCGGTCCGTTGTTCTCCGGCGCGCCGCTGATGCTGGGGGGCAGCTCGGACGGCGGCGTCAAGTACACCTACGCGAAGGACCTGGGCGCGAAGACGGGCGGCGTGCGCTTCTACTTCTACGAGCGCGAGCGCGAGGTGGCCGAGCGGGCCGCGCCCATCATCGATGCGGCGTACCGGTACCTGGTGGATCAGTTCAAGTACGTCCCCACGGAGACGTTCCCGTACATCCTCTACAGCAGCTACGCGGAGTTCCTGCAGACGAACGTGTTCGCGGTCTCCGAGGGCACGCTGGGCGTCACCTCCACGGAGGACCTGAAGCTGTCCCTGCCGTACCTGGGCGACCACCACCTCTTCGAGGAGATCAGCACGCACGAGATGGCGCACCAGTTCACCATCCAGAAGGTGCGCACCGTGGCCGAGCAGGCGAAGACCTTCGGGGATCCGCTGGGCGGCTATCCGCTGTGGTTCATCGAAGGTCTGGCGGAGTTCTACGCCAAGCGCGGCCTGGACCCCGAGGCGGAGATGATGGTGCGGGACCTGCTGGTGAACCCGGACCTGATGAAGGGCTACGCGTTCCTCGACTTCTTCTCTCCCGGGCCGTACGGCTACCTGTGGATCTACAAGGTCGGCCAGGCGCGCGTGGCGTTCCTGGAGGAGGAGTACGGCGCGGGCATCACCCAGCGGCTCCTGGAGGAGGCGCCCCGGCTGGTGGGCGGCTCGCGCGATTCGCCGTCGCTCAAGTTCGAGGAGCTGCTGGAGCGGCTGACGGGGGATGACCCCAAGCGCATCTCCGCGCGGTTCGAGAACTGGCTCAAGCGCCGGTCATTCAAGACGTACCTGGAGTCGTCACAGACGGCGCCCGCGCTGGACTCGCTGGGCGAGACGCCGGGGATCGTCACCGCGATGGCCAGCGGTCCGGACGGCAACGTGCTGGCGCTGCGCACCATCGTGCCGGAGACGGGCGAGAGCCGGCTGTACCTCACGGATCCGCGCACGCCGGGCAAGACGGTGAAGGTGGCGGGTGACGGCGTGCCGGGCGTGGAGTCGCTGCACCCGGTGTCCGGCCGCAACTTCGCGCTGACCAAGGACAAGCTCGCGTTCGTGGCGGAGCGCACGGGGCGCGACGTGCTCTACGTGCAGGACTACGTGCACATCTCCGAGAAGCGCTCCACGGACGTGCTGGTGCGGCGGTCCGCCATCCGCACCGGCATCGGCACGGAGGTGGGCATCAACGTGAAGCTGGAGACGGGGGACCGGCGCTCGTACCGCGTCGACCGGCAGGGCGTGCTGGCCATCTACTCGCCGGCCTTCTCCCCGGACGGCCGCTACATCGCGTTCATCGGCATCGACGACAAGGGCCTGCGCGACGTCTACATGCTGGACCTGACGCAGGGTGAGGACGCGAAGGTGCGCAAGCTCACCGATGACGTCTTCGCCGAGCGCCAGCTCACCTGGGGCCCGTCCGGCATCATCTACACGTCCGACGCGACGTCGCACCGCAAGTACAACCTCTTCCGCGTGAAGCCGGACGCGCCGGTGGGCCAGGCCGAGCGGCTCACCACCGAGGACCGCGACGAGGCGGATCCGCTGGCGCTGCCGGACGGCCGCCTGTTCTTCGTGGCCTTCAACAAGAGCAGCTCTGATTTGCACGAGCGGCTGGCGGACGGCCGCATCGTGCGCCGCACGGACCTGACGACGGGCGTCTTCGAGCCGGGCCCCGGTCCCGACGGCGGCCTGTGGATGCTCTTCCACATGAGCGGCGAGCGGAAGCCGTCCCTGCTGCGCCCTCCGCGCATGCTGTCGCTGGAGACCCCGAAGGAGCCGCCTGCGGATCCACCCTCCCCCGTCGCGCTCAAGTCGCTCGCGGAGGCGCAGGCCTACCGACCCTTCAAGCGGGAGAACATCGAGCTGGGGCCCATCTTCGGCTTCGCGGGCGCGGGCGGTGGCGGCTTCGTGGGCCAGGTGTTCGCGTCCGCGTCCGACCGGCTGCGCGACCACCAGGTGGTCCTCACGCTGGCGGTGTACGGCTCCTTCGAGTTGACGGACGGCCTGCTGCTCTACGTCAACGACGCGAACCGCACGACGTGGGGCGGCGGTCTGTTCCAGTCGCTGCGCTTCCGCATCGACAAGACGTTCGACTACCTGCCGTCGAATCAGCGCCCGTTCTTCGTGTCGTCGGAGCGCTACTTCGGCGCGCTGGGCAGCCTGCGCTACCCGCTCAGCACCTTCTTCTACCTCCAGGGCGACCTGAGCATCGGCGGCACGAAGTACTTCCTGGATGACTTCAACGAGTTCTACCTGAGGTTCCCGGAGCGCAACGAGGCGAACCAGAACCTCCTGGACACGTGGCGCGCGGACAACCAGCACATCCGCTTCCAGACGGAGCTGAGCGGCCGCATCGGCTACGACACCATCAAGTACCACTACGCGACGGGGCCGCTGTCGGGCAGCTCCGTGCTGCTGGAGGCCACCGCCGGCGTGCAGCCCTTCGACGGTCAGGCGTACGGCAACCTGCGCCTGGACGCGGAGCGGTACTTCCCCATCTACGGCCGCACGAACTTCTTCACGCGCCTGGGCGCGGGCACCACGGTGGGCGGCCGCTACGCGCGCTCCTACTACCTGTCCAGCTTCGACACCCTGCGCGGCGTGAACTTCGGCGACGAGCGGTGGCTCCTGGGCCAGCACTTCGTCTACGGCACGGTGGAGGCGCAGCTGCCCCTCAACGACATCATCCGGGTGGCCTTCCTGAGCGACCTGGAGGCCATCGCGGCGATCGACGCGGGTGGCGTGGGTGACAGCGCGAGCGACCTCTGGGACCACCGCGTGCTCGACGCCGTCGTCGGCTTCAACCTGTCGCTGGGGCCCCTGCTGCTGCGCCTGCACTTCGCGCACCCCTTCGACATCAAGGCCGCCGCGGGCAAGCCGGACGAGGGCTGGGTGACGAACTTCTCCATCGGCGTCGCCGGCCTCAACGGCTTCTTCGACACCAAGGGGGACCGCCGGCCGGGCTCCAGCACGCCGCGCCCGGCGCTGATGCCCGCGCTGGGCGGCGGCTACACGACGCCCCTGGTGCACTGAGACACGGCACGCGCGCCTCCCTGTCGCCGGGGAGGCGTGCGTTCGTCAGGACTGCGCGGCGACGAGGGCGGCGTTGGCGCGAGCCAGCGGCCCCCCGTCGCTGGGGATGCGCTCGAAGTCTCCGCGCAGGGCCTTGATGGCGAACTTCTCCAGGTCAATCTCCCGGCGGGAGCGCACTCCCATCGCGCGCACCAGCGCGGACAGGGGCCCGAAGCCGGTAAGGCCGTGCTGGAGGAGCAGGGCCAGGGCGACGCCGCCGAACACGCGCCAGCCCGAGTTGGCCTTGCGGCTGAGCAGCAGCCCTGCGAGGGCCACGGCTGGGACGCCCACGACCAGGGTCCGGTGCACGTCCCACTCGTGCTCCAGCTTGTCGAGGTAGCGGCTCATCTCCGCGCGGTCCCCCTGCTCCGCCATGTACCGGACACACGACTCCACATGGGCGTCGATGCGCCGGTTCACCGTGGAGGGCGCGTGGGCGCGCACGGCATCCGTCGACGTCTGGTTCCAGGACTCCATCATCGCTCCCTTGACGGACTCGGGCCGTCCTCCAGCCTGCTCTCAAGAAAGCTAGGTCCGGCGGTCGCGTCCGTGCACAGCGCGGCGTTTCCGTGGCTGTTGCCCGGCTGCCCGCCCCGGGGGCGCGATGACGCCTGCCCCCCCTGTTCCGCAGGGCAAGCGTGCAGGCCCGCGCCCGCCCTTCACGCAGTCCGTCAGGAGCATCCGCGGAGGGCAACTCGGCGCTCCGGGGAGGGAAAGAGTTTTCCCTCTGTCAGGCGCTCCGGGGTCCATGCGCCAGCCGCGGCGGGCTCCTCGCGCGCGCTGGAAGCCGCCCGTTGCCCCCCTGGTAGGAAGGCATGGGGCTTGCTCAGGGGTCGGACGATGATGCGCCTACGACTTCTGCTCAGCCTCACGATGTTGCTCGCCGCCTGTGGCGGAGCCGGCACCTCGCTTCCCGATGACCCGCGGCCGTCCGTGAGCGATCCCGGCATCACGGACCCCAACGCGCCGGACCCCGGTGTTCCCGACGCGGGCGCTCCGGATGCGGGGGCTCCCGACGGTGGCGCGGTGGACTCGGGCACCCCTGGCTCCGGGGATGGCGGCAGCGCGGATCCGCAGCCCGTGCCCGAGGTACAGCGGCCGTACACGCTGCCGAAGGTCCAGACGTCGTTGCCGGAGTACGCGCTGATCATGCCTCCGGAGGTGCTGGAGCGGTTCAAGGCGGAGCCGTTGACGGGGGAGCAGGACGCGACGTTCCAGGCGAACGGCAAGACGTACCCGGTGAAGGTGCGCCTGCGCGGAGCCTCCTCGCGCTACTTCGACAAGAAGAGCTGGAACGTCAGCTTCGCGGACGGGGACAAGTTCGAGGGCCGCACGTCCCTCAACATCATCGCCGAGTACGCCGACGCGTCGATGATCGCGGAGAAGATCGCCTTCGACCTGCTGGCGGCGATGCGGGTGCCGGCGTCGAAGGCGACCTTCGTGCGGCTCTCCGTGAATGGCCAGTACGAGGGCGTGTTCCTGGAGGTGGAGCAGGTCAACAAGGCCTTCGTCAAGGCGAGGCAGTTCCCGGACGACGACGCGACCATCTACCGCACGGGCTGGAAGGACACGGAGTTCAAGACGTGGAAGGTGCCCTACCAGGGTGACTGGCAGAAGAAGACCAACGAGAAGGAGCCCGACGACGCGCTGTGGGAGGTGCTGGACGTCATCAACCACACGCCCGAGCCGCAGCTGGTGGCCGCGCTGGAGAAGAACCTGGAGATCGAATCCTACGTGCGCTCCATGGTGTTGGACGCGCTGATGTCCAACAACTACGTGGAGGACTCCGAGAGCTACTTCATGCACGACGACATCACCGGGCGCTGGCGCTACGTGCCGTGGGACCTGAACAACGTGGACTCGCGCTGGTGGTACACGAACACGGTGGAGGACCAGACCGCCTCCACGAGCAACATGAAGCACCCGCTGTTCAACTTCACGCTGCTGGATGGCTGGGTGGAGAAGATGTACCAGCAGCGCAAGCTGGAGCAGCAGAGCTACCCGGGCTACCTGCCGGTGTTCTCCAACCTGGGCACGCGCGTGGTGCTCAACCCGGTGCTGCGCGCCCGGCTGGAGGCGCGGCTGGACAAGGCGCTGGACGAGCTCTTCACGTCACAGGTGATGGACCCGTACATCGACCAGCTCCATGCGCTGATCAACGACTCCATGAGGGAAGACCCGTACATGGACTACGCGAAGTTCGCCGCGGGCAAGGCGTACATGAAGCGCTTCGTGAGTGTGCGCCGCGATTTCGTGATGGCGGAGGTGAAGCGGCTGAAGGCGCAGCAGTCCACGCTGGTGCTGGAGGCGTTCGACCCGCGCGAGGGCTGGGTGGAGGTGGGAAACCACGGCACGCAGGCGGTGTCGCTCCAGGGCATGACGCTGACGACGAACCTGCGGGTGAGCCTGGCGGGTGGGGACTACGCGCCCGCGCGGGTGAAGGCCCCCGTGGGCGCGGTGCTGGGCGACACGACGGTGGCGCCGGGCCAGACGGTGCGCCTCACCGCCGCGGCGCTGGGCATCACCTTCCCCTCCAAGGGCGAGGTGGGTCTGTTCGACGGCAGCTCCGTCGTGGGCATGAAGGACGCGCTGTTCTACGGCGAGCTGCCCTCGGGCCAGTACTACGCCCGCGGCAAGGACGGCTGGGAGATCCGCTGAGCCTTCGCGCGGGCCCGGCGGTTGGCCGGGCCCTGAAGTCCTACTGCCGCTCGCGCACCACCAGCGTGCGGCGGGCGGTGAGGCCGCGGTCGTCGGTGACGAGGATGTCGTGCGTGCCCACGCTCGGCTTCCACCACAGGCGCTCCGCGGCCCTCGCCGTTCCCAGGACGGCTCCGTCCACGAACCACGTCAGCTCGCGGTCGTGCGCGGCCTCCGCCTCCAGCGGCACCTTCTGCGCCTCCGCGTCCAGGCCGGGGATGAGCAGCGCCACCTGGCCCTCGGGGGGCGAGAGGATGACGGGCGTGTCCCGCTCTCCGCCCACGACGCAGCCGGGCGCCATGGGCGGAGGCTCCGGCAACTGGCGCTGCTGCTCCGCCAACCACCGGCGCAGGCTGGACGGCCAGGTCAGGTACACGCGCCACTCCGTGCGGCGCCCCTCGCGGCAGCCCGGGCCCACCGCCAGCCCCGAGGCCACGTCCACCTCCACGCGGTGATGGTACGGACAGGGCGCCGTGGGCACCGCCGTGCGGACCGCGTCCACCTTCTTGCGCTGCGTGCACGCGTCCGTGGGCAGGTGCCCCGAGTACGCGCACACCTCCACGCCCACCAGGTCCTTGGGCGGCGCCGCGTCCTCCTCCTGCAACGCCGTGCCTCGCGGCCCGATGCCCTCCAGGATGTCGAAGAGCAGCGGCGCCGCGTTCTCCGCGCCCACCAGGTGCACGCTGGAGGCATGGTCGAAGTTGCCCAGCCACACCACCGCCGTGTGCTTCGGCCCGGAGCCCGCTGCCCAGGCGTCCCGGTTGCCGAAGCTCGTGCCCGTCTTCCAGTGCACCCGCGCAGGCAGCCCCGTGAGCCGCCGCCGCTCCGGGAAGTCCGGCCGGTCCCTCAGTGACAGCGCCTGCCGCGTCAGCCACGCCGCTCCCGGGGACATCAGCGAATAGGGCTTCCGCGGGGGCGCGTCCTCCTGCAGCACGCGCAGGGGCCTCGCCTTCCCGTCCCCCGCCAGCGCCAGGTACACGCCCGCGAGCTCCAGCGGCGTGACCTCCAGCCCTCCCACCGCCGCGGACAGGCCGTAGTGCCCCGCCCTGGGGTCCAGGCTGGTGACGCCCGCGCCTCGCAGCGCCCCCAGGAAGCTCTCGACGCCGAGCCGCTCCAGGAGCCGCACGAAGGGCAGGTTCAAGGACTGCGACAGCGCGTACTGCATCCGCACGAGCCCCAGGAAGCGCCCGTCGAAGTTGCGCGGCTGGTAGCCGCCGTACGCCACCGGGATGTCCGGCACCAGCGTCTCCGGCCCCACCAGCCCCTGGTCGATGCCCATCGCATACAGCAGCGGCTTGAGCGCCGACCCCGGCGAGCGCGGCGTGGCGAAGCCGATGATCTGCCCGCCGTTCTTCTCGTCGAAGAAGTCGAAGTTGCCCACCAGCGCGCGCACGTCGCCGGACTCCCGGTCCAGCACCACCACCGCGCCGTTGTGGATGCCCTGCCGCTCCAGCCTCCGGGCCGCGTCCCCCAGCGTGCGCTCCACGAAGCGCTGCGTGCCCGCGTCCAGCGTCGTCGCGAGCCACGTCGTCCCCGGCCGCTTGGCCTTGAGCCACACCGCCGCGTGCGGCGCCTCGCGGGGGAAAGGCTTCAACACCTCCGGCACCAGCGTCTCCCGCACCTCCGCCAGCACCGTCTCGTCCGACACCCCATCCACCTTCAGGCCGCCGGACTCCAGCAGGCGCCGGGCGATGTCATCCCGGGCCGAGCGCAGGCGGTCCCGGTTCTCCGGCGACGGGAAGCGCCGGTTCGGGTTCTGCGGCACCGCCAGCAGCGTGGAGATCTCCGCCGGGCTGAGGTGCTGCGCCGTGTGCCCGAAGTACGCGAGTGCCGCCGCCTCCACGCCCTCCACGTTGCGCCCGTAGGGCACGAACTGGAGGTACGCATCCAACAGCTCCTGCTTCGACAGCCGCAGCTCCAGCTGCGCGGCCCGGAACGACTCAATCACCTTCGAGGAGAACGTGCGGGGACGGGGCTCCAGCACGCGCACCAGCTGCATCGTCAACGTGGACGCCCCCGACACCCGGCGGCCCCGGCTCAGGTTGAGCCCCAGGGCGCGCAGGGCCGCGAGCGGATCCACGCCCGGGTGCCGGAAGTACCGCTTGTCCTCCAGCGCCACCAGGGCCCGGAGGTAGGCCCGGTCGATGCGGTCCTTCGGCGCGGGCATGCGCCACCGCTCGTCCGGCGCGAGGAAGACATACGCGGGCGCCCCGTCCCGGTACGCCATCACCACCGAGGGGGGCGCCGCCAACCGCTCCGGCAGCGGCACCCACCAGGCCGCCAGCAGGGCCGTGCCCATGAGCACGAGCCCCGCCAGCGCCACCCCCACCCACCCCTTCTTGATGCGAACGCGAAGCATGGAGCCCTAGAGCAGGTCGTCCTTCCAGGGGCCCACCACCTGCACCGTGCCCGCCGCTTCACGGGCCCAGAGCGAGGAGTCGTACATCGCCTCGGCGTCCGCGGACGGCAGCGTGAACGAACCCGCCGTCACCGCGCGCACCGCGTAGACGAGCTTCTTCGTCTCGCCCGCGGCCAGCGCGCCGAACGCTTCCATGCGGTCATCGCGCACGTTCACGTAGTCCGGCGCCCAGAGCGAATCCGCGTCCACCCAGTCCACGCTGCCACCGCGCCCCAGGCGGGCGTTTTCAATCTCCCAGCCCGCGGGCAGCCGGTCCACGAGCGCGATGTTCTGCACGCGCTCGCCCGTGGTGTTGGTCACCGCCAGCTCCACGTAGATGAGGTCCGCCAGCTTCACCGGCCTGGCCTTCAGGTCCAGCGAGGTGCCGTCCAGAGAGCGCCAGGTGCGCTTGAGCGCCAGGCCATGCCCGCCCGCCTTCACCTCCGGCGTGGTGCGCACGCCCTCGCTGTTGAGGATGAGGTACACGTTGCCTCCGCCCTTCTCCTTCAGGTCCAGCGACACACTGGCGCGCTCGCTGGCGCGGGCCAGCGCCCACGTGCGGTCCGACACGCGCGCGTCCTTCTCCGCGACGGGCGTCACCGTCTTGCCCGCCACCGTGAGCGTGGGCGGCGTGAAGCTGGTGGCCGAGTCCTGCAGCCGCTTGCCCAGGCCGGTGATGCCCCAGACCAGCTCCTGCGTCGAGTAGTACGCCGACGTGCGGGCCTGAAGCGCCGTCGCCACCATGCGCGCCAGGGGCTCGCCCTCCGGCGCGGCGCCGAAGAGGTCCTGGAACGTGCTCAGCATCAGGCCGCGGCGGCGCCGGTCCGAGTAGAACGACCAGCTGTTCTTCCGCTCGTCGGTGACGTTGGACACGTCCGGGTCGCGCAGGTCGCTCTCGTAGCGCCGGTCACCCGACAGCCACAGCGCGGCCTTGAGCAGGTAGAGGTCCTCCTTCTCTTCGCCGGTGAGCGCCCGCTTCTTCGCCTCCGCCTCCAGGCCGTTCACCATGGCCAGCGCGCGCGCCTTGCGCCCCTTGCCCGCGACCGCGAGCACGTAGTGCATGTACGGCTCGGCGTGTTGGTCGGAGTGGCCGTCCTGCGCCACGCGCCCTTCCGTGCGGGTGAGCTCGTCGCCCATCCACGCGATGGCGCTGTCCAGCCGGTCCTCCGGCACGGGGTACTTCAGCTTGCGCGCGTCCAGCAGCATGTGCGTCGCGTAGGCCGTGCCCCAGGCCACCGGCTCCGTGTTGCCCGGCCAGTACGCGAAGCCGCCCGACGCCGTCTGCATGGACAGCACCCGGTTGATGCCCGACTGCACCATGTCCGGCACCTTCGACGTGGACACCAGCGTGGGGTCCACGCGCTCCACCAGCTCGCTCACGAAGAGCAGGGGCCGCGTGGAGGACGTCGTCTGCTCGATGCAGCCGTAGGGGTAGCGCACCAGGTACGAGAGGTGCTGGAACGACTTCGCGTACGGATTGTTCGTCACCCACACGGTGGTGCGCTCCGTGGTGGGCACCCAGCCCTGGAGCAGGGCCTTCACGTCCGTGGTGCCCTGCGCCAGCTCCACCTGCTGGATGCGGCGCTCGCGCGGGCCCGCGGGCGCCAGCGGCACGTCCAGCTGTTCGCGCGACGTGTAGCCACCGCCCTCCACCGTCACCGTCAGCCGCGCCGCGCCCACCGACTGCACCGCGCGGCCCTGGAAGACGAAGGTGCGCGACTTGCCATCCTCCAGCTTCGCGCGGCCCTCGCTCTTGCCCTTGAGCTCCAGGGGCGACCCGAGGCCCTCCGGCATCACGAGCCCCGGCACCGCCAGCGCCTCCGAGGTCAGCGTCACCTTCACGTCCTGCGCCTTGCCGGACAGGTTGGTGACGAAGACGGGGATCTGGATGTCGTCGTTCTGGGTGAGGAAGCGCGGCAGCGTCGTCTGGAGCACCAGCGGGTCGCGCACCAGCACCTGCGCGCTGGCCCGGCCGATGCGCTTGTTGCCCGCCGTCACCACCATCACCCGCACCGCGCCCCGGTACTGCGGCAGCTTGAAGGGCACGCGCAGCTTGCCGCTCGCGGGCACCTCCACCACGCCGCTCCACAGGGCCACCGGCTTCACGGGCTGCACGCGGCCCTCGGCGCCGCCCTCGTCACCGCCCGTGGAGCTGGAGTTGCCGCCCGGGGGCACCAGGAGCGCCCAGCCCACGGTCTCGTAGGTGTCCACGCCCAGCGCGCGCCGGGTGAAGACCTCCTTGAGCGGATCCGGGCTCTGGAAGCGCGTGAGGGACAGGATGCCCTCGTCCACCACCGCCACGGTGGCGAAGGTGGGGCCCTCCACGCCCTCCACCGTCACGTCCACGGTGAGCGTGTCGTTGGAGCGGACCTCCTTGGGCACCGAGAGGGAGACGGCCTGCGTGTAGTCCACCGGCTCCAGCGAGATGCTGCCCACGCCGAACGCGCGGTCCGGCATGAAGGCCTGGGCGGATTCCAGGTGCGGATCCTTCACCAGGAACGCGCTCACGTAAACGTTGGGCGCGTACTCCTTCGGCGTGAAGCTCCAGGTGACCTCGCCCGGCTCCACCTGCTTCCAGCCCGTGGCGATGACCCGGTCCGTCTCCACCGTGAAGAGGACGCGGCCCCGGTAGGGCGCCTTCGTCTTCACCGTGAGGGCCTCGCCCACCCGGCCCTTCGCGGGCAGGGACAGCTCCAGCGCCGTGGGCTTCGCGGGCCGCGGCGTCTGGTCCACGCGCGAGCCCTCGCCCCACCAGTAGTAGCGGCCGTCGCCCTCCACGGTGAGGTCCGTCTGGGTGTTGCCCGCGCGGGCGCGCACCAGGTAGCCCGCGCCGTCGCGGCCCGGCAGCACGTTGGCGCTGAAGCGGCCGCTCTCCACCTTCGCCGTCACCACGCCCTCGCGCTGCGGGCGCAGGTAGCGCTGGTAGCGCTCGTAGCCGGAGTCCTCGTCGTAGTAGTAGCCGTAGTTCTCCTCGAGCAGCAGGTACTCCAGCTCCACCGTCTTGGGCGCCCTGGCGCCGGTGAGCAGCTCGCCGTTCCAGTCCACCACCACGCCGGACACGGTGAAGGGCGTGTTGGCCTTCGCCTTCTGCGTGCTGGCCTGGAGGCCCAGGTAGAACGCCTCCGGGTGCACCGGCACCGTGGCCTCGCCGATGGTGGAGCGGCCGCTGCCGGACTCGAAGACGCTGGCCACGGCGGACAGCCGCGCCGCGCTCTTGATGGGGCCGGACTGCGGCTGCGCCGGGCACTCAAGGAGCACCTGTCCCTTGGCGTCCAGCGTCCCCTTCACCTGGCCCAGCGTGATGGAGCGGGGCGTGCCGCCCTCCTGCCGCCAGAGGCCGTAGGTGTACTGGCTGTTCTGCTTCGGCGCGAAGACGACGGGGTCCAGGCGGCACGTCAGCTCCACCTCGCTGCCTTCCGCCGAGCCGCCGAAGAGGTACGCCGCCTCCACGCCCACCGGGATGGGCGTGCCCTGCTGGTAGCCCGGCTCCTTCGCGGAGGCCGTCACCTTCATGCGCTCCGGGACGAACTCCTCCACGCTGAAGCCGTAGGAGGCCACGTCGCGGTCCGCCACCTTCAGGCGCACGGAGTAGCGGCCCGTGTCCTGGAACGCCGCGAACGGCTGATCCAACGCGATGACGCCCGCCGCGTTCGTCTTCAGCGTCTCCTTGCGGATCTCCCGCTCGCGCGAGTCGATGACGCGCACCTCCACCGGCATGCCCACGGGCGGCGCCAGGTAGTCCTGGCCGCGCAGCACCGCCGCCACGTGCGCGGTGTCACCGGGGCGGTACACGCCGCGGTCGGACCAGATGGACGCGCGGTAGGGTTGCTCCGCGCGGTACGGCTCGCCCTGCACGTCCGAGTTGGCGATCTCCGTCTTGAGTTCGTCGTACTTGAGGTAGGTGAGCTCCTCGCCCCTGCGCGCCACCAGCGCGAACGGCTGGCTCGAGTCCACGCCCGGCGCGGGCACCTTGAGCTGGCAGCCGGCCTCGCCCTGCGTGGTGCAGCGGGCCACCACCTGCCCGCTCTTCTTCACCAGCGTCACCTCCACGCCGCCCAGCGGCTCCGTGCTCTCCAGGCCCAGCGCCCAGACCCAGACCTCGCCCGAGTCCTGCGAGCCCGGCGCCGGCCCCCCGCGCTTGGCGACGAGGCTCAGGTCGGTGAGCAGGATGCGCGCGGCGGCGCGGTAGTCGCCGTTGCGCACGTTCACCTCCACCAGGCCGCGCGTATTCGCGGGCACCAGGGAGGCCACGTCGACGTACGTGGTGAGCAGCGTGTCGGGCGTCGCCTTCAGCGGGAGCGTCTTCTCCACCAGGACGTTGCTCGTCCGCTCGTCGGCGTTCTCCTGGTACTCCTGGCTCATCCAATAGACGAGGTTCTCCGGCGGCACGTTGCGCACCGTGAGCGAGACCTCCTTCAGGTTGAGGTGTTGCAGGGGCAGGTTGCGCCATGCGCTGCGCGGCAGGTAGCGGCCGTTGGCGTTGAAGCGCACCTGGGCCTGGCGGGCGGGCACGGAGATGCCGCGCGACCAGGTGCCCATCAGCGTGCCGCCGCCCTCGGACACCGTGCCCTGCGCGAGGGTGAGCGTGTACGGCCCGCGCTTGAAGTCACCGAAGATGCGGAAGCCGCGGCGCGACGGGGCCACGGAGAACTTCACCTTCGGCTTGATGCGGATGGCCTCCTGGGCCATGGCGTCGCTCAGCGAGCAGCCCCGGTTGTCGTTGTCGTAGTAGTAGGAGTCCCACTCCTCGTCGGTGGGGCTGGGCGACGCGTCCGACTCCACGTCGCGGCAGCTCACCTCCACGTAGAAGCCGTTGGTCCCCTCGTCCAGCTTCATGAAGGTGATGTCCATCCGCTTTCCGCTGTCGAGCGGCAGGTCGGCGGTGGCCGCGGGGGCCGCGGGGGCGTTGCTGGAGCCCGCTGGCGTCAGGCCCGCGCCCAGTGCGTAGCGCACGGTCGCCCCGGCCTTGAGCTTCGGGTGGGTGAGGACCACCGCCAGCGAGTTGCGGCGATTGGCGGGGGTGCTCCACTTCACGTCGGAGAGGACGGTCTCTCCCAGCTTGAACGTGGAGCGCGAGCGCACGGCGGCCAGGTCCACCGGGCCGGTGAAGTCCACGTTCAGCTCCACCTGCCCCTTCACCAGGTCCATGCGCGTGGGGGACAGCTGGGCGAACTTGAAGGCGAAGGTGGTGAAGTTGTAGCGCCACTCGCGCGGCGAAGGGGGCTTGAGCACGCCTGCGGCGGTGTTCACCTGCTCCACCGACACCGTGTACGTGACGCCCGCCTGGAAGCCGGACGTCGGCGTGAAGAGCAGCGAGGCCGGCCCGGTCCACCGGAGGCTCCCGGGCACCTCCGGCGACACGGTGACGACCGTGCCCTCCAGGGACTCGTAGCGGGGGCGCACCGGCAGGGCGAATTCAATGGTGACGCCCGTGGGCAGCGCGTTCTCGCTGGCCACTTCGTGGATGAAGGGCATCACCGCCGGGGCCTGGGACGTCTGGGGCTCGGACGGCGGCGTGGACGTATCCGGGGCCTGCGGCGTCGCGACCGGCTTCGGGGCTTCGGGCTGCTGCGGGCAGCCGGCGGCGAGCGCGCCCACGAGCAACGCCGACAGCAGCCAGCGGGCACGGGGTGCGCGCGCGGCCTTCGGCGGGACAGCGGACTGCGGGGACATGTTTCCTCCAGGGGGTGGCGGCGGAACCGATTTCATGCCGCGTGCCGCGCGTGGGTCCTCGGAGGCGCACGGGAAGTGCGGCCCGGCGACCACGTGCCGGCGCTCCCCCTTGCGCGTCCGCGGGCCCACAGGGTGTCCGGGCAGCCACACTCGCGGGTGGCTTGCGGACGCGCGGGACGCGGGATTTCGCGGTGCAGACTGGCGGTGAGACACCGCGGCGGTCAACTGGGGTCCCGCTCCAAGCACCGGGGCGGTAGGGTGCGCCGCCATGGTGCTGCCCGTCCGATTCGTCCTCATGCGCCCGCGCAACGCGGAGAACCTGGGCGCCGCCGCCCGCGCCCTGAAGAACTGCGGCCTGTCCGACTGGGCATGGGTGACGCCGGAGGTGGAGGACCTGGGCCCGGCCCACCGGCTCGCGGTGCACGCGGAGGATGTGCTGGGTGGGGTGAAGCGCCCGGACTCGCTGGACGCGGCGGTGTCCGACTGCGTCTGGGTGGTGGGCACCAGCTCCCGGAAGGTGGAGGGAAAGCGCCGCCTGTCTCCCCGCGCCGTGGGGGAGGAATTGGTGGCGCGGGCGAAGCAGGGGCCGGTGGCGCTCGTCTTCGGGGACGAGCGCAGCGGCCTCACCAACGCGGAGGTGGAGCGCTGCCACGACCTGTCCGCGGTGCCCACCGCGCCGGAGCAGCCCTCCATCAACCTGGCGCAGGCGGTGCTGCTCTACGCCTATGAGGTTCGCATGGCCCACCTCGCGGACACCGCGCCGCCGCCGGGCCCCCTGCCCCTGGCCGCCACGGACGCGGAGCTCGCCCGCGTGGAGGCGACGCTGGAGGCGCTCCTGAGCGCGGGCCGATTCCTCGTGGATGAGAAGCCCGGGCGCACGGCGGTGCGGGACCTGGTGGCGCCGCTGCGCCGCTCCCGGCTCACGCGCAACGAGGCCCGGCTCTGGCTGGCCGCGCTGCACACCGTGCGCAAGCACATCCCCGGCGGCGGCGGACCGCCCCCGGACGAGACCTGAGCAGGCAGGGGGACACCTTTCGTCCCCACGCGCGGCGGGAACCCCGAGCGTCGCTACCTTTCCTTGGACGACCGAATCCTCACGGAAAGGAGCACCGCGTGAACCACATGCCCTACGAATCGATGATCGTGGGAGGCACCGAGCCCGGCCCTGGCCGTCAGGCCCCCCTCTCCGAGGAACCCTGGGAGGAGCCCGGCCGAACGCCCGGCACCGCGGAGGACGGCGGGCTGGAGGAGGAATCCCACCGGATGGCCAACGGCGACGAGCCGGGCCCGACGCCAGGCTCCGCCGAGGGTGACGACCCCGACGAACCGGCCCGCCACTAACTGAGGGCCCCGCCGCCCAAGCGCGGCTACAGTGCCGCGCCCATGGCTCGCAAGTCCGAACGGCCCCCCAAGTCCCCGCCTCGCCCCAACCGCTGGGAGGGCAAGGAGAAGCCGGACTGGCTCTCTCGCGCGCTCGCGCGGGCGGGCGCCATGCCCCAGGACGAGGCGGAGGCCGCCATCAAGGCGGGCCGCGTGACGGTCAACGGCCGCGTGGCGACCACGCCCCTGACGCCCGTGCCGCCCGGCGCCGTCCTCAAGGTGGACGGACTGCCGGTGCGCAAGGAGGCGCCCACGCACGTGCTGGCCTTCCACAAGCCCGCGGGCGTGCTGACCTCCACCGCGCGCCAGCACCGCACGGGCACGGTGTTCGAGCTGCTCCTGCCCCAGCTGCCCCTGGAGCTGAACCGCTTCACCTGGCACGCCGTGGGCCGGCTGGACGTGGACACCACGGGCCTGCTGCTCTTCACCAACGACGACAAGCTGGTGGCCCACTGCACGTCCCCGGAGACGAACCTCCCCAAGCGCTACGTGGCCACGGTCTTCAGCACCGCGGATGACGCGAAGGTGGAGCCGCTGCGACAGGGGATGATGCTGGATGACGGCCCCGCCCGCCCCGCCGCGGTGCGCGTGCGCGACGAGCACACGGTGGAGGTCATCCTCACGGAAGGACGCCACCACCAGGTGAAGCGCATGCTGGGCGCGGTGGGACTGCCCGCCCGGGCGCTCCACCGGGAGGCGGTGGGCGACATCACCCTGGATGACATCCCCGAAGGCGGCTTCCGCCTGCTCACCGAGGAGGAGGTCCGCGAGAAGCTGCACTACACGGGCCGGGACTGACTTCCGGGTGCCCTCGCCCCCCGGGGTGGGGTTAGGGTGCGGTCCATGGCGGACTTCGACCTGGTGGTCATCGGATCAGGCCCCGCGGGGGAATGGGGCGCGGTGCAGGCCTCGCTCGCGGGCAAGCGGGTGGCGGTGGTGGAGCGGGAGCCGGTGCTCGGAGGCACCGCGGCCAACACCGGCACCCTTCCCTCCAAGACGCTGCGCGAGACGGCGCTGCACCTCTCCGGCTTCAGGGCGCGCGGCCTCTACAGCGTGGACGCGACGCTGCGCCATGAGGCCACCGTCTCCGACTTCCTCTTCCGCGAGCGCCGCGTGAAGCAGATGGAGCGCGAGCGCATCCACAGGAACCTCCAGCGCCACGGCGTGACGGTGTTCCAGGGCACCGGCTCCTTCGTGGACGCGCACACCGTCGCGGTGAAGCACGACGGCACGGAGTACACCCGGCTCACCGCCGGCACGGTCCTCATCGCCACCGGCTCCAGCCCGTACCGCCCGCCGATGTACCCCTTCGGGGATCCGCGCGTGCACGACTCGGATGAAATCCTGGACATCACCACCCTGCCCCGCACGCTGGTGGTGGTGGGCGGCGGCGTCATCGGCTGCGAGTACGCGAGCATGTTCGCCGCGATGGGCATCCCGGTGACGCTGGTGGAGGTGAAGAACGAGCTCCTGTCGTTCCTGGACCGGGAGATTGGCGAGCTCTTGCGCGAGTGCATGGACACGCTGGGCGTGCGGCTGCGCCTGGGGCAGACGGTGGAGTCCGTGCACGTGCCGGAGTCCTCCTCCGAGCCCATCCGCCTGAAGCTGTCCACCGGCGAGGTGCTGGAGACGGATCAGGTGCTGGTCGCCTCCGGCCGCACCTCGAACACCGCGGGCCTGGGCCTCGAGGCGCTGGGCGTGAAGCAGGGCAAGCGCGGCCAGATCGAGGTGGGCCTCGCGTACCAGACGGCCGTCCCGCACATCTACGCGGTGGGGGACGTCATCGGCTTCCCCGCCCTGGCCTCCACGTCCATGGAGCAGGCCCGCATCGCGGTGGAGCACGCGTTCGGCCCGGGCAAGCGCACGCTCACGCCCATCCTGCCCTACGGCATCTACACCATCCCGGAGGTGTCCATGGCCGGCGAGACGGAGGAGTCCCTGCGCACGCGCGGCATCCCCTACGTCGTGGGCCGCGCCGACTTCGACACCAACCCGCGCGGGCAGATCATCGGGGAGAAGCAGGGCCTCCTGAAGCTGCTCTTCCACCGCGACGACATGAAGCTGTTGGGCGTGCACGTGCTGGGCGAGCAGGCCTCGGAGCTGGTGCACGTGGGGCTCACCGCGATGCTCACCGGCTCCACCGCGCAGCTCTTCGTGGAGACCTGCTTCAACTACCCGACGCTGTCGGAGGCCTATAAGGCCGCCACCTACGACGCGTTGGATCAGGTCCGCGTGAGCAGCGCCTGATCCACCGGCCCGCGTCCGTCAGCGCGAATCCTTGAGGCTGCCCACCGTGAGGCCCGACTCGCGGGGGGCCGCCCGGTTCACCCCGTCCGCGGACACGCGGGCCAGCGGGGGCGCGGCGGCGGGCGCCGGGGCCTTGGGGGCCACAGCCTTGGGAGCAGCCCCCTTGGAGGCGCCGCTCTGCCCCGGAGCGCCCTGGAGCAGCTCCCGGATGCGCGCCCAGCGGACCTTCTCCTCGGCCATCAGCCGCACCAGCTCCTCGCGGGCGGAGGCATCCGGCAGATCCGACGCGGCCGCCGCCACCTTGTCCATGAAGGGCACCAGGTATCCGAAGTCCCGGTCGAAATTGGAGGTCGCCATGGCGGGCACCTTAGCCGTGGTAGACGCGCGACGCGACGATGCGCCCGCCCTTCACCTCCAGCACCTCCGCCACGGGCATGGGGGCCTCGTTGGGGGCGTGCCGCAGGTACTCCATGAACACCCGGTCCCCGTCCGCCGTGAGGGCCGTCTCCTCGTAGCGCAGGCCCGGCAGCCGGGCGATGGCGTCCCTCCACCACCGCTCCAGGGCCGGCCGGCCCACCAGGCGCCCGCCCGTCTCCGGGTGCAGGACGCGAATCTTCGGCGAGGTGTGTGTTGCATCCTCCGCGTACAGCGCCACGAGGGCGGTGATGTCGTGGGCGTTGAAGGCCTGCAGCCAGGCCCGGGCCAGGGAGAAGTTTTCGCTCGCGCTCATTGTTATGAGACCTCAGTCGGAACAGGGCGGTGCAACGTAGGCGGATGTACGCCCATCGTCATGCGGATTTGTCTGGTAACTGGGTCCTGTGGGAAGTAAGGGCCCCGCCTGCTCTGTTCCCTCAGGCAATTTTTTCAATCGAAGAAGGACCGGATCGTGGCCTCCAACGTACCCATCGAGAAGATTCGTAACATCGGTATCTCCGCCCACATCGACTCGGGCAAGACCACTCTGTCCGAGCGCATCCTGTTCTATACGGGCAAGATCCACGAGATCCACGAGGTCCGCGGCAAGGACGGCGTGGGCGCGGTCATGGACTCGATGGACCTGGAGCGTGAGAAGGGCATCACGATCCAGTCCGCCGCCACGTACGCGATGTGGGGCGACTACAACATCAACCTCATCGACACGCCGGGACACGTGGACTTCACCATCGAGGTGGAGCGCGCGCTCCGCGTTCTCGACGGCGCCATCCTGGTGCTCTGCTCCGTGTCGGGCGTGCAGTCGCAGTCCATCACGGTGGACCGCCAGATGAAGCGCTACCGCGTTCCGCGCATCGCGTTCGTCAACAAGATGGACCGCTCTGGCGCGAACTACGACCGCGTCGCCGGCCAGCTGAAGGAGAAGCTGGGCCACCACCCCGTGAAGCTCCAGTACCCCATCGGCGCGGAGGACCGCTTCCAGGGCCTCATCGACCTCATCTCGATGAAGGCGTACTACTTCGACGGTGAGAGCGGCGAGACCGTGCGCGAGGAGGCCATTCCGGCGGAGATGCTGGACGAGGCCAAGCTGCGCCGTGACGAGATGCTCGAGGGCGTCGCCAACGTGGACGACGAGCTGGGCGAGGCGTTCCTCATGGACGCCGCCAGCATCACCGAGGAGCAGCTGCGCGCCGCCATCCGCCGCGCCACCATCGCGCTGAAGATGACGCCGGTGATGTGCGGCTCCGCGTACAAGAACAAGGGCGTGCAGCTGCTGCTCAACGCGGTGTGCAGCTACCTGCCCAACCCGAAGGAAGCCACCAACGAGGCGCTGGACCAGAAGAACAACGAGGCCAAGGTCATCCTGGAGTCGGATCCGACCAAGCCCTTCGTGGGTCTCGCGTTCAAGCTGGAGGATGGCCGCTACGGGCAGCTGACGTACATGCGCGTCTACCAGGGCAAGGTCGCCAAGGGTGACTTCATCATCAACCAGGTGAACCAGAAGAAGGTCAAGGTTCCGCGCATCGTCCGCATGCACGCGTCGGAAATGCACGACGTGAACGAGGCCACCGCGGGCGACATCGTGGCGCTCTTCGGCATCGAGTGCGCCTCCGGCGACACGTTCACCGACGGCACCGTGCAGTACACGATGACGTCCATGTTCGTGCCGGACGCGGTCATCTCGCTGGCGGTGACGCCGAAGAACCGCGACACGCTGGCCAACTTCTCCAAGGCGCTCAACCGCTTCAACAAGGAAGACCCCACCTTCCGCGTGCGCCGCGACGAGGAGTCCGGCCAGACGATCATCTCCGGCATGGGTGAGCTCCACCTGGAGATCTACATCGAGCGCATGAAGCGCGAGTACAACTGCGAGGTGGTGGCCGGCAAGCCGCAGGTGGCCTACCGCGAGACCATCTCCCAGAAGGGCGAGTTCGCCTACACGCACAAGAAGCAGACCGGTGGTTCGGGTCAGTTCGCGCGCGTGTGCGGCTACGTGGAGCCCCTGCCCGCGGACGCGGTGCAGCAGTACGAGTTCGTGGACGACATCGTCGGTGGCTCCATCCCGCGCGAGTTCATCCCCGCGTGCGACAAGGGCTTCCAGGAGGCCGTGAAGAAGGGCAGCCTCATCGGCTTCCCCGTGGTGGGTCTGCGCGTGGTCATCAACGACGGCGCGTTCCACGCGGTGGACTCGTCCGAGCAGGCGTTCAAGACGGCCGCCATCATGGGCTTCCGCGAGGGCTACGCCGCCGCCAAGCCCATCATCCTGGAGCCCATGATGAAGGTGGAGGTCCAGGCGCCGGAGGACTTCCAGGGTTCCGTCGTCGGCCAGCTGAACCAGCGCCGCGGCACCATCCTGGAGACGAGCACCGCCGAGGGCTACGTGACGGCCGTCGCGGAGGTGCCGCTCAACACGATGTTCGGCTACTCCACGGACCTGCGCTCCGCCACCCAGGGCAAGGGCGAGTTCTCCATGGAGTTCTCCAAGTACTCGCCGGTCCCGCGCAACGAGGCGGAGGCCCTGATGGCGCAGTACAAGGAGAAGCAGGCTGCGGAGCAGGCTGCCCGCAAGTAGTCCGGGTGCCCGTGCCGCACTGGCTGTAGGAAGGGCGCTCCCCGCTTCAAGTGGGGGGCGCCCTTTCGCTTTTCCCCGTCCCCCTTTCGAAAGGTTCCTTCCCGTGACGCTGCTTCGCGCCGCCAACGTCCAGCTCGCCTTCGGCAGCCGCACCGTCTTCGAGGGCCTCACCTTCACCATCGAGGAGGGCGAGCGCGTGGGCCTGGTCGGCGTCAACGGCTCCGGCAAGTCGTCGCTGCTGAAGATCCTCGCCGGCGCGGCGAAGCCGGACCTGGGTGAGCTGCAGCTGCGCCGGGGCGCGCGCGTCACCTACCTGCCCCAGGAGCCGGAGTTCCCCGAAGGCGCCACCGTGGCGAGCGAGCTCGCCGTGTCACAGGCGCCGCTGAAGGAGGCGCTGGCCGCGCACGCGGAGCTGTCACGCAGGCTGGAGGCGGACCCCGCGAACGCCACCCCGAAGATGCTGGAGCAGCTGTCCGCCCTGAGCGACCGCATCGAACAGGCCGGCGGCTGGGACACCGAGCACCACGCGAAGACGCTGCTCGACAGGCTGGGCGTGAAGGACTGGGACCGGCCCGTGGCGCAGCTGTCCGGAGGCCTGCGCAAGCGCGTGGCCATTGCCCGCGCGCTGCTCACGCGCCCGGACCTGCTCTTGTTGGACGAGCCCACCAACCACCTGGACGCGGACACCGTGGACTGGCTGGAGGACGAGCTGGACAAGCTGCCCGGGGCGCTGCTGCTCGTCACGCACGACCGCTACTTCCTGGACGGCCTGGTGGACCGCATCGTCGAAATCCAGCCCGGCGGGGGCCTGGTCTCCTACCCCGGCAACTACGCGGCCTACGTGGAGCAGAAGCTCGTCGCCCAGCAGAACGCGGAGGTCGCGGAGCACAAGCGCGAGCGCTGGATTGCCCAGGAGGTCGCGTGGCTGCGCAAGGGCGTGGAGGCGCGGCGCACCAAGAGCAAGGCGCGCATCGAGCGGGCGCAGAAGCTGCTGGCGGAGAAGGGCTTCCAGCGCCCCAAGGTGGCGGACCTGCGCGTCGCGGCGGCGCCCCGGCTGGGGCACACCGTGATTGAAGCGGAAGGGCTGACGAAGTCCTTCGGTGACCGCAAGGTGTTGAACGGCGTGGACTTCCGGCTCCAGCGCGGCGAGCGCGTGGGCTTCCTCGGCCCCAACGGCGTGGGCAAGACGACGTTCCTGCGCGTGATGCTGGGAGAGCTGCCCGCGGACGGCGGCAAGCTCGTCATCGGGAAGAACACGAAGGTCGCCTACTACGATCAGCAGCGCGCGCAGCTGGACCCCGAGCAGACGGTGTACGACGCGGCCTCGCAGGGCGAGGACCACGTGGAGCTGGGCGACCGCAAGGTGCACCTGCGCGACTACCTGGACGACCTGCTCTTCCCGGTGCCCATGCAGCGCATGAAGGTGGGCGCGCTGTCCGGCGGCGAGCGCAACCGGCTGCTGCTGGCGCGGCTCTTCCTGGAAGGCGCCAACGTGCTGGTGCTGGACGAGCCCACCAACGACCTGGACATCGTCACGCTCAACATCCTGGAGCGGCTGCTCCTGGACTTCGCCGGCAGCGTGCTGCTGGTGACGCACGACCGGTACTTCCTCGACAAGGTGGCCACCGCCATCCTCTCCTTCGACGGCGAGGGCAGGGTCACCCGCTACGAGGGCAACTACGAGATGTACAAGCGGCTGAAGGAACAGTCGCAGGCCGCCGCCCTCAAGGCCGCGCCGACGAAGAAGGATGAAGCCCGCAGGGACGAGCCCCGCGACGAGCCCGCCGCGAAGCCCGCGCCGAAGAAGCCCGGGAAGCTCTCCTACAAGGACCAGCGCGAGCTGGACGGCATGGAGGCCACCATCGAGGCCGCGGAGAAGCGCAAGGCGGAGCTGGAGGCCCAGCTGGCCGACCCCGCCGTCTACAGCACCGGCTCCAAGGTGGCGGAAGTGAACCAGGCGCTGGAGGCCACCACCGCGGAAGTGGATCGGCTCTATGCGCGATGGCAGGAATTGCAGGACCTGGCGGCCGGGACCGTCTGAGTTGTCAGGCTATTCCGTGCGGCAACCCACAATCTGCTGCACTCCGTGCATGATTTTCGGGCCGGGGGACTCTGGCTAGAGTCCGCGTCCTTCCGCCTCGGGAGTCTTCACGTGTTCCGTCCGGCCTCGGTCCTCGCCGCTGCCCTGCTGTCCCTCCCCTTCTGCGCCCACGCCCTGGAAAGCGGCCCCAAGCGCCCGCTGCCCGTGTTCGACCTGCAGCGGCTGCGCCTGGACACGGCGGCGCTGGGCTCGCTGGTGGTGGGCACGGGCCGAACGCTGGCGCCGGGCCAGCTGCGGGTGTCGCTGAACTACCAATACGAACAGCTGCCCCTGCACTTCCAGACGCGCTGGGAGCCCGGCGAGGGCACGGGCCTGGTGGAGAACAAGATGACCGCCCACCTGACGGTGGGCTTCGGCGTGCTGTCCTGGCTGGACGTGGGCGCCGAGCTGCCCTTCATCCTGACCCAGGGAGGAAAGCCCACGCTGGAGTACTACGGGCCAAACTCCGGGGGGCTCGCCACGCCGTGGCTGAACGCCCGGGCGGCGCTGCTGCGCCAGTCGAAGGGCGCCCCCATCAACCTGGCGGTGGCGCTGACGGCGGGCCTGCCCGTGGGCAGCCGCGCGGCGCTGGCGCACGATGACTACGCGTGGCAGCCGCGGCTGCAGGTGGGCTACGTGGGCGAGGGCTTCCAGGTGGGCGGCGAGGCCGGCGTGTTCCTGCGCAAGCGCGAGGACCTGGGCCCCGTGTCCTACGATCCGCGCGACATCGTGGGCAACGAGCTGCGCCTGGGCGCCACGGTGACGTCGCTCCACGGCGAGACGACGCGCGGCGAGGTGAGCGTGCTCGCCGGCATCCCGCTGGACGGGGGCCGGGTGGGCGCGGAGCTGCTCATCGCCATCCGCCGCCATGCCCTGTCCCACCTGGACCTGTACGTGATGGGCGGCCCGGGCGTGGGCGCGGGGCTCGACACGCCCACCTTCCGCTTCGTCGCGGGCGCGTCCTTCGCCACCAGCAAGGTGGACTGAGGCGCCCGTCGCCTACTTCGGCATCTTGCCGAAGGCCTTCAACATCGCGATGGCGATGCCCAGCAGGCTTTCGCCCGCGATGAAGCCGGAGGAGACGGGCAGCACCGCCGCCTCCGCGAGCTTCGGCTTCACGCGCTTGAGCAGCGCCGCCAGCGCCGCGCCCACGAAGAGGCTGATGGAGCTGGAGCCGGGGATGACCATGGCCAGCCCCAGGCCGGACGCGGTGGGGATGAAGGCCTTCACCTTCGGGTGGGCCCAGCGCTCCAGCAGCACCAGCACGATGCCCAGCAGCGCCCCGCCCAGGGCGCCCACGCGCGCGGTGGGGTGCAGCGCGGACATGCCGGAGGCGAGCATCTTCGACACGCCGGCCCACACCATGGACGAGGGCGCGGGGAACTGCTCGGAGCCCAGCACGTCCGCGGTGGGCACCAGCAGGTTGAAGATGGGCACCACCACCACGGCGCCCGCGACGACGCCGAAGAGCTGCGCGAAGAACTGCTGACGCGGGGACGCGCCCAACAGCCACCCGGACTTGAGGTCCGTGAGCAGGTCCGCCGAGTGCAGCCCCACGCCGCCCGTGGCGTTGGCGCTCATCACGTTGGCGGGGATGTTGCCCGGAGCCAGGCCGCCGAACAGGAGCTGCGTCACGGGGCCCAGCGCCTTGGTGGGCGTGGTGTCCGTCTCGCCCGTCACGCGCGACGCGACGACACCCATCACCACCGCCAGGGGCAGCGCGAGCACGCCCGCCCACCAGGGAATCTGGAACAGCCAGGCCATGAGGAAGACGGCCACCGGCCCCAGCAGCGCGAAGCCCAGCGGGAACCACGCCGGCGGGCACTCGATGTCCGCCAGCGGATCCGCGTCCGCGCCCTCCCGGGGCTTCTTGCCCACCAGCGAGCCCAGCGCGGAGAACGAGCGCACCACGCTCTTCCACTGGAAGGCGAAGGACAGCAGGCCGGAGGACACCAGCACCGCGGAGCCCGTCCACAGGGACCAGCCATTGATGGCCTTGTACGTCACCTCCGGGATGACGCCCCGGGTGAACATGGCCGGCGCCAGGAAGCCGTAGTTGAGGATGGCGCCCAGGAGCATGGACCAGCCGGTGCGGAAGCTGACCAGCGCGCCCGCGCCCACGAGCAGCAGGCTGAAGTCGATGGACAGGGACCACTTGCCCGCCTCGCGGCCGAGGATGGTTAACGGCAGGCTCACCTTGTCCGGCAGGTTCTTGAGCCACGTGAAGCGCGCGTCGCGCACCAGCACCAGGAGCGCGCCCACCAGCCCCGCGAGCCCCAACAGCCGCGCCTTGCCGCGGGCCGCCTCGCCGTGGCCATGCAGGGCGCGGATGGTCTCCGCGGTGGCGGTGCCGGTGGGGAACGGGAGCGCTTCGATGTTGATGAGCTGGCGCTTGATGGGGATGGCCGCGAAGACGCCCAGCGCGGAGATGACCGCGAACCACAGCATCAGCCAGCCGGAGGACGGCAGCGTGCCGGTGAGCATCAGCAGCGCGGGCACCGCGGCCATGTTGCCGCCGCCCGTCATGTAGCCCGCGGCGGACGCCACGGAGCCCATGGCGTTGTTCTCCAGGTCGGTGAACTCCGTGCGCAGCACCTTGAGCGAGCGCAGCGTGCCGAACACCGCGAAGGCCAGGATGCACGCGGTGATGGTGACGCCCAGGCTCCAGCCCGTCTTGAGGACGACGTAGAGGTTGGACAGGCACATCACCGCGCCAATGAGCATCCCGGCGATGACGGCGCGCACGGTGAGCTGCCGCGCGCCGCCCTGGTAGACGTGCTCCCGCCAGTACAGCTCCGGATCCACGGCCGCGGAGGCGCCGGGAGGCTCGGGGACGGCGCCGGGGTCGGGCGGGGGGACGCGGAGCTGGGTGGGGTTCGGGACGGGAGGAACCATGGGGGGCGCAAGATAGTGCACGCCCCCCGGGGGCACGAAACGCTCCGTGCCCGGCCCCGCCGAAAACGACTACCCGTGCGCGCCGCCCGGGCCGTGCACGTGGCCGTGCGCCAGCTCCTCCTGCGTCGCGTCACGCACCTCGCGCACGGTGACGTCGAAGTGGAGCGTCTTGCCGGCGAGCGGGTGGTTGAGGTCCACCACCACGGAGTCCGGGTTCACGGCGATGATGCGCAGCGGGACGTCGCCGTCCTCCGTCTGGGCCATCAGCGTCCCGCCCACCTGGGGCAGGTAGGTGGAGGGCAGCATGGAGCGGGGGACGTTGCGCACGCCCTCCGGCTTGTGCGCGCCGTAGCCCTGCTCCGGCGTCACCACCACCTGCTTGCTCTCCCCGGTGGCCAGGCCGTCCAGCGCGCCCTCCAGGCCGGGGACGATCTGCTTGTGCCCGTGCAGATAGGCGAGCGGCTGGCCCGGGGCGTTCTGGTCGATGATCTGCCCGTCTCCCAGGTGGAGGCGGTAATCGAGGGCGACGACGCGACCGTTGGCGACTTTCATGCGGCGCAAGCTCCTTGGCTTCGGAAGACAGCGGATGGGACTTCGGTCAAAGGTGGAACCGGGGCGAGGCCACGTCAGGCGGTGGGGGACTCCACCGCCTCCTCCCCGACCGGCCCGTCGAGGGGCTCGCCGCGCGACACGTATACGGCGGCCGCCAGGTCTCCGGTGACGTTGAGCACGGTGCGGCACATGTCCAGGAAGCGGTCCACGCCGAGGATGAGGCCCAGCCCCTCCACGGGGATGTGGAACATGCCCAAAATCATCGCGATGACGGGGATGGAGCCCGCCGGCACGCCCGCGGTGCCGATGCCCGCCAGCACGCAGATGAACATGATGGTCGCCTGCTGCGTGAGGCCCAGCGGCACGCCATACACCTGCGCGAGGAAGAGGACGGTGACGCCCTCGAAGAGCGCGGTGCCGTTCTGGTTCATCGCGGAGCCGGCGGTGAGCACGAAGCGCGACACGTTGCGCGGCAGCTTGAGGTTCTCCTCCGCGACCTTGAGCGCGGTGGGCAGCGTGGCGCTGGAGGAGGACGTGGAGAACGCGGTGACGATGGCCAGCCGGCAGGAGCGGAAGAACTCCACCGGGTTGCGTCCGCCGAGGAAGCGCACGGACAGCGAGTACATGACGAACATGTGGATGCCCAGCGCCAGGAGCACCACGCCCACGTACGACGCCAGCTGTCCCAGGATGTGGAAGCCCAGGCGCGCCGTCATGGAGAACAGGAGCGCGCCCACGCCCACCGGGGCCAGCTGGAGCACCCCGTCGATGAGCTTCATCATCACGTCGTAGAGGCCCTGGATGACGTCCTTGAGGCGCTGGGCGGGCTCGCCCGGCGTGAGCGCCAGGCCCAGGCCGAAGATGAGCGAGAAGACGATGAGGCCGATCATGTCCCCGTCCGCCGCGGCCTTCAGCGGGTTGGTGGGCACCATGGACATGAAGATGGCGCCCGCGGACGTGTCACCGGGGGGCGGCGCGGCCTTGATGGACGTGCCCGTGCGGGCCAGGGCGCGGGCCTCGTCGCTCAAGCCGTCACCGGGCCGCATCGTGTTCACGAGCAGCAGGCCGATGAGCACGGAGATGACGGAGAAGACGACGGTGTAGCCGAGCGTGCGGGCGCCCAGGCGGCCCACCTGCCTCATGTCCAGCTCCGCCACGCCGACGACGAGCGCGGAGAACAGGAGCGGCACGACGAGCATCAGGAGCAGGCGGATGAAGATCTGCCCCACGGGGTTGGTGACGTGCTCGACGGTCCAGGTGAGCCAGTCCGCGCTCCCGGAGGCGGCGTTGCACGCGAGGCCGGCCACCGCGCCGACGGAAATGCCGAGGAGCATCTTCTGATGGGGCTTCATGCGGGGCGAAGCCTACCGGCGAAAGGGGGTGGCGCCCACCTCACGTTCGGGGGAAAGCTGCGGATCCATCGTGGAATCCCTCGTCCAACTGACCGAGCCCGCCCTGCCCTCGTCCCTCTTCGACCGGCTGACCCGGCGCGTGGGGGCACTGAAGGGGGAGCGCCTGCGGCACACGTATCAGACGACGTTCTGGTACGCCTTCGGGCCGCCGGAGAACGTGGTGGAGGAGGTCATCCACGCGCTGCGGCCCCGGGTGACGAAGGGCTGGAAGATCGCGGGCGTGGAGTGGTGGCTGTCGCGGATGCGGGCGACGGACGTGCGGGTGGACTTCCACCAGGACCGGGATGAGCGGCTGGCGTTGGCGACGGGGAAGCTGGTGCACCCGGTGCGCTCGTCCGTGTTGTTCCTCAACCGGGTGCGGGGCGGCGCGCTGGCGGTGACGCGGGAGCTGCCGTCGGAGCGCAACCCGTCGCTCGCGCCGGACCGGCTGGAGGACCTGACGCTGGTGGCGCCGCGTCCCAACCGGCTGGTGGTGTTCGACGGGACGCTGACGCACGGGGTGTTGGACGCGGACAACCAGGTTCCGGACGGCAAGCTGCCGGGGCCGTCGCGCGAGCGGCGCACGCTGGTGATGAACTGGTGGGGCCACCGTCCCACGGACGTGCCCGCGTGGAGCGAGACGCGCTTCTACCGGGCGCTGGCGAGCTGACGGGCGGTCTCTCGCAGGCGGTGGGTGACGCGCTCGGCCCACTCCGGTTCGACCTCCATGCAGGCAGGGCGGCGGCCCAGGCGCAGGGCGGCGGCGGGCATGGAGCCGCTGCCGGCGAACGGATCCAGCACGGTGTCGCCGGGGCGGCTCCAGGTGCGGACGAGCGGCTCCAGCACGGAGAAGGGCTTGTGGTGCGGGTGGCCGCCCCAGTGCGCGGCCTCGGCGTCGTCGTCATAGCCGCCGACGACGGCCCAGACGGTGGGCGCGTCCCCGGGGGCGAGCGGCGGCGCGGGCGTGCGGGCGATGACGAGGGCGACCTCGTAGACGCGCAGCATCTGCTCGTTGGCGTTCTTGTCGGTGGTGCGCTTGCCCCAGACGTACTCGCCGCGCAGGTGGGTGTAGCCCAGGTCGCGGGCGGCGCCGAGAATGGGCTCCTTGCCCAGCAGGTTGGTCCAGATGATGAGGGGCGCGTCGGGGGTGAGGTGCCCGGTGGCGCGCGTGAGCCAGGCCTCGGAGAAGGCGCGGTAGTCGCGCACGGACTCGAAGCGGACGATGGGGTTGCGGTCGATCTTCTTGTTCGCGCGGGGGTCGCGAAGGTCGCCGCCCTTGCGGCGCCGGGTGAGCAGGCAATAGGGCGGGTCGGTGTGAAGCAGGGAGGCGCGGGTGTCGCCGAGGGCGGCCCGGTAGCCCTCGGGCTCGCGCGCGTCGGCGCGGACGCAGCGCAGGGATTCGGGCGTCAGGTCGGTGGTCATCGTGTGGAGCGCACCCTACCCGGCATGGGGGTGGAGGTGCCGGGATTCTGGCACGCTCGACCGAGCGGGGCTTCGGGCTCAGGGGAATGTGATGTCATTCCACTGCACGGTCCGACGCCCCTCCGCATCGGAGACATTCAGCTGATACCCATCCAGCTCCGGGTTGTTGACCTCGAACTCCAGGACCAGGGTCACGGGAGCTTCCGCCGTGATGGGCCCGGACTGGGCGGGCGGCAGGGAGTCCCACTCCTTGCCATGGCGGTCGACCAGCACCACCCGACCGATGTTCCATGGCTTCTTGTCGGCCGCCCTCAAAAACAACTTCACCGCCCGCCGTTTCCCAGACGTGAACAACGCGCTGTTCTCAATCTGGAATGCGCAGGGTGCCTTGCAGCGCAATGACATGGCGGCGCGCTCAGCCGAAACGCCAGGAAACTCCGTCGCGGCCAGCAAGAGCCCCCGAAACCCCGTGAGCTCTCGTGTGCCTCCCACCGGTGAGCCGAGCCCCTCTCGCAAGCGCTCCAGCTCCGCGCGCAGCTGCTGCACCTCCAGGCGGTACGACTCCACGGAGCGGGCTCGCCGGTAGATCTCCACCTGCCGATCCACGGCACTCGAATCCACCACCAGGGTCAATGCCAGCCGTGCGGCGAGCGTCGGGCTCGCATCCTTGAAGGGAATGGACAGCCGCAGGGTCTCCCCCTGCCGCAATTCATTGGACGGAATGAGCACCAGGACCGAACCGCCCGTGCTCACCCGGGCGAATTGCGCTCGCGCCTCCAGGCTGACCTGGTCCTGCTGGATATCGGCATCGAAAAGCAGCGTCGTGCTCACCCCAGGCCCGATGCGGATGGGACGCGTCGCCGACTCCACCTCCCCCACTTCGATCCGGAGTGTCCCCGCGTCCGCATCCTTCTTCACGGGAGGAGCCGCCAGGACACTGGCTGACCAGAGCAGAATCGGAAGCGCGACGAACAGACAGGAGGGCACGGTGGGGAGGGCTCCTCGAACCGGGACAGCAGCGCCCTCTTCTACCACGGAGCTTCATGCATGCCCGGCGCTTGATTCTGACCCACCTTGGTGAGTAGGCGCCGATGAGAGAGAGACGGCGCGGCTACTCCTCCCGGGGTACGTTGAGCCGCTTGACCATCATCACGTCAAACAGCTGGATCGGCACGTAGCGGAGCTCGCGGGTGTCCTCCGAGTAGCCCTCCATGTTCTGCGGCCAGCCGAAGTCACGTGCGGCCCTGTCGTAGACCTCCATGCAAATAGGGAATGCTCGCCCATCGGGAAGGGTGGCCTCCGTGAAGAGGATCCGCGTGAGGCCGGGCGCGAAGATGACGCGACCCGAGACCTTCGAGCCCACCGGCAGTTGGCCGCGCGTCCGCCCCGCATAGTGGATCCGCCCCGTGATGGGGCCTTCACGGATCGCCATCTCCTTGCGGTCGCTTTCCTTCAGGAAGACGCCATCCCATGGGGTTCCCCACTCGAGCCTCAATGCCGCCATGGCTTCTTTGGCTCCGCGCGGGCACGGTTCGCCTTCATCCCTGCGGGAGTTGGCATTGCCGCCCGCGCAGGACACGCCCACGCACGCAGCGACGGCCGCTCCAGCGATCTTCCGCATGACGCCGCCATCCGCTCGCAGGGGCTTCACGGACGGCGTCGCAACCTCGGGGGGGACGGGTGGAGTCGGCTCCACCGCGGCCGCCACACCCGCATCCGGGGAAGACGCCACCGCGAGCACGGCGGCATCGGGAAGACTCGGGGTTGGAGTCACGGACGAACTTCCTTTCTCAGACACAGGCGCAACGGCAGGAGGAGGCCGGTCCGGCGTCAGTCGCGCCAGCCCGAAGATCAAAAAGCCCAGCAGGAGTGCCCCCAGGCCGAGCACGGCCCCGGTGCGACGGCGCGGAACAAGCGGCGCGTCCCGCACGGCGGGCTGCACCGGAGGCTCCGGCTCCCTGGCACGGGCTGGCAACTCCGTGGAGCCCACGGGGAACTGCGACAGCGACACCACGCCCCGGTCCTGACCGGACGCTTCCGCGTCCGCCGGGACGTCCAGCGACACCTTCCAATCCGCGTGACGCTTGTCCTTGGCCGCGTCCCAGAGCGCCTGCAGCAGCGTCTCCGTCCCCGAGTAGCGATCCTCGGGGCGCTTGGCGAGCAGCCGCATCGCGATGTCCGACAGGCTGGAGGGGACCTTGGGGTTGATGTCCTTCGGCGCGCGCGGCACCACCGTTTCGATGGCGGGCAGCAGCCGGTCGTAGGGCAGCCGCGGATCAAACGCGTAGCCGTCCGTCAGGGACTCGTAGAGCAGCGCGCCCAGCGCGTACAAATCCCCCGGGATGCCCGCGTCGAAGTTCGCCCCCGTCTTCCAGGAGCCCTCGCGCAGGAACGCCACGCACTCGGGGGGTAGCAGGTGCGGTGACGCGGGCGCCACGCCCACCGTCAGCGTGGAGGCGCCGGGAATCCGCGCCGTGCCCAGGTCGATGAGGATGGGCCGCTCATCCAGGCGCCGGATGAGCAGGTTGTCCGCCTTGAGGTCGCGGTGGTGCACGCCCCGGCGGTGGAGATCCGCCACCACCCGCACGACCTCCGTGTAAACGGTCAGCAGGTGCGCGGCCGTGGGCTTCACCCGCCAGCGCCACTCGTGGAACGTCTCGCCATCCACGAAGTCGGTGACGTGGAAGAGGTAGCCGTCCGGCGGCTCCGGCCAGCGATCCACGGCGTGAACTCGCGGCAGGTTGGGATGCGGCGCGCACGCGAGCAGCGCCGCCACCTCCCGCGCGAGCCGCCCGTTCACGTCCTCTTCGTCGCTGGCGTGCTGGTTCGCCGGACGCAACGCGAGCTTCAACGCGTAGACGTTCCCGCCCCGCTCCACCTTGAACACGCGGCCGAAGCCTCCCGCGCCGAGCGACCCGACGACTCGCCAGGGTCCGACGTAGTGGCCGACTTCAAGCTGGTCCGGGTGGAGCGGCGTGGTCATGTCCCTGACTCAATCCGAGACACAACCTGGCAGGTGGTGACGTCAACCGGCGCGCCCAGGACCGGCGAGGGCGCCTTCCCGGCCATCTCCCACCGCGGGGGTCGGATTCCCCGCAATCCCCGGGCGTGCCCGGCCGATGACGGCGCGGACCCACTTGGCGGAACCACCCAGGGAGCGGTGTTCAATGCGGACAACCTCCGGGGTTGACCCTATCGAGCCCTGCGGGGCTGTCACGTTTTTTCGTGACGCAGCAGGAGGGCCGCCCCTGAACAGGCGTCCAACCCGCCAGGCCGTCTTGGGTTCGCGGAGGTTCGTGAAACAGGTTTCAGCCCGCGCCGCTGGGACGGGGGGCCCTGACTGGGATTGCGCGCGGACGTGCGTGCCCGCGTCGCGGGGACACGTCCTCGTGGCGCTTCAGCGAAACCGGCGAACGGCTATTCGCTGTCGTCCGCCTCGGCCAGCGCGCGGGCGGCCTGCTCCCACTGGCCGCCCAGACGGGCTTCGGAGGCCAGGGCCTCGTCCCAGGAGGGACCGTCTGGCAGCAGCCGCGATGCGTGCCGCAAGGCCAGGCGTTCCAGCGCTCGCGCTTCACACAGCCGGCGCAGCTCCAGTCCGTCGAGCCCGTTCGCGGCGAGGAAGGCGTCCCGGCGGGAGGCACGGACCTTCCGCGCGTCCCACCACGCGGCCTCCTCCTCGGCGATCTCCTCCTCTGTCGCTTCGAGACCCAGCGACCGCACCCAGCCCGCGAGCAACGCGCGCCGCAGTCCCGCCTCCGCCCAGGCCTCCGCGTCCGGTGCGCCGCGCAGCACCTCCATCACGCGCCCGGAGTCCACGACCTGCGAACCCACGCGCGTCACGTCCTCCATCAGGCGGCGGCGCCGCACCAGCGACGAGGGATTGCGCCGCGCCCCCGGCTGCGGTGGTACCGCGCGGCTCACGAACTCCGCGCCCGCGCGCACGCACTCGATGGCGTCCAGCTTCTTGAGGTCCTCCACTCCGCCCGCGAGCCAGGCGTCCCAGGCTTCGCGCACGGGCCGGGTCCACGCGGGCTCCACGGCCTCGCGGATCCGCGTCCAGGTGCGCTCCTGGTAGAAGAGGCCCGCCGCCGCGTCCACCAGGGCCTGTGCACCGGAGCGGCTCAGCACGCGCGCCTTGCGTGCCTGCTCCGCCGCGTGCCGCACGTTCACCAGGGGCACGGTGAGGGGACGCCAGCCGTGTTCAGCGTCCGCGTGCAGCAGCGCCACCTCCGAGTCGTCCACCGCCACGCCGTCGCGATACCAGCCGAAGATGCGGCCCACGCCCACCATGCCGTGCGCGGACAGCTCCGCGGCGCGCAGCGCGCCCATGCTGCCTCCGCCGAACACGGCCACGCCTGCCTCCAGCGCCGCCAGCAGCTCGTGGTGCCAGACGGAAGGCTGCGCCTCGAAGACGCCGTCCACCAGCACCAATGCCCGGGGCTTGAGCGCCAGCGCCCGCCACACGTCCCCCTGCCGCGCGGGAGGCAGCACCGTGCACGGCGCGATCCGCCGTGCCTCCTCCGCCGGCAACGAGGGGCCCAGGAACACCACCAGGTCGTCCGTCCGCCGCTTCACAGGAGCTCCGACACGCGCATGCCCGGCACCACGACCTTCCACACATGAAGCCCGGGCACGGGCGCGTCCAGCGCGACGCCCGCCACCCGGCTGAAGCCCGCGCTCTCCAGCAGCGACAGCACCGCGCGCGCCTTCGCCGCCGGGGTCCTCGCGCGCCGGTCCGCCCCGTCCGGCATCGCGTCCACTGCGCGACGGGGCCGCACCTCCGCCAACGCCTGCGCGAACCCCAGCGTCGCTTCACGGTCCGCCGCCGCCACGTCCTCGCGAGCACCGTGGATGTCCGTCAGCCGCGACTGCGCGGCCTCGAGCAGGGCCTTCAGCAGCGCCTCGTCCCGGTCCATGGCGCACGCGTAGCCGGCCGTGAGCGGCACCGGTCCCTCATCCGCGTCCACCAGCACGGCCGCCGCCACGGGCAGCCCCACCCGTCCCCGCGTCCGGGGCGCGGGCGTCACGTCGAACAGGTAGGCGCGAAACCCGCGCTCCCGCAGCGCCGCACTCAGCGCGGCCGTGCGCGGCGCCCCGTCCACCAGCGTCTCCGGCCGCAACATCCGCCCCACCACGCCCTCCTCCGACCAGCCCTCTGGCAGCGCCCGCGCCAGCTGGTCCCGCTCCGTGGCCTCCAGCAACGCGTGCAGCAGCGCCGGCTCCGGCTCCGGATGCGCGCCGGAGCCATTCGTCGTCCACGCGACCGACACCGGCCCCAGTTCCACCGTCCCCGACGGCGGGCAGTACACGCCCTGCGCCGGCACCCAGACCCGCGCCTCCCCGTCCAGCGTGCGCGCCTCGCACCACGCCAGCCGCACCTGCGGCCCCGCGAGCCTTGGCGCCACCACCGCCCCCGCCGACCCGAGCGACTCCACGCCCCAGACCCCGTCTCCTGCCCGCTCCAGCTCCGCCCGGGTTCCCCAGCGCAGCCGCTCCGGCCGCACCGTCTCCGCCGCCCACAGCTCCGCCGTCTCGAAGAGCGCGCCCCGGGCCGCGGCCTCGAACCCGAGCCCCTTGCCGTTACATACCTGGAGCACGTGCCCCCCCGGACGCACCGCGCAGGCAACCTCCACGCCAGTGCGGTCCAGGCCGGTGACCCGCGCGACCCGGGTCACGCCCAGGCCCCGGGCCAGGGCATCCAGAAAAGAAGGGGAGACAGAATCCATCAGGTCAGGCGACACGGCGGGGCACCTTAGCGGACACCCGGCGCGGCGCGGCATGGGATGGCGGGGAAAACGTGGTAGGGGAAGGGCAACACCCCGCCGTTGGGGATGGAGCACGCATCGAATGATTGCCGTCGGAGACCTCGCTCCAGACTTCGCCGCGCTCGACTGCCACGGCCAGACCGTGCGCCTGTCGGAGCTGCGAGGCCGGCGCGTCGTGCTCTTCTTCTTCCCCCGCGCCTTCACCGTGGGCTGCACCATCGAGAACCGCGCGTTCCGGGACAACCACGAGCGGATCCGCGAGCTGGGCGCGGAGCTGGTCGGCGTCTCCGTGGACACGCTCACCACCCAGTGCGACTTCGCCGAACAGGAGGGCATCCACTTCGCCCTCCTGGGAGACGATGAGCGGCGGATCAGCCGCGCCTGGGGGGTGCTCTGGCCGGTCCTCAACATCGACCGGCGCGTCACCTTCATCATCGGCGCGGACGGCGTCGTCGAACACGTCATCCACCACGAGGTGCGCGTCTACCGCCACCTGGATGACGTGCTGAAGTACCTCCAGGCCCACCCCGCCCCGGGCGCCCCCTCCGCCTCCGCCTGAGCCCCCGGCCCGCCCGCCTGCCCGGTAGCAGACGTCTTCCCGCGCATCCCCCACGGAAAATGCGGGCCGGAAAATAACCTTCCGCCCCCTGGAGGGTTGGAGCCCCTGTGAGCGGACGGGTCCTAGGACTGGTGCGGCCCGATGGGGCCGTGAGCGCTCTCTCGGATGAAGCCCTGTGCGGGGCCTTCCTCGCGGGGGACGCGACGGCGTTCGGCCAGCTCTTCGAACGGCACCGGGGGCTCGTCTTCTCGCTGATGCGCCGCTACACCGTGAGCGCGGAGGACGCGGCGGACCTGACGCAGCAGGCGTTCCTCCGGGCCCTGGAAGCGTCGCGGCGGGTGTTCTCGCGCTTCACGCCCACCACGCCCACGCCCTTCCGGTCGTGGCTGGTGCGGGTGGCGCTCAACCTGGCGAAGAACCACGCCCGCCAGGGGCTGCGGTGGCGGCCGGTGCTGGTGGGGCCGGTGCTGGACGACGTGGCGGCGGATCCGGGCGAGGGCGCGGACGCGTCCCTGGAGCGCACCCAGCAGGGCCAACGGGTGCGCCAGGCGGTGCTGGCCCTGCCCCGCCGTCAGCGCGAGGTGCTGACGCTGCGGGTGGACGGCGGGCTGCCGTTCAAGGACATCGCGGAGACGCTGGGCATCACGGAGAACAACGCGAAGGTGCAGTTCCACCACGCGGTGAAACGCTTGAAGGCCGACGTAGCCGGGGAGACGCAGTGATGGGTGCGTGCGTGGAATACGAGGAACTGGCGAGCCTCCACGCCGCGGAGGCGCTGGAGGGCGAGGAGGCCGCGCGCTTCCAGGCCCACCTGGAGTCCTGCGCGGCCTGCCAGGCGGAGGTGGCCTCCGCGCGTGAGGTCCTGGGCCTGGTGGCGCTGCCGCCCCAGACGCCCGTGGAGGTGCGCGCGCAGGAAGGCCTGGGCTCCAGGACCCTGGCGGCCTGGCGCCGTGAGCAGACGCGCCGGGGGATGAGCCGCCGGGCGCTGGGCTCGCTCGCGGCCGTGGCGGCGGTGGTGGCGCTGATGCTGGGGCCCTCCGCGCTGGAGCGGTTCAAGGCGCCCCATCCGGCGGTGACGCCGGCCGCCGTGAAGTCCGTGAGCGCCCGCGACGAGTTGGACGCGCGGACGGTGGCCGCCTTCGAGGCATGGGCCGGGTTGGATCCGCTGGACGACGATGGCCCGGGATACGGCATGGACGAGGACCTGACGTGGGATGGCGACGACGCCGACCTGGACGGGGACTTCGACCTGGGAGAGACACTGTGAGGACGATGAAGCGGATGACCTGGGCGCTCGCGCTCGCGCTGCCGGTGATGGCGCTGGCGCAGCCCGGGCCGAAGGAGCTGGGAGGCCGAGACCCCGACCGCATGGCCCGGGCCGAGCAGCGGCAGCGGCTGCGGCAGGTGCTGGAGCTGGCGGACGTGCTGGAGCTGGACAGCGCGCAGGCCCTGAAGGTGGATGAGACGCTGCGCCGCTTCGAGGAGCAGCGCCGCCCGCTGCGCGAACAGGTGCGGGACTCGGCGCGCATCCTCCACCTGGCGGCGCGCGGGGACAGCGCGGCGCTGGGTCAGGTGGACGCGGCGGCGCAGAAGGTCTTCGACGCGCGGGCGCGGATCGCCGCGCTGGACCGGGAGCTGTACCAGACGCTCGCCAAGGACCTGTCCCCGCAGAAGCGCGCGCGGCTGGCCATGGTCATGGCCCGCTCCGAGGGCGCGAAGTGGATGAAGGCCAGGGGGCCGAAGGAAGCGCGCGGCGACTGAGGCCGTCCCTCCCGCGGGTCGGAGGCGGACGGGCGGGCACGGGCGGGGCATCCCTGGGGGCCATACCCACCGTCATGGCTGTCACCGTGTCCCGCCCCAGGGACGCGCCCGTCCTCCTGGAGATCGCCATGCGCCTGCTGTCCCGTGTACTTCCCCTGCTCCTGGGCTTGGGGCTCGCGTCCTGCGCGCACGTCAAGGTCGGCACCAACTACGACCCCGCTGCCGTCCAGCGCATCAGTGACTTCCGCACCTATGCGTGGCTGTCGCATCCCCAGCAATCAAAGGACTCGCGCATCAACAACGACATCACCGACGCCCAGGTCCGGGAGGCGGTGAATAGCAACCTCCAGGCCCGCGGCTACCAGTTGGTGGATGCGGACGCGAACCCGGACTTCCTCATCGGCTGGCAGGGCGCCATCAACACGAGGCTGTCCGCGGAGACGGTGGACAGCTATTGGGGCTACCCGTGGGATCCCTTCTGGGGCGCGTACTACGGGCCCTCGCAGACGTACGTGCGCCAGTACGACGTGGGCACGCTCATCCTCGACGTGGTGGACGCCCATGCGAAGACGCTCGTCTGGCGCGGAACGTCCCAGGCGGACCTGGGCGACACCCCGAGCATCCAGACCAACAGCGGCAAGCTTCAAAAAGGCGTGGAGAAGATGCTGAAGGAGTTCCCGCCCAAGCCGCCGAAGGAGAAGAAGTAGGCGCTTCTCAGTGGGCGCGCCGCCACGCCCGCGTGAGCAGCACGCCCCCCAGGAGCCCGCCCACGCCCAGCAGCACCGCCAGCAGCGCGAGCCAGAGGAACACGCGGTCCACCAGCGGGGTCAGCCGGTCGAACGCGTGGTCCACCCAGCCGCGCGCCAGGCCATCCAGTTGCTGGAGCGTGGCGATCCGCTCGGCGTGCAGCGCGTCCACCACCGCCTGGCGCTCCCGGTCCACGTCCGCGAGCACCCCCTGCCGCTCGCCGGTGAGGTACGCCTGGAGGCCCAGGCGTTCGGCGTGCACCGAGTCCAGCGCCGCGCGGCGCTCGCGTTCGAGGATCGCGGGCGAGTTCGCGGCCACCGCGCCCACCCTGTCCAGCAGGTCCACCGTGCGCCCCAGCTCCGCCAGCGCGGACTGGACGGTGGGGGCCCGCAGGGCATCCACGGCGACCAGCTCCGCCTGCCAGCGCGCCTGCCGGGGCAGGCTGGTCGCATAGAGGTCCACGCGCGCGGTGAGGTCGCGCGTGTCCTCGACGAGGCTGGCGGCCGTGGAGCGCAGTCCTCCGCCCGGCACGTTCGTGAGGGAGGCCAGCAGCTCCGTGGTGGAGACGCGGGTGACGAGCGGCCCGGTCAGCGGATTCGCCGCGGCCCAGGCGTGCACCTTGTCACGGGTCTGGGTCGCGTCCTCGCGGCCGGTGACCCCGCGCCACTCGGCCTCCAGCTCGGACTCCAACGCCCCCAGCGAATCATGCGCGTGCGCCAGCAGCTCCGGCGATGCCCCCACGGCGGTGCGCGGCAGTGAGTCCTCGAGCTGGGCCAGCAGCGCCCAGGTGTCGATGAGGGCGGCCACCGGATCCGGCTGGAAGAGCGCGCTCTGCACGGCGGGCACCGCGTTGGCCTTGAAGCGCAGCATGGCCGAGGCCACGTGCGGTGACCCGGAGCGTGCGGCCAGGTCGTCCGCCAGGGCTTCAATCAATCCGGAGAAGCGCCGGGCCAGGTCGCGCACGCGCGTGCGCATCACCGCCACGGACAGGTCGGAGCGTCCCACGCGCGTGGTCAGCTCCGAGCGCTGCGGCGCCAGCGACGCGCAACCACCGCACAGCAGCACGAGCAGCACCACCGTCACGACGCGCGCGGAAGGGAGAACCGGGGACATGGGCCGGGCCCCAAGCTGCGCACGCCCTGCCCCGCCGCCGAGCAGTCCTCCGGGACGGAGCCAACGTCGGACGTCCGACTCCCGGCGGGCCCCCTGTCAGCAGGGGCCCTGCACCGGGGGAACCGCCGTCACTTCTCCGCGAGCGCCTTCTCGATGGCGGCCTTCAGCTCCGGGCTGTCGGGCGTGACGCTGCTGGGGAAGGCGGCCTTCACCTGGCCGTCCTTGCCCACCACGTACTTGTGGAAGTTCCACTTCGGCTCGCCGTGTTCCCTGGCGAGGAACGCGTAGACGGGGGACTGGCCCTCGCCCTTCGTCTTGACCTTCTCGAACATGGGGAAGGTGACCTTGAAGCGCAGCTCGCAGAACCGGGCGATCTGCTCGGAGGAGCCCGGCTCCTGTCCGCCGAAGTCGTTGGACGGGAAGCCCAGGACGACCACGCCCTTATCCTTGTAGCTGTCGTAGAGCGCCTGGAGGCCCTTGTACTGCGGCGTGTAGCCGCACTCGGACGCGGTGTTCACGACGAGGGCGACCTTGCCCTGGAAGTCCGACAGCTTCTCGGGCTTGCCGTCGAGCCGGTTGGCGGAGAGCTGGTGGAAGGACATGGCTTTCTTCTCGGTCTTGTCCTCGGCGGAGGCCACCGGGGAGAGGGAGAGCACCGCTGCGGCGGTGAGGAGCAGGGAGGTTCTCATGGCGACCGCAGGATGCCGGAAGAGGCGCATCGATTCACCGTCCGCGTGAGGCGACGCGCGCCCGGGGTTCTTCAGCGGAAAAAACCGACTTGAGCACCCGGCCCGTGGGCGTCTTGAGCTTCGCCACCTCGCGTGGCGTGCCCTCGCCCACGATGCGGCCACCGCCCTCGCCGCCCTCCGGCCCCAGCTCCACCACGTGGTCCGCCGCGGCGATGACCGACGGGTGGTGCTCGATCACGACCAGCGTGTCGCCCCGGTCCACCAGCCGGCCCATGAAGGTGATCAGCTTCTCCACGTCACCCAGGTGCAGGCCCGTGGTGGGCTCGTCGAGCACGTACAGCGTGGGCTCATGGCGGGACGTCGCCGTCAGCTCCGCGGCCAGCTTGAGCCGCTGCGCCTCACCGCCGGACAGCGTGTTGGAGCCCTGCCCCAGTTGCAGGTAGCCCACGCCCAGGTCCGCGAGGCACTCCAGCGGCGCGGCGACCTTGGGCAGCGCGCGGAAGACGTCCTTGGCCTCGTCCGCGGACAGGCGCAGCACGTCGCCCACGGTCAGGCCGTGGTAGCGCACCTCCAGCGTGGCGGCGTCGAAGCGCGCCCCGTTGCAGGCCTCGCAAGGCGTGACGACGTCCGGCAGGAAGGACATCTCGTGGGAGATGGCGCCCTGCCCTTCGCACACCTTGCAGCGGCCGCCGCTCGCCGTGTTGAAGGAGAAGCGAGCGGGCCCGAAGCCGCGGATCTTCGCCTCGGGGGTGGCCGCGAACACGCGGCGCAGCTCATCCCAGATGCCCAGGAACGTGGCGGGCACCGAGCGCGGCGTGCGCCCGATGGGCGACTGATCCACCGACAGCACCCGCTTGATGGACTCCGTGCCCTTGAGCGCGTCGAACGCGCCGGGCTTCGCGGTGACGAGTCCCAGCTTGTCGCGCAGCGCCGGGTACAGCACCTGCCGGATGAGCGTGCTCTTGCCGGAGCCCGACACGCCGGAGACGACGTTGAGCCGCCCCACCGGCAGCTTCAGGTCCACGCGCTGGAGGTTGTTGGCGCGAGCGCCCTTCAGCTCCACCCAGGCCTTGGGCTCACCCCGGCCGGATGGAGGCCGCACCTGCGCGGCCCGCAGCGCCTGCGCGGTGGGCGAGTCCGACTCCAGCACCACGTCCGGCGTGCCCTCCGCCAGGATGTGGCCGCCACCCCGGCCGCCCGTGGGACCCAGGTCCAGGAGGTGATCCGCGGCGCGGATGGTGTCCGAGTCATGCTCCACCACCAGCACCGTGGAGCCCGTCTCCACCAGCGCGCGCAGGTTGTCGAGCAACCGGTGCGTGTCGCGCGGGTGCAGACCGATGGTGGGCTCGTCCAGCACGTACATCGCGCCGGTGAGGCCCGCGCCCAGCTGCGCGGACAGCCGCAGGCGCTGCATCTCGCCGCCGGACAGCGTGGCGGCGTTGCGGTCCAGGGACAGGTAGCCCAGGCCCACGCGCTCCAGGAACTCCAGCCGCCGCAGCATCTCCTGCCGCGCCGTCTCGCCCAGCAGCGCCCGGTCGCCCCTGAGCTTCCAGGTGCGCACCCGCGCGAGCGTGGCCGTCACCGACGCCTGGACCACCTCGTGGTAGCGCGCGCCCTCCAGCCGCACCGCGCGCGGCACCGGGGCCAGGCGGGTGCCCCCGCACGTGCGGCACGGGGCCGTCTCGCCCTCGGCCATGGCGGAGGCGCCGCCCTGCACGCCGGTGCCCTCGCACGACTCGCAGCGGCCCTGCCTGGTATTGAAGGAGAACCAGCGCGGATCCAACTCCGGCACGGCGGTGCCGCACTTGGGGCAGGTGCGCTCGCTGGACAGGAGTGTCTCCGCCTTGCCCGTGCGCAGCTTCACCGCGCCCTTGCCCCAGTTGAGCGACGCCTCGAACAGCTCGCGCGGCAGCTTCGCGAGCCTGCCCTCGTACATCACGAGGTCGATGTCGTGCTCCTTCGTCTTCGCCAGGCGCGGCGGGTTGTCCGTGGACGCCAGCTCCCCGTCGACGATGGCTTGCGTGATGCCCGCGCGGGCCGCCGCGGTGAAGACATCCAGGTACGTGCCCTTGCGCGAGCGCACCGCGGGCGCCAGCACCTGCCCATCGCCCTTCGTCGCCAGCACCTGCGCGTAGAGCGCCGCGGGCGTGGTGGCGCCGATGGGCGTGTCGTCATGCGGGCAATGCGGCTCGCCGATCTTCGCGTACATGAGCCGCAGGTAGTGGGCCACCTCCGTGACCGTGGCCACGGTGCTCGTGGCTCCCGCGCGCGACGTGCGCTGCTCCAACGCCACGGTGGGCGGGATGCTGCTGATCCGCTCCACGTCCGGGCGCGGCAGCGTGGGCAGGAACTGCCGCGCGTACGGCGTCAGCGTCTCCAGGAAGCGGCGCTGCCCTTCCGCGAAGACGACGTCGAACACCAGCGAGCTCTTGCCGGAGCCACTCGGCCCCGTCACCACCGTCATCTTCCCCAGCGGGATGCGGCAGGACACGTCCTTGAGGTTGTGCTCGCGCGCATGCTCCACCTCGATGGCGGGCGGCGCCTCCTTCCCGGGGCGGCGCAGCTTCACCGCCTTCGCCAGCGGCTTGCCCTCGCCCCGGAGCGCGGCGGCGGTGGCGCTGCCCTGCGCCTTCGCCACGTCCGAGGGCGTGCCCTCCGCCACCAGCCGGCCACCGTCGCGGCCGCCCTTGGGCCCCAGGTCGATGATCCAGTCCGAGCCCTTCATCACCGACACGTCGTGGTCCACGACGATGACGCTCGCGCCCCGGTCCACCAGCGCGTGCAGGGACGCCATCACGTGGCGCACGTCCTCCGCGTGGAGGCCGGCGCTCGGCTCGTCGATGAGGAAGAGCGTGCCCTTCGCGTCGCTCGCCAGCGCGCGCGCCAGCTTCAGGCGTTGCGCCTCGCCGCCGGACAGCGTGGACAGGGGCTGGCCCAGGGGCAGATAGCCCAGGCCCAGCCGCTGCGCCGGCCCCAGCGTGCGCTTCAGCGCCGAGTCGTCACCGAAGTGCTGGAGCACCTCGTCCACCGTCATCTCCAGCACCTGCGCCACGCTGAAGCCCTGGTGGCGGACGGCGAGCACCTCCTCCTTGAAGCGCCGGCCCCGGCACACCGCGCACAGCAGGGCCACGTCCGCGAGGAACTGCATCTCCACCGTCTCGTAGCCCTCGCCGCCGCAGGCCTCGCAGCGGCCCTTGTCCACGTTGAAGGAGAAGTGCGCGGACGTCAGGCCCCGCGCCTCCGCGTCAGGCTCCGAGGCGAAGCGCTCGCGCAGCCGGTCCCACGCCTTGGTGTACGTGGCCGCGTTGCCGCGCGACGTGCGCCCCAGCGGGGACTGATCCACGAAGGTGATGGCCTCCACCTGCGCCCCGCCCTCCACCGCCGCCACGTCGCCGGGGGCCTCCACGTCCTTCACGCCCAGCCCGCGCGCCAGGTGCCGGTAGAGCACCTCGTCCATCAGCGTGCTCTTGCCGGAGCCGCTGGGGCCGGTGATGGCGCACAGCACGCCCAGCGGCACGCGCACGGACACGTCCTTGAGGTTGTGCTCGCGCGCCTCGCGGATGACCAGCTCGCCCGTGCGGGCGCGCGGCGTGCGCGCCTCCTCCGCGCCACCGGACAGCATGCGGCCGGTGGGCAGGTCCTGCCGCTTCGCCAGCGCCTCCGGGGTGCCGTCGAAGCACAGCTTGCCGCCATGGCGTCCCGCGCCAGGGCCCAGCTCCAGCACGCGGTGCGCGGAGCGGATGATCAGCGGATCATGCTCGATGACCAGCGCGATGTTGCCCCGGTCCGCCAGCTCCGCGATGGCCTCCGTGAGCGGCGGCACGTCCCCCGGGTGCAGCCCCACGGTGGGCTCGTCCAGCACGAAGAGCGCGCCGGTGAGCGACGTGCCCAGCGCCGCGGTCAGCGACACGCGCTGCGCCTCGCCACCCGACAGCGTGCGCGCGGGCCGGTCCAGCGTGAGGTAGCCCAGGCCCACGCGCTGCAGGTAGCGCAGGCGCGCGGACAGTTCGCGCCGAGCCAGGTCGCCCTGCCCCGTGAGTGTCTTCAGCCCGTCCAGCCGCGCCAGCGCGTCCGTCAGCTCCAGGCCGTGCCAGCCCGGCAGGTCCAGGCCGCCCACGCGCCACGCGCGCGCCTGCTCGTTGAGGCGCGCGCCGTGACAGGCCTCGCAGAGGGTGTACGCGCGGTAGCGCGCCAGCAGCACGCGCACGTGCATCTTGTATGTGCGGCTCTCCATCCACCGGAACCACGCGCGCACGCCCGGGTACACGCGGCCGCCGTCGTAGTCGCCCTCGCCCTGGAGCACCGCCTCGCGCTGGGCGGCGGTGAGCTTCTCCCACGGCTTGTCGAAGGGGATGCCCTTCTGCCGGCAGAAGCGCTGGAGCATCTCCCGCTCCCAGGTGGTGGACGGGCCGGACCACGGACGGATGGCCCCCTGCGCCAGGCTCAAGCCCGGGTTGGGGATCACCTTCCCCCAGTCGATGCCGATGGTGCGCCCGAAGCCCCGGCACGGCGCGCACGCGCCCACCGGGCTCTGGTAGCTGAAGAGTCCCGGCCGCGCGGGCTCGAACTCACGCGCGCACCTGGGACACACCAGGCCCCGGCGCAGCTTCGTCGGCGCGGTCTCTGGAAGAAAGAGCAGCGCCTCGCCCTCCGCGCGCGCCCACGCGTCCTCCAGCGCCTGGGTGACGCGGGACAGGTTCGCGTCCGTCAGCTTCACCCGGTCCACCACCACCTGCGCCACGCCCGCGGGGTCGGTGGCCTCGCCCGGCTTGAGCGTCTCCAGCTCCTTCACCTCGCCCTGCACCATCAGCCGGTGGTAGCCGTCCTTCAGCAGGCGGGCGCGCACGTCGAGGAACGCGGCCGTGTCGGGGATGCGCACGGGATACGTGAAGACAGCGGGCGCGTCCGGGTGCTCGCGCAGCGCGGCCTGCGCGGCCACGCGCGCGTCGGTGCGCACCGCCTCCAGGCCACAGTCCGGACACACCGGCATCGCCTCGCGGGTGAAGAGCGCGGAGAGGTACGGCTCCACGTCCGCCAGCGTCGCCACCGTGGAGCGCGAACTCTTCACCGGCGCGCGCCGGTCCACCGCGACGCCCGCGGCCACAGGCTCCAGCGCATCCATGGGCGGCCGCTCCAGCCGCTCGAGGAACTGCCGGGCATACGGGCTGAAGCTCTCCACGAAGCGGCGCTGGCCCTCCGCGTAGAGCGTGTCCAGCGCGAGGCTCGACTTGCCGCCTCCCGACACGCCGGTGACGCAGACGAACTCCCCTTCGGAGAGATCGACGGACAAATCCTTGAGGTTGTGGGTGCGGGCGCCGACGAGGTGGGTCTTGTGCATGCCGGCCGGAGGTTTAACGACCGGACACTCTGCCGCCAATCACAACCTGACGGCCAACATCGACCCGCCCGGGTGGGTTGGGTGGGGGGCGGGCAGGCTGATACAACGCACTGCGGCCGGACGGAGGAAATGTCTTACGCTGGGAATGCCGGCCGAACGGGGGTGGCCCATGTCCGACGACGTCCAGGCACGCCGTGCGCGAGCCGAAGAGGCCCTGCGACGCACGAGTGCCTCCCTGGTGTTGCTGGACCTGGGCGGCCGCACCGCCACGGGCTTCGTCATCTCCGATGAAGGCCACGTCGTCACCAGCCTGCACGCGGTGTCCAGCGCGCGCGCCATCACCGCCGTGCTGCCGGATGGCCTGCGCTCCCCGGTGGTGCAGGTGGCGGCCGTGGATGAACGGCGCGACCTGGCCGTCCTGTGCCTGTCCGTCCCGGACCTGGTCCCCGCCCTCCCGCTGGGCCCGTCCACGCTGCCCTCGGAGGGAGAGGCCCTGCACGTGGTCCAGGCCCACGCGGACCGCCCGCCGGAGTCGCGCCCCCTGGAGGTCCGCGCGGTGCAGGTGCTTGGCGAATGGCTCACCCTGCTGGAGCTGACGCGCACGCTGCCCGAGGACGCCTCCGGGTCGCCGGTGGTGGACGCGCGGGGACAGGTGGTGGGGCTGGCCACCGCGGCGCTCGCCAACGGCCGCGCGCTGGGGCTCGTCATCCCGGCGCGCTACATCGCGCCGCTCCTCAAGACGCTCGGCCCGCCGCGGCCCCTGTCCGCGTTGGATGCGCCCCGGCAGCGCGCCACCCGCGTGCGCCAGGTGCCGCAGCACCCCGTGGGCCTGCTGGATGGCTGCGCGACGCCGGCCGTGGAGTCCGTGGCCGCGCTGCTCGGGCAGGCCATCAACGTGGGCGCCCCCGCCTACAACCGGGGCGACGTGGAGGGGTGCTACCGGCTGTACATGCACACCGCCGAGCAGCTCATCGACGAGCGCGACGACTGCCCCGGCGTCCAGCGCGCCCTGCGCGACGGCCTCCTGCGCTGCGAGGCCCTGAAGGACGCGGAGGACCGCGCCTGGGCCCTGCGCGACACGTTCGACGGGTTGATGGACGTCATCGGCCGGTGGCGACAGTCGCGTCCGGCCTCGCCCGCCTCCCCCCTCAAGCGCCCCCCGAAGACGTACCTCAACTAGCGCCGGGAGGGCGCTCGAGGACGTCAGGCGTCGTCCCAGCGGATCCGCAGCGAATAGGTGTAGTCACCGCGCTCCAGCACGTCCACGCGCGGCAGCACCCGCGTGCGGCGCAGCACCTGCTCCATCACCCCCGCCACGAACTCTGGCAGCGGATCCGCGTCCACCACGCGCGCCCGCCACTCGCGCGCCCGCACCGGCTCCAGCATCAGCTTCATGTCGTCGCGGCCCGCGCGCAGGTACGTGGGCAGCCGCGCCAGGCACCGCTCCGCGCCCAACAGCGGCGCCGCCGCGGCGAAGATGCGCCCCACCAGCGTCTGCGCGAAACCCTCCACGTAGTGCGTCCCCAGCACGCGGTTGGCGTCCTCGCTGGCAAGGCCCGGGCACGCATGCCGCCGCGCCACCGCCAGCGACGCGCGCCACACCTCCAGCGGAAGCAGCTCCTCGTCGGAGTCCGGGTCGTAGCCCACGTCGCGCAGCGCCTGGGCGAACAGGCCCGACGGCCTCAGCGCGTGCTCGAACAGACCCTCAAAGCTCCGGCGCGGCACCCGCACCGGCAAGACCGGAAGAACGGGCGTCTCCCGCTTCTCAGGATGAATCCACGGCTCCATGTTTCAACCCCCCCAGGGTCCAGCCCCCCGCACCATCCCGGCCGGGAAACCGTGTCTCAGTGTATCAGCCTCCGCGCGTCCGGCCCGCCTGCCCGGTTGCCGCCCGGATGTATTTTTTCCAAGTATTTCCCCCGAATTTCCCCGGGCGTCGCGTGCTGATCCATGACGTTCCGCGTCGGGGATTTCGGGAATTCGGGTCGTGATGGACCCCCGCTGAAAGTAAATATTTCGTATCAACCGCTGAATTCACAGGAAGTCCACCATCGTTATTCCGTGAATTCTGGGATGGCGCGTTATCTTCTTCAGGCCATCGGAAACTCCGGTGTTCGTCGTGCGAGAATTGTTCATCCCCCTTGCAGTGTGAGTGATCAATGACCATTCGCCGCACCGAAGGTTCGACGCCCGTAACTCTCCGTCCCACCACCGACACCTCCGCGCCGGCGAAGGCCAAGAACGTCCTTCGCGTGAAGGACGGCTTCGAGTCCGTCTCCCGCACGGGCGCCGCCGCTGGCGCGCAGCCCACGGCCGCCGCCGCGGCGACGACGCAGTCCTCCTCCACGCAGGCCACGTCCGCGCAGCCGGGCCGCATCCCGCTGGACAGCAAGGAGGCGCAGCAGGCCATCCAGACGTCCCTGAAGTACCTCACCCCGCCGATGACGGCCTCGTCGCTGCTGGCGGCGAACAAGGCCGGCCCGACGCTGGCCCCCAAGAGCGTGGAGGTGGACGAGCTGGGCATGACCCACGTTCGCCTGGACCGCATGCACGAGGGCGTGAAGGTCTTCGGTGAGCAGCTGATCAGCCACCTGGGCGCGGACGGCAAGGTGACCAGCGTCACCGGCGAGCAGAACCCCATCCCGGCGGGCCTGGGCACGCAGAAGCCGAAGCTGGCCCCGCAGCAGGCCATCGACATCGCGAAGAAGGAGCTGGGCGGCAAGGCCGACAAGCAGCCCTCTTCCGAGCGCGTCATCTACCAGGACACGGAAGGCAAGTACCACTCGGCCTACCAGGTGGAAGTGACGCAGATCGCCGGCCAGGAGAAGCCGAAGAAGCAGAACTACATCATCGACGCCAACACGGGGAAGGTGCTGGAGACCTTCAACAAGATCGGCGGCTGGACGAAGAGCGCGCCCGCGGCGCTGCAGGTCAACGGCACGGCGAGCCCCAACGTCGCCATCCCGGACAAGGGCCAGGTCCAGTCGAAGATCAACATCCCGGACGGCGTCACGGTCGACAAGCTGTCGCTGGACCTGACCATCAAGCACACCTGGAGCGGCGACCTGAAGGTCTCCGTGACCAGCCCGTCCGGCAAGACCGCCGTGGTGCAGGACCGCAAGGGCGGCTCCAAGGACGACATCATCGGCTCGTTCGACCTCTCGGAGACCTTCAAGGGCGAGAGCGCCAAGGGCGAGTGGACCATCACCGTCGAGGACAAGGCGGCGCGTGACACGGGCACCCTGAACAACTGGAGCCTGAACATCACCGCGAAGGAGACCACGCCTCCGCCGACGGATCCGCAGAACCCGCCCACGGGCAAGGCGGACGACCTGTCCATGTACAGCGGCCACGTGGACCTGCAGACCACGCAGAACGCGGACGGCACGTTCTCGCTGGAGGACAAGACGCGCGGCAAGGGCATCGTGACCTACGACGCGATGAACAAGTCCACCGCGTCCGGCCAGACGAAGATCAACGACAACAACGACAAGTGGGGCGAGGCCACGGACCCGGAGCGCGCCAAGGCCGGCATCGACGCGCACTACGGCGCGGCCATGACCTACGACTTCTACAAGAACATCCTCGGCCGCGACTCCATCGACGGCGCGGGTGAGAAGCTCGTCAACTACGTGCACGTGAAGAACAACTACGTGAACGCGTACTGGGACGGCGAGAAGATGAGCTACGGCGACGGCGACGGGAAGCAGTCCGGCCCGCTCACCACGCTGGACATCGCGGGCCACGAAATCACCCACGGCCTCACCGAGCGCACCGCGGGCCTCGTCTACAGCGGCGAGTCCGGCGGCCTGAACGAGTCCTTCTCCGACATCATGGGCACGGGCGTGGAGTGGTACGCCGCGCAGAAGAACCCCGAGGCCAAGTGGAACTGGACCGTGGGCGAGGCCGCCTGGACCCCGAACAACGGCGATCCGGACGACGGCCTGCGCTACATGAACGACCCGACCAAGGACGGCTACTCGGTCGACAACTACAAGAACTACCCGAAGCAGACGGAGGTGCACGGCTCCAGCGGCATCTCCAACAACGCCTTCTACCTGCTGGTGGAGGGCGGCAAGAACCGCACCTCCGGCCTGGAGGTGAAGGGCGGCATCGGCATGGAGGACGGCCTGAAGATCTTCGGCCGCGCCCTCACCACGTACATGACGCCGAAGACGAACTTCGCGCAGGCCCGCGAGGCCACCATCAAGGCCGCCACCGACCTGTACGGCGCGGACTCCAACCAGGTGCAGAAGGTGAAGGACGCCTGGACCGCGGTGGGCGTGAACTAGTCGTCCCGCTGAAGGCTTCCTGAAGCACCCGAGGCGGGTCCGGTCACCACCGGACCCGCCTCTTCCTTTTCGCCGTCAGGCGCCGCGCCTCAGGCGAAGAAGCGCGTCAGCACCGCCACCATGCGGGCCACGTCGGACGCGGCGGCCAGCTCGCGGATGGAGTGCATGGACAGCATGGGGTTGCCCACGTCCACCGTGCGGATGCCCAGCTGCCCCGCGGTGATGGGGCCAATGGTGCTGCCGCAGCCCAGGTCCGTGCGCGTGACGAAGTGCTGCGGCGTGACGCCCGCCTCCTTGCACAGCGCCGCGAAGTGCGCCCACGACTCGCCGTCCGTCGCGTAGGACTGGTTGACGTTCGTCTTGATGACCGGGCCGCCGCCGAGCTGCGGCTGGTGCTTGGGCTCGTGCATGGACGCGTAGTTGGGGTGCACCGCGTGGGCCATGTCCGCGCTCACCAGGAACGAACGGCGGATGGCGCGGTGGAACGCGTCCGCGCGCCCGTCCGAGTGAGCCTGGACGATGCGCTCCAGCAGGTCCTTGAGGAACGGCGACGCGGCGCCCTGCGCGCTGCGGCTGCCGCACTCCTCGTGGTCATAGAGCACCACGCCAACCGTGGCCTCACGCGGGCCGGTGTCCGACAGCAGCGCGGTGAGCCCGGTGTGGCAGCTGGCCAGGTTGTCCAGGCGGGGCGCGTGGAGGAACTCGCCGTGCAGGCCGGAGCGCGTGGACGGCTGCAAATCATAGAGGCACAGGTCGTAGCCCAGGAGGTCATCCGCGGCGGCCTTCACGCCCGAGCGGCCCAGCTCCTCCACGAGCAACGCGCGCAGCTCCGCGGGCCCCGCGCTCTCCAAACCCAGCACCGGCACCATGTGCTCCTGCGGGTTGAGCTTCAGCCCCTCCGAGTTGACGGAGCGGTTCAGGTGGATGGCCAGGTTGGGCACGCGCAGCAGCGGCCGGCGGAAGTCCACCAGGTGGTGCTGGGGACGGCCGTTGCGCAGCGTCACCACGCGGCCCGCGAGCGACAGGTCGCGGTCCGTCCACGTGTGCAGCAGCACCCCGCCATAGATTTCGACGCCCAGCTGCTGGTAGCCGTGGCGGCTGACGGGCGCGTTCGGCTTGAGGCGCAGGTTGGGCGAGTCCGTGTGCGAGCCCACCAGCCGGAAGCCCGTGGTGTCCACGGGCTTCGTGCCCAACTGGAAGGCGGCGATGCTCGTGTCGCCGCGGATGACGAAGACCTTGTCCCCGGGCTTGAGGGACCAGGACTCGCGCTCATCGAGCTCGCGGAAGCCGCGGGCGGTGAGGCGGCGCGCCGTCTCGCGCACGGCGTGGTACGGCGTGGGCGACGCGTCGATGTACTGGAGGAGGTCGTTGGCCTGCGTGTCGATGTCGGTCGGGCTCATGGGCCCGGCACGCTAACGCCGTCCGGCCCCGGTGCCACGTCCGACTGTCACCGTCCGGACAGGCGGCGGGGCGCCCGCCGGCAGGACGGAGGAGGAGGGGCGCGTCCCGGGGGCAGCGTCCAGGAAGGTCCCCAGGAGCACCCAGCGGCGCGCCGCGTCCTCCTTGCCCGGCTTCGCGGCGAGCGGCGTCGTGTAGTGCCAGAAGGGCAGCCGGTACACGGTGACGCCGCCCACGGTGCTGACGCGGGTCAGCTCGGAGAAGTGCCCGTCCTTCGCGTACACAAGGTACTGGTGATCCACGGCCGGCATCGTGAGGCTCACGTGCATGTCCACGTAGCCGTCACGCGCGTCCGCCTCCTCCGGGTGGTGGTCGTTGTGAGGGCCCGTGTAGTCCCCCGGGCCGTAGCAGAGCACCTGGATGCCCCAGCCCCGCTTGAGCGGCCGGCCGCTCACCGTCGCCGCGAAGGCCGCGAACGTGTCCGAGCGCAGCAGCGCCGTCAGCCCCACCGCCTCCGCCGCGCGCCACGAGCGCGAGCGCCGGCTCTCCAGCAGCGCCGTGCGCACGCGCACCGTCTTGGGCAGCGCCTCCGTGTAGTTCTCCACCATGCCGGAGATGGAGTCCTCCGGGATGGGGTCCTCCATGGTGACGAGCGTGTCACGCAGCGCCGCGTCCAGGAGGTCGCGGGCCTCGGCCGCCTTCTTCACGTCGATGACGCCCTGCAGCGCGATGAAGGGCCGCGTGGGGTCCAGCAGCGCGCCACACGTCTCGGAGTCTCGGCCTTCGAGAATGCGGCGGCCCTTCGGGGTGAGGAGGTCGGCGAACTGGGTGGGCAGGCGCTGTGACATGGCGCGCACCATACCGGGACGGGCGCGGAACGCACGCGCGGTGGGCATGTGGCAAGGCAACTCCCCTGCCCTCCCGGCGATAATCCGGTACTCCGATTTCCCGGGTAGAAGGTGCCTCCATGACGCAGATCCGCAACCGTCCCACCACCCCCTCCGTCGCTCCGGCTCGCACGCAGGCCCCGGCCGCGCAGCCTGCCCGCGCCAATCAGGTCACGGAGGCGTCACGGGCGGACGTGCTCAACCGCGCGGAGCTGGCGCGCATCCGCGCGACGGCCGCGCCGGTGCAGGCGACGCCGGGCTCGTGGCGCGGCGGTCCCAACACGGAGGTGGGGCGCGCCATCCAGACCATGCGCCAGCGCATGTCGGACGTGAACATCACCATCAAGGGTGACACGCCGCAGAGCCTGTTCGACCGGGCCATCCTGGACAACAAGCACATCACCAACGAGCAGATCCTGGAGATGTCCCGGGTGACGCTGCCGCAGCTGGCCACCGACCCGGCGACGCGCGCCAAGGTGCTGGAGCGCGTGCCCAACGCGCGCGAGCTGCCCGTGCACCACTTCACCGTGGCCATGATGTCCGCGGTGACGGGCATCGACCGCGCGGCGCTGTCCGAGGCCTGTCCGGACCTGGGCCTCACGGGCGCGCCGAACACGCCGCTGCTCTATGCCGCCAGCTCCGAGCGCATGCAGCGCTCCACCGCCCTGCACGACTTCACGGACTACATGCGCGGCGCGGGCGTGAAGGGCGTGAACAAGGCCGTCTGGGGCGTGGAGAACCGCGTCCTGTCCGCCATCGTCTCCGCGCTGGGCGGCGGACGGTACTGAAGCCTCCGTGGCAACCGGGCCCGCGCGGGGAAGGAGGCTTTGGCGCCCCTCCCCTCGCGGGCTTCGCATTGCGGGCATTGAAGGAGCCGCCTCCGGCGGATGAGCCTGGCGCGCGGCCGCGAGGCGTCAGTCGTCGCCCGCGCCGCCGGCCAGCCGCTGCCGCGCCGCTTCCAGCCGCTTCGCGCGCACCTTGGACGCGAGGTCCAACAGGCGCCGGTCGCGCTGCCAGCGCTCGCGCATCTCCACATCCACGCCCTCCCAGGCCGCCTCGCAGCGCTCCAGCGCGCGGTGCAGCTGCGTGAGCGCGCCGCCCAGCGCCACGTGCACGGCCGGGTCGCTGGGGTCCTCCAGCGCCAGCGTGCGGATCATCACCGCGACAGAGACCAGCTCCTCGCGCAGCGCCACCGGCCAGCCGCACCTGCGGGCCACCTTCACCAGCCAGCCCAGCACCGCCAGGTTGACGTGGCAGTCCTCCACCGTGCGGAACGGCTTGAGGTAGCGGGTGTAACCATCGCCGGGCAGCACGTCCTCCGCCGCCACCTCCACGCCGTCCAGGCGCAGCGCCGCGTGCGGCACCTCCGGGATGAAGCCCAGGGGCGGCAGCGGCTCCACCGTCACCCCAGGCGCCTTCGCGTCCAGCCGCACCATGCGCAGGCGGTTGCGCTCCTGGGCATCCCGGCCCTCGGAGGCCACCACCAGCAGGACCTCCGCGTGCGTGCCCAGCGAGACGTAGGTCTTCACGCCGTCGAGCGTCCAGCCTGCGCCCCTCGGCGTGAGCTTCGTCTCCATGGCGCCCGGGTGTCCGCCGCCGGTCTCCGTGGCACAGAGCGCGGCGCGCGTGTCTCGCGGAAGCTGGGGGAAGAGCGAGCGCAGCGCCGCCTGGTAGCCCGAGGCGAACGCGAACCCCATCCGGTCCATCCGGAAGCCGGCGGAGAGCGCCAGGTCGGCGGGCACCGGGAAGCGCGACGCCAGCGCGAGGTGCCGGCGCCACCAGGCTTCCACGGAGTCGAGCGAAGGGGAGTCAGGGGCTTCAGTGAGCAGGAAGCGCAGGACGTCTTTCACGCCTCCAGTCTAATCCCCGCCCCCGGCGGTGTGCGCGCCTCCGTGCAGGCCGTCAGCTCGCGGCGCGGCGGCCGCGGCCCGGGGACTTCGCGCGCTGGGTGCCCCGCTTCTTCTTCGCGGCGGCGGGCGGCGCGGCCTTCGCCTTCTTGGCGGCCTTCGTCTTGGAGCTCGACTTGGAGCTCGACTTGGGCTTCGACTTGGGCTTCGTCTTGGAGTTCGACCTGGGCTTCGACGCGGCCTTCTTCGCGCGCGCGGGGGCCTTCTTCTCCGGGGCAAGGATGGTGCCCCGGCAGCTGGGCTTGCCGCAGCGGCAGACGTAGAGCGCCTCGGCGTCCTCGTCCATCTCCGGGGTGCGCTCGTACGCGTAGTCGTACGTCAGCTCCTCCCCCGGTTCGATGGTGCGCAGCGCGTAGATGTGGATGTGGCCCTTGTCGATGAGCGACTGGCAGTTGGGCTCGCACGAGTGGTTGATGTAGCGCGACTCGTTGTGGAGGGTCCCCGCGTCCAGCACCGTGTCGTCATCCAGGTTGAAGAGGAACGTGTGGTGGCGCTCCATCGACTCGTCGTCATAGCGCTTGTCCGCCTCCGCCTGGGTGATGCGCTCACCGATGTATTCGATGATGCGCGCGCCCTTGCGGATGCGGCGGGTGGCGAAGGCGCCCGTGCCCTGGATGGGGGACTGGCGCAGCTCGAAGGGAATCGACGGGGTCGGCTGGAAGGAAGGGGAAGTCGTCATCGGGGATGGGGGCGCGGCTGGGGCGGGGTGCGTGTTCAACCAGGACGCTGCCTTGAGGCGCGGTGTAGCGTGCCGCAGACAAGCGCGCGAAGAAAGGCACTCGATGATGCGGTGGTGGATCGTGGTGGGCGCGGTGAACGGTTTCCTGTCCGTGGCGGCGGGCGCCTTCGGGGCGCATGCGCTGAAATCCAGGTTGCCGCAGGACCTGCAGGTCATCTTCGAAACCGGGGCGCGCTACCACATGTACCACGCGCTCGCGCTGGTGGCGGTGGGGCTGCTGGGCACGGTGCGCCCCTCCCCGCTCCTGGAGTCCGCGGGCTGGGCCATGCTCGCGGGCATCGTCCTGTTCTCTGGCAGTCTGTACGCGCTGTCCCTGTCCGGGGTGCGCGTGCTGGGCGCCATCACGCCGCTGGGCGGGCTGGGCTTCCTCGCGGGCTGGGCGCTGCTCGCCGTGGCCGCGTGGCGCTCCGCACCGTGAGGCGGTGAACATCCCGCGTCACTCCCTGAGGAGGGGCGGCAACGGGTAGACGAGGTCCAGGTCGCGGTGGTTGCGCAGGCCACAGGCTTCGCGCTGCACGGTGAGGTTCCAGCGCAGCCGCTCCGCCTCCTTCCACAGCGCGCGGTACGCCGCATAGCGCTCCATGCGCGCCAGGCCATGCAGGGCGCCCAGCTCCTTCTCCGCCCGCGCCACCCGGGCGAGGGCCTCCTCCAGCTTGTCGCCGGAGCGGCGCAATCCGGAGGCGCGCTCCTTCATGAGCTCCGCTTCGATGGGCAACAGGGCGTTGACGTTCACCGGTTGGGCCATGCCCTTCCTCTAACCCCAGGCGCCCCGCTTCGCAGCGGCACGCGGCCCGGGGGCAAGGCGGGCAGGCAGACAGGCGCTCCGGAGCGTCAGGCCACAGGCGCGGCCGCTTCGGCGGTCAACGCCGCCAGCCGCCGGGCGTCCCCCATCAGCGGATGGCCCGGTATCGCGAGGTCCGGGGACGCCGCCACCTGGTTGAGCAAAGTGGTCAACGCCTGCGCGTGCGTGGGAAGGGGGGCAAGCTCCGGCTCCCCTTCCACCAGCGCCCCCAGCACCGCCTTGAGGACCTCCGGGGCGGGACGTCCCCCCGCGTCCGGCGTGGCGACGGGGAGGAGCAGCGCGGTGGCGAGCGCCAGCTGGGACAGGGGCTGCCCGGTGGCGCGGATGTGGCGGTCCACGGCCTCCACGTGCGTGAGGAGGCGCCGCTCACGCGACGCTCCCCCCTCCTCCAGCCAGCGGGCCACCGGAGGCAACAGCACGGACAACCAGCCCATCTTCCGCAGCAGTTGGAGGAACGGGACGCCAGTGCCGGCGCCCACGCCTCGCAGGGTCTCGCTCAGCAGGCGGTAGCGCGAGCATCGAGCCAGCGCGTCCCCACAGCGGGACATCGCCTCGCCGGTGTGGGGCTCCAGCTCCATCCCCAGCCGCGTGACGAAGCGGGCCCCCCGGAGCATGATGCCGGGGTCGTTGCGCAGCCGTTCCTCCGCGTCCGCGGGCGCCCCGTTGATGCGCAGCAGGTTCGCTTGGAGGTCGCGCTGCCCGCCGGTCGCATCCAGGACGCGGCCCTGGACCACGTCGTAGAAGAGCCCATTGACGGTGAAGTCGCGGGACCGGGCATCCTGTTCAGGTGTCCCCGGCTCCGGCAGGTAGTCCGCCAGCACCTCGTCCCGGATGATCATCGCGTCCGGCCCCGGGTGCTCCCGCGCGGGGTGGGCCCGGAAGGTGGAGATCTCCAGCACCTTGCCTCCCCCCAGGCGCAGCTGGACCACCAGGAACCGCCGGCCCCCGAACGCCACCCCGTGCGGGAACAGCTCGCGCAGCTGGAGCGCGGAGGCGCTCGACACCAGGTCGAAGTCCTTGGGCTTGCGTCCCACGAGCAGGTCCCTCACGCACCCGCCCGACAGGTACGCCACGTGACCGTGCGCGTGCAGCTTCTGGAGGACGGCCACTGCGTCCGGGTCGATGCGCGAGGCATCCACGGGCCGAAGGGTCGGGGCGTTCGAGGGGGGCGTCATGGGGACTCCAGGTCGGAGGAAGGGAGGGACATCAGGAGACGCGCTGGATTCCGGCCTCCGGCACCACGATGCGGCCGTCCTCCAGCCGCACCAGCCGGTCCGCGCCCTGGAAGTAGCGGTCGTCGTGGGAGATGACCACCACCGCCTTGCCGGCCGCCTTCAGCTCCGGCAGCAGCTCCCGGTAGAAGACGTCCTTGAACACCGGATCCTGGTCCGCCGCCCACTCGTCGAAGACGTAGATGGGCCGGTCCTCCAGGTACGCGGTGAGCAGCGCCAGCCGCTTGCGCTGCCCCGTGGACAGCTGCGTCGTGGACAGCCGCCCGTCCGTCAGCGTCACCTTACGCTCCAGCCGCAGCCGCGCGAGCAGCGCCCGCGCCCGCTCGGCCAGCTCCGGGGAAGACAGGCCCAGCATGCTGTCGAAGAGGTGGAACTCCGCGAACACGGTGGAGAACAGCTGGCGGAAGTGCGCGCGGTCCGCGTCGGTGATGGACACGCCGTCCAGCAGCACCCGCCCCGACTCCGGCGCGTACAGGCCGGTGAGCAGCTTGGCCAACGTCGTCTTCCCGCTGCCGTTGCCCCCGACGATGAAGAGCACCTCCCCGGGCACGATCTCCAGGTGCAGGGGCCCCAGCGTGAAGCGCGAGTCCTCGTCCTCGCGGTGGTACGAGTGGGTGACCCCCTCGAGCGTCAGCCGCTGGAAGGCGCGGGGCTCCGGCCGCTCGGCGCTGGCGGGCTCCACCCCTTGCGTGAGCGCCATGCCCGTGCGCTCCACGTTGCGCACCGCCACGTCCGCGCGCATCACGGACTGCATCAGGTTGATGATGGAGTCGAGCGGCTGCTGCAGGTACAGCACCACCAGCACGTAGCCCACCACCGTGGAGCGCTCGAGCGCGCCGAACGCGGGGAAGGCGAACAGCAGCATGCCGATGAGCGCGAAGACGAGCAGCGACGCCAGCGCCGCGCTCAGCGCGTTGACGTCCGCGGTGCGCAGGAGCCGGTCGCGGATGAAGGCCGACGTGGGGCCCAGCTGCTCCTCGATGAAGGCCCGGCCCCGAGACCGGTGCAGCCGCAGCTCCTTCATGCCCGTCCACAGCGAGCGATAGTGCTTGAACAGCTCGTCGATGCGGCCCCGCGCCTGCTGGAGGCTGTCGCGCGAGCGGGACTGGAGCACCATCAGCCCCGCGAGCCCCAGGCCCAGCACCAGGCAGAACGCGAGGAACGTCCTCCCGGACAGCCACGCCAGGTACAGCAGGCAGCCGCAGATGAGCGCCACGTTGATGAACATCGTGGGCACCTGCACCAGCGCCTGGGAGATGACGAACGCGTCCTCCTTCAAGACGCCCATCAGCCGGTGCTCGCCCAACTGCTCCAGCCCGCGCAGGGGCGAGCCCAGGGCCTGCCGGCTCAGCTCCACCCGCAGGCGGTGCAGCGTCCCGAAGTTCAGCCGGCTCAGGACCATCTGCGAGCCCACCCGTGAGCCCAGCGCCAGCGCCACCACCCCGGCGAACACCCACGCGCCGCCAGCCCCGGCCTCCAGGGCGCGTCCACCAACGGCGTCGTTGATGAGCGCGATGAGCCGGGCGTTGGCCGCGCCGGACACGAGCCCCAACAGGACCGCGAGCGCGAAGAGCCCCCGCGAGGTTCGCAGCAACAGCGTGAAGACCGTCATCCGTCGTCATCCAAGGAGGCCCTCCCGCGCGCGGTGGGCGGCCTCCCGCAAGGGGGCTGGCGGACGGCCGGTGCGACCCGGGCCGGCGCCGGGAACTCAGTCGCGCAGGCCGGGGTGCGTGCGCACGCGCGCCGCCGCGGCCTCGGTGAACTTCTGGAGCAGGGACTCGTAGCGGTCGAAGCGGTCCGCCCAGTCGCTCGTGGGCAGCAGGTCCAGCGTCTGGAAGAGCTCCACCAGCCGCTCCAGGTGCGGCTGCTGCTGCTCATCCGTCGCGTCGCTCAGCAGCACCAGCCACGCCTGATACGCATAGCCGATGATCCAGAACATCGCCTCGCGGTGCCGGCCCGCGTCGATCATCTCCCGGGTGCCGTCCACGTAGTAGGGCCGCAGGTGGCCACGGAACTTGAAGTCGTAGTGCACCGGCTGGCGCTTGATCCGCGTGGCCAGCTCGAACGCCTCGTCGAAGTGCGACAGGAAGCGCTCCGTGTCCGCGCGCGTCAGCTTCGCGGTGCCAATGAGCGCCAGCGCCTCCTCGTGCAGATCCGCGCGGCCCTGGGCCTCCAGGATCTCCCCGGTGCGCATGAAGCAACGCCGCAGGGTCAGGGGCGTCGCGTTCGCCAACGAGGAGAGGTTCACCAGCTGCGCCGTGCCGACATAGAAGTGCATCAGCACCGCGGCCAGGTCTCCGGCCTCCAGCGCCTTGCGCCCCGCCACCAGCCGCTTGGTCACCACCCGGGCGCTGCTGTCGACCCGCGCCTGCACCCAGCGGCGCCGGAAGTACTCCTCCGCCACCGTCTTGTGCAGCCGGCCCAGCGCGCCCGTCGGGTCCGCCAGGATGACGCCCGCGGCCAGGTTGTCCGCGTGCTCCGGCTCGCTCAGGATGGTCTCCGCGGAGCGGAAGCCCTCGTCCCCCAGCAGGCCGCACTCCAGGATGACGCCCTCGTGGATCAGCTCCAGCCGGTCCTCCTTCACGGCGGCGCGGTCCGTGGTCACCATCACCACGTCCACGTCCCGCCAGGGCTCCAGCGGCGTGTCGTGCGGCAACTGCGTCAGGCTCCCGGCCAGGAAGGCACCGTGAAAGCCGGGGATGCGGGCGGACTCCTCCGCGACCCAGTCTCGGGCGCGTTGGATGGCCTGGCGTACGTTCATTGGCGGTGTCCTCGGGCGCGCGGAGCAGGGGCGCGTCAGCCGTTGAGCAGCTGCACCGGCGGGAAGCGCTTCGGATCCGCCAGCCACCGCGCGATGCCGGGCCGCGCCCGCATGCGCTCGAAGAAGGCGCGCAGCCGGGGGTAGCCCTCGATGACCTCCATCAGCCCGTTGTCCACCAGCATCTCCAGCATGCCGAAGACGCAGGTGTCCGCCACGCTCACCCTCTCTCCCACGAAGAAGCCCTCACCGCCGTGGTTGTGCGCGATGAAGCGCTCGAACAGGCGCAGCCACGCCGGCAGCTCCTCGCCCAGCACCACCGGCAGCATCTCTCCCAACTCATCCGGCGACATGTTGCTCAGGCTCAGCGCGCGAGCGGAGACCTCCTCCACGCTCTCGATCATCATGTCGCACGCCGCCGCCTCGCGGTCGTTGGCGCCATACAGCCCCCGCGTGCGCGCCACGTGACGCAGGATGGCGCGGCTCTGCACCACGCAGAACCCGTCTGGCTCCTCCCACAACGGAACCTTGTCAAAGGCAAGAATGCCCGTGGCCTTGAGGGCCTCGAACTCCGGTGTCTTCACCTTCGCCTTCGCGTCATAGACGCCCAGGTCGCGGTACTCATACGCGACCCCGGCCTCCGCGAGCAGCAGGTGGATCTTCTCCGCCAGGCCGCGGGCGTGGAAGTACGTCAGGCGTGGCAGGGGGGTCTCGGCGCTCATCGGTCGCGAATCACTCTCAAGTTGTGATGAAGGGGGATTGTTGCAAACTACAACGCCCAAAACAGAGGCTCGGAACGTAACACAATTGATATGATGTTAGGACTGGATTACAAGCTCAACAAGCTTAAGGGGGATTGTTTCCATGCTGCCGCCCGAGTCCAACACCCTTCCTCGATTCAGTCCGGAGCTGAAAGCGCTGCATGCGGGGCTGTCTGCCGCGTTCGCGGCGTTCCTGGACTTCGCGGAGAGGGATCCGGAGGTCTACGCGCTGCACAAATTCAACAAGTTCGAAGAGTCCCCGCTGATGCACTACGACCTGCATCGGTGGCCCACGCTCATCGACTTGCGTCGCAGCCAGCTCCTGGAAGAGATGTCGCTCGGGGTCTGCCGCCTCATCAAGCGCGCGCCCCGGCGCCTGTTCGGCGGGGACGCGGGGCGCGCGGCCGCGTACTACGGCCTTCCCCTGGAGCGGGCCCAGGTGGCGATGGAGGCGCTCGCGCTCACGGATGACGCGCGGGGCGCCATCAGCCGGGGGGACTTCATCGACTCCGCCGGGGGCATGAAGTGCCTGGAGTTCAACCTCACCGCCGGCCTGGGTGGCTGGGAGACGGCGCTCCAGGCCCAGCTGGTGATGGAGCAGCCGGCGCTCCAGCGCTTCGCGAAGGAGCGGGGCCTGGTGGTCCACGCGCAGGACACGCTGCACGTCCTCTTCAAGCACCTGCTGGAGGACATGCGCCGCAGCGTCGTCCCGTGGGAGGGCGAGTGCAACCTGGGCGTGCTCTTCCCAGACAACGACACGCCCGACGCGGTGGGCATCGAGATGGCCACCATCCTGCTCAACCACCACCTGAAGGAGGTGTGGGAGCCGGAGGGCGTCAAGGGCGAGGTGCTCATCGGCACCTACAGCGAGGTGCTGGACGCCGACGGGCAGCGCCTCACCCTTCGCGGCAAGCGGCTCCACGGGGTGCTGGAGCATGACGCGCGGGACCGGCTCAAGCTCGCGGGACCGGAGTTCGACGCCCGTGCCCGGAGCGCGCTCGGCGCGCGCACCCTCTGCCTCTACAACGGCCCCGCGCAGGAGCTCCTCGACGACAAGCGAAACATCACGCTGCTGTCGGAGCACGCGGAGTCCCCGCTGCTGAGCGACGCCGAGCGCGAGCTCATCCGCCGGCACATCCCCTGGTCGCGCAAACTGGAGCGCGCGCACACCACTCGCGGCGGCGAGCGGGTGTGGCTGCCGGACCTGGCCTCCGCGCGGCGCGAGGAGCTGGTGCTCAAGGCGGGCCGCGACTACGCGGGCCGCTCCGTGCGCATGGGCTGGGCCACGCCCGCCGCGGAGTGGGACGAGGCCATCCGCGCCGCGCTCGACTCAGGCGGCTGGGTGCTCCAGGAGCGGGTGGAATCCCAGCCCTACCACTACCTGCGCGCGGACGGTGGCGTGGGCCCCCACAACCTCATCTGGGGCCCCTTTGTCTTTGGCGACCTCTACGGTGGGACCATGGTGCGCATGAACCCGGCGGGCCGCGGCACGGGCATCGTGAATACACGCCAGGGCGCCACCATGTGCGCGCTCGTCATCGCGGAAGAAACACAGCAGGCCGCGAAGGGCTGAAGACACACCGCGTCGTCTTCAGCAGCCCCCTTTTCAATCTCAATTCCAGTCCCATTGGAATTGCTTGTTTTGCCGCGTATCATCTATTTTCAGGCTGACGCGAATAATTGCCTCCGGGCGCGTATCTTCGCGCCCTGGCCCCTGGGACCCCGCCCCAAAGGACCTCCACCGTGAACCTCAGTGTGCTCGATCATTCCATCGTCGTTCGTGGCGGAAGTCCGCGTGAGGCATTCCAGAACACCCTGGAGCTGGCCCGTGCCGCCGAGCAGCTCGGGTATCACCGTTTCTGGGTCGCGGAGCACCACGGCTCGGGGCACTTCGCGGGGGTGGCGCCGGAGATCATGGTCTCGCATGTCGCGTCGGCGACGTCGCGGATCCGGGTGGGCACCGGCGGCGTGCTGCTGACGAACTACAGCCCCTTCAAGGTGGCGGAGGTCTTCCGCCTGCTGGAGACGCTGTATCCGGGCCGCATCGACCTGGGCATCGGGCGGGCGTCGGGCAGCTCGGACCTGGTGGCGAAGGCGCTGGCGTACGGCGGGCCGGTGAACCCGGAGGCGTTCCCCCAGAAGCTGGAGGACCTCATCGCGTTCCTGTCCGGCGCGACGCCCGCGACGGCGGAGCTGAAGGGGCTGTCGCTCCGGACCATGGCGCCGGGCATGCCCCAGCTGTGGGCGCTGGGGTCGGGTGAGCAGAGCTCCCTGCTCGCGGCCCGGCTGGGCATCTCCTTCTGCTTCGCGCACTTCTTCAACCCGGTGAACGGCGCCCCGGTGACGCGTGGCTACCGTGCGAAGTTCCAGGGCTCGCACGTGCAGTCCGCGCCCCGCTCGGCGCTCAGCGTGTACGTCATCTGTGGGAGGACCGAAGCGGAGGCGCATCGAATAGCGCGAAGCAGCGACCTCTTGACGGTGAACACCCGCAAGGGGCGCAACGAGGAGCCCATCCCCTCCATCGAGGAGGCGGAGGCCTACCCCTACACGCCCGAGGACCTGGCGGTGCTGGAGTTCGACCGCCAGCGCGTCGTCTGCGGCGACCCGTCCCAGGTGAAGGCGCGGCTGCTGGCCATGGCCGAGGACTTCCAGGCCGACGAGCTGATTCTCACCACGCTCTGCCACGACCACCGGGCCCGCATGCGCTCGTACGAGCTGCTGGCGGAGGCCTTCGGGCTGGACCGGGTGGGAGCGCCGCCCGGAGCCGTCCGGACCGAGCCCCAGCCCCGCGCCTGAAGCGCCATTCCCGGGGCACGGGCCCCGGGACCGTGACCTCCCCGACGGGGGCGTGAGCCGCGGGCTCCGCCCCCATCAGCCATTCCATTCCCACGAACCCCGGGCCTCGTGTCTCCGGGCGTTCCCAGCCCTTGTCGAGCTCCCCATGAACTCCACGGCCCGGAGTCCCTCCGCCCCGCCCTCCTTCCCCACGCTGGTGGACCTGCTGCGCTCGCGCGCGGCCACCCAGGGCGAGGACCTGCTCTACCGCTTCCTGGAGACGGGCGACGTCGATGGGCCCGTGGAGACGTGGAGCTACGCGCGCCTGGATGCGCGGGCGCGCGCGGTGGGGGCGCTGCTTTCGGCGGACGGGGGCTGGGGTGAGCGAGCGCTGCTGCTGTACCCGCCGGGCCTGGAGTTCGTCGCCGGCTTCATGGGCTGTCTCTACGGCGGCGTGGTGGCCGTGCCCTGTTACCCCCCGGACCCCACCCGGCTGGAGCGGACGCTGCCGCGCCTGCGCGCCATCGCGAAGGACTGCGGCGCGCGCTACGTGCTCACGACGCAGGCCATCCAGGAGATGGCGGAGTTCTTCACCCCGCAGGCGCCGGAGCTCGGGGAGCTGCGCTGGGTGGCCACCGACGCGGTGCCCGAAGGCCGCGCGGCGGAGTGGGCGCGGCCCGACGTGGACGCGGACACGCTCGCGTTCCTCCAGTACACCTCCGGCTCCACCGGGACGCCCAAGGGCGTGAAGGTGAGCCACCACAACATCCTCAGCAACGAGGCGCTCATCACCCGGGGCTTCGGGCTGGACGCGGCGCGCTCGTCCGGCATGGGCTGGCTGCCCATGTTCCATGACATGGGCCTCATCGGGAAGGTGCTCCAGCCGCTCTACCTGGGCTTCCCGTGCACGCTGATGTCGCCCATCGCGTTCCTCCAGCGCCCCCTGCGCTGGCTGGAGGCCATCTCGCACTTCCGCGCGACGTGCAGCGGCGGGCCCAACTTCGCGTATGACCTGTGTGTACGGAAGGCCACCGACGCGGACCGCGGGCGGCTGGACCTGAGCAGTTGGGACCTGGCGTTCAACGGCGCGGAGCCGGTGCGGCGCGAGACGCTGGAGCGCTTCGCGGACACCTTCGCCCGCTGTGGGTTCCGCAAGACGGCGTTCTACCCATGTTATGGCCTCGCCGAAGCGACCCTCATCGTCAGCGGAGGCTCGAAGGGCGAGCCGTATCACCACGGCCGCTTCGACTCGGACTCCGTCGCGCGGGGGCGGCCGGTGGAGGCGGCGGCGGACGGCCGCGCGCTGACGCTGGTGTCCTCGGGCCGCGCCGCGCCGGGGCACCAGGTGCGCGTGGTGCATCCGGAGACGCTGGACACGTGCTCCGCCGGGACGGTGGGGGAGATCTGGACCACGGGCCCCAGCGTGGCGCAGGGCTACTGGAACCGGCCGGAGGAGTCCGAGCGGGCCTTCGGCGCGCGGCTCGTGGGGAGCGCGGAGTCGTGGCTGCGCACGGGCGACCTGGGCTTCCTGAACGCGGAGGGTGAGCTGTTCGTCACCGGCCGGCTCAAGGACCTCATCATCGTCCGGGGCCGCAACCTCTACCCGCAGGACCTGGAGCAGTCCGTGGAGCGGGCGCACCGCGCGGTGCGTCCGGGCTGCGTGGCCGCCTTCAGCGTGGAGGAGGCGGGCGAGGAGCGGTTGGTGGTGGCCGCAGAGGTGGACGCGCGCGACGACTTCGACGCGGCGGCCGTGGTGGACGCCGTGCGCCGGGCGCTGGCCGACGAGCACGCGGTGCACGCTCACGGCGTGGTGCTGCTCCAGGCGCGCAGCATCCCCAAGACGTCCAGCGGGAAGATTCAACGCCGCGCCTGCCGCGACGGCTACCTCGCGGGGGAGCTGGAGGTGGTGGGCGCCTCCGTCGTCGCGACCGGCGTGGACGCGCCCGAGGTCCCCGCCGTGTCCCTGCGCGAGGCCCTGGCGACGTCCGGGCCGGAGCGCCGCGCGCGCGTGGAGGACGCCCTGCGCGGCGCCGTGGCGCGGCAGCTGGGCGTGGCGCCCGGGCAGGTGAGGTCCGACGCGGCCCTGGCCAGCCTGGGGCTGGATTCGCTGATGGCGCTGGAGCTGCATGGCGAGTTGGAGGCCTCGCTGGGCGCGTCGCTGCCCGTCGCCTTCCTGTGGCAGCACCCCACGCTCGCGGACTGCGCCGGACAGCTGCTGGAGGCGGGAGCCCGCGCGCGGAGCCAGCCGCCGCTCCAGGCCGGGACGCTGGAGGGAACGCTGCCGCTGTCCCCCGGCCAGCAGCGCCTGTGGTTCCTGGACCGGCTGGTGCCGGGCACGCCGCTGTACCATGTGCACTTCCAGCTGCGGCTCTTTGGCCCGCTGGATGAGCCGGCGCTGCGCCACGCGCTGGAGGCGCTCGTCGCGCGGCACGCGGTGCTGCGCACGCGCTTCCCGGAGGCCGGAGGCCAGCCGCACGCGGTGGTCCAGCCCACCGGGAGCGTGGAGCTGGCCCGGGCCGACCTGCGCGGGCTGTCCGTCTCGCAGCAGGACGCGAGGCTTCGCGAGCTGGCGCTGGCCCAGGCGCGGGAGCCCTTCCAGTTGGAGTCCGGCCCGCTCATGCGCACCGCGCTGGTGGCGCAGGATGAGCGGGAGCACGTGCTCCTGATGACGCAGCACCACATCATCACGGACGGCTGGTCCACGGGCGTACTGGCCCGCGAGCTGGCCTCGCTCTACCGCGCCCGGGTGGAGGGCACGGCCAGCGCGCTGAAGCCCGTCGCGTTGCAGTACCCGGACGTCGCGCGGTGGCAGCACGCATGGGGTCCGCTGCTGGACGCTCAGCGCGAGTTCTGGTCGCGCAAGCTCCAGGGCATGCCCCGGCTGGAGCTGCCCACGGACCACGCGCGGCCGCGGACGCCCGGCTTCCAGGGCGCGCTCCACCGGCTCACCCTGCCCCGCGACCTGGTGGAGCGCGTGAAGGCGGCGGGCCGCGAGGAGGGGTGTACCCTCTTCGTCACGCTGGCGGCGGCGTGGGCCGCCCTCATGGCGCGCTACAGCGGACAGGCGGACTTCGGCCTGGGTACCGTCGTGTCCCAGCGCGAGCGCTCGGAGCTGCGCGACGTGGTGGGCTTCCTCGCCCACACCCTGGTGCTGCGCTGTGACGTGTCCGGAGCGCCTTCATTCCGGGAGCTGCTCGCGCGCACGCGGCGCACCTTCCACGAGGCGCTGGCGAACGCGGAGCTGCCCTTCGAGGAGGTGGTGGGCGCCTCGCGCGCGGTGCGCGGCGTGGACAACCCGCTCTTCCAGACGAACCTCCTGCTGGAGGCGCTGCCCCCCACGAGCCTGGACGTGCCCGGCATGACGTGGCGGCCCGTGCTGCCCGTGCCGGATGGCGCGGTGGAGGGCACGGCGAAGTTCGACCTCCAGCTCTCCCTCGCGGAGACGCCCGAGGGTCTGGAGGGCGCGCTGGAGTACCGCACCGACCTCTTCGAGCCCGCCACCGTGGCGCGGCTGGCCGGACACCTGGAGCGGCTGTTGCGCGCGGCCGTGGACGCGCCCGGCGTGAGCGTGGCGGACCTGCCCCTGCTCACCCCGGACGAGGCGCGCACCGTGCTGCGCGACTGGAACGACTTCACCCCGCCCCCGGAGGCCACCCGGGACGTGAGCATCCCCGGCCAGCTCCGCGCGCAGGCCGCGCGCACGCCGGACGCGGTGGCCGTGGTGGGCGACGACGAGGCGCTCACCTACGCGCAGTTGGACGCGCGCAGCGACGCGTGGGCCTGGCGCCTGAGGGAGCGCGGCGTGGGCCCCGAGTCGCGCGTGGGGCTGTGCGTGGAGCGCTCCGCGGGCATGGTGGTGGCCATGCTCGGCGTGCTCAAGGCCGGGGCGGCTTACGTGCCCTTGGATCCGGACTACCCGCGAGAGCGCCTGGCGTACGTGCTGGAGGACTCCGGCGCGGCGCTGCTGCTGACGCAGACGCACCTGGCGGAGCTGCTGCCCACGGCCGGACTGCCGGTGGTGTGCCTGGACGGTCCGGACGCGCCGTCCCCGGCGGACGCGCGCGGCGCGCCTCCCCTGCGCGTGGGACCGGGCGACCTCGCCTACGTCATCTACACGTCGGGCTCCACGGGCAGGCCCAAGGGCGTGATGGTGCCCCACGGCGCGGTGGACAACTTCTTCACCGCCATGGACGCGCGCGTGGGGCCGTCACCCGCGGGCTCGTGGCTGGCCGTCACCAGCATCTCCTTCGACATCTCCGTGCTGGAGCTGCTGTGGACGCTCACGCGCGGCTTCAAGGTCGTGGTGCAGGGCGAGGACGCGGTGATGAAGGCGCCCTCTCGCGCGTCCGCCACGCGCCGCAAGCCGCTGGAGTTCAGCCTCTTCTACTTCGCGGATGACGCGGACGGCGCCTCCGGCGCGGACCGCTACCGGCTGCTCATGGAGGGCGCGAAGTTCGCGGACCGCCACGGCTTCGCGGCGGTGTGGACGCCCGAGCGGCACTTCCACGCCTTCGGTGGCCTGTACCCCAACCCGGCCGTGGCCGGCGCGGCCATCGCCGCCGTCACCGAGCGGGTGGGCATCCGCGCGGGCAGCGTGGTGCTCCCGCTGCACCACCCGGTGCGCGTGGCGGAGGACTGGGCCCTGGTGGACAACTTCTCCCGGGGGCGCGCGGGCATCTCCGTGGCGTCGGGCTGGCACGCGAACGACTTCGTCTTCGCTCCGGACGCCTACGCGCGGCGGCGCGAGCAGATGCTGGAGGGCATCGACACCGTGCGCAGGCTGTGGCGCGGCGAGACATTGCGCATGCCCGGCGGCGGGGGCGCGCAGGTGGACGTGACGCTGCGGCCCAGGCCCGTGCAGGCGGAGCTGCCGGTATGGCTCACCGCGGCCGGCAACCCGGACACCTTCATCACCGCGGGCAGGCTGGGCTGCCGCGTCCTCACCCACCTGCTGGGCCAGTCCTGGGAGGACCTGGAGCAGAAGCTGGCGCTCTACCGGGACGCGTGGCGCGGCGCGGGCCACCCGGGCGACGGCCACGTCACCCTGATGCTGCACACCTTCATCGGGGAGGACCCGGGCGCGGTGCGCGCGGCGGCGGAGCGCCCCTTCCGCGACTACCTCAAGAGCTCCGCGGACCTGATGCGCGGCCTGGGTCGCACGCTGGGCGTGGACATGGACGCGGCCACGGAGGCGGACCTGGAGCGGCTGGCCGGCCACGCCTTCGAGCGCTACTTCGAGACGAGCGGCCTCTTCGGGACGCCGCGCGGCGTGCGCGAGCGCGTGGAGCAGCTGCGCTCGGGCGGCGTGGACGAGGTGGGCTGCCTCATTGACTTCGGCATCCCCACCGACACGGTGCTCGCGAGCCTGCCCCGGCTCCACGAGGTGAAGACGCGGAGCGACCGCGACGGCCGGCGCGCCGGCACCGGAAGGCCCCTGGCCGAGCGGCTGCGGGAGCATGCCATCACCCACCTCCAGTGCACCCCGTCGCTGGCGCGCACCCTGCTCGCCGACGCGGCCCCCTCGGAGGCCCTGGGCAGCGTGCGCCGGATGATGGTGGGCGGCGAGGCCCTGCCTGTCGCGCTGGCCACGTCGCTCCAGCAGGCGCTGTCCCCGGACGCGGCGCTGCTCAACATGTACGGCCCCACGGAGACCACCGTCTGGTCCTCCACCCACCGCGTGTCGGCCGAGGAGGCGGGAGCGGTGGCCTCCATCGGCGCGCCGCTCACGCGCACGCGCTTCTACGTGCTCGACGCGCGACGGGGGCCGGTGCCGGTGGGCGTGCCCGGTGAGCTCTACATCGGCGGCGCGGGCGTGGTGCGCGGCTACCTGCGCCGGCCGGACCTCACCGCGGAGCGCTTCGTGCCGGATCCGTTCAGCGAGGAGCCCGGCGCCCGCATGTACCGTACGGGGGACCGGGTGCGCTGGCGCACCGACGGCACGGTGGAGTTCCTGGGCCGGGTGGACTTCCAGCTCAAGGTGCGCGGCTTCCGCATCGAAGCCGGCGAGGTGGAAGCGGCCCTCACCGCCCACCCCACCGTGCGCGAGGCCGTGGCCGTAGCGCGCGAGGACGTGCCCGGTGACGTACGCCTGGTCGCCTACGTCGCCGCCCACGCCGGACAGGAGGTGGATCCCGCCGCGCTGCGGGACTTCGTGGCGCGGCGGCTGCCCGAGCACATGGTGCCGTCGCTGGTGGTGGCGCTGCCCGTGCTGCCGCTGACGCCCAACGGCAAGGTGGACCGCCAGGCGCTGCCCGCCCCCACGCAGACGCGCGTGGCGAAGGCCGCGTACGTGGCCCCGCAGGGACAGGTGGAGGAGCAGGTCGCCCAGGTGTGGCGCGAGGTCCTCCGGGTAGACCAGGTGGGCGTGCACGACAACTTCTTCGACCTGGGCGGCCACTCGCTGCTCATGGTGCAGGTGCACGCGCGGCTCAAGGTCGCGCTGGACCAGGACCTGCCCCTGCTGAAGCTGCTGGAGCACCCGACCATCCACACGCTGTCGCGCTACCTGCGCCAGCCCTCCACCGCGAAGAACCAACCGGTGGAGGCGGCGCAGGACCGCGCACGGCGTCAGATGGAGAGCCTGCGCCGCCAGCGCCAGCGGGACCGGCGTTAGCCGCCTTCCGCGTCAGGGGGCTCTGCTCTCATCCAGAGCGGAAGCCCCCTTCAAGACCTCGTTGCTTCCGTCCCCCCGCCTCCCCGCGCCCGCCTTCCAAGGGGGCGCCCGCCAACGCCATGAACGAAACCACCCTGGATGAGGGCAACGACCTGCTCATCGCCATTGTCGGAATGGCCGGACGCTTTCCGGGCTCCCCGGACGTGGACGCCTTCTGGCGCAACCTCTGCGCGGGCGTGGAGGGCATCCGCCACTTCACCGACGAGGAGCTGCTGGCCCGGGGCGTGCCACCGGAGCGCCTGAAGGAGCCGGGCTTCGTGCGCGCGGGCGCGGTGCTGGACGGCGTGGATCAGTTCGACGCGGCCTTCTTCGGCTACTCGCCGCGCGAGGCCATGTTGATGGACCCGCAGCACCGCCTGTTCCTGGAGTGCGCCTGGGAGGCGCTGGAGCGGGCCGCGCACGGGCTGGACGGGGACTCGCGCTCGGTGGGCGTCTTCGCGGGCACCAGCCTGAGCACCTACCTGCTCTTCAACCTGCGCACGCACCCGGAGCTGCTCACCTCGGAGGAGACCTTCCAGGTGATGATTGGCAACGACAAGGACTTCCTCGCCACCCGGCTGGCATACCACCTGGACCTGAAGGGGCCGGCGCTGGATGTACAGACGGGCTGTTCCACCTCGCTCGTCGCCACCCACCTGGCGTGTCAGGCCCTGCTCGGCTTCCAGTGCGACGTGGCCATCGCGGGCGGCGTGTCCGTCGACGTCCCGCAGCGCACCGGCTACGTGCACCAGGCCGGCGGCATCGCGTCGCCGGACGGGCACTGCCGCCCCTTCGACGCGCAGGGCCAGGGCACGCTGTTCGGCAGCGGCGTGGGCGTGGTGGTGCTCAAGCGGCTGTCGGATGCGCTCGCGGACGGCAGCCCCATCCACGCCGTCATCCGCGCCTCCGCCATCAACAACGACGGCGCGGCGAAGCTGGGCTTCACCGCCCCCAGCGCGGAGGGCCAGGCGGAGGTCATCGCCCGGACGCATGCGCTGGCGGACGTGACGCCCGATACCGTGGGCTACGTGGAGACGCACGGCACCGGCACGCTGCTGGGCGACCCGGTGGAGGTCTCCGCGCTGACCACCGCCTTCCGCGCGGGGACGGAGGCCCATGGCTTCTGCGCGCTGGGGTCGGTGAAGTCCAACATCGGCCACCTGGACGCGGCGGCGGGCGTGGCGGGCCTCATCAAGACCGCCCTGGTGGTGGAGCACGGGCGCATCCCGCCCACGCTGCACTTCCGCACGCCCAATCCCAACATCGCCTGGGAGGACAACCCCTTCTACGTCAACGCGGAGCTGAAGGCGTGGGACACCGCGGGGGCCCCGCGCCGCGCGGGCGTCAGCTCGTTCGGCATCGGCGGCACCAACGCGCATGCCCTGCTGGAGCAGGCGCCAGCGCGCCCGCCGTCCGGTCCGTCGCGGCCGTGGAAGCTGCTGGCGCTCTCCGCGCGGACGCCGGGCGCGCTGGACGCGCTCACCCGCAACCTGGGCGCGCACCTGGACGCGAACCCCGGCCTGGACCTGGCGGACGTGGCGTACACGCTCCAGGTAGGCCGCAAGGCCTTCCCCCGGCGCCGGGTGCTGGTCTGCGCGGCCTCCGAGGACGCGGTCCGGCTGCTCGAGGACGTGGATCCGGAGTTCGTGCACACCGGCGAGGCGAAGGACGGCGGCCGCGCCGTCACGTTCCTCTTCCCGGGCGGCGGCGCCCAGCACCTGCGCATGGGGCAGGAGCTGTACGAAACGGAGTCCGCCTTCCGCGAGGCCTTCGATGCCTGCGCCGCCATCCTCAGCCGGCTCGGCGGCCCGTCGCTGCGCGCCGTCCTCTACCCCGCGGGCGACGCGGACGGCGGGGCGCCCCTGCCGCGCCCGTCCGTGGGGCTGCCCGCGCTCTTCAGCGTGGAGTACGCGCTGGGCCGGCTGTGGGAGGCGTGGGGAATCCAGCCGGAGTCCCTGATTGGCCACAGCATGGGCGAGTACGTGGCCGCGTGCCTCGCGGGCGTCTTCAGCCTGGAGGACGCGCTGGCGCTGGTGACGGAGCGCGGACGTCTGTTCGAGAAGCTGCCCCCGGGCGGCATGGTGAGCGTGGCGCTGCCGGAGCAGGACGTCCGCCCCCTGCTGGGCGCGCACCTGTCGCTGGCCGCGGTGAACGCGCCGTCGCAGTGCGTGGTGGCCGGCGACAGCGCGGCGGTGGAGGCCCTGGTCGCGGACCTCGCGGCCCGGGGCGTGGAGCACCGGCGCATCCACATCGACGTGGCCGCGCACTCGCACCTCATCGACTCCATCCTCCCGGCGTTCGCGTCCTGCGTGGGGCGGCTGAAGCTGAGTCCCCCGAAGCTGCCCATCGTGTCCGGCGTGACGGGCACCTGGCTGACGGCGGAGGAGGCCACGAGCCCCGCGTACTGGGTGAAGCACCTGCGGCAGCCCGTGCGCTTCGGCCAGGGCGTGCGCACGCTGCTGGAGGACCCGTCGCGCGTCCTCCTGGAGGTGGGCCCGGGCCGCACGCTGGGGTCGCTCGCACGGCTCCAGGTGGAGCGCGGCCAGCCCACCGTGGTCCTCACGTCGATGCGGGCCCCTCGCGAGCCCGGCTCCGACCTGCGCTTCGCGCTGACCACCCTCGGCCGCCTGTGGGTCGCGGGCGTGCCCGTGGACTGGCGCAAGCTCTCCCAGGGCGAGGAGCGGCGGCGCGTGGTGTTGCCCACCTACCCCTTCGAGCGCAAGCGGCACTGGCTGGAGCCGCGCGCGGAGGGCGCGTCCGTCAGCGCGCCGGGACCGCTCGCCCGCCGCGAGGACCGGGCGCAGTGGTTCTACCTGCCGTCCTGGAAGCGCACGGTGGCCCCGCCCCGGGACGCCGCCGCGAGCCCGCCGGGCTGGCTCGTCTTCATCGACGCGGGCGGGCTGGGGGATGCCCTGGCGGCGCGGCTCACGCAGGAGGGCGGCCACGTCCTGCGCGTGCGGCCGGGCACCGGGTTCCTCCGCCACGAGGACGGCACCTTCGAGGTGGCTCCGGAGCAGGCGGAGACGTACGCGGCGCTGGTGGCCGCGCTGGCCGGGGACGGCGCGCGCCCCTCGCGCATCATCCACCTGTGGGGTGTGGACGCGGCCGGACCGGACACGGCCGGCGTGGAGCATGCCCAGCGCCTGGGCCTGCACAGCCTGCTGTTCCTGGCGCAGGCGCTGGAGGGGCAGGGCTCGCGCGGGCCGGTGCACCTCACGGTGGTGTCCACGGGCGTGCAGGCCGTCACCGGCCACGAGGCGCTCACGCCGGCCAAGGCCACCGTGCTGGGCGCGTGTCGCGTGCTGCCCAACGAGGTGCGGGGCCTGACGTGTCAGGCCATCGACGTGGAGCCCGCCGTCAGCCCCGACGCGCTCCAGGCCCTGGCCGCGCGCCTGGCCGTGGAGGTGTCCGCCGCGCCCGCCAACGGCATCACGGCGCTGCGCGGGGCCTACCGGTGGGAGCAGACCTTCGAGCCGGTGCGGATGGAGGCCCCCGCCCCCAACGCCTCCCGCCTGCGCCCGCGCGGCACGTACCTCATCACCGGCGGCCTGGGCGGCATCGGCCTGGTGCTGGCGGAGCACCTCGCCCGCCAGGTGCAGGCGCGGCTGGTGCTGGTGGGCCGCGGCGCCCTGCCGGAGCGCGCCACCTGGGAGGGCTGGCTCGCGTCCTCGGCCGCGAACGACGCCACGGCGCAGCGGATCCGCCAGGTGCTGGCGCTGGAGGCGCTGGGCGCGGAGGTGCTCGTGCTCCAAGCGGACGTGGGCTCCTCGGAGCAGATGGCGCGCGTGCTCCACCACGCTCGCGAGGCGTTCGGCCCCCTGCATGGCGTCATCCACGCCGCGGGCGTGCCCGCCGGAGGACTGGCCCAGCTGCGCACCCGTGACGCGGTGGACGCCGTGCTCAGGCCCAAGGTGCTGGGCACGTGGGTGCTGCATGAGCTGCTGCGCGGCGTGCCGCTCGACTTCTTCCTGCTGTGCTCCTCGCGCACCGCGTACACGGCCGAGCCCGGGCAGATCGACCACTGCGCCGCGTGCGGCTTCCAGGACGCCTTCGCCCACCACGCCGCCCTCCAGGGGGACACGAAGGTGCTGTCGCTGGGCTGGGACACCTGGCGCGAGGTGGGCCAGGCCGTCTCCACCGCCCTGCCCGACGCGGCCCGGGGCCTCCGCGACGCCACGCTCGCGCACGCGCTCACGTCCGCGGAGGGCGTGGACGTCTTCGAGCGCGTCCTCGCCCACCCCAGCCCCAGCATCATCGTCTCCACGCGGGAGCTGGGCGCGGCCATCGCCAGCAGCGCGGCCCTGCTGGACACGCTGATGGGCGGGGCCCCCTCCGACGCGGTCCCCGGCGAGGCCCCCGTCCACCTGGACGACGCCGAGCGCGCGCTGATGGAGATCTGGCAGCGCCTGCTGGGCGTGGAGGAGGTGGGCCTGCACGAGAACTTCTTCGAGCTGGGGGGCAACTCGCTCATCGGCCTGAAGGTCCTCCATGAGGTGAAGCGGCGCTTCGACCGGGACCTGCCCGTCGTGGCCCTCTTCGAGAATCCCACCCTGGGGGCCATGGCCCGGCTGCTCACGCCGCAGGCGTCGGCCGCGCCCGCGGCCCAGGACCGGCGCGGGCGCGGTGCTCGCCGCCGCGAACAGCTGCAGCAGCGCCGCCCCACGGGCCGCTGAACCCCATCCAAGGAACGACATCCCGTGTCCCAGACCCCAGCAGGTACGGAGATCGCAATCGTCGGCATGGCCGGACGCTTCCCGGGAGCCCGCTCCCTGGAGGAGTTCTGGCGCAACGTGTGCGACGGCGTGGAGTCCATCGAGCCCCTCACGGACGAGGAGGCGCTCAAGGCGGGGGTGGCCCCCGCGGCGCTGGCGGACCCCCGGTTCATCAAGGTGGCCTCCCGGCTGGAGGACGTCGCCGGCTTCGACGCGGCCTTCTTCGGCTACACGCCGCGCGAGGCGGAGCTGATGGACCCGCAGCACCGCCTCTTCCTGGAGTGCGCGCTGGAGGCCCTGGAGGACTCCGGTCACGCGTCCCCGCCGGAGGACCTGCTGGTGGGCGTCTTCGGCGGCCAGGCCCTGAGCACCTACCTGGTGCTGAACCTGCTGGGCAACTCGGAGCTGATGCGCACGGCGGATCCGCTCCAGCTCAACCTGGGCAACGCGGGCAGCTTCCTCACCACGCGCGCCTCCTACAAGCTGGACCTGAAGGGCCCCAGCTTCAACGTGGAGAGCGCCTGTTCCACCTCGCTCGTCGCGGTGCACGTCGCGTGTCAGAGCCTGCTCAACCACGAATGCGACGTGGCGCTGGCGGGCGGCGTGTCCATCAACCTGGGCATCCAGGGCGGCTACCGCTACGTCGAGGGCGGCATCCTCTCCCCGGACGGGCACTGCCGGCCCTTCGACGCGCACGCGCGCGGCATCGTCTTCGGCAGCGGCGCGGGCGTGGTGGCGTTGCAGCGGCTGGAGGACGCGCTGGCGAGCGGCAGCCCCATCCACGCCATCATCCGCGGCTCCGCGGTGAACAACGACGGCGGCGCGCGCGTGGGCTACACCGCCCCGGGCGTGGAGGGCCAGGCGTCCGTCATCTCCGAGGCCCTGGGCAACGCGGGCGTGTCCGCGGGCAGCATCGGCTATGTGGAGGCGCACGGCACGGGCACGCCGCTGGGCGACCCCATCGAGGTCCAGGCGCTCACGCGCGCCTTCGGTGACGAGGCCGTGGGGCCGCGCACCTGCGCGCTGGGCTCGCTCAAGGCGAACGTGGGCCACCTGGACGCGGCCGCGGGCATCGCGGGGCTCATCAAGGCGGCGCTCGCGCTCAAGCACCGCAAGCTGCCGCCCAGCCTGAACTGCGACACGCCCAACCCCAACATCCCCTGGGAGAAGAGCCCCTTCTACGTCAACACCGCGCTGCGCGAGTGGAAGGCCTCCCCCCACGGCCCCCGCCGCGCGGGCGTGAGCAGCTTCGGCATGGGCGGCACCAACGCCCATGTCATCCTGGAGGAGCCCCCCGCGCGCGCCCCCCGGCCCGCGGCGGCGGAGGCGCCGGAGGTGCTGGTGCTGTCGGCGCGCACGGCCACCGCGCTCGCGGCGCAGACGGAGCGGCTCTCGGAGCACCTGCGCGCCCACCCCCACCTCGCGCTGGCGGACGTGGCCCACACGCTCCAGGTGGGCCGGCGCCGCCACGCCCACCGCCGGACGGTGGTGTGTCAGGGCCGCGAGGACGCGCTGGCCGCGCTGGGCGACCCGTCGCGCCTGCTCACGGAGTTCGAGGAGCGCTCGCGGCGCGGCGTGGTCTTCATGTTCCCCGGCCAGGGCTCGCAGCACGTGGGCATGGGCCGGGGCCTGTACGGCGGCGAGCGCGCCTTCCGCGCGGAGGTGGACGCCTGCGCGACGAAGCTGGCGCCCCACCTGGGCCTGGACCTGCGCACGGTCCTCTACCCGGCCGCCAGGGATGAGGAGGCCGCCGCCGCCCAGCTGCGGCAGACGCGCCTGGCCCAGCCCGCGCTGTTCACCATCGAGTACGCGCTGGCGAAGCTGTGGATGTCCTGGGGCATCCAGCCGGAGGCGATGGTGGGCCACAGCATTGGCGAGTACGTGGCCGCGTGCCTCGCGGGCGTGTTCAGCCTGGACGACGCGCTGGCCCTGGTGGCCGCGCGCGGTCAGCTCATGCAGGAGCTGCCGCCGGGCGCCATGCTCTCCGTCGCGCTGGCCGAGGAGGAGCTGGCCCCCCTGCTGGACGCGCGGCTGTCGGTAGCGGCGGTGAACGCGCCGGGCCTGACGGTGGTCGCGGGGCCGGTGGACGCGGTGGAGGGGCTGAAGGGCCGGCTCCAGGCGCGCGGCGTCGCGCACCGGCCGCTGCACACCTCCCACGCGTTCCACTCGCAGCTGATGGACCCCATCCTCGCGCCCTTCACCGAGCGGGTGCGCCGGGTGAGGCTGTCGGCGCCGCGCATCCCGTACCTGTCCAACGTCACCGGCACCTGGGTCACGGCCCAGGAGGCGACGAACCCCACCGCGTGGGCGAACCACCTGCGCCAGCCGGTGCGCTTCGCGGCGGGGCTCCAGACGCTGGGCGCGAGCCCCGTGCTGCTGGAGGTCGGCCCCGGCCGGACGCTCGCCACCTTCGCGTCGCGGCACACCGGCCTGCGCGTCCCCGCCACCACCGTGACGTCCCTGCCCCACCCGGAGGAGAAGACGCCGGACGCGCTCGTCGCGCGCGCCGCGCTGGGGCGGCTGTGGATGGCGGGCGTGGACGTGGACTGGGCCGCCGTGCACGCGGGCGCGCCCCGCCAGCGCGTGTCCCTGCCCACCTACCCCTTCGAGCGAAAGCGCTACTGGGTGTCGCCGGACGGCCCGCGCACGCACGCGGCCGCGCACGCGCCCGAGGAGGCGCGGGCGTCCGAGGCCCCCGAGGCCGCCCCGGACCCGGGCCACACGCGCCCCGCGCTGCGCACGGAGTTCGTGGCGCCCTCCACCGAGGACGAGCGGGCCCTGGCGCGCGTCTGGGAGGAGGTGCTGGGCGTGCGGCCGGTGGGCGTCCACGACGACTTCTTCGCGCTGGGCGGGCACTCGCTGCTGGCCACCACGCTGGTGGGCCGGCTGCGGGACACCTTCGGCGCGGCCCTGCCGCTGCAAGCGCTGTTCGAGGCCCCCACCATCCACCGGCTCGCGGCCCTCGTCGAACGGCAGCGGGTCCACCCCGGGCACAGCGACCCGGAGGTGGCCGCGCTGCTGCGAGTGCTGGAGGAGCTGACCACCCGGAAGGAAGCGGCGCCCCGCACGCCGTAGAGAGCGAGAGACGACACACATGGCTCCTCCCAACTCCCCGCCCATCCGGGCGCTCATCCTGGCCATGGAGTACACGCCCAACATCGCCGGCGGCGTGGGCACGTACGTGTACGAGCTGGCGCGCGGCCTGGTGCAGGAAGGCTGCGAGGTCGAGGTCGTCGCGTACACGCCGGGCGAGCCCGCGGTGCTGCGCGAGCCCCGGCTCACGGTGCACCTGGTGCCGCCCAGCCGCGAGAGCCTGTCCCAGGCGGCGAAGCTGTCGCTCGTGGGCGGCCTCCGCCTCTTCAACGAGGACCTGCTGCGCGCCGCGCGCGAGCGCCTGCGCGAGGCGAAGCCGGACATCATCCACTTCCACCAGTGGCACACGCACCGCGCCGCGCGGGCGCTGGGCCAGGAGGCCGGCGTGCCCGTGCTGGGCACCAGCCACTACATCTCCGAGCCCGCCGAGCGCTGGTGGGGCCAGACGCCCGACCCCGAAATCCTGGAGGAGGAGCGGAGCCTCTACGACGGCTCCAACCCCATCATCTCCGTGAGCGCGTCCATGAGCCGGCTCATCCAGGAGACGTACGGCCTGTCCCCGGCGCTGCTGCACACCATCCACTGCGCCATGGACGCCGAGCCCTTCCGCAAGCCATCCCACTCGCCGGACGACTACGCGCGGCTGCGCGCCACCGTGGCCACGCCCCAGGACCCCATCGTCCTCTACACGGGCCGGCTCCATCAGATGAAGGGCATCAGCGCCATCTTCGGCGCGGCGGAGCGGGTGCTGGCGAAGCGGCCGCAGGTGCGGTTCCTGCTCACGGGCGGCACCGACTCGCGCGAGTCCACGAAGATGGTGCAGGAGCTGTCCCAGCGCTACGCGCCGCTGCTCCACCGCATCAAGCTCTTGGGCAAGCTGCCGCGCGAGCACCTGGGCCTGCTCCACCGCATCGCGGACATCGCGGTGGTGCCCTCGCTGTACGAGCCCTTCGGCTACACCGTCATCGAGGCCATGGCCTCGGGCCTGCCGCTCGTCGTCACGGACTCCGGAGGCCCCGCGGAGATCGTCGTGCCCGGAGAGACGGGCCTCATCGTCCCCGTGAAGCCGGGCGCGCCGGGCGGCCCCCGCGAGGTGGACGTGGACGCGTTCGCGGACGCGCTGCTGGAGCTGCTGGCGGACCCCGCCCGGGCCCGCCGCATGGGGGAGACGGGACAGCGCCGCGTCGTGGAGGTGTTCAACCTTCCGCGCATGGTCGCCGCGAACCTCGCCGTGTATCACCAGGTGCTGCGCGCCCCCGCGAGGCCCGCGCCCCACGCCGTCGCGCACGAGGCCCGGTCATGAGCACGACGGCGCCCTCCCGGGGCCTGGCCTTCCACGAGCCCCCGCCGTCCGCGTGGGCGCGGCTGTTCTGCCTGCCACACGCGGGCGGCAGCGCCTCGCTCTTCCGCGCCTGGCAGAAGGAGCTGGGACCGGACATCGAGGTCTGTCCCGTGCAGCTGCCCGGCCGGGAGAACCGGCTGCGCGAGCCGCCGCTGCGCGAGCTGCCCCGGATGATGGACTTGCTGGTGGACGTCGTCTCCGCGCTCCCGGACAAGCCCTTCGCCCTCTTCGGGCACAGCATGGGCGCCCTGCTCGCCTATGAGCTGGCGCGCGCGCTGCGCGAGCGGGGGCTACCCGCGCCGCTGCACCTCTTCGTCGCCAGCTACCGCGCGCCCCAGACGCTCGCGACGGCGCCGGCCACGCCGTCCACCCACGACATCGACGTGGCCGAGGCCCGGCGCCTGGGCGCGGCGCTGTCGCTGTCCGGGGAGATGGCGGAGGAGATGCTTGCGCTGATGCGCGGCACCCTGCTGGCGGACACCGCCCTGTGCGAGTCCTACCGCTTCCAGCCGGGGCCGCCGCTGACGTGTCCCGTGTCCGCCTTCCGGGGCATCGACGACTACGTCCCCGAGGACGCCACGGAGGCGTGGCGCGAGCTGAGCACCGGCCGCTTCGCCACCCAGACCTTCCTGGGCGACCACTTCTTCCTGCGAAACACCCCGCGCGGGCTCATCCAGAACCTGCGCCGGAGCCTCGTGAAACGTCCCGCATCCCCTCATCCGCAAGCCCAGGAGCCACACCGATGAAGTACCTCGTCTACGTCAAGGACCGTCCCTCCGGCGTCCAGCCCCCGGACCCCGTCGCGCTCAACCGCGCCGTGCGCGCGTGGGTGGAGGCGCGGCTCATGGACCGCACCATGGACTGCGCCTACTACGTCCTGCCCAAGATGGGGCTGTGCATCATCAACGCGGACTCGCACGAGGCCCTGCTGTCGCTGCTGCGCGCGTGGCCGTCGTTCGCGTACCAGGAGTTCGAGATCCACATGCTGGCGGACGTGCGCCACGGCATCGACGACAACTTCGACCGGATGCAGCGCGACGCCACGAAGGGCGCTCCGGCCGCGGAGGCGTCATGAGCACCGCGACGCCCCTCACCGGCGACGCCGCGCGCTCGCCGGCGCGCAGGGCGCTGCCGGCCGACAACCGGCGGGCCTTCTTCGACGCGCTGGAAGCCGACGACCTGCCCGTCATCCTCACCGACGGCATGAAGGGCTGGCCCGCGGAGAAGCAGTGGACCTTCGACTGGTTCGCCCGGGAGCTGGGCGAGACGCGCGTCCCCGTGGAGTGGCTGCGCTACAGCCGCAAGGACGGGGGCGGCGTGGAGCGCGTGGGCCGGGTGCGCGAGCAGACGCTGCGCGAGTACGTCCAGACGGTGAAGGGCCCGGGCGCGAAGGACGCGGGCTACCTCATCGGCAACGACATGTTCCGCATCCTCCCCCAGCTGCGCGGCGACGTGCGCTTCCAGGACTACGACGTCCCGCACCGGCTCACCGAGCAGCTCTTCTTCATGGGCCCCAAGGGCTGCTTCACCCAGCTGCACCTGGACCGCGCCCACAACCTGCACGCGGTGATGGTGGGCCGCAAGCAGTGGCAGTTGTACTCGCCCCGGCGCGACAAGGACCTGAGGCCCACGAAGCTGGGCCACGTCTGGTCGGTGATGAGCGAGCACGACCTGGCGCCCGACGGCGGATTCCCGGAGCAGCTGCCCGGGGGCCAGCGGCCCGACTACGACTTCGTGCTGGAGGCCGGGGAGATCCTCTTCCTGCCGTACGGCTGGTGGCACCGCGTGCTCACCGTGGAGGACGCCATCGCCACCAACTACTGGTGGTGGACCTGGTCCATGCTGGCGCGCATCGGGCCCCGGCTCATCCCGTCCATCACCTTGAGCGCGCTCAGCCGCATGCGCAAGCAGCGCGTGCTGGGCCGCGAGTTCAAGGAGCAGTGAGCCCGCCCTCCCGGAGCCTCAAGGCCCGGAATGAGGGACCACGTCCGCGGACGCCCCGCTCACCGGCGCGGGGCGTCCCCGCCGCCAGGCCTCGCGGGCCCAGACGAGCCCCACGCCCAGCACCATCGCGTTGCGCGCCAGGAGCAGCACCGTGAAGGACGGCTGGAAGCCCGTGCGGTAGGTGCTGCCCGCGAAGAGGCCCCGGGTGATGGCGGCGGCCACGAGCAGCACGGCGGACGGCCCCACGGCGCCGGACAGCAGCGCGAGCGCGGCGGCCCCGGTGAGCCAGATGAGGTACTGCGGGCTCAGCACCGGGTTGAGGATGACGAAGGCCACGAGCGGCACCAGCGCCAGCCGGGCCACGTCCTCGATGAGCACCGGGGGCCTGCGCCACGCGGCGCGCACCGACACCGCCGCGGCCAGCAGCGAGCCCACGACCCACAGCTTCCGGGTGATGTCGCGCACGGCCTCCGCGGCCGCGCCGTGCAGCTCGTAGGCGGCGGGGGCATGGACCCACTGGACGTCGGCGAAGCCCAGCAGGTGCGCGGCCCAGAGCAGGCCCGCGGAGAAGGCCTCCACCTGCAGGCCCCGCTCGACGTGGAAGGACGCGAACCGCCACCACGGCCACACGAGGCTCAGCGGCAGGAGCGGCAGCACGCCCGCGACCAGGCCGGTGACCAGGGCCCGCGTGGGCTTCGCGCCCCGGCGCCAGCTCACGGCCAGGGCCAGCGGCACGAGCACGGCCGGGAACAGCTTGGTGACGGTGCCCACCGCGAGCGCCGCGCCCGCCCAGCCTTCGCGCCGGCGCATCAGGGCCACCAGCGCGCCCAGCGCGAGCGCGGCCGGAATCAGGTCATAGCGCTTGAGGGCGTGAACACTCTGGATCCACCCGACGACGAAGTACGCCGCGAACGGCGCCCACGCGCGCCGGGCCGTGCCCCAGCGGCGCACGCCTTCCGACAGCAGCAGCCACTTGATGAACGCGTCGAAGAGCGTGAGCTCCAGGCCGAACGCGACGACGAAGCCGCGCACGTCGCCGCCCAACCACGCCGCGGGAACGAACCACAGCATCGCGTAGGGCGGGTACTCGAAGCGGAAGTCGCGGTTGGGCACCGCGCCGTCCAGGAACGCGCGGGACGTCTGGAAGTACAGCGGCAGGTCGCCTTCGCGGCTGGAGAAGGCCGCGTAGAGCACGAGCGGCACCACGCTCACGGCGAGCGCGACCCAGTGCCTGGGCATGAGCCGGTGCGAAGCGGACGGAGTCGAAGCGGACACGAAGCGGGACTCTGCCCGGGTGGGCCGGGCGCTGTCGCCGGGGAAAGGCGTCCGTCCCCTCCCCTGCCCGGTGCGCGTCCGGGCGCATCACCGTGCGATGTGCGACCCGACCCGCTAGGTTCCGGCCGGGATGTCCCGCGCCATGAAGCTCCACCGCCCCACGAAGGACGAGCTGTTCGCCGCCACCGGCCGCACCATGAAGGACCTGCTGGCCCCGGGCCTGCGCGTGCTCTTCTGCGGCATCAACCCCAGCCTCTACTCCGCGGTGGTGGGCGTGCACTTCGCGCGGCCGGGCAACCGCTTCTGGCCCTCGCTGCATGCGTCGGGCTTCACGCCGCGCCGCCTGGACCCGTCCGAACAGGAGGAGCTGCTGGCCCTGGGCCTGGGCATCACCAACGTGGTGGACCGGGCCACCGCGAGCGCGGACATGCTGGCCCCGGAGGAGTACGCGGGGGGCGCGAAGTCACTGGAGCGCAAGGTGAAGCGCTACCGCCCCAGGTACCTCGCGGTGCTGGGGCTGGGCGCGTACCGCACCGCCTTCGCGCGGCCGAAGGCGAGGTTCGGACCGCAGGAGCAGACGCTGGGTGGCACGCGGCTGTGGGTGCTGCCCAATCCCAGCGGGCTCAACGCCAGCTACCAGCTGCCGGACCTGGCGCGGCTGTACGGCGAGCTGCGCCGCGCGGCCGAAGCGCCCTGACTACTTGAGCAGGCCGGCCTCGCGGGCCACCTGCGAGGCGACGGGCAGCACCTTGTCGAAGGCGGCGGCGTTGCACGCGAGCAGGCCGCGGCGGTTCTGGAGCTCGGAGCCGTCGTACAGGTACGCGTCGCCCGCCAGGTCCGTGAGCACGCCGCCCGCGGAGCGGATGACGGCCTCCGGCGCGCAGTTGTCCCAGCGGTAGCTCTTGTCGCTCACGTGCACGTAGAGGTCGCAGCGCGCCTCCGCCAGGAGGCCGCACTTGAGGCCCACCGAACCGGACTCCGTCTCCTTCGTGATGCCCAGCCGCTGCACCACCGCGTCCGTCGTCTTCGAGCGGTGCGAGCGCGACACCACGAGCCGCAGCGCCGCGGGGTCCGCCACGTCCGACACGCGCAGCGCGCGGCGCCCCCGCGGGTCCTCGACATGGCCCTGCTCGCCCACCACGCCCGAGTACAGCACGTCCCCCACCGCGCGGTAGACGACGCCCAGCGCGGCCCGGCCCTCCACCGCCAGGCCGATGTGGATGGCGAACTCGCCGTTGCGGTTGACGAACTCCTGCGTCCCGTCGAGCGGATCCACGAACCAGCAGCGATTGAAGCGCTTCGCGTCGGAGGCGTCCTCGCTCTCCTCCGCCACCACGCCGTCCGAGGGGAAGGCCTTGCGCAGCTCGCCCACGATGAAGGCGTTGGCCCGCTCGTCCGCCAACGTGACGGGCCCCGCGCCTCCGGCCTTGTCCGTGACGGAGAAGTCCGTGGCGTAGACCTGCAGGAGGATGTCACCAGCCTGGCGCGCGATGCGCCGGGCCACTTCGAGCTCTGGGGCGAGTGCGGGCATGGAGGCTCCGGAGTCTACTGGGGCGAATTGCCCCTCGTGGGGAAATCTGCCCCGCCTCGCGGCCCCGTGCCTCCAGGCGCAAGGCCCTGGCCCGGTGGCTGCAATCCCTGGGGGTTTCGTCTTCCGCGCCCGGACCGCGCGGTCGGCAAGCAAGGACTCGAACGATGATGAAGTGGCTGATGGGACTGGCACTGCTGGGCTTCGGCGTGGCGCTGGCGTTCGCGGGCGGGCGGATGGTGTACCGCTCGAAGGCGAGCAAGGACTGGCCCACCGTGCAGGGCACCGTGGTCAGCTCCCGCGTGGAGACGCTGCGCAGCAAGCGCGCGGTGAGCTTCCGCCCGGACGTGAGCTACCGCTACGAGGTGAACGGCGTGCCCTACACCTCCGACACGGTGGCCTTCGACGGCCACGGCTCCGGCGGGCTCGCGGAGGCGCAGGCTGTGTCGCGCCACTACGTGGCCGGCGCTCCGGTGACGCTGCACTACGAGCCGGGGGACCCGTCCGTGGCGTGCCTCCAGTGCGGCGACACGGGCTTCGTGAACTACATCGTGACGGCGGTCGGCGCGGTGTTCGCCCTCGTGGCCGGCTGGGGCCTCCTGGAGATGGCCCGCACCAGCGCGCGAGACGGCAAGAGCACCGTGCCCCAGATGCGCGCGAAGGCCCGCTAGGCAACGCCGGGCGGGCATTTTCCTCCAGAAGCCTTCGACAGACGCGGCCCGCGGTGCGCAAGTTGGGGCGGAAGACCTGCCTCCTGGAGAACGCATGCCCGTCACCATCCGCCCCGCCAAGGACCCGGACGCGCCCGCCCTTGGCCGCATGGGCGCGGCGCTCGCACGTCAACACCACGGCTTCGACCCCCGACGCTTCATGGTCCCGGACGACGTGGAGTCCGGCTACCGCTGGTGGCTGGGCAAGGAGGCGCGCCGTCCGCAGGAGGCCGTGGTGCTCGTGGCGGAGCTGGACGGCGAGGTCGTGGGCTACTGCTACGGCCGGCTGGAGGGCGTGGACTGGAACATGCTCCTCGACCGGCACGGCGCGCTGCACGACATCTGGGTGGACGAGAAGGCGCGCGGCACCGGCACCGGCCGGCTGCTCGCGGAGGCCATGGTGGAGCGGCTCGCGGAGCTGGGGGCGCCGCGCGTCGTGCTCCACACCGCCGCGAAGAACGAAGCCGCGCAACGGCTGTTCGCGCGCCTGGGCTGGCGCCCCACCATGGTGGAGATGACCCGCGAGGCGCCGCGCGGCTCCTAGCCCGGCTCACAACCTCCCGGCGGGCATCCGGCCCTGCTGGAAGGCCTCCACCTGCGCGGGCGTGAAGGGCGGCTGGGAGAGGACGCGGTCCTGCTGGCGGGAGCGGAACAGGTCCACGACGAGGTTCATCCGGTCCTTCAACGAGCCCCAGTCCCGCGCCGCGCTGCCCGCCGTGTCGTCCGGCGTCCGGTCCAGCTGCTTCATCAGGGCGCGCAGCTCCGGGTGCTCCAGCCTCATGAGGTCCGCCGGGAAGTCCGCCGAGGGCGTCAGCGCCGGGATGTCCTCGCCCAACCGCAGCGCGCGGTCCGGCAGCTCCAGGGTCATCAGCTCGCGCGTCATCAGCTCGCGCCAGCAGCGCTCCAGCTGGTCCGCCACGGGCGTGAAGGCCGCGAGCAGCCACGTCTCCGGCATCCTGCTGCCCCGCAGCAGCTCCCGCAGGTGGTCCAGGAACAGCGCCTTCAGCGGCGCCCGCAGCGCCCCGATGATGGGCTCCTGGAGCCGCGTCTGCTCGTGGTAGCCCACCAGCGCGTTGGCCAGGAACACGCGCTCCGCCCGGTCCTTGGCGCGCGGGAGGCTCAAGGCCTCGTGGTACGCGCGCACCGCGCGGATGAGCAGGTCCTGGCCCCCGGACTCCAGCGGCCCCGGCTTCAGCCGCGCCAGCACGCGCTCCAGCGCGGCGGGGCTCGTCGCGCCGGGGCCGGTGAAGTGGTCCAGCATCGCCGTGTAGAGCGGGCCCAGCTCCTGGAACACCCACAGGTTGCCCCGCGCGACGTGCTCCGCCACCGCGCTCATCACCGGATCCATGATGCTCGTCACCACGGTGGCCACGCCCGACGGCAGGCCCCACGACCCCAGGAGCCGGGCCTGCGTCACGCCCAGCCCGCGCATCACCGCGTCCGCGCGGGACAGCATGTCGCGCTCCAGCGAGGCCACCATCTCCTTGCGGATGAACGCCCCCGCCGTCTTCGACGCCCAGGTGGCGAAGACGCACCAGGATTGATCCACCTCCCCCAGCACGCCCGCGAAGCACACCCTCAGCACGTAGTACGTGTGGGTGATGTGGAGGTTGCGCAGGGGCGCGTCCTCCATGCGGACAATCGCATCCACCTCGGCGTACGTCGGCGGCGGCAGCGGGTGGGGCGCCATGGAGGGACGAGCTCCGGGAGACAGGGCGGCAGTGCCCGCTCCAGCATGGGCCCCGCGGGCCGAGGCCCACCATCGCCCCCGGGGGAGGGGCGGAAACGAAGAAGCCCCGGGCGCTGCCACCCGAGGCTCCGCGAGACGTGACCGCGGACAGCAGCCGCCTACTTCTTCTGCTCCTTCACCCACGAGTCCTTCAGCGTCACCGTGCGGTTGAAGACGGGCGCGCCCGGCTTGGAGTCCACCGAGTCCGCGCAGAAGTAGCCCAGGCGCTCGAACTGGAAGCGGTCGCCCGGCTTCGCGTCCGCGAGCATCGGCTCCACGCGCGCGTGGGAGAGGGTCTCCAGGCTGTTCGGGTTGAGGAACTCCTTGAAGTCCTTCTCCTTGTCCCGGTCCGGCTGCTCCACGGAGAAGAGCCGGTCGTACAGCCGCACCTGGGCCACGGGCGCGTTGCCCGGCACCCAGTGCAGCGTGCCCTTCACCTTGCGGCCATCCGGCGAATCACCCCCGCGCGTCGCGGGGTCGTAGGTGCAGCGCAGCTCCGTGATGTTGCCCGCCGCGTCCTTGATGACCTTCTCGCACTTGATGAAGTACGCGGAGCGCAGGCGCACCTCCTTGCCCGGCGCCAGGCGGAAGAAGCCCTTCTCCGGCACCTCCTGGAAGTCGTCCGCCTCGATGTAGAGCTCGCGCATGAACGGCACCTTGCGCGTGCCCATGTCCTCGCGCTTCGGGTGGTTCGCCGTCTCCAGCTCCTCCACCTGGCCCTCCGGGTAGTTCTCCAGCACCACCTTCAGCGGGCGCAGGACGGCCATGGCGCGCGGCGCCGTCTCGTTGAGGTCGTCCCGGATGCTCAGCTCCAGCACGCCCATGTCGATGAGGCTGTCGGACTTGCTCACGCCGATGCGCCTGGCGAAGTCGCGCAGCGACGCGGGCGTGTAGCCCCGGCGGCGCAGGCCGCTGATGGTCAGCATGCGCGGATCATCCCAGCCGGAGACGCGCTTCTCCTGCACCAGTTGGAGCAGCTTGCGCTTGCTCATCACCGTGTAGGTGAGGTTCAGCCGCGCGAACTCGTACTGGTAGGGCCGGTCGCCCTTGATGAGCGCGTTGACGATCCAGTCGTACAGCACGCGGCGGTTCTCGAACTCCAGCGTGCAGACGGAGTGCGTGATGCCCTCGATGGCGTCCGACAGGCAGTGCGCGAAGTCGTAGAGCGGGTAGATGCACCACGTGTCGCCCGTGCGGTGGTGGTGCGCGTGCCGGATGCGGTAGATGGGCGGGTCGCGCAGCACGGGGTTCGACGACGTCATGTCGATCTTCGCGCGCAGCGTGTGCTTGCCGTCCGGGAACTCGCCCGCCTTCATCCGGCGGAACAGGTCCAGGTTCTCCTCCACCGTGCGCGTGCGGTACGGGCTGTCCCTGCCCGGCGTGGTGAAGTCCCCGCGGTACTGGGAAATCTCCTCCGGCGACAGGCTGCACACGTAGGCCTGGCCCTGCGAGATCAGCTGCTCCGCGAAGGCGTAGAGCCGGTCGAAGTAGTCGGACGCGAAGAAGCGCCGGTCGTCCCAGTCGAACCCGAGCCAGCGCACGTCGCGCTGGATGGACTCCACGTAGTCGGTGTCCTCGGTGAGCGGGTTGGTGTCGTCGAGGCGCAGGTTGCACTTGCCGCCATACTGCTGCGCCAGCCCGAAGTTCAGCACGATGGACTTGGCGTGGCCGATGTGGAGGTAGCCGTTGGGCTCGGGCGGGAAGCGGGTGTGCACGCGTCCACCGTGCTTGCCCGTCCGCCGGTCTTCCTCAATGACCTCCTGGAGGAAGTTCAGGCCCTGCGTCTCGTTCGTCGTCGTCATGATGGGTGTGAATCCTCGTGAAGCGGGACCAGGGGGGCAAGGTTTTCCTGGCCTGTCCCCCCAGGGCCCCTCCCTGGAGTGAGCGCGAACCGGCTTCAAACCTGCGCCAGCAGCGACTCCCAGGCCTTGAGCGCCCGTTCCGCGGACAGCTCGTCCGCCCGGTCCAGGGCCCGCTGGCGCAGGCTGTCGCGCCAGCCCTCGTCCGTCACCACCCGCGTCAGCGCCTGGGCCAGGGCCCTGTCATCCCCCATGGGGACCAGCACGCCTGCCCGCCCCCCGGCCAGCGCCTCCGCCGGGCCGGAGGGACAGTCCGTGCTGACGATGGGACAGCCCAGGGCCAGCGCCTCCAGCATCACCATGGGCAGACCCTCGAAGCGCGAGGACAGGGCGAACGCCGTGGCCCGCCGCATCAACGCGTGCGGATTGTCCGCGTAGCCCGGCATGAACACGGAAGACCCCACCCCGAGTTCCGCCGTCAGCGCCTTCAGCTCCGCCTCCAGCGAGCCCACTCCCAGGATGAGCAGGTGGGTGTCCGTCCCCGCCGCCCGCATCCGGGCGTGCGCGCGGATGAGCACGTCGAACGACTTCTGGGGCTCCAGCCGGCCCACCGCGATGACCACCGGCTTCTGGAACACCGGCACCGCCCAGGCGGGCAGGGGCGCGTCCGCCGCGGCGCGAATGCGGTTCGCGTCCACGAAGTTGGGGATGACCTCCAGCCGCTCGCGGTCCACGTTCACCAGCTCCGCGAACGCCTTCGCGGAGTCGTAGCCGCACGCCACGATGCGGTCCATGCCCGGGTACAGGACCTTCAGGCCCCACAGCTGACGCCGGGGCTGCTCGCGGTGGAAGGCCCCCCAGTCGAAGTGCACCATCCCCAACACCGGCTTGCCCAGGAGAGCCCCCGCCATCCGCGCCAGCAGGGCCGCCCTCCCCTCCTGTCCGGAGACGATGATGTCCGCCTTGCGCGCCTCGTGGAACAGCCGCCAGAACATCCGCGGCAGCTCCCACCGCCGGTACGCCTCCACGCCCACGCCCCAGGAGATGGGCACGTCCGCGGGGATGCGCCCGCGCGTGTCCGGCGGCGGAGGCCCGTGGTGGAAGAACAGCGAGGGATTGAACCGCTCCCGGTCCAGGCCCGCCAGCACGTTGCACACGGAGCGCTCGATGCCGCCCGTCCCCATGAAGACGAGCGTGAACAACACGCGCCGCCGCCCGGTGGCAGGGACCGCCATCTCTCGCGCCTGCAATTCCAATGTCTGGGATTCCCGGTAAGAAACGATTTTTATTCTCCCGCCCTGCGTCCGAGCGTCCGGCGGGCCCACCCCTGGAGCTGCTCGTTGCTCAATAGCTCACGCACCTTGCGATAGGTAGCGAAGGCCAGGCGGCCCCGCCACTCTGGAGACAGTTGAACAGCGTCGTGCTTGAGGATCTCCCGGGGCCCCCAGCGCAGCTTCGAAACATCCCTCCCCGAGGACAGATGTGCCACTTTCAATCCGTGCGAGATGCCGTATTGCAGGGCCTCCGCCACGGTGGTGGTCATCACGCTGTAGTCACCCCAGCGGGGGAGATAACCGGAATAGTAGAGATACAAGGTCTCGCCCAGGACAAAGCCCACGCGGGTGGCGACCACGGCCCCGCCAATACACAGTTGAAACACCCGGACCGCGTCCTGCCGGGCGAAGTCCTGACACAGGTCCATGAGGAACCCGCGGGCCTGCTCCGAGCCGAACACGTCGCGGTGACGCACCGCCGCGTCCTGCGCCTCCGCGCGGGCCTGGTGCAGTTGGAAGAACGTGGCGAGCGCCGGGGCGACCTCCTCCGGCGTGCGCGCGACCTGGAAGGTGAAGGACAGGCCGTCGCGCTTGAGTGAGTTGTAGCACTTGCGCAGCGACTCCTTGATGTTGCGCGAGCGGCCCGCCTTGAACACCTCCCACGTGGGCGCAAGCTCCAGCACGTACGCGGGCACTTCATGCACCGGCGTGAGCGGCGACATGCGGGAGAGCTCGGCCGCCGCCGGCCCCTGCAGGTCCACTCCGTTCCAGAGGATCCAATCCCATTCGGACGCGTGCTCGCGCAGATGGCGCGTGACGGCCGCGTAGGCGGGGGCCTCCAGCTCCGGCGCGCAGATGAGCCCGCGAAGCTCCGTGACGTTGGGGTCCGCCCCCAGGAACTGGAGCACCCGCACGCGCACCGGCCCCGAGCTCGGGCGCTCCGTGCGCATGAGCGGCGCCACGGCGCGCAGCGCTCCCTCCGCGCTCCGCAGCGCGAGCACGAAGAGGTGATCCGTCACGCTGCGGCGCTGCTCCCGGAAGTGGCGCCACCAGGTGACGTTCCACTCCCAGGTGGCGAAGGGCAGCCCCTGCCCCACCCGGGCGGCCAGCGCGCGCCACTCCGGCCCCAGCGCGCGCAGCCCCTCCACCGTGTCCACCTGTTCGACGGTCAGGCGCATCAGAGCCACCGCAGGAAGGTGCGCGCGGCCAGCCGGAGCGCGGTGTGTTCCGCCGCGCCCCACTCGCGCCGGTAGCGTTCATGGATGAGCCGGTACGCGCTGACCGCCTTGCTCGCGTCGCGCTCGTTGTGCATCAGCGACGGCGCGCCCGTGCGGTACTCCAGCACCACCCGGTCCAGGAACACCGCGCCCCCGCGGCGGATGGCCCGCAGGTAGAAGTCCACGTCCTCCACCAGGGGCAGCCGCGTGTCGTAGCCGCCCAGCGCGGGCAACAGCTCCCGGCGGACGAGGCACGCGGAGTTCACCAGCACCGTGGGGCGGAACAGCATGTTCGCCACCATCCAGCGCCGCGAACCGAGCCGCGCGGCCACGCGGGCCCGGCGCGCCGCGTCCTCGAAGTAGGCCGTCTGTTGGGCCAGCACCGCGGCGTCGTCACCGAAGGGCGCCACCCGGCCAAAGGCCACGCCCCTGCCGGGGTGCCCATCGAGCGCCACCATGAGCGCCCGGTACGCGCCGGGGGCCACGCGGTCGTCGTCGTCCAGGAAGTGCAGGTAGCGGCCGGTGGTGAGCGGCCAGCCCTCGTTGCGCACCGTGGCGGGGTTGCCGCCGGTGGGCACGTCCCGCTTCACGTAATGCACGCGCGCGTCGCCCAGCGCCAGGACGGGCTCGCGCGCGGAGCCCTCCGGGCTGTCGTCCAGCACGCGCACCTCCACGCGCACCCCGTCGTCCCCCTGGGACAGCGCGCTTCGCACGGCCTCCACCACCAGCGCGGGACGGCGAAAGGTGGGCACCACCACCGACACATCGGGCGTCATTGTCAGCACCTCCAGCCCGGGCACCCCCACGTGCGCCAGGCGAGGCAGGGCTCGGGCCTCATTGCTTGGAAGCGCAACGAGCCCGGGGCCTCCTGCCAGGGACCGGATTCCGGGTATAGGCTCACATTCCATCCTCGTGAAGAAACCCATCCATCCCCGTCCCGCCCGTCTCATCGCGCTCGCCCTCGTGGGCGTGCTCGCGGTGGCGGCCGTCATCGCGTCCCGCAACGTCCGCACCGCGCGCGCCGTAATGCACCCCGCGCGCCAGCCGCTGAAGCCGGTCGGGCCGGGGGCGCTCGCGGAGCGCGCGGACGTGTCGCTGCGCACGCGGGACGGCCTGACGCTGCGCGGCTGGTACCTGCCGTCGCGCAACCGCGCGGCGGTGGTGGTGATGCACGGCTTCGCGGAGAACCGCACGCAGATGCTCTTCGAGGCGGAGGTGCTCTCACGCGCGGGCTACGGCGTGCTGCTCTTCGACTCGCGCGGCCACGGCGAGAGCGAGGGCGACCTGGTGACGTGGGGCGACCGCGAGCGCGAGGACCTGCGCGCGGCGGTGGATTTCGTCTCCCACCGCGACGACGTGGACCCGTCCCGTCTGGGCGTCCTGGGCTTCTCCATGGGGGGCACCACCGCGATGCTCGGGGCGCTGGAGGATCCACGGCTCAAGGCGGTGGCCGCCGCGGGCGCGTACCCGTCGCTGGTGGCGGACACGCGCTACAGCTACGGCAAGTGGGGGCCCCTGAGCGCCGAGCCGGTGCTCTGGACGCTGCGCCTGTCCGGCGTGGACGTGGAGGCGGTGGACCCCATGAAGCGCCTGTGCGACTTGAAGGGCCGGCCGCTCCTGCTGATCAACGGCGACGTCGACGAGTACGCGCCCGCGTTCCTCCAGGACGCACTCTTCCAGGCCGCGTGCGAACCCAAGTCCTACTGGGTGGTGCCCGGCGCGCACCACGGCGAGTACGCGAAGAAGGCCCCGGAGGCGTACGCGCACCACCTGCGCAGCTTCTTCGACGCGGCGCTGCTCAGCGGCTCCTGACGGCCGCCAACGGCGCGGGGGCCGGCTCCTGCTCTGGCGCGTCAGCCGCGGCTTCTGGCGCGTCAACCGCGGCGCGCCACACGGGCGGCGCATCCAGCGCGGGGCGGCCCTCCAGCAGCTCGTGCGGACGGAAGCCGGCCTTGTAGCGGAGCGAGTCGCACGCGAGCACCCGGTAGCCCAGGTACACGTAGGGGATGCCCCGCTCGCGCGCCAGCTCCACCTGGAACAGCACGCTCGCCTTTCCCAGCGACAGCCGCGCGTAGGCCGGGTCGTAGAAGAAGTACACCGCGCTCCACGCGTGCGGCGTCTCGTCGCAGATGCCCAGGCCCACCAGCTTCGGGCCCGCCGGGTCGGTGTCGTCGTACCAGGCCACCTCGCGCGCGGACGGGTGCGGGAAGGCGAACTGGAGCGAGTACTCGCGCGGGCCCAGCTCGGATGGAGCCCACTCGCGCGACGACTCCCGCTCCGCGTGCCACGCGCGGTACAGCGCCAGGCGCTCCTCGTCCACGCGCGGCGGGCCCACCTCCACGCGCAGGTGCGCGCACGCGGCGCGGGCCCGGCGCTGGCTGCGGTTGGGCGTGAAGCCCGCCACCGGCACGCGCAGGGACACGCACTCGTGGCACGCCGCGCACGCGGGCCGGAAGTACTGCGGCCCGAAGCGGCGCCACCCGCGCACCAGCAGGTGCTCGTACTCCTGCGCCGTGACGTTGCGCATCACCAGCGTCTCCAGGGACGCCTCCCGCTCCGGCAGGTAGCTGCACGGGCGCGGGTCTTCGATTTCATGTGCCAGAAGGACCGCCATGGGGTGTTCCCTTCCTGTCGGCCCCGGGCTCCGGCGTCAAGCCATGCCTGGCCGTCCGGCGACCCACCCTCCGTCGGAAGCGACCCGTGCACGAGGGCCGCTTCGTCACCAGAAATGGCACAACGGCTGCAGGACTGGGGGTGAAGCCGTACCGTTTGCGGAAGAGGAGTCACGCACATGGCTCGCGAGGAACTGCATCCCGGATGGCTGCCGCAGGAACCGGAGGAGGCCGACGGCGCCCCTCTGGAGGACGCCCCTTCCGAGGAGGACGAAGCCTCGCCGTACTCCGCCGGAGCGGATGGCCGGGACGACGTGGACGCGTACGACTTCGCCATCGCCAGCTACTGAAAACCCCGTGGCCCGGCAGCCACGGTGTGGCAGCCCTGTCGCGCTCCGACCGTGATTTCTTCCGGTCCACTTCATGACGGGCACGTAGAAAGTTCCGAACCACCGTGAGCCCGCCGTTCGCGTTCGCTTCCCCGGACAGCGGGCGGGTAGCTGAGGACACAGGGGGGCACCGGGGCGGAATGCCCCTCGGAGGCGGAATGCCCCGGGCGCGGGGGGCCTGGCTGGCTTCTCAGTCGTGGGGCGCCACCGGTATAAACCGGGGCATATGTCCCCAGTCGACGTCTCGGTGGTGATGCCCACGTACAAGCGCGAGAAGGAAGTGGTGGAGGCCATCCACTCCGCGCTGCGTCAAGAAGGCGTCCAGGTGGAGGTGATCGTCCTGGATGACTCGCCGGAGGGCACGGCCCGCGACGCGGTGCAGGGCATTGGCGATCCGCGCGTGCGCTACTTCAAGCAGGAGGTGCCGTCGAAGGGGCGCCCCGCGCTGGTGCGCAACCACGGCGCCACGCTGGCGAAGGGCCGCTACCTGCACTTCCTGGATGACGACGACACGCTCGCGGAAGGGGCGCTGCACGCGATGGTGTCCGCGCTGGACGCGCGGCCGGAGGCGGGCGTCGCGGTGGGCTGGGTGGTGCCCTTCAGCGAGGACCCCGAGTGGCTGGAGGACAAGAGCAGCTACTTCGAGCGCGTGGCGAAGGTGGGAGCCACCACGCCCAGCAGCGCGTGGACGGTGGCGCACATCCTGTTCCTGGGCACGCTGTACGTGAACTCCGCGTGCATGGTGCGCCGCGAGTACTTCCAGCCGCTGGGCGGGTTCGACCCCAACATCCCCGTCTACGAGGACGTGGACTTCTACATGCGCGGCATCCGCCGCTACGGCCACGTCTACGTGGACCGGCCCATCCTCAACTACCGGGTGGGCAAGCCGTCGCTGATGAACGACCTGGGCAAGACGGGAGCGAAGGTGGAGAAGTCCGTGGCGGAGTCCAACGCCATCATCCACAACAAGTACCGGCGCGAGCACGGCGAGCTGGAGTACCGGCTCCTGCAGGTGGCCACGCGCGCGCTGAAGGGCCGCTTCGGCCTCACGCGCTACCTCCCCCTCAAGCTGCCTTGAGCGATTCCTGAAAGGGCCTCTCCCCGTGAGCCTGCGTCGTCGTCTCGTTGGAACCGCCAAGCGCCAGTTGAAGCAGACCCTGGGCCCCGTCGTGCAGCGCGCGATGGCCCCCGCGAGAGCCTTCCTCCCCCCGGAGACGTGGAGCCTGGAGTCGCGCGCCGGCCAGGGCCTCTTCCTGGAGGGCGTGTCGCTGGCCCAGCTGGCCCGGGAGTACGGCTCGCCGCTGCACGTGGTGCACCTGGCGGCGCTGCACCGCAACGCGGACGCGTTCCAGGCGGTGCCTCCGGGCGCGGCGGGCGGCTGCGAGGTGTATTACTCATACAAGACCAACCCCGTGCCGGGCGTCCTGTCCGCGCTGCACGCGCGGGGCGTGGGCGCGGAGGTCATCTCCGCCTATGAGCTGTGGCTCGCGCTCAAGCTGGGCGTGGCGCCGGAGCGCATCGTCTACAACGGCCCGGTGAAGTCGGACGCGTCCATCCGCGAGTCCATCACCCGGGGCATCGGCCTGCTGGCAGCGAACCACCGCGAGGAGCTGGACGTCTTCTCCCGCCACGCGGCGGAGCTGGGCAAGCGCCCGCGCGTGGCCGTGCGGGTGACGACGATGGCGGGCTGGACGTCGCAGTTCGGCACGCCCATCGCGGGGGGCCAGGCGCTGGCGGCGTACCGGCAGGCGCTGGCCCTGGGCAACCTGGACGTGGTGGGCCTGCACGCGCACCGGGGCGAGCTGATCCGCACGGAGGCGGAGCTGGAGGCGTTCGTCGGCGCGGTGCTGGACTTCGCGGACGCGCTGCACCGCGAGCTGGGGCTGGACCTGGAGGTGCTGGACCTGGGCGGCAGCCTCTGCACGCCGACGGTGGAGCACATCGAGCAGCGGGACTGGCGGCTCAACCTCACGTTCCAGCGCGACCTGCCCGCGCCGGACTTCGCGGCGGCGCTCTCCATCGAGCGGTACGTGGCGAAGGTGGTGGCCCGGGTGGAGGCGCACTACGCGAAGCAGGGCCGCAAGCGCCCGCGCATCTTCCTGGAGCCCGGCCGCGCGATGACGGGCAACACGCAGCTGCTGCTGGGCCGCGTGCACGCGCTCAAGGAGGGCGGCGAGCGGACGTGGGCGGTGCTCGACATGGGCATCAACCACGCCGAATGCGTGCGCAACGAGTACCACCAGCTCTTCCACGTGGAGCAGCCGTCCGCGCCGTCGCATCGCGCGTACACGGTGGTGGGTCCCATCTGCACGCCGGCCGACACGCTGTACCACGCGGTGCGGCTGCCGGAGCTGAAGGTGGGCGACACGCTGGCCATCATGGACGCGGGCGCGTACTTCGTGCCCTTCGGCACGTCCTTCTCCTTCCCGCAGCCGGCCATCGTGGCCGTGGACGGCGGGAAGGTGCGGCGCCTGCGCCGGGCGGAGACGCACGAGGACCTGATCACCTTCGATGAGCCGGTGCCTCTGGCCCCTCGCGCCGCGGGCTGACGGCCCTTCAGCGGTTGAGCACCATCATCCGAAGGAAGGCACGGGGGTGGCGCGCGGCGCCGTAGGAGATGGTGGCCAGCTCCACCGCCGCGGGCATCATGTCGTCCCGGTCGATGAGCGGATCCACCGCCGTCTCCTTGTGGGTGTTGAACCACTGGCGCCACTGCCGGGCCTCGTCCGCGGGCAGCGCGCCGGACAGCCGCTGGAGGTTGAGCAGCATCTCCAGCGCGATGCGGTTGCAGAACACCGCGTCCTCGTGCGCCGCGCAGGCGTCGCGCGCGTCCTCCACCGCTCGCGTGAGCGCGTCCCGGTCCCCGGTGGCCGCGTGGTACGCGAGCAGCGGCAGGGGCAGCCCCCGCGCGATGTCGAAGCCCATCTGCCCGTAGAAGCGCGGGTTGAAGTCGATGAGCAGGTAGGAGTCCTTCGTCTGGATGAACTCCACCTCGAAGACGCCGTGGTAGCCCAGCCTCTTGCACAGCCGGGTGAGGCCCGCGACGAGGTCCGGGCGCAGCGGCGCTGACTCGAAGCACACGCCCACGCCCAGGCGGCGCGGACGCTGGAGGACCTTCATCGCCGCGCGGGCCTCGAAGAGCTCACCGGATTCGTCCACGAAGCCGGAGAGGCTGTAGATGCCCTCCGCCGCCTCCGGGTGGAACTCCTGCACCATGGGGTTCACCACGGCCGGATCGAACTTCACGAGCATGGGCGCGTAGGTGTCGCGCGCGAACTCGCGGTACTCGCGCGCCAGGTCGTCCGGCGACGACACCGGCTGGCCCTTGCGGTGCGTGGCGTGGAGGATCTGCGTGGTGGGCTTGAGCAGCACCGGGAAGTTCGCCTCGCGGCGCACCTGCTCCAGGTCCTCCTCGGACTGGGGGAACCAGGTGCGCGGCAGGTGCAGGCCCACCTCCGTGCCCACTTCATAGAGGCGGCGCTTGTTGAGCAGGCCGTACACCGCGTCCACGCCCGGGTCGTAGAGGTGGAAGAGGTCCTCCAGCTTGGAGCGGTGCGCGGAGATGAGCCACGCCAGCTCGTCGCTCGTCGGGTAGAGCACGTGCTTGACGGGCTCGCGCAGGCCGAAGTCCACCAGCCACTGGAGGAAGGCCTCCGGCTGGGACTCCGGCGGGCACTGCACGCGGCGGCTGACGAAGCGCGAGTAGCTGGCGGGCCCCAACCGGCCCGTGTCCGCCACCGTCACGTCCACGCCATGGCGGCCCAGACAGCGGGCGGCGGCCAGGGTGCCGTAGAAGTTGGCGGAGAACAGCAACGCGGGGGGCCGGGCAGCGATGACGGCCGCGGGGGCATCATCGGAGTAAACGGCCTCTTCCATCTCATGCTCCAGTTTCGCGGTGTCGGACTCGCGGCGCGGGCGCGCCGACGAACGACGGGATTGGCGAGGGGGGCGCTGCGCGAGACGACCGCCCCCGAGGTCAGGGGTCGACGGGCCGGCGACAGCGGTGCTGGCCATCAGCGCCGCGGCGAGAAGCGTCAGAAGGTGCCTGTTCATGTCGAGCCGTCTGCTTCCAGCGGTTCGGGGGGCGCCGGAAGCCCGATTCCCGGGAGAATACCTTTTTCCTGCCGCACTTGGGATCAGCCCCCGTGACGATTACAGCCCCCGGGAGTGACCGGGCTCAGGCCGGAGTGCCGCCGGGCGGGCTCCAGCGCAGGCAGCCCCGGGTCAGCAGCCCCGCGTCCGTGGCGACCCCTGGGGTCATCCGCGCGAGCCGCACGACGGACTCCGCGAAGGCCTCCGGCGGCGCGGTGTGGCCCGCCTCGCGCGCGGCCTTCCACGCCGCCTCCCACGCCTGGAAGAAGGCGTGCATGGGGTCGACAGGGCGGACGCGGCGGCGCAGGTCCCGGGGCAGCCAGTCGCGCAGCAGCCACGGAGCGAAGCCGCGGGAGAAGTCGGTGTGGAAGAGGAGCCCCTCGCGCGCGGGGACCTCCGCCCCGGAGGTCCGGCGCAGCAGGTGGGCCACCAGCACCGCGCCATCCGTGTCGGACGAGCCCTCCACGAGCAGCCCGCCGGGCAGCAGGTGCCGCGACATCGCGCGGTGGGCCTCTGGGATGCGCTCCGGCGGGCCCTGGCGCAGCAGGTTCATGGCGCGCACCAGCCGGGCGGGCTCGTCCGGTGACAGCGGGAGCGCGAAGCCGCCCTCGCGAAAGTGCGTGCGCGCCTCCGGGTGATGGCGCGCGGCGGCCGCGGCGCGCTCGGGGTCCAGCTCCACGCCCACCACGGACAGCTCCGGGTTCAGCGCGCGGAAGGCGGTGGCGCTCTCCAGCGTGGTCCACGGGTGCTCGCCGAAGCCCACGTCCACGAAGACCGCCCGGGCCCAGGGGCCGTCCCCACGCGTGAGGAGCGGGGCCTCGAAGTGGCAAAGGTATGCGTCGAGTGCGCGCAGACGCCCGCGCGCGGTCCGACCTCGGGTGTGGGCATCCAGCTCGGCGGCCATGGGACGACATGGGCGCTCCGGGCCGGGGACGTCAAGCCCGCGCCGCGGCGGAGCGGAGCGCGGGAGCTCATCGCCGGGCGTGGGCCGCAACCCGGCGGGTCACAACCCGTGTCCCACGTTCGTGTCGCACATGGAGCCGCCGCTCTACGTCTTCTCGCGCTGGCGTGCCCGCGACGCACTGCGCGGCCGAGGTCCGGCCTCGCGCCAGTGGCCGAAGGGCCACTCGAAGCCCGGCGTGCTCAGCACCTCCGGGTTGCGCGCGCCCCGCCAGCGCAGGGACTCGCCGGGCCGCAGGAGGAGCGCTCGCGGCCCACTGCCCTGCTCCTTGCGCACCTGGGCCAGCCGCTCCGGATACGGATCCGCGTCCGGGTTCTCGTCCATCTGGCTCGCGCCCGCGACAGGCTCGCCCGGATAGCCCTCGTAGCGGGGGCCCATGCCTTCGCGCCAGTACCAGGGGGCGCCGCCGTCCGCGCAGGGCACCACGTAGCGCGCGCCCAGGAGCGCGCCGTAGCGCAGCGCCTCCTCCGGCCCCGCCATCAGGCGCTGCGGCGTGGTGAGCGCACCGCGCGGCACGTTGACCAGGAACGCATCCAGCGTGGTGAAGCCGAAGAAGATGGGCGGCAGCCGGAAGCCGCGCACGCCGCAGAAGAGCACGTCCACCGGCCCCTGCTGCTTGCGCACGCGGCGGCACACCGCGGCCATGTCCCCGCGCACATCATGGCCCGCGTCCGCGAAGAAGGCGGCGGAGAAGTCCTTGGAGCGCACCAGCCACGTGTTGCCCTCGTTGAAGAGGTCCGGATGGGGCCCCTCGCCGTCGGTGGGCTGCTCGCCATGGAAGGGCAGCGCGTGCACCGTCACGTCGCCCACCTGCCGCGTCTCGCCCCAGCGCAGGGGCTCCACGCGCGTGAAGCCCAGCTGCGTCAGCCGCAGCGCGCAGTCCGTGGAGAAGAGGCTCTCGCGCGCCACCGCCGGCACGAAGATGCGCGTGTCGCGAGGCAGCGGCAGCAGCGAGCCCAGGTGGAAGTGGTCCCCATGCGAGTGGGTGATGACCACCGCGTCCACGCGGCCCAGGTCTCCGGCCTGCACCGGCCCATAACCGGGCAGGTCCACCTCGCCCATGGGGCGGAAGTACGGGTCCACCAGCACGCGCCCCTCCCTGCCCGACACCAGCACCGTGTTGTGTCCCACGAAGAGCGCGCCCGGCCCCGGCACGGCCACCGGCCCCGCATGGCGCGCGAGCCAGCCCGCCTGCGACAGCTCCCCGAGCAGCCCGTCCACGACGGGCGCGGCGGCCAGCGCGCCCAACTCCTCGCGCGTCGCGCCCCGGGCGAGCGACGCGAACAGGTCCGCCACCACCGGCCAGTCCTTCGCGCGCACCGGCACGTCCAGCCCCAGCGAGCCCTGGCGCAGGTGCAGCACGCGCGGCCGGTGGCGCAGCGGATCCGGGAAGAGGACGTCCTCGCGCAGCACGCGCCGGCCCATGCGCCGCTTCGTGCCCTGGCAGAGCGCGGCGTAGCGCGGCGTGTCCTCCAGCCAGCGGATGAGCGCGTCCGCCTCGCGCAACGCCCCCTCGCGGCCGAGCGCGGCGATGTGGCGCTTCAGCGGCACCTGCGCGCGGCGCACCGGCCGCGCGGTGGGGCCCTGGATGCTGCACCCCAGGTCCTCGTGGTGGTCGGCCTCCGTGCGGGCGGAGGCGAGGACGGCCAGGCTCACGCCTCGGTGCAGGGTGAATCGCATGCGTGCGGACTCGCATGGCGGCCCGGGGCTTCGCAAGGGCTTGCGCTTGCGACCGGCCGCCGGGCCGCTCGCGCCCGGACGGGTTGTGGCCCTCCAGCGGGGCCGATACCCTCCCACACTCATGGCCCACCCCGCCGAGCCGCTCCTGCCGGAGCCTTCCGTCCCCCGCTCCTCCGCGCCCGACGCCGTCGCGCCGCGCTTCCGCTTCCTGCCCGCCGTGGGCACGTGGAAGTATCACGCGCTGCTCGCGTCGGTGGCCATCTTCTTCCTGGGCCCGCTGGGCGGCGTGGCCGCGTCGTACATGAACTTCAGCCTGGGCTTCTTCGTCGCCAGCCAGGTGCTGTCCGGCATCCTCGGCAGCGTCGTCACCTACGGCTACGGCGCGGAGGGCAAGCACGGCGCCAACTACATGCAGACGATGGCCGCGTCCGTCGCCTCGCTGTGCGCCATGTCCGTGCTCATCCAGTCCATGGTGTGGCTGGGCATGCCCCAGCCGCCCGCATGGCAGCTGATGCTCTTCGTGGGCTGCGTGGGCATGTTCGGCGTGGGCGTGGGCATGCTCTACACGCCGCTCCTGGTGGACAAGCTCCAGTTGGACTACCCGTCCGGCTACGCGGTGGCCAACATCCTGCGCGCGCTCACGGACAAGCGCCTGCTCAAGGCCTCCATCGCGAAGCTGGGCGGCGGCACCGGCCTGGGCATCCTGGCCGCGTGGCTCACGGAGAAGGTGGCGGCCATCGCCGCGCTGGGCATCAGCAGCTCCACGGTGGGCGCCGGCATGGTCGTGGGCAGCCGCATCACCGTGCCCGCCATGCTCATGGGCGTCATCGGCTTCGCCATCACGCCCGCGCTGCAGCGCATGGGTTGGCTGGGGCCCCAGGATCCCTACCGGAAGATCGGCTTCCTCGTCTCGCTGGCGATGATCTGCGGCGCGGCGCTGGTGGACCTGGCGCTGCTCGCGGTGCAGGCGGTGGACCGCATCCGGGGCCGCGCGCAGGCCCCTGCGGACGACGAGCCCGCGTGGAAGAAGGTCAACGTGCCCCGGCTCATCGCCTGGGTGGTCGGCTGGGGCGCGGCCGTCGTCGTGGTGGCCACGCAGGTGCTGCACCAGCCCGCGGGCTTCATCATCTTCGGGCTCGCGCTGTCGCTGTTGTTCGTGCTGATCAACGGCATCGCATACGGCATCAGCGACAACAACCCCATCTCCAGCGCCTTCGTGATGTCGGTGCTGCTGATGTCGCTGCTGGGCCTGAAGGATCCGCTGGTGGGCCTGATGGCGTCCTCCATCCTGCTCATCTCCACGTCGGTGGGCTGCGACATGCAGCAGGACCGCTCCACCGGGTGGCGCCTGGGCACCAACCGCGTGGTGCAGTTCCGCTACCAGGTGCTGGGCATCTTCATGGGCGCGGTGCTGTGCGTGGTGCTGGCGCGCGTGTTCATGGGCGCCTACCCGGTGCTGTCCGTCAACCAGCTGGACCACCCGGAGGTGAAGGTGGCCCAGTGGAGCTCCGCGATGACGTACAAGTTCGTGGGCGCCATCCGCGACCTGGGCACGCTGTCCGCGCACAAGGTGACGGCGCTGCTCGTGGGCCTGGGCATCGGCTTCACGCTGGAGGTCATCCGCAAGGTGGTGCGCCGCCACCCCGCCTACCTGCGCTACGTGCAGGGTTCGCGCACGGGGTTCGGCGTGGGCTGGGCCATGGACTCGCTGGTGCTGGCCAGTCCCTACGCGTACGCGTTCGGCGGCTTCATCGCGCTGCCCGCGGCCGTCTGGTTCGGCGTCGGCGGCATCCTCACGTCCGCCTTCAACACCGTGTCCAAGCGCTTCCGGAAGGAGCCCGCGCCCGGGGAGACGGTGCTGCCGGAGGACATGAGCACCATGTCGCTGGTGGGCGGCGGCCTCATCGCGGGCGAGTCGCTCTTCTACCTCTTCGTGGGGCTCGCCGGCCTGCTGTCCCTGTTGGGCTGAGGCGCCCTGTCCCGGAGCACGGCTTGACTTTCCGTGCCTTCAGGCGCACTTGTTGTCGCGTGAACCTCGTCATCACCACCACCGCGACCCAGACCACCACCGCTTCGGCGGGTGTGGGTTCGGTGCGCGTGTCGGTGGCCTGACGAGCGCACGGTTTCCCGCCCCGCCGAGTTCCGGCCGGGGCGACCGTGCACCTCACACGCCCCGTGTCCGGCCCCGGCTGCTTCATCCCGACCGACACACGGAGACGACGATGCTCGACGAACACGACCACCGCGCGCTGGGCCAGCGCCTGGACCTCTTCCACCTGCAGGAGGAGGCCCCGGGCATGGTGTTCTGGCACCCGCGCGGGCTGATGCTGTACCGGCTGCTGGAGGACCACGTCCGCCAGCGCATGCGCGAGGAGGGCTACCGCGAAGTCCGTACGCCGCAGCTGTGCTCCCAACCGCTCTGGGAGCAGAGCGGCCACTGGGAGAACTTCCGCGAGAACATGTTCTGCCTGCCTGACGGCGAGCGGAACCTGGCGCTCAAGCCGGTGAGCTGCCCGGGCCACATCCAGCTCGTGCAGCGCATGAATCCCAGCCACCGCGACCTGCCCCTGCGCCTGGGGGAGTTCGGGCTGGTGCACCGCAGCGAGCCCAGCGGCGCGCTGCACGGGCTGTTCCGCCTGCGCCAGTTCACGCAGGACGACGGCCACATCTTCTGCGCGGCGGAGCAGGTGGAGGCGGAGGTGATCCGCTTCGTGCGCTCGCTCAAGGCGTTCTACGCGGGCTTCGGCTTCGACGACGTGCAGGTGGCCTTCTCCAGCCGTCCGGCGATGCGCGCCGGCAGTGACGCGCTGTGGGACCAGGCGGAGGCGTGGCTGCAATCCGCGGCGAAGCAGGCGGGCCTCCAGTACGAGGACCAGCCCGGCCAGGGCGCCTTCTACGGGCCCAAGCTGGAGTTCGTGCTGAAGGACCGGCTGGGCCGTGCGTGGCAGTGCGGCACGATCCAATTGGACCTGGTGCTGCCCGAGCGCTTCGACCTGCACTACGCCGGGGCGTCCGGAGAGCGCCTGCGCCCGGTGATGCTTCACCGCGCGCTGTTCGGCAGCCTGGAGCGCTTCATCGGCATGCTGCTGGAGCACCACGGGGGCGCGCTACCGGCGTGGCTCGCGCCCGAGCAGGTGGTGGTGGCCTCCGTGGGCGCGGGGGCCGCCGCGTACGCGGAAGCGCTGGCGGCGCGGCTGCGGCTGGCGGGCTGCCGCGCGCGAGCGGACGTGCGCGATGAGTCGCTGTCGAAGAAGGTCCTGGGCTCGCACGAGGACGGCGTGGCGTTCCTCGCGGTGGTGGGGGGTCGCGAGGTGGAGTCCAAGGGCGTGCGCCTGCGCATGCGCGATGGCTCGCAGCGTGACCTGCCCTGGGATGACGCGGTGGCGTGGCTGTCCGCCGCGTGCCAGCCGGCCGTGGTGGGATGACCAAAGGGGCCGGGGTGTGGGCCGCTGCTCGCACCCCGGCCTCGTGGTGGAGCGCGGGGATGAACCGTCAGGGGGCCGGGAACCAGCGCTCGAGCGCGGGGCGCAGCCCGCCTTCGCGCCCGGCCCATGCGATGCAGCCATCGGGGCGGACCAGCATCGAGCGCGCTCCGGGAGCCTTCACCACTCGAAGCTGGGGTGGCCACGCGGCGCCTTGCCCGGATGCCACGCCGTCGCCATCGACGATGAGCCCGCGGCCATCGCGCATCAGCGAGTACAGGCGCGTGCGCTCTCCATCGACCGTCAGCTCGGTATCGGCGATGAGGCGCCCGACGAGCGGATCCTCATCACCGAGGTCGTAGCGCGTCGCGATGCCACTGATCATCTCGCCGAAGTGGCGATTGACGTCCGCGTAGGTGGTCAGCAACTCGGCCATGAGCTGACGCATCGCGGTCGTCTGGGGGTCGGGGCGCATGAGCGCGAGCTGCGCGCGGGTGTTGTCGAGCACGCGCGCCGCCACCGGGTGGCGCTCGGAGGTGTACGTGGCGAGGAGGCTGTCGGGGGCGCGCCCCCGCACCGTGGCCGCCAGCTTCCAGCCGAGGTTGACCGCGTCGAGCAGGCCGAGGTTCAGCCCCTGCCCTCCGAAGGGAGAGTGGACGTGGGCGGCATCCCCCGCCAGCAGCACGCGCCCCCGCTGGTAGGTCGACACGAGCCGCGCGTGGTCGCTGAAGCGCGTCGCCGAGTGCAGGGCCGTGATGCGCACGTCCGCCCCGCTGACGCGCCGCAGGCTCCGCTCGACCTCCGCCGCCGTCACGGGCGCATCGCGATGGGCCGGCGGTCCGTCGAACTCCAACACGGCCACGCGCCCGGGGATCGGACCATAGGACATCATCCCCCCGGCCGTGCGCCGCCAGCCGAGTGGAAGGAGCCGCTCGGGGTAATCGATCTCCACGAGGGCCTGGTGGCCGGTGAGGGTCGGCTCCGTGCCGGGGAAGTCGAAGCCGGCCTGCTTGCGCACCGTGCTCCGGCCTCCGTCGCAGCCCACCAGGAATGCCGCCTCGAGCAACCGCCGACCGTCAGGGCCCCGTGCCTCGACCCGCACTCGAGCGCCGGTGTCCTCGAACGATTCGACGGCATGGCCACGCCACACCTCGACCCCGAGCGCATGCGCGTGCCCGGCCAGGATGCGCTCGACTCCAGCCTGCGGGACCCCACGCAACCTCCGGCCGGGCTCGCGTTGCAAGGCCTGGTCGATCAGCGACAGCCCGGCGAAGTGGCCACCGCCGCGACGTGCCCCCACGGCCTGTGGACTCTCCTGCCCTCCCAATGACCGCGACAAGGCCTTCATCACCTCGAGCGCCGCGGCCTCCTCCGCGTCGAGCGCCGGGCCCAGCCCCCGCCGCTGGAGCGCCTCGCTGGCCACGGCCCCGATGCCGCCTGCCTTGAGGACCGGATCGGGCTCGCTGCGCCGCTCGAGCACCACCGCTCGCACTCCATTGAGTGCCAGCTCGCTCGCCAGCAGCAGGCCCGTGGGCCCCGCCCCCACCACCACATCGACTCCACGCTGTTCCATGTCGATGAACCTGGCACAAACTTTTACCAAGTACAAATTTGAACCCAGTATATGATTCAGACATGCCCCAGAATGACCGCCAGCGCGAACGCCGGCCGCGTGCGCCGAGCCCCCATCCCGATGGACTGCGTGAGCGCAAGAAGAGGGAGACGCGCCAGCTCATCTCGAATATCGCCACGGAGCTGTTCAAAGAACGCGGCTTCGAGCACGTCACCGTCGACGACGTGGCCGCCGCGGCCGACGTCTCGAAGGTGACGGTGTTCAACTACTTCCCCCGGAAGGAGGACCTCTTCTTCGACCGGAGCGACGATGTGCAGAAGCTCTTGCGCGACGCACTGGACAGCCGGGGGCGCCGCGCACCGGTGGCGGCGCTGCGGGCGCTGGCGCACACGTTGGTCGAGCAGCGCCACGGGTTCGTGAAGATGACTCCCGGCATCGCCGGCTTCTGGAAGGTCGTGGCCGACAGCCCCGCCCTCCGGGCCCGCGCGCGCGAGCTGTCCGACGAGGTGGAGCGGGATCTCGGCCGGATGCTCGCCGCGAGCGCCAGCGCCCCGGAAGGCGACCCGCTCGCGCGTCTGGTCGCCGCGCTGCTGGTCGGTACCTGGCGCGTGGCCTTTCGTGAGGCCCTGCGCCGCCAGCGGTCAGCCCGTGCCGCCATCTCCCCCGAGCCGTTCCTCGAGCTGCTCGAGCGCGGCTTCACCGCGGCCAGCGCCGCGGCCCGAGGAAGCGCCTACGTGTGAGTGCGCCAGCGGTCCATCAGGAGTAGAGGCTCAGGTGCTCCAGCGGCTCGCCGGGCCGCAAGAGCGTGAGGGGCTCCGAGGCGACGTCGTCCAGGCGGAGCAGCCCCACCGCGTGGTGCTCGGCGTCCACGACGACCAGGCGGTTGAGGTGGTGCTCCTCCATCAGGCGCTCGCCAGTCTCCAGCGGCGCGTCCTCCGGACAGGTGACGAGCGGAGCCGTCATCGCCTCGCGCACCGGGGTGCTGTCGGGGTCGTGTCCGTGGACCGTGGAGCACAGGAAGAGCTCGGAGTCGGTGAGCAGGCCCACCACCCGGCCGTGCTCGGTGACGGGCAGCGCGCCCAGGCTGGCGGTGTCCAGCCGCTCGGCGGCGGAGCGCAGGCACTCATCCGCGTCGATGGTCTTCACGTCCCTCTGCATCAGCTCGGAAATCCGCATGGGCAGGCCTCCTGGTGACGCGTGCACCGCGTCTCGGTGAAGTACAACCGGCGCACGGCCATCCAACCCATCGTCCACAAGGGTCGTCGTGTCGCGCGGAGGACGGTTGGGGGGCCGGCCCCATGCCTGCCTCCCTGGTATAGGGTGCGACGCGAAGGCTCGCGGTGCATCCAAGGCCGTGCTCCGGGCCCCTGGCCCGAAACGTGGAGGAGGACCCATGGCGGACAAGCTCATTCTTTCCAACGACGAGTGGCGCAAGCGCCTCACCCCCGAGGAGTTCCAGGTGCTGCGCCAGCACGGCACCGAGTACCCGGGGACGGGCTGTTTCCTCGGCACGAAGACGCCGGGCACCTACGTGTGCGCGGGGTGCCACAACCCGCTGTTCAAGGCCGGCACGAAGTTCGAGTCCGGCACCGGCTGGCCGTCCTTCACGCAGACGCTGTCGAAGGACTCCGTCACGGAGATCCGCGACGTGTCGCACGGCATGATTCGCACCGAGGTCCGCTGCGCGCGCTGCGACGGCCACCTGGGCCACGTGTTCCCGGACGGTCCGCCGCCCACGGGGCTGCGCTACTGCATGAACTCCGTGGCGATGAAGCACGTCCCCGAAGGCAGCCCCATCGAGCTGGTCCAGGCCTGAAGACGCGTCTCCCCTCCTCTGCGAGGATGGGAGGCCATGCGACGACTTCCCGCCCTGCTCACCGCGCTTCTGCTGGGAGGTGTTTCCCAGGCGGCCCCGCCCCCGAAGGCCGCACCTCCCGCGGCGCCCCAGGTGACGTGGCTCTATCAGGACCGGCTGGCCCCGCCCTGGGAGGACCTGACCTGGGCGGGCACGCACGCGCTGAACGCCAGCGTGGCGGGGGCCTCGGGCAGCCACGCCATCTCCGCGACGCTGGGGCCCTGGGAGGCGCTGTATTTCGGCCACCCGGGCTTCGATGTGTCACCGGACGACACGCTGGTGCTGAAGGTGAACGGCGGAAGGGGCGGCGCGAACGCGGCGGTGCGTGCGCGCGTCGTCATCGGCTCCGAGCAGCCCGTCGGCGTCCCCCTGGGCCCCACCTGCGAGGGCGGCGCCATCCCGGCCCGGAAGTGGGTCACGTGCCGCGTGTCGCTCGCGAAGCTGCTGCCTGAAGGCCGCTCGCGGATCACCGGGCTGTGGCTCCAGGAGGACAGCGGCAAGACGCTGCCGCCCCTCTTCTTCGACGACATCGGCATCGAGCGCTCGAAGGGCCCCAAGCCGGCCCCGAGCCAGGTGGCCGTGGCCAGCGTGGCGGTGAGCGCGGCGCCGGCCGTGAAGAGCGCCCCGGGCCAGGGTGGCAAGTGGGTGTCGGGCTATTACACGGGCTGGAACGCGGACGACTATCCGCCGGAGAAGGTGGACTTCAGCGCGCTCACGCACATCCTCGTGGGCCGCGTCACGCCCAGGGCCGATGGCACGCTGAGCACGAAATTCGACAACGACCGGGGGCCGGAGATTGCCCGCACGCTGTCCAGGCGTGCGCATGCGGCGGGCCGCAAGGCACTCATCATGGTGGGCGGCTCCGGTGAGCACGACGGCTGGGTGGGCGCCGCGTCCGACGCGAACCGCGCGAAGTTCGTCCAGGCGCTGCTCAAGGCAATGGACGACTTCGGCTACGACGGGCTGGACCTGGACTGGGAGCCCGTGGAGGTGCAGGACCGGCCCAAGCTGCTGGCCCTGGCGAAGGCCCTGCGCGAGGCGCGGCCGAAGATGCTCCTCACCTTCCCCCTGCATTGGATCAACACCAACTTCCCCGCGGACGCGGATCCCTGGTTCGCGGAGCTGGCGACGTCCTTTGATCAGATGAACCTGATGTCCTACGAGATGATTGGCGCGTGGGACGGCTGGAAGTCCTGGCACACGTCCGCGTTGCGCGGCGAACAGGGGCTGCACCCCACGTCCATCTCCTCCAGCCTGGCGCTGTGGGTGAAGGCAGGCATCCCCAAGGCGAAGCTGGGCATCGGCATCCCCTTCTACGGGCTCGCGTGGCGCCACATCACCGGGCCCTACCAGCCCTTCACGGACTGGTCCGACTACGTGGGCGGCGACAACTCGTTCACCTACAAGAAAATTCTCCGCTTCGCGAAGCAGGGGACGTACCAGTGGGATGAGAAGGCCCAGGCCAGCTACGTGACGTTCGCGAAGGACAAGGCCGTGGAGGACGGCACGGTGACGTGGATCTCCTACGACAGTCCGCAGGCCATCGCCGCGAAGGGCGCCTTCGTGAAGCAGGAAGGCTACGGCGGCACCATCATCTGGACGCTCAACCAGGGGTGCATCGACCCTGAGTCCGGCGCCAATCCACTGCTGGACGCGGTGAGGGCTGCCTTCCTCCCGTAGGCTGTCATCACGGGCCATCCCGCCCCTCCTTCCGGGTGGGGTGACTGGCGATGCCCCCGTCCCGAATCTCCTTGGCACCCGCCATCCCGGCGCGGCGTGTGAGCGCGAGCGCTTACGTTCCGAGGGAGTGCCATGCGAAGTTCGTTCAGACAGTGGTCGCCCGTCATGCTGGCCTTCGCGCTGTTCGCGAGGCTGGCGCTGGCGGCTGCTCCCAGCGCACCACCAACGCCCGAGTCCCCTGGACTCGAGGGCTTCGAGATCGGCTCCACGACGTGGATCTACCGCGACCAGATGGAGTCACCCTGGCTGGATTATTCCTGGGGTCAGCACTCACTGCGCGCCACCAACCCCGTGGCCTCCGGCACCTACTCCATCTCCGTGAAGATGGGCCCCTGGGATGCGCTGTACTTCGCGCACCCGGGCTTGGACGTGGTGCCCGGGGACATGCTGGTGCTGAAGGTGCACGGAGGGACCGAGGGTGAGGACGCGCCGGTGCGCGTGCGCGCCGTCATCGGCACCGAGCAGCCCATTGGCGTTCTCCTGGGCCCCACCTGCGATGGCGGCGCCATCCGCGCCGGGCGCTGGACCACGTGCCGGGTGCCGCTCGAGCAGCTCCTGTCCGGGGGCAGGACGCGGATCACGGGCCTCTGGCTCCAGGAGAGCCGGGGGCGCGCGCTGCCGATGCTCTTCTTCGACGACATCGGCGTGACGCACCGGGAAGTGCCCCCGGTGCGCATCACCGTGAGCCCGGAGAGCGCCGTGCTGACGCCTGGTGCCTCACGGACGTTCACCGCCACCGTGACCGGTACGAACGACACCGCGGTGGAGTGGAGCGTCGAGCCGCCCGGGACCGGTGGCACCATCACGGCCACGGGCGTCTACACCGCGCCCTCGGCGCCGGGGACCTACCGCGTGGCCGCGCGGAGCCACGCGGATCCGAGCCAGGTGGCGAGGGCCGCCATCCAGGTCGTGCCCGACACGAACCCAGGGACGGGCAAGTGGGTGTCGGGCTACTACACGGGCTGGAACGCGGACCTCTACCCTCCGGAAAAGGTGGACTTCAGCGCCATCACCCACCTGTTGGTCGGCCGCGCCACGCCGAGACCGGATGGAACGTTGAGCACGCAGTTCGACAACGACCAGGGGCCGCAGATCGCCCGCACGCTCTCGCAGCGCGCGCACGCCGCGGGCCGCAAGGCGCTCATCATGGTGGGCGGCTCCGGCGAGCATGACGGCTGGGTGGGCGCCGCGTCCGACGCGAACCGCGCGAAGTTCGTCCAGGCGCTGCTCAAGGCCCTGGATGACTTCGGCTACGACGGGCTGGACCTGGACTGGGAGCCCGTGGAGGTGCAGGACCGGCCCAAGCTGCTGGCCCTGGTCCAGGCCCTGCGCAGCGCACGCCCGGCGATGCTCCTCACCTTCCCCATCCATTGGATCAACACCAACTTCCCAGAGGACGCGGACCCCTGGTACGCGCAGCTCGCCCCGTACCTGAACCAGGTGAACGTCATGACCTACGAGATGGTCGGTCCCTGGGACGGCTGGCAGTCCTGGTACACGTCCGCGCTGCGCGGCGAACAGGGGCTGCACCCCTCGTCCGTCTCCTCCAGCCTGGCGCTGTGGGTGCAGGCGGGCATCCCCAAGGCGAAGCTGGGCATGGGCATCCCGTTCTACGGGCTCGCGTGGCGCCACATCACCGGGCCCTACCAGCCCTTCACGGACTGGTCCGACTACGTGGGCGGCGACAACTCGTTCACCTACAAGAAGATCCTCGACTACTCGCCGTGGGGGACCCTCCAGTGGGACAGCGTGGCCCAGGCTGACTACATCACCTTCCCGCCGAACACGCCCATCGAGGACGGCACGGTGCGATGGATCTCCTATGACGGCCCCCGGGCCATCGCCGCGAAGGGCGCGTTCGCGAAGCAGCAGGGCTACGGGGGCACCATCATCTGGACCGTCAACCAGGGGTGCACCAATCCCGCGACGGGCGCCAACCCGCTGTTGGACGCCGTGCGGAAGGCCTTCCTGGAGTGACGCGACGCCCGCGTCACCTCAGCCCAGGGCGACGCGGGCGTTGCGGAACATGCGCATCCAGGGGCCGTCCTCGCCCCACTCCGCCGGGTGCCAGGAGTGCTGCACGGTGCGGTGCACGCGCTCCGGGTGCGGCATGGTGATGGTGAAGCGCCCGTCCTTCGTGGTGACCCCGGCGATGGCGTGCGGCGAGCCGTTGGGGTTGGCCGGGTACTTCGTGGCCACCTGGCCCCGGTTGTCCACCCAGCGCGTCGACACCAGCCCGGAGGCGTTGAAGCGCGCGGCGGCCTCCGCGTTGGCGAACTCCGCCCGCCCCTCGCCGTGCGACACGACGATGAGCATCCGGCTGCCCTCCATGCCCTTGTAGAAGAGCGAAGGCGACGGCGCGATCTCGACGGTGCCCAGGCGGGCCTCGAACTGCTCGGACGCGTTGCGCACGAAGCGGGGCCAGCCCTCCGCGCCGGGGATGAGCTCGCGCAGCTGCGCGAACATCTGGCAGCCGTTGCACGCGCCCAGGCCGAAGCTGTCCGGCCGCGCGAAGAACTCCGAGAACGCGTCGCGCGTGCGTGGGTTGAAGAGGATGGATTTGGCCCACCCGCCGCCCGCGCCCAGCACGTCGCCGTAGCTGAAGCCGCCGCACGCCATCACGCCGTGGAAGTCCTTCAGCGACGCGCGGCCCGACAGCAGGTCGCTCATGTGCACGTCCACCGCGGTGAAGCCCGCGCGCGTGAACGCCGCCGCCATCTCCTGCTGGCTGTTGACGCCCTGCTCGCGCAGCACCGCCACGCGGGGCCGCGCCCCCTTCGCGATGTACGGCGCCGCCACGTCCACCGCCGGGTCGAACGTGAGCTTCGGCGACAGGCCCGGGTCCTGCGCGTCGCACCTGGCGGCGTACTCCTCCTCCGCGCAGGAGGGGTTGTCGCGCAGCTTCTGGATCTCGTAGCTCACGCGGGACCAGGTGCGCTTGAGCGCCATTGTCTCCTCCGCGAGGAGCTCCCGGCCGCCGTGCCGCACGCGCACCACCTGCTCGGGCGTGGGCCGTCCCAGCTCGTGGACGTGAGAGCCCAGGCCGTGGCGGGCGAGCACCTCCCGCACGCGCGCCACGCCGGACGCGCGCACCTGCACCACCGCGCCCAGCTCCTCGTTGAAGAGGGCCGCCACCGCGTCGTTGCCCAGCGCGGACAGGTCCACGTCCAGGCCGCAGTGGCCCGCGAAGGCCATCTCCGTGAGCGTGGACCAGAGGCCACCGTCGGAGCGGTCGTGGTACGCGAGCAGCACTCGCGCCGCCTGGAGCTCCTGCACCGCCAGGAAGAAGCCCTTCAGCGCCGCCGCATCATCCACGTCCGGGCACTCGGGCCCCACCTGCTGGTGCACCTGCGCCAGCACGGACGCGCCCAGCCGCTGGCGGCCCTTCGCGATGTCCAGGAACAGCAGGCGCGTGTCCCCCGCCACGTCCACCGGCTGCGGCGTCAGCGTGACGCGCGCGTCGAGCACCGGCGCGAACGCGGTGATGATGAGCGACAGGGGCGCCGTCACCGCCTTCTTCTGGCCGTCCTCCTGCCACTGCGTGCGCATGGACATGGAGTCCTTGCCCACCGGGATGGCGATGCCCAGCGCAGGGCACAGCTCCATGCCCACCGCGTGCACCGCCGCGTAGAGGTTCGCGTCCTCGCCGGGGCTGCCCGCCGCCGCCATCCAGTTGGCGGACAGCTTCACGTCCGACAGCTTCGCGATCCGCGCCGAGGCGATGTTGGTGAGCGCCTCGCCCACCGCCATGCGCGCGGAGGCGGCCGCGTCCACCAGCGCCACCGGGGTGCGCTCCCCCAGCGCCATGGCCTCGCCCGTGTCCGACATCAGCGAGGACAGCGTCACCGCGCAGTCCGCCACCGGCACCTGCCACGGGCCCACCATCTGGTCGCGCGCCGTGTGGCCGCCCACGGAGCGGTCGCCAATGGTGATGAGGAACGACTTGTCCGCCACCGTCGGGTGCGACAGCACCGCGTGCGCCACGGCCTTCAGGTCTGTCGGGATGCTCAGCGGCGCGTGCCTCAGCGGGCGCGACGCGAAGTCGCGGTGCATGCGCGGCGCCTTGCCGAAGAGGACGTCCATGGGCAGCGCGATGGGCGTGTCCCCCAACTCGCGGTCCGTCAGCGTGAGCACCTGCTCCTGGGTGGCCTCGCCCAGCACGGCGAAGGGGGCGCGCTCGCGCTCGCACAGCGCGGCGAAGCGCGGCAGGTCCTCCGGCGCCACGCCCAGCACGTAGCGCTCCTGCGCCTCGTTGCACCAGATTTCGACCGGGGACATGCCCGGCTCGTCGTTGGGCACCTCGCGCAATTCCAGCCGGCCGCCCAGCCCGTTGTCGTGCGCCAGCTCCGGCAGCGCGTTGGACAGGCCGCCCGCGCCCACGTCGTGGATGGAGCGCACGGGGTTCTTCTCGCCCAGCATCCAGCACTGGTCGATGACCTCCTGGCAGCGGCGCTCCATCTCCGCGTTGTCCCGCTGCACGGAGGCGAAGTCCAGGTCCGCCGCGCTCGCGCCCTGCGCCATGGAGGACGCCGCGCCGCCGCCCAGGCCGATGAGCATCGCCGGGCCGCCCAGCACGATGAGCTTGTCGCCCGCGCGCAGCGGGGCCTTCTTCACGTGGTCCGCGCGGATGTTGCCCAGGCCGCCCGCCAGCATGATGGGCTTGTGGTAGCCGCGCACCTCCACGCCCTCGGGCGTGGGCACGTGCTGCTCGAAGCTGCGGAAGTAGCCGGTGAGGTTGGGCCGGCCGAACTCGTTGTTGAACGCGGCGCCGCCCAGCGGCCCGTCCACCATGATGTCCAGCGCGGACACGATGCGGTCCGGCTTGCCGTAGGGCACCTCCCACGGCCGCGCGAAGTCCGGCAGGCGCAGGTGGCTGACGGAGAAGCCGGTGAGCCCCGCCTTGGGCTTCGCGCCGCGTCCGGTGGCGCCCTCGTCGCGGATTTCACCGCCCGCGCCCGTGGCCGCGCCCGGGTACGGCGAGATGGCGGTGGGGTGGTTGTGCGTCTCCACCTTCATCATGATGTGGGCCGGCTCGCGCACGGTGCTCCACTCGCGCGCCTCGCCCTGCGGGAAGAAGCGCTCCACCTCGAAGCCCTCGATGACGGCGGCGTTGTCCTTGTACGCGGACAGCACGCCGCCCGGGCTCTGGGCGTAGGTGTTCTTGATGGCCTGGAACAGCGAGCGCTCGCGCGGCTGGCCATCCACCGTCCACGACGCGTTGAAGATCTTGTGGCGGCAGTGCTCGCTGTTCGCCTGCGCGAACATCATCAACTCCACGTCGGTGGGGTTGCGCTTCAGCTCCGTGAAGCGCGCCACCAGGTAGTCGATCTCGTCCTCCGCCAGCGCCAGGCCCAGTTCACCGTTGGCCTTCGCCAGCGCCGCGCGGCCTCCGCCCAGCACGTCCACCCGCGTGAGCGGCCGGGGCGAGTCCGTGCGGAACAACACCTCCGCGTCCTCCAGCCGGGGCAGCACCGCCTGCGTCATCCGGTCGTGGAGCACCGCCTCCACACCCTCCGCCTCGTTCGCGTCCAGCGGCCGGCCGCCGGGGCCGGTGAGGAAGAACGCGATGCCGCGCTCCATGCGGCGCACCCGCGGGAGGCCGCAGTGGTGCGCGATGTCCGTCGCCTTGGAGGCCCACGGCGACACCGTGCCCGGACGCGGCACCACCAGCAGCAGCGTGCCGGTGCGCTCGCGCTTCGCCGCGTGGGGGCCGTACTCCAGCAGGCGCTCCAGCCTCGCGGACTCGTCCTGCGTCAGCGGCGCGGACGCGTCCACGAAGTGCACGAACTCCGAGTAGAGGGTGGCCACCGTAGGCACCCGCTCCCGGCAACGGACGAGCAGCTTGGCGAGCCTGAATTCGGAGAGGGCCGGAGCCCCGCGCAGCGTGAGCATGAAGGTCCTTGCGAACGGGTGACGGGAGGTAACAGCGGGGCCGTCCTTATCACTGCGCCCCGCGTCACAACGTCCGGAGTTCGTGCCAGGACGCCCGCACAGCACCCAGGTGGGTGAACCACCGCCGACGTGGGCCCTCCTCCGTCCCCTGGGTCATGCCCCAGAGTCCCGGCCATCCATGGATTCACCTGACAGTCAGACATTCATGCTTTGCTTCCCAAGCTTCACGAACAGTCGTTTCGTCACACTGGGGGCATGTCATGACGCGAAAGAACCGCTGGCTCCTCGCCGGCCTGACGTTCACGCTGTCCGCATGTGGTGTGGGAGGACCTGAAGCCGAGGCGCCTTCCCCTCCTTCCGAGGCCCGCCTGGGGGACCTGCGGTCGGCGCTGGGAGCGCTTCCTGGCGCGGAGGTGAGAGGGGTGCACTCGGACGGCGTGCCCCAGTTCATCCAGGGGGAGCTGGGCACGACGGGCCGTCCCATCCCGGGTGCCAGCGCCTGGCAGGCGCACGCGCTGCTGGAGCCCACCCTGCGGCGCGTGCTGCCCGCCTTCCGGCTGACGGAGAAGGACGTGGTGCCGCAGCGCATCCAGCGGGACTCGCTGGGCCACACGCACGTGCGCTACGCGCAGACCAAGGGAGGACTCCCGGTGGTGAACGAGGAGCTCATCGTCCACCTGGACGCGCAGGGGCAGGTGTACGCGGTGAACGGCACCGCGCGCGACGGTGAACCCCTGCCGGCCCGGGCCCGCCTCCGCGCGGAGGCCGCGCGCGAGGCGGCGCTGGCGACGTCCCCGGCGGGCAGCAGCGCGGGAGCGCCCCGGGAGGTCTTCCTCCGGCCGGCCCCGGAGGCGGCCCTGGTCCGGGCCTTCGAGGTGGTGGTGTCCGGCCAGGACGCGGACGGCCTGCCGCTGCGCGACCGCGTCTACGTCAGCGCGGCGGATGGCCGCGAGGTGCTGCGCGCGCCGGAAATCCATGCCGCGCGCTTCCGCAACGTGTGCTCGGTGGGGGGGACCAACCCGGGCCTGTGTCGGCCTGAAGGCATCCAGCCCAAGGGGGACCCGGTCATCGACAGGACGTACGACCACCTGGGCCTGTTCTACGACTGCTTCCAGCAGAACTTCGCCCGCGACTCCTTTGACAACGCGGGCGGGTCGCTGACGGCGAAGGTGCACTACGGCAACCACTATGCGAACGCGTACTGGGACGGAACCACGCTGGTGTGCGGCGACGGCGACAGTACCTACCTCGCGCCACCGTGCACCGACCCGGACATCGTCGTGCACGAGTACATGCACGCCGTGACGGAGCTCACGTCCAACCTCGTCTACAGCGGCCAGTCCGGCATGCTCAGCGAGTCCATGTCCGACATCTTCGCCGCGACGTGCACGAGCTGGGCGACGGGCACCTGGAGCACCGGGCCGGACGTGTGGCGCATTGCCGAGCAGGCTTTCACGCCGAGCGACCCCACGGACGCCCTGCGCTACATGGACGACCCCATGCTGGACGGCGACTCCGTGGACTACGCCCCGGACCTGGTCGCCGGCACGGACGTGCACTACGGCTCCGGCGTGCCCAACCTGGCGTTCAAGCTGCTGGCCACCGGTGGCGTGCACCCGCGAGGCAAGTCGCAGGTGAACGTGCCGGCCATCGGCGTGGAGGCGGCGGCCCACATCTTCTATTACGCCAACACCTACGTCTTCCCCTCCAACACCACCCTCGACGGCGCCAGGCTGGGGACGCGGACGGCGGCGCAGAACCTGGGCTACAGCACCGCCGTCCAGGACGCGTTGGAGGCAGCGTGGAACGCGGTGGGAGTGGGCCTCCCCCCGCCGCCGCCCGGCTGCGTGCCGCTGCCCAACAACACCACGGTGTCCATGATCTACGGCAGCGCCGGGTCTGCGAGGAGCTACTGCTTCGACGTGCCCGCGAACACGCCCTCCACGGTGACCATCTCCGGCGGCACCGGGGACGTGGACCTCTACACGCGCTTCGACCGGTCGCCCACGACGCAGCTCTACGACTGCCGTCCGTACCTGACGGGAAACAACGAGACCTGCAACCTGGCGGCGCGGCCCAACGCGGGCCGCCAGTGGATCATGCTCCGGGGCTACACGGCCTACAGCGGCGTGAGCCTGACCGTGCACTACTGACGCACCCGGCGCTCGCCCCCGCCGCATACCCGCGGTGAGGGTGGGCACCTGGGGGCTGGCCTCCTCGCGGGCCCTGGGCGAAGAATGCGCGCCCGGGGCCGCTTCGGGCCTCGGGCGAGGTCAGAGGGGCATGAGGGACGAGCGCGTCATCTTCAGCAGCAGCGTGGACAGCCTGTACCGCAAGGTGCTGGCCCCCTCCCTGACGCCCGAACTGGTGGACCGGCTGCGCGCGCGGGGGATGAACCTCCACGCGCCGCTGCTCGCCGCCTACCCGCTGGCCGTCTGGGTGGACTGCCTGGCGGACACGGCCCGCACGCTCCACCCGGACCGGCCGGTGGAGGAGGGCCGGCGCCTGATGGGCCGGCGCATGGTGGAGGGCTACGCGCAGACGCTGGTGGGCGGCGCCGTCCTCACGCTGGCGCGCGTGGTGGGCCCCATGCGCTCGCTCGAGCGGATGCAGCACAACTTCCGCAGCGGCAACAACTACACGGAGACGCGGCTCACCATGCTGGGCCCCACCCAGGCGGACCTCTGGTTCAATGAGCCGGAGGCGCTGGAGGGCTTCGTGGACGGCGTGCTGGAGGAAGGGATGTTGCGCGTGGGAGTCCAGGGGCTCACCCTGCACCGCACCCGCCACTCGCCCGAATCCGCCACCTACCACCTGGAGTGGGCCGCCCGGGCTTCCTGACCCCTTCCCTTCATGTCCTCCATCCTTTCGACGCTGCCCGCCCTCTACCAGGACCTCCTGCCGGCCTTCTTCCGCAAGGACGCGCCCACGGAGACCAAGGCCACCTGTTCGAACTGCGCCATGAGCCGCGCCTCCGCGCCGGCCACCGTGGAGTCGGTGGACGGGGCGGAGCACCTGTTCCGGCCGGACACCAAGTGCTGCACGTACCAGCCCCGGCTGCCCAACTACCTCGTGGGCGCGCTGCTGTCGGATGACTCGCCGCAGATGGCGGAGGGGCGCCGGCGCATCGAGGCGAAGATCGACAGCCGCATCGGCGTGAGCCCGCAGTGGGTGAAGCCGCCGGCGAAGTTCAACCACCTGTACAAGAACGCGCACCAGTTCTTCGGCCGCGCGTCGTCGCTGCGCTGCCCGTACTACGCGCTGGAGACCGGCGGCTGCACCATCTGGGCGTACCGCGAATCCGTCTGCTCGACGTTCTTCTGCAAGTACGTGGCGGGCCGGGACGGCCAGCGCTTCTGGATGTCCCTCAAGACGTACCTGACGCTGGCGGAGTTCCAGCTGTCGCGCCACGCGCTGCTCCAGCTGATGCCGGAGTTCCTGCTGGACGGCAAGGACAAGGCGGAGGTGGCCACCGCGCCGCTGTCCGTGGAGGACCTGGACGACGCGGCGCCCCCGGCGAAGGCATACGCGGCGCTCTGGAAGGGGTACGCCGGGCTGGAGAAGGACTTCTACCGCGCCTGCTACGACGCCGTGCGCGCCGTGTCCCGGGACGAGCTGGAGCGGATGCTGGGCCTGGACGGCACCATCGAATTGAAGGTGCTGGAGAAGCTGCACACGAACGCCACCGCGCCCTCGCTGCCGCGCGTCCTGCGCTTCAACCCGGACGCGACGGTGAAGTGGTTGCCGGATGGCAGCGTGGCCCTGGGCTCGTACAGCGAATACGACGCGGTGGCCCTGCCGGGCGAGGCCTACCCGCTGCTGGTGGAGTTCACCGGCCAGAAGCCCGTGGACGCCGTGCGCCAGCACCTGCGCGACCACAAGCAGGCGGACCTGGATCCGGACATCCTCCTGGAGCTGTACCGGCACCGCATCCTCATCGAGCCGTGAGCGCCGTCGCCGGTCGCGGACTCAGGGCTGGCCCGCGAAGGCGCCCACGTCGCGCAGCCAGCGGGCGATCTTCTGGGTGCGCTCCCACGCGGGCTCGGCGGCGACCAGGTGCTCCGCCAGCCACGCGCTGAAGGCCGGGTCGCCCGCGCGCAGCCACGCGGCGGACTCGGCCAGCTCATGGGCGGCGGCCTCCCACGCGCGGCGCATGGCGCTGGCCACGGCCATCAGCTCCGAGATGCAGCGGGTGAACACCTCCATGCCCACCGTCACCTCGTTGGCGGTGTCGCCGCAGGACAGGGCCAGGGCGCGCAGGTGGCCCAGGTCCTTGAGCAGCCCCTGCTCCAGCGCCGCGGCGGTGCCCAGGCGGGCCTGGGCGGCGCGCTGGAGCAGCTCCACGTCATCGCAGAGCTGACGGAAGGCCACGTCATCCCCCGCGGGGAAGCCCCCCCGGCGGCGCAGGCGCACGCCCACGGCCTGCCACAGGTTGCAGTAGACGAACACCTCGTCGACGCTGCGGCGCACGTGCGGCGGGATGTGGTCCAGGAAGTCCACCACGCTCGCGCGGGCTTCGCGGATGAAGGCATCGCCCCGGGGGGTGTGCTCCACCACGCCGCGCGCGAGCTGGAGCACGCGCCAGGCCCACTGCAGGGCGCGCTCGGAGGTGGTGAAGAGCACCTCCACGCCGGTGCCCAGGGCGCCCGCGGCGTAGCTGGTGTCGGCGGTCGTCGGGGAGGGCACGGACGCGGGCCCTGCGTCTTCAGCGCACCCGTCCTGCGGGCGGGAAGCCGGTGGTCCCGCGTCCTCGCTGTCGGAGACGGCCCCGGGCTCGCGCGGCCTCGGCACCGTGTGCTCACGCCCCATTCGCCACTTCACCTTCGTTCGCCGGAGGAAGCCCCTCCCTCCCGAATATCGCATGCCTCCCGGGGCCTCCAGGCCCGGATGTGCGATGCATCACAAGTTGCCCATCCTCTCATCGGGGATGGGCACCTCGCGATGTCCGGCACTGCGCAACCCCTCCATTCAGTGCAGGTTGGGATTGTGCTTCAGGCGGCTGAGCCGGTCATGCGTCTGCTTCTGGGCGGGAAGGAGCTGCTGACGCGCGAAGCTGCGGGCCTCGCCGTGGAGCTTGGCCACGTCGCGGTTGTAGTCCGCCAGGCCATGGTCCTCGCCCTGCTCCAGCGCGTCGATGGCGGCCTTCTCTCCCAGCAGGTCGGCCCCGCCCTGGACGATCTTCGCGAAGGTCCCCCAGACACCGGAGCCCTCCGCCGGACTGCCGCCCAGCTTCTGGATGCGCTCCTTGAGCGCCTCGACGCGGGCCTCATGGTCATGGAGGCAGGCATCCACCTCCGTACGGGCGATGTCGCTCTTCAGGTGTTTGCTCGCCTGCCGGTAGGTCTCCACGGCGGACAGCTCACCGCGCAGGAAGGAGTTCAGCGTCTCGATGTCGGTGTTGGCCATGACGTCATCTCCTTGGTTTCCGGTGAATGCGATCGACTGGCGCAAAGGTGGTGTGCCGCGGCGGCCCGGCAACGAGCGCTGGCCTCCCCGTCCCCGCAGCGGGCATCCAGGAGAGCGCCCCGGGGCGAGCAGTCGTGGCAGACTCCCCGGCGCATGTGGAATTGGGTTCACCAGCTCGCGGAGTGGGCACGAGGGGACGCGCCGTTCGCCGTCGTGACGGTGACGGAGTGCAAGGGCAGCACGCCCGCGTCTCCGGGCGCGAAGCTGCTGGTGCGCGCGGACGGCACCTTTCACGGCACCATCGGCGGCGGCCACCTGGAGCAGCGGGTGCTCCAGGACGCCCGCGCCTGTCTCGCCCGGGGCGAGGCGCGCACGTTCCGCTATCCGTTGGGCGCGAGGCTGGGCCAGTGCTGTGGAGGGGTCGTGGACGTCTTCGTCGAACCCGTCAATCACGGGCCTCAGCTGTATCTCTTCGGCGCGGGCCACGTGGGGCAGGCGCTGTGCCGCATCCTGGAGGGCACCCCGTTCCGCGTGCACCTGGTGGACGAGCGCGCCGAGTGGGTCCAGTCCCCGCTCGTGCCCGCGGGCGTGGTGCGTCATGAAGAAGCGTGGGACGACTTCGCGGCGCGCGCGGTCTGGGACGACCAGCGCACCTACGTGGCGGTGATGACGCACCGCCACGACGTGGACCAGGACATCATCGCCTTCGCCATCCAGAAGCCGGCCCGCTACATCGGCCTCATCGGCAGTGACACGAAGTGGGCCCGCTTCCGTCAGCGGTTGGATGCGAAGGGGGTGCCCGCCTGGCAGGTGGCCCGCGTCGAGTGTCCCATGGGGCTCCCCATCGGGGGAAAGTCGCCACAGGAGGTGGCCGTGAGCATCGCGGCCGGGCTGCTCCAGCGCCACCATGGGGTGGCCGCGGCAGCGGAGCCGGAAGCGGACGAGCCGCCGCTCCCCGCGCCCCTGCTATCCTCCGGGAAATGAGCACCCCTTTCGAGTTCCGGCTCAACGGACAGCTGGTCCGCGTCGACGACGCGTCGTCCAACACCCCCCTGCTGGAGTTCCTGCGCGCGCGCGGGCTGACGGGCACGAAGCAGGGCTGCGCCGAGGGCGACTGCGGCGCATGCACCGTGGCGATGGTGGACCGGGACGTGAACGGCCAGAAGACCCTGCGCGCGTTCAACAGCTGCATCGCGCTGGTGCCCATGGTGGCCGGGCGCGAGCTCCTCACCGTGGAGGGCGTGGGCAGCCGCGCCGCGCCCCATCCCGTGCAGCAGGCGATGGTGAAGCACTACGGGTCGCAGTGTGGCTTCTGCACGCCGGGCTTCGTCGTCTCCATGGTGGAGGCGTACTGCCGCAAGGACGCGGGCTCGCCGGAGGCCATCGCGGATCAGCTCTGCGGCAACATCTGCCGTTGCACGGGCTACCGCCCCATCCGCGACGCGATGGTGGACGCGCTCGCCCTCCGCGACGCGGAGGGCCTGGGCCCGGGACTCTCCACCGTCTCGCTGGAGGGGCCGCCCTCCCCCACCCCGCCCCTGCGCCATGAGGCGCGCGACGGCCTGTTCCTGCGTCCCACCGCGTGGGAGGACCTGCTCGCGCTGCGCGCCCTGCATCCGGAGGCGATGCTCGTGGCCGGCGCCACCGAGCTGGGCGTGGACATCACCAAGAAGTCGCGCCGCTATCCGTTCCTCATCTCCACCGAGGGCGTGGAGGCCCTGCGCGCCGTCCGCCGCGAGGAGGACGGCTGGTACGTGGGCGGCGCCGCGTCGCTGGTGGACGTGGAGGACGCGCTGGGCCATGAGGTGCCGGAGCTGGCGAAGATGCTCAACGTCTTCGCCTCGCGGCAGATCCGCCACCGCGCCACGCTCGCGGGCAACCTGGTGACGGCCTCGCCCATCGGCGACACGGCGCCGGTGCTGCTGGCGCTGGACGCGCGGCTGGTGCTGGCCTCCGTGAGAGGCGAGCGGACCGTCGCGCTGTCGGACTTCTTCCTCGCCTACCGCAAGACGGCGCTCCAGCCGGACGAAGTGGTTCGCTTCATCGTCATCCCCCACGCGCCGTCGAAGGACAGCGGGCTCACGCGGCACTCGGACAGCTTCAAGGTGTCCAAGCGCCGCGAGCTGGACATCAGCATCGTCTCCGCGGGCTTCTGCATCGAGACGGACGCGCAGGGCCTCGTGCGCACCGCGCGGCTGGGCTACGGCGGCGTCGCGGCCACTCCGGCGCGGGCGCGGCGGACCGAAACCCTGCTCGTGGGCCAGCCGTGGAACGCGGAGGCAGTGGCCCGCGTGCGCACCACCCTGGAGCGCGAGTTCACGCCCCTCACGGACCTGCGCGGCAGCGCGGACTACCGGCGCGGGCTGGTGGTGTCGCTGCTGGAGAAGTTCGCGTCCGGCGAGCGCAGCCCCGTCCTGGACGGACGTCCGCACTTCGCCCCGGGCGCGCCCTCCGCCACGGCGGACGCGGGCCGCGAGCTGCGCCACGAGAGCGCGCTGGGACACGTGACGGGCAGCGCGCAGTACGTGGACGACCTCGCGCAGCGCCGCCCCATGCTGACGGTGTGGCCGGTGCTGTCGCCGCACGCGCACGCGCGCATCCTCCGCCGCGACGCCAGCGCCGCGCTGAAGGTGCCCGGCGTGGTGAAGGTGCTCCTCGCGGAGGACATCCCGGGCATGAACGACACGGGCCCCATCCGCCACGACGAGCCGCTGCTCGCGAAGGACGAGGTGCTCTTCCACTCGCAGGTGGTGGCGCTCGTCGTCGGCGAGACGCCCGAGGCCTGCCGCGAGGGCGCCCGCCAGGTGGCGGTGGACTACGAGCCCCTGCCCGCGGTGCTCACGCTGGCCCAGGCGCTCCAGCAGGAGAGCTTCCACACCGACCCGCACGTCATCCGCCGGGGTGACGTGGACAGCGCGCTCGCCTCCAGCCCGAACCGGCTGTCCGGCGAAATCACCATGGGCGGCCAGGAGCACTTCTACCTGGAGACGCACGCGGCCTTCGCGGAGGTGGGCGAGGACGGCGACGTCACGGTGACGTCCTCCACGCAGCACCCTTCGGAGGTGCAGGCCATCATCTCCCACGTGCTGCACGTGCCCCGAAGCCGCGTGGTGGTGAAGGCGCCGCGCATGGGCGGCGGCTTCGGCGGCAAGGAGACGCAAGGCAACGCGCCCGCGGCGCTGGTGGCGCTGGCGGCGGTGCACACGGGCCGGCCGGTGAAGTGGATGCTGGACCGCGACGTGGACATGGTCGTCACGGGCAAGCGCCACCCGTTCCACGCGGCGTGGGAGGTGGGCTTCGACGCCACGGGGAGGCTGCTCGCGCTCAAGGCGGACCTCACGGCCAACGGCGGCTGGTCCCTGGACCTCTCCGAGTCCATCTCCGACCGCGCCCTCTTCCACCTGGACAACGGCTACTACGTGCCGGCGGTGCGCTACTCCGGCCGCGTGGCGAAGACGCACCTGGCCTCCAACACGGCGTTCCGGGGCTTCGGCGGGCCGCAGGGCATGCTGGTGATGGAGGACATCCTGGCGCGCGTCGCGAGCACCCTGGGCCTGGCGCCCGAGGCCGTGCGCCAGCGCAACCTCTACGACGGCGTGGGCGAGACCAACACCACGCACTACGGCCAGGAGCTGGAGGACAACCGGCTGCCGAAGCTGTGGAACGACCTCTTGGAGTCCTCCGACTTCGCGAAGCGCCGCGCCCAGGTGGATGCCTTCAACGCGTCCAGCCCCCGCATCAAGCGGGGCCTGGCCATCACGCCCATGAAGTTCGGCATCTCCTTCACCGCCACCTTCCTCAACCAGGCGGGCGCGCTGGTGCACGTGTACCGCGACGGCTCCGTGCTGCTGTCGCATGGCGGCACGGAGATGGGCCAGGGGCTGCACACCAAGATCCAGGGCGTGGCCATGCGCGAGCTGGGCCTGCCCGCGGAGCGCGTCCGTGTGGCGCATACGGCCACGGACAAGGTGCCCAACACGTCCGCGACGGCGGCCTCCAGCGGCTCGGACCTCAACGGCGCGGCGGTGCGCGAGGCCTGCATCCAGGTGCGCGAGCGGCTGGCCCCGGTGGCCGCGCGCATGCTGGTGCAGCTGCATGGGCAGGCGGTGTCGCCGGACGCGCTGGTGTTCGCGGACGGGCGCATCGCGGCGGCGTCGCGGCCGGACCAGGGGCTGGACTTCGCGAACGTGGTGGAGGAGGCCTACCGCGACCGCGTGGGCCTGTCCGTCACGGGCTACTACCGCACGCCGGGCATCGGCTACGACCGGACGCTGGGCCGGGGCAAGCCGTTCCTCTACTTCGCCTACGGCGCGGCGGTGAGCGAGGTGGAGGTGGACGGCGACACGGGCGTGAAGCGCGTGCTGCGCTCGGACCTGCTGGAGGACGTGGGTGATTCGCTCAACCCCGGCCTGGACCGGGGCCAGGTGGAGGGCGCCTTCGTGCAGGGCATGGGGTGGCTCACCGGCGAGGAGCTGAAGTGGGACGCGAACGGGCGGCTGCTCACGCACTCCGCCAGCACCTACGCGGTGCCCGCGTTCAGCGACGCGCCCATCGACCTGCGCGTGACCTTGATGGAGCGGGCCGGGCAGAAGGGCACCATCCACGGCAGCAAGGCCGTGGGCGAGCCGCCGCTGATGCTGGCCCTGTCCGTGCGCGAGGCGCTGCGCGACGCGGTGGCCGCCTTCGGAGCGCCGGGCGGCGACGTGGAGCTGCCCTCGCCCGCGACCCACGAGGCCCTCTTCCTGACCATCCAGAAGCGCAAGGCGCGGGGGGCGGGGCTTCCGGTTCCCAGCGAAACGCGCGAGGTCGCGTGAGCTGGCCCCCGGGTGCGGCAACATGCCACGGCACGCCCGGAGGGCCAGTGCGTTAGACGGGGGCACCTTCCAAGGATGAAATCCATGCGCTCCGTGCCCCGCTCCCGCCTCCTCCTTCCGCTGGCCCTCGTGGGCGCGCTCGGCTGTGGGGACGACGAACCCCAGAAGCCCGAGGTGCTGACAGTGGACCTCCCCGTCGTCGCTCGCGTGGGCGCCGAGCCCTTCGCGTGCGGCCGGACGTACACGAACGTCGGGACGACGGGGACGACCTACGAGCCCATGGACTTCCGCGTGTACGTGCACGACGTGCGGCTGGTGACGCGGAGCGGTCAGGAGGTGCCCGTCACGCTGACCGACGACGGCACGTGGCAGCACTCGGGCGTGGTGCTCCTGGACTTCGCGAACAAGGACGGCCTGTGCACGCAGGGCACGGCGGGCATGAACGCGTCCATCAAGGGCACGGCGCCCCAGGGCGACTACACGGGCCTGCGCTTCACGCTCGGCGTGCCGGAGGACCTGAACCACGGCGACCCGACGACGCTGGGCGCGCCGCTGGGGGACATGAGCCTGCACTGGAGCTGGCAGAGTGGCTTCCTCTTCACGCGCATCGAGGGCCGCACGAAGGGCCTGCCCCAGCACGTCATGCACCTGGGCAGCACGTCCTGCGCGCCGCCGCCCGAGGGCCAGACGCAGGGCACCGCCGGCTGCGCGAACAACAACCGTCCGGAGTTCCACCTGGACGGCTTCGACGTGACGAAGAGCCGCGTGGTGATGGACCTGGGCACGCTCTTCGCGGGCTCCGACCTGGACGCGAACGCCCCCGACACGGCCGCGGGCTGCATGTCGTCCCCCACCGACGCGGACTGCGGCCCCCTCTTCCAGCGTCTGGGCCTCGCCTTCGGCGGCAAGGCGGCGGAGCCGGCGGCGCAGACCTTCATCCGGGTCGAATAGGAGGTGTCCGTGGCACGGCGACGAGCACGAGCGTGGAAGGCCCTGGCGACGGTGTCGCTGCTGGCCGCGGGCTGCGCGGCTCCCTCGGGCCCCTCCGAGGATCCCGCGCCCTACGACTGGAAGCTGCCGGCGGGCTTCCCCACGCCGCGCGTGCCGGCGGACAACCCCATGTCGGAGGCGAAGGTCCAGCTGGGCCGGCGCCTCTTCTACGACAAGCGCCTGTCGCTGAACGGCACGCAGTCCTGCGCCTCCTGCCACGAACAGGCGAAGGCCTTCACGGATGGGCGCGTGCACGCGGTGGGCAGCACCGGCCAGGCGCACCGCCGCAACGGGCAGGGGCTGGCGAACGTGGCGTACGCGACCAGCCTCACCTGGGCCAACTCGTCGCTCACCACGCTGGAGGCCCAGGCGCTGGTGCCGCTGTTCGGCCGGGATCCGGTGGAGCTGGGGTTCGGGGATCAACAGGAGGTGTTGCTGGAGCGGCTGCGCGCGGATCCGGACCTGTCGGCCCGGTTCGCGGAGGCGTTCCCGGGCGAGTCCACGCCGGTGTCGCTGGCCACGCTGACGCGGGCCCTGGCGGCGTTCGAGCGGTCCCTGCTGTCGGGCACGTCCGCGTATGACCGCTACCTGTACGGCAAGGAGGTGGACGCGCTGAGCCCCGCGGCGAAGCGGGGCCTGCAGCTGTTCCTGTCCGAGCGCCTGGAGTGCGACCACTGCCACTCCGGCTTCAACTTCCAGGACGCGACCGTGCACGAGCAGACGCCGGAGCCGGTGCTGCCGTACCACAACACCGGCCTCTACAACGAGGACGGCAAGGGCGCCTATCCCATTGGGGATCCAGGCCTCATCGAAATCACGGGCCGTCCGGAGGACATGGGCCGCTTCAAGGCGCCGTCGCTGCGCAACGTGGCCGTCACCGCGCCGTACATGCACGACGGCAGCGTGGCGACGCTCTCCGACGTACTGGACCACTACGCGGCGGGAGGCCGGGCCCGGGCGGCGAACGGCGGACAGCCAGGCCCCCAGCAGAGCCCCTTCGTGCGCGGCTTCGAGCTGACGCCCGAGGAGAAGGCGGACGTCATCGCGTTCCTGGAGTCGCTCACGGATACGGCGTTCCTGACCGACCCGCGCTTCGCGGACCCGGCCACGACGCCGTGAATGGGCAGACACCGGGATGACTCAATGACCGGGGAGGCATCGGACGGGCCAGGGGACGTGAGTCCCCGCCACACGCGTCCATGACGGGCCGTTCTTCTGCCCTGCGATTCAATCTCTACCGCGTCGCGCAGCGCCACGCCCGCCGAGGCTCCGCCCTACCGCGAGGGCGGTTTGAGGTCGTCCGGCAGCCGCTCCAACGGCGGGCGCTCCAATGCCCCCGGCCGCTCGACACCGGACGCCGTGCCCGCGTCCTCCACGATGGTGCCCGCGTCGGTCTGCCCCGTGGGCGGCGGCGAGGGCTTGTCCGAACAGCCGGCGAGAATGCCGACGCACAACACGAAGAGCCAGTGGCGCATGGTCGCGGTCTCCCGTGCGGGCCTAGTACTTCACCCAGATGACCGTGCCCGGGTGGATCTGCGTGAGCGCGGTGACGCCGGGCTCCTTCTCGATGAGCGCCTGCGTGACGGAATTGAAGCTGTACGCCTGCGAACCGGACCACACGATGAGCGCGTCCTTGAACACGGTCAGGTCGTGCACGTGCTCGTCCACCGTGTACTGGTTCCAGCCCGGCAGCCGCGAAGGCAACAGATAGAGCGACGGCGCGGGGTTCTCCGACGGCGCCGTGCCCGCGTCCCCGTCATGGTTGTGCTCGCCGCCCGCGGTGCTGGTCCACTCCACCACCGTCTCCGTGCCCCCAAGCATGCGGCACGTCTGCGTCGTGGGGAAGAACACGGTGGTGAACGGCTTCGAGGGCAGCTTCATGCGCAGCCCCAGGTGGAAGAAGTGCGTGTCCTCCGCGCGGACCTCGGACGCGGGCCGCGTCCACGTCACCGCCGTCACGTTGCCGGAGGCGTCCTTCTCCACCTCGGCCTTGCCGAACACCGAGTCCACCGGGCGCACGCCTGTCACGCCCTCGGGAATCTGGACGCGCATCTTGTACGTGTCCGCGCCATTACAGCCGTGGCTCACCGTGAAGTCCGCCTCGAAGGTCGCTCCGGCGAAGGGAGGCGTGGCCCCCGCCACCGCGGCGTGCGCGAAGACGGTGGAGGACAGCAGCGAACCCGCGACGACGCACAGCGGCCCCAGGGAGGACTTCATCGGGTGACTCCAGGAAGGAAGGAGCACCCCGGATATCAGCCCCCCGGGGAGCGACCGCTGCGGTCAATTGTCGCAGCGTCCGCCCCGGACACCCTCACGGCAGCTGGATGCGCCCCGGAGCATTCTGGGCGCCCTGCTCGGTGTGGCAGGTGTTGCAGTCCCCGTTGGTCTGCGGCCGGCTCATCATCCGCGACGCGCCATCCGGCCCCACCACCCGCGCCCGGTACGGCAGCGGGAAGGAGGGCTGGAGCGTCGTGGACATGAAGTTGCCCGCGGAGTTCGGCACCAGCGTGAGCCGCACCCGGTCTTCCATGTCCAGGATCTCCACCTTCACCTTCGACGGCTCCTGCAGCCGGGGATCACACCCGTCCGCCTCGTGCAGCGTCGGGAACACCGTGCCCATGAAGAAGTAGGCCGCGTAGGGCGCCTGATCCAGGTGACAGCTCCGGCAGGCGATACCGGGCGCCATGGAGGCTCCGGTGCCGCTCGCGTCGGACCAGATGCTCCCGCTCGCGCACGTCGTCGGCGCGGGCCCGAACGGCAGACTGCCGCAGGTCCCCGCGGGCATCCCCGCCTCCAACCATCCCGTGAGCAGCGCCCGATCCGCTTCCGGCATCGGCGGCTCGGAGGCCGGCGGCATCGGAGACGCCGCGTCCTTCAGCCGGACCAGACTGCGCTGCCCCATGCTGCTCGCCGGGTCCACCATCGAGGCCCGCTGGAAGTCGGAGCGCGCCAGCAGCGCCATGGGCGCGTACGCCTTCGCGGGCGTGGTGTGGCAGGACGCGCAACGCCCGGCGACCACGGACTGAACGTCACAGGGCAGGCTGTCGGGGCCGGGATCCACCACGCCCGCGTCCACCACCACCGCCATGGCCGGCTCCGCGGAACAGCCCAACGCGCCGCACAACAGCAGCGCCTTCCACGTCCACCGCCTCACGTCACGACCTGATCCCGGCATGGCGCTCCTGCTCCCTCCCGGGCGGCGTCTACCACGCGCGTCAGAAGCCCCCCGTGCGGCATATGCGCGCAGGGCCATGTCGGACCCACCCCGTATCTTCCTCAAACACTCGTCAGACAAATCCAAGGAATTCTATTTTCACCGGCAATTCACAGACACAGACAGCTTTCACGGACTGTCGTGGTCGCTCGGGAGGGTGTCAGGGAGGCGGACCCATACACTCCGCGTGTTCCCGTCGCATGATCCGATGTGTCACGTTTACACGGCTTCCGCGCACCGTTTCCCGCGAACAGGGGAGGTCCCCGGGTTTCCGACCTTGGGGGTCATTTGAATGTTCCCCTATTCGCGATGAAGTGGCTGGCGGCTCAGACGCTCTCCGAATTCCGTCATCATGAAACTCGCCCCCTGCTCCTCGCCTGATTCACGAGCCTCCCGCCGCGCCCGAGGCCCGGGAGGGCTCCAATGTGGGTGGGGGGGATTGATAGTGCGCGCGCCAGACGATACATGCGCGAGACAACGCCCCTTCACGGCGGGTGCTGCTTGCGACTGACCTTTTGAACCTTGTCTTGCCGGGAGACGGCCTCCCCCCGGCCCCTGAATCCGCGCCTCCGTGCGCCCCGTGCACGGAACACCCCCGCCTCCCAGGAGTCGCGTCGATGTCCACTCGAACCACGCCCGGTTCTTTCCCGGCCTCCGACTTTACGTTTTCCACTCTGGTTGAATTGCTGCGCGTCCGCGCAAGCACCCAGGGAGATCGCCGTGGCTTCACGTTCCTCCTGGACGGCGAAACGGACGAAGCGCACCTGACGTACGCGGAGCTGGATCAGAAGGCGCGCGCCATCGCGGCGGCGCTCCAGGCGCGCGGCGCGCAGGGCCAGCGGGCGCTGCTGCTGTATCCGCCCGGGCTGGACTACATCGCCGGGTTCTTCGGCTGTCTGTACGCGGGCGTCATCGCCGTTCCCATCTACCCGCCGGACCCCATGCGTCTGGCGCGCACGCTGCCGCGGCTCCTGGCCATCAGCCAGGACGCGCAGGCCACCATCGCCCTCACCACCGACTTCATCTACGGCATGGGGGAGATGCTCTTCGAGCAGGCGCCGGAGCTGCGGGAGCTGCACTGGATCGCCACGGACACGCTGGACGCGGAGGTCGCCGAAGGGTGGAAGGACCCGGGCGTGGCCACGGACACGCGGGTGTTCCTCCAGTACACGTCCGGCTCCACGTCGTCGCCCAAGGGCGTGGTGCTGACGCACGGCAACCTGCTGCACAACTCGAAGCTGATCCACTCCTGCTTCGGGCACTCGCCCCAGAGCCAGGGCGTCATCTGGCTGCCGCCGTACCACGACATGGGGCTCATCGGCGGCATCCTGCAGCCCTTGTATGGCGGCTTCCCGGTGACGCTGTTCTCGCCGGTGGACTTCCTCAAGCGCCCCATGCGCTGGCTGGAGGCCATCTCCCGCTACAAGGCCACCACCAGCGGCGGCCCCAACTTCGCGTTCGACCTGTGCGTGCGCAAGTCCACGCCGGAGGAGCGCGCGAAGCTGGACCTGAGCCACTGGGACCTGGCCTTCAACGGCGCGGAGCCCATCATGCCGGACACGCTCCGGCGCTTCGCGGAGGCGTTCGGACCGCAGGGCTTCCGCTCGGAGGCCATCTATCCCTGCTACGGCCTGGCGGAGGGCACGCTCATCGCCTCTGGCGGTGACAAGCGCGAGCTGCCCGTGCAGCGCACGGTGGATGGGGGCGCGCTGAAGGAAAACCGCGTGGTGGCGAAGGAGGCGTCCACGCCCGGCGCCCAGACGCTGGTGGGCTCCGGCCGCAACCTCATGGATCAGCGCCTGGTCATCGCGCATCCGGAGACGGGCGCGCCGCTGCCGCCGGGCCAGGTGGGCGAGATCCGCGTCGCCGGGCCCAGCATCGCGCAGGGCTACTGGGGCCGCGAGGAGCAGACGCGGACCACCTTCCAGCAGCCGCTGGCCGGCACGGGCGACCCGACGCCGTTCCTGCGCACGGGGGACCTGGGCTTCCTCGCGGACGGCGAGCTGTTCGTGACGGGCCGCCTCAAGGACCTGATCATCATCCGCGGGCGCAACCACTACCCGCAGGACATCGAGCGCACGGTGGAGTCCGCCCACCCCGCCATCCGGCCCGGCTGCACGGCGGCGTTCTCCATCGAGCAGGATGACGAGGAGCGCCTTGTCGTCGTGACGGAGGTGGACCGCCGCGCGGTGGAGCGCGACGGCGTGGACCTGGACGCGCTGGCGCAGGGCATCCGGCAGGCCGTCGCGGCCGGGCACGACCTGCAGGCCCTGGGCGTGGTGCTGCTGGGCCCTGGCGCCATCCCGAAGACGTCCAGCGGCAAGATCCAGCGCTTCGCCACCCGCGCGGAGTACCTCGCGGACACGCTGGAGGCGCTGCACAAGAGCGTCATCGCCGCGGCGCCCGCCCCGGCGCCGGAGGCCGTGAAGGCTCCCGAGTCCTCCGTGGAGGCCGCCGCGCCCGCGCCCGTGGGCCCGGACACGAGCATGCTCCAGAAGATGCTGGCGGTGGTGCAGGACCCCACCGCGCGCCGGGCCATGGTGACGGTGTTCCTCCAGGAGCAGGCCGCGCAGGTGCTGCGGCTGCCCACCGCGCAGGTGGATGCGCAGAAGCCGCTGCATGCCTACGGCGTGGACTCGCTGATGGCGGTGGACTTCAAGAGCGCGGTGGACGCGGGGCTGGGCATCGACCTGCCGCTGTCGGACGTGCTCCAGGGCGTGTCGCTGTCGAAGCTGGCGGAGGCCGTGGTGACGCTGATGTCGGCGCCGCCATCCCAGCAGGCCTCGAACGCGGTGGCCGCCACGTCCGCCACCGGTGACGCGCCCCTGTCCGGCGGGCAGCAGGCGCTGTGGTTCATGCACCAGCTCGCGCCGGACAGCGCGGCCTACCACGTGCCCGTCGCGGTGCGCGTGCGCGCGGGGCTGGATGCCAACGCGCTGAAGGGCGCGTTCGAGGCGCTGGTGGCCCGCCACCCCGCCCTGCGCACCACGTTCGTCATGGCGGCCACCGGCCCCGTGCAGCGCGTGCACGCGGAGCTGCCGCTGGACTTCGTCGTCACCGACGCGAAGGGCTGGAGCGACGCGCAGGTGGCGGAGCACCTGTCCGCCGAGGCCCGCCGCCCGTTCGACCTGGAGAAGGGGCCGCTCTTGCGCGTGCGGCTGGTGTCGCGGTCCGCGGAGGACCACGCGCTGCTCATCGCGATGCACCACATCGTCACCGACTTCTGGTCGCTGGCGGTGATGGCGGAGGAGCTGGACGCGCTCTATCCCGCGCTCAAGCTGGGCAAGCGCCCTTCGCTCGCGCAGCCCGCGCGCACCTACGCGGACTACGCGCGGTGGCAGGCGGAGATGCTCGCGGGTGTTCGTGGCCAGGCGCTGGAGAAGTACTGGCGCGAGCAGCTGTCCGGCACGCTGCCGGTGTTGGACCTGCCCACGGACCACCCGCGTCCCCCGGCGCAGACCTTCAACGGCCGCGTCCACACCACCCGCCTGGACGCGAGCGTCGCGAGCGCGGTGAAGGCGCTGGCGCGCGACCACGGCGCCACGCCGAACATGGTGCTCCAGACGGCGTTCCAGGTGCTCTTGCACCGCTACACCGGCCAGCAGGACTTCACGCTGGGCGTGGTGAGCGCGGGCCGCGGCCGCGCGGAGCTGGCGGGCATCACGGGCTACTTCGTCAACCCGCTGGTGGTGCGCACGCGCCCGTCCCCCACCCTGTCCTTCACGGACTACCTGGCCCAGACGCGCCAGACGATGCTGGGCGCGCTGGAGCACCAGGACTACCCCTTCAGCGCGCTCGTGGACCGGCTGCAGCCGGTGCGGGACCAGAGCCGCTCGCCGCTGTTCCAGGTGATGTTCGTCTACCAGCGCGCCTCCAAGCTGGATGAGCGCGGCCTCACGCCCTTCGCGCTGGACATCCCGGGCGCGAAGTCCACCGTGGCGGGACTGCCGATTGAATCGCTGGTGCTGTCGCACGGCGGCGCGCAGTTCGACCTCACGCTCACCATGGGCGAGGCGGACGGCGAGCTGGTGGCCTCCTTCGAGTACAACACCGACCTCTTCGAGGCCGACACCATCGAGCGCATGGCCGGGCACCTGGCCACGCTGCTGTCCGGCATCGCCGCGCAGCCGGGCCGCGCGCTCGCGGGGCTGCCGCTGCTCACGCAGGCCGAACAGCAGCAGCTCCTGGAGACCTGGAAGGGTCCGCGCGTGCCGCTCACGCAGGCGGACATGCTGCCCGCGCTCTTCGCGGCGCAGGTGGCTCGCACGCCGGACCACGTCGCGGTCCTCTTCAAGGACACCCGGCTCACCTACCGTGAGCTGGAGGCGCGCGCGGGTCAGCTGGCTGCGTGGCTGCGCGGCGCGGGCGTGAAGCCGGGCGACATCGTGGGCATCTGCCTGGAGCGCTCGGTGGAGACGCTGGTGTCCGTGCTGGCCGTGATGGCCACGGGCGCGGCGTACGTGCCCATCGACCCGGCCTACCCTTCCGAGCGCGTGGCCTTCATCCTGGGCGACACGCAGGCGCCGGTGCTGCTCACCCAGTCCTGGCTCCAGCGCACGCTGCCCGCCGGTGTGTCCGCGCGCACGCTGTTCGTGGATCAGCCGCTGGACGGCGCGCTGTCCTCCGCGCCCGCCGCGACCGTGAAGGCCGGGGAGCTGGCGTGCCTCGTCTACACGTCCGGCTCCACCGGCCAGCCCAAGGGCGTGATGCTGGAGCACGGGGGCCTCGCGAACCTGGTGCGCTCGTTCGTGGAGTCCTACGCGCCTACGGCCGCGGACCGGATGCTGCCGCTCACGTCGGTGGCCTCGGCCAGCTTCGTGGGCGAAATCCTCCCGCTGCTGTGCACGGGCGGCGCGCTGGTGCTGCCCACCGAGGAGGAGATCCTCGATCAGGAGAAGCTCTTCCAGCTCATCACCCGCCACGCCGTCACCATCGTGAGCACCGTGCCCGCGGTCATCGCGGGGCTCAACGCGCGGCTGGAGCAGCTGCCGCCGCTCAAGCTGGTGCTGTCCGGCGGCGAGGCGCTGGTGGCCAGCGACGTGGAGAAGCTGCTCGCCACCGTGCCGGTGGTGAACGGCTACGGTCTCACGGAGACCACCGTGTGCTCCACCTACCACCGCATGGCGGTGGAGGACCTGCAGGGCCACGCGTGGGTGCCCATCGGCCGGCCCGTCATCAACACGGACGTGTACGTGCTGGACGCGGAGCGCAACCTCCTGCCCGTGGGCATCCCCGGCGAGCTGTACGTGGGCGGCCTGGGCGTGGCGCGCGGCTACTGGAAGCGGCCGGAGCTGACGTCCGAGCGCTTCATCGCGGATCCGTTCCATGCCGGCGAGCGCCTGTATCGCACCGGCGACCGCGCGCGCTGGCTGCCGGACGGCGTGCTCACGTTCCTGTCCCGCGCGGATGATCAGGTGAAGATCCGCGGCTTCCGCATCGAGCTGGGTGAGGTGGAGGCCGCCGTGCGCCGCCACCCGGCGGTGAAGGACGCGTTCCTGATGGCGCGCGAGGACTCGCCCGGCGACAAGCGCCTGGTGGCCTACGTGGTGCTGGGCGAGCCCGCGCCCACGCACTCGGACCTGAACACGTTCCTCGCGGAAGCGCTGCCGCCGTACATGCTGCCGTCCGCGTACGTGCCGCTGTCCGCGCTGCCCCTGTCGCCCAACGGCAAGGTGGACGCGAAGGCGCTGCCCGCGCCGGAAGGGGCGCGCCTTGCGTCTGGCGTCGCCTACGCCCAGCCCCAGAGCGCGGTGGAGCGCAGCGTGGCGGCCATCTGGCAGTCGGTGCTCAAGGTGGAGCGCGTCGGCCTCAACGACAACTTCTTCGAGCTGGGTGGCAACTCGCTGCTCATCGCGCAGGCCCACCGGCGGCTTCGCGAGGAGCTGGGCGCGGACCTCGCGCTGGTGGACATGTTCAAGTTCACCACGGTGAGCGCGCTCGCCCAGCACCTGGCGAACAAGGGCGAGGACTCCGGCGCGGCCTCCCAGAAGATCAAGGACGAGGCGGAGCGCCGCCGGGCCGCCCAGGCGCGGCGTCAGCAGGCGCGCGGCCGTGGCAAGTAACCAACGACTCTCAGGCATCCCCCCAGGTTTCGAAGGACGTCTCCATGAGCACTGACACTCCCGAAGTGGATGGCATCGCGGTCATCGGCCTGGGTGGGCGACTGCCCGGCGCGAAGACCATCGCCGAGTTCTGGAAGAACCTCACCGGCGGAGTGGAGAGCATCACCTTCTTCACCGACGAGGAGCTCATCGCGGAGGGCGCGGACCCGGCCATGGTCCGCGCGCCCAACTACGTGAAGGCCCGCGGCACGCTGGGCGACACGGACATGTTCGACGCGGCCTTCTTCGGGATGAACCCCCGCGAGGCCGCGCTGATGGATCCGCAGCACCGCGTCTTCCTGGAGTGCGCGTGGGAGGCCATGGAGAGCGCCGGCTACAGCCCGGAGCGCCAGCCCGGCCGCGTGGGCGTGTTCGGCGGCATGAGCATGAACACGTACCTGCTCTCCAACCTCTACTCGCACCTGGCGCACGTCGCGTCCGTGGAGAGCCTCCAGGCGTCCATCGGCAACGACAAGGACAGCCTCACCACGGAAGTGGCGTACCGCATGGACCTGAAGGGGCCGGCCGTCACGGTCCAGTCCTCGTCCTCCACGTCGCTCACGTGCATCCACTACGCCTGCCAGAGCCTCCTGTCGTTCGAGTGCGACATGGCCCTGGCCGGCGGCGTGTCCATCCACTTCCCGGAGAAGGCGGGCTACCTGTACCACGAGGGTGGCACCACGGCGCCGGACGGCCACTGCCACACCTTCGACGCGGAGGCCGCGGGCTTCGTCGCGGGCCACGGCGCGGCGGTGGTCGCGCTCAAGCGCCTGTCGGACGCGCTCAAGGACGGCGACACCGTCTACGCGGTGGTGCGTGGCTCGGCGGTGAACAACGACGGCTCGCAGAAGGTCAGCTACATGGCCCCGGCCGTCGCGGGCCAGGCGGAGGTCATCGCGCTGGCGCAGGCCGTCGCGGGTGTGGAGCCGGACTCCATCGGCTACGTGGAGGCGCACGGCACCGCGACCAAGGTCGGAGATCCGATTGAAGTCGCGGCGCTCACGCAGGCCTTCCGCCAGGGCACGGACAAGAAGAACTTCTGCGCGCTGGGTTCGGTGAAGAGCAACATCGGCCACCTGGACTCGGCGGCGGGCGCGGTGGGCTTCATCAAGGCGGCCCTCACGCTGCACCACAAGGTGATTCCCCCCAGCCTCAACTTCAAGACGCCCAACCCGGCGTGCGACTTCCCCAACAGCCCGTTCTACGTGAACACGGAGCTGCGCGACTTCCCTCGCGGTGGGACGCCGCGCCGCGCGGGCGTCACGTCGCTGGGCATGGGCGGCACCAACGCGCACGCCATCCTGGAGGAGGCGCCGGAGCTGCCCGCCACCGACAAGGCCCGCCTGCCCGCGCAGGTGGTGCTGCTGTCCGCGCGCACGGAGAACTCGCTGGAGGTCGCCACGGACCGGCTGGCCGCGCACCTGCGCGAGAACCCGGGCGTGGACCTGGCGGACGTGGCGTACACGCTCCAGGTGGGCCGCAAGCGCTTCGGCAAGCGCCGGGCGGTGGTGGCGCGCACCACGGCGGAGCTGGCCTCCGCGCTGGCGGAGCGCACCCCGGGCCGCGTGTTCTCCGGCAGCGCGGAGAACAGCGGCCGTCCGGTGATGTTCATGTTCTCCGGGCAGGGCTCGCAGTACGTGGACATGGGCCGCGAGCTGTACGAGACGGAGAGCGTCTTCCGCGCCCAGCTGGACACCTGCGCGGAGAAGCTCAAGCCACACCTGGGCCTGGACCTGCGCACGGTGCTGTACCCGGCCGCGGAGTCGCGCGAGCTGGCATCCGAGCGCCTCAAGCAGACGGGCCTCACCCAGCCCGCGCTGTTCGTCATCGAGTACGCGCTGGCGAAGCTCTGGGAGTCGTGGGGCGTGACGCCGCACGCGATGGTGGGCCACAGCATCGGTGAGTACGTGGCCGCGTGCCTCGCGGGCGTGTTCACCCTGGACGACGCGCTGGCGCTGGTGGCCGCGCGCGGGCGGCTGATGCAGTCCCTGCCCGCGGGCTCCATGCTCGCGGTGTCGCTGCCGGAAGAGCACGTCACGCCCATGCTGCCCGAGGGCCTGTCCGTGGCGGCGGTGAACAGCCCGGCCACGTGCGTGGTCGCGGGCCCCACGCCGCTCATCGACGCGTTCGTGGAGACGCTGAAGCTCCAGGGCCTGGCGTCGTCGCGGCTGCACACGTCGCACGCGTTCCACTCCGCGATGATGGACCCCATCCTGGAGGCGTTCCGCGAGGCGGTGCGCAAGGTGGCCCGGAAGGCGCCGGCGAAGCCCTACCTGTCCAACGTCACCGGCACCTGGGTGACGGCCGAGCAGGCCACGAGCCCCGACTACTGGGCGAAGCACCTGCGCGGCGCGGTGCGCTTCGCGGACGGCGTGGCGGAGCTGCTCAAGGAGTCCGACGCCATCCTGCTGGAGGTGGGCCCGGGCAACACGCTCGTCACCCTGGCGCGGCAGCACCCGGACAAGGGCGCGAAGCACGCGCTGCTCAACTCGCTGCGCCACCCGAAGGAGCAGGTCGCGGACCTGGACCACGTGCTGGCCACGCTGGGCCGGCTGTGGCTGGAGGGCGTGGAGGCGGACTGGAGCGCCTTCCGGGGCGAGGAGAAGCGCCGCCGCATCGCGCTGCCCACGTCGCCCTTCGAGCGTCTGCGCCACTGGGTGGAGCCGCGCAAGGAGACCGCCGCCGACGGCGAGCGCTCCGAGTGGGCCTCCGCGGACCAGAAGCAGCCCGTGGCCCGCTGGTTCTACCTGCCGTCGTGGCAGCGCGCGCTGCCGTCGCCGCAGGGCACCTGGAGCCAGAAGAAGGCCACCTGGTGGCTGCTGCTCCCGGACGACTCCAACGAGGGCCTGGGCGCGCGGCTCGCGCTGAAGCTGGGCGAGGCCGGCCAGGACGTGGTGCGCATCACCCCGGCCGCCGTCACCGCGAAGCACGACGAGCACCGCTGGTCGCTCGCGCTGGGCGGCGAGGCCACGGTGCTGGAGGCGCTCACCGCGCAGGGCCGCGCTCCGGACCACGTGCTGCACCTGGGCACGCTGGGCCTGGGCGACGCGCACGGCGAGGCGGACTTCGAGGCCGCGCTGGGCAAGGGGTTCCTGGGGTTGTTGTCCCTGGCGCAGGCCCTGGGCCGTCAGCCCGGCACGCGTCCCGTGTCGCTGGTCGCGGTGACGAACCGCATGCAGGCGCTGGGCGACGAGGCGCCGAACCCGGAGCTGGCCACGGTGCTGGGCCCGGTGCGCGTCATCCCGCAGGAGTACGGCCACCTGTCCGCGAAGGCCGTGGACGTCCGCCTGCCGCCGTCCGGCAGCTGGCAGGAGACGGCGCTGGTGGAGGCGCTGCTGTCCGAGGCCGCCACGCCGTCCAAGCTGGAGAACGTCATCGCGTACCGGGGCGGGGCCCGCTGGGTCCAGCACTTCGAGCACGTGCCCGCGGACGCGCCGCGCGCCGCCCAGCTGCCGCTGCGCGACGGGGGCGTGTACCTGATCATCGGCGGCTTCGGCACGCTGGGCTTCTCCCACGCGAAGTCGCTGGCGAAGCGCGCGAAGGCGAGGCTGGTGCTCGCGGGGCGCACGGCGCTGCCGGAGCGCTCGCAGTGGGACGCGCACCTCGCGGCCCATGGCGAGGACGACGCCGCCTCCCGCCGCATCCGTCAGGTGCGGGAGCTGGAGGCGCTGGGCGCCCGGGTGCACACGGCCTCCGTGGACGCGGGCAACAAGGTCCAGGTGAAGGAGGCGGTGGACGCGGCGCTGTCGCACTTCGGCGCGCTGCACGGCGTGGTGTTCGCGGCGGGTGACGTGGGACAGGCGCTCTTCCGCGCCATCCCGGACACGCGCCCCGAGGACGTGCGCGACACCTTCCACGGCCGCGTGCGCGGGCTGTACGCGCTGGAGGAGGCGCTGCGGGGCCGCGCGCTGGACTTCTGCGTGCTGTCCTCTTCGCTGGCGGCGGTGCTGGGCGGACTGGGCCTGGCGTCGTACTCGGCGGCCACGTCCTTCATGGACGCGTTCGCCACGAAGCAGGCGCAGACGTCGCCGGTGCCGTGGATGAGCGTGGGCTGGGACGCGTGGCAGTACGAGTCCCGCGCGGGCGGCGCGCAGAGCCCGTTCGGCGCGCTGGCCATCACCGCGGCCGAGGGCGAGGACGCCTTCGAGCAGCTCTTCCAGCTGGGCGCCGTGTCCCACGTGGCCGTGTCCACCAGCAACCTGCGCGCCCGCGCGCGCAAGTGGGCCCAGCCGGCCGCCGCGCAGGAGCAGGCGGAGGCGAAGCAGGAGGCGGGCTCGTCCCTGGGCACCACGCCCCGTCCGGCGCTCCAGAACGCCTACGTGCCGCCTCGCGACGAGCTGGAGGAGAAGATCGCCCGCCTCTGGCAGACGACGCTGGGCATCGACCAGGTCGGCGTGCACGACAACTTCTTCGAGCTGGGTGGCAACTCGCTCGTCGGCGTGAAGCTGATTGCCCGCGTGCGCGAGCAGTTCGGCGTCGCCCTGCCGGCCGTCACCCTCTACGAAGGCCCCACCGTGGGGGCGCTGGCGAAGCTGCTCAAGGCCGCCAGCGGCAGCGAGGACACGGAACTCGCGCCCGAGGAGACCGAGGCGCTCAGTCGCGGGGAGCGCCGCCGCGCGCGCCGCGCGAACCGCCGGGGCGACGGCGCCTCCGATGAGGAGTAGCCGTCCCCTCCCCCCCACCTTTCGAAGCCCGAGCACACCCCATGTCCGCTGACACGAACATCGACGCGCAGGCCATTGCCATCGTTGGCATGGCCGGACGTTTCCCCGGCGCTCCCGACCTGGACTCCTTCTGGAAGAACCTCCGCGACGGCGTGGAGTCCATCCAGCCGGTGCCCGACGCGGAGCTGGAGAAGCTGGGCGTGGACCCCGTCCTGCGCAAGGACCCGCGCCACGTGAAGGCCAGCGCCGCCCTGGCCGGCATGGAGCTGTTCGACGCGGGCTTCTTCGGCTTCACGCCCCGCGAGGCGGAGCTGATGGATCCGCAGCACCGCGTCTTCCTGGAGTGCGCGTGGGAGGCGCTGGAGAAGGCGGGCCACACGCCGGAGGGCTTCGACGGCTCCATCGGCGTGTTCGCGGGCGCGGCCACCAACACGTACCTGGTGTTCCATCTGGTCCCCAACTTCGACCAGCTGAGCGGCATGGACCAGGTGCAGGTGGATGTGAACAACGGCGGCGACTTCCTCGCCACCCGCGTCGCGTACAAGCTCAACCTGCGCGGCCCCAGCTACTCCATCACCAGCGCGTGCTCCACGTCGCTCGTCGCCACGCACGCGGCCTGCCAGAGCCTCTTGAATGAAGAGTGCGACCTGGCGCTCGCGGGCGGCGTGTCCGTGCACGTGAAGCACCCGGAGGGCTACCCCTTCGTGCCCGGCGGCATCGTGTCCCCGGACGGCCACTGCCGCGCGTTCGACGCGAAGGCGGAGGGCACGGTGTTCGGCAGCGGCGTGGGCGTGGTGGTGCTCAAGCGGCTGGCGGATGCCATCCAGGACGGCGACCACATCCACGCCATCATCAAGGGCAGCGCCATCAACAACGACGGCGCGCTGAAGGTGGGCTTCACCGCCCCCAGCGTGGAGGGCCAGGCCACCGTCATCACCGAGGCCCTGGGCGCGGCGGGCGTGGCGCCGGAGACCATCGGGTACGTGGAGGCGCACGGCACCGGCACGAAGATGGGTGACCCCATCGAGGTGCGCGCGCTCAACAAGGCGTTCAAGTTCCGCTCGGCGGCGGCGAAGGCGACCCCTCCGAAGATCCCGGTGGGCTCGCTCAAGAGCAACATCGGCCACCTGGCCAACGCGGCCGGGGTGTCCAGCCTCATCAAGGCGGTGCTGACGCTGGAGCACCGGCAGATTCCGCCCAGCCTCCACGTGACGGAGGTGAACCCGGAGATTCCGTTCGCGGGCGGCCCGTTCTTCGTCAACACGAAGCTCGCGGACTGGCAGGCGACCCCCAAGCACCCGCGCCGCGCGGGCGTGAGCTCCTTCGGCGTGGGCGGCACCAACGCGCACGTCGTGCTGGAGGAGGCCCCGGCCCTTCCGCCGTCCGGCGCGTCCCGGCCCGCGCAATTGCTGGTGCTGTCCGCGAAGAGCGACGCGGCGCTGGACGCGGCGACGAAGAACCTGGCCGCGCACCTGAAGGCGCACCCGGCGCAGGCGCTGGCGGACGTGGCCTTCACGCTCCAGACGGGCCGTCAGGCCATGGCGAGGCGGCGCGTGCTGGTGTGCCGCGACCGCGAGGATGCGCTCGCCGCGCTGGAGGCCGACGGTGGCCCCCGCCTGTGGACGCACGCGCCGGACGTGCAGGAGCGGCCGGTGGCCTTCCTGTTCCCAGGCCAGGGCTCGCAGTACGTGGGCATGGCGCGCGACCTGTACGCGTCCGAGCCCACCTTCAAGCGCCACCTGGATGCGTGCGCGGACAAGCTGACGTCGCACCTGGGCGTGGACCTGCGCACGGTCCTCTTCCCGGAAGCGTCCAAGGCGGAAGCGGCGACGCAGGCGCTGACGCGCACGGAGCTGACGCAGCCCGCGCTCTTCGCCGTGGAGTACGCGCTGGCGAAGCTGTGGATGGCCTGGGGCGTGAAGCCCTCCGCGATGCTGGGTCACAGCATTGGCGAGTACGTGGCCGCGTGCCTCGCGGGCGTGTTCAGCCTGGACGACGCGCTGGCGCTGGTGGCCGCGCGCGGCAAGCTGATGCAGTCCTTGCCCTCGGGCGCCATGCTGTCCGTGAAGCGGGAGGAGTCCGCGCTCACGCCGCTGCTCCCCGCGAGCGTCAGCGTGGCGGCGGTGAACGCGCCGGGCTTCACCGTCGTGGCGGGCCCCACCGACGCGGTGGACGCGCTGCAGGCGAAGCTGGAGGCGCAGGGCGTGGAGGTGTCGCGCCTGCACACGTCGCACGCGTTCCACTCCGCGATGATGGACCCCATCCTCGCGCCCTTCACCGACCGCGTGCGCCAGGTGAAGCTCAACGCGCCCACCCTGCCCTTCCTGTCCAACGTGACGGGCACCTGGATTGAAGCGGCGCAGGCGACCGACCCGGGCTACTGGGCCACGCACCTGCGCCAGGCCGTGCGCTTCTCCGCGGGCCTCCAGGAGCTGTCGCGCAAGTGGCCTCAGGCGGCCCTGCTGGAGGTGGGCCCCGGCACGGTGCTCACCACGCTGGCGAAGCAGCAGCCGGGCGCGGAAGCACGCGTGCTCGTGTCCTCCACGCGCCACCCGCGCGAGCAGACGCAGGACCTCCAGGTGCTCCTCGGCGCGCTGGGCCGGCTGTGGCTGAACGGCGTGACGGTGGACTGGAAGGGCTTCGCGGCGAACGAGCAGCGCCGCCGCGTGCCGCTGCCCACCTACCCCTTCCAGCGCGAGCGCTACTGGATCGACGCGAAGCCCCTGGGCGGTGGAGCCCGCACGGACGCGCCCGCGCCGCTGGCGAAGCGCCCGGACGTGGCGGACTGGTTCTACGCGCCGTCGTGGAAGCTGTCCCCGCTGCCCAAGGCGAAGGACGCGGCGGGCGCGGGCTGGCTCGTGCTCGCGGACGACACCGGCGTGGCGGAGGCCCTGGCGCCGAAGCTGGGCGGGGAGGTCTTCCGCGTCATCCCGGGTGCTCGCTTCGAGCAGCGCCCGGACGGCACGTTCACGGTGGACCCCACCCGCCGCGAGGACTACTGCGCGGTGCTGGAGGCGCTGAAGAAGCAGGGCCGCGCGTTCTCGAACGTGGTCCACCTGTGGAGCGTGTCGCGCGAGCCGGCGTCGCTGGACCTGGGCTTCCACAGCCAGCTGTTCCTCGCCCGCGCCCTGAGCGAAACGGGCCACCTGGAGCCGCTCACCTGGTCCGTGGTGACCCGCCGCTCCGCCCGCGTGGAGCAGGCGGACGCGCAGCTGCCGGAGCAGGCGCTGCTGGTGGGTCCCTCGCGCGTGCTGCCGCAGGAGTACCCGAACCTCGCGTGCCGCTTCGTGGACGTGGCGCCCGGCGACGCGGGCGCGGCGGCGGACCGGCTGGCCGCGGAGCTGCGCGCGGAGGCGCGTGACGCGGTGGTGGCCCTGCGTGGCCGCCAGCGCTGGGTGCAGACCTTCGAGCCCGTGCGCCTGGAGGCCGGCGGCGCGGAGGTGCTGCGCGACGGCGGCGCGTACCTCATCACGGACGGCCTCACCGGCATCGGCCACGCGCTGGCGTCCGAGCTGGCCACTGCCCATCACGCGAAGCTGACCCTGGTGGAGACGGCGGACTTCCCCAGCCGCGGCCAGTGGACGGCATGGGTGGAGAAGCACGGCGTGCAGGACGCGGTGTCCCGCCGCATCCAGCGCGCGCTCGCCCTGGAGCGCACGGGCGTGGAGATGCTGGTGCTGCCCGCGTCCCTCACCGACGTGGAATCCATGCGCGGCGTGGTGGACGCGGCGGTGGCGCGCTTCGGCCGCATCGACGGCGTCATCCACGCGGCCGGCGGCATGCAGGGCGCCACGCTGGGCACCATCGCGGAGACGGGCCCGGACGAGTGCGCCTGGCACTTCCGCCCGCAGGTGCACGGCGTGCGGGTGCTGGCGCAGGTGCTGCCCAAGCAAGGCCCCGCGTTCTGCCTCCTCGTGTCGTCGCTGTCGTCCGTGCTGGGCGGTCTGGGCCAGGTGGCGCAGGCCTCCGCCAGCGCCTTCATGGACGCGTTCGCGGAGGCGAACACGGAGGGCTTCGCCTACCCGTGGCTGAGCGTGGACTGGGACGCGTGGCAGTTCGCGGACGCGCAGGCCATGGCGGAGCTGTCCCCCACGCTGGCCCAGTTCGCCATCCAGCCCGCCGAAGGCCTGGAGGCGCTGCGCCGCGCGCTATCTCACGGCGAGGGTGGCCGGCTGGCCGTCTCCACCGGAGACCTGGCCGCGCGTCGCCGGCAGGGGCCTCGCGCCGTGAAGGCGGAGCAGGGCAAGAAGGACGCGGCGAAGGGCAACAAGCACGCGCGGCCCTCCATCCTCACGCCCTACGCCGCGCCTCGCACGGAGCTGGAGAAGACCGTCGCGGGCATCTGGGAGCAGGTGCTGGGCATTGACGGCATCGGCATCCACGACAACTTCTTCGAGCTGGGGGGCCACTCGCTGCTGGCCACGCAGCTGCGCAACCACATCCACGCGGTGCTGAAGGTGGACCTGTCGCTGCGCGGCCTCTTCGAGACGCCCACCGTGGCCGGCGTGGCCGGGCGCGTGGAGCAGGAGCTGGGCAAGCGCGCGGCCTCCACGGAGAAGCCCATCGCGGAGCGCCTGCGCACCGCGTTCCCCACCGAGCGCCCCGCCCTGCTCACCGAGTACCTGCGCCACCACATCTCCGAAGGCCTGCGAATCCCGGTGGACCAGCTGCCCGCCGACGGCAGCCTCAAGGGCTACGACCTGCACGCACTGGGCGCGGAGCTGGAGTACGACCTGCGGCAGGACTTCAAGTTCCAGCTCTACCCGCACGAGGTGCAGGCGCACCCGTCCATCCCGGAGCTGTCCAGGTACCTGCTGGTGGAGATGGACCGGCTGCAGGATCCGCAGCGCTTCGCGGAGAACAAGCCGCTGTCCGCGTACCCGCTCAAGCCCTACCGCGCCCAGACGTCCGGCGTGCAGCGCACCCAGACGGCGAAGAAGAACCCGCCCATGGTGTTCGTGCACTCGAGCCCCCGCGCGGGCTCCACGCTGTTCCGCGTGATGCTCGCCGGGCACCCCCGCCTGTTCTGCCCGCCCGAGGTGAACCTGCTCTTCTTCGAGAGCATGCGCGAGTGGCGCCAGAACATCGGCTTCGGCAGCGAGATGGAGTGGACCACGGGCGGCTTGCAGTGGGCGCTCATGGAGCTGGAGAAGCTGGACTCGCCCGCCGGCGCCGCGCTGGTGGACCGGCTGGTGGCGGATGACGTGTCCGCGCAGGATGTCTACCGCCGCCTCCAGGAGAAGTCCGCGCCCCGGCTGCTCGTGGACAAGACGCCCACGTACGCCATGGACATGGAGACGCTGGAGCGCGCGGAGCGGATGTTCGAGGGCAACAAGTACATCTACCTCTACCGCCATCCGCTCCCGGTGATGGAGTCCATCCTCCGCATGCGCTTCGACCGCCTCTTCGCCGCCGGACTCTTCGGCGACGCGGACGTGGACCCCTACGTGGTGGCGGAGACGGTGTGGGCGCTGTCCAACCGGAACCTCCTCCACTTCTTCGACGGGATTGGCCGCGAGCGCTGCCACTGGGTGCGCTACGAGGACCTGGTCGCGGACCCCACGAAGGTGATGACCGGCGTGGCCCACTTCCTGGGGCTCGAGTTCGACGAGCGCATGGTCCAGCCCTACGACGGCAAGAAGGACCGCATGATGGGCGGCCTGGGCGACCCGAACATCCTCCAGCACCAGGGCATCGAGAAGAAGATGGGCGAGTCCTGGAAGCGCATCAAATGGCCCCGCGCCTTCGACGCCTCCACCCACGCGGTGATCGAGCGGCTGGGCTACTCCGTGGAGGGCGCCACGCCCGCGCAGGCCCCCATGGCCGCGCCGGTGGCCACGCCCACCGCGAAGCAGAAGGTGACCGCGGCGGAGGCGGAGAAGCTGCTGGAGAACATGGACCAGCTTTCGGACGACCAGGTGGCCGAGCTGCTCGCGATCCTGGAAGACGCGGGCGGCGGCGACGGCGGTGGAAGCAGCAGCAGCGAGGACGCGGCCTGAACATGACGCCCGAAGAGAAGCGAGCACGCCTGGCGGCGCTGCTGAAGGACAAGTCGCGCCCCGCCGCGAAGCAGGCCCCCCTGTCCTTCGCGCAGGAGCGGATGTGGTTCCTGGACAAGTGGAGCCCCGGCAGCGCGGCCTTCCACATGCCCACCGCGGTGCGCCTGACGGGCACCGTGGACACGGACGCGCTGCGCCGCGCCCTGGCCCTGCTGGTGGAGCGGCACGACACGCTGCGCACCACCTTCCAGGAGCGCGAGGGCGGCGCCGTGCAGCTCATCGCCTCCTCGGCCGAGGTGCCGCTGGAGGTGATGGACCTCCAGGGCCTGCCGGAATCCGAGCGTGAGGCGGAGGCCCAGCGGCGCGTGGTGATGCTCGCGCAGCAGCCCTTCAGCCTGGAGCAGGGTCCGCTGCTGCGCGCGGTGCTGATGCTCCTGGGCGACGGCGAGCAGGTGCTGCTGGTGGATCAGCACCACATCGTCTCCGACGGCTGGTCCATGGGCGTGCTCGTGCACGAGCTGGCGGTGCTGTACCGCGCGTGCCTGGAGGGCCAGCCCTCGCCGCTCAAGCCCCTGCCCCTGCAGTACGCGGACTGGGCGGCGTGGCAGAAGGAGTGGCTCCAGGGCGCGGAGCTGGAGCGGCAGCTCACCTACTGGAAGAACCGCCTCAACCCCAACGCGCTCCTGGAGCTGCCGCAGGACAAGCCGCGCCCGGCGCTGATGAGCTCCAAGGGCGAGCGGCAGGTGATGCACCTGTCCCCCGCCCTCACCCAGGCGCTCAAGGCGCTGGGCCAGCGCGAGGGCCGCACGCTCTTCGTGACGCTGCTGTCCGCGTTCAACGTGCTCCTGTCCCGCTACACGGGCCAGGACGACATCGTGGTGGGCACGCCCATCGCGGGCCGTCCGCGCGCGGAGGTGGAGGGGCTCATCGGCCTGTTCGTGAACATGCTGGCGCTGCGCTCGGACCTGTCCGGCAAGCCCACGTTCAAGGAGCTGCTGAACCGGGTGCACGAGTCCACGCTGGACGCGTACGCGCACCAGGACATCCCCTTCGAGCGGCTGGTGGACGCGCTCAAGCCGGAGCGGCACCTCAGCCACTCGCCCATCTTCCAGGTGATGTTCGTCCTCCAGAACGCGCCCATGCCGGCCCTGGAGGCCCCGGGCGTGGTGATGGAGGCGAAGCCGGTGGACACCGGCACGACGAAGTACGACCTGTCGCTCCTGCTGGTGGACCTGCCGCAGGGCCTGCGCGTCACCGCCGAGTACAGCACCGACCTCTTCGAGCGCTCCACGGCGGAGCGGCTCCTGGGTCACTACCTGACGCTGCTGGAGGGCATCGTCGCGCAGCCGGACCTGCCCATCTCCCGCCTGCCGCTCCTGCCGGACGCCGAGCGCCAGCGCGTGATGAGGGACTGGAACGACACCGCCGTCACGCACCCGAAGGACGCGACGCTGACGTCGCTCATCGAGGCGCAGGTGGCGCGCACGCCGGACGCCGTCGCCCTGGACTTCGAGGGCCAGCGCCTCACCTACCGCGAGCTGGACGCCCGCGCGAACCAGCTGGGGCACGCGCTGCGCAAGCACGGCGTGGGGCCGGAGGTCCGCGTGGGGCTGTGCGTGGAGCGCTCGCTGGAGATGGTGGTGGGCCTGCTGGGCACGCTGAAGGCGGGCGGCGCCTACGTGCCGCTGGATCCAGGCTACCCGCAGGAGCGCCTGGGCTGGATGCTGGAGGACGCGCGTCCGCCGGTGCTGCTGGTGCAGGAGCGGCTCCTGTCGCGGCTGCCGTCGTCGGACGCGAAGGTGGTGAAGCTGGACACGGGCTGGGAGGAGATTGCCCGCGAGCCCACCACCGCGCCTTCTCCCACCGCCACGGCGGACTCGCTGGCGTACATCATCTTCACCTCCGGAAGCACGGGCCGCCCCAAGGGCGCGATGAACGCGCACGGCCCGGTGGTGAACCGCCTCTTGTGGATGCAGTCCGCCTACGGGCTCACGTCCCAGGACGTGGTGCTCCAGAAGACGCCGTTCAGCTTCGACGTGTCCGTCTGGGAGTTCTTCTGGCCGCTGATGACGGGCGCCACGCTGGTGGTCGCGAAGCCCGGCGGACACCAGGACCCGGGCTACCTCAAGGCGCTGGTTTCTTCCGCGTCCGTCACCACGCTGCACTTCGTGCCCTCCATGCTCCAGGCCTTCCTGGACGAGCCGGGCGTGGCCGGGTGCACGTCGCTCAAGCGCGTGGTGTGCAGCGGTGAGGCGCTGCCGCTGGAGCTGAAGGAGCTGTGCCTGCGCACCCTGCCCGGCGCGGGGCTGCACAACCTCTACGGCCCCACCGAGGCCGCGGTGGACGTGACGTTCCACGCGTGCAAGGCGAACGACGGCCGCCGCTCCGTGCCCATTGGCCGGCCGGTGGACAACACGCAGATCCGCATCCTGGACGCGGAGCTGCAGCCGGTGCCCCAGGGCGCCGCGGGCGAGCTCTACATCGGCGGCGTGCAGGTGGGGCGCGGCTACCTGGCGCGGCCCTCGCTGACGGCCGAGCGCTTCATCCCGGATCCGTACGCGACGGTGCCGGGCGCGCGCATGTACCGCACGGGCGACGTGGCGCGGTGGCTGCCGGACGGCGAAATCGAGTACCTGGGCCGCGCGGACTTCCAGGTGAAGATCCGCGGCCTGCGCATCGAGCTGGGGGAGATTGAATCCTCGCTGGAGAAGCACCCCACGGTGCGCCAGGCGGTGGTGCTCGCGCGCGAGGACCGGCCGGGCCAGAAGCGGCTGGTGGCCTACGTCACCGGCAAGGACGGAAAGCCCGAGGGCGCGGCGCTGCGCACGTACCTGCTGGAGCGGCTGCCCGAGTACATGGTCCCGTCCAACATCGTGGTGCTGGAGCGCATGCCGCTCAGCCCCAACGGCAAGGCGGACCGCAAGGCGCTGCCCGCGCCGGAGCTGGGCGGAGCGGATCCGTCCCGGCCCTTCGTGGCGCCGGGGACGGCCATCGAGCAGCAGATCGCCCAGGCGTGGAAGGACCTGCTCCACGTGGAGCGGGTGGGCCTGGACGACCCCTTCTTCGAATTGGGTGGCAACTCGCTGCTCGCGCTCCAGCTCCACCGCCGGCTGACGGCGGAGCTCGGCGTGACGCTGGCGCTCACGGACCTGTTCCAGTACCCCACCGTGCGGGCGCTGGCGGCGCGGCTGTCGCGCCGGGAGGACACGCCCTCGGAGGACGCGGCGCAGGCGGGCCGCTCCCGCGCCGAGGCGCGACGCACGGTCAACCGCCGCGCGGTGGCCTCGCGGGGTCGGGTGGAAACGGATGGAGACGCGGATGAGTGACGCAGTGGGTGGTGGCGAGGAGCGCATCGCGATCGTCGGCCTGTCGGGCCGCTTCCCCGGGGCGCAGACCCTGGAGGGCTTCTGGGAGATGCTCCGGCGCGGCGGTGACGCGCGGCGCGTGCCCACGGACGCGGAGCTGGACGAGGCGGGAGTCCCGCAGGCCCTGCGCTCCCACCCGCAGTGGGTGCGCTCCAGCTACGTGCTGGAGGGCGCGACGGACTTCGACGCGGGCCTCTTCGGCTACAGCCCGCGCGAGGCGGAGCTGATGGACCCCCAGCAGCGCATCTTCATGGAGTGCGCGTGGGAGTCGCTGGACAACGCCGGATATGATCCGGGCCGCTTCAAGGGCGCGGTGGCCGTCTACGCGAGCGTGAGCCTGAGCTCGTACCTGTTGCGCGCGCTGATGCGGCAGCCGGACCTGATGGACGCGGCCGGCTCGTTCGGCGTGATGCTGGCCAACGACAAGGACTACGTGGCCACGCGCGTGTCCCACCGGCTGGGCCTGCGCGGTCCCGCCGCGACGGTGCAGACGGCGTGCTCCAGCTCGCTGGTGGCGCTCCACCTGGCGTGCCAGAGCCTCTTGTCCGGCGAGAGCGACATGGCGCTCGCGGGCGGCTCGTCCGTGTCCTTCCCGCAGACGGCGGGCTACCTCTACCAGGAGGGGATGATCTTCTCGCCGGACGGCTACTGCCGCGCGTTCGACGCGAAGGCCAACGGCACCGTGCGCGGCGCGGGTGCGGCGGTGGTGGTGCTCAAGCGCCTGTCGGACGCGCTGAAGGACGGCGACACCATCCACGGCGTGCTCCTGGGCACGGCGGTGAACAACGACGGCGCGGGCAAGGTGGGCTTCACCGCGCCCAGCGTGGAGGGCCAGGCCGCGGTCATCGCGGAGGCGCTCGCCATCTCCGGCGTCACGCCGGACGACATCCAGTACGTGGAGGCCCACGCGACGGGCACCCCGCTGGGCGACCCGATTGAAGTGGCCGCGCTCAACCAGGCCTTCGGCGGGAAGGAGACGGGCCCGAAGCGCGTGGCGCTGGGCTCGCTCAAGGCGGCCATCGGCCACCTGGACGCGGCGGCCGGCATCGCGGGCGTGGTGAAGACGGTGCTCGCCATGGAGCACGGCGAGATCCCCGCGAGCCCCCACTTCCAGCAGCCCAACCCCGTCATCGACTTTGACGCGGGGCCCTTCTTCGTGCCCTCGCAGCCCCGGCCGTGGACGTCCCCGAACGGGCCGCGCCGCGCGGGCGTGAGCGCCTTCGGCATCGGAGGCACCAACACGCACGTCATCCTGGAGGAGGCCCCCAAGGCCGGAGCCCCCGCGCCGTCCCGCCGCGCGTGGCACGTGCTGCCCCTGTCCGCCCGCACGCCCGCGGCGCTGGACGCGGCGACGGAGCGGCTGGCCGCGCACCTGGACGCGCACCCGAACGTGTCCCTGGCGGACGTGGCGTACACGCTCCAGGTGGGCCGCCACGCGCATGAGCACCGCCGCGCGGTGGTGGTGAAGGACGTGGCGGACGCGAAGGCGGCGCTGCGGGACGCCCGGCGGCTGTTGGGAGGCTCCGGCACCAACACGCGCCGGCCGGTGGTGTTCCTGTTCTCCGGTCAGGGCTCGCAGTACGTGGACATGGGCCGGGGCCTCTACGAGCAGGAGCCCGCCTTCCGCGCGGAGGTGGACGCGTGCGCGGAGAAGCTGAAGCCGCACCTGGGGCTGGACCTGCGCACGGTGCTCTACCCGCCCGCGGACGCGCGCGAGAAGGCCACCGAGCAGCTCAAGCAGACCTCCCTCACGCAGCCCGCGCTGTTCGTCATCGAGTATGCGCTGGCGAAGCTGTGGGCGTCCTGGGGCGTGACGCCGCAGGCGATGGTGGGCCACAGCATCGGTGAGTACGTGGCCGCGTGCCTGTCCGGCGTGTTCAGCCTGGACGACGCGCTGGCGCTGGTGGCCACGCGCGGCCGGCTGATGCAGTCGCTGCCCGCGGGCTCCATGCTGTCCGTGCGGATGACGCCGGAGGCGCTGGCGCCGCTGATGGACGCGCGCATCTCCGTGGCGGCCATCAACGCGCCGGGCTTCACCGTCGTGGCGGGGCCCTCGGAGGCGGTGGATGCGCTCCAGGCGAAGCTGGAGGCGCAGAAGGTGGAGGTGTCGCGGTTGCACACCTCGCACGCGTTCCACTCCCAGATGATGGACCCCATCGTGGAGGAGTTCCGCCAGGCGGTGGCGAAGGTCTCGCGCAAGGAGCCGAAGGACCTCTACCTGTCCAACGTCACCGGCACCTGGGTGACGCGCGAGGACGCGGTGAGCCCGGCGTACTGGGCCCGCCACCTGCGCGACGCCGTGCGCTTCCAGGACTCGGCGACGCTGCTGTTGAACGACCCCGAGCACGTGTTCCTGGAGGTCGGTCCCGGCAACGCGCTGGCCACGCTGGTGCGCCGCAACGCGCAGGAGGGCACCTTCCCGGCCATCCTCACGACGCTGCCCGCGCCGCGCGACGCCCAGCAGGACGCGCTCACGCACGCGATGGACGCGTTCGCGAAGCTGTGGCTCGCGGGCGCGAAGACGACCGCCGGCCGCGCCTACAAGGGCGAGGCCCGCCGCCGCATCCCCCTGCCCGCCTACCCCTTCCAGCGCGAGCGCTACGACCTGCTCAAGGGCCCTCCGCCCGCGATGCCCCGCGCCGCCACCACCGCGGTGCGGACCGGCACGGCGCAGGGAGTGGAGCTGACCGTGCCCGCGTGGCCGCGCACGCGCGCCTCGCCGCAGGTGCCATCGCTGGCCGGCCAGCGCTGGCTGGTGCTGGAGGCGGACACGCCGGTGGCCGCGCGGGTGACGGAGCGGCTGCGCCAGGCGGGCGCGGACGTGGTGTCGCTCGTCGCGGGACGGGGCGCGTCGGATCCGGTGACGAAGCGCTTCGCCGTGGACCCAGCGTCCCCGGACGCGCTGGGTGAGCACCTGGAGCGCCTGCGCGGCGAGGAGTGGACGCCGGGGCACATCGCGTACCTGTGGCCGCTGCTGAAGGAGCCGCGCGACCTGGAGTCGGGGCTCGCGATGTCGTTCCACGGGCTGCTCGCGCTGGCGAAGGCGGTGGGCCCGGGCGCGGCGAAGACGCCCGTGGCGCTGGACGTGGTGACCACTGGCGCCCAGGACGTCACGGGCGAGGAGCCGCTGCTGCCCTGGCAGTCCGCCGCGGTGGGCACGAGCCGCGTGCTGCCGCAGGAGTACCCCGGCCTGACCGTGCGCACGGTCGATGTCACCTGGCCCGCGCCGGAGGAATCCGCGTCGGGTCCGTGGCTGGAGCGGCTGGTGACGGAGCTGGCCACCGGCAAGGACGCCGTGGTCGCGCTGCGCGGTCCGTACCGCCACGTCGAGGCGTTCGAGCCCCTCGACGTCCCCACCGTCGCGACCGCCCCTGCGGCGACGACGGGGGTTGCCCCCGCGGCGGTGCTCGGCACCACCACGCTGGGCACGCCCGGAGCGGCCACGTCCACGCCGGGTGCGTCAGCCTCCACGGCCGCGACCGGCACCTCGGCGCAGGGCGGGCTCAAGGACGGCGGGGTCTACGTCATCGTCGGCGGCCTGGGCCGCGTGGGGCTCGCGCTCGCGGAGCAGCTCACGCAAGCGGTGAAGCCGAAGCTCGTGCTGCTGTCGCGCCGCACCCTGCCCGCCCCCGGCGAGTGGGACGCGTGGCGCGCGGGCCATGACGCGCAGGACGCGACGTCCAGGGCCATCGAGCGGATGCGTGCGCTGGAGCGCGCGGGTGCGCAGGTGCTGGCGCTGCGCGCGGACGCGGGAGCGCCGGGGCAGTTGGACAAGGCGCTCCAGAGCGCCGAGGCGAAGTTCGGCCGCATCGACGGCGTCTTCTACACGGCGGGCGACGGCGGCATGGCCACCCGCATCTCCGTGGCCGAGGCCACGCCCGAGGCCACCGCCCCGCTGCTGGCCGGCCGCCTCGGAGGCCTCACGCAGCTGGCGGAGGCGCTGGCGTCGCGGCGTCCGGACTTCGTCGTGGTGCAGTCCTCCCTCACCGTGGTGCTCGGCGGCATGGCGGTCAGCGCGGTGGCGGCGGCGCACGCCGGCATGGACGCGGTGGTGGCCCGTCAGGCGCGGCTGGGCGGCACCCGCTGGTACACCGTGGACTGGGACGTGTGGGGCGTGGGCGAGGGCTTCAGGCCCGACGCCGTCATCCCGCCCGCCGAGGGCTTCCGCCTCCTGCGCGCGCTGCTCACGCAGCCCACCGGCGGACGCTTCCTCGCGTCCCTCGGCTCGCTGGAGGCGCGGCGTCAGGTGGCGCGCGAAGGCACCTCCGCTCCCCGCGCGGGAGGAAGCACCAGCGGCAAGCACCCGCGCCCCCCGCTGGCCAACGCCTTCGTCGCCCCGCGCGACGAGACCGAGGAGAAGGTCGCCGCGCTCTGGCAGGACCTGCTGGGCGTGGAGTCGGTGGGCATCACCGACAACTTCTTCGAGCTGGGCGGCCACTCGCTCCTGGGCGTGCAGCTGCTGTCACGCATCCGCGAGGCCTTCCAGGTCGAGCTGTCCATGCGCGCCCTCTTCGAGTCCCCCACCGTGGAGGTGATGACGGTGGCCATCGTGGAGGCGAGCGCCAGCCAGCTCGACCCCGAAGCCCTGGAAGCCATGCTCGCGGAGCTGGAGCAGAGCTGAAATCCGTCAGCAACGCCGGGCCCGCGCGCAGTCCCGTAGTACCGTGCGCGGGCCCCTGACCCTCCTGCCCCCAGGAGAAAGAGACGTGGAATGAGCCTCGCGCAACGCCTGACCATCACCCAGCCCATGCGGGTCTTCTGGATCACCTGGTTCGGGCAGCTCATCTCGATCCTCGGTTCGGGCCTCACCGCCTTCGGCGTGGGCGCGAAGATCTTCCTGGACACGCGCTCCACCACGCAGTTCGCGCTGCTGTCCTTCTTCGCGTTCGCTCCCATGGTGGTGCTGTCGCCCATCGCGGGGACGCTCATCGACCGGTGGGACCGCCGCCGCGCCATGCTGCTGGCGGACCTGGGCAACGGCTTCACCACGCTGCTCATCTTCGGCATGGTGCTGGCCAGCAACAAGGGCCTGTTCGAGCTCAAGGCCTGGCACTTCTACCTGCCCGTCTCCCTGGGCGCGTGCTTCGGCGCGTTCCGCTGGCCGGCCTTCTTCGCCACGGTGACGCTCATCGTGCCCAAGCAGCACCTGGGCCGGGCCAACGCCATGGCGGAGGTGGCCAGCGGCGCCAGCCAGATCCTCTCCCCCATCATCGCGGGCGCGCTCATCGACAGCGTGGGCCTGGTGGGCGTGCTGTCCGTGGACGTCTGCAGCTTCCTCGTCGCCGTCACCACCCTGCTGATGGTCCGCTTCCCGCGGCCCCCCGTCTCCGAGGAGGGACAGCAGGGCAAGGGGTCGCTGCTGGCGGAGATGAAGCAGGGCTGGACCTTCATCAGCTCGCGCAAGGGCCTGCTGGCCCTGATGGCCTTCACCGCCGTGTCCGTGCTGTGCATGGACCTGGTGGTGCTGCTCATCACCCCGCTGGTGCTCGCCTTCACGGACATCTCCACGCTGGGCATCATCGCGTCCATCGCGGGCGTGGGCGCGCTGCTGGGCGCCGTCGGCATGGGCATCTGGGGCGGCGCCAAGAATCAGCTCCACAGCATCCTGGGCTTCCATGCGCTGTCGGGCGTGGTGCTCTTCCTGGCCGCGCCGCGGCCCAGCGTGCCGCTGGTGGCCACCGCCGCCGCGCTCTACCTGTTCACCATGCCGCCGGTGATGGCGGGCATCCAGTCCATCTGGCAGCGCAAGATTCCCGCGGACCTCCAGGGCCGCGCGGCCGCCGTGAAGCGGATGATCCTCCTGTGCGTGTCGCCGCTCGCCAGCCTCCTCGCGGGGCCGCTCGCGGACGACCTCTTCGAGCCGGCCATGCGTCAGGGAGGCGCGCTCGCCAGCAGCATGGGCCGCCTGCTGGGCGTGGGTCCGGGGCGCGGCATCGCCGTCATCTTCATCGTCCTGGGCCTGGTGACGCTCGCGAACGTCACGGCCGGCTGGCTCAACCCGCGCCTGCGCCACGTGGACAAGGAGCTGCCGGACGCGCTCCCGGACACGCCGCCCGCCGCCGCGGACACCGTCCCCCCCAACGCCCCCACCGCTGGAGCCTCCGCGTCATGAGTGCCTTCTCCCAGGTCCTGCGCATGCTGCGCATGCTGCCGTCCGCCATGGCCGTGGCCACCCCCGGCATGGGCCCGTGGCTGGCCCGCCGCCGCTGGACTCGCGAGGAAGGCACCCTCACCCTGCCCGGCCTGCACGGCACGGTGGAGGTGCTGCGCGACACGTGGGGCGTGCCGCACCTCTTCGCCCGTGACGAGCACGACCTGTTCTTCGCCCAGGGCTACGTGCACGGCCAGGACCGGCTGTGGCAGCTGGAGATGGGCCGCCGGCTGGTGGACGGCCGGCTCGCGACCCTGCTGGGCCCCATGGGCGTGTCCGCGGATCAATTCCTGCGCACCATGGGCCTGCGCCACATGGCCGAGCAGTCCTGGTCCCAGGTGGACCCGGAGGCGCGCGGCATCCTGGAGGCCTACAGCGCGGGCATCAACGCGCGCATCGCCGCGGAGCCGCTGCCCTACGAGTTCACGGTCTTCGACACCACGCCCGCGCCCTGGACGCCGGTGGACTCGCTCGCGCGCGGCAACCTGCTGGCGATGATGCTGGGCGGAAACCACCGCCTGGAGCTCTTCCGCGCGCGGCTGGTGGCGGCGGTGGGTGAAGAGGTGGCCAACGCGCTGCTGCCGCAGAACGCGCCGGAGACGCCGCTCATCGTCCCGAAAGAGGCGCGCCTGCCGGGCCTGAAGGACGTGAAGGCGATGTCCGGCCTGGACAGCGTGGACGCCGTGATGGGCGACCCGAACATCGTCTCCGGCAGCAACAACTGGGTGGTGCACGGCCAGCGCACGAAGAGCGGCCAGCCGCTGCTCGCCAACGACGTGCACATCCCGCTGGGCATGCCGTCCACCTGGTACGAGAACGGCCTGCACGGCGGCCGCTTCCAGCACGTGGGCTTCTCCCTGCCCGGCGTGCCCATGCTCATCGTCGGGCACAACGGGAAGGTGGCCTGGGGCATGTCCAACCTGGGGCCCGACACCCAGGACTTCTACATCGAGAAGCTGGACGACCCGAAGGCGCCCAAGCAGTACCTCTACCAGGGCGTCTGGCACGACCTGGAGGTGCGCCGCGAGGAGATCCCCGTCAAGGGCGGCGCCCCGGTGGTGCTGGAGGTGAAGAGCACGCGGCACGGCCCGCTGATGAACGTCGTCATGGCGGAGGAGCTCAAGGACGGCGAGCCCCTGTCGCTCAAGTGGGCGCACCGCGAATGCCAGCCGCTCATCAACGCCGTGCTGAAGCTCAACCTGGCGGCGGACTGGGAGTCCTTCCGCGCCGCCATGAAGTGCTGGGAGGGGCCGGGCCAGAACTTCGTGTACGCGGACACGGCCGGCAACGTGGGCTTCCAGGCCACGGGGAAGATTCCCATCCGCCAGGGCCACCAGGGCCTCATCCCCATGCCGGGCTGGACGGGCGACAGCGAGTGGACGGGCTTCATCCCCTTCGAGGAGCTGCCCGCGTCCTTCAACCCGCCCGCGGGCTACGCCGCCTCGGCGAACAACAAGATTACCTCCGACGACTACCCGCACCTCATCGCGCACAACTGGTTCCCCGGCTACCGCGCGAAGCGCATCACCGACCTCCTGGAGGCCGGCACGCAGCACACCGTGCAGACCCTGCGGGACATCCAGGCGGAGACGTACTCGCTGCCCGCGGAGGCGCTGCGGCCCTACTTCCTGGCGGCGGCCCTCCCGGCCGACGACGTCCAGCGCCAGGCGGTGGAGGCGTTGAAGGCGTGGGACCTGCGCTTCGAGCCGGAGGCCGTGGGCGCCACGGTGTTCCAGGCCTGGTACATCGAGGTGCTGCGCAAGCTGCTCCAGCACAAGCTGGAGCCGTCGCTGGTGGCGGAATACCTGATGGGCCAGTACGAACGGCACGGCAGCCTGCACATGCCCTTCGTCATCGGCCTGATGTCCCAGCCGGACAGCCCCTGGTGGGACGACCCGAAGACGCCGGAGAAGGAGACGCGCGACGACATCCTCCGCGCGGCCCTGGGCGTGGCCACCGCGTGGCTGGTGAAGACGTACGGCCCGAAGCCGGAGGGTTGGGCCTGGGGCCAGGTGCACCAGCTCACCTACGCGCACCAGATGCTGGGCGGGCCCGCCATCCCCGGACCCATCCGGCGCGTCTTCAACACCCGCGCGGTGCCGGCCCGGGGTGACAACTACTCCGTGGACGGCGCCTCGTTCCTCTGGAGCCGCCCCTTCAAGGTGGTCCACGGCACGGCGCTGCGGATGATCGTGGACCTGGCGGACCTGTCCCGCTCCGTGTCCATCCACGCGCCGGGGCAGTCGGAGCACCTGTTCCACAAGCACCGCGACGACCTGATGGAGCTCCACCGGAAGGTGGAGTTCCACCCCATGCTCCACACGCGCGAGGCCGTTGAGAAGCACCGCGAGGCCACGCTGACGCTCGCGCCCGCGGTGGCCCTGGCCAAATAAAACAACCCGGACTTGAAGGCCGTCACTCCCCCCGGAGCGACGGGCCTCCAGGCCCGGGTCCATTGCTTTTCAGGCTCCAGCGGGAGCCGGCACTCGTATTCGCGTCGAGTTCCCCCTCAGAAACTCGACGCTTCCCCCTTCTATGTGCCAGCCCCTGCGGTCCCCCCATTTCCCGCGCGTGTCCCGGTGCGCCCAGAAGTCCCCCGACTCCGTGACGCACCGTGTTGCTGCTGCGCGGTCCCCCCTGCTTCCCGTGCTGCGATGAAGGAACAGTACTGGGACCTTCTGTTTCGATCTGTGAAGCGGCCCACAGGCGCGGTGTGAAGGCGTTCACACCCGCCGGACTTGTCCACCGGGCCTGGATGGGAGGGTTCCCTACCTGTATGCGGGGAATGCGGGCAGAATGGCGGTCCCCTCATGTCCTACGCGCAGCTGCTGGCCGAAATCCCCATGTTCGAGAGCCTCGGCCGGGAGGACCTGGAGAACATGTCGTCGCTCCTCCAGCCCCGGCGCTTCGCCCGGGGGGAGGTCATCTTCCACCGGGGGGACGTGGGCACGGCGCTGTTCATCATCCGGCGGGGCCAGGTGGCCATCCGGCTGTCCTCCAGCGAGGGGCGGGAAATCACCCTGGCGCTGCTGGACCGGGGGGACGCCTTCGGGGAGCTGTCCCTGCTGGACGGGGAGATGCGCTCCACGGACGCGCTGGCGCGCGAGGAGGCGCACCTGCTGACGCTCCAGCGCGAGGACTTCCGGCGCTACCTGGAGACCCGGCCGCAGGTGAGCCTGGCGCTGCTGGCGAACATGAGCCGGCTGGTGCGGCGCACGACGCAGCTCGTGTACGACTCGGCCTTCCTGGACGCGCGAAGCCGGCTGGTGCGGGTGCTGCTGGAGCTGGCGAAGACGCAGGGCAAGCCGTCCTCCGAAGGGCTGGTCATCACCCCGAAGCTCACGCAGTCGGAGCTGGCCAACCTGTGCGGCGTCACCCGCGAGAGCGTCAACAAGTGGCTGCGCTACTACGTGCGCGAGGGGATGCTCAGCTTCGAGGGCGGGCAGATCGTCCTCATCCAGCCGGAGCGGCTGGGCCAGGACGCGGAGTAGCCGTCAGCCGCGCACGCGGAAGAGGCGCAGGGGCTCGTCGCGGCCCTTCACCTTCACTGGCTCCAGGGGTTCCAGCGCGAAGGCGTCCGCGTCCAGGAGGGCGCGCGTCGCCTCCGTCACCAGCACCTCGCCCGGGCGCGCGACGCCGCACACGCGGGAGGCCACGTTGGTGGCGTCCCCCACGGTGGCGTACTGGAGGTAGCGCTCCGAGCCGATGTTGCCCGCGGCCACCGGGCCGGAGTTGAGCCCGATGTGGACCTGAATCTCCGGCGCGCCCTCCGCCTTCCAGCGGGCGTTGAGGGCCGCCAGGGCGTGCTGCATCTCCACGGCCGCGCGCACGGCCCGGTCCGCGTCGTCCGGCCGGGCGAAGGGGGCGCCCCACACGGCCATCAGCGCGTCGCCGATGTACTTCTCCAGCGTGCCCTCGTGGCGGAAGACGACGTCCGCCATCACCGGGAAGTACGCGTTGAGCATGTCCACCACCTGCCGGGGCTTGAGGCGCGAGGACATGGCGGTGAAGCCGGTGATGTCGGAGAAGAGGATGGTGACGTTCGCCTCGCGCACCTCCAGCGGCACGCCCCTGAGCGCCTTCAGCTGGCGCACGACGTCCGGCGGGAAGAAGCGCTGGTAGGCGTTGCGCAGCACCGCCTCCTCCTCCAGCCGCCGCGCCAGGTGCGCGTGGTCCAGCGCGATGGCGGCCTGGTTGGCGAAGGCGGTGAGGAACTCCAGGTCCTCGTCGGTGAAGAGGCCGCCGTGCTTGAGGCTGTCCAGGTACAGCACGCCCAGCACCGAGTCGCGCGTGCGCAGCGGCACGCAGAGGGAGGCGCGGATGGACTGGCGGAAGACGGAGTCCGCGCCCACCAGCCGCGCGTCGTCCTGCGCGTCCGTGAAGAGGGCCGCCACGCCGCGCGAGTGCACGTAGTCCACGATGTGCTGGCTGTAGAAGCGCTCCGGCAGCGTCCCCCCCTGCGCGCCCCGGGCCACGCGCGGCACCAGCGTGCCCGTGTCCCGGTCCACCAGCAGCACCGCGGCCCGGTCCACCGCCCAGATCTGGAAGACGAGCTGCAGCACCCGCTCCAGGAGCCCGTCCACCGGGCCCGGCGAGGACAGGATCTGCCCCACCTTGAGGAGCACCTGGAGCTTGTCGCGGGTGCGGTCCGGCGAGCGCGTGTCGAGCAGCGCCTCCATGGGCCCGCTGGAGAAGCGCGTCTCCAGGGGCTGCGTGCGCACCGGGCCCCAGCCATCCGGCAGCGGCGTGTCCGAGGACACCAGCTGGAACCACACCTCGCCGCAGCGGAAGGACTGGCCGTGGCCCAGCTCCTGGCGCGACACGCGGTGCGGCCCCACGAAGCTGCCGTTCTTGCTGTCCAGGTCCACCAGCACCACGCGCCCGCCCGCGCGCTCCAGCCGCGCGTGGCGCCGCGACAGGCTGGGGTGCGGCACCCGGATGCCGTTCTCCTCGGTGCGGCCGATGGTGGTGGTGCCCTCCGGCAGCATCACCACCCGTTCATCCACCTGGCCTGGGTTGAGGATGAGGCGCATGCGTCAGGACCGCGTGGGGAGGACGGGCTTCAGGTGGGCCCCTTGGCCGTGAAGGCCCCGGGCCGGGGCGGAGAGGCGGGCGCCTCCAGGACGGCGGGGGCCACCTGTTCGGAGGTGCGGTCCTCGGAGGAGATGGACTGGCTGCCGTGGCGGGCCACCACCTCGCGCACGGTGAGCGTCTGCCCCCCGGGCCCCGGCAGGTGCCGCTCGCCGGCGAGCCGGCAGTCGAAGGTGCTCTCGAGCCGGGCGGCCAGCGCCTCGCTCACCAGCACCTGGTCGCGCGCGGCCACGGTGGCCAGCCGCGCCGCCGTGTTCACCACGTCGCCCAGCACCGTGTGGTCCAGGCGTCCTCGCCCGGCGGCGCCCACGTTGCCGGACAGCACCGGGCCGGTGTCCACGCCCATGCAGACGCCGTGGGCGTAGGGGGACGCATCCCCGCCGCTCCACGCCAGGCCCTGCAGCCGCTGCTTCACCGCGAGGCAGGCGTCCAGGGCCCTCGACACGTGGCCCTCGCCCTGGAAGACGGCCATCACCGCGTCGCCCAGGAACTTGTCCACCACGCCGCCGCGCGACTCCAGCTCCGGGAGGATGACCTCGAAGTTGGCGTTGAGCCGGCGCAGCGCGGACTCCGGCGGGTGCTGGCGGGTGACGGCGGTGAAGCCCGCGACGTCGAGGAAGGCCACCGTGGCGTCCACCTGCTCGCCCGCGAGCCCGCCGGGGCCGCGCACCAGCGGCAGCACCCGGTCCACGATGCCGCCGTTGACGAACATGCGCAGCAGCGCGTTCTCCTCCGTGGAGCGCACCGCGCGGCGCAGCTCCGCCACGTGGCGCACCGTCTTGGCCAGCGTGGACTCCAGGTCGTCCAGGTCCACCGGCTTCACGAGGAAGTCGAACGCGCCCCGGTTCATCGCCGTGCGCAGGTTGGGCATGTCGCCGTACGCGGAGACGATGACCACCTTCACCAGCGGATCCACCTCCCCCACGCGCGACAGGAAGGTGAGCCCGTCCATGCGCGGCATGTTCAGGTCGCACAGGACGGCGTGCGTGTCCGGGTGCTGGCGCAGCGCCTCCAGGGCCTCCTCGCCGTCGCGCGCGAAGACGAAGCGGTAGACGCCCTCGCGCACGTGCCGGCGGAAGCGCTGGCGCATGAGCAGCTCCACGTCCGGCTCGTCGTCCACCACCAGCACCGTGGCGGCCTGACCCGCGCGGCCCGCCTCCACCAGCGCGACGAAGGCGGCCGCCAGCTCGCGCGCGGAGGTGAAGCGCTGCTCCAGCTTCGGGTGCAGCGCGCGCTGGAAGAAGGCGTCACCGGCGGCGCCCAGCTCCGGCACGAGCTGCGACACGGGCACCGCGGGCGGATGGAAGGCGCCACGCAGGAGCGCGCCCACGGACTCGGGGCCGTAGGGGAACTGGCCGGTGAGGGCGCGGTAGAGCACCACCGCGAGCGACCAGAGGTCCGCCCTCGCGTCCAGGTCCGGATCCGCGCGCAGCTGCTCCGGGCTCATGTAGCGCAGCGTGCCGGTGAGGCCTTCCGCCTGCGCGGGCGCGCCCGTGGGGATGAGCGAGCGCGCGAGCCCGAAGTCGAGCACCTTCACCACCTCCTCCCCGTCCACGTGGGCGAGGAAGAGGTTGGCGGGCTTCAGGTCGCGGTGGACGAGCCCCGCCGCGTGCGCCGCCGCCAGGGCGCGGGCCACCGGCGTGACGAGCGCGGCCACCCGGGCCGGGGACAGGCGCCCCTGCTGGGTGAAGCGCGTCTCCAGGTCCTCGCCCTCCAGGAGCTCCATGACGATGTACGGCACGCCGCCGTCCACGCCCGAGTCGTGCACCTGCACCACGTGCGGGTGGCGCAGCCGGGCCACGGCCTGCGCCTCCTGTTCGAACTGGCGGTGGGCCTCCGGCGTGCGGGCCACCACGTCGGACGCGATGAGCTTGAGGGCCACGTGCCGCTGCAGCTGCAGGTCGACGGCCCGCCAGATGGCGCCCATGCCACCGCCGCCAATCCTGCGCTCCAGCGCGTACCTGCCGCCCAGCGGGCGCCCGGTGTCCATCGGCCCTGTGTCTCCGTCCCGGGCACGGCCTGGCGCGCGTGCCTCGCGAAGCCGGGGATGATGGCACACTTGGCCCCTCTCCCGGCGTGCCCATTCAGCGCCGCCCCCCGAGGCCCGGCCGCACGGCTGCACGGCGGGTGTGGGAGGAGGAACGTCAGGTGCGGGTCAGCGCATGGGCGAGCTGGGGCAGGACGTCTCCCGCCCGCGCCTCCACTCGCACATCCGCGAGCGCGTCGCCCCGGCTCTCCCCGATGTTGAGGATGCCGATGGGGATGTGCCGCTCCGAGGCGCGGATGACGAAGCGGTAGCCCGAGTAGACCGTCAGCGACGAGCCCACCACGAGCAGCGCGTCCCCCTCCTCCACCAGCGCGAACGCGTCCTGCACCAGCGGCGCCGCGACGTTGTCCCCGAAGAACACCACGTCCGGCTTCAGCGTCCCGCCACAGCGCGTGCACGCGGGGACGCGGAAGCCCTCCACCGCCTCCTGCGACAGCTCCGCGTCGCCGTCCGGACGCAGCTCCACGACGGTGTGCGCGAAGTCCGGGTTGAGGCCCAGCATCCGCGCCTGGAGCGACGCGCGTGGCTCCTGCGCGCCGCACGCGAGGCACCGGACGCGAGACAGCGCGCCGTGCAGCTCCAGCACGCGCTCGCTGCCGGCCGCGGGGTGCAGGCCGTCCACGTTCTGGGTGATGAGCCCCGGCACCACGCCCGCCTTCTCCAGCGCGGCCAGCGCGAAGTGCGCGGCATTGGGGCGGGCGGAGGTGAAGCGCGGCCAGCCCAGCAGGCTGCGCGCCCAGTAGCGCTGCCGCACCTCCGGCTGGTGCAGGAACTCGCGGTGCTGGATGGGGTTGCGCACCTTGTGGCGCGTCTCCGGGCCGCGATAGTCGGGGATGCCGGACTCGGTGCTGCATCCGGCGCCGGTGAGCACCACGACGCGGCGTCCACGCAAGAGCGAGGCCAGGGCGTCCACGCCCGCTTCGGGCGGGAGGGCGGCGACAGGGGAGTCCATGCGGAGCGTCATTCCAGCCTCCGTATAACGCGGGCCCCTCGCGCCTGCCCGGGGGCGCTCACCGGACGAGCGCGTCCCTCGCGGGGTCCGCGGGCTTGGGCGTGGCCATGGCGGCCTTGATGTCCCTGCGCGCGGCGGGGGGCAGCTTGCCAATCCAGCGGTCCATCGCCTGGCGCAGCTCCGGCACGGAGGACTCCTCGTCCGGGAGCGCGGCGGCCTCCTGGCGGGCCTCGGCGGCGAGTTGAAGGGCGCGGGACGGGTTCTGCTTCGCGTCCCACAGCGCGCGGGCCAGCATGTAGCGCGCGGCGGGGCGCTCCGCGGGACGGGGCCGGGCGCGCTCCCAGCCCGCGACGGCCTTCTCCAGCGGGGCCAGCGCCTCGCGCGGACGGCCGAGCACCATGTACGTGCGCCCCAGGTCCACCAGGGCCCCCGTCCAGCCTCCGTTCACGTCGTCCGGCAGGGACGTCTGGAGCGCGGCGGCGCGCTGGAAGTACGGCAGCGCCTGGTCCGGCTGGTTGCGGTAGCTGAGCGTCTGGCCCATGCCCCGGAGCACCAGCGCCAGCGTGGGGTGGTCCGGGCCCAGGCTCTTCTCCACCTGCTCGAGCGCCGTGGCGAAGCGCTGGGTGGCCTCCTCCAGCCGGCCCATGTGCACCAGCAGCGTGCCGATGTTGTTGACGATGATGGCCACCGTGGAGCTGTCGCGCCCCTCCGTCGTCTCCGCGATGTGCAGCGCGCGTTCGTACAGGGGCAGCGCCTCCTCGCGCTTGCCCTGGTACTGCAGCGCCAGCGCCAGGCTGTTGAGCGCGTCCGCCACCTGCGGGTGGTCCATGCCCAGCGAGCGCTCCAGGAGCGCCAGCGCGCCCCGGGCCAGCCGCTCCGACTGCGCGAAGTCCCCCTGCTGCCAGCGCACGCTGGCCTGCTCCAGGCGGATGCGCGCCACGTCCGGGTGCTCGGGCCCCAGCGCTCCGCGCACGGTGCCCAGGGCGCGCTCGTACAGGGCCAGGGCCTCCTCCGCGCGCCCCTGCGAGCGGCGCACGGTGCCCAGCTCCACGCGCACGTCCGCGACCTCCAGGGCCTCCGGGCCGAAGCGCTTCTCCATCATGGACAGCGCGCGGGTGAGCTGCTCGTGGGCCTCCGGGTAGCGGCCCTGGCGCGACAAGAGCCGGCCCAGGTTCATCGCGAGCGCGCCCGCCAGCTCCCTGCTGCTCCCCAGCCGCTCCACCGCGGCGCTGGCGCGCTCCGCGGCCTGCTGTCCTTGCGCGTAGTGGTCCAGCCGCTCGCCCGTCACGCGCACCGCCAGCGTCCACGCCCGCGCGGCGGCGTCGTCGTTGCGGCCGGCCTCCGCGGCCCATGCGGCCTGGAGCACCGCGGCCTCCGCGCCCCGGTAGTCCCCGGCGCCGTCCTTCAGCTCCGCGAGCAGCAGCAGCGCGTCCGCGGCGCCGGACCAGTCCCCCGCGGCGCGCGCGGCCTGGGCCACCGGCTCCACGCGCGCCACGCCCTGCGAATAGCGGCCGGCGGCGCGCAGGGCCCGGGCGTCCACCAGCGCCTGGAGCAGCGCGACGGTGCGCTCCCGGACGGCGGCGTCATCCGGCGCGGAGTGGCCTCGCGACGTCAGCGCCTCCACGTCCGAGCAGACCGCCAGCGGGGACAGCCCCTCCACCGCGCGGGGCGCCCGCTCCACCAGGTCCGGATCCGCCTGGGTGAAGAGCTGCGTGAGCGCGGCCACGTCCGCGAGCCGCGCGTCCAGGCAGCGCATGCGCAGCGCCATCACCGCTTCGCTCTGCTCGTGGCGCACGCGGGTGGCCTCGCACGCCGCCGTGCGCGTCGTCACCCACGCGGCGGTGTACGCGTCCAGGCCCCGGCGCACGTGCCGGAAGGCGTCGTGCGCGAAGCGGCGCCCGGTGCCGACGAAGGCCGCCTCCACCGCCTGCTGACGGGACGCGTCCCACACGCCGTCCATGGCGCGCATGGCGCCCTCGCAGCCCGTGGCGTCCCGGCCGTGGAGCACGTGCGTGAGGCCCACCGCGGACAGCATCAACAGGGACGCGCCCGCCACGCGCAGCCGCCGCGTCCGGCGCGCCGCGGGGTCCGACTCCAGCGCGGCGATGAGCGCCTCCATGGAGGCGTGGCGGTCCTCGGGCTTCACGGACAGGCCCTTCACCACCACCTTGCGCAGCCACTGCGGCACGCCGGAGTGCCGGGGCACGCTCTTCACGCGCCCCGCGTGCACCGCCTGGGACAGCTCCTCCACCGTGTTGCCCGCGAAGGGGCGCTCGCCGTAGAGGCCCTCGTAGAGCGCGGCGCAGAAGCCGAACTGGTCGCTGCGCGCGTCGGTGCGCTCCTCGGGCGGGAACTGCTCCGGGGCCATGTACGCGGGCGTGCCGCCCTCCATGGCGCGCGGGTGCGCGGGGCTTCCGGGCAGCACCGGCGGGGCCACGGCGCCGGACATGATGCGCGACAGGCCGAAGTCCGTGACGCGCACGCGGCCGTCCTGGCCCACGAGGATGTTCTCCGGCTTCACGTCGCCGTGCACCACGCCCACCGCGTGCGCGGCGGCGAGCCCCCGGGCCACGGCGAGGAACACCTCCACCACCTGGCGCCACGGGTGCGGGCCGTCGTGCTCCCACTTGCGCAGCGTGTGCGCGTCCACCAGCTCCATGGCCAGGAAGACCTGCCGGCCGAAGGTGCCCACGTCGAAGACGGAGACGACGTGCGGGTGGGAGACGCGGGCCATGGCCTGCGCCTCGCGCAGCACCTGCGTGCGGCCGGCCTCCGCGCCCAGCCCCAGCGCCTCCACCTGGAGGAGCTTGAGCGCCACGCGGCGGTCCAGCTCCGGGTCATAGGCGGCGTACACCACGCTCATCCCGCCCACGCCCAGCATCTCCAGGATGAGGTAGCGGCCCACCGCCGTGCCGCGCGCCAGGGGCGGCGTGGGCAGGCGCAGGCGCGGCTTCTTCCCACGCCAGGGGTCCACCGCCAGCGTCGCCAGCTGGCTGTCCAGCACCTCCTCCTCCGGCACGCGCGCGTCGGAGACCGGGGGCTGAACCTTCAGCGCCTCGGACACCATGCGCCGGCAGGAGGGACACGTGTCCAGGTGCTCGTCGACGAGCGCGGCCCTGTCGGGAGGCAGCGTCCCGAGCAGGAGGTGCATGAACGTGGATTCGTCCAGACAGGCGAGGGGCATGGGGGCACGCGGAAGGCGGCAACAGCACAGCAGGAGTCACGTCGGGCGTCGAGTCACCTCCGGGACGTTTCAAGCGTTGACGGGTCGCCTGCTCGGTAAGTGGGACGTCGGTTCGAGAACGCACGCGCCCCTCTGTATTGAGAGAGGGGAGGTATTCTGTAGGGTGCGAGCATGCGGCGCTTGCGACGTCTCGGATGGGCCGGGCTGTTCTCCCTGGCGCTGCACGCCCTCGTCTTCGCGCTGTTGTGGGCGTGGGGTCCCACGCCGTCCACCGGACGCAAGGCGCCGCCGCGCGCGAAGGCGTTGGAGGTGGAGATCGTCACCTCCCCTTCCGTCCCCCCGGCCACACCGGTGGGCCAGCCGCCCCCGTCTGGCGGCGTGACACGTGAGCCGCTGAAGAACGGCCCCGCGCCACCGCCGCCCATCGCGACGCGCGAACCGTCGAAGCCGCCTCCCGCCGCGACGCGTGAACCCTCGAAGCCGCCTTCGCCTCCCGCCGCGACGCGTGAGCCCGCTCCCTCCGAAGACACTCCGCGCGCGCGGGAGGAGGTCCCACGTCTGGACATCGCGACGCGCGTTCCGGATGGGGACCGGCCCACCGCGGACGCTCCGCGCGCACAGACTCCGGGCGTCCTCTCCCCGAACCTGCTCCCCGCTCCCGGCTCGAGCTCCGGCGTCATCATCACGACCCCGGAGAACTCGCGCGGCGGGGGCCGCACGCTGCGGCCCGGTGACCCCAGCCTGTCCGCCGAAGCGCTCGCCGCCGAGGAGCACGCGCGCGTGTCGGAGCGAGTGCAGGGCATCGTCGACGAACGCCGCGCGCGCGACCGCGTGGACACCGGCCGCATCCATCCCTACTTCGGCACGCTGCGCGCGCAGTTGGAGAAGCAGATGGACGCCCCGCCCCTCTTCGACATGCCCAGCTTCCCCAAGCAGCTGATGTACGCGTACGCGGAGAAGGCCAGGCAGTTCGGCGCCACCGGTTCCCCCGGCAGCATGCCCGGACGCCAGGCCCCCACGCCGGGCGAGATGCTCGCGCGGCGCGCCCGCGACGAGCCCGCCTACAACCGCCTGCGCAGCCGGACCCAGGCGGGCGAGGAGCTCCAGGACTTCGCCCACGGCGTCAGCACGATGAAGCTCACGGTCACGCTGGAGCTGACCCAGGGCCCGGACGGCGTCCTGCGCGAGGTCAAGCTCATCAGCCGCAGCGGCAACCGCGCCTACGACGACTACGTGCTCCAGGCCGTCCCGCCCGCGCTGGGGAAGGTCCCCGCGCCGCCGTCGGACGCGATGGGCGTGCACACCGACGGCATCCGCAGCGTGTGGGCCGTGGAGGGCCGCGTCGTCTACGTGCGCAAGATGAGTGACATGAAGAAGGGCACGGACAACGTCTACCTCGCCGCCCTGGCCGCCGCGGGACTCCTCGCCGGCAACTTCGATGAGACCACCGGCGAGGTCTACGTCGTGGACGTGCGCAACCCGCACTTCGAATGCCGCTCGCACCTCCTGCGCGTCTACTGACTCAGGGCGTGAACGCCTCCGGCCACCGCACGCCGCCGCCCAGGGGCATCAGCGCCTCCGCCACGTCGAGCAAAGCCCCATCCGCCCATCGCCGCCCCACGAGCTGGGCCCCCACCGGCAGGCCCGACGACGTGCGCCCCAGCGGGAACACCACGACGGGGCTCCCCGTCGCGTTGAACACGCAGGTGAACCCACCCAGCGCCTCCAGATAGCCGCGAGGCGTCCCATCCACCTCCACCGCCGCGCCGAACGGCCGGTGCACCGGCGCGGCCGTCATGGCCACCGGCACGAGCCACGCGTCCCAGCCGGACAGGAAGTCCTCCAGCAGCGCGATGTGCGCGTCCCGCCGGGTCTGCGCCGCGCCGTAGCCCGCCATGTCCAGGCGCGTGCCCTGGAGGATGGCCCTCGCCAGCCGGTCGCTTTCGTAGGGAAGGAACTGCTGCTGGTAGCCCTCGCGCGCGGGCGGAGGCAGGGGCGCGCCCACCTCGGCGCCCTCCATCAGGCCCCACACCTCCACGAGGTCCGCGAAGTCCTGCCCCGACGGCACGGCCTGCTCCACCCCAACGCCCTCCGCGCGCGCGGCAGCGATGAAGCGCTGGAACAGCTCCCGCGTCTCGCGGTCGGACTGGAAGGGCCCCAGCGCGTCCGTCCACGCCAGCCGCAGCCCCTTCAGCGCCCGGGGCTTCGCGGCCCCCAGCGGCGCGACGGGCGGCACCTCCGGGGCGAGCGGATCCGCGCCCTCGATGAGGGACAGGATGAGCCGCACGTCCGCCACCGAGCGCGCCAGCGGCCCCGCGCACGCCATGTGGCGCACGTGGCGCGGTCCGCCCGGCATGTCCGGGATGTGGCCCCGCGTGGAGACGCGGCTCTCAGTGGGCTTGATGCCCACGACGCCGCAGTAATGCGCGGGCTGCCGGATGGAGCCGCCGATGTCGCTGCCCAGCTCGAACGGGGTGAGCCCCGCCGCCACCGCCGCCGCCGCGCCACCGCTGGAGCCGCCCGGCGTGCGCGCCAGGTCATGCGGGTTGTTCGCCCGGCCCAGGAGCGGCCCAGCCGTCTGGAAGTCCCCGGCGAACGGCGGCAGGTTCGTCTTGCCGAACACGATGGCCCCCGCCGCCTTGAGCCGGGCCACCGCCGCCGCGTCGCGCGCGGGCACGTGCTCGGCGAAGAGCGGATGGGCGGACGTCGTGCGCAGCCCCTCGGTGCTGAACGCGTCCTTCACCGTGAAGGGCACGCCGTGCAGCGGGCCCCACGACTCCCCCCGCGCGAGCGCCGCGTCCGCCGCCTCGGCCCTCTGCCGGGCCCGCGCCTCGTCCCACGTCACCACCGCGTTGAGCGCGGGGTTGTGCTGGCGCGCGCGCGTGAGGAAGGCGTCCAGCACCTCCACGGAGGTGACCTGACGCTCGCGAAGGGCCGCGGCCAGCTCGGTCGCCGTGAGGGACACGAGCGCTCGCGCGCGCCCGGAGCCCGAGGCCCCCTGTTGCGAGACCGATGATTTCATGTGCGTGCCCTCATCCGGGGGCCGGCAATGGCCGCGGCCCCCGCCCCCACGGTTCTACCAACTCCTCAGCGCGCCCGGGCCTGGGGCGCCGGCGTCACCACGTACGCCGCCGCGGCCGCATCCACCTTCACCCGGGGCGGGCGCCGGGTCTCCTCGAAGAGCCGGTAGCCCGGCTCCAGGCCGCGCCAGAAGGCCTTCTGCGCGGCGGTGACGCCGGACGCGGACTCCAGCGCCGCCAGCCCCGCCACGTCCAGCCGGCGCGGGAAGAGGTGCACCGGCACGTCCCGGCCCATGCGCGCGCGGGCCTCGGACACCATCACGTACAGCGCCTCGATGGGGCCGTCCCCGATGGCCAGGCAGCCGATGCTGACGCAGTCGCCGTGGATGTAGATGTCGCCCCCGGGCCTCGCGGCGCCCAGCTTGCGGTCGAGCGCGTTCGGGTAGCTCACCCGCAGGGACAGGTGGTACGCGCTCCTCGGGTTGAAGAGGTCCACCGTGTAGAAGCCCTCCGGGACCTGGAAGTCACCCTCGGCCCGCTTGGGCCCCACGTCGCCCGAGGCCGCGCAGATGGGGTAGCTGCGCACCTTCACCAGCGGCTGGCCCGGCCGGCCCGCCCAGACCTCCAGCTCCCGCTCGACCTTGAAGGCCCGCAGGTAGAGCTCCTCCGGGGGCCAGGTCAGCCCCGCCTCCTTGAACGTCCGGACGAGGCCGGCCGTCTGGCGCTTCCGGGCGTCCGCGACCCGGTCCTCGGCGTGCGCGCACAGCGAGGCCAACAGGACACCCCAGGCGAGCAGGAGCTTCATGGGCGGAATGCACCTCGGGGTAAAACAGGTTGGACGCTGGCGGACGTCAATCCGGTCCCCGGGCAGGGGTGGGCGGAGAACAGGATATCGGCACGGGAGCACCCCTGGCCCCCTGCTCCCCAAGCTGCTAGCAAGCGGTCCGTGGGCCTTCTGGATGACGTTCAGCGTGACGGCGATGGAAACCCGGGGCGGCCCGGTGTTCTCATCTCCACCGTGCATCATGGCGAGCAGGGGCCGCCGGTGCGCGCCACCAGTGAAGCTCCCCGCCCCGTGCCGTTCCGGCCTTTTGCCTAAGAATGAATGACTCCCTCGAGACCCTCCTCGCCGACGGCATCATCGACGCCGTCATCGGCCAGCTGAAGACGGGGAAGGAGGCGGAGGTGTGGCTCGTCCAGCACGCCGGCCAGGTGGTCGCAGCAAAGCTGTACAAGGAGCGCCACGAGCGCAACTTCCGCAACAACGCCGGCTACAAGGAAGGCCGCGAGGTCCGCAATTCGCGCACCCGCCGCGCCATGGAGAAGGGCAGCCGCTTCGGGCAGGCCGCCGCGGAAGAGGCGTGGAAGAACGCGGAGGCGGACTCGCTCTACAAGCTGCACGCGCAAGGCGTACGTGTGCCCACGCCGGTGATGTTCTACGAGGGCATCCTCCTGATGGAGCTGGTGCTGGACGCGGAAGGCCAGCCCGCGCCCCGGCTCGTGGAGGCCCCGCCCCAGACGCCCGAGGAGGCCGAGGCCCTCTACCTGGACCTGCGCTCGCAGGTGATTCGCACCCTGTGCGCGGACCTCATTCACGGGGACCTGTCGCCCTACAACATCCTGATGAGCGGGAACGGCCCGACCATCATCGACTTTCCGCAGACGGTGGCGGCGGCGCGCAACAGCCAGGCGGAGTTCTATTTCCGCCGCGACCTGGACAACGTGCGTCAGTACCTGGCGGGTTTCTCGACCCGGCTGGCGGGCCGTTCGGGCGACACGGGTGAAATCTGGAACGCGTACGTGCGGCGCGAGTTGACGCCGGACTACGTGCCGTCGGGAACGTTCCGCGAGGCGCCGCGCCGGCAGGGAGGCGCGGGCCGGCAGGCGTTCCGACAGGAGCGGTTCCTCCAGCAGGAGGAGGCCCGGCGCAACGAGTTCCGTCCGGCTCCGGCGCCCGTGGCGGCGGTGGAGGTGGAGGAAGGCATCAGCGCGGAGGAGGCGGAGCTGCGCGCGCTGGAGGCACTGGTGCTGCGCCAGGGCGGAGGCGAGCGCGGGCGGCCCATCGTCACTGCGAGCCCGAGGGACCCGCGTCGGCGCGGAGGCTTCGGAGGCAAGCCGCCGCCGCGCAACGGCAATGCATCCCGGCCCGGGAACGCGGGGCCGCAGCAGAACGCGGGAGCGCGTCCGCCGCAGGGCGGTGGCAACAACCGGCCCAACGGCAACAACGGCCGTCCGCAGCAGGGCGGCCCGCGCAACGGTGCTCCAGCGCAGGGTGCGAACGCGCAGGGCGATGCGCGCATGAACGGCCGTCCGCAGCAGGGGGGCCCGCGCAACGGTGCTCCAGCGCAGGGCGATGCGCGCATGAGCGGCCGTCCGCAGCAGGGGGGCCCACGCAACGAGCAGCGCCGAGAGGGTCGCCCGCCGCGTCAGCCCCATGGCGAAGCGAGCCTGAACGGCCAGCCGCACGGCGACAACGGCCAGGCCCCGCAGCAGAACAACCGGCCGCCGCGGATGAACGGCCAGCCGCGCCAGAATGGGCAGCAATCCGGTGTCGATGGCCAGGCTCCGCAGCAGAACGGTCGGCCGCCGCGTCAGAACGGACAGCCGCGCCAGAATGGCCAGCCATACACTGGCGAATCGGGCGTGAACGGGCAGTCGCGCCAGAACGGTCGACCGTATGGCGGCGAGCAAGGCCCCAGCGGCCCACCGCACGGTGGCGAAACGGGAGTGAATGGCCAGGCGCAGCAGAACGGCCGGCCGCCGCGCAACGAGTGGCGCGCGAATGGGCGTTCGCAGCAGAACGGCGGCCCTCGCCAGGATGGCCCGGGGTCGCAGGCACGCATGAACGGCCGGCCTCCGCGCAACAACGACTCCGTTCAGGACGGCGGTCCCCAGCAGAACGCGGAGCCTCGCCAGAACAACCGGGGTCCCCGCGAGGCGCGCGGCAACCTGCCCAACAACGGCCCCCGGATGCCTCGTCAAGGCTCGGAGCGCGGCGGGGGACGTCCGCCCCGGAGCCCCGCCCCCCAGGTGAGCTACGTGGCCCGGCCAGCCTCTGCTCCGTCCTCGAACAGCGAGACCGGCTCCTCCTGAGCCGCCGGACAGGGCCGCGGTCTTACGCGGCCCGGGTGCCGAGCCCCGGTCCGGGACGCGCCCGGCGAAAACCTGTCCGACTGTCGGACAGGTTTGAAACCCGCGCTGCCCGGGGCGACGTGCCCGCCCGCCGCCGGCCCCCGCCCCCCACCGTGGGCGGGGCTCCCGTTCAAGTCGAGTGGCCAAAACCTGTCCGACTGTCCGACAGGTTCGAACCGCGCCGGCCGGGAGTGCGCTGCGCTTTACTCCGCCTTCACCGGCTGCTCGCGCGCAAGTTCGTCACGGAAGAAGCGGCTGCCCTTCGCGAGCGTCTCCATGTACGGGCGCACGTCCTCGCGGGCCTCCGGGCTCAGCTTCGCGAACGGCGTCACGTGCACGTCCGGCACGTAGCGGAACGTCAGGTTGATGCGCCGGGTGCGGAAGTCCGGCAGCTCCGGCGGCATCACGTGGCCTGCTCGCGTGTCCACCCGCTGCACCCGGTGGAACGTCTGCTCCTTCCACTGCGCCCCACCGAAGAGCTGCAGCGCCCCGTCGTCCAGCCACTGCTCCAGCACCACCGCGTCCCGCTCGCCGGGCCGCGTGGACGTGACGAACTGGATGAGCGCGCGCTCGCCCAGGGACAGCGACGCCACCGGGCCGGGCTCGAAGTCCTTGTGCTCGCCCACCCGCGCGGTGTCCACCCAGCGCCCGTCCTCCAACCGGCTGCCGTAGAAGTTCACCAGGCACGTGTTGAGGTGCCAGCCCTGCGGCATGTCCGGCCCCCGGAACATCCGCCGCGCCAGCGCCTCCACCTTTTCAATCTGCCGCTCCAGCACCGCCGGGAACGGCTCCGCCTTCACGCAGCGGTTGTTCACGCCCTTGGGCGGGCGGTAGTAGTCCAGACACGCGAACTGCCAGTTGCCCAGCCAGTACACCGGCCGCAGCAACCGGCGCTGCTGCTGCCCCTCCGGCGGGGGGAAGTGCTTCGAATAGCGCTCCTCCCACAGGGGGTGCAGCGTGCCCAGCCACGCCAATATCTCCGCGCGGTCCGCCGAGTTCAGGAAGCTCGCGTTGTAGTGGTGGCCCGGCGTGCGCTGCGCGGCCTTGCGCGCCAGCGGGGAACCCGGGCCCCTGCGGGGAGGCAAGGCCATGCGCTCAGGTCCTCACGCCTCGGAGGCGGCCACGTCGAACGCCAGTTCGATCATCTCGTCGAACGTCGTCTGGCGGTCCTCCGGCGACAGGTGCTCTCCGGTGCGGATGTGGTCCGACACCGTGAGCAGCGCCAGCGCCCGGGCGCCGAACTCCGCGGCCACGCCGTACAGGCCGGCGATCTCCATCTCCACCGCCAGGATGCCCATCCGCTCCAGCGTCGCGTTGAGCGCCTCCTGCGGGTGGTAGAAGAGGTCGGAGGTGAAGACGTTGCCCACGCGCACGGGCTTGCCGCGCTTCTCCGCCGCATCCACCGCGCGCCGGGCCAGCGTGAAGTCCGCCACGGCCGGGAAGTCGTGCCCCATCACGCGCATGCGGTTCACGTTGGAGTCCGTGCCCGCGCCCATCGCCACGATGACGTCGCGCAGCTTCACGTCCGTGCGCAGCGCGCCGCAGCTGCCCACGCGGATGAGCACCTTCGCGCCGTAGTTGCGCACCAGCTCCGTCGCGTAGATGGAGATGGAGGGCACGCCCATGCCGTGTCCCATCACGGACAGCCGCTTGCCGCGGAAGGTGCCGGTGTAGCCCAGCATGTTGCGCACCGACGTGACGGCGCGCGCGTTCTCCAGGAAGCGCTCGGAGATGTAGCGCGCCCGGAGCGGGTCTCCCGGCATGAGGACCACTTCAGCGAAGTCACCGGGGGACGCGGAGATGTGCGGAGTTGCCATGGAACCTGAAGCCTTTCAGCGGCCGGTCGACAGACCGGACGGAACACCCGTGGGAACGGCCACCGGCGTCGGTGCCGGCGCGGCGGGAGTGCACGGGTTGGGCAGCTTGCCCGAAGCCGCGGGCGCCGTGTTCACCAAAGCGGGGGTCTTCGTCTCCGGCGGCAGCCGGCGCGGCGGCAGCTGCACCGGCGGGGGGATGGGGCAGTGCGTGCACGGGCCCTTCAGCGGAATCACCAGCCGCTGGCCAATGCTCAGGAACGTGTTGCGCATCCGGTTGGCCTTCTTGATGGCCACCACGCTGGAGTTGTGGCGCATCGCGATGGCGCCCAGCGTGTCCCCGCTGCGCACCTTGTACATCATGAGGTTCTGGTCCGGCTGCAGCGCCAGCAGCGGGGCCACCCGGCGGCCCAGCTCCTGCGCGCGGCCGTTGAAGAAGCGCACGTGGAAGTGGTCGCGGTGGCGGCGCGCGTGCTTGATGAGGGAGTTGAAGCCCGCGTTGAACAGCGAATCCAGCCACGCCTTGTCCTCGCCAATGGACAACGCGTAGTCGTACAGGACCTTCTGCACACGCTTGTCCACGAGGATCATCTGCACGTCGGTGTTCACCACCAGCGAGCGGATCAGCGCCCAGTTCATGGCCACGTCGATGTAGCGCTCCCGCTCGCGCTCGCGCACCGGCTCCGCGGTCGGGTAGTAGAAGCCCAGGTCCACGTCGCGGCCGTTCTGGTGGCTCTTGTGCGGGCGCAGGTAGCCGCCGTCCTTGGTGGACAGGCGGTTGACGCGCAGCGGGGGCACGTTCGGGTACTGCGCACGCACAGCGTGGATGGCGGCGACCACGGAGTCCACCGTCTCCTGGGTGCCGTAGGCGATCTCCGGCGACACCACGAGCCAATCCTTGTCATCCGGCACACGCACGCTGTTGAGCTGCCGTCCGCTCTCCACGAAGCCAATGGACATGGAGCCCAGCGAGGCCGGGTCCTTCTTCCACGCCTCGGTGAGCGCCTCGTCGGACAGGTCTGCGGTGTACAGCGGCCCCGCGGGCGCGGCGGGCGCGAGCGGCGCCTGCATCTCGCCCTCCTCGCTCACGCCTTCGTCGTCGGTGGCGGCGGTGGCCTCGTCGTCCTCTTCCTCCGCTTCCACGGGGCAGGGGTTGTCCCGCGCGGCGGCGTCGGTGACGACCGCGGCGACTTCCGCGGGGGACGGCATCGAGGCGGGAGCGGCGGCCACGTTCGCGGGGACCTGCGCCGCAGCCGGGCCCTGCGCCGCTGCCGGGCCCTGCGCCTCCGCGGACGCCGGAGCCTGGTCTCCCGGCTGCGCGGCGGGGGCCTCCGGCGACGTCGCGGGGGCGGCCTGGGCCGGAACCGGAGCCGGCGTGGAGGCCGGGACGGGGGTGACGACACGCGCGGCGCAGCCGGCGCAGAGCAAGAGGATCAGGAGTGAGGAACGCACCGGGGGCGAGGATGACCCGAGAAGCCCTCGCGACCAAGCGCGGAGCGCGATTTTGACTGCGCGTACGCACCCCTGCCTGCCTGCTCCACCCCTGCCTCAGGCGCTGTGCGTGAAGCCTTCCGCCTCCAGCACCTGCGCGGCCCGGCGCGGCGAGAGCACGTCGAAAGGAAGCCGCCGCCCGCCGCCCATCGACAGCACGCGCTGGTCCTTGCTCACCAGCCACGAAGCCCCGGCGCGAGCCGCCAGCTCCAGGAACTTCTGATCATCCCGGTCCCGGCACGGCGGCAACTCCACCGGAGCGCCCTCCCCTTCAGCGACCCGCACGAGCGCGCCATATGCATCACGCACGGCCTGCTGCGCCTCCGACGCCAGCTTGAAGGACGGATAGGCGAGCACCAGCGCCAGCTCCTTGAGCGTGTGCCGGTCCGCCCATGCCGTCAGCGCTCCCGAATGCAGTGCCTGCTTCAGCGGCTGGGTGAAGACGTCATCAAAGACGAACACATCCAGCACCACATTGGTGTCCAGCACCACGGAACGAATGGCAGGCACAGCGGAAGGCATCTTCACGATGAAGGAACTTTCCGTCACCAACACCGCAGACACAACCCTGCCGTTTCACGCGTCAATCCCAATGCACGGAGGGTCCTTGGCCAAAACCAGCAATCATGGACAAAGATGCATCTCGCCAAACCCCCTCCGTGCTGGCCCCCGCCGGCGAAAGGTCTGTCCATGAAGCCCTCGTCCCGTTCGCTGTGTCTGACGTTGCTGAGCGCCGCCGCCCTGCTGGGCGGCTGTGGAGGCGAGGAGGCGCTCACGCAGGAGGGAGGAGGCGTTGTCGTGCCGCCGGTCCAGACGGAGTCCGCTGGCAACGGGTTGAGCGCGAGCGCCGCGTATTGCGATGACGTGACGACGTGGGACCCGGCGTGGGTGAAGTTCGAGGATGACGTGCTCACGCTCATCAACCAGCGCCGCGCCGCGGGCGCCACCTGTGGCGAGGTGGTGAAGCCGGCGGTGGGCGCGCTCACGAACAACGCCAAGCTTCGCTGCGCGGCGCGCAAGCACTCCAAGGACATGGGCACGAACAACTTCTTCGACCACACGGGCTCCAATGGCTCCACGCCGTGGCAGCGCATGACGTCCGCGGGCTACAGCTACCGGACGGCGGCGGAGAACATCGCCGCGGGCTATGGCTCCGCCCAGGCGGTGGTGGATGGCTGGATGGCCAGCACGGGACACTGCAACAACATCATGAACGGCGCGCTGAAAGAGACGGGCATCGGCTATTACAACGCGCCGTCCAGCACGTACCGCGCCTACTGGACACAGGACTTCGGCACGCCGTAGTCCCCGCCATGGGGTGGAGGGCTATGCTTCACGCACCATGCCCTCCCCCTTCGCCGAGCACTTCCCCGCGCTGCGGTCCGGCTTCAGCTACCTGGACAACGCCGCGGGGGCGCAGGTGCCCACGCACTGCATCGACGCCATCCATCAATTCCTCACGGGTGGAAGCTGCAACGTGGGCCAGCCCTATCCTGCCTCTCGCGTGGCCACCGCGCTCAAGGCCCGCGCGCGCGAAGAGACGGCGGAGTTCCTCCATTGCCGGCCCGACGAGGTGATGCTCGGGCCCAGCGCCACCGCGCTCACCTTCCAGGTGGGCCGGGCGTTCTCGCGCCTCTTCCAGGCAGGCGACGAGGTGGTCCTCTCCGAATTGGAGCACGAATCCAACGCGGCCCCGTGGCGCGCGCTGGAGGCGCAGGGCGTGAAGGTGACGACCTGGCGCGCGAGCTGGCCAGAGGGCCGGCTGGATATCGCGGAGCTGCGGAAGCTCGTCACGCCGCGCACGCGGCTGGTGGCGGTGTCCGCGGCGGCGAACTCCGTGGGCGCAACGCCGGACCTGGCCTCGGCGGCGGAGGTGGCGCGCGGCGTGGGCGCGTGGCTGTTCGTGGACGCGGTGCACTCCAGCCCGCACCACCTGCCGGACGTGCGGGCGTGGGGCGCGGACTTCGCGGTCTTCTCTCCGTACAAGGTCTTTGGTCCGCACCTGGGCTGTCTGTACGTGCGGCGCGAGCTGCTCGCGGGGCTCCCCGCGGACAAGCTGTGGTTCATGCCGGACGACGGTCCGCAGAAGTTCGAACCCGGCACGGCGAACCACGAGGGCTGGGCCGGGTGGCTGGGCTCGCTGCGCTACCTGCGTGACGTGCTGGGCGGTGGCCAGCCGGGGCGCGAGGGATTGGCGCGGGCCTTCCAGCGCATCGCGCAGCTGGAGCAGCCGCTGCTGGAGACCGCGCTGGAGCAGCTGTCCCGGCACCCGCGCGTGCGACTCTACGGCCCCAGGACCTCCGCCGGGCGCGTGGCCACCTTCTGCTTCAACGTCACGGGCCTGGCACCGCGCGCCGTGGCCGAGCACCTGGCGGAGCAGGGCGTGGGCGTCGCGGCGGGGCACTACTACGCGACGATGGCGGCCCAGGCGCTGGGGCTCATGCCCGACGGCGCGGTGCGCGCCTCGCTGCTGCACTACAACACCGCGGAGGACGTGGGGCGGCTGCTCGCGGCGTTGGATTCGCTTCCCTGATGTCGGGGGTCATCGTCCATCGCGGACTCCCGCCGCGGGTCGACTTCAACGCGCGGGCCGCGCCGAACATCCAGGAGAGACCTGGTTTCAACACGGGGGGCGCGATCGCATCCGCGAAACCCTCGCACCTCACGCCTCCACGGGCGGAGGGGGCCGCTGCGCCGTCAGCGTCGCCCCCGCCGACGCCACGCTCACCAACGCGACCGCCAGCCATTGCAGGGGCGTGAGCTGCTCACGCAGGAACACCCAGCCCGCCACCGTGGCCACGCCGGGCTCCAGGCTCATCAGGATGCCGAAGGTGCGGCTGGAGAGCTGGCCCAGCGCCATCATCTCCAGCGTGTACGGCAGCGCGCTGGACAGGAGCGCCACGCCCAGGCCCGCGCCAAAGAGGCCCGGCGTCAGCCGCTCCAGGTGGCCCTCGCGAAGCATGAAGGGCAGCACCGTCAGCATGGCCACCACCATGCCCGCCGCCACGCCCTGCCCTTCCGGCACGCGGCGCGACAGCCTTCCGCCCATCAGGATGTAGAGGGCCCAGCACCCGCCCGCCGTCAGCGCCAGCACCACGCCCAGCGGATCCAACCCGCCGGGCTTCGCCGTCCAGGGCGTGATCAACACGATGCCCGTCGCCGCGAAGAGCACCCAGAGGAAGTCCAACGCCTTGCGGGAGCCCACCACCGCGAGCACGAAGGGCCCCACGAACTCCAGCGTCACCGCGAGCCCCAGCGGGATGCGCGCGATGGCCAGGTAGTACGTGAGGTTCATCACGCCCAGCGCCACGCCATACGGCACGATGGCCGTCCACTGCGCCCGCGTGTAGCGCGACAGCGGCGGACGGAAGAACGCCATCAGCATCGCCGACGCCAGCACCAGCCGCAGGCCCGCGGCCCCCGCCGCGCCTATCGCGGGGAAGAGCCCCTTCGCGAGCGCGGCGCCCCCCTGCACGCTCACCACGGCGATGAGGACCGCGGGAATGGGGGGCAGCGCTGCGACACGGCGTCCGGCGACTTCGCTCATGGCGCCGGAATCTAACCAGGGTGGCTCACGGATTCACGGGCGCACTCGAGGCCCCGGTCCGCAGCACGCGGCGAGCGATGAACCGGGAGACATTCCACTCCGGGACCGAGTCCTGCTGCTTCAGCCGCTCCCGGAGGTCCTTCAGGACGGGCGCCAGACGCCCCCGGTATTCCTCCTCGACGGTGCCGTCCGCCACGGACAGTCCGAACGCCGCGTCCGCGGACAGGTCGTAGAACATTTCGGTGTCCAACGAACCGGTGCGCACATACCGGTCCAGGTTCTGTCGGACGATGAAGGCCTCCGGGTTGAGGAAGTTGAGCGCGAGGACCGCGCCCACCGCCGTGGCGAAGGCGCCCACCGCGAAGCGCTCCGGCTTCCACCACAGCGTCACCGCGCGCCAGGCCAGCGCCGCGGCCAGCGCCACCATGAAGACATGCGTGTGCACGCGCAGCAGCGTGTAGCCGAACGCGTCCTCGTACAGCGACAGGCGCCGCATCGCGGACGCGAGGATGACCAGCGTCAGCACCACCATCAGCGACGTGCTCGCCCGGAAGACGGTCTGCGCCGCGCGCGTCGCGCGCCGCGTCCAGCGCTCCAGGGCCAGCACCAGCACCAGCGTCAGCGTGGAGACGACCACCAGTTCGAAGAACCCGCGCCGCGCGTACTCCGCGAAGGAATATCCGGACGCGGGCGACGACGCGTCGTTGATGAAGAGGTACGCCACCTGGAAGGCCGCGAAGACGAAGAACAGCGCGTTCACGGCGAAGATGAGCGTGAGCGCCTCGACGAAGCCCAGGCGCGGCGTGGCGGGGGCCAGCTCCGCGTCGCCCCGCTCCTTGATGGCGCGGCGGCGCAGCGCGTGGCCCAGCACGCCCGCCGCGACGCACGCGCTGAACGCCACGCCCACGCCGCGGACCATCAGCCGCCCCAGGTCCAGGTCGAACGACAACAGCCGCCGCATGGTGGAGGAGAAGACGCCGTCCGCGGATTCGAGCAGCACCCCGAACACGAAGAGCACCGGCAGCGCCAGCAGCAGCCCCCGCGACAGCGCCCCCATGAGGCGCGAGTGCGTCCTCATGCCGCGCATGTCCACGCTGTCGCGGACGAGGGCCGGAGGGTAGAGCAGCGTCTGCACGGCGGAGCCGAAGAAGACGGCGACGTAGTCCTTGAAGCCCAGCCGCTCCACGCGGCCCGCGGCCCAGAAGTGCGACAGCAGCATCAAGAGCACGGCCGACGTCAGCACGTTGAGCATCAGGAGCCAAGCGCTGTCCCGCACCGCGACGAAGGCGCTGATCAGCCCCAGGGGCAACAGCAGCCACGCATTGGGCCGCGCGCGCTGCCAGCCTTCACGGCCGCCCAGCCACGCGAGCGCGCCGACCAGAGCCGCCACCACCAGGGGAAAGCCCAGGCCCCACCGCGCCCTTTCGAGCAGGACCTCCGCCATCACCCCCAGGGCCAGCGACGCCGCCAGCGTCCGGCGCGGGGCGCGCACCCATGGGAGCAAGGCCCGGGCGGGGGCCGCGACGGGAGCAGTGGAAGAAGGAGGCAGCGGGGAGATGGGAACGGACGGATTCATGGCGTCGTCACCTCGCGGGCGTTTCGGCACCCGGGATGACGCCAGGATGCACACGCCCGGTGGCCCGGCTGCGGACCTCGGGTGCGAGCGGTCGCACAGCCGCGCTGAGCGGCGCCACCCTTCGCGTGGCCGGTCGGCGCGGCTGGAGCCCGAAGCGGCGCCTCGTGATGAGCGGTCGCGCGAGACGCTCCAGCGGTCGCTCGGACGCGGAGTCCGCGCCCCTTCGCCCCGAGCGCGCCCCGGGCTCCACGCCGCGTCCGCATCACCGCCACCTGGAGTCCGCGAATGGGACGCAGGGACGAGTCGCACCGCGTCGGCGGACGCTTCAGGTCTGTCCGAGCGGCACGCAGGGAGGCCGGGTGGTAGGTTGCCGCCCCGATGTCACTCCTGCCGTGGCGCCCCCTCCGCTTCCGTCCCCGCTCGACCCTTGCCCTGTGGGGCCTGGTGCTCGCGTTCGCGGGCTGTGACGGGCGGTCTCCTCAAACCCTGGCGGTTCCGGACGCCGGCCCCTGCGTCCAGGGCAACTGCCCGCAGCCCGACAGTGGAACGGAGGACCCGTCCAGCACCCGCGTGCGCATCGCGGCGTTCAACGTGCACCGCCTCTTCGACACCGTCTGCGACTCGGGCTCCTGCGGCGGCTCCAACTACGAGGCGCTCCCCACCGAGGCGGAGTTCGAGGCGCAGGTGGACCGGCTCGGACGGGCCATCACCGCGCTCGACGCGGACATCGTGCTGCTGGAAGAGGTTGAAACACAGAAGTCGCTGGATGGGCTGTTGCAGAAGGTCCCGCAGTTCCCCAAGGAGCGGTCACATCTCGGGGAGACCTACGCCAACGCATCGGTGGACGTGGCCGTCCTCTCGCTCCACCCCATCCTCACGGTGCGCAGCCACCGCAACGACACCCTCTACAAGCCGGATGGCTCCTACACCCGATTCGCGCGCGACCTGCTCGAGGTCCACCTGGACGTGAAGGGCACGCGGGTCATCGTCTTCGCGGCGCACTTCCGCTCCAAGGTGTCCGACGATCCGGACCGCCGCATGGCGGAGGCCACTGGCGCGAGGCGGATCGTCCTCGAATCAGCGAAGGAGTTCCCGGACGCGCTGGTGGTGCTCGGCGGAGACCTCAACGATGTCCCCGGCTCGGATCCCATCAACGCCCTGGACGAAGCCCTGCTGCGCGTGAGCAGGGACCGGCCGGAGAACGAGACCTGGTCGTATTTCTATTCCGGCAGGGGCCAGGCCATCGACCACCTCTACATGGCGCCCGGCGGTGGCGGCACGTATGTGCCGGGCTCCTTCCGCGTGGTCCGCGACGGCACCGGCTACGGCGGCTCCGACCACGGCGCGGTGTACGCGGACTTCGCGCTCGGCGCGCCCTGAGCCACCGGGGCGGCGAGCCGTGCACACTCTCCTGCCCTGTCAGCCCGCTGCCTGTGGACCACCCCACGCGAAAAGGATTTCATTGACAGGGCAATGACAGACAAGTCGGGACTTTCCCAGGCGACGGCTTTCCGGCCTGGCCGCCCGCCCTAACTTGCTCGCCATGAAGACACGTTCATGGCGCAAGCCCGCGGCACGCCATTCCCGAGCGTTCCGGCACCCCGTCCCCGAGGGCAGGCCATGATCGAGGTGCGCACCTTCGAGGGTGACGCCTCCGAGGCGTCCTGGTTCCTCAACCGCGTCTGGCAGGCCACGTACGGGAAGACCGCCCCGCTCCCTGTCTGGGACAAGCGCCTCTGCGACTGGCGGCTGTTCCGGAACGGCCAGGCGCCGCGCGACTACCTGCTGGCGGCCTATGCGGGAAGGCAGCTGGTGGGCACCCTCTTCGCGGAGCCCGCGAGGCTGCGCCTGGGACGCGTGGAAGTGGACGGCAGCTATGGACCGCGGGCCACCGTCACGAACTCCCACCGGGGGCAGGGCATTGGCGCGAAGCTCGCGCAGGAGCTGCTGCGGCGGCACCAGGACCGCGCCGCTCAGCTCGCGCTGGGCTTCACCACGGCGGCGCCCCGCCCCCAGGGCTTCTGGCGGCGGGCGTGGAACACGCGCCTCTTCGGAGGCCTGGCGCTGTGGATGTATGCGTTTGACGCGCGCGCGCTCTCCCGCTGGTCGTTCACGGACAGCGAGCGGAGGCTGTTCTCGCTGGCGCGTCCCTTCCTGCGGCACCGCTTCCGCGATGCGGACCGGGAGGGCATCCGCCTCTATCAGCCCACGGACCTGGGCCGCTGCATGACGCTGGTCCACGACATGCTGCGCCCGGTGACGCTGGGCTACACATACACGGCGGAGCAGCTGGCCGCGCAGCTCCAGTACCGGGACGTGCCCCGGACCTTCGTGCTGGAACAGGACGGCGAGGTGCGCGGCCTGGTGAGCTCTCACAGCCTGTTGATGACCGGCATGGGGGAGCTCACCACGGAGGTCGTGGACCTGATGGCCTTCGACGCCTCCGTGTCGGATGAGGACCGGCAGCGGCTGCTCCAGGTGGCGATGCAGGACATGGAGCACCGCGGCGTGGCGTGCGCGGGCATGCTGCGAGGGCCCGCCCTGTCCGGCTGTCTGCTGTTGCGCTCGGGCTGGGTGCCCCTGCCCCGGCGCGCGAGGCTCGCGTGCCTGATGCCCACGTGCGACCTGGACCTGCCCGCCGCCCCGTGCGTCTTCACGCACCTGCGCTGACGCGCGAGCCCTGGACCCTGCGCAACAGCCCCATGGCTCCACCCGCCACGGTCCGCACGCCCCCGCCCGCGCAGACGCACAGCGCGGGCAGGACGAGCAGCAGGTACTGCGGCCACTTGGTGTTCCACAGCAGCAGGAACACCAGCCCCACGACGGCGGCCACCGCCCACACGGGCCGCTCGCGCCACGTCCGGGGCAGGCCCAGCACCGCCAGCGGCAGCAGGGCGCGCGCGTTGAAGTGCGTGAGGTAGATGCCCGGGTCGGAAGCAGACAGCCACGTGTCCATGAGGAACGCGAGCGGCTGGTACCAGGGCAGCGCGCTGCGGCGCACGTGCTCGCTGTGCGAGTAGTCCCAGTGGAAGGTGATGGACTCCCACAGCGACGCGAGCGGCAAGGACCACAGCGCCGGGTTCACCGCGATGAAGACCACCGCCGTGGACACGACGATGGCGGCCCAGGGGCGCCACCGCGTGCGAGCGCCCGCCACCAGGAACGGCAGGAACGTGAGCCCGCCCACGAGCCCATACGGATACTTCCCCGCGGCCGCGAGCCCCAGCAGCGCGCCGGACACCGCCGTCCATCCCGGCGCGAAGCCCCCGCGCCGCGCGCGCTCGAAGGCGAGCAGCGCGAGCACCGCGAACAGCCCCGGCACCGCCTCCAGGTAGGCCTGGGACGTGTACTTCGTGTGGTACGGGTCCCACGCGAGCAGGAGCGCCCCCAGCGGATCCACGAAGGCGACGAGCCCCACCTGGAGCACCCCCGCCACGGCCGACAGGCCTCGCGTCACGTTGAACGCGGGGCGCGCGGGCGCTGGGATGGGCTGGCCCATGGGGACGTTGGACCAGTCCGGTTCAGGAGCGCCGGCCACGCGCACGGCTTCGGCGAAGAGCAGCTTCACCAGCGGGGGGTGCTCGAAGTTCTCGCGGAGCGCGCCCACGTGTCCCCAGTGCCCCTGGTCCATCATCCCGGCGTAGGTGAAGGCGATGGGCAGGTAGGTCGCCTCATCGAAGTCCTGCCCCAGCCGCTCGACCGCCCGGGTGCGCTGCCAGGCAGCGACCACGAGGGCGACGAGTGCGACGAGGAGGGCCAGCAGGCGCGCGCGGGACACGAGCGCACGGATATCACGAAGGCCGTCCGCCGGCGGGAGGCACCCGGGCGTGTGCGGCCCGCCGAGCAGCCGGGGCGCGGTCCTGGTGCCACGCGGTCCGACGCCCCAGCTTTGGGGCATGAGAACCGCTCGCATCCTCACCGTTGCCGCCCTGCTCGCGGGCGGATCCGCCGTCGCGAAGCACGAGGAGACCCTGGAGCTGACCACGCCCCGGACGAACGTGCGGGCGAACGTCACCGCGCAGGGCTTCCAGGGCACGGACATGCAACTCCAGATGACGGACAACGCGCTGAAGGGCCAGGCCTTCCAGGGCCCCGTGGACCTGCGGCTGTCCGACCGGCGCATCCAGGGCACCGTGAACCAGAAGCCGGTGGATCTCACCGTGACCCAGCGTCCGGACGTGGTGGAGGCGAGGGGCACCTTCGAGGGCCTGCCCTCGTCACTGACGCTCGCCCCGGACGCGTTGACGGGGCAGGTGGGGACCTGCGGCTACAACCTCATCATCGACCGCAACCGCAGGCACTTCCGGGGGACGCGCGCCTGCGGCAAGCAGGAGGACAACGTCGTGTTCGTCCACGTCCCGAAGTCCATGTGGAAGGAGCCCGCGTCCGGGCGCATGGCGGCGCTGAGCGTGCTGCTCTCCCATCCGGATTGAGGGCGATGGTGCGCGGGGCTCGGGTGTAGTGAAGTCCACGCCGTGTCCACCCTTCCCTCCGGCGTCGCGCCCGAGCGCACCATCGGGCCGCTCCAACTGCTGGCCCTGGGCGTCAACGGCATCGTGGGCGTCGGCATCTTCTTCGCGCCCGCGGAGGTCGCGGCGCTGGCGCCGGGCCTGGGCGCGGTCTGGGCCTTCGCGCTGACGGGGCTGGCGCTGGTGCCGGTGGCGTTCGCGTTCGCGGTGCTCGGCCGGCGGTTCGACTCGGATGGAGGGCCGGTGGTGTTCGCGCGCGCGGCGTTCGGCGAGCGCGTGTCGTTCCTCGTCGGCTGGGTGGCCTACGTCAGCGCCTTCCTGAGCACGTCCGCGGTGATGGCGGGCCTGGCACGCGCGGTGGCGCCGTCCGTGAACCTGGGCGGGCCCGTGGGCGAGCGGCTGCTGGCCTCCGCGTTGGTGACGGGGCTCGCGGCGCTGGTGGCGTCGGGCATCCGCGTGTCGGCGAGGACATGGACGGCGCTCACGGTGCTCAAGCTGGTGCCGCTGGCGGCGCTGCTGGGCGCGTGCGTCTTGCTGTCCCACCCGGATGTGCCGCCACCGCTGCCCGCCACGGGGACGTCGTGGCTGAGCGCGGGGCTGACGGTGATGTTCGCGTACCAGGGTTTCGAAATCGTCCCGGTCATCGCCGGACAGGTGCGCGCGTCGGAGCGCACGGTGCCCATGGCGACGGTGGGCTCGCTGCTGGTGGCGGTGCTGCTGTACGTGGGGCTGGTATGGGCGTGCGTCATCGCGCTGCCGGCCCTGGCGCACGAAAATGCGCCACTGGCTCGGGCGGCGGGGGTGTGGGGTGGCGCGGGGTTGGAGCGGCTGGTTTCCGCCGGCACGAGCGTGTCCGCGCTGGGCATCTGCGTGGGGATGATGGTGACGACGCCCCGCTACCTCTCCGCGCTGGCGGGCGGGGAGCGGTCGCTGTTCGGACTGGAGCGCATGTCGGCGTCGGGCGTGCCCATGCGGGCGCTCGCGGTGACGTGGGCGCTGGTGCTGGGGTTCGTGAACCTGGGAGATTTGTCGGAGCTCTTCGCGCTCTCCGCCATCGCGGTGCTGATGCAATTCGGTGTCACGGCGGCGGCGCTCGCGGTGCTGTCGCTGCGGCGGGAGCGGGGCCTGCGGCCGGTGCACGCGCTGCTCGCGGCGCCCACGCTGGTGCTGGGGCTGACGCTGGTGGCGTTTGGCGCGAGCGCCCGGGAGGCGGCGGTGGCGTCGGTGACGGTGCTCGCGGGCCTGGCGCTGATACGGCTGTCGCGGCCGAGGGAGCCAGCGCCCGTCCGCCTGCCCTGACGCTTTTCGCACGTCAGGAGGGCGGGCAGGCCAGGGGACAACCCGGCACGTCGTGTTGCGAAGGAGGGACGGGCTCGGGAGACTCGCGCGGGGGTCTTTGCGAGGCGATGCTCGGCTATCAGGCGAATGCGCAGTGGCGGGACATGTCCGACTTCGTGGTGCACTTCACGAGGCCCGGGCCTCCGTACCACGACGCCTACCAGAACATGATGAGCATCCTGGGAGCGCGCACGCTCATCCCGGGCGCGGAGGGGTTTGGCATCGCGCGCCGGGAGGCGGTGGTGGCGGACCGTCACCGCTCGGTGTGCTTCAGCGAGATTCCGTTGGATCAGCTCGCGAGGCTGGTGCAGCGCCGGAGCCTGTACGGCATCGCGTTCCGCAAGAGCTTCATCCTGTCCCAGGGAGGCGGCCCGGTCTGGTACGTGCAGTACGGCTCACCGGCGCACCTGGCGATGAAGCACCAGTTGGACCAGGCGCTGGCGGCGAAGGACCCGCAGCGGGAGCCGGTCTGGGCGGTGACGCCCTTCGTGGACATCCAGGGTGACGCGCACAACGCGCCCTACAGCTATCGCTTCGACTGGGAGCGGGAGTGGCGCGTCCCGGGCCTGTTGCGCTTCACGGAGTACGACGTCGCGGCGCTCTTCCTCCCGGAGGAGGTCCACACACTGGCGAGGGACTTCTTCGCCTGGGCGGTGCGCGAGCGAGCGGGCCCGGGATACTTCTGTCCCGTGTTGGATCCGGCCTGGAAGGCGGAGCAGCTCATGGAGGCGCTGGCGAAGCACGCGGAGGCGTCGCCGGTGACGTCGGAGCGCAAGAGCGTGCAGGGGTGAGCCTGCGTCAAGGCTTGTGCTTCTTGAGACGCCTTTCGAGGTTGGCAACGGGCATGAAGAAGGAGGCCCGTCCGGCCCGGTCTCGCTCCAAGACCCCCGCGGCTTCAAGGTCGAGCAGCTCCTGTCGGGTATCGCGAAATGAGCAGTTCATCATCGCACCCGCTCGATGCGGTGCCGGCGGCCCTTGATGCGGCCTTCGCTCAGCCGCTGGAACGCGACCTTCACCACGCGCTTGGAGACGGCGACGAAGGCGTGATGGTCGTGGAGCTCGATCTTGCCCACGTCCTCCGCCTTCAGGCCGCCCGCCTCGCCCGTCAGCGCTCCGAGGATGTCGCCGGGCCGCATCTTGTCCTTGCGCCCCGCGGAGATGGACAGCGTCTCCCAGCTGGAGATGAGCGACACGCCGGGCGCGTTCTCCGGCACCAGCGCGTCCACGTCCCCCTTCTCCAGCTTCACGCCCGTCGTCGCCTCGATGTCCTCCACCTTGCGGCTGTCCGAACGCGTCACCAGCGACAGCGCCAGGCCTCGCCGGCCCGCGCGCCCCGTGCGGCCGATGCGATGCACATACGCCTCCGGCTGCTGTGGCAACTCGTAGTTCACCACCGCGTCCAGCGCCTCCACGTCGATGCCCCGGCCCGCCACGTCCGTGGCCACCAGGACTCGTGTGCTGTGATTGCGGAACTTCGCCATCACCCGGTCCCGGTCGAACTGCTCCAGGTCTCCCTGCAAGCCGTCCGCGCTCACGCCCGCCTGCACCAGGGCCCGCGTCAGCTCCACCACCACCGCCTTGAAGTTGCAGAACACGATGGCGGAGGCCGGCTGGTACTGGCGCAGGAGCCGCAACAGCAGCGCCTGCTTCTCCTCGGGCTGGCACGCGTACCCCACCTGCTGGATGTCCGGCGCGGCCTCCTCCTGCGCCAGCGAGACCCTCACCGGCTCCTTCTGGAACGCGCGGCTCAGCTTTTCGATGTCGTGCGGGAACGTCGCGGAGAAGAGCACCGTCTGCCGCTTCGCGGGCGTCGCCCCGAGCACCCGCTCCATGTCCTCCCGGAAGCCCATGTCCAGCATCCGGTCCGCTTCATCCAGCACCACCGTGGCCAGGTGCCGCGTGTCCAGCACCTCGCGGTCCAGCAGGTCCATGATGCGTCCCGGTGTCCCCACCGCGATGTGCGCGCCCTTCTCCAGCGCCTCCACCTGCGGCCGGATGGGCTGCCCTCCCGCGAGCACCAGCACCTGGACGCCCGCCAGCCGCCGCGCCAGCCGCCGGAGCTCCCCCGCGACCTGCGCGCACAGCTCGCGCGTCGGGCAGAGCACCAGCGCCTGGAGCCGCCGGTCCTGCGTGAGCTTCACCTTCTGCAGGATGGGCAGCGCGAACGCCGCCGTCTTCCCGCTGCCCGTGCGCGCCTGGCCCACCAGGTCCTTGCCCTGCAACAGCACCGGGATGCTCTGCGCCTGGATGGGGGTGGCCGTCTTGAACTCCAGCTCCTCCAGCACCTGGAGCAGCGGGGACGACAGCGCGAGCGCGGAGAATTCCATCAGGGCCTCGGGGGACGGAGGCACGGGCGCCTCGGGAGAACGCGCCCTTGTAGCAGCCTTCCCACGCCGGACAAGCCCGGCGCCCCTACCCCGCCCAGCCCGCCACCTCGCTCGCCGTCGCCTGGGCCAGCTTCGCCGCCGCCGCCGGGTCCACGCGCGCGGTGACGAGCACGCCGATGACCGCCCCCAGCAGCAGCTCCACCCGCCGCGCCACCGTCTTGCGAGGCAGCGCGCCCGCCCTCGCCGCGCCTTCCAGCGCCCGCGTCAGGTGGCCGCGCAGGAGCGCCCGGTAGTCCTCCACCGCTTGCTTTGCCTCGGCGTCATGCGGGCCCAGCTCCGTGGCCGTATTCACCAGCAGGCAGCCCCGCCGCGTGAGCGCCGGCGGCGCGTGGGCCATCGTCGCCGCGAGCGACTCGAAGTACTCCGTCACCTGCCCGAGCCCCGGTGGGTCCTTCGCGAAGACGCCCAGCCGGGGCGTGATGACCTCCTGGAGGTACAGCGCGATGGCCCGCGCGAACAGCCCGCGCTTGCTGTCGAACGTCTGGTACAGGCTGGAGCGGTTCAGCCCCGTCGCGGACTCCAGGTCCGACAGCGACGTCGCCTCGTAGCCGCGCGACCAGAACACGCCCAGCGCCGCCCTCACCGCCTCTGTCTCGTCGAACGCCCGCGTCCGCGCCACGTCACCCTCCTTGACAATTCTGAACTGACCGTTTCAATATGAATTCGAAACTGACTGGTTCAGAATATCCCGACCCCGGAGGGGGAGTCATCATGTCGCCACTGGCGCAGGTCTTCGCGGTCACCGCCGCGCTCATCCACGTGCTGTTCTTCGTGTTGGAGAGCATCCTCTTCTCTCGGCCGAAGGTGTGGAGGCGCTTCGGGTTGAAGTCGCAGGCGGACGCGGACGTGATGAAGTCGATGGCGCTCAACCAGGGCTTCTACAACCTGTTCCTCGCGCTGGGCGTGCTGGTGGGCGTGGTGCTGGTGCACACCCAGGCGGTGGTGTCGGGCGTGGCGGCCGTGGTGTTCGGCTGCGCGTGCATGCTGCTGGCGGCGGTGGTGCTGGTGAGCAACAACCGGAAGTTCCTGCGGGCCAGCCTCATCCAGGGCGTCCTGCCGGCGCTGGCCCTCTTGCTGGTCGTCTTCTGAGCGCGTGTCCCTTCAGGGCATGACGGTCTCGAAGACGTCGGCGTCCGGGAGGGTGAGGACGGTCCGGCCCGCTTCGCCCAGCTTCTCGCGCGGCACATCACGGAAGCGCTGCACGAAGCTCGCGGACGGGCGCAGCGTGAGGGACTGGCCGGTGTCGCGGTTGCGGAACGTGGTCGCGACGTCCCCGGGCGTGGGCGATGTCACCAGGGACAGGTTGAGCTTGCCCAGGCTGGCGCCGGTGGCCGCGGCGGCACCGTCCGCGACGCAGGTGTATTGAACCTGCGCCGGGCTGTGATGGATGACCTCCAGCTTGAAGCTGCCCCGGGGCAGGCCCAGCTGCTGGAGCGCGTAGTCGCCCATCCGATAGCCCGCCACCGCCCAGGGTCCGGCGCCGCCATGCACCAGCGCCACCCGCTCCAGTGCGCCCGGTTCAGCAGGCGGAGTCGCGGTGGGCTTCGTGCTCGCACAGCCCAGGCTGAGGCCCAGCGTGACAGAGAACAGGATGTGGCGGCGCGTGGTCATGGGCGGCTCCGGGGTGGAACGGGCTGAGCGTTCTAAGAAGTCTGTTGAGACATCAAGGCCTCCGCCGCGCGGTCGTGTCAGTGCTGGATGGCAGAGTGGTCGCTGACGCAATACCTCCTTTGGGACCGCCACACCATGGCTGGACCGGGGCAAGGTTGCGCCACGCAGGCAACATCACTCGCAACCACGCGGCACGGGATCCAGCATCCCAGGGGGGCCCATCCAGGTGACACAAAGCATCGACCGGACGCATTACGTTCCCATCCTCAAGCTCATGCAGGGAGAGCGCGAAGCCCTCTCACAACTCGAGGCTGGCCAACGCCGACGCGTGACTCCGCTCTTTGAAATCCGACCGCCCAAGACCAGGCCCGTGAAGGACAAACGGAAGGCCTTCCGGGTGGAAACGATGGACGAAGTGCTGGGCAAGGTCGGGCCCCATCTCGTGAAGGCGATCCCTGAGGGCCGCGCCTTCATTGACGGCCTTCATCTAACGCCTGCCCAGATGATGGCGTCGGGAGAAGCACCCCTGGCATACGTCCTCGCGAAAGCGAGGGAATCTGGAGTCGCACTTGTGCCTGCGACAGGTCCCGAGCGCACGCCTGAATACCAGGCTGTTGTCAGGGCCGCCGTCACCGAAGACAAGCGCGGCGCTTGCATCCGCCTTCGTCGGAAGGAGCTGTTCGAGGACAACCTCGAGCACGTGCTCTCATCGTTCCTTCAGGCCATAGGGACAGTTCCTGAATCCACCGACCTGGTGCTGGATCTCGGGGATATCAGACCCGATGACGTGAACATGCTCTCGAAGGGCATCCTCGGGATTCTGAGTACCCTCCCGGGTGTGAAGGCCTTTCGAACCCTGACGGTCGCCGCGGGTGCTTTTCCGCAGTCGCTCAGTCGCATCCAACAACCCACGAAGATTCCCAGGGCGGACTGGCTCCTGTGGCAGAGCCTTGCCCGGAAGGCGTCAGCGCTCGCGAGGCTGCCTACCTATGGCGACCATGCAATCCAGGCAGTTCAGCCTCCCTCAGCAGACGCGGCGCTCCACTCCGGAAACCCCAACATCCGGTGCACGGCCGATGAGCACTGGTTGGTGGTGCGTGGCTTCTCCCTCAAGCTTCACGGCTTCGAGCAATACGCCGCGCTGGCACAGTTCCTGGTGGAGCAAGAGTGCTACGCAGGACGCTCTTTCAGTCGAGGCGACGACTACATCTTCGGATGCGCTGGAGGTGCCGAGACAGCTGGAAACTCAGCGGTGTGGCGCAGGGTGGGAACCAACCATCACATCGCGAAGGTGCTGAAGCAGCTCACCAGTCTTCACGTGCCTTGAGCAGGCGCCGGACCTCCATGCGCAGCGCCTGGGCAGGCAGCAACTCCACGAGGCGCTCATAAAGCATCTTCCGGGGCTTGCTCCTCAGCCCCTTGGCGGCCCCCCGTGACTCCAGGAGCCCCAATGCCTCGTCGCGCCAGAGCAATCGGACCAGGGCCGACATCTGCTGCTGTGGATTGCGCTGGGCCTTGCGCAAGGGCCGGAGTTTGACGGAGCCATCGCGCTGGGTCGTGGCCGTCTTGACGCCCCACCATGCGGGAATGAGTCCGAGGGCCTGTTGCACATGACGGGCACCGACGACGAGTGTGGCCCGGTCGAGCACCGCGCTGTACGCCTCGACCTGCCGAGGAAGCCGCTCCAGCGTGTCCCGTTCGCTCTTCAGCTCGTAACCATGGAGCTCGCCGTTGATGACTGCCACGTCCACGAAGACCTGGCCGTGCTCCAGGCCCAGCTCCTCACGGATGAGCGTCCCGGGGTCACTCGCGTGAGTGGCCTTGAGGCTTGCCGTGAGAGCCTGTCGCACGTCGAAGTCGCGCATGGGCGGCGAAGTCTACGGGCCCGCCCCAGCGAACGCGACAGGTCAGAGCGCGTACCCAACCATCAGTGACGCGGAAGCCCTGGGCACCAGCGACGTGCCAAGGTCCCGCTTCGCCACGACGCCTCCGGCGGAGGCGCTCAGGAGCATCGACAGGCGGCTTCGCACGTCCAGCCTCGCGCCCCCGGTGACCAGCGCCAGCGGCTCCAATCCGAACCGCGCGTCCTCATCCGGGATGCGCGACTGGAAGACGGCCAGCACCCCAGCCTCCAGCGCTCCGCTGAACGTCCAGGCGCCGAACCTCCAGTGCGGCCCCGCGCCCAGCCTCAACTCCAGCTCCGTCTGCTGGAAGGCCACGCCGCTGCCCGTTCCGCGCCGCACCGCGAGCCCCAGGCCCGACGTGTCCACTCCGGGCAACAGCCGCCCCTCGCGCAGCAGGCGCACGTCCAGCCCCGCGCTCGACGACAGGCCCGCCACGATGCCCGAGGTCAGCGACGGCCCCACCGCCAGCAGCATCGACTCCCCCGCCCCGCCCTTGCGCGCAAGGCGCATCCGCGCGGCCTGCTCCAGGGGCTCGCCGCCCACCGACACGGCGCCGTCGAGCGGCACCCGCACCGACCGCTCCAGATACCCATCCTCCGCGCGCAACAGCAGCCGGTACGCGCCGGGCGCCACGGCCAGCGTCGTGGGGCCCTCGCCCTTCTCCAGCTCCGCCACCAGCGCGCCGCTCTCCGACGCCAGGACGAGCCAGCGGCCCGGCGCCTTCACGTCGAGCGTCAGCCGGCCTCTCGCGCGCTGGGGCTCGGAGAGGATCAGCTCTCCGCGTCCGCTCAGGTCCATGCGGAACGTGGGACGCTGCAGGCCTCCCGGTGAGACGAGCGTGGACTCCAGCGTCCTCGCATAGGCGTAGCGGTAGGCCTCCTCCAGCGTGACGCGCCCGTCGCGCGATGCATCCGCCGCGCCGCGCAGCCCCACCATCAGGTGATGCGTGAAGAAGGAGCCCTGGAGCGCATCCGACTCCTGCGCGTACTCGTCGGCGCCCGACGCGCTGATGACGACCCGGCCCTCCAGGTCCGAGGCCTCCATGGTGACCGGCATGGCCACAGGCTTCAGGCCCTTCAGCCGCGTGGCGACTCCCGAGCGGCACGAGTCCAGGATGAGCAGCCCCACCCCGACCGGCGCTCCCTTGAGGAAGTCCACCAGCTCGCGCATCGGCAGCTCGGTGCCGCGCAGGTGCAGGCTGCCGTCGCCCGCGTGCGATGACACGTACAACAGCAGCCAGTCCCTCGGCGAAGCTTCCGCGGCCAACCGCTCCCGGAAGCGCGCCAGGGTGTCGCGCAGCTTCGCGGCATCCGTGCCCAGCAGCGCCATCGTCCGCTCCGGCGGCACGGTGCCCACGTCCTGGAGCACCTCGCGCATCCGCTGCGCGTCCGTCTCCGCGAAGCGCAGCCGCTCCTCGCCGGGCAGCCCCTGGTTCTCTCCCACGACCAACGCCCAGCGGCGCGGCGCCTCCTCCTCGGCGAAGCTCCGGACCGGTCCCACCACCATGAGCAGCACCGCGAGCACCCGCGCGCCCAGGCCGGGCGCCCAGCGGCGCGGCGACTTCTCCGCGGCCCCCTGGTACGGACGCAGCGCCGTGAACACCCGCGGGCCCTCCGCCCGGCTCACGGCACGACCCTCAGCAGCGTGCGCGCCTGTGCCTTCCCGACGTCGCCGGGCGTCGGCGCGTCCAACGCCCCCTGTCCCTTCGCCCGGGCCTCCGCGACGCTCGACGTGAGCGCCTCGCGCGCGTGTGCTCCGTCCAGCGGCGCATCCGAGAAGAACGCGTGCAACGCCACCGACCCCGGCGTCACCTCCAGCGGCGGCGACAGCTTCACCTCCGCCCCCGGCTCCACCGTGCCGCTCGTCCCGCCCTCGCCCGGCCAGAGCGGCTCCACCGCCCCCGCCTCGTCCACCGCGAGCACCAGCACGTTCCGGTACGGCCCCGTGCCCACCGCCAGCGTCACCTGCTCGCCGGGCCTCGCGCCCTGCACCGGCGCGCCCTGCGCGGACACAAGCCTCAGCGCCACGTTTCCCTTCAGCCGCACGCCGTCGTCCGCGCCTCGCGGCACGTAGACAATCAGCGCGAGCCCTACCGCCAGCGCCGCCACCAGCGGCACGCCCCAGCTCCAACGAGGCCTCGCGGACCGGGCCCGCTGCTCCTCCAGCCTCGCGAGCACTGCCTTCGCCCGGGGCTGCGCCAGGCTCGTCTCGCGCGCCTGCCGCATCCGCTCGGCCAGCATCCCGCACGCCGGGCAGGCGGCCACGTGCCGCTCCGCGCGGCCTGTGGTGTCCAGCCCCGACAGCCACTCATCCAGCTCCAGCCGTGTCAGGTGCTCAGCCACGCTCCGCCTCCAACGCTTCCGGCAGCCGCCCCAGCTCCGCCGCCTTCTTCCGGATGGAGTCCAGGTCGCGCACGATGGTCTTTCGCGACACGTCCAGCATCCCGGCGATCTCCTCCTGGGTCAGCCCGTCGAAGAAGTGCAGCGTGGCCACCTCCAGCTCGCGCTCGCCCATCCGCCCCACGAGGTGGCGGATGAAGTCCGCGGCCTCCCACTGGCTGGGGGTGAGCGCCGCGGCCTCGGGGGCCTCCGGAAGCACCGGCTCCCGCAGCTGGCGCGAGCGCAGCGCGTTGAGGCACAGGTTGGTGGTCACGCGGTACACGTACGTCATCGGACGGGCCTCCCGTCGGAACCGCGCTCCCGCCGTCAGCATGCGCTCGAAGACCTCCTGCACGATGTCCCACGCATCGGCATCGCGCCCCAGCAGCGCGAGCGCACGGCGGTGCACCACGGGCGCGAAGCGCTCGTAGAGCCGCCTGAGCTCCTCCGCATCGAGCCCGCTCCCCATCCGCCTGGTCCGACCTTCCTTTTCGTCCTTGAGACACCCGGCCCCGGCGGCCTGGGACATCGCATCCGCGATGGGCCGTGGGATACTAGTCGCACCCCGGCGGCGTGTCCCAGGCCGGCCGCACCGGGTGTCCAAGCGCCGTGAAACGATTCGTCCTCGCCACCCTCGTCGCGCTCCTGGGCGCCTGCTTCGACCCGCTCTACGAGGACCCGGACCTGCTGGGCGGCGTGTCCTGGGCCGTCTGCTGCGTCCGCGGCCAGGTGGACACCTGCCCCTGCGACGACGGCGACACCTGCAATACCTCCTTCAAGGCCTGCGCGTCCGGCACCTGCACGGCGTCCCGCAACGACAGCTGCGCGGGCCCCGCGACCCAGGACGCCGGCGGCGTGCCCAACGACGGAGGCGTCAACATCGAAGACGCAGGCACGCCATCCGACGCCGGCACGGAGTCCGACGCGGGCACGGCGACCGACGCGGGCGCCAGCACCGATGGCGGCATCCCCATGGACGCGGGCGTGGACGGAGGTGTCGACGGGGGCCCGCAGCCCTCGTACGGCTACGAGCCCTGCTGCCCCCCCGGCACCCACCGCGTCACCACCTGCGTCTGCGCCGCCTCGGGCTGCGGCTCCACCGCTCCGTTCACCCCTTGTTCATCCGGCCGCTGCGCGCTGGCGGGAGAGTCGTGCGGGTGAGATACCCGATGGAATGAAGGGCACGTTCCGTTCGCTGCGCGGCTACAACTACCGGACGTGGGCCGCCGGAGCGATCGTGTCCAACGTGGGCACGTGGATGCAGCGCACCGCCCAGGACTGGCTCGTCCTCACCCAGCTCACCCACAACAACGCCACGGCGGTGGGCGTGGTCATGGCGCTCCAGTTCGCGCCGCAGTTGCTGCTCCTGCCGCTGACGGGCTTCGCGGCGGACCACCTGGACCGGCGCAAGCTCCTGTTCGCCACGCAGGCGAGCCTGGGAGTCCTGGCCCTGGGCCTGGGGCTGCTCACGCTCTGGGGGCACGTGCGGCTGTGGCACGTGGACGTGTTCGCGTTCCTCCTGGGCTGCGTCACCGCCTTCGACGCCCCCGCGCGCCAGACGTTCGTGTCGGAGCTGGTGGGGGAGGAGGATCTCTCCAACGCCGTGGGGCTCAACTCCACCTCGTTCCACGCCGCGCGCATGCTGGGTCCCGCCATCGCGGGGGTGCTCATCTCCTGGGTGGGCTCCGGGTGGATGTTCGTCCTCAACGCGGCGTCCTTCGGCGCCGTCCTCTGCTCACTGAGCCTGCTTCGCGTGAACGAGCTGCACGTGAGGGACCGGGCGCTGCGCACCCGCGGGAGCCTCCTGGAGGGCTTCGTCTACGTCTGGAAGCGGCCGGACCTGAAGGCGGTGCTGATCATGTTCTTCCTCATCGGCACCTTCGGCCTCAACTTCCCCATCTTCATCTCCACCATGTCCGTGCGCGTCTTCGAAAAGGGCGCGAGCGGCTATGGACTCCTGACGTCCATCATGGCCGTCGGGTCCGTGACGGGCGCGCTGCTCTCCGCCCGGCGCGCGTACCCCCGCATCGGCTTGCTGGTGACGGGGGCCGCGGTCTTCGGAGCAGGCCTCACGCTCGCGGCGCTGATGCCGGCCTACGCCCTCTTCGGCCTCATGCTCGTGGTCATCGGCGTGTCGGCGCAGACCTTCACCACCACCGCGAACAGCCTGGTGCAGCTGTCCACGGAGCCGGCCATGCGCGGGCGCGTGCTCGCCATCCTCCTGGCCATCGCGCTCGGCGGCACGCCCCTGGGAGCGCCCGTCGTCGGGTGGGTCGCGGACACGTTCGGTCCGCGCCAGGCGCTGGGCGTGGGCGCCGCGGCGGGCTTCGTCGCGGCGCTCGTCGGGCTTCGCTACCGCGCGGCGGCCGCTCCTTCTTCTCCAGGATGACCGCGTAGAACTCGTTCCCCACGCCCTGGAGGCATGCGCGCAGCATCCGCCCCCACCTCCGCGTGGAGGGCAGCAGCGGGAACAGGGACTCCGCCGTCTGCCGGTCCGCTCGCGCGGTTGCACCGTCCCTACGGAACGACGCCCGCGACCTGGCGCAGCAATTCCAGCGGACCGAGCGCGGCGACCGCGTCGAACTGCTCGGGCGTGCGCACCAGCAGCGACCCGGCGAAGCCCAGCGCGTTGACGTTGACGCCCAGGTGCTCCGCCCGGGCACGAGGCACGAGCAGCATCCAGTCCCGGGTGACGAGCAGGTTGTACGGCGCGTGCTCCGCGAGCCCCATGGCCTCCCGCAGGAGCCGGTAGGCCGCCAGCATCCGGCCCCCCTGCCCCGGAGCCCCCCACGGCCCCAGTCCCGCCAGCAGGTGCGCGAACGGCAGCGACCCCGCGGCCACCACGCGGCCCGGCCCCGGCAGGGGCGGCAGCAGCGCCTCCACGGGCGCGCGCAGGAGCTCCGGCCCCAGGGGCGGCACCAGTTGCAGATGCTTGTGGCGCTGGCTCGCGCCGGCCGTCTCCCCCGCGTTGTAGAAGGCCAGGCCGTCCAGCCCCTCCAGGCACGTGGAGAGCGCGTCGAAGTCCGCCAGCGACAGCAGCGCGTCCTGCGGTTCGAAGGCCCGCGTCACCAGCAGCAGGTGGTGCTCCACGACGTTGAACTTGTTGAGCAGGCACACGTGCGCGGGTGGCACGTCCCCCAGCACCAGGTCCGGCTCCGGGTTCGCGAACGGATTGAACGGCTCCGAGGAGGAGGACGGCGCGGGCCGCTTGCGCTCCTTGAGCGCCACCTTGCCCAGCACGCGCACCTGGAACGCCGTGCCCGCCACCGGCACCGTGCGCAAGTCCGTGGCGATGGGCTGGAGCGCGCCCGTCTCCAGCGCATGGCGCGTCACGGCCAGCGTGCGGGACCACAGGGAGGCGGGCGTCAGCGGCGCGGCGTTCACGGAGGGGCTCCTGGCGTGAGGCCTTTGGAGTCTGTGCCGCCCGGTGACGCCAGCGTCAACCGGCTTGCGCGGGGAGCGCGCGCCAAATGTCCGCCTCAGCGCGGAGGACGGAAGACGTACTGGTACACCGGGGACTCGCTGCCGGGCGGGTACTCGGCGTCCATGAAGGCGATGCGCGCGTGGTGGGTGATGAGCACGTCCTGGAGGCTGTCGTAGAGCACCACCACGTTCGTGGCCTTCCCGGTGGCGGGGTCCAGGTCCACGCGCACCTTCAGGTTGCCCTTGAGGTCGGGCTTCTCCATCAGGTGCTCCAGGTACAGCGCCACCAGCGCCAGGGACACGCGGTCGTAGATCTGCTCCACCGTGCCCTTCGCGGGCGTGGCGGGCAGCCGCAGCTTCTTGTTCAGCTGCGCGGCCTCCTCCGCGGCCTCGGGCACCGGATGCTCCGGAGCGGCGAGCGCCGCGCGGTACGCCGCCACGGCCTCGAAGTAGCGCTCCTGCTTGAGCAGCATCCGCGCCCGCCGCACCTGGATGTCCGCGCGCTCCGGCGCCAGCGCCGCCGCCTGCTCCAACCGCGCCTCCATGCCGGCCAGGTCCGGCTTCGCCTCCGCGAGCGTCGCCAGCCGAAGCAACGGCTCCGGATCCCTGGGCGTCGCCGCGGCCAGACGCACCAGCGCCTTCGCCTCGTCCTCCGGGCGGTCCAGCTCCACGTTGAGCTTCACCCACGAGGCGAGCACCGCAGGGTCCGCGCCCCCCAGCGTCGCGTAGCGCTCCAGCATCTTCACCGCCTGCGCCTTGTCCCCGGCGGCGAGCCACGCCTCCGCCTGCCGCCGGTGCGCCTCGCGGTCATGCGGCTGGAGCGCGACGAGCAGCGCCCCGGCCTCCGCGCCCGCCCGCGCGTCCCCGGCCTCGCGGGCCAGCCGCGACAGCACCTGGAGCGCCTCCGGCTGCTCCGGCCAGTCCTTCACCGAGCGGACCAGGAGCGCCCGCGACTCCGCGGCGCCTCCGGGCCGGCCCGCCAGCAGCAGCGCCAGGTCCGTGCGGAAGCGCGGGATGTCCAGCTTCGCCAAGGCCTCGCGCAGCCGGCCCTCCGCCTCCGCGGGCTTGCCTTCCGCCTGGAGCCGCAGGCCGTCCGCCCAGAGCGCGGGCGCGAACCCGGGCACGGCCTTCCGGGCGGCCTCCAGCGGCGCGGCCGCGTCCTTCAACATCTTCCAGCGCACGTACACGAGCCCCATGCCCACGTGCGGCCACGGGTTCTCCGGGTACATCACCGCCAGCGCCTTGAACTCGCTGAAGCTCTCCTCCGACGGCAGCGCGAGGAAGGCCCGGTACACGCGCGGCATCGGGTCCCTGGGCGTCTTCGCCTCCTGCGCGTCCAGCTCCGTGCGCAGCGTGCTGGGGCTGCCCTGCACGCGCGCCGTGTCCATCCGCTGGAGCATCGCCATGCCCTCCGCGGCCGGAGCAGGGACCGGCCGGGCGCCCCAGGCAGGGAGCGCGGCCAGCGCGGACAACAGCAGGCACGTCAGGACTCGCGACGTCATCAGGACCCAGAAAGGTGCCGAGCCAAGGGGGAGCCGGGGCCCCGGACGCTACCAGATGCCCACGCCTGGCGACCGCGTGGAGTGCTTCCACACCTTGCGTGAATTCCATGGATACATGCGATGTTTCACGGCGCCGGAACGGGGCGGAATGACCCCGAAGGGCGACCGCGCATTCGAGCGCCGAACTTCACCCGGGCGGTAGGTCTTGACCAGAACGCGCGGTGCTGGGCGGAATGGCATCCATGGCCACCGCCGAGAAACTCGTATTCCCGACCATCGTCGAAGGACTCTTCGTTCGGGGATTGGCCGGGAGGGTGCCCTTCGCCCTCAAGGAGCAGCTGCGCAAGGAGGGGCTGGACCTGGACCGCCCCCTTCAGCCGGCGTACTCGCTGGACACGTGGACGCGCTGCGTGGCGCTGACCGCGAAGACGCTCCACCCGGAGCAGCCGGACGCGGTGGCGTGGCGGATGCTGGGCGAGCGGATGATCGACGGCTATCGCGACACGATGGTGGGCCGGGCGCTGCTGGGCGTGCTGCGGCTCATCGGGCCCAAGCGGATGCTGCACCGCACGCAGCACAGCTTCCGCACCGGCAACAACTACACCGAGGTGCGCATCACTGAACGTGGCGAGCGCGAGGCGGACCTCTGGCTCAACGAGCCCGGCCTGCTGCGCTACTTCAAGCAGGGCGTGATGCTGGCCACGGTGCGCGCCGCCAGCGGTCCGGCCACGCAGGTGGACGTCGTCCAGTTCGACGACGAGAGCGTCACCTACCGCGTGTCCTGGGGCGCGCCCGGCGCCTGATCCGGCGGAAGGAGCGCCCCCTCCCCGCGGCCCCGCGACCGCGGGGACCCTTGCCCGCACGGGGCCCCATCTGCCAGCGTGAAGGCGTACGCGCGACGTCCAGGCCGTGAACGGCCGCGCGAAGAGGGGGCTCCATCATGCTGTCGAGCAAGCGCGCCAACCAGCCGCGCTGGAACGGTCAACAGCGGGGATTCTTCGAGATCTGGTTCCTGGTGGTGCTCGACCCGGGCGGAGATCGCGCCTGGTGGTTGCGCTACACCCTGTTCACCCCGGCGCCGGGCAGCCCTGGCGAGCCTCGCGCCACGCTCTGGGCGGCGGCGTTCGACTGCGCGTCGCAGGACCGGCCCGCGGTGGCGCTCAAGGCCATCCACCCGGCCTCCGCCTTCAGCGCGCTGCCCTCCGGGGGCGTGCGCATCGCGGACTCGGAGCTGACGCCCGGCCACTGCCACGGCCAGGTGGCCAGCGGAGGGCACTGCATCGCGTGGGACCTGCGCTTCCAGGGCGGACACGCCGGGCCGGTGCGCCGCGAGCCGCGAGGCACCTCGCTGTTGCCCCTGCCCACGCGCGTCGCCCACGTGCACGACGACGTCCTCTTCGAGGGCGCGGTGACGGTGGACGGCGAGCGCATCGACGTGAAGGGCGCGCCGGGCCTGCAGAAGCACCTGTGGGGCCACCGCCGGCTGGAGGAGCTCACGTGGCTGTACTGCCCGCGCTTCGCCGAGGACCCCGACGCGCGGCTGGAGATCATGGCGGTGCGCGCGAAGCGCCAGCGGGGCCACCCGCGGCTGTCGCCCATCTACCTGCGCACGCGCGACGCCGAGCACACGTTCCATGAAATGCCCCACCTGCTCTTGAGCCGCGTGACGTCGCCCTCGGCCGGGGAGCTGTCCTTCCGCGCCGCCTCCGCCACCGTGGCCGTGGAGGGCCGCGCGTGGTGCGACCCGCGCACGCTGGTGGGCTATGCGTACCGCGACCCCACGGGCTGGGACGTGCTGGTGGCCCAGAGCGACGTGGCCCGGTGCGAGCTCCAACGCTTCTCCCGGCCCCATCCGCTCGCGGCGTGGAGGCCCACCGGACTGCTCACCTCCACCGTGGGCGCGCTGGAGTTCCACGGCCCGGAGCCCATGGCGGGCGTGCGGTACATCCCCTGGGACGGCACGTCGCTCGAGGAGAAGGCGTCCGACGCCGCACCGGCCCTGGGCACGGGCTGAGGCCGGGCCGCGCGTCTCCGCCTTCGGGGAGGGACGGGCTTGCGGGATGGGGCCCGCGGTGCCGCACGAGCGGCGCCCGAGCCAGGGGCACCGGCTGTGGATGGGGACGACCGTGGCCACCCTCTGGGGTGACGGCCCGCCGCTCCCCTGAATCCCCATGCACCGGCTGCTGAGACACCTCCAGTCGCTTCTCCGCGTGGAGCCCGGAAGACCGGCCCTGTGGGCGGGTATCCGGGCGGCCGTCTCCACCGCCCTGCCCCTGTGTCTGGCGTACCTGCTCACCGTGCCCGAGGCGGGCTGGGCGGGCCTCACGGGGCTGCTCGTCACGCTCGCGGACAAGGGCGGCTCGTATCGGACGCGGGCGCGCATCATGGGGGTGGTGACGGTGCTGGGGGCGCTCGTCGGCATGCTCTTGGCGCCCGCGGGGGCCACGTACACGGTGGACGCCACGCTGCTGCTGTTGGGCGTCACGGCGGCGAACTTCGCGCGCTGCTACGGCGAGACGGCGGGCTCCGTGGGCGGGCAGCTCGCCGTCATCTTCGTCGTGTCGCTCGGCGCACCCGCGGCCTCGCTCCGGGAGGCGGTGCTGCGCGGCGCTTCGCTCCTGCTGGGAGGCGTGTGGGCGATGACCCTGTCGCTGCTCTTGTGGCCGCTCAGGCCCTACCGGCCCGCGCGCCGGGCGGTGGCTCGCGTGTACGCGAGGCTGGGGATTGCGGCGGAGGAGCTGCGAAGGGCCACGCTGGAGGGGGCCACGCCGGATGCATGGGCGGAAGGGTTGAAGCGCCATGCCGGCATCCGCCCGGAGATCGAACACGCGCGCGACGTGCTCGCGGCCACGCGGCGCGGGAGGCCGGACGAGTCCCGGCGCGGCGAACACCTGCTGGTGCTGGTGGAGCAGGCGGAGCCCATGGTGGCGCTGCTCAGCGCGCTGGCGGAGGCGATGCAGGTGGTGGGGCGCGACCCGCACCTGTACGCGACGCGCGAGCGCGTGGCCCGGCTGTGCGAGGCCTTCGCCGCGATGGACCAGTGGGTCATGCGGGCGCTCCAACAGGAACGCAATGAAGGCATGCGCGCGCCGCCGCGGCTGGCGCTGAAGCCCCGGAGCCGGCAGCAGCCCGCGAGGATGGCCGCGCCGCCGGTGCGCCGGGGCGCGGAGGGGCCCCTGTCCACCCACGTGGCCACGCTGCTGGACCGGCTGCGCGAGCACGCGGGCGTGGCGCACGAGACGGCATCGGGACTGCTCTTCGGAGACCCGGTGCCGGCGCGCGGCAGGCACACGGTGGGCGGCCAGGGTGAGGCGCGGGGGTTCTCTGTGTGGCGGCCGATCCGGGACCACCTGCACCGGGACTCGGTGGTGCTGCGGCACGCGCTGCGCACGGGGATGGTGGCCACGGCGGCGCTGGGGCTGACGCGGGCGTTGCAGGTGGGCGACGCGCACTGGGTGAGCCTCGTGGTCATCTCCATTCTCCAGCCCTACGCGGGCAGCACGGAGGAGCGCGTGCTCCAGCGCACGGTGGGGACGCTGGTGGGCGCGAGCCTGGCGGCGCTCATCGCGACCACGGTGCACACGCCGCCCATGATGATTGGCGTCATCAGCGGGCTGACGGCCATCTCCGTGTCCCTGCTGCCGCTGAACTTCGGCGCGTTCCAGGTGTTGCTCACGCCGGACTACCTGCTGATGGCCACGCTCAGCTCGGGGGACTGGCGGGTGGCGTCGCAGCGCTCCCTGGGCGTGCTCATCGCGGGGGCGATGGCGCTGGTGGGCTCGTGGACGCTGTGGCCCAGCCCGGAGCGGCGCCGCTTCCCGGACGCGGCGGCCTCCGCCCTGCGCGCGGACGGCAGGTACCTGCAACAGCTGGCCACGCACCGCAGCGGCACGGAGCCCGCGGTGAACGAGGAGCGCCGCCGCCTGGACCAGGCATTGCTGGAGGCGGAGTCGTCCTTCCAGCGGTTGCTGACGGAGTACCGGGGCCCGCCCGGCCACCTGGAGCCGGGCATGGCGCTGCTCACCTACGCGAGGCGGTTCGCGGTGGCGGTGACGGCGCTGGGCACGGGGCGGTTCGACGGCAGGACGAACTCGGTGCTGCCGCAGCAGCTCGCGCAGCGCGCCAGCGACAGCCTGGAGTTGCTCGCCCGCGCGCTGCAGGAGCGGCGAGAGCCCCCGCCCCTGCCGGCCCTGGCGCTGCCGCGCACCAGCGACGACCCCGTGCTGGGCGCGCTGCTGGAGCGCGTGCCCCGGCAGCTGGGCATCCTTCACGGCGCCGTGACACGCATCAACGAGGACCCGACGCTGCGCTGACGGCCAGGGGGAAGGGCCACGTCCTCCGGCGGGACCTGACGTCCCACGACGTTGTCACCTTTCGTGAACACGATTCATACTCGCGAGATGCCCCGGTCCTCCAAACCCTTCTCCATCGCTGATCGCCGCAAGGACGACCCCACCTTCAATCCCTTCAACGTCCTGCGGGACGGCGTCGAGGAACCGGAGCCGGAGCCCGCGCGGACTCCGGCCCCGCACAAGACGGCGCTGCACTTCGTCTGGTACGGGACGGGCAAGCCGAACGACGCGAACACGAAGACGCCGAAGGCCATCGCGTCCGGCTTCTCCTCCGCGACGGTGTACTTCTGGTGCCTGCCCCAGATGGCGCCCGAGTTCGAGAAGGCGCTGGGCAAGCGCGTCAAGGTCCATGGGCTGGACGAAGTCCTGGACGCGCCCGTCGTCCGCAAGGAATTGGGCGCGCTCCTGCTGGACAAGCTGGAGCAGCTCCTGGCGTTCTACCTGGGCAACAAAGGTCACGCGCCCGCCAAGGACATCCTGACGTTTCTGACGCTGGGCGTGAACGGCGGGTACTTCCTCGACGCGAACTGCGTCATCGAGGACCGCAAGCAGTTCGAGAAGATGCTCGCCCAGCCTCCGAAGGTCCCCACGTTCCTCAAGCTGGAGGACACCCTCACCTTCAATGCGAAGCCACCCGGCTTCATGAAGGACGAGCTGGCCCTGCAGATGGGCATGGAGGAGGACGCCACGGATGAGATGGCGCAGTTCAACGGCACCGACATGTGGGCCATGTACGCGCCGCCGCGGCACCCGATGATGTGGACGATTGCGCGCCACTACATCGCCCGGGCGGAGGCCTTTGGCTTCTGCGGCGCCCCGGTCCAGCCCCGGAGCCTGCGCTCCCAGCTGCGCAACTCCTTCGTGGATGCGGAGTTCGCCCAGCAGAAGCGCACCCTGGCCGGCGCCCTGGGCATCCAGAGCATCTTCTCGGGCATGTACGAGCACATGCGGCGCCATGCGCAGTACCGGCCCGAGGATGTGAACTGGAAGGTGGACGGCGTGAAGAACGGCACGGTCGAGGGCAGCGGCCGCGCGTTGTCACCGGCCTCCTCGAAGGCGGACTACTGGGTCGCGGCCCTGGGCATCACGAAGGGCCACGGGGACAGCTGGACGAAGTAGCCGCGAGGGCTCAGGGAGTCGCCTGCGCCGCAACGGACGTGGTCGCGGCGACCAGGTTCCCCGCACCGTCCTTCGCCAGGCCATACAGCTTGATGGCGCCCGTCACGACGGGCAGACGCACGCGCCACGTCCCCGGAGTGCTCCCCTGCCGGGACTCCAGCACCGTCACCCGATCGCGCTCCGCCCGGAGCGCCGCGCCCCGGAAGTTGTAGGCGAAGGACACGTCCAGCGGCGTGGTGGAGGTGACGTCGAAGGCCACGTCAGCCCACCCCTTCTCCACGCCCCGGACCTCCAGGCGTACCGCCACCGGCAGCGCGGGGTCGGGCTTCGTGCCTGTGTATGCCTCGCGCACCGCGTGCCATGCCGGCCGCATGGAGGTGCCGGACACCATTCCCAGCCACAGCCCGGTGTGGTCCAACGCCGAGCTGTAGTTGAAGACAAACAATCCCAGGCACCGGCCCGTCTGGACGTGCGGCGCCAGCGCGTTGCGCCAGCCATCCACGATGACGTCATATTTCTCCCCGTCTCCCGGCTCCTGGGGCACGCCGCGAGCATCCTTGGGGACCTCCCATTCCCCCTGCGCGCCGAACTCGGTGATGAACCAGGGCTTGCGCGCACCGGCTTGCTTCACCGCATCCGCAAGCGCGTGGATGCCCCGGCCGTAGACATTCAAGCCATACGCATCCAGTGAGGGGACGTACTTCTCCCAGAGCGGAATGCCCAGCGTCCAAGCATCCACGGACAGCACCGGGTGCGCGGTGTCCGCCTTCTTCACCGCGCGGACGACCTTCTCCAGGAAGCGCGCGTAGGCGACCTTCGAGGGCTCATCCGGCGAATTGAGGATGACCTCGTTGCCCACGCCCCAAGCGAGCACCGCCGGATGGTCCTTGAACCGTCGCACCTGCGCGAGCGTGGCCTGGAGCTGCGCATCACGTCCCTTCGCGTCGCGCGCGTAATCAAAGGCGTCGTCGTTCTCCATGCCCGCGCGGCCCGGCCGCAGCCACAGCCCCACCAGGACACGGAGGCCGTGTTTGTGCGCGGCATCGAGCAGCGCGGCCGTTTCGTCGCCGGTGCCCCAGGTGCGCAGCGTGTTCACGCCAATGGCGCGCAGCCGTTCGCAATCCTTGTCGAAGTTCGCGGGCCCGCCCGTGCCACTGAAGGTGACGCCCTTCGCCACGTAGGGCTGGCCATCCACCTCCAGCTTCCATCCCGCCCCTGCCTCCAGGATGGCGGTGCGGGCCTCCACGTTCCACTCAGGCACGAGGAGTGCGGTCAACAGCAGCAAACCAGCGGCAACAGCGCGGACAGTGGCCATGGAGGCCCGGAGTCTAGAGTCAAAACTCCTTGTAGTCCCCTCTCGCGTCAATCATCTGAACAGCATCAATCAGTCCCATCCTCCCCCCGCCTCTCATTGCGCAATTCATCTCGGTCACGCATGGGCAGGCTGATCCATCACCGGTCGGTCAGTCCAATCAGCAGACGCTCGGCGTCGAGGTCGATGAACATCCGTTCGAGTTCCGTGCGTGCTGGGACACGTGGGAACTGGCCATCACGAGGCAGGACTGCGCCCCACTCGATGTCCCCTGGGAGGCCCCTACACCGCGAGTTTCATGGAGGCGCAGGACGTCCAGCGGTGCACGGACCACGCTGTCGCCCCCTTCCGCGCCAGCCGGCCAGCCTCGCGGTAGCCCCGCGTCCCCAGCCTCCAGGTTTCGTGCTACTCCGGCGCCGTGGCCCCGCACGTCACCGCACTCGAACCGGCCCCCCAAGCGGACGAAGTGCCGGACTCCTTCCCGAGCCCCTTCGACGCCGTGGGCCCGCACGCCCTCGCGCGCCGGGCCGCGGAGTCGCTGCAAGCCACGCTCCGCGAAGGCTTCATCGCGCCAGGGCTGCCCGGCGACATCCTCCAGGGGCCGGACGGCGGGAAGATGTTCGGCGTGCTCGTGGTGCGCCAACCGGATGGAACCTTCGGCGTGCTGCGAGCCTTCTCCGCGATGCTCGCCGGCCGCTGGGACGTGCCGGGCTTCGTGCCCCCTGTCTTCGACCGCGAGGCCCGCGCCCGCGTGGAGCCGGTGGCCGACGCCACGGTGAAGGCCCTGCTGGCCCGCGCTGAAGCCTGGAGCGCCTCCGACGAGCTGCGCCGCCTGCGCGAGGACGATGACGCCCGGCAGGCACGCGAAGCCACCGAGCGCGAAGCCGTGCGCCAGCACCACGAGGCCCGCCGCCGCCAGCGTCACAAGCGCCGCGCCGCCCTCCTGGCCACACAAGGACTCACGGAGGCCGCACGCGCGGAGGCGCTCCATTCACTCGACCAGGAGAGCCGGGGCGACAAAGCAGAGAAGCGCCGCTGGGACGCCACGCAGGAAGAAGCCCGGCGCCAGTTCGCCCCGGCCCGTGCGAAGGCGGAACGCCGCGTGCGCGCGCTGGACCGGCTGCGGCGCATCGTCTCCCGCGGCTTCATGAAGCAATTCCACGACACCTACGCCGTCACCAACGCCCGGGGAGAGACCCGCCCCCTGCGCTCGCTCTACGGCGGCTCCGAGCCCCCGTCCGGCGCCGGTGACTGCGCGGGCGCGAAGCTGCTCGCCTACGCCTTCGCGCAGGGACTCCAGCCGGTCGCGCTCGCGGAGTTCTGGTGGGGCACGCCGCCCGCATCGGGTGGCCGCATCCAGGGCGCGTTCTATCCCGCATGCCGCGACAAGTGCGGCCCCCTGCTCCCGTTCATGCTGGAGGGTCTGAAGGTCTCCGCGCCCCGGGTCTTCGTCCCGCCGCCCGCGCCCACGCCAGACCTCTCCATCGTCTTCGAGGACGCCTGGCTCGTCGTCATCGACAAGCCCTGCGGCCTGCTGTCCGTGCCGGGCCGGGATGCCGCCCTGTTCGACTCGGTGCTCACCCGGCTGCGCGCGCGATACCCCAACGCCACGGGACCGCTGCTCGCGCACCGGCTGGACCTGGACACCTCCGGGTTGCTCGTCGCCGCGCTGGACAGCCGCACGCACGCGTCCCTGCAACGCCAGTTCCTCCACCGCGAGGTCTCCAAGCGCTACGTGGCGCTCATCGACGGCCCCGTGCGCGAAGACGCGGGCACCATCACCCTGCCCCTGCGCGTGGACCTGGATGACCGTCCCCGGCAGATCGTCGACCCCGTGCACGGCAAGCCCGCCGTCACCGACTGGGAGGTCCTCCAGCGCAAGGCGAACCACACGCGCGTGGCCTTCCATCCGCGCACCGGCCGCACCCACCAACTGCGCGTCCACGCGGCCCATCCCCAGGGCCTGGGAGCACCCATCGTGGGAGACCCGTTGTACGGCCACGCGGGCCTCCGCCTGCACCTGCACGCCGAGACACTGTCGTTCATGCACCCGGCGACGGGGCAGCGCGTGTCCTTCACTCGCGCCGCCCCGTTCTAGACGCTCGCATCAGTTGACGAGCACCACCTTGCCCGTGACGCCTTGCTCCGCGAGCTTCTGGGCCTCGCGTGCGTCGTCCAGCTTGAAGGTCCGGCTGATGGGAATCACCAGGTCGCCCTTCGCCACGCTCTCGGCAATCTGCGAGAGCCGCTTCGCATCCGGATGCGACATGAAGCTGCGCACGACGAGCCCCTTCTCCTTCGCGCCCTTCGGTTCGCCCAGCACGCTGCCCACGGTCCCGCCGTGCTTCACCTTGCCGAGCACCGCCGCCACGGTCTCACCGCCCACCGTGTCCGCCACCGCGTCCAGCGTGGGCAGCTTCGCGATGTCCTTGGGGTCATCCAGCGCGACGACGCCGTCCACGCCCAGCTTCCGGGCCTCCTCCACCTGACTCTTCCGCACGCCCGCCCAGACCTTCGCGCCCCGCGCCCGCGCCGCGAAGACGGCGGAACGTCCCACCGAGCCCAGCGCGCCCGTGATGAGCAGCGTGTCCCCCTTCGAGGGCCGCACCTGCTCCTCGATGAGCTGCGTGCCCGTCAGCGTCACCAGCGGCAGCGCGGCGGCATCCTGTAGCTTCAGATTGTCGGGCACCTTCGCCCAGCACTCCGCGGGCGCGACCACCGTCTCCGCGTAGCCCGCGTTCACCAGGCCCATCACGCGGTCCCCCCGCTCGAAGGAGTCCTCGAGGCCCGTGCCCACCTCCAGGACCTCACCGGCCACGTCGCGCCCGAGGATGGCGGGGAACTTCAAATCCACCCGCCCCTTCATCTCCCCCCGGCGGATCTTCCAGTCCACCGGGTTGATGCCCGCGGCGGTGACGCGGACCTTCAGCTCGCCCGGCCCCACCTTCGGCTCGGGCATCTCCTGCACCGCGAGCACGTCCACATCCCCATAGCCTTTCAGCACGACCGCTTTCATCCAGGCCTCCACACAGACGAGCGAGGGATCAGCACTCCAACGTCGGCCCAACGGTAAGCACCGCCAGGAAGGCCGCCATCGTCGCCAGCCGGTCGCCCCGTCTCCTGCTCCCTTCAGTCCCTCCGCTCGCTGGCCTGCACCCCGGCGTCGTTCATTGGGGGGACCCGCATCCGTCCTCCCGTCACGCGCCCCTGCTCGACGTCGATGAGCCAGTAGCCCTCGTGGCCCGCGAACGTCGACGAGCCCGCGCCAAACAGGTGGGGCCCTGTCCCGGTGGCCTGGTGATGGAAGCGCTGGTGGATGTGGCCGTGAAGCACCGCGTGGCGACTCCCGGGCAGCAACCGGCAGAGCGCCGCTCCATCCCGGAGCCCCCAGGGCCCCGTCGCCAGCTCCCCCCGGGATGTCAGCGGTGCGTGGTGCACGACAACCAGCAGCGCCCGCCCGGCCAGCCGAGGATCCGCCACCACCGCCGCGAGCCCTTCGAGCTGCGCACGTCCGATGAACCCGCGGGAGATTCCGGGAACAAGGGGCAGGCGCGCGGAGCAGAGCCCCACCACGGCGGCTCCGCTCCCCACCAACCTGACGAACGGGTACCGGCCTTCCCTGCGGTGCTCGGGGAGGTCGCTCTCCAACAGGTGCCCGAAGTAGCGCTCGAACCGCGCGGCGCGGACACTGCCGGGCGTGTACACGTCATGATTGCCCGGGATGACGGTGCAGCGGCGCCGGTCCTCCCCCCACTCGCCCAGCGCGTCCCGAGCGGCCTGGAACTCACCGTCCAGCGCGCACGCGGTGAGGTCCCCCGACAGGATGAGGTGGTCGGCGTCGTGCGTCTTCGCCTCGCGCACGATGGCGGAGAGCGTCCGGGCAGCGCGCGCATAGGCTTGCGCGCGCCCCCCCAGGAGCAGCTCCGGTAGGGCCAGCCAGCGACGCCACCCCAGTGGGCGCGGGGCAAGCCTCCGGTAGTCCGCCGTGAGGTGGACGTCAGAGCAATGGATGAAGCGCATGGAGGACGCGGCCCCGCTCCCGGCCCGAGCGGCCGGAAGCGGGAGGACTCCGCCGGAGACTACAGCGACTGGCAGAGGGCGTTGCCCGTGGTGCGGGTGTCCCAGTCCCGGATGCCGCAGCCGTAGCCCGGGCCGTCCATGCTCCCGCCACCAGCCAGACGGGCGATGTCCCACGTCCCCAGGGCCGCGCAGGCCTCCGACTGGCGGGCGCGCGCCTCCTGCGGCGACAGCAACGCCGTCCCCGGCGTGCACGGCTTATCCCCCGCCACGGTGACGAAGGAGAGCTGCGCGCAGAGGGTGTTGCCCAGCGGGCGCGAATCGAAGTCGCGGATGCCGCAGCCGTAGCCCGGGCCGTCCATGCTGCCGCCGTTCGCCAGCCGCACGATGTCCCACGTTCCCAGCACGGAGCAGAAGCCGGACGGATTCGTGCGCGCCACCAGCGGGCTCACCAGCGTGAGGCCCGACGGGCAGACGCCGTCCCCCACCGCGGTGCTGGCCGTGCCGACCAGCTTGCAGACGCTACCGCCCAGCGCGCGGTTGTCGTAGGTCCGGACGCCACAGCCGTAGCCCGGACCGTCCATGCTGCCGCCGTTCGCCAGCCGGAGGATGTCCCACGTGCCGAGCTGGCCGCAGAGCGCAGCGGCGTTGGCGCGCGCCTCCTCGGGGGACGCGAGCGTGTAGCCCGACGGGCACGCGGTGTCCCCGGGCACGCTGGAGATCTGCCCCGCGAGCGCCGCGCTCGACCGGGCGGTGTCCTTCGCTCCACCTTCGGTGGACTCCGCGGGCGTGCCGCACCCCACCGAAAGCATCGCGAGGCTGACGCCCGACAACAGGGAAACAACCAGGTTCTTCTTCATGACGGACTCCATGCGTGGGACTGCGTGGACCTGACGAAAAAGACAGACATCGCATCCAGCTCCGCCTTCACGGGCGGAAGCGAGGCCGCGGCGTGCGCCGCCTGCCTCGGGCCACGGCCATCAGCAAGCGGCATACCAATCCAAGACAAAACGCGCGCCCCAGCATGGCAACCCATTCGTGACGAGCTGCCGCGCCGCGCCCGCGTCCCCCGCGAACGCAACCGCGTGATGGACAGACGCCAACCGGAAAATCCCGGCGGCGTGTCCATCCGTCCCGGCGCCTCGCATGGTTCGTGAATGGCATCACGCGCCTGGAGGTGGAACGAATGCAGGTGAGACACGCAGCCATCAGCGCCAGCCATGAAATCTTCGACTCAAGTGAAGCCGCGATCCAGGAGGCGGTGACCCGGCGCGTCGCGGACCGCCTGGCCCGAGAACGACAGCAGCGCCAGCCCGCGCGCTATCGGCGGTGGAAGGTGGTGGATACCACTCCGCTGCTGCGCTCCATGGAAGGCGGGCTCGACGACACGAAGTTCCTCTACCCCGTCCTGGACAACCTCCCGGTCATTGTCTTTCCCCTGCTGAGCCACGCGCTCGCCGGGGTGCACGTCAGCGTCTACGGCCCCCCGGAGGTCTGCCGCGTGGTGGAGGTGGTGCGCGACGTCCTGCTGGCGATGGGCCGCCTGGAGGACCGCGCGCGGGTGGTGACCGTCGAGGAGGACCGGAGCGACATCTCCCTGTCCCGCTCACTCCAGCGCGCGACGGAGGGCCTGTCCGCCCCGAGCGACGCCCCCATCGTCTGGTCGGCTGGTGACCTGGTGCTGGCCTATGACGTCCACCCCTGGCTGACGGACCGGCACCTCCCCGGCTACGAGCTCATCTTCAACCTCAATGCCCGCCAGCGCGTCTTTCCGGAGGGCACCCCGGAGCTCTTCGCGCGCAACTACCTGGACCGCCTGCGGGTGGAGCGCGAACCGGAGGAGCTCCTGGACATCAAGGAGCCCAACGTCCTGCTCTTCACTGCCCGGGGCCTGCGGGGACTGAGCAGGGTGGACGAGCTGCGGCATCCCCGCCCGGGTGACACCTATGTGAACGTGCTCCTGCGCGCCGCGGCGCGCACGTTCTGGCACACGAGCCCCGCGGCGACGCTGGCCTTCCTCCGCTACGGATGGAAGCGGACCCGCGACCGCCTCCAGGCGCCTGACGCGCTGGGCAGCCACCACGCCGGGGAGCTGGCCCGGACGTTCTTCGGCGTGCCCACCCTCATCAAGGCGGAGAACACGGATCCGTTCTGCGTGCGGGATGGCGACAGCGTGGAGGACCTGTTCGGCTATTACCGCGCCGTCCTGCAACCCATCGTGGACTCCGGCGCCACGAAGGAGGCCGGCTACCGCGAGCTTGCGCGCTACCACCCGCACGCGGAGGTCCTCTACCGGGTGTCCCAGGCGCTGCGCCCGCTCCAGGAGGAGCTGTCCCTCTGGCGCCGGTGGCCGGAGCTCATCCGGGACAAGCTCGCCACGCTCAACCAGCGGCTGACCGCGGAGTTCCGGGGCCTGGGCCTCCCTGACGCGGCGCGGCCCGTTCCGGAGTACTTCGGCGCGGACGGCGTCTTCCATTCCTGCCCCCTGCCCTCGGACCGGCTGTCCCAGACGCGTGACTTCCTGCGCAATGTCTATCTCCCGGCCTTCGAACGGAACCAGGAAGCCATCTCATGGAGTGCGGGAGGCCGTTTCCCCGCGGAACGCAGACGCGTCAGGGGTTGACGCAAATCAGGGCCGCGACCGGAGCCCCACCGGGCGGCCCGCCCGCATCTGTGATTGGCATCTGGAGTGCAATGACTTGCTCCATGGCCTTCCGCAAACACGTCTTGAGCGACCTGGGCAGCAGTTATTCCAACTTCAACGAACACCACAAGGACATCCGGGCGTTCTTCGAAATCATCGGGGTGCGCTTCGCCATCCGCGAGTACGGCGTCAGCCTGAAGCCGCTCGCGGGCAACAAGCTGTTCTCGAACGCGAGCGGCTACCTGCTGACGGATGACAGCTCCTATCCCTTCTATCTGTGGATGCCTTCGTGGCTGGGCCGCTTCTACGTGGACCCGCTGCACGTCCCGCCGGGCACGCCGGTGGACGCGTGCACCGCGCGGGACGTGCGGCACATCGCGTTCATCTGGATCTGGCTGGGCTTCAATGACGCCTATGTGAATGACGCGGAGGGTCCGGAGGTCTGGTTCGGCGTGGCCGAGCCCCGACCGGACGACCCCTCCGAGTCCGTGGTGGTGACCGCGGACAAGATGTGGAAGTACTTCCGCATCGAGCGGACGAGCCAGGGAGAGAGCGATGGCTGGCTCACCGGCGGCTTCCAGAAGAACTCCATCGGCTGTGATTTGAACGGCCGCTGGTCCATGCGGCGCGTCCCGCTGGAGAAGCTGTCGAGCTACTACCAGATTGAGAAGCACGTGGTCCGGCCGCTCGGGGAGAAGTTCCACGAGCTGTCGAGCCCCTTGCCGGGAGCGCTCGCGCTCGTGAAGTGACGCGCGGGGCCGTCCCGGAAGCCGCGCGCGTCCGGGACGCTCCGCCCGCTATGCCCTCTGTCCGCGCGGCGTCCGCGCCACCGCGTTTCGCGCCGCCGCCGTGAGGTCTCGGACGGTGCGGTAGCGCCCGGGCTCGACCAGCAGGTCGCGCCCCAGATGGACGCAGCGCTCTTCGCAGCGGGCCCTGCGCTCCGGATCCGCGATGCGCTCCAGGTCCAGGACATGGGCCAGGCCGAAGATGCGCCGGAGCATCTCCGCGCCCGTGTACGCCACGCTCTGCTCCCACAGCCGCTGGAGGAAGGCACGCCGCTCGGTCCGCAGCGCCTCGCGCTCCCCAGGACGGGTGAGCAGCACCGCGGGGTCCCCCGCGCCGGCGCCGTGCGCCTCCCAGAGGTGGAGGAAGGTCTCGTGGAAGGAGGACCACAGCGCCTCCGCCACCTCCAGGACCCACGACGCGGAGTCCTCCCTGGGCGCCCGGGCGGTGGCGTGTCCCTCCTGGCTGAAGAAGGAGAGCAGCAGGTGGGCGAGCAGTGAGCCCACGTCGAACGCCATGGGCCCGTGGAAGGCGAACTCCTGGTCGATGATGCGGGTGTCCTCCTGCGTCACCATGATGGAGCCGGTGTGCAGGTCGCCGTGGATCAACGCCTCGGTGGTGTTCAGGTAGTGGTGCTTCAACCGGAAGGCCGCGAGCTTCAGCGGCACATCCTCGCGGACCGCCGCCGCCAGCCCGTCCAGCGCGGGGGACGTCCAGCGGTTGCGCGGGTGCACCTGGTACGGCTCGGTGAACACCATGTCCTCCATGATGCGGCACATGGCGGTGTTCGCGCTGAAGGCCGCCACGCCCGCCCGCTTCTCCTCCGCCGTCAGCGCCAGGCTGGAGGTGAAGAACAGCGACCGGGCCAGGTAGTCCGCCACCTGCGCGGCGAAGCGGGGGTAGCGCACGCCGTCTGTCATTCCCTCGCGCAGGATGCGGTGCGGCGTCAGGCATTCCACGACGAGCAGGAAGAGGCGCGCATCGTGATGCAACACCTCCGGCACGCGCCGCCCCACGTGCTTGCCGTGCTCGCGCAGGGCGAGGTGCTCGAAGTGGATGCGGCCGAGCGCCAGGGGCCAGGACTCGCCCACCAGCCGCACGTAGGGCAGGGATTGCTTCACGCACACGTCGCCAGCGGGACCGTGGACACGGAACACCTGGTTGACGTTGCCGTCGTTCGCCTCGACGACGCGCCAGTCCTCGGGGCGGCCGCCCAGCCTCGCGGCGAGGTGCGGATGGCGCGCGAGGTAGCCGGGCAGGCTTCGCGCGTCGAGGGGTTCGTAGCCTTCGGGAACACTCAACGCCATGGTGCGCCTCCTTCAAAAGGGGTGAGGGTCTTCGCGCCGCGCGGGCCCAGGCGGGTGCCCTCGCGGCGCAGCCAGGACGGCCACGACAGGCCCAGGTGGTCCTGCAGGGTGCACTCCGCGGAGGCGAGCGTGCCGTGGACCGAGCCGGGGTCGTGCGACCAGCAATCGCTGACGATGAAGACGTCCTCGTCCGGCAGCGGCCGCCGGATGGCGGGGATGATGTCGCGCGACACGGCATCCTCGCGCCACACGTGCCAGCCCGCGCCGTGCGGCGGCTCGGACCAGTCCTGGCAGCGCGCGGCGATGGGGCGCGGCGCGTCCTCGATGCCGTGGAGCTCCAGCAACATGGCGTGGGCGCGCTCCACCATGTGCCGGCTGGCGGGCGCGTCCACCGGAGGCAGGCCCGAGTCTCCGGGCGCGTCCGGGAAGGGCTCGCCGGAGCGCAGGCTGCTCCAGTACTCCGCGTCCGTCCCGCTGGCGTACGCGGCCAGCAACACCCCGGGCCCGGAGGCCGCGCCAGTCGTGCCGTGCCAGTACCAGAGCTGGCGCAGCGGCAGGTCCGTGGTGCTGCGCCCCTTCGAGACGCCCGCCCGCTCCCACCACGGAAAGGGATAGGCGAGGAACAGCTTCACCGCCGGCACGCCGCGCACGCTCTCCAGGTGGCGCCGCAACGTGGGGTCCTGGAGCAGGAAGCAGTCCGGAGCGAGCCGCAGCAGCGCTTGCTGAGGCAGGGCCAGCATCACCGTCCGGGCTCGCACGACGCGCTCACCGTCGGGGCACCCGAAGCGCAAATCGTAGGCCCGGCTTCCAGCGAGCCCTCGCGCCCGGTCGATGCGCCTCAGGACATGGAACCACCGCGTGCCGCCCCCGGCCTGGCGGTAGCGCTCGTGGAGCGCGCGTGGCAGCGCGTCGAAGCCTCCGGCGAGGCGGCGGTAGCGGCCCGACGGCGGCGCATGGAAGAGGACGTCCAGCCAGTCCGCCGCGTTGCCATTCGCCGCCAGACCGTCGTAGCCGCCGGTGTCCTGGAGGAGCCGGATGGCCTCCTGGCTCAGCACCGCGGTCAGCACCGTCCACCACGACACCGCATGGAGCCGCGCGCCGTCGAGCCGCGCTGCGTCCTTGCTCCGCGCATACGCTCCTTCGAGCGCCTCGGCGTCACCCCACCGTCCCGCGTCGAAGGCGGCGTGATAGCGCGCGCGCAGCGCCGTGAAGCCAGGCACCGCGGCCTCCACCACCCGCGCCTCCAGCTCCGCGGGCCCCAGGCCCTGCTCGGAGAAGCGCAACCTGTATGGCAGCCCCCCGTCGTCCCGCTGTCGCAGGCGGCTGCCGCGCACGTAGCGGAAGTTCTCCGGCTGTCCGAAGTGGAAGTCCTCCACCTGCGCGCCCAGGCCCAGGTGCTGGACGAGGTCGGCCACCAGGTGGAGCTGTTCATGGAAGCGCATGCCACCCAGCTCCGCGCGGACACCCGGTACGCCGGGAAGCGCCACGGACCACAGCCGCCCGCCCACGCGTCCCGTCGCCTCGTAGAGGGCGACCTTCGGTCCGGTCCTTCCACCGTCCGGGTGCGTGAGGCGGTGCCCCAGGTAGCACCCGCCCACGCCGCCGCCCACGATGGCCACGTCGCAAGTCTCATGGGGGCCGGTGGTGTCCAGGCTCAGACCTCCCCCACCGCGCGCAGGATGCGCTCCGGGGAAATCAAATCCATACAGTCGCGCTGGACGCACCCGGCGTCGAAGTCCTGCTTGTAACACATCAGGCAGGGCACCTCGGGTTCCAGCACCGTGCCGCGCCCGTACATGAAGAACTCATGTCTGTTGAAGGTGTTGTTCAACAGGACGATGCGCTTGCGCAGCCCCACCGCCGCGTGGAAGGCGAACGTCACCGACGTCACCACCACGTCCGCCAGGCTCAACAGCCCGATGAAGCCGGCGAACGGCTGGACGCCGAAGTAATGCACGTCCGCCGCGCGGCGGATGTCCTCGTTGCGCGCATGCTCCTCCGGCCCGCCCACGAGCACGACCTCGCGGCCGGAGTCCTTCAGCGCGCGGGCGACCGCGGTCCAGCCCGCCTGGGAGTAGAGCCGGGGCTTCCACTGGCTGCCGGCGCCCGTGTTGAGCATCACCACCGGCTTGCCGGGGGCCAGCGGCACCTGGGGCACCTCGAAGTCCGGCAGGAGGTACTCCTCGCCCTGGAAGTCATAGCCGCAGACCTCGAAGAGCTCTTCGACATAGTGCTTGCGATTGGCCTTCATCAGGTCGTCGAAGACGCCGGTGCGCCACTTGCGCTCGCTCTCGCCGTCGAACGGGAGGATGACGCCGTCCCGCTGGGTGAAGCCCTTCTTGACCTTCGCGTCCACGCGGTTGGCCAGCGCGCAGGCCTCCACGTCCTTGTCCAGCGACAGCAGGAGGTCGAACTTCGTGTCCAGCACGGTCAGCGTGCCGGCCAGGTCGAAGCGCAGGACCTTGAAGACCTCGCGCCGGGGGATCAGCTCCGGGTAGTTCGTGAGCCAGAAGATCCTCGCGCCCGGGTGCCGCCGCTGGATGGCCCGCAGGAGCGGCGTGTTGCGCATCACCTCGCCCGCCGCCTGCAGCTTGATGATGAGCACGTTGCCGGTGGCGGGCCGGTAGTCCGTGCAGCCGCCACAGTGGACGCCGCGAGCCTTGTGGGGCCCACAGGGCTTGTAGCCATTGAAGTGAAGACAGTCGGTCCGGATGTCCATGGGTGTCCTCCTCGCGGGCCTACGCTGCCGGGCCCCGCAGCGTCCGGACCTCCGGGTCCAGGTCCTCGAGCGTGCCGCGCAGGATGTCCACCAGATGCTCCAGCTCCTCGTCCGTGACGTTGTAGGGAGGCATCACGAGGATGGAGTCGCCGGTGCCGTCGGGCAGGTAGCCAATGGAGAAGTAGAAGTTCCCGCCCCGGGCCATGGCCCGTTGCAACACCCGCTCCGCCACCTTCGCCGAGCGCGGGAATGGCCGCCGCGTGGCCTTGTCCGCGACCAGCTCGAAGCCGCAGAACAGCCCCAGCCCGCGCACGTCGTCCACCCAGTCGAACGCGGTCAGCTCGCTGAGCCGCTCGCGCAGCACCTGCCCCTGGCGCCGCACGTGGGAGAGCAGGTCATGCCGCTCCACGTGCTCCAGCACCCGCAGGCCGATGGCCGCGGCGAGCGCGTGGTTCGTGAACGTGAAGCCGTGCGCGAAGTTGCCGCCGTCCCGGTGGATGCCTTCGACGATGGCGCGGCTCGCGTAGACGGCGGACAGCGGCATGAGCCCCGCCGCCATGCCCTTGCCCTGGATGAGGATGTCAGGCTTGACGCCGAAGAGGGAGGACGCGAACCACTCCCCGCAGCGGCCAAAGCCACACATCACCTCGTCGCAGATGAGCAGCACGTCATGGCGGTCGCATATCGCGCGCACCTCCTGGAGGTAGCCGGGCGGCGGGACGCCGATGCCCATGGACGCGCCAATCACCGGCTCGACGATGAAGGCCAGACACTCCTCCGGCCCCTCCTCCAATATCTTGCGCTCCAGCGCCATCGCGCAGGCTTCCGCGGACCCGGGCCCGCGGTAGGCATCCGGCGCGGGGATGAAGCACTGCTCCGGCAGCAGCCCCTGGAAGAGCAGGCGGTCTCGTGGCTTGCCTGTCACCGCCAGCGCCAGCCCCGTGGCGCCGTGGTAGCCGGGCTGGGTGGCAATCACCTTGCGCTTGCGCCGCGTGCCCGTCTTCCCGGCCTGGTACTGGTACGCCAGCTTGAGGGCCGTCTCCACCGCGTCCGAGCCGCTCCCCATCAAGAGGACGTGAGAGAGGTTGTCCGGCGCCAGCGCCACCAGCCGCTCGCCGTAGGCCTCCAGCTCGGGCGTGGTGAACTGGGTGCCGTGGAGGTAGCTGACGTGCCGCATCGACTCGGCCGCGGCCCGGGCCAGCCGCTCCAGGCCGTGGCCCAGGATGGCCACGCCCGCGCCGCCCACGGCGTCGAGGTAGACGCGGCCCTCGTCGTCATACAGGTAGGCGCCCTGCCCGCGGACGATGCGCGGATAGCGATGTTCGAACCTGCGGTGGAACAGCATGGTGGCTCCTAGGGCGCGAGGACGTAGTCGAGGGCCCGCTGCGCGCAGTCCTCGGGGGAGTGACGGAACCAGGTGTCGACCACCCGGTGGGGCAAGGGCGGCGGCACGAAGCGCGCCTTGACGTCGAAGTACTCGTCCGGCGTCGTGCACCCGCCGCAGTAGCCCGCGCCGGCACGGCGGCCCAGCAGCTCGCGGACCGCGGCGGGTGAGTCATCCGCGGGCCGCAGCCACAGCACCTTGAAGCGGACCTCGGGGTGAGGCGCGAGCACCGCGCGCAGGAAGTCCCAGCTGGAGGGCCTCGAGTACGTGGACACCACGACGAGCGAGCGCTGGGGCCGGGCGACCTCCAGGTGGATGCGCACCGCCTGGTGGAGCAGCTCGTAGGCCATGGCCATCCGGTTGAGGTTGCGCTGGCGGCCCGCGTCGGTCGTCCACCATGCCGCCTCCGGCAGGCCAATGCCCGCTCGCGCCAGCACGTCGACGTCGACGACGTGCGCGCCCAGCTCCCGCCCGACCAGCGCCGCCGTCTCGCTCTTGCCGGAGAGCGGCCAGCCGCAGAGGACGGTGACGTGCGTCGCGCTCACGTGCCCCTCCGGGACAGCCCCGCGCCGCGCAGGTGGCCGAGCAGCTCCGCGTGGAGGTGCCCGTTGGAGAAGAGCAGCTCCGTGCAGTGCGTGAGCGCGTGCGGGGACCCGTCGAAGCACGTCACCTGGCCCCCGGCCTCTTCCACCAGGCCGACGGCCGGCAGGTGGTCCCACGGCTTGTTGCCGATGGCGATGATGGCGTCCAAGCTCACCGGGAGGTGCGCGCCGCGCACCAGCCGCGTCCCCGCCCAGCAGAAGGCGCCGAAGTTCCGGATCCGCGTGACGGCCGCCACCAGCGGCGGGTGGTAGAGCGCGCCCACGGTGGGCGTCGTCCCGTCGAAGCCGATGGAGGCCTTCGCGAGCTCGCGCACCGGGGACACGCGCAGGCGCATCGCGGTCTCGCCGCGCAGCACGGCATGCGCTCCGGCGCCGCGCCGGCTCACGTGAAGCCCCGCGCCGCCGAGCCGCGCCTCCGTGGGCAGGAAGATGACGGCCTCCTCCACGCGGCCGCCCACCACGGTGGCGAACTGGAGCCCGAAGAGCGGCGCGCCGAGCAGCAGGCTGTTCGTCCCGTCCACCAGGTCCACCGCGATGCAGTCGCCCCGGGGTGGCCACGAGGACTGCCCCTCTTCATTCAGGGGAAGGCCCGGGTAGCGGCGCGAGAGGAAGTGGGACGTGCGCTCGCGCAGCTCGTCGATGACGCCGTACACCAGGTCGCCGTCCGCCTTCGGCCCCGGAGCACCGAGCGAGCCCTCCAGCAGCCGCGACCAGAGCGGCTCCAACTCCCCGGCGAGGAAGCGCCACAGCGCGCGCGTCGCGATGTCCACGCCCCCGGAGTCACTTGCCATGGGCCACGCTCCACCCCGCGGAGGCCACTGGCTGCGCCATCAGCCCGCTCTCCACCAACATGCACAGCAGGTGCGCGATGGTGATGTGGCTCTCCTGGACGTACTGCGTGTTGGTGCTGGGCACGCGCACGCACGCGTCCGCCAGCGCCAGGAGCCGGCCGCCGCTCGCGCCCGTGAGCGCCACCGTCCGCAGCCCCTGGAGCCGCGCGCAGCGGAAGGCGCGGACCACGTTCTCGGACTCGCCGCTGGTGCTGATGCCGATGAGCACGTCCCCGGGGCGGCCCAGCGCCTGCACCTGCCGTTCGAAGATGTGGCCGAAGCCGAAGTCGTTGGCGTGCGCGGTGATGAGGGACGTGTCCGTGGTCAGCGCGATGGCCGCGAGCCCCGGCCGTTCGAAGTCGTGGCTCAGCGCGCTGACGAACTCCGCGGCCAGGTGCTGGCAGTCCGCGGCGCTGCCTCCGTTGCCGCAGAGCAGCAGCTTGCCTCCGGTCCGCAGGGCCTGCGACAGCACCTGCGCCGCGTCCTCGATGGCGTGCTCGCAGTCCGCCAGCAGCCGCTGCTTGACGTCGATGCTGCCCAGCAGGTGGCGCCTCACGAGCGAGCCCGCCCCACCACGTGCTTCCCCCGCTTCCAGCGTCAGCTTCCGTTCCATCTGCCCCCTCCGGTGGATGCGCCGCTGGATGAGCTCCGCGGCGTGCAGCAGGTCGTCCGCGGCCCGGGCGGGCGCGGGCAGTCGCGACAGGTCCGCGCCGGCGCCATGGCCCGTGCGGACCAGGAGGGCCGTGGCCCCCAAGGCCTGCCCCCAGGCGACGTCCGTCAGCTTGTCCCCCACGGCGAAGCTGCGCGACAGGTCGATGCCCAGCTCCCGCGCTGCCTGGAGCCCCAGCCCCGGTTGGGGCTTGCGGCACGCACAGCCGGCGTCGGGCAGGTGCGGACAGACGTAGACGCCGTCCAGGTGCAGTCCCTCCCGCGCGAGCAGCTCGTGAAGCCGCGCGTGGACCGCGTCGACGCGGCTCGCATCGAAGTAGCCCCGGGCGACGCCGGACTGGTTGGTGACCATGACCAGGCCCAGCCCCAGCGCCCGGAACCGGTGCAGGGCCTGGGCGGCGTTGGGCAGCAGGCGGACGTCGTCCACGTCGCGCAGGTAGCCGCGCTCCTCGATGAGCGTGCCGTCCCGGTCCAGGAGGACGAAGGGCCGTGCGGCGGGAGCACTCAGCACCATGTCCGCGCCTCGTCCCAGGGCAGCGGCGCCAGCGCCGGGCGCGGCCACCCCTCCGTGGAGGGCATGGGGACGCGGCACGGCCGCAGGCCTTCGAGCGACAGCCGCGACTCCACCTGCTCCGCCACGCGCGGCGCGAAGGCCAGCTTGGTGGGCCACACCTGCGTCACCGTCCCCGCGTGCGCGACCACCGGTCCGTCCGGGCGCTGGCCGGACGCGTGGCGTCCCTCGGCCCGGTCCACGGACAGCACCGCGCCCGCGCACGCCTTCAGGTCCACGCCGGGCACCAGACGGGACAGCTCGTCGCGGGCGCGCTCGACCTGCGCGCCCGGGTCGAGCGCCACACCCGACTCCGCCAGCGCCCCGCCCACGTACCAGACGGGGGTCCCTCGCGCGTCGCGGTGGCTGGTGACGGTGACGCGCGGAGCGGCGCCGCTCCCCAGCCAGTGCGCGTAGAGCGCGGGCAACGCTCCGCGCAGCATCACCATGCACAGGGGACGGCGCTGCATGGGCGCGGCGCCCGACGGCAACTGGTGGCCCAGGCGCTCGTTGCCCGCGCCCGCGCACAGCACCACCCGCGCACCGTGGATCCGCAGCCTGCGACCATCGCGAGCGCGGACCTCCAGCCCGCGGACGTCGCCGGCCTCCTGGAGGAGCATCGTCCCCTCCTGCTCCACCGCCAGCAGGGCGTCCGCGTGGGCCCGGGCCAGCTCCGCGAGGACGGAGCGCACGTCCACCACGGGCTCGTCGAGTTGATAGACGCCGCCGTCCACGGTGCGCCCGAGGGCCTCGGCGAAGGGCGCGGGGAGCGCTCCGGCGTCGACCCGGCTCACGCGTCCGCGCAGGAGGCGGCTGGCGAAGAAGCCGGCCAGCCTGAAGCCGCAGACCAGGTGCTGGTGCGGCGACAGCAGCCGGGCGCCGCTCAGGTCCGGCGCGCGCGTCCCGCCAAGGCAGTCGCGCCACAGCGCGGGCATGTGCATCAGCGCGCGGCTCGCCGCCGACAGCGTCCCGGTGAGCGCGTACTTGAGGCCGCCGTGGATGATGCCCTGCGAGCTCAGGGTCTGCCCGGCCCCGAGCGCCCGGGACTCGCACAGGACGGCGGAGTAGCCCCGCCCCCGCAGGTGCGCCAGCAGCCACAGCCCCGTGATGCCACCGCCCAGGATGGCCACGTCCGCGCGGATGTGCTCCATGGGCGCGCTCGCTCCCATGGCCTACCCCGGCCCCGCGGAGGCAGGGCCCACCTTCGCGGCGCCCTGGCGTTCATGGATGCGGGCCACCAGCCCCGTCGTCGAGCACCCTTCGACGTAGTCGAGGACGAGCACCCGGCCCCCCGCCTCGCGGACGCAGCGCTGGCCGGGAATCTGTTCGGGGCGGTAGTCGCCGCCCTTCACGAGGACATCCGGGACGACCCTGCACACCAGCCGCTCCGGCGTGTCCTCGCTGAAGGGCACCACCCAGTCCACCGCCGCGAGCCCGGCGAGCACCCGCATGCGTTGCGCCAACGGATTGAGCGGACGCGACGGCCCCTTCAGCCGGCGCACGGAGTCGTCGTCGTTGACCGCGATGATGAGCCGGTCCGCGAGCCCGGCCATCTGCTCCAGATAGGAGACGTGCCCGGCGTGCAGGATGTCGAAGCAGCCGAGCGTCAGGGCCACGGTCTCTCCGCGCGCGCGCGCGTCGTGCACGAGCGCCATCAGGCGCTCCTCGGTGACGACCCCCCGCGCGCTTTCGCGCGGGCCCGTCAGGGCCCGCCGCAGCTCCGGCAGGGTGACGGCGCTGGTGCCGGGCCGGCCCACGACGAGCCCCGCCGCCGCGTTGGCCAGCGCCACCGCCTCCGGCAACGGCACGCCGGAGCCGAGCGCCGCGGCAAGCACCGCGATGACGGTGTCGCCCGCGCCGGTGACGTCCACGACGGAGGTGGCGCTCGCGCGCAGGTGCAGCGCGGGGTGGCCCTCGCGCAGCAACGTCATGCCCTCCTCTCCTCGCGTGACGAGCAGCGCCCCCAGCGACAGCGTCCGCACCAGCTCCAATCCCCGCGCGGTCAGCACCGCCTCCTCCGGGCAGGGCCCCACCACCGCTTCGAGCTCGCCGCGGTTGGGGACGAGCACCGTCGCCCCCGCGTAGCGCGTGAAGTCGCGGCCCTTCGGAGCGACCAGCACGGGCCGTCCCGCGGCGCGCGCGGCCTGGATGAAGCCCCGGGGCTCGCGCAGCGTCCCCTTGCCGTAGTCGGACACCACGACGGCGCTCGCGTCGGCGAGCAGCGGGACGAACCGCTCGAGCAACCCCGCCTCATGGCCTCCCGGCAGCCCGTCCTCGAAGTCCAGGCGGATCAGGGGCTGGCGCGCCCCCAGGACGCGCAGCTTGGTGACGGTGCGCACGCCCAGAGCCTGGACGAGCCGTGCGCATACCCCTGCCTCCTCCAGGCGCGCCCGCAGAGCGCCCCCATCGGCGTCCTCGCCCGTGATGCCCACCACGGTCGCCCGCGCCCCCAGCGCCGCGACGTTCACCGCCACGTTGGCGGCCCCACCCGGGCGGCACTCGTCCCGCTCCACGCGCACCACCGGCACCGGCGCCTCCGGTGACAGCCGCGACGCGGAGCCGTGCCAGTAGCGGTCCAGCATCACGTCTCCGACCACCAGCACCCCGGCCGACGCCAGCGCGGCGAGGTGCGGCCCGAGCACGTCCGCCGGGGGGAGGGCTTCATTTAATGCGCGGCTCATGGCTGGGCTCCCGTGAGCGCGGCGGCATGGGCGGCGCGGCCCTGGTGGAAGCGAGGCAGGTAGACGTCTCGCAGGAAGGCGCGCGTCCCGGGCAGGTCGTCGCCGGGGGCGGGCGCCTGTTGGAAGGAGCCGTCGGGGGCGAAGTACTCGGGGAGGGGCGGCGCTCCGTCGTGCAGCGCCTCGGCCTGGAGCGCCTCCGTCAGGCGGCGGTTGCAGGTGGCGAGGCGGTCGCGGATGAGCTCCGGCCAGTGACGCCACAGGGGCAGCTCGCTCCAGAGCGGGCGCAGGCGCTCCGACAGGGCCAGCAGGTGTCGCGCGTGCGGGTAGAACGCCTCCAGGCGGCGGTAGCCCTCCTCGCGCGACGAGCCCTCATCGACGATGCCCTGCAAGAGGCCCCGATAGAAGCCGAACAGGTCCTCGTAGTTGTCGCAGTCCTTGAGGGCGAACGGGTCGACGGTGTCCGCCTTGAGCCGAACCCGGACGCCGAAGAAGGCCGACGCGAAGTCGCTCGCGTCGTCCTGCCGCAGGCCCTCGCCGGGCCGCAGCGTTCCCCGCCGCCGCTTGAGGCCGTAGCGGAGCGTGCCCAGGCACGCGCGTGCACGGGAGCCCGCCAGCGCCCGCCAGGCCGTGCGCAGGAACACGTCCATGTAGACGCTGGAGTCCTTCGCGCTCCGCAGCTCATCCAGGCGGGACAGGCCGCCCAGGCCCTCGCGCGTGAAGACGAGCAGGTTGGGGTCCTTCACGTCGAAGGCGCACGTCCCGCCGCGTCCGTCCGGGGCGAGGAGCGTCTCGTAGTAGTTGCCGGAGAACAGCTCCGGCGTCCCGTCCGGAAATACGCGCTGCTTCGCGCCCACGTTGAGGACGAGCGCGTGCGCGCCCACGTCGGGCTCCATCAGCCAGGGGAAGACGTCGTAGGCAAGGACGATGTCCCCCGCGCACCACACGAGCGGCTCCGCCTCTCGCGCGCCCAGCGCCTCCGCGGCGCTCCGCACGGAGTGGAAATAGGAGATGCGCTCCCGGTCCTCCGGAGCGAAGAGCAGCCGTTCGGGTCCGGCGATGACGCGCGCACCGACCAGGTAGTCCCGCATCACCTCCACCACCCGCCCCACCTCGGCGGAGCCATAGACGCTGACCTGCGCTCCGCTGGCCGCGAAGTGGAGGATGGGAAACGCGATGACCGGGAGGTTGTCGAGCACCGGGTAGAGGAACTTCAGGTCGTCGACGCCGCCCTCCAGCGTCCGCTCGATGCGCGTCGCCGCCAGACGCACGGGAGCGCGAAGCGTGAGCCCCTTCCGCTGGTCGCGCATCCGCCGGTGGGCCACGACATGCTTCTCGACGACGCACGCGAGCGCCGCCTCCCGCGACGGGAAGAGCTCATGGCTCGCCGAGATGGCGACGTGACGCACCCCACCAGGAAACCCGAGCGTCGTCTGCGATTGCATGGCACGCATCCAGGAGCAACCCGGATGCCATTCCCTGCCGGACAACCCAGACGTCTGCTTTCGCGGACTTGGACACATCACCCCCGGGAGCAGACCCGAGCGGCGTCACCGCGCGACGCAGGTGCGTCTTGGGGGAACGCGTCTGGCTTCAGCCCCCGGAATCACGCACGAGGCCATCCGGACCCTCCCGAGGAGGTCAACACCAGACACCCTGATGCATAGCCTCGACCCTCCAGACCTTCCAGGTCGTGAAGCACCGCACCATCAGAGCGGTGGCGCCTCAGCGGGGCTGGAACTCCAGCGCCTCGCGCAGCACCGGGTAGGTGTCCTCGGAGGCGGTGCTGCCCATGAAGGTGTCCAGGTGGCCGTAGCCCGGCAGCATGCGGCGCTGGTAGTAGCTCGCGCCGTTCGCCTCGCGCAGCCACTGGAACGTGCGCTCCGTGGACGACGGCAGGTACGTGCGGTTCTGCTCGCTGGAGACGAAGGTGATGGGCCGCCGGAAGGGCCGCGGATCCAGGTAGTCCGGCGGGCGGGCCTGCCCGTAGCGCCGCAGGTTCTCCGCGCGGCCGTAGTCGAACTTCACCGCGTGACCGCAGCGCGCAAGCTGCCCCAGGTGGCGGAACGTCAGCAGGTTGCACCTGCCGAACTGCTCCTCCAGCCGCGCGTGCGTCTCCGCGTTGAGCCGGGCGTGCCGGTACAGCCGGCCGTACATGAACGAAAGCCGGTGGCACACCGGGCTGTCGCACTCCATCCTCAGGAAGCCCGCCACCTTCGTGAAGGCCGCCTGGAACAGCGGCGTGCGCGACGCATCATCCGGCGTGAGCGAGTCCAGCCCCGTGTCCAACAGCTCCGGCACGCGCAGCAGCGCCTTCAAGCGCGTGGAGGCTGGCGTGTCGTGGTGCAGCGCCACCTGCGACGCCACCACGGAGCGCACGTCCGACAGGTGCCCCGCGGCCATGGACATGAAGAACGCCGCCGAGCCCGCGCAGTGCACCACCGCCTGCACCGACTCCGCCCCGGTGATTTCGCGCACGCGCCGCACCGCCGCCGGCATGTCGTGGTCCGCCGCGTCGTCCAGCGTGAACTGGCGCAGGGGCAGCTGCACGCTGGCGCGCCAGTCCACCAGCCACGTGTCGTAGCCGTGGCGCACCAGGTGCTGGACGAAGTTCTCCTTCAGCGTGGGCAGCATGAACATGCCGCTCCACACGCCCGCGCCGTGCACCAGGAGCACCGGGCCCTTCGTGCCGCCCACGAAGCGGGTGAGGCGCAGGGGCACGCCGTCGCCCGAGAGGAAGTCGTACCGCTCCGCCACGGGCAGGCCATGGGCGGACACGTCCTGGGACAGCGTCCGCGACACCGCCGCGCCGCTTCGGTAATCAAAAGCCATGGGCCACCGCCTCCGCGATGCGCTCGGCCACCGCGCTGAGGGTCATCACCGGATGGAACCCGATGGACGTGGGGATGACGGAGCCATCCGCCACGTACAGTCCGGGGTAGTTGAACACTTCGCCTTCAGTCGACACCACGCCCCGCGCCGGCGACTCCGCCAGGTGCGCCCCGCCCAGCGAGTGCACCGTGAACGGCCGGCGGAACAGCTCCCAGGTGACGAGCGGCGCGAACGTCCCGCCGTACTGCGAGGCCAGCTCGTGCATCGCGGCCGTCATCCGGTTCACCAGGGCGAAGTTCTCGTTCGCGTAGTCCCACTCGATGTCCAGCCGGTCGCCCTTGAGCACCATGTGCCCGTTGGCGTTGTCCTGGCCAATGGCGAACAGGTTGCTCGTGCGCGAGGGGTCCACGCCCGTCCCCACCGGCTTGCTGAGCAGCCCCTTGGAGAACGCGCCGTGCAACAGCGGCCACAGCTTGGGCCACAGCGGAGACCCGATGCCCCCCAGCAGGCCCAGCCGCGGCTGCCCCAGCCCCGCGAGCACCGCCGTCGCCGGCTGGTTGAAGGTGGCCGTCACCATCGTGAAGCGCGGCGCGGCGTCGAAGAAGCGCATCACCGTGGCCACGTCCGGCCCCACCCACGGCAGGATCTCCTCGCGGCTGCCGTGCAGTGAGCCCAGGAAGTCGCCGTTGCCGGAGTAGCCCTTGCCCAGCCACTCGCTCACCAGCGGCAGCGTGCGGGCCCGGTCGCGGCTGCGCAGGAGGATCTCCACCGTGCCCAGCGCCCCGGCGGACAGCACCACGCGGCTGCCCTCCACGGAGGACTTCTCCCCGGTGGCCAGGTCCTGGAAGTGCACTCGGTAGCCGCCTGCCACGCGCTGCACGTGGGACACGGACAGGCCCGGCCACACCGTGGCGCCCAGCTTCTCCGCGCGCGCCAGGTAGGTGAGGTCCAGCGTGTTCTTCGCGCCGTGCTGACAGCCGAACTCGCACTCCGCGCAGCGCTGGCACGCCTTGCGGCCCGGCGCGGAGGGCTCCGTCCAGGAGACCGCCTCGTCCGGGTCGAACGTCTCGCGGCCCATGCGCCGGGCGGCCTGCTGGAACAGGTCGCGCTTCTTCAGCGGGATGGACGCGGGGAACGGCTTCACGTCCAGCTCGTGCGCCACCTTGTCGTAGTACGGCTCCAACGCCTCGCGGCTGAAGCCCCGGGGCCAGCGCGGATGGTCGAAGACGATGGGGTCCGGCCGCACGTGGATGTTGGCGTAGACGAGCGACCCGCCGCCCACGCCGCTCGCCGTCACCGTGCCGATGCCGGACAGGAAGCGCACGTCGTACAGGCCCCGCGCCTCCCGGCGCACCGACGGGTTCCAGAGCAGCTCGTTCGCGCGAGTCACGTCCCGGGGGAACTGGCCGGGGTTGTACCGGCGGCCCCGCTCCAGCACCGCCACGGACCGGCCCGCCTGCGCCAGCCGGAGCGCGGTGATGGAACCGCCGAAGCCGGAGCCCACCACCACCACGTCGTACCGCTTCGCCATGCCCATGGTGTGTCCCCCTAGTCGAACTTCGCGCGGGCGAAGACGTCCCAGAGCGTGCCCATGAACATGCCGCCGAAGCGCCGCAGCGCGTCCGCCTGCTTCAGCGGCGAGGACGTGCCCATCACGGAGAACGTCGTGAGCTGCTGGAGGAAGTCCGGCAGGTGCAGGCGGATGATGCCGGTGGCGACGATGGGGCCGGTGCGCTCGTGTCCCTTGCGCAGCACGGTGTAGAGCGTGGACGTGTCGCTCCACACGTCGAAGCCCGCGTCGTCGTTGACCTCCTTGTAGCCGTCCAGGAGGTACGGCTGGCCATCCACGCCGGTGAAGGGCAGCAGGTACAGCATGCGCCGCTCGTAGAAGCGCTCCGTGCCCACGAAGAGGTTGAAGACGCCGTTCTCCACCGGCGCGCCTCCGGGCGGCGTGAAGCCGCGCACGGTCAGCGTGCCCTGCACGATGCCGCCGTGGGACTCCTGCGCGAGGAAGCGGTCCAGGTTCGGCAGCGTGATGGTGACGACGAACTCCGCCGTCTGCCCCGCGCGCTGGCCCGCCCTCGCCGCGCCGGAGAAGTCCTCCGGTGACGGATGGTTCGGCTGGATGAAGCCCTTCATCCGCTCCGTGAAGCGCAGGCCCACCACCGGCGTGGGGGACGCCACGGTGCCGCCTGGCGGAATCACCACGTCCCCCAGCGGATCCGTCCCCGGCATCACCGGCGAGGCCACCGTCTCCACCTCCGGCATCATCCGCATGCTGACGCGAGGCGGGTACGCGGGCGCGGACTTCACGGGGACGCGCTCCGGCGCGACCCAGCCCGGCGCGTCCTTCACCTGGCGGATGACGTGCTCCACGTTGCGCTCGGCCACCGCGGCGATGCTGGAGGACGGGTTGACGCCGACGCCCACCGGGAGCGCCGCGCCGTCCATGACGTACAGGCCGGGATATCCGTGCACCTCGCCGTGGGGATCCAGAACGCCGTACGCGGGCTCCTCCGCCATCGTGCAGCCGCCCAGGTTGTGCACGGACACCGGCAGGTGCAGCCGCTCCCAGAGCGGGTTGTAGGCGGCGCGCGTGCCCAGCGCCCGGGCCACGTCCTCGCAGAGCTGCTCCTGCGTGCGGTAGAGCGGCAGGTTCGCGGGCACGTCCCACTGCACCTGGAGCTCGCGGGTGAGCGGGGACAGCGTCAGCCGGCCGTTGGACTTGTCCCGGCCCATGGCCAGGAAGACGGCCTGGAAGCGGCCGCGCTCGTTCTCGATGGAGGCCATCTCCTTGGAGCGCGTGCGCAGCACCTTCACCAGCTCGCGCTGGAGCAGGTCCGCCGGCAGCGTCATCGCGCGGTCCGGATCCATGGCCATCATCAGCCCCGCCGCCTGCACCGGGTGCCCGCCCTCCTGGAAGAGGAACCAGGTCTTGTCCTTGCCCTGCCCTTCATCCACCACCATGCCGGTGGTGATGGTGGGCCCCACCGCCGGATCCCACGCCTCCTTCGTGTCGAAGGCGAAGGCGAGGAAGTCCCCGTTGGCGGAATAGCGGGAGCCCAGCCGCGCGCTCAGGTCCGGCAGCGTGCCGAGCACGTCGCGGTTGCGCAGGAGCAGCTCCGTGGTGTTCACCGCGCCCGCGCACAGGAAGACGCGGCGGGCGTCCACGGTGCGCTGCATGCCGGCGTGGGCGTGGTCGGTGAAGGTGACGCGGTAGCCCGGGGACAGGGGCTCGATGCGGGTCACCTCCGCCTGGGTGGTGACCTCCGCGCCGCGCTGCTCCGCGACGGCCAGGTAGTTCAGGTCCAGGGTGTTCTTCGCGCGGCGGTTGCAGCCGATGTCGCACTCGCCGCAGTAGTTGCAGCCCTCCTGGAGCACGCCGAACTTGTTGGGCAGGGGCTCGCCCGCGGGGGCGAAGCGCACGGCGAGGTTCGGGTAGAAGAACTGCGCCTCGCGGCCCAGCTTCTTCGCCACCTCCTGCATCCGCTTCGTCTTGGGCGGCAGCCCGCGCGCGGAGGCCGTGATGGGCTGCACGTCCAGCATGTGCGCGACCAGGTCGTAGTACGGATCCAACGCCTCCCGGCTGTACCCCTCCGGCCACCCGGACGCGAACACCTCTTGCGGCGGGCGCAGGTGCACGTTGGCGTAGATGAGCGAGCCGCCGCCGTACCCCGCGGCCTGCACGACGCTCATCCCCTTCAGCAGCTTGATGTCGAAGAGCCCCTGCCGGTGCTGCCACAGCCAGCCGTTGCGAGGGTCCTCGAAGTCGCGCGGGAAGCCGCCCTTCGGATAGCGGAGGCCGCGTTCGAGCACGCGCACGGACAGCCCCGCCTGCGCGAGCCGACAGGCCGCCACCGCGCCGCCAAACCCCGTGCCGATGACCAGGGCGTCGTATGCCGGTGCCATGTTCCCCCTCGGGTGCGATCCCTGGGGAGCAGGGATCCGGAAGCGCGACCCGGGAACGTCCAGGAAAGGACGGACCTGACTCTACAACGGGTCGCCCCTGTTTCCTTGAGGCCGCACCCCCTCGGCGGATCCGCATTTCTCACTCTGGAGACGGGCATTTCCGGGACAGCCTGGATCCACTGGCGCTGGGGCCCATCCCCCTCCCCCAGGAGCGTCTTGGCCGGCAGCGTCATGACCTGCGGGGAACCCCTGCGTCGCCTGGCGAACGAGCACCGCGAGGGCAGTCCTTCGGGGCACGCGACGGCGTCCCTGGAGTCACGGTACTGTCACACAAAGCGAGCTTTTCCATGAAGACTCGAAAAAATCCGGAGACGGGGGCACACCGGGCGCTGACGGAGCGGGAGGTGCCGGCGGCATTGGCACCCACGGCGCCGAAGGCGGATCCGCTGCTGGGGGCGCAGCTGGGCGAGTTCATCATCCAGGAGCGCATCGGCTCGGGAGGGATGGGGGTGGTGTACCGGGCGGAGCACCCCATCATCGGCAAGCAGGCCGCGGTGAAGGTGCTGCGCTCGGAGCTGGTGTCCGCGGAGCAGCAGCAGCGGCTGGTGGTGGAGGCGCGGGCGGTGAACGCCATCCGCCACCCGGGCATCCTGGACATCTTCAACTTCGGGACGCTGCCGGACGGGCGGCCCTACGTGGTGATGGAGCTGCTCCAGGGTCAGGCGCTCTCGGCCGTGCTGCGCGCCAGGGGCCCGCTGGACGTGGGGACCACGGTCTGGATGTTGGATCAAATCCTCTCGCCCCTGGGGGCGGCGCACCGGGCGGGGGTGGTGCACCGGGATTTGAAGCCGGCGAACGTGTTCATGGTGGAGCGGCCGGACGCGGCGCCCATGCTCAAGCTGGTCGACTTCGGCATCGCCAAGGTGCTGCAGTCGAGCGAGGGGCTGACCCACACGGACGGCTCGGTGCTGGGGACGCCGGACTTCATGGCGCCGGAGCAGATCCGCGGCGGCACGGTGGGGCCGGCCACGGACCTGTACGCGCTGGGCGTGATGGCCCTCCAGATGCTCACGGGCGAGAAGCCGTTCCAGGGAGACAGCGTGCAGCTGCTGTTCGCGCACGTCGAACAGGCACCGCCGCCGCCCTCGTCGAAGGTGGAGGGCATCCCGCCGGAGCTGGACGCGCTGGTGCTCCAGTTGCTGGAGAAGGATCCGGCGAAGCGGCCGGCCTCCGCGGAGGTGGTGCGCCAGCGGTTGAAGGCGCTGTCGTTGGAGCGGGCTCCCGAGAAGTTGGTGCATCCGGTGCCGTTGGAGGCGAAGCGGGAGGAGCCCACGTCCCCCACGGCGCCCCGTCCGACGGGGCTCGCGCCGCGCCGACGGGCGGCCCCGTTCGCGGTGGCGGCGGTCGCGGGGCTGGCGCTGCTGGGCACGGGGCTCTTTTGGATGTACCGGCCCGCGGGGACGCCGCTGAAGCAGGAGGAGCGTCCGCCCCCGCCGCCCGTGGCCGTGATGAAGCATCCGGATCCGGTCGTGCCACCTCCTGCTCCGGAGGTCAAGAGCGAGCCCGTGCCGGAGGAGCATGAGGAAACGGAAGCGGACACGGAGACGGAAGCGAAGGCCCCCGGACAGCCCTCGCTGCCGCACGCCACTGCCTCCGAGAAGAAGCTGGCGCGGCGGCTCGCGGGGCTGTCCCGACAGCTGCGAGCACGGGCGAAGGACGTGGACGCGGATGGAGCGCTGCGTGGCAAGCTGATCCAGCAGTACCGGGCCGCCGCGGACGCGAAGACCGACGCTGACCGTGCGCGGATCCATGCCGCGCTGGATGGCTTCGAGAAGGTGTTGGTGGAGCGCATCGCGGAGCACGACGCACCGCCCGCGCCGGTCGTCCCGGAGCTGCCCAAGGTCCCGCCGCTCGCGATCCCCACGCTGCAGGCGCTGCCCCGGACCAACCCGTCCGAACAACGCCTGGCACAGCGCTTGGACAAGCTGATCGCGGAGCTGCGCAGACGCACCCAGGGGCAGGATGTCGCGCCGGACCTGACGCGGAAGCTGCTGGGCCTCTACACCCAGGCCGCTCAGGCGACGACCGCCACCGAGCGCACGGAGGTCCACCGGGCGCTGGATGCGTGGCAGGAACAATTGAACGCCCGCATCCCGAAGTGATCATCGACGACCAGCCCCAGCCGGAGCCCTCCTCTCTCTCGCTTCGCTGCTCGGAGAACAGGATTCTCCGAGCAGCGTGGATCTGACGGCAGGCGAGCGGGCCGGTGGCTCGCATGGATGCGCGACGTCATCGCCCCGGCCCGGTACCATCGGCGCGAGACGCGCTTCCCATGAGGACCGGGCCATTGCCAGAGGCAGGGACACAGCAGGTGCTGTCGGATGAGGAGCTCCCGGCGGCGCTGGCGACGACCGCACCGTCGGCGGATCCGCTGGTGGGGTCGAAGATTGGCGAGTTCGTCATCCGGGAGCGCGTGGGCGCGGGAGGGATGGGCATCGTCTACCGGGCGGAGCACCCGCTGATTGGCAAGCACGCGGCCATCAAGGTGATGCGCGCGGAGCTGGTGTCCCGGGAGCAGGAGCAGCGGCTGCTGGTGGAGGCGCGGGCGGTGAACGCCATCCGGCATCCGGGCGTGCTGGACATCTTCAACTTCGGGACGCTGCCGGACTTGCGGCCGTACGTGGTGATGGAGTTGCTCCAGGGCCAGTCGCTCGCGGACCGGCTGCGCGAGCAGGACCGGATGGACGTGGGGACCACGGCCTGGCTGTTGGATCAGGTCCTGGCCGCGCTGGGCGCCGCGCATCGGGCGGGGGTGGTGCACCGCGACCTGAAGCCGGCGAACGTGTTCCTGATGGAGCAGCCGGATGCGGCGCCGCTGATCAAGCTGGTGGATTTCGGCATCGCCAAGGTGATGCAGGAGCAAGACGCGGTGGCGGGGGCGGACGGCTCCACGCTGGGGACGCCGGACTTCATGGCCCCGGAGCAGATTCGCGGCGGCGAGGTGGGTCCGGCCGCGGACCTGTACGCGCTGGGGGTGATGGCGTTCCAGATGCTCACGGGCACCCGGCCGTTCCAGGGTGACAACGTGCAGGTGATGTTCGCGCACGTGGAACGCGTCCCGCCCCGCGTGTCGTCGCGGGTGGAGGGGATTCCGCCGGAGCTCGATGACCTGGTGTTCCAGTTGATGGACAAGGAGCCCGCGAAGAGGCCCCCGTCCGCGGCGGCCGTGCGTCGGAAGCTCCGGGGGCTGGCGAGACCGCCGGTGCCATCCGTGAGCGTGGAGGCGGGGGCGGTACCAGAGGTGCCTGGGAAGACAGGGCCCTCGGCCATCGTGGTCCCTGCGCCCGCGGTGAGCATGCCGCCGGGCCGGCGGAGCGGGGTTCCCCTCGCGGTGGCGGCGGTCGCCGGGCTGGCGCTGCTCGGAGTGGGTTATGGGTGGGGGACGCTGGCGGGGAAGGCGGAGCAGCCCCTGGCGATGGCGCCGCCACGCCCTTCCGAGCCGGTGAGGGTGGACGCGAAGCCCACGCCTCCGGTGGAGCCGCCGCCGGTCACGGCGACACAGGCCCCTGTCGAGGTGCCGCCCGAGAACATCGAAGAAGAAGCGCACGCCGGGGCGGAGACCGCGACAGAGCTCCAGGTGAAGTCCACGGGCTTGCCACCGTTGCCAACGGGGACTGCCTCAGAGCAGAAGATGGAGCAGCGGCTGGCAGGTCTGTTCAAGCAGCTGCTGGCGCGGGCGAAGGACGTGGATGAGGAAAGAGTGCTGCGCGGCAAGCTGGTCCAGCAGTACCGGGCTGCCGCGGCCGCGACGACGGATTCCGAGCGCGCGCGCATCCATGTCGCGCTGGATGACATCGAGAAAGAGTTGACCCAGCGCATCGCCCTGCACGACGCGCCTCCGGCCCCGGCTTCCGTCGTCGTCGCAGCCCCGAAGCCGCCCCCCCAGGTCCCTGCCCTCGTGATTCCCAAGCTCCCCACCCTGCCCCAGGGCAATGCCTCCGAGCAGCGGCTGGCCCAGCGCCTGGACAAATTGTTGGCGGAGCTGCGCAAGCGCACGAAAGACCAGGACGTCGCGCCGGACCTCACGAAGCAGTTGGTGGACATCTACCGGTCCGCGGCCAACGCCACGACCGCCACCGAGCGCATGGAGGTCAACCAGGCGCTGGATACGTGGCAGGAACGGCTGACGGCACGCTTCCCTCGCTGATCATCGCCAGCGCCTTCTACCCCCGGTCCTCCTCGTCGGCCTCGTCCAGCCCCTCCGGCGACTCCAGGAGCCTCCGGGCCCGCTCCATCATCTCCACGACGATCTGCCCGGCGGGCTGGACGCTGTCGATGCGCGCCATGCTCGCGCCTCCCGCGGGGAGGCTCATCTCCTCCAGGTCGCCCTGCGTGTCCGGCGTGGGCAGGAAGGCGCTGAACTTCGGCATCACGTACCGCACGTCCAGCACGCCCGGGAACAGCCGCGTCGTCCCGATGGCGTCTGCCTCCGTCGTCGGCGGCGCGCTCGACTCGCGCCCCGCCCATTCGCGCACCACGCGGTTGCGGATCACCCGCATGCGCCTGCCCGGCCACTCCGGCCCGAACAGCGTCGTCATCGCCGTGTCCCCCGCGTCCCCGTCCACCAGCCGCTCCTTGTAGAGCGGATGCGCGTAGGCCTCCACCGACGCCACCAGCCGCGTGCCCACCCAGACGCCGTCCGCGCCGTGATGCAGCGCTCGCGCCGCGCTGAGCCCGTCCGCGATGCCTCCCGCCGCCAGCACCAGCGCCGCGTCCGTCAGCTCCCGGAACGTCTTCACCAGCGCGAGCGTCGGCGTGCTGCCCAGGTTGCGCCCGCCCGCCTGCCGGCCCTGCGCGATGAGCCCCTGCACTCCCGCATCCAGCGCCTGCTTCGCCAGCTCCACCGTGCCCGCCTGCATCCAGACCCGCGTCCCCGCGGCATGCAGCGCACGAATCCATTCGAGCGGCGGCAGCGTCCAGTGGAACACCACCACCGGCACCTTCGCCGCGATGCACACGGCGACGTGGTCCCGCGTCGTGAAGCCGTGCGGCTCCAACTGGTCCACGATGAGGTCCACCCCAAAGGGCCGCTGCGTGCCCGCCTGGATGGCCTTCAGCCGTGTCTCCAGCACACCCGGCGGCTCCGGCGCCGTGCCCAGCACGCCCAGGCCGCCCGCCTCCGACACCGCGGTCACCAGCGGCGGCAGCGACACGAACGCCATGCCCGCGCCGACGAAGGGATAGTGGATGCCCAGCTCGCGCGTCAGCCGCGTCTTCAGCGTGTTGCCCTCCAGGACATAGATGGGCTTCGGACGGCCAGTCAGGCCCTCGGCACCGGACTCGCCGGCCGCCAGCAGCTCCTCGTCCTCGGAGGAGGCCGTGGGCTGGCCGGGTCGTCCGTCATTCGCGCCGTTCATCGCGTCTCCCGAAAGGATGCTGACGTACCGAGCCCTCAAGATTAGCAGCGCCGCTCCCCGATTCAGCCGCGACCGGGCGGTGCCGTGCTCACTGGGCAGCAGAGCGGCCTCACTCCTCCACGATGAGGCCGCCCGGCCCCAGCCCCGCGTCCGTCAACACCCGCCCCCGGCCCACCCGCTTCGTCAAGGGGTGGTAGCGCTGCGACACCAGGGGGCTCAACCGGAACGGCAGCTTGCGCTCCCGCTCCACCTGGCGGGCCCGCTCCACCAGCGCCTCGCGCGTCAGCCGCGAAGGGCCCTCCAGCCCCACCAGGATGCGGTTGGTGGTGGTGGGCACCTCGAAGACGGACACGCCGTGGAAGCTCACCTGGTAGGTGCGCACCATCGCGTCGTAGTGCGGATTGCCCGCGGACTCCCAGACGTTGCTCGCCACCACCCCGCCCCGCGACAGCCGGTCGCGCACCGCCCCCAGGAACTCACGCGTGGCCAGGTGTCCGGGGATCTGGTCCGCCCCATACGCGTCCAGGAAGATGATGTCGTACGGCGGCCCGTCCGCTTCGATGAACGCCCGCCCGTCCGCCACGTGCGTGCGCAGGAGCGCGTCCTCCTGGAAGCCGCAGTACGCCTTCGCGGCGTCCACCACCGCTGGATCCAGCTCCACCACGTCCACGTGCGTGTCCGGCAGCACCGCGTGCAGGAACATGGGGATGGCGCCGCCACCCAGTCCGACGACGAGGACGTTCTCCGGCCGCGGCACGAACGCCAGCGCCACCATCGACATGCGGGTGTATGGCAGCTCCAGCCGCAGCGGCTCGCCGGGCCACACCACGCTCTGGCGCGCACCACCGTCACCGAAGCGCAGCGAGCGGCGCCCCTGTGCATCCTCGGTGACGATGACGGGCCCGGAGCCGTCATCGCGTTCGTCGTCCCGCCCCAGGACCCGAGCTCCCTACTTCGCGCCCGTCACCGGCAGTGGGCCGCTGTCCAGCACCCGCTGCGCCGTCACGGCCTGCCCGTACCGGGGCGTCTGGATGGGCGTGCCCTGCGCGTCCCGGCCCTCGCCCAGCGTCACCGCATCCGCGTCCGGCAGGTAGCCCACGCGCAGGGACACCTCACGCACGGCGGACAGCTCGCGTGTGTCCTCCGGGCCGGTGGGGTACGGCAGCGCGGTGCGCAGGGGCAGCGGCACCGCCGCGCGGCGGTTCACCGTGGCGCCCGGCTCCACACGGGTGACGGCGGGCACCTCCGGCGCCTCCACCGCCAGGTCCTCCGGCACCGGCAGGAGCATCCGCGACAGCACGACCTTGCCGCCGGACAGGTCCACGTAGGCGCGCTCCGGCGCCAGCGTGAGGTGGCCGCTGAAGCCCACGTCCCACAGGCCGTCCAGGAGCAGCACCGCCTTCGCCGTCCGGTTGTGCACCGCGTACGTGACGGCGAGCGTGTCCGCGTCGCGCGCCACCGACTCCACCTTCAGCTCCACGTCCGCCTGGGCCACGCGCTGTCCTCCGGTCTCCACGGGAGGCGCGGGCCGCTCCGGCGCCCGCGCACACCCGACGATGAGCGCCAGCGCCATGATGGCACCCGCGCGGCGGAAGGTCCTCATCCCGCGCATCCTAATAGCGCGGACGGGTGGGCAGGTTCAGGTCGTCGCGCAGGACGTTCTCCCCGGGACGGCCGCCCTGCACCACGTCCGGCGTGGACGGGTCCTGGTCCAGGTCGATGGGCAGGCCCACCGCGGAGGTCTCCAGGTTGCGCGTGCCATCCTTGGAGCCCAGCGCCAGCGTGCCGTTGTTCATGTCCGAGGCGTGCACCAGCTCATGGAACAGGCCCACGACGGGCGGGCGGTTCATCCACTCCTCGCCGCCCAGCGAGATGCGCGTGGTGTTGTAGTTCACCTGCGCGTCCGTGCCCTTGCCCGGCGTGCCGTCCGCGTTCATGAAGCCGTCGTTGAAGTTCGTGCCGCCCGCGCTGTTGCCACTGGACGTCTCGCGGATGGTCGTCTTCTTGCCGCTGTCATCCAGCGTGCGCAGCAGCTCCTGCCCCGCGGGCAGCGACCGCAGCGCGTCCAGGTCCGACTGCACGCGCGCCTGGAAGTCCGCGCTGCCCGTCACGGAGACGGACGAGCCCCGCTGGCCCGCGTTCGTCATGTCCACGACTTCGCGCTCGCCCTCGGCCGCGTCGGCGGTGGCCTCGCTCTCCTCCACGTAGAGCTTGTCCGTCCCCGCGCCCCCCTGGATCCGGTCCTGGCCCTCGCCGCCCGCCACCGCGTCGTTGCCCGCACCACCGAACAGCGTGTCGTTGCCACGCCCGCCGAGGACCTGGTCGTCGCCTTCACCACCGGAGGCAAGGTCGTCGCCCGCGCCGCCGTCGATGTAGTCGCGGCCCTTGCCTCCCGACAGCGTGTCATTGCCATCCAGGCCGTAGAGCACGTCGCGGCCCTCGCCGCCCTGGATGCGGTCATCTCCCGAGCCACCCTCCAGGTAGTCGTCGCCGTCCTGCCCCTTCAGGAGGTCATGGCCCTCGCCTCCGAGGAGGGTGTCGTTGCCCGCGCCGCCGATGAGCGTGTCGTTGCCCTTGCCTCCCACGAGCTTGTCGTCGCCCGCGCCCCCGTCCAGCGTGATGTCCTGGGTGACGCTCGCGTCCACGGTGATGGAGTCGTTGCCGTCACCGCCGTTGATGATGACGCCCTGGGCCTGCGCCGCCGTCAGCGTCACCGTGTCGCTGCCGGACCTGATGGTCAGCCCGCCGTCCTGGTTCTGAGACACCGTCGCGGTGTTGTTGCCCGCGCCCAGGTCCACCACCGTGCGGCCGTCCGCGTTCGTGCTCACCTGCGGCGCGAGCGCCTTCGCCACGCCCTCCGCGAGCCTGCCGACAGCCGAGCCGATGCTCGAACCGAGACCGCCCAGGAAGCCAGAGCCGTCCTTGTCCTTCTTCAGCGCCGTCTCGGTGGTGCGGACCTCCGTCAGCCGGGGTCGCGCACCCGCGCGAGGGCCCGCGTCGAAGCCGTCCGTCATCCGCTGCGTGACGGCGGCCTTCACCCCGTTGGGCTTCGCGGGCGCGGCGGGCGTCTTCACCGGCTGCGAAGACACAGGGGACGTCGGGCGCGAGCCGGGCTTTCCAATCGTGGTCATGTCGCTTCTCCCGGGTGACGGGGGCACCCGGCCAGAGTCCCGGCGACGGCGCGCCAGGGTCGGCCGAACGCCGACATTCCAGATTGTCGTGAACGTTTGCCGCCGGTTGCGTCACCCGGTCAGAAACGACACGGCGCGGCACGGAAGCCCATGGAATCGTTGTGTTTCTCAATTCTCGATTTCCAGGATTTAGACAGCTATTTCGTGTATTACGGCTTCACCGCCCACCCCGCCATTCGCGGGGAAAGGGAGGGCGGATGACGGGAGGGAGCACCGCATGAAGCTGAAGACGTTGCTGTCCGCCGGGGTGGCGCTGGCCGCCGCGGCGTGGGCGGGTCCGGGAACGGCCGCCACGGCGAACGGCCCCATTTGCGACACGGCGGCCTGGGTGAACTCGACGACCTATTACAACTGCACCGGGAGCAGCCACACGGCGCTCGACGTGGGCAACAGCTCCTGCGGCGAGTGGAACCACCGCGGCATGCTGGTGGGCAACTACTACTATTACTACTACGGCGGCTGCGCGGCGGCCTGCTACGGCTCCACCTGCAACGGCGGAGCGGGCAACTACTACGTGGTGTCCGGCGCGAACGGCTGGGACTTCCGCCAGCTGCACTTCTACGCCAACGTCAGCTCCGGCACGAAGACGTGCGACCGCTGCGCGCTGGGGCTCGTGGGCGGCACGGGCAGCGCCACGGGTCCACACTCGCACTCGGACAACCGGCAGTACGGCACGCGCATGTCGGCCTGGTACACGAGCGTCGGCACCACGTGCGGCACCAACGCCTACTGCAACAACCGGCTGGGCGTTCCCACGCTGTAGCTCCCGCGTGCGTGCGTCTCCGGGCAGGGGCCCCGCGTCCCCTGCCCGGCTTCCGGCGCGCATGCGCCCGTCCTCTCCCTTCCGCGTGAGCCCTCTTCGACATGTCCTCCCGTCCCCTCTTCAAGGTCGCGCTCGCCGGCCTCGTCCTCCTCGTCGCCCTGGGCGTCGTGTGGTGGCGGGGCTCGACCACGACCGATGACGCCGGTCCTCCATCACCTGTCGCGGCGACGCCCTCCGCGCCCCTGGCCGCCACCGGGAACGCCGCGGTCGTGCCTCCTGCCTCCGCCGCGCGCCCCGGCCCTCGCGAGGAGATCCCCATGCCCGGATGCTGGGAGGGGCTGGCGGCGTTGGACCAGTCCGCGACGCTGGAGTCGCTGCACGCCGCCGTGGCCGCCGCCATCCAGGCGCGCGACACCGCGCTGGTGGCCTACCTCCAGGAGCGCCTGACGGAGCTCGTGGGAAATGATCCGGAGCGCGCGCTGCAACTGGTGGCGTGGGCGGTGAAGGCCGCGCCGCCGGAGCCGGCCATCTACCTGGAGGCCCTCAAGGCCGCGCCCGCCGTGCGCCATCCGCGCGTCACGGAGAAGCTGCTGTCGGTGGCCGAGGACCGGTCGCTGGCCACGCCGGACCGCGCCTCCGCGCTGGACGCGCTGGAGACGCAGCACCGCTTCACGCCGGAGACGCGGGGCCGGCTCAAGGCCATCGCGCTGGATGACTCCGCGGACTCCGCCGCGTGGGTGGCCACGCGCACGCTGGGCCGGGTGATGAAGGAGGACTACGAGCGCACCGGCACGTATGCGCCGTACTGGAAGGACCTGCTGGACATCGGCACCACGTCCGACGACACGGCGGTGCGGCTGCTCGCGCTGGAGATGCCGTCGTACTCCGATCCGCTCATCGACTCGGGCTCCATCGACGCGCTGGCCAAGGTGATGCGCACCGACCGGGAGCGCGACGTGCGGGAGATGGCCGCCTTCCGGCTCGCCGTCACCGAAGACCCGCAGAAGGCCCTCGCCGCGTACCGCGACGCCTTCGACGGAGAGCACGACCTGTGCGTGCGCTGGGCCTTGCTTCGCTTCGCGGTGCGCGCGGCCGGCGCGGACGCCCTGCCCCTGGTGGAGGACTTCGCTCGCAAGGACCCGCGCCTGCGGCAGGACTACCTGGACTTCAAGGCGCTGTACGCCACCGGCACGACGGACTTCACGCGCATCTGGCTGGGCAAGAAGGAACACCACGACTGCGTGGTCGAGGAAGGAGCGCCGCACTGATGGGCTCGCGAACGATGAAGGCCCGGCTGCTCTGGCTGTCGCTCCTGCCGGGGCTGGCCCTGGCGCAGGGCGCCTCCGTCCCCACCCGGACGGCCTGCACGGTGGAGGGCATGCTGGATGAGGTGCGCGTGGCCATGAAGACGGGGTCGCCCGCGTATCGCAAGTACGCGCGGCTGCGCCTGAAGGAGGCCGCCATCGCGATGCCGCCGGAGGCCCTGGGCCGGGCGGTGAGCCAGGAGCGGGACCCCGCCGTGCTGGAGGCCGTGGGCGCGGCGCTGGCCACCAAGGCGAGCAACGCGCAGAAGCCGGAGCTGCTCCAGCCGCTGCTCTCCCGCGCCAGCCAGGACGCGGACCCCGGCCTGCGCGCCGCCGCGGTGCGCGCGCTCCAGGGCTCCCCGTCCGTGGAGTTCATGGCGAAGAACGGCGACGTGGTGACCTACGAACAGCTGGTGCGCGACAGCGCTCCGGAGGTGCGGCAGGCGGTGGTGGAGAACCTGGTGACGGAGAGCGCCGGCATTTACTTCGGCCACAACCCGGAGCTGGCCGAAGCGGCGGTCAAGGTCGCGGTCGCCTCGGAGGACCCGGCGCTGGCGAAGCGCCTGCTGGGCGAGGTCTCCATGGAGGCCGCGAGCCCGGAGGTGGTGCGCAAGCTCACCCAGCAGCTGCGCTCGGAGGACGCGGGCCTGCGCGCGGCGGCGGCGAAGGCGCTGGGCGGCGTGCCGGGCTCCGAGTCCGCGGGCGCGCGCCGCTCGCTCACCTCGCTGTACCGCGCCGACAGCGACCTGGCGGTGCGCAAGGCGTCGCTGGAGGGGCTGGCGAGGCTGGGCCAGTCCGGCGCCCGGCCGCTGCTGGAGTCCCTGCGCGGCGTGGACAAGCGCCTGGATCCGGAGATCGACGCGTGGCTGTCCGCGCTCAAGCTGAACCTCCAGGAGTGGCACCTGCTCCTGAGGGAGAAGCAGCGCCTGTCGCCCTGATACCCCAGCCGGGTGAACCCGTCGCGAGTCCCCGTGGACGAGACGGGGCATGGATGGCACGCGAGCCCCCATGAGGAGGCTCGCGTTCACCAGGGCCCGCGCACGCGGCCTCATCCAGGACACGGGGCGTGACAGAACCTGGCGGGATCCGAGGTTCGTCCACGCCCCGTGATTCGCACATCGGAGGCTGGGGACCGCCGGCTGTCCCGCCGGTCCCCGCGCTTCGTCAGCTCCCCGGTTCACCTGCGTGAGCACGAGCCTGGAACCGGCGGTCACGTGGCCTTCGTCAGGGGATTCGCACCGAGTTCTGCTCGAGGCCCTCACTGGCCAGCGCGGCACGCCACGCGGGGAAATCCACGTTCCAGACCAGGTTCGTCGCGGTGAATTTGCCGGTGGGCCCCTGGTAGGTGTTGCGGTCCATCTGCATCAGGCGACGGTCATCACTATCGCCCAACCGCACGAACAACTGCATATCCTGGAGGATGTTGTCGAACACGGAGAGCCCGGTAACCACGTGGGGCGCATCCGCCGCCAGCCGCAACCCGGCGTCCACCGTCCGCTGCACGCGGTTCTGGAGGACCTGTATCCGGTTGCCCTGCACGATGCGAATGCCCTGTCCGTTTCCCCGGTTCTGGAAGTTGTAGATGTCCGAGATGGTGTTGGCGCGGATCAACACGTCCACGGGTCCAGTCCCCGGGCTGATGCTCCCCACCGAGACTCCCCGGCCCGCCTGGGAGATGGTGTTGGAGACAATCTGGATGTTCGTGGGGTCCACATGGAGCACCACCGCTTCCGCGGCAGAGCTGTTCACCGCCCAGGGGTAGAGCGTCAGGTTGGGGAAGTTGAACATGGTGTTGTTGCGGATGAAGATGGAGTCGCACCCCTTGATGTCGACGCCGTTCTCGCCCGCATCGTGCATGACGTTGTTCTCGATATAGACATACGAGGGCCTGCCGGTGTTGGTCTGGCACTGCACCGAGTCACCCGAGGTCTCATGAATCTGGTTCTCCAGAACGAAGACCTCCCGCGCGCTGTCCTTGATCACGACGCCATGTGAGTCGGCCCCCGACTTCGAGAAGTCATAGATTTCGTTCTGGCTGATGAGGACATTGTTAGCGTAGCTGAGGACGACGCCACCACCGGCGGTCCCCCGATGCAGCGCCGAGCGAACCAACTGCGAACAATAGGTATTGCGCTCGAAGAGCGCGCCGAACGAGGCCTTGCTCTGGGCGTCCACCTCCAGGAACTGGAGGATCCAGTAGGGCTGGCTCACATTCAGCACGCTGCCAACTGCGCGGTCCGTCGGTGGGACGATGCGCGGTCGCGCTGACGCCTGCCCCCTGAGGACGATGGGGGCCATGGAGGTGCCTGGTCGCGCCGTATCTGGACTGATGACGACCCGCTCCGGATAGGTGCCTCCACGCACCTCGATGATGTTTCCCGGCACCGCCGCCGCCACCGCCGCGGCAATGGTCCGGTACGGGTTCGCCGAGGAGCCCAGGGGGCTGCTTGGACTCCACGGCCCCGTGTTCGAGACGTACAACGTGGGCCCGTTCGCCGTCATCGGACAACGGCCCTGGAAGATATCCCTCCCAGGGTCGGGTTCCGCGAACTTGACCCTGGCCTCCTGGACGTCCAGTGCGTCCTCGGCAGGGTGCGCCGTCTCCACTCCACAGGCCAGCGTCAGGCCGAGCAGGAGTGAACCGAATGCGGGCATGAACCCACGCTCTCTTCTCTGCATCGTCATGAAGACCCCCCTCCCTCGCGATATTCGAGGGTGGCGAAACGTCTCCATCGAAGAGTCGGATCACAAGAGTCCTGCCCTCACGGTGGACTCACGCCCGCCGGCATGCCGTCAACGGCACACGCCCCACTCGCCTGGGGCCATCCAGCGTTGCCCCCGCGACGGCCCTGGCGCGGTCTGAACGCAGGTGGAGCGCCCGCATCGGGGCCCGTCGGAGCCACGGGCGCGCAGCTCCCATGCGCACGCGAGGAAAGGCACGCAGGACCCTCATTTCAGGAAGCACGCTTCCAGCTCGCTCCTCTGCCCCTCACCCAGCGCCAGCCGGCGCATGCGGATTCGACCCGCGTCCCCCGGCGGCTTCGTCCGGGCCGTCAATGCGTGCGTCCTGACAGGGACCGCTGTTCCCTGGCGGGCATCCCGCGCGCCCGGCCCTGCTGAAAAGGTGGCCGGGCCGCGGCGAGCGCGACAGGTTGAGGGGGCCATGTCCGACAGCGGTTTCGGCTCGTCCACCCTCGCCCTGGCGCTCGTTGGCAGCGCCGTCACCGTCCTCTCCACCAGCCTGGGCGCGCTCCCCGCCCTGGCCACCGGCAACATCACCCAGCGCTCCAAGGACGTGCTGATGGGCTTCAGCGCGGGCGTGATGCTCGCGGCCACGTCCTTCTCGCTCGTCGTGCCGGCCATCCACCTGGCGGAGGCGCGCACCTCGTCGCGCTTCGTCCCGGCGCTGGTGGTGGGGGGCAGCATGCTGGTGGGCGGGCTGTTCCTGCACCTGTGCAACCGCTTCATCCCCCACGAGCACTTCATCAAGGGCCAGGAGGGCAACGCGGAGGCGGTGCAGATGAAGCGCATCTGGCTGTTCGTGCTGGCCATCGCGCTGCACAACTTCCCGGAGGGGCTGGCCGTGGGCACCGGCGTGGGAAGCCGCTCCATGACCATCGCGCTGCCCATCCTCGTGGGCATCGGGCTGCAGGACATCCCGGAGGGCTTCGTCGTCGCGCTGGCGCTGATGGGGGTGGCGTACAGCCGCAAGCAGGCGGCGCTGGTGGCGCTCTACACCGGGCTGGTGGAGGGGGTGGCCGCGCTGGTGGGCTTCTTCGCCACGTCGTTCGCTTCGGGCGTGCTGCCGTGGGCGCTCGCGTTCGCGGGCGGGTCCATGCTGTACGTCGTCAGCGACGAGATGATCCCCGAGAGCCACCGCCAGGAGTACGCGAAGGAGGCCACCGCCGGGCTGATGGTGGGCTTCGTGCTGATGATGTTCCTGGACGTGACGCTCAGCTGACGCGAGCGCTGGCGTGCCGCGTCTGTGGCCTGGCGGACACCTGCCTGCCGCAGCCCCGGGGGGCCCGGACGTGGTAGTTTGCGTCGCATGTCTGTGTCGGATCGAACGCGCGTCGACGGGCCCCCGGGGGAGTCGAAGGACAAGGGCGCCCGCCCGGACGAAGAGGGGCAGGAGGCCGCGCTCCATGTGACGCTGCCGTACGAGCAGGCCCGCCGTCCGGGGGACCTGCCCACGGTGCGCCGCTTCCGCCTGTCCGTGGTGGAGGGCCCGGGCGCGGGCACGGCGTGGGAGTCCACGGCGGACACCTGCTCGGTGGGCTCGCACCCGCTCAACGACTTCGCGGTGGAGGACCCCACCGTGTCGCGCTTCCACTGCGAGGTGCGGATCGGGCCCAAGGGCCCGCAGGTGAAGGACCTGGACAGCCTCAACGGCGTCATCGTGGACGGCGTGCAGGTGGTGGAGGGCATCCTGCGCAGCGGCAGCCTGCTGCGCCTGGGCCGCGTGGTGCTGCGGTTCGACTTCAGCGCGGAGAGCAACCGGCTGCCGCTGTCGGACCTCACGCGCTTCGGCACGCTGGTGGGCACGTCCGTGGCCATGCGCGGCTGCTTCGCGATGATGGAGCGGGCCTCCGCGCGCGACGTCACGGTGCTCTTGGAGGGAGAGACGGGCACGGGCAAGAGCCAGGCGGCGCTCGCCATCCACCAGGCGAGCCGGCGCAGGGACGCGGCGTTCCTGGTGGTGGACTGCGGCGCCATCCCCGCGCACATCCTGGAGAGCGAGCTGTTCGGCCACGAGAAGGGCTCGTTCACCGGCGCGGTGAGCCGGCGCGCGGGCGTCTTCGAGGAGGCCGACGGCGGCACCGTCTTCCTGGACGAGATTGGCGAGCTGCCCCCGGAGCTGCAGCCCAAGCTGCTGCGCGTGCTGGAGAACCGGGAGATCCGCCGGGTGGGCAGCAACACGTACCAGCCGGTGGACGTGCGGCTCATCGCGGCCACGCACCGCGACCTGCGCGCGGAGGTGAACGCGGGCCGCTTCCGCTCGGATCTGTTCTTCCGGCTCGCGGTGCTGCGGATCGCCATGCCGTCCCTGCGCCAGCGGCCGGAGGACCTGCCCATGCTGGTGTCGGGCATCCTGGAGTCGCTGGGCGCGGATCCGGAGCGCACGGGCGCGCTGCGCACGCCGGAGTTCCTGTCGCGCCTCATGCACGCGGCGTGGCCGGGCAACGTGCGCGAATTGCGCAACCACCTGGAGCGCTGCCTCGTCTTCGAGGACGCGCTGCCCCTGGCGGAGGAGGACTCGCGCCCGGAGGGCAGCCCCCTGGAGCTGGATCTGTCTCGGCCATACGCCGAGCAGCGCCGGCGCGTGGTGGACGACTTCGAGCGGCGCTACCTGCGCGCGCTCCTGGAGAAGCACCAGGGCAAGGTGGCCCAGGCCGCCGTCACCGCGGGCATGGACCGCGTCCACTTCTACCGGCTGCTGCGCAGGCACGGCATCAAGCCGTGAGCGGTCGCCGGTGGTTCTAGCGACGGGCGACGAGCCGCCAGCGCTCCGGAGCATCCGGCAGGGGGTTGGCGACGAAGTCCCCCTCCAGTCCCCGCAGCGCCGGGCCGGTGACGACGGGTGCGACGTCCTCCTCGTCGTCGCGCACCCAGCCGGGCAGGTGGAGCAGGCCCCCTTCCCCACCCTGCGCGTCCCATGCGGAGGCCGTGCCGTCTGGCCAGCCGTGGGACTCCTCCCGCGCCGTCAGCCGGTCCACGTGCACGGTGACGTGGAGGCGCGCGGCGGAGGCGTTCCTCCCCGTCAGCGCGAGCCCCACGTCCAGCACCCGCGCGCGCAGCTCGCGTTCCCGGCGCACGTCGTCCGGGAGGCTGGCCACGGCGAGCAGGCACGCGCCGCCCATCACCCGCACCTCCAGCCCGGCCTCGCGCGCCAGGGTGCTCGCGCGCTCCAGGTCCGCGTCCAGGTCCTCCATCGCCTCGGGGCCGGGCGCTCCCGTCAGCCGCGCCTCCACGTACAACCCCACCGCGCGCGGCACCTCCACCGGCGCCGCGCCGCCCAGCACCGCGCCCCTCAAGTCCTCCAGGAGCGCGTCCACGTCCGGGTAGCGCTCCTCTCGTGACTTGCGCAGGCAGCGGAGCACCACCGCGTCCAGCGCGGCGGACACCGGCGCGTGCTCGCCCGGGCGCGGCGGCGGTGCGTGCAGGTGCTGTTGCTCCACCTCGTGGCGGGTGGAGCCCTGGAAGGGCGGCATGCCCGTGAGCAGTTGGAAGAGCAGCACGCCCGCGGCGTACAGGTCCGTGCGCGCGTCCGGCACCTCGCCGCGGACCTGCTCCGGCGCCATGGACAGCGGCGTGCCCAGCACCACGCCGGTGTGCGTGAGGGAAGAGCTGCCCGGGGCTCCCGGCACCAGCCCCTTCGCCACGCCAAAGTCCACCAGCTTCACGGCGGGACCGCCCCGGCCGGGCCCGAGCCGCACCACGTTCTGCACCTTCAGGTCGCGGTGGACCACGCCCGCCGCGTGCGCCACCCGCAGGGCCGCGCCCACCTGCTCCATCACCTCCAGCACCTCGCGCGGGGGCAGCGGCCCGCGCGTGGCCAGCTCCGCGGCCAGGTCCTGGCCGTCCAGCCACTCCATGGCGATGAAGGGCCGGCCGTCCGCCAGCTCGCCGTAGCCCAGCACCGTGACGATGTGCGGGTGGCGCAGCCGCTGCAGCGTGGCCGCCTCGCGCCGGAAGCGCCGCAGCGCCACCGCCGCCGTGGCCACCTGCGGGTGCAGCACCTTCAGCGCCGCGGGAATGCCCGAGCGCGCGTGCCGCGCCCGGTACAGCGCGGACACGGGGCCGTGGACCTGGACGTGGTCCACGACCCACTCGCCCACGAGCGCGCCGGGCCGCAGCTCCTCGCCGTAGAGGGCCTCCTCGCCGTCGCCCGCCATGGACTAGCGCTTGTCCGTAACACCCCGGAGGGTGGTGCCGTCCTGGGGCGGCGGGGGCTCCGACCAGCGCTTGCACAGGTCCAGGTGCTGCGCATCCACCAGGTCGCACGCGCCATTGAGGTAGACGGTGACGGGCTCCTTCCAGAGGGCGTTGGAACTGTCCCGGCACCGCTCGAAGTCGCCGTCGCCGTTCAGCAGCGGGCCGTCCTGCGTCTCGCACCGGCGCGAGGCCGACTGCGTCTCCGTCCAGCACGGCCCCGTCACCGTGGCCGCGCAGTCCTCGTGCGTGCCCGGCAGCGAGCACACGCGGTAGGTCGCGTACGCCATGCCGTACACCCAACCCGGGTCGTAGCAGGCATAGAGGTCCTTGAAGAGCGGCTTCGTCTGGTGGGAGCGCGGCCGATTGACGACGTATTGATCCTTCGAGCCCGGCACCAGCGTCACCGTCACATTGATGTCGTCGCGGAGCGCGTCCTTGCCGAAGAGGTTTCCGTAGAAGGCGCCCTCGCGGATCCGGTACACGGCGCGCTCGGAGAGGGGCGACTGCACGCCAGGGGTGACGGCCACGTGCGCCGTGCCCGGCGCTCCGCTGTTCCAGGGCGCGGTCATCACCGAGAAGTAGCCGCCGTTCGCGGGGCAGGTGAACTGCACGGAGGGGTCCGTCGTCACGCTGGGGCTCGGGTTCGGGGAGCCCTGCGTGCAGCCCTCGCTGGAGGCCACGAGCCGCGCGTCGGTGCTGTCACAGCCCGCGATGCCATTGCACACGCGCAGCACCATGCGCGCGTCATCGCTGGAGCCCAGCGGCACCAGGGAGGAGCAGCTTGCCGGGCCGCCCGCGCCCACGGAGATGGTCTGACCCGCCGGGCACCAGCCCACCGAGTGCATCGTCCAGCCGCAGTCCCGGCCCGCGCCCACCGCCTGTTCGTCGCACGGCACCGCGCTGTGCAACGGCGCGGACGCGGTCGGCAGGTAGTCGATGGGCGTCGTCCACGCGTCCAGGGTGAACGGCTGCGCGATGGAGAGCGCCGGCTCGCGGAGCTCACCACGCATGGACAGCTCCACGTGGTAGCCCAGGCCGTTGTTGCGCGCCAGGAGGCAGGCCGTCACGCGCTTGAGGCACGCGCCCCCGGGCGCGGACGTGCGCCACCAGGGGCAGAGGCCCGCGGAGCCTGCCCACTCACTGGCCTGCGAGCCCGTGGGCTGCAAGGGATTGAGCCATGCGAGCTTCTCCCCCTGCCCCAGCGCGCAGCCCACCAGGTACGCCATGAAGCGCTGCGCATATGGGTCGCGCAGCTGGTTGTTGACGAGCGCGCTCGTCGGACCTGCGACCATCACGTTCGGGTCGAAGAGGGACTCCAGCGAGTGCGTGGCCAGGGCCTCGTTCGCGTCGTGGTTCGCGGCGATGGCATTGGTCACCAACTCCTGCGTCGTGAGCGAGTTGGCGATGCGGATGTCCGACTTGCTCGTGCCGAGCGCCGCGTCAGGACTGACGTCGGTGCCTTGCGGGAGCGAGGGCTCGCAGCCGGTCAGGGCCAGCAACAGGAAACACCAGGGGACTCGGAGGACGGAGGAGGCCATCGCGCGAAGACTCCTTGGGCAGGAATTGGAAACGGAAGGGAAGGAAACCCCAGGCGCGGCCTTCTTGTCTCCCTGTAGCGTGAAAGGTTACGGGAGCGGCGCCGTGTAACGATTTCCGTTACAGCGCTGCGGGTGAGAGCGCGGCACGCAATGCGTGGAAACGCGCAGCCCACAGCGGGGCTTCCGCCACGGCGGGCGCGGCGCGCTCGAGCCACGCGCGGGCCTCGTCCAACGCGCCCGTGCGGCGCGCGATGCCGGTGGCCTGCAGGAGGATCTCCGCCTTCTCATCCGGTGACGCCAGCGCCTCTGCTTCCGTGTGGAGGGCGGTCCAATCCATCGCGTGGAAGACGCCGGTGGACTGCTGACGGACCTGGAGCTCCACGAGCCGCCGCATGATGGTGGTGGGCGGAAGGGATTCCGGCGGACAGCGCTCCGCTATCCAGGCGAGCTGACGGGCGGCGGCAGCCTCATCTCCAGAGGCGGCCTGGATGCGGGCGATGAGCAGCGCGTCCACGGGCACGGGGTGTTCGCGGAAGAAGCGCACGCCCAATTCGTGCGCGCGCTGCGCGAGGGGCAGCGCTTCGTCCAGGCGGCCCTGCATGTAGAGGACCTCCGCGAGGTTGAACGTGGACCAGCGCTCCATCTGCGCGTGGGCCAGCTCGCGGCCCAGGGCCATGGCGCGGCGCAGGTCCGCTTCCATCTGCGGCACGTCCCCCTGGCGAAGCCACAGGAGGACGCGGTTGCTCAGCACGGCGGCCTTGTGCAGTCCGTCGCCCGCGGCCTCGCAGCGCTCCAGGGCTTCGTCGAAGCGCTGGGCGGCCTCCGGAGCGCGGTCCAGGAAGGTGAGCGCCGCGCCCAGCAGCGCCAGCGATACGACCAGCGTCTCGTGGTCCCTGGCGCGCTCGGCGCCCTCGGCGGTGGAGGTGAGCACGCGGGCCGCGGCGGCCCACTCGCCCTGGCGCACGTGCATGCGGCCCCGGGCCAGGCCACAGCGCAGGGACAGGCGCGGCGCGTCCAGGAGCTCGATGGCGTCGAGCGCTTCGCGAGTGCAGGTGGCGGAGCCCTCGGAGTCCTCCATCCAGTCGCGCGCGGTGGCCTCTTCCAGCAGCAGGTCCACCTCGAGCGCCGCGTCGCCCCGGGTGCGGGCCAGGGCGCGCGCGGTGGAGAGGTCCGCGAGGCTCTCCCGGAAGCGCTGGAGGCGGTGGCGCACCTTGCCCCGCCCCGCGAGCGCCTGGGCGCGGCGCGCATCGTCGGACTCCGGAAGCAGCGCGAGCGCGCGCGTGTAGTGCTGCTCCGCCTCCACGGGCAGGTGTCCGGCGCGGGCCTCCTCCGCCAGGGCCAGGTGGTCGCGCGCGGCCTCCAGGTGGGCGCCGCAGACGGCGGCATGGTGTGCACGGCGGCGGCGCTCGGCCACGTCGTCGCCCACGCTGGCCTTGAGCGCGGCGGCGTGCAGCGCGCGGCGGGGGGCGGGAGGCAGCAGCGCTTCCAATGCCTCGCGCAGCAGGGGGTGGCGGAAGGCGAAGCGGCCCGGGCTCATGGGGCGCAGGAGGCCCGCGCGCGCCAGCCGTTGCAGGCCTGCGCCCGCGTCCAGGACCGCGGCACGCGACAGCTCCGGACCGGAGGCCAGGTGGCGCAGGGCCGCGTCCACCCGCGCGACGTCCACCTCCGTGCCGAGCACCGCGCACAGCCGCGCGAGCACGCGGTGGGCTTCGGGGAGGGCCGCGAGCACGCGCGGGGCCAGCCGTTCGAACAGGGGCGTGACGGAGACGTCCAGCAGCGCATCCGGGGCGACGTACCACCCGCCCCCCGGCGCCGAACGCAGGGCCCCGGCGGCGCGGAGTGCGCGCGCGAGTTCGACGAGGGACAGGGGCACGCCCTGCGCCAGTTGCTCCAGGCGCGCGAGCACGGGCTCGGGGATGTGCTCGGCCGGGCGCAGCAGGTGGAGCAGCACCGCGCGGCTGGCTTCTGGCGGCAGCGGCGGCAGCGGATGGTGCGAGGGGCGGGCGCTGCGCTCGCCCAGGTGCGGGCGCAGGCCCAGCAGCGAAGGACGTCCGGCGAGGCCAATCCACAGGGGCGCCTGGTTCCCGTCGAGCGTGGCGCGCTCCACCACATCCAGGCTCTGCGGATCCGCGAGGTGCGCATCATCCAGCAGCAGCGCGAGCGGTGCTTCACGGGCCTGGGCGAGCAACGCGTCGGCCAGGACGCGAGGCTCCGCGGAGGGGCGCCCCACGACGGCGCGCAGTGCATCCAGCAGGGAGTTGGACACCGACGCGTCCGGAGGCGGCGCGCGCAGGCGGATGACCCGCGCGTGGCCCGCGGACTCCAGCCGGAACGCGAGCGCCTTGAAGAGCCGCGTCTTGCCATGGCCCACCTCGCCGGTGAGCACCCCCAGACCCGGCAGCGAGGACGACAGGCTCCGCTCCGCGTCCGAGGCCAGCGCGTCCAGCAACGCGTCGCGGCCCACGAACGGAGGAGGTTCTCCATCGACGCGCGCGCCCTCTTCATCGTGGAGCCGCAGACGGAAGGCCGCACCTTCCTCAGGCGCGGTCGCGGGCCCTGCTTCGCCGTCCGCATGGCTCGTGACGGGCTCGAGCCAACCCGGCTCCATCCGCGCGACCGCCTCCGGCGTCACCCGCACTTCGCCCGGCGCAGCCATCCGGGCCCACCCTGTCTCCGGCCGCTCCAGCGCCGCACCGGCGATGCGCGGCAGCGTGGTGCCTGGATGCACGTACAGCACCGCGGCGTGCAGGACCGCCGAGGCCTCACCGGACTCGACCAGCCGCCGCGCCGCGAGCGCGCCCGCGCGCACGTTCGCCTCCGCCGACAATGACTCGCAGAAGACGATCAGGTAGCCCCCCGCCGCGACCCGCGCCAGCACGCCTCCGAACGGCTCCAGCGAGGCCGTCAGCCCTTCCACCGACGCGGCCGTGCGCAACCCCAGCATCGCCACCGGCCGCGCTCCCGAGAACGTCGCCAGCGCCTGCGCCGGTCGCGCGTCGTTCCCCCTGGCCACCCCAGGCAGCGCGGCCCCTTCCGCGCACGCGGCCTCGAACGCGGAGAGCACCTCCTCGGCGCTCGCGAACCGCTCCGCTGGCGCCTTGGCCAGACACCGCGCCACCACCGCGTCCAACGCCCCCGGGACGGAGGCCCGCTCCGACACACGCGAAGGACGCTGACTCACGTGGCCTTCGCGCACCTCGTCCGGTGTGCCATGAAACGGCGGAGTGCCCGTGAGCAGTTCGAAGAGCAGGACGCCCAACGCGTAGATGTCCGCCGCCGTGCCCGCCTCGCGTGCGTCGAGGCACTGCTCCGGCGCCATGTAGACCGTCGTGCCCGCGCGGTTCCCCGCCTCCTCCGCGGGCCCCTCGCCCGCCCATCGCGCGAGGCCGAAGTCCAGGAGGCTCAGCGCGCCACCTTCGCGCAGGAAGATGTTCTCCGGCTTGAGGTCCCGGTGCGCCACGCCGGCCGCGTGCACGCGCGCCACCGCCAGGCACAGCCCCGTCAGCAGCTCGCGCACCCGCGCCACGGACGCAGCGCCAGTCCCGGGCAGCGCCGCCATCCACGCCGCGAGCGTCTGTCCTCGCAACAGCTCCTGCACGAGGAATGGCCGTCCCCCGACCCGCCCTACTTCGAGCACCTCGGGCACCGTGGGCGGCCCCACGCGCCGGAGCGCCTCCGCCTCGTGGGCGAAGCGCGCGTGGTGCGGCCCCAGGCCCACCTTGAGGGCCACCTCTCGGCCATCCGCCTCGCGCACCGCGGTGAAGACGTGGGCGAAGCCCCCCACGCCCAACAGGGTGGCACCGGACAGGCCGGGGGCGTCTGGGAACGCCAGCGGCTCCAGGGGAAGACCGGACGCGGCGACGACGCCATTCACGGGACACGCCGCGCCGGGAGCGAGGCGGCGGTGGCAGACCGGACAGCGCATGGGGACGCCCGCAGGCTACCAGAGCGCCCGCGCCAGCACGATGCCCACCCCCACCAGGCCCTCGCCCGCGATGAGCCCGGCCGCCAGCGTCACACCCGCCCCTTCAGACGCGGGCCGCCACCGCCGGGCCAGCTCCCACCCCAGCCCGCCCAGGAAGAACCCCAGGCACGTGGAGGCAGGCAGCAGGCACGCGAGCCCCATCCCCACGGCGGACGGCATCCATCGGCGGAAGCGCTCCGGCAACGCCTGCTCGCCCAGCGTCAGGGCGGCCGCCGCCCCCGCGGCCCAGGCCATGGCGATCCGCAGGTCCGCGGAGACGGCCTCCAGCCCCGACGCCAGCACTCGCGCCACGCCCGCCGTCACCGTCGCGGCCGGCGCCGGAAAGCGCTCCGAGCCAAGCACGGACGGCTCCGGCACCAACAGGTAGAACAGCGGCACCACCACCAGCGCGCCCACGACACATCCCAACAGCTGCGCCAGGAACACCCGGCGCGGGTGGGCACCCAGCAGGTGCCCTGCCTTCAGGTCCGTGAGCAGATCCGCGGACGAAGACGCCGCGTTGACGGTGATGCCCGCCGTCGCCAGGTTCGCGCGGATGTCCCCGGGCAGCAGCACGCCATACGTGAGCTGCGTCACCTGCCCCAGCGCGCCCACGGGGCTCACGTCCGTCTCGCCCGTGACGCGACAGGAGATGAGGCACAGCACGAACGACAGCGCCACCGCGAGCAGCGCGTGCGGCACCGGCACATCGAACCCCACGCGCGCCAGCGCCACCGTCGCGGGCGTCAGCACCAGCATCCCCGCGGCCCACCACCGCCCGGGCACCTGGAGCGCTTCAATGGGATGCGGCGCCTGACGCGGCCCGCGCAGGCCTCGCAGCGCACGTCCCCAGACGCGGGCCTGGAGCGCGAACTGCAACAGCGATGCGGTGGTGAGCGCCGCCGCCCCGGGCCACAGCGCCCACGCGAGGAAGTCCCCATCCGGAGCCACCACGCCCGCCGCCATCAGCCGAGGCGCGACGACGGCGTGGACGACGAGCGCCCCCAGCCACATGGACGCGGTGACACGCACTCCCAGGAGCGCGCCTCCGCCCACCGGCATCAACCCGGTCTCCAGCGCGAACCCCAGCCGCTCCAGCGACACGCCGCCCAGCGTCCCGGGAAACGCATACGCATACGGCACGCGCCCGAAGCCATCGCGCGCGAGCGTCAACGCCCCCGCCAACAGCCCTCCCACGCCCAGCATCCGCAGCCGGGGCCCCGCCGCCTCACCGCCCGAGTGCAGCGCGCGAGCCGTCGCCGCCGCGGCCGTCCCGGACGCAAACGGCAGCTGCTCCCGGTCCACCAGCTGCCGCTTGAGCGGCACCGCGAACAGGACGCCCAGCGCGGACAAAAGGAACGTCCACGCGAGCAGCGTCACGCCGGGCAGGTGGTGCCCCGTCGTCAGCAGCCACGCCCCCTGCACCGACACGAGCGCGCCGCCCGTCGCGTACCCCGCCGACGACGCCACCGTCTGCGCGCACCCCAGCTCCAGCAGCGACAGCGGAGCTCCGGCGACGCGGGGACTCAAGCGCCGGAGTGCCCCATGCGCCGCGGACGCGAGCAGCGCGGCGGTGACGGCCACGCCGAACGCCACGCCTGTCTTCAGGCCCGCGTAGAGGTTGGTGGCGCAGGTGAGCACTCCCAGCCCCGCGCCCAGGACCACCGCGCGCAGGGTGAGCTGGGGCAGCCGGTCGCCCTGATACACGTGCTTCAGCCAGTAGGTGTCCACCTCCGCCTGCGTCGTGCCGGGGATGCTCAGCAACGTCAGCGAGGCGTCGGTGGGCGCGGCCTCATCAGGGACGGCGCGGGGGGCGGAGGCCGGCATGGGCGCCCCATCCTCCCCGTTCGTCCCCTTCCGCGCCACCTGGGTCCGTGGCGTCAGGACTCGCGCGAACGCAGCAGGTAGAAGACGTAGCCATAGCTGTCCCCGTGGCGGCGGTACAGGTTCACCTCCTGCTCCGCCGCCGCGATGACCTCCCGCAGGGCCGCGTCCGCGGTGGGGCGCAGCCGGTCGATGCGCTGGAGGAGCGGCGTGTAGTAGTCGTCCCACCACGCGGACGCGGGCAGCGCGAAGGTGTCCAGCACCGTGAAGCCCGCGGCTTCGGCCGTGGCGCGGTTCTGGGCGATGCTGCCCATGGACGGGTACCCGGCGGACCAGAAGCGCACGGCTTCCGGGGGACGGACGTCGGTGAGCCAGGTGCACTCGGTGACGGCCACCAACCCGCCGGGGGCGAGCAACGGCCGCCACTGGCGCAGGCCCTGCTCGAAGCCCACCACGTAGATGGCGCCCTCGGACCAGAGCAGGTCCACGGAGCCGGGCGGCAGCGACAGCGCGCTCATGTCCTCCTGGCGCGTGACGATGGCGTCCGACAGCCCCTGCTCGCGGGCCTCGCGCTCCAGCCGGTCCAGGTAGGGCCGGTGCAGGTCGACGGCGGTGACGCGGGTGCCCAGCTCCTTCGCGAGCACCAGCGACTGCCGTCCGGTGCCCGCGCCCAGGTCCAGCACGCGCGGCGAGGGAGGCAGCGGAGACAAACGCCGCAGGGCCTCGCGGGTGCAGGCGTCGCTGCCGGGGCCCAGGCGGGGCAGCTCGTTGTAGAGGGTGAAGAAGGCGTTCACTGTCTGGCGCAGCTCGCCCGCGCTGCGCTTCACGTTGCCCTGGAGCAGCGGGACTCGCTTCCAGTGCTCCTCGATGCGCTGCTTGAACAGCTCCGGCATGGGCAGGTCCGCGCGCAGCGTGGTCCACGCGTCGAGCGCGACCTCGACAGCGCCCTTCACCACCGGCAGGACGTCCTCGTCGGGCAGGCCCAGCTTGCGCGCCAGCCGTTCAAAGCTCTGGAGGGACACGTCCTCGAAGCGCTTGGACTTCGCCAGGTTCAGCGCGAGCTGGTCCTGCGGCATGTACTGGATGGTGGAGACGAAGTCGTACGCGGGCGACAGCGTGGGGTGCGTGCCGTCCGGGTAGTAGAGGGACCAGTTCTTGTGGTGCGCGTCGCCGTTGCCGCACGCGACGATGAACACCAGCCGCCGCAGGAAGTCCTGGAGCGCGTCCAGGCCCGCGACCTTGAGCAGCACGTTGGCGATGGTCTCGTAGTTGTACTTCTTGTACTTCTCGTCGGAGTACAGCCCCAGCACCTGCGCCAGGTCCTCCATGTGCACGCGGCGGCCGGGGGACGGCCGGTCGAAGCGGCGGATGGCGTACGCCAGGTCCTCGCGCAGGGTGATGCCCTCCGGGAGGCCGTGCAGGTCGGAGACCGGGAGCAGTTGCAGCTCCGGCACGTCGATGCCGGTGGCGCGGGCCCAGGTCATCATGGACAGCTCGTTCTCCGGCACGCGGTCGTAGCGGTTGTCCGGGAGCTTGACGATCCAATCGCCGCCCAGGCCGCCCATGGGCAGCGTCATGCCCCGGTCGCGCCGGAGCATGGAGAACTTGAGCTGCACGCCCGCGAGCGAGAAGCGCAGCGGCTCCCCGTCGGACGCGGGCTCGGTGGGGACGTCCACGAGGGGCGCGTCGTGGCCGGCGAGCTCGCCCGCGGGGCGGATGATGACGGCGCCGGAGAGGTCCGCGCCCAGGTGGGCGATGAAGAAGAACTCGCGCTGCCGGGCGATCTGCTGGCGCTCGGAGATGAGGTCGCGCAGCGGCCCTTCGGGCAGGAGGTTGGAGAAGAACGGCGGCAGCCGCATGCGGCTGGTGTGGCGGCGCGACAGGTCGTCCTCGAAGAACTGGCCCAGCACGGGGCGCGGGTAGCGCTGGCGGTAGTCCTCGGAGAGGCTGAACTCGATGCGCTCGTCCGCGAGCAGCGTGAGCGTGCCGGCGTGCACGTCGCCGAGGAGGACGTCGAGGATGCCGGTGGTGGACACGGGGGGCTTGGAGTCCATGTCAGTCCTCATCGTCGTCGATGATCATCGACTGGAGCGAAGGCCGGTCCGAGTCGTCCCAGCGCGTGCGCGCTTCCATGAAGTTGCGCAGGACCGGCTCCAGCACGGCCTGGCGCAGGTGGAGGAAGCCCAGCCCCTCCTGGCGCCTCAGCGCGTCCAGGGCCTGCTCGGTGAGCCCATGGCTGTGGAGGATCTCCTCGGCTGGAGGGGACCGCGCGGTGAGCAGCCGGATGAAGGAGTTCCCCGGCACGTGGGGATGGAAGAGGAAGTTGAAGGTCCCATCCATCACGCGTCGGGCCGTTCGGCGGTCGGGGCCCCATGGCCCGGTCCACCACGCGCCATCCGGGGGAAGAATGGGGTGGAAGCCCTCTGCCGGCTGCTCCAGCAATTCTCCCGGGTCCAGCACCGCGCCCGTCAGCAGGTCGCGCGGCTGGAGGGACAGCATCGCGATGCGCAGGACCAGCGGAGGCCGCACGGTGGAGTTGGGGATGACCGGCATGCCGGTCTCCATCCACCAGCGGATGAGCGGAGGCGGCACCTGGGCCAGCAGCGCCTGGAGGGAGCGCTCTTCATCGGAGCGGATCGCCGAGAAGATCTGGAGGGCCTCCGCGGGTTTCAGCTCCCAACCGCCGAAGACGATGTGGCGCCAGAACCAGCGCGACAGCAGCTCGCGCGAACGCGGTGACGGCTCCGGGTGCAGCTGGAAGAACCGCGTCAGCAGGACCAGCGAGTTCTCCGGCGCGGGCAGCAGCTTGAGGTGCGGGATGAACGCATCGCGCTTGAGGAACACGATGGCGTCCCGGAGCGCCCGGTCCGTGCGGCGGACCGTCTCCGTGAGCTCGTCGTCCGGGTTGAGCTGCTCCTGGTAGCCGCGCGTGAAGTCCAGGCCGCGCACGGCCAGCACGGCCCTGAGCAGCAGTGACTCCGGGATGCTCCCGAAGCCCAGCTCCCGCAGCCCCTGCGTCACCGACTCCAGGCTGAGCGAGCGCGAACCCACGTACAGCGCGTTGAAGACCTCTTCATCCGTGAGCGGACGGCCCGCGGTGTTGAGGCGCTTGAAGATGACGCGGAGGACCTTCTCGTCCGCCGTGTCCACGACGTAGGCGGGCACCTGGTACTCGCGGACGGCCTTGCCCAGGCGGATGGCGGCGCGCAGGTGCTCCGGGTGAGCCTCACGGCCCGGGTAGCGGTTGAGCCAGTGGAGCAGCGACTCGCTGTCCAGCACCTCGTTCATCGGGAGCCAGTGCGGCAAGACCGTGCCCTCGGCCGGAGGCGCGTGCAGCTCCCCGGTCTCCAGGTCGAAGTACAGGTGGAAGTCGTCGCGGCCCGCTTCGTCACCATAGGACGGATGCAGCAGCACGCCCGCGAGCGCCGTCACGCGCTGCTGTCCATCCACGGCCCACAGCCCCTGGCTGGTGGAGGGCGCGTCGATGCGCACGGGGCCGAAGCTGACGTTGGCGGCGGGCGCGTCCCGGCGCCAGAACAGCAGCGTCCCGATGGGATAGCCCCGGTACACGCTGTCCAGCAGGTCGCGCACGTCGTCCGCGGTCCACCGGAGGGGGCGCTGGAAGTCGGGGATGCGCACCTCGCCCCGCCGCACGCGGTCGAGCAGGTCCTCGATGCTGAACGACTTCGTCTCCGGCCGCCGCGTCAGGGGAGCGGGCATCGCGAGCCTCCTCCCTCGGGTCTGTAACCCGAAGCGCGGGAACCCGCCACCTACACCGCGGGGCTGCGTCGCTTCGGCAGCACCACCACCAGCCCCAGCGCCACCAACCCCGTCACCGTGGACAGCACGCGTCCGCCCTGCCCCACCGCCGTGACGTCCAGTTGCAGGTCCAGCAGGCTGTTCGCCAGGTTCCATCCCCAGTGCAGGCCCACGGCGCCCCACAGCGAGCCCGTGCGGGCCACCGCCGCCGCGTACGCCAGGCCCGTGCAGAACAACATCAGCCACTCCAGCGGACCGTTGCCCAGCCGGTACACGTGCGTGAGGACGAATACGCCCGCGGACAGGGCCACGTAGCCCGCGCCCTGCCCCGCCACCGGCCACGCGCGGTACCAGAAGCCCCGCGCCACGATGTCCTCCGCCACCGACGGGATGAACGTGGACACCAGCACGCCCAGCGCCGCCACCAGCAGCGCCGTCCCCGACTGGGGATTCGCCAGCGGCTGCACGCGCATCACGCCCAGCGCCACGCCCGCCAGCACGGACAGCGGCTTGAGCACCAGCATCACCGCCAGCGCCCGCGCGAGCGCGGAGCCCCTCCATTCCAGCGCATACGCATGAAAGCCATTGCGGTAGCCCAGCCACCGTCCCACGCCCCAGGCCACCGCGTGGAAGAGCGTCATCAGCACCGCCGCCACCACGAAGCTCCCCAGCAGCCGGCCGCCGATGCCCTCCGGCGCTTCGTAGCAGGCGTACAGCACGGCGAACGCGAGCGCGCAGCGCGGCGCGGCACGCGGAGGAGACAGTGACTCGGAAGGCGCGGGACTCATGGCGGAGGCTCCCCTTAGCGCAGGAATCTTCTCCACCGCACGACCAACTTCCACGGGTCCCTGCGTATTGCACCGCGAGTCACCACGACTCCCGACGAGGGGGATTCCCACATGCGCAGCAACCAGCACGCCCGGTGGATCCGGGCGCTCACGGCCGTGGCTTGCCTTGGCACCGCCTGCCGCCCGGATGACGCCGCCGGCCCCGCCACCCCACCCACGCCCGCCCCGCAGGCGCCCGCCATCTCCGGCGTACGCTCCGCGTGGGTCCGCATCGGCCCCAAGGCCGAAGCACGCGAGGTGAAATACGAAGCCGTCAACGGCCTCGCCATCTTCGAAGGAGACATCGTCCTCGGCACCGTCGAGGACGTGGAGCGCGAGTCACCGAAGGTGAAGGCCCAGGCCGCCAACCGCGTCTCCGCGGAGAGCATCCAGGTCACCGGCAGCAGCAAGCGCTGGCCCAACGGCGTCGTCCCGTACGTCCACGTCTACGGCTCGCTGGACGACAACTACGTCGTCAACGACGCCATCCGGCACTGGCAGCGCAAGACGGGCCTGCGCTTCGTCCCCATCTCCGCCTCCACGCCCTCCTCCACCGACCACGTCTACTTCGTGAAGGGCCAGGGCTGCACGTCGGCCGTGGGACGCCAGGGCGGCCGGCAGTTCATCACGCTGGAGGGCGCGTGCGGGCTGGGCGCCGTCATCCACGAACTGGGCCACGCCATCGGCTTCTGGCACGAGCAGAGCCGCGAGGACCGCAACGACTTCATCGACATCCTCTGGGACAACATCGAGTCCGGCAAGGAGCACAACTTCGAGCAGCAGATCAGCAACGGCGACGACTTCGGGGCCTATGACTTCGGGTCCATCATGCACTACGGCACCACGGCGTTCGGCAGGCCCGACCCCGTCACCGGTGCCCCCATGCAGACCATCCGCACCAAGGGCGGACAGTCCATTGGCCAGCGCAGCGGCCTGAGCACGGGTGACGTCGCATCCGCCGCGTCCATGTATCCCGGCGAGATGAAGGGCAACTTCGAGGAGATCACCTCCACCGGCTACGTGAAGGGCTGGACCTTCGACACCGCGTCACCGGAAGTCTCCGCGACCGTGCACATCTACATCGACGGGCCCGCGGGCTCCGGCGGCACGTACGGCGGCTCCGCGGTGGCCAACGTCGCGCGCCCGGACGTCAACACCGCGTATGACGGCATCCTGGGCAACCACGGGTTCTACTTCCCCATGCCCGCGTACTACCGCGACGGCCAGAACCACACGCTCTACGTCTACGGCATTGACGTGCAGGGCCAGTACAACCCGCTGCTCACGGGCTCGCCGCGCACGTTCAACCTGCCGGGCGCGTTCGGCACGCTCGACAACATCTCGAATGACGGCACGGTGACGGGCTGGGCGCTGGACCTGGACTCGCCCGCGGTGTCCATCCCTGTCTACTACTCCATCGACGGCAACCCGGCCTCCGTGGGCAACGTGGTGGCCAACCTCTACCGCTCCGACGTGAAGACCGCCTACCCCATGGCGTCCGGCGCGAACGGCTTCTCCTTCCGCATCCCGGACGTCTACGTGGACGGCCAGGAGCACACGCTGCGCATCTACGCGTTGGATCAGCAGGGCCGCAACAGCCCGCTGCTCGTCAACGCGCCCAAGACGTTCCGGCTGGCCATGCCCTCCGTCTACAAGGCGGGCGTCTTCGCGGGCACGGGCAGCGCGGATCAGCTCATCGCCATTGACGGCTCGGGCTACGGCCCGCGCGTGAGCGTCTCCGGCTACGTCAACGCCAACGGCTTCCCCAACACCCACTACCAGGAGGCCTGGAACGCGTCCGGCCTGCTCAACGGCTGGCACAACCCCAGCGACATCAAGCTGGTGGGTGACTTCCGCGGCCTGGGCTACGATCAGATGCTCTTCATCAACACCGACGGCCTGAACGGCCGGGTGATGGTCGCCGACTTCCGCGACGGCGTCGCCCCCGCGGAGGTGCGCTACCTCGAGCCCTGGGGCCTGAGCGGCCTGCTCGACGGCTGGCATGATCCGGAGGACCTCCAGCTCGCGGGCGACTTCCTCCACCGGGGCCATGATCAGGTGCTGTTCTTCAACCGCTCCGGCACGGGTGGGCGCGTGATGATCGCCGACTTCAGCGACGGCGTGGCTCCCGCGGAGGTCGGCTACCAGGAGTCCTGGACCGCGCCGAACTCCTTCGAGGACTGCTCCGAGCCGGACGACAAGCTCTACGTCGGTGACTTCCAGCACCGGGGCTACGACCAGGTGCTCTGCCTCAACCGCTCCGGCACGGGGGCGCGGGTGAAGATCCTCGACTTCAGCGCGGGCGTGGGCCCGGCACAGGTGCGCTACGAGGAGGCGTCCGGCGCCTTCCCCTTGCTGGACGGCCTGATGGACGCGGACGACAACCAGGCGGCAGGTGACTTCCGCGGCCTGGGCTACGACCAGCTGCTGCTGGTGAACAACGGCACCACGGGCACGGCCATGCTCATCGCGGACTTCCTCGACGGCGTCGCGCCCGCCGAGGTGCGCTACAGCGAGGCGCAGGGCGTGAGCTACTACCCGGCGCTGCTGGCCAACCGGATGCTGGTGGGTGACTTCCGCGGCCTGGGCCACGACCAGGTGCTCTACGGCGGCTGGTACGACCCCTCCTACGCCACCATCATCCTGGACTTCTCCGACGGCGTCGCCCCGCCGGAGCGGCTCTTCCAGAAGGTGGAGCTGAACTGAGGCCGCGGTCCCGGTGACACCGGCGGAGCCGCTCCCCTCCACTTCAGGGCAGCGGCTCCGTCCGGTGCTTGCGCGCCGGGTTCTCGTGTCCCACGCGGTACCAGTGGTAGCCGTAGCCCTCCAGCATGAGCACGTGGCGCTGGCCGTCCACGGGCTCGGAGTGGGCCTCGGTCAGCACGTTGAACAGCGTGCAGGGCTCGCCGCCGCCGGGGTCCAGCTTCACCGTGCAGGGCTTGGACGACAGGTTGTGCAGCACCACCATCGCGTTGCCCTTCCAGTCGTACCGGATGGCCAGCACGCCCTTGTTGCCCGTGCGCAGCACCTTCCACGCGCCCCACCCCAGCTCCGGGCACTCCTTGCGCGCGCGGATGATGCGCTCCGTCCAGTTGAGCTGCGAGCCCGGGTTGCGGCGCTGCTGCGCCACATTCACCTGCCGGAAGCCGAACGGGCCGTCCGACACCAGGGGCTTGACCGGCGTCTCGGCCAGGGTGAAGCCGCCGTGCGGCTCCGGGCTCCACTGCATGGGCGTGCGCACCGCCTGCCGCTCCGCCAGCGCCAGGTTCTCCCCCATGCCCAGCTCGTCGCCGTACCAGACCACCGGCGTCCCCGGCAGTGAGAACATCAGGCTGTACGCCAGCTCGATGCGGCGGCGGTCCCCGTCCAGCATCGGCGCGAGCCTCCGGCGCAGGCCGCGGTCATACAGCTGCATGTCCTTGTCGGGCCCCAGCGCCTGGAACACCGCCTGCCGGTCCGCGTCCGACAGCCGGCCCAGGTCCAGCTCATCGTGGTTGCGCAGGAAGTTCGCCCATTGCGCCGTATGCGGCAGCTTGGGCGCGGACTTCAGCGCCTGCACCAGCGGCGTGACGTCGCCTTTCGTGAGCGCCAGGTAGAAGTTCTGGTTCGCCAGGAAGTTGAACACCAGCTGCATTCGGTCGTTGTCGCCGAAGAACTCCATCACCTCGTCCATGGTGACGTTGGCCTCCGCGAGCAGGATGGCGTCGCCCCTTCGCCACGACAGGAACTCGCGCATCTCCTCCAGCAGCTTGTAGGGGTTCTTCACGCCCGGGTTCTTCAGGCCCTTCAGCTCCACCAGGAAGGGCACCGCGTCCACGCGGAAGCCGGACACGCCCAGCTCCAGCCAGAACCCCATGATCTTGAGGATCTGCTCGCGCACCTCCGGGTTCGCCACGTTGAGGTCGGGCTGGAAGTCGAAGAAGCGGTGGAAGTACCAGAGGCGTGCCTCCTTGTCGTACGTCCAGGTGGAGGGCTGCACGCCCGGGAAGACCATGCCCTTGTTGGCGTCCCTGGGCCGCTTCTTCGACCAGACGTAGTAGTCGCGGTAGCGGCTGTGGGGGTCCTTGCGCGCGGCCTGGAACCACGGGTGCTGATCCGACGTGTGGTTCACCACCAGGTCGATGATGACGCGGATGCCGTGCAGCCGGGCCTCGTGGGTGAAGGCCACGAAGTCACCCAGGTCCCCCAGGCGCGGATCCACGCCGTAGTAGTCGAGGATGTCGTAGCCGTTGTCGCGGTTGGGCGTGGGCTGGAAGGGCAACAGCCACAGGCAGGTGATGCCCAGGCCCGCCAGGTAGTCCAGCTTGCGCTTGAGGCCCTTGAAGTCCCCCACGCCGTCGCCGTTGCCGTCCATGAACGTCTCGACGTCGAGGCAGTAGACGATCGCGTTCTTGTACCAGAGGTCTTCAATCATCCCGTTTCCATGAGCCCTCCGCTCCCAGGAGGCATCCGGTGCCGTCCGCGCGCCGTGCGGAACCCCACACCCGAGGGCAGGCGGGCTTCGTTCAGCGAACACTCGCGCGAGGACCAGCCTCCCGGGCGGGCCGCGCCGGCTTCAGGGTGGACGCACCCATGCCCCTCATCGGCTACCACGCGTCACACGAACAGTTCGCGCCCAGTGAACTCCTGCGCCTCTGCCAGAAGGCGGAGGCCGTGGGCTTCCAGGCCGCGCTCAACTCCGACCACTTCCACCCGTGGACGGAGGCGCAGGGACAGAGCGGCTTCGCCTGGGCGTTCATGGGCGCGGCGCTCGCGACCACGGGTCTGTCCTTCGGCTCCGTCACGGCGCCGGGCCAGCGCTACCACCCGGCCATCGTCGCGCAGGCGCTGGGCACGCTGAACGAGATGTATCCCGGCCGGGCCTGGATGGCGCTCGGCAGCGGCCAGTACCTCAACGAGGCCATCACCGGCACGGGCTGGCCCGCCAAGGACCTGCGCAACGCGCGCCTGAAGGAGTGCGTGGACATCATGCGCGCCCTCTTCCGCGGCGAGACGGTGACGCACCGGGGGCTGGTCACCGTGGAGGAGGCGAAGCTCTACACGCGCCCGAAGGACATGCCCCTGTTGCTGGGCGCCGCCGTCACGGCGAAGACGGCCCGCTGGGTGGCCAGCTGGGCGGACGGGCTCATCACCACCGCGCGGCCGCCGGAGCAGCTGCGCCAGGTGGTGGACGCGTTCCGCGAAGGCGGCGGCGAGGGCAAGCCCCTGTTCCTGAAGGTGCAGCTGTCGTACGCGAGGGACGAAGAGCTCGCCCGTGAAGGCGCGTACAACCAGTGGGCGTCCAACATCTTCGCCAACAGCGTGCTCACGGACCTGCGCACGCCCGCGCAGTTCCAGGAGGCCGCGGACGTGGTGCAGCCGCACGACCTGGACGGCCCGCTGCGCGTCTCCAGCAGCCTCCAGCAGCACGTGGACTGGCTGGGCGAGGACCTGCGCCTGGGCTTCGACCGGCTCTACCTGCACAACGTCACGCGGGAGCAGGACGGGTTCATCGAGGCCTTCGGCGAGAAGGTGATTCCCGCGCTCACGCGCTGAACGCCGCTGGGTATGCTCGGGCGCATGCCCGACGAAGTCCTGTCCACCCGAGCCCTCAACCGCGCCACGCTCGCGCGCCAGTTGCTGCTCACGCGCGAGGAGATGACCGTGCCACGCGCCATCGAGCACCTGGTGGGCCTGCAGGCCCAGCTCGCGCGTCCGCCGTACCTGGCCCTCTGGTCGCGCCTCCAGGGCTTCCAGCGCGACACGCTCACGAAGCTGGCGCTGAAGCGCGAGCTGGCGCGCGGCACGATGATGCGCGGCACGCTGCACCTGATGACCGCGAAGGACTACCTGCGCTACCGCGGCCTCTTCCAGCCCATGCTCAACGCCGCGATGCGCTCGGTGCTGAAGGAGCGCGCCGAGGCGCTGGACCTGCCCGCACTGCTGGCCACGGCGAGGCCTTTCCTCCAGGAGGAGCCCCGAACCTTCGAGGAGGTGCGCGAGCACCTGATGAAGCACCACGTGGACGGCGACGAGCGGGCCATGGGCTTCGCCACGCGGCTGGGGTTGCCGCTCGTGCAGGTGCCCGAGGAGGGGCTGGAGTGGGGCTGGCCCGGCAACGCCGGCTTCACGCTGGCGGAGTCCTGGCTGGGCGAGAAGCTCTCCACGGACGACGACGCGTCGCCGTTGGTGCTTCGCTACCTGGCGGCCTTCGGCCCCGCCACCGTGGCGGACATGCAGGCCTGGTCCGGCATCAAGCCGCTGAAGGACGCGTTCGAGAAGGTGCGCGGCAAGCTGGTGGAGTTCCGCGACGCGAAGAAGCGCGTCCTCTTCGATTTGCCCAAGGCCCCGCGCCCGCCCGAGGACACGCCCGCGCCGGTGCGCTTCCTGCCGGACTTCGACAACCTCATCCTGTCCCACGCGGACCGCACGCGCGTGGTCCCGGAGGAGCACCGCGAGAAGCTGTCCACGAAGAACCTGCGAGTCCTCAACGTGTTCCTGGTGGACGGACACGTCGCGGGCTCGTGGAGCACCGAGCGCAAGAAGGGCACCGTGACGCTGGTGTGCAAGCCCTTTGAGCCCGTGAAGAAGGCCGACCGCGACGCGCTGGTACAGGAGGGAGAGGACCTCCTGCGCTTCAGCGATCCGGACGCCGCGAAGGTGGCGGTGACGTTCGCCACGCAGTAGCGCCGGGCAACCTCTCGACACCTGAGGCGCCCTCGGAGGCATGTGTCGGACCCGGCGGGTATGACCGGGTTCTGCACACCACACCGGAGTGCGGCCAGGAGGCGCGAGCGATGAAGCACCGCTGGTGGGTGGTGCTGTGGCTATGGCTTCTTCCCATGCGAGGGGATGCCACGGCGTCGACAGACTCCGAAGCCTCTGCCTCCAGTTCCTGGTCTCCACTGGCAAGGCTCGAGGTGGCGACGCTCGCGTTTCTGCCACGCTCGGACGGCACTGAGGCTGAAGGCTTCGTTCAACTGGAGCCCACGCTCATCCTGGATGGCGGCCCGGAACTCGGACTCAACCTGGGTGCCCCTGTCCGACTGCGGGCGTGGGACGGCGCAAACCGCGTGCGGCGCGAGGACTGGGACAGTCTCTCTGACTGGGGCCAGTGGGTGCGCGGCCTCAAGCTGGGTTCGGACGCGACACCGGTGGGCGTGTGGCTGGGCGCACTGGAGGACTACAGCCTGCTGTCGGCGCATCTGGTGCGCCGCTACTCCAACCGGACGAATCCGGACTACCACCCGGCGGGTGGTTTCCTCACGGGCACCGCGGGTCCGCTCTACACGGAGGCCTTCGCCTCGGATGTCCTGGGCGCGCGATTGATGGGCGCGGAGGTCGCGCTGGATGTGGGGCGCGTTGTCTTTGGCGCCGGTCATCCGCGGGGGCGTTACACGTTCGCAGTCTCCGCCATGCGTGATTGGGGACGGGCTGGAGGAAGCGCGCCGTCCGTGACGCTGGCGCACCTGGACGGGACTGCGGTGGTGCTGAGGCGGCCGGGCCTGGAAGCGCACCTGCTTGCGGGGTGGGGAGGACGGCCGGGCATTGGAGGCGCTTGGGGCGCGGTGCTGGGTGCGGGAGCGGATGCGGTGGCCCCCACGTGGGATGTGTCACTGCGCCTGGAGTTACGCAGACAGCACGGTGGCTTCCGGCAAGGCTTCTTCGGCCCGGACTATGAACTCGCAAGGTTCCAGCCCGTGGGCTCGGAAGGCGTGCCACTGGCCTCCTCGCGCTTCCCGAACGGGTACTCGCTCCAGACCGAGGCGCGAGTGGGCTGGGATGCCGTGGGCTATCGCGGACTGCAACGGCACCTGATGCTGTCGCTGAGCGTGGAGTCCTTCTCCTGGGGCCGCCTGGATGGGGACGGGCGCGTGGCGGTGCAGCTCCTGGAGCGCAGCCTGGAGTTGGCGGTGAAGGGGTTGGGCGTGGGCATGGGCCAGGCCGGAGCCCGCTATCTGGGCGCGGCGGAAGCGCGCTGGCGAATCATGGAAGGGAAGCTCTACGCGGTCGCCACGGGAGGCACGCTCCTGTTCCCCGAAGGTGACGGGACGCTGCGTCCGGGTGTCTTCGCGTCGGTGGGGCTGGGGGTGGACAATGCGCGCTGACGTCCTGCTCGGGTGCGTGGCCCTCCTCTTCGCCGGCTGTGCTTCGTTGCCTCCCAGGCCCGGAAGAACGCTGAGCTACGCGTCCCGTGCAGCCGCGGATGCTCCTGCGGCGCGCATGTCGAGCGACGAGGCGCCGCTTGAGGCCGCTGCGGTGCCGAGCGTCACGTCCCCAGAGGAAGCACCGCCCCTGTACCGCCGCAAGGCCGTGCGCGAAGTGGTGACGGGAGCAAGCCCCGTTCGCACAGCGGTCATGGCGGGCGTCACCGTTCCCGAAGTCGTGCAACCGGACACCTGGGAGCAGTTGCTGACAAACGCGGGGCTGGAGACAAGGGACGAGCGTCCCGTCGGGGCCTCGCTGACGCCCACGCAAGCGGCGCGACTGCTGGACGCGCTGCTGAGCAAGCCTGTCACGTTGAGCACCATCCCGCCTCGGATGGCAGCGGGCTTCATCCTTCGCGAGGTAATGGAAGGAAGCGAAGTCACGCGGCAGGAGCTCCTGCGGCGGGTGGAGCGCTTCTCCCGCGCGCGGATCGCGGTGCTGCGACCGGACGGCTACCTCGCGTGGGCCCTCACCGGGCGCACTCAGCAGAAGGTGGCAACGGTTGAGTGGAAGGACGGCGCCTTCCGCGCGCATGGCTTCGAGCTGGGCCGCTTCTATAGCGGCAAGGGCGGTGTCTTCCGCGCCGTGGACGCGCAGCTCCAGGCTTCGGACTGGCGCCCGCTGGCGGAGGTGTACGACGACGCGGACGTCATCAGCCGCACCCTGGATGGAGCCGAGGATGCGTTGGTGGAGCTGTACCACGCGCTGGGCCAGTTGCTCACCCGTCCCGTGGACAGCATCGCGGGGTTGAGCCACCTGCCGGCGGGCGTGACGGCCCTCATCGTGTCATCGCCCGAGTACTGGGAGCGCTTCCGGTCCATGACCCGTGGCGAGCAGATCCGCGAAGTGTCTCGGCTGATGACGGGCCTGCTCATCACCGGGGGCGCGGCCTCGGCCACGACGCGGACCTTGAAGGGGATGGCGGTGGGGGCGGACATCTCGGTGCCTGTGCTTTCGCTGTCGGCGGAGGGCGCGCTGGCAATCGAGCGAGTCGCGGTGCCAGCAGGGCGCGCAGTGACGGCGCTCAGCGGCGGCCCTGGGGCGGCCATCATCCTCCAGCGGTCCAACGCGGCCTCCCAGGGTTCGCCGCCTTCCAATGGACCCGGGCAGTGGGGGCCAACCAGCGAGTCCCTGAAGCCCCCTGCGCGCCGCTACCAGGAGCAGATTACAGGGCACCCGGCCGACGAAGCGTTCTGGGTTGGAGGCACGAGCACGAAAGTGGGAGGCGTGAAGTTCGACGGCTTCAAGGAAGGCGTGTTGCTGGAAGCCAAGGGGCCCGGTTACGCGAAGTTCTTCGATGGGCTGGAGCCCAAGGATTGGTTCAGGCACTCCGGAGCACAGGGACTCATTGACCAGGCCCAGAGGCAGCTCGGCAGGGTTCGCGGTACGGGCATCCCCATCCGATGGCATGTCGCGGAGAAGCGTGCCGCGGACGCCATTCGACAGTTGCTCGATGGAGCGGGGATCAAGGAAATTGAAGTCGTGCATACTCCAGCGCTGTGAGGAGCATTACCTGTGACCGCTACCTCCGCACCGGAGAGCTATCCTGAGACCTACTACGCGGGTGCGTATTGGGGCGCTCGGAAGGAATCGCCCGAGGACTGCGCCCGGCGCACAGCAGGCCTTCTCGAGCTTCTGGCCGAGTGCGACCCATTCCTCTCGCACTGGTACAAGCCCGCCAGGTCCCGCAAGGATGCGCGCAAGCATCCGCTGATGCCGCCCGATGTGCCCACCCTCACTGGGTTGTTCCAGCGCGGTGTGAACCGCGAACCTGGAGGGCCCCCCATTGAAGAGCTGGGCTTCCGCTTTTCGTTCGATAATGGAGGGGCTGCTGGAGACTGCGCAACGATGCGCATCAATGGCGGCATGGACTCGGCAGCGGTTCCAAACCACTGTGTGTTGACGGTCCCCTGGCGTGGACCCAATGCGGACAGGGTGCTCACCGTGTCGGTCCTGACGAAAGCCGTGAGGGCCATGGTGCTTTCATGGGACCCGGATTGGGCGCTGGCTACGTCGAACGCATATGAGCGGCAATACCGGGAGCCTGTCTCGGCGCCCTTTTCCTTGGGCTGGATCACGTACCTCTCGCGCCGCATCGGAACGGTGCCGCCACTGCCCGAGCCTGTCCACGTCGAGCAGGTCGAGGGCAGAGGAACGCTGATGGTTCTCACGCCTGAGCGCTTCACGGTGGCAAACCCCGAACACATCGCGTTGGCGCGAAGCGTGCGGGGTCTGCTGGCCCAAGCCGGGCTCATGCCGGCCGCGACATCGTGACAGCCGGGCTCACGCGAACAACTGGAGCAGATCCTCGCGGGTAATCGCAGCAGCGCCCCCGGCCTCGCTGAGCGCGGCCTCGAACAGGGCGCGCTTCTTCTCCTGGAGGCCCAGGATCTTCTCCTCCACCGTGCCCTGGGACACCAGCCGGTAGACCATCACCGGCCGCTCCTGCCCGATGCGGTGCGCGCGGTCCGCCGCCTGCGCCTCCACCGCCGGGTTCCACCACGGATCCATCAGGAACACGTGGTCCGCCGCCGTGAGGTTCAAACCCGTGCCGCCGGCCTTCAGCGACATGAGCAGCACCGGCGCGCCGTCCTGGCCCTGGAAGCGGGCCGTCACCTCGCCCCGGTTCGCCGTCGCGCCGTCCAGCCGCTCGAAGCCGATGCCCGCACCCTTGAGGCCCGGCTCGATGAGGTCCAACAGCGACGTCCACTGCGAGAACACCAGCGCCTTGTGGCCCTCCGCCACCGCCGTCTCCAGCGCGTCCACCAGCGTCTGCACCTTGGAGGACGTCTTCGCCACCTGCCCCGGCACCAGCGCGGAATGGCAGGCCGCCTGCCGCAGCCGCAAGAGCGCCTCCAGCGCCTTGAGCACGCTGCCGCCCTCGTTGAGCAGCGCGACCACCTCCGCGCGCGTCGCGGCCATCACCGCGTCGTAGACGGAGCGCTCGCGCTCATCCAGCTGCACGTGCATCACGGAGTCCGTGCGCGGCGGCAGCTCCGGCGCCACGTCCCGCTTGAGGCGGCGCAGGATGAACGGCCGGATGCGGCGGCGCAGCGACTCCGCCGCGCCCGGCTTGCCGTCCGCGATGGGCTGCGCCGTCTTCTCCTCGAACTGGCGGCGCCCACCCAACAGGCCCGGGTTGGTGAAGTGCATCAGGCTCCACAGCTCGTCCAGGCGGTTCTCCAGCGGCGTGCCGCTGAGCGCCAGCCGCAGGTTCGCCTTGAGCCCGAACGCCGCGCGCGACACCTGGCTCTCCGGGTTCTTGATGGCCTGGGCCTCGTCCAACACCACCGCCTCCCACGTGGGCGCGCCCAGCACCGGCGCGTCCAGGCGCAACAGCGCGTACGTGGTCAGCGTGATGTCCGCCGTGGGGTCCAGCTTGCGGCCAGGCCCGTGATACACGCAGACCTTCAACGACGGCCGGAAGCGCTGGAGCTCCGCCACCCAGTTGGGCAGCACGCTCGTGGGGCACACCACCAGCGACTTCGGGCCCAGGATGCAGAGGGTCTGGAGCGTCTTTCCCAGACCCATGTCGTCCGCGAGGATGCCGCCCAGCCCCGCGCCCTTGAGGAACGACAGCCAGCTCACGCCCTGCTGCTGATACGCGCGCAGCGTGGCGTTGAGCTCCGCGGGCAGCACCGGCGGCGGCAGCTTCTCGAAGCCCTCCACCAGCGGGGCCAGCTTGTCCAACCCAGGAGGCGGCGGCTGTTCCAGCGACTCGCACAACTGGGTCAGCTCCGGCAACGCGTGGTTCGCGACGCGGCCGTCCGCCTGACGCGCGGCCAGGAGGTCCGCCACGCGCTGCCCGTTCTTGTCCAGCCACGCCCGCGGCAGGGGCGCCCAGCCACCCCCATCCAGCGGCACCAGCCCCAAGCCCTCCGTCCACGCCCGCACCACCGCCGCCGCGTCCACCGTGCGCGCGCCGCCCTTGCCGCCCTCGACCTCGAACTCCAGCGTGAAGCGCACGTCCGGCACGCCCGACACCGTCGCCCCACCCTCCACGCGCAGGGACGGCTTGAGGCGCATGTCCGGGCTGACGATGCCCGCCGCGTCGCCGCCCAGGTCGCCGCGGAACTTCCGCAGCTTGTCCGCGAAGCGCATCATCTCCGGGCCCTGCACCGTGAGCCGGCGGCCGGGCACCAGGTTCAACTCATCGCGCAGCTGGTGGAGCAGCTTCTGCTCCGCGGCCTCGTCGCGCAGCGGCACCGCGCCGCGCAGGTACACCATGCGCCCGTTGTCGATGCGCACCGTCGGCGGCGCGCCGTACACCAGCGTGGGCAGCACCGACAGCCCCTGCGTGAGCTGGTTCAGCTCCAGGAGGATGCGCGGCTTGAGGTCCCGGTCCAGCGCCGGCAACCGGCGGCTGCGCATGTCCACCGGCATGCGCCGCCCCAGCTCGGGGAGGATCTTCGCGGACAACTCCCCCAGCTGCTCCGGCGAATACGTGCGCACGATGGGCAGGTTCTGGAGCCACGCGCCCGTCATCCCCGTCTCGCCCAGGCGCACCAGGGACTCGGCCGTGAGGCCCACGCCGGGGCTCACCACCTCCGTGATGCGCGGATCCCGCGTGATGGTGATGACCCACTGCTGGCCCTTGTCCTCCACCTTCGCGCGCGGGGGCAGCACCTCGCTGGACACCGCCACCGGCCGGCCGTCCAACAGCACGTTGCGCGCGGGCTCCAGGGCGCGCAGCAGCGCATCCAGCTTCTCCGCCAGGAGCGGCCCCCGGGTGCGCCGCTCCAGCAGGCGCTCCATCACCAGGTCCACCTGCTCCACCTGGAGCGTGGCCCCGCCCTGCGGCTTCGCGAGGCGGCCGGTGAGGTCCTCCAGGGGCTCCTCCGTGCCGTCCGCGTGCGCGAGGACCCGGTGCAGCTGCAGCCCGCCCTCCACGCGCGTGAAGCGGTACACCACGCGCGACCAGCGCTCCGCCACCGCCTCCAGCGGCGCGTCCTGCTTCTCCGCCTTGTCCAGGGAGATGGCCGCAGCGACGACGTGCTCGCACGGGTCCACCGGGCTGGGGCAGTCACACTCCCACGCCTCGTCGCCCGGATAGAGGACGACGGTGAAGGCCACGGCCCGGCCGGCCACCTTCACGCGCAGCTCGACCTCCGACCCCGAGCGCGACTGGAGCGCCACCGCCCCGTCGCGCGCGAGGCTGACGCCCTTGGACCAGAGGCCCGGCTTGGCTTCTTTCCGGACGGCTTCGAGGAGCTGGCTGTTCTCGGACATGGCAGGCGGCTTCCCTACGCCCCGCCACGCCCTTCCGCAACGTCGGATGCATCCCTGGCTGACGGCCAGGCTACTCGTCGTCGTAGGACGGCTCGAAGAGCCAGGTCAGCTTCACCAGGAACTCGCGGCTGAACACCGGCAGGGGCGCGTGTCCGCCGTTGTACGGCTGGGCCACCCGGAAGTCACTGCCCAGCAGGTTGTAGACGCCCGCGCCAATCTCCAGGCCCTGGGTCCCCACGTTCTCCGCGCGCACGAAGAGGTTGAGCAAGAGGCGGGGCTGGAGCGTCTGGACCTCCGACACGCCCTCCTCGTCCGGCGCCCCCACGGCGAAGCGCTGGCCCACCAGCACGGCGGTGGGGCTGATGGACAGCCACGGCAGCACCCGCGCCGTGCCCGTCAGCGTCACCTTGTGCGTGGGCAGGCCCGTGAAGGCGTTGGGCCGCCCGGGCACCAGGTAGTCCTCCACGTCGTTGCGGCCGCCCGGCCGGTAGAACGAGTAGCCCGCCTCCGCGCGGCCCCACGTTCCGCGCAGCCGGTAGTCCAGTTCGATGCCCCGGCTGCCCAGGCGGCCCCGGTTCCGGTACGCCTCCGACGCCGTGACCGGGTCGTAGGAGTAGATGATGGGATCCGTCACGCCCACGTCGAAGGCGTTGGCGCTCAGGCTCTGGCCCTCGCCCAGGCGCAGCGTGGCCTCCAGCTCGTACACCGTGGTGCGCTCCGGCCGGACGTCGTCACCCAGGGAGATGTTCTCGATGCCCGGCGCGCGGAAGGCGCGGCTGTAGAGCGCCTTGCCGCTCACCGGCCCGAAGGACTTGAGCAACACCAGGCGCGGCACGAACGAGCTGCCGAAGGCGCTGTGGTCCTCGAAGCGCGCGCCCGCCACCACCGTGGCGATGGGGTTGTCCGAGTACACCTCCACGAAGCCCGCCACGTTGCGGTAGGAGACGACGTCCTCATCGCCGTTGAAGGGCTGCTGCAGGCCGATCCCCGCGGGCCCCCGGAGCTGCCCCTGGTCGAACGCCAGGTCCACGCCGCCCGTGAGCTGGAGGGAGTCGAACGCCGCCCAGCGCGCCAGGGCCCGGCCCCGGAGGCGGCGGTAGCGCTTGTCGTAGAAGAAGTCCGACGACTCATCCGAGTCCCGGTAGGACTCGCCCAGCGTGAAGTTCAGCCGGGGGATGATCTCAAGCCGGTCCGTGGGGCGGAAGCGGTCGCTCAGCTCGGCGTGGAACGACTCGAAGTCGGTGCTCGCGGGCGTGGGCAGCACCTCGTCCACGGACACCACGGACGTGGTGTCCTGGCGCTGATACAGCAGGCTCAACTGGAGGTCGCGGTAGCCCACACCGGCCTGCACCACCGTGGGGTCCATCCGCGACGCGCCGTTCATGCTCGCGGAGTTGCCGTAGAAGTCGTTGAACACGGCGTCGCTGCGCTGCCCCTGCCCCAGCGACGCGGACGCGAAGGCGCTCAGGCCCGGCACGCTCTCGAACACCTTGCGGCCCGACAGCGTGAGGCTGCGACGGCCCAGGCCGTGCTCCAGCTGCCCGTAGGTGCCCACCACCAGCGCGTCCGTGCTGCCCTGGATGCCCCGGGTGATGACGTTGATGACGGCCAGCTCCGCGTTGCCGCCGTAGATGACGGAGCCGGGGCCCCGCACGACCTCGACGCGCTCAATCAGCTCCACCGGGAACTCATGCCCCAGCTGTATCGTGGAGTAGAGCTGCTCGTTCATCTCCTTGCCGTCGATGATGAGCAGCACCTTGCCTTCCTGGCCCCACAGGCCCCGGAAGCCCGGCCCCACGGTGCCCTGCACGTCCACGCCGAAGAAGAAGCCGGGCACCTGCAGCAGCACGTCCATCAGGTCGCGCGCGCCGGAGGCCTTGATTTCATCCGCGGTGATGGCCGTCACCACGGCCGGAGAGTCGTGCAGCTTCGTGATGGCGAACGACGCCACCTGGCTGTGCACCTCCGGCTCATCCTCGAGCGGGGCCGCGCGCTGCTCCAGGTCGGGCTCCTGCCCCGTCTGCGCGAAGCCAGTCCCCGCGCCCAGCAACGCCAGCCAAACACACACACGACGCCCATGCCTGGTGAAACCCATGCGAAACAAGCCTCTCGAAGGTGAACGCCGAGCGGCCCCGGGGGAGACCGACTCCGCGTGAAACCAATCCTACCGGCTTCAGCACCATCCGAAAGTTCTGGGAATACACGCACCGCGTCGAATGCGGGGGTGCGCGGGATGTTTCACTTCACGCGCACGCGAGTGCTGCGGCCCGGCTCGACCTCCACGGTCATGCGCCGCTTCACCTCGCCGTTGACGCGGACCTCCACCTTCGCGGGCCCGGAAGGCAGGGCCTGCGCGGAGATGGGCGGAAAGCCATAGGGCCGGCCGTTGATCCACACCTCGCCGTAGAGCCCCGGCGACGTCACCTCCAGGTCGCCCCGCTGGGCCACGGCGGCGTTCGCCACGGAGGGCTCCGACGGTGTCGCGGGCTCCGCGGCGCGAGGCGCCACCCCGGGTCCACCCGCCGGTACCGCGTTCGGCGCCGGGGGCGAAGCAGGGGCGACGGCCGCCACGGGCACCGCGGCCGGCTTCGACGCGGGCGGCGTGAGCTCCGCGGTGAGGTCGCGGTTGAGTGAGCGCACCGCGTCCGCGTCCACCTCCACCGTCTCCTCGTGCAGGTGGCGGTCCCCCTGCGCGAGCACCACGCGGTGCATGCCCGCGGACACCGGCAGCCGCGCCGGCGTCAGGTCCAGGGCCTTGCCGTCCACCATGACCACCAGGCCCGGCGGCGTGGACGTCACCAGGAGGAGCCCGCCCTTCGGCTCCTCTTCGTGCGAGGCGGGCTGCGCGGACTGCTGCTCGCGGGCGGCCCGCGCCGCGGCGAGCTTCGCGGCGCGCGAGCGGGGCGGCGCGCGGGAGGGCGCCGGCTCATGCCCCGGGGCCCCGTGCGCGGTCCGCGACAGGTCGCGCGAGCGCAGGTCGGTGGCGATGCCCAACAGCCGGGTCAGGTCGCTGTCCTTGTCATCCGGGCGCAGCTTGAGCGCCTCGGTGAACTGCGCGACCGCGCGCTCGTAGTCGCGGTCCTCCAGCGCGGCCAGACCGGAGGCTCGCAGCGCGCGCACGAGCCCGGCGTTCGCGGCCTCCGCCTGCGGGGCCACGGACGCCACCGTCGGAGGCGGGGGCTGGACGGTCGCGGGGGCGGGGTTCCGCGTGACGACAGGCTCGGGCGGCGCGGCCTTGCGCGAGCGGACCACCAGGTACGCCCCGGCGTTCACGGCCACGGTGCCCAGCAGGATGACGGCGACCCAGGTCTTCTGATTCTTCACGATGGATGTCCCACTTCCCACGACGACACGGTGCGCCCGCCCCTCATGCGATGAACAGCCAGAACACCGCGCTGCCCACCAACGCGACGCCCGCCGCGGCCGCCAGCGCCCAGGGGAACGTCCCGGCCCCGGCCGTCTGTTCCGGCGACGGGACGACGCCCGTCGTGGAGCCCGTCCCGCCGCGATGGAGCAGCACGCCCGTGGGCACCAGCGCGCTGGGCTCGTGCGGGTCCCCCCCGTGCCCGGGCGCTCCGAAGGGTGACGGGCCGGAGATGCCCGTGGGAGTGCGCGTGGAGCCCACGCCCGACCCGGTGGGCGACGCCCCCTGCAGGGGCTCCGGCATCGGCACCGCGGTGGACACCCGGCCCGTCGCATCCGGGGGGAACAGCGTGGTCATCAGCGTGGCCAGCTCCCGGCCGCCGGACGTCCAGTGCTGCGCCGTGCGGTAGCGCTCCAGGTCGTCGTGCAGCTCGCGCGCGGTCTGGTAGCGCTGCGCGGGCTCCTTCGCCAGGCACTTGAGCAGGATGCGCTCCAGCTCCGGCGGGAAGCCCGGCGCCACGTGCGACGGCGGCGGCACGTCCCCCTGCGACGCGGCCAGGATGGTGGCCTCCATCGTCTCGCGCTTGAACAGGCGGCGCCCCGTGGACGCCTCGTAGAGGACGATGCCCAGCGAATACAGGTCCGAGCGGTGGTCCAGCTCCCGGTTGGTGATCTGCTCCGGGGACATGTACGCGTACTTGCCCTTCACCACCCCGGCCACCGTGCGCTCCAGGTTCACGGAGCTCTTCACGATGCCGAAGTCCGCCAGCTTCACGATGCCGTCGCGCGACACCAGCACGTTGCCCGGCGTGATGTCCCGGTGCACCAGCTTCAGCGGCGTCCCGTCCGACAGCGTCTTCGCGTGCGCGTACGTGAGCGCGTCCGACATCGCCAGGCCCACGTCCACCGTCACCCGGGGCCCCAGCGGGATGTTCGCCGCCGCCGCGTGCCGCATGATGCGGTCCAGCGACTGGCCCTGAATCCACTCCATCGCCAGGTAGTACTGGCCTTCAATCTTCCCGAAGTCGAACACCTGCACGATGTTCGGGTGCGTCAGCAGCGCCGCCACCTTCGCCTCGTCCGCGAACATCCGCGCGAAGGGCTCCAGGTTCGCGTACTCCGGCAGGATGCGCTTGATGACGCACGCCTTGGAGAAGCCGTCCGGTCCGTCGATGGTCGCCAGGAACAGGTGCGCCATCCCGCCCGTGGCGAGCCGCTGCACCATGCGGTACTTCCCGAAGCGGATTTCCACCCCGGGTGCGGCCGGCGAAGGCGTCACGGTATCAACCCTGTCCAAATTGTACTCCCAGGACGGAACTCGTAATTCCTGGAAGATACCGATGCCGAGACCTCCCCACAAGTTTCGCACACCGTGTCAACTGGTTTTACGGTGAATACACTTTAACAACGTGACGGATGGGGATCAGGGCGGGGTCCCGGCATATCCTCCCGGTCCTCGTGCGCATGGCGACCTCCCCCTCCGACGCCTCCTCTCCGCTGGCCGCTCCCCGACCGCTGTCCGCCCAGGACATCCGCACCCTGGGGCTTGCGGCGCTGGGGGGCGCGCTGGAGTTCTATGACTTCATCATCTTTGTGTTCTTCACGGCGGTGATGGGGAAGCTGTTCTTCCCGCCGGAGACGGCGGACTGGCTGCGGCAGTTGCAGACGTTCGGGCTGTTCGCGGCGGGCTACCTGGCGCGGCCGCTGGGCGGCATCGTGATGGCGCACTTCGGGGACCGGACCGGGCGCAAGCGGATGTTCACGTTGAGCGTCTTGCTGATGTCGGTGCCCACGCTGTGCATGGGCCTTTTGCCCACGTTCGCCTCGGCCGGGTACGCGGCGCCGCTCCTGCTCCTCATGCTGCGGCTGCTCCAGGGCGCGGCGGTGGGCGGCGAGGTGCCGGGCGCGTGGGTGTTCGTCTCCGAGCACGTGCCGGAGCGCCGCGTGGGGCTGGCGTGCGGGACGCTCACCTCCGGGCTCACGCTGGGCATCCTCCTGGGCTCGCTGGTGGCCACGGCGGTCAACACCGCCTTCACGCCGGAGCAGGTGCTGGCGTACGGCTGGCGCGTGCCCTTCGTGGTGGGCGGCGTGTTCGGCTTCCTCGCCGTGTTCCTGCGCCGCTGGCTCCACGAGACGCCCGTCTTCGAGGAGCTGCGCCAGAAGAAGGCGCTGGTGCGCGAGCTGCCGCTCAAGGCCGCGCTGAAGGGCCACGCGCCCGCCGTCGTCGTCTCCATGCTGTTCACCTGGGTGCTCACCGCGGGCATCGTGGTGGTCATCCTGATGACGCCCACGCTGATGCAGCAGCTGCACGGCATCCCGCCCGCGAAGGCGCTGGCGGCCAACAGCGTGGCCACGCTCACGCTCACCGCGGGGTGCATCTGCTTCGGGCTGCTCGCGGACCGGCTGGGGCCCACGCGGGCCATGGCCGTCGGCTCGGGGCTGCTGCTCGTGGCCGCGCAGCTGTTCTACCGGGGCGTGGCGAGCGCACCGGAGCACCTGGTGCCGCTCTACGCGGGCGTGGGGTTCTGCGTGGGCGTCGCCGGCGTGGTGCCCGCGGTGATGGTGCGGGCCTTCCCTCCGGCGGTGCGCTTCTCCGGCCTGTCGTTCTCCTACAACGTCGCGTACGCGCTCTTCGGCGGCCTCACCCCGCTCGCCGTCACGGTCGCGTTGAAGGAGAGCCCGCTCGCGCCCGCGTACTACGTGTCGTCGGTGTGCGCGGTAGGGCTTGGCGTGTCGCTCCTGCTGTTCCGGGGCTCGAGCGCTCGCGCCCGCGCGGCGGACGAACATCCCGCGCCGTCGCGCTGAGCCCCGGCCTGGCGGACTGCCCCACGGCCAGAGGTGTTGACCCGCCGCCATTCCACGAGGGGTGTGGGCACACGAGGGTAGCTGCCACCGGAACTGTCGGCTAAGCGGCAGTGACTCGGCGGCTGCGTCGGGCGTGCCCTGCTCCCCATGCGCATCTTGTCCCGGCGCGCGCTTTCGAGCGGCGGAAACCCGCGCGATGACCCCTCGCCGTCCGATGGACCCTGGAATGCCCAGCAGCGAGCCCGCCCTCTTCCAGAGCGGCATCCCCAGCTTCGACATCCTCCTGGGGGGTGGCATCCCCTCACGACAGGCCATCATCGTCACCGGCACGCCCGGGTCGGGCAAGACGGTGATGTGCAGCCAGATTGCCTTCGCGGCCGCGGCGCGCGGCGTCCCCGTGGTGGTGGCCACCGTCACGTCGGAGCCCCACGACAAGCTGATGGGGGCGCTTTCCAGCTTCGACTTCTTCCAGCCGGAGCTGCTGGGCGAGAAGCTCTTCTTCATCAGCGCCTACTCGGCGCTCAAGCGGGGCGCGAAGGAGGCCCGGGACCTGCTCCTGCAGACGGTGCGGGAGCACGGCGCGGGGATGCTCTTCATCGACGGGCTGCGCTCCATCCGCGACCTCTGGCAGGACGAGGCGCGGCTGCGCGAGTTCCTCTACGAGCTGGGCATCAGCCTCGCGGCCATCAACTGCATCGGCCTGTTCACCACCGAGTACCCGCTGGACCGGCTGATGGCGCTGCCGGAGGCCACCACGGTGGACGGCATCGTGGCGCTGTCCATCCAGCCCCAGGGCTCGCGCCGGGTGCGGCGGGTGGAGGTGGTGAAGCTGCGGGGCCGGCCCCACCTGAGCGGTGAGCACACCCTGCTCATCCGCGAGGAGGGCGTGGTGACCATCCCGCGCCTGGAGTCCACGCGCCTGGAGTACCGGGACGAGCCCCCCACGCTGACGCGCAAGAGCTTCGGGCTGCCGGAGCTGGACGCGCTGATGCACGGCGGGATTCCGGAGCTCGGCACCACGATGCTCGCGGGGAGCATGGGCATTGGCAAGACGCTGGTGGCCCTGCACTTCGCCGCGGACGGCGCGCGCCACGGGGAGAGGGCGCTCTTCGTGTCGTTCTTCGACGCGCCCTCCATGCTCACCGCGCGTGCCCGGCGCGTGGGCCTGGACGTGGACCCGGACCTGCGCGCGGGGCGGCTGGTGATGCGGTACGTGCCGCCCATGGAGACCGAGGCGGACGTGCTCGTGCAGGACCTCCTGGCGGAGGTGGACGCGCTCGGCGTCAAGCGGCTGGTGCTGGACGGGCTCACCGAGCTGGAGATGGCCATCCTGGATCCCGCGCGCCGGCGCACCTTCCTCGCGTCGCTGGCGATGCGCCTGCGCATGCGGGGCGTCACCACCCTGTTCACCCGCGAGGTGTCGAAGGTCGTGGGCACGGAGCTGGACTTCAACGACGCGCCGGTCGCCAGCCTGGGTGAGAACGTGCTGCTCCTGCGCTACGTGGAGCTGCACGGCCAGGTGCACCGGCTCCTGTCCGTGCTCAAGATGCGGGACAGCGAATACGTGGCGGACCTGCGCGAGTTCGTCATCACGGACGCAGGCGTGAAGGTGCTCGCGCCCATCCGCTCCGCCGTGGGCCTGCTGACCGGCCAGGCCCGCCCGCTGGGCACCACCATTGGAGGAGTGGGTGAATGAGCCTGGTCCTCATCGCGGAGGATGAAGAGGCGCTCCTGGAGGTCTTTTCGGAGGTGGTGGAGGACCTGGGCCACCGCGTGGTCCGCGCGCACAACGGCGAAGAGGCGCTGATGCTGGCGCGCACGGAGACGCCGGACCTGGTGGTCAGTGACCACATGATGCCCCGGCGCACCGGCATGCAGCTGCTGCACGCGATGCGCTCCGAACCCACCCTGTCTGACGTCCCCTTCCTGCTCTTGAGCGCGGCGCGCCCCCAGGGGCGTGAGGCGGCCCAGACCTTCCTCGCGAAGCCGGTGGACCTGGCCACCTTCGAGCAGGCGGTGAGCAGCGCGCTCCAGCAGCGCGCGACCACCCGCGAGGACGCCGCCCCAACGGCACGCGAGGCGGCCTCCACCGCGATGAGCCTGGCGCGCGAGGAGATGCTCAACTGGGTGGCGCACGAGCTGAAGACGCCGCTGAGCTCCGCGCGCCTCAACACCCAACTGCTCTTGCGCAAGGTCCAGAAGCGCGGCATCGAGGACGAGCGCCGCTCCGCGGAGGCCGTGCTGCGCCAATTGGACCGGATGAACGGTCTGGTCACCTCCATCCTGGATGCGTCGCGCCTGGCGGACGGGAAGCTGGAGCTGAAGCTTCAGCCCACCGCGCTGGCGCCCTTCCTGGAGGAGCTCGTCCAGGAGTGGCGCGAGCTGCAACCGGAGATGGACTTCTCCCTCCAGGCCGGGGAGCCGGTGGAGCCCTTGCTGCTGGACGCGGAGCGGCTGCGCCAGGTGCTCAACAACCTGCTGTCCAACGCGGTGAAGTACAGCGGCACGTCGCGCCACATCGAGGTGGGGCTGACGCTCAACCCGGGCCTCGTCCTCATCCACGTGCGCGACTGGGGCGTGGGCATCCCGGCCAGCGCCCTGCCCCACGTCTTCGACCGCTTCCAGCGCGCGGACACGGACCGGGACCGCGGCCACGGCCTGGGCCTCTTCATCGCCGCCGCGCTCGCGAAGCTGCACGGCGGCTCGCTCTCCGTCCGCTCCGCCCTGGGTGAGGGCTCCACCTTCACCCTGCGCCTGCCCCGGAGGAACTGAAGCAACACTGCACGTTTCCGCCGCAATTCCTCCTAGACCGTCTAAAATAGAAGTCCGCGAACACCCTGCGCTCTCGGTGAATTAGAAAGCGAGTGTGTCCACGCCTTCTTCGTCCCGGCTGTCCTCGCTGCGCGCGCTGAAGCACCGCGACTTCGCCTTTCTGTGGGGGGGCGCGGCGCTGTCCAACATCGGCACGTGGATGGAGGTGCTGGCGCTGGGCGTGTACGTGACGAAGGTCACGGGCCGGGCGGAGTGGACGGGGGGTGTGGCGGCGCTGACGTGGCTGCCGTCCATCCTGTTGTCGCCGCTGGGGGGCGCGCTGGGGGACCGGTTCGACCGGCGGCGCGCGGTGGGGTTGGGGGCGCTGGTGCAGATGGTGCTCGCGGGCACGCTGGCGGCGCTGGCCTTCACGGGCGGGCTGACGGTGCGGTGGGTGGCGGTCATCTCCTTTCTCAATGGCTGCGCGGTGACGCTGTTCATGCCCGCGTTCTCCGCGCTCATTGCCGTATCGGTGCCGAAGGAGGATCTGCACAGCGCGCTCAGCCTCAACTCGGCCCAGGCCAACCTGGGGCGCATCTGCGGCCCCGCGCTGGCGGCGCTGCTCATCGCGCACGCGGACATCGGCTGGGTGCTGCTGCTCAACACGCTGTCTTTCGGCGCGGTGGTGCTGTCGCTGTGGGGTGTGCGCGGGGCGCAGGCCCGCGCGAAGCCGTCCCTGCCCGAGGGGGTGTGGGCGGGCATCGCGCGAGGCCTCCAGGTGGCTCGGGCGGATGAAGCGCTGCTCATGGCGATGGGCGGGACGCTGGCCATCGCGGTGTGCATCGCGCCGTTCACGGCGCTGGCGCCGGTGATGGCCATCCGGGTGTTCGGCCAGGACGCGGGCGCCACGTCGATGCTGGTGACGGCGCAGGGGACGGGTGCATTCCTGGCGGCGCTGGGCGCGGGCACGCTCGCGGACCGGCTGGGACGGGGGCGGCTGTTGGAGGTGAGCCTGCTGCTCATCGGTCCGGTGGCGGCGGCGTACTGGCTGTCCCCGTCGCTGGGGTTCGCGACGGTGGCGGTGCTGCTGTTGGGGTCGCTCTACATGCTGACGCTCACGGGGCTGGCCACGGTGTGCCAGGCGCGGGTGTCCGGAGAGCTCCAGGCGCGCATCGCCAGCCTCAACTCCATGCTGCTCTTCGTCGGCTTCACGGTGGGCGTGTGGTCGCAGGGCGCGCTCGCGGACCGGCTGGGCGTGCGCGCCGTCATGGGGGGCGCGGCGTTCGGGTTCCTCCTCTTCACCGTCCTGCTGCGCACGGTGCGCTCGCGCGGCTTCGCTGCCTACGAGACCTGACGGAATCACACGATGACGACCACCACGCCGGTTGCTCCGGGCAAGAAGCGCCTCCCGCTGCCCCTCGTCTCCAGGACGGAGGCGCTGCCGCTGTCCTTCATGCAGCAGCGCCTGTGGTTCCTGGCGCAGATGGAGGGCACGAGCGCCACGTACAACGTCTACTTCTTCGTGCGGCTCACGGGCGCGCTGGACGCGGGCGCGCTGGAGCGGGCCCTCCAGGCCGTGGTGGACCGGCACGAATCCCTGCGCACCACGTTCGCCGCCGTGGACGGCCAGCCGGTGCAGCGCATCGCGCCCACGCTGACGCTGACGCTCCGCCGGGAGGACCTGACCGGCCGCGAGCACGCCCTGAAGGCGCACGCGGAGGCGGAGGCGCGCACGCCGTTCGACCTGGCGCGCGGGCCGCTGGTGCGGGCCACGCTGGTGCGCCTGTCTCCGGAGGAGCACGCGCTGCTCTTCGTCACGCACCACATCGTCTGCGACGCGGTGTCGCTGGGGTGGATGGCGAACGAGCTGAGCGCGCTCTACTCCGCCTTCACGCGGAACGAGCCGCCCAAGCTGCCGGAGCTGACGGCGCAGTACGCGGACTTCGCGCACTGGCAGCGGCAGACGCTCACCGGCGACTTCCTGGCGGCCGAGCGCGCGTGGTGGAAGGAGCGGCTCACGGGAGCGCCGCCCGCGCTGGAGCTGCCCACGGACCGGCCGCGCCCACCGCGTCAGACATCCCGGGGCGCGGTGTACCGCCTGCCCATGCCGCGGGCGCTGGCCACGGGCATCCGCGAGCTGAGCCGCAAGGCGGCCGTCACGCCGTACATGACGCTGCTGGCGGCGTTCCAGGTGCTGCTGTCCCGCTACAGCGGCCAGGAGGACCTGGTGGTGGGCACGCCCGTGGCGGGGCGCGGGCGGCGCGAGGTGGAGCGGCTCATCGGCTTCTTCGCCAACACGCTGGCGCTGCGGCTGGACACGTCTGGCGACCCGGCCTTCCTCGCGCTGCTGGGCCGCGTGCGCGACGTGTGCCTGGGCGCATACGCGCACCCGGACATGCCCTTCGAGCAGCTGGTGGACCTGCTCGTGCCACAGCGCGACCCCAGCCGTTCACAGCTGTTCCAGGCGATGTTCGTGCATGTGAACTCGCCGTGGGCCGCGCTGAAGTGGCCCGGCCTCACCGTGACGGAGCTGGACTTCGAGCCCGGCGTCGCGCGCTTCGACATCACCCTCTTCCTCTATGACGACCCCAGCGGCCTGGAGGCGCGCTGGGAGTACAACGCCGACCTCTTCGACGAGGCGACGATGGCGCGCATGGCCGCGCACTACGCGCGCCTGCTGGAGGGCGCCGTCGCGAAGCCTGACGCTCCGGTGTCCGCGCTGCCGCTGCTGACCGCGCGCGAGCGGGAGCGCGCGGTGGTGGACTGGAACGACACCGGCGCGGACGTTCCGGTGCACCCCGGCGTGCATGCCCTCTTCGAGGCCACCGTGCGCCGCAGTCCGGACGCCATCGCGGTGCGGTTCGGGGATGAGCGCCTCACCTACGCGGAGCTGGACCGGAGGGCCAACCGCGTCGCCCATGCGCTGCGCCAGCGCGGTGTGGCGCCGGACACGGCGGTGGGGCTGTGCGTGGACCGCTCGCTGGAGCTGGCGGTGGGCGTGCTGGGCATCCTCAAGTCGGGCGCGGCCTATTGTCCGTTGGATCCGGCCTATCCGCCGGAGCGGCTGGCGCTGATGCTGGAGACATCACGCGCGAAGGTGCTCGTCACGCGGCGCGCGCTGGCGTCGGGGCTCCCGGAGGGTGGCGCGGAGCGGTTGTTCCTGGAGGACGACCTGACCACGCCGGACACCGCGCCGGAGCCCGTGGGCGGTCCGGACACGCTGGCCTACGTCATCTTCACGTCCGGCTCCACGGGCGTGCCCAAGGGCGTGGCGATGCCGCACCGCCCGCTCTTCAACCTCATCCAGTGGCAGGTGCGCCGCTCCGCCGCCCCCCGGGGACGCACGCTCCAGTTCTCCGCGCTGAGCTTCGACGTGTGCTTCCAGGAGATGCTGCCCACGTTCGCCGCGGGCGGCGAGTTGGTGCTCGTGTCGGAGGACACGCGGCGGGACGGCCGGGCCCTGCTCACGCTGATGCGGGACCAGGGCGTGGAGCGCATCTTCCTCCCGTTCGTCGCCTTGCAGCACCTGGCGGAGGTAGCGGACGCGGAGGGGCTGCTGCCCACGTCACTCAAGGAGATCAACACCGCGGGCGAGCAACTCCGGATGACGCCCGCGCTGCGGCGGCTGCTCCACGCGCTGGACGGGTGCGTGCTGGACAACCACTACGGCCCCACGGAGACACACGCGGCCACGGCCCATGTGCTGAAGGGGAACCCGGACGCGTGGCCGGATCTGCCGCCCATCGGCCGCACCATCACCAACGCGCGCACCTACCTGCTGGATGTCCGGGGGGAGCCGGTGCCCGTGGGCGTCGCGGGGGAGCTCTACATCGGCGGCGCGGGGCTGGCGCGCGGCTACCTGCACCGGCCGGACCTCACGGCGGAGCGCTTCGTGCCGGATCCGCTGAGCCCGCATCCGGGCGCACGGATGTACCGCACGGGTGACTTCGCGCGGTACCTGCCGGACGGCACCCTGGAGTTCCTGGGACGGCGCGACGCCCAGGTGAAGATCCGCGGCTACCGCATCGAGCTGCCGGAAGTGGAGGCGGCGGTGGCGAAGCTGCCGGGCGTGAAGGACGTCGCGGTGGTCGCGCGGGAGGATGCGGCTCGGGGCAAGCACCTGGTGGCCTACGTGGTGACGCAGCCCGGGGCGGACGTGGACGCGGGCGGACTCAAGGCGACGCTCCGCGACCGGCTGCCGGAGTACATGGTGCCCTCGGCCTTCGTGTTGCTGGAGGCGTTCCCCCTCACTCCCAGCGGCAAGCTGGACCGGCGAGCACTGCCCGCTCCGAACGACGACGCGGACACGGCCCAGGCCTTCGTGGCCCCGCGCACGCCCCTGGAGACGGAGGTGGCGGAGATCTTCGCCGCGCTGCTTCGCCTGCCGCGCGCGGGGGCGCATGATCACTTCTTTGAACGCGGTGGCCACTCGCTGCTGGCGACCCAGGTCACCGCGCGGCTGCGCGACCGGCTCCAGGTGGAACTGCCCGTCCGCGCCCTGTTCGAACACCCCACCGTGGAGGAGCTGGCCGCCCACCTGGCATCACTGAGGACGAAGGCGGACGCGCAGGCGCTGGTGCTCGCGCCACGCCCGCGCGATGAAGCGCCGCCGCTGTCCTCGGCCCAGGCGCGGCTCTGGTTCCTCACCCGGATGGATCCGGACGGCTTCTCGTACAACCTGCCCTGGTTCACCCGCTGGAGCGGGCCGCTGGATGACGATGCGTTGGAGCGGAGCCTCCAGACGCTCGTTCAGCGCCACGAGGCGCTGCGCACCACCTTCGTGGAACAACAGGGGCAGCCGGTGCAGCGAATCGCGCTGACGCTGCACGTGCCGCTGCGACGCGAACGCGTGTCCTCGGAGGCCGAGCTGTCGCGGCGCGCGGAGGCGGAGGTGCGCCGCCCCTTCGATCTGGCCCGCGGGCCGCTCGTGCGCGCGACGCTGGTGCACGTGGGGGATGGGGAGCACGCCCTGCTCGTCACCTTCCACCACATCATCTGTGATGGCTGGTCCCTGGGCGTGTTCGAGCGCGAGCTGACGGCGCTCTACCGCGAGGCCACGGGCGGCGCCGCGGCGGCGCTTCCGCCTCTGTCCCTCCAGCCCGCGGACTTCGCCCGCTGGCAGCAACAGTCCTGGGTGGGCGCGGCGCTGGAGGCTCGACTCGGATGGTGGAAGGACCGGCTCCAGGACGCGCCGGCCTTCCTCGACCTGCCCACGGATCGGCCGCGCCCGGCGGTGCAGACCTTCGAGGGCGCGCACCTGTCCCGCAGGGCATCCCCCGCGTTGTCGCGGGCCCTGGAGGCGATGGCCCAGCAGGAGGGCGCCACGCCCTTCATGGTGCTGCTGGCGGGCTTCCATGCCCTGCTCGCCCGCTACAGCGGCCAGGACGACGTCGTCATCGGCGCGCCCCTCGCAGGACGTGAGCGCCAGGAGCTGGAGGGGCTGGTCGGCTTCTTCATCAACACGGTGCCGCTGCGCATCACCGCGCCCCGGGACGCGAGCTTCCGCGAGCTCGTGGGCCGCGTGCGCGACCTCACGCTGGAATCCATCGCCCACCAGGACATGCCCTTCGAGCAGTTGGTGCACGCGCTCCAGCCCGAGCGCGACCCCAGCCGCGCGCCGCTGTTCCAGGTGATGTTCGTGCTCCAGAACGCCGGAGGCCCGGCCGCGAGCCCCCTGCCGGACGTGTCCGTGGCGCCGCTGGACGTCGAGACGGGGATGGCGAAGTTCGACCTCACCCTCTTCGCCCAGCCGTCCGCCGAGGGCCTGGACTTCGTCTGGGAGTACAACACCGCGCTCTTCGAAGAAGCGACCCTCTCGCGCATGGCCGAGCACTACACGCGCCTGCTCGCGGCCGCCGTCGCCCGGCTGGATGAGCCCGTGGCCAGGCTCCCGCTGCTCTCCGAGGAGGAGCGTCAGCGGCTGCTGTTCACCTGGAACGACACGCATGGCGATTATCCCCGCGAGGCGTCGCTGCCCGCGCTCTTCGAGGAACAGGTCCGGCGAGCGCCCAGCGCCATCGCGGTGGAGTTCGAGGGCCGCCAACTGACGTACGGGGAACTCGACGCGCGCGCGAACCAGCTCGCGCACCACCTGCGTGCGCTGGGCGTGGACGTGGGCACGCCGGTGGGCCTGTGCACCGGCCGCTCGCTGGAGATGGTCGTGGCCACATTGGCCATCCTCAAGGCGGGAGGGGCCTACGTCCCGTTGGATCCCGCCTACCCCACCGAGCGCCTCCTCTTCATGGCCCGGGACACGCGCCTGCCGGTGCTGCTGGCCCAGCCCGGCCAGGAGGCGAAGCTCGCGGAGCTGGAGGCACGCGTGGTGTCCCTGGAGCCGTCATGGGATGCCTTCGCGCGCGAGCCTGCGCGAGCGCCGCGCGTCAACGTGTCCGCGGATGCGCTGGCGTATGTCATGTACACGTCCGGCAGCACCGGCCGGCCCAAGGGCGTGTGCATCCCGCACCGGGGCGTGGTGCGGCTGGTGAAGGGGACGACGTACGCGCGCTTCGGCCCGGAGGAGGTCCTCCTCCAACTGGCGCCCATCTCCTTCGACGCATCGACGCTGGAGCTGTGGGGCGCGCTCCTGCACGGCTCGAAGCTCGTGGTCCTCCCGCCGCAGCCGCCCTCGCTGGAGGAGCTGGCCCGGGTGTTGGAGCACCAGGGCATCACCACGCTGTTCATCACCACGGCCCTCTTCAACCAGATGGCGATGTTCCAGCCCCGGGCACTCGCGCACGTGCGGCAGGTGATGACGGGCGGCGAGGCGATGTCCCTGCTGGCCGCGCGACAGGTGCGCGAGGCGGGCCGGGACGTCATCAACGTCTACGGCCCCACGGAGAACACCACCTACTCCACCGCCCATCCCCTGGAGGGCACGGTGGACGACGGACGCCCCGTGCCCATCGGCCGGCCCATCACGAATACGCAGGCCTACGTGCTGGACGCCCTGGGCGCACCGGTGCCGGTGGGCGTGGCGGGCGAGCTGTACCTGGGCGGAGACGGTCTCGCCTGGGGCTACCTGCGCCAGCCCGCGCAGACCGCGGAGCGCTTCGTGCCGCACCCGTTCAGCACGACGCCTGGCGCGCGCCTGTACCGCACGGGAGACCGGGTCCGGTGGCGGCCGGATGGCGTGCTCGACTTCCTCGGCCGCACCGACTCGCAGGTGAAGGTGCGCGGCTTCCGCATCGAGCCGGGCGAGATCGAGGCCGCGCTCAAGGCCTCACCGGGCGTGGAGGACGCGGGCGTCGTCGTGCGCGAGGACACTCCCGGGGACAAGCGGCTCGTGGCCTACGTCGTCGGCGCGCGCATGGACGCGGGCGTGCTACGGGCGCACCTGACCGCGCGGCTGCCTGCGCACATGGTGCCCTCCGCGTTCGTGAAGCTCGAGCGGCTGCCGCTGAGCCCGTCAGGGAAGGTGGACCGCAAGGCCCTGCCCGCACCGGACACGCAGGCGGGCTTTGACACCTACGTGGCGCCGCGCGAGGGCTGGGAGACGCTGGTGGCGGAGCTGTGGGCGCCGCTGCTGGGCGTGGCCCGCGTGGGAGCGCACGACCACTTCTTCGAGCTGGGAGGCCACTCGCTCCTCGCCACGCGGGTGGTGTCGCGGCTGCGGGACGTGCTCCAGCGCGACGTGCCCCTGCGCCTGCTCCTGGAGGCCCCGACGGTGGCCCGGTTCGCGCAGCGGCTGGAGGCCCTCCAGAAGGGGGGCCTCGGCGCGCCGGTGCCGCCCATCGTCGCGGCGGCGCGGGACAAGCTGCGGCCCCTGTCCTTCGCGCAGCAGCGCCTGTGGTTCCTCGCGCGGTTGGATCCGCGAGGCAGCGCGTACAACGTGCCCTTCTTCTTCCACCTCGACGGTCCCCTGGACATCCCGGCGCTGGAGGGCGCGCTGGATGCGCTCATCCAACGGCACGATGTCCTGAGGCTCACCTTCAGCGAGGACGGGGGCCAGCCGGTGCAGCACGTCGTGGAGCACCGGCCGTTCACGCTCGCCCTGGAGTCGCTGGACGGGGACGCGCAGCTGCGCGCTCGCGCGGAGGCGGAGGTGAAGAAGCCCTTCGACCTGGAGCGCGGCCCCATGGTGCGCGCGACGCTGATCCGCACGGCGCCGGAGCGGCACGCGCTGCTGCTCGGCATGCACCACATCGTGTGTGACTTCGGGTCCATCCCCATCCTGGTGCGCGAGCTGAAGGCCTTCTACACGGCACGGCACCAGGGCGAGCCGTTGGACCTGGAGCCCCTGCCCATCCAGTACCCGGACTTCGCCGGTTGGCAGCGTCAGGTGATGACTGGGGAGGCCCTGGAGGCCCAGCGCGCGTGGTGGAAGCAGCACCTGGAGGGAGCGCCGCCGATGCTGGAGCTGCCCACGGACCGGCCGCGGCCGCCCGTGCAGACCTACCAGGGCCTCCAGCTTCCGCGTCCCCTGCCCGCCTCGTTCCCCGGCGCCGTGCAGGCCCTGGCGCGCGACGCGGGCGTCACGCCGTTCATGGTGCTGCTCGCGGGCTTCCACGCGCTGCTCGCGCGGCACAGCGGTCAGGACGACGTCGTCATTGGAACGCCCATCGCCGGGCGTGGCCAGCGCGAGGTGGAGAACCTCATCGGCTTCTTCACCAACACCCTGGCCCTGCGCGTGGACGCCTCCGGCATGGAGAGCTTCCGGGCGCTCCTGGGCCGTGTGCGGGAGGCCTGCCTGGGCGCCTATGCCCACCAGGACATGCCCTTCGAGCAGCTCGTGGACGCGCTGGTCCCCACGCGCGACCCGGGCCGCACACCGCTGTTCCAGGTGATGTTCGTCTTCCAGAGCGGCGGCGCGTCGTGGGAGCTGCCCGGCCTGCGTGTCAGCGCCGTGGACTTCGATCCGGGCATGGCGAAGTTCGACCTCACCCTCTTCGTGCGCGAGACGCCGGAGGGCTGGGGGACCCTCTGGGAGTACAACACCGCCCTCTTCGACGAGGCCACGGTGGCGCGGTTCGCGGACCACTACACACGGCTGCTCGAAGGAGCGCTCGCGGCACCGGACGCGCCCCTGGGCACCCTGCCCATGCTCGCGGACGCGGAGCGGCGGCAGCTCGCGGCATGGGCGCTCCAGCCCGCGGCCTTTCCCGCGGTGCCGAGCATCCACGCGTTCTTCGAGGCCACCGCCACGCGTACGCCCGACGCCGTCGCGGTGCGCTTCGGGGGTGCGACGCTGACCTACGGGGAGCTGGAGCGGCGCGCGAACCAGCTCGCGCACCATCTGCGCGAGCTGGGCGTGGGGACGGATGTCCGCGTGGGCATCCACCTGCGGCGCTCGCTGGAGCTGCCCGTGGCGGTGCTGGGCACGCTCAAGGCGGGAGGCGCCTACGTGCCGCTCGACCCGGCCTATCCACCAGAGCGGCTGACCGCGATGCTCCAGGCCTCGGGTGCGGCGGTGCTGCTCACCACTCGCGAGCTGCGCGATGTCCTGGGGTCCAGCGCGGCCCGGGTGTTGGAGTTGGACACGCAGGTGGACGTGCTGGCCCGCGAACCCGACACGCGCCCCGAGCCCAGGGGCACCGCGCAGGCGCTCGCCTACGTCATCTTCACCTCCGGCTCCACGGGGACGCCGAAGGGCATCGCGATGCACCACGAGGCGCTGGTGAACCTGCTGCACTGGCAGTTGGGGGACTCGGTGGCGCCCCGGGCGCGCACGCTCCAGTTCTCCGCGCTGAGCTTCGACGTGTCCTTCCAGGAGCTCTTCGCGACCTGGGCCGCGGGCGGTGAGCTGGTGCTCCTGACCGAGGAACTCCGCCGCGACGCCAGCCAGCTGCTCGCCCTGCTGGAGGGCGCGCGCATCGAGCGATTCTTCATGCCCTTCGTCGTGCTCCAGAACCTGGCGGAGGTCGCTGAGCGCGAGGGCCGCGCTCCCAGCCGCGTCCGGGAGATCATGGTGGCGGGAGAGCCGTTGCGAATGACTCCGGCGATCCGCCGCTTCATCAAGCGCGTGGGCGCGGTGCTGCACAACCACTACGGCCCCTCCGAAGCGCACGCGGTGACGTCGCTGTCGCTGAAGGGAGACCCGGACGCGTGGCCCGCGCTGCCCTCCATCGGCCGGCCGCTGCTCAACGTGGCCGTGCATGTGCTGGACGCGAACCTCCAGCCGGTGCCCCGGGGCGTCACGGGCGAGCTGTACGTGGGCGGCGTCCAGGTCGGACGCGGCTACCTGGATCAGCCAGGCCTCACGGCCGACCGCTTCCTCCCGGATCCGCGCAGCCCCACGCCCGGAGGCCGCCTGTACCGCACGGGCGACTGGGCCCGGTACCTGCCGGACGGCACGCTGGAGTTCCTCGGCCGGCGCGACGCGCAGGTGAAGGTGCGAGGCTTCCGCATCGAGCTGGGAGAAATCGAAGCAGCGCTGGCGCAGCACCCGTCGGTGCGGGACTGCATCGTCGACGCGAGGGACGACGGAAGCGGCCAGAAGCGACTGGTGGCCTGGGTGGTGGGCACCGGCGGGAAGGCGCCAGACGTCGGCGCGCTGCGAGGCTTCCTCCAGCAGCGGCTGCCGGAACACATGGTGCCCGCGCGCTGGGTGGCGATGGAGAAGTTCCCGCTGACGCCCTCGGGCAAGGTGAACCGCAAGGCGCTGCCCGCACCGCAGGGAGGCCGCGAGCCCACACGGACGCTGGTGGGCCCGCGGACGCCCCTGGAGCTGCAGCTCGTGCGCATCTGGGAAGAGGTGCTGGGCGTGCATCCCATTGGCGTGCGCGACAACTTCTTCGAGTTGGGCGGACACTCGCTGCTGACGCTGCGTGTGCAGTCCGCCATTCATGCCCGGCTGGGCCGGACGCTGCCGGTGGCGGCGCTGTTCCAGAACGCCACCGTGGAGCACCTCGCGGACACGCTCCGGGATGCCGCGCCCTGGACACCCCTGGTCGCGCTTCAGGAAGGCCGCGCGGACGTGCGTCCCTTCTTCTGCGTCCACGCGGTGGGAGGCAGCGTCGTGCCCTACGCGGAGCTGGCGCGTGCGCTGGGACCGGCTCAGCCCTTCTACGGGCTCCAGGCCAGCGGCCTGGATGGTGAGTCTCCACCGTGTGAATCCATCGAGGAGATGGCGGCGCTGTACGTGCGCGCCGTGCGCGAGGTCCAACCCCACGGCCCGTACCTGCTGGGCGGCTGGTCCCTGGGAGGCGCCGTCGCGTGGGAGATGGCCCACCAACTGCGGCGCGAGGGAGAGCCGGTGGCGCTGCTCGCGCTGCTCGACTCGTCCGCGAGCCTGCACTTCGGCAACCCGGACGACCTGAACGCGAAGGCACGGCTGAGCGCGAACTTCCTGGAGGATCTGCTGCGAGCCTCGGGACAGCCGCTGCCTCCGAGCGAAGGCCTCTCCTCCAGCCGGTGGAAGGAGGTGCTGGAAGAAGCGAGCCGGCCCCTGTTCGCCGCGGAGCAGTCGTTGCACCACCTGCGCCACGCGTTCGAGGTCCACCTGAACGCGGGCTGGGTCTACGAACCGCCGCCGGCCAGCGGCCCGTTCACGAGCTTCGAAGCGGAGGGCTCACGCTGGGACCACGGCTGGGCCGCCTACGCGCCCCCCGGCGGACTGGACGCGCACACAGTGCCTGGAGACCACTATTCCTTCCTCAAGCCCCCGCACCTCCAGGTGCTGGCCGCGAAGCTGCGGGAGGCCATCGCGAAGGCCGTGCCCGAGTGACCATGGGCCGGCACGCGCCGGCTCCGCCCTCCCCAGCGCTTCAGCAGCACCGGCCGCCTCCGGCGCGGTAGCGGGCCTGGAGGCGGTCGTTGAAGAACTCCGCGTAGGTCATCACCGGCCGGTCCGGATGATGCCGACGCATGTGAGCGACATAGGTGTCGTAGTCCGGTACGCCAATCATCGACCGCGCGGTGCGCACGGCCTCGCGCCAGCCGTTCCGGAGCACATGGATGAATGCGCGCCTCACGGCTTCACCGCGAGGTCGGCGGCCACGTAGGGTGTCTCGTGCGAGGTGGGCACCGGCGAACTCCGAGCCCGGAGCGCGGCGCGCACACCGAAGAGCACCGTCGCCACGACGACCCCCATGAAGAACACGGTGAGGCCCGCATCCAGGTAGTCATTGCGGATGATGGCCTCCATCTCCTCCACCGACTTCGCGGGAGCGATGAGGCGCCCTTCCGCCACCGCCTGGGAGAAGGCCCGCGCGTGGGCCACGAAGCTCACGCGCACGTCTCCACCGAGCACCTTCTGGAAGCCGGCGGTGAGGGTGCACAACACCAGCCACGCGGCGGGGATGCCGGGCACCCAGACGTAGCGCTCGCGCTTCATCTTCACCAGCGTCACGCAGCCCAGTGTCAGCGCCACCGCGGCGAGCATCTGGTTGGCGATGCCGAACAGCGGCCACAGCGTGTTGATGCCGCCCAGCGGATCCACCACGCCCTGGTAGAGGAAGTAGCCCCAGGCGGCCACGCACAGCGCGGTGGCCAGCAGGTTCGCGCCCCAGGACTCCGTGCGCTTGAGCGGCGCGTACACCAGGCCCGCCAGCTCCTGGATCATGAAGCGCCCCACGCGCGTGCCGGCGTCCACGGTGGTGAGGATGAAGAGCGCCTCGAAGAGGATGGCGTAGTGGTACCAGAAGGCCATCATCCCCTGCCCGGACACCAGCCCGTGGAGGATCTGCGCCATGCCCACCGCCAGGGTGGGCGCGCCGCCCGCGCGGGACAGGATGGTCGTCTCACCGATGTCGCGCGCCGTCTGCTCCAGCACCTCCGGGGTGATGACGAAGCCCCACTGGCTGAGCGTCGTCGCCGCCTTCACCGCGTCCGTGCCGATGAGCGCCGCGGGCGAGTTCATCGCGAAGTACACGCCCGGCTCCAGCACCGTCGCGGCGATGAGCGCCATGATGGCCACGAAGGCCTCCATCAGCATGGCGCCATAGCCCACGAGCCGCGCGTCCCCTTCCGTGGCCAGCATCTTCGGCGTGGTGCCGGACGCGATGAGCGAGTGCCACCCGGACACCGCGCCGCACGCGATGGTGATGAAGAGGAACGGGAACAGGGTGCCGGAGAACACGGGCCCGGTTCCGTCCACGAACCGGGTCACCGCGGGCAGGCGCATGTGCGGCGCCGCCAGCACGATGCCCACCGCCAGCAGCAGCACGGTGCCAATCTTGAGGAAGGTGGACAGGTAGTCGCGCGGCGCGAGCAACAGCCACACCGGCAGCACCGCCGCGCAGAACCCGTAGCCGATGAGCAGCCACGCCAGCGCACGGCTGTCGAAGGTGAACCAGGGTCCCCAGGTGGCGGACTCGGAGACCTGACCGCCCAGCCAGATGCTGAGCATCAGGAGCACGAAGCCGACGATGGACACCTCCAGCACCTTGCCCGGCCGCACGTAGCGCAGATACAGGCCCATGGCCACCGCGATGGGGATGGTCATCGCCACGGTGAAGGTGCCCCAAGGGCTGTGCGTCAGCGCCTTCACCACCACCAGCGCCAGCACCGCGAGGATGATCATCATGATCATCAGCACGCCCACCATGGCCGTCACGCCGGCCGCGGGCCCCAGCTCCATGCGCACCATGTCGCCCAGCGACTTGCCGTCGCGGCGCACGGACAGGAACAGCGTCACGAAGTCCTGCACCGCGCCGGCCACCACCACACCCGCGAGGATCCACAGCGTGCCGGGCAGGTAGCCCATCTGCGCGGCAAGCACCGGGCCCACCAGCGGTCCCGCGCCCGCGATGGCCGCGAAGTGGTGGCCGAACACGACCCACCGGTCCGTGGGCACGTAGTCCAGGCCGTCGTTGCGGAGTTCGGCGGGGGTGGCTCGGGTGGGGTCTACCTGGAGCGCCTTTTCGGCAATGAAACGGCCGTAGAAACGATATCCCAGAATGAAGACCGCGACCGAGGCGACCACCAGCCAGATGGCGCTGATGGACTCTCCCCGGTGCAGCGCCACCACGCCCAGGCAGAAGGCCCCCACCAGCGCCAGGGCGACCCAGCCCAACTTCCGAGCGACTCCACCCATGATGTCTCCCATCAGCGGGCAGGCCACCCCTACCCCGTGCGCCATTTATAGCGCACGGTCCCCGCCTCCCCGGCCCGCTCGCGGGGAACTGCCCCGTGGAAGAAGCCGGAGCAAGGCCATGCGCCTCGTCCTCGCGGGCGTGCTCGCCGCGCGCACCACGCCGCGCGCCACGTCGAAGGCCAGCACCTCGGACGCGTACGGCATGTGGCGCTCGCGCGGCTACGGCTGGCTGCTCGTCAAGCCGCTGCCCAACGTGTGGCCGGTGCGCCTGTCGAACGAGCACTACGCCGACGCGTGGGGCCAGGACTTCGAGGCCCGGGGCCTGCCGCCACGACGGCCCCTGGACGTCTTCGGCGACGGCAAGGACCTCTGGCACTCCCACGCGCGCAATCCGTGCGCTGGCGGATTCACTGGAACCCGCGGTGGCGAAACCCGCGCCATGGGAAGCAGGTGGTCTGTCACGCCGCGCCTTTCCGGACGCGCGGACCTACCGCTCCACCGGAAGCCTCCAGCGCCGTCCAGAGGAGCCCGCCCCGCCAAGCGCTCCGGCACGAAGAAGACGCGGCCCCCAGCGGCGGCCCACCGCGCCACGACGAGACAGCGCACGTCCTCGACCGCGAGGAAGACCGCGGCCCGGAAGCGCACGAAGAAGTCCTGAGCCTCACGGCCGGAGCGTGCGGGTCGCGGCCGGCCGGGGAAGCGTGACGTAGTCCGACGGTTCGAAGCGCTCCACCCGGTGACGAAAGGCCGCGGTGGTGCCGGGCCAGAGGGCGGAGTTGCGCCCCGTGGCGTCCATGTACCAGCTCCGGCATCCGCCCTGGTTCCACACCGTGCGGGACAGGCGCGCGTCCAGGTCCCGCACGAAGGCGTCCTGTGCCTTCGGATCCGGCTCCACGGCGGCGGCACCCCGGGCCTCCAGGTACCGCAGCGCGCCCAGCACGTGCTCCACCTGAGCCTCCATCATCAACAGCACGGAGGTGTGGCCCAGGGTGGTGTGGGGCCCCTGTAGGAGGAAGAGGTTGGGAAAGCCACTCACGGTGATGCCCAGGAAGGCCCGCGGACTGCCCGCCCACACCTGCGCGAGCGTCCGGCCGTCCCGCCCCTGGATGTGGTGCCCCAGGGGCATCTCCGTCGCCTGGAAGCCGGTGCCGAAGACGAGCGTGTCCACCGGATGGACAGCGCCGTCACCGGTGATGACCGCGTCCTCGCGCACCTCGCGGATGGGCTCGGTGACAACCTCCACGTTCGGGCGCGTGAGGGCCGGCAGGTAGTCGTCGGAGACGAGGATGCGCTTGCACCCCATCGTGTACCGGGGCGTGAGCCGCTCGCGGAGCGCAGGGTCCTTCACCACCTTCAGCATGTGCCGCAGCACCCACCGCTGCCCGAGCCGGAGGATCCACGGGTTCTGGAAGCCCAGGGCCAGGCAGTCGCGCAGGATGCGCAGCGCCTCGCGCAGGAGCCACCGCATGCCCGGCACCCACCGGTACAGCGCCTTTCGCAGGGCGCTGTTGGGCTTGTCCCCCCGGGGCAACACCCACGCGGGCGTGCGCTGGAAGAGGACGAGCCGGCCGACCTCCGGCTGGATGGCCGGCACGATCTGCACCGCCGACGCGCCCGTGCCCACCACGCCCACCCGGCGTCCGGCCAGCGCGTGGTCCGGATCCCACCGCGCTGAGTGCATCACCTTGCCCCGGAAGCGCTCCAGCCCGGGCAGGGGTGGAATCACGGGCTCGCTCAGGGTGCCCACCGCGACCACCAAGGCGTCCGCGGTGAGGCCTCCCTGGGACGTCTCCAGCCTCCAGCGCCGCGCGGTCGCGTCCCACTTCGCGGAGAGGACCGCGAGCCCCAAGCGGATGAAGGGCTCCAACTGGAACCGCCGCACGCAGTCGCGCAGGTACGCCTGGATCTCCCAAGCCGGCGAGTAGACGCGGGACCAGCCGGGGTTCGGCGCGAAGGAGAACGAGTACAGCAGCGACTGCACGTCGCACGCGCAGCCGGGATAGATGTTGTCGCGCCAGACACCGCCCACGTCGTCCGCGCGCTCCAGGATGACGAAGTCGTCGAGGCCTTCCTGCTTCAACCGGATGGCCATGCCCAGCCCGGCGAAGCCCGCGCCCACGATGGCGACGCGCACGTGCTGAGGAAGACGGGAAGACACGGGCGGACCTCCTGGAGGCGCGGGGCGCGCAGCCCCGGACCTTCATGCTGTGCACATTCCACCCGGCTCGGCACCCACCTGGCCGGAGGGCCCGTCCGCGCGCGTCCCAAAACCTGTCCGACTGTCGGACAGGTTTTCGGCGTGCGCCCCCGACAGGCAGCCCCCTCGCTCCCTCCGCTTCGCGCGACATGGGAGGATTCCCCGCCGTGGAGACGCCCCTGCCCTTCGCGCCCCGTTTGCGCCCGGTCACGTCCTCGGATGAGCCGTTCCTCTTCACGCTCTACGCGAGTACGCGCGCACGCGAGCTGGCCGCCTGGGGCTTGCCGCCCGCGCAGGCGGAGCCGTTCCTGCGCATGCAGTATCAGGCACAGGCCCGCCACTACGCGGCGGTCCATCCTCCGGAAGGCCACGCCCTCATCGAAGTGGAGGGAGCGCCCGTGGGCCGCCAGTGGGTCGCGCGCACTGCCACGGAGCTGCTGCTCGTGGACGTGTCCCTGCTCCCCGAGCATCAAGGACGTGGCCTGGGCACGCACCTGCTGCGCGAGCTCCAGGGGGAGGCGGCACGGGCGCGCGTGCCCGTGCGGTTGCACGTCACGCGCGACAATCCGGCGCTGCGGCTCTACACCCGGCAGGGCTTCACGCCCGTGCCGGGAGGTGACCCGACGTCGCCGTACCTGGAGCTCCAGTGGCGGGCTCCGGAGGGCGACTCGGGGACCGGCGTCGGCTGAACCCGCCGGCCCCTTGAAGGTCCGCGACTAAAGGCCCAGCAGCGACTCCGGCTCCGGGGCGATCGTCTGGAGGAAGTAGCCCGCTGTCCCCGCGGAGGCGTTCACGTTCGTCATGGTGCCCGGGATGATGCCTCCCGCGTTGCCGCCGGTGCCGCCGCTGCCACCGCCGCCACCGCCCGAGAGGATGGTGGTCGAGGGGGCTACGGGCGCCGCGTTGGCGCCCCCCGCGCCCCCCGACACGTCCACGGTGCCCGTCACGGTGGGGGGCACCGGGGAGATGAAGTGGACGATGCCGCCGCCGCCGCCACCGCCACCGCCTTCACCCGTACCGCCATTGCCGTTGAAGCCATCCGCGCCCTTGCCGCCCGGCACGCTGATGGAGCCGCCCACGTTGATGCTTCCCTTCGCCGCGACCAGCACGATGCCGCCACCGCCGCCGCCCGTGCCCACGATGGACGCTCCGCTGGTCTGCGGGTTCGTGCCGCTCACGCCCCTCGCGTCGATGGCCGCCCCCGCGGGAATGCGGATGTTGGTGCGTGAGACCAGCAGCAACGCGCCGCCGCCCGCCCCGCCGTCGGCGTTCGGGCCCACGTAAAGTCGCGCTCCGGCTCCGCCCGACGCGGACTGCACCCGGCGAACCTGGGCCGCCTGGAAGACGGCCAGGCCCGCGCCACCGTTATAGGGGCCCGCGTTCGTCCGGGCGATGCCCGAAGGGGCCTCGGCGCCGCCCAGGTCCTCCGCCGCGGGCAACACGATGATCGACCCGGTCACGGTGATGTCCCCCGTGGAGCGCAGCACCGTGCCGCTGGGGACCCGGAGCGTCCCGGTGATGTTGATGCTGCTGAACTGGAGGTTGAAGCCCGCCGGAAGCAGGTTCACGCCCTGCGCGGTGGAGAGGTCCACGCTCTGGCCCGCCCCCACGTTGAACGCCCCCGCCGACCCGTCACCGTAGAGCCCCTGCGTGCCGGCGGGGCCTTGAGGTCCCTGAGGTCCAGTCGGTCCCGTTGCGCCGGTGGGCCCGGTGGCGCCCGTGGCGCCAGTCGGCCCCGTGGGACCCGCCGGACCGGCGGGGCCCGTATCACCCTTGTCGCCCTTCGCGCCCGAGGGGCCCGTGTCGCCCGTGTCGCCCTTCGCTCCCGCTGGACCCGCGGGGCCCGTATCGCCCTTCGCGCCCGTGTCGCCCTTCGCGCCCGTGTCGCCCTTCGCTCCCGTGGGGCCCGTGTCGCCCTTCGCGCCCGCCGGCCCCGTGGGACCCGCGATGCCCTGCGGCCCCATGGGGCCCGTCAGGCCGATGGGGCCCTGGGGGCCCGTCGCGCCCGCCGGGCCCTGCACGCCTTGCGGTCCCTGGGGCCCGGGCTCGCCCGCACCCGCCGGGCCCTGCTCGCCCTGGGGACCCATCAGGCCAGGTTCACCCGTGGCGCCCTTCTCACCCTGCGGACCCGCCGGACCCGCGGGACCCGCCGGGCCCGCCGGGCCCGGAGGCCCTTCCGGTCCCGCTGGGCCATCACCTGTCCCCTCCGTGCAGGCGGACACCATCAATGTCGCGCAGAGCGACAACACGCGGAAACGCGAGAACGCCCCACGCAAGGGCACGAAAGCTCGAAGTGACATGGATCAGGTCTTTCCCAAGGGCGGACGCGGCGGCGACCTGCGGCGTCGGGACGAATGCTGTCATGAACTGTGAAAATTCGCACACGCCGGGCTGGACGGGCTGGTAACGCGCCGCACGATTCCCTCACGGCGGCAGCCCATGGTCTGTTGGCAACCTCACACCTGTCGACACATCAGGGAGCACCATGGCTGAGCCGTTCATCGGAGAGATCCGGTTGTTTGGTGGGAACTTCGCGCCGAGGGGCTGGGCTCTCTGCAACGGCGCGCTGCTGTCCATCGCGCAGAACCAGGCGCTCTTCGCCATCCTGGGAACGACCTACGGCGGCGATGGTCGGACGACGTTCGCGCTGCCGGACATGCGCGGCCGCTTCCCCATGGCGCCCGGCCAGGGCCCCGGACTCGCGCCGCACACGCTGGGTGAGGTCTCCGGTCAGCCGCAGGTGACGCTCATCTCGACGCAGATGCCCGCGCACACCCACCCGCTGATGGCCAGCGGACAGGAGGGCAACACGGAGAGCCCGGAGGGCGCGTACCTCGCGGCCTATCCCCCTGGCAGTTCGCCCACGCCCTACGCGACGACGCCCAGCACGACGATGGGCCCCCAGGCCGTGGGCGTCGCCGGCGGAAGCCAGCCCGTGCCCATCCAGAACCCGTACACCTGCGTGAACTTCATCATCGCGACCGAGGGCATCTTCCCCTCGCGCCCCTGAGGTCCGGCCCGGGAGGCGCCGAGCCACGGACGCGGCCCTCCTTGCCGCCTCAAGCGCCCACCACCTCCGCGCGGGTGATGCGGTCCAACCGGAAGTGGCGTCGCTCGCCGGACGCCAGGTCCACCGCGTCCAGCCGCGTCTCGTGCCGGTCCATCACCACGGACTCGATGCGGACCTCTCGCACCGTCTCCAGGAAGTTGCCGTCCACGTAGGTGATGCGCAGCGGCTGCCGCTCGAACCACGCGCGCTCCAGGGCCTCGCGCACGGGCTTGCGCGTGGGCAGGGACGGCACGCCCAGGAACGTCAGCTCGCGAAGCCGCGCCAGGAGCTCCCGCTGCGCGGACGTGGACAGGGCCGAGCGCACCTTGTCCAGCGCCGACTCCAGCGTCCCCGTGAAGGGCAAAAGCCGCATGTCGATGGCGAAGCGTCCCAGCGCCACCACCAGCGCCGCCTCGCGCGCGGTGAAGTTCACCGGAGGCAGGCTGTAGCCCCGGTCCAGCGCGTAGCCCCCGCCCCGGCCCCGCTCCGCGCCCACCGGCAGCGCCGCCGCGCGCAAGGCGTCCAGGTCCCGGTAGATGGTCCGCACCGTCACGCTGAAGCGCTCGGCCAGCACCTCCGCGGTGACGCCGGTGCGGCGGCCTCTCAGGTACTCCGCGAGTGCGAAGAGTCGCTCGGTGCGCTGCATGGCGGTGAATCCTGACATACCGCTGTCAGCCGGGGGCCTCAAGCTGACGGCAGGCCCCCGCGATGCGAAGCCCTTCCGACAGCGTCCCGCCGCTCCTGTCCGCCCCCGCTTGCGAAGCGGGCCTCGGCGCGCCTAAGAGCGCCCGGAGCACCGCCCGCGCGAAGCCCCTTCCCTCCCCAGAGTCCCCGCCCATGGTCCCGCCCCCCCATCCGCTGGAGGACGAGTGGTTGTGGGGATGGGACCCGACGCCGGGCATCGTGTCCGTCTGGGCGGAGCCGGACGGGCGCGCCTTCATCTGGAAGCGGCAGCCGGGCACGCACGCGCGCGCGCGCGAGGACGCGAGGTACCGGCCCTGGGTGCTGCTCGCGTCGCTCCAGGACCTGGAGCACCTGGGGGACTCGCTGCGGCCCGAAGGCCCGTCTCCCATCCCGGGCGCGGTCACGTACCGGGAGTTGGAGGGGCCCGGCGCGCTGAGGTTCCTCGTCAGCGCGGACGATGGAAGGGCGCTGGCGTCCGCGGTGCTCAAGGGCGCGTCGAAGCGGTTGGACCAACGCGTGGGCCACCTGCGCGACCTGGGCCCGGCCGCGGCGCTGACGCTGCCTCCGGAGGAGCAGTACCTGGTGGCCACCGGCCGCACGTACTTCCGCGACCTGGGCTTCGATGAGCTGCGCCGGCTCCAGTTCGACCTGGAGACCACCGGGCTGGATCCATCCAGGGACCGCATCTTCCTCGTCGCGCTGAGGGACCCGGACGGCCGCGCGGAGACGCTGGAGGTGACCGCGGACGGCGACGAAGGCGAGGCGGACCTCCTGCGCCGCCTCGTCGCGCGGATCCGCGAGGCCGACCCGGACGTGGTGGAGAACCACAACCTGCACGGCTTCGACCTGCCCTTCCTGGACCAGCGCGCGAAGCGGCTGAACGTGCCGCTCGCGGTGGGCCGGGCGGGGCTGCCGGGCCTGCGCCACCGCCCATCCGCACGGGGCGCCGCGCTGAACCGGGGGCCCGGAGGCCGGGACGCGGACGCCATGCGCCGCGCGCGCTACACCGTGCCCGGCCGCGAGTTCATCGACACGCTGGACGCCGTGCGCCGCCACGACTTCGCCGCGCGCGACCTGCCCGGCCACGGCCTCAAGGCGGTGGCGCGGCACCTGGGCCTCTCCGGGCCGGACCGCGAGCTCATCCCCGGCGCGCGCGTGCACGAGGTCTTCCTGAAGGACCCGGAGCGGGTGCGCCGCTACGCACGCGAGGACGTGACGGAGGCCGCGGGCCTGGCGCACCTGCTGGGCGGCGCGGCGTTCGAGCTCGCGCGCATGGCCCCCCGGCGCTACGAGCGGCTGGCGGACGCGGGCCCGGCGACGGGCGTGTTGGATCCGCTGCTGGTGCGCGCCTACGTGCGCTCGGGCGCGGCGCTGCCGGCGCATGAGTCCGGCGACGGCACGCCCCACAGCGGCGCGGCGCTGCACCTGTTCGCCTCGGGTGTCGCGCGCCACATCGTGAAGGCGGACGTGGCCAGCCTCTACCCGTCGCTGATGCGCCAGTACCGCATCGGCCCCAGGCGGGACCGGCTGAACGCGCTGCTCGCGCTGGTGGACCGGCTGGTGGATCAGCGCCTGGACGCGAAGGCCCAGGCGAAGAAGGCCCCGCCCGGCTCGCAGGAGCGCCACACGCACGAGGCGGTCTCCGCGGCGATGAAGATCCTGATCAACTCCGCCTACGGCTACCTGGGCGCGGTGGGCCTCACGCGCTTCTCGGACGTGCACGCCGCCAACGAGGTGACGCGGCGCGGGCGCGAGCTGCTGGGCCTGATGTGCCGCGAGCTGGCGCGCCGGGGCGTGACGCTGCTGGAGGCCGACACGGACGGCGTCTACTTCGCGGTGCCGGAGGACTGGACGGAGGCGGACGAGCGCCGCGTGGTGTCGGAGGTCGCGAGCCTGCTGCCGCCGCGCGTGCGGCTGGAGTTCGACGGGCGCTACGCCGCCATGCTTTCGCACGAACCCAAGAACTACGCCCTCCAGCCCTACAACGGCCCGCTGCTCTTGCGCGGCGTGGCCTTCCGCTCCAGCCGCGCGGAGCCCTACGGAGAGACCTTCCTGCGCCGCGCCCTCCAGCACCTGCTGGCCGGCGACGTGCGCGCCGTGCGCGACACCTACGTGGACGCGGTGATGGCGCTGCGCCGCCGCCAGGTGCCCACCTTCGAGGTCTCCGCGCAGGTGCGGCTGACCAAGTCCCCGTCGCAGTACCTGGCCACGCGCAAGCAGCGCAAGGAGCTGCCGTACGAAGCCCTGCTCACGAATGGCCGTGAACACTGGGCCCTGGGCGAGCGCGTGCGCGTCTACCGCGCCACGGGCGGCCGGGCGGGCCTGCTCCCGGACGCGGACGCCGAGGACGGCGAGCCCGCCCCCCGCCCCGCTCCGGGTGCCCCCGGGGACGATGCCGCGCGCGACTACGACGTCGAGTATTACGTGCGCCTGCTCAAGGACTCGTTCGCGGCCCGGCTCGCACGGGGCCTCACTCCGGAGGACTTCGCCACCGTGTTCGCGGACCCCGACCAGCCCTCCCTCTTCACCCCGTCCCTGGCGGACGCACGGCCCGTGCTCACCGTCGTGAGAGAGCCCCGAGGCCCGGAGTTCGGTGAGGACACAGCGGTGGTTGGAGCCCCGCCCTTCTCACCCTGACTGGAACCCTGCCGTGTCCCGGTTCCTCCGAGAGTCGTGGGGAGGCTTCTGCTACGTTGCGTCAATCCTGATGGCCTTCTCGTTGATGAAGCGTCCCACGCCGCGCGCGCTGGTGGTTCCCGGCACCGTGGCCCTGCTGCTCCTGCTCCCCTGGCTCATCTATTCGAGCGCGATCATCCACCGCTATGGCCTGCGGGATGACTACGCCATCCTCCGCGAGGCGCGCGAGGAGCCGGGGAAGATCCTCCGCGTCTGCGCCTCGCAGGGCCGGCCGCTCTACGGCTGGATGCTGGAGGCGTCCGCGAAGGCGGCGGGCGGCATCGACGGGTTGATGGGGCTGCGCCTCATCAGCGTCGCCGGGCTGGGCGTGCTCGCGGCGGCGGTGTTCCTGATGCTGCGCAGGGAGGGCTGGCGGCCGGGCTCCGCCGCGCTGCTGGCGGGGTTCCTCACGGTGACGCCGTCCGCGCAGGTCATCGCCAACTGGAGCATCTGCTGGCCCCAAGCGCTGGCGCTGATGCTGGGCCTGGGCGCGTTCGCCTTCGCCCGCCGCGCCATGGGCCCGCCGGGGGAGAACGCGCCCGTGCGGTGGCCGTCCGCGCTGGCCGCGGTGGCGGCCATGACCGCCGCGACGCTCATCTACCAGGTGAGCGGGCTGTTCTCCGCGGTGCTGCTGGCGGCGTCGCTGGTGGTGCACCGCGACGTGTCGCTGAAGGACACCGCGAGATGGATGCTCAAGCACCTGCTGGTGATGGGCGCGGGCCTGACCCTCGCGTACGCGGTCACGCAGGTGCTCTTCAAGGCGGGCATCTTCCCGCCCTCGCCCCGGCTCACCTTCGAGAAGCACTGGGTGGACAAGACCGTCTGGGCGCTCACGCACGTGTTCCCCAACGCGCTCGCGCTGTCGGCGCTCAACGAGGCGCCGGTGGGCGACATGGACGGCTACTGGACCATGGTGGTGCTGACGCTGACGCTCCTGGGCGTGGGCGTCGCGGTGGAGGGGCGCCGCTCGGGGCTCAAGGGCGTGGGGCGCTGGCTGCTGGCGCTGGTGACGCTGTCGGGCGCGGCGTACTCGGTGAGCTTCCTCGCCGGGGAGCGGTGGCCCACGTACCGCACGCTCAACGCGCTCACCGGCGTGTGGGCCGTGTTCTTCGCCGCGTCGCTGGTGAACCTGGGCACCGTCTGGCCCAGGCATGGCCCGCGCATGGCCACGGGCCTGCTCTGCGTGTTCGTGGCCTTCAGCGCATTCCTCGCGCACGAGCAGTCCCTGGAGCTGTTCGCCCTGCCCCAGGGCCGGGAGCTCGCGGTGATGGAGCAGGGCGCAAGCCTCGTCGTCCCGGACCGCAAGCCGCGCGTCTTCGTCCTCACCGCGAAGCAGTCGGACTCCACCGCGCCGTTCCACTACCTGGACGAGTTCGGCTCCGTCTCCGTGGACGCGGAGTGGGTGGCCAAGGAGATGCTCAAGGCCCTGGTGAAGGAGCGCTTCCCCGGCGAGCACGACGTGAGCGGCCTCTACCGCTTCGCCGCCGGCCCCGTCGCCCCCGAGCCGCGCAACTACGACATCCTCATCGACATGCGCCACCAGCACGTGAGCGCCGCCAGCCCCATCCTCCAGAAGCCGCGCTAACGAGCCTGCGCGCCGTCAAAAAGCCATCCGGGGAAGCCCTGATGCGTGCGCCGCGCTCCCACCCGGATTTCCGGGGAGTTTCGCCGGGGGCAGGCCTCTCGCGATGCGTCGTGCAGGTTGCGCCCCACCGGACGCGCGAATCCGGGTAATGAATCAGCGGGTGAGGTCCTCCGTTCATCCGGCACCAGGAGATGCGCGCTGATGGACGGGGAGCGTCCGGTGCGGCACGACTGGGTGTACCTGGGCACCGGCTGGGCGGAAGCCCTGCGCTCCCCGGTGGCCCCGGACGTGCTCGCGCAGGCGACGGCGTGGCACGACCAGGGCCTGCCCTTCGCCGTCGCCCGCCAGGAGGTCGCGGATCCGGAGGACACGCTGCGGCTGGGGCTGACCCTGCCCGGCCGCCGCCACCTGTCGCTGCACGTGGCCCTGGCCGCCGTGGAGCGGCGGCTGCCCCCGCCCACGGCCGAGGAGGTGCGCGCCACCGTCCCCGCGGCCTGGAGCCCCGCCCTGGACGACGTCATCGCCCTGGGCAGCGCGTTGGCCCTGACGGTGGGCGTGTTCGGGTCGCTGGCGTGGCAGCACCGCTCCGGCGTGCCCTTCGTGCGGCCGCTGTCGGACCTGGACCTGCTGTTCGCCCCCGCGCGCTGGTCGGACGTGGAGCGGCTGCTGTTCGGGCTGGAGGCGGTGTCCCGGCGCCACTCGGTGGTGCGCCTGGACGGCGAGGTCGTGCTGCCGGATGGCGGCGCGGTGTCCTGGCGCGAGCTCGCGCTCGAGCCGGAGCGCATCTGGGTCACCGGCCCCCGCGGCGCCAGCCCCCGCACGCTCCGCGAACTGCGCGCGCTCTTCCCCGCCGAGCCCTGAAACATGCGCGGACAGCGCGCGCCGCGTGAATAAGCGCGCCCGCGGACACGTCTCGCAGCGCGCGGACACAACCCGTTTCCGCCGCCCGGTTCGAATGACTCGCGGGGTTTTTCACGCCCCGCGTGACCCTCGGGCGCGTCGTCCCCCTGGACAAACCTGCAAGAACGTGAAGACCGAGGCCACGGTGCGCCTTTCATCAGCGAGCACAGGGGGTTGTGGAATCCGCCGGGCAGGCGGAGGGACGGGCTCCCGGCGTGCGGCCCGCTTGGGCGGGCCGCACAATTGTCACCCTGTGAATGGTTTGGTAAAGGTTGTCTTTGGGGGCGCTTGGGGCCGCTCCGTCACCATGACGCGATTCTCCGTACAGCGCTGGGCCGCCTGGGCCCCCGGGCTCGTCAACCCTGCTTCATGGGAAACGTGGCTCGCGACGCCGCACGCGCTCCCCACCGAAGGGACGCCCGCGCTCGCGGCGATGCCGGCGATGATGCGCCGCCGCGTGGACCGGCTGGGCCGCATCGCGCTCCAGGCCGCCTATGACGCGCACGTGGACGCCCCGGACGCCCCCGTCATCTTCGCGTCGCGTTATGGCGACCTGGGCCGCTCGGTGGAGCTGCTCTCGCAGCTGGCACACTCGGAGCCGCTGTCGCCCACCTCCTTCAGCCTGTCGGTGCACAACGCCATCGGGGCGCTCTACTCCATCGCGCGGGGGGACACGTCCGCGTACGGCGCCATCGCCGCGGGCGAGGAGACGGTGGAGGCCGCCTTCACGGAGGCGTGCGGCCTGCTGTCGGACGGCGCGCCCCGGGTGATGGTCGTCGTCTACGACGAGCCCGTGCCCACACCGTGGGAACACTTCTCCCGCGACGTGGCGTTTCCCCATGCATGGGCCTGTCTCCTTTCAGCCTGCACGGGCGAGGACGCCATCCACCTGGACTGCGCGGCCGGCGCCCCGGACGCGCGGCAGGAGCCAGCGGACCTTCCGGCGGACCTGTGCGCCCTGCGCTTCCTCGTCTCCGGCGCGCCGCGGTGGGAGCACGCGACGGGCGGCCGGCGGTGGCGGTGGGCGCGCCATGCTTGAGAAGCTCGATCGGCCGTGGCGCATCTTCGCCACCGGGTTGTCCTTCGCCACCTTCGGGCTGGGGGGCCTGGCGCTGCGGCTGCTCTACTTCCCGCTGCTCGCGCTCTTCGTGCGCGACCCCATGCGGCTGCAGCGGCTGGCGCGGCTCGCGGTGCACCACACGTTCCGCTTCTTCATCGGCTACATGCGCTTCCTGGGCGTGCTCACGTACGAGCTGGAAGGCGTGGAGAAGCTGTCGCGCTCCGGGCTGCTCATCCTGGCCAACCACCCGTCGCTCATCGACGTGGTGTTCCTCATCTCGCTGGTGCCCAACGCGGACTGCGTGGTCAAGGCGAGCCTGGCGAACAACCCCTTCACGCGCGGCCCCATCCGCGCGACGCGCTACCTGTGCAACGACTCCGGCCCCGGGCTCGTGCAGGACTGCATCGCGTCCGTGAAGGCCGGCAACAACCTCATCATCTTCCCGGAGGGCTCGCGCACGCCGCTCGACGGGAACATGCAGCTGCAGCGCGGCGCCGCCAACATCGCGGTGCGGGGCCCGTGCGACATCACGCCGGTCATCATCCGCTGCGAGCCCCGGGGCCTCACCAAGGGCACGCCCTGGTGGAGGGTGCCGCCCAGGCGCATGCACTACGTCATCCGCGTGGAGGACGACATCCAGGTGTCGTCCCAGGACGTGGACGCGGGCGAGGCGGCCAGGGCCGCGCGCCAGCTCACGACCCGTCTGCACGACCATTTCCGAAGGGGGAGCCAGGGACATGTTGGAGCTTGAGCAGGAGATCAAACGTCTGGTCATCGAGACGTTGAACCTCGAGGACATCACGCCGGAGGACATTGATCCGGCGGCGCCGTTGTTCGTCGAGGGGCTGGGCTTGGACTCCATCGATGCCCTGGAGCTCGGCCTCGCGCTGCAGAAGTCCTATGGCGTCGTGCTGGCGAGCGACTCCAAGGAGAACCGCCGTCACTTCGCCAGCGTTCGGGCGCTCGCGGATTTCGTCAGCACCCACCGCACCCGGTCCTGAGTCGCCCCTTCAAAAACCAAGCGAGGAACACCCCATGACCAAGCACGAGCTGTTCGAGCGCCTGAGCGCCATCCTCCAGGAAACCTTCGACATCGAGCCGTCCCGCATCATCCCGGAGGCGCGGCTGCACGATGACCTCGACATCGACAGCATCGACGCCATCGACCTGCTGGTGCGGCTGAAGCCGGTGACGGGCCAGCGCATCTCGCCGGAGGTGTTCCGCTCCGTGCGCACGCTGCAGGACGTGGTGGACGCGCTGTACGGCCTGCTGGGCAGCGACTCCGCGGCGGCGTGAAGCGTCTTCGCCCGGTGTTGTTGGGGCTCTTGAGCCTCGCCTACCCGCCGCTCGTCTATCTGGGGCTGGGCCACTTCGAGCCCCGCTGGATGGCGTTGCCCCTGGCGGCCATGGCGGTGGTGCGCGCGGTGGCCACGCGGGAGAAGATGTGGCTCGCGGCCGCGGTGGGGGCGCTGGTGCTCGCAGGGTCCAGCATGCTGGGCAACCACGCGCTGCCCCTGAAGCTCTACCCGGTGCTGGTGAACGGGGTGCTCCTCGCGGTCTTCGCCACCAGCCTGGCGTATCCGCCCAGCGTGATTGAGCGGCTGGCGCGGCTCCGGGAGAAGGACCTGCCGCCGTCGGGGGTGGCCTACACGCGCCGGGTGACGCAGGTGTGGTGCGGTTTCTTCGTGCTCAACGGCGCGCTCGCGTGCGCCACGGCGCTCTTCGCGAGCGACGCGACCTGGGCGCTCTACAACGGCCTCATCGCCTACGGCCTCATGGGCCTCTTGTTCGCGGGCGAATGGGTGGTGCGGCAGCGGGTGCGCGCACGGCACGCCCATGGCTGAGCCGCTCGCGCTCGAAACCCTCCTCGTCCACGGCCGTCCCGCCGGGCACCCCGTGGCCCGAGGCGAGGACGGCGTGCGGGACTTCGGTGCGTTCCGCGCCCGGGTCGCCGGCTGGCGCGCGGCCTTCACCGCGCACGGCGGCCAGCGCTTCGCCCTCTTCACCGAGGACACCTTCGACTTCGCCACCGCGCTGCTGGGCGCCTGGCACGCGGGCGCGTGCGTCTACCTGCCCGCGGACGCGCGCCCCGCCACGCTGGACGCGCTGAAGGCCCACGTGGACGGCTTCGCGGGCCGGGCTCCGCGGGGCCTGCCGCTGCTCGCGCCCGCGAGGAACGAGGACGGCGCGCCCGCGGTGTTCCCGGCGCTGTCACCCGGAATGTCCGCGCTGGTCGTCTACACGTCCGGCTCCAGCGGCGAGCCCACCGCCATCCCCAAGCGCCTGTCGCAGCTGTCCAGCGAGGTGGCCACGCTGGGCCGGCTGTTCGACGAGGCCGTGGGGGACGCGCCGGTGCTGGCCACGGTGTCGCACCAGCACATCTACGGCCTCTTGTTCCGCGTGCTGTGGCCGCTGACGTCGGGGCGTCCGTTCGACATGCACGCCCTGCCCTATCCGGAGGACATCCTCGCCGCGCTCCAGGCCGGCCCCGGGCTGCTGGTGGCGAGCCCCGCGCACTTGAAGCGGCTGCCGGCGACGCTGGACTGGGCCTCCGTGCGCGGGAACCTGCGCGGGCTGTTCTCCTCCGGCGGGCCGCTCACCCCCGAGGCGCTCCAGGCCTGCCGCGACCTGCTGGGCCGGGCGCCGGTGGAGGTGTACGGCAGCTCGGAGACGGGCGGCGTCGCCTGGCGCCGGCGCGACACGGACGACGCCGCGTCGTGGCGCACCCTGCCGGGCGTGGAGGTGCGCGCGGACGAGGACGCGCTCTGCGTCCGCTCGCCGCACCTGGACCTGCCCCCGGGCGAGTGGTTCACCACGGAGGACCGCGCGCGGCCCGTGCCCGGCGGCTTCGAGCTGTTGGGGCGCCGCGACCGGCTGCTCAAGCTGGAGGAGAAGCGCGTGTCGCTCTCCGCCATGGAGCGCGCGCTGGTGGCCGGGGGGCTCCTGCGTGAAGCGCGGGTGCTGCCCATCGCGGAAGGGCACCGGGTGATTCTGGCGGTGGTGGGCGTGCCGGACGCGGACGGCTGGCGGCTCCAGGAGTCGGGGGGCAGGCGGTCCCTGAGCCAGGCGCTGCGCGAGAAGCTGGCCCCGCATTTCGAGCCCAGTGCCTTGCCGCGCCGGTTCCGGTATCTGGAGGCCATGCCGGTCAACTCGCAGGGCAAATCCACCGAGGCGGCGCTCGCCGCCCTCTTCGACCCGAAGCGTCCCCCGTTCCGCGTGCTGGAGCGCACCAGCGACCGCGCGCTCCTGGCGGTGGACGTGCCCGCGACCTCGCCCTACTTCGACGGGCACTTCCCGGGCTCGCCCATCCTGCCCGGCGTCGTGCAGCTGGAGTGGGCGCTGATGCTGGGCCGCGAGCACTTCGCGCTGCCGCCGGACTTCCTGCGGCTGGAGACGCTGAAGTTCCAGCAGATCATCCCGCCCGGCGCGCAGCTGACGCTGGAGCTCACCTGGGCGAAGGAGTCCGGGCGGCTGGGGTTCAAGTTGACGTCGGCCGCGGGCTCGCACGCCAGCGGCCGCATCGTGTTGGGGGGAGCGGCAGGATGAAGGTCTGCGCGGTGATTCCGGTCTACAACCACGGCGAGGCCGTGGGCGCGGTGGTGAAGTCCGTGCGCAGCCACGGGCTCGACTGCGTGCTGGTGGACGACGGCAGCGAGCCCGGCTGCGCGGCGGTGCTGGACTCCCTGGCGCGCGAGGACAGCGAGCACGTGGAGGTGGTCCGCCTGCCCCGGAACGAGGGCAAGGGCGGCGCGATGATGGCGGGCCTGCGCACGGCCCTCTCGCGGGGCTACAGCCACGCGCTGCAAATCGACGCGGACGGCCAGCACAACGCCAACGACATCCCCCGCTTCCTGGCGCTGTCACAGGCGCAGCCGGACACGCTGGTGTGCGGCACGCCCGTCTATGACGAGTCCGTCCCCAAGGGCCGGCTCTACGGCCGCTACGCCACGCACATCTGGGTGTGGATCAACACGCTGTCGTTCGCCATCCGCGACTCCATGTGCGGCTTCCGCGTGTATCCGCTCCAGCCCACCGTGGCGCTCATCGACTCGGTGAGGATTGGCAAGCGGATGGACTTCGACGTGGAGGTGCTGGTGCGCCTGTTCTGGCGCGGCATGCGCATCCTCAACCAGCCCACCCAGGTGCGCTACCCCACCGACGGCATCTCCCACTTCGACGTGCTCTGGGACAACGTGCGCATCTCCGGCATGCACGCCCGGCTCTTCTTCGGGATGCTGGGCCGGCTGCCCGTGCTGCTCTGGCGCAAGGTGGCCAGATGAAGTCCCGCCATTGGGCGGAGATGGGAGAGACCACCTTCGTCGCCGGCATCTGGATCCTCTATTGGATCCACCGCCTGCTGGGCCGCTGGCCCTTCCGCGTCTGCCTCTACCCGGTGGTGCTGGTGAACTGGCTGCGGCGGCCCGCGCTGCGCCAGGCGTCGCGCCAGTACCTGGAGCGGATGCAGGCCACCACCGGGGCCCTGGGACGCGCGCCCCACTGGCGCGACAGCGTGCGCCACGTGCTGATGTTCGCGGAGACGATGCTGGACAAGCTGCTCGCGGTGAGCGGGCGCTACCGCTTCGAGCGCGTCCGCACCGAGGGGCGCGAGGAGTTCTACCAGGTCGCGAAGTCGGGCCGGGGCGGCATCATCGTCACCGCGCACATGGGCTGCCTGGAGCTGTGCCGCACCATGGCGGAGCGCCGGGGCGAGGTGAAGCTCAACATCCTGGTGCACACCCTGCACGCGGAGCAGTTCAACCGCCTGCTCAAGCGCCTCAACCCGGAGAACGACTTCCGGCTGCTGGAGGTGACGGACATGGGCCCGGCCACCGCCGTCGCGCTGAACGAGCGCGTGGAGGCCGGCGAGTTCGTGGTCATCGCGGGCGACCGCATCCCAGTGAATTCCGCGCAGACCGTCCGCGTCGACTTCCTCGGCCACCCGGCGCCATTTCCGGTGGGCCCCTACGTGCTGGCGGCGCTGCTCAAGTGTCCGCTCTACCTGCTGGGCTGCATCCATGAGGGCAAGGGCTACACCATCCACTTCGAGCGGCTCTTCGAGCGCGTCGTGCTGCCCCGGGGCAAGCGCGAGGAGGCCCTCACCGACTGCGCCCGGCATTACGCGGGCCGGGTGACGGAGCTGCTCAAGCGCGCGCCCTACGACTGGTTCAACTTCTTTCCCTTCTGGGATCAGGTGCATGTCTCCGCGAAGCCCCCCACTTTCTGACACCCCGGTCCGCTTCGACGGCGCGCGGCTGACGCTCGAGGACGTGGGCGCCGTGTCGCGCCGCGAGCGCCCGGTGGAGCTGGGCACCGCCCCGGCCTTCCGCCAGCGCATCGCCAGGGGCGCCGCGTTCCTGGACCGGCTCCTGGCGGAGGACGGCGTCATCTACGGCGTCACCACCGGCTACGGCGACTCCGTGACGGTGTCCATCCCCCCTGCGCTGGTCGCGGAGCTGCCGCACCACCTCTACACGTACCACGGCATCGGCGCGGGCCGGTTCCTCACCCCGGAGGAGACGCGCGCGGTGCTGGCCACGCGGCTGGCGTCGCTGTCGCAGGGCTTCTCCGGCGTGGGCGTGGCGCTCCTCACCCAGCTGGAGCTGTTGCTCAAGCACGACGTGCTGCCCCTGATTCCGGCCGAAGGGTCCGTGGGCGCGTCCGGCGACCTGACGCCCCTGTCCTACGTGGCGGCGGTGCTCTGCGGCGAGCGCGACGTGTGGCACAAGGGCGAGCGCAAGCCCGCGGCGCAGGTGCTGGAGGCGCTGGGCATCGCGCCCCTCAAGCTGCGGCCGAAGGAGGGCCTGGCCATCATGAACGGCACCGCCGTGATGACGGCCCTGGCGTGCCTGGCGTGGGAGCGGGCGGAGTACCTGTCGCGGCTCGCCACGCGGCTCACCGCGTTCAACGTGCTGGCGAGCGCCGGCAACGCGCACCACTTCGACGAGACGCTCTTCGCGGCGAAGCCCCATGCCGGCCAGCAGCGCGTGGCGGCCCGCCTGCGCGCGGACCTCGTCTCGGACCGGCCTTCGCGCAACGAGCAGCGGCTGCAGGACCGGTACTCGCTCAGGTGCGCGCCGCACGTCATCGGCGTGCTGGAGGACGCGCTGCCCTACTTCCGCACCCTCATCGAGAACGAGCTCAACAGCGCCAACGACAACCCGCTCATCGACCCGGACGGCGAGCGGGTGCTGCACGGCGGCCACTTCTACGGCGGCCACATCGCCTTCGCCATGGACGGGCTGAAGAACGCGGTGGCCAACGTGGCGGACCTGCTGGACCGGCAGCTGGCGCTCCTGGTGGACCCGCGCTTCAACCACGGGCTGCCCGCGAACCTCTCCGCGTCCACCGGCGCCCGCGCGGCCATCAACCACGGCCTCAAGGCGGCGCAGATCAGCGTCTCCGCGTGGACCGCGGAGGCGCTGAAGCAGACCATGCCCGCGTCCGTCTTCTCCCGCTCCACCGAGTGCCACAACCAGGACAAGGTGAGCATGGGCACCATCGCCGCGCGCGACTGCCTGCGCGTGCTGGAGCTGACGGAGCAGGTGGCCGCGGTGATGCTCATCGCGGCGCGCCAGGGCGTCACCCTGCGCCAGCGGCTGGACGCGGACGCGAAGCCGGGCCCCGCCCTGGCCGCGATGCACGCGGACCTGGAGGCGCGCATTCCCCTGCTGGTGGAGGACCGGGCGCTGGACGGCGAGCTGCAGGAGCTCCTCACCGCCATCCGCCGCCGGGAGTGGAGGCTGCATGAAGCCTGACCTGAGCTGCGAGCTGGTGATTGATCCGCCGTTCCACGACCTCGACATGATGGAGATCGTCTGGCACGGCCACTACGTGAAGTACCTGGAGCTGGCGCGCGCCGTCCTCCTGCGCAAGCACGACTACGACTGGCCGCAGATGCGCGAGTCCGGGTACGGCTGGCCCGTGGTGGAGATGAAGCTCAAGTACGTCTCCCCCATCTCCTACAAGCAGCGCATCATCGTGCGCGCCGAAATCACCGAGTGGGAGAACCGGCTGCGCTTCGACTACCTGCTGCGCGACGCGGACACCGGCCGCAAGGTGAACCAGGCCCACACCCTCCAGGTCGCGGTCTCCTTGAAGACGGGCGAGATGCAGTACGTCTGCCCGGAAGTCCTCTGGAAGAAGCTGGGAGTGTGGCCGGAATGAAGCCCTTGCTCGTGTTGATGGTGTCGCTGCTGTCGCTCGGCGCCCAGGCGGCGGACCTGGTGAAGGACGTGCGCGCGCGGCTGGTGGACGCGCCGCTGGTGCGCGGTCAGTTCGAACAGAAGAAGACCGTGGCGGGCTTCAAGAAGCCGCTGGTGTCCAAGGGGGACTTCCTCCTGGCCCGCGACCAGGGCGTGCTGTGGAACACCCGCACGCCCTTCGCCTCCACGCTGACGGTCACGCGCAAGTCGCTGAGCGCGCAGCAGGGCACGGGCGGCGCGGCCTACCACCTGGACTCCGCCAAGGAGCCCGCGCTGGCGGCGGTGAACGAGCTGCTCTTCGCCCTGCTGTCCGGCGACATCGCCGCGCTCCAGAAGCGCTTCACGGTGGAGGGCGCGCTGGTGGGTGACAAGGGCTGGAAGCTGGACTTGACGCCCACGGACGCGGGGCTCGCGCGCGTCTTCAAGCACATCCACCTGGAGGGTGACGGGTACGTGCGGCAGGTGCAGCTGGACGAGACGCGCGGCGACAGCAGCGTCATCTCCTTCGAGCAGCTGGCGCAGACGCCTCCCCCCGATGCGACGGAAGCCGAACGCCTTGGCAAATAAGCTGGCCATCCTGTGGGCGCTGGTGGTGCTCGCCGTGGGCGTGCACCAGGTGCACTTCTGGCGCTCCGCGAGCCTGGACACGGACGTGCTCGCGCTCCTTCCGGAGGACGAGCAGGCGCCGGAGGTGGACGCCGCCACGCGCAAGCTGGCCGACGAAGCCGGCCGGCAGCTGGTGCTGCTGGTGGGCGCCAAGGACTGGCCGGGCGCGCAGAAGGCCGCGGACGAGGCCTCGCGCGTGCTGTCGGAGTCCTCCGACCTGCTGGAGCCGGCGGTGGTGGACACCTCCGCGCTGGACGAGGCGGTGGAGTTCTACCGCCCCTACCGCGACCGGCTGCTCACGCCCATGCAGCGCCAGTGGCTGGCGAAGGCGACGCCGGACGAGCTGGGCGGCACGGCGCTGATGAAGCTGTACCAGCCCGCGGGCGCGCAGCTGACGGACTGGAACGCGGACCCGCTGGGGCTGTGGCAGGACTGGTGGCAGGCCCGCGCGGCGGAGACGTCCGCCCGGCCCCGCGACGGACGGATGTGGCTGTCCGGCGAGGGGCGCGAGTGGGTGCTCCTCATGTGGAAGAGCAAGGTGTCCGCCTTCGCGCTGGGAGACAGCTCGCGCGTCACCGCCGTGGTGGAGCAGGCGCGCGCGAAGGTGGAGGCCGCGGTGCCCGGCGGACGGCTGGTGGCCGCGGGCGTGCCGCTCTACGCGGAGGCCGCCGCCTCGCAGGCCAGCTGGGAGATGTCCACCATCGGCTTCGGGTCGCTGGCGGCGGTGCTCATCCTGGTGTGGCTCACCTTCCGCTCGCTGCGGCCCATCATCCTCGTGGGCCTGTCGCTCACGCTGGGCTGCGCGGTGGCGCTCACCGTCACCGCGCTCATCTTCGACCGGGTGCACCTGCTCACGCTCGTCTTCGGCTCCAGCCTGGTGGGCGTGGCGGAGGACTACGGCTTCCACTACTTCGCCGCGCGCCAGGGCAAGGCCCCGTCCGAGCGCGGGCCGGTGATGCGCTCGCTCTTGCCCGGCATGGTGCTCGCGCTCGTCACCAGCGTGGTGGCGTACCTGGCGCTGGGCGTGGCGCCCTTCCCGGGCCTGCGACAGATGGCGGTGTTCTCCGCCGCCGGCCTCACCGGCGCGTTCCTCACCGTGGTGTTCTGGTTCCCCTCGATGGACACGGGCGCCCTGCCCATCACGCCCTTCGCGGAGCGCTTCTCCGCGTCCATCGTCCGCTGGCCGCGCATCGCCTCCACGCCAGCGTGGTGGGCGTCCGGCGCCGTCCTCGCGGTGCTGGTGGCCGTGGGCATCTGGAAGCTGGAGCCCAGGGACGACCTGCGCCAGTTGCAGGGCGCGCCCGCGAACCTCATCGCGGATCAGCGCGAGCTGGGGCGCCTGCTGGGCCTGCCCAGCCCCGCGCAGTTCTTCCTGGTGCAGGGCGACAGCGACGAACAGGTGCTGGAGCGCGAGGCCACGCTGAAGACGAAGCTGGACGCGCTGGTCGCGGAGAAGGTCTTCGCCGGCTACCGCGCCGTGTCCGACTGGCTCCCGTCCGAAGCGCAGCAGCGCGAGGACGCCGCGCTGAGCGCCCGCGCGGAGGCCCTGGCGGTCACCGCCGTCAGCGCCTCCACCGGTGAAGCCCCCACGCGCGCCGCGTTCTCGCAGGAGCCGCTCACCCCCACGCAGTTCCTGTCCGGCCCCGCCGCCAGCGCCATCCGGCAGCAGTGGCTGGGGACGCTGGGCAAGGCGCAGTACAGCGTCCTCATGCTGCGCGGCCTCAACGACCCCAAGGTGCTGCCGCGCCTGGAGGAGGTGGCGAAGGGCCTGGAGGGCGTCCGCTGGGTGGACAAGACGGCGGAGATTTCAGGCCTGCTCTCCCGCTACCGCCTCATCATGGGCTGGCTCATCGTCGCGGGATACCTCGCGGTGCTGCTCACGCTGGTGGCCCGCTTCGGGCGCGAGGCGTGGCGTGCGTGGGTGCCCTCCGTGCTGGGCACGCTCCTGACGCTCGCCATCTTCGGGTGGACGGGCGCGCCGCTGCAGCTCTTCACGGTGCTCGGGCTGGTGCTGCTGCTGGGCATGGGCGTGGACTACGGCATCTTCCTCCTGGAGCACCCCGGGGACGGCTCCGCGTGGCTCGCGGTGGCGCTGGCCGGCGTGAGCACGCTCTTGTCCTTCGGGCTGCTGGGCCTGTCCGCCACGCCCGCGCTGCGCTCCTTCGGCCTCGCCATGCTGCTGGGCGAGGTCACCATCTGGATCATCACCCCCTGCTTCCGTCTTCCACCCGGGAACGCCACACATTGAAAACTGAAACAGCGGACATCCTCATCATCGGGGCGGGCCCCGCGGGCTCCGTCGCGGCCGGCCTCCTTCGCAAGCAGGGACGGGACGTGCTCGTCCTGGAGCGCGAGCAGTTCCCGCGCTTCTCCATTGGCGAGAGCCTGCTGCCGCAGAGCATGGAGTACATCCAGGAGGCCGGCTTCCTCCAGGACGTGGTGGAGGCGGGCTTCCAGTACAAGAACGGCGCGGCCTTCGAGCGCGCCGGCAAGTACACGGACTTCGACTTCCGCGACAAGTTCAGCCCCGGCTGGGGCACCACCTACCAGGTGCAGCGCGCCCGCTTCGACCAGCTCCTGGCCCAGGCCGCGGAGCGCAGGGGCGCCACCGTGCGCTTCCGCCACGAGGTGCTGACCGTGGACTTCTCCAGCGGGCAGCCGGAGGTGACGGCGCGCTCCCCCGAGGGCGAGACGTACCGCGTGAAGGCGCGCTTCCTCCTGGACGCGAGCGGCTTCGGCCGCGTGCTGCCGCGCCTGCTGAACCTGGAGACCCCGTCCAACTTCCCCGTGCGCGGCGCCATCTTCACGCACGTGGCGGACCGCATTCCGCTCGGCACCTTCGACCGGAACAAGATCCGCGTGACGACGCACCCGGAGCACGTGCACGTCTGGTTCTGGACCATCCCCTTCTCCGACGGCCGCTGCTCGCTGGGCGTGGTCGCGAAGAAGGAGTTCCTGGACCAGTACACCGGCACGGACACGGAGCGGCTGCAGGCCATCGTGAAGGAGGCGCCGTCGCTGCAGAACCTCCTGAAGGACGCGGTCTGGGACACGCCCGCGCGCAAGCTCACCGGCTACGCGGCGAACGTGAAGTCGCTGTGGGGCCCGGGCTTCGCGCTCCTGGGCAACGCGGGTGAGTTCCTGGACCCGGTGTTCTCCTCGGGTGTCACCATCGCCTTCAAGTCCGCGAGCCTCGCGTCGGCCTGTATCGCCCGGGAGTTCGCCGGAGAGAAGGTGGACTGGGAGAACGCGTACGCGAAGCCGCTCAAGGCGGGCGTGGACACGTTCCGCGCCTTCGTGGAGTCCTGGTACGAGGGCGGCTTCCAGGACATCATCTTCCACCCGAACCCGTCGGACGACGTGCGCCGGATGATCTCCGCCATCCTCGCCGGCTACGCGTGGGACAAGAACAACCCCTACGTCGCCGACAGCAAGCGGCGCCTGACCGTCCTCGAGGGACTGTGCAAGCCCGCCGCCTGATTCCCGCCCTGCTCGTCGCGGGGCTCGTGGCCTGCACCACCACGCCCCGGCCCCGGCCCGCCCCGCCCGGAGAGCCGCTGCCGGAGCTGCGCCTGGCCCCCGCCGCCCTCGGGGCGTCCGTGAGCCTGGCGCAGCAGCTGGTGTTCGCGCACGAGCAGGACCCGGGCGGCCCCCGCTCCCTGGAGGCCCTCCTGGAGGTGGACCCGGCTCAAATGCAGCTGGCCGGGCTCGCCATGGGCCACCGCATCCTCACCCTGCGCTGGGACGGCAGCCACCTGGACGAGGAGCGCGACCCCCGCCTGCCCGCCCAGTTCAACTCCGCCCTGGTGCTGCGGGACGTGCAGCTCGTCTACTGGCCGGCCGACGCCGTGCGCGCCGCCCTGCCCGAAGGCTGGACGCTGGAGGACGGCCCCGCACGGCGGACCCTGTCGAAGAACGGCAGGGAATGGGTGACGGTGCGCTACGATGGGACGCCGCGCTGGGAAGGGCGCACGCAGCTCACCAACCTGTCCGAGCACTACCAGCTCACCATCGACTCGCACGCCGCGACCGAGTGACACCCCATGCCTCCTCCCGTCTTCCTCAACCAACTGGGTGTCGTCTGCGCGTTGGGCTCCGGGAAGCAGGAGGTAGCCCGGGCGCTGTTCTCGGACACGGTGTCCGGCGTCGCCTCGTATGAAGGCTACGCGGACCGTCCGCTGCACCTGGGCGTCGTCACCGCGAGGCTCGCGGCGCAGGACGCCCTGCCCCCTTCGCAGCACAGCCGCAACAACGCGCTCCTGCTCACGGCCCTGGAGCAGGTGCGCGCCGAGGTGGACGCCGCCGTCACCCGCTTCGGCCCCGCGCGCGTGGCGGTGGTGCTGGGCACCAGCACCTCCGGCATCGGTGAAGGCGAGGCGGCCATCGCCGGCCACCTGGCCACGGGCCAGCTCCCCGCGCGCTTCCACCTGCAACAGCAGGAGCTGGGCGCTCCGGCCCTGGCGCTCGCGCACGTGGTGGGCACCGCCGGCCCCGCCTGCGTCATCTCCACCGCGTGCTCCTCCAGCGCCAAGGCCCTGGCCAGCGCGGCGCGGCTGCTGCGCGCGGGCGCCGTGGACGCGGTGCTCACGGGCGGCGTGGATTCGCTGTGCCGCTTCACCGTGGCGGGCTTCCGCGCGCTGGACTCCGTGAGCGAGGAGCGCTGCAACCCGCTGAGCGCCCACCGCCGCGGCATCAACATCGGCGAAGCGGCGGCGCTCTTCCTGATGACCCGCGAGCCGGGGCCGGTGCGCCTGTCCGGCTGGGGTGAGTCCTCCGACGCGCACCACATCTCCGCGCCGGAGCCCGGCGGCAAGGGCGCCATGGCCGCCATCCAGCAGGCCCTCCAGCGCGCGGGGATTCCGCCGGCGCAGGTGGACTACGTGAACCTGCACGGCACCGCGACGCCGCAGAACGACGCCATGGAGAGCCGCGCGGTGCACGCGCTGCTGGGACCGGGCGTGAAGGCCAGCTCCACCAAGCCGCTCACCGGCCACACGCTGGGGGCCGCGGGCGCGCTGGAGGCGGCCTTCGCGTACCTCACGCTGGTGGACAACCCGGAAGGAAGGCTGCCCGGGCACTTCTGGGACGGCGCCGTGGACGGCTCGCTTCCGGCGCTGTCGCTGGTGAGGCCCGGTGAGTCGCTGGGGCGCCCGGTGAAGACCGTGCTGAGCAACTCGTTCGCCTTCGGGGGCAGCAACGCCGCCCTCGTGCTGGAGCGCGCATGATGCGCATCGTGATTGATCAGCCCATCGAGGAGCTGGTGCCCCATGAGGGGCGCATGCGGCTGCTCGACCGCGTCCTGGAGGGCGACGCGGACTCGCTGCTCGCGGAGGTCACCGTGCGCGAGGACAGCCTCTTCCACGCCGACGGCGTCGTGGGCGGCTGGGTGGGCATCGAGTACATGGCGCAGGCCGTGGCCGCGTGGGCCGGGTGGCACGCGCGCAAGCGCGGCGGGACGCCCCGGGTGGGCTTCCTGCTGGGCACGCGCCGCTACGAGTGCAGCCGCCCCGTCTTCAAGGTGGGGGAGACCCTGCGCGTGGAGGTCCACCGCCAGTTCTCCGCGGACAACGGGCTGGGCCAGTTCGACTGCACCTTGCGCATCGGGGCGGAGCAGGTGGCCACGGCGGCGCTGACGGTCTACGAGCCGCAACCGGGGCAGGACCTGGGAAGGGGCAACACAGATGGGTGACAAGACGGTGCTGGTGACGGGCTCCAGCCGGGGCATCGGCCGCGCCATCGCGCTGCGCCTGGCCCGCGACGGCTACGACGTCGTGGTCCACTGCCGCAGCAAGCGCGAAGAGGCCGAAGCGGTGGCCGCCCAGGTGCGCGAGGCGGGCCGCGCGTCGCGCGTGCTCCAGTTCGACGTGGCGGACCGCGCCTCCACCCAGGCCGCGCTGCTTCAGGACGTGGAGACCCACGGCTGCTACTACGGCGTGGTGTGCAACGCGGGCATCGCTCGCGACAACGCCTTCCCGGCCATGACGGCGGAGGAGTGGGACGGCGTCATCCACACCAACCTGGACGCCTTCTACAACGTGCTCAACCCGCTCACGATGCCCATGGTGCGCCGCCGGAAGCCCGGCCGCATCGTCACGCTGTCGTCCGTGTCCGGGCTCATGGGCAACCGGGGCCAGGTGAACTACAGCGCCGCCAAGGCGGGCATCATCGGCGCCACCAAGGCGCTGGCGGTGGAGCTGGCCAAGCGCGACATCACCGTCAACTGCGTGGCGCCCGGCCTCGTGGACACGGAGATGGTGCCTCCGGAGGTCTTGGAGGAGGCGCTGAAGCTCATTCCCGCCCGCCGCATGGGCAGGCCCGAGGAGGTCGCCGCCGCGGTGGCGTTCCTCATGTCCGAGGACGCGGGCTACATCACGCGGCAGGTGATTTCGGTGAACGGGGGGATGATCGGATGAAGCGCGTGGTCGTCACCGGAGTGGGAGCGCTCAGCCCCCTGGGCCATGACTGGAAGACGGTCGAGGCGTCGCTGCGCGCGCGCCAGAACGCCGTCCAGGTGATGGAGCCCTGGAAGGCCTACGAGGGGCTGAACACGCGGCTGGGTGCGCCGGCCATGCCCTTCGACCTGCCGCCGTCCACGTACTCGCGCAAGACGACGCGCACCATGGGCCGCGTGGCGCTGATGGCGACGCGGGCCAGTGAGCTGGCGCTCCAGGACGCGGGCCTCTTGGGCAGCCCCCTGGTGAAGAGCGGCAGGCTGGGCATCGCCTACGGCTCCTCCGCGGGGACGCCGGAGAACATGGGCGACTTCGGCAAGATGATCACCCACAAGACGACGGAGGGCATCACCGCGACGACGTACCTGCGGATGATGTCCCATACGGCGGCGGTGAACATCGGCGTCTTCTTCGGCATCACCGGGCGCATCATCACCACGTCCAGCGCGTGCACGTCCGGCAGCCAGGGTATCGGCTACGCCTACGAGGCCATCAAGCTGGGCCGCCAGGTGGCGATGCTCGCGGGCGGCGCGGAGGAGCTGGACGCCACGGGCGCGGCGGTGTTCGACACGCTGTTCGCCACCAGCACCCGGCACAACGAAGCGCCGCGCCAGTCCCCCCGCCCCTTCCACGCCGAGCGCGATGGTCTGGTGCTGGGCGAGGGCGCGTGCACCCTGGTGCTGGAGGAGCTGGAGCACGCGAAGGCGCGCGGCGCGACCATCCACGCGGAGCTCCTGGGCTACGGCACCAACAGCGACGGCCGCCACGTGACGCAGCCCAACGCGGACACCATGGCGGAGGCGATGCGGCTGGCGCTGGAGGACGCGGGCGTGCCGGCCTCCGCCATCCCCTACGTCAACGCGCACGGCACCGCCACGGACACGGGCGACGTGATGGAGAGCGCGGCGACGAAGGCCGTCTTCGGGGAGAAGGTCGCCATCTCCAGCCTCAAGAGCTACATGGGCCACACGCTGGGGGCCTGTGGGGCGCTGGAGGCGTGGATGACCATCCAGATGATGCGCTCGGACTGGTTCGCGCCCACGCTGCACCTGACGGCGGAGGCCGTGGATCCGAAGTGCGCGCCCCTGGACTATGTCATGGGCGAGGGACGTGCATTGCAGACGGACCTGGTGATGAGCAACAACTTCGCCTTCGGCGGCATCAACACGTCGTTGATCTTCCGCCGCTGGCCTTGATGAGTGGAGACCTCGCCATGAAGAAAGCCCTCCTGTTGCTGGCCCTGACCGCCGCGAGCCCCGCGCTGGCGCGCGACACCGTGACCAAGGTGAAGCTGGCGGACGTGCTCGCCCTGCCCGAGGCGAAGGAGAAGCTGGACGGTTCGGTGAAGTTCTACCTGGACGGCGCGAAGACGCCCAACGTGCTGAAGAGCCTGGGCAGCGACACCGCGAACAAGAAGACCAACAGCGTGGGCAAGTCGGACGAGTACGCCTGCAAGTGGGCCGCCCTCTCCGCGCTCATCTCCCTGCAGGAGGGCGCGAAGAAGAACGGCGCCAACGCGGTGGTGAACATCATCAGCTACTACAAGAAGGTGGAGTCCAAGAGCGCCACCGAAATCGAGTGCCACGCCGGCAGCTTCGTCACCGGCGTCGCGCTCAAGGGCGACTACGCCACCGTCGCCAAGTAGTCCCCGGGGCAGCCAGCGCGGTGGGCTCTACCGCCGCGCCGGCACCTCGATGCGGCAGACGCTCGCGGGCGCCAGGTCCCGCGAGCGCATCCAGGACTCCAGCTCCCTGTCGATGCGCGCCGCGGCCTCCGCGTCGAAGCGGCGGTTGTCCTGGAGTTCCCAGCCCCGTGGGGAGTTGCCCGAGTAGCCGTTCACCGTGGGCACGCCGCGCTCGGCGGAGGCCCAGATGGCATCCAGGTGGTACTTCCACTCCGGGGCCTCGCCGGACGTCGGCGCGTAGAAGAAGGCCGCGCAGCCGGGCGCGATGCGCGCGGCCACCGCCTCCACGTCCGCGCGGGACTCGTGCCGGTCATAGGCGGGGCCGGAGAGGCCCTGCTCCAGGAGGCACAGCGCGCCCAGGCCCACCGCCAGCGCCGCGCGCCCGGACTCCCACTGCCGCTGGAGGAACAGCGCCAGCCCCACGGCCGCGGGCACCAGCAGCCACACGCCGATGCGGGCCAGCGCCCGGATGGCCGCCGCGCCGGGCACGCCGTGGAAGATGAACCACCAGGGCGTATGGCCGCCGGTGTAGCGCGACGCGAGCAACAGGGAGGCAACCGCCAGGACGAGCAGCACCCGCACCGCCGGCCTCGAGCGCGCCCGCCACAGGCCCAGGCCCGCCAGCACCGGGGTGACGAGGCCCAGGCCCAGCCGGTGCTCCCACGACATGTGGATGCGCTGGAACTGGGAGAAGCCGTTCGTCCACCCGTACAGCCAGCTGTCCTGCCCCACGAAGAACCAGCTCCAGAAGCGCGGCACCATGGGAGAGACATCCGCGAAGGTGCGCAGCCCCACCGTGCTGATGGCCTGCCGCGAGTGCAGGACGAGCGGCGCGAGCAGCGCCAGCCCCACGACGCCGAAGCCCGCGAGCGCCGGCAGGTGGCACCGCAGTGCCGTCATCAGCGGCCCGCGCGTGTCCCGCATGACGAGTCCGGCGATGAACGCCAGCAGCAGGAAGAAGAAGAGGAACCAGCCCCAGTAGAAGCCCGCGTAGAGCTGCGCCACGAACGCGCCCACCAGCAGCGCGGCCCAGGCCACCCCGCGCCGCCGGTCCGTCTCCGGCCGCGTCAGCGCGACGACCGCGCCCACGGCCAGCAGCGCGAAGAACTGGCCCTCCAGCTGCGGGTGGTTGAGCTGGTTGATGCGCGGCGCGCCGGCGGTGAAGAGCAGCGCGCCCACGACCGAGGGAAGGACGCCCAGGCCAAACCCGCGCCGCAACAGCCACACCGCGGAGCCGTAGTTGAGCGCCGCCATGGTGAGCGCCCACAGCTGCCACGACACGTCCGCGCCCAGACCGAGGACGCGCCACGCCCAGTAGAACGGCGCCACGCCCAGGAGCACGTCGGAGAACGCGGCGACATTGGGCTCGGGGTGGAACATCGGCGGGTCCCAGAAGCGCGCGTGCGCCGGGTCGCCGGATACGAAGCGCCAGCCGTGCTCCAGGATGTAGTGGTTGAAGCGGATGTCACCCTCGTCGCCCTGCACGAGCCGCAGCCCGGACAGGATGGCGGGGTGATGCGACAGCAGGAGCGCCAGCACACCGCCAGCAATGATGAACAGGACGGTCCGGGTGCGTTCCGAGGCGGCGGTTGCCATGAGCGCCGGGAGCGTTAACACACCGACACTGTCCCGGGAACGACGGAGCGCCCACGAAGCGCCCTCCGTCATGGCCTCCGGGAAGGTCAGCGCACCGGCAGGTCCAACCAGGACGGCCCGCCCAGCGTCAGCGTCGCGCCGGTCGTGTTGGCGTCCAGGTAGAGCGGGTCCTCCGTGTCCACGACGAGCGCCAGCCGGTGCAGCACGGGGACGTCGTAGGCCGTGGCGGGGAACACCAGGTCCAGGTCCAGAGGCACGCCCGGCGTCGCGCCCTTCCAGGAGAGGGGGACGTGGGTGATGAGCCCGCCGTAGTCGCCCAGCAGGTCATACAGGTACGCGACGACCGTGCCGGACGCGGTGGACGGAGTGACGCGCAGCCGCAGGCTGGCCGAGCCCCGGATGGAGATGCCGCTCAGCGTGGGGGACGACGTCCAGACGCCCGCGTTGAGGCGGTTGACGCCCGGCAGCCAGACCACGGGCGGGATGCCCGTCAGCGCCTGGAGCCCGTTGGTGAGGAGCGCCACGCCCGCGTCGGCGTCGGTGTCGAAGCCGGACCAGACGACGCGCGAGCTCCCCGACGTGGGCGCGCCGCCCAGCGTGCCGGTGCCATCCAGGAGGCGGATGGCGCCCAGCCCGTGGCGCTGCGTGCCCGTGGAGACCTGGGCCCAGGACGCATGGCCCTCCACGTCACCGTCATAGGTGCGCAACACCACGGGCGCCTCGCGGGAGATGCCGGTGTCCATGCCCGCGACGTACTGGTCCATCCAGCGCGTGACGCTCGTCCACACGCCATTGGGCAGGCCCAGCAGGCCGGTGGCCTCCACGACGGCGTGGTCGCCCGGAGCAAGCTCCAGCCGCTTGGGCCCCGCGAGCTGGCCATAGAACGACACGAGCTGGTTGGGGGGGAAGAGGCTGTCGCCATAGGCATTGGCCATCAGGATGGCTGGCTTGTTGGCGTTGATGCGCGACAGGTATGTGGCCGCCGAGCGCACGCGGCCCCAGGCCTTGATGGACTCGATGTTCCGGTTGGCGAAGTAGTCGTTGATGGTCGTGCTCAGCTCGGGGCTCGGCCGGCCCAGCAGCGTCGCGGCGAGGTTGAGCAGCGCCACGGCCTGCGGCCGCCGCGTCTCTCCGCCGAACAGCGACGCCACCAGGTCCGACCAGCCGGAGAGCGCCGCCACCGCCTTCACCCGTGAGTCGAAGCCGGAGGCGATAAGCGAGATGCCCGCGCCATAGGAGACACCCGCGAGCCCGATGCGAGCGGGATTGGCGGTCGTGTTGGCGAGCATCCAATCAATGACACGCGAGGTGTCCGCGATGTCCAAGGGGCCGGCCGTATCGATACCACCGCCAGAGGCCCAGAAGCCACGCGGCGTATAGGAAAGCGCCACATAGCCCTTCTGCGCCAGCGCGTTGGCCTGGGCCAGATACTCCAGGTCGTTGAGTCCCCAGCTCGAGATGAAGACCACGGCCGGGTGCGGCCCGGGCGTCGCGGGCGCGATGTAGTTGGCCTTGAGGACGACGCCGTCGCTCCCGGGGATGTCCACGAACCGGAAGCCCGTGGTGGGGACGGCGGCCTGCGCCGGACCGGCGAGCACCACCCAAACAAACAACAGCTTGCACCACGCAGGGAGTTTCAAAGTCATTGAGACACCTCGGGCGACTGGGGGATTGAAGCGTGGCCATCCTGAGACCCGTTGATTTTCGAGTCAACAGACGGACAAGAATTCCCAGATTTCAAAACCAACCACGATGGTTGTTATCTCAGAGCAGTTTCTTTCCCAACACGTCGAAGGCCTCGACGCGGGTCGCGGCGGCGGGACTGGCTCGATACTCCTCGGAGAGCAGGGTCCAGATCATCACGTCGCGGAGTACGCCGTCGGGTGCGACGAGCCGCTGTCGCAGCGTGCCCTCGTGAACGAATCCCAGCCTCCGGGCGACCTCCGCGCTGCGGAGGTTGCGCGGATCACAATGGATCTCCACCCGGCGCACGCCCTCCACCTCGAAGGCGACGCGGGTGAGCGCCCCGGCCGCTTCGGTCGCCAATCCCCGGCCCGTGTGACGGGCGGACATCCAATAGCCAATCTCCAGGGCCCCCTCGCCCACCCGGGGATGCAGGCCCGTGCCGCCCAGAACCTCGGCGCCGTCGCGGCTGAACACACCGTAGGCGAAGTCCTGTCCCAGGTCGAAGAGCCCGCGCATCCGGCGCAGCTGCCCGGCCTGCTGCGCCTCGTTCATTGGATAGCGCTTCGCCCACTCCATCCATGGACGCAGGTGCTCCAGGTTGGCTTCGATGGCGCGCAGTGCCAGCCCTGCGTCGGAGGGGGACCAGCAGCGGAGCACGGCGTGCTCGGTCTGGACTGTGTACGCAGGACGAAACGCGGTGGAAGTCATACGGCCCTCGAGTGGTCAGAGACATTGTATGCGAAGGTTCCACGCGCTCACGTTCACCGCCGCGCTGCTCGTGAGCGGCCCTGTGTTCGCTTGCGAAACATGCCGGCCCGAGGTGGAGGCCGGCATCTTCAAAGAGCACTTCTGGGGCAGGCTGGCCCTCACGCTGCTGCCGTTCGGCGTCGTCCTGTGCGGCGTTGCTGCTCGCGGGCGGAGCGCTGGTGCGGGCGGGGCGTGAGGACGTCACGCCCCGGGGACGAGGGCCGCACGCGGAAGGGCTGCCCAACGACGGACGTCCATGATCCCACCGCTGGCGCCCACCCTGGAACAAGGCGAACTGGCCGGATGTCCCTCCGCGCCCTGCTCATGACGCTCGCGGCCGCCGCGGCCCCAGCCGGGCTGGCGCTGCTGAGCCTGGATCTCTGAAACACCGCGAGAGCGACGGACACCTGGAATGCAATGGGCGGGATGAAACCGCCGTTTGCGCTGTTGGGGACACGCCCGCGTGCGCCAGAGTGCGCCACCCCGTTACGGGCACATCCAGGAGCCCCCATGTCGTTCCGTCCCAGACCGCCGTTTGGCGCCGCGCGCATGACGCTCGGCGTCTGCGCGACCGCGCTCATCAGCGCGTGCGCCTCCACCTCGCCCGCGGAGAAGTCCCCGCCGCCGGCACAGACCGCCGCCACCCCGGCTCCCGCCGCCCCCGCCGGGCCCAAGCCGTACTTCGGGAGCTTCGGCGTCGACACGCCGGGCATGGACACCGCCGTCGCCCCCGGCGATGACTTCTACCGCTACGTCAACGGCAAGTGGGTGGAGGCCACGGAGATTCCTCCGGACCGCTCCGCCTTCGGCATGTTCACGCGCCTGGCGGAGGACGCCGCGAAGCAGACGCGCGACATCCTGGAGGCCGCCGCGAAGTCGGACGCCCCCGCCGGCAGCGAGGAGCGCAAGCTGGGTGACTTCTACGCCAGCTTCATGGACGAGGCCGCCATCGAGGCGAAGGGCGCCACGCCGCTCAAGCCGGAGTTGGACCGCATCGCGGCCGTCTCCAACCGCAAGGCGCTGGCGTCGCTGTTGGGCACCACGCTGCGCAGCGACGTGGATCCGCTCAACACCGGCTCGGCCACCACGGACCGCCTCCTGGGCCTCTGGGTGGCGGAGGACCTGAACGACCCCAGCCGCTACGCCGCCTACCTGCTCCAGGGCGGCCTGGGCCTGCCGGACCGCGACTTCTATCTGAAGGACACGCCGCGCTTCAAAGAGGTGCGGGAGAAGTACCAGCAGCACATCGCGGCCCAGCTGAAGAACGCCGGCATCCCCGACGCGGAGGCGAAGGCCCGCGCCATCTTCGGCCTGGAGATGAAGATCGCCCAGATCCACTGGCCGGCGCAGGACACGCAGGACGTGGCGAAGGTGAACAACCCCTGGAAGCAGGCGGACTTCGCGAAGAAGGCGCCCGGCATGGACTGGGCCGCGTACTTCGCGAGCGCGGGCCTGGCCTCCCAGAAGGACTTCATCGTCTGGCAGCCGTCCGCCATCACCGGCATCGCGAAGCTGGTGGGCAGCGAGCCCTTGCAGACGTGGAAGGACTACCTGGCCTTCCACGCCATCATGCAGGGCGCCCCCAACCTGTCGAAGGCCTTCGTGGACACAGGCTTCGACTTCAACGGCAAGACGCTCTCCGGCGCGCAGCAGCTGAGCGACCGGTGGAAGCGCGCCGTGACCTTCACCAACGGCGCCATGGGCGAGGCCGTGGGCAAGCGCTACGTGGAGAAGCACTTCCCGCCCGCCGCCAAGGCCGAGGCGGACCAGATGGTGCGCAACATCCTGGCCGCGCTGGGGCGCCACATCGACGCGCTCGAGTGGATGTCTCCGGAGACCAAGGCCCGCGCCAAGGAGAAGCTGGGCACGGTGCAGGTGGGCATTGGCCACCCGGACACCTGGCGTGACTACTCCGGCCTGGAGATCGTGAAGGGAGACGCCTTCGGCAACGCGGAGCGCGCGGAGCTCTTCGAGCACAAGCGCAACCTGGCCAAGCTGGGCAAGCCCGTGGACCGCAAGGAGTGGTTCATGACGCCCCAGGAGGTCAACGCGCTCAACTCGCCGCAGCAGAACTCCATCATCTTCCCGGCCGCCATCCTCCAGCCCCCGTTCTTCGACCCGAACGCGGATCCGGCCGTGAACTACGGCGGCATCGGCTCCGTCATCGGGCACGAAATCGTCCACAGCTTCGACGACGTGGGCGCGCAGTTCGACGCGAAGGGCAAGCTGTCCAACTGGTGGACGCCCAAGGACCTGGCGCAGTTCCAGGCCGCGGGCAAGGCGCTGGCCGCCCAGTTCGACGCGTACAAGCCCCTGCCGGACATGAACGTGAACGGCGAGCTGACGCTGGGTGAGAACATCGCGGACGTGGCGGGCGTCTCCATCGCGCACGACGCCTACGTGATGTCGCTCGAGGGCAAGCCCGCGCCCACCCTGGAGGGCTTCACGGGCGATCAGCGCTTCTTCCTGGGCTTCGCGCAGGTGTGGCGCAACAAGTTCCGCGAGCCGCTGCTGCGCCGGCTGCTCGTGACGGACGGCCACTCGCCCGGCATGTTCCGCGCGGCCACCGTGCGCAACGTGGATGCGTGGTACCCGGCGTTCGACGTGAAGCCGGGCCAGGGCCTGTACCTGGCGCCGGAGCAGCGCGTGAAGGTCTGGTAGTTGGAAGTCTCCTGCACCGGGCGCACGAAGACCGTGCGTCCGGTGCACTGGTGCCAGGCGCGGCGCGGGCGCACGGTGGGGACATGACCTCGACCCTGCACTCGCCCCCTGTCGCTGCCCCTGCCGCGCATCACCGTGGCGCAGGCGTGGCACCCGCGCTTCGACCGCGACCCCGCTCACGCCTGGCTGCGGAAGACAGTGAAGGCGCTCTGCGAGCCGCCCACGCTCGGCGCTACCCCGTGACGAGCGCGAGCGAGAAGCCGTCGTAGCCCTTGCTGCCCACCGTCTGCACGGCGGTGGCGCTCACGCGGGGCTCGGCGGCCACGGCTTCAAAGAAGCGGCGCATGCCCTGGATGTTCGCGTCGGCGCTGGCCGCGTCCACGATGCCGCCCTTGCGCACGACGTTGTCCGTGATGATGACGCTGCCCTGGCGCGACAGCTTCAGCGCCCACGCGAAGTACTCCGCCGTGCGCACCTTGTCCGCGTCGATGAAGGTCAGGTCGAACGGCTCCTGGCCCTCCTCCTCCAACTGGGCGAGCGTGTCCACCGCGTTGCCCAGCCGCACCTCCACCACGCCGGACAGGCCCGCCCGCGCGATGTTCTCCCGGGCCACCTCCGCGTGCTTGGGCACCGCCTCCAGCGTGATGATGCGGCCCCCCGGCGGCAGCGCCCGCGCCAGCCACAGCGTGCTGTAGGCCCCCAGCGTACCCACCTCCAGGATGCGCTTCGCCCCGTGCATCCGGGCCAGCAGCATCAGCAGCTTGCCCTGGTTCGGCGCCACGTTGATGGCGGGCAGCCCCGCCTTCGCGCTCGCCTCCAGGGCCGCCTCCAGCATGGCGTCCGGCGCCACCATGTGGTCGGTGATGTAGCGGTCGACCTGGGTCCACTGCTCCTGGCTCATGCGTCCTCCTTGGAAGTGGGAAGTGGACCTCTCCTAACGACCCCGCGCCGCCGAAAAACCCTTGCGGGCGAAACTTTAAAGATCGCGCTGCGACAATGTGGGAGTCGGTAGGTCCCACTCCGCATCCCCGTCCGGAGGAACACCATGGAAATCAACCGCAAGTCGCCCGCCTCCACCGCCCCCACCGCCCGCACGGACACCTCTCGCGCCCAGGCGCCCAAGGCGAAGCCCCTGACGGTGCGTGACGGCTTCGACGCGCAGGGTGCGCGGCCCTCCAACTTCGTGGACCGTCCGACGGGCCGTCCCGCGACGCCGGGCGCCAGCGTGCCGGCGTCGGCGTTCACCTTCGGTTCCTCCAACGTCGCGGTGAAGCCGGGCGCGAACAAGGTCGCGGACGCGAAGCCGGTGGACGGCTCGCAGCCCAGGCCCAAGCTCACGGGCGAGCCGGTCATCGCGGTCATCGACGGGGGCGTGGACTACAAGCACACCGACCTGGACGACTCGATGTGGACGAACCCCGGGGAGATTGAAGGGGACGGCATCGACAACGACGGCAACGGCATCGCGGACGACATCCACGGCTTCAACGTGGGCACCGGCAAGGGCGACCCGTTCAAGGGCGAGGGCACGGACCACGGCACGCACGTGGCGGGCATCATCGCGGCCGAGGACAACGGCGAGGGCAACACCGGCATCGCCGCGGGCAAGGCGAAGATTCTGAGCGTGGGCGGCCTGTACGACGGCGCGGACCTGCTCACCAACTTCGAGCGCTCGGTGGACTACCTGGTGAAGATGAAGACCGAGCACGGCGTGAACATCCGCGCCGCCAACGCGAGCTTCGGTGACTCCTACCGCGACGCCGCGTCCCAGAAGCGCTGGCAGGCCGCCATCCAGAAGCTGGCGGACGCGGACATCCTGCTCGTCGCGGCCACGGCCAACGGCAACGGCAGCAACATGAACAACGTGCCGGACATGCCCGCCAACGTGGACCTGCCCAACGTCATCACCGTGGCGTCCATGGACCGCAACAACGACAAGCTGGCCCGCTTCTCTTCGCACGGCGACAAGGTGGTGGACCTGGCCGCCGTGGGCGAGGACGTGCTCAGCACCGTGCCCGGCAACGACTGGGAGGAGATGAGCGGCACGTCCATGGCCACCCCCACCGTCGCCGGCACCGCCGCGCGCATGTTCGCGGAGAACCCGGACCTGACGGCCGTGCAGGTGCGCGACCTCATCCTCAAGACGGTGGAGAAGGATCCGGACCTCAAGGGCAAGGTCATCACCGGCGGCAAGCTGGACATCCAGGCCGCCATCGACGCCGCCAAGGCCACCGTGGAGCCCAAGCCGGAGCCGCAGGCCGTCGCGGCGCGTTGAGCGCTTCGCCGCGGTCTCCTTCCGGGCCCCGCTCGCCACGTCCGTGGCGGGTGTGGGCCCGGATGCCGTTCCGGGGCTAGGGTTGCGGAAGTTCCCACGTCCGTGAGCCCTCCATGCGCGCGCCTTCCGTGATGCGTCTCGTCGTCTTGTCCGTGCCCCTCCTCGCCGCGCCCGCGTGGGCCATCGAGCGCTGCTCGTTCCAGGGCAAGCCCATCAACCTGGACAACGGAAACACCACCGCGAACCTCACCGGCACGGTGCGCTGCGTGGACGAGGACACGAAGAAGGAGACGCACACCGTCTCCTTCAAGGACGGCAAGCAGGACGGCTGGGAGGTGCGCCGCTGGTCCGACGGCCGCGCCGTGGAGCAGGAGTACCGCGCCGGCAAGCGGCACGGCGGCTACAAGCGTTACGAGGACGGCCGGCTGGTGGAGACCTCCCACTACGTGGACGACCACGAGCAGGGCGAGTCGCTGCGCTACCACCCCAACGGGCAGGTGTCCCGGCGCGTGGACCGGCAGCCCGAGGACGACAAGAGCACCTTCGCGGACTACGACGAGACCGGGCGGCTCCTGAAGGCGGGCTGCGGCCTGCAGACGTCCTGGGAGGCGGGCCTCAAGGACTGCGTCTGGAAGGGGCCCTCGCCCCTCGTGTTCTTCCACCCCAACGGGCAGAAGCGCGCCGTCATCCCGCTGAAGAACGGGCGGCGCGAAGGCGTGACGGAGCTCTTCGACAAGGACGGGCAGCGCCTCGCCACCAACGCGTTCTCCGCGGGCCTGCTCGACGGCGTGAGCACGCGGTACGCCGACGGGAAGGCCCTCTCCTCCACCACCTGGGCCAGGGGTGAGCGGGAGGGCGACGAAACGGAGTTCTTCAAGGACGGCGGCAAGAAGCAGGTCGTCACCTGGAAGGGCCGCCAGCAGGTGAAGCGCGTGGAGTACTTCCAGAACGGCGAGCGCAAGCACGAGCTCGTCGTGACGGGAGACCGCGCGGTGGAATCCGAGTTCGACGACAACGGCGTGCTGCGCGAACGGCAGAACCAGCTCAAGGGGGAGTGGCACAACGGCTTCGACCCCGATGGCGTGACGGAGACCTTCCTCCCGGACGGAGGCGCGGAGAGCCGCGAGCACTACGTGAAGGGCAAGGCGGAGGGCCGCCGCCAGGTCTGGGCGGAGAACGGAACCCTCATCGAGGACTCGCAGTGGGCCAACGGCCGCGTCACCGAGCGCAAGCGCTGGAACCCCGACGGAGGCCTCGTGGAGGACGAGGCCTTCTACGAGGACGGCTCGCGCAAGAAGAAGCAGTAGCGGGCACGCGGGGGAGCGCCACCTTGACGGTGGATGGCGGCAATATTACTGCCATCATCCATCATGACGCAGAAGACGGAGCAGAAGCAGAAGTCGCATGACGCCATCCTCGCGTCCGCCGCCGCGTTGCTGTTGGAGCGGGGCATCCAGGCCAGCTCCATCATGGACGTGATGAAGGGGGCGGGGCTCACCGTGGGCGGCTTCTACGGGCACTTCGAGTCGAAGGAGCACCTCTTCACCGAGACCCTCCGGAGCACCGCCCGCACGGCGTGGAACGCGCTCTTGCGCAAGGCGAAGGAGGACGCGCCGGAGGCGCCCGCGCTGAAGGTGCTGGAGCGCTACCTGTCGCGCAAGCACCGCGACGCCGCCACGCCCGCCTGCCCGCTGCCCAGCATCTCCGCGGAGGTGTCCCGCACGGGGGAGCCCTACCGCGGCGCGCTGGAGGCGGAGCTCCAGGAGTTCGTCCGCTCCTTCGGGGAGCTGCTCCCCGCCGGGGCGCGGCGCCGGGAGAAGGCGCTGGCCGCCATCGCGCTCATGTCCGGCGCGCTGTCGCTGTCGCGCGCCGTGCGCGGCACGAAGCTGGGGGACGAGTTCCTGGAAGCGGCGAGGAAGCTGGGCGCGGAGCTGCTGACGCGCGAGGGGGCCTGAGCGTCGCCCCCTTTCCGCGCATCCCCTCGGCGCATCAGTCGCGCTGGATGGCGCCCTTCGGGACCAGGATGACGACCTGCTTGCAGTCCGAATAGATGATGGAGCTCATGTCCTGGTAGTTGTGGGTCGTCTTGCCGCCGTTGCGGACGATGCCCATGTCGTTGCCCTTGGAGCCGCCGCTGTAGTCCCAGCCGTGGCGCGTCTGGAAGATGATGGCGCCGTCCGGCACCTTCCCGTCCGCCACGAGCTTGCGGTACTGGTCCGCGGTCACGACGTTCGCGGTGGCGTTGCCGTACGGGCTCTTGATGGTCTGCTGCTTGGAGCCCGGGAACGGGATGGACTCCCAGCCCTTGCGCAGCATCTGCGCCATGCCGCCGCGGGGGTTGTTCGGGTCGTTGCCCGTCGCCGCCGGCGTGTTCGGGATGCCCAGCCGGCTCATGTTGTCCAGCGTGGTGCGCACGCAGTAGCCCGTCTCGCCGTTGTTCAGGCGCGCCGTGGCCAGCTTCTTCAGCGTGGGGTCGTTGGTGTTGATGCGGACGCCGTTGCCCAGCACCGCGCCGTTGTTGCTCGTCCCCTGCGTGGAGTCGTTGCCGCCGGGGCGCTGGGCCTGCTGCAGCGCCTTGAACGTGTCCGGGCCAATCTGGCCGTGGTTGCTGCCCGCCTTCACGCCGTGCGCCCGCTGGAAGTCCTCCACGGCCTTCTTCGTCACGGGGCCGAACTTGCCGTCCGCCGGCACGCCCAGCAGTTGCTGCATCTGCTTCACCGCCGGCCCCTGCATGCCCTCGCGCAGGTTGTGGCCGCCCGCCTTCACCTGCTCCATCGAGGGAGCGGCGGTCCACTTCGTCGCGGACCGCCTGGCGCCCGCGTCCTCGAAGGTGTCGGCGGTATGCGCCGGGCGCGCGGCGGTGTTGGTGCTGGTGGCGGTGTTCGTCGCGGCACCGCCGAAGTGCGGCGCCAGCGCCTGCGCGCGCGCCCACACGTCGTTGGAGTAGTCATTGCCCGTGGTGCCCACGTCCATGTTCTGGATGGTGCGGACGTTGCCCGGGCCGGAGTTGTACGCGGCCACCGCGCCGCGCAGCTGCTGCGCCTCCGGCCAGTCCGGGTGGGCCTTCTGCACCTGGTTGAGGTAGCCCTTGAGGATGCCCGCGGCCTGATCGATGTGCTGGGCGCTGGTGGGGCCACCCTGCGTCGTGTGGTAGCGGTGATCCACCTGCATCACGCCAAAGCCGTTGCCGTTGTCGCCGTGGCCCGAGCGGTCCAACGTGGCGCCCGCGCGCGACTCGCGGCTCGCGATGGCCGCCAGCAGCGCCGGGGGCAGGCCGTGCTTGGCCGCAGCCGCCTCGATGTTGCCCTTGAACTTCTGCAGGCGGCCGAGGTCCGTCATCGCCATCTTCGTGGACGCCGCCACGCCAGGCTGAAGCCCGTCCTGCGCCGCCGTGCGCGCGGAAGCGCCCGTCGGCTTGTACTGCGACAGGATGGCGTTCGGGTTCGCGCCGCCGCTCACCGGACTCGCCGTCAGCGCCTGCGAACGGTTCAAGAAGAGGGGGCTCGTGCGCTGGGACGTGGTCGGAGAGAGGCTCATTCGGGGATTCCTCGTTGGCGGCTGCGATTCCTGTCCCGATTATCCAGACACCTCCATGCGAGTTGCGCGAGATCTGGAAATAAAGATCTCGCAGTTTAATCCGCCTAAAACTTTCCACCCAAACTTGTCTGGCCTATGGGATTCGTCACAATTGGGCAACAAAGACACCCGGGTCTGTCTGGCTTCACGGCCGCCGACCCACCGGCCCCATTGGAAAACTTCAATCACACACCACGAACGCAAACGGGGCCTGTCCCCCGGAGGGAACAGACCCCGTGCGCCGTGACATGTCTGTGACGAGGACTAGCTGATGAGGCCGAGGGGGTTCAGCTTGGAGAGGACGTCCTTCACCCCGTCGAACGCGTCACCGGCCAGGTCACCGATTTCGCCGCCCAGGTCCGACAGGAACCCGAGCGCGTCCTTGGCGGCCTCGACGCCGTTCTTCGCCAGGTCGCTCAGATGGCCGACCGCGGCCTCCGCCAGCTGGCCGCCCGCGCCGGCCAGGTCCTTGAGGGCATCCACGCCCGCGTCGCCCAGGTCCGCCACGGCGACGAGCAGCTCCTTGCCGCCCTCCGTGAGGTTGTCCTTCCAGGCCTTGGCGACGTTCTTGAAGGACTCCACGCCGTCCTTGAGCAGGTCGCGGGCGAAGTCCTTGGCCCAGGACACGCGGTTGTCGACGAAGTCCTTGATGGCGCCCGCAGCCTTCGTGGCCAGCTCGCCGCCCTTGCGCGCCATGCTCGACAGCGTGCTGCCCACCCACTCGCCGGCCTTGGAGAGGGCCTCGCCGGGGTTCTGCGCGATGTACTTGAGCGTCTCCACGGCCTGCTCGCCCGCGTTGGCCAGGCCCTTCACCAGGCCCTCCGCCAGCTCGGCGCCCGCGGCGCCCAGGTCCTTCACGGCCCCCCAGGCCTTCTTCGCCAGCTCGCCGCCCTTGGCCAGCGCGTCGCCAATGGCCTCCTTCGCCTTGGCCGCGGCCTCGCCCGGGTGCTGGGCCGTCCAGGCGAGCAGCTCCAGGCCCTTCTCGCCCAGCTCCCTGGCCTTGTTCACCGTGTTGGAGACGAGCGTCGTCGCCCCGTCGATGAGCTCCCGGGCCTTCTCCTTCGCGGCGCCGGTGAGCTTGTCGTAGCCGGCCTTCAGGTCATTGAGCGTGGAGACGGCCTGCTTGTAGAGCGCCTTGCCGGCGTCCGTGGCCAGGTCCAGGCCGGAGTCCACCACGCTCTTGATGCCGTCGAGCGCCTTCTTCGCGGCCTCGCCCGGGTTCTGGGCGATGTACTTGAGCGTCTCCAGGCCCTTCTCGCCCAGCTTCTTCGCGCCGTCGATGACGTCGTCGAGGACCTGCTTCGCCTCCTTCGCCAGCTCGCCGCCCTTCTCGATGGCGGTGTTGAAGGCCTCGGTGGCCGCCTTGACCGCGGCCTCGCCGTACTTGGACGGGTTGCGCACCACGTCCGCCAGCTTGTGGATGACCTTCGCGGCGCCCTTGAGGCCCTCGCCGGCCAGCTCCGCCTGGGACACGCCCACGAACTCGGCGGCCTTCACGGCGCCCTTGGCGCCCTTCTCCACGCCCCACTGGATGAGCTGCGCGGCGCCTTCCGGCCCGTAGTAGGCGGCCATGTGGGCCAGGCCCGCGGGGCCCTGCGCCGCGGCGCCCGCCAGGTTCACGGCCTTCATCCAGTCCGGGGCCTTGTAGCCCTTGGGGTCCTTCTCGAACTTCTCCTTCTCCTGGCTGAAGCCGATGTCCATCGCCAGCTCGGCGGCGCCCAGGAGCACGCTGGCGCCCACGTCCACGGCCACGCCCACGCCGGTGAGGTCCAGCGCGATGCCCAGGGCGCCGTCCGCCGTGTTCAGCACCGCGGCGGTGTGCGCGAAGTAGCCCAGGTCGTTGTTCTTGCCGTGCAGGTCCAGCGACTCCTGCTCGTACTTCACCGCGTCGATGGCGTTGGGCAGCGCGCCCGCCACCGGGACGACCTTCGCCAGGTTCTTGAAGACCTTGCCGGCCACGTCGGCGGTGATCTCCACGCCGATCTTGCCCAGCACCTTGTCCATCACCTTGAGGCCCTGGCCCACCAGCTTGCTGCCCGCCTTGTCCAGGAGCGGGCCCAGGCCCTTCACGGTGGTGTTGAGCGCATCCGCGCCGAGCCCGTCCGTGAGCTTGAGCAGCGACTTGAGCGCGCCGGAGTCCATCTCCTTCACCAGCTTGGAGACGACCTTGGCGGCGTCGTCGTCCAGCTTGCCCGCGAGCTTCGCGAACTGCTCCGTGGTCTTCGGATCCGACAGGACCTCATTGAGGACCTTGTGCTCCAGCCCGCCCAGGCTGCCCACCAGCCGCTTGCCGCCGGCGGCGTCCAACTTGCCCAGCTGGCCCACCAGGTTGTCCAGGGCCTTGGGGTCGGTGATGCCCTTGAGCGCGGCCTCCATCGACTCCGGACCGCCCAGCCTGGTGGCGGCGGCCTCCAGCTTCTTCAGCTGATCCGGCGTGAGCCTGGACGCGAGCTGCGGATCCAACCCCTTCACCTTCACGTCGGCCAGCTGCGAGCCCTGCTGGGCCACGTCCGTCGCGTTCTTCACGCCCGCGTTCTTGAGGACGTCCGTGAAGGCCTTGAGGTCCTTCTTGAGGTCGGGCACCTCCGCCAAGAGCTGCGCGGCGGCCAGCGCCTTGTCCTGCGTGGAGGCGTTGGGGTCCACCAGGGTGATGGCGGCGCCCGCGGCGCGCAGCGAGCCGTCCAGCTTGCGCAGGTCATTGGCGAGCGCGGGGAACTTGTCCCCGGCGAAGTCCTTGAGCGCCTTGCCCAGCTCCAGCGTGGCGCGGGCCTTGTCGGTGGCGGAGGCGTTGGGGTCCGTCCACTTGCCGATGGCGCCCACCAGCTTCTCCGCCGCGGGCAGGCCCTTGAGGGCGGTGTCCAGCACGCCCTTCAGGTCCTGCGGCGCGAAGATGTCGCCCGCGGACTTCGCCAGCGTCAGGGCGGCCTGCGCCTTGTCGGTCGTGCTCGCCTTGGGGTCCGTCAGCTTGCCCAGCGACGTGAGCGCATCTGGCTGGGTGGCCAGCTTCGCCAGCTTGTCGTCCTTGAGGCCCAGGCGCTCCAGCGCGTTGGGGACGGTCTCCGGGAACTGCGAGGCCAGCTCGCCCAGCGCGGTGGCCTTTTCGGAGAAGGAGCCGGTGCCCAGCTTGTTGAGCGAGTCGTAGGCCTTCTTCAGGTCCTCCTTCTTCTTGTCCTTCAGCTCCGGGAAGAGCTTGGGCAGGTCCTCCGGCTTGTCCGGCAGCGCCTCCGCGTGCGGCGGCTTCGGATCCGCCGCGGGGGCCGCGCCGTTGACGTCGGCCCGCGCCGGGACCGCGCCGCTGGCATTCGCCTGCACCGGGCCGCTGAGGGGACGCGCATGCCCGCCACTGAGGCCGAGCGGCGTGGCGACCGGGCTGGTCGTCTCACCCGTCAGCCGGTTCACCCCGTTGCGGTTCTGCGCGCCACCCGACGAGAACCCATCATTGAAGAGCTTCACCGTGGGCTGCTTCGTCTGCTGTTGCTGCTGCAGCTTCGCGGCTTGCTCGGCGGCGGCCTTCGCGGCTTGCTCGGCGGCGGCCTTCGCGGCGGCGGCGGCGCGCGCTGCGGCTTCGGCAGCGGCCCGCGCAGCGGCTTCGGCGGCGGCACGGGCGGCAGCGGCGGCGGAACCATCGATGGGGGTGGTCATGGGCAGGACTCCTACCTTTTCGAGAATCGAGAAAGTCCTCGGGATTCTCTACATTTCGCGGCGAATGTTGCGTGACTCTCCGCAATCCGTGAATCCCGTGGCGATGACCTCGGTACGAGTGTGTCGCTCCGCGGGTTACATGGATTGCGCGGCCTCTGCCTGACGCAGGGAGACATAACGGGCGCTATGTCATTTCCACGGTGCGCCCCGTTCCTGGCCATCCGCGTCATGCCCTCCAGGGTGATTCAGGCCCGGGCTTCGGAGCGGAGCATCCACTGGCCCAGGCCCACGCACGCGGCGGAGGTGAACAAGGTCAGCGGCCACGCGACGCCGAAGGGGGCATCAACTGCCATGAGCAGCGGCAATGGCGTCCAGCCCGCGAGGAAGGATGCCGGGGTGAGCCACAGCGCCCGGAGGCCGCGCGTGAGCCCCTGGATGAGGCCCAGGGCAAGCCCGGTGAGGGCAAGGCCGGCGAAGAGCGCCAGGGCGTAGGCCTTGTTGAACATCAGCATGTAGACGCCCAGCAGCGGAAAGACATGCACGAGGCCAGGGAGCCAGACGAGGAAGGCAGACAGCATCCAGCGGCGCGACGGCGGAGACCTGGGCATGGGCCCCAATCCATCGCATGTCCCGCGGCCTGACCAGCCACGCGAGCGGATACTGTCCGTCCGGGCACTGCCTCCTCGGGTGCACAGGCACCGAGCGAAGCCGTGAGCAGCACCCCCATCATCCGACGGCGGGTGGAGCGCGGAGGAAGCGGCCAGGCCGGAGCGTTCATGCCCCTGAGCCCGCCTTCCCTGCGTCCATCGCAAGCCCTACTGCGCCGTCTCCAGTTGGGCCTGACAGGTCTTGATGGGGGTGTTGCTGACGCCGTTGCAGGCGTAGCCCTGCCGGCAGTGGGCGTCGAGTTCACAGACGGCCGAGCACATCAACGTGTCGGCCTGGCGCGTGCACAGCGTGTACGCGGCACAGCCTCTGGCCTCCCCTTCCACGGTGCAGCCCTGCGCGCAGAAGCCGCCGGGGAAGTCCTTGCGACAGGTGAGACCGGATTCACAGCCATCCGTGCCGCAGGGTCCCCCCACGCCGCCATTGCTGCCTCCACAGGCGAGGAGGGGGAGGACCGCCAGCAGGGGGAACAGCCTCCGGGTGCATCGCATGTGGAATCCGCTCAATTCCATGCAGGGCCGGCCCCCCACCGGGGCCAGCATGCGACTCGCCGGACAGCGTGTCCACCGCCGCGTCTGCCTTTCGTCCGTTCGCGACCCATGTCTATCCAATCGGCTGGGTGCGCTGGAGCAGCCAGTCGCGCGCGGCGCCCTGGACGTGGGGCTGGAGCCGCTCGCGCACGGTGGCGTGATAGGCATTGAGCCAGTCCTGCTCCTCCCGGGACAACAGGGCCGCGTCCACCAACCGCGTGTCGATGGGGCAGAGGCTGAGCGTCTCGAAGCGCAGGAAGTCGCCGAACTCCGTCTTCCGGTCCGGCACGGCGGCGATGAGGTTTTCGATGCGGATGCCCCAGCGGCCCGGCCGGTAGAGGCCGGGTTCGTTGGAGGTGATCATCCCCGGCTCCATCGCGGTGGTGATGTCATTGGACATCGTCGGGGAGAAGCCGTGCGGCCCTTCGTGGACGTTGAGGAAGAAGCCCACGCCGTGGCCCGTGCCGTGGCCATAGTCCAGCCCCTCCGCCCAGAGCGGCGCGCGCGCCAGCGCGTCCAGGTTCGGGGAACGGGTGCCCCGGGGGAAGCGGGCGCGGGACAGGTTGATCATCCCGCGCAGCACCAGCGTGAAGTCGCGACGCTGCTCGGGCGTGGGCTCGCCCACGGGCACCACCCGGGTGATGTCCGTGGTGCCGGACGTGTACTGGCCGCCGGAGTCGATGAGCAGCAGGCCCTGGGGCTCCTGCCCCGGCAGGCACACCGTCGCGTGCGAGGTCCGCGTCGCGCGGTAGTGCGGCATGGCGGCGTTCGCGTTGAACGCGGCGATGGTGGAGAAGCTGAGCGACACGAAGCCCGGGCGCTTCGCCCGCTCCGCGGAGAGGCGCTCGTCCACGGTCAGCTCGGTGATGGGCTCACGGCCCAGGGCGGACTCGAACCAGGCGAAGAACGCGCACAGCGCGGCGCCGTCCTGCTCCATGGCGTCGCGGAAGTGCGCGAGCTCCGCGTCCGTCTTGCGCGACTTGGCCACGGTGGACGGGTTGAGCCCCTCCACCACGGTGACGCCCTTGCCCACCGCCTGCCTCAGCCCGTAGGTGATGCGCCGAGGGTCCACCAGGAGCCGGGCTCCCTCGGGCAGCGCCGCCAGCGCGCGGGCCGCCTCGTCGTACGGGTGCAGGGTGATGCCGTCCGCCTCCAGCGCCGCGCGCAGCGCGTCCGGCACCTTGCCCTCGCCAATGAACAGGCGGGCCCCTCCGGGCTCCACCAGCAGGTGCGCGAGGAACACCGGGATGTGGTCCACGTCCGCGCCGCGCAGGTTGGTCAGCCACGCGACGTCGTCCAGCGTGGAGATGAAGTGATGCGTGGCGCCCAGCACGCCCATCTCCGCGCGCACGGCCCGCAGCTTGTCGGTGCGCGACACGGGCGACAGCGCATGCGCGTACACGGGCGCGGCGGGGAGGGGCGGCCGGTCCGTCCACGCCTCCGCCACCACGTCCAGGTCCGTGCGCAGCACCACCCCCACCGCCGACAGCTGCGCTGCCGCCGCGCGGGCCTGCCCCAGCCCCAGCACCGCCCCGTCCACCGCCACCGTCTGCCCCTGCGGGATGTTCGCGGCCAGCCAGTCCAGCGGGGACTGTCCGGGCGCGTTCGTCGTCCGCACCGTCGCGATGCCGCTGCCCTTCAACTGGGCGTCGGCCTGCTCCCAGTAGCGGCTGTCCACCCAGAGGCCCGCATCGTCGGCGGTCACCACCAGCGTGGCCAGCGAGCCGGTGAAGCCAGACGCCCACTCCCGCCCCTTCCAGCGGCCCGGCAGGTACGTGGACAGGTGCGGGTCGCTCGTCGGCACCCAGACCGCCGCCACACCGCGCTCCCGCATCACCTGCCGCAGCCGCGCGATGCGCTCGCGCGCCGCGGCCCCCTGCGTCTGCTCAAGGCCCATGGCTTCCTCCGTCGTTGTGCCGTGCGTCCTCATGCCGGAAACAGCCCGCCTTTTCGAGCCCCTCCCGCACCGGCTGTCACCGTCCGCGTCAAGACTTCCGGGGATACGGTGGTCGGTCGGGGGACGCCTGCCGGGGCTCACTGCGCCGCGAAGGGACGATGTGTTGTCCGTTGATGAAAAAGCGCCGCGCACCCCTGGGCCCTTGCTCGCAGGTGCTTACCAGGCTCGTGGCCGTGGTGGGGGAGCACCCGGCTGGCTCCACCCGTCACCTGGAGCAGGCCTGGGTTCCCACCCGTACGACGCGTCCTCGCCATCCTTCCCTACGTTCCGCTGCCTTCGGATACGGGCGGCCCCCTGCGTACGCTCGAGCGGGTACGGGCCCTCGCCTCGCGCTTCACGCTCGACGTGTTCGCGCTGCACCGGCCCGGCGACGACGCCGAGGGATTCAAGCGCTGGCTGGGAGACCTGGGCGTGCCGGCCTCGCGGCTGCATCTGATGGAGCAGCCGCGCCTGGCACCTGGAGAGGCGCTGAGCAGCCCCCAGGCCTTCCTGCGCGGCACGCCGCGCACCTACGTCCGCTTCGCGAGCCAGGGAGTCCAGGACGCACTCCGCCGGGTGCTGGCGGAGCGCGCCCCCTTCGACATCATCCACTTCGACCACCTGAACATGGCGCAGCTGTTGCCGCTGGCGCGGCAGCTCAATCCGTCCGCGCACCGGATCATCAACGAGCACAACGTGGAGAGCCAGCCGAATCCCCGAGGAGGAATGGCCAGTTTGCTCGAGGCTTCGGTCCTGGGGGAGACTCGGGGGAATCCGACGTCCATGGGCCCTGGGGCCACCGGAGCCCTGCTTGGGAATCCCTGATCACGACTTCCAGCTCCTCACCTCATGCGGCGACCAGTCCGAGGCCGCGCTCGTGCGGGCCCTGCTGGAGGCCAACGGCATCCCGTGCGTCGTCCAGGGAGAGCAGCACCGGTCCATGCTGGGCGTGGCCGGGACGTACATCGATCTCCGGGTGCTGGTCCCCGCCAACGAACTGGCGCGCGCCCACGAGCTGCTCAAGAGCGTGCCGCAGGAGGAACCGTCCGGAGGCGGCCCCGCCGCGATGCCGGACCTTGATTCCGAAGAGGCCCGCTGCGCGGTGCACGGGCAGCGCGCCACGCGGACCTGCGAGCGGTGCGGCACCTTCCTGTGCGCGAGCTGCGATGGCGCCAGCACCGGCCTCTGTGAGGACTGCGCCGACCGGAAGGGTTCGAGCGCCCAGGACCGGCGCGGCCGGCGGCGAAAGATCGTCGCGTGGGGGATCCTGCTCTTCATGTTCGGCCCGCTCCTCCTCCTCTTGCTGGCGAGCACCCTCCACGCCCTGCTGCGCTGAAGTCGTGAGACGGGCGCAGTGACCGGGAAGGGCTGCACTCCGCATGGACCTGAAGCCCTTCCGTCCACGCCTCGCCGCCGTCTTCACCGTGGCCCTGGCCACCACGTGCGCCGCCACGCCCCCGCCACTCCCGCTCCACTCACCTCACGAACAGGTGGCGCTGTTTCAATTCCTGGCGGAATTGTCTCGCGCGCCCTGACCTTTATCCGTCAGCCACGCGAGAATTGTCGACCTAGCATGAAATACTTGAATTACATGTTGACAACATGCAAAGCCCCGTCGGGTTTCACAGACAAGGGAGTCCGACGTGTTTCGACATGCTTCACGCTGGTTCACGACGTTCGTGCTGGGCCTCACCTGGATTCAGACGGGGTGTGCCCCCGCTGCCCCCCCCACCCTGCAAACACCGGAGGCGGCGTCGGTCACGCAGCCGCTGCTGGCCGGTGATCGGTCGCTGCTGGGCACCACCGCGCTCCCGGCCGTGGAGGCCGCGGACGACAGCGGCGCGGTGGAGCTGGGCGTGCGCTTCCGCAGCGATGCGCCCGGGCGGATCATGGGCGTGCGCTTCTTCAAGGGCGCGGGCAACACGGGCACGCACACCGGCAGCCTGTGGACGGCGTCCGGCGCGCTGCTGGCCACCGCCACCTTCCAGAACGAGACGGCCTCCGGCTGGCAGGAGGTGCGCTTCGCCTCCCCGGTCACCATCTCCGCGGACACGAACTACGTCGTCTCGTACTACGCGCCCGCGGGGCACTACGCCGTGACGGGCAACGGCTTCGCGTCCGCGCTGGATGCGCCACCCCTGCACGCGGAGGCGACCAACAATGGCCTCTACCGCTACGGCACCAGCGGCTTCCCAACCAGCACGTACAACGCGAGCAACTACTGGGTGGACGTGGCCTTCCAGCCCAACGACACCACGCCCCCGCGCGCGCCCACCAACGTCACCGCCACGCCCAACTCGCCCACCGCCATCGACCTGACCTGGTACGCGTCCGTAGACGGCACCGGCGAGACGCAGGGCAACGCGCGCTGGCACCTGGTGTACCGGGGCAGCCAGCTCATCGCGGAGCTGCCCGGCACCACCACGCGCTACCGCGACACCGGCCTGTCTCCGGCCACCGCGTACACGTACACCGTGCGCGGCCGTGACGCCGCCGGCAACGTGAGCGTGGCGTCCTCGTCCGTCACCGCCACCACGCTGGCGAACGCCGCGTGCAATCCGTGCAGCCTGTGGGACGCCGTCACGGGCGCCCCGCAGTTCGAGAACGCGGACGCCACCCCGACGGAGGTGGGCGTGAAGTTCCGCGCCGACGTGGCGGGCACGGTGACGAAGGTCCGCTACTACAAGGGCAGTACCGACAACGGCCCGCACGTGGGCCACCTGTGGAGCGCCACCGGCACGCTGCTGGCCACCACGGAGACGACGCCCGCCGAGACGGGCTTCGGCTGGCGCGAGCTGTCCTTCCCCACGCCGGTGAGCCTGGCCGCGAACACGACCTATGTCGTGTCGTACTTCGCGACCGGCGGGCGCTACGCCATCACCCCGAACTACTTCAGCACCGCGGGCGTGGACGTTCCCCCGCTGCACGCGCCCTCCACCGTGGAGGCCGGCGGCAATGGCGTGCGCAACCTCAACGGCAGCGCCTTCCCCATGGAGGCGTGGCTCAACACCAACTTCTGGGTGGACGTGACCTTCGTCCCCGCGACGACCGGCGGTCCGGCGACGGTGGACCTGGCAGTGCAGCAGTCCTTCCCTGATGGCGCGGGCGCCAACGGCGACGTGCTCCTCTACGACATCACCGTGACGAACCAGGGCACGGCGACCGCCACCAACGTCACGCTCGACGTCCCGGTCCCCACGGGCCTGAGCTACTTCTTCTATTCAGCGAACGCCCCCGCCATCAGCGGCGGCTTCTGCTCGTTCGTCAGCGACCTGCAGTGTGGCGCGCCCACCCTGGCGCCGGGTGCGAGCTTCACCGTCCAGGTGCAGGCCATCCCCTTCAGCACGGGGACATTCACCAGCCAGGCCACGGTCTCCTCCTCGCAGACGGACGGCGTGCCGGGCAACAACACCCACGCGCTGGCCATCCCGGTGGGGCCGTCCACCAACCTCGTCACCTTCGACGCCTTCCCCGGTCAGGACGAGACCTTCAACGGTCCGCACGGCCCCATCCACTTCGGCCTCAACCGCTGGTACATCGCGTCGCCCTGGGGCGGCTTCGACACGAAGAGCATCTCGTTCAATGGCGGCGGCCTCTCCCAGGCCAGCCTGTCCATCTTCGGCCAGCGGCGCATCCTGGGCCTGGATGCCTTCACCTGGGACAGCGGCGCCACGCTCACCCTGAGCTGCATCGACCTGCCCACCCTCACCTTCCCCCTGACGGCGGGTCAGGTGACGCATGTCGTCCCCACCTGGACGGCGCCCTGCACGGTCTTCACCGTGACGACGTCCAACGGCTGGGACACGAACTTCGACAACCTGGAGCTGTCGCCGCGCCCCTGAGCGCGTGACTCACGAAGGGGCGGGCATGCCTCGCGGATGCCCGCCGCCTCCCGGGTCCTCTGAACGCCGCGGCGTCCCTGTGACGTGGTTCGCCGCTGCTACGACGGCCGCTCGCTCCCGCATGCGGCGGCGCGCGAGCGCAGCAGCGCCTGTTCCTTCGCGTTGCGCGTGAGGGACGCGGCCCGCTCGAACTCCGCCCTGGCTTCCTTCAACCGTCCCAGCTTCTTGAGCAGGTCGCCGCGCACGCTCGGCAGCAGGTGGTAGTGCTTGAGCGACGGCTCGCCCGCGAGCTGATCCACGAGTTCCAGGCCCACCGCGGGACCGAACGCCATCGACAGGGCGACGGCCCGGTTCAACTCCACCACCGGCGACGGCGTCAGCCGCGCGAGCACCGCGTAGAGCGCCGCGATGCGCTGCCAGTCCGTCTCCTCCGGCGTGCGCGCCCTCGCGTGACAGGCGGCGATGGAGGCCTGCATTACATAAGGCCCCGGAGCACCGGCCTTCTCAGCGCGCTCCAGCGCCGCGAGCCCCCGGCGGATGAGCAATGGGTCCCACAGCGCGCGGTTCTGCTCCAGGAGCAGCACGGGCTCTCCGGACGGTCCCACCCGCGCCCGGGACCGCGACGCCTGGATCTCCATCAGCGCCACCAACCCATGCACCTCCGGCTCGCCCGGCGCGAGCTCCGCGAGGATGCGGCCCAGGCGCAGCGCCTCCTGGCAGAGCTCCGGCCGCATCCAGTCATCGCCCGCGGTGGCGGAGTAGCCTTCATTGAAGATGAGGTAGAGGACCTCCAGCACGGACGCGAGCCGCGCGGACAGCTCCTCGCCCCGGGGGACCTCGAAGGGGATGTTCTTCTCCGCCAGCGTGCGCTTGGCCCGGACGATGCGCTGGGCCACCGTGGGCTCCGGCACCAGGAACGCGCGGGCGATCTCGTCCGTCGTCAGGCCGCCCAGCAGCCGCAGCGTGAGCGCCACCCGCGCCTCCGGGGACAGCACCGGGTGGCAGGAGGTGAAGATGAGGCGCAACAGGTCGTCGCCGACGTCGTCGTCCAGGGCCGCGTCCAGGTCTGGCACCTCCGCCTCCTCCAGCCCGTGCCCCAGCTCCTCGTGCTTGCGCGCGAGCAGCTTGTGACGGCGCAGCTCATCGATGGCGCGGCGCTTCGCGGTGGCCATGAGCCACGCGCCCGGGTTCTCCGGCACGCCCGTCACCGGCCATTTCTCCAACGCCACGACCAGCGCGTCCTGCGCCAGCTCCTCCGCCTGCCCCACGTCGCGCACCATGCGCGCAAGCCCGGCGATGAGCCGGGCCGACTCGATTCTCCACACCGCGTGCACCGCGGCCTGCGCCTTGGACATCGTCACGGCGCGAACTCAATCAAATGCGCGTCGAATGGGCGCCCCGGAAATCGACACCGGGGCACGCTTTTCTTCCGCCAGGCACTCCCCCTCCCTTCCAGGCAGGGGGGCTCCCGGCTCCGGCCCCGGGCTCCCCTCGAACGGGAGCCCGGGACCGTCACCTCACGCCCGCGCCTCGGCCATGGAGGCGCTGGCCGTCTCCGGCACCGGCTCGTACGTCCCCAGGCGCATGCTGGCCTGGGCGCGTCCCTGCGTGCGGCCGCGCAGCGCCGTCACGTAGCCGAACAGGCGCGCCATGGGCACCCGCGCGGACACGCACCGCGCCGGGCCCTTCGCCTCCATCCCCAGCACCCGGCCCCGCCGCGACGCGAGGTCGCCCAGCACGTCGCCCAGGAAATCCTCCGGCGTCACCACCTCCACCTCCATCACCGGCTCCAGCCCTTGCACGCCCACACGGCGCGCGGCCTCCTGGAGCGCCAGGGAGCCCGCCACCATGAAGGCCTGCGGCGTCGAGTCCTTCACGTGCGTGTCCCCATCCACCAGCCGCACCTCCACGTCCACCAGCGGCACGCCCTCGCGCACGCCCCGCGCCATGGCCCCGGCCACGCCCTTTTCAATCGCGGGCACCAGTTCGCGGGGGATGGAGCCGCCCTTCGTGGCGTCCACGAAGACGAGCCCCGCCCCTCGCGGCGCCGGCCCCACGTCCAGCACCACCCGCGCGTACTGCCCGGGCCCGCCGGACTGGCGGACGTGGCGGTACTCCTGGCGCACCGCGCCCCGGAGCGTGTCGCGGTACGCCACCTTCGGCTGTCCCACGCGCGCCTCCACGCCGAACTCCGTCCTCAACCGGTCCACGACCACCTCCAGGTGCAGCTCACCCATGCCGGACAGCAGCACCTGGCCGCTCTCCGCGTCCACGCCCAGGCGCAGCGACGGGTCCTCCGCCGCCAGCCGTTGCAGGCCCTCCTCCAGCTTCGGCAGCTCCGCGGGCGAGCGCGCCTCCACGGCGAGCTGCACCACGGGCTCCATCACGTTCAACGCCTCCAGCACCACCGGGGCCTCCGGGTCGCACAGCGTGTCGCCCGTGCGCACGCCCTTGAGCCCCAGCGCCGCGCACAGGTCGCCCGCGTGCACCTCCGCCACCTCCTCGCGGCGGTTGGCGTGCATGAACATCAGGCGCCCCACCCGCTCCTTCCGTCCGGTGACGGGGTTGAGGAGGACGGTGCCCGCATGCAGCGTGCCGGAGTACACCCGCAGGAACACGATGCTCCCCACGGCCTTGTCGCTCATCAGCTTGAACGCCAGCGCCGTGGGCGGCCCCGAGTCCGACGCGGGACGGCGGACGTGCTCGCCGGTGCCCGGCACACAGCCCTCCACGGCGGGCAGGTCCGCGGGCGACGGCAGGTAGCTGACCACCGCATCCAAGAGCATCTGCACTCCCTTCTTCTTGAAGGCCGACCCGCACAGCACCGGCACCAGCGTCCGCGCGAGGGTGCCCGAGCGCAGCGCGCGCTCCAGGTCCTCCGCGGTGATGTCCTCCACCCGCCCGTCCACGAACTTCTCCAACACCGTCGCGTCCACGTCCGCGCAGACCTCGATGAGGCGCATGCGGTACGGCATCACCGCCTCCGCCAGCTCCGGCGGCACGGGCGCGTCGTCGTCGAAGCGGCCGTCGTCGCCCTGGAAGCGCACCATCCGCATGCGCACCAGGTCCACGAGCCCCTGGAAGTCCGCGCCGTCGCCCACGGGCCACTGCACGGCCACCGGGCGCACGCCCAGCCGGTCCACCATGGACTGCACGCTCCGGGCGAAGTCCGCGCCCACCTTGTCCATCTTGTTGATGAACGCGATGCGCGGCACGCCGTAGCGGTCCGCCTGACGCCACACCGTCTCCGACTGCGGCTCCACGCCCTGGCTGGCGTCGAACACCGCCACCGCGCCGTCCAGCACGCGCAGCGAGCGCTCCACCTCGATGGTGAAGTCCACGTGGCCCGGCGTGTCCAGGATGTTGATGCGGTGGGGCACGCCCGCCTCCCGCCCGCGCCGGGGCTGCCAGAAGGCCGTCGTCGCCGCGGAGGTGATGGTGATGCCGCGCTTCTTCTCCTGCTCCATCCAGTCCATCTCCGTGGAGCCCGTGTGCACCTCTCCCGTGGAGTGGATGCGGCCGGTGAAGAAGAGGACGCGCTCGGTGAGCGTCGTCTTGCCCGCGTCGATGTGGGCCATGATGCCGATGTTGCGATACCGCTCGATGCGCGTGGTGCGAGGCATGGAAGACTCCCGTTCCCGTCCGGGCAGCGAGGCCCGCGGGTGTGTATTGGATTGAAGCGCCGGTTGGATGAGAGGAATGGACCGGGGGCTGTCTTCAGGCGCGCACGCGCACACAGGGCCTACAGCGGCACGTCAGGCCGCCGCGGGAACGCGCGAGGACACACGAAGACACTCCCCGGGATGGGACGGGCGGAGACGGAGCTCACGGAGCACGGGCAACCAGCCACGCGCGCACCGGAGGACTCCGGTCCGCCTGCTCAAATGTCGAGCAGAACCTCGTGACGGAGGGCGAGGCGCACGTCCGCCGTCGGCGCGAAGGCGCTCAGGACAGGCAGGGCATGGAAGGAGACGGGCCTCATGACGGGATAGGAGTAAGACAGACATCCCGCGATGTCAACATCGGCACCCGGGAGCACCGGGGGCATGACTGGCCCGCCGTGCCGTGCGCGCCCACCCGGGCCCGGGGTGCAGCGCCCCCAGGCATGCGCAGCATTGGAGGGAGTGTCCAGAGAGAGGGAGACGCGCATGGCCATCATCCTGTTCACCATCATCGGCGGGCTCACGGGCCTGGCCTCGCGGCTCGTCCTGCCGGGACTGAGGCGGATGGGGCTCGTCTCCATGCTCCTCGTCAGCATCGTGGGCGGCGTCGTGGGAGGCATGTTCGCGGCCACCTTCAACGCGACCGGCCCCCTGTTCGTCCCCCGGCCCCACAACATCGTGGCCTCCGTGCTGGGCGCCATCATCGCCGTCGGCATCGTGTACGTCGTGGAGCGGCGGCAGACCGAAGTCTGACGCGGGCGCACAGCCCCGGCCTCCCCTGAGGAATCATCCCTCCAGGCGTCCCTCCGGAGGGTCCGGCACGAAAATGCGAGGGTCCCGGGAATATTGCCCCCGGGCCTCGTAATCGTGTCGGCTGGCGCGTTTCGCCCAGCCCCTGATTCCTCCCGAGGGGGCGTATGTCCACGTTTCACAAGAGCCTGCTGACGGCGTCCATGGCGCTCGTTGGCTTGAATGGGTGTGTCTACGGTTACATCTACGACTCGGCGACAGGCAGCGCCGTGGAGGGCGTGACGGTCCTCGTCGCCTCCGGCACCTGTTCCGGCACCGGCTGTGGCACCGGCACCCCGTACCAGACGACGGACTCCTCCGGCCTCTACGTCTTCGACGCGTACGGCAACCACAACGGCGAGGACCACGTCCAGCTCATCATGCCGGCGTCCGGCGAGGAGGCGCTGCGGCTCGTCTACTCCCGCGCGGGGTATCGCACCGTCACCGTCTACCACCGGCCCAAGTACGAGACGGTGACCCAGAACGGTAACGAGTACCAGGTCTCCGCCGTGCAGCCCGTCTACCTGTGCGCCCTCAACGCCGTGGACACGGACGGCGACGGCGTCTGCGACGCGGCCGAGGCCCGGTATGGCACCAACCCCAACAACTCCGACACGGACGGCGACCGCATCAGTGACTTCGCGGAGCTGTACGGCTACGGCGGCGTGGACCTGCGCTACTGGGGCGCCAACCCGCTCAAGAAGGACGTGTTCGTGGAGGTGGACTACTACGCGGACCGCAAGCCCACCCAGGGCGCGCTGGACCGCGTGACGACGGCCTTCGCCAACGCGCCGGTGTCCAACCCCAACGGCACCACGGGCATCGCGCTGCACCTGGTGCTGGACCAGCAGATCGCCGCCGCGGACGCCATCTCCAACCTGGACACGGGCTGGGTGGGCGTGGATTCCATCAAGGCCAAGTACTTCAAGTCGCGCCGGGCGCCCTTCTTCCACTACGCCCTGTTCGCGAACACCTACGGCACGACGAGCTCCAGCGGGCTGTCGCGCGGCATCCCCGGCCATGACCTCATCGTGACGCTGGGCGCCTGGTCTCCGGCGGGCGGCACGGAGCTGCAGCAGGCCGGCACGCTCATGCACGAGCTGGGGCACAACATCGGCCTGCAGCACGGCGGCAACGACAGTGACAACTACAAGCCCAACTACCTGAGCGTGATGAACTACGAGTATCAGACGTTCGGCCTGCGCATCGACGGCGTGGACAACGTGCTGGACTACTCGCGCGTCCGCGTCGCCGCCGTCAGTGAGACGTCCGTCAACGAGGCGTCCGCCTTCGCGCCCGTCGCCCCCACCACGGAGGCGGACCTGGCCCACATCGGCGTGCGCGTCAACGGCGTGCAGCGCGCCGGCACCGCGAGCGCGAACCTGGACATCAACGGCGATGGCATCATCCAGACCGCGTCCTACGCCTACAACTTCAACCGCGACAGCGACAGCGTGGACTACTACCCGGTGTCGCAGAATGACTGGCTGGCCCTGGTGTACGACGGCGCCGGGCAGATTGGCGACGGCTGGCTGGGCACCACGCAGGGCCTGAGCCGCCAGCAGCCCTTCTTCGTCGTCCCGGAGAAGACGGACTCCTGCCTCACGCAGCAGATGCTCCTCAACCGGTAGTCCCCGGCCCTCCTGCCTGGAGGGTCATCCCCCGCCGGGTTCCTCGCCACGAGGGACCCGGCGGTCTTTTCCGGGCCCCACGCCCGCGTAGACTCCGGCGCATGCCGCATGTCGCCCTCGTGGGGTACGGACGTTTTGGACGCGCGTTGGGAACGCTGCTGGAGGCGGTGGGCGTGGAGCACCGCGCACTGGATCCGGTGGCGGACATCCCGGAGCCGCTGCGCGCGCGTTCGATGCCGGAGCTGCTGGAGGGAGCCGAGCTGGTGGTGGTGGCGGTGCCGGTGCCACGGATGCGGGACGTGCTGCGGTCACTGCGGCCCTTCCTCACGCCGGAGCACTTGGTGCTGGACGTGGGCAGCGTGAAGGTGAAGCCCGTGGAGGCGCTGACGGAGGTGCTGGGCGCGCAGGTGCCCTGGGTGGGGACGCATCCGCTCTTTGGCCCCCTGAGCCTGGCCATGGCCGAGCGCCCCATGCGCGTCGTGCTCTGCCCCAACCCGCGGCATCCGGAGGCGGCCTCGCGCGCCCGGCGGTTCTACGAGGGGCTCGGCTGCGAGGTGATTGAGCAGACGCCGGAGGGCCATGACCAGGTGATGGCGCGCACGCACGCGCTCACGTTCTTCGTGGCCAAGGGCATGGTGGATTCGGGCGCGGCGGCGGACGTGCCCTTCGCGCCGGCGAGCTTCAAGGCGCTGTCGCGCACCATCGAGACGGTGCGCGCGGACGCGGGCCACCTCTTCAATGCCATCCAGCAGGAGAACCCCTTCGCCACGGAGGCACGCGGGCGGCTGCTCGCGGCGCTCCAGGGCATCCACCGCGACCTGGACGTGCTCCCCGCCGTGACACCGGAGCCCGGGGCCGCGGGCCTCGCCGTGTCCGGCCTGGAGCCGGGAGTCCCAGAGCCTCGCGAGCCGCGCGAGCACATCGATGCGCTCGACCGGGAGCTGGTGGAGCTGCTCGCCCGCCGGGAGGAGCTGGTCCGCCGTCAGCGCCGCGCCCAGGCCCCCGGGAATGAGCCCGCGCGCACGGAGGCGCTGCTCGCCGTGCGCCGCGCATGGGCCCGGGAGCTGGGCCTGGACGCGCAGGAGGTCGAGGCCGTCTTCCGCGTCGTGCTGGGCAGCGGCCTGCGATGACGCGGCGCTAGAGGTATTCGTCCAGCCAGTCGAACATCCGGTGGTTGGCGACGGCCTGCGCGCCCTCCTGGCAGTGCAGGAGCCCCGTGTCCTCGGCGGTGAAGAGCATGTAGTCCTTCGGGCACTCCAGCGCGTCGAAGAGGAGCCGGGCCTGCCCCTGGGAGAAGGCCTCGCCCGTGCCGTCCATCACCAGCGTGCGGCAGCGGATGCGGTGGACGATGGGCTCGTTGTTGTAGCGACGCAGCTCGAAGAGGAGCGCGGACGGCGTGCTCACGCCGTGTTTGAACATCGCGTCCTTCATGTACCAGCGATACAGGAACACCTGCGCCATCAGCTGGCCCATGGCCGCGTCGAAGGCCTGGGGGTCGCTGTCCAGGAGCGGCATCACCTCCGGGAAGTAGGTGTTGAACTGCTCGAACGAGGAGTCGCCCCAGTTCAGGACGCCGGGGTTGGGGATGAGGATCTTGATGCGCCGCTCGAACGCGGCCGCGCGCGGCACCAGCGCGCCGCCCATGCTCCAGCCCAACAGCGCGATGCGCCGCGAGTCCACGCCCGCGATGCACAGCGCGAAGTCCACCACCGGCTTGATGACCTGCTCCCAGTCATGGCGGAACGGCAGCCCCTGCTCGCGGATGGCCATTCCCTGGCCGGGCGCGTGCACGATGAGGCAGTGGTAGCCTCGCTCGAGCGCCGCGTCGATGACGTACTTGGACTCCTCCGGCCACGCGTCGCGGCCCTGCTGGAAGATGAGCAGCGGGGCGATGCCCCGGGCGCTCGGGGCGCGGAAGAAGTAGCCCGGCAGCGTGGTGCGCTCGTACGGGATGCGCACGGGCGTGCCCGGAATCTTCAGCAGCGAGAGCGCCTTGTTGTAGGCATCCACCGCCTTGCGCCCGGTGGCCACCACGCTCGGATGGGTGGGTTCGGGGTGGTGGATGAGCGCGGCGCGGTAGTAGTTGGCGGCGCGCAGGTAGGCGTTGCCCGCGCTGATGGAGTGGCGGCGTGACAGGCTCACGTCCCCCATGACGCGGATGCGGTCGGCGGTGCGGACCCATTCGTTGGGCCAGCTCCAGTCATCCCCCGCGACGATGCGGGTCGCCGTGTCCAGCACCTCGCCGATGTCCGACTGGGCGCTGTAGGCCGCGGCCAGGAAGTGCAGGAACTGGCTCTCCATGATGGGGTCCGCCAGCAGCCCCAGCTCCCACCAGGGCCGCGGCTCCTCGGCGGTGGGCGCGGCCGTGGACGGCCTTGAGCTCGCGGCGGCGGGAGCGCCCCGGAGGAGCGCGAGCCCCCCGGTCAGCCCCAGGCTGGCTTGGATGAGGGAGCGACGGTCCAGTGTGATGCCCATGGTGGCCTCCAGCGAAGCGGGTGCTGGCGGCTGGAACACCGGAGGCCTTCGCCTCTGTCACCCGCCTCTTGTCACCGCGTGGCCACCAGGGCGAACACGCGGTGGGGCACGGCGAACGGCGCGTCCGGGAAGCGCCCGTCGAGCAGCTTCGCGTGCGCGGCGTCGAACCGGGCGACCTCATCCGGTGAGAGCACCGGGCCCACCTTGGCGCTGGCGCGCACCCGCCCCCTCCAGGCCTCGCGGGAGTAGTGGACGGCGCTGTCGAAGGTGAAGGACTCCAGGCCGGTGAAGCCCGCCATGGCGACATCCTGGAACCAGCGGGGATAGACCCCGGCGTCGTGCCCGAATTCGACGTAGGGCGCGACCTGAGAGGGATTGAAGGTGTCGATGAGGGTGTGGACGACCTGCACGATGTTTCCCGGCAAAGGCAGCCAGTCGAAGTGCGCGATGACCAGCCGTCCTCCCGGCGTCAGCACCCGGTATGCCTCCCGGGCCGCGGCTGCGCGGTCGAACCAATGCCAGCACGTGCCCGCGGTGACGAGCCCGAAGGACTCCGAGGGAAGGCCGGTCCGCTCCGCGGGCGCCACCCGGAAGTCGATGGACAGCCCCTCTTCGGCGGAGAGCCGCCGGGCCGACTCCACCATGGACTCCGAGAGGTCGAGCGCAGTGACTTCGCCCCCGCGCTTCGCCAGCCCCCGCGCGAGCGTGCCCGTGCCCGCCCCCACGTCGAGGACGCGCTGCCCGGGATGGAAGATGCCTTCCCGAAGGAGCCGCTCGAAGAAGGCCTCTGGAAAGCCGGCGCGGTGCCGGGCGTAGTCGTCCGACGTGCGGCCAAAGTCCACCTGCATGGCATGTCCTCCCGTGTCTGGGGCTCCACGCGTCCATGAGGAAAGACACGTCGACAGCGGCGCTCCGCCGCGCCGACACTCTCCTTCCAGGAGGCGGGTGGAGCATGGATAGACGCCGGGGTGGACGCGCTCAATCTCGATTCGACCATCGACCTGAGCGGGAGGAGGCCCTGATGTCGGCGCGCGAGGCGGCGGCGCTGCTCGGCGTCAAGCGCGCGACGCTCTACACCTACGTGAGCCGGGGACTGGTGCGGTGCGTGCCGGTGCAGGGGACGAAGGAGAACCGCTACGCCCGCGCGGACCTGGAGCGGCTGAAGGTCCGCCACGACGCGCGAGCGGGACACGCGGCGGTGGCGGCGGGAGCGCTGCGCTGGGGCGAGCCCGTCATCGACTCCGCCGTGTCGCGCGTGGAGGCGCAAGGCCTGGCGTACCGGGGACGCCACTCCGCGGTGGAGCTGGCGACACAGGGGCGCTCCTTCGAGGACGTGGCGGAGCTCCTGTGGTCTGGCGTGCTGCCGCGGCGCGAGGGCATGAAGTGGCGCGCGCCGCGACCGCCCTTCCCGCCTTCCGCCCTGGAGTCGCTCCTCCCCAGGACCACGCCGCCCGCGGAGGTGCTGGCGACAGTGGTGTCGCTCCTGGGAGCGAGGGATCCGGTGCGCAGCGCCGCGCCACCGGACCAGGAGCTCGAGCGGGCCCGGGACCTGCTGCGGCATCTGTCCGCCTGGGTGTGCGGAGCCCGGACGCCGGAGCGCGTGGGGCTCGCCTTGCGTGAGCGCACGGTGGCGGACTCGCTGGCGCGCGCGTGGGATGCCCGTTCGCCTCGCGCACCCGCGCTGCTGAACCAGGCGCTGGTGCTCTGCGCGGACCACGAGCTGAACGTGTCGACGTTCGCCGCGCGGGTGACGGCGTCCTCTGGAGCGGACCTGTACGCGTGCGTGGGCGCGGCGATGGCGGCGCTCTCCGGGCCGAAGCATGGCGGCGCATGCGACCGCGTGGAGACGCTCCTCGCGGAGGTGGGCCGGCCAGAGCGCGCGAAGGAGGTGGTGGCCGCGTACCTCCACCGCGGCGAATCCGTGCCGGGCTTCGGCCACCGGCTGTATCCGAAGGGAGATCCCCGCACGCCCTCGCTCATCCAGGCCGCGCGCGAGCTCCGCCCGAAGGCGCGCACGGTCCGCGTGGCCTCCGCGCTGGTGGAGGTGATGCGCGACGCGGGGCAGCCCGCGCCATCCATGGAAGTGGGGCTGGTGATGCTGGCGGAGGCGCTGGGGCTGCCGAAGGGCGCCGCGTCCGCGGTGTTCGCGGTGGGGCGCTCGGCGGGCTGGGTGGCCCACGTGCTGGAGCAGCGGGAGCAGGGCCATCTGCTGCGACCCAGGGCTCGCTACGTCGGTCCCTCTTCACCGCCCCACGCCGGGACGCATTGAAGTCAGCAGTTGGGATTCAGTTGGGATTCAGGATGGGCATGGCGCTGTTGGTGGACCCAATGCGTTTCTTCACCCCCTTCTGGAGCCACCACTGCATGAAGAAGACCGCCCTGCTGACCTGCTTGCTCGGATTGCTGGGGGCCCTTCCGGCCAGCGCCGCTGAACTCAAGGACGTGTTCGGCAAGGCGGTCCCCATCGGGCAGGGCCGCCCCACCCTCGTGCTGTACGCCAACAAGGGCACCCGGGAGGAGCTGCGCCAGAAGGCCTCCCAGTTCATCTATGACGTGCGCGACAAGAAGCCCATCGTCGTCATCCACGTGGATCTGCGCGACGTCCCGGGCCTCTTCAAGGGCATGGCGCGCGGGGAGATCCGCAAGAGCCGTGACGAGTCGCTCGACGCCATGAAGGACCTGTACCGGCAGAAGGGCGAAGCGCCGCCCCCGGAGCTGGAGTCGTCCCTCTACCTGGTCGCGGATTCCAAGGGGGAACCCCACGAGGCCATGGGCCTTGAGAAGGGGTTCGACCACGTGTTCGCCCAGGTGCTCGGCACCTCCGGCCAGGAGCTCGCACGGGGCGCCTTCTCGTCCGCGGCCCGGCAGCTCAGCCAGGCGATGACCGCGGCCCCCACCTTCGCGTCCCGCCAGCGCTAACGTCACCCCCCCCACGATTTCACGTGGCGTGCCTCCCGCACACCTGCGCCGCGCGTGGGTGGACGGCAGGGAATGAAAGCTTTTACCATTCTGGCGCTCCAGTCATCGCTCACCAGGAATCCTTGCTGACGCATGGGATTCAAATGATGAGCGGTGACGGAGTGTCAGGTTCATTTCCCCGAGACACCCCACATGTTCAAGTTCAAGACGTGCAGCCTTGCCGTGATGGCCCTGGTGTTCGCCGCGTGCGGTCCCGCGCCGGAAGCGAAGGAGCCGGCTCCCGCTGGCGGCGATGTCGCCCGGGTCCAGTCCGAGGTGACGAAGGCCATCCCGGGCACGACGTGCGTGGTCGAGGCCACGAATCCCTACACGTATGACGTGGGCGGTCCCATCAGCGCCCAGGCCTCCGCCTGGGATTGCGACCAGGACTACCCCATCATCTACATCTGCTCCATCGTGGAGAAGAAGTCGGTGAGCAGCACGGGCGCGGTCACCTGGACGGCCCTGCCGGGCAGCCGCAGCTGCTGGCCGGAGACGAACACGGACTTCGGTGGCCAGACGGCGAACCCCACGCCGTATGCCGCGGGCGTCTACCGTCAGCGCTCGCAGGCGGCCATCAAGCTCAACGCCACCACGTGGACCCCGGCACAGCCGTCCAGCTGCACCACGCTCTCCAGCGACATCCCCTGCGAGTTCACCGAGGTGGTGTCCGGAAACGTGACGCTGTAACGCACACCGCCGTGACGTGAAACACCACGGACCCCAGGTGCAAAAAAGGGAGGCGTTGCCTGGTCTGACGCCTCCCTTTCCACCTGGAGTCTTCCGTGCACATTGAATCCTCTCGCGGCACCCGGTCCTCGAAGGTCGTGACGTTCCTCCGCATCCCGGTGCTGGTCGCCGTGGGCCTGGTGACCATGGGCAGCGGCATGGTGAGCCCGGGCTGTGGAGGGAGCAGCACGCATCCCGACGGTGAGGACGGCTGCGCCATCTCGGGCACCTATGCGGTCCAGCTCGCGGACACATCGCCCCCAGGTGAGGGGTGTGAGGCATTGGGAGAGCGCCTGCCCACGGGTCCCCTCGTGTTGAACCTGTCCGCCGGCAGCTACGTCACGGGGAAGTTTGGCGACGACTCCCTGTCGACCGACTACTACGGCGAGCCCTTCCGGGAGCTCGAGTTCGGCACCATGCGGAACCTGTCCGAGCAGGTCCAGCGCACCTTCAGCATCGAGGCGACGGTGCGCGCGCCGGCGCCCCGAACGGACACCGATGCATCGACCCTCGAGGGCCGGTACGAGGCGAAGCTCACCTCCGTGGACGGCGGCAGCGTGAAGTGCCTCATCCAGCGGGACTTCACCGCGACGCGGTAGGGGTTGCTCCAGGCGGGGCACCGAGCCGCACTCGGGGTGCGGTAGGGTCTGGGGCCATGCGTACTCCCCTCATGGCCTCACTGTTGTTCTGGATGCTGTCCTCGCCGGCCAGGGCTGCTGTCCCCACCGGCTTCGTGGAAACGAGCTATTCGTCCAGCAGCCTGACGCAGGCCACCGGCATGGCGTGGGCTCCGGATGGTTCAGGGCGGCTGTTCGTCACGCTGAAGACTGGCGTCGTGCGGACGGTGGCCATGAAGAACGGAGTGCTGGAGACGCAGCCCGGCACCTCCACGCTGGTGACGCGCACGTTCGCCACGGAGCCGGCGGTCCATACCAACAGCGAGTGTGGCCTCATCGGCATCGCGTTCGACCCGAACTACGTGGTCAACCGGTACGTCTACTTCTTCGTCACCGTCTCCGCTTCCGAGCAGCGCATCGTCCGGTACACGGACGCCAATGGCACAGGCATCGCGCGCACGGAGGTCGTCACGAAGCTGCCCACGGCGGGCAACAACCACGACGGCGGCGGGCTGGGCTTCGGTCCGGACGGCAAGCTCTATTGGTCCATTGGCGACCTGGGCAACGGCACCGGCGTGGACAATGACCTGACGTCCCTGGCGGCCAAGGTGGGCCGCGCCAACCTGGACGGCACACCCGTCAATGACAACCCGTTCAACGACGGCGTGGGGCCGAACAACGAATACATCTGGGCACGCGGCTTCCGCAATCCGTTCACCTTCACGTTCCAGCCTGTCAACGGCCGGCTGTGGGTCAACAGCGTGGGCACGGGCTACGAGCAGGTCTTCGTCGTGAACCGGCGCAGCCACGCCGGCTACGACGACTACGAGAACAACCAGCCCGTCACCAACGACTACATCACCCCGGTGGTCAAGTACCGCACCAACTCCATCGATACTCGCAACCTCACCACCTCGGGCGCGGTGAGAAGCGGGGGCGTCACCACGTTCACCACCACGGCGCCGCATGGCTTCCGCAAGGGGGAGAAGCTCACGCTCGAAGGTGTGAGGGGCGACGCGAGCTTCAACGGCGAGTTCTACGTCGCCAGCGCCGACAACGCGCCCACCGCCACCACCTTCACCGTGGCCCAGCCGGGCCTGCCGGACGCGGCCGGCGGCGGGGGCAGCGCGACGACACAGGCGCTGGGCGGCTCCCTCACCGGCGGCACCTTCTACGACGCCACCCTCTTTCCGCCGGAGTACCGCGGCAACTACTTCTTCGGCGACTACAACAGCGCCCAGCTGACGCGCGTCACGCTGGCGGCGGACGACTCGGTGGCGACGGTGGACGAGTGGGGGACGGGCTTCGCCTCCAACGTGGACCTGAGCGTGGGGCCGGACGGCGCGCTCTACACCATCGGGGTCACCGGCGGCGTGGTGCGCCGGGTGATGCCGGCGACCTCCGCCCAGAAGCTGGTCGTGAGCGGACTCAACCTGCGCGTGATGGAAGGCGGCCGCGCGGCCTTCACCGTGCGGCTGGCCCAGGCGCCTGGCGCGCCCGTGACGGTGCGACTGGCGCGGGCCCTGGGCGGCTCTGAGGACCTGCGGCTGGTGGGCGGTGACACGCTGACCTTCACGCCGGAGAACTGGAGCGTGCCCCAGGTCGTGATGCTGGAGGCGGTGGAGGACGCGGACGCGGACGCGGACATTGCCACCTTCACCATGTCCTCGGCGGGCCTGGCGGACGAGGCGGTGGTGGCCACCACCATCGACAACAACTCACCGCGGCTGGTGCTGTCCACCACCCGGCTCGCCGTGCCCGAGGGCGGCACCGCCAGCTTCTCCGTGTCCCTGTCGCTGCGGCCGTCGTCGACCGTCACCGTCACGGTGGCGCCCACGCAAGGGGACCCGGACATCACCGTGGCGTCCGAGTCCACGCTCACGTTCACGACGTCCAACTGGAACACGCCGAAGACGGTCACGCTCCAGGCCGCGCAGGACGCGGACAACGTGGACGGCGTCACGACCCTCACGCTGGCCATGCCGGGGCTGGACGCGCGCACGCTGGAGGCCGTGGAGGTGGATGACGAACCGCTCCCTCCCTCCATCACCTCCACGCCCGTCACCACCGCCGTGGTGGGCGCCGCCTACCGCTACGACGTGGATGCGGCGGGCCGTCCGCAGCCCACCTTCTCGCTGGAGGGCACGGTTCCGCAGGGGATGAGCATCGACGCGGCCACCGGCCTCATCACCTGGACGCCCTCTGCGGCGGGCACCGTGGACGTGCGCGTGCGGGCGGCCAACGGCGTGTCGCCGGACGCGGAGCAGACCTTCACCCTCACCACGAAGGCGGATGAAGCGCCCAGGGCCATCCTCATCCGACCCACCCGGGGCGAGCGCGTGTCCGGCCCCACGGCGGAGTTCTTCGGCGACTGCGTGGACGACGTGGGCTGCACCCGCGCCGAGTTCTACGTCGACGGCACACGGGTCTCCACGGACGCCCGCACGGACACCCGCTTCTACTTCGGGGGCGAGCCGGGCCGCTGGGACACCATGGGCCTGGCGCCGGGCCCGCACACCGTGCGCTTCGTGGTGGTGGACACGCGAGGCGCCACCGGAGAGGCCTCGGCGACGGTCTGTGTCGGGGATGGACGCTGCGAGACGGGTGAGCCGGATGCCGGCACGGGCACCCCGGACGCGGGCACGGGCAAGCCCCTGCCCGAGGAGGACTCCGGCTGCGGCTGCGGCGCGGCCCCCGTGGCTCCGCTCGCGTGGCTGGCGCTCGTCGCGCTGGCCACCCGCCGCAAGCGGTCGCGCGTGAGCTGAAGCCTTCGTGCTCGACATGAACGGGCGGCGCCCCGGGTGGACGCCGTCCCGTTCCCGTGTGTCCGGAAGCGGGATGCGGAGTCCCAGCAGCGGTCAGGGGGTGACGGCATTCCGCCGGCCCGTCGGCTGGGAGTCGCTGTCCGGCCCCCGTGGCATGGGCCATGCTCACCCACGTCCGACATGGCTCCCCTCCTCCAGGACCTCTCGCTGGCGCTGCGGCGGCTGCGGCGCGATCCGCTCTTCACCCTCGTGGCGGTGGCCACGCTGGCGCTGGGCCTTGGCGCCAACGTCGCCATCTTCAGCGTGGTGCATGCGGTGCTGCTGCGGCCGTTGCCCATGCGCGATGACGCGCGGCTCGTGCGGCTGTTCAGCGTGGGCCGGCAGGGGCCGGGGCCGACCTCGCCGCCAGACCTGCTGGACCTGCGCGAGCAGACGCGGGCCTTCGAGGGGCTCGTCGGCGTGGCGCCCGCGAGGGTGACGCTCGGGGCGGATGGCGCCGAGCCCTCGCCCATGAAGGTGCAGACCGCGATCGTGACGGCGGACTTCTTCCAGGTGCTGGGGCCCCGCGCGCAGTTGGGCCGGGCGCTCCAGCCCGGGGATGACGCGCCGGGAGCCCCCCAGGTGGCGGTGTTGTCACATGCGCTGTGGCAGCGCCGCTTTGGCGGCAGCCCCGACGTGCTGGGCCGCGCGGTGAACCTCGGCGGCCCGCTGCCGTGGACGGTAGTGGGGGTGATGGAGCCGGGCTTCGACTTCCCCTCGCATGCGGAGCTGTGGACGCCCATGGTCCGGGACGAGTCCATGACGAAGCCGGAGGCGCGAGGCGCGCACTGGCTGGAGGTGTATGGGCGGCTGGGGCCCGGGGTGAGCCTCGCGCGGGCGCGGGCTGACGCGTCGGCGGTGGCGCGGAGCCTGGCGGCGAGGTACCCGGCGACGAACGCGGGCATGGGCGCGAGCGTGGAGTCCCTTCGCGACGTGCTGCTGGGCCAGGTGCGTCCCTCGTTGTGGCTGTTGCTGGGCGCGGTGGGGCTGGTGCTGCTCATGGCGTGCGCCAACCTCATGCATCTCCTGCTGGCGCGGGCCGCGTCGCGCGAGGGCGAGACGTCCATACGGCTCGCGCTGGGTGCCAGCCGTGGGCGCATCGCGCGGGAGCTGCTGGTGGAGAGCGCGCTCCTGTCGGCGCTGGGAGGTGTCACCGGACTGCTCGCGGCGCTGTGGGCGCTGGATGCGCTGGCGGCGTTCGGGCCCCAGGACATTCCGCGCATCGACGAGGTGTCACTCGACGGCGCGGTGCTGGCGTTCACGGCGGGCCTGTCTGTCTTCACCACGCTCCTCTTCGGCCTGGTGCCGGCGTGGCAGACGTCGCGGGTGGAGCTGGCGCGCGTGCTGCGGACCGTGGGCGAGGGCGCGGGCGGAGCCGCGCACCATCATCGCACCCGCGCGGCGCTCATCGTGGCGGAGACAGCGCTGGCGGTGTTGCTGCTGGTGAGCGCGGGCCTGCTCTTGCGCAGCTTCGTGCACTTGCGGCGGGTGGACCCGGGCTTCCAGCCGGAGGGCGTGCTGACCGTGAAGCTCGACCTGCCGCCCTACCGGTATGCCATCGGGAGCGCGGCGCCGGCAGCCTTCTATGACGGACTGCTCGAACGGCTGCGGGCCCTGCCGGGGGTGAGCACCGCGGGCGCGGTGAATGCCCTGCCGCTGGAGGGGAAGCGGTGGACGCTCGCGGTGCGCGACCCTCGGCGGCCGGTGGCGCCGGGCACGGAGGCCTGGCAGGCCAGCATCCGCATCGTCACGCCGGGGGCGTTGGAGGCGCTGCGAGTGCCCGTGCTTCGTGGCCGGGGGCTGCTTCCGGAGGACCGGGGCGCGGGTGGGCGCGCGGTGTTGATCAACGCTGAGGCGGCGCGCCGCTTCTGGCCAGGAGAGGACCCGCTGGGCCGCGGCCTGGAAACGGACATGGACCTGGGCAACGGCGCCTTCGGAGGCCGCGTGGTGGGCGTGGTGGAGAACCTGGCCGCGGAGGGGTTGGCCGCGCCCGCCGCGCCGGAGGTGTACGTGCCCTATGAGCAGGCGCGGAGCACGGAGATGACGCTGGTGCTCCGCACTTCGGGGGAGCCGCTCGGGCTGGCGCAGGCGGTGCGAGCGGAGGTGCGGGGATTGGACGCGAACCTGGCGGTGGGCAGCGTGCGGACGCTGTCGTCGGTGGTGGATGGAACGGTGGCGCCGCTGCGTTTCTACCTCCTGCTGGCGAGCCTCTTCGCGGGGGTGGCGCTGGTGCTGGCGGCGGTGGGGCTCTACGGAGTGGTGGCCTACGCGGTGGTGCAGCGCACCCGCGAGCTGGGCATCCGCATGGCATTGGGCGCGCGCGCGGAGCAGTTGCTGGGCATGGTGTTGAGCCAGTACTTGAGGCTCACGGCGGTGGGGCTGGTGTTGGGGTTGGGGCTCGCATGGGGAGCCAGCCGTGCGCTGTCCCACCTGCTGAACGGAGTGGGGCCCACGGATCCGCTCACGTATGGTTTGGTGGTGACGGTGCTCGGCGCCGTGGCGTTCCTCGCGGCACTGCTGCCCGCGCGAAGGGCCGCGCACGTGCCCCCCGCGGTCGTGCTCCGGGCGGAGTGAACGCTGGAGCACGACTGACGGTTGCGAACTCACGCGGGCGCCCCGCTATCCTGAGGGAGCAATGCTTGCTCTCCCACTCAAGCTCCAACGCCTGATTGTCCCAAGGGAACGGCGTTACGCATGGCAGCGAATCTGCACCGTCATGGCCATGCTGGTCCTGGGATGCGCGGGCCCAGGCTCTACTACCTGCGCTCTGAACTGCCCATCTTGGAAGGGCGGTTCGACCTCGCGGTAGCTCCGGGGCCCTGGCCGCACCAGGACATTCCGACCGTCGTCGCGGACACGGACACGATCCCGGATGGCACCGCTCCGCGCCCCCCCGTCATCGCGGAGGGAATTGAGTGGCCTGACGACCTGCGCCCCCTGGCGACGTTGGACGGCCCTGCGATTCTCGCCGCCCATGCAGCCCTGCAGCGCCTGCTGGCGAGTTTTCCCAAGGAGTATGCAAAGGACTGCTCATATACCGCCAAGGCCATGGAGGTCTCCGTCGCCCAGCACGGCGGCTTGTATTTCGTGGAGATCAATCGACGCGTCGAGAAGTGCGGCTGGGCGGCCCCTGGATTCAATCCCTCCGCGCACTGGTACGAGCTGTATGCCGTGTCGCCGGACGGGAAGGTCCTGGCGCGGTACCCCTACGCTCCTTGAGAACCCGCCCGATGTGCTCATACGCGCTTCATTCCAACACCCCGCCCTGCCCTCGCGCAGCGTGAGACGCTACGGAGCGAGCCGCTTGAAGAAGAGGACCGTGGGGTGCAGCTCGCCGTCCGTGTGCCGCGCCCAATCGGGAATCTCTCCCGCGCGCTGCCACTGGCAATGCCGGTAGACCGCCTCCGCCTTCGAGCCCGCCAGCGTGTCGAGCACCAGCAGGGTGCGCCCCGCGCTCCGGGCGTACTGCTCGACCTCCTGGAGCAGCCGCGACGCGAGCCCCTGTCCCCGGGCTCGCGAATGCACGAGCAGCTTCTGCACCTCCGCGCGGTGCAGCCCGTTGGGACGCAGGGACGGCGCGAGCTGCACGGTGCCGTCGATGCGCCCGTCCACCTCCGCGACCCAGAGCACCAGCCCCGGGCCCAGCGCCGCGAGCACGCCCCGCCAGTACCCCGCCGCTGCCTCCGGTGAGAGCGGCGGCAGGAACCCCACCGACGCGCCTCCGTCCACGGAGTCGATGAGCAGCTCGGCCAGCGCCTGCTGCTCCTCGGGGGTCGCCTGTTCGAGTCTCCGGATGGAAATCATCTCCACCAGTCTAGCGGCTCACGGCGTGGTGGGCTTGGGCGGCTTCGGAGCGGGAGTGACACGCGCGCCGGTGAAGCGCAGCAGCTCGTCCATGAGCTGCCGGCGGCCCCGCTCCGGCCGCTCCAGGTGCACGAAGTGCGTCGCTCCCGGGAGCACCACGGCCTTCACGCCGGCCGCGTGGACCAGGTGCTCCTGGAGGCGCGTGACATCCTCCGGCCGGCTCCAGAAGTCGTTCTCCGCGCGCAGGATGAGCACCTTCGCCGTGATGGACGCGCCATCCCAGAGCTGCCGGCCCGCCGCCAGGTAGAAGCTGTCCTCCAACGCTCCGGTCGGCGCCCGGAAGGCGAAGGGCGTGCGAGAAGGCCCCAGCGGATCACTCTCGACCGCCTCGCGCTGGAACGATGCCGCCACCTCCGGGTCGCGCCACTTCGCCCGCTCCGCCTCCTCCGCCGGCAACTGCCGGTCCCACACCGCCATCAGCGACGCGCCCGTGTTCCACCGGTAGGCGCCCATGCCCTCCGCGTTGAACTGCCCCGGCCGCTTCGGATCCTCGAAGTCCGTGCCCCGCCCCAGCATCTTGTGCTCCGCGCTGCCCGCGTAGAGCGCGTTGAGCATCACCAGGTGGCTGACGTTGTCCGGATGGAGGCTGGCGTACATGCCCGCCCAGTGCCCACCCGTGGCCCACCCCACGAGCCCCACGCGGCGCTGGCCCGTGCGCGCCTTCACCCAGGCCACCACCGCGTGCACGTCCTGCACGACCTCGTGCGAGCCCACCAGCGGCCGGCCCTTCGCGGGCGTACTCATCGCCAGGGGCCGCGTGGAGCCGCCATAGCCGCGCGCGTCCATGAGGTACACGACGTGCCCCGCGCGAGCGAGCTCCGCCGCGATGGAGCCGCCCTCCACCGGCAGGTCGAACGAGGCCCGTCCCGGCACCCGCGCGCCGTGCAGGAGGATGAGCGGCGGGAGGTTCGCCACCTGCATGCCGGTGTCCTTCAGCTCGCGGACGGACACCTCAACGCCCTCCTCCGACGGCACCAGGAACTCCGCGCGCGTCACCTCCGCCCGCGCGCCGGCCCCGAACAACACGCCCACCAGCACCAGGGTCCGGACCACGGCCGTGCCTTCGCGATGCATGCCCACCTTGCCCTTCCAATCCAGGAGTCACCCGCGATCCTGCCAGGGCCCGCGCACCGACACACGTGCCACCATGCAACCCTTGCCGTCCGCGCAAGCCTTGCCAGCCCCATGCTCCGAAAACACGCAAGGTTTGCCGTCCTCGACGCCCGCACCTGGAGGACGCGGCGCTGGCATCCGCGTTGCTCATGGACCGCCCGTTCCTGCTGACAAAGCGCCCGGGATGCCCCCCGGACCGCGGAACGCAACGCCGGCATTCCCTGAACGACGAACGGAGAAGCGACATGCACTCGAATCACTTCGCGCGAAAGCTGTTCCTGGCGGCGCCCCTTTGCCTCTTCGCGGTGGGTTGCGGCGGCGACCCGATGATGGACGAAGCCACTGCGGCCGAGACCGGCACCGAGGCCCCGGCCTCGTCCGCCCCGGAGGACGCATCGCTCGCGACCAGCGAGCAGGCTGTCAGCCTCGGCGGAACCTATTGGTGGGGCACCACCGCCAACGGCCTGGTCTCCACCTCCATCGGGACCGTCACCAACCGGACCTGCTTCCTGAGGGGCGTGCAGGGCAACCTGAAGGGAACCAGTTGGGCCAGCGCGGGCGTGTTCCAGTACGGCAACGACTGGGAGATCTTCGTCCATCACAACAACAGCAAGGCCCTGAGCGTGGGCGTCCAGTGCATCAACACCGCCGCCAACCGGACCCCGGTGATGTCCTGGTTCGACGGCCAGGCGGCGACGCTGCTCGGCGCGGTCACCGCCTCGCGCCGCTGCTTCCTCATGGAGGTGACGGCCGCGGGCGGCTTCGCGGCCAACTCCGACTACGCCCGCGTCTGGAATGACGGCTACAACTGGTACCTGGGCGGCAACCTGGGCGCTGCCGGCGGCGCGTACGCGGCCTGCGTGGACGTGCCCACGGAAGTGGCCGGAGGGTTGAAGACCGCCGGCAACCCGGGCACCTTCACATACAGCCTGGCCTACGATCCGGGCGGCGTCGCGTGCCTGCTGACCGGCGTCGGCGGCAACTTCAGCACCAGCGATTTCAACGACGGCGTGTCCATCGACTACAACAGCGGCATCCGCACGTGGGAGATGACCGTCAGCAACGGCAAGCGCGGCTGGTACAACTGCGTCAATTAGTCCGCGCAAGTGTCCGTTTCGCACGGAGAGGAGGCGCCCGTCGCGAAACGGATGGTGCATCGCCCGCGCGTGTGGTGTCTCTTCCGGCACGGGCGAATGCACCGCCCTCCCTGGAGGTCACCCCGCCATGCAGGACGTCGACATCAAGACCGCGGATGGAGTGATGGACGCGAAGCTGTTCCAGCCGGAGGGCTCGGGACCGTGGCCGGCGGTCATCATGATTCCGGATGCCTTTGGCATCCGGCCCGTCTTCGAGGACATGGCCCGGCGCCTGTCGAAGTCCGGCTACGTCGTGCTGATGCCCAACGTGTTCTATCGCGATGGCCACACCTCGAAGCTGGACCTCCAGGGGAGCTCCTTCGCGGACGACACGTTCCGCAAGCGGCTCTACGGCCTCATCGGCGGGCTGACGCCGGAGCGGCTGAAGCAGGACGCGGGCGCGGAGCTGGACTTCCTCGCGCGGCAGCCTTTCGTGAAGGGCCCGAAGGCGGGCGTGGCCGGCTACTGCTTCAGCGGCGGCATCGCCGTGCGCATGGCCTCGGACTTCCCGGACCGCATCGGCGCGGTGGCCTCCTCCCACGGCGGCCGCCTGGCCACGGACGCGCCTGACAGCCCCCACCGCCTCCTCGGCAAGGTGAAGGCCGAGCTGTACTTCGGCCACGCGGACCAGGACAACTCCATGCCCGCGGACGCCATCCGCACGCTGGAGGCGGCGCTGAAGGACGCGGGCTTGAAGTACCGCTCGGAGCTCTACCCCGGCGCGCACCACGGCTACACCGTCCCGGGCTCGCCCACGTACAACGCGGAGGCCGCGGAGACGCACTGGAAGCGGCTCGAGGACCTGTTCGGCCGCACGCTGAAGGCCTGAGCCAACGCCCGATGTCCGACGTGCGGCAGCGGGTGTTCTCCATCTTCGGCGGCTCGGTGGGAAACCTCATCGAGTGGTACGACTTCTACGTCTACTCGGCGTTCTCGCTGTACTTCGCACATTCGTTCTTCCCGGACGCGGACCCGCTGGTCCAGCAGCTCAACACCGCCGGCGTCTTCGCGCTGGGCTTCCTCATCCGGCCGGTGGGCGGCTGGTTGATGGGGCTCTACGCGGACCTCCACGGCCGCAGGTCCGCGCTCACGCTGTCCGTCACGCTGATGTGCCTGGGCTCGCTGGTCATCGCCGCGTGCCCCACGTACGCGCGCATCGGCGTGATGGCGCCCGTCGTGCTGATGCTCGCGCGGCTGCTCCAGGGCCTGTCCCTGGGCGGCGAGTACGGCACCAGCGCCACCTACCTGAGCGAGGTCGCCACCTCCCGCCACCGGGGCTTCTACAGCTCGTTCCAGTACGTCACGCTCATCCTGGGGCAACTGCTCGCCACGCTGACGCTGCTGGTGTTGCAGCGGCTGCTGCTGACGGGCCCGCAGCTGGAGGCCTGGGGCTGGCGCATCCCGTTTGGCATTGGCGCAGGCCTGGCCATCCTCGGCTTCTACCTGCGGCGCCACATGGTGGAGACGGAGGCCTTCACCCGCGAGGCCGCGAAGCCGTCCGAGCACCACCCCATGCGCGAGCTCTTGCGCCACCCGAAGGAGATCGCCGTCGTGGTGGGGCTCACCATGGGCGGGACGCTGGCCTTCTACACGTACACCGTCTACATGCAGAAGTTCCTGGTGAACTCCGTGGGGCTGACGCGGGACGAGTCCACGCTCATCTCCGCGAGCTCGCTGTTCCTCTACATGCTGCTGCAGCCGGTGCTGGGCTTCGTCTCCGACAAGGTGGGGCGCAGGCCGGTGCTGATGGGGTTCGGCATCCTGGGGACGCTGTTCACGGTGCCGCTGCTCACCGCGCTGACGCGGACGAAGGACGCCTTCACCGCGTTCATGCTGGTGCTCGCGGCGCTGGTCATCCTCTCCGGGTACACGTCCATCAACGCCGTGGTGAAGGCGGAGCTGTTCCCCGCGCGCATCCGAGCCCTGGGCGTGGGGCTGCCCTATGCGCTGACGGTGTCGCTCTTTGGCGGCACCGCGGAGTACGTGGGCACGCGCCTGAAGCTGGCCGGGCACGAGCCGTGGTTCTTCTGGTACGTCACGGCCTGCATCTTCTGCTCGCTGCTCGTCTACACGGTCATGCCGGACACCCGGCGCCACAGCCGCATCGACGCGGCCTCCTGATTCGACTCGTGGGAATGACGGTCCTTGGCGGGGCGTGCTAGACGCGCGCGCCCATGACGGCTCAACTCCTGACGCTTCCCCTGCTGCTGTGCCTGGGCCAGGCTCCTGAACCCCCGCCCACCGAACCACCCTTGCAGGCGCGCCTGTCCTTCCAGGCCGCCGACGAGAACATCGATGCCGAAGGCTCGGGCACCTCCTTCCACGCGGCGCTGGAAGGTCATACGCCGGAGCTTGCATCGGGCCTGCGCGCGGAGGCCACGCTGTCATTCTTCCTCTCCACACCGAACACCCAGGGCCTCGTCTTGCAGGACTTCGGCAGCAACCTGCGGCTGCGCTACCGGCCCTCGGGCTGGGAGCCCGGAGAGGGGCTCCTCCTGGCGGTCCACCCCCTGCGGACGGACCGCCTCTACATGGGCTTCACCTGGCCGGTCACCTGGGAACGCCAGGCCTTCCCCCGCCGCTCCGTGGGCGCGACCGGGAGCGAGTCCGCGCTGGAATTGCGCCTGTCCCGGCGGCATTGGGATGCCTTCGTGGCGCTCAAGTCCGCCAACGTGCTCAATGACCTGAGCCTGGAGGTCTCACGGCGTTATGCCCTGCTCGCGGGCGGCTTCGTGGACGTCACGCCCGAGCTGCGGCTGGCCGCGAAGGGCACCGCGTTCAACCGGGGCCAGTTCCCCTCCGCCGCGACTGTCGGCTTCGACCTGCACGCCCCCGTGTACGGAGCGTCACTGGGCGCGGTCTGGCACCGGGGCGCGGCCGTGGGGAACAACGTGGACCTCGCGCTGTACCAGGGCGACCCGACCTTCTTCGAGCGCTTCTTCCAGCCGGAGGCCTACACGGGAGGCTTCGGCGCGTCGGTGTCGCTGGAGGGCAGCCTCGTGTCCCAGGGACTGCTGAATCCAGATGTCTTCATGGAACGCACCATGCAGACGGGGGGCGCCGGAGCCCTGGAGGCGCGGGTGAAGCAGGGCTTCTGGCGCGCGCATGCGCTGGCCTATGTCCGCACGCTCTCCTTCATCCAGGTGGACGTGCCCGGGTTCCCTCCGGACCGGGACTTCCCGAGCGACTCGGAGACGCGCGCGGAGATGTCCGGCTCGCTGAGCAGTGACTACCACCTCCAGGACTGGGGACTGACGCCCGGGCTGCTCGTGCGCGTCACCCGCCCCGCCTCGCTCCGGAGCACGCCCCTGCTCAGACCGGGCCGCAACTACACCATCGTGGTCAAGGGGCCCAACATGGTCACCCTCCTGCCTGAAGACGACGACCCCGGGCTGGTGGTGACAGTGAAGGCCACGGCCCGCTGGGACCTGGGAGCCATCGCGGGCGTGCTGGCGGAGGTCTCCTACACGCACGACCCGAACCGGACCCGCTTCGAGGATGACGTCACGGGCATCGCCGCCCCCGTCTTCCAGCCCGCGAACGTCGTGGGCGTCAACGTGCTGCTCCAGGCGCGCTTCTGACGGGGGAGTCTGGACGGGGTGATTGGCGTCCGCGCGCGGCCGGGTGCGAGGATGGCGCTCCGCCCACCATGCGCCCTGCTCCCGTCCAGCCCCTCCCCGAGGCCGTCGTCACCGAGGCCCCTGTCGTCCCGCTCGTCCAGCCCGCCGCCCGGCTCATGGCCCATGCGGCGGCGTGGCTGATGCTGGTGGGCCTGCTCACCGGCGGCTACGTCTCCGCGGCGATGACGGGGAAGGTGCCCGCGGATCCGCACATGGCGCTCGCCGCGCACCTGAACGCGCTGATGGGCACGTTCTTCCTCCTCGGCGTCGCGTGGACGCTGCCCATGCTGCGCTATGGCCCCGTGGGACAGCGGCGGCTGGCCTGGGCGGTCATCGTGGCCAACTGGGCCAACTGGGGCATCACCTGCGTGAAGGCGTGGCTGCGCGTGTCCGGCGTGGACCTCATCGGGCAGCCCACCAACGACGCGGTGTTCGGCGCGCTCACCGTGTCGGTGGTGCTCCCCGCGCTCATCGCCGCCGGCGCGTGGGTGTATGGCTTCCGCCGCGCGGGAGCGCGCTGACGTCAGAACGCAGTGCGGGTGAGCGTGATGTCCGCGTTCGCCCAGGCCTTCTCGAAGCGCTCGCGCGCGTCAGCGGCATCCGCCGTGCGGCCCTGTCCCTTCAGCGCCTGGGTGAGCCCGAAGAGGGCCCAACCGTTGCCCGGGTTGCGGCGCAGGTCCTCCCGGTAGACAGCCTCCGCGGCCTTGTACTGCTTCGCGTCCAGGAGCGCCGCGCCCTGGTAATGGCGCACGGGATAGAACCAGTCGCCTGGCTCTGAATAGGCCAGCCCGTCCGCGGCGCGCACCGCGTCCTCCCAACGCATCAGTGCGTCGGAGCGCCCCTGCCGCTCGGCGATGGAGGCGTCGAGCACACGCGCCGCCACGTCCAGCACGTCCTTCGCCGGGTTGTTGCCGGCGGTCAGGGTGTCGGGGACGCTCGCGGTCAGCTCCACGAGCTTCGCGTGCTCAGCGCGGGCCTCCTTGAAGCGGCCCTTCGCGGCGAGCGCCAGCCCGTGCGCGTGCAACCACATCCCCGTCAGCACCGGGTACTTCGGATCCGGCCGGGGCTCCGCCAGCAGCGCGTCGTAGCGCCCGAAGCGCACCATCGCGAGCAGGGGTTCGGAGGCGAAGAAGTCCATGCCCGGCATCACCGTCAGCATCTCCGGTGACAGGAGCTTCGCGGACTCGCGCGCGGCGCGGATGGACTCCTCCGCGCGCCCTTCCATGGACGAGGAGTACGACAGGAAGCCCCAGTCGTGCGCGAGGTACATGGGGTAATACCCGATGGGCTCCACCTCGCGCAGATAGGCATTGTCCGCCTGGATGGCGCGGCGGTTGCTCTCCGAGGCGTCCTCGTACCGGCCCACCCGCTGGTAGATGTGCGCCGGCATGTGCTCGAGGTGACCGGCGCCAGGCATCAATCCTGGCAACCGCTCCGCGGAGCGCAACGCGCGCTCGGGATGGTCCGAGGCCTCGACGGCATGGATGTAATAGTGATTGGCGCCCGGGTGGTCCGGAGCGCGGGCGAGCACCGCCTCCAGCCGTGAGACGATCTCCTCCGTCCCCGGCTCCGGCTTGCCCCCCAGCGTCCACAGCTTCCAGGGGTGGAGGTCCATCAGGGACTCGGCGAAGAGCACCTGCGCATCCAGGTCATCCGGAAAGCGCTTCGCCACGTCGCGCATGGCATCGGCATACGCCTGCGAGAACGGCTGCATCTGTTCGGGTGTGCGAGGCTCCGGCCCGCCGTAGCGCCTGGACAGCGCGCCGATGAGCGCCTGCTCCGTGGGGGTCACTGAGGGGGCGAGCGCCTGGGCCCGTCGCAGGGCATCCCAAGCGGTCGCGGCGCGGTCCGGCAACATGGGCACGTTGTAGTTGGGCCCCAACACCAGCGCGACGCCCCAGAAGCAGCTGGCGCACGAGGGATCCAACTGCGCGGCGCGGGCGAACGAGCGAGCGGCCTCGTCGTGGTTGAAGGCATAGGTGAGCCGCATGCCCTGGTCGAAGTAGGCCTGCGCCTCGGGAGACTGGGTCGTCACCTTCCGCTGGAAGGTCCCCAGGTTGTCGAAGAGCACGGCCCCCTGCGCGAGCGACGTCAGGCTCGAGAACGCCGACGGTTTGCCGGGCGGCGCCTCATGCACGGCCGCGGCCGCTTCCGGCGGGCCGCGCCCCTGTGCTCCGGCATGAGTCGCCGAAGCCAGCAAGGGCAGAATAAGGATGACGAGGAATCGCGCGCGCATCGGGCCCCCACGGACCTGCGGTCCAAAGGCAACGGTGGGGGGTGCTCGCGAGCGTGACAATCCAGAGCAGGAAGGGTGTCAAACCTGGCGGTGACACCTCTGCCCGGAGCATTGGCGGTCCGCCCGACGACCCAGGGGTGGTGCAACCTCCGCGCTTGCGCCTGATGATTCTTCCCCGGAAGTGCCGCCCCCAGGCCATCCCGTCCGGACGGCTCAGCGCGCCTTCGCCTTCTGGCGCTTCACCTTGTTGGCCTGCTTGCCCAGGGCGGTGCGAGTGCGCCTGGGCAGCTTCTTGAGCGTGCCCTTGCGCTTCGCCGCGGTCGCGGCCTTCTTGATGTTCTTGCGTCCGGCGGCGCGCTGCTTGCTCGTGGCCATGATGGACCTCCCTGCTTGAAGGTCCGCTCCGCTGGCCCCTCGTGCAGCGCGCCCACCTCGTCCGCCTGCCTTGGAGGGCAGACGGACGGGCGGCCTCGGCGAGCACCGCGCTGGCTATAGTCCTCCGCCCGATGAAGAAAGCACGCGCCGCGCGCCTCACCCTGGATGACTTCCTCCCCTATCGCCTGTCGGTCGCGGACAACGTCGTGAGCCAGCGCATCGCCCGCGTGTACGCGGCCGAGGACGGCCTCTCCACGCAGGAGTGGCGCCTCATCGCCGTGCTGGGCGAGGACGGGGAACGCTCGCAGCTGGAGCTCGTCCGGCGCACGCGCATGGACAAGGTGCCTGTCAGCCGCGCCGCACGCTCGTTGGAGGAGCGTGGATTGGTGCGGCGCGCCACGAGCCAGAGCGATGCCCGCTCGCGGCGGCTGACGCTGACCGCCTCGGGGCGCAGGCTCTACCAGCGGATAGCCCCCGCCGCGCTGGAGGCGGAGGCGGAGGTGCTGGCGGAGTTGTCACCCGCTGAACGCGCGACGCTGCGCTCGCTGCTGGAGCGCGTGGAGCGCGCCGCCATCCGCGCCCTCAAGCCGGCCCCCTGAGCCTTGCCGCATTGGTTACATCTGTTACTATTTCGGATGCCATGGAAAACGTCCGCCACCTGACAGGCTTTGGAAACGAGCACGCATCGGAGGCTGTCGCCGGTGCGCTTCCCGTGGGCCAGAACACGCCCCAGCGCGTCGCGTTCGGCCTCTACGCCGAGCAGCTCTCCGGCACCGCGTTCACCGCGCCGCGCGGCGTGAACCGGCGCACGTGGCTCTACCGGCTGCGGCCCAGCGCGGGCCACCCGGCGTACCGGCAGGTGGACGCCCGCACGCTGAAGAGCGGACCGTTCCGCGAGGTGCCCCCTTCCCCCAACCGGCTGCGCTGGAGCCCCACGCCGCTGCCCACCACGCCCACCACGTTCGTGGAGGGCCTGTTCACGCTGGGCGGCAACGGCTCTCCGGCCGAGGGCGCGGGCGCGGCGGTGCACCTCTACGCGGCGACGGCGCCCATGGCCGACACGGCGTTCTTCAACGCGGACGGCGAGCTGCTCATCGTCCCGCAGTCCGGGGCGCTGCGCATCGTCACGGAGCTGGGCGTGCTGGAGGTCCCGCCCGGCCACGTCGCGCTGATTCCTCGCGGCATGCGCATGCGGGTGGAGCTGCCCGGGGGCCCCTCGCGCGGCTACGTCTGTGAGAACTACGGCGCGGGGTTCCGGCTCCCGGAGCTGGGGCCCATCGGGTCCAACGGCCTCGCGAACCCGCGCGACTTCGTGGCGCCGAACGCGGCGTATGAAGACGTGGAGCGCCCCACGCGCGTGCTGCAGAAGTTCCAGGGGAACCTCTGGGAGACGACGCTGGACCACTCGCCGTTCGACGTCGTGGCCTGGCACGGCAACAACGTGCCGTACACGTACGACCTGGCGCGCTTCAACACCATCAACACGGTGAGCTTCGACCACCCGGATCCGTCCATCTTCACGGTGCTCACGTCGCCCAGCGACACGCCGGGAACGGCGAACTGCGACTTCGTCATCTTCCCGCCGCGGTGGATGGTCGCGGAGCACACCTTCCGGCCGCCCTGGTTCCACCGCAACGTGATGAGCGAGCTGATGGGTCTGGTCCACGGCGTCTACGACGCCAAGGCGGACGCGTTCCTCCCCGGCGGCGCGTCGCTGCACAACTGCATGAGCGCCCACGGGCCGGACCGCAAGACGTACGAGGCCGCCGTCGCCGCGGAGCTGACGCCGAAGAAGATCGACAACACGCTCGCCTTCATGTTCGAGACCCGCTGGGTCATCGCCCCCACGCGGCAGGCCATGGAGAGCGCCGCCCTCCAGAAGGACTACGACGCGTGCTGGGCGGACCTGCCCAAGGCGAACCTGTCCGCCAAGGGAGGCGGCCAGCCGTGAAGCTCGCCTCGCTCGATGCAGGCAGGGACGGACGGCTCGTCGTCGTGTCGAAGGACCTGTCCCGGCAGACGGACGCGTCCGCCATCGCGCCGACGTTGCAGGCCGCGCTGGATGACTGGGACCACCGCGCGCCGGCCCTGCGCGCGCTGTCGGAGCGGCTGGAGCGCGGGGAGGTCCCCGGAGCGCCCTTCGACCCCAAGCGGTGCGCGGCGCCGCTGCCCCGCGCGTACCAGTGGGCGGATGGCTCCGCATACGTGAACCACGTGGAGCTGGTGCGCAAGGCGCGCGGCGCGGAGCTGCCGCCCTCGTTCTGGACCGACCCCTTGATGTACCAGGGCGGCTCCGACGGCTTCCTGGGACCCTGCCAGCCCATTCCGCTCGCCGATGAGGCATGGGGCTGCGACATGGAGGGGGAGGTCGTGGTGGTGACGCGCGACGTGCCCCTTGGCGCCACGCGCGAACAGGCGCTGGGGGCCGTGGTCCTGGTGGGGCTGGTCAATGACGTGTCGCTGCGCAACCTCATCCCGGGGGAGCTGGCGAAGGGCTTCGGCTTCTTCCAGTCCAAGCCCGCGTCGGCGCTCTCGCCAGTGTTCGTCACGCCGGATGAACTGGGCACCGCGTGGCGGGACGGCAAGCTGCACCGGCGCCTGGAGGTCTTCCTGGACGGCGAGCCCTTCGGCCGCGCGGACGCGGGCGTGGACATGACGTTCGACTTCGGCACGCTGGTGGCGCACGCGGCGAAGACGCGCTCGCTGTGCGCGGGCAGCATCATCGGCTCCGGCACCGTGTCCAACCGGGGGCCGGACGGCGGCCCCGGCAAGCCCGTGCGGGACGGCGGCGCGGGCTACTCATGCATCGCGGAGGTGCGCGTGGTGGAGACGCTCCGCGACGGCGCGCCCCGGACGCCCTTCCTCAAGCGCGGCAACCGGGTGCGCATCGAGATGCGGGACGACGCGGGCGCCAGCATCTTCGGCGCCATCGACCAGGTGGTCGGCGGGTAGGCCGAGAAAGGGGGCCCCTTTTCCGTCAGGGGCCCTTGTTCCGTGCGTCGGGCGCGCAGCAGGATTCACGCGCGCCCCATGCTCCTGACGCTTTCGACGACCCACTCGCCCGCGACGGACCTGGGCTACCTGCTGCACAAGAACCCGGAACGGCCCCAGTCCTTCGAGCTGCCCTTCGGACTGGCGCACGTCTTCTACCCGGAGGCCTCCGCCGACCGCACGACAGCGGCGCTCCTCCTGGAGGTGGACCCCGTCGCCCTGGTGCGTGGCCGGCCATCGTCGGGCGGCCCCGGCGGTCCGCTGGAGCAGTACGTCAACGACCGGCCCTACGTGGCGTCGTCCTTCATGAGCGTGGCGCTGTCCCGCGTCTTCGGCACGGCGCTGTCGGGCCGCAGCAAGGACCGGCCAGAGCTGGCCGCGCAGCCCCTGCCCTTCTCCGCTCGCCTGTCCGTGCTGCCCTGCCGGGGCGGAGAAACCTTCCTGCGCCGCCTCTTCGAGCCGCTGGGCTACACCGTCACCGCGACCCGCCACGCGCTGGACGAGACGGTGCCCGCGTGGGGCGACAGCCGCTACTTCACCGTGACGCTGGAGGGGCACGTGCGCCTGGGCGATCTGCTCTCGCACCTGTACGTGCTCATCCCGGTGCTCGACGACGACAAGCATTACTGGGTGGGCGACGAGGAGGTGGAGAAGCTCCTGCGCCACGGCGAGGGCTGGCTCGCCGCGCACCCGGAGCGCGAACAGATTGCCCGCCGCTACCTGCGCCACCGGCACAGCCTGGCGCGCGAGGCCCTGGAGCGGCTCGCGGGCGATGAGGCCCCGGAGCCGGAGGAGCGCCAGGAGGCGCGCAACGCAGAGGAGGCCGTGCTCGAGTCGCGCCTGAGCATCAACGAGCAGCGCCTCCAGACGGTGATGACCGTCCTCCAGGAGCACGGCGTCGCGCGCGTGGTGGACCTGGGCTGCGGCGAGGGCCGGCTGCTGAAGGCCCTGCTGAAGGACCGGCGCTTCACCGAAATCGTGGGCATGGACGTCTCCCACCGCACGCTGGAGATTGCCCAGGACCGGCTCGGCATCGAGCGGATGCCCGAGCTGCAACGCAAGCGCCTGAAGCTGCTGCACGGCTCGCTGCTGTACCGGGACCAGCGGCTCGCGGGCTACGACGCGGCCACCGTCATCGAGGTCATCGAGCACCTGGACACGCCGCGCCTCGCGGCCTTCGAGCGCGTGCTCTTCGAGCACACGCGCCCGAGCTACATCGTCCTCACCACCCCCAACGCCGAGTACAACGTGCGCTTCACCTCCCTCCCCGCCGGCACCTTCCGCCACCGCGACCACCGCTTCGAGTGGACCCGCGCCGAGTTCGAGGCCTGGGCCGCGCGCATGTGCGAGCGCTACGGCTACAGCGCGCGCTTCCTGCCAGTGGGAGAGAACGACGCGGAGGTCGGTGCGCCGACGCAGATGGCGGTGTTCACGCGATGAACGTCCACATTCCAGAGCTGTCGCTCGTCGTCCTCATCGGCCCGTCCGGCGCGGGCAAGACGACCTTCGCGCGCCGGCACTTCAAGGCCACGGAGGTGCTCTCCTCGGACACCTACCGGGGCTTCGTGTCCGACGACGAGAACAACCAGGAGGCGACGAAGGACGCCTTCGAGACGCTGCGCTACGTCGCGGCGAAGCGGCTGGCGCGAGGCCTGCTCACCGTGGTGGACGCCACCAACGTGCAGCCGGAGTCCCGCAAGGCCTTCTTGGAGCTGGCGCGCGAGTACCACGTGCTGCCCGTGGCGCTGGTGCTGGACGTGCCGGAGCGCACCTGCATCGAGCGCAATCAGCAGCGGCCGGACCGCGCCGAGAGCTCCCGCTTCGTGCGCAACCAGGTCTCGCAGATGCAGCGCTCCATGCGAGGCCTGGAGCGCGAGGGCTTCCGCCACCTCCACGTCTTCAAGCCGGACGTCATCGACCGCGTGGTGCTGGAGCGCCAGCCGCTCTGGTGCAACCGCAAGCACGAGCGAGGCCCGTTCGACATCATCGGCGACATCCACGGCTGCCGGGAGGAGCTGGAGGCGCTGCTCACGAAGCTGGGCTACCAGGTGCGTCCGCGCGCGGACGGCACGCCGGGCTTCGACGTGCGCCCGCCGGGGGGCCGCCGGGCCATCTTCCTGGGCGACCTGGTGGATCGCGGCCCGGATATCCCGGGCGTGCTGCGGCTGGTGATGGACATGGTGGAGGCCGGCACCGCGCTGTGCGTGCCGGGCAACCACGAGATGAAGCTCCTGCGCAAGCTGCGCGGTGGCAAGGTCAACGTGTCCCACGGCATGGCCCAGACGCTGGAGCAGTTGGAGAAGGAGCCGCCGGAGTTCCACCAGCGCGTGGCGAAGTTCATCGACGGGCTCGTGTCCCACTACGTGCTGGACGACGGCCGCCTGGTGGTGGCGCACGCGGGCATGAAGGAGAGCATGCAGGGCCGGGGCTCCGGCCGCGTGCGCGCCTTCGCGCTCTACGGCGAGACGACGGGCGAGACGGACGAGTACGGCCTGCCGGTGCGCTTCAACTGGGCGTCCGAGTACCGGGGCCGCGCGACGGTGGTGTACGGCCACCAGGCCGTGCCGGAGGCCGAGTGGGTCAACAACACGCTGTGCGTGGACACCGGCTGCGTCTACGGCGGCCAGCTCACCGCCCTGCGCTACCCGGAGCGCGAGCTGGTGTCCGTGCCCGCGCAGCGCACGTACTGCGAGCCGGTGAAGCCCCTGAACGCCCCGGCGCCGTCGGGCCTGAGCGCGCAGCAGCAGGCGGATGACGTGCTCGACCTGGAGGACGTGCGGGGCAGGCGCGTCATCTCCACCCGGCTGGCCGCGAACGTCACCCTGCGTGAGGAGAACACCACCGCCGCGCTGGAGGCGATGAGCCGCTTCGCCATGGATCCGCGCTGGCTCATCTACCTGCCGCCCACCATGTCGCCGTCGGAGACGAGCGACCAGCCCGGCTTCCTGGAGCATCCCCAGCAGGCCTTCGACTACTACCGCAGGGAGGGCGTGGCGCGGGTCGTCTGCGAGGAGAAGCACATGGGCTCGCGCGCCGTCGTCGTCCTCACGCGCGACGCGGACGCCGCTCGCCGCCGCTTCGGCGTCACCTCCGGCGAGACGGGCGTCTGCTACACGCGCACGGGCCGGCGCTTCTTCACGGATGAAGCCCTGGAGGCCGCGTTCCTCACGCGCGTCCGGGCGGCGCTGGAGGCGTCTGGGTTCTGGGAGGAATTGAAGACGGACTGGGCCTGCCTGGACTGCGAGCTGATGCCCTGGTCGCTCAAGGCCCAGGAGCTGCTGCGCGACCCGTACGCCGCCGTGGGCGCTGCCTCCCGTGCGGCGCTGACGGACGTGGTGTCCGTGCTGGGTCAGGCCACCGCGCGGGGGCTGCCCCTGGGTGAGCTGTCCGCGCGCTTCACGGACAAGGCGTCCCACGTGCAGCGCTATGTGGAGGCGTACCGGCGCTACTGCTGGCCGGTGACGTCGCTGGACGACGTGCGGCTGGCGCCGTTCCACCTGCTGGCCACGGAGGGCGCGGCCCACGTGAACAAGGACCACGTCTGGCACATGGAGACGCTGGCGCGCGTGTGCCGCGCGGATCCGTCGTTCCTCATGGCCACGCCCTACCGCGTCGTGGCGTTGGAGGACCCGGACGCGGTGGCCGGCGGCGTGCGGTGGTGGGAGGAGCTGACCGCTCGCGGCGGAGAGGGCATGGTGGTGAAGCCGTTCGACTTCGCGGTGCGCGGACGCAAGAGCGTGGTGCAGCCCGCAATCAAGTCCCGAGGCCCGGAGTACCTGCGCATCATCTACGGCCCGGAGTACACCGCGCCCGCGAACCTGGACCGGCTGCGCCAGCGCGGCCTGTCCACCAAGCGCTCGCTCGCGCTGCGCGAGTTCGCGCTGGGCGTGGAGGGACTGGAGCGCTTCACGAAGAAGGAGTCCCTGCGCCGCGTGCACGAGTGCGTCTTCGGCGTGCTCGCCCTGGAGAGCGAGCCAGTGGACCCGCGGCTGTAGCGCGGGCCCACCGCGACGACCTGAGCCTCCCACCCGTCCGCACGACCAGGCCCCGGGACTACGGGGCGCGCTGCTCCCGCTCGGCCTGCTGGAGGAGCCCGAGCAGGGCGCGAAGGTGCGGCTCCTGCACCGGCTCCACCAGCCGGACCGAATGCCTCCTTCCGCCGTCATCCTCGATGGTGACGGTGTAGCTCGTCCGGTCCGCGCCCGCGGTGGGCCCGCCGCCCACGGTGGCGGGCTGTTCGAAGAAGCGGGCCTCCCGCACCTCCCGCTGGAGCGCCTCCGCCGTGGCGGGAGGCAGTGCATCCAGGTCCACGGAGCGCGGCCTGGCGAGGCCCGGGAAGAAGGCGAGGCCTCCCTCCCGCTTGAGCTCGATTCGCATCCTCAAGCCCCAGGCCCTAGTTCTTGCGCTGGACCGGCTGCGCGGCCTGCTTCTGCATCGGCGGCGTCCAGGCCGGCGCGGCAGCCCGCTCCTTGGAGACGGTGATGCCCACCTGGCTCCAGGCGTCGCGGACGATCTGCTCCTCGTCGCCGCTGCCATAGAGCCGGGCGGCAGCCATCACGGTGAGCCGGGCGAAGGAGAGGAACGAGCAGTTCGGCTTCAGCCTCGGGTCGCGCAGCGCCTCCAGCCAGATCTGGCCGGCCTTCTCCCATGAATGGCCCTTGAGGTTCGTGGCCGCGACGCAGAAGGCCTTGTTGGGGATGCCGGAGTTGATGTGCACGCCACCGTTGTCCTCCGTCGTCTTCACGAAGTCCTTCATGTGGCCCGGCTGTGGGTCCTTGCCCAGCACCGGATCATCGAACGCGGTGCCTGGCTCCTTCATGGAGCGCAGGGCCTTGCCGTGGACCTTGGCCGTGAGGAGCCCGGCGCCAATGAGCCAGTCGGCTTGATCCACCGTCTGGTTCAGCAGGCGCTGCTTCACGATCGAGCCGAAGCAGTCAGACAGCGACTCGTTGAGCGCGCCTGCCTGGAGGAAGTAGGTCAGGGGCCCCTCGTGCTCCGTCACGCCGTGGGTCAGCTCGTGCCCGATGACATCCACCGAAATGGTGAAGCGGTTGAACAGCTCGCCGTCGCCGTCGCCGAACACCATGCGCTGGCCGTCCCAGAAGGCGTTGTCGTAGCCGCTGCCATAGTGGACGTGCCCGAGGAGCGGCATGCCGTTGCCATCAATGGAGTTGCGCCCGAAGACCTCCCAGTAGAGGTCATACGTCGCGCCCAGGCCGACATAGGCCTCGTCCACCGCCGGGTCGCCCGTGTCAGCCTGTCCCTCGCTGCGGACCTCCTCGCCCGGAAGGGCCTCGGTATTCTTCACGTTGTAGAGGGTGCGCTGCTTGTGGCTCTCCACGACCATGGGGCCGGGGATGAGGCGCATCGCCGCCTGGGGCGCGCCGCTGGTGGACAAACGGATGGCGCGCATCGTGCTGTCGATGGCGAGCGTCCGCAGGGCCTGCGCGCGCTGCTGGGCCGAGCCGTTCTGGGCAATCTGCCGGTGGATGTACGGCGGCAGGATGCAGTGGTGGGAATGCCAGAGTCGCGTGTTGCAACACATCACCGGGCTCCTTCTGAAAGGGGGTACCCGCTGACGATGGTGATGACGAAGGGCCGTGCTCGGGGCACGGGACAACGGGGGCTCCCCGGTCGCCAGGGAGCCCCTGCGGCGCTTCACCCCCAGGCCTGCTCGCGCGCCTTCGCGCGAAGGGCCGGGGTCAGGGCTTATGCAGGACCGCCGTTTCCCCCACGAGCCACAGCTCCGAGGAAGACGGCGCCCACACGCCCCGGAGGACGCGGCGAGTACCGGTGGTCTCCGGGGTCCACTTGCCGCCGTCGAAGCGCAACAGCGTGCCGTTGTCGCCCACGGCCCAGACCTCGGAGGCGGAGCGCCCCATCAACCCGTTGAGCTGCGACGACGTGCCGCTGGCGGCCGGGAGCCAGAGCGCGCCGTTGTAGCGCAGCAGCGTGCCCCCCGCGCCCGCGGCCCAGACGTCATTCGGCCCGCTGCCCCAGACGGCCTTGAGGGACACCTTGGTGCCTGAGGTCATCGGGCTCCAGGCACTCCCATCCCAACGCAGGATGGTGCCGGAGTCGCCCACCGCGATGGCCAGCGAGGGCCCATGCACCCAGACGGCGTTGAGCGCCACGGAGACCCCCGTGGGCTGCTGTGTCCAGGTGGTGCCGTCGGAGTGGATGGCTGCACCGGACTGGCCTACCGCCCAGATGTCCGTCGCCGAAGCACCGTGGATGGCACTCACCTTCAGCCCCTCGATCTTGGGCTCCTCGACGAACTTCGCTCCGTCGAACCGGAAGACGCGGCCGAAGAATGACGTCGCCACCCAGACCGCCGTCGGCGAAGCGGCGTACACTCCCGAGACGCTGTCGCTGCTGAAGGTGGCCAGCGCGGGTTCGAACCAGCCGCCGCCGTTCCAGTGCAGCACGCGGCCCGAATCCGCCGCCACCCAGACGTCCGCGGGCCCCGTGCCGTGGATGGCCCACGCATTCCTCAGCGTGCGCAGCGGCGCCCTGGAGCTCCACGCCTTCCCGTCCCACTTCTGCATCTGCCCGCCCCAGCCAAAGGACCACATGTTGTCGGGCCCGCTGCCGGCGATGGGGCCCACGGCGTCCTCGCCTGTGTCCGTCCACTTCGTGCCGTTGTAGATGTAGCCGAAGCCCTCTCCCCCGGTCAGCACCAACGAGGGCGACGCCGCGTACACATAGAACAGCTGATCCGACGAGCGCAGGGACTGCTCGATGCCCGCGGGCGTGGTGCGGAACACCTGGCCATAGTCATCGCAGAAGAGACAGGGGTCATCCGAGGCGACGGTCCAGACGTCGTTTGGGCCGGTGCCCGTCACCTGGTGGAAGTCGATGTCCGTCGTCCCCGCATCGATGCCGGAAACCGCGTTGCCGTCGTACCGGCGCAGCGTCCCGGCGTTTCCCACCATCCAGACATCCGAAGGCCCGCTGCCCCACACGCCATTGAGGTTCGCCGTCGTGGATGCATCCACGCCCTGGAAGCCGCCGCCCTGGTTGCGCCGCACGGTGCCGCTGGCGCCCACGGTCCAGACGTCGCTCGCACCGGAGGCCCACACGGCGTACAGGTCGCGCGTCGTCCCGGAGCTCACGGGTGAGAAGGCCCCGCCCGTCGTGGAGTGCAGCACGGTACCGCCCGCCCCCACCGTCCACACATCCGTCGCGGAGACGGCGTGCACGCCGCGCAGCGGCGTCAGCGTCCCGCTGGCCACGCGCGTCCAGCGCGTTCCATCCCAGTGCTGGATGAAGCCATCTTCGCCCACGGCCCAGCCGTCATTGGCCGCGAGGAAGTGCGCGCCCATGAAGCTGTAGCCGTGGGGCAGCGGGTACTCCCAGCACCAGCCGTCGCTGCACTCGCGGTCTGCGGCGGGGATGCCGCAGGTCTTCTCCACGCCGCGTCCGCCGCAGACCTCCGGCGCCGCGCAGGTCCCACAGGAGAGGGTGCCGCCGCAGCCATCCGGTTCGACGCCGCACTCGGCCCCGGGGCTGCACGCGGTCTTCATGTCGGGGCAACCACAGACATTGTCCTTTCCAGCACCGCCACAGGTATCGGGCGCTGAGCAGGTGCCGCAGTCGAGCGGGTGGCCGCAGCCATCCGTCGTGTCGCCGCAGTTGAAGCCCTGCGACTCGCAGCTCCGGGGAAGGCAGTCATCGTCGTCGCCTCCACAGCCAGCGGCGAGCGCCGCCATGACCAGGACGACGAACACGTGCGAAGTCCGCACCGCACCCACTGCGAAGGAGTTGTCACGGGACATGGGCCTCTCCAGACCGGACGCGGGCGTGAACCCCGCGAAACCACGTGGGGCGTGACTCCGGTGCGCAAGAAGATTGCAATTGGCAGTCCGATTGGATCGTCCCGCCGTCCATTCCTCCCACCTTCGCGCGTGCGTCAACTTCGACGTGCGGCGTCAATCCAACGTGGTGCGTGAACGCGCGAGCGCCACGCCCGCCACGGCCATCACGAAGAGCCCCAGCGCGAGCAGGTCGTTCCCCATGTCCGCCAGCACCTGGTCCTTGAGCAGCGCGCCCCGGACGATGCGCAGGAAGTGCGTCACGGGGATGATTTCACCCAGCATCCGCGCCCACCGCGGCAGCCCCAGGAAGGGGAAGGCGAAGCCGGAGAGGAAGATGGACGGCAACATGTAGAACATGGACATCTGCATCGCCTGCAGCTGGCTGCGCGCCACGGTGGAGATGAGGTAGCCCAGCGACAGGTTGCCCACGATGAACAGGACGATGCCGCACGACAGCGCCATCCACCCCGCGGGCGTGCGCGCCATGGGCACCGAGAACAGCCCCCGCGCCATGCCCAGGACGACGACGGTCTGCACGAGCCCCACGACGACGTAGGGCGTGAGCTTGCCCACCATGATCTCCGCCGGGGTGGCGGGCGTGGACAGGAGCGTCTCCATGGTGCCGCGCTCGCGCTCGCGGGTGACGGCCATGGCGGTCATCATCACCAGGGTCATGGACAGGATGATGCCCAGGAGGCCCGGGACGATGTGGACGGGCGAGCGGCCCTCCGGGTTGTAGCGCCGGTGCACCACCACCTCGAAGGCGGGCGCGGAGGACCGGGGCGGGCCCAGCCCCACCCGTTCATTGCGCAGCGCCTCCGTGGGCAGCACGCTCACCGCGGCGAGCGCTCCGGCCGCGGCCTGCGGGTCGGACGCGTCCGCCTCCGCGAGGATCTGCGCGCGCTCGCCCTTGAGCAGCCGCCGGGTGAAGTCCGGCGGGATGGTGATGCCCAGCATCACCTGCCCCCGGCGGATGAGCTGATCCAGCTCCTCGTCGGAGCGCGGCAGGTAGCGCACGTCCACGTAGCCGGTGCGCTCCAGCGCGGCGACGACGGAGTCCGCCAGGGTGCTGGTGTCGTGGGACAGCACCGCCGCGGGCAGGTGCCGGGGGTCCATGTTGATGGCGTAGCCGAAGATGAGCAGTTGCATCACCGGCATGACGAGGATCATCGCGTAGGTGATGCGGTCGCGCCGCAGCTGCGTGAACTCCTTGAGCAGCACGGCCAGGATGCGCGGAAGCGGGCCCGTCATGACGTGTACCGTTCGTCGCGCTCGCGCCCCATGAGCTGGATGAAGACATCCTCCAGGGAGGGCTCCACCTCGCGCCACCGGTAGGGCTCCTTGCGCCAGGGGACGAGCGCGGCCTCCAGGGCCTCGCGCTGCAATCCGCTGACGTGCACCGAGGCGCCGAACGCCGAAGCGCTGAGCACGCCGTCCGCCTGGGCCAGGAGGTGCGCCACGCGGTCGACACCCGGCCCCTCGCCCAGGAACGTCACCAGCCGGGAGTCGCGGATGAGCGATTCCGCCGTGCCCCGGGCGATGAGGCGGCCGTACAGGATGTAGCCGATGTCATGGCAGCGCTCGGCCTCATCCATGTAGTGCGTGGACACCAGCACCGTGAGGCCGCCCGCGGCGAGCGCGTGGATTTCGTCCCAGAACTCGCGGCGGGCCTTGGGGTCCACGCCGGCGGTGGGCTCGTCCAACAGCAGCAGTCGCGGTTCGTGCAGCGTCGCGGCGGCAAGGGCCAGGCGCTGCTTCCAGCCGCCAGAGAGCGCTCCCGCCAGCTGCCGGCGCCGGTCGAAGAGGCCCAGCCGTTGGAGCGTGTCCTCCACCCGCTCCCGCCGCCGGTCCAGGCCGTAGACGCGCGCGACGAAGGACAGGTTCTCCTCCAGCGACATGTCCTCGTAGAGGGAGAACTTCTGCGTCATGTAGCCCGTCTGGCGCTTGATGGCGTCTCCTCGGACGCGGAAGTCCATGTCCAGCACGGTGCCCTCGCCGCTGTCGGGCGTGAGCAGCCCGCACAAGAGCCGCAGCGTCGTCGTCTTGCCGGAGCCATTGGGGCCGAGGAAGCCGGTGATGCGTCCGGTGTCCACGGCGATGGAGACGTCCCGCACGACGTGCCGGTCACCGAAGGACTTGTTGAGTCCGCGCACGTCGATGGCTCGCGTGTTCATCGCTCCACCTCCACCGGAGGCTGCTTCCGGGGTGTCACGTCGATAGGCTGCCCGGGCAGCAGCCGCGTGGGCGCGGAGGGCACGGCCTCCACCAGGAACACCAGCTTCTGCCGCGTCTCCAGGCTGTAGATGATGGGCGGCGTGTACTCCGGGCGTGAGGCGACGAAGTCCACGCGGGCGGTCATCCCGGCGTCGCAGCCGTCGCACGCGATGGCCACCTCGGTGCCCGGCGGAAAGGACGCCACCCGCCCCTGCGGCACGTAGAAGCGCACCTTGAGCTTCGCGTCCGGGATGATGCTGACGACGGGGGCGTTGGGGATGGCCCACTCGCCCTGCTGGAAGAGGACATCCTCCACGCGGCCGACGACGGGGGACACGGGCGCCAGCTCCACGACCTGCTGCTCCGCGGCGGTGACGCCCGCGCGTCCGCTGGCGAGCTGGGCGCGGACCACCTCCAGCTGTGCGTTCGCCGCCGCCACGTCCGTGCGGGCCGCTTCGCGCTGGGCATGGGCGCGGGTCGCCGTCGCGCGCAGCAGGTCCAGCTGCTGCGGTGTCACGGCGCCCTCCATCGCCTTCTGGACGGCGACCAGGCGGGCCAGCTCCGCATCCGCCCGTTCGGCCTCCGCCTGCGCGGCGGTGAGCGAGGCGTGCGCGCGGGCCACGTCCGACTGGCGCGCGACGAGCTGGGCTTCAATCTGCCCCACCTGTGCCCGCGCCTGGTCGGCCCGCGCCGCAAGCGACGTGGGGTCCATGCGGAACAGCGGCGTGCCCACCTCCACGCGCTGACCGCGCGCCACGAACACGGACGCGACCATGCCGGCGACGGGCGAGGACAGATAGACGTTGTCGCTGACGACGTAGCCGGTGAAGCGCGGCGGCGGCTCCAGAGCAGGCCGCCGCAGCCACAGGATGCCGCTCACGACGACGGCCACCACCACCGCCCCCGCGATGATGCCTTTCTTGGAGTGTTTCGACGTCCTGCCCGGTCCCGACACCCGTGCCTCCTGGCGCGGCTTCGCCGCGAATGGAGCGCCCCCGAGCGCGGCGGGGCCACGCTACGCCTGCCCATCCCAGGGGTCCGCCTCTGGCGCACGGGCCCCGTCCCGCACCCGTGTCCTGGCGTCACCTTGAGCACTGGACGTGCCAGCACTGAACGCCAGGGAGCCCCCGGGGGCAGGGGCCCATCCTGTTCGGATTTCCGACGCCGCTCGCCGGCACTCCGAACAGCCGGAAAGCAGAGTGAAGCGGCCTCCAGGGCATCCCGGGCTGGGGCATCCGCCTTGCTTGGGCATAGGGTTGGCCCCCGGTCCAGGAGGACGCGCCTTGCATTCCTTGCCCCAGCCCACGGCCGCCGGAGTCGAGCAGGTCCAGCGCGAGGCGTTCTCGCGGATGTTCCGGCAGGTGACGAAGGTGATGACGTTCCTGAGTCCCCTGCCCGTGGTGCTGATGTCACTGGGGCTCATCGGGGACACGACCGCCTGGCGTCGCTGGTGCGTGGCGCTCGCGCTCGGAATCGTGCTGGCGGGGCTGGCGGTCGTCGTGTCGTGGCGGCGGCAGCCGGTGGTTTCCCATGAGCCGGGGACGGCGTTGCCGCTCGTGACGTTCCCCCTGTTCACGGTGGTGAACCTGTCGCTGGGGGGACTGGAGAGCCCGCTCATTCCGCTGGTGCTTCCCGTGACCCTGGCCACGGCGGTCCTGTTCCCGCCGGACCGGGCTCGCAGGTGGATGGGCTACCTGCTCGCGCTGGTGGGAGTGCAGGCGGTGGTGACGTTGACGGGCGCGGTGGATGGGCTGGTGCCCGCGCTCTTCGGGGGCGGCCGGCGCGCGGGCCACAACAACGCGCTGCTCGCGACGATGCTCGCGGTGACGGCGTTCATGATGGTCTGGGTGAACTTCATTGGCACGACGCTGCGGCACACGTTCCGGGGCATGGTGCGCACGGCGCTGGACGCGCGGGATGACGCATTGAGGGCGCACGACGAGCGGGTGCGTTCGCTCACCACGCTGTCCGGAGAGATTGCCCACGAGCTGAAGAACCCGCTGGCGAGCGTGAAGGGCCTGGCCGCGATGATCGCGCGCGAAGTGGAGGGCCGGCCCGCGGAGCGGCTGGCGGTGCTGCGCCGGGAGGTGGACCGGATGCAGGAGATCCTCGAAGGGTTCCTCAACTTCTCCCGGCCGCTGCTCCCGCTCAACGAACAGCACGTGCCCTTGGATGGCCTGTGCCGGCAGGTGGCGGAGCTGCACGAAGGCATGGCGGGAGAGCGGGGCGTGACGTTGAAGGTCGCGGAGGGGACGCCGGTGGAGGCGTGGTGCGACGCGCGCAAGGTGCGGCAGGTGTTGATCGACGTGGTGCAGAACGCGCTGGACGCGGCCCCCAGGGACACCACGGTGGAGCTCCAGGCCTGGACGACAGCGGAAGGCGAAGGCCGCGTGGAGGTGCGCGACCGGGGCCCCGGGCTCGCGGAGGAGGTGCGTGAGCGCGTCTTCGAGCCGGGCATCACCACGAAGCCCCACGGCTCCGGCCTGGGCCTCGCGCTGTCGCGAGCCGTGATGCGCCAGCACGGCGGAGAGTTGAGCCTGCGCGCCCGCGAAGGTGGGGGCTGCGTGGCGGAGCTGAGACTCCCCGCCGCGGTCCCCACGAGCGAAGCACCGCGCAAGGAGGCCCTGCCATGAAGGCCCGCGTGCTGGTGGCGGATGACGACGCGGGCGTGCGCTACACGCTGCGCGGATTGCTGGAGGACGACGGGCTCGAAGTCGAGGAAGCAGTGGACGGAGAGGCCGCGCTCGCGCGGCTGGACGCGGATCCGCCCGTGGACCTGGTGCTCAGCGACCTGCGCATGCCACGGCTGGATGGCATGGAGCTGCTCCGCCGTCTTCGCGCGCGCCCGCATGCGCCCCGGGTCATCCTCATCACGGCGCACGGCTCCGAACGTCACGCCGTGGAGGCCATGAAGCTGGGCGCGCTGGACTACTTCCGCAAACCCTTCGACGTGGACGACGTGCTGGCCGTGGTGCGCCGCGCACTGGGGATGGTCCAACTGGAGGCGGAGAACGAGCGGCTGTCCGGCGAGGTGAACCTGCTGCGCTCGCTGGTCTTCGTGTCCCCGTCGATGGCGCGGCTCGCCGTGCTCATCCGGCGCGTGGGGCCTCGGGACGTCACCGTGCTGATCACGGGAGAGAGCGGCACCGGCAAGGAGCGCGTCGCCGAGGCCCTGGTGCGAGCCTCTCCGCGCGCGGACAAGCCCTACGTGCGCTTCAACTGCGCCGCCCTCACCCCGGAGCTGGCGGAGGCGGAGCTCTTCGGCCATGCGAAGGGCGCCTTCACCGGCGCCGTGCGCGCCCGGACGGGCCTCTTCCGCGAGGCCTCGGGAGGCACCCTGCTGCTGGATGAAATCGGAGAGCTCGCCCTGCCCCTCCAGGCGAAGCTCCTGCGCGTCCTCCAGGAAGGAGAAGTGCGCCCCGTGGGCGAGGACCGCCCGTTCCCGGTGGACGTCCGCGTCCTGGCCGCCACCCATCGCGACCTGCCGCAACGGGTGTCGGAGGGCCGCTTCCGCGAGGACCTCTACTACCGCCTCAAGGTCGTGACGCTCCAGGTGCCCCCATTGCGAAGCCGCCCGGAGGACATCGCCGCGCTCGCGAAGCACTTCCTCGCGCGCCACACCGAGCGCTTCCGCATGCCGCCGGTGCCCGTGACGCCCGCGCTCCTGGAGCGCCTCATGGCCCACTCCTGGCCCGGCAACGTGCGCGAACTGGAGAACGCCCTGGAGAGCGCCGTGGTGCTGTCCGCCGATGGCGCCCTGGACCTGGAGCTGCTGCCCGGATGCGTCAGCGTGCCCATGCCCTCAGCCGCCTCCAACGCCGGAACCACCCTGCGCGAGAAGCTGGACGCGCATGAGCGGGAGCTCATCCTCGCGGCGCTCACGGCATCCAGGGGTCAGCGCACGGAGGCCGCGAAGGCCCTGGGCATCGGCCGCGCCACGCTGCACGACAAGCTCCGCAAACACGGCCTCCTGGGTGACGACGAGGAGCCGGAGCGTTGAAGGCTCACGGCTCCGGAGGTACGGGCTCCGGCGCCGTCTTCACCTCGCATCGGTATGCGCCGGAATCAGGCCCAGGCGACAGGGCATGGCAGGCGAGGACCGGCAAGGCGGGACTGCCCATGGGAAAGGGAAAGCGGGCCTCTGACAGATAACAGAAGGGCTCAGCGGGCTTGTCCCAGCGACAGTCTCCGGGAGGAAACCGCTCCAACGGAACGGTGTGCGAGGAGAGCCCGTACAACTGCAAGCTGCGCCCCTCCGGCGGCAACCGCGTGCAGACCAACGACCCGGATGATGATGACTCCTGGGCCATCACCACCGGCGTGCCCATCCGCGACGGCAACGGCACCGTGGTGGGCACGTCCACGCGGACGCGCTCGCTCTTCAACTACGGCCAGACGCGCACGTTCGCCGGAGAGCTGCACGCGTTCGCGACGTCGACGTCCAACTCCAGCTCCGGCTGGCTGCCCATGTCCGCCATCCTCGGCCGCACGTCCTTCGAGGAGAAGGTCGGCCACGTGTCCGCACTGAGCTCCGGCTTGAACAAGATGGCGTGCTACGCCGTGCGCAACTCGCACGACCCCGCCCTCGAGGTGAAGAAGGTCGTCTACGACACGACGTCGGCCAATGAGCGCGCGGGCGACTACCTGCCGCTCGTGCGCGCCAATGGCCTAGGCTCGACGAACCTCACCTTCAACGTGCCGGGCTTCGGCCTGGGCGGCGTCGCGGTGGATCACTTCCCCGCGGGCACGAAGTTCCAGCGCCTGGAAGTCCCGACGAACTCCGGCGCCCCCTCCATCGACATCCCGCTCTGGGTGCTGGACAGCGCGGGGCGCTACCGCCAGCAGTCCGGCACCATGAAGTTCATCTACGGCTACGTCATCGCCGCCACCGGCACCCGCCGCAACGGCTGGATGGCCTACGACGCGCTGGAGGTCAGCTCCGGCTGCCCTTGATGGGGAGACGCCTCCAACCCCTCCACGCGCCGTCGGACCAGCGGGCACGCGTCGAAGAGATGGGATCCGGCCTGGGCGACCCTTCCGGACACGAGGTCGCCCTCCTCCACGCCCAACCACCGCAAGTCCACCCTCAATCCGGCCCGGGTCGCGAGAGTCCTCGCCATGGCGTTCCGTCCTTTCTGTCGCAAGGCATTGAACGATAGCAACGGCCTCGTCCCGCGGGACGCTGTTGGACTGTGCTTCGCCGCGCACTCGCCTGCCACGGCAGTCGGGCTGGAGAGCACGGGGCGGAATGCACAGCATCCCCGCGCGGAGGCGCATGGCCTCTGGCGGGAGAGACTGTATGCAACGGATTCGAGGCGGAATCGTGACGTGGCCCCTGGCGCTGCTGCTCCTCGGGAGCACCGCGAAGGCCAGCGCTCACGAGGAACCGCAAGCCTTCGACGTCCGCGCCGTCCGGTGCGGCGAGGTGCTGACGCGAAGCACGCGGCTCACGCGCGACCTCGTCTGTCCGGGCACGCCGGTCCCCGCCCTGACCCTCGCCGCGCCGGGCGTCGTGCTCGACCTGGGTGGGCATGCCGTGCGCCACTCCGGGACCGGGACGGATGACTCGGAGGGCATCGCGGCCGAGGCCGCCGGCACCGTCGTGCGCAACGGCACGATTCGCGGGTTCAACACGGGCTTCCGGTACGACAAGGACGCGCTGCTGCACGGCGTCGCGCTCGTCGACAACTGGACCGCCATCTATCACCGGCAAGGAAACTCGCGGCTCGTCATCACGGACTCCCGGCTGAGCGGGAGCCAGTTCGGCATCCGGAGTGAGTTCGACGCGGCCAAAGGCACCATCGAGGTGAAGGGCTCGCTGTTCACCTGGAACGAGCTCGTGATGCTCGTGGACGACCACGAGGTCACCGTGTCCGGCTCGACCTTCATGTCGAACACGAACGTCCTCGACTGCTACCACGGCCGGGTCCGCTTCCAGTCGAGCACGCTCGCATGGAACCGCTCCGTGGCGAACCTGACGTGGGATAGCACCGGCTTCGACAATTGCTATGAGCTGGTGTTCGACAACTGCATCATCGCGAACAACACCGCGTTCGGGACGCCCGAGCATCCCGACTGGCAGTTGGCCGCCTTCCAGATGCACGACTCCTGGGTGATGAACAACAGCGAAGGCCTGCGGATCTTCACCCGGACGGTCGACTTCCAAGGAAACCTCTGGTGGGCCAATGCGGGAGGACTGGCCCTGGCGGACCTGCCCGACTTCGTGCCCACGCCGCTCGTGGGAAAGGTCCGCGACAACCGCTTCGTGTCGAACGGAGGCGACGGCCTGCGCGTCATTCCCAGCAGCACGCCCACCGTGGCCAGCAACCTCAGCCAGGGCAACACGGGCTGGGGCATCCACGCGCCCACGGCCGTGGATGGGGGCGGCAGTGTCGCGCGCGGCAACGGCGCGGGCGGCTGCGTGGGAGTCGTCTGCGCCCAGTGAGACCGGGTTCGGCAAGCAGGAGGAGCCCCTCGCGGGCGGACCTCACGGTGGGGACTGCGCGGACACGCGGTCCTTCGCCGCCACCAGCTCCTCGCGACGCAACAACAGCAGCGCGTTCTTCTTGGGCAGGATGCGCACCTGGAAGCGCCGCTGGGCCATGTCGTCGGCCGTGAAGACGTCGCGGTCGCTTACGAGCAGCAGCGCCGTGGGCACCACGTCCCGCGCCGAGCGGCTGCCGTAGTAGTGCACCAGCACATGGTACGGCCCCGGCGCCGCCTTCCGGGCGTGGTACAGCTCCGGCCCCAGGCCGTCCGTGATGTCCCAGTACAACCGCCCGCCCAGGGACGTCGCCATGTGCTGGTAGAAGCACTTCTCCCCGTCCGGCTCGATGACCCACAGGTCGATGTCCGTGCTGTCCGAGTTCCAGTGCGTGGTAAGCTGGTAGTCGATGGGTTGGGCGTCCGCGAACATCTTCGCGCCGTCGCCCCCCCGAAGCCCGGCACGGCGCTCCCGCAGCACGGGGGCGACCTCCGCGAGCCGGGGCTGCCGCTCCAGCCCCACCAGCATCCGGGCGTAGTGGAAGCTCGCCACCGTCCGCAGCTCCTCGGCATGCCGCGGCCAGGGACGCGCCAGGACGATTTCATAGTTCCGGGCCGCTTCTGAATAGCGGCCCGCCGCGTCCAGCGCGAGCGCTTCCTCCAGGAAGGCCTGCGCCTCGAAGGGGCGGTTGAGACGCACGTGCTCGAAGAGCTCGGCCGCCGCCGGATACTGCCCCAACGCCAGCAGGCCATAGCCCACCAGCCGCAGCGCCTCCGCGTCGCGGGGCCGCAGCTCCACGGGCGACGACAGCGCGCGCACGGCGCCCCAGGTGTCCCCGGAGAAGGCGCGCCTGCGGGCCACGGCCTCGTAGATCATCACGTCGTCCCGGTTCTCCCGCCGCGCCTTGCGATAGGCCAGCTCGGCCTGGATCCGCTCGTCACCGCCCGCATAGGGCGCGTCCCGCAGCGGCTGGCGCCGCAGGAGCGCGGGCATCCCCTTCTGCTCGGCGAGCCGGGCCACCACCGCGCGGCCCTCGGCGGGCACGTCGTCCAGCGCGATGCCCAGGAGCTTGTCGCGGCGCTGGTCCTCCTCCCTGCGCCGCAGCGACTCCAGGTTGTCCAGGTCCACCTGCTCGGCGCGAACGGCGTAGCGCGTGTAATCCCCCTGGGACTCCAGGACGAGCATGGATGCCCGGGCGTTGGCCAGCCGGTAGTGCTGGCTGAGCGCCACCACCATCCGGTCCAGGCGCTCGTCATCCAGGGACACCAGCCGGGACACGAAGAGCTCCGCCCACGCCCGGGGCGCGAACGCGCTGTCCACGTCCATGGGCAGCGGGATGCGCAGCGTGCGCTCGGGTCCGGTGCCCGCCTGGGTCACCACCTCCAGCGCCGCGTCGCCCTTGCCCGGCAGCCGTCCCGCCACCTGCAACTCCTGCCCGGGGAAGACGAGCCGGGGCCGGCCCGCCACCACCAGGTCCTTCACGTCCGCGCCCACCACCGACACGCGGGACAACACCACGGACGCCGCGCGGTGCGCCCGCGCCGCGGCGTCCACCTCCGCCGCGGACAGGACGTTCACGACACGCCCGCCGCTGGAGCGGGCCAGGGCGTCGAAGAGCTCCGTGTTCACCGCCGCCTCACCGAAGCGGTACGTCACCCAGCGCAGGGACTCCACGCACGGGTGCCGGGAGAGGAGCGCGTCCACGCGGCTCTGGCCCCAGGTGATGTTGCCGTCGGAGAGCAGGAAGGCCGTCACGCGCTCCCCGGCGGAGGAGGGCTTGAGCCATTCACGCCCGGCCTGGTCGAGTTCCTCCAAGGCGCCGTCCACGTGGGACGCGCCCTCCAGGAAGACGCGCTCCAATTCCGCGAAGCTCGCCTGGCGGTGCGCCGCGTCGTTGGGACGGAAGCCCGGCCCATGCAGCCAGCGCGGACGCACGTCGAAGAGGAGCACCGCGTACTCCGTCAGCGTCGCGTCCTTCTCCAAAAGGGCGCGCAGCGTGGCCGCCTGGATGGCCCAGGCGTTGCCATCCTCGGCGGACAGCGACGTATCCACCACCAGCACCGCGCGGCCCGTGGGAGGGCCCTCGGCGCCGGAGGTGAGCCGCTCCGGCAAGCGCACCCGCGCGTGGAAGGCGCGGCCCGGAAGTCCCGCATCGTCCGAGCCCACCAGCACGTCCGCGTCCTCGCCGCGAGGCTTCAGCGCCACGCCCAACGCGCCGTCTCCCGCGAGCGTCGGGAAGTCGTAGACCTGCCAGGCGTCCACCTTGCGCGCCTTCGCGTCCGGCTCCGGCTGCACGGTGATGTCCAGCGCCTGCCGGGGATCCACGTGGACGCGAGCGCTGACGCGCAAGGCCTTGCCCGCATCCGGGGGCAGCGGCCACGTGTAGCGCAGCCGCGCTCCATCGAAGAGCAGCGTCTGCTCATACGCGATGACGACGCGCTTGAGCGACTTCGGCGGCAGGGGGAAGACGCGGGCGCTGAAGGTGGACGCGCCGGACCATTCGAGCAGCGCGGGGTCCACGTTGTGGCGCACGACGTCCTCGTACACCTCCCTCGCGCGCTTCTGCTCCACGACGCGGGCCTCCTGGAGGTCACCCCAGGAGCGCTTCGCGCCCCGGGCCGCGGGCGGAGCGGAGGACGCGAGCCGCTCCGGCTCCGCCGAGCCATCGCCCAGGGGAGGCAACAGGTCCGACGACTGGAACAGCGAGGGCGAGTCCACCGCCACCGCCCCCGAGTACAGCGCGAAGCCCGCCACCGTCGCGCCGCCAGGGAGCGGGTAATAGAACGTCCCTTCGAGGCTGCGCCCGGAGTCGTTCTCGAACAGGTGGTCGACCACGGTCCGCGCGCGGGAGCCCTGGATGTACGTGACGACGCGGACGGCGCGGGCCTTGAGGGGTTGGTAGCGGCCGTCCTCGCCCATCACCAGCACCTTCGCGGCGCGAGGCGCGGCCTCCACCCGAGGGAGCACGGGCTTCGGGGCATCATCCGCCTTGGCTCCCATGCCGGCCTGCTTCTTCGCGGGCGCGGCCTCCCGGGCTCGTCCGCCCAGGGCGGCTCCCCCCGAGCCACTGAAGAGGCCCCCATGAACAGTTCGCAGGGCGGCCTGGAAGCGCTCCTCCGAATGAGGCGCTGCCGACGGAGCCGGCACCGCGGGCTGCCCCCCGACGACACCGCCGCCCCCCTCCCCGACGCCATGCGCTTCCAGCCCGACGCGAGCCTGGGTGGCGGCGGCCGCCCTGATCTGCGCACGGTTACGCTCCGCGCGTTGCCTCATCTCGGCAGATGCCCTCTCCTCGTTCTCCGAGTACGACAACACATCCGTCTCACCCAGCCCGGGGGCATCGGCGGGACGCGGACCCGGCGGAGAGCCGATGCGCGCGAGGTCCTCCGGCGAACGCCTGCGCGAGAGCGCCTCCACGTCCGCTTCCGAGAGCACCTTCGGATCCGCCACGGAGTCGCGCAGCGTCGCGAGGTCCACCTCGCCCGTGTCCGGTCGTCCCGCGACGGTGGCGGGGGCCACCAGGCCCGCCTGGATGAAGGACGCGGGGGTTTCACTCGGAGCGGCGACCTCGGGTGGAGGGACGTCCGCGTCCCGTTTGCATCCCGAGGCAGACAACCCCATCAGCAACACGACGGCGGAAGCACGAAGGAGGCGCATGGTTGGAACGCTAATCCATCCGCGAAGGCAGGCGGCATGCCTGCCGAGGCATCGACAATCCATGACACCGCGATGACGCGCTAGGTTCCCGGAAAAGGGAGGTGCCCATGGACTGGTCAGCGGCGCAGTACACGCGGTTCGAAGACGAGCGGAACCGTCCCATCCGGGACCTGCTCGCCCGGGTTCCCACCGCCGACGTGAAGCGCGCGGCGGACATCGGCTGCGGCCCCGGCAACTCCACGGAGCTGCTGCGCGCCCGCTTCCCACAGGCCTCCGTCAGCGGCATGGACAGCTCGCCGGACATGCTCGCCGCGGCGCGCAAGCGCCTGCCGGACGTCCGGTTCGACCTGGGAGACATCGCGGCCTGGAGCGACCCGGGCCCCTACGACGTCATCCTGGCGAACGCGGTGCTGCAGTGGGTGCCGGACCATTCCACCCTGTTGCCCGCGCTCCTCCGCAAGCTGACGCCGGGAGGAAGCCTCGCCGTGCAGATGCCGGACAACCTGGAGGAGCCGTCCCACCGGCTGATGCGCGAGACCGCGAGCGAGGGCCCCTGGGCGGCCAGGCTGGGGGGAGCCGCGAGCGCGCGGACGGCCCGGAACGAGGCCGACTGGTACTTCCGCGTGCTGAGCGAGGCCGGAGCCACGGTGGACATCTGGCGCACCACCTACTTCCACCCGCTGACCGGAGGCGCCGGAGCGGTGGTGGAGTGGTTCAAGGGCTCGGGCCTCCGGCCCTTCCTCGAAGCGCTCGACGCGGGCGAAAAGACAGACTTCCTCGCCCGCTATCAGGAAGGGATTGCGCGGGCCTACCCTGCCCTGTCCGACGGCACGGTCCTGCTGCCCTTCCCCCGGCTGTTCTTCATCGCGACGCGCTAGCCAGACCGGCGGCGATGTTCCCCAGCGTGGCGACCGCGGCCTCGATGCGCGGCGTCCACGGCTGGCCATAGCTCAGGCGGATGTAGTTCCGGTACGAGCCCGGCCGCGCGGAGAAGATGGACCCGGGCGCGATGCTGATGCCCGCCTCCAGTGCGCGCACGTTGACCGCGTGCGCATCCACCGAGGGCGGCAGTTGCACCCAGAGCAGCAGCCCTCCCGAGGGCAGCGCCACGCGCGTGCCCTGGGGAAAGTGCTTTGCGACGGCATGGGCCACGTGCTCCGCCTGCGAGGCGAGGTTGCGGCGCAGAGTGCGCAGGTGTCTGTCATAGCCGCCGTTCTCCAGGAAGCGCGCGACCGCCTCCTGGGTCAGCAGCGGTGACGCCACGGTGTGCGCGAACTTGAGCAGCTCCACGCGCTCCCGGAACCGGCCCGGGGCCACGTAGCCCACGCGGAAGCCCGGGGCGATGGTCTTGGAGAACGACCCGCACAGCAGCACCTGGCCGCGCGTGTCGAAAGCCTTGCACGGGCGCGGACGCTCCGGCTCGAAGTGCAGGTCGCCGTAGATGTCGTCCTCGATGAGCGGCACGTCGTGCGTTGTCACCAGCTCCACCAGCCGCCGCCGGTGGTCCTCCGGCATGCAGCTGCCCACCGGGTTGCTGAAGCTGGGGACCACCAGCACCGCGGCCACGCGCCGGCGCTCCAGCGCGGCCTCCAGCGCATCCAGCTCCATGCCGTGGCGGGGGTGGCAGGGAATCTCCAGCGCCTTGAGCCCCAGCGATTCGATGGCGAGCAGCGTGCCGTAGTAGGCCGGAGACTCGATGGCGATGGTGTCACCCTGGCGAGCGGCCGCGACGAGGCACAGGTGCACCGCCTCCGAGGCCCCGCTGGTGGTGATGAAGTCATCCGCACTCAGTGAGCAGCCCCACTCCAGCGAGCGCTTCGCCAACTGCTGCCGCAGGCGCGGCGAGCCGGGAGGCGCGTCGTACATCACGCCCGCGTCCTGCCGTTCCCGCGCGAGCAGCCCCAGCTCCCGCGACAGGCGCCGGGTGGGAAGCAGCTCCGGCGCCGGCCACGCGGTGCCGAGTTGCACGATGCGCGGCTCGCGCGACGACCGGTACAGATGCGACACCAGGTCGCTGACGGTGACGGGCGTCGCGGAGGCGGGCGGCCGGGACACCGGGGGCTCGGCGAGCCGGAGCCGCTCCCGCTCACGCACGTAGTGGCCGGACTGGGGCCGCGTCTCGATGAGCCCCTGGGACTCCAGATGCAGGTAGGCCTGGAGCACGGTGGAGACGCTCACCCGCTCGCGCGCGCTCAACTGGCGCACGGAGGGCAGCCGCTCCCCCGGGCGCAGCGTGCCCGCGGCGATGGCGTCCTTCAGCCGCTCCGCGACGCTCTCGTAGAGCTTCAGGGACTGCGCACGTGCACCCATGGAAAGAACCTCCCTCGGACTTCAACGGATAGCGCCCGGAGCGCCGGCCGCCCAGATACAGCTCCGCGCTGCAATCACCAGCACAGTTCGCCCAACAGGAACTGTACCGGTCACAATTCACATCCGCTGCATCTGTTCTGGTCGGGCCTCCGGACGCATGGTGGGTCCATCACGGGAGGACCAAGATGATGGACCTTTTCACGATGCTGAATCCCTCCTGGCTGGGCTCACTGGCGAACCGGCTGCGAGGCATCAACGCTTGCCAGGAACTGGTGTGCCTGCCGCAGGGCGACCTGTGGAGCAGGCGCCTGCGCGGCCCGTCCCGGACATTCGTCTGCGAGGAGGGGCAGGTCTGGCTCACGCTCGAAGGCGATCCGCGGGACTTCGTGCTCAGCGCGGGCGACACACTGAAGGTGGGCGAGGGGCACGTGGTGGTGCAGGCCCTGCGCGACGCGCGCTTCCACCTGTCCGGCTGTCGGACAGGTTCTGCGCGGGGCACGGGGACGCCTTCGCCCGAGCCCTGGGTTGACAGTCCCCGCGGGCTCGACTACCTCCATCGCTGATGCTCGTTCGCGCCGCCACGTTCAGGACCTGTTGTCACGGCATGTGTTGCCGTGTCGCGGCCGGTCCGTCCGTGCGCATGCGCTGAGCCTCCCTCCGCGCATCCGCGCCCTGTCGGTCTGGCCTGTTCCCGTCACCCGGGGGCAGGCCTTTTCTTTTTCCACCACCGCCCTTCCCCGTCCGGTGCCCGCGCTCCCGTGAGCGCGAGCGCCCCAGGAGCCTCCCGATGTCCCACCGTCGTGCCACAGCCCGGAGCCGCGAGTGATCGAGCTGCGAGGCATCCACAAGGTGTTCAGCCAGGGCGGCCGGCAGGTGACGGCCCTTCACGACGTGTCGCTGCACGTGGCGCAGGGAGAGGTCTTCGGCGTGCTGGGGCGAAGCGGCGCCGGCAAGTCCACCCTCCTGCGCTGCACCAACCTCCTGGAGCGGCCCACGCGCGGCGAGGTGCGCGTGGCGGGACAGGACCTGCTGTCGCTGAGCCCCCACGAGCTACGGCAGGCGAGGCAGGGCATCGGGATGATCTTCCAGCACTTCAACCTCTTCGCCTCACGGACGGTGGAGGGCAACGTCGCCTATCCCCTGGAGGTGATGGGCCTGCCACGCACCGCCATTCGCACGCGCGTGGCGGAGCTATTGTCGCGGGTGGGCCTGTCCGACAAGGCGCGGGCGTATCCCTCGCAGCTCTCGGGTGGGCAGAAGCAGCGGGTGGGCATCGCCCGGGCCCTGGCGCCCCGGCCGAGCGTCCTGCTGTCGGATGAAGCCACGTCCGCGTTGGATCCGGAGACGACCCGCTCGGTGCTCGCGCTGTTGAAGGACCTCCAGCAACAGCTGGGGCTGACGCTGCTGCTCATCACGCATCAACTGGAGGTGGTGAAGGCGCTGTGCGGCTCCGTGGCCGTGCTCGAAGGAGGGAGGCTGGTGGAGCAGGGGCGCGTGCGGGAGCTGCTCGCGCGCCCGGAGTCCCGCCTGCGCGCGCTGTGCTTTCCGCCCCTGTCCGGGCTCCAGGAACCCACGGCGGGTCACCGCGTGGAGCTGTCGCTGACGGACGCGCATGCCCGCAGTCCGCTGCTCAGCACCCTGGCCCGGCGCTTCGACGTGGACGTCCTCTTGCTGGAGGGCGCGCTGGAGCGCGTGGGTGAAGCCCGCGTGGGCCGGCTGCTGGTGGAGCTTCACGGCGGGCCGGAAGCGGTGGCCGGGGCCCGGACCTTCCTGCGCGAGCAGGGATTGACCGCCGGCGAGGCCGCCCATGGGTGACCTGCCGGGAGCGCTGGGGATGGCCACCCTGGAGACGCTCTACATGACGTCGGTGGCGGCGGTGCTGGTGGTGCTCGCGGGCCTGCTGCTGGGCGTGCTGCTGGTGGTGACGGACCGGGGCGGACTCCGGCCGGTGCCCGTGTTGAGCCGGGCGCTGGGAGCGCTGGTGAACGTGGGGCGCTCCATTCCGTTCATCATCCTGATGGTGGCCATCGTCCCGCTCACCCGCTGGGTGGTGGGGACCACCATCGGGACGACGGCGGCCATCGTGCCCCTGGTGGTGGCGGGCATTCCCTTCATGGGCCGCGTGGTGGAACAGGCCCTGCGGGAGGTGGATGCCGGCCGCGTCGAAGCGGCCGTGGCCATGGGCTCCACGCCCCTGCGCATCATCCTCCGCGTGCTGCTCCCGGAGTCCCTACCGTCGCTCGTGCGAGGCACGGCGCTCGTCGTCATCAGCCTGCTCGGTTACAGCGCCATGGCGGGCGCGGTCGGTGGCGGAGGACTGGGCGACCTGGCGGTGAAGTACGGCTACATGCGCTTTCGCGTCGACGTCATGTGGGGCTGCCTCGCGGTGCTGCTGGTGCTCGTGCAGGCCCTGCAATGGCTGGGAGAGCGCCTGGCCTCCCGCTTCGACGCCACCCGTTCCTCCTCTTCCCCTGAGCAGTCCTGAATCCCATGCGCACTTCGTTCCGAATCCTGTCCACGGCCCTCCTGTTCCTCGCGACGTCGTTGTTCGGAGGCTGCAAGCCCGCGCCTTCCGAGTCAGCCCGGGCCTCGCGTCCCCTGAAGGTCGGCGTCAATCCCGTCCCCCACGGAGACATCCTCCGCGTCGCCGCGAAGGTCGCGGAGCGCGACGGCCTCCGCGTGGAGGTGGTGGAGTTCACCGACTACATCCAGCCGAACCTCGCGCTGGCGGAGGGCCAGCTCGACGCCAACTACTTCCAGCACGAGCCCTATCTGGAGCGCTTCGCCGGAGAGCGCCACCTCGCGCTGAAGAGCGTGGGGGCCGTTCACCTGGAGCCGCTGGCGCTCTACTCCCTGCGCTACCGGCAGCTCGCGGAGCTCCCCACGGGCGCGAAGCTCACCCTGCCGGCGGATCCCAGCAATGCCGCACGGGCCCTGCATCTGCTCGCGAAGCAGGGACTGCTGACGTTGCGCGAAGGCACGGGCGCGGGCGCCACGCTCCAGGACGTGGTGGGCAATCCGCGCAAGCTGGACCTGAAGGAGATCGACGCCGAGCAGCAGCCGCGCACGCTGGAGGATGTGGACGGCGCGATCATCAACGGCAACTACTTCCTGGAGGCCCAGAAGCAACTGCACCTGGACGCGCACGTCCTGGCCAGCGAATCCGCGGCGCGCAACCCGTACGCGAACGTGCTCGCGGTCCGGACGCGAGACGAATCCCGTCCGGAAATCCGGGCCCTGGTGAAGGCACTCCAGTCCGATGAGGTGCGCCGCTACATCGACAGCACCTACGGCGGCGCCGTCATCCCCGCCTTCTGAGCGACCGCAAGATTCTCCAAGAGAAGGCGGCGAGCACCTCCTGGAAGTGAGCCTCACTTCAGGAGGCACCTGTGTTCGACCACGTCGGTCTTCGTGTGAAGAATCTCTCTCGCAGCATCCCATTCTACCAGGCGGTGCTCGCGCCCCTGGGCTACGTGCTCTGTCATCAGGACGCAACGAGCGCGGGCTACGCGAGCAACTCCCACGCCGCGTCCCTCCTCGATCCGGATGGGAACAACGTCGAGGCCGTGTGCTTCACGTGAGCGCATTCCGCCACGTGCACACGCATCGAGCCCTGGCTCCAGCCCGTACTGCGCCGCGGTCAGGTACTGGAGCATGACGAAGTAGACGCTGGAGGAGGCCTTGTGGCCCGAGGCCCCCCGGTAGGACGGGATCATCTCGTTGCGCAGGGCCCGCAGCTGCAACCTGTTCCGCGAGCGGTTGTCCGTGAAGGGGTTGATCAGCTCCGAGACCAGGCCACACGCACTGGCGAAGGCAGCGAACGAGGCCCCGTCCATGTCCTCCACGGCCCGGTAGTCATCCTGCGTCTTGCCACTGCCTTTGACGACGTCCGCCCAGAGCCGAGCGCGCATCCGCGCCCGCTCCTCCGTGACACTGGTGATGAGCGCGATCTTCAGGTGCGCCGCGAGCGCCTCGGCCCCCCAGCCCTCCCCCGGCCGCACGGACGCCCCCCAGGTCCCGGTGGGATTGAAGTCTAGATGGCGGCGCCCATCCAGCTGGGCCAGCCCACCTTCGGGTGCGTCTGCGTCATCCCCGTCTTGCCCTGGAAGTAGCAGCACCGCTTCGAGCCGCTCGCCTCCGGGTGCTCCAGGCCCAGCAGCGTCCGCTCCCCGAACAGTTCCTGCACCTGGATGGGGATGTCCTCCCCGTCCAGGTCCACGCCCTTCGAGAACGAGATGGAGCGGTCCAGGTCCCGCGGCTGGAAGAGGATGTACGGCGAGTCCCCCGTGCCGCCCCGGTACACGACGCCGTTCCGGGGGTTCGGTGGAGTCCTCAGGTCGTATTCGATGGGATCGAACTTGTGGATGTCCGCTTCGCTGCCGAGCAGCTTGTGCACCTGCGCCAATACGCGATCCCTTGCGCCCTGCCACAACCCGGCCCCGTGGGATTCATCGAACGGATCCATCGGGTAGACACAGCCCTGGGAGGCGCTTCCAGCTGCGGAAAGTGGCCCACGTCCTCCAGCTCCAGCATCCGCGCGCGGGGCAGCGCCAGCTTCCAGCGCGACGGGGGCTCGGGCGCGCGGAGAAGTTCCAGGAGAGGTACAGCCACCGCATCAGCGCGTTGTCGGCGTTGGGCCCCTTCTGGGCCACGGCGCGAATCACCTCGGCAGCGGGGTGGTCACCTGCGTCCTGCACGTATTGCTGGGAGAGGCCCTCCACCGAGGCAAAGAGCACCCGCGCCTCGATGTCCTCCTCCGGCACGCCGTGCGTCTCCAGCGCCTTCGTCAGCCACTGGTGCGTGTCTCCCATGATCCACATGGGCGAACCCGCCCACCTCCCCCGTGAGAACCGTTCGAGGAAATCGTCGTCATCCATGATGGCGCGCCCTGTCAGACAAAGGATGGCGAGGCAACGGACACGACCGACGTAAGCCGCATTGACCGCTTTTCCTTGAATATATAATTTCACAGCTTGTGCGAGGGCTTCCGTCCCGGGGCCCGCACGTCCCGTGAGAGGCCGTATGAAACTGAAGCTGACCCAGGCGGTGAGCGTCATCTCCCTGCTGGCCGCGGCATGCGGCCCGATGCCGGAGGGCCAGGAGCCCGCCAGCGAGCAGATTGGTCACACGGCGCAGATGATCCGCCGCGAGCGGGCCATCCCCAACGAGTACATCGTCGTCCTGCGCGACTCCGCCCAGGAGGTCCGTCAGCAGGGCGCGGCGAACATCGCCCAGGAGCTGGTGTCCCTCACCAGCGGCCGGGTGCTGCGGACCTATGAGCACTCCATCCACGGCTTCCTGGCGAACATGAGCGAGGCCGAGGCCCGCCGCCTCCTGTCCGATCCCCGCGTGGCGTACGTGCAGGAGAACGGCCGCATCCACATCTCCGCGACGCAGACCGGCGCGACGTGGGGCATCGACCGCATCGACCAGCGGGACCTGCCGCGCGACAGCTCCTATACGTACAACGTCGACGGCACCGGCGTGCACGCGTATGTCATCGACACCGGCATCCGGCTGACGCACACCGAGTTCACCGGCCGCATCGGCAACGGCTACGACTTCATCGACAACGACAGCGACCCCTCGGACTGCCACGGCCACGGCACGCACGTGTCCGGCACCGTGGGCGGCACGACCTGGGGCGTGGCGAAGAAGGTCACCCTGCACGGCGTGCGCGTCCTCGACTGCACCGGCTACGGCAACGACGCGCAGGTCATTGGCGGTATCGACTGGGTGGCGGCCAACCACGTCAAGCCCGCGGTCGCCAACATGAGCCTGGGCGACGTCGGCATTCCGGCCATCGATGACGCGACGGAGCGGTTGATCGCCGCGGGCGTCACGACGGTGGTCGCCGCCGGCAACGACAGCGACAACGCCTGCAACTATTCGCCGGCGCGCGCGCCCAACGCCATCACCGTGGGCTCCACCACCAGCACGGATGGCCGCTCGTCGTTCTCCAACTACGGCACGTGCGTGGACCTCTTCGCGCCGGGCTCCAGCATCACGTCCGCCTCGAACTCCGGCAACTCGTCGAGCACGTCCATGAGCGGCACGTCCATGGCGTCGCCGCACGTGGCCGGCGCCGCGGCACTCTATCTGAGCGCCAACCCCACCGCGACGCCCCAGCAGGTGCGCGACGCGCTGGTGAACAACGCCACGCCGAACAAGGTCACCAGCCCGGGGACCGGCTCGCCCAACAAGCTGCTCTACACGCTCTTCATCACCGGCGGCGGCGGCGGCGACACCACCCCGCCCACCACGTCCATCACCTCGCCCGCGGGCGGCGCCACGCTGAGCGGCACCGTGAGCCTGAGCGCCAGCGCCTCCGACAACGTGGGCGTGTCGCGCGTGGAGTTCTACGCGGGCACCACGCTGCTGGGCACGGCCACGGCCGCGCCGTACAGCATCACCTGGAACACGACGACGGTGGCCAACGGCACCTACGCGCTGACCACCAAGGCGTATGACGCGGCGAACAACGTGGGCACGTCCACCACGGTGTCGGTGACCGTGAGCAACGGCACGGGCTCCTGCTCCATCAATGAGCAGCTCCTGGTCAACCCGGGCTTCGAGAGCGGCAACACGGGCTGGACGACCTCGTCGGGCGTCATCGACGGCACCACGTCCGGCAGCGCGCCGCGCACGGGCACGTACAAGGCCTACATGAACGGCTACGGCACCACGCGCACCGAGTTCGCGTACCAGGACATCACCATCCCCGCCACGGCGTGCAGCGCCACCTTCAGCTTCTGGGTGCGCATCACCACGGCGGAGACGACGACCACCACGGCCTATGACAAGCTGGCCGTCCAGGTCCGCAACAGCGCCGGCACCGTGCTGGCCACGCTGGCCACGTACAGCAACCTGGACAAGGGCACGGTCTACGTGCAGCGGACGTTCGACCTGGCCGCGTACAAGGGCCAGACCGTCCGCATCTACTTCAACGGCACGGAGGACGCGTCGCTGCAGACGAGCTTCTTCCTGGATGACACGGCGGTGAACATCGTCCGGTAGTCCTTCGCCGGAACGCGAAGCCCCGAGGCCCAGCACCCCACCGGGTTGCTGGGCTTCCTCTTTCCTGCCCTCACGGCGCCACGAGCCCCTGGCCGCGGACCTTGTCCGGCGTGGTGCCCGTCATGCGCCGGAACATCGCGATGAAGGCGGACGCGCTGCTGTAGCCCAGGTCGAGCGCGATGGCCTCCACCGCGTGTCCCTGCTCCAGCATCGCCAGCGCCTTGACCACGCGCAGCCGCTGGCGCCATTCGCTGAAGGACAGGCCCAGGTGCTGCTGGCATCTGCGCTCCAGCGTGCGCTCGGTGGTGTGCAGCACCTGTGCCCACTCGGCCAGCGAGCGCTCATCCTCCGGGTGCTGTTCGAGCGCGGTGAGCACCGGCTCCAGCAGCGGATCATCGGACATGGGCAGGTAGCTCCCATGGGCCGGGGCCAGCCCCAGCTGATCAATCAGCACCCGGAACAGCCTGCGCTCGGCGCTGGTGCGGGGCTGCGCCAGCGCGCTGTCCCGCAGGTGCTCCATCAGCGACTTCACCAGGGGACTGACCGCCATCGCGCACGTCGTGCGGGGCAACCCGCGGCACCACTCGGGGGCGAGGTAGAGCGAGCAGTGGGTCGCCTCGAAGCGGTTCATGCCCCGGTGCTCGACGTCGGGCGGCAGCCAGATGCCGTACTGCGGAGGGGCGAGGTAGTGGCTGCCCGCCAGCTTGAGCTCCATCACGCCGCTGAAGGCGTAGACGAACTCACCCCACGGGTGGCGATGCCGGGGATAGGCCGCCGCCGCGGGCAGGCTCGCCGCGCGGAAGTACACGGGATGTGGAAGCTTTGAGGTGAAGGGAACTTGCAGCTGCTTCGCCATGGCGGCTTCTCGGGATGGGTTGTCGGAATCTCGCTATATCCATCTGACCCGCCAGCCGCATATTGAAGCGCATGAGCTCTCACCGGAAACCCGCGGATGGCTTCGCGCTCGCGACCATGGTCGTGCTGTGCGCCACCTGGGGCATGCAGCAGGTGGCCGTGAAACTGGCCGCCCCCCACATCCCGAACCTGATGCAGATGGCGCTGCGCTCGGGGCTGGCCGCGCTGCTCGTGGGGCTGATGTGCTGGGTGCGTGGTGAGCGGGGGCTCCTGCGTCGTGGCCCCTGGCGCCCCGGGCTGCTCGTGGGCGTGCTCTTCGCCTCGGAGTTCCTCTTCGTGGGCGAGGGTCTGCGCCACACGCACGCCTCGCACATGGGCGTCTTCCTCTACACCGCGCCCGTCTTCTCCGCGCTGGGCCTGCACTGGTTCGTCCCGTCGGAGCGGCTGAAGCGGACGCAGTGGTTGGGCATTGGCGTGGCCTTCGCGGGCATCGCGCTGGCCTTTGGCGGCGGCCTGCTTCGGGGCGGGTTCAGCCCTGAAATCCTCCGGGGCGACGCGATGGGACTGCTCGCGGGGCTGTCCTGGGGCGCCACCACCGTGGTGATTCGCGTCTCCGCGCTGTCGGATGCACCGCCCACGCAGACCCTGCTGTACCAGCTGGTGGGCGGCGTCGCGCTGCTGCTCCCCGTGGCCCTGCTCACCGGCCAGGCCGGCCCCATCACGATGGCCCCTGTCGCCTGGGCGAGCATCCTCTTCCAGGGCGTCATCGTGTGCTTCGCCAGCTACCTCGCCTGGTTCTGGCTCCTGCGCCGCTATCTCGCCTCCAACCTGTCGGTCTTCTCGTTCATGACGCCGCTGTTCGGCGTCAGCGCGGGCATCTACGTGCTGAATGAACAGGCGGACCTCTCCTTCGCGGTGGGCGCGGTGCTGGTCCTCACCGGCATCCTCATCGTGAGCGGAGCAGGCCTGCTGCGCTCCGCGTCCGCGTTGAAGCCGGGCGAGACTTGAGTCCAGGCGGGGCGGAGATGCGCCGGCTTTGCGCACGGGCTCCCTTTGCGCGAAAGGCGCGTGTTGTGTAGGCATTGGCCTCGTGGCCACGGGAGGGGGCTCGCATGCGGTGCCGTTCGATACGGAGAGCGGGAAGGCGGCTGGACGGCACGGCGTGACGCCGGCCTTCGGCGGGGGCACGCGCCGACAGGGAACGAGGCCCTCGTGGGTGGGGCGTGGAGCGCAAGACCGTCCGCGACACGCTCACGGAGAAGGAAGGAGACCTGTATGCCGTCTCCTTGTGTCTCACTTCACGCCCGCCTGGGCCCTTGCGCGCGCTCGATGCGAATGCGCAACTCGGGGTCATCGAGCCGCTTCGCGATGGCGGCGGCCCGGGCCAGCGTGACTGCCTTTTCCGGCGCGCCCTGGATGCGCGCGACCATCAGCAGGCCCATCACCCGCAGGCGCACGTAGCCTCCGTCTCCCGCGTGCTCACAGGCGCGATGCGCGAGCCGGAGCGCCTCCTCGCGGTCGCCCAGGCGATGCAGGCCGAACGCGAGCCCCGCATCGCGCCGATAGCTGGCGAAGGGATGCACGTCCTCGGTGGGGAGCGCGCGGTACAGCGCGAGCGCCGCGGCGAAGTCCCCCAGGCGGTTGGCGTCGAAGGCTTCGTGGTCGGCCAGGCGGGCCTGGAAGCAGGCGGCGTCCTCCGGTGTCAGCTCCGCCCGCGACGCGGCGAGGAGGCTCCGTGCGCGCTCCAGGTAGGGGCGCGAGGCGGCCTCCGCGCGCCTCGCGTCCGAATCGAGGCGCGTCAGGAGATAGCTCGTTGCCAGGTGATGTTCGATGCGCGCCGCCGGAGCCTCCGCGAGCGCCGCCGCCCCCTCGAGCAGGGGGCCCGCGTCCTCGAAGGCCCGCTGTCGCAGCGCCACCGTCGCCAGTCCCAGGAGGATCCACACGCGCGCTCGGGACTCGGAGAGCGGCGGGCGCTCCCAGAGGCGAAGCTGATCCAGGCAGAGCCGGACGGGCAGGTCGTTGAAGGGGCTGTGGTACGTGCCCATCCATCGGGCCTGGGCCTCGAGGGTGGCGGGCACGCCGAAGACGCGCAGCAGCCGCTGCCCCATGAGTCCGCCGTCCCGCTGTCCCCTGCCCCGCAGGCGCCGCAGGGCCCGCTCCACGGAGGTGGTGTCCTCCGCCAGGCCGCGTTCGACGAGCTTCCAGGCGACCGCGGCCAGGGAGCCGTGCTCCTGCACCAGGGCGTCGAGGTAATCGGACCACGTGAAGCCGACCGGGGCCTGGGACGCGCCCGCGACGTGTCCGGTTTTCTGTCCGTTCCGGCGCGGGCCCCTGGCTGCCATCTTGGTCACCTCGAAAGGAGGCGCCCCATGCGCCTGTTGCTCGTCTCCGATACCCACGGCCACCTCGACATCATCGAGCGGCTCGCGAAGGAGGCCCGGGCCGACGCAGTCTTGCACGCGGGAGACTTCGGCTTCTATGACCGGGAGAGCGCGGACCGCATCGAGTCCCGCGAGCTCTTCCTGCGCGTGGTCCACTCGGCGCTCCCCGCGGACGTGAAGCAGCGGGCCAAGAAGCTGAAGGGCGACGCCCTCCGTGCCTTCATCCGCCAGGAGCTGCCCCTGTCGGACCTCGCGGAGTGGCTGCCGGCGGGGAGGGGCTTCTCCCTGCCCATGTTCGGCATCTGGGGCAATCACGAGGATGGCGCCGTCGTCGCCTCGCTCCTGTCGGGGCGCCAGCGCGTCCCGAACCTGACGCTGCTGGGAACGGCGACGCATGGACCGTTCCGCTTCTTCGGGCTCGGAGGGAACCTGCTCTCCGAGCGGCTCGGGGAGGACGCCCCCATCGACGGAGGCCGCGGGAAGATTCACGCGACGGAGAAGGACCTCACCGCGCTGCTGGACTCGGCGCGGCCCCGGGTGCCGGGAGAGGTCCGGGTGCTCGTGACGCACGTGAGCCCGGGAAAGGAGCCGCTGGTGGCGCTGCTCGCCTCGGCGCTGGACGTGGACCTCACGGTGTCCGGGCACATGGGCTCGCCCTATGGATGTGTCTGGGATGACTTCGCGATCCGCGGGCCCGCCGAAGCCGAGGCGCGCCTCGCCGCCGCCGCGGCCGCGCTTCCCGAGCCGCTGCGGGAACGGCTCCCCGTGCCCGCGTCGGAAGACGGCAGGGCCCGCTGGTACCGGGGCACCTTCCACGTGAACCTCCCGGATGCACCGGATGGCTACGCCGTCGCGGAACTTCAAGACGGGCGCCTGCGCTTGGAGACGGTCTCCGCCGTCCCACAGCCGGGGTATAAGGCCCGCGCTCGCGCGCGTTCCGGACGGCCCCATGGACACGTGCGCTGAATCCCAGGAGACACACACATGACGTGGTGGATCTACGCCCTGGCCTCCGCGGGCTTCGCCGCGATGACCGCCATCCTTGCCAAGGTGGGCGTGGAGGGGGTGCCTTCCACGCTCGCCACCGCGCTGCGCACCGTGGTGGTGCTCGCCTTCGCCTGGACCATCGCGCTGGCCCGCGGCGAGGGGGCCGCCCTTCCCACGCTCGGCCGCCGCACGCTCCTCTTCCTCGCGCTCTCCGGAGTGGCCACGGGCCTGTCCTGGCTGGCCTACTTCCGGGCGCTCCAGCTCGCTCCCGCGTCGCGGGTGGCGCCCATCGACAAGCTCAGCCTGGCCCTCACGCTCGTGCTCGCGTGGGGCCTGCTGGGCGAGCCCCTGTCGTGGAAGCTCGTCGTCGGCGTGGGATTGATGGTCTGCGGCGCGCTGCTGACGCTGGGCTGAACCGCCCGTCGGGCTTGAACGGCGGCTGAACGGCCCTGGGGGCTCCGGGCCGGAACCTCCCCGCCAGTGGTATAGCTCCGACCGAGAAGCCCGCCACGCGAGTCCTCGTCATCCGGGAATCCATCGTGTCCATCCTCATCGTCGAAGACGAACTGCGGGTCCGCGCCTTCATCTCCCGGGGCCTCACCGAAGAGGGCTTCCGCGTGCGCGAAAGCGCGGACGGCGTCGAGGCCCAGGAGCTGATGCGCCACGAGCGCTTCGCCCTCATCATCCTGGACTGGATGCTGCCGGGAATGTCCGGACTGGACGTGCTCCGGTCGCTGCGCGCGAAGCAGGACGTGACCCCCATCCTCATGCTCACCGCGAAGGACGCGGTCGCGGACCGCATCCAGGCGCTCAATGCCGGCGCGGACGACTATCTCATCAAGCCCTTCGCCTTCGATGAGCTGCTGGCGCGCATCCGCGCCATCCTCCGCCGCGTCGACAACCGCGCCACGCCGCTGCTGACCCACGCGGACCTGACCATGGACCCCACCACCCGGAAGGTGGTCCGGGCCGGCGTGGAGATTCCGCTGACCGCCCGGGAGTACGCGCTGCTGCAATTCCTGCTCGAGCACGCGGGCGAGGTCCTGTCCCGGACCCGCATCGTGCAGGCCGTGTGGGAGCACGACTTCGAGACCTTCTCCAACGTCGTGGAGGTCTACATCCGCTATCTGCGGGCCAAGGTGGACATCCCCTTCCCCACCAAGCTCATCCACACCGTGCGCGGCGTGGGCTACGTGCTCCGGAGCCGCGCATGAGGCGCCCGCGCTCGCTGCGCGCGCAGTTGACCTTCTTCTTCGCCGGCGCCGTCCTGGGCACGACCCTGCTCTACGGCGCGCTGGTGACGGTGGTGCTGGCCGCCAGCGAGTTCTTCCAGCACGCGGAGAACCCCAGCCTGGGGCTGCACGAGGGAATCTTCGACGAAGCGCTCCAGGCCCTGGGCGCCATCGTCTTCAGCATGCCCATCGTGGTGGTGGGGTCCATCGTGGTGGGCGGCGCGCTGGCCCGCAGGGCGCTGGCGCCGCTGCGGGATGCCCGCGACCGGGTCCGTGCCGCGCGGGCCTCGGAGCTGGACCTGAGCCTTCCCGACCGCGGGACCGGGGATGAGTGGGACACGCTGGCGGCGACCCTGAACGAGCTGCTCTCGGATGCCCGCGCGTCGCTCGCGCGCATCCAGTCCTTCACCTCCGACGCGGCGCACGAGCTGCGCACGCCGCTCACCATCATCATGGGCGAGACGGAGGTCTGCCTGCGGCGGGAGCGAACGCCGGAGGAGTACCGCCGCACGCTCTCCATCGTGCTCGACGAGACCCGTCAGCTCAGCGTCCTGGTGGACGCGCTGCTGCAACTGGCGCGCGCGGATGCCGGCACCCAGGTCATCACCCAGGAGCCCGTGGAGCTGCATGCCCTGGCGCGCCAGTCCCTCCAGCGCACGGAGCAGCTCCTGGCGGCGCGGTCCCGGAGCCTGACGCTGGAGCTGACGGGCGCCCCCACGCAGGCCCGGGGCGATCCGGTCCTGTTGACGCACGTGCTGGAGAACCTGCTCTCCAATGCGTGCCGCTACGCCCGCGAGCGCATCCGGGTGGAGCTGGACTCGACTCCCACCGGCGTCCTCATCACCGTGGCGGATGACGGCAAGGGGGTGGACGCCGCCTTCGAGGCCCGGCTCTTCCAGCGCTTCGCCCGCGCGACTCCATCACGGCAGGGCGAGGGCACCGGCCTGGGGCTCGCGGTGTCGAGGACCATCGCCCAGGCGCATGGCGGCACGCTCGACTACGCGCGGGTCGATGGCGAGAGCCGCTTCACCTTGCGCCTCCCGAGACCGGAGGCGTCTGCCGGGCCACCGCCTCTGGCCGGGCATGCCAGCGCTGACAGGACCACAGCCTGAAGGTCGTCACCGGCTGCTCGCCTCGGTGCACCGTCACGGAGGGCAGCTCGCGCACCGACGCGCAATACTCCGTCAGCCGCACCTCCGCGTCGCGCAGCGGCTGGCGCAGGTCCGACACGATGAGGGCGTCCGCGCCGGGGCGCACCCGGTCCAGCCAGAAGCCATACGCCAGCCCGTCGCCGCCCAGCGCGGAGTCGGACTGGGTCTCCGGGCGGTCGGGCAGATACCAGGCCAGCTCGCTGGCCGTCTTGTAGCCCCACCCCACCACCATTGGCGCGGGCGTACCGGCCGCCGCGCGGTGGAGTTGCACGGCATTGGCCAGCTCGCGCCAGCCGCTCACCAGGTTGTCGCGCTCGCGGAAGGGAATCCAGGGGCAGAGCGGCATCAGGTACATGCCGATCATCAGCACCGCGCCCACGCCCACGCTCAGCGCCGCGTAGCCACGCACGGCCCGGTGCTCACGCAATGCCCACGCGCCCGCGGCGGCGGCCACCATCACGCCCAGGTAGGCGGGGGCCACCCAGTTCATCTTCACCCAGTGCAGGGGACTCACGAGGGTGAACAGGGCGAGTCCCGGCACGCTGGCGAATGCCAGCAGCCGGGCACGGTCATCCCCCCGCCAGGCCTGGCGAACGAGGACGCCCGCCGCCACCCACAGCGCCACGTAGAGCAGCGGCCCCACGGCCAGCGCCTGCAGGCCCAGGTAGCGCCCCACGAGGAAGGCATGAAAGCCATCCACCGTGTGGGCACGGCCCGTGGTCTGGAACGCGAAGGAGGCCCACGCATGCTCGTGGTTCCAGAGCAGCACCGGTGAGAACACCGCGAGCATGACGAGGCAGGCGGCGTAGGGATGCGCGGTGCGCAGGGCCTCGCGGCCCCGCCGTGTCACCAGCGCCGTCCCGAGCACCTGGAGCGGTAGCAGCGCGGCGGTGTACTTCGACAGCAATCCACAGCCACAGAGCAGGCCCAGCAGGTACCAGCGCCAGCCCAGGCGCCCGGGGCCCTGTCCATCCGGCAGCACCAGTTCGCAGAGCACACGCAGCGCGGCGGCCCAGAAGAGCACGAGCGGGACGTCCGGCGTCATCACCACCGCCCCCAGGCCGAAGAGGACCGTGGCGTTCGCGGCGACCGCCGTCAGCACCCCGACCGCGGGCGAGTACAACCGTTTGCCGAGTGAAAAGAGGAGGCCCCCGAGTGCCGCCGAGGACAGGATGGCGGGCAGGCGCAAGGCAAGCTGCGAGCTGCCCAGGAGGCGGACGGACAAAGCCATCCACCAGGCGCACATGGGAGGATGGTCCAGATAGGACAGGTCCAGGTGGCGCGTGTATTGCCAGTAGTAGGCTTCCTGCGGCGCCAGCTCCACCTGCTCCGAGTAGAGCAGCCGCACGAGCACGAGCACCCCGGTCGCGCCCAGGCCCCATGACCACCCACGGCGCCAGGAGGCGGCTCCGGATGTGCTTGGCATCTGGCATCCCTTCGCCCCGATGACACCCGGGCATCCCTGTGCCGGAGCGCGAGGCGCCCCGAGTCATGCCTGATGTGGGCGGCTCGTGTCCGTGAGCCCCCGCCTCCCTGAGAGACTTTTCATCGCCGATTCATCTTCGCCACACCCATTCGTCCTGGCGTCACGTGCGGTGTTCATTGGGCCGGGGCCGGGGCAGGAGGTGCGAATGTGGGCATCTTCACGCCCGTGCCCTTCTACGCGGCGCGACATCGGCATAGAGAGCGAGCAGACACACGTCCCAAGGAGGACCGATGTCGCCGCGCCCGCTCATGCCGTGGTTGTTGCTGGTGGCCCTTGTTACTGCCTGCGCATCCTCGCCGCCGGAGCAGAGAAGGCGGCCGCCCCCCAGGGTGCTCTTCGAGTCCCCCCTCGCGTTGCTGCTGGAGCATCACGAGGAGCTGATGCTGAACACCGACCAGCTGATCAAGATCGGCCAGATGGACGAAGCCCTCACCGCGGCCAACAAGCCCCTGCGTGAGCAACTCCGGGAGGTCTGGCATCCCGCCCCCCCCCCGGGCGGACGGCCTCCGCCCGGAACCGGGATGACCGGAAGGAACGCCCCGGTGGGCCTGGGCGGACGGCCTCCGTACCGGCCCCCCGAGCGCCCCGCCGCGCCCCTCAGCGAGGAGGACAAGAAGCGGCAGCAGGCCATTCTCCAGGCGATGGAAGACAACGAGGCGGCGGCGTACCGCCAGGTCGAAGCGCTCCTGGATGAGCCTCAGAAGGTGAAGGCGCGGGAGCTGCTTGAGAAGCAGCGCGAGGAGCGGGCCCGCGCGCGTGAGTCGATGCAGCGTCCCCCCGAAGAGCCCCCCGCCCTGTAGCTCCACCTCGTGCATGCGCTGACGCTGGCGCCTCCGGCGACGTCGTACGCGGGGCTACCGTCTCCTCGCAGGGTGGGGACCCTCCCGGTGGACCCGTCGAAGCCAAAGTCAGACGCGTCCGAGACCGCTGTCTGCCCATCGCGGGTCCGCTCGCGGCACGAGCTCCGTGGGCGACACCCGAGGCCCCGGTGATAGGTTCCGCGAGACACCCATGACCTCTCGCGCAAAGCCCTTCGTCCTCCTCGCGCTGCTCGCCTCGCTCAGCGCCTCCGCCCAGGCTCCGTCGTCCCCGCTGGCCCCCATCTCCCCCACCACCGGCCTGGTGCTCCGGGACGATGTGGTGCGCGCCCTCATCCAGGAGAGCTCGGGGGACCGCATCCATGATGGCGTGCAGCGCCTGTCCCTCCTCGCGCGAGACAGCCTCGATGGCTATTCGGAGGCGGCCGCCTGGATGAAGTCCGCCGCCGAGGCCGCGGGGCTCCAGGACGTCCGGTTGGAGGCGATGAAGGACGGTCCCCAGTGGCGGGCCACGCGCGGCGAGCTGTGGGTGGCCGGTCCCCACCGCTACCAGGTGACGTCCTACGCGGATCTGCCCATGTCGCTGGCGGCGGGCAGCGGCAGCTTCGAGGGCACGGACCTGGACCTGGTCGACGTGGGCATGGGCACCCAGGACTCCGACTACGCAGGCAAGGACGTCAAGGGCAAGGTGGTGCTCACCCAGGGGCCGTTCTCGGCCACGCTGCGCAACGCCGTGGTGAAGTACGGCGCCGTGGGCCTGGTGTCGTCCTACTCGACACCGCCCTGGGACGCGCCCCACCGCATGGACGGCGACTTTCCGGAGCAGGTGGGCTGGGCCGGCGTCCCCCGGAGCCTCTTCCCGCAGGGCATGCGGATGCCCTTCCTGTTCATGGTGTCGGACCGGCGGGGGCGGGAGCTGCGCACCCAGCTGCGGGAGGGCCCGGTGAAGGTGGACGTGAGCGTCGCCACGCAGGCGCCCACGGGGCATCTCAGCATCGTCAGCGGCGTCATCCCCGGGACGCACGCGGGCGAGGAGGTCGTCCTCACCGCCCACCTGGACCATTACAAGCCCGGAGCCAACGACAACGCGTCCGGCTCCGCCACGTTGTTGGAGCTGGTGCGCACGTACACCGCGCTCATCCGGCGGGGCGTGCTGCCGCCGCCGGTGCGCACCCTGCGCGTGCTGTGGCTGCCGGAGTTCGAGGGCACCCGCGAGTGGTTCGCCCACCACGGCGCTGAGCCGGTGCGGCGGGTGGCGCAGTTCAACTTCGACATGCTCGGCGCCAGCCTGACCCGCTCCCACTCCCGCTTCCTGGTTTCGTACACGCCGGACTGGAACGGCAGCTTCGTGAACGCCGTGTCCGAGTCCACGGTGGACTTCATGAACCGCTTCAACAGCGTGGCCTACCCGCCGAGGAAGGATTTCCGCATCGGCTCGGTCACCGGCTCGAGGGATCCGCTGGACGCGCACATGGACCGCTACAGCCGGGGCTCGGATCACCAGATCTTCAACGACTACGGCATCCCCGGCGTCGCCTACTCCACGTGGCCGGACGACGGCTACCACACCAGCGGCGACCGGCCGGAGAACGTGGACCCCACCCAACTGCACCGGACCGTCTTCGCGGGCCTCGCAGGCGTCACCGTCGCGGCGTGGGCCGAGGGGCCGGGTGCCCTGGAGCTTTCGCGCCTGGTGGCGGTGCACGGCGCGAAGCGCGTGGCCGAGGACGAGTTCCGGGCACGCCGCGACCTGGCCGCGAAGCCCGACGCGGAGGTTCCCGGCTTCGCCCGCCTGGCACGCGCGGCAGTGCGCGCCGGCTACCAGCGTGAGCGCGACGCCCTGCGCTCCTGTCTGCCATTGGGCGCGCCCGCCGAGCCGGTGAAGGGGCTGGTCCGGGCCCTGGAGAACGCCGAGGAGCAGGCCCTGGCGCGCCTGGAAGCGGACGGCAAGGCGCGCAAAGTGTCCCTGAAGGAGCCCGCCCCGAGCGAGGCCGAGCGTCGCGCGCGGGCCTTCACTCCGCGTCGCGTGAAGGGCCAGGAGCTCGCGTCGTTCGACGACGTGGAGCGCGGTGCCGCCCCCGAATCCAAGGCCCGCGTGGACACCGTGAAGAGCGCCATGAACACCGCGGCCACGGCCCTGCGGGAGCGGGGCGAGAGCGAGCTGCGCTTCTACCAACTGGCGGATGCGCTCGCGAGCTACGCCGACGGCAAGCGCTCCGTGGCCGACATCCGCGACGCGGCCTATGCCGAGTACGGCTATGTCTTTCCCGTGGAGGCCCTGCTGGAGCTGTTCGGGCTGCTGGAGCAGGGCGGCATCATGACGCGCGGGCGATAGGGACTGGCCACCACGTCCGGCCAGGCTCCAAGCACGCCCCGGCCCGCTCCCGCGTCCGCTGGACGCACTCGTCCATCAGCCGCCCCAGCTCCGGCTGGGGCAACACCCCGTTGGTTTCGAGGAAGGACTCGTCGACTCCGGGGATGTTGGGGAGCGCGGGCGTCCGCCGCGTCTCCAGCGCGTCCAACGCCTGACGCAACGCCTGCCGTGCCTTGCCGCCGCCCCGCTCCGGGGCGAAGGCGATGATGTCCCAGGCCAGCTCCGCGTGGCGGCCCTCGTCCTCGGAGATGACCGCCAGCGTCTCACGCACGACGGGGCCGCTGGCCCGCCTCGACGCTTCACCGGCGACGCTGGCGGCCAGCCCCTCCCCCAGGCATCCCTCCAGCAACGACCCGCGCACCAGCCGGGCCCATGCATCACCTTCGTCCGGGCCGGGCTGCTGGGGGCGCTCCTGTGCCAGCTCCGGAATCGCACCCGCGCTCCAGGGCAGCCCCGGGTAGGCCCGCGCGAGCGCGAAGCACCGCCGGGAATGACGGACCTCATCCAGGGCGCGACGGGCCACGCGAGCGCGCCCCTTGAGCCGCAAGCACGCGTCCCTTCGAGAAGTCCGTGTGGTCGATGACGTAGCGGTTCCAGATCACGACCCCGATCGTCAACCCCATCGTCGCGGTGCCAATGGCCGTCATGATGGCCCCTGAAGCGCGGGAGCCCTTCGCAGGGCGCTGAGCCCGAGCGCGAAGAATCCGGGCCCCGGAAGGAAGATGACCCCGCCCAACATCACGACGAATCCAAGCATGCACGGCCCTTTCGAATGTTCGCGGCCCCTGGCACATCTCCCCGGCTCCAGGGGCCTTGGCTGCACAGGCAGGGCGTCAGAGCTGCGCGGCCACCAGCCTGGCGTAGTTCCCTTCCTGTTGCAGGAGCGCCTCGTGGCGCCCCTGCTCGACGATGCGCCCGTTCTCCATGACCAGGATGAGGTCCGCCTTGCGGATGGTGCTCAGCCGGTGCGCGATGACGATGCGGGTGCAGTTCAGGGAAGCCAATGCATCCTGGACCCGGTGCTCCGTGACGGCGTCCAGGGCGCTCGTCGCTTCATCCAAGAGGAGGATCTTCGGCTCCCGGACCAGGGCGCGAGCCAATGCCAGACGCTGCCGCTGCCCCCCGGACAGGGACATTCCCCGGTCCGCCAGCGGCGTGTCGTACTGGAGGGGCATGGCCATGATGTCATCGTGGATCTGCGCCTGCTTCGCCGCGTCCACGATGCGCGCCGGGGGCACCGAGGGGTCGCTGAGCGCGATGTTCGCGCGCAGGGTCGTCCCGAAGAACGACGGCTCCTGCAGGACGATGCCCACCTGTCCCCGCACCGCGCTCAAGGACAGCTCCGACAGGTCGACCCCGTCGTAGAGCACCCGTCCGCCCGTGGGCAGGTAGAGCCCCAACAGCAGGTTCGCGAGCGTGCTCTTCCCCGCGCCGGAGCGCCCCACGATGGCCACCAGCTGCCCAGGCTCGATGCGCACGGACACGTCCTGGACCACCATGGACGACAGGGGGCTGAAGCGGAACGACACGCGCTCCATCTCGATGCGGCCCTGGAGGTCCACGCGGGCCTCCGGCCGTGCCGTGTCGCGCTCCGCCGGGGTGTCCAGCACCTCGTCGATGCGCTCGACGTAGCTGCCCACCAGTTGCAGCTGCCCCATCGTGGCCACCAGGTTCGCCAGTGGTGTGAGCAGGGCCACGGCCAGCGCGTTGAGGCTCAACATCGTCCCCAGGCTCAGCTTGCCCTCCAGCACCTGCAGCGCGCCCAGGCATAACAGCAGCAGCGGCGCGCTCAACTTCAGCGTGCCGGAGAGGGCATCCACCCAGGCGGTCAGCCGGCCTCGCGCGAGCGTGACGTTGAGCACGTCCACGAAGAGGCCGGAGTAGTGCTGGACGGCGCGCTGCTCCGCGCCGAAGGCCTTCAGCGTCTGCATGCCCGTCAGCATCTCAATCTGGTAGCTCTGGTTGCGCGCCTCCAGCTCCAGGTTCCGGGCGAGGAGGCTGCGCTGCTGGCGCCGGGACGCCCAGAACACCAGCAATTGCAGCGCGCCCAGGCCGCCCACCAGCAGGGCCGTGCCGGGGCTCGCCACGACCAGGATGACGAGGTAGAGCACCACCAGCAGGCCATCCAGCAGCGTGGACACGAGGCTGGAGGAGAGCACCTCGCGCACGGTGGACGTGACGTTGAGGCGCGCCATCAGGTCACCCGCCGCGCGCACCTGGAAGAAGGGATACGCCAGTGACACCAGGTGCTCGAGGAACCCGAGCGTCATGTCCGAGTCCACCCGCGTGCGCAGCTCCAGCAGCAGATGACTGCGCACCAGCGAGGTCAGCAGGTGGAAGCACACCAGCGCGCCCAGCCCCACGCCCAGCACCAGCAGCAGGTGGTAGTCGCCCCGGGGAACGACCCGGTCCACCACCAGGCCCGTCAGCAGCGGGATGGAGAGCGTCAGGACCTGCAACATCAACGACAGGACGAACACCCGCGTGAGCGTCTGGGATTGGCGCGCGAACTTCTCCACGTAGCGGGACATGCGCCGGGCCTTGCCCGGGCCGCGCACGAAACCCTCGCCGGGCTCGAAGAGCAGCGCCACGCCGGTGAAGAACTGGCGGAACTGCTCCATGAGCACGAAGCGTCGGCCCTGCTCCGGGTCGACGATGTGCACGCCTTCGGGGGTCCACCGCTCGAAGACGACGTAGTGGGTGAACTTCCAATGGAGGACCGCCGCCGGGGGCAGGAAGGGCACGCCGTCCAGGTCGATGGAGACGCCCCGCCCCCGCAGGCCGAAGGTGCGCCCCGCGGCCAGCAGGTGCGCCGCCGCGAGCCCGGCCTGGGCGGCTCCCGTCACCCGCCGCACCTCGTCCAGGCCCACGCCCCGGCCGTGGAAGCCCAGCACCATGGCCAGGCACGCGAGCCCGCACTCCGCCGCGGTCATCTGCCGCACTTCCGGGATGCGCCGGCCGCGCGCCGCTTCCTGCAGCCGCCTCAGCGCGGGGAAGCGCTCCACGAGTCCCCGTCCCGTCTCATCCGCCATGGGGGAGCAGCTCCTTCAGTCCGGGGACGAGCGTGAGCAGGATGCTCTCCGCCTTCACCCGCGCCTCCGCCCGTGCCGGCATGCCGTCGTAGTAGTTGAAGGTCCGCCCCTCGCGGACGAACGTCCGCAGCGGCAGCCGCGCGCGCACGAGCACCAGCGCGCCCTCCAGGGGAATGGCATCCGCCAGCTCCGGGCCCAGGTAGCGCCGCGCTTCACCAGGCCCGATGATCTGATCACCCACGGACTCGATGACGAGGTCGCGGTACTCGTAGGCGAAGCCCTGCAGCTCCAGGCGCAGGTCCATGCCCGGCACGAGCAGCGGACGGTACTGGCCCGGCAGGAAGGCCAGCACCGCCACCGTCGCGTCATCTCCCAACAGCGACAGCGCGCGCATGCCCGAGGAGATGTACTGCCCGGGCTGGAGCCGCACGTCCCCCACGACGCCCGCGTGGGGCGCCCGCAGCGTGCGCTCCTCCAGACGGGCCTGGGCCAGCTCACGTTCGGCGCGAAGCCCCGTGAGCGCCTGGCGCGCGCCCTCGTCCGTGGGGTCGCGCAGGTAGCGGACGAGTTGCAGCTCGAACTCGCGGGAGATGCGCGCCAGGGTCCCCTGCTCCTGTTCGGACGCGAAGTGCACCAGCGGCTGGCCCGCCACGACCCGCTGACCGGGCTGCACGTCCACCGTCAGCACCACGCCGGAGAACGCGACCGTCAGGTCCGTCTTGCCCTCCACGCGGATGAGCGCGGGGCCCGACGCATACTCGAAGAGCGTGCCCACGCAGAAGAAGAGCAGCGAGCAGACCATCACGCCCACGAGCAACCCGTAGGCCCACCGGGTCCACGCGGGGCTGATCCGCAAGACGTCCCCACCAGACTCCGCGTGGGCCCGCTGCCGGTACTCCAGCGCCTCCTTGCGGAACGGGCTCGGCCGGGACGTCATGGCGTGGCCGCCTGGGAAGGAGCCTCGACCTGGACGAACACCCGCACCACGACGCCCGAAGACACCGGCGCGGAGGAGTCCTCGCGGGGCACGCTCGCGATGGCCAGGATCATGCGTGAGGCCGCGTCCACCTCTGGCGCCACGTGCGCCACCCTGCCCTCCAGGATCTGCTTCAGGGACGGGACCTCCACGGACAGCCGCGTCCCCACGGTGAGGTCCGCCGCCTGGTCCTCTGGGATGGCGAAGCGCACCTGCTGCGCCCCGGAGCGGATGAGGTGGTAGAGGGCGCGGCCGGGGGACACCATCGCGCCGGTGTCCAGGTAGCGGTTCGCCACCTGTCCGTCGAAGGGCGCGAGCACGGAGGCATCGGAGAGCTTCTGGGAGATCTGCGCCACCCGAGCCTTGCGCTCGGCCACGACGGCCTCCGCCGCGCGCAGGCGGCCCACGGCGGTCTGCTCCTGGTAGCGAGCCGTGGCCACCTCCTCCTCGGAGAGGGCGCCCAGGGCCCGCTGCCGCGGATCGGCCCGGCGCTGGAGCCGCTCCTGCATCTCCGTGAGCGCGATGGAGGCGATGTGTTGCTCCGCCTCGCCCGCCTGGAGCGACGCCTGCGCCACGGCCAGCTCCCGTTGCAGGGCCCGCGTGTCCAGTTGGGCGAGGACGGCGCCCTGGCGCACGGTGTCTCCCACCTGCGCGTTCATGCGCTCGACGGTGCCCTCCATCCGCGCGGCCACGTCCACGCTGCCGCTGGCGACGATGACGCCGAGGAATCCTTCGCGATGGGGCGTCGTCCCAGCCACGCGGGGTCCGGACTGCGGAGAGGAGGCCGGCGCTCTCGGAGCGACGGCTCCGCGGCCACCGTGCCAGCGGATGAGCAGGAGCGCCCCCAGGAAGACCAGAGCACCAAAGCTCAGCGCCAATGTCGTGCGTCGTGAAATCACGCGGGAGTCATACGGGGTGCGGAGCGCACGGGAGCCGGGGACTGAAACGAAAGAAGATGAGACACGTTGTGACAATCCAGGTTCGAGGCCGGACAGCCCGGCATCCCCCGGATGCCGCATTGTACTTCGGCGGGCCCCGGCGCCACTTTCCATTTCGTGCGCCCCCTTCACCCGCGCCCCATTTCTCGTATGTTCGGCGCACCGATTCAGTCTCTGCCCCCCACCGCGCATCCAGGTCATCCCATGCTTCGTCCGCGATTCGCAGCCCTTGCACTGCTCCCGCTCGTCTCCGCCTGTTCCTCCCCGGAGTGCACGGACACAACGGATTGTGCGTCCCGAGGCCCCGACATCGTTTGTGTTGAAGAGCGTTGCGTTCAGGCTTCCGCGCCAGACGCGGGGCCCCATGACGCAGGCGCGGATGACGCGGGCGCGGATGACGCGGGCTCGGATGACGCGGGCTCCGGCGACGCGGGGACTCCCGACGCGGGGACTCCCGACGCGGGCTCCACGGATGCCGGCGAAGCGGATGCGGGCAGCGTGGATGGCGGTGGGCCGCCTCCTCCGGAAGCCTCGCTCCGCATCACCGAGATCAACCCCGACCTCCCGCAGGACCTCATCGAGCTGGTGGCCGTCAGCGGCGGGACCCTGGCGGGCATCTCCCTCCAGGAGCTCACCAACTCGGATTTCACCTTCACCTTTCCCCAGGGCTATACGGTGGAGACAGGCGCCGTGCTCGTGCTCCACCTCGGTGGCTCCTGCACCGACGCTCCTGGCAATCCGGCCTCCTGCGGACAGACATCCCCGTTCAGCGCCAGTGCCTGGGATTTCAGCATGCCAGGCACGCTGAGCTACTCAGGCAAGGTGTTTGAATTGATTTCGTCCAAGGGGACGCCTGTCGATGGCGTTCCCTTCGTCCGAGCCTCCGGGGAGATGCCCTCGAGCATCGTCGCCGCCGTCCAGCGCCTGCAGGCGGACCGTGTCTGGGATTCCACCCCTTGCATCCACGACATGACCACGGGCTTCGCCAAGGACCGCTACTGCCGGAACATCTCCGTGAACTGGTCCGACCTCAACGCGAGCACCAGCATCATGCGCATCAGTGGCGCCTCACCGCTGACGACTCCGGGAATCCAGACACAATGGAGCGGCCCTCTGCCTTCCCGCTGGGGGACCTACTAAGCCTCCACCGCTGACTCATTCAAAGCTTCACAGCGGCCGGGCACTTCACTGAATGTGCCCCCCTTCAGCGCTCCGGGAAAAGTGAGGCATTCGCGACTCATGTCCGCGTCACTCGCTGATACATGGAAATGCTGGAGAGGTTTGAAGCGACCGGACTGCGCGAGATACCCTTGGCGGGCCGTCACAAGGAGGCGGCCCCACCATGATGACTCCCGACCTGATCATCCGCGCCTGGAAGGACCCGTCGTTCCGCGAGAGCCTCACCGCCGAGCAGCGCGCTCAGCTGCCCGCGAATCCCTCGGGCGCGACGCTGAACGAGCTGAACGAGTCCGAGCTGCTGGACGTCGTTGGCGGCCTGAAGGACGTAGGCGACTTTTTCACCGCCACCAACTCCTGTGAGTACATCTGCACCAACCTGACGTTCGTGTGCTGAGGGACGGGGTGTGATGGGCAGCTCCCACGGGGAGCCCTCCCGTTTCACCCGAGGCGCGGGGGCTCCGGCCCTCGCGCCTGTCTTTTTCCACGTCCCGCCGGACGTGAAGTGCGTGCATGCGTGAGGGCTCGAAGATGGGTGCGTGGGAACGGGCAGCCTTCCTCCATGAGCGGGAGGCCACGGATGCGGACCCTTCCGCCCCGGCGCTCCAGAAGGCCGAGGCGCGCCACCAGGCGTGGCGGCGCAGCACGCTGGGCGATGAGGCGTCCTTCGACGAGCGGCTCCGCGGCGTGGGACTCGACGCGGCCTCCTTCGTGCGCAGGCTCGCCGCGGGCACCGCGCGGCCCGAAGCCCTGACGTGGCGGCCACTCCTCGAGGAAGTGCTGGCGGACCGCGCGGCCGATGTCGTCCTGCCGCCCCCCGTGGACGCGGGCCCGCGGATGCGTGTGCCGTCCCTGACCCGCCGGTTCCTCCAACTGGGCCTTCGCCGGCTGCGCACCGGAATCGCGGCACTGGCCGCCCGGACGAAGCGGGCCGCGGACACGTTGCTGGACGCGCGCGCCGTGGCCTGGCTCGTGGAGGCGCTGGAGCAGCGGTTGATCCAGGCCGCGACCCGGTCCCTGGTGCTGGAGCTCAACGTGGCCCGGCTCCGGGGCGAGCTGGTGGGCGAGACGCCTCAAGCGCGCTTCGAGCACTTCGCCCTGCACGCCCTGGAGGCCCCGGGCCGGCTCACCGCGTTCCTGGAGGAGTACCCGGTCCTGGCGCGACTGCTGGTGACGCACCTGGAGCGCTGGCTCCATACGAGCCTGGAGCTGCTGACGCGCCTGGCGGAGGACCGCGAGGCATTGGTGGCCCTGCTGGACGCGGGCGTGGATCCGGGCCCGCTCGTGGAGGTGCGCGCCGGAGCGGGCGACTCACACCGCGAGGGCCGCAGCGTGGCGCTGCTGACCTTCCGCTCCGGACTGCGCGTCGTCTACAAGCCGCGGTCGCTGGAGATCGAAGCGCGCTACCAGGACCTGCTGGAGCAGCTGGAGCGCTGGGGGTTGCGCCGTCCGCACCGCCGCTTGAAGGTGCTCACGCGCGAGTCGCACGGCTGGGTGGAGTACGTGGAGACCGGCGGGTGCGAGGACCGCGACGCCGTGGCGCGCTTCTACTGGCGTCAGGGCAGCCACCTGGCGCTGGTGTATCTGCTGCGCGGGGTGGACCTCCACTCCGGCAACCTCCTCGCCGCCGGGGAGTTCCCCGTCCTGGTGGACCTGGAGGGGCTCTTCCACCAGCTGGCCATCCCTCGTACCGATGACACGGCGATGTCCCGGGCCGCGCGCCTGCTCGAGCGGTCCGTGATCAGCAGCGGCCTGCTGCCCACGCTGCTCTTCGGCAGGGAGGGCCAGGCCGGCGTGGACCTGAGCGGGCTGGGCGGCGAGGCCGGTCAGCTCTTCCCCTACGCCGCGCCCACGCTGGAGGACCGCGCACGGGACACCCTGCACGTCGTCCGCCGGCAGCCGGCCACGGCAGCGGCCCACAATCGCCCGCTGCTCCACGGGCAGCCCGTGGACGTCACCGCGTTCGCGGCGTGCATCGAAGAGGGCTTCCAGGAGACCTACTCGCTGCTGCTCCAGCATCGCGAGACGGTGGCGCGGACACTCGAAGGTTTCCGGGACGTGGAGGTGCGTCACATCGCCCGCGCGACGATGCGCTACGGCTTCCTCCTCCAGGAGGGCCTCCACCCGGACTTCCTGCGCGACGCGCTCGACAGGGATCAGCTGCTCGACAAGCTGTGGGCGGAGGTTCGCGTGCGCCCCGCGCTGGCGCGGCTCACGGCCTCCGAGCACGAGGACCTCCGGCTGGGCGACGTGCCCGTCTTCACCGCCCGGCCCGGCTCCCGCCACGTCTGGGACAGCCGGGGGCGCTGCATCCCGGATCATCTGCCGCGCCCCGCCCTGGAGGGCTCGCTCCAACTGCTGGAGTCCCTGAGCGCCGAGGACTGCGCCGCGCAGGTGGCGCTCATCCGTCAGTCACTGGTGACGCTCGAACGGGAGCAGGAGCCGATGCCCCGCGCGCCGGGGCCAACCACCGGAGACACCCTGCCCCCTCCCGCCATGCCCGAGGCGTGCCTGGCTGGCGCGATCCAACTGGGCGAGCGGCTGGCGGCCCAAGCCATCCATGGCACGCACGACGCTGGCTGGATTGGAATGGGCCTTCAGGACCTGGAGCGTCGCCGGTGGGGACTCTCCCCGCTGCACACGGACCTCTTCGATGGCGTCGGAGGCCCGGCGCTCTTCTTCGGCTACCTGGCGGCGGTGACGGGCCGGGAGGACTTCAGGTCGCTGGCGCGCAGGGCGGCGATGCCGGTGCGCGAAGCGTGGCGCGCGTCCGAGTCCCAGCACCCTCCCGGCGTGGGGGCTTTCTCGGGCCGTGCGTCGCACGTCTATGTCCTCAGCCACCTCGCCGTGGCGCTGGGCGACGCCGCGCTGCTGGAGGAGGTCCACGCGGGCCTGGGCTCGCTGGAGGCGAGGATCGACGCGGACACGGCGCTGGACCTGGTCGCGGGCGTCGCGGGGGCCGCGCTGGTGCTGATGCGGCTCCACCAGCAGACCGGCAGCGAGGAGGCGCTCCGGCTGGCGCGGCGGTGCGGAGAGCGGATGCTCCAGACCGCGAGCGACGCCGAGCACGGAGGCCGCGCCTGGGTGGTGCCCACGGCGGGTCGCGCGCTCACGGGCCTGGCCCACGGCGCATCCGGCTTCATCTGGGCCCTGCTGGAGCTGGCCGCGCTCACCGGCGACGAGCGCTACCGGGAGGCCGCGCGCCAGGGCCTCGCCTTCGAACGGGCCTTGTTCGTTCCGGAGCGCGGCAACTGGAAGGATTTGCGCACGTCGAAGAACGGCGAGCCGATGGTGCCCGGCGGCTTCATGACGGCCTGGTGCAACGGGGCCGCGGGCGGCGCCCTGGCCCGGCTGTTGTCCCTGCGCCACCTGGACGATGCGCGGCTGCGCGACGAGCTTCGCGCGGGGCTCGCCACCGTGCAGCGAGAGGGCTTCGGCGGCAGCCACTGCCTCTGCCACGGGGACGTGGGCAACCTGGAGGTGCTGCACCTGGCGGGAGAGGTGCTGGGCGAGGAGGCCTGGAAGCAGGCCGCGCGCTCGCGAGCCGCGCGGGTGCTGGCGCAGGGCCTCGATGGGACATGGCGCTGTGGCCTGCCCCGGTTCACCGAGGCCCCCGGGCTGATGCTGGGATTGGCCGGCATCGGGATGGGGCTCCTGCGCCTCGCCGCGCCCGACGTCGTGCCGTCCGTGCTGGCGTTGCAGGCTCCCCGCCGCGGCCCCTTCCCTTCATCCGCGCCCTGAAAGGGACGGCGGGCCACCGCACCGGTCCGCCTCCCCACCCGCCGGCCGATACGGCGGCTACTTCACCGTGTCGGTGGCCACCGTCCCGGCCGGAGCAGCGGCCTCAACGGTCCGTGCCGCCGCCTTTGCCTCGGCCTCGGAGAGGTTCTTCAACGCGGCGAGCCCCGCCTCGAAGTCCGAGCCGACCAGCTTGTCCATGTCCATGAACACGGAGAATGCCTTGCTCAAGAAACCGTTCTGACCGCTCATCACCCACGTGACCCGGGTGCCGTCCCCTGCCGACTCGAACCGGAAGACCGTTTCATTGGTGACCTCGAACGGCTTGACGAAGTCGAGCTGGAGCTGGAGCTGCGCGGGCGGGTTGAGCGCGACGATCGTCATCTTGCCCTGGCTGGAGCCGTCGCTGGTGGCCCAGGCGACCGAGTGGCCCACCGTGGCGGGAGTGCCCGTGTAGGTGTCCTTCCGGGCAGGGTCGGGCTTCAGGAACGGCGACCAGGCCCCCACCTTGTTGAAGTCAGCAACGAATCCGTACACCACGTCGGCCGGCGCGCTCACCGTGGTGGAGCGCTCCACCTTGAAGGTGGACGGACGTGTCGCGACAAAGCCGAGGAACGCAACGAGGACGACGCCGACACCGAGCAGGATCTTCTTGAGCATGCGGAACTCCTGATTCCAACGAGGGCTTTCCAACGCGTCGAACGAGCCCCCAGCAAATCGACACGTCCGGAGCTTTTCCTGGAACTTCGCACAAACCCCCGGAATCACAGGGGCATTGTCGACGTTCGGGATGCCACGCCGATTTGACGGGTTCCGCTCCCGGGGGCACGGTGCGGCTCCACGGAGGTGGATTTCATGAAACGAATGGCACTGGTTCTCTGCCTGGCCACCGCGGGCTGCGCGTCGCGGCAGCATCCCGCGGCCGCCAATCGCTGGCTCCTCACCGGCACGCGGCTCTATGTGGCTCCGGACCAGCCCCCGGTGGACAACGCCTGGGTGCTCGTGAGCGACGGGAAGATTGAGGCCATTGGCTCCGCGTCCGACGCTCCGCCAGCGGGTCTCCGCCGTGAGGACGCATGCAGCGGCGGGGTCATCACCGCCGGCTTCCAGAACAGCCACGTCCACTTCACGGACCCCGCGTTCGCCGGGGCCGCCAGCCGGCCGAGCACCGAGCTCCAGCCGCCGTTGAGCGGGATGACCACGCGCTTCGGCTTCACCACCGTCGTCGACACCGGCTCTGATCCCGCGAACACCGGGGCACTCCGCCAGCGCATCGAGCGCGGCGAGCTGCAGGGGCCGGAAGTCCTCACCGTCGGTTCCCCGATGTATCCGGAGAACGGCATCCCCTTCTACCTGCGGGACCTGCCGCCCGAGCTGCTGCGGCAGCTCGCGCAGCCCGCGTCGGCGGAGGAGGGTCGCGACATCGTCCGGAAGAACTTCGAGAACGGCGCGGGCGGGACCAAGCTGTTCGTCGCCACGCCCCAGGGGCACGGAGAGATCCGCCGCATGTCCGCGGACATCGCGCGCGCCGTGGCGGAGGAGACCCACTCGCACAAGGGCCTGGTCATGGTGCATCCCACGGACCCCGAAGGCGTGAGCGCCGCGGTGCAGGCCGGAGTGGACGTCGTCGTGCACACGACCATCGACCCGCCTAAGTCCACGTGGAGCCCCGAGCTCATCCACCAGATGGTGGAGCGCCACGTGTCCGTGGTGCCGACGCTCCAGCTCTGGGGCTACGAGCTCGCCAAGGCCCAGGTGCCCGCGGAGGTGACCGAGCGCATCGTGGGCGATGCCGAGCGGCAGCTCGCCGCGTTCTCCCGCGCTGGCGGACAGGTCCTGTTCGGCACCGACGTGGGATACATGACCGAGTGGGATCCGACGCGCGAATACGTCCTCATGGCCCACGCGGGGCTGACGCCGATGCAGATCCTCGCGTCACTGACCACCGCCCCCGCGGCACGCTGGAGCGCCAGCGAGCGCCGCGGCCGCGTCAAGCCGGGCTTCGACGCGGACCTGGTGGTGCTCGACGGCGATCCCGCGGCGGACGTCCGGCGGTTCACCCACGTGAAGTGCACGTTTCGCGCGGGCAAGCTACTCTTCGTCCGCGCGGCGGCTGACCGAGCCGGCGTCGATACGCTCGCGGGCGCCCGGCCCAGCCCCGGGCCTGGAGGCCCCCTTGGTCCATGACGTGATCATCGCAGGGGCTGGCCCGGTGGGCCTGTTCCTGGCCTGCGAGCTGCGGCTCGCGAAGCGCTCCGTGCTGGTGCTCGAACAACTGGAGGATCCGCACTCCCCCCTGAAGCGGTTCCCGTTTGGAAGGCGGGGGCTCTGGGGCCCCAGCATCGAAGCCTTCCACCGGCGCGGGCTGCTGGAACAGATTGCGTCGCAACGTCCTACCGGGGGTGACCCTGGCCAACCGAGACCTGGAGCCGTCGCGTCCGGCGCACAGCGGAGCGGCCCGGGCGGCCACTTCGCGGGCATCCCATTCGACTACAGCAATATCGATGCGTCGCGGTGGACGTACCATCTCCCGGGCCCGGCCGACACCCAACTGGGGGTCGAAATGGAGCACATCGAGCGCGTCCTCGCCGCTCACGCACTCTCCCTCGGAGTGGAGCTCCAGCGCGGCCAGGGTGTCGAAGGCTTCGAGGCATCAAACGATGACGTCACCGTCAGGGCCGGCGAGCAGCGCTTTCGCGCGCGTTGGCTCGTGGGGTGCGACGGCGGCCGCAGCACCATCCGCAAGCAAGGGGGCTTCGAGTTCGTCGGGACCGGGCCTGAGCTCACGGGCTATTCGGTCCAGGTCGAGCTCGCCGATCCGGAGAAGCTCCGGATCGGTCGTGTCTCCACGCCGACCGGGACGTACACCCAGATGCAGCGCGGGGCGATCGCGATGGTCGACTTCGACGGCGGCGCGTTCCATCGCACCCAGCCCATCACCCTCGAGCACGTGCAAGCGGTCCTCCGGCGCGTGTCCGGCACCGACGTGACCGTCACGGCGTTGCACGTCGCCACCACCTGGACCGACCGCTCACAGCAGGCCACGACCTACCGCAAGGGCCGGGTGCTGCTGGCGGGCGACGCCGCGCACATCCATTCACCGCTTGGCGGACAGGGGCTGAACCTCGGATTGGGGGACGCCATGAACCTCGGGTGGAAGCTCGCCGCGACCCTCCGAGGCGATGCCCCGGATGGCTTGCTCGACAGCTACACCGCCGAGCGGCATCCGATTGGCGCGCGCATCCTCGATTGGACGCGGGCCCAGGTCGCGCTGATGCACCCCACCCCCCGTTCCCGCGCGCTCGCAGCCATCCTCCGCGACCTGCTCGAGACGCGCGACGGTGCGACCTACTTCGCTGAACGCCTCTGGGGTGTATCGCTGCGCTACGACCTCGGCGGTGAGCACCCGTTGGTGGGCCGCAGCTGCCCGGACTTCGAATTCGAGGACGGAACGAGGCTCGGCACATTGCTCCGGGCTGGAAACGGCGTGCTGTTGGACTTCGACCGCCAGCCGTCGCTCCAGGCGCTGGAGGGCCACTGGGGCGACCAGGTCCGGTACGTGGCCAGCGACGCCAGGAATCGCCTTGGACTGAGCGCGGTGCTCGTGCGGCCGGATGGATTCGTTGCCTGGGCGAGCGATACGGCTCCCGATCCCGAAGACATCACACGCGCCGCGGCGAGGTGGTTCACGAGCCGCGAGCCGCAGGCCATCCCTCGCTGAAACGAAGCGGTTCACCGGAGAGGAGCTGGCGCCCGCGCACGGGCGCCAGGGATTACTCGGCGACGTACACGAGATGATCCCCCTGGTAGTAGGGCCGGTAGCGGACGGAGCCGCACTGCTGGTAGGCGACGCCGCCCACGGACGTGGCCGTGCAGCCCGCGGGGAGCGCCGTGACGGTGTGGGCGCCCGCTGGCACCGCCACCACGGTCGTGTCCGCGGAGTCATGGATGGCGTCCTGACGTGCGGATGTGCGTCGCGCGGTGCGCCGCGCCACCCGGCGCGACGTGCCGTAATCCTGGGCCAGCACCACCTGAGGAACCATCTCTCCGAGGAAGAAGAGCCCCAGCAACATCGCCGCTGCTCGCTGGCGAGGCCTGCGCGAGTGCATCATCTTCATTTCGCACCTCCTTGCTGCGCTCCATCCTGCGAGTCCGGTGCGAGGAACGACACGCGCACCGCATCGCGGGGGGGAGTGAACTGGAACAGCTCCGGGGTGAACTGGGGCGACAGGTTCCAGTTGGACAGGCGCACCGAGTACTGCGGCGCTCCTGGCAGGTCCCGGGAGGTGATGACGTACTTGCGCGGCAGGGGCCGAGGGCCATCTTCGACCCACAACTCCCAGTCCACTCCGTCGCGGTTGCGGAACGCCAGATGGTGCACGGGCACACCGTCCACCTTGGATTGGCCAAGGTAGCGCCCAGAGCAGACGTCCTCGGTGAGGGCCGCGTAGGGATTGCTGACGAGGAGGTCCGAACCCGGCGCATCCACGCCAAGCCGCTGTGAGGCCATGTCCAGCGTGGCATCCAGGGTGGAGAGGGCCGGCGTCGTCGCATAGGCGTTGGAGCGCTCGCCGTAGAGGGTGAGCCGCTGGCCGTCGTAGAAGAGATGGAGCCGGGCCAGGTCTCCGGCGCGATCCACGCGCAGCCGATTGGGGCGCTGCACGCGCACGTCGCCCGCGCGCTGCAGTTGGACCTTCTGCCCCGAGTCGAGCAGTTCATCGAGCGACCCCTCGGTGCGGACGGAGAACTCACGCTGCGCCCCCAGGAAGTCGCTCATCTGGCGCAGGATGCGCTGGGCCTGGGGGTCGATCTGGGCTTGAGCATCGGACCCGGTGCGCTCGGCGGAGGCCTGTTCCTGCTGCGCGCCTCCGAGCAGGGGGGCCGTTCCAAGGAGCAGGGCGAGCAGCGGCCCGCACCTCCTCCTCCTCCACCTTGCGCTGCGACCTGTGTCTGTCATGAGCCGACCCCTTCTTGTGTCCCGAGAAACGCATCCGACGCCAGGCGGCTTCGCCTCACGACATCGGACACTTCCCCAGGACGTTGGGGGCGGGGTCCCCGGGCACAAAGGCTCACCGGTTCGACCGCCGCGCTGGCGGGTGGCTCGCGCAAAGGGAACTGCTTCAGGAGGAGCCTGGCTCAAGAGGCGCATGCCCGGCCTGTGATGGCGAAGGCGGCGCCCGGAAGGACCGCCCTCCCCTCCTCCACGTGCGGCGATGGAGGAGGGGAGGGAGGCCGCGGTTCCAGGGCGGGCCTGCTCCCCCCGAGGCAGAGGCCCGGCCCTGGCCGCGGAATTCGTCAGGACGCCAGGGGCTGGGTGCCGGCGCCGTTCTTCAGCTCCCTGCGCACCGCCTCGCTGACGCGCTCACGGACCAGCTGGGCCATGCGCTCGCGGAGGTCCTCCCCCACGCGCTCGCGGATGGCGGACACGAGGCTCTCCGTGTCGATCTGGCTGACGCCCGGCCCCTGCATGCCACCCATGAACTGCTCCCCGTACCCGCCACGCATCATGGGGCCCATCCCGCCCATGGAGCCCATCGACTCGCGGATGGCGTCACCCAGCCGCTCGCGAAGCACGTCGTTCAGGTGCTCACGGAGGTTGCTCGACATCCGCTCGTGGAGCGTGTCGACGAGCCGCCCGCGGAGCGCCTCGGCGAGGCGCTCGGGGTCCATGCCCCCGAAGCCCTGCTGCTGGAAGCCCCCGAAGCCCTGCATGCGCTCGCTCATCCTGGCGCGCAGCTCGTCGCCCAGCCGCTCGCGCAGCACGTCGCGCACGCGCTCACGCAGGCCGCTCTGGACGCGCTCGCGCACGGCGTCCGCGAAGCGCTCGCGCAGGGTGTCCGCGATCCGCTCCGGGTCGATCTGCCCCATGCCCTGCATCCGGCGCTCGGCCAGCGCGGAGCGCAGCATGTCCGTCATGCGCTCCCGCATCGCCTCGCGGACGCGCTCGCGCACGGCGGTGTGGATCCGGTCGGACACGCTGTCGGCGATCCGGGTGCGGATCGTCTCGGCGAGGCGCTCGGGGTCCATGCCCGAGAAGCCCTCCATGCCCATGCGCCGCTCCATCATCGCGGAGCGCAGCGCCTCGCCCAGCCGCTCGCGCAGCGCATCGCGCACGCGCTCGCGCACGACCAAGGCGAGCCGGTCGCGCAGGACGTCCTCCAGCTTGATGCGCACGCGCTCGGCGATGCGCTGCGGGTCGAACTGCCCGTGCCCCTGCTGCATGCTCATCCAGTTCTCGGCCAGGGCGGAGCGCAGCGCCTCGCCCATCCGCTCCCGGAGCACCTCGCGGACGCGCTCGTGCACGCCGCTGAGCACGCGCTCATGGACGGTGTCGGTGAGCCGGTGGTGGATGGCCTCGGCGATCGGATCCATGTCGAACAACTGCCCGCTCCCCTCCCCCGGATGCATGTTCGTCACGCGCTCGCGAATCGCACCGCGAACCGCGTCGCCGACGCGCTCACGGATTTCCGAGCCGATCCGCTCCTCCAGGCCGGACACGACGCGCTCGTGCACGGCATCGACGATGCGAGCCTTGAGAGCCTCGCCAAACATCTGCTGCCCCTGCATGGAGAACTGTTCCTGGTTCATTCAGAGACCTCGGGTGTTGCGGGTAGAACGGCAGGCGCGGAAGGCACTGGCCCGCCGCGCGAAGCGAATTGATAGGGGCGGCGGCCCCGGCCGAGTACAGGGCGCCGGTGCCGCGCGAGCGTTGCCGCGGGCACTCCGGACCATGCTCACGGGGGGGGCAGGCGCGGGCATCCACCTGTGGTGAACGGTGCAGCCCTTCGGGGAAAGCCGTGGCCCCCCAAGCCCGAGGACCTGGCCTCCGTCGAGCAGTCGGGCCGCTCCGCGGACCAGTACCTCCTGACAGGGACGGGGTCCCACTTTCGGCCCGGTTCTGGAGACCTACTCAAGGGGGCATGATGAAACGGATGAAATGGGCACTGTGGTCGCTGGCGCTGGGTGCGGGCCTCGGCTGCTCCACCACCTACGACCCGTACTACTACGATGACGCCTACTACGACCCCTACTACGGCGCGTACGACGCGGCATGGAGCTACGCCTGGATCGACCCCGTGTATGGCTCCTGGTATCTAAGCCTCCCGGCGCTGCCCCGGGTTCTGCGCCAGCAGGCCAACACGGATCCGAACGCGGCGGCCGCCCAGCTCGCGGCGAACGCCAACGCCGCCTTCACCCCGGCCGGCTGCGCCACCGCGACCGCGTCGGGCGCGACGGTGAACTACACCTTCAACAACTGCACCGCGGCGATCTCGCTCACGCAGATCTCCGGCAACGTGCAGGTAGCGCTCTCGAACAACCAGGGGCAGCTTGCCGCCACGGCCACCTCCAACAACCTCTCCATCAACGGAGAGCCGTACACCCTGTCCATGCAGATTGTCGCCTCCCCGCCTCAGGGGGACCAGCGCAAGGTGACCATCACCTCCAACAGCTTCTCGCCGGCTCACCTCGACTCGCGCTCGAACCAGGGGACGGTCACCTGGGTGGCGGGCAGCGGGTGCATCACCGTGGACAGCCAGGCGCAGTCCACGAGGGGCAGCCTCAGCTCGACGACCACCGTCTCCGGCTACCAGCGCTGCGACCACCAGTGCCCCACGGCGGGCTCGGTGCAGGTGCATACGAGCGAGGGGACGTTCACCACGACCTTCAACGGCAGCAACAGCGTTCAGGTCAGCGCGCCAAACGGCGACACCCGGTCGTTCAACCTCAACTGCTGAGCGCCGGGTGTGACCAGGGACACCCTCGCGCCTCCCGGGTACACCAGCGAGGGCAGCGTGTCCGCCTTGTCGGAGCAGGCCGACAGCAAGCCCCATCCCACTCCAGGGGCTCAGAAGGGATCCCGCAACCGACGGAGCCGTACCTCGCGGACGGCTCCGTCGAGCCAGACGGGCTTCAGCGCGGGTCGAGCCACTGGCGCCCCGGCTCACGGGTCATACAAATAGGCCCAGTTCAGCTGTGCTCCGGATCCAATGATGGTGTTGTGCAGCTCATAGGCATTGAAGCTCTGGTAGGGGCTGCTGTAGCAGAGGGTGGCGGTGCAATATTGCAGGCCGCCAGGGTGGGCGCCCGAATAGAGGCTGCGAACGGCCCCCGCCCAGGTCAGGAAGCGGGTGCCGTCAAAGCGCCGGAGGATCGTTCCCAGGTTCAGCCAGCCTTGATAGGCCCCAACCTGCTTGTAGAGACAGAGCTGGTTGCCCTGGCGCGACGTTTGATCAAAGAGCCAGAGGCTGGAACCAGCACACCCGCCATCCACGACGAGGTCATCCAGGTCCTGCTGGGTGACCCCTTCGGCCCGGCGCTGGACGAATGCATCGCGGGCCGCGATCTGGGCCTGCTGCTCCTCCCGGGTGATGAACGTCGTCTCCTGGGAGAGCGTCCCATCCGGGAGCTGCCGGACGATGGTTTGCGAAACGAGCCCGTCATCCTGGCCCTCGGGAGTCTGCGTCTGCGCATCTTCGGGCGCCCCTCCACATCCCATCAGCAGACCCACTGCACAGACGACCGTCCACGGATTCAAACGCTGCATCATTGCCTCCTGGGTCCGGGTTGCGCGGACACTGCTTAAGCAAACATAGCACGTTTTGAGAAGAATGGCTTCATGACCAGGCGTTAGCGGGATGGGAAGCGGATGGGGCGGCGACTATTGATGTCGCCCAAAGGAGCCTCGTGGGCACACCGACACGGTTGGATGGAAGGGTGTTCGTGTCGGGAACGCGGACGCTCTACGTGGGGCCCCTGGTCGCCACGCTTGAACGCAACGGCGGCGCCAACGCCACCTGGAGCATCACGCCCTGGCTTCGCGGGCACGCTCCCTCCCGCCAGGCATCAGGTGGGCGATCCGGCCAACATCTCATCTCCTACGGGGACATGGAACGCGGTCTACGTGCGCGATCCGTCGCTGCTGGACGAGCAGGCACTCCAATCGCTTCGCCCGGAGTTCTCGGGCACGTTGGAGGCCCGGCGCTGGCGGGGCTGGACGGAGCTGGCGCTGGGGGGGTTGCAGGATGGTGCCGGGCTGGCCCGGAGGGTGTCTCGCGAGCGGGGCGTGGAGGCCTTCTGGGTTCAGCTCCAGACCACCGCCAGCGTGCGCTGCATCGTCCACCATGACGCTGGAGAACTCTCGCGGCGGCTCGTCCACAGCGATGGTGGGTGGCGCACTGCCGAAGGGCGTCCACTCCCGTGGGAGGACTCGACGCTGTTCTCCCCACAGAAACTGGGGACTTGCTCCGCGCATCCGCCCCCTCCTTGCGAATCGGAGGAGAAAGGAACCGGAGCCGCGTGTGGCTCGCCCGCGGGTTGCTGCTGGGCGGTGCCGTGTGCGTGGCCCTGCTCGTCGCGAGCCGTCAGGCGCTGCTCCTTCTCACCGCCGTCGCGCTCCTGGCCACCGGAGCGTGGCTGCGCTTCGGACGAGGGCTCGGATCCGGACGCTGACGCGCCAGACGGGCGAGGCCGGGGAGTCCTCGCCCGCGAATGCCCTGACAGGTAGCTCCCCCGTCACGACTCGACGATGAACGTGGTGGAGTCCACCCCGGTGTTGCCGGTGGCGGGGTCGTATGCAGTCACCGTGACTTCATATGCGCCCTGCTGCTGGACGGAGAGCTCTGCCTCGAAGGTGCTGGTCTTCCCTGCGTACTTCAGGGGGACCTGGGTCAGCGGCTTCCCATTGAGCTTCACCGTGGCCTGCAACTCATACCGGCTGGAGTCCCAGAGCCCCTTGGGCTCGGTCGGGCAACCGCACATGAGGGTGAGGTTGGCGCGAAGCGGAAGGGTGAGCTTCTTGTCTCCCGCGAGCTTGAAGAACTCATGAGCGGAGGGCGTCACCACACCCACCACGAAGCCAGGCAGCTCCAGGATGAGGCCATCGCCCTCGATGTGCTTGCCGGGCAGCAGCCACAACTGGGTCGTGCTGGTCGCGAGCGCCTGCCGCTGCGCAAGGGGCCCCGACACCTCCACCGTCACCAGCCGCGGCTCGGCGATGTCGAGGGTGGCCGTGAACTTCGCGGAGGACTCATCCGCGAGCGGAGCACCCCGCACTTGTGGCTGCTTCATCAGCGTCTGGGTGTTGCCTGTCGAGCCGGCGGTGACGCCATTGGCCAGCACCTGGCCGGTCTGCGCGTCCCGAAGCACCACTCGCGCGCCCCCCATGGACGTCCCGACGAACTTGCCGTCCCGGGCGCGAGCCCTCACGACCAGCCGTGTCTCCGCTGCAAAGGCTGTCGTGGAGAACAACAGCAAGGTCCCGAGAATGAGGCTTCGCATGACTCGCTCCGAATCAGAAGGGAAGATCTGAAGCGAAGTGCCATACCACAGCGGCCGGACGAACGAGCCCCGAGCCTCATCTTGCGGAGCGGCCTGCGTCAGTCGGCGCCCTGTCAGCCGGGTTCAAGTGGCGAGATGCACTTCGCGCTGGGGAACGCTCCCCCAGCGCGAAGTGCTGCAAGCCGGGCGTGAGGCTGCGACATGGCAGCCATCCCGCTTACACGCCGCGCCGCACAGCCTTCTGGCTGAACATCACGCGACCCGCGGCGGCACACAGGGCGGGCAGCCCCAGGCCGGCCATGGACTCACCCGTCGAGGAACACCCGTCCTTCTGGGCGGGCGTGGTGGGGGCAGGCGTGTTGGAGGCCAGCTGGCCGCCACCGCTCGGCGGCTGCCCGGGGGCCGGGGCGGACGCCACCGGAGGAGGCGCCTCCACGGGCGCCGCCACCGGAGCGTCCTGCACGGGCGCGGGCGGCGGCATCACGTCCTCGAGGCTCGTCGCCTGGATCATGCCGTCGTGGTAGACGACGCCCGCGGGGCCCACGGCCGCGTCCCGATACAGCCCCTGCTTCAGGTAGTTCTGCATGCCCCAGTAGAGGGTGGCGGCGGGCGTCCTCGGAAGGACGAGCTGGCCGTTGTAGTACAGCTCGACGAAGCCGACGTTCCGGTCGGAAGACCACTTCACGTGCAGCACGAAGTCGAGCCACTTGCCGCGCTCCAGCGGAGCCTTCCAGACGATGCGGTCATCCCGGCCCTCGACGCGCAGATGCATGTTCTCGCCGCGCACGAAGAACTCCAGCGGCGGCGAGCCGCTGTTGCCGTCGTGATGCCACTGCGTGAACAACTGCCAGGTGTTCACGCTGGGGAAGTCCGGCGCGAACATCGTGCTCCACTTGTAGAAGTACTCGGTCCCCTCGGACTCGTTGCCGTAGTGCAAGAGCTCGTTGCGGTTGCCACTCGCTCCGATTGGGTCGTCCCCCTGATACACCGTTGCCTTGAGGGCGAACCGGCCCTCGCGCACGGGGTCCTCCACAATCTGGAGCCGGTTGGCCGCGACGGACTCGCGGCCCGTCCACTGGGAGAGGTCCCCCGATTCGAAGTCCCCGTGCCATACGGGCGAAGCCCACGTCGTCAGGGGGAGCACCATCAAGAGGGCCATCGTGCCTGCTCGCTTCATTCAGTTCCTTTCAGCGATGCGTGAGGTGTTCAGGACACGCCCCGGCGCAATCCTCTTCCCGAAACTGAACGGACAGGCCGCGCCACCAGTGGCCTGAAGGGCCCGCTGCCCGGCGTCGAGCAACGATTGCCTCCGCTGCCAGGGCGCTGCCTCCCAAGCCGATTGAGGTCCGAGGCGCGCGCGAACTACCACGCGGCCTTCACAGGGAGGCCCCGATGGCGCGTGAGTTGAGGCTTGGGTGGAGCAGATGGGCGCTTGCCCTGGGTGTGCTCGTCACCCTGATGGGTTGCCGTGAGAAGGGAACACGGTCGGTCGCCGATCGAGACGCGGGCACCATCCGACAGACACCCACGCCCGGCGGGCCCAACGCGTCCCCCTCCGCTCCGGGTGACGGCGGGCCGGAAGGTCCCGGCTCGGATGCCACGCCGCCTGGTCCGCCCAATCCCATCACCCTGGAGAATCAGAAGCCAGGGGACGCGGACTGGGCATCCGGCCGGAGCGCGGTGATGGGCGAGCTGGAAGTCTACGCCAGCCCCGAGTCCCTGGAGGCGGACGAGACGCTGAAGGTGAAGGTCTCCACCAACCTCGACAGCGCGCCCATCACCGCGGAGGTCTTCCGCATCGGTGACTACGGCGGCGCGGGCGCGCGGAAGGTGTGGAGCGGCGGGCCCTGGCAGGTGCGCCGTCAGGCGCCGTGCACCCGTATGCCCGCCACCTCGCGCGTCGAGTGCAACTGGCACGACGCCTTCACCGTCCCCATCCCCGCGGACGGCTCGTGGCTGTCAGGCCTGTATGTGGTGAAGGTGTTGCGCCAGGACGGGTTCATGCGCTTCACGCCCTTCGTGGTGAGAGACCGGCGCAAGGCCGACTTCCTCTACACGCCGAACTTCACGACGTACCAGGCGTACAACACCTATGGCGGGGAGAGCCTCTACTCCGACGACTCGCGGCAGATGCCGAGCGGCCGCGCGTGGGAGGTGTCCTTCAACCGGCCGTACCAGGTGATGGATGGCACCGGGAAGACGTTCTACCTGGATCAGCCGCTCGTGAGCTTCATGGAGCGCCATGGCTACGACGTCACCTACGCCACCCAGCTCGACTTCGTGCGCTTCCCCGACCTGCTGAAGGACGTCAACGTCTTCGTGCACGGCGGGCAGGATGAGTACTGGCCCGTCCAGGAGCGCGACCAGGTGGACGCCGCGCTGGCCCGGGGACAGCTGAGCCTCGTGTACTTCGGCGCCAATGGCTCGTACTGGCGCGTCCGCCTGCTGCCGGACGCGCAGGGCACCGCGCTGCGCACCATCGCCTGCTACAAGAGCGAGCCCCAGAAGGACCCCGTCCCCTTTTCGACGACCCGCTACCGGGACCCTCCCGAGGTGCGCGCGGAGAACAACCTCTTCGGCGGCATGTACGAGGGCTGGGTTTTCTTCGGCTACCCGCTGGTCGTGAGTGATGAATCGCACTGGCTCTTCAACGGGACGGGGCTGAAACAGGGTGACGTGCTGCCGGGCCTCGTCGGCTTCGAGTATGACCGCGCGTTCCCGAACGAGCCGGGGTATCCGCAGGGCAACCGCGTCAGCTTCAAGAGCCCGGTCGTGAGCGGAGAGGGCCTCCCCTCCTACTCGACGGCCGTCGACCGGACGCTGCCGTCGGGGCGGCTGGTGTTCTCCGCGGGCACCATCTGGTGGGCGCTGGGGCTGACGGACAAGGCCCCGGGCGCGAGGGACGCGCGCGTGGAGCGCATGACGCGCAACGTGCTGGAGCGCGCCTTGATGCACCGGCTCGCACAGGACGAGGCCGGGCCGCTCGAGGGGCCCGTGCCTACTCAGCCCGCGCCGATGGGCCAGTGGGCGGCCTCGGTGGAGGCCCATGCCGGACGCGTGGGCGAGCCAGGCTGGCAGGACGGCCCGGCGGACACGGCGAGGTTCCAGGCGCCCTCCGGGCTGGTGGTGACACGCACGGGGGAGGTGGTGGTGGCGGACACCCGCAACAACCGCATCCGCCTCATCCAGCAGCAGGGCGCGGACCGGATGGTGAGCACGATTGCCGGCAATGGGGACCTGGGCTACCGCGACGGCGCGGGCAGCCAGGCGATGTTCCGCTTCCCCACGGCGGTGGTGGAGGGGCCGGCGGGAGAGCTCTACGTGGCGGACTCGGGCAACCACGTCATTCGCCGGCTCGACCGGGAAGCGGAGGGGTGGCAGGTCACCACCTGGGCCGGGCAGGGCTATGTCGCGGGCTACGCGGACGGAGGCCCGGCACGGGCGCGCCTCAGCCGTCCCATGGCGCTCGCCATCGACGCGGTGGGCAATCTCTACGTGGCGGACCAGGACAACCACCGCATCCGCATGGTGCGCGCGGGCACGCGCGAGGTCATCACGCTCGCGGGCACGGGCACCCTGGGCACGACGGACGCGCCGCGGGGGCGGGATGCCAGCTTCGCGGCGCCATCCGCGATCGCGCTCAGCGGGGCGAGCGCGCTCTACGTGCTGGACGCGGCGAGCCAGCGCCTGCGCCGCGTGTCGCTGCAGGGAGCACGTCCCGTGGTGACGCTCACGGGCACGGGCGAGGGCCAGCCATTCGACTTCCGGGATGGCACGGGCAGCGAGGCCCGATTCCGCGCCCAGCTCGGCATGGCGATGGGCCCCCACGGCGAGGTGCTGCTCGCGGACACCGCGAACCTGCGGCTGCGCAAGGTGATTCCAGGCGACAGCGCGGCGACCACGCAGGTCGTCACCTTCGCGGGCTCGGGCCGCGCCGGCACGGCCCTGGGCCGCGCGGACGAGACAGACCTCGGGGCCCCCGCGGGACTCGCCTTCGACGCTGAGGGGCACCTCTACGTGAGTGATGCCTTCAACCAGGTCATCCGCGTCGTCACGCCATGAATGAAGCTCCACCAGGCCTGCGTCCCGACTCCAGGAAGCAGGCCTGCTTCTGGGGCTACAGCGCGTAACGCACGCGGAAGCCCTCGCATCAAGGACAGAGAAGTTCGTCGAGCCCCCGCCGAAGGCCACGCCAGCCGAACGCCGGGGGCCCCGAAGCCGCTGAAACAGGTCGCCGCGAAGGTGATGTTCTTCGTGTACCACACCGCGGCCTCGAAGGAGCCCTGGGCGTCGGAATCACTCCTGTACGCGGCGAGCGCTTCGACAAGACATGTGAAAGCCCGCTCAGAGGTCCGATTGAACCACCCACGGGCCAAAGCCCTGGATGCCCGCATAGAGCAAGCCCCGGCAAAGACAATCAAGCACATACACACGACTGCCCCATGTGCTTCCAAGACACTCCCATGACAAAGGACCTGTTCCATCCGCCCCATGGGTGAAACAACACCCACACATATCGCAGCCCATCATTCACGTGTGGGATTGGGTAGGCACTGCGCATGGACTATGAATGCGCCGCGTTCAAAACCTCTCATCCAGGAAACGCGAAATGCCCCGACCCATGAAGAAGCCCACGCCCCTTGTCCCCGCCGCGCTGGCCATGACCCTGGTGTGCAGCGCCTGTGGCGCTCCGGACGCACCGGAGAGCCCCCGTGACGACCTCGCCACCACCTCCCGGAGAGGCGCCACGTTCGAGGAGTTCCTTTCCACCGTCCAGCGGGACTCGAACGGCCAATACGTCTACGACGGAGACATGCCAGCCCGTGACATGGCGGACCTGCGGCGCGCCTGGGAGCAGCTGTCTCCGAAGGACGGCGCCCTCACCGTCGATCAGCTCAACGCGGCGCTCGACAACACCTGGAAGAATGGCGAGCAGCTCAACCTGAGCTATTGCGTCAGCAACGACTTCGGTGCCAACAAACAGGCCATCGTCAATGCCATGAGCTCCGCCGGTGCCGCCTGGGGGGCGCAGCTGCTCGTCAACTTCGTCTATGTCGCGGCCCAGGACGCCAACTGCAACAGCCAGAACACCAACGTCTTCTTCGACGTCAGCCCCATCGTCAACGCCCCGTACACCGCCAGGGCGTTCATGCCTGGCTATGCACGTGCGCAGCGCACGGTCTTCATCACCAGCTCGGCGCTCAACAGCAGCTGGCCCCTGGCGGGAATCCTGACGCACGAGCTGGGGCATACGCTCGGGCTTCGTCACGAGTTCCTCCGCTCCGGCATGTGCTACGCGAGCAGCGAGCCCCAGAACTGGCGAGGCGTCACGCCTTATGACCCGGGTTCGATCATGAACTATCCCTATCCCGAGTGCGGCGGCACCGGTGGCACCAGCCTGAGCCAGAGCGACGTGGAGGGCGTCAGCCAGCTCTATGGCAGCCGCGTCCTGGCCCGCCCGGTCACAGCGACGGGCTGTGGAGAGATCGCCGCGGGCAAGGGGCTTGGCGTGGGGGAGCTGATCTACTCGTGTGATGGGTTGCACTACCTCTCGTTCACCGCGTTCGGGGTGCTCCAACTGGTCAAGGTGATCCCCACATCCAGCGGATATACGTATCAGACCACCTGGTCCACGGCGGCCTCGACCAGTGGGCAGGCGGGCTATGGCATGTACATGCAGGGCGACGGCAACCTGGTCATCTACACCGGCCTGATGCGGCCCCTCTGGCATACCTACACCGGAGGCCGACCGGGCTCCACGCTGCAGCTCCAGAACGACGGCAACCTGGTCATCTACTCGCCGCAGGGACAGCCGCTGTGGAACACCGGCACGGGGGGACAGTGACCCTGCCGTGAGCCACGACTTCTCACGTCACCGCGAGCATCCGGGTGGCGTGAGGCGCCGGGGCAACGGGATGAGGGGCGTGGACCTCACTGTGTGGGGGAGATCCATCGCCACGCACCACGGTTTCCACGGCGGCGTCCGCGCTCCGTCCGGGCGAGCGATGGAGTCACCTCCGTGTCGGGTTTCTGGCACAAGCATTGCCTTTGCGGCGGCGGATGATTTCGCGCGACGCGATGGCACCTGGCACCTGGCGACGCTCCAGCGGGTGGGCCCTGCTGCTCGTCCTCTGGACGGCCTGCACCGGCGTGGTGGGCGGGCCGTCCGACCAGGACGTGGATCCTTCGGGGTCGCCGGACGCCGGCTGTGAGGACCCCGCGCCTTCGGGTGACCCCGATGCGGGCGAGAAGAACGACATGCTCGCCCCCAGCCGGCTGCTGCGGCGGGCCTCGCTCGCGCTGCGCGGGACACCTCCGACGGACGAGGAGTTCGCCGCGCTCGATGCCGCGGGAGACGACGCCGCGCAGCGGGCCTTCGTGGAGCACTTCGTCGACGAGGCGCTCGGGCAGCCCGTGTTCTACCGGACGATGTTCGAGCAGGCGCGCGACTGGTTCAACATCCCGCCCGTCCCGCTCACCGCCGACGCGCCGGAGTACGGCGTGCAGCAGCAGCGGTCCATCCAGCGCTGCCCCGCGGGCACCGCGAAGGCCGGCGCCTGGAAGTACTTCCGGGGCGACGACACCGCGTGCAACGGGGTGAAGGCGGATGGCTCGCCCGCGGACGAGCGCACGCTGGAGCCGTGGTGGGCGCCGGGCACCACGGTGACGCTGGTGGGGGCCGCGGCCAACGCCGCCGCCACGGGCACCTCGAACGTCAACGGCAACCCCGTGCCCGTCACCTGCGCCACCGCCGGCCCGGTGGGCACCTGCGGCTGCGGCCCCAACGCCGTGCGCTGCCACGCCGACTTCCAGCAGTACGCCGGCTGGGAGGACTTCCTGCACTACCACGAGCAGGGCCAGCGGCGGCTCGTGGCCGAGGAGCCCGCGCGCCTCTTCGCCCACCTCGCGTGGCACGACCGGCCGGTGACGGACCTCATCCTCGGCACCTACTCCGTCGCGCCCACCCGGCTCCAGGCGGCGTATGTGATGCAGGGCCTGGCGGGCGGCGCGACCGGGCTGCTCGATGATGACTCCTGGTGGCGCCCGTCGCGCTTCTCCACCGCGCCGGTGGATCCGGAACACTCGCCGGGGGATCCGCTCGCCTGGCGCGAGTATCAGGTCCCCGTGCGCGACCCCTTCCTCCTGGCGGATCGCGACTACCGCTACGACCCTCGCACGCAGGCCACCCCGGCCCGGGGGATCCCCGCCGCGGGCATGCTCACCAGCATGGGGTTCCTCGCGGGCTACCCGCGCGAGCGCGTGCGCGGTGCGCGAGCCCTGGAGACGCTGGCGTGCGAGGTCCTCGCGCCGCCCCTGGGGCAGAAGTTCAACGAGTACCGGAGGGATCCAGGCACGGAAGGGCCCTGCCAGCACTGCCACCGCCGGCTCGATCCCGCGGCCATCCACTTCAAGCGCTTCGCGAAGGAGGGCTCGGCGAGCGAGGGATATGGCGCGAAGTACCTGATGCCCGGCGTGGGCACCGCCTGGCATTGGCCCATCCAATGGCGCCGGGGTGAGTACCCCTACGGCGGGGATCCGTTCAGCCACTGGAACCGGTGGTACGCGGCCGACACGATGCTCACGCCCGTCACCGAGGCCCAGGCGCAGACGAACCCCGAGGCCCTCTTCATCGACTTCCTCCCGCCAGGGCAGACGCTGCTGGGGCAGACGGGGGACGGGACGGTGGGCCCGCTCGGCTTCGCGAAGCTCATCGTCGCGGCGGGGGCCTTCGACCGCTGCGTGGTGCGGCACCTCCATGCGCAGGTGCTGGGGCGGGACATCGACCCGGCCCGCGAGGCGGGCTACCTGGACGCGCAGGTGGAGCGCTTCATCGCGGGGGGCCGCAAGGTCCGCCCGTTCGTCAAGTCCCTCACGCAGTCCAACCTCTTCCTGCGGGGGCGCTGACATGAACCGCTTCGCACACCTCCTGCTCGCACTCCCGGTGGCGCTCGCCTGCGGCAGGGACGGCGCCACGTCCGCCCCGTCCACGCAGGCCCAGAAGGCCTGCGGCACCCCGGCCAGCTCCGAAACCGTCCGCGTCATGCAGGGCCTGAAGCCGCACTGTGAGGGCTGCCACGCGCAGGGCGCGCGCGGCTACTTCGCGTCGGTGGACGCGTTCCAGGGCCTGATGGTGTCCGACCCGCGGCTGGTGAAGGCGGGCAGCCCGGACGACAGCGAGCTCATCCGGCTGCTGGAGGGCCGGGGCAGCGCGGCGTTCAAGCAGATGCCCATTGGAGAGAAGTCCTACGCGCAGCTCGTCTCCGACGGTACGGCGACGCTGTCCGTCGCGGACGTCCGCGCGTGGATCCAGGCGCTCTCCACCCAGCAGCGAGACGCGCGACCGGACCCCGAGGCGCCGCGCATCACGCGCATGAGCGCGACGCAGGTGCAGCGGGCGCTGTACCAGCAGCTGGGCCTCACGCATGACGACTTCTTCAGCTCCGCGACGGAGTTCGGCATCCCGATGGCCGAGTCCTACGAGGATGATCGCTACCCGATGCAGCCGCCCGACGCCGTGCCGGCTCCCCGGCAGCAGGCCACGAGCGAGCGCTTCTACGGGCTGGGCGGAGGCTCGGTCATGAACCAGTCGACGCCGGACCGGAGCGCGTCCCCCACGTTCGCGCTCACGCTGACGCAGGTGTCCCAGCGCTGGTGCCGTCTGGCCCTGGCGAAGAGCGGCAACACGGCCCTCTTCCCCGCGGGCTCGAAGCGCACCGCCGACCCCGTGGACGTGAAGGCCACGCTGCGCCGCTGGTCGCTGCACTTCCTGGGGGAGCACTTCAGCGATGCGCAGGTGGACGCGCTCTACGCGGAGGTCTTCGTGCCGCTCTCGACCCCGACGGACACCGAGCCCGCCTACGTGGGCGTGTGCTCCTACTTCATCCGCCACCCGCACTGGATCTTCTACTGAAGGGGCACCCATGAAGCTCTCACGTCGCAAGCTGTTCGAGCTGGCCCTGGGGGCCACCCAGATGGGGCTCCTGGCGCGCTACGGGTTGTCCACGGCCTCGGCTGCGTCCACGCCGGGACGTCCCACCAAGCTGCTGGGCATCTGGCTGGATGGAGGCCTGCACTGGGAGAGCTTCTTCTCCCCGCTGTCGAGCGCGGGCATCACGAAGTTCATCCCGTCGCCGCAGGGAGGGGTCATCCCCGTGGGCTACGCGCCCGGGCAGGTGGAGAACTTCGACCGCTCGCCGGTGGACCTGGACGCGCCGGGGCCCGTGCGGAGGCTGCGCGGGCCCATCTACTGGAACTGGGCGAACCCCTCCGACGCGCAGGGCACGAACCCCGCGGCCAACAACAACCAGCGGTACCGGCCGTGGGGCTATGCGTGGGCGGACCCCACGTACAAGCTCTATGAGAAGGCCGCGCTGCTGGTGGGCGCGGACCAGAACACGGCCGCGCACGCGAGCGGCATCGTCGCCAGCATGTGCGGCGTCGCGGGCTCGAGCTTCCGGGCTCCGGCGGTGCAGGCGGTCATCGCCAACGCCATGGCCCAGCGCTTCCCGGACCGGTCCATCCCCAACGTCGGCCTGGGCGGCACGCTGCCGAGCGCCTCCGGCCTGCCCGCGCGGGTAAACCCGACGGTGCTGCGCTCCGCGGCGACGGTGGAGCCGACGCTGTCCGACCGGCGCGGCAACGCCTGGAACGGACTGCGCACCCGCAACGACGTGCCCGACCAGGCCTTTGACGGCTCGGCGCTCCCGGGGACGGTGCCGGCGACGGCGGTGGACGCGGCGCTCCTGAAGGCCCTGCGTGAGGAGCGGGGCATCTCCACGAGCGGCACGGATGCCCTGCTCGAGCAGCTCTACGACACCTACAAGGGCGCGAGCCGGACCATCCGCCGCGACATCCTGTCGGTGCTGGCCGCGACGCCGTCGTGGGAGAAGCTCAAGGCGGACCCGCGCTACCCGGTGGACTGGGCCGCGTGCATCGGCGTCGCGGATTCGTGCGGCCAGGGCGCGTCGATGGGTTCATATGACTTCGCGCTGCAGCTGTTGAAGTCGGACCTGGTGACGTCGGTGAACCTGCGGGCCACGAGCTTCAACAACAACTCCTTCGACACCCACAGCGCGAACGGCGTCCAGATGCACACCAACCACCTGCGCATCGCGCTGGAGATGGTGGGGCGGCTGTGCATCGAGATGAGCCTCACCCCCAGCAGGTCCGACCCGTCCCGGTCGCTGCTGGATGAGACGCTCGTGTATGTCTACAGCGACTTCGGGCGGACCTTCCCGAAGCAGGGCAGCGATCACCACCCGGCGACCTGCGCGCTGCTCGTGGGTGGCGGCATCCAGGGCAACCAGATGCTCGGCGGCTACGACGAGACGATGAACGGCTCCCCCATGGGGACGCCGGTGTCGCTGGTGGAGGAGGACGGGAGCCGCGTGTCCCGTGCGCCGCGCTCTCAGGACATCGCGGCGACGGTGCTCAACGCCTTCGGCCTGGAGCCGGGGAAGGACTTCTTCATCCCCGGCGGCTACGGCGTCTTCGACGGCGTCGTGAAGTCCTGAACCGAGGTCCCAGCCCGGCCCCCGAGACGGAGGATGCGTTGGAAGCCGGGCAATAAACACTGGCAATCACTTCCCAGCGCAACAGGGCCTGTTGCGGCGCGTCCCTCCTCTTCTCAGGTTTTAGTCCGAAGAGAAGGTCACAGCAGCGCGATATCTCAGAGGGGGGAGCATGAAGACAACGTCGATTCGCGGACTGGGGCTGCGGTGTGGTGGGTATGTGCTTGGTTTGTCGCTTGCCGTGGTGGGCCTGCCTGGAGCGGCCCACGCCCAGGCAGCCAGCGACCTTCCCAATGCGTACACCCAGAAGAACCTTGTCTCCGACGGCAGCGTGAGCGCGGAGCACAAGGACTCCCATCTGATCAACAGCTGGGGGCTTGCCTTCAACCCGTTCGGCCCCGCATGGATCGCCGACAACGGGACGGGGGTCTCAACCCTCTATGACGGCAAGGGGAACGCGCAGCCGCTGGTGGTCACCATCCCGGTGCCCACGGGAGCCCAGGCGCCTTCGAGCCCCACGGGCGTCGTCTACAACGGCTCCGAGGGCTTCGTGGTCAGCGAGGGAGAAAACAGCGGACCTGCTCGCTTCATCTTCGTGACGGAGCAGGGCGTCGTGGCCGGCTGGTCTCCGATGGCGGCCCCAGCCAGTGCCATCCTCGCGGTGGACAACTCCGGCAAGAACTCGGTCTACAAGGGCGTCGCGCTGGCGAGCAATGGCACCGCCACCTATCTCTACGCGACCGACTTCCACAACGCGAAGGTGGATGTCTTTGACAGCAAGTTCGCGCCCGTCAAGCTGAGCGGAAGCTTCACGGACCCGAACCTGCCTGAGGGCTTCGCCCCGTTCGGCATCCAGAACATCCACGGCGACCTCTACGTCACCTATGCGAAGCAGAACGAGGAGCGCCACGACAACGTGAATGGCGCGGGCCTTGGCTATGTCAACGTCTTCGATGCGAACGGGAAGCTGATCCGCCGGCTCATCTCCGACGGCAGCCTGAACGCGCCGTGGGGCATTGCCATGGCGCCGGCCAGCTTCGGGCGGTTCGCCGGGCGCCTGCTGGTGGGCAACTTCGGCGACGGCACCATCAACGCCTTCGACATCGTGACGGGCGCTCCGGATGGCACGCTCCAGGACACCGACGGGAAGCCGATCGTCATCGATGGCCTCTGGGCGCTCGAGTTCGGCAACGGCGTCATGAACCAGCCCACCAGCACGCTGTTCTTCACCGCGGGTCCGAAGGAAGAGACCGAGGGCCTGTACGGCCGGCTGGACGCGGCCACCACCAGCACGACCGAAGTCCCCCTCAGTCCCGTGCGCTGAGCCGCGCGGGGCCAAGGCGGGGAACATCTCAGGGATGCGCCCGGGGGAGCCTGCCCGGGCGCATCCTGCTTCCCACATGCCCGCGAGCGCGGACAAGATGCGATTGCCAGGTTGCTCGCCGCCGCCGGAGGTCCCTGATGGAGTCATCCGCCGAGGAATTCATGCGTGAGGCCATCGCCCTGGCCCGCGCCAACATCGAGTCGGGGGGCCGTCCGTTCGGGGCCGTGCTCGTGCGCGACGGCCGGGTGATCGCGCGAGCGGTCAACCAGGTCAATCAAACGCAGGATCCCACCGCCCACGCCGAGCTTCTGGCCATTCGCGATGCAAGCCAGAGCCTCGGCAGCGCCCGTTTGAGCGGCTGTGTCATCTACGCCAGCGGGCATCCCTGTCCGATGTGTCTGGCCGCCATGCACCTGTGCGGTATCCAGAGCGCCTGGTTCGCGTACTCCAACGAGGAGGGCGAAGCCTTCGGCCTCTCCACGGCGTCGATCTACGCGCAGATGGCCCGCGGGCCCCAAGCCCAGTCCGTCGCCTTGCGGCCCCTGCGCCCGGCGGACGAGCATGGGCTGTACGACGCGTGGAAGCGTCACCAGGAATGAACGGGATGAACTCCAGACAAGCGCCGCGGGTTGCCTGGCGCGGTGCTCATCCCTGACGGGAGCTCCTCGGCAGTCTGCCGCGGGGGCTCTCGCCGGCGTACCGCCGGTATACGCGTCGAAAGGCAGCCGCGTCCGCGTAGCCCACCCGGGCGGCGACGTCCTCGACCGAGTCCCGGGTCGTCTCCAGGAGGTGGGAGGCATGCGCCACGCGGACCCGCTGCACGAACTCGAGCGGCGTCATGCCCAGGCCGGCCTTGACCCGTCGCGCGAGCGTGCGCGGGGACGTGGCGGCGGCGCGGGCGAGTTCCTCCAGCGTCAACTGCCGGCCGAGGTTCGCGACGATGAACCGTTCGACCGAGCGAAGCACCGGGTCCGAGACGCGCAGGTGCTCCATCACCATGTAGCGGGCCTGTGAAACGCGCTCGTCGAGCACGAGGTAGCGGGCCACCAGGTGCGCCAGTGACGGGCTCACGACGCGCGCGACGATGGCCAGCATCAGGTCGGCATGCGCGAAGGCTGAACCCGCGGTGAGGACGCCGTCACTTTCGATGACCATCCGGTCCGCGCGGACGGTGACCTGGGGGAAGCGGCGCACGAACGCAGGCACCAGCCACCAGGTCGTCGTCGCGTTGCGTCCCGCGAGGAGCCCCGCCGCCGCCAGGACGAAGGTCGCCGAGCACGATGCCGCGACCCTCGCCCCCTTCGACGCCGCTCGCGCGAGCAGCTCCATGCCGCGCGCGGTGTCGGCGCGGGAGAGCAGCTGTTCGACGGCGCGCTCGCTGGCCGCGGAGAGTCCGGGCACCAGCAGCACGTCTCCCGCCTTCACGCTTCGCAGGCTCAGCGCGCCGTCCACGCTGACGGAGCGTCCCGTGCCGGAGCGGACCGGGCGGCCGTCCAGCGACACCACGCGTTGCCGCAGGGGGTTCGCGCGTGGAGCGCCCGGGACGAGTCCTGCCTCCAAGAGGCGCGTGGCCGTGTTGATCACATCGAGGCCGACACCCAGCGGGCCCTCGGCCACGCCATCCAGCACGACATGCAGGATCATGCGTGGCAAGAGTAGACCGAAACTTGTCAGTGTCGCCACTGGCTCGGCAGGGAGGGTTCCATCATCGTCCGGGCATGACTCCTCCCGCTCTCGAGCCCACCGCCGACGATCCCCTGGATGACTTCGAGCGACGCACGCTCACGCTTCAGTCGACCCCGCGCGCCGTCTACGTCGCCGGTCGAGGTCCCGCGGTCATCGTCATGGCCGAGATGCCTGGCATCAGCCCTCACGTCGCGCGCTTCGCGCGCTGGGTCCGGGACGCCGGCTTCACGGTCTACATGCCGTCGTTGTTCGGGAGGGATGGGGCCTATCCGCAGGCGGAGGCGGGGCTCGCCGTGATGAAGAAGGCCTGCGTGAGCGCGGAGTTCCGCGCGTTCGCGGCGAATGCGTCAAGCCCGGTGACACAGTGGCTGCGAGCGCTCGCGAGCCTCGCCCACCAGGAATGTGGAGGACCGGGCGTGGGTGCCATCGGCATGTGCTTCACCGGCAACTTCGCGCTCAGCATGATGCTCGAGCCCGCGGTGCTGGCGCCCGTCCTGTGTCAGCCCTCGCTGCCGCTCGACAACCCGGGCGCGATTCAGATCGCTCCCGAGGAAGCCGCGGCCGTGAAGGAGCGGCTCGAGCGTGAGGACCTCACGGTGCTCGCGTACCGCTTCGACGGCGACCGCTTCTGCACGGCGCAGCGCTTCGCCGCGTACGCCGAAGCGCTGGGGCCTCGCTTCCACTCCAAGGTGCTGCCCTCTTCAGCCGCGAATCCCACCCCCCCACCCTTCTTCGAACGGATCGTCGGTGGCGCGCACAGCGTCGTGACCGCGCACCTCATCGACGCGGCCGGAGAGCCGACCCTCGCGGCGCGAGATGAGATCCTGTCCTTCTTCGCGCGGAGGCTCCACCAGGCGGTGGCTCCGTGAGGCGCCGGTGAAGAAGACACCGTGAGCACCGTCTTCACGAGCGCACCATGCCGTGCGATGTGCTCGCCCTGCTCTCCCTCAGGTGTACCAATACGTTCGACGGCCCCATCGAGAAGCGCCGCTCGCCGTTGTTCCGCGGCCGGGACCAGAGGGCCTGGGCCCCTCATGAGGGTGGTGTAGGCTCACGCCTCGCCACACTCCTTCTGGACGGTCCTCCTTGGAAATGCTTCTTGCTCCCGCCCGGCGCATCGACCTGGGCAAGCGCGCCGGTGTCACGGGCGGGCTGTTGGGCGTGCTCTGCGTGGTCGCGGAGTTCTGCTTCCTGTTCCCCCACGTGCTCGTATCCAACGATGGCCGGGCCTTCTACGTAGAGCACCTGGAGGTCTTCCGGGGCATCCTCCAGGTGTCCATCGTCGCCACCTTCCTGCTGGGCACCTTCAGCGTGATGACCCTGCGCTCCAAGGCGCACGGCGGCATCGCCATGGTGCTGGCGCTGGTGGCGCTGCTTCTGGGAGGCAGCGAGGCGGAGCCCCTGACGCATACGCCGCGCGCGATGAGCGCGGGCCTGGACTTCTTCGCGTTGGATCTGCTGGTGCTCGGGCTGGTGTTCATCCCCATGGAGCGGCTGTGGGGGCTGCACGAGCAGAAGATCTTCCGCACCGGCTGGCAGACCGACCTCAAGCACTTCTTCGTCAGCCACGTGGGCGTGCAGCTCATCTCCTTCGCGGTGCTCATCCCCGTGCAGGTGTTCCTGTCCTGGGCCGTGAAGCTCGACTTCCAGGCGCACGTGGCCGCGCAGCCCATCTGGCTGCAGTTCTTCGAGATCCTGCTGGTCATCGACCTGGTGAGCTACTGGGTGCACCGGGCCTTCCATACCTTCGGGTGGATGTGGAACTTCCACGCCATCCACCACTCGCCGCTGCAGATGGACTGGCTGGCCGCCTCACGCAGCCACCTGGTGGACACCCTGGTCAACCGCTTCGCGGGCTTCGTGCCGGTGTTCCTCCTGGGCTTCCACCCGTCCGCCATCTACGGCTACCTGGTCTTCGTGTCCTTCCACGCGGTGTACATCCACGCCAACGTCAGCCACCGCTGGCCCTACCTGCGCTGGATCTTCGCGACGCCGGAGTTCCACCACTGGCACCACACGTCGGATGACGAAGGCATCGACAAGAACTTCGCCGTCTTCCTGTCGTTCATCGACGTCATCTTCGGCACCGCGTACATGCCGGACCACTGGCCCTCGAAGTACGGGACCACGAAGTTCCAGCCGCCGGAGACCTATCTGGGCCAGCTGGCGTACCCCTTCCAGCGCCACAAGGAAACGCCCTACGGGTAGGCCACAAACGCGCGTCCGCCGGTGAGCCGCTGAACCCGCGTCGTTCCGGAGAGCACCGAAGCGACGGCTGGCGAGTCGAGCCGCGAGGCCGAAGCCGACGGACGTCCAGGGGATGCGCCCGGGGAGTCACGCCCCGAGCGCATCCGGCGTTGCTACTTCGCCTCCAGGTTCAGCTCCAGGTCGAACGCCGCGTCGTGTGACTCACCGTTCGCCTGCTTCACCATCACCGCGATGATGTTCTCCCCCACCACGAACGGAGCGCCGTCGAAGGTGGCCGTGCTGATGATGGGGTCCTTCAAGACGCCGCTCGCGAAGACCCCGTGGGCGAAGCCGTTGTCCATGTACCGGGAGTACACAAGCCTTCCGTTCACCCAGATCGCCACGCCATCGTCATGCTGCACGCGGATGCTGGCGGAGCGGATGGCGTCCACCAGGGTGAGCTTCTTGCGGAAGTACAGGGTGGGCTGACTGGGGTTCGTCTTGTTGAGCACCGTGTGCTCGTCCCCCACCCCGTAGCCAAACTTGCCGGGGCCCGAGCGCCACGCGCTGTCGTTGAAGTTCAGCGACGTCCAGGCGCTGCCCGGATCCACGTTGCGGTCATCGAACTTCCAGTACTCACCGAAGCCAATGGCCCGGAACTTCGGGCTCGCGGAGATGGTGAAGACCCCGTCAGTCTGGTCGGAGACGTCCGCCCGCGCCGAGTCCGAGATCCGCAGCAGGCCCGCGGACGTCTCCGTGTTCGGCACCGTCCAGTCATAGAAGCCGGTATTGGCGATGCCCGTCTTGACGGTCGTCCAGTCCTTCCCATTGTTGGGTGAGAACTGGAGCTGAACGGTGTTGATGCCCGCGCCATGGGTCATCCATTGCAGCGTCTGGACGTTTCCAGGGCGCAGCGTCTCTCCGCCGTTGGGGCTCTCCAGGAGGAGGGAGGAGTGCGCGTCCTCCTCCGTGACGACCTTGAGTTCCAGATCGAAAGAGGTGTCGCTGGACGTCGCGTTCGCCTGCTTCACCATGACGGCCAGCGTGTTCTCCCCCATCACGAAGCGAGCGCCGGGGATGGAGCCTTCGCTGATCGCATTGTCGGCGCTGGTGCCCTGGGCGTAGGCGCTGTGCGCGATGTTGTCCACCAGCTTGGAGAACACCTGGGTGCCGTTGAGCCAGACCACGACGCCATCGTCATACAGCACCTTGAGCGTGGCCGCGTCCACCATGCCGTGCAGCATGAACTTGTGGCGGAAATACACGCTGGGCTGGCGAGGCGTCTTCGCGGTCAGCACCGTCGCCTCGTCGCCGTCGCCATAGCCGAGCTGCCCCGGCCCCTTCTTCCAGGCGGAGTCATCGAAGGTGGGCGCGGTCCATCCGGGCCCCGGGTCCACGTTGCTGTCGTTGTATTTCCACTCCGCGCCGAAGGCCACCGCGGTGAAACCGGAGTTGGGCGGCGGCTCCGTGGGGTCTGACGTCGAGGTGCCTCCGCCAATGCGGATGATCTTCGCCACCGAGGGAACGCGATTGGCGTTGAGCAGGAACAGCATGTAGTGACCCGGCGGGGCCCCGTTCGCGCTGGTGGGCGCGGTGACGGTGAGCACGCCGTTGCCTGCCGTGAACTTCAGCCACTGGAAGCGCTGATTCTCGTCGAACGCGTGCGTGACCGAGCCCAGCCGGATCCAGGACACCTTGGAGATGGCCGCCGCGTTCGGCGTCGTGACCTGGAACTTCTCGCCATAGGCCACGGAAGTGGGCGCGGTGGTGATGGTGGGCCTGGTGCCCTTGAAGAGATACGGCGGAGAGAACACCTGCATGGTGCGCACGCCGCGGCTGCCCGCGGAGAGCACCCGCCCATCCGGCAGGAGCAGGGTCGTGGAGTGATACCCACGATAGGCGGAGCTGGGAGCGAGCTCGGACCAGGTCTCGGTGGTGGGGTTCCACAGCTCGGTTTCGTAGCGGGGGAAGCGGGGGTTGTCGACCCCAGGACCGCTGTGGCCGCCGGTGACGAGCACCGTCCCGTCGGGAAGGAGCGTGGAGTTGTGCTGGCGACGCACGTACTTCATGGGGGCCACCGTGCGCCAGACGGGGTTCGCCGCGTTGAGGTCGATGACCTCCACGTTGTTCGTCGGAGGATTGTCTCCGCCAGTGATGATGACCTTGCCCTCGTCATACATGGCCGCGCTGCCCGCGTTGCGGCTGTTCGCGTATTGGGTGCGCGGCCCGGTGGTCCACGAGCCCGTGCCTTCGGTGGACAGGAAGCGCGCCGGCTTCCAGTACCCCGCCATCAACTGCTTGCCGTTGGGCGCGACGAACATCCACGGGTAATACATGAGCTCGAGGCTCGCGCCGGTCAGGTTGCGCCATGCGTTCTTCGACGGCTGCCAGACCTGTGGAATCAGGTTCTTGCTCGTGTCCTCCTTGGCCCCGCCGATGACCAGCATCTCTCCGTTGGGGAGCGCGGTGACGGTGGGGTACCAGCGGCCGGCGTTCATGTTCGGCAGCCGCGTCCAGGTGTTGGTGAAGGGATTGAAGATGGTGGCGTAGGGGAGCCCCGAGTCGTCCGTGATGTGCCCCCCCGCCACGAGCAGGCGGCCGTCCGGCAGGAAGGCGTGCCCCGCGCAGAAGATGTTGTAGCCCGCCTTGGGGAGGGCCGTGATGGCGTTGGTCTGCGGGTCCCACAGCGTCGGGTTGTCGCCGTCCGCGAACTCGGAGAAGAACATCACCTTGCCGGTTGGCAGGAGATGGGTGTGCACTGCGGAATAGGGCCAGTTCTGGACGGGCGTCCATTGACCTGCGACGGCCGGGTCCAGGGACTGTGCCCCGGCCGTCGCCGTGAATGCCCATACGGCCATGACTGCGAAACGCCACGCACGGAACAGCACAGTCCACCCCCCGTGTATTGGTTGCGAGTGCGAGCCATCGTAGACAAGCGCACTGCGTACACCATCGGCTCCCCATGCAGGGGCAACGACGACGGGCGGACAGTGATGCGACGGAGGACACTCAGCGCGGCGTTATCTTGAGCAGTCGGCCGTTCGTCGGCTCATCCGTGAGCAGATAGAGCGCGCCTTCAGGGCCCTGCACGACGTCGCGGATGCGGGCGTTCCCCGCGGGGTGCATCCGCTCCTCGCCTTGCACCCGGTCGTTCTTCATCACCAGGCGCACCAGGGCGTGACCGGCCAGCCCGCCGATGAAGAAGTTGCCCTTCCACTCCGGGAAGAGGTTCCCGGAGTAGATGGTCATCCCGGAGGGAGCGATGACCGGATCCCAGAAGTAGACCGGCTGCTCCATGCCCGGGCCCTGGGCGCTCTGGTGGATGGGCGCGCCGGAGTACTCCCTGCCGTAGCCGATGGTGGGCCAGCCATAGTCCTTGCCCGCGCCAATGAGGTTGAGCTCGTCCCCTCCGAGCGGCCCCATCTCCACCTCCCAGAGGCGGTTCTGGCTGTCGAGCGCGGCGGCCAGGACGTTGCGGTGGCCCAGGGAATAGATCTCCGGCCGCGCGTCGCTGCGATTCACGAAGGGGTTGTCCGCGGGCACCGTGCCGTCGGGGTTGATGCGGACCGTCTTCCCGAAGTGGCTGTTCAGCTTTCGGGCCTGGACGCGGCCCGGGAGGATGGAGCGCTCCCCCAGGGTGACGAACAGGGTACCGTCGGGATGGAACACCAGACGCCCGCCTGCGTGCATCGTCGAGTCGAGCGTGGGCTTCATGCGGAAGATGATCCGCAGCGCTTCAATGCGGGGCTGCGGGCCCTCCTTGAGCTTCCCGCGGCCCACCGCGAGCCCGTTGCCGGCCGCGCGCGGCTCGTAATAGGTCCAGAAGATGAGGCGGCTCGTGGCGAAGTCGGGTGACACCTCCACGTCCAGCAGGCCGCCTTGATCCCTGCCATCCACGGGGGGCAGGCCCGCGATGGGAGGGGACTTCACGCCCTCGGGCGTGACGATGAAGAGGTTGCCGGTGTGCTTCTCCGTCACCAGCATCCGCCGGTCCGGAAGGAAGGCGACGGCCCAGGGATAGTCGAAGCCAGAGGCCACCTGCGTGACCTGATAGCGGGTCTGTGATGTGACGGCAGGGGCGTTCGTCTGGCCGGGGAAGGCCGGAGGGAACTGGGACGCCGTGGGAGAGGCTTGCGGCGAGGCGCTCTCCGCCGGACCCGGGACCGGATCTTCGCTTGGGGCCGTGGGCTCCACGGACTCCTGTCCTCGCGCGGGCCCCGCGAAGGATAGGAGGGATAGGAAGGCAAGGGACATCAGGACGGCGCGCAAGCGCATGGGGCACTCCTCTTGGGGCGGCTGAGTGGGGCGTGCAGCAGCTAACCACCGCGCGCGCGACGCGCGGCCCAATGCCTCACGCCGCTGTGCATGTCCAAACACGCGCAAGGCCAGGATCTGCCCTGGGGGGAGGGGGCGCTCCCCGACAGTGTTCACTGTCAGGAGCGCGCCCTGGACCTGGGTTCACCGAGACATGGCGCGAGCAGCGCGAGCCCATGCAAGCCGTCACGCAAAGGATGTGCTCAGTGCGGCGATGGCGGCATTGAGCAGCCCTCCAGGAGCGAAGGACAGGAAGCCATCATGGGAGGCGGTCGCCATGTCGAGAGAGGCCGCCTCGGCCGTGATGGTGAAGGAGCGCACACCCCGTTGGGGCTGAGCCGGGCTGCTGAAGAGGACGTTCGCCCTGGACGTGTTCGCGCACGTGAGGGGAGCAGGAGGGGCGAGAGCGATTCTGGAGCACCTGGGGTTGCCCACGGCGAGTGCGCACCTGGCCCCTGCCGCGCCCAGATCACGCCGCCATGGTGACCGGCGGCAGAAGACTCCCCCGTGAGCTGGTGCCGGTGGGGGCGGATACGCCAACTGCGGGATGAGGCCCTGCTCCGCCTCACCCGCAGGACATGTCGCCTCCGACAAGCAACCGCGCTTCGAGGAACACGTAGACTACGGCACGTAGCAAATCCCATTACACTTGTAAGACCACAAAGTTCCGCAACCATTAACCTGATCGCAATTGGCGGAGTAGCACTTATGGCCGGAGCCACAATAGTCAGATGCCGTCGAACAGGAACACTGGACTCCTGGCACCGCAGCAGCCTCTTCGGGGCCGAGCTGCGCGATGATGTTCGCGAGTTCGTCCTTCGTGAAGACCTCTGAGCCGCGCGTCTTCAAGGCACCAATCTGGTACGAACCGCTGGCCGCGGTAGCATTCTGAAAGAACTCGGGCGTCAGCGTGGCAATTGCCTGTTGAATGAACTCCACCTGCTTAGAGTTCAGCGCGGGATGCTCCTGGAGGTACTGCTCAAGGTGGGCCCTCCAGAGCGCCGCCTTCGTCTCAGGCGACGATGCGGAATAGATAGCCTTTCGATACATCATTGGCTGCTGAATGAATTCAGCATATGTCCTAGGGAGCGAATCCGCATGCTGCGCCACCCATGCATTGGCCTCCTCGCAACCACTCGCCAATGCGTGAGCAGGGAGCAATCCAAGCACGCCCATGGCCATCGCAACGACCAAACCAGCCATTCGACTCGACATCCTGATCCAGATATTCATTTCCACTCCGGCATTGAGAGGGAACCACACCTGTCGGGACAAACTCCTCAATCGGGCCACGGGAGCCCAGGCCATCCCTATCAACAACCATCAACATGTAAAACCTCCATAACCAGATAGACCCAACCTCCGTCCAAAGGGAAACACCTCTTTGCCCTTTGGGGCCGGCGGCGCGAAGCCAGACTTGCATGGAAAGCCAATCTCAACCGTGACGTCAGGCTCGAAGGCTGAAGGGTAATCGGCGTGGATTGATGCCCGATCCTTTGCGAAGACTCGGCGCGCTTCGAGCGGGCGCTTGCGAGCCCTGTCCGAGCCGATGTCCCGGTGCAGAACCAGCGTAGGTGTCCGAGCGTCAGCGGACGAATGTCACGAACGTAAAGCGCGTGAGCTCGAACCGGGTAGGTGTCGATTCGTGCAAGAACGTTCGCAAGCCACGCGAATGATTCCAGGATGAGCCCCTGCGCTGGAGCCGCGCATCACGCTTGGCGGCCGAGGCTTCGTGGTCCCCCACAACGGCCAGCGGCCGGTGAAGCGGGACGTGGCCCCAGGCCTCGACACGCCCTTGCTGGCGTGGGGCAAGACAGGGGCACCGGCCGTGCGGTGGAAAATGAAAGGGCCCGTAATCCCTGAGGATTACGGGCCCTTTCAAGTGGAGGCGGAGGGAATCGAACCCTCGTCCGAAAGCCGTCGGCTCTTCGACCCTACGTGCGTAGTCCGCGATTTGCTACGTCACCAGGGCTCCCACGGACGGGATACCTGATGCCGGTCCTGGAAAGGTCTCGCCGCCTCGGGCCCAGGCACCCTCGGCAGCCAGTCCGCATTATGACGGCCCATCCCTACCCCACGGACCGAGAGCAGGGGGACCGCGCACTAGAGACTGCTAGTTAGGCAGCCAGCGCGAGCTCAACGTTGTCGTTGGCTTTTGTGTTGTTGTCGGAAGTTTTACGAGCACCCAACAAGCTCGGCACGCGTCTCGAACGTCATTGCCCCCGTCGAAGCCAGGTCGCCCCCGGTTCGATGTACGTCATGCGGCCCCAACGGCTCCGCACTCGACCTACATTAACCGCTGAACGCCCCCCGTCAATCCTCCTGAGGCCACGACGGTCGCCCCTGCTACATCCCCTCCCCTGCCTGCTCCTCGGGCAGGCCCCTCACTGGAGACACTTCCATGCAGGCGTACGAGCTGAAGACTCCCACCGGCTCCTCCAGTTGGAACCTCGTGGAGGCGCCCCAGCCCCAGCCGGGCTCCGGCCAGGCGCTCGTCCGCATCCACGCCGTCTCCCTCAACTACCGCGACCTCATCATCGCCCGGGGCACCTACCCCGGCCTCAAGCTGCCCCTCATCCCCTGCTCTGACGGCGCTGGCCAGGTCGTCGCCGTGGGCCCCGGCGTCACCCGCGTGAAGCCCGGCGACCGCGTCGCCCCCACCTTCTTCCAGGTCTGGACCGACGGTGAGCGCACCCCGGAGCGGGTCGCCCACGCGCTCGGCGGCAGCGTCCCCGGCGTCCTCGCGGAGTACGTCTGCGTGGACGCCGAAGGGCTCGTGCACCTGCCGGACTGGCTCTCCTTCGAGGAGGGCGCCACCCTCCCCTGCGCCGCCGTCACCGCCTGGAACGCGCTCATCCCCCAGGGCGGCCTCAAGCGGGGGCATACCGTGCTCGCGCAGGGCACCGGGGGCGTGTCCGTCTTCGCGCTCCAGTTCGCCCGCCTCCTCGGAGCGCGCGTCATCATCACCTCCAGCCAGGACGACAAGCTCCAGCGCGCGAAGGAGCTGGGCGCGCAAGGGCTCGTCAACTACCGCCGCACGCCGGACTGGGAGCAGGAGGTGCTCACCCTCACCGGCAACCAGGGCGTGGACCACGTGCTGGAGGTGGGCGGCGCGGGCACGCTGCCGCGCTCCATCACGGCCACCAAGGCGGGCGGCCACATCGCGCTCATCGGCCTGCTCACCGGCGCCCCCGGCAAGCCGGACCCCGCCGCCACCGGCACCAAGGGGCTGCGCGTCATCAGCACCTACGTGGGCAGCCGCGAGATGTTCGAGGGCATGCTCAAGGCCATGTCCCAGGAGAAGACCCGGCCCGTCATCGACCGCGTCTTCCCCTTCGCCCAGGCGCGCGAGGCCCTCCAGTACATGGAGTCCGGCGGCCACTTCGGGAAGATCGTCATCAGCGTGTGAGGCGCGACTCTGGCGCGCAGACGACAGGCGCCATCAGAAAGCCTCCCCCATCCGGCCTACCTCCAGCGTAAGGTCCCGCGTTCCTCCCGGGACCGTCCGCTCCAGCACAGGGGCGCGTCCCGGCAACGAAAGGGTCCGCGCATGCGCCGCCTGTTGCCCCTCCTGCTGCTGCTCCTGATGCCGGCGCTGCCGGCGCTGGCACAGCAGCCTTCAGACGCCTCCCGCTTCTTCCCCTACACGATGAACACCACGCGCCTGCCCAACGGGCTCACCGTGGTGCGCGTGCCGTTCAACTCGCCCGGCATCGTCGCGTACGTCACCGCCGTGCGCGTGGGCTCGCGCAACGAGGTGGAGCCCGGGCGCACCGGCTTCGCCCACTTCTTCGAACACATGATGTTCAAGGGGACGAAGGCGAACCCGGAGGGCCAGCGCGAGCGCATCCTCGGCGGCTTCGGCTTCGACGACAACGCCTTCACCACCGACGACATCACCGTGTATCAGGTGTACGGCCCCACCGCCGGCCTGGAGAAGCTCATCAACCTGGAGGCGGACCGCTTCCAGCACCTGGAGTACTCCGAGCCGTCCTTCCAGACGGAGGCGCTCGCCGTCCTGGGCGAGTACCACAAGAACGCCGCGGGCCCGGACCTGAAGCTGGAGGAGGCCCTGGCGAAGACGGCCTTCACCCGCCACACGTACCAGCACACCACGCTCGGCTTCTACGAGGACGTCAAGGCCATGCCCCAGGCGTATGCGTACAGCCGCTCGTTCTTCGAGCGCTGGTACACGCCCGCCAACACCCTCATCTTCATCGTCGGTGACTTCAACGACGCGCAGGTGGTCGCCCAGGTGACGAAGGCCTACGGCAACTGGCAGCCCAAGCCCACCAACGTCACCATCCCCACCGAGCCCGAGCAGACGAAGCAGCGCTCCGTCCACGTGGACTGGCCGCAGCCCACCCAGCCGCGCCACGTGCTCGCGTGGCACACGCCCGCGGCCCGCGCGGACACCCCCGACGCCTCCATCCAGGCCATCCTCGCCGAGTACCTCGTGGGCGACACCAGCCCCGCGTACAAGGAGCTGGTGCTGGAGAAGCAGTACGTGGAGTCGGTGAACGTCTACACCACGCCCCACCGCGACCCGTACCTCTTCCCCATCGACGTCACGCTCCAGGACGAGAAGTACCGCGCCGACGTGGACGCCGTGCTGCGCCGCGAGGTGAAGACCCTGGCCGACGGCAAGGTGGACCCCGCGCGCGTGAAGGCCATCCAGGACCACCTGCGCTACGGCCTGCTGATGGACATGGAGACGCCGCGCGACGTGGCCATCGACCTGGCCCTCTACGCGGGCGTGATGGGCCGCCCGGATGCGCTCGCCAGCTACCTGAAGTTCCTGGGCACCGTGACGCCCCAGCAGCTCACCACGTTCGCGAAGAAGTACCTCAAGGACACCAACCTCACCGTCCTCACCCTCACCCCCAAGGTCTCCGCCGGAGGGACGCCGTGATGAAGACCCACGCCACCGTGTCGCTTGTCCTGGCCGCCGCGCTGTCGCTCGCCGGCTGCGCCTCCGCGCCCAAGCCCGCTCCGGAGGCTCCGCCGCCGCCCCCGCCCGAGAAGCCCGCGCCCCTGGAGGCGGAGCCGGGCGCCGTGCCCGCGGTGCCGCTGAAGCAGCCACAGCCGATGCAGCTCGTGGTGCAGGCCCGGCCGGACACGCCGATCGTCAGCCTGCGGCTCGTCTTCCACACGGGCTCCATCGACGACCCGAAGGGCAAGGAGGGGCTCACCGCCCTCACCGCGAAGCTGATGGCGGAGGGCGGCACGCAGAAGCTCACCGCCGCGCAGCTCCTGGAAGCGCTCTACCCCATGGCCGCGGAGCTCAAGGTCTTCACCGACAAGGAGATGACCACCCTCTCCGGCCGCGTCCACCAGGACTACCTGCCCGCGTTCCTGGAGATCTTCACCGACACGCTGCTCGCGCCGCGCTTCGACTCCGCGGAGTTCGAGCGCCAGCGCGCCAACGCGCTCAACGCCGTGCGCAACGGCCTGCGCAGCGAGGACGACGAGACGCTGGGCAAGGTGGGCCTGGACGCGCTGCTCTACGCGGGGCACCCCTACGCCCACTTCACCGGCGGCACCGTGCAGGGGCTGCAGTCCCTCACGCTGGAGGACGTGAAGGCGCACGCGCGCCGCGTCTTCACGCAGGACCGGCTCGTCATCGGGCTCGCGGGCCCGGTGGATGCGAAGCTCCAGCAGACCGTCACCTCGCGCCTGGGCGCGCTGCCCGCCACGGGCGCGCCCCGGGTGGAGCTGCCCCCCGTGCCGTCGTCCGCGGGGCGCACGCTCATCCTCCAGAAGCCCGCGCTCTCCACCGCCGTGAGCATGGGCTTCGTCACGCCGCTGCGCCGCGGAGACCCGGACTTCTTCCCCGTGGCGTTCGCGCTGTCGAACCTGGGCGAGCACCGCCAGTTCATCGGCGTGCTCTTCAACGAGCTGCGGGAGCAGCGCGGCCTCAATTACGGCGACTACGCCTACGCCGAGCACTTCATCGAGGACCGGGGCAACGGCACCTTCAACCGCACCAACCTGGTGCGCACGCAGCAGGACATCTCGCTCTGGCTGCGTCCCGTGGTGCCCGCCAACGCCGTGTTCGCCACGCGTGGCGCGGTGTACTTCCTGGAGCGCATGTCGAAGGAGCCCCTCTCGCAGGACCGCTTCGACCTGGTCCGCGGCTTCCTCCAGGGCTACACGCGCCTGTGGGAGCAGACGGACCAGCGGCGGCTGGGCTACGCCATCGACTCGCTCTACTACGGCACGCCGGACTTCCTGGACGCGTACCGCGAGGCGCTGAAGACGATGACGCCGGAGTCCGTGCAGGCCGCCGTGCGCCGCCAGCTCCCGCCGGAGAAGCTGGCGTTCGTCTACGTGACGGAGGACGCGCAGGGGCTGACGCAGCAGCTGAAGTCAGGCGCGCCATCGCCCATCACCTATGCGTCGCCCAAGACGCCGGAGCTGCTCAAGCTGGATGAGACGCTCATCCAGCAGAAGCTGCCGGTGCGCCCGGACGCCATCCAGGTCGTCCCGGCGGCGCAGTTCATGGAGCGCTGAGGTCCGCGCTCCTCCCGGCGCTCGAGCTCTTTTCGAGCGCCGGGGCAGCCTGGAAGTGTGTCTTGAGCAACACCCCCTGAAACACAGCCACGCATCCCGCATGTGTAGAAATGGCATGGAGCTGTAGCGCGCACGCGGAGGGTGGGTTTTCTTCCGGCGGGAGGAGGTGGGTGCTAAGAGCCTCAGGATGCAATGCCCCGACTCCGAACCTTCGTGGAGCCGGTCCGCGTGCGGCGCGGCCCTGCGACTCGCGCTCCTGGGCCTGCTGCTCACCACGGCAGCGGCCCACGCCCAGCCAGACCCCTTCTCCCGCGGCTTCGACGCCGTCCCGGTGAAACCGACGCCCGCGCAGGACAGCGGCATTGGACTGGAGGGCGCCACCGTGGAGCCGGTGGGCAGCTACCGGGGCGCGCTGCTCCTGGACTTCAACTGGCGAATCCTCGCGTTGAAGCTGGGTGACGACAAGCTGGGGGACCTGCTGCCGTACCGGCTGGACGCGCACCTGCTGTTCTCCTACCAGTTGCTGGAGCGGTTGGAGCTGGGCGTGGACCTGCCCGTCACGCTGGTGCAGGGCGACAACTTCTCGCTCCTCGGGGACGCGCTGAACTCCCCGAACTTCCCCGGCGCCGCGGGCGTGAGCAGCACCACGCTGGGCGACATCCGCGTGCTGCCGCGCGTGAGCCTGCTCAACCCGAACCACTTCCCGGTGGGGCTCTCGCTGGTGGCGGAGGTGCGGCTGCCCACGGGCAGCGCGCAGAGCTTCACGGGTGAGCGCGGCGTGGTCGTGGCCCCGCGCCTGGCGGTGGAGCGGAAGTTCGGCCCGGTGCGCGTGCTGGGCAACGCGGGCGTGCTGATCCGCCCCGCCGCGCAGTACCTCAACCTGCGCGTGGACGACGAGCTGACGCTGGGCGCGGGCGGCATCGTGGACCTGCCTGACATCAGCCGGCTGCACGAGGTGAAGGCCACCGCGGAGATGCACCTGCGCACGCCGCTGGCGCGCCCCTTCAACTTCGACCAGGCGGCTTCGCTCAAGTCGCCGTGGGAGCTGTTGGTGGGCGCTCGCGCGAAGGTGTGGGGCGACTGGGGCGTGGAGCTGGACGTGGGCCGCGGCCTCAACGCCACCACTGGCTACGGCCGCGAGGCCCTGCGGGTGATGCTGGCCGTGCGCTACGACAAGACCTTCAAGGACGAGGGCCCGGACTCGGACGGCGACGGCGTGCCCGACGTGCGCGACCGCTGCCCCACGCTGCCCGAGGACAAGGACGGCTTCGCGGACGAAGACGGCTGCCCGGATCCGGACAACGACGGCGATGGCGTGGCGGACGGCGAGGACGCGTGCCCCAACAAGCCCGGCCCGAAGGAGAACAAGGGCTGCCCGGTGGAGCCGGACAAGGACACCGACGGCGACGGCGTCGTCGACCGGCTGGACAAGTGCCCGCTGGTGCCCGGCCCGAAGGACTTCGACGGCTGCCCGGACACGGACCTCGACGAGATTCCGGACGGCGAGGACGACTGCCCCGACGTGGCCGGACCGCCGGAGAACAACGGCTGCCCGTACGACGCCCCGCCCTACGTGGTGGTGGAGTCCGACCGCATCCGCATCAAGGGCAACATCCTCTTCGAGACCGGCTCCGCGATCATCCAGAAGCAGTCGTACCCGCTGCTGGACGAGGTGGCGACGGTGCTCAACAAGAACCCGACGCTGGGGCCGGTGCAGATTGAAGGGCACACGGACAACAAGGGCTCGCGCGCGCTGAACATGGACCTGTCCAACCGGCGCGCGAAGTCGGTGCTCGACTACCTGGTGAAGAAGGGCATCGACCGCAAGCGCCTCACGTCCGAGGGCTTCGGGTTCGACCGGCCCATCGCCAGCAACGACACGGCCCTGGGCCGCGCGAAGAACCGGCGCGTGGACTTCAAGCTGGTGAAGTCGGAGGTGGAGACCGGGCCGAAGGAGACGGTGGTGCCCCACGGCCAGCCGCCGCCGCCCGGCACCGAGCCCGTCCCCGGCCCCGGCGCGCCTCCCGCGACGCCCGCGCCGGGCACGCCAGCCGGCAAGAAGTAACCCGCGCCGTTGGGACGGCCCCTCCCCGGGCCGTCCCAAATCACCGGCATTGTTTCTCCTCCGGGTGGCGGGAGGACTGGGGCGAAATGCCCCGCCCGCGCGTCGTCGTCCCGCGCCGCACGACGCGCCTGGTCGGGCGCGCTGCGTCGAAATTCTCGGGAATATCGCCGTGGGTCGCTTTTACCCAGTGACCCGCGCTGACCGGATATTCTCGAAACATGGGGACATTTGAAGGGGAAGGTATTGGCGCGGAGCTGACCCCGGAGCAGAAGCGGGCGCGGCTGGCGGAGCTGTTGCGCGGCAAGGTCCGCCCCACGCATGCACCGGTGTCCTTCAGCCAGGAGCGCATGTGGTTCCAGGACCGCCTGAGCCCGGGCAGCGCGGCCTTCAACATCCCGGTGCGCGTGCGGTTCTCCGGCGTGCTCGACGTGGCGGTGCTGCGCGCCAGCCTCCAGGCGCTGGTGCGGCGTCACGCGCCGCTGCGCACCACGTTCATCGAACAGGATGGCCGGCCGCTGCAGCACATCGCGCCGGCGATGGAGCTCGCGCTGGCGCTGGTGGACCTGCAGTCGCTGCCCGCTCCCGAGCGGGAGGCCGAGTCCCTGCGGCTCATCACGGAGGAGGCGCGCCGGCCCTTCGACCTGGAGAAGGGGCCGCTGCTGCGCACCGTGCTGTACCGGCTGGACGCGCTGGAGCACGTGCTGTTGCTCAAGCTGCACCACATCATCACGGACGGCTGGTCCATGGGCGTGCTGGTGCGCGAGCTGAGCGCGCTGTACCCGGCGCTCGCGGAAGGGAGGCCTTCACCGCTGGCGCCGCTGCCCATGCAGTACGCCGACTATGCGGGCTGGCAGCGCGAGTTCCTGCGAGGCGAGGTGCTGGAGTCGCACCTGGCCTTCTGGCGCGGCCGGTTGGATCCGGACGCGGTGCTGGAGCTGCCCACGGACCGGCCCCGTCCGGCGGTCCTCTCCGGACGCGGCGCGCGCCTCCACGCGGTGCTGCCCGTGCCGCTGGTGGAGTCGCTCAAGGCGCTCGCGCTGGCGGAGGGCAACACGCTGTTCGGCGTATTGCTGGCGGGCTTCCAGGTGCTGCTGTCGCGTTACAGCGGCCAGCAGGACGTGGTGGTGGGCACGTCCGTGGCGGGCCGTGGCCGCGCGGAGCTGGAAGGGCTCATCGGGCTGTTCACCAACTACCTGGCCTTCCGCACGGACCTGTCCGGACAGCCGTCCTTCCGCGAGCTGCTCGGCCGCGTGCGCGAGACGACGCTGGAGGCCTACGCGCACCAGGACGTGCCCTTCGAGAAGCTGGTGGACGCGCTGAAGCCGGAGCGCCAGCTGAGCGTGAATCCGCTCTTCCAGGTCGCGCTGACGCTGCAGAACGCGCCCCTGCCGCCGCTGCGGTTGCCGGGGCTCGTCCTGGATGCGGAGCCGGTGGACAACCGCACCAGCAAGACGGACCTGTCGCTCATCGCCATGGAGGTGCCCCAGGGCATGCGCCTCACGGCGGAGTACAACACGGACCTCTTCGACCCCGGCACCATGCAGCGGCTGCTCGCGCACCTGCGCACGCTGCTGGAGGGCGCGGTCGCGGATCCGGGCCGGCGCGTCGGTGACCTGCCCCTGATGGACGCGGCCGAGGCGGCGCGGCTCCAACGCGATTGGGCCGGAGATGCCGCGCCCTTCCCGGAGGACCGCTGCCTGCACACGCTCTTCGAGGCGCAGGCGCGGCGGACACCTGACGCCGTGGCCGTCCGGTTCCAGGGGCGGACGCTCACGTACGCGCAGCTGGACGCGCGCGCCAACCAGCTCGCGCACGCCCTGCGCCGCCGGGGCGTGGGGCCGGAGGTGCGGGTGGCCTTGAGCGTGGAGCGCTCGCTGGAGGTGGCCGTGGGGCTGCTCGGCATCCTCAAGGCGGGCGGCGCGTGGGTGCCCGTGGATCCGATGCTGCCTCGGGAGCGGCTGGCCTTCATGCTGGAGGACAGCGGCGCCACGGTGCTGGTGACGCAGGCTCCGCTGCTGGAGCGCTTCCCTGAGGGTGCTCGCGCCCGGGCGCTGTGCCTGGACGTGGAGGGGGAGCGGCTCGCGGCAAAGAGCGTGCTGGCGCCTGCCTCCGGCGTGGGGCCGCGGAACCTGGCATACGTGCTCTACACCTCCGGCAGCACGGGCACTCCCAAGGGAACCGCCATCGAGCACCGGGGCGTCTGCAACCTGGTCACGCATGAGGCCACGGCCTACGGCATCGGGCCGGGCAGCCGCGTGCTCCAGTTCGCCAGCCTGTCGTTCGACCTGTCGGTGGAGGAGATCTTCACCACGCTGTGCAGCGGCGCGACGCTGGTGCTGGCGCCGCGGGAAGACCTGATGCCGGGCGAGCCGCTGCGCACGCTGCTGCGCGACGAGGCCCTCACCGTGATCAGCCTCACGCCCGCGACGCTCGCGGCCACGGCGCCGGAGGGGCTGCCCGCGCTGCGGACCGTCATCTCGGGCGGTGAGGCGCTGCCTCCGGAGGTGGTGGCGCGGTGGGCGCCGGGCCGCACGTTCCTCAACACGTATGGCCCCACGGAGGCCACCGTGATGGCCACGCTCACCGGGTGCACGGCGGACGGCCGTGTGCCCTCCATCGGCCGGCCGCTGGCCAACGTGCGCGCGTACGTGCTGGATGCTCGGGGCGGGCTCGTGCCCGTGGGCGTGAAGGGTGAGCTGTACCTGGGCGGCGTGGGCGTGGCGCGAGGCTATTCGGGCCGGCCCTCGCTCACGGCCGAGCGCTTCGTACCGGATGCCTTCTCTGGCGAAGCGGGCGCGAGGCTGTACCGCACGGGCGACGTGGTGCGCTGGCGCGAGGACGGCACGCTGGAGTTCGTGGGCCGCGCGGACGCGCAGGTGAAGGTGCGCGGCTTCCGCATCGAACTGGGCGAGGTCGAGGCCGCGCTGGCGAAGCTGCCCCCGGTGCGTGACGCCGTGGTGGTGGCGCGCGAGGACGGGCCCGGCGGCAAGGGGCTGGTGGGCTACGTCGTGCTTCGCGACGGTGTCACCGCCACCGGAACCGAGCTGCGGACGGCCCTCAAGGACGCCCTGCCCGAGTACATGGTGCCCTCCGCCGTCGTGGTGCTGCCCGCGCTCCCGCTCACGACCAACGGCAAGGTGGACCGCAAGGCCCTGCCGGCTCCGGACGTGGCGGGAAGCGATCCCCGGGAGTACGTGGCGCCACGCACCCCCACCGAGCAGCGCCTGGCGGGGCTGTGGCAGGAGCTGCTCGGCGTGACTCGCGTCGGAGCGAATGCTCACTTCTTCGACCTGGGTGGGCACTCGCTGTTGGCCACGCAGGCGCTCAGCCGGATCCGCCAGACCTTCACGGTGGACCTGCCCCTGCGGCGCCTGTTCGAGTCCCCCACGCTGGAGGCCGTGGCCCGCCTCATCGACGAGGCGCTCGCAGGCAAGGGGCCGCCGGCTGCGTCACCGACCAAGCCACGGGAGGCCCGTGCCCGGCCCGTGCCCATGGTTCCGCTGGAAGACGTCGCGCGTGAGTGGGCGGCCCGCGCCGCAGCGCAGCCGCGTGACACGGTGACGGTTCTCGCGGATGAACACCGTCAGCAGGTGCTGGTGGAGTGGAACGCGACCGCAGCCGAGTACCCGCGTGACTCCACGCTGCCATCAGTCTTCCAGCAGGTGGTGGCCCGCTTCCCGGAAAAGGTGGCCGTCGAGTTCGGGGATGCGCGCCTCACCTACCGGGAGCTGGACGCACGCGCCAATCAGCTCGCGTGGCACCTGCGCTCACTGGGCGTCACCGCTGACGCGCGCGTGGCCGTGGCCCTGGAGCGCTCGCTGGACCTCGTCGTCTCCCTCGTCGCCATCCTCAAGGCCGGTGCGGCCTACGTACCGCTGGACCCTGCCTATCCACGCTCGCGCCTGGACGCGATGGTGGAGGATGCACGGCCTCACGTCCTCCTCACCTCTCGCGCGCTGCTCTCGCGGCTGCCTTGCGAGAACTTGCGGCCCGTCGTGCTGGAGGAACTGGCTCTCGACTCGCTGCCCACGCATGCGCCCTCCTCGGGCGCCCTGCCCCAGAGCCTCGCGTACATCGACTTCACCTCCGGCTCCACTGGCAGGCCCAAGGGCGTCGGCACGCCTCACGCCGCCGTGCTCCGCACCCTCCTCGGTGTCGACTACGCTCGCTTTGGGCCCGATGAGACGCTGCTGCTCATGGCGCCCCTCGCCTTCGATGCCTCCACCCTGGAGGTCTGGGGCGCGCTGCTGCATGGCGCGAAGCTGGCCGTCTTCCCCGCCCACCCGCCGACGGACCCGCTTGAGTTGGAGCGCGTGTTGGTGCGCCACGGCGTGACGACGCTGTGGCTCACCGCGGGCTTCTTCTCCCAACTGGTGGACTCGCACCTGCCCGCGCTGCGCTCGCTGCGCCAGGTGCTCACCGGTGGCGACGTCGTCTCCGCTCCTCACGTGCGTCGCGTGCTGGAGCTCCTGGGCCTCCCCGTCATCGCGGGCTATGGCCCCACCGAGACCACCGTCTTCGCCACCAGTCACCGCTTCACCCATGCCTCGCAGGTAGGTACGTCCGTCCCGCTGGGACGCCCCCTGGGCAACACCCAGGTGTACGTGCTGGATGCTTCGGGACACCCTCTTCCTCCGGGTGTCCAGGGAGAGCTCTACGTCGGGGGCGATGGACTGGCTCGCGGCTACGTGGGCCAGCCCGCCCTCACCGCGGAGCGCTTCGTCCCTGACCCGTTCTCCTCCACTCCTGGCGCGCGCCTCTACCGCACGGGCGACCTGGCCCGTTGGCGTGAGGACGGTGTGCTGGAGTTCCTCGGCCGCGCGGACGCACAGGTGAAGGTGCGCGGCTTCCGCATCGAGCTGCCTGAAATCGAAGCCGCCCTGCGCTCTCACCCTGACGTCCGCGAAGCCGTCGCAGTCGTCCGTGAGGACGTGCCCGGCGACAAGCGGCTCGTGGCCTACGTCGTCGCTGCCCCATCCCTGGACATGGCGGAGCTGCGCTCCTTCCTCAAGCACCGGCTGCCCGACTACATGGTGCCCTCGGCCCTGGGCCACCTCGACGCCCTGCCCCTCTCCTCCAACGGCAAGGTGGACCGCAGGGCCCTGCCGGCCCCCTCCACCTTCCAGACTCGCGCACGGACGCGCCCGGCGCGCACGGACACCGAGCGGCTGCTCACCACGCTCTGGGAAGAGGTCCTCCAGGCGGGCACCGTCGGCGCCGAGGACAACTTCTTCGACCTGGGCGGCAACTCGCTCAGCGCCACGCAGCTCCTCTCGCGCATCCGGCGCGCGTTCCAGGCGGAGCTGTCCATCGCGGACTTCTTCGCGGCCCCCACCGTGGAAGCCATTGCCCGGCGCCTGGAGTCCCAGGGCCCGGTGCGTCCCGCGTTGTCAGTGCCCTCGCTCAAGCCGGTGCCACGCGATGGCGGACTGCCCCTGTCCTTCGCCCAGCAGCGGCTGTGGTTCTTCGCGAAGCTGGAGCCCGACAGCACCGCGTACAACCTCCCGTTCGTCATGCGGCTCGAAGGAGCCCTGGACGTGCCCGCGCTCACTCGCGGCCTGCGCGACCTGCTCCAGCGCCATGAATCCCTGCGCACCACCTTCCGTGAGCAGGAGTCCGGCCCCGTCCAGGTCATCGCGTCCGCCCCCTCGCTGCCCGCCGCGTGGATGGACCTGAGCGCCCTGCCCGACGCGGAGCGCGCGCTCGGCACCATCCTCGACGACGAGGCACGACAGGTCTTCGACCTGGAAGCCGGCCCGCTGTGGCGCGTCCTCGTGGTTCGCATGGACGAGCAACACCACCTGCTGCTGCTCACCATGCACCACGTCATCTCCGACGCCTGGTCCATGGGCGTGCTGCTCCAGGAGCTGACCACGCTGTACGCCGCCCACGCCGAGAGCCGCGCCCCCCACCTGAAGCCGCTGCCCGTGCAGTACGCGGACTTCGCCGTCTGGCAGCGCGGCTGGCTGCGCGACGCGGCGCTGGAGTCGCAGCTCGGCTGGTGGCGCCAGCAACTGCACGGCGCACCGAAGGCCCTGGAGCTGCCCACGGATCGCCCCCGGCCCGCGACACAGACCTTCCGTGGCGCTGTGGTGCCCTTCCAGTTCTCGCGTGAGCTGTCAGACGCGATGCACGCGCTCTGCCGGAGCGAGGGCGTCACGCCCTCCATGGTGGTGCTGGCCGTGTTCCAGTTGCTGCTCTCGCGCTACAGCGGCCAGGAGGACATCTCCGTGGGCTCGCCCATCGCGGGCCGCACGCAGGCGGAGACAGAGGGGCTCATCGGCTTCTTCGTCAACACCCTGGTCCTGCGCACGAAACTGGACGGCGACCCGAGCTTCCGCGAGCTGCTCGCGCGCGTGCGCGACGTGGCCCTGGGCGCGTACGCGCACCAGGACGTGCCCTTCGAGAAGCTCGTGGAGGCGCTGAAGCCAGAGCGCGACCCGCGCCGCCCGCCTCTCTTCCAGGTGATGCTCGCGTACCAGAACGCTCCCATGCCGGAGACGCTGAGCACGGGCCTGAAGCTTCAGCCGCTGGAGCCCCGGGGCGGCACGGCGAAGTTCGACCTCACCCTCGCGCTCAACGACACCGCCGGAGGGCTGAAGGGCCTGCTCGAATACAACACCGACCTCTTCGACGCCGCGACCGCCAGCCACATGGTGGGGCACCTGCGCGTCCTGTTGGACAGCGCCCTCCACGCTCCGGAGCGCCGCCTCTCCGCGCTTCACATGCTCACGCTCGCGGAGCGCGGGCTCCTGCTCCACTCCTGGAGCGAGGCCGGCAACGCCTCGGCGGAGGATGCCTCCCTGCACCGGCTCCTCCAGGCCCAGGCGCTGCGCCACCCCGACACAGTCGCCGTCGAACACGAAGGCCACACGCTGACCTGGGCGGAAGCGTTCCGCCGGGCCCGCGAGGTCCTCCGGGAGCTGCGCATGCGCGGCGTGGTGGCCCTGCCTCCCGCGCCGCCGCTCGTCCCCGTCCCGCGCACCGGCCCGCTGCCGCTGTCGTTCTCACAGCAGCGGCTGTGGCTGATTGATCAGCTTGAGCCGGGCAGCGCCGCCTACAACATCTTCCTGGCCCTGCGCGTGGAGGGCGCGCTGGATGTGGCCGCGCTGGAAAAGGCCTTCGCAACGCTCATCGCCCGCCACGAATCGCTGCGCACCGTCTTCGTCTCCCAAGGCGGAGAGCCCGCCCAGGTCATCCTCCCCGAGGTGCCCTTCGCACTGGACGTGGTGGAGCTGGGCGAAGCCTCCCGTGAGGTGCTGGAGGCGCGGCTGCGAGAAGAAGCGCGGCGCCCGTTCGACCTGACACGCGGACCGCTGCTGCGCGTGTCGCTGCTGCGCTTGGGAGCCGAGGCGCACGTGCTGTGGCTGAACATGCACCACATCGTCTCCGACGGGTGGTCCATGGGAGTGCTCGTGCGCGAGCTGTCCGCGCTGTATGGCGCCCATGTTTCGGGCCGGCCCTCGACGCTGGCACCCCTGCCTGTCCAGTACGTGGACTACGCCGCGTGGCAGCGCGACTGGCTGAAGGACGAAGCCCTGGAGCACCACCTGTCCTACTGGCGCCGTCAGCTCGCCGGAGCACCGCCGCTGTTGGAGCTGCCCACCGACAAGCCACGCCCGCGCGTCCTGTCCCACCAGGGAGCGCAGGTCCCCGTGCGCCTGCCGGGCTCGCTGTCGGAGTCCTTCCAGGCGCTGTGCCAGCGCGAGGGCGCCACGCTCTTCATGGGCCTGGTGACCGCGTGGCAGGTGCTGCTTGCGCGCTACGCAGGGCAGGAGGACATCACCCTCGGCTCGCCCATCGCCGGCCGCACGCGCGAGGACACGGAGGGGCTCATCGGCTTCTTCGTCAACACGCTGGTGCTGCGAACGCACGTCGACGCGAAGGCGCCCTTCCGCCAGGTGCTGGCCCAGGTGCGCGCCACCACGCTCGCCGCCTATGAGCATCAGGACGCGCCCTTCGAGAAGCTGGTGGAGGCGCTGCAACCCCAGCGCAGCCTGAGCCACTCGCCGCTCTTCCAGGTGCTGATCGCCCTGCAGAACGCGCCGACGCAGCCCCTGTCGCTGCCAGGTGGATCCGCGCCGCTTCGCCTGCTGCCCCTGGAGCAGGAGGAGCAGACGACCCAGTTCGACCTGACGCTGGCCCTGGCTCCGACACCCCAGGGACTCCAGGGCGCGTTGAGCTACCGCACGGACCTGTTCGAGGCCGCCACCCTCCGCCGGATGGCGGAACATCTGCGCGTGCTGCTGGAAGGCGTGGTGGCGAAGCCGGACGAAGCCGTGGGGCTGCTGCCCATGCTCACGGCCGCGGAGCGTCAGCAGGTCCTGGTGACGTGGAACCAGACGCGGGCGGAGTATCCGCGCGACGCGACGATCCCCCGCCTCTTCGAAGCGCAGGCCCGGCGCACGCCGGAGGCCGTCGCGGTGGTGAGCGGCGAACAGCGGCTGACCTATCAGCAACTGGAGCTCCGGGCGAACCGGCTGGCCCACCGGCTGCGCAAGCTGGGCGTAGGCCCCGAGTCGCGGGTCGGCCTATGCGTGGAGCGCACGGCGGACGTGGTGGTGGGGACGTTGGGCATCCTCAAGGCGGGCGGCGCGTACGTGCCGCTGGATCCGAGCTATCCGAAGGAGCGCCTGGGCTGGCTGCTCGAAGACGCGGACGGTCCGGCCCTGGTGATGCATTCGCGGCTGCGGGAGTTCCTGCCCGCCTTCACCGCGCAGGCGGTGTGCCTGGACACGGACGCGGACCTCCAGGAGGGACCGTCCACACCGCCCTCGGTGGAGGTCCACCCGGAGAACGTGGCGTACCTCATCTACACGTCCGGAAGCACGGGGCGCCCCAAGGGCGTGGCGGTGACGCACCGGAACGCGGTGGCGTTCCTGACGTGGGCCACGGAGACGTTCACGGAGGAGGAGACGAAGGCCGTGCTCGCGGCGACGAGCCTCAACTTCGACCTCTCCGTCTTCGAGCTGTTCGCGCCGCTGATCCGGGGCGGCAGCGTGGTGGTGGTGCAGAACGCCCTGTCCCTGGCCGAAGCGAAGCCAGACGCCGAGGTCACGCTGATCAACACGGTGCCCTCGGCGATGGCGCAGCTGGTGAAGCTGGGGGCGGTGCCGCTGTCGGCGCAGGTCATCAACCTCGCGGGCGAAGCGCTGCCGGAGACGCTGACGAAGGCCGTGTACGCGCTGCCCTCGGTGAAGAAGCTCTACAACCTCTACGGCCCGTCGGAGGACACGACGTACTCGACGTGGTCGCTGGTGGGGCGCGAGGAGGTTCCGAACATCGGCCGGCCTCTCACCAACACGCGGGCGTACGTGCTGGACAAGTTCCTCCAGCCGGTGCCGGTGGGAGTAGCCGGAGAGCTGTACCTGGCGGGCGAAGGCCAGGCGCGCGGCTACCTCCAGCGGCCTGAGCTGACGGCGGAGAAGTTCCTCCCTGAGGTGTACGGCCCCGAAGGCAGCCGCATGTATCGCACGGGAGACCGGGTGCGTTACCGCGCGGATGGCGTGCTGGAATACCTGGGCCGGGTGGACTTCCAGGTGAAGGTGCGAGGCTTCCGCATCGAACTGGGTGAAGTGGAGTCCGCGCTGCGCCAGCAGGAAGCGGTGAAGGACGCGGTGGTGGTGGCGAAGGGCGAGGGCGCGGAGAAGCACCTCGTGGCGTACGTGGCACCGAAGGCAGGCGCGACGATTGAAGCGCAGGTGCTGAGGACGCGCCTGCGTCAGCGCTTGCCGGAATACATGGTGCCGGGAACGGTGGTGGTGCTGGAGGCGCTGCCGCTCAACGCCAACGGCAAGGTGGACCGCAAGGCCCTGCCGGAGCCCGACGCGCCGGCGTCCGTCAGCACGTACGAAGCGCCGCGCACGGCGCTGGAAGCGAAGCTGGCGGCCATCTGGGCGGAGGTGCTGCGAGTGCCCCGGGTGGGTGTACAGGACGACTTCTTCGCGCTGGGCGGCCACTCCCTGCTGGCCACGCAGGTGGTGTCGCGGGTGCGCACGGAGACGGGCGTGGAGCTGCCGCTGCGCGCGTTGTTCGAGGCGCCTTCCGTGGCGTCGCTCGCCTCGCGCATCGAGGGCGGCTCGCATCCCCGGCAGGCCGTGCGGCGTCCTCCGCTGGTGCCTGTTCACCGCACCGGCCCACTGCCGCTGTCCTTCGCGCAGCAGCGCCTGTGGTTCCTCGACCGGCTCCAACCGGGAAGCGTCCACTACAACATCCCCGCCGCCTTGCGGCTCGACGGCCCGTTGAGCGCCGAGGCGCTGTCTCGAAGCCTCCAGGAGCTCGTCCACCGTCACGAAGCCCTGCGCACCACGTTCCACGCACGTGAGGACGGAGAGCCGGTCCAGCACCCGCATCCGCATGTGGAGCTGGTCGTGCCCCTGGTGGAGCTGCGCCACCTGCCGGAGGCGGAGCAGCCCGAGGAGGTCCGCCGGCTGGCCCAGGAAGAAGCGCGCAAGCCCTTCGACCTTTCGCGTCCGCCCCTGATGCGCGCCACGCTGCTGCGCCTGTCGGAGCAGCGTCACGTCGTGCTCGTCACGTTGCACCACATCGTCTCGGACGGTTGGTCCAACCGCATCCTCGTCGAGGAACTGGGAGCGCTCCATGCGGCGTTCTCGCGGGAGCAGCCTTCGCCCTTGCGGCCCCTGCCGCTCCAGTATGCGGACTACGCCGCATGGCAGCGGGACTGGCTCCGGGACGAGGTGCTGGAGCAGCAGGTGCAGTGGTGGAAGCAGCAGCTCGACGGCGTGCCGCATGCGCTGGAGCTGCCCACGGACAAGCCTCGCCCGGCCGTGCAGACCTACCGTGGCGCGCGGGTGCCCGTGGTCCTGTCGGAGAAGGTCGCGCAGGGGCTCAAGGCCCTCTGCCAGCAGGAGGTCGTCACGCCATTCATGGCGCTGCTCGCGCTCTGGCAGATCCTGCTGGCCTTCTGCTCCGGGCAGGAGGACTTCGCCGTCGGCTCGCCCATCGCGGGCCGTGAGCATGAACAACTGGAGGGGCTCGTCGGATTCTTCGTCAACACGTTGGTGCTGCGCGCCTACGTGGACCGCCGCGATTCCTTCCGCCAGGTGCTGCGCCGGGTGAAGGAGGTCGCGCTGGGGGCCTACGCCCACCAGGACCTCCCGTTCGAAAAGCTGGTGGAGGAGCTGAAGCCAGCGCGTGACCCGAGCCGGTCGCCGCTATTCCAGACGGTCTTCACGCTGCAGGACCCCGCACCTTGGTCACCGCGCGCGGACGCACTGACGATGCACGCGCTGGACGTGGAGGACACCACGGCCAAGTTCGATCTGGAGTTGAACCTGGCGGAGTCCTCCGACGGGTTCGTGGGAACTCTCGGCTACAACACCGACCTGTTCGAGCCGCGCACGGCCACTCGCATGGCGGAGCGACTCCGCATGTTGGCGGAAGGGCTCGTGGCCCGGCCCGGAGCGCCCCTGGGGGCCGTATCCCTGCTGACGGAGGCAGAGCGTCAGCAGGTGCTGGTGGAGTGGAACGCGACCGCGGCCGAGTACCCGCGTGACTCCACGCTGCCATCAGTCTTCCAGCAGGTGGTGGCCCGCTTCCCGGAGAAGGTGGCCGTCGAGTTCGGGGATTCGCGCCTCACCTACCGGGAGCTGGACGCACGCGCCAATCAGCTCGCGTGGCACCTGTGCTCACTGGGCGTCACCGCTGACGCGCGCGTGGCCGTGGCCCTGGAGCGCTCGCTGGACCTCGTCGTCTCCCTCGTCGCCATCCTCAAGGCCGGTGCGGCCTACGTACCGCTGGACCCTGCCTATCCACGCTCGCGCCTGGACGCGATGGTGGAGGATGCACGGCCTCACGTCCTCCTCACCTCTCGCGCGCTGCTCTCGCGGCTGCCTTGCGAGAACTTGCGGCCCGTCGTGCTGGAGGAACTGGCTCTCGACTCGCTGCCCACGCATGCGCCCTCCTCGGGCGCCCTGCCCCAGAGCCTCGCGTACATCGACTTCACCTCCGGCTCCACTGGCAGGCCCAAGGGCGTCGGCACGCCTCACGCCGCCGTGCTCCGCACCCTCCTCGGTGTCGACTACGCTCGCTTCGGCCCCGACGAGACGCTGCTGCTCATGGCGCCCCTCGCCTTCGATGCCTCCACCCTGGAGGTTTGGGGCGCGCTGCTGCATGGCGCGAAGCTGGCCGTCTTCCCCGCCCACCCGCCGGCGGACCCGCTTGAGTTGGAGCGCGTGTTGGTGCGCCACAGCGTGACGACGCTGTGGCTCACCGCGGGCTTCTTCTCCCAACTGGTGGACTCGCACCTGCCCGCGCTGCGCTCGCTGCGCCAGGTGCTCACCGGTGGCGACGTCGTCTCCGCTCCTCACGTGCGCCGCGTGCTGGAGCTCCTGGGCCTCCCCGTCATCGCGGGCTATGGCCCCACCGAGACCACCGTCTTCGCCACCAGTCACCGCTTCACCCATGCCTCGCAGGTGGGGACGTCCGTCCCGCTGGGACGCCCCCTGGGCAACACCCAGGTGTACGTGCTGGATGCTTCGGGACACCCTCTTCCTCCGGGTGTCCAGGGAGAGCTCTACGTCGGGGGCGATGGACTGGCTCGCGGCTACGTGGGCCAGCCCGCCCTCACCGCGGAGCGCTTCGTCCCTGACCCGTTCTCCTCCACTCCTGGTGCGCGCCTCTACCGCACGGGCGACCTCGCCCGTTGGCGTGAGGACGGTGTGCTGGAGTTCCTCGGCCGCGCGGACGCCCAGGTGAAGGTGCGCGGCTTCCGCATCGAGCTGCCTGAAATCGAAGCCGCCCTGCGCTCTCACCCTGACGTCCGCGAAGCCGTCGCAGTCGTCCGCGAGGACGTGCCCGGCGACAAGCGGCTCGTGGCCTACGTCGTCGCTGCCGCATCGCTGGACATGGCGGAGCTGCGCTCCTTCCTCAAGCACCGGCTGCCCGACTACATGGTGCCCTCGGCCCTGGGCCACCTCGACGCCCTGCCCCTCTCCTCCAACGGCAAGGTGGACCTCCAGGCCCTTCCCGCGCTGGAGACCTCCACGTCCGGAAGCCACGTCACACCCCGCACGTCGCTCGAAGAGCAGCTGGCCAGGTCCTTCACGGAAGTGCTTCGCGTGCCTCGCGTCAGCATCACCGACAACTTCTTCGAGCTGGGTGGCCACTCGCTGCTGGCCTTGCGGTTGATCGCTTCCATCCGCGTGCACACCGGGCACGCGCTCCCCATGGCGGCCCTCTTCCAATACGGCACCGTCGAGCAACTGGCACGGCGGCTCCAGCAGGAGACGCCTTCGCTTCCCGCGAACCTCGTGCGACTGGCGGCCGGCGCGGAGGGCATCCGACCCTTCTTCCTCGTCCACGGCGGCGGCGGTGGCGTGATGGGCTATTCCGAGCTCGTCCGCCAGCTGGGCCGCGAACGGCCTGTCTACGGCCTGTCCGCGCCGGGCCTGGAGGGCGGTGCGCTTCCTCCCGCGTCCGTCGAAGCGCTGGCTCGCGACTACCTCGACCAGGTCCGCACCGTGCAGCCGCGAGGGCCGTACCTGCTGGGAGGCTGGTCCTTCGGAGGACTCGTCGCACTGGAGATGGCGCGTCAACTCCAGGCGCTGGGTGAGCAGGTGGAGCTGCTGGCCTTGATGGACTCCACCGTGCCCACACCCCAGCCGCGGCCCGAGGCGGATCCGCTCGGCCTGCTGGCGCTTTGGGGTCGGACGCTCGGCGTGCGGTGGCAGGAACAGTCCCTGCACCTGGAGCGGCTGCGCCGCATGGATGGACGCGAGCGCCTCGCGTACATCCTGGAGCAGCTCCGGAACACGCCCGAAGGCAATCCCGGGCTGGACCTGGAGAGCGCCGAGCGCCTCCTCGCCCTGCACACGCGGCTCTACGAGGCACAGCGCCGCTACGTGCCCACCGGTGGCTACTCGGGGCCCACGCTCCTCTTCCGCGCCACCGCGGGACAGCAGCCCGCCTCCGGGGAGCCCCTCTGGAGCACGTGGCTCACGGGGCCCGTCACCATGCACGACGTGCCCGGAGAGCACTACACGATGCTGAGCGCCCCCCATGTCTCCACCGTGGCGGAGCACCTGCGCCGCCACCTGCAGGGGCGGTAGCGCGCGGGAGCGCGGGCCTGGACGCGGGCCCGCCTCCTCAAGCGTCCGCGTCGGGCTCCAGCCCCAGCGCCTCGCTCGCGAAGCGCGCCATGCGCTCGAGGAGCCGCGCCTTCTCGTCCAGGGCGCTGCGACCCGAGCGGTCCGCGAGGGCCTCCAGGCGCTCACCGCAGCGCAGGTCGAGGCAGACGTTCACGCCCACGCGCCGCTTCGAGTCGACATCCGTCGTAAGCAGGCCCACCTCCGCTTCGGTGGGTGTTTGGCACCAGTCACACATCTTGGGCGCCAGGGTCGGGTCGCCCTGCTGATCCCTACGGAAGGTGATGCCCGTGGGCTGCTTGCTCCCGGGCGCGACGAACACGAGGAAGACGCGCACCCCATACGGATCCACCCACGAGAGGTAGTCCCGGACGAAGAGTGGAAGCTGGGTGCCCCTGGGCAATTCAACGTACTTGCGGTCCCGCGAGCGGAACGCGCGCTGCAACTCTTTCTCCGACTCGACTCGAAACATGTCGTGCTCTTCCCTGCCTGCCTTCACGGCCAACCCCAACGTGCGTCAGCCTGATTTTGTCCGGTCCCTCCGGACACTGGGTTGAAATCACCATCGGATACCAGCTTGCCGGGCACTCGCGCTTCCGAGGCCCCCCATGCTCCCCTCCAAGCAGCTCCTCCTGCCCCTGCTGCTCGTCGGAACGGGGGGCAGCGCCTGCGGCAACGATGCGTCCAACCAACCGCCCACCGTCAGCGACGCCATCACCGCGCCCACCGCCCTGGTGGCCGGAGCGACCGGCACCTTCACCGTCGCCGCGGAGGATCCGGACGGAGACCTGCTGACGTACAAATGGACGCAGGTCTCTCCAAGCACTCCAGGTACCTGGGTGGGTGACACCATCCGCGAGCGCATGCAGTGGTATTCGCCCGTCGTGGCCGCGCAGACCGCGTTCACCTTCGCCGTGAGTGTCACGGACGGCGTGAACCCACCCGTGGTGCGGACCGTCACGCTGCCAGTGTCCGTGCCCCGCTACGCCGCGGATGTCCAGCCGGTGTGGAGCTCCTCGCAGTGCACGAACTGCCACGGCAAGGCAGGCAACCTGAGCCTCGCGGCGGACAGCAGCCATGCGAGCCTGATGGACACCCTCGCCATGGCCTGTGGCGGCACGCTCCCGCGCGTCACGCCCGGCGCCCCGGAGCTGTCCGCGCTCGTGCGCAAGATGGAGGGCACGGCGTGCGGGGACCGCATGCCCATGGGCACGCCGGAGTACTTCGATCAGCACCCGGGGCTGAACGTCCTGGTCCGCTCGTGGATCCTCGCGGGCGCGGCCAACGACTGATGGCCGGGCCACGGGGGGCTCGCACCGCTTCCGGCCCGGGCATAGGCTCGCCTCCGTGGCCGCGAACCCGCCCCTGCTGGACGACATGCTCCTCTTCGCGGAGGTGGTGGCGGCGGCCAGCATCACGTCCGCGGCGGAGCGCCTGGGCCTGCGCAAGTCCACGGTGAGCCGCCGGCTGGCCGCCCTGGAGGAGCGCCTGGGCATCCGGCTGCTCGAGCGCAACACGCGCAGGCTCCGCCTCACGGAAGCAGGCCGCGAGTACCACGCCCACTGCGCGCGGCTCGTGGCCGAGGCCCGCGAGGTGAACGCGGCGGTGAGCGAGTCGCGCGGCACGCCCCAGGGCACGCTGCGCATCGCCACCCTGTCGCTCCTGGGCGAGTTGCTCACGCCCGTCATCGCGGAGCTGCTGCTGCACCAGCCCCGGCTGCGCGTGGAGGTGTCGCTCGCGCAGACGCACGTGGACCTCATCGCGGAGGACTACGACCTGGCGCTGCGCACCGGGCCGCTCGCGGACTCGTCGCTGATGGCGCGCAGGCTCGGGCGCGTGCGCACGGGCTACTACGCCAGCCCGCACTACCTCAGCCGCCACGGCACGCCCCGGACACCAGAGGCGCTGACGGCGCACGAGTGCATCCTGCTGGCCGAGTCCGGCACCGACGAGGTGTGGTTCTTCGGCGAGGGCCGGAGCGCGCGCACCGTCCCGGTGACGGGCCGCCTGCGCGTGCCGAGCGAGCGCGCGGGCCAGGCAGCGGCGCGCGCGGGGCTGGGCATCGTGCGGCTTCCGGCCTCGCTCGTGGCGGACGACGTGCGCGCGGGGCTGCTCATCCCCGTGCTCGCGGCGGACACGCCCCCGGGCCTGCCCATCTACGCCGTCTATCCCAGCCGCCGGCAGCTGCCCCTCAAGGTGCGCGCCTTCCTGAAGCTGCTGTCCGCGCGCGGCGCCGCGCTGCCGTGGGAGGAGGAAGAGGGCTCCTGACGGAACAATGCGTCCCGCCAGGGGCGCTCGTCCGAGGCGCCGCCCGCGACTACATCCCGTGGACACGAGGCGCGGCCCCGAAGGAAGCCCGCGCCCTTCACGCGAGGATGGGACACATGGCTGGCGACGTCATCGAGCTGGGAGACGCGGAGTTCCAACGCGAGGTGCTGGAGGCGAAGGAGCCGGTGCTGGTGGACTTCACCGCCACCTGGTGCCCGCCGTGCCGGGTCCTCGCGCCGGTCATCGATTCGTTGGCCGCCGAGTACAAGGGCCGGATGAAGATGGCCAAGCTCAACGTGGACGACCACCCGCGCACGCCCGAGCAGTACGGCATCCGGGCGATGCCCACCCTGCTGTTCTTCAAGGGCGGGAAGGTGGTGAAGCAGGTGGTGGGCGCCGTGCCCAGGGCGAAGCTGGAGGAGGCCGTGCGCCAGGTCCTCTGACGCTCAGCCCACGCCGCCGGACGGCACCGGGCCCGCGAGCCGCGACTCCACGAAGCGCCGGGTCGCGGTGAGCGCCGCGTCGATGCCGTCCGCGCGCGAGCCTCCGCCCCAGGCCACCTCCGGGGAACCGCCGCCCTTGCCCTCCACGCAGGGCGCCGCCTGGGCCATGAGCTGCCCCGCGTCCACGCCCTGGCCGCGGAGCGCCTCGCTCGCGGCCGTCACCAGCACCACCTTGTCGCCGCGCGTGGCGGTGAGCACCACGCCCACGCTGCCCGCCGCCTGCCGCAGCGCCTCCACCAGCGCCTTGAGGTGCGGGGCCGGCGTCTCGCCCAGGTGCGCGGCGACGAGCGCCGTGTCCCCCCAGCGCGTCGCGTCCTGGAGCAGCTGCCGGGCCTGGTCCGCGGGGGTCACGCTCGCGGGCGCCGGGGCCTGCGCGGGCTTGCGGCGCGCCTCCTGCTCCAGCCGCGTCAGCCGCTCGCGCAGGGCCACCACACGAGGCATGGGCTGCGGCCAGTTGTGCAGGGGCTGCGACAGCGGCGACAGCTCGCGCAGCCGCGCCTCGCCCTCCAGCCGGGCCGCGGACTCCAGCGCCGCCTCCAGCGCGTCCACCTGCTCGCGCAGCGCCCGGGCCGACTCGCGCGGCGTCTGGCCCGTGGGCGGCGTGAAGGGCAGCGCCAGGGGGCCAAAGCCGACGGCGGCGTCACCGTCGATCTTCTTCAGCATCGCGTTGGCGGCCGGCCGCACCCCGCCGTTGACGTAGCGCTGCAGCGTGCGCCACGCGTACTGGCGGAAGCCGGACAGGTGCTTCACGTGGAAGGCGCTCCAGCGGGGCACCGGCTGCGAGCCGCGCAGGCTCTTGAACGGATCCGCGCCCGGCCCCAGCTCGATGGTGAGCCCCACCTCCAGCGCGTCCTGCATGAGGCGGTGCACGAGCCCCCGGTACAGCCCCAGCTCCTGCGGCAGCGACAGGTCGTAGCCGAACAGCGGGGACCACACGACGTCGTCGCTGACGTGCGTGGCGTAGAAGCCGTCCACGCGCCCGTCCTTCACCGCGAGCCAGTACTGGAAGATTCCCTCGCGCAGCGTCCACGCGAAGAACTCCTCCGTGAAGTCGAGCGTGGAGTGGTACTTGTCCGCGTTGAGCGACCGGTACAGCTCCCGCAGGCGCGGCGCGCAGCCGGGCATCTCCCGCCCGTCCACGATGCGGTAGCCCGCGGCCTCCAGGAGCCGCCCGTCGCGGCGCCGGTTCTCCCGCACCTGCCGGCTGACGTCCTGCGTGGGCAGCGTCATGCGCGTGTGCGCCGCGTAGAGGAAGCCGTAGTCCCTGGCGGCCAGCGTGTTGAGCAGGGGCGACGCGTTCGCCGGGTTGATGGTGGGGAACACGATGGCGTGCCCGGGGAAGTGCTCCACCAGGAAGGCGGTGAGGCGCTCCACCTGCGCCTCACCCAGGCTCACGTGCAGGTTGCGCAGCACCAGCCAGTGGTCCACGTAGACGCACTTGTCGATGCGCGCCGCCTTCAGCATCGCGCCCAGCGTCCGCATGGCCCCGCGCATCACCACCGCGCGCGCCGCGCCGTACGTCTCCGCCGTCACCGCCGCCACCGGCAGGCCGATGTAGCGCACCCACGTGGAGTGGAGGGGGGAGTTGTCGTACTCCGCTTCGTTGATGGCCAGCGGGATGCGCAGGTCGTCCATCGCCACCAGCCGCAGGGTGGTGCGGTCGGAGAGGAAGGCGGTGCTGCCGCGCTTCATCACCGGGACGAAGTAGTCGCGCGCGAGCCGCGCCTGCGCGGTGTCCGGCCAGGTGCACGCGTCGACCGTGTCCGCGTCGTAGAGGATCATGTCCCCACCCTAGCGCTTGAGCGCGCGCTCGATGCGGCGGCGCAGGCCGTCCTCGGACAACATGCCGCGCTGCGCGTCGATGACCTTGCCGTCCCGATCCAGGAAGTAGAGCGTGGGCAGCGCGTTCACCTGGAAGGCCCGCGCCATGTCGTCGTCCGCGTACACGACGTAGGGACGCAATTCCGGCTGGAAGCGCTGGAGGAAGTAGTCCACCTCCTGCGGCGCCGTGGAGCCCTCGTCCCGGCTGGCCGCCACGAAGATGAGCCCCTGGGACTCGTACTCCTTCGCCAGCTTCACCAGCGAGGGCATCTCCTCGCGGCAGGGCGGGCACCACGTGGCCCAGAAGTCGAGCATCACCACCCGGCCCTTCAGGTCCGACAGCGTCAGCGAGCCGCCCTCGTGCTTCTTCAACTGGAAGGCCGGCGGCGACGCCCCGTCCGGAACGAGCCGCGCCCGCTGCGCCTCGCGCACGCCCAGGAACGCCAGCGCCGCCAGCCCCAGCACCGCCACCACCGCCAGCGCCGTCTTGGCCTTGTCCCCGCGCGCGCTCGGCGCCGGCGGCGAGCCTTCCGTCCCGTCCTGCTGTGTCATCCGCGTTCCTTCCGTGTCAGGCGGTCGTGCACCCGCGTCAGGGCCCAGCGCACTCCGGCCCGCACCCGCGGCCGGCGCACCACCCACGCCGCCAGCGGCGGGCCCCAATGATAGTACCCGTCGATGAACCCCTGGCCGAGCCGGCTCTTCCGGAGCACGTCGTCGCGGAAGGCGCGGAAGGCCGTCAGCTCCGGCGCGCCCTCGCCGAAGGCCGCCGTCGCCACGAAGCAGGACGACGCGGGGCTCACCCACATCAGCTTGCCGTTGGTGAGGTTCACCACGACCTTCAGCTCGCGCTGCTCCGTGTAGAGGAAGGACAGCAGGTCGCGCCGGGCCGCCGGGAACTCCTGCCCGCCCGCCTCCTCGAAGTCGATGCGCGTGGTGACGGCGCTGCCCACCTCGTCCACCGTGAAGCGGTAGCGCTTGGAGCTGCGCCGGTGCTCCACCTCCAGCCCCTTCAGTTCGCCGAAGTAGGCCAGGAAGGGCACCCGGCACGCCGGGCAGACGAACCGGTGGTAGGCGTGCGTCGGGATGAAGGCGTAGTCGCCCATCCGCTTGCAGCCCGTGTTGGGGCACACCAGCCTCACGGTCGCCTGGGCCGCGTTGCGGGGGTCGTAGCGGGACACGCCCGTGCCCTTGTCGAACACCGGCGGCGGCCTCGGCGGCGGGCCCACCATCTGGCGCGTGGGGTGCGCGGCCCGCTCCAGCTCCTGGGCCTTCCGCCACGCCAGCTCCGCCGCCTCCAGCCGGCCGTCCGCGGTGTGCACCAGCGCCTCCGCGTGCGCGCGCAGGGCCGCCACCAGCCGGTCCACCAGCGGCGACACCGCCGGCTCTCGCGCCACCGCGAAGGCCTCCGCCAGCACCCGCTCCATCTCCGGCAACAGCGCCTGGGCCGCCTTGCGCGAAGGGTCCTCCGCCCGCCGGTACACCGGGGGCTCCGGCAGTTTCGCGAACAACGCCGAGGCCTGGGCCCGCACGCGCTCCAGCGCCGCGTCCCCGCGCCCCACGTCCAATCCCGCCGCCCGCGTCTGGGCGGCCCTGATGAGTTCTTCGGGCTGCAAGCGCGTGGACCTTAAGGGCCCGCCAGCCCCCTGTCAGCGACTGCCACCCGCCCTGGTCCGGAAACTCGCCATCCGCCCCAGACCGATGTAAGACGACGTAGGAGGATGTGAATCATGGGCGTGTTGAAGTTCCTGGTCTGGACGACCTGCGCGGTGGGCCTGGGCGTCTTCCTGGCGCGGGGCAAGGTGGACGGCCGTTCGCCGCTGGACCACCTGGAGCGCACCTGGAAGCGGACCGTGAACCCTTCCACGATGGACAAGGTGAAGGGCAGCGTGGAGGACGCGCTGGAGGACGCGAGGGGCGCCGTGTCCCAGAAGTCCGCCAACGCGGCCGCGGGCCCGCGCGAGCGCATCACCGCCGAGGACCGGGCGGCCATCAACGACATCATCGCCAAGAAGAAGTAGGCGCCTTGGTAGGGACCCCACCCTCGCGGGCCGGTTGCTGATCGCCCGCGTCCCCCACTTCCCCCCGCTCGCCCCCGTGCCTAGGTTGCGCCGGGGCATTGGGTGGACGGCGGTGGGAAGGCGGGGCCCATGGGTTGGAAGCGGTTCGGGGGCTGCATCAGGGTGGCGGCGCTGGCGTGCGCGCTGGGGACAGCGGGGAGCGCCGGGGCCCGCACGCCCGGGAAGCTGTGGCTGGAGGCGCAGAACCGCGCCGTCTCCCGTCAGCACTCGAACATCAGCGACGTGGCCCGCAGGGCCATGCCGGCCGTGGTGTCCATCACCACGCGCCAGGACAGCGCGGAGGTGGCTCCAGGAGAAGAGCCCCAGCGCGGCATCGGCTCCGGGTTCATCATCCATCCGGACGGCTACATCCTCACCAGCGCGCACGTGGTGGACGGGGCCTCGGAGGTCACCATCTCCATCCGCAGCGCCAACGGCTACGTGGAGGAGTTCCCCGCCACCGTGGTGGGCGAGGACGAGCGCACGGACTGCGCGCTCCTCAAGGTGGACACGCCCCGGAAGCTGCCGGTGTTGAAGCTGGCGTCCGCGTCCCACGTGGGCATCGCGGACTGGGTGGTCGTCATCGGCAACCCGTTCGGGCTGGCGCACTCGGTGACGGTGGGCGTGGTGAGCTACGTGGGCCGCACGGACGTGACGCCCAACGGCCGCGACGGCGACTTCGACTACCTCCAGATGGACGCCTCCATCAACCCGGGCAACTCCGGCGGGCCGGTGCTGGACCTGCACGGCGACGTGGTGGCGGTGGCCAACGCCGTCAACGTGTCCGGCCAGGGCATCGGGTTCGCCATCCCCATCGACATCGCGAAGACGGTGATTCCGCAGCTCAAGGCCCACGGGCGCATGCGCCGCGGGTGGATGGGCATCAGCGTGCAGGACTTCTCCCCGGAGGTGGCGCAGGCCTTCAACCTGAACCCGCGCGGCCGGGGCGTGGTGGTGACGGACGTGGTGGAGGACGGCCCCGCGGCCCGAGCAGGCCTGCGCACGGGCGACGTCATCCTGAACATGGACCGGCTGGCGGTGGAGCGGGCGCACACGCTGCGCTGGCAGGTGGCCGCGCGCGGCGTGGGCCAGCAGATCCGCCTGCAGTTGCGCCGGCTGGGCCGCCCCCTGACGGTGAAGGTGAAGCTGGAGGACCTGCCCCTGGTGGAGGCGCCTCCGTCCACGCTGGCCTCGGGCGGAACGCCGGGCGAGCGGGCGGCCGGGGCGCGCTCCGTGCTGGAGGATCTCCTCTCCCCCGTCCCCCGTGACCGGACGGGCCGGGCGGGCGGTCCCCGGGAGCAGGAGGACGGCCTGGCCGCCCCCTGACGGATGGGGCCTCCAGGGCCCTGGCGGGTCTCCAGCCTCCTTGCGTTCCGCGAAACCCGGCGATACACCGTCCGCCTTCACATCGTGGCGGATCCACCTCCTGGTGGCGCCGCGGGTTTTCAAAGCATCGTTTCGCAGGAGAGTCCGTACCATGGCCGAGGCCACCCAGACGACGAAGCTCACCCATTGGCCGCGCACCGCCAAGGGCGGCGGCAAGAAGGCGTGCACCGTTGAGGGCTGCAAGCGCCCCTACCGCGCCAAGAGCTACTGCTTCTTCCACTTCAAGAAGTGGCGCCAGGGCGAGCTGCCCCACTCGCGCTACCGCGTGTGCTCCAAGCCGGAGTGCCGCGCCAAGGTCGGCCCCAAGGCCGGCCTGTGCGAGAAGCACTACGCCGAGACCTACAAGAAGGAAGCGGCGGCCTAAATCGCCTCAGGCTGTTCGCGTGGCGCCGGCCCCCCGCCTCACCCGCGGGAGGTCCCCGGCGCCACCGCGCGGCCCAGGTGCTTGAAGGCGTTGAGCCACAGCTCCGCCTCGCGCTGGGTCAGCCGCGCACGCATCAACGTCCGCTCCAGCTCATGCAGCACGTGCTCCGGCGCCTGCGGGTTGAGGAAGTCCGCCGCCAGCATCGCCGCGCGCATGCGCCCGCTCAGCGCGTTGAGCGTCCCCAGCCGCGCGCCTGCCTCCGCTTCCGGCGGCTGCGCGGGCCCTGACGTCAGCCCCTGCCGGTGGCAGAGGTACAGGAGCACCGCCGAGGACTGCGCCAGGTTCATGGACGGCTGCACGTCCGAGGTGGGGATGACGAGCAGGTCCTGGCAATGGGTGAGGTCCTCGTCGGACAGCCCGCGCTGCTCGCCACCGAACAACAGCGCCACCCGCCCCCGCCGGCTCTCCTCCGCCAGCCGACGCGCCGCGTCCTCCGGGCTCAAGGGCGTGCGCTTCTCCACCTGGGTGCGCGACGTGGTGCCCACCACGTACACGCAGTCCTCCAGGGCGGCCTTGAGGTCCGGCGCGACACGCATGCCCGCGAGGATGTGGCCGCCCTTCACGGCCATCTTCTCCGCGGCGCTGAAGTCCTGGACCACGGGCTCGGAGAGGACGAGACGTTCGAAATCGAAGTTCGCCATGACCCGGCACACCGCACCGAGGTTGTCGGGTGAACGGGTCTGATGAAGGACGACGGTCAGCTCCGCACCTGGACGCATGCACCTGAGTTTAGCTGGTGGTGCGTCAGCGTGATCGGTATATTCCCGCTGATGCGTCGCTGGGTCCCTGGCCTGCTCCTGTCGCTGTCGCTGCTCACCACCGCGTGTGACGGCACGGGCGCGCCCGTGCGCTCCTCGCTCACGGCGCGGCAGGCGCTCAGCAGTTCGCCAGAGGTGGTGGAGTTCGAGTCCACGGCCGTCCGCCTGGAGCTCTTCCGGGACATCGCGCGCCAGTCGGAGCTTCAGGCCGGCCAGTCCGCGCAGGGCGTGGCGCTCTTCCCCATCATCCAGGGCAACGAGTTCGTCGCGGCGCCGGGCTTCGAGTCCCGCGCGGACCTGCTCCAGCCGCCGGACGCGGGCAGCGGCCTCCAGTTCGTCTTCGACGCGCGGACGGGTGACCGTTGGCCGGAGGACCGCCGGGAGAGCCTGCAGGGCCTGTCCGAGCGCGAGGCCGCGGAGCTGGTGGCGCGCACGCTCCTGGCGCTGTGGAACATCCAGCCCGAGGGCGCGGTGCGGGTGGACCGGGCCGCGGGCGCGCCGTATGCGGTCGCCTACGTGGACGGCATCCTGCGGATCAACCCGGCGTTCCTCTATCTGGCAACGGCCTACGGTCCTGCTTCCATGGCGGCGGGCCTCCAGTAGAGTCGCGCGCCTCATGAGCTGGCCCCGCTCGCGCCGCCTTCCGGCGGTCAGTGGCCGGGGCCGCGAGGCGCCTCCGACGTGAACACCTCCGCCCTCCACGCGCAACTCACCCACACCCTTCGCCAGACGGACCTGCCGTCGCTCGGCACGCCCTACAAGGGCAAGGTTCGCGACACCTACCGCAAGGGCGACACGCTCATCCTCGTGACGAGCGACCGCCTCTCCGCGTTCGACCACGTGCTCACCACCATCCCCTTCAAGGGCGAGGTGCTGAACCGCCTGGCGGCCTTCTGGTTCGACCGCACGAAGCACATCGTCCCCAACCACGTGCTGGACGTGCCGGACCCGAACGTCACCGTGGCGCGCGCCTGCCAGCCCTTCTCCGTGGAGGTGGTGGTGCGCGGCTACCTGACGGGCAGCCTCTGGCGCGACTACCAGAAGGGCACGCACACCGCCTACGGCGTCCCCTTCGCGCAAGGGCTGCGCAAGGACAGCGCGTTCGAAGCGCCCATCCTCACGCCGTCCACCAAGGCCGAGTACGGCCAGCACGACGAGCCCATCTCCGAGGCGGAAATCCTCTCCCGCGGGCTCGCAACGCCGCGCGACTGGGCCCGCATCACGGAGGCCGCCCGGGGCCTGTTCCTGGAGGGCCAGAAGTGGGCGCGCACGCGCGGCCTCATCCTGGTGGATACGAAGTACGAGTTCGGGAAGGTGGGTGACGCGCTCTACGTCATCGACGAGATGCACACCCCGGACTCCAGCCGCTACTGGGTGGCGGACGAGTACGAGGCACGCTTCGCCAGGGGCGAGGACCAGAAGATGTTGGACAAGGAGAACATCCGCCAGTGGCTCATCCGCGAGCGGAACTTCTCCGGCCACGGCGCGGTGCCCGCCATCCCGGACGACGTGCGCGTGGACCTGGCCACCAAGTACGTGGCCGCCTACGAGCGCATCACCGGCACGTCCCTCGCGCTGACGCCCGGGGACGTGCACTCGCGCATCGAGGGGCACCTGCGGGCGAAGGGCTACCTCTAGGCCCCTCGCCCGTCAGCGCCGCGCGGGTGTTCAGCTCGCGCGGCCGAAGACGCGCTGGAACACCGCGTCCATCTGACGCGTGTGGTAGCCCGGGGAGAAGCAGTCGGCGATCTCCTCGGGCGTCATCATCTTGAGCAGGTCCGCGTCGTTGAGCAGGGCCTGCCGGAAGTCCACGCCCTCCTCGAACATCTTCATCGCGTTGCGCTGGACGACGACGTACGCGGCCTGCCGGTCCATGCCCTTGCGCGCGAGCTCCAGCAAGAGGCGCTGCGAGTTCACCACGCCGCCCAGCAGGTCCAGGTTCTTCTTCATCTGCTCCGGGTAGACGCGCATGTTCTCCACCAGGCCCGCGAAGCGGTGGAGCATGAAGTCCAGCAGGATGGTGGCGTCCGGACCGATGACGCGCTCCACGGACGAGTGCGAGATGTCCCGCTCGTGCCACAGCGCCACGTCCTCCATGGCGCTCACCGCGTAGCCGCGAAGCAGGCGCGCGAGGCCCGTGAGGTTCTCCGACAGGATGGGGTTGCGCTTGTGCGGCATGGCGCTGGAGCCCTTCTGTCCCGGCGTGAAGGGCTCCTCCGCCTCGCGCACCTCCGTGCGCTGGAGGTGGCGGACTTCAACGGCGAACTTCTCCAGGCTCGCGCCCACCAGGGCGATGGCGGTGAAGAACTCCGCGTGCCGGTCGCGCTGCACCACCTGGCTGGAGGCGGGCGCGGGCTTGAGGCCCAGCTTCTGGCAGACGTGCTCCTCCACCGACGGCGGCAGGTGCGCGAACGTGCCCACCGCGCCGGAAATCTTGCCCACCGCGATGGTGTCTCGCGCGTGCAACAGGCGCGTGCGGCCCCGGCGCAGTTCGTCGTACCAGATGGCCAGCTTGTGCCCGAAGGTGATGGGCTCCGCGTGGATGCCGTGGCTGCGGCCCATCTGCAGCGTGTGCTTGTGCTCGAACGCGCGCTTCTCCACCGCGGCCATCACGCGGTCCATGCCCTTGAGCAGCAGGTCCAGGGAGTCGCGCAGGGTGAGGCCCAGCGACGTGTCCAGCACGTCCGACGACGTCATGCCCAGGTGCAGCCAACGGGCGCTGGGGCCCACGCGCTCCTCCACGAAGGTGAGGAAGGCGATGACGTCGTGCTTGGTGGTGCGCTCAATCTCTTCGATGCGCGCGGCGTCCGCCTCGGTGAAGTCACCGGCGCGGGCGAGGCAGTCCGTCAGCGCCTCCTTGGGGGCGAGGCCTTGCGCGACCATGCCCTCCAGCGCGGCGAGCTCCACGTCGCGCCAGCGGCGGTAGCGGGCGACGTCGGACCAGAGGGCGGCCATTTCGGGACGGCTGTAGCGTGGAATCACTCGTAGACCTTCACGGCAAAGTCCCGGCGCGCCGCGAACCGGAGCACTTCCAGCACGACGTCACAGGACGGACCTGACTGCTTCGCGGCGGTGAGGTTGACCGAGAGGTCCAGGCCTTCGGGCCGCGCCACCGCCAGCGCGCCGGGGTCGACCTTCTCGAGGATGATTCGGTTCGCCAGCCGCCCTGCCTGCTGCCCGAGCGCCACCGAGGCCGGCGAGAGAGCCAGCGTCGCGCCCTCCTTCACCTGGCTGGCCGTGAGCGCCACCAGCGGCACCTTGCGGGAGGTGCTGAAGGCGATGAGCGCCTGGACGACGGATGCGGTGCCCACGGTCTTGTCCGCAACCATCAACAGCCCGTCGACCTTCCCCGCCGCGCCCTCCAGCACCTCGCCCACCCGCTCCTGCGCCTCCACGGCCAGCGGGACGACGGTGAGGCCCAGGGCCGAGCCAGCGGAGCGGGCCTGCGCCACCGCGCCCGCCGAGGAGCGGGGGTCATGCAGGATGCCCACGCGCTTCGCGCCGGGAGCCACGGCCTTGAGCGCGGCCAGCTCCGGCCCGAAGTCGCTGGTGAGCGCGATGCCGGTGACGTTGGACGCCTCCAGGCCGTACTTCTCGTGGTACGGCACCATGGCGAAGAGGACGGGCACGTCCTCGCCCAGCGAGCGGCGCGCGGTGTTGGCGGCCAGCGGCCCCAGGGCGAGCACCAGCGCGGGCTTCTGCGCGGCCAGCAACTTGAAGACGCGCGCGGCCTCCGTGGGGCTCTCCTCCAGGGACAGCTCGGTGACGTCCGCGCGGGCCTCGGACGTGAAGCCGGCGAGGAAGGAGGCGTACGGCGCCAGGGCCGAGGACTTCACGGCCACCACGCGGGGCCGCGCGGGACTTCGCGGTGAGGCCTGCGCGAGGGCGACGGCGGGCAGGAGGAGCGTGAGGAGCGCGAGCCTCCGGAGGGTCGTCATTGCGGCACGTTCTGGCAGCAGCGGAAGCCCACGTTCGCGGCCTTGAACGCCGGGGCGGCGCGACGGCGCGCGGAGCACCGGGCGGTGTCGCCGGCCGTGTCGAAGGCGCCGCCCTTGATCAGCCGGTCCTCGGAGCCGGGGAGGTTGGAGGCGGTCCACTCGGCGGCGTTGCCGGACAGGTCCGCCACGCTGTAGGCGGAGCGGCAGGACGGGAAGGCTCCGGCCTGCGCCAGGGACCGCGCGGCGGCCGCATCCGTCGTGCCGGTGTTGCAGGCCGCCTGGGCCTGCTCCTCACCGGAGGAGAAGCGCGCGTTGCCGGGGCCCTTGCAGGCCTTCTCCCACTCATCCTCCGAGCACAGCCGCTTGCCGAGTCCCTCGCAGGCGGCCTTGGCGTCGAGCCACGTCACCTGCACACGCGGCTTCCTGCCGGGTTGATTGGGGAACTCGAATTCGTCGATGCAGAACGAGTCCACCATGACGCTCTCCATGGGCATCTCATCGGTGGAGCCGGATGCCTGCAGGTCCTCCGGGGACGTGCCCTTCTTGAAGCTGCCGCCGCTCACCGGCTTCATGCCGGCCGGACAGTGGAGCGTGTCGATGAGCGCGCCCGTCGCGGCGGCTGGCGCGGGCGTCCCGGGGACATGGCCATTCTTCGCGGCCTGGGACTGGCGCAGGCGCAGGTAGAGGTAACCACCGCCCGCGCCCAGCACGACGCCGGCCACCGCGAGGATGACCATCCACATCATGGAGCTGGGACCGGCGCGGGCGGGCTTCGCCTGCGCGGCGCGCGTCGTGGGGAGCGTGTGCAGCCCGGAGGTCGAGGGCGGCAGACGCCGCGCCGAGGAGCGGGCCCCTGACACGTCGGGAGGAGGTTCGCCCTTGCGGGAGCGGCCGCCCGTGGGGTTCTCGCCTTGAACGCTGGAGGAGCGGGCCGCCCCCTGGGCCGCCGGGGCCCGCGGGGCGCGAGGACCGGATGGGTCCGCCCCGCGCGGGCTCGCGGAGGACACCGCGCCAGAGGCCCGCGACGAGCGGCCACCGCGGCCGGAGGAACGGGACTCCGAGGGTTCGTCGTCATCCGAGCCCCGGCCGGACCGTGACTCCGCTGCGGATGCATCCGCGTTGCGGTGGCTGGGGCGGCTGTCGGAGGACTCACCGCCGCGACCCGAGCGCCCTTCGCTCACCGAGGATTCGCCGCGACCGTTGGAGCGCCCCTCGCCCGAGGAGGACTCGCCACGGCCGTTGGAGCGCAGGTCTCCCGAGGAGGACTCACCGCGACCGGAGCGTCCGTCGCCGGACGCGGCCTCGCCGCGGCCGTTGGAGCGAAGGTCGCCCGAAGACGCCTCACCGCGGCCACCGGAGCGCCCATCCCCCACGGAGGCTTCACCCCGGCCGTTGGAACGCGCCTCCGCATCACCGCCGCCACGGCCCTGGGACCGCGACTCGTCCGCGGAGCGGGCGCCACGGGACTCCGCCAGGAGTGACGGCTCCTCCGCCTTCGCGAAGATGCGCATCACGGGCTCGGCGGCCTTGGCCGGAGCCGCGCGCGGTTCATCCGGCGCGCGCGAGGCCGCACGGGCCTCCTGCTGCGTCGCGGCTTCGGCCCCCTGCCCCAGGAACCGCGGATCCTGCGGTGCCGCCTCCGCGCCCTTGCGGCCCGGCGCCGCCACCGCGCGCATCTCCTGCTGCGTCGCCGCGTCGGACACGGAGCGCGCTTCCGGCCCCGTGATGTAGTCCAGCGCCTGCGCGTTCGAGCCCAGGATGGCCGCCAGCGTCGCCGCGTCCAGCGGCTGCGTCGCATCCGGAGGCGGCTCCTCCTCCACGGCAGGAACGGGCGCGGCCGGCGTCGGGGCGCTCGCCACCGCCGGCAACATGCCCGTGGGCACCGGCGGCAACGGCTTGTTCGCCGCGCGCGCGGCCACCGCCGCCGGCGACAACACTCCCGCGGGCACCGCGCGCTGCCTGGACGCCGCGGCCGGGTGCTTCTGCACCAGCGCCGCGAACTCCGCGTGCAACTCACCGCCCGACCTCGGCCGGGCCAACGGGTTCATGTTGAGCGCGCGCCGGTAGAGGGACTCGAACGCGGGCGGCAGGTCCGGGTGCCGCACGGACACCTCGGGCACCCCGCCGTCCTCCGGCAGGAGCCCCGTCACCAGCTCCCCCACCAGCACGCCCAGCGAGTACACGTCCATGCGCGTGTCCAGCTCCGCGCCATTCACGTACTCCGGGGCGATGTACGCCGCCGCCCGGTGCCCCTTCTGCGCCTGCGCGAAGGGCAGGTGCGGCACCGCGAGCCCCAGTCCGTAGTCCGACACCTTCAGCATGTCCGGCAGGACGAAGACGTTCTCCGGCTTCACGTTCGAGTGCGGCCCGAAGCGGTGCGCCCCGTCCAGCGCCGCCGCCATCTGCGCCAGCAGCGGCTCCACTTCCTTCAGCGAGAACAGCTGCCCCTTCGCCGCGCGCTGCTCCATCATCCGGCGCAGGGTGACGCCTTCGAGCAGCTGCATCGTGAAGAAGGGCCGGTCCCCGTCCACGCCCTCCTCGTACACACGCACCAGGTTGGGGTGGTTGAGCTTCTTGCCCACCCGCATGGACAGCGCGAACTGCGTGCGCTCCTCCGGCTGCTGCACCAGCCGGGGCTGCACGACCTTCAGCGCCACCTCCACGTCAATGGCCTGGTCCTGCGCGCGGAAGACGAAGCCCAGCGGCCCCGCGCCCACCACTTCCTGGATGGCATAGCGGTCCGCGACGACGTCGCCCGGCCTGTACGGCGCGCCCTCCGTGCCCTTGCGGCGCGCCGCCCCCGCAGCCTGACGCGCGGCCGCGTCGAACTTCTGGCCACACGTGGCGCAGGTTTCACTCGTATCGGGGACATGGCTGCCGCAGCGGTAGCAGAGCAAAGCTGTGAAACTCCGGAACGGGGCCGCGGGGGGGCGGCCTCCCCGGCGGACGGCCGGGGGCCTCCATTCTGCCCGCTCCCAGGCCATTGAGGAACGACGTTGCGCGCCGGGCCCTAACGGCCCGTGGACCCGAAACCTCCGTCCCCCCGGGAAGTCGCCTCCAGCACCTCTACCTCCCGCAGCGCCGAGGCCGTCACCGGGGCCACCACCAGCTGGGCCACCCGGTCTCCCCGTCGCAGGGTGAAGGGGGTGTTGGACAGGTTGATGAGAATCACCTGGACCTCCCCCCGGTAGTCCGCGTCCACCGTCCCGGGGGAGTTGAGGCACGTCACCCCGTGCCGCAGCGCCAGCCCCGAGCGGGGCCGCACCTGGCCCTCGAAGCCCGGCGGAAGCGCGAAGGCCAGCCCCGTGGGCACCGCCATCCGCTCCAGGGGTTGGAGCACCCGCTCGCCGTCGATGTCCGCCCGCAGGTCCAGGCCCGCGGCCAGCTCCGTTTCGTACCGAGGCAGGGGCAGCGGGTCCGGATGCGAGCGCACCCGGCGCACGGGAACAGTCAGCCTGGCGTCCATGGTCCCGCCGTAACACGCACGCCGGCCCCCCTCTACTTCCTGGCCCTGGCCTCCGGCCCCGTCACAAGTCGGTCGCGCCGTCCACCATGCGCGGGGCGGTGCGGAACCCGAGCGGATCCACCGGCCGCGCGGCCAACTCCAGCTGGTAGTGCAGGTGCGGCCCGGTGGACCGGCCGGTGCTGCCCGACAGCGCGATGGCCTGGCCCTTCTCCACCCGTGTGCCCGCCTTCACCAGCAGTTCGGAGTTGTGGCAGTACGCCGTCGTCACGCCCCGCCCGTGATCCAGCACCAGCACGCGGCCGTTGACGGAGTCCTCGCTCGCGCGGCGCACCACGCCCGCGGCCACGGCCGTCACCGTCGTCCCCGAGCGCACCGCCAGGTCCACGCCGGTGTGCATCCGTCGCGTGCGCAGCGTGGGGTGGACGCGATAGCCGAAGGGGCTCGTCACGGGAGCGCTCTGCGACACCGGCCACCCGAGCATCAGCGCCGTGGACAGCGCCAGCGCCTGGGCCGCGCCCACGGCGGAGCCCTCGAAGCCCGGGGGCAGCTGCTTCGCGAGGCGCTCCAGGTTGAGCGCCCCACCCTCCGCCCCCACCCGCTCCAGCGCGAAGCGCGCGGGCACCCGCCCGACGAACACCGCCGTCACCCGCGCCTCCTCCGCAGGGAAGTCCGCGGCGAGCGCCTCCAGCAGCCTCTGGGTCGCCGCCGGTCCCGCCACCGGGTCCACCAGAGCCTCCGGAGCGAGGTTCAGCTCCCGGGCCAGCGCGAGCGCGGGCTCACGGGCCTTCGGGTCCAGGGCCTTCAGCGCGGCGTGCGTCCCCCACGCCAGCGCCTCCGCGCTCGTGGGCACCCGCGTGAGCAGCGCGGCGGGCAGCGCATCCGGGACGGGCACCGCCGTGCCGCTCACGCCGTCGTAGTAGGCGAGCAGCGGCCGGGCCGTGGTGCGAGCGTGGAAGGCCCAGGCGCCCGCACGCCGCAAGAGCGCGCCCGCGGGCGTGTGGTGGTACGCGCACCACACGCACAGGAGCGCGAAGGTGAAGTCCAGCAGTCCCCGGGCGCGTCGAGCGAACATGCGGCACAAGCCTCAGCGAAGGAAGGACAGCACCGGGGCCGCATCGCACGCCGCGGCCAGTCCCAGGGGCGCCACCACGAGGCACCCCAAGAGCCCGCGAGTCCACGCCCGCCGCAGTCCCGCCGCTTCACACGCCGCGTCCGCGTGTTGGAGGTTGCGAAGCACCGCGCGCCACCCCAGCGACAGGGAGACACCGCAAAGCGCCGCCACCGCCAGTCCCCGAGCCGCCCAATCCGAGGCGGCGTCGCCAAACAGCGGCCGCCACGACAGGTACACCGTCCCCTGGACGAGCCGCGCCACCGTGCAAGCCCCCGCGAGCACCACGCCGGCAGTGGCCAGGGGCCGCACCCATCGCATGGGAGCGGGCCGCCGCAAACAGCGCCGCACGAGCGCCTTCCACGACGAGGACTCTGAAGCGGGAGCCGTCACGGGACGCCAGGACTCCACGGGCCGGGCCGCGTCGGTCTCGCGATAGCCCAGCGCCGGCAGCGCCAGGAGCAGGTCCGCCGCCAGCTCCCAGCACAGGGCCAGCGCGCGCGCCAGCCGGGTGCGCGTCTCCAGCGACACCCAATCCACCATGGACGCGAGCGAGGGGAACTGCCCCACCCAAGCGTCGAACGCGGAGTCCAGCCGGTCCACCGCCGTGAGGATGCGGTCATCCAGCGTGTCCGCCGCCGCGTGCACGCCCACCGCGACCAGCGCGAGCAGCCCCAACGGCATGAACGCCCAGCGGAACGCCCCGAGGAACCGGGAGACATCCGTGAGGAAGCTGCTCGAAGGCTCCGAGGAGTGGGATGGGTGGACCTGCATGGAGCGCGCCTCCGGGCGGTCCCCCATCAACGCGGGAGGCCCTCCCCGGGTTTTAAGCGTCCCGTCCCCCAGGACGAAAACACCCCCTGCCCCCATCCTGAGCCACCCTGGCGCGGCCAGGGGCCGAAACGAAGGACCTGCTGCGCGCTCCCGCGCCACGCGCTCCGAACCGGTCCGAGCGTCGGACAGGTTTCCGCCGCTCGGGCGGAGCGGAAGCACTCCAGCCACGGCGGTGAGAGACCCCTCCGTGCGAGTGCGTCAGCGCGGCAGGTCGGCCACGGTTCTCGAAACCTGTCCGACTGTCGGACAGGTTCCCAAGATGCGCCGCCGACGAGGTCCCCTGCCCCGCAATGACAACGCCCCGCCCCTTCGCGCCCGGAGGCGGAAGCAGACGGGGCGTCTTTTCCGGAAGCGGCCCTCCTCACGGAGGGCCGCTACGCGGGGGCCGGACTCAGGCCTTCGCGTCCGGCGTGGTCGTCACCGGGGCGGCGACCGCGGGGGGCGTGCCCTGCGCGTTGGCGCGCTCGGCCATGGCCTCCTTGCGCGACAGGCGGATCTTGCCCGTCTTGTCGATGCTGACGACCTTCACCAGCACCTCGTCGCCCTCGCTCAGCACGTCCGACACGCTCTTCACGCGCTTGTCGGACAGCTCGGAGATGTGGATGAGGCCGTCAGTGCCCGGGAACAGCTCCACGAAGGCGCCGAACTCGGCGATCTTCCGCACCGTGCCCGTGTAGATCTTCCCGATCTCCGCCTCTCGCGTGAGCGCCTGGATCATCGCGATGGCCGCCTTCACCGCCTCGCCGTTCGCGCTGGCGATGTCCACGCGGCCGGAGTCCTCGATGTTGATGGCCGCACCCGTGCGGGCGATGATGTCCTTGATCACCTTGCCGCCCGGCCCGATGACGTTCTTGATGAACTCCGGACGGATCTGGATGGTCGTGATGCGCGGCGCGAACTGGCTGATCTCCTTGCGCGGCGCGTTCAGCGTCTTCGCCATCTCCGCCAGGATGTGCTCGCGGCCCTGACGCGCCTGCTCCAGCGCGCGGCTCATGATCTCCGTGGTGAGGCCGGTGATCTTGATGTCCATCTGGATGGACGTGATGCCCTTGGACGTGCCGCAGACCTTGAAGTCCATGTCGCCCAGGTGGTCCTCGTCACCCAGGATGTCGGACAGGATGGCGATCTTCTCACCCTCCTTCACCAGGCCCATGGCGATGCCCGCCACCGGCGCCTTGATGGGCACGCCCGCGTCCATCAGCGCCAGCGTGCCACCGCACACGGACGCCATGGAGGACGAGCCGTTCGACTCCAGGATCTCGGAGACCAGGCGCACCGTGTACGGGAACGAGTCGCTGCCCGGAATCATGTTGCGCAGCGCGCGCTCCGCCAGGGCGCCATGGCCGACCTCGCGACGGCCGGGGCCGCGCAGGGGCTTGGTCTCGTTCACGCTGAACGGCGGGAAGTTGTAGTGCAGCATGAAGCGCTTGAAGGCCTGGCCGCTGAGCAGCTCCAGCCGCTGCTCGTCCTCGCTGGTGCCCAGCGTGACGACCACGAGCGCCTGCGTCTCGCCGCGGGTGAACACCGCGCTGCCGTGCGTGCGGGGCAGCACGCCCACCTCGTTGGTGATGGGGCGCACCACGTTGTGCGGACGGCCACCGATGCGGCCACCGTTCACCGTGATTTCACGCATGTGCTCGTACTTCAGGTCCTCGATGACCTGCTTGGCGTGCTTCTCCACCTGCGGGGTGAAGGCCTCGCCCAGCTTCTCCTTCAGCGCCGCGACGGCCGCCTTCTTCGCCTTGGAGAGCGCCTCGTAGCGGGCCGCCTTCTCCTTGATGGCGTAGCCGGCCTTCACGCCCTCCATCGCCAGCTCGCGGACCTGGTTGCGCAGGCCCTCGTCGATGGTGGGGAGCTTCTCGTAGGCGCGCACCTGCTTCTTCAGCTCCGCGCGCAGCTGGTCCTGCAGGTCCAGCGCGGGCTGGGCGTTCTGACGGCCGAACTCCAGCGCCGCCACCATGTCCGCCTCGCTGACCTCCTCCGCGCCACCCTCCACCATCACGATGGCCTCGCGGCTCACCGCCATGACGAGGTCCAGGTCGCTCTGCTCGCGCTGCTTCGCGGTGGGGTTGGCCACGAACTGGCCGCCCACGCGGCCCACGCGGATGCCCGCGATGGGGCCGTTGAACGGGATGTCCGACACCCACAGCGCCGCGGAGGCGCCGGTGATGCCGTGGATGTCACCCTCGTTCTCCGGGTCCGCGGAGATGACGGACGCGATGACCTGCGTCTCGTAGGCGTAGCCTTCCGGGAACAGCGGGCGGCAGGAGCGGTCCACCAGACGGGAGGCCAGCGTCTCCTTCTCCGTCAGACGGCCCTCGCGCTTGAAGTAGCTGCCCGGGATGCGGCCCGCCGAGTACAGCTTCTCCTGGTACTCCACCGTGAGGGGCAGGAAGTCGACGTCCTTCTTCTCCCGCGCGCTCACCGCGGTCACGAGCAGCATGGTGTCGCCGTAGCGGACCACCACCGCGCCGTCGGCCTGCTTGGCCAGGCGGCCCGTCTCGATGCTCAGCTCGTTCTCACCAATCTTGACGCTCTTCTTCAACATGTCGTGTGGCCTTCCGTGCCTGCTTCGCGTGCGAGGACCCTTTGACAGGCGCGGCCCGCCCACATGCGTGGGGCGGAGGCCGCCCGTAAAGGGGTCCTCTGGGAATGAGCGGTCGCCAGGGCCTGAAGCAGGCACATGCCAGACGAACGCTGCCTGTACTGCGGAAACGGGCTCCGTTGCGGAGCGCCGGAGGGATGGACCAGACCTCTTGATCCCTGATCACACCCGCCCACCTGAAACGTCAGGTCGGCCGGTCTGAACGGAAACCAAAAGAGCCCGCCTCCACCACTCCCTCGCCCGACTCCTTCGCCTGCGTCCGCGCTTCGTGTTGAACCACTGCTGCTTCAAAAAACCGTGCTGCCCAAATGCGCGGGGCGCTGGTGATGTGCCAGCGCCCCGGGTGCTGCTCGAGGACTACTTGCGGATGCCGAGGCCCTCGATGAGCTTCTTGTAGCGGGCCACGTCCTTGGACTTGAGGTAGTCCAGCATGCGGCGGCGCTGACCGACCAGCTTCAGCAGACCGCGGCGGGAGTGGTGGTCCTTCTTGTGGGTCTTGAAGTGCTCGGTGAGCATGTTGATGCGCTCGGACAGCAGCGCCACCTGCACCTCGGGCGAGCCGGTGTCGGACTCGTGGGTGCGGAACTTCGTGACCAGCTCGCTCTTGCGCTCCTGATGCAACGACATGGGCTTCTTCCTGAATCCCGCTCCGGGGTGACTGCTCGTGCCGCCTGGGTCCGCGGAGGGGTACAGACCCGGCCACATGGTCCTACTAACGAGCGGGCCGCTTATAAGCTTCACCCCCTGGGGGGTCAACCTTCGCCGCCCGTCCGTCCGCCCTTCGGGGGGCGTGACAGTGCGAAGACGTACAACCGGCACCCGGCATCCATTCCGCCCCCACCCGGGGAGAGCTCCCGGGCCGAGGCCTCGTCCAGGGCCATGTGCAGGTAGGGGCCCCCCGCGTCGCCGCCGTCGCCCGCCAGCAGCTTCTGGGTGCGCGGGTACAGCCGCAGGAGCGCCTCCACCACGTCGCCGATGTCCGCCGTCGCGGGCACGCCCAGGGACAGCTCGCGCCGCCCGTCGAAGGCGCCGCGAAGGCCCGGGGCCACGCTCACGGAGATGTCATGGGTCCGGGAGGCCACTTCAGACGAAGACCCGCAGGTAGCGAAGCCGCCCGCCCACCACTTCCGCCATGGCGAGCAGCGCGTCATCCGGGCCCAGCACCCGCACCCGGCCCGGCACGGGGGCGACCTCCACGGGGACGCCGTGCGACACCCGCCGCGCCTCCTCCGCGTTCACCCGGACCGCAGGCAGGTCCGTCAGTGACTCCGCCAGCGACACCAGCCGCCCGGCCACGGCCTCGCGGGGCAGCGAGGCCAGGTCCCCCAGGGGAATCGCCCGCGCCAGCGTGAAGGGGCCACTCATGGTGCGCCGCAGCGCCTCCAGGTGCGCCCCGCAGCCCAGCGCGCGGCCCAGATCATACGCCAGCGTGCGCACGTAGAAGCCCTTGGAGCACCGCACGGACAGGGTCAGCCGGTCCGCGGAGAAGTCGCGCAGCACCAGCTCGTGGACGGTGACGGTGCGGCTCGCCCGCTCCACCTCTGCACCCGCGCGCGCCAGCTCGTACAGCCGCTTCCCGGCCACCTTCACCGCCGAGTACATGGGCGGCACCTGTTCGAAGGTGCCCCGGAACCGGGCGAGCACCGCCTCCAGGAGCGGGGCGGTGAGCGGGGGCACCGGGGCCTCCGCGGTGGGCTTGCCCTGGGCGTCCTGGGTGTCCGTCTCCACGCCCAGCCTCACCACGGCGTCGTAGGCCTTGTCGCCCTCCGTGATGATGCCGGCGACCTTGGTGGCCTCTCCCAGGCACACCGGCAGCACGCCGGTGGCCATGGGGTCCAGCGTGCCCGTGTGGCCCGCCTTCTTCACCTTCAGCAGGCCGCGCACCTGGCGGACCACGTCGAAGGACGTGGGGCCCAGGGGCTTGTCGATGACGAGAACGCCGTCCATGAAGCGGGGCCTACCAGCCTTCCTTCCCGCGCACCTCGCGCAGGAGCCGGTCGATCTTATCGCCCTCGCCCACGGACGCGTCGAAGGCGAAGAAGATTTCCGGCGACACGCGCAGGTTGACCGCGGACGTCACCTCGCGGCGCACGAAGCCCTTGGCCGCGTCCAGGCCCTTCTGCGTGTCCGCCTTCTCCTGGTCCGTGCCCAGCATCGAATAGAAGACCTTCGCCACCCGCAGGTCCGGCGACACCTTCACGCCGGTGATGGTGATGAAGCCGATGCGCGGGTCGCGCAACTGCCCCCGCGTCAGCAGGTCGCCGATGGCCGCCTGAATCTCCTGCCCCACCCGCTCGGGTCGTGCATGCGTCGTCATTTCTTCTCCCAATCTCGCGGGTTGCGCAGCGCCCGGGCCTTGGCCCGTGCGTCATCCAACGTCAGCGTTCCACCCTCACCCGTGGAGCGGGCAGGCCCGGGCCCGGGGCCCGCGCCCTCGTGCCGCTGCTCCCACGCGCCCAGCCCCTCCGCCTCCGCCAGGGAACGGTCGCTGCGCAGGAAGCGCGCGATGGCCGCCTCCGTGTGCGCGTGCGCGTCCTCGGGGGACAGGTGGGCGTCCTCGGCCTCCGGTTCGGGGACCCGGACCGGCGCGCGGAAGGCGCCCCCAGGGCCCTTGTCGGAATAGAGCTGGTCCCCGAAGGCGAGGACCTCCGTCTCCCGGGCCATCAGCGGCGCGACGTACATCTCCTCCACGAAGTGGATGATCTTCTCCAGTTGCTCATCCACGTGCCGGCGGTCGTTGCCCACCACGGCCAGGGCCACCGACGCCTTCTGCCAGAGGTCCTGGTCGTCCACTTCCGCGACGGCCACGTTGAAGCGGGCCTTCACCCGGTCCGTCACCCGGCGGAGCACCTGCCGCTTGGACTTCAGCGAAGCGCTCTCCGGAATCTGGAGGGTGAGGCGTGCGACTCCCACGAACATAGAGGTCCCCCGGGCCGGCGGCCGCCCGGGCGCAGCACCTGCGCCCAGGCTCCGTCGCGTCTTCCTTCACCCGGGAAAGGTGGGGCCTTCCCCGGGGTCCGTCGAGTACGCCCCTCGGGGTTACGAGAGGCTCTGGCGGGTCTCCTCGATCTCGTAGGCCTCGATGATGTCGCCGGCCTTGAGGTCGTTGAAGTTCTCGATGCCGATACCGCACTCGAAGCCCTGGGCGACTTCCTTCACGTCGTCCTTGAAGCGGCGCAGCGACGCCATCTTCCCGGAGAAGAGCTGCTTGTTCTCGCGCATGAGGCGCACGAACGAGCCGCGCTTCATCACGCCGTCCAGGACGGCCGCGCCGGCGATGGTGCCCAGCTTCGGCACGTTGAAGGTGTTGCGCACCTCCGCACGGCCCAGCTTGCGCTCGGTGCGGATGGGCTCCAGGAGGCCCTCCATCTCCGTGCGAACCCCGTCGATGAGTTCGTAGATGATGGAGTAGCTCTGCAGCGTCACCTGCTGCGCCTTGGCCGCGGCCTCCGCGCCCGACTCCGGCTTCACGTTGAAGCCGAGCACGACGCCCTTGGAAGCGGCGGCGCGCATGACGTCGGTCTCCGTGATGGCGCCCACGCCCGCGTCGATGATGACCACCCGCACCTTGTGCGTGGTGAGCTTGTCCACCGCCTGACGCACGGCCTCCGCCGAGCCCTGCACGTCCGCCTTGATGATGACGCGCAGCTCCTTGGGCCCGCCGCCCGCCTTCGTCTTGGCGAAGAGCTGGTCCAGGGACTCGCGGCTGACCTTGCTGAGCTCCGTCTGCCGCTCCTTCATGGCGCGGTGGTCGGCGATCTGCTTGGCCGCCTTCTCGTCGGAGACGACGTTGATGGCGTCACCCGCGGTGGGCACGCCGGACAGGCCGACGACCTCCGCGCAGTAGCCCGGCTTCACTTCCTTCACCTGCTCGCCGCGGCTGTTGTTCATCGCGCGGACGCGGCCGTAGTGCGTGCCGGTGACGATGGCGTCGCCCAGCTTGAGCGTGCCCTCCTGCACCAGCACCGTGGCCACGGGACCGCGGCCACGCTCCAGCTTCGCCTCCACGATGGCGCCCACGGACGGGCGCGCCGGGTTGGCGGTCAGCTCGAGGACCTCCGCCTGCAGGGCCAGGTTCTCCAGGAGGAGATCCAGGTTCATCTTCGTCTTGGCGGAGACGGGCACCATGATGGTCTCGCCGCCCCACTCTTCCGGCACCAGCTCGTGGCCCGCGAGGTCCTTCTTCACGCGGTCGGGGTTGGCGCCCGGGACGTCCATCTTGTTGATGGCGACGACGATGGGCACTTCCGCCTGCTTGGCGTGCTTGATGGCCTCGATGGTCTGGGGCATCACGCCGTCATCCGCGGCCACCACCAGCACCACGATGTCCGTCACGTTGGCGCCACGGGCGCGCATGGACGTGAAGGCCTCGTGGCCCGGGGTGTCCAGGAACGTGACGTCGCCGCGCGCGGTGGACACGCTGTACGCACCGATGTGCTGGGTGATGCCGCCCGCCTCGCCCGCGGCCACGCTGGCCTGGCGGATGGCGTCCAGGAGGCTCGTCTTGCCGTGGTCGACGTGGCCCATGATGGTGACCACCGGCGGACGGGGACGCTCGTCCTCGGCCTTGGCCGTGACCTCCGGCAGGTAGTCCTCCACCTCGAAGCCGACGCGCTCGACCTTCCAGCCGTAATCGCTGGCGATGAGCTCCGCGGTGTCGGCGTCCAGGATCTGGTTCGCCGTGGCCATCTTCTGCATGCCCATCAGCTTCTTGATGAGCTCCGCGGTGCGGATACCCATGCGCTGCCCCAGGTCGGAGACGCTGATGCCCTCCTGGAGCTTGATGACCTTCTTCTCCTCGGCCATCTGGGTGATCTGCGTCTTGGCGCCCTTCTTCGTGGGCTTGCGCTTCTTGCCGCGGACGGGGATCTGGATGCGGCCCCAGACCATGTCCGACAGCTCCTGCTTGGACACGCTGGTCGTCTCAGGCCCCGTGCGCTTGCGCTGCCCGCGCTCCTTGTTCTTGGAGACGTCCACGAGCTCGCGGCCGCGGCCCAGGTGATCCTGGACGACCTTGTACTCGCGCTTCTCCGTCGGGATGCCGGCGCGGCCCGGGGCCATGGGGTACTGCTTGGCCTGGGTCGTGGTGGGCGTGACGCGGCGGACCTGGATGAGCGGGCGCGAAATCACCACGGCCTGGGTGGCCGTGGGGCGCGCCTGGGCACCCGGCGTGGGCGCGACCTGGGCGTGCGGCACGCCGCCGACCATGATGGTCGGGCCGGTGGGCTGCACCGGAGTCGCTCCCGTGGCGCCCGCCGAGGGAGGCGTGGACGGACGCACCGGTCCCGTCTGGCCGGGGCGCGCCTGCACGGGCGCTCCCGGGCGGTTCTGCATGGGCCCCGAACCCGGACGGCCCTGCATGGGCGCGCCAGGACGGCTGCCCGGACCCGAGGGCCCACCCGGACGACCACCGGCACCACCCGGCCCCCCCGGACGGCTGCCCGGCGGCCCACCGGGGCGCCCGCCCGTGGAACCCGGACGCTGCACGTAACCGGGACCTCGGGAGATGACCGTCGCGGACGTCGACGTGGAAGAAGGCGTCCGTGCGGTGGGCGGGACCGGCGAGCGCGTAGGGGGGTTGGGCAAGCGGGGACTCTCCTGCGTAGGACTGCGCGGTGTCGCCGTGGCCGGGGTCGGCTCGGCGGCCCGGGGCGTCTCCGCCACGGCCGCGGGAGGCGGGGTGGACGGCGGTGTCACGGGCGGGGTGACGGATGCGGCAACAGACGGGGTGGCCGGGGCCTCGGGGGCCGGGGTCGGCTCCGGGGCGGCGGCGATGGTGGCGACGGTCGCCTCGGGCGGAGCGGCCGTCTCGGCGGGCGCTTCCGGAGCGCGGGCCGCGGGCGCGGCCTCCACGGGCGCGGGGGGCGGCTCCGGGGCGGCAGGCGCCTGCGGCGGCTCCTGCGTCACGGGCGCGGCGGCCTGCGGCTCCGGCATGGCCTCCGGCTGCTCGTAGGCCGGCTCGGCGGTCTGCGCGTGGGCGTCCTGGGCCTCGGGCGCGGACGTCCCCGCGGGCGCGCCGACCTTGCGGCGCACCACGAAGCCCTTCGCGGCGACAGGCGCGGCGGCCTGCTTCGGCTTGCGCTTGTCCAGGATCTTCTGGACCGCGGCCGTGGCCTGGTCATCGTCCAGGGAGGACGAGTGGCTCTTGACGTCGTAACCCAGCCCGGCGAGCTCGGTCACGACCTCCTTGTTGTCGAGCTCAATCCCGTGGCTCTTGAGCTCCTTGGCGATTTCGTGAACGCGCTTCTTCGACATACCTTGATTGGCCTTCTGCTCCGCCGACGACGAGGCCGAGCACCCTAGTCCAAAGCCGAAATTGTGTGCGAGTGGTGCTTAACAACCACCTCCCCCCGCAACCTCTCCACCCTCCCGCCCTCACTCCCATGCCTGCCCGAGCACCGACGGGTCAACCTGACCCGCCTTGCCCCGGAAGGCCCTGCCTAGCGCCTTACGCTTGAGCGCTGCCGTCAGACAACCGGCACCGCACAGGTACGCCCCCCGCCCCGGCAGCCGCCGCCGCCTGTCCGCCACCACGCTGCCCTGGGGACCTACCACGAACCGGGTGAGTTCCGCCTGTGCCTTGCGAGAACCGCACCCGACGCAGGTCCTGAGCGGACCTGACGCCGTGATTTCCATGGGATGTGTCCCGGGCCGTTTGGTTGCGCGGCGCATCCACCTACCCCCTGACTTTACGGTGCCTTGGCCGCTTCCGCGCCCTCCGAGCCGCCGGCCGACGCCAGCGCGCCCCGTTCCGCGTTCAACTCCGCGCGCAGCTTGGCCTCCTCCACCAGATAGTTCTCCGCCGCGCTCTTCAGCTGGCGGGCCTTCTTGATGCCCACGCCCGGCACGTCGCCCAGGCGGGTGAGGTCCTTCTCGTTCGCGATGTCCTCCACCGAGCGGTAGCCGGCGAGGATGAGCTGCTCGATGGTCTTCTCTCCGACGCCGCGCACGCGCGCCATTCGCTCCGGCTGGGACAGCTCGTCCGGGTGGCGGCGGGCCTCGGCCAGCCGGGCCTGCTCGCGCTCGTAGTCCATGCGCGACAGCTCCTGCTGGTCCTCCACCATGCGCTTGCGCGCCTCCTCCTGCATGGAGGGGATGCGGGTGGGGTCGATGCCGGGGATCTGCGCCAGCACCTCCGGGTTCGCGTCCGCCACGTCACGCGCCTGGCGGAAGCCGTGCGCGTAGAGCGTCTCCACCAGCATCTCGTTGACACCCGGCAGGGCGCCCAGCGAGCGGCTGGCGAACTCGCGCATCTCCCGCACGCGGCTCTCGCTGTTGATGTCCAGCTTCCAGCCGGTCAGCTGCGCCGCCAGGCGCACGTTCTGCCCGCGCCGGCCAATGGCCAGCGACAGCTGGTCGTCCGGGACGATGAGCTCCATGGCGTGGTTGGCCTCGTCGATGATGACGCGGCTGACCTCCGCGGGGGCCAGGGCCGAGCACACGAAGCGCGCCGGGTCCTCGTCGTAGGGGACGATGTCGATCTTCTCTCCGCGCAGCTCCTGCACCACCGCCTGCACGCGGCTGCCCTTCATGCCCACGCACGCGCCCACAGGATCCACGTCCGAGTCGCGGCTGGACACGGCGATCTTCGCGCGGCCGCCCGGCTCACGCGCCGCCGCCTCGATGACGACGATGCCCTCGGCGATTTCCGGCACCTCCATCTCGAAGAGCTTGGTGAGCAGGTTCACGGACGCGCGCGACAACACGATCTGCGGGCCCTTGGACTCGCGCAGCACGTCCAGCACGTACGCCTGGACGCGGTCGCCCGGGCGGTAGGTCTCACGCGGGACCTGCTCGCGCACGGGCAGCACGGCCTCCGCGCGGCCCAGGTCCACGACGATGTTGCCGCGCTCGAACCGGCGGGCGATGCCGGTGACGATCTCGTTCTTGCGGTCCTTGTACTCGTTGAAGACGTTCTCACGCTCGGCGTCGCGGGTGCGCTGCAGGATGACCTGCTTGGCCGTCTGCGCCGCGATGCGGCCGAAGCCGCGGCGGAAGGTCTTCAGCCGGAGGATGTCCCCGTACTGGTCATCCTGGGCCTTGGCCTCGTTGGCGTCCTCGTCCCGGTAGAAGATCTGGAAGACGAGCTCGTCGCCGGGCTCCACCTCCATGCCCTTCTTGTGGGCCTCGTCCATGGTGATCTGGTTCACGGCCTGGACGGGGTCGGTGATCTCCGCGACCACGGTGATGGCCTGGAAGAGCTCCACGACGCCCTTCTCCGGGTCGTACTTGGCCTCGAGGTTGCGGTCCTGGCCAAAGTGCTTCTTGGCCGCGGTGTTCATCGCGTCCTCGAGGGTGGCAATGAGCACGGCCCGTTCGATGCCCTTGTCCTTGGCGACCTGATCCAGGACGAGGTTGAGGTTGACGGCCGGGTTGGCGGGCGTGGGCATGGCGTTGTCTTCTCCGGAAATGGGTCCACGGGCGGCCCTGGCGCGAACAGGGTCCCCTGTATGTTGGCTTCTAGAACTCGAACTCCAGGTGGGCCTTGGCGATGTCCTTGAAGGGGATGACGAACACGCCGCCCCCCTCCACGTCCACGGAGATGGCGTCGGCCGCCACTTCGGTGAGCGTGCCGCTGAAGTTCTTCCGCGGAGGATCACCCAGCGGGCCGAAGGTCTTCACCTTGACCTTCTGCCCCTTCACCCGTTGGAAGTGCGCCGGCTTCTTCAAGGGCCGGTTCACCCCGGGGCTGGACACCTCCAGGTTGTATTCCTGGGGGATGAAGTCCTCCACGTCGAGCACCGGATCCACGGCGCGCGACACCTGGGAGCACTCGTCCAGACCCACCCGGCCACCGGGCTTGTCGATGAACAGCCGCAACACCCAGCCCTCACGCTCGCGGACGTACTCCACGTCCAGGAGCTCCAGGCCTTCGTTCGCCACGATGGGTTCCAGCAGCGACGCCGCCTTCTCCTCCACCGTCTGTTTGATGTTCTTCGACTCCATGGCCAGGAAACAGGTCTCCAAAAACACAAAAAGCGGGCACGGCGGCCCACTTTTCGATGTGATGCGTCGAAAAATGTCGGGGCGTCCGTAACACACGCCCCCTCGGGGTGTAAAGGAAGGACACACCCCGAGGCGCCGGGTCAAACGTCCCCCGGGAACGAAGGATTCCCAGGGGTTCCGAGTGACGTCGGTGGCGTTATAACGCCCGCATGCACCTCATCGCCGCCGCACAGATGGTGTCCACCGCGGACAAGGCCCACAACCTGGATGTGGCCACGCGCCTCGTGCGCCAGGCCGCCTCCCTGGGTGCCCACCTCGTGGGCCTGCCGGAGAACTTCTCCTGGATGGGCCCGGAGCCCGAGCGCCCCTCCGCGGCGGAGGGCCTGGATGGCCCCACCCTGAGCCGGATGGCGGAGCTGGCCCGGGGGACGAAGACGACGCTGCTGGCCGGCTCCATCCTGGAGGAGGGAGCGCCCGGCGGCCGGCTCTACAACACCAGCGTCCTCTTCGGCCCGGACGGCGCCCGCCTGGCCGTCTACCGGAAGATGCACCTGTTCGATGTGGACGTGGGTGACGGGGCCACCTACCAGGAGTCCGCGGCGGTGGCGCCGGGGACGGAGGTGGTGGCGGCGGACACGGCGGTGGGACGGCTGGGCATGAGCGTCTGCTACGACCTGCGCTTCCCGGAGCTGTACCGGCGGCTGTCCCGGGACGGGGCGACGCTGCTCGCGGTGCCGGCGGCCTTCACGATGATGACGGGCAAGGACCACTGGGAGGTGCTGCTGCGCGCCCGGGCCATCGAAAACCAGGCCTACGTGCTGGCCCCGGCCCAGGGAGGGCGGCACTCCGCGCAGCGGCTGACGTACGGCCACGCGATGGTGGTGGACCCGTGGGGCCTGGTGACGGCGCGGGCCTCCGAGGGCGAGGGCCTGGCGGTGGCGCCGGTGGACCCCGAGCTCCAGGCACGCATCCGGCGGAATTTGCCGTGCCTGGCGCACAGACGGCTGGACTGAGCAGGCGCTCGTGAAGAAGCGGGGGTGGGAGGCCCTTCCCGCGCGGCTTTTCCGGCTAGAGTGGTCCGCAGGAAGACCCCTCTGGTGAACGCACGACGCTGGCCCCCCCTGCTTTTCGCGGTCGCACTCATGGCCCTTCCTCCCGGCTGCACCGCCGATGAGAAGCCTCCTGGGCCCGCCGAGGCGCCCCTGCCTCCGCCCGCGCCCCGCGCGCACCTGCGGGAGCTGACGGGGGACGTGCAGATCAAACGCGCGGTGGCGGACGAGTGGAGCCCCGCGCGCGACGAGTTGCCCCTCTACGAAAACGACAAGGTCCGCACCGAGGCCGGGGCCAGCGCCCAGGTCGTGTTCGCCAACGGAAGCACGCTGCACCTGGGGGGCGATTCCCTGGTGGGCATCGCGGAAAGCAAGCTTCGAACGGACGTCACCGTCCTCCGGGGACGGGTGGACGCCACCTTGGAGAAACCGGCCGCCCAGTCGCTGTCCGTCACCACCCCATCCGCCACGGTTCGTGCGGGCAGGAAGATTGAATTCCAATGAAGGCCGCCCTCTGGCTCAGCGCGTGGATGGGGCTGTCCGTGGTGCCCTCGACGGCCCCGACCTCGGTGGGGCGCCAGTCACCGGATGGCTCGGCGCCTTCCGGCGACAGCGCCGCGGCGGCCGCGCGCAAGGCGCCCGGCACGGAGCCGCAGACGGCGCTCAAGGCGCTGGAGATGTCGCGCGCGGCGGTGACGGCCGCGCCGGACGACGCGCGCCGCCGCGAGGCCGAGTCCCGCCTGAAGGAAGCGGAGGCGCACTTCCAGGCCGCCCGGTACGCGGAGGCGCTGCACAAGGCGGACGAGGCGTGGGCGCTGCTCAACCCGCCCCAGCCGTCCAACTTCACGGTGGAGGTGGACCATGACGGCGGAACCACCACCGTCACCCACCGCCAGGGGCCTCCGGTCACCGTGGAGGCGCAGCACGCCACCCGGGTGCTGGCCAGGGGCGAGTCCGTGCGCGTGCAGCAGGGCACCGTGCTGCCGGAGCCGCCCGGCGCGCCGCTGCTCGGGCAGCCCGCGGACAACGCCCGCTTCACGCTGAAGCCGGCGCCCGGGGGACTGCTGGGGCCGGTGACGCTGTCGTGGACTTCCGTGGCGGGCGCCACGCGCTACGAGGTGGAGGTCGTCGCGGAGGGCGTGGAGGGGGGGGCGACGCCGGCGCCGGTGCGCTCGGTGGTGGCCTCGCGGCAATGGACATTGCCGTCGCTGCCCGCGGGCCGTTATCGCTGGACGGTGACGGCGGTGAGTCTGGAGCAGGGGCGGTCCCTGCCCTCGCAGACACGGCGCTTCGAGCTGGCCGCGGAATCGCTCGAACTCAACGTCAAGGTGAAGGACGGGTGGCAGAAGTAGCCGCCTTCCCCGCGAGGAGCCACCCCGTGCGATTGTTCAAGGTCATCCTCCTGCTGATGCTGGTGGTCAGCATCATCCCCACGGTGATGGTGGGCTGGGTGTCGGTGTCCCATACGCGCGAGCTGCTCATCCGCGACGCGCAGGAGCTGGCGCAGGAGCGCGTGAAGCAGCTGCGCCTGAAGGCGGAGAACTTCCTGGAGGAGCCCACGGCGCGCGTGGTGGGGCTGTCCAGCGTGCCGGGCGGCTTCTTCACCCTGCCGCGCGACACGCAGCGGCTGCACATCTCCGCGGTGCTCAACCAGCGCCCGGAGGTGCTGGCGCTCACCGTGTTCGGCGCGGACCGGCAGCGGCTGCCGGGGCTGCAGGCCTTCGCGGTGCACGACATGACGCCCAGCGCGGTGGCGGAGCACGAGGAGCGCGCGCGGGCCCTGCTGGACTCGGGGCTCACCGGGGTGCGCTATTCGGACGTCGTGGCGTCCCACGGCGGAGGCGGCGGGCCGGTGGTGACGCTGGCCTTCCCGGTGGGCGACCCGGTGCAGGGCTACATGGCCGCGGACCTCACGCTCGCGGGCCTGCGGCAGATGCTGTCCCAGGAGCGCGTGGGCAGCACGGGCTTCGCGTACCTGGCGGACCGGCGCGGCCGGCTGATTGCCGGCGGCGGAGACCTGGGCGCGGTGGGCGATGACGTGTCCAGGCGGCTGCCCCTGGCGCACCTGCTCAAGCAGCGCGAGGGCACGCCGGACACGGAGCTGTTCCACGTGGGCAACTTCGGCGAGGGGCGCGACGCGGTGGTGTCCGCGTACTCGGTGCTGCCGGAGGCGGGCTGGGCCATCGTGTCCGAGCAGCCGGTGGAGCACGCGTACCGCCAGGTGGAGACCATGGAGCGGCGCATCCTCCTGGGCCTGGGCGGCGCCATCCTGGTGGCGCTGGTGCTGGCGGCCATCTTCTCCCGCAACCTCACGCAGCCCCTGAAGACGTTCATCGCGACGTCGCTGGAGCTGGCGCGCGGCAAGTTCGGCGTGGAGGTGCACCTCAAGCAGAAGAACGAGCTGGGGGAGCTGGCCCAGACGTTCAACTACATGAGCAAGCAGCTCATGGCGTACGACATGGAGACGCGCGGCCTCTACGAGAGCCTGGAGAAGGGCTACCTGGAGACCATCGTCGCGCTGGCCAACTCCATCGACTCCAAGGACGCGTACACGCGTGGCCACAGCCAGCGGGTGGGCGACGTGGCGGTGGAGATTGGCAGGGAGCTGAAGCTCACCGAGCGCGAGCTGCGCCAGCTGCAGTACGGCGGCATCCTCCACGACATCGGGAAGATTGGCATCGCGGAGAACATCCTCTGCAAGCAGTCCCGGCTCACCGACCAGGAGATGGCGACGATGCGCGAGCACCCCGCCATTGGCGACGCCATCATCGGGCCCGTCAGCTTCCTGGTCCCGGTGCGCGCGTGCGTGCGCCACCACCACGAGCGCTGGGACGGCACGGGCTACCCGGACAAGCTGAAGGGCGAGGCCATCCCGCTGCTCGCGCGCATCGTGGCGTGCGCGGACACCTTCGACGCGTGCACCTCCACGCGCCCCTACCAGAAGGCCATGCCGCTGGAGAAGGCGATGGAGATTTTGGACAACCTCAGCGGCGCGCAGCTGGACCCCCGGGTGGTGCAGGCCCTGCGCGCGGTGCTGGCCCAGCGGGGCGTGCGGCTGGAAGGCCACCGGCAGCCCGTCAAGCTGGCGTCCTGAAGCCTGGGGCTCCCGGCCCTTTCGCTTTCGCGGCAGGTCCCCCACCCCGCCGGAAGGATGGTAGGGAGGGGCTGCTGTCCCCAAGCCTTGGAAGGTGGACCGGTGAGCAATTTCTGGGATCGCATCAAGCCCGCGCCCAAGCCCGTCAGCGCGACGGATGCGAAGCTGTCCGCGGACGGCGAGTCGCTGACGCTGACGTGGGACGATGGCGTGACGACGACCGCCACCGCGCAGGTGCTGCGCCAGCAGTGCCCGTGCGCCGCGTGCGTGGACGAGTGGACGGCGAAGCGCACGCTGGACCCCTCGCAGGTGCCCGCGAACCTGCGCGTGCTGCAGATGCAGCCGGTGGGCAACTACGCGCTCGCGTTCGTCTTCAGCGACCAGCACAGCACGGGCATCTACCCGTGGAAGCACCTGCGCGAAATCACCCAGTCGCAGGGGTGAGCATCTCCACCGCGTCTCTCCGGAGGTCCCTGTGACGTCGCGCTATCGGCTGCTGCAACCGCTGGCCACGGGTGGCATGGCGGAGCTGTTCCTGGGAGTGGCGAAGGGCGCGGAGGGCTTCGAGCGCACCGTGGCCATCAAGCGCGTGCTGCCGCACCTGGCGCGCGAGGCGGACATCTCCCGGATGTTCGTGTCCGAGGCGCGGCTGGCCATGCAGCTGCAACACCAGAACATCGTCACCGTGCACGACGTGGGGGAGAGCGCGGAAGGGCTCTTCCTGGTGATGGAGCTGGTGGACGGCTGGGACCTGGGCGCGCTGATGCGCGCGGTGACGCGCCAGGGGCTGCGGATGCCGCCACACCTGGCGGTGTTCATCGCGAGCCAGGCCCAGGCGGGACTGCAGCACGCATACCGCCGCCAGCACGACGGCCACCCGGTGGTGACGGCGCACCGGGACGTGTCGCCGTCCAACCTGCTGGTGTCCCGCGAGGGCGAGGTGAAGGTCACGGACTTCGGCATCGCGCGGCTGGCGGGTCTGTCGCGCACGGAGCCCGGCGCCTTCAAGGGCAAGGTGCCCTACGCGGCGCCAGAGGTGCTCCAGGGCGCGCCGGCCACGGCGCTGAGCGACCAGTTCTCGCTGGGCATCATCCTGGCGGAGATGCTCGCGGGGCAGCACCCGTTCGGAGCCCAGTCGGCGTCGGAGCCGATGGCGGTGGCGTACTCCATCCTCAACCGCGCGCCCACCTCGCTGCCGGACGTGCCGGCGTCGCTGGCCACGCTGGTGCTGCGCATGCTGTCGCGCGACCCGGCGGCCCGCTTCCCGGAGCCGGAGGACGTGTCGGAGGCGCTCGCGCGGTGGCTCGCGCAGACGGGCGAGCCCGCGTCGTCGCACGCGCTGGCGACGTTCCTGCGCGGCGTCCGGATGCCCCTCTCCGTGGGAGAGGTGGCCCGGGCCGCGCTGGCGGAGGCCCCGGCTTCGACGTCCGCGTCGTTCGTGATGTCCGTCGTGCCTCGCGAGGGCGTGGACGCGGGGCGGCTCCCCTCCGCGTCCGGGGCCGCTTCGGGCACCGTGGCCTATGGCGCTGGGGCGCCCGTGCCTTCGGGAGCGGTCGGCGCCTCGCGGGGCGCGCCCCCTTCGTGGAAGCCGCCTCCGGCCGTCCCCGTGGGGGCGGAAGAAGAGGAGCCGTGGAGCCCTGCGACCGGCGGCGTCTCGCTGTCCGCGTCCGGCGCCGTGGTCCACACCTGCGCCCTGTGTGGCTCGGCGCTGGAGTCCCCGGACTCGCCCTGTGAGTCCTGCACGCGCGGACCCTCCGCGGCCCGGAGCGACGCGAGCGCGGCACCGCCACGGGCTCCCCGGGGAGCGGGCCCCACCACCTCCCCGCCCCAGGCGGGCGCGCACGCGGTGGCGAGGTCCGACTCCCGGCCCCCGCCGAACGCGGCGGCCTCCGAGCCCGCGCGGGCCCGGCCGAACGCGCCCTCCGCCGCCGCCACCGCCAACGCTCCCGCGCTGGCCACGCAGTCCCTGTCGGACGTGGATGAAGCGGAGCGGATGAGCCGGCCCCACATCCGCCAGGCGGCCCAGGGAGACCTGGAGCTGGAGGAGCGCGCGCCCAAGGCCGAGACCACCCCGCATTGGGAGTTCGAGCCCGTGACGACGCCCCGGCCTCGCAGGCGCTGGGTGCCGGCGGTGGCGCTGTTCGGCATCGCGGCGGTGCTCGCGGGGGGCGTGCTGTTCCTGTGGCCCCGCTACGGGACGCAGGTGATGCGCGCGCTCGGAGCTCCGACGGATGTCCTGTCCATCCGCAGCGAGCCCTCCGGCGCCACCGTCCTGGTGGATGGCGTGGAGGTGGGCGTGACGCCCATGGCCATGGACAACACGTATCCCCCGCGCTCCGTCTCCGTGCAGCTGAAGCTCAAGGGCTACCGCACCTGGACGGGCTCGTTCATGGGCGGCAAGAAGGCGGACGTGGAAGCGGAGCTCAAGCGCTGACGCGCCGCCCACCTCCGCCAGGCGGCCTGCCCTACTTCACCAGGCGCAGGTGACCGCGGCGCGGAGGCTGCGGCTCGTCCGGGGGCCCACCCTCGGGCGGCGGCGGGGCGGCAGCCACCTCCGGGCGTGACTCCGGCTCGTCGGGGCGCTCGGACTGCACCTCGCGCAGGAAGGCGCGGGGCCTCTCCGCGGCGGCGGGCACCGGCGTGGGCGGCGGCGGACGCGCGATGGAGGCCGACGCCGCCGGGGGCTGCTGGAGCAGCTCCGGCGGCATCTCCTCCGGGTACATCCAGAATTCCTTCGTCACGTGGCTGGCGATGGCGAACAGCGCCGACCAGGGCACCGCCACCGTGAAGCGCGAACCAGAGAAGCTCAGCGTGGAGCGCACGCCCCACTCGCCCACCGTGAGGTCGGGCGGATCAAAGCGGTAGGAGAGGTTGAGGCGCAGGTGCGCTTCGCCTCGCAGGCTGGCGGGGACGAGCACACCGGGGCGGCGCGCGTCCAGGTGGATCATCACCATGCCCTGGTCGAGCGCGGCCAGCAGCCGCTCCTTCTTGTCGGAAACCTTCTTGTCCATTCCAGCCTGTCCGGCGGGGGAATTGCGGGAGCGCCCTCAACGACGGCGCACTTCCCGGTCCATCTCCCGCTTCGTCTCCCGTTCCTTGATGTCGTGGCGGCGGTCTTCGTGCGTCTTGCCGCGGCACAGGCCCAGTTCCACCTTGGCCCGCCCCTTCCTGAAGTACAGCACGAGCGGGATGATGGAGTAACCGCGCTCGCGCACCTTCGCCGTCCACCGGTCGATCTCCGACCGGTGCATGAGCAGCTTCCGGCCCCGGGTGGGGAGGTGGTCGAAGACGCTGGCCGCCTTGTAGGAGCCGATGTGGGCGTTGAGCAGGAACAGCTCCGTGCCCTTCTGGAGCGCGTAGGCGTCCGACAGGTTGGCCGTTCCTTCACGCAACGACTTCACCTCGCTCCCCGTGAGCTCCAGCCCGGCTTCTATCTTCTCATCCACCGTGTAGTCGAAGCGCGCACGCCGGTTCTCGGCAATGAGCTTCACCCCCGGCTCCGCACCCACACCCTTCGACTTTCCAGCGGCCATAACGTGTCCCGAGTCTCCTAACCGGCCAGGGGCATGTTGTCGATGAGCCGCGTGGTGCCCGAGAAGGCCGCCACCAGCATGCGCGCCGTCTGCCCGGGCGCCACCGTGTCCAGGGGTGAGAGCGTCCCGGCGTCCCGCACCTCGACGTAGTCCTCGCGCAGGCCGGCCGCCTGCAATTCACGGCGGGCGGCGTCCACCAGCGCCCGCGCGTCCCGGGTTCCGGAGGCAAGCAGGGCCTGGGCCGCCCGGATGCCCTTCGACAGGGCGAGCGCCCGCTGGCGTTCATCCGCGGACAGATAGGCATTGCGGCTGCTCATGGCCAGCCCGTCCGCCTCGCGGATGGTGGGCATGCCCACGATGTCCGCGCCCAGGTGCAGGTCGCGGTTGAGCGCCTTGATGACCTGCAGCTGCTGGTAGTCCTTCTCTCCAAACAGCGCCACGGCGGGCCGGAACAGCGCCAGGAGCTGGGTGACGATGGTGGCGACGCCCCGGAAGTGTCCGGGACGCCGCTCGCCGCACAGCCCCTGGCTGACCTCCGTCACCTCCACGTAGGTCTGGTAGCCCGCGGGGTACATCGCCGCGGGCTCGGGCGCGAACACGGCCGCGACGCCCGCGCTCGCGCATCTGGCCAGGTCCCCCTCGAAGTCGCGCGGGTAGCGCGCGAGGTCCTCGCGGGGGCCGAACTGCGTGGGGTTCACGAAGATGGAGGCAGCCACCACGTCCGCGCGCCGGCCCCCCTCCCTCATGAGCGAGACGTGGCCCTCATGGAGGAAGCCCATGGTGGGCACGAGCGCCAGGGTCTTGCCCTCCTTCTGGAGGGACGCGACCCAGGCCTTCACTTCCGCGACGGTGCGCAGGACGTGGGGTGCCATGGCCTAGACCGGAGCCCCGTAGATGCCGCCGACCTTCTCCGCGGGCTCGCTGGCGCCCGCCGCGTCGGGGGCCACCGGCGTGGGCGTCACCAGCCGGATGCCCTTGGTGGCCTTGAAGCTGTGCTCCTCATCCGGGAACGTGCCCGCACGCACCTCGGAGAAGAACGTGTTCGTGGCCTCGGTGATGTTGCCGTGCAGGTTGGCGAAGCGCTTCACGAACTTGGGCTTGAAGTCCGGGTTCATTCCCAGCAGGTCGTAGCAGACCAGCACCTGGCCATCGCAGTGCTTGCCCGCGCCGATACCGATGGTGGGGATCTTCAGGCTCTGGGTGATGGTGCGCGCCAGCTCCAGCGGCACGCCCTCCAGCACCAGCGCGTAGGCGCCCGCGGCCTCCAGCGCGAGCGCGTCCTCCAGCATGCGGCGCGCGGCATCCTCGTCGCGGCCCTGCACGACGTAGCCGCCCATCTTGTGCACCGACTGCGGCGTGAGCCCCAGGTGGCCCATGACGGGGATGCTGGCGCGCACGATGGCGCGCACGGTGTCGGCGAACTCGGCGCCGCCCTCCAGCTTCACGCTGCCCACGTTGCCTTCGGCGACGAGCCGCCCGGCGTTGCGCACGGCCTCCTGCGGCGACACCTGGTAGCTCATGAACGGCAGGTCGCCCACCACGTGCGCCCTTTTGGCGCCGCGGCTCACGGCCGCGCAGTGGTAGACCATCTGGTCCATGGTGACGGGCAGCGTGGACTCCTGCCCCTGGATGACCATGCCTAGCGAGTCACCGACCAGCAGCACGTCCGCGCCGCCCTCGTCGAGGATGCGCGCGAACGTCGCGTCGTATGCGGTGACCATGCAGATCTTCTGACCGGACTGCTTCAGGCGCTTCAGCGTGTGGATGGTGACCTTGTCCTTCACGGTTCACCTCCTGTGTGTGAGACGGGTGGGACAGCCTCGTGGAACGTCAGGCCCCTCACCGTCCCCAGGGGGGATCGCCGGAGGCCGGGGTTCCACGGGGATGCACTCTAACGCCCTCGGCGCCGCGTGGGGGATCAACCCACGCCAGGCAGCCAGGCGGGCGTCGGCCGTCAGCCCCGGCGGGACCTGGGGGTGTAGTGCTGAACGCCGGATTTCACGCTCGCGATGACGTTCATCAGGTCCTCGCGGTCCGCCTCGTTGTGCACGAAGTCGATGTCCGACGTGTTCACCACGAGCAACGGCGTATCCGAGTAATGCGCGAAGAAGTCGTTGTACGCGTGCGTGAGCGACTCCAGGTAGCCCGCGTCGAACTTGCGCTCGAACTCACGGCCGCGCTTCTTGATGCGATGCAGCAGCACGTCCAGCTGGGCCTGGAGGTAGATGACCAGGTCGGGCTGCGGGACGCGGGGCCCCAGGGCCTCGAAGACGCGGTCGTAGAGGGCCAGCTCGTCCGAGGCGAGCGTGAGGTTGGCGAAGATGCGGTCTTTCGCGAACAGGTAGTCGCTCACGGTGACGGAGCGGAACAGGTCCTGCTGGAAGAGCTCCTGCTGCTGGCGGAAGCGCGAGAGCAGGAAGAACACCTGCGTCTGGAACGCGAACTTCTGCCGGTCCGCGTAGAAGCTGGAGAGGAAGGGATTCTCCTCCACCACCTCCAGGATGCGGCGGCTGCCCAGTCGCTCCGTGAGGAGGTTGGTGAGGCTCGTCTTGCCCACGCCGATGGGGCCTTCGACGACGATGTAGCGGTGGTCCATCGGCCCGAGGCCTCCGCCCCCGGAAATGCCACGCATGAGACACATGCGCGCGCGGGGGGCGGATAACACAACCATGCCCCCGTGCATCCGGCAATTTTCGCCGGGCCCACCCCACCCTTGCGCCCCAAGGGGTCATCCCCTACGGTGCCCGCGCACACGGACAGCGGGAGCAGCGGGCCACAGATGCGCGGCAGGCAGCGGGTGAAGACGGTGGTGGACCTGGTGGAGACGCCGGAAGCGGCGCCCGTCGCCCGTCCGGCCACGGCCCCTCCCGCACCTCCGGTGGACGCGGATCCACTGTATGGCGTGGCCCTGCTGAAGACGGCCTTCGAATTGAAGCGCCGGCCCGAGGGCTCCGTGGACGAGGTCCTCAGCGGCGTGCTCGCGCGCATGCGCATCGACGAGGACGCGTTCCGCGAGTTCCTCTCCCAGCAGGGTGGGCTCCTGGCCGCGCTGGGCCAGAAGCGCTGAAGGGCTCCCCTACTCCTGCGCGGTGTCCTCTTCCGGCGCGTCCGGGGGCGGCGGCGCCATGGCGGTGATGGGGCCCAGGGCGCGCTCGATGGCGGCGAACTCCTCCGGGGAGAGCGTCTCCGCGCGGCGGCCCGGGTCGATGCCCGCCGTCTGGAGCGCGGCGAGCAGCACCTCCGGCGGCGCCAGGCCCTTGTCGGACTTGAGCGAGTTGATCAGCGTCTTGCGGCGCTGCGCGAAGCCGGCCTTCACCAGCCGGGTGAAGCGGGCCTCATCCACCAGGGGCGCGCGGGGCTGCTTGAGCCGAGTGAGGCGCAGCACGGCGGAGTCCACCTTCGGGGGCGGATGGAAGCGCCACGCCTCCAGTGTGAGCACGTTCTCCACGTCGAAGTGCAGGCCGAGCAGCACCGTGAGCAGCCCGTAGTCTCGGTTGCCGGGCTCCGCGGCCAGCCGCACCACGACCTCCTTCTGGAGCGTGAAGACGGCGCGCGAGATGCGGGTGCGCTGCTCCAGCACCTGGAAGAGGATGGGGCTGGTGAGGTGGTACGGCAGGTTGCCCACGAGCGCGATTTCCGGCGCGCCGGCCACCTGGGCGAAGTCCACCGTGGCGGCGTTGCCTGGAACCACGCGCACGCCGGGGATGGCCTCCTTCTCCAGCACGGCCACCATGTCGCGGTCGCGCTCCACGGCGGTGACGCGCGCGCCGGTGGCGGCGAGGAAGCGCGTGAGGTGGCCCAGGCCGGGGCCCAGCTCCACCACGGGTTCGCCCTCGCGCAGGGCGAGCGCGTCCGCGATGGCCTGGAGCGCGTCCGGGTCCCCGAGGAAGTTCTGTCCCCAGCTGTGCTTGGCGCGCAGGCCGTGGCGCTTGAGGATGTCGCGCGGAGAATCCACTGTCAGGTCCCTACTCCATGCGCCAGGCGGGGTCGGCCGCGAGGCGGAAGTCACCGCGCAAGCCGCGGCGCCACGCTTCATACCCCGCGACGGCGATCATCGCGCCATTGTCCGTGCACAGCCGCACCGGCGGCAGGAACATGCGCAGCCCCCGCTCCTCCGCGCGCTGCTTGCACAGCGCCCTGAGCCGCGAGTTCGCCGCCACGCCGCCGCACAGCACCAGTTGATTGTGGCCCAGCCTCCGGGCCGCGGCGACGAGCTTCTTCGACAGCACGTCCGCCACCGCCTCCTGGAACGACGCGCACAGGTCGTGCAGGGCCTGGCCCTCCGGCACGCCGTGCTTCTGGACGTGGTGCAGCACCGACGTCTTCAGGCCGGAGAAGGACACGTCGAAGTTGTCGCCCGGCAGCGCGCGCGGGAAGCGGATGGCCTCCGGGTCGCCCTTCTGCGCCAGCTGATCAATGGGCTGCCCGCCCGGGTACGGCAGGCCGAGGATGCGCGCCGTCTTGTCGTAGGCCTCGCCCGCGGCGTCGTCGCGCGTGCGGCCCACGAGGCGGTAGTTCCCGTAGTCGCGCACCTCGTAGAGGCTGGTGTGTCCGCCGGAGACGACGAGCCCCAGGAACGGCGGCGCGGGCGCGTCCTCCAGGAGGCGGATGGCGAGCAGGTGCCCTTCCAGGTGGTTGGCGCCCACGAAGGGCTTGCCGGTGGCGAGGCTCAGCCCCTTGGCCACCTGGAGCCCCACGAGCAGCGCGCCGATGAGGCCAGGGCCGGATGTGACCGCGAGCAGGTCGATGTCGTCGAGCGTCCGGTTCGCGCGCGTGAGGGCCTCGTGGATGACGGGCATCACCTGGACGATGTGATTGCGGCTGGCCAGCTCCGGGACGACGCCGCCCCAGCGGCGGTGGATGTCCACCTGCGTGGAGACGACGTCCGACAGGACGCGCCGCCCGTCCTCCACGACGGCGGCGGCGGTTTCATCGCACGAGGTTTCAAGTCCCAGGACGAGCACGACGACTCCGACAACAAGGGCGGGCAGGAGGCGGACAGGCCGCCTCCCCTGCTCATTTCATCCCATTGAGCAGGGCACGCACCTCGTCCGCCGAGCTTCCCGTCGGTTCGAGGAACAGATACTTCTTATAGGCCTCGGCCGCTCGGGTTTGATCACCGGAGAACTGGAGCGAGCTGCCCAGCCAGAACCAGGCCTTCGCGTTCTTGGGCTCCGCCTTGACGACGTCCTGGAGCAGCCTGGCCGCTTCCCGGTAGCCGGACTCGCTGGTGCTGCTGTTGTTGGCCAGGGAGATGGCCAGGCCCGTCTTCGCCTCGACGGAGTCGTTATCGAGCGCCAGCGCCTTGCGGTACGCGCCCATGGCCGACTTGAAGCTCTTGCGCGCCAGCAACGTGCGGCCGTCCTTGATGTAGTCCGCGTAGGTGGCCTTCGCCTGCGCCACGGGCGGCGTCGCCTCCGGCGTGGGCGCGACGGCGATGCCCGCGTCGGGGATGGCGGCGGGCTCGGGCGTGGCCGTCTTCACCGGCGCCGCGCCCGCGTCCTCCGGGGCGGTGACGGTCTTCGCCGGCGGGGCGCCCGCGTCGGCCGGAGCGTCCGCGGTCTTCGCGGGCGGCGGCGCGACGTCCGGCGGCTTGGGCGTCGCCTCCGGCGGCTTCGGCGCCTCCACGGGCTTCGTGGGCTGCGTCACCTTGGGTTCGGTGGGCCGCGGCGCTTCGGTGCCGCCCGAGCCCTTGGAGATCACCACCGCGGCCACGGCCGCGACGAGCAGCAGGCCGCCCGCGACGAAGAGGCCCGTGCGCTTGGGCTTCATCGCGGCGATGAGCTCCGCGTCGTCCTCGTCGTGCGCGGGCTTCGCGCTCGCGGGCTTCGCGGAGGTCGTGCTGGCCGCGGCGGCGGGGCCGTGCGTGGACGCGGGGCTCGCCGGCGCCGTGGGGCTCGGGCTGGCGGCGGGGGGCGCCACGGGAGCGGGGGCCTCGGGCTCCGTGAAGTACGCCTCGGACGCGGGCACGTCCTGTGGGGCGGCGGGCTCCACCGGCTCCAGGGCGGCAGGCTGCGCGTCGAAGGGCGTCGTCGCGGGGAACTCGACGTTGAGCGCCACCGGGGCCACCTGGGGCGGCACGATGCCGTGGCCCGGATACGGCGGCAGCGCGAGCTGCGGCGGCGCGGACTCCTCCACCGGCATCTCTTCCTGGAAGGCCTCCGTGCCGCTGACCAGCGTCACCTCGGACGACGGCGGGGCCGGCGTGGGAGGCGGCACGGGCGCCAGCGGGCTGGGCGCGATGGCCGCGCCCCCAAAGATGGGCGGGCGCGAGGGCGGCGGCTCCACGTGCGCCTGCGCGGGCGCGGCGGCGAAGGGGCTGGGCGCGGCCGGAGCGCGGGACGCGGCCCCCCAGGGCGAACCCGGGCCCCAGGTGCTGGAGGCGCTCAGGCCCTCCGTGTCCACCCGGCTCCAGTCGAGCAGCAGGCTGCGCCGCGCATGATCCACCGCGCGGTGCGCCGGGGGCGGCTCCACGAGGAACGACGAGCCCTCCTGAGACAGCGGAGGCACCACGGGCTCCGGCTCCTGCCCGAACGCGGGAGGCGCGTCACCCGGGCGGACGCGCGGCGGGAAGATGATCACCTGCGCGGGCTGCGCCGAGGCCGGCGCGGGCGCCACCTGCGCCACGGGCGTGACCTCTTCCGCGGGCTCTGGCCGCGCGGGCGCCGGGGCCTCGGTGTGCGGGACCTCCGCCGCGGGGGGCGCTTCCGCCGGCGGCGGCTCCACCGGGGCCGGCGCGGCCTCCTGCGCGGGCGCGGTCTCCACGGGGATGGGCGGCGCGGCGTTGAGCCACTGCTCGATGCCCGGCTTGCGGCTCTGCACGGGCTCCTGCGGCGCGTTGCCCAGCTCGCGGATCAGCCCTTCGAAGTACAGCTTGCTGATGATGCCCAGCGCGGCCAGGTCCTCGAAGTCCGAGTCCTCCACCACGCGCGACAGCGCGCGCTTGCCGTCGAACAGGCGCAGGAGGCCGTTCACCTCGTCGGGGATCTCCGACAGGCGATCCGCCAGCTGGTGGTAGTCGATCTCGAAGACCGTCTCCAGGGGCGGGAGCTGCTCGAGCATCCGGCCCCACTCGTCCAGCCGGCGCATGCCCTCCATCAGGAGGCCCTGAGTGGAGACCTCGATGCGCTCCGGGCGGTCCAACGTGGTGAACTGCACGTCGAACTGGCCTTCGAACGTGTTGAGCAGGCGGTAGAAGGCGTTCTCGCCCTTGAGCCGGCCCAGCTCCGCGTCGATGACGCGGCCTTCCTTGAAGTAGACGACGCCGGTGCGCTCGCCCTGGATGGAGATGACGCCCGTCTTGCGGCCGATTTCAAACGTCTGGACCAGGTCCACGACGCCCATGTCGGCGAGGCTTCCCGCGAAGCCGCCCTTGGTCGTCTCGCGCTTCTCGATGCGTTCCTTCTCGGCCTTCTGAAGGATCATCTTCACGCGGGTGACGATCTCTTTGATGTAGATGGGCTTCGTCAGGTAGTCGTCGCCCCCGAGCTCCAGGCCGCGCACCTTGAACTCGACCGACTTCTGGTTCGTCAGGAAGACGAAGGGGATGAACTTGAAGCGCTCGTCGGACTTGAGCGCCTTGCAGAGCTCGAAGCCGTCCATCTCCGGCATCTTGGTGTCCGCGAGCACGAGGTCCGGCGGGCTGATCTGGACCTTCTCCAGCGCATCCTTGCCGTGGATCGCAGTCGTGACGGAGAAGCCGGCCTTCTTCAGGCTGACCTCCATCACGCGCAGACTCTTCGCGTCACCATCGACGAGGAGCAGGTGCTGCTTGGCCACGTGGCATGCCTTTCAAGACGGGCGGGGCGGCGGATCCGACGGACGCGCCCCGTGGAGCGCAAGCATCGGGTCCGGTTTCCAGGTGTGTCAATGGGCGGGACTGTCCGGAAAACCGGCCGGTCCCCTCCCCGGGGGACAAGCGGGTCAGCGGAAGAGACCCTTCTTGGGTGGGTTCTTCTTGCGCATGTCGATGAGCCGCAGCTCCTGGTTCGCCTCCAGGTGCTTGGGGTTCGCGCGAACCGCTTCCCGGAAGTGCTTCTCCGCGCGGTCCATGTCCCCTTCCACGCGGGCGATGACGCCCAGCTGGTAGTGGGCGCGATCACAGTTCGGGTCGGCGCGCACCGCGTCCGCCATCCACTGTTTGGCGCGGGGCATGTCGGCCTTGCGGCTGGGGTCCATGTAGACGGCCCAGGCGCGCGCCGCGAGGTACAGCGGCTTGGGGTCCAGGGCGTGGGCGCGCTCGTAGTGTTCGCTGGCGGCGATGAAGTCGCGCTTGCGGAAGAACACCTCGCCCATGCGGAAGAGGTCGTCCGCGTTGGTGTCCGCGCGGGCCGCGGCGGGGCTGCCGGGGCGGGCGCTGGCGGCCGCGGGAGGCTTGGGGGCGGCCTGCGCGCCCTGCTGGGCCTGCTGGTAGTTCTTGCGGCGGGTGTCGTCGTGGAGGACTTCGTAGGCCTCGCGGATGGACTCGAAGACGGCGGTGATCTTCGGCGCCAGGTGGGGCAGCGAAGGCGGCAGCCGGTCCGGGTGGAACACCTTGGCGAGGCTCAGGAAGGCGGCCTTCACCTGGTCGCGCGTGGCGTCCTGCGGAACCCCCAGTGTGACGAAGTGGTCCTTCTTCGTCTGGATGTCGGCGTAGCGCTGCTCGATCTGCTGCGCGAGCCGGCCCTCGTCGGGCTTGGGGGGTTCCGGGGGCGCGGCGGCGGGCGGCGGGGCGGCGGATTCGGGCGTGGCCGGGGTGCCCGCGGCGGGGGGAACGGGGCGGGCGCCGAGCGTGCCCATGTTCTCCATGGCGCGGCGCAGGAGGCGCTGGCGCCGGAGCTTGGAGGCTTCGTCGGGGTTGGAGGGGTCTTCGGCCGCCACGTCGTCCTCGTCAAAATCCCAGTCGTCCAGATCACCGGACAGCTCATCCCCAGTCTGGCCAGAAGCCCCCGCGTTGTCACCGGGGAAGGCGGAGGCTCGGGGGGAAGGCAGTGGCTCGAATGTCGCCTCGACGATGGCCTCGACGAGGAATTCGTTGGCATCGCCCGCCGAGCGGACATCCGAGCGGATGAGGGCTTCCAGGTGGGCGTCCACCTGCTGGAGGGCGGCCTCGAAGGAGGCGGCGAGGTTCTGGGCGGGGTCGTTGGATTCGTCGAAGGAGACGATGCGCCACAGGTCGTCCTCGCTGGCGCGGCCGGGGCGCACGGGCGGCGTGGAGGACGCGGGGAACTTGGGGGGCTGGACGGCCCAGAGGTCCGGCTGGGGAGGCGCCTCGGCGGGGACGACGGGGGCGGCCGGCGCGGCGGCGCGGGTATCAGGAAGGGGCGCTGCGGCGGGGACGATGTCGCCCCAGCTCTCGGGCTCCACCTCGAGGAGGGGGAGGTCAGGCTCTGGGGGTGGAGCGGCGGGGAAGCGCGAGGACTCCTCGGTGAGCCAGGGGTCCATGGGCACGGAGGCCGAGCGACGCAGGGCCTCGGCCATGTCCTGGAGCAGGGCGGCCTGGGCGCGCTTGCGGGCTTCCGTGAGGGCGGAGGTGTTGTCGGTGGCGGGCAGTTCCAGCGCGTCGCGGGAGGAAGCGGGGATGGAGTCCGCCCAGTTCGCCGGGGCGGCGGGTTCCGGCTCCGCGGTGAGGATGATGTCCTCGACCCCGAGCGTGAGGGGTTCCGGCTCCTGGGGCGCCGCGGCGACGGGGACGAGGACCGGGGGCGGCGTGGGGGGCGCGGACGGGCGGGTGCGCCGGGGGAGTGAGGGGGGATGGGCGGGTTTGCCCTGGTCTGACAGGCGCTGGGCCTCGGCGGCCCGGGCCTGTTCGGCGAGGCGGGCGGCTTCGGCCAGGCGCTGAGCTTCGGCTTCGGCGCGAAGACGGGCTTCCTCGGCGATCCGAGCGGCTTCGCTTCGTGCGGCCTCTTCAGCGAGGCGGGCCTCTTCGGCGAGGCGGGCCTCTTCGGCGAGACGTGCTTCTTCCTCGGCGCGAAGACGGGCCTCCACAGCAAGGCGCGCTTCTTCTTCCGCACGCAAGCGCGCTTCTTCCTCCAGCCGCGATTCCTCAGCGAGTCGAGCCTCCTCTTCGGCGCGAAGACGGGCCTCCTCCGCGAGGCGCGCTTCTTCCGCCAGACGGGCCTCTTCGGCAGCACGCAGCCGCGTTTCTTCGGCCAGTCGCGCCTCTTCCGCGAAACGCGCCTCCTCTTCCGCGCGAAGGCGGGCTTCTTCCGCCAGCCGCGCCTCTTCCGCACGCAGGCGAGCTTCTTCGGCCAGCCGCGCCTCTTCCGCGAGGCGGGCCTCTTCCGCAAGCCGTGCCGCTTCGGCTACTCGAGCCTCCTCTTCGGCACGAAGACGGGCCTCCTCCGCGAGGCGCGCCTCCTCAGCAAGCCGTGCTTCCTCCTCCGCACGAAGACGGGCCTCTTCCGCCAGCCGAGCCTCTTCGGCAAGACGTGCTTCTTCGGCGAGGCGCGCTTCTTCCTCGGCACGAAGACGGGCCTCCTCCGCGAGCCGGGCCTCCTCTTCGGCACGAAGCCGAGCCTCTTCAGCCAGTCGCGCTTCTTCCGCCAGCCGTGCTTCTTCCTCTGCACGAAGGCGGGCTTCCTCGGCGAGACGCGCCTCCTCCTCCGCGCGAAGCCGTGCTTCCTCTGCGAGGCGTGCCTCTTCGGCTAGCCGAGCCTCTTCTTCGGCACGGATGCGCGCCTCTTCTGCCAAGCGCGCTTCCTCCGCGAGACGAGCCTCTTCAGCGAGGCGGGCCTCTTCGGCCAGTCGCGCCTCTTCTTCGGCACGAAGCCGAGCCTCTTCCGCGAGACGCGCCTCTTCAGCGAGACGCGCCTCTTCAGCGAGACGCGCCTCTTCTTCCGCCCGAAGCCGAGCCTCTTCCGCGAGACGCGCCTCTTCAGCGAGACGCGCCTCTTCCTCCGCACGAAGACGGGCCTCTTCGGCGAGGCGCGCCTCTTCAGCGAGACGCGCCTCTTCAGCGAGACGCGCCTCTTCCTCCGCACGAAGACGGGCCTCCTCGGCGAGGCGTGCCTCCTCTGCGAGGCGTGCCTCTTCCTCCGCACGAAGACGGGCCTCTTCGGCGAGGCGTGCCTCCTCAGCGAGACGCGCCTCTTCCTCGGCACGCAGCCGAGCTTCTTCCGCAAGCCGCGCCTCCTCTGCGAGGCGTGCCTCTTCAGCCAGCCGGGCCTCCTCGATCGCGCGAAGACGTGCTTCCTCAGCGAGCCGTGCTTCCTCCTCCGCACGAAGACGGGCCTCTTCGGCCAAGCGAGCTTCTTCGGCGAGACGAGCCACTTCGGCCAGTCGCGCCTCTTCGGCCAAGCGGGCCTCTTCTTCCGCACGAAGGCGAGATTCTTCGGCGAGACGGGCCTCCTCAGCCAGACGCGCTTCTTCAGCAAGGCGCGCCTCTTCCTCCGCACGAAGTCGGGCCTCTTCCGCGAGTCGGGCCTCCTCTGCGAGACGAGCCTCTTCCTCTGCGCGAAGGCGGGCTTCTTCAGCCAGACGCGCCTCTTCTTCGGCACGAAGGCGAGCCTTTTCCACGAGGCGCGCTTCCTCGGCTAGCCGAGCCTCTTCCGCCAGCCGAGCCTCCTCTTCCGCGCGGCGACGAGCTTCTTCCGCCAGCCGTGCTTCCTCTTCCGCATGCAGCCGAGCCTCTTCGGCCAGGCGCGCCTCTTCAGCAAGCCGAGCCTCTTCGGCAAGGCGCTCTGCTTCAATACGCGCCAGTTCCGCGAGGCGGGCTTCTTCAAGGGCACGAAGCCGAGCTTCCTCGGCCTGTCGGGCCTCTTCGGCCAGACGCTCCGCTTCGATTCGAGCGGCCTCCTCGGCAAGGCGGGCCTCTTCCGCGAGCCGGGCCTCCTCCTCCGCGCGAAGCCGAGCCTCATCCGCAAGGCGAGCCTCTTCGGCCAGTCGGGCTTCTTCCTCCGCACGAAGGCGAGCCTCTTCGGCCAGACGCGCCTCTTCCGCAAGACGGGCCTCTTCCTCCGCGCGAAGGCGAGCCTCTTCGGCCAGTCGGGCCTCTTCAGCGAGGCGGGCCTCCTCAGCGAGCCGAGCCTCTTCCGCGAGACGCGCTTCCTCTTCCGCGCGAAGCCGCGCCTCCTCCGCTAGCCGAGCCTCTTCAGCAAGGCGAGCTTCTTCCTCGGCACGCAGCCGCGCCTCTTCCGCGCGAAGCCGCGCCTCCTCCGCTAGCCGAGCCTCTTCAGCAAGGCGAGCCTCTTCCTCGGCACGCAGCCGCGCCTCTTCCGCGCGAAGCCGCGCCTCGTCCGCTAGCCGAGCCTCTTCAGCAAGGCGAGCTTCTTCCTCGGCACGCAGCCGAGCCTCTTCGGCTAGCCGCGCCTCTTCCGCGACCCGCTCCGCCTCAAGGCGAGCCAACTCCGCGAGCCGGGCCTCTTCCGCCAACCGCTCCGCTTCAATGCGAGCCAGTTCGGCGAGACGCTCCTCTTCCGCCAACCGCTCCGCTTCGAGCCGAGCAAGCTCCGCGAGCCGTGCTTCTTCCGCAAGGCGCTCCGCTTCAATGCGAGCCAGTTCCGCGAGACGAGCCTCTTCAGCGAGTCTTTCGGCTTCGATGCGCGCCAACTCCGCGAGGCGTGCCTCCTCCGCCAGCCGCTCGGCTTCAATGCGTGCCAACTCGGCCAGCCGAGCCTCTTCAGCGAGCCGTTCTGCCTCGATGCGTGCCAGCTCCGCGAGCCGAGCCTCTTCTGCCAACCGCTCGGCCTCGATGCGTGCCAGCTCCGCGAGCCGAGCCTCCTCCGCCAGCCGCTCTGCCTCCAACCGCGCCAGCTCAGCAAGACGTGCCTCTTCAGCGAGCCGTTCCGCCTCGATGCGAGCCAACTCCGCGAGCCGGGCCTCTTCGGCAAGGCGCTCCGCCTCCAACCGCGCCAACTCCGCGCGCCGAGCCTCCTCCGCCAGCCGCTCCGCTTCGAGCCGCGCCAACTCCGCGAGGCGAGCCTCCTCCGCAAGCCGAGCCTCTTCCTCCGCCCGAAGCCGAGCCTCCTCCGCCAGCCGCTCCGCCTCGATGCGCGCCAGCTCCGCCAGCCGAGCCTCTTCCGCGAGCCGTGCCTCTTCAGCAAGGCGCTCCGCCTCCAGCCTCGCCAACTCCGCGAGCCGAGCCTCTTCCGCGCGCCGTTCCGCCTCCTCGCGCCGGCGGGCCTCCTCGATGGCCCAGGCCTCCTCCTCCGCCTGCCGCAGCTCCTCCTCGCGCCGCAGCCGCTCGCGCTCCTCCCACTCCTCCACGGACAGGGCCTCGATGCGGCCCTCGCGCTCCAGCACCCGCAGCAGCGCCTGCTGCGCTCCCGTCAGCGACTCCGGCTGGCGGAACGCTCCCAGCGTCTCCAGCAGGCTCCGCTCCGACGCATCCGTCAGCCACGGCTCGCACGCCGCCACCTCCGGACAGCGGTAGACCCTCGCCGGCACCGGCTCACTCGGCGTCGGCTCCAGCGCCGCGCGCACCACCCGCACGCCCGCGATGGGCGCGAAGTCCCCCGCCGCCTCCACCGCCTCCGCCTCGAAGTCCGCGCGCTCCGCCAGCTCGCTCAGCCGCCGCACCTGCGCCAGCACCTGCTGCTCGTGCACCACCGCGGGCTGAAGTCCGCCGTCCTCCAGCAGCTCCTCGTCCGGCGCCGCCGCCCCCCCCCGCGCCCACAGCGCGTCCAGGGCGTCCATGTTCAACAACCCGCCCTGGAACAGCGCCTGCGCCGGCGTCTGGTACCCGAAGCCCAGCTTCGCGCCCACGAGGTCGCCTTCGCGCAGCCAGAGCGCGGACTCGCGTCCACCGGCGTGCAGCGTCAGCCGGCCGGTGGCTCGGGACTTGTGGGCGGCGTACAGCGCTTCGGCGACCTGCGAGGCGGACATTCGGCCACGGAGTGTAGCCCGTCCCGCCCTCCCCTCAATTCGACGGCGGCGCCTGCCTGGCCGCTGTCCCCAGCTGCACCTGACGCAGCGCCTCGTAGGCGCCAATCCCCACCGACGTCGAAAGATTCAAGCTCCGGCGCTCCGGCAGCATCGGAATGGTCACCGGCGTCCCCGTCCCCCCCTCCATCACCTCCGGCAACAGCCCCGTCACCTCCGAGCCGAACACCAGGTGGTCCCCCGGCTCGAACCGCGCCGCGTACAGCGACGTCTCCGCCCGGGCCGAGAACAGCCACCGCCGGGCCTGGGGGTACTCCGCCACATAGGCGTCATAGGTCGGGTACAGCTTCAGGAACACCTTGTCCCAGTAGTCCAGCCCGGCCCGCTTCAGGTGCCGGTCGTCGATGGAGAACCCCAGGGGCTCCACCAGGATGAGCCGGCACCCCGTCACCGCGCACAGCCGGGCCACGTTGCCGGTGTTGGGCGGAATCTGGGGCGACACGAGGACCAGGTGCAGAGGGGACGCCAGCGGCTCAAGCATGGGATAGAACACCGGACATGCACTGGAGGGTGACCAACGAAACGCGGCAGCGGCTGCTCGCGGACCGCGCTGAACGCGCCGAGTCCTTCGTCCAGCGCTTCCAGGGGCTCATGGGCCGCGCCTCGCTGCCCATGGGGGGCGGGATGCACATCGAGCCCTGCAACTCCATCCACACCTTCTTCATGCGCATCCCCATCGACGTCGCCTTCCTGGACGCGGAAGGGCGCATCGTCAAGCAACTGTCCGCCCTGCCGCCGTGGCGCGCCTCGTCCATCTACTTCAAGGCCCGCTCCGTCCTGGAGCTGCCCGCCGGGGTCCTCCTGGCCAGCGGCACCCAGGAGGGCGACCGCCTGGTCTTCACCCCCGCAGAGGCCCCTGGCGACTAGGGCTCCGAGGCGGATGCCCCTCCCCCGACCCGCACCCGGAGGGTGGAACACTGGGACAGACGAGAGGTTTTTGACCCCTTTTGGAGCGCTTTGTTAACGTCGCGCCCCGATTTTCACGCCTCTCCCCGGAAGAGTCCCTTCGCATGCGCATCGAGGTCGCCGGCAGCACCCACGTCGGGATGAAGCGGAACCACAACGAGGACAACTACCTCGTGCTCCCCGAGGAGAACCTCGTCTGCGTGGCGGACGGCATGGGCGGCCACTCGTCCGGGGAGATCGCCAGCCGCATCGCCGTGGACGAGCTGGGTGAGTTCTTCCGCCTCACGTCCAAGGACCAGGACGCCACCTGGCCCTTCAAGATGGACAAGCAGCGCAACTACGACGAGAACCGCCTGGCCACCGGCATCAAGCTGGCGAACGCGCGCATCTTCGAGCGCGCCACGGCGGACTCCAAGTACAAGGGCATGGGCACCACCATCGTGTCCGTGCACTTCGCGGACAACGCGGCCTACGTGGGCCACGTGGGCGACAGCCGCGTGTACTTCTTCCGCGGCGGCATCCTCCAGCAGGTGACGGAGGACCACTCGCTGCTCAACGACTACCTCAAGGCGAAGAAGCTCACGCCGGAGGAGATCGAGAACTTCCCCCACAAGAACGTCATCGTGCGCGCGCTGGGGATGAAGGAGCAGGTGCAGGTGGACGTCTCGCGCGTGGATCCGCTGGAGAACGACGTCTTCCTCCTGTGCTCGGACGGCCTGAGCGGCATGATCAGCGACGCGCAGATGCAGGACATCCTGTCGCGCACCCCGGAGCTGGAGAAGGCCTGCGGCCAGCTCATCGACCTGGCGAACGCGGCGGGCGGCAACGACAACGTCACCTGCGTGCTCGCGCGCTACCACGCCGCCTGAGCCGCCCGTCCCATCCGGACGCGTGAAGGCCCGCCCTCCCAAAAGGAGCGCGGGCCTTCGTCTTGAGGAGCCCCCATGTCCTGGAACCTGCTGACCGGCCTGCTGCTGATGGCGGCCCCTCCCGACTTCTCCCAGCCCCTGGGAGCGCCCGGTGAAAGGGCGCCCGCGTCGGTCGCGACGCTCGTCTCGGACGGGCAGCAGCTGGTGCTGGACGTGGACGTGGTGGACGCGACGCCGTCGGCCGCGACGGACGACGTGCACTCGGATCACGTGGAGGTCTGGTTCGGGCTGGAGGCTCCCGACGCGCTGATGCCTTCGCGCGTCATCACCACGTCGCCCGCGGGAAAGCTCTTCACGGTGCGCGGCAAGGACGACCCGAAGGAGCTGGAGGCCATCCGGCGGGGCACGGATCCGGGCAACATCGACAACTCCGAGAGGATGCTCAAAGGCTGCGATGAGGACGACAGGGCCGCGCGCGACTCGCTGGGCACGTCGCCCAAGCGGACGCGGGTCCTGCTGGGGCTCGCGCACCTGGGCTTCTTCCCCGACGGCCGAGCCCCCGTGCTCTACGACCTGGAGCGCTACCCGGGCCTGTCCCCGGCCCTGGGCGAAGGGGACGTGCGCTACGAAGCACAGCGCACGGCCACGGGCTACCACGTGCGCGCGGTGCTCCAGCCCGGGGCGCTGCTCTTCGTTCCGAAGGACGGCGTGCGCACGTTGCGCGTCCGGGTGGACGCCATCGACGCGGGCGCAGAGGGCACGAAGGAGACGCTGTGCTCCACGCACCCGGCCCCGAAGTGGGGCGACGCGGAGACGCTGCGGACCGTGAAGCTCGCGAAGCCTCTCACGGTGAAGCTGGTGGAGGGACTCCCGGAGCTGGGGCAGCCCCTACCCAAGGCACCCGGCGCGAAGCAGGCGTTCAACGAGCTGCCACCCTACTTCCTGCGCACCGGGGCGACGTGGACCGGCGTGCGGGTGGAGCGCGCTTTCCCCGAAAGCTACCAGTGGCGCATCTGCGCCACGACGCTCGACGCCGTCACCGAGTACCGCCCGCAGGCCAACGTCTTCGGACCACCCGCCGCTTTCCTGGGCGAAGGCACCGCGCGCATCCCGGTGACGGCCTCGAGCGCTCCGACGACGGTGTACCTCTCCCGGGCGCCGGGCGACCTGCGCGCCGTGCTGTCCCACGACGTGGTGGAGACGTTCCGGTTCAAGGACGGCACACCCGGGCTCGTGGAACGGATGACCGAGCCGATGATGGGCCGCTACACGAGCGGCGCGTGCGGCGGCGCTACCGTGGTCACAGTGCAGCTCGTGCGCATGGAGAAGCAGGGGCCGAAGCGAAAGGTCCTGATGACCTGGAACGACTGCGGCGACGACGTCTCGGATGGAGAGGAGCACGTCGTAGCGAAGCGCCCGGAGGACGCCGAAGAAGACATCACGCCGAAGCTCACCTGGGCCACGCCGGGGCAGAAGCTGCGTGTGACGTTCGGTCCGCGCCTCACGCTGGAAGCCACCTGGAAACCAGATGGTTCCAACGTGAAGGTGGACAAGGTCGCCGCGAAGCCGTGATCAGCGCCCGGCGAGCGGCGCGGGCACCCGGTGCGGGCCCCACGCGAGCACCTCGGTGAGCGCTTCACCGGGTGACACCGGCGTCTCCTCGAACACGGCGCAGCGCTCAAGCCGCGCGCCCTGCCCCACTCGCGCGCCCGGGCCCACCGACACGCCCGGGCCCACGGTGGCTCCCGCGTCCACGACGCTGCCGGCCCCCACGTACGCGGGCCCGCGCACCGTCCCCGCGACGCGGGCTTGCGGATGAACCCAGGCTCCGTCCGCCCCGGCCTTCAGCCCGTGAAGCGGCGAGTCCTTCCCCAGCGCCTGCAACGGCACGCGCCCTTCGAGCACGTCCCGCACCGTGGCCAGGTAGCGCGACGGCATGCCCAGGTCGGACCAGTACGCGTCCACCGCGTGCCCCCGCACCTGGAGCCCCGCCTGCATCACCCGCACGTAGACCTCGCGGTTGATGTCCTCGGGGCCTTCCGCCGTCATGAAGTCGAACACGCTGGGGGACATCACGTGCACGCCCGTGAAGTGCCACGGCTTCAGGCCGTCACCGCCCGGCCCGTAGCCCGCGATGCGGCGCACCTGCCCGCCCGCGTCCGCCTCCACCGCCGCGTACTTCTCCCCTTCCGGCATCGGCAGCAGCACCATCGTCGCCACCGCGCCAGACTCGCGGTGTGCCGCGACCACGGGCCTCAGGTCCACCGGGAAGAGGATGTCCCCGTTGAACACGAGGAAGTCCTCGCCGGAGAGGAAGTCGCGCAGGCCGCGGATGCCTCCGCCCGTGCCCTGGATGACGGGCTCGTGCACCACGTGCAGCGGCAGCCCCGCGCGCTCGCACTCCGCGCGGGCCACCGCCGCCATCGTGTCCGGCAGGTGGTGCGTGTTGATGCCCACCTCCGTCACCCCCGCGGCCCTCAGCACCGCCAGGTGGTAGCGCAACAGCGGCTGCCCGAGGAACGGCATGGCCGGCTTGGGCCAGCGCTCCGTGAGCGGGCGCAGGCGCGTGCCCAGGCCCGCGCAGAGGACCATCGCTTTCATGGCGTCAGGCCGCCAGCTCGGGCACGTACTTCGCCACCAGCTTCTGCAGCCCCGCCAGCTCCGGCCGGCGCGCGAACGCGGCCTTCACGTAGCGCAGCGACGCGGGGATGGAGACGAGGAAGCCCGGGTTGCCCTTCACGCGATTGATGAACTCGAAGCGGCCCGCGTCCTTCAGCTTGCGCTGGATGGTGAGCAGGTCGAAGAACGCCTTGAACTCCTTCGCGTCGATCTTCTCCCCGCTCTCCTGCTCGAACGTGGCGATGTAGCGGTCCAGCATCGTGTCCACGAAGTCGCGGTCCAGCTCCACGTAGCTGTCGCGCAGGAGCGCCACCAGGTCGTACTGGCGCGGGCCCTGGAGCGCGTCCTGGAAGTCGATGACGACGAGCTCGCCCTCCTTCACCATGATGTTGCGGCTCTGGTAGTCGCGGTGCGTGAAGCCTCGCGGCGCGGCGGCAAGCGTCTTCGCGATGCTCCGGAACGTGGCGTCCAGCTCCGCGCGCTCCTCGGCCGTGGGCTGCTTGCCGCTCCAGGCCTCCAGGCCCCACTCGCGGAAGTGGTGCAGCTCCCAGTCGTACAGGTCCTCGTCGAAGGCGCGCGTGAAGGCCAGGCAGTCCGGGTCGCGCTGCTTCTCCGCCTGCACGCGCAGCTTCGCCAGCAGGTCCACCGCGCGCGTGTAGAGCGCCTGGTTGTGGCGGCCGCCCTCCAGCGCGGACTCGAAGGTGATGTCGCTCAGGTCCTCCAGCACCATGATGCCCGCGGGCTCGTCGTAGCGGAGGATGCGCGGCACGCGCACGCCCAGCTTCTCCAGGTAGCGGTGCACGTTGATGAAGGGCAGCTCCTTCGGGGGCTCGCCCTTGGTGGCCTCCTCGCTCTTCTTCGTCGCGTCCGGCGGCATCACCATCAGCACCCAGCTCTCCGGGGGCGTGCCGACGCGGTAGTAGGAGCGGTTGCTCGCGTCGCCCTTCAGCTTCTTGATGGGGGCATCGGGGACGGGACGGCCAATGGCCTGTCCCACCTGGTCGCGAAGGGCGGCCTCAAGTTCCATGGGGGGCGGGTGCTCCAGCGGGGGAAGGGAGACGACACCCGCGAGTATCGGAGGCACGGCGCGGCGGGTCAAAGCCCGCGTGGGCCACGCGCCCCTCGGACGCCTGCCCTGTCGCCTACGCGACGAGGAGCCTGTGCCCCGCGCCCAGGGAAGCCTTCCCCCGGACAGCCGGGGCAACGCGAGGCCGGTCGCGGCATCCTGCGTCAGGAAGGGCCATGCTTTCGGGCATGTTCCCCCTGACGGGGCGGAGCACATATAAGGCCCCGACCCCTACTTTTTTCGGGAAGCCACGCACGATGGACATCCAACAGAACATCCTCACCGCCATTGGCCACACGCCGCTGGTGAAGCTCAACAAGCTCGTCGGTCCGAACGACGCCACCGTGCTCGTGAAGTGCGAGTTCATGAACCCCGGCGCGTCCATCAAGGACCGCATGGCGCTCTACATCATCGAAAAGGCCGAGCGGGAGGGGAAGCTCAAGCCCGGCGGCACCATCGTGGAGAACACGTCCGGCAACACCGGCATGGGCGTGGCGCTGGCCGCGGCGGTGAAGGGCTACAAGTGCATCTTCACCATGCCGGACAAGATGTCCCTGGAGAAGATCAACCGCCTGAAGGCCATGGGCGCGCAGGTCGTCGTCACGCCGACGAACGTCCCGGCGGAGGACCCTCGCAGCTACTACGAGACGTCCAAGCGCCTGGCCAAGGAGACGCCCGGCGCGTTCATGCTGAACCAGTACCACAACCCGGACAACATCGAGGCGCACTACCACACGACGGGCCCGGAGATCTTCCAGCAGACCGACGGGAAGATTGACTACTTCGTGTCCGGCCTGGGCACCGGCGGCACCATGAGCGGCGCCGGCAAGTTCCTCAAGGAGAAGATCCCCGGCCTGAAGAACATCGGCGTGGATCCGGAAGGCTCCGTCTACGAGGGCTACTTCAAGACGGGCAAGCTCACCGAGCCGCACGTCTACAAGGTCGAGGGCATTGGCGAGGACATGCTCTGCGGCGCCATGGACTTCAAGGTCGTGGACGACGTGCGCCAGGTGGATGACCGCATGTGCTTCAACGCCGCGCGCCGCCTCGCGCGGGAAGAGGGCATCTTCGCGGGTGGCTCCTCCGGCGCCGCCGTGCACGTGGCGGTGCAGCTGGCGAAGGAGGTCGGCAAGGGGAAGACCATCGTGGTCGTCCTGCCGGACTCCGGCAGCAGCTACATCAGCAAGTTCCACTCCGACGAGTGGATGCGGGACAACGGCTTCATGCAGGAGAAGGGCGCCGGCACCGTGCGCGACATCATCGGCGCGAAGCCCCGCGACCTGAAGACCGCGAAGCGCGGGGACCGCGTGGACCACGTGGTGGAGACCATGCGCAGCCACGGCATCAGCCAGATGCCGGTGGTGTCCGACGACGGCCGCGCCGTGGGGATGGTGCACGAGTACGACCTGCTCAACGCCCTGGTCGCCAACAAGGTGAAGTTCCAGGACGTCATCGACCCCATCGTCGCCCCGCTCCAGGGCGCCGTGTCCGCCGAGGCCAGCATCGACCGGCTGCGTGAAATCTTCGCGCGCGACAACGTGGCCGTGGTGAAGGACGGCGAGACGGTGGTCGCCATCGTCACGAAGATCGACCTCATCGACTACCTGCACCGCACCGCCGCTTAAGGTCCGCGAGCGGATGCCCTGAAACACCGCGGGCCCGGAAGGAGGAGGACATCCTCCCTTCGGGCCCGTCGTGTTTCTTCACCGGGGATGCGTGTCTGCTAGAGCCCCGGCGGGTCCGGCTTCGTCAGGTCCAGGGCCACCATGTGGTAGCCCGGGCCCACGTGCATGAAGCCGAAGCGCTCCGCGCGGTTCTTGATGGCATCCAGCTGCGAGTAGCCCAGCAGCAGCTTGAAGCCCTGGCGCCGGGCCTCGTCGCGGACCGCGGCGACGATGGCGTTGACCGCCTCGTTGCGGTCCTCCTTGGTCAGCCCGGGGGCGGCGATGATGCCTTCAATCAACGCCACCGAGCTGTCCGTCCGGTACAGGAAGCCCGCCGCCTTGCCGGGCACCACGTAGCCGTACTCCGGCAGGGCGTCCGGCGTCATCGTCTCATCCCACGGCTTGCGCCACAGGTTGAGCAGGTCGTGGTGGAGCTTGGGGTCGAAGCGGACGGGCTTCATGGACTAGGCGAGGAACGTCGACATCTTCTGGGCGGCGAGCTCCGTCGCGTTGTTCATGCCCAGGCTGGTGAGCGGGTTGCTCTTGTGGGACTTGAGCAGGTCGCCCACGATGTCCGTGACCTTGCTCTTGCCCGTCGCCAGGTTCAGCGCACCGGACAGCAGGCTGTTGCCGCCCGCGCCGTCCATCAGGCCGGAGTTGGCGAAGGCCCCGAGCGCGTTCTTGAACACGCCGCCGCCCGGGATGAGGTCCGTGGCCGCGCCCAGCAGCGACTGGAGCGGGTTCTTGCCCTGCATCAGGCCGCTGGCGAAGCTCATCGCCGCGCCCAGAAGCGGGTTCACCATCGTCACGAACGGCTTGACGACGTCCATCACCTTGCCGAGAGCCTTGCCGATGCCACCCATGGTCTGATCCTTTTCGGGGAGGGCCGCGCGGGCCCTCAAGTGAGACTGACAGTGGGATTCTCGGAGGGACGCCCAAGAAGTTTCCGGCGCCTCGATTATCCGGGACCCGCAAGAAAAAGCCCCGGGATTCCGGGGCCTTGGAAGGACGGCTCAGCCCCGGATGGGGCCCTTCTTGGTTTCCGCCGGGTCCACGGTGGCGCCGGGCTTGGGGGCTACGGGCTGGCCGGGCTTGCTGGCGGTGCCCAGCGCGGCGCTGTAGCGCTGCTCGTGGCTCTTGTCGCTGCTGAAGCCGTCGCGCTGCTGCGCGGGGCTGATGGCGATCTCCCCGTCGATGATCTTCTGCAGGTGGGTGCCAATCTCGTCCACCGTGGCGATCTTCGGGTCGCGCGCCTTCAGCTCCTCGTCCGGGATGATCTCCAGCTGGGGCGGCTTGTCCGGGTGGATGGCGTAGTCGAGGATCTTCTCCACGTACTGCGCGACGGGGATCTTCAGCAGCTCCGCCTGCTGCTTCACGTCCGCATCCGCGAGCAGCTCCGCGCGCACCACCTCCACGGGACGCTTCAGCCGGCTGGGCGCCGGAGGAGGAACGACCTCGTTGTTGTTGGACATGGGCTTCTCCTTTGGGCGTATTGCTACCCCAGGTCCACCCTGGAACTCAAAGTATGAGGCGTTTCGCTAGGGAGCCGGGCGGCGGGCGAAGAGGGCGTTGGCCACCTCCGTCATCACCACCTCGCCGTGCTGGTTCACGACCTCCAGGCGCAGCTTGAGCGCGCCGCGGTCCGGCTTGCTCGCGGAGGGCCTCGCCTCCAGCGTCTCGATGCGCACCTTGAGCGAGTCCCCCGGGCGCACCGGCTTCTTCCAGCGCAGCTCGTCCAGGCCGGGTGAGCCCATGCCGGCGGCCTGGCCCAGGAGCCCCTCCACCATGAGCTTGTGGCAGATGGCGGCGGTGTGCCAGCCGCTGGCGATGATGCCGCCGTAGATGCTCTTGCCGGCGGCGTCCTCGTCGATGTGGAAGGGCTGGGGGTCGAACTGGCGCGCGAAGGTGATGATCTCCTCGCGCGTCACCACGTAGGGCCCCCGCTCCATGATCTCACCCACGGGGAAGTCCTCGAAGTAGCGCATGGTGTCCCTTCGGTCGTGCCGGGCCCGCCGGCGGTTCAAGAAGCGTGGAACGCGATGGTTCCGCCCTTCCCTACCCTCCGGCGGGCTCGCGGGCTACTGCGGAAGCGGCTCTTCGGGGTCGGCCACGGACTCCGGCGTGTCCGCGGGCGGCACGGGGCCACGCGGTTTCGGCTCGGCGCGGTCGTCCGTGGGGCCCGGCGGCGTGTCGTAGGCCTCCTCCGCATCGGCTGCGGCCAGGCCGCTGGCCCGGACGCCCTGGGCCGAGGACTTCGCCAGCGTCTTCTTGAGGACGAGCGTGTCGCGCACGGTGTTGCTGGAGGTGATCAGCCGCGCGGTGAGGGTGCCGCCGTCCACCGTCACGTCCAGGAAGCCGTAGGCCTGGCTGTCGCGCAGCGCGCTCCACGCGGGCTGGCTGGTGGCGAAGGGACGCAGCGTGGCGCCGCCACTGCCCACCACCAGGTACGGGACGCCGCGCTGGGAGCCGGAGGCTACGTTGTCACCATACATGGGCTTGCTGCGCTCGTAGTCGTGGTCATGGCCGGTGAGGACCAGGTCCACGCCGTACTTCTCGAACAGCGGGCCGAACTGGCGGCGCATGGTGAGCTGGGAGCCGTGCTCGCCGCTGGACCAGGACGGGTGGTGGAAGAAGGCCACCACCCACGGGCGCGTGTTCGCGGCCAGGTCCGCCTCCGCCCACGCCTTCTGCGCCGCGAGCGTGCACCGGTCCGTGGACGCGAGCCCCACCGCGCAGTTGGAGTCCAGGGAGAGGAAGTGCACCGGGCCCCAGTCGAACGAGTAGTAGCGCTCGGAGCCCTGCGGGTTGTTGGCCGGCAGGTACATGTTGTCCAGGTACGGCTGCGCCTGGTTCGTCACGTACTCGTGGTTGCCCGGCGTGGCGAACATGGGCACTTCCCGCAGCAGGCCGGCCATGGGCGTGAAGAGGTGCGCCTGGAACTCCGCGTCCGTGCCGTCCGGATAGGCGTTGTCTCCCAGCGCCAGCAGCAGCTCCGAGCGCCACTGCGGCGTGCTCATCACCGCCATCACCTTCGCCTGCATGCTGCCGCCCGTGCCGAAGTCACCCATCGCGGTGAAGTGCGCCTTCGTGGCCGAGGACGCCGTGGCGGTCTGGAAGCCGCGCAGGCCCGTCTTGCTGCCGCAGGCCTCCACCACGTAGCCATAGGTGCGGCCCGGGGACAGGTCGGACAGCTTCACCGCGTGGCGCGTGCCGGACAGGCCCGCGCTGACGGAGGACGTGAGACTGCTCCCCTCGCCGTAGCGCACGGTGGGGTTGCAGGTGCTGGCGGTGCGGAAGGCGATGATGGCGGACGTCTGCTTCACGCTCTGCAGGTACGGCAGGCGCGGCAACGCGGGGCCGGAGTCGCTGCTGGACGGCGGCGCGCTGGCCGCGCACGCCCGGGCCTCCGCGATGGAGTTCCAGTCATTCACCGTGTTGCCGTTGACGGTGATGCGCACGTAGCGCGCGCTGCGCGAGGAGAACGTCACCGTCTGCGCGGCGGCATTGAGCGCGCTGTCCCCCGCGTACGCCTGGGTGAAGGTGCTGCCGTCGGTGGACGTGGAGACGACGAAGTGGTTCTGGCGCTCGTTGCCCCGGTGCCACGCGATGGTGGTGCCCGTGAGCGTCTGCGCCGAGCCCAGGTCCATCTGCAGCCACACGCCCGTGCCCTGCGCGCTCCAGCGCGTGCCCAGGTCGTCGTCCTGTGTGTTGGCCGGGACGTTGCCGTCGTCACCGCTGGCCGTCACCGCCCTGGTGACGAGCGGATTGCAGTTGGATGCGGTGAGGTCCTCCGCATCGCCTTCGATGACGGGCGGGAAGGCGGGATCGCTGGGAGTGGGCGGTGACTCGCAGCCCGTCGCGAGCCACACGCCCAAGAGGCAGGTGGGCCAAAGCAGTCGGTTACGCATCGCGCCGGGAACGTTGTTGCCCTACCAACATTCCCCCTGCCCCGGAGGGCAGGCCAGGCCGCCCGGAGAGCGAGCGAGCGCTCCGGCTACTTCACGCGGTCGAGCGCGTGCGCGAGGTCATCGATGAGGTCCTGCGCGTCCTCGATGCCGACGGACAGGCGGATGAAGCCGTCCGCGATGCCCAGCTTCTCGCGCGTCTCCCTGGGGATGGAGGCGTGGGTCATGATGGCGGGGTGCTCGATGAGGGACTCGACGCCGCCCAGGGACTCGGCGCAGGCGAAGACCTTCACCGTCTTGAGGAAGGTGCGCGCCGCCTCCAGGCCGCCGTGGATGTCGAACGTCAGCATGCCGCCGAAGCCGGTCATCTGCTGCTTGGCGAGCGCGTGCTGCGGGTGCGTCTCCAGGCCCGGGTAGGTGACCTTCTTCACCTGCTTGTGCGTGGACAGGTACTGGGCCACCTTCATCGCGTTCTGCGCGTGGCGGTCCATGCGCACGTGCAGCGTCTTCACGCCGCGCAGCACGAGGAAGCTGTCGAAGGCGCCGGACACCCCGCCCACCGCGTTCTGCAGGAAGTACATCCGCTCCGCGATGTCGTCGCGGCTGGTGCAGACGAAGCCGCCCACCACGTCGCTGTGGCCGTTCAAGTACTTCGTCGTGGAGTGCGCCACGACGTCGAAGCCCAGGGACAGCGGCTTCTGGAAGTACGGCGTCATGAACGTGTTGTCCGCGACGGAGAGGATGCCGCGCTTCTTCGCGATTTCGGCGATGCGGCCCAGGTCGATGAGCTTGAGCATCGGGTTCGTGGGGGTCTCCACCCAGACCATCTTCGTCTTGGGGGTGATGGCCGCCTCGAAGTTCTCCGGCTTGGAGAGGTCCACGAAGGAGAAGTTCAGGCCGGAGCGCTTGAACACCTTGTCGAAGATGCGGAAGGTGCCGCCGTACACGTCGTCGGAGACGATGACGTGGTCACCGGCCTCCAGCATGTGCATCAGCATGTCCGTGCCGGCGAGGCCGGACGCGAACGCGGCGCCGTACTTCGCGCCCTCCAGCGCGGCCAGGCAGTCCTGCAGCGCCTTGCGCGTGGGGTTCTGCGTGCGGCTGTACTCGTAGCCCTTGTGCTCCCCCGGCCCGTCCTGGACGTAGGTGGAGGTCAGGTAGACGGGCGTCATGATGGCGCCCGTGGTGGGATCCGGCTCCTGGCCGGCGTGGATGGCGAGCGTGTCGAAGCGCATGGCCTCGCGAACTAACACAGTCCCAGGGGCCGCGCAGCGCTCCCGGGGTCCTAGTCAAACCGGCCGTGCCGCCCCGCCCCCTTCGCGAAGCGCGTGGCCCCGGGGATGGACTCCGTCTGGAGCACCTTCACCCCGCCCTCGAACTCCTGGCGCATCGCGTCTTCGAAGGCCAGGTCGGCCTGGGCGTAGGCGGACGCCCGGTCCGCGTTCATGCACGCCTGGGGGAAGGCGGCAATCTGGGCGGCCAGGGCCTCCGCGGCGCTCCGGGCCTCCCCCTTCGGCACCACGCGGTTGACCAGGCCCATGCCCAGCGCCTCCGCCGCCGGCACGGGGCGCCCGGTGAGGATGAGGTCCAGCGCGCGCGCCAGGCCAATGAGCCGGGGCAGGCGCACGGTGCCCCCGTCGATGAGCGGCACGCCCCAGCGGCGGCAGAAGACGCCCAGCACCGCGTCCTCCTCCGCGACGCGCAGGTCGCACCACAGGGCCAGCTCCAGGCCGCCCGCCACCGCGTGGCCGCTGATGGCCGCCACCACGGGCTTGGACAGGCGCATGCGTGACGGCCCCATGGGCCCGTCCCCGTCCGGCTCCAGGCGCAAGAGGCGCCCTTCGGACACGGCCTTCAGGTCCGCGCCCGCGCAGAACGTGCCGTCATCCCCATACAGGACGCCCACCTTCGCGTCGGGGTCCGCGTCGAAAGCGCGGAAGGCGTCCGCCAGCGCCCGGGCCGTGTCCGCGTCCACCGCGTTGCGGACCTCCGGCCGGTGGAGGATGACGGTGGTGACGGGGCCGTTCTTCTCGACGCGCACGCTCATGGGCACGGGTTTTCCCCCGCCGCCGGGGCGGCCTGCAATATGAGGGGAGCATGTCGGACGAAGGCAACCAGCAGACACCGGGCGCGGGCATGTTCGAGAACCGCCTGCGCAAGAACGCGAAGCACCTGCGCAAGTGGGCCCGCGCGCAGGGGCTCACCGCCTTCCGCGTCTACGACCGGGACATCCCCGAGTACCCCTACGCCGTGGACCTCTACGGCGACCATGCCCACGTCGTGGAGTTCCCCCGCCGCAAGGCCCACGCGAAGGGCGCCACCGAAAGCTCCGAGCGCGACGAGGTGCTCGCCGCGGTCACCGCCGTGCTGGGCGTGCCGCCCGAGCGCATCTCCGTGAAGACGCACACGCCCCAGCCCTGGGGCCGCTCGCAGTACCAGCGCGTGGGCCAGGGCAGCGAGCGGCTGGTGGTGGAGGAGCAGGGCCTCAAGTTCTGGGTGAACCTGGGCGACTACCTGGACACCGGCCTCTTCATGGACCACCGCAACACCCGCGCGCGCGTGCGCACCGAGGCCAAGGGGAAGCGCTTCCTCAACCTCTTCGCGTACACCGGCGCGTTCACCGTGTACGCGGCGGCCGGCGGCGCGGCGAGCAGCGTGAGCGTGGACCTGTCCAACACGTACCTGGACTGGGCCGAGGACAACCTGGTGCTCAATGGCCTGGCGGACCCTCGCCACGTGCTCATCCGCGCGGACGCGAAGGCGTGGCTGGAGGACCAGGCGAAGCACGGGGATGAGAAGTACGACCTCATCGTCTGCGACCCGCCGTCGTTCTCCACGTCGAAGAAGATGTCGGGGACCTTCGACGTGCAGCGCGACCACGTGCGGATGCTGGAACACCTCCGGGCGCTCATGGCCCCCGGAGGCGTCCTCTACTTCTCCACCAACTTCCTGGGCTTCGAGCTGAAGGACTCCGCGACCCGGGGCATGGAACGGGTGGAGGAGCTCACCCCCCGCTCCATCCCCGAGGACTTCCACCGCAAGGAGATCCACCGCTGCTGGCGCATGGTGGCCCCCTCGCGGTGAGCGTCAGCCGCTGACCGCTACAGCCAGCAGACGTTGTCCTGGCAGCGCTCGCCGGAGGGGCACTCGCAGTTGGCCTGGCAGACCTTGCCGGAGCCGTGGTTCACCGGCTTGCACTGGCCGCTCGCGCACTGCTGACCGGCCGGGCACTCGCAGTTGGCGCGGCACACGGTGCCGGTCGTCCCCGCGTCGGTCGACGGCTGCTTCGGGGGCAGCTTGCAGTGGCCGCTGGTGCAGACCTCACCGGACGGGCACTCGCAGTTCACCGTGCAGGCCCAGTTGCTGCCCGAGCCCGCGTCAGGCACCGGCGACTTGCAGTAGCCGCTCGTGCACACCTGACCGGAGGGGCAGTCGCAGTTGGCGAGGCACGCCTGGCCCGGGTCCGGCTGCGGCGACTTGCACTGGCCGCTCTGGCACACCTGGCCGGCAGGGCACTCGCAGTTGGCCTGGCACTGGCCGCCGGAAGGAATGGGCAGGCAGTAGCCCACCTCGCACTTGGTGTCCGCCGAGCACTCCGTCGTGGACGTGCAGGGCGCGCGGCACTGGCCGTTCACGCAGTCGCGGCCCGTGGGGCACTGGGCCTCCGTGACGCACGCGTTCGGGTCCGTCTGCGGCTTCTGGCACAAGCCCTGGATGCACACGCCACCCGGGCCGCACTTGTCGTCACCGTCGCACTGCTGACGGCACGTGCCGTTGATGCAGAAGTGGTCCGCGCCGCAGTCCGCGTTGACGCGGCAGGCCGGGGTGCCGGCATCCATGCCCGCATCGGGCCTGGTGCCGCCGTCCGGCTTCGTGCCGCCATCCGTGCCCGCGTCCGGCTTCGTGCCGCCATCCGTGCCCGCGTCCGGCTTCGTGCCGGCGTCCGGCTTCGTGCCGCCATCCGTGGTGCCGTTGCCCGTGGAGGTGCAGAAGTTGTTCTTGCAGAGGCCGAACGCGCCGCAGTCCGAGTCGCGGTAGCACGACTGGGCGCAGTAGCCGTTGATGCACATCTGCGTGCCGGGACACTCACTGGAATACACACAACCCTGCGAGTTGGAGTTCAGGTCCCAGCAGCTGCCGGAGCGACAGTATTGGTTGGAGCCGCAGTCGGACGTGGTGACGCAGCCCTGGGTCGAGTTGTAGTCGTCGTCGGGCCAGTAACCGCCGCCGTTCGTCTCGAGGATGCAACCTGACAACAGGCCTAACAGCGCAAGGAACGGCACGTATAACGGGCCGCGAAGCGTGGTGTTCCTCATGAGTGGGGGCTCCAAAGGAATGAGAGTGGGTCCGGACCGGCCGCCGGGGGGGGTCTCATCCGATTTCGAGAGCCTTCGACGCAAGAGGCGGCCAGATTGATCAAATCTTTTTGATCTTTTTTTGTCCGTCCGGAGACCCATGGCCATGGAGGCTGTGTGCTCGTCTGGACCACCGATACAGACTGGAGGGCGTTCCTGAAGGAGGGGGACGTCCTGGGTTGTCCCGAAGGAGGGGCCCTGGTGTTCAGCCGAGGTGCGCGCACGTGGATGTCCGCGACCCCGCCGGGGTCCGACGTGGCGGGCGCGCGCGGGCCGGTCTCCGCGGAGGAGGCGCACCTGCGGCACCTGGTCCACCGGGTCCACGGCGGCGACCTGGCCGCCTTCGAGCAGCTCTACGAGGCCACGAAGGAGGACGCGGCCCGCACGCTGCGCCACCTGGTGGGAAACCGCGTGGAGGTGGACGACCTCCTTCAGGAGACGTACCTGCGGCTGCTCACGGCGGTGAAGGGCTTCCGGGGCGAGTCGCGCTTCAAGACGTTCCTCTACCGGGTATGCGCCAACGTGGCGCTCAGCCATCTGCGGTGGAGGCGGCGCCGGCCGGAGGACCCGTTCGCGGACCCGCCGGAGGTGGTGGCCACCGGCGAGGACCCGGAGCGCGCCGCGGAGCGCCGTCAGGCTGCCCGGTTGGTGGAGGCGGCGCTGGAGAAGCTCAAGCCCAAGAAGCGCATCGTCTTCGTCTACGCCGAGCTGTGCGGCATGAGCCCGGACGAGATCGCCCTCGCCGTGGGAAGCTCGCCCAACACCGTGCGCAGCCGCCTGCACCACGCGAGATTGGAGTTCACCGAGGCCATGCAGCGTCTGGTCGCCGCCCGGCCGGTGGGAGGTTCCCATGGCCGGCCATGAGACCGGGTCCCTGTGGGCCCTGGCCGCCGGAGCGCTGGATGCCGCTGGCAAGGCCCGGGTGGAGGCGCACGTGGCGGAGTGCGCCGCGTGCGCGGCGGAGTGGAAGCGCGTGGTGGAGGCCCGGGCGCTGCTGCACACGGCGCGCACGGTGGAGCCCTCCGTCCGGTGGGAGGAGACGGGGGCGAAGCTGAAGGCGGCCGCGGCGAAGCGGATGGCGGTGCCGGAGCGGCGCTTCCTCTCGCCCTGGACGCTGACGCTCGCGGGGGCCTGCGTCGTCGCGCTGGTGGTGTGGCTGGGTGGAGGGCTCTGGAGGAACAGCGCCACGCAGGCGCCGGAGCCCATGGTCGCGTCGGCCGCGGTCTCCCCCTCGAAGGAGGACGCGGCCCGGCCGGCCCCTGGACCCGAGGGACAGGAGCAGGTCCGGACCTGGACGGAAGCGTCCGCCACCACGGAGGCGGAGCGCGTCACCGGCGCGGTGCTGCGGGAGGCCACCGGGCAGGAGCGTGCGCTCGCGGCCGGGATGCGGCTGCGGTCGGGCATGGCGGTGCGTACGCCTCCGAAGGCTTCGGCGGTGCTGCGGCTTCCGGATGAGAGCCGGGTGCGCTTGTCGGCGGACTCGGACGTGGTGTTCGCTCGCGCGGAGTCGAACGCCGTGCACCTGACCGTCCAGCAGGGCCGGCTCTCCGTCAGGGCCTCGCATGCGAAGCGCGACGCGTTCCTGGTGGAGTCCGCGGGCCTGCGGGTCTCCGTCGTGGGGACGGTCTTCTCCGTGGAGCGCACGGCGGCCGGTGCCGCGGTGGCGGTGCTCGAAGGGCGCGTGCGCGTGGACGCGGACGGGCAGCCTCCGCGCTTCGTGGACGCGGGTGAGCGCGTGGAACTCGCGGGCACGGGGGGCGCCATGAAGCCTCGCGCGCTCTCCGCTGGCGACCGGCAGGCGTTCCGGGATCTGCGGGACGCGGAACCCGGCGCCGCGGTCGCGAGCCTCGAGCCCGCGAAGAAGAGCCCCTCACGGCCGGACGTCGCCAATCCCCCGGATGCGCGCACGCCCGCTCCCGAGGAGGCTGCCGCCGCGCCATCCCAGGCCGTTGTCCAGGCGGCGCCTGACGCGCCTGCTCCGGAAGCGCCTCGCCAGGAGATTGTCACGGCCGCCAATCCCCTGGAGTCCCCCAGCACCGAGATTCCCCAGCCGGTGGACGTGTCGCCGCGCGAGCTCACTCCGGCCGACGACTTCGTGCCCTACCCCGGCTCATCGGCGAGTTCGCTCGCATCCTCCGCGCCCATGCCGGCCGTGCAGGCCCCGTCCATGGCCCCGGCCCCGCCCACGGAGCCGCCGAAGCGCAAGACGCTGGGCGCGCTCGTCCCGGGCGGGCTCCTGTCGGAGGACTCGGATGAGCGCTTCCTCGGCTATGCCAAGGTGCAGACGTCAGCCGGCACATGCGGCCGGTTCCTCGTGGGGCTCGGAGAGATCGCCTCCGGCAGCCCGCGCACGAGCCACCGCGAGCAGGCCCGCATCCTGCGCGCCCGCTGCTTCAACAAACAGCGCCTGCCCGCGGACGCGGAGGACGAGTTCCGCCAGTACCTCCGCGAGTTCCCCCATGGCCACTACGCCAGCGAGGCCCACATCGCCCTGGGCAGGTCCGCCGAACCCGAGCCCGGCGCGCCCCCGAAGGCCCCCGAGCCCCTGCCCGCCCCGGCGCCCGTGACACCGCGGTGGAACGGCTCGCCGCAGCGCGTGCCCGTCAGCCCTGGCGTTCCTCGTCGCTGGTGAACTCCGCGTCCACCTCGCCCCCTTCGCTCCGGGGGCGGCGGAAGCTCGCGGAGCCCTCCGAGGGCTCCACCGTCGCGGTCGTCTCCTGAGGGTCGAAGCGCCGAGCGTCTTGGAACGGATCCCCGCCCGGCATGGGGCCCATGTGCGTGAAGCGCACGGAGCCCGACAGCAGCGTCTGCTCCAGCGAGCGCCGCACCCGCGCCGTCACCCAGCGGCGCACCGGCGGCACCATCAACAGGAGCCCCATCACGTCCGAGAGGAACCCCGGTGCGATGAGCAGCGCGCCGCCCACCATCACCAGCACGCCGTTGAGCAGGCCCTCCTCGGGCACGCCGCCTCCGGCCATGGCCTCGCGCCAGTTACGGAAGACCTTCTCGCCCTGCTTCCGGGCGATGAGGCTCCCCAGCACCGCGGAGACGGCCAGCAGCGCGAGCGTGGACGCCAGCCCGATGTAGTGCCCCAGGGTGATCAGCAGGTACAGCTCCGCCAGGGGCAACAGGATGCAGAGGATGACGAGGGCCTTGAGCACGCTGGCACGTTAACGCCAGATGCACGCCAGCGCTCATTGTGGTGCGACAGCCGCTCTTGGCTTGCCGCCCGCCAGGGTCCCCGCCACCCCACAGGTCAGGTCCCTCCCCGGCCTACTCCCCGCGCAGCTGTGCCATCAGGAAGCGCATCACGAAGAAGAGGATCGCGAAGCCGGCCACGGCGAAGAGCACCGCTCGCGAGCCCAGCGACATGCGCTCGGCCGGCAAGCCCATGTCCACCCGCTCCGCGCGGTCCATCGCCTCTTCCAGGCCGGGGGTGAGCTCCATGGGCTTCGCGGTGCGCCGGTAGTGCTCCGTGCGCAGGTACTGCTCGACCACCCGCTCCGTGGCGGAGCCCGTGAGGACCTCCCCCAGCTGCGGGTCGAACAGCCGGAGCTGGGCCTTGTGGGCCAGGCCCGCCGCCTCCGTGAGGGCCTCGCGGATGAGGTCCTCGCCGTCCACGAGCGGCACGCGCAGCTCCGCGCCCACCACCTGCTTGCCGTCGCGCAGGGGCAGGACCTCGATGGAGCCCACGCCCAGGTCCCACTCCCGCACGCCGTCCGGACGGGTGGTCCCCGGGCGTGCCGCCAGGAGGGCGTCCACCCGAGCCATGTCGAAAGGGGCGCCTTGGGTCCGCGCCTGAAGGACCAACTCGTAACTCACGCGGGTTGCGAGTATACGCCGCGCCGTCGTCCCCGCCTCTTTCCCTCCGAGACGCCTCCGATGAAGCCCTCCTCCCCTCCTCGCTCCGGCCGGCCCGGCGCCCCTCCCCCCGGCCGCGGCGGCAAGCCCGGCCCGCGTCCGGAGAAGCACGGCATGCGCCCCGAGAAGCCCCGCGCGGACCGCACGTCGCCGGAGCTGGGCCCGGACGGCACGCCCCAGGTGATGCTCCTGCGCCGCGGCTCCGACCGCTGGCTCGCGGGCCCGCCGTGGATCTACCGGGCGGACCTCAACGGCGACCCCGGCCTCCAGGGCGGTGAGGTCGTGCGCGTGGTGGACGGCCGCGGCTGGTTCCTGGGCAAGGCCTTCTATTCGAAGCAGTCGAAAATCTCCCTGCGCTGGCTCACCAACGACGACGTCCCGGTGGACGCGGACTTCTTCCGCCAGCGCCTCCAGTCCGCCGAGGCCCTGCGCAAGCTCGCGCTCCCCGGCGAGACGACGTACCGGCTGGTGCACGGCGAGGCGGACGGCCTGCCCGGGCTGGTGGTGGACCGCTACGGCGACTACTTGAGCGTGCAGTTCCTGGTCCCCGCCATGGAGCAGCGCAAGGCGCTCATCGCGGACCTGCTGGAGGAGCAGTTCCACCCGAAGGGCATCGTCAACCGCTCCGACGTGAGCGTGCGCCACCTGGAGGGCCTCACGCCGGAGAAGGGCCTCTTGCGCGGCGCGCTGCCGCCGGGCCCGGTGGCCTTCGACGAGGGCATGGTGCGCGTGCGCGCGGACCTGCTGGAGGGCCAGAAGACGGGCGCGTTCCTGGACCAGCGCGAGAACCACGTGATGGCGGCGCAGTACGCCTTCGGCGAGGCGCTGGACTGCTTCAGCTACGTGGGTGGGTTCGCGCTCCAGCTGGCCACGCGCGCGAAGCACGTCACCGCGGTGGAGATTTCGGACGCGGCCTCCGCGCAGCTGCGCGACAACGCCCAGGCCAACAAGCTCACCAACCTGGACGTCGTGACGGCCAACGCGTTCGACTTCCTGCGCGACGCGGTGGACGAGGGCAAGCGCTACGACACCATCGTGTTGGATCCGCCCTCCTTCGCGAAGAACAAGGACGCCATTCCGGCGGCGGTGCGCGGCTACAAGGAGCTGAACCTGCGCGCCTTCCAGCTGTTGCGCCCCGGCGGCATCCTGGTGACCGCGAGCTGCACGTACCACGTGGACGAACAGGCCTTCGAGGAGATGCTCGCCTCCGCCGCCGCGGACGCGAAGCGCCGGGTGCAGATCATCGAGCGCCGGGGCGCCGGCCGCGACCACCCCGTCCTCCTCAACCTGCGTGAGACGCGCTACCTCAAATGTTTCGTCCTGCGCATGCTGTGAGTTAGGGTGGGACCCATCCATGGGGTCCATCCACCGGCCCCCGACGTGCGGGAACGGTTCAGCATGGCACGCCAGGATTGGGACGACGCAGACGACGAGGCGCCCGCGTCGGGGACGCGGGCGTTGGAGCGCGCCCTCCAGGAGACGCGCACCGTCTACCGTCAGGCGGACGAGGCCTATGCCCCGTACTCGTGCCCGGCGAGCGGTGAGTGCTGCCAGCTGGCCGTCACGAAGCGTCAGCCCTGGCTGTGGCTCCCGGAGTGGGAGCTGCTCAAGCGCAGCAAGCCGCTCCCCCCTCCCCGCGCCGACGGCGGCTGCCCCTACCTGGACGCGAACGGCCTGCGCTGCACCGTGTACGCGGACCGGCCATTCGGGTGCCGCACGTTCTTCTGCCAGCGCATCCAGGGCCCCGCGCGGCAGCCGGCCGAAGAGGTGTCCCGACTGCTCCTGCGGCTGGAGCGGATTTCACAGCGAGTGATGCCCTCTCTGCAGGGGCCACGCCCCCTCCTGGAATGGTATGCGGGGGTCAGTACCGCCCCGGCCCGGGAGGAACGATGAAGTCCCTGCTGCAGACGCGGTGGCGGAGCGCCCACCGGAAGCTTCCTGTGTCCGTGCGGACCAAGACCGTGGGTGCTCGCGCATGATTCCCCCCCGTTGGTTGCTCGCGCCCCAGGAGTTCAAGGGCACCATGACCGCGGCCGAGGCCGCGGACGCCATGGCGGAGGGGCTGCGGCAGGCCTCGCTGGACGTGGTGCTGGACGTGGCGCCGCTCGCGGACGGGGGGCCGGGCACGCTGGACGCATTGCTCGCGGGCTCGAAGGGCGAGCGGCAGCGGCTCACGGTGCGCGGTCCCCTGGGCGCGCCGGTGGAGGCCTGCTGGGCGCGGCTGGACGACGGGCGCACGGCGGTGGTGGAGATGGCGCAGGCCTCGGGCATCGCGCTGGTGGCTCCGGAGCAGCGGGACGCGCGCGCCGCGTGCACCCACGGCACCGGCGAGCTGATGCGCGCGGCGCTGGACTCGGGCTGCGAGCGGCTCATCGTCGGCCTGGGCGGCAGCGCCACCACGGATGGCGGCAAGGGCGCGCTGGAGGCGCTGGGCTTCCGCTTCCTGGACGCGGAGGGCGCGCCGCTGCCGCCCGGTGGAGCGAGCCTCGCCAGGCTCGCGCGCGTGGATGCGAGCGGCAAGCACCCGCGCCTGGAGCAGGTGGAGCTGCTCATCGCCACGGACGTGACGACGCCCCTGCTGGGCAGCGACGGCGCCGCGCGGCTCTTCGGCCCGCAGAAGGGCGCGGACGCGGCGGCGGTGGAGGAGCTGGAGGCGGCGCTGGCCACGTTCTGCCGCATCGTGGACGAGGGCACCGCGAACCTCCCCGGCGCGGGCGCGGCGGGAGGCCTGGGCTACGGGCTCGCGGCGCTCGGGGGCGGCAAGCTCACCTCCGGGTACGTCCTGGTGGCGCGGGCGTTGGGGCTGGACAGGCGCGTGCTGCTCGCGGACCTGGTGCTCACGGGCGAGGGGCGCTTCGACCGGCAGACGTCCATGGGCAAGGGCCCCGTGGCGCTCGCGAGGCTGGCGCAAGCGCAAGGGACGCAAGTGGTGCTCTTCGCGGGCGTGGTGCAGCGGGACAACAAACCGGAGCTGTCCCTCTTCCGCGAGGTGGTGGAGCTGAGCGCCCAGGCCCGCCCCGGCGCCACCGCCCGGGAGACGCTGCGCGAGGCCACCACGAAGTGGGCGCTCGCGCACCTGGGCCGGTAGCTACGGCGCGATCGGATCCGTCGTCCGCACCACGCGCATCCCGGCGGCGCGGAAGCCCTCCAGCGCCTCCTTCGCCACGCGCGGGAAGTCCAGCGCCGCGGGCAGCGGCTCCAACGGAGGCGCGGGCACGGGGCTCATCGCGTCCTCCAGGATGTAGAAGCGCTGGAGCTTCGACGGCTCCGTGCGCTCCAGGGACTGCTGCAAATCCCTCAGCGTGGACAGCACGCAGTGCGAGCTGGCCTGCCCGAAGACATACACGCGGTCGAACGACAGCAGGTGCTCCATCAGCCGCGTGTTGAACCCGCCCACGCGCTGGCCCTTCACCTCCGTCACCTCCGGCGACATCACGGAGTAGTTCTCCGTGAGCGGGTGCTCGCCCTTCAGTTCGAAGTGCGTGGGCGTGTCGCGCACCAGCGCGTGGAAGAGGCTCGCCTCGTACATCGCGGGCACCAGCGCGTGACTCTGCCCGCCCAGCAGCGCGTGGTACGGCCAGATGGTCAGCACGTACCGGCCGCTCGCCTCCAGTCCCTCGCAGTACGCCAGGCTCTCCTCCGGATGGCGCGTCGCCCGCCAGCGGCCCTCGCGCACGTCCTTCGCGGTGATGACCGTCATGGGCGCGGGCGGATGTCCCTCCGCGTCCTTCCACCACGCCGGGTGGAAGATTTGAAAGGCCCGGTGCGTGTCCAGCGAGAACACCAGCCCCGTCAGCCGGTCCAGGTGCGCGTACAGCCAGCGCAGCGTGCGCTGCGTGTCCTCCACCGCGCCCGGGACGAAGAGGCTCGCGCCCGGCGTGCAGAAGGCCACCTGCGCGTCGATGCCGAACGCGGCGATGCGGAGGGAGTCCTCGCGGGCGGGGCGCACGCGGTGCTCGGCGGCGTAGCGGGAGGCCTCCTGGGAGACCTCCGCCACGCGCTCCAGGTAGAGCTGACCGACGCGGGCTTCGTCGTGGAACCGGGGAAGGGGCAGCGGCATGACGTCCTCTGGATGGGAGGCCCGTGGAGCCGCCGCGCCTTTCAGGTCAGCGGCCCTGCGGGAAGTGGCGCCGGGTGATGGACTCCACCAGCGCCTGCGTGGTGGAAGTGTACCCGATGCGCTGCTCCTCCGCCGTGAGGCCTTCGGCCCCCACCAGCGACGGCGCGGACGGGGCCGAGTCCATCAGCGGGAAGTAGCCCTGGGGCGTCGGCTCTCCCGCCTGCCCCACCAGCCCCAGCGGCCCGCTCCCCGTGCGGCGGCGGAAGATGACGGGCGTCCCCGGGATGCTCTGCTTGCCCTCGGCCAGCTCGTTGCCGAACTTCATCACCGGCGTCGCGCCCGAGCACGACAGCTTGTAGATGGCCGACACCCGGTCGCGCGTCAGCACATGGGACATGGTGCGCGCCACGATGTGGCCGCCGTAGCCGTAGAACTGCGTCGTCGCCTCCCAGCCCACCTGCTTGCGCAGCTCCTCGAACTCGCGCGTCATCTGCGCGTCCAGGCCGTCCTCCAGGATGATGACCGGCTTGATGCCCAGGTCCCGCGCGCGCGTCACCGCGTAGAGGTACTGCAGCTTCTTGTTCCCGGAGTCGAACCGGATGGAGTCCCCACCCTGCGGATCCTCCGAGATGAGCTTGAACGCCGCCGGGATGCCCGAGGTCAGCGTGTCGAAGGTGTCCAAGAGGTAGCTGGAGCGCTGCGGCCGGCGCTCGTGCATCGCGCGGTAGGCCGCGTCGTCGGAGCCGTAGCGCTGCACGTGCTCGTGGCCCATCGTGCCCACGGGAATCATGTCCAGCGCCCGGGCGCCCTCCACGTTGCTCGTGCGCTGCACGCCCGCCTCCTTGCACGCGCGCAGGGCCAGCACGTGCTGCTCCAGGCAGGTCGCCGCGCGCAGGCCCACCTCGAAGATGCGCGAGGGGTCCCCGACCACGTCCACCAGCTCCTTCACCTGGGCCCGCACGCGGCGCAGGTAGCCCTCCGTGTCCACCTGGATGGACACGGCCTTCACGCCCACCTGGTCCAGCGTCTCCAGGGCGATGCGCTTCTCCTCCTCGCACGACACCGTGGCCAGCGTGCGGGCCAGGGCCTCGCGGTCCTGCAGCGCCTGCGTGGCCACCTGCACGCGGTAGTTGAGCTGGAGCAGCAGCGGCTCCAGCCAGGACACCAGCGCGGACGGGCCCGTGAGCGTGAGGACGGGCTCGCGCGGCAGGAACACCGCGCCCCGCGGAACCGCGCGCACGGACAGCTGGGCCTTGCGCAGGATGGCCGCCTTGAAGCCCACGCCCATCTCGTAGTCGTGCCGGGCGAGGAACGCGTAGTCCTCCGGCTTCGGCTCCGGCAGCAGGCCCTTCACCCACGCCTCCAGGTCCAGCGGCATCACCTGGGGCCCGCCCTTGCGGTGCGAGTAGTAGAACGTTTCCTTCCGCAGGGGCCAGCCGGCCTCCGCCATGCTGAACTTGTAGCCATCCGTGGCGAGCAGCGACTGGGGCATCGGGCAGCGACTCCTTATCGTTGACCCAAAGACTATGCGCGCACCCCACCTCGTACCTAGGGCCCAGGGGGCGATGACTGCGGGAAACCACGGGTGGCCCGTCACCCGCATTCCTCCTGCAACCGACACATTGCGGAATACGCTGGATGCGACAGGTGCGGTTAAGCTGTCGCGACACACAACGAAGCCAGGTGCCCATGCCCGCAGAGAACGAGACGCAGAAGGTCGAAGCCGTACTGCGCGAACATGCGATGAGCTATCCCGGCGCCCACGAGGACTTTCCCTGGGGCCACCGGGCGATGAAGGTCAATGACAAGACCTTCCTCTTCATGACCGTGGACGGCGAGAAGCTGAACCTCTCCGCCAAGCTGCCCGACTCCAAGGACGCGGCCCTCACGCTGCCCTTCACCGAGCCCACCGAGTACGGCCTGGGAAAGAGCGGCTGGGTGACCGCCCACTTCGAGGACGCCTCGCAGGTGCCGGTGCCCGTCATCAAGGCGTGGATCGACGAGAGCTACCGCGCCATCGCGCCCAGGAAGCTGGTGGATCAGCTCCCCGCGCGGGGCACCGTCGTCCCCGGCCCCGCCGCGAAGCCGTCCAGGGCCGAGGGCAAGAAGGCCTCCGTGCGCCGGGCCGCGGCTCCGGCGAAGAAGGCCATGTCGAAGGTGAAGGCCGTGGCCAAGAAGGCCGCCGCCCGCGTGAAGACCGCGGCGAAGAAGGCCACCCAGAAGGTCTCGAAGAAGGCCTCCGCCGCCAAGGCCAAGCCGGCGCGCAAGGCCGCCGCTCCGGCCCGGGGCAAGCGCTCCGCCACCTCCGCGCCCAAGCGCGCCCGCCGCTCGTAGCGGGCCCGCATCACCCCGCGTGGACGAGGGGCCCGCCGGGGCCCCTGCCCTGCTCCGCGCGTGACGGACTCCAGGAAGCGGTTACTTCCCGCCCCGGTTGCCACGGCCCGAGGGGCCCTTGGCCGAGGCCCTGGCCTCGGGGGCCTTGCGGCGGGCCGAGGGCGCGGCCTTCCGGGCGGGCTTCGCGTCCGGCTCCACGAACAGCTTGTCGTAGTCGCGCATGCTGCGGCGGATGACCTCCAGGGCCTCCGGCCGGTCGTAGACCTCGGCGATTTCGACGCTGCGCTTTCCCTCGCCCGGAATCTGCTTGTAGGTGAGGAAGTAGTGCTTCAGGCGGTCCAGCAGCGGGCGCGGCAGCTGCGCGATGTACTGGAGCTCGCCGTACACGAGGTCCGACTCCAGCACCGCGATGATCTTGTCGTCGGCCTCGTTGCCGTCGACCATCCGGAAGCCGCCCACGGGCACCGCGTGCACCAGCAGGTTGCCGTTGGAGACGACCTTCTCCGTCAGCACGCAGATGTCGATGGGGTCCCCGTCGCCGTGGATGTCCTTGAGGCCGGTGCGCTCCGCGCAGCGCTTCGCCACCTGCTCGCCGCAGTACGTGCGCGGGATGAAGCCGTAGAGCGACGGGCACTGGCTGCTGAAGCGCTGGGGGCGGTCCAGCATCAGGATGCCGGACTCCTTGTCCATCTCGTACTTCACCGCGTCCGTGGGGACGATCTCGATGTACGCGGTGACGACTTCAGGCGCCTCCGGTCCGGGCGCGATGCCGTGCCAGGGGTGGGCCTGCGACGTGGTCTGGGGGCTCTTCTTCATGGCATGTCTCCCGAGCGCTGGCGCGCCTCGGCGTACAGCGCGGCCACCGCCTCTTCCAGGCGGCGCGTGAGGGAATCCCGGTCATTCAACGTCAGCCCTTCGGTGGGCACCGGCCTGCCCACCACCAAGGCGACCCGCTGTCCCCACTGGATGGCCCGGCCACCCTTGGGGAGGATGAGCCGCGTTCCGGAGACGGCCATGGGCACCACGGGGACCTGCGCCTGGATGGCCAGCGTGGCGGCGCCCTTCTTGAAGGGGCGCAGCTCACCATCCGGGCTGCGGGTGCCCTCCGCGTAGAACAGCACGCTGACGCGCTCGCGCAGCGCCGTCACGGCCTCCTGGAGCCGGGCGCGGTCGTCCGCGCCGCCCGTGCGCTGCACGGGGATGTTGCCCGCCACGCGCATGGCCCGGCCGAAGACGGGCACCTTGAAGAGCTCCGCCTTCGCGACGTAGCGCGTGTGCTTGTCGATGTGCGCGAAGTTCACCAGCGCGTCGAAGTGCGACTGGTGGTTGCTCACGAAGACGACGTTGCCCTCGCGCGGGACGTTCTCCACGCCGAAGGCCTCGTGCCGCACCCCCGCGGACGCCAGCCCCGAGACGGCCCACGCGCGCAGCACCTTGTCCGCCGCGGGGTGCTGGTTGAGTTCCGACAGCACCGTCACCGTCGCGGCGGCAGCGCCCGTGAGGCCCACCGTGGCCGTACCGGAGAACACCGTCTGGAGCACCTTGAGCATCAGACGAACCCGTGCGCGGGGAACAGGAGGACGTCCTCGATGCGCTGGACCCCGAGCAGCAGCATCAGGATTCGGTCGAGCCCCACCGCGATGCCCGCGGACGGCGGCATGCGGCCCACCGCCTCCAGGAAGCGCTCGTCCAGGGGATACACGGCGCGGCCCAGCTTGCGGCGCAGCTCCTGCTCCTCCACCAGCCGCGCGCGCTGCTCCACCGCGTCCGTCAATTCAGAGAAGCCGTTCGCCAGCTCCAGCCCCTTCGCGTACAGCTCCACCCGCTCCGCCACGCGGGCGTCGCCGGGCTTCAGCCGGGACAGGGCCGCCATGGACGCGGGGTATTCAATCAGGAAGGTGGGCCGCTCGTGGCCCAGCCCCCGCTCCACCTTCTCCAGGAAGAGGTGGAAGAAGACGTCGTCGAAGGACGTCGAGCTCCCGGTGTGCACGCCGATGGCGTCCGCCGCGCGCTTGAGCGACGCGCCGTCCGGGTGCGCGTGGATGTCCACGCCCGTGGCCCGCAGCACCGCGTCCCGCACCGTCACCCGCTCGTAGGGTGTGCGCGTGAAGAACGCAGGGTCCGCGCCGGGGTCACCCTCCTTCGCGTCCGCCGCCGCCCGGCCCGCCGCCGCCAGCGCGCCCTCCAGGTCGTCCATGATGGCGTGGTAGTCGGCGTTCGGCCGGTAGAACTCCAGCAGCGTGAACTCCGGGTTGTGCGTCTGGGAGACCTCGCCGTTGCGGAAGACCTTGCAAATCTGGAACAGCGGCCCTGCTCCCTGCGCGAGCAGGCGCTTCATCGCGTACTCGGGGCTGGTGTGCAGGTAGAGCGTGCGGGCCTTCCCCACGTCCGTCTCCGGGACGAAGGGCGTCTCGAAGGCGGAGATGTACGGCTCCATGCCGGGGGTGGGCACGAGCAGCGGCGTCTCCACTTCCAGGTAGCCCTGGCCGGCGAAGAACTGACGCAGGGCGGAGTAGAGGCCCTGGCGTCCTCGGGCCGCCCGCCATGGGTTTACGTTGGGCATCGGCGGGTCGGAAGTAACATGGGCGGCCCATGTCCCCAAGGATTCCGTCCCTCCTCGCCGCCACCATGTGTTTGCTGAGCGCCTGTCACAAGGCGCCGCCCCCGGTGGTGGTCCCCCCTCCCAGCGAGGAAGAACTGCTGACCGGAGAGGTGAACGCCCTGTCCAGGGAGGCCGCCCTCCTCCTGGAGGAGCAGCACCGGCTCGTCTGGGACTACTGGACCGAGGGCAAGGCGGTGGACATCGCCGCCACCTACAGCGGCAAGCAGGCGCTCTTCAGCCTGGAGAACCTGCGCCGCATCGACCAGCTCCGGCACCTGACGAAGGACCCGCGCGAGCTGCGCGCCCTCACCGCGCTCCACGGCCACTTCGCCGGCGAGTTCCTGGCGCGCGAGCTGGCCGAGCACAACGACGCCTCCGCCAACCTGGAGGCGTCGCTCAAGCTGAACGTGGACGGGCGCGAGGTGCGCTACCACGACCTGGAGCGGCTGCTCGCCAACGAGAAGAGCGCCCTCAAGCGCAAGGCGCTCTACGCGGCGGCCACGCCCGCGCTCACCCGCCTGAACCAGACGCTGCTGCGCCGCGAGGCGCGCACCAACGAGCTGGTGAAGCAGATGGGCTTCGAGTCCTACGAGGCCTTCGGCAGTGAGCTCCGGCAGGCGGACCTGGAGCGGCTGGCGCAGCTGGCGGAGGAGGTCCTCCAGGCCACCCAGGAGCCGTACCGCCTGGTGATGGAGCGGCTCTCCCAGCGCGAGCTGGGGCTGCCCTTCGCGCAGATCACGCGCGCGGACATCCCGCGCCTGTTCCGCTCGCGCGAGGTGGAGGACGCGTTCGCCAGGGGCGAGTCGCTGGCGAAGGCGCAGGCCACCGTGGCGGGGATGGGCATCGACCTGAACGCGCTGCCCAACGTGAAGGTGGACGCGCGCGACCTGCCGCAGAAGAACCCGCGCCCGCTGGCCCTGGCGGTGAAGGTGCCGTCCGACGTGCGGCTGTCCTTCAAGCCCGGCACGGGCGTGCTGCACCAGGGCCGCGTGCTGCATGAGGTGGGACACCTGCTGCACACGGCCTTCACCCAGGAGCCCCGCTTCGAGCTTGCTCGGCTGGGCAACCCCACCGTGGGCGAGGCGTACTCGGCGCTCTTCGAGGACCTGCTGGAGGACCCGGTGTGGCTGGAGGAGAACGCGGGCGTGCTGGGGGACGCGGACAAGCGCGCCCAGTACCTGGCGACCTCCAGCGCGCACAAGCTGTACCTCATCCGCCACGCGGCGGGCCGGCTGCTGTACCAGCTGGAGCTGCACCGCCGCACGGACGTGGACCCGCGCGAGCTGTACCGCGCGCTGATGGCGCGCACCGGCGCCATGCCCATGACCGAGGACGACGTGGCGCGCTACCTCGTGGACCAGGAGGACTTCTACCAGTCCGCGGACAGCTTCCGGGCGTGGTTCCTCGCGGGCCAGCTCCAGGGGCAGCTGAAGGCGCGCTTCGGCCCGGCGTGGTGGCACGCCCCGGAGGCGGGCACGTTCCTCAAGGAGCTCTGGGCGCGCGGCACCGCGCCCTCCGCGCGCGAGCTGACGCAGGCCATTGGTGAGAATGGCCTGGCGCCCGACGTGCTGCTGCTGCGGCTGAGCACCACGCTGCAGGTGCCCATGAAGCTGGACCTGCGCCGGCTGGACGACACGCCCGCCCCACCGCCCACACCGCCGGGACCCGCGCCCACGTCCGTGCCCCAGATGCCCCGCGCCGGGGCCACGCCGCTGGCCTCCTAGGCCCCTTCCCGTCCCCACCACTTGCACGTAGGGTCCGAAGCATGGTGTCCGTGAAACAGCTCCGCCCCTTCGCAGGTGCCTCGCTGGAGTCCTTCCGGTCCGCGTCCGGCGCAATCGCGCTCATCCAGCAGCCCGTGGACGCCGCCTTCAAGGCCGTGGTCTCCCCGGGCATGGTGGGCATGCGCACGGTGGGGATGGCGCACCGCTCGCGCATGGAGGAGCGACTGCTCGCCATGCTGCGAGACTTCGACAACCTGGAGGTCCACTTCCTCCAGCCGAACCAGGACGGCGAGGAGTTCACCGTGGGCCGCACCGACACGTGCGACCTCATGGTGCTGGAGCCCTCCGTGTCCCAGCACCACGCCACCCTGCGCTGGAACGCGGCCGCCGGGGACTTCGCCGTGCGCGACGCGCAGTCCATGAACGGCACCTTCATCAACGGCGCGCCCCTGGCCTTCAAGGCCCAGGTGATGCTCCACGACGGAGCCACGCTGGCCTTCGGCGACGTGCAGTTCCTCTACCTGCGCGCGGAGACGCTGCACGAACACCTGCGCCGCGCCGTGCCCGGCACGCCCACCCCCTGAAACGCGCGAAGGCCCCGCCTCCACACGGAGACAGGGCCCTCACGACCGCTCAAGACCGCGGCGGCACTACAGCAGCTTCATCAGCTCCGCGCGCTTGGCGTTGTACTCCTCGTCGGTGAGCACGCCGGCGTCCTTCAGCTCCTTGAGCTCCTTGAGCCGCTGCGCCGGGCTGCGCGTGTCCGCCGGGGCGGCCGCCTGCGCGGGCTCCGCGGGGCGCTGCTGCTGCTGGTTCTGCTGGTTGGCGAACATCTGCGCCATGCCGAACCCCATGCCCATGCCCATGCCCTGCATGGCGCCGTCACTTCCGCCGCCGCCCTTGGCCATGCCCTCGGACGCGCCGAGCATCGCCTGGCCCTGGGCGTACTGCTGGAAGCCGCCCGCCAGCCGCGAGTACGCCACGTCCTTGGACAGCTTCTTCAGGGTGACCTCGTCCTCGGGCTTGATGCTGACGACGAAGTTGCCCATGCGGACGATGGTGAGGCCGTAGGAGTCCACGTGCGGCTTCAGGCCGGCGAGGATCTCCTGCTCCATCTCCTCCACGTAGGCGCCACTCGTCACGTCCAGGAGCGGCCACTTCTTCTTGACCAGCAGCTCGGCGGTGCGGTCGCGCGTCACCTTGAGGACCTGGCCCTTGAACCAGCCCAGGAACTCCTCGTTGGAGGCGCGGCCCATGCCGACCAGGCCCACCACCAGCTTCTCCGGCTCCGTCACGCGGATGGAGAAGTCGCCGTACACCATGGTGCCGATGCCCAGGCCCGTCTCCGGGTCGCGCACGTCCCCAATGGGGCCGCCGAACTTCACGCCCGTGTGCTCACGGTTGGAGACGAAGAAGATCTCCGCCATGAACATGTTGCCGCCGGTGAAGCCCTCCAGCAGGCGCGACAGGAACGGGATGTTGTTGGTGTCCAGCGTGTGGCGGCCGGGCCCCAGCTTCCCCTCCACCTTGCCGTCCTTGACGAACAGCGCCACCTCATCCGCGTCCACGGTGAGCTGCGTCTTCATCCGGACGTTCTTCTCCGGGTACTTGTAGACGATTTCACCCTTCGCGCTGTCCGCGCGGGCGATGAAGTTCCGCTGCGCCTCGCCCTTGATGCTGTCGAAGATCCCCATGTCTGTTTCAGCGCCTCCGTGGCCGCGTGGGCGGCAGGTCTTCAAAAGCTTCCGTAACCCCATCCCCTAAATACGGGGCCACCGGCGCGAAAGCGCCTCCGCGCTTTCCCCCGGCATTCCGCTGGGAACATACCAGCTTCACGGGCGCCTGCCCGTCCGGCCGGCCCCCTGGCAGTCCACTCTCCAACCCGCCAGTGACTCAACCCCAGCGGCTGACCAGACGTTCCCGGTCCAGGAGCCGGATGCTGGCCACCAGCAGGACGAAGTCCAGCACCAGCACCACGGCGCCCTGGATGGCGTAGTACCCCAGGCCCGCCTTGAGCACGCCGGCCACCTGGCCGCCCACCAGCCCCACCAGCGGCAGCACCACCAGCGCGGACAGCTGCTGCGCCATGCGCGCCTCGCTCACCCGGGCGGAAATCAGCACCGCGACGCCGTTGCCGAAGAAGGCGAACAGCGGCGCGAGCACGAACACGCCAAAGCCCCACAGCGCGTCCGGCATCAGCGGCGCGCCCACCAGCGGCCACGCCACCCAGTCCACGCCGATGCAGAACAGCACGAAGGCGCCCCAGGTCAGCACCACCGCGGGCACCAGCGCGGCCAGGCACTTGCCCGCCACCAGCTCCGCCGCGGACACGGGCGACGCGAGCAGCGGCTCCAGCGTGCGGCGCTCCTTCTCCCCCGCCACGCTCTGGGACGCGACGAGGATGGGGATGAAGACGGGCATCACCAGGAACATGCCGAACCAGTCGGTGAGTGACTTGTCGATGAGGAAGCGCGCCGCGCTCGCGCCCAACGGCAGCGTGGGGTCGTAGAAGAGCGCCACGGTGCGCAGGTCCGCGTGGTCCGGCTGCCGCACGTACGTCCACACCACGCCGATGGGCACCGCCACCATCACCAGCGGCAGCACCGCCATGGACACGAGCAGGCCCACGTTCTTGCGCAGGTCCAGCAGGTCCTTCCAGAACACCGCCAACGCGCGTCGCGGCCGGAAGGCCATGCTCACGTCCCCTCTTCCCGCAGCAGATCCAGGTACACCTCTTCCAGCGGCCGCTGCGCGGGCACCACGCTGTGCACGCGCGCGCCCGCCCCCACCAGGCACGCCACCACGTCCGGCGCCTGCGCCTCGTCCGCCAGCATCACCCGCAGGCGGCCGCCCTCCACCAGCACGTTGGGCGTGAAGGGCAGCGTCGCCAGCGCGGGGAGGAAGCCCAGCGCGTCGCCCCCCACGCGCACGTCCAGCGCCTGTCCCGCGCGGCGCAACTCACGCACCGGTCCCAGCGCGAGCAGGCGGCGGCGCACCACGGCCACGCGCTCGCACAGCCGCTCCACCTCCGCCAGGTTGTGCGAGCACAGGACGATGGTGCGCCCCTCGGAGGCCAGCTCCGCCACCGCGTCGCGCACGGTGCGCGCGGACTCCGGGTCCAGGCCGCTGGTGGGCTCATCCAGGAAGATGACGCGCGGGTCGTGCACCAGCGTGCGCACGATGGCCAGCTTCTGGCGCATGCCCTTGCTGAAGCCGCCGCACGGGTCGTCCTCGCGGCCGCCCAGCCCGAAGCGGTCGAGGTAATGCTTCGCGCGGGGCCACGCGGTGGACTCGTCCAGTTCGTGCAGCTTGATGAAGAAGCGCAGGTTCTCCCGCGCGGTGAGCCGGTCGTAGAGCCCGGGCTGCTCGGTGAGCAGGCCCACCACCTTGCGCAGCGACTCGCCGTCGCGCGTGACGGAGTGGCCCCACACCTCCGCGTCCCCCGAGGAAGGGCGGAGCAGCCCCGTCAGCATGCGCACCGTCGTCGTCTTGCCCGCGCCGTTGGGGCCCAGGAGGCCAAACACCTCACCGGGCCGCACGTCGAAGGTGAGGTCCTCCACGGCGATGCGCTCACCGAAGCGCTTCGCCAGCCCGCGCACGCGCAGGCCTCCTTCCACGGAGGGCTCCACGCGAGGGGGAGGAACGAAGATGCTCACTCGATGGTCACCAGGACGAACTTGTTGTTGATGTCGCGGTCGATGAGGGTGACGGTCTTGTCGGCGCCCACCGCGCTGCGCAGCAGGTTCACGCGGTTGTGCTCCACCAGCGCCCACTCACGGCCGGGCCGCGACACGTACTGGCGCATGCGCGTGTTGGCGTCGTTGGCGCGGAACTGCTCCACCGTGTTGCGCGAGTAGAACGTCTCTCCGCGCCAGTTCATCATGTACGCGGCGATGGGCTCGCCCGGCTTGCGCTGGGCGTAGTAGCGCCAGAACAGGTCGCGCTGCGTCCAGTGGTGGGACAGGTCCACCCAGTGGTTCCAGTTGAACCAGAGCGCGAACGCCGCGGCCAGCCCCCAGAAGGTGGTGAACAGCAGCACGCGGGAGCGCTGCAGCGCGGCCACCGCCGCCAGCACGCCGGCCACGCCGAACGCGAAGCCCATGGCCACCTTCACGTTGATGGTGCCGGACAGCGCCTTGAACAGCGCATCCGACGCGGCCGGGCCCTTGAAGCCGCGCACCGCCAGCGCCACGCCCACCAGCGCCAGGCCGAAGCCCACCGTCTGCAACACCGTGCGCCCCGGCGCCTCCTCCGGCCGCGACGCCTGCCAGATGAGGAAGCCCGCGACGGCCAGCAGCGCCACGCCCCACAGCCCCATCGCGGACACCTGCCCCTGCGATGCCACCGCGGCCAGCGTGGCCCCGCCGGTGAGCAGCAGCCCCAGCGCGACGGCGCGCCCGGCGGCCGGACGCTCCTGCTTCTGCCTGGGGGAGAACGCGTCGAAGGCCAGGTACACGCCGAAGGCCAGGAGCACCAGCGTCACCAGGTCGCCCATCCACAGCGGGCGCGAGGAGAAGAACGCGATGGGCCGGGTGACCAGCTCCTGCGGGTACGGCCGGTCGTAGTTGTAGACGAACAGGTCGGTGAAGTCCTTGGGGTTCTCCGCCAGGTCCTTGCCCACCAGGATGAACAGCACCAGGCCGAAGATGAGGCTCACCGAGTGCTCGGAGATGCCGTCCCTCCACAGCCGGTCCACGAACAGCGCGATGAGGATGGCCAGGCCCGGCAGGATGGGGAACACGTAGTGGTGGAACTTCGTGGCGCTGGAGGCGAGCAGATAGAACGCGAACGCCACCCACAGCACGGCGATGAGCGCCAGGTGATCCGCCTTGTCGCGCGAGCGCAGCTTGAGCCGCGACACGACCGCGAACGCGCCGGGCAGCAGGGCCACCCACGGGAAGATGGCGAAGCCGCCCTGCTCGATGAAGTAGGTGAACGACCCGCCCGGCGTGGTGGTGTGCACGCCCGCGGTGAGGCGGTTCAGGTGGTCGTGGATGAAGAAGCGGTACCAGAACAGCTTGCCCTCGTCGTCCACGCCGTCGAAGAGGCACAGCGTCAGGTACCAGGGCACCGCCACCGCCGCGAACACGAGGATGCCCGTGCCCAGCTTCATCCGGTACATCTGCGCCCACAGCACGGGCATGCTCCGCGTGCCCGCGCGCACCTGGGCGCGGACCTCGCCGCTGGTCAGCCAGCGCAGGTGCGCCTCCAGGCTCTCGCGGGTCCACGGGATGACGGCGGCGGCCGCGTACAGCACCAGGATGACCGCGGGAAGGCCCACGCCCAGCAGGCCCTTGGCCAGCGTGGCCAGGCCCGCGAAGACATAGAACCCGTACCACCAGCCGGCGCGGTGCTTCGTGGTGTCATCCAACTGCCCGATGAGCGCGCACGCCATGGCGCACACGAAGGTGGTGACGAAGGGCGTGTCGGTGACGGTCTGCCGGGTGAGCAGGAAGTACAGCGGCATGGTGGCCAGCACGAAGCCGGTGGCCAGGCCCGCGCGCATGTTCACCACCCGCGCCACCGCCAGCGACAGGAGCGCCACCGCGGTGATGCTCAGGATGGCGAAGGGCATGCGCATGCCCCACTCCGTGTAGAGCCCCATGGCGGCGTCGCCCTTGAGCGCGCCGACGATGTTCATCCCCAGCGCCTGCATCCACATGGTGAGCGGCGGCTTGGAGAAGAACCACGCGTTCTCCCAGAAGGGATAGACGTAGTCGCCGCGCTGGATCATCTGCCGGCCCACTTCGCCGTAGTGGGTCTCCCAGGGGTCCCACAGGCCGACCGCGCCCAGGTAGGGCACGAAGAGCAGCGCCGCGAAGCCCGCGGTCGCCAGGACCACGCGCGCGCTGAAGGACAGGGCCAGCCACCGCTTCGCCCATGAAGACGTCAGGGTGTCCTCACCGAGGATGGCCTGGGTGAAGGTGGATTCCCCCTGCGGGTTCTTTTCGCCGTCGCTTGCCACGCGCGCGTGCTCCTTCGTCGTCCGGGACGGGCCACCGTGCACCCCATGGGGCCGGGGCGCTTATACCCCCGCGCCCCCCGCCGGTCGACCGACCTGGAGGGGCGTGCGTCGTTCTCGCGCCAGCAGCGTGCACAGGGGCTGTGCAGGCGCCTGCACAACCGCCCGGGCAAGTCCGCGAAAGCTCGTGCCCCTGCCAGGGGCACGGGCCTTGTAGTGGCGCCCCGTCGACGCGCCTGACCGCGTGGCCGGAGCGCGGAAGGCCGCTCGACGAGGAGCCGTGATGCTGGTTTCAGCGGTGACCCTGGGATGTGCCCTCCTGCTGGGGCAGGTGGCGATGCCGGAGACGGCGGGGCCGGAAGCACCAACGGAGGCAGCACCGGAACAGACGCCTGGACCGCCCCCGGTGCCGGAGCCGTGGGCCATCCAGATGCCCGTCCCGGACGCGTCGTCTCCCCATCAGCCCTACGACGGGCAGGTGCGGTGCCTCGCCCTGCCGCCCACGCCCGCCATTCCTTCTGGCGCATGGCGCGCCCGCTGCGATGACGCGAAGAAGGAGTGCCTGGTGTCGCCCGCGTACGAGCTGGACTCCGAGGGCCATGAGAGCGACCAGCCCTTGCAGCGGGTGGACGGGTGCGTTCCGAACCTGATGCCCCCGCGGACGGCGCGCGAGTACCGCCTGGTGCCCGCCCTCGCGGAGGCGCCGCCGGGCTGGTACCGCGACGAGCGCGGGCGGGTGCTCCAGTACAACTTCGACCTGCACCGGCGCGTCTACGTGGGCGGGGCCTGGGCACCGCGCTGGCTGCGTGAACCGGACCGCCTGGACGAGCGCGTGCGGGTGGACTTCGGCGTGGACCTGGAGTGGCCGGGGGACTCGAACCGGCTGCACCGGATGACGCTGCTAGAGACGGAGCTGTACCTGGGCGACGCGGCCTCCTACGAGGCCACCCTCCTGCGCTACGACGTCCGCAGCCAGAACGACGCGCCGCTCTTCCGGGTGACGACCTTCTACGGCCGTCCCCGGCGCCTGGACATCTACGCCAACCCGGGCTTCTGGATGGAGGTGCTCCATGGCGAACAGGTGCGCCGCGAGGGCGTGCGCGCGGACTTCCTCTCCGTGGCCGCGACGGACGTGACGCTGGACCTGTGGCACTCGAGCGACCTCGTGTCCTACGTGCGACTGCGCGCCGGCCCCGCCTTGGAGCGCGACGTGACGCACGCCTTCTACACGCTCGTTCCCGCGGCGGCGCTGGAGGGGGACCTCACGCTGGACCGCGACGGCTTCCACCACGTGCGCTTCGGCGCGGAGGCCCAGAAGGTGCTGTTCGCGCAAGCCGTGGAGGGCCGCCCCCTGCGTCCGGAGCGGCTGCGGCTGCGCGCGGGCTACGAGGTCATCATCCTGGCCGTCAACGACCAGCCCATCAGCGTGACGCTGGACGGACGCGGAGCGTGGCGCGACGACGTGGCGAACGTGCCCGCGGGCTGGGAGTGGTCCGCGCAGGCGGGCCTGCGCTTCTCGATGTGGGCCCCGGCGAGAAGATCCGCGCCGGCGTCCGCGCCGGAGAAGGGCTAGGTCCGGGATGGTGGCGCTCGCGCTGGCATTGCTCCTGGGCACCGTGCCCGGCAGGTCCTGCCAGGGCCGGACGGACGCCGGGGAGACGTTCCCCACCTGCTTCGATCCCGGCACCGGCTGGGTGCTGGGCACCCAACTGCGCGTGCAGGACGGCGAGGAGGCCCTCGTCATGCGCACGGGGTTCCTCTTCCGCTCGGCGCGCTCGAGCGGCAGCAAGGCGGACTCGCGCTGGTTCGATTCGCACCGGCTGCTCCTGACGGAGGCATGGGGCGGTGAGCACCCGGGACTGACCTTCACCGCGTATGACGGTCTGCTGCGCAGGCACGTGGAGGAAGGCGCGATCCTCGTGTCCATCGGCCGGCCCCGGCGCATCCCCTTCCCGTTCGACGTGGCCCTCGCCGTGCGCGCGGCGCACCTGGAGCGGCGGACGTGGGAGGGCGCGGGCTGGACGTTGGAGACGGGCCGCGTGGGGCTCTTGCTGGATCCGCTCCGCACGAACACGGAGTGGGGCTGGCTGGCCGTGGGCCCCGCCGCGAGCCATGCGCTGCGGCGCGCACCGGACGGCACGCGCAACGAGGTGTCCCCCTTCACGTCCCTGCTGCTCGATGCGGGATGGGAGACGCGCAATGGGAGGTGGGCGCTGCGCGCGACGGGGCTCGCGGGATGGAGCTTCGGCTTCGACGGCGGCGCCTGGTTCCGGGCGCGGGGCGAGGTCGCGCTGGAGCACGTGGTCCTCGCGGTCAACGACGCGCCGGTGTTCGTGCGGCTCACGGCCGCGGGGGTGCTCCACGACGCGGGCCTCTTCCGGCGCGACGAGGGAATGCTGGGCGTGGGGCTCGCGGTGCGCCCGTTCGGCGAGCGCTGAACGCCGCCCGTCCGGCTACGGCCCTCGCGCCTCGACCGCCGCCTTCAAGGCCCCCTCGGCCGCGCGCAGCCGCGCGTCCCGGGGGTCCACGCGCCGGGCCTCCTCCAGGCGCAGCAGGGCATCCGCGGTGTCCCCTCGCGCCAGCGCGCAGCGCACGCCGGCCTCCAGCGCGCCCGTGTCGGAGGGCCCGTACACCCGGGCCTCCGCCGCCGCGTGACACCCCGCGTCCACCTGTCCGGATTCAAAGTACGCGCGGGCCAGCTCCACGCGCGTGTCGACCTGCGTCGGCCCCAGCACCACCGCGGACACCAGGGGCTCCACCGCGTCCGCCGGCAGCCCCCAGCGACGCAGGGCATGGCCCAGCTCCCGCAGCGGCCCCGCCACGCCCGGCACCAGCAGCGCCCGGGCCCGGGCGACCCGCAGGCTCGCGGGCTCGTCGAAGCGCACGTCCGCCGTCATCCGCTCCACCACCCGCGCATACGCCGGATAGGCCGTGGGCCAGGTGAAGACGAGCCGGTACACCCACTCACCTCGCGGCACGAACCACGCCACCAGGTGCGTCCGCCCTCCGGCTCCGTCCAGCTCCGCGCGGATCCGCTGCGCGGGCCGCCCTCCCAGCGGCGCGGGCTCCACGCTCCCCACGGACACCGCGCGCCCCTCCGGCCCCGCCCTGCCCGGCACCAGGGATTCGTCCAGGAAGTGCCGGGCCTGCGCGGAGCCGTCCCCGGGCTCCCCCGCCTCGATGGCCTCCGCCGTGAGCGTGGCCCGTCCCAGCCCCTTCAGCCCGTTGGAGAAGGCCCGCCGGCCCTGGCCGTCCTCCTCGCGGTGCCACCCGTCCGGCAGCGACACCGACACCCCGAAGGCGTCGTCGCGCTCCACCCGCCATTGCGACCGCTCCGCCACCACCACCGCCGCCCCCAGCACCGCGAGGCCCACCAGCGCCGCCGCCCGCGCGAGCCCCGGCCCCCACGCCCGAGACCTCGGGAGGACGCCCACGAGCAGCCCCGCCAGCAGCCCGCCCAGGTGCCCCGCGTTGTCCACGCCCACGCTCGTCCAGCCGAGCCACAGGAAGACGAGCACCGTGGGCAGGGCGTTCTCCCCGGAGAACCAGCGGAAGCGCGCCCCCGGCCCGCTGCGCGCGCGCCGCCCCAGCATCAGCAGCGCGCCCACACATCCAAACACCCACCCCGAAGCGCCCACACTCACCGTCGGCGACCACCAGAGCGAGCCCGCCATCGTCGCGAGCCCCGTCACGACGAGCAGCGCCACGAAGTCCCACCACCGGCACGCCCGCTCCACCGCGGTGCCCACCCCCGCGAACACCAGCAGGTTGAGGCCCAGGTGCAGGGCGTCACGGTGCAGGAGGTTGGCCGTCAGGAGCCGCCAGCCCTGCCCCGCATCCGTCACCAGGGGGCCCGACTTGGCGCCCCAGTGGATCAACGCGTCCACGCCGGGCGGCCCTCCGGACGCCACGAACGTGTACAGAATGGCCTGCGCCGCGATCAGCGCTATCGTGAGCCCCGGTATCCTGCGCTCCCTGCCCTTTCCGGCCAATCGACCGATGGACAACAGTGCCTCCCTCACCCTGGGATGGGCGAAAAACCCTGTTGTTCTCGGGGGATACATGGCTTGTCTCGGTAAAGGGCATTCTGCTATAGCTGTACTCGGACCGGACCCGTGCTGAAGCTCATCATCGAAGACGACGAGGGGCGCAAGACCGTTGTTCCCTTCGTGCGCGACGAAATCACCATTGGCCGTCAGGAGGGCAACACCATCCGCCTGACCGAGCGGAACGTGTCACGTCGACACGCCCGGCTCGTGCGCCTCAATGGGCACGTCGTGCTCGAAGACCTGGGGAGCTACAACGGCACCCGGATCAACGGCGAACGCGTCGCAGGCCAGCTCCCTCTCAAGGAGGGCGACCTCATCCAGATCGGCGACTACGATCTGGCGCTGCAGGTCGAGGGCGGGGCCAACGCCGCTGCCCCCACTGGCGCCATCACCGCCAAAGTGCCCGCCTCCCGCCGGCCGGAACCGGAGCCCGAGGAGGATGACGACGTCGACAGCGGTCCTCCGCCGCGCGACACCATGGTGGATGGCGAGGACGAGGCGGAGGACGACGAGGACTCCGGCGACGAGCACGACCACACGCCCGTGTCCGCGGACGCCCGCCGCAACGCCACGTCCATCATCCGCATGGACCAGATGGAGGCGGACCGGCCCCGGCGCGTGGAGCGCGTGCCGGAGGACGAGCAGCCCCGGCTGCTGGTGCTCGCCCCCAACGAGTTCAAGGGCCAGGAGTTCGACTGCAACCGCACGGAGCTGCGGATCGGCCGCACGTCGGAGAACGACGTGGCCCTGGACCACCGCTCGCTGTCACGCACGCACGCGAAGGTCGTGCGCGAGGAGACGGGCGAGTGGCGCGTCATCGACATGCAGTCCGCCAACGGGCTGACGGTCAACGGTGAGAGCTACGCCCAGGCGACGCTGGCGCACGGCGACATCATCGAGATGGGCCACGTGAAGCTGCGCTTCGTGGGGCCGGGCTCGCTGGCGGAGGACATCGCCGCGCAGGAGCGCTCCGGGTCCAAGAAGATGTGGGTGGCCGCGGTCATCGCGTTCGTGTCCATTGGCGCGGGCGCGGCGCTCTTCGTGGTGAAGGGCCAGGACCTGCTGCCCAAGCCGCCGGACACCACGCCTCCCGTGGTCGCCGCGGATCCGCCGCCGCCGCCCCCGGAGACGAAGACCCCGGAGGCCAAGGCGCCGGAAACCGTGGCCGCGAATCCGCCCGCGCCGCCGGAGAAGGCGCCGGAGCCGCCCCCCGCCGCAGTCGACACGAAGGCGCTGGAGCAGGAGTTCGACAGCGCGCTCACAGCCGCGGACCTCGACAAGGCCCGCGCGGCGCTGACCTCGCTGCAGCAGGTGAAGGCCTATCCGGCCGCGAAGGCCAAGGACCTGCAGCGGAAGCTGGAGACCGAGGACAAGGCCAAGAAGCAGCTGGACGCGTCCGAGGCGGCGCTCCAGGGCGGCCAGCCCAACGACGCGCTCAACGCCCTCAAGGGCTTCCCGACGAACACCGTCGCCTTCTCCGGCCGCTACGCGACGTTGAAGCAGCAGGCCGAGAACGCGCAGCGCGCCGCCGCGGCGGCGGATGCGCCGGGCGCGGCCCCCCACGCCACGTCCGAGTACATGCGTGGCATGAAGCCGGCGGACGTGAAGAACAACATCGGTGCGATTCAGGCCAAGGTCCTCAGCCTGAACAAGGCGGGGGAGCCGAACGCCGCCCTGGAGATCGCCAAGGACTGCCTGCTGCTGGCCCCCAAGATTCCTGAGTGCCACCTGATCACGGGGGTGGTGTACGCCAAGCTCAAGAACTTCAAGAAGACCGAGTATCACTACGAGCAGTTCCTCGCCCTGACGCCGGAAGGCTATCCGAAGCGAGACAAGGTCATCGAAATGCTGAGGCAGAACAGCCAGCAGGGCGATGGAGCTGCCGCAACTGATCCCGCGGAAAATCCCTCAGCCACCCAGACTGGCCAGTAACCCCCCGCAGCACTTCCCTCAACCCTGCAGCGAGGAGACGCTGTGCAGATTCGCATCCTGGTAGTTGATGACGAGCAGGACAACTGCGACTACCTCAAGCTGGTGCTGACCCGTGAAGGCTACGAGGTCATCACCACGACGGACCCCACGCAGACGGTGGACATCCTCCGTGGCTCCGACTTCCACCTCGTCATCCTCGACATGATGATGCCGCAGATGTCCGGCACCGAAGTGCTGGAGCTGATCCGCAAGTACGACACGGACATCGCGGTCATCGTGGCCACGGCGTACCCCACCGTGGACACGGCCGTCGCGTCGCTCAAGGCGCAGGCGTCCGACTACGTGAAGAAGCCCATGGAGCCGGAGCAGTTCACGGCCGCCGTGCGCAACGCGCTGCAGAAGAAGGGCCTGTCCCAGGACCCGGAAGCGGACCTGCACCGCGCCATCGGCCGCACCATCCGCGACGCGCGCAAGACGCAGGAGCTCACGCTCAAGCAGCTGGCCCGCCGCACTGGCCTGTCCGTGTCCCTGCTGTCCCAGATTGAGCGCGCGGAGTCCTCCGCGTCCATCTCGTCGCTCTACAAGATCGCCTCCGCGCTCCAGCTGCGCATGGGCGAGCTGTTCGGCGACACCTAGCGGCCAGTGAAACGGGGCGCGCGCTTCTCCAAGAAGGACGCGCGCCCCTCCTTCGCGTCCTCGCTGCCAAAGGCCTCGCCGCGCACCTGACGCAGGTGCGCGACGTCCTCCGGGGACAGCCCGGAGCGCGCCAGCAGCCCGAACGCCGCCTTCATCCCCGACACCGCCCTGGGCGCCCCCGCGGCCAGCGTCGCGCACAGCGCCAGCGCGCGCCCTTCCGCGTCCTCGGGGCACTCGTCCAGGAGGCCCCACGCGAGCGCCTCCGCCGCCGGCAGCCGGCGCGCGGTGAGGAACAGTTGCTTCGCGCGCGACAGCCCCACCAGCCGCACCGCCCGCGCCAGCCCCTCCGGCGAGTACACGATGCCCAGCCGCGCCGGAGGCATGAGGAAGAACGCGTCCGCGGCGCCCACGCGGAAGTCGCACGAGGCCGCCAGGTCGAAGCCCGCGCCCACCGCGCCGCCCTGCACCAGCGCCACCGACGGCGCCGAGTGCCGCTCCAGCTTCAGCAGGCACGCCACCAGCGGGTCATCCGGCAGCCGCCCGTCCGCGCCCGGCGGCCCCAGGTGCGTCAAGTCATAGCCCGCGCAGAAGTGCCCGCCCTGGCCGCGCACCAGGAGCGCGCGCACGTGGGCGGCCGGCTCCAGCGCGGCGTCCAGCCGGGCCAGCAACGCGTCGTTGAGCGCGTTGCGCCGCGACGGGTTGGAGACGGTGAGCACCCGGACACCGCCCTCGCGATCCTCCACCTCCAGCGTGGGCTCCATCCGTCGCGCCGCTCCCGTCCCCTCGGGTGAAGCCCGTGGCTACTCGAGCACCACGAGGACGTCGCCCTCGTTGACCGGCTGCGACTCCTTGCAGCGGATCTCCTTCACGGTGCCGCCCGACTCGGCCTCCACCGGCATCTCCATCTTCATGGACTCGAGGATGACGAGCGTATGGCCGGCATCCACCTTGTCGCCGACCTTCACCTCAATCTTCCACACCGTGCCCGTGATGTGCGCCGCAACGTCCGCCATGAACCGTCCCTCCTCGGGTGGGAAACGAGCGCGGGGTTACTCCCCGCCGCCCCTTTAAGGCTTCGCGTGATGATCCAGGAAGTGCGTGTCCAGCTCACCGGCGCTGAAGGCGGGGTCCTTCAGGATGCGCAGGTGGAGCGGGATGTTCGTCTTGATGCCTTCGATGCGGAAGGACTCCAGCGCCTTCACCGCGCGGGCAATGGCCTCGTCGCGCGTGGCGCCGCTGATGATGAGCTTGGCGATCATCGGGTCGTAGTTCGGCGTCACCACGTCCCCTTCCGCGTAGCCGGAGTCCAGGCGCACGCCCTCGCCGGTGGGCGGCTGGAAGACCTTCAGCGGGCCGGGGGACGGGAAGTACTTCACCGGGTCCTCCGCGTAGATGCGGAACTCCAGCGCCGCGCCCTTGCGCTTCACGTCCTCCTGCTTCACCGTCAGCTTCTCGCCCGCGGCGATTCTCAGCTGCCAGCCGATGAGGTCCAGGCCCGTGGTCAGCTCCGTCACCGGGTGCTCCACCTGGAGCCGGGCGTTCATCTCGATGAAGTACACCTGCCCGTCCGAGTACAGGAACTCCACCGTGCCCGCGTTGGCGTAGCCGAACGCCTTGGCCGCCTTGACGGCCGCCGTGAAGAGCGTGTCCGCCAGGCCTGCGTTGCGTCCGTTGGCGAACAGCACCGACGGGGCCTCCTCCACCACCTTCTGGTGCCGGCGCTGGATGGAGCACTCGCGCTCCAGGCCGTGGATGAGGTGGCCGTGGGTGTCGCCCAGGATCTGGACCTCGATGTGGCGGGGCGCCGGGAAGTAGCGCTCCAGGTACACGCCCTCGCGGCCGAAGGCGGCCTTCGCCCGGTCCGTGCACTGGCGGTACACCTTCTCCAGCTCCGCGGGGTTGCTCGCCGCCGCCATGCCGATGCCGCCGCCGCCGCTGGCGGCCTTGCACAGCACCGGGTAGCCGATGCGCTCCGCGGCCTCCAGGGCGCTCTGCACGTCCGGCAGCACGCCGTCGCTGCCCGGCACCACCGGCACGCCCGCGGCGGACACCAGCTTGCGCGCCTGGCTCTTGTCCTTCATCCGCGTCATGGCCGCGGGCGGCGGGCCCACGAAGGTGAGCCCCGCGTCCGCGCACGCCTGGGCGAACTCGCCGTTCTCCGACAGGAAGCCGTAGCCCGGGTGCACCGCCTGCGCGCCCGTCTTCTTCGCCGCCTCCAGGATGGCGGGGATGCTCAGGTAGCTGTCCTTCGCGGGCGCGGGGCCGATGCGCACGGCCTCGTCCGCCTCCTTCACGAAGGGCAGGTTCGCGTCCGCGTCCGAGTACACCGCCACCGTCTTCACGCCCATGCCCCGGGCCACCGCCCCGATGCGACGCGCGATTTCACCCCGGTTGGCGATGAGCAGCTTCTGGAACATGGCAGGCACCCTGGCGTTGCGAAGGGCGGCCAACCTAACCCCCACCCCCTTGACTGACAAGCGTCCGGGCGGGTGCGCAACATGTCCGTACAGTCCCGTAAATTTGCGGCCTTGCGAGGCCCTGGCGTACCTTGCCCGACGTGAATCCTCCCTCGACAGGAACGCACAGCGTCGTGGACCTGCATGGTGCCCGTCGCGCCCGCCGTCTGGACTTGTACCGGAACCGGCTCCACCAGCGGCAGCAGGACACCCGCGCCAACCTGGTGACGCTCTACGAGGGCGGCACCCTCTTCACGCCCGACGGCACGAAGCAGGGCCGCTCGCTGCTCAAGGCCCTGCAGCTGTTGCAGCGCGCCGGCACCCGCCTGGAGGAGCTGTCCGGTGACGGACTGCTCCCGGCCCCCAGCGCGTCGGAGCGGATCGACTCGCTCTACGACGAGGTGGACGGACTGTTCACCAAATGCGATCGCCTCACCGGCAGGGGTACGGCGAGCGTCGCCCGCCTCCCCCGCGGCTAGCGTCCCCGCAGCGCGCTACGGCAGCTCCGTCTGGCCCTGGCGGCGCAGGAACGTGGGGATGTCGAACTGATCCTCGTCCAGGGGCAGCGCCGCGTCCTTCACCACCGACGTGCGCGCGCTCTGCATGCCAGCCTTGGGCGCCTCCACCGTGGACAACGTCGGACGGGGCGTGCTCTTCGCGGGCACCAGGCTGGCCACCTCCTCGCGCGGCGAGGACAGCACGGACGGCGGCGGCGCCGCCGGAGGACGGCCCACCATGGACACCGGCACCACCTGCGCGATGGGGCGCGCCTTGGGCGCGTCCCGGTGCACGAAGCCGGTGGCGATGATGGTGATCTTCACCTCGTCCTGGATCTGCTCGTCGATGAGCGACCCGAAGATGATCTCCGCCTCACCGTCCGCCGCGTCGTGCACCAGCGTCAGCGCCTCGTTGACCTCCTGCAGGGTCATGTCGCGGCCGCCGGTGATGTTGATGAGCAGGCCCGTGGCGCCGTCGATGGAGACGTCCTCCAGCAGCGGGCTGGAGATGGCCTGCTGCATGGCGGTGATGGCGCGGCGGTCGCCGCAGGCGTGGCCCGTGCCCATGAGCGCCAGGCCCTTGTCGCTCATGATGGTCTTCACATCCGCGAAGTCCACGTTGATGTAGCCGTGGTACTGGATGAGGTCGCTGATGCCCTGCACGGCGTTGAGCAGGACTTCATCGGCGCGCTTGAAGGTCTCCAGCAGCGGCATGGGCTCATTGGAGAGCGACAGCAGGCGCTGGTTGGGGATGGTGATGAGCGTATCCACCGCGGCCTTGAGCTCCACGATGCCCTGCTCGGCCTGCTTGCGGCGCTTGTTGCCTTCGAAGAGGAAGGGCTTGGTGACGACGCCCACCGTGAGGCAGCCCAGGCTCTTGGCGATGTCCGCGATGATGGGCGCGGCGCCCGTGCCGGTGCCACCGCCCATGCCCGCGGTGACGAAGACCATGTCCGCGCCTTCCAGCACGGCGGCGATCTGATCGCGCGACTCCAGGGCGGCCTCGCGGCCCATCTCCGGGTTGGCGCCGGCGCCCAGGCCCTTGGTGAGCGCCTGGCCCAGCTGCAGCCGGGTGGGCGCCTTGCTCGCGGCGAGCGCCTGGACATCGGTGTTGGCGGCGATGAAGTCGACGCGGTCCAGCTTCGACAGAATCATCGTATTGACCGCGTTGCAGCCCGCCCCGCCCGCGCCCACGACACGAATCTTCGCGGCCTGCTTGTTCTGCTCGAACTGGTCCATGTCGTCCTCGTGGCGGAAGCACCGCGGCGCCGTCCGCGGAAACACCCACCCTCGACAATCATCAGGAAGTCGGGCGCTTTGGCAAGTATTCCGCTACCAGCCTGTAGCGCCCTGCTGCGCGCCCGAGTCCTGACGCCCACTTACGCGAATGGCATCAGCTGCCATGCGGACATCTCGCGGATGTAAACACCCTCTTGACTCGCGTCCGGCGACTCGCCGTGGCCAGTCGTGCCAGCCTTCCGCTCCCGCGTGACGTGACAGGACGGGGCGGATGACGAAAAGGCCCGGCTCCCTCGGAGGGAACCGGGCCTTTCGTGTTTCATTCCGGGAGTGAAGCGCTACGGGGCGGGCTTCTCCACTTCCACCTTGCCCATCCGCGTGATGTTGAACTCCACGCGGCGGTTGTTTTCACGACCGGCGGCCGTCTTGTTGGTGTCCACGGGCTTCGTCTCACCGAAGCCCTCGGACTCCAGGCGCTCGCCCGCGATGCCCTCCTTGATGAGGAACGCCTTCACGCTGGCGGCGCGGCGCTTGGACAGGTCCAGGTTGGCGGCGTCGTTGCCCTGGCTGTCCGTGTGGCCCTCGATGCGCAGCAGCTCCACCTGCGGGTTGGCGCGCAGCACGGCGGCCACCTGCTTCAGGATGGGGAACGAGCGCGGCAGGATGACGTCCTTGTTCGTGGCGAAGTAGACCTTCTCCAGGATGAGGATGCGCTCGCCCTCGACGAGCACCTTGACCTTGCCCTTGTCCGGGCAGCCGTCCTCGTCATCCACGCCGTTGATGGTCTCCGGCTCGTTGGGGCACTTGTCCGCGACGTCGGGGATGCCGTCCTTGTCGTTGTCCGGATCCGGGCAGCCGTCCTCGTCCTGGAAGCCGTCCTTGTCCTCGGGCGCGTTGGGGCACTTGTCGTCCGGGTCCATGATGCCGTCGCCGTCCGAGTCCACCGGTGCGGGCGGCGGCGGCGCGGGCTTCGTGTCCGGGCAGCCGTCCTCATCCTCGAAGCCGTTGAACGTCTCCGGCTCGTTGGGGCACTTGTCCGCCGTGTCCAGGATGCCGTCGCCGTCGTTGTCGGGGTCGGCGCAGCCGTCCTCGTCCTGGAAGCCGTCGAAGTCCTCGGGGCCTTCCGGGCACACGGGCTTCGGAGGCGCCGGGGCGCGCTCCGGGGTGCTGTAGGCCACGGACGCGAGCACGCGGAAGGTCGGCGTGCCGTAGCCGTGGGTGAGGCCCGGGCCCGCGCCCACCTGCGCGGACAGGCCACTGAGCGCGCGGTACTTCAGGGCCGCGAGCAGTTCCAGGGGACGCTCCTCCGCGTCCTGCTGCTTGAAGCCCAGCGCGCCCACCAGCGAGGCCTGCACGGCCAGCGGCATGTCCCCCAGCGGAGCCTCCGCGGCCACCCCGTACGCCAGCGCGCTGCCGACGTTCAGGTTGCGCAGCTGCTGCGCCTTGCGGATGTCCACGCCCAGGTTGGCGAGCACGCGGAAGCGCCTGCCGTACTCCGCCACCACGCGCGGGTTGACGGACACGCCGGACCCGCCGAGGAAGTCCGAGGCGCCGCCGGTGGGCAGCGACACGGGCACCACCAGGGACAGGCCATAGTCATCCCCGTCCAGCAGCCGCGCCTTCGGGATGATGCGCAGGTCGCCGATACCGCCCCCGCTCACCCCGTTGGCGAAGGAGGAGTCCACGGCCGGCGAGTTCTCCGAGCCCTGGAGGGTGATGGGCACCACGAGGCCGACCTCGAACCGGTCGAAGAGGCCGACGGCGCCCATCAGGTCGAAGCCCACCTGGCTCTTCACCAGGGAGGTGACGTACGTGTCCTTGCGGGGGTCGAAGAAGTTGAGCGGCTTGTCGGCGTAGTTGACCGACAGCCCCACGTTCCACCCCAGGTGCCGCTGCACCTTCGCGCCGTGCACCGCGAGCACATCCGCGACGCCCGGGCCCGGCTTGTACTGCTGCACGTCGATGGCCTGCGACACCGCGGTGGCCTGCGCGTGGGCGTTCGTGCCCATGCCCGCGACCAGCGCGGTGGCGAACACGGCGACCGCCCCACCCGCGCGCGCCAGGAGTTCCCCGGCGCGGCGGAAGCGGCGGCCCACCAGGGGCAGCGCCAGCAGCATCAGCGCGAAGGGCGCCAGCGAACCGGAGCCGCCCGTGCTGCAGCCGTGGCCCACCACCAGGTAGTCATCGTTGGCGTCGAGCGGGTTGGTGCCGCCCTTCACCTCCGTGCCGTCGTCGATGCCGCCCAGGTCGGTGTCCTTCATGTTCGGGTCCGTCTCCGTGGCGTCACGGCGGCCGTCGTGGTTGGCGTCCTCTTCACCGTCCTTCAGGCTGTCGCCGTCGGTGTCCGGGTTCTTCGGGTCCGTCTTCGTCGTCGGATCCGCGTCCGGCTTGAAGTTGGGGGACGACCTGTCGGTGCCCGTGGGGGCGGTCTCCGCGGTGACGCCCATCTCCGTGCCGTCGAGGATGCCGTCGTTGTCGCTGTCCGGATCGAGCGCGTCGATGATGCCGTCGCCGTCCGTGTCGGTCAGCCCGTCGATGCCGTCCGGCACGCCGTCGTCGTCGGTGTCGTTGTCGAACGGATCCGTCCCGTACTCCAGCTCCGTGGCGTTATCGATGCCGTCGCCGTCCGCGTCCTTGTCGTCCGCCGGGTTGTTCGGGTCGGACTCCTGCACGTCCACGCGGCCGTTGTGGTTGCGGTCCTCGACGCCGTCGAACACGCCACCGTGGTCGGTGTCCTTGTCGAGCGGGTTCGTCTTGGTGTTGGGGTCCTGATCCGGGACGAACTTCGACATGTCGGTGTCGCTGCCCTGCGGCTGGGTGAGGCCCAGCTCCAGGCCGTCCGTCAGGCCGTCGCCGTCGGTGTCCGCGTTGTTCGGGTCCGTCTCCGTCGCGTCCACCTTGCCGTCGTGGTTGGCGTCCTCGTTGCCGTCGGTGAGGCCGTCGTCATCCGAGTCGTCATCCAGCGGGTTGGTCTTCGTGGACGGGTCCTTGTCCGCCACGAACTTGGACGGGTCGGTGTCGGAGCCCTGGGGCTCGGTGAGGCCCAGCTCCAGGCCGTCCGTCAGGCCGTCGCCGTCGGTGTCCGCGTTGTTCGGATCCGTCTCGTCGGCGTCGACGATGCCGTTGTGGTTCTTGTCCTCGTTGCCGTCGAGGATGCCGTCGTCATCCGAGTCGTCATCCAGCGGGTTGGTGTGGCCGACCTTGACCTCGATGCCGTCGGGGATGCCGTCGCCGTCGGAGTCCGGGTTGTTCGGGTCGGTGCCCAGGGCGATCTCCTCGGCGTCCGTCAGGCCGTCGTTGTCCGAGTCCACCGCACCCGCCTGGGTGACGGTGAAGGTGGTGGTCGCGGTCGCGCTGTGGGTGCCCGCGCCGTTCGTGGACACCGCCGTCACGGTGTACGTGCCGTCCGCCAGCGGGCCGGGCAGCGCCTGGCTCCAATTGCCGGAGGCGTCCACCGCGATGGGGCCGTAGTTCGTGCCCTGGAACGTCACCGTCACCGTGGTCGCGTTGGCGGACGTGCCCGTCACCGTCACGGTGGGGTTCGTGAGGGTGGAGCCGTTGGCCGGCGTGGTGATGGCCACCGTCGGGGCGGCCGTGTTCACCGTGAAGGTGGAGCTGGCGGTCGTGCTGGTGTTGCCCGCCGCGTCCACCGCCACCGCCGTCACCGTGTACGTGCCGTTGGCCAGCGGGCCGGGCAGCGCCTGGCTCCAGTTGCCGGAGGCATCCACGGGGATGGGGCCGTAGTTCGTACCCTGGAAGGACACGGTCACGCTCGTCGCGCCGCCGGCGGTCGTACCGGTGACCGTGACGTTGGCGCCCACGGTGGAGCCGTTGGCCGGCGTGGTGATGGCCACCGTCGGCGCGGTCTGGTCCACCGTGAAGGTGACGGAGTCAGGCGTGCTGGTGTTGCCCGCCGCGTCCGTGGCCACCGCGGTCACGGTGTACGTGCCGTCCGACAGCGGGCCCGGGAGCGCCTGGCTCCAGTTGCCGGAGGCGTCCACCGCGATGGGGCCGTAGTCGGTGCCCTCGAAGGTGATCGTCACGGAGGTGGCGCCCACGGAGGTACCGGTGACGGTCACCGTGCCGGAGGCCACCGTCGTGCCGTCCGCCGGCGCGGTGATCTCCACTTCCGGCGCCGTCAGGTCCACCGTGAAGGTGGTGTCATCCGGAGTGCTGGTGTTGCCCGCGGCGTCCGTGGCCGTGGCGGTCACGGTCACGGGGCCTTCCGGCAGCGTCACGGGCAGCGCGTAGCTCCAGTTGCCCGCGCCATCCACGGGGATGGGGCCGTAGTTCGTGCCGTTGTAGGTCAGCGTCACGGACGTCGCGCCCGTGGACGTCCCCGTCACCGTCACGTTGGGGGAGTTGGTCGTCGAGCCGTCCACCGGGGTGCTGATGGCGACGGTCGGCGGGGTCAGGTCCACCGTGAAGGTGGAGGTCGCGGTCGCGCTGGTGGTGCCCGCGCCGTTCACAGACACCGCGGTCACGGTGTACGTGCCCTCGGCCAGGGGGCCGGGCAGCGCGTAGCTCCAGTTGCCGGAGCCGTCCACGCTGATGGGGCCGTAGCTGGCACCATCGAAGGTGAGCGTCACGGAGGTCGCGTTCGTCGTCATGCCGGTGACCGTCACCGTGCCGGTGTTCACCGAGGTGCCGTTGGCCGGCGTGCTGATGGCGACCGTGGGGACCGTCAGGTCCACGGTGAAGGTGGAGGTCGCGGGCGTGCTGGTGTTGCCCGCCGCGTCCTTGGACACCGCGGTCACGGTGTTGGGGCCCTCGGGGAGGGTCACGGGCAGTTGGAAGCTCCAGTTACCGGAGGCATCCACGCTGATGGGGCCGTAGTCCGTGCCGCCGTAGGTCAGCGTCACGGAGGTCGCGCCCTGGGACGTCCCCGTCACCGTCACCGTGTTGGTGCCGATGGTGGAGCCGTTGGCCGGGGAGCTGATGGCGACGGTCGGAGCGGTCAGGTCCACGGTGAAGGTGGAGGTCGCGGGCGTGCTGGTGTTGCCCGCCGCGTCCGTGGCTGTCGCGGACACGGTGTACGAGCCCTCGGGCAGGGGGCCGGGCAGCGGGAAGCTCCAGTGGCCGGAGGCGTCCACGCTGATGGGGCCGTAGCTGGCGCCATCGAAGGTGAGCGTCACGAACGAGGCGCCCACGGACGTGCCCGTCACCGTCACGTTGGGGGTGTTGAGGACGGCGCCGTCGACCGGCGTGCTGATGGCCACCGTCGGAGGCGTCCGGTCCACCGTGAAGGTGGTGGTTGCGGGCGAGCTGTTCGTGCCAGAGGCGTTCGTGGACACGGCGGTCACCGTGTACGTCCCGTCCGGCAGCGGCCCGGGCAGCACCTGGCTCCAGGTGCCGCCCGTCACCGTGATGGGGCCGTAGTTCGTGCCCTGGAACGTCACGGTCACCGTGGTCGCGTTGGCGGACGTGCCCGTCACCGTCACGTTCGGGTTGTTCGTCATGGAGCCATTGGCCGGAGTGCTGATGGCCACCGTCGGCGCCGGCACGTTCACCGTGAAGGTGGACGAGGCCGTGGTGCTGTTGGTCGTGCCGTTCGTGGACACGGCCGCCACCGAGTACGTGCCGTTGGCCAACGGCCCCGGGAGCGCCTGGCTCCAGTTGCCGCCAGTCACCGTGATGGGGCCGTAGTTCGTGCCCTGGAAGGTGACCGTGACGCTGGTCGCGTTGGCGGCCGTGCCCGTCACCGTCACATTGGGATTGGCCGTCGTCGAGCCATTGGCCGGCGTGGTGATGGCCACCGTCGGCGCAGGCACCGCCACGGTGAACGTGGAGGTCGCGGTCGTGCTGTTGGTGGTGCCGTTCGTGGACACCGCATTCACGGTGTACGAGCCGTTGGCCAGCGGGCCAGGCACCGTGAACGTCCAGTTACCGCCCGTCACCGTGACGGGACCGTAGCTCGTCCCGTTCAGCGTGAACGTGACCGACGTCGCGTTCGCGGCCGTGCCACTGATGACCACGTTGGTGGAGCTCGTCAGCGTCGAGCCGTTGGCCGGCGTGGTGATGGCCACCGTCGGCGCCGCCACCGTGAAGGTGGAGGTCGCGGTCGTGCTGTTGGTCGTGCCATTCGTGGACACCGCGGACACGTTGTAGGTGCCGTTGGGCAGGGGGCTCGGGGTGAGCACCTGGCTCCAGTTGCCGCCGGTCACCGTGATGGGACCGTAGTTCGTCCCGTTGACGGTGAGCGTGACGCTGGTGGCGTTGCCCGCCGTGCCCGACACCGTCACGTTGACGGGGTTGGTCACCGTGGCGCCGTTGGCCGGCGTGGTGATGGCCACCGTCGGCGTCGTCGCGGCGGTGATGGTGAAGGTGTTGGTGTTGCTCGGGGCGCTCTCGACGCCCGCGGTCACCGTGACCGCGTAGACCGTGTGCGCGGCAACGCTCAGGGGCGTCGCCGGCGTGAAGGTGAAGTTGCCCGACGCGTCGGACATCACGGTCGTGGGCTGGGGCTGGCCGTCGATGTAGATGCGGACCGTCTGATTCGGGCTCGGCGTCGTGCCCGTGATGGGGGGCGTGGGGTTCGACGTGGACGAACCATTGGCCGGAGTCAGCACGGTGGGAGCCGGGCCCATGGTGATGACACCCGGGTTGCCCGGCGCAGAGCCGTAGGTCACACCATCCAGAGCAGTCGCCGTGGGCTGGGTGCCCGCAGTGCCTCCCGCGACCGACGCGGGGCAGGAGTAGGAGGCGGCCTGCATGTGGATGTTCCCGCCACCACCGCCACCCCCCGTACCGTGCGGAGACTCCACGAAGGTGCTGTTGCCGCCGTTGCCGCCCTTCGCGGACAGCGCGCCGGTACCGGTGCATGCCAGAGCGCCCGTGAACCGCAGGGAGATGGTACCGCCCGCGCCACCGCCACCCGCCGCGTCATTCTGGGAGTTCCCGCCCGCGACGCCGTCCGCCGTGATGCTGCCTGTTCCCGAGAGCGCAGCGCCGCGCACGAAGACGATGCCGCCCGCGTTGCCGCCGCCGCCACCGACGTCGTCATTGCCGTGACCCGAGCCACCACCGCCGCCGAACAGGGCGCGGGTCGCCGGGCTGAACAGCATCTTGCCACCGGGGAGGCCACCCACCGCGCGCGAAGCCGAAGCCCCACCGTTGTCACCAGTCCACGTCCGACCGCCAATACCACCCGCGCCGCCGTTACCACCGCCACCACCACCGGAGTTGTGGCACACACCACCACCACCAGCATTGAGGATGTTGCCCCGGCCCGACAGGGTCGCGACCTGCGAGAACACCGTGGGCGGCTTGTAGCGCGCGGGCACGGGCCCCTCGCCCTTCATGGCGCCTTCGGGATTCGCTCGATCGAGGGCGGTGGCGGGGCAGTTGTCACCATCACCGTTGAAGTACTCCGCGCCGCGGAAACCCGCGCCCGTGGCCGAGATGGTGCCGTTGTTCGTCACCGTCCCCGTGGCAAGGAAGACGACGACGCCGCCCAGGTTGTCGTTGATATCGGCGCTGGACCACGGCCGGGCGACGATGCTCGCGCCCGCGTTGATGGTCACGGTCGTGTACTCCGGCACGCGGATGGCCTGCGCCGAAGTCCGGATGGCCGTCGCGCTCGTGCCGCCCGTGAACGCCGCCGTGAGCGGTGCGCCCGTGAAGGTCAGGCGCGTTGCCGTCAGCGCCGTCACGCGCACGAACTGCCAGTTGCCCACCGCGTTCGACGTGAAGTCAAACGGGCCCGCATCACCGGAATTGAACGCCCCGGAATAGCCTGTGGACTGGTAGATCATCACCAGGTCGCCCACGGCGAAGCCGGTGGTGTCCGTGACGTTCACGAACGTCTGGCCGACGGGCGCGGTCGCGGTCAGTCGCGTGTACGTGTTGATGACCGTGTTGGCCGCGTTGACCGTCAGCGCACCGTTGTGGCCATTGCCCAGACCCAACGTGTCCGGTTCAGCGTAGGCGGGTGGCGCCAACAGCACGGCACACAGCAGGGCCAACAGGCCCGCGGCCGAGCGGCGGAGTCCCGCAAGGGGCGTCAGCAACCGCGAAGTCTTGTGTGGAGTCATAGGTTCGGAGGCTCACCAGGAACGGCGGAGTCCGTTCCGGGAGCCGTGGGCTCCCGTAGCAAGCGGGAAGCCATCCTCTGTCGAAATTCCAATTCGTCCAAATCCTGGAAGTTGCACGGCCGGCTGCCCGTGCTTACGGCGGCCGTCCGGAAGCCGGAGCCGGATTCTGGATTCTGGAAGAGGTTCCGCGTCCCAGATTGACGCGTCAGCGTCCCCCCTGACGCGCCAATCCTGCGCCCGGACACAGCCCCCCCCCAGAAACGCGAAAGGGCCCCCGAAGGGGCCCCTTGGCTCAGCGCGTCAAAACTCCAGGAGCCTGACTAGAAGATCTCCTCCAGCCACTCGCGCATCCGGCCCTTGACCTTCTTGTAGACGTTGCCGTCCTCGCGGATGCGGAACATGCGGCGGTCCATGTGCTTGGCCCCGTAGACGACCAGGCCCACACCCGTGGCGTACATGGGGCTCTTGACCACGTCCACCAGGCCGCCAATGCCGCGCGGCATGCCCCGGCGCACCGGCAGGCCCAGCACCTCTTCCGCCAGCTCCGGCATGCCCGCCAGCAGCGTGGAGCCGCCGGTGATGACGATGCCGGACGCGAGCAGGTCCTCGTAGCCGCACTTCTGGATCTCCCGGTGCACCAGCTGGAAGATCTCCTCCACGCGCGGCTCGAGGATCTCCGAGAGGATCTGCCGGCCCAGGACGCGCGGCTGACGGCCGCCCACGCTGGGGACCTCGATCGTCTCGTCCTTGTTGATCATGGACGCGAGCGCGCAGCCGTACTTCTGCTTGATGCGCTCGGCCTCGTGCGCGGGGGTGCGCAGGCCGATGGCGATGTCGCTCGTCAGGTTGTTGCCGCCCAGCGCAATCACCGCCGTGTGGACGATGGAGCCGCCGGAGAAGATGGCGATGTCCGTGGTGCCGCCGCCGATGTCGACGAGGCACACGCCCAGCTCCTTCTCGTCCTCGCTCAGCACCGCCTCCGCGGAGGCCAGCGGCTGGAGCACGATGTCGGAGACGTTCAGGCCCGTGCGGTTGGCGCACTTCACGATGTTCTGCGCGCTGGAGACGGCGCCCGTGACGATGTGCACCTTGGCCTCCAGGCGCACACCGGCCATGCCCAGGGGCTCCTTGATGCCGCCCTGGTCGTCGATGATGAACTCCTGCGGCAGGACGTGGATGACCTCCCGGTCCAGCGGGATGGCCACCGCCTTCGCCGCGTCGATGACGCGCGCGATGTCCGCGTCGCGGACCTCCTTGTCCTTCACCGCGACGATGCCCTGGGAGTTGAAGCCCTTGATGTGGCCGCCGGCGATCCCCGTGTACACGTGGGAGATCTCCGCCCCGGCCATCAGCTCGGCTTCCTCCACGGCGCGCCGGATGGACGACACCGTGGCCTCGATGTTGACCACGACGCCCTTGCGCAATCCCTTCGACGGATGCGTACCGATACCGATGATGTCGATACCGCTATCGGTCAGCTCGCCGACGATGGCGCAGATCTTCGTCGTGCCGATGTCGAGGCCGACGATGATCTCCCCCGACTTCTGCTTCGCCATGACTCCTCCCAGGCTCCCTCACTTTCGTGAAGGAAGCATCCTCACTGCGTCGAGCCCCCGCTCCTCTCGGAGTCGGACCCACTCGAAAGCCTCACCGCCACCCAACCCGGTCGGGCACGGTTATCCAGGCGAATGATCGCGGCCGCAAGCCCCCTTGTGCTGAGCTCGCGTCGAACGCGCGCCAGCCGCTGGAGCTTGACTTCCGTATCGCCAGCACCGAGGCGCACCTCCTGCCCCGTCGCCGTCACCAGCGCAAGCCCGGTGTTCTCCAGGCGCACCTCGGACAGCCGGTCGGATCGCCCCGGCGACAACCGCGCATAAGCACGGGTTACATCCAAAGCCTCGCGGAACTTCGAACGCACCGCGTCCGGGTCCGCCACGTACGCATCGCGCTCCACGCCCGTGACGAGCGGCAGGTCCAGCCCGTCACCCGGGGTGACGCGCTTGAAGGGCTCGCCCTCCTCGTCCAGCACGTAGAGGTCACCCAGCACCGCCAGTGCCGCGGGCGCGTGCTCCGTCACCTCCACGGACACGCCGCGCGGAAACCGCCGCGTCACCTCCACCGTGCGCACCCAGGGGTGCTGCCCCATGGCCCGGGCCAGCGCCGCCGTGTCCAGCGTCCACAGGTTCTGCCCCGGCGTGAGCCCGGACAGCTTCAAGAGCTCCGGCCGCGACGCCCGCTCCAGGCCGCTGAAGTTCACCGACTCCAGCGCGAAGCGCGGCGTCACCACCGCCCAGGCGCGCAGCTCGATGGCACCCCAGATGAGCCCCGCCGTCGCCGCCGCCAGCCCCAGCGCCTTCACCACCGACGGCCCGTGCGAACGGACCGCGCCCTTCACCGCGTCGTTGCGCGGTGCGGCATCCATGCGGCGGCGATTCTTGGATTTTCCAAAAGCCATGGGGGTCGGGAGGCGCATGCTGCGGGCGGACTTCGAACCTCGCCAGTTTTTGGCTACAGGCACGTCGCTGTAGCGGCACGAAGGGACACGCCGGCCTCATAAGGGGCCGGAACTCCAGGAAAGGACGCGCAGCGGCTCAGGCCTTGAGCGAGGCGCCCTGGAGCAGCCGCTCACAGAGGGCCGGGAAGTCGATGCCTCGCCCCGCCGCGATTTTGGGCAGGAGGCTGGAGGCCGTCATTCCGGGCAGCGTGTTGATTTCCAGCAGGAACACGTCGCCACGCTCCGTGACGATGACGTCCGAGCGCGAGCCGCCGGAGCACCCCAGCGCCTTGTGCGCGGCGAGGGAGACCTCGTTCACGCGCGCGTACAGGTCCGGGGGCAGCGGCGCGGGGAAGAGATACTGGGTACCGCTGCCGGCCTTGTACTTGGCGTCGTAGTCGTAGAACTCGCGGGCGGCCTTCACCTCGATGACGCCCAGGGCCTCGTTGTCCAGCACGCCGCCCTGCACTTCACGGCCCTTGATGAACTGCTCCACCAGGAGCGTGCCCGCGAACTTCGCGGCGTCCTCGACGGCGGCGGTGTAGTCCTCGCGCGTCTTGCAGATGTGCACGCCCACGCTGCTGCCCTCGCGGCTGGGCTTCACCACCACCGGGAAGGGGAACGGCAGCCGGTCCGCCTCCGCGAGCGCGGCCTCCGCCGTGGAGAAGGCGCGGTAGGGCGGCGTGGGGATGCCGCGCGCGATGAAGATCTCCTTCGCGTACACCTTGTCCATGCCCACGGCGGACGCCATCACGCCGCTGCCGGTGTAGGGGATGAACATGGCCTCCAGGAGGCCCTGGACGCAGCCGTCCTCGCCGAAGCGGCCGTGCAGCGCGAGCCACGCCACGTCCACCTTCTCCGCGATGAGGCGCGCGGGCAGGTCCTTGCCCACGTCGATCTCCACCACGTCGTAGCCCAGCCCCTTGAGGGCCCCCGCCACCGCGGCGCCCGTGCGCAGGGACACCTCGCGCTCGCTGGAGAGGCCGCCGTACAGCACGCCGACGCGCTTGGCCTTCAACTCAGCGGGGGTGAAGCCTCGGGGACCGATGGTCATGGCAGGAAGACTCCGACGGATTTGACTTCGGGGTGCATGACGACGCCGGTGGCTTCCCTCACCCGCTCTTGCATCAGGGTGATGAGGCCCCGCACGTCGCGAGCGGCCGCGCCGCCCAGGTTGACGATCCAGTTCGCGTGCAGGGTGGACACCTGCGCGCGCCCCAGGGTGTGCCCCTTCAGGCCCACGAGTTCAATGAGCCGCCCGGCGTGGTCGCCCGGCGGGTTGGTGAACACGCTGCCGAAGTTGGGCTGACTCAAGGGCTGCGTGCGCTTCCGGTAGCCCAGGTCCGCGTCCATGGCCGTCTTGCTGGCCACGAGGTCGCCCTTGGGGAGGTGGAAGCGCACGCGCGTGACGATACCTCCCGCGGGCAGCGTGGCGTGACGGTAGGTGTGCGGCACCTGCGCTTTCGTCAGCCACCCCACTCCGTCCGCGGTGGCGACCTCCACGGCCTCCAGCACGCGGAAGCACTCGCCGTTCTTGGTGCCCGCGTTCATGGTGACGGCGCCGCCCAGGGTGCCGGGGATGCCCGCGAGGAACTCCGCGCCCACCAGGCCCTGCGCGCGCATCACGTTGATGAGCCGGGCAATGGCCGCGCCCGCGCCCAGCGTCACCCGGCCGTCGTCCGGGCCCACGTCCAGCGCCTCCGGGAACAAATCCGAGGGGAGCTTCACGGTGAGCCCCGGCACGCCGCCGTCGCCCACCAGCGTGTTGGCCCCGCCGCCCAGCACCGTCACGGGCACGCCCTCGTCGCGGGCCAGGCGCAAGAGGTCCACCAGCGCATCCGGCGAGCGAGGCCGCACCAGGGCCTCCGCCGGACCGCCCACGCGCACGCTGATGAGGGGCGCCAGGGGCTCGCCCGGCTTCACGTCCAGGCCCGGCAGCCGCGCCACGCGCGCCGCGAGCGGTGTCACCTGCCCCGCCTCCATGCCCTATCCGCCCTTCGCCGCGCCCATCAGGTTCAGCAGGTCCGGGCCCACCTGGGTGATGTCGCCCGCGCCGAGCGTCAGCACCAGGTCGCCCTCGCGCACGCGCTCCAGGAGCGCCCTGGCCACGTCCGCGCGCTTCTCCACGAACGTCACGTCGCGGTGGCCGTGCGCGCGGATGGCCTCCGCCAGCGCGTCGCCGGTGGCGCCCGGAATGGGCTCCTCACCCGCCGCGTAGACGCTGGTGACCAGGAGCACGTCCGCGTCGTTGAACGCGGTGGCGAACTCCTTCATCAGGTCGTGCGTGCGCGTGTAGCGGTGCGGCTGGAAGGCGGCCACCACCCGGCGGCCGAACGCGCGGCGCGCGCCGGACAGCGTGGCCATCACCTCCGTGGGGTGGTGCCCGTAGTCGTCCACCACGGTGACGCCGCCCGCCTCGCCGCGCACGGTGAAGCGGCGCTGCACGCCGCCGAACTCGGCCAGCGCGCCGCGCACCGTCTCCAGCGGGATGTCCATCTCCTCCGCGATGGCCACCACCGCCAGCGCGTTGAAGGCGTTGTGCGCGCCCACCATGCGCACCCGGAACTCGCCCAGGTCCTCGTCGCGGCGGAAGGCGCGGAAGGTGGTGGTGAAGCCGTCCAGCGCGATGCCCTCCAGCCGGTAGTCCGCCATGTGCGAGCTGCCGTAGGTGACGAAGCGCTTCTCGATGCGCGGCAGCAGCGCCTGGACGTTGGGGTTGTCCAGGCACAGCACGTTGAGGCCGTAGAACGGGACGCGGTTGCAGAACTCCACGAAGGCGGACTGGAGCGTCTCCAGGTCGCCGTAGTGGTCCATGTGCTCCGGGTCGATGTTGGTGACGACGGCGATGGACGGGTGCAGCTTGAGGAAGCTGCCGTCGGACTCGTCCGCCTCCACCACCATCAGCTCGCTCTTGCCCAGCTTGGCGTTGGAGTCGAGCACGTTCACCTTGCCCCCCACCACCGCCGTCGGGTCCAGGCCCGCCGCGGACAGCACCGTGGCCACCATGGACGTGGTGGTCGTCTTGCCGTGGCTGCCGGCGACGGCGACCGCGTACTTCAGGCGCATCAACTCCGCGAGCATCTCCGCGCGCGGGATGACGGGAATCTTGCGCTGGCGCGCCGCCAGGACCTCCGGGTTGTCCTTGCGCACCGCGGAGGAGATGACCACCACGTCCGCGTGCACCAGGTTGGACGCGCGGTGGCCCTCGTAGAGGGTGGCGCCCAGCTTCGCCAGGCGGCGGGTGATGTCGCTCTCGCGCAGGTCCGAGCCCGACACGCGGTAGCCCAGGTTGAGCAGCACCTCCGCGATGCCGCTCATGCCGATGCCGCCCACGCCCACGAAGTGCACGTGCGCCGCGTGGCGCGTCTTGAAGAGGCTGCCGGGCTTGTTGCTGACGTTCTTGCTGCTCATGCCTTGCTCCCCGGTGCCTTCTTCACGTCCTTCTGCCCTCGGTCGCGGCCGCCCGGGCCCCAGGCCTGGGTGGTGAGGTCCACGCACACGTCCGCCAGCTCCTTCGCCGCGGCGGGGCGGCCCAGGATGCCCGCCTTCTTCGCCATCTGCTTGAGCGTCGCCGGGTCCGTCATCAGGCCGCGCAGCGTCTCCGCCAGCTTCAGCCCGGTGAGCTCCGACTCGCGGAACATGATGGCCGCGCCCACGTCCACCAGCGCGCGGGCGTTGACCTCCTGGTGGTTGTCCGTGGCGTGCGGGAAGGGCACCAGGATGCTGGGCTTCTTGCACACCGTCAGCTCCGCCAGCGACGTGGCGCCCGCGCGGCAGATGACCAGGTCCGCCTTCGCGTAGGCGGAGGACATGTCGTCGATGAACTCCACCACCTGCGCCACGTCCGCGAAGCCCCTGTCCGCGTAGCCCTTCTTCACGTTCTCCAGGTCCAGCTTCCCCGTCTGGTGGACGATGGAGATCTGGTCCTTCACGTCGGCCAGGGAGTCCAGCGCCTCCAGCACGCGGTTGTTGAGGCCGCGCGCGCCCAGGCTGCCGCCGAAGATGAGGACGGAGAACTTCTCGTGCGCCGCGCTGCTGCGCAGGTAGTTGTCCATCAGCTTCTTGCGGATGGGGTTGCCAATCATCTGCACCTTGGCTTCGGGGAAGTGCTTGCGCGCCTCCTCGAAGGAGGTGAAGACGACCTTCACGATGCGGCCCAGCACCTTGTTGGTGAGCCCGGGCAGCGCGTTCTGCTCCTGGATGGCGGTGGGGATGCCCATCAGCCACGCGGCCAGCACCACCGGGCCGCTCGCGTAGCCGCCCACGCCCACCACCACGTCCGGCTTCTGACGCGACAGGATGCGGAGCGACGCGAGGAACGCCAGCGGCAGCGCGATGAGCCCCTTGATGAGGCCGAGGAGGCCCTTGCCCTTGAGCCCCTGCACCTTCACCAGTTCCAGCGGGTAGCCCTCCTTGGGCACCACGCGCGCCTCCAGGCCCTTCTCCGTGCCCACGAAGACCACTTCGTTGGCCGGATGGCGCGTGACGACCTCCTCCGCCAGCGCGATGCCCGGGAACAGATGGCCGCCGGTGCCGCCGCCCGCGATGAGCACCTTCACGCCGTCACCTCCCGCAGGTCCGTCGTGCCCGTGCGCACCGGCCGCGACGCGCCCTGGGTGTTGGCGCTCAACGACAACAGCACGCCCGCCGACCCCATCAGCACCACCAGCGACGTGCCGCCGTAGGACACGAACGGCAGCGTCAGGCCCTTCGTGGGGAGCAGCCCCATGGCCACGCACATGTTCACCGTGGCCTGGAACGCGATGATGGAGCTGATGCCCAGGCCCAGGTACGTGCCGAAGGTCTCCCCCGCCGCCAGGGCCGCGCGGACGCCGCGCCACAGGACGACGGCGTACAGCACCACCAGCAGCCCCACACCGATGAGCCCCAGCTCCTCGCCGAGGATGGAGAAGATGAAGTCCGTGTGCGCCTCCGGCAGGAAGAACAGCTTCTGCCGGCCGTCGCCCAGCCCCAGGCCGGTGATGCCGCCCGAGCCGATGGACATCAGCGACTCCGCCACCTGGTAGCCCACGTCGTGCCGGTGGGCCCATGGGTCCAGGAACGCGAGGATGCGCTTCATGCGGTAGGGGCTGGTCGCGACGGCGACGAAGGCCAGCGGCAGCGCGAGCAGCACCGAGCCCACCAGGTACGACAGCTTCGTGCCCGCCGCGAACAGCAGCACGAAGAGCATGAACACCAGCAGCACGCTGCTGCCGAAGTCCGGCTGGAGCATGCACAGCAGCACCAGGATGCCGCACAGGGCCAGGTGCGGCAGGAAGCCGATGGAGAACGTGGCCACCTTCTCCCGCTTCTTCGCCAGCGAATAGGACAGGTACACGAGCCACGCGAACTTGGCGATCTCCGCCGGCTGGAGGCTGAAGCCCGGCAGGCGGATCCACCGCCGCGCGCCGCCCGCCGTGGTGCCGATGCCCGGGATGGCCACCGCGATGAGCAGCACGATGGCGATGAGCAGCAGCGGGTACGCCATGCGCGCCAGCTTGCGCCACCCCAGCTTCATGGCCACCGCCATGGCCACGAGGCCCAGGCCCGCGGCGGACAGCTGGCGCTTGAGGAAGTAGAGGCTGTCGCCCAGCTTGTCCTGCGCGAGCACGGCGCTGGCCGAGTACGTCATCACCAGGCCCAGCGCCACCAGCGCCAGCACCGCGCACAGGAGGATCGGATCGAACCGCACGGGGGCGGCCGGAGGAGAGGTCTTCATCACGGTCGGAGCGCCCCGACGAGGCGCTTGAACGTGTCGCCCCGGTCCTCGAAGTTCTTGAACTGATCGTACGACGCGCACGCCGGGGACAGGAGCACCGTGTCCCCCGCCCTCGCGACCTCGCGGGCCTTCCTCACCGCCGCGTCCAGCGTGCCGCACGCGTGCACCGGAGCGTCGTTCGCGTACGCCCGCGCCAGCACGTCCGCGTCCTGGCCAATGGTGAGCACGCCCTTCACCTTGCCCCGCCCCGCCTCCACCATGGGCGCGTACGGCGCGCCCTTGCCCTTGCCGCCCGCGATGAGCCACACGTCGCCGGCGAACGCCTTGAGCGCCACCAGCACGGAGTCCACGTTGGTGGCCTTGGAGTCGTTCACCCACTCCACGCCGTCCAGCACGCGCACGCTCTCCAGACGGTGCGCCAGGCCCGGGTAGCTGTCCAGGCCCGCCTGCACCGCGTCCGTCGCCACGCCGCCCAGCCGGGCCAGCAGCGCCGCCGCCATCGCGTTCTGCGCGTTGTGCGCGCCCCGGAGCGAGCGGTTGGTGAGCGTGTAGGACTCGCCCGCGAACTCCAGTTCGAAGCCGCCGGGCTTCGCGATGGCCAGCCCCGCCAGCTTCGGCGCGTCCACCACCGGGCGGCCCGTGACGCTGAAGCCGTAGACGGGCACGCGAGCGGAGGTGGCCAGCCCCATCACCGCCGCGTCGTCCGCGTTCACCACGGCGAAGTCGCTGCCACCCTGCTGGTTCATGAAGATGCGCGCCTTGGCCGCGCCGTACTCGGCGTGGTTGGCGTAGCGGTCCAGGTGGTCCGGCGTGAGGTTGAGGATGGCCGCGCCCGTGGGCTTGAGCTGGTGGATGCCTTCCAACTGGAAGCTGGACAGCTCCACCACCAGCGCGTCCCAGTCCCCGGGCGACAGGGCGGCCTCGGCCAGCGGGCGCCCCAGGTTGCCGCCCACGAAGGTGCGCAGGCCCGCCTTCGCGTACAGCTCGCCGGTGAGCGCCGTGGTGGTGCTCTTGCCGTTGGTGCCGGTGATGCCCAGGAAGCGGAGGCCCTCCAGGAAGCGGCCCGCGAGCTCGACCTCGCCCCACACCGGGACGCCGGACGTGCGCGCGGCCTCCAATTCCGGCAGGGACAGCGGCACGCCCGGGCTCACCACCACCAGGTCCTGGCGGGTGAGCAGCCCGGGGGGCGTGGCGCCGGTGACGAGCGTCACCCCCCTGGCGTGCAGCTCCTTCGCGACGTCACCGAGCGCATCCTCGGAGCGCGCGTCCAGCGCCGTCACCTTCGCGCCGTGCTGGACGAGCAGCCGGAGCGCCGCGACGCCGCTCTTGGCCAGCCCGAACACCGCGACCTTCCGACCGGACAGCGAGGGATTCATGGGGGCGGGCCGACCTCGATGGGGGCAATGCGACTAGCGCAGTTTCAGGGACAGCAGGGCCACGCCACCACAGAGGATGGCGACAATCCAGAAACGCACGATGATCTTCGGCTCGGCCAATCCCTTGAGCTCGAAGTGATGGTGCACGGGCGCCATCTTGAAGACGCGCTTGCCCGTCATCTTGAAGGACGCCACCTGGATCATCACGGAGAGCGCCTCCGCGAAGAAGATGCCGTGGATGATGGCGGACACCACCTCGTTCTTGGAGAACACCGCCAGCCCGCCCAGCGCGCCGCCCAGGGCCAGGGAGCCGATGTCGCCCATGAACACGGACGCCGGGTAGGTGTTGAACCAGAGGAAGGAGATGCCCGCGCCCACGATGCTCGCGCAGAAGACGGCCAGCTCCGCGCCGCCCGGCACCTGGAGGATGCCCAGGTAGCGGTACAGCGGCGTGGCCGTGAGCTTGGCGACGCCGTTCACCGTCTCCGAGTCCGCGATGTGCAGCGTGGTGCCCGCCACGTAGCAGAGCACGCAGAAGGTCACCGCCGACACGATGGTGGGCACGATGGCCAGGCCGTCCAGGCCGTCCGTGAGGTTCACCGCGTTGGACGTGCCCACGATGACGATCCACGCGAACACCACGTAGAACCAGCCCAGGTCCGGGTTGAACCAGTGCGACGGCACGAAGGGCAGCGTGAGCCGCGTGTCGATGAGCAGCGTGGGCCCGAACGAGCCGTCCGCCTTCGTCCACGTGCACATCAGGCCGAAGATGGCGATGAGGAAGAAGAGCGTCTGCAGCGCCATCTTCTTGCGCCCGGCCAGGCCCTTGGAGTTGCGCTTGGACAGCTTCAGCCAGTCATCCAGGAAGCCGATGAAGCCGTAGCCGAAGGTGAGGAGGATCATCACCCAGACGCCGCGCGACTTCAGGTCCGCGAACAGCAGCGTGCCCGCCGCGATGCAGATGAGGATGAGCGCGCCACCCATGGTGGGCGTGCCCTTCTTCTTCTGGTGGCTGTCCGGGGTGTCCTCGCGCACGTTGCTCTGCCCGTGCTGCTTCAGGCGCAGCCGCGCGATGAGGCGCGGGCCGATGACCATCCCCAGGAGCAGGGCGAAGACGCCCGCGGCGACGATGCGGAAGGTCGGGTAGCGCAGGAAGTTGAGGACGCGCCCGGCCTCGGTGTTCTGGATGAGCTCGTACAGAAGGTACAGCACTAGTGACTCCCTCCGGGGGGGGCCGCGCCCGTCAGGGCCGCCACCACGCGCTCCAGTCGCATGCCGCGACTGGCCTTCACCAGCACCACGTCACCGGGCAGAAGCCGGGGCGTCAACCACGCCACCAATGGCTCCACCTCGGTGAAGTGGGCGGCGGAATCTCCCATGTCCGCGCTCCCGTGGCCGCCCGCGGACCGGGGGCCGAAGAACGCGACCAGCTTCGCGTGCCGCGCGACGAGCTCCCCCAGCCGGGCGTGCTCCTGCGCCTCGCCCGCGCCCAGCTCCAGCATGTCGCCCAGCACCGCCACCGCCCGTCCGCCCTCCGGCACCAGCGTGCCCAGCGTGACGAGCGCGGCCTCCATGGAGGCCGGGTTGGCGTTGTAGCAGTCGTCCACCACCGTGACGCCGTTCCTGCCGTCCACGATGTTGAGCCTTCGCGCGTACGGCCGCGCGGACTCCAGCCCCTTCACGCACTCCTCCGGGGAGTAGCCCAGGGCCAGCGCCGTCGCGAACGCCGCCGTCGCGTTCTGCGCGTTGTGCGGCCCCACGAAGTGCAGGCGCACCGGCCAGTCCTTCCCCTGGTAGCGCACGGTGGCCACCATGCCGTCGCGGCCCAGCGTGTGGACGGCGGTGAGGCGCACGTCCGCCCCCTCCGCCCGGCCGAACGTCAGCTGCTTCGCGCCGCTGCGCGCGGCCTGGCGCACGATGAGCGCGTCGTCGACGTTGATGACCGCGGTGGCCTGGGGCAGGAGCTCGCGGAACATCTCCCCTTCCGCCTCCGCCACGCCCTCCAGGCTGCCCAGGCCCTCCAGGTGCTCCGGCTGGACCACGGTGATGACACCGGCGTCCGGCTGCACCTTGCGCGTGAGCCGCTCGATTTCGCCCGGCTGGTTCATCCCCACTTCGATGACGGCCGCCACGTGGGACGGCTCCAGCCGGAAGAGCGTGAGCGGGACGCCCACCTCGTTGTTGAAGTTGCCCTCCGTCTTCAGCGCCGGGCCCCGGGTGGCCAGGATGGCGCCCACCATCTCCTTGGTGGTCGTCTTCCCGTTGGAGCCCCCCACCGCCGCCACCGGAATCTGGAAGCGGCGGCGGTGCAGCGCGCCCAGGCCGCCCAGCGCGGCCAGGGTGTCGTCCACCTCGTAGAGGGCGAAGCCCGGGGGCAGGGCCGGCAGCGCCCTCCCCCGCTTCACCACCGCCCCCGCCGCGCCCTGACGTTGGGCGCCGTCCACGAAGTCGTGGGCGTCGAAGCGCTCGCCCTGCAGCGCCACGAAGAGGCACCCGGGGGTGAGCGACCGCGTGTCGGTGCAGACGGCGGGGAAGCCCGCTTCCACGGGCTCCCCGCGGCGGGTCGCGCCCGTCGCCTGCACCACCTCGTCATCGGAGAATCGAGCGGCCATGAAGGGGGGATGTGGCCTTTGCGGGGGGTCAGCCCGGGATGCGGTTGGCCAGCGCGCGCGCGGCGACCTCGCGGTCGTCGAACTTGAGCTTCTCGGTGCCCACCGTCTGGTAGGTCTCGTGGCCCTTGCCGGCGATGAGGACGACGTCGTCGTCCTTGGCCAGGTTGATGACCTGCTCGATGGCGGAGCGGCGGTCCGCGTCCACGAGGTAGCCCTTCTCCCCGTTCTTCGCCTTGCCCTCGGAGATGCGGCGCAGGCCGCCCTTCTCCAGGCCCGGCGTCACCTGGGAGATGATCTCCTCCGGATCCTCCGTGCGCGGGTTGTCGCTGGTCACCATCACCAGGTCCGCGCCCTCGGCGGCCACGGTGCCCATCAGCGGGCGCTTGCCCTTGTCGCGGTCGCCGCCGCAGCCGAAGACGACGATGACGCGACCCTTGGCCAGCGCGCGCGCCGCCTCGATGGAGCGCTTGAGCGCGTCATCCGTGTGCGCGTAGTCCACCAGCACCGCCGGCGCCGGGCCGCCGCGGTGGTTCTCCGCGCGGTCCATGCGGCCGGCCACGCCGGTGACCAGCTCGATGCCGCTCTTCACGTCCGAGCGGCTGATGCCCGCGCCCAGCGCGATGCCGGCGGCGAGCATGATGTTCTCCAGGTTGTGGGGCCCCAGGAGCTTGCTCTTCACCTTGATGTCGCCCGCGGGCGTCTTCAGGGTGGCCTCGATGCCCTTGAGCGAATAGGTGGCGTCCGCGGCGGAGATCTCCCCCGCGCCCGTGCGGCTGAACTTCCACGCCATGCGCTTCTGGCCGCGCAGCTCGTTGTAGATGCGGCTGGCGAAGGTGTCGTCGCCGTTCACCACGGCGGTGCCGGAGGCGCCCAGGTTCTCCACGAAGAGCTTGCGCTTCACCTGGAAGTAGTCCTCCAGGTCCTTGTGGTAGTCCAGGTGGTCGCGCGACAGGTTGCTGAAGCCCGCGGCCTTGAAGGTGAGCCCGTGCACGCGCTCCTGCGCGAGCGCGTGGCTGGAGACCTCCATCACCACCGTCTCCACGCCCGCGTCCACCATCTCGCGGAAGATGCGGTGCAGCTCCAGCGGGTCCGGGGTGGTGTTGGCCAGCTCCGTCGTCTTGCCGCCGAACTTGTAGCCCAGCGTGCCGATGACGCCCGGCGCCGGTGAGCCGGTGTACATGGCGGCCGTGGCGAGGATGGCCTCCAGGAGGTAGGTGGTGGTCGTCTTCCCGTTGGTGCCGGTGACGCCCAGGAGCGTCAGCTTGTCCGCGGGGCGGCCGTGGAAGTTCGCCGCGATGAGCGCCAGCGCCTTGCGCGCGCTGCTCACCTTGAAGAACGGCACCTGCGAGGACTGCCCCTGCTTCTCCGACACCACGGCGACCGCGCCGCGCGACACGGCTTCACCAATGAACTGGGCCCCGTCTTCCTTCAGGCCCGGCACGGCGATGAAGAGATCCCCCGGCTTCACGCGCCGCGAATCCTGCGTCACGCCCGTGACGTCGACCGCGGAACGGCCGCCCGAGGTCTGCTCGGCTCCACACCCTGCGAGGACATCCGTCAGCTTCATCTCTTCCCCTTCACACACATTGCTTGCGGGGCCTGGAAAGGACCCGGCCTCATTGCCGCGTCGCCAGTTCCAGCGTCACCCGGGCCCCCTTCTCCACCAGCGCGCCGGCGGGGGGGGTCTGAGATACGACTCGTCCACTTCCCTGCAGTTGTGGCTCCAACGCCGCGGCGAGCAGCTTCACCACGGCTTCACGTCCCGCCTGGCCCTGGACGTCCGGCACACGCACCGTGCCGGGCTCCGGGGTCTCGGTCACCGCGTCCTCCAGGTCGGCCCGCGCGGGCACGGCCTTCGCCAGCGCCTTCGGTGCCGGAGGGGGCACCACGGGCGCGGCGGCCGCGGCCACCTCGGCGGGTGCCACCGTGCGGGACGGGGGCACGGCCAGGTGGGCCATGGCGGCGGTAGCGATTTCCTTGAAGGCAGGGGCAGCCACGTTCCCCCCGTATACGTCTGTCTTGGGTTCGTCCACCACCACGAGAATCACGACACGCGGGGCCTCGGCTGGCACCATGCCCGCGAACGACGCGATGCGTTTGTCGGAATACCCCCGCGCCACGGGGTCCGCCTTCTGCGCCGTGCCCGTCTTGCCGGCCACCCGGTAGTCGTCCATGGCGGCCTTGGGCGCGGTCCCTCCCTTGACCACCACGCTCTCGAGCATGCCCACCACCTGACGCGCCACCTTCGGGGAGACCACCCGCCGGAGCTCCGTGGGCTGGTTCTCCAGCAGCACCACGCCGTCCGCGTCCACCACCTTGGAGACGAGGTACGGGCGCATCAGCACGCCATCGTTGGCCAGTGCACCGTAGGCCGCCGTCAGCTGCACGGCGGTGGCCGTCATGCCCTGGCCGAAGGCCTGGGTGGCCAGGGAGATGTCCGATTTCGGAAACGGGATGACGCCGCGGCTCTCGCCGGTGAGGGCCAGGCCCGTGCGCTCGGCGAAGCCGAAGGCGTGGTAGGCGGCGACGAACTTCTCGCGGCCCAGGGCCTCGGCGACCTTCGCGGAGCAGATGTTGGAGGACACCTGGAGGATGCCCTGCGCGTTGAGCCAGCCGTGCGGGTGGGTGTCCCGGATGGTGTGACGGCCGATGCGCAGGGCGCCGTTCTCACAGAAGAACAGCTGGTCCGGGGTGATGGCCTTCTCTTCCAGCGCGGCGGCCACCACGAAGGACTTCATGGTGGAGCCGGGCTCGAAGGAGTCCAGCGCGGCGCGGTTGCGGATGGCGTTCTTCACGCCGTCCTCGGGCGTGTTGGGGTTGAAGCGCGGGTTGTTGGCGATGGCCAGGATTTCACCGGTGCGCGGGTCCAGCACCACCGCCATGCCCGCCACCGCCTTGGCGTCCTCCACGGCCTTGGCCAGCGCCTTCTCCGCGACGTACTGGAGGTGGCGGTCCAGCGTGAGCGTCACCGCGGCGCCCTGGCGCTCCAGCGGATCCATGGCGCCCTGGACCATCAGCTTGCGGCCCTTGGCGTCGCGGAAGCCGGAGGTGCGCGAGTTCTGCCCGGACAGCTCGTCCTCGAAGGCCAGCTCCAGGCCCTCCAGGCCGTGGCCATCCGTGCCCACCATGCCCACGACGTGCGCGCCCAGCTCCCGCTGGGGATAGAAGCGCTTGGGCTCCTTGGTGAAGCCCAGGCCCGGCAGGCCCAGCGCCTTCACCGCCTCCACCTCCTGGGGCTTCGCCTGGCGCTTCACCCACGCGAAGCGCTTGGCGCGCGACAGGCGCGCGGTCAGGTCCCCGCCGTCCACGTGCACGGCGCGGGCGAGCTGACGGGCCGCCTGCGGCACGTCGGGGAGCATGGACGGGTCCACCCAGATGGAGTCCACCTCCACGCTCTGCGCGAGCGGCGTGCCGCGACGGTCGAAGATGTCACCGCGCCGGGCTGGGATGTCGATCTGCCGGACGTACTGGTCCTGCGCCAGGCCCCGGAGCTTCTCCTGCTGGAAGACCTGGAGGTAGACCGCGCGGCCGAACGCCGTCCCCAGGAGCACCAGGAACAGCCCGAACAAGAGCTGGACCCGCAGCTTGAGGCCCTTCGTGTTCGACTCCGGAATCCGCGCGCTCTTGAGGTCCCTCACCGCGCGGTCCCCCGCTCCGCCACGCGGACGGCGGGCGCCGCCGAGCGGGCCTGCGCGGTGCTGGAGCCCTTCACGCGGTCCTCCGCGAGGGACACCACCGCGCCGCCCTTGGGCATGGCCATGCCCAGCTGCTCGCGGGCCACGCGCTCCAGGCGGGCCGGGGCCTTGAGCGTGGCCAGCTCCAGCTTGAGCCGGTCGTTCTCCCGGGTGAGCGAGCGGTTTTCGCCCTCCGCGTTGGACAGGCGGTAGCCCATGTCCACCACCAGCACGCGGCTGGTGACGTGGAGGATGCCCACGGCCGCGAACAGGGTGAAGAGCGCGACGGCGGGCAAGAGGTGCATCAGCACGCGGGCCACGGACACGGAGGGACGCGAGAGGGCCTTGCTCATCGGATTTTCTCCACCGCGCGCAGGTGCGCGCTGCGAGAGCGGGGGTTGGCCTCGACTTCCGCTTCGGAAGCCGCGACGGCCTTCTTGGACACGAGGGCGAAGTCCCCCTGGCTGTTGCACACGCACACCGGGAAGCCCGGCGGACACGTGCACCCGCCCACCAGGGCGCGGAAGGCTTCCTTCACCTTCCGGTCCTCCAGGGAGTGGAAGGAGATGACCGCGGCGCGGCCGCCCACCTTGAGCAGCGACGGCAGCGCGGCGAGCAGCGCGTCCAGCGCCTCCAGCTCGCCGTTCACCGCCATGCGCAGGGCCTGGAAGGTGCGGGTGGCCACGTGGATGCGGTCCGGCCACGCCTTGCGCGGCACCGCCCGCTTCACCACCTCCGCGGCCTCCAGCGTGCGCTGGGGCAGCGCCTTCTTGAGCTCCCGCGCGATGGGCCTCGCGAAGGGCTCCTCCCCATAGTCCTTGAGCAGCTTCGCCAGGTCGCGCTCGTCCGTCCCGGCGATGAGCTCCGCGGCGGTGATGCCGCTGTCGCCCATGCGCATGTCCAGCGGGCCGTCCTTCATGAAGGAGAACCCGCGCTCGGCCACGTCCAGCTGGGGCGAGGACACGCCCAGGTCCACCAGCACGCCGTCCACGGGGAGCAGGTCCTCCGCGACGCGGGGAAGGTCCGCGAAGTTGCCCTGCCGGGCCTGGAAGCGCGCGTTGCCCCCCATGCGGGCGGTGGCCGCGGCCAGCGCCACGGGGTCCCGGTCCACGCCCACCACCGTGGCGCCCCGGGCGAGCAGCGCCTGGGTGTGCCCTCCGCCGCCGAGCGTCCCGTCGAGGATGATCTTGCCCTCCGCCGGGTTCAGCAGCTCCACCGTCTCGTGGAGCAGGACGGTCTGGTGCTGGAAGTCCACGGAAGGGGCCTTGGGTGGGGGGTCAGACGAAGGGAGCGCGCGCGAGCTGGAAGGCGGCCCGGGCATCGTGCATGTGCGGGTACAGCTCGAAGGCGTCATGGGCGCCGGCCGCGCGGAAGATGGCGGCCAGGTACGGCGACAGGCCGGACAGCTTCACGTCCCCACCGGCGCGGCGGAACGCGTCCGCGCGGGCCATCAGCGGGCGCACGCCGCGGTAGTTCAGGTGCGACACGTCCGCGAAGTCGAGCACCACCTGGCGCGTGCCCCGGTGCAGCCGGTGCATCAGGTCCTCGCACAGCTTGAGGAGGTCCGCCTCCTCCAGCTCGCCCTCGAGCATGAGCGTCTCCACGCGCTCGGACGCCATCACCGCCCTGCTCCGACGAACCTCCTGCAGCTGGTCCATGCGCCTGCCCACCCTTCTCTTGCGAACTCGAGGCTGTCGACTTCCTGGCTACGGCTGGCGCAACTCGCCCAGCACCCGCAACACGTCCTGGGAGGTGGCTTCCTGGCGCGCGTCCTCCTGCGCCTTCGCCCAGCCTTCCTGGCTCCAAAGCTCAATCACCTTCACCATCCCCGCCCACACCACGTCCTTCTCCAACTTCGCGTACGCCCTGAGCGACGGCGGGATGAGCAACCGCCCCAGCTTGTCCAGCGGGCACTCCTGCGCGCTGGCCACGTACAGCCGCATCAACGTCTTGACCCCGGGCTCCATGGGGTTGCGCCGGGCGAGCGCGGTCTCCAACGCCTCCCACTCCCGCACCGGATAGGCGTGGAGGCAGGGGTCCAGGGCCGTGGTGACGATGAGCCGCTCGTCGTAGGCGCCCACCAGCGTCTCCCGCAGCTTGGCCGGGAGGCTGGTGCGCCCCTTCGCGTCGATCTGGTGCTCATAGACGCCTCGGAACACGTGGGACGATCCACCTTTTCAGCCCGGCACGGGACGGACCACCACTCCTTCCCACTTCTTACCCCTCTGACGGCCGGCATACATACGCGCCCCCCCCAGGGGGGTCAAGAAACCGCGCAACAGGCTGGAACACCGCGAGCCCGGGGCCGGACATCCCCCAGGGCACCTGCCGCACGGCCTACCTTCAGGGGTGGGGCAAACTTGAGTTCTTCCGCTCCCAGGCTGAGACTGACGGGCGCGTGAGCACGAACGTTCGCCTGAAGGTGGCCTACAAGACCCCGCAGTCGCTGGTCGGTGAGTACACCCGCAGCGTGGGTCAGGGCGGCGTCACCCTGGAGACGCGCAAGGCCCTGCCGCTGGGCACCCGGTTCACCTTCGAGCTGCACGCGGGCGGCATGCCGCGCCCGGTGGAGGTGCTGGGCGAGGTCGTCCGGGTGGAGCCGCGCCCCGGCGAGCGCTTCCTGCTCACGGTGCGCTACGACGGCGCGGAGGATCGCAGCGCGCTGGACGCGGTGCTCCAGTTCATCTTCGCCCAGGAGGAGCAGCACGGCCTGCGCCGCTTCCCGCGCCTGCCGCTGCACCTGCGCGCGCGCGAGGGAGACCCCCGGGCGCCGTTCTTCTACGTGCGCGACATCTCCCGCGGCGGCGTGGGCCTGGAGGTGGATGCCCCCGCCCTGCCCCGCGAGGTGCTGGTGGGCACGCCCTTCTTCATGGAGATGGACATGAAGGAGGGGCCGCTCCTGCTCCACGGCGAGGTGGCGTGGACGTCGACGGTGCCGCGCAAGGGCGTGGCGCAGGCGGTGACGCCGGGCTTCGGCGCGACGTTCGGCCGGCTGCGGCCGGAGATGGTCCAGCGCCTGGAGGACCTGATGGCGCTGGAGCACCTGCCGCCCGCACCCTGGCGGGCCCGGGTCAGCTTCGGCCTGGATGCCGTGTCGCGGATGCCCTGACGCGAAGGCCAGGGCACCCGCGCGCTTCAAGCGGTTACAGCGGGTTGTACGGGTAGCCGCCGGCCTCCTCCAGGCCCGCGACGATGGTCTCACGCAGCTCCGCCGGGTCGTACGCCGTGAAGGCGTCCAGCGCGGAGAGGCGCTTCAACTCCAGCGCGAGCGCGTCCCCCTTGAGCGTGGCGCAGAGGGCGCGGCGGGTGCGCTCGAAGGCGCGCGAGGTGGACTCCATCGCGTACAACCGCACCAGCGCCACGCGCACCGGGTCCAGCACGCCACCGGTGGCGGCCTGACGGGTGCGCGTCACCATGGAGTCCAGCGCGTACGCATCCATCACCACGTCCGCCAGCGAGGCCATGACCTCCTGGTGCTTGTCCAGCTCCGCGCCAAAGGCCTCGGCGGCCAGGCGCATGCCGTGGATGGCCAGGTGCTTGGCGCACTCGGCGGCGATCTCCTCATGGGCCAGCGCGTCGTGGCGGCCCGCGCGGGGACGCTCGCCCCGGCCCAGTTCTTCCGCCACGGCGCGCGCCTGGGCGAACAGCGGCAGGTCGCCCTTCACGGCGCGCTTGAGGAGCATGCCGGTGATCAGCATCCGGTTGATCTCGTTGGTGCCCTCGAAGATGCGGTTGATGCGCGCGTCGCGGTAGGCGCGCTCCACCGGGTACTCCTCGATGTAGCCGGCGCCGCCGTGCACCTGCACGGCGTCGTCCACCAGGAAGCCGATGGCCTCCGAGCCGAAGACCTTCATGATGGAGGCCTCGGTGGCGAACTCCTCCATCGCGGCGATGACGTGCGCGTCGTAGTCCTTCTCCGAGCGCTCCTTGGCCGCGAGCCGCCCGTCCACCAGGCCGGCCGTGCGGTACGTCATGCTCTCCACCGCGTAGACGAGCGAGGCCATGCGCGCGAGCTTCTCGCGGATGAGCGGGAACGTGGCGATGGGCGCCTTGAACTGCTTGCGCTCCTGCGCGAACTTGAGCGCGTTCTGCAGTTGCAGCTTCATGCTCCCGATGACGCCCGCGCCCAGCTTCAGCCGGCCGTAGTTGAGGATGTTGAAGGCGATGCGGTGGCCCTTGCCCAGTTCGCCGAGCAGGTTCTCCACGGGCACTCGCGCGTCCTCGAAGTAGAGCGGGCACGTGGACGAGCCGCGGATGCCCATCTTGTGCTCCTCCGGGCCCACGGTGAGGCCCGGGGTGTCCTTCTCCACGATGAAGCCGGTGAACTTGTCGCCGTCCACCTGCGCGAAGACGACGAACACGTCCGCGAAGGCCGCGTTGGTGATGTAGAGCTTGGAGCCGTTGAGCACGTAGTGCTTGCCGTCGGCGGACTTCACCGCCTTCGTCTTCGCCCCGCGCGCGTCGCTGCCGCTGCCCTGCTCCGTCAGCGCGTACGCGGCGACCCACTCCCCCGTGGCGAGCCTGGGCAGGTACTTCGCCTTCTGCGCCTCATTGCCGAACCACACGATGGGCAGCGACCCGATGCCGGTGTGCGCGCTGGACGTCACCGACCAGGAGCCCAACAGGCTCATGGCCTCCGCGAGCAGGAGCGACGTCGTCTTGTCCAGGCCCGTGCCGCCGTAGGTTTCGGAAATGTCCACGCTCAGCAGCCCCAGCTCGCCCGCGCGGCGCAGGAGGTCGCGCAGGAGCGCGTTGTCCTTGCCCTCGATGCGCGCGGCCTGGGGCAGCACCTGTTCGCGGCAGAACTGGAGCGCCGTCTTGAAGAAGAGCCGCTGCTCCTCGGAGAAGCCTTCCGGCGTGAGGATGCGGGCTGAGCCCACCTCCTGGAAGAGGAAGGCGCCCCCGGAGAGGACGTCCTGGGGACGGGCAGTGGGCTCGGTTGCGGCGACCATCGACGACCTCCGGGAGGGAGCATGGCCCTCCAAAGCCTTCAGGAAAAAAGGCGCGCGGCACATTAGGGCGCGCGGACCGTTGGGGGTAGTAGCGGCGCGGCACTCGCGAGTCCACGCGACGAAGCCTCCACGCGGAGTGCGTGCCCGGCCGCCAGCCGTGTCGGGCCCACCGCACCCGGTTACGGGAGCCCTGCGTCCGTCGCCGGCCGGGGCGTGGGGTACACGAGGCAGAGCGTGTCGAAGAGCCCCTCTTCCGGCGCGACGTACGTGCCGCCGAGCGCCCGGACCGCCTGAACCACCTCCGTCCCGAACGAAGGGACGAGGCACAGGTCGTCCGACGTGGTGAAGCGCGTCTTCAGCCGGGCCAGCTCCCGCCGCAGCGTCGCGAGGTCCTGGCGCCCGCCGCGCACCGGTACGGACGGGCCGTTGCGGTCCGGCCCCGGCAGCTTGCCCACGCTGGTCGTCAGCTCGAAGCCATCCGCGCGCTGGATGATGCGCAGCTTGCCGGGCGCCACCTCCTCCAGCCACGCCCGGAAGCCCTGTTCATCGCGCAGCACCACCCGGTAGGCCACCGGCGCGTCCGGGTGCTGAAGCCACACCACCGCCGCCTGCGTGCGCAAGACCGCCAGCGCGCCGGACACCTGCGCGAGGAACGTGTCCGCGTCCTCCACCACGACGAGCACGTCCCTTCCCCGCACCCGCTCCGCGAGCCGGCTCGCGTCCTGTGTCCGGGCCGGCGTGAAGGTCTCCGTGCCCAGGCGCACCAGGTCCCCTGAAAGCCCCAGCCGGAGGACGCCGTCCGGAGCGGGCTCGCCATGGACGGGCGCGGACACCGGCGCGACGGTCGCGTCCGCCCAGGAGCCGGCGTCCTGGGGAGCAGGGGCAGCAGCCCCCGTTTCCACCCGCAGTGGGGTCGAGGAAGACGCAGCGCGTGACGGTCCGGCGGGCACGGACTCCTTGCAGCCGCCTGACGCGAGGCCGCTCAACAACAGGAGGAAGAATGCACGGTTACGGGAACCGCATGGCGAGCGTAGCGGAATATTCCACCCTGAGCGTCTGAATGGCCTCATGATAGCGTCTCGCGGTTTTCGCGAAGGACTCCCCTCGACAGGAGCCGGTTCGAACGTGCCGCAGCCCTCCGCCGGCCTCCAGTTCGGCAAGTACAAGCTGCTCGAGCGCATCGCGACGGGCGGCATGGCGGAGATCTACCGCGCCCGGATGACGGCGGTGGCGGGCGTCACGAAGCCGGTGGTCATCAAGAAGATCCTCCCCGGCTACGCGGACGACAGCGCGTTCGTGTCCATGTTCATCAACGAGGCGCGCATCGCGCTGGGGCTGTCGCACGGCAACATCGCGCAGATCTTCGACTTCGGTGAAGTCGAGGGCGAGTACTTCCTCGCGATGGAGTGGGTGGACGGCCATCCGCTCTCGCACGTGCTGCGCCGGGCGAGGGAGAAGGGGCTGCCCGCGCTGCCGGCGCCGCTGGCGGTGCTGGTGGCCATCGACATGCTGCGGGGGCTTGCGTACGCGCACACGCGGCTGGACGACAACGGCCGCCCGCTGCACATCGTCCACCGGGACGTCAGCCCGCAGAACGTGCTCCTCTCCTTCGAGGGGCAGGTGAAGCTGGTGGACTTCGGCATCGCGCGGGCGCGGCTCGCCGGGCGCTCGGACACGAAGGCGGATCCCGCGAAGGGCAAGTACGTCTACTTCGCGCCGGAGCAGGCGCGCGGCGAGGCGCTGGACGCGCGCACGGACGTGTTCGCCGCGGGCACGGTCCTCTACGAGATGCTCTGCGGGCGGCGCCCCTTCGAGGGCTCGCTCCACGACGTGCTGCGGAAGATCGCCCAGGGTGACTTCCCCCGCCCGCGCGAGTGGGTGCCAGGCATCCCGGCCGCGCTGGAGCGCATCCTGCTCACCGCGATGGCCACGAGCCCGGAGCAGCGCTACCCCACCGCGCAGGCCTTCGCGGAGGCGCTGGCGCGGCAGCTGCACGTCACCGCGCCGGACGTCTCCGCGAGCGACCTGGGCCACTTCATGGGCTACCTCTTCGAGCCGGAGCTCGTGGAGGCCGGGCGTCCGGTGCAGCTGCCGCGCGAGTTCATCGCGCGGGTGGGCCGCTGGAGCGGCATCGCGGAACCACCGCCCATCGCCACGCCGCCGGAGATGCCCCGCTTCGTCTCCGAGCCCGGGAGGGAGCCCCGCGGCGAGCCCCGGGGGGATTTGACGACGCAGCCCCTGCCTCCACAGGTGATGCCTCCGGTACCGCCGCCCGCGTGGCACCGCACGCTGCGGGGTTGGGCGGTGCGCGGCGCGCCGGTGGTGGTGGCCGCGCTCGTGGCCACGTGGCTGGGCATGGTGATGGGCGGCTCCAACTCGTTCGCGGTGGAGCTCAGCTCCTCGCCCGCGGGAGCCTCCATCCGCGTGGACGGCCGGGCGCTCCCGGAGACGACGCCCACGCTCATCACCCAGCTGCCGTCGGACCGCGAGCACGTGCTGGAGGTGCTGCTGCCGGGCATGGCGCCCTTCAGCCAGCGCGTGCACGCCGAGCGCGGCACCACGCTGGCGGTCCACGCGAGGCTCATGCCGAAGTACCCCGCCGCGACGCGAGCCCTGCCCCGCGCGGGCCCGGCGGACGCGCCCGCCTTCGCCCGCTACTCCTCCGGTGGCCCGTTCACGCTCAGCACCGTCGCGCATGCCCTGCGCGTGCCCCCTTCCCAGGCGGCGCGCATGCGGTTGGATCCCTCCCGCACCTATGGCCTGCGCGTGGAGGGCCGCGTGTCGGTGGGCGCCCCCCTGCCGGTGTCCCAGGCCGTGTACTTCCTGGAGGGCGGCACGGCGCTCGCCGCGCGCGACAGCTTCGGCATGGTGGGCACGGACGAGGTGCTGGTGCGCGACGCCTCCGTCCTCTACGTGTTCCTCTGGGATGACCGCCCCGACGACAACCGCGGCGCCCTCCAGGTGCACGTGCGCGAGCAGGCGAGCGGCGCCATCACCACCCTGCTCCTGGACGCGCGACGGCACGCGGTCTCGCTGTCCCCCCACGACGGCTTCACGCTGCGGGAGCTGGACCCCGCGACCACCTACCGCGTCGTCGTGCGCTCGGCCGGGGAACCGGCGCGCACGCGGGGCTTCGGCGGCGGCGAGGTGGGCGGCGTGCTCGCGCTGCACGGCGCGGGCGCGTCCCCGGCCGTGGCCCCGGGCCTCCTGGAGGTGCTGGAGGTGAACCAACCCACGGTGATGCGCGGCGCCAGCTGGCTGCGGCTCGCGTTCCCGGACGACGACGTCAGCGACAACTCCGGCGGCCTCACGCTGGAGGTGACGCCGGTGGCGCCGCTGCACCAGTAGCGTTCCCGCGCGACGGGGCGCTACAGGGCACCGCCAGCCTGTAGCCGAAAAATTGATCATCCGGGCGTCGCCCCTACCCTGGGTCGCCACGGAGGACGCTCATGAAGAAGCTGCTGGCGGTGCTGGCCCTGGGGATCGCGGTGATGGCCACGGTGGGACTTTCCACCCCGGTGGATGCGCGGCCTGGAAGCACGGCGGACGAGGGGCCGACCGACGCCCAGCTCGACGCTGTCCTGGACGCGCAGGCGCACGAGGTCATGGCCAGGCTGCTGGAGGCCCAGCGCAATGCCCACCGGATGACAATGCTCCCCCGGTAATCTCGTGGCATCCGGCGGGGCACGGTGCTACGACCGGCGCTCGCTTCGGTGCTCATCCCACCCGCCCACGAGGGGGCCATGCCAGAAGGGTCCGCTGCACTCCAGCTTCAGGTTGGAGACCGGGTCGTCTACCCCAACCAGGGGGTCTGCCGCGTCGCCGCCATCGACGTGAAGGAGGTGGCGGGCCAGAGCCTCACCTTCGTCACCATGCGCCGGGAGGAAGACGGCGCGGTCGTGATGGTGCCGCAAGGAAAGATTGTCTCCATTGGCGTCCGCAAGGTGGCCAGTCCCGCGGACGTGGAGGAGATCTACGCGTTCCTCCGCTCGGACAGTGACAAGGCGGACTTGGATTGGAAGCAGCGCGCGCGCACCAACCTGGACCGCATGACCCAGGGCGGCATCCTGGGGCTGGCGGAGGTCGTCAAGGGCCTCCAGGTCCTGAGTGAGCTGCGGCCGCTGCCCACCAAGGAGCGCGAGCTCTACGACAACGCCCGGCACCTGCTGGTCTCGGAGGTCGCCGCCGCGCTGGGCACCGCCGAGGCCAACGCCGAGGACTCCATCGACATCGTCCTCTTCCCGCCCGGGAAGGAGCGCCCCAAGCGCACCGCCGCGGAGTTCGCGCGGCCCGGCGGCGACGAGGACGACATGGACCTGGACGGCGACCTCATGGGTCTGGAGGGCGGAGAGCTGGACCTGCCCTCGGACGAGGAGCCGCAGGCCGAGTCCGAGGAGGAGTCCTCCGAGGAGGGCGGCGAAGAGGAGGGCGGCGAGGAGGCGGCCGAGGAGGCCCCAAAGAAGCGCGGCCGTCCGCCCAAGGCCAAGCCGGCCGAAGGCGCGGAAGCCTCCGCGCCCAAGAAGCGCGGCCGTCCGCCCAAGCCGAAGCCCGAGGTGGTGGAGGGCGCGGAGGCCCCCGCCCCCAAGAAGCGCGGCCGCCCGCCCAAGGCCAAGCCGGCCGAGGACGCCGCGCCCGCGGAGCCCGCCGCGCCGAAGAAGCGTGGCCGTCCGCCCAAGGCCAGGCCGCCCGAGGACGAGTGAACCGCAGGACTCCACGGCCCTCCCGCCGGCCCGCGTCGCGCATGAGCGCGCGCCCGGCACCGCGAGGGCCTTCCCGCCGAGGTGACGCCCCGTGATTCGCGTCGTGACGCTGGACCCCTTCGACGACAAGCAGCTCGCCAAGTTCAACCGCACGCTCTACACGGCCTTCGGCGTGGGCAGCGAGCACAGCGGCATCGCGGAGATTCCCGCGGGCATGTCCGAGCCCCTGGACGCGGAGAAGCTGCTCGACGAGGTGAAGGGCATCCGGGCCTACAAGGACGACAAGGTGCTGCTGCTCACCTCGCGCAAGCTGAAGGACCGCGACCTGCCCAGCGGCAAGGCGCCCACGTCGGGCTTCGCGAAGTTCGGCAAGGACCGGGCCATCCTCTCCATCGCGCCGTTCAAGGACCTGGAGAAGGACTTCAAGCCCATCGCGCGGCACGCGCTGCACCAGCTGGGCACGCTCTGGGAGCTGCACCACTGCCTGGATCCGCGCTGCTCGATGTATCCGCCCTGGACGCCGTCCTTCAACCAGGGCGACCACATCTTCTGCACCTTCTGCCGCGAAAAGAGCGAGCAGAAGATCCGTCTTGCGAAGTCCTAAGGCCCTGCGCGCGTTGCCCCTGGTGGAGCTGGGGGCCCTGCTGCTCGTCGCGCTCTCGTGCATCGCCTTCCAGCTGCGCCTTCCGGGCCGGCTGCCCACGGACGCGGACGAGCGCGCCGTGGCGGACGTGCTGGCCCGGGACGCGCGCCCCGGGGACGCGGTGCTGCTGTTCCCCTGGTGGACCGAGCGCGCCCGCCTCTTCGTGCCGCCGTCGGTGCCGGTGTACGGGTGGCTGGAGTCGGACCGCGCGGACCTGAGCGCGCACCCGCGCATCTGGGTGCTGGGCCAGCCGGACCTGCCCCGCTCCGACTCCGCGGCGTTCGACGCGGCCTTCCTCCCCGGCCGCAAGGCCCTGGGCCCCGAAGCGCGCAGGGGCCCGCTGTCGCTGCGCCTCTATGAGAACGGCCGCTACCGCCCGCGCCAATGGGTGGCGAGCGAGTCCGCGAGCACGGCGCGCGTGTACCTGGAGCAGCCGGACGGCTCGCGCCAGGACTGCGCCTTCGACGGACGCGCGCACCGCTGCCCCGGCCCGCCGCACCTGTACGTGGCGCCGGAGTGGCATGAGATCTTCTACGAGCCCCGGCACTGCCTGTGGATGCACGCGCCCGGCGGCGCGCAGCGGCTGGTGGCGGAGTTCGCGGACGTGCCCTCCGGCATGGGCCTGCGGCTGGAGGGCGGCATCATCTTCGAGTTCGCGCACCCCCGGGACCCGCGCCTCTCCACATCCCATATGGGCGTGGATGACGCGGCCACGGGACAGCGGCTGTTGGACGTGGCCATTCCCCCGGGACGCGAGGGGGTGCAGAAGGCGGAGGTGATGCTGCCGCCTGGACCGCCGCGCACGCTGAAGGTCTGGACGCAGGCGGACAACGCGGAGTCGCGGCAGATATGCCTGGACGTGATGGCGCTGGAGCCCGCGGTGGGGGTGAAGCCATGAGCGCTCCGGTGACGGCTCCGGTGACGCTCCCGATGACCGGACGCCCCGCGACGCGCGAGGAGAAGCTCACGGCGCTGGCGCTGTGGGTGCTGGCCTTCGCGGCGCTGTGGAGCACGGAAGCCGCGGTGGGCTTCACGCGCGACGAGAGCGTCTACTTCGCCGCGGCGGAAGGCTATTCGCAGTGGTTCCGGCTGCTCTTCCACTCGCCAGCGCAGGCGTTCACGGACAGCGCCATCGTGCGCTTGTGGGACTCCAACCACGAGCACCCGGCGCTGATGAAGACGCTGTTCGGGTTGAGCCACCTGCTCTTCCACGACACGCTCGGGGTCATGCGCGACGCGACGGCCTTCCGGCTGCCCGCGTTCGCGATGGCGGCGCTGGTGCCCGCGCTGTGCTTCCTCCTGGGCAGCGCGCTGTACGGGCGCACCGCGGGGTGGTTCGCCGCCCTCTCCTTCCTGCTGGTGCCCCGCCAGTACTTCAACGCGGAGCTGGCGTGCTTCGACATGCCGGTGGCCGCGATGTGGCTGCTCGTCGTGTATTGCTTCTGGCGCGCGCTGGAGAGCACCCGCTGGGGCGTCGCGTGCGGCGTGGCGTTCGGCCTGGCCATCGCCACGAAGCACAACGCCCTCTTCCTGCCGTTCGTGCTGTCGCCGTTCGCGCTGTGGCGTGCGTGGCGGGCGAGCGAAGGCACCCCCGAGGCCCGCATGCGGCTGGGCCGCTTCGTGGGGCTGTTCGCGGCGGTGGCGGTGCTGTACGGCCTGCTCGTCGTGTTCCTGGGCGGATCCGCCGGGTTCCAGAAGAAGTTCCTGCTCTTGAGCCCGCACACATTGTTCTTCCTGGGCCTGGCGGTGGGCAGCGAATTGCTGCTGCGGGACCTGGAGCGGGTGAGCCTGCCGGTGACGCGGGCGCTGGTGCCGCTGGCGGCGATGGCGGTGCTGGGCCCCATCATCTTCTTCCTGCACTGGCCCTACCTCTGGCACGCGCCGGTGGACCGCACCGCGTGGTACCTGGCCTTCCACGCGACGCACAACCACTACGCCTGGTTCTACCTGGGCACGCTGATGCGCGGACCGCCCTTCCCGCTCACCTATGTGCTGGTGAAGACGGCGCTGACGGTGCCCACCAGCCTCTTCGCGCCGATGGTGACGGGCTTCGTCGCGCTCGTGGGCCGGGCGCTGCTGAGCCTGAGCGCCCGCACGCGGGAGTGGGTGCGGATGCCCACCGCGTCGGAGGCGCTGGTGGGCGTGAACGCGGTGACGTCCATCCTGATCATCAGCCACCCGCAGGTGCCGCACTTCGGCGGCGTGAAGCACTGGTTCCCGTCCATGCCCTTCCTGGGCATCCTCGCGGGCGCAGCGGTGGCGCGCGGCTGCTTCGCCCTGTGGGAAGTGCTGAAGGCGCGGCGGCCCTCGCTGTCACCGCGGGTGGTGACGGTGCCGGTGTTCGCGCTGCTCCTGGTGCCCGCGCTGATGTCGCTGGTGCGGGTGTTCCCCTACGGCACGGCGGCGTACTCGGAGCTCGCGGGCGGACTGCCGGGCGCGGCGACGCTGGGCATGCAGCGGCAGTTCTGGTCCAGCCACGTCACCGGCGTGCTGCCGTGGATCAACGAACACGCGAAGCCGGGCGCGCGCATCTACCTGCACGAGGTGAACGGCTTCTCGTTCCGGGACTACCAGCGCAACGGCATGCTGCGCGCGGACGTGCGGCCGGTGAACAGCCCGTTCGACGCGGACATCGTCGCGTACCAGTACCACCAGGAGTTCCGCGAGCACGAGTTCCTCACGTGGCAGGCCTTCGGCACGCGCACGCCCGTCACCGGGCTGTACCTGGACGAGACGCCGCAAATCATCGTCTACCAGCGGCCGGAGTAGGTCCACGCCGGATGACGCAGGAAGACATGTGCACGACCGTGCACTCGGTGGCCTGGCAGGCCGCCACGAAAAGCGGAGAAGACGGGGAAGCGTGGCGCCGGGGTAGGCTTCCCCTGTCGGCGATTCCACCTTCCCGGGGGAGAGACACATGACGCGCTGGACGGGCTTGTTGACGGTGATCGCGCTGGGCGCGGGCTTCGTGGGCTGCGACGACGCGAAGCCTCCCGCGAAGGTGACGCGCGCCCAGGTGAAGCGGACAGGCCCTGCGACGATGGAGATCATCCCCACCGAGGGGCAGCTGCCCTACTGCATGCTCTTCACGATGTCGGAGAAGGGCGTCATCCGTCAGCTCACGCTGACGCGGGAGAACCGCTCCATCCGCTGCGACGCGAACCGCCCCGTCGCCAACACCAGCTTCCGGGTGCCGGTGCAGGAGGGCAAGGTGCGCATCTACGTCTTCTTCTCCGACGACCGCGTGCCGGCGGGCTCCGTGGCGCAGCAGCTCTACGACTTGCGCGACCGCGAGCGCGTCACCGCCATGGACCTGCGGCTGCCCGGTCGCATCTTCGTGGACATGCTGGAGTTCACGCCGGAGATGGGCGAGCCGGAGCAGACCGGCGGCATCGTGAGCGCGGGCGGCGTGGTGACTTCCGACGGCGGCACGGCCCCGGACGCCGGCACCCGCGCGCTGACCATGGAGCCCCTGGACAACTGACCTCCAGACGCGAAGAAGCCCGAGGGTGGGTGTCCGCCCCCGGGCCTTCGTGCTGCTTCAGGCCGTGATGCCGTGGCCGCTCAGTTCACCCAGCCACCGCTGTACCTCGAGTCGCGCCGGGCCAACCGCTCCCGCTGCTGACGCTCACGCTCCAGCCGCGCCAGGCGTTCGCGTTCCTTGCGCTCGCGCTCCAGCCGGGCCTGACGCTCGCGCTCCTGCCGCTCGCGCTCCAGCCGGGCCTGCCGCTCGCGCTCCTGCCGTTCCCGCTCCAGCCGCGCCTGCCGCGCCCGCTCCAACCGCTCGCGCTCCATGCGGGCCTGGTCCTGGCGGCTCACGAGGGGGGTCGCGGCGTGGAAGTCCGCCGCCATCACCGGGGAGCTCGCGATGAGCGCCACAGCCACCACCATCTTCTTGAGCATTGCCTTCATGACCTGCCTCCGTTGAGCCGCGTTGCTGCTGCGTTCTGAACCTTCTGACGGGGGAGGCCCGGGCTGATTCAACCGCTCCAGGGCACGAGCCCCCTCTTGCTTCCCTCGGAAGAGGCCGGCCGAAACACCCTGAAATCGAACCAGGGTGAAGCCGGTCCGTGCGTGCTGGGAGCACACCCCGTGTCGAGCCTCTCGGGTGTCCACTGAACCGGGAAACGTGCGGAGCGCTCCCTTCCCCGCTGCACGTCCCCCCGGTTGCGTCGAGTAGGCTCGCGGCGCTGGTATTCCACCTTCCCTGGGAAGAACACGTGACGCGCTGGACGGGCTTGTTGACGGTGATGGCGCTGGGCGCGAGCGCCATGGGCTGCGACGACGCGAAGCCTCCCGCGAAGGTGACGCGCGCCCAGGTGAAGCGGTCAGGCCCCGCGACGATGGAGATCATCCCCACCGAGGGACAGCTGCCATACTGCATGCTCTTCACGATGTCCGAGAAGGGCGTCATGCGGCAGCTCACGCTGACGCGGGAGAACCGCTCCATCCGCTGCGATGCGAACCGGCCGGTCGCCAACACCTACTTCCGGGTGCCGGTGCAGGAGGGCAAGGTGCGCGTCTACGTCGTCTTCTCCGACGAGCGCGTGCTGGCGAACTCCGTGGCGCGGCAGCTCTACGACTTGCGCGACCGCGAGCACGTCACCGCCATGGACCTGCGGCTGCCCGGGCGCATCTTCCTGGAGACGCTGGAGTTCACGCCGGAGCAGACCGGAGGCGTCGCCGACGCGGGCGGCGCGGCCCTGGATGATGAAATCCGCAGGGCGATCGTGGAGTCCACCGCCAACTGAGCTCCAGACGCGAAGAAGCCCGAGGGCGAATCTCCGCCCCCGGGCCTCCGTGCAGCCTCAGGCTGTGACGCCATGGGTGCCTAGTTCACCCAGCCACCGTGGTACCGCGAGTCGCGCCGCGCCAGCCGCGCCCGCTCCAACCGCTCGCGCTCCAGCCGGGCCTGCCGCTCGCGTTCCTGACGCTCACGCTCCAGCCGGGCCAGCCGCTCGCGCTCCATCCGCTCACGCTCCAGCCGGGCCAGCCGCGCCCGCTCCAACCGCTCGCGCTCCAGCCGGGCCTGCCGCTCGCGCTCCAGCCGCGCCCGCTCCTGCCGTTCCCGCTCCAGCCGAGCCAGCCGCGCCCGCTCCAACCGCTCGCGCTCCATGCGGGCCTGGTCGTGGTGGCTCACGACGGGGCTGGAGGCGTGGAAGTCCGCCGCCATCACCGGGGAGCTCGCGATGAGCGCCACAGCCACCACCATCTTCTTGAGCATCGCCTTCATGACCTGCCTCCGTTGAGCCGCGTTGTTGCTGCGTTCTGAACCTTCTGACGGAGGAGGCCCGGGCTGATTCAAGCGCGCCAAAGGCACGGGGCCCCTCCCGTTTCCCTCGGGAGAGGCCCCGCTGAAACACTCTGAAATCAAGCCGGTGTGAAGCCGTTTTTCAGTACGCCTCGCGGGCCATGGCCAGCAGATCCGCCTCTGTCACGGCGCGTGGATTCCCCTGGTGCGACGCGTCCTGGAAGGCCTTCTGCGCGATGTGCTCCAGGTCCTGCTCCTTCACGCCCGCGTCGCGCAGCCGAGCAGGAATCCCCACGGCCGCCGCCAGCTTGCGCACGCGGTCGATGGCGTTGGCGGCGAGCACCTCCTCGCGCGCGTTGGACGTGTCCCCCAGCGCCGTGGAGATGCGCGCCAGCCGCGCCGTACAGGACGCGCGGTTGAACTCCATCACCGTGGGCAGGACGATGGCGTTGGCCAGGCCGTGCGGCACGTGGGAGATGGGCGTCAGCGCGTGCGCCAGCGCGTGGCTCGCGCCCAGGCCCTTCTGGAAGGCCATGGCGCCCTCCATCGCAGCCACCATCATGTCCGTGCGGGCCGCCAGGTCGCGGCCCTCCTTCACCGCCGTCACCAACGAGCGGCCCACGCGCATCACGCCGTCGATGGCCACCGCGTCCGCGAGCGGATGGAAGCCGTTGGCGACATACGCCTCGATGCAGTGGGTGAGCGCGTCCATGCCCGTGGCCGCCGTGACGGAGGGAGGCAGGCCCAGCGTCAGCTCCGGATCAATCACGGCCGCCTTCGGCAGCAGGTGCGGACTGAAGATGACCGTCTTGCGCCCCGTGTCCGCCAGCGTCACCACGCCGGAGCGTCCGACCTCCGAGCCCGTACCCGCCGTCGTCGGAATGGCGATGAGCGGAGGCAGGTCATCGCGCACGTACTGGTCGCCGCCCTTCGCGTCGTCGTAGCGGCTGAGCGGCGGCTCGTGCGTCGTGAGCAGTTGCACCAGCTTGCCCGCGTCCAGCGCGCTGCCGCCGCCCAGGGCGACGATGCCGTCCGCCTTGTGCGCGCGGTAGGCCTCCAGGCCCGCGAACACGTCGCGCTCCGTGGGGTTGGGCTCCACGCGGTCGAACACCGCGCAGTCCATGCCCGCGCCCTTGAGCACGTCCGTCACGCGCGTGGCGAGCCCCGCCTTCACCACGCCCGCGTCCGTCACCAGCAGCGGGCGCTTCATGTTCAGCCGCGTCGCGTGCGCGGGCAGCCGCTGGAGCGCGCCCGCGCCGAACACGATGCGCGTGGGCCACGACATCTCCGTGACGCGCGGCTCCGAGGGAATGTCGAAAGGCTTCATGAACGGTCCTCCTTCAAATCAGATGAGCTCCAGGTAGCGCTCCAGCTCCCAGGAGGTGACCGCCCGCTCGTACTGGCGCACCTCCCACTCGCGGGTGCGCACGAAGTGGTCGACGAAGCCGTCCCCCAGGAGCTCCCGGGCGCGCTCGCTGTGCTTCAACAGGGCCACCGCGTCCTTCAGGTTGCGGGGCAGCGGCTTCGTACGCTTCGCCTCGTAGGCGTTGGACAGCACGGGCGCGGGCGGCTCGACTTCGTTCTCGATGCCCCACAGGCCCGCGGCCAGGCTCACCGCCATGCCGATGTACGCGTTCATGTCCGCGCCCAGCTGGCGGTACTCGATGCGCATGGACTTGCCGCTGTCGCCGATGACGCGGATGGCGCAGGTGCGGTTCTCCAGGCCCCACGTCGCGGTGGTGGGCGCCCAGGTGTTCTCCACGCTGCGCTTGTAGCTGTTGATGGTGGGCCAGTAGAGCGCGGTGAGCTCCGGCATCAGCGCCACCTGCCCGCCGATGTAGTGCCGCATCAGCTTGCTCATCCCGTGCTTCTGCGACGGGTCGTGGAAGAGATTCTCCTCGTCCTTCAGGTTCCACAGTGACTGGTGCACGTGACCGGAGCAGCCGGGCAGCTTCGGGCTCACCTTGGCCATGAAGCACGCGGACACGCCGTGCTTCGCGCAGATCTCCTTCACCACCGTCTTGAAGAGCGCCGCGCGGTCCGCCGCCAGCTCCAGCGTGTCGTAGCGGATCGCCGCCTCGAAGACGCCGGGGCCCGTCTCCGTGTGGAAGCCCTCGATGTTGAGCCCGAACGCGTTGCACCCATCGATGAGCGCGTGCACCAGCGGCGCGTTCAGCGACGTGCGCAGCCACGAGTAGCCGAACATGCCCGGCGTCAGCGGCGTGAGGTTCTGGAAGCCCTTCTCATGCAGGCTCTGCGGCCCTTCCTTGAAGAGGAAGAACTCGTACTCCGCGCCGAACTTGGGCAGGAAGCCCAGCTTGCGCGCGCGCTGGCCCATCTTCTGGAGCAGCTGGCGCGGGCTCGCCTCGAAGGGCGTGCCGTCCGGGTTCACGAAGTCCAGCAGGAACGCCGCGGTGTCGGGCTCCCACGGGATGATGCGCGCGGTGGACAGGTCCACCTTCGCGGGGGTGTCCGGGTAGCCCGTGTGCCAGCCCGTCACCTTCGTGTTGTCGAGCAGCTCGTCGCCCAGGTCCCAGCCGAAGACGACGTCGCAGAACCCCATGTTGCTCTTCGCGGCGCTGTAGAACTTCTCCAGCGAGACGTACTTGCCGCGGAAGACGCCATCCACGTCGATGGCGCCCAGCTTGACCTTGCGGACGTTCTTCTCGTCCATCCACCGGCGCAGGGAGTCCATGTCCCCCGGCTGTCCGGGCACCGCGCGCGGCCCGCCCTCGCTCCGCTCCTTCGCGCGGGCCCGGCGGGCCATCGCCGGATGGGTGAGCACCTTGGCCTTGGGACGCGACGCCATGCGGACCTTCCTTTTCTTCGTCATGAAGCGCTGGAGCGTGGAACGGAGGGATGCGCGCGACGGCGTCAGGGGGACGGAAGCTTCGTCCACACGGCCTTCGTCTGGAGGTAGCCGTCCAGCGCGTGGTGGCCCAGGTCCTTGCCCCAGCCGGATTGCTTGTAGCCACCGAAGGGCGCCGCGTCGTCGAACTCGTTGAAGCAGTTGATCCACACCACGCCGCTCTTCACCTGCTTCGCCAGCGCGTGCGCCTTGGCCACGTCACCGGTCCAGATGGACGCGGCCAGGCCGTACTCGGTGCTGTTCGCCAGCGCGATGGCCTCCGCGTCGTCGCGGAAGCGCAGGCAGCTGAGCACCGGGCCGAAGATCTCCTCCTGGGCGATCTTCATGTCCGGCTTCACGTCGCCGAAGATGGTGGGCTTCACGAAGCAGCCCTTCGCCTTGTAGCCCTCCGTGTCGCGGCCACCGCCCGCGAGCAGCTTCGCGCCCTGCTGCTTGCCGCTCTCGATGTAGCCCAGCACCATGTCCATCTGCTTCTGGCTCACCAGCGCGCCCATCTCCGTGGACGCGTCCAGCGGGTCGCCCACCTTCATCGTGCGCGCCTTCTCCGCGAGCTTCGCGACGAAGCCCTCGTAGGCATCCTGGTGCACCAGCACGCGGCTGCCCGCGTTGCACGTCTCACCCTTGTTGCCGAAGATGCCCCAGAAGCACGCGTCCACCGCGCGGTCGAAGTCCGCGTCCGGGAAGATGATCTGCGGGCTCTTGCCGCCCAGCTCCAGCGTCAGCTTCTTCAGGTTGCTCGCGGCGGACGCCTGCAAGAGCCGGCGCGCGGTGCGGCCGGAGCCGGTGAACGAAATCTTGTCCACGTCCGGGTGCCGGGCAATCGCCTCGCCCGCGGGGTCGCCCAGGCCGGTGATGACGTTGATGACGCCGGGCGGGAAGCCCGCCTCCAGCGCCAGCGCGCCCAGCTTCAGCGCGGTGAGCGGCGTGTACTCGGAGGGCTTCACCACCACCGTGCAGCCGGCGGCCAGCGCGGGGCCCAGCTTCCAGCCCAGCATGCACGTGGGGTAGTTCCACGGCACGATGACGCCCACCACGCCCACCGGCTCCTTGAGCGCGTAGGTGTGGAAGGGGCCGTCCACCGGCAGCACCTCGCCCAGGATGGTGCTGGCCAGGTCCGCGAAGTTCGCGAGCGTCGCGGCGGCCGGCGCCACGTCACCCCGGATGGCGTCCCTGAACGTCTTGCCGTTGTTCAGGGACTCGATGAGCGCGAACTCCTCGCGGCGCTCGTAGAGCAGGTCCGCCAGCTTGCGGATGAGCTTGCCGCGCTCGCGGCCGGTCATCCTCCCCCACGGCCCGGACTCGAAGGCGCGGCGCGCGGCCTTCACCGCGCGGTCCACATCCGCGGCGGTGCCCGCGGGCACGTCCGCCAGCTTCTGACCGGTGGCGGGATTCACCACCGCGAAGGTGCCCCCTTCCACGGGGTCCACCTGCTGCCCGTCGATGAGCAGCTTGAGCACGGGGAGCTTGGGAGTGAGCGAACGAGCGTCGGTCATGGCGAGGCCTCGGGTGAGCACGGCGCGCGAGCGACCTTGAAGTGGCGGGCACCGGACACGGATGGCTGGACACGGTAGGAATGGCGCCATGACGCGGCAACCTGCCCCCATGAAGAACGTCCTGCTGCTGAAAGCCGGCGACGCGGCGCCCTCCGTCCAGCTCTCCGTGGGTGACTACGAGCGGTGGTTTCTGCAAACCATTGGACTGTCCGGCCAGCGCTTCGACGTCCTCCCCGTGCACAAGGGCGCGCCCCTGCCCGGGGACGCGAAGGGCTACGACGCGGTGATGATGACGGGCTCGCCCCTGTCGGTGACGCGGCGCGAGCCGTGGATGGAGCGCACGGGCGCCTTCATGGCGGAGGCGGGCGAGCAGGGCATCCCCGTGCTCGGCGTGTGCTTTGGCCAACAGCTGCTCGCGGAGACCTACGGCGGCAAGGTGACGCGCAACCCCAACGGCCGCGAGACGGGCACCGTGGAGGTGACGCTCTCACCCGAGGGCCGCGCGGATCCGCTGTTCACCGGCCTGCCGGAGCGCTTCGCCGTGCAGGCCACCCATGAGGACATCGTCTTCCGCCTGCCTCCCGGCGCGACGGTGCTCGCGGGCAACGCCAACACCGCGAACCAGGCGCTCGCCTTCCGGCACAACGTGCGCGGCGTGCAGTTCCACCCGGAGATGCCCACGGACGCCATGCGCGCGGTCATCCTCGCCCGCGAGGACACGCTGGAGGCGCTCGCGCGCGAGAAGGGCCTCCCGGAAGGCGAGTACGTCCACCGGCTCCTCGCCGGCATCACCCCGACGCCGTACGCGCACCGGGTGCTGATGAACTTCCTCGAACACTTCACCTGACCGGACCTTCCGGATTCGGGCCGCCGGACGCGCGAAAGCGGACAGTGGCCTCGCGCGGATCCGGGCCACGGGGTGACGCGCTCCCTAGCTTTGCACCGTGTTCCCGGACGGCGGTCCACGCACCGTCCAGGAGGTGGCGGGGGCTGGGGATGAATCCGTTCGTGATGCAGTACCGGAAGCTGAAGTGCCAGCTGAAGTACCTGGCCAGCTACGTGGACCTGGATCCGCGCGGCAACCAGATCGTGCGCCGCACGAACTTCCGGGACTGCCAGAAGCCGGTGCTCCTCTTGCACGGCTTCTTCAGCACGCGCCGCGTCCTGGAGGTGCTGGAGCACCGCCTGCGCCGCGAGGGCTACTGCGTCTGGTCCATCCACCTGGGCGGCACCATGGACCGCTTCAACACGCACCGCATCGACGAGCTGGCGCGCAAGGTCCAGGGCAAGGTGGACCGGCTCTACGAGCGCCACCCGGGCATGGGGCCGCTCACCATCATCGGCCACTCGAAGGGCGGCCTCATCGGCACGTACTACGTGAAGCGGCTGGGCGGGGACACGCGCGTGAAGAGCCTCATCACCCTGGGCACGCCGCACCGGGGCACGCGCATGGCCTACCTGGGCTGCGCGACACTGGGCTGGTTCAGCCGCAGCATGTGGCAGCTCACGCCGGTGTCGCCGTTCATCAAGCAGCTGGGCGTGGGCGCCTTCCCGCGCCACGTGCGGCTCGTGTCCATCTACTCGCGCGACGACGTCATCGCGCGCTTCCCCTCCTCCGTGCTGGACGTGGACGGACAGCCGAACGTCTTCAACGTGGAGCTGTCCGGCGTGCCCCACGGCGAGCTGCTCACCCGCCGCTGCGTGTGGGAGGTCATCCGGCGCGAGCTGGCCTTGAGCTATGCTGACGCCCCGGCTCGCGCGTCCGTCGCGGAGCTCAAGCCCCCTCCCCTTCCGGTGGCCGCCCTGCCCGCAGCCGCCAGCCCCTGACACATGCCTTCGCGCTGGGACCACCTCTTCGACCTCAAGCCCGTCACCCTCGTGGACCACCTGCTGGATGAGGTGGCGCGGCTGCTCGCCAAGGACCTGGCGGCCTGGCCGCCTCCCGTCCAGGACCTCGACCCGGCCACCCTGGGCGAGTTCGCCTCGCTGTTCCAGGAGGCCACCCGCCGCCCCGCCCCGGCCGTCTACACGGAGGCCCTGCGGCTGGCGAAGTGGGACCTGGCCCGCGAGTTCGACGCCTTCGACGACTACGTGCGCAACAAGCGCTACCTGGAGCGGGGCCTGGCCCCCGACGACCGCGTCCCCCTGCTCTTCCTCACCCGCTGGCTCACGGAGCAGATGCTGGGCCTGGGAGAGGCCACCCAGGGCCGCATCAAGCGCCCCCTGATGCGCGAGTGCCTGGACCGGCTGGAGGCCCGGCTCAACGACACGACCCGCCGGCCCCAGGCCTGAGGCCGGCCGCCTGCCCCAACCGAGGGGTTCTGGACCCTTGGGGCGCATAGGAGCGCGGGGGCGCCAGAAGCTTTCCTTCCGGGAGCTTGTCAGGAGGGAGGCTGCTGCCCTAAGCCCGCTTCCATGTCGCAGCCCGTGGATGCCACCGCCCCCGACGAACGCCGCAAGCGCCTGCTCCTCCTCGCGGGGTTGTGGGTGGCCATCGCGGTGACGCTCTTCGCCCTGCGCTCGGTGGTGATGCCCTTCGCGGGCGCGGCGCTCATCGCGTACCTGGTGCAGCCGCTGGTGGCGCGCATCACCCGCCTGCGCGTGGCCGGCCGCGGCGTACCGCGCTGGGTGGCCATCCTGCTCATCTACGCGGGGTTCTTCCTCGGCGCATACCTCTTCTTCGTCGCGCTGGTGCCGCAGCTCTACCGCGAGGTGGCGCGCATCAGCCGCGAGATGGCCGGCTTCGCCAGCGCGCTCACGCCGGAGCACGTGCAGTCGCTCGCGCAGCGCGCGGAAGCGTGGCTCAACACGTACGGCATCCCCGTGGCCCTGTCGGACCGGACCATGGAGGGCGGGGCGGGTGCTTCCGGCGGCTTCAGCCTGGCGCTGGACCTGGAGCAGATGCTCACGGACACGGTGGCGCGCGTGACGCTGCTCGTGAGGGAGAACCTGGCGGACATCGTCAACGTGTCGCGCCGCATCGTCACGGAGGTGCTGGCCGGCGTCTTCATGCTGTTCTTCATCCTGATGGTCGCCGCGTTCTTCTCCATCGACGCGCAGGCCATCCGCCGCTACTTCGGCACGCTCGTCCCCGTGGAGCTGCTGCCGGACGCGAAGACGCTGGTGGCGCGCATCGACAAGTCCCTGTCCGGCGTGGTGCGCGGCCAGGTGACCATCTGCCTGGTGAACGGCGGCCTCACGCTGGTGGGCCTCCTGCTGTTCGGCGTGAAGTTCGCCTTCCTGCTGGCCACCATCGCCACGCTCTTCAGCCTCATCCCCATCTTCGGCACCATCATCAGCTCGGTGCCCATCGTGCTCATCGCGCTGGCGGACGGCTTCCAGAAGGGCCTGGCGCTGCTGTTGTGGATCATCGGCATCCACGCGCTGGAGGCGTACTTCCTCAACCCGAAGATCATGGGCGAGGCCGCGCGCATCCACCCCGTGGTGGTGGCCTTCTCCCTCATCGCGGGCGAGAAGCTCTTCGGGCTCTGGGGCGCGCTGTTCGCGGTGCCGGTGGCCTCCATCGTGGTGGCCTGCTTCGACTACGCGCGCCTCAAGGCACAGCCGCCCCCGCTGGTGGCCTCGACGGCCCAGCAGACAGTCGCCTCCACGGACGCCGCCCCCGCCGCCTGAGCGCCGGGCGCACCGAAGCGTCCACCGGTGGAAAACCAGGGGCTGGGTCCTACTTTCCCCCCTGGCCATCCCGGGAGTGAGTGACTAATTCCACGCACTCCTCTGCCTCCGAGGATGTGTGATGCCCCCCAACCCCTCACCGACGACCCCGGACTACCGGAGCCTGTTCGAAGCCGCGCCCAATCCGTACCTCGTGCTGACGCCGGAGTTCGTCATCGTCGCGGTGACGGACTCGTACCTGCGCGTCACGCGGACGCAGCGTGAGGACCTCCTGGGCCGGAACATCTTCGACGTCTTCCCGGACAACCCGCAGGATCCGCGAGCCAACGGGGTGGCCAACCTGCGCGCGTCTCTGGAGCGCGCGGTGCGCACGCGCACCCCGGACGCGATGGCCGTCCAGAAGTACGACATCCCCCGCCCCGAGGCGGCTGGCGGCGGGTTCGAGCTGCGCTACTGGAGCCCGCTGAACACCCCCGTCTTCGGCGAGGACGGAGAGGTGCGCCACGTCATCCACCGCGTCGAGGACGTCACCGACTTCATCCGCCTGAAGCACCTGGACGAGGAGCAGAACCGCCAGCACGCCGAGCTCCGCGCCCGCGCGGACGAGATGGAGGGCGAGATCTTCCGGCGCGCCCAGCAGATCCAGGAGACGAACCAGCAGCTGCGCGTCGCGAACGAACAACTGGGAGAGCTGGATCGGCTCAAGTCGGAGTTCTTCGCCAACGTCAGCCACGAGTTCCGCACGCCGCTGACGCTGATGCTGGGCCCCACGGAGGACCTGCTCGCCGGGCGCGCGGGCCCCCTGTCGGACGAGGTCCGCAAGGAGATGGAGCGGGTGCACCGCAACGCCGGGCGCCTGCTCAAGCTGGTGAACGCGCTGCTGGACCTGTCCCGGCTGGAGGCCGGCCCGAAGGAGGAGCGCTTCGTGCCGGCGGACCTGTCCGCGCTGACGAAGGACGCCGCGTCCAGCTTCCGCTCCGCCATGGAGCGCGCGGGCCTCAAGCTCACGGTGGACTGTCCGCCCCTCTCCCAGCCCGTCTACGTGGCGCCGGACCTGTGGGAGCAGATCGTCCTCAACCTGGTCTCCAACGCGTTCAAGTTCACGCTCCAGGGCGGCATCACGCTGCGCCTGCGCGAGCACGGGCAGCGCGTGGCGCTGGACGTGGAGGACACCGGCTCGGGCATCCCCGCGCACGAGCTGCCCCGCCTCTTCGAGCGCTTCCACCGCGTGCCGGGCTCACCGTCGCGCACGATGGAGGGCAGCGGCATCGGGCTCGCGCTGGTGCAGGAGTTCGCGAAGCTGCACGGCGGCACGGTGTCCGCGCGCAGCCAGGAGGGCGCGGGCAGCGTCTTCACCGTGGAGCTGCCGCTGGGCCACGCGCACCTGCCGCCCGAGCGCATCCGCACCACCGCCCGGCCGCGCTCCGCGGCGCGCGAGGCCACGTCCGCCTACGTCGAGGAAGCGCTGCTGTGGAGCACCGCGAAGCCCAAGGACCGCACCCAGTCCTCGCACCAGCCGCACCCGGCCGCCGCGGACGGCCACGCGGTGGCCCCGGCGCCCCGCGCGCGCATCCTGCTGGTGGACGACAACCGGGACATGCGCGACTACATCCAGCGCGTGCTGTCCACGGAGTACGACGTGGAGGTGGCGACGGACGGCCAGAAGGGCCTGGAGGCCGCGCTGGCCCGGCCGCCGGACCTGGTGCTGTCGGACGTGATGATGCCGAAGCTGGACGGCATGGGCCTCCTGCGGGCCCTGCGCGCCTCGCCCAGCACGCGCGAGCTGCCCATCCTGCTGTTGTCCGCGAAGGCCGGCGAGGAGGCCACGGTGGAGGGCCTGGCGTCCGGCGCGGATGACTACCTGGTGAAGCCCTTCTCCGCGGGCGAGCTGCTCGCGCGCATCGCGTCCAACCTGAAGCTCGCGCGGATGCGCGGGGAGATGGCAGACGAGCGCGCCCGCGCGGAGGGCCTGGCCGAGGCGCTGCGCGCCCGCGACGACTTCCTCTCCGTGGCGGCGCACGAGCTGCGCACGCCGCTGGCGGCCTTCCAGCTGCACCTGGAGCTGGTGGAGCGCGGCCTGGGCCGGGACGCGCCGCCCAGGGCGGTGGAGCGCCTGAAGCAGGCGCGGTCGTTCATCCGCCGGCTGGCTCTGCTCGTGGACGTGCTGATGGACGTGTCGCAGATCACCAGCGGCCGGCTGAAGCTCACCCGCACGGACGTGGACCTGGGCGACCTGCTGGTGGAGGTGACGCGCTTCGCGGAGGAGGAGGCGCGCCGAGACGGCACGCCGCTCACCGTGGACGTGAAGGGCCCGGTGATGGGCACCTTCGACCCGTCGCGCATCTCGCAGGTGGTGCACAACCTGGTCGCCAACGCGCTGAAGTTCGGCCGGGGCCGGCCGGTGGACGTGACGCTGCAGCCGGACGGTGAAGTCGTCCGCCTGTCCGTGGTGGACCACGGCATCGGCATCAAGCCGGAGGACCGCGAGCGCATCTTCGAGCGCTTCGAGCGCGCCGTGTCCACGCACCACTACGGCGGCCTGGGCCTGGGGCTCTGGGTGTCGCGTCAGGTGGTGGAGGCGCACCAGGGCCGCATCGACGTGGAGGACACGCCGGGCGGCGGCACCACCTTCCGCGTGACGCTGCCCTTGAGGGAGTCGCCGGTGGACATGGCCGGCGGGCTCGCCAGCTGAGCCGGAGGAAGCGGCCGCCTGCTACTGGCAGGCGGCGGCGCAGCGCGCGTTGCGGCACGTGGGGATGCACCGGCCGCAGTCCACGCTGTTGGGGGTGCACGTCCCATCGCACCGCACGCCGGAGCAGTCCGGCCCCACGTTGCGGTGGGTGATGGCGGTGCCCTCGCCGCAGCACGCGTTCGCCACGCAATCCGAGTCGGTGTAGCAGACCTGCTCGGAGAGCACCGGTGGGGTGTCTCCGATGGGCAGGTCCTCCACCCCGATGTCGCACCCGGCCAGAAGCCCCAGGGCAAGGCCCGCGATGACGCGGGCGGCGAGACGCGGGAGGCGGGCACGACGCATGGGGGGCTCCTTGGGCCGGAGGTGACTACCGGTTCATCGAGCCCAGGAACTCCGCGTTCGCCGCCGTCGGACGCATGTGCTTGAGCACGAACTCCATCGCGTCGATGGGGGTGAACGGGTGGAGCACCTGGCGCAACGCCGTAATGCGCACCAGGTCCGCCGGAGACAAGAGGAGCTCCTCCTTGCGGGTGCCGGATTTGTTGATGTCGAGCGTTGGGAAGATGCGCTTCTCCATCAACTTCCGGTCCAGGACGATTTCGGAGTTACCCGTGCCCTTGAACTCCTCGAAAATCACTTCGTCCATGCGGCTGCCGGTGTCGATGAGCGCCGTACCGATGATGGTGAGGCTGCCGCCCTCTTCGATGTTGCGGGCCGCGCCGAAGAAGCGCTTGGGCTTGTGGAGCGCGTTGGCGTCCACGCCGCCGGAGAGGATCTTTCCGGACGCCGGCACCACCGTGTTGTAGGCGCGCGCCAGACGGGTGATGGAGTCCAGCAGGATGCAGACGTCGTACTTCTGCTCGACCAGGCGCTTGGCCTTGTCGATGACCATCTCCGCCACCTGCACGTGGCGCGTGGCGGGCTCGTCGAAGGTGGAGGACACCACCTCGCCGCGCACGCTGCGCTCCATGTCCGTCACCTCCTCCGGGCGCTCGTCCACGAGCAGCACGATGAGGTAGACGTCCGGGTGGTTGCGGCTGATGGCGTGCGCGATGTTCTGCAGCAGCACCGTCTTGCCGGCCTTCGGCGGCGCCACGATGAGGCAGCGCTGGCCCAGGCCGATGGGGCAGAACATGTCGATGATGCGCGTGGTCATCTCCGACGACTCGTGCTCCAGCTTGAGCTTGCGCGTCGGATAGAGCGGCGTGAGGTTGTCGAACAGGATGCGCTCTCGCGCCGCGTCCGACATGGGGTCCGCGAAGTTGACCTTGTCCACCTTCTGCAGCGCGAAGAAGCGCTCGCCCTCGCGGGGCTGGCGGATGGGGCCCGTCACCGTATCGCCGGGCCGCAGGTTGAAGCGGCGCACCTGCGACGGCGACACGTAGATGTCGTCCGGGGACGGCTGGTAGTCGCTGTCCGCGCTGCGCAGGAAGCCGAAGCCGTCGCTGAGCAGCTCCAGCACGCCTTCCGCGTGGACCTCGAAGCGCTTGTCGGCGATGCCGCCCAGGAGCGCGAAGATGAGGTCCTGCTTCTTCAGGCCCTGGTAGCCCTCGATGCCCGTGTCGTGGGCCATCTTCGCCAGGTCCGTGATCTTCATCCGCTTCAGGTCATTGAGCTTGATGACCTGCATCGGGGTGCCGTCGCGCTGCACCTCCGTGATGGCGGGACCTTCCGCGGACTCCTGCGGGGCGGCCGGAGCGGCCTCCTCGGCGGGCGTCTCCTCCTCCGCGCGGCCCATCTCCTGGAGCTCGTCGTCGCGCACGGGACGGGAGATGGGCGTGAGCACCGGACGGGGCGCCTCCGCGGCGACCTCGGGGGCCTCGGCCTCCTCGGCGGGAGCCTCTTCCCGGCGGGCGGGAGCGCGGCGCGACCGGGGCGCGGGCTTCTCCGCCTCCTTCGCCGCCGCGCGCTTGCGCCGGGGCTTCTCCTCGGTGAACTCGGGCTCGACTACCTTCTCTCGGGGGGAACGGGCTTTGGCCATGACGGTCTGCGTACGGAATAGGGGGGAAGCGCCCGAAGGCTCGGGCAGGCTGTACGCGGGACGGCGGTCCGTCCGCGCGGCGCTCGGAAGCACCTTCCAGGAGGGCAGCACCACCCGGGTCCTGGGAACGGACCGGAGGGCGCTTGGGCCTGTGGTTGGGAAGAGATGGCGCCGGGGGAACCCCTGCGCCAGGAACCGCGCTGGAAACTATTGACCGCCTCCAGAGCTGTCAAGGCATCCGTGCCTGACTCCGTCCCGTTTTTCAGGGGGTTGCACTGGAGGGTGGGAGGACTACCAACCTGGAATCCGCTATGTAGCTGAAATTCGGGCCTAATGGGGCGACAGGCGCGCCCACCTGGGCTCAACACGCGTCCCCGGGTCCGCCTTCCCGGGTGCGTGAAGCAGTCCTGTCAGGTGGTACCGGTAGAGTGCCCTTCCTCCAACGCGGGGCGTGCGCGACTGGCCACGCCCCTGAATTGGGGTAAGGACACACCCCGTGGACACCTTCCCGAAAGCCGAAGCCCGCGCCCGAGCGCTCCGCCAGGAGCTGGCCCACCACAACCACCGCTACTACGTGCTGGACTCGCCGGAAATCAGCGACGCGCAATATGACGCGCTGATGCGGGAGCTCCAGGGGCTGGAGGAGCAGTACCCCCAGCTGGTGACGCCGGACTCGCCCACCCAGCGCGTGGGCGGCGCGGCGGTGGAGGATTTCGGGCAGGTGGTGCACACCACGCAGATGCTGTCGCTGGCGAACATCTTCGATGACGCCGGGCTGACGGAGTTCGACGAACGCATCCGCAAGCTGACGGGCCTGGCCAAGGTGGCCTACGTCTGCGAGCCCAAGCTGGACGGCCTGGCCATCTCCCTGAGGTTCGAGGACGGCCGCTTCGTGCAGGGCGCCACCCGGGGCGACGGCACCACCGGCGAGGACGTCACGGGCAACCTGCGCACCATCAAGAGCCTGCCCCTGGAGCTCTTCCCCCAGGACGGCGTGAAGGTGCCCCGGCGGCTGGAGGTGCGCGGCGAGGTCTTCATCCGCAAGGAGGACTTCCGCAAGCTCAATGAGAAGCGCGAGGAAGCCGGCGAGTCCCTCTTCGCCAACCCGCGCAACGCCGCCGCGGGGAGCCTGCGCCAGCTGGACCCCAAGGAGACCGCCGCCCGGCCCCTGTCCGTCTACCTCTATGAGTGCGTGCCCGGCGACGGCGTGCCCGCCTTCAAGACGCACACGGAGAAGCTGGAGTACCTGAAGACGCTGGGCCTGCCCATCAACCGCTACCAGCACGCGGACGGCGCGGACGGGGTGCGCCAGCGCTACGAGGAGTCCCTGGAGGGCCGCCACGCCCTGCCCTTCGAGGTCGACGGCATGGTGGTGAAGGTGGACGACGAGGACCTGCGCCGCCGCCTGGGCCAGGTGTCCAAGAGCCCGCGCTGGGCCGTGGCCTACAAGTTCCCGCCGGAAGAGGAGTCCACCACGGTGGAGGACATTGGCATCCAGGTGGGCCGCACGGGCGCGCTCACGCCGGTGGCGCACCTGAAGCCGGTGAAGGTGGGCGGCGTGACGGTGTCGCGCGCCACGCTGCACAACGAGGACGAGCTGCGCCGCAAGAACGTGCGCAAGGGCGACACCGTCTTCGTGCGCCGCGCGGGCGACGTGATTCCCGAAATCGTCTCCGTGGTCCTGTCCAAGCGCCCGGAGGACTCCCAGCCCTTCACCTTCCCCAGCCACTGCCCGGTGTGCGGCGCGGTGGCGGCCCGGGATGAGGACGGCGCCATCATCCGCTGCACGGGCGCGTCCTGCCCCGCGCAGCTGGTGGAGAAGGTGCGCCACTTCGCCAGCCGCATCGCCATGGACATCGAAGGCCTGGGGGACAAGCTGGCCACGCAGCTGGTGACGCACGGGCAGGTGAAGACTTTCGCGGACCTGTACGCGCTCACCCGGGACTCGCTGCTCAAGCTGGAGCGCATGGGGGAGAAGAGCGCGGACAACCTGCTGGCCTCCATCGAGGGCAGCAAGAACACCACCCAGCGCCGCTTCCTCTACGCGCTGGGCATCCGCCACGTGGGCGACTCCACGGCGCGCGCCCTGGCGGAGGCCTTCCCGGACGTGAAGATGCTCTTCACGGCCAGCCTGGAGGACATCAGCCGGGTGAAGGACGTGGGCCCGGTGATGGCGCAGGTCATCCACACCTTCTTCCAGGAGCCGCAGAACCAGGCCGCCATCCTGGCCCTCCTGGACGCGGGGGTGCGGCCAGCGCCCCCGGCGGTCGCCACGGGCGGCCCCTTCGTGGGCAAGACGGTGGTGCTCACCGGCACCATGGAGCGGCTGGCGCGCGAGCAGGCGAAGGAGGAAATCGAACGGCGCGGCGGTAAGGTCTCCGGAAGTGTCTCACGCAAGACCGATTTCGTCGTCGCCGGCGAGGACGCGGGTAGCAAGCTGAAGAAGGCCCAGGAATTGGGAGTAAGAATCCTGGATGAGCAGGCGTTCCTGAAGCTGCTAGAAGGGGACGCCAGAGCATGAGGCCAGAGGCATGAGCACGCAGCGCCGGGTGACCCTGCGCATCCAGGGCGCGGTCCAGGGCGTCTCCTACCGGGAGAGCGCCCGTCAGGAGGCGCTGCGCCTCAACCTGTCAGGCTGGGTGCGCAACCGGAGCGACGGCTCCGTGGAGGCCACGGTGGAAGGCGAACCGGGCGCGCTGGAAGACTTCATCCGCTGGTGTCACTCGGGTCCCCGCATGGCGCGCGTCACGGACGTGGCGCGCACCGACGGGCAGGCCACTGGCGAGTTCCGCACCTTCACCGTGGAGCGCACATCATGACGCCCTACGCGCTGGCATCCCTGCCGGCCATGCTGGGCATCCGGTCCGGCACCAAGGTCTCTGTCATCAACCCCCCGCGGGGCTTCGTGCAGAAGCTCAACCCGCTGCCGGACGGGGTGGAGTTCCTCGTCACGGCCCAGACGGGGCTGGACGTCATCCTCTTCTTCACCTCCGACGCCACGGAGCTGGTGCAGCGGCTGCCCGCGCTGTCGCGCGCCACCACCCTCAACGGCGGCATCTGGGTCTGCTGGCCCGCCGGCGAGGGCGTGAAGACGCGCCTGTCCGAGGACTTCGTGCGCCAGGCGGCGCTCGACATCGGGCTGGTGGACAACAAGATCTGCATCATCGACGAGACCTGGACGGGCCTCCGGCTGGTGCGCCGTCCGCGCGGCAAGCTGGACAAGCCGGAAGGGCGCAAGCAGGCCCCCGCGCAAGCCTGAACGTCCGTTTCCGAGCGCCCGCATGCCCGCCGGGCGGGGACGCCTTCCATCTGCCCGACAGTGGATGAACGGGAGCATCGGGCCTTTACACACCTGGAGGGGCGTGGAAAACTCTCCGTGTTTCTGGGCGGTTGTGTGACGCCCCGCGTTGGCGGGACATCACGCCCAGGCAGGAATTTCGACGGGTTGCGCTTCCGGTTCCCTCCGGATGCCCCTGCTGCTCCGGGGCCCCCAGACGCCCCCCCAAGGTGGCCCACGTGACGGGCACCGACCGGGTGTGGAAGAGGGGGCGGACAGCACGGGCGTGGTGGGCACCTCGAGCGCGTGAAGAGAAGCAGCCCCGCCCGGCACGGTGCCGGTCGCAATGCGGGGCGACATGAACTCGGAGGAGCAGGCGGCGATGTCCTCGGCCCCCACCCAGGTGATGCGTTCTCCCTCCGGCTCCTCCGGAAGGCGTCCGCACGCCGGGGGGCCACCAGCCGCCTCCCCCATCGCAGCGCGCTCGGAGGTGTGGCGTCTCGCCGCCTCCCGTCCGGTGAGGTCCCCCCTACCGCGCGCGCTTCCAGGATTCATCCATGAGCAGTGTGCTCGTCATCAACGCCGCGGGTCGGGAGACCCGGGTGGCGCTCGTCGAGGGCGGCCATATCGCGGAGTTCTACCTCGAGCGTAAGAAGGACAAGGGCGTCGTCGGGAACATCTACAAGGGCCGCGTCGTCCGGGTGCTCCCGGGCATGCAGGCGGCCTTTGTCGACATCGGGTTGGAGAAGGCCGCCTTCCTGTATGTCAGCGACGTCGTCTACGACCCGGACTTCGCCCGCGCGCAGTTCGAGCTGACCGAGGGCGAGCACGAGGACGCCCCGGACGTCCCCACCGAGTCCGAGGCCGATGCGGTCGAGGCCGCCGCCGCGTCTCCGGACGCCACGCACGCCCTGCCCGCTGGCGCGGAGGCTCCCCAGGCGCGGCCGGAGCCCGTGCTGGCCCACGACGGGGCGCTGGCCCTGGACGTCCAGGCCCAGGCCTCCGCTCCGGTGGAGTCCCCGGAAGCGGCGCCCGAGGCCGTGACGCCGGCGCCGGAGGCCGTCGCGGCCCCGGTGGAGGCCCAGGCTTCATCCGAGGCCGCCGAGGTGGCGGCGCACGCGGCGGCCGTGTCCGTCGTCGCGGAGACCCCGGCCGAAGGGGCCCTGCGGGAGACCGCGGTCGAGGTGTCCACCGCCGCCGTGGCGGTGCCGCTGCCGGTGAACGGCTCGCCGCCGGTGGAGTCCCCGGCGGTGGTGCAGGAGACGCCCGCGGAGAGCGCCACCGCCGCCGCCCTCGCCGAGTCCGGCGTGGCGCCCGCGACGGAGGGCAGCGCCGCCGAGCCGCCGCCGCACGCGGCCGTCCTGGGTGAGCTCATCCCCTCCCCCGCCGCCGAGTCCGCGCGTCCCGCCGAGGTGTCCGGCGAGCGCCGCACGCCGCGCGAGGCCCGGGAGGCTCGCGAGCCGCGCAACCGCGAGGGCCGTGAGAAGGACAAGGACAAGCGCCGCCAGGAGCAGCCCCGCCGCGAGAAGCGCGACGAGGAGAAGGAGAAGCCCAAGCAGCGCAAGACGGACAAGATTGAAGACCTGCTGAAGGTGGGCCAGGAGGTGGTGGTCCAGATTTCGAAGGACCCCATCGGCACGAAGGGCGCGCGGCTCACCTCGCACATCTCCATCCCGGGCCGTCACCTGGTGTTCATGCCCACGGTGGACCACGTGGGCATCAGCCGCCGCATCTCCAATGAGAAGGAGCGCCGCCGGCTGCGCGAAATCGTGGACCGGCTGCGTCCGCCCGGCACGGGCTTCATCGTGCGCACGGTGGCGGAGAACGTTCCCCAGGAGAAGCTGGAGAGCGACATCCGGTTCCTCATCGAGGTGTGGAACCAGGTGGTGCGCCGCAACGAGAAGCGCGGCGGCCCGGGCCTGCTGCACCCGGACCTGGACCTCATCCTGCGCGCCACGCGCGACCTGTTCGCCCACGACGTGGAGAAGCTCGTCGTGGACGACGCGGAGGAGTACGAGCGCATCCAGGGCTTCGTCACCGCGCAGGACCCGGCGCTGCGCGACCGCGTGGTGCTGCACGAGAGCGACGAGCCCGTCTTCGACGCCTACGGGATTGAGCAGGAGCTGCAGCGCGCCACCCAGCGCAAGGTGTGGCTGAAGAGCGGCGGCTACCTCATCATCGACCAGGCGGAGGCGCTCACCGCCATCGACGTCAACTCGGGGCGCTACGTCGGCAAGAAGAGCCTCGAGGAGACCATCACCAAGATCAACGTCGAGGCGGCCAAGGAGATCGTCTACCAGCTCCGGCTGCGCAACATCGGCGGCATCATCATCTGCGACTTCATCGACATGGAGAAGGCGCAGAACCGCGACAAGGTCTTCAAGTCGCTGCAGGAGGCGCTGGGCCGGGACAAGGCCAAGACGAACGTGCTGCGCATCTCCGAGCTGGGCCTGGTGGAGATGACGCGCAAGCGCGTGCGCGAGTCCATTGGCCGCGTGCTGCACGAGGACTGCCCGTACTGCGACGGCAAGGGCTTCGTGAAGACGGCCACCACGGTGGCGTACGAAATCTTCCGGGAGATCCGCCGCGAGGCGCCGGGCTACAAGGACTCCACGCTGGTCATCAACTGCAACGCGGAGGTCGCGCGGCTGCTCCAGGGTGAGGAGCGCAACGAGCTGCGGCACCTGATGGACCGCTACAACAAGTCCATCCAGGTGAAGGCGCAGCAGAACTACCACCGCGAGCAGTACGACATCTACGGCCGGTCGGCCACGGGCCCCGAGCACAAGGTGGCCTCGTCGCCGGGCTCCGGCGACGGCGAGCTGGCGATGCAGCAGCGCCGCCCGGAGAACAACTACGGCGGCCGTCAGGACCAGGGCCGCCGTGGCGGTGGCCGGGACCGCGACCGGGGTGAGCGCGGCGGCGGTGAGAACCGCGGCGGCGCCGAGGGCCGTGGCGGCGAGCGCGGCGGGGAACGCGGTGGCGAGCGCGGCGGTGGAGACCGTCGCGAGGGCCGGCGTCCCGAGCGCGGCGGTGACCGCAACCGCGGTGGCGACCGTGAGCGTCGCGGCGGCGAGGGCCGGAGCGGTGAGCGCGGCGGCGGCGGTGAGAACCGCGGCGGCGAGCGCGGGGAGCGAGGTGAGCGCGGCGGCGGTTCCGGCGGTGGCCACAACGGCGGCAATGGCGGCGGCACGCCTCCCGCGGCGTCCGGCGGCGGCTCCTCGTCGGAGCCGTCCGGAGGGGGCGGCGAAGGCTGAGCCCTTGCGCGGCACCGGGCCCCATGAGCCCGGTCCGTGAGTGACAGCGAAGGCCCGGTGGGTGCGACCCCGCCGGGCCTTCTGCATTGGGGCGCGCTATCGGGCGCGCTGGCGCAGCGGCTTTCATCCAGCGTGCGTCGGTGCGCGACGACCTGTCGGGCCTCCGCGTCCCTCCTGCGGGAGAAGGCATCGCTGGCTTCGGCGGCGTGGCCGGGCATGTCCTCCCGCATGGTGAGCAGCCAGGCGGACGAGGCCCGTACATGGACTGACAACGTCCGTTCGGGAGGGTGGGGAGGGCTGGTTCCCCGGGGCAGGGTTTGGCTACGGTGGCACTTCCACACCGGGGGGTGTCGTCGTCCACGTCCCGGCCATTTGAATCGCCTGGGATGAACCGCTCGCCTCCGCGCCTTCGCACGCTCCTGGACTCCCGCGACCTGGCGACACCGGGGGCGAAGCACACCGGGAGGAGGCCGTGACAACGGCCCGGAAGCTGTCCTGGCGCGCCCGGCGGTCGCTGCTGCGGGCGCGGGCCTGGGCGCTCCAGACAGCGGCCCGTGCGTGGGCGCCCATCGGGGCCACGTCGGGCGGCCGCTTCGCGGCGGACATCTTCATCGCGGGGCGCACCGTGGCACGCGGCTTCATGGGCGAGAACCTCCGCCTGCGCGCCGCGGCCCTCACGTACATCAGCATGTTCTCGCTGGTGCCGCTGCTGACCGTGGGCATCGTGCTCCTGCGCACGCTCCACCAGGAGCAGTTCCAGCGGAAGCTGCGCTTCGTCATCTCCGAGGTGCTGGCGCCAGGGGTCAGCGAGGAGTCCGCCGCCCTGCTCGACCGGTTCCTGCACCCGGGCGACTCCATCGCGGTGGGCAGCGTGGGCTTCCTCGCGGTGCTGCTGTCAGCGGGCTCGCTGCTGCGCCACATCGATGGCGCGGTGAACGAGCTGTGGGGCATCCGGCGCCAGCGCCCGTGGCTCACGCGGCTGGCCATCTACGCGGGCCTGCTGCTGCTGGGGCCCATCTTCCTGGCCATCTCCTTCTCCGGTACGGGCCGGGTCCGCGTGTTCCTGCAGACCTACGCGCCCTCCGCGCCGCTGTTCATCGCCGTGGGCACCACGCTCATCGCCATGGGCAGCCTGACGCTGTTGTACCTCTGGACGCCCTACGCCCACGTGCGCGTGCGCTCGGCGCTGGCGGGCGGACTGGTGGCCGGGCTGGGGTGGATGCTGGCGAAGCAGGTGTACGCGGAGTTCGCCGCGCGCAGCTTCCTCTACAACCCGCTCTACGCGTCGCTGGGCGCCCTGCCCCTGTTCCTCGCCTGGGTGTACGTGAGCTGGCTGGTGATGCTGTTCGGCGCCCGGCTGTCCTACGCCGTGGAGCACGTCTCCTTCCGCGACTCCCTGTTCGCCTTCGGCACCCACCCGCGCGCGCACGAGCTGGTGGCCGCGCGCGTCGCGCAGGACGTCACCCTGTGCTGGGTGGATGGCCGCACCCCGCCCCTGCCCCGGGAGCTGGCCACGCGGCTGCGCGTGCCGGAGTCACTGGTCCACGAGGTGGTGGACCGGATGGTGGAAGCCCGCCTGCTGGAGCGGGCACGCCGGGGAGGCCTGCTCCCGGCGAGGGACCCCGCCGACATCACCCTCGCCGACACCACGCTCGCCGTGCACGGGGTGATGATCACCGGCGGCCCCGAGACCTGGACCGGCCCCAAGGCCCCGGGCTTCGAACAATTCGAACCCCTGTTCCAGGCGGCCGACCGTGCCGGGGTCGACCTGCTTCGCCGCACCCGCTGGTTGGACCTGGTGACGCCCCTGCGTCCGGGGCTGCTCGCCCCGCCCGCTCCCGAGGCCCCCAAGGCAGCGGCCAGCAGCGGAAATCCGTAACGTTTTTAGAGGGTTGGGAGCCTACCCGGCTTGCAAGGAGGAGGTGTTCTGTTATGTATTCGGGTCTCGACCACGGGCCAGAGAGCCCTGTCACCAAGGGGTCACGGGGTTTGCGGGAGCGTCCGATGCTCAAGTCCGATCTGATCAACATCCTCGTCGCCAAACGAGGCGTGACCCAGAAGCAGGCGGAGGCGACCATCGAGACGATTTTCGAGTCGATGAAGGACGCCCTCTGCCGCGGGGAGAACATCGAGATTCGCGGGCTTGGCGCCTTCCACGTGAAGAACTACCAGGGCTACCAGGGCCGCAATCCGAAGACGGGCCAGGTCATCCCGGTGAAGCCCAAGCGCGGCCTGCTCTTCCGCACGGGCAAGGAGCTGCGCGACCGGGTCAACCGCCCCGCGCCGCTGCAGGCCCAGTCAGACCTGCCGCCCTCCTCCGAGTTCAAGGGCAGCAGCGGCACCGGCACCCTCTAGGCCTCACCGCCCCACGGCGACCGGCGAAAGCCGGCCAATGGGGCGAATCTGCAGGTCCCCGTCCAGCTCGCCGTAGGTGAGCACCGCCACGTCCGGGAACGGGCCCTCGCACAGCTTGCGCAGCGGGCGGCGGATGTCCGGGGCCGCGAGCAGCACCGCCCGGCCCCCGCTGGCGATCTGCCGCACTCCTTCCAATATCTCCAGGATGCGCTCCGGCTCTGGCGCGGCCCCCCGCGGACCGCTGGCGCGCAGCACGTCCTCCACCTCCGGATCCACGAGGTATGCGTACAGCGGGCCCGTGGGTGCGAACTGGTGGCTCAGGTAGCGGTGCAAGGCCTGACGGCAGCGCTCGGCCAGGGCCGCCGCGTCGCCTTCGGTGGTGGGCGCCACGAGCGCCTCCAGGATGGCGCGCAGGTCGCGGATGCTCACCTGCTCCTGCACGAGCCGCCGCAGCACGTCCACCAGCAGCGGCAGCGGCACCTTCTGCAGCGCTTCCTTCACCAGCACGGGCCACTGGGCCTCCAGTCCTTCCAGCAGTCCCTGCACCTCCTGGAGTCCCAGCAGCGCGGAGGCACGCAGGCGCAGCACGACCCGCAGGTGCTCCGCGATGAGCTCCGACGGCTTGCGCAGCGGCACCTGGGCCAGCTCCAGCCGGGAGCGGGCCCCCTCTCCCACGCGGCTGATGGGCCGCCCGCTGGCGGGCTCCACCGCCGCCTCCGCCTGGACCTCCAGGAAGGCCAGCTCGCCGGGAGGAACGAGCGCGTACAGGGCCCCGGGCTGCACCACGCCGCCACCTGCGGGCACTTCATCCAGGAGGATGCGGTACTCCCCCGCGCCCAGGTAGGCCGCGTGGGTCCGCACCCGGATGCCCGGGATGCGCACGCCCAGTTCGAAGAACAGCTCGTCGCGCACCGTGTTCAGCACCGTGTGCACGAAGGCGCCTCCGTCCGCCTCCGCCAACGGCGTCAGCTGCGCGGACAGGTCGAGCGTGAGCGGCGTCACCCCGACCGGCGCCTTCGCGCTCTCCGGAGGCTTGCCCGCGGCTCCAGCGGGCGCCGCGGCTTCCGGGGAGGCCCCGTCCTTCGCCGGGGCCTTCTCCGGCGCCTGGCCCTTGCCCCGCAGCGCATACCCGAGCCCTCCGAGCCCCGCGGCCAGCGCGAGGAACGTCAGGTGCGGCATGCCCGGCATCAGGGCCAGCGCGACACACAGGCCCGCGACGGTGGTCAGCGTGCGGTAGTCGCCGAAGAACTGGGAGCCGATCTCCGTCCCGAGCGAGTCCTCCTCCTTCTCCGCCGCCACCCGCGTGACGACAAGCCCCGCAGCCACCGCGATGCACAGCGAGGGCACCTGGGACACGAGCCCGTCGCCGATGGCGATGAGGGCGAAGGTGGCGGCGGCTTCTGAGAACGACTGCCCGTTCTGCAACACGCCAATGAGGGTGCCGCCCAGCAGGTTCACCGCGACGATGACGAGGCCCGCGATGACATCGCCCTTCACGAACTTCATCGCGCCGTCCATGGCGCCGAACATCTGCGACTCGCGCTCCAGGTCGCGCCTGCGCCGCCGGGCCATCGTCTGGTCGATGGCGCCCGCGCGCAGGTCCGCGTCGATGGACATCTGCTTGCCGGGCATGGCGTCCAGCGTGAAGCGGGCGGACACCTCCGCGACCCGCTCCGCGCCCTTGGTCACCACCAGCAACTGCACGAGCGTCAGGATGGCGAACACCACCGCGCCCACCACGTAGTCGCCCCGCACCACGAACTCGCCGAAGGACTGGATGACCTCGCCCGCATGGCCTTCGGAGAGGGCCAGCCGCGTGGACGACACGTTGAGCGACAGCCGGAACAGCGTGGTGAAGAGCAGCAAGGTGGGGAACGACGTCACCCGCAGCGCGTCCTTCGCGTTCAGCGCCGCGACCAGCAGCGCCACCGCCGCGGCCAGATTCACCGCGAGCCCCACGTCAAGGAGCCACGCGGGCAGCGGGATGATGAGTGCGCCCAGCACCGCCGCCATCGCCACGGCGAGGACGACCTGGGAGGATTGGCGGGCCTTCAGCGAGACCTTCAGGAAGGGGGGCATCACGTCTGTCTCCGTGGACGGTCGTCCGGCTCGCGAAGCTCCATCGCGGTCCGCAACACGACCGCGGCCGCCTGGTACAGCTCCTCGGGGATGGACTCTCCGACGTCGAAGTGGATGAGGCTGCGGGCCAGCGGCACGTCCCGGACCACGGGGATGCCCTGCCGGCGCGCTTCCTCCTTGAGCACGAGCGCGTCCTGTTCACGGCCCTTGGCCACGAGGTAGGGCGCGTCGCATTCGCCCGCGTCGTAGCGGAGCGCGACCGCGATGTGCGTGGGGTTGACGATCACGGCGGTGGCCTTCTGCACTCCACGTGCCGGACCACCCTGCGCCAGTTGGCGATGCAGGGCCCGCCGTTGTCCCTTGTGACGCGGGTCGCCCTCGCTCTCCTTGTGCTCCCGTTTGATCTCTTCGCGGGTCATCATCAGCTCGTGCCGGTGCCTGCGCCACGCGAGCGCGTAGTCCACGGCGCCGCACCCCAGCACCACCCACCCCAGGCGAGTCACCAGCGCAGCCAGACGGCCGACGAGGAAGTCCAGGCCCCGGGCTCCCTCCAGCCACGCGGTCCGCAGGGCATCGGGCCCCACCTCCTCCACCTCGTTCCAGACGATGAGGGCCAGCAGTGCCGCCACGAGCAGCGCCTTGCCCAGCTCGACCAGCGGCCGGACGCTGAAGAGGCGTTTGAGGCCCGAGATGGGATTGATGCGCTCGAATTTCGGCGCGGCATGGCTGGCATCCCATTCGAAACCCACGGTGGCCACGGAGACCGCCAGGGATGCGACGAAGGCGCCTCCCAAGGCAGGCCCGCACAGCCGGGCCGCGACCCAGGCGCCCTCCTCCCATGCTCCCGCGAAGGTCTGTTCCAGCATCAACCTCGCGGCCCAGTCCTTCAGCCTGACGAAGCCCTCGGGCGCGAACGCGATGAAGCCGAGCAGCCCACCCAAGGTCGTCGCGCTGGAGGAGAACATCCGGCTTCGAGGAAGCTGGCCCTTGCGCCGGGCCTCGCGCAGCCGTTTCGCGGTGGGCTGTTCCGTCTTCTCGCCGCTCATCGCGAGGCCTCGCCCAGCAGTGCCAGCGCCCCCTCCGTCGAAGCCACGCCCGCGAGCAGCCGCTCACACAGCAGCCCCACGCCCAGCCACAGCAGCGCGCCGCCCCCGAGGATTCTCAGCGGAGCCCCCATCTCCTGGAGGTTCGCCGCCGACGCGGCCCTCGAGGCCATGCCCAGGAAGCCATCCACCGCGAGCGCCGCGGCCGCCACCGGGGCCCCCACCGCGAGCCCCGTGGCCATCGCGCCGCCCACCATCACCACGACATGCAGCGCCGAGGCTTCCGTGGGCACGAAGGCCCCCAGCCGCACCACTCCGAAGCCGCTCAGCAGGGCGGAGAGAACCACGGGGAAGAGCGCTCCCGACACCACCCTCGCCACCAGCAGGTGGTAGAGCGCGTCCCCCGTGGCCGACTCGCGGCTCCCCGCCAGCGGCAGACTCGCCTCCGCGGAGGTCCCCCGGAACAGGTCGATGAAGCGGCCTCCCATCCTCGCCGCGTCGAAGGGCAGCGCGGACACGAGCCCCACGGAGACGCCGTAGGCCAGCTCTCGCACCACGAGCACCGCCATCACCACGGGCGTCTCCACCGTTCCGCTGAACTCCACGCCCGCTTCGATGTGCAGGAAGAGCGACAGCGCGAACACCAGCCCCAGCCTGACCGTCGTCGGCGCGGCCTGTCCTCCCAGCAACGGACAGAGGAACGCGATGGGCAGGAGCCGCGCCGCGCACAGCGCCGCCGCGACCATGTGCGGTCCCAGTTCGAGGAGTTGTTCACCCAAGACCTCCGGGTTCACAGCGCGACCTCCGCGATGAGCATGAGCAGCTGTTGGGTGAAGCGTGTGAGCTGTCCGGCGATCCACGGCCCCGCGAACACCAGGGACAGCACCGCCGCGCACAGCTTGGGCACCACCGACAGCGTGCTCTCCTGCAGCTGGGTCGTCGCCTGGAAGAGGCTCATCAGGAAGCCCACGAGCAGGCTGGCGCCAATGGGCGGCAACGAGGCGAGCACCATCAACAGCAGGGCTTCACGCCCCAGGGTGAGCAGGACGTCCTGGGTCATGGCGTCACCGGTAGCCGAGGATGAGTCCCCGCGCGAGCAGGGCCCAGCCATCCACGGCGACGAAGAGGAGGATCTTGAAGGGAAGGCTCACCTGCCCCGGCGACAGCGTCTGCATCCCCAACGCGAGCAACACATTGGCGATGACCATGTCGAGCACCAGGAACGGCAGGAAGACGATGAAGCCAATCTGGAAGGCCTCCTTCAGCTCGGTGATGACGAAGGCCGGGATGACGACGAACAGGTCCGTCTCCTGCACCTGTTCGGACTCCTCCGGCGGACGCAGCTCGCGGGCCAGGTCCACGAAGCGAGCCCGCTCCTCCGGGCTGCCGTGCTTCATGAGGAAGGCTCGCAGGGGATCCGTCACCTGCTTCGCGGCGGAGAGGACCTGCGCTCCGGAGTGCACCTCGTCGTAGGCCGCCTGGCCCGCGTCGTACATGCGCTCCATCACCGGCGCCATGATGTGCCCCGTCAGCACCACCGCGAGCCCGGTGAGCACCAGCGTCGGCGGTGCCTGCTGCGTGCCCATCGCCGAGCGGGCCAGGGAGAGCACCACGGCGATCTTCGAGAAGCTCGTCAGCATCAGCACCGCGAACGGCAGCAGCGACAGGAGCGCGAGCATCCCCATCATCGCCAGCGGGCTGCCGGCATATGAGGCCTGCGCCAGGGACGGCTCCGAGGCGAATGCCAGCGCGGGCAGGAACACGCCACATCCCAATCCGAGCACCTTCATCCCCCACCCCGCTTCCGGGAAGCATCACACGTCATCCGGCGCTGTCGCGTGCGGGGGAAGAGCACCGTCGGCTCCAGGTCCGTCCGAGGCTTCACCGCCTGCCGGGAGGATGCGTCAGGAGGAACCGCCACGGCCCGGGGCTCATGGATCTCCGCGAAGGTGTCGCCGTAGGCCACGAGGTACCGCCGCCCATCCGCCTCCACGAGCGCGAGCCCGCAACGCGGTGAGAGCCCCGTCCGCGCGACGATGCTCAGGGGCTCCGCGACTGCCGCATCGCCATTCCCAGCGACGCCTCCCTTGCGGAGCAGCACCCAGCCCAGACCCGCCAACGCCATCGAACCCACCAACAGGCGAGAGGTGCTCACCAGCGACAGTCCTCCCAAAGGCGCGAGTGTCGCCAGGCCCAGCAACAAGGCCGACGCGAGCAGCAGCCTGCCGCGTGGAGAGAACGAGGACAGCCACGTGTTCACGGGGGTGCTCACGGCAGCAACGCCAGGATGCGGGCGCCCACTTCGCCTTCGATCTCCACCAACTCCGCACGCGCGACCACGCGGTCCCCCACGCGCAGCAGCACGGGGCTGCTCGCGTTCACGTGCAGGGGCAGCAACGTGCCCGGCTTCAGCGTTGCCAGCTCCGACAGGGGCAGCTGCAACCGCGTCAGCTCGATCTCCACATCCACCGGGAGCGGCGGCATCGCCTCGCTCCGCTTGTTCGTCGCCACCATGTCCGACTCCAGTCGGGCCGCGTGCGAGTACACGCTCCCTGTCGAAAAACCTTCCATGCGAAACTCGCCCCGGAGCGCGAAGCCGCGGGTGATCAACCGCCCCGGGCCCTCCACCCGGCCGTCCCGGAGACGCACGTCCTCGAAGAGCACGACGTCTCCAGCGGACAGCGCGTCCACGGCCGCGGCCTGCAACGGACTGCGTCCCACGAGGCACCGCGCGGGGATCGATGCGGCCAGCACCTGGGACGCGATGACACCTCCTGACTCCACGGGCAGTTCCTGAAACGCGGTCTGCACGGCACGGGCGGGCAGCAGCACCCGGCCACCCACCGTCGCGCCCTCCACCGTTGCCGTCAGCAGCACGGCCACATAGGGCTGGCCCGGGTCGACTCGCGTCAGCACGTCACCGCGCCGCATCGACACCGCGGACAAACGAGGCCCCAGCCTTCGCACCCATTCGCCTTGCCCGCGCATCGCGGCCAGGGCGGAGAGCAGCAGGTACACCAGCGTGGACTCTTCCAGCCGGGTCAGCTCCGTCACGGGAGCCGGACGCAGTCCCGTCCCCGCCAGCCTCGCCAGCGCCGCGAAGACCAGCGGGACCTCCAGTTCCACGATGGCGGTGCCCCCGACCGCCGACAGCTCCACCAGCGCGAACACCATTCCCACCGCCAGCTCGCGCTCCGGCTGGACCGCCGCCTGCACCAGGTGCCCCTCCACCTCGACCGCCGCGCCCAGGTCCCGCGCCAGCGCCGCGCCTACATCGCGCAGGAGCTCCGCGCCCCATCGTCCCACCTGAGGCCTCTGTCCCAGCACCAGGTGGGCGCGCGTCAGCCGGCGCGCTCCCGGGCGGAAGGGCCGCGTGGGCTTCTTCGAGGCGCTGGGGGACCTGACGGGATTCGTTTGCATCCGGGGCTCCGGGACGGCGATGGGCACACGCCCCCTGTGCACGGCCATGGCCAGGGGGGCGCCTCGTGGAATCAGGGGGTTGGCTGGAGGTGGAGGTCCGTCATCGGGATGCCGTGTTCCCGGTTCGGGATGCCTCTCCACGGAAGGACCCGTTCAGCGCAGGGCCTCACGGATGCGCCGCTCCGCCAGGGCGGTCAGGGCCGGCGCGGCGTCTGTTCGCGGTGCGGCCTCTTCCCACTGGGGAAAACGGCTGCGGTGGTACGGCGGAAGGCCTCGAAGGGCTTCCTGTCGCAGGGCTTCGGGAGCCGCCTCCAGGAAGAGCGCCAGCCTGTTCGCGGCGTCCGCTCGCTCGCCGAACTCCACCGCCACCTTGGCCTGCCGCTGCGCGGAGGGCATGGCGGCGAGGCGCTCCAGATGGCGCAGCGCCCTTCCGGCTTCGGCATCCACCAGTCCTCCCAGCAGCTCCGCGGCACGCTCCTTCGCCAGCACGCAGACGACCAGCGCGATGCGCTCCAGGGGCAGGGACAACGCAGGCAGCGTGACGTCCGCCACCGTGGCCCTCGGCACTTCCTTCTTCGCGGGCAGGAGCTTCCGGGCCATGCGCAGCGCCCGTCCCACGCGTGTGGTTTCCATGGCACCCATGGCGTGCTCAGGCCAGCTTGCGCGAGGGGCCCGGCGTCACCACCGGACGCGCGGGGGTGGGCGGCGCGGGCGGCGCCGCGGGAGGCTGCTGCGCCAGGGCCTGGTAGTGCCGCCAGCGCAGCGTCGTCCAGACGAGCGCCCCGGACAGCCCCGTCACCAGCACTCCCAACAGGGCGAGCAGGACGCGCAACCGCAGAGGGACGGGCCCGCCCCTGGGCGAGGGTGTCTCCACGTGCGTCGTCACCTCGTCCACCAGCAGCGACACCGCCTCCGGTGACAGCCCCTCCACGCCTCCCGCGAGGAGCTCGCGCAACGTGTCCGCCGACTTGCGCACGCGCGCCGCTTGGCCGGGCGCCGTGCGAAGCATGGCCGAGGCCTTCGAAGGCGTGGGGGCCTGCCCCGGCCTCGGAGGAGGAGGAACCACCAGGTGCACGCGCGCCAGCAGCACGCCGTCCACCGTCTGGAGCGTCTTCTCCAGCTCGCGCTCCATGCCCCGGACGCGGCAGACCTGCTCCTCCAGCGGCGAGCGCACGAGCCCGCTTCCGCCAAACACGTCGCAGCCCGCCTCCGCGGCGAGCCGGGGCAGCCCCAGCTCCGACAGGATGCGCACCGCGTCCGAGGACTGCGCGTCGGCCACCTCGATGGCCCAGGTGGGTTTCTTGCCCGGCTCGGGCACCTTGCGCGCGTCGAGCCCCCGCTCGACGAGCACCGTCTGCAGCTCGTTGGCCTGACGCTCGTCGAGGCCGTGCTGGATGCGCTCCCGGCACGCGGTAGCGCCCAGGAGCAGGAGGACACAGAGACAACGAAGGGGAGCGGAACGCATGGAACGAAGGACTCCTCACACCTGGGTCTGGAGGACCTGCTTGACGCCGCCGGTGGCCTTCTCGACGACCTTGCCGGCGAGATCGAGCTCCTGACTGGCGCGGTAGACGTGGGCCTGGAGCGAGAGCAACTCCGAGGGACTGAACGTGCGGCCGGACTCGGCGAGCTTCAGGATGTGGTCCAGCCGCTGCTGCGCCTGCCCCACCCGGTCCAACATCTCCACCGCCTGCTGGCTGCGCGCCGCCTGGACCGAATCCACGCGCGCGCCCGGCTTCACCTCCGCGCAGCCCGCCTTCGCCCGCTCCACGCCCTCCGCCCGCGAGGTGCCCGCGGGGGCTTCGGTGGGCGTGCGCACCGGCTTCGGCGGCCCCTCCGTGGTCACAGGCACCGGACGCGACGAGGGCGCGCGCACGCCGTCCAGCACCTTGCCGAAGCGCTCCCTTCCGGACTCCACCGCGGGCGAAGCCCCCGCACCGCCCACGGCTCCCAACTTGTCGATGGCCATCGCGAACGCGCCTCAGCGGATGTTGTTGATGGCGGCCTTCGCCGAGTCGTGGCGGACCTTCATGATGTTGGAGATGGCGTTGTGCTCGCGGCTCTCCTTCTGCATCTCGTTCTGGAGCGACAGGTAGGCCACGTTGAACTTCTGGCCGTCCTCGGCCATCAGCTTCTGCGCCTCCAGCAGGTCCCACGCGTCGCCCTTCCCCGTCGAAGCCGCCAGGCCCGCCGTGCTCGCGCGCGCCGACATCGCGGAGGCGCCGCCCGCCGCCGGCACCGACGACACCGCCTCCACCGGCACCGCCGCGGACACCGTCCCGCTCAGCGAGGACACCACCGCGCTGGAGATGGGGCCTGACGGCAACATGCCCCCCACGAGCCCCGCGCCCGTGCGCACCACTTCTCGCGCCGCTCGCGCCAGCGTGGGGCCGAACTCCGTCTTCGGCGTCTGGCGCTCGATGGACGGGGCGATGCTCAACGACGGGATGCGACGGTCTTCCAAGAGGTGCCTCCGGCAGGGATTCGCCGGGGCTGCCATCCACCGTCCGTGCCAAGGGCCAACTCCTTGAAACGACAGGGACACATCCCTTCGCTTCAGCGCGAGGCGTCTCGCGTGCGCGGGCGCCAGGTCCACGGCGCGGGACGGCGGACGAAAACCCGAAAACTTGCCAGTGCTCCAACCTGCCTCAGAGTTGTCGCGTCCTGTCGCACGTGAAGGTGAGTCCCCCGATGATGAACCCCTCCAACGGCCCCCGTCCGAACGAGCGCGAGCGCTACCACCCGCGCGTCGAAGCCCGGCTCCAGGTCAAGGTGCTCCTGTCGGGCCGCACCGTGACCGCGCAGGCTCGCGACATCTCCATGAACGGCCTGTTCCTCCAGGCCCACCCCGCGGACACGCAGCGCGCGCTCACCATCGCCCTGCCGCTGCCGGGCGACCGCGAGCTCGTCACCATGTGCACCATCCGCCGCCGGGAGGTGGACGGCGTCGCGCTGGAGTTCGGCGAGCTGGACTGGGACGACCTCATCGCCCTCGCCCGCTTCCTCCACCCGCACCTGCCGTAAGCGCCTCCGGTGGAGCGTCAGTCCGCGGCCGAGCGGGCCGCGCGCAGCCGCTCCACCAGGTTCATCAGCTCCGCGCCGCGGAAGGGCTTGTGGATGTACCCGTCCGCGCCCGCCTGCGTCGCGCTCTCCACGTCCGCCTTCTTCGCCTTCGCGGTGAGCATGTAGAGCGGCACCTTCGCCGTGGCCGGGTCGCTCTTCAGGATGCGACACACGGAGACGCCGTCCAGCTGCGGCAGCACCACGTCCATCAGGATGAGGTGGAAGGTCCGGTCCCGGGCCAGCTTCAGGCCTTCAATGCCATTGGCCGCGCAGACCACGTCCACCGTGCCGTCGCTCAACATGGAGCGCACCAGCTCGCGGATGACGGGCTCGTCCTCGACGAGGAGGATGTGAAAGGGCGCCTGCGCGTTGCCAGCCATGGTTTCCCCGGGGGCCCCTCGTAGGCCATTGCCCTGGCGACGTCCAGCGAAGCGACGCCTCCCTGCCGCTCCTCTGTACGAAAGCGGTCCGCTGCTGGATTCCTCCACGGGCGGGGGTCGTTCCGGCCCCGCCTAGATTTCGGAGACGCCGTCGCGCTCGGCCCAGCCCTCCAGGCCGTTGGGCAGGCGGATGCGCACGTACTTCCCCGTCTCCTCCAGGAGCTGCACCTTCAGGCCGGCGTGCACCTCGAAGAGGGAGCGCCCCTCCGAGCGCGGCAGCTCCCTCGCCACCAGCGTAGGCGACAGCACCACGGCCTCATGCACGTTCTGGTGCACCCAGATGTGCGCGGCCAGGAGCAGCGCCGCCGGCACCGCGGCCGTGAGGCAGAGGCCCGCCACCACCGCCACCACCGTGCGGCGCATGGCGGGGAAGAGGCGCCGGAAGAGCAGCAGCGCGAAGCCCACCAGCCACGCGACGAAGAAGACCCACGTCACGGCCTCGCCGTCCGTCGCGGCCGCCAGCCGGGGAAGGAAGGCCTCGTCCGCGGAGGCGCCCACGACCTTGTCCACCTGCCGCGCGCGCGCCAGGGCCAGGTTGGCCTCCAGGTCCGCGGCGCGTCCGCCCTGCTTCCGGGCCTGCTCCAGCGCCAGCACCGCGCGGCCCAGGTCGCCCCGGGCCAGGTGCGTGGTGCCCAGGTTGTAGAGCACGTCGGGCCCGCCGAAGCCGTGGGCCAGGAGCTTCTCGTAGTGGGCCTGCGCGGTGGCGTAGTCCTCGCGCCCGTACGCGTCGTTGGCCTGCTGGAAGACGGCCTCCGCCTCCTCGGCGGTGTAGTAGCCCTGCGTCGACGCGTCGCTCATCACGCCCACCCTTCCATCACCGCCGCCGCCGTCGCCAGCACCTTGCGCCGCTCCCCCGGCTCCACCCCGCCGCCGTAGCGGCCCAGGTCGCACGCCTCCAGCACGAAGAGCACGCGCGAGCGCCGCTCCGCGTCCACGCCCGCCGCCGCCAGCTTCTCGCCCAGCGCCTCGCGCGTCAGCCCGCCGACGGGGAAGCCCAGCTGCGCCTCCAGGAAGCCCGTCATGGCCCGCTCCACCTCCACGTAGAACGCGCCCGCGTCCGCCCCCGCCTTGAGCTTCTCCGCTTCCGCCAACCGCTTGCGCGCGGCCTTCGCCTGCTGACGGCTCCGGCCCGCCTCCGAGCGGGTGGCCAGCCGGCCGCGCATGCCGCCCACGAACGCCACGCCCGCCAGCAGGCCCAGCGGCGCCAGCACGCCCGCGACGAAGAAGGGCCGCATCCACACGGGCTGCGACGGCCCCACGAAGTGCGCCTGCGCGCGCACCGGACGCAGGCCTCCGGTGGTGAGCACGTTCTTCTGCTCGTTGGCCGCGTCCGCCACCTGCGACGGCGTCATCGTCGACGGCAGCGACGACACGCCGCCCGCGCCCGCCTCCACCGTGACGGTCACCGGGTCCGTGCGCGCCACCTCGTACTGGCGCCGCACGGGGTCGAAGTAGGGGAAGCGCAGCTCCGGCAGCGTGAAGGTGCCCGTGCGCTGCGGCATCACCAGGTACTCCACCACGCGGCGGCCCTGGATGCGGTTGCGGTTGGGCGCGAGCTTGTCCGTCGTCGTCGGCTCGTAGATTTTCAGCGAGGCCGGGCCGGTGAGCTTGGGCGGGGTGACGTTCTTCACGTTGCCCTGCCCCTCCAGGATGACCTTCACCGTGATGGGCTGGCCCAGCTCCACGCGCGTCTGCGACATGTCCAGCGACATGCGCCACGAGCCCACGTTCGCGTTGGACATGTTCGGCGGCGCGCCGTTCGGCAGCGGGCGCACCTTCACCTTCAGGCCGTTGGAGACGCGGTGCACGCGGTGGCCCGCGAAGAGGAAGCCCGTGGTGATGTCCGCCTCCGCCGGGGTGATGAGCAGCGTGCCGGACTTCACCGGGAAGAGCGCGCGGCGGCGCAGCAGGTAGGCGCGGTAGGGAATGCCGTCCACGACCTTCTGCTCGCCCGTGAGCTGCGTGGGGCTCTCCACCTCCTCCGTCCAGAAGCCCTCCAGCTTCGGCATCGTCACGGCGTCCACGCTGGACAGGTCCACGCGCGAGTAGATGTAGAGCGACAGCGTGGCCTGCTCGCCCACGTAGAGGTCGTCGCGGTCCAGGCTCGCGCGCAGGAACAGGTCCGAGTCCCCGCGCGGAATCACCGGCTCGTCGTCCCTCAGGTCGGAGTCGTCGTCCCCGAACGGATCCGGCATGTTGCGGAAGTTGCGGAACGGATCCGGCAGCTGCGGCCGGCCGCCCTGCTGCGCCTGGGGCGCGTTGCCCGCGCGGCCCTCGCGAACGGTCATCGGCACGGGGTCCGTGCGGTACGTGCGCCCGCCCGCGGTGAGCGTCGCGGGCGGAATGGTGAGCTTGCCCGCGCGCAGCGGACGCATCAGCAGCTCGTGGCGGGTGATGTCCTGGATGACGGCGGGGCCGCCGCCGGACAGCGAGATGGAGCGCTGGCTGCCGCGCGACGAGGAGAGCACCTCGAAGTCGTTGGACTCGGGCAGGCGCACCTGGGCGTTGGACGGCGCGTCCACCACCACCACGGTGAGCCGGAAGGTGTCGTCGGTGCCCACCTCGTTGCGGTCCACCGTCTGGTAGAACTCGATGTCCGCCGCCCACGCCGGCGCCGTGGCGAGGAGGGCGAGCACGGCGAGCAGCGCCGTGCGACCGCTACCAGTCCTTCTCATTGGGCTTCCTCGGCTTCTTCTTCTGCTGGAAACGCCAGAGCTGGAGATTCTTCTCGTTCTGCTTCATCGCATCCAGCAGGCGCTCCGCTTCCTGCCGGTCGACGTCACCCGGCGAACTTCCGCCGTCGCGCGGGTTGGCCTCTGTCTCCTGCTCGGCATCGCTGCCACCGTCCGTGCCGCCATCGCGCGAGTCACCGTCGCCCTCGCCCTGGCCCCCGTCCGCGCCGCCATCCGCGCCGCCGTCACCGGGCCCCGCATCCCCGCCACCATCCGTGCCGCCATCCATGCCACCGTCACCGGGGCCCGCATCCCCGCCGCCGCCATCCGCGCCGCCGTCGGCACCACCGTCCTGCGCGCCGCCGTCCTGGCCGCCGTCCGCGCCACCGTCCTGGCCTGCGTCGGCGCCGCCATCCGCGCCGCCGTCCTGGCCGCCGTCCTGAGGCGTGCCGCCATCACCCTTCCGGCCGCCGTCCTCGCCCGCATCCGGACGTCCGCCGTCGTTGCCGCCGTCCTGGCCTCCGTCGGTGCCACCATCCGGGCCGTTCTGGGGCGGCGGCAGGTTGCGCAGCACCACCTCGTAGTTGTGCCGGGCCTGCGGATCCGTGGGGTCCAGCGTGAGCGCCTTGCGGTAGGACTTGAGCGCCTCCGAGCGGTCGCCCGCCGTGGCCGCGAGGTTGCCCAGGTTGTACCAGCTCTTCTGCGCCAGGTCGGGCTGACGCGAGGACTCCGCCACCTGCTTGAAGGCCTCGCGCGCCTCCGCCGTGCGGCCCAGCTTCGCGAGCGCGTCCGCGCGGTTGAACTCCACCGCCGGATCATTGGGCCGCTCCTTCTTCGCGGCCTCGAAGTCCTTGAGCGCGTCCTCATAGCGCCCGGCCGCGTAGGCCTCGCGCCCGCGCTGCACCAGCGGGTGGTCCTTCTCCAGCGGCCCCACCGCCCACGCGGGCGCAGGCAGCGCCAGCAATCCCGCCAGGCCCACCGCCATCGCTCGCGCCGCGCGCCGCCGCACCGGTTGCGTGCTCATGCGGCCCTCCGGCGCGAAGGGATGAGCGCCATGCCCAGCACCAGCAACACCAGGCCGGGAATGGCGAACCACTGGAAGCGCTCGTCGTAGCGGACGGTCACGCGGCTCTCCAGCTCGCTCTTCTGCATCTGGTCGATGCGCTCCACCACCTGCCCCATGGCCACGCCGTTGGGCTGGTAGAAGAAGGCGCCGCCCGTGGCGTCCGCGATGGCCGTGAGGCCCGCGCGGTCCAGGCGCGTGATGACCGTGTCGCCGTTGGAGTCCTTCTTGTAGTCCACGAACTCGCCGCGCCGGTCGTAGACGGGGATGGGCTCTCCGGAGTCCGAGCCCACGCCCACCGCGAGCACCTGCACGTGCGCATCCTTGAGGGCCTCCGTGGCCTCGCGCACCTCGCCCGTGAGGTCCTCCCCGTCCGACAGCAGCACCACCACGCGGTCCTTGGAGCCCCGGTCCGCGTTGTCCAGCACCTGCTTGGCCAGCCGCAGCGCCGCGCCCACGTTCGTTCCGCCCTGGGGCATCACGTCCGGATCCACCGCGCGCAGGAACAGCTTCACCGCCGAGTAGTCCGACGTGAGCGGCGACTGCACGAACGCGTCCCCCGCGAACACCACCAGGCCCGCGCGGTCGCCCTTCAGCTCATCCAGCAGCGTGTTGAGCTCCAGCCGCGCGCGGTCCAGCCGGCTGGGCTGCACGTCCCGGGCGAGCATGGACTTGGACGCATCCAGCGCCACCACCACGTCGATGCCCCGGCGCTTCGTCAGCTCGCTCTTCGTGCCGCACTGGGGCTGCGCGAGCGCGAGCCCGAACAGCATCAGTCCCAGGCCATACAGGCTGCCCTGCACCGCCGGCCGCCACACGGACACGCCGGGCGCAAGCGTCGCCACGTGGCGCTCCGCGATGAGCGCCGACAGCCGCGTCCTGCGGCCCAGCGCCTTCATCAGCGCGAGCAGCCCCAACAGCAGGCCCACCAGGAACAGCGCCAGGAACACCGGCTGCGCCAGGCCGACCTGATAGCCCAGGAGCGTGAAGCGCCAGGCCTCCAGCGTGGGCATCATGGGAACACCCGCAGGAAGGTGGCGCGCAGCAGCAGCTCCAGCGCGGCGAGCCCGAAGGCCACCAGCAGGAACGGGTGGAAGTTCTCCTTGTACGTGGCGCTGGCGCCGCCCTCCATCAGCTTCGAGCGCTCCAGCGAGTCCAGCACCTTCTGGAGGCCCTGCTTGAGGCCCTCGGGGTCGGTGGCGCGGTAGTACTCGCCGCCGGTGCGGTCCGAGATGTCCTGCATCAGCTCCGGGTTGATGGGGATCTCCGTCTCGCGCCACACGGTGTTGCCGAACAGGTCCGTGCCCTGCGGGAAGGGCACCTTGCCGCCCTTGCCCACGAGGATGGTGTAGATGGGGATGTGGAGCGACGCGGCCATGTTCGCCGCGTCCAGCGGGGAGATCTTCCCGGCGTTGTTGTCGCCGTCGGTGATCAGCACCACCACGCGGCTCTTCGCGTCCGAGTCGCGCAGGCGGTTGAGCGACGTGGCGATGGCGTCTCCAATGGCCGTGCCGTCCTCCAGCACGCGGGTGCGCAGCTGCTTGAGCACTTCCTTCAACACGCCGTAGTCCAGCGTCAGCGGGGCCTGCGTGTACGCGGCGCCGGAGAACACCACCAGGCCCAGGCGGTCGTTCACGCGGCTGGAGATGAAGTCGGTCAGCACCTCCTTGGCCACGTTGAGGCGGTTCTGCGGACGGAAGTCACCGGCCTCCATGGACGTGGACAGGTCCAACGCCACCACGATGTCGATGCCCTCCACCGACAAATCCCGCACGCGCGAGTCGCGCGACTGGGGCCGGGCGATGGCCACCACCGCCGCCACCAGCGCCGCGACGCGCAGGATGGGCAGCAGCGGCAGGAGGTATGCGCGCAAGCCCCGGCCGCCCTTCGCGAAGACGTGCGCGGCGGAGAAGCGCAGCGTGGCGCGGCGCTTGCGCTCCCAGAACGCGAGCGCCAGCAGCAGCGGCGCCAGGAGCAGGGCCCAGAGCGCCTCCGGGTTATTGAACGCGAGGTCCGGGGGCAGCATCGGGCTTGGGGGGAGCGGGAGGGACGTACGTCTTCGCGAGCAGGTCGTAGCCGAAGGCCAGCGCCTGCTTGCAGGACTCGGGGGAGGCGTCGGCGCGGGCGTACTTCACCATGTCCGACTCGGAGACGAAGCGCATCAGCGCGTCCTCCGGCAGCCCTGGCGTGTGCAGCTTGCGCAGGGACGCCATCAGCTCGGACGACGTGCACTCCAGGGCCTCGAAGCCGTAGCGCTCGCCCAGGTAGCCACGCACGATTTCAGAGAGGCGGAAGTAGAAGTCCTTCACGTGGCCGCGAGCGGGCAGGTCCTCGCGCTGGAGCGCGTCCAGGGACTGGCGCACGCGCACGTCCAGCGGCAGCAGCGGGACGACCTTCTCGCGCTTCGGCCGGTTCAGCCACCAGCGCACCAGCGCCCAGACGGCCGCGCCCACCGCCAGCGCCACCGCCAGCGCGTAGAGCAGCGTCCAGGAACGGATGGGCACTTCCTGCGGGGGCTGGTAGTCGAACAGCTCCGCGCCCTGGCCCTGCGCGTCCGGCGGCAGCGTGGAGGCCACCTCCACCGTCCGGCCCTTGAGCACGAACCGGCGCGGCCCCTCCGGCGTCGCCACGTCGAAGGTGAGGTCCGGCAGCTGCACGCTGCCCAGTTCGAACGCGGAGAAGCGCAGGCCGAACGTCGTGGTCGCGTCGTTGGCGTTGTCCTGGCGCTGGCGCGTCTGCTGGAGCAGCTCCACCGGGCCCTCGCCGGTGGGCGCCACCAGCTCATAGCGCTGGCCCTTCGGGTGCGTGAGCGTCACCTGGTAGGTGAAGGGCTCGCCGATGTGCACCTCTTCCGGCTCCACCCGCGCGGACGCGCCCGTGGGCTCCACCGTCTGCGGGGCCACGGGAGCCCTGGGCGCGGCGGGGGCCTGGGCCAGGGCCCGGGCCGCCGGCGCGCTGACGAAGAGGACGGCCGCGAGGGCGAGCGCGCGTCTCATGCCGCCATCCTCCGGGCCCGCGCGCGGAAGAAGTTCGCCAGCGCCTTGCCGTGGTCGTCGCCCGCGCGCAGCTCCACGTGGTCCAGCTCCAGCTTCTTGAACAGCTTGCGGCGCTCGTCGCGCTGGGCCTGCATGGCGCGCATGAACCGCCCGCGCACTGCGGTGGAGCTGGTGTCCACCACGAAGCGCTCGCCCGTCTCCGGGTCCTCCATCTCCACCAGGCCATGGCTGGGGAAGCGGTGCTCCAGCGGATCCTCGATGACCACCGGCACCAGGTCGTGGCGGCGGCCCACCAGGCGCAGCGGCTTCTCGTAGCCCGTGGCCATGAAGTCCGACACCAGGAACGTCACGGCCTTCCGCTTGGACACCTGCGTCAGGTACGTGAGCCCCGCGGACAGGTCCGTGCCGTGGCCCTTCGGCTTGAAGGTGAGGATGTCGCTCACCAGCCTGAGCACGTGCATGCGGCCCTTGCGCGGCGGGACGACCTTCTCCACCCGGTCCGAGAAGAGGATGAGCCCCACGCGGTCGTTGTTCGCGATGGCGCTGAACGCGATCTGCGCGGCCACCTCCGCGGCGACCTCCGCCTTGGTGCGGTCCTTGGAGCCGAACTCGTTGGAGGCGGACACGTCCACCAGGAGCATCACCGTGAGCTCGCGCTCCTCGGTGAAGACCTTGATGAAGGCCTCGTTCATGCGCGCGGTGACGTTCCAGTCGATGAAGCGGATCTCGTCGCCGGGCTGGTACTGGCGCACCTCGGAGAAGGCCATGCCGCGGCCCTTGAACACCGAGTGGTACTGGCCCGCCAGCATGTCGGAGACCACCTTGCGGGTGCGGATCTCCAGCTTGCGGATGCGGCGGATGAGGTCCTTGGGCAGCACGGGCGCGCTCTTACCGGAGGCCTTTCAGGGGACTTCCACGCGGTCGAAGACGCGCTGGATGATCTTCTCCTGGGTGAGCTCCTCGGCCTCCGCCTCGTAGGTCATCGCGATGCGGTGGCGGAGCACGTCGAAGGCAATGGCCTTCACGTCCTCCGGGGTGACGAAGCCCCGGTGGCGAAGGAACGCGTGCGCGCGGGCCGCCTGCGCGAGCGCGATGGTGGCGCGCGGCGACGCGCCGAACTGGATGTAGTCCGCCAGGTCCTTGAGGCCGTAGCGCGCGGGCTCGCGCGTGGCGAACACCACGTTGAGGATGTAGTCCTTGACCTTCTCGTCCATGTAGATGGCGTGGACGAGCTCGCGCGCGCGGACCAGGTGCTCCAGCGCGATGACCCGCTGGGCCTTGGGCGACGAGCCCCCGGCCATGCGGTCCATGATGACCTTCTCTTCATCACGGGTCGGGTAGCCCACCTTCACCTTGAGCATGAAGCGGTCCACCTGGGCTTCGGGGAGGGGGTAGGTGCCCTCCTGCTCGATGGGGTTCTGGGTGGCCAGCACGAGGAAGGGAGACGGCAGGCCGAAGGTCTGGTCGCCGATGGTGACCTGGCGCTCGGCCATGGCCTCCAGGAGGGCGGACTGGACCTTGGCGGGGGCGCGGTTGATTTCGTCCGCGAGGACGATGTTCGCGAAGATGGGCCCCTTGCGGACGGTGAACGCGGCCGTCTGCTGGTTGTAGATCATCGTGCCGACGAGGTCGGCCGGCAGCAGGTCGGGCGTGAACTGCACGCGCATGAAGGTGGCGCTGAGCGAGTCCGCCACGGTGCGCACGGTGAGCGTCTTGGCGAGTCCGGGCACGCCCTCCAGGAGGACGTGGCCGTTGCACAAGAGGCCGATGAGGATGCGTTCGAGCATGTACCGCTGCCCGACGATGACCTTGCCGGTCTCCTGGTTGAGGACCTCGACGAAGCTGCTTTCCTGCTGCACGCGTTCGGTGAGCGCGCGAATGTCGGTGTTCATGTCCCCTCTGTCGGCCTGGGCGGCGGGCAGCCTAGGGTTCCCGGGCGTCCGGCTCAACACCGCTGTGGCCCGGACATTCCGTCAAGCCGCCCCCTGCCGTAAAGGGTCACCCCCCATGTCCCGCCCGCCCCCGCCCCGCCGCTCTGCCCTCCCCCCTCGCTGGGACGCCGCCGGCCGCCCCGGCGCCCCGGGAGCCCCCCCGCCCGTGGGCCCGGTGGAGACGGGGCTCCTGGCCCAGCTGGCCCCGGCCGTGGTGCCCCAGGTGCACTGGCTGCCCGGAGGTGGCGCGGCGCGGATCCTCGAGGGGGGGCCCGCCGAGGGTGCTGCCTCCACGGTCGTCTTCCTGCATGGACGTGGGCACTCCGCGACCCACTGGTTCGCGTACCTGACGGCGCTGGCGCGGCACCACCGGGTGCTGGCCCTGGACCTGCCTGGCTTCGGACAATCCACGCCCGCCGACGTGCGGGTGCGGTCCGCGGAGGACGCGGTGCGCTTCTTCACGGCGCCGGTGGAGGAGGCGCTGGGGATGCTCGCGCCCGGGCCTGTGTCCGTGGTCGGCCACTCGCTGGGCGGACTGGTGGCGCTGGAGCTCGCGTTGCGCGGCGCGGTGCCGGTGGAGCGGCTGGTGCTGGTGGACGCGATGGGGCTGGGGCCGGAGATGCCGCGCGCCTCGCGCCTGTTCTTCCGAGCGGGGCCGGAGCGGCTGGCGCGCAACCTGGGCCCCTGGGCGATGGCCCGGATGCTGCCGCCACCGCCGACGCCCCTGGGAGAGAAGCTGGGCGCGCTGGGGTACGAGCTCTTGAGCGTGCCCGGAGGCAGGCCGGAGGCCGCGCAGGCCTTCAACGCGCTGGTGCCGCTGACGGGGCCGGTGTTCCACCGCCGCGAACGGCTGGGCGAGGTGAAGGTGCCCGTGCTGCTCGTCTGGGGCGAGCGCGACGAGACGCTGCCCGTCACCCTGGCGGGCGAGGCCGCGCGCGGGTTTCCCCAGGCCCGGGTGCTGCGCGTGGCTTGCGGACACAGTCCGCAGTTGGAGCATCCCGAGCGCGTGCTCCCCGAGCTGAAGGCCTTCCTGGACGCGGAGCGCTCCGACCCGTGAGGCGGCGCGGCGTCCCCGCCGTGATGCGAACCGGGTACAGTGCTCCGCCGTGCCGAAAGACTTCCTCGACCTGGAGGCGACGCCGGAGCGGTTGCACGCATTGGCGGACGCCCGAATCCTGAGCCCGGACGCGTACGGGCGCGCGCTGCAGCTGGCGGTCGCCTCGCCGACGCGGCCCGCGTGGCGTGCGTTCCTGTCCACGACCTTGATGGCGCTGGGCTCGCTGCTGGTGCTGGCGGGCGTGGTGTACTTCTTCGCCTTCAACTGGGCGCAGATGGGGCGCTTCTTCAAGCTGGGGCTCATCTGCCTGGGCATCACCGGGGCGGCGGTGGGCGCGTGGCGGCTGGGCGGCAGGCCCGCGGGCCAGTTCGCGCTGCTCGCGGCCGCGGTGCTGGTGGGCCCGCTGCTGGCCGTGTACGGGCAGGCGTACCAGACGGGCGCGGATCCGTATGAGCTGTTCATCGGCTGGTGCGTGCTCATCCTGCCGTGGGTGGCGCTGTCACGCTTCACGCCGCTGTGGATGCTCCAGCTCGTGCTGGTCAACACCGGCGTCATCCTCTTCTGGGGCCAGCGCATGGGGCGCTCCGATTCGCAGGAGGCGCACTTGGCGCTGATGCTGGGACTCCTCAACGGGTTCGCCTGGGCCACCTACGAGCACTTCGCCAATCGGAAGGTGTCCTGGCTCCAGGGGCGCTGGATGCCCCGCGTGCTGTCGCTCATGACGCTGACGCCGCTGGTGGGCCTGGGCATCACGTTCATCGTGAGCGAGTACGACCGCTCGCTTGACGCCGGCGTGGCCCTGCCGTTGGTGCTGGTCGCGCTGGGGGCCATCTATGCACTGCACCGGCATCTGCACGGAGAGCTGTTCCTGCTCACCGTGGGCGCGGTGAGCGTCATCGCGCTCGTCACCACGGCGGTGGGCTACTTCCTCATCCAGGTGACGCGCGTCGACGAGCTGGCCCTCTTCATCCTGCCCATCATCCTCATCGCCGAGGTGGGCCTGGCCGTGTACTGGCTGCGCCACGAGTCGCAGGCCACGGGCGTTTCGGAGGAGACCTGATCATGGCCCTGCGACCGACCATTCAAGACGTGCTGACCGGCCTCAAGGCCGAAGGCCAGGTGGACGCGGAGGTGGACGCCCGTGCCCGCACCGCGCTGGAAGTCCGCCAGAAGGCGCTGGGCGCCTCCCCCTGGTTCGTGAAGGCGCTGGCGGGGGCTGGCGCGTGGCTGTCCGCCGCCTTCCTCCTCAGCTTCTTCGCGTGCACGGGGCTCTGGAATCAGGAGCTGGCGCTCACCAGCCTGGGCCTCGTGCTGGCGGTGGCGTCGGTGTTCCTGCGCCGGACCACCCAGGGGCCCTTCATGGAGCAGCTTGCCCTGGCCGTGTGCATGGCGGGCGTGGGCGCGTTCCTGGCGGGGCTGGGGCAATGGGGGGAGAGCACCGTCACCGTCGCGCTCGCGGGGATCGTGGCGTCGCTTGCCCTGCTCGCCGTGTTCCCGGACCTCATCCTCTACTTCCTGGCGACGGCCGGACTCTGCGTGTCCGTCGGCGTGCTGGAGCTGGAGCTGATCGGTGGCGCGGGCATCGACGTGTGGATGCTCGTGTGCGCCGCGGCGCTCTGCGGCCTCCTGCTCTTCGAGCCTGCGCTTCGGCACGGCCCCCTGGGCCCCCGAGTGGGTCCCATCGCCTTCGCGCTCGCGTGCGCCGTGCCCGGGTGGCTGCTGTTCCGCAGCTTCGAGGCCGCACAGCAGGGCTTCCACTACGTCTTCCGCTTCGAGAGCGGGTTCGTGCCGAGCGCATACCTCTCGATCGTGCTGGCGCTCCTCGCGGGGGTGACGGGCTGGCGGGTGCTGCGCGAGCTGGGGCTGGCGCACGACCAGCGCGTCTGGATTCCAGCGCTCTGCGCGCTCGTGCTGCTCACGGTGATGACGCTGAGCACGCCGGGCGTGCTGGTGTCCGCGCTGATGCTGACGCTCGGCTTCCACCGCCGCAGCCGCGTGATGCTGGGGCTGGCGGTGGCGTTCCTGCTGACGTTCGGCGCGTACTACTACTACGACCTTCACATCACGCTGCTGGCCAAGGCCCTTGCCCTCACGGGCAGCGGGCTGGTGCTCCTGGCCGTGCGGCAGTTCTTCATCCGGCGGGAGCCCGCCGTGCTCACGGAGGCCCGATGAAACGCGGCGCCGTCATCTTCGGAGGGCTCGCGCTGGTGCTCGTGGCGCTCGCCTTCCTCGTCGTGCAGAAGGAGAGCGTTCTCGCGCATGGGCGGACGGTGCTGCTGCGGCTGGCACCGGTGGATCCGCGCTCGCTCATCCAGGGCGACTACATGGTGCTCGACTACGCCATCAACCAGGGCTGGCGCGAGGGCCGCGAGCAGCCCCAGCAGGACGGCAACGTCATCCTGCACCTGGACGAGCACGGCGTGGGCGAGTTCGTGCGCTACGAGCCGCCGGCCTCCACGCTCGCGCCCGGCGAGGTGCGCCTGCGCTTCCGCATCCGCAACTCCCAGATGCGCCTGGGCGCGGAGGCCTTCTTCTTCCAGGAGGGCCACGCGGAGCGCTACGCGAACGCGCGCTACGGCGAATTGCGCGTGATGGACAACGGCACCAGCGTGCTGGTGGGCCTGCGCGACCAGAACTACCAACCGCTGGGCAGCGCCATCCACTGAAGGCGCGCCCTCCTCGTCAGTCCGCTTCCTCGTTCTCCAGCAGGTCGGAGAACGGGGAGCCGTCCTCGCCCAGCGCCTTGTAGAGGCCGTCCACCTTCTCCAGCTCGCGCTTGAGCGCCTTGTGGTGGTTGCGGTTCTTCACCAGGCTCTCGCGGCCCAGCAGGCGGAAGGCCTCGTCGCGGCCCACCTGGCGGATGGCCAGGCCCAGCACCAGCCCGCGGAAGCCATCCGCGTAGTCCAGGTCCAGCGGCGTGCCGCGCCGGCGCGCCTCGCCCACGAAGGCCTGCGCCGCGGTGCGCAGCGCCTCCGGCAGCGGACGGCCACCGGGGGACTGTTCGTAGTCCAGCGCCCGCGCCACGTGCTTCTCCTGGAGCACCAGGTCGCCCGTGCCGCCCGCGTGCTCCACCATCGCCAGCGTGTACGCACGCCGCACGATGTTGTCGAGCTGCCGCAGGTTGCCAGGCCACGAGCTGGTGGTCAGCAGCAGCTCCGCCTCCGGCGCCAGCCGCGCGGAGCCCTCCGGCAGCCGCTCGCGGTGGCGGCGGTTCACCATGTACCGCGCCCAGAGGGGAATCTCGTCCTGCCGGTCCTGCAGGGGCGGCATGCGCACCGGCAGCACGTTCACGCGGTAGTACAGGTCCTCGCGGAAGCGGCCGGCGCGCACCTGCGCGTGCAGGTCCGCGTTGGTGCCGATGATGAAGCGCACGTCCGCGAGCTTCTCGCCGGTGCCCTCGCCCAGCGGCCGGTAGCTGCGCGACTCCAGCAGGTGCAGCAGGCCCGCCTGCGCCTTCAGCGACAGCTTGTCGATTTCGTCGATGAACAGCGTGCCGCCATCCGAGCGCGCCACCACGCCCGGCGCGTCGCGCACCGCGCCGGTGAAGGCGCCCTTCTTCCAGCCGAAGAGCTCCGCCATCTGGAGGTCCTCCGGCACCGTCACCAGGTCCAGCGTCTCGAAGGGCTTGCCCCTGCGGCCGGAGCGCTCATGGCACCAGCGCGCCAGGCGCGACTTGCCCGCGCCCGTGGCGCCGCTCACGAGGATGGTCTCGTCCTGGAGCGCGAAGGTCCGGAGGATGGGCAAGAGCTCCGCCATGGAGCGGCCCACCACGGGGAGGAACTCGTCCACCTCCGGCGTGGCCACCGGCCGCTGCGGCAGCGCGGTGAGGTACGGCGCGGCGATGTCCGTGAGCAGCTGGAGCAGGTCCCCGGCGTCACGCCAGACGAACTCCTGCCCCATGGCGGCCAGGCAGTCCGCCTCCAGGGAGATCATCCCCTCCATGCCCGCGGGCGTGCGCAGGGGCAGCACGCACACGTGCGTCGCGTGGCGGCCGAGGAAGCGCTGCTTGCTCTCGTTGCTGTGGAAGCCCGCGAGGCTCGGATCGCCCGTCACCGGCGCGTCCGGCGCGTGCGGCTGCACCGTGCCGATGTTCACGTCGATGGACACCGCGCACCGGTGCTCCACCACCGCGCGCCACGCCGTGGCGGACGTGAAGAAGGGCGTCCCGACGCCCGCGTCCGTCACTTCACGCGCGCCCACGTCCAGCGCCGCCAGCCGGCGGTACGCCTCGCCAGGACGCAGGTGGACGATGCCGCGCAGGACCCGGGCCCGGCCCGCATACCGACTGGCCGCCACCTCGGCCTCCGCCACGGCCAGCATCCGCCGCAACGTCGCCGCCGCCGCGGTTTCGAAGTCCCTGGAATCCCTGAGCGCAGCCATGAGCTGCGCCAACTCGTCTTGCATCCGCTCGCCTCCCCTGCGGAAGCAGCACCACCGGAGATCGGCGAAGCCGTCCAGGAAACAGGCGCGGACTCTATCGGAGATAGCGGGGAGGTGCGGATTCAGATGGAGAGCGCGGAAGGAGCGGCCCCTCCTTCCGCGCTCCGGGTGCATCTGGATGCGGTACACGCCGTTGCCGGCATGTGGCCCTCCCCCATTGCGCGCGCCGTGCCAGCAGCGCCGCGCCAATGATTTCGCGGGGTCAGGAGGAATGCCTCTCTTCGGCTGCGTCTCAATGGAACGCAGACGCGTCCAAATGGAACGCAGAAGCCGCGCCGTTGGACTTCCAATGCCTGACAGAACAGCGGCTTGCTGAACAAGCAAGCAGAAGGGTCATTCCACACCCATCAAGGAAAGTGCGGCAGGTTCCAGCCGTGCCAGACGCTGACCATGCGCAGCACGAAGCAGGCGATGCCCCCGACCAGGGCCATGGTGCGTGAAGGCCATCCCAGCCGCTGCCCCGCCAGCATCACGAACGCCCCAAAGAGCGCGGCGACAGCGTAGATGTCCGCGCGCAGCACGACGGGCACGCGGTTGAGGAAGAGGTCGCGCAGGATGCCGCCCCCGGAGCCGGTGAGGGCGGCCATGAGCACGGCCATCAGCGGGCGCAGGCCGAAGTCCAATGCCTTGCGAGCCCCGGCGATGGCGAACAGGGACAGCCCGACGGCGTCCAGTGTGACGAGCAGCAGGGGCGGCACTTCCGTCACGAAGCGGTGGAGCAGGAGCACCGTCGCGCCGCCCGCGAAGGCGACCACCGCGTAGCGCTCGTCCCGGATGGAGATGGGCGGCGTCGCGCCGATGAGCAGGTCGCGAAGGATGCCGCCGGCCAGCGCGGTGGTGAACGACAGGACCATCACGCCCAGCGGATCCAACCCGCCCGCGATGGCCGCGATGGCGCCCTCCACCGCGAAGACGTAGGTGCCCGCGAAGTCGAGCCCCCGGAGCAGCCGCGCCTCGCGGCTCTCGATGCGCACCTTCGCCTTCGTCCCCACCCCCCCGGAGGGTTCCATGGCGGTGACGCTAGCACCCGCGCTCCGGAGGCCCACGCCCCGGCGCGGGCGCACCATCCACCGAACGACACCGGGAAGGCGGCGCGGCGGTCGTCAGCCCCGGGGGAGCGCGTCCGGCTTCAGGACGAAGACGCGGTCCAGGCGCCGGCTGCCGCGGCCCACCGGCGAGTCCAGGTCGTAGTCGAAGTCGAACGTGGCCGCGGCGCGCAGGCCGGACTTGCGGAACAGGCGCCTCACCTGGGCCTCGTCGTACGTGCGGAAGTACCACGTCGTCTCGATGAGCCAGTCCTTGTCCGGCCCGGTGACGCGCAGCCGGTTGCGCATGGGCGAGCGGCGCAGGCGCTTCTCCGGCAGGCCCTCGTGCGTGTTGCACACGACCTTGTCCGGGCCCACCTGCCCCACCCAGCGCTCGTGCTCAGGCCCCGAGCGCGCGTAGTCCGTGAGGTGGAAGCCCAGCACATAGATGCCGTCGGGCTTGAGCAGGCGCCGGGTGCCGGTGAGGTGCTCCACCGCGGCCTTCTCGCTGTCCAGGTAGCGGAAGGTGGAGACCAGCGTGTGGGCCAGGTCCACGCGGCCCTCCAGCGCCGGGTCGAAGAAGTCCTCCATGCGCGCCTGGGACAGCTTCACGCGGCGGCGCTCGGCGGGCGTCAGGCGCTTGCGCGCGTGCGCGAGCATGGCCTCCGACAAGTCATAGCCCGCGACCTTCAGGCCCCGGCCCGCGGCCTCCGCCACCAGCCGTCCCGCGCCGCACGCGGGCTCCAGCCACTGGTTGCCCCCCGTGCCGTAGCGCCGGCTCAGCGCCTGGAGGAAGTCCGCCTCCCGCACGGTGTCCGTGCCGAAGATGGCCTCGTAGTACTCCGGGTGCTCGTACCAGTCCTTGCGTCGTTCCATGGTGCCTTCAGTGGTCCGTGTGCCCCAGGACGCGCGCGAGCACGAACATCACCAGCAACCCGGCTGCCAATGCCACCAGGTTGCGTCCGGGCTTGTCCCTGCCGTGCTTGTTCACGTGCGGCAGCAGGTCCGATACGGCGATGTAGAGGAAGGTGCCGGCGGAGAACGCCAGGGCCTTGGGCGCCAGCGACTGGAATTTCATCACCGCGTCGAAGCCGAAGTAGAGCACCGCGCCCACCGGCACCATCAGGCCGTACAGCGCCGTGTACGCCAGGATGGTGCCGCGCTTCTTGCCCTCCGCCTGGAGGATGGACGCGAGCGACAGCGACGAGGGCACCTTGTGCGCGGTGATGGCCAGCAGCGCCATGGCGCCCACGCCCTCCTTCACCGAGGACCCCAGCGCGATGCCGTCGAAGAGCGTGTGCGTGGACAGGCCCAGGAACGCGCTGAGCCCCAGCGCGTGGCCGTGCACGTGCTCCGCGCAGTCCGGCGGCTCCTCGCAGGCGTGCGCGACGAGGTAGCGCTCCAGCACCAGCACGAAGACGAACCCGATGGGTACGAGCGCGAAGGCCCACCACCCGCCGCCCTCGTAGGCCTCCGGGAGCATGTGGAAGAAGGCCGCGCCGAACATCACGCCCGCCGCGAAGGCCAGGAACGTCACCAGCCGCGTGGAGTGGTCATTGAAGATGACCACCCCCGCACCGGCCAGCGCGCTCACCACGACGATGAAGGAGTACAGGACGACTTCGGCTACGACCGGCGACATGGGGCGCGCACCCTACTCCCAAAACGACGCCGTCAGTAGCTTCGCACCACCAGCACGGTCACCCGCCCCGGCTTCACCTCCACGAAGTGCGTGGTCGGCCGGCCCGGCGCCTCCACCTGGACAGCGTGCCTTCCCTGGGGAAGCCGGAAGCGCGCCACCTGGAACTCCGCGGGCAGTGAAAGCCAGGAGCGCAGGTCCGCCTGGTTGCCCGCGTTGAGCACCAGGAAGGTGAGGAACCCCAACTCCTTGCTCTTGGTCAGCGCGCCCACGCCCGCGGCCAGGCCCGCCTTCGCCACCGCGCCCGCGAGCTGCTTCGCCAGCATGCGGCCAATGCGGTCGTTCAGGTGCACCTGGGCCACGCGCGACAGCGACGTCACCGTCACCGCGCGCTCCGCCTGCCCCTCCACCGACACCCGGACCGGGGGGGTGCCGCCGCGGTCCCGGTACACGGGCACCTCAATCAGGTCGCCGGAGTCGCCGTAGTTCCGCGACGCGCGCTCCTTCTGCGGCGACAGGCCCGCCTCCACCACCACGACGAGCTGCCCGTCGCCGGGGGCCAGCGGGGCATGTGCCACGTCCGGGAACTTCTGGGACAGCGTCGCGTAGGCGTCGTCGCGGCCCGTCTTCTTCGCGAGCCGCAAGAGCGGCTCCACCAGCCCGCCCAGCCGGGGCTCCAGCTCGTACGCCTTCATGTAGTCGATGAAGGCCGAGTCCCAGTCGCGCTGGTCCTCGTACAGCACGCCGCCCAGATAGCGCGCGATGGCGAGCTGTTCGTACGGCTTCTTCTCGTCGACGATCATCTTCTCCAGGCGCTCGTTGACGCGGCGGACCTCCACGAGCGCGTCCTCGTCCCGGCCCAGCTCCGTGTAGTTGAGCGCCTGGAGGACGGAGATCATCAGCTTCTCGAAGTCCTCGCCCCGGTAGGCGCGGCGCCGCTCGTTGCTGAGCAGGACGCCGGCCTCTTCGCTCACGGAGGTGATGTCCAGCTGGGCGCTGAGTTCGTCCGCCTGGGCCAGCACCTTCGTGCTCTCCTCCCACTGCCCGGACGCGTGCAGCACCATGCCCTTGTCCAACAGCAACAAGAGCTGGTCGCGCTCGGGGGACTCCTTCTGCTCGGACTCCAACTCGCGCAGGGCGCGCGGGTAGTCAGAGGACTGGTACGCGGCGCGCGCGGAGGCCGTGCGCGCCACGTAGTCGCTGGCGCAGCCCGTGCCCAGAACGCTCAAGGCCAGCACGAACAGCAGGCCCCAGCGCGCCGCCAGGGAGGCGGAGACGCGCGGGGCCTGGATTGCGATGTCGGGGGGGTTGGACACGGCGAACGGCTACCAGCTCACGCCCTGCTTCTCGAACTTCTTGCGGATCTGCTTCTCGTCCGTCCACGCGATCGTGCCGGTGCGCACGTCGTTCAGCTTCGCCGTCATCTTGTAATAGACGAGCTTGTCGCGGCCGACCTCCTGGATGATGGACGCGAGGTCGCCCGTCATCAGGAAGTCCACGGACGCCTGCTGGCCCGGAGCCTTGGCGGCGTTCGGGTTCACGTAGCCGGACTGCTGGTACTCGTACTCCTCCGCGATGTCCTGGCGCGCCTGCTGGTCCACCAGCGCGAAGCGGCCCGTCTGCGCGAGCGCCGTCTGAATCTTGTCCCCCAGCGAGCGCATGTCGATGTGCTCACTGGTGCTGTTGCGCAGCTTGCCCACCAGCACGATGGGCAGCGGCGCGCCCTGCGGCGGCTGGGCGAAGCGCGGGGCATTGGCGAGCGACTCGGCCATCTTCTTCGCGATGAGCTGCAGGTCGTTCTCGTTGAAGCGGTCGCCCAGCATCTCGATGGTGTTGGGGTCCTCGTAGGTGCCGCGCGTGAAGGCGCGCGGGCCTCCACAGCCGGCGAGCGACACGGCGACGAGGGCGGACAGCAACAGGCGGCGGGTGTTCATGGTCGGGTCGACTCCTAGTTCCATTCGCATTCGAAGCGGCTGCCTTCGAAGTTCCACTTGTAGGCAAGCACCGCGTCGCGGCGGTAGCCGGCCGTCAGCCGGCAGAGGCTCTGCAGCGAGGCGCGCGGATAGTCGAAGGTGTACGTCTGCGCCTTCGCGCGCTCCTGCGGGGTGAGCTGCGAGGGGTGCGTGAGCGTGGGGCTGGCGCTGGCCACCACCATCACGCGGTGCGGGCCGTACGTCTTGAGCGGCACGTTGCCCGGCAGCTGGATGCGGCGCACCGTGCGGGCCACCATGATGTCGCTGCGGTCCACCATGGTCTCGTGGGTGTTGCGGCGCTGCAGCAGCTCCGGGATGTTCGCGGAGAACACGCGGGTGATGTCGCCGTCGTCCACGAAGAAGTAGAGGAACGCCTCGCGCGCGGTGCGGCTCTCCCCGGTGAAGTCCAGCGTCACCAGCAGGTTCAGCGCCCGGTTGGGCGCCAGGCCGTGGCGCGACACCGCCGCCAGCACCGTCTTGTCCACGCCCGCCTTCTTCAGGCGGATGAGGCCGTCCGCGCTCGCGTCGCAGGCGCAGCGGCGCTCTTCAATCATCTTCACCAGCTGCGCGGGCTCGAAGCCGGCCTGGGACAGCCGGGTCAGCTCCTCGTCCGTGAGCGGAAGCTGGTCCGACCGCTCATAGATGCGCGGCAGCTGGTTCGGGTCCCACTGGATGATGTTGTAGGTCTGCACGTCCCCCGACGGGAACGGCAGTGACACGGGCGGCGCGGCGGCGCGGGGCGCCTGGGCCGTGGTCAACGCGACAGCGGCGGCGAGCAGTTGAGCGATCATGGCGTTTCCGTCAGAACCGGTATCCGACGTTCATGAACAACCGGTTCGTGACTCCTCCTCCCCCAATGGGGATGTCCGGCGAGTAGTGCAGCCCCATGAGCACGCGGTCGCGGCGATCCAGGAAGAGCTCCGCGCCCAGCTGCGGCGACAGGGCGAACCGCAGGCCCTCGCCCTCGGGGATGACCATGGCGCCCGCCTTGAGGCCGAGTGTGAAGGCCAACGGCCAGCCCCAGGTGCGGAAGGTGGGGCCCACGTTGCCGATGAAGCGCCCGCCGTCGAAGACGTACGCGCCGCTGACGTCCAGGCGGTACCAGTCATCTCCCCAGAGGGACACGGTGGCGCCCACGAAGAGCGGCGGGCCTTCCGGCGCGCCCCGGGGGTTCTCCTGGGAGTTGATGGCCGCGCCCCAGTCGAACTGGAGCGACACGCCGCGGCGGTTGTCGCCGTAGCCGCCCTTGCCGTACTCCGACTCCTCGGGCCCGTCGGTGCGGCCCCGCTCCTGGGCGCTCGCGGTGAGCGGCGCGGCGACGGCCAGGAGCGCCAGGGCTCCGCACAACGTGACAGGACGCTTCATCTCTTTGCACTCCCCAGCGAAGGTGCGACTGCTCTTGTGCGCGTATACGCAGCGACGGGCGACATATTCATCGTGTGGCGAGCGTGCGCGCAAGCGCCCGTTTTCCCAGGGCCCTCCCCTTTCAGGCCCGGGGTTCCGGGGCGCCCCGGATGGCGTCCTCCGGGTCATCCCGGGAGGGCTGGAGCTGCTTCGCGGGGCGGGACTCGCTGCGCACCATGGGCAGCCACTCGGGCCGCGAGCGCAGGAAGACGACCAGCCGCTCACGCACGAGGAAGCGCAGGTCGCCCAATTTGCTGGAGTTGGCCGCGCTCACCAGGGCGCGCACGGTGAGCGTCTTGTCCATCACGTCGAAGACGACCAGCGTCTTCACCCGGCCGTCCCACAGGTGCCCGGCCTCGTTGGCGAGGATGCGGTCCAGCTCCGCGCGCAGCACGTCGATGTCCGCCATGTAGTCCACCTGGAGGATGACGGTGCCCATCATCTCCGGCGAGCCCTTGCTCCAGTTCTGGAACGGCTTGTCCAGGAACTGGTTGATGGGGATGACCATGCGCCGCTGGTCCCAGATGCGCAGCACCACGTAGGTGAGGGTGATCTCCTCGATGGTGCCGAACTCGCCCTCCACCAGCACGTTGTCGCCGATGCTGACGGGCTGGGTGATGGACAGCTGGATGCCGGCCAGCAGCGAGGACAGCGACTTCTGCGCGGCGAGGCCGATGGCGAGGCCGGCGATACCGGCGGAGGCGAGCAGCGACACGCCCACGTTGCGCACGACCTCGAACTGCATGAGCAGGAGCGCGGCGGCGATGACGTAGGTGGCCACCTCGAAGACGGCGCGCAGCACGGCCAGCTGCGTGCGCAGCGAGCGCGCGCGGGGGTGGGCGCTGGACTCGGAGGTGACGCGGCTCTGGACGTAGGCCTCCGACACCCGGAGGAAGCGCAGGATGAACCACGCCACCGCGGTGATGGTGAGGGAGTAGCTCACCCGGTCGCTCAGCAGCTTCAGCCTGGGAGGCAGGAGCAGGAACGAGGTGCCCAGCGCCAGCAGGATGGCGAAGAAGGGCAGCCGCAGCGGCCCCCGCCCCGCGCCGACGAGCTGGTCATCCCAGGTGATGCGCGTCCAGCGCGCCACCCGCAGCGCGGCGGCCAGCAGCGCCTTCTCCAACAGGTACGAGAAGATCCACGCGCCCAGCAGCGTCACCGCCAGGCCCAGCCACTGCCACAGCTCCAGCCCCAGCACCGTGCGGTCGAAGAAGACGGCCGGCAGCGTCTCGGTGAGCAGCGGGCCGTACTCCTCGAAGAGCGGGTCCACCATCTTCACGGTGGGCTCCGACACCACCCAGGTGGGCGTGTTGTCCACGCTGATGCGCTGCAGCCGGATGGGCACGCTTTCGCCCTTGAGCGGGATGGCCCCCAGCGACACGAAGCGCGAGCTGGGCGACTCCCCCTCCGGCGTCTTCGGCAGGACGGACGTGTCCACCGACAGCTCGCGGTCCAGGACGAACTTCAGCTTCCGCGCCAGCTGGGCGCCCTGCGCGGGCTGCTCGTCGGCGGGGAGGTGGTCCAGGTAGAGGTAGTGGGCGGCGCGGGCGTAGTCCCCGCGATGCACCGCGTCCAGGAAGCCCTGCGCCGTGGCGCGCGGCGACGTCCGGTCGAGGTCCTGGGGGACCTGCCCCAGGCCATTGTTGAGGGCGAGGACGGGGAGGCCCCCGAGGACGCACCCCAGGAGGAGAAGGGCCACCAGGACCCGGGAGGCATGGCGCTTCATGGGCGCCTCCATACTCTTTTTCGGGCGGTCGCCGGAGAAAGACGGTGGGTGTTTCCGAGCCCGCCCGGCCGCTGGGATGCCCGGGGTCGAAAACAGGAAACCCATACCGGAACGCGACACGGGAAAGCATTGGTGCGCCGCTGGGTGGTGGGCTAGAACCGACCCCCAAGGAAGGTCGCCGTGTCCGAAGAGAAGCGAAGAATCCTCCTCATTGACGACAGCGAGATCACCCTCGCCATGGAGAAGGCCGTCCTGGAGGCGCGGGGCTATGAGGTCGTGGCCACCTCCACGCTCATGGAGTTTGAGAAAACGCTTCAGAGCTGGCGGCCGGACCTCATCCTCACGGACATCCACATGCCCGAGGCGAAGGGCACGGACATCTGCCGCACGCTGAAGAACGAGTACAACACGCAGGACATCCCCATCGTGTTGTTCTCCAGCCTGCCGGACGACGAGCTGTCGAAGCTGGCCGAGCAGGTGGGCGCGGACGGCTGTCTCTCCAAGGTGAACGGCCTGGAGGCGATGGGCGAGAAGATCGACGAGCTGGTGCAGAGCATCCTCTGGTGATGACGATGCGCGCGGCCGTCCTCGCGGTGCTCGTGAGCGCGCTCCTCGCCGGCTGCAGACGCCAGGAGCCGCGCGCCCCGGAGAGCGGCGCCGGCCCTGCCCCCACGCATCAGCAGGCGGCCTCCCCCACCCCCGCGGCGCCTCCGGGCGCGGTGCTCTTCATCTCCGCGGACACGCGCGGCTACCTGGGCCCCTGCGGCTGCAGCGAGAACATGCGCGGCGGCATCGGCCGGGCGGCGTTCCAGGTGCAGGAGGCGCGCAAGGGCGGCCAGCCGGTGCTCTACATCGACGGCGGCAACAGCCTCTTCGGGGAGACGCACCTCAAGCCGGACCAGGTGCCGCAGGAGGAGCGCAAGGCGAAGGCGCTGGCGGACGCGTTCCGCACCATGGGCATCGCCGTGCGCGCCACGGGCGAGCTGGACGACACGCGCGGCGGGGCCTTCCGCCAGGGGCTGGGGCTGCCGGAGCTTCCCCCGGGCGGCGTGAGGGTGCTGGACGCGGGCACGCGCAAGGTGGGCGTGGTGGCGGCGGCGTCCGGCCAGGCGCTGGTGAAGGCGAGCCAGCAGGCGCGCGAACAGGGCGCGGACTTCGTGGTGGGCCTGCTGGACCAGCCGCTGGAGGCCGCGCAGGCCGCCGCAGCGCTGCCGGGCCTGGCCGCGAACCTGGTGGTGGCCACGCACAGCGCCGGTGAGTTCTCCGCGGAGGAGAACCGGCTGGTCCGCTCCGACGTGCCGGTGGTGGCGGTGCAGAGCAAGGGGCGATCCCTGCTGCGCGTGGACCTGACCTACGCGCCTGCGAAGGGGCCCTTCGTGCTCCAGCGCTCGCAGGGGGACGTGGAGCGAGAGGTCACGGCGCTGGAGCAGCGCATCGCGCTCCTGGACAAGGAGATTTCACTGCCCGGCATCGAGCCGAAGCTGAAGGCGCTGAAGCAGGGCAAGCGCGACGAGCTCTCCGCGCGCAAGCAGGGCCTCCTCACCGCGCCGCCCGCGGCCGCCACGGACGTCAATGGCTTCGCGCTGCGCTTCCTTCCGCTGGAGTCGAACCTGCCCACCGCGCCGGACACGCAGGCGCTGGTGAAGGCGTACGACGCGGACGTGGGCCAGCTGAACCTCGCGTGGGCGAAGGCGCACGGACAGGACTGCCCGGCCCCGGTGAAGGGCCAGGCGGGCTTCGTCGGCAGCGCGGCGTGCGCGGACTGCCACCCGGACGCGTCCAGCGTGTGGGAAGGCACCCAGCACCACCGCGCGTGGAAGACGCTGGAGGAGGCGGGCAAGCAGCACCACCTCAACTGCATCGGCTGTCACGTCACCGGCTGGCAGAAGCCCGGCGGCGTGTGCCGGCTGGACAAGGTGTCGGGCCGCGAGGACGTGGGCTGCGAGAGCTGCCACGGCCCGGGCTCCAAGCACGTGGACGCGCCAGGCCCGGCCACCATCGTGGGCAAGCCGGGACAGGCCGTCTGCGTCAGCTGCCACAACGCGGAGAACTCGCCGCACTTCGACTTCGCCGCCTACCTTCCGCGCATCCTCGGCCCCGGCCACGGCGGAACGGGGAAGAGCGGGCAGGCAGGGGAGCCCCCGTCGAAATAGCGTCGCTCGGTCCTACGGTGGGTCCTTCCCGGGGGCACACCGAGCGACTTGTTGTTTGACTGTCAAGAAAGCTGGCGAATACTGCGGCCTTCGCCTGCTTCTGGGCGACCTCGCCTGGCGTTCCCATGCCGCCTCTCTCATTCCTCCTGCTGACCCTGGCCTCGGTTCCCTCCTCGCAGGGTGTGGCGCCGTCACCGGTGCCGCCGCCTGGCGTGCATGCGGTGGCTCCCAAGGAAGCCCCCATGCGGATGGCGGCAGGCAGCCTGGCCTCGCCGCCCTCCCCCATGGAGGAAGGCGAAGAGACTGAAGAGGTGGAGTCCGAGTCCGCCGAGTTGGAGGAGCTGCGCGCGCTGGAGGGCGCGACGTTGGATCCGGAGGCGAAGCCGAGCGCGGAGATGATGCACTCGCTGCGGCGGCTGGGCCTGACGAACCCGTTGCGGCTGCGAATGCTGGACGCGCTGGAGGAGCCCACCTTCCGCGAGGACGACACGGCCCCGCCGCTGGCGCGCATCACCGACCTGGCGAATTTCGATATTTCGCAGGTGAAGGACCGCTACGACATCCCGGTGGACATGCAGCCGCTGGTGGCCGAGTACATCCAGTTCTTCCAGGGCCCCGGCCGCAAGTGGTTCCGCAAGTGGATGGCGCGCTCCACGCGCTACCTGCCGGTGATGCAGCCCATCCTGGAGGCGAAGGGCCTGCCCCGGGACACGGTGTACCTGGCGATGATTGAGAGCGGCTTCTCCGCGAACGCGTACTCGTGGGCGCACGCGGCGGGGCCGTGGCAGTTCATCTCCAGCACGGGCAAGCAGTATGGCCTCAAGCAGGACTTCTGGGTGGACGAGCGGCGCGACCCCATCAAGGCCACGCAGGCGGCGGCGGCGTACCTGAAGGACCTCTACGGCGAGCTGGGCCACTGGTACCTGGCGTGGGCGGGCTACAACACGGGCTCGTACCGGGTGCGCAAGATGGTGGAGCGCTACGGGACGAACGACTTCTGGGTGCTGGCGGAGGAGCGCGGGCTGGCGAAGGAGACGAAGCACTACGTGCCCAAGCTCATCGCCGCGGCGCTGGTGGCGAAGAACCCCACCGCGTTCGGCTTCTCCGAGGACGAGTTCCAGTACGAGTCCACGCTGGAGTACGACGAGGTGAAGCTCACGGACGCCACGGACCTGGACGTGGTGGCGCGCGCGGCCGGGGTGAGCGTGACGGAAGTGCAGGAGCTGAACCCGGAGCTGCGCCGCTGGTGCACGCCGCCGGCCACGGCCTCGAAGCCCTACATCCTGAAGCTGCCGCGCGGCACCACGACGCTCTTCGCGCAGAACCTGGCGAAGCTGTCGCCGGCGGACCGGCTGACGTTCCGGGTGCACACGGTGAAGAAGGGCGACACGCTGTCGCAGATTGCCCAGAAGTACGGCACGGCGCCGGAGGCCATCCTCCAGATGAACCGGCTGAAGAGCGCGCGGGTGCTGAAGGTGCGCGCGGAGCTGGTGATTCCGGTGCCGGCGAGCGGCCGGGGTGGCAGCGGTGACGCGGGCGTCAGCGGCGCGCTGGCGTCGAAGGTGGCGCAGGCGCGGCGCAGCGGCGTGGTGGCGACGCGGCCGGAGGACGAGGTCCCGGCGGGCACGCCCCGCGGCCCCGTGGCGGCGGGCCCGGTGAAGACGGAGAAGGTGGACGGCAAGACGCGCATCACCTACGGCGTGCAGGAGGGCGACAGCCTGTGGCTCATCGCCAACCGCTTCCAGGTGTCGGTGGACGACCTGAAGAAGTGGAACAACCTGCCCAAGCGCAACCGCACGCTGTCGCTGGGCACGGTGCTCGCCGTGTGGCCGCCGGAGTCCAAGGGCGCGGCGCCCGCGAAGGTGGAGGAGCGCGGCGGCACCATCGTGGTGGCCAACGCGGTGGCGGGCCAGGCGCCCGCGGGCCCGGGCACCAAGGGCAAGGTGCACACGCTGGCCGAGGGCGAGACGCTCTGGTCGGTGTCGCAGCGCTACAACGTGTCCGTCGAGGACATCATGAAGTGGAACCACATCAAGGACCACCGCACGGTCCCCACCGGCAAGCTGCTGTCGCTCAGCGCGCCGTAGCGGCAGGAGTGCATGGCGCGACGGCCGGGACCTTGCAGTCCCCGGCGCCATGCTCGCATCCGCACTGCATCGAGAATCACCGCTGCGTCCCGCTGAATCGCCCGACACGCGCGAGCCCGCGCCTGTCCTGTCCGTCCTGCCCCGTGGAGTCGAACGTCCGGGGGACAGGACGGGGGCGTCCGGGGGCAACTCGCTGACGCGCTTCAGCGGGCCCGCGCCGTCCTCGCTGGCTGGCGGCACTTCGCCCCGGGCGCTGGCCCTCGCGCCGCCCTCTGACGGTGTGTCCGGTCCGGAGGAGCACGCACGCGACGGCGTGACAGGCACCGCGGTGGCCGCTGGGACCGCGGCCGTGACGACTCCCCGGGCGACGGGCGGGAGCGAGGCCGCCGCGACGGCCCCAGGCGCATCCACGCGCCCCGTGGACACCGTGGGGACCGCGACCGTGCCGGTGGCTTCAGGGCCGCTCGTTCGCGCCAGGGTTCCGGCGGCGAGTGTCCTGGAGCATCCCCGCTTCACCGGCTCGCCCCAGCTCGCGGACGTGGCCTCCGGCGCGACGGTGCTGGGCACGGGCGCGAAGGGGGACGGGCTTCGCGCGGTGCAGGGCGCGCTCCTGGACATGGGGTTCGCGCTGTACGGCGGCGCGGACGGGCGCTACGGCCCGGACACGGCCCGCGCGCTGCGCAACTTCCAGGTGCATGCGGGCCTGCGCTCCAGCGGCGTGCTCGACGCCGCCACGCTGAAGGCCCTGGAGGCGCTCGCCCCCGCTGCGGGCTCACGGGGACAGTCGCGCGCCCTGCCCTCCCCTTTCTACTCAGGCCAGCCGGTGCGCGTGGTCATCGCGCTGCGCGAGCACCGCACCTTCCTCTTCGACCCGGAAGGAAAGCTGGTGGACATCTTCCCCAACGCGGCGGGCACCACCGCCACGCCCACGCACCCGGGCCTCAAGGTCGTCCGGGCGAAGCTGGATCAGGTGGCCACCGAGGACGCGGGCGCGCGGCTGTGGAACGACCGGCACGTGTTCGGCGCGCGGCTGCTGGACCTGTCCTGGGCGGATGGACGGCGCAGCGGCGAGGAGCTGCATGGCACCAGCGCCCCCGCCCTGCTCGGGGGCGACGTGTCCCACGGCTGAATCCGCCACGCGAACGAGGACATCCTCGTGCTGCATGACGCGCTCGCCGTGGGCGACCGCATCGCGGTGGTGGAGACGCTCCAGGACCCGCACCTGGGCGTCCCCGTCACCGTGGGCTGACGGCCTGCCTACTGCTCTTCCAGGAGCATCTTCAGCTCCCGCACGCGCTTGCTGATGAAGTCGCGGTCCAGCTTGCGGAAGTTCTCCGGCAGCAGCGCCCGGCTGGTGCACTCCTGCACCGCCACCAGGTTCTGCATCTCGATTTCCAGCGGGTAGCTGGGCGGCACGAAGTCCGCCAGCACCGCGACCAGGTCGTCCTTCGTCACCTGGTCGCGCCCCTCCGCCAGCGCGCGGAACTTCGAGCGCACCATCACCGCCTCGATGTCCGCGCCGCTGAAGGCGCGCACGCCGCCGGGGATGAGCGCGGAGAAGGACTCCACGCCGTCCACCGACACGCCCGTCTTCTTGCTCATCGCCTGGAACAGCTCGTTCCGCTCCTCATCCGTCTGCGGATAGAAGAGCGCGAGGTGCTCCTCCGCGCGGCCCTGGCGCTTCAGGTCGATGGGCAGCAGGTCCGGCCGCGCCGTCAGCAGGAACCAGACAATCTTGCCGCGGTACTGCGTGTTGCCCATGAAGGACGCAATGGAGCCGAAGATGCGGCTGCTCGTGCCGGAGTCCCCGCCGGAGTCGCGGTTGCCGAGGAAGGTGTCCGCCTCGTCCACCATCACCGCCACCGGCCACAGGGCCTTCAGCAGGTTGAAGATCTTCTCCAGGTTCGACTCCGTCACGCCCTGCCACTGGCTGCGGAAGTTCAGGAACTTCACCACCGGGATGCCAATCTCCCCGGCGAAGCAGCTCACCATGAACGTCTTGCCCGTGCCCACCGGTCCGCTCACCAGGTAGCCCATGGGCATGACCTCGATGCGGCCCTTCTTCAGCGCGGACGCCGCCTGCCGCAGCATCTGCTTGGCGGGCGCGTGCCCCGCCACCGCGTCCAGCGTGTGCGCGGGCTCGATGAACTCCAGGAGGCCGTGGCACTCCGCCTGGATGAGCTCCTTCTTCTTCTCCTTGAGCAGCTCCGGCGTGATGCGGATCTCTCGCTCCAGCGCCTCCGTGAGCACGCGGTCCAGGTTGATGCGCGACAGGCCTGCCGTCATCTTCGCCAGGCCCGCCAGCGGCACCTCCGACACCGACTGGAGCTTCTTGCCCTCCAGCTTGGAGCGCACGTACTCCAGGCGCTCCTCCTCCGTGGGCAGCGGCAGCTCGATGGGCGCCACGTACGGGTTGCGGCTGATGCGCGGCGACACGTCCGCCAGGTTCTCCGCCAGCAGCACCACCGACACGTCGCCCGCCAGGAACTGCGGGTCGTGCGCCCACTTGTCCAGCGTGGCCACCACGAAGCGGTCCTCCGCGGACAGGTGGCTCATCTCCCCGCCGGGCACCAGCGTCTCCGCGAAGTCGATGATGAGCGCCAGCGAGCGGCCCTCGCTCAGGCGCATGCGCAGGAAGTTCTCCAGGATCTGCAGCGCCCGGCCCGGGTCGCGCGGCAGGACCTTGGAGAAGTCCGTGCCGTACATGGCGTCGTAGCCCGTCATGGCCCGCGCCAGGTCCTTCTGCGTCTCCGGGGTCGCGGAGCGGATGCCCGACGAGCGGTCGTAGAACAGGACGTGGTCCCGCCCGCCGAACAGCTCCTCCGACAGGAATGTCTTGAGCGTCCCGAAGCCGCGCCCGCCGTCCTCCAACTGCAGGGGCTGCAAATCCCTCACGGCCCCGTACAGCAGGAAGGTGCTGACCGTCTTCGTGTAGTACTTGCGCGCCAGCTGCTGCGCCCAGCGGGGCAGATCCGCCAGCGGATCCGCCTTGTTCACCTTACGCACCTTCGTCACGGACATCCCTCCGGCGCCGCTCCCCCGGGATATCCGGGGGGAGGACCCCCAGACCTACCTTTAGCGTCACACCCACGCCGCCGCTAATCGCGGCAGCGCGCCTGCTTCCTCAGGGTTGCTTCCACCTTGACCGTGGAACCCGGCGGGGACGGCACACCGACGGATACGCTCTCGTCCACGTGGCATTTCGCCTTCAGCGTGAGCTCCCGCGTGCCCCACGGCACCCGGAGGGTGGCCGGGGTGACGACGCCCAGGTCCTTGCCACCCTGGAAGATGGCCGCGCCCTCGGGCGAGGACTCGACCCGCACCTCCACGGGCGAGCGCTCCAGCGTCGCCACCACGTCCAGGCTGTTGCCGCTCACCGCCATCTTCTTGACGAACGTCAGGTAGCCCGCGGCGCTCACCTCCACGAGCGGAGCATCGTTGTTGAGCGAGAAGTCGCGCAGCACCGCCTCGTGGACGCCCTGCTTGCGGGCAATCTGGCTGTCGATCTTCACCTCGGCGTCATCCGGCTGCGTCTTGAGGACCACGACCACGGAACGCGCCTGCTGCCGGAGCACCACCGGCACCTGCGTGGCATTGGCGCCCTCGGATACCATCACGGACTTGTTGAAGGCCTCGTAGCCGTCCGCGGTCACCACCACCAGCACGTTGCCCACGGGCATCGGCTTGAGCATGAAGCCGTTGGAGGGGAACTTCTCCGGAGGGCCCGCGTTGATGGACACCATCGCGCGGTCCTTCGCCTCCTGCGTCTTGAGCTCCACCATCACGTAGCCCTGCGCGGGCTTGCTCGGGGAGAAGACCAGGGCCACGCCCACCAGCATGAGCAGCGACGCCAGGCCCACGGCGCCGTAGAGCAGGCGCTTGTCCATGCCCTTGAAGCCGAGGCCCTGGGACGGTGCCTCCGCCTCCTGCGCGTGCTTCTGGCGGGCCTCCCGGGCCTCCTTCGCGGCCGGGGGCGGGCGCGCGTTCCCGCCGCTGAGCACGGGGGGCGCGGGCGGACGCGGCGGGGCCGGCATGGGCTCTGGCGGAGAGTCCGGCCGGTGGATGCGCGGCAACGGGTTGTCGCTGCCCCGGTTCGGCGTGGGCCGGGGCGCGGGCGCGTCCGTGGCCGCCAGCGTGGGGATGTTGGTCAGCGACGGGCGCGGCGGCGCGGCGGTCAGCACCGGGGCGTTCTGCGTCAGGCGCGGCGGTCCCGGCGGCGGCAGCGAGGAGGGCGGCGGGATGACGGCGGTGCGGCCCGACACGTCCTCCCCCTCGTCGTCCGGGGGCGGGGCCGGCGTCTCCAGCGGCGTGACGGCGCGGCCAATGGCGGCGCCCGGCTGGGTGGTGGGCTCCGGCGCGTCGTTGAAGACCGCGTCGCGGTCCACCATCTGCGTCGCCAGCTCCTCGTCCTCCTTGGGCGAGGGCGCGGCGGGCGCGGCGGTCAGCTTGGGCAGCGCGGCGAGCGTGGGCGACCGGCGCGCCCCCTGCGCGTTGGCGCCGGAGTTGGACGCGCGCGGCGGCGGCGCGGAGACGGGCTCCACGGCGGGCGTGGAGGGCGCCACCGCCGGGATGTTGGTCAGGCTCTGCGTGGGCACCGGGGACGGGCCGCTGAAGCCCGCCTCGATGGCCGCCAGCATGCCATCCGGCGCGCGGATGTCCGCGTACTCGGCCAGGCGCTGCTTCTCGCGCTCGACCTCCTCCGCGAACGTGGACTTCATGTACTGCATGAGGTCCTTGCGGCCGAAGATGGAGTCGTTCGTCAGCAGGAAGCGCTGCAGGTCGTCGCCCAGCTCGCTGGCGTACTGATAGCGCTCGTCCACGTCCTTCGCGAGCGCCTTGAGGACGATGCGCTCCAGCGCCTCCGGGATGCGCCGGTTGTACGTGGACGGCGACGGCACCTCCGCCTTGCGCACCTTCTCCAGCACGCTGAAGTCGCTGTCGCCCACGAAGAGGCGCTCGCCGGTGAGCATCTCGTAGAGGCAGACGCCAATGGCGAACACGTCCGAGCGGCGGTCCAGCGGCAGGCCGCGGATCTGCTCCGGGCTCATGTAGCCGAACTTGCCCTTGAGGATGCCGGCCTGCGTCTTGGTGGCCTTGCCCGCCGCCTTCGCGATGCCGAAGTCGATGACCTTGACCTCGCCCTCGAAGGACACGAGCACGTTCTGCGGCGAGATGTCGCGGTGGACGATGTTGAGGTCGCGCCCCATCCCGTCCTTCTTGCGGTGGGCGTAGTCCAGGCCCTCGCACATCTTCGCCACGCAGAAGGCGACCAGCGGCACCGGCGCGGGCTCCCCCTTCTTCCGGCAGCGGTCGAAGATGGCCCGCATGTCCTTGCCGGGGATGTACTCCATCGAAATGAAGTAGCTGCTGGCGATCTGCCCCAGTTCGTAGATCTGCGCGATGTTGGCGTGGGTCAGCTGGACGCTGATCTTCGCCTCATCGATGAACATCGAGATGAATTCTTCATCCTCGGCGATGTTCGGCAGGATGCGCTTGATGGCGACGAGCCGCTCGAAGCCGCTGGCGCCAAATTGTTTGCCGCGCCAGACCTCCGCCATGCCGCCGATGTTGACGCGGTCCAGGAGGAGATACTTCCCGAACGGGATGGGTTGCCGCTTCGGTTGAGAGGTCGTCACTGTGCGTGGGGGTTGAGTCCTTGAGGCGAGCCTATCGATCGCGGCTCCAAAGGGTCAACCGCGCGCGCGGACCTATTTCCGCCCGCTTGCCCGGCAGGCGGCCCCATGCTGGCCTCTTCAGGGTGACGGGGACGCCGCCGCGCCCCCGTCCAGCACGGGGATCTCCAGGTCGATGCCCGGCACGCCCTCACCCTCCTCGGGCTCCTGGGGGACCTGGACGCGCACCACGGAGACGCGCGGCTCCCCCCCGCGGGAGAGCACGGCAGGCGCACCAAAGCGCACCTCGGCGGGCAGGCCCACCAGCGTCACCCAGGCCTGCTTGCCATCCCGGGCCACGCAGTACAGCAGCGTGCCGGGCCGGGTGCCGGGCGCGTCGCGGACCGGGCCCTCGCAGTCCGCGCGCACCTGGAGTGCATAGGCCGGCACCGGGGTGCCGCGCTCCAGGTAGGGGGGCGCGCCCAGCGCGTCCACCAGCGGCTGGAGCACCTGCGCCCGCGAGGGCACGGCCTCCACCGAGGACAGCCGCTGCGCCTCGGCCTGGAAGCGCTGCAGGGCCACGGAGGCCAGCTCCGGCGAGTCCAGCGGCGTGCGGGACTCCGCCAGCACCAGGTCCACGAAGAGCGCCACCACGAGCAGGATGGGCAGCAGCCGGTAGCCCTTGAAGCCCTCCGGCTTCTTGCGGAGGAGCCCCGCGAGGAGCACGGCCAGGCCCACGCCCGTGAGCCCCAGCACGACGCTGGCGCGCACGGCGGACGGCGGCGTCAGGAGCGCGGAGACCTCCTCGGTCCGGGCGCGCAGGGCATCCGACAGGTCGCCCCCGTAGATCCACCCGAGCGCGCCCAGGCACAGCGCATTGACCAGAAGCGTCTTGCGTGAAGGTCCGTTCATCCCGCGAGCGTCCTTGCCGGATCCGTGGCGGCGGCGCGGCGGCTGGGGAAGTAGGCCCCGGCGAGCGCGGCGAAGAGGCCCAGGAGCACACCGCCCAGGATCACGGCGACCGGGAACGAGAAGAAGCTCTCTGGCTTGAAGGGGAAGTTGGGCAGGTAGCCCGCCGCCAGCCTGTCCACGACCAGGGCCAGCACCAGCGCCGCCGCCGTGCCCGCCGCGCCGCCCAGCACGCCCACCACGCCGGCCTCCGCCAGCACGATGGCGCGCACGTCCGAGCGCGAGGCGCCCACCGCCTGCATCACGCCAATCTCCCGGGCCCGCGCGCGCACGGAGGAGGACATCGCGTGGGCGATGTTCACCGCGGCCAGCACGCAGATGAGGATGGAGAGCAGCGCCAGCGCGGACGTGGTGAGCGCCACCGCGGCGCCCGCGTTCTCCGCCAGCCGGCGCTCCTGATCATCGATCTCGAAGCCCATCCCCTTCACCGCCTCCACCAGCTCCGGGACGCGCGAGGGGTCCGCCGCCACCAGCGTGACGCCGGAGTAGGTGTCCGCGTCCGCGCCGGACGCGCGGTTGATGCGCACCGCGGTGTCCAGCGGGAGGGTGATGCCCGCGAACATGGCCCGGTCGGACGCGCCCACCACCTGCGCCTGCTGCGTGGTGCTGGGCCCGCCGGACGTGGCCGCCACGTAGGAGCGGTTGAACTCCACCGGGAAGCCGAAGCCGATGAGCATCTCCGCGGACAGCTGCGGCAGCTTGCGCGCGGGCGCGAACGTCTTGTTGTACAGCTCCAACAGGCGCGTGGAGATGAGCGCGGGGATGGCCTTGCCCTCCCCCGGGTCCTTGAAGTCCCGGGCCTCCGGCAGCCCGATGTCCCTCTGGATGAGGCCGGGGTCCACGCCCACCGCGAGCACCTCCATGCCCATGCGCAGGCGCGAGCCGAAGAAGGTGCCGTCGTAGCGCGTGACGGCCGGCACGCGGACGTTCATCTTCCGGTATGTCGCCTCCACACCGGGCAGCGCAGCCAGGCGCTCCACCGCGGCCGCGTCCAGCTTGCCGCCGCCCAGCAGGCCCAGCGACACCGCCGGCGGAACCACGTCCACCAGCTTCGAGTCCGTGGGGAAGATGCGCTCGCGGATGACGCGCCCCACGCCCAGGCCCAGGCCCACGAAGAAGACCAGCGCGCCCACGCCCATGGCCACGCCGAAGGCGGAGAAGAAGGCGCCCCGGCGCTCGCGCGCGAGGGACAACCTCACCAGTCGCGACAGCGCGTCGAACCTCACGGGGCACCTCGCGGCGTGAGGGGCGAGGGCGCGGGGGACTCCTCCACCAGCCGCGCGTCCTTGAGCCGCAGCACCCGGCGCGCCACCGCGCTCATCCGCTCCTCGTGGGTGACGGTCAGCACCGTGAGCCCTTCCTTGTGCAGCTCCTGGAAGAGCTGGATGACGCCCGCGCCCGTGGCCGCGTCCAGGTTGCCCGTGGGCTCGTCGCACAACAGCAGCTTCGGGCCGCCGAAGAGCGCACGCGCGATGGCCACGCGCTGGCGCTCGCCGCCGGACAGCCGCACCGGCGCGCGGTCCTGCTTGGCGCCCAGGCCCACGCGCTCCAGCAACTGGCTCGCGCGCTTGCGCCCGTCCGCCGTGGCCGGGCCGAAGTGCGACGGCAGGAGCACGTTCTCCAGCGCGGACAGGTTGGGGATGAGGTGGAAGGACTGGAAGACGAAGCCCACGTGCGTGTTGCGGAAGTGCGCCAGCGCCTTGTCGCCCAGGCCGGTGAGCTTCACGCCGCCCACCTCCACCTGCCCCTGGTAGTGCACGTCCAGGCCGCCCAAGAGGTGCAGCAGCGTGGACTTGCCGCTGCCGGACGCGCCCACCACCGCGACGAAGTCCCCGGCCTCCACGTCCAGGGACACGCCGTCGAGGACGCGCACGCGCGCGCCCTCGCCGTCCTCGTACTCCTTCACGACATCGCGCGCGTGGATCAAGGCGTGGCCGGGGTGGTCGTGGTGGCGGCGGGCGCCGGGGTGAGCCGCAGGGAGACTTCCGCCTGGAGCGCCTTGTCCTTGCGCGACAGGGCCAGCGTGACGGCGCGCAGGTCATCCGTGGCGTCCAGCCAGCGCACGGTGGTGGCCTTGATGGCGAAGCCGCCAATGCCCCACGCGGCGGACGGCAGCGCCTTCACCGCGTCCGACAGCCGGCGCAGGTCCAGGAGCACCACCAGCGCGGCGTCCTTGCCCACGGCCTTCAGGTCCTCGGACACGGGGCCCGCGCCCGCCGGCTGCGTCAGCGCGGCCAGGGTGGACTCCAGCCGCGACCTCGGCGCCGCGAGCACCAGCTTGCCGTCCTTGGACAGCGCGAAGTGCGCGCCCTCGCCCGCGCGGTACGACGTGAGGTACGCCTTCTGGCCGTTCAGGTCCGCGGCCTCCACCTTCGCGCCGAAGCCGCCCGCGAAGCCGGGCACCTTTTCCAACGAGGCCTGCCCCTTTGCCGCGTCCTTCACCTCCGCGAGCGCCACCAGGTTGACGAAGCGGAAGGGGTTGGTGCGCCGCAGGTCCAGGTCCGGCATGCCCGAGGACAGGTTGACGTTGGGCGCCAGCGACAGCGCGAGCACCTGGCCCGGCTTGAGGTTGTCCAGCACCTCTGTCTTCACGTTGAAGCCCGCCTCCTGCACCGCGCGCGTCACCTGCGAGCCGGCGAGGTACGGCCACACGCCGTCCAATTGCGCGGGGTCACCGCGGAAGCGCGCCACGAGGAAGGCGTCCTGCGGCAGCCAGCCCGTGAGCGCCTCAGCGCCCCTGGGCTCCAGCGCCGCGAGCGACGCCTGCGTGTCCGGCCACGGCGCGTCCGCGCGCAGCGTGACCGCGCGCTCCTCGATGTGGCCCGTGAGGGTGATGCCCTGCACGCTGCCCGCGGGCAAGAGGCCCATGCCGCCCGGCAGCCACACGTGGAAGTCGCGGTCGCCGGAGAGCCGCTTGAGGGAGTCCTCCAGCACCGGCTCCTTCGCCAGCGACTGCTCCTCCGGCAGCGCCGCCAGCTCCGTCAGCCGCGACACCGCCGCGCCCGCGGACATGAGCACCAGGTCGTGCTTGAGGAAGAGCATGCCCAGCAGGGGCTCCGTGGAGCCCGGGCGGTTGAAGGTGACGAGCCGCCCGGCGTCCACCTTCGCGTCCTTCTCCTCCGTCGCGCCCAGGCGCGTGCGGGCGAAGGTGCCGAAGGTCGTCTTCAGCTTGTCCGCGTCCTTCACGCCCAGCACGGACACCGCCTGCGTGCCGCCGAGGAAGGCCGCGCCCGCGCCGCGCTTCGGGTCGATGCCCGCGTCCTCCAGCGCCTTCCTGCTGCGCAGGTCCACGCCCACCTGCCGCATCACCGCGGACACGTAGCGCTCCGCGGAGGAGAAGTTCTGCAGCTGCGCGACGAACGTGGCCACCTTGAGGTTCTGGAAGCGCGCGAGCTTCTCGCCCAGCGTGCCCAGGTCATCGATGACGACGGCCGCCTGCGCGCTGCGCGGCAGGTAGCGCGACACGCCCCGGGGCGAATCCGCGGGCCCCGCCGCCTCCTTCCCGCAGCGCGAGCAGCCGGCGAACACGACCAAGAGCAGGAGCAACGGGAGGAACCCAACTCGGCGGAGCATGGGCGTCAGGACAGGATGCCTTCGGCGGAGAGTCAATCTATTCGTGCGCCGTCACCGTCGCTTGCCACGGCCGCAAGGTGCCACGGTGAACAGGTGCCCGCCGTCCGGGCCCGTGCCTGCTCTACCGCACGCGGGTGCCGCCGTGCGGCAGGGGCGCGGAGGTCTCCTCGGTGAAGTCGAGGAAGCGCTCCATCTGGCGCACCGTCTCGTCCGTGGCCTCCGTCTCCGCGGAGAGCACGTCCAGCTGCCGGTTGACGCTCTCCGGGTCGCGGATGGCGATGGACTGCTCATGCGTCAGCCGCATCAGGTCCTCGATGCCCGCCAGCTGGTGGCTCACCACCTCGCGGCTCTCGCCCGCCTGCTCGAAGCGCATCAGGCGCTTGCGCAGGATCTCCACGCGCTTGCCCTTCACGTCCTTGAGGCGCGGGTTGGCCTCCTGCTCGACCTCCGCCTCCAGCGCCGTCACCTCGGAGGTGAGGTGCTCCCGGTCGGACCCGCTGAGGTACGTGCGGTACTGGTTGAGCGCGGAGATGAGCCGCAAGAAGGACGTGAGCAGCGCGTCCAGCTTGGGTTCGCTGTCCGCCACCAGCACGCGCCCGCCGGGCAGCTTGCGGTAGTTGGCCAGGATCTTTTCCTTCAGCCCCACCAGCTGCTGGTAGTGGTCGCGCTGGGACGGCGCCAGGTCCGCGAGCAGCGCGTCCACCGCCGCGCGCGCCGCCTCCGGGTCGTCCGGCTGCTGCGCCCGCACCGCGCGCTGGAAGCGCTTCATGGACGACACGACGGCCAGGTAGACGCCCTCCACGCCCAGCGCCACCATCATGGGCAGCGGCTCCTGCGTCACGGCGCTGGACATGGCCGCCGTCGTCAGCCCCACCAGGTTGGCCGGCAGGAGGAACGCGGCCTTGATGTAGTTCGGTGTCTTCGCCACGTCCGACTCCCTTGCCTCTTGGGGCCCCTGTCAGGGCCCCCGCGCCTCGGAGACGTACTTCAGCGCGCCCAGGTCCCGCGTGTCCTCCGCCGGTGGGGGCGCCGTCCCGCGCTTGAGCTTCTGGAAGAGCGCCGCGGCGCTCTGGAAGAGCTCGTCATAGGTAACCGGCGCCTCGCCGGAAAGTCCGAAGAAGGCCCGATTGTCCGCCAGCGTCGCGGGCGGAGCGCTGCGGATGGCCTCCGTGGGGTCGCCCAGGTAGGGCGCCACCTCGCCCAGCAGCCGCGCGCCGGCCGCCGGGTCCTTGAGCACGCCCTGCCCCGCGTCCAACAGCCCCCGCAGCACCCGCCGCACCGCGTCCGGGTAGCGCGCCGCGAAGTCGCCCCGGGCCACCAGCACCGTGGCCAGCAGGTGCGGGGCGTCCGCGGTGGTGGCCAGCACCTTGCCGCCCCGGTCGCGCGCCGCCAGCTCCACGTCGCCCCACAGCCCCACCACCACGTCCGCCCGCCCCTCCCGCAGGGCCCGGCCGGCGTCCAGCGTGGAGGGCAGCTCCACCCAGCGCACGTCACTGGTGCGCAGCCCCGCCCGGGCCAGCACCCACAGCGCGAAGTAGTGCGACGAGCCGCCCGGATACACGCCCACCCGCTTGCCGCGCAGGCTGGCCAGGTCCGCCACGCCCACCGCCGCCATGGCCTCCTGGCCCCGGCTGCGCCCCACGAGCATCACCGTGCGCGGCGCCGCGTCCCTCAGCGTGGGCGCCCAGGACGCGAGCCGGTCCACCGACAGGGCCGCCATGTCCACGCCGCCGTTCTCCGCGCCCACGGACAGGGCCTGCTTGAGCTCCTCCTCGCGCGCGAAGAGCACCGCGCGGGCGTCCAGCGCGTAGGCCGTCTTGAGCAGGCCCTGCGCGGCGCCGGGAGGCGTGCTGGGATTGTCCAGGGTGGTGGCGCCGCCGGTGGCAACGAGCAGCGCGGAGGCCGAACCGCGCGGGGTGAACCCGATGAGCACGGGCCGGAGCGGCACCGACGCCACGTCCGCCACCGGGGCCGCGACGCCCGCCGGGAAGTCGCCCGGGGACAGCCGCACCGCTTCACGGGTGGAGGGGAAGAAGCGCGCCTGCAGGCGGTCGAGGTAGCCCGCCCGCGAGGCGAACACGTACCCCGCGCCCAGGACACAGAGCGCGAGGAAGAGAAAGAGGCCGGGTCCGCGGTGCAGCTTCATCCGTGTGCGCCGGCCCCTTTCATGGGGGAAGACCTACTTGATCTCCACCTTCTTGCCGATGGTCTTTTCCGGACCCGCCCCCACGTCCGACACGGGCGCGGGGCTGTCCAGCAGGCCCATCTCCATCTTCATCTGCTTCACCAGCTCGTTGGCCTGGAGCTTCTCGGCCTCTTCTTCAATGAGCGCGCCCTGGTGGTCCACCGTGTCGAGCGCCATCTGCATGCGCGCCTCGTTGATGGCCGTCTTCTCCTGCACCTTGCGCAGCATCTCGTCGTGCGTGGAGTCCACGCCCGCCACGGTGAAGGACTCCATCGTGTCGGCGACCTTCGCCTGCCACTTGGCGCGGCGCGCGTCCCGGATGGCGTTCATCGCCTCGTGGGTCTTCTTGTCCTTCTCGCGCATGAACGCCTTCTTGACGTTCAGCGCCTTCTCGTAGGCCTGCTTGGCGATCTCCAGCTGCTGCTCGTTGCGGGCGAGCGCCTCCTTCTCCGCCTGCAGCTTGGTCGCGTAGGTGCCGGCCAGGTCGTCGCGGCCCGCCTGGATGGCGGCCTTCACCTTGGCGGTCAGCTCGCGCACGTCCTGCTGGTACTTCTGGTTCTCCTTCTCGAGCAGGGTCACGTTCGCCCGGACCATGGCGATGGACTCGTTCATCTTGGGGACCTGATCATTCAGGTCGCGGATGTTCTGCTCGAGGATCAGCTCCGGGTCCTCGATGGAGGAGACGAAGAAGCCCGCGAAGCTCCGCATCGCTCTCTTGAATCGCTGCCACATGTCGGCTCTCACCTCCGCCTGTGCGTAATGCCAGCCACCTTACACGAACTCCGACGCCCACAAGCATCCGGCCGCGAGGCGCGTGTCATCGTGACTACGCCCGCCCGGAGCGGATGATTGCCCGCGGAAGGCCCTCCGCCCGCCAGTCTGGCCGGGTTCAGGGCCACCGGGCGGCACCCATCCGCCACTCCCTGTTCCTTTAGATGGCCACCCGGGGTCGCGAAAGACGTTGTGGCCATGAACTTGCCGGGTGGGGAGGAAGCGGGGAAAACCAGAGCGTCGCATGGACCCGACCCCTCCCGTTGCCTTTGAAGACGAGCTCGCGCGGGTGGTGTCCGCCCAACGCCGGCGTGTCCTGGGCGCGGGAGCGGCGGTGCGGCTGGTGGGCACGGTCGTGTTCTTCGCCGTCAGCCTGGGGCTGTGGCTGACGGGCGCCCGGGACTGGGCGCACTACCCGCCGCTCCTGCTCTGCTACGGCGGCGTGGTGGCCCTGCTCTTCGCGCTGCGCTCCCGGCCGCTGACGCGGCAGCTGGGGGTCGTGCAGTCCCTGGTGGACGTGGGGCTGGTGTTCGGCCTCCAGCAGTGGGCCCTGCCGGTGTCGCCCTTCCCCGCCGGGGTGGCGGGCTTCAGCCTGGGGCTGTTCGCGCTGGTGGTGGCGCTCTCCGGGCTGGAGCTGATGCCGTGGCTCGTCTACGGCACGGCGGGCCTGGCGTCGCTGGCCCAGGCCTTCCTCATGCACCAGGTGGGCGTGGGCCCGGGCGCCATGGTCGTGGCGGCGGTGACGCTGGTGCTGGTGGCGGCGGTGAGCCACTACGGCACCGGGCGGCTGCGGCAGCTGGCCATGGACCTGTCGCACGCGGAGGTGGCCCGGCAGCTGGAGGCCCGCCGCACCACGGAGGTGGAGGACGCCCACCGCACCATCGAGCGCATGCTGTCCGAAGCCCGCGCGCGCACCGCCCAGCTGGAGGCGCTCCAGGCCCACCAGGAGCAGCTGATGCAGTTCCTGGTGCATGACCTGCGCTCGCCCCTGTCCGCGGTGACGCTGTCGCTGTCGTGGATGGAGCAGGAGCTGCCCATCGGCACGCCCATGGTGGAGTCCGTGCGCACGGGCCTGGCCGTCACGGCGCGCCTGGACCGGATGATCTCCGACCTGCTGGACGTGCCCCGGCTGGAGCAGGGCCGGCTGTCCCCGCGCAAGCAGCCCTTCCCGGTGGCGCCCCTCTTCGACGAGGTCCGCCGCTCACTGGATGGCGCGGCCCGGCTGCGCAAGATCAAGCTGGAGCTGTCGTGCCCGCCGGGCTTCCAGATGGTGGGCGACGCGGGCCTGCTCATCCGCGTGGTGGAGAACCTGGCCACCAACGCGCTCCGCTACGCCCCATCCGGCGGGCGGGTGCGCCTGGAGGCGGGCGAGACGGCGGGCGAGCAGTGGCTGGCGGTGCGCAACGACGGCATCTCCATTCCGCCGGAGGCGCGCGAGTCCCTCTTCGACAAGTACGTGCAGGGCCACCGCGAGAAGGAGGGCCGCCGGGGCTACGGCCTGGGGCTGTACTTCTCCCGGCTGGCGGCGGAGGCCCACGGCGGCAGGCTGGGCGTGGAGGACTCGGAGGGATGGGCCACGTCCTTCGTGCTGCGGCTGCCCCGCGCGCAGGCGGCGGCGACGCCGGCCCCGGGTTCGCCGGCCGCGCGGCGCCGCTAGGAGGCCTGGAGCTTCGCGCGGGCGAAGAGCTTCGTGGCCTGCGTGCGGGCGTTGGCCAGCACCGCGTGCGCGTCCAGCGTGGTCAGCTCGCCCTCGCGCAGCACCAGCTTGCCGTCGATGAGCACGTGCGACACGTCCGTGGAGCGCGCCGAGTACACCAGCGGCCCGGTGACGTCCTCCGGCAGCGGGCAGAAGTGGAAGCCGCGCGTGTCCACCACGGTGAGGTCCGCGCGCTTGCCGACCTCCACGGAGCCCACCTCGTCCTCCAGGCCCAGGGCGCGCGCGCCGTGCAGCGTGGCCATCTCCAGGACGTGCATGGGCGTCATCGCCACCGGCCCCACGCGCGGGTTGTGCAGCACGGACGCGAGCCGGATCTCATGGAACAGGTCCAACGTGTTGTTGCACGGGGCGCCGTCCGCCCCCAGCGCCACGGGGATGCCGTCCTTCAAGAGCTCCGGCACGCGCGCGTAGCCCGACGCGAGCTTCAGGTTGGAGCCCGGGCAGTGACACACCACCGTGCCGGACTCGCGCAGGAGCCGCTGCTCCTCGCCCTCCACCCACACGCAGTGGGCCAGCGTGACGTGGCGGCCGGTGAGCCCCAGCCCGTGGAAGAAGGCGATGTTGTCCTGGCCCGTCACCTGGCGGACCACGTCCGTCTCCGTGCGGTTCTCGCTGGCGTGCGAGTGGATCCGCACGCCCCTCTCACGCGACAGCCGGCCCACCTCGCGCAGCAGCTCCGGCGAGCAGGACAGGGCGAAGCGCGGCGCGAACGCGTAGCGCAGGCGGTTGTCGTGGGTGCCGTGCCAGCGCTCCATCAGCGCCAGGCTCTCCGACAGCGAGTCCGCCGTCGTCTCGCGCAGGCCGGGGGGCACCTCCGCGCCAGCGTCCATCATCGCCTTGCCACCGACGAGCCGGAAGCCGCAGTCGCGCGCGGACTCGAAGACGGCGTCGTAGTGGTGCACGGTGCCCATGTCGAGCGCCGCCGTGGAGCCGGAGCGGATGAGCTCCGCGAAGGTGAGGTCCGCGCTGGCGCGCAGGGACGCCGCGTCGTGCGCCGCCTCCATGGGCCAGATGCGCTCCTTCAGCCAGTCCAGCAGCTCCCGCTTGTCCGCGTGGCCGCGGAACAGCGTCTGGCAGGCGTGCAGGTGGCCGTGGATGAGGCCGGGCATCACCACCTGCCCGGTGAGGTCCAGGACGCGGCGGGCGCCCTTCACCTTCAGGCCGCGGCCCACCTTGGCGATGCGCCCGTCCTGCACGAGCACGTCCGTGCGAGGCAGCACCTCGCGGTCGCGGTTCATGGTGACGACAGTGGCGCCAGTGAGAAGCAGGTCCAAGGGAAGAAGTCCTAGAGGAATGAACGGGTGAAGGCGTGGGGCAGCAATTCGCTGAGCGAATAGCGCGCCTCCTGCCCGTTGAGGGTGCGGCTTCGCACCGGAAGGTCAGGCCCGGCGAACTCCGCCATCACCTGACGGCACATGCCGCACGGGGGACAGGGCTCCGGGGTGTCCACGACGATGGCCACGGCCACCGGCTTCGCGCGCCCCTGGGCCACGCCCGCGGCGAACGCGTTGCGCTCCGCGCAGACGGTGAGGCCATAGGTGGCGTTCTCCACGTTGCAGCCGGCCACGACGGAGCCGTCCGCGTACAGCACGGCGGCCCCCACGGGGAACTTCGAGTACGGCACGTGCGCGCGCTGACGCACCCGCTGGGCCTCCTCGAACAACCTCTCCCAGGGAATCTCGTCCGCCATGCCGCCCTCCTTCGACAAGGGCGCCGTCCGCCGGCGCCCGGGTGCGTCCGGGAAGGCCCTAGCGGGCCCGGGACGCGTCCTTGCTCTGCTCGTCCAGGTGCCGGGCGATGGCCAGCTCCAGCTCCACCGGCAGCTCCACGAAGCGCACGCGCACCACCGGGCCCGGAATGCCGGCCTTGGGGGGCAGCACCTCGCCACGCACCTGCACCTCTTCCTGGGACGGAGGAAGCGCGAAGCGCACCTCCACGGCCTGGCCCGCGTCCAGGGCCTCGCCCACCCATCCCACGCCACCCAGGGACAGGTCCCCCGCGCGGTCCAGGAAGGCCTCCGCCCCCTCCCGCCGGACCTTCAGGCGCATGGGGACGCGGGGCGAGTCGCGCCGGTCCTCTCCCGTCCTGGTGTCCTGGTTCTCGTTCTGCTCGGACATCGCCGTCGTCTCCCTGCCGCTGCCGCGCTCGTATGCGACCCGGGTCGCGCTCCACCACCGCCCCGGGTCCGGGCTGGCGGCATCATACGCGGGCCCGTCCGCCCCGTTGCTCTTGAAAATGCATCCGCCCAGGCCCGGGCCCCCTCAGGCCCCCGTCGAGCAGAACTGCTCGTAATCGATGAGCTCCACCTTCGCTCCGGGCGCGCACACCGGGCACTCGGGGTCGCGGCGCAGCTTGAGCTCGTGGAAGCGCGCGCCCAGCGCATCGAAGGTCAGCAGCCGCCCCACCAGCGTCTCCCCTACCCCGAGCAGGAGCTTCAGGGCCTCCGTCGCCTGGAGCATCCCGATGAGCCCGGGCAGCACGCCCAGCACGCCGGCCTCCGCGCAGGAGGGCGCCAGCTCCGGCGGGGGCGGCACGGGGTAGAGGCACCGGTAGCAGGGGCCCTGCCCGGGCAGGAAGGTGGTCACCTGGCCCTCGAAGCGGAACACGGAGCCGTGGACGTTGGGCTTGCCCAGGAGCACGCACGCGTCGTTGAGCAGGTAGCGCGTGGGGAAGTTGTCCCCGCCGTCCAGCACCAGGTCGAAGTCCGCGAGGATGCGCTCCACGTTGGCGGTGGTGAGCCGCTCCTGGAAGGGCACCACCTTCACGTCCGGGTTGAGCGCTTCGATGGCGGCCTTCGCGCTCTGGACCTTGGGCTGGCCCCGGCGCTCCAGCGTGTGCAGCACCTGGCGCTGGAGGTTGCTCAGGTCCACCACGTCCGCGTCCACCACGCCCAGCGTGCCCACGCCCGCGGCGGCCAGGTACAGCGCCGCCGGAGAGCCCAGCCCGCCCGCGCCCAGCAGCAGCACCTTCGACTCGAGGAGCTTCGCCTGCCCCTCCTCCCCCACCTCCGGGAGGATGAGGTGGCGGCGGTAGCGCTCCTTCTGCCCGGCGGAGAGGACGACGGGCTTCTCCACCGGGAGGGCCGCGTCGCTCCAGCGGTTGTAGCCGCCCGCGAGCGACGCCACCCGCGTGTAGCCCATGTCCCGCAGCGTGCGGGCCGCGAGCGCGGACCGGGTGCCACCCGCGCAGTAGAGGACCAGCTCCTCGTCGCGGTCCGCCTTCTCCTCGATGCGCAGCTCCAGGAAGCCGCGCGGGATGTGCACCGCGCCGGGGAGCCGGCCGCCGGCGTACTCGTCGGCCTCGCGCACGTCGATGAGCTTCACCTTCGCGCCCGAGCCGAGCAGCTGACGGACGTGCTCGTGGGAGACCTCGCGGATCTCCTTCTTCACCTCCGACAGCAGCTCGCGGAACGAGGGGGCCATGGCGATTGCGTCACTACTCCAGCCGCTCCAGCACCAGCGGGCGGGCCGCGGGCGCCCGGTCGCCAAACCGGTAGGCCGCGAGCAGCCGCGCCTTCACGTCCTCCACCGGCCCGGCGTCGTTGTAGTGCACCTGCACGATGGGCTCACCCTGCTTCACCGCGTCGCCCACCTTCTTGAGCAGCGTGAAGCCGACGGCCGGGTCGATCTTGCTGTCCACCCGCTGCCGGCCCGCGCCCAGCGCCACCGCCGCCAGCCCCACGCCCTCCGTGTGGATGCCGGTGACGAAGCCGTCGCGCGGCGCCACCAGGTCCGTCGTGGCCTTCGCGGTGGGCAGGAGCGAGTAGTCGTCGATGGAGCGCGGGTCGCCCCCCTGCGACTGGACGATCTCCTTGAGCTTCTTGATGGCGCTGCCGTCCTCCACGGAGCGGCGCAGCATCCCGCGCGCCTCGTCCACGGTGGCGGCCTTCTTGCCCAGCACCAGCATCTCCGCCGTCAGGGCGTAGGTGATCTCGGTGTAGTCGTCGGGCGCTTCACCGCGGAGCATGTCCACGGCCTCGCGGACCTCCAGGGCGTTGCCCACCTGGCGGCCCAGGGGCTGATCCATGTCCGTGAGCAGGGCCACGACCTTGCGGTTCATCTCCGCGCCCAGGCCAATCATGGTGCGGGCCAGCACGCGCGCGTCGTCCGCCGTCTTCATGAAGGCGCCGCTGCCCACCTTCACGTCGAGCACCAGCGCGTCGATGCCCTCCGCCAGCTTCTTGCTCATGATGGACGACGCGATGAGCGGGATGCAGTCCACCGTCGCCGTCACGTCGCGCAGCGCGTAGAGCTTCTTGTCGGCCGGGGCCACCTGGGCCGTCTGGCCGATGAGGCAGCACCCCACCTCGCGCACCAGCCGGCGGTAGTCCGCGGTGGACAGGTTCACGTTGAAGCCGGGGATGGACTCCAGCTTGTCCAGGGTGCCGCCGGTGTGGCCCAGGCCGCGGCCGGAAATCATGGGCACGGGCACGCCGCAGGCCGCCGCCAGGGGCGCGAGGCTCAGGGACACCTTGTCGCCCACGCCGCCGGTGGAGTGCTTGTCCACCTTGATGGCCGGCGTGTCGGAGAGGTCCAGGACCTCACCGGAATGGAGCATGGCCCGGGCCCACGCCCCCAGCTCCTGGGAGTCCAGCCCCTTGAAGAAGATGGCCATGCACATGGCGGCCATCTGGTAGTCGGCCACGGTGCCGGCGGTGTACGCCTGGATGAACGCCTGGATGTCGGACGGGGCCAGCTTTCCGCCGTCGCGCTTGGCCTTGATGAGCTCGTAGGGTTGCACGGGGCAAGGCCATAGCAGGAAGTCCCCTCTCCATGCACTCCCCTCGCGGGAAAGGGAAAGCCCCGGCCGCATCTGGTAGAGAGGGGGTCCCATGATGCTCCGCCGACTCCACGTGCTTGCCCTGGCCGCGCTCCTGTGCGCCTGCTCCAAGAAGTCCGAGGACGCCCCCAAGGCCCCCTCCCAGGCTTCCACCGCCACGAAGCCCCCCGAGGGAAAGCCCCTGGTCGTGGGGCTCGTCATCGACGTGGGTGGCCGGGGTGACCACTCGTTCAACGACGCGGCCCTGCGCGGCCTGGAGCTGTGGGCCGCCGGCAAGCAGTACGAGGGCGGCAGGTACGTGGACGCCCCCGCTGGCGAAGTGCGTCAGTCCATCTCCTCCGACCTGGCGTCAATCGCACCCGAAGTGAAGACGCTGCCGGTGCAGCCGCTGGTGCTCCAGAGCAAGGCGCAGGAGGACTACGCCCCCAACCTCCAGCTGCTGGTGGAGCAGGGCGCGAAGCTGACCATCGGCAACGGGTACCTGCTGGCCAACGCGGTGCGCGACGTGGCGACCGAAAACCCGGAGGCCAGGTTCCTGCTCATCGACAGCCAGCTGCTGGACGCGCAGGGCAAGCCGAAGTCGCTGCCCAACGTGCGCACGGTGCTCTTCAAGGAGCAGGAGGGCAGCTTCCTGGTGGGCGCGCTGGCGGGGCTGGTGACGAAGACGAACAAGGTGGGCTTCGTGGGCGGCATCGAGGTGCCCCTCATCAAGCGCTTCGACGTGGGCTACCGCGCGGGCGTGCGCACCACGAACGCGAAGGCGGCGGACGCGCTGATGGGCGTCTACACGGGCAGCTTCAACAGCGTGTCCGCGGGCAAGGAGGTGGCGCAGGACCTCATCGCCAAGGGCGCGGACGTCATCTTCCACGCGGCGGGCACGGACGGCCTGGGCGTCATCCAGGCGGTGAAGGAGGCGCGCGCGGCGGGCAAGACGGTGTACGCCATCGGGGTGGACTCGGATCAGTCGCACCTGGCGCCGGACGCCATCCTCACGTCCATGGTGAAGCACAGCGACCTGGCCGTGTATCAGGCGGCGAAGGACCTGGTGGAGGGCAAGCTCACGCCGGGTGAGCAGGTGCTGGGACTCAAGGAGAACGGCGTGGGCATGGCGGACGTGCGCGTGGAGTTCCCGGGCAAGGCGGAGGCGCTCCAGAAGGTGGAGGCGCTGCGGCAGCAGATCCTCGCCGGGAAGATTGTCGTGCCGGGCACGCAGGCGGAGCTGTCCTCCTTCCAGGTCGCGCGGCCCTGATCTCCCTCCAGCACATCGCGAAGCGCTTCGGGTCGTGCGTGTCCCTGGAGGACGCGTCGCTGGACATCGTCCCGGGGGAACTGCTCGCCGTGGTGGGCGAGAACGGCGCGGGCAAGTCCAGCCTGATGAACGTGCTCTACGGGCTCTACCACCCGGACGCGGGCACGTTCCTGATGGATGGCAAGCCGGCGCGCTTCAAGAGCCCGCGCGACGCCATCGCACGCGGCATCGGCATGGTGCACCAGCACTTCATGTTGGTGCCCACGCTGACCGTGGCGGAGAACGTGGTGCTGGGCCGCGAGCCCACGAAGCGCGGCCTCCTGGACCTGGAGCGCGCCTGTGAAGAGGTGGCGGCCACGGCGAAGCGCTTCGGCTTCCAGTTGGATCCGCGCGCCCGCGTGGACACGCTCACGGTGGGGTCGCAGCAGAAGGTCGAGATCGTCAAGGCGCTGCACCGGGGCGCGCAGGTGCTCATCCTGGATGAGCCCACCGCCGTGCTCACCCCCCAGGAGTCCGACGAGCTGTCGCAGGTGATGCGCGGGCTGGTGGCGCAGGGCCGCACGGTGGTGCTGATCAGCCACAAGCTCAAGGAGGTGCTGGGCGTGGCGGACCGCGTGGCGGTGATGCGCCGCGGCCGCACCGTGGCGGAGGTGCGTGCCCGCGAGACCACCGTCTCCGCGCTCGCCGCGTTGATGGTGGGCGAAGGCTCGCGCGGCGCCGCGATGACCGGCGTGCCCGTGGCGCCGGAGGTTGTCGTCGCGAGCACCGGCACCACCGGCGCGATGGCTGCGCGGCCTTCCGTGCCCAGCGGCCTGGATGTTCGATCCGACACGGCCGCCACGGAGGCGGGCCCGGTCGTGCTCGAAGCGAAGGACCTGCGGGCCACGGGCGACAACGGCCGTCCAGCGCTCCAGGGCGTGAGCCTCACCGTGCGCGCGGGCGAGATCGTCGGCATCGCCGGAGTCGACGGCAACGGACAGCGCGAGCTGGCGGAGGTGCTCACGGGCCTGCGCAGGCTGGACGGGGGCGAAGGCCTGGTGCTCGGCGGTCCGCTGGCGGGGCTCACCCCGGCGCTGGCGAAGGCGCGCGGCGTGGGCCACGTCCCCGAGGACCGCCTGGCCCGCGCGGTGGTGAAGGCGATGACGGTGGAGGAGAACGTCGCGCTGGGCCGGCACCGCCTACCCCCGTTCGCGCGTGGACCGTGGCTGGACTTCAAGGGCCGCCGCGAGCGCACGAACCAGCTGCTGACCCGCTACGACGTGCGCCCGAACGACCCGGCGGTGGCGCTCCAGGCGCTCTCCGGCGGCAACCAGCAGAAGGTCGTGGTGGCGCGCGAGCTGGACGCGGATCCGAAGCTGCTCGTCGTCGTGCAGCCCACGCGCGGGCTGGACATCGGCGCGGTGGCGCAGGTGCATGAGCGGCTCCGGGAGGCGAAGGCCCGGGGCGCGGGAGTGGTGATGGTGTCGCTGGACCTGGAGGAGGTGCTGGCCCTGTCCGACCGCGTCTACGTCCTCTACGAAGGCCGCGTGACGGGACACTTCGCGCGCAAGGACCTGGACGAGCGCGAGCTGGGCCGCTGCATGCTGGGCGCGGAGGCGGGCCATGGGTGAGCGGGCGCGGCAGATGCTGCCGTCGGTGCTCTCCGTGCTGCTGGCGCTCGCGGTGTGCTGGCTGGCCATCGCCTTCACGCGCGACCTGGACACGGCCACGCGCGCCTATCTCCAGATGCTCTGGGGCGGCGTGGGCAACTGGCCCGCCTTCCTCGACGGAGGCAGCTCCACCGCCGTGCTGCGCCCCCTGGGCGAGGCCGCGATGAAGGCCGCGCTGCTCACCCTCACCGGCCTGTCCGTGGCGGTGGCCTTCAAGGTGGGCCTGTTCAACATCGGCGCGCAGGGTCAGATGATCTGGGGCGCGCTGGCCGCGGCGCTCGTGGGCGCGCACGTGTCGCTGCCGGGCGCGCTCCACGTGCCGCTGGCCCTCGCGGCGGCGGCGCTGGCGGGCGCGGCGTGGTCGAGCATCGCGGGCATCCTGAAGCTCAAGCGCGGCGTGCACGAGGTCATCTCCACCATCATGCTCAACTGGGTGGCGGTGAGCCTGGTGGACAACTGGCTCGTCATCGGTCCGCTGCGCGCCGTGGCCGAAGGTGCGTCATCCATCACCGGCACCGCCGAAATCCTGCCCACCGCGCAGCTGCCCCGGCTCCTGGGTGACAGCTCGCGCCTCAACCTGGGCTTCCCGCTGGCGCTCGTGGCGGCGCTGGGCGTCTGGGCGTGGCTGACCCGCACGCGCTCCGGCTACGAGACGCGCGCCGTGGGCCTCACCCCGGAGGCGGCCCGGGCCGCGGGCATCCCCACGCTGGGGCGCGCGGGCGGGGCCATGGCGCTCGCGGGAGCGCTGGCGGGCCTGGCGGGCGCGGTGCTGGTGCTGGGCACGGAGGGCCGCTACCCGGGCTCGCTGGGCGCGCCCTACGGCTTCGACGGCATCGCCATCGCGCTCATCGGCAACAACCACCCGCTGGGCGCGGCGCTGGCCGCGGTCGTCTTCGGCATCCTGCGCGCGGGCGGCACGCGCATGCAGCTGCTCGGCGTGCACAAGAGCTTCCCGGAGCTCATCCAGGGCTTCGCGCTGCTCTTCGTCGCCGGGCGCATGGTGTGGCTCGCCCTGCTGGAGCGGCGCCAGAAGCGCGCGCAGGCGCAGGGGCCGGCCCAGGCCGGAGTCGAGGTGCCCCGTGCTTGAGGTGCTCCACTCGCTCCTCTTCTCCACCCTGGACGCGGCCCCCGCCCTGGTGTTCGCCGCGCTGGGCGCCATGCTCTCCGAGCGCGCCGGCGTGGTGAGCGTGGGCGTGGAGGGCATGATGCGCACCGGCGCCTTCTGCGCGGCCGTGGCGGCGCTCGTGATGCCCACGCCGCTCGCGGTGCTCGTGGGCATGGCCGCGGGCGCGGGCATCGCCGCGGTGCACGGCTTCTTGAGCATCCGCTGGCGGTCGGATCAGGTCGTCTCCGGCATGGCCCTCAACCTGGTGGCCATGGCCGGCGGCACCTTCCTCCTGGAGTCCCTCTACGGCCCCAACGGCACGCCCGCCATCACCCAGCTGCCGCGCTGGAACCTCCCGGGCCTGTCCCACGTGCCGCTGCTGGGCGCGCTGTCCGGCCACGCCGCGCCCACGTACCTGGCGTTCGCCCTGCCCGTCCTCTTCCACCTGCTCCTGTCGCGCACGCCGCTGGGCCTGCGCCTGCGCGCCGTGGGCGACAAGCCGCACGCGGTGGCCACGCTGGGCCTGTCCGTGCCCGCCCTGCGCTGGGGCGCGGTGCTGGGCGGCGGGCTGATGGCGGGCCTGGGCGGCGCGGTGCTGTCCACCGCCGTCCTGGACCGCTTCGAACAGCACACCCCCGCGGGCCTGGGCTTCATGGCCCTGGCCGCCATGGTCTTCGGCCGCTGGACCCCGCTGGGCGCCTTCGCCGCCGCGCTCTTCTTCGCCTTCGGCAACGCGCTGCGGATTGGGCTCGCGTCGAGCGCCCCCTGGCTCCTCGACATGATTCCCCAGGGCTTCCTCCTCGCCCTGCCCTACCTGTTGACCCTGCTCGTCCTCGCGCTCCAGGGACAGCGCGGCCACGCTCCGGCCGCCCTCGGCACCCCCTACGAACAGGAATCCCGGTAATCCCCTCCAGAGAGGGCGGGGTCATGACGACCCGGGTCTAAAGTCACTTTTGGTCAGGTTGGACCTGCCAAATCTGAAGCGCCCACCTTCCCTGATGCGTCAGGTCAAATCCGGGTGGGCCGCCAACCCCCTGACCTTACTGGATCTGATTTCCGGGTTATTCCAGTGTGGGCTGATCTGCCGTTGGGTGGACGTTCGGCATGCCGTTGGCATGTGAGTGTGACCATGTCGGATTGCGCACTGGACGGCGGGGAGGCGCGGCAGCCAGGCCCGTCCGGTTCCGGGGCGCAGTCCCCCGGGCTTGGGACAACGCTCCAGGGCGTTGCCGGGTCCGGTTTCCAGTCTGGGGTGGCCTGACATGCAGACGACGACAACAGTCTCGACGTCACCCCAGCGCCCGCGGGTCATCGCGGTCGACATGGAGTCGGGCGGCGTGGAGCGGGTGCGCTCCATCCTGACGCCGGCGGGCTACGACGTGCTGCCCGCGCGCGGGACGAGCGCCGCGCTGGAGGCCGTGTCGCGCCACTCCGCGGACCTGGTGCTGCTGGACGTGGAGCGGGCCCGCACGGTGGGCCTGGCCGCGTACCGGCGCCTTCGCGAGGAGCTCTCCCCGCCGCAGTTCCCCATCCTCATGCTCACACCTTCCGCGGACCGCCAGACGCGCCGCGAGGTGATGGAGGCAGGTGTGGACGACTTGCTGACCACCGAACCGCTGGACCCGCTGGAGCTGAAGGTGCGCGTCCACACGCTGCTGGAGCTCAAGGCGCACCGCGAGCAGGGCGGCGTGCAGGAAGTGCTTCAGGACCCACGCACGCGCTGGGTGCGCATGGAGCGCCTGGCCCGCGTGGGCACGCTCGCCGCGGACCTGGCCACGCAGATGGACCAGCTGGGCGTGGGCCTGCAGCGGGCGCTGGAGCACGTGCGCGCCCGCGCCAGCCAGGGCCTTCCGCCGGACAGCGAGGAGCTGCTCAAGCTGGGCGTGGCCGGCGAGCAGATGCGCCTGCACGGCCAGCACCTCTTGTCCCTGGGCCCCACCAGCCCCAAGGACATCCAGCGCTTCGACCTGCGGGAGGTGGTGCCGGAGGTGGTGTCGCGGCTGCGCACCGCCGGGCGCCTGGGCCGCGCGGACGTGCGCGTGGTGCTGCCCGAGGACCCCATCGCCGTCGTCTTCAACCGCCGTCAGCTGGAGCAGGTGGTGACGGAGCTGGTCTGCAACGCGGTGGACGCGGTGGAGGACGTGAAGGACCGGCCGCGCGTGGTGCAGGTGGGCGTGGAGATGCCGGACATGTTCGGCGAGTTCGGCCCGCAGCTGTTCGTGAAGGACACCGGCATCGGCATCTTCGAGGACGAGCTGCAGGCCATCTTCTCGCCGTACTACACGACCAAGGCCCCGGAGAAGAGCGTGGGGCTGGGCCTCACGGTGGCGCGCACCCTGGTGGAGAGCATGGGCGGCAAGCTCACCGTGAAGAGCCGCGTCAACCTGGGCAGCACCTTCACGGTGGAGCTGCCCGAGCAGACGTCGTCCTGGTAGGCGTTCCTGCCAGGGCACGGGCGGGGAGACACCTCCCCGCCCGCGCGTGACGCGGGACTAGAAGCGGTAGGCCACGCCCGCCAGCGCTTCCATCGTGAAGTAGCTGTCGTCGAAGCGCGGGACGATGGAGGGCCCCATCCGCAGGTTGAAGTTCACGTTGAGGTTGTTCTTCACGAAGTACTCGAGGCCGCCTCCGAAGAGGATGGGGATGACCGGCCCGATGCCCTCGCCGATGTAGACGTTGAACGGCACGTCGAGGCCGGCGTTGATCATCAGCGCGCTGCCCACGGGGATGCCCGCCACGAACGCCACCGGCAGCGCCATGCCGAACATCGTGTTCCTCCGGGGGAAGTAGACGAACGGGCCCGGCTGGAAGGTGATGGCGAAGGCCACGCTGTCCGTCTGGGCAATCATCACCCGCAGATAGCCCTGGAGCTTGAGGCCCGCGTCGGACGCGTCCACCAGGCCCTCACGGCCCCAGTTGAAGCTGAACTTGCCGCCGACATCCACTCGGTCCGAGCCACCGTGGAGGAGCCCCAGCGTCAGGCCGGGGAAGCCAATCTGCGCGCTGAACAGGTTCCGGCCCGAGCCGACGGTGTCCGCCGCCAGCAGGGACCAGCCCTGGCCGCGCGCCATCGAGGTGCCGGGGACGGCCAGGAGCAAGGCCAGGAGGAAACCAGGAATGAAGCGCTTCACGAGGTTCCTTTCTGCGAAGGACCGCGACGCAAAGGCGCCGCGATCCGGGTGGGGGGGTGAAGGGTGGTTCAGGACTCAGGACCTGGACTCAGGCCGGCTGTCCGCGATCACGGGCGAGCGCGAGAAAAGCGTCGATGAGGGCCGCGAGCTTCGCCTCCGCGCGCTGACGGGCCTGGGGGAGCGGCTCGCCGGGGGCGGGCGTCTCCTTGTGCTCGAAGTAGTACTTGATCTTCGGCTCGGTGCCGGAGGGGCGCAGGGTGACGCGGCCGCCGCCCTCCAGCGCGAAGGCGACGACGTTGGACGGGGGCAGGCCGCCCTCGCCCTTCTGGTAGTCGCGCACGGCCGTCACCGGGAAGCCGCCGATGTTCGCGGGCGGCGACGCGCGGAAGGCCTGCATGATGGCGCGGATGGTCTGCGCGCCAGCCGCGCCGGGCAGCGTCACGTTGCGCTGGGCGCCCACGTGCAGCCCGAAGCGGCGCTGGATCTCCTCCAGGTAGCCCAGCACGGTGGTGCCGCGCGCCTCGCACCACGCGGCCATGTCCGCGACCACCAGGGCCGCGCCCACGCCGTCCTTGTCGCGCGTGGCGGTGCCCACGGTGTAGCCGAGCGCCTCCTCGTAGCCGAAGACGAACTGCGTGCCCTCCTTCGCCGTGCGCTCCAGCGCGCGGTTGGCGATCCACTTGAAGCCGGTGAGCACCTCGTCGTACGCGGCGTCCAGCCCGCGCGCGATTTCACCCAGCTGGGTGGAGGACACGATGGTGGTGACGACGTGCGGGCGCGCGCGCTTCGTCCCCTGCGTGAGGACGTAGTGGCCCAGCAGCACGCCCACCTCGTTGCCGGTGAGCAGGCGCAGCTTCCCGGACGCATCGCGCGCCATCACCGCCAGCCGGTCCGCGTCCGGATCATTGGCGAGCACCAGGTCCGCCTTCACGCGCTCCGCGGTCGCGAGCGACAGGTCCATGGCGCCGGGCTCCTCCGGGTTGGGGAAGCGCACGGTGGGGAAGCGGCCGTCAGGCTGCTGCTGCTCGGCCACGGGCGTCACGCGAGGGAAGCCGGCCTCCTCGAGCGCGAGCGCCGCCCACGCGCCGCCCACGCCGTGCATCGCGGTGTAGACGATGGACAGCGTGTCGCTGCCCTTGCGGTACAGGCGCAGGTCCAGGATGGCGCGCAGGTACGCGTTGCCCACGTCCTCCGGCAGGTCGCGCCACAGCCCCTTCGCGCGGCCCTCCGCCGGAGTGAGCAGCGGCACGGCGTTGGCGGGCTCCACCTTCGCGATGGCGTCCGCGATGCCCGCGTCCTGCGGCGGGACGATCTGCGCTCCGTTGCCCCAGTAGACCTTGTAGCCGTTGTACTCGGGCGGGTTGTGGCTGGCGGTCACCATCACCGCGGCGGCGGCGTTGAGGTGCAGCACGGCGAAGGCGGTGACGGGCGTGGGCACCGGCTCCGGGAAGACGTGCGCGGGGATGCCCTCCGCCACGAACACGGCGGCGGTGTCCTCCGCCAGCTCCTTGCTCAAGCGGCGCGCGTCGCGGCCCACCACCACGCCGCGCGTGGTGACGTCCGGCACGGTGGCCTTGAGGTAGCGCGCGAGGCCCGCGGTGGTGCGGCGCACGACGGCGCGGTTCATGCGGTTGGGGCCGGCGCCCAGCACGCCGCGCAGGCCGGCGGTGCCGAACTCCAGGTCCTGCGCGAAGCGGTCCGCCAGGTCCGCCCAGTCCTGCTTCGCGAGCACGTGGGCCAGCTCCGCCTGCGTCTCCGGATCCGGATCCGCCTTGCGCCAGGCCTCCGCCCGCTCCCTCAGTCCGGTGGTGTCCATCGCGGTTCGCCTCGTGTTTGGAAGAAAGGGGTTCAGCTCTTGTAGTCAGTGAGGTGCTTGCGGCGCACCGGCCCCTTGGGGCCGTCCTTGTTGTTCTGGCACGCGACGCAGAACTCCGCGTAGGGCATCGCCTTGAGGCGGCCCAGGGGAATCTCGTCGCCGCACTCCTCGCACTCGCCGAAGGAGTCCGGGTCCTCGCGCAGCTTGCCCAGGGCCTTCACCACGCGCGCCAGCGTGCCGTCGGTGTTGCGGTTCCGGCTGGACGCGATGGTCTGCATCATCTCGTTGAGGGGCTGCTCGTCCTCGTCGCCGCCCACGCGCGTCTCGTCGGTGCGGTTGGGCTCGATGCGCATGGGCGTCTTGCCGGTCAGTTCCGCGTGGAGCGCGAGCAACTGCTGGAGGAAGTCCTCTCGCTGCTTCGGGGTCACGGTGCTCAGCTCCGCAAGGTCAGTACTGCGCGGTGGAGATCTGCCCGGTGACGATGGCCACGGACGCGGAGGCGCCCAGGCGGTTGGCGCCCGCGCGGATGAGCTTCACGGCGTCCTCGGCGGAGCGCACGCCGCCGGAGGCCTTCACGCCCACGTCGTCGCCCACCACCGCGCGCATCAGCTCGATGTCCTTCACCGTGGCGCCGCCGGGCCCGAAGCCCGTGGACGTCTTCACGAACGCGGCGCCCGCGGCCTTGGACAGCGCGCACGCGATGACCTTCTCCTCGTCCGTGAGGTGGCCCGTCTCCAGGATGACCTTCACGGGCACCGGGCGGCTGGCCTCCACCACCGCGGTGATGTCCTCGTGCACGCGCTGGTAGTCGTGCGCCTTGAGCGCGCCCAGGTTGATCACCATGTCGATCTCCCGGGCCCCCGCGCGGATGGCCTCACGCGCCTCGAAGGCCTTCGCGGACGACAGCGCGGCGCCCAGCGGGAAGCCCACCACGGCGATGGGCACGGCCGTCGCCCCGGCCAGCACGCGCGCGGCGGTGGCCACGTGGCAGCTGTTCACGCACACGGTGGCGAAGCCGTACTGACGGGCCTCCTCGGCCACGCGCACGATGTCCTCGGTGCGCGCCTCCGGCTTGAGCAGCGTGTGGTCGATGTACGGCGCCAGGTCCGAGGCCTTGCCAAGGGTGGCCGGGTCCACGCGGGCGGTGGCGACCTTCACGCCGGGCGGGCGCGGGGGTTCCGGGTTCAGGATGGCGGCGGGCGCGGGCGGCACCGCCTCCTGCTGGACCTTCCAGGCGTGCAGACGGTGGCGGGCCTGGTCGACCAGCTCTTCAAGGACGGTGAAGAAGGCTTCGGCGTCGGACGGCATGCCGCGCCCCTTAGCCCACTCCCGGCGCTCGGGGAAGCGCTCGCGGGAGGAGGAGGCCCCCGGTCAACGCACGGGCTGCCGAGAATGGGAGCGGGGCTGTAGAGTTCCAACCCGTGAAGGTCTTCGCGCGGCTGCTCGCACTCCTGGTCCTCTTCCTCGCGGCGGTGCCGGGCCACGCCGCGGCGCCGGCGCCCTCGGCCCTCCCCGCCCCCGCGTCAGGCCGGCTCACGGTCTACTTCCTCGACGTGGGCCAGGGAGACGCGGCGCTCATCGTGTCGCCCACGGGCAAGACGGTGCTCATCGACGGCGGGCCTCCAGAGGCCGGCCCGCGGCTGGCGGCGCGGCTGCGGGAGCTGGTGAAGGGCCCGCTGGACCTGGTCATCCTCACCCACCCGCACCTGGACCACCTGGGCGGGCTGCGCGCGGCCCTGAAGGCGGTGGGCGCGAAGCGCTTCATGGACCCCGGCTTCGACCACCCGAGCGAGGCGTACCGCGACCTGCTGGACTTCGTGGGCCGCGAGGTGGGCCAGGTGATGACTCCGGAGCCCAACCCCGGCTCCCCCCAGTCGCTGGTCTCCGTGGGCCTGGGGGAGGGCGTGGCGCTCACCGTGCTCTGGCCGCGCGTGCCCCAGGAGTCGTTCCTCGCGGACACGCGCTCGGACGCGAACGCGAACTCCATCGTCACGAAGCTCACCTACGGGAAGACGGCGTTCCTCTTCACGGGGGACTCGGAGCCGCCGACGGAGGAGGTGCTGCTGCGGAAGCCCCTGGACCTCACCGCCACGGTGCTGAAGGTGGCGCATCACGGCGGCAAGCACTCGTCCACCGCGGCCTTCCTGGCGCGCGTGAAGCCGCAGGCGGCGGTCATCTCCTGCGGCGTGGGCAATGACTACGGCCACCCGAGCCCGGAGGTCCTGGGCCGCCTGGGCGACGTGCGCGCCCGCACCTTCCGCACCGACCAGGACGGCGAGGTGATGGCGGTGAGCGACGGCACCAGCGTGACGCTGCGCTCGGCCAGGGGCTCCGGGGCCGTGAGCCTGCCCGGTACGCAGCCGACGGGCAACCCGGTGGCGCTGGGCCCCATCGAACCCACGCCGCACGGCCGCGCCGGCCGCTCCGTGGAGAAGGAACCGGAGCCGGGCGCGTCCCGGTCCCGGACGCAGGTGGAGCCCGCCGCGCCCGCGAACACGTCCCCGGCCACGGGCGAGCGCTACGTGTCGCTCAAGGGCAGCAAGGTGTTCCACCGCGAGAGCTGCCCGACCTTGAAGCGCTCGAAGAACGAGCGCACCGTCTATACGAGTCGCGCCGACGCCCTGCGTGAGCGCCGCCCCGCCGAGGATTGTCATCCATGAAGGCCCGCATCGCGCTGGGAGTGGGGCTGCTGCTCGCCTCCCTCGCCTGTCAGCAGCAGCCGTCCGCCCCACCCGCGCAGAAGCCTCCGGAGAAGTCGCGCTACTTCGGCGGCGCGCCGGACGGGAAGCTCCACGTGTACTTCTTCGACGTGGGCGCGGGGGATGCCGCGCTCATCGTCACGCCGAAGGGCAACACGGTGCTGGTGGACTCAGGGCCCGCGACCGCCGAGTCGCACCTGGTGAACCGGCTGCCGGAGCTCTTGCGCCGCGAGCTGGACCTGGTGGTCCTCACCCAGCCGGATCCGAAGCACCACGGCGCGCTGGAGGCCGTGCTCAAGCGCGTGGGCGCGCGGCGGTTGATGGAGCCGCAGCTGCCCGACACGTCCAAGGCCTACGACGCGCTGCTGACGGCGGTGGGCTCGCGCGGGGTGCAGATCCTTTCGCCCGCGCCGTCCACGTCCGCGCCCAAGGAGCTGGTCCGGCTGACGCTGGAGGACCGCGTGAACCTCACGGTGCTCTGGCCCCGCGCGCCCGCGGAGCCGCTCCTGAAGGGGGCCCCGGACGCGGAGGGGCGCAACGCGGCGAACTCCATCGTGCTGCGCCTGACGTACGACGACACGTCGGTCATCTTCGCGGGCGGCGCGCGCGGCGAGACGGAGGCCAGGCTGTTGGAGCGCGGGCTCTTGTCCCCCGCCACGCTCCTGAAGGTCGCCTCGCCCTACGGGGAGGGGGCGAACTCGCAGGCGTACCTGGAGGAGGTGCGTCCGCAGGTCGCGCTGCTCAGCGGCGATGACAACCTGGGGAAGAGCCCTCGGGTGAAGGAGCTCCTCACGAGGCTGCGCGGCGTGGACGCGCGCGTGTTCCGCACGGACGTGAACGGCGAGGTGCACGCGGTGAGCGACGGCAAGCAGTTCGAGCTCTCGATCCAGCGTCCGCCGCCGGGCGAGCCCGCTGGCACGCGGCACCGCTTCCCGGGGTTGGATCCCCGCCCGCCGCTCCAGCGGACGGCGAAGCCCGTCGCCGCGGTGAAGCCGGCGCCCACCGAACCGCTCCCGGCCGTCGCGACAGAGCCCACCCGCGTCACCGAAGCCGCGCGCGACAGCAAGGCCCGCGTCAGCAACGTGACGGACGTGGATGAGCTGCCCACCGCGCGCAAGAACACGCGGGCGGAGGTGCCGGAGAAGACGGCGCGCGCGTCCACCAGCAACGCCATGGGCGGCTACCGCGCGAGCAAGCACAAGCAGATCTTCCACAAGGCCAGCTGCCGGGCCGTGAAGCTCATCAATCCCGAGAACATGCTGTCCTGGAGCACACGCGAAGCGGCGCTGGGTTCGGGCCGCAAGCCCGCTGGAGACTGTGACCCGTGACGAAGAAGACGAAGCCCCGGTCCCGGGCCACGGTGGACCGCATCGAGGACGACGTCGCCGTGCTGGTGGTGGACGGCCAGCAGGTGACCCGCGCGCTGGACGCCCTCCCCCCGGGCGTGCGTGAAGGGGACGTCGTGGACCTGGAGGCGGGGACGGTGGACGCAGAGGCCACCGAGGCCCTGCGCGCCGACGTCCGCGCAGCGAGGGAACGTGCGATGCACGGCAAGAAGCCGCCCGCGGGCGACTTCGACCTCTGAGCAGCGCGGCGTGTCCCCTTGAAACGAAGCGTCCTGCGCGACGCGCCGGAGCACCCGGCTGGAGCAGGACGCGCGACGTGGGCCTGCTCACCGCCTGGAGCGGAAGCAGGCCCACTTCAACGACTGGCTACGGCTTGGAGCCTTCCGCTGAAGGAGCCGCGGCCTCGCCACCCGGCGCGGCCCCCTGAGCAGGCGCCGCGGTCTCGCCACCGTGCGAAGGCGCGACGGGCTCGGCGGCTCCCGGCGCGGGAGCGGCCTGACGCGGGGCCGGCGGAGGCGCCTTGCCGGTCACCTTGTTGACCATGTCCGCGAGCGCGGGAGGCAGCATGCCCGCCGCCGACAGGCCGAACAGCGCCACCACCGGCAGGACGATGAGCAGCAGCACCACCAGCGCCACGACCTTCAGCGGGCTGCCACGCTTCGCCGGAACCACCGGGCGCTTGCGCGCGGCCTTCGAGTCCACCGGCGGAGCGGCGTCCTCCTCGTCCTCGTCGTTGCGGGGGTCCTCGCGCGTCTCGTCCTGGCCCAGGTCCTCCTCGTCCGAGGCCTCGCCCCGGTTGCCGGGCAGGTCCAGGTCGGAGAACAGCTCGTTGAGGGGCGCGCCGCTCGCCGCGGGGGCGTCCTCCCGGGGCGCTGACACCGCGCGGCGCGGGGCCGGCGTGGGCACGGGCGCGGGCGCCTCCCGGTTGCCGAAGAGCGTGCCTTCGTCCTCGTCGCCGTCGCGCTCGAAGTCGTCCTGGGACGGGGCGGGTTCGTTCTCCGCGTAGAAGGGCTGCTGGGGCTCCGGCTCGCGGCGGGCGGGCGCGGCCGCGCGCGCGGGAGGCGGGGCGACGGGCTCCGGAGGAGGCGGCGGAGGCGGGGGCTCTGGCGGCGCGGCCGGCGTGAGCAGCGCGGCCAGCTCCGGGATGTCGGAGCCGCGCTTCCAGTCCGGCATGCCCTGGCGCCAGAAGAAGCTGCGCGCGCTGATGGTGCCCGCGGCCATCCACTCGGCCACGGCCGACTCGTCGAGCGGGCCCTCCTGCTTGTTGCGCACCATCACGAACCACGGCGCCCCGGCCGTCTGGCGGGGAGGCGCGGTGCGCGTGGGCTCATCGTCCCAGGGCGTCTGGGGGGCCGACGCGGGAGGTTTGGCGAGGGGCGCAGGCGCTGCCACGGCGGACACCGGAGCCGGGGCGGCGGGCGCGGCGGCGCCACCTCCCGCCAGCGAACGCTCCTGGGCTCGGATCCGCTCCACGTCGGCGAGCGACACCACGCGGGTGCTCTCCTCCTCGGCGGGCCCTTCCACGGTAATGACGTTCTGGCAGTTCTTGCAGCGGACCTTGACCGTCTTGCCGCGGACCTTCTCGTCCGCAATGGAGTACCGCTTCTGGCAATTGTCGCAGGTGAAGTTCAAAGGGGGCGTCCGGCTCTCGGGGGAAACCGGCAAGGATGCTACCGCCAGAAATCTCCGACGCAAACACACGGTTGACTCTGTTCTTCGGCCCAACTATTCAGCCGCCCTCGGTTTCACTCCAGGCTTCTACGAGGGTGGCGCATGCCGGCGAAGGATCTCGGGACCAAGCACACGTGCTTCAAGTGCGGGACGAAGTTCTACGACATGAAGAAGCCGGATCCCATCTGCCCCAAGTGCGGTGAGGATCAGCGGAACCAGCCCAAGCCCGCCGCCGAGCCCCGGCGCGGCCGCCTGGCCGCCGCACCGAAGGTCATCGAGCCCGAGCCCGAGGAGGCGCCCGCGTCCGAGGAGGACGAGGAGAACCTCGACTCCTTCGGAGATGACGAGGACTCCGAGGCGAGTGCCGAGCCCGAGGACGACGACATCTAGCGTCTCGTTCAAGGTCGCATCACGCGGGGCCCCCCGAGCTGCTCGGGCGGGCCCCTTCGTCGTTTCCGCCCTTCTGGTCACCCGGGAACGGGAACGAACCACCCGGAGCGGGGACCCCGGGAAAGGGGCCCGCGCCGCTCCGCGACGCCACCTCAGGTGCCGCTCAGGCGCTCGTGGGACGACGCCAGCGACAGCTCGGTGAGCGCGCTCTGGAGCTTCTCGTACAGGGTGGGCCCCATCTCCTGCATGCCCACCGGCCGGGTCTCCTTGCCGCGGCGGGACCCCACGGGCAGGCGCTCCGCCTCCGCGGATGCCGTGGGTTGCTTCCTGGACTGATGCATGGTGATTCCCCCTCAGGCGGAAGTGTTGGCTTCCTGGAAAGCAATTTTGCCACCAAGACAGAAGTCTGAACAAGGGGCGTGCTTCTCGGCACTTGGACGGCCCCCCCAGGCCGACGCTTTCGTCGCCCTGGCGTCGGACGCGACAACGGTGTCAGGGGCTCCCTATTTCCCCGGACCGGCCTGACGCAGCGCATCCACCCCCCAGGTCTGGTCGACCTGGACGGTCTCCCCTGCCCGGACGGTGACGGTCCGAGAGGTCTCCGGCAGCCGCTCGTGCCAGAAGACGAGCGTGTGGGCGCCTTCGGGGACGCGCATCCGGAAGCGGCCATCCGGCGTGGTGGTGGTGAAGTACGGATGGTCGAAGGTGCGGACCACCGCGCGCATCCAAGGGTGCACGTCGCAGCGGACCTGGACGGTGCCCGGTTCCGCGGGCAGGGGGCGGCGCAGGGTCATGCCCTCCAGGGGCATGGCGACGTTGAAGACGGAACGGTTGGTCCCGGACTGGGCGCGCACGTTGTGCACCAGCGGGTCGGAGTTGCGCAGCGAGAGCTCGCCGCCGGCCTTCGCCGCGAGCGCGGGCGGTTCGTAGTGGCATTGCTTCTGGTCCAGCACGGGCTGGGGCGCGGGCGTCTCCGGGGCGGGGAGCGCGGCGCCGTCCTGGAGCGAGACGACGGCGTAGGCGATTGCGCCCTCCCCTCCCACCACGAGGGAGCGGTCCTCCGCCTGGTCGCCACACACACTGGCGACGGTGGCCGAGGTCGGCGCGCTGGGGGCCTGGGGAGGCGTCCCGGTCAGCAGCACGCGCCCCTCGATTTCGCCCCACTTCACGGGTCCGGAGGGCCGTGGCGCGGCCGCGGCGGCAGGGGGCGTGGCCGAGGGCGGCGGAGGGGGTGGTGACTCCCGGCAGGCCGTGGCGGCGAGGAGGAGCGCGGGAGCGAGGAGGGAGCGCGGATGGAGGCGGAACACGGCTCCCCGTCTAACGGGTGCGTGAAGCGGATTCAAACGCTCCAGAGGCAGGCGGAGAACACGGGATGGACGCATCCCCAATTACGCGTTGGAACCCCAGCACCCTTGTTGGTACAAGAGCCGAGCCGCGCGTCGGTGCGGCCGTGTGGGAGGCAGCAACTTGCGGGAGAAACTGAAGGCCTTGGCGGAGCTGCAGAAGGTGGACCTCGAGGTCGCCTCGCTCCGGAAGGCGGCGGACGTGCATCCCCGCCAGATTTCCGAGCTGGAGCGGGAGCTGGGGGTCGCGCGCAATGGCATCGAATCCGAGCGGACACGCCTGGCCGACCTGGAGAAGCAGAAGGCCCTGCTCGAGCAGAACATCACGGACGAGAAGGACAAGGTGAAGAAGTGGGAAGCGCGCCTGTCCGACCAGCGCTCCACGCGTGAGTACTCGGCGCTCGCTCGCGAAATCGACATCGCGAAGAAGGGCATCCTCACCCAGTCCGAGGCGCTCACGGAGAAGGTGAAGGAGCTGGGCCAGGCTCGCGAGGCCATCAAGGGCAAGGAGGCGGACTACGCCACCAAGCAGCAGGGCCTGTCGGGCCGGATGACGGAGCTGCGCGGGAAGCTGGGCGAGTCCGAGGCCCAGGTGAAGGAGCTGGAGGGCCGCCGCGCGGAGGTCGCCGCGAACGTGGACGCCAACCTGCTGCGCCGCTACGAGGTCATCCGCAAGAAGAAGCTGCCGGCGCTCGTGGGCGTGGTGGCGGGTACCTGCCAGGGCTGCAACATGAACCTGCCCCCGCAGATGTACAACATGCTGCGCACCACGCTGGGCACCGACGTGTGCCCCTCGTGCAACCGCATCATCTTCGCCGTCGAAGCCCTGCAGGAGCCGAAGGAAAACGCCGAGAAGTAGCGGCGCGTCACCTTCGGTCCCCTCCCCCATGCCGACCCCTTCGCTCGTCGACGTTCTCCGTCACATCGCCCGTGAGGAGCCGCTGACGGCGACGGTGCGCGCCTTTCGCGGGCTCACCCGCGAGCACCTGGGCCAGTTGCTGGACGAAGCCGCCGAGCAGCTGGGCGGCGGTCCACGCGAGGCCGAGGCTCCCGCATCAGAGCCCGCCCCGCTGACGGCGCCTGAATCCACCGTGCCGAGCATCGAGGCCGTGGCACCCGCGGCGGGTGGCGCGCTGAACCGCGTGCGCGTCTATTCGGACGGAGCGGCGCGAGGAAACCCGGGCCCTGCCGGCGCGGGAGCGGTGCTGATGAACGCCGAGGGCGCGGTGGTGGCGCGCCTGGGCAAGTTCCTGGGGCACCAGACGAACAACTACGCCGAGTACATGGGCCTGCTCATCGGCCTGCAGCACGCCAAGAGCCTGGGCGCGCGCGAGGTGGAGGTGTTCGCGGACAGCGAGCTGCTCATCCGCCAGTTGGGTGGGCGCTACCAGGTGAAGAGCCCCACGCTGAAGCCCTTGTTCCTGGAGGCGCAGAAGCTGCTGGCCACGTTCGGTAAGGTGAAGCTCGCCCACGTCCCCCGCGCGCAGAACGCGGAAGCGGACGAGATGAGCAACCGCGCCATCGACGAGCGGATGTAGCACGGGAGGAAGCATGCACCACCTGAGACGCGACTTCGGCCTCGCGTTCCTGCTGTTCGGTGCCATGGCGCTCCTCCCCGGTCTCTATTTTTCGCACCTGACGTGGGCCGACTCGCCTCGTGAGCACGCGGCGGATGCCGTGGCGTGCGAGCCAACGGCCTCGGTGCGGAGCTGCGAAGGTTCGACCTGCAGTGGCCTCAGCTGGTCCGAGTGGGCGCTCGAACATGACGAGATCAGCAAGAGCGACTTTCGCATGGTCCGCGAGGCGGGCCGGCTCTTCCTCGGAGCAGGCCTGGTCCTGCTTGGCGTGGGTGGCGTGCTCTTTCGAAACGGCGGAAAGCCAGTCCAGGCTCGAAGCGGTTTGACACCGACCTAAACGGCCGATGCATTCGAAGCGGCGCCAATGCTGTCACTCACGGGTTGAGCAAGGGCAGCCACTTCGTGTTCCAGCGCAGCTGCGTCCGAAACAACCAACCACTCGGGTTTCGCCGCGCCACGGACGCCGATGACCAGGAGTCGCTCGCCTTCGTGTCGAACGGATTCAATCTCGTCGTGGCGGATGCTCCAGGTCGACAGTTGAACGTTGAAGCGGTGAGGGCGGAACCCGAGCCGTCGATCCGTGATCAGGAACCGCCCGCCACGGGCCTCGCCGTTGAGGAAATGGTTCGCGACCACCTCCCGGACCACAGACTCCCCAGCCTCCAGCTCAAACGTCGGAGTCGCACTGAGCGCTCTCGTGACGGCCCAGATCGGCCCGACCACCAGCGCGGCGACCCCAAGCCCACAGAACGCGCTCATTCCACCCAACAGGGCAAGGCCGGAGATTGAGTCGAGGCCCCTTTCGATTGTGGCCGGCAGGACCAACATGAACATCCCCGTGGCTCCCGCTCCATCGACTCACGAGAAATGCCAATGGCGCGATTGCCACCCTCGGAGCAAGGCGCCCCGTCGCTTGCCTGAGCGTCACCACCAACAGCCAGATGAGCGCGACGACCGCAATGGGTCGCGTCTTGTCCATCGGGCTCTCCGCACCGAGAGAGGCCAGCCCATTCAAGGCGTCTTGCACTTGCGGATGACTGTCATGCTCGAAGGTCTTCCGAGCGATGGCCAGCGCGGCTTCGTAGTGCTCCCGAGCGGCGCCGCGATTGCCGCTTCGCTGCTCCAGTTCGCCGAGAAGGCAGAACACTGCTCCGGTCTCGGGGTGCTCTTCGCCGCGGATCATCTGCGTCAACGCCAACGCCCGTACCAGGAGCGGCCGGGCTCCAGGAAGGTCGCCCTGGCGCATCAGGATCGTGCCCACGGTGGTCATCGAAGTGGCGACGTCGGCGTCTTCTTCTCCCCGCAGGGACTTCCATTCTTCAAACGCACGGCGCGAGTACCGGGCCGCCTCGTCGAGGTGCGGCGTGGGTCCGTCGAGAAGGACATTGGCCAGGTTGTCCAGAACCCGAGCCCGTTCGGGCGTAGCATCGCCCTGTTCGAGCACGGCAAGGCATTTCTCGAGCGTCGCTCGCGCCTCCTCCAGCCTGCCAGACGCACGGTAGGCCATCGCCAGATTGTTGAGCGCCTGCCGATGAAGCTGCGGCGCGTCCGGGTCTGATGACCGCTGCAAGCCATCGGCGGCATGTTCGAGCAATGGGATTGCGCGAGCGGCATCTCCCCGGCGTCGGTAGGAAACGCCCAGGTTGATCTCGTCGTTCAGCACCTCGATGTGCTCGGGGCCGTAGTGCCGGGCCCACAGCTCGATGGCTTCCTGAAGCGGCTTCTCGGCTTCGACATACCGGCCGGCGGCCTGAGAGTCGTGGGCCTGCGTCTCGAGCTCGCGCGCACGAGCGACATCCCCTGGCGGCATCGCGGCAAGGCCCACGGCGAGCAGCACGTAGAGTCCTGACATCCCGCCGCCATACCACCCGGTGAGGGATGACGAGAAGCCTGCGCCCCCCACCGTCACGGCGACCCACGGCACTCCCGCGTCAGGGCGCCGTGTCCCGCACCACGGCCTTGGACGGCTTGGGGCGATCCCAGTTCAGGAGCGCGATGGTGACCGCGCCGGGCAGCAGGGCTTCCTTCTTCACGAGCGCGTAGGCGGCCTTGGAGTCCTTCCCCTGCGCATCCAACTGGCGCGCGAGGACCAGGTGGAGCGCGGCGCGCTCGCCCCAGTCCAGCGTCTTGAGCGACTCCACCGGCAACTTGCCGCTCAGCACGTCCAAGAGCTCGCCGTAGCCCAGCTCCACGCTCGAGGCGTCGAGCACCTTCGCCGCGAGCGCGGCGTCCCCGAGCCTCTCGAACTCCGCTGCCAGCAACGTGCCCGCCTCCTTGTCGAGATGGCGGAAGCCGAGGAAGTCCGCGTTGACGGAGGCTCGCGCGGCGAACTCGGGCCCCTCGGCGAGCGCCATCAGCACCCGCGTCGCGACCGCGAGCGAATGATCCGCGGGCACGGCACGCAGCTTCGTGGCATCCACGTGATGACCGAGCGAGGCCGCCAGCCACTCGCGCACACTGCCCTCCGGCTCGTTCTTCTGGACGGCCTCGATGACCTGCCGCATCACCTCGTTCTTCGTGCCCTGCTCGGACGCGTGGCCGACGAGCCTCGCGAAGAGCAGCACGGCATCCAGGTCCAAGGCATTCTTCTGTTCAGCGAGCAGGAGCAGTTGCTGCGACAGCCTGCGCGTAGCCTCCTCGCGACGGCCCAGTGCCACCAGCGTTTCCGCATGCGTGTCCTGATAGCGCGAATACTCCGGGTCGCCCTGCTCCAACGCGTCCAGCAGCGGAAGCGCCTCCGCCCAGCGCTGCTGACGCACGTAGCTCACCGCCAACGCACGACGGACCATCCACTCACCAGGATGGTTGCGCAGCAGCGCCTCCAGCCGCTCCGTCCCCTCGGACACCGGCTCGACGCGCGCGAGCAGCACGGCCTTCATCACGGAGCCGGGCTCGCGCTCCAGCGCGGCCTGGTAATAGGCCCGGACCTCGCCATTGCGCCCGGCGCGACGCATGTCGTGCATCCACATCCGGTTCATGTCCACGTCATCCGGATGGGCGTTACGCTCCGCCCGCGAAGTCGCGACCGACGCGAGGAGTCCTTCCTCACGCGCGACCACGATCCTCCCGGCCATGGCGGCTTTTGCCACCCCAGGGGCCTCCGGCATGGCCTGCTCGATGGCTTCCGCGAGGCGGGCCGCGTCCGCAGCGCGGTGGAGCGACATCAGCCAGTTGTAGCTCATGGTCCAGCCATCCTCCGCCTGCCCCAGATGGGTGCGCGAGATGGAGTTGCCCTCCTCCTTGCGGATCGAGAGGCGCTCGGGCGGAGGGGTGAGCACGTAGTCGATGTGCCCTACCCGTGCGAAGGTCGTGCCCGCGAGGGCCCTCGGGGTGGACTCCGGCTGGGTGTTGGGATTGAAGCGGGTGTAGGTGACCGTCGTCGTGTAGAGGGGCGCGGCGCCCAGCACGTTGTAGACGAAGAGGCCCCCCTCGTCGGTCACGAACACCGTCTCGTGGGCCAACGTTCGCTGGTCGTTCCGGATGTCCACCTCCAGCGGCCCCACCGGCATCGGGCGCGACAGGTGACCATTCGCCGCGAGCGTGAAGCGCTCCTCGCCCGCGGTGACGGACACGGGCATGGGCAGCGCGTTCACGAAGAGCACCTGCTCATGGCCCTTGAGGGAGTGGGCCCCGGCCACGATGGCGAGCGCGCAGACACTGATGCCGGCCAGCAGCAACCAGCCCTGGCGCGGCGAGGTCGAAGGAGCACTCACGGCTGGGCCTCCTGGGCGAGCGTCGAAGCAGTCAGCAGCAGCGGGCGGCGGTCGCCCGCACCGGGCAGGTGCCAGCGGTCCACCCACCCATGAAACAGGACCTCGGAGGCGCGCGGATCCGCCGCGTTGGCCATGAGCTCCAACGGCGGAACCTTCACGTCCAGCCCTTCAGGGCTCACGGACCAGACGCGCTGGCCTGGCGGGCCTCCCTGGGAGCCTTCCCGCACGCGGAGGGTGAGCAGGGGCGGCCCCTCGCGCTTTGCCCCCTGTCCTCCGTCCACGAGGAGGACGCCCTTCCCCAGGGCTTCATCCACCGTGCGCTGCCAGGCGCTCACGAGCAACTCCGAGGGGTCATCCCGGGGCGGCGTCGCCGTGCCTTCCCGCCCCTCCCACGCCACGGTGATGCGGCGGCTGTGCACGCGCGAGACGCCGTCCAGCAGGCTCGTGAAGAACGCACGAGACGGCGCGGCGGCGCTGCCCGGGTCCAACCGCTCGTCGAGCCGTGCGCGAACCTTGCCCAGCTCCGAGTCCACCTGGGCCTGGAGCTTCGGGGCGAAGCGGGGGTCAGGCCGCTCGCGGAGGTACTCCAGCATGGAGCCGACATCCCCCTTCGCCGCGGCGCGCATCCAGGCGTTCTCCGCCGCGGATTGCTTCTGCGGCCACACGGCCCCGGCCACCAGCAGCACGCCCACGCCCGCGGCGGCGAATACGCCGGGCCAGGGCGAGCGCGCGTTCTCGGCCCGGACATGGCCCCTCGAGTCCGCACGTGCCAGCAGCGAAGGAGGCAGGTGCTCCACCCCGCTCTCGGCGTCCAACATGCCCCGGCCCAGCAGCTCCAACACGCGGCGGCGCCGCTCAAGCAGCTCCCTGGCCAGCGCCTCCGCCCGCTCCTTGCCTCGCACCTTCAGGGAGATGCGCCTGTCGTTGAAGCGCAGCTCGATGGCCGTGTGCAGATAGGAGCCGTTGTGGTGCTGGTTCATCAACTGCAGGTCCTGCAGGTGCACGAGCGGCCACACGGTGATGCGGTCGCGGGCCACCTGGATGAAGTGCAGCGGGTGGATGGCGTCGAAGTGGCCATAGGGGCTCGCCATCCCCCGCAGGAGGTTTCGGGCCTGAGCCCAGGTGGCTCCGCAGAAGACCGCCGCGAAGATGGCGCACGCGATCCACTCCGGGAGATCGCGCTCGGAGACGCCGAAGGCGACGAAGGACAGGAGGAAGGCCGTGGCGGAGGCGAGCCCCAGCGTAAGCAGCGCCGGGGTCGCCCAGGTCGTCACCGTGCGCCAGCCGCCGATTCTCTCGGCCTGCTCGTCCAGCCATTCGCGGGTGACGGCCGGCAGCGCGTTCACGTCCAGTTCGACGCACGTCGGGTACGCGACCTCGGTGGTGCTCTCCGGATTGAAGCGCCGGCCGAACGCGAGCAGTTGGTTCGCGCCCTGGGACTTCTGCTGGGCGAAGAGATGCGCGGCGGCCGAGGAGAGCTGGCCCCCGGTCCAGCGCCGCAGCTCGGGGTCCGCGCTCTCCGGCAGCTCGGTGTCGAGCAGCTCCAGTTCCTTCCTGGCATCAGCGTCCTGGCCGAACTCCAGCATCGTCGCGATGCGCCGGACCTTGAGGGCGAGCACGTCCATGCGCGAGATGCCGGGCAGCGACTGGGCCTGCTCGAGCACCTTGAGCGCGTCCGCCACCTGCCCCATGGCCTCCAGACAGTCCGCGAGCGCCACGCGCGGCCCCACCTCCGAAGGGCCATGCTTGCCCGCGCGCCAGAAGGCGTCCGCGGCCTCCTTCATTCGCTCCAGGCGGAGCAGCGCCCAGCCCCGTTGCAGGTGTCCCTGCCAGTGGTCCGGGGCTCGCGCGAGCAGGGCGTCGAACTCTGCCAGCGCCTCCCTGGCGTCGCCCTCGTAGAGGAAGTGGCGGCCCAGCAGGATTCGCGCTTCGTGGAAGTCCGGCTGCTCGTTGAGCAACTCGGTGAGGTGCCTGCGGCCCCCGACCTTATCACCGGCCTCGAACAGGTCGATGGCCTCCTGGAGGGCGGCGTTCTTCTCCGCCTCCGGACCGTCCGCCTCTTGCGCGGCGCTGGCGTCGAAGGCCTGCCGCGCTTCAGGGTCGGAGAGCAGCTCGTATGCTTCGCGCAGGCGGCGGAAGTCCTCCGGATGCGTCTCCGGAGGGGTCTGCCGGACGCGCTCGAAGTAGGCCTTCTTGATGGCGCGGGCATCCGCGTCCTTCTCGACGCCCAGCACCTCGTAGGGGTTCTGGCGGGGCTCGTTGTTCACCGTCGCTCCAGTCCTGGCGTGTTCACGGCCGCGTTCACGAGCCGCCACGCCTCATCCAAGCTGTCCACCGCGATCAGCCGCAGGCGCCCTGCCACTTCAGGGGGCAGCGCCGCCACTTCCTCCAGGTTGCGGCGCGGGTGGACCACCACGCGCATGCCTTCGAGGTACGCGGCCACCAACTTCTCGTGCACGCCGCCGATCCGCCGCACATCCCCGTTCAGCGTCAGTTCCCCGGTCACCGCCAGCCGCGCGGGGAGCGGGCGCTGCGTGTACGCGGAGAGGCCGGCCAGCGAGAGCGCGAGCCCGGACGAGAGGCCATCCTTGCCGACCTCGGTGTCCGTGTAGTGCAGGTGCAGGTCGTAGCGGGTCGTGAGCGTCCCCAGGCTCAGCGCGGGAGCGCGGGCACGCACCACGCTGAAGGCCACGTCCGCGGCCTCCTGCCCTTCAGGCCCCACGCGGCCACTGCACCGCAGCACGCCGCGCCCGGGGACCGCCACCGCCTCCAGTGGCGACACATGCCCACCGCCGGGATGCCAGCCGAGCACGCCCAGGCGCCCGACCGCGGGCAGGTCGCGCGCACGCTGACGGCGCCGCTCGGCGACCTCGGCCTCGCGGCCCGCCGCCGCCAGGGATTCTCCGTTCGCGGCCGCGCGGGTATAGAGCTCCAGAGCTTCATCCAGTGCCCCGGCTTCGAGCCGATGATCTCCCAGACGCAGCGCCGCGGCCCCTGGCGCCCCCGGAAGGTCGAGCACCGCGCGGCGCGCCTCCTCGACCTGCGCGGCGGGCCGGCCCTCCAGCCACAGCAACTCCGCGCGAAGCAGGGCCGCGGCGGCGCGGGTCCGCGTCGCCGAGGATGCGACGACGAGCAGCCGCTTCACCTCCGTGACCGAGCCCCGGGCGAGTAATTCGACCGCCGCGTCAAGCTTTGCCTCCGAGAGCGCGGCGCGAGCCGTGGGCAGCTTGAGCGCCTGCAAGGCCTGCTCCACCGGAGGCGCATCCAGCATGGCGGTGGTGGCCGGAAGCCCGAGCGCCGCGCGAGCCCCGAGCACTGACTCCGCGAGGCGCGGGTCCTCGGGCGCGAGCAGCCGGGCCCGCCTCAGCGCGGGCATGACTTCGGCCGGGCGGTTCGTGCGCTCGCACAGGCGGATGACAGCGCGCCACGCCTCCAGCTCCCCCGGCGCGGCTTCGGTGGCCTCGAACGCATGCACGAGCGCGTCGTCCGGACGGTCCTCCTCAAGGAAGGTGAGCAGCTCGACGCGCAGGGACGCATCGCGGGGAGAATCACGGACGGACGTCTCCAGCATCTTCAGCGCGTCCGCCCGCTTCCCGTCGCGGGCCAGGGCGCCGCACAGCAGGCGGCGCGCGGGCCCGCCTCCGCCCAGGTCCAGGGCCTTGCGCGCATGCTCCGCGGCACCGCGAAAGTCACGCTCCTGGAAGAGCGCCTCGGCCAATGCCAATCGCGCAGAAGGCTCCGCAGGACGCAGCACCACCGCGCGCTTGAGCTCGGTCAGGAGCATGCGCGCACCAGGAAGAGCACTTTGGCCAGCGCAAAGCGTGACGGGCCTCCAGCCAGACGCTGCACCCCCGCGCGCTGGAGTTCCGTCAGGAGCAAGGGCGCACCTCGCGCACGGCCGCCGACTCGAGCGAGCCGCTGGGGCGCCACAGCACCTGGCAATGACGCTCAGTCCGCCGCATGTGCCTGCTCATCCCAGGTCGAACAGCAGGTCGGTCAGCTCTGCGTCCAGACGGGACGCGGCGACGCGGTCGCCCTTGGCGCGGGCTTCGCGCAAGGCATTGCACAACGACTCCAGCCGGGGACGCACGTTCGCGGGCGCGGTCGAAATCCGTTCGGTCGCCGCGTTCAACAAGGCGTCCGCGTCGGCCTCTGGAGACGGCGCGGCAGCCACGGGCGCGGGGGCGGATACCGGCGCACTCGGAGCTGGAGCCGCGCCCCACTCTCTCGCCAGCCGCTCCTTCGCCTCCAGCCGCTGCTCCGGCCCCAGACGCTGCGAGCGCTTGTCCACCACCAGCGTGGCCTCCTTGCCCGTGGAGACCACCCGCGTCGTGACGTCGAGGATGCCGTTGATGTCGTAGGTGAACGTGACCGCGACCTTCTCCGCGCCCGCGCGTCCCGGTGGCACGCCCTCCACCGTGTACGCGTCCAGGAACAGGTTGTCCTTCACAAGCCGCGCCTCGCCCTGGAACACGCGGATCTCCACCGCGCGCTGCCCTTCCGCCGTCGTCGCGAAGGTCTCCGTGCGCGACACCGGCACGGTCGTGTTGCGCGGGATGAGCGGTGAGAAGACCCCACTCACGCGCTCGCGCCCCACCGACGCCTGCACCTCCACGCCCAGCGTGAACGGGCACACGTCGGTGATCATGATGCCGTGCGCGGCGCTCACCGCGCCCGTCTTCAATCCCGCCTGAAGCGCGGCGCCCAGCGCCACCGCCTCGTCGGGATGCACACCGTCTCGCGGCTCACGTCCGAAGTACTCGGCGACCAGCCGGCGCACCAGCGGCACGCGCGAGCTGCCACCCACCAACACCACTTCCGCGATGGACTTCCTGGACAGCTTCGCGTCCCTCAGCGCGCTCTCCATCGGTTCGAGCGTGGAGCGCACCAGGTCCATGATCAGCGCCTCGAACCTCGCGCGCGTCACCTCCACCTCCAGCGACGCGGGCGCACCGCCCCGGCCCGGCGCGAGGAACGGCACGATGACGGGCGTGGCCTCCACGGACGTGAGCGCGATCTTCGCGGCCTCCGCCGCGGCCTTGAGCCGCACCTGCGCCGCCAGATTCCCAGCCAGCGACACGCCGTGCGCACGCTCGAACTCCGCGCCCAGCCACGCGGCCAGCGACTGGTCGAAGTCGCTGCCTCCCAGCTGGTTGTTGCCCGCGGAGGCCTTCACGTCCAGCACGCCCTGGAACATCTCCAGCACCGACACATCGAACGTGCCGCCGCCCAGGTCGTACACGAGCACGTACTGCTCGGCGTCCAGGTGGTTCACGCCGTATGCGAGCGCCGCGGCGGTGGGCTCGTTGAGCAACCGTTCCACCTTGAGCCCCGCGAGCTCGCCCGCGTCCTTCGTCGCCTGGCGCTGCGCATCGCTGAAGTAGGCGGGCACGGTGACGACCGCCTCCGTCACCGCGCCGCCCAACGCCCGCTCCGCGTCCTCACGCAGCGCGCGCAGGATGAGCGCGGAGATCTCCGTGGGGCTGTAGCGCCGGTCCCCGAGCGTCACCGGCAGGTCGCGGCCCATGCGCCGCTTCACCTCCGCGATGGTGCGCTCCGGATGCACGAGCAACTGCGCCCGCGCGGACTCGCCCACGTGCAACCGCCCCTCCGCGTCCAGCCCCACCACCGAAGGTGTGAGGCGTTTGCCCAACCGGTTGGTCAGGAGGTTGGGACGGCCCGCGCTGTCGAGCGCGGCCACCAGCGAGTGCGTGGTGCCCAGATCGATGCCAACGACGTGACTCATGCGAGGTGAACCCAGGGCGTTTCAGCGAAGGACCGCGAGCGGCGGACTAGGACTCCGGCGGAGTCCACGGCTGAGCGGGCGCGGCGACGGTGGCCACGGGAGCCGCGTACATCCGGCGCAGCTGCTCCAGCCCCTCCTCGCTGATCCCCGCCTCGCGGGCGATCTCCAGCGCGCGCTCCGGCGACGCGTGGGTCACCCACTTCCACTTGTACGAAGCGATGAGCCCCCCGATGCAGGCCAGGCCCAAGAGGCCCAGGGGGATGGCTCCCGCCTCGTGATTCGAGAAGGAGCCGAGTCCCACGGCCAGCGAGATGAGCCCCACGACGATGAACAGCAAGCGTGCCCACGCCGTGAGCACGGACTTGCCGCTCATGGAGATGGCCTGGCCACGCCAGCCATTGCCCTCCTCGGCGACGACGAGCCAGCCCTCCAGCGGAATGAGCGGCACGAAGTTGATGTGACCGAACTTCGTCGCCACGAAACCGAGGCCCGGAATCGCATCGCACTTGCCGAAGAGCCTCGAACCGTAAATGACCATGTGCTTCCCCCTCAAAACTGTCGCGCCATGCCAAGAGGCACCCGGGCGCGAGCGCGCGAATCCTGCGGCACCGGGGTGAATGCGCGCAATCCCCCGCCCCGGGTAGGACAGCGCCTCACGACCCCTGTGCCACCACGAACCCGACAATACGGACAACACAGACAGGATGAGTTCAGCGCCCACCCGGGGGTCCCTGCCCTCCGGCGTCGCGGCCCTCACGGCCGGTACACGCAGCGGAACCCCACTCCCGTCAGACCGTTCTTTGGATAGGCGAGGCCCCGGTGGGCGGACCGGAACAGGGTGGGCACGTGATTGAGCCAGGAGCCCCCCTTGTGGACGGGCTTGGCCGGCACGCCGGAGGGTTCAGTGGGCGCGTCCTCCCCCAGCCGCTCCTGGTAGCCAGTGGCGGTCCATTGCCACACGTTCCCGGCCATGTCGCAGAGGCCCCAGCCATTGCATCGCGGCCCGGCGTGGACGACCGGGGCCGTGGTGCCACGGCAGCCGCGCGACGCGCACGACACCGAGCCGACCACGTGGTCCGCGTCGAACGACTCGCCCCACCAATAGGCGGACACCGTCGAGGCGCGCACGGCGTACTCCCACTGCGCCTCCGTGGGCAGGGCGCCTCCGACCAGCTCGCAGTAGGCCCGTGCGGCGCGCCAGTCCACGCAGTTCACGGGATGCTCCGTGCGCTCGGAGTCCAGGTTGCAGCGGCCGAGCCAGCCCTCCGGGGTCTCCGCATCGGACCACCAGCGCGCCTGCGGGTCCCTCGCGCGCACCTGCTCACGTCGCGCCGCGAAGGCCCGCACCGTCACGGGCGTCACGTCCATCTGGAAGCGCTCGAACGCGACCTCCGTCCGAGGCCCCTCGTCCACGTCCCGGCCCGGCTCCCCCGCCGGTGAGCCCATCTCGAAGCGGCCGGCCGGCAGCCACACCGATTCCGCTGGGGACTGGAGCTCCGCGTGGGCGGCGCGCGGAGCCGTACTCTCTTTCGCGGTACCACAACCGACCATGAACACGAGGAGGGCAGCGCCCGAAGAGGCGGGGAACGAAGTCGAAGTCATCTGGAGTCATGTTCGAACTTCGCGGCCTGGGATTCCAGCAACGACAGGATGAAGGCGTCATACGCGTCCTTCATCGGCAGCTCGGAGTCCACCTTGATGCGGCGGCGCTCCGCGAGGACCGTCTCCCCGGTCCTCGGGTTGCGGGCCTCCTTCGCGTACGTCTCCCGGTAGAGCCCTGTCCCGCGCTTCTGCCAGCTCGGCAGGTCGTTGAAGTTCACGCCCCGCTGGAAGAGCAGCTCGTTCTTCTCCGCCACCGACAGGCGCATGAGCATGGCCGTGGCCTCCGCCACGCCCTTCCCTTCGCGGCGCAGGCTCCAGTAGCAGTGCGCGTTCAGCGCGTTGCGGTGTGCGTCCTCGCTGCGCCAGCGGAAGTAATCGCGCACGAGCCCCGCGTTGGGCAGCTCGCAGATGCGGCTGTCGAACGTGCCCAGGTCCCCCAAGAGCAGCGAGAACTTCGCGCTCGCCTCGCCCGCGAGGATGGAATTGAGCTTGCGCGTCTTGCGCCCGAAGCCGTCCTCGTCCGGGTGGAAGAGCAGCGAGATTTCGTCGCTCTGCGTGTAGCCGTAGACGACGCGGAAGCCACAATCCATCAGGTGCCCGGTCGTCGCGACCATCAAGTCCCGGAAGCGCACGTCGAAGGGGCTCTCGAAGGCGTGCACCTCCTTCGTCAGCCGGGTGAACCCGCGCCCATCGATGCGCGCCACCATGAACACGCCGGGCAGCACGCACAGGTCGTGCGCGGTCTCGAACACGCGCATCTTCGCGTCCAGCTCATCGAACTTCACGTTGCCACTCCTCCACGGTGAAACCGTCCGGCCCCAACCGGACGAAGAAAAGCGCGTCGAAGCCCTCCTCGGGATTCGGGACCTGCAATCGCTTGTACGTGCCGAGCACGCCCACCAGCGGCACCCGCTGCTCCACCGGACGCAAGTCATTGCGCACGAGCGCGTCCGCCACCTTCGACTGGAAGTAGAGCCCCACCACGCGGAAGCCGAACTGCTTCGCGGCCGCGATGTAGCGGGAGCGCTCCGCCACCGTGGGGTTGGTGTTGTCCACCACGAAGGGCTGCTTCGCCTCCAGGCACGCGCGCAGGAGCACCTTCTCCCGGTGCCGCGTCTTGAGCATGTCCAGGCTCAGGCGGACGTGCGTGGTGAAGAAGCGCTCCCGGTAGAAGCTGCTCTTCCCTGTGCCCTGGATGCCCGTGAAGATGACCGCTTCCATCCGCCCCTCCCCCCCGCGAAGGCCGCTCGCGGAGGCCTTGGGACGCTCAGGCGCGAACGAACCCGACAAGCCCCCGGACGCTCACCCGGAGGGGCCCGCGGCGACGGGCGCGCGACAACGTCCCCTCCAGAAGGTGGACCCGCCGGGCTCGGCTGTTGTATCCCGCAGGTGCCGGAGCGGCCCGGGTGAACGCCGGCCATCGCAGGCATGGATGGCGGGAGGAAAGTCCGGGCTCCACAGGGCAGGGTGCTGGCTAACGGCCAGTCGAGGCGACTCGCAGGAAAGTGCCACAGAAAACAGACCGCCCGTTCCTGAAAGGGGGCGGGTAAGGGTGAAACGGTGCGGTAAGAGCGCACCGCGTCCGGGGTGACCCGGACGGCACGGTAAACCCCACCTGGAGCAAGAGCCAATAGGAGCGCGTCCCCGAAAGGGGACAAGGATGGCCCGTCCCATGCGCTCGGGTTGCTCGCTGATGAGGCCCCTGGGCAACCAGGGCCCTAGATGAATGTTCGCCGCCCATCCCGAAAGGGGTGGGGACAAAACCCGGCTTACAGGGCCGCTCCGGTTTTTCCCTGTCACCCGCCCACGGGGACCTGCGCCAGCAGGATGCGCCCCCGGCCGTCGTTGCGCACCGCCTCCGGGTTGGTGAGCGGCAGGCGGCTGTCGTTGCGCGGCTCCCACAGGCCCATCCACACGTTCAGCGCGCGCGGCGTCGCGCCCGGCGGCAGCGCGATGACGAACTCGTCCTTCACCGTCTCCCCCACCTTCCACTGGGTCGTGGGGTACAGGCCGCCCGCGGGCTTGTGGTCCACGTTCATGCGCTCCATGCGCCCGTCCGCGTCCTCCACGTGCACGAAGACGAGGTAGTCCTCCTCCAGCGGCTGCAGCACCTTGAAGAAGACGGTGACGCGGGCCTGGTCCCCGGGGGGAATGCGGCCCGGCTGCACGGAGGCGCCCACCACCTCCACCTTGCCGCCCAGGTTGGCGCCGCTGCGGATGGACAGCGGGGGCACCTGGGCGACGGTGGCCGCGCGGCGCTCCTGGTCGCTGGCCCCGCCGGGGGCCTCCACGATGCAGGCGCTGGCAGTCCCGAGCAGGACGGTGGCGGTCAACAGGACGTTCAGGGGCGGAAGGCGCATGGCGGAGCGCCGTTCTACCCGGCCACGGGCGCTGCATCCAACTGCGCGTTGGTGTATGCGGAGCGGCGATGAAGACCCCGAACCCCCTCGACGCACTCCAGGCGCAGGTGCCCCCCGCCCCCTCCCCCGCCCCCACCCCCGGCGGCGGGACGACGCAGCCGGGCACGGGCACCCCGCCGAGCTCCGGCCTCACCGGCGGCGAGCTCGTCGGCATTGGCGGGGCGGCCGTCTTCGTCGTCCTGGCGCTCGTCGCGGCCCGGAAGCTCTTCGGCAAGAAGCGCGTGCCGGAGGCCCCCAGGAAGCCCGAAGCCGAGGTGCCCCAGCTTCCCGAGGAGCGCCCCGAGCTGCGCGTGGAGCTGCCGCCCAACGAGGCGGAGCTCGCCCGGCGCCGGGACCTGGACGACGCCCACGCGCGCATGGACGAGCTGCGCCGCCAGCGCGAGACGGCCTCGTTCGCCGCCCACGACGCGAAGGACCCGGCGGAGAAGGCCCGGCTGGAGGCGGAGGTCCGCGCCCTCAAGGAGAAGGAAGAGGAGGCCAAGCGCGTCGAGTACCGCGCCAAGAAGGCGCTCGACGACGAGACGCGCGAGCGCCGCAAGCGGGAGCAGGCCGAGGCGGTGCGCCTGCGCGAGGAGGCCATCGCCCAGGAGGCCGCCCGGGCGGAGGCCGCGCGCCAGGCGGAGGCCGCCGCGGCGCGCGCCAAGGTGGAGGCCGAGGGCGGCCGCACGCTGGCGCAGGGGCTGGACCGCACGAGGAACCAGGGCTTCATGGCGCGGCTCAACGGCCTCTTCGGCGGCCAGCGCACCATGGACGAGTCCGTCCTGTCGGAGCTGGAGGAGATCCTCTTCACCGCCGACATCGGCGTGCGGACCGCGGACCACCTGGTGGAGGTGGCGCGCGACAGGCTCAAGCGCGCGGACCTCAAGGACCCGGAGCGCATCAAGGGCGCCATCCGCGACGAGGTGGCGCGCATGGTGGACCTGCCCGTGCCGCGCTCGCTGGAAGGCGGAGGCCCGCCGCACGTGGTGATGGTGGTGGGCGTCAACGGCGCCGGCAAGACGACGACCATCGGCAAGCTGTCCGCGAAGCTCACCGGCGAGGGCAAGAAGGTGGTGCTCGCCGCGGGGGACACCTTCCGCGCCGCCGCCACGGAGCAGCTGGACGTGTGGGCCGAGCGCGCCGGAGCCCAGCTGGTGAAGGGCCCGGAGAACGGCGACCCGAGCGCCGTCATCTTCGAGGCGGTGAAGAAGGCCCAGGCGGAAGGCGCGGACGTCATCATCGCGGACACCGCGGGCCGGCTGCACACCAAGGCCCCGCTCATGGAGGAGCTCAAGAAGGTCAAGCGCGTGATGGACAAGGCGCTGCCCGGCGCGCCCCACGAGGTGCTGCTCGTGCTGGACTCCACCAACGGGCAGAACGCCATCCAGCAGGCCAAGCAGTTCCACGAGGCCGTGGGCGTCACCGCCATCGCGCTCACCAAGCTGGACGGCACCGCCAAGGGCGGCGTCATCATCGGCATCTGCGACGAGCTGAAGCTGCCCGTGGTCTGGGTGGGCGTGGGCGAGAAGATCGCCGACCTGCGCCGCTTCGAGCCGCGCGAGTTCGTGCAGGCGCTGTTCGACTGAACCGGCCCCGCCCTACTGCCCCATGAGCTGGGGCAGCAGCTGTTCCAGGAGCTGCTGCGTCTGGGCGTCCAGCTTCACGCCGCCCAGGCCGCCGCCGCCCATGGCCCCCATCAGCCCCTGGAGGTCCGCCGCGCCCAGGTCCTCGTCGCCGTGGGCCTCCTCCCACCAGCGCGTGCGCAGCTGCGTCAGCGCCTTCGCGTTCGCGGGGCTCGCCTTCGCCAGCTCCTGCGTGAAGCACGCCTTGCACGCCCACTTGAAGCGGTACGTGTCCACGTAGGCGCGCAGGGCCTTGAGGAAGGCGCTGTCCCCCACGAGCTTGCGCGACGCGTGGTGCAAGAGCGGCGCCTTGCCGTACACGAGCGCGCCGTACTCCAGCTCGCCGCCGTCGAAGTCGCCCGTGGGCCGGTCCGCGCGGCCGTCGCTGCCGCCCGCCAGGCGGAAGAACTGGTAGGGCATCACCAGGGCCTCGTTGCGCAGGGACTCGGCGGCCTCCGGGCCGTGGACCCACTCCATGTAGAGGAGCGCCGCGTACTGGGCCAGGGACTCGTCCACCACCGGGTCGTGGATGGGGTCCGAGCCCACCAGCCCCGCGAAGTACTGGTGCGCCACCTCGTGCGCCACGGTGAACTCCAGCGTGCGCTCCAGGGATGCCCCCACCTGCGCGCCCACCTGCGACAGCATGCCGCCCGCGCCCTGCGCGTCCAGCATCTCCTGGAAGGCCTCCATGCCGGGCATGCCCACCAGCATGGACAGCGGGTCCTGCTTCGCGCGGTAGAGGGACGTGCCCACCGTCACCAGCCCGGGGAACTCCATGCCGCCCGCGCCGCCGCTCAAGGGCGCCTGCACGACGCGGAAGTGGGTGTAGGGCAGCGGCCCCAGGCGCTTCTCGAACTCCGTCAGGGCCTGCGAGGCGTACTTGAGCACGCGCTTGCCCGTCGCCGCGTCCTGCGCCGCGAAGTGGCTCTCCACCGTGACGCCGTTCACCGTGGCCGTGGCGGACTGGTAGCCGCGCGTCACCAGCACCGGGAAGTCGCGCACCGCCGCCGCCGCGAAGCTGTAGCGCACCCGGCCGTCGCGCTCCGGCACCGCCCCCATGGGCGTCCCGGTGGCGTGCGCCGCCCACCCCGACGGCACGGTGAGCGTGGCCAGCACGTGCGCGGGCTCGTACAGCGCCAGGTCCCCCGTGCCCTGCGGGCCCGCCCACGGCTGCCCCTGGTCATCCACCGGCGGCACCTGCGGCACCACGCCCACCAGGCTCACCACGTCCGCCGTGGCGGAGAAGGCCCCGTGGTCATCCGCCCCGCCCTGGGCGCCGCCGCCCAAGAGGCCGCCCGCGCCCAGGAGCGACTCCGCGCCCGGCGCCGCCTTGGGCACCGAGCCCTTCACCGAGACCTCCAGCGACACCTTGTCGCCCGGGGCCACCGGCGGCTCCACCGCGATGCGCTGCAGCGTGGGCTCCGGCCCCAGCTCCAGCGCCACGGCCTTCCCGTTGAGCTTCGCGCCGGACAGCGTCACCTGGCGGGAGCGGGTGTTGGGCGTCAGCCGCAGGTACAGCTCCGTCAGCGGACGCAGGCCTCTGGCGGTCAGCTCCACCTGCACCTTGCCCCAGACGCGCCGCTCCTTCGGCTCCACCTCCAGCTGCACGCGGTAGAGCGGCACGGACTCCAGTGGCCCCAGCGCCCGCGCGGCCCGGTCCCGCTCCTCCGGCTTCAGGTGCTGGAGGCACAGCTGCACCTCCGGCGCCACGCTGGCCACGCCGGGGATGGCGGGCGCGGCGGGAGCGGAAGGAGGGGCCGCGGCCCCAGGGCTCGCGACCAGCGCGCACAGCAGCCACCATCCGGGGAGGGTCCGCATGGGGGGCATGCTAATTGACCCCGTCCAGGGCCGCTCGCTACAAGCCTCCGGGTGCGCCACTCGCGAACGTTGACCCTCTCCGCCGCCGCGCTGAGCCTCCTGGCCTGCGCGAAGCAGGTCCCTCCGCCCACCGCCGCCCCGCCGCCTGAACCGCGCTCGGTCCAGCTGCTCAACGCCACGCCGGAGCGCGAGACGGCGACCCTGGAAGCGAAGCGTGAGGACGTGGAGGTGGACACCCGCGAGGGCGAGCGCACACCGCGCGTCGTCGCCACCGGTGAGACGCCGCAGCTGCTGCTGGACGGCGCCAGTGCGCGCCTCTGTGGAGACGCGGCCTGCACGAAGGGCTTCTCCGTGGACAACTTCCTCCTGCTGGAGGTGCTGGACACGAAGGGGAAGGTGTCGCGCCGCGCCGCCGTGGGCTTCGCCGACAGCGTCTTCATGGGCAACGAGCAGGTGGACAACGTGGGCCGGCGCGCCTTCAGCTTCGAGCCCAACGAGGTGGACATCACCGCCCTGCTGCCGGAGTCCGAGCCCTTCCGCCTCCGCGCCACCGCGCTGGACTACTGGGGCGTGGGCCGCGTGACGAACGTCTTCCTGCGGATGGAGCCCGGCGCGGGCCGCGCCGAGGACGACCTGCGGGGCCACTGAGCGCGGCCCCGGCGAACCCCAAGCGGACGCGGATGGACGTCCGCGTCCGGGTTCAGAAGCGCATGCCGTTCGCGGGCATCACCGGGCGCAGGCTGGAGAATCCGATGGAGCCGTCGCACGGACCGCCGCACACGTCGTTCGAGGTGAGCTCCGCGGGGCTCCGGGTCGCCGCGTAGGCCCCGACGCCCGCCGCGGCGGCCACCACGCCCACGCCCACCCAGACGTACCACTTCTGGTACCAGGCCTTGCTGGTGCTCTCCTTCACCTCGGGCGGCTGCTCGGTGCCCAGCGCCAGCCCCGGCTGCTCCATCGGGGAAGCCGGCTTCGAGGGCTGCAGCACCGGCGAGCGAGGCGCGTCATTCGCTTGCGCCACCGACGCGCTGGTGTCGGCGGAGGGACGCAGGCGCCCCTCCACGACGTAGAGCTGGCCGGCGCGGACGTTGATGTTCTTCACGTCCTTGAGCCCCGGCGCGCGGAACTCGATTTCGTGCGGCCCCTGGGGCAGGGGATGGTTCTCGATGGGGGCGGCGCCCACGCGCGTCCCGTCCACGTACACCACGACGCGGGGCGCGTCCGCGCGCAGGGTGGCGAAGCCCGTCGCCGCTTCCAGCGAGACCATCAGGTCCGTGGTCAGGCCCGGCGCCAGCGTCACCTGCTGGACGAAGTCCGCGTAGTTCTGGCGACGCGCGACGACGGTGTGCTCCCCGGGCGTCAGCTCCAGCGGCGTCTGCGGGTTCACCTCCTGGCCGTCCACCGTCACCTTCGCGCCGCGCGCGTTGCTGCCCAGCTTGAGCGCGAGCGTGGCCGTCTGCGGCGTCGGGGCCTCGACGGTGGCCGTGGCGGCGTTCTTGCCCGCCTTGCCCTTGCGCATGCCCACCTTCTCCTTATTGGGCGGCGTCTTGCGCTTCACCGTCGCCTTCGGAGGCTTCACCGCCTTCGTCTTGCCCTTGGACCTGGCGGGCTTCGTCTCCTCCGTGGGGGCGAGGAGATCATCATTGTCCTGGGCGAATGCCGCGGACGGCAGGGCCAGGGTGGCGACGAGTGAAAGGATGGCGAAGCGGCGAAGACTCATGTCGGACCGAAGGTTAGAGAGTCATCCCAGGGGAAGCAAACACCGTCCCACCGGGCCGTCGGTTGGGAGAATATCCGCGCTCCATGCACCGCGCCCTCGTCACCCTCCCCCTTGGCCTCTGTGTTCTCTCGCTCGCGGCCTGTCCGGGCAAGGCCCCTCCCCGGGTGGAGACCGCCACGGCCTCCACGCCGCCGCCCATCCACGTGCCGCCCGGGTGTGAGAAGGACCAGTCCGGCGAGTACCACCACGCGCAGAACCCGGCCTTCCGCTACCTGGGCAGGGACGACGGCCGCACCCTGTCGCTCGCGGTGGTGCGCGCGTGGTCGGACGGGGGTGTGGAGTCCCCGGACGCAGGGTCCGTGGGCATCGTGCTCACCCGCACACCAGAGGGCTTCGTGGGCGAGACGCGCGCCACCGGCTTCAGCGCCTCCGGCACGCCCTGCCCCGTCGCCTTCCCCACGGAGGCGGTGGCCTGCACCGACGCCGGCCTCACGCTGAGGGCCGCGTCCAGCACCGCCATCGACGAGGGCTGCCGCCCCGCCACCTCCGGCCCCGCCCCGGTGCGCCAGGAGCAGGTGCTGCTGCGCGGCGCGCCCGACGCGGGCCTGTAAGTCCCCCGCCCCAAAGCACCGCGCCGCCCTCCCCGCCCTGGAGGCCCAGGTGGGAAGCGGCGGCGCGAGGTGGACGCGGAGGCGCCGCGGTGGCTCAGGCCGCCTGGCGCGGCTGCTCCTCGGAGGACGCCACGGCGGGGGCGGCCTCCGCCACCTTGGCCCGGCCCGCCAGCCCCTGCATCAGGCTGGACACGCCCACGTAGAGGAAGCCCGCCAGGAACAGGATGATGAAGGGCACCGACGTGTAGATGCGCGCGTCGATGGCGAACCACAGCGCCCCGGTGAAGTAGGCGGCGAAGAGCAGCTCCACCACCGGCATCAGCGTCTTGCTGCCCCGGTAGCTCTTCTTCACGGCCTTGACGCTCTTGCCCTCCGCGCCCGTCTTCGGCGTGCGCGCGAAGCCCGACTGCTGGTTGAGCAGCGCCTCGCCCACGGCCTTCGCGTTGTTGATGGCCAGGCCGATGCCCAGGCTCATCAGGAAGGGCAGGTACTTGAAGCGCTCCCAGCCCTTCACGCCGCGCTCGCGCTGGGCGGCCACGTAGAAGACGCAGACGCTGGCCGTCGCGGTGATGAAGAAGGGCAGGTCCAGAAACAGCGTGCCGTACAGGCCGTGCTGGAAGCGCACCACCATGCTGATGGGCATCAGCACGGACAGGAGCACCATCAACAGGTAGGCCATGTTGTTGGTGAGGTGGAAGAAGGCCTCGCGCTTCACCAGCAGCGGCAGGTCGCTCTTGAGGATGGTGGGCAGCAGCTTCTTCGCCGTCTGGATGGAGCCCTTGGCCCAGCGGTGCTGCTGGCTCTTGAAGGCGTTCATGTCCACCGGCACCTCCGCCGGGGAGATGACCTCCGGGAGGAACACGAACTGCCAGCCCTTCAGCTGGGCGCGGTAGGACAGGTCCAGGTCCTCCGTGAGCGTGTCGTGCTGCCAGCCGCCCGCGTCCGCGATGGTGGAGCGGCGCCAGATGCCCGCGGTGCCGTTGAAGTTGAAGAAGCAGCCGGCGCGGTTGCGCGCGGTGTGCTCGATGATGAAGTGCCCGTCCAGGAAGATGCTCTGCGCCTGCGTGAGGATGCTGAACTCACGGTTCAGGTGGCCCCAGCGCACCTGCACCATGCCCACCTTCGCGTCCGCGAAGAAGGGCACCGTGCGCATCAGGAAGTCGGGGCTGGGGACGAAGTCCGCGTCGAACACCGCCACGTACTCGCCCGAGGCCAGCTTGAGGCCGTTCTCCAGCGCGCCCGCCTTGAAGCCCTGGCGGTTGACGCGGTGGATGTAGACGATGTCGTGGCCCTTCTGACGGTGGCGCTCCACGCACGCGCGCGCGATGGCGCACGTCTCGTCCGTGGAGTCGTCCAGCACCTGGATCTCCAGCAGCTCGCGCGGGTAGTCGATGCGGCACACCGACTCCACCAGGCGCTCCACCACGTACATCTCGTTGAAGATGGGCAGCTGGATGGTGACCCTGGGCAGCGCCTTCAGCGTGCCGTTGGGGGTCGGCAGCTTGAACTTGTGGCGGTAATACAGGAACGCCATGCGGTAGCGGTGAGAGCCGTAGACCCCCAGCACGCTCAGCAGGCAGAAGTAGACTGCCAGGAAGATGATCTCGACGGTGGTCATCGGTGACGCTCAGCCCCTCCCGCTGGCCCTGTCGCCAGCGGTCCTACCAGACGTGGCGGCTAGCCCGACCGACCGCTCACGCTGACCGCCGCCTGTGGGTCTGCTGAGCCCCGCCCCGTATGTGCCCGTAAAGACAGGGCTTTGACCTTCCGGCTACTGATCGCCGGCGGACAATAGGGAGCCACCCGGGTCGTGTCAAACTATTCCCCGGATTCGAGAGGCTTTGAATGGCGGCTTTGACGCAGGTTGTCACCCTCTTCTTCCCTGCGTCAGGGCGATTCCGAGACGACGTCCCGGGTGCTCCGCGCGGCGCAGGACCTAGCGGGCCGCGCGCAGGGGCACGGGCACCATGGGCGCGAGGGGCAGGCCCTCCGCGACGTGGGACTCGTCGCGGGTGGCGAGCTCCAGCACGCCCTGCACCAGCACCGGGAAGTCCAGGCCCGCGCGGGCGGCGATCTTCGGCAGGAGGCTGGTCGGGGTGAAGCCCGGCAGGGTGTTCACCTCCAGGACGACGTCGTTCTCCGTGTCGGAGCACATCAGGTCCACGCGGCCGTAGCCCCGGCAGCCCAGGGCGCGGTACGCCGCGAGCGCGAGCGACTCCACGTTGACGCGGCGGGTGTCGGACAGCCGGGGCGGGAGGAAGTACTGGGCGCCGCCGCCCTTGTACTTCGCCTCGTAGTCGAAGCCCTCGCGCGGGTAGGACACCTCGCAGCTGCCCAGCACGCAGTCGCCGAGGATGCCCACGGTCACCTCCTGGCCCTGGATGAAGCGCTCCACCAGGGCCTCCCCGCCGTAGCGGCACGCCTGGGCCACCGCGGGCACCAGCGCCCCGGCGTCATGCACCACGGACAGGCCCACGGACGAGCCGCCCTTCGCGGGCTTGACCACGCAGGGGAAGCCGCTGTCGCCGTGCAGCTCCAGCGCGCGCTCCGCGTCCTCCCGGGCCACCCGGTAGCCCCGGGGCGAGGCCAGGTTGTGAAGCTGGAAGAGCTTCTTCGCCATGGGCTTGTCCATGGCCAGCGCGGAGGCGAGCACGCCGGAGCCGGTGTACGGAATCTCCAGCAGCTCCAGCAGGCCCTGCACGCGGCCGTCCTCGCCCATGCGGCCGTGCAGCGCGATGAAGGCCACGTCGATGTCCGCCGCGCGCAGCGCCCGGTCCAGGCCGGGGCCCGCGAAGACGCGGGTGACGGTGTGCCCCAGGGCCTCCAGGGCCGCCACCACGGCCTCCCCTGTCTTGAGCGAAATCTCCCGCTCCTCGCCCCACCCGCCCATCAGCACTCCCACGCGCTTGCCCATGTCGATGATGCCTCCTTGGGCCCGCGTCAGAGCACGGATGATGCCACGCACCGGCGGTCCGCTCCGGCGCGGACATCGCGTTCAAGCGGCTGGAATGACAGGGGTTTCCACCGGGCCATCCGAGGGCAGGCGGCCGTGTCCGGGGGGACACGGCGCGGCCCGGCGGCCACGTGCGGGAGTGTTGACAGGGCCCCACCCCCGGGGGCCCCTGGAGGCAGGGGCCACCCTGGCGCGGCGAAAACGGGCGAGGGGCGCGGCACCGGCGCGGGGACCGGTGCCGCGAACCACCACGCGGGACGTCAGCCGCCGTCCGACAGGCCGGCGTCCGTCTCGTCACCGGCGTCGGACGTGCCGCCGTCGCCAGTCCCGGCGTCGGACGTGCCGCCGTCGCCAGTCCCGGCGTCGGAGGGGGTGGCGTCCGCGGAGACGCAGATCTCGTTGCGGCAGACGTAGCCCTCCAGGCAGTGGCCCCGGTCACAGGGCTGCCCTTCCGGGTCGAAGCTCACGAGCAGGCTGCAGGCGGACAGGCCCAGGGCGAGGGCCGAGGGAACGATGAGCGATGAAAGGCGGCGCATGGCTAGTAGTTCCGGAGATCGTCTTCGTCGAGCTTGGGGCGCTTCTTCTCTTCCTCGCGCTTGCGCTTGGCCTCTTCCTCCGCCTTGCGCTTCGCCTCCTCGTCCGCCTTGCGCTTCGCCTCTTCCTCGTGCTTGCGCCGGGCCTCCTCTTCCTTCTGGCGCTGCTCCTCCTCGTGCTTGAGGCGGGCCGCCTCCTCGCGCTGGCGCTTCGCCTCGGCCTCGCGCTCCTTGCGCGTCATCTTCCGGGCGGGCTGCGAGGGCGGCGGCTGCGGGGGCGGATCGAAGACGGGCGGCGGGGGCGTGTTCGCCGGGGCCGCCTCGGCGGCGGGCGTGGACGCGGCGTTCGCCTTGGGGGCCGGCTCCGTCCTGGCGGCGGGCGGGGGCGGCGGCATGGGCAGCGCCTTGTCCATGGCCTTCGCGTCACGGGCCGGAGTGGCGCGCTCGGACGTCGTGGGCGCGGGGGCGCTGGACGACGAGCCCCCACCCTTCTTGTAGAACGCCAGGTAGCTGCCGGCGCCCGCGGACACCAGGCCCAGCACCACGCCGATGTCCGCCACCAGCGCGTACGTCTTGCCGGTGCTCTTCAGGTCATCCGCGCGCGAGCTGCCCTGGGGCGCGGTCTTGAACGCGTCCGCCTTCGAGGAGGCCTCCAGGCCGAAGTAGATGCCTCCCGCCAGCAGCGCCACGCCCGTGGCCAGGAGCACGTAGCCGGCGGTCTGACGGCTCACGCCCCCGCCGCTGGAGAAGTGCTTCACCGGCTTGCCGTTGACGCGCGCCGCGTCCTGGGCGACGAGCCCCGTCAGGAGCGCCTCGGAGCCCGTGGCCATCGCGTCGCCGCGCGGCACCTGGCCCAGCGCGTACGCCTGGTTGTGGCCGTCCGCCACGTCCATGCGCAGGCCGGTGACGGTCAGCGGCGCGTTGCCCGGGCCGCCGCGCACCACCAGCGCCAGCACCTGCGGCACGCCCGCGAGCACGCCCAGCTCCTGCAGCGCCTGGTCGCGCTCCTCGTCGTCGGGGTTCTTCGCGATGCGCTCCACGAGCGCCGCGTAGCGCTGCTGCACCGGCAGCTTCGTGAGCGTGAAGGACGCATCGCCCTCGCGAGCGCGCCCTTCCGTCACGGCGAAGCCCGGCGCCACCAGCGTCACGTAGTGGTCCGCGCGCGTCAGGCCCGTGAGCGTCAGCGGGGACACGCCCTTGTAGGTGCCGTCCACGAACACCTGCGCGGGGACGGGCTGCGTGCGCACGTTCAGCGTGGCCTGCGCGCCCTCCAGCTGCGCCTTGCGCTCCTTCTCCACGAAGGCGATTTCCTCGGGCGGGAAGTAGTTGGGGTTGAAGGTCGCGCGCGGATCCACCGCGAGCACGCCGCGCATCTCCAGCTCCGCGGCCTTGTTCTCCCCGTTGGCCACCTGCGTGGCGGCCTTCATCACCCGAGCGCGGCTGAGCAGCGGGAACGCGCGCGACAGGTCCGACTGCTCGTAGGCCTTCACCGCCTTGTCGAAGCTCTGGAGCGCCTTCACGGTGTCCAGTTCGTCGTACGCCTTGGCGCCGTCCTTGAACGCGGCGTTGCCCTCCACCGCCTTCTCCTGGCGCGTGCTCGCGCCCTGGGCATCCAGCGCGTCCGTCAGCCGCACCAGCTCCAGCCGGCCGGAGCGCGCCACGGCCTGCTCCGCCCAGTGCGTCAGCGCCAGGGCCTCACCCTCGAGCGAGGCATCCACGGGAATGGCCACCACCGCCACGCGGGGGCCCGCCGCCGCCGGCAGCGTTCGCGGCATCAGCCGCAGAGAAACGTGTTGTTGCTGCGCGGCCGCGGGGCCCACGGCCAGCATTCCCACCAGCCAGCCACTGAGCGTCGCGTGCAGCGCGCGATTGAAAGGACGTCGCATCCGGTCTCCCTCGTTGCTGTGCGCATTACACGCACTGCGCGGCGGAACGCCAGCCTCGAAAGGGGTTTCAGCGACCCGCGGTGCTCCCGGAGGCCCGGGACGCGGGCGCGGGCGCCAACCCATGGAGGTAGTTGAGCGCGACCTTCAGCTGTGGATCCGCGAGCTTCGCCGTCACCGCCCAGTCCTTCAGGTTCGCGGGCAGCGCCTTGGGCGGGGCCGCGACCTCCGAAGTCGTCTGGGACGGCTCCGCCTTGAAGTGACGCCGCAGGTCCTTCTCCCGCGGCGCGTCACTCCCCGCCTTGCCGGACGCATCCTCCGGCACGAGGAAGTCCGGCGTGATGCCCTTCTCCTGGATGCTGCGGCCCTTGGGCGTGTAGTAGCGCGCGATGGTGAGCTTCAGGCCGGAGCCGTCCTCCAGCTCGATGATGGTCTGCACGCTGCCCTTGCCGAAGGTCTGCGTGCCCATGATGACGGCGCGGCCGTGGTCCTGGAGCGCGCCCGCGACGATTTCGGACGCGGAGGCGCTGCCCGCGTTGACCAGGACGACCATCGGGTAGTCCTTCTCCGTGTCGCGGTCGCGGCTCCGCTCCTCGGAGGCGTTGCGGCCGTCGCGCCCGCGCGTGGACACGATGGGCAGGTTGCCCGGCAGGAAGCGGTCGCTCATGGCCACGGCCTGATCCAACAGGCCGCCGGGGTTGTTGCGCAGGTCCAGCACCAGGCCGTCCAGCTCCTTGCCGCCGTTGAGCGCGCGCAGCCGGTCCAGTTCCTTCTTCAGCGACTGGTCCGTGCGGTCCTGGAAGTTCTTCACCTTCACGTGGCCGATGCCGTCGTAGAGCGCGCCCTCCACGGACACGATGCGGATGTGGTCGCGCAGGATGGCCAGCTCCCGGGGCGCGTTGAAGCCCGCGCGCATCAGCGTGAGCAGCACGCGGCCACCCGCCGGCCCGCGCATCTTCTGGAGCGCGCGCGCCAGGTCCATGCCCTGGGTGCTCTCGCCGTCGATGGCGAGCAGCTCGTCCCCGGCCTTGATGCCGGCGCGCGCCGCGGGCGTGTCGTCGATGGGCGCCACCACCACCAGCCGGTCACCCTTGCGCGTAATCTCAATGCCCAGGCCGCCGAACTCGCCGGACGTGTCGATCTTCATCTCCCGGAAGATCTCCGGCGGCATGAAGACGGTGTGCGGATCCAACGTGTCGAGCATCCCCTGGATGGCGCCCTGGATGAGCGTCTTGCGGTCCACGCTCTCCACGTAGTTGTTCTCCACGTAGGAGAGCACCCGCGCGAACAGCTCCAGCTGGCGGTACGCGGATTCGTCCCGGCCGGCCGCGTCCGCCGGCTTCTGCGCGAGCGCGGGCGCCCCCCACAGGAGGAGCGCGGCGAATCCCATGCGCCATGGCTTCGGGAAACGGGTCACGGGAGCGCGTCCTCGGGGGTCGGGTGGAAGGGGCCGTCGCAAGGCCCCCGAGTCTACACCCGGCCCGGCGGACGATTCCCGCCCTTAGAGGCCGGCCCGGTCCGCGAAGCCCACCAGGTGGGACACGAACGCGTCCGGCCGCTCCATCTGCGGCACATGGCCAAAGCCGTCCACCACGTGCACCTCCGCGTGGGCGGGCAGGTGCTGCCGGTACCAGGCCAGGATCTCCGGGGGCAGCAGCCGCTCGCTGCCGCCCCAGAGGAAGAGCACCGGCATCTTCAGGTCCCGCACGGCCTGGGGCGCGATGCTCGCCTGCGTCGCGAGCGCGTCCGCCGCGAGCGCCTGCACCGTGGGCGTCGTGTAGAGGCTGCGCAACGCCGGCGCGAGCAGCAGCGCCCCCAGGGGTGGACGGTGGAAGAGCTTGCGCGTGAGGGCGCGGACGTCCGCGCTCGACTTCACCGCGAAGTGGCCCAGGAGCGCCGCCAGGGCTTGCGGCGTCAGCTCCGCGCCCGCGGGCGCCGCCAGCGCCAGCGCCTTCACCCAGGCGGGATGCTCGGCGGCCAGGTTGACGGCCATGGCCCCGCCCAGCGAGTTGCCCACCACGAGAGCGGGCGTCTTCACCACCGTCTCGACGTAGCCGCGCAGCACGTCGAAGTGGCTCTGCACGCAGATGGGCCCGCCGCAGAACTCGCCGGAGAAGCCGTGGCCCGGCAGGTCCGGCGCGAGGACGCGCGAGAAGCGCTTGCCCAGCCCGAGGAACGTGCGCGCGAAGCCGTTGGCGGACCCCGCCAGCCCGTGCACCAGCACCACCGGCGGCCCCTTGCCCTGCCCCTCCAGCGCGTAGTGGTGCACCGCCTGCCCACCGACGGTCACCGTCTCCGACGTCACGCCGCGCGACACCAGCACGCGGCGCATCACCTCCTGCATCCCACCCAACAGGTCCACGCGAGGGCCTCCTTCGTCCACCGACGACCACCCACTTCTAACGCTCCCGCATCTTGGACGCAGCGCATCAAAAGGGACAGTGTCAGGGCGTCCCGGCGGCGGCGGTGGCGGGGGCCAGCCAGGGCGCGGGGTCGACTGCCTGCCCGGCGCGGCGGACCTCGAAGTACAGGTAGGCGCCCTTGAGGGAGCCGGTGTCCCCCACCTCCCCGACCACGTCGCCCGGGGCCACGCGCGCGCCCACGGCGACGGCGATGGTGGAGAGGTGGGCGACGAGGGTGTGGAAGTCATCACCATGGTCGACGATGAGGAGGTTGCCGTAGCCGCGCAGCCAGCCCGCGTAGACGACGGTGCCCTCGGCCACGGCGTGCACGGGGGTGCCCGCCGGAGCGCGGATGTCCACGCCCTTCTGCACGGTGACGGTGTTGAAGCGCGGGTTCACCACGCGGCCGAAGCCCACCTCCACGACGCCGGCCACGGGCCGGGGCAGCTTGCCCTTCAGGGCGCCGAAGCCGCTGGTCGCGGGGGCCTCGTGCAGGTCCGCCAGCATGCGGGTGAGCTCCGCGTCCGCGCCCTCCAGTTCGCGCACGGCGCGCTTCGCCAGCTCCGCCTCGCCGGCCAGCTTCCCCACGACCTCCTCCAGCGCCTCCTGCTGCGCCTGGGCCTGCTTCGACTGCTGCTGGAGGAAGGCCACGCGCTGTGAAAGCGAGCTGTGCAGCCGCTTCAGCTCCAGCGTCGCCTGCCGCTGGAGGGTCGCCACGTGCTGCACGGTGCGCAGGAGCTCCAGGTCGCCCGCCATGCTGGCCTCCAGCGCGCGCGCGCGCCACATGAGCGCGGCGAAGTCGTCCGCGGACAGGAGCACCTCCAGCGGACGGCGGCGCTGGAGCCGGTACAGCGTGCGCAGGCGCGGGGACAACCGGCGCAACTGGGCGCGCAGGGCTTCGCGCAGCACGGCCTCCTCGCGCTCCGCGAGCGCGACGCGGCGGCGGAAGAGGTTCAGGTCGCCCTCCAGCGCGCGCACGCGGCGGCGGGAGAAGGCGGCCATGTCCTCCATCAGCTCCATGCCCTCCAGCACGGACAGCTTCTTCGCCTCCACCAGGGCCAGCGTCGCGCGCTGCGCGGCCAGCTTCTCGCGGATGGCCGAGCGCTCCACCTCTTCTGACTGCTGGGCGAACGCGGCGGTCGCGCCCAGGAGCACACCGAGCCACACGAAGCGCCTCATGAGCGACGCCAGCGCGCCCCCGCGATGGAAACACCGCCCGGCCCTCGCGAGCGGGCCCAGGCGTGCGAGGACCGCCTCGCCCGGACGCGGCCACCGCGTGGCCACCATGGCCTGCGCGAGCCAGCTCATACGCGCAGGAAGCGCCCCACCGCCACGAAGCTGCCGCCCAGGCCCAGCGCGCAGCCGGCCACGAGCAGCTCCAGCGCGGTGCGCGTCTCCACCCACGGCGCGGCCACGCCCGGCCCCAGGAGGAACGCGAAGAGCGAGCCCAGCGTGGGCCCCATCAGCCGGCCGAACAGCCACAGCCCGCCCACCGCCACCAGCGCGCCCAGGAGCCCCTGGAGCAGCCCCTCCAGGAGGAACGGCGCCTTCACGAAGCGGTCCGTGGCGCCCACCAGCTTCTGGATTTCAATCTCCTCGCGCCGCGAATAGATGGCCAGTTGGAGCGTGGCCGCCACGATGACGACCGTCGTCCCCAGCACCACCACCAGCGCCACCAGCGCCCCGAAGCTCAGCGCGCGGCCGATGGCGGACAGCCGCTCCACCGCGGCCTCGCCGTAGTCCACGCCGGTGACGCCGGGCAGCGCGCGCAGCTCCTTCGCCAGGGCCGCCAGCGCCGAGGGGGAACGGCGCGACTCCGGCACGCGCAGCTCCAGCGTCGCGGGCAGCGGGTTCTCCGGCAGCTCCGACAGCGCCTCGCCCAGGTCGCCCAGCTCGCGCTTGAGCCGCTGCAGCGCCGCGGCCGGAGGCACCAGCGTCACCTCGCCGTGGCTCAGCTCCACCACGCGCGAGTACACGCCGTGCACCTCGTCCTCGCCCAATTGCGGCGCCAGGTAGAGCGTCACCTCCACCTCGCCGCCCAGCGACGCGAGCAGGTTGTCCACCACGTGCGACGCGCCGCGCGCCAGCCCCGCCGCGAACAGCGCGATGGCGATGGTGGACACGGCGATGAAGTGCACGAAGGGCGAGTGCTTCAGTCCCCCGGCCGCCGAGCGCCAGAAGTAGGCCGCCTTCGACAGCACGCTCATACGAGCATCCGCCGCGCCGCCTTGACGCCGTCCTCGTCGGAGACGATGAGCCCGCGCTCCAGGCGCACCGTGCGCTTCTGGTAGCGCGACAGCAGCGTGGCGTCGTGCGTGGCCACCATCACCGTGGTGCCCCGGATGTTGATGTCCGTGAGCAGGTCCATGATTTCCACGGTGAGCGCCGGGTCCAGGTTCCCCGTGGGCTCGTCCGCCAGGAGGATGGTGGGGTCGTTCACCAGCGCGCGCGCAATCACCACGCGCTGCTGCTCTCCACCCGACAGCCGCAGCGGCAGCGAGTTCGCCTTGTGCTCCAGCCCCACCAGCTTGAGCATCCGGTGCACCTTCTCCCGCGCCTCCGGACGGGGCACGCCCAGCACGTCCAGCGTGAAGCCCACGTTGTCCGCGACGGTGCGGTGGGGCAGCAGCTTGAAGTCCTGGAACACCACCCCGATGTTGCGCCGCAGGTACGGCACCGCCGACTCGCGGATGCGCGCGATGTTCTTGCCGCCCACCAGGATCTGCCCCTTGGTGGCCTTCTCCCCGCAGAAGATGAGCTTGAGCAGCGTCGTCTTCCCGGCGCCGGACGGGCCGGTAAGGAAGACGAACTCGCCCTTCTCCACGTTCAGGTTGATGTCCTGCAACACCGGCGGATCGCCGGGATACGCCTTGTAGACGTGGAAGAACTGGATCATGACCGGAGCAGCGCGGGGCCTTCCGGCAGAGCGTACCACGCCCCCGGAGCCCGCCCAGGAACGGGCCGGGCGCGTCCGGAGGTCCGCACGGCGGGTGAGGACTACGAGGGCTCGCCCTCGCTCGCCAGGTAGCTGAGGATGACCTCGTCCAGGCTCTTCTCGGAGATGAGATCCTCTCCGAAGAGCGTCTCCACGCCCACCTCGTTGATCCGCGGCTTCTCCTTCAGGGCGCGCGCGGCGGCCACTTCCGGAGGCAGCTGGACGGCGGGGGCCGCGGCGGGAGGAGGCGGCGGCGTGGGCGGGCGCGGCTGCGCGGGCGCTTGCGGCAGCTTGGGCTGCGCGGCCACCTCCGCGTCCGTGGCGAGCTGGCCCGGCTGGTACGAACGGACCGTGGACTCGTAGTTGTCGTACACGCCGTTGATGAGGTTGCGCAGCATCTCCTTGTGCTGCTCCTCCATCAACTCGCGCACGACCTCCGCCAGGTTCTCCGCGTTGAGGATGTCCGCGTAGGACGTCTTCTTCGACGCGAGGATGTTCCCGCCCACGAACAGGTGGGTGATGATGTGGGGGTTGTTGACGCCCGAGTCCTCGGTCTGGACGTGGTAGACCTTCCCCTTGTGCTTGATGTTGTGATTGAAGCCGGTGACGGCTTTTTCGAAGGTTTTCGCCATTGCCGAGGTCGGGCACCGTAGCAGCGGGGTCCAGGCTTCACAAGGTAAGCGTCACGCGCTCCGCATCACTTTTACGCGTGCCTGCCCGCTCCCCGGGGTGTGCGTCCGTCACCTCCCGCGACGCTCGGTGTACGGATCCACACGAGGACACCAGCCTGGCGGGCATGGGCGGCTCTGTTGAAAAGCCGAAACGGCCTGGGGTACGTAAACCCCTCTGACGATCGCGCCGTCAGTCCCTCGCTCCCTGCCGCGGCCGGAACACCACCGATGAAAAAGCCGGACACCATCGCGGACAAGGTCCGCCTGCAGGATGCGCAGACCCTGGCGCAGGGCTACTCGCCCGCCATCCGCGCCATGGAGATCGCCTCCATCATCGCGTTCGTGGGGCTGGAGAGCGCGCTCGTCTACAAGCTCTGGAGCACCCACCACACGGGGCCGTGGCTGCTGATCCTGGCGGTGGTGCTGGGCTACCTGGCCGCGGACTTCGTGTCCGGCCTGGTCCACTGGATGGGCGACACCTGGGGCTCCACGGAGATGCCCGTGCTGGGCAAGGCGTTCATCCGCCCCTTCCGCGAGCACCACGTGGACGAGAAGGCCATCACCCGCCACGACTTCGTGGAGACCAACGGCAACAACTGCCTGGTGTCGCTGCCGGTGGCTGCGCTCGCGGTGGCCGTTCCGCTCAACGGCCCGGGCTGGGTGTTCCTGGCCGCGTTCCTGGGCGCGATGATCTTCTGGGTGATGGCGACCAACCAGTTCCACAAGTGGTCGCACCTGGACGCGCCGCCCGCGATCATCGGCTTCCTCCAGCGCGTGCACCTCATCCTGCCGCCGGACCACCACCGCATCCACCACACGGCGCCCTTCAACCAGTACTACTGCATCACCGTGGGCTGGATGAACAAGCCGCTGAAGATGATCCACTTCTTCCCGCTGATGGAGCGGCTCATCACCTGGGCCACCGGCCAGCTGCCGCGCCAGGACGACATCGGCACCGAGGCCGCCCGGGCGCTCGTCGCCGTGGACGGCGCGCAGGAGGTGCCCGTGCTCCAGGCGGCCAAGGAGCTGCTCAAGGCCTCCGAGGAGCCCGCCCCCAGCGTCTCCACGCGCCCCCTGCCCTGACGGGCGCGTGCGGAAGGTGAGGCCCGGCGGCCACACCCCGGCTAGAAGCGCAGGTCCACCTGCTCCGCGGAAGGGATGGGGCGCCCCAGGAAGCGGGCCCCCACCTCCACGAAGCGCTCCGGCACGTCGGTGACGAAGAAGGCGTGCTCCGGCGCGCCCGCGGAACCCGGCGGCGCCAGCAGCCCCTTCTCTCCCAGCAGCTCCGCCACCGCCTCCGCCGTGGCCTCCGCCGAGTCCACCAGCGACACGTGCGGCCCCACGACCTCGGCGATGACGCCCTTGAGCAGCGGGTAGTGGGTGCAGCCCAGCACCAGCGTGTCCACGCCGTCGCGCGCGAAGCCGGCCAGGTATTCGCGGGCCACGAGCAGCGGCACGTCGCCGGTGGTCCACCCCTCCTCCGCCAGGGGCACGAAGAGCGGGCACGCCCTGGACTTCACCGCGACCTTCGGATTGCCCGCCTCCAGCGCCCGCTGGTACGCGCCGGAGCGCACGGTGCCCGGCGTCCCGATGACGCCCACCCCGCCGCCCCGGGTGCGCTGGAGCGCCGTGCGGGCCCCGGGCTCAATCACGCCCAGCACTGGCACCGGCAGCGCGGCCTGGAGGGCGGGCAGCGCCGCGGCGGAGGCGGTGTTGCACGCCACCACCAGGAGCTTGATGCCGCGCTCCAGGAGGAACTCCGCGTTCTTCAGCGAGTAGCGCGTCACCACCTCGCCGGACTTGGTGCCGTAGGGCACCCGGGCGGTGTCTCCCAGGTAGAGCGTGCGCTCGTGGGGGAGCCGCGCCATGAGCGCCTTGAGGACCGTGAGCCCTCCGATGCCGGAGTCGAACACGCCGATGGGACCGTGGCTGTCTTGCCGCATGGGGGCAGTCCCTATCACGTTTGATGCCAACGCCCGCTCGCGGCCACGCGCCCCCGGAACGCACGAAGGGCCGGAAGCCTGGAAGGCCGCCGACCCTTTCGTGACGCCCGGTCCGGGTGGACCTGTGACTACTGCACGCGGTCGAGCGGCGCGATGGGGGCTCCCTGCGAGCCCGGGAAGTCGTGGGCGTAGACGCGCAGGCTCAGCATATTCGCCCCCCGGGGCGAGATGTAGCGGCGGCCGCTCGTGCCGTTCGCCTGCAGAGACACGTAGTACTCACCGGGGCGCAGGAACTCGAAGACGGCCGGGGACTCCTTGCAGGAGAACCACTGGCCCGCGTCGCCGTAGACCCATTCGCTGGTGTGCACGTCCTGGAAGTTGATGCCCACCTCGGTCACGCCGGCCTGGGCGCAGCTGAGCGGATTGCCATTCTCATAGAGCTGCCAGCCCACCGCGGCGCCGCCAATCACCCAGGTGTTCGCCGTGATGGAGGCCGGGATGTTGGCCTGCGTGGTGAAGCCGCCGCCGTAGTAGTAGAGGGGGCGCTCCAGCGAGTCGATGGCCACGATCTCCAGGTAGTGCTGCCCGGGCGCGATGTCCGGCGTCTCCACGTAGCGGCCCTGGCTGCCCTCGTTGCAGTTGAAGCGCGCCCACGCACCGTCATCCACGCGGGCGTCCACATAGGCGACCCCCGCCTGGCTGCACGAGGGGTAGTACGAGCCCGCCTCCGTCGGGAACAGCCAGTTCACGTAGGCGTAGGACGTGCTGCCCGTGCGGCCCGTGTTGAAGTTGACGGACACCGCCACGTTGCCGTCCACTGTGAAGCTGCCGCGGTACGAGTAGACCGCCTTCCCCTGGTAGTCCACCGCCTGCGCCGTGAACGAGTACGTGCCGGGCGCGAAGTCGTGCAGGACGATGCCGTCGAACCCGTTCGCCGAGCAGGGATACTTGCCGTCACCCTCCAGCCGCTCGCCGTCGATGTAGATGTCGACACCGTCGATGTCCCGCATCTGGCCGCAGGTGGCACCGTCGAAGCTCCACGACATCCTGACGTCGCCGGGCAGGCGGTGGTCCTCGATGATGCAGCCGGTGAGTCCAGAGGTGAGACAGAGGAATGCGGCGAGCGTTCTCGCGTTCATGGTGGGCATCCGTGGTTCGGGATGGTTGAGGTCGTCGGCCCGGAACACCCCTCAAGACGACCAGCCTCGGGAATTATTCAGTGCCGTCCAAAGCAACCGGGCGTTATCGGCGGGTTTGACCCACCCGAGGACGGAATGTTACGCGCTGGACCTCATGATACCCCACCTGCCCCTGGCCTTTGGCGCCATGAACTACGTGGAGATCATCCGCGACGCGTCGTTCATCGAACTCGCGGTGCTCCTGCTCCTCATGGCCGTCTCGGTCGCCTCCTGGGCGCTCATCGCCATGAAGGCCACCCAGCTGTCGCGCGCCCGCGCCCAGTCGCTCACCTTTCTCGACACGTTCTGGAAGGCCTCGCGGCTGGAGGCCATCTACCAGTCCGCCCAGAAGCTGGAGGGCTCGCCGCTGTCGAAGGTGTTCTGCGCGGGCTACGAGGAGCTGAGCAAGCTGGCGCAGACGGGCAACGCCAAGGAAGGCGGCACCGAGGACGCGATGAGCGCCAAGCTGGGCGGCATTGAGAACGTGGAGCGCGCGCTCAACCGCGCGGCCACGGCGCAGATCACGGAGCTGGAGAACCGCGTGTCCTTCCTGGGCACGGTGGGCTCCGCGTCGCCGTTCGTGGGGCTGTTCGGCACGGTGATTGGCATCCTGGGCGCGTTCAACAACATCGCGGAGCAGGGCAACGCGACGCTGGCCACGGTGGCGGCGCCGGTGGGCAACGCGCTGTTCGCCACGGCGGCGGGGCTGTTCGCGGCCATCCCGGCGGTGGTCGCGTACAACTCGTTCGTCAGCCGCATCAAGGTGTTCGACACGGAGATGTCCAACTTCTCCGCGGACTTCCTCAACATCATCAAGCGGCACTTCTTCCGCTAGGGGACCCGTCACATGGGCATGGGCGGAGGCAAGGGCGGCGGTGGCCGCACCACCATGAGCGAGATCAACGTCACGCCCATGGTGGACGTGATGCTGGTGCTGCTCATCATCTTCATGGTGACGGCGCCCCTCATCCAGCAGGGCGTGAAGGTGAACCTCCCGGAGACGAAGGCGGCCCCGGTGGAGGCGACGGAGAAGAAGGTCGTCCTCTCCATCGACGCGGGGCGCAAGGTCTACATCGGGGACGCGGAGGTGCCGCTGGAGGAGCTGGAGACGAAGCTCGCCGCCAACGCCAAGGCGCAGGCGGACAAGGAGGTGTATCTCCACGCGGACCGGGACGTGCCCTACGGCGTGGTGGTGGAGGTGATGGCCGCGGCCCAGCGCGCGGGCATCTCCAACGTGGGGATGATCACGGAACCGGCCAAGGGCTCCAAGGCGTCCAACTCCGGCAAGGCCCCCGCCTCCGGCGGCAAGGGCAAGCCCCAGGAGGCGAAGCGCTAGCCCATGAGCTCCGCGGTGACCCACAGCCTGCTGGTGAGCCGGCCCACGCGGCTGTCGCGCTTCCTCGTCGTCTCCGTGGCCGGGCACGTGGCGGTGGTCGCGGCGGCGCTGTTCTACGCGCGCTTCACGTCCGCGCCGAAGGTGGACCTGGATCAGAAGCCCATCAACGCGTCGCTGGTGCGCCTGGGCAAGCCGCGCGACCCCAAGCTCCTGCCGCGCAAGGAGGAGCCCCAGCCGCCGCCCAAGGAGGTCGTGGCGAAGCCCACGCCCACGCCGCCCGCGGACGTGCCCGCGCCCTCCCCCAACGCCGTGGCGGTGCCCGGCGTGAAGCCCACCCCGGCCCCCGCGCCCCAGAAGGGCGAGGCGAGCGCGGAGGACCGGCGCAAGAAGCTCTTCGGCGCGTTCGACAAGTCCGCGAAGCCCACGGAGCCGCAGGAGCTGGAGGGCGCCGAGGACGGCGACCCGGACGGCGATTCCGCGGTGGCGGAGGGCGAGCGGTACTACGGCCTTTTGAAGTCCCAGGTGCGCCGTCACTACAACGTGGCGGACACCATCCCGGACGCGGAGCGCCTGTACCTCAAGGCGCAGGTGGCCATGAAGCTGGGCCGCGCGGGTGAAGTGCTGGACGTGAGCCTGGCCAAGCCCAGCGGCAATGATTTGTTCGACGCGGCGGTGGTGGCCGCCGTGCGCAAGGCGTCTCCCTTCTCTCCTCCCCCCGAAGCGCTTCGCGACGCGCTCCAGAAGAACGGCGTCGTCCTGGTGTTCAGCCCATGAAAGCCCTCCTGCTGTCGCTCCTCCTGGTCCCCGCGCTGGTGCTGGCGCAGGCGCCCGTCATCGAAATCTCCGGCGCGAACTTCCGCCCGCTGCCGCTCGCGGCCCCCGCGCCCGTGGTGCAGGAGGGCGCGGACAAGAAGGCGGCGCAGACCTTCGACAGCGCCTTCACGTACGACCTCACCGCCTCCGGCATCTTCCAGGTGCTGGACCGCGCGGGCTTCACCGCGGACGCCAAGGAAGGCATGACGGCGGGCAGCATCAACTTCAGCCGCTGGGCGGACGTGGGCGCGGAGTCGCTGGTGAAGGTGTCGCTCGCGCAGGACGGCGGCGCGCTGCGCGGCGAGCTGCGCCTGTTCAGCGTGGCCACGGGCAAGGAGGAGCTGAAGGTCGCCAAGGACGCACCGGCCGGTGAGCCCCGGCAGCTGGCGCACGCGCTGGCGGACGCGCTCTACCGGCACTTCACCCGCGAGCCGAGCCCCTTCCTGTCTCGCATCACCTTCGTGCGCAAGGCGGGCGCCAACCGCGACGTGTACGTGGCGGACTGGGACGGCATGAACGCGCAGGCGCTCACCAAGGGCGGCACGCACATCCTCCCCACGCTCAGCCCGTCCGGCCAGGTGGCCTTCACGTCGTACCGGAAGAACCGCCCGGACATCTACGTGCAGACGCCCGGCAGCGAGGCGAAGCCGCTGGTGACGGAAGGCCAGATGGCCACGGGCATCGCGTACTCGCCGGATGGCAAGCGCATCGCCTACGCGCTGGCGGAGGGTGAGAGCGCGCAGATCTACGTCGCCGCGGCGGACGGCTCCGGCGCCAAGGCCATCACGGACACGCCCTACGGCCTCAACACCAGCCCCAGCTGGTCTCCGGACGGCAAGCGCATCGCGTTCGTGTCCAACCGGGGCGGCAGCCCGCAGGTGTACGTGATGAACGCGGACGGCTCGGGCGTGAAGCGGCTCACCTTCCAGGGCAACTACAACCAGACGCCGGACTGGTCGCCGCGCGGGGACCTCATCGCCTTCACCGCGCGCGACGAGCGCAACGCGTTCGACCTCTTCACGGTCAACGTGGACACCGGCAAGGTGACGCGCCTCACGCAGGACCAGGGCAACAACGAGGAGCCCACCTTCTCCCCCAACGGCCGGCTCATCATGTTCAGCTCCAACCGCACCGGCTCCGCGCACCTGTGGGTGATGACCGCCGATGGTAACAATCAGGTGCCGCTCCCCATGGAGAAGAGCAGCTGGCTGACGCCGGACTGGGGCAACGCTCCGGCGGCGAAGTAGGCACCGGCGGCCGGTGACGTTGACAGGGGGGACGCGCCAGGGTGCATTGCACGCCCCATGAGCGCTCCCCTCCCCGCCCACAAGGTTCACTGGGGGTTGGATCCCCAGGTCGTCTTCCTCAACCACGGTTCGTTCGGCGCGAGCCCCAAGGCGGTGCTCCAGCACCAGTCGGAGCTGCGGGCGCGGCTGGAGGCGGAGCCCGTGCGCTTCCTCGCCCGTGAGGCGGAGCGGCTGCTGGACGAGGCGCGCGCCGCGCTCGGGGCCTTCGTGGGCGCGGACTCGGAGGACATCGCGTTCGTGTCCAACGCCACCATGGGCGTGAACACCGTGCTGCGCAACCTGCGCTTCCAGCCCGGCGACGAGCTGCTCACCACCGACAACGAATACAACGCGTCCAGGAACGCGCTGGACGTGGCCGCCGCGGAGAAGGGCGTGAAGGTGGTGGTGGCGAAGCTGCCCTGGCCCGTGACTTCGCCGCAGTCCGTGGTGGACGCGGTGATGGCGCAGGTGACGCCGCGCACGCGGCTCCTGCTCGTGGACCACATCACCAGCCAGACGGCGCTGGTGATGCCGCTGGCGGAGCTGGTGCGCAAGCTGCGCGAGCGCGGCGTGGAGACGCTGGTGGACGGCGCGCACGGGCCGGGCATGGTGCCGCTGGCGCTGAAGGAGCTGGGCGCGGCGTACTACACCGGCAACTGCCACAAGTGGCTGTGCGCGCCGAAGGGCGCCGCGTTCCTGTACGTGCGCCGCGACCTGCAGGCGGGCTTCAAGCCGCTGGTGGTGAGCCACGGGCACAACTCGCCACGCACGGACCGCTCGCGCTTCCGGCTGGAGTTCGACTGGGTGGGCACGGTGGACCCCACGCCCTTGCTGTGCATCCCCACCGCGATCCGCGTCGTGGGTGGACTGGTGCCGGGCGGGTGGCCGGAGGTGATGGCGACCAACCGGGAGCTGGCGCTGGCCGCCCGGAGGATGCTGGACGCGAAGCTGGGCAATGCGACGCCGCTGTGCCCGGAGTCCATGGTGGGCAGCATGGCGTGCGTGGCCCTGCCGGATGGCTTCCCCGAGCACCCCGAGCCGCCGCTCTACGTGGATCCCCTCCATGTGCGCCTGTTCGAGGAGCACCACATCGAGATCCCCGTCACGGCCTGGCCCCGTGCGCCTCGGCGGCACCTGCGGCTGTCCGCGCAGCTCTACAACAGTCCGGCGGACTACGAGGCCCTGGCGCGCGCTTTGGAAGCGCTGCTGCGTTGAGTAGTGTTCGCGGAATGCCTCGCTTCGCATCGATCGATATCGGAACCAATTCCGTGCTGCTGCTGGTCGCGGATCGCCTGCCGGACGGGCGCTTCACACCGGTGGTGGAGCGCGCCGAAATCACGCGCCTGGGCCGGGGCGTGGACACCAGCCGCGTGCTGTCCTCCGAAGGCATGGAGGCCACGCTGGCCGTGCTGGTGGCCTTCGCCAAGGAGGCCCGCGAACTGGGCGCGGAAGGCATCGCCGTGTCCGCCACCAGCGCCGCGCGCGACGCGAAGAACGGCGCGGACTTCATCGCCCAGGCCAGGGCCCGCGCGGACGTGACGGTGGAGATCATCCCCGGGGAGATGGAGGCGCAGCTGTCCTTCGCCGCGGTGGCCCAGGACTTCGCGGGTGAGTCCGCGGGGCCGCTGGTGGTGGTGGACATCGGAGGCGGGTCCACGGAGTTCATCTACGGCACGGACGCCGGCACGGTGGCCTTCCGCCACAGCTTCGACGTAGGCGCCGTGCGCCTCACGGAGCGCTACGTGCGCACCGACCCGCTGTCTCCGGAAGAGCGCGCTGGCATCGAGGCGCATCTGCGCGACACCTTCTCCGCCCTGCCCCCGCCGCCGCCCGCCTCGATGCTGGTGGGCGTGGCCGGCACCGTGACGACGCTGTACGCCGTGCAGCACCAGATGGCCACCTACGACGCGGAGGCGGTCCATGGCGGCGCGCTGTCCCGCGGCGAGCTGGACGCGCTCACGGACCGGCTGTGCACCCTGCCCCTGGACGCGCGGCGGTCGCTGCCCGGCCTCCAGCCCAAGCGCGCGGACGTCATCCCCGCGGGCGCCCTCATCCTGCGCGAAGCGGTGAGGGCCCTGGGCGTGGATTCATGCCGCGTGAGCGACCGTGGCCTGCGCTGGGGTCTGCTGGCACACCGCTTCGGCTCCTCCCCCTCATGAACGTCTCCTCCCCCGCCGCTCCGTCCAGCTCGCACGCCACGCAGTCCGTGCGGGCGGGCTATGCGCTGTTCATCCTCACGTTGATCAACCTGATCAACTACCTCGACCGTTACATCATCGCCGTCGCGCTGCCGGAGATTCAGAGGGACTTCAGCATCAACGACGCGCAGTCCGGCCTGCTGGGCACCGTCTTCATCATCGTCTTCATGCTGGCGTCGCCCCTGGGCGGCTTTCTGGGGGACCGCATCCCCCGGCGGCTGCTGGTGGCCGGCGGCGTCATCCTGTGGAGCCTGGCCACGGGGGCCAGCGGCCTGGCCGCGAGCTTCACGGCGCTCTTGCTGGCGCGCGCGGTGATTGGCATTGGCGAGGCGGGCTACGGCGCGGTGGCGCCGTCCATCATCTCCGACCTGTATCCGCGCGAGCAGCGCACGCGGATGCTGTCGTACTTCTACATCGCCATCCCGGTGGGCTCCGCCATGGGCTACGGCCTGGGCGGGTGGCTGACGCAGACGTATTCGTGGCACGTGGCGTTCTTCGCGGGCGGCGTGCCGGGGCTGGTGCTGGGCACCATGGCCTTCTTCATGCCGGAGCCGCAGCGCGGCGCCATGGACGGCCCGGACGCGGCGGTCAAGCTGCCCTTCATGGAGGGCCTTCAGGGGCTGGGCCGCAACATGGCCTTCTGGGCCACGACGGTGGGCTACACGCTGATGACGTTCTCCATTGGCGGCCTGGCGTTCTGGATGCCCACGTACCTGGTGCGCGAGCGCCACCTGTGGCTGGAGCACCCGGGCCGCGTGGGCCTGGTGTTCGGCGCCATCACGGCGGTGGCGGGCCTCAGCGGCACCGTGGCCGGCGGCTGGCTGGGCGACAAGATGGACCGCAGGCGCGCGGGCGGCGGCCTGTGGCTGTCCGGCATCGGGCTGCTGCTGGCGGCGCCGTGCATGTACCTGGCGGTGAACCTGCACGACACGACGCTGACGTTCGCGGCCATTGGCCTGGCGCAGTTCCTCATCTTCCTCAATAGCGGCCCCATCAACGCGGCCATCGTCAACTGCGTGCCGCCCGCGTTCCGCGCCTTCGCCATGGGCCTCAACGTGCTGTGCATCCACATGCTGGGCGACGCCATCTCTCCCACGCTCATCGGGCAGATCGCCGACATGTCCAGCCTCCACACCGCCATCGCCATCAACGCGGTGCCGGTGCTGCTGGGCGGCGTGGCGCTCCTGGTGGGCGCGAAGCTGTTCCGCGAGGCCGTGCCCCGCGCGCAGCAGGGCTCGCGTCCCGGTTGAAACGCCCGGGCCCGGAGTGCATCCGAGCCCTGTTCAACGGCGCGGGCAGGCTCCCTGCCCGCCAGGGAAGGAAGCGGAGGCGTTCGTGGCGGACGGGTACTCGCATCTGGCGCATTCCTGGGGGGCGTTTCCGGGGGCCATGATTGTCTCGTGCGGCCAGAGCGTTCAGGCGCCCGCCCCCCGTGCCGCCTCGCATCCGCAGGCGGTCCTCGCGCTCTATACGGGGGGCCGCGCTGTCATCGACCAGCGCACGCGGCTGAAGGTGTCCGCGGGCGACGTGATGCTCATCCCCGCCGGTGAGCGGCACCGCATGGTGGAGGTCGAGCGAGCGGAGGTCTGGGGGCTCGGGTTCCATCCGTCCGCCTTCGCGATGACGGAGGTGGCGCCGCTCCTGGAGCCCTTCGAGCGCGTGCGGCAAGGCGCCTCCGCCGTGGTTCCGATTCCGTCCGGACGTCAGGAGCACCTGGTCCGCCTGTTGTCGGAGCTGCGGGAGGAGACGCGGGCGCCGCACCGTCCCATGGGGGAGCAGGTGGCGCGCAGCCTGTTCTCGCTGGTGCTCGCGGAGGTGGCCCGCTCCAGCACGTGGGCCCCGGTGACGTCGCGTCCGACGCTCGCCGGTGAAGCGCTCACGTACATCGAACGGCACTGCCTGGAGCCCATCTCGCTGCGCGAGGTGGCCGCCGCCGTGGGCCGCTCCCCCGCGCACGTCACCACCGCGCTGAAGCAGGCCACGGGCCGCAGCGCGGTGGAGTGGATCATCTCCGGCCGCATGGCGGAGGCCCGGCGGCGGTTGCTATCCACCAACGAGCGCGTGGACATCATCGCGGAGCGCGTGGGCTACGCGGACCCCACGCACTTCATCCGCCTGTTCCGGCGCGCGGAGGGCCTCACGCCCGCCGCGTGGCGCAAGCAGCACGGCGCGCCCGACGCGCACTGAGCGCCAGGCGGCACCCGCTCAGTGCTGCTTCGCGGGCGGGGCCTTCCCCGTCACCTCCGTATAGCGGCGGTCCGCGTCCTCCAGGATGAGCGCGTGGTTCATCATCGCCGCGGCGATGGTGCCCGCGCTGGCCGCCGCGATGGCGGCCTGCATTGGCGTCGTCATGTCCCCCACCGCGACCACGCCCTGCACCGAGGTCTCCCCCGAGGGGCTCACCTTCACGTAGCCCAGGTCATCCAGCGCGAGCCCCAGCTGCGTCACCAGCTCATGCTGCCGCTGCGGCGGCGCGGAGAACATGACGCTCCGGGCGATGCGCGTCCCGTCCTCCAGCTCCACCTCGGCCAGGCGCCCGTCCTTGCCGTGCAGCGCGCGGATCCTCCGCTCCTCCAGGGGGATGCCCAGGGCCTGGAGCCTCTCGCGCTGGTACGGCGGAACCTCGAAGGCGCCGTGGGTGAAGACGATGAGGTCCCGGGACCAGTTCTGGATGATGGGAGCGCCCTCCAGGTACTGCGGATTCTTCGCCAGCATGGCGAACGGCTGGTCCTTCACCTCCCAGCCGTGACAGTAGGGACACTGGAAGATGCTGGGGCCCCACAGCTCCTTGTAGCCGGGGATGTCCAGCATGACGTCCACCACGCCCATCGCCAAGAGGAGGCGCCGGGCCTCCACCGTGGTGCCATCGCCCAGCGCCACCCGGAAGCCGCCCTCGTGCTTCTCCACGGAGCCCACGCGCGTGTCGCGCAGCTCCACGTTGGGATAGGCCTTCAGCTGTTCGCGGCTGAGGCGCCGGAACTCCGGGGGCGGGATGCCGTCGCGCGAACCGAAGCCGTGCATGTGCTCCGCCGCCGCGTTGCGCGGCTTGCCCGCGTCGCAGAGCAGCACCTTCTTGCGCCCGCGCCCCAGATACAGCGCGGCGTTGAGCCCGCCGGGCCCGCCTCCCACGATGACCACGTCATATGCCGCCATTGCCCTGCTCCTCATGTCGTTCGTTGATTCCCTTGGTGACGGAACCTAACGACCGCGCCGGGCCGGACAGGAGGGCGGGCCTTTCGACGGCATCGGCGGATCTTCCGGTCCGCCACGCCGAGGGCTACCGCACGGCCGTCGCGTCGAGCTTCGGCCGGTACTCCTCCGCCAGCCGCTCCACCTCGCCCGACAGCCGCTCGCCCTCCGCGAGCAGCCGGGCCTTCAACCGCTTGCGGTTGCCCAGCGTGAAGAACAGCTCCAGGTCGTGGCGGATGGCGTCCCAGCGCTCCGCGAACGACAGCGTGAACAGCGCCAGCGGCGGGATGGCCACGAAGGTCCCCAGCCCCCACGCCCACCCGCCCCACACCGCCGCGACCGCCGTCAGCCCCCACCACCACACGATGGACACCACCGCCGCCGTGAGGAACTTCGCCGTGGCCTGGATGTCCAGCTCCGCGCGGCGCGCCGCCATCCGGGGCAACGGGTACGGAATGGCGAACACCGCCAGCCCCAGCGCGAACAGCGGCAGCCCGAACACCAGCCGCGCCAGCGTCTTCAGCGCGAACGGCACCACGTTGCCCGGGCGGTACTCCACCGACAGGTCCTCCGGCCGCGCGGCCTGCACCAGCGCCATCCGGTGGCCGAACGAGGACAGGTCCTGCCGCAGGCGCTCGTAGCGCTCCGGCTCCTGCGTGCGGAACAGCCGCACCCCGCGCGCCCACAGCCGCAGCCGCTCCGCGTCCTGTGCGCCGCGCTGGCGGAAGGCGTAGAGCTGCTCCGCCACCTGCACCACCGGCAGGTCCGCCCACTGCTCCAGGTTCAGCGTCACCGCGCGCAGGCCCTCCGCCACCCGCTCCGTGAGCGCGCGCACCGCGTCCTGCTCCGACGCCGCGTCCCCCGGCAGGAAGGCCGCCACGTCGATGGGCGCCCCCTGATCGATGAGCACCTCGCTGCGAAAGACGTTCTTCTCCGCGTAGGTGAGCCCCACCGGGACGATGCGCACCGGGGCACCTTCGCGAGCGGCGTTGAGCGCGATGCGCGCCGCCCCCGTCTTCAGCTCCGCCAGCTCCGGCTCCGAGTGGCTCTTGCCCTCGGGGAAGATGGTGATGGCCCGCCCCTGCACGAGCGCGCCCTTCGCCGCCTCCAGCGTGCCCTCGTTGCGCCCCATCTGCGTCGGGTCGTCCTGCTTGCGGTACACCGGCAGCGCGTCCAGTCCCTTCAAGAGCCAGCCGATGACGGGCAGCTTGAACAGCGGCGCCTTGGCCATGAACGTCACCTGGCGCCGCGTGAGGATGAACACCAGCGCCGGGTCGATGAGCCCGTTGGGATGATTGCCCACGAAGAGCACCGGGCCGGTGGGCGCCTCGCCCGGGGCATTCACCTTCACCCGGTAGAAGAGCCGCAGCGCCAGCGCCACCACCGCCCGCACACACGCGTAGAACACGCCGGGGACTGTATACCGGCGAACCCTCCCGGGCCCGCCGGGGCTCCGGACACTGTCACCGCCGGGGGCGGGAAGGACCCGCATCCCCGCCGTCCCGCCGGGTCCAGTCAGTACAGAACAATCCGAGATTGCGGCGATCCATGCCGGACCTCCCGAGACACCCCTTTTTGGGCGCGGGGCTCGAGAAGCCACCGCACACCTCGGGAGAGCACCGCATGAATCGATGGATGTCGCTGGGTTGGGCCGCCGCCACCGCCGCCGCCATGGGATGTGGCACGAGCACCTCGGAGCACGAGGACGCGAAGACGGACGCGCCGCCCGCCGTCACGTCATCCTCGCGCTCCATCGTCGCGGCCGCGGCCGCGGCGCCTGGTGCCTGCAACGCGCTCTATGCGTCCAGCGCGGCGCAGGCGGCGCTCAGCCAGGCGGTGGTGGACTCCGCGCTGCACACGGACGGCTCGGTCCGCACGCTCATCCTGTCCTTCAACACCTCGAACGCGACGGGCGGCGTCCTCAACCTGGACGCCGTGCTGGGCGGCCTGACGCGCACGCTGGGCGGGCTGACGCAGGGGCTGGGCCTGGGCAACGTCCTGGCGTTCAAGTCGCTGCCCATGGTGGCGCTGAAGGCCCCGGTGACGCCGCAGCTCATCGCCGCCCTGCGCCAGGAGCTCCAGCCGCTGGGGCTGCTCTCCATCTACGAGGACAAGCCGCTCCAGTACTTCCTCGACACCAGCGTGCCGTACATCCACGCGGACACCGCGCGCACCGCGTATCAGACGACGGGCGCGGGCATCGGCGTGGGCGTCATCGACTCCGGCCTGGACGGCACGCACGGCGACTTCCCCCACGTGGCGCGCAACGTGAAGGTCGTGGCGTCCCCGCTGGATTCGGGGATTGGCGGCGCGCTGTACGTGGACACGCCCAACAGCGACCTGACCAGCGGCCACGGCACGCACTGCGCCAGCATCATCGCGGGCTCGGGCGCGCGCTCGGGCGGGCGGCACCAGGGCGTGGCCCCCGGCGCGACGCTGCTGGGCGTGGGCACCGGCGACGCGCTGAGCATCCTGTTCGCGCTGGAGGGCTTCGACTTCCTGATGGATCCGGACGTCCGTGAGACGCACAACGTCCGCGTCATCTCCAACTCGTGGGGCACCAGCGGCAGCCACTTCGCGCCGTTCGACCCCATCTCCATCGCGACGAAGCGCGCCTACGACCTGGGCATGGTGGTGGTGTTCGCCGCGGGCAACGAGGGCTCCGCCCCCGACACGCTCAACCCGTACAGCGCCTCGCCGTGCGCCATCTCCGTCGCGGCCGGCACGTCGCGCGACACCACGGCGGCCACCAACCCGCTGCTCAGCCAGGACCGGCCGGGGGAGCTTGCGTCCTTCTCCAGCCGCGGCATCCCGGGCGACGAGCTCCACCACCCGGACATCACGCTGCCGGGCGTGAACATCGTGGCGGCGCGCGCGCTCACCGCCACCATCATGCAGCCCTACCTGGGCCTGGACCTGCTGCACCCGGAGCCGTTCTACGCGGCCAGCTCCGGCACCTCCATGGCCGCGCCGCACATGGCCGGCGTCGCCGCGCTGCTGTTGGAGGTGAACCCGTCGCTCAACATGGACGGCGTGCTCGCGGCGGTGCAGGCCACTGCTCGGCCCATGTTCACGACGGACGCGGCGGGCAACACGCGCCAGTTGGAGACGTGGGAGGTGGGCGCGGGGTACGCGGACGTGTACGCGGCGACGAAGCTGGTGAATGACGCCGCGGGCACCCGCTACACCACGCAGACCACCGCCCTGCCCTCCTGGGCGGGCACGGTGAAGACGAGCATCAACCTGCCCGTGGTGGACCTTTCCCTCCGGGCCGCGCAGCACGAGCACCTGCTCACCGTGCCCGCGGGCGCCAGCGCCCTGCGCATCAAGACGAGCTGGGGCAACCCGGCCTACGACCTGGATCTGTACGTCTACGGCCCCAACGGGGAGCTCGTCGCCACCAGCGCCGAGGGCACCTCCAGCAGTGAGGCCGTCGCGATTCCGAACCCACCCGCCGGCATCTGGCGCGTTCAGCTCAAGGGCTTCCTGAACGTGGCCACGCAGTACACCGGCACCGCGGAAGTGGATCGCCGCGTCCCGCGTCCGTAGTCACTCACGGACCCCACAAGGCACGGCAGTCCCTGCCCCCCTCCTGTGTCCACACGGGAGGGGGGTTGTTCGTCTCAAGCGGTGAAGCGAAGCCGCGCGGAAGGCCGCGTCAGCGGGGCGTGAGCGTCACCTGCGTGTCCGCGACGATGTGGCCCTGGGCGTCCGTGAAGCGCGCGCGCACCGGCACGGGGCCCGTCAGCCATCCGCCCTGCACCGGCGTGCTGAAGGGCAGCGGGACGTCCACGCCCGCGGCGACCTCCGGGGCCGGGCCCTCGCGCGGGAAGAAGCGCAGCGGCTCCCCCCCGGACCGGGGCAGCCCCTCCAGCGACAGGCGCACGCGCTCCGGCGCGGTGTAGCTGAACTGCACCGCGTTGCCCTCCGCGCACGTCAGCGTCCCACCGGGCCGGGCCTCCGCCAGCACCGTGCCCGCGGGCGCGATGCAGAACGCGCGCACGCCCCAGGCCCGTTCGCCCGGAGACGACGACCGCGCCTGCCACTCCGGCACCGCCTGCGGCTGACGCTCCAGTGTGGGCGCCACGACGACCAGCGCCACGCCCACCGCCGCGGCGCTCAGCGCCAGGGGCATGAAGAGCGGGGACGCGAACCACTTCTTGCGCTCGGGCGCCACCACCGGCGGCGCGGGCTGAAGCCTGGCGAACAGCGCCTGCTCCAGGAGCGCGCTCCGGGACGAAGGCAGCGCCCGCTGCTCCAGCACCGACTCCACGCGAGACAGCCGCGTGTACGCCTCCTGACATTCGGAGCAGGTGCCCAGGTGCGCGCGCAGGCGCCGGAACCCCTCCGCGTCCAGGCCGTCCTGGCCCTTCTCGAAGAGCGCGGCCATCGCCTGCTTCGCCCGGCGGTCGTCACAACCCCTCATCGCGCACCTCGCCGCTTGAAGAAGCTCCAGCCCTGCGTCTCCAGGTCCTCCAGGTACCCCTTCGACTGGAGGAATCCCAACAGCCTGGCCTTCAGGCCGAATTCGCGCCGCCGCACCTGGATGCGCGTGAGCCCCAGCGCCGTGGCGGCCTCTTCCTGGGGAAGCCCTTCCGCGAAGCGCAGCTCGAAGAGCCGGTGCTCTTCACGCGACAGGCCGCTCTTGAACGCCGCGAGCAGCGCCTCCACCTCGCGGTCCTCCAACAGCTCATCCAGCCCGCCATCCTCCGGGGTGGAGTCGGGGAGCCCCTCGAAGGCTTCGTCCCTGCCCACCAGCTCGCGCTCGCGCGACTGCTCCAGCAGCACGTTGCGCGCGATGCCCATCAGGAAGTGGGCATAGGGGCGCGTGCCGTTGTAGGCGGCGCGCGTGCGCGGCTCGAAGGCGCGGGCGAAGGTCTCCAGCAGCGTGTTCTCCAGCTCCATCGCGTTCCTCAGGCGGGTGAAGGCTCCCCGCCATGCGGCCGCCTTGAGCAGGCGAGCGAGCGGCTCCGCGTACGCGCGATACACCTCCGCCAGCACCTCCGGGGTGCCTTCGCGAAAGCGGCGCAACGTGTCGTCATCCCACTCCATCCCTCAAGGGCTTACCGCGACCGTCGCGGTCCCGTCATCCGCATGTTGTCGCGAGCGGCCACGGGTGGATTGTCAGTTGACGCCCGTGGCATTCTTTCGCCCGGCACGTCGCGCAAACCCTTGATGCATATGACCTCTCACAGGCCTCTGGTTCTGGGTGTGCTCCTTCTGCTGGCCGGGACCGCCGCGAGCGCCGAGCCGGAGCAGGTCCATTACGCCCTCATCGTGGCCAACAACACGGGCACCGAACCGTCCCAGGCGCCCCTGCGCTACGCGGACGACGACGGCGCCCGCTACTACGAGCTGTTCGCGCCGCGCTCGCGCGAGGTCGTGCTGCTGAGCGTGCTGGACGCGGACACCCAGGCCCTGCACCCGGGGCTCGCCGCGAAGACGCTCCCGCCCACGCACCCGGCGCTGGGGACCGCCCTCGCCCGCCTGAACGCCCGCATGGCGGAGGACCGGGCGAAGGGCGCCGTGCCGGTGCTGACCTTCGTGTTCGTGGGCCATGGCAAGCGCGGCGCCGCGGGCGAAGGGGCCGTGAGCCTGCTGGACGGGCCGCTCACGCGCACGGAGCTGTACGAGCGGGTGATCTCTCCGTCCAAGGCGTCCTTCCTCCAGCTCATCGTGGACGCGTGTGATTCGTACTTCTTCGTCAACTCGCGCGGCGCGCTGCCGGTGGGTCCCGCGTACGCGGACGCGGTGAAGGGGCTCTTGGGCAACCGCGAACTGGAGCGCTTCCCGCAGGTGGGCGTGGTGCTGTCCACGTCGTCGGAGCAGGAGAGCCAGGAGTGGAGCGCCATCCGCTCCGGCGTCTTCAGCCACATGGTGCGCTCGGCGCTGTCGGGCGCGGGCGACGTGAACGGGGACGGCAGGGTGGACTACGCGGAGCTGCGGGCCTTCGTGGCCGCCGCGAGCCAGGGCACGAACGACGTGCGCGGCCAGCCGAACGTGTTCATCCAGCCGCCCGCGCTGGACCGCGGCTTCGCGCTGACGGACCTGGGCGACACCACGTCCCTGGGCTACCTGATGGTGCCCACGGGCCTGGCGGGCCGGCTGTGGGTGGAGGACGCGCGCGGCATCCGCGTGGTGGAGCTGCACAAGGAGCGCGAGCGCCCGCTGGTGGTGGCGTTGCCCGTGGGGCGGGGCTACTACCTCCGGAGCAACGGCCGGGAGGCGCCGTTCGCGCTCAACCGCGCGGCCGAGGTGGTGGACGCCGGCGGGCTGGGCTGGCACGACGCCGCGGTGGCGACCCGGGGCGCGGCGCAGGACACGATGCGCGACAAGCTCTTCTCCGTGCCTTTCGGGCCGCGCTTCTACCGGGGCTACATGGCGAGCCTCGGCATCACGCCGCCGTCGGATGAAGCCGACGCCGTCCTGGTGCCATGAGCCCTTCCGCATCCCTGCTGTTCATGCTGCTGCGCATGTCGGCCCCTTGCGACGCGAACACGCGCGTGGTGCTCGTGCCCTTCGAAAGGCTGGCCCTGCCGTCCGCGGACGCGCGGGAGCTGGAGGAGGCCACGCGGCGCGCGGTGGCCTCGCTGCCCGGCGCGTGCCTGGAGTCGCGCGACGACACGCTGGCCCGGCTGCGGGGCTCGGGAGCGGCGCTGGCGGCCTGCGGCGACGCGGCGTGCCGGAGCGCGCAGGCCTCGGCGCTGGGCGCGCGCAGGCTGGTGCGGGGCGTGGCGCTGGGCGTGGGAGGCAAGCGCAGCGTGGCGCTCACGGTGACGGACGCGCGAGGCTCGGAGACGCGCGCCCAGTTCGAGGCGCCGGCCACGACGCCGGGCGAAGCGGACGCGCGCGCGAGGCAGGCGCTCCAGCAGGTGTGGTCGCCGCTGGTGGCGACGCAGGCCCGGCGGGAGTCCCGGGGGCCGCGTGTGCTGCCCAAGGTGTTGTGGGGCGCGGGCGGCGCGGCGCTCCTCGCGGGAGTGGGCTTCGGGCTGGCCTCGCGGAGCACGGAAGCGAAGGTGTCGAAGAACGGCGGCGAGTGCGCCACGGCCAGCGAGTCGTTCGCGCAGTGCTTCTCTGCCCAGTTGGAGAAGGGCCGCCGTGAGGCGCGGACCTCCAATGTCCTGATGGGCGTGGGCGCACTGCTCGGCCTCGGGGGCACGGTGTCCTTCATCTGGGAGCTGCCATGAACCTGCATCCACCGACGTGGAAGCGGCTCGCCGCGCTGACGGGAGCGGTCGTCCTGGCCATGGGGGCATGCACGTTCGCGCCGGACCTGTCGCGCTTCGCCGCGTGCGATTCAACGGGTGGATGCCCTTCCGGCACGGCGTGCCTCACGTCGGAGAACCGGTGCCTGCCGACCTGCGGTGAAGCAGCGGCCTGCGGCAGCCCCGACCCCGTGGAGGACCTGGACGCGGGCTCGGACATGGATGCAGGCCCGGAGCAGGACGCGGGCATCGAGGATGCCGGCGTGACGGACGCGGGCGAGGTGGACGCGGGCCCCTCCGCGCTCTCGCTGGAGTCGAGCCTCCTGACGCAGGCCATCGAGTCCGTCCCCTACTCGGCGAAGCTCCAGGCCCGGGGCGGCACCCCGCCGTACACGTTCAACGCCACCGGCCAGCTTCCCCCGGGCCTCGCGCTCGACACCGAGGGCAACCTCACCGGCACGCCCACGCGCCCGGGGGACCTGCTCCTCCCCGTGGAGGTGCTCGACCAGAGCATCCCCACGAAGCGCGCGAGTGGCAGCCTGACCCTGCGCGTCCGCCCGCTGCTGCGGGTCGCGGGCCCGGAGCCGCTCGCGGACGCGCCCAACAATCGCGCCTATGCCGAGCGCATCTCCGCCACCGGCGGCAAGGCGCCCTACACCTTCGCCCTCGCACCGGAGCAGTCGCTGCCCACGGGGCTGGCGCTCGCGGCGAACGGCACCCTCACCGGCACCACGACCCAGGCAGGCAAGAAGGATTTCACGGTGGTGGTGACGGACAGCGACACGCCGCCCCAGTCCGCCGCCGCCCAGCTCTCCATCACGCTCACGGCCGCGTCCGGCACCGTCACCGTGATATCGCGGGCGGTGCCCTGGGGCCGCGTGGGCGCCGACTACAGCTACAACCTCCGGACGACCGGCGGTTCCAACGCGTTCACCTGGAGCCTGAAGGACGGAGCGCTGCCTCCGGGCATCCTCCTGGACACGAAGGAAGGCGTCCTCTACGGCAAGCCCATGAGCCCGGGAGACTTCACGTTCAAGATTGGCGTCGTGGACCTGCTGTTCTCCGACGAGAAGCCCTACACCCTGCACGTCGACTGACGCGGGCGCCTCACGGGTAGCGGTCCACCACCTGGATGACGCCCGTGTTGTCCTGCACCACGGAGAAGCCCTTCATCGGGCTGGGGTACGCGATGAGCCCCTCGCCGTCCTTGTCCCAGCGCGAGTCCAGCAGCACGCCGCAGAAGGGCACCGACGTGGCGCCGCTCTCCGGCGTGAAGATGCGGTCGTACCGGCCGAACACGCGGTGCTTCGTCACGTAGAGCCGCCCGCCGATGCGCGCCCCCGGCAGCTTCGCCTCCCCTTCCGCCTGCGGCAGCGCGATGACGAAGCTGTAGTTATACCGGGCCGGCCCCGGGTGGTCCTGGATGCTGTCCACGATGACCGGGATGCGGTCCCCCACCTTCAGCCCCAGCCGCTCCATCTGGAGCTGCGCGCCGCGAGGACAGCTCCCCTCCGGCGGCATCCACGCGGGGCGCGGCGCCGTCGCGTTCGCGTCCGGGCCGTGCTGACACGCGAGCGCCAGGAGCCCCATCAGGGCCAGGCCCCCAGCCACTCCACGGCGTGCACGGTCAGTTCGCATGGGCGAAGGCCTCCGGTCAGAACGTCCCGATGCTGAAGTGGAACTGCGTGGGCGCTTCGTTGAGCGCCTCGTCGCGGTCCAGGTTGAAGCCCACGTCGAAGGCCAGCGGGCCCACGGGCGTCACGTAGCGCAGGCCCACGCCCGCCGCGTAGCGCAGCACGCCCGGGTCGAACAGCGTGCGGTCCTGCCACAGGTTGCCCACCTCGAAGAACAGCCCCAGGTCCACCGCCGCGATGGCGGGCACGCGCAGCTCCGCCTTGCCCAGCGTGTAGAGCTCGCCGCCCTGGCTGGCGGGCACCTGCCCCGCGAGCACCGCCTTCAGGTCATCCGAGCACCCCGCGGGCGAGATGACGGCGCGGCACGAAGCCAGCCGCTGGTGCAGCACCTCGCGCACGTCCTGCGGCAGCACGCCGTCCTCGCGGAAGCCGCGGAGGCTGGAGGAGCCACCCAGGTAGAACAGCTTGGACCCGATGTTCTGCGCCCCCTGCGTCAGCGGGAGGATGGTGCCCGCGCGCGCGCTCACCGCCACGCTCGCGCGGCGGCCCAGCGGCGCGTACGCGCTCACGCTCCCGGACAGCTTCACGCCGTCGATGGGGAACTCCGGCACGCGGTCGCCCGCGACGTCCGTGGGGTGGACGCTGATGCCGCGCATGAACTCCACGCTGCTGCTGAGCACCATGCCGCGCCGGGGGTTCGCCGGGTCGTCGCGGAAGTCCAACGTCAGTGACGGACGCAGCGAGTGCAGCGTGAAGTCGCCATACGGGTAGCGCAGGCGCTCCTGGTCCGCTCGGTTGACGAGCTCCAGCACGCCGGCGCGCGAGCGCAGCCGGTTGTTCTCCAGCTCGTACTGGAGCGACACGCTCACCCACGACGCCAGCGCCCAGTCCGCGCCCACCACCGCCGCGAACCGCGTGGACAGGTACGACGGCCGGTGCACGCGCTCGCCAATCAGGTCCAGCCGCGCGCCAATCTCCTGCGGCGCCAGGAAGGAGAGCCGGGGCTGGGACAGCGCCAGGTTGCCGCGCCCGCCCAGGCCGCTGAGGCCGCTGAGGTCGGATTCGCACGCCTCGCCGGACAGCTCGCCGGTGGAGCACCCGGCCGGGTGCCGCGACGACGACAGCGCCTCTGCGCTCGCGCCCGCGTAGTTCACCTTGCCGCGCGCCAGCAGGTTCAGCCCCCGGCCGTCCAGGTTGCGCCACGCCGTGTCCAGCGTGATGCGGGGACCGTCCACCAGGAAGTAGCCGCCGGACACCTCGCCGTCGATGCGCGGGCGCTCCTGCACCGTCACCAGCACGTCCTTGGAGGACTCGCGGCGGTTGGGGTCCGCAAGCGACACCTCCGCCTGGCGGAACAGCCCCAGCCGCGACAGCCGGCGCTGCGCCTCCGCCAGCGCCTCCACCGACAACGGCGCGCCCTTCCTCAGGCCCAGCTGCGCCAGCACCACGTCCGGATCCGAGCGCGTCAACCCCTGCAACAGCACCTGCCCCACGTGCACGCGGGGCCCCGCGTCGGCGCGGAAGGTCACCTGCGCGGCGGTGCCATCCTGCTCCACCGACACCGAGTTGCTCACGCGCGCGAAGAGGTAGCCCTCGCGGCCCAGCCCCCGCTCCAGCGCGGCCTGCGCCTGGTCCACCTTCTCGAAGCTCAGCGGCTGCCCGGCGGGCAGCAGCAGCTTCACCCAGACCGGGTTCACCTCCGGCGGCATGTCCACGAAGGCGGGCTCGCGCAGCAGCGCCCGGGGGCCCTCCTCCACGTCGAAGTCCGCCTCCGCCGTGTGGTGGACCGCATCCACCGTGACGCCCCGGAAGGTCACCTGCGCGGACGCGAAGCCCTGCTCGCGGTAGGCCGTGGTCATCGCGTCCGCGGCCTCCAGCCACGCGTCCTCCAGGTAGACCGTGGACGGGTCGGGCGGGGACATCCCGTTCGTGTCGGCGCGCCGGTCGCGCCCCTCCGTCTCCAGAGGGTCCTCGCGCATGGGCAGGTCCAGCTCCGGAAAGGTCTCCAGGACCGCCACCTGGTTGGTGAGCATGGAGCGCAGCACGGAGGACGACAGCGTCGCGTTGCCGTGGAAGCGCACGTCCGTCACGCGCAGCGGAGCGCCCTCGTCCACCTGGAAGCCCAGCACCGCCGCCTCCCCGTCCGGCCGGATGACCTCCTGCGCCCGCACGCTCACGTCGTGGAAGCCACGCCGCCGGTAGAACGCCTCCAGCCGCCGGGCGAGCCGCGCGGAGACGGCCTCGTCCAGGGCCTCCTCGCCGTCGTAGGCCACCACGCGCGCCAGCAGCGAGTCCGGGAAGCGGCGGTTGCCCGCGAAGCGCAGGTGGAACGCGGGCCCCGCGGACACCGGCACCGCCACGGACGCCTCGCTGTCCTCCACCACCACGGAGGGCGTGCCCACCCACGCGCGCCAGTGCAGCCGCTCGCGCAGGAGCGTCCGCAGCCGCTCCAGGCCGCCATCCAGCTTCGCCCGGTCGAACACCTCGCCAGGCTTCATCCCCAGCGCCTCCACCAGGCGCGGCAACGGCAGCGCGGGGCTGCCGGAGAAGGTCACCTGCCGCACGCGGGTAGGCTTGCCCTCCTCCACCACCAGCGTCACCGCCACGCCGCCCGCGGGCACCGGCCGCTCCTCCACCTGGATGGAGACGGCGTCGTAGCCCTTGCGCTGATAAGCCTCGCGCACGGCGGCCGCCGCCGTGTCCAGCTCCTCCGGATCCAACGGCCCGCCCTGCAGAAGCCCGCTGGCCTCCAGCAGCTCCCCGGACGTGAGGACGTGGTTGCCCTTCACCGCCACGTTCGACAGGAGCGGCAGCGGCGTGAGCTGGAACACCAGCCGCACGCCGCCCGGCACGTCCTGCGTGAGCGCCACCACGTCCGCGAAGCGCCCCGTGGAGAACAGCTGCTCCACCGACCTGCGCACGGCGACGGGCGTCAGCGCCTGTCCCTTGCGCAGCGTCACGAGCCCCGACAGCCCGTCCGAGGACACCCCCTCCGGCAGGTGCAGCTCCACGGCCACCACCTCCGGCGCGTCATCGTCCGAACCCGAACCCGAGGGCGCGGCGAAGGCGGGACGCGCGCAGACGAGGAGCAGCACCGCGGCGAGCGCGGCTACTCGACCTCCCAGCCCAGCTTCAGCTCGAGCCCGAGGTTTCCGAACGACGCCTGGTTGTTCTCGTTGTCCCACTGGGCCTGTGCGGAAAGACGGTCGTCGAAGCGGTACTCAGCGCGTGCCCGGGTGCCTCGCCCACTCACAGGCTGGGTCATGCCGATTTTAAGCTGCTCGGAGAGGAACTTCGACTCCAGTTGTGCGGTGGGCTCCGCCTGCCGGGTGGCGTCGTTGTAGGTGGTGGAGATCTGCAGGGACAAGTCGCGCAGGACGGGGTTGCTGGGCAGGAAACGGCGCACCTGCCGGTCCAGTCCCGACACGTTGAAGAGGGCCTCCGCCGCCAGACCGTAGCTCGCCGACGCCGCCGTGTCCTTGTCCGCGCTCGTCACGCCCAGTGTCAGCAGGGACAGGATGTCACCCTCCGTGAGCACCGGCTCCGAGGACAACACCACGAGCGGATTGGCCGGCCGGCCGAACGCGTGCAGCTTCACCACGTACTCGCGCACGGACGTCTGCGCCTGCACCTCGAACACCGGATCGATGCCGGACGCGTCGCGGAACTCCAGCTGCCCCTGGTCGACGGTGAAGAGGTTGTTGCGGAAGAACGCCTGGCTGCCCTCGGCCGCCTCCACGCGGCCCAGCAGCCCCGGCTTCACGTCCGTGCCGGTGAGCCGCACGTCGCCCAACAGCCGCGCCTTGGCCAGGTTGTTGTCCACGCGCACGTCGCCAAAGTGCACGTTGACGTCCCAGGTGAAGAAGGGGTCCCTCGCGCGCTCGCCTCCACCGCCCACCGTGAGCTGCGGCTTCTTCTGCATCGTCTTGAGCAGCGCTTCGATGTCGAGCGGCTTCTGGTAGCGCAGCTTGATGATGTCCAGCCCACCCGTGACGGTGGGCCCCGTGGGCGGCCCCACCACCTGCAGCAGGCCGGACACCGTGAGCGGCAGGTCCTCCGTCATCCGGTACGGCACGGCGTCCAGTTGCAGCGTCAGCGCCAGCCGCTTGGGCACGAAGCGCTCCAGGCGGATGTCGCCGCGCGCGGACACCTGACCCTCGTTCACCTGGGCCTGCAGGTGCTCCAGCAGCACGCGCTGGCCCGTCATCTCCAGGCGCCCGGACATGCCGCGCACGGTGAGCGGCAGGTCGCGCATGGCCAGGCGCACGTCGGACAGCTCCGCGGAGCCCACCACCGACGGCGCGTCCAGCGAACCCGTCGCCTCCGCGTCCAGGCGCAGCTGTCCGCCCACGCGCTCCATGCCGGGCAACAGCGGCTCCAGGAGCCGCACGTCCATGCGCCCCTCGCGCAGGCTCATGTTCATGGCGCGCTTGTTCATCCAGCCGCCCAGCGTGAAGTCCACCGACGCGCCGCTGAAGCGGAACGGCTGCACGTCCAGCCGGCCGTTGAGGTACGTCAGCACCAGCGGCCCCTGGTTGCGTCCGCGCAGGTCGCCCCGCGCGAGCGACAGCTCCCGCACCGTGGCCGCCACCTGGTAGCCCTCCGGCTGCAGCAGCGGGCCCTGCAGCGTCACGCGCCCCGCGAGCATGCCCGTGACGCCCGCCAGCGCCGGCACCTGCGGCAGCAGCGGTTTGATCTCCGGCAGCAGCAGGTCCACGGTGGACTCGAAGAGGTAGGGCTCCTTCACCGTCATGCTCAGGGAGCCCTGGGCGTCGCGGAAGGGGCGGCCGGTGATGCGCAGCTGCTTGCCCTCCTGGTGCAGCGCGAGGTCCATGGCGCCCAGGTCGCGCGACGCGAAGGTGATGCGCGGCCCCTTCAACGTGGCCTGGATGTCCAGCTTGTCGGTCGTGCCCGTCACGGCCCCCAGGAGCGCGAGCGTGCCCTGGATGCCCATCTCCTCCGCGGTCTCCGGGCCCACGGCCTCCGCCAGCGACAGGTTCTCTCCGCCGAAGCGGTAGTCCAGCGTGCCCGCGAAGCCAAAGGTGCCCTCCACCCACGTGCGCCCCAGGCGCCCGTCCAGCACGGTGCGCTCCAGCACCATCGCCTTGCCATCCACGAAGCGCAGCCGCGCGGAGCCCGCGCCCAGCCGGCGCCCCAGGTACGTGGTGTCGCGCAGGTCGAAGGCCACCAGCCCCTCCAGCTTCTCCAGGGGGCTGTCGATCTCCACGCGTCCGGAGGCCGCGCCCGCGAACTGGCCCTGCACCGCGGCGATGGACGGGCTCAGGCCCGCCACCAGGTCCACCAGGTCCTCGGTGCGTCCCTGCGGCACCGTGACGTCCAGGCGCAGGTGCAGCAGGCGCGCGAAGGTGAGCGCCGCCTTGCCGAAGTACTGCGTGCGCCCCTTCTGGCCGGTGAGCGACGGGAAGGACAGCAGCCCGTTCGAGTACGACAGCTTCGCCTGCGTCACGCCCAGGCCGAAGCCCCAGAAGCTGAAGTCGCGCAGGGACAGGCTCGCGTCCACCTTCACGTCCGAGTACGCCCCCACGATGGAGTAGTTCGCGGAGCCCTTCCCGGACCACGGCAGCTCCGCGATGTGGCCGAAGTCCGACAGGTCCAGCTCGCCATTGCCCTGGATGTCCAGGCCCCGCGCGGAGTCGAAGTAGAGCGTCACCTCGCCGTGCACGCGCGAGCGGCCCGACTCCACCGTCAGGCGGGTGAAGGACACGCGGTCCCCCGTCAGCTTCACGGCCGTCTGCGCGCGGCCCCGCTCGAAGGTGAGCAGCGTCTTGCCGGCGCTGACCGGCGCGTCGAACGCGCGCGTGGCCAGCATGAAGCGGCCGCTGCGCAGATCCAGCGGCCCGGACAGCGACGGCCGGGGCAGCAGCGTCCCGGTGAGGTGCGCGTTCGCCGTCGCGGGGAAGTCCACCCACGAGCCGGCCACGCCCGCGCGCTCCAGGATGCGCCCGAACGACGCGTCCTCCGTCTGGAGTGTCACGTCCACCGGCAGCTCCGGCGTGAGCCGCAGCGCGCCGGACAGCTTCACCTTGCCGGAGCCCAGCGGGGCCTCCAAAGACTCCACGCGCACGCTGTCCCCCGCGTACGACAGGCGCGCGTTGAGGCTCACCGGGCCGTACTGCTCATAGGCCAGGTTGCTCGCGGACAGGTCCGCGCCCACCGCGAGCGCGGAGGGCTTCCCGGTGACGGACACGCGCGTCCACAGGTGCCCGGTGGCCGGACGCGGCAGGAGCTTCGCCTGGGACAGCGTGCGCAGCGGCAGGAACACCTGCGCGTCCAGCGCGAGCACCGGATGGCACAGCGTCTCCACGCGGCCGGACACCGTGGCGGTGATGTCGTCGAGCGTCGCCTCCGCGCGCTCCACGTCCAGCAGCCCCTCGTCGGGGTCCAGCGAGCCGGTGAAGCCCAGCTTCCCCAGCGTCAGCTCGCCGCCGCCCGCGCCCAGGCGCACCAGGCCCTGCCGCGCGGCGACCTCCAGCTCCATCACGCCCCAGTGCTCCACCCACCCCACGTCCAGGTTCTCCACCTCCACGCCGCGCCCGTCCGGCAGCGCGAGGCGCACCTCCGCGCCGGTGATGTCCACGCGCCCCACGCCCACGCGCGTCAGCGGCGTGAGCGGGCACGTGCCGTCGGAGGAAGGAGGACTGGAAGAGGGCCTCGACAGGTCCAGCGCCACGCGCGGATGGCGCACGCGCACCTGGCCCAGCATGAGGCGGCGGGACAGGGGGGACAGGAAGCCCAGCGCCACCTCCGCCTCGTCCGCGGCGAACAGCGGCGTGTCCGTCCCGCGCGCGAACACCGACACGCCGTGCAGCACCACGCGCGAGCCCAGCGGATCCAACTCGCACCGGCCGATGCCCACGTCCACGCCCAGCAGGTCCGGCAGGTGCCTGCGCGCCACGGTGCAGGCGGCGTCCCAGGTGAACGGCTGACGCAACAGGAGGATGCTCCCCGAAATCACGAGGAGCACCCACAAGAGCGCCTTGCGCGCACCGTTGCGGCTGGGAAGGGACAAGCCGCTAGAGCTTACCGAGTCCCTCGAGGTAGCGGTCGATCTCCGCCAGGTCGATCTTCGTGTTCGCTGTCCGGGGCAGCGACGTGGCAGGCGTGCCCGGCCGCTCGCTCACCTGGGAGGCAGCCGAGCCGCCCTGGAGTCCCAGGTTGTTGCCGATGCGGTGCACCAGCTCCGCGCTGATGGTCTCCGAGCGCGCGAGGAACGCCTCGAAGAGCGCGTTGTCGCACAGGGTGTTGATGACGCGCGGGGTGCCGCCGGAGTGCTCGTGCACGGCGAGCAGCGCCTCCGGCGTGAAGGGCATGCGCGGGCAGCCGGCGAGCCGCAGCCGGTGCTTCACGTACGCCTCGGTGGACTCCGCCGTGAAGGGCTCCAGCTTGTAGCGGAGCGCCACACGCTGGGCGAGCGGCGGATCCAGCTTCAGGTTCTTCTCGATCTCCGGCAGGCCGAAGAACACGAAGGAGATGAGCTTGCGCTCGGGCACCTCCAGGTTCAGCAGTCCCCGGAACTCCTCCATCAGCTCGCGCGTCTCCAGCATCTGCGCCTCGTCGATGAGGACGACGGCCTTCTTGCCGGACTCATAGATTTGCAGCAGGCGCTGGTAGAGCTGCGACAGGAGCGCCAGCTTCTCCTGCGCGGGGTTCTCCACGCCCAGTTGGAGCGCGATGCGGCGCAAGAGCCACTGGGCGGTGATGCCCGAGTGGATGATGACGAGCAGCGCCGCCTCGTACTCGGACTCCGGAAGCGAGTCGAGCATGCGCCGGGCGAGCGTCGTCTTGCCCGCGCCGATGTCGCCAATGAGGATGGACAGGCCCTTCATGTAGCCCACGGCGTGCATCAGCCGGGTGAGGGCCTGCGAGTGCTGCGCGGAGTTGTAATAGAAGCGGCTCACCGGAGCGTTGGAGAACGGCTCCTGGGTGAGTTCGAAGAAATCGAGGTAGGTCGTCATCGCTCGCCGGGCCTCGTGGGGGACGCGCTACACGTACCCTACTTTACGAGCCTTCGGCACGCCCGCGGCGGGAACCGGCGTCGCGGGGCCCTTGCCGGCGCGAGGCAGCGGGTCCTCCTCCGGAGCGGTCACCGCCGACAGCCGCGTCACCTGCGACCCCACGTCGCGATACTTCGCGTCCATGGCAGCCACACGCTGGAAGTGGAAGAGCGCCTTGCCCGGCTCGTTGAGCGCGTCGTAGGCGCTCGCCAGCTCGAAGCCCAGCGCCTTGGCCACCTCGCCCGTCGCGAGCACGTTGGACAGGCCTTCCTTGAAGACCGCCACGGACTCCTCCGGCTTGCCGCGCAGGGTGTGCAGCATGCCAATCATCGTCAGGCAGTCCAGCTCGCGCGGAGTGCCCACGCAGCCCTGGCGGGCCACGTCGAACTCGTGGACGGCGTCGTCCAGCAGCCCCATTTCCTTGTAGGCGATGCCCAGGTCGTAGTGCGTGTCCACGTCCTCGGGCTTCACCACCTTGGCCAGGCCCTTCTTGAACTCGGCGAAGACCTCATCCACCGAGTACTGGAAGTCCTCGTCCGCAGGAGGCACCGCCGCCAGCGACTCACCGCCCAGGTCGTCCAGCTCGCCGGCCAGCTGCGCCGCCAGGTCGAACGCGTCGCCACCACCGGCGCCGTCATCGAGCGAAGCCTCCGTCACGGGCTGCACGGAGGGCACGTGCATGGGCTCGGAAGGCGCTTCGTCCGCGGGGGCCGCGCCACCGCCGGCCTCCAGCTCCTCCAGGCGCGCCATCAGCTCGGCGGCGCGCACGTGGCCCGGGAACGCGATGGCCACCGTCTCCAGGATCTCGCGCGCCTCTTCCAGCAGTCCCTGGTCGAGGAAGAAAGACGCCTCGTCGCACTCCTCGGAGGCAGGCTCCTCCTCGGGCTCGGCATCCGGCTCCGGCGCGGCCGCCACGGGCTCCGGCTCCGGCTCCGGTTCGGGCTCAGGCTCGACAGCGACCGCGTCGGCCTGGGGCTCGTCGTAGGAGAGTTCCTCCATCGACGGGAGCACCATGTGCGCGGCGGTCGGCTCGTCGTCATCCTCGTCGCCCAGCGACATGCCGCCCGCGTACGGGGCCGCCTCTTCCTCCACCGGCGCGGCGAAGCTCTCGTCCAGGCCGGCGTCGTCCAGCGCGGACGCATCCAGCGGCGCGAGCCCCACGCGCGTGGGCGCGTCGTCGTCCTCGCCCAGCGCCATGCCGGGCTCCACCAGGGCTTCGTCGCCGCCGTCGTCCAGGGTCGGCAGCTGCAGCGTGTCCGGCGCGGCCTCGTCCAGCAGCGCGCGCGACGGGGACAGCACGCGCGTGGGCTGCGGCTCCTCTTCGTCCCCCAGGGACATGCCGCCCGCGTCGTCCGCGAGCACCATGGGCTCGTCGCCGCCCGCGTACATCAGCGCGTCGTCGTCCTGGGCGACCAGCGGCTCGTCGTCGGAAGCATCCGGACCGCCCAGGCCCGGCTCGTCCGCGAGCACCAGCGAGTCCTCGTCGGACCCCATCACCAGGCCGTCCTGCGACGGCAGGTCATAGACGGTGTTCTCGGCGGAGCTGATGGGCTCGCCCATCACCGCTTCCTCGCCGCTCAACGTGGCCTCAGCGACCTCGTCGTCGACGATCTCGTCCGAGTCCGCCCCGTGGCTCAGCGCCGCCAGCGCCAGCTCGTCACCCGAGGGCTGCGCGAGCGCGTCCTCCGGCGGATCCGCGACGAGGATCTCGTCGTCGTTGGAGTCCACCAGGATGGCGTCCTCCTCCAGCGACTCCACGCCCGGCGTCACCGCCGGCGCGATGATGCCGCCTTCCGCGCGCAGCACGGACAGGAAGGCGGGCACCTCCGCATGCCCCGGATCCTCCTGGAGGATGGTGGCCAGGTACGGCTGGGCGCGCTGCACGTCCGCGCGGCGCGTGCACAGACGCAGCACGTTCAGCAGCTGCTCCGAGGCCTGCGCGGTGTTATTGGCCGCCACGTAGATGTGGTACGCCTTTTCGTGCGCGTCCAGGTTCTCCGGATCCACGGAGAAGACCTTGCGCAGGTGCTCCAGCGCCTTGTCGTGGAGCCCGTACTTCACGTAGACGTCCGTCTCCGTCAGCAGCTTGGACAGCTGCTCGCGGCTCAGGCCCGCGGGCGGAGGCGGCGCAACGACCGCGGGCGCCGGGGCGGGCGCGGGACGGGACGGAGTCGCCACGGGGGCCGGCGCGTTCCAGGCCGGCGCGGCCTCCTCGACAGGGGCGTGCACGGCGACGGGCGCGTGCACCGGCTCCGGCTCGGCCACGGGCCCCCGGCGCGCGAGCAGATCCGGATCCTGCGGATCCAGCAGCTCGATCTGCCCCCACACGCCATCCGCCTCGGCGGTGCGGCCCCGCTCCTGGTGGATCTTCGCGAGCTCCTTGTAGACGGACACCGTCTTGGAGACCTGGCCCAGCCCCTGGAACGCCTGCGCCAGCAGCGTCAGCGTCTCCACGTCCCGGCCATCCGCCTTGAAGCACACCTGGAGCTTGGCGAGCGCGCGCTTCTGGTCACCGCGCTGCAGGTACGAAGCGGCCAGCTCCTTCGCGAGCGGGAGGTTGTCCGGCTCCAGCGCGGAGAGGCGCTCGGCGACGCGCAGCCAGTCATCCGCGCGGGCGTTGCGCTTGAGGTACTCCGCGGCGCGCTTGAACTCCTGCGCCGCTTCCTTCGTCATGCTCTCGCGCGCGTACAGCTCCGCGAGCTTGATCTTCGACGCCACGTTCTCGGGGTCGAGATCCACCATCTTCTTCAGCGTATCGAGGCTGGACTTGGTGTCGCCCGCCTTGTCGTAGTGATTGGCGACGATCTGGAAGTACGCCATCGCCTCCGACATCAACCCCAGCTGCTGGTGCAGCTCCGCCAGCTTGAGGTTCACCTCCAGCAGGTTCGGGTTGAGCTTGAGGACCTGCTTGTAGAGGGCGACGGCCTTCAGGAAGAAGCCGTCCGAGGAGTAGTTCTCCGCGACCTTGGTGAAGAAGTGCGCCGCCTGCGCGTTGTCGCCCTTCTTCTGGTACAGCTCCCCCATCTTCTGGAGGACCCGGATGTCCTTCGGGTCGACCTCCAGGACCTTCTGATACTCCTTGATGGCTTTGTCGTACGCGCCCTTCGCGACCAGCTTCGCGGCGGCTTCGATGATCTTGTTCTTGTCCATCGAGCGTGCGCTTCCGGCAGGCAGAAACCCCGAGGAACTTCGCGGGGTTCAGTCCTTCTCTGGGGGGGAGGTTCGGAGGCTAACGGAATCCTCCGATGCGGGTCAAGAAACAGCCTGCCCTCCCCCAGGGCTGGATCACCCGCCTGGACGCTCGTCCGCCCGGCGGGCTTTCCACGACTTCGCCACGCAGCGCTACGGCGTCTCTTCCACGGCCTTCTTGAGGCGGCGCGACCCCGTCTCGCTCGCCAGCAGGCGCTCCACGAAGCGGGTGTCGTAGTTGCCCTCCTGGAAGGACTCCTCCGCCAGTGCGGCCCGGTGGAACGGGATGTTGGTGCGGATGCCCTCCACGACGTACTCGGAGAGCGCGCGCTGCATGCGGCGGATGGCCGTCTCGCGGTCCTCCGCGTGCACGATGAGCTTCGACAGCAGGCTGTCGTAGTGCGGCAGCACCGTGTAGTTCTCGTAGGCGGCCGAGTCCACGCGCACGCCGTAGCCGCCCGGCACGCTGTAGCCGGTAATCTTGCCCGGCCACGGCGCGAAGGTGACGGGGTCCTCCGCGTTCACGCGGCACTCGATGGCGTGCCCGCGGATCTGGATGTCCTCCTGCTTGAAGCGCAGGGGGTGCCCGTAGGCCATGCGGATCTGCTCACGCACCAGGTCCACGCCCATGACCAGCTCCGTCACGGGGTGCTCCACCTGGATGCGCGTGTTCATCTCCATGAAGTAGAACTCGCCGCGCTCGTCGAGCAGGTACTCGATGGTGCCCACGTTGTTGTAACGGAGCTTCTTCATCGCGGCGACGGACACCTCGCCCATCCGCTGGCGCAGCTCCGGCGTGAGCGCGGGCGACGGGCTCTCCTCGATGAGCTTCTGGTGCCGGCGCTGCACCGAGCACTCACGCTCATTGAGGTGGATGATGTTCCCGTGCTCGTCCGCGACGATCTGGATTTCGATGTGGCGCGGCTTCTCCACGTACCGCTCGATGTAGAGGTCGCCGTTGTTGAAGGACGCCAGGGCCTCCGCCTGCGCGGTGGAGAACGCCTGCGCGAGCACGCCCGGCTCGCGGACGATCTTCATGCCCTTGCCGCCGCCGCCCGCCGCCGCCTTCAGGATGACCGGGAAGCCGATCTCCTTCGCGAACGCCTCCGCCTCGCGGGGGTCCTTCACCGTGCCGGGGCTGCCCGGAAGCAGCGGCATGCCCGCCTCGCGGGCCGCGGCGCGCGCGCGCACCTTGTTGCCCATCAGCCGCAGCATCTCCGGGCGCGGGCCAATGAAGCGGATCTTGCAGTTCTCGCAGACCTCCGCGAACTCGGCGTTCTCCGACAGGAAGCCGTAGCCCGGGTGGATGGCGTCCGCGCGCGTGATTTCCGCCGCGGAGAGCAGCTGCGGCACGTTGAGGTAGCTCTCCTTGGACGGAGGCGGCCCGATGCAGACGGCCTCGTCCGCGAAGCGCACGTGCAGCGCGTTGGCGTCAGCGGTGGAGTGCACCGCCACGGTGGCGATGCCCAGCTCTCGGCATGCGCGGATGACCCGCAGGGCAATCTCCCCGCGGTTGGCGACCAGGACCTTCTTGAACACGGCCGTGCTCCTTCGCGAGGGCCTTGAGGCGCGCCCCGCCCGGAAGGGCCGGACGCGCCTGACAAAGAGAGACTCAGGCCGGCTCGATGCGGAACAGCGCCTGGCCGAACTCCACCGGGCGACCGTTCTCCACGAGGACCTCGGCGATGCGGCCGGGGACCTCGGACTCGATTTCATTCATCAACTTCATCGCTTCCACGATGCAGAGCACCTGGCCCTTGCGCACCACCGTGCCCACGTCCACGAACGGGGGCTGATCCGGCGCGGGGGTCCGGTAGAACGTGCCCACGAACGGGCTGTTCACCAGGTGGCCCGGCTTCTCCGCGGGCTTCTCCGGCGCCGCGGCGACGGGGGCCGCGGACGGGGCGGGGGCGGGACGGGGAGCGGCCGGGGCGGCGTACTCCACCGGGGGCGACACCGTCACCCCGGGGCCGGACGGCGCCGTGTGGTGGACGATGGTCGTCTCCGGCGCGTGACCGCGGCGGATGTAGAGCTTCTCCGGGCCCTTCGTCCACACCAGCCGGGTGACGTCGGAGGCCTCCAGGATTTCGACAATCTGTCGAAGGGCCTCCACGTCCAGCGACGTGGTGCCCGAATCCCGTCCGGCGGCCGCGCCCGAGGACTCGGCCGACCGGGTTGCCTTGCGCTTCGTTGCCATTCAGACCCCTCCCGGGTCGTCAGGTGAAGGAAAGCCGCTGCTAGCCCGCGGTGGACACGCGGGTGAGGTACTTGCCACCGTCACGCGTGTCGATCTTCAGCACGTCGCCCTCGTTGATGAACAGGGGCACGTTGACGGTGAAGCCGGTCTCCAGCGTGGCGGGCTTCAGGGCGCCGGACACGGTGTCGCCGCGCACGCCCGGGTCGCACTTGGTGACCTTGAGGTCCACGGAGTTCGGCACCGTCACGTTGATGGCCTTGCCGTTCCAGAAGAGGATCTCGACGTCCAGATTCTCCTTCAGGAAGTTGGCCGCCTCTCCGAGCGCCTCCTTGCTCAGGTAGGTCTGCTCGTAGTTGCGCTTGTCCATGAAGTAGTAGTCGCCGTCCTGGACGTACAGGTACTGCATGTCCTTGGACTCGATGTCCGGGGTGCCCACCTTGTCACCGGACTTCAGCGTGGGCTCCAGGACGCGGCCATCCAGCAGGCTGCGGATCTTCGTGCGGGTGAAGGAGGAGCCCTTGCCAGGCTTGACGTGCTGGAAGTACTCGATGACGTACGGCTTGTCCTCCCACAAGATCTTCAAACCATTGCGGAATTCGGACGTATCGACAAACCCGGCCATGGGACCGACTCCTCAGACAAACGTTGAGACGAAAGTCCGGGGTGTCTAGCCCATGCCCTGGTTCCTGCAAAGAGGAAAGCGGAGGCACGCTGCGTCGCCGGGCAGGCTCGACAAGCCCCTGCCCGGGCGGACGTGCATGGCTACAACTCCGCCTTCACCTTCGGCGCGGTGACGCGCAGGACATAGCGCCCCTTGCCGAAATTCCCCTCCGCCCGCAGGGCGAGCACCAGGAAGTATTCCGGCGTCAACAGGCGCATGACGGTGAGGACCTTCTCGCTGTTGACGGACACCTCGGAGACGGTGCCCGTCTTCAGCGACTCGGCCGCGTTCTTCAACTGCGTGAGCAGGTTGGCGTACTCCACCCAGGTGCCGGAGACGTCCAGCTCCGTGGCCTCGTCCTTCTGGAACGTCTCCACGGAGATGCCGTCGAAGCCCATCACGCTGCACGCGAGGGCTCCGTCCACCTGGTTCACCACCGCTTCAAGGTGCGTGCGAAAAGACATGGTCCTCCCAGCGCGAAGTGACGGGTGCCGGACTCACTGGCACTTGGGATAGGCGCCTTCCTGCCCGCCGCGCTGGCCACACGGCGCCAGGGCATCGGGAACTTCGCCGGCTGCGCAGGCCGGGATGGTCACGCCCGATTTGTACGCGGTGAACGAGTAGACGACCTCGTTCGTCTCGAACTTCTTGTTGCTCGCGCTGAACTCGCCAGCGAACTGGACGTTGATGCTCACCTCGACGCTCTGACCGAGCGCCACACTGTCCGCGAGCTTCTGGCTGGCCTCCGCCGTCAGCAGGTTGGCCACGAGGATGTTGCCCTCGCTGGAGGGAGACAGGCCCGCGGTGTAGTTCACCGTCCCGGAGGGGAGGTTGATGTTCGGAGACGTCGCGTAGGACAGCCGCAGCGTCTTGACGAACGCGGTGCCGGCTCCTCCCGTGCCATCCCCCGGCTCCAGGGGGGTTTCGCCGATATCGACGGCCGTCTGGGCGTACGTGTTGTTCACCAGGAAGGCCAGCACGTAGGACCGGCCTACCGAGACGTCGAGCGAGCCGCGCGCGATGCCCGGAGCATCGGACTCGACCGTGCAGGTCGCGCTGGGCAGCTTGATGCTGGTGATCTGGACGACGGGCGAACTCTCGGTGCACGAGCAGAGCCCGAGCGCCAGGGCCGCCGCGATGATGATAGGCTTCATTGGAATGGTCTCTCCCAATCAGGGCGTGGCGCCGCTCAGAGGCTCTGCGCGATGGTCTGCCGGTTGAGGATGCGGGGCGTGATGAAGATGAGCAACTCCTGCCGCTCATCCGTCTCGGAGCTGCTCCTGAAGAAGAAGCCGAGCACGGGAATCTTCGACAGGAAGGGCACCGAGTCACGAGACGTGCTACCGCGGCGCACGTAGATGCCGCCGATGACCGTCGTGTCGCCATCCTTCACCAGCACCTGGGTGTTGGCCTCCTTGCGCTGGATGGACGGCTGGCCGTTGGCGCCCGTGTTGGACGGGTCCGGCTGGTTGTTCTGCGCCGCGATGGACATGAGGATGCTGCCGTCCTGGGTGATGTGCGGCGTGACTTCCAGCGACAGGCGCGCTTCCACGAAGGTCGTGTTCACACCGCCGGCCGACGTCTGGCTGAACGGGATGGAGAGACCCTGGCTGATGCGGGCCGTGTTGTTGTCCAGCGTGGTCACCTTGGGCGACGAGATGGTCTTCACCGTGCCCTCCGTCTCCGCCGCAGACAGGCGCAGGTTCAGCTGCACGGCGCCGCCCGCGGAGCCGAAGGCAAAGCCCATGGCGCCACCGAGGCCCTCACCCACCGCCGCCGGCAGGTTCACCGCGAAGTTGGGCTGGGTGGGAACGCCCGGCGCGGTACCGCCGGCGCCGCCCGTCACGCCGATGGCGCTGGGGAAGATGAGGCCCGTGGGATTGCCGGTCGCCGTGGAGAAGCGCGTCTGACCGCCCCACTGCACGCCCAGGGCGCGGCTGAAGGTGGTGCTCGCCTCCACGATGCGGCTCTCGATGAGGACCTGCGGCGTCTGCGTGTCCAGGCTGCGCACCAGGGCGCGCGCCTTCTCCGTGTTGGAGCGGATGTCCTTGATGATGAGCACGTTGGTGCGCGTGTCCACCGTCACCGAGCCGCGGTCGCTGAGCACGTCCTTCACGCGCGCCGACATGTCACCGGCCACCGCGTAGTTCACCGGCACCAGGCTGACCAGCAGGTCCTCCTGCTGCTGCAGCGACTTCTTGCGCTCCTGGCGCAGCCGCGCCTCCTCTTCCAGGGTCTTCAGCGGCGCGATGCGGATGATGTTGCCCACCTGCTCCTGGCCCAGCTGCTTGGTGCGCAGGATGAGGTCCAGCGCCTGGTCCCAGGGCACGTTGCGCAGGCGGATGGTCACGCGGCCCGACACGTCGTCGGCCACCACGATGTTACGCTTGGAGATCTCCGCGATGACGCGCAGCAGGTTCTGGATGTCGATGTCCTTGAACTCGAAGGACACGCGCTTGCCGCGGTAGCGCGCCTGCTGGGGCGCGCCCTCCGCCGCGTAAGCCGGGGCCTCCGCCGTGAAGCCGGCGGTGCGCTGGGTGACGGCCACCTCCTCCGTCTTCACGCCCTGCACGTCCAGCCGCCAGCTCAGGCTGTTGGCGCCCTGGGTGACGTTCTCCTCGATGGCGCCGTCCGCGGCGACCACCAGGCGCACCTTGCGGCCCTCACCCGGCACGCTGAAGGCGCTGATCATCTTCACCGGCGTGTCCAGCGCGCTGGTGTCCAGGCTGCGCTCCAGCTTCTTGGGCAGGCGCGCGTTCTCCAGCGTCAGCACCGCGCTGCGCGGATCCGGCCGGTCCACCTTCCACGCCGTCGCGCCGGACAGCTTCAGCTGCACGCGGCCGCCCGAGGGGCTCTCGTCGAAGGACAGGTCCTTGACCTCCACCACCGCCGGCTGCGGCGCGGCCTGCGCCACGGCGGGCTGCGGCTTCGCCGCGTCCTGGGCCAGCACGGGCTGCGGGCGCAGGGGCTCGGTCTCCGCCACCGCGTCGCGGGGCTGCGCGGGCTTGGGCTTGCGCGCCACCGCGCCACCCAGCACCACCTCCAGGCCGCGCTCGGCGCGGTCCACGCGGTAGGCGGGCATGTCACCCTTGGCCACGAGGACCAGGCGAACCTTGTCCTCGTGCGCGCCCACGCGCACGTCCTTGAGCAGGTTGCCCTTCACCTTGGGCGCCTTCGCGCTCAGGCCCACGCCGTACACGTCCACGGCCAGGCGCGGAGGATCCACCAACTCCAGGACCTCGTAGCGGGAGATCTCGCCGTCGGTGGCGACGCGCAGCGCGTCCCCATCCAGGGAGAGCCGGGTGATGCGCTGGGCCGGGTGGGCCACCTCGCGCTCATCCGCTTCCGTGGCGACCACATTCTCACGGCCCGGGGCCTGGGACGCGGCCGCCTTGGAGGACGTCCCCGCCTCCGGCACCAGCGCGACCATGGCCTCCACCGGCGCGGACGTATCCTTCACCGGCGCGGCGGCGACCGCCTGCGCGGCGGCGGGCTTCGGCGCGGCGTCCGCGGACTTCGCCTCCACCGGAGCCTGCGGAGCCTGGGCGGTCGCGGCGGCGGGGGCCACCGGCGAGCCGTCCACGGAGATGACCACGCGGTTGCCCTCGGCGCGGACGTCGTACTGGGAGGCCTGGTCGAGCGCCACCAGCACGCGGCCCACGCTGGCGCGCGCGTCGGAGAACTGGGCGGCGACCACGCCGGACACCGGACCGGTGCCGTCGTGGTGCCCCTTGATGCCGGTGGCGTCCGCGGACGACAGGTCCACCACCAGCCGCTCCGGCCCGCTGAGCCGGAAGACGGTGAAGGTGGGCGGCCGGTTCCCGGTCACCACGACCTGGGCACCGGCTCCTGTCCGGGTCACCTGCAGGTCCTTCAGCGTATTGAGATCCGCGCCGTACACCTTGGCGCTTGCCAGGACGACCGCCCATGCGGTCGCCATGATCCACTTGCCCCTCGTCACAGCGCTCTGCTCGAGCATGCGTCCCCTCAACAAGTTGGAAGCGGGCCACGTCTGCCCGCCGGCGCGCCGTGGGGCGCTACTCCCAGTTCTTGCCCGTCATCAGGTTGTAGGCGGGGTCCTTCGCTCCATCCGCCTTGAGCTGCAGGCTCACCGGATTGCTGATGAGCTCGCCCTTGGCCCCCGTGAAGACCTCGGTGACGGTGACCGAGTCTCTGAGAATCTGTGTGACCTTGCCGCCCTGGCGCCCCACGCGGGTGTTGCGCCGGACGATGTGGCCGCGGCCCAGGGGGTCCTCGACCATGGCCAGCGGGCTGGCGTCCCCGGTGACGACCGCCACCAGCTTGAGCTGGTCGAGGTCGAACACGCACAGGGGTTCGTTGCAGGAGCGCTCCGGTGCGTCACGCGCCACCGGTCCCAGCTCCTCCAGCGGACTGCGGAACGGATCCCGCTTGCCCACCGGGCTGTAGGTGTAGACGAACGTTGGCGCCGCCGACGCCTCGGTCTTCTCCTCCACCGGGGCCGGCGCGGGGGCGGCGGCCTTGGGAGGAGCAGGTGGCGGAGCTGCTGGCTTGTCCTCACACGCGGACAGGGTCAGCACCATCACCGCAGCGGTCATCGTGGACTTGAACGTCTTCATCCGCGTCATCCCTTGTCGCCCCAGTTGCCGGGCGGATCAAGTTTCTAGTTTTTCTTCGTCTCGATGAACCGGAACGTCGTCGCCAGGAAGCTGCTCTGGAGGACCACCTTCTCGTTCTTCAGTGTCGCGTTATCGAGCTTGATGTTGTTGACGTTCACGATGCGGCGCATGTTCGCCATCTCCTGCAGGAACATGGCGATCTCGTGGTAGTTGCCGCTCACCGTCATCTTGATGGGGATGCGCGCGAAGAACTCGTTGCCACTGACGTACTCCTTGTCAGGCTCCACGCGGGAGATCTCCAGGCCGGACTTCTTCCCGATGTCGTTGATCTGCGCGAGCAGCTCCTCCATGTCGCGCCGCTCGGGCAGCTCCGTGAGGGCCTCCGCCAGCTTCTGCTCGAGCACGTCCATCTCACGGCGGCGCTCGTTGAGGTTCTGGGCGATCTCGCTCTTCTCCGCGAGCTCCAGGTCCAGCTTCCGGCGCTCCGCGGTCCTGCGCACGATGTCCTCTTCCGTGGGCTGGATGAAGGAGAAGAAGTTGGCCACGGTCAAGAGGACGACGAGGGCCGCGAGCCCGCCGAACTTCGCTGCGGGGGGGGCCTTCGCGAGTTGATCCAGGTATTTTTCCATGACAGGGGTCCTTCGCCGCCAATCAGATGGCGTAGTTGGCGGTGAGGGTGAGCTTGAAGTCAACGAACGACGGGGCGCCGGCCTGGACGGGCTTGGACTGCACGGCGTTGGTCAGTTCGATGTTCCCGAAGAAGGGCTTGATGTCGCCCGCGGAGAACTCCTCCACGCTCGCGGTCTCCGTGTTGAAGAGCTCCACGCGCGAAGTCTTGGAGGCGCCGCGGCCCTGATCCACCAGGCGCCCCATGCCCTTGGGCGTCCACACCATGCCGCCCAGGCCGCGCATCAGCTCCGCGACCTCGTCATGGCTGACCGCGGAGCCATTGATGGTGACGCTGTTGGAGGACTCGACGAAGTCCTTGAGCCACACCTTCTTGGGCATGGCGGAGGACAGCGCGTCCAGCATGCGCACCGGCCCGTTGCGGCCCTTGCGCAGCGTGTCCAGCACCGCGAGCTTGCTCTCCACTTCCTTCTTGCGGGCGTTGATGTTGGTCACCTCGCCGATGACCTTCTCCAGCTCCGCGATCTTCGCGCGAGTCTGGGTGATGCCCACCTTGGCCTTCTCCAGCTCGTCGTCGCGGTTCTTGAACCAGAAGTAGTTTCCCACCACCGCGGCGATCAGGGCCAGGGCGTAGATGGCCAGAATCTGCTGGCCCATCTCCCGCTTCTTCACCGCCCGGACGGGCAGCAGGTTGATTCGGATCATCATGTGCGTGATTTCCTCGTGGCCAGAGCGGGATCAGCCCAGCTTGTCGCCCGGACGCCGGAGCGCCAGTCCCACGGCCACCGCGGCCATGGGCGCCACGTCCATGATGAACGCGGGGTCGAACTTGCGGTTGTCCACTTCAATCTTCCGGAACGGGTTGAGGATCTCCACCGGCACGCCGGTCCGCGCCTCGATGGTCTTGAACAGGGCGGGGATCTTCGCGGTGCCGCCGGAGAGGTAGACCTTGGTGAAGTTCGAGTCCGCGGCGGTGCCCGCGTAGAAGTCCAGCGAGCGCTGGATTTCGCCGGCCACCTGCTCCGCCACGCTGGAGAGCACGCGCTCCACGTCCTGGGGAACCACGGCGTCCGCGTCCGCGCGGTTGCCGCCGATCTTCAGCGCCTCCGCCTCCTCATAGGAGACGTTGAGCTGCTTCTGGATCTCTTCGGTGAACTGGTTGCCGCCGATGGTCACGTCACGGGTGAAGACGGTGACGCCGTTGGCGATGATGTTGATGTTCACCACGGAGGCGCCGGCGTTGATGAGGACGACGGTCTCCTTCTCCGGCAGCTCGTAGTTCGTGGAGAACATGTTCTGGACGGCGAACGCGTCCACGTCCACCACCACCGGCGCGAGGCCCGCCTCGGAGACCACGGTGGTGTAGTCGTTGATCATGTCCTTCTTGGCGGCGACGAGCAGGACGTCCATCTGGCCGGTGGCGTCGTTGCCGCCGCCGTCCAGGATCTGCGTGTCGATGTTCACGTCCTTCACGTCGAAGGGGATGTACTGCTCCGCCTCCCACTGGATGCTCTCCTCGAGCTCGTCCTGGCTCATGCGGGGCATCTGGATCTTCTTGATGATGACCGAGTGGCCGGACACGCCGATGGCGACGTCCTTGCCCTTGACCTTCAGCTCGGACATCAGCTCCTGGACGGCCTGAACGATGGCCGTGGAGTTCATGAGCGCGCCGTCCACGATGGCCTCGGGAGGCAGCGGCTTCATTCCGAAGCTCTGGAGCGCGTAGCCGACTTCACCGCGCTTGCGCTGCTCCTTGAGCATGATCATCTTGATCGACGTCGACCCGATATCCAGCCCGAGTGCCAGTTTGCCCTTCGCCATGCGTAACTCCATCGGAGAGGGCGCCAGCGTAGCACCGGCTTGATACCCCTCCTAAAAAGTGCTTGGCGCCCGGCCGCCCTGCGGACGGGGGAGCGCCGTGAAAAGCCGACCACGACCGCGTCCCCCTGACCCACCATCGCGGAGGGCCGATTTTCCGGCTCCGGCCGCGTTCCGTCAAATGCATCAGGAGGAATCCGGGAGGTTGTCCGCCCCCGGCCCCCCTGCCCTCAGGTCCGAGCCCCTTCCGCGTCCGGGTCGATGCCGTACTCCTTGATCTTGTAGAGGAGCGCCCGATGGCTGATGTCCAGCACCTCCGCCGCCCGGGTGCGGTTGCCCTTCGTGCGGCGCAGCGCCGCGCGGATGTAGGACTCCTCCAGCTCCCGGATGGCGCGCTTGAGCGACAGGTCACCACCGGCATGTAGCGGCGCGGCCGTCCCGGCTGGAGCGGGTGCGGAAGCCGCCCACAACTTCTCCGGGAGGCTGCCGGGTGCGACGTGGGTGCCTTCCGCCAGCAGCACGGCGCGCTCCACGGCGTTCTCCAGTTCGCGCACGTTGCCGGGCCAGGCGTAGGCCGTCATCAGGGCCTCGGCCTCCGGGGTGAAGCCCTCCACCGGCGGATCACGATTGAGGTCCCGGTTGAAGCGCTGGAGGAAGGCGCGGGCGAGCAGCGGGATGTCCTCGCGGCGCTCGCGCAGGGGCGGCAGGGTGAGGTTCACGACGTTGAGTCGGTAGTAGAGGTCCTCGCGGAAGTCGCCCTGGGACACCAGCTTGCCCAGGTCGCGCAGCGTGGCGGCCACCACGCGCACGTCCACGCGCTCCACGCGGCTCTCCCCCACCGGGCGGATTTCGCCCTCCTGCAGCACGCGCAGGAGCTTCACCTGCGCGCCCAGGGGAAGCTCCCCCACCTCGTCGAGGAAGAGCGTGCCGCCGTCGGCCTCCGCGAACAGGCCGCGGCGGGCGGTGCGCGCGTCGGTGAAGGCGCCCTTCGCGTGACCAAACAGCTCGCTCTCCAGGAGGCCGTGCGGGATGGCGCCGCAGTTGACGGCGACGAAGGGCATGGCGGCGCGGCGGCTCTGGCCGTGCAGCTCGCGCGCGATGAGCTCCTTGCCGGTGCCGCTCTCCCCGGAGATGAGCACCGTGGTGTCCACGGGCGCCACGCGCGCCACCTGCTTGAGCACCGCCTGGAGCGCGGCGCTCTGCCCCAGGATGTGCCCCCCGGACGTGCCGGGAAGCTGCGCCTCGTGGAGCCGGCGGTTCTGGCGGACCAGCCGCTCGCGCTCCTCCGCCTTGCGCAGGACGAGGACGAGCTCCTCCGGCTTGAAGGGCTTCTGGACGTAGTCGTACGCGCCCGCCTGCACTGCCTCCAGCGCCTGCTCCTGGGAGCCGTACGCGCTCATCACCACCACGGTGAGCTCGGGGTGCTCCGCGAGCGCCGCCCGGAGCACGGACAGGCCGTCCCGCCGGGGCATGCGCACGTCGGTGATGAGGACGTCATAGGCGCGGGCGGACAGCTCGCGCAGGGCCTCGTCACCGTCGGCGACGGCACGCACGTCGTAGCCCTTGTCGGTGAGCACCAGGGTGAGGATGTGGCGGATGGACGGCTCGTCGTCGGCGACGAGGACGGTGCGGAAGAGGGGCATGGGGGACGCCCATCATATGCTGTCCGGCCCCGCAGTCAGGGCGCGGGCAGGTCCAGCCGGAAACATGCGCCACCGCCCGCGCCGTCGCTCGCGTCCAGCCGGCCGCCCATGCCCTGGGCCAGGTTCAGGGACACCGCGAGGCCCAGGCCCGTGCCCTGCCGCCCCTTGGTGGTGAAGAACGGCTCGAAGAGACGCGCGCGCACCTCTGGCGACAGGCCCGGGCCGCTGTCCTCCACCTCCACCAGGACGCGCGCGTCCTCGCGCCGGGTGGAGATGCGCACGCGCCCCTCGCCCCCCATGGCCTGGGCGGCGTTGAGCAGCAGGTTGATGAGGATCTGCGACAGGGGCCCCGGATCCGCGCGGGCGAGCAGGCCAGGCGCCAGCTCCAGGGTGACGTCCACCCGGTCCAGCTCCGGCCCGGCGCGCACCAGCCGCACGCACGTCTCCACCACCTGCCCCACGTCCACCGGCCCCGGCTGTGTACTGGCCGGACGGCCCAGGTCCAGGAGCCCCCGCACGATGCGGTCGATGCGCAGGACCTCGTGGTCGATGCGCTCCAGGAAGTCCTTCAGCTCCGGCCCCTGCGCCTTCGAACGCGCCAGGGAGAGGTAGCCCAGGATGCCCGCAAGGGGGTTGCCCACCTCGTGCGCCACGCCCGCGGCCAGCTTTCCCACCGTGGCCAGACGCTCGGAGGCGACGAGCTCCGTCTGCGCCCGCGCGAGCCGCGCGTTCGCCTCCCGCAGCGCCTCCAGCTGCGAGCGCGTGAGGGCCTGCTCCTGGCGCAGCGCCTCCGCCATGCGCTGCAGCTCGCGCTGGATGCGCGACAGGAACGGGCCGCCCTGCCCCGAAAGGGGCACGTCCAGTTGCAGCCGGCCCAGTTGCGCCACGGACTTCTCCATGGCGCGCAAGGGCCGGCCCACCGCCAGGTCCAGCACCCCATAGGCCAGGACCGTCAGCACGAGCAGGTCCAACCCCAGCGCCAGCGGCAGGAAGGCGCGGATCCGCGCGAGCCCTTCCGTGTCCAGCGACCCCGGCAGCGCCAGCCGCCGCGCCATGTCCAGCAGGCGGATGAGCACCGGCTGCAGCGTCAGCCACGACAGGCCCGTGGACAGCGAGCCCAACAGGAACGCCACGCTGGCGATGCGCCACTTCATCCGCGCACCGGCGACAGGCTCCTCACCGCGTCCCGCCGAGCATCAGGGCCACGTCCACGGGCAGCACGCGCATGAGCAACGGTCCCAGGAGCATCACCTCCAGCCCCGCCAGCGCCAGCCACGGCCCGAAGGGGATGTTGGTGGGCCCCGGGACCCACTCATCAATCTCTTCCCCCTCCTCATCCAGCGGCGCGTCCGGGATGGGCTGGAACAGCAGGCTCCCGGGGACGAGCACCACCCGCTTCCACAGCGGCACACCGGGCTTCATGAAGTCCCACGTCATCGTGGGCTCGGGCTCCGCATCCTCCTCGGGAGCCGCTGGGGCCTCGGGCGCCGGGGTGACGGGCGCGTCCGCCTGGGGGTCCTGGGGAGGCGGAGGCTGCGCGGGGGCTTCTGCCTCCGGCGCGCCGCGCGGCCCTGCCCTGCCGGTGAAGGCCAGCAGCGCCACGCCCACGATGGAGCCCTGCAGCGACGCGAAGAAGAGGATGCCCAAAAGCGAGTGCCAGCCGAGGAAGGCCCCCAGGAGCGCGACGAGGTACTTGTCCCCGCCCCCCAGGGCCTCGCGCTTGAAGGCGCGCCAGCCGACGTACTCCATGAGCCGGAAGCCCAGGAACCCCACCGCCGCGCCCAGCACCGCGTGCCACACCGCGTCCACGCCCCGGGGGATGGCCAGCAGCACGCCCGCGACGATGCCCGGCACCGTCAGCGAGAACGGGAGGATCCAATGCTCCAGGTCGATGAAGGTGAGCGGCACGAGCAGGAACACCAACACCAGCGCGGGCACCAGCGCGTACGTCCAGTCAAAGCGCTTGAGACACGCGAGGAACAAGAGGCCCGTGAGCAGCTCCACCAGGACGTAGCGCGGAGAGATGGGCGCGCCGCAGCCGCGACACCTCCCGCGCAGCCCGAGCCACGACAGGACGGGGATGTTCTCGTACCAGGAGAGAACATGCCCGCACTTCGGGCAGCGGGACCCGGGCCGCACGATGCTCAGCCCCTCGGGGACCCGCGCGATGACGACATTGAGGAAGGACCCGATGCACAGGCCGAGGATGAACAGGAAGAGGATGAAGAGGGGCTCGGCCCAGCCCGGCGCGTAGGTGAACGTCACGGAGCCCGGAATCCTACCCGCCGCTTCCGGAGCTGGCGACTGCGCGATGGACGACGAAAACCGTCAGCGGCGGTGACAAAAATTGGCAGGCCCCCGGCTGATCCGCCACCGGCCCGGCTCGCCGGTCCTTGGAATCCGGGTGGTTGGGGGGAATGTTCGACCTGGCACTCTTCGTGCTAAGAGTTCGCACGTCGTTCAACCCCCCTCTGCCAATCGCGGAGTCCCCAAACATGATGAACCGTCTCTTCCGGAAGAAGGGTGGCTTTACCCTCATCGAGCTGATGATCGTGGTCGCCATCATCGGCATCCTGGCCGCCATCGCCATCCCGAACTTCATCCGCTTCCAGGCGAAGTCGAAGCAGTCCGAGGCGAAGACGAACCTCAAGGCCATCTTCACCGCGCAGAAGTCGTACTTCGGTGAGAAGGACAAGTACGTCACCGACTTCACGGTCATCGGTTTCGATCCTGAGCCCGCGAACCGCTACAGCTACGGCCTGAAGGCGGGCTGCGTTGCCGCCGTCCCCGCCACGGCCGCCGGCCGCGTGGACGCGAAGACGGGCTGCATCGGCCAGGACTCCGGCAAGTTCGCGACGGCGCCGACCGCCGCCAACGCGTTCGGCACGCTGGGCATCGAGGGCACCTGCCCGAGCTGCAACTTCTACGCGAACGCGATCGGCAACGTCGACAACGACCCGGCCGGTGACGTGTGGGGCATCACCTCCAATCCGACGGGCGGCACGCTGACGGGCACCTGCGGCGTGGACACCACCATCTCCTCCGCTGGCGAGCCGGGCAATGCGTACAACGACGTGAGCTGCGAGTAATCGCACCTCACACAGCCTCTTTGCTTCGCTGACGAAGTGAAGCAGAGGTGGCACAATAGATGGGGTGCCCGGGCATAGTCGGGCACCCCATTTTCGTTGGTTGAAGCCATGATCAAGGTGTTGGACCTGCTGAGATTCGCCCCGGGCCTGCTGCTGCTGGCCACCCTGTCCGCGCCGCCGGGCCGTCCTGCCCAGAAGCAGGGAGGCGGTCCCCTCCTTCCACGCCCCGGCCTGCTCCAGACGCTTTTCAAGTCCCAGCAGGGGCTGGTCACGGACTACTTCTGGATCATGATGATGAACCGCATCGGCATCGCCGTGCGGCCAGATCAGTACCGGGACGTGTACGACTACGCGGAACTCGTCACCGACCTGGATCCGAAGTTCCGACAGGCCTACCTCTACGGCGGCATCACCATCCCCGTGCACCTGGGGCGTGAGAAGTACGCCAACACCGCGGAGTCGACCCGGTTGCTGCGCAAGGGGCTCCAGCACCTGCCGGACAACGAGCAGATCGCCTTCCAGCTTGCCTACAACCTGATGTTCTTCGACAAGAACTACAAGGAGGCGGCGGACATCATCCAGGAGCTGTCCAAGCGGCCGGACGCACCTCCATGGTACTCGGCGCTCGCCACGCGCCTGTATGCGCAGTCCGGCGACTTCGACAACAGCCTCTCCTTGAGCATGGCCTTGCGCGACGGCGCCCAGGACGAAGAGACGCGCGAGTTCTATGCTCACCGGGTGGAGGAGATCCGCCAGGAGCGGATCCTGCGTGACCTGGATGCGGCCATCCAGCACTACAAGGCCCGGGAGGGGCACCTGCCCGACGGGCTGGCGGCCCTGGTCACCTCAGGCGACCTGCCCCGGATCCCGGAGGATCCGTTGGGAGGCAAGCTCTTCCTGGGTGAGGATGGCCGCGCGTACTCCGACGCGGTGAAGTTCCGCATGGAACTCATCCAGGACGAGCGCGACGAGAACGGCGAACGCCTGGTGCCCAAGCCCCGAGTCACGACCCATGACGAATCCCAACCCTGAAGCCCCGCCCATCCTGGCGCAGGGACTCCACAAGACCTACAAGGTCGGCTTCTGGTTCAACCGCACCGTCCGGGCGCTCCAGTCCATGGACCTGCGGGTGGATGCAGGGCAGATCTACGGCCTTCTGGGTCCCAATGGCGCGGGCAAGTCCACGACCATCAAGATCCTGATGAACCTCGTGCGCCCCAGCGGGGGCACGGCGCAACTCTTCGGCAAGCCCGTGGAGGACGCAGAGACGCGCAGGCTGGTGGGCTTCGTGCCGGAGAACCCCGCCCCCTACGAGTACCTCACAGGCCGGGAGTTCGTGACGCTGGCCGGGCAGTTGGCGGGCCTGTCCGGCCAGGAGCTGGACACGCGCGTCACGGAGGTGCTGGGCGCCGTGGAGATGGCAGGCGCGGAGAAGTTGCAGATCCGCCGCTACTCCAAGGGCATGGTGCAGCGCGTGGCACTGGCGCAGGCGCTGGTGGGCCGGCCCAAGCTGCTCATCCTGGACGAGCCCACGAGCGGCCTGGATCCCCTGGGACGCCGACAGATGCGCGACCTCATCCTGGCGGAGCGGACCAAGGGAACCACCGTGCTGTTCTGCAGCCACATCATCCCGGACGTGGAGTCGCTCTGCGACCGGCTGGCGGTGCTGGTGGGTGGACGACGGGTGCGCGAAGGCAGCGTGCAGGAGCTGGTGTCCGCGCAGGTCCCCACGGTGGAGGTGGTGGTGGAGGGGATGAACTCCGAACAGGTGCGCGGCCTGGGCATCCCCCTGGAGTCGGTGCAGGCCCTGGACGGACGCGTGATGTTGCAGGTGGCCGACGTGGACAGCCAGCGGCTGTTGGGAGGCGTGCTGGGTGCGGGCGGCCGGGTGAACCGGATGCAGCCGGCTCGCTTTTCCCTGGAGCAGCTGTTCATGAACGCGCTGAAGGAATCTGGCCGCGCGACGAGCGTGGGTGGGGAGATCAACACGTGAGCGCCTTCTCCGCGATGATGTGGAATGGCTTTCGCGAGGCGCGCCGCAACCGGGTGACGGTGGTGGTGGGCGTGTTCGCCGCGGTGGTGCTGCTGTCATCCTCGCTGGTGACGGAGGTGACGGTCGCGACGTTCGACCGCGTGCTGACGGACTTCGGCCTGGGGATGATGAGCCTCATCCTCGTCTTCCTCACCATCTTCCTGTCCAGCAGCCTGCTCAGCCGGGAGATTGAACGGCGCACCATCTTCCTGGTGGTGAGCAAGCCCGTATCGCGCCGTCAGTTCCTGCTGGCGCGGCTGGCGGGCAACATGCTGACACTGGGCGTGCTGCTGGTGGCGATGACGCTCATCTTCCTGGGCGAGTTGCTGCTCTTCGGCGCGGACATCACGTCCACGCAGTTGCTGGCGAGCGCGGGGCTGTGGTTCGAACTGCTCATCCTCAGCAGCGTGGGCATCCTCTTCTCCAGCTTTGCCGGGCCGGCCGTGTCCGCCATCGCGACCACGGGCATGTACTTCACCGGACACCTGACGGGGGACCTGTACATGCTCGCCAGCCGTTCGGAGAGCAGCGCGGTCCAGGCGATTGGCAAGACCATCTACTACCTGCTGCCCAACCTGGAGCGGGTGAACTTCCGCCCCCAGGCCACGTACGCACTGCCTGTGGACGCGGCCACGTTCTTCTCTGGCGTGGGCTACAGCCTGGCGTGGACGCTGGTGCTCATCACCCTGGCCATCGCCATCTTCGAGCGGCGCGACTTCCGCTAGGAGGCCACCGCCCGGCGCCTGGGGATGAAGCGCGTCCCCAGGCAGGCCAGGAGAAGCCCCAGCCACGCGGTCGCCCCCACGAGGAGCCCTGCCGTCAAGCCGGGCGTGCGGTAGTGGAGTTCCACCACGTGTCTCCCGGCAGGGACCGCCACCGCGCGGACCGCGACGTTGGCGGGCAGGATGGAGACGTCCTGTCCGTCCAGCGTGGCGCGCCAGCCCGGTTGGAAGGCCTCGTTGACGACGAGGACCGCGGGGGCAGGCGCCTCCACCTCCACCGAGAGGTGCTCCGGCGTACCCGGGGACTCACGCACCGTCCCCAGGGACTCCTCCGGCGTGGGAGGCAGCGGAGCCGAACACTCCACGACAGCAACGTCCGGCGGAGGCAGCGTGGCGGCCGTCATCCGCCGCGCAGCCTCGGCCCGGTCTGCCACGCATTCAGGACGGGCCAGGAAGACACGCGGCATGGCGTCCGCGTACTCCACCAGCGTCAGGCCCAACCGCGGGTCCGCAAAGGAGCTCCGCGCGGACAGCTGCGGCCCCAGCGTCGAGAGCTCCGACGTTGCGCACGCGAGGAACCGGGTGCCCAGCCGAGGCGCGAGCCGCGTGAACCATTGCATCCGGTCCGCCTTGAGCTGGCGCACGCGGGGGCTGACGCCGGGCAGGTACTCGTTCGCGCTCTCCATGCCCGATAGCGCCACCATGTCCGGGGCCAGGGCGGACAACAGCATCAGATGCAGGCTGTCGTTGTAGTTCAGCCCGGGCAGGCGCGGCGGCGCGGTCTCGCGCAGCGACGAGGCCACGCGGATGGGCTCCCCCGGCGGGACCGACGCGCGAATGCGCTCGACGAAGGCGGGGGGAGTACTCAGCAGTTCCTCCGGGGACAGCTGGTAGAGCGGCTCGTTGGCTCGCATCAGCGAGCCCCACTGGAGGACCACCAGCAGGGCGCCTTGCAAGGTGGGCCACTCGCGCAGCAGGACCAGCACAGCGCAGGCGAACGCGAGCACCGCCGCGGCCCCCGTGACCGCGACGGCGTTGGTGGACAGCCCCTGGAGCACGGGCTCGGGGACGTCCGGCCAACGTACGCGCAACCAGTGCTCGCTCCACCACCGCCCTCTCCATTCGGCCAGCGCGAGCGCCGCGCATGGCAGCCCGAGGAGCACCCCCACCCACGTGACGGCCCGCTCCCGGCGCCCCATGCCCAGGCACCGCTTCCACCCCAGACCCGCCGCGATCGCGAGTCCCAACGACACGAGCGGCACCAGCTTCTCCGGGTAGCGGAAGGGCCTCCAGAACGGCACGAGGTGATAGGCCCAGCCGTACACCGGCAGTGCGTCGCCCAGGCAGAGCGCGAGCAGCAGCCCCCAGAGCGCCACAAAGGCCCACGCGCGCCATTGCCGGATGGAGGCGACCAGCCCCGCCACAGCCAGCACGCAGGCGGGAGTTCCCAGGTACACCGAATCCACCCAGACACGGCCGAACCCTCCCGACGGGACCAGGTGCGTCACGACGATGTAGGGGATGCCCTGGGTGCCCTGGGCGTCCGCCAGAAAGGGGCCCATGAGGAGCTCCCAGAGCCGCAGCGGGTGGAGTGAGAAGCGCTGGGCCTCTCCCAGCGAGCGCGCGCCGGGCTCCGAGGCCGCGGCGAGCGCCGCGGCTGGCAGGAGCTGCGGCGCGGCCAGCAGGCCCCCCGCGAGAATGAGCAGCGCGCAGGCCCCCACACGTCGGCGCCAAGGTCCGGCGAGTGGATCCAGGGCCGTCAGGCACACGATGAGCGCGTTGGCCATGACGAAGGCCTGGGCGTCTCCGGCGAATGCCAGCAGGGCCAGCGCCATGCCTGCGAGAGTCAGCCGGAGGAGACCCGGCTGACGGAGGTAGCGCAGCGTCAGCCAGAGCACCGCGGGGAGCGTGCTCGCCGCCTGGAGGTACTTGGGGTTGCTGGTGCTGCAGACCAGGTAGCCACAGAACGCGAACGTCACGCCCGCGAAGAGCGCGCCGGCCCGAGGGACGTCCCAGGAGCGGACCAGGGCGTACGTCCCGCCCAGCGCCACGGGAAAACAGACGAGCAGCGTCACCTTCGCGGCGAGCCCGAGCGGCAATACGAGATGCAGCCACATCGTCGGGTGGAACATCCCGGTGATGAAGATGCCGGGAAAGGACTGGCCCAGGCCGTCGTAGGGGAGCCAGTCAGGGAACTCGAACGCGGCGACGCGCGAGGCCCAATAGTGCCGCATGGGATAGAAGTCCCGCAGCGTGTCCCCGCCCATGAAGACGTCGGACGTGGTGAGCGCCCGGAAGAAGAAGAGTCCGAACAAGAGCCCCGCCAGCGCCACCCGCCCCCACCGCCCGACCGCTGTCCCACGCTCCGCGTCGCTCATCGCGCTCCCTGGCCGCCTGGCCCGCCGCGCCCGACCATAGCGGACCGCTCTCAGCGTGGTGGCGAGGAAGCCGCGGCCCGGGCCTCCGCCAACGCCTTGCGCGCGGGCTCCAGGCCCGGCGACAGGCGAAGGGCCTCCTCCAACGGCGCGACGGCCTCCGCTGCGCGGCCTGCCCGCACCAGTGTGCGGCCCAGTTCCAGCAATGAATCCACGCGCTGGGGCGACAGCCGGAGCGCGTCCTGGAAGCGTGCGATGGCCGCCTCCAGGTCCCCCTCCCGGCGGGACACGAGCCCCAGGTTGTGCCACGCGACGGGGTTGGACGGCATGAGCCGCGCCGTCCACTCGAACTCCCGCCGCGCCTCCGGCATCCGCCCCGCTTTCGCGTACGCCACCGCGAGGTTGTTGTGGACGCGGAAGTCTCCCGGAAGGAAGCGGGCGGCGAGTTCCAACTCTGGAAGGGCCGCGTCCAGCCGTCCCGCGTTCAGGTGGAGGTCGCCCAGCTTCACGTGGATGAGGGGCCGGTCCGCTGCATGCGCCTGGACGTAGGTCCAGAGCGACAGCTCATCGCGCCACGTCGGCACGTACGCCAGCGTCAGCGCCGCGAAGACCGCCAGCACGCCTCCGGACGCGAGCGCCAGCGTCCTCGCGCCTCCGGGCCACTTCCGCAGTGCCTCGCGCAGGGCCAGGCCCACCAGGAGCACGAAGCCAACCGACGGCAGGTACAGGTACCGCTCGGCATACGCGTCCACACCCCGCGCCTGCAGCACCCAGGCGGGCACCAGAGGCACCCCCAGCCACACCAGCCCCGCCCCCGCGATGGCGTGTCTCCTGCGCCAGGCCCAGATGGCCAGCGCCACCAGGCCCACGAGGAGCGCACATCCCAGCCCCACGCGGGCATCCAGCAGGGAGCGCACGGGCCCTTCCGGAGACACCACAGCCAATGGCGAGGGCCACAGCAGCTTGCCACCCAGGTCCGCGGGAAACGCCAGCAGCCCTCCGAGCCGCGACCCGCCTCCAGCACCGGGAGCCTCCGGCAGCCCCCCGCGCAGGGCCGTCAGCCGCAGCACCGCGTACATGCCCCCCCCCACGCACAAGAGCGCGTAACGCCGGGCCTGCGAGCCCAGCCCGCCGCGCTCCAATGGGGAGGCGGTGGCGCGCTCCAGGCTCCACAGGAGCACGGGCAACACGAAAGCGGTCTCCTTGAGGAGCAGGGCCGCGAGCCACGCCCCCGAAGCCGCCACCGTCCTGAGCGGTGTCGCGGGGACAGGCAGCCACAACCGCGCCGCCACCACCAGCAGCAGGGCCATGCCCACGTCCATGGCGCCGCTCACCCAGGCGACCGCCTCCGTGTGGACCGGATGAAGCGCGAAGAGGAGCGCGCCTCCCAGCGAGGCCCAGGCCCCGGCGCCACCATCCTCCACGGGACGAGAGCGAACCAGACACGCGCGCAGCAGCCAGAGCACCCCCGCCGATACCGCGGCGTGCGCCATCATGAGCGCCAGATGGTGGACCCACGCCGCAGGGCCAGCCATCCGCCGCAGCACGAAGAGGACCACATGCAGCAGGGGGCGGTAGTAATGGTTCCGGACGTCTTGCGCGGTGGACGACTCGAGGAAGCCGAACAGGGGCTGGCCAAAGGACTCGCGCACCCCCGCGAGCGAGCGCGGCCACGGGTTCTCCAGCACGAGCTGCACGTCGTCGTAGACGAACCCGTTCGCCAGGGTGCCCGCGAACACGAGCAGCGCGGACAGGGCCACCGCACCGTACTGGAGCGAAGGACGAAGAGACAGGGAAGGTGGCGGCATCGGGAGAGACCTTCGAACCACTCAGCCCACGCGCGTGTTGCCGGGCTCGTCCAGTTCGTCCGTGAGGCCGTGCTTCGCCAGCCGGTAGCGGAAGGAGCGGAACGACAGGCCCAGGAGCTCCGCGGCGCGCGTCTTCACCCCCTGCGCCTGCTTGAGCGCGGCCAGCAGGTGCCGGCGCTCGTGGTCGTCCAGGTGCCGCTCCAGGTTGAAGCCCTGTCCCAGCACCGGCTCGCCGGTGTCACCCGGGCGGGCCTGCGGCTCCGCCTCTCCGCGCACGGAGGGCGGCAGCGTCGCGGGTGAGAGCACGTCCGTGTCCGACAGCGTGGCCGCGCGCTCCACCATGTTCTGCAGCTGGCGCACGTTGCCCGGAAAGGCGTAGCGCTCCATCAACGCCAGCGTCTCCGGCGCGAAGCGCAGCCCCGGGCGCCCCAGCTCCTCCGCCAGGCGCGACAGGAAGTGCGTCGCCAGGGCCGGGATGTCCTCCGGCCGCTCGCGCAGCGGGGGCAGCTCCAGCGTGATGACGTTGAGCCGGTAGAAGAGGTCCTCGCGGAAGCGGCCCGCCTTCACCTCCGCCTCCAGCCTGCGGTTGGTGGCCGCGATGACGCGCGCCTGGAAGGGGATCTCCGCCGCGCTGCCCACCGGCTTCACCTTGCGCTCCTGCAGCACGCGCAACAGCTTCACCTGCGTGGCCAGGGGCATCTCCCCCACCTCGTCCAGCATCACCGTGCCCTCGCCCGCGGAGATGAGCAGGCCCTGCCGCTCGTGCGTGGCGCCGGTGAAGGACCCGCGCATGTGCCCGAAGAGCTCGCTCTCCAGCACGCCCTCGTTGAGGGCCGCGCAGTTGAAGGGCAGGAAGGGCTGCGCCGCGCGGTGGCCCCGCAGGTGGACGGCCCGCGCCACCAACTCCTTGCCGGTGCCACTCTCCCCCGTCACCAGCACCGTGCTGCGCCCCGGCGCCACCTTCTCCACCAGCTGCCACACGGCGCGCATGCGGGCGCTGGTGCCCACGAGCAGCCCGCCCAGCCCGGGCAACAGCCGCGCCTTCAGCGTGCTGTTCTCCTGGCGCAGCGCGCGCTTCTCCAGCGCCTTGTGCACCAGGAGCCGCAGCTCCTCGTTGTCGAAGGGCTTGCAGATGTAGTCGTAGGCGCCCTCGCGCATGGCCTCCACCGCGGAGGACGGCGTGCCGAAGGCGGTGATGAGCACCACCTCCGGCGGCTCCTTGAGCGCTCTCGCCGCGCGCAGCACGTCCAGGCCGCTGCCCGCCGCCCCCAGCTTCATGTCGGAGATGACCAGGTCCACCGGATCCCTGGCCAGCACCGCGCGGGCGGGCTCCACGCCGGGCACGCTCGTCACCGCGTAGCCCTCGCGCACGAGCAATATCTCCAGGTACTCGCGCATGGACAGCTCGTCGTCCACCACCAGCACGTGGCCGCGCGGGCCGCTGTCGTGGGCGAGTGTCACAGCGGCAACCCCACGAGGAACTCGGTGCCGTCCGCCGGGTTGGACGTCACGCGGATGCTGCCGCCGTGCGCGCGGATGATGGAGTGCGCGGTGGACAGCCCCAGGCCGGTGCCACCGCTGCGGGTGGTGAAGAAAGGCTCGAACAGGTGTCCCATCATCTCCTCCGTGATGCTGCCGGCCGAGTCCCACACGCGAATCTGCGCCTCCTTCTCCACCCGCGCCAGCGCCACCCGCACCGTCCCCTGGGGACCCGCTGCCTGGAAGCCATTGCGCAGGAGGTTGATGAGCACCTGACGCAGCTGGTCCGGATCCACCGGCGCCGTCAGGGCCTCCGGCGCGCGCACCTCCATCTGGACCTCGCGCGCCAGGGGGTCCGCGCGCAACATGTCCACCGTCTCCGACAAGAGCGTGTCCAGCGCCACCGGCCGGCGCTGCGGCTCCGGCGGCCGGGCGAAGCGCAGGAAGTCCTCCACCAGCCGCGCCAGCCGGTCCGCTTCGCGCGTGAGGATGCCGGTAAGCTTCATCACCACCACGTCGCGCGACTGCTCCTGCGCCAGCAGCTGCGCGGAGCCGCGCATGGCGGCCAGCGGGTTGCGGATTTCATGCGCCAGCTGCGCGGACAGCGCGCCCAGGCTGGCCAACCGGTCCGTGCGCTTGAGGTCCTCCTCCATGCGGCGCAGCTCCGTGAGGTCCTGGAAGACAATCAGCAGCGCGCCCGCCTCGCCCTCCAGCGGCGACACCGACAGGCCCAGCACCCGGTTGCCTCCGGGCGTCCGCACCCGCAGCTCGCCCCGGGTGGCGCGCGGCCCCAGCGTGGACACCCCAGGCAATAGCGCTTCCAGGGGGAGCCCCACCACGGACGCGGTGTCCTGGACCTGGAGGATGCCGTGGGCCGCCGTGTTGAGGAAGGTGACGCGCCGCTCCGCGTCGCAGGTGACGAGCCCCGACGGCATGGAGGACAGGATGAGCTGCTGCAGCCGCCCCAGCCGGCGCAGGTCCGCCTCGCTCTGTGACAGCGCGCCGCCCGTGGCGGACAGCTGGCGCGACAGGTAGCCGGACAGCACGGCGATGAGCACCAGCGCCAGCGCGTTGCTGCCCAGCACGAAGAGCACGCGCGCCGGGGGGACCGCCACCGCGTCCACGGGCGTGGTGAGCCGCATCACGAGCAGGAGCGCCGTGAAGACGAACGTGGACACGGCCGCGGCCACCAGCGCGCCCCGCCAGTCCAGGACCACCGCCGCGCCAATCACGGCCAGGCTGTAGAGGAACGTCAGCGGCGAGTCCGCGCCACCGCTCAGGTAGACGAGCCCGGTGGCGATGAGCACGTCGCCCGCCACCGTCACCATGGCGTCCAGCCGTCCCGCGGTGCCCCGGCGCAGCCGCAGGCCCGTCACCACCGTCAGGACGTACGCGCCCGCGATGACCATGAACGACAGCGAGTCCGCCCGGCTGGGCTCCTGCGCGGGCTGCGTCAGGAGCCGGGCCACCGTCACGACGAGCGACAGGCTCGCCGCGACGGTGCGGAACAACACCAACCACACCAGGCGGGGCCCCAGGCCCGGCGCCACGCCCGACGGGGAACGACCCGGGCGCGCGCTACTTGATCGCGCCGGCAAGGTTGAAGATGGGCAGGTACATGGCGATGAGGAAGCCACCCACCACGCCGCCGAGGAACACCATCAGCAGCGGTTCGATCATCGACGTCAGCGCGCCAATGGCCGTGTCCACTTCGTCGTCGTAGAAGTCGGCGATCTTGTTGAGCATCGTGTCCATGGCGCCCGTCGCCTCACCGACGCCAATCATCTGCACCACCATGGACGGGAACACCTTGGTCTCCAGCAGCGGACCCGCGATGTTCTTGCCCTCGGCGATCTTCCCGCGCACGTAGTAGATGGCCTCTTCCACCGTGCGGTTGCCGGCCGTCTTCGCCGTGACGTCCAGCGCGTCCAGGATGGGCACGCCGGAGGAGATCATCGTGCCCAGCGTGCGCGTGAAGCGCGCCACCGCCACCTTGCGAAGCACGTCACCGAACAGGGGCAGCTTGAGGAACGTCTTGTCCCAGAACTTGCGGCCCTTGGGCTGCTTGTAGCTCCAGCTGAAGGAGAAGACGAGCGCGGCGATGCCGACGACGGCGTGGATGAAGTACGCCTGCGCGAGCTTCGACAGGTCCACCACCACCTGCGTGGGGCCCGGCAGCTGCGAGCCGAAGTCCGCGAACATCTTCTCGAAGACGGGCGTCACCTTGAGCAGCAGCAGCGCCGTCACGCCGATGGCCACCAGGATGACCACCGACGGGTAGGTCATGGCGCCCTTGACCTTCGCCTTGAGCTTCTCGTTCTTCTCACGGTAGGCGGCGAGCCGGTTGAGGATGGTGTCGAGGATACCGCCCACCTCGCCCGCGGCGCACAGCTGCACGTAGAGCTCGTCGAAGACCTTGGGGTGTTCCTTGAGCGCGTCCGCGAAGGTGCTGCCCTGCTCCACCTTGCCCTTGATGGCGAACACCACCTTCTTGAAGGCGGGGTTGTCCATCTGGCTGGCGAGGATGTCCAAGCACTGCACCAGCGGCAGGCCCGCGTCGATCATCGTCGCGAACTGACGGGTGAAGATGAGGATGTCCTTGCCGGTCACGCCCTGGAGGCCCGGCAGGGCCAGCTCCATGTCGAGCGCGCCCTTCTTGCGGACCTTGGTCGGGTTGAGCCCCAGGGACTTCAGGCGCGCGTTGACGGCCTCGATGTCCGAGGCCTCCATCTCACCCTTCTTGTTCTCCCCGCTCTTGGTCTTCGCCTCCCAGAGGAACTGGGCCGTGTTCTTCTTGGACGCTGTCGCCTTCTGCTGCACTGCCGGTGCTGCCATGACGGGACCTCCGGGGAGGGCGAGGAGTCTAACCTGTGATTTTCATGCCCCAAAACTAACGGGCGCCCGCTCCCCCGGCCGGCCGCTGGGCTCCCCCTGGCGCACCGCCCGTGGCGAGGATGTTGCGCAGTTCCTCCGGGTCGGAGGAACGGCCGAAGGCCTCGTCCTGGGAGATGAGCCGGCGCGCCAGGAGCGCGGCGAGCGCCTGGTTGAACGTCTGCATGCCGTACTTCGCCTGGCCCACCTGCATGGAGGAGTAGATCTGGTGGACCTTGTCCTCGCGGATGAGGTTCCGGATGGCGGGGTTGGGCACCATGACCTCCAGGGCCAGCACGCGGCCCGGGGCGCCCTGCTTGGCGACGAGCGCCTGGCTCATCACGCCCTCCAACACGAAGGACAGCTGCGCGCGCACCTGGGGCTGCTGGTACGGCGGGAAGACGTCCAGGATGCGGTTGATGGTCTGCACCGCGCTGTTGGTGTGCAGCGTCGCGTAGCAGATGTGGCCCGTCTCCGCGATGGTGAGCGCCGCTTCAATGGTCTCCAGGTCGCGCAACTCGCCGACGAGCACCACGTCCGGGTCCTGGCGGAGGATGTACTTGAGGGCCGTCTTGAAGTTGCGTGTGTCCGCACCGACCTCGCGCTGGTTCACCAGGCAGTTCTTGTGCGGGTGCAGGTACTCGATGGGGTCCTCGATGGTCATGATGTGCTCATGACGCTCGGTGTTGATCTTGTCGATCATCGAGGCCAGCGTGGTGGACTTGCCGGAGCCCGTGGGGCCCGTCACCAGGATGAGGCCGCGCGGCTTCTTCACCAGCTCCGCCACCACCGGCGGCAGGCCCAGCTCCTGGAAGGTCAAAATCTTGAAGGGAATGGTCCGGAACGCGCCGGCCACCGCGCCGCGCTGCATGAAGATGTTCGCGCGGAAGCGCGACAGGCCCTTCACGCCGAACGACAGGTCCAGCTCGTTCTCCTCCTCGAACTTGTGCTTCTGGGCGTCCGTGAGGATGGAGTAGCAGAGCTGCTTGGTCTCCACGGGCGTGAGCGGCGCCGTCTTGAGCGGGACGAGCTCACCGTCCACGCGCAGCTGCGGCGGCGAGCCGGTGGTGATGTGGAGGTCGGAAGAGCCCTTCTCGACCATCGCCTTGAGGAGCTGGTGCAGGTTGGCCACGGATGCGTGTCCTGTCGGGGGAGAGGTGGGGTGGAGGAAGTGGGGTGATTAGAAGCGGTCCGGCGCGGTGTTGCCCACGACCTCTTCCAGGGTGGTCATGCCGTCCATGAGCTTCTTGAGCGCGCTCATGCGCAGGCTGCTCATGCCCAGCCGGATGGCCTCCTGCTTGAGCTCCGCGGCGGAGGCGCCGTTGATGACCAGCTCCTTGAGGCCGTCCCAGAAGGGCATGACCTCGTAGATGGCCACGCGGCCGCGGTAGCCGCGGTCGTTGCACTCGCGGCAGCCGACCTTCTCGTACATGGTGAAGGTGCCCATCTTGTCCGGCGGGATGCCCGCGTCGATGAGGGCCTGCTCGTCCACCTTCTCCGCGGGGCGCTTGCAGGCCGGGCACAGGCGGCGCGCCAGACGCTGGGCGAGGATGAGGTTGAGCGACGCCGTCACGAGGAACGGCTCGATGCCCATGTTGAGCAGACGGCTGACCGTGCCCGGGGCGTCGTTGGTGTGCAGCGTGGAGAGCACCAGGTGGCCCGTGAGCGCCGCCTTCACGCCGATCTCCGCCGTCTCGAAGTCGCGGATCTCACCGATCATGATGATGTCGGGGTCCTGGCGGAGGAAGGAGCGCAGCGCGGCCGCGAAGTTCAGGCCGATGTCGTCGTGCATCTGCACCTGGTTGATGCCGGCGAAGTTGAACTCGACCGGGTCCTCCGCGGTGCAGATGTTGGTGCCCACGTCGTTGAGGCTGGAGAGCGCGGAGTACAGCGTCGTCGTCTTGCCGGAGCCCGTGGGGCCCGTCACCAGCACCATGCCGTAGGGCCGGTCGATGGCCTCCTTGAACCAGGCCAGCGGCTGCGCGTCGAAGCCCAGCTTCGTCATGTCCAGCTGCAGGTTGCTCTTGTCGAGCAAGCGCATGACGACCTTCTCGCCGAAGAGCGTGGGACACACGCTCACGCGGAAGTCCATCTCCTTGCCGCCGCCGATCTTGATCTTGATGCGGCCGTCCTGCGGCAGGCGCCGTTCGGAGATGTCCAGCGACGCCATGATCTTCAGACGGCTGGTGATGGCGTTGCGCAGCTTCATGGGCGGGCGCATCACCTCGTACATCACGCCGTCGATGCGGAAGCGGACCCGGAAGTCCTTCTCGTACGGCTCGATGTGGATGTCGGACGCGCGCTTCTTGATGGCGTCCATGAGGATGAGGTTCACCAGCTTGACCACGGGCGCGTCGTCCGCGGCCTTGGCCATCTCATCCAGGTTCTCCTGCTCCTCCTTGGCGACCTCGATGTCGTCGCCCACGTCGCCGACGATGTCCTCCAGCGAGGGGCCCTTCTCCGCGTAGTACCGCTCGATCGATTCGCGGATGGAGATTTCGGACGCGACGACGGCTTCGATGTTGTAGCCGGTGAGGAACTTCAGGTCGTCCACGGCGAAGATGTTGGACGGGTCGCACATGGCCACGATGAGCGAGGGCCCCGCGCGGTTGACCGGGATCACCAAGTGCTTCTCGGCCACTTCCTTGGGCACGAGCTTGATGATGTCCGGATCAATGTCGAAGTCCTTCAGGTTGATGGCCGGCACGCCGTACTGCTTCGACAGGAAGTCGGTGAGCTTCGACTCCTCGATGGCGCCCGTCTTGATGAGCGCCGTGCCGATGCGCGCGCCACTCTTCTGCTGCTCCTCCTGCGCCTTGCGGAGTTGCTGGACGGAGATGAGGTTCTCGCGCACCAGCAATTCACCGAGTCGACCGGACATTTCTGGGATGCCTCTTTGAGCGTGAGGAGGAAACAGCCAGAGCCCCGGCTGTCAGCGGGACCCGAGGGGGGATAGGATGCCGTGCGCCAGGGGCCTGAAGCCCTGGCACGGATCCTCCCGGATTAGAGGAAACCGATGCGCAGCCTGTCAAGGCGCCCTGGCGTGCTCCCTTGCTGCCCCAGGCCCTGTGGGGAAGGCGCGTGAAGGCCCTACCCGTCGCCGCGCGCCACCACGGTGCGGGCGGCTTCCACGTCGCGTTTGATTTGACCCACCAGCTCGGCGGCGGAGCCGAAGCGCTGCTCGGGCCGCAGCCGCTCCAGGAACTGCACCCGCAGCTCCTTTCCGTAGAGGTCCCCCGTGAAGTCCAGGAGGTGCGCCTCGATTGTGACCTCCGTGCCACCAAAGGTGGGCTTCACGCCGATGTTGGCCGCCCCCGGCCGCCACGGCCCGTCCGCTTCGGACAGGAGGCGCACGCGGATGGCGTACACACCGGGCGCGGGCCGCAGCTCGTTCTGCGTGTCCACGTTGGCGGTGGGAAAGCCGATGGTGCGCCCGCGGCCCGCGCCGGACACCACCGTGCCGTCCAGGTCGAACGGGCGTCCGAGCAGGCGCCTGGCGGCGCCCACGCGGCCCTCCAGGATGTACTCGCGGATCCGCGACGAGGACGCGACCACGCCGTCCACGTTCACCGCCTGCACCACGTGCACCTGGGCCCCGCGCTTCGCCGCGGCGTCGCGCAGCGTGGAGACGGTACCGGCGCGCTGGGCGCCATAGGTGTAGTCGCTGCCCACGACGACGTGGCCCACGCCCAGGCTGTCGAAGAGGGCGGCCTCGAAGTCCTGGGGCATGGAGCGCGCGTAGTCGCGGGTGAAGGGCTGCACCACCACGTGGGACAGGCCGCACGCGGCGAGCAGCTCCAGCTTGCGCGGCAACAGGGTGATCAGCTTGGGCGCCAGGTCCGGCTGGAGCACCTTGCCCGGGTGGGGCTGGAAGGTGAGCGCGTTCGCGGGGGCGTGGCGCAGCGCTTCCGCGAAGAGGGCCTGGTGGCCCACGTGCACCCCGTCGAAGTTGCCCAGCGCGAGAGCCTGCCCCTGCAGCTGGCGGCCCGCCTCGGTCACGGACTGGAAGACCTTCATGGCCCTTCCCTATACCACCCCGCGCGCTTTTGCCCTGGCCAACCCACGCGGCTCCATGGTTAGAGGCCCCCCGTCCCCGCCATGCGCCCTGCCCTGCTCCCTGATCCGGTCGGCCTCAAGTTCGTCCCCCTGGATGCGCCCCCGGACTGGGACGCCGAGTTCGGCTTCACCGGGCCGCTGGAGCTGGAGATCGGCTCCGGGGCGGGCGGACACGCGCTGGAGTACTGCCGCAGAAACCCCGGCGTGCGCTTCGTGGCCTTCGAGTGGCGCAAGAAGTACGCGCGCGACACGCAGGCGCGCGCGGAGAAGGCGGGCATGAAGAACCTGCGCGTCATCGAATCCGACGCGCGCTTCGTGGTGCCGCGCATCTTCGCGCCCGGGTCCCTGGACGTCATCCACCTGCAGTTCCCCGACCCGTGGTGGAAGCGCTCGCACGCCAAGCGGGCCGTCGTGCAGCCGCAGTTCGCGAAGGTGATGCTGGGGCTGCTCAAGCCCGGCGGCCGCTTCGACATGCGCACCGACGTGCAGGACCGCGCGGTGGCCATGCTGGAGATCCTCGAAGGAGCGGGCTTCCACAATCCGCTGGGCGCGGGCGTGTTCCACCCGTACGACCCGGAGGAGGTGCCCTCCACCCGCGAGCGCCGCTACCTGGCGTCCGGAGAACCCGTCTACCGCGCACGACTGGTGAAACCCGCGCCGTAGTCCCGCGGTCGCGTGTCAGGCCGTGGACGTCGGGGGCCTTCCGCGCCCTCCGGCGTCCGGGTGGGCCCTTGGCAGCGCCCCTCACCCGGAGGAGAATCCACCCACAGGGTTCCCGCTACGGGGGACACTCGTGACGTTGGCCACGACCGCATCCTGTTGGGGGGTGGGCGCCTCATGCCGGAAGCCGAAAGGAAACGGACGCCGGAGGGCGCGCGCCGAAGCGGCCCCGCGAACGACTTCGCCGGGCGCACCGTGCTCATCGTGGATGATGATCCGGCGCAGATCCGCCACGTGCGCGAGGGCCTGGCCCCGCACGGCTACGTCTTCAAGGAAGCGCTGGACGGAGCGCAGGCGCTGTCCGCCATCCGCGCCGGGAGGCCGGACCTCATCGTGATGGACGTGGAGATGCCGGGCCTGGGCGGCGTGGAGGTGTGCCGCATCGTCAAGGCGAACGCGGGCGAGGGCGGCTTCGGCTTCATCCCGGTCATCCTGATGACGGCCCGGCAGGCGGCGGGCAAGGTGGAGGGGCTGGAGCTGGGCGCGGACGACTACCTGGTGAAGCCCTTCGACATGCTGGAGCTGGGCGCGCGCGTGAAGTCCATGCTGCGGCTCAAGGCGCTGCAGGACGCGCTGCTGGAGAAGAACCGCGAGCTGGAGTGGGCCAACCGGGAGCTGGACCGCCGCCGGCAGGAGCTGCTCGCGCTCAGCCGCACGGACGCGCTCACCGGACTGTTCAACCGGCGCTATTTCGAGGAGCGGCTGAGCGAGGAGTTCATGCGCTCGCGCCGGTACCGCTCGCCCCTGTCGCTGGTGATGCTGGACATCGACCACTTCAAGCGCATCAACGACACCTTCGGGCACCCTTTTGGTGATGAGGTCCTGCGCGCGGTGGCGCAGACGGCGCGCGCGACGCTGCGGGAGGTGGACCTGCTGGCCCGCTACGGCGGCGAGGAGTTCATCGCGCTCCTGCCGGAGGCGGCCCCCCAGGACGCGCTGCGGGCATGCGAGCGGGTGCGCGAGGCGATTGAGCGGCTGGAGTTGACGTGGAAGGCGCCGGACGGAATGTCGCAGGAGGTGCGGCTGACGGCGTCCCTGGGCGTGGCGACGGTGCCCGCGGACGACCTGCAGGGTACGGAGGCGCTGCTGCGCGCGGCGGACGCGAGCCTGTATTCGGCCAAGGGGACGGGCCGCAACCGCGTCCACCAGCACGCGGCGTGACGTACCTCCCGCTTCCCCACGGCGGCGGTTTGACCTAAATCGGAGCCCCCATGCGCCCGCTCGCGATGACGACCTGGCTGCTGTTTGCCCTTCTTGCCCTGGGCGGCTGCAATCGGATTCAGCCGGATACCCCCGTGGGGGCTTACCAGACGTTCCACCGGCACGTGCAACGTGGAGAGTGGCCCAAGGCCTACGCGGGGCTGTCCCAGCAGACTCAAGAGGGCCTCAAGACGCGGGCCCAGCAGGTGAGCGATGCGTCAGGGGGCATGGTGAAGGCAGAGCCGCTCGCGCTGTTCTTCGCGAATGTCCCGGCACCGGCGGATGTTCAAGAGGTTTCGCTGGTCCGGCAGGAGGGCGACGTGGCGACCGTGGTCGTGCGCTCGGCGGGAAGGTCGGGCGAGGTCCGGATGGTGAGGGAGCCGTCCGGGTGGAAGGTGGACTTTTCAGCATCCCCCCAGCCGTGAGCCCTGGCATGCCCGGGCCCCGCGCATCAGGTAACGTACAACCGTGAACGACAGGAAGACACGGCGGGTGGCCCCCGCAGTCGAAGTCATCCGGAGGCCGGGCACGACGCCCGGCGCCCCGGTGGCTCCGTCCTCGGCCGCCCCCACCCCCTCCCCCACGCCGAGGCCCACGCCCCGGCCCACGCCGGTGGCGCCCTCCGCCCCCGCCGCGGAAGCCGCGCCGCGCGCGACGCCCGCGCCCCGTCCCACCCCGGGCGTGGCGCCCACGCCCCGGCCCGGTGGCCTTTCCCCCATGCCGCCCCGGCCGTCCATGCCCGTGGCGCCCACGGGTGCGTCCGCCGCCCCGCCCCGCCCGGCTCCGAGTCCGGCGGGCCCCGCGACGACCCCCGGGGTTCCACCCCGGCCGTCCGGTGCGTCCGCTCCGGGCTTCACGCCGGGCGCGTCGCGTCCGCCGCCCCGGGGTCCTGGCGTGGGTGGGCCTCCGCGCTCGGGCGGGCCTCCGGGCCGCTTCGCGCCGCGCCCGAGCACGCCGCGTCCGCCGCCCACGCCGGAGCAGATCCTGGCGCTGGCCACGCGCGAGCACGTGCCGGCGCGCATCGCCAAGGGTGAGCTGGAAGGGAAGATGAAGGCGCGCATCTGGCGCAAGCTGCACGCCGAGGAGGCGAAGCGCTTCGACCAGGTGTACGAGCTCATGGGCCAGACACCGGGCCTGTCGCTGGGCGACGCGTTCGGCATCCTGCAGAGCGGCCTGACGGTGCAGGAGTTCATGGCGCGCAAGGAGCGCAGCCAGCGCAAGGCGGCCATCAAGCAGGCGCGCGGCCAGGTGGACAACGCGCTCGTCGCGGACTTCCTGGGCGCCTTCATCGAGCAGAAGACCGAGCTGTCAGTGGTGCTGGCGGAGCGGTCGCTCCTGGACACGCTGCTGGCGGAGGAGGCCATCGCCTTCACCTTCGAGCGCACGGGCCGGCTGGAGAAGCTCCAGGTGGTGCTCATCGCGCGCAGGGGTGACTGGGAGCGGCTGATGCCGAACCTGGAGCGCGACGCGAAGCTCACGCAGAAGCCGGCGCAGGTGGCGCGGCAGCCGGACAAGCGCCCCTACTCGGACCCCCGGCCGTTCCTGCCGCACATCGGGCAGACGGTGAAGCTGGTGCTGCGCAACGGCATCACGGTGGAGGCGCCGCTCTTGCGCGTGGGCCGCTTCGACGTGCTCCTGGGTGAGCCCGGGCACGAGCTGTTCATCCCGCTGCACGCGCTGCTGCGCTTCGACGCGCCCCCGGCTCCGGCCGAGGCCGCCTCCGGCGACGCCGCGGAGTCGAAGCCCGACGCCGCGGGCTGAAAACGGCGCGCGGTGCCGTTACCTCCGGGCGGCCTTCGCCTTCACGGGCGGGCCGCCCGTTTTCCTTCCTCCCCCTGGAGCCCCACTCATGCGCCCCTTCTTCTCCCGCATCATCAAGCCCTGGCTCGCGCTCACCGCGGCGGCGGTCCTCGCGGGGGCCTCGCAGCAGGCGTGCTCGAAGGAGTCCTCCGCGAAGGAGTCCGGCACGCAGGAGGTGGGGCGGCGGGAGAACGGCGTGCACGTGGTGGACCTGGCCGTCACGGAGAAGGGCTTCGAGCCGTCTCCGGTGCAGCTCAAGAAGGGCGAGCCGGTGAAGCTGGTGGTGACGCGCAAGACGGACCTGACGTGCGCCACCGAGTTGGTGATGGACGAGTATAGAATCGACGCGAAGCTGCCCCTGGACACGCCGGTGGAGATTGCCTTCACGCCGAACCAGTCCGGGACGCTGAAGTACGGCTGCGCGATGGGGAAGATGATCGCCGGCACGTTCATCGTGGACTGAGCGCGGGCGCTCGTTAACTGGCGATGTCCGGCCGGGCGGGTAGGCTCGCGCGCCTGCATGGGCAGCTCGGAGCTCTTCACCCGGCACGTCTTCCTGGACCTCGAAACGACGGGGCTCGACCCCCGCGTGGACGAGGTCATCGAGGTCGGGTGCCTCTTCTTCGAGCATGGCCGGGAGGTGGACCGCTTCTCCCGGCTGTATTCGGCCTCCCGCCCGCTGAACCTCACCATCCGCCGGCTCACCGGCCTCTCCGACGCGCAGCTCGCCGGGCAGCCCCGCTTCGACGCGGAGCGCGGTGAGCTTCGGGAGCGGCTCAAGGGTTGGACGGTGGTGGCGCACAACGCCCCGTTCGAGAAGGGCTTCCTGCCGGACGTGCTCGGTGGGGTGCCGGTGCTCGACTCGTGCGAGCTCATGCACTACCTGCACCCGGAGCTGCCCAGCCACTCGCTGGAGTCGCTGATGCGGTGGGCGAAGCTGGGCTCGCAGCAGCCGCACCGCGCGCTCCATGACTGCGTGGCGGTGCACGCGGTGCTGGTGCACGCGCTGGACGGCTGCGCGCGTGACGGTCGCGCGGAGGACGTGGCGGACCTGCTGTCCACCATGGACCCTCGGGCCCGCGCGGCGCTGGGGCCCACGCCGCTGCTGGACGCGATGTCGGAAGAGGATGCTCGCGACCTGGCGATGGACGCGGAGGCGCGGCCCCTCCTGGAGCTGCTCTCCCGGCTGTGGGAGGTGTGCCGGGCCACGCCGGTGCCGCTGAACCTGGAGGCGACGGGCGGCTTCCTGCGCGCGCGGCCGGAGCGCAAGCGCGCGAATGGCGGCAGGCCGCCTCCGGAGCCCGAGCTGGACGCGACGCCGCTGCCGGTGCGGCCGGAGGAGGTGGCGCAGATCCTGGGGCCGGGCGGCGCGCTGGAGCGGAGCGGCGGGTTCCTGTCCCGGCCCGCGCAGCTGGAGATGGCGCAGGCGGTGGCGCGCACGTTGTCGGACGGCGGGCAGGTGGCGGTGGAGGCCGGCACGGGCACGGGCAAGTCGCTGGCGTACCTCACGCCCGCGGCGCTCTTCGCCGCGCGCAACGGGCTGAAGGTGGGCGTGGCACCCCACACGAAGACGCTCCAGGACCAGCTGCTGGAGAAGGACCTGCCCCGGCTGCACCAGGCCACGGGCGGCGCTTTCGGCTACGCGCTGCTCAAGGGGCAGACGAACTACCTGTGCCGCCGCCGCGCGCTGGAGGCCACGCGCGTGGAGCCGGGGATGAACCACTCGGCGCGGGCGCCCCGGGCCTATGTGCGCGCGTACCTGCGCCGCAGCGTGGACGGGGACCTGGACCGGCTGAGCCACTGGTTCCGCGAGCGCTTCCCGGGGATGCACGGGCTGGTGCCGGCGGTGCGCTCCGAGGCGGCGACGACGCTGGGCGAGCGGTGCCCGCATCACCACAAGTGCTTCTACCACTCGGCGGTGGCGCAGGCGCGCGAGGCGGACGTGCTGGTCATCAACCAGTCGCTCGCGTTCGCGTGGCCCGCGCGCTACGGGCGCCTGGACCACCTGGTGCTGGACGAGGCGCACGAGCTGGAGGACGTGGCCACCACCGCGCTCACGGTGGAGCTGTCGGACCTGGCCTTCCTGCGCCTCACGGAGCGGCTGCACGGGCGCGACGGGCGCCGGGGCCTCTTCGCGGAGCTGCGCCGGGCGCTCGCCGCCACGCGCCGGGACGAGTCCCGCGTGCTGATGTCCGAGGTGGACGACAGCCTGCGCGCGCTGCTCCAGGAGGCGCGCGTGCTGGGCGAGCAGGTGACGGCCCTCTGCGAGCCCGCGGCGGCGATGCCCGGTGAGGATGCGGACGACGCGGCCTACGCGCCGGAGCTGCGGGTGACGGACGCGGTGCGCGCCCTGCCCGCCTGGGAGCCCGTACGCGAGGGACTGGTGGCGGTGCGCACGGCGCTGCAGCGGGTGCACACGCTCTTGTCGGTGCGCGTCCTCGCGGCGCTGCCGGAGCTGGCGGTGAAGCAGCCGTCGCTGGAGCGGGAGCTGGCCGGCGCCACCACGGAGCTGGGCGAGCTGTCGGTGCTCGCGGGAGAGCTGGCCGGAGACGCGGACATCAAGCGCTGCTACGCGGCGCGGGCGGAGCCTCGCAAGGGCCGCTGGAGCGTGGGCGCGCAGCCGGTGGACGTGTCGGAGTCCGTGGCGAAGGACTTCGCCGCGAACAAGCGCGCGCTGGTGATGGCGTCCGCCACGCTGGGCACCGGGGACGGCGTGCCCTTCGTGCTGAAGCGGCTGGGGCTGAGGCCGCCGCTGATGCGCGCCCCCTCGCCGTTCCACCTGGGACAGCAGGCGCTGGTGGTGCTGGTGACGGACGCGCCGCGCGCACATGAGGAGCCGTTCATCGACTGGGCCTCCGGGCGCATCTCCGGCCTGGCGCAGGTGATGGGCGGACGGGTGCTGGGCCTGTTCGCCTCCACGCGGCGGCTGGAGCGCGTGGCGCGCGAGGTGCAGGCACGGCTGGAGCCGCACGGCATCGAAGTGCTGCGCCAGTCGCGCGGGCACGGCCGTTCGCTGGCGGCGCGGCAGGAGCGCGACACGGGCACGGTGCTCTTGGGCACCAAGAGCTTCTGGCAGGGCGTGGACATCCCCGGGCGCGGCGTGGGGTGTGTCTTCATCGACAAGCTGCCGCTGGAGCCGGCGTCCCGGCCGCTGGTGGCCGCTCGCGAGGAGCCGCTGGCCAAGGCCGGCAACGAGTACCTGGGCTTCCTCCAGTACCGGCTGCCGCGCGCGCTGCTGCTGCTGCGCCAGGGCGTCGGGCGGCTCATCCGCTCCACCACGGACCGGGGCATCGTCGTCATCGCCGACCCCGGACACGCGAGCTACCGGCCGCTCTTGCTCCAGGCGCTCGCGGGCTACCGCGTCGTCGCGCTGCCGTGGGCGCAGGCGCGGCTGATGCTCCACTCGGAGCTCTTGCAGATGGGGCTCACCGCGGACACCGCTCGGGTGTGAGCCCCGCGGCCCTGCCCTACCGCGCCAGCCGCTCGCGGTAGCGCGCCTCCAGGGCGCTCAGCTCGTCCACCCAGGGGCCCGTGGCGCCGCTCGTCTTCGCCTGGGCCAGGGCCTCCGACAGCGCGCGCGCATCCTCGGTTTGCTGCGCGCGCAGCCGCTGGGTCATGTCCCGCGCGGCCTCGAAGACGTCCTGCAGCTCGTCGCCTTCGCGCAGGCCGTGCTGCGGCGGGTTCAGGCGGCCCTCCGCCACCTCGCGCATCATGCGCTTGATGCGGAAGAGCGGGCCCGCCATCCGGTGCGTCACCACGATGGTCGTCAGCGCCACCACCACGATGAACGTCACCAGGCAGCCGCCCAGCACCCACCACGTCAGGTGCTGGTGACGCTCCAGCTCCGCGCGCTGCGCGACGATGGCCGCGCGCTCCTCCTCGTACTGGGCGTCGATGGCCTGCGCCTGCTCGCGGAACTGCTTCTCGAACGCCGGGTCGTTCATGTGGGCCATCAGCTCGTTGGAGAGCGTGGCTCCGGACAGCTCGCGGCTCACCTCCGCCGCGCGCGAGCGGGCGTCCACCGCCGTCGCCGTCTCGTGCATCAGCGAGTTCGCCGCGCGCACCAGGAAGATGCCCAGGAGCGCCGCCAGCACCAGCGACACGCCGACGATGTACGCGGTGAGCTTCAGCTGGAAGGGCGCGTCGAGCAGGAAGTTGCGCCAGCGGCGCTTCGTCGTCGGGGCCTGGGCCGTGGTCGTCGTCATGTCTCGCTGCTCCAGTCGAAGGTCGCGGCGGCTTCCTCGATGGCTTTGGGGATCAAGGCCTTCAACAGGTCCGCGGGCGGAGCCCCCGCGGCGTTCACTTCCACCTGTCCCATCAGGGACTGCTCCGGATACGTCATGCACAGGATGGCCAGGCGCAGGCCTCCGCTGGCCGTCGCCTGGATCTCCGCCGTGATGCGGTAGCCGTGGACGCCCAGCTTCTTGAGCGCGCCCTTCGCCGCCGCCTTCGACTCCTTCTCCGGCGCCATCATCGCGCCCCGGCGCACCAGCTTGGAGCGGAGCCGCGCCTCCGTCACCTTCACCAGGTCCGCGGGCACGGTGCCCGTCTTGTCCTTCAGCGCGTCCAGCGCGAGATAGAAGCGCGGCCGGCGCGCCTGGTACGCCTTGATGGCCTTGATGGACTCGGCCACCGCCGCCTGCACCGCGGCGTCCGCCTCCCCCTGCACCGCCTGGAGGCAGTCGAGCCCCTTGGGCTCCAGCAGCGCGCCCAGCCCCTTGGCCACCGCCGCGCGCACCAGCTCGCTGGGGTCCTTGAGGCCGCCGCACAGGGGCGTCACCGCTTCAGGGTCCTCGGTGGCGCCGAGCACCAGCGCGGCCTGGGAGCGCGCACGCGGATCCTTCCCCTTCTCCAACTGACGACCCAGGAAGGTGATGCGCGAGTCCCCCTGCGCCAGCGCGGCGCACGGCAGCAGGAGGAGGAAGGGCAGGAGGACTGTCGGCAGCCGCATGGGGATGGGCAAAGAAGTGCCAACAGTGTAGCCGCGATTTACCTGTCCACGACAGTTGCCTCTCAGGGCAATCGCGCACACCTTGCAGGCGCACAAGGGGCGACGTCCTCAGGAAGAGGACGGCTGGGGTGCGGGGGACCCGAGGCGGGTCACTCCAGGCTGGGGGAGCCATGAAGCGCGGAGTCATCCTGACGGGTGTTCTTCTGCTGGCGGGGTGGTTGAGCGGATGCCGCGACTCGGACCGGCTGGCGTCGGTGGGCAAGCCGCGGCCTCCCGGGCCCGCGCCGGTGGAGGGCGCGCCCACCCTTCCCGACTCCGATACCGCCCGGCCTCCGCCCGGAAGTCCTCCGCCGGAGCCCGAGGTGGTGGAGCCGCCGCCGGATCCGGAGGCGGAGGTGCTGGACCCCACGCCCATCCCGACGACGGACGGCGTCCCGGCGCCCCTGCCGGGTGTCTACACGGACAAGGGCGAGGCGCCGGAGACGGACCTCATCCGGGGGCTGGTGTCCTTCCCCATCCGCGACGAGCGCGCGCTCGAGCAGCGCATCGCGGACATCTACAAGCCGGGCGGCTCCGGCTTCCGCAAGTACATGACGCAGTCCGAGTGGATGGCGAAGCACGCCCCGCGGGAGAAGGACGTCACCCTCGTCACGGACTGGCTGAAGACCCAGGGCATGCAGGTGCCCTTCGTCGCCACCAACCGGCTGCTGGTGCAGTTCGTGGGGACGGTGGGCCAGTTCAACAAGGCCTTCGGCGTGAAGCTGCGCATCCTGGAGCGCAAGTCGCCCCAGGGCGGGAATGATCCGCACGACGTCTACGGCCTCACGGAGACCCTCAAGGCCCCCACGTTCGTGCAGCAGCGCATCCACGCCCTCGTCGCGCTGGACCTGCCGGCGGAGACGGGCGCGATGCCGGGCGAGTTCGGCCAGCCGTCCACGGACAAGCCGGACCCCGTCAGCAAGGGCCTCACGCCGCAGCAGGTGGCGCGCGCGTACAACGTGGACTCGCTCTACGCGCAGGGCCACCAGGGCCAGGGCACGAAGCTGGGCGTGGTGATTGGCGCCGGCTTCCGGTGGAAGGACGTGCGCGCCTTCTGGAAGATGTGGGGCATCGAGCGCGAGGACCCGAAGGTCATCCAGACGATGGAGCCGCCCGTCACGCGCTACCGAGAGGGCACGCTGGACGTGGAGTGGGCCGCGGCGATGGCGCCCAAGGCGGACGTCCTCGTCTACATGGGCCCGGACGCGCGCAACACGTCCATGCTCTTCACCTTCAACGAGGCCATTGGCCGCGGCGAGGTGTCCGTCATCACCACGTCCTTCGCCCACCGCGAGGACTCCGAGCCGCGCGCCGTGCACGAGCAGTACAGCGCGTCCGGCATGATGGCCGCCGCCCTGGGCATCACCGTCACCGCCGCGAGCGGCGACTCCGCGGGCGTGGACACGCCGGGCTCCAGTCCGTACGTCACCGCCGTGGGCGGCACACAGTTGAAGATGAACGGCATGACGGTGACGGGCGAGAAGGCCTGGTACTACTCCGGCTCCGGCATCAGCCGCTCCTTCACCACGCCCGAGTGGCAGAAGGGCCTCGTCCCGCTGCCCGCCAAACGCGCGGTGGTGGACGTCGCGCTCAACGCGGACACGGGCTACTGGTACACGTGGCTGGGCGTCACCTCGCCCAACACCGGCACGTCGTTCGCGTCGCCCATCTTCGCGGGGCTCGTCGCGGTGGTGAACGGCGCGCGCTCGGAGGAGGCGAAGCCGCCGGTGGGCTGGCTCAACTCGCAGCTCTACACGCTGCCCACCGTCCAGAAGACGTTCCGCGACATCACGGAGGGCTACACCGACAAGCAGTACGAAGCCGGGCCGGGCTGGGACATCCCCACCGGCTGGGGCGCACCCGACGCGGAGGGACTGCTGCGGACCCTGCCTTGAGCAGGCAGGCGACCTAGGGCGGACGGGCACTCGAGCCCCGCTCCGGCTGTCATCCCGGATTGACGGGATGCGAATGCATGCGCAGGGCGTGCTGTTCGGGAGAGGACCATGTCCTTGTCCCCTCCCCTGCGCATGTCCTTGTCCTGCCTCCTGCTCCTCGCGGCCGCTTGCGGCAATGCCGGCCCGGGAACGAGCACGGCCGTGGCGGAGTCTCCCTCCGCGTCCGCTCCGGGGACCTCTGTCCAGACGCCTGCTTCGCCCGCGCCCGTGGAGGACGTGAGCCAGACCCCCACGACCGGGACGCCGGTCGTCACCACGCCCGCTCCCTCGACGAGCGTGTGCTCACCGCTCAGCTCGCTGACCAGCCTGGCGGGCAACCTGACGACGTGGCTGCAGACGGCCCCCATCACCGCGGCCAACAGCGGCGGCTTCAAGGAGCCGGGCGGCACGGAGCTCGCCGCGTTCGAGGGCGCCTTCCGCGCGCTGCTCACCGAAGGCCCGACGGCGCAGGGGGTGCAGGACCTGGCGAAGCTGGGCTACGGCGTTTCCACCTTCCGCAACGACACGGGCGGCGGCTGGCTGGTGGTGCGCGAGCTGGGGCTGCTGTCTCGCGGCGGCGGCACCTTCATCGTCAACCTGTTCCCCGCGCGCGACCTGTGGCTGGAGGCGCCGCACGCGGACTCTGATGAGGGCACGCTGCGTCAGACGGCCTCGCAGCTGGTGACGCTGGGCGCTCGCGCGCTGCTCATCACCGGCAGCAACCGCTGCGCCGTCACCACCGCCAGCCCGTGCAGCGGCACCACCAGCGTGTGCGGCACGAAGGGCCTGCGCATCTCCGACGCCGCGCACTACGGCAACAACTTCTTCACCGCCGCGCACCGCGCGCTGCGCGCCACCTACCCGGACGCCATCGCCGCCAGCATCCACGGCATGGACGCGGGCGATGGCCCCGAGGCCGCCGTGGTGAGCGACGGCACCAGCGTGCTGCGCCCGGACGCGCTCTCCAACCGCCTGCGTGATGCGCTCAACGCCCACCTGACGGGCACCCGGAAGGCCTTCTCCTGCAACTCGGCGGAGGACGAGGGCAAGCACCGCACGCTGTGCGGCACCAGCAACGTGCAGGGCCGCATCGACAACGGCGCCGCGGACGCGTGCTACGCGGAGGCCACCACCGCGTCGGGCCGCTTCGTCCACCTGGAGCAGTCCTCCACGCTGCGCGGCACCGGCGCGTCGTCCAGGGCCGTCATGCAGGCGCTCGCGGACACCGTGCCCTGCACGCTCGGGGGCACCGGCCTGGGCTGCCCCGCGGTGGTCGCGCAGGACTGTCCGTAAGATGACTCCGCACCCCGGGCCGCCTCCGCGCGACCTGGGGCCGTGACGCGCCACGCAAGCCGCGTCCACACGGGAGGTCGAGCCCGGCTTCTCTTCGCGTGAAGCCGGGGGCTGATCCAGGCTGAAGGTCGGAGACCACTGTCCTTGGTTGGGCATTCAGTGACACTGAAGGCTCGGATCATCGGTTGGACAGCGGACGCTTCTTACCCGGTGAGAGGCCCGACCCTGGTCGCAGAGGAGTGTCTCCCTAGATTCGAGCAGCCACCATGGCGCTCTTTTCGACCCTGACACTCTTCCCGGCCTACTCCCTGGACACCTCCATCCTGGTGGCGGTGCTCGTGGGTGTACTCATCCTGGCACTCCTGACGGAGACGCTCGGGTGGGTCTTCGTGGGTCTCGTCGTCCCCGGCTACCTGGCCTCGGTGTTCGTCATCCACCCGGAGGCGGGTTGCACCGTCGTCGCCGAGTCGCTGCTCACGTACGGCGTGGCGCTGGCGTTCTCCAGCGGACTCTCCCGCACGGGAGCGTGGAGCGAGTTCTTCGGCCGCGACCGCTTCTTCGCCGTGGTGCTCGCCAGCGTCGTGGTGCGCGCCGTCAGCGAGACGTGGCTCCTGCCCGTGCTGGGGCACTGGATGGACGAGCGCTGGGGCACGTCCTTCATCGTGGACCGCAGCCTGCACAGCATCGGCCTGGTGCTGGTGCCGCTCACCGCGAACGCCTTCTGGAAGCTGAAGCTGCGGCGCGGCCTGTGGCAGGTCGCCGTGCCGGTGGCGCTCACGTACGTCATCCTGCGCTTCGTGCTGCTGCCCGGCACCAACCTGTCCTTCTCCAGCCTGGAGCTGATGTACGAGGACGTGGCGCAGGACTTCCTGTCCAGCCCCAAGGCCTACATCATCCTGCTGACGACGGCGTTCCTCGCCGCGCGCTTCAACCTCAAGTACGGCTGGGACTTCAACGGCATCCTCGTGCCCGCGCTGCTGGCGCTCACGTGGCTGGAGCCCTTGAAGCTCGTGGCCACGATGGCGGAGGTGCTGCTGCTGGTGCTGGCCGCGAAGGCCGTGCTGTCCGTGCCGGGGCTGCGCACGCTCAACCTGGAGGGCCCTCGCAAGACGGTGCTCGTCTTCTGTCTGGGCTTCCTCGTGAAGTGGTGCGTCGGGTGGGCCATGGGCGGCCGCATCCCGGGCCTGAAGGTCACGGACCTGTTCGGCTTCGGGTACCTGGTGCCCACGCTGCTGGCGGTGAAGATGCTGCAGAAGCAGGTGATTGCCCGCGTGCTCCTGCCCACGCTGCACACGTCGCTGGCGGGCTTCCTCATTGGAAGCCTCGCGGGCTTCGGGCTGTCGCTCATCGAGCCGCGTCCGGCCACCGCGCTCACCGCGGAGGCGCCGCGCGAGCACGTGCCCGGGCTGGGCCTGGACCAGTCTCCGCTGGGCCTGATGGTGCTGGGCCGCGCCACCGCGCGTGAGAGCGACGTGGGCGGGCAGTCGCTGCGGCTGAAGCACGGCGACCTGCGCGAGTACAGCGCGCTGTGGAACGGGCTGGACGCGTGGCTGGAGTCCGGCCGCGCGGAGAATCCGCACGCGCTGCGCACGCAGGCGGTGGCGCTGGGGCTGGAGCTCCGCGAGTTGCCGAAGCAGGACGGTGCGCCCGCGCGCTACGCGCTGGTGGAGCGCGTGGAGGGTGACGGCAAGGCGGGCTGGGACACGTCGCTGCTCGTGCCGGGCGCGAGGGGCCCCATCCTGGAGGTGCCGCGCCCCCTGACGGAGGCGCCGAGCGCCGAGGCCGCCGCCCTCCTGTGCGAGCGCGTGGATTGCCGCGCCATCATCGTGAGCGGCGTGGACTCCCACCGCGCGGGCCTGGTGCTGGGCGACGCGCTGGCGCAGTCGGAGACGCCGCTGCGCCACGCGCACGACGCGCTGTCCTCGCGCGAGCGGGTGCAGCTGCGCATGGATCCTTCGCTGAAGCCGGGCCAGGTGGTGCTGCACACGCCGGAGGGCAAGGCGCCGCGAGGCCTGGACACGCTGTGGCCGGGCGCCGAGGTGACGTCGAATCCGCCGCCGGAGCCCGGGGGCAACTGGGGCGAGTCCCGGGTGAGCGTGCTGCGCGCGGGCCCCTTCGACCTGGCCTCGCTGGTGGTGGAGCGCGCCCCGGCGCTGGCCGGGTCGATGACGGAGCGCGACGCGCTGGGCACGCTGATGGTGACGCCGGAGGGCGCGCGCGTGCCGGCGGTGCGGCCGTCGGACGCGGAGCTCCTGGTGCTGGAGCGGCACGTGGCCTCGCCGCTGTTGGGCGGCGGTCCGGCGGACGTGCCGCGCGAGCTGCGCGTGCGCTGGGCCCACGCCATGGCCTCGTTGATGGGCCTGCGGGTGCGGCCGGTGACGGGGTGCGAGGGCGCGCCCGGGTGCTGGTGGGTGACGGACGCGGAGGCGACGCCGGGCCGGCTGGGCGCGGGGCTGCTGGTGCGTCAGGGCGGCTCTCCGCTGGCGCTGGAGGTGCCGTCTCCGGCGCGCGAGGCGGGCACGCTGCCGGTGGCCGCGGAGCTGTGGCACGAGTCCCGCTCCACCGCGCTGGTGTTCGCCACCGCGTCCGGCGACATGCCCCACCCCGCCACCTTCGGCGAGCTGCGCACGAGCTTCCAGGCGTTCCATCAGGCGGTGCACCGCGCGCTGCCGAAGGAGCAGGGCTGGGTGCTGCACCTGCGCGGCTTCTCCAGCCGGCCCTCCGTGGACGCGGACGTGCTGGTGGACGTGGGCAACCCGGTGCTGACCCCGGCGCAGCGGCCGGCGGACCTGGAGCGGCTGTTGTCGCAAGGCGGCCCGCTGGGCTGGCTGGGGCAGCGCGTGCGCTACCATGACGGCTCTGCGGAGCTGACGGGCCTCAACGACGCGAGCCCGCAGCAGGTCTTCTCCCGCACCTTCGGCGGGGCGCGGCTGGCCACGCTGTGGCTGTCCGAGCCGCTGCGCGGAGCCTTCGTGGGCCCGCGGCTCGCGGTGGAGGAGCTGGCGCTCACGGGCCTCCTGCCCGAGGAGCCGCGCGAGTCTCCCGAGCGCGCGCTGCTGGCGGACCGGCTGGTGGCGCCGACGCAGCCGGTGTCATCCGCGCTGAAGGAGCACTTCGCGGAGCTGACCACCAGCGCGGAGCGCTACGTGGCGCAGCAGAACGTGCATGACCTGCGCGCGCTGGCGCAGACGAAGCGCGTGGGCAACGTGACGCGCCAGGTGAAGGCCGGCTTCAGCGCCGAATACGGCCTGCCCTTCCTCCTGGTGGAGGCACGGCAGGGCAAGCAGGTGCTGCGCGCCGTCTATTTCCTTCAGCAGCAGCCTTCGCCGGCGAAGCGCGCGGAGCTGACCGCGGGTGACGCGGAGCTCGCGAGCACGGTGGACCTGGCGCTGCGGCACCGCCGGCCGGTGGTGTTGACCGGGGAAGTCTCCCGCGAAGAGGCCCGTCGATGAAGACCCGCAGCCGCGCCCTCGTGGCGCTCCTTGGCCTGATGGTGGGCCTGGCCCTCATCTGGGCCGCGAGCCTCGCCGTGCTGGGCAACACCGACACGCCCACCGCGCGGCGCGACGCGAAGTACATCAACGCCGAGCGCCTCATCTTCTACCGCCTGGAGCCGGGCCGGGAGATGCGCGTGCGCATCCCCGAGGACGCCGAGGAGCTGCTCATCGTCACGCACGAGCTGCTCCCGGACGGCACGCCCTACGCGCCGGAGAAGCAGTACCAGTACGGCCTCAAGGCGGTCCTGCGCGGGCCCCAGGGCATCCTGCTGGAGCGCGCCATCTTCACGCGCACGCGCCAGAGCAAGGGCCAGCCGCAGGAGGACGGGACGTTCCTGCAGGAGAGCGCCTTCACCACGCACGCGGATCAACAGGTGACGGACGAGCGCGAGTTCGTGCTGCGCCTGCCCGCGGAGCGTCCGGAGTACTCCGTGCTGTACCTCCAGCCCGCGAGCACGAGCGACACGCTGCTCGCGCGGGTGTACGTCCGCGCGCACCGCACGCTGCCGCTGCTCGCGTCGCAGAAGCTGGCGCAGGCCCGCGCGGAGGTGCGCGCCGGGCGTGCCACCTTCGAGCCGTTCGAGAAGCTCTCCTCCGACACGCGCCGCTGGCTCGCGGAGGAGCACTGGGAGCGCCTCAACGCGGAGGGCGAGGCGGGCACCGACTACCAGATTGAGCCCGTCTACCGCACCGCGTACCGGCTGCCGCTGGTGGAGGCCACCGAGTCCGTGCAGGAGCGCCTGGGCTCCGGCCGCGCCGTGGCGCTCAACGTCACCGGCCCCGCGAAGCCGGTGCTGTGGCTGTGGAGCGACGCGATGGACGCGCATCCCCAGCCGCACGGCCCGGTGACGGTGCAGACGCTGTCCTCGGACGGCACGGCGCACACGCTGGAGCTGCCGGGCCCCGTGGCGGGCTCGCCCATGTCGCATCCGCTGGAGCTGCCGGAGGGCGTGCACACGGTGATGGTGCGCAACGACGGCCAGGAGGACCTGCGCTACACGGTGGAGGGCCCGTACGAGTCGTGGCTGCTGCCCGCCGAGTCGCGCCCGCAGCCGGGCGCCGCGTCCGAGGGCCACGTGGCCTTCCTGCCGGACACGCGCCGCACGGAGGCGTTCGCCACCGGCCCCGCGTGCGAGGCGCTGGAGGTGGACATCGATCCGCGCATGGACGCGGTGGGACGGCTGGTGCGCATCGACGCGCGCACGCTGGACCGCGCGCCGTCGCACGAGCCGCTGCACCTGGGCCTCACGGTGCTGGATGGCCAGGGCCAGTCCCTGGGACAGGCTTCACTGGACGCGACGCCGGAGCCCGCGCCGTTCGAGAGCGCGGCCCTGCCCCCGCAGCCCGGAGGCGCGCTGCCGTGCACGCCGCTGGCGACGGCGGCCCAGGACGCGGGCTCGGGCGAGGTGACGGATTTGCCGGCCTGGGTGTCGGGTGCGGCGAGCGCCCGGGTGTTCCTGCCCATGGGGGCGCGCAAGCTGCGCGTGGAGGCGCCGCGCGCGACCCTCCTGCAGTTCTACAGCTTCCTGTCGAACGGCCAGTCCGTCACGGCGGCGGCGCCGTACACGAACGACGCGCTCACCGGCGTGCGCTGGCGCAACGCGCCCGTGGAGCAGCGCACGTGGTACCCGCTGCGCCCGTCGAACCTGGACGCGCTGATGAAGGGCGGCGCCCGTGTGGAGCTGCTCAGCCAGGTGCGCCTGGAGCCCGTCACCCCGGAGGAGGAGACGCCTCCGCCGTCGGGCGACGCGGTGGTGGTGCGGCCCTACGGCGCTCCCGCGGTGGTGGAGGTGCTCGAGTCCGCGCAGCCGGACACGGTGGACCTGGTGAAGGCGCTGTCCACGATGCTGGAGCCGGGCCGCGCGGTGCGTGCGCGCTTCGACTCGCGCACGCCCACCCGTCCGGAGGTGCGCCTGTCGCTGAAGGACGCGGCGGCGCTGGGCAACGAGGTGGAGGTGCTGCTCGACGGAGCGCCGCTGCACCGCTTCACCGTGCGGTCCACGCGGACGCGGGAGCTGTTGCCGCCGCTGCCACCGGGTGAGCACGAGGTGCTGCTGCGCTCTTCCGCGCCGGGGCTGACGGCGCTGCTCAACCGGCCTCCGGCGGCGGGCAACGGCCTGCGCTCGCGCACGGTGTATCCGGTGAGCCAGGGCGGCCTGCGCGTGCCGGTGCGCAAGACGGGCCCGGGCGCCGTCACGCTCAACGTGGTGGTCTACACCCCGGAGGCGGGGGGCACGACGGTGCCCCAGCTGGCCGTGACGGTGGATGGTGGCAACCCCGTGCGCCGCGCCAGCGTGCTGGTGCCGCACGTCACGCGCGCCGAGCGCACGGTGGCGCTCCCCGCCTCCGAGCGCGAGCCGGCGACGCCGGTGGGCCGCCCGGGCGTGAAGTGGTACGCGCGCGCGGTGCCGGTGACGCTGGGAGAGGACATCGCGCCGGGCGTGCACACCGTGCGCATCCAGGCGCTGGGCTCCGGGCCCATGTGGGCGCGCTTCTTCGTCTTCGGCCAGGCCGTGGAGGACACCGCGCCGCGCATGTGGAACCGGGGAGGCTGGCAGCCCGACGAGGACCGGTTGTGAGGTCCCTCGGGAGGACCGGGTCGTGGCGCCCGCTGGTGGCAGCGGGAGTGCTGTCCGTGCTGGGCGCGGGCGTGAGCGCCCGCGCGCAGGCCGCCCCGACCGCTGAAACGGCCACGAGCGCAGAGACAGCATCGAGCGCTGCGGCGATTTCGAGCGCCGCGACGGTCGCGAAGCCCTCGAAGCAGGACGAGCGTCGCTCCGGCAAACGCGCGAAGGCGACGCCGCGCTCGGCTCCGGAGCGCGTGCCCCAGGAGGACCCCACCGTGAACGTTCCCGAGCAGTCGGGGTGCCGCGTGGACGCGCGCTTCTCCGGGCTGTGGCCCCGCGTGGACGCCGTGACGTTCCACCCCACCACGCTGGAGGAGCGGGCCGCGTTCACGAAGCTCGTGCCCGCGCTGCTGGCCGCCGCGCCGAAGCAGAAGGACGTGCCGCCGGAGCTGACGAACGTGGCCGCGGCCGTGGGCTTCTTCCTGGAGACGTGGACCACGCCGCGCGACACCTTCTGGGTGCTGCGGGAGCGGCCGGACCGCTACCACGGCGCGGGCGCGTATGTGATCCGCACGGGCGCCGCCACGGACGACGTGGTGCAGGTGCCCCACCCCTACTTCGACATCGGTACGGAGGACATCGGCTCCGCCATCTTCACCTGCCCACCGGAGGGCCGCGCGCCGCGCCTGTTCATGACCGCCACCGCGCACCGCTACAAGGCCGCGCCTGATGAGACGCAGGAGACTCCGGAGCACCCGGCGGACGTCGCGCACAACCCGGAGCACCTCTTCCAGACCGTGACGGACCTGGCCGCGCGCCAGCTCCCGCACATCCGCGTGGTGCAGCTGCACGGCTTCGGCGAGACCAAGGTCCAGAAGGGCCGCACGGAGACGCTGGCGGCGGTGGTCAGCGACGGCACACGCAAGCCCGGCACGTGGGCGCGCAAGGTGGCCGCACCGCTGGAGGAGGCGCTCGGCCCTGGAGTGAAGCTGTTCCCGACCGGGGCGCAGGTGCTCGGAGGGACGCAGAACGCGCAGGCCCGTCTGCTCCAGGCGTACCCGCAAGCCCGCTTCCTGCACCTGGAAATGTCATCCCGTACGCGCAAAGCGCTGGCGAGCCCGGCGCAACTCGCCCTGCTGGCCCAGATTCTGTTCGCACCCTTGGAGGACTGAGCGCCGATGTTTCCTGTTCGACGCCGCGCCCGTTACACCCTGCTCGTGGGAGCGCTCGCGGCGCTGCCCGTCATCGCGCAGCCCGCCGTTTCGCAGCCGTCCGTCATCGCCCGCAGCGAGGAGGGCATGACCTGGCAGCCGCGGGCCATCCGCGGTCCGGTGGCGCTGGCGGAGCTCCAGGGCCACGCGCCCTATGTGCCCGGCGGCGTGCCGCAGGCGACGGGGGCCATGGAGGTCACGCCCCAGAAGGGCGCGGCCGTGTGGCTGGGCCCGCTGGACGTGGTGCGCGTCACCGGCCCCGCCGGAGCGCTGCGCTTCACCCGCGTGCCGCTGTCGGAGGGCGACGAAGCACCCGAGCTGCGCGTCGAGGAGGAAGGCGTGCCCGAGCGCCCAGGCCGCTGGTACCTGGCCGAGCCCATGGGCGCCGGCAGCATCTGGTGGGTCACGGCGACGAAGAACGCCCGCATCCTGGTGGAGCGCCCCACGCACACGTCCACGGCGCGCACCGAGGAGCGGATGCGCGACGCGATCCTCCAGTGGGTGGACGGCAAGGGCCCGCGCCCGGCGCTGGCGTTCGACGCGGCCACGCGCGCGCGGCTGGACGTGGACGCGGCGCTGGAAGCGGAGCTCGTGAAGGACGAGCCCGAGTCCTCGCCCTTCCGGACCGCGGTGCGCAACTGGCGCAAGGCCTCCGCGCTGCGCGAGTGGGCGCTGGTCTCTCCGCTCTACGGACAGGCGGTGCGCGTGGAGCGCCCGCGTCCCGCCGGCACGGAGGTGGTGCTGGAGGGAATGGATTCGCCCTGGTTCCGCCCGGAGGTGAAGGGTTCGGTCTGGGCCTTGGAGCTGGAAGGTCCGGGCGTGCTGTCGCTGGAGGCGCGCGCCGTGCTGGGCAATGGCGCGCCGGCGGAGATGCCGACGCTGGAGGTGTACGGCGTGGGCGGGGTGCTCGCGCAGGCGCAGCTCACGCCGCAGCCCGCGTGGGCGGAGGCGCCCGAGGGCGCGGCGCTGCCGGACGCGCGCACGGCGCGGGTGCTCGCGTCGGGCGAGCGCGTAGGCATCGCGGAGGAGCTGCGCGTGGCGCTGCCTCCGGGCAAGCACAACTACCGCGTGAGCTGGAAGGGAGCCGCGCCGCTCGTGCGCGCGCGTGTCGCGTCCCGCCGCCCGACCCTGTCCGAGGCGCTGTCGCACCAGACGCACTGGACGGAGCTGGCGGAGACGGCGTGGGAGGTGGTGAAGCAGGACCCCGCCGCCCGTCCTTCGCTGCTGCGTCAGCGGCTGGTGATGCTGATGCCGGACCTGGCACGCGGCACGTACGGCCGCATCAAGACGGAGGGCCTGTCGCCGCTGCTGACGGCGATGGCGGCGCTCGGTGACAAGGACACGGACGTGGCGGTGCATGCGCTGAAGGGCGCGGACGCATCGCCGCTCGCGTGGCACCTGCGGCTGCTCACCGCGAAGCAGTTGTTGGACGCGAACAAGCCGGACGTCGCGCACGCGCTGCTGGGTACCGCGCCCGCGCTGCCGGACGCGGGCTTCCTCACCGCCGAGGCGTCGGAGCTGGTGGCCCGGCTGCCGCTGGGGGACCCGCTGCGCAGCCGCGAGCTGGCCGCGCTGGAGCTGGCGTGGCGCGCGGAGCCACTGTCAGAAGACATCCGGCGCAGCTACCGCGCCGCGTGGTGGCGTGCGAGCCGCTGGTCGCAGGTGACGCCCGCGCCCCGTGATGACGGGACCGAGGTGAAGGCCTCGCAGTGGCTGGACCTCCAGGGCATGGAGGCCGACGCGTCGATGGCGGCCAGCGCGCTGTGGCCGCTCGCCGCGGGAGGCACCACGCGCGTGCAGGCCACGGGGCTCGCGGAGGCCCCCACCCTGCTGCGCGCCTACGTGATGACGCCGCCGGGCGCGAAGGTGAACCCGGTGCTGCGCGTGGGGAACAGCACGTTCCCGCTGCTGCCGCTGTCGGCGGTGGAGCCGGTGGAGATTGCGCTGCCTCCGGGCGAGCACGCCCTGAAGCTGGAGGGCGCGGAGGGCACGCGCGCGTTCCTGTCGCTCGCGCCCGCGCGGATGGATGGGACGCCGGGCGAAGTGGGCTACGTGCGCTCGCAGTGGCCGGTGAAGGTGGAGAAGAAGGCGGTGCGCTTCCGGGTGCCGGACGCGAAGCTGCCCTCGCCGGTGCGCGTGCAGCTGCGTCCGTTGAACGCCACCGCGGGCAAGCCGCTCGTGGTGCGCATGAACACCGACGTGGGCCATCCGCGCCGGCTGGTGCTGATGCCGGGCGCCGCCAGCTCGCGCCACGTCGCACTGGAAGGTGCGAAGGGCATCTCGTCCGCGCCGGTGTCCGCGGTGGTGACGCTGCCCGCGCAGGCCCGCGAGGTGTGGTTCGAGCCCGAGGACCCGAAGGCCCAGGTCGCCGTCTCGCTGGCGGTGCGCCGTGCGGAGGTGGCCACGCCCGAGACGTCCCCCGACGCACGACAGCCCCAGCAGGCAGGCACCGCCTACGAGACGCTCCAGGCGCTCTCCCGCACGCTGCGCGCGGAGCCCGGTGAAGTCGAGCCGCGCCTCACGCGCGCGGAGCTGCTGTCATCGTTGCAAGAGGACGGCTTCGCCCGCGCGGACGTGGGCCGGCTGCTGGACACGCAGGCGAAGCTGACGCCGGAGCAACAGCGGCGCCTGCTCGCGCTGATGGACCGCCTGGCGCAGGTGTCCCCGCGCACGGTGCGCTTCGCGCAGGCCATCACGCAGCCCACGCTCGTGGCTCCCGCGTTCCCGGCGCTGAACGTGGACGGGGCAACTGCCGCCAACGGCGCCTCCGCGCGCAGTGGCGCCACGCAGGGTATCGGCGCGACCCGCGACTGGCCGCAAGACAACAGCACGGCCACGCAAGGCGACGCGGCGGATGCCCGCTCCGCGGAGCTTGGAGCCACGTCCCTCGCCTCGCTCAGCGCCCTGGTGCGCGACGGCCATGGAGACGCGGCGCTCGCGGCGGTGTCGGGCGACAAGAGCCTCGCGGGCCGCTACCTGCGCACCCGGCTGCTGTCCGCCTCCGGTGAGGACGCGGCGGGAGCGCTGGCCATGGCCGCGCTGTATCGAGAGACGGGCCTGCCGCAGGTCGGCCTGGAGGCGCTCGGCATGCTGGCGCGCCTCCAGGACTCGCCACAGGCGTGGAAGGACGGCGGTGCGCCCCTGGGCGCGGCGCTCGCGAGCCAGCTCCAGACGTGGGCGGACCACCCGGACGTGCGCCGCATGCGCTTCGCCGCGGGCCGCTGGACGCGCTGGGAAGGACTGCGCGACGCGGAAGAGGCCGCGGGCTCGCTCGTCGCCACCTCCGAGGCAGCAGCGGACGACGAGGACGTCGCCATGGCTGTCCGCAAGGCGCTGCTCGCGCCGCCGTGGAAGCTGTCCGAGGCGAAGCTGCTGCCCGCCGGTGCCTCGCGAGTCATGAGCCTGGTGGTGAAGCAGCCCCGGCCCCTGGGCGCGGAGGTCCTCTGCGGCACCACGCCGCGTCCGGGCGTGGACGCCGCCGGCACCTGCGCCTTCGCGCTCCGCGTGGATGGCCGCGTGGTGCGCGAGCTCCAGGTCGCCGAAGGCGAGACCGCCATCCTGGGCACGCGCCTGGACGTCCCCGGGCGCCACCAGGTGGAGGTCGTGATGGCGCGCGCCGACACGCAGCAGACCGGCCTGGTGCGCTTCGTGGACTCCGAGGACGCCAGCGCCACCGCGCGCGTCGTGGCCGCCCCGCAGCCCCTCTCCCTCCTGCGCAGCCGTCCGGGCGCGCCGGTGGTGATGACCGTGCTGGGCCCCACCGCGCTTCGCGTGCGCGCCACCGCCCTGGCCCCCACCGCGGGCCGCGAATTGCTCGTGCGCAGCACGCCGCTGCCCTTGGGTGAGGGCACGGGCGGCTCCAGCGCGGAGGAAGGCCCGCTCATGCACCTGGGGCTGCCCGAGGACGCCGACCCCAGCCTCCAGGGCGCGCCCCAGCCGCTGGGGCGCATGGGTGAGACGTGGCTGCTCCTGCCCTCGCGCGGTCCGCACCGCGTGAGCCTGGAGTCCCCCAAGGGTGAAGCCCTGGTGCAGGTGCAACTGGGTGTCGCCTCGGATCCGAGCGCGCTCGCGGCCCCGACGTGGGCCCAGGGCACCACGGGCCTGGAGCCGCTGCCCTGGCCCGCGCTGCCTCCGGGCCTGGCGCTCCTGCCGGAGGGCATGCCGCCCGAGGCGCGCACCGGCGGCCTGGGCATGGTGTCCGCGGAGCTGGGCTACCGCAGCGAGGACGTGCAGGAGGGCGAGCTGCTCAACCGCCCGCTCCAGACAGGCCTGGAGGTCCGCCTGTCCCTGCGCCGCGAGCTGTCCCCGGGCCGCGCGTGGCTGCGCTTCACGCCCGAGGCGCGCTACCCGCTGAACCAGACCGCCGTGCTGGGCGGCACCGTCGCGGCGTACGTGAACCAGCTCCCCGGCGACCTGCGCCTGTCCATGCAGGGCTCCGTGTTCTCGCAGACCATCGACGGCGCGATGCGCTGGAGCGCGCGAGGCCACGTGGGGGCGGACCGCTACGTGCGCCTGTCCCCGGACGTGGGCCTCATCCCCGGCCTGGGCCTGACGCTGGAGTCCATGCAGGGCGGCCACGCGGTGGAGGCCAGCCGCTACGACCAGAACGTCTACTGGCTCTACGGCAAGGACCACCCGAGGCGCCTGTCGCCCCGGCTGTCCCTGCGCTGGCAGCCCTTCCAGGACCACGTGGCCACGCTGGGCATGTCCGCGACGAGCAACGCCAACATCTACACCGTGGACAACGCGGGCGCGTACGCGAGCTGGGCGGCGCTCCTGGGCGGAAGACTCCAGGGCACGCGCGTGGAGCTGGGCTACGGCGCGTCGCAGCGCTTCCAGGATGAGCACCGCGCCACGGCCTACCTGCGCCACCGCGTGTCGGGCCGGCTGGATTGGAACCTGTGGATGGGCAAGGGCGGCAACCGCCTCATGCTCTTCGCCGAGGACCGCGCGTTCCTCTCCGGCCCGTACGGGATGCAGAACGTGTTTTCACTCGGAGCGCGGTGGGATTGGACGGGTGGACGTGGGTTGCAGGACGTCACGCCCACCGAGGAGGAATTCGAGGAGCTGCTGGATGAACGACGTTTGCAGCCCTGAGCTGTCCTGATCCGAACGCGGGTCTGGCGCGCCCGGGCAGCTTGCTCAAGCAATGAATAGCTCTGGCCGCGACATGCACCTGGCGAACGAATCTCTCGAGGCCCAACTGCTGGAAGCCCTGCCCCCGCTGCACCGCCGCGTGCGCGGGGCCTCGGTCGAAGCCCTGGCCCGGCGGCTGTTGGAGTCGTGCCCTCGCCCCGCGGGACTGGAAGGACTGGCGCCGTGGCTGGGCGTGGCCCTGGAGGCGCTGGAGGCGGAGCTGGCGGCCATCCACGCGGAGATCGTCCAGTTCACGCGCCAGCACAACGACGCGCACGATGACGCCGCGCGCCGCCAGGTGCTGGTGGATCATCTCAAGGCCACGGTGAAGGACCGCAAGGACCGCAAGGAGGACCTGCGCGCCCTGGACCGGTGGATGGGCTTCGACGCCCTGCGCGAGCGCCAGGAGAAGCGCCGCCACAAGCTGCTGATCGAAGAAGAGACCGCGCTCCGAGCGCTGGCGGGGGTGCTCGCGAAGGCCTCCGCACGGGAGCTCCAGCCCGCCGCCGTGCCGCTGGCGAGGCAGCTGCTGGACCGCGCCGTGGACGCGCCCCGGGCACAGAACCGCTTCGCCGCGCTGGAGGCGTTCCGGCAGCTCGCGCAGACGGTGCCGGGCGTCGCCGCGTCGCTGCCCGAGGTGGAGCCCACGCTGACGAGCCTCGCGGGCCAGGAGGACGTGAGCCCGTTCTTCCAGGCGGAGGCCCTGCGCGCGCTGCTCACGGTGGACGCGCTCACGGGCCTGGCCCTGCTGCGCCAGCGCCTGCGCGCGAAGGCGCCGTCGGAGAAGGACTTCCTCTTCCGCCGCCAGGTGCTGGACCAGTGCGCGCCGCTCCTGTCGGAAGAGCACCGCATGCCGCTGCTCACCGAGGTCGCGCACCACGACCCGAGCGAGTACGTGCGCATGGGCCTGTGCGCCCTCATCGCGCAGCGTCCGGACGGACAGCCGCTGCTGCGCCGTCTGGCGGGCCTGGAGTCGATGCCGGCCGTCGCGGGACAGCCGCCGTCGGAGCCCAGCCCGCGCGTGCGTACCGCCGCCGTGCTGGCCGCGGTGGAGGCGGCGCTCGCCGCGCCGAGGGTGAAGGCCGCGGCGCTCCAGGTGCTGGTGGACGTGCTGGGCCGGGACACCTCGCCGCTCGTGTTGCGAGTGGCGTGCGAGCGCGCCGCCGCGCTGGCGGAAGCGCTGGGCGCAGCCGGTCTGGGCCCCGCGCACGCGGCGCTGCTGGACGCGGTGGAATCACTGACGACGCAGCCGGGCGCCATGGGCCCGGTGGTCGAGGCCGCCGCCGCTGCCGCGCAGGTGCTGCGCCGGGTGAAGGACCCCGTGCGTCAGGCATGGACCGCGTTCCTCGCGGGCCGCGTCTCCAGGCTCCGCCCGGGCAGCCGTACGCGCATCCCGCTCCAGCCCACGCCGGAGAACCTGCCGCCGCTGCCGGAGGGCCCCGCGTGGCTGGGCGCCATCCTCGCGGACCTGTCACAGGACGGGCACGGCCTGTACGCGGAGCGCACGGACAAGACGCTGACGCTGTGGCACGGCGACCGGCAGGAGCGCCGCCTGTGGCGCATGTGGCACGAGTGGGGCCGCCCCGCGCCGAACAAGCGCCAGGCGTTCCTGCACACCACCGGCCGCGTGATGTCCGGCACCCTGCGCGCGCACCCGGGCCACCTGGACGAAATCACGGAGACGCTGGTCCCCGGCGAGCGCGTTCACGTGGCCAGCCAGGGCAGCTGGGGCCGTCACCTGCCCACGGTGGATGACCTGCTGGACATGCCGCTGTCGAAGGACGGCAAGGTGCATCTGTTCAGCAGCCACGGGGAGACGGTGCTGGTGCCGCCCGCCTCACGCCTGCGCCGGCTGACGAACCGCCTCAAGGTGTCGAAGGACTACCGGAAGCTCGCGTCGCTGCGGCTGGACTCGCTGGGCGGCGAGGAGCCCCGCGAGCGCCGCCGCTTCGTGGAGCAGGTGGAGCGCGAGCTGGGCGTCCAGGTGCGCTTCACGCCCTACGGCCAGAACAAGCAGGTCCCTTCTCCGCTGGCCACGCTCTTCCACGAGCCCGAGGCCGCGCCGAAGCCCACGTCCACGCTGCACTCGCCCGCGGTCGTGGGCCTGCAGAGCGGATTCCTGGCGCTCCTCACCGAGCGCATCATGGAGAACGAGGGCTACTTCCTGGGGATGGGAGGCAACGGCATCGCGGCGCTGGGCCTCTTCACCGCGGCGCTCTTCTCCATCTTCCTGGGCGACACGTACGTGAAGCGCCAGAACGTGCGCAAATCGCGGGAGAAGATTCCGCTGGTCATCGGCGGCTGGGGCACGCGCGGCAAGTCCGGCACGGAGCGCCTGAAGGCGGCGCTCTTCTCCGGCATGGGCTTCGAGGTGTTCGCGAAGACGACGGGCTCGGAGGCGATGTTCGTGCACAGCGCCCCGGGCGCCGGGCCGTCCGAGTTCTTCATCTTCCGCCCCTACGACAAGGCCACCATCTGGGAGCAGAAGGACATGGTGGAGCTGGGCGCGCGCCTGGGCACGGAGGTCTTCCTCTGGGAGTGCATGGCGCTTCAGCCCAACTTCGTGGAGCTGCTCCAGAACGACTGGATGAAGGACGACTTCGCCACGTTGACCAACGCCTATCCGGACCACGAAGACATCCAGGGCCCGGCGGGCATCAACGTCGCGTCCGTCATCACCAACTTCATGCCCAGGGGCGGCCGGGTGGTGACGACGGAGGACCACTTCCTCCCGCTCTTCAAGCAGGCGGCGAAGGAGAAGGACACCACGCTCCTGCACAGCGCCTGGTGGGAGGCGGAGCTCATCCCCGAGGAGTTCCTCGCGCTGTTCCCCTACCGCGAGCACCCGCGCAACATGGCGCTGGTGGCGACGCTGGCGGAGCAGCTGGGCGTGCCGCGTCCGTACGCGTTGGCGCTGATGGCCGAGCACGTGCAGCCGGAAATCGGCGTGTTGAAGGTCTTCCCTCCGGCGAGGGTGCGCGGGCGGCAGCTCACCTTCATCAACGGACACTCGGCGAACGAGCGCACGGGCTTCATGAACAACTGGATCCGCACGGGCCTGGGGGACGTGGATCCGGACGCGCATCCGGAGCGCGCGGTCATCACGGTCATCAACAACCGGTGGGACCGCGTGTCGCGCTCGGAGGTCTTCGCGCGCATCATGGTGGAGGACGCGCCCGCGGACCGGCACGTGCTCATCGGCACGAACCTGGAGGGCCTCCAGAAGTACGTGCGCGACGCGCTGGACCGGCACCTCTTGAGCACGGAGGTCGTCGCGGCGGAGGAGGTCTCCAGCCCCGAGGGCCAGGCCCGCGCGGAGGCACGCCTCGCGAAGGAACTGGCGAAGCTGAAGGTGCCGCGTCCCACGACGGCCACGTTCATGGACCGGCTGGAGCGGTACGCGGCCGGCGCGGGCCTCCAGGCGACGCCCACGCTGGCGCTGACCGCGGCCGTGGAGAAGGCGCTGAAGGGCGGGGATGACGACGTGGGCGTGGAGAAGCTCCGCCGCGCGCTGGAACGCGAGGTGGGCCCGCTCATTGATAAAGCGCTGTCGCCGGCGACGCGCATGCCGCCCCAGGCGCCGCCGGAGGTGCTGACGGCCGCGACGAAGGACGAGGTGCGCGAGCACGCGCTGTACCTGCTGGCGCGCATGGCGGTGCACGCACGGCTGAAGGCGATGCTGCCCCGAGGTGAGGCGGATGCGCAGGGACGCGTGAAGGCGTTCCACGCGAAGTTCCGCGACGCGTACCGGGCGATGATGCTGGAGCAGCTGGTGCCGGTGTCCGACTCGCAGGCGACGGGCGACCAGGTGGTGGACGCGTGCGCTCGCGCGGTGGCGCCCGGGATGCAGGTGAGCATCATGGGCGCGCAGAACATCAAGGGCACGGGCCTGGATTGGGTGTACCGCTGGATGGCGCTGGACCGCGTGACGACGGCGCTGAAGGCGCTGGAGGGCACGTCGGTGGAGGCGCGGCGGCGGGCGCTGGAGTCGCTGGAGACTTTCGACGACTCCGGCTTCGTGGACGCGGGCCTGGCGCGCACGGTGCTGCCGGGGCTCGTCAGCAAGGCCGCGTCGGCGGATGAAGCGGACCGGCTGCGCAAGCTGGCGGAGCGCGCTCGGGCGAGGCACGAGCTGAAGGTCCACGCGCTGACGCACACGGCGGCGGGCGGCGCGACGCAGGTGGTGGTGCGCAAGCTGGAGAAGGTGTTCGACTACCTGGACAGCGTGACACGCCGCCGGCTGAGCGAGATGTTGCTCGAGGACCTGGAGTCGGGCCGCGTGTCGCACGCGCGGGCGGCGGTGGAGACGCGCAAGCTGTACGAGCGCCAGAAGGGCGGCTGGCTCTTCCGCGGCCTCAAGAAGCAGCCGAAGCGGCTCGCGCCGGTGGAGGTGCCGGCGGTGGCGACGCCCGAGCCCGCCATGGACCTGGCGCCACAGCCCGCGCCCGCGGAGGTGGTGTTCAAGACGACGGTGGAGCTGTCTGGCACCAGGGTGCCGGTGCACCACGTCTCCCTGGACACCAACGCGCTGAAGAAGCTCGAGGGCCCGGTGCTGTCACGCGACGAGCCGCTGAAGAGACAGGGACCGGACGTGCCGGGTCCCGAAGCCGCGGATGACGCAGGCGAGCCCTTGTCCTGAGTCCCCGCGAGCCCGAGACCCGAGGAGAGACGTTCATGGAGGAGAGTCCCATTACGGACGCGGCGCTCGGGGACCGCGTCCCCTCCCGCCCCCGCCCCACCGCGGTGGAGGCCGTGACGCGCGGGCGCGTGGAGCCCCTGCGCGTGGAAGAGATCCGCGGGCTTCCCGCCTTCGACGCGCTGGCGGCGGAGTGGAACGCGCTGGTGAAGCGCGTGGACGACCAGGTGTTCTACCGGCACGAGTTCGTGCGCTGCTGGATTGAGAGCTTCGCGCCCGGCGCGGCCCTGCGCATCCTCGCGGCAAGGAACGCGATGGGCACGCTGGTGGCGGTGCTGGGGCTCCAGGAGGAGCAGGGCCACCAGTACGGCGTTCCGGTGCGGCAGTTGTCGTCGCTGACGAACAAGCACTCCTGCCGCTTCGACCTCGTGGCGGACGAGCCGAAGCGGGCCGCGGTGGCCTTCCTGTCGCACCTGATGGGAGACCCGAGCTGGGAGGTGCTCCGGCTGTCGGACGTGCCGGAGGGCGGCGCGGCATGGGAGCTGCTCCACGCGGCAAGAGGCGCGGGGATGCCCTGGGGCGCGTGGCCGAGCGCGCGCTCACCGTACCTGGTGCTGCCATCCACGGTCGCGGCGTGGACGAAGGGACGGAGCAACGCGAAGCCGCTGCGGCGCAGGCGCAGGCGTCTGGAGGAGAAGGGCCGCGTGGAGGTGGAGCGCGTGTCCGGCGTGGAGGGGCTGGACCCGAAGCTGGAGGAGGCCTTCACCCTGGAGCAGAGCGGCTGGAAGGCGCAGGAGGGCACGGCCATCGCGCAGGCGCAGCACCGTCGGGTTTTCTACACGGGGCTCGCGCGCACGGCGGCGGAGCGCGGCTGGCTGGGGTTGTACTTCCTGCGACTGGACGCACGTCCGATTGCGTTCCAATACGGGCTGCAATACGCCGGTCGTTATCTCGCGATGAAGCCCGGCTATGACGAGGCGTTGGCGGAGGTCAGTCCGGGCCAACTTCTGACCGAGAGCCTTGTCCAGGACTGTATTGCAAGGGGCCTGAACGAGCTGGACTTGTTGGGGGATGACGCCCCTTACAAGCGCGAGTGGACAGAGCACGCGCGGCAGCATCATTGGCTGTTCATCTACCGTGATACGTGGATGGGGCAGACGCTGCAACGTTCAAAGTTCCGCTGGGCTCCAGTGGCGAAAAGGATGGTGGGCAGATGGGTCCGACGGCGCTGACGTTCTACCGGGCCGCGAAGCGGCTCCAGGTGATCCCGAGGCTCGCGAACGTGGTGGCCACCCTGGGAGACTGCATCCACCACAGCCACGTGGACACGAAGGCCGTCCTCCACCCCACGGTGGAGCTGGGCTACGGGGGCATCGGCGTCATCATCGCGCCGGGGGTGGAGATTGGAGAGAAGAGCTTCATCTCCCAGAATGTGAGCCTGCAACCCCTGCCTGGCGTCGTGGGAGTGCCCCGCGTGGGCCGCAACGTCTACATCGGCGTGGGCGCCCAGGTTCTGGGCCCGGTGGTGATTGGGGACGGCGCGAAGATTGGCGCCAACGCGGTCGTGATGGAGGACGTGGCGCCGGGGACCACCGTGGCGGGGATTCCGGCCCGTGAGCTCAAGCGCCAGGTGCCGCCCACGGGGACGTGAGGCTTCCGGAGCCACGAGGTCAAGCATCCGCGTTCAGGGGGTTGCCGTCCTTCCTCAATCGCATAGCCTCGTCCGGATGCGATGCGGATCCCATCGGTGGACGGCCGCCGGCCCGAACCTGACCATTGAACATGAGGTGTCTCACTTCGAGAGATGGGCGTGGAGGATTGCGCTGCTCGCGGCGCTCGCGTTCCCCGGCGTTGCCTTCTTCGTGCCCTTCCTCTGGAGGAGCCAGCCGGCGTGGTCCATGGCGCTACTCATCGGCACATGGGCGGTCCACCAACTGACGTCCGCATGGAAGGCGCAGCTCAACAAAGACACACACACCTTGAAGCTGCGGTCCGGCTTCAGCCGGTTTCTCTCCTCGAGCACGCATCCGCTCGAGTCCTTCACGTCCGTGGCGCTCTCCCCCCACGGCAGAGGGGCCGGAGATAACTCCAGGTTCTGGGGATACTATTCCGTGGAGTTGAAGTCCCCGACACGAACCGTGCGGGTGTCTGGCAGTGACGACCGGGAAGAGGCGCTCGAGCTCGCTCAAGCCCTCTCCCGTTTCATGGGCGTTGATCTGAGCGTGGATGGCGGGCATGCGCGCCCCGCGGATGCGCGTCTCGCAGCAGAGCCACTGGACAGCCATCAGGCGCCGCCCTCACTCCCACCCGGCAGCCGTATCCAGTTCCACCAGGGGGAACGGGAGTTGGTGTTGCGGTTGCCCGGCTGCGGCTGGAAGCCTTTCTTCGTAGCGAAGGCAGGCATCGCGCTGCTAATCGCCGGAGGTGGACCTGCTGCCTTCGCGGTGGCCTGGGCGCGCACGTACGGCCTCCGACACCTCGCCTCCAGGGAACTGCTGATGGTCCTCGGCGTCTTCCTCTTCCTGGGAGGACTCCTTCTATGGAGTGTCATTCGGGAGGTCACGATGGGGTGGTCCCTCACCGCCTCTTCGCGAGGGATTGAGTATTCGCGCACCGGGCCCCGGAAGCCGCGAGAAGTCACACGAATCCCGGCGACGCAGCTCGAGGACATCGACCTCCGTGAGACGGGGGGAAAGGACTTCCGGCACCTGACCGTCGTCATCGAGCACAGGAAGGGCTTCGTGTGTATCGGGGCGGGTCTGTCCCGACAAGAGCTCGAGTGGACGGAGACCATGCTGCGCCGGGCGCTCGCAACCCACGGAGTGCCGCACGACGGAGCCGACGCCTCAGCGTTGAGGAGGGCCTCGACGAGGACCTGAAGCGGGCCCCCGACGAGGACTCGAGGCGTCAGCCGCCCTTGGGCATCTTCAGCGCCATCGCGACCAGTGAGAGGGTCAGGTCCTCGGGCTGGTAGGGCTTGAACGGGTTCAGCGTGGTGCCGGTGGAGTCCAGGTGATCCAGCCCGGACAGGGTCACGGACTTGGAGCCGGGGATGAACGCGTCCTGCGGGAGCACCAGGCCGTCTGACTTCACGCCGTAGCGCTGCTGCATGTACTCCTCCATGACGAACAGCGGCGACGTGGGGTTCACCGTGGTGGAGGCCATGCACACAGCGGGGATGTCCGAGGGCATCGGGTGCTTCGCGAGGAACTCCTTGCGCGAGTCGTACGTCAGGTCCTCACCGGCCTGGATGCTGCCGCCCAGCGCCTCGACAGCGCCGCCCACGCCGTAGCGCACGAGCGGGTTGTCCAGCAGGTCCTGCGCCATCGGCGAGCCGCCGTAAGGCGACTGGATGGTGACCAGGGCGCGCACGTGGTCCTTCAGCTCCGGGTACATGGACAGGGCCGCCGCGGAGTCCAGTCCGCCCTTGCTGTGCCCGATGAGCACCACCTGCTTCCCGTTCTTGGAGGCCTCGAGCACGGCCTGACGGACGATGGCCGCGTTGTGCTCCACGCCCATGTCCGTGTCGACGGGAACGCGGCCCACCTGCAGGCCCTGCGCTTCCAGCGCGTCCAGGTTCCGGTCGAAGTAGAACTGCTTGGGCGCCGCTTCGGAGAGCAGGCCGCCCACGGCCAGGAACACGCAGTCCTTGGCCTCGGGGGGCATCACGTTCTGGCCCGCGCGCACGGCCTGGTCGAGCTTCATGAACTCCGCGGTGGAGTCCTTCGCGGGCGGATACGCCTTCTGGATCCAGCCGATCTTGTCGGCCTCGCCCTTGCCGGGCCAGGGGATGGGAAGGCGAAGGGCATTGGCCTGAGCCAGCGCGTTGTTCTGCTGCGCGCCCGCCGGAGCGGCCGACGTGAAGCTGTCCCCCTTCACGATGGCGTTGAAGCCCTGCGGCCCCTTGGCCCGGGCAGGAGCCTCAGGCGTGGCCCGCGTCGTCTGCGTGGACGGCGTGAGGCTGGAAGGACGCGTGACCTGGACCATGAGGAGACCTCGGAAGGGGGAGCCGAGTTGAGCAGCAGGGAGGCTTGCCTACATTGTCGGCAAATGGCGCCGGAAGTTGCGCACCCGTTCCAAGTCCGTGAGAAGCCCAGACTCCAGGCGCTTGGCGCAGCGCGGCAAGAATGACCTCCCAGAATGGGGCCGGTCGCATGCTGCCCGGGCATACCGTTCAGCGCTGAACGGATTTGGAGTGTCGCGGTGTTGTTGGGGCCTCATGCACAAGGTACCAAGTCCCATGACTCCCCCCCTGCGTCCGAGTGGCATTCCTGCGGTGGGGGATCTGCCCTGGGGCTCCCATTTCTGCCAGTTCTACGGCGATCGGGAAGACCTCGTGGACTCGCTGGTCCCCTACTTCAAGGCGGGCCTGGAGAACAACGAGCACTGCCTGTGGGTCACATCCGAGCCATTCGGGGCCGCGGATGCCCGGACGATGCTACGCAACGCCGTGCCGGACCTGGATCAGCGGATGTCTCGGGGGCAGATCGAGATCATCGACCACCACGACTGGTACATGCGGGCCGGAGGCAAGAGCGCGGACGAAGTGCTCCAGGGTTGGGTGTACCGGTACGAACGTGCGCTCGCGCAGGGCTACGCCGGGCTGCGCCTGACAGGGAACACCTACTGGCTGGAGCGTCAGGACTGGTCCGGCTTCGTCGAGTACGAAGCCCGCGTTACCGACACCTTCAAGAGCCACAACATCCTTGGGCTGTGCAGCTACTGCCTGGGCCGCTGCGCCCCGATGGATGTGCTCGACGTGGTCCGCAACCACCAGTTCGCGCTCATCCGGCAGGCGGGCGACTGGGAGATCATCGAAAGTGCGTCGCTGAAGAGCGCGAAGGCGGAGCTGCACAAGCTCAACACCGAGCTCGAGCAGCGCGTCCGGGAGCGGACGGCGGAGCTCCAACACGCGCTCCAGATGCGCGAGGAGTTCCTCTCCGTCGCGTCGCATGAACTGAAGACGCCCATCACCTCGCTCCAGCTCTACATGGAGAGCCTGCTGCGCGCCAACCAGCGAGGCACGCTGACGCCTGACCAGGCGACGCCCAAGCTCCTCAAGGCCAAGGAGCAGTGCGGGCGGCTGGAGAACCTCATCAACAAGATGCTCGACGTCTCGCGGGCCTCCGCGTCGGATGAGCCGCTGCCCATCGAGCCAGAGGAGGTGGACCTCGCGGATGTGGTAAGGAGCGTGGGCGAGGTTTTCGCGGAAGGGCTCCAGCGCGCGGGCTGTGAGCTGCGCTTGCGAGCGGACCACCCCGCTGTCGGCCACTGGGACCGGATGCGGCTGGAGCAGGTGGTGACGAACCTGCTGTCCAACGCCATCAAGTACGCCTCCGGGACCCTCGTGGAGATGGAAGTGCGGTCCAGGGAGGACCGCGCGACGCTGGTCGTCCGCGACGGTGGACCGGGCATCCCCGAGGAAGCGCAGCAGCGCGTCTTCGAGCGGTTCGTGCAGCTGTCGCCGAAGTCCCACGCCGGAGGCTTCGGGCTGGGGCTGTGGATCGTCCGGAGCATCGTAGACGCGCACGGCGGGAGCATTGCTCTGGACAGCAAGCCGGGAGAGGGAACGACCTTCAAGATCGTGCTCCCGTCCCGTCGCGGCCTGTAGGCCCCGGGAAGCTGGCGTGTGCCGTCTCACACGATCCTCCTGGTCGACGATGACGCGGCCATCGCCAATGCCCTGAGCGAGCTCCTCGTGGACGAGGGCTACGCGGTGGTTGTCGCGCAGAGGGGGCCGAGGCCCTGGGCTACCTCCGCGCGAACGCGGCGCCCTCGCTCATCCTGCTGGACCTGATGATGCAGGTAATGGACGGCTACGCACCCCGCGAGGTCCAGCGCGAGGATGCGGCGCTGCGCCAGATCCCCATCTTCATCCTGAGCACGGCGAACTGGGGCGTTCCGTGCGTTCTCAGGCAGGTACCACATCTCCTGGATCGACCATCTGGATATGGCGATGGCCGCCGAAGCGAGGCACAGCGACCGAGGATACATTCAACACCAGCACGCCCTCGCGCTCGGTCTCTTCGATTGGAAAGACGCTCCCAAGGCACACCATGAATACATCCCTCGACTCCTCCGGTAACTGGCCCAGCCAGATTGGGACCGAGGCGATGCGGACCTGCTGACCAACACGAAAGAGCGTTTTCATTGAGTCATTATCACGGCGACAAAAGCAGTGCCGAGTCCGACTGTCTCTCCGCCGTAGTCGCGTGCACCCACGCTCCACGAGGGTCGTCGCCGAGCCACTATGCAACACGGCACGTCAGCGGTTCTCATCGCTGATCCGGCGGCATTCATCCGCTTGAAGAACGCGGCGCTCTCCCCCAGGTCCGTCCCATTCACGGCTGCATTCGATTCGCCGGACGGCGTACCAGGTCCGCCGGACGAATCCATTCGAGAACTGCTCTTCAAGCAAGATGGCGCCATCCGCGCCGATGCCGCATTGACGCGTGCGAACTCCAGCGTCGTCGCGTACCTCGCACCCATAAAGGCCGCGAGGTACGCCCAAGTCGTTCCGGCTCAGCAGAAGCCAATGCGCCCGGAAGGAGTGCGCCAGCACGACAAAGGCCGCGCATCCAGCCAGGAGCCACAACGCGATGCTTCTCGCTGCCGGAGGAGCCACGTCAGAACGCTGGTTTTTCATGCCAGGGACGCTGAATTGGACGACGCTTCGACCAGAGGTGCCATGCGAAGTGGTTCTTCGGTCCAGCGGTCCATCGATAGTGCACGCGGAATCCTACGGACAGCGTCTTCCAGTAGGTGGCGTCCCAAGGTTGCAAGCCCGTCCACGCCTCGCTCCCAGGCAGCAAGGTTTTCGACGGGTCCGTGGACCACCAGGCGAACTCCGCCTCCGCGCATTCACGACTCCCCGCTTCGATGAAGCTTTCTTCCTCTTCACGCCGGCCCTTGGAGTAGCGGCCCCAATCTGGCCGGGCCAGCGACTCCCACATGGCCCCGCCCTTGTCTGTCAGGTGGTACCAGAAGCCCGAGTAGTGCGCTGGCTTGCACGAGTTCATCGCTAACGCGCGTTCGATCTCCTGATGCGACCGGGCGAGAGCACCTGTTTCAATGTGCTGCACCTCGATGAGCCCGGCTTCGCACAGGGAAGCCAGCATGGGCGCCTCCCTTGAAGAGATGGTCGCCGGCATGGGGCGGCTGGAGAGACGACGCGCCATGGAGGCCTACGTCACGGGCCTGCTGCTGGATGGAGAGCGCAAGAGCATTGAGCCGATGGCGGCCCGGCTGGTGGAAGACGCGGGCGAAGTCGAGGCGATGCGCCAGCGACTACAGCAGTGTGTGTCGCAAGGGACGTGGAGCGACGAAGCACTGAGGGAGCGCCTTCCGCGGAAGCTGGAAGCGCGGCTGCCGGAAGTGGAATCTCTGGTGGTGGACGACACGGGCTTTTCAAAGAAGGGACAGCATTCGGTGGGCGTCGCCCGGCAATACTCGGGGACACTGGGACGCACGGATAACTGTCAGGTGGCCGTCAGCCTGCACCTGGCTGGGACACGTGGTAGCGGATGTATTGGCATGCGGCGGTACCTGCCCGAGGAGTGGGCGACGGACGCAGCCCGGCGTAAGGCGGCGGGTGTCCCCGAGACAGTAGGGGCCTTGCGCAAATGGGAATTGGCGCTGGCGCAGTTGGACGACGCGCTGAAGTGGGGCGTGCGCAAGCACGTCGTCCTCGCGGATGCGGGGTATGGAAACTGCCGGGAGTTTCGAGAAGGACTCACGGCTCCCTGCCTGCCCTACCTCGTCGCGGTGCCAGGGCAGCACAAGGTGTGGCCTCCGGGAGCGACGCCGCACCTGCCGGTGAAGAAGGCGGGCGCGTACGGATGTCCCCGAACGCGCTTCGTCGATGACACACAGGCGTGCAGTCCTGGACGATTGAAGAACTGGCGCGCCAGCTGCCTGAGGAGGAGTACCGCCGCATCAGCCGGCGCGAGGGCAGCCGCGGCACGCAGTCCTCCACCTTCGCCGCGGTGAGAATCCAGGTGGCTGAAGGCCATGTCGTGCGCAAGGCCCCCGGAGCTCCCGAATGGCTCTTGTGCGAGTGGCCGCTAGGGGAGGCCGCGCCAACGAAGTACTACCTCTCGTCTCTGCCGGAAGACACGCCCCTCAAACGCCTCGTCACGCTGGCGAAGCTGCGCTGGCGCATCGAGCGCGACTACCAGGAGATGAAGGGCGAAGTCGGGCTGGACCATTTCGAGGGCCGCACCTGGAGAGGCTTTCACCACCACGCCACGCTCTGCATGGTGGCCCACGGCTTCCTCGCGCTCCGTCGAGCGCTTTTCCCACCGGAGGAGGATTCCTTGGACACTTCCCCAGGTGCGTCGGCGGCTTCAACATCTGCTGCTGCGCCGCCTCGGCCATTGTCCGCTGTGCCTCCGCAGACTCGGCTCTCGCGCTTCTCCTCGCGGACCATCACGCATCTGTTCAGGTAGTATTAATCGATGGGCCCTGGCACGCGATCGCTACTGCGCTCAAGGTGCTGGCACGCACCCTCCGGCGCTCAGCGGAGCAAAAACCCGACCTTACACCCAGCGGGGTGAGTTACTCGGAGCAGTTGGGTGGGGCAGAACCTTGCGGTTGTGCCTTTTGGTCAGCCTTTCGTCCACGGGATATCGGTGGCCAACCCGCCCGGCTCAGCTGGTCTGCGACAATTCGTAATGAACAGAACCCCTTGGCGCGTGGGCTCACGATGGAGGCACAAGTCAGATGAATGCTGGTGGAGAAGGGCTCGCCACGAGAAGTAGCACGACCAGCACCGCCGTTGCGATGGCAGCAATCGCCACCGCGGCCCAAAGTGGGCCGCGCTTCTTTCCACGCACCAAGTCCGGGATACAAACGAGCGCACCAACCAGGCCGGCAAGCTCGAGTTCCCACATGTTTCCCGATGTTTTCCCGAGACGATTGGCGAACAGACTCCAAAGAACTACGGCCACCGGTGCTGGGGCCAAGCCGATTGCCAGGAGTCGGAACAATTCAGCGGCGCGCCAACGCACCCGCCACCAACCGAGTGCGATTAGGACAGCGAACATTATGACAAGCGGAACTACGTAGAAGTACGCAAGCCAGTACCAACGCCAGTCTTGTTTCATCGTCGATACCCCGGCGCATTTAGCGGGGGCAGCGCCGTGATGCCACACGCACGCAAAATATCCCCGGCAAAGGTGTTGCTGTTCGGCCCAAAGGCATCATATGGCGGCAGCGTCCCTGCATGAATCCTGAACTGCTGAAGGACACAGTCCTCAAGCGAGCCGTCTGCGGAGGAGCGCGGCCAGAGCGGTGGACTCACCGTCCAAAACGCAGAATTACGCTTCGGATTATTTGGCTGCTCGATCGGCCAGCCGCGCTGCGGATTGTTGCAGGAATTGGTCACCTCGTCCCGCGAACCCGGGCCGTAGATTTCGACGGTCAGGTCGTACTCTCCCGGAATCATGGTCCTAATGTAGCAGTGTCGTGCCAAGCCATGGAGTCCGTGACCCCAAATTGGTTCGCAGTGAAGCTCTACGAGCAAACCAGTCGGATCCGCAAAATGAACAGGGTTGTTCAGAGCATAGGCATACGTTGGCATCGACTGACCTTGGAGGGCCGCACTGCGAATAATGTTCGGGTCCTCCAACATCGGTTCCGGCTGAAGGTACCGCCCGATGCTCGGGTCGTAGTAGCGGTTCCAGTTCTCGAAGAGGTCGGTCTCAGCATCGTGGTACTGCCCGGGAAGCCTCAGTGGCATCCAGAAAGGATGTCCGGCTTGCTGGAATCGCTGGTACTCGTATCCTTCTGCTACGACTCCCGCAGAAGCAAATGTCCCTGCCGACCCTGATGTCACAACGACAATAGAAGCACGCCCCTGAGCAGGCGTTATCCACGACGACCACACCTGTCCCCCCGCCGTGGCAGCCAGCCCACTCAAAAGAACCCCACCATCCGTCTGGTTGCGCAACTCGACCTGCGAATCACTGCCTGTATCCAGCAAGTGGAAGAGCGTGCGTTCGCGAATGACCACGCCACCGTCCTCCGGAACCGGCTGGCTCAATTCGGCAAGGAGAACTTCCTGTGCGGCGCCTCCAACCGTCCCAGTAAGCGGGTGGGGTGAATCCTGGTCTAGCGATACCCGGTTAACATGACCAAACGGGTCATAGTCTGCGACACCTGCAACCTTGGCCGAGGAGTCGAACAACACAATCGCCTTGCCAAGAGCATCGGCCACCGGAAAATACACACCGCATGTCGCAGGCGCGCCATTTCGGGCGCAATCACCACTTAGCGTTGCGACCCGGGCCATTCCTGACGTCAACTGCCCGCGCACCACCATGATTGGCCGATTGTCCAGCCACACGAAGGTGTCATCCACATACTGGGTGAATCCTCCCACCGGCGGTACCACAGAAGAGTTGCCCCGGTCCACGAGCAGCGAGTGGCCCATGTCATAGAAGAATTCGTCTTCCACCGTGGTCGGATAGCGCTTGAGCCGCCGCCGGTTCATCGCGTCGTAGAAGTACTCGTAGGTACTTCCATTGACATCCACGGAGCGGAACACCGTCTCCGATGCACCTCCAACAGACGCGCCGTGATTGAACTGCAATTGGTACACGGGCGCCCCTGCGACCTCCACCCAGCGCTTCCCCGTGGCGCGGCCATCCAGGTCATACGAATACTGGTAATCCAGCATTGAACCAGCCGAGCTGCCCTGCCTACGCTCAAGCCGGTCGACCAAGGCCCCCGTACCGTGAGTCAAAGTCAACGAGGTTCCGTCCTCGACCTGACTGATCCGGTTCCCACGTCCGTCATACCCGTAGCTACGGGAGCTGACCGTCCCGCCCACCGCAGCGACATTCCCCGCTGGACGGGTGACGTTCTTGAGCCGCCCGAGCCCATCGTACTCATACTTCACGGTCGTCGGAGTCGGTCCCCCCAAGAGGCACGTGTCCTCCTGGATGATTTCATCCCCCTTCCACGTATACACCCGGCGGTACAGGTTCCCATGGCCGCCCGACCAGGAAAAGCCTGCTGACGAAACCCAAACACTGCGCTGCCGCCCAGTATAATCCGGGGCAGAAGTGATTCCTTCTGTGCACGGCGAGGTAGGGGGCGCACTGGTGTTGTCGCCGAGCGAGTACTCCACATACAGAGGATTCGCAGCTCCAGGAGAGTTGATCTTGTATGACCGAAGGCCGCCGTAGGGCTCCCACAGGATGTCCGACACATTGGCAAGTGCTGTCCACGATGTTCCATTCCAGCGTTCAACCGTGACAGTTCCAATCCGGTCCGACGGTACGGAGGAACTGGGGTGATTTCGATACCCGTATGAGACACGATGCCCATAGGGGTAGGTCACGGACAGCAAGTCACCTGACGTGGAATACGCGTAACTCGTATGCAGCGTGGTCGCCGGAGTATCACTCGGACAAGTGAACGTGTTCCCAGCAGAGCGTCGCACCCGGATCTCCTTCGTCACCCGTCCCCAGGCGTCGTACGACAGCCACGTCTGCCCGAAAGAATCGTTTCGGAAGAGCATCCGTCCACGGGTATTCACGGGCTGCGGACAGCTGGAATCGGGGGCCGCGGAGTTGTCGTAGCCCAGCGTGTAGAGAGTCTCCGTGAGCGGCGAGGCCCCCCCCACGATGCGGGTCGCGGACAAGCGCCGTCCCAGCGAATCATAGGCAAAGGCCAGATGCTCCCCATCCGCGCGCATCTGCGGCGTCTGTTTCGCCAGGAGATTGCCAGCAGCGTCATAGTCGTAACGCGTCCATCCATCGCCGCCCTGCCAGGGCAACTTGACTGCGACAAGTCGCCCGAAGTCATCGTATCGATAGGTGGATTCAGGTTGGCTGCAAGCAGTACAGTCCGCGACGGCTCCCGTCGCCGGGCACCCCGTGCGCACCGTCGCCATGTTCCCGTGCGCGTCGTAAGACATGCACGTCCGCGTGCCTCCCGTCCGCGTTCCGATCTCCGGATACTCATCCACCCCGGTCAGCCGATCCGCCCGATCATAACTCATCGCATTGCAGAGCGGTGACACAGGCCGGCCATCCACATTCAGCCCACCGCACAAGGCGGGAGGCGAATTGTAGGCGAGGCCCACGCCTACCAGGCGGCTGGCCCCGTCAAACAACTTGGGACGCACGTACCAGGAAGGATTGCCGTACCGCCCCCCGGCCAGCTCGTAGGCAGGGTTCCCGTTCGTGTCTGCCTCAATCAAACGCTGCCGACGCACTTTATCCGAGTCATCATTGCCCTCGAACGTCTCCGTCTTGGGCTTCCGGTCCTTCCCGTAGTCGTAGTGAACTTCCTCGCTCCAGGTGTAGCTGTCCAGAAACGCCTGCTTGGCTCGCAGTGTGAGCTTCCCCATCCAGGCGCTCGTGCAATGACCGTATCCTGAACCGCGATAACAGAAGCGCTCGTAATCCCCACGGGGGAAGTGGATGGCTGTCATCATTCCATTGTCGTAGAGGTATTCCCAGGTTGAGCCTTGGGTCGCAATGGAGGTGACCCGGTCCTCCTGATATGTGTATGTCGTTGCAATGCCGTTGGAATCCGTGACGCTTCGCGGATTTCCCCGCACGTCGTAATCAGCGTAATGAACTTCCAGTGCCGTCTGCCCCGCGCATCCTGTCACGGAGGTCAATTGTGGATAGCGGGAGACTTTCTTCAGGCGATTCGCATTCGGAGTGCCTGCCCCGGCCGACCAGTACTCGTACTGGGTGACCGGAATCGTCGTGTTGAGCGTTTCGGAGCACTCCGTGGCCGTCGGTCCGCCGACCCAGCATGGACCATGAACCTCCAGGACACGTCCCAGGGCATCATCGGTAGTGCCCCCAGAGCATACCTGTCGCGTGAAATAGAAAGTCGCTTGGTGCTTCAACGTAGGCACCGGAGCCGCGCCACCCGAGCCGAGCCCTTCTGTGTAACCGCTGCGAATGACCGCCTGAACGCGATTGGTCAAGGGGTCGTACACATTTCGCTGGACGGTGTCTGCGCCGCTTTGGAGGAGTGATACCTTTTTCTCCTCGACTCGCAGGCGCTCTCCCAGCACGACTCCGGTTCCAGCTGTGCTTTCCGCATAACTATACCGGGTGGTCTTCAAAGCCCCCGAACCGTCCGCGGCTGTCGCACCAACAGCCACGGAGCGCAGTTCCGGCAGCGTGGAAGCAGTGGCTCCAGTGGGGACCACCCAATCGCGGGCCGTCCAGCCGCCACTCCATTCCTTCTTGGCGCGGTTGACGGTCATGCCATTGGACAACGTGCTCCAGACGTACTCCTGCATCCGGGTACAGCTCGTCCCCGAGCATCCAATCCCAATGCTCTTCACTCGCGGGCCCTTCGCGAAGGTCGTCCGCTCCTGGACATAGCTCACCGACTCGTACCCGTACCCGCCAGCATTCCCAAAGTAGCCATACTTCGACACGGTGGACATCACACGCTCAAGACATTCAGGCGACGAGCTTGTGTCACATGCTCCAGTCGTCCGATCCACCATTTGCACGTTGGGCTCGAACCCGCCTATCAGGGACTCACTGTCAAACGTGACGTAGCCCTTCTGATAATAGTGAGCGGTCTGGGGGGAATTTCCTCGGATGACCTTCCAGACAGGAGTGCCCAAGGAGTCTTTATACTCATACTTCTCGGTCATCCCGCCCCGCTGTGGCCACAGAGCCTGAGCAAGACGTCCGCCCACCTCACTGACGGCTCCCGTGGGGGCATAGGTGTACTCCACGAGCGATGTTGTCGTTCCGGTGGCACCTACCAACGAGACACTCGCGAGCACACACTCCTCACCGACTTCCGTACGCGCGCTTGGCAGTTTCTTGTAGGTGAATCTCAAACGCGTGCCTTCGGCAGAGCTGACCTCGTAAAGAAAAGGTACGCCAGGCGTCGGCCCAGCCCCCAATCCCGGACACGTCAAGCCAGCAGGCGAGGCATAGCTCAAGGTCGCGCGGGTCCGAGCGAGCCCCCCCGGGGCCGCGTGCTGCGTGTCCTCGATTCGCGTGAGGAAATAGCGCGTCTCGGATGAACCAGCGCTGCCCGTCGGACTCCAGACTGCTTCAAAGAAGAGGCGACCCTCGCCAGGCTTGTGCAAGACAAAATATCCAGTTCCTGGACCCGTGCTCTCCCATACGAGGCGTGCCGCGGTCTCTCTGGAGCGCGCCCCTGGCTGAGCCAGGCAGGATGTCGCGGAACGAGCACACCCTGTAAACTCAAGCAACCTTCCACTTCCCTCACGTACCTGCCAGACCTCGCTTCCACCACTCACAACAGGCAGGACGAAGCTGTAGAAATTATGCCACCAGTGCAGGGATTCGCGGCTTTCCGCGGCAGCTCCGAAGGGGCGCGCAAGGTAGGCCCCTCCTGAAGTGCCCAGGCTGTGCTGAGAGGCCCAAGTCCGTTCAGAAGAAACGTAGACGCGTTCCAGGGCAATCCCCCCCACTGAGCTCTGGATCTCTACGTCCGTGACGGGATGACGCGTACTCCGTGCTCCGACAAGGACTGGATCACCTACAAGTCCGGGACCTCCCACGCCGCATGCGTCGCCATCTTCATCATCGCACGCAGAGTACGGATTGAGAACGCATTCAGACTTCGCATTGATCGGCTCGCCCTCCTCGGTGACGTCATCCAGGCTCGCCTTACACGTCCCGGTTTTACAAATATCATCGGGTGCAGTGCATTCGTCCCCCAGCTTACACGGCCAGTTCTCACCGGAGCAGGTGTCACTCGTAATCTTGAATGCTTCCGCTGACGACCCGCAAGTCGTGCTGGATGGACAGCAGGGATAGTAGCCGATCTCCGTCTGACTTCCATTCGGCGGGTAGAGGCAATCACTTGTATGACATGACTTGTTTGGATCGTTTCCGTTGCAGAACAGCAGTTCGGAACCGCCATCCGCGCCTGAGCAGGCGCACGTCCACTGCACCAATCCCGGGCTCCCGCTTGGACGGGGACCACAAAATGAGAAGTAACCGGATGCCTGCGCAGCCGTGGGAGTGAGTAAGAGCCAGATCAGGCTCACAGCATAAAGGCCGTATTTGTGCATCTGGACTTGTGAAATGGCACGAGCAGTAGGTCGAGACATGACTTCCTGAATCAGCAAGCGAAGAATGTTTTAAATCAACGCTCTACCTGGCGTCCGCACGCGGAAGGCAGAGGCGAGCCGAAGGGTCGCTGGGATGAACCTGCCCGCACCGCCATCCTTCAGGGCACGGGCTTGCAGGACTACAGTGCTCGGTGCAGACGTAGCCCGCGCTGCGCTGCGGGCCAACGTGAACACACAGCCCTGATTCACACTCGGAGTTTCCTCCCGCCGAACAATCCTGGCCGAATGGCAAGCGGAGGGTCCCCTTGCTCTGGAACTGATGCTCTGACAGCACGGCGACCGTGGCCGGGGAGTTAGAGTGAGAGGAGGGCTTTGATTCCTTTTCGCCACACCCCGCTAGCACGGCCACCGCCAGGCCAATGGAAAGCCCTTGCCGCCGTCCGAGAAAATTCCAGCCAGTCATTCTCTATCCCCAAGGGATTTCCCGCCGCCTGCCGCTCTGGCAGCGAATAGGAGGTCCCTCAAGTTCAACTACCGCACACGCACAAGCTTTTCTAGCTTGCAAATGCCACAAGTGCGCTCATGCGCCCTGAGTCTCGATTTACTCCAGAAAGGCGTTGCCTTCTCCCGCACGGGCTCCTAACCCCAGTTGAGCCTCCGTGCTGACAGGTACGTCGCCAAGTCACACTGCTCACCGGCAATGCCTGCTCGCGGCAACATCAGCTCGCCCATTCCCCTTCGATGCACCTGTGGTAGCCGGTAAATGATCCAGATGCCCGTTGCCCTTTCGTGTCTGGGCAGGCGGGCTCGCGGAGATGATGAGGGTGAGAAGTGGACCTTGGCGAAAGGGCTCCACCGCGCCAGTGACCGACGGAGGCTCCGGACGGGCCATCGGGTCCTGAGTTGCTGGAACGAGAGCGGCCTGATGCAGTGGGTAGCGAGCATGCTTGCCACCGCCATCAAGCAGGCCTCTCCGGCGCAGACGTAAGGATGGCGGCGCACATCAACAAGAACGGCGCAAGGCTATTCGTAGGGGCGAGCAGGCATCCCGGAGGAACCACCGCAGATTGGCTTCGAGCAGTTCGTCCCCCCACACTGAGGTCTCATACCGGAGGGTTCGGACGCGCCCCTTCGAAGCAGGGCACCCACCCTGGCCCCGGCCGCTCCCCTGCCCTCCTGACGTCAGCCGTGCCTACATGCTCCGTCCGCCTCGGGATGACCCGTCCAGGAACTGCTGCGCCCGGCCCTCTTGTGGCATATACCCACACCATGCCTTCCGCCCTCACCGCCTCCCAGATTCGCGAGGCGTTCCTCCAGTTCTTCGAGGAGCGCGCCCACCGCCGCGTGGCCTCCTCCTCGCTGGTGCCCGTTGGCGACCAGACCCTGCTGTTCACCAACGCCGGCATGGTCCAGTTCAAGGACGTCTTCACCGGCCGTGAGCAGCGCGAGTACCGCCGCGCCACCACCTCGCAGAAGTGCGTACGCGCGGGCGGCAAGCACAACGACCTCGACAACGTGGGCTACACCGCTCGCCACCACACGTTCTTCGAGATGCTCGGCAACTTCTCCTTCGGCGACTACTTCAAGGCCGACGCCATCGCGTTCGCCTGGGAGTTCGTGACGAAGCGGCTCGGCCTGTCCATCGACCGGCTCGCCGTCACCGTGTTCAACGGCGAGAACAACATCCCCTGGGACGAGGAGGCCTTCGAGCTCTGGGCGAAGCAGGGCGTGTCTCGCGACCGCATCCTGAAGCTCGGCTACAAGGACAACTTCTGGGCCATGGGCGACACCGGCCCGTGCGGCCCCTGCTCTGAAATCCACTACCACCAGGGCGACGACATCCCCTGTGTGGAAGAGGCCGCGGGCAGGAAGTGCCAGGGCGTCGCGTGTGATTGCGACCGGTGGCTCGAGATCTGGAACCTCGTGTTCATGCAGTTCGAGCGCAAGGAGAAGGACGCCCCGCTCATCCCGCTACCCAAGCCGTCCATCGACACCGGCGCCGGCCTGGAGCGCATCGCGTCCGTCGTCCAGGGCAAGCGCTCCAACTACGACACCGACCTCTTCCAGGACATCCTCGCCACCGTCAGCCAGCTGTGCGGGAAGCCCTATACGCAGGAGACCGGTGCTTCGCAGCGCGTCGTCGCGGACCACGCGCGCGCCACCGCGTTCCTCGTGGCGGACGGCGTCCAGCCGTCCAACGTGGCACGCGGCTACGTCCTGCGCCGCATCATGCGCCGGGCCATCCGCCACGGTGACCAGCAGTTGGGCATCAAGGAGCCCTTCTTCTACAAGGTCGTCGACCGCGTCATCGAGCTCATGGGCGACGCCTACCCGGAGCTGCGCGATGGCCGCACCTTCATCCTCGAAGTGGCCAAGCATGAGGAGGAGGGCTTCCGCCGCACGCTCGACCGCGGCCTCAAGCTGATGGACGAAGAGCTGTCCAAGCTCCAGGCCTCCGGCGGCAAGATCCTCTCCGGCGACGTCGTGTTCCTGCTGCACGGCACCTACGGCTTCCCGTGGGACCTCACGCAGATCATCGCGCGCGAGCGCGGCTACGACGTGGACCTGGAAGGCTTCAACACGCTCAAGGACCAGGAAGCCGCCAGCCAGGACTTCCACGGCGAGAAGAAGTCCACCACGGACATCTTCCAGAGCGTCCTGTCGCGCACCGCGCCCACCCAGTTCCTGGGCTACGAGGGCGAGGGCCACGAGGGCGAAGGCAGCGTCATCGCGTTGGTACAGGACGGCGTGGAGGTGCCGCAGGTCTCCGCGGGCGCCACGGCGGAAGTCGTGCTGGACCGCACGCCCTTCTACGGTGAGTCCGGCGGCCAGCTGGGTGACACGGGCCGCATCGTCGCTCACGGCGGAAAGACCGTCGTGGCGGTGAAGGATGCGCAGCGCCCGGTGCAGGGCCTCATCGTCCACAGCGTGGAGGTGAAGGACGGCACGCTGAAGGTCGGCGACATGGTGCAGACGGCCGTGGACGTGGAGCGCCGCAAGGCCATCCGCGCGAACCACTCGGCCACGCACCTGCTCCACAAGGCGCTCAAGCGCGTGCTCGGCGAGCACGTGAAGCAGGCGGGCTCCGTCGTCGCGCCGGACTTCCTGCGCTTCGACTTCTCGCACTTCTCCCCCGCCACCCAGGAGCAGTTGGAGCAGGTGGAGGACCTGGTCAACACGTGGGTGCGTGACAACGCGGATGCCCTGACGCGGGTCATGAACCTGGACGACGCGAAGAAGTCCGGCGCCGTGGCCATGTTCGGTGAGAAGTACGGCGAGACCGTGCGCGTCGTCACCGTGCACCCGGAGTCCACGGAGCTCTGCGGCGGCACGCACGTGCGGCGCAGCGGCGACATCGGCCTGTTCAAGATCACCAGCGAGAGCGGCGTCGCGTCTGGCGTGCGCCGCATCGTGGCGGTGACGGGCGTGGGCGCGCTCCAGTTCGTTCGCGAGCAGGAGCACGAGCTCAAGAAGGTCGCGGCGCTGTTGCGCACGAACCCGAAGGAGGTCGCCACCCGCGTCGAGGCCACCCAGAAGCGCGTGAAGGAGCTGGAGCGCAAGGTGGAGGAGGTCGCGGTGAAGGCCCAGACGGCCTCGCAGAAGGACCTCCTGGACCAGGCGCGCGAGGTCAACGGCATGAAGGTGCTGGCCACTCGCGTGGACCCGGCGGACGACAAGGTGTTCCGCGGCATGGCGGATCAGCTGCGCGATCGCATCGGCTCGGGCGTCATCGCCATTGGCGGTGAGAAGGACGGCCGCGCGGTCATCCTCGTCGCGGCCACGAAGGACGTCGTCGCCAAGGGCATCAGCGCGGGCAACCTGGTGCGCGAGATGGCCAAGGAAGTCGGCGGCAAGGGCGGCGGCAAGCCGGACATGGCGCAGGCCGGTGGCCCGGAAGCGGACAAGCTGCCCGTGGCGCTCGAGAAGCTCTACGAGCTGGTGAAGGGCGCGAGCCCGGCGTGAGTCCTCGCGTCTCCTCCCGTTCCCTGGCGTTCCTGACGGCGGCCCTCCTCCTGGGGGGCTGCACGAAGGAGACCTCCACGCCTGAAGGCGGCCCGGAGGCCGACGCGCGCACGCTCGAGAAGCTGCGCGCGGAGGCGGACCGGGTGAAGCAGGGTGGCGCGCCGGCCAGGCGTCCGGTGCCGCCGCCGGAGCCGGAGGAGTCGAAGCTGGCGGGCCTGGCCGCGGGCATGGGCGACCACGGCCCTCGCAAGCTGCGACTGCCCGAGCACAACGACACCGTGCACGTGGACACGGTGGCGATGAAGGTGACGGGGTTGGAGGCGTCGCACTCTGTGAAGGGCGGCTCCAGCAAGGTGGGGCTGGGACTCACGACGGAGGACCTGTTCCTGCGCGTGGAGTTGATCACCCAGAACGTGGGCGGGATGCCCGCGCCGCTGACGTTGGATGGCGCGAAGCTGACGGACGCGAAGGGGCAGACGTATCCGCTGGCGCGTGACGCGCAGGCGGTGGCCGGCACGAAGCCCCTGCCCTCCACCTGGGCGCCCGAACAGCGCACGGAAGTGGTGCTGTTCTTCGAGGTGCCGCCGGACGCCGTGCAAGACGATGGGCTGGCGCTCGTGGTGCGGGGCTCCGGCGGGGACGTGCGGATTCCCCTGCGATGACCGGGCCGGCCCCCAAGCTCCTCCCCCTCCGCATCCGACTCCCGTACGCGGGCGAGGAGGAGTTCATCGAGCGGTATGGCTCGAACGTGGGGCGAGGTGGCGTGTTCGTGGCCACGCGCGCCCCCAAGCCCGAGGGCACGGGCCTGGCGTTCGAGTTCGTCCTCACGGACGGCACGCGGCTGCTGCGCGGTGAAGGCGTGGTGCTGAAGGCACAGCCGGACGCCGGGCGCACCGGGATGACGGTGCGGTTCACCAAGCTGGATGCGGCGAGCAAGGCGCTCATTGATCGCATCGTCGCGCGGCGGAGCGGGACGGAGGCGGCGGCAGCTTCGCCTGCCGCGCCCCGGACGGAGGCGGCTCCGCTGCCGCCAGGGCTGGTGCGACGGACGCCGGCTGTGAATCCGGTGCGGCCTGCCGCTCGCGCGGAGACGGTGTCGGCACCGCCAGAGCCTCCGGCGAAGACTCCCGTCGAGGAACCGCGGCCGCGGGCCGCGGCGCCGAAAGCGTCCATGACGTTGCCGGCCGTGCAGGCGCCCATCGCCGTCGAGCCTCCGCCCGACCTGGCGGAACCGGACGAGCCGGTGTCGCTGTTTCCGGATCATGCGGCCGACGAAGAGGAAGCGCTCGCGCCCCTTCCGGAAGTGGGCTTCCCGCCGAGGTCCCGGAAGCGTCCAGCGGGCATCGATGCGCAGCGGGCGACCCAGGAGATGTTCACGGTCCAGCCGACGGCGCCTGCGTCCAGCGGCGTTCCGGCCGAGGAACGGACTCCTGCGACATCCGGCACCTTCGCGGCGGTGACGCAGTCCCCGGTCGAGGCCCGGTGGACGTCCGAGCCTCCCTCGGAGCCGACGCCAGGGGATGCGGTCGAGACGGGGACGGACGCGCAGCCCGATCCGGCGGCATCCGCGGAAACGTCGACCTGGGATGCGACCGCCACCGCTACCGCGAACACATCGCAAGAGCCGCTCAGCGACACGTGGCCCGCGAACCAGGCGACGACTGAATCCACGGAGCCGACCGCCAGCACCGAGTACGCAGCGCCAGAGCCGGGCCGCGATGCTTGGACCGCGGGCGAAGCGGAAACGGCCGCCACGGAGACGACTGCCAGTCCCGCGATTGCAGAAACGGAAGCGTTCTCTGATCCGTGGACTGTGGATCGCGAGGACGCGATTTCGACGGAGACGACTGCCAGTCCCGCGAACGCGGGAACAGAAGCGTTCAGCGCTCCGTGGACTTCAGACCAGGCGGAAGCAGCGGACTGGAGTTCGACTTCGTCCGTAGAGTCGGGTGCCCCGGCGAATTCGTTCTCCGATGCAGAAGCCCCTGCATGGGAAGCCAATCCGAGCACGGTGGACTCGCCTGCCGCCGCATCGGATTGGGTGGAGGCGGGGGCCTCTGGCTCGCTCGACAGTGATGAGCCATCCGCGCCCCACTTCACGCCCTCGTCGGTGGAGGCATTTGATCCGAATGCCGTGCTCGGAGACGCGCACACACCCGAGCATTCCGAATGGAGCCCTGAATCCGTCACGGATCCGGCAGCTGCCGCAGCCTCCGAGACTGAATCTGCCCGCGTCGAAGCGACTGCCGTCTCTTCCGAGACGCAGACGGACTCCGACCAGTCATTCGACTTCGACGTCGACCTCAGCATGGAGGCGGATGAGGAGCCCGCTCCCGCCGAGCCAGCTCCCTCGTTCGCGACGGACACGCATGTGCCGGACGCAACGCTTCCTCCGGGAGAACACAGCGCCTGGGCTGTGTCGGACTCGGACGTGGAGGAAGTCGCTCCCGCGGCCACGCCTCCGCCCTTCGAGGGCTCGGCAGAAGAGACTTCTCCGCCTGAAGAGGACTCCACGTGGGCTGTGTCGGACTCCGACGTGGAGGATGCCGGCACCGAAGCAGCGCTTCCTCCAGCGGAGCACTTCGCGACAGCTCCGGCCTTCGACGTTGTCGAGGACTCCACCAGCGAGACACTCCCTGCGGAAGCGCGCAATGCATGGGAAGAGTCGGGCTCCGAAACCGAGGGAGCCGCCCCCCAAGCAGCGTTCCCTCCGGCGGAGTCCTCTCCTCTCGTGGAGAACGCCTCGGCAGCCGCGGCCCCTGACGTCGCAGCGGACATCACCGAGGCGACGCTACAGCCGGTGGAGTTCCGGTCAGCAGACGATTCGGGCGCTGGCGCAGGGGAAGGAGACACGCAGGCCGCACTTCCCGAGTCAGCCTCAACGATGAGTCAGCGGGAAGCCGACCGCCTTCGTGCGTGGGGCATTGATCCGAATGCACTTCCGCACGCCTTCAGCACGGACTCTTCCGAGGACGTGGATCCGTTCAGCGCGGCGCTTGAACAGGCTGTCGAAACCACGGTTCCGGCAGCGCGCGAGACCGCCTCGCCTGCACGTATCGAGGAGCCGAGCGCTGAGCCTGTGCTCGATACACCAGCCGTCGCGACGTCCGCGGATGTCCACACGACGGCACCTGAGCCGCAACCCACCCCTGGAGCTCCGCAGGAAGAGGACGACGCGTCGACAGTCGTCGTGGTCGACCTGCCCGAGGAGGACGCGTGGACGGCGCTCGTCGGCACTTCTGCACCGCCTCCGTCCGACAACACGATTGCATCCGAAGCAGCTCCGTCGAACCCGTTCGCAACGGAGGACGCTTCGTCGGAGCCGGTCCGCGCAGCAGGGCATGACGAAGCCCTCGCCTCGGTCCTGAAGGCGGAGGCCGCTGCCCCTCCCGCCTCCACGGATACGGTTGCGACCGAAGCGGTCACTTCCGTCACGAGCACCGCGTCCGCAGTGAGCGCGGAACCCGTTCAGGAAGCGCAGGCGATCACCGAAGAGGCTTCGTCCTCGCCTGCTGTCTCCACAGCGGACACGGCGGCTGCGCTCGTCCCGGCTTCCGACGCGGCCCCCTTCGTCAAGGATGCTTCCGGCTCGGCTCGACACGAGGGGGAACCCGCGTCCCTGGGGACGACGCCCTTCCACGTACAAGTCGGCAGCTCCATCCCGCCTGCCACCGCTCCGTCATCGCTCCAGGGTGATGCCTCCCACTCCGCCACGGCAGAGGCTTCGCGCCCCCTTGAAGCGACAGCGCCAACCCGCACCGCCTCCGAGCAACTCCGCGCTCAAGCATCCGACGCAATGGCGGCCTCGCTCACCAGCGAAGCGCCAGCGCCAACCCGCGCGGCCTCCGAGCAACATCCCGCTCAAGCATCCGACGCAGTGTCGGCCTCGCTCACCAGCGAAGCGCCGGCACCAACCCGCACGGCCTCGGAGCAACTGCCCCCTCTGGCCTCCGTCGCGCCGGAGGCATCGCGCCCCCACGACGCCGCGACTCCGTCCAGCACGCAGACCTCCGCCGCGGCGGAGTCCCCGCGCGCCCACGACGCCACCGCGCCAGGTCCCACTGCCACGGCACAAACCGCGTCCCAGTCCACACGCGCCGACGAGGCCCCTCCACCGTCTTCTCCTGACACGCAGGGCAGCGCCGCCACCACGCGCAGCCGTCGCCGCACGCGCCTGGACCTCGCTCCCGTCGTGCCCGTCACCGCTTCCTCGGCGGCGGAGGTCGTGCTCGGCATCGACGTGGGCACCTCGCACGCTCGCGTCGCCGCGTTCATCGATGGCGTCGCCACGCACATCCCCATCCCGGGCACCGACGGACCGGGCCTCCCCTCCGTCATCGCGGTGAACGCCTCCGGCGAGTTCCTCGTCGGCACCGCCGCCCTCCTCGAAGCCGCGCGCGCTCCCCGCCGCGCCGTCATCGGCCTCAAGCGCCTGCTGGGCGTGCGCGCCCGCTCCCCGAACCTGCGCTGGCTCTCACCGCAGCTCCCCTTCCCCGTCGCGACCGACCTCCATGGCGACGCGGGCGTGGAGCTCGATGGCCGCCTCGTCGCGCCCACCCTCCTCACCGCCATGCTGCTGCGCGAGCTGCACCAGGCAGCCACCACGCACCTGGGCCGCAAGGTGACGCGCGCCGTCCTCTGCGCGCCCTCGCACTTCACGGAACGCCAGCGCGCCGCCCTGCGCGAAGCCGCCACCATGGCCGGCCTGGACGTGCCCCGCGTCCTCACCAACAGCGCCGCCGCGGCGCTCGCGTACGCACACGGCCGGGGCCTCGCGCGCAAGCGCGTCCTCGTCGTGGACCTGGGCGGCGGCGGCCTGGAGGTCTGCGTCGTGCAGGTCACCGGCGATGACCTGGAGGTCGTCACCACCGGCGGCGACCCCACCCTGGGCGGCATGGACTTCGACAGCCGCATCGCCGAGGCGCTCGTCAGCGACGCCTCGGAACAGGGCCATCCCCGCCCCGAACACCCGCTCGACTGGGGCCCCCTGCGCACCCTCGCCCAGTCCACCAAGGAGTCCCTCTCCACCCGGAACACCGTGGACGTCACGCTGCCCACGGGCCCCGGCCCCACGCTCGACCGCGAGCGCGTGGAGGCCCTCACCGCCGACCTCGCCCAGCGCGTCGTCTCCGTCACCCGCGAGGTGCTGGAGTCCAACGCCCTGTCCCCTCAAGGCCTGGACGCCGTGCTCCTCGTGGGCGGCCAGTCCCGAGCCCCCCTCGTGCGCCGCCGCCTGGAGGAGAGCCTGGGCGTCCCCGTGCGCGAGGACGACGTGGACGCGCGCACCGCGGTCGTGCGCGGCGCCGCGCTGCTCGGCCACGCTCTGCTGTTGTCGGAGACCGGCAAGCCCGCCGCCAGCGTGTCGGAGGTCCTCACCGCGCCCATCGGGGTCGCCGAGGACGCCGGCACCTTCCGCCGCGTGCTGGAGCGCAACACGCGCCTGCCCACCGCCAAGACGCTGGTCATCCCCGTCACCGCCCCCGGCCCGCTGGCGCTCGCGTTCTTCCAGGGCACCGCCGCCACCGCCGTGGAGAACGAATGGCTCGGCGCCCTCACCCTCACCGTGGAGCGCCCCGGCGAGGTGGAGGTGCACCTGGAGCTGACCACCGACGGCGCCCTCTCCTTCAGCGCCACCCTGCCCGGCGCGAAGCGGCAGCCCGTGACGCTCGCGACGGAGGACCTGGATGACGCCTCCCGCGACGCGCTCATCGCCCGCTCGCCCTTCCACACCGAGCCGGAAGCGCGGCCGGGCGGCCTGCTTTCCGGTTTGAAGAAGCTCTTCGGGCGGCGCTGAGGCCCTCGGCCCCCTGGCTCCACTCCCCGGGCAGGTGCGCCATCCGGCCTCACAGGCCCAGCTTCCACTCCAGGTCCCGCACTTCCCTCAGGAGGAACCTGGACATGCGAATGACTTCGACGATGGCAGGAGTGGCGTTGGCCGGCGTCTGCGTGGCCGGCCCCGCGCTCGCGGTGGACGCGACGGAGGTGACGCGCAGTATCACCAGGAAGAACGAAGACACCGCGCCCGGCGTGGACGTGGGCGTGGGCTTCGGCGGCTACACCGGCAAGCTGGGCAATGAAACGGGCGTGGGCGCGCTGTTCAACGTCACCGCCAACGCCCAGCCCTGGGAGTACATCGGCGTGGAGTTCGGCTACGAAGGCCAGAGCATCCCCATCGATGACGCCCGCGTCCGCGGCGGCAACAACATCTGGCGCAACAACGGCACGGGCCTGGCCAAGATAGGCCCCTTCATCGACCACAAGTGGCACCCGTTCGTGGGCGCGGGCTTCGGCCTGAGCTACCTGCACGCGTCCTCGGGCTCACGGCCCGTCTACGGCAATGACTGGCAGGTGGAGTGGCCGCTGGCCGCGGGCATCGAATACCGCCTGGGCCACCTGGCCGCCGGCGTGCGCGCCACCTACCGCTTCGTCGGTGGCGAGGACCTGACCACCATCCCCGGCACCAACGACGAGGCCAAGGGCAGCCTCTTCAACGGCAACCTCACCGTGGGCGGCCGCTTCTAGCCAGCCTCGCGTCCGCGGGACATCACGCCCCCCGCGGACGCGTCAGGGCCTCACAGCTCGAAGCGCGTCATCAGCACTTCCGGACGCGGATCCTCCCTCCACGCGTCCAGCACCGCCTGCGCCGGGGACCTGCCCGAAGCGGCCACCGCCTCCAGCGGCGCGAGCAGCGGCGCGTCCTCGGGGTCCAGGCGCTGCAGGCCCCGCTTCGCGATGGCCACCATCTCCCCAGCCAGCCGGTGCAGCTCGTGCGGCCCCAGCTTCCCGGCCAGCCCCTCGCGGCGCGCGGTGTCGTGGAACGACAGGTGCTCCGTGAAGGTGAGCCGGGGCAACAGCAGCTCCGCCTCCTTCAGCGCCTGAGCGTCGTAGAGGATGCCGCGCCAGAGCGCCCCCAGGGCCCCCGTCATCGCCGCGCTGGCACAGTCCGCGCCGCGCACCTCCAGCACCTTCTTGAGCCGCACCTCGGGGAAGAGCGTGGACAGGTGGTCCGTCCAGTCGCCCATGTCCGCGGGCTGGCCCTCGTAGCCCTCCTTCAGGAGCTGACGGAAGGTGAGCTTCGGGTGGCGGTACTCGCCCTGTCGGCGCAGGAAGAGCAGCGGCGCGTCCAGCGCCCAGTCCACATAGGCCTGATAGGAGAACGACCCGTCGAACCACGACGGCAGGTAGCCGCACCGCGTGGGGTCCACCTCTTCCCAGACACGGCTGCGGTAGGACATGTAGCCGGACGGCTTGCCCTCCAGGAGCGGGCTGTTGGCGTACAGCGCCACCAGCAGCGGCGACAGGCGCGCCACCGTCACCGTCTTGCGCACGCAGTCCGCCTCGTCCGCCCAGTCCAGCGACACCTGCCCGGTGGACGTCATCAGCATCATGTTCAGCGCCAGCCGGCCGCGCTCCGGCAGCGTGCGGCGCATCACCTGGTAGCGCGTCTTGGGCATCCAGGGCATGTCGCCCGTCGTGCCCACCGGCCGGTAGCCCAGCGCCACCAGCCGCAGGCCCAGGCTGGACGCCGCCGCCTTCGTCTCCTTCAGGTGCCCCAGGTTCTCCTGGTGCGCCTCCCGCGCCGTGCGGAACGGGCTGCCGGACAGCTCGAACTGGCCCCCCGGCTCCAGGGAGATGGCCGCCATGCCACGCTGCAGCGCGATGACCGGCGACTCGGGCGTCTCCCGGAACGGCGAGTAGCCCCCGGGGGCGATGCGCTCCAGGAGCGCCCCCACCCCGTTCGGTCCCTCGTAGGGCACGGGTTGGGCGGACCCCACGGGGTAGATGAACTTCTCGTGCTCCAGCCCGAGCCGGTGCTCGGTCCGGGGCTTCTCCGCCTTGCGAAGCTCTTCCACCAGGGGAGCGGCGGAAGTGAGGGGCTCGGAGGCCACGCGCTTGAGGTCGAGGGACATGAGGGCGCCCTATATAACGGGGCCCGGTGACCTTGCCCTCATTTGAGCACCCCGAATCCATGCGCCCTGCCTCCCCCGTCCCCACCCTGTCCGCCCGGCCCCGCCTGTCGGATTTCTTCCAAGGCGTGGGGGTGCTCGGACGCGCCTTCCGGCTCCTCTTCCGCTCCCGCCGCCTCTTCCTGCTGTCCAGCCTGTGCGCGGTCCTCACCGCCGTCACCCTGGTGGGCCTGGCCGTCGTCCTCTACCGCTACGCCCCCGCCCTCCTGGAGTCCGTGTGGCCCCAGCCCGGCTCCTGGTACGGCCGCGCCGGCTGGACGCTCGCGCTGGTGCTGGGCGCGCTGGTGGCCTGGGTCGTGGGCGCCAACGTGGTGCCCCCGCTCCTGCTCACGCCGCTGCAGGACCCGCTGTCCGAAGCCACCGAGGCCGCGTGCGCCCGGACCGACGCCGTGCGCTCCCCTGCATCCTTCCTGCGCGGGCTGACGACAGGGCTGTTGCACACGCTCGCCCGCATGGCGCTGCTGCTCCTGGGGCTGGCCATCCTCCTGCCGCTGAACCTGGTGCCGGGCGCGGGCAGCGTGGCGTTCACCGTGCTGGCCAGCGTGTGGACCATGCTCTGGATGGCGGCGGAGCACCTGGCCACGCCCATGACGCGCCACCTGTACCCCTTCGCCGAGGTGCGCCGCATGCTGCGCGAGCGCCGGGCCCTCTGCCTGGGCTTCGGCGCGGGCGTCTACGTCCTCCTGTGGGTGCCCATCCTCAACACCTTCTTCCTCCCGGTGGCCATCGTCGGGGGCACCCTCCTCTACCGGGGCCTCCGGGAGGCCGGGGACCTGCCCCCGCCACCGGACGCGGTGGGCCCCGGGGGCGCGCCGCCCGGCGGCAGGGGCTAGCGCGAAATAAAGGGGGATGCCGGGTGTCCGTACGTCCAGGCCGCCCGGGAACGCATTGCCTGCGGCAGACGTTCTCGGTCGCTAGTGACAAGGCCACGCCTTGAAGCACCTGGAAGCCGTGATTAGGCTTGCCCGGCCGCTGCCTGGCCCCTTGCCTCTCGTCGAACCGTTCGGATTCACAAGGCTTTTCACGCATCACCCGGGGCGCCTCTCGCACCCCAGCTGGGATGAACCGCATGCCGCGCATCTTCCGCCGCATCACCGCCGTCGCCGTTCTGTTGGGGGCCTGGGCCTACGCAGGCAGTGACCGAGCGCCCCTCCCGCTCACCGTGGGAGCGGCGGAGGCGGGGCAGGACTCCTGGGACGGCGCACTGCCGTCCTCGGGCAGCAAGGGAGAGAAGGCCCCTCACGACCTCAACAGCCTCCGCGTCCTCACGAAGGTCATCCTCTACGTGAAGGAGAACTACGTCGACCCCAAGCGGGTGAAGCCCAAGGAGATGATGATCGCCTCCCTGGAGTACGTGGAGAAGAGCGTCCCGGACGTGCTCGTGGACGGCAACGCGGAGACGGGCAAGCTCAACGTCAACGTCAACGGCAAGCAGAAGGAGTTCGACATCTCCCACGTGGACTCCCTGTGGAAGATGTCCTTCGCGCTGAAGGACGTGTTCGACTTCCTGTCCAAGAACATGCGCCCCATCGAGGAGACGCGTGACATCGAGTACGCCGCCGTCAACGGCATGCTCTCCACGCTGGATCCGCACTCGGTGCTGCTGCGCCCGGAGCTGTACCGGGAGATGAAGCTGTCCACCAAGGGCGAGTTCGGCGGCCTGGGCTTCGTCATCCAGATGAAGGAGGGCAACCTCACCGTGGTGAAGGTGCTGCCCAAGACGCCCGCGTCGCGCGCCGGCATCCAGAAGGACGACCGCATCAAGAAGATTGGCGAGGAGTCCACCGTCAACATGGACCTCAACGAGGCCGTGTCCAAGCTGCGCGGCCCGGTGGACAGCCGCATCACCATCACCGTGGAGCGCGACGGCTGGGACAAGCCGCGCAACATGACGGTGGCGCGCGCCATGATTTCCATCGAGTCCGTGCAGCACAAGCTGCTCGCGGGCGGCGTGGGCTACGTGCGCCTGAAGAACTTCCAGGGCAACACCACGCGCGACCTGGAGGCGGCGCTGACGGACATCCGCAAGCAGGCGGACGCCAAGGGCGGCTTCAAGGGCCTGGTGCTGGACCTGCGCGGCAACCCGGGCGGTCTGCTGGAGCAGGCCATCCAGGTGTCGGACACGTTCCTGTCCAAGGGCACCATCGTCGCGACGGTGGGCTTCAGCGACAAGCTGCGCGAGGAGAAGCGCGCGCGCCCCACGGAGGGCGAGGAGTCCTACCCCATCGCGGTGCTGGTGAACGCGGGCAGCGCCTCCGCGTCTGAAATCGTGGCGGGCGCGCTCAAGAACCTGGACCGCGCGGTCATCATCGGGCGCCAGACGTTCGGCAAGGGCAGCGTGCAGGTGCTCTACGACTTCCCGGACGACAGCGCGCTCAAGCTGACCATCGCCAAGTACCTCACCCCGGGCGACGTCTCCATCCAGGAGGTGGGCATCGTGCCGGACATCCAGCTGGTCCCCACGCGCGTCACCGCGGACCGGGTGGACGTGTTCGCGCCGCGCAAGTCCATGGGCGAGGCGGACCTGGATCAGCACTTCGGCAACCCGGACTCCACCACCGTCGCCAAGAAGCGCGAGGAGGTGCTCGACCGCGAGAAGCCGGGCACCAGCCTCAAGTACCTGAAGGTGGACGAGAAGGCCGTCCAGGCCGCCGCCGCCAAGAAGGAGGAGCCCAAGGAGAAGGTCGCCGCCAAGCCGCCCGCCAAGGACGCCAAGAAGGAGCACGGCCAGAATGATCCGCTCCTGGACGTGGACGTGGCCGGCCAGGGCGAGGACCTGGACGACCAGCTGGACGCGGAGTCCCAGGAGGAGATCAAGGAGGACTTCGAGGTCCAGTTCGCGCGCGACTTCATCGTGAAGGTGCCGGCGGTGAAGCGCTCCGAGCAGATCGCCAAGGGCAAGCAGTTCGTGGAGCAGAAGCGCCAGGAGGAGGAGCAGCGCATCAACAACGCCATCGCCGCCCTGGGCCTGGACTGGAGCCCCGGCCCCACGCCGAAGAACGTGCAGCTGGACGCCAGCTTCTCCCCGGGTCCGGACGTGAAGATCGCCGCCGGCGAGCAGATGGACATGGTCATCAACGTGGAGAACAAGGGCACCGAGCCGCTCAAGCGCGTGCGTGGCTGGACGGAGAGCGACAACGCGTTCCTCGACCGCCGCGAGTTCCTCTTCGGCGCCCTGGCGCCGGGGGAGAAGAAGTCCTGGAAGGTGCAGGTGCGCCTGCCCAAGGACCTCACCAGCCGCCGCGACGACGTGAAGGTGAAGCTGTTCGACGACAACGGCCCGCTGCGCGACACGCTCGTGTCGGAGCTGTCCTTCGTGGAGCTGCCCCGTCCCACGTTCGCGTTCAACTGGCAGGTGGTGGATGACTGCGCCGAGTGCAACGGCGACGGCGTCGTGCAGCGCGGCGAGGACGTCACGGTGGTGCTGGACGTCACCAACACGGGCGCGGGCCCGGCGCTGGACTCGTTCGCGCAGATCAAGAACGGCGGCGACGCGAACATCTTCATCGAGAAGGGCCGCTTCAAGCTGGGCGAGCTCAAGCCCGGTGAGACCAAGACGGCGCGCTTCCAGGTGTCGCTGAAGAAGGGCTACAAGGGCGACACCTTCCCGCTGAAGCTGGCCATCCTGGACGAGCCCCTGGAGGAGTTCGTCCTGGAGAAGCTCCAGCTGCCCGTGAAGGACGGCCCGGTGGCCCCGCTGGAGGCGAAGAAGGGCCTGGTGAAGCTCAACGACAAGGCGGAGCTGTTCGCCGCCCCCACCGCGGATGCCCGTCCGGTGGCGAAGCTGCCCCAGGGCGCGCTGCTCAACCTGGAGGCCACCACCAAGGGCTTCTACAAGGTCGCGCTGGAGAAGGACCGCTTCGCCTTCGTCCGCACGCAGGACGCGAAGGAAGTGAAGACCGGCAAGGCCGCGGCGCCCAAGACGGTGGCCTACACCACCACGCACCAGCCGCCGGACATCAAGCTGGACGTGGATCCATCCCACGGCGGCGTGGTGGTGAACGGCGACAAGTTCAGCCTCTCCGGCGTGGTGAAGGACCCCAACGGCCTCCTGGACGTCTACGTGCTGGTCAACGACCAGAAGGTCTACTTCAAGGCCGTGGACCCCAAGGGCGGCGAGCCCAACACGCTGAAGTTCACCTCGGACTTCGCGCTCAAGGAGGGCAACAACAACGTGCTGGTGGTGGCCCGTGAGAGCACCGAGTTCGCCAGCCGCCGCACCCTGGTCATCCGCCGCCGTCCGGCGGAGGTGGCGCAGAAGGTGACGACGCCCGCCGCCGCGGCCACCACGCCGGTGAAGCCGCGCCAGCAGTAGTCCCCCGGTCACTCGGCCGGAGCGCCTGACCCACGGGCGGCTCGCTCCCAGCGGACGCTCCCCTCGCACAGGGGGGCGTTTCCCTGGGGGAGGGCCGCCCGTTTTGTTGACGCTTCACCGAGGCCCGATTTAGGGTCCGCCGGAGGTGGGCGCCCGCTTGGCCGGCATGCGTCCCGGAGGCGTGATTCCCCCATGCGGACGTTCAGTCGGTGGCTGGTGCTCGCGACGGCGCTGTCCGGGGCCGCGGCCCATGCGGACGACAACGACCTGGTCATTTCCCGCTACGGCGTCGAGCGCCGCGGCTCCACGCCGGTCATCACCGGCACGGAGTTCGCGGAGGCCAGCGCGGACTTCCGCGCCTTCGCGCGCACGTACGGGGCGGTGATCAGCTCGGCGAACCTGATGCCGCCGCGCACCACGGGCCATTCCGGCTTCGCGTTCAACGCGGAGCTGTCCGTGGTGTCGCTGCCGGAGGAGGTGGCGCTGCCCACGGAGAAGGCGCAGCCGGGCTCCGTGCTGGTGCCGTCGCTGCACGTGCGCAAGGGCCTGCCCTTCTCGCTGGAGCTGGGCGGGCGCGTGGGCTGGATCGAGAAGAGCAAGATGGTGACGGCCACGGGCGAGCTGAAGTGGGCCCTCAACGAGGGCTTCACGTACCTGCCGGACGTGGGCTTGCGCCTGCACGTGACGAAGCTCTTCGGCGCGAACGACCTGGACCTGACCACCACGGGCCTGGACATCGGCGTGGGCAAGCAGTTCCCCCTGGGCGGCATGGTGACGCTGACGCCCTACGGCGGCCTGGACCTCAACTTCGTCAGCGCCACCACGCGCACGCTGGACTTCGACCCCAGCCGCTCCCCGGCGGACGCGGCGGGCAACGACTCGCGCGACGCGCTCATCAACTCCGCGCAGTACTCGCGCGTGAAGGCGGGCGACAACCTCACCCCGCGCTTCTACGCGGGCGCGCGCTTCATTGGCGGCGTGCTGCAGCTGGGCGCGGAGGTTTCAGTCACCCGCCTGGGCAGCTTCGACCAGCCGGGCGCCGGCAGCCGCGACCTGCCCTCCGTCGTCGCCTTCAACACCACGCTGGGCCTGGACTTCTAGTCAGCGCAGGGCCTCGCGCACGAGGCCCGGGCGGTTGGTGATGAGGTAGGACACCCCCAGGTCCCGCAGCTCGCGGGCGCGCTGGGGGTCATCCACCGTCCACGCCGCCACGCGCAGCCCGGCGTCGTTCCACGCGGCCACCCGCTCCGGCGTGCACGCCTCGTGGAACGGGTGCACCGAGTGCGACGACACCAGCGGGCTCAGCGCGTACGCCTGCAGCGCCCAGGGCTTGTCCGGGTCGATGAGGAAGCCCCGGCGCAGCGTGGGCGCCGCCGCCGCCAGCCGGAAGAGGCACAGCGGGTTGAAGCTGGACACCACCACGCGGCCCGCCAGGTCCCGCTCGCGCACCAGCCGGGCCACGCCCTCCGCCAGGCCGCCGTCGTCGAAGCGGTCGCACTTGAGCTCGATGTTGACGAGGAAGTGCTCCGGCAGCGCGTCCAGCACCGCCTCCAGCAGCGGGATGCGCGCGGGGGCGAAGCCCAGGGGCGTGCCCACGTCCGCGCGGGAGAGCTTCCACCACGGCGTGGTGCGCACCTCCCACGGCTGCCCCGCGAGGCGGTCCAGGCGCTCGTCGTGGCACACCACCACCTCCCCGGAGCCGCACACCATGGCGTCCAGCTCCACGCCGTCCGCGCCCTGGCGCACGGCCTGCGCGAAGGCCTCCAGGGTGTTCTCGGGGGCGTCGGCGCTGGCACCACGGTGAGCGAGCAGGAGCATGGGGGCGCAGTGTGCGCTGGAAGGGCCCCCGGGCGCAGCGCCCACGTGGCGGGCGCGTCCAGGGGTGGACGCGAGCGCGACTTGCCACGCGGGGGGCTTTATTGCAGTGTCCAACGCATGCTGGGCCTCGGAGAGATCATCGTCCTCGGCTTCATCCTGCTGGTGGTCTTCTCGGCCGCCCGGATGGGGCAGCTGGGCAACGCGGTGGGCAAGTTCGTCTACTCGTTCCGCAAGGCGTCCCGCGGCGAGGACCTGGTGGACGTGAAGCACCTGCCCCACTCGCGCCGGGGCCACACCGACGCGGACTTCACGGAAACGCCCAAGGACCGGCGCTCCTAGAACTCCTCCCCTGTCGGCAGCACCAGGGGACCGGGCGGGCTGCCGGGCGCTGGCGCGAGCAGGAGGCGCGCGGCCTGCTGACGCAGCGCGGGCAACAGCCCCGTGTCCTCCACCAGCTCGCGCAGGTCCAGGGTGCTGAGCAGCGGCACCAGCTTGGCGCCCACCTCCGGCGGCAGGTACGGGTTGAAGACGAGCGCGCGGCGCACCTTGGGGCGCACGGACCAGCGCGGCGACTTCCAGATTTCGACGAGCGGCTCCGGACGCGCGGGCCTGCGCGCGGCGATGCGCACCACCAGGTCCTCGGTGAGGCGCGGGTTGATGAGCACGTTGCGCAGCACGGCCGGGTTGCTGACGGTGGCCAGGCGCGACAGCACGTCCGGGTCACGCGTGAGGCGGGCCTGCTGCTTCAGGTGCCCCAGGGACTGGCTGGCGGCCTGCGCGTCCGCGCGGGCGGCGGCGTCCGCGTCCAGCTCCTTGCGCGCGGGGCCCTGGGCGAAGAGGTCCGCCACCGCCTCCAGCGACTGCACGTGGGCCATGCGCCGGAGCGCCTCCACGTGGGGGATGTGCTCGGCCTCCTGGTCCAACGCGGCCAGGAAGTCCGACAGCACGCAGGTGGCGGGGGCCTGCCCGGCGCGAGACAGCGTCAGCAGGTGGCCAATGAGCTCGTTGGTATCGAACGGCTCGCGCCGGGCGAGCTCCCGCGCGGCGGCCTTGCGGCGCACGATGGCGCCTCCGCCCAGGGCGTGCAGGTGGCGCGCGAGCGCCCGGGCCTCATCCAGCGAGGGCATGACGTCTCAGCCTCCCGTGCGGTCCGCGGTGGGTTCGGTGGGGATGGGCTCCAGCGTCACCTCCAGCCGGTAGCCGGTGAGGTCGGCGGGGAACTCCTGGAAGAGCACCAGGAAGGGCACCTTGCCGCCCGGCGGCACCGGGAGCGACGCCGCGTCCATGCGCTGGCGGAGCGCGGTGGCGGCCTCGCGCGTGGTGACGCCGTGGAGGTCCTCCGGCGTGGCCAGCGCGCCCGCGAGCCCCTCGGTGGAGCGCACCCGCTGGTCGCCTTCGAAGAGCGCGGCGCGGACGCGCACGGCCGCGGCGGTGCTGGTGCGGTTCTCCGCCTCGCCGCGCACGACGAAGAGCATGCGGCCGTCGCGCGTTTCGTAGAGGCCGTTGGACACGTCGCTCGCGATGAACGGGCGCGAGGCGGGCATGACCAGCGTGCGCAGGCGGTCCGGGGACAGCGTGGCGGGGTCCACCTTGCCGTCGCGCAGGTACACGGTGCCCAGCGCGCCCAGGGCCACCACCAGCCCGGTGGCGATGGTGACGTTGAGCACCAGCCCCGTCAGCTTCCGCGCGCGCCCGGGCATCCGGCGCTGGGGCATGCCCACGTCCTCGATGCGCGCGGAGGGCTTGGCCACGGTGACGGCGGGCCCCGAGCGCATGTTGGCCAGGTCCACCACCTCGCGGCGGGGCGTGGTGAGCGTGAACGGGTCGCCGTCGTCGTACGCCGGCACGTCGCCCAGCAGCGAGATGCCGCCGGGCGCCCCCGCGTCCGCTTCGGCGGGCACGTCCCCCAGCAGCGCGGCGCGGCCGGTGTCCGAGGCGGCCACGCCCTCCTCGCCGGAAGCGCCCGTGCCGGAGAAGTCGAACAGGTCGCCCATGGGCTCCGGGCCAGGCCCCATGTCGCCCGGCGCGGCGGACAAATCCCGCGGGGGCGCAGCGGCCATGTCGATGGACGCGAACGGGTCGTCGCTCTCGAAGCCCGGCGCGGGAGTCATCGGTCCCACCGCCGTGGCGCCGCTCGGCGAGGGCTCCGCGGCGACGTCCGCGGCATGGCGCAGGGACGCCGCGTCCGGAGCGGAGGGAGCGTCGATGGGGAAGTCGAAGAGCGGATCCTGCGCGGGCTCAACCGAGCCCGCGGCGGCCAGGGCTGGGGAGGCGACAGGGGCGCTCCCGGGACGTGACGTCCCCCCGGGCCCGGGAGGCGGCCCCATGCGCGCCGGAGCGGCCGCCGCCGGAGGCATGGCCGCACGAGCCTGAGGCGCGCCCGCCCCCGCCGGATGGGCGGCGGAGGGAGGCGCGGCGGCACGCGCCGGGGCCGCTGCCCCAACGGGAGGCGCCGCACGCGCCGGAGCCACCGCCCCGGGGGGAACAGGGCCCCTTGGCCCCACCGCGCCAGGAGGGCTCTCCAGGGGCGCGGCCTCCGCGGAGAATGCCCCGGGTCCGCTCGGGGCCACGGCGGCCGGTCGGGCCCCACCCGCGGGCCCCGCTGGGAACGCCCCGGGAGGCGCGGCCCGGGCGCCAGGAGGCGCGAAGGCCCCCGGAGGCACCGGACGGGAGGCCGCGGCCACGGGAGGCGCCACGGCCTGCGGGGGCGCGGCGGCCGGGGCGCTCGGCGCCGGGGCATCCACCATGAAGTCCGCGAACGGGTCCTCCAGGTCCAGCCCGGACAGGTTCGTGGGCGACGGCAGGGGCGCGGGGGCCGCCTGACGCCGGGACGCGACGCCCGGAAGCGGCGTGGGCGGGTCGAAGGGCATCGTCGGCCCACCGGTGCCCGGCGAGGCAGCCGGGGCCTCCACGTCGATGTCCACGTCCACGTCGCCCCAGGACCGCATCTGGGACTTCACCTCCGGAGCACCGGGCGCGTAGTACGCCGGGCCCGGCCGGGTGACCTCACCGGTGGGTTCCGGGGCATCTCCAAACGCCTGGAACGGGTCCGCCTGCCCGGCCGGAGGGGCGGCTGGCGGAGGGGCGCTCAGCGCGGGCGCTGGCTCACGCGCCACCCGAAAGGTGTTCTGACATTTGGTACAGCGGACCTTGACCCCTTTTTCCGTCACCTTCTCGTCGGGGATCTTGAACCGCGTCTGGCACTGTTCGCACTGGACGATCATGGGGTCGGGTCGGAGGGACTCAGAGCATAGGCCCACCCGGCAACGGCGGCGAGTCGGACCCGGGCAACTTGCTCGCTTCCGACCCCTTTGATACGAGGTTCGCCCCTTTGGAAATGAAGAAGTAAGCCAGTAAATGCCAAGGCGCAGCCGGGGTCGGAGACGACAGACATGAGCGAGGCCGAGCAAGCAAACGCTCCCAGCAACTCCAAGGAGCCGAAGATCATCAAGCGCTACACGAACCGGAAGCTCTACGACACCGTGGAGAGCCGGTACGTCACGCTCGATGAGATCGCCGCGATGATCAAGGAGGGCACCGAGGTGCGGATTGTCGACAACCGCACGAAGGAAGACCTGACCTCCGTCACCCTCGCGCAGATCATCTTCGAGGAGGAGAAGAAGAAGAACCAGATGCCGCTGTCGGTGCTGCGGGAGATCATCCGCCACCCCGGCGAGTCCATCTCCGGGTTCATCCAGAAGGAGGTCACCCCGCGCGTGGCCTCCATCCGCGAGGAGGCCGAGCAGCGGCTGGACAAGCTGCTGCGCCGCGAGGACGGCAGCCCGCAGGAGGGCGCTCCGGAAGCCAGCCCCGCGCCCGCGGCGCAGGCCGAAGCCAACACCGCGAGCCTCAACCCGGCGGAGCTGCTCAAGGCCAGCCAGCGCGCCTTCGAGGACTTCCAGCGCCGCATCGACGAGCGCGTGAAGCAGGTCGTGGAGAACCTCACCGGCAACCTCCCCGCCCTGGGCCGCGACATGCAGGCGCTCACGCAGCGGCTGGAGGAGCTGGAGAAGAAGCTCGACGCCGTGGAGAAGGGCGACAAGAAGGACGCCTGAGCGCGCCCGTGGCCTGAACGTCGCGGCGCCCGCCCGAGGACGCGGGCGCCTGGCGCTTCAGGCCACCTGCGACCGGGCCCGCTTGCGCTTCCCCGGAGGGGCCCCGCCGTCAATCTCCGCCGCGATGGCCGCGAGCATCCGCGCCCCCGGGCTCTGGGGGGCGTACTCCCAGATGGTCTTCCCGTGGCTCTGCGCCTCGTCCACCTTGACGCTGTAGCCCAGCGGCGTGGCGGCGAGCGCGTCGGGGAAGTACGCGCGCAGGCGCTCCAGGATGGCCGTGGCCAGCGCCGTCTTGCGGTACAGCGTGGGCACCACCTTGGTGACGCGCAGGTCCTGGCGCCCTTCCGCCTCGCCCACCTGGCGCACCGTCTCCGCCAGCTCCGCGCACCCGTCCAGCGCCAGGTACGTCAGCGCCACCGGCACCACCACTTCTGAAGCGGCCACCAGGATGTTGCGCGTGGTGAGCCCCATGGACGGAGGCGCGTCGAAGAGCACCACGTCGTAGCCCGCGGCCTCCGCCTCGCGCATGCGGTCCGCCAGCCGGTGCGCGCGCCGCGGGTCCTGCGCCACCACCACCGGGAAGTCCGCCATCTCCTTGTACGCGGGCACCACGTCCAGCCCGCGCACGCCCGTCGGGCGCACCACGGAAGGCAGGGACACGGCCGCGTCGGTGAGCAGGTGGAAGACATTGCGCGGCAGCGTACGCACGTCCACGCCCAACGACTTGCCCGCGTGGCCCTGCGTGTCCAGGTCCACCAGCAGCACGCGGCGGCGCTGCTCCAGCGCGAGCCACGCGGCGGTGTTCACCGCGAGCGTCGTCTTGCAGGTGCCGCCCTTCTCGTTGATGAACGCGATGCGCCGCATGGCCCCTCCGGAGGAAGCGGAAAGTCGCGCGCCGCTTACGCCTTCTTCTTCGAGGACGCGTTCGACACCAGCGTGTCCACCTTGCCCTCGACGGACGCGAGCAGCTTCTCCAGGTCGTCCACCTTCGAGCGCAGCTGCTCCAGGTCCGCCGTGGACGGCAGGTTCATGGCGGACAGCGCCGTGCGCAGCGCCGAGTCCAGCGTCCCCTTCGCCGCGAGCGAGCGCGACACCAGCGTCTGCACGGCCGCCACGAACTTCTCGTTGGAGAGCAGCTGCTGCGCGAGCTTGCCCACGCGCTCCTCGCCCGTCTCCACGAGCTTCTTCATCACCGGGTTGTTCTTGAGCATGGCTTCAAAACCGTTCAGGTCCGGCCCGCCGCGAGTCAGGCCACTGGAGGCCGCCGGGACAGGCGGGACGTCAGGAAGAGGACGCCGCACTCTGGAAGTGGGCGACGCGACGTGTCAAGCAGGGGAACAATGGGGATTTCCACTCGTGGACTCTCGTTGACTCTCCGGGGGGCCATCCCTACGGTTCGCGCGCCCTCTATGGCCGGACTGCTCGACAAACGCCTGTGGATCGTCTCTGGCAAGGGGGGCGTCGGGAAGACGACCGTCGCCGCCGCCCTGGCCCTGGCCTCGGTGCGCGCCGGCCGGCGCACCCTGGTGTGTGAAGTGAACACCCAGGAGCGCGTCAGCCGCCTCCTGGAGCGGCCCGAAGCGGGCCCGGAGGTGAAGCTCCTGGAGGAGAACCTCTGGGCGGTGGACGTGCGCCCCCAGGAGGCCATGCGCGAGTACGGCCTGATGGTCCTGCGCTTCGAGACCCTCTACAAGACGGTCTTCGAGAACCGGCTGGTGCGCTACTTCCTGCGCTTCATCCCGTCGCTCCAGGAGCTGGTGCTCCTGGGGAAGATCCTCTTCCACCTCCAGGAGAAGCTGCCGGACGGCCGCTGGAAGTACGACACGCTGGTGCTGGACGCGCCCGCCACCGGCCACGCCATCTCGTTCCTGAGCGTGCCGCAGGTGCTCCTGCAGACGGTGCCGCCGGGCCCCATGACGCGCGAGGCCTTGAAGATGCGAGACCTCCTGGTGGACCCCACCGTCACCGCCGCGGTGCTGGTGGCGCTGCCGGAGGAGATGCCGGTGAACGAGGCGCTGGAGCTGCACGCCGCGCTGAAGGACCGGGTGCACATCCGCACGCACGCGGCGGTGCTCAACCAGGCCTTCCCCCAGCGCTTCACGGAGGCGGACCTGGAGGCGCTCGCGGGGCACCCGGAGCTCAAGCGCGTGGCCCAGGCGCACCATGACCGCGCGTCGCAGGCGGTGCTCGCGGGCACGAAGCTGGAGCGCAACCTCCACGCGCCGGTGTACACGGTGCCCAGGTTGTTCGTGCCGAGCTTCGGACGGGAAGCGGTGGAGACGGTGATGGGGCACCTCAACGCGTTGGTGACCGGAGGCACGGGAGCATGACGGCGCTGCAAGCGGCGCTCGCGAACAAGCGCGTGCTCATCTGCGTGGGCTCTGGCGGCGTAGGCAAGACGACGGTGGCGGCGACGCTCGCGCTGCGCGCGGCGGTGGATGGCCGGCCCAGCATCGTGTGCACCATCGACCCGGCGAAGCGCCTGGCCAACTCCCTGGGCCTGTCCGGCCTGGGCAACACGGAGGCGGAGGTGCCCGCGTCGGCGCTGGAGCCGCTGGGCGTGACGCCCAAGGCGGCCCTGCACGCGATGATGCTGGACATGAAGGCCACCTGGGACGACCTCATCACCCGCGTGGCCCCGCCGGAGCAGCGCGAGCGCATCTTCGCCAACCGCTTCTACCAATCCCTCTCCACGGCGCTGGCGGGCAGCCAGGAGTACATCGCCATGGAGAAGGTCTGGGACCTGCGCCGCCGCACGGACTACGAGCTGGTGGTGCTGGACACGCCGCCCACCGCGCACGCGCTGGACTTCCTGGACGCGCCCAACCGGGTGCTGGACTTCCTGGACAACGAAGCGGCCAAGTGGCTCCTCACGCCCGCGCTGAAGGCGGGCAAGGTGGGCCTGTCCCTCTTCAACCTGGGCGGCAGCTACGTGACGCGCGCGCTGTCGCGCTTCACCGGCACGGAGATGCTCCAGGAGCTGTCCTCCTTCATGCTGACGCTCTCCTCCATGAACGAGGGCTTCCGCGAGCGCGCCCGCGGCGTGCGCGAGCTGCTGGAGGACAAGTCCACGGGCTTCGTGCTGGTGACGAGCCCCAACCCGGAGCGGCTGGACGAGGCCATCCACTTCCACAAGCTGCTGCGGCAGAACCGCATGGAGATGACGGCCATCGTGGTGAACCGCGTGCACCCGCTGCCCACGCAGGCGGAGTGGGCGGACGCGGCCACGCTGACGCCCACCCGGCGCGCGAAGGTGGAGGAGACGCTGCGCGAACTCCAGGTGCTGGCGCAGCAGGACCTGGAGGGCATGGCGCAATTGCGCGCGGCCTGTCCGGGCACGCCCCTCATCCAGGTGCCCCGCTTCGGGCTGGACGTGCACGACCTCGTCGCGCTGTGGGGCACCGGCCGCTACCTGTTGGGCGACGACGTCCTCGCCTGAGCGCCCGCCCCCACCCCGCGTGATGCGCCGGGCATTTCCGGCGCGCGGGGGCGTTCATGCCTGGCGGAAGAGCACCGGAGGTCCGCCCGCATTAGAGTGGCGGCCTTGGAAAGCACTCCCGGGAACCCGTCGGGTCTCCGGGGTGTCGATGTCCGGGGCCGCACCGGGTGACGTGGGCGCCCGGATGGGAGTGAGCTGCATGCACGGCAGGAAGCGGATGGAGTCAGCCGGAGCCACCTGGCTGTGGGCGGGCGTGCTGGGCCTGGGCCTGGTGCTGACGGGCTGCCGCACCACGGGCGCGGCGGCGAAGCCGGACGGCACGGCGAACAAGCAGGTCGTGGAGTTCGACCCCGTCACGGTGACGGCGGACCTGGAGCTGGACAAGCTCAACGACGAGGAGCTCTTCGCGGCCGGCACCTCCGCCTTCGCCGCCAACGACTTCAAGCAGGCGGCGCGCTACTTCGGCCGGCTCGCGGACTTCCACCCCAACAGCCCGCACCGGCGGCAGGCCCTCTACAACGCGGGGCTCGCGCACCAGCGCCTCAAGGAGTGGGACGACGCCTACGGGCGCTTCTCCGACCTGGCGGAGCCTCAGAAGGGCCAGGGCGACGCGCTGGACGCGTCCTTCCGCCTGGCGGAGACGCTCTACCACCTGGAGCGCTACGAGGAGGCGGTGAAGCTGCTGGGCACGCTGGCCGCGCGCGAGGACCTGCCCCCGGGCCGCCGCATCGAGGCCCAGGTGCAGCAGGGCATCTGCCAGGTGGAGGCCGGCCGCACGGACGAAGCGGAAGGGACGCTGCGCAAGGCGCTGGCCGCGTATGACGCCCTGCCGGACAAGGCGGAGGTGGAGGACTACTTCCCCGCGCAGGCGCACTTCTTCGTGGGGGAGATCTACCGGCTGCACTACGAGGCCGTGAAGCTGGAGGCCAGCCGGGGCAGCGACGGGCTGGCGCAGGACCTCAACTACAAGGCGGAGCTGCTCCTGTCCGCGCAGGGCCACTACCTGCGCTCCATCCGCGTGGGCAACGGCTACTGGGCCACCGCCGCGGGCGCGCAGATTGGCGCCCTGTATGAAAACCTCTACGAGCACATGGTGAACTCGCCCACGCCCCCGGAGCTCAACGCCGAGGAGGCGGAGGTCTACCGCCAGGAGCTGCGCAAGAAGATCCGCGTGCTGCTCACCAAGGCCATCAACATCTACGAGCGCACGCTGGAGGCCGCCGAGCGCATCGGCTCGCAGAACGCCTTCGTGGACCGCACCCGCCAGAGCCTGGAGAAGGTGAAGTCGCTGCTGCTCGCGGACGCGGACGCGGACGGCAGCGGCGCGGAGTCGAAGGAGGTCTCCGTGCCCATGCCCGCCTCCAACGCGGGCGCGAAGCGCCGCTGAGCGAGCGCTCCACCGGCCATGGAACCGCTCTTCACGCCGGAGCAGCTCGCCGACATCCACGCCTACCACCAGCCCTATTACATCCGGGCGGCGGTGGAGCCCCTGACGCGGCTGGCCCTGTCGGCGCTCATCCTGGCCGTGCTCGTGCGGCCCGTGTACCGGGGGGCCGCGGCCGCGGCGGCGGCGCTGGAGCGCAGGTTCGGCCAGCGCTTGCGCAGGGCCCCGGTGAGCCGCGCCGTCTTCAGCGCCATGGACCGGCTGTGGGGCGAGCCCGGCTGGGGCACCGCGCTGCTCTTCGCGCTCTTCATCGACCTGGCCACCCAGCTGCTCTACGCCCCCGCGAACGTGTACTTCTTCTACGTGCTGGAGCACCGGCACGGCCTGTCCAACGACACGCCCGCCACCTTCGCGTGGACCTGGTTCAAGGGCGGCCTCGTGGGCGCCATCGCCCTGACGGCCCTCGTGGTGGGCCTGTACGGCCTGGCCCGCCGCGTGCGCCGCTGGTGGCTGGTGCTGGGCGTGCCCGTGGCCCTGCTGATGCTGGTGTCCTCCGCCCTGGACCCGTACCGCGCCCGCCTCTACTTCGACCAGACGCCCCTGCCGGAGGGGCCGCTGCGCTCGCGCATCACCGCGCTGATGCGCGAGGCGGACATCACCTTCTCCGACGTGGTGGTGGAGAAGACGTCCGTGATGTCCAAGCGCATCCAGGCGTACTTCGCCGGGCAGGGCCCCACGCGCACCATCGTCCTCAACGACGTCATCCTGAAGGAGCTCTCCGAGGATGAAATCCTGGCCGCGGTGGCCCATGAGGCGGGCCATGTGAACGAGCCCCGCTGGCCTGCCCGTATCGCGTCCTCGGGGGCGCTGATGGCCCTGCTCTTCCTCATCGACCAACTGCTGCGCCTCTCCGCCCGCCGGGGCTGGTGGGGCGTCGAGCGCGCAGGCGACATCCGCACCCTGCCGCTGGTGTCGCTGGCGGTCTTCGTCCTCATCCTGCTCACGGCCCCCGTGTCCGGGGCGCTCTCCCGCCAGCGCGAGCGCGAGGCGGACCGCTACGGCCTGGCGCTCACCGGCGACGCCGGCGCCTTCCGCCGCATGCTGGTGAAGGCCGCCCGGGTGAACAAGATGGACCCCGAGCCCCCTCGTTGGGTCGTCCTCCAGGGCATGAGCCACCCCCCCATCGGGGAGCGGCTCGCCGCGCTCGACGCGCCCTGAGCGCTTCTCAAGAAGCCGCCGGTGGATGGACCTCCACTCCGCCCCCTCGCCATCCAGGCCCACCCTCCGGCGGCCGCCCCCGGACCGCTCCCCAACTGTCCGGCGGCACAACCGTCTTGAGACGACTCCCCCTTCAGCCCCACTCGTGCGGCGCCCCCCTTTCCTGACGGCGGGCCGCACGCGAGGAGGCGCTACGTCGGTGCGCCCTCCTTCAGCTTCTCCACCGCCACCAGGGTGATGGCCTTCACCAGGGACTTCGCGCGGCGCCCCGCGGCCGTCTCCCCGTGCGGATCCACCTCCACCGCGTTGGCGATGTCCGTGAAGCCCTGCCGCTCGCCCCGGCGCAGGTGCAGCTCACCCCGGCCCGTCAGCGCCACGGGGTTGCGCGGATCTCCGGTCAGCGCGTGCGTGTACTCGGTGAGCGCGTCCTCCACCCGCCCGAGCTTCTGGTACACCGTGCCCAGCGCCGCGTGCGCCGCCGAGTCCTTCGGGTTCCCCTCCACGAGCCCCTCGAAGAGGATGCGCGCCTCCTCCAGCCGGCCCGCCGCCGCCAGGTCGCAGCCCACCTGCGCGATGGCCTTCGCCTCCTCGAAGGTCATCCCCTCCACCTCCGCCCAGGTCGTCTCCCCTCGCGCGAACGCCTTCAGCCTGCGCGCCGTTCCGCGCTCCATCGTCCGTCCCTCGCCGCCTTCGTGCTTGATGATGCGTCCCATGGCGGCCCTCACGCGCTGCGCAGGTTGGAGATGGCCGTCTTCGCCATCTCGTTGAACTTCGACGACATGTTGCTCATCAGGTCGAACATGGCCTTGCGCTTCTCCATCAGCGTCTGAAGCCGCAGCTCCAGCTCCTGCATGCTCGTGTCCAGCTTCGCGCCGCGCGCCTTGTCCGAGTCGCTGGTGCCCAGCGTGGCGCGATCCTCGCGGGCGCTCGCCATCTGGTTCATCACGCCCAGCAGCTCGTCGTCGGTGTCCTCGGTGATGCCCATGAGCAGGGCCTGCACCTTCTGCTCGATGCTCATGTTCGGGTTGTCCACGATGTCCCGCGCCCGCGAGCCCCCCGTGCTCCGGCCGCTGCCACCCGGCCGCTTCGCCACCGAGGCCAGCTCCGCGTCCAGGTCCTGCCAGCGGGTGACGCCGTCCCGGCCGCCGCTGGCCGCCATCTCCAGGCGGTTCCAGTACTCCGGGTGGTCCTTGAAGAACTGCGCGGCGCGCTTGAGCGTGGAGGACGCCGCCGGGCTGTCCAGCACCGCCGCCAGGTCCGCCATCGTCACCTTGCCGTCCTTCGTCCCCTTCGCCGTGTCGAAGGTGTCCCAGTTCTCATCCAGCACCCTGAGCGCGTCGGCGTACTCCGCGAGGTCCGGATCCGCCGCCCCCGAGCCCCCGCTGTGCCCCGGCCGCCCCGTGCCCCCGGTGCTCCCGCCGCCATGCCCCGGCCGGCCCGACACGCCTCCGTCCGTGCTTCCCGTGCCGCTGCCCGGCCGCCCTGCTCCGCTTCCCGGCCCCGGCCCGGAACCGCCACCGGTGGCGGGCGGCGCGCAGTCCAGGGGCGGGGGCACACAGTCCGAGGGCGAGGGAGACGGACGGCCCGGCCGCTCCGGACGCCCGTACTTCGCGAACTCCGCGGCCACCCGCTTGGACTCCTGCTGGAGGGACCTCACGTCGAAGCGGTCATCGTTGAGGCCCGGCAGCGACAGCAGGAGCAGCTTCTGCTTCGCCGTGTCCACCTGTTCGAAGAACGACCGGTTGTCGACCAGGAACTTCGCCGCGTCCCGGAGCGAGGGCGACACGTTCCGGTCCTGGGAGATGCGCTGGAGGTCCGCGTGCGACAGCGTGCCGTCCTTCTTGCCGTCCAGCAGGTCCAGGTAGCCGAAGTTCGCCTCCAGCGTGCGCAGCGAGTCCGCGTAGTCCAGCAGCTTGGGGTCCAGCGGGCTGCGGCTCCCGGACGCGCCCCCCGTCCCCTGCGACACGGAGCCGCTGGAGTAGCCCGCGCCCGCCTTCGCGGCGTCCCGGGGCGCGCAGTACTCCGTCTTCGCGGACGGGTTCTTCTTCAGCTCATCCGCCACGCCCAGCGCGCCGCTGGCCGCCATCATCACGTTGCCGCTCATCACCCCCGCGGCCGTCTTGATGGAGTTCGTGAGGACGGGGGGAAGTCCCAGGGCGCCCCCCGCCAGGTCGGTCACGGCGGCCATCGGACCGCCCAGCAGGTTCGCCACGCCTTTCAGGATGTCGAGCATCAGTACTCCCGCGCGACGGGTGGAAGTGGGTGCTGCCGGGTGCCGCGCGCCGTCTCTTCGGACGCGGTCAGGCATTGCAGCGGCGGTGCCGGGCGCGCCCGAGCGCGGGGCGAGTCGAAACGCGGGGTTGGCGGCAGGGGCCGTCCTGCCGCGTCCCCGCTCGCGGACGGGGCGGTCCGTCCCGGAGGATTGCGGTTAGAGTCCCGCGCCCATGCGCACCTTCGGGCTCGACTACGGCACCAAGACCATCGGGGTGGCCGTCTCGGATGGACTGGGGCTCACCGCCCAGGCGGTCACCACCGTGTGGCGCACGTCGCTCAAGGCGGACCTGGCGGAGCTGTCCCGGCTGGTGAAGGAGCACGAGGTGACGCGCTTCGTCCTCGGGCTGCCGCTCAACATGAACGGTTCGGAGGGGCCCCGCGCGGAGGCCACGCGCAAGTTCGCGCAGACGCTGGAGAGCGCGCTCGGACTGCCCGTGGAGTTGTGGGACGAGCGGCTGTCCACCGTGGCCGCCCAGCGCACCCTGCTGGAGGCGGACGTGCGCCGGGAGAAGCGGCGGGAGGTGATTGATCAGCTCGCCGCGCAGTTCATCCTGCAGGGCTGGCTGGACGCGCACCGCCCCGCGGACACCGGCTACGACGACGACTACGACCCGGAGGGCTGAGCCGCACCTCCGGGGGCTCCCGACGGCGGACTACGGCTGACGCCGGTACACGTGGAGCGGCGCGGTGAAGCCGTCCTGCTCCTCGTACGCGACGCCGTCGAGCGTCAGCGTCCGCCCGTCCAGCTTCACGCCGGGGTCCTTCACCAGGTTGCCCCCGTCGAAGCGCACCAGCACGTCCGGCCGGGCATCCGCCATGCGCTGGCGGAAGGTGTCCCAGCGCACGCGCGCCATGCGCATCTCCGGCAGCGTGGAGAAGAAGGCCACCTGCAGGTCCATGTAGCGCGGGTCGTCGTCGATGGCCGCCGCGCCGCCCTTCGACGCCACCTCCTCCTTGAGGAAGCGCGCCACCTGCATCACCGCCACCGGGTTCGTGGACGTGGGGCTCACCGGGCGCAGCGAGTCGTGCAGCCCGCCCTCGGTGCGGAAGGTGTAGATGCCCAACGCCGCCGGCATCACCACCGCCAGCACCGCGCTCACGCCCACCACCGCGCGACGCGCGAGGTCACCGCGGTTGCCCACCACCGCCGCCAGGCCCGGCGCCATGAACACCGGCAGGAGCACCAGCTGCGTCACCGTGAAGCGGGCCAGCGGCACGAAGCTCAGGAGCACCGCCGCGCGCAACGTGAAGTACAGCGCGGGCAGCACCGCCATCACCACCAGCCAGCGCGTCTCCGGGTGCTCCTTCCACGCGCGCACCATGCCCACCCCGCCCAACAGCGCCACGCCGGGCGTCAGCGTGAAGAGCGCCACCGCGGGCCAGAACCCCAGCTGCTGCAGCCGCCAGCCAATCGCCCCGCCTGCCCCACCGGAGTCCGCCACCCACTGCTTGTGGAAGCTCTCCACCGCGTTGATGGGGAAGAACGGGTCTCCGTGCGCCAGCTCGTTGCCCTGCATCCACAACAGCGGGAACGGCAGGCACACCAGGCCGAAGCCGACCGCGCGCGTCAGCGACGCCACCCGGTCCTCGCTGCTGAACACCAGCGCCGCGGTGATGAGCGGGATGTACAGCCACGCGTCGTAGCGCAGCGCGCACGCGAAGTTCAGCAGCACCGCGCCCCAGAACAGCGGCTGGAAGCGGTTCTCCTCCACCCCTTCCGCCACCAGCGCGAACACCGCCAGCATGAAGAAGAGCGACACCGCCTCGCTGCCCGCCGTGGTGGAGAACTGCAGGTGCATGCCCCACGCGCTGAAGGCCAGCCCCGCCGCCACGCCCGCGCGCCAGCCGAACAGCCGCCGCGTCAGCGCGAACAGCGGCACCACCGACAGCACGCCGAACACCAGGCTCACCAGCCGGCCCGCCACGTCGCGCTCGAACACCGACAGCACCGCGCCCACCAGGTACACGTGCAGCGGGCCGAACTGGAACGTCCCGTCCTTGTAGGAGGTGATGACGTGGGGCGCGGCCAGCCAGCGCTCCGCCAGCTCCGTGCGCACCACCGCGTCCCCGAAGAGGTTCTCGTTGATGAAGAACACCCCCAGCCGGGGCAGGAGCGCCGCCACGAGCAAGAGCCCCACCAACCACCGGGTGGACGGCTCGGGCCGGGGCGCGGGCACCGCGGACAGGCCGGGCACGGCGGGAGGGGACACAGGGGCGGCGGGACTCGAAGCGGGAACCATGGCGCGCGCGAGGATACGCAGGCAGGGCTCAAAGCCAAGCCAGCGCCCCGCCCCCCTCCCTGATGCCCGCCCGCCTGCCTTGCCCTCCAGGCATCACTTCCCCGGGCAGCGCGCGATCCGCCCCGTTACGCACCCCGGCAGGCGGGGCGAACCGGTGCGCCGGCCGTCACGCCGACATGTGGAGCGGACACGGACGCCACCCCACAGTGAGGGCCTGCCCGGACGGGGTGTCCTCCAGCAGGGGTCCAATCGTCGGGAAGTACGCGCTTGGGCCCGACGGGACCGGACACATCGCACCGGGGGGGCTCCTCCCGAGGCGGGGCCCGGTCCTTATAATCAAGGTGCCTTTTCACCCCGTGGAGGAGGGCGGCCTTCCCTCCGACACGAGCCGAACGCGCGGTCCCACTCCGCGGCGGGGTCCCGAAGGGGCTGAAGCTTCGCGATTGTCGTCGCCTGGGACCTCTTCGGAGTGGGTGTGGAATGGCCTTCCAGCCCTCCAGGTTCACCATGCTGGCCCCCCGGAAGCGCGCGACCCTCGCGTCCTCCCGTGAGGCTACGAGGGAGAGACATGAAGGACGCTGAGAAGGGCTCGTGGGTCTCCAGAATCGCCGCGTTCCAGGACGTGAAGACCTACGCGGAACTCAACTGGGAGGGCTCTTTCGAGGACTACCTCGAAATCGTCCGGAAGAACCCCAAGGTCACCCGCACCGCCTTCCAGAGGATCTACGACATGATCCTCAGCCACGGGAAGTCGGAGTACATCGACAACAAGAAGAAGCTCACCCGCTACCACTTCTTCAGCGACGAGCGCTTCGGCGGCCGGGACGCCATCTTCGGCCTGGACGTGCCGCTGATGAAGCTGGTCAACGTCTTCAAATCCGCGGCCCAGGGCTACGGCACGGAGAAGCGCGTCATCCTCCTGCATGGCCCCGTGGGCTCGTCCAAGTCCACCATCGCCCGCCTGCTCAAGAAGGGCATGGAGGAGTACTCGAAGACGCCCGAGGGCGCCGCGTACACGTTCTCCTGGCTCACCGACAAGAAGCAGCCTGACGGCTCGGTCACCAAGGAGAAGATGAAGTGCCCGATGAACGAGGAGCCCCTCAACCTCGTCCCGCGCGAGTGGCGCCAGCGCATCTTCTCCGAACTGTCCCCGCCCGACGCCGGCTACACCATCCCGGATGGCTGCGAGCTGTGCCCCGCGTGCCGCTTCGTCTTCAAGGAGCTGATGACCCAGTACGGCGGTGACTTCGCAAAGGTCATGGACCACGTCCACGTCAACCGGCTCATCTTCAGTGAGAAGGACCGCGTGGGCATTGGCACCTTCCAGCCCAAGGACGAAAAGAACCAGGACTCCACCGAGCTCACCGGCGACATCAACTACCGGAAGATCGCCGAGTACGGCTCGGACTCCGACCCGCGCGCCTTCAACTTCGACGGCGAGTTCAACATCGCCAACCGCGGCGTCATTGAGTTCGTGGAGGTGCTCAAGCTGGACGTCGCGTTCCTCTACGACCTGCTCGGCGCGTCGCAGGAGCACAAGATCAAGCCGAAGAAGTTCCCTCAGACGGACATCGACGAGGTCATCATCGGGCACACCAACGAGCCCGAGTACAAGAAGCTCGAGAACAACGAGTTCATGGAGGCCTTGCGCGACCGTACGGTGAAGATTGACATCCCGTACATCACCAAGCTGTCCGAAGAGGTGAAGATCTACGAGAAGGACTTCAACTCGCGCGCCATCAAGGGCAAGCACATCGCGCCGCACACGCTGGAGATGGCCGCCATGTGGGCCGTCCTCACGCGCCTGGAGGAGCCCAAGAAGCACAACCTGTCGCTCCTGCAGAAGCTCAAGCTCTACAACGGCAAGACGCTGCCCAACTTCACCGAGGACAACATCAAGGAGCTGCGCAAGGAGTCCGTGCGCGAGGGCCTGGAGGGCATCAGCGCCCGCTACATCCAGGACAAGATCAGCAACGCCCTGGTGAGCGACAAGGGCGAGGGCTGCATCAACCCCTTCATGGTGCTCAACGAGCTGGAGGCCGGCCTCAAGACGCACTCGCTCATCAACACCGAGGACGCGCGCAAGCGGATGAAGGAGCTGCTCACCACGGTGAAGCAGGAGTACGAGGACATCGTCAAGAACGAGGTCCAGCGCGCCATCAGCGCTGACGAGGACGCCATCGGCAAGCTGTGCGGCAACTACATCGACAACATCAAGGCCTTCACCCAGAAGGAGAAGGTGAAGAACAAGTACACCGGCATCTACGAGGTGCCGGACGAGCGCCTGATGCGGTCGATTGAAGAGAAGATCGACATCCCCGAGAGCCGCAAGGACGACTTCCGCGGGGAGATCATGAACTACATCGGCGCGCTCGCGGTGGAGGGCAAGACCTTCAACTACCGGACCAACGAGCGGCTGCACAAGGCGCTGGAGCTGAAGCTGTTCGAGGACCAGAAGGACAGCATCAAGCTCAAGAACCTGGTGTCGTCCGTCGTGGACAAGGAGACCCAGGAGAAGATCGACCTGGTGAAGGACCGGATGATGAAGAACTACGGGTACTGCGAGATCTGCTCCACGGACGTGCTGAACTTCGTGGCCAGCATCTTCGCCCGCGGTGACGCCAAGGAGTAACGCGATAGCGCCTTGTCCAAGAGGGACGTGACACCGTGACCTTGAAGATCCACCAGGACCACTCCCGCTTCAAACAGATCGTCCGCGGGAAGATCAAAGCCAACCTGCGCAAGTACGTGCAGAAGGGCGAGATGCTGGGCAAGAAGGGCAAGGATGCCATCAGCATCCCCATCCCCTTCATCGACATCCCGCGCTTCAAGTACGGCCACAAGGAGCAGGGCGGCGTCGGACAGGGTGACGGTGACGTGGGTCAGCAGCTCGGCCCCGGGGCGGTGGAGCCCGGGGACGGGCACCAGGCCGGCCAGGGCGAGGGAGACCACGCCCTGGAGGTGGACGTCACCCTGGAGGAGCTGGCGCAAATCCTGGGAGAAGAGCTCCAGCTGCCGCGGATTGAACGGCGGCAGAACGAGCGCATCGTCACCCAGAAGGTGAAGTACACCGGCGTGAACACCACGGGCCCGGAGTCCCTGCGCCACTTCAAGCGCACCTTCAAGCAGGCCCTGAAGCGGCAGATCGCCACCGGCACCTACGACCCGAAGATGCCGGTCATCATCCCCACGCGCGAGGACCGCAGGTACCGCAGCTACAAGCTGCAGGAGCTGCCGGAGACGAACGCGGTCATCATCTACATGATGGACGTGTCCGGCTCGATGGGGGACGAGCAGAAGGAGATCGTCCGCATCGAGAGCTTCTGGCTCGATACGTGGCTCAAGCACCAGTACAAGGGACTGGAGTCGCGCTACATCATCCACGACGCGGTGGCGCGGGAAGTGGACCGCGACACCTTCTTCCACACCCGCGAGTCCGGCGGGACGATGATCTCCAGCGCGTACAAGCTGTGCCGGGACATCATCCAGGCGGACTACCCCAAGAGCGCGTGGAACATCTACCCGTTCCACTTCAGCGACGGGGACAACTGGAGCGCGGACGACACGCGCCAGTGCATCGAGATGCTCCGCAACGACATCCTCCCGCAGGTGAACCAGTTCGCCTACGGGCAGGTGGAGTCCCCCTACGGCAGCGGGCAGTTCATCAAGGACCTGCGCGAGGCGGTGGGTGACTCGAACAACGTCTCGCTGAGCGAGATCGCGGACAAGGACGCCATCTACGCTTCCATCAAGGACTTCCTCGGCAAGGGGCGCTGAAGACGAGCGCTTCTGTCATCCCCCACCGGAGCCACCGCCCCATGCCCAAGAGCCTCTCACCGCGACTCGCCGCGCTTCGGGATGAAATCCACGGCTACGCCAAGGAGTTCGGCCTGGATTTCTTCGACACCGTCTTCGAGATGGTGTCCTACGACGAGATGAACATGGTGGCCGCCTACGGCGGCTTCCCCACCCGCTACCCCCACTGGCGCTGGGGCATGGAGTACGAGCAGCTGGCGAAGGGGTACGAGTACGGGCTTTCGAAAATCTACGAGCTCGTCATCAACAACGACCCCTGCTACGCGTACTTGATGGAGAGCAACCCGGAGGTGGACCAGAAGCTGGTGATGGCCCACGTCTACGGCCACTGCGACTTCTTCAAGAACAACTTCTCCTTCCGGCACACCAACCGCCGGATGATTGATGACATGGCCAACCATGCCACCCGCGTCCGGCGCTGGGTGGACAAGATTGGCGTGGAGAAGGTGGAGGACTTCATCGACCGGACGCTGTCCTTGGAGAACCTCATCGACCAGCACGCGCCCCACATCCGGCGCAACCCGGATCCGCAGCGCGCGGAAGAGGAGGCCAAGTCCAACGAGCGCGTGGAGGGCTTCAAGGTGAACCGCGAGTACATGCGCGGCTTCATCAACCCCTCCGAGTTCATGGACTCCCAGCGCAAGCGCGCCGAGGACGAGAAGCAGCAGCGCAAGCGCTTCCCGGAGCGCCCGCAGCGCGACGTGCTCTACTTCCTCTTGGAGCACGCGCCGCTGGAGCCCTGGGAGGTGGACATCCTCTCCATCCTGCGCGACGAGGCGTACTACTTCGCGCCGCAGGGCCAGACGAAGATCATGAACGAGGGGTGGGCCAGCTACTGGCACTCCACCATCATGACCCGCCGGGCGCTGAAGGACGATGAGATCATCGACTACGCGGACCACCACTCGGGCACCATGGGCGTGCGCCCCGGCGCCATCAACCCGTACAAGCTGGGCATCGAGCTGTGGCGGGACATCGAGGACCGGTGGAACAAGGGCCGGTTCGGCAAGGAGTGGGACGAGTGCGATGACCTTCGCGCGCGCCAGGCCTGGGACAAGAAGCTGGGCGCGGGGCGTGAGAAGATCTTCGAGGTGCGCAAGCACTACAACGACATCACCTTCATCGACACGTTCCTCACCGCCGAGTTCGCCCAGCAGCAGAAGCTCTTCGTCTACGGCTTCAACGACAAGCGCAACTCGTGGGAGATCCTGGACCGTGAGTTCCGCAAGGTGAAGAACAAGCTGCTCACGTCGCTCACCAACTTCGGGCAGCCCATCATCGAGGTGGTGGACGGCAACTACGAGAACCGCTCGGAGCTGCTGCTCGCGCACAAGCACGACGGGCAGGACCTGAAGGGCGACTACGCGCGGGAGACGCTGCGCAACCTCCAGAGCCTCTGGCGCCGGCCGGTGAACATCATCACCCGCTACGACGGCAAGGGGACCCTGTTGCGCTACGACGGGCAGCACCACTCGGAAAAGAAAGTGGAGCTGTAAGGCCGGGCGTCCCAAGCAGGCAGGCGGGCTGACGGAGCGCGGTCAGGATTTGGGCGGAGGGCCAACAGTCCTCTACACTCCTGTATCGCCCCCCATGAAGACCGCTTCCCTCCTCTGCCTCGCCGCCCTGGGCGTGGCTTCGACGTCCGAAGCCGCCACCCACTTCGAAATCAAGAACCGCCGCATCGAGCCGCGCCAGACGCTGGCCGGTGCGCTGCACGAGGCGGCGCTGCCCGACGAGCAGGTGACGGCGGTCATCTCCGCGCTGGAGGGCGTGTTCGACTTCCGCAAGTCGCGCGTGGGCGACCAGTTCCGGCTGGTGATGCGCGACGGAGAGCTGGACTTCTTCGACTACCGCCAGAGCGCGGTGGACGAGTGGCAGGTGCGCCGCGACGGCGAGAAGTACATCGGCAGCAAGCGCTCCATCGACGTGGAGAAGCAGGTGTCGGTGGTGTCGCTGGAGATCAACTCGTCCCTGTACGAGGCGACGCTGGCGGCGGGCGAGGACCCGTCCATCGGCCTGGTGCTGTCGGACGTGTTCGCGTGGGACATCGACTTCTACCGGGACGTGCGCAAGGGCGACAAGGCGAAGGCCCTGGTGGAGAAGTTCGTCTCCAAGGGCCGCGTGCTGCGCTACGGCGAGGTGCTGGCGGCCACGTATGAGGGCGGCCTGGTGGGCAACAAGCGCGTGTTCCGCTACGTGCTGCCCAACGGCGAGGCCAACTTCTTCCAGGAGGACGGCGCGAGCGCGAAGAAGACCTTCCTCAAGAGCCCGCTGAAGTACGCGCACATCACCAGCAGCTTCGGGTCGCGCTTCCACCCGGTGCTCCAGTACGTGAAGAACCACAACGGCGTGGACTACGGCACGCCCATTGGCACCCCGGTGTGGGCCGTGGCGGACGGCACCGTCGTGTCCGCGGGCAACGCGGGCGCCGCGGGCAACATGGTGGTGCTGCGCCACGCCAACGGCCTGGAGACGCAGTACATGCACCTGTCGCGCTTTGGCGACGGCGTGCGCGCCGGCCAGCGCGTGCGGCAGAAGCAGGTGATTGCCTACTCCGGCAACACCGGCCGCTCCACCGGCCCGCACCTGCACTTCGGCCTGAAGCGCAACGGCGCCTACGCCAACCCGCTCACCCAGAAGTTCCCCCGCGCGGATCCGCTGCCCAAGGAGCTGACGGCGGACTTCCTCGCCAGGGCGCATGACATGGCCCAGCAGCTGGACACCGTGTCCGTGGCCGCCGTCGCCGGCAAGGCCGGCCCGCCGCCCGCCGCCGCGAAGTAGCGCGAACGCCGGCGTTGAAGCCCCCCGGGCCCCCTCCCCTTCACGGTGGAGCGGGGCCCGTCGCTTTTCGCCGGGCCGTCAGGTCCACTCGATGAGGAACTCGGAGTCGCCCAGGCTCCGCTCGGTGCCCCGCACGCGGCCCTCGCGGTGCAGCGCGGTGAGGGCGCCGCCGAGGATGCCCTCGTGGACCTCCACGGGCAGCAGGTCGCCCTTGAAGAGCAGGCGCACGCGCTTGTCGCCCAGGGCCTGGTACTCGCGCTGCCCGTAGCTCACCGCGGTGGAGTACGACGCGGGCGCGTTGCTGTACATGCGCTTGGGGTCTCCGCCGCCGGAGGTGAGGCGCAGGAGCGTCTGCCCCACCGTGGACTCGAAGAACGTCCCGACGATGGCCTCCCCGCACGCCCGCAGGGCCTCGTCGCGCGCGCCGTATTCCGGCTGGAGCGCTTCGGACGCGAAGGCGAGCAGCCGCAGGAAGTCCACTGCCGGATAGGAGAAGAAGTCCACCGGGCTTCGCTGCATGAGCGGCGCGCGCAGGGTCTCCGCGGCGTCGCGCCCCAGCCGCTGGTGCACCAGCCGCAGCACCGCCGCGAAGCTCAATCCCCGCACGGTGTCCCCCGGCCGCGTGAGGGCGATGCGCGCTTCCAGGTCATCCAGGGGGTGGGACATTCGCGGAGTGTTGTACCGCACTTCCTTGAACTTCCGGTCTTCCCTTGAGGGCAGCTTGCATGCCCCGCGCAGGCGCTGGGGCCGCGGCGCGTCACGCGGGTCGCCGGACACCTTCCCTCCCTGGCGGAGGAGGCGGCCGACCCCGGGGAGGGGTGTGGGTTTCCCCTGCCCTGGGCTGGCGCGACACGGTACCCTTTCGCCATGGGCGTCCCGCGTCAAGCGCGCGGGGCGTTTTCGCAGTCCTTCCACCTTTTCGCGACCCTCGAGACGACCGACTTATGGCTCCTCCCGCCTCCGCGCGCCCCGCATCGCCCCCGCCCTCCGCCTCGGGAGCTCCCGAAGACAGCGGCCGCACCGGGCTCGACGCGGCCAGCGTCCGTCGCGGCTTCTTCGAACACGTGCGCTATTCGCGCGGAAAGAATCCGGAGACGGCCACCGCGCACGACCGCTTCATGGCGCTGTCGCTGGCCGTGCGCGACCGGCTCACGGACCGCTGGGTGAAGACGGCGCGCACCTACTACGAGAAGGACGTCAAGCGAGCCTATTACCTGTCCGCGGAGTACCTGCTGGGTCGCGCGCTGGGCAACAACCTGCTCAACCTCAACATGTACGAGGCCGCGGCCGCCGCCATGCAGGAGGTCGGCGTGGACCTGAACCAGCTGCTGGAGATGGAGCCGGACGCGGGCCTGGGCAACGGCGGTCTGGGCCGGCTGGCGGCGTGCTTCCTGGATTCGCTGGCCACCCTGGGCTACCCGGGCATGGGCTACGGCATCCGCTACGAGTTCGGCATCTTCTCGCAGGACCTGGTGGGCGGACACCAGGTGGAGCGCGCGGACGAGTGGCTGAAGTTCGGCAACCCGTGGGAGATCGTCCGGCCGGAGAAGGCGGTGCCGGTGCGCTTCTTCGGGCGCGTGGAGCACCACCAGGACGCGGATGGCCGGCCGGTGGCGCGCTGGGTGGGCGGCAAGACGGTGGTGGGCGTTCCGTACGACACGCCCATCGCGGGCTACGGCAACAACACCGTCAACACGCTGCGGCTGTGGCAGGCGCGCGCGAGCGCCGAGTTCGACCTGCTCTTGTTCAACGCCGGTGACTACGAGCGCTCCGTGGTGGAGAAGAACGACTCGGAGGTCATCTCCAAGGTCCTCTATCCCAACGACGCGTTCCAGGCGGGCAAGGAGCTGCGGCTCAAGCAGCAGTACTTCTTCGTGGCGTGCTCCATCGCGGACATCGTCCGGCGCTACCTGAAGAACCACAACGACTTCCGCGAGTTCTCCCGCAAGTGCGCCATCCAGCTCAATGACACGCATCCGGCCATTGGCGTGGCGGAGCTGATGCGCGTGCTGGTGGACGAGAAGCGCCTGCTCTGGGACGAGGCCTGGTCCATCACCCAGGAGACGTTCGGCTACACCAACCACACGCTGCTGGCGGAGGCCATGGAGCGCTGGCCGGTGTCGCTGTTCGAGCGGCTGCTGCCCCGGCACCTGGAGATCATCTACGAAATCAACCAGCGCTTCATGCGCCAGGTGCAGATCCGCTACCCGTTCGACGTGGAGAAGCAGCAGCGGATGAGCCTGGTGGAGGAGGGCCCGGAGAAGAAGATCCGCATGGCCCACCTGGCGGTGCTGGGCAGCCACAGCGTCAACGGCGTGGCCGCGCTGCACACGGACCTCTTGCGCCGCGACGTGCTGCCGGACTTCGCGCAGATGTACCCGGAGCGCTTCAACAACAAGACCAACGGCGTGACGCCGCGCCGGTGGCTGGCGTGGTGCAACCCGCGCCTGTCCAAGCTCATCACCAGCCGCATTGGTGAAGGCTGGGTGACGGACCTGGATCAGCTCCAGAAGCTGGAAGCGCACGCGGAGGACCCGGAGTTCCGCAAGGCCTTCCGCGAGGTGAAGCGCGCCAACAAGGAGGAGCTGGCCCAGCACGTGAAGGACCTGCGCTGGGTGCAGCTCAATCCGGACGCCATCTTCGACGTGCAGATCAAGCGACTGCACGAGTACAAGCGGCAGCTCCTGGACGCCATCCACATCGTGGCGCTGTGGATGAAGGCGCGGCGCGACCCGTCCAGCGTCATCCACCCGCGCGCGTTCCTCTTCGGCGCGAAGGCGGCGCCGGGCTACCACCTGGCGAAGCTGACCATCCGGCTCATCAACGGCATCGCGGAGGTGGTCAACAGCGACGCGGGCGCCACGGGGTTGCAGGTGGTGTTCCTGCCCAACTACCGGGTGAGCCTGGCGGAGCGCATCATCCCCGCGGCGGACGTGTCCGAGCAGATTTCGACGGCGGGCTGGGAGGCCTCCGGCACGGGCAACATGAAGCTGATGCTCAACGGCGCGCTGACGCTGGGCACGCTGGACGGCGCCAACGTGGAGATTCGCGACGCGGTGGGCGACGAGAACTTCTTCCTCTTCGGCCTCACGGCGGACGAGGTCATCGCGCGCAAGAAGGCCGGCTACAAGCCGCGTGAGGTGTACGAGTCCAACACGGAGCTGCGCGACGCGCTGAACCTCATCCGCGACGGCTTCTTCTCGCCGGAGGACCGCAACCTCTTCCAGCCGCTGGTGGACAGCCTGCTCAACGAGGACCGCTACCTGGTGCTGGCGGACTTCGCGGCGTACGCGGCGAAGCAGGAGGAGGTGGCGCGCGCCTACAAGGACCCGGAGTCCTGGACGAAGAAGTGCATCATCAACGTCGCCCGCGCGGGCATCTTCTCCTCCGACCGCACCATCAAACAGTACGCGGAGGAGATCTGGCGCGTGCAGAAGACCGACGTGGAGTGACGTGAGGCCCCAGGCGGCCCCGGCGAACCGGCCGGGGCCCCCTCGCCGTCACTCAGGCGGCCTTGTTGAGCCAGGCCTCGTACGCGCGGAAGTCGTAGTCGCGGCCGAGGAAGTGGTGCACCAGCCGCGCGGCGTCGTCAGAGCCGCCCGGCTCCAGCACCGCGCGGCGGTAGGCCTGCGCGGGCTCCGGGTTGAGCAGGCCCTTCGTCTGGAACACCGTGAAGAGGTCCTTCGCGATGACCAGGGACCACATGTAAGTGTAGTAGTTGGACGAGTACCCGTCCAGGTGCCCGAAGGTGAGGTGGAAGTAGGTGCCCTCCAGGTACGGGAAGGGGATGTACTGGCTCTGCAGCTCGCGCACGAGCGCGGTGGCGTCCAGGTTCTTCGGGTCGCGCCGGTAGAGCTCCAGGCTGAGCGCCGCGTAGAACATCTGCTGGCGCACGAAGAGCCCCTTGCCGAACTCGTCCGCGGCGAGCATCCGCTCCACCAGCTCCGCGGGCAGCGCCTCGCCGGTCTGATAGTGCTTCGCGAAGGTCTGGAGGCACGTCACGTCGCGCGCCCACTCCTCCAGCATCTGCGACGGGGCCTCCACGAAGTCCCACTCCGTGCGCACGCCGGACAGGCCCGCCCACTTCGTGTGGCCGCCGAAGATGTGGTGCAGGAGGTGGCCGAACTCGTGGAAGAAGGTCTCCACGTCGCCGTGCTGCATGAGCGCCGGCTCCGCGCCGGGCTTGGGGAAGTTGCAGATGAGCGCGCCTTCCGGCAGCCGCCGCCCGGACTTGCCGCTGGTCAGCGTGAACTGGGCCGCGTGCTTGTACTTGTCCGCGCGCGGGTGCATGTCCAGGAAGAAGCGGCCCTTGAGCGTCGGGCCCTCGTAGACGTCGTAGGCCTCCACGTCCGGGTGCCACACGGGCACGTCCTTCACCGGGCGGTAGGTGACGCCGAAGAGGCGCGCGGTGAGGTCCAGCACGCCCTGCTTCACGCGGGTGTATTCGAAGTAGGGGCGCACCGTCTGCGAGTCGAAGGCGTACTGCTCCGCCTTCACGCGGTCATCCAGGTAGCCGGAGTCCCACGGGTTCACCTTGTCGGCGGACGGGTCGTCCTTGCGCTTGCGCTCCAGGAGCACCGCGTAGTCGCGCTTCATGCGCGCCTCCGACGCGTCGGCGATCTTCCGGATGAAGGTGCCCGCGGCGTCCGCGGTGCGCACCATCTTGTCCTCAGTGGCGTAGGCGGCCCAGTGCGGGTAGCCCAAGAGCGTGGCCAGCTCGTGGCGCTTCTGGACCAGCTTCTGGAGCACGTCCACGTTGGCGGGGTAGCCGCGCTGGCGGTTGGCGCGCCAGAGCGCTTCGCGGGCCTTGCCGTCGCGCGCGTAGGTGAGGAAGGGCACCAGGTCCGGGTAGTCCGTGGAGATGCGCACCTGGCCATCCTCGCCGGGGGCGTGCGCGCGCACGTAGTCCTCCGGCAGGCCCGCCAGCGCGGCCGGGGGTAGCGACACCGTGCGGGTGTCCTGGCTGATGTTGCGGCTGAACTCCTGGCCAATGCGGACCAGCTCCTCCTGGAGCGCCTTCACCTTCGCGCGGGTGGCGTCGTCGCGGTCCACGCCGGCGCGGCGGAAGTCGCGCAGCACCTTCTCCATCCACTTGCGCGTGGCGGCGTCCGCCTGGGACAGGTCCACGCGCGCCAGGACGTTGTAGACGCCCCGGTCCATGCGGATGTCGTTGGCCAGGTTCTCGATGGCCTGCTCGGCCTGCTCCGCGGCTTCGCGCAGGGCGGCCTCCGGGTGCGTGTGGCGCACGACGCTGGCGCGCGCGGCGGCGTCATCCAGCGCGGCGGAGGACTCGTCGAACAGGTCCAGCACCTCCTGGGAGGGTGTGGAGGCGGGCAGCGTCTTCAGGCGCGCGATGCCGTCGCGGGCCTTGGTCAGGGCCTCCTCGCTCGCGCGGCGGAACTCCTCCGGTGGGCAGGTGACGTGGCGGGCGGCGTCGGGGACCAGGGGCTCGGACACGGGGTGGGCTCCTCTCAAGCCGTGGGTGTCAGGGAAGGTGCCCAAAGCTAATGCGCTCCGCTGGCCCTGGCAGCATCCGTGTGGCGTGGCGCCCACGGGTGCCGGACAGTGGACGCCCTCCCCCGCCCCGTCCGTCGGGCGGCGGACGGGCGGGCCTCGATGCGGCGCCCCCCGTGGGCACCTCGGAGGTGACTACCGGAACACGAGCGTCACCTCGCCGATGATGATCCACCCGCCATCCAGCTCGTTTGCCGACACATACAGCCTCTTGTTGCCCGGTGTGGTGGCGCGTACTTCCACTCGAGCCTGGCCCTGGCGATCCGTGAAGCTTTTCTCCTGCGAGACGGTGAAGCCCTCGCCGTCGCCCACCTGCGTGTTCACGAAGCGTCCGGAAAGCGGCCTGGAGTCCTCGTTGCGCAGCGTGACCGTGACGACCATGGTGTCCTGACCGTTCGCCAGCAACGGATCCGTCCCCGGGGCAAGCTCCACCGAGCAGTTCTCCGGAGCAATCAGCGTGGAGGGAGCCTTCGGGTCCTCTCCACAGCCCACGGGGACACCCAGGGCCAGCAGCCCCACCACCAGACACCGAGCCAGCAGCACGCGCCGCGAAGACATGAGCATTCCTTCCCAGACAGCCCGCGCCCGGAGCAGGCATGCGGCGGGCGGAGTCTGTCATGGCAGGGGTGCGCCCGTAACGGAGGAAGGCCGCCCCGGCGTGCGTGCCGGAGGCGGCCTTCCTGGGACTTCTCACGGGTGAGACGGAGACGTCAGTAGAACTCGGTCGGGCTCGTGGAGCCCTGCGGCTGCCGGACGGCTCGGGTCACGAAGTCGTTCTTGTTGTTGTCCGAGTCGTACCCATTGCCCCGGAGGGCGTCCGCGCCCCCCACGGCCATGGTGGCGGAGGTGGAGGTGGACACGGCCTTGCGCTCCAGGCTTCCGCCCACCGCCGGATGGGCCGGGGCCGCATTACCAGCACCACCCTCGGGGCTATTTCCGGTGCCCCATCCCAGCAGGTCCACGTCCACGTACGTCCCACTCACGGGCTGCTGGATACGGACGTGGCCACCCGCGGTGGTGGAGGCCGACATGTCGAAGCTGTAGCCGACGTCCCTGGCGGCCGTGCCGCTGTAGTTCGCCCCGCCCAGGAGGAAGTAGCCGTGGGCGCGGATGACCTTTCCGGCGGGGATGGTGACGTTCGCGCTCCAGGTGGTGCCGGTGGCGGACTTGTAGCCCACCTGCCAGTTGGACAGGTCCACGTCTGAATTCGTCGGGTTGTAGAGCTCGATGAACTCATCCGTCGCGGCCGCGCCAGTGCCGTTGCCACCGCTGATCTCACTGATGACCACGTGGTTCGTCAGCGGAGCCTTGACGACCTGCACCGTGACCGAGCCCCAGGTACCCCCGGGCGGATCCACCTTGCCGTTCTGGTCGCAGTACACCCACGGCTCGCCAACGAACCGGTAGCGGAAGCCGTAGTTGTACGTGCCCGCCGTGGGAATCTGGAGGACCGCCTTCATCTCGTCGTTGTTCGAGTTCGGCGGGGTGAAGCCCGGGTTGAAGTCCGCCGCCTTCCACGTCCAGCCCGCGGGGTTTGTGGCATCCGTGCCGTAGCCCAGCTGCGCCTCGATGAAGGGGTAGAAGTCGTTGCCCTTCGTGTTCCGCTGCGTGACGTCGTAGCTGTAGAACTGGCTGAAGATGTCGTAGCTGTCGTTGGCGTTGATGGTGGCCGGGTAGGCGCCGTCCGCCGACGGGAACGTCTTCGGGTACTGGATGGCGCACCAGTTCACCGGCTTCTCCACGTTCAGGCCGCAGTCGTCGTTGAGCTGACCCGGTGTGCCCCGGTTGCCGCCGGACAGGCTGCCGGTGGAGTCACACCAGTACCAGGCCTGCGCGCTGCCCTTCGTCCCGATGATGCTGGACGCGAGGCTCATGGCCCGGCCCGGCGTCTGGGGGAACGCGCTCGTGTACGTCAGGCTGTCCACCGTCACCGTGCCCTGCTTCAGCGTGATGGAGCCCGTGCTGTCCAGGGAGATGTCCGTGCCCCAGGCGTCATTCGCCGCCACGCCACCGTTGGTGGCGAAGTTCGCGTTCTGCGCGAGCACCGTGCGCCCGCCCGCCGGCACCAGCAGCGCGTGGCCGTGGTTGACCGTGAAGGACGTGGGCGTGCCCGCGCTGTTCACCAGGTCCACCCCCAGGCCGTTGGCGTCCAGCAGCTTCGTCGTGGTGTTGGTCAGCTCCACGTACTCCGTGAGGCCCGCGAGCGGCGAGTGCATCACCTCGGAGATGACCAGCTCTCCCGCGCCCGGGTGCGTCGCCGTGGCGCACGCGCCCGCGTAGCAGACCGCGTTCGCGCCAGGGCAGGCCTGGAGGGTCGTCTCACCGGCCACGCAGGTCGGCGCGCCATTCTGCACCTCGCACACCGACGAGTAGACCTCCAGCGACGTGCCGTCCTCCGCGCACTGGGGCCCCGGCGGCGTGCACACGTAGCCGCTGCACGGGTTGGTGGTGGCGGAGCTCGCCGTGGCCAGCCCGCTGGCGTTGCCCGCGCCGTCGAACGTCTTCAGCGCGAAGTAGTACGTCGTGCCTTCCGTCAGGCCGGTGACGGTGAAGGACTCCGCCGTGCCCGCCGTCTTCGGCGCAGGCACGCCCGTCACGAGCGTGGCCGAGTCGAAGGTGGCGTCGGTGATGGCGGACGTGGCGTAGCGCAGCTCGTAGCGAGCCGCCGTGCCCAGGACGCCGTCGTCACCGGGGGCCTGCCAGTCCAGCCGGATGCTGCCGCCAGACACCGCCGTCGCACGGAAGTTCGCCGCGACAGCAGGCGCCTGCGTGTCGGAGATGATCAGGTCCGCGGACGTGATGTCCTGGAGGCCGCCGGCGCTCGCCTTGAGCTGATACGTCCCCTCGTCATTGATGCTGAGGCCGCTGAAGGTGGCCACGCCGCCCACGGTGGCTCGCGTGGGGATGCCCTGTGCGAAGGTGCCGCCCACCAGCGCCAGCTGCACATCCACCGACGCGCCGGTCACGTTGTTGCCGAAGGCGTCGCGCACCGCGACCTGGATGTCCGCCAGCGACTGCCGCACCGAGCCCGTCGTGGGCGCGGAGGCGAAGAGCAGCTGGGCCGCGGACGCCGGGAGGATGGTGAAGGTGTGCGAGACCGTGAGCGATGGGTCCGTCACGTCCTTGGCGGTGACCGACTGGTCCCCGGAGGTGCGCAGCTCCACGTTGAAGGTGCGCCGGCCCTCGTCCAGCAGGGTGAAGGTGTACGCGCCGGGCAGCACCGCCCGCGTGTCCGTGGAGGAGAACGTCACCGTGGACGCGTAGTCCTTCGCCACGTTGCCGTAGGCGTCATGCGCCACCAGCTCGTAGCTCAGCGTCTGGCCCGCACCGAAGGGGCCCGCGCTCGCGACGACCGCGAGGGACGCGGCCGCGCTGGCGCGCACCTCGGTGCTCACCGTCGCGGTGACGGTCGGGGTCGCGGGAACCGTGGCGGTGAGCGACTGCGCTCCCGCCGTCTTGAACACCAGGCCGGAGACCGTCTTCTGGCCCCCGTCCGCCGGGATGAAGACCGCGTCCGCGGGCAGCACCGCCTGCGCATCCGAGGACGTGAAGTGCACCGTGCCGGCGTAGCTGCTGACGCGGTTGCCGAAGGCATCCGTCACGGACACGGTCACGTTGTTCGAGGCACCCGCGGTGACAGAAGCCGGGAGGGCCGCCAGCACGAGCTTCGACGCGGCGCCAGCGCCCACCGTGAAGGACTGGCTCACCTTCGTCAGCGCGCCCGCAGTGGCCGTGAACGTGTACGTGCCCGCAGTGTCCACGCGCAGGCCGGAGAAGGTGGCCACGCCGTTCACCGCGGACACCGTCACCGCCTGGAAGCCGGGCTGGCCGGTGAGGGTCAGCGTCACCGCCGTGGTGGCCGTGGAGACGACGTCACCGCGCGCATCCTGCAGCGACACGGCCACGTTCGCGAGCGCCGCGCCCGCCGTCCCGTTCGAAGGCTGCGCCGTGAACGCCAGCTGCGTCACCGCCGGATTCGACGTGGACACCGCCAGGCTGTCCGAGCGCGCGGAGTTGCCGTGCGCGTCCATCACCTTCAGCGCCACGTGGTACGTCTTGCCCGCCGCCAGCCCGGAGAGGGTCGCGGACTGCACCGCGCCCGGAGGCACGGGGGCGGCGACCGTCACCGGCGTCGCCGCGTTGAAGGCCGCGTCCGTGGTGATGGCGGACGTCGAGTAGCGCAGCTCCTGCGACGTCAGCTGGCCCAGCACGCCGTCATCCCCCACGCCCGTCCACTGCACGGTGAGGCCCGTCTCCGTGGCCCCCGTCTGCGTCAGCACCGGCTTCGCGGGCGGCACGTCGTCCACCACCTGCACGTCCGCGCTGCTCACGTCCTGCAGCCCCTGCGCGGAGGCCACCAGGTGCGTGGTGCCATGCCCCGCGATGCTCAAGCCCGTGAACGTCGCGACGCCGTCCACCGGCGCCGCGCTCGTCGTGCCCGACAGCGTGAAGGCCCCCGCCGGCAGCGCCAGCTTCACCGCCAGCCCGGTCGCCGACGCCGGGTTGCCGAAGGCGTCCTGCACGGCCACCTTCACGGTGCCCAGCGGCGCGCGCGTCGACACGGGCGAGGCCGGCTGCTGCGTGAAGGCCAGGCGCGAGGCCGCCGCGGCGGACACGTTCACGGCGAATTCGAACGAGAACGCGCCCGCGCTGTCCGCGAGGGTCATGAACCGACGCCCGGCCGTGCGGAAGGTGATGCCCTGGAACTTGAACCTGCCCGCGTCCGAGGTCGTGAAGGTGTGCGCGGCCGGCAGCGTCGCGGCCGCGTCCGTGGACTTCAGCGTCACCGTGCCCGCGTAGTTCGTCACCGTGTTGGAGTACGCGTCCTCCAGCGTGACCTCCAGGTCCTGGGCCACGCCCGCCGTCGCGGTCTCCAGCAGGTGGTCCAGGCCCAGCCCGTTCACCGCCCCCGGCATCACCGAGAAGACGGTGCTGGCCACGGGCTCGAAGCCCGCGGCGTTCGCCATGAAGTAGTAGCCCCCGCCCGCCTTCTTCAGCACCACGTCCGGGAAGGTCGCGACGCCGTTCACCGCGGCCACCGTCAGCTGGCCCTCCGTGAACACGATGCCACCGGAACCCAGGGACAGCGTCACCTCCACGTTGCTGTCCGTCACCACCGCGCCGGCGCCGTCGTGCACCTCCACCACCAGGCCCTGGAGCGGAACGCCGGCCACGCCGTCCGGCAGCGCCGAGCGGAACGCCAGCGTCTTCACGGTGCTGACGTCCGCGAACTCCACCGTGGCCGTCTGCGTGAGCGTCACCATCTTGCCGGTGTCGTCCTTCACGGACGCCTTCACCGTCTTCACGCCAGGCACCGTGGACTTCACGTGCGCTTGCGCCTCACCGTTGATGCCGGTGACGAGCGCCGACTCCAGGACGGAGGCGCCATCCCCTTCCACCGTCACCGACACGGTGCGCCCGGACAGCCGCGAGCCGTCCGCCTTGCGCAGCGCCGTCACCGTGACGACCGCGGCGTCGTCGCCGTTCGCCAGCACGCCCGTGGGCCGGTCCACCTTCACCGTGGAGGCCGCTGCGTCCACCACGCCCTCCACCTCCGGCGGAGGCTGCGGGGAGGTTCCAGAATCCGTGCAGCCGAGCGACAGGCCTAGACACAGCACGCTCAACCCCAGACAGCGGGCGAGCACAGCAATCCGTGGGGACATGGATGTCTCCGTCCAGCGAGCAGACCCCGCGCGGCGAAATGCGCATCACGCGGGGTTGCAGTGCTTTCTAGCAGACATCCCCTGGTCACCGCGAAGCGGCACCGGATCTTTGCACGCCAACTGGAATCAGCCGTTGATGGCCTGGAGCACCGCGGCACCGCCCAGCAGGGACTGGCCGCCGTCGCAGACCATGATGGCGCCGGTGATGTAGGACGCGGCGTCCGACGACAGGAAGAGGGCCAGCCTCGCGATGTCGTCCGGCGTTCCGAATCGCTGGAGTGGCAGGGCTTCCGCGAGTTTCTGCCGCGCGCCCTCGGAAGGGGCGAGGCGGCTCATCCCTTCCGTGCCTTCAATCGGGCCCGGGGTGATGGCGTTGACGCGCACGCCGGCGCCGCCCCACTCGATGGCGAGCACGCGGGTGAGCATGTCCACCCCGGCCTTGGCGGCGCAGACGTGGGCCTGCATGGCCATGGGCAGGTAGGCCTGGGGCGCGGAGATGTTGATGACGGCGGCGCCCGGCTTGCGCAGGTGCTCGAAGGCGGCGCGGGACACGTTGAAGGTGCCCAGCACATCGATGTCCATCACCGCCTTGAAGCCGTTGGAGGACATGCCCAGCGCGGGCGCGGGGAAGTTGCCGGCGGCGCCGCACACCAGCACGTCAATCTCCCCGTATGCGTCCTTCACCTGCTGGAGCGACTTCTCCACGGCCGCGTAGTCGCGCACATCCGCGGCCACGCCCATGGCGGTGCCGTGGGCCTGGAGGCCCTTCACCGCGGCCTCCAGCTTCTCCACGTTGCGGCCGTTGATGGCCACCTTCGCGCCCGCCTTCACCAGCGCGGTGGCGATGCCGAGGTTGATGCCGCTGCTGCCGCCGGAGACGAACGCCGTCTTGCCCTTGAGCAGCCCGTCCTTGAACACGCTGTCCGCCATGGAGTCGCTTCCTTTCGAAATCAGCCGAACTCCACGACCTTCTGCCCGAAGAGGCGGTCCACCGCGAGGAGCAAATCGTCGTTCACCTGCACCTTGAGGGTGGTGCCGGAGATGTGCGCTTCCGCCTCGCCGGGGAACAGCACGCTCACCGCCACCGGCGTCGCGCCCGCGTACTTCTTCGCCAGCTCGTTGAGCTTCGCCAGCCGCTCCTCCGTGACGACGTCCGCGGGCAGCCGCAGCTCCAGGCGCTTGGTGCGCTTCTCACGCACGGCCTTGAGGCTCTGGATGTCCTCGACGATGAGCTCCGCGGTGGGCGTGTTCTCGTCGCGCTGTGAAATCTGCACGGTGCCGGTGACGAGGATGGGGTCGTCCGACTTGAGCAGGTGCTCCCAGTGCTCGTAGCCCGGCTTGGGCCCCTGCTTGGACCACTTGCCGTCCTTGCCCATCACGTTGCGCGTGCCGTCCTTGCCGGGGAAGCACACCAGCTCCGTGGAGCCGGACAAGTCCTCAATGGTGACCCACGCCATGCGCTTGCCCGTCTTGGTGGGGCGCTCGCGCAGCACGGTGATGATGCCCGCCACGGTGAGCTTCTCGTCGCGGCGCGCGCGCTGCACGGCGGTGATGGGGCGCGCGTAGCGCTTGAGCTCCTTCTCGTACTGGTACAGCGGGTGGCCGGACACGTAGAAGCCGATGGCCTCCTTCTCGTAGGCCAGGCGCTCCTTCTCCGGCCACTCCTCCACCTGCGCGTAGTCGTCCTTGAGGCCGCCGCCGGAGGACTCCGGGCCCGCGAGCATGCCGAACAGCGAGCTCTGCCCGGCCGCGCGGTCCTTCTGGCTGGAGGAGCCGCGGTTCATCGCGCGCTCAATCGTCTCGAAGAGCTGCGCGCGCGGGCGCTTCTCGAAGTCGAAGGCGCCGGCCTTCACGAGCGCCTCCAGCACCTTGCGGTTGACGCGGCGGCCGTCCACGCGCTCGCAGAAGTCGAAGAGGCTCTTGAAGGGGCCTTCCTTGCGCGCCTCCAGGATGGACTCGATGGCGCCCTCGCCCACGCCCTTGATGGCGCCCAACCCGAAGCGGATCTTCCCGTCCACCGCGCCGAAGGCCAGGTCGGACTGGTTGACGTCCGGAGGCAGCACCTGCGTGCCCGCCTCGCGGGCCTCGCCAATGTGCTTCACCACCTTGTCGGTGTTGTCCTTCTCGCTGGTGAGAAGGGCCGCCATGAACTCGCACGGGTAGTGGGCCTTGAGCCACGCCGTGTGGATGGTGACCAGGCCGTACGCCGCGGAGTGGCTCTTGTTGAAGCCGTACTCGGCGAACTTCTCCATCAGGTCGAAGATTTCGCCCGCGACCTTGAGGTCCACGTTGTTGTTCTTGCAGCCCTCGAGGAAGCCGGCGCGCTCGGCCTGCATGACCTCGGCCTTCTTCTTGCCCATGGCGCGGCGAAGAAGGTCGGCGCGGCCCAGGGTGTAGCCTCCCAGCACCTGGGAGATCTGCATCACCTGTTCCTGGTAGACGATGACGCCGTAGGTGTCCTTGAGCACCGGCTCCAGCTTCGGGTGCGGGTAGGCCACCTTCTCCCGGCCGTGCTTGCGGTTGATGAAGACGTCCACCATGCCGGAGTCCAGCGGACCCGGGCGGTAGAGCGCGCCCGCGGCGATGACGTCTTCGAAGCAGGTCGGCTTGAGCTTCATCACCATTTCGGTGAAGCCGCTGGACTCCATCTGGAAGACGCCGGCGGTGTCGCCGTCCGCCATCAGCTTCCACATGGCGGCGTCATCCAGCGGAATCTCGTGCCGCTTGATGTCCTTGCCGTGGTTGCGGTTCACCAGGTCCAGCGCGTGCTGGATGACCGTGAGCGTCTTCAAGCCAAGGAAGTCGAACTTCACCAGGCCCGCGGCCTCCACCTCGTCCTTGGCGAACTGGGTGATGAGGATCTTTTCACCCGGCGGCTGGTAGACGGGCACGAACTCCCAGAGCGGCTTGTCCGCGATGACCACGCCCGCGGCGTGCATGCCGGGCTGGCGGTGCAGGCCCTCCAGCGCGAGCGCGATTTCGAGCACGTCCTTGGTGGTGACGGGGTTTCCCTCCACCTCACCGATGTTCTGGGGCTTTTCGATCATCTCCTTGAGGCGAGGCTCCATCTCGATGGCCTCCTTCAAGGTGATGTTGAGGACCTCGGGCACCAGCTTGGCGATGCGGTCGCCTTCGCTGAAGGGCAGGCCGAAGACGCGGCACACGTCGCGCAGCACGCTCTTGGCCTTGAGCGAGCCGAACGTGATGATCTGCCCCACGTTCATCTCGCCGTACTTGCGGCCCACGTACTTGATGACCTCGTCGCGCCGGTCCTGGCAGAAGTCGATATCGAAGTCCGGCATCGACACGCGCTCCGGGTTGAGGAAGCGCTCGAAGAGGAGGTTGTACGGGATGGGGTCCAGGTCGGTGATGCGCAGCGCGTAGGCCACCAGCGAACCGGCGCCGGAGCCACGGCCCGGGCCCACCGGGATGTTGTGGTCCTTGGCCCAGTTGATGAAGTCCTGGACGATGAGGAAGTAGCCGCTGAAGCCCATGCGCTGGATGACGCCCAGCTCCAGCGTGAGGCGCGCCTGGTACTGCTCGCGGTCGATGGGGTACTTGCCCTCCAGCTCCTTGAAGCGCTGGCGCAGGCCTTCGTAGGCCAGCTCCGACATGAAGGTGTCCGGGGTGTGGCCGTCCGGCACCTTGAACGTGGGGAGCATGGGCTTGCCCAGCTTCAGCTCCACGTTGCACATCTCCGAGATGCGCATGCTGTTGTGCACGGCCTCCGGCGAGTCCGCGAAGAAGCCGAGCATCTCCTCCGGGCTCGTGACGTAGAGCTTGTCGGTGGAGTGGCGCAGGCGCTTGTTGTCCGCGAGCGTCTTGCCGCTGGCGATGCACATGAGCAGCTCGTGCGCCTTGGCGTCCTCGCGCTTGATGTAGTGCGCGTCCGCGGTGGCGACGAGCGGGATGTCCAGGTCGCGCGAGAGCTGCTTGAGGTTCTCGTTGGCCTTGTCCTGCTCGACCATGCCGTTGGACTGGACTTCCAGATAGAAGCTGTCCGGCTCGAAGATGCCCTTGTACTCGGCGGCCACGCGGCGGGCGTGGTCCATGTCGCCGCGGAAGCACGCGCTGGTCACCTCACCGCCCAGGCACGCGGTGAGGCCGACGAGGCCCTTGCTGTGCTCCGCGAGCACCTGCTTGTCGATGCGCGGGTGGTAGTAGAACCCGTTCATGTACGCGGTGGAGGACAGGTAGCGCAGGTTCGCGTAGCCCTCCGCGTTCTTGGCCAGGAGGATGAGGTGGTGGGCCACCTTCTCCGAGCGGTCCTCGCGCCCCTTGGGCCCGGCGACGTAGGCCTCCAGGCCGAGGATGGGCTTGATGCCGGCGTCCTTGGCCTTCTTGTAGAAGTCGATGGTGCCGAACATGTTGCCGTGGTCCGTCACGGCCACGCTCGACATGCCCTTCTCCTTCACCGTCTTGATGAGGTCCTTCATCCGGATGGCCCCATCCAGCAGCGAATAGAGGGTGTGGAGGTGAAGGTGGGTAAAGGACATGGGCGTTCCGGCTCCCGGGTGAAGAAAAAGGCGCCTGAACACTAGAGCCCGCAACCCCTGCTCGCCAGTCCAGTGACGGCCCAGGTGCAAACACCTGGACCGCGCTGGAGCCAGGGCCCGGAAAACCGGCCTGGGAGACACCGGGAGCGGAATTCCAGCCCCCCGTCCGTCCAAGCGTGGGCACTCCTTCCGGGCACCCGCTGGCAGGCACCCGGGGACGGCTCAGCCTTCCACCGGACGGGTGAGGCCCAGTGTGTCCGCGTAGCTGTGCAGCCCGCGAATGTGATTGCCACCATCGACGGCGAGCGTGTCGCCGGTGATCCATGACGCGAGATCGCTGCAGAGGAACGACACCACCTTCGCCACGTCCTCCGGCTCGCCACACGGTTTTCCGAGCGGCGTGCGGGCGAGGAACTCCCGCCCCATGGCTCCCTTCATGAGGCCGGCCCCCTCGGCCAGGGGCGTGCGGATGGCTCCCGGGGCCACGACATTCACACGGATGCCATACCGCCCCAGCTCCGAAGCCGCGACCTTCGAGAAGTTCGCGAGCCCCGCCTTGGAGGCGCAGTAGTGGGAGAGCCCGTCCGTCACGGCCGTCTGATTCAACGAGGAGATGTTGACGATGGAGCCCGGCTGCTTCGCGGCGACGAGCGCCTTCGCGAGTGCCTGGGTGAACAGGAAGGGCCCCTTGAGGTTGATGGCCAGGATCTGATCGAACTCCTCCACCGGCAACTCGAGGAGCGGGCGGAGGGTGGCCGACCCGGCGTTGTTCACCAGGATGCCCGGGAGGCCGAACTCACGCGTGGCCACTTCGATGGCTCGCGCCACGTCCTCCGCGCGAACCACGTCTCCCGCGAAGGGCACGGCCCGCGCGTGTCCCTCCATCACCCGGTTGAGCTCTCCGGCGGCCGCCTCTACCTTCTCCGGGGTCCGCCCGAAGAGGAGGACGTTGGCTCCGTCCCGCATGAGACGCGCGGCGATTCCCAATCCGATGCCCTGCCCCGCTCCCGTCACGATGGCGCTGCTCGATATCAGCTTCATGTTGGCTCCTGTCTTCTTCACGGATGGTGCGAGTCTACTTCAGCGAACCGCAGGTCCGCTCCGCCCGTGACTTCCCCCCGCACGCGGGTGCGTGGCGCCAATCTCCAGCCAGGACAGGTCCTTGAACGCCGAACGCTCACTCGCGCCGTGATGTCGAGCCCCTGCGGCGCAGTGAGGATCTGGGCCGCACGGTGCGCGTGCCGCTTCCTGGCGGCCAGGGCCCCACGTCGAGCGTCCGCGTTCCCGACGCGAACATCGTTCCATTCAACCGTGTCTGCGTGCTCACGGGGCGCCCGCGGGTGACGTTTGCCCGGCGTTCAGCGCGCGAACGGATCCCAGGCCTTCATGACGGGGGGCCGCTTGAAGCGGGCCGCCACCTCGACGACGATGTCCTCGTCCATCCGCTCCTTGCTCTGCGCGGACGCAGGCATCATTTTCGAGCAGGGGTGGTGCTCCTCGAACTACGTCGCCGCCTGCCGGCAGCGGTGGCACATGTCGAGTTGTAGGACGAATTCGATGGAGACGGACTTCACCAGGCTGGCACCGAGCACGCCTTGGATGAACCGGTCGAGCAAGAACAGCGAATAGCCTTCGGGATGCGTGCGGGGCCCGGAAAACCGGCCCGGGAGACAACACCGGGAGCGGAATTCCGGCCCCTCGTCCGTCCGGGCGTGGGCACTCCCTCCGGACGTGGGGTGGCCGCCGTGGGATTCGTGACCACGCTGCCCCAGGATGCCCGCCTCCACCCGTACACCGCCGACACTCGCTCGCGCCCTCCTGCTGGGCTGCCGGGCGGGCCTGCTCGTCTTCCTGGCGCTCTACACGCTCTGTGTCCTGCTGAACATGCAACTGGGTTACCAGGGGAATGAGAGCAGCGTCGTCACGGAGTACGTCTGGAGCGCATGGCGCGGCGTGGTGCTGTGGCAGGTGGCGCGGCTCATTGGCGCGTACTGCGTGGTGGGGCTGGTGCTGGGGGCGCTGTTGGGGGCCGGGCTGTGGGCGGCGGAGCGGAGCCGGCGCGCGGTGTTCTGGCTGAGCGGCCTGGGGTGCCTGGTGGTGGAGGTGTTCCTGGTTGCGGGGGACATGGCGCGCCATCCGCACCTGTACGCGGCGACGCTGTATGCGCGCTCGGAGGTGACGGCGGCGGTGCTGCGGGGGCTGAGCGGGACGCAGCCGTCGGGGTGGGTGTTCGCGGCGCTGGTGCTGCCGGTGTCGAGCGTGCTGGCGGTGGTGGCGCGGTGGCTGGCGGAGTCACCGCGTTGGCGTCGCCTGGCGGGGGGTGTGACGGCCTCGGCGGCGGTGGTGGGCTTCACGGGGCTGGGGCTCGCGCGGAACGCGACGGCGCCGGAGTCGGCCGGGCGAGCGAGACCGAACCTGCTCATCCTGGCGTCGGACGGGCTGCGGCCGGATCATCTGTCGGGCAACGGCTATTCGCGGCCCACGTCGCCGAACATCGACCGGCTGATGGGGGAAGGCACGCGCTTCAACGACACGGTGGTGCAGGTGCCGCGCACGGCGCCGTCGTGGACGACGCTGCTCACGTCGCAGTACGCGGGTGAGCATCCGGTGGTGCACACGCTGGTGAGGCGCGAGGCGCGCGAGGCGAAGCTCACCACGCTGGCGACGGCGCTGAAGGCGCAGGGGTACCGCACGGCGGTGGTGGCGGATTACGCGGGGGACCACTTCGCGCGCTTCCACTACGGCTTCGACGTGGTGTCCGCGCCGGACTTCCGCTTCCCGGACCTGGTGCGGCAGCGGATGCTGATCACGCACGTGGCGCTGTTGCCATGGACCGCGCTGGCGCCGGGGCTGTTCAAGGAACGGGGTGAGTTTCCGGAGCTGACGGACCCTGCCCCGCTGCACACGCGGGTGCGGTATGTGCTGGATGGGCTGCCGGAGGACGCGCCATTCGCGGTGGTGGTGTTCGCGTCGTCCACGCACTTCCCGTACGCCGCGCCGTGGCCGCAGGAAGGGAAGTACGTGGAGCCGGGCTACCGGGGGCCGTGGCGATTTGGGGCGACGCCTCGGATGGAGGTGGATCCGAGCGCGCCCGCGCCCACGCCGGAAGACATCGCGGCGCTGGGGGCGAACTACGACGCGGGGGTGCGCACGTTCGACGGACTGGTGGGGAACGTGCGCGCGGCTCTGGAGCGCCGGGGCCGGTGGAATGACACACTGGTGGTGCTGCTGTCGGACCACGGCGAGCACCTGGAGGACGAGGGATTGGGCCAGGGCCATGGTGACCATCTGTGGGGCAGCGCGGGGCTGCGCATCCCGTTCGTGGTGCGGCTGCCCGGGCAGGTGGCGTCAGGGCGGGAGGTGACGCAGCGGGCGCGGTCGCTGGACGTGGCGCCGACAGTGCTGGACCTCTTGGGCGTGCCTGCGCCGGAGTCATTCCGGGGGCGGTCGCTGGCGTCGCTCGCGCGGCCGGGACCGGAGCCCAAGACATTTCCGGATTTGCCGGCGTTGATTGAGACGGATGTGTGGTTCAGCGACCGGGATGGTCAGCCGTACCAGACGGTGCGCATGCCGTATCCGTGGCTGTATGAGATCGCGATGGTGGAGAGCGACACGGGAGAGATTGCGCTGAAGCCGGAGTGGGAGGGACCGGTGCGGCGGGCTCGGCACCGGGGGATTTATCTGGGCCGGTGGAAGTTGTTGGAGTTGCCCACGCCAGATGGGGTTCGGGTGCAGTTGTTCGACACGGTGGCGGACCCGGCGGAACTGCGGGACGTGGCGGGCGAGAATCCAAACGTCGTGGCCACGTTGAGGGCGAAGCTGGCGGCGGAGTTGCCAGATGCGTCGGGGGAGGTTCGCGAACCCGTACGTCCATGAGGGCTTCAGGACCCGGTGAGCACGGGCGCCGGGCGTTCACCCGGCGCAGCGCTGTCACTGTTCCCACGAACGCCAGCGAGCGCACCACCAGCAACGTCACATGTACGGAAGCGGGTAGATCCGCAACTCTGCGAAGGTCGCGAACGAGCCCTGATTCGCGGCCTGCAACGTCTTCAATGGCTCCGTCCAATCCCACACACCCGAAAGCATTGAGAGACTCTCCATGGCCGTGCCCACGGTGAGGCATCCCAACAGCGCGGCGCCCCAGGACCATGCAGGCAACGGGGATCCTGTCCGGAGGCGCAGCCGGTCGCGCAGTGGCTGCGGGGACGGCCAGCCGGCCAGGAGCGAGATCCAGCTCCCGGGCCCTTCCTTTGCATTGCCAGGACGAATGGCCACCGTGCTCCCTACACGTCATCAGGAGAGGGAGACCATGTCAGCAGAGACCACGCCCCCTAGAGATGCGTTGCCGCGACTTGGATTCATCGGACTCGGAACGATGGGCAGCCGGATGTGCCAGCGCCTGCTCGCAGCCGACTATCCGCTCACCGTATTCAACAGGACCCGCGCCCGCGCCGATCCTCTTCTGAGCCAAGGCGCCACCTGGGCCTCCACGCCGAAAGAGCTTGCCGCGCGAAGTGACGTCGTCCTCTCGTCCCTGAGTAACGACGCCGCGGTGCGCGGTATGTATCTCGGGCACAACGGCGTGGGTGAGGGTGCGGCGCCGGGGACGCTCTGCCTGGACCTGAGCACGGCGGCCCCCGACACCGCGCGACAGATAGCGAAGGCGCTGCGGGCACGCGACGTGGCGATGCTGGATGCCCCCGTCTCCGGCAGTGTGCCCCAGGTGGAGTCCGGCTCCCTGGTTATCTTCGTAGGCGGCGAGGAGTCAGCCCTTGAGAGTGCGAGCCCCCTGTTGTCCGTCCTTGGGAAGACCACCCTCCACATGGGGGGCAACGGCATGGGGGCCACCATGAAGCTCGTGGTCAATGCATTGCTCGGCTCGAGCCTTCAGACGCTCGCGGAGGCCATCGTCCTGGGAGAGCGGGCTGGACTCGAAAAGTCACGGCTGCTCGATGCCCTCGGGCAGACGGCGGTGGTGGCGCCCAACCACCGCGTGAAGCTGGAGAACGTTGCGCACGAGGAGTACCCGGCGGCCTTCTCGCTCCAGCTGATGCACAAGGACTTCGGCCTCATCATGGCCCTCGCCCACCGGCTCGCCGTGGCCATGCCCGCCACCGCCGTGGCGGACCAGATGTGCGCCGCCGAGGTAGCGCGTCACCACCAGGAGGACATGTCCGCGACCATCGAGCTGATGGAGGAACTCGCAGGGACACTCCCCACGACGCATTGACACGAGGGCGCTTCGCTTCGCCTCGAATCGTGCGATGTGACGTGGCGACGCACCGTCGCGTAGCCAGGCATGAAGCCCGAGCGATGGCACCCTCGCCTCCCCCTGCCCTCAAGCCGGATGACGCATTCCCGATGGAGCCTTTTCCGGCAGGAGCGCGTGGAACTGGGAGCGGCCCGGGCAAGCTCAGGGCTTGCCCACGGCCTGTTCGAGGTTGGCCCCGGCACGAGGGCCACCCCAGACCGCGGGGCGTTGAGGTTCAAGACAGCCCAGAGGCCCAGTCTGCTGCCACACACCTGATGCGAGCGCGGCCTCGTCAGCGGCCCTCCTCCGCACCCTCCCGCCCCCCTCGACATCGCCGGTATCCCGCCGATACGTCACCCGCCCGAATTCGTATCTCTCGCGACACCATTGATGAAAGGTCCCGGGCTGGATGTCTTTGCCGCGCGAGGCGTGGCGACATCCTCTATCTTGGAATACGGCCCGTTCCTCGCACGCCCCATTCCCATTCACAGGGGGAGTCGCTTTGATCGTGACGCCTGCAATCCTGCGTGGCGTCACCCCATTGAGGTCCCCTGATGCTGTCCGCCTCCCGCTCGTCCTGGCTGTTCTTCGTCGCCTGGGGCCTGCTGCTCTCCGCCGCTCCAGGCTGCCGCGACTCGCCCCAGCCCACGCCCGATGCAGGTGTCCCCGAAGATTCGGGCACACCCGACGCGGGGCCACCCGACTCCGGGACGCTGCCCTGGGACGGCACCTACACCGCACTGGAGGAACTGGGAGACGGCACGGGTGACCCCGGCGTGCTCTCGTCCTGCGCGGTCGTGCCACGCGTGGGGGAGAGCCCCGCTGGAGGCTGTCTCAACCCGGCCATCTTCGACCTGTCCGCCTGTAACACCTCCACCCTCGCCAACGTCCCGAAGGACGGCATCTTCCATGTCCGGCTGCGGGAGGAGTCAGCGCTGGCGGACGGCGGAGTGGAGGGCTCGTACTACACCGTGACGATGCACCTCATCGGCGATGGTGGCTCCAGCTCGTTCTATTACTCGCCGGTCACCCACGAGGAGCGCGACGCGGACAGCCTGCGCCTCGACATCCAGACCCCGACCCGGGACGGGGGCACCGTCACCACCGTGCTCGCGGGCTGCGAGGCGCCCAGCAACCGCTACTTCACCGGCTGCTTCGCCCGGTGCGTCAACGGCCGCGTGGTGGAGCGGGCCACCGCCGATGCCCAGCGCATGCTGTGGCGCGAGGGCGAGGAAGAGTCCGCGGGCGGCCTGAAGCTCGTGTCGGAGACGTACGTCGAGCAGGGCACCCCGTTGGACATCTACGTCGCGAAGAACCACGCCTACGTCGTCTCCGCCAACTCCTACCTTCGCCCGGGCAAGCCGGGCGGCATCACCGTCTACGACGTGACCGACCGCCAGCACCCCGTGCTGAAGAAGGTCATCAGCCTCCCCAACGACCAGCTCTGGAACAGCGTGTGGACCAAGGGGGACGCGCTGTACGTCGCCAGCCAGGACACCGGCATCGTGGTCTTCGACATCTCCAACCCGGCGGACCCGCAGTTCGTGCGCCGCGTCCCATCCAGCGCCCCCCTCGCCGTGCACACCGTGCTGGTGGACGGGGACCGGCTCTACGGCATGGGGCTCTGGCCCGCGAGCAACACGCTCGTGTTCGACGTGTCCCAGCCCCTGGAGCCCGTGCTGCTCCAGCGGCTCGCGTTTCCGCTGGTGGGCCCCTACGACGGGGCCCATGACGCCTTCGCCTACCAGGGCAGGCTCTACATCAGCCACTTCGAGGGCGGCCTCAAGGTCGTCGACGTCGCGAACCCGAACGACATGAAGCTGCTGGGGACCTACACGTACCCGAACACCACCGCCCACCACAACGCAGTGGGCACCTTCGCCGGGCGCACCATCGTCTTCGAGGGCGGCGAGAGCCACGGCGCGCACCTGCGCGTGCTGGACGCCAGCGACCCGGCGCACATCGTGAAGATTGGTGAGTTCAGGCTCCGGCCCACGACCTCCATCCACAACATCCTCCTGGTGGGCACGCGCCTGTACGTTGCGTGGTACCAGGAGGGCGTGCGCGTGCTGGACGTGTCCAACCCCACGCAGCCCCGGCAGGTGGCGTACTACAACACGCACCGCGAGACGGACCCGGAGCGCACCGACGACGTCTTCGAGGGCGCCATCGGCATCCGCGTCCCTGGCGACGGCTACGTGTACATCATCGACACCTCACGCGGCCTGCTCATCCTGAACCAGCTCTAACCCGGCATCCAGGGCGGCACGGCCTGGGAGGCCGTGCCGTGAGGGCGAAGCTGGCGGCGGCGTTGCCGGATGCGACCGGTGATGCGCGCGGCGCCGTGGGCCCATGAGGTCTCAGGGCCCGGCGAGCACAGCGGGTTCTGGAGGCCGGACATCCATCCGCCGCAGCGCCGTCATTGTTCCCACGAACGCCAGCGAGCACACCACCAGCAACGTCACATGTACGGAGGCGGGTAGCTCCGCGCTGGAAGGGGCATGACGCGAGAGCAGGAACGACGTCAGGTTGTTGAAGACGTGGACGAAGATGGGCAGACGCAGGCTGGCCGTGCGCTCCGCGAGCCAGCCCAGGAACAGGCCCATCCCCAGGGCCATGGGGCTGTGGATGGGGTCCATGTGCATGAGGCCGAAGAGCGTCGCCGCCCCCGCGATGCCGGCATTGCGCCCCCAGCGCTCCACCAACCGCGTCTGCACATAACCCCGGAAGAAGAACTCCTCCGCCGTGCCCGCCACCAGCGCGCCGAAGAAGAGCAACAACGCGAAGGTCGCGAACGAACCCTTGCTCGTGGCCTGCAGCCCCTTCAGCGACGCCGCGTAATCCCACACACCGGTGAGCACGGTCAGACTCTCCATCGCCTGGCCCAGCGTGAAGCAGCCCACCAGCGCGGCACCCCAGGCCCACGTCGGCAGCGGCGCTCCGGTTCGAAGGCGCAGCCGGTCTCGCAGGGGTGTTGGAGACAGCCAGCCCCCCAGGAGTGAGACCGTGAGCGCCAGGGTGCTGGACATCATCACGCCCACCACGTGCAGCCAGGGAAGGACCTTGAGCTTCTCCACCAGCGCCGCGATGGCCGCGTTGTCCTTGGGGTCGATGCCGGATTGCGCGATCTCAATGGCCGCCGCGATACTGGCCATGATGGCGCTCGCGACGACGAACGTCACCAGCAGAAGGACGAATGCGAGCAGCACCGTCCATACGCGGGGACGGGACGGCGCGGAAACAGGAGGGCTGGAGGCAGAGGGCAGCTCGGAAGGGAAATCCATGGCGGACGATGTTAGCTCCCACGGCTCCCGCGAGAGGAGAAAGACCTCGTCACCGCTGCCCGGCTCACCTGCCGACAAGCGCGTTTGCCTTCACTACGGTTGCTTGCGGATTCCGAGGGTGATGGACGTCATTCCCCCCGAAGGCTGGAGCGTGACGCGGCCCGCGGTGAAGTCCTCCTCCCTGAACTGATACAGGAGGACGCCGGTGATGGTGTCATTGACGCTGATATCACTGTCCCAGAGGCGGAAGGCCCATGGCTCCGAGAGCAGACGACCCGCCGTGGCGGTGCAGCCGCCTGAAGTCCACGCTGGCGTATAGCTCTCCACTTCCGGTGTGACGGTGACCACCGTCGTCCCCGGGCACTGCATCTCCACGAAGACATCCGGCGCCGAGCCATCCGCATCCCAGGCCGTGCCATTGTTGCTGGCCGTGATCTGAGCGGACAGGGGCTGGACGAGCCAGACACCCGCCGGGTCCGCGCCACACGTCTGGTCCGTCTTGCAGACCTGGGCCGCGTTGCACGCCTTGCACGCGGCCCCGGCCCTGCCACACGCGGACGCGGTATTCCCTGTCTGGCAGACGTTGTTGAAACAGCAGCCCGAACAGTTCGCCGCGGAGCACGTCACCGGGGGAGTGCTGGGCTCCCCCGGGTCGTCACCGCCGCCGCACCCCGCCAGGAACAGTCCCGCGACCACTGCCAACATCCGATGGATCTTCATGCCTGTGTGACGCCCCCAAGAGGTCGGTTTTCGGGGCGCAGGATGTCCAGACGGACGCGGGCTGTCTTTACCTCTTCTGGGGGATGGCGCTTCCAGGGCGCGCGCACCGCCGGGCGCCTCCGCGCCGCGGGAGGACAGCACCGCCGCTGCGCGTGGGGGCTTCCATCCCGGGCGGGAAGTGCGAGAGTCCACCGCTCGACCACCGCACGAGGGCGCGGACCATGTGTACGTTCTGTGATCTGGGAATTTGTTGCGACCCCGGCCACCGGGGTGAGGCGCTCCTCCGCGAGTGGGTGCGCGACACCTGTGAATTCTGCACGATGGGGATCTGCCTGACTCACGGCGTCTCGGGACCGCCGGTCAACGAGACGACCCTTCCGATCTTCGATATCAAGCGGTCGCTCCGCTCCAACAGCTCCTCGACCACGCTGACGAAGGTGTCGCTGACGCCGCGTCGCGGCATCCTGAGCGGCATGGAGGACCGGACGTATTGGAATCCAAGCCAATCGGACGAGGCGCTGATCATCTCGAAGCTCCTCAAGTCGCCCATGGGGACGAAGCACGCGATCCCGAAGAACATCCACCGCTTCTGGACCGGCGGACCGATGAGCGCGGCGGTTGTCGACGATCTGGTCTCCGACGGCGCACGGGCCAGGAAGGCGGGTTGGACCTGTTACCTGTGGTACTCCGCCGAGATCGAGCGGGTGCTCGACGGTCATCTCGAAGGCGAGCTCAAGAAGAGCGAGGGCATCTTCATCTTCTCGAAGCGGCCTCCGAAGCCCGAGGACAAGCGGCCGACGCGCGCCAATCAACGGCGCAGGTTGGAGCTGGCGGGCTTCCGGGTGGTCCCCATCGAGAAGCTCGATGATTCCAGCAACTGGCTCTCGGAGCTCGCGACCCTCGTCGGAGGCGCCGCGGTGAGGCGCAACTGGGATGAGGTCAAATACTTCTCCGACCTCGCGCGGCTCTTGTACCTCAACTTCGTGGGAGGCATCCACATGGATGTCGACATCTCCCTGGGAGACATGGACCTCACCCAGACCTATTTCCACAACGACCCGGACGGCAATGTGCCGCTCATGGGCAGCCTCCTGCGGGATCAGTCCGATCCGATGATCCCGAAGCTCCGCTTCCTCAAGCGGCTCCGCCGCCGCCCCCTCCTCACGAAGGAGGAGTACGACGGATACATGGAGGCGCTCTCCGCGCTGGTCGAAAAGGGGATGTTCGCCGCCGGCATGCTGAACGCGCTGATCGCGTCGCGCCCCAACACCGTCCACCTCCAGGACACGCTCGTCGAGTTCCGCAAGGCCATCATCAAGAACAAGGGCCTGATCAGCGGCATGGCGCTCTCCCGCGTCATGCTCTTCGGCAAGAGCCGGACGGGGGATGTCGAACAGGCCATGAAGTGGACCGTCCCGCCCTATCTCGTCCGCCTCGACCCCGACACCGAAGAGAGCAATCTCTGACGCGGTGAGGAGCCCTCCCCGCCCGGGGTGTCCCCCGATGCTGCTGGTGCCGCACCGGCCGCTGTTACGGGGAGCAGTCAGGCCCTCCGTTGAGTCCAGGAGGGGTCCACGGGACGGGGGGGCGGGGCGGGCGCCCCCCGCGTGGGTGGGTTGCTGGGTGTGGCCGCCTCGCGAGGGTCGCTACTTTCGAGGGCGGGAGGTCGCGCTCCTGCCCCGCGACACGCCTGCCCATGGACCTCTACAGCGCAGCCAGGCGGATGGCCCGCCCCTTCCGGTTCACCAACCCGGCGTCCTACCGGGAGATCTCCCTGGCCGCCCGCGGGGTGATTGGCGATGGAAGCTCCTGCGCGCTCGTCCGGCCGGACGGCGTCATCGACTGGCTCTGCTTCCCCCGCTTCGACAGCCCGAGCGTCTTCGCGGGCATCCTCGATGACGCGAACGGGGGCATCACCGGCATCACTCCCGTCGTGTGGCCCTTCGAGAGCCTGCAGCGCTACGACCCGGACACCAACGTCCTGGAGACGCTGTTCCGCTTCGAGCGCAAGGGGGCCATCCGGATCATCGACTACATGCCCTGGACCAACGACCCGCGCTCCTCCGTCCACGAGGTGCACCGGCGCATCGAGTGCCTGGAGGGCTCGGTGGAGCTGAACATCGTCTTCGACCCGCGCTTCGATTACGGGGCGTCGCGGACGCGGGTGGAGCGGGAGGAGCACGGCCTTGTCGCCCGCGGGTCGGGAGGGGAGCGGCTGGTCGCCGTGCTCAGCGGGGAGGCGGAGTGGCGGCCCTGCGAGGCGCTGCGCGGCCAACCCTGCCGGGGAGACACGGGCCTCCAGACGCGCATCCGCATGGGGCCGGGCGAGCGGCGCTGGATGATCCTGTCGTGGGACTCCGACCGGCCGGAGCCACTCGCCGCGTACCGGCCCTTCGACCACCTGCGGGATACGCGCCAGGCCTGGCGCGAGTGGGCGCACCAGTTCCACTACGAAGGGCCGTGGCGGCACCACGTGCTGCGCTCCGCGCTGGCGTTGAAGCTGCTGATGTACGGCCCCACGGGCGCGATGGTGGCCGCGCCCACCACCTCGCTCCCCGAGTGGATTGGAGGGCCTCGCAACTGGGACTACCGCTTCAGCTGGGTCCGCGACTCCGCGATGGCGGTGCGCGCCACCAACCTCCTCGGCTTCCAGGGTGAGTCGCGCGAGTTCTTCTACTTCATGCGCGACACGTTGCAGCGTGGTGACACGCTTCAGGTGATGTACACGCTGGACGGTGCCGCCGTGCCACCGGAGCGGGAGCTGGACCACCTGTTCGGCTTCCAGGGCTCGCGGCCGGTGCGGCTGGGGAACGGTGCGAGGGACCAGTTCCAGTTCGACACCGCGGGCGCGCTGCTCGACGCGGCGTACCTCTATGAGCGCTCCGGCGGGCGGCTGCCGCTGCGTACCTGGAGGCTGCTCCGTTCGGTCATCCAGACCACCGCCCGCCGCTGGAGCGAGCCCGACCACGGCATCTGGGAGCCTCGCCGGGAGATGCGGCACAACGTCCACTCGAAGCTCATGGGGTGGCTGGCCTTGCGCCGGGGGCAGCACATGGCACGGCTCTTCGGGGAGACGGCGCTGGCGCAGTCCAGTGCCGACATGGCGGACGTCGTCCGGGCGGACATCCTGCGCAACGGCGTGGATCCGGCGCGCAAGCACTTCGTCGGAGTCTACGGAGGGAACGAGCCAGACGCCGCGCTGCTGCAGCTGCCCATCGTGGGCTGCTTCCGGGGGACGGATCCGTTCATCCTGAGGACGCTCGACTGGCTGCGCGCGGAGCTGGGCGCGGGCCCGTTCTTGCGCCGCTACCGGATGGATGACGGCGTGGCGGGTCCGGAGGGAGGCTTCATCCTCTGCGGCTTCTGGCTGGCGGAGGCGCTGGCGTTGGCCAATCGCATCCAGGAGGCCGAGGACGTCTTCGTCGCGCACGCGGAGGCGTCGAACCACCTGGGACTGCTGGCGGAGGAGATCCACCCGCTGACGCGTGAGCAGTTGGGAAACTTCCCACAGGCCTTCAGCCACCTCGGCCTCATCAGCGCCGCCGCGCGCATCGACCGCGCGCTCAGGCTCCGAGACGAAGGGCAGTCCGAGCCCCCTCACCTGCTGGAGCCCGAGCCGCCGTCCATTGAGTGACCTTGGGAGGTCTCAAGCGGTGAATGTCCCCGTGGGTGCTCACCCTGGTGCCGTGGCAGTCCCTCGGAGGAAACTCGAAGCCCTCCTCCACGCGAAACACCGTGGAGTACGCTTCCGGCATCGCGGACGTCCCGCGCTGGAGGAGAGCCGATTGCGGAACGCTCTGCGGACCTGGGGCCTGTGTGTGTTGCTTGTCAGCGGCTGTGCCACGACGTCAGCGGTTCGTGAGTCACCGCCCGTTCCCGACGTGGCGGCGCTGGACGCGGAGGCGGCGCGCGCGATGGCGGCCACCGGCACGAAGGGGCTGGCCATCGCGGTCATCGACAACGGACGCGTGGTGGCCACCCGGGCCTATGGCGTACGCAACGCGAAGGGCGAACCGCTGCGCACGGACACGGTGATGTATGGCGCGTCCATCACCAAGGCGGTCTTCGCCTACGTCGTGATGCAGCTCGCGGACGAGAAGCGCATCGACCTCGATACGTCCATCTCGAAGTACCTGGACAAGCCGCTGCCGGACTACCCGGACGAGGACCGCTATTCGACCTGGTCCCACCTGGCCGGTGACGAACGCTGGCGGGACATCACTCCGCGCGTGCTGCTCACCCACAGCGCGGGCTTCGCCAACTTCGGCTTCCTCGAACCCGATGAGCGGCTGCGCATCCACTTCGCTCCGGGCAGCCGCTTCGCCTACTCCGGTGACGGCATCATCCTGATGCAGTTCGTGCTCGAACGCGGGCTCGGGCTGGACGTGGGCGCGGAGATGCAACGGCGCGTGTTCGACCGCTTCGGCATGCGCAGGACCAGCATGACGTGGCGGCCGGACTTCGCACAGAACCTGGCCGACGGATGGAAGGCCGATGGCAGCGTGGAACCGCACGATGAACGCAGCAGGGTGCGCGCGGCAGGGTCCATGGACACCACCCTCGACGACCTGTCGCGCTTCGCGGCCGCGCTGGTCAGCGGTGAAGGACTGTCGCCGGAAGTCTTCGCCCGGATGATCTCTCCTCAACTGCCCATCACCACCCGAAGCCAGTTCCCCACCCTCCAGGACGAACTGCCGCCGGAGTCACGGCGCAAGGACCTGGCGGCGGGCCTGGGCGTGGTGGTGTTCGACGGGCCGCAGGGACGCGGGTTCTTCAAGAATGGCCATAACGACAGCACCGGCAACACCCTCGTGTGCCTGCCGCGCGGACGCCGCTGTGTGCTCATCCTGGGCAACGACGTCCGCGCCGAGCCCGCCTACCCGCACCTGGTGCGCTTCGTCCTGGGCGAGGCAGGTGTGCCCTGGGATTGGGAGTACGGCGACATGAAGTTCTGGGACGGGCGCTGAGCCGTCCCCTGCCCTTCACACTTCTTCACCGCCGGCTCAAAACACCGCAACCGGCGGCTTCCATATTGGCTCCAGTCAAGCAGCGGGAAACGACAACCCCACGCCTGGAGCCACACGCCATGAAGAAGACGCTCGTCATCGCCGGTACCGCCGTCGTCGCCGTCACCTTGCTCACCGGTTTCGGCTTCGGCCGCCATCACCGCGGCTCGCCCGACCCGGAGCGCATCAACCAGATGATCACCTGGAAGCTGGACGACAAGCTCGATGACCTCAACGCCACCGAGGCCCAGCGCTCCTCCATCCACGCCGTGAAGGACCGCCTCCTCAACGAAGGCCAGGCGCTCATGGAGGGACAGAAGGCCGCCCGCTCCGAGGCCGTCACCCAGCTCGCGTCCGACACGCCCGACGCCGCGAAGCTCCACGCCCTGGTGGACGCGCGCGTCGACGCCGCCCGCGCCTTCGCCCACAAGGCCGTGGATGCCGTGCTCGAGGTCCATCGCACGCTCACCCCTGCCCAGCGGCAGGAGCTGGTCAGCGACTTCCGCGAACGCTCCGGCGAGAAGTAACGCCGCCCACGGTGCGCGGCGCATGACACATTCCGTCTATCGCCGTGAACCTTCGTGGGCAGGGATGACGCGCGCGGTTATGGTCGCACGGTGGATTACACCGACTACGCTCGAACCATCCGCTCCCATGCTTCCCTGGGAGAGCTCTCTGAATACGGCCAGGTACACGAAGGGGGGCGCGACTATCCCCTCTTCCGCCTCATCGTCCCGGGCGACCGCTGGCTCGTCATCACGTCCGGCTTCCATGGGGAGGAGCCCGCCGGCCCGCTGACGCTCGCGAAGCACCTGCCGGACATCGTCGCGTACGCGAAGGCGAAGGGCGTGGGCCTGCGCGTCTACCCCTGCATCAACCCCTCCGGCTTCGAGGACGGCACCCGCTACAACCGCAGCGGTGAGAAGCCCAACAACGACTTCATGCGCTACGAGGTCGCCCCCGGTGAGTGGCGCGGCGAGCTCGTGGGCGACCCGGCCATCCTCCGCTGGGCCCTGTACGACGGCGGCCCCAAGGAGACGCGCGCGGTGAGAGGCGACCTGGCGCGCTTCCCTGCTCCGGACGCCGCGCTCGACCTCCACCAGGACAACTACCTGGGCGGCGTCGCCACGTATGCGTACGTCTTCGGCGACAAGGCCGCGTACCGCCCGATGCTGGAGGCCTCCGCCGCGCACGCCACCGTGGTGAAGAGCCGCAAGGTGGATGACAACGCCTACGCCGACGAGCACGGCCTCATCTTCTTCCACGATGGCAGCGTCACCGACTGGTACATGCGCCAGGGCGTGCCGTACGCCGCCGCGCTGGAGACCACCACGCCCACGCCGCAGGACGCGTGCGACGCGGTGAACCTCATCTGGATCCGCGGCTTCATCGACCTGGCCGCGCGTGGAGAGGGCCCCACCCGATGATCCAACGTCCCCTGGGAAGCAGTGGCCCCACGGTGTCCGCGCTCGGCTTCGGCGCGGGGCCGGTGGGCAGTGAATCTCTGAGCGACGCCGCCGCGGAGGCGCTGCTGAACGGCGTGCTCGACGCGGGCATCACCCTCATCGACACCGCGCCTAGCTACGGCGCTTCCGAGGAGCGCATCGGCCGGTTCCTCGGCTCGCGCCGCCGCGAGTTCGTGCTGTCCACCAAGTGCGGCTATGGCGTGCCCGGCGTGGAGGACTGGACGCCCGAGTGCATCACGCGCGGCGTGGACCTGGCCCTCCAGCGCCTGCGCACGGACGTGCTGGACGTGGTGCACTTCCACTCGTGCCCACCCGATGTGCTCCACCGCCCGGGGCTCATCGAAGCGCTCACCCGCGCCGTGGAGGCGGGCAAGGTGCGCGCCGCCGCGTACTCCGGCGACAACGCCGGGCTGGACGCCGCGCTGGAGACGGGCGCGTTCGCCGTGGTGCAGACGTCCGTGAACCTCTTTGATCAGCGCTCGCTGGACCACGGCGTGGCGAAGGCCCGCGAGCGAGGCGTGGGCGTCATCGCCAAGCGCCCCCTGGCCAACGCGCCGTGGCGCTTCCCGGGCCGCCCCCACGCGCACGACGTGGGCGAGTACTGGGACCGCATGCAGCGCATGGCCCTATCGACGGACGGCCTGGATTGGGCGGAGCTGGCGCTGCGCTTCACCGCGTTCGCGCCCGGCGTGGCCACCTGCATCGTGGGCACCACGCGGCTGGACAACCTGCGCGCCAACGCACGCACCCTGGAGCAGGGGCCCCTCCCGGCCCCCACCGTCCACGCCATCCGGGACGCCTTCCGTCGCCATGACAACGGTTGGGAAGGCGTCATTTGACGCAGCCCGCCCGTCGCACGTTCCGTCCATCAGCGAAGATTTCAGCGCTGGCAACTGCTCACGACCGACGTTTGTCTCGTCCAAGCGGGCCGGGTGCTCATCCCTGGGGGCGTGGCAACCATCCGGTCCATGAACGGAACGCCAGAGTTTGAGAAGGATGGAGCTGCCGCGGAAATCCACCCCACCTCGCTGGATCTGAACCAGGTCGAGCTCACGCCGCAGGTGGCGAACTGGCTGCGCCTGCGCGCGAGCCAGTGGCTCACCACGGCACAGAAGGACTTCAACGCGGCCCTCTTCGCGCGGGACGGTTCAGCGGCATCGTTCGACCGCTACGCGGATGCCCGCTCCGAGCTGGACTCCGCGGAAGCGTGGGCGCTGCGCGTCTCCGAGTTCGTGGCGCCGGTGCGCTAGGTCCACGCGGTGCTGATGGGAGTCGGACGTTCGCGGTCCGCCTTCGCCGGAGCCCTCGGACGGGACTGCTAGCCTCCCCTCCTCCCGTGGAGGAGCCCGCGGATGGCCTTCACGCTGAACGTGAACGGGAGGGCTATCCCATCCTCACCTTCTCCGAAGCGCCGCCCGTGGCCGTGCAACTCATTGACCGGCCGGGGGAGCCATTCCTGGGCGCGGGAGAAGCGAGCCAGGGCCCCTCGGCGGCGGCGCTCGCCAACGCGGTGTTCGACGCCACGGGCCTGCGCGCGAGGGACCTGCCGCTCACCGCCGAGCGGCTGAAGGCCCTGCGCTGAAGCTCACGGCTTCGGGCAGTGGGCGCCGGTGTCCACCCAGGCCTGGATGATTGCGCCGAACTCCGCCCGCGTCCCGGGCAACGGCTGACGGCCCGGGCCCGGGTTCCAACCCCAGCCCACGAGCACGTCCTCCGCCGTGTGGTGCTGGATGGCCGCCAGGTCCTTGCCGCCGTTGCGCTTCGGGTCCTTGAGCTGCTCGCAGATTTCGCCCAGCGAGCGCCCAATCCACGCCATCTCCACGGGAGCCAGGGCCCACTTAGGATTGCCCGGGATGCTGGCCACGGTGGCGCCTACCGTGGGCGTGTTCTCCGCCTGGTGACAGGCCGTGCAGGGCAGCCCGGGCGCGCCGTGGCCGTCCTCGCCGCCCACCACCGCCGGGACGTGCGCGTGCTGGGCCATGCCCTGCCGGGGCCGCCCGTCCGGTGGGTGGCCGTTGGTGCGGCGCGGATGGACCATCACCCGCCCCGCCTCCAGGAAGAGCGCCACGGAGCGCGCCTGCGGATCCTCGATGCGCGTGAACGACGCCACGGGCCACAGCGCGTCCGGGGCCACGGGGACTTCGGCTTCAGGCGTCCGCGTCGCGCTCCGGCAGCCCGTGAGCGCGACGACGGCACCCGACAGCAGGAGGACTGCGCGGTGGCTTCGCATGCACGTGGAAGCGTGACATGGGACGACAGGGGCCAGCCATGCGGGCCCCCGCCGAATGTCCATCTTCCGGCCTCTCCACCGTCCGGGTCTTCCGGCAGGGAGGCCGGCCGCGCTACAGCCGAACGCGGAGAATGGAGTTCGACACCGTCCTGTCGGCGTTCTGCTTCATCATGTCCAGGTAGAGCGCGGGCGGATGGTCGCGCACGATGGCGGCGCCATGCTCCACCGGGACTCCGTCCAGCGCGCCCAGGTCCACGACCTGCATGCGGTCCCACGTCACCAGATGATCCTGCAGGCGATACAGCAGGCGGGGCCCCGGGACGAACACCATTGGCGCGGCGGGAGACGGGCCCTGCTGGAGGAGCGACCACCCTGGGCGGACGCCCCTTTGAGCCCACTCCAGATGGAGATACGGCAGCGGCCGCGGATCCTGAATCAAGACCGCCGTATCCGTGAAGCCTTCAGAGAAGGCAGGGCCCAGCGTGAGGACCGGCGGATCGGTATAGTAGGCGGGGCCCACATACGGAGGCACTTCGGTGATCAGGTCGCCCGAGGCGTCCCGGAACGAGTTGGCCCTGCTCGGGGGGCACACGACGGCGGGGCAGGGGTCCACGCGGCAGAAGAGAACGGGCTGCTCCCCCATCCGGGCCTCCCAGCAGGTGCTGATGTTTGCCTTCAGCTGGCAGCCCTGCTCGGTGCAAGCATGAAGATCATGTCCGAGCGGCACCTGCGGGGGCTGCGATTCCGAATACGGGCCCTCGATGTTCACGAAGACGTGCACCTCATCCATCATGATGGGCGTGGAGATGAGTTTCCACGGAGGCAGCTTGGCGTCCTGCCAGGTCTGCTCCCACAGCAGCGTGCCCGTGGCCGTGTCAAAAAGCAGGACCTTCCCCTCCGCGGACCAGCCATAGCGCGTGCCCTGCGGCGAGATGAAAGGCTTGCCGGGCAGCTCCCCCAGGTCCGTGACCCCGCCTGTCGCCGCATCCACCAGCCAGGTCTTCGTCCCGTCCGCGAGCAACAGGGTCGGCCCACCCGCGTGCAGCTCCGGCGCTCCGCCCTCGACCTGGACTGGCCGGATTGGCGCGCAGTTGCCGGGCCGGCACGTCGCCGTCCGCACCACGAACAGGGACGTCACGCCCGCGCCCTCCTCTTCGAGGAAGGCGGCGTAGCTCAACGCCGCGTCATGGACCACGGCCCCCCGCGAGCGGAGCGTGAGGGGGATGGCGCTGGACGTCCCGGGCCGCCACAACCAGACGCTTCGCAGCCCCTCCGCCGCCTGACTCCACAGCAGCGCGGCGCTTCCGTCGCTCGCGACGTGCACGGCCTCCGCCCGGTCCGCGATGCGCACGGCTTCGCCTTCCGGCAGCGCCTGCGCGTAGGTGCCATCCGCCCGGAGCGAGATGAGGTAGGTCTGCCGCGCATCCACCGCCAGCAGCCGCGCATCCTGCGTCACCGTCGAAAACACGGCCCCCGCGTCCGCCTGCGTTCCCGCGTCCTCCTCCGTGCCCCCATCCACCTCCGTGCCCGCGTCCTCTTCCGTGCCTGCGTCCACCTCCGGGCCCGCGTCTCCACCCCCTCCCGGCCCCGGCCGGCATGCGGCCAGGCTCAGCCCCAGCAACAGCAACCCCAGCATCTTCCAGCTGTTTCCGGCAAATGAACGGCATTCAGGCAATACCATACGCACCCTCTCTGCCATAAAAGGCGAACACCCACGGCCGGCTCCGCGGAATGGACAGCAGTTCCATAGGAGAGAATCTCCAGCTACCGCACACAATGACAGACACGCCAGTGCCTGACCAGGGAACCGCATCACTTCTCAGCACACGAAGCGCTGAATGACAGTCGATGCGATTCAGCCCTTCAACCGCCCCTCGATCCCGTTCAGGTAGAGCGCGGGCGGCTCCCTCCGGAAGAGGGAGCCGCGGGGATGGCTCCGCGCTGTCGGGCCCCGCTGGATTACGGCAGCGCTGCCCGGATGACGGCCGGGGCGCCGCCCGGGCCCTGGCTCACGGTCAGGTACAGCGCCAGCGGGTTGTCCCGCACCTTGGGAGACAGCGGGTTTGAGTAGGGTGGCCCCTCCAGCACCGCCACGTCGGACACGGCCGCGCCATCCCAGAGCGACAGCCGGTGTCCGGCCTTGCCGTCCGCGGTCGTCACCGTTCGGGCGAACAGCACCTGGCGGGCGCCGGGCGTGAACATGAACAGGTTGGAATCCGCCAGTCCTTCCAACGGCGACTGGAGCGTCCCTTCCGGCGACCGCCACCACAGCGTGTCCACCTTCGCGCCGTCCCGGGTCTCGCGCGTGGTCCAGGCCTGGCGCTGGAGGTCCGCGCTGAAGGCGGGGTACACCGAGGACTGACTGGCCGTCGCGGTGTCGATGAGCGTGCGTCCCAAACCATCCAGGTACGCCGCTTCCGAGCGGCAGAAGTCCGGCGAGGGGCATCGGTTGATGAGACACACCACCGCGCCCGGGCTGCCCTCCCAGCTCCGGCAGACACCGCCCTCCACGTCCCGGCAGCCCGTCGCATCGCAGGCGACCGAGCCGGTCTCCGGCGTGCGGTCCGCCTGGATGTTCACGATGACCGTTCCCGCGCCCGTCATGAAGGCGCTGGAGACATGCCAGTCCTTCCGCGTGGCCTCGTCCCGCCAGGCCTGTTCCCAGAGCAGTGCCCGCGTGGCCGTGTCGAACACCTGGAGGTGGTTCGCGGCGTCGAACAGGACATGGCGGGCACCATCCGGAGACAGGACAGGCTCGGCCTCCGTGGTCCCCAGCGCCGTGACGCCGCCGGACGACACGTCGGAGACGAGCCAGGCCTGACGGCCCTCCGAGACGAGCAGGGACCTTCCCCCCGCCTGGAAACGAACGTCCCGGGACGGACGCTCGATGGCGGTCCGGGGCGAACAGGACTGCGGCGTGCACGCGTCGGTCTGGACCACGCGCACGGAGTTCGTCCCCGACGCATCGTCGTATTCATTGAAGGCCACGAAGGACACGCCCGTGTCGTAGGCCACATTCCAGGCCCTGGAGGTCAGGGCAAGGGCCGCGTCCGTCCCGGGCCGCCAAAGCCAGACGCTCCGGGTCAGCCCATGGTCCTGCTGTGGACTCCAGAGCACCACCGCGCCGCCATCGCTCGCGATGACGGCCCGCTCGGCCTTGTCGGAAATCCGCGAGGGCGCGCCCTCGGGCAGCGGCTGCGCGTAGGTGCCGTCCGCGCGGACGGACAGGAGGAAGGTCTGTCGCGCATCCACCTCCAGCAGGGTCGCACCTTGCGCCACCGTCTGGACCGGAGCCCCCGCGTCCACCTCCGTGCCCGCGTCCCCCCCTCCGCCCGGGTCCGACCGACAGGCGGCCAGCCCCGCCCCCAGCAATACCAGACCCGCTGTCTTCCAGACGCTTCCCACGAATGAACGGCTTCCAGGCAATGTCATACGCTCCCTCCCTTTCATGGAAGGCATACGCTGACAGCCCGATTTCCTGGCGCGTGAACGACCGGCCCTGGAGTACGTCCCTCAGCGCCCCACGCCCATGCGCGTCCACAAATCCAGCAGCGTGCGCAAGACAGGCGGGTCTGGCACGTCCGCCGCGGGCGGCACGTCCACGCGGATGCCCTGCGCCGCCAGCCGCGTGAAGGGGTTGTCCGCGTCCGGCGTCCTCAGCGGCACGGAGGGGTCCGCCGGCCGGAAGCCGAACGACAGCGCCCGGGCCTGCACCTCCGGGCTGCGCAGGAAGGCCACCCACTCCAGCGCCGCCTCGCGCTGCTCGGGCGTCACCCAGTCCGCCTGGAGCACCGCCGCCGGATGGTCGCTCCACAGCGTCACCGGCGGATAGTCCACCCGCAGCGGCCCCCAGCGCCCCTCCGCCTGGCCCAGCTGCGCGATGGCCAGGCTCTCGTACACCAGCGCCAGGTCGTAGCGGGACGGGCCGTAGCGCACCAGGTCCGTCATGAACGTGCCCGTGGACGGCTCGAAGCGCGTCACGCCCCGCTCCAGCCCCTGGAGCCACGCCTGATAGGCCGGGTTCAGCAGGTCGCCCTCCTTCACGCCCGCGCGGCGGCCCAGGTACTCCAGCGTCGCGGACAGCAGCGCCTGCAGGCCGGAGTTGGACTTCGTGGGGTCCGTGTGGCCCAGCTTCACGAAGCCCCACTCCGGCGGGCCGCCCACCGCGGGCCAGCCCCGGTCGCTCGCCACCGCGCGCTGGAGCGTCTTCCACGACAGGGCCGCGCCCCCGCCCGCCTTGCGCAGCACCTCCATCCGGTCCTGCCAGCCCACGAACACCAGCGGGGTGATGACCAGCGGATGCGGCGCCGCGTCCCCCTGCGTGGCGAACAGCGGCCCGTGCGAGTCGTCCGTCTCCCAGTCCGCCGCGAGCATGCGCAGGACGGCGCTGTCCGCCGGACTCCACACCGTGGGCTTCTCCCGCCCCTCCAGGATGGCCCGCGCCGCCTCCAGCGAGCCACTCCCCACCAGCGTCACCCGCACGTGCGGGTGCGTCCGCTGGAAGTCCGCGAGCGCCGCCTCCACCCACGCCCGCTTCTCCGTGCTGTAGAGGAAGGTGATGTCCGTCACGCGCCGGCGCGACGGCGGCACGGAGTCCGCCTGCTCCGGCGCCGCCAGGTCGGGCGTCTCCGGCGTCGCCAGCAGGTAGGACACCCCCAGCGCCGCGGCCAGCACTCCAATGAGGAGGAGAATCCGGGGCTTCATGCTCCCCCTCGTACCCTGGGTCGCGGCCCCGGAAAGCCCGGCCGTACTTTTGTCACAACGCTGTCACTCACGACCTCTCCCCCGGCCGCTCGCCTTCCAGGGACCGTCCAGCGGGTTTGTAGGGACTCATCGGGCTGGCAGAATGGACCGGATGAAGACACTGGCACGAAGCATCGCGCTCCTGGGACTGGGAGCGGTGTCCGGGGGCTGCGCCGCGAAGCAGGCCCCTCCCGTCCAGCGCTACGCGCTGGGCATGTCCCGGGCGGAGTATCGGGATTACACGGGGGCGAAGGCGAGCCCCTGCGACTCGGAGCCGCGCTGGTTCCAGGACGAGCTGACGGCGGTGAACGGCCTGCTGGCGCGCTTCGTCAAGGAGACGGAGCAGGCCCTGGACCCGAAGGGGCTGGAGCACGAGAAGCAGCTGGAGCTGCTGCAAGAGGGCCTGCGCACGCTGCCCCCGGTGCTGAAGGTGCACGAGAACAACCTCCAGGCGCTGAAGTCCTGTGGCTTCCGGCGCGCGGGCGCGTTCCCGGACCTGGCCCAGCGCGGCGCGGCGCTGCTGGCGGAGGCGCGCGAGCGGATGGCGCTGGGGCCCCAGCTCCAGGCGGCCGAGGCGCTGCGCGAGGCCCAGAAGCAGTGGCGCGAGCAGGGCCCGGCCCGCGAGGCGAAGGCCAAGGAGACCTGGTGCCCGAAGCCCGCCAAGGTGGGGCAGCCGGACCTCTACTTCGCGCGGCAGCTGCCGGAGGGCGGACGCACCGAGTGGTTCTTCTGCGATGGCCACGTCGTGGAGAAGGCCGGCGACGCGGAGCCCACGCTGCTGAGCCCGGAGGGGCTGTCGAAGGCGGACCGCCGCCGGGTGCAGCCGAAGAAGTACCTGGACGCGGCGCTGGCCTACCCCGCGGAGGAGATGGACCGCGAGCCCACGGCCGCCTCCCTCCAGCAGAAGCCCGCCGCGTCCACGGACGGCAGCGCGGCGGAAGGCGCCCCCTGAGCAGGGGCGTGACGCGCGGACCTCCGCCGTCACGCTCCCAGCCGGGCGAGCCGCTTCGACAGGTGCGCGTCTCCGCTCGCGTCCACGCCGCCCACGAAGGCGGCGAGGGACTGGCCCACGCCGGACAGGTGGGCCTCCACGTGCGGCTTGAGCGCGGCCCAGCGCTTCGTCCATGCGTCCTCGGAGCCGTCGCGCAGGTCGGGGCGCTCGGTGAGGAGCGCCGTCACGCGCAGCGCCAGCTCCGGGTCGTTGAGCGTCCGCGCGGCGGCCACCCCCGGCGGCACCGAGCCCGCGGGCGCGGCCTTCCACATCTCCGCCGCGCGCTGGAAGGCCGCCACGTCCACCTGGGACAAGAGCCCCAGCGCGTGGCGCACCGGCAGCCGGCCTTCCGCCTTGGGCCCCACCACGTGGGCCATCAGCGCGGCGAAGGGGGCGGCCAGGGCCGGGTGCGCCGCGGGGTCCACGCCGCCCAGGGCGCGGAGCGCGTGGCGGGCCTTGCGCGCAAGCCGCGTCACCTTCCAGCTGGGCCCCTTGAGCTTCGACTGGAGCAGCGCGAGCGCGGACGCGGCGGCGGCCACGGCCTCCGGACCGGGCGTGGCGGGGGCCACGCGGCGCGGCAGCACGAGCGCGGGGGGCTGAGGCGCGGCGGCGGCCTTCGGGGGCGGCGCGGGCGGGGCCTCGCCGGAGGTCACCTCGGCGTAGCCCTCGCGCACCTTCTCCGCGACCTTCTTGTTGTACTCGCGCTGGGCGGCCTCCTCGTCCGGGAAGGCCTTCTCCTTGCGCTGTCCCGCGGTGCCGATGCGGCCGTAGGTGACGATGAAGGTGGTGCCCTGGAGCTCGGGCATCCAGAACTTGGAGCTGTTGCCGTCGACGAATTCGAACCTGCGCATGGACGCGGAGGTTACCCCACCTTCGCACCCAGTGCGCGCAGACCCTCCTCGCGCGAGACATGGCCCGTGTAGCCCAGCTCCGTCCGGGCCTTCTCGTCGCTGACCGTCACCTCCTGGCCCACGAGCAGGAGCTCCGTGCGCGACAGGGGCGGCGTACCCTTGAGGCCCAGGAGGTCCCAGACGAAGTCGCTGACCACGGCCACCGTCGCGGCCAGCGCGGTGGGCATGGACTTGTCGCCGGGCTCCACGCCCTGCGTCCTCAGGAGCGCGGTGACGAAGGCGCGGAACTCCACGGGCGGGCCGTCGGTGAGGAAGTACACCTGTCCGCCCTGCCCCTTCTCCGCGGCCAGGAGCATGCCCTCCACGGCGTTCTCCACGTGGCAGGTGGACGTCAGGTAGTGCCCGCCGCCCATCCAGCGGAAGCGCCCGGACTTCACCGCGGCCATCAGCTGCGGCAGCACCGTGGTGTCCCCCGGCCCCCAGACCATCCGGGGCCGCACGACGACGGTGGTGAGCTCCGGCGAGTTGACCTGGAGCACGCGCCGCTCGGCCTCGCCCTTGGTGGACGGGTACGGGCCCACGGGGCGCTGGGGCAGCGGGTGGGTTTCGCGGAGGTTCACCATGGGGCCGCCGTCCACGAGCACGGCCTCCGTGCTCACGTGCACGAAGCGCTTCACGCCGGCCGCGCGCGCCGCCTCCAGCACGGCCTCCGTGCCGCGCACGTTGGTTTCATAGAAGGCCGCGCGGGGGCCGGACATCTTCACGTGCGCGGCGGCGTGGAAGACGGTATCGCAGCCCTCCATGCCCGGGCGCAGGCGCTCCGGGTCGGTGAGGTCGCCCTCCCAGGGCTCGCCGCCCGCGGCCTGGACGGCCTGCGCGGCCTCGGGAGAGCGGGCCAGCGCACGCGCCGGCTCCCCGCGCTTCGCGAGCGCCGCGAGCAGGTGCCTTCCGACGAACCCCGAGCCACCGGTGACGAACGCGCGCACGTGTGAAGCCTCCCCTGTTCGAGGACGCCGCTCCTACCACTCCCGGCAGGGGCCGGGTAGTCCGCGCCCACGCGTCAGAACATGTCGCGCAGCGAGGGAGCCGGGCCTCCGAACAGGGCGCTGGCCGCGTCGAGCGAGGCGGCGTCCGCGGTCAGCATGCCCGCGAGTTGGAGCGCGCGGGGCGTGAGGAAGCCGGTGTAGAGCGGGGCCAGGGCGCGCACGTGCAGCTTCATGCGTCCCTCGCCGCCGGGCCGGACGCGGGCGACTCCGTCCGCCACCTCCAGCACGAAGCGCCCCTGGTTCTCCGGGAGGAGGTCGTCCTCCACGTCCAGGTGGAGCGCGCCGGAGAGGCCGGGGGCGAAGCCGCGCGCCTCCAGGGCCTTGGGGACATCCAGCAGGCGCGTCATCCAGTGCAGGGAGAGCTTCACCTGGTAGGTCTGTTCGCGCAGCAGCGCGAGGAGCGGCTCGTCCGCGCCGCCGAACCACATCACGTCCTGGGCCAGCGAGCGGTGGTCGCCGAGGAAGCGCAGCAGCCTTCGCGCGGCGGCGGGGGTGTTGGCGATGAGGTCCGTGAGCTTCAGCACCTGCCTGGGCACGGCGCCCTGGGGCGCGAGGCTGCGCACGAGGTACACGTAGCCTTCCATCCCGGAGGCGCCCTCCACGACGTAGCCGTAGGCGGTGTCGTTGCGCGGCGTGCGCACGCGCCGCCAGATGTAGCTCCCGCGGTCCAGCCAGCCGTGGTGCTGCGCGGCGAAGCGCCGGTAGCACGCCTCTACCGCCGCGTCCTCGTCCGAGCGCATGGGGCGCAGGGACAGCGAGCGCTCGCCCAGCTCCAGCGAGGCCGCGTCGACGTGGATTTCGTAGCGCGCGCCGGCGACCTCGTAGCCTACGCGACGGTAGAGCGGCTGGGTCGCGGGGTAGAGGACGGAGAGGGGGGCGCCCTCGTCGCGCATCTCGCGCAGGAAGCGATGGAAGAGGCGCGTGGCGGCGCCGGCGCCCCGGTGGGCGGGAGCGACGCCCACGCCGCCCACGCCGATGAGCGGCACCGCGCGGCCGCCGAGGAACTGGCCCATTCGGATGAGGGTGAGCGAGGCGGCCACGTCGCCGTTCACGCGCAGGATGCGCAGGGAGGACTCGGAGAAGTTCTTGCGCACCACGGTCTCGGAGTCCGCGAGCGGCAGGGCGAACGCCTGCGCGGTGATGTCCGCGACGGCGGTCAGCTCCTCTTCACTCCTCGGCGGCCCGTAGTCGTCCTTCTCCATCCCGCATCCCCTTGCTGGCGTCCGGGGGCGCAGCATGGCGCAGCGGATGGAGGCGCGGAAGACCGGAGGATCCGCGATCACTTCGTGGGCTTCGGGACCGCAAAGCTGTCGTTCATTCACGAGCCTCCACGCACGCGTTGCCAGCCCAGGCCGGAAGGAGAAGGCACGCGCACGTTCGACAACGTGTCGTCCGCCTGAGCTACGTCCGGCGCGAGCCCTAGCCGGGCCCGCCGCCCCTCCTTCCGGCTTGCCAGCGTCGGGTCCCGTATTGGACCTGGGACCAATGCGGCACCCGGCAATGGCGCGTTCTCCACACTGGGTGTGACCTTCCTCCCCGCTCGGAAGCCCGGTCTCCCAGCAGGGTTGGATGGTGGATGGATCCGCACACAGATCCTCCCCGAAGCCCCCGCACGGTGCGTTACGCTGGACAGTCTATGAGGAGTCCCCTGGACGACAGTCAGCATCCTGCGTCCGCCAGCGGTGGCGACATCGCGTACGCAGCCCCCCACGTGGCCCGGGACACGAGCGCACAGCTGCGCCTGTTCATCGACAGCGTGAGGGACTACGCCATCCTGACGCTGGACCCGGCGGGCCACATCATGAGCTGGAACGCCGGCGCCGAGCGCATCAACGGCTACCGGTCCGAGGAGATCCTCGGTCAGCACTTCAGCCTCTTCTATCCGCCCGAGGACATCGCCGGCGGCAAGCCCGAGCAGGACCTGGAGATCGTCACCCGCGAGGGCCGCCTGGAGGAGGAGGGCTGGCGCGTCCGCAAGGACCGCAGCCTCTTCTGGGCCAATGTCGTCATCACCGCGATGCGCGACCCGGAGGGCCAGCTCCTGGGCTATGGCCACGTGACGCGCGACTTCACCGAGCGCAAGCTCGCCCAGGAGCGCCTGCGGGAGAGCGAGGAGCGCTTCCGCCTGCTCGTCGCGCACATCCAGGACTACGCCATCTACATGCTCGACGCGGATGGCCGCGTCTCCACCTGGAACGCCGGCGCCGAGCGCTTCAAGCAATACAAGGCCGAGGAGATCATCGGCCAGCACTTCAGCCGCTTCTTCCCCCCGGAGGACGTGGCGCGGGGCAAGCCCTGGCACGCCCTCCAGGTGGCCGCCCGCGAGGGCCACTTCGAGGAGGAGGCGTGGCGCATCCGCAAGGACGGCAGCCTCTTCTGGGCCAGCGTCGTCCTCACCGCGCTGTACGACACGAAGGGCCAGCTCCGGGGCTTCGCCAAGGTGACGCGCGACATCACCGAGCGCAAACAGAACCAGGAGCGGCGCGAGCTGGAGATGCTCCGCGACGCCGTGCGCGCCCGGGACGAGTTCCTCTCCGTCGCCTCGCACGAGCTGAAGACGCCGCTCACCCCGCTGCAGCTCAAGCTCACGGCCCTCCTGCGCACCGTGGAGAACAATCCCTCCGCCACCCTGCCCGTGGAGCGCATCGCCCGCGACCTGGAGGTGGCCCGCCGGCAGGTGCGCAAGCTGTCCGACCTCATCGAGGACCTGCTGGACGTGTCGCGCATCAGCATGGGCCAGCTGCGGCTGAACCGGGCGACCATGGACCTGGCCTCGCTCGCGCGAGAGGTGGTGGCCCGCTACGCGCCCCAGTCCACGCAGGTGGGCTGCACCGTCACGGTGGACGCCCCCGCGCCCATCGAGGGCATCTGGGACCGCGCCCGGGTGGACCAGGTGATCACCAACCTGCTCACCAACGCGATCAAGTACGGCGCTGGCAAGCCCATCCACGTCCGCGTGCGGATGGAGTCGGGGCTCGCCGTGCTGAGCGTGCGCGACGAGGGCATCGGCATTCCGCACGAGGACCAGCCGCGCGTCTTCGAGCGCTTCGTGCGCGCCGTCTCCGAGCGCAACTACGGCGGCCTGGGGCTGGGCCTCTTCATCACCCAGCAGATCGTCGAGGCCCACGGCGGCGTGGTCCAGGTGCGCAGCGTCCCCGGCGAGGGCGCGACCTTCACCATGATGCTGCCTCCGGGGCCGGTCACCGAGCCGGACGTCACCCCGGAGCCGGAGACGCCTTCCGACCCTGACCCTGGCGCTCCTCCCGAGCCGTGACGATGTAGCGATAGGGCACCACGCGCGTCAGCTCGTGCAGCGTGGTGACCCCGTCCGCCACCTTCGCCAGCGCGTCCTCCACCAGCGTGCGGAAGCCCCTCGACCGGGCGTGCTGGCGCAGCTGGACGCCCGGCGCCCCGGTGGCGATGAGCAGCTGGAGCTCCGGATCCACCACCAGCAGCTCGAAGAGCCCCACGCGCCCCTTGAAGCCCGTGTGGCGGCACGCATCGCAGCCCTGCCCCGCCCGGGGCCGCACGCCGTCCAGGAGCGGCCCCAGCAGCGCCAGCTGGTCCGCCGTGGGCGTGGCGGGCGCGGAGCACCCCGGGCAGATGCGGCGCACCAGCCGCTGCGCCAGCACCGCGAGCAGCGCCTCCGCGATGTCGCCGTCCTCCAGCTTCAGCCCGCGCAGGCGGCTCACCGCGCCAATGGCATCCGCCGTGTGCAGCGTGCCCAGCACCACGTGCCCCGTGGCCGCCGCCATCAACGCGGTGCTGCCCGTCTCCAGGTCGCGGATCTCCCCCACCAGCATCACGTTGGGGTCCTGCCGCAGGAGCGCGCGCAAGAGCGTCAGGTGCGGCATCTGCGGCGACACCTGCTTCTGGTTCACCTTGGGGACCACGTACTCAATGGGGTCCTCCGCGGTGATGATTTTCTTGCGCCCGTCGTTGAGCCGCGCCAGCGCCGCGTACAGCGTCGTCGTCTTGCCGCTGCCCGTGGGGCCCGTCACCAGCACCAGCCCTTCCGGGTTGCCCAACAGCCGCAGCACCGTCGCCCGCACCTCCGGCGTCATCCCCAGCTTCTCCACCGGCACCAGGCCCACCGTGGCGTCGAGCAGGCGGATGACCACGTCCTCGCCCGCCGGAGCGGGCACCACGCTCACGCGGAAGTCCACGAACTTGCGCCCCGCCTCGCTTTCGTAAAGAGCGCGCACGCGGCCGTCCTGGGGCCGCCGCTTCTCCGCGATGTCGAGCCCCGCCATCACCTTGATGCGGCTGACCACCTCCGGCAGCGAGTCCGGGGAGATGTCCGTGTACGTCTGGTGGAGGATGCCGTCGATGCGATAGCGCAGGTCCACGTCGTCCGTGTAGCTCTCCAGGTGGATGTCGGACGCGTTCTGCGTCACCGCCACCGTGAGCACGTGGTTCACCAGCTCCACGGCCGTGGGGGCGTGGGACAGCGGCGTGCCCGCCTTCAGCACCACGTCCACCGACGCGTGCACGCCCGCGCCGAAGCCCACCTCCAGCGCGGAGTCGATTTCATAGCGGTTGAGCTTCACCGCGCGCACCGGCCGGCGCAGGAAGTCCTCGATGCGGCGGCGCACGGAGAGGTCCTCCGGGTCCAGCATCGCCACCGTCACGGCCTCCGTGTCGTTGCCCGCGTCCACCTTCCCCATCACCGCGACCCCCAGGCGCCGGCAGAAGGACTCGGGCAGCAGGCGCAGCGAGTCGCGGTCCAACGTGAACTGGGGCAGTTCGGAGAACGGGGGCACGTCCGGGGGAGCCATGACCCGCCGGCTTATCATGGTGCCCCCTCGCGGCCGCCCGGGGCTGCTATCCTCCCAGGCATGTCGCGGCCTCCCGCGGACCCTCCCGCCATGCCGTCGCTGCTGGTGTTCGCCGTGGCGGTGCTGTTGTTCGGCTCGCCGCTGCGCCGGCTGTGGCTGGCGGAAGGAGCCCCCGCCGCGCTCCCCTTCGTCGTGTGGCTGGGCGTCATCGCCCTGGGCGGATGGGTGGCGCACCGGAGCCTGCGTCCATGACGCTGGGGCTGGGCCCGCTCGTCATCGCCTCCGTGGCCTACCTGGGCGCGCTGTTCCTGGTGGCCTACGCGGCGGAGAAGGGCCGCATCTCCTCCCGCATCACCCAGCACCCGCTGACGTACGCGCTGGCCCTGGGCGTGTACGCCACGTCCTGGTCCTACTTCGGCAGCGTGGGCTACGCGGCCCGCCACGGCTTCCGCTACCTGGGCATCTACCTGGGCCTCACGCTCGCGTGCCTGCTGGCCCCCGTGCTGTGGCGCCCGCTGCTCAGGCTGACGCGCGAGCTGCAGCTCACGTCGCTCGCGGACCTGCTCGCCTTCCGCTACCCCGGCCAGGTGACGGGCACGGCGGTGACGCTGTTCGCGCTGGCCGGCAGCCTGCCCTACCTGGCGCTCCAGATTCGCGCCGTCGTGGAGTCCGCGCGCCTCTTGAGCCCCGCCGCGGCCCCCGCGCTGGTGGGGCCGGGCTTCTGCGGCGTGCTCATCGTCTTCTCCCTCCTCTTCGGCGCGCGCCACCCCGCTCCGCGCGAACGGCATGAAGGGCTGATGCTGGCCATCGCCTTCGAGTCCGGCGTGAAGCTGCTGGCGCTGCTCATCGTCGCGGGCTGGTGCGTGATGTCCGTCTTCGGCGGCCTGGGCGGGCTCGATGCCTGGCTCACCCGCCACCCGGAGGCGGTGGAGGCGCTCCAGCGCCCCGCGCGCGACGCGTCCTGGGCGCCGCTCCTGGTGCTCTCCACCATCGCCGCCTTCCTCACGCCGCGGCAGTACCACGTGGCCTTCACCGAGGCGCCGGAGCGCGACGGGCTGGCCACCGTCGCGTGGGCCTTCCCGCTGCTGATGCTGCTCATCAACGTGGCGGTGCCCGTGCTGCTGTGGTCCGGCGAGGCGCTGGGCCTGCCCTGGCCCGCGGACTTCCACGTCCTCTCCGTGCCCGCCGCGAAGGGCGCGCCGCTGCTGGCGCTCATCGCCTTCCTGGGCGGCGTGTCCGCGGCGAGCGCGATGGTCATCGTCACCACGCTGGCGCTCGCGCCCATGTGCCTCACGCACCTGGTGCTGCCGCTGGGCACCGCGCGCGGGCGGGACGACCTCTACGGGTGGCTCTTGTGGGCCCGGCGCGTGCTCATCGCCGCCGTCATCCTCGCGGGCTACGGCTTCTTCCGGCTGCTGGACACGCGCACGACGGGCCTGGTGGACCTGGGGCTCGTGTCCTTCGTGGCCACCGCGCAGTTCGCGCCGGGCGTGCTGGGGCTCCTGACCTGGCCCAAGGCCACGCGCGCGGGGCTGCTCGCGGGGCTCTTCGCGGGCGGCACGACGTGGGCCCTCACGCTGCTGGCCCCGCTGTGGGAGCCCCCCTCGCTGGTGGCGTGGACCAACCAGCTCTCCGTGAAGCTGGGCTTCAGCGCGGAAGAGCCCTGGGGCTTCGCCACCTTCACCTCGCTGGCGCTCAACGGGCTGTGCTTCGTGGCGGTGTCGCTCACCACGCGCCAGTCCGCGGAGGAGCGGGAGGCCGCGCGGGTGTGCGCGCGCGAGGCGCCGGGGCTCGCGGAGGGCAGCGTGGCGGCCAGCTCGCCCGACGAGTTCCGCCGGCAGCTGGAGCCCGTGCTGGGCGCGCAGGTGGCCGCCGCGGAGGTGGACCGCGCCCGCGAGGCGCTGGAGCTGTCCCCCGACGAGCGCCGCCCCGCGGAGCTGCGCCGCCTGCGCGACGGCGTGGAGCGCAACCTCTCCGGCCTCATCGGTCCGGTGCTGGCGCGGCTCGCGGTGGGGGAAGCGCTGCGGCTGGACCCGGGCGCGCGCACGGCCCTGGCGGATCAGCTGCGCTTCGTGGAGGAGCGGCTGCGCGACGCGCGCGACATGCGCGGCCCCTTGCGCGAGCTGGAGGTCGTGCGCCGCTACCTCTACCGCATCCTGGAGGACCTGCCCCTGGGCGTGTGCGCCATGGGCCCGGACGGCGAGGTCGTCATCTGGAACGCCGCGCTGGAGGCGCTGTCCGGCGTGCCCATGGACTCCGCGCGGGGGCAGCCGCTCGCCCGGCTACCGGAGCCCTGGGGGCCCCTGTTCTCGGAGCTCGCGCGGGCCCCCAGCGGCGACGACGAGGCGCGCGTCACGGTGGGCGGCAGGCCCCGCTCGCTGCGGCTGCACCGCTCGCGGCTGGCGCCCGCGGAGGGGGCCGGCGGCGGGGAGACGGGCATGACGTTCCTGGTGGAGGACTGGACGGAGCGCAAGGCGGTGGACGCGCGGCTCGCGCACCAGGACCGGCTCGCGTCGCTGGGCCGCGTGGCCGCGGGCGTGGCGCATGAGATTGGCAACCCGCTCACCGCCATCGCCAGCATCAGCCAGAACCTCAAGTACGAGCTGGAGGATCCGGAGGCCGTGCGCGAGCGCGTGGGGCTCATCCTCCAGCAGTGCCGCCGCATCGACGCCATCGTCCGGGCGCTCGTGGGCTTCGGCCACGCGGGCACCGTGGGCGGCGAGTCCCGGCCCTTCACGCGCGTGGCGGTGGGCCCGCTGCTCGCGGAGGCCGCGCAGCTGGCCCGGCTGTCGCGCAAGGCACGCGACGTGGCCTGCACGCACCAGAGTCCAGAAGGGCTGGACGTGCGCGGGGACGCGCAGCGGCTGGAGCAGGTGCTGGTGAACCTCTTGACCAACGCCATCGACGCGTCGCCCGCGGGCTCGCGCGTGGAGCTGTGGGCGGAAGCCTCGGGAGACCAGGTGCGCATCCAGGTGGAGGACCGGGGGCACGGCATCGCCCCGGAGCTGTCGCAACGCATCTTCGAGCCGTTCTTCACCACCAAGCAGCCCGGCGAAGGCACCGGCCTGGGCCTCCCCCTGGTGGAGGGCATCGTGCGCGAGCACGGCGGCGCGCTGCGCATCGAGGGCCGCCAGGGCGGCGGCACCCGCGTGACGCTCACCCTGCCCCGCGCGGAAACGCTGAAGCAGGAGGCCTCCGCATGAGCCGCATCCTGGTCATCGAGGACGAACCCATCATCCGCACGGAGCTGCGACGGCTGCTCACCCGCGCGGGCCACGACGTGGCGGAAGCGGGCGCCGTGCCGGAGGCCGCCGCCGGGCACGCGCTCGACGCCTTCGACCTGGTCATCTCCGACTTGCGGCTGCCCGGGCCGCCGGGCACGGACATCATCGCGCTGTGTCCGGGCGTGCCCGTGCTCATCATGACCAGCTTCGCCACGGTGAAGTCCGCCGTGGACGCGATGAAGCTGGGCGCGGTGGACTACATCGCGAAGCCCTTCGACCACGACGAGCTGCTGCTCCAGGTGGAGCGCGTGCTGCGCGAGGGCCGCCTCACCCGGCAGAACGCCGCCCTCAAGCGCGAGGTGGAGCAGACCTGGTATCCGGGCGGCATGGTGGGCAACTCCCCCGCCATGCGCGACGTGTTCGAGCGCGTACGCAAGGTGGCCCCGTCCGCCGCCACCGTGCTGGTGCTCGGTGAGTCCGGCACCGGCAAGGAGCTGGTCGCCCGCGCCGTCCACGCGCAGAGCCCGCGCGCGGAAGGGCCCCTCGTCGCGGTCAACTGCGCCGCCATCCCCGAGGGCCTCCTGGAGAGCGAGCTGTTCGGCCATGAGAAGGGCGCGTTCACCGGCGCGCAGGCCGCGCACGCGGGCCTGGTGGAGGCCGCGCACGGCGGCACGCTCTTCCTGGACGAGATTGGAGAACTGCCCGCGCCCGCGCAGGCGCGCCTGTTGCGCATGCTCCAGGACGGCGAGGTGCGGCGGGTGGGCGCCACGCGCTCGCGCAAGGTGGACGTGCGCATCCTCGCGGCCACGCACCGCGACCTGCCCCGCCGCGTTCAAGAGGGCCTGTTCCGCCAGGACCTCTACTTCCGCCTGCGCGTCGTCGAAATCCGCCTGCCGCCCCTGCGCGAGCGCGGCGAGGACGTGCCCGCGCTGGCGAAGCACCTGCTGGAGCGCGCCAGCCGCCGCATCGGACGCCCACCCGCGTCGCTGTCTCCGGACGCGCTGGCCGCCATCGCCCAGCACCCGTGGCCCGGCAACGTGCGCGAATTGGAGAACGCCATCGAGCGCGCGGTCATCCTCGCGGACGGGCCACTCATCACCGCCGACCTGCTGGCGCTGGAGCCCCCCGGCGGACCGGGCGCGGACAGCGGCCCCCCCGCGCTGGAGGAGACGGACTTCCCGCCCGTCCCGGCCAGTGAGGACCCCCGCTCGCCGGACTCCATGGAGGAGTACTTCCGCCGCTTCGTGCTGGAGCACCAGGACCGCATGGGCGAGACGGAGCTTGCGCGCCGGCTGGGCATCAGCCGCAAGACGCTCTGGGAGAAGCGCCAGCGGCTGGGCATCCCCCGCACCCGCGCCTGAGGCGCCCGACGCGTCGACGCGCCCCCGCTTCGACGCGTCGATATCCGTCGAAGGCCCGCCCCCGCGCCCCGCTCCAGAGGGAGGGGCCCCAGGCACGGCGGTTGCTCATGGGTCCTGGCGTCCACCGGCGACACAACGCCAACCCCGGTGGTCCAGGAGAACACCTCATGTGCAGCCCTACCCGCCTCGGTCTCGATGGTCAGCCGCTGTCCGGCTTCGATACCCGCCTCTCCCCTGACAAGACGCGCTCCACCGCGAAGGTCGGCGCGCCGCAGTCCACGCAGCAGACCGCCAACGCCGTGGTCGTCAACCACTGGGGCGCCACCATCACCAACGTGACGCTGCGGCACCGCTACAGCAACAACCCCGAATACCAGCAGCAGGGCAACTGGCCCTCGCTGGCGGAGAACGCGACCAGCACTCCCTTCCAGGTCATCTTCTGGACCGGCGCCGTCGGCCACGACTACTGGTGGATCCAGTTCGAGGACGCCAACGGGAAGCTCTGGCAGTGCAAGCAGAACTTCTACTGCACGCTCTCCTCGCCGGACGCGGGCAACACGCTCTACTTCTTCGTCAACGGCTCCGCGGAGGAGATGCAGTGCCAGTTCGTCAGCACCCAGTGCGACGTCTCCCTCTACGAGTCATAGGACGCCAGAGAGGCCAGGGCCCGGCTGGCGGCCCGGGCCTCCCTGTCCTGCCCGGGGCGCGTGCGCAGCTTCCAGTGCGACACGCCCCCCCCGGGGCCCAGACCAGGAGCGCGCATGGCCGGCATCTCCCTGTTCCGCGAAGTCACCACTCCCTGGAGCCGGCGCGCCCGGATGCTGCGGCTGGAGCGCGCCGCGCGCGGCTACCTGCGCCGCCCGCGCATGGACCTGTCGCCCAAGGCCACGGACGTGGAGACGGCCACGCGCCGCTTCCTGCTCTACTTCATGCTGCCGGCCTGGCTCATCCCCGGGGTGGTGGACTGGGTGTGGCACAAGAAGACGGACATCGAACACACCAGCGGCGCGGGCGAGTCCCTCATCCACTGCCTGATGATGTCCGAGGTCGGCGTGCCCGTGGTGATGGGGCTGGTGCTGGAGATCAACCCGCTCACGCTCTCCCTCATGCTGGGCCATACGCTGGTGCACGAAGCCACTGCCTTCTGGGACGTGGCCTACGCCACGAACCACCAGCGTCAGGTGCTCCCGCGCGAACAGCACACGCACAGCTTCCTGGAGGTGCTCCCCTTCATGGCCGTGTCTTCGATGATCTGTCTGCATTGGGACCAGTTCCTCGCCATCTGGGGCGCGGGCGGCCGCAAGGGGAAGTGGCGGCTGCGCCTCAAGAAGGAGCGACTGCCGGGCGGCTACCTCAAGGGCATCCTCGGCGCCATCGTGGCCACGCTCGCGCTGCCCTACGCCAACGAGCTGTGGCGCTGCGTCCGCGCGCAGCGCCGGGGCGAGGCCCAGACGCCCTGGCGTCTGGCGAAGCAGTCCCCCGTCACCCTCCCGGACTCGCTCCCGCCCCAGCCCACGCCGCCCGCACGCACGCTCGCCGCGCCGCGGTGAGCAGCCACACCGGAGGAAACGAACCGTCACCCCGGTGTTACGACGCGCTGCACGAATCGTTACGGGCGGTAACGCCCTGTCACCTTCCGCCACATCCTGACGCGGCGAGCCAACCCCCAAGGTCCTGAAACCCGGAGCGTGTCCGGGTGGAACGGGCGTTGCTCAGGGGACGGGGACCCATGCCCCCCGTCCTCCCTCTCCTGTCGCGGTTGTTGGTGCTCACGGCCCTGCTGGCGGCGCTTCCGGCGGCCGCGGGGAAGATCCAGCTCTCCGAGGACTCGGTCCTCAACGTGGACGTGCTGCTGCAGCCGCAGATGCAGCTCGTCAAGGGCGGCGCGCCCACGGGCGGCGTGGGGACGGACTTCTTCCTGCGCCGCGTGCGGCTGCTCGTCTTCGGCTCCATCACGAAGAAGCTGACGTTCTTCATCGACACGGACCAGCCGAACTTCGGCAAGAACGGCGACTACAACGTCGCCTTCTACATCCAGGACGCGACGATTTCTTACGAGTTCCCGGGGAAGACCTTCGTGGAGGCGGGCTTCTTCCTCGCGCCGCTGTCGCACCACGTGTTGCAGGGCGCCGTCGCGCTCAACACGGTGGACTTCCACTCCGACCTCATCCGCTACCCGCCAGGCGTGGGCAAGGTGTGGCGCGACATGGGCGTGCAGGTGCGCGGCTACGCGGGCCCCTGGGCGTACCGCGCCGCCATCCTCAACGGCGTGGAGGGCGCGAAGCTGGACAACGGACAGGTGGTCAACGCGGACGACCTGCCGCGCGCCGTGGCCAACGTGCGCTACAACGTCTGGGGCCACGAGTACGACCAGTTCCTGCGCGGCATCTACTTCACGGACCAGCCGATGCTGTCGTTCGGCCTGGGCGGGGACTTCCAGTACGGCGCCATCGCCACCGCCTCCGGCATCCACTCCGCGGTGGCCGTGGCGGCGGACGTGTTCCTGGACGTGCCCCTGGGCAACGACCAGGAGTTCGTCTTCCAGAGCAACGTCTTCTCCTGGCAGCAGGGCTTCGACAACACGCGCAGCGGCACCGGCTTCTTCGTGGAGCTGGGCTACCGCTTCGGCAGCGTCGAGCCCGTCTTCTCCAGCGAGTACTTCAACGGACGCGTGACCGCGCAGGACCTGCTCACGTTCCGCCCCGGCCTCAACCTCTGGTTCCAGAAGCACACCTTCAACCTGAAGACGGAGGTGGCCGTGTCGCGCGTGGGGAACATCGCCCACACGACCACGGGCATCACCGGCACCGCCCAGCTCCAGCTCTTCTACTGAGGACTCCTCCATGGCCACCGACACGGATTCGCTCTTCCAGCCCCAGGAAGCCTTCCGCCGCACCGCGCACGTGAAGAGCCTGGAGGAGTATCAGCGCCTCTACCGCCAGAGCCTCGACGCCCCGGAGTCCTTCTGGGGTGAACAGGCGCGGCAGCTCACCTGGTTCCACCCGCCGGAGTCCATCCGCGAGGTGAACGAACAGGCCGCCGACTTCGCCTGGTTCGTGGGCGGAAAGCTCAACGTCACCGTCAACTGCGTGGACCGTCACGCGAAGGCGCGCCCGGACAAGGCCGCCCTCCTCTGGGCGAAGAACACGCCCGGCGAATACGAGACCATCACCTTCCGCGACCTCGCCCACCACGTGAACCGCCTGGCCAACGTGCTCAAGGCGCACGGCGTGCGCAAGGGCGACCGCGTCATCATCTACCTGCCCATGATTCCGGAGCTGGTGTACTCGCTGCTCGCGTGCGCGCGCATCGGCGCGGTGCACTCGGTGGTGTTCGCCGGCTTCTCCGCGGACTCGCTGCGCGAGCGCGTGCTGGACTCGGGCGCGAAGGTGGTCATCACCGCCAATGAAGGCCCGCGCGGCCCCAAGAGCGTGGCGACCAAGGCCATCACCGACGAGGCCCTGGACGGCCTGTCCGAGGTGACTTCCGTGCTCGTCGCGCGCCGCACGCCCAGGGACGTGCCCATGCGCGAGGGACGTGACCACTGGCTGGATGAAGAGGTGAAGAAGCACCGGGGCGTCTGCCCCGCGGAGTGGATGGACGCGGAGGACCCGCTCTTCATCCTCTACACCTCCGGCTCCACCGGGAAGCCCAAGGGCGTGCTGCACACCACGGGCGGCTACCTCGTCTACGCGAACACGACGTTCCGCTACATCTTCGACACGCAGCCGGACGACGTGCACTTCTGCACCGCGGACGTGGGCTGGGTGACGGGCCACTCGTACCTCGTCTATGGCCCGCTCAGCACCGGCACCACCACGGTCCTCTTCGAGTCCACCCCGACGTGGCCCGACGCGGGCCGCCTCTGGCAGGTGGTGGACGACCTGAAGGCCACCACGCTCTACACCGCGCCCACCGCGCTGCGCTCGCTCATCAAGGAGGGCGACGGCTTCGTCACCCGGGCCTCGCGCAGGTCGCTGCGCCTGCTGGGCAGCGTGGGCGAGCCCATCAACCCGGAGGTCTGGCGCTGGTTCCACGACGTGGTGGGCGAGGGCCGCTGCCCCGTGGTGGACACCTGGTGGCAGACGGAGACGGGCGGCATCCTCATCGCCCCGCTGCCGGGCGCGACGCCGTGCAAGCCCGGCAGCGCCACCCTGCCCTTCTTCGGCGTGGAGCCGGTGCTGGTGGACGAGGAGGGCAAGAAGCTCACGGGCAACGGCGTCAGCGGCAACCTGTGCCTCGCGCGCTCATGGCCGGGCCAGGCGCGCACGCTGTACGGCCACCACTCGCGCTTCGTGGAGACGTACTACGCGCGCTTCCTGCCGCTGTACTTCACCGGCGACGGCTGCCGCCGCGACGAGGACGGCTACTACTGGATCACCGGCCGCGTGGACGACGTGCTCAACGTGTCCGGCCACCGCCTGGGCACCGCGGAGGTGGAGAGCGCGCTCGTCGCCCACGAGGCCGTCGCCGAGGCCGCGGTGGTGGGCTTCCCGCATGACCTGAAGGGCACGGGCGTGTGCGCCTTCGTCACGGTGAAGCCGGACTTCGTGCGCACCCCGGACGAGAAGATGGTGGGCAGCTTGCGCGAACAGGTGCGGCACGTGATTGGCCCCATCGCCACGCCGGACCGGGTGGTGCTGGTGTCGGGCCTGCCCAAGACGCGCTCCGGGAAGATCCTCCGCCGGATGCTCCGCAAGATCGCCGGCGGCGAGACGGAGAACCTGGGTGACGCGAGCACGCTCGCGGACCCCGCCGTGCTGGAGGAGCTGCTCGCCAAGGGCCTGCCCCCGGACGCCCGCCGCTGAACGCGGTCCCTTTCACGCTTCGCAAGGAGGAACACCGATGCACGGCAATTCCAAGGACGAGGCGTTGAAGGCGCTCGCCGCGAAGCGCTGGCGGGTGGCCGGCGCGCTGACGGTGGCGATGCTGGTGGCCTACCTGGGCTTCATCCTGCTGGTGGCCTTCAACCGGCCGCTGATGGGGCACCAGTTCGTGCCGGGGCTGTCCGTCGGCATCGTGCTGGGGGCGCTCACCATCCTCTTCGCCTGGGTGCTGACGGGTGTCTACATGAGCTGGGCCAACCGCAAATACGACAGCGCCCTCGACGCGCTGCGCCGCTGAAAGGTTCCCATGAATCCCACGACCCCGGGCACGCGGATTGGCCAGCCCAACACCACGGCCATCGTCTTCTTCCTCCTCTTCGTCAGCATCACGCTGGCCATCACGTACTGGGCCGCGCGCAAGACGAAGACGACGTCCGAGTTCTTCGCCGCGGGCGGCGGCATCAGCGCCGGACAGAACGGCTTCGCGCTGGCGGGCGACTTCATGAGCGCCGCCAGCTTCCTGGGCATCGCGGGGCTCGTCGCCACGTCCGGCTTCGACGGGCTCATCTACTCCGTGGGCTGGCTGGTGGGCTGGCCGGTGGTGACCTTCCTCATCGCGGAGCCCCTGCGCAACCTGGGCAAGTACACCTTCGCGGACGTGGTGGCCTACCGCCTGAAGCAGACCCCGGTGCGGCTGTCCGCCGCGGTGGGCACGCTCACCGTCGTCGTCTTCTACCTGATTGCCCAGATGGTGGGCGCGGGCAACCTCATCCGCCTGCTCTTCGGCCTCTCGTATGAGACGGCCGTGGTCATCGTGGGCGCGGTGATGATCCTCTACGTGCTCTTCGGCGGGATGATCGCCACCACGTGGGTGCAGATCGTCAAGGCGGTGCTGCTGCTGGGCGGCGCGACGGCGCTGGCGGTGGCGGTGCTGTGGCAGTTCGGGTTCAGCCCCTCCGCCCTCTTCAGCGAGGCGGTGAACCGCTATGGGCCGGAGGCGCTGGCGCCGGGCAAGCTGGTGTCCAACCCGCTGGAGACCGTCTCCCTGGGCCTGGCGCTGATGTTCGGCACGGCGGGCCTGCCGCACATCCTGATGCGCTTCTACACGGTGCCCAACGCGAAGGCGGCGCGCACCAGCGTGTTCTACGCCACGGGCCTCATCGGCTTCTTCTACCTGGTGACGTTCATCCTCGGCTTCGGCGCGTCCGTGCTGGTGGGCCGCCAGGCCATCGTGGGCGTGGACAAGGGCGGCAACATGGCGGCGCCCATGCTGGCGGAGGCCCTGGGCGGCACGGGCTTCCTGGGCTTCATCTCCGCGGTGTCCTTCGCCACCATCCTCGCGGTGGTGGCGGGCCTGACGCTGTCAGGCGCGGCGGCGCTGTCCCACGACCTGTGGTCCAGCGTGGTGCGCAAGGGCCACGCGCCAGAAGCCGAGCAGCTCAAGGTGGCGCGCCTCGCCAGCCTCGCGCTGGGCATCCTGGCCATCATCCTGGGCGTCATCTTCAAGAACCAGAACGTGGCCTTCATGGTGGGCCTGGCGTTCGCCATCGCGGCGAGCGCGAACTTCCCCGCGCTGCTCCTCTCCATGTTGTGGAAGGGCTTCACCACCAGGGGCGCGGTGGCGAGCATGCTCACCGGGTCCATCAGCGCGGTGGTGCTCATCGTCCTGTCGCCCACGGTGCAGGTGGAACTGCTGGGCAACGCGTCAGCGCTCTTCCCGCTGAAGAACCCAGGGCTCGTCACCATCCCGCTGTCCTTCGTGGTGGGCTGGGTGGTGTCGCTGCTGGCGCCGGAGGCGGAAGCCGCGGCGCGGTTCGCGGAGGTGGAGCACCGCATGCACGTGGGCGCGGGGGTGGCGCCCCCGGTGACGGTCCCCGCGGGCGTCGCGGGCGCGGTGCCCCCGGGCGTTCCAGAGGCTCCGCAAGAGGTTTGAGGCTGCTCGGCCGTCTTCCACGGATTCATCCTCGGCGTGGAGGACAGGGCGGAACCCGGGAGTTTCCAAAGGGGCTCGGGTTCCGCCTTTCTTCTTCCGTCGTCACTTCCCGCGCGTGAGCGGGAGCACGTCGGTCACCAGGTGCACGAGCACCTTGCCGGGCTCCTCCTGGAACACCATGTGCGAGGAGTCCTCGAACCAGACGAGCTTCTTCGACGGCGCCTGGACGGTGGTGAACCAGGAGTCCAACAGCTGCGCGGACGTGGTGCGGTCGTGCCGGCCGTGGAAGAAGACGACGGGCACGGCGAAGCGGTTCTCCTTCGTGAGGTTCAGCTGGGTGATGGGTTCCCAGAAGGCCGCGAGGCTCAGGTCCAGGCCCTCGTCGCGCGCGTCCATGTCCTTGTCGGTGACGTCGGGGCTGTAGCGCCAGACCTCGGCGCCGTGCCAGTCCGGCGCGCGCCAGCCGTGGCCCTCGTAGTACGAGAGCCAGCGGCGCTCCTTGTGCAGGTTGGCCAGCGTGCGCGCGGGGTCCTTCGGGTCCGGGAACGGGGCCATGGACTCCAGGTCCGCGATGGCCTGCTTGTTGCCGTCCGCGCGAGCGGCCTGGAGCGTGGCCTCGTAGCCCAGGACCTCGTTCTTCGGCACGTCCACCCCCTGGCCAATGCCCACGTAGACGTCGAACCAGTCCGGGTGCTTCTGCACGAGCCGCACGCCCAGCACCGTGCCCCAGCTGTGGCCCACGAGCACGATGCGCTTCTTGCCGTACGTCTTGCGCAGGTACGCGACCACCTCCTCCGCGTCCGCCACCATGCGGTCCACGGTCAAGGTGGGCTTCACCTTGTCCACGGGGGTGAGGGCATAGGTCTTGCCCGCGCCGCGCTGATCCCAGTGCGCGACGGTGAAGTACTCCTCCCACTCCCCCTGGTAGAAGTACGCGGTGGGCAGCGCGGTGTAGCCCGGCCCGCCATGCAGGAAGAGCAGCAGCGGGTTGTCCTTGTGGCGCCCGCGCACGGAAATCCACTGGTCGATGCCGCCAATGCGCACGGCTCCGGCCTTCTCGATGCCGTCCTTGAGCACGCCGCGGCGGGCCTCGCGCATCACCGCCTGGGGCGTGGGTGCTTCGTCCGCCACGGCAGGGAGGGCCGCCAGCGACAGGCCCAGCCCCAGGACAGAAGAGACGGCGCGCTTCGGAAGGTCCTTGGAGGTTCGCATGCCCCTTGAACGGACGACCCCCGCGCCCATTGCCAGGACGGTCACGCGCCCTCCCGGGACGCAGCGCATCAGGGATGGGTGCGCAGCTGCTCCTGGAGCGAGCGCAGGGGCTGTTGGTCCACGCGGATGCGTCCTTGCGTGGGGAGGTCCAGGTCCAGCAGGGTGAACATCACGGCGGTCAGGATGACCACGAACAGGAACCAGGAGAGAGACCCGCGCACGCGCGCCTCCGGCTGGTATCCCAGAAGCACCCCGGAGCCGAGCATCCCGACGAGCAGCAGGACGAAGATGGAGGTCGGGATGAGGTTGTGGGCCGCCGCCACGCGCTCGTCGCCGACGTCGAACACGTCGTTCATCGCCTGGGTGACGAGCAGGAGCACGGGGGCCTGCACCTGGGGCGCCAGCGCCTCCAGCCGCGACCAGAGCCCCGCCTGGAGCGACTCCGCTTCCTGGAACTTCTTCGCGAAGAGGGCCGGCTCATTCGCGGCCTCGTGCCCCTCCAGGACCACGTCGATGTAGCGGCGCAGCGAGGCGCGCATCTGGCCGCGCGAGGGCTCGGGAAGAAAGCCGATGCGCAGGTAGAGCGTGCTGATGGCGTTCGAGTCCTTCACCACGAGGGAGCGGCGCAGCGAGTACCGCTCCTCGGCCATGGAGAAGGAGAATGCGAGCAGGAGCGCCACCAGCCCCAGCACTGACGCCTGGAGCGCCGACACGTCGCCGAGGCCCTGCTTCCGGTGACTGAGCCGGTAGCCGATCTCCAGACACAGGAAGAGCAGGCCCATCATTATCAGGGCCAGCAGCTTCACGGGGATGACGTCGAGGATTCGCAGCATGCGCCCAAAGCCGCTCCGCGCCAGGGACAGGACCGCCAGCAACGTTGGACCGGGAGCCGCCGCGGGCAATGCAGCCCCGGGTCCAGGGGCCAGGGACGCTGTTGAACGCTCCCAAGGGGGATGCGCCCAAGCTGCGCGGCCTGTGAACCGGGCCATCGTGACGATGCCGATGGTGGGCTTCGGGGACCTCACGCCCAAGACGGCGTGTCGGTGGAGCTCGCCACCGCCCCGCGTCAGCCGCTGAATCCCCAGGCGTGTCCGGGCTGTGGCGCACAGGGTCATGACCTGGATGCGCGCGATTGCAAACGCTGCGGCGCGGCCTTGGACGGGGCCCCCTCGCGGCCCCCCGGGTGAATCTGTCTAGGATGGCCGCGCATGGCCCGCGCCATCGACACGCCCGAGCTGGACGAGGAACTGCTGGTCCACCAGTTCCCCGGCATCGACCGCAAGGCGGTGGGCGCGTTCTACACGCCCGCGCCCATCGTGGAGCGCACGCTCGCGCTCGCGCTGGCGCATGTCGGCGACAGGCCGCTCACGGTGGTGGATCCGGCTTGTGGCGCCGGAGCCTTCCTCGCCGCCGCCGCGCGGCACCGACCGGACGCGAGGCTGTGCGGGCTGGAGCTGGATGACGGCGTCGCGCGCCTGTGCCAGGCCCGCGTGCCGGGCGCGGAGGTGCGCGTGGGGGATGCGCTGCGGGACGGGCTGGAGCCGCTGCTCGCCGGGACGCCGGAGGGGCACGCGGAGTTATGGGTGGGCAACCCGCCCTACAACGGCACGTCGGCGGTGCTGAAGGACGCGGCCTGCTACGCGAGGCTGCGCGCACTGGTGCCGCTGGAGATGCCGCCGGGCACGAGCCTCCGCGATGACTTCGCGTTCTTCCTCCTCGTCGCCATGAAGCGGCTGACGGCGCGCCCGGGAGTGCTGGCCTTCATCACGCCCGCGAGCCTGCTGGAGTCGTTCATCTACGCGCCGCTGCGCCACGCATTGTTGCAAGCGCTCCATCTGCGCGAAGTGGTGGACCTGGGCCCGGGCATCTTCACGGGCACGCAGGTGCGCACGTGCATCACGGTGTGGACGTCGAAGTCCGGAGCCGACATGCCCTCGCCCCGCTATGAGCGCAAGGGCGTGGGCCAGTGCTTCACGCCCGAGCCCCCCGAGTGGCGGCTCTCCCCCATCGCGCAGGAGGCCGCCGCGCTGGACGCGGACTGGCGCGCGCGGGGCGAGTTGCTCACCACGCTCATCCCGGTGAGCCTGCCCGGGGTGAAGACGCGCTTCGACGAGCTGCTGGTGGACGCGGATCGGGAGCGGCTGCTCGCGCGGCTCCAGGCCTTCTGCGAAGCGACACAGGACACGGTGGAGGACTTCGCCAAGGCGCACGGCCTGGAGCCCGCGCTCCTGCCCAAGCTGCGCGCGCTGAAGCAGGGGCCGGCGCTGGAGGTGGACGCAGACCACGTGCGCCCGTTCTTCCGCTACGGCGGCGCGAGGCACCGGGGCGCGCTGCCTCCGGAGACGAAGGCCTTCTGCTACCTGGACCGCCGCCTGATTCCCCGAGGGGACCACCGGCTGCGCGGTCCGTATGATCCGCACGCGGAAGCGGTGAAGCTCCTGTTCAACGTGCGCGAGCTGCCCCTGTCCGCGGCGCTCCTGGAGGAGCCCGGCTGCGTGCACGACCACCGTCACGCGCGGTTCGCGCCGCTGTACGTGCCCCAGCGCGTGCGGGACGAGGGGCTGGGCATCACCCGGGGCGCCAGGTCCCGCGACGCCCTGGGCCCGCCGGTGCCGAACCTGTCGCCCCGGGGCATCGCGTGGGCGCAGGGCCTGGGCGGGCCGGAGGCGGCGTTCCGCGCGGTGGTGCGATTCCTGAACGGGACGTCCGTGCAGCGTGTCTGGGCGCCCGCGTTCGGGGCGTCCCGGGTGGTGCCGGTGCCGCTGGACGGCCTGCTGCCGGAGTGATGACTCCCCATCACCGGACGCGTGTGGCGGTGGACATTCTCCAGCGGGGAGCAGGGGCGGCGGGTAGTGTGCGCGCGCTGGGTCACCCCATCCCTGGAGCCTTCAAGACATGACGATCCGTTCCCTGCTGGTTGCCGCCGCCCTCCTCTCCACGCCCGCCCTGGCCCAGGACGCCGGGACGCCGGCCCCCGCGGACGCGGGCGCGAAGCCCGCTCCCCAGAAGAGCGAGACGGTGAAGGCGACGCTGAAGGACGCCCAGGGCAAGGACGTGGGCGAGGTGACGATGGAGCAGGCGCCCAGGGGCGTGCTGGTGCGGGGCGCGCTGATGAACCTGCCCCCGGGCGAGCACGCCTTCCACATCCACGAGACGGGCAAGTGCGACGCGCCGGACTTCAAGACGGCGGGCGGCCACTTCAACCCGACGAAGAAGCAGCACGGCGCGCTGTCGCCCAAGGGTCAGCACGCGGGTGACATGCCGAACCTCCACGTCGGGCAGGACGGCAAGGTGCAGTTCGACGTCATCATCCCGGACCTCAAGGTGAAGTCGCTGCTCGACAAGGACGGCTCCGCCGTCGTGGTCCACGCCAAGCTGGACGACTACCACACGGACCCCACCGGCGACGCCGGCGGCCGCATCGCCTGCGGCGTGGTGGAGAAGGCGGAGTAGTCACGCGCGTCACGGCCGATGCCTGTGCGTCAGGCATCGGCCGGTCTCACTCCGCTTCAGCGTCTCTCGCTCGCATCCCCGCGCCATGCCATGGCTCGAGGCAGCCCCTGGCACACCCGTGAATCAAGCGCTTCACCGACAGGCTACACGTACCCGAACCGCCGCCGCGCGAACCACTCCGCGCCCAGCAGGGCAATGAGCGCCACCAGGTAGTACCAGCGGTCCCACAGCGGCTGGTCCTTCGCGCGCCCCACCTCCACCACTGGCGGATCCAACAGCGGCACGTCCGGCATCCCGTCCTTCGGCAGCTTGAACGCCTTGCCCTCCGTGACGCTGGCGATCTGCTCCATCAGCTCCGGCCGCACCGACGCGTCCGACAGCTCCGGGCCCACCGCGCGCACCGCCACCGCGTCCTCGCCCTTGCCCAGGTCCGTCTCCCCCTTCTTCGCGGACGCGAGCAGCTTGTACGGCCCCGGCGCCGGCGGCGCGAACTCCAGCCGCACCACGCCGTCCGCTCCCGTCGTGCCCGTCTGCACCGCCACCGGCTTCTGCGTCGCCACGGAGAACAGCTCCACCCGCACCTGCGCGCCCTCCGCCGGCTGGTAGTCCGCCATCCGCGCCTGCACCACCACGCCCACCGGACGCCCCGGCTCCACCGACGGCGGATCCGCCGTCACCTTCAGCGTCGTCAGGTCCGGATCCCTCACCAGCCACCGGAGCGCGTTGCCCCAGAAGCGGTCATACGCACGACTCGGCGAACCCTCCCGGTGCGCCGTGAACGCCCACGACCACGTCGCGTCCGTCGCCACCACCATCGCCCGCCCCCGCCCGTAGTCCCACACCGACACGAGCGGCGCGTTCTTCCCGTCCACCGTCATGAACGGGTGGTCCATCAGCACCGTCGCCCCCGGCCGCGCCCGCGTCAGGTTCGCGCCCGGAATGGGCGCGAGCTCGCTCCACGCGCCCTCCGTGCTCGCCGCGCCCGTGCCAATGGACGTCACCGGGTGGCGCAGGCCCTCCGGCGTCAGCCGCGGCTTGAACGGCTCCGCGTTCGCGGGCCCGGCCGCCTCCACCGGCAACGCCTCCATCAGCGTGGGCATCGCCGCGCGGCCCTCGCCCAGCACGCTGTCGCCGCCAATCATCACGAACGCGCCGCCCTCGTGGATGTAGCGCTCCAGGTTGCGCTCGTACTCCGCGATGGACAGCGACGGATCCGAGTAGCCGAAGTTCTGGAAGATGACGACGTCGAACGTGTGCAGCTTCGTGTCGAAGATCTCCTCCATGGGGAACGGGATGAGCGACAGCTCCCGCTCGTTCGACACGCCCGGGTCATCCGACAGCGTGCGCAGGATGTAGAACGACACCAGGTCCACGTTCGCGTCCTGCTTGAGCAGCCCGCGCAGGAAGCGCTCGTCCCACGACGGCCGGCCCACCACCAGCAGCACGCGCACGCGGTCGCGAATCACCTTCAGCGTGAACGAGCGGCTGTTGTTGTCGCTCACCGCTTCGTCCGGGAACGTGGGCACCGTGACCGTGTAGACGAAGCGGCCCGTCTGGTCCGGCGTGAAGGTGAAGGACACCGGCTTCACGTCGTCGTCGGTGGCCATCTTCACCAGCTTGCTCGCCACCGTCTTGCCCTCCTGGCTCAAGACGACGGGGATGTCCTGGCCACCGAACCCGCGGCCGTGGATCTCCACCTCCACCGTCAGCGAGTTGCGCACGAAGGCGAAGTCATCCACCTTCAGCCCCTCCACCGACAAATCCTTCAGCGCCTCCTGGCCCACCAGGAACGTGGACACCGGCACGCCCAAATCCGAGAGCGCCGCGCGCGCCCGGCCCACCGCGCCGGCCTTCAGCTCCGCGTTGTCCGCGCCGTCGCTGAACAACAGCACGCCGGACAGCTTGCGCGCCCCCTGCCCTCCGGACGCCGCGGACCTGAGCGCCGCGAGCAGGTCCGTCGAGCCCGCCCGCGCGGGCTCCTGGGCGAGCTGCGCGGCCGTCACCGGCGCCAGCTCCGGATCCACGCCGTACACCTCCACCGTGAAGCGGTCCTGCCAGGACGCGAACGTGGGCGCCGCCTTCTCCAGGAACGCCGCCACCTGCGCGCTGCGCGTGGGCCCGCCCGGCTCCGACGGGAAGTTCATGGACGCCGAGCGGTCCACCAGCACCGCCACCCGGTTCTTCATCCGCGCCACCTGCAGGTGCCGGATGCCCGGCTCCACCAGGAAGAAGAACGCCGCCACGCCCGCGCCCAGGCGCAGGCCCCACAGGAGCAGCTTGCGGCCCCGGGACGGCTCGCGGCGCACGCCCCACGCCGCCAGCGCGATGCCCAGCACCAGCCCCACGCCCAACAGCACCAGCGCCCAGACGGGCAGCGGCGAGAGGCTGACGAGCTTCCACGCGTTGAAGGACGGGGCGTTCATTCGGTCGTGCGCGCGAGGAGGAGGGTCAGCGCCGCTTGTTGAGGATGAGGGGCAGGTGTACCGCGTCGTCCTTGTAGTCCAGGCAGAGCGCGTACATGCACAGGTTGATGCCCAGGCGGATGGCCAGCTCACGCTGCGGCTCGCCGCCCGGGGACACGTCGAACTCGTAGTCGCCGGACTCGCTGCGGGCCCACGCGCCCGCCACGTCGTTCTGCGAATAGAGGACCGCCGCGCGCTTGCCCACGCTCGCCACCAGCGGCAGCGGCTTGTGCAAGAGGCGCCCCGGCGCCGCGTCCAGGAGGAAGAAGGACTTGAAGACGACGTGCGTGCCCGGCGCCTCCTTCAGCGGGCTCTGCGGCAGCACGCGCGCCATCTCCCGGCGGAAGCTGGCGTCGAAGCCGTCCCCGTCGCTGCCGTCGTTGGCGTCCCCGAACACGAAGCCGCCATAGGTGAGGTAGCGGCGCAGGTTGGACACCTCCGCGTCACTCAGCGCCGGGAAGGCCCCGTCCCCCCCGAAGTAGAGAAATGGATACTCGAAGAGGTCCGGGCTGCTCAGCGCGAACGGCCGCGCATCCGGCACCACCTCCACGGACGTGCGCCGCTGCAGCTCCCACGCGAGCCGGCGCAGGCCCGACAGCCGGCCATCCCAGCGGCCCCCGTGCCGGGCCACGGCGGGGATGAAGCGGCTCTTCTCACCGAACGCCGCCGCACGCCGGGACAGCAGCGGGACGAGCGCGGACGTGGCGAGCAGGAGGTTTCGACGCGAGAGGGACCGCACGGGCATGGGGACCCGCTTATACCGTCGGCGGGTGCCTGCATTCCCTGGTATAGACGCGCCCCATGGCGAAAGGCGGACAGACGCCCCCGGCGCCCGGCGGCGGCTCCACGGCCCCCGGCGCCGCTCCCGGCTCCGATGAAGTGCGCGCCGCCTGGGCCCGCAAGGACGCCGGTGACGTGGCCGGCGCCCGCGAGGACGCCCGGCGCATCCTCGCGGGAGGCCCCTCTCCGGAAGACCGCGAACGCGCGGAAGACCTGCTGCGCGCCACCGCCACGCCTCGAGCGCTCTACGGCTACGCGCTCCTGGGAGCGGTCATCCTGGCGGTGCTGCTGGGGCTCGCCCTGACCCGCTATTCCTGACGGCCGTTGCCGCTAGGATGGAGCGCCATGGAAGGCTTCCTCATGGCGCTCAAGTCCTATCAGTCCTACAACCCCTCCGGCTGGGTGGGCATCTACCGGATGCTGCCCATGTGGGTGGGTGGGGTGGTGGCGCTCGTGGGGCTGGTGCTGCTGCTCGCGGGGGGCGGCAAGCTCTTCCGCGTCGTGGCGGGCCCGGTGGGCGCGGCGCTGGGGCTGGTGTGGACCTCGGCCGTCACCCTGCGGCTGAACATGGGAGAGCTGGACCCGCGCCTGCCCACGCTGGTGGCCTCGGCGCTGATGGCGCTGGGCTTCCTCTTTCCGCCCGCCATCACCTTCGTGGGCGTGGGCGTGCCGCTGGGGCTGCTCGCGGGGCAGATCGCCGGCCCCGCCGACTTCCTGCTCGGCTTCGGGCCGGGCTTCATCATCGGCGGCCTGGTGGGCGCCTTCCTCCACCACCAGGTGAGCGGCATCGTCGCGTCGGCGGTGGGCGCGTGGCTGCTGGTGATTGGCGCGCTCGCGGCGCTGCACCAGTTCGGGGGCGTGGTGGAGGCGGTGGCCAGCCGCCCCTGGGGCGTCATCATCGCCGCGCTCCTCTTCGCCCTGGCGGGCAGTGTCTACCAGCTCGCGGTCCGCCCCTCGCCGGAGGAGTCCGAGCAGCAGAAGGCGGAGAAGCAGCGGCTGAAGCAGCGCCTGGCGGAGCAGCAGGCGCTCGAGAAGCGATGGGGGGTCAAGTAACCCCTGTCCCGGCAATCCTTTACGCCGGGGGGGCCGGGGCGTAGATTCCGCCGGCTTTTCTCCCTCCCCTCCTCGAGCATCGATGGGCCAGGCCAGCCGCAAGGACAAGGACACGCAGAAGCAGGACGGGTCGCCGCCGGCGGCCGCCGTCCCGTCTTCCCCGGAGGCCTCCCAGCCGGCCGTTCCCCATGAAGCGTGGCGCAAGCCCGCCGGCATGGGACGCAAGGGGTGGGCCATCCTCGCGGGCGCCGTCGCCTTCATCCAGCTCCCGCTCATCCACTACGCGCTCTTCCGGGGCCAGGCGGACATCACCGCGACGGTGCCCTACCAGCAGTCCTTCAACGACCCGGGCGTCGTCGCGCGCGACTTCTTCTCCACCGGCGCCTACTGGCGCGTGACCAACGGGGAGCTGCTGGGCCCCGCCCCCAAGAACAACCCGCTGTGGCTCCAGGCCGCGCTGCCGGACGACGTGGCGGTGGAGTTCGACGTGCGCCCCGAGTATCCGGAGGGCGACATCCGGGTGGAGCTGTTCGGCAACGGACGCGACCCGGCCTCCGGCTACGTGCTGGTGCAGGGCGGGTGGAACAACAGCCTGTCCGTCCTCGCCCGCAAGGACATCAACGCCCCCGCCCTGGAAGCGCTCCAGCGCAGGGCCGCGCGCATCGCGGAGAAGGGCGGCGGCCAGGGCGCGGACCTCGTCGCCACCGGCGTCTTCAAGAAGGACACCCGGGTGCGCGTGGAGTCCCGCGTGGGCGCCCCCATCCAGTCCGGCCGCACGTACCACTGGCGCGTCGAGCGGCGCGGCAACGTCCTCAAGTGGGCCATCGACGGCCAGCTGGTGGCGGAGCTGGACGACCCGTTCCCCCTGAAGGGCAAGGGCCAGGACCGGCTGGGGCTGTCCGGCTGGGAGTCCCAGCTCTTCTTCGACAACCTGCGCGTGGGCACGCCGGACTCCATGCCCGCCACCCTGGTGGCGAAGCAGGAGCCCGTCCTGCCCCCCGGCCCCTCCGAGGACGACTTCAACCGCGACACGCTGGGCGACGCGTGGAACGTCACCCACCCCAGCGCGGTGAAGCTGGAGGACGGGGCGCTCGTGGTGCAGGGCCTGGGCAACCGCCCGGTGTGGCTGAAGAAGCCCATCCCCCAGAACGCCGTCATCGAGTTCGACGCCTGGGGTGACAGCCCCGACGGCGACATGAAGGTGGAGGCGTGGGGCGACGGCCGCTCCTTCTACGCGGGCGACCCGCGCCTGCAGTACACCGCCACCGGCTACGTCTTCATCTTCGGCGGCTGGCGCAACACCCAGTCCATCATCGCCCGCCAGCACGAGCACACCAACGACCGCGCCGTGCGCGACGGCGCCGCGGTGGTGCCCGGCCAGCGCTACCACTTCAAAATCACGCGGCGGGATGGCCTGCTGACGTGGGAAGTGGACGGCAAGCCCTTCCTGACCCTCCAGGACGCGTCCCCCCTCTACGGCCCCCGGAACCAGTACTTCGGTTTCTCCGGCTGGCAGACGCGCGTCCACTTCGACAACCTCAAGATCCAGCCGCTGTAGCCTTCCCCCGGGCGGCGGAGGAAACACCCGTGCGCAGAGTCGGAATCTTCGGCTGGGGCGTGGTCGCCCCGCGTTCCCCCAACATCGAGGCCTTCGCCAGGAACCTCGCTTCATCCGAAACCTGGCTGACCCCCTTCAACGGCTTCGGTCCGGACAACTTCCTCGTCGGCACGCCCGAGTTCGACCTGGCGGCGTACAAGCCGTGGATCGATGAGCGCTTCCCCGCCAACCGCTTCTCCCAGCTGGAGCGGAAGATGGGGCAGCCCACGCAGTACGCCATCGGCGCGTTCATCCAGTCGCTGTCGCAGAACCCGGGCATCGAGAAGGAGCTCCAGGAGCTGGGCACGAAGGCCCACGTCTACGTGGGCACCGGCCTGGGCGACCTGCCCACCATCCAGAACATCTCCCTGGACCTCTACCGCGCCCAGCGCCGGTGGGACCGCTTCTGGGCCTCGCCGGAGCGCAACGGCGCCCTCCGCCAGTGGCGCGAGACGCGCGAGCCCCTGCCCGGCCTGCCCCCGGAGCCCTCCACCATCGAGGAGGCCGAGCGCGACAAGGCGGAGGACGACTGGTGGCACTTCTGGGCCGGCCGCTCGCCGGAGCTGCGCGAGTACCTGGAGGAGCTGCGCGAGATTGAAGCCATTGGCGTGCCCGACGAGGGCGACGTGGAGTCCGCCAAGCTGGCCGTCATCAAGGAGAAGCGCACGCGCAACGGGCGCCTGCAGAAGAAGTGGAACGCGCCCGAGCCGCCGTGGAACGCCGTGTCCTCCAACGTGCTGTGGAACATCCACAACACGCCCGCGTCCCAGGTGTCCATGCTGGGCCAGATTACCGGCATGACGTTCGCGCCGGTGGCCGCGTGCTCGTCCTTCGGCTACGGCCTGAAGCTGGCCATGAACGCCATCCGCCTGGGCGAGGCGAAGGCCGTGGTGCTGGGCATGACGGACGCGGCGCCCAACCCGCTGGTGGTGGGCGGCTTCTACAACGCGCGCGTCATCTCCGCGGACGCCGCAGTGTCCAAGCCCCTCACCGCGCTGCGCGGCACGCACATCGCCGGTGGCGCGGTGGTGTGGGTGGTGGGCGACTACGAGCACTTCACGCAGAAGGGCTTCAAGGCGCTGGGCCTGGAGCCCGTTGCCGTAGGCGTCACCGCGGACGCGGACCACATCATCACCCCGTCCAAGGAAGGCCCCACCCTGGCCATCCGCGAGGCGCTGGGCGCCGCCGGCTGCAAGCCCGAGGACGTGGGCAGCTGGGACCTGCACGCCACCGCCACCCCGGGCGACTTCCTGGAGGTGCAGAACCTGCGCGACGTGCTGCCGGAGTCCGTGTTGATCACCGCGCGCAAGGGCACCTTCGGCCACGGCATGTCCGCGGGCGGAGGCTGGGAGCTCACCGCGCAGTACCTGGGCGCGGAGGCAGGCAAGGTGTTCCCCACGCCGCTCGCCTCCACGGAGCTCAACAAGCAGATCGCCAAGGTGCACGGCCGCTTCGTCTTCAACGAAGAGGTGGCGGCGCCCGTGGGCTGCGCGGGCAAGCTGTCCATGGGCGTGGGCGGCATCAACGCCTGCGTCATCTCCCGGCCCTGGAAGTAGCCGGGAACCCTCCCGGTCCGCGGAGGGCCCCTCACGGGTCCTTCGCGGACGCCTCGGACTCCGGCGCCGGCACGAGCCCCTTCGGCGTCAGCCCTTGGGCACCGCCACCATGTCGAAGTCCGGGATGCGCTCGCGCATGAACTCGCGCATCCGGTTGATGAGGGCCGCCTCGATCTGCCGGGCGCGCTCGCGGCTGACGCCGTACTTGTCGCCGATGTCCTGGAGCGTGAGCGGCTCGTCCGCGGTGAGGCGGTGCTCGAAGATGTAGCGCTCCTTGCCCTCGAGCGTCTGGGCGAAGGCGTTGAGGTTCTCCCGGAAGAGGGCCTTGAGCTGCTCGGAGCCCAGGCGCTCGTCGGCGGGCACCGCGCCGGACGGCAGGTAGCGGTCCGCCCGGGTGGCGCGCGAGTCCTCGTCGTGGCCCAGCGGCGCGTCGATGGACACCTCGTCGTGCCCCAGCCGCTGGTCCATCTCCACCACGTCCTGCTCGGAGACGTTGAGCCGCTCCGCCAACAGGCGCGGGCTGGCCTCGAAGCCCTGGGCGATGAGCTTCTCCTGCTCCTGGCGCAGCTTGAAGAAGAGCTTCCGCTGGGCCTCGGTGGTCCCCAGCTTCACCATCTTCCAGTTGTCCATGATGTAGCGAAGGATGTACGCGCGGATCCACCAGGCGGCGTAGGAGCTGAGCTTCACGCCCCGGTCCGGGTCGTACTTCTTCACGGCCTGCATCAGCCCGATGTTGCCCTCCTGCACCAGGTCCAGGAGGGACAGGGGGTTGCGGTGGTACTCGTGGGCCAGCTTCACCACGAGTCTCAGGTTGGAGGCCACCAGGCGGTAGGCCGCCCGCACGTCCCCCGTGGCCTGGTACTCCTTGGCCAGCTTGTGCTCCTCCTCCCGGGTGAGCAGGGGGTGGCGCGTCACCTCGGCCATGTAGGCCTGGAGCGGGTCCCGCGGGGTGAGCGCCGTGCCCTCCGAGCGCACCAGGGCGGCAGGGCGGGCGGCGCGGGCCGGGGACGGCACCTCCTCGATTTCCGCCTCGGCTTCGTTCAATTCCGCCAGGTCCGGCTCCAGGGCGTCCGGGTCCTGGGAGGAGGACTCCGCCTCCTCGTCCAGGGCTTCCGGAGCTTCCGGAGCCGTCTCCCGGGCCTTCCCGGGACGGGCGGAGGCCGCGGGGCGCTTCGCGCGGGGCCGGGGGGCGGCCGGACCATTGGTTCTCTTCCTCCCATTCGCCATGCGCGCTCCATACCGCAAAGTGCCGCGATTGTTGCCAGAGGGTAATGCAGGGGCTATGCCCATGCCCGATGAGCGACATCCAAGAGCCCACGCCGGGAGCCCCGGCGCCTGAAGAAGCCTCGACGCGTCCCGCCGAATACATCGCGGACGTCAGCTTCGACGAACTGAACCTCTCCGAGCCCCTCCGCCGCGCACTGGCGGAGCGCGGCTACACCCGCCCCACCCCCGTCCAGGCCAAGGCCTTCGGTCCCGCCATCGCCGGCAAGGACCTCATCGTCCGCAGCAAGACGGGCACGGGCAAGACGGCCGCCTTCGGCCTGCCCCTGCTGGAGAAGATTCCCGCCGACGAGAAGCGCGTGCGCGCCCTCATCCTCTGCCCCACGCGCGAGCTGGCGCTCCAGGTGGCGGAGGAGCTCACGAGCCTGGGGAAGCACAAGGGCGTGAAGGTGGCGGCCATCTACGGCGGCGCCTCCATGAAGCAGCAGGAGGACGCGCTGGAAGAGGGCACGCCCATCATCGTGGGCACCCCGGGCCGCGTCTTCGACCACATCAACCGCGGCAACCTGAAGCTGGACGGCTGCGACCACGCGGTGCTGGACGAAGCCGACGAGATGCTCAACCAGGGCTTCTACGAGGAGGTCACCCGCATCCTCGACCGCCTCCCGAAGACGCGCCAGGTGCTGCTCTTCAGCGCCACCGTCCCCACGGACATCCAGAACCTCATCGCGCGCTACACGACGAACGCGGAGACGCTGCTGCTGTCCGGCGACGTCTTCACGGTGGAGCACATCCACCACATCCGCTACGACGTGTCGGACGCGTTCCCCAAGCCGCGCAACCTCATCTACGTGCTGGAGAAGGAGGAGCCCTCCAACGCCATCATCTTCTGCAACACGCGGGATGACACGGCGCTGGTGACCGCGGTGCTCAACCGCAACGGCTTCGACGCGGAGCTGCTCAACGGAGACCTGCCGCAGAAGGAGCGCGAGCGGGTGATGGCCAAGGTGAAGCGCGGCGAGGTGGCCTTCATGGTCGCCACGGACATCGCGGCGCGCGGCATCGACATCTCCGGGCTGGAGTACGTCATCAACTACTCCCTGCCGGAGGACCCCGCCGTCTACCTGCACCGCGTGGGCCGCACGGGCCGCATCGGCAACAAGGGCACGGCCATCAACCTCTTCTCCGGGCGCGAGCTGGCGACGTTCACCGCGCTGGAGAAGAAGTTCGGCATCAAGTTCGAGATGCGCGAGATGCCCGCCCCGGAAGAGGCCATGCGCCTGTGGACCGAGCGCCACGTGCGGGAGATCCGCGAGGGCATGGGCTCCAGCATCTTCGAGGGCTTCCTGCCCCTGGCCGCGCAGCTCAAGCAGCGCCCGGACTCGGATGACCTCATCGCCTTCCTCATCAAGTACTTCTTCAGCCGCCTGCGCATGGAGAAGGCCCAGGCCGCCGGCGAGGCGGAGAAGCGCGAGCCCGCGCCGGAGCGCAAGGCCCCCGAGCGCCGGGGCAAGGACCGCGAGCGCGACCGTGAGCGCCCCCGCCGCGAGGACCGGGGCGAGCGCTCCGAGCGTCCGCGCCGCGAGGAGCACCCGGAGCGCGAGCGCCGTCCGCGCCGCGACGAGCGCCGTGAGGACCGCGGCGAGCGCCGGGGGGGTGGCTCCGCCGCCGCGCTGGAGGCGGGCCCGGGTGAGACGAAGCTCTGGGTGAACCTGGGCACCGCGGACGGCCTGGGGCCGGGCAGCATCGCCACGGCCATGGAGGAGGCGGGCGCGCCGGTGGGCAAGCTGGTGCGCGCGGAACTGCGCCCCACGTTCGCGTACGTCTTCGTGGCGGAGGAGGACTCCGCGGGCTTCGAGGCCCTCAACGGCAAGCAGCACGGCGGCAAGACGCTGCGCGTGGAGAAGAGCAAGCCGCGCAGCGAGCGCGACACCTCCGGCGCCCGCCCGCCCCCGTCCCCGGACGCGGGCCCCGGCGAGGTGAAGCTCTGGGTGAACCTGGGCTCCGACGACGGCATGGACGAGGCGAAGCTGCCCGCCACGCTGGAGTCCCTGGGCGCCCCGGCCGGCAAGGTCATCAAGGCCCTCACCCGCCCCACCTACGGCTACGTCTACGTGCCGGAGGCGGACGCCGCGGGCTTCGAGTCGCTCAACGGCAAGGCGCACAACGACAAGCCGCTGAAGCTGGAGCGGCACCGTCCGCGCGGCCAGCGTGAAGAGCGCCGTCCCCGCCACGAGGCCCTGCCGGACGTCCCCGGCCAGGCGCGCCTGTGGGTGGGCCTGGGCCGCCAGGAGGGCCTGGACGAGGCGGGCGTCACCGCCGCGCTGGAGGCCGCGGGCGCTCCGGCGGGCAAGGTGCTGCGCACCGACCTGCGCCCCACGTACGCGTATGTCTTCGTCGCGGAGGAGGACGTGGCGGGCTTCGAGGCCACCCACGGCAAGCCCCACGGCGAGGGCAAGACGCTCAAGGTCGAGCGCGCCAAGCGCAAGTAGCGCTTCGCTTCGCCTGACGGGCGGCTTCCGGGGAGCTCAAGGCTCCGGGGCCGCCTTCTTCCTGCGGGCCCGGTGGTAGTGCGCCACGCACAACCCCCGGGCCAGCACGGGCCGGCCACACTCCGGTGACGCGCAGGCCGCCCCCGCCTTCGCCGGAGCCGTCGCGGCGCCCGGCCCACCGCTGAACATCGCCTCCGCCACGGCCAGCAGGCGCTCCACGTCCTCCCGGCCCAGTCCCTTCAGCCGCACCCACTCCACCAGCCGATGAGCCCCCGCGTCCTCCGCGTCCTCCAGCCGGAACAGCTCCCACAGCGGCAGCTCCAGCGCGGCCGCGACCTGGAGGAGCGTGTCGTAGCTGGGGTTGCGCTCGCCGCGCTCCAGCAGGGACACGAAGCTCACGGAGATGTCGCACCGGGCGGCGAAGTCCTCCTGCGTGAGGCCCCGGCGCTCGCGCAGCGTGCGGATCCGCCGCGCCAGTCCCAGGAGGGACGAACCGGCGTCGCTGTCGTCCGGGGAGTGGGGGCGCATGGACGTCCCATCGTAGCGCAGCCCTTCTGTTAAGGTTCTCCGCCTGTCTCCAGGAGTGAAGCCCGCCATGAACGCCGTCGACGGCACCAACTACTACTTCCGCAAGGCCGCGCGGGTGATGGACGTGGGCACGCCCATCGAAACGCTCCTGGCCACGCCCCTGCGCGAGGTGAAGGTGCAGGTGTCCATCGAGATGGACTCCGGAGAGATCCGCACGTTCCTGGGCTACCGCATCCAGCACGACAACAGCCGCGGCCCCATGAAGGGCGGCCTGCGCTACCACCCCGCCCTGGACCAGGACGAGTGCGTGTCGCTCGCGTCGCTGATGACGTGGAAGACCGCCGTGGTGAACGTGCCCTACGGCGGCGCCAAGGGCGGCGTGGCGTGCGACCCCGCGCAGATGAGCCTCAAGGAAGTGGAGCGGCTCACGCGCAAGTTCGTGGATCAGATCCAAGACGTCATCGGGCCCACGCGGGACATCCCCGCGCCGGACGTCAACACCAACCCCCAGGTGATGGCCTGGGTGATGGACCAGTACTCGCGCTACCACGGGCACTCGCCGGCGGTGGTGACGGGCAAGCCCCTGGAGCTGTACGGGTCCAAGGGCCGCGAGGCCGCCACCGGCCGCGGCCTGCTCTACGTGTGCCGCGAAATCCTGCGGGACCTGGGCATGCCGGTGAAGGGCACGCGCTTCGCCATCCAGGGCTTCGGCAACGTGGGCAGCCACATCGCGCAGCTCATCTGGGGCGACGGCGGCGTGGTGGTGGCCGCGTCCGACGTGCTCGGCGGCATGTACAACCCGCTGGGCCTGGACGTGCCGTCCCTCTTCGAGCACGTGAAGCGCACCGGCACCGTGACGGGCTTTTCCGGCGGCACGCCGTGCACCAACGAGGACGTGCTCGCGGCGGACTGTGAGGTGCTCATCCCCGCCGCGCTGGGCCACGTGCTCACCCGCGACAACGCCAACAGCGTGCGCGCGCGCCTGGTGGTGGAGGGCGCCAACGGCCCCACCCAGCCGGAGGCGGACGACATCCTGGAGAAGCGCGGCATCTTCGTGGTGCCGGACATCCTGGCCAGCGCGGGCGGCGTGACGGTGAGCTACCTGGAGTGGGTGCAGAACCTCCAGCACGTCTCCTGGGAGGAGGACCGCGTCAACGCGGAGCTGGAGAAGACCATGAAGGAGGCCTACGACCGGGTGGCGCAGATTGCCCGCTCGCGCAAGGTCTCCATGCGGACGGCCGCCTACATCCTGGCCATTGGCCGGGTGGGCAAGGCCACGGTGCTGCGCGGCATCTGACGGAGGGCAGGCGTCCGGACGCTGCCGCATCGCGTCCAGACGCGCGTGGGCGCCGGGCCGCTTCCGTGCGGGGCGCGCTTCCGCTACACGGCCGCCCATGATGGTCACCCTGCAGGACATCCAGGCAGCGCGCGAACGGCTGCGCTCCGCGCTGCGCCCCACGCCGTGCCCCGCGTCGGACTCCTTCACGGAGAAGACCGACTGCGCGGTGGTGTACTTCAAGCTGGAGAACCTCCAGCGCACCGGCGCCTTCAAGGAGCGCGGCGCGCTCAACAAGCTCTTGACGCTGACGGACGCGGAGAAGCGCCGGGGCGTCATCGCGGCCTCCGCCGGCAACCACGCGCAGGGCGTGGCGTACCACGCGCGCCGGCTGGGCATCCGCGCCACCATCGTGATGCCGGAGCGCACGCCGCTCATCAAGGTGACGCGCACGCGGGATGACTACGGCGCGCGCGTGGTGCTCAAGGGCGCCAACTACGACGAGGCCTACGCGGAGGCCCTGAGCATCCAGGCCGCCGAGGACCTCGTCTTCGTGCACCCCTTCAACGACCCGCACGTCATCGCGGGCCAGGGAACGATCGCGCTGGAGCTGCTGGAGCAGTGCCCGGACCTGGAGCTGGTGGTGGTGCCGGTGGGCGGCGGCGGGCTCATCTCCGGCGTGGCCGTGGCGCTCAAGGAGACGAACCCGCGCATCCAGGTGGTGGGCGTGCAGGCCTCCACCATCGCCAGCATGAAGGCGTCGCTGGATGCGGGGAAGCGCACGGAGCTCACCACCGCGGGCACCACCATCGCGGACGGCATCGCGGTGAAGGTGCCGGGGGAGCTCACCTTCGAGCATGTGCGCAAGTACGTGGACGCGGTGGTGACGGTGGACGAGGAGGAGATCGCCGCCGCCATCCTGATGATGCTGGAGCAGGAGAAGTCGGTGGCGGAGGGCGCGGGCGCGGCGGGCCTGGCGGCGCTCGTCAACGGCCGGATTCCGCAGGCCAGGGGCAAGCGCGTCGCCATCATCGTGGGCGGCGGCAACATCGACATGAACGTCATCAGCCGCATCATCGAGCGCGGCCTCGTGAAGGCGGGCCGCCTGGTGCAGCTGGAGGTGCGGCTGCCGGACAGGCCCGGCATGCTCGCGCGGCTCACCACGCAGATCGCGGAGATGCGCGCCAACGTGGTGGACCTGCACCACGACCGCGCCTTCTCCAAGGCGGGCCTGGGCGAGGCCACGGTGGAGGTGATGCTGGAGACCACCGGACACGGCCACATCCAGGAGCTGATGTCCGCGCTGGAGTCCCAGGGCTGGCAGGTCGCCCGGACGTAGGCCGGGGAGGCTTGCGCGGGTGCTCGGGGCTTCGGCGATACTCCGCGAGCCCATGAACACGCCCCTCATCGCCGTGCTGCTGCTCGCCGCCGCCCCACCCGCGCAGAAGGCGAAGGAGCTGGCCGCCCACAAGGAGTGGGAGGAGCTGTACCTCGCGTTCGCGGCCGCGGATCCAGCCGCCTACCCGGAGCCGCAGCGGCCGCAGGTGGCGGGGCCGCTGCTCAAGGGCTGCGAGGCGCTGCTCGCGGAGGACCCGGTGATGGCGTACTCGCTGGGCGAGCGCGCCGTGGCCTTCCAGGAGACGGCGGGGGGGCTGCGGTGCCTGGCGCGCTCCGCGCTGAAGACGGATCAACGGGCCACCGCGGAGGAGGTCCTGAACAAGGGCCTGGAGCGCTTCCCCAAGGACGGCGCGTTCGCGCTGGAGCTGGCGCGGCTGCAGTTGCAGGACAAGGACTCGGCGGGGGCGCTGGCCACGCTGCAGAAGGTGCCCGCGAAGTCGAAGGAGGCCGGCGAGGCTCGCAAGCTGATGCAGCTGGCGCGCTCGCAGGTGTCGGAGGAAGGGGCCGCGCGGCGCGAGGCGGAGCGCCTGGAGCAGCGGATGAATGGCGAGCCCACGCCGGGGGACACGCGCCAGGCGAAGGGGTCCGCGGGTGGGAACGTGGTGTCCGCCGGGCTGAGCTACGAGTCCAGCGAGGGCAAGGACGGCATGCGCGTGCGCCAGAACCGGCGCTTCGCCATCCGCTACTTCAACAGCGACCGGGACTTCGGCCAGCGCGCGGAGTACGAGGGCAAGGTCGTCTCGGCGCTCGACGAGGCCTATGACTTCACCCAGCGGACCCTCGGGAGGGCCCGCGAGCGGCAGCTGAACGTGGTGCTCTACACCCGCGACGAGTTCGCCACGCACCTCGGCGAGACCTACGCGGCCCGGGTGGCCGGCCTGTACCACGACAACGCCATCCGCATGAACGACGCGGCGGAGCTGACCCAGGGTACGAAGGCCACGCTCGTCCACGAGTACGTCCACGCGGCGCTGGACGAAATCTGCCCGCGCGGCGGCGACGCCCTGCCCCGCTGGTTCAACGAGGGCCTGGCCGAGTACATCGAGTGGCGCTACCTGGGGCTGGATGGCCCCCCGCGTGGCCTGCGCGACCGGATGCGCGGCTACGCGAAGCAGGGCTCCCTGCCGAGCCTGGCGGACATGGACTCGCGGGCGCCCATCTCCATGGCCGACCCGGAAGTCGCCTACGGCACCTCCGCCATGGCGGTCCGGGAGCTGGTGCGGCTGGGAGGCCAGGAGCGGCTCCTGGACTTCGTCCAGAAGGTGGGCCAGGCCGGATCCTTCCAGGAGGTCCTGAAGTCGACGTACGAAAAGGACTTCGCCAGCCTGGACCAGGCCGTGCGTACCGCCCTCTCGGGGAGGTAGCGGGCGGTCGGGCGTGGCGGATTGGTTTACCCCCTGGCGGGAGTCCCCTACACTCGCGGGCCTCAAGATTTTCGCTGCGACGGTCCGCCTGTTGGACGCTGGCGCAGCAAGGTGACGGATGTCCGATACGCGCGCCGCGATGAGAGAGTTCCGCTTCCTGGATGAGAAGCGGAAGCTGGGAAGCCTGTCCGCTGTCGAGGAGGCTCGCTGGGTCGAGTTGCGCGGCCTTTTGGGCATCCAGGACGCGGCGGACACCGCGGCGGCGGCCCAGGCGTGGGCCCAGCCGGAGCAGCAGCCCCAGGGTTACTACGGCGAGGATGGCCAGTGGTACGCCTACCCCGCCGGCTACGACCCGAACGCCCAGGGTTACTACGGCGAGGATGGCCAGTGGTACGCCTACCCCGCCGGCTACGACCCGAACGCCCAGGGTTACTACGGCGAGGATGGCCAGTGGTACGCCTACCCCGCCGGCTACGACCCGAACGCGGCGGCCTATGATCCCAATGCCGCGGCCTATGATCCGAACGCGGCGGCGGCCTGGGCGCAGCAGGGCTACGACCCGAACGCGGCGTATGACCCGAACGCGGCGGCGGGCTACGCGGCCCCGGTGGATCCGCAGGCTGGTGGGTACGCCCTGGAGGCGGCCACCGAACCGGACAGCCTCAGCCTCAGCACGGACGACATCGACATCCCCTCGCTGAGTGAGCCCGCGCCGTGGATGCCGCAGGCACCCGTGGCGGCTCCCGAGCCGGCCGCGCAGACGTGGGCGGCGAGCGCGGAGGAGGACTTCTCCGGGCTGTCGGTGGGCACGCCGGCCCCGGTGCCCGCCGAGCCTGAGCCCTCGCTGGAGGACTCGTTCGCGGACCTGTCGATGGAGGTCGAGGCGGAGGCCCAGGCCCCGGCGACGTCCGGTCTGGATCCGATGGCCGAGGCGCTGGCCTCCGCGGAGCAGGCGGCCGACGACGCGGAGTTGCTGGAGGCCGAGCCCATCCCCGAGGCGGTGCTCGCCGAGGACCTGTCATCCGCGCCGGTGGACGCGGCGTGGGATGCGGCGCCGCTGGCGGTGGAGTCCGAGGAGTCCCGGATCAGCGCGCTGGATACCGCGCCGCTCGCGGTGGAACCGACGGCGCCGGCCGATGGCACCGCCGCGGAGTGGGACTGGAGCGACGTCGCGACGGCGGAGCCCGCCGAGCCCGTGCAGCAGGCGCAGCCGGTCGTCACGGAGACGGCGGAAGCGTGGGGGACGGATGCGGCCCCTGTCGCTGGAGCGTCGGAGCCTGGTGGGGAGCTCGCGCTCGGCTCGGGTGACACCGCGGAGACATGGACCGACGGCGCCGCGGCCACGGAAGTGCCCGCGGAGGAGATCGCCCTGGACACGGGCGATGTCGCCACGGAGTGGCAGCCGGAGACGGCCAGCGCCGGCACCTGGCAGTCCGGTGATGCAGCCGAGGCGACTGGCACGGCCGCGGCCGTGGCTGCGTGGCAGGCGACTCCGGAGGCGGAGGAGATCCCGCTCAGCACGAGCGATGTCGCCACGGACTGGCAGGCCGGCGCGGAGGCTCCGGCGGCTGAAGAGATCGCGCTCGGCGCTGGCGATGTCGCCACGGAGTGGAGCGAGGCTGGCGAAGTTCCGGCTGCCGATGCAGCCGCGCTCGGAACGAACGACGTCGCCACTGAGTGGCAGGCTGGCGGCGAGACTCAGGCGGAGGCGAGCGCGGTCGCCACGGATTGGCAGACCGGTGGCGCCGCGGCGGAAGAGATTGCGCTCGACACCAACGACGTCGCCACGGATTGGCAGACCGGTGGTGCGGCGGCGGAAGAGATTGCGCTTGGCACCAACGACGTCGCCACCGACTGGCAGGCCGCGGCCGAGACTCCGGCTGCGGAGGAAATCGCGCTCGGTGCAGCTGACGTCGCGACGGAGTGGCAGGCCGGCACCTCGGCCGAGGCAGCGGCCGACGCGGTCGCGCTGAGCACGAATGACGTCGCTACCGACTGGCAGGCCGACGGTGAGGCGCCTGCTGCTGATGCTGTCGCGCTGAGCACGAACGACGCCGCCACGGAGTGGCAGGCACATGCGGCGGGAGGCTCGGCGGAGATCGCCCTCGGATCCGAGGATGTCGCCACGGACTGGCAGTCCAGCGCTCCAGGCACCTCGGAAGCCCCTGCCGAAGAGATCGCGCTCGGCACAGCTGACGTCGCCACGGACTGGCAGTCGGACACTGCGGCATCCCCGGCCGAGAGCGCGGGCCATGCCTCGACGGAGTGGGCGGCGGACAACGCCGTCGCCGCCGAGGAGATCGCGCTCGATTCGAGCGATGTCGCCACGGACTGGCAGGCGGACGCTGCCGCCAACGTGAGCGCTACCGGCACGGCTGACACCGCAACGGCCTGGCAGGCAGACAACGCCACGTCGGCGCAGGACTCAGGCGAGATCGCGCTCGGCACAGCTGACGTCGCCACGGACTGGCAGTCGGATAACGCCGCGTCGGCGCAGTCCTCCAGTGAGGAGATTGCGCTCGGCGCGAGCGATGTCGCGACGGAGTGGCAGGCCGACAGCTCGGCTCCGGCGCAGGCGTCCGCCGAGGAGATTGCCCTCGGCACGGATGACGTCGCCACGGGGTGGCAGGCCGGCAGCGATGTGGCGGCACAGGCTGACGAAATCGCGCTCGGCTCGAATGATGTCGCGGCGGAGTGGCAGTCCTCCGGCGATGATCCGACGAGCGCCGCCGCCGATGGCGCTGCGTCCGCCGCCGCGACGTGGCAGGCCGACGCGGAAACGCCCGCGGAGGAGATCGCGCTCGACGCGAGCGATGTCGCCGCGGAGTGGCAGTCCGGTGGTCAGCCCGCGGTGAGTGCTTCCTCTGCGGAAGCTCCCGCGGAGGAGATCGCCCTCGACGCGAACGACGTCGCCCAGGACGGCACCGCGGACGGAAACGCGGCCCCGGCGGTCGCGTCCGGCGTCGAGGCGCAGACCTTCGACGTGGCCGATCTGGGCGCCGAAGAGGAGCAGCTCACGCCTCCGCCCTCCCCGTTCGCGAACGCGACGGGCATTCCGTCGCTGCGGATCCGCAGCATCCCCGTCGGCCCGGACATCGAAGCCGACACGCTGGAGCTCGGCTCCGACGATGTCGAACCCGCGGCCGAAGTGGCCCCTGCCTCGGCGCAGTGGGGCGAGCTGAGCGGCAGTGCCGACGATGCCGTGCCGCTGGCCACCGCGGCGGAGTCGCTCGCCGAAGCGCAGTCCACCGAGGCTTCGGCGTGGAACACGTCGGGTCAGGACGCGCAGTCATGGTCCGCCGAGGGCGAGCCCTCCGACGCCACCGCCACCGTGGGCTTGCAGGATGAGTCGGCCGCCATCGAGCTCCAGCCCGAGTGGGCCGCCGACGCCGTGGAGCCCGCCGCTGGCGCGACCGAGTGGACACAGCCGCCCGAGGACGCCGCTCCCATCGAGCTCCAGCCCGAATGGGCCGCCTCCGCGGACACGGCGGAGGCAACCGGTCCGGCGCAGGCGTGGTCCGCCGCGTCGTCCGAGCAGCCCACCCCGAGCGCCACACCCGCCTGGGACGCTCCGGCCTCTGAGTCCGCGTGGGCCGCGTCCACGACGGCGCCCGCCGTTGATGCGCAGGGCGCCTGGTCGCCCCCGGCCGAAGAGGCTCCGCTGATCGAGGCCCAGCCGGAGTGGAGCGCCACGGAAGAAGCCGCGCCCATCGAAGCGCAGCCCGAGTGGGCGACGGAGGAAGGCACCGCGCCCGTAGCGACGCAAGCCGAGTGGACCACAGCGGAGGCCGCGCCCGCCGAAGCTCCGTCCGAGTGGCCCACCACCACCGAAGGCGCAACCACCGTTCCCACGCAGCCGCAGTGGGGAGCCGAGGAGGCCGCGCCCGTCGAGGCCCAGTCCGAGTGGACCACCGCCGAAGACGCACCGCTCGAGGCGCAGCCCGAGTGGGCCACTCCTGAAGAGGCCGCGCCCGTCGAGGCTCAGTCTGAATGGGCCACCACCGAAGCCGCTCCAATCGAAGCGCAGCCGGAGTGGACCACGCCCGAAGAGACCGCACCCGTCGCTGCTCAGTCTGAGTGGGCAACGACCGACGCCGCCGCTCCAGTCGCCGCGCAGCCCGAGTGGGCGACGGCAGAAACCGCCACGCCCGCCGTCGCACAGTCGGAGTGGGCCGCCGCCGAAGAGGCTCCCATCGAGGCCCAGCCGGAATGGGCCACGGAGGAAGCCGCGCCCGTCGCTGCTCAGTCTGAGTGGACGACGTCTGAGGCCGCCCCCGTTGCGGCTCAGCCTCAGTGGGCCACGACAGAAGAGGCTGCGCCCATCGAGGCGCAGCCGGAATGGACCACGGAAGAGGCCGCGCCCGTTGCTGCGCAGCCGGAGTGGTCCGCCGCGGAAGCCATGGCACCGGTCGCCGCGCAGTCCGACTGGGCGACGGCCGAAAACGCGCCGATCGAGGCACAGCCTGAATGGGCCACGGAAGAAGCCGTGCCCGTCGAGGCACAGCCTGAATGGGCCACCGAGGAGGCTGCCCCCGTCGCCGCGCAGCCCGAGTGGACGGCGGCAGAACCCGCCGCACCCGCCGTCGCGCAGTCGGAGTGGGCCGCCGCCGAAGAGGCTCCCATCGAGGCCCAGCCGGAATGGGCCACGGAGGAAGCTGCGCCTGTCGCCACTCAGCCCGAATGGAACGCGACCGGCGAAGCCGCCGCGCCTGGCGTAGCCTCGTCGGAGTGGGCCGCTGCGGAAGAAGCCCCCATCGAAGCCCAGCCGGAGTGGGCCACGGAGGAGGCTGCACCCGTCGCCGTGCAGCCTGAGTGGTCCGCCTCCGGCGAAGCCGCGCCCATCGAAGCACAGCCCGAGTGGGCCACCGAGGAAGCCGCTCCCGTCGCCGCGCAGCCTGAATGGTCCGCGTCCGAAGAGGCCGCCCCCATCGAGGCGCAGCCCGAGTGGGCCACGGAAGAAGGCGCGCCCATCGAAGCCCAGCCCGAGTGGGCCGCCGCGGAAGAAGCCCCCATCGAAGCCCAGCCGGAATGGGCGACGCCGGAGGCCGTGACTCCGGACGCGGATCAGCCGTGGTCCACCACGGACGCCGCCGCGCAGCCGGGCTGGGCCGCCACCGCGGACACCACGGCCGGAGCCGCGTGGGCCCAGCCGGCCGCCGACGCCCAGCAGCCGTGGGATGCCCCGGCCGAAGCGTCCGCCTCCACCTGGGAGTCCGCTCCCGCCGCGCCGGAATGGAACTCCCCACAGGCCCCCGCCGCGCGCTCCGCCTGGGGCGCGCCCCAGGAGGCCCAGCCCGATTGGATGGCCGACGCCGCCCCCGCCCCGTCCACCTGGCAGGCGCCCCCGGCCCCCGCCGCTGAGTGGAGCGAGCCCGTCGCCGAGGAAGAGGTCTCCCTCACCGACATCACCGCCCCCACCCCGTCCGCCGGCTGGGAAGAGCCCGCCGTGGACGTGGACGCGGAGGAGCTCGACGCCACGCCCGCGCTCGACGTCGAAGAGGTGATGCCCGAGTCCGAGCCCGTGGCCGACATCGAGCTCGTCGAGGAGCTGCCCGCCCCGCCCGTCGCGGTCATGCCTCCGCCTCCGCCTCCGCCGCCCCCGCCGGCCCTGTCACTCTCCGCCGCCCCCTCCCAGCCCATCGCCCGGCTCACGCCCGCCGCGCCCGCGAGCCCGCCCCTCCGCCCGGCTCCCGCGGTCTCCCCCGCGCCGCTCAAGGCCGCGCCCGTGGCCGCCAACCACCTCCGCCCCGCGGAGGATGCGCTCTTCGACATGCCGGCGGGCGGCTTCACGCCCTCCACCAACTCCTTCGTGGAAGGCGAGCACCGCGTCATCATCCACACCGTCGAAGGCCAGGTGAAGCGCGGCACCATCCGCGACGCGGACCTCCTGGAGGACACCATCTCCCTGGAGCAGCAGAGCGGCTTCGCCCCGGAGCGCATCCCCGGCAAGCGCGTGAAGGCCATCTTCTTCATGCTCGCCGCGGGCGCGCGTCAGCCGCAGGCGGAGGGCTCGAAGATCCGCGTCACCTTCAACGACGGCCGCCAGGTGGCCGGCTTCTCCCAGGACTTCAAGGGCCCCACCCCGGGCTTCTTCGTCATCCCCGCCGACACCCGCACCAACACCGCGCGCATCTTCATCTACCGCGCCAGCGTGCAGGCCGTCGCCGAGGGCTGAGCCTCATCGCGAGGGAGCGGCACCGCCCGCTCCGCCCCCGCACAAAAAAGAGGGGCCCCGGTCACCCGAGGCCCCTCTCTTCATTTCAACACGCGGACGAAGACTACTTCGTCTCCTTGGCCGCCGGAGCCGCCTCGGCCTTCTTCGTGGTCTCCAGGTCCAGGGTGATGGTGATCTCATCGCCCACCGCCACGCCGCCGGCCTCCAGGGCCTTGTTCCAGGTCAGGCCGAAGTCGCTGCGCTTGATCTTCGTGGTCGCCGTGGCGCCGCGGCGCACGTTGCCCCACGGGTCCTTCGTCTCCGCCGTCGGGCCTTCCACGGCCAGCACGACCGGCTTGGTCACGCCGTGCATGGTCAGGTCGCCCGTGACGTTCAGCTTGTCCTTGCCGGCCTTCGCCACCTTCGTCGACTTGAAGGTGATGGTCGGGTACTTCTCCACGTCGAAGAAGTCCGCGCTGCGCAGGTGCTCGTCGCGCTTGGGCTCGTTGGTGTTGATGGTCTTCGCGTCGATGGTCGCCTCGATGGTGGACTTGGTGATGTCCTTGTCATCCAGGTTGATGGTGCCCTTCACGTTGCTGAAGGCGCCACGCACGGTGGACACCATCATGTGCTTCACGGCGAACTGCGCGCTGGAGTGCGCCGAGTCGAGCTCCCACGTGGACGCGAAGGCAAACGAGGGGGCGGCGACGGCGAGCAGCGTGATGGCGGACTTGAGCGACATCTTCATGGTGTGGACTCCTTGAGATTGCGGACTGCGAGGTTCAGGCGCGCAGCGCGAAGCTGCGCATGGACAAGGTTCCGTGATGGAAGCCCTCGAACACGGGGGTGATGCGGTCCTCGGGGAGGGCGGCTCCGAGGACGAAATAGATGGGCAACCAATGCTCGGGCGATGGATGCGCGACCCGCGCATTCGGTGCATCCATCCAGGACTGAAGCCCGAGGAAGTCACGTGCGGCAAGTTTTCCGGCGACCCACGCGTCGAACTCGGCGGCCCATGGCTCGACGGACGCCAGCTTGGATCTGAAATTCACCCGGCGGAGGTTGTGCACCACGCCGCCGCTGCCCATGAGCAGCACGCCGTCCGCGCGCAGCGGCCGCAGCGCCTCGCCCATGCGCGCCACCTGCGCGGGCGTCGCGTCCGCCGGCAGCGCCACCTGCAACACGGGCACGCGCGCCTCCGGGAACGCATGCAGCAAGGGCACCCAGACGCCGTGGTCCAGGCCGCGCGCACCGTCCGTCACCGCGGGCACGCCCGCCGAGGACAGCCGCGCCACCACGTCCTGCGCCAGCGAAGGCGCGCCCGGCGGCGCGTACCGCAGCCGGTACATCTCTTCGGGAAAGCCGTAGAAGTCGTAGACGAGCGGCGGGGCGTCCATCGCCGTGACGTGCACGCGCGAGTCTGTCTCCCAGTGCGCCGACACCACCACCAGCGCCTTCACCGCGCCCGCGCCGTCACCAAAGCGCCGGAGCGCCTGCGGATACGCGTCCGAGTCCAGCGCCGTCATGGGCGAGCCGTGCGACACGAACAGGGCCGGAGCCACCTCCCGGGCAACCGAGGCCCCGGCGCCCATCACCCCCACCACCCCAGCGGCCGCGGCACCTTGCAGCACCCTGCGTCTGTCCACCCCGGAAGCCATCGTGGCGCCTTGTACTGCAACCCCGGGACCAGCGCAGCGGACATGACAACCCCCTGAAATAACGAGGATTGGCGTTACAGCCCTGCGAAAACCCTCTCAGATTGATAGAGAGGTGAATCAGTCTGAAAGGCAACGGGAGACACCTTGGCGGGTCTGGAAGCGTTGGACTTGAGGGAGCTGCTGGCGTTCGAGCCGAAGGGCGGGGTCATCCGCTTCGCGGGGCAGCGGACGCTGTTGATGGACCCGGTGGCGCTGGGGCTCCTGCGCAAGGAGCTCATCGGGATGCTGGGGATGACGGCCGCGCGCGGCATCTTCACGCGGCTGGGCTACGCGCACGGCTGGCGCACGGCGGAGGCGATGAAGTCCGCGGTGCCGTGGAACGACGAAGCGGAGTGGCGCCGCGCGGGCGGCCGGCTGCACACGCTGATGGGCCAGGTGCGCGTGGAGCGCATCGAGCGCACGGACAAGGACGGCCCGGAGCCCTTCGCGGAGGCCCAGTGGAGCGACTCCTATGAGGCCGAGCAGCACCTGCTCCACCTGGGACAGGCGGACGAGCCCGTCTGCTGGAGCCTCACCGGCTTCGCGTCCGGCTACCTGAGCTACTGCAACGGCAAGCCCATCTACTGCACGGAGCTCAAGTGCGTGGGCAAGGGGGACGCCCTCTGCCACATCGTGGGCCGCCCCGAAGAGGAGTGGAGCACCGAGTGCACGGAGTTCCTGCGCTTCTATGAAACGCAGTGCATGGAGGGCGTGCTCGGGCAGGTGACGGAGGCCCTGCGGCAGGCGGAGCGCAAGCTGCGCGCGAAGCGCCAGTCACTGGCGCGCGTGTCCGGCGTGACGGAGGACCCGGCGGGCATGGTGGCCCGCTCGGAGGCGATGCAGCGCGTGCTCAACCTGGCGCGGCGCTCGGCCAAGGTGGACACCACGGTGCTCGTCACCGGCGAGAGCGGCGTGGGCAAGGAGAGAATCGCCCGGCTCATCCATGAAGAGTCCGGCCGCGCCCCCAAGGCCTTCATCGCGGTGAACTGCGCCGCGGTGACGGAGAGCCTGCTGGAGAGCGAGCTGTTCGGCCACGCCAGGGGCGCCTTCACCGGCGCCACGCACGACCGGCCCGGCCTCTTCGAGGCGGCGCACGGCGGCACCCTCTTCCTGGACGAGGTGGGCGAGGTGCCTCCCGCCATGCAGGCGAAGCTCCTGCGCGTGCTCCAGGAGCGCGAGGTGCGCCGCGTGGGGGAGAACGCCAGCCGCAAGGTGGACGTGCGCGTGGTGGCGGCCACCAACCGCGAGCTGGCCGAGGAGGTCCGCCTGGGCCGCTTCCGCCAGGACCTCTTCTACCGGCTGCGCGTCATCGAGCTGCGCATCCCGCCCCTGCGCGAGCGCCGCGAGGACATCCTCCCCCTCGCGCGGCTGCTGCTCGCGGAGGCCGGAGAGCGGCTGGGGCGCCGGGTGAACGGCCTGTCCCCGGACGCGGCGGATCAACTGCTGCGCTACCCCTGGCCCGGCAACGTGCGCGAGTTGGGCAACGCCATCGAGCGCGCGGTGGTGCTGTGCGAAGGCCCGCGCGTGGAGCGCGACGACCTGCCCGAGGAGGTGCGCGCCGCGCCGCCCAGCCTGACGCCCACCGGCAACCCGCGCCGGCTGGAGGACATGGAGAAGGAGTACATCCTCGCGGTGCTGGCGCAGAACGGCGGCAACCGCTCACGCACCGCGGAGCAGTTGGACATCGGCGTCGCCACGCTCTACCGGAAGCTCAAGCAGTACGGCCACCCGGAGGCCGCGCACTGAAGCGGGCGCGGCCCCTCGGGGTCCTTCTTCAGTTGAGGTACTGGTCGCGGTCCGGCGGACGGTTGCGGTCCACCACGCGCAGGTGCTTGGAGCGGCCGCGCAGCTGCCGCTGCAGGCGCCAGTGCTGCAAGTGGAGCATCAGCCGCCTGGGGCTCGCGCCGCGCACGTACGCGAAGACGAGCACCAGGCTGATGATTTCCGGGGCCAGCAGCTGCCAGGCCGGCACGGTGAGCAGCCGCAGCACGGTGAAGCCCGCGCCAATGGCCGCGAACCAGTTGCCCGTGAGCGGGATGCCCCAGAAGTTCGTCTGCCCCCGGCCAATCACCAGGCCGTAGGCCACCCACAGCACCGTCGTCATCACCGTGCCGCCGGCGTAGTGGCTGCCCATGGGCATCACCAGCGACAGCAGCACCGTGATGAGGCCCGCCAGCACCGTGATGCCCACCGACGCCATCAGCAGGCGCCTGGAGCCCCAGGTGGACTCCAGGAAGCCGCCAATGGACCAGATGATGATGCCGCCGAAGATGATGCCCAGCGGATCCACGGCCACGAACGCGTAGGTGAGCAACTGCCACACGCGCAGGCTCAGCACGTCCCTCGGGTTGAGCAGCAACAGCACGCCCTGCCCCTGCTGCGTCGCCAGGAAGAGGGCGGAGAACGCCACCAGCGCCACCGCCAGCTTGGCGGCCATCGAATCCAGGCCGGGGAAGCCGCCGCCAAAGCCGCCTCCACCCCGGTTGTAGCCCCGCATGGGTCGCATAGAGGCCCAAAGGTGGTGGAACACCGCCCGGTCCGCAACCCCAAATCCTGAAACGATGAAGGGCGCCCCGCCCGGGTGTCACCCGGGAGAAGCGCCCTCGCATCCCACGCCTTCTTCGGTCCGGCCGACAGGCCGTCAGGCCTTGTGGCGGTAGAAGAGCGTGATGGTCAGACAGTGAAACTCCTTGTCCGAGGACTGCGTGACGATCTTGTCCACGACCTCCACGGAGGAGTTCTCCTTCAGCCACTTGGTGATGTTCTCACCCATGTTCTCGCGATCGCGCGCGAGCGTGGTGGAGAACACCTTGACTCCCGTGAAGCTGATAACGCCCATTCCAACCCTCGTGTCACCAGAGATTACAAATGTTTACCCCGAGTCGGGGGCGCCATCAAGAAACGGGCCCGACAATCCGGCCCCGGACGCGTGTCCCACCCCGCCGGGCATCCGCTGACGCAGCACCGGCCCGGCCACCGTCCACCCGCCGACAGTGCGGCGGGGGGCGGGGGCGCTCGGCCCGGTGCTTCAGCGGCCGGCGGCGGCGCGCCGGGCCTGGCAGTTGACCTCGTCCTTGCAGGCGGGACCAATGCCTTCCGGGTGGGCCGTCAGGGGCGTCTTGTCGCTCTCCTCCACGCCGCACACCACGCAGCGGCGCTTGCGGTTGCGGCGCTCGGCGCGGCGCTGCTCGGCGATGGCCTTGGCCCGCTCGCGGGCCGTCTTCGCGTCCACCTCGTTGCTCATCTCACGTCCCGTCCGGAAGTCGTCTGCCCCGTACCCCGTCGCCCGCGCGCCTAGAGCGCCTCGATCAGCACGGCGATGCCCTGGCCGCCGCCGATGCAGGCGGACCCGATACCATAGCGGGCGCCCCGGCGCTTCAGCTCGTACGCCAGCGTCATGGTGATGCGCGCGCCGGAGGCCCCCAGCGGGTGGCCCACGGCGATGGCGCCGCCGTTGACGTTGGTGGCGTCGCGTGGCAGGCCCAGGTCCTTCTCCACCGCCAGGTACTGGGGCGCGAAGGCCTCGTTGACCTCGAAGAGGTCCACGTCGGAGAGCTTCGCGTCCGCGCGCTTGAGCAGGTTGCGGATGGCCGGCGCCGGGCCAATGCCCATGATGCGCGGATCGCACCCGGCGATGCCCCAGTTGACCAGCCGCGCCACGGGCTTCAGGCCGTGCTTCTCCACGAAGCCGCGCGTGGCCATCACCATGGAGCCCGCGCCGTCGCAGATGCCGCTGGCCGCGCCCGCGTGCACCACGCCGTCCTTCTTGAACACCTTGGGCAGCTTGCGCAGGCCCTCCACCGTGGTCTCCGGGCGGTTGTGCTCGTCCTTGGAGACCACCGTGTCGCCCTTCTTGCCCTTGAGCGTCACCGGCGCGATCTCATCCGCCAGCCGGCCCGCCTCCTGCGCCGCGGCGAAGCGCTTCTGGGTGAGGACCGCGTACTGGTCCACGTCGTCCTGGCTGATGCCGTAGTCCACCGCCAGCTGCTCGGCGGTGAGCGCCATGGCGTTGCCCGTGTAGCTGTCCGTGAGGGCCGTCCAGAGCATGTCCTCCAGGCCGCCCTTGCCCAGCGGGAGGCCCCAGCGCGCGCCGCGGATGACGTGGGGCGCCTGGCTCATGGACTCCGTGCCGCCCGCGAGGACGGCCTCCGCGCCGCCCGTCAGCATCATCTCCGCGGCCGTGACGAAGGCCTGGAAGCCGGAGCCGCACAGCCGGTTGACGCCCAGCGCGGGCACCGGCACCGGCACGCCCGTGCGCAGGCCCACGTGGCGCGGCAGGTAGATGGCGTCCGCGCTCGTCTGGACGACGTTGCCGTACACCACGTGCTCGATCTGCTCCGGGGAGACGCCCGACTGGGCGAGGGCCGCCTTGGCGGACTCCACGGCCAGGTCGGTGGCGCTCAGGTCCTTGAGGCTGCCGCCGTAGGTCCCAAACGGGGTGCGCTTGCCGGACAGGAAGTAGATTTCCTCGTTCTTGGACACGCTCTTCATGGTGCTCGTCTCCCTACTCTTCCAGGGCGCGCGGTGCACGCATGACGTGACGTGGAAGAAGCATCCGGGGGGCTGTCAGCCCGCGCGCCTTCCCAGGAAGGCGCTGGCGACCATGGCAAGCGCGATGGCCGTCCACAACAGGCCCTGGAGGTTCTGCCGGCGGATTTCCTTGCGGCCCAACCCCTCGTACCAGGCCCTGGCCGTCTGGACCCGCCCCTCCCAGGTGAACCCCTCCGGGCCCGCCCGGTCCAGCCCTTCCAGGCGTCGCACATGCGCGCGCAACAGGCGCTCCGGTGCGGCGTCCTCCAGCGAGCCGGAGCGGTAGCCGGGCAGCTCCAACGCGGGGCGCCGGTAGCTGGCGGTGACGACGAAGCCTCCGGAGGCCAGGGGGGTGAGCAGGTAGAGCCGGGGCAGGAGGTCGCTCCCCTCGTAGAGGGTGGCGAAGACGCGCTCGTCCGCGTGCGCCCAGTCGTAGGAGCGGGTGGCCTTCTGGAGCCGCGGCTTCTCCTCGTGGCTGCCCAGGGGCGTGAAGCCCAGCGCCTGGAGCTGGCCCGCCAGGGGGCGCAAGGAATCCGGCAGGTCCATCTGGTCCGCGGGGGCCTCCGGCTCCACCCGGACGCTGTGGGGGAAGAGGTAGAGGACCGCGCGCCAGAAGTTGAGGAACAGGAGCACGCCGGCCAGCACCAGCCCCGCGACGGCCACCCCCAGCTGCCCGAGCACGTTCACGGGCGCGGCTTTCCGTCCGGGCGGCGGTTGGCGGTGGCGGGCAGGTCCATCCACCGCGCCAGGTCCGCGGGGGTGAGCGGGTCGCGGCCCTCCAGGTAGAGCTCCAGGTGCCCCAGCGAGTCCACGCCCCAGAACAGCTCGTCGTCCACCAGCACGGACGGCACGCCGAAGGCGCCGTGGGCCAGCGCGTCCTCCGTGTTCTTGCGCACGCGGTCCTTCACCTCCGGAAGCTGCGCGCGCTCGAGCAAGGCCCGCGCGTCGAAGCCGGCCTCCGTCAGCACCGCGCCCACCTGCTCCGGCGTCTCGATGCCCCGGCCCTGGCCCCACGCGGCCGCGTAGAGCGCGGTGGTGAGCCGGGAGCGCTCCGCCACGTCGTCCACCGCGGCCGTCACGCGCAGGGACAAGAGCGGGTTGAACGGATGCGAGGGCGGCAGGGTGAAGGGCGCGCCCTGCTCGTGCGCGATGCGGAACGTCTGCTTGAAGACATAGACGCGCTTGGCGGGAATCTCCGCCGGGCCAATGGAGCCCACCGCGTTGAGCAGCCCCGCGAGCAGCACCGGCACGGGCTCCACCGTCCGGCCGTGCCGCGCCGCGATGGCGGGCATGCGGAGCCAGGCGAGGTAGGCGTACGGGGACAGGTAGTCCAGGCAGAAGCGCAGGGGGGAGGAGGCCATGGCCCCCATCCTATGCACGACCCGGCCGTCAGGCGCTCTGCTTCACATCCTCGCTCTGGCGCGACAGCGGGCCGCGCAGCGACTGGGCAAGCGATTGCAGGTGCGTGGCCCGGGCGGCGGCGAAGGCCCGCTCGGCGATCTCCAGCTCCAGCATCGCCTCCTCCGGCGTGCCGTGCCGCTCCGCGTGCTGCATGTACACGAGGCCCATCTGGAGCACGTTGGCGGTGGACTCCGCCAGCAGGCGCGCGCGGCGCAGGTGCGCGTCCCCCTCCTCCTGGGACACCAGCGGCGCCAGGGCGCGGCGGGCCAGGATTTCATCCCAGGGGTTGGCGAAGCGGGGGTCCAGCGCGCGCTCCAGCGCGGCCTCGGCGGCGGCGAGCGCGGCGGGCAGCCGGCCCTGCTCCCTTTCGAAGCGCGACTGGTACACGTGCACCAGCGTCTCCATGCGCAGCCCGCCCTTCCGCGCGGCCTCCAGGGCGCGGGGCAGCGACTCGCGCGCGGCGGCCGCGTCCTCGAAGAGCACGTCGCGGCACGCCTGGTACACCTGGACGTGCGCGCGCAGCCAGCGGTCCTCGGGCAGCACGCGCGACAGCGCCTCGCCGCGCGACACCACCGCGGCGACGAGCTCGTGCTCGCCGCGCTCCAGGTAGTACGGCGGCGTGAAGAGGGCCAGGTTGCGCTCCATCAGCCGGGGGTTGCCCAGCCGCCGGATGAGCTCCGTCTTCTGCGCGAGCGCGGACGCGAACGCGGAGCCGTCGCCGGTGAAGGCCGCGCGCACCACCTGCGCGAAGAGGTGGTAGGCGCGCACGTCGGTGAAGCCCTGTCCCTCCGCCAGCTTGAGCCCGTCCTGCAGCAGCGCTTCGTCCAGCGGCTCGCCGCGCAGGGCCAGGTTCACGTTGAGCAGGTAGCCGCCCATGCCCAGCGCCCACGCCAGCCGCCGCGGCGGACGCCCCACCGCGTCGCGGAACTCGCGCAGCCGCCGCACCTGCTCGCGCTGATCCTCCACCCCGCCCGACCAGCGGCCGGTGTACGCGCACAAGGTCGAGCGCGCCACGGACAGCCCCGCCCGGTACGGCGAGTCCTCCGGGTGCTCAACCACCACGCGCGCGATGAGCGCCTCCAGCGCCTCCGTGCGCCCCAGGATGGCCAGCGCCATGCCCTGGAGGATTTGCAGCTCGGAGCGCTTCCAGAAGACGTCCACCGGCGTCATCCGCGAGTCCGCCGCCACCTCTCGGAAGAGCGGGATCAGCAGCTCCGCGCGCTCCGCGGGCGTGGCCGCGCGCGCGGACTGAAGCCGGGAGAGGGCCTCGCTGCGTCCGGCCGCCACGTCGACCGTCGCGTCCCAGTGCGCGAAGAGCCGCTCCGCGTACGCCACCGACGTCGGCGGGTCGCTGGAGTAGCCCACCTCCACCAGCGACACCCACGTGCGCAGGAGCTGCTCCGAGCGCCCGGGGTAGTCCGGCGCGGACTCCAGGAGCGCCGCCGCCTCCTTCAGGAGCAGCGTGGCCTCCAGCAGCGCCTCCGCCTCGACGGCCGCCTGCCCCGCCTCCAGCAGCGGCTGGATGGCCTCCGCGGGCGCGTCCGAGCGCGCGAAGTGCCAGCCCACCGCGCGCACCACGCCCGAGCGCCCCGAGGGCAGCGCCTGGAGCACCCGCGCCACCTGGCCGTGGTACAGGCGGCGCTCCGCCTCCGGCGTGCTGTCGTAGACGGCCTGGTGCACGGTGTCGTGCGTGAAGACGTAGCGGCCCTCCACGTCCTGGAGGAACTGCCGCTCCACGATGCCGTCCAGCACGGCGAACAGCTCCGCCTCCGGCAGTCCGGACAGCGCGCGCAACAGCGGCAGGTCCAGCATCCGCCCCGCGGGCGCCAGCTTGCGCAACAGCGCCACCTGCTCCGGCGGCGCGTTGGCCAGGCGCATCAACACCGCCTCCTGGATGCTCACCGGAAGCCGCCGCGTGCCCAGCCCCTCCTCCGCCTCCCAGCGCCCGCCCACGCGCTTGAGCGCGCCCGCCTCCACCAGCATGCGCAGGCATTCGGTGGCGAAGAAGGCGTTGCCGCCGGTGGTCTCGTGCAGCCGCTGCACGAAGCCCTCTGGCACGTCCAGGCCTGGCAGCACCAGCTCCACCAGCGTGGCCACGTGCTCGGCGGACAGCGGCTCCAGGTCCATGCGCGACGTGAGCTTCTCGTCCACCGTCTGGAACGCGAGGCTCAGCCGCGACAGCTCCTGCGAGCGGAACGTGCCCACCACCATGCCGCGCGTGCCGTGCAGCGCGCGGATGACGACGTTGAGCGCCTCCAGCGACGCGCTGTCCGCCCACTGGAGGTCCTCGAAGCACAGCACGAAGGACTGCCGCCCGCCGAGCGTGTGCGTCCACTCCGACAGCGATTGGAAGAAGGCGGCCTTCTCCTCGGAGCCGTCGCGCGGCAGCTGTTCGTGCTGGTCGCCCTCCAGCGGCTCCGGCGACAGCAGGCGCGCGAGCGGGGCCTTCACCCGCTCCATCAACTCCGCCGGCGTGTGCGGCACCAGGCAGCGCAGGGCCTGCGCCACGGGGGCCAGCGGGGCCAGTCCCTCCGCGCGGCACTGGCCCCGGCCGAAGGGCAGCTCCGCCAGCTTCGCCTGGAGCTCGAACTCCTGGAGCAGCCGCGTCTTGCCCACGCCCGCGGGGCCGCCCACCAGCATCGCGCGCGACTGGCCCCAGTCGGCTTCCGCGAGGCCGTTCATCAGCCCCTCCAGCTCCGCCTCGCGCCCCACCACCTCCGGCACGTGCAGGTAGCTGGCGCGCGCGGACAGCGACTCCTCCGGCACGGGCTCGCCGCTGGCCTGGCAGAGCGCCTCCAGCAGCTCCCCCGCGTCCTGGAAGCGCTCGCGCGGGTCCTTGGCCATGAGCAGGAGGATGATCTCCTCCAGCTGCGGATCCACCGGGCACAGCGTGGACGGGCGCGGCGGCGGGCGGGTCAGGTGATCCGCGAGCAGCACCGCGGGGCTGTTTCGCTTGAAGGGCAGCTTGCGGGTGGCCAGGTACCAGGCCATCACGCCCAGCGAGTACAGGTCCGCTCTTCCGTCGATGCTCGCGCCGCGCTGCCACTCCGGCGCCAGGTACTCCAGCGTGCCCTTGAGCTTGCCGGGGCTGGGCGTGCCCAGCTGGTGCATCACGCCGAAGTCCATCAGCTTCACCGCGCCGGACTCGGTGATGCGCACGTTGCTGGCCTTGATGTCGCAGTGCACGTACAGGCGCGAGTGGATGAACGCCAGCACCTGCGCCATCTGGATCAGCACGCGATACAGCGTGCGCGTGTCCAGCGGCGCGTCGCGCACCAGCGTGCTCAGGTCCTTGCCGCCCACCACCTCCATGGTGATGAAGCGGTTGCCGGCCTCCGTCATGCCCCAGTCGAAGACCTTGAGCGTGGACGGGTGCTGCAGCTTCTTCATGGCGAAGAACTCGTGCCGGAACAGCAGCACCAGCTCCTCCACCTTCGCCGCGGACAGCTCCGCGGGGACGTGCATCTCCTTGAGCGCCACGCGCCGGCGCTCCTGCAGGTCGTCCGCCAGCCAGATGCGGCCCATGCCGCCTTCGCCCAGCAGCGAGTCCACGCGGTAGCGCCCGGTGACGACGACGCCCGGCACCAGCGAGCGCCGCGAGTCCACGCTCGAGCCCGGCAACGTGATGGGCGTACGCATCCGCTCCCCCCACGTGCTCGGGGGGCGGGTGCGCTCATCCAACACCGTTGTCTTTTCGTCGTCGCTCACACGCCAAAGGGGCTGGCCATCTCAAGGCCAGGATCCAGATTCCAGAATCCAGACATCGCGAGGAATAGCACGTTTCAGCGACACCGCCTCCGGGACATCCGAGCAGGTGCACGCTCTAGTCCTATTCTCTGTTTCACCGCCTCGCTGGAACAAACGCCACGGGTCGCCTGGATGCCTGCTGGGGAGCCACTTCCCCGCCCGCCCCCCCGACACATCCGCGCGCATGCACACCGTTGCCTCGGGCCCCGGGCCCGTCGCCCGGCGAAGGAGGAGGAAGCGGCATGCGTGCATGGAAGTGGGGCGGTGCCACGGTGGCGCTCACGGCCGTGACCGCCTGGATGGCCTGCGGTCAGTCCGGGAGGGGAGAAGCCGAGGGCCTGGCGAAGGCGGCGGCAGCGACGGTGACGCTGGGCGAAGGACACTGCGCGGGCGTGGTGGTGGGCCAGGGCCGCCACGTCCTCACGGCGGCCCACTGCGTCGCGCCGGACGCGGGCGAGGAGCGGACGAACTTCGAGGACGGCCGTCAGCTGCGCGGCCGCTTCGTGTTCGTGGATCGCGGCCGGGACATGGCGGTGCTGGAGCTGGAGGCGAGGGCGCCGGTGGCCCCGCTGGAGGTGGCCGAGGGGCTGCCCATCCCCGGCGCCATGCTCGTCTTCACCGGACGGCACGACCGGCCCGGCGAACCGCAGCGGGTGATGGTGGAGCGCTGGGGCCGCTGCCCGTCGCTGCCGGGCGTGCCCAACGCGCTCTTCACCACGATGCACGGCGCCCCGGGGGATTCCGGTGCGCCGCTGGTGGACGACCGGCTGCGCGTGGTGGGACTGGTCCACGGCGGCGCGCGGTGCAGCATCGCCGCGCCCACCGGGGACATGGCGCCGGAGGTCCAACGCCTGGCGCAGGAGGATGCGCAGCCGCTGGCCCGCCGGCCGGCTTTCGCGCCGCACTGACGCGGCCGGACGGCGCACATCGCCCTGCTCGCCCCCGGACGGCCGGGCAGGCGGCCCCCGCACGCGCCGTCATTGCCCGGGTGCGCCAGCGCATCCCACCTTCCTGTCGGAGGTGACACCATGGCTTCGGACAAGGACTCCAAGAACTTCCAGCCGCGCAACCGGGGACAGCTGGAGGACGCGCAGGACCGCGACGCCGCCCAGCTGGCCCGCGAGCGCTCCCGCGAGGCGGCCCGGGAGGACGAAAACCCCAGCCCGCTGAAGGAGACGCGCTGGGAGGCGGAGGTGGAGCGCGGCTCGGAGTGGCTGGACCAGGAGGTGCCCGAGCGCGAGGCGCGGGGCGACGAGGAGCCGGACTCCGAGGTTTCCCGCAGGGGGCTCGTGAACCCACCTCCCGAGGATTAGGGCGCTGGCGACGAACCCGTGAGGGGGTGGCCTTCGTGAATTCCCACGGGTGAAGGGCGACCTCTTGCCCGGTGCGCACGGCGGGGGGATGCTGTGCCCCGCCGTTCCCCCAGCCGTCCGTGGTTGTCTCCCCGGGAGTCGATTCACCGTGAAGCCCAAGGTCCTCATCGTGGAGAACTCCTGGACCATGCGCGAGACGCTGCGGCTGCTCTTGTCGGGTGAGTTCGACTGCACGGTGGCGGCGGATGGGGAGACGGGGCTCGCGCATGCGATTGCGCAGCCGCCGGACGTGCTCCTGTCGGACGTGAACATGGAGGGCATCGACGGCTACGAGCTGTGCCGCCGCGTGCGCGCGGAGCCCTCGCTGGCGCACCTGCCCGTGGTGTTCGTCAGCGGCTACCCGCCGCGCTCGGACCTGGAGCCCGGGCAGCCGCAGCCGGACGCGTACCTGGTCAAGCCGGTGAAGCCGCCGTACCTCATCGCGCAGCTGCACGCCGTGCTGCAGCGCGCGAGGGGCGCCACCGCCTAGGCCCGCGGGCGAGCGCCGGGCCGGACGCCCGCCGGACAGGCGCCGCTCAAGGCGCGGGGCCTGTTGTCTCGGCGAAGACGCGGCATGCTTCTGTCACTGACCTGGGCCACGGGGAGGGCTATACCTTGCCCGAACTTCTCTTCCTCTCGACCCGAGGTCCTCGCGTGCTCAACGCCTTCCCCCGCGTCCCGGCTCCCAAGAACGAGCCCGTCCTCTCCTACGCCCCCGGCACCCCGGAGCGCGCGGAGCTCCAGTCCACGCTCAAGCGCATGAGCGGGGAGCGCATCGACATCCCCGTCGTCATCGGGGGCAAGCACGTGAAGTCCGGCAAGACGGACACCGTGCGCATGCCGCACCGGCACCAGCACGTGCTGGCCACCCTGCACGAGGCCGACGCGGGCCACGTGGAGCAGGCCATCCAGAACGCCATGAGCGTGAAGGAGGACTGGGCGCGGATGCCCTTCCACGCGCGGGCGGCCATCTTCCTGCGCGCCGCGGAGCTGCTCGCCACGCGCTACCGCCCGCTGCTCAACGGCTCGTCCATGCTGGGCCAGTCCAAGACGGCGCACCAGGCGGAGATCGACGCGGCGTGCGAGCTCATCGACTTCCTGCGCTACAACGTCCACTTCGCGAGTCAGATCCTGGCCCTCCAGCCGGAGAACTCCGCGCAGACGTGGAACATGACGGACTACCGGCCGCTGGACGGGTTCGTCTTCGCCATCGCGCCGTTCAACTTCACCTCCATCGCGCTGAACCTCTGCGTGTCGCCCGCGCTGATGGGCAACGTGGTGCTGTGGAAGCCGTCCTCCACGCAGGCCCTGAGCGCGTGGTACAGCCTGGAGCTGATGCGCGAGGCGGGCCTGCCCGACGGCGTCATCAACATGCTGCCCGGCGACGGCCCCACGGTGGGCAACCCGGTGCTGGCGAGCCCCCACCTGGGCGGCATCCACTTCACCGGCTCCACGCCCACGTTCAATCACCTGTGGAAGACGGTGGGAGAGAACATCGGCCGCTACAAGCAGTACCCGCGGCTGGTGGGTGAGACGGGCGGCAAGGACTTCATCTTCGCGCACCCGTCCGCGGCGGACGACCTGGAGGCGCTCGCCGTCGCCATCGTGCGCGGCGGCTACGAGTACCAGGGCCAGAAGTGCAGCGCGGCCAGCCGCGTCTACGTGCCGGAGTCCCTGTGGCCCAAGCTGAAGTCGCGGCTCCAGGCGCTCATCGGTGAAATCAAGATGGGCGACGTGGCGGACTTCCGGAACTTCATGGGCGCGGTCATCGACGAGCGCTCATTCAAGAAGGTGTCCAGCTACATCGAGCTGGCGAAGTCCGGCAACGACGCGAGCATCGTCGCGGGCGGCGGCACGGACAAGAGCGAGGGCTGGTTCGTGCAGCCCACGCTGGTGCAGTGCAACAGCCCGCGCCACCGCATCATGACAGAGGAGATCTTCGCGCCGCTGGTGGGCGTGTACGTCTACCCGGACGCGAAGCTCGAGGAGGCGCTGAAGGAGTGCGACCAGTCCGCGAGCTACGCGCTCACCGGCGCCATCTTCGCGCGCGACCGCAAGGCCATCGAGCAGATGATGAGCGGCCTGCGCAACGCGGCGGGCAACTTCTACATCAACGACAAGCCCACGGGCGCGGTGGTGGGCCAGCAGCCGTTCGGCGGCAGCCGCGCGTCCGGCACCAACGACAAGTCCGGGTCGATGATCAACCTGTTCCGCTGGTCCAGCCCGCGCACCATCAAGGAGAACTTCGCGCCGCCGGTGAAGGTCCCCTACCCGTTCATGGACAGCGACCCGAAGGAAGGGGCCCTCTAGTCCCATGAGCGGACCGTTCCCGGGCATCGCGGGGCTTCAGACGTATGCGCTGGAGGACGGCGGCTGCCGCGTGGAGGTGATTCCCACGCGCGGCGCGCTCGTCACGCGCATGGTGGTGGATGGCGAGGACGTGCTCTATCTGGACGAGGGCACCGTCGCAGACCTCACGAAGAACGTGCGCGGGGGCATCCCCGTGCTCTTCCCCATCGCCGGCCCCCTGCCCGGGGACACGTATCCGGCGGACCGCAAGGCGTACACGCTGCCGCAGCACGGCTTCGCCCGGAAGCTGCCGTGGACGGTGCGCCAGGCGGAAAGGTCGCTGCTGGTGCTGGGGCTCACGTCGTCGGAGGAGACGCTGCGCCAGTACCCGTGGGAGTTCGACGCGCAGCTGGCGTTCTCGCTCACGGGCCGGCGGCTGACGCTGGACTTCGACGTGGAGAACCGGGACACGCGGCCGCTGCCGCTGCACCTGGGCTATCACCCGTACTTCCGCGTGCCGCAGGGCAACAAGGCAAAGGCGCGCGTGGAGACGGACGCCACGCACGCGTGGGACAACCGCGCGAAGCACGAGGTGCCCTTCACCGGGCTGGACCTCACGGCGCAGGAGGTGGACATGCACCTGCGCGACCACTCGGCGCCGGGCACGGTGCTGGAGCGCGGGCCGGGCCTGACTCCCGTGAAGCTGTCGTGGAGCCAGGAGTTCCGCCTGCTCGTCGTGTGGACGCTGCAGGGCAAGGACTTCGTCTGCGTGGAGCCGTGGACGGCCGCCGCCGGGGCGCTGGCCACCGGCGAGGGCCTGTTGCACGTGGCCCCCGGTGAGCGCGTGTCGCTGGCGTTCGACATCGAGGCGTAGGGCTTCGAGGCGTAAGCGGGGACGCGGGTGGAAGCGCTAGGCTTGGGGGAATGGCCCCTCCAGGCACCGGCGACCTCCCTCGCCCCGTCGCGACCGCGGACCTGTCCACGGCCGATGTGTCACGGCCCCAGGGGCCGCGCCCCGCATCGCGCTCCATTCCGGCGCTGACCCTGGTGTCGCATCCCACGGCCCGCCGCGCCGGGGAGCGGCTGCTGCTCCACGGGCTGCTCGCGGGTCGGGAGGTCGCCGTGTCGCGCAACGCGCCGGACTTCACCCGCCCCGGAGAGCCGCTGGGGCTCCCCCTGGGTGACCCGTTCCTGAGCCGCAAGCCCGTGCGCTTCCTCCCCTCGGGCGGGGGCGTCCGCGTCATCGTCGACGGGGCGGGGCTCTGCACCTGCGCGGGCGAGCCACTCCAGGACGGCCGCGAGTTCGGCCCCGACGCGCTGGCGCGCGGTGTGCCGCTGGAGTTCGCGGGCCGGGTGGTGGTGCTCCTGCATCAGGTGCCCTCCACCGAAAGCCAGACATCGGCCTCGCTGGGCATGGTGGGCGGGAGCGCCTTGCTCCAGGCCGTGCGCCAGGGCATCGAGCGCGTGGCGGACCTGGATGTGCCCGTGCTCATCCGGGGCGAGACGGGCACGGGCAAGGAGCTGGTGGCCCAGGCGCTCCATGCGCAGGGCCGGCGCAAGGGCCCCTTCGTCAGCGTCAACCTGGGCGCCCTCCCCAAGGAGCTGGCCGCGTCGGAGCTCTTCGGCAGCGTCCGGGGCGCCTTCACCGGAGCCCAGCGCGACCGCGAGGGGTTCTTCCAGGCGGCCCGGGGCGGCACGCTCTTCCTCGACGAGGTGGGCGAGGCATCCCCCGAGGTGCAGGTGCTGCTCTTGCGCGTGCTGGAGACGGGGGAGATGTATCCGGTGGGAGCCAGCCGGCCCGTGGCCACACAGGTCCGCCTGGTCGCCGCCACGGACGCGGACCTGGAGGCGCAGATCGCCGACGGTCGCTTTCGGGCGCCCCTGCTCCACCGGCTGGCGGGCTATGAGCTGCGATTGCCGCCGCTGCGCGAGCGCCGGGAGGACATCGGGCCGCTGTTCTTCCACTTCGCCCGGCAGGAATTGGAGGCATTGGGGGAGGCCCGGCACCTGGCGCCGGAGGATCCGTTTGCTCCGCCGTGGCTGCCCGCGGCGCTGGCGGTGCGTCTGGTGTTGCATCCGTGGCCGGGGAACATCCGCCAGCTGCGCAACGTGGCCCGGCAGCTTGTCATTGGCGCGCGGGGCCAGCGCTGTCTGGACCCTGACGTCCTGCTGCCCCAGGAGCCTCCGCGTCCCGTGGTGGCCCCGGTCCCTGCGCCTCCGCTGGAACAGGAAGGTGTCTCACGCCGCAAGTCCACGGACGTGGGTGAGCAGGAGATGCTCGCGGCCCTGCGCGCGAATGCGTGGGACGTCCGGAGGGCCGCCCAGCACCTGGGCATCGCGCGCTCCTCGCTCTACGACCTCATCGAGCGCAGCCCCAGCCTCCGCCTGGCGGGAGACCTGAGCGAGGAGGAACTCACCCGCTGCTTCCACGCGTGCCAGGGGGACCTGGACGAAATGGTCAAGCGATTGGAGGTCTCCGGGAGGGCCCTGCGCCGGCGCCTGCGGGAGCTGGGACTGGTGGAGTGAGCCGCTGTATGGGCTGGCATTGCTCTTGAATCAAGTGGGCACGCTTCCGGAAGCTTCTCCGGACCGCTTGGAGACCCGCATGCCAGACCCCTCGGTGAAAATCATCTCCGTGAACTTGACGAACAACGACTGGAAAGAACCACTCTTCGAAGAGAAACTCTCGGCCACCACGGGCGGGACGGCGCTGTTCCAGTTCATCGTGACGGTGGCACCGGAACTCTCGGCACCTTCTGTTCACCTCCAGATCTCCGGCATGGACCTGCCTCCTCTCCCGACCCCGCGCCCCTTACAGCTGCCCGACGGGCAACGCTTGTATCAATTTGAGCGGGGCACTCTTTCCGGAGACAGCAGGACGCCGAAGAAATACACGTACACGTTCCACGTCACTCCGGCCCGCAATGGCGGGAGTGGCTTCGAAGCCTCGCAGGCCTCGTCGGGCCCTCTGGGTGATCAGCCCCGGCTCGGCACCGGGACGATCGAGGTCTCCGGAGGCCTCACGGATGAGGAGCCCCCGGAGCGGTGACTGAAGGCGGGATGCCATGCGCTGGCGGCGCTCCCGCCGGCGCATGGGCACCTGCCACCCGCGCCTCCTGAAGCGCTTGGATGGCGCCTTCGATGCGCAGCATGGAGCCCCTGATTTCCTGCCGCTGTGCATCCAGGGCCCGCAGCATCTGCTCGCCTCGGGAGAGTTCTGCGTGGAGCCCCTTCAACCGCTCCTCCAGCCATCCCGACAAGGAAGCGTTCGGTGAAGGGTTCGGGGCGGGCGCGGGACGGGGATGTTCAGACATGGCGGCCTCGGGAGGCAGGGGGCGGAATGAAGCAGGGGACGTGAGGGCCCGGGCACCCGGGACGCATGCCCCGGCCCTCGCTCACGGCCGCCTTACAGGGCGTACAGGATCCCCGTGCTCGCATCCACGAACAGCGTCTGCAGGTTCGCGTTGCCCGGGGCGTTGCGAGCCGAGGGGATGCCCTTGATGGTGAGCGAACCGCCTTGGATGGAGACCGCGCCGTTCACGGACAGGCCGGTGGCGCGGACGGTCCCGTTGACGTCCAGCGCCACCTGAGGGAGGTTCGTCCCGATTCCCACCAGGCCCCCACTGGTGATGCGCAGGCGCTCCATCAAGGCGTTCGTGTCGAGGCCGGGATTCTTCGTGCTGAAGATCAGGTGCGACGAGTAGGAGCCATCGTCCTCGGCGGTGATGCCGCCGGTGGGGGAGACCTTCCCATTCTGGGCGGCGTAGGTCTGGAACTGCAGGTTGACCTTGCAGGTCTCCCCTCCGTGCAGGTTCTGCAGCAGGAGCTGCGTGGGCTGGCCCTGCTCGCCGAGGTCGGGGGATGTGCTGACCACGTGGAGCATGGCATACGGGTTGTCGGTCCCGATGCCGACGTTGCCCGACTTGGTCAGCGCGAGCGAGCTCTTGTTCTCGCTTTCATCCATCACGTACTGCGCACTCGTCCCCAGGTGCTGCGCTACCGCCAATTCATTGGTCGCCATGGTGCTCTTCCAAGGAGGCTGGGTTTGCGTTTCACGCGGCCTCGTTGCGCGTGCTGGAGAGCAATGCAGTCGACATGCCACCTGCTGGACACTCAGGGGCGCCGTGCGGTGGCGAGCGGCCCGCTCCACTCGCGCGTGAGGTTGGGATTGCGCGCGAGCGCCTCTTCCAGCTCCTGGAGGGCCCCGGTCCTTTCGGCGGCCGCCCCCGCGCTCCATTGAAGCGTGGCCCGCAGCGCGTGAGCCGCGGCCAGGTCGGGGCGGGCCCTCAGGGCCTCTTCCGCGAGCCGCTGCCCCTGCTGGAGCCACGCGCCCACCGGGTCTCCGGCCCGCCTTCGCGGCTCCAGAGCGCGCAGGTAGAAGAGCCCGGCCTCCAGGCGGTAGTCCGACTCCTCTGGCGCCAGCGCGAGGGCCTTCTCGAAGCAGCGCACCGCCTCCTCCCATGCGCCCTCCGGACGCGCGCCGCGCCGCGTGCTCCAGCGCACCTGGAGCTCCCGGAGGTTACCGGACTGAAGCCACAGTTCCGCGTCCTCGGGGTTCTTCTCCAGCGCGGCCTCGATCTCCTGCCGGGCCCGCGCGAGCTCGCCACCGGGGTCCGTTCCCTGCTCCAATTCGAAGCGCGCCTGGAGGACGTGCGCGGTGCCCAGCACCCCCCGCAGCCAGGTGGCGCCCGGCATCCGCTCCAGGGCCTGGCCCACGGCCTTCACTGCCTCGCGCACCGCCGGGCGGGGGTCCTCTCCGCGCGCGAGGAGGTACTGGCCCCGGCGGATGAACAGCGCGCCCAGGTTGGACCAGGCGAAGCCCTGGGCCGGCGCGACCGCGATGGCCTGCTCGAACGAGGCCCGGGCCTCTTCCAGCATGGGGAACGGGTCCTGGCCCTCGTCCCAGCGCTGCTCGGCCCGCAGGAGAAGCACCACGCCCCGGGCGTTGTGGAGGTTGGGGATGCGGGGGTTGATGGCCAGCCCCTGCCGGTATTGCTCCAGGGCCGCCTCCAGGTCGGGCCCCATGGGCTCGCCGCGGTTGCGCTTGCGGCGGGCCAGCTGTTCGTGGACCTGCCCCGCGTAGAAGTACGGCACCACGTGCTGGGGGTTGAGCGTCCGGGCCTGCTCGAGCACGCGCGCGGCCTCCCCCAGGTCCTCCTCCGCCCGGGGATTTCGCGGCAGCGAGGCCCGGGCGAAGAGCGCGCCACCCAGGTTGATCCAGTCCTCCGGGACGCGCGGGTCGCGCGCGATGGCCGCCTGATAGGCGCGGATGGCCTGGCCCCGGTGCTCCTGGGAGTCCACACCCAGCGAGTCCTCGTGGTCCGCCCACGTCTTGAACACGAGCCCCAGGTCGCCGTGGTAGGCGCGGTCCCGCTGGGGCTCGGGGATGCGCTCGAAGAGCGCGGCGGCCTGGCCCAGCAGCTCGCGCGGGTCCTCGCCCCGCTCGACGCGGTAGCGCGCCTGGAGCCAGGTGGTGCGCGCCAGGTTGAGCAGGGCCTCCGCGTCCCCGGGCGCCACCGCCAGGGCGCGGCGGGCGGCATCGAGCGCCTGGCCCAGGGGCTCCAGGCCCACGTCCCCCTGGGGGAGCTGGTGCTCGGCCAGGCGGTGATTCACGCGCGCCAGGCGGGTGAGGCACGCGGCGTCGTCCGGCAGCACGGCGAGGCAGCGCGAGAGGGCCTCCCGCGCGCGCTGGTACGCGGGCACCACGTCGCCCTTGCCGTACAGCTCCATCACCATCGCGGCGTTCTCCAGCTCCGCCAGGGCGCGGTACACGGCGGGCTCGCTCTGCGCGGTGTCGGCGGCGGCGGCGTAGGCCTTGCGCCCCGCCTCGAAGTCCTCGCGCGCGCCCTCCAGGTTCCCCCCATTCCAGCGCTGGAAGGCGCGGGCCTCCAGGATGTCCCCGCGCAGCAGAGGGGCCTCGTAGAGCCAGGGCCGTGCGCGCACGACGCCCTCGAGCAGGCGCAGGGCCTCCTCGAAGCGCCCGTCGTAGAAGGCGACCCGCGCCGCCCCGTACTCCGCGGACTCCATCCGGGCGCCGGCGCTGCGCTGGAGCCACGCGAGCGCCGGAGCGCGGTGCTGAAGCTCCGCGTCGCGCGTGGCGGCCTGCCGCTGCTCCGGGGTGCGCAGCCGTTGCGACTCCACCAGCAGCCGCTGGTAGCGCTGCCCATGGGCCAACGCCAGGGCGTATGCCACCCGGGGCTGCTGGAAGCCCCCGTCCCACGCGGCCTGGAGCCGCTCGAGCGCCCGCACCTCGTCCCCGAGCGCGAGGTGCCCCCGCCCCAGCGCGTACCGCCCGGGGCCAAGCGCCGCCGGGCCCGCTCGCTCGACCTCGGCCTCCAGCTCCAGCAGCTGCTCCTGGAGCTCCCGGCGGTCCTGGCGGACGTCGTGCAGGCGCGAGAGCGCGGAGTAGCGGGCCAGGGATTCGAGGGCCTCCACCTTCTCCGTGAAGCGCTGGACCCATTGCTCACGCCGGGCGGCCTCCCGGCGTCCCCAGGCGCCCCAGCCCAGCGCCACCGTCACGGCGAGCAGCCCCGCCCCGCCCACGGAGGCCAGCACCCGGTGCTTGCGCAGCCGCTTGCGCAGCGCATGGCCAAAGGCGGTGCGCGCCCGCACCGGCTCGCCCGCGAGGAAGCGCTCCAGGTCCTCCGCCAGGGCGCGCGCCGAGTCGTAGCGGGCGTCGCGGTCCTTTTCCAGGCACTTGAGGGTGATGGCCTCCAGGTCCACTGGCAGCCCGGGCACGATGCGCCGGGGCGAGACGGGCTCCCAGGTGGCGATGTGGCCGAGCACCTCCAGGCCGTTGTCGCCGGGAACGGGGAACTGGCCGGTGAGGAGGAAGTAGAGCGTGGCGCCCAGGCTGTAGACGTCCGCGCGCCGGTCCAGCCCGCTCACCTCGCCGCGCGCCTGCTCCGGGGCCATGAAGTGGGGCGTGCCCAGCACCGTCCCGGAGGCGGTGACGGAGGCCTGGAGTTCGCGCGCCAGCCCGAAGTCCATCACGTAGGGGCGCAGGGCCCCGTCCTCGGCGCGCTCCACCAGGATGTTGGAGGGCTTCACGTCCCGGTGGATGAGCCCCACGCGGTGCGCTTCGTGAAGCCCCAGCGCGGCCTCACGCAGCACCAGGGCCTTCTGCTCCACGCTGAGCGCGTTCACCAGCGCGCCCAGCGGCTCGCCGTCGATGTACTGCATGGCGATGAAGACCCGGCCCTCGACGTGGCCGACCTCGTACACCTGGCACACGCGCTCGTGCTTCACCCGGGCCTGGGCGCGGGCCTCGGAGACGAAGCGGTGGGTGAGCGCGGCGTCCTCGTCGCGCACGAACTTGAGGGCCACCTGGCGGTGCAGCCGCGGGTCCCACGCGAGGAACACGCGCCCCATTCCGCCCTGCCCCAAGAAGCGCAGGGGCTGGTAGCGCTCCCAGCCAGGCAGGGGGAAGGCCTGGATCTCTGGCGACCTCGGGGCCCGCGACGTCCTTCCAGCCGCCGGATCGACGGTGTGGGTCTCCTCGGCGCCGATTCCCACCACGGGGGGCGGCGCCCGCACCACGGGGGGCGCGTCCAGCAGCGAGGCCAGGGTCTGCTCGGACAGCGCGCCCCGCTCCCGGAGCAGTTCCAGCGGCCGCCTTCCCAGCCGCAGCGCCTCCTCCCGCAGGACCCGCGCCTCCTCCCGGCTCACCAGTCCTTCATCGATGGCCAGCCAGAGTTCCGATTCGAAGTCGTGTTCCATGGGGGGCGGCGGGCGTTGGGGACCCGGCTGGCGGCGGAGTATGGCGCCCGCACCGAAGGGACGAGAAGAGCCCCCGGCCGCCGGACGGTCGGCGGCTGTCGGCGACCGTCGGCGGCCCCGAGGCTGCCGGAGCGTGCGCCCATGGCCTGAAGCCATGGACTGGCACCCTGCTTGCTCAGGGTCTGGCCCCGCGCGCCTCAGGCGTGCGGGATGAGGGGCATCGTCAGCGGGCCGCGCACGGTGAGGGAGGTGTTCCACTTCACCGGGCCCGTGGGCGTGAAGCGCGTGAAGCGGGACAGCAGGACCTCCAGGCCCACGCGCGCCTCCAGCCGGGCCAGCGGCGCGCCCAGGCAGAAGTGGATGCCGTGGCCGAAGGGCATGTTGTTCACGCCCTCGCGGTCCATGTCGAAGGTGTCCGGGTCCTTGAAGCGCTCGCCGTCGCGGCACGCGGAGCCGACCATCAGCGCCACGCGCGCGCCCTCGGGAATCACCACGCCCGCGACCTGCGTCTCCTTCGTGGTGACGCGCACGAGTCCATGCACGGAGGGCTCGTAGCGAAGCACCTCCTCCACGAAGCGGCCCACATGGGACGGGTTCTCACGCAGGCGGGTCACCAGGTGCGGCTGCTCCATCAACAGGCGCACGCTGTGGCTGACGAGCTGCACGGTGGTCTCCAGCCCCGCCACCACCAGGAGGAAGAGGAAGCTCATCACCTCCGCGTCGGAGAGCGCCTCGCCGTCCACGCGCGACTTCACCAGGTCGGACACCATGTCGTCCTGCGGGTGGCGGCGGCGCTCGGCGACGACGTCGGACAGGTAGTCCTCCATCTCTCGCACCGTGGCGCGGATGGAGTCGTGCCGGTGGGTGTCCTTCTCCGTCGTGCCGGACACGCTGGACAGGTCCACCGACCAGCGCTTGTAGCGGGCCGTCATGGTGGGGTCCAAGGCGAACAGCTCGCCAATCACGCTCGCGGGCAGCGGCATGGCGAAGGCGTCCACGAAGTCCACCTCGCGCTCCGGCGTCAGCCGCTCCGCCAATGATTGCGCGAAGCCGCGGATGCGCGGCTCCAGGCGGTTCACCGCCGCGGGCGTCCACGCGCGGCTCACCAGCGTGCGCAGCCGCATGTGGTGCGGCGGGTCCATGACGATCATCGACTCGGAGAAGGGGTTGTGGCCCAGCCACGGCGGCGCGGTGGTGGTGCGCACTCCGGCGGAGGAGAAGACCTGCGGGTTCTTGAAGGCCGCCGCCACGTCCTCGAAGCGCGTGATGGCCCACAGGCCTCCGGGCTCCACCTGACACACGGGCGCGTTGCGCCGCAGCTCCGCGTAGACGGGGTAGGGATTGGCCCGGACTTCCGGCGCCATCAGGTTCACGCGTTCAGTCATGGAAGAATTTCCTTTCCTGATTGGAAATCTATACCCGCTATACTCGCTGCTGAACAGAGGCGCCGCCTCCCCTCCTTCGAGTCACCATGTCCCGCTTCGTCCTCGCCGCCGTCCTCGCCCTGGGCTTGTCCGCGTGTTCCGACGACCCCGATGAAGTCACGCCTGACTCCGGCACCCACCCCACCACCGACGCGGGCCACGACGCGGGCTCGGACGTGGACGCCGGCACGGACGCTGGGACTGAGGTGGATGCGGGCACGGACGCGGGCACGGATGCCGGGATGGACGCGGGGACGGACGCCGGGACGGATGCCGGGACGGACGCAGGCACGGGCAGCTCGCACGGCTCCGGGAAGCTCGCGTGCCGCAAGACCGGCACGGTGAACACGGACGCGGGCACGCTGACGTACTGCGTGTCCCAGGTGGGCGCGACGGAGGTGAAGTACATCGAGCCGAAGCAGGGCATCACGCCCGGGCCCATGCGGCTGGCCATCTACCTGCACGGTGACGGCGCGCTCACATACACCGGCTCCAATGGCGGAAGCCCTCGCTCGCTGTTCACGCACGGCGGCTGGACCTACGGGCACAACACGCTCTACGTGACGGCGCTCGCGCCCAACAAGTGCGCGTGGTGGACGGTGCCGGAGCGCACGGACTGCACCACGGACGCGCCGGTGGAGGCGCGCGACCTGGAGGGGCGGAACGCGGCGGAGCTGGTGTCGCTCATCGAGGCGCTGCGCAAGGGCTGGGACATCCAGGACGGCCCCATCCTCTTCGGCGGTTCGTCGGGCGGCTCCATCGAGCTGACGGCCAGCTTCCTGCCCCGCTACGGCGACCGCTACCCGGGCATCTACGCGCTGAGCTGCGGCGGTGAGAAGCCGTGGACGGGCAACATGGACTGGGACGCGTCGAACGCGACGCTGCGCGGCGGCACGAGGTTCTACTTCACCTACGGCGACCAGGACTTCCTCTACAACGACATCCAGGACGCGAAGGCGTACTTCGGCGGGCTCCAGTTCCCGGTGAGCGACAAGGTCATCCCCGGCGCGGCGCACTGCGCGTTCGACCAGGTGGGCCGCGTCACGGAAGTGTGGAACGAGGCCACCGCGCAGTAACGGCGGCCTCCCCCGCTCCGCTTCTCGCGGTGATTCCATCGCAAGAAGCGGAGTGCGCGGGACCCATTAAGCCCCTAGCGTGAGGTGCATCCTCTTTTCCGGAGTCCGGATGCGCCTCTACGACTATCTGCCTTCCGCGAACGGCTACAAGATCCGCACGCTGCTCGCTCAGCTTGGAATCGCATACGAGCTGGTGCCGGTGGACATCTTCGCGGGAGAGAGCCACACGGCGGACTTCCACGCGAACAAGAACCCGGACGGCCGCATCCCGGTGCTGGAGCCGGAGCCGGGACGGTTCCTCGCGGAGTCCAACGCCATCCTGTTGTTCCTGGCGGAGGGCACGCGCTTGCTGCCCGAGGACCGCTTCGCTCGCGCGCAGGTGCACCAGTGGATGTTCTTCGAGCAGAACACCGTGGAGCCGAACCTCGGCACCGCGCGCTTCTGGCTCCTCACCGGCCGGCAATCGCCACAGTCGGAGGTGCTCCGCAATCGCGTGCAGAACGGTGAGCGCGCGCTGGGTGCGCTGGAGCGTCACCTGGGCAAGCACACGTTCCTGGTGGACGAGCGCTACACCGTCGCGGACCTCTGCCTCTTCGCGTACACGCACCTGGCGCCGGAGGCGGGTGTGGACCTGGCGCCCTACCCGTCCGTGCGTGCATGGCTGGAGCGCGTGAAGGCCCAGCCCGGCTTCCTGGGCCCCGTGCCGCCCTACTCCGCGAATGCGCACGTGCGCTGACGCGGTCTACTCATGTTCCGCGGCGACGGCCGCGCGGACCTCCGCGTCCGTGAGCCGCACCGCGGGCGCCTCCGCCTTCGCCTCCATCAGCCGCTTCGCCAGCACCTCCGTCACCGGCGCGAGCACGCTGAAATGCGTGGCGCCCGGCACCGCGAGGAACGACAGCGGCGCGCCCTTCGCCGCCACGCGCAGCGGTTCGAACGCGTCCATGTTTCCGTGGTCCGAGCCCTCGATGACCTGCGTGGGCACGCGCAGGTGCTCCACGTAGCTCACCGGGTTGCGCAGCCACAGCTCCGTGCCCCGAGCCCGCCCCAGCAGCGGCACATAGGGCGCGTACTCCGACACGTCATGCACCGGGCCGAACACGTAGGCACCCTTCAGGCGCGGTGACAGCACCGCCGCCATCAGCGCCATCGTCCCGCCCGTGCTGTGCCCCGCCACGTAGACGCGCGCCGGGTCCACGTCCGGGCGCTGCGCCACGAAGTCGATGGCGGCGACCACGTCGTCCACCTCGCCCAGGAAGTATTCGCACGCGCCCGGGTTGTCGTTGGACCCGCGCAGCGACGGCAGCATCAACACGAGCCCCGCCTCGCGGAAGGCCCGCGCGCTCTGATCATTGCTCCGGGGCGACGGAGCCCACGCGAGGCCGTCGATCCCGAAGTCCATGCCACCGTGGAGCCACACCACCGCCGGCCGCTTCGCGCCCTCGCGCACCGGCGTGACGTAGGCCGCGTTGCTGCCCAGCGGCGCGGGATAGCGCACCAACTCGAAGAGCTCCTTCGGCGGCGTGGGCGCGGGAGCACGCCGCGCGGGCTCTACCTTCAACTGGGTTTGGAAGCCTTTTCGCAGGTTCACGGACGTGGGCGGCGCGGGCTTGGAGCACGCGGCGAGAAAGAGACTGGCCAGCAGGGCATGGCGGGAGGAGGACTTCATTCTGGGGATACGCAGGGAATCCGTGTCACGGGCCCGCGACATGCGCACGCTGCTTCCGGAGGGTGGCTTGACAGCTCGTGGCATCGCGTCTACTTCTTCTCGCAGAATGTTCGTCACCTCCGCCATGTGCATGTGTTCGATGCCTGTTCCGGGTGGGCCCTTGCCCGCCGCGGTAGGCTGACGCACAGCCTGCCCCTGGCGAGCCAACCGGAGCCCACCCACCCGCGAGGGTCGGTGGGCTTCGTCGTTCCGGGCCTCCGCTCTCGCATCCCTGCCGAGGAGCGTCGCAGCGCCCACTGAAGTCCTGAAGTCCTCCCCGCCGCCCGCAGTGCCCTGACGTCCCCACCACCCGTCTGCCTTCACGCACGCGCGTTCCCTCCGGAGCGACGCGAACAGGAGTCCCTTGCCATGAGCACGCCCAACGAACGTCCGCTGCACCCTGACACGCTCGCGCTGCACGCCGGCTATTCGCCCGACCCCACCACGGGCTCGCGCGCGGTGCCCATCTACCAGACCACCAGCTACCGCTTCCGCGACGCGGACCACGCCGCCGCGCTCTTCGGCCTGAAGGAGTTCGGCAACATCTACACGCGCATCATGAACCCCACGACGGATGTCTTCGAGAAGCGCATCGCCGCGCTCGAAGGGGGCGTGGGCGCGCTCGCGGTCGCGTCCGGACAGGCCGCGCAGACGCTGGGCATCCTCAACATCCTCAAGACAGGGGATGAAATCGTCTCCGGCGCCAGCCTCTACGGCGGCACGTACAACCTCTTCAAGGTGACGCTCCCTCGGCTGGGCATCACCACGAAGTTCGTGGACGCGGGCAACCCGGACGCGTTCCGCCAGGCCATTGGCCCGAAGACGAAGGCGCTCTACCTGGAGTCGCTGGGCAACCCGCGCCTGGACGTGCCGGACTTCGACGCCATTGGCGCCGTGGCGCGCGAAGCGGGCCTGCCCCTCTTCGTGGACAACACCGCGCTGTCTCCTGCCCTCTTCAACCCGCTGAAGCACGGCGCGCACATCGTGCTGCACAGCGCGACGAAGTACATCGGCGGGCACGGCACCTCCATTGGCGGCGTCATCGTGGACGGCGGCAACTTCCCCTGGGAGAACGGCCGGTTCCCGGAGCTGACCGAGCCCAACCCCGGCTACCACGGCCTGCGCCTGCGCGAGGCCTTCGGGCCCGCGGCCTACATCCTCAAGGCCCGGCTGGAGGGCCTGCGCGACATCGGCCCCGCGCTCAGCCCCTTCAACGCGCACGCGTTCATCCTGGGCCTGGAGACGCTGCGGCTGCGGCTGGAGCGTCACTCGCAGAACGCGCTCGCGGTGGCGAAGTGGCTGAAGCAGCACAAGAAGGTGGAGTGGGTGCGCTACCCGGGGCTGGAGGACGACCCCTCGTTCCTCAACGCGAAGAAGTACCTCCAGGGCGGCTTCGGCGGGCTCGTCACCTTCGGCGTGAAGGGCGGCCTGTCCGCGGGGCGCAAGGTGATTGATGGCGTGAAGCTGTGGAGCCTGCTCGCGAACATCGGCGACACGCGCTCGCTCATCATCCACCCCGCGTCCACCACGCACGAACAGCTCACCCCGGAGGAGCGCGCCAGCACGGGCGTCACCGACGACCTGGTGCGCCTGTCCGTGGGCCTGGAGCACCTGGACGACATCGTGGCCGACCTCGATCAGGCCCTGAGCGCGGTCTGACGCCATGCGACCCGTGAGGCCTGGCCAGGAAGTGCCCCCGCGCGCGGAGACCCCGCGCGTCTTCGACCTGTCGCTGCCGGACCTGCCGCTGGAGGCCGGCGCCCGCGTGGCGCCCCACCTCGTGCGCGGCTGGTGGTGGGGGCCCCCGGAGGACCTCGCGTGGTTGCAGTCCCGCGCGCGCGTGCATTCCGACGAGGCGACGCGCGAAGGCCGGCTGCGCGTGGTCCGGAGGTCCGCCTCCGAGCTGCGCGACGCCGCCACCGACGCGCGCCGCACCGGCCCCCGACGCGCACCGGACGCGGTGCCCACCGTGCTGCTGGTGCACGCACTCACCGGGGACATGAACGCCGGAGGTGAAGGCGGCTGGTGGGCGCCCGTCATCGGGCGTGGAAGGCCGTTGGATCCGACGCGCGTGCGGCTGCTGTGCTTCAACAACCTGGGCTCCTGCTACGGCACCTCCGGCCCCGCGGACGAGGGCTTCCCGCTGCGCACCGACGACACGCGCTTCGGCCCGGCGCCGGTGCTGCCCAAGGGCGACCTGCGCCTGGATGAGCGCAGCCTGCCCGCGACCATTACGCCTTGGGACCAGGCGCGCTCCATCCTCACGGCGCTGGACGCGCTGGGCGTGGACGAGGTGGCGCTCGTCATCGGCGGTTCGCTGGGCGGCATGGTGGTGCTGTGCCTGTCGGCGCTCGCGCCGGAGCGCTTCCAGCGCATGGTGCCCATCGCGACGGCGGAGGCCGCGTCCGCGTGGGTGGTGGGTTGGAACCACGTGGCCCGGCAGGCCATCCTGCTCGACCCCGAGTATCCCGAGTCCCCGAGGCGCGGCCTGGAGCTGGCGCGCCAGTTGGCGACGCTCACCTATCGCGCGGAGGCCGGACTGGAGGCGCTCCAGCCGAGGCCCCAGGCCTGGTCATCGCGCGCGCTGTATCCGGTGGAGAGCTACCTGGAACACCAGGGCCGGAAGCTGGAGGCGCGCTTCGACGCGCGGTCCTACCTGGCGCTGCTGGGCGCCATGGATCACCACGACCTCTCGCGCGTGCCCACGCCCAAGGGAGGTCCCGGCGTGGACCGCATTCGCGCGAGCACGCTCGCCATCGGCATCGACCGGGACGTGCTCTTCCCGCCCGAGCACATGAAGAACCTCTCCCGGCGCCTGCGCGCGCAGGGACTGCATGCCGAGTACGCGGCCCTGTGCAGCGCGCACGGCCACGACGGCTTCCTCATCGAATGGGACGCGCTCGCGCCCCTGTTGGTCCGCGCGCTGGCCCTGCCTCCGGGCGTGGGCCGCGATGCCCGCCTTTCCTCCCTTGCCGGCGTCCGCGCCCGGAAGACTTCATGACCGCCCCAGTGAGCATCACCCGCTACGCACCGTTCCTCCTCGACACCGCCCAGGGACTCGCGTCCGTGGCCACGCACCTGTCTCGCCGCGACGCGGGCACCACGCGCGCCGCCATCGTGTCGTCACCGCCCTGGCTCGTCACGGGGCTGGAGTCCGCGCTGTCCATCGCGTTGAAGGGCAACTCCTCCCTGGCCCGGCAGGAGCTGGATGGCCTGCTCGCGCGGGGCCTGCTGATGCTGGAGGAGGCGGAGCGCCGGCTGGGCGCGCCCCCGGGCTCCACGTCGGTGGAGGCGGACGGCACTCGCACGCTGGCATCGCTGCTGGAGCCCGCGCGCCGAGCACTGGATGGCGCCAGCCTGGTGCGTGAACGGCGGCCCGCGCTGGAGGACGTGGTGCGCGGCACCGGCGAGCGGCTGACGGCGGCGCTGCTGGCGAAGCTCTTGGGTGCGCGCGGCGTACCGTCGCTGGAGGTGGACGCGGCGGACTGGACGGTGACGGACGGAGAGCCCGGGCACGCGCGCGTGAACCGCGAGCACACCCGCTCCCGGGTGGCGACGCTGCGGCCAGCGTGGGAGGGACGGCTCACGTTGCACGCGGGTGGCCGGGGCACGTCGCGGGATGGGCGCTCCACGACGCTGGGCGTGGAGGGCGCGGACGAGACCGCGGCGGTGCTGGCCGTGCTGCTGGGTACGCCGCTGACGCTGTGGACGGACGTGCCCGGGGTGATGACGGCGGATCCGCTGCACGTGGCGGACGCCCGGCCGGTGCCGCACCTGAGCTACACGGAGGCGCTGGAGCTGGTGTACCTGGGCCTGCCCACGCTGCACCCGCGCGCGCTGTCCACGCTGCGCGACGCCGACATCCCGCTGCGCGTGCGCCACCTGCAACAGCCGGATGAACCCGGCACGCTCATCGACGTGCGCGGCGCGGGCAACGGCAGCGTGCCCACGTGCGTGGTGTCCCTGGAGGACCTGGCGCTGCTGGGGCTGGAGGGCGGCACGGAGGAGGCGGCGCGGCCGGTAGGGCCTCGCGCGTTGCAGGCCCTGGAGGCCGCGGGCATCGACGCGTGGATGGCGGCGCAGTCGTCTCCGGGGCGCTCGGTGGCGGTGGTGCTGCGCAGGGCGCACGCGGCCCGGGCGGAGGAGGTGCTGCGGCGCGAGCTGGCCCCGGAGCTGGAGCGCGGCGCCTTGCAGCCGCCCCAGGTGCGCGCGCCGGTGACCCAGGTGGCGCTGGTGGCGGAGGCCATGGGCCAGGGCGCGAACGTAGCGGGACGGCTGTTCCAGCCGCTGGGCGCGCTGGGCATCAACGTGCGCGCCATCGCGCAGACGGCGAGCGCTCGCTCCATCTCGTTCATCGTGGACGGGGCGGAGACGGCGCTGACGGTGCGTACGGTGCACGCGGCCTTCCACTTCGCGCACGAAGAGGTGAGCCTGCTGGTGCTGGGCCATGGCGTGGTGGGCAGCCAGCTGCTGGAACAACTGCGCACGCTCCAGGAGACGCTGGCGCAAGGGCACGGCATCCAGCTCAACCTGGTGGGCCTGGCGGACAGCCGGCGGGTGCTCTTCTCACCGGAGGGCATCCCGCTGAAGCAGTGGCGCGAGCGCATCCAGTCCGTGCCCGAGGGCGCGTCGCCGCCCGTGGTGCGCGCGCTGCTGGAGCCGCTGCGCCGGCTGCCGGTGCCGGTGCTGGTGGACTGCACGGCGGCGGAGGGCATGGAGGCGCTGTACCTGGAGGCGCTCCGCAGCGGCATCCACGTGGTGGCGGCGAACAAGAAGCCGCTGACGCAGCCGCTCGACGTGTGGGAACGGCTGCGGAGCACGGCGCACCTGAACCACCGCGCGTACCACTACGAGACGACGGTGGGCGCGGGGCTCCCGGTCATCCAGACGCTGAAGGACCTGGTGCGCACCGGGGACCGGGTGCACGGCGTGGAGGGTTCGTTCTCCGGGACGCTCGGGTACCTGAGTCAGCAGCTGATGGACGGGGTGCCGCTGTCGAAGGCGGTGCGCACCGCGCGCGAGAAGGGCTTCACGGAGCCACATCCTCGCGAGGACCTGGCCGGCACGGACGCGGCGCGCAAGGCGCTCATCCTCGCGCGGGAGCTGGGACTGGAGCTGTCCCTGGAGGACGTGGAGGTGGAGCCCTTCGTCCCGCACGAGTCCCTGGAGGAGGCGGACGTGGAGCGCTTCCTCACGGGGCTGGAGAAGCTGGACCGGACGTTCACCTCGCGCATCGAGGGGCTGCGCGCGGAGGGCAAGGTGCTGCGCTACCTGGCGCGCATCGACCCGGCGGCGAAGGACGGGCGCGTGCTGCGCGTGGGCCCGGTGGCCGTGGCGAAGGAGCATCCGGCGACGCGGCTGCGCGGCTCGGAGGCGTTCGTGGCCTTCTCCACGGAGCGCTACGCGGACTACCCGCTGCTGGTGCAGGGCGCGGGCGCGGGCGGGCCTGTCACGGCGGCCGGCGTGCTCGCGGACATCCTGAAGATTGCCCAGAACCTGCGGGGGCGGTGAGCCCCCGCGCCTGGCCAGCGGCTCAGTAGCCGACGTAGCCGCTGCCGCCGTTCATCGCCTGGATGCCCGGCGTGTTGGACACGGAGCCGTAGCGGTCCACCGCGTAGCGCACGGCCGCGACGATGTTGTCCACCGGGTTGCGGATGTTGTCGTGGCCCGGGACCTTGAACGCATCGAAGGTCGACTGGATGGTCTGCATCAGGCCGATGGAGGGGTGGCCATCCTTGGCGTTCTGGTCCGTGAGGTTGATGGCGTTGGGGTTGCCGCTGGACTCGTGCTCGATGATCTTCGCGATGTCCTGCGGGTTCATCTTGTCCGTCGGGACGCCGTTGGCCTTGAGGATCTCCATGGCCTGCTTGATCCAGTCACCCACCTGGCCCTGCGGGACCTCGCCCCCCACCGAGTCGGCCGACTGAGCGCCGCCGGCCTGGGACGCGTCACCCGCGTCGAACGAGTCACCCGCGTCGAACGAGCCACCCGCGCTCGACGAACCCTCCACGCCCGCCGCATCGCCCGCGCTGGACACGCCCGACACCGCATCGGCGCCAGCCGCGCCGCCCGCGGAGGCGGCGCCAGCCATCTGGCCCTGGAGCAGCTGGACGAGCTGCTGCATCTGCTTCACCACGTCCTCCAGCCCCTCCGCGAACTGCTTCCACTGCGCGCCCTTCGAGGGGCCCGCGCTGAAGCCGTCCTGCTGGAACGGGGACACCCGGCCCGAGCCCGGCTTCGGGCAGTGGCCGCCCTGCACGCGGGCGCCGGACACGGCATCCGGGCGGGAAGCGAAGTCCTGGGAGGGGACGCGGAAGGAAGCGGAGCGGGCGGACGTGGGCGAGATGGCCATGGGGATTTCCTCGAGAGCGGGAGTGCGTCTGACGAGGACCCCCTACAGCAGGGGCCATGCCAGCCCACGGACTGCCCCCGCTTGAACCCAAGTGCTTGATGTCCTTGGAGAAGCGCCAGGCGCGGAGGGACGGACCGGGCCCCGTCCCTGGTGACTGGAGTCACCGCTCGCGAACAGCGGTCACCAGCCGCGCTGCGCCCTACTTCGAGCGGCGGGACGTCGTCTTTCGGCGTCCGGCCCGCGAGGGCGTCGCGGCCTTCTTCGCGGCCCGGGCCTTCTTGGCAACGGCCTTCTTCACCGGCGCGGCCTTCTTCTCGGCCCGGGGCTGCTTCGCGGCCACGGCCTTCTTCATGCGCTTCGAGGGCCCCTGCTTCTTCAGCGAGGCCGCGGTCTGCTCCGCGAGGCCCTTCTCCAACGCGGGAGGCTTCCGCGCGCCCTTCTTGCCCGCGGGCTCGCGCGTCGGAGCTCCTTCGCGATTCACCTCCACGGTCCTCCCGGAGAACGCATTCCAGCTCTCCAGCGCCCGCGTCCAGCGCGACAGCAGCTCCTCACGCACGCCCGCATCAGGCAGCCCCTCCGCGTGCAGCGCCACGGTGACGCCATGCACCGACGGCAACACCCGCAGCTGCACGGTGCGCGCGCGGGGCCACTCGTCACGCTCCAGGCGCAGGCGGAGCTGCTTGGGCGGAACCTGACGCACCACCTGGACGCGCGTCCCGTCCGCGAGCTCGGCCTGCGCACCTTCCGTCAGCGCCTGGGAGCACGCCCCCAACCACCGCACCAGCCCCGTGGCTTCGCCCCAGGCGGCCCACGCCATCTCCGAGCCCACCGCGAACGAGCGCCGCGCCCCAGCCTGATATCCACCCTCCGCTGTCCGACCCGTCGACATAGACGCCCCTGTCTGCCTGCGCTGGTTCTACAAACCCGAGAGGAAACGATGCGCCCTCGTCTGACGGGCCAGCCGTGCTCGGAAACCCTGCTGGTGGCGGCGTGTGGTGGCGAAGCAGGAGCCCCCCGCGTGCGGCGAGTCGCCGCAGGCCGCGCGCCGGCGCGGGCCGCTCACCCCGTGGGGCGGTAGCCCGGCATGAGGAAGTTGTCGTGGTCCGCGTACGCCGGCGCGTCCGCCTCGCCGGTGAAGGCGCGCAGAGCGCAGTACTCCGGATAGGACGCCTGGACCGTGAGCTGGTCCCCCACCTGGAGCACCACGTCTCCGTTCGGGTGCAGCGTCTCCTCGTCCCCGCGGATGAGCGACAGGGCCAGCCCGCCGAAGCGGTCTCGGACCTGGGAGATGTTCATCCCTGGCAGCCCTTCCCGCACCTCGAACAGCGACACCACCATCAGGTGCTTGCCAATCCGGAAGGAGTGGATGAGCCGCGGGTCCAGCGCCGCCATCGCCATGGCGGGTGCGGCCAGCGAGGAGCTGGACAGGGCCTCCGCCTTGAACGTGTCACGCACCTTCGCGCCCAGGTCGTCGTCGAACAGGCGGATGACCACGCGGATGCCGGGGTTCTGCCGCCGAGCGTCCAGCGCGATGTTCAGGTTCGCCAGGTCGTCGTCCGTGGCGCACACGATGGCGGAGGCCTTCTTCACGTTCGTGCGCGGCAGGCACAGCGGGCTGCGCGTGTCGTCGATGAGCAGCGGCACGTTCTCGTCGCGCAGCGCGGAGACGAACGTCGCGTCCTCGCGCTTCTCCACGACGATGACGTCCTTGCCCATCTCCAGGAGCTGCGTCACCACGCGGTAGCCCACGCGTCCCGCGCCGCACACCACGACGTGGCCCTTCATCGTTTCAGACACCACGGAGACCCACTCCTTGTCGTTCTTGTGCCGCGCGAAGAAGAGGTACGCGAAGCGCACCACGCCATCCACCACCAGCGCGATGCTGATGGGCGGGATGAGGATGTTCAGGCTCTCCACCAGCCAGTCGCTCACGTAGGGCAGCGAGGGCTGGCCGAAGAGCAGGAAGTAGACGTGGTGCAGCGCCTCGCCATAGGAGACGTGCTCGCCGCTCGCCCCCACGTAGCGCCAGTGGTACGCGGCCGGCCCCAGGCCGAAGATGGCCACCGCCAGCAGCAACGTGCTGCGGAACCTGCGCGACAGCGCGCGCAGGTAGCGCAGGTCCATCAGAAAGCGCGCGGCAGGGCTCTTCATGCGCGCCGGAGTCTACGCCGCCGGGGTGATGTCCGTGGAGGCCTCCGCCTTCCCACGGCGCTTCTCGATGAGCCACACCGCCAGCACGCCCAGCTCGTAGCAGAGCAGCATGGGGCCGGCCATGAGCGACAGGTTCACCACGTCACCCGTGGGCGTCAGCACCGCCGCCGCGATGAGGCACACCACGAACGCGTGGCGCTGGTAGCGGAAGAGCCACCGCGACTGCACCACCCCGACGATGCCCAGCAGCGCCATCACCAGCGGCAACTCGAAGATGACGCCGAAGGCGAGGATGAGCAGCAGCACCAGCGACAGCTGCTCGTCCATGGTCAGCATGGGCCGCGTCCAGCGCGCGGCCTCGGACTCCGCGTGGCCCCGGGCCAGCTCCTTCTGGAGCCGCCACATGTTGGCCATCTCCTCCGCGCGCGTGGGCGCCACCCCCGCGAGCAGGCTCGCCGCCTGGTCCATGGCGGTCTCCGACGCGACGTAGTCCTGCTTGCCGAAGGCCGTCACCGCCTCCACGCGCTTCTCCACCGCCTGGCGCAGCACGCCGCGCGCGGGCACGCCCAGCCCGTCCGACGCCGCGTCCAGGAGGTCGCCCAGGCCCTTGAGCCGGGCCGTCAGCTCCACGCTCTTCGCGGAGGCCACCTGCGGGTCCAGCACCTGACCGTCACCCGCGGCGGTGAGCGCGGCGCTGGTCTCCTTGGCCAGGTGGCCGGCGCGCTCCACTTCGCCAATGCGCAGGAAGCGCAGCGCGTCCTCGGCGCCCAGGCGCGCCGCCTCCACGCGCTGCTCCAGGGCGATGGTCTCCTCCTCGTTGAGGAGGAACTTGAACATGTTGGGCAGCACCAGGAAGTAGCAGAACAGCGCGCCCACGATGAACGCGACGGAGCCCAGCACCACGAAGGGCGAGGCGTACTTGCGCTCCTCCGGGTAGAGCCCCGGCGACACGAAGCCCCAGATCTGCCAGAGGATGACGGGCGTGGTGAGGAAGATGCCGCAGTACACGCCCACCTTCATCAGCACGTTGATTTCTTCGATGCCGGATGTGTAGACGAGCGACCGCCCGTCCGGGGGCAGCGCGTCCAGCACCGGCCGCATCAACACGCCGAAGATGGGCTTGGCGAACACCAGCGACACGGCGCCCAGCACGAGCACCGCGAGCGAACACTTGATGAGCCGCGAGCGGAGCTCCGTGAGGTGCTCCGACAGGCTCATGCGCAAATCCGACAGGTCAACCCCTTGGCGGTTCAGGGCTCAGCTCCGTTTCGGCGCGTTGCGCGCCACCGTGCCCGGGATGGGGGCGAGTTGCGGAATCCCGTTCTCGTCCTGCGCCGGCGCGGCCCCCGTCTCCGCCGAAGCCTGCGGCGGACCGGCGACAGGGGCCTCCGCGGCGGCCTCGGAGGGCGCGGGAACGTTCGCCGGGTCCACCGTCGCGATGAGCGCGGGCGCGGGCTCGGCGAGCACGTTGGCCGGGGCAGCGTCCGGGAGGGTGGACGGGGCCAGCTCCGGCGGCGGGGACGGCACGCGCGTGCCCGGACGCGGCGGGGGTTCGCGCTCGAACTCCTGGTCCATGGCGTAGAACTCGCGCTCCACCACGTTGCGGACGTCGTCCGTCTGCCGGCGGAACTCGCGCATGAACTTGCCAATGGCCCGCGCCAGCTCAGGCAGCCGCTGGGGGCCGAGCACGATCAGCGCGGCCACCAGGATGAACACCATTTCGCCTGCGCCGATGTTGAACATGGGTGGTCTTCTTCCCCTTGGAGGGAATGCCCCGGCGTTATCGCGCCCACCGGCGGCCCGCGCAACCGTCAGCGACCATCCAGCGTCCGTCCGGCCATGCGTCCGGGAGGCGGGCGGCCGTGCCTGGGGCACATTGCCCCATCAGCCGTGGGGCTGGGCCTCCGCAGACAGCGGCGCCGCCAGCCCCTGGGCCGGGGGGACCGCCAGGGCCCGGGCCTGCTCACGCGAGCGCACCCGCCCCTCCACCACCCGCAACATGACGGGCACCCCCGCCGCCAGCCCGATGGACACCCAGGCGATGGTGTCCATACCGCCCAGCGTCCCGTCCGGCAGGTCCACCAGCAGGCGCGACGACAGGAAGGCCCCCAGCGCGGAGGCCATGTGCTGGGTGGCGGACTGCAGCGACATGAAGCGCGCGCGCACCGGGTTGTCCGGCACGCGCGAGGTGAGCGTGTTGTACGCCACGTTGCGCACGCCCATGGCCAGCATGAAGACCATGAACAGCGCGGGGATGGGCAGCCACGCGGGGTACGCCACGAAGCCCACGTAGGTGGTGACGGCCGCCAGCACCACGCCCACCGTGCCCACGCGGAAGGAGCCGAAGCGGTCCACCAGCGGCCCCGTCAGCCGCAGGGTGACGAAGCTCACGAGGCCGCCCGCGAAGTAGATGATCCACAGCCGGTCGCGCGGGTAGCCCAGGTTCTGCTGGAGGTAGGCGGAGATGTTGGGGATGACGATGAAGCTGCTCATCATCACCAGCGCCGTCATCAGGTAGGACAGCCGCACGTCGGGGTGGGAGAGCAGCGCCCCCATGCCCGGGGCCTTCGCCGCGCCGCCCCCGGGCTTCAGGTGCCCGCGCACCGGCGGCAGGAACCCCAGCGCGGCCCCCACCACCATCAGGCCCAGCGCCGCCACCACGAAGAAGGGCAGCCGCCAGCCGCCGGCCTCCGCCACCTTCAGCGCCAGGGGCACGCCCACCACGGAGGCCACGGAGAAGGCCGCCATCACCGCGCCCAGCGCCCGGCCCCGGCGCGCCACCGGGATGAGGTCCGCGATGATGGACAGGGACAGCGCCGTCGCCGGCCCGCCGAAGATGCCCGCGCACACCCGCGCGAGCAGCAGCGTGGACAGCCCCAGCGCCAGGCCCCCCGCCGCGGTGGCCGCGACGAGCCCCAGCATGCACACGGCCAGCGCCTTGCGCCGGTCGAAGCGGTCCAGGAAGTAGCCGCCCAGGAGCCCCGCCACGCTCGCGGCGGCGGTGTAGCTGCCGCCAATGGTCCCGATGTGCGAGGACTCGATGCCCAGCCCCTTCGCGAAGTCCGGGCCCAGCGGCATCACCATCACGAAGTCGAGGATGTTGACGAACTGCACCGCGCCGATGAGCAGCACCACGGCGCGCTCGGAGACGGGACGGGAGGAGGCGGCGGCGGATTCGGGCGACTCGGGCATGGAGGCCTTCGGGGGACGGCTTGGGCGTCAGACGCGGAAGCGGCGGACCTCCGCCCGGAGGATCTCCGCCTGGCGCGTGAGGTTGTCGATGGCCTCTTCCAACTGGCGCACCGAGCGCGTCTGGTGCTCGGACACGCCCTTGATGGTCTCCACCGCCTTGAGCACCTGCTCGCTGCCCTTGGTCTGTTCCTTCTGGGCGCGGTTCAGGTGGGTGACCATCTCGTTGATGCTTTCGATGGAGCGGGTGATCTGCTTGCTGCCGTGCGCCTGCTCCTGGCTGGAGCGCTGCACGTGCTGGGTGAGCGTCTTCATCCGCTCCGCGCTCTTCATGATCTGCTCGCCGCCCCGGGCCTGTTCATTGGAGGCCTGGGAGATCATCGACACGGTGGCGGAGATGCGGTGGATGGCGGCCGTCACCTGCTTGCTGCCGCGCGCCTGCTCCACGGTGGCGCGGGCAATGGCCTTCACCATCTGCGTGGACTTCTGGGTGCTGTCGTTGATCTTCCGCAGGGCGCCTTCCGCCTCGCGGCCCAGCTGCACGCCCTCCTCCACGCTCTTGACGCCCTGGTTCATCACCACCACGGCGTTGCGGCTCTCCTCCTGCACGCCGCGGATGAGCTCGGCGATCTCCTTGGTGGACGCGCCGGTGCGCTCGGCCAGGTCCTTGATCTCCTCCGCCACCACCGCGAAGCCCTTGCCGTGCTCGCCCGCCTGCGCCGCGATGATGGCGGCGTTGAGGGCCAGGAGGTTCGTCTGCTCCGCCACGTCGTCGATGACGTTGAGGATGTTGCCAATCTCGCTGATGCGCCGGCCCAGGCTGTCGATGACGCCCGCGGCGGTGCGGCTGGTCTCCTTGATGCGGTCGATGCCGGAGAGCGTCTTGCGCAGGGCCTCCACGCCGGTCTGCGCGTCCTCGAAGACCTGCTCGGACAGGCGGGCCGTCTCGTTGGCGTTGGCGTCGACCTGGCCGATGGCGGCGTCCATCTGGCTGATGGCCGAGGACGTGTCCTCCGTGGACGCGGAGAGGTCCTCGATGTTCTTGGCCACCTCCTTGATGGAGTACGTCATCTCCTCGATGGCGCTGGTGGTCTCCTCCACGCTGGCGGCCATGGCCTGGACGTTCTCCGCCACCTCGTCGTTGGTGGCGGCCATCTCCATGATGGAGGAGCTGCTCTCCTCCGCGCTCTGGTAGAGGACCTCCACGTTCTCCGCGATGCCGCGCAGGCTGGCCATCATCTGCACCATGGAGGAGGACGTCTCCTCCACGCGGGCCTGCACGGTGCCCGCGCCGGAGGACACGGTGGTGCCGGTGCGGTGGATCTGCTCGATGACGCCGGCCACCACGTCGGACACGCCGCGCACGCGGCCCAGCGTGTCGCGCCAGGACTGCCCCATGCGGTTCAGGGCCTCCGCCAGCTGCCCCAGCTCGTCCTTGTTGTTGCGCACCTCCACGCGGCCGGTGAGGTCGGCCTCCGCCAGCTTGCGCGCCATGGACATCATCGCGTCCAGCGGATGGAGGATGAACGCGCGCGAGATGAGGAACGCCACCAGGAGGAAGAGCACCAGGCCCACGAGGAACGCCAGCAGCACCGTCTGGCGCAGCGCCTGGAGCACGCCCTCCAGCCTGGCTCCGTCCACCACCACCACGACCTCGCCGGGCACACCGCCCGCGAGCGAAACCGGTTCGGAGACCGCCCAGCCGCGATCCTCGAAAACCATTTCTTCCAGCTGCGGGAGGGGCCGCTGCTGGAGGCGCTCCTCCAGGCCCTTGCGGAACCAGGCGGGCGGGGGGGCGGGGAAGGTGGCGCGGGGCACCCCCTGGGCGTCCAGCACCGCCACGACGCTGAAGTCGTCATCCTGCAGGTAGAGCCCGTCCAGGTTGGGGACCGGCTGGGTGTTCGCCTGCTTTTCGACCAGGGCCTTCACCTCCTGGGCCTTGCCGTGGGCGTGCAGGGCCATGCGCTCCCTCAGGTGGTTGCCCACCTGGCGGGGGACGACGAAGTAGAGCGTCCCCAGGATGACGGCCAGCGCGAGTCCGAACGAACCCAGGAGGATGCCCCGGAGACCGGGTTTCTTGAGGCGATATGGCAAGGCCCGCGCACTGTAGGGAGGGTGGCCCGTCCAGGGCAAGGAACGGACCTCTCCGCCCGCCAGGGACGGACGCTGGGTTCCCGCGGGCTGGATGCGTAAGGTCCAGGGGATGACCGCGACGCTGCTGCTCACCGACCCGCTCTTCCTCCAGCATGACGCCGGTGAGGGCCACCCGGAGTCGCCCGCCCGGCTGCGGCGCATCCTCCAGGTGCTGGCGCGAAACCCCGTCGCGGGCACGGTGATGACCCACCCGCGCTCGGCCACGGACGCGGAGCTCCTGGCGGTGCACACCCGGGAGCACCTGGACGCGATGGAGCAACTGGGCGGCCGCTTCGAGCGCATCGACGAAGACACGGCGGTGTCGCCGGACAGCATCGACGCGGCACGGCTGGCGGCGGGGGCGGCGGTCCAGGCCGTGGAGGCGGTGATGGCGGGGCAGGCGAAGAACGCGTTCGCGCTGGTGCGTCCGCCGGGCCATCACGCGGAGCCGGGCCGGGCCATGGGCTTCTGCCTCTACAACAACGTCGCCATCGCGGCGGAGGCCGGCCGGCGGCTGGGGGCCGAGCGCGTGCTGGTGCTCGACTGGGACGTGCATCACGGCAACGGCACGCAGGCGGCGTTCTGGGGGCGCAGGGACGTGCTCTACCAGTCCGTGCACCAGTTCCCCTACTACCCGGGCAGCGGCGCGGCGCCGGAGGTGGGGCGCGGAGAGGGCCAGGGCTACACGGTGAACTGCGGCCTGCCCGGCGGCAACACGGACGCGGACTACGGGATGATCTTCGAGGAGCTGCTGCTCCCGGTGGCGCAGGCGTACCGGCCGGACCTGGTGCTGGTGTCCGCGGGGTTCGACCCGCACCGCGCGGATCCGATTGGCGGCATGGACGTCACCGAGCGCGGCTTCGCGGCGATGTGCACGGCGGTGCGCAAGCTGGCGGAGGAGGTCTCCGGCGGGAAGCTGGCGCTGGTGCTGGAGGGTGGCTACTCGCTGGAGGGGCTGTCGAACTCCGTGCACGCGTGCATCGAGGTGCTCGCGGGACGCGACGACAGCTTCGCGCCCGGTACCGTGAACGCGGACGCGAGGGCGGCGCTGGCCACGAGCCGCGAGGCGCTCAAGCCGTACTGGGCCAGCGTGCGCTGATGGCGGCTCAGGGGAGCCGAGACAGCAGGCTCTCCAGCTCGGCATTGAGGGCGCTCTCCGCGTTCACGACAGGTTCACTCCACCGCGCCGCCACCATGCCGTCCGGGCGCACGAGACAGGCGCCCACGTCCCCGACTCCATACGCGTGCTGCCAGCCGTGGACCTCGTGGACCCGCAGCGGCATGCGCCCCGTGAGTCTCCGGCCCGCAGCGCTCCACGCGTCACTTCCCGCGAGCAGGACGAAACCGTTGCCGAAGAGGTCCAGCGTCGACGTGCGATTCTCCAACCACACATGGGGCGCGCGCGTGCCGGGTTCGCCCGTGGGCACGAAGGTCTTCGGCAACGGCGGCCCGTCCCCGTAGCGATATCCGAGGGTGATGGCGTCGTCCTCGACGAACTCCGCGTCCGGTGGAAGTTCCTTCCCCTCCATCTTCAAAGCGAGCAACGCGGCCTGGTTCGCGGTGGCGGCGGCCACGGGCCTCCTCTCCGCATCGTATGTCTCGAGCAGGCCGGGGCCCGCGTGGCCGTTCAACACCGCGGCCAGCTTCCAGGCCAGGTTCGCCGCGTCGTGGATGCCGGTGTTGGCGCCAAAACCTCCCGTGGGCGGCATCTGGTGCGCGGCGTCTCCCACGAGGAAGACACGCCCTGCACCGAAACGCTCCGCGACGCGCTCCGCCGCCTCCCAGACGAACGTTCCATGGAGCGTAGGCCTCAGGTCGGGGATGCCCGTGACGGTGCGCAGCCGCTGCGTCCAGCGCGCCTCCGTGAAGTCCGCGGCCGTCTCCCGGGATACATCGAGCCGCGTCGCGTGGATCCACCGGTCCTTCACGTCCGACGCCACGATGACGCCGCCCACCTCCGGATGCGTGATCACCGCGAAGCCCAGCGGCACCTCCCGCTGCACCGGTGAGAGGTCGGCCTCGAAGAGCGTGGAGATGTTGTGGCCGAAGGAGCCCCGTCCGCGCCGGGCGATGCCCAGCGCCTCGCGCACCGGGCTGCGCACGCCGTCCGCGCCAATGAGATACGCCGCCTGCACGGTGGACACCGCCCCCGTCTCGCGGTCGAGCACCGTGGCCCGCACGCCCTCCGCGTCCTGGGTGAAGTCCTGGAGCTCATGCCGGAAGCGCACCTCCACGCCCTGGCGCCTCACGGCCTCCAGGAGGATGGGCTCCAGCCGGTCCTGCCCCAGGAAGACGAACGGGCACGGGCTGAGGTCCGTCCGCTGCGAGGACACCGCCTGCGTCCTCCACGAGTGCACCGGCCCCGCGAGCGTGACGGCCACCAGGTGCCCGATGACCGTGCCCTCGGGAACGGCCCCGGCCCGCTCCACCTCCTCCCTCGCGCAGGTGGACCGCAACAGCTCCACGGTGCGCACATGAAAGCCCCGGGCGCGGGGATGGAGTGACGTGCCCGGATGCTTCTCGATGACCAGCGCCCGCACGCCCTGGTGGGCGAGGAACAGCGCGGTCGACAACCCGACGAGGCCGCCGCCGATGATGAGCACGGGAACCTGGAGCGCCTGCGAGGAAGGGGCTTGCATGCCCTGGAACATAGAGCCAGGCCGCGGCACGGTCTCGGCGTAACAGGTGGCCCGAGCGGCGGTCCTCCATCAACTCTGGTTGCCCGGGATGTGGTTGGAGGAAGCAGCCGGAGCACTCGGGCCCCGAGCGAGCGTACCCGCGCGCTCCGCCGTCCATCCCACGGCTTCACGCATCACCGCGCACCTCCGGCTGGTGATGGAGGAGCTTGAAAGCGGAGTGCCCGCCAGCGACCCGGGCATGGGCGCGCTGGTGGACTCACTGCTCTACGGGCTCGTGCGCGGGAACTCGCCGGAGGTTGTGCACCGGCAGAGGGATGCACGGATCCAGCGGGCCCTGGAGCGCATCGCGGTGGACTACGCGGACGCCTTGCGCGTCGAGGACCTGGCGAAGGCCGCGGGCATGTGCCGCTACTCCTTCCTGCGCGCCTTCCGCGCCAGCATGGGCGAGAGCCCCTATCAGTATCTCCAGGGCTACCGGCTGGAGCGCGCGGCGGAGCAGTTGCGCGGAGGCAAGGCCGCGTCCGTGCTGGAGACCGCGCTCGAGTGCGGCTTCACGGACCCGGGCCGCTTCGCCCGGGCCTTCCGCGCACGCTTCGGCTGCGTCCCCCGCGAGTACCGCGCGCGCCACTCCGGGTGACGTGCGCGACCCTACCCGCCGGACTGGCGGCCCTCGATGGCGCACAGGAGCACCGCGGCGGCGATGCCCAGACGCCGGTCCAGCCGGCGCTGCGTGTCCACGGAGAAGTCCAGGTCGATCTTCTGGATGAACGGGTTGAAGTGCTGCCGGAAGCTGAAGACCTGCTCGCTGCCCAGCGTGCCGGTGAAGGTCTGCGGGAGGAGGTTGGTGAGGAAGCGCCGCACGAGCGCCAGCAGCATGCTGTCCTCCTCCACCTTCCCCACCTCCTGCCCGTCCACGTCCAGGATGAGCCAGGTGTCGCGCAGGATGGAGCTCAGGGCCTTGCGGCGCAGCGCGCCCACCCGCTCCCCCGTGGCCGCGTCGGTGACGTCGTAGGTGGCGCCGAAGTCCAGGATGTTGCGCGCCTGGATGGTGATCAGCTCCTCCTGCATGTCCTCGCCGCTGTAGATGCGCAGGTCCTCCTTCAACTTGAAGGCCTTCATCTTCGAGTAGAAGGCGACGTTGCCTGCCTCGTCGTAGATGTGGAACGCGCCGCCGAACAGCTTGAAGAACTTGCGGCGGATCATGTAGCGGGTCTGGCCAAAGCGACCGGAGGCCAGCTCACTCCGGGGACGGGTCTGGAGGGCGGTGGACATAGCCACCCTCCCTAGCGCGAAGCAGCGCGCGGGGCCAGGGGCCTACTTGATGCCCTGCTTCGCCTTCATCTCAGCCGCGGCCTTCTATGCGGTGGCATGGATGTTGTCGAACTGCGCGCGGTAGACGTCCGAGTGGCTCTTGCGCGTCTTCGGGTCCTTGCCCTCCAGCCACTTGCCGAACCGGTCCATCTCCTTGGACCCGCCCTTGTTCTGGATGCCGTTGTACTCAGCGCGCTCCATCCCTCCTGGGAGGGACTCCCAGGAGGGCGCGGCAGCAGCCCCACCGGACACGCCGCGCCATCCACGGCGTGTCCGGGTTTCACCCCTCCATCAGTAGCAGAGGTAGTTGTCGTTCCAGGCGTGGGGATCCGCGGCCTCGTGGATGAGCGTGCAGAGCTTTCCGGCGATGGGGCCGGACTGCGACCACGACAGCTGCAGCGGGCTGTTGGTGGGCACGCAGAGGTAGTTGTCATTCCACGTGTGCTCGGCGGGCTCGGCGTCTTCGTAGATCCGCGTGCAGTTCATGCCCGCGATGGGGCCCGCGCTGCTCCACTGGAAGCCGTAGTTCACCGTGGAGCACAGGAAGTTGTCGTTCCAGGTGTCGGGGTCCGCCGCCTCGTGCACCTGGGTGCAGTACCGGCCGGCCATGGGGCCGGACGAGGACCAGGCGATGTCCGGCATCATCTGGATGGCCTGGCGCAGGTTGGGCAACCGGCCGATGTTGCGCGCATCCGCCGCCTGCGCGGTGCCCGTGGACGCCAGCAGGCCGCGCACGTAGCGGGGGTCGAGCGCGCCCGAGCCGCGAGCACGCGCCACGCCCTGGAGGCTCAGCGCCGAGCCGGTGACGATGGGCGACGCGCTAGAGGTGCCGCTGAAGGTGCCCGTGTAGTACTGGTCCTCGCCGTACGCGAAGCCGAAGAGGTCGCCGTAGCCCATGGACGCCACGCTCTCACCCCAGCCGTGCACGTCCACGCGCGAGCCGAAGTTCGTCCAGCACATGGGCACGCGCGTGGTGGCGGTGCTGGCGCCCACCACGATGGCGCCCGAGTCGCGCACGTTGCGGTTGAAGGCGCCGCCGTACGCGGCCTCGTCCAGGTTGGCGCTGCCGTTGCCCGCCGCCTCCACCACGGTGACGCCGTTGGCGGTGGCCGTGGCGATGGCGTCGTAGTTGGCCTGCCAGTACTCCATCGCGATGTAGTTGCACTGGCTCTGGTTGCAGGTACAGGGCGTGCTGTCCGCGGGGCCCTGGGCGTGCAGCTCGATGAGGATGACGCCGCCCCGCCCCACGGCCGCCGCCGCGTTGGCGATGGCCGCGGCGGTGCCCTGCGAGGCCGCGGACACGCCCACCGTCGCGCCGTGCGCGATGCCCGTCACGCCGTAGCCGTTGGCCGTGCCCACGATTTCGCCCAGCACCGCGGTGCCGTGGTTGCGCCAGCTCAAGTCGTTGTACTGCGCGCCCAGCTGCGTGAAGAGGTCCGGCATGTCCTCGTGGGTGGTGCGCCAGCCACCCTCGATGTCGACGAAGCGGATGCCCGCGCCGTTGCCGCCGGCCACGCCCCACGCATAGCGCGCGTCCACGCCGCTGGGAGCCGCGTTGAGGTAGCCCTGGTTGCCTTCGTACAGCGGCGTCGTGGGCGCGATGTCCGCGGCGGCGAGCAGGCTCCGCAGCGCGGCATCCATGCCGAAGTTCACCATCGCCGGTTCGGCGGGAGGCTCCGCGTAGGCGATCTCCACGCTGTCCAGCGCGTTGAGCGAGGCGATGACCTCCGCCACGCGCTCCGCGGTGGTCCCGGGCACGAGCGGGACTTCGTAGTAGAGGTCGAGGTCCGCCAACTGGCGGCCACTCCCGGATTCGCCCAGGGTCTTGCGGAGCGCCAGCGCGGACTCGTCCTCCGTGAAGAGACGGCGGAGCGCGGCGGCGCGGGGCGCGCGCTCCAGCAGGGCCTGCGCGGCCTTCACGTCACTGGCGAGGCGGGCCTCGGAGAGGCCCTGTCCGGCGAGCCGCGAGCGCTCGGACTCGGAGCGCTCCGCCGCGAGCGGGCGCAGCGTGTCGCCGCGCAGGCGCACGCGGCTGCCTTCCTGGAACTTCACCACCAGGCGCTCCACGGGCGTGCCCGACGGCAGCGCCCTCTGGAGCCGCTTGTCGGCGGCGACCCGGGGCAGCGGCGCCTGAGACGCGGCGAAGGCGGTGGTGCACAAGGTCAGCCCGGCGAGCGCGCCCGTCAGGCGGGAGGCGAAGTGCGAAGAGGTCATCCGGTTCTCTCGGTGTGGAAGGAAACCTGCGCGACGGAGGCGCCAGGCCTCCGCTGCACACTCACCCTAGAATGCCGGTCTGACATGGAATACAGCTAAAGCAATGTTGAGTTTCAGGCCTCGCGCCGCTCGTGCTGCTGGAACGCAGCCATCTGCGCGGCCAGTGCGCGCTGGAACGCGGGCCGCGCCTCACAGCGTTCCTTGTAGGCCTTGAGCGCGGGGTGCGCGTCGAGCACATCCGTGTGCCGCAGGAGGCGCAGCACCGTGGTCATCATCAGGTCGCCCACGGTGAAGCGGTCCTCCAGGAACTCGCGGTTGCCCAGCCAGGTGGCCAGCTCCCCCAGGCGGTGGTGGATGCGCGCCACCACGTCCGGCCGGTGGAGCTTCGCCCACTCGGCCTCCGGGACGAACAGGTCGATTTCCGCGAGCTGCTGGAGGTAGATTTCAATGGAGTTCAGCGCCGCGAACGTCCACGTGAGCGCACGCGCACGGCCCGCATCGTCCGGGGGCAGCAGCGCTTCGCTCTTCGATGCGATGTGGAACACGATGGCGCCCGACTCGAAGAGCGTCAGGCCCTCCTCCTGGTACACCGGCACCTGCCCGAAGGGCTGCTGCGCGCGGTACTCCGCGGACTTCTGAACCTGCGGGCCGATGAGCCGCACCTCGTAGGGCAGGCCTGCCTCCTCCAGCGCCCACCGCACCCGGAGGTCTCGGACCACGCCCTGCGCGAACGGCGGTACCCACTTGAAAGCACTGATGGTGATCATGCGCGGCAGCCTCCCGCGCCGGCAGCACGCATGACCAGCGTCATCCATGACGCATGTCGACCTCGGAGCGCCGGGCTTCGCCTGGAGGGATGGAGCGGGCAGACGTTCGTGTTCGTCCCCGACTGATGCCCCGGACGCACGGATGCGTGAACTGCCGCGGCACCTGCCACATCCAGTGACCGGGGACGACCCGCGGGGGCCCGTGAATTGAGTGCCACGGCGGATATGGTCCGAGGGTTTCCTTCCTCGAAAGACCGTGGCCATGCAGCGTCGAGTCGCCCTCGCGCTTCTGCTCCTTCTCTCCGCTTGTGCCGGTTCGACGCAGGTGCCGAGTTCGTCGGGCAGGGCCCAACGCATCGCCAACCTCCAGCGGGCCGCGAAGCTGCCCTGGACGGATGAAGGGCGGTGTGTCGTCCGGGAGGCTTCCGAACCCTGGGCCGTGGTGGTGGAGCGCTGCTTTCCGGCGCTGGATACCGACCGGGTCCGGTTTCACGACACCTCGGGACGGTGCACGGTGGCCTCCGCGGACGCGGCGGCCCTGGGGCTGGGCGTCTGCATCCTGGCGGCGCCCGAAATCGCCGTGGGCGCGGTGATCGTCGTCGGCGTGGTGGTGGTCGGCTTTGCCATCAAGGAGGCGCTGGACGCATATGAGTTCCGCCAGCTGTATCCAGGGGAGGTGACGTCGACGGTTGGGACGCGGACAGCGCCTCGGGAGACGATGGCGAAACGAAAGCCCCAGCCGGAACCGTCAGGCCTGGACTTGTTTCCCCCCGTGCCTGGCGAGCCCGCCGAGAGTGGGCGGAGGCCGGAGTGCAAGGCCCGCCGGGTCCCACATCTTGGTGGTAACACCCTGCATAACCAATGTGCCGACCGGATTCCTCGGAACACCTTTTCCGGGTGGGATGCACTCGTCGATGGCAAGAACTTCGATGGGCTTCAAGGCGCGACGCGCACGCTGTGGGAGGTCAAGACCAACGACATCGAGAGCTACAGCCCGTTCGTTCGCCGAGCCGAGCTTCAGAAGCAGGTCGAAGAGGCGAAACGTGAGCGCGCTCTCGCGGAAGCTTGCGGCTACCAGTTTGCGATAGGTGTCCGCACCGAGGCCCACAAGAAGCTCCTCGAGATACTGCTGCCTGACTTCAACATCGTTCTCATGACGTGGTGCTGAAATGGCCTTCATGCACACCCCACTGACCGTGCGCATCCATGCGCCTGCCATGACAGGTGCCGACAGCCGCCCCCTGAAGATGGTTCTTGGCGTGGAACGTGCGCTTTCCGGCACACGCCTGGAGTGGACGGTTTCCGATGCCCAGCAGCTCGTTCGGATTGCCCAACGAGACACATGGCTCGGCATGGCCCGGAGCGGGGGTGGCTTTCAGCTTGTCTGCAACAACGATGAGAGCCGCCCCGTGACGCTCTTCGGAGTAGCCGCACCTGGAAGCCTGGGGCCCGGGGGGCATGCGTTGCTCGAAGTCCACGCTGAACTTCCGCTGGTGGCATCCGGTGTGGCTCTGGACCTGATGGAGAACATCGCGGAAGCGGCCAACGGATACTGGGGGCATGCGACGCCATTCGACGCGGCCGTCGAAATCTCCCGGCAGGTCCGGGACCCGGTACGCAAGCCGGGTTCCCCCCCGCGTGGACTGCCAGCACTCAAGCTCACGGAGCACCTCCTTTCTCCAGAGATTCCCCAGCACCTCGGGTGGCTGAACTACTGGTCGGACGCCGCCGCACGGGTCATCGGGTTCCCGGATCCGGCTCGCGACGCGGCGCTGCTGTCGCGCTCGCGGCGCACCCCGTCTGGCGGATGGGTGGTCCCGCTCACGGAGGCCCCGCTCGACTACGACAACCCCGAGCACATCGAAGCGCTCCGGCGGGCCTACGAGCGCTTCCCCGTGATTGGGGGACGCGCTTCCCCATGAGTGCCCGTCCCTCCCCGCCTCCGGGACGATGCCCGTACCTCCTCCTGGACGCACCTCGTGTCCAGGAGGTTGCGAATGGCAAGCAAGGCGAAGCCCTCGGGCAACGGTCACGGCAAGCAGGCGAAGCAGCAGCCCAACATCCTGGTCATCTGGGGAGATGACATCGGCTTCTGGAACATCAGCGCCTACAACCAGGGGATGATGGGCTACCGCACGCCCAACATCGACCGCATCGCGAAGGAAGGCGCGATGATGACGGACTGCTACGGCCAGCAGAGCTGCACCGCGGGCCGCGCGGCGTTCATCACCGGCATGAACCCGCTTCGCACGGGGCTCACCACCATCGGAATGCCCGGGGCGAAGTACGGCCTGCAGGACTCCGACCCCACCATCGCGGAGATGCTCAAGCCGCTGGGCTACACCTGTGGCCAGTTCGGCAAGAACCACCTGGGCGACTCGAATCCCTATCTGCCCACCGTGCACGGCTTCGACGAGTTCTTCGGCAACCTCTATCACCTGAACGCGGAGAACGAGCCGGAGTGCCCGGACTACCCCAAGGACCCGGCCTTCAAGGAACGCTTCGGTCCGCGCGGCGTGCTGCACAGCTGGGCCACCGCGCGCAACGACCCCACCGAGGACGAGCGCTGGGGCGTGGTGGGCAAGCAGCGCATCGAGGACACCGGCCCCCTCACCACGAAGCGCATGGAGACGGTGGACGGCGAGTTCCTCCAGGGCTCACTGGACTTCATGGAGCGCGCGGTGAACGAGGGCAAGCCGTTCTTCCTCTGGCACAACACCACGCGCACGCACGTCTGGACGTTCCTCCAGAAGAAGTACCAGAACGCCACGGGCTACGGCCTCTATGCGGACGCGATGCGGGAGCTGGACGACATCGTCGGCGTGCTGCTCGCGAAGCTGGATGAACTGGGCATCGCGGAGAACACGGTGGTGGTGTTCTCCACCGACAACGGCGTGGAGAAGATGGGGTGGCCGGACGGCGGCAACAGCCCGTTCCGCGGGGAGAAGGGCTCCACGTGGGAGGGCGGCGTGCGGGTGCCGTGCGTGGTGCGCTGGCCAGGCGTGGTGGAGCCTGGACGCGTCATCAACGACATCTTCGCGCACGAGGACTGGATGCCCACGCTGGTGGCGGCGGCGGGCGGCCCCACGGACCTGGTGGACAAGTGCAAGCGCGGCTACAAGGTCGGGAGCAAGACCTTCCGGGTCTACCTGGACGGGTATGACCAACGGGGGCTGCTGTCGGGCAGGGAGGAGGGCCGCCGGCACGAGTTCGTCTACGTGCTCGACAGCGGCGACCTCGCGGCGGTCCGCTACAACAACTGGAAGATCATCTTCAGCTACCAGGACGGCGAGGGCCCGGACATGTGGTTCAGCGGCAAGCGCTTCAACCCGGCGTGGCCGTACCTCATCAACCTGCGCTCGGACCCGTTCGAGTATGGGCCCCACTCCGGCCTGTACACGTCCTGGTACGGCGAGCGCATGTTCACGTTCGTCCCGGCGCAGATGCTGGTGAAGCAGTTCGCGGAGAGCCTCATCGACTACCCGCCCAGCCAGGCCCCGGGCAGCCTGAGCATCGGGCCGCTGAAGGAGCGCGTGAAACAGAAGATGGCGGAGGCGCGAAAGCAGAAGCAGGAGCCCAGCGTCGGCGACCAGGTCATGTCCCTGGCCAACGAGGTGGAGCAGTTCATCCACCGCTTCCAGCAGTCCCATCAGTAGCTGCCGGCTCCGCCGGGCGGTGGAGCCGCCATCTCTCCACTGCCCGACACCCACCCCGGTCCCAGGTGCGAGTGTCATTCCCCGCGCCGGGCCGGATGTTCTCCACCGGAGGCATCACGCCATGCACCGGAACGACAGCCACGACGCCACTCCTGACGCGGGGCCCACCGAAACCGCCGCGCGTCCCGGACGCGCTCCCTTTCCAGACATGGTGTGGATCCCCGGTGGCACGTACTGGATGGGCTCCGACCATCACTATCCCGAAGAGGCGCCCGCGCATCAGGTCACCGTCTCCGGCTTCTGGATGGACCGCTTCACCGTGACGAACGAACAGTTCGCCCGCTTCGTCGAGGCCACCGGCTACGTCACCGTCGCCCAGCGTCCCCTCAATCCCTCGGACTACCCCGGCGCCACGCCGGAGTCGCTCGTTCCCGGCTCGCTCGTCTTCCAGAAGCCCCAGGGGCCCGTGGACCTGGGCAACGTGGCCCACTGGTGGGGCTATGTCCCCGACGCCTGCTGGAAGCACCCGGAGGGCCGCCGCTCCTCCGTGAAGCACCGGCTGGACCACCCCGTCGTCCACGTCGCCTTCGAGGACGCGGAGGCCTACGCCACCTGGTCCGGGAAGACGCTCCCCACCGAGGCTGAATGGGAGCGCGCCGCGCGCGGAGGCCTGGACCGCAACGAGTTCTGCTGGGGCAATGACTTCACGCCGAACGGCGAACACCAGGCCAATACCTGGCAGGGCTACTTTCCCTGGCAGAACCTGCGCGAGGACGGCCACGAGGGCACCTGCCCTGTCGGCACCTTCCCTCCCAATGGCTACGGCCTCCACGAGATGGCCGGCAACGTCTGGGAATGGACCACCGACTGGTATCAGGACCGCCACCCGGGCCATCACGGCAAGACCTGCTGCATCCCCGTCAACCCGCGCGGCCCCGCCACCGCGCAGGGCAGCCAGGACCCCGCCACTCCCGCCGTCTCCATCCCGCGCCGCGTCCTCAAGGGCGGCAGCCACCTGTGCGCGCCCAACTACTGCCGCCGCTACCGGCCCGCGGCGCGCTCACCCCAGGCCGTGGACAGCGGCGCCAGCCACATCGGCTTCCGCTGCATCGTGCGCCCGTAGCGCCGTTGGAGAGCAGCCGCACGCGCGAGGGAACGGAGGCGGGAGGGGGTGACGCGGATGAGAGCTCGGGATCGCCCCTCGCTCCGTTGGTGGCTGCGGCACCGGCTGTGGATTCCGCCCGTCATGGGGGCCGTCCTGGGAGCAGCCCTCGGCCTCCTCTTCGTGATGCCCTCCCCGCTCGAGGTCCGGGTGCTGAGAGGGGTGGGCTGGAACGCCACGGCCGCCGAGGCCCGGACGATGCTGTCGGCGGTGCTGGGCGTCGCGCTGACGTCGCTGAGCATCGTGCTGTCGCTGTCCATGCTCGTGGTGCAGAGCGCGGCGGGGCAGTATTCGCCGCGCCTGCTGCGTCTGTATCTCCACAGCGCGGGCATCCGCATCGTCCTCCCGGTGTTCGTCGCCACCAGCGTCTTCTGCCTGGTGGCGACCCAGGCCTTCGGCTTCGTCCCGGATGTCGAGCGCGCACCGCGCCCGGCGCTGGGGCTGGCCATGCTGCTGCTCGTCCTCTGTGAAGGCGCGCTCATCTTCCAGGTGCTCCAGACCCTCCAGTTGATGCGGGTGGAGAACCTGATCCGGAAGGTGCGTCAGGACACGCTGGACACCGCGCGGACGCTCGAGCGACTCCGGTCGGAAGACAGCAGGGGCCCTCCTCCCTCCCATGCTCGCGACGCGGGACAGGCCCGCCCGCTGCGTGCCCCAGGGAGCGGCTTCATCGTCTGCGTCGACGCGAAGGCCCTGCTGGAGGTGGCGACAGCGAACCGGTTCGTCGTCCACCTGGAGCGGGCCGTGGGTGAACCGGTCGTTCAAGGAGAGGACGTGGGCTGGGTGGAGGCGGAGACGCGCGAAGCGCATGACGGGCCCGTGTGGCAGACCATCCACCTGGACCACTGGCGGGACGCGGACCGGGACATCGCCCTGGGGGTGCGCCAGCTGGTGGACGTGGCCATCAAGGCGCTCTCTCCGGGAATCAATGACCCGTACACCGCGGTGGAGGCGGTGGACCAGCTGACCTTCCTGCTGTGCGAGCTGAGCCGGATGCAGCTGGGCCCTCGCGTGCTCGCGGATGACGCCGGGACCCCGCGCGTGTTCCTGCGCGGTCCCGCGCCGCGGGACCTCCTGACGTTGGCCACGGACCAGATCCTCCGCTATGGCGCCGCCGAACCCGCCGTGGTGCTCCGCCTCCTGCGCCTGGCCGCCGCCGTGGCGCTGCGCGCGAGGGAGGCGGAGGACCGGCACGCGGCGCGCGGGTGGCTCCGCCGCATCCTGGCCGTGGCGGAGCCAGCGCGGCCGGAGGCTGCCGGGGACTCCCTGCTTCGCCGCCACGCGGAGGCACTGGAGCAGGCGCTCGACGGCGGGCCCTGGCCGCCGCTCCCGGCGATTGGCTTCTGACCTTCTCGCGTCCCTGCCTGAAGGTGCATTGCGGCCGCAGGGACGGAGGAACACCTTCGAGGCGTGGGTACGGGCGAGGAGCCTGAGATGGCAGCGGCGCTCGGAGAGGGGGACGTGCTCGTTCGGCTGCTGGTGGCAGGGGTCTCCGGCATGGTCCTGGGCCTCCCCTATCGCAAGCGGCCAGGTGGCGTGCGGACGCACTACCTGGTGACGCTGGGCGCCGCGCTCTTCTGCACCTCCGCCGCGAACCTGCTGGCCGCCCCCGCGGAGATGCTGCGCATCATCCAGGGGGTCGCGTCCGGCATCGGCTTCGTCGGGGCCGCGAGCGTCCTCAAGAAGGGGAGCGCCATCTTCGGCATCACCACGGCCGCATCCATCTGGACCGCCGCGGCGGTGGGATGCGAGGCCGCGCTGGGCGCCCCCCTGCGCGCCGCCTGGGTCGCGCCGACCATCGCCCTCACCAGCCATCTGGTGGGGCTGCTCGAGCGCCGGGTCTTCCGCCGCAGACGGGTCATGGTCCTGGAGGAGCCGGGCCGCGCCCCGAAGAGACGAGGCTGACGCTCATCCGGGAGGAGCGGACGCACCGCGCTCCACGGGGACGCGCGGCGGCACCACCACCGTGGCGAACACCACCCCCAGCATCAGCTGGAGCGCCACCAGCAGCACGTTGAACAGCCGGGCGTTGTTCGCGCCCCCCACGCCCAGCAGCGCGACGATGGCCTCCGTGCCGATGAAGCCCGGCGCCAGCTGCAACATCCCGGGCATGATGACCGTCATCGGCATCCGGCCCTTCCCGCGCCCGTAGAGCAGCCCCGCCACTCCCAGCACGAACGCCGCCACCATCGGGCTGCCCCGCTCCCCCAGGAGCGCCTTGGTCACCGCCTGCGTCTCGTAGGCGAGCAGCACCCCGCCGACGATCCACCCCACGTCGCGCGTCCGCCCCGCCATGCACACCGACAGCGCCACGCCCCCCACCGCCACCAGGAGGAACGTCACGAGCGGCGGCAACGCATGCGGCGCCGCATGCGGCGGCAGCGGCCAGAAGAGGCTCCACAGCGTCCCCGCCGCCGCGATGCCCACGCCCAGCATCACGAAGCGCAAGAGGCCGTACATCAGCCGGGGCACGCCCGCCTCCACCGACTCCAGGGCCAGCTCCAGCGAGCCCAGCGTCACCACCATCGCGGGCACCAACAACGTCGCCCCCCCGAAAAGCGCCCGCACCGCGTTGAACGGCGGAAGGAAGAGCGTGAACCCGAACGCCACCAGCGACCCGAGGAACGCGGCGAGGAAGCTCTTCTGCAGGTCCACCCGCTGCGAGTGCATCGTGCCGAAGTGGATGGCGCCCGCGACGACGCCCACGAAGAACGCCACGAGCATCTCCAGCCACGCCCCGCCCACCCGCGCCGTCACCGCCGCGCCGTACACCCCATAGGCCGCATACACGAGCCACTCCGGGTAGGGCGCGCGCGAGGCCTCGATGCGGTCCAACTCCGCGCGGGCTTCGGGCAGGCGCAGGCGGCCCTCCGGGATGGCGTCCGCCAGCCGCAGCAGCGCCGAGGCCCGGCCCAGGTTCCAGTGGGGATTGAACGGCAGCCGCGCGAAGACCACGTGGGAGCGCTTCGGGAGCACCACCTCCGTCATCGCCAGGCTCTGGAGCGTGAAGACCTCCACGTCCAGGCCCCACGCCTTCGCCGCACGCCGCACGCGCTCCTCCACCAGGAGCGACGGCTGGTAGGCCAGGTGCAGCGCCTTCGCCAGCTCCAGCAGGAAGGCGGAGGCCTCCCCCTCGTCCATCGCGGTGTCTTCAGCGCGCGTCATGGAGACTCCGTGGTGGCAGCGGGTTCCTCGCAGGAGCCGCTGGAGGTCCGCGTGTCCGCGAAGGAGAAGCTGGCGCCCAGGAGCAGGGTGGCCTGCAGGTAGTGGACGTCATAGGTGCGCGCGGGCGCGGACAGGCCCAGCTGCTGGAGCGAGTCCGACAGCTGCTCGGTCTGCTTGCTCCCCCACGCCACGTTGCCGCCCAGCGTGAAGCGCGAGCGGCCCACGAGGAAGTGGATGCCCGAGGCCACGTGGAACAGGTCCCAGCCCCCGAGCAGCGCGTTCGTCTCCGGCGTCCCCGCCAACGCGCTGAAGTCCGTGTGCCCGCTCAGATACACCCGCACCCGGTCCCCCAGCTTCTGCTCGACGCCCAGCGCTCCGTTCAACACCGCCTTGAGCGCGAAGGCGTAGTCCCCGTTGATGGACTCCGTGGAGCCGCGCGGCACGATGGGCGCCGTGGCCACCAGGGTGAGGGATGCGACGCGCGCGTAGCCCTCCGCGGACGCGTACACCGTGGTCGACGGACCGAAGCTCCGGCTGGCCCCGAGCGCCGCGGACCAGGAGTTGCGGAAGTGCACCGGCAGGCCCTCCTGGAAGTTGAACACGGGCGCGGGCGCGTTCGTGTCCAGGCCCTGGGACTGCACGGCGCGCTCGAACCCCACCGAGCCCCGGCCCCAGACCGCCAGACTCGGCGTCGTCACGGTGCCCCCCAGGGCCCAGGGGCCGTGCTGGTAGCTGGCGCCCACCTTCAACAACAGGCGGACGTGGTTGAGCTCCAGGTCGCGGCCCAGCGTCGCCAGCAGCCGCTGACCGGCCACACCGGAGCCCTCGGCGAGCGTCTGGAAGTTCAGCTGGTGGTGCCGGATCGCGACGAACGGGCTCACGCCCAGGCCCAGGTGCTCGGTGACGGGCAGGGCCCACGAGAGCCCCGTCCAGACCTCGGTCACGGACTGATTCAGGCGCACGTCCGTGGACAGCAGGTCCAGGCCCTGCACGCCGGCCAGGTCCGTGCCCGTCCGCGTGCCGCGCGCCTGAAGGTTGTAGGAGAAGCCCTGGCGCGTGAGCAGCGAATAGGCCAGCCGGGACCTCCCCAGGAACCCGAAGCGCAGCGAGCCCGCGAGCAACGACGGCAGCACGTCGAAGTTCGAGTCGGCCAGGCCCCTCCCCTCGCCCAGCCCGTTCTTCACGTTCAGGCGCACGTACTCGAACACGGTGCCGGTGAGCTCCAGCTCCGGCGCGCCCAGGAGCGCGAGCGCGCCGGGGTTGTAATAGACGGCGCTGATGTCCTTCGGGTTGCCCACGAAGGAGCCCCCCAGCAGCCAGGCCCGGTTGCCGAACTGGCGCGTGGTGTAGTGCGCGTCCTGCGCCAGCGCCGTCGCGGACACGAGCAGGCCCAGCACCACGCCCCACGGGACCCGGGATGCGATGGGCGGCATGGCGTCAGTGCACCTGGGGCGAGTGGACGGGCTCGCCTCCCCGGGAGGCCCACGCGCCCTCCCGCGTGTCGAGGTAGGCGCGCACGGCCGCGCCCACCGTGGGGAAGAGATGCCGCGCGCCGATCAGGGCCTGCAACCCCGAGCGCCGCAGCATCCGGCGCATCGGCGCGCGGGCCTGGGCCACGGCGAAGACGATGCCCTCCTCCGCGAGCTCGTGCCACACCTTCACCAGGCTCTCCGCTGCGGTGATGTCCAGGTCGAACACGGAGGACGCATCCAGCACGAACCAGCGCACCGGGTGGCGCGGCTCCGCCACCAGCCGGCGCACCTGTTCGCGCAGGAAGCGGGCGTTGGCGAAGAAGAGGGGCGCGTCGAAGCGGTAGACGATGAGGCCGGGCACCGTCTCCGCGTCCGCGTGGCCCTCCACGTCATGCCAGCCGGGCACGCCCTCGCGCTCGCCCAGGACGGCGTCGTGCGGGTGCGCCGCGCGGCGGATGAGGTCCACCAGCGCCAGCACCACCGCGATGAGGATGCCCTGGAGGATGCCCAGGAAGAGCACGCCCAGCGTCGTGACCACCGCCAGCACCGCCTCCACCGGGCGCACGCGCCACAGATAGACGACGGGCCGCACCTCCAGCAGGTACACCGCCGCGACGATGACGATGGCCCCCAGCGTCACCAGGGGCAGCTTCGACAAGAGCGGCGTGAGGAACAGCGCGAACAGCAGCACCCCCACCGCCGCGCCCACGCCGACCAGCTGCGTGCGGCCCCGCATGGAGGCGTTGACCGCCGTGCGCGAGTCACTGCCCGTCACCGGGAAGCCCTGCGTGAGGCCGGTGAGCAGGTTGGCCGCGGCCTGGCCGAAGAACTCCTGATGGGCGTCCAGCCGGTAGCCGAAGCGGTCCGCGTAGACGCGGCCCGTGAGCACGGAGCTGGCGTAGTTCACCAGCGCGAGGCTGAAGGCCGCTGGCAAGAGCGTGCGCACGTCCTCGAAGTCCACCGAGGGCAGGCCGAAGGTGGGCGCCGAGGCGGAGATGGGCCCCACCACCTTCACGCCGCCATGCTCCAGTTGGAACGCCCACGTCACCAGCGTGGTGAGCGCCACCATCACCAGCGGCGCGGGCCAGCGCGGCAGGAAGCGGCGCATGGCCACCAGGGCCACGACGATGCCCAGCCCCAGCAGCAGCGTGGGCACATGCGTGCGGCCCAGGTTCGCGGCCACCTCGTGCAGCTGGCCCGTGAATCTGTTCGACCTGCGCTCCAGCCCGAACATCCGCGCCAGCTGGCTGCCAATGATGATGAGCGCCGCGCCGTTGACGTAGCCGACGAGGATGGGCCGCGACAGGAAGTCCGCCAGCGCCCCCGCCTTGCACAGCCCTCCCACCAGGCTCACGACCCCCACCATCCCCGCCAGCAGGGCCGCGAGCGAGGCCAGCCGCGCGGGCCCTCCGTCCCCCACCATCGGGACCAGCGCCGTCGCGGTGAGGATGGCCGATCCCGCCTCCGGCCCCAGCAGCAGGTGACGCGACGGACCGACCAGCGCGTACGCCAGCATCGCGAAGGTGCCCGCGTACAGCCCCGCCACGGGGCGCACGCCGACGATCTGGGCGTAGGCCAGTCCCTGGGGGATGAGCATCGCGCCCACGGTGAGCGCGGCCAGGATGTCCGAACCCAGCCATCGCCGCTCATAGGTCCGCGCCTGCTCGATGCCGGGAAGGAAGCGGCCCAGGACCTGGGCGGCCGTGGCCTCGGTGCGCTTCATGGCCCTCCCCTCGTGTGCACGGCCTCCGCGGACGCGAGGAGGAAGGGTGGAGGCGCCCGGGCGCCATGGCATCACCCACCCGGGTGCGTTGCGCGCATCGGCTTCACGACAGGACGGGGCTCACGTGCCCGCCGAGGCCCGCCTGCCTGACGGCTGTGAAGGCCCGCCGCCGCGCTCGGACGCCTGGTGCCGCTGGTTCCAGACCAGGTACGGCACCAGCGCCAGGGTGCGCAGCAGCAGGTACAAGCCCATGACGCCCACCAGGGTCCTCATGCGATAGGTGCTGCTGCCCAGGCAGAAGGCGAACGCGGGGTTGCCGAAGACGGCGGAGATGGCCAGCGCCGTGCGGTCCCCGGGCCGAGGCCGGCCCGCCACGTGCCCCAGGGCCGCGGACCCCAGCGTCACCACCCCCATCGCGACGAACGCCCAGACGTGGAGGTCCTTCAGCAGCGGGAAGGCCGCGATGATCATCGCCGCCGCGGCCACGGCCAGGGCGATGTTGAAGTAGACCTTCACCGGCCCGTGCAGCCGGTGCGCCCAGCCGGGCGCCACCTTCTGGAGCCCGAGCCCCAGGGCGAAGGGCACGAGGAACGGGAGGATGACCCTCTTCAGGAGAACGCCGTACGGTGGCGAGTGGATGGCCATGGGGAACAGCCGCTCCAGCAGCTTCAGCGACAGCGGCATCAGCACGATGGCGACGAGTGACAGGGTGATGGACAGCGCCAGGGTCAGCGGCAGGTTGCCCTTCTGCTGGGACACGACGTTGAGCGCCATGGGCAGTCCCGGGCAGAACGCCATCAGCGCGATGACGCCCGCCGCGACGGGACCGACCGGCAGCACCTTCACCACGATGAGGGCCAAAAGCGGCACGCCGACGAGGCACACGCCCAGCCCCCGCGCGAACGCCAACTGCCGCACGCCCTGGCCCAGGTTCCCCAGGTGCCACGACAGGCCCTGAGACAGGCCCAGCGCGACGATGAAGGTGGAGACCATGAGGGTGATGAGGGATTGAAGGACATGCATCACGGGCCCTCCGGGAAGACGCGCTTCCAGTCATTCCGCATGCTGACCACCGTCCAGCCGCCCTCGCGCGCGGCCTTCAGCGACGCGTCGTCCTTCTCTTCGTAGGCGAACTCGCGCGCGGCGTCGTCGTGGTGGATGAGCAGCGCGAAGCCCGGGCGCGGCTGTTCGTGCGTGTATCGCAGCATCTGGATGTCGCCGCCCGAGCGGACGTTGCCCGCGGCGAACACCGGCCGCCGCCCGATGTGCTGCTCGATGCCCACCGGCTTGCCGGCCTTGTCGTTGACGTGGTCCACGCACGCCTCGCGCCGCAGCACCGGGTGGCCGTGGTCCTCGTCGAACGTCTCCTTCAGGCTGCTGCCGATGACCTGCTGGGGCGGGATGCCGTAGGTGTCCTCGGAGATGACCCGCATGAAGTCCACGCCGCCGCCCGAGGAGATCCACGTCTGGAAGCCATGGGCGCGCAGGTACTGGAGCAGCTCCAGCATGGGCTGGTAGGCGAGCTGCGTGTACGGCACGCCCAGCGTGGGGTGGCGTGCGGTCCGGAAGAAGGCGCGGGACTCGCGGGCGAGCTCCTCCTGCGTCCTGCCCGCGTAGGTGGACATGAGCCACTCCATCAACTGCCGCTCGTCCATGGAGGACAGGAGGGCCAGGTCGCCCTCCAGCACGGCCTTGAAGGGCTGCCGCTTCGCGAGCGACGGGTCCTCCTTCACGCGGGCCTTGATCTGCTCCAGCAAGAAGGCGCCCTGCACGACGGGCTTCTCCTGCCAGAGCGTGCCGTCGTTGTCGAAGGTGGCGATGCGCTCTTCCGGAGGGATGTAGCCGCTGTTGCCCTCGGTGGTGGCGCGGGTGACGAAGTCGAGGATGGATTGCTTCACCGGGCCGTCGTTCCAGGACGGCAGGGGGTCCGCCGCCAGCGCCTGGAGGGGAACGGCGAGCAGCAGCGCGAGCGCCCAGACTCCCCAGGCTGGTTGCTGCGTCGTGCGTCGCGCCACGGCCGCCTCCTGTCCCGGTGCAATCCCAGACATGAGGTTGGGAACGCGGAGGCCCCGCCACAACGCGAAGAGGAAGGCGCGGGAGGAGGGCCGGCTGTGCCCGGCCGCCGGTCGATGACGGCGTGAGGGCAAGCGGCGCAGCACAGGCCCCCTATGAGTCCGGACAGGCAGCAACGTGTCCGGGCTCCCGCCATCGCGACCTCCCTGCCTGCGCTGCGCCCGGGATGAAGCTGGTGAGGAAGTGGAGGGGGTCGCCACGGAACGTGGGTCGCACGGGGATGTCCGCTGACGCGGCCAGGGGCCTGCCCCCAGACGCCCCCGTCAGCTTCACCATCGACCAGGTCATCGAGAAGATGGAGAACGGCGCCGCACCCGTCCATTGAGGGTGTCTCGAATCCATCTCCGCGGGCACAGGCGGCTTGTGCCCGGGGAGAATCCAGGGCATCCGGGAGCCCTTCGACTGGAACCTCGCGACATGACCGACACTCCGTCCCCCGCCGCCCCGGATGCAGCGCCTCGCAGGAAGCGGTGGCGCCGCGTCGCCATCGGGGCCGTGGTGGCGGTGGCGGTGCTGGAGGTCGCCATCAACGTCGCGCTCAACACGGGCGTCACCCAGGCCCTCATCGGCCGCTCGACGGACCGCACGCAGCTGACCTGGCAGCGCGCGTGGTGGCTGTGGCCCGTGGGCAGGCTCCACCTGAAGGGCTTCACCCTCACCCAGCAGGACTCGAACGTCTGGTGGAAGGTGGAGGTGGACGCGCTGGAGGCGGGCATGTCGCTCACGGGCCTCTTGCGAAAGCGCGTGGACGTGGACGGCATCGACGGGCACGGCGCCAGCTTCCACCTGGAGCCGTCCGGCGCGCCCGAACTGCCTTTCAACCCGGACAGCAAGCCCTGGGTCATCCACCTGAAGGACGTCACGCTGCATGACGTGCGCGAGCTGGACTTCAGCCGCGTGCGCTTCGCGGGAGCGCTGGACGTCACCGGCACGCTGAACCTCCAGTCCCGGGAGCGGCTCCAGGTGGACCTGCCATCGGTGCACGTGGCGGAGGGCTTCATCGAGGTGGACGACAAGCGCGTCGCGAAGCTCGAGTCCCTCGACTCGGACGCCCGGCTCGACGCGCCCTTCCAGACAGGCCAGGGCTACGACCTCTCCCAGGCCATCAGCGGCCAGGTGAAGGCGCGCATCGGCGTGCTGCCGTTGGACTGGATCAACGACCAGTTGGGCGCGAGCGCCCCCGTGTCCCTGCGTGGCGGCGCCGGCCAGGTGGAGCTGGACGTGCGCCTGGAGCGCAACACCCCGCAACCCGGCAGCCAGTTGAAGGCCACCGGTGACACACTCGATTTGAGAGCGGGCCCCATGCGCGCCCGCGCCCCGTGGAGCCTCCAGGTCGCCATGGACGATGAGCCCCGGGAACGCCCCTCGGGTTCGCTGCGGCTGGCCTTCGCGCCCGTGCGAGTGACGGCCTCCGAGGGACACGCGCTGGAGATTCCCGAGGTCGTCCTCAAGGTGCTGGGGCGGCGGCGTGAAGGTCGGCCGGGCCTGGACCTGGAGCCCGAGCTGAGCGTGGCGAGGAGCAAGCCTCTGGACCTGCGCGTGCTCAACCCGTGGCTGGGCCAGACGCTGGAAATCGACTCCGGTCACGTGACGGTGCGCAGCGAGGAGCCGGCCCGGGGCGCGATGTCGGGCAACACCCTGGAGCTGCGCTTGGACACGGACCTCGTGTCCGGACGCATGGGGCCGAACAAGGTCCTGCTGCGCGCGGAGGTGGAGGTGGATGCGCGGCACCTGTCGTGGGGCATGACGGAGCTGGGCCTGAGCGGAACGACGCTGCGGCTGAGCCAGGTGTCCTCCAACGGCAACGTGCCCATCCGCGCCTGGAGCGGGAACTTCAGCCTGCCGCGCGCCAGCCTCGCCCTGTCCCCCACCGTGCTGAAGGCGCGCTTCACGAGCCAGCTCACCGACACGCAGCCCCTGGTCGCACTCATCACGTCATCCAAGAAGCTGCCCGGCTTCCTCACGTCGCTGCTCAACATCCCCAAGGTGGAGGTGACGGGAGAGGTGCAGATCGACGAGCGCGGGCTCCAGCTGCGCGAGCTGAGGGCGAAGGGCGATGGCTTCTCACTGCAAGGCCACCTGGACCTCGTGCAGGGCAACATCACGGGGGCCCTGCTGGCGTCGCTGGGCGCGGTGACGGGCGGCATCGAGCTGCGGCCCGGCAAGCACGACCTGCACCTGCTGAACGCGACGGACTGGTTCAAGGGCCAGCCGGCGCCGCCGTTCCGGTAGGCCCCGCGTACGCCGCCACCGCGCACGCGCCGGCCCCTCCTTCTTCCTTCCAGGTGTCAACGCGTCCGCGTTGGCGCCTCGTCCTGACGTCGGGGGGAAGGGGTTTTGCGTGCCCTCGGGCGCGCAACCGTGCGACAAGGCGGGCCACTGCGACATCTTTCGGAGGACGGCATGGCGGAGATGACCTACCGGACGGCGCTGGTGACTGGCGCCTCGAGCGGCCTGGGACGTGGACTGGCCCTGTGGCTGGCGAAGCACGGCATGCGCGTCTTCGCGACGGGACGGCGGCTGTCACAGCTACAGGCCCTCTCCGCGGAGGCCCAGGCCGCGAACGCCAACGTGGAGCCCGTCGTGATGGACGTGAACCACGCGGACGCCTCCCAGGAGCGCATCCGCGCCATCGACGCGGAGTGCGGCGGGCTGGACCTGGTGGTGGCCAACGCCGGCATCGGCGGGCCCACGCACGGCAAGCGCATGAACTGGGAGCTCACGCGCGCCATCATCGACACCAACGTCACCGGCGCCGCCGCCACGCTGTGCGCGGTGCTGCCCCAGATGGTGGAGCGCCGCCGGGGCCACCTCGTCGGCGTGTCCAGCCTCGCGGGGATGCGGGGGCTCGCAGGCCACGCGGCCTACTCCGCGTCCAAGGCCTTCCTCGCCACCTTCCTGGAGAGCCTGCGCGTGGACCTGAAGGGCACTGGCGTCCAGGTGACGTGCGTCTACCCGGGCTTCGTGAAGAGCGAGCTCACCGCGAAGAACCACTTCCCCATGCCCTTCCTCATGGAGACCGAGGACGCGGTGGAGCGCATGGGCCGCGGCATCTTCGCCGGCGCCAACGAGGTGAGCTTCCCCTGGCAACTGTCCGCGCCCATGCGCCTCTTGAAGGTCATGCCCAACCCGCTCTTCGACGCCACCGCGCGCCGGTTGAAGTGAGAGGACGCCGCCCATGACGACCCCGTCCTTCGCACAGCGCTTCCAGAAGCTCGCCGACGAGCGCTCCCCCTTCTGCCTGGGCCTGGACCCCTCGCGCGACGTGCTGGCCCGCTGGAACCTGCCGGACACCCCGCAGGGTCTGTCCGACTTCTGCGAGCGGCTGGCCGACGCGGCCTCGGAGACGCTCGCGGTGGTGAAGCCCCAGAGCGCCTTCTTCGAGCGCCACGGCCCCGAAGGGCTCGTCGTCCTCCAGCGCGTGCTGAAGCGCTTCCGCGCCGCGGGCACCCTCACGCTGCTGGACGTGAAGCGCGGCGACATCGGCTCCACCATGGACGCCTACGCCGAGTCGCTCTTCGGCAGGGACAGCGCATACGACGTGGACGCCGCCACCTTCACCGCGTACCTGGGCCTGGACGCGCTCGCGAAGACGGTGGAGCGCGCGCGCTCGCACGGCGCCTGCGCCTTCGTCGTGGTGCGCTCGTCCAACCCGGAGGGCGTGCCCGTGCAGAACGCGGTGGGCGGCGACGGCCGCACCGTGGCGCAGGCGGTGGCGGACGGCCTGCGCAAGCTCAACGAGAAGGCCGGCCCCGGCGTGCTGCCCGCGGGTGCGGTGATGGGCGCCACGCTGCCCCCGGCGGACCGCGACGTGGTGGAGCGGCTGGGCGGCGCGCTCCTGCTCACGCCGGGCATCGGCTCGCAGGGCGCGGGCTTCAGCGACCTGCCCAAGCTCTTCTCCGGCCGCGAGCGGCAGGTGATTCCCACCGCCGCGCGCTCCGTGCTGGAGGCGGGCCCGGACGTGGCCGCGCTGAAGAAGGCCCTGGAAGCACATCAGGCGCCCTCGCGTCGTTTCCGCGAAGGCGCCTGAAGGGCGCTGCTTGAGATGCGGCGCGCGGGCTACTGCGCGCCCATCATGAACTGATCCACGCCGACCTGGTTCTTGTCGGGCACGGCCTCCTTCGGCTCGGTGCCCTTCTTGAAGAACATCAGCTCCGCGCCCTTGGCTCCGGGGCTGGACACCTTGCCCGTCTTCTTGTCGATGTAGAGCCGCGCCAGCTGCATGGACTGCCAGGGGTAGAACTCCGGCTGCGGCCGGCCCTCCAGCGCGCGCTTCATGTAGTTGAGCCAGATGGGCAGCGCCGCGCGGCCGCCCGTCTCGTAGCGGCCCAGCGGGTGCGGGTTCAGGTCGTAGCCCACCCACGCCACCGTCACCAGGTCCTTGGTGTAGCCGGCGAACCACGCGTCGAAGGAGTCGTTCGTCGTGCCCGTCTTGCCCGCCGCCGGCTTGCCCAGCTTCTGCGCGGGGCCGCCGGTGCCCTGGAGCACCACGCCGCGCAACAGGTGCGTGAGGATGAAGCCCGTCTCCGGGCTCATCACCTGCTCGCCCGGCTCGAAGAGGCGCGCGTAGCCCGCGGCCACGCGGTCCTGGAGCGGCGCCCACGCGTCGTCGAATGCCGTATGGTCCTCCAGCGTGCGGCCGAAGCGGTCCTCCACCTTGCGGATGAAGTACGTGGGCTTCTTGCGGCCGTAGCGGTTGAAGGTCGCGTACACGCTGGCCAGGTCGTACGGGTACACGCAGGACGACCCCAGCGCCGCGGAGAAGTCCATGTTCATGGGCGTGGTCATGCCCAGCTTCTTCGCCCACTCGGCCATGTTGTGGACGCCCACCGCGCCGAACGTCTTCACCGCGGGGATGTTCATGGAGTTCACCAGCGCCGTGCGCAGGAGCACGTCACCCACGAACTCCTCGCTGTAGTTGGCCGGCTTCCACGACACCTTGTTGTCCGGGTCGTGCTCCACGATGGGCGAGTCCACGATGACGGTGGCCTCCGTCCAGTCCAGCTGCTCCAGCGCCGCCGAGTACACGAACGGCTTGAAGGACGAGCCCGGCTGACGGCACGCCTGGAACGCGCGGTTGAACTCGTTGTCGTCGAAGTCGTAACCGCCCACCATCGCGGTGAGGTACTGACGATGCGGGTCGATGGAGACCAGCGCGCTCTGCGCCTCCGGCGTCTGCTCCAGCCGGAAGAGCTTCACGCCCTCGTCTGGAATCTCCTCCGCGAGCTTCTTGTCCCACTGCTCCTTGTCGTCCGTCAGCTCCTTCTTCACCACGTTGCGCAGGACGACGACGTCACCCACCGCCAGGGCCTTCTTGACGGAGGTGATCATGCTCGCCGGGTAGTAGCTCTCCGGGTTCACCTTGCGCGCCCAGCGCATGCCCAGGAGAGGCAGCCGGCCCTGGTGCGGCCCCACCTGCACGTCCGCGCCCTTGCCGTCGTCGTCGATGCGCGTGACGACGCCCACGTAGAGGCGGTTCTCGACGAGCTCCTCCTTGCCCATGGCCTTCTTCGCCTTGGCGATGAAGGCGCTGCGCTCCGCTTCCGTGGCCAGCTGCATCACCGGACCGCGCCAGCCCTGGCGCTTGTCCACGGACATCAGGCCGTCCAGCACGGAGTCCTGCGCCGCGCGCTGCCGCTCGCTGTCCATGGTGGTGAAGACCTTGAGGCCTTCCTTCAGGAGCACCGGGTTGCCGTAGCGGTCCACCACGTCCTTGCGGACCTGCTCCACGAAGTACGGGGCGAACTCGTGGAAGACGTCCTCCACCGGGTACACCTTCACCGGCTCCGCGTTGGCCTGGTCGTGCTCGGCCTTGGAGATCATGCCCTCCGTCAGCATGCGGCCCAGCACGTAGGAGCGGCGCTTCTTCGCGGCGTCCGGACGCAGGAAGGGCGAGTAGCGGCTGGGCGCCTGGGGCAGGCCCGCGATGAGCGTCATCTCCCCCAGCGTCAGGTCGCGCACGTCCTTGCGGTAGTAGTTCTCCGCCGCGCTCTGCACGCCGTAGCTGTGGTGCCCGAGGAAGACGTTGTTCAGGTAGAGATAGAGGATCTCCTCCTTCGTCAGCGCCTGCTCCAGGCGGAAGGCGAGGATGGCCTCGCGAATCTTGCGCTTGGGCGTCTTCGCGGTGGCCTCCTTGTAGCCCTCCGCGGAGATGAGCACCGCCTTCGCGGTCTGCTGCGTGAGCGTGGAGCCGCCCTGCACGCCGCCGGAGCGCAGGCCCAGCTTCGACAGCACCGTCTTGGACACGGCGCGCGCGGTGCCCAGCACGTCCACGCCGAAGTGGTCGAAGAAGCTGGAGTCCTCGCTGGCGATGAACGCCTGCACCAGCCGCTTGGGGATGCGCTCGTAGGGCACCACCTTGCGCCGCTCGTTGTAGAACTCGCCCGCGAGCACCGCGTCGTCGGTGTAGACCTCCGTGACGATGGGCGGCCAGTACTCGTCCACCTTCGGGATGGCGGGCAGCCCCTCGGAGAAGACGTAGTAGGCGCCCACGATGGCCAGCACCGCCGCGGTGCCGCCCATCAGGCCCAGCACCGCCACGAGCTTCATCAGGCGCACGAGGATGTTGCGCTTGGGCGGGACGCCGTCGAGCACCAGCTTCTTCTGGCTGCGGTCAATCTTCGGGTCGGACATGCGTGTTCTGTCGAGTCCTGGGCTCAAGGCTTAGAGGAGCGCCGCCCGCTTCAGCACGTCCTTCAATTCGGGTGGCATGGGGGTCTCCACGACGACCTTCCTGTCATCCTCGGGGTGCGGAAATTCGATGCGCTCGGCGTGCAGGAACAATCTCTTGAGCCCCCAGCGCGCCCGCACGTCGCGGTTGAAGGCGAAGTCTCCGTACTTCTTGTCACCCGCCACCGGGTGCCCCACGGCGACCAGGTGCCTTCTTATCTGATGCGTGCGCCCCGTCTCGATGGTGCAGGAGAGGAGGGCTGCCTCGCTCGACTGGCGCACGACCTTCCACCGGGTGACGGCCTCCTGCATGTTCACTCCCCGACGGGACTTGGACTCGGCCGTCTGCTGGTGCTCGGCGAGCGGCAGGTCGATGACACCGGAATCCCGGGGCATCTTCCCCTTCACCAGGGTCAGGTAGCGCTTCTTCGGGTGGCCGTGGGTGAAGATTTCCGTGAAATGCACCATCGCCGGGCGGCGCTTGGCCACCAGGATGACGCCGGAGGTCTCCCGGTCCAGGCGGTGGGCGGGTGAGGCGGTGAAGTCGTTGCGGGTGGCCTTGGGGCCCAGGTAGGCGCGCACGTAGTCCACCAGGGTGCCCCCGGTGATGCCGCTGCCGGTATGGACGGCCATTCCGCTGGGCTTGTCCACGGCCATGAGCCAGTCGTCTTCCATCAGGATGACCAGCCGGGAGGGGTCTACCGGTGGCGGCGGGGGGGGTGGACGGTCCGGTTTCGGACGCTCCGCGAGGGTGAGCTGCTCTTCGGTGCCGCGGATGGTGAGCACGTCTCCTTCGACAAGCAACTGCTCTGGCTGCGCGCGCTTGCCGTTCACCCGCACCTTCTTGGTGCGGATCATCTTGAAGAGGTGGCTGACGGGGACGTTGGGCATCCGCTTGCGCAGGTGCTTGTCCAGCCGCATCCCGACGGTGTCGGCTTCGATTCGGTACTCGATCATTTGTGCTGGCGCCTGGACCAGACCACACGAATAATTCGCGGTCCATGCCGAAAGCCCCAACTATCGAGAAGCTGCTCCAGAACGGTTCCGCCGAATGGAACAAGCTGCGCAAGTCCGGCCAGGCGCCCACCGGCCAGACGGGCGCCACGTTCACGCAGCTGTTCTCCGCCAACGCCGACCTCTCCGGACTGGAGCTGGTGGGCTCCGAGTGGGAGCGCTGCGACCTGTCGAAGATGAACTTCCGGGACGCGGACCTCACCAACGCCTACTTCCACGGCGGCCGCCTCCAGGACTGCGACTTCCGCGGCGCCAACCTGGAAGGCTGTGTCTTCGAAAAGCTGAAGCTCCTGCGCTGTGACTTCACGGGCGCCCGGGGGCTGGACGACCTGGAGATGGACGACGTGGACATGGACCGCGTCACGGGTCTGGACGGCGAGGAGGCCCCGCCGCCCCCGCCGCCGCCGGTGCAGGGCATCACCGCGTTCACGCGCGAGCAGCGTGAGAAGGCCATGGGCCAGGCGCACGCGGGCGGAGGCGCCATGGACGGCGCCGGCTCCGCGCACCCGGACGAGCTGCCCCCGTTCCGGCCGCAGGATCCGCCGGGCTCGCTCTTCTTCCGCGCGCTCAAGCGCGTGGGCGCGCCGCCGCTCTGGGTGCTGGACGTGCCGGGCCTGCGTCCGCTGCTGCCGCAGCGGCTGCCGCCGGGCAGCTCCCTGGAGACGCTCTACCGCGAGGCGGTGAAGACGCGGCTGGAGAACAAGAAGCCCGCGTCGGACCCCGGCGCGGTGGAGCGCGCGCAGAAGGCGCTGCGCATGGGCGGCAAGGAGGCCAACGTCGCGGCGGTGTACCTGCGCGAGGTGGGCGTGCTGCCCCTGTTCCGCTTCGCCGCGGCGAAGCAGCTCAAGGCGGAGCTGCGCTCCGAGGTGGAGGTGGATGACCTCACGGGCTCCGTGGATCCGCGCACCACGGGGGCGCTCCTGGAGCTGCGCCTGACGCACGAGGTGGTGGAGCACCTGCACGAGGTGCGTCGCCGGCTGGCGGCCGCGCAGCTGTACTCGGCGCTGCTGGAGGCGGGCTTCACCCCGGAGAACAACTGGGACGAGGCGCTGGAGTCCGCGGACGCGTCGCTGGAGCTGGCGCAGGCGGCCACGGGCGAGGACCGGCAGGCGCTGCTGGAGGGCTTCCAGGTGTTCGCGGCCCTGCCGGAGGAGGCGCGGCTGCGCCGCCTGGCGTACCTGGCGGAGTCCGTGTCGAACCTGGAGCTGCTCAGCCGGCTGCCGGAGGGCATGGAGCCGCAGTGGCTGTCCGGCCCGGAGGTGCGCGAGTGCCACGACCGCGAGATGACCTACGTGCAGGCGCTCAAGGCGCAGGACATCCCGGCGAAGGTGCCGGCGCTGGGCAAGGCGGAGCTGGGCGTGCCCGAGGGCGAGGTGCCCGAGGAGAGCGACGACGACCTGTTCGTGCACGTGCGCTGCGACGTGTGCGGCAAGGAGAAGCTCATCGTCCAGTCGCCGGAGGCGTAGTGCCCCGCCTCCCGTGACGCGGGAGGTGGACGCAAGGTGGAGGCCCGGCCGGAGCGCCCCGCGCGCATCCCGCCGGGCCTTTCCATGTCGCGCGACGCCTGTGTGCAGGAAGCCGTACCTCTCTCATCCCCGGGGGAGGCGGGGTTTCCTCCCGCGCCCGGCTCCCTAGCTTCAGGGCATGCGGCGTGGCACCCCGAGCGAGGGTGCGGCGGGCGGGCTATGGGGCGAGGCAGGCGCGGACGGGGGCACGGCGGCGGGGGAAGTCCGTGGCCCCTGGGTGGCGTGCTGTTCGCCTGTGGGCTGCTGCTGGGTGGGCCGGCCTTCGCCCAGCCGGCCTTCTCCCAGGAAGAGCCGTGCGAGGACGCCCCTCCCCTTCCCCCTGACACGCCCGCGCGGGCCGGTCCGCCTTCGCCACCCGCGGATGCCCCGCTGAAGGAGGACACCGTCTGCGAGGAGGCGCCCCGGAAGAAGGTCCACCCGTGGCTCGCGGCGGGGGAGGTCACCGCCATCAACCTGTTCGTCTGGACGTGGGACCGGGTCCTGGCGAAGAAGGAATGGTCGAAGGTGGGCCCGTCCTCGTGGAAGAAGAACCTGACCACGGGCTTCGTCTGGGACGCGGACGGCTTTCTCACCAACCAGTTCGCGCACCCGTATCACGGCAGCCTCTACTACACGGCCGCCCGCGACAACGGCGTGCCCTACGCGGCCGCCCTGGCCTTCACGCTGCTGGGCAGCGCGCAGTGGGAGCTGTTCGCGGAGACCGAGCCGCCCTCCATCAACGACCTCATCAACACGTCCGTGGGCGGCATGGCCATTGGCGAGGGGCTCTACCGGCTGTCCTCGCTGGTGCTCGACACGGAGGCCCGGGGCGGCGAGCGCTTCGTGCGCGAGCTCACCGCCGCAGCCATGAGCCCCGTGCGCGGCTTCAACCGCGTGGTGCGCGGCGACATCACGCGCCACGAGCCCACCCCCGCGGACTGGCGGCCTGACGCCCTGTCCATCTGGGGCGACCTGGGCTACCTCAAGCTGGGCGACGGCCGGCCCCTGGCCTGGGGCGAGGACCGGTTCTTCCTCCACCTGGCCATGCGCTACGGCGACATGTACCAGGGCGCCATCCACCGCCCCTTCGACGCCTTCGACGCGCGGGTGCAGTTCACCTCGCAGCAGAGCACCTTCATCAGCCATGCGCGCATCCAGGGGATGCTGCTGAAGGCGTCCCTCTGGAGCACGGAGCAGGACGAGCTGCGCCTGGGCCTGCTCCAACTGCTCAGCATCGTGGACACGAGCGCGTACGAGCTGGGAGGCCAGTCCCTGGAGGCGGGCCTGCTGCACGAGCACCATTTCAACGCGCGCTCGAAGTTGCGGACCGCGCTGCTGGTGGACGGCAGCCTCCTCACCGGCATCTCCTCCGAGCACAGCGGCGTCGTGGGCCGCAACTACGACTATGGCCCCGGCCTGGGCTTGAACCTCCAGATGGCGTACCTGCGCGGAGACTGGGAGGTCGTCACGCTGGAGGCAGGCGCCTCCCACATCGATGTGTGGGACGGCTCCGGCGGCTCCCACGAGGTCTTCACCGGCCAGCTCCAGGTGGACCTCCCCGTGCACAAGCGCCTGGGGGTGGGCTCGGAGCTGAACTGGTTCCACCGCCACAGCCGCTTCGACGCCTACCCGGACGTGTTGAAGGACGCGTACCAGTTGCGCGTCTTCGTCTCCGTTCATTACTAGCCGTTGCCCGCGAGGATGAGCTCCGGGGGCGCTTTCCAACACATGACTGCTTACCTTCCGGATGTGCGGCATGGGGCCGTGCGCGGAGGTGCGGGCGGTCCGGATGGGGTACGGCGGGCGGGGGCCATGGCTGCCGCGAGGCGTGGCGCTGGCGTGCGCCCTGCGCGCATGCGTCGCGTTCGCGGACGGTTCGCCACAGGACATGGTGCGCTCCGTTCCGGACCACGTCATGGCCGTCTGCGCGGCGCACCTTTCACCCGGCGAGAAGACGCGGTGGGCGCCCTGCCCTCCCGCGACGACGCAGGAGAACCCCGTGCCTCCAGCGGATGCGCCCCTGAGGGAGGACGACATCCGGGCCCACCCCGGGCCCCACCCGTGGCTCGCGGCGGGGGAGGTCACCGCCATCAACCTGTTCGTCTGGACGTGGGACCGGTACGTCGCGAACAAGGACTGGGCGTACATCAGCCCGTCCGTCTGGAAGGAGAACCTCCACACGGGCTTCGTCTGGGACCAGGACGGCTTCTCCACCAACCAGTTCGCGCACCCGTACCACGGCGGCCTCTACTACACGGCCGCGCGGGACAACGGCCTGCCCTACGAGGCCGCGGTGCCGCTCACCTTCCTGGGCAGCCTGGAGTGGGAGCTGTTCGCGGAGAACGAGCCGCCCTCCGCCAATGACCTCATCAACACGACCGTGGGCGGCGTGGCCATGGGCGAGGCGCTCTACCGGGTGTCCTCGCTGGTGCTGGACACGGAGGCCCGGGGCCGCGGGCGCTTCGTCCGCGAGCTGACCGCCGGCGTCATCAGCCCCGTACGCGGCTTCAACCGCGTGGCGCGCGGCGACGTTTCGTACCATGGCCCCTCGCCGACGGAGTGGTGGCCGGACGACATCGCGGGCTGGGCCTCGCTGGGCTACCTCAAGCTGGGTGACGGCAGGTCCCTGGCCTGGGGGGAAGATCAGTTCTTCATCCAGGGCACCCTGCGCTATGGCGACATGTACCGGGGCCCGCACCACCGCCCCTTCGACGCCTTCAACGCGCGCGTCCAGTTCACCTCCCGGGAGGACAGCCTCGTCACCAACGCGCGGCTGCAGGGGCTGCTCGCGAAGTCCACGCTCTGGAGCACCGGGCACGACGAGCTGCGCCTGGGCCTGCTCCAGCAGCTCAGCTACACGGACACGCTCGCGTATGAAGTGGGCGGCCAGTTCCTGAACGTGGGCCTGCTGCACGAGCACCGGTTCGCCAACCGCTCCCGGCTGAGGACCGCGCTGCTCGCGGACGGCAGCCTCCTCACGGGCGTCACCTCCGAGCACACCGACAGCGAAGGCAACGAGGGCCGCGACTACGACTATGGCCCCGGCGTGGGCTTCCAACTCCAGATGGCGTACCTGCGCGAGGACTGGGAGGTCATCACGCTGGAGGCGGACGCCGAACACGTGCTGGTGGTGGACGGCTCGGGCGGCGCACACCGGGTGCACCAGGCCCAGCTGCAGGTGGACCTCCCTGTCTACAAGCACCTGGGGATGGGCTCTCAGCTGAACTTCTTCCGGCGCCACAGCCGCTTCGATGCCTTCCCGGCCGTGACGAAGGACACCTGGCAGCTGCGCATCTTCGTCTCCCTGCACTGAAGGCAGGGACGCTTCAGCCCACCGCCTCCGAGGGCGCGGAGGGCAGCGAGTACGTCACCGGCGGAGGCAGCATCACGCGCACCTCGTCTCCCGCGCGGATGAGGCCCGGGCGCTCCACCCAGCCCACCAGCCCGCGCTTCTGCCACGCGGCCTTCACGAAGCGGCCCGCCAGCCCCTTCAGGTCCGGGTGGTGCGCTTCAATCACGCGGCCGGGCCCCACGCAGGGCTGGTTCTCCCCTTCCATCACCAGCGTGGCCTCCTCCGGGAAGAACAGCCGCGTCCCCGGGGGCAGGTGCGTGAGCCGGGGCACGCCCACGAGCTCCAGGTTCGCGCCCAGCCACGACGCCAGCACGTGCGGCACGCCCAGCGTGCGCGCCACCTCCGCCAGCTCCTCGCGCGACACGAGGGAGAGCTGCCGCGTGTTGCGGATGAGGGTGCCCTTGGGGAACCACGGCGCGCGCACGTCCGCCTTGCGCGTGAGGCCCGCGTGGCGGTCTCCGACGATGCCCTCGAAGGTGACCCTCAGCTCCGGCACCTCCCGGGTGACGAAGCGCTTGGGTTCAGCGTCCGTGCACAGCAGCACGTTGGCCAGGTGTCCGGTCAGCGAGGGAGCAGGAGTGGGCATATCGAGCGCCCGTTCCAACACGCCAGCGAGCCGAAATCAAAACAGGGGCATCTGCCGTGGCTTGCCCAGCGGGCGGGCATCCGTGCCCGCGTCCCGCAGCGCCTGGGCCAGCTCCTCGGCGAAGCCGTGGCAGGTGATGACGTCCCGCGCGCCGGTGTCCTTCACGTAGCGCATGAGCGACGGGAAGTCCGCGTGGTCCGACAGCGGGAAGGCCACGTCCGCGCCGTAGCGCCGCGCGCCACCGGGGTCCATGGCCCACCCGGTGAGCACCGCCGTCGCGCGGGGCCAGTGCGGAGCCAGGGCCCCGCCGCGCGCCAGGTGCGGTGGGAAGAAGAGCACCTCGCCCGGCTCCACGCGGCCGTCATAGCGGCGCAGGTTGTCGATGGGGACCCCCAGCTCCGCGTACAGCTCCGCGACCTCGAAGATGGACGGGTGCGCGACGAGCTGGAAGCCCCGCAGGGCCAGCTGCTTCATCGCCTCCTGGCTCTTGCCCAGCGGATAGCCCAGCAACACCGGCGTCACGCCCCGGTTCAGCTGCGCACGCAGCCACGTCTCCACCTGCCCCAGCACCTCCGCACGCGGAGGGAAGCGGTAGCGCGGGTGCCCGAAGGTGGACTCGATGACCAGCGTGTCGCAGCTGGCCACCTCCGTGGCCTCCGCGGTGAGCGACGGCGCGGTGTTCAAGTCGCCCGTGTAGACGATGCGCCGGCCGTCCGCGCGCGTGACGCGCAGCTGCGCGCTGCCCAGGATGTGGCCCGCGGGCAGGAGCTCCAGGAGGAGCGGCCCCAACTCGAAGGGGCGGCGGAAGGGCACGGACAGCGGGGCCGCCACCGGCCCCAGCCGGTGGGCCATGAAGCGCAGCGTGGCCGCGGTGGCGATGGTGCTCTCATGGCGGGCGATGTGGTCCGAGTGCCCGTGGCTGACGAACGACAGCGGCGACTTACGCTTCGCGTCCAGCGACAGGGGCGTGCCCGTCAGGTGCAGGCCGTTGCGTCTCAGCTCCACGCTCATGGGATGGGCGCTGTCTATAGCGCGGCCCGGCCGCTCGCGCTCCCCCCACCCCGCGCGCCGGATGCTCAGGCGGCGGGCGTGCGGCCCCGTGCCCGCCATCCGTCCCACACCACCGTGCCCAGCTCGGACGCGAAGACGCCCACGACGATGAGCGCGCCGCCCAGCCACTCCTTCGCGCCCAGCACCTCGCGGCCCACCGCCACGGAGTAGGCCGAGGCGAACACCGGCTCCAGCGCGAAGATGAGCGCCGCGCGCACCGCGGTGGTGCGAGCCTGGCCCCACGTCTGGACGAGGATGGCCACCGCGCTCGCGAGCACGCCGCACGCGAGCACCGCCACCACCAACGGCGGGCTCCACTCCAGCCTGCGCTCCCCGAAGGGCAGGCACAGGGCGGACAGCACCGCCACGCCCACGAGCTGCACCGCCACCAGGCCCAGGGCGTTGTCCTTCGACGCGAAGCGCTCGGTGAGCAGGATGTGGCCCGCGTACGCCAGCGCACACCCGATGGACAGCCAGTCCCCCAGGTGCAGACCGCCCGCGCCTCCTGACGGCGCCTCGCCCTGGCCAGGCTGCGTCAGCCAGTACAGGCCCACCGCGGCCAGCACCACGCCCACGGTGGTGCCCCACCGCGGCAGGCGCCTGAGCAGCACCATGGACAACAGCGGGACGAAGAGGACGTTGAGGCCGGTGAGGAATGCCGCGCGCGACGGCGTGGTGGTCTGCAGCCCCACCGTCTGGAGCGCGAAGCACAGGAACAGCACCGTCGCCAGGAGCAACCCCTTGGGGATGATGCCGGGCGCGAACATCCGGCCGCGAGCGATGACGCCCAGCACCGTCGCGCCCACCACGAAGCGCAGCGTGAGGAAGGTGAACGGATCCGCGAACGCGAGCGCGTCCTTCACCACCACGAACGTCAGTCCCCAGAAGACGGTGAGGAGCACCAGCGCCCCGTCCGCCCGCCACCGCGCAGCCTCGCGCCCTTCAGACACCGGATCCGCCTTCCCTGCCCACGAGATGCGGCAGCACGCCCCGCCGTTTGGCCCAGCCGCCGGCGGAGCGCAACCCCCATCCCGCGTCAGCGGGGAAGCGGGCGGACCAGCACGACCAGCCGCTTGCTCCCCCCCGCCGCGTCCCACTGCTGGTTCGTGGCGGTGGTCAGCGCCTCGGACGCGGGGCGGAACCCCAGGCCGGAGAAGGTCCGCAGGGAGGCGGTGTTGTCCTCGTCGATGTCCGCGTGCAGCCGGTCCGCGCCCTGCCGCTCAACCTCCTCCAGGAGGCACCGCACCAGCGCGGTGGCCACGCCCATGCGCCGCACCCGGGGGGCCACCACCAGCGAGCGCACCCAGAAGCCGTCCAGGGACAGCCCCTCCTGGTGGTAGTCGTCCGCCCAGGCGAAGCCGAGCAGGTGCCCCTGCGCGTCGAACGCGCCCGCCGCCGCGCCCACGCGCCGCTCCGGAGGCAGGCCCCACCGGTCGCGCAGCTGCCGGCGCAGGAAGGTGCCGGACACCACCAGCCTTTCGGTGGCGAAGGCGAGCAGCGCGTCCAGGTCCTCCAGGCGCACCAGGCGGATCTCCAGCGGGCCCACGAACTGGCGGCGCAGCGGCTTCGTCCACCCGGAGAACAGGTCGCGCAGCTGGCGGAACAGCTTCCGGGACGCGGGCTGCGTCCACACGCCGGACAGCGTGCGCTGAAGGAGGAACAGCGCGGGCCGCGTGGGCCGGGGCAGCCGCACCACCCAGCGCCCGCGCTTGAGCGCGATGATGCGCCCCACCAATTCACCGCCCGCCACGTCCGTGCCGCCCAACAGCGACTCCGTCACCCAGGGCTCCGTGGACAACACCACCTGCGCGGCCAGCCGGGGCCCGTGCCGCACCAGCGCCACGTCCCCGCGCGCCAGCCGCTCCGGTCCACAGCGCAACAGCCGCACCGCGTCCCCGCTGCGCAGGAGCGGGTAGAGACACCGCCCCATGCCGCGCACCCACAGCCGGTGGCCGAAGGGCAGCGCCGCAAGCAGGTCCGCGAGCTCGGCCGTCGAGACGCCACCAGAGGGCATGACGCCCACTTTGTCATGAAGGCGCCCCCGAAACCCGCCCCCGGTGCAGGGCAGCCCCCGCTTCGTCCGGAACCGGCTATGACACGGCCCCACGTCCAGGCCAGGAGGGCCCATGCCGCCGACAAGTCCCGAGGGTGACTACGCACCCGTGCCCCGCCAGGGGTGGTGGAACCGCAACTGGAAGTGGGCGGTGTCCGTGGGCTGCCTGGGGCTGCTCGGCTCCTGCTTCTGCTTCGCGGCCATCGTCGTGGGCTGGGGCTACGCGTCCTTCAAGGACATGGGCGCGTACACGGAGGCCATCGCGGAGGCCCAGGAGGATCCACACGTGCAGCAGGCCCTGGGGGGCACCTTCAAGGCGGGCTTCCCCCGCGACTCCCAGGTGAGCAGCATCAACGGCCACACCCACGCGGAGTTCGTCGTCCCGCTGGACGGCCCCAAGGCGGACGGCACCCTGCACGCGGTAGCGGACAAGGACGACGACACGTGGACCTTCCGCACCCTCTTCGTCCAGTTGGAGGACGGCAGCCGCATCGACCTGCTCGAAACGGGCGAGGCGCCTCCCGAGGAGGAGGTGCCCCACGAGCTGGAGCCCGGCGTCCCCCCGAACGGGACCGAGCCCTCCGAGCCTCCGGCGCAGAAGAGGCCCGGCCACGACCACGACATCGAGCTGTAGGCCGCCCGACGCGACGAAGGGCGCGCCCCCGGAAGGAACCCGGCGACGCGCCCCTCGGATGTCGCGGTCCGCCGTCAGGACGGCGGAAGCGGCCTACTTCAGCTTCTGGATGCTCTCGCGCAGCGCGGGCAGGACCTTGAAGAGGTCGTCCACGAGGCCGTAGTCAGCCACCTGGAAGATGGGCGCCTCCGGGTCCTTGTTGATGGCGACGATGGTCTTCGAGGACTTCATGCCGGCCAGGTGCTGGATGGCGCCGCTGATGCCCGCGGCGATGTACAGCTTCGGCGCGACGACCTTGCCCGTCTGACCGACCTGCAGGTCGTTGGGAACCCAACCCGCGTCGCACACCGCGCGGGACGCGCCCACCGCGGCGCCCAGCAGGTCCGCCAGGGCCTCAATCTCCTTGAAGTCGCCCTTGGTGCCGCGGCCACCGGAGACCACCACGCTGGCCTCGGTGAGCTCCGGACGGGCGCTCTTCACCTCGTTGAAGGAGACGAACTTCGTCTTGGAGGCCTCCAGCTTCGGCTGGAAGGACTTCACCTCCGCGGAGGCGCCCGCGCCAGCGGCCGGGCTGAACTCCGTGGCGCGGATGCTGATGACCTGCACCGGCGTGGTGAGCTTCACCTCGGCGAACACGTTGCCGGCCCACATGGGGCGGGTGAACGTGATGTCCGCCCCGCTGCCGTTGATGCCGGTGATGTCGGTGGCCATGGCGGCCTTCAGCCGGGCGGCGACGCGCGGCAGCAGGTCCTTGCCCTGCGCCGTGGAGGCCGCGCCCACGAAGGACGCCTTCAGCTCCTGCGCCAGGCCCGCGACCACGGGGGCGTAGACCTCCGCCAGGTAGTGCTCGAACTCGGGAGCGGCGGCGGTGTGGATGACCTTGGCGCCGGTGCCCTTGAGCTCCTCCGCCAGCCTGGACGGGTCCTTGGAAAGGAGGACGAGGTGCAGCTCGGCGCCGGCCTTGTCGGCCAGCTGCTTGCCCGCGGCGATGGCGTTCAGGGAGGCCTTGCGCAGGTTCCCGTCCGGCTGCTGCTCGGCGACGATGAGGACGATGGACATGGTGTGTCTGTCTCCGGAATCGTTGGAAGGGTTGGCAGCGGCGGTCAGACGACCTTCGCCTCGTTGTGCAGCTTCTCCACCAGCGTGGCCACGTCCGGCACCTTGATGCCCGCCTTGCGCGCCGGGGGCGACGCCAGCTTCAGCACCTGGATCTTCGGGGCCACGTCCACGCCCAGGCCCGCCGGGGTCAGCTCCTCGATGGGCTTGCTCTTCGCCTTCATGATGCCCGGGAGGCTCGCGTAGCGCGGCTGGTTCAGGCGCAGGTCCGTGGTGATGACCGCGGGCAGCTGGACCTCCAGGGTCGCCAGGCCGTTGTCCACTTCACGCACCACCTGGACGCTCTTCTTGTCCGCGGACAGCACCACCGCGGGGACCTTGTTCTTCTCCTGGTCGCTCTCCAGCGACTCCACCTTGGAGGCGAACGTGGCCTGGCCCCAGCCCAGGAACTCGGCCAGGTACTGGCCCACCTGGTTCTGGTCGTCATCGATGGACTGCTTGCCCAACAGGACGACGTCCGGCTTCTCCTTCTCCGCGACCTTCTGGAGCAGGCCCGCGATGCCCAGCTGATCCAACGGGCCCGTGTGGTTCACCCAGATGGCGCGGTTGGCGCCCATGGCCAGCGCGTGGCGCAGCTGCTCCTGCACCTCCTTGCCGCCGATGGAGACCACCACCACCTCGCCGGTGTGCTTCGCCGCGAGGCGCAAGCCCTCCTCCACGCCGATTTCATCGAAGGGGTTGATCTTGTACTTCAACCCCTCCTTCACGATGTCCGAGCCGTCCGGCTTGACCTTGATCTTCGACTCGGGATCTTCCACGCGCTTGGCGGTGACAAGAATCTTCACGGCGGGCTTCTCCTCAGTGGGGAGTGTTTGGAAAGTCGTGGGCTTCGAGCGGCACCGGGCGCGACGTGACGTGCGTTGACGCGTCGCGCATCAGGGCCGGAGTAATAGACATCCGCACACGGCGGCGGCAACGGGAAAGCCCCGCCGGGCACAGTTTTGCTTTTCTACCTGAACAGTTCCTTCGCGATGACCAGGCGCTGCACCTGGCTCGTGCCCTCGTAGACCTGGATGAGCTTGGCGTCGCGCATCAGCTTCTCCACGGGGTATTCCTTCATGTAGCCGTAGCCACCGAACACCTGCACCGCGTCCGTGGCGACCTTCATGGCCATGTCCGCGGCGAAGCACTTCGCGTAGCTGGACTGGAGGGTGTTGCGCTGTCCCTCATCCAGCACCTGCGCGCTCTCCCAGGTGAGCAGGCGCGCGGCGTGGGTGTTCATGGCCATCTCCGCCAGCATGAACTGGACGGCCTGGTGCTCGCGGATGGGCTTGCCCATCGTGTGGCGCTGCGCCGAGTACTCCAGCGAGTGCTCCAGCGCCGCGCGCGCGATGCCAATGGAGATGCTCGCGGTGAGCGGGCGGCTGTTGTCCAGCGTGGCCATGGCGATCTTGAAGCCCTCGCCCTCTTCGCCAATGCGGTTCTTCACCGGGACACGCACCTCGTCGAACGTGACGGTGGTGGTGTTGCTGGCGCGCTGGCCCATCTTGTTCTCGTGCTTGCCGGTGGTGAGGCCCTGCGGACGGCCCTCCACGACGAAGCAGGTGATGCCCTTGTGCTTCTTGCCCTTGTCCAGCGTGGCGAACACGGTGAACTGCTCCGCGTAGCCGGCGTTGGTGATGAAGCACTTGCTGCCGTTGAGGACGTACTCGTCACCCTCGCGGCGCGCGGTGGTGCTCATGGCCGCCACGTCCGAGCCCGCGCTGGGCTCCGTGAGGCAGAAGCAGCTGAGCTTGAGCTTCTCCCCGAAGGGGGCCAGCAGCCGCTTCTTCTGGTCGTCCGTGCCCGCGAGGATGATGGGCAGGTTGGCCAGGTCGTTGGCGATGAGGGACGTGGCCACGCCCGCGCAGCCCCACGCCAGCTCCTCGCAGACGATGACCTGCTCCAGGTGCGTCAGGCCCACGCCGTTGTACTCCGACGGGATGGCCATGTTGAGCAGGCCCAGCTCGAAGGCGGCGGAGATGAGGTCCTTGGGGAAGTCGGAGGTCTCGTCGTAGTGCGCGGCCTTGGGGCGCACCACGTCACGGGCGTACTTGCGCGCGGCCTCCTGCAAGGCGCGCTGGTTTTCGCTGAGCTGGAAATCCATGGGGCGGGGCTCCGGGAGGGTTGATTCAAATATCAATCCGCTCCCCTGCCATACCGCTCCCGCCGCTCTGGCGCCAGCCCCCGCGAGGGTCCCCCCGTCGTTCCAGGGACACCGGAACACGGGACGGGGGGACGCCTGGACGCCCTGGGGACTACTTTCCGGCGGGCTTCGCCTGCTTGGGGACCTTCTCCCAGTCCGCGAGGAACTTCTGGATGCCCGCGTCGGTGAGGGGGTGGTTCGCCAGCTGGGTGATGACGTTGTAGGGCAGCGTGGCGACGTCCGCGCCCAGGCGCGCGGCCTGGAGGACGTGGACGGGGTTGCGCACGCTGGCCACCAGCACCTGCGTGGTGAAGTCGTAGTTCTGGTAGATCTCCAGGATGTGGGCGATGAGCTCCATGCCGTCCTGGGAGATGTCGTCCAGCCGGCCCACGAAGGGCGACACGTACGTGGCGCCGGCCTTGGCGCACAGCAGGGCCTGGTTGGCGGAGAAGCAGAGGGTGACGTTGGTGCGGATGCCGTCGGCGGTCAGCGCCTTGACGGCCTTCATGCCCTCCACGCCCATGGGGATCTTCACGACGACGTTGTCGTGGATCTTCGCCAGGCCCTGGCCTTCCTTGATGAGCTCCGGGGCCGTCAGCGAGACGCACTCGGCGCTGATGGGGCCATCCACGATGGAGCAGATTTCACGGATGGTCTCCTCCAGCCCGCGGCCGACCTTGGCCAGCAGTGACGGGTTGGTGGTGACGCCGTCCACGCAGCCCATCTCGTGGGCCTTGCGGATTTCGCCGACGTCCGCGCTGTCGATGAAGAACTTCATGCCGTCCCCTTGCTTTCCGGTGGTGAAGAAGGTGTCCCGGCCACGGGCGGCCGGGCGGGCAGGCCGTAGCCCAGGCCCCCCCATGCGTCAAGGATGGCCGCCCACGCGGAGGCTGGAGTAGAGGTAGCGCCCAGCCATGGCCCGCGCCCCCCGCTCCACCGCCAAGAAGCAGCCCCGCCTGCGCGCCCTCCCCGGCCGCGCGCCGCCCCCCGCTCCCGCCCACCCCCAGGCTCAAAGCTTGGACGACGAGGCCGCGCTCACCTACGCGCGCGGCGTGCTGGAGGCGGAGGCCCGCGCCATCCTGGGCGTCACGGACCGGCTGGGGGACGCGTTCCTGCGCGCGCTGAAGCTCGTGCGCGACTGCCCGGGGCAGGTGGTGGTGACGGGCATGGGGAAGGCGGGCCACATCGGCCAGAAGCTGTCCTCCACGCTGGCGTCCACCGGCATCCGCTCCGTGTTCCTCCACCCCGCGGAGGCCGTGCACGGCGACCTGGGGCGCGTGGGCCCGGGCGACGTCATCCTCGCGCTGTCCAACAGCGGCAGCACGGAGGAGCTGCTGCGCCTGTTGCCCCTCTTCAAGCGCATGGGCGTGCCCGTGGTGGCGCTCACCGGGGACGCGGACAGCCCGCTCGCCAAGGGCGCGGAGGTGGTGCTGGACATCGGGCGGATTGAAGAGGCGTGCCCCATGGGGCTCGTCCCCACCGCGTCCACCGCCGCGCTGCACGCCGTGGGCGACGCGCTGGCGATGACGCTGCTCCGCTCGCGCCCCTTCGGGCGGGACGACTACGCGCTCCTGCACCCGGGTGGGAAGCTGGGGCGCTCCGTGCTGCGCGTCTTCGAGCTGATGCGCACGGGCCCCGCGAACCCGCTGGTGCTGGACACCGCGCGGCTGTCGCAGGCGGTGGTGGTGATGACCAACACGCCGGGCCGGCCGGGCGCCGCGTGCGTGGTGGACCGCGACGGGAGGCTGGAGGGCATCTTCACGGACGGCGACCTGCGCCGGCTGGTGGAGAAGGGCCACACGGACTTCGAGGTGCCGGTGCGGCAGGTGATGGGCAAGCGCCCGCGCTGCATCACGCCGGACACGCTGGTGCTCACCGCCGCCGCGCAGATGCGCGAGCTGAAGGTGGACCAGCTGCCCGTGGTGGACGTCGAGGGCCGCGCGGTGGGCCTGCTCGACGTCCAGGACCTGCTGGCCGCGAAGTTCGTCTAGGGAAGCTGGGGGCTACCGCGACAGCTTCGCTTCCAGCTGCGCCTTGTTGGGGTAGTCGGGCACGTCCTGGGCCAGCTTCTCCCAGAGCGCCCTGGCGCCCTTCGCGTCGCCCTTGGCGAGCAGCGTGTCGCCCAGCTTCTCCACGGCGGCCGCGTCCGACTGGAGCGCCACGCTCCACACGCGCGCGCCCATGGGCCGGCCCAGGCCCACCAGCGCCCAGGCCATGCCCGCCTTCGCGCGGCCGTTCTCCGGCTGGAAGGGCACCACGCGGGTGTAGTTGGACAGGGCCTCCTGGTAGCGGCCGTGCGCCAGGTGCTCCTCGCCCTCCTCCACCAGCTTCGCGAGGCCCGCCTCGAGCTCCGGCGTGCGCTCGGTGTTCTTCACCGCGTCCACCATCTCCGGCGACAGCGGGCGCGGCGCGTCCGGCGGCATCGCGGCGGCCTGCGCGGTGGACTGCGACAGGCGCACCTTGCGGTCCGCGGCGCGCGAGGCGAGCCACTTCTTGCGGCCGCCCGCCTTCACCGTCTCGTCGATGCGCCCGCTCAGCTCGCGGGCCATGGGGGCGCGCTGGGATTCCGGGTGCGCCGTCACCATCGCGTCGAAGCCCTCGCGCGCCGTCTTCAGCGCCTGGAGGTCCTCGCCCTTCGTCTCGAAGAGCACCGAGGAGTGGGCGTAGAGCGCCTCTTCGTGGCGGGGCTCCACCTCCAGCACGCGCGCGTACATCTTCAGCGCGCCGGCGCTGTCACCGTTCAGGTACAGCGCGTTGCCGCGCAGCACGTCCACGTCCAGCGCGGGGGCCAGCGCGGCGAGCGCGCACGCCGCGGCGCCCGCGGTGTCCCCGGACTTCGCGCGGGACTGCGCCACGGACTCCATGGCGTCCAGCGCCTGGCCCGGCGTGAAGCCGCAGTTCGCGGCCTCCGGGGTGGCGATGGGGGCCTTGCCCAGCTTCTTCCGGGACGCGAGGAACAGCGAGCGCAGCCCCTCCGCCTTGGCCTGCGCCTGGCCCAGGTAGGCCAGCGCGTCCGCGTTGCGGCCGTTCGTGTAGTAGAGCTTGCCCAGCGACGAGGCGATCTCGAAGGTCTTCTCCCGCTCGCGCAGGCCTTCGGACGAGTCGAGCTGCTTCATCAGCTCCTCGGCGGAGGGCGGCAGCTTGTTCGTGTCCACCGCCGGGTGGCCCGACGGCAGCGGCGCGCCCGGCGCCACGGGAGAGCCCGCGGGCATCGTGGGGTGGCCGGGAGGCAGCGCGCCGTTGGCGGCATTGGAGCCAGGGCCCATGCCGGTAGGCGAAGCCTGGGTGCCGGGCGGAATCGTGGGGTGGCCGGGAGGCAGGGAGGAGGGCTCGGCCGCGAGCAGCGCGGTCGTGGCCAGGACGAGGGACAGGCTCATAGTTCGTGGATGGGGAAACGGGCGCCCATGTCGGGCCAGAAGAGGGCCTCGCGCTTGCGGACGTCCTGGGGGGCGAGCTTCGCGAGCAGCTCCTGCACCGTCACGCCCATCACCGGGTGGCGGGCCTGGGGGGCCAACTCCGCCAGGGGCTCCAGCGCGAAGCGGCGCTTGTGCAGCTCGAGGTGGGGCACCTGGAGGTTCGCATCCGCGACCACGGAGTGGTCCTCCTCGTCCCACAGGAGGATGTCCAGGTCGATGGTGCGCGGGCCCCAGCGCTGCAGCCGGCGGCGGCCCAGGTCCAGTTCGATCCGCTGGAGGATGCACAGCAGGCGCTGCGGCGTCAGGTCGCACTCCAGCGCCACCACGGCGTTGAGGAAGCGCGGCTGCGCGGGCCCCACCGGGGCCGAATCATAGAGGGAGGAACAGCCCAGCACCGACACCGCGTCGATGCACGACATCGCGGCGAGGGCGGCCACGAGGTGGGACTCACGGTCGCCCTCGTTGGAACCCAGTCCTACATAGACGGTCGCACTCAAGGCTCCATCTCAACCGGATTCACCAGGGTCCCGATTCCCTCCAGCTCCACCTCCACCGTGTCCCCGGCCTTCAGCGCGCCCACGCCGGACGGAGTGCCCGTGCTCACCAGGTCGCCGGGCAGCAGCGTCATGATGTGGGAGATGAAGGAGACCAGGCGGGCGGCGCCGAACACCATGTCGGACGTGCGGCCATCCTGGCGCACCTGCCCGTTCACCCGGCACACGACGCGCAGGTCGGCCGGGGACAGGCCCGTGACGGCCCAGGGGCCCGCGCAGGCGAAGGTGTCGTAGCCCTTGGCGCGGGTGTGCTGGATCTCCTTGCGCTGGATGTCGCGCGCGGTGACGTCGTTGAAGGCGGTGAGGCCCCAGATGGCGCGCGCGGCGGTGGCCTCGTCCGCGTTCTTCAGGCGCTCGCCGATGACGAGCGCCAGCTCCGCCTCGTAGTGGACCTCCTGGCTCGCCTTGGGGATGCGGATGGGCGAGCCCGGGCCGTTGAGCGCGGTGGAGGGCTTGGTGAAGATGAGCGGCTCCGTGGGGATGGGCTTGCCCATCTCCTCGGCGTGCTTGCGGTAGTTCTGCCCGATGCAGACGACCTTGGACGCGTCCGACGGCGTGAGCAGCGTGAGGCCCTGGAGCGAACGGCGCAGGCCCGTCTCCTTGCCGCCGGCCCACGGCGCGGCGGTGAGCACCACCACCTCGTTGCCGTCGACGCGGCCGTAGCTGGCGCGGCTGTCGACCTGGAAGCGGCAATAGCGGGCGGTCATGTCTTCCCCTGGAGGCCGAGCACGTCGGCCATGTCATAGAGTCCTGGCGCGCGGCCCGCCACCCAGCGCGCGGCTCGCAGCGCCCCTTGCGCGAACTGGTCGCGGTTCGTCGCGCGGTGGGTGAGCTCGATGCGCTCGCCCTCGCCAAAGAAGTACACCGTGTGCTCGCCCACGACGTCCCCGCCGCGCAGCGCCTGCACGCCGATCTCACCGGGCGGCCGTGCCCCCGTCTGTCCCTCGCGTGCGAAGGTGAGGTCGTCCTTCGTGCGGCCCAGCGCGTCCACCAGCACCTCCGCCAGCTTGAGCGCGGTGCCGCTGGGCGCGTCCTTCTTCATGCGGTGGTGCGTCTCCAGCACCTCCACGTCGAACGAAGGGCCCAGCACCCGCGCCAGCTCCGCCGCCATGCGGATGACCAGGTTGACGCCCACGGACATGTTGGGCGCCGCGACGATGGGGATCCGCTTCGCGTGCTCCTGAAGCTGCGCGCGGCCCTCGGGCGTGAAGCCCGTGGTGCCCACCACCAGCGCGACGCCGCGCCCGGCGCAGACCTTCGCGTGATGCAGCGTCGCCTCCGGGCCGGTGAAGTCCACGACGACGTCCGCCTTCGCGCCGTCCAGCGCGCGGCCCAGGTCGTCCTGCGCGAGCACGTCCAGCGGAGCGCCCAGCCGGGCCACGAGCCCCGCGTCCTGTCCGGACAGCGGGCTGCCCGGGCGCACCGTGGCGCCCACCACCGGCAGGTCGCTGGCGGCCGTGGCCAGGCGCACCAGCGTGCTGCCCATGCGACCGGAGATGCCGGTGATGACGGTGCGGGTCATTGGCGCGCGCCCCTTCTTCAGGCCTTCAGCAGGCCCAGCGTGGACAGCTCGGCCTTCAGCTTCGCGGCGTTCGCCTCGCCCATGGGCACGAGCGGCAGGCGGATTTCCGGGCTGAACATGCCCATCAGGTGGAGCGCCCACTTCACCGGGATGGGGTTGGACTCCACGAAGAGCAGCCGGTGCAGCGCGTTCATCCGCACCTGGAGCTCGCGCGCCTTCGCGATGTCGTTGCTCCGCGCCGCCGCCACCAGGTCCGCCATCATGCGGGGCGCGACGTTGGAGGACACGGAGATGACGCCCTTGCCGCCGCACGCGATGAAGGGCAGCACCGTGAAGTCGTCACCGGACAGGAGCGTCATCCGGTCGCCGCACTTCTCCACCAGGTCCACCGCGCGGATGAGGCTGGCCGTGGCCTCCTTCAGCGCCACGACCTCCGGGATGTCACACAGCTGGAGCACCGTCTCCGGCAGGAGGTCCACGCCCGTGCGGCCCGGCACGTTGTAGGCGATGAGCGGGAAGCCCGGGTGCGCCTTCGCGATGGCGCGGTAGTGCTCCACCAGGCCCGCCTGCGTGGGCTTGTTGTAGTAGGGCGTGACGATGAGCGCGCCGTCGGCGCCCACCTCGCGCGCGCGGCGCACGGACTCAATCGTGTCGCGCGTGCTGTTGCTGCCCGCGCCCGCCACCACCGGCGCCCGGCCCTTCGCCTCGTCCACGACGACGGCGATGGCGCGCGCGCGCTCGTCCGCGTCCAGGGTGACCGCCTCGCCCGTGGTGCCCATGGGCAGGAGGACATTCGTGCCGCCCGCCAGCTGGTAGCGGACCAGGGCGCGGAAGGCCCCCTCGTCCAGCGCACCGTCGAGGAACGGAGTGGCCAGCGCCGTCATGGAGCCTTCGAAGGTCTTCATGCCGGCGCTTATATGTTCAGGCCCGCTCGCCGCGCCAGAGATCCTCGACGCGCTCGCGCTCCCGTACGACACGCCAGGCTGCTCCATCCACCAGCACCTCCGCCGGCCGGGGCCGCGAGTTGTAGGTGGAAGCCATGCTCATCCCGTAAGCCCCCGCGCTCATGAAGGCGTACAGGTCGTCCTGGCGGGGCAGCACCAGGGGGCGCGCCCGCGCGAGCACGTCGGTGGACTCGCACACCGGCCCCACGACATCCACCTCCACGTCCCGGCCGCGGCGCCTCACCACCGGCTGGAGGTCGTGGTGCGCCTCGTAGAGGGCCGGGCGCATCAAGTCGTTCATGCCCGCGTCCACCACCACGAAGGTGCGCGCCTGCGTGGGCTTGCGGTACAGCACGCGCGTGAGCAGCACGCCCGCGTTGCCCACCAGCGCCCGCCCGGGCTCCAGCAGCAGCGTGGCGCCCGTGCCCTCCGTCGCGGCCAGCACCGTGCGCGCGTACTCCTGGGGGCTGGGCGGCGTCTCGTCCGTATAGGTGATGCCCAGCCCGCCGCCCACGTCCAGGTACTCCAGCGCGTGCCCCTGCGCCTTGAGCGTGGAGTAGAGGTCCGCCACCTTGGTGATGGCGGCCTTCATGGGGGCCGTGCGGGTCAGCTGCGAGCCGATGTGGCAGTCCAGCCCCAGCGCCTTCAGCCCCTTGAGCTTCTTCGCCTTCGCGTAGAGGGCGACCGCCTCCTCGAAGGGCACGCCGAACTTGGACGTCTTCAGGCCGGTGGAGATGTAGCGGTGCGTGCGCGCGTCCACGTCCGGGTTCACGCGCAGGGCGAACGGCGCGCGCCGGCCCAGCTTGCGCCCCACCGCGTCCAGCGCGTCCAGCTCCTCCGCGCTCTCCACGTTGAAGAGCAAGAGGCCCTGGGCCAGCGCCTGGGCCATCTCGTCCGGCGTCTTGCCCACGCCCGCGAACACCGTCTTGCCGGGCTCGCCGCCGGCCTGCTTCACGCGCGCCAGCTCGCCGCCGGACACGATGTCGAAGCCGCTGCCGTGCTTCGCGAAGAGCCCCAGGATGGCCAGGTTGGAGTTGGCCTTCACCGAGTAGCAGATGAGGTGCTTCTGTCCCTGGAACGCCTCCGTCACCGCCTGGAAGCGCTCCGTGAGCGCGGCGGTGGAGTAGACGTACGTGGGGGTGCCCACCGCGTCCGCGATGGCGGACAGGGGCACCTGTTCGGCGTGCAGCACGCCCTTCTGGTGGTGGAAGGCGCTCACTCGGGCAGCCCGGCGTCCGTGGAGGACGGAGGCACCGTGGGGCCCGAGGGCTCCACGGGCCCGTGCGGCGGCTCCTGCTGGGGCGCCGTCTGCGCCGTGGGAGCGGGCGGCGGCGCAGGCCGGGGCGCGCGCGGGTTGCCCTTGATGCCGCACGCCACCAGCGCGAACCCCAGGCTGGTGGCGGCGCACAGCCGCGGGAGGGACGCGCGCATGGCCTAGAACCGGATGGCCAGCGTGCCGCGGATGGCGTGCGCGGTGCTCAGCTTCTGCGCCGGCAGGCCGAAGTCCTTCAGGCCGTCCAGGGGGAAGAGGATGCCGTAGTCGATGCCCGCCACGAAGCCGTCCTCGGTGACGTAGCGCGCGCCGACGTCCGCCTCCAGGCCCAGGCTCTTGCTGATGTAGGACGGCGTGGACTGCGCGTAGAACGCCTGCGAGTAGATGACGCTGCCGTAGACGTCGAAGCCCTCCGCGATGGAGTACTTGAGGCTCGGCCGCACGTAGAACGCGTCCGTCACGCCATTGAGGATGGACCGCCACAGGATGAGGTCCACGCGGTAGTCGCGGTTGAAGCGGAAGTTGCGGATGGCGTTGTCGCTGCAGCCGCTGTTGTCGCAGCTGTACTGACGGCCCTCCACGTCGCCCGGCGCGGTGTTGCCATCCGGGCCCGTGCCCTGGCGGCCCGGGTAGTTGCCGAAGCCCGGCGCCCTGTCACCGGAGGCGAAGCCCAGCTCGACGCCCAGGTGCAGCTTGTTCTCGATGACGTGGAAGTCCGACTTGAGCACGCCGCCGAACTGCGCGACGCGCAGCGACTGGGTGGTGGAGTCGTTGGCCGCGAGGGCGCGCCCGTCGATGGAGCCCAGCTGCGCGGCGAACTCCGCCTCGATGCGGAACTTCCGCTCCGCGTACAGGAACCACAGGTCCGGGATGTAGAGCGTGGCGCCGCGCGGGACGAAGGTGGGCGCGGTGACGTTGACGGGGATGGTGGGGTTGACGTCCGTGAACGGGACGCCCGTCTCCCCCAGCGTCGCGTAGCGCTGCGTGCGGTAGGTGAAGTACAGGCCGTAGTTGAGGATGCCCTGGTTGTTGTCCAGCTTGGCCTTCTGCTGCTGCTCGGTGTCGCGCCGCGCGATGGCCAGCACCAGGCTGTGCGCGTCGTCGGACTGGGTGAGGTCCACCGGCTCGCCCTGGGCGTTGGCCTTCGCCGTGGACAGCCCCTCCGAGTTGAAGTCCAGCATGGGCGTCACGTACCAGCCGGCGAACGGCTCCGTGACGAACTGGATGCGGTCCACCGTGTCGCCGTAGTCGCAGTCCAGGCAGTTGCCGTCATTGCGCAGCATGCCCAGGCCCCACTGGCTGCCCATGCGGCCGAAGCGCAGGATGCCCACCGGCGTCGTCACCTCGCCGTACGCGCGGCGCACGACGACGGAGTCCTTGAACGCGTTGATGGCGGAGGTGGTCGGGGACTGGTTCTCCGAGAAGATGGTGAAGTTGTTGCGCCCATCCCCGCTGTAGGCGCTGTCCGGGTTGGAGCCCAGGAGGACGTTGTCCAGGGCGTCCACCTGCGCCTTGATGCGCACGTCCTCGGAGACGTTGAAGGACGGATCCAGGCGGAAGCGCATGTTGGCGCCCGCCTGGGTCTTCTCGCCGGGGCGCGGCGAGCGCGTCCACAGCTGGCGGCCCAGGGGCGTGCCGGCCGGCAGCGGCGCCTTGCCCAGGGCGAAGTTGTAGAAGAGCGTGGGGCGCACGCGCAGGTAGCCGTCCAGCGTGAACAGCTCCAGCTTGCGCTTCTCCTCCGTCCACTCCTCCTGCCAATCATTGTTGGCCACGGCCTGGGTGGCCGTCTGGGCGCGGATGTCCTCGCGCAGCTCCTGACGCGTGGCCTCCAGCCGCTGTTCCAGCTCCTCGCGGCTGACGCCTTCGGAGGTGGGGGCGGCCGGGGCCGCGGGGGAGGTGGCCCCGGCGGGCGCCGACTCCTGGGGTGCTGCCGAGGGCGTGCCACCATCGGGCACCGGCGTCTGCGCGGCGGCCGTGGACGAGGCGACGAGCAGCGCCGCCAGCAGGACGTGAGACATGGTCAACGGTCTCCGGGGCCGCGACATGACGCGGCCGGGTGTAAAGGGCGGGCGATTCAAGCCATGCACCCCTGGGGTGTCAACGTCTACGGGATCGGGTTTTCGGGCCGCTGACGGCAGAGGCCTTCTTTCCCTTCCCTTCCGCCGTCCCCTTCTGGGACGCGCGGGAGCCAACCGTGGTGAGCGGCTGACATTTCGGACAGAAATGCGTGGTGCGCCCACCCTGGGTGAAGGACTCCACCTGCGTTCCGCACTTCGAGCACGGCCCTCCGGCCCGCCCGTAGACGCGGAAGCGGTTCACGGAGCCGGCCTCCTCCAGGTAGGTGATGTCCTCGCCCTCCTGTTCCTTGAAGGCGAAGTCGAACGCGGCGTGGATGGCCCGGGCCAGGTGCTTCCAGTCGTCGGGCGTGAGGGTGCCGGGCTTGCGCGCCGGGTGCAGCCCCGCGCGGAAGAGCGCCTCCGCGGCGTGGATGTTGCCCAGGCCCGCGACGCGGCCCTGATCCATCAGGGCCACCTTCAAGTCCTGCTTCGAGTCCCCCACCGCCTCCTGGAGCTGGGGGCCGGTGAGCCCGTCGGTCAGCGGATCCCGCCCCAGGGCCTTCACCGCGGGCAGTTCCCACAGCGCCTTCGCGGGCACGGGCGCCATGCGGCCGAAGAGGCGTGGATCACTGAAGTGGACCACGTGGCCGTCATCCAGGTGGAAGCGGGCGCGGCTGTGGGGGACGCGCTCGCCCTCCTCGCGGCGCACGAACTTGCCCGTCATGCCCAGGTGGGCCATCAGGCCTTGGCCGCCCTCCAGCGTGAGGAGGAGGTACTTCCCCTTGCGTTCCAGGGCCGTCACACGCCCGGTGAGCCGGGTGAAGTGGGCCTGCTCCGCGCCCCGGAAGACGCGGGTCGCATCCGCTTCCGCGCGCACGATGCGCCGGCCCTTGAACCAGCGCTCCAGGTTGCGCCGGGCGATCTCCACTTCCGGTAGCTCAGGCATCTCTGGCGCCGGGCATACCACCGGACTGTTTCCGGCGCATGTCCCCCGGTGGATGGGGACCGGGGAAGGCGCTTGCCCGGGGCATGGGGGTGTGGCTACGACGGGCGACGGAAAGCCTCCCACCCCAACCCGAAGGAACACTCGCCCATGCAACGGATGGTCACCGCACTCCTGACCCTCACCCTGGCCTCGGGCCTCTCCACGGGCTGCGCCAAGCAGCGCGTGGGCGCGGAGAAGGCGCTCGCCAAGGCGCTCATCTCCGACGAGCAGGAGAACCAGCTCGGCCTCCAGGTGAAGCAGGAGCTGGAGACGAAGGAGAAGGTCAAGTACGTGGAGGACCCGCAGGTGCTGGAGTACGTCCGGGGCATCTCCGCGCCCATCCTCGCGCAGGCCAACAAGGACCGCCCCGGGGTGAAGTGGAAGGTCAACGTCATCGACGACCCGAAGACGGTCAACGCCTTCGCCACGCCGGGCGGCTTCCTCTATGTGTACACGGGCCTGTTGCTCACGGCGGACACGGAGGCGGAGCTGGCGGGCGTGATGGCGCACGAGGCGGGCCACGTGGTGGGCCGGCACTCCGCGCGCGCCATGGTGAACGCCTACGGCCTGCAGGCCATCACCCAGGTGGCGCTGGGCCAGAACCCGGGCACCGCCGCGCAGATCGCCGCGCAGCTGGCGGGCGGCGGGCTGCAGCTGGCGCACGGCCGCAGTGAGGAGACCGAAGCGGACGAGTACGGCGCGAGGTACGCCTCCGCCGCGGGCTTCGACCCCAACGGCCTCATCAGCTTCTTCCAGAAGCTCCAGAAGGAGCAGGGCTCCACGCCGGGCATGCTCAAGTGGCTGTCCACGCACCCCACCAACGAGGACCGCATCTCGCACCTGCGGAAGCTCATCGCGCAGGAGGGCCTCAGGGGCAACCGCAACACGCCGGGCGGGCTGCCGGCCATCCAGGCCAGGCTGCGCAAGCAGTAGGCCCGCGGTTCCTTCCGGCCCCGGCGCCTTCAGTGCACGGACGGGGGCTCGTTCCCGTCCGGCAGGAGGCCCGGGGGCTCGGGGTCCTTGCCCTCCGCCACGCGGCGCTTGCGCCTGAACAGCGCGAGCCGCGTCTTCCGGGCGCTGGCGGCGCTCTTGGCCGCGCCGGGCGTCTTGAGGGGCGGCTCCAGGGGCGCGGGCTGACCGAAGTCGCGCGCGCCCTTCGCCTTCCCCTGCGCGGAGGCGTGCTCCAGGATGGCGTTGAGCTCCCCTCCGAGGATGAAGATGAGCCCGGAGAGGTAGAGCCACAGCAGCAGCACCACCACGCCGCCGATGGAGCCGTAGGTGACGTCGTACTTGCCGAAGTGCTCCACGTACTGGGTGAAGCCCCAGGTGCTGCCCAGCCACGCCAGCGTGCCGATGACGGAGCCCGGGGTGATGTACTTGAAGCGCTGCTTCACGTCCGGCAGCAGGTAGTAGCAGAGCGACAGCATCAGCATCACCAGCGCGGCGGTGAAGGGCCAGCGCAGCCAGGACCAGACGAGGTGGAACTCGTCGACGAGCGCCAGCTTGTCCGCCACCCACGCCCCCACGCGCCCGCCCAGCAGCAGGATGGTGAAGGAGAGCGGGATCAGCAGGCCGCCCATCAGCGTCACCAGCAGCGCCAGGCCCTGCGTCTTCCAGTAGGGCCGGGACTCGGACACGTCGTAGGCCAGGTTGAGCGCCTTGCGCAGGGCGTCCACGCCGCGCGAGGCGGTCCACAGCGCGACGAGGAGACCCACGGTGAGCAGCTTGGGGCGCGTCTCCCCGACGATGGACTGCAGGTGCTGGCTCACCACGTTCAGCGCGTCGCCGGGCACCAGCGGGCGGATGCGGTCCATCATCGCGTCCACCGCGCCGGGCGCGAACGGCAGGTACGCCACCAGCGTGACGAGGAAGAACAGGAACGGGAACAGCGAGAAGATGAAGTAGTACGACAGCTGCGCCGCCACGTCGGTGACGGTGTCCTCTTCAATCTCCTTCCAGAAGCGCCGCGCGAACTCCCTCCACGTCAGGTGCTTGAGCCGTGGCAGCCCCATGTGGGTCCCCTCCGGGTCTGTGGGGAGCCAATGTGGGGACGCGCCGCGCTTTCGGCAGCAGGCGGCCGGACGAGCGCTCGTGCAGGGCCATGCCGCGTGTTGAACGCTAGACGAGTCCGGAGGGCAGGTAGCGGCCCAGGAGCGGACGCAGGCGGCTCTTCACCTCCGCGGGGATGCGGGTGCGGTCGGTGAAGATGGCCAGCGCGAGCGCCCTGTCGCAGCGGCAGGTGGCGGGCGTGCTCGCGATGCGGGGCAGCGCGCGGCGCAGGAGCGCGGCGCCGTGGGCGGTGACGGCGTCCAGGCGCTGGGCGAACTGCGGCAGGAGCGCCTCGGGTTCCTGGCCCAGGGGCTGCGGGCGCCAGGAGTCGTGGTCGGTGGGCAGCGCGATGAGGGCGTAGTGCAGCTCCGCCTCGCGGGCGAGCCGCGCCTCCGGCATGGCGGTGAGCCCCACCAGGTCCGCGCCCCATGTGCGGTACAGCTGGCTCTCCGCCTGGGTGCTCAGGGAGGGGCCCTCGATGCAGACGTAGGTGGCGGACGGATGCACCACGGTGTCGCCCTTGCCGGCGGCGTCGGCGAGCGTCTGGCGCAGGGTGGCGCAGAAGGGCTGGGCCAGCTCCACGTGCACGGCGACGTCGTCGTAGAAGGTGCAGGGGCGGCGGTAGGTCCGGTCGATGACCTGATCCGGCAGGGCCAGGTGGAGCGGCTGGATGGACTCGCGCAGGCTGCCCACGGTGCCGGTGGCGACGACGTGGGTGACGCCGAGCGTCTTCAGGGCGAAGAGGTTGGCGCGGTAGGGGGCGCGGGTGGCGTTGTGGACGTGGCCCTGGCCGTGGCGGAAGACGAAGACGATGGGGACGCCGTCCAGCTCCGTGGAGATGAGCGGCGTGCTGTGGGGCCCGAAGGGCGTCTCCACGGAGAGGTGCTCACCGCGCCCCTGGAGTCCCAGGGCCTGGTAGAGGGCGTGGCCCCCGATGATGCCCACCTTGACCGCCGGCATGCGTCTCCTCTCGCCCGGTCGCCGGGCGTGGGCCTGACGATATCGCGGGGGGCTCGCCCGGGAAGCGAGGAAGACTGGTAGGTTTCACATTTGCCATGCGTCTTCTTCCGCGCCTCATCGCCCTCAGCGTCCTCCTTGGAACCCCTGCCCTGGCCGGGACCGTCCCGCCCGGCTGCGAGGAGGACGCCGCCACGTGCAAGGAGGACTGCACCATCGAGTACGGCGGCAATGGCGCGGCCATCAAGAAGCTGACGCGCTGCTTCGACGGCTGCCTCCAGCAGCGCACGCAGTGTGCTCGCCAGTTCAACGCGGTGAACAACCGGGCGCCGGACGCCCCGGAGGCCGCGCCCGAGCGCCGGATGGGCAAGACGGAAGCGGCCAAGCTGCGCGACATCAAGGAAAAGGACCGCCGCCGCGACGACGACCCGTTCGGCGACGACGAGAACAAGCCGGTGCGCGCGCGGCCGGTGCGCGACTCCTACGACGAGCCGCCGGAGCCGACCCCGGAGCGCACGAGCTTCCGCGCGGCGGACGTCCTGGACCCGAAGCCCGCGAAGCCGCAGGCCCCCGTCCCCGCGAAGGCCGCCGAGCCCGCGCGCCCGCCGCCCCCGCCCTCCCCTGCCGTGGCGCCCGAACCGGAGCCCCGCCGCTCGCAGGCCCCGGACATCGAGGCCTTCGCGGAGCCGCCGCCGCGCGCGGAGCCGACCCCGCGCAAGCCCGAGCCCAAGCCCGTGGTCGCGGAGCCCGCGCGGCCGAGCCACTCGGACGACGAGGACGCGCCGCCCCCGCCGCCGGTGGCGAAGAAGGAGCCGGCGCCCCGCCCCGCGCCGCCGCCGCGTCCCGAGATTCCGAAGGAGCCCGCGAAGAAGGACATCTCCGAGTGGGACCCCAACGGGGACTGACGCGGTCGCCCACCCAGAGAGCAACCAGAAGCCCTCCGCGAGGCGGCCCGCCTTCGGAGGGCTTCCTTCTTCCGGGTGTCACTGCGGTGTGAGGCGGTCAGCCCGCGCGCACCACCACCGGCGCGGCCTTCACCGGCGCGCCCTGCGTCAGCCGCACGCCCACGAGCACCAGCGCGCCTCCCAGCGCCAGCTCCCAGTGCAGCGCCTCCTCCAGGAAGAGCCACGCGACCAGCGCCGTCACCGCCGGTTGCAGGTTGGAGAAGATGGCCACGCGCGACGCGGGCACCTTCGACAGCGCGTAGTACCAGAGCAGGTACGCCACCACGGACGTCATCAGCCCCAGGTACACGATGGAGCCCTTCGCCAGGGCGCTGGCGGCCCACACCGCCGAGGGCTCCAGCACGAACGGCACGAGCGGCAGCTGCAACGCGGTGGCAACGGTCATCGTCCACGCCGTCGCGCGCAGCGCCCCGTGCTCGGAGGCCAGCGGCTTGCCCTCCGTCGTGTAGACCACCCACGCCACCACCGCCGCGAGGATGAGCAGGTCTCCCTCCAGCGTGCCCCGCGCGCTCGCCAGCCCCCGGCCCAACAGCAGCACCACCACGCCCGCCAGCGCCGTGAGGATGCCCGCCGTCGTGCGCGTGGACGCGCGCTCCCGTCCCAGCACCAGGCTGGCCACGTACACGCCCAGCGGCGTGAGCGCGTAGAAGAGCGCCGCGTGCGCCGCCGTGGAGCGCGACAGGCCGGAGAAGAACAGCGTCTGGTTCACCGGCCCGCCCATCAGCCCCAGCAGCACCACGCGCGTCCACGCGCTTCTCGGCGGCAGCTTGGGCCCCGGCGTCAGCGCGAGCAGCGTCACGAACGCGGCGCCGCAGACGAGGAAGCGCCACAGCACCACCGTGAAGGGCGACAGCTCCGTCATCGCCCGCTTGGCGGCGAGGTACGTGCCCGCGCTGATCAGCACCTGCAACGCCAGCGCGGAGTACACCCGCCCGAGCGGCGGCGTCACGGCTCCAGTTGCAGAAGCGCCCATCGTGCGGCGCTGCGTACCAGCTCGCTGTCGTCGCCGCTGAGTTTTTCGAGCAACGGCCGCGCGTGCACCTGCCGTGCGACGCCCAGTGCATAGACAGCGTTGCGCCTCAAACCGTCGTACCGCGCGCGCGCCAGCGCCGTGCCCGGGATGAGTTCCTTGTATTGCTCGGGAGTCAGCGCCGCCAGCTCCAGCGTGCCCAATGACGCCACCGCGCGGGGCACGAAGCGCTCGTCGTCCGCGAACACGGGCTTGCGGTTCAGCGGGCACACCTGCTGGCAGATGTCACAGCCGAAGATGAGGTTGTCGAACTTGAGCCGGAACGCCTCCGGGACGTCGCGGTCGCGGTTCTCGATGGTCTGGTACGACAGACACGCTCTCGCATCCACCTGCCGATTGCCCACCAGCGCGCCCGTGGGACACGCCATGAGGCAACGTCGGCAGGAGCCGCAGCGGTCCGCCACCGGCCCTTCCGCGTACGCGTCCACCTCCGCGTCCAGGATGAGCGTGGCCAGCAGCACCCAGGAGCCGTGCGACTCCGTGATGAGGCAGCCGTTCTTGCCCACGTAGCCCAGGCCGCCGCGCGCGGCCCAGACCTTCTCCATCATGGGCCCGCTGTCCACGCCGCCGTAGGTGCCCAGTCCTGGGTACCAGGCGTTGAGCGTCTTGCGGAACGCCTTCATCCGGTCGCGCAGCGTGGAGTGGTAGTCGCGGCCCCTCGCGTACCGCGCGATGGGCGAGCCCTGCGCCGGTTCATCGTCCCGCCAGTAGTTGTTGGCGAAGGACAGCACCGTGCGCGCGCCCGGCAGCAGCACCGACACGTCGAGCCGCTCCTCCGCGCGCGACCCCATCCAGTCCATGTCCGCGTCGTAGCCGGCCTCCAGCCACGACATCAGCGACGACGGAGGAATGGGCTCCGCCCGCGCGAAGCCGATGAGGTCGAAGCCCACGTCCTGGGCGAGCTGCCTGAGCCTGGCAGTGGGCAGTTGCGTCGCGTACACGGCGCTACTTTGACGGCTTCTCGGGGATCCACTTCACGTCCGGCAGTCCGGCGCGGAAGTTCACCAGCCGGGCCACCACGAAGAGCAGGTCCGACAGGCGGTTCAGGTACATGGACACGGCGGGCGGGGCCTTGTCCTCGCGAAGCAGCGTCACCACGCGGCGCTCGGCGCGGCGGCACACCGTGCGCGACAGGTGCAGCGCCGCGGCCGCGGGCGCTCCGCCGGGGAGGATGAAGTGCGTCATCTTGGGCAGCTCCTCCTCGTAGCGGTCGATGTGGCGCTCCATCTCCTCCACCCACTCCGGGCGCAGCTCCGGGATGTGGGCCGCCGCCTTGGTGTGCGGCGGCGTGGCCAGCACCGCGCCCACCGTGAAGAGCTGGTCCTGGATGCGCTGGAGGAAGTGGTCCAGGTCCGCCGGCAGCGGGAACGTGCGGGCCAGGCCCAGCGTGGCGTTGAGTTCGTCCACCTCGCCGTAGGCGTCCACCAGCGCGTCGTCCTTCGCCACGCGGCCACCGCCGAAGAGGCCCGTCTCTCCGGCATCGCCGGTCTTCGTGTAGATCTTCATGGCAGCCCTTTTTATAGCGATGCGACAGATGCACCGCCGTGCCGAGGTGGCCCGGGATCATTATTTTGATCAGCCGTTCGACCCCGCCTAAGGAAAAAGCCCAATGCGGCCATACCTGAGTCTGATGGAGCACGTCCTGAAGCACGGGACGCAGAAGGGCGACCGGACCGGCACGGGGACGCTGAGCCTCTTCGGCCACCAGCTCCGCTTCGACCTCACCCAGGGCTTCCCCCTGGTGACGACGAAGAAGCTCCACACGAAGTCCATCATCCACGAGCTCTTGTGGATGCTGCGGGGCGACTCGAACGTGCGCTCGCTCCAGGAGGTCGGCGTCACCATCTGGGACGAGTGGGCCAACGCGGACGGCAGCCTGGGCCCCGTCTACGGCCACCAGTGGCGCTCGTGGAACACGCCCGACGGCGGCCACGTGGATCAGATGCGGCAGCTGGTGGACGGGTTGAAGAAGAACCCGGACTCGCGCCGCCACCTGGTGAGCGCGTGGAACGTGGCGGACGTGCCATCCATGAAGCTGCCGCCCTGCCACGTGATGTTCCAGTTCTACGTGGCGGACGGGAAGCTCTCCTGCCAGCTCTACCAGCGCAGCGCGGACATCTTCCTGGGGCTGCCCTTCAACATCGCGTCGTACTCGCTGCTCACGATGATGGTGGCGCAGGCCACCGGCCTCACCGCGCACGAGTTCATCCACACGATTGGCGACGCGCACCTGTACTTGAACCACGTGGAGCAGGCGCAGGAGCAGCTGAAGCGCGAGCCGCGCCCCCTGCCGCGCATGCGCCTCAACCCGGACGTGAAGGACCTGTTCGCCTTCCGCTACGAGGACTTCACGCTGGAAGGCTACGACCCGCACCCTGCCATCAAGGCGCCCGTGGCCGTATGAGCCCGCGCGTGTCCGCCATCGTCGCCATGGCGGCGAACCGCGTCATCGGGCAGGGCAACACCCTGCCCTGGCGCCTGAAGCCGGACCTGGCGCGCTTCAAGCAACTGACGATGGGCCACACCCTCGTCATGGGCCGCAAGACGTACGACTCCATCGGACGTCCGCTGCCCGGCCGCACCACCGTGGTCCTCACCCGTCAGCGGGACTGGGCCGCCCCCGAAGGGGTCCGCGTGGCCCACACCGTGGCGGACGCCCTGGCGCAGGCAGGAAGCGACAGCGAGGTCTTCATCGCGGGCGGCGCGGACCTCTACGCGCAGACGCAGGCGCTGTGGCACCGGCTCTACCTCACCCGCATCGAGCGGGACTTCCCCGGCGATGCCTCCTTCCCGCCCATGGACCTCACCGGATGGAGGTTGGTGGAGGAGGAACGGCACCCGGAGGGCGACCTGCCCTTCGGTTTCTTCACCTACGAGCGTCAGGGTTAGCCCCCATTCCGGGGGTTCCAGATTCGACTTATCGTGCGGGCTCCTCTCACCGAAGGAGCGTGCATGCGTCGTCATGTGATTCGTGGGCTGGGGCTGTTCGCGGTGCTGGGCTTCGCCGCCGCCTGTGGCGGGCCCATCGAGGAAGGCCCGGGCGCACAGCCCGGCACGCAGGAGCAGGAGCTGCGGCAGTGCCCGGAGAGCGGCATCTGCGCTCCTGGCGAGGTCTGCTACTTCGGCCCGGGCGGCCCCTGCTATCCGTGCAAGACGTACCCGCAGTACTGCGGGATCGAGCTGCCCTGAGTCATCCCCGGGAGCACGCTGAGTGTCTCCCCCCGAGCCCCCCTCGATTCTGAGGGGGGTCTCATCAATTGAATTTGATTCGCAGAATTGAACGCGCCAGAGGGGGTTGGTAGAAGACGGCCGTGAAACACGCCGCCTCCCTCGCCCTGTGCCTGCTGCTTGCGCTGTCCTCTTCCGCCCGGGCCGAAGCCCCGGCCAACGACGAGGGGCGCACCTGGCACCGGCTGGTGGGCATCCTCCAGTACCTCCAGGCGGACTACCCGGCGGCGGTGGCGTCCCGGTCGGAGTTCGAGCTGACGGAGCAGAAGAGCTTCGCGGCGGAGGCGCTGGCGGCGGCGCAGGACCTGGGCCCGGCGGCGGCCACGTTCGTGCCCCGCGTGGAGGCCATCCAGGCGCGCGTCAACGAGGCGAAGGACCCGGAGGGCGTGAGCCGCGACTGCGGTGAGCTGGTGGAGAGCCTGGTGCTGGCCGGAGGCCTGGCGCGCAGTCCTCGCGTGACGCCGGACCTGGAGCACGGCGCGAAGCTGTTCCAGGCCAACTGCTCGGCGTGCCACGGCGCGGACGGCAAGGCGGACGTGTCCATCGCGGCGACCATGGAGCCCAAGCCGGCGGACTTCCACGACCCGGAGCGGATGGAGGACGGGATCACGCCGTACAAGGCGTTCAACACCACCAGCTTCGGCGTGCCCGGCACGGCGATGCCCGCCTACCCCACGCTCTCCGAAGACGACCGCTGGTCGCTGGCCTTCTTCGTCTTCACCCTGCGCCAGCCGCCGTGCCAGGGCGAGCCGCCCAACGCGTCGATGGAGCGGCTGGCCACGTCCACGGACGCGGAGCTGGCGAAGGCGTTCGGCGCGGAGAAGGTGGCGTGCCTGCGCCGGCACATGCCGGACGCGGACGAGGAGAAGGTGCTGCTCAACGCGCGCGCGGCGGTGGGCCACGCGCTGCGGCTGGGCGCGGACGGCGACTACACGGGCGCGAAGAACGCGCTGCTGGACGCGTACCTGAACGGCCTGGAGCCGGTGGAGCCCAAGCTGCGCGGGCGCGACCCGGCGCTCACCCAGAAGCTGGAGGCGGCATTCCTCCAGGCGCGGCTCGCGGCGGAGCGCAAGAGCCCGCACCTCCAGGATGAGGGGCGTGAGCTGTTGTCGCTCCTGGACCAGGCGCGCAAGTCCACGGGCAGCACCACGGACGTGCTGTCCGTGGCGTGGCTCACGCTGCTCATCCTGCTGCGCGAGGGCTTCGAGGCGACCATCATCGTCACGGCGCTCCTGGCGGCGCTGAAGAAGATGAAGGCCATGGACCAGGTGCGCGTGGTGCACGTGGGCGTGGTGTCCGCGCTCATCGCGGGCGCCATCGCGTATGTCCTGGGCCGCAAGCTGATGGCGGGTGCGCAGCGCGAGTGGATGGAGGGCCTCACCGCGCTGGTCGCCGTGGGCATGCTGCTGTACGCGGCGCTGTGGCTCAACGCGCGCGCCAACGTGAGCCACTTCATGGGCGAGCTGCGCCAGAAGATGCAGGGCGCGCTGGGCCGCGGCAGCACGGTGGGCCTGTTCGTCATCGCGTTCACGTCCGTGCTGCGCGAGAGCTTCGAGACGGCCATCTTCCTCCAGGGCCTGGCGGTGGACTCCGCGGCGGGCGTCGTATGGGGCGTGGTGGCGGGCATCCTGGCGCTGGGGGTGCTGGTGCTCTTCGTCAACCGCATGGGCTACCGGCTGCCCATGAAGACGCTCTTCAACGCCTCCACGGTGGTGATGGTGGTGACGGCGGTGATGCTGCTGGGCAAGGGCATCCACTCGCTGCAGGAGGTGGGCGCGCTGCCGCTGGTGCCGGTGCGCTTCATCCACGTGGACATGCTGGGCCTGTATCCGGACGCGCTGTCGCTGGTACCGCAGGCACTGCTGGCCGTGGCGCCGCTCGTGTACAGGACCCTGCGCCGCCGGACCCGCGAAGAGACGCCGGCCTCCGGGGACGGGGCGACGCCGACGCCGCCCTTGCGGTAGCGTGGGCCCTGGTGAAGCTCCCGCGTCCGCTCCCACTCCTCGCCCTGCTGCTCGTGTCGAGCCTGGCCTCCGCCCAGGAGGCCCCCGCCGAGCCGGCCCAGGCTCCCGCCGGGAGCCTCACGCCGCCACCGCTGGTGGGCGCGCCGGACGAGGACGTGCCTCCGCCTCCGGACGCCACGTCGGGTGACGAGGTCCCGAAGCGCGCCTCCGTCCCCGCCGAGGCGCTGCCGTCCGTGAAGGCCGCGCCCGTGGCGAAGGACCCGGTGCCGCGCGTGGCGGTGGAGGTGCTGGGCGGCGCGGCGGGCGGCGTCGTGGGTGCGACGGTGCTGGGCTCGGTGGGGTACCTGCTGGGGTCGGCCACGGTGGGCTGCGACGAGTGCCTGGTGATGGCCGCCGCGGGCGCCGGAGCGGGAGCCATCATCGGCATCCCGGTGGGCACGTACGCGGGCGGCCGGCTCATGGACGGGCGCGGCCGGGTGGGCCCGACGGTGCTCGGGAGCCTGGTGGGCTGGGGCGCGACGTTCCTGGCGCTCACGCTGGTGAACAGCGGAGGCACGGAGACGCCCCCGGCCGTCAACGCCGCCCTCTTCATCCTCCCGGTGGTGGGCGCGAGCGCGGGCTTCGAGCTGTCCCACGCCAAGGTGCTGCGCCAGGAGGCCGCGCCGCAGGCGGCCCCCACCCCGTCCGTGCACCTGATGCCCGTGGCCACCTACAGCAACAAGGGCCCGCACCTGGGCCTCATGGGCAGCTTCTAGGCGCCGGGCTCAGGCCCCCACGCGGAACCAGGTGAGGGAGTCCTCGCGCACGCGGCCCTCCGCCACCAGCTTCTCCAGGGAGGCCAGGGCGCTGCGCTCCGCCACGGGGTGCAGGAGGGGCGGCGTGTCCGCGTAGGCCGTGGCCACCACCTCCGGCAACGTCGCGCCCGTCGCGGGCACCGCCTCCAGGATGAGGGCCTCGCGCTGGGCGCGGTGGCGCAGGTACTCGTTCAGCTTGCCCGGGCCGTCCGGCACCGGCGAGCCGTGCGCGGGGTACAGCGTGGTGACGGGCCAGTCACGCAGCCGCTTGAGCTGCGTGAGGTAGTCCACCATGTTGCCTTCCGGCGGGTCGATGACGATGGTCCCCACGCTCGCCACCATGTCCCCCACGATGGCCGACTTGCTGCGCGAGTCCACCAGGCACACGTGCCCGCGCGCGTGCCCCGGCGTGTGCAGCACGTGCCAGCGCTGCGGCATGGGGCCGTCCAGGTTCAACACCTCGCCGTCCTCCAAGAGGCGCTCCACCGGGAAGTCCAGCCGGTCCGCCGTGCGCGCATGGCACCAGAGCGGAATGCCCAGCCGCTCCTTCACCGCGAACGCCCCGCCCACGTGGTCGCCGTGATGGTGCGTGAGCACCACCGCCACCGGCCGCGCGCCCTCCGCCTTCAGCCCTGACACCAGCGACAAGAGCTTCGCGTACTGCTTCACGTCCGACGAACCGGGGTCCACGATGAGCAGGTCGCCCGTGCCCAGCACGTACGCGTTCGTGTGCGTCGCCGGAGGCAGCGTGGGCGTCTCCAGCGCCACCACGCGCACGCCGCGCTGGAACTCGATGCGCTGGGCCACGAAGCCCGGGCAGTACGGCGGCGTGCACAGCCTCGCGCGCGCGTCCGCTTCGTCCGTGAAGTCGGACAGCACCTGCAGCGCGTGCTGCGCGGGCGGATGCAAGAGCGCCGTGCCGTCGCTCCAGCGCGCCAGCCCGTCCTCCGGGCGGATCCACGCGCCCTCCGTCAGCTCGCCGGGGATGATGCTCGCGGTGGCGCCCTCGGGCAGCTCCACCAGGTAGAAGCGTGTGTCGAAGCGCACCGGGACGGACGGCGGCGTCACCCAGCGCCCCGCGGCCTTGAGGTCCTCCGCGCGCAGCGCCAGCGCGTGACGCGCCAGCCACTCGCTCCACTTCACCGTGCCCGCGAGCAGCGCCGCCCTCCCCTCCTCCAGCGTCTGGGGCGACAGCGCGCGCGCCCCCTCCGCCACCAGCACGCCCGCCTCCTCGAACAGCTCGCGCGCCGCGGCGGAGCGCAGCGCGGCCTCCTCGCCCTGGGCGCCCTGCACGGGCACGTCGTGGTCGTCCTTGTCCAGCTTGCCGCCCGGGAAGGCCTGGAAGCCGCCCGCGAAGGAGAGCGCGCGCTCGCGCTTCACCCAGAACACCTCCACGCCGCCGTGCACGCGCCGGTAGAGGATGACCACCGAGGAGGGCCGGGGCTCCACGGGGGTGTGGGGCCCGAAGAGGCCCATGCCGGGAAGGGGCTCGCTCATGGTTGCACCGTCGTCCTTCAAGGTTGCGTCGTCTGGCCGAGCAGCCGGCCCATCATCTCGCGCGCCCGCTCGGCCTGGTCCGGCCGGACATAGAGCCGCGTCAGTCGCACCGCGCCACTGTAGCGCTGGTACAGCGGCGTGTAGCGCGCCACCTCCGTCAGCCGGCCGGTGGACACGTCGAGGATGAAAAGACCCGGGTTGCCGCTGCCCCCGGAGGACCCCACGTACTTGCTGAGCGCCCCCTTGGACTGCACGGTGTAGTGCTCGAAGCCGCCGCTGGTGAGCGCGCTGTTGAGCACCTCCAGGTCGTAGCCCGTGTCGCGCTCCGTGAACTGCGCCAGCAGCTTGAAGCCCTGCCTGCGGCTGATGCGCTCCGCCCACCGGTTCTTCGAGCGGCGCAGCGTGTACCAGAGCGCCGCGTCGTCGCAGAGCAGGAAGGACTCCGGGTCGTGGGGAATCTCGAACTCGCCGGGCGTCTCCTCGTAGTAGCGCCGCAGCATGTGGTCGAAGTTCACCGACGTGTGGTGCAGGTACACCGACACGAACATGTGGTAGCGGCTGAGCAGGAAGTCCTCGAACGCGAACGCCGCCGCGCGCGACAGGGCCAGCACCGCCCTGCCGTCCTTCACCGCCGGGTTCAGGTTGGAGACGATCCAATCCATGTCATACCGGCCGTAGTTCACGCCCGTGTAGAACGAGTCGCGCAGCAGGTAGTCCATCCGGTCCGCGTCCAGCTCCCCGGACACGATGGCGCGCAAGAGCGGCGTCCAGTCCACGCCCTTGTACGTGAAGCCGGGGTCCTTGGGCGGCTTCGCGCCCGTAATCAGCGCCACCGCCGCCATGGGGGTGATGCCGCGCGGACCGAACTCCTTCTGGATGATGTCCGTCAGCGAGCTGTCGAGCAGCAGCTTCGCCGTGTAGTCCTCGTGGGTCGCCTGCTCGCCTTCCGCCACGGCATCCAGCCAGCCGGGCAGCCGCAGCAGTGACCGCCGGGGCGCGATGCGCTCGGACGCGTGGGACAGGGGCATGTGCCCCAGGTCATGGCAGAGGACGGCCAGGCGCACGGCCGTGCAGAAATGTTCACGCACGTCGTCCGGCAGGTCGGAGCGGCTGGCCACGGCGCCGAAGACGCGCGAGGCGACGTACATGGCCCCCAGGCTGTGGGCGTGCCGGGTGTGCGTGGCGCCGGGGAAGGCCAGGTCCCCGAAGCCCAGCTGCCGCACGTAGCGCAGGCGCTGGTAGAAGCGACTGTCGATGACGGCCTTCTCCGGGTCGCTGACCGGAATGACGCCGTGGATGGGGTCGCGAATCCGCATGGTGTTCTTGCCGGGCCGAGGAGCCGGGGGTGGCCGGTCGCCGTCCCAACGGGTCACCCACCGTAGCGCATACCCCGCCAGGCGGTAGCCCTGTGAGGGACCGACCGGACACCATGTCACAGGCTGGGAAGGTCCCTGGGGACGTGCTAACCCTCGGGCCACTCCGAATGCACATCATCCTGCTGCACAATCGTGACCACGACCTCCTCGAGGACGACCCCGGGCGCGAAGCCCGCGAGGACGTGGTCCGGGTGGCCGAAAGCCTCGCCCATGCGCTCAGCCGTGACGGCGTGGTCGCCGAGCCGCTCGCCATCGAGGGAGACCGGCTGGACTTCGTGGAGTCGCTGCGCTTCCTGCAGCCCGACCTCGTGGTGAACCTCTGCGAGTCGCTGGCCGCCGACAGCCGCGGAGAGATGGCCGTCCCGTGCCTGCTGGACGCGCTGGGCCTGCCGTACACCGGCTCGTCCGCCCTCTCGCTGGGCCTGGCGCTGCACAAGCCCAAGGCCAAGGACGTGCTTCGCGCCCACGGCGTCTCCACGCCCGCCTCCTGCGTCGTGCGCAAGCGCGAGGACGCACTGGCGGTGGACCTGCCGTGGCCGCTCATCGTGAAGCCCGCGCGCGAGGACGCCAGCGTGGGCATGGACTTCGACTCCGTGGTGACGGAGCGCTCGGCGCTCGTGCGGGCGTGCGAGTCCGTGCTGCGCACCTTCCACCAGCCCGCGCTCGTGGAGCAGTTCATCCCGGGACGCGAAGTGTACGTTCCCCTGTTGGGCAACAGTCCGCGACAGGCGTTGCCGCTCACGGAGATCCACTTCGGCCGCGCGTTCGAAAACAGGCCGAACATCGTGTCGTACCGGGCCAAGTGGGAGGAGGAGTCACCGGAGTACCGGGACTCGCCCACGGGGCCCTGCCGGCTCGACGCAGTGCAGGAAGCGCGTTGCATCCAGACGGCGCTGGAAGCATTTGCAGCGCTGGACTGCCAGGACTATGGACGCGTGGACCTTCGGGTGTCGCCCGAGGGTGTGCCGTACGTCATCGACATCAACCCCAACTGCGACCTGCACCCGGGCGCGGGGTTCGCGAAGGCGGCGCAGGCCGCCGGCATGGACTACGCGGCCCTGGCCTCCCGCATCGTGGAGGTCGCGCTTGAAAGGACCCATGGAAATCCGCACGCTCGAAAGAAAGGACCGGGAACCGCTCGCCGCGTTGATCCGGCGAATCGAAACCTTCTCGCAGGAGGAGCAGGACTGCGCCATCGAGCTGGTTGATATCGCGCTCACGGCGGGCAACCGGGACTACTCCATCCTCGTGGCGGACCGCGGGCAGGACGGCGGCGGGCTGGTGGGCTACTGCTGCTATGGCCCCACGCCGATGACGGAGCACACCTTCGACCTGTATTGGATTGCCTCCGCGCAGGAGGTGCGGGGCCAGGGCGTGGGGGCCGCGTTGGTCTCCGCCATGGAGGGCGACCTGCGCCGCCGCAAGGCGCGGATCATCCGCGTGGAGACGAGCGCCACGGAGGCCTACGGCCCCACGCGCGGCTTCTACGCGTCCATGAAGTACGGCGAGGAGGCGCGGATCCGCGACTTCTACAAGCAGGGTGATGACCTCATCATCCTGACCAAGCGCCTGTAGTCCCCCTCCGGAGCGAGCAGATGCCTTCCATGAACCGACCGATGCGACGCACCCGTCTGGGATTGTTGAGCCTGCTCGCCCTGCTGACGGGGGCGCCCTCCGCGGCCTGGGCCCAGGCCCCCGCGCTGAAGAACCAGGTGAAGGCCGCGGCGTCCAAGGCCCTGGCGAAGGCGCCGCAGGCCCAGGAGCTGTCGGACGCGCTGAAGGCCCCGCGCCCCAAGGGCGGCGAGTACTTCGGCCTGTACCTGATGGACAAGAAGGTGGGCTGGTTCTTCACGGACCTGACGGTGCTGCCGGGCAACAAGGCCCAGAGCATCAACGAGCTCATCTTCAAGGCGCAGGTGGGCACGCGCGTGTCGGAGCGCGTGCACCGCGAGGTGCGCGTCTACGAAGCGAAGCCGGGCGGCAAGCTCTTGTCCTTCACCGTCACGCAGAAGGGCGACGGCGGGGACAACGAGCTCGTGGGCACGGTGGCGGGGGACTCCCTGCGCGTGGTGCGCAAGCGCCCGGGCCAGCCGGAGGAGGTGCTCAAGCCGCTGCCCCTGCCCAAGGAGACGGTGGAGGACGCGGATCAGGCGCGCGTGGCGCTCCTGCGCGGCCAGAAGGTGGAGGGCGTGGCGCTGGACGGCACGGACCTGGAGGGCTACCGCACCGTCACCACGGTGGAGGCGCCCGAGGAGCAGGTGCTGGGCGGCGTGAAGGCGAAGCTGTCGCGGGTGAGCACGCTGTCGGACAAGGAGAAGGTGCCGGTGACGTCGCTCCTGACGACGGACGGCAAGATGGTGCGCGTGGACTTCGGCCAGACGATGCAGGCGCGCGCCGAGTCCGAGGCGGTGGCGAAGCGGCTGGACCTGGTGGAGGTCTTCGGCCTCACGCGCGTGGTGCTGCCCAAGCCGCTGCCCGCGAAGGCGCGCGAGGTTCCCGGCCAGGTGAAGCTGGTGATGAAGAACCTGCCGGAGAAGTTCCAGCAGGACACGTACCGGCAGAAGTATCAGCGGCTGCCGGACGGGCGCGTGGAGGTGACGGTGACGGCGGCGCCGCCCGCGCCCAGGGGCCGCCTGCCCCGGCCGGTGGCGGATCCCGACGGTGGGGAGAACCTCAAGTCCACGCTCGCGGTGGAGTCGGAGGCGCCGGCCATCAAGGCGCAGGCCAAGAGCATCATCCGCGAGGAGAAGGACGCGTACACGGCGGCGCGGATGCTGTCCGCGTGGGTGTACAGCAATATGCAGAAGGACTACGGCGCGAGCGCGGACCGGGCCACGGACGTGCTGCGCCAGAAGAAGGGCGACTGCACGGAGCACTCGCTGCTCACGGTGGCCATGCTGCGCGCGTCCGGCATCCCCGCGCGCCGCGTGGACGGCGTCATCTACATGGTGAACTCGGACGGCGTGCCCGCGCTGTACTGGCACGAGTGGGTGGAGGCCTACGTGGGCGAGTGGACCCAGCTGGACCCCACGTTCAACCAGCCCGTCGCGGACGCCACGCACTTCTACGTGGGCTACGAGGGGAACGCGGAGATTACGCCCCTCATCGGTTCGCTCCAGGTCACGGACGTGAAGTAGGCCGCGTGCGCGTGTCCCCGCGGCCGCGCCTCAGTGGCCCGGGGTCGCCACCAGCCGCTCCGCGAGCAGGCCCGCTTCGGTGATGGGCCGCTCGCAGACGAAGCCGCGGCAGAGGTACGCGGCGCCCTTGTCTTCCACCGGGTCGCGCCCCTCGAAGAGCTCCTGGAGGCGCGCGGGCGGAGAAGCGCCCGTGTCGTTCCAGCCGAAGGAGAACACCGGCGCGTAGGTGCGGTTGGCGGCGGCCAGCAGCGGGGCCACGGCCTCGCGAGTCCCCGCGAAGGTGACGCCCGAAGCGCCGTCCACCAGCGCGTCCGCCGCGAGCCCCAGGTGGCCGTAGCCCATGGGATTTCGCACCAGCTGATCATGCAGCCTGGCGACGTAGTGCTCCGGGTGCTCCAGGTGGCACACGTCGCCGGTGAGCGCGGAGAGGACCACCTGCGCCTCCGTCAGCGTGGACGCGCCGGAGGGGAACGCGTTGTCGAAGAGGCAATAGGTCGCCACCACCAGGTCCTTCTGCCCGCGGGGCGCGGCGAGGTACGCCTGCTTCTCCTCGTCCCAGAACAGCTCCACCGCGCGGTGCGCGAGCGCGTCCGCCGCGTCCAGGTACTTCGCGTCGAACGTGGCCTGATAGAGCGCGGTGAGGCCGGCGGTGAAGTCTCCGTAGTCCTCCATGAAGCCGTCGATGCGGGCCTGACCGTCCTGGTACGTGCGAAGCAGCCGCTTGCCGTCCCACATCTTCGCGAGCACGAAGTCCGCCGCGTCGGCCGCGAGCTTCGCCCACTCCGGGCGGTTGAACACGCGCGAGGCCAGCGCGAGCCCGCGGATCATCAGCCCGTTCCAGCCCGCCAGGATCTTGTCGTCGCGGCCCGGCTTCACGCGCTGCTCGCGCAGGAGGAAGAGGACGCGGCGCGCCTCCGCCAGCTCCTCCTCCACCGCCTCCACGGGGCGGCCCTGCTCCTTCGCGAGCTGCTCCGCGGGCACGACGACCTCGAGCACCGTGGCGCCGTGCTCGAAGTTGCCCCCAGGGCTGATGCCGAAGTGGCGCAGCACGGTGTCCGCCTGCTGGCCCACGGACAGGGCAGCGCGGACCTCCTCGGGGCGCCAGACGAAGAACTTCCCCTCCTCGCCTTCGCTGTCCGCGTCCTGCGTGGCGTAGAAGCCGCCGGCCGGGTCGGTCATCTCGCGGCGGACGTACTCGACGGTCTCCTCCACGACCTTGCGCCAGAGCGGCCGTGACTCCACCTGCTCCGCCTCCGAGTACAGGTGCAGGAGCTGGGCGTTGTCGTAGAGCATCTTCTCGAAGTGGGGCACCAGCCAGCGCTCGTCCACGGAGTAGCGGTGGAAGCCGCCGCCCAGCTGGTCGTAGATGCCGCCCAGCGCCATGCGCTCCAGCGTGCGGAACACCGCCGCCTTCAAGGGCTCGCCGCCGCCGCGCCGCCACGCGCGCAGGAGCAGCGCGATGTTCATGGGGTTGGGGAACTTGGGGGCGCCGCCGAAGCCACCGTTCACCGGATCCATGCGCTTGAGCATGGACTGGCCCATGGCGACGATGTCCTCCGCGGACAGGTGCGCGGGCGCGGCATCCAGCCCGTGGACGGACAGCTCGCCCAGGCCCTCCTGGAAGCGTTGGGCCTGCTCCTCGATGTCCTCGGCCTTGTGCTCCCAGGCGTCGCGCAGCGCGGAGAGCAGGCGCGGGAAGCCCGGCCGGCCGTAGCGGTCCGAGGGCGGAAAGTACGTGCCCCCGTAGAACGGGCGCAGGTCCGGGGTGAGGAACACGGTGAGGGGCCAGCCCCCGCCCTGCCCCATGAGCTGCACGACGCCCTGGTAGATTTGATCCAGGTCGGGGCGCTCCTCGCGGTCGACCTTGATGTTGATGAAGCCGTCGTTCATCAGGCGCGCGATGTCCGGATGCTCGAAGGACTCGTGGGCCATGACGTGGCACCAGTGACACGCGGAGTAGCCCACGGAGAGCAGGATGGGCTTGTTCTCCGCGCGGGCGCGGGCCAGGGCTTCGTCCCCCCAGGGGTACCAGTCCACGGGATTCGTGGCGTGCTGGCGCAGGTACGGCGACGGCTCCCGTGCCAGACGGTTGGTGTGTCCAGAGAGGGGATGGTCGTCCATGGGGTACTCCCGGTTTGCAGCGGCTTCGCGGTCCTTCACATTGTGAGCCTGGGTTCGCGGGGGCAAGCCGAAATGGCCTCACTCCTCGCTGGCCAACGGCCCTCCGGTGCGCTTTGTCCGGGGGCGTGCGTGCGTCCGCCCACTCCTCCAGCCCCGGCCCGGGAATGAGGGCCTGTCTCGTCCTGGTGGCCCTGGGCGTGGCGGTCCGGCTCGCACTGGCGCTCGGGACGGACGTCTACTTCGACGAAACCTACTACTGGCAATGGGCCCGGCATCTGGCCTGGGGCTACTTCGACCATCCACCGATGGTGGCGTGGCTCATCGCGGCGCTGGGCATCCGGGGGACGTCGCTCCTGTGCGGGCTGGGGACGGGCGTGGCGGTGTGGGGGCTCGCGCTGGACGTGTATCGCTCGCGCGACGCGGCATGGCGAGCGGTGGCGCTGTGGAGCGCGGTGCCGGTGGGCATCCTCTCCGGAGTCTGGGCCACGCCGGATTCGCCCATGCTGCTGTTCTGGGTGCTGGGGCTGTGGGCGCTGTACCGCGAGAAGTGGGTGCTGGCGGGGCTGACGTGTGGACTGGCGCTGCTGTCGAAGTATCCGTCCGTGCTGCTGGGGCTGGCGTTCATGCTCGCGGCGCTGCGGGCGAGGCGGCTGCCCGCGGGGGCGTGGCTCACGGCGGGGCTGGGGTTGTTGTGCTTCCTGCCGGTGGTGTTGTGGAACGCGAGCCATGACTGGGTGGGGTTCAAGTTCCAGCTGAACCACGGCCTGGGCGGAAGCGGCGGCTGGGTCACGCTCGGCGAGTACGTGGTGGGACAGTTCGCCATGGGCGGCCCGGTGCTGTTCCCGCTGGCGCTGGTGTACGCGGTGCGAGGGCCCAGGGAGCAGTTCCTGCTGCGCATGGCGGCGGTGATTCCGCTGCTGTTCTTCGGCTACGCGGCGGCGAAGACGCGGGGCGAGGCCAACTGGCCCGCGGCGGCATACGTGGCGGCCTGTGTCGGGGTGGCGGGGATGCGGCCGGTGTGGCAGCGCGCGGCGGCGTGGAGCGGGATGGCGGTGGTGCTGGCGGTGACGTCGCACCTGCTGTTCCCGGTGCTGACGTTCGAGCGAGATGTGGTGCTGGCGAGGACGCACGGCTGGGGCGTGCTGGAGCGGCTGCGCAGGCCGGAGCAGTTGTTCCCGGGGATGGCGCCAGGGCCCACGGCGGTCTACGCGCCCACGTATCAGCTGGCGTCGCAGGTGGCGTACGCGGCGGGCGTGGAGACGGACACGGCAGGTCCGTCACGGCGCAAGAGCCAGTACGACCTGTGGCCCGAGCTGGAATTGAAGCCCGGGCAGGACGTGCTGTGGTGTTCGGAGAACGGCGCGGAGCCGCCGGCGGAGCTGGTGCAACGCTTTGGTTCCGTGGAGGGGCCCGTGAAGCTCACGGGGGTGTTCCGGGGACGCAGGCTGCACACGTTCACGGTGTGGCGACTGGGGGGACTGATCAATCCGGGCTGAGGAGCTTGTTCACGACGGGGTTGTCGTTCGAGTCCCAGCCGAGCACGCCAAGGCACATGCCCCGGCGGCCCCCGTCATCGGTCTGCGCGTCGAAGTTCACCGGGCAGGGGCCGCTTCCGCGAAGCCAGCCGTGGAAGAAGATGCGCCGCCCGCCATCGAGCGCCGCGGCGATGTCCGCGCCACCCGGGCCGCCCCCCCGCCGTTGTTTCCATCCGTGGGCAGGGGTGCTGCGCGACGGAGTTGAAGGCATTGGTGCCCAGGCCCTGGGTCCGCACCCTGATGGTCTCGTAGGTGCACTTGATGTACGGCCCGCGAGAGGCGAACAGGATGCAGTCGCCAGCGCGCGTCACCAGCACCGGGTTCTCCACGATGCGGTCCGAGCGCAACAACTGGCGACTGGTGGCCCCGCTGGCAACCTGCGTGCCCGCCGCGTTGAGCCGGACGATGCGCAGCGACGATGGCAACCGCTGCGTCTGTCTTGTAGAGCAGGAAGCGCGTGCCATCGCTGTCCTTGAATCCGGACGGGTCGATGACGCCAGCAGTCGCGATGGGCCGCTCCGGGACGTTGTCATCCGGAGCCGGCGTACTGGCGCGCCCGGGACAGACCAGGGGTCCGCCCGCGACTGGAGTGAAGGGCCCGAGTGGTGAACTGGCGGTGGCCGCCCCGATGCAGCGCTGGTTCTCGTCCAATCCAACCACGGGGCGTCGAAGTGGAGCTCTCAATCGTTCGCGCTGATCCGCTCCAGGTCCGGAGCCCACATGCCACCGCCCGTGGCGCACGAAGGCTTCGGAAACGAGGCTGCCGGTCGACATGCTGTAGAGCTGACTGTTGTTGCTGACCACTGTCGGGTCAGCGAATCCACCACCGCCCGGAGCAAACACGGGCCGGGGCGCGGCACCTGCGGTCAGAGAGACATGGAGACAGGCAACGAACGGAGCGGATGCGCCAAGGGCGCGACGTCGGGTGGACGTCATCGGTGAGTCCTCCTTGTCATCAACCAGCGCCCATTGGTTCGCAGCGCCCCGGCAAGGCCCCCCTGAAACGATGATGCACTCGGAGCGCAATACTCAGGGCCAGGGAACCTTCCGGCTCCTGCGCTTCGCGTAGTGATTAGGTGCCGACCAGCCTATGAGATAGCGTCAGGCCATGACTCATAAACGATTGCTGCTCGCCAGCTTCTGCCTCGCTCTCGCTTTCCCCGCCATCGCGCAAGGCCCACCCGTCAGGGCGGATTGGAAGAAGGCTGCGCAGGCGGCATGTGGAAACAACTACCTTCCCAGGGTAGACCCCAACTCAATCGACCAGGAACTGTGTGCAGTTGAGTGTGTGCCCACCAACAAAGCGGCTCAGAAACGGACCAACGTGCTTCTCGCTGAAGGCTCGCCATGTCATAAGCACCACTTGACTGCCCCGCCGTTTCCACTCTTGCTTGGCAAATGCAGACTTGGCTCCTGCATCACGCCGAAGCCATGAGCGGGTCCGCCATCTCTGACTGTATTGCTCAAGGACAGCTCTGGAGTCTTCACATCAACGTACTGGCAACACCAGCATGACAAAGAGAAACGCAAAGTAGCTCCGGGCCGCCAGTCGTCCTGACCGGGCTCGCGGCCTGCGCTGTTTGAAGAACAGCGTCAGGTTGATGCCCGCCATTCCCAGGGGCAGCAGGAAGAGCCAGCCCGTGACGTGTGATTGCCAGGGCTTCGTGAGGCACAGAATGAGCCCCGATGCTCCGGCCATCACCATGAAGGCAATCACCGCGCTGGCGGTGGACCCCACTTCGTCGGAGTAGAGCTTCTCCCCTGGCTTCGTCGTCCCCGGCCACGCGGTCTTCCGCATCACCTCCCAGTGCAGGTACAGGAAGACCATTCCCAGGATGGCCAGCAGCCCTTGGGGATTCAGTGGCCTTCCGGTGCGCTCCGCGTGCGCCACCCAGACGTAGAGGCCGTGGCCCACGTGGAGCTGGATGGCGATTCCAATCATCAGGAACATGCTGCGCTGGTACGGAGCCCAATTCTTCTCCAGCCACCAGAGCACCAGGGCGTGCACCATGATACCCGACAGGATGGCGGCCCTCACCCAGGACACCGCCAGGTTCGTCCCGAGCAACACGGCCGCGTTGAGCCCCAGCGCCACGTACAGGTCCCCGAAGCTGACGTCCCCCTTCGCCAGCCCCCGGTCCGGGTTGTGGACCAAGTCGTATTCGTAGTCGCGCAGCTCATCCACGATGCGCATGAAGTAGCCCACGCCGAAGATGCTCAGCGCGACGAGCAGCAGGTCCGCGGAGAACGCCAGTCCCCCGCCGCCGTCGAGCACTCCAAACATCCCGTCCAGGCTCACGCACCAGAGCGTGATGACCAACAGGTAGAACAGCGGCGGGTAACGCTGCACGGAGAAGCGCAGCGTCGCCCTCACCCGCTCCATGACGGTCCTGCTCATGCCGCCACCAGCGTGACCGTGCCCGTGGAACCATCCACCCGGACCCTGGCTCCATCCGGGATGCGCGTCGTCGCGTTGGCCACGCCCACCACCGTGGGGATGCCGAATTTCCGGCCCGCGATGGCTGTATGCGACAGCATGCTGCCGCGCTCCACCACGATGCCTCCCGACGCCAGCATCAAGAACAGCCAGCCCGGATCCGTCTCCTTCGCGATCAGGATGTCGTCCTTGCTCAGCGAGCCCACCGCGCCCGGGTCCAGCACGATGCGCGCGTTGCCCTCTACGATGCCCGCGCTCGAACCGATTCCCTTGAACAGCGAGGCGTCATCACTGGCCGCCTCCACCGCCCTGGGAATGCCATCCGCCACGCTGCCCACCGTGGTGAAGTCTCGCGGCGGCTGGCGCTCCTGGTTGTCCTGTTGCTCCCGCCGCCGCAGCCTCGCGAGCTCTCCCAGGTTCCTCGTGACACTCCGGCCCTCGAAGTGGTCCAGCACCTCGCGCATCGTGAGGTAATGCACGTCCAGCGGCGCATCGAGCACGCCCCGCTCCGACATCCGTTGTCCCAGCGCCGCGAACACCTGCTTGCTGAAGCCGAAGAGCTGGCCCCGCCAGAACCGGCTGTCCTCGCGCAGACCAATCACCGTCCGCAACTTCTCCAGGAGCTGCTCGATGGCCAGCTTCCGCAGCGGATGCCCCTGGAGGAGCGTGGCCAACTGCGCCTCCGCCTCCGTGCGCCTTGCCCTGTCCGACGCCCTCAGCTCCTCACGTGTCACGGACGAGCGAGCGTAGGACTGGACGACTCGCACCAGGTCCCACGGCGTGTCCCGCAGGTTCGGGCGCTCCACGTTCAACTCCTGCACGCCCCGGTCCCCGAACTCGCGCAGGTGCTCCCGGAAGGCACGGGCGAACGCGGGCGGCACATCCCCGGCGTCGATGCTCTTCCAGAGCGCCTCCGCCTCCCCTTCGTCGAAGCGCTTCGCCAGCGCCGGATCCGCTCGCACCTGCTCCGCGAGCGCCACCGCGGAGAGCAACGCGTGGGTGCCCGCGTCCGGCTTCGCCCCGCACATCAAGCCCACCAGCAGCGCGCTGGGGTCCTCGCCGGTCCACTTGAGCAACAGCCTGCGCGCCAGTCCGAAGCACGTGTTGATGTACCAGTGGTTGATCAGCGTCAGCCCCCACCAGTTCCCCACCTCCGTCCAGACGCGCCGGAAGTGATGGATGAGGACCAGCGGGTCCTCCTTCTCCACGGACAACGCCCGCAACCCCGCGAGCGTCCGCTTCCACCACGCCCCGAACGCTTCGAAGTCCCGCTGGAACGTCGCGGTGACCGTCAGCGCCCCCAGCACCGAGCGCCCCAACGCATACGCGTAGCTCGCCGTACTGGGAAAGCTCTCACGGTGCCCCGGCAGCCGGATGACCAGCGAGGCGTCCCGCTGGAGCACGTCCTCCAGGTCCCGCATGGAGGTGGCCGCGATGAATGGGTTGATGCCATTGACGTGCATCAGGTTCGACAGCGAGTGGTAGACGCGCCCGTCGATGAACCCCAGCATGTTCTGGAACGCGGGCGTCTGGTCATGCAGGGCCCTCGCGTCCGCGCCCTTCATGCGGCGCAGCAGGTCGTAGAAGATGACCTCGTAGAAGTAGCTGGCCAGCGAGTACGTCAGCGGCGTCGTGACGCCCGGGAAGCTCTCCGAGACGTTGCCGCAACCCCACACACGGATCTTCCGGAAGTCAAAGGCGATGGGCCTCGCCTGCAACACGTGGAGATTGCCGCCCTCCGTGAACGTGCCCTCGATGTCCTGCGGCTTGCCGAAGCTGCGCTCGATGTCCCTCGCCATTCGGGCCAGGCGCTTCAGCTCCTCATCCGTGAGACACGGCGCGTCCCGCAAAGGCTCCGGCACGGGGCGGCGGACCAGCTCGCCCCCAGGCTCGGGGTTCTCGCAGAGCATGTCCGCCTTGTGGGCGAGTTGCCGGTCGATGTGGCCCGTCTCCGGGTGGATGAAGTAGTGGTCCACGCCCACCTTCTCCTGGACCACGCCCTCCCCGATGCCGTGCCCCGCGACGACCAGCGTGCGGCGCTCCGTCGTCTTCGGGTCGCACGTGAAGGCCACGAACGAGCGGCGGCCCGGAACCATCCGCTGCACGCCCACCGCCACCATCAGTCCCCGGACGTCCCGGCCCTGCGCGAGCCGGTAGATGAGCCCTTCCGGCGTGTAACCGGACGCCCAGCAGCGGCGGATGCGGTCCAGCAGCGCGTCCCTCCGCACGTAGAGGAACGTGGAGCTCACTCCCGCGAATGGATCCGTCTCCGAATCCTCGCTCTCCTCCAGCGCCCGCCCCACCACCGAGGCCCGCACGGCCACCACCCCGCCTACGCTGAACGTCCGGTCGAAGGCCTCCAGGATGGACGCTTCGCGCTCCGCCCCCAGGGGCACCTGGAGGAAGAGGTGCTCAATCTCCTCCGCGACGCGGCGGATGTCCTGATGGGACGTCCGGTCCACCGCGGTGGTGAGCCGGTCGATGGCACCCTGAAGGGGCCGCGCCACCTCCTGGAACATCGTGGTGGTGAGGCAGAAGAACTCGGGGACCGGGAAGCCGTGCCGCGCCAGGTGCTGCTGACGCGCGAACTTCTGGCCCACCTGCTGCGGATCGCTGGCCTCGGTCATGGAGACGAGCGGAAGAGTCGATGACATGACAGGGAATTCCTTCAGGAACGAACGTCATTGAGCGCGCTTCGCAGGGCATCCACCGGAGACCTCGCCAATAGGTCCTCCGGCCCAAGCACCGCCGCGAGCCGCGAGACATCCAGACACTGTGAATGGATCAGCAATTCCAGACGCTCCGCCATCGCGCGCGACCTCCGGCTGGGGAGCTCCCTCAAGACGCTCGGGAGCCAACCGGGAGCGCGGACCTTCACCAGGGGCGGGGGCAGCCCCAGTCCCCGGGCCACCGTGCCCAGGAACTCCCCGCGCAGCAGCGGGCGCGAGTACGCGACGTTGAACGCCTGCTGTTCGGGACGCGGCGCCTCCACCATCCGGCGCGCGAGCCCCCAGAGGATGCGCCCCAGGTCATCCACATCGATGACCGAGCCCCCCACCCCGTCGCCTCCCAGCTGCACGCCCCGCTTCAGCAGCTTCACCATCGCGGGAAGGACGAACCGATCCCCGCGCCCGAGCAGGAACCTCGGCCGGAGCAGCGCCGCGTGCTTTCCCGTCCGCACCGCGTGCTCCGTGATGACCTCCTCCGCCGCCACGCGCGAACGGGCCAGCGCCGTGACGGGCCTGAGCGGATGGTCCTCCCGGACGCCCTCGTGCGGGCCCGAGCCATAGACAGACATCGAGCTGCCGAAGAGGACGCCACGGCAGTCCCCGGTGAGCCGTGACAGCAGCCGCCGCGTCCCGTCCACGTTGGTTCGTTCGAAGCCCGTGCCGTCCGGGTCCCGCTGCTTCGTCGCGAGGTGCAGGACGACATACGGGTACGGCGGGAACAACGCGTCTGGAATACCGTGCAGGTCTCCCCGCACGACATGCACCCCGTCGCCCCAGTCACGGCCGTCGGGCGAGCGCACCAACGCGTGCACGGGATGCGCTCCGCGCTGGCGCAGGAACGCCTGTCCCACCATGCCCGTCGCGCCCGTGAGCACGACGCCGAAGCCGCCTACCAGACCCATGGGACCAGCCGCTTGCGGCTCGCCGCGTACTCGGCGTAGCCCGGGAAGGAGCCCAGGAGCAGCCGCTCCTCCTGCCGGATGCGCAGGAGCACCGCCGGAACGAAGAGCAGCGCGAACACCGCGATGCCCACGACCGCGGGGAACACGAGCAGGTAGCCCACGTGCGCCAGCAACATGCCGGTGTACGCCGGGTGCCGGAGCCTCCGGTACACCCCTTCCGTCACGAGCAGGCTCGCGTCCGGCAGCCGCACCCGGTGCGAATAGGCCTTCCCCAACGTGCGGATGGCCATGAGCCGCAGCGACACCCCGGCGATGAAACAGAACAACCCCACCGCGCGCGGCACGGGCCCCAGCTCCAGCGCGGGGAGCGCGACCGCGAGCAGGATGGTCGTGAGCCGCGCAATGGCATACAGCTCCAGCGTGGCGCTGTCCCGCTCCGCGGTGGGCTTGCGCGTCTCGCGCAGCGTCACCCGGCTCTCCACCAGCATCCACGTCACGTACAGGCCCAACATCAGCCCCGCGATGGGCCGGCTGTCCTCCGGCGTGCGCAGGACCTGCCGGATGCCGAGCGGAATCAGCAGCCCCACGCCCGTCACCAGCAACAGCGTGGGCATCCACCGGTGCAGGCCCTTCATGACGCCTCCTTCGCGCTCAGCGCGCCAATGAGCCCGGAGAAGCAGCAGAAGTCCTCCTGCCAGCCCTGCACGGCGATCCACATGCGGCTGCGCTTCCCGACGCTGCGCACCGGCCCGGCCCACTCCGGCAGCCGGAAGCTGACGAAGGCGCGGATGACCACCGGCACGTCGCTGCGCACGAAGCGCCGGAACTCCAGCGACAGGCGCATCATGATGAGCGACCAGTCCAGCGGCAGCCCCGCGCCGTGGATGGCCGCGATGCTCGCCTGCCGCGCCAGCTCCGTGAGCAGCATGCCCTGCACGTGCCCGGAGGGATGGTCGAAGATGAACTCCGGAGACTCGGTGAACGCGTTGAACTGCTGGAGCGCCCCCACCCGGCATGCGTTGGCGAGCAGCACGTTCGCCGGGTCCCGCTTGTGCACGAGCACCGGATCGATGCGCTCCAGCGGCCGGGCCTGCTCCGCCTCACTGAAGGACTGCCGGCCCTCCGTGACGGGGTTGCGCACGGGGATGCGGGCCAGGAGCTCGGAGACGTTCTCCGGCGGCTCCTTCCGCCATGGGTCGCCCACGCGCACGCCCACGGGCGTCGCGTCCGCCCACTCCGCCAGCGCGGGGAAGTCCGCGGCCTTCGTGCCCAGGTAGAGGCCACAGTGCTCCTGGAGCGCGGCGGCCAGGAACTCCGCCTCCTCCACGTCCTTCACCGGAATGCGACAGGGGTGCTCGACCTCCGCCAGCAACGGCTCCGGTACAAGGAGGAAGGGGACGGCCTCCGGCGACGCCACCCGCACGCCTCGCCGGCGGTGGCTGGAATCAGAATCCATGTCTGCCTTTCTCCATCTGAGGGGGAGAGGCAGTCTAGGAATTGCGATGTCTCAACACGAGAACCGGGGAAGGCCAGCGCTCCCGGCCCGGTGGAGCAAACCCGGAGGGCCTTGCGGGCTTGTTGCATGATCCGTCATCAGACGTCTCAAAACCGTGTCTTGGATTGAGACGGCCGGTGCGGCCCGGGGCTCACTGTCCCTCGGGAGAGTCCCGCTCGGGGCGGACCCGCGCCTCCCGCCGCGCTCCCCACCATCCAGGTAGATGGTGCCCATCGCAGGGGACGCACCGGAGTCCTGGCAACCCACCGCCACCCGCACGGGGTGTGTCCACGTGCGCGTCCTCCCGAGCGCAGCGGCCGATTATGAACACCTGCCGTGGGGGCGAGGACCGTGGGACGCAACCTGTCTGACAGTCGGACGGGGCGCGGGTTGTCGCGGGGCGGATGCGTGATGACGGTGCGCCCCCGGTACGCGGCGTTGGCGTAACGGGCGTGGAGGGGCGGGCATGGGGACGATCAGCCGTCGTGCGTGGCTTTCGGCGTTGGCGTTGGTGGTGGGCTCTGGCCCCGCGTTCGCGAAGAGCTCATCCGACGGCCTGGATCCGATGTCGGTGCGCCGGGTGATGGACGTCACCGTGGAGCCCCGCTTTGAACTGGACCTCCTCCGCTCCGGCACGCAGCCCACCGCCGAGCTGAACGGGCGCCTCTACTTCCTCGCCACTCCGAGCGGCGCCACGCTCCAGGACCTCTGGGTGACCGACGGAACGACCGCGGGCACCCGCTCCGTGCAGGAGGAGCTGCTGCCGCCGGGCGCTCACATCGAACCGGGCTCGCTCCGCGCCACGCCGCACCGCCTGTTCTTCACCGCGACGTCGCCGGAGACCGGACGCGAGCTGTGGACGAGCGACGGCACCCGTGAGGGGACGCGCATCACGCGCGAGCTCAACTCCGGCCAGCTCGACGGCGTGGCCGCCCAGGGGCCCCTCTTCGTCTTCGGGGACTCCGTGCTCTTCACTCCGGCGGGCATGGGGGAGACGGAGTTCGACCTCTGGAAGTCGGACGGAACCACCGAGGGTACCGTGCCCGTCAAGGACATCGCCTCGGGCGCAACCCAAGCGAACGCGGACGGCTTCGTGCGCGTGGGGAACACGGTCTTCTTCTCCGCGAAGAATGAGCTGGGCACCGAGCTGTGGCGCACGGACGGCACCGAGGCGGGCACCACGCTCGTGCGCGACATCGCGACCGGCGCCGGCGACTCGTCTCCCCGGGACCTCACCGCGGTGGGCAACACGCTCTACTTCACCGCGGACGACGGCCAGCATGGCCGCGCGGTCTGGAAGTCCGACGGCACGGAGGCGGGCACCGTGCGCATCAAGGACTTCAATCCCGCCGCCACGGGCCTCGTGCCCACCCAGCTGGCCGCCGTGGGCGACACGCTCGTCTTCGTCGCGACGAGCACGGAGGCGGCTTCGCAGCTGTGGCGCACGGACGGAACGGACGCGGGGACCCAGCAACTGACGGCGCTGCCCAGCGCGATGCTCAACCGCGGTTCAGGACAGCTCCTCGTCCCGGCGGGCCACCGCGCCTTCCTGGTGGCCCGGGGCGCGATGCTCGGGGACTCGGTGTGGGTGACGGACGGAACCGCCGCGGGCACCCGGCGCCTCGCGCACCCCACCGCGTACGGGCACGAGTCCGTGCGCGGCTTCGCGCCCTGGGAGGACGGGCTCGCCTTCATCGTGACGACGGAGACGGGGGCGAGCGAGCTGTGGCGCTCGGATGGGACCGACGCGGGCACGTCCCGGCTGACACGGCTGCCTTCGGGCCACCCGCTCGCGCCGCCGGCGGGGCTGGTGCCATTCCAGGGTGCGCTCCTGACGTCGGCTGGCGACGCATGGACGTCGCGAGCCCTGTGGCGGATGGAGCGGGATGACGCGTCGCCGACCTTCGTGTGCCCTGCCCGGTTGGATGTGCCCTCCAACGGTCCGTCGGGCACGGTGCGGGTCGACTTCAAACCCGAGCTGCGGACCGGGCCGGACCGGGCGTGGATCCGCTCCTCGTTCGAGGACGGCCAGCAGATTCCGCTCCATCAGACCCTCTCCGTCACCTACCAGGCCGGGGATGATCAGGGTCGCATCGCGTACTGCACCACGCGGATGACCTCGCTGGACCTGACGCCGCCGGCCATCGCCAACTGCCCCACGGGGCTCACCGTGAGCGCGCAGTCGCCCCGGGGCGCCACCTTCTACTATCCGAAGCTGGGCATCGCGGACGAGACGACCCAGGACGTGCTCGTCGTCTACAGCCCGACCAACGGCAGCTTGCTGCCCGTGGGCACCACCCGGATGAACGTGACGGCGAAGGACGCGTCCGGCAACGAGAGCACCTGCGCCTTCCCGGTCACCGTCCGAAACACCCAGGCCCCCAGCAAGGCCTGCAAGGTGAACGAGGTCCGCGTGGAGGCGGAAGGCCCCCAGGGCGCGCACGCGTACTGGCCGGACCTCACGCCCGTCGACAGCATGTCCAACAAGGTCACCGTCACCAGCACGCACGCGTCCGGAGACCTGTTCCCGCTGGGCGTCACCCCCGTGCAGGTCGTGAGCACCGACGAGGCGGGCAATAGCAGCACCTGCGAAATCCAGGTCCGGGTGCGCGACTCGCGCCCGCCCACGCTCACCTGCCCGGAGGACCAGACGCTCACCACCGCGGTGATGTCCGGCACCCGCGCGGAGTACCCGGAGGCCACCGCCGAGGACGCTGTCTCCGCGACGCAAATCACCTACAGCCCCGTCGTGGGCACGCCGCTCGCGCCGGGCCTGCACTCGGTGCAGGTCACCGCCATGGACGAGGCCGGCAACGCGGCGCTCTGCGACTTCCACGTGACCGTGCAGTACGACCCGACGACGGACATGCGGCGGGGCCTGGGCTGCTCGGTGGGCAGCGGCCCCTCCGCGGCGGCGGGCTGGGGCGCCGTCCTCGCCCTCGCCTGGACGCTCAGCCGCCGTCGGAAGGACGGCACGCCGCGCGCGTGAGTCATGGGCCATGGCGGCGAGGAGGACTTCCGCTACAGTCCTGACCCGCCCCATGGACCTGACCCTCTTCGCCGTCGGACTCGTGAAGGTCGTTCTCGGTGGTCTCGTGGCCGCGCTCGGCATCGGCTTGAGCATGCGCGGCCTGAGCCGCCTGCTGGACAGCCACCCCGTGGAGGAGCTGCGCCAGGGCAACGTCGCCGCCGGGCTGGTGCACGCGATGTGCCTCGTGTCGCTGGGCCTGCTCGTGCAGCACGCGCTGAAGGCCACCAGCGACGCGGTGGACCTGGCGGTGCAGAACCCGCCCGTGTCCTTCGTCGCGGTGCTCCAGCTGCTGGGCCTGGCGCTGGTGCACGTGGCGCTGTCGCTGGCGGTGGGCGTGGCGGTGCTCGCCCTGGGCGTGCGCCTGTTCGACAAGATGACGCCGGGCATCGAGGAGCTGGCGGAGGTGCGCAAGGGCAACATCGCCGCCGCGCTGCTCCTGTGCGCCTTCCTGCTGGTCATCGCGCTGCTCACCGCGCCGGGCCTGCAGGCCGCGCTCAACGGACTCATCCCCTTCCCGCAGCTCCCCACCGGCATGCTGCGCGCGCCCGCCTGAAAGCCGCCATGGCCGCGCGCTCGTGGAAGACGCTGCTGTCGCTCGTGCTGGCGGGCGCGCTCATGGCCCTCGCCAGCTGGCAGCTCGTGGTGACGCGCAAGGCGGGCCGGCTCGCGGAGGCCCCGAAGCCGGCCGTGGAGGTGCCCCCGGCCAGTCCCCAGGAAGCGCTGAAGGACCTGGGCATCGTGCTGGTGCCGGAGGACACGCCCCCGGAGCGCGCGAAGTCCTATGACTGGCGCGTGGAGGGCATGGAGCCCGCACGTCAGCAGCTGGCCTACGGCCTGGGCGAGGCGGTGGAGCGCGGGCTGGAGCAGGCGCACCGCGACTACAGCGTGCGGCTGCACTACCGCGCCATGGGCCCGGAGCGCTTCACCTACGTGGCGCCGCCGGGCTGCGGCACGGACATGCGCTGCATCTACGCGGAGCTGATGCGCAGCAACGCGGAGCCGGTGCGCGCGCTGGGCGAGCGCTTCGCCGCCTCCATCCGCGAGCGCGACCTGGACGCGGCGCAGGCCACCGAGCTCATCCTCGGCTTCGTGCGCCGCATCCGCTACGAGCTGCCCGGAGATGAACCCTTCGGCATCGTCCCGCCGGGGCTGGTGCCCGCGCAGGACCGGGGCGACTGCGACTCCAAGGCGGTGCTCGCGCTGATGCTGCTGCGCCAGGTGGGCGTGGACGCGGTGATGCTCTACTCGGACGCGCTCGCGCACGCGGCCATCGGCGTGGGCCTGCCCGGCACCGGCACCCGCATCCCCTTCGGAGGGCGCGGGTACCAGTACGCGGAGCTCACCGCGGAGGGCTGGCCGCTGGGGATGATCCCGCCCCAGTACGACAAGCCGCAGCTGTGGCGGGTGCTCCCGCTGCCGGACGCACCGGGCTGAGCGCCACTGGCGATTCACACCGAATCCAAGTATTCCTGCTCTATCCGGGATGCTCGTCAAGGGCGGGCATCCCCTCACCCAAGCGGGGGCAGGCACATGGCGGCTTCACGGACGTGGATGACGTTGGGGCTGATGGCACTGGCAACAGGCTGTGGCGCGGCGGAGGACACGGCGGCTCCGAGCGTGGTGGAGCAGGCGCTGGGCGCGTGCACGCACTCGGTGACGACGAACACGTATGTCGGCCCGGACTACTGGGGCACGCTCGCGTTCAAGAACACGGGGACGGTGGCCATCGCCAACCCGGTCATCGCGCTCGACGTGCCCTCGGGCGTGACGTGTGACGATGATCAACCCGGCTGGACGCACACGCAGTCCGGCCGCACGTGCACCTTCACGCGCACGTCGTCGCTGACGGTGGCGGTCAACGCGTCCTACACGTTCAACTACTCCACCACCTCCAGCACGTCCTTCACCGCCGCCAACGTGAAGGTCCAGTCCGACAGCTGCGGCGGCACGTCCCCCGGCGGCTCCGGCCTCACCGCGAACCAGAAGAAGGTGGCGGAGGCGCTCACCAGCATCTGGGAGAACGACACGCCCGCGCTGGACTACGCCTATTCGGAGAACATCCACGACGGGCGCGGCTACACCAACGGCCGCGCGGGCTTCTGCACCGGCACGGGTGACGCCATCCAGGTGGTGCAGTGCTACCGGGCCCTGCGCACGGAGGCCAATGGCAACCGCCTGGCGAAGTACTGGAACGCGCTCACCGTCATCAACAACCGCTTCCTGTCCACGGGCCAGTCACAGGCGTCCACGGCGGAGCTGGACGCGGTGGGCAACTGGACCGCGGACTGGGCGGCCAGCTTCAACACCGCCGCCACGCAGGCGGACTTCAAGCAGTGCCAGGACCAGGTGAGCGACGCGCTCTACTACACGCCCACCATCAACGAGGCCGCGAAGTGGGGCCTCACCCAGGCGCTCACCAAGGCCGCGCTGTACGACGCCTCCATCAACCACGGCTTCGACGGAATGAAGGACCTCATCCGCAAGGCCAACACGGCCCTGGGCAACAGCGGCCAGGTGGCGCCGGTGATTGGCTACAACGGCATCACGGAAGGCGCCTGGCTCCAGGCGTTCCTGGAGAAGCGCCGCGACGTGCTCGCGTCGGACTCCACCTGGGTGGAGGCGGTGGACCGCGTGGCCGCGTACGAGAAGCAGCGCCGCCGCGGCAACTGGGACCTGGGCACCGCCCTGCGCAACGACGTGCGCGCCCGCGACTGCTGGGGGACGGCCTACCCGGCGAGCGGCTACACCGTGCGCAACATCAACCCGGATGGCACCTGGAGCACGCCAGCTTCGTCCACGTATTCCTGCCAGTAGGACGGGAGGACAGTCCGACACTCGGACCGTGACGGCGGGCGCCCCGGGATGGCATGACCCGGGGCCATGGCCCGTGACGTCTCGTTCTTCGACAAGCTCGCCTCGCTGCTCGCCCAGGAGCGCGAGGCCGAGAAGGCCCGCATGTCCGCGCTCGCGCAAGGGCTCACCCTGCGCGAGCGCGAGGAGCAGGGCCTGTCCGTGCTGGACCTGGAGACCGTCGAGGAGGAGGTGGGCCTGGGCGGCCGCATCCTCCTCACGCTCGCCCGCGCGGACCGGGGGAGGCTGCCCACGCGCGTGTCCAACGGCGACCTGGTGGCGGTGCTGCCCCGCCGCGCGGAGGTGAAGGACCCGGCGAAGGCGCTCGTGTCGCGCGCCACCTCCACCCGCATCCAGCTGGCCTTCGACCGCGAACCGCCCGCCTACCTGTCCGAAGGGCTCCTGCGCCTGGACGTCGTCCCCAACGACGTCACGTATGAGCGCGTGCGCGCCGGCCTCCAGCGCGTGAAGGGCATGGACAAGGGCCAGGAGCGCCACAAGCGCGAGGTGCTCCTGGGCAACGAGCCCCCGCGCTTCGACAACGCGAAGGACTTCACCCCCACCCGCCCGCTCAACCCGGAGCAGCAGGACGCCGCGAAGCGCGCGCTCGCCGCGGAGGACTTCTTCCTGGTCCACGGCCCGCCCGGCACCGGCAAGTCCACCGTGCTGGCGGAAATCGCGGCCCAGGCCGTGTCACGCGGTGAGCGCCTGTTGTGCACGGCGGCCAGCAACGCCGCGGTGGATCACCTCCTGGAGCTGTGCCTGGAGCAGGGGCTGCGCGCCATCCGCGTGGGCCACCCCGCGCGCGTCGCCGCCCGCCTGCAGGAGCACACGCTGGACATCGTGGTGGAGGAGCACCCGGACCGCGTCGTCAGCCGCGACCTGTTCGATGAGGCCTTCGACCTCTTCGGCTACGCGCGGCGCCAGCGCAGCCAGGGCCGCAGCCGCGAGCGCTTCGCCAACGCGCGCTCCTCCACGGCCGAGGCCAAGGACCTGATGGACGAGGCGCGCAAGCTGGAGAAGAAGGCCGTGAAGGCCGTGCTCGCCCGCGCGGACGTGGTGTGCGTGACGCTCGCGAGCCTGGGCTCCGGCGTGCTCGCGGGCGAGGAGTTCGACCGCGCCCTCCTGGACGAAGCCACCCAGGCCACCGAGCCGCTGGCCCTGCTGGGCTTCCTGCGCGCGCCCAAGGTGGTGCTCGCCGGAGACCCGCAGCAGTTGCCGCCCACCGTGCTGTCGCAGGAGGCCTCCAAGGCGGGCCTGGGCACGAGCCTCTTCGAGCGCCTGCTCCAGGACCACGGCGACGACGTGAAGCGCATGCTGCGCGAGCAGTACCGGATGAACGCCGCCATCATGGCCTTCCCCTCGAAGGAGATGTACGGCGGCGAATTGCGCGCCCACCCGTCCGTGGCGGACCGCACGCTCGCGGGGGTGCTCGACGCCGGCGCGGACGTGGACGCCCCGCCGGTGCTCTACCTGGACACCGCGGGCAAGGGCTTCGACGAAGAGGTGGAGCCCACCACGCACAGCCTCCTCAACCCGGGCGAGGCCACCTACGTCCTCGCCCGCGCGAAAGAGCTCCTGGCGAAGGGGCTGTCCCCGCGCGAGCTCGCCGTCATCGCGCCGTACAGCGCCCAGGCCCGCCACCTGCGCGAGGCGCTGGAGGCCGTGCACCCGGAGGTGGAGGTGGACACCGTGGACGCGTTCCAGGGCCGGGAGAAGGACGCCATCCTCGTCAGCCTCACCCGCTCCAACGGCGAGGGGCAGCTGGGCTTCCTCAACGACCTGCGCCGCATGAACGTGGCCCTCACCCGCGCCCGCCGGCACCTGTTCGTCGTGGGCGACTCCGCCACCTTGAGCAGCCACCCCTTCTACGCGCGCTTCATCGAGGGCACCCAGACGGACGGCGGCTACCGCTCGGCATGGGAATGGCCGGACCCGGCTGAACAATGATTGTCTTCCCAACGACTCCGGCATGCCCTGCGGGGCTACGCAAGGAGTGCGGGCTGAGCGCGCGAAATTTGTCGCATCGCTGAACGAATTTTGTCACCTGCTCGGCCGGCAGGCATGGGAGACGGCCGGAAATCAGGCATTTGGCCCCATCCCGGGGGGCGGCACGAAGACTGCTTTCCTTGCCGGACACGGAGGGACTGCATGTCTCAAGCGCCTGTGGTGACCAAGGAGAATGACGTCTGGGTGATTCGGATCAACCGGCCCAACGGCAAGACCCAGGAGTACCGCTGCGCCACGGAGAGCCAGGCCCGGCAGCTGGCCCTGGTGCTCGGCCGTCCCGACACGGGCGGCCCGCCGCGCCCGGCGGCGTCGTCGTCCAGCACCGTCGCGTAGGGTCGCCAGCACCCGGGGGGACAGGGTAAGGCTTGGAGGCACGAGGAGGCATCCGTGCCCGCCGCCGCATTTGAATCCCTCACCGTCGACGCAGAAGGGCTGCCGCTGCACGTGCGGCAGCGTGGCCCCCAGGGCGCGCCCGCCGTGCTGATGCTTCACGGGTGGCTCGACCATTCCCACAGCTTTGATCCGCTCTGCGAGCACCTGCCCGAGGCCTGGCGCACGGTGCTGCTCGACCTTCGCGGCATGGGTCAGAGCGGCCACGCGGGCCCCGGCGCCGCGTACCACTTCAGCGACCACCTGCTGGACGTGGAGGCCACCCTGGACGGGCTGGCCCTGCCCCCCGTGCACCTGGTGGGGCACTCGCTGGGCGGCATCGTCGCGCTCGCGTACGCCGCCGCGCGCCCGGAGCGCGTCCAGAGCCTGACCCTCATTGAAAGCCTGGGGCCCTCCGGCGGCCCTCCCGCGGGCGCCGTGCAGCGGCTGCGCGGCTTCCTGGATGACGCGCACCGCCCGCCCCACCGCAAGCGCTACCCCACCGTGGAGGCCGCCGCCGAGCGCCTGCGTCAGGCGAACCCCACCCTCTCCCCGGACGCGGCGCTCCTCTTCGCCCGCCACGGCACCCGGCGCACGCCGGAGGGCGACGTCACCTTCACCTTTGATCCGCGCCACCGCCGCCGCTTCGGCCAGTCCTTCGACGAGCCCCAGTGGCTGGCGCTGGAGGCCGCCGTCACCTGCCCCGTGCAGCTGTTGCGTGGAACGAATGGGCTGTCCCCTGCCCCGGAGCTGCTGGAGGCGCGGGTGGCGGCCCTGCGCACGCTCGTGGGGCCGCCCCGCGCTTTCGAGGGAGGCCACCACGTGCACCTGGAGCAGCCCGCCGCCATCGCCGCCGCGATCGCCGCCTTCGTCGCCGCCAGCTCCAGCGCCCGGGGTGCTGAAGCGTCCGGTTCATGACCTGAAAAGTTGGGGACCCACCTTGGCAAAAGGTCGGGAAAAACCTTTCACCCTCCAGGGCACCCCGGTTCCCTCCAGCGCTCACTTGGTCGCCGGAGTGCTGGCCAAGTCCCCGTTTTCACGGGCCCGCCAGATGACATTTCCGCCCGGCACGGGTCTTGATTAGGGGTCACCCGAGCTGGATCACGTGTCCCGGGCATCTGTGTGTGTGGTGGGGAAGGGTGGGGAGCGGACAATGGGGATGGGGTGGAGGGGTCGGTTCGTCCTGCTGGCATCGTTGGTGACGGGGACGATGGCGTGTCACGAAGAGGACCAGACGCGCGCGGTGCAGGCCACGGCGGTGCTGGACCAGGACGCGCTCGACTTCGGCGAGGTGCCGGTGGGCGAGTGGCGCGAGAAGGAGGTCCGCATCCGCAACGTCGGTTACGTGCCCTTCTCCGCGCTGGAGGCCTTGGGCCTGGGCAACAACCCGTCCTACCAGGTGGAGCTGACGGACGGCGGAGGCCGCGTTCCGCCGGGCGAGTCACACGTCGTCAAGGTGCGCTTCCACCCGCTGGCCGAGGGTCCGGTGGACGAAACGCTGCGCGTGACGACGGACGCCAACGTGGGCGCCCTGCAGCAGGTGCCCGTGCACGGCCTGGGCACGCCCACGCGCATCGGCGTGAACCCGCCGGTGCTGGACTACGAGACGCTCGAGGTGGACAGCGACCGCACGCTGGAGGTCACCGTCACCAACCCGGTGGACCTGCCGCTGACCCTGAAGCTCGCGGGCGAGAACGTGGATCCGTTCACCCCGGACACCATCACCGTGCCCCCCAACACCACGCAGGTGGTGAAGACGAAGTACCTGCCGCGTTCGCTGGGGCGGATGGGCGCCCGGCTGGAGGTGGTGTCCTGCGAGACGTGCACCCCGTCCGTGGTGGACCTGAAGGGCAACTCCGTGGCGAGCGCCTTCGTGTTCGACCCGGCGCCCGTGCCCTTCGACGAAATCCCGGTGCACGAGCGCACCGAGTCCTTCACCCGCGCGCGCAACGTCACCTGGCGCCCGGTGACCATCTCCTCGCTGGCCACCAGCGACCGGGCCTTCTCCGCGCTGTCCAAGCCGGAGGGCACCACGGTGCAGCCGGGCCAGGTGGTGGAGATGCGCATGGAGTTCGCCGCGCGCTTCTCCGGGCCCAACGTGGGCAACCTCACCGTGGCGTACGCGTCCGACAAGGCGCGTGAGTCGCGCGTGATGCTGGATGCGCGCGGTGGCCGGCCCACGCTGGCCGTGGCCCCGGTGGCGCTCGACTTCGGCGAACTGCCGGTGGGCGGCAAGGTGGAGCAGGTCATCCGCATCACCAACGCGGGCAGCAACGGCCCGCTCACCTTCACCGGCGTGCGCGCGGTCGGCGACGCCGCCCAGTTCAGCGTGAGCACGCCCGCGCGCGGCACCCAGACGTATGCCTGGAAGGGCGGCACCTGGCCCACGCTGGAGGCCAACGGCCTGCAGATCAACCCGGGCGACGACGCGCTGGAGATGAAGGTCTACTTCGAGCCCAGGAACGAGGGCAGCTTCACCGCGACGCTCTACGTGCAGTCCAACGACCTCTTCACGCCCGAGCGCGCCATCACCCTGACGGGCCGCGCCCGCGCCTCCGGCCCCTGCGTGTACGAATTGCTGCCGCAGCCGAAGCTGGAGTTCGCCAACGTGGTGCCGGGCCGCGGCGCGGTGCTGGGCTTCTACTTCCGCAACCCGGGCCGGGCCGAGTGCGCCATCAAGAACGTGCACCTGTCCAATGACGGCGGCGGCGTGTTCTCCATGCCCGGCGGGCCCATCACCGGCGGCGTGGTGCTCTACGACACGGCCTTCAGCTCCATGATTGCCTTCCGCGCGCCCCCCACGGGCGGCGAGTTCAACGGCGAGCTGATGCTCACCGTCAACAACCCGGCCTACCCCACGGTGACGCTGCCCATCCACGCGGTGTCCAACCCGTCGTGCCTCGTGGCCACGCCGTCCTTCGTGGACTTCGGGCCCATCCGCTACGACTGCCCAGCCAGGCCGCGCAGGACGTTCATGTCCAACCGCTGCAGCGAGCCGCTCACCGTGGGGGACGCCGTCATCGGCAACGGCACGTCCAAGCAGTTCTCCCTGCGCACGCCGGTGACGGCCCCCATCACGCTGCAGCCCGGCGAGGGCTTCGAGATGGAGGTGGACTACGCCCGCAACGTGCTGGGCCAGCACTACAGCCCGCTGTACTTCCAGGTGGACGAGGAGCGCAACCGCTTCCTGGTCCCGCTGCTGGCGGAGACCAACCACGAGGGCATCCAGGTGGACCGCTTCACGCAGGGCACCGACAGCCAGTTGGACGTGCTCTTCGTGGTCTCCAACACCACCACCATGGAGCCGTACCAGCAGCGCCTGCGCAGCGCGATCCCCGGGTGGCTGGCGCGCGCCAGGGAGCTGAACGTGGACGTGCGCGTGGGCGTCACGAGCACGGGCCTGGTGCCGCGCCAGGGGCTGTGCGGCGGCGGCGCCAACGGCGGTGAGGCCGGCCGCCTCTTCCCGGTGGACGGCAGCCGCGCCCGCGTGGTGTCCGGCAACAGCGCCAACGCGGCGGCCACCATCCAGGCCAACCTCGACGTGGGCCTGTGCCACAACCTGGTGCAGGGCCTGGAGACGATGCGCCAGGGCCTGTCCGCCCCGCTGTCCGAGCAGGCCGACGACGTCCGCACCCCGCAGCCCAACGACGGCAACCTGGGCTTCACCCGCGCCGCCGCGCGCATGGCGGTGGTGGTGCTGGCGGACGAGGACGACCACTCCGGCTTCGGGCCGGACAGCTACATCCAGTTCCTCCAGACGCTGAAGGGCACGGGCATGTCCCAGCGCAGCAACCTGCACGCGCTCATCCCCAACGGCTCCTGCTCCACCGCGAGCAGCAGCGCGGACCGCTTCGCCGCGGTGGCCAGGGGCACGGGCGGCACCGTGGGCTCCATCTGCGAGGGCGACTACCGCGGGTTCCTGGACCCCATCATCCAGCAGGCCGGGGTGCCGCAGGCGGACTTCCCCCTCACCGCGACGCCGGATGGCACCGCGGAGATGAGCGTCCGGGTGAATGGCCGCATCCTGGAGGCGAACCAGTGGACCTACGACCCGGGCCGCAACGCGGTCATCTTCGCGGCGGGCTCCGTGCCCACCCCGGGCCAGTCCGTGGAGATCCGCTACCGCAGCGTCTGCGCCGCCACGCCGTAGCCGGGGGCCCTGGGTTGACGGAGTCGTGACGCAGCGCGGCCGGGCCGGTCCCTGAAGAGGGGCCGGCCCGGTGCGCGTTTTTGGGGATGCTCGGGCTTTTGAGATCCGCGCTGACGCGGCTATCGTCACGGCCGGAGTGGAAACGTTCGGCCGCTATGAATTGCTGCGCAAACTGGCCACCGGTGGCATGGGGGCCGTCTATCTGGCGCGGCAGAAGGGGCCGGTGGGGTTCCAGAAGCTGCTGGTGGTGAAGCGGCTCTTGCCCCACCTGTCGGAGGACGACGAGTTCCTCCAGATGTTCCTGGACGAGGCGCGCATCGCGGCGCTGCTCAACCACCCCAACATCGCGCAGATCTACGAGATGGGGGACGTGGACGGGCAGTACTACATCGCGATGGAGTACGTGCACGGAGAGCCGCTGGGCTCGCTGGTGCCGCGCGCCACGGCGCACCCGGGCGGCTTCCCGCTGGGCCTGCGCTGCCGGATCATCGCGGAGGCGGCGGCGGGGCTGGACGCGGCCCACAACGCGCGCAGCCCGTCCGGCCGGAAGCTGTCGCTCATCCACCGGGACGTGTCGCCGCAGAACGTGCTGGTGGGCTTCAACGGCGGCGTGAAGCTCATCGACTTCGGGGTGGCGAAGGCCCAGGGGAAGCTGTCCCAGACGGTGGTGGGCACCATCAAGGGCAAGCACGCGTACATGTCTCCGGAGCAGGCGCGGGGCGAGCCGCTGGATGCGCGCTCGGACGTGTTCGGCCTGGGGACGGTGTTCTACGAGCTGCTCACGGGCGGGCGCCTGTTCAAGCGCGAGACGGAGATGGCCACGCTGAAGGCCGTCGTGGGGCACAAAATCGTCCCGCCGTCGGAGGCCGTGCCGGGCATCCCCAAGTCGCTGGACCCCATCGTCTTCAAGGCGCTGGCGCGCAAGCGCGACGACCGCTTCTCCACCGCGGGCGAGCTGCAGCTGGCGCTGGAGGAGTTCCTCCAGCAGGAGAAGCTGCAAGGCACCAGCGCGCACCTGGCCGCGTTCATGCGGGACGTGTACGCGGACGAGCTGGAGGAGGAGCGCTTCGCGGCCGAGCCGACGATGATCTACTTCGACCCGCGCCTGATGGCCCGGCCGGGGGGGAGTGCCCCCGCGAAGCCCCCGGCCTCCGGGACGACGGCGGCGTCGGGCAAGGCGCAAGGTCCCGCGAAGACGGCGCCGCGCGCGCAGGAACCGTCGGTGAGCCAGTCCTCGACGAAGGCCGCCGGGTCGCCGGATGACTCCGGCGTGGGGCATGCGCCGGAGCGGACGTCGCGCACGAAGGAGACCTCCGGCCTCAGCCGTCCGGAGGCCCGGCCCGTGAGGACGCGGGAGAACACGGGCGTGAGCCTCGCGGACACGCGGCCCCTGCACGACGAGGACTCGGGCCACCCCACCTCGAAGCACGAGGCCCTGCGCGGCGACGCCGCGAAGCCCTCCCGTCCTCCCGAGGGCTCCACGGGAAGCCGCTCCGCCGCGAAGGCCATGAAGTCCTCCGGGGACTCCACGGGCAGCCGCTCCGCCGCGAAGGCCGTGCGCGCTTCGGAAGACTCCGCCGGAACCAGGGCCCCCGCGAAGACGGGCCGCACCGAGGCCTCGGTGTCCTCCGCCCGGCGCCCGCGCGGCACCGGGCCCGACTCCGACAAGTAGGCCCCGGGTTCCCTCCGGAGCCGTGCCCCGGAAGGCCGCGCGACTACAGGCTCGCCAGGGCCACGCGGTACAGCGCGCGGTAGCCCATGCGCGGCGCCACTTCGAACCGGTCCGCGTTGAAGATGTCGCGCAGGAGCACCTGTCCGTCCGGCGTGGACGGCAGCCCCAACAGCGCCGCCTCCAGCGAGGCCACCAGCGGCGCGGGCAGCCCCATGGCCACCGGCACGCCGTCGTTGGGGGCCTCGTCCGTGTACGCCAACAGCTCGAACCTCGAGCCCATCCCGGGCCCCAGCACGTCCTCCACGCCCGTGGTGAACGTGAGCCCCGTGGAGGCCGGCGGACAGAACACGCTCGTCACCTCCGCCCTGCCCTCCAGCACCGCCTCCAGCGCGCCCTGGTACGAGCCCGTGAACTGCTGGGACACGAACACGCGCGACGGCTCCAGCCCCTGCGTCTTCAGGAACGCGCTGGGCAAGAGGTAGCCCGCCACCGAATCGCGGTCCACCCACACCGCCTTGGCGCCCTTCAGCTTCTCCAGCGTCAGCCCGGAGCCCGCCCGCCCCACCAGCGCGGAGCGGTAGCTGGACATGCCCCGGCGCACCCCTCGCGCCAGGACCCGCACCCCCATGGCCTCCATGCGCGCGCACACGAAGGGCGGCGCCCACGCCGCGTCCGCGCGCCCCGACAGCAGGTCCTTCGCCAGCGTCTCGTAGCTGGTGGCGACGCTCACCTCCACCAGCTTGCCCAGCGCGCGCTGGAGGAACGACGCGAGCCGCTCCGCGCGCTCGCGCGCCGTCTCACTGCCCAGCGACGGCGGCAGGCCGAATCGGAAGGAATGCCGCGGACCGGAGGGGACTTGCAGGGTCATACGACTCCCTGCTTACCCCTGCTGGTCCAGCCGCGCCACTTCATCGTCCGCCAGACCGAACGTCGCCTGGAGCAGGTCCAGGATGCGCTGCTCCGCGGTGCTCGTCCGCCCGGACGCGTGGGCGATCTTCGTGGCCAGCTGGTACGCCTTCACCCGCTGCGAGTGCGTGGAGAGGCCGTGCGCCAGGACCTGAAGTCGCTGCGGCAGCCCGTCCGACGCGAGCGCCGCCACGGACTCGCTCACGAAGCCCTGCGCCCGCTCCGGGCTCACGTTCTGGAAGAGCGGATCCGCGGCGAAGCTCTCCACCATCGCGCGGGCCTCCGCCTCCTTCAGCTGGCCGTCCGCCGCCAGCACCAGCACCATCACCTCCGCGAACAGCCGCTCCAGGGGCTCGCCCAGCGCCTCCGACAGGCTGCCCCCCTGTTCGATGACGTCGATGATCTGCGCGACCTCGTCCTCGGAGATGCCCAGGGCCGCCTGGAACGTCTTGAGCAGCCCCAGCTCCGAGCGCGTGGCCCGCTGATCCGCCAGCGCCACCGCCGCCGCCAGGCCGAAGGCCAGCATCCGGTTCTTGTGGTCCGGAAGCCTGCGGCGCAGCGAGGCCAGCACCTCCTCCAGGTTGCGCGCCTCCGACAGCCGCACCGCGCTGGACTCCACCAGCAGGTTCAGCTCGCCGGACTGCGTGCCCTCGAACTCCGGGCGCTCCAGCACGCGGGCCAGGAGCGTCTGCATCTCGCGCTGGGACACGCTGCCGTCCGCCATGGCGGCCAGCAGCATGGCCTCCACCAGCGCCGCGTTGCGCTCCTTGCGCGCGTTCACTGCCTGCTCTCGAGCCATGGACTGGCGCTCCCTTGCGTGTCGGGGGTGGTGGGGGTGGCCGCGGGCCCGTCTTCCGTCGCGTTCAGCGGGTCCGGGTTCAGCGTCTTGTCCAAGAGGTGCGTGGGCCGCACGTTCGACATCGCGTTGAGCAGGCTCTGGCGGACGTTGGGGATCTCCTTGCCCAGGTCCTCCACCAGCTTCTGCATCCGCTTTCGCTGCAGGTTCTCCTGGGACCCGCACAGGTCGCAGGGGATGATGGGGAACTGCTTCGCTTCCGCGAACTGGATGATCTCCTTCTCCGGCGCGTAGCACAGCGGCCGGATGACCACGTTGCGGCCATCGTCGCTCTTCAGGAGCGGCGGCATCGCCTTGAGGCTCCCGGCGAAGAACATGTTCAGGAGCATCGTGTGGATGAGGTCGTCGCGGTGGTGGCCCAGGGCGATCTTGTTGCAGCCCAGGTGCACGGCGGCGTTGTAGAGGATGCCCCGGCGCAGCCGCGAGCAGACCGAGCACTGCGTCTTCCCGGGCGGGGTCTTCTCCAGGACGATGCTGTAGGTGTCCTCCTTCAGCATCTTGTAGGCGTAGCCTTCCTTCTGGAAGTAGCCCTCCAGGATGTGGCCGGGGAAGCCGGGGTGTCCCTGATCCAGGTTCACGGCCAGCAGGTCGAACTTCACGGGGGCCCGCCGCTGCAGCTCCCGCAGCAGGTGGAGCATCGTGTAGGAGTCCTTGCCTCCTGACACGCCCACCATGATGCGGTCCCCGGCCTCGATGAGGCGGAAGTCCGCGATGGCCCGGCCCATGTGGCCAAGCAGGCTCTTTTCCAGACGTTGGGCGTCGTTCATCGGCGGCGCCATCCTAGCGGCGGTCCGGGAAAAAACACGTCAAAGGGGCGGGCCGGTCCGCTAGCCTGCTCCCCGCGATGCCGACCTTCCCTCAGGGTGCCGTGGACGTGGTGGACCGCGCGGGTGAGGAATCCGCCACGCGGGTACTGGAGGCCGCGCCCGAGGTGGCGGTGGACCTGGAGGCGGATGCCCTGCACGCCTTCCGGGCCCGCCTGTGCTTCCTCCAGCTGGGCACCGACACGGACATCTTCCTCTTCGACACGCTCCAGCCGGGCGTGGATCCACGCCTGCTCTCCCCGCTGATGGAGGACCCCGGCCGCACGAAGTACTTCCACGCCGCCCAGGGCGACCTGCAGTTCCTCGCGGAGGCCGGCGTGCGCGTGCGCGGCCTCTTCGACACGCACCGCGCGGTGACGCTCCTGGGATGGCCCAAGGTGGGCCTGGCGGACCTGGCGCGCGAGCGGCTGGGCGTGGAGCTGCCGAAGGAGCACCAGCAGTCCGACTTCTCCCTGCGCCCCCTGCCCCCGGGCATGCGGGACTACATCGCCAACGACGTGCGCTACCTCTGCGAGCTGGGCCGCCAGGTGCGCGACGCGTGCCGCGAGGCCGACATCCTGGAGGAGGTGCTCCTGGACTGCGAGCGCATGTGCGCGGAGGCGGAGGCCCGCCCCCAGGTAGGCGCCGAGTACAAGCCCAAGCTGTCGAAGAACGGCCTGTCCACGGCGCAGTACGCGCTCGCGCACGCCATCGCGCAGGGGCTGCACAAGCTGCGGCTGGAGTGGGCGGAGAAGGACAACGTGCCCATGGGCCGGATGCTGTCCAACATGGCCATCACCGACCTGGCGCTGAAGCAGCCGGACACGCACAAGGACCTGGCGCGCGCGGCCGGCGTGCGGGGCGCGGTGGTGCGCGCGCACGGCGACGCCATCCTCGCGCTCATCCGCGAGCTGCAGCAGAAGTCCACCCGGGGAGAGCTGGACCTGGACCGCGAGCCCAAGGGCCCGCGCGACCCCCACCGGCGCAAGCGCGAGGACGCGCTCAAGGCCTTCCGTGTCGAACAGGCCGCCGTGCGCAAGGTGACGCCCAGCGTGGTCCTCACCAACCCCCTCATGGACGCGCTGGCGTCGAAGCCGCCCGCGAGCGTGGAGGAGCTGGCGCAGCTGCCCTACCTCGGGGAGAAGAGGCTCAAGCTGTACGGTGACAAGCTGGTGGCGCTGCTCAAGCCCTTCCCGGTGCTGGGCAGCTGACGTTCCCCCGCGACGAAAAGGCCACCGGAGGACGCTTCGGCTGAATCGCGCGCGGGCCTTGTGCATCCCCCGCCGGCGCGTTGTCCATGACCCTGGAACGCAGATGTTGAGGCCCCATCTGCGGCCCGGGTGCCGGTTGCGAGAACCGCGTCCGTGCGTACCTTTGACGCCGCACGAAGGGGAGGCTGGTCATGCTGGGAGCCAGGACAGGCGGCGCGCGGACAGAGGTCTCCCGGTGCATCGCCGCGAGCCTGAAGTGCCAGTCCTCCTGCGAGGCGGGCATGGCACGCCTGGCGGCCCAGGGCCTCGCGGCGGACGACGACGCGGTGCGCCTCCTGCGTCAGTGCGCGGAGCTGTGCGAGCTCAACGTGCGCGCACTCCAGAAGGAGAGCCGGCTGTCGCGCCGCACCGCCAGCCTCTGCTTCGAGCTGGGCAGCCAGGTGGCCCGCGCCGCGTGGCTGGAGGCGCAGGACCCAGACTCGCACGCGCTCGCGAGGGACGCGCTGCACCTGGCGCGCGCGTGCCGCCCGCTGGTGTTCACGACTTGAGCCGCTAGAGCTTCACGCCGTACAGCGCGCCGTATTTGCCGCGCAGGTACGACAGGAAGTCCCGGTCCGTGAGCCCCTCGCCGGTGATGGCGCGCACGCGCTCCTCCGCGGGCAGCCGGAAGCCGTGCGCGTGCAGGTTCGTGCGCAGCCACCCCAGCAGTGACGACGTGTCGCCCCGCTCGAGGTCCGCCTCCAGCGACGGCAGCGCCCGGTTCGCGGCCGCGTACAGCGAGGCCGCGTAGAGGTTGCCCAGCGAGTACGTGGGGAAGTAGCCCAGCTCGCCCCAGGCCCAGTGGATGTCCTGGAGCACGCCCTGCGTGTCGTCCGGCGGCGTGATGCCCAGGTAGCGCCGCATGCGCTCGTTCCACGCGGACGGCAGCTCGGACACGGGCAGTTCGTCGCGCAGCATCGCCAGCTCCAGCTCGTAGCGCAGCACGATGTGCAGGTTGTATGTCACCTCATCCGCCTCCACGCGGATGAGCGACGGCACCACGTGGTTGATGCCCGCGTGGAAGCCGTCCAGGTCCACGTCCGCCAGCGCTTGCGGGAAGGCCTCCTTCAGCGCGGGGAAGTGGGTCACCCAGAAGGGGCGGCCGCGGCCCACCAGGTTCTCCCACAGGCGGGACTGGGACTCGTGCAGGCCCATGGAGGGCACCGACGCGAGCGGCGTGCGGTGGTGCTCCGGGGAGAAGCCCTGTTCGTACAGGCCATGGCCCGCCTCGTGGAGCGTGCCGAAGAGGGCGGCCTGCGGCCACGCCGCGTCCAGGCGCGTGGTGAGGCGCACGTCCTGCGCGTGCAGGCTGTTGGTGAAGGGGTGGATGCTCAGGTCCTGGCGCCCCGCCTCCAGGTCGAAGCCCACGGCCTTGAGCAGCCGCATCGTGAACTGCCACTGCCGGTCCGTGTCGTAGGTGCGCCCGGAGAGGAACGCGGGGAACGGCCGCTTCAGGCCGCCCAGCGTGGCCACCATGGGGATGAGCGCGTCGCGCAGCGCGGTGAGCACCGGCGTCAGGCGCTTCACGCGCATGCCGGGCTCGAAGCCCTCGAGCAGCGCGTCGTAGCGCTCGCCGTCGTGGCCCTGCGCGTCCGCCTGTTCGCGGCGCAGGGCGAGCAGCGCCTCCAGCGCGGGCTGGAAGCGCTCGAAGCGCTTCGTCGTGCGGGCCTCGCGCCACGCCTGGAGCCCCGCCCCCTGGGCCTCCGCCAGCGCGGTCACCAGCCGGGCGGGCAGCCGCACCGCGCGCTCCCGTTCGCGGGTGAGGACGCGCACCATGGCGCGCTCGTCGGGCGTGAGGGAGGCCGCGTCCGGGCCGCCCTCCCCCGCGCGGGCCAGGGCCTCGCCCAGGCGCTCATCCACCAGGCGCTCGTGGTGGAGGCCCTGGAGGGTGGCCAGCTGCTGGGCGCGGGCGGTGGCCGCCTTGGAGGGCAGGTAGACCTCCCGGTCCCAGGAAGCCAGGTTGATGGCGCCGTTCAGGTCGTTCAGCTCATACATCCGCGAGCGCAGCCAGGTGTCCATGGCTGTGTTTCTAGCGTGCTTCCAGGATATGAGGGCGCCCGCGATGGCCAACATCCTCCAATTCTTCATGGCGCCCGACGATGAGGTCGCCTTCTTCCGCTTCCTGGAGCGCCACGTCCTGGAGGTCTACCCCCGGCGCGTGCCCCCGGACTGGGAACCCTTCCGCGCCACGGCGGACAACATCCCGCGCCTGCCGGAGGACGACCTCTACCTGGTGGCCAGCGAGATTGGCCCCGCGCTGGTGGACAAGGTGAAGCGCGGCCCGGACAAGGGCTCCTGGCGCATCGACGAGGTGCGCTCGCCCGTCATCTTCATCGAGCGCTCGCGCCGCAACGAAGAGGGCGAGCTGCTCAGCGGGAAGATGTGGGTGGAGCTGGAGGTGACGTCCCAGACGGGCCGGCGCGACGCGGCCCCGGACAAGTTCCGCCGCCTCTACCTGGAGGTGGAGGAGTTCGTGAAGAAGACCTTCCGCCGGGGAGACCCGAAGGACTTCTTCGTCGGCAACCGCGCCGCGCGCCTCTACAAGGAGGGCCTGGTGCTGCGCGACTCCGCCTTCCGCGGCGGCACCGTGGTGCCGCACAAGTAGCGGGTGGCTCAGGCGGCGGCCTCTCCCTCCCGGGAGACGGCCCCCGCCGCCGGAGCGTCCGCGCCCGGCTGCGCCGCGACCCCCACCCGGACGCGGCGCGGCGACAGGGCGAACGCGAGGAAGAATGGGCTGAAGAGCAGCGTGGGGAACAGGAAGCGCAGGTCCGGGTTGGGCGACACCAGCACCCAGGAGGCCGCGTTGATGAGCGCGGTCTGCGCGCACCCGAGCGCCGTCAGGGAGCGCTGACGCCACGTCGCCACGAGCACGCCCGCGAGCAGCAGATACAAGGACACCGCCGGCTGCCAGAAGATGGCGCGCAGCCAGCCCGGCCCCGAGTACGTGGCCCTGACGAGGTCCTCGAAGTAGCCCGGCCAGCGCGGCAACCAGGAGCGCGTCTTCAGCCCCAGGCGGTTGGGGTCGATGGTGCTGCCGCCCCAGTTGAAGGGCCCCACGTACAGCAGCGAAGCGGGCGCCCAGACGTAGCGGCTGACGCAGAGCTGGTGCTCCACGAGCACCCCGGGGTGGCGCTTCGCGAAGCGCCACAGCACGCCGCCCAGGTCCGCGTCACGCCCCTCCAGCTTCTCCTCGTGGGCGCCAATCGGGGAGCCGAAGATGAGGGGCCCCACGGCCTCGCAGGCGTAGCGGCTGCGCCATTCCTCCAGGGGCATGAACTCCTCCAGCACCTTCACGTCCTCCGGCGGCAGGTCGCCGGAGCGGGCCGCGGCCCCCAGCCGGTGGATGGCGAAGACCTGGTGCAGCATCGAGGCCGCGGGCTTCACCTTCATCACCGCGTACATCGGCACGCGGACGAAGAACACGGCGGCCACGGCGGTCACCGCCAGCAGCAGGCGCTCGCGCTTCACCCGGTAGCGCCACAGGGCCGCCACCAGCAGGGGCCCGCCCACCACGGGGCCGTTGTGCCGCAGCAGGCACAGCGCCGCCACGCACAGCCCCAGCGCCACCGCGCCGCCCCTGCCCAGGCTCCCGGTCCGCTCCGCGCGCAGCAGGAGCAGCACCGACAGCAGGCACATCAGCGTGAAGGGAGCGTCCTTCCACACCGCGATGACGTTGATGGCCACCGCGGGCGCCAGCGCCACCCACATGACCACGCCCCAGCGCGCCCAGGCCGGCACCCTCCAGTGGCCCAGCTCCTCCCCCCCCTTGCCCACCACCGCCGCGAACAGGAGGAGTTGAAGGCCGGCCACGCCCCCCAGCGACCCCGAGGGCGCCGCCATCACGCCCATCCACCAGGTGGAGAACGCCGGGTGCCAGTCCACGTACCTGCCGTCCAGCAGTTGCTCCCACTGGGCCAGCGGGTCAAAGGACACGAGCCCCGGGAAGAACAGCGCCCACAGGAGCCCCCACGTCAGCGCCGGGGGAATCGCGTACTTCACCCAGCCCGCCTGCCGCCGCCCGAAGGCCGCGACGCGCCCCTGCCCCCAGCGCGTCTCCAGCACGAGCCACAGGAAACCCCACGCCAGGAGCACCGCGTAGACGTCCACGCGCTCCAGGTTCCAGAGACCGGGCGCCAGTCGGGGCACCACGACGTGGCGCGCATCGCCCTCCCGCCGCTGCTCGAAGGTCTGCTCCGGCCGCGCGGCGCCGAAGAGCGGGGGCGAGCGCATGGACACCCACGTCACCTGCTCGACGGGCCGGTCCGCCATGCCCTGGAGTACCACCTCCGCGGAGCGCGTGCGCCGGGGCAGCGTGATGCGCAGCTCCCGCATCCCCTCCGGGAGGTCCGCCCCCTGCACCTGGAGCAGGTCCGCGGGCGTCAGGTCGCGCTGCTGCGGGGTGTGGCCGTCGCGCTGGAAGGACACGCTGCCCGTCAGCGGCCCGGTGACCGCCTGGAAGCGCAGGCGCAGCTCCGTGTCCGGCCCCGCCTGGTACTTGAACAGTGGCCAGAGCGCGAGCGCCGCCACCAGGGCCAGGGCCGCGAGCTTCCAGGAACCACCGCCGTGCGCCCCCCCGGGCGCGGAGTCATGCCGCGACATTCGAGCTGTCTACCTGATGGGGCCCGTACACACCACCCCCCGGCGCCAGGGCGAACGCCAGCAGCAGCGGGGCCGACAGCACCGTGGGAAAGAGGAAGCGCAGGTCCGGGTTGGGGGACAGGAGCAGCCACGCCAGGTGGTTGAGGACGATGGCTTGGAAGATGATCAGCACGGCCAGCCCGCGCCGCCGCCAGGCCAGCACGAGCCACGCCGCGAGGCAGAGGTACACCGACGGGGCCGGCTGCCAGAAGGTGGCGCGGGGCCAGCCCACCTGCGCGTAGGTGCCCAGGGCGAAGTCCTCCAGGAGGGGCCGCAGCCCCGGCAGCCAGGAGTGTGGCTTCACGCCCACGCGGTTGGGGTCCACCGTGTTGCCCTTGCCGTTGAACGGCCCGATGTAGAGCGCCGACAGGACTGGGTCCCACGCGTAGCGCGTCACGCAGAGCTGGTGCTGCAGCATCGCCTCGGGGTGGCGCTTCGCGTGCTCCCAGAGCAGCCCCAGCAGCTCCATTGCCCGTCCCTTGAGCCCCGGCCGGTCCAGCGGCGAGCCGAAGATGATGCGGGCCACGGAGCCGCAGTCATAGCGGGCGCGCCACTCCTCCAGCGGCATCAGGCTGGACAGCACGCGGGCCTCCTCGGGCGTCAGGTCCGGCGCGTTCGCGACCACGCCCAGCCGGTGGAGGAGGAGCACCTGCGTGAGCTCCGGGGGCGGCGGCGCCACGTTCGCCGCGGAGTACAGCGGCCCGCGCACCAGCAGCACGCCGCCCACGACCACCAGCGCCGCCGTCCGCCGCGCGCGGTCCTTCGAGTAGCGCCACGCGCAGGTGGCCAGCAGGGGCACGCTGATCACCACCCCGTTGTGCCGCAGCAGCGTGAGGCACAGCAGGAACACGCCCAGCGCCACGGCGCTCGCGCGGTCCAGCCGCCCCCGGCGCTCCGTGCGCAGCAGCACCCAGACGGTGCCCAGGCACGCCGCCGTGAACGGCGCGTCCTTCCACGCCGCGATGACGTTGATGCTCACCGCGGGGGACAACGAGACCCAGGCGACCACGGCCCACCGCGCCCACGCGGGCACCCGCCACTGCTCCAGTTCCTCCAACGCCTTGCCCAGCAGCGCCGCGAACAGCGCCACCTGCGCCAGTCCCACCGCCGCCAGCGAGTCGAACGGCCCGCCGATGAGCCACAGGTACGCCGTGTGGAACGCGGGGTGCCAGTCCTCGAACTGCCCCGTGCGCAGCTGCAGCCATTGGATCAGCGGGTCGTAGGAGAGGATCCCCGGGAAGAACGCCAGCCACCACAGCGCCCAGGCCACGAGCGGAGCCACTGCGTAGCGGGCCCAGCGGCCCTGGCGCCTCGCGAAGGCCGCCGCCCTCCCCTCCCCCCGGCGCGCCGCCAGGAGCAGCCAGGCCAGCGCCCACGTCACCCCGGCGAAGAGCAGGTCCGCAGTGTCCACGTTCCAGGGCCCCGGCCGCAGCCGGTCCACGCGCACGGTGCGCGAGCCGTCCGGGTTGAGCGCGTCCTCGAAGGGCAGCGGTCGTACCCCAGGCCCGCTCAACACGGTCCCGCGCAGCGGCACCCACGTCACCTCCAGGATGGGGCGGTCCTCCATCTTCCACAGCGTCAGCTCCGCGCGCCGCGAGTCGCGCGGCAGCGGGATGCGCACCTCCTGGAGGCCCTCCGGGATGCCATCCTCCAGCACCTGCGTCAGGTCCTCCTCGGTGAGGGGCCGGGACTCGGGCGGGCCGCCCCGGCTGGCGGTGGTGAGCTGCCCCGTGAGGCCCCAGCCCACCTTCGCGAAGCGCACGCGCAGCTCGCTCTGGGGCCCCAGCGCGAGCTTGAACGCGGGCCAGAGCGCGAGCGTCAGGCCCAGCGCGATCCACTTCAGCCACGTGCTGGGAACCCGGCGCGCGCGGGGCTCGGGCGGCGCGCCCTCGGGAGGGGGCGCCACGGGCATGGGGGGGCCGGCTTGCGTCTCCCCCCCCAGGGGACTCGGGTCATTGACGGAGGCCATGTGCCGGCATCGCCGTCAGCTGCCCGTCGCGCTGGAGGCCGCCTGCCGCAAGAGCGGGGCCTCGGAGACGAACTTCAGCTCCGGATGCTTCTCCTCGGCGTGCTGGAGCGCCCAGTCGTCGCGGAAGAGCACCAGGGGCAGCCCGTCGCGGTCCTGCACCGTCTGACGGTTGCCCTCCCAGTCGAACGACTTGGGGTCGAAGTTCGCGCCCACGACCCAGCGGGCGTGGCTGAAGGGCAGCCGGTCCAGGGCGATCTTCGCGCCGTACTCATGCTCCAGGCGGTACTGGAGCACCTCGAACTGGAGCGCGCCCACCACGCCGACGATGGGGTCCTTCATGCCCATGGCGAGCTGCTGGAAGATCTGCACCGTGCCCTCTTCGGACAGCTGCTCCAGCCCCTTCTCCATCTGCTTGCGGCGCAGGGGGTCCTTGGAGCGCACCACCGCGAAGAACTCCGGGCTGAAGCGCGGCACGCCCTCGAACACCACGTCCTGCGCGCCCTCCGCCAGCGAGTCGCCGATGCGGTACTGCCCCGGGTCGAACAGGCCGATGACGTCCCCCGGCCACGCGTCCTCGATGGACGTGCGCTCGGCGGCCATGAACTGGCTGGGCTTGGCGAGCCGCACCTCCTTGCCCAGGCGCGAGTGGAAGGCGTTCATGCCCTTCACGTAGCGGCCGGACACGACGCGCATGAACGCGATGCGGTCGCGGTGCGCGGGGTCCATGTTCGCTTGAATCTTGAAGACGAAGCCCGCGAACTTCGGGTTCGTCGGCTCGCGAGGGCCCTGCGTGGTGGGGCGCGACGTGGGCGCGGGCGCCAGGTCCAGGAACGCGTCCAGGAAGGGCCGCACGCCGAAGTTGGTCATCGCGCTGCCGAAGAACATGGGCGACAGCTGTCCCGCGTCCGACTTCTCGCGCGTGAACTGGTCCCCGCCGATGTCGAGCAGCTCGATGTCCTCACGGAGCTTCGCCAGCTCGTTCTCCGTGAGCACCGTCTTGATTTCGTCCGAGTCGATGGACACCGAGCGCTCCGCCACCTCCGACTCGCCGTGCGAGCCCTCCGCGGAGAACACGTGCACCACGCGCGCCTGCCGGTCGTAGACGCCCCGGAACTCCGGCCCCATGCCAATGGGCCAGTTCATCGGGTACGAGCGGATGCCGAGCACCTGCTCCAGCTCGTTCATCAAATCCAGCGGCTCACGGCCGAAGCGGTCCAGCTTGTTGACGAAGGTGAAGATGGGGATGCCGCGCATGCGGCACACCTTGAAGAGCTTCTTCGTCTGGGGCTCCACGCCCTTCGCCGCGTCGATGAGCATCACCGCCGCGTCGGCGGCGGAGAGCGTGCGGTAGGTGTCCTCGGAGAAGTCCTGGTGGCCCGGGGTGTCCAGCAGGTTCACCGCGTGGTCGCGGTAGTTGAACTGGAGCACGGAGGACGTGACGGAGATGCCGCGCTCCTTCTCCAGCTCCATCCAGTCGCTGGTCGCGTGCCGCCGCGCCCGCTTGGCCTTCACGCTGCCAGCCAGGTGGATGGCGCCGCCGTAGAGCAGCAGCTTCTCCGTCAGGGTTGTCTTTCCCGCGTCGGGGTGGGAGATGATGGCGAAGGTCCGTCGCCGGGCGACCTCCCTCTCGAGCTCGTTGGCCATGATCCGAGGCCAACTATCACGGGCGGTCGTTCCTTGCAGCTTCGCAAGCAGCGCCTGGAGGTCCGGCCGGGCTCCGGCCCTCCCGGGCAGCCCTCTCCAGGCCCACATCGGAGCCTTCACCATGCAGCGCATCCTCCATGCCACCGGCACCCCCTGGGAGCCCAGGGTGGGCTACTCGCGGGCCGTGCGCACGGGCCCCTTCGTGTCCGTCTCCGGCACCACCGCCACGGGCGCGGACGGCCAGCTCGTGGGTGAAGGGGACGCGTACCGGCAGGCGGCCCAGGCGCTCGCCAACATCCGCGCCGCGCTGGAGGCGGTGGGGGCCCGGCTGGAGGACGTGGTCCGCACGCGCATGTACGTCACGGACATCTCCCGCTGGGAGGAGATTGGCCGCGCCCACGGCGAGGTGTTCGCGGCCATCCGCCCCGCCACCTCCATGGTGGAGGTGAAGGCGCTCATCGACCCACGGATGCTGGTGGAGATTGAAGCGGACGCGGTGGTGGCGTCCGCCCTGCCCTTCTAGAACCCGGCGGCGACATCCGAGGGCACGTCGTCGGGCGCGCCAGGGTTGCCGGGCTCGGGTGTGACGGCGTCGCCGGTGCCCTCCGGGGGCGTCACGTCGCCGCGCAGCTCCACCGCGGGGCAGGCCTGGGCGCTGCCCACGCGGCTGCCGGCCACCTCCGTGCAGCTCTCCGGACGGCCCGAGTCCGAGCACTGGAGCAGCACGCGATAGAGCTCCTTCTCCTGCGCGTCCCAGCAGGCGCTGCCCACGTAGGAGGTGTTCGCGGCGATGTCGCCACCCCAGGCGCGCACGTCCACGCGGCCGCCGGTGCCGGGGATGTGGCGCACCGCGGAGAGCACCTTCTCCTTCGCCGAGGTGGCGGTGCCGGGCAGGTTGTACGCGCCGAGCACGCGCACGCGGGTGACGCCGGTGGCTTCCATCTTGTGGCCCACGAAGGCGCCGGTGACGGCGTCGTGCGTGGCGGGGTTCGGGGTGAAGTTCGCCAGCCGGTAGGCCAGCGACTTGCTGCCGCCCTTGCCGAAGTGGGCGAAGGACATCATCAGCTTGCCCTGGCCCGCGAAGGACGGGGCCACCGCCTTGAGGTTGTCCAGGGAGATGGCCAGCGTGCCCCGGCCGCGGTGCGGCTCACCGTCGCGCTGGAGCGCGCCCGCCGCGACCAGCGTGTAGGCCGCGTCGTCGGCGCTGTTCAGCGGGCGGGCCTCCAGCTTCCACTGGTAGCGCTGGCCGTCGCCCTTGCGGACGAAGAGCCGGAAGGTGGCGTTGGCGCGGTCCGCGGGGCCGAACGCCAGCACGTCGCGGGGCTGCTCGTTGGCGGCCCGCTTCGCCAGGTCCGCGATGGGCACCAGCGCCTGCCGGAGCGTGTCGTTGAGGGCCTTCACCTCCAGGCGGGCGCCCTCCAGCATCGCGGCCCCCTGGCCGTCGAGCGACGCCTCCACCTGCATCAGGTCCTGGGCCACGAGCGCAGCGCCGTCCTGCGCGAGCGCGTCCGTATTGATTTCGAGCGACGTGCCCGCGAAGTCCGGCAGGGACTCCACGGCCTCCCGCTCATCCATCCCGCCGCACGCCGCCGACAGCACCAGGGCCGTTCCCACCGCCAACGTCTTGTTCCAGCGCATCGTCCTTCTCCGGGTCGAAAGGTTCGCGTGACTGCCTGCGGCCCATTTCAACCCAGCGAGCGCGGCGAGGTCGCGGGGCCGGGGAATTTATCGGGGGAGTGACGCCGTGCGCGCTGGCATCAGGCCGCGGGGTGGCCGTCCTCCCGGGGAGCCCCTACCTTCCAGGTACCATGGGCGTCGAATGGAAGAGCAACATCGACATCGCGGACGCGCTGGAACGGGTGGCGGACCTGTTGGATACGCAGGACGCGATGCCCTTCCGGGTGGGGGCCTACCGCAAGGCGGCGGCGACCATCGCGAACTGGCCGGACTCGGTGGCGCAGGTGCTGGCGGCGGAGGGCGAGGCAGGGCTGAGGGAGCTGCCTGGCGTGGGCAAGAGCATCGCGGCGGCGGTCGCGGAGCTGATACGCACGGGGCGGCTGGAGCTGCTCCAGCGGCTGGAGGGTGAAGCGTCCCCCGAGGGCCTGCTCGCCAGTGTGCCCGGCATCGGGCCGGAGCTGGCGAAGCGCATCCACGAGGAGCTGGACATCACCACGTTGGAGGCCCTGGAGCTGGCCGCGCACGACGGGCGGCTGGAACGGGTGGAGGGCTTCGGCCCCCGGCGCGCGGAGCAGGTGCGCGAGGTGCTGGCCGCGAGGCTGGGACGCAACCGGCGTGAGCGCGCGCGGGCCCGGTCCCACGGAGGAGAGGACGCGCCGCATCCGTCAGTAGCGCTGCTCCTGAAGGTGGACGCGGACTATAGGCGCAGGGCGGAGGCAGGCGAGCTGCGGCGCATCGCGCCCAAGCGGTTCAACCCCTCCGGAGAAGCCTGGCTGCCGGTAATGCGCGAGCACGTGGACGACTGGAACTTCCGCGCGCTGTTCTCCAACACGGCTTTGGCGCACCAGCAGAACGCGACGGATGACTGGGTGGTCATCTACTACGACCAGGCTGACATCGAAGGCCAGTACACGGTGGTGACGTCCCACGTCGGCCCGCTCAATGGCAGACGCGTGGTGCGAGGACGTGAAGAGGAATGCCTCGCGTACTACACCCGCGAGGACGCGGCGCACGAAGCGCCACACGCAGGGGCCTGAGCAGGGTCCACCCTGTGCCCCCGGGGTTCCACGCATCAGCAAGGAACCCCGGGTCTCCCACGAAGCCACGACGCCCGGAGCCGTGGAGCCACAAGCCGCGTCCACGAAGAAGCCGCGAATCCTCGGGCATCCAAGCTGTTCCCCTGATTGAGAAGGTGAGAGCCCAGTGGGAGCGCCCCGGCCGGAGGCGCATTGCCAAAACCTGTCCGACTGTCGGACAAGTTTGGGAAGTCGAATCAAGGGAGACCGTCCATCCAACCCGCGCGAACCTGTCCGACTGTCGGACAGGTTTCTAGGACAGCGGCAGGGGACCGGCGCTCCATCCAACCCGACCGCACCTGTCCGACTGTCCGACAAGTCCTGCGGGCCGAGGCCGGGGCGCCGTTCCCCCGAGCCGCACAAACCTGTCCGACTGTCCGACAAGTTCTCAGAACCGAAGCGGGAAGCGCTGCTGCCCCGAGTCACGCAAACCTGTCCGACTGTCGGACAAGCCTTGAAGATCGATGCAGGGGACCGGTGTCCCTCGAACCACGGGAACCGGTCCGATTGTCGGACAGGATTTTGAGGACTGCCGTCGGGGGCGCCCCTTTCCCCCTAGCCACCGGAACCTGTCCGACTGTCCGACAGGTCTGAGGACCCAGGCCGGGGAGCCATCACTCCAGCCGAACCGCATGAGGTTGTCCGACCGTCCGACAGGTTTGAGGCCCAGGCCGGGGAGCCGTCACTCCAACCGAACCGCATGAGGTTGTCCGACTGTCGGACAGGTTTGAGGTCCCAGGCCGGGAGCCGGCACTCCAGCTGAACCCCATGAGGTTGTCCGACTGTCGGACAGGTTTGAGGTCCCAGGCCGGGAGCCGTCACTCCAGCTGAACCCCATGAGGTTGTCCGACTGTCGGACAGGTTTGGAGGGTCGCCACAGGGGAGAGCGGCCCTCCGCCCCAGCCGGCTGAACCGGTCCGACTGTCGGACAGGTTTTTGAGCGCTCGGGCGGGGGCGGCCAGTGCTCCCGTGTGCCCACTTCGGTTGCGGACGTGGCGCTCCTTGTGGCGTGGAGCGGGCATTGCATGTGCCCGCCCCGTTCCGGCTACTCCGGCTACCGGCTCAAGGCGCCGGTGAGTACACGTCCACGGCCACGCGCGCGCCGCCGCTTCCGCTGCCTCCCGCGACGAGGACCCGGCCCGAGGGCAGCAGCGCCAGGCCGTGGTGCGTGTTGCGCGAGGACTGGATGCCCGCGGGCGTCCACGCGTTCATCGCGGCGTCATACACCTCCGCCGAATCGAGCACGCCCAACCCCGAGCCGCCCTCTCCCGTCACCACCAGCACGCGGCCCGTGGACAGCGCCGTGGCGTGCGGCAGGTAGCGCGGCATGTTCATGGGCGCCACCGTCCTCCACGTACCGAGCGCCACGTCGTACACCTCCGCCGAACGCAGCGGCCCATCCGCGCCCCAGCCGCCCGCCACCAACACCTGGCTGCCATTGCCCAGCGGCACCGCGATGTGGCCGTAGCGCGCCACCGCCATGGACGCCGTGGGCCGCCACGTCCCCGTGGCGGGGTCGTACAGCTCCGCGGTCGCCATGATGGCATCCGCCCCAGTGGAGCTGCCGCCCGTCACCAGCACCTCGCCCGAAGGCAGCGGCACCGCCGCGTGGTACGTGCGCGCGTGCCCCATGGCGCCCGTGGGACTCCAGGTGCCCGCGACCGGGTTGAACAGCTCCGCGCTGGCGAGCGTGGAGGCGGTGCTCGCGCCCGACGTGCCGCCCGACACCAAAACCTTGCCGGAGCCCGGAAGCAGCGTCGCCGTGTGACGGGCCCGCCCCGTTCCCAGGCTCCCCACCGCCGTCCAGGTGTCCGTCGAGGGCGCGTAGACCTCCGTGGCGGACAGCCAGGTGGAGGCATCCCGCTGCCCTCCGGTCACCAGCACCCGGCCGTCCTTCAGCCGCGTGGCGGAGTGCAGGAAGCGAGCGTTGCCCAGCGCGGCGGTGTCCCTCCAGGTGTTCGTCGTCTCGTCGTACAGCGCGGCGCTCGACAGCGCGACTCCCGAGGAGGACGCACCGCCCGCCACCAGCACGTCGCCCGTGTCCAACCGGGTGGCGCTGAGCTGCGAGCGCGCGGTGACGAGACTCGCGGCCGTGCTCCACGCCAGGATGGACGGGCGGTAGCGCTCCGCGGACGCGCTGCGCGCGCCCACCTGCGGCACGCCGCCCAACACGAGGACCTCTCCCGATGGCAGCAGCGCGGCGGCGTGGCTGATGCGGCGGGACGCCATCAACGCCGTCTCCGTCCAGACGCCCGTGGCCGGACTGTAGAGCGCGGCGCGGTCCAGATAGGGCTGGCCGCCCGTGGAGCCGCCCGCCACCAGCACCTGCCCGGAGGTGAGCAGCGTCGCCGTGTGGAAGACGCTCGGAGATGGCAACACGCCCTGGGACGTCCAGGTGCCGGTGCCTGGATCGAACAACTCGGTGGTGTCCGTGGCCAGGCTGCCCGCGAAGCCGCCCGCCACCAGCACCTGCCCGGAGAAGAGCAGCGTCGCCGTGTGGCCCGTGCGCTGCGTGGCCATGCGCCCCACCGTCGTCCACTCGCCCGTCGCCGGGTCATAGCGCTCCGCCGTCGCGAGCACGTCCCCGTTGGCGCTGTCGCGACCGCCCGTCACCAGCACCCGGCCATCCGGCAGCAGCGTCGACGCATGCCCCAGGCGCGGCGCCCCCATCCTGCCGGTGACGGACCACGAGTTCGTCGCCGGGGAATACAGCAGCGCGGAGGACAGCGCGTTGCCGAAGCCGCTGTCGCCGCCCACCACCAGCACCCGGCCGTCGGGGAGCAGCGTCGCGGTGTGCTGGGAGCGGGGCAGGTCCAGCCCCGTCGCGGCACTCCAGCCATTGGTGTCCGGGTCGAACAGCTCCGCGCCGTTCGCGGCCAGCACCGACGTGCCGCCGCCCACCACCAACACCTTGCCGGAGAACAGCAGCGTCGCGGTGTGGCGCTGGCGGCTCGTGGCCATGGCGCCCAGCGAGAACCAGCGCCCCGTGCGCGGATCATACAGCTCCGCGGAGGACGTGCCCCCGCCCGCGACGAGCACATAGCCATTGCGCAGCGGCGTGGCCGTGGCGTCCACGCGCACGGAGGCCATGGTGCCGGCGCTGTTCCATACGGATGTATCGAGCCGCGCGGTGGAGGTGGAAGGAGCGTCAATGAAAGACGGTGCGTCGGGGGCGCAGGCTGACGCGGACGCAAGCGCGAGCGCGGCCAGCAGGCCGTGAAAACGGATACGGATCATCGAGGGGGAAGTCCTTCACTTCATGAGGGGTGCGGCTTTCGCCGCGGGGGGGGGGGCGGCCCCTTAACCCAGACGAAGAAAAGACAACAGGGGAATTCCTATCACCCAGACTCCACGGGGTGAGCCGCGTTCCTGAGACGACTTCTCGCCGCCGCAGCGGGCGCGTCCCGGAGGGCCTGCCCCGCTGTCAGCGCCCCCTGGGTCAGCTGCTCGCGGACGTGTAGTGGCGGATGGACATCAGCCATACCCACCGCGCCACCGCGGCGAACGCCACCGAGCCCACCACCGCGCCCACGAGCCAGGTCCACGGCAGCCGGCCCAACAGCGCGAGCGCGGGGAAGGTGGTCATCAGCGCCAGCGGGATGATGAAGGTGAAGACCCACGACAGCGAGCCCCGGAACACCGAGGACGGCCAGCGGGCCGCGTCGAAGATGGACGTGAACAGGTACGTGAGGTTGTCCACCTTCACCACGAAGAAGGCCGCGCTCACCACCAGGATCCACATCGAGTACAGGATGAGCATGCTCGTCCCGAGCAACACCAGCGACGCGAAGATGCCCGGCAGCGACGGCCAGCGCCCCAGCGACACGAACGCGTAGACGAACAGCGCCACGCCGGACAGCACGTTCACCGCGCGCCATGGCAGGAAGCGCTGCGTGGAGACGAGGAACTGCGCGTCCGCCGGCTTGAGCAACACGAAGTCCAGCGTGCCCTTGCGGATGTGCTCCACCATGCCCGTGAGGCTGGGGCTGATGGCGCCCTCCAGCACGCCCTGCAGCAGCGTGAACCAGCCCACCACCAGCAGGGACTCCTGGAACGTCCACCCCTCGATGCTGGGCCGCGTGCCGAAGACGACGAACAGCGGCGCCAGCGCGGTGAACGTCCACGCCAGCGACGTCAGCCCCTCCGCCAGGAAGTCCGCCCGGTACTGCAACGCCAGGAGCCCGGAGGCCTTCAGCTGCACGCCCAACAGGCGCAGGTAGCGCTTCGCGTTCACCACCGCCCTACCCTCCGAACGCCGCGAAGCGCGCCAGGCCCCGGCGCCAGACGGCCATCGACACTACGCCCAGCCCCGCAACCCACGTCCACTGCGCCGCGAGCAACGTCCACGCCTCCTTCGCCGCGTGCGCCCCCGTCATCAGCTCCACCGGCAGCCCCATCTGGTAGCGGAACGGCAGCCACTCCATGACCGTGCGCGCACCGGGCGGGAAGAACTCCACCGGGAACATGTACCCGGAGCAGACGAAGAACAGCACCATGTAGACTTCCATCAGCTTCTGGCTGCTCTCCATGAACAGGCTCAGCGTGCCCAACAGCACGTTCAGATAGAACGTGATGAGCCACGCGCCCACGAGGCCCAAGAGGAACAACCCCCAGCCTCCCAGCGATGTGGGCACCGCCCGCTCGGCGCCCGCCGCCCACAGGCTGATGCCCACCACGGGCAGCACCACCACGACGCGCAGCGGGATGCCCGCCAGCACCTCCGTCGCGTACGACAGGAGCGGGGAGACGGGCCTCAAGAGCCGCATCGCCAGCGTGCCCTGCTTCACCTCGTAGCTGACCAGCCACGCCACCCAGGAGCTGGTGAACTGCCGCACGCAGAAGGCCGCGAGGAAGTAGCCCGTGAACTCGGCCTGTCCGAAGCGGCCCACCGCTCCGCCTCGCGCCACCGCCGACCACAGGGCCAGCATGATGAGCGGCATGGTGGTGGACAGCACCCAGATGACCATCTCCGCGCGGTAGGCCACCGCCTCGGAGAAGCCGATGCGCAGCATCGTGGGGAACGCCTTGAGGGCCGTGCGCAGGCTCACGCCGTCACCGCCTCCCGAGCGGCTTCCGCCCGGCGCGCCTTGCCCTCCTGGAACAGCTCGCTCATCACCTCTTCCAGGGGCGCGTTCTCCACCGTCAGGTCCATCACCGGCAGCGTGGACAGCGCGCGGCCCACCGTGGCGTTCACCGCGTCCTGCCGCACCTGGAGCACCGCCGTGCCCGGCTCGTGCGACACCACCTTGCCCAGCGGCGCCAGCAGGCCCGCCTCCACGGGCTGGCCCAGCCGCAGCACCACGCGCTTCTCCGGGCGCACGCGCTGCACCAGCGCGTCCAGGCTGCCGTCGTAGGACAGCTGCCCCTTGTCGATGACGATGACGCGCGGACAGAGCGCCGCCACGTCGTCCATGTAGTGGCTGGTCAGGATGAGCGTGGCGCCCGTCTGCTCGTTGTAGGCCTTGATGAACGCGCGCATCGTGACCTGCATGGACACGTCCAGGCCGATGGTGGGCTCGTCCAGGAAGAGCACCCGGGGGCGGTGGATGAGGGCCGCGGCCAGCTCGCACTTCATCCGCTCGCCCAGGGAGAGCTGCCGGGTCGGCTTGCCGATGAGGTCCCCCAGCTCCAGGAGCGACACCAGTTCCTCCAGCGTCTGCTTGTACTGGGGGCGGGGCACGTCGTAGATGGCGCGATTGAGCTCGAACGTCTCCGACGGCGGCAGGTCCCACAGGAGCTGCTGCTTCTGCCCCATCACCAGCATGATCTTCTTGAGGAACGCCTCCTCGCGCAGCCGGGGCACGTGCCCATCCACGCGGACCTCCCCCTCCGACGGGTGGAGCAGCCCGGCGAGCACCTTGAGCGTCGTCGTCTTGCCGGCGCCGTTGGGGCCCAGGAAGCCCACGCGCTCTCCGGGCCGGATGTCGAAGGTGATGCCGTCCACGGCCTTGACGGTCGTGTAGCTGCGGTGGACGAGCGAGCGCAGGGCCGCCTTCAGGCCAGGCGGGCGCTTGTGAACCTGATAGTGCTTGCGCAGTCCGCGGACGGAAATCATGGCGGGACGGGTTTAACGCGGTCGCCTCCGGGTGGCGACCCCTGATGTGAAGGCAACGATGAGCAACGCATACAGCAAGGACCTGGAGCGATGGCTGCCCCGGCTCATCTCCGTGTGGCGCGCGTCCCGGGGCCGGGGAGACGGGCCGGAAGGACGCCTCACGCCGCAGGAGGTCAAGGAGGTGGGCGCGGGCGTGAAGCAGCTGTCGCACGGCCTCACCCGCGAGCGGCAGCTGGCCGGCGCCCGGTACATGGACGACCCGCGCCTCTTGGGCGCGTACCTCCTCTTCTACTGGCCGGTGTCCTACGCCCAGGCCCGTCAGGTGCTGGGCGAGCTGCCGAACCGCCCGCGCCATGTGCTCGACCTGGGCAGCGGTCCGGGCCCGGTGGCCTTCGCGGCCATGGACGCGGGCGCGAGCGAGGTCACCGCGGCGGACCGCAGCAAGCCCGCGCTGAACCTGGCGCGCGAGCTGGCCACGGAGGCCGGCGAGGCCCTGGCCACGCGCGAGTGGGATCCGCTGAAGAAGAACGCCACGCTGCCGGAGGGCCAGTACGACCTCATCACGATGGGGCACGTCATCAACGAGCTCTACGGCGCGACGGACGAGGCGCTGAAGCCGCGCGCGGCGCTGCTGGAGTCGGTGCTCGCCAAGGTGAAGAAGGGCGGCAGCCTGCTGGTGATGGAGCCCGCGCTGCGTGAGACGAGCCGCAACCTGCTCAAGGTGCGCGACCTGCTGGTGGAGCGCGGCTACGCCATCCGCGCGCCGTGCATGTATCGCGGCGCGTGCCCCGCGCTGGTGAAGGAGACGGACTGGTGCCACGCCGAGCGCGCGTGGCCCATGCCTCGCGTGGTGGAGGAGCTGGCGCGCTCGGCGGGCTTCCACAAGGAGTCGCTCAAGATGAGCTACCTGCTGGTCGCGCCCAAGGGCGAGCCCTGGCAGGCGCCGCCGCCGGGCCGCCTGTTCCGCATCGTCAGCGAGTCGCTGGAGGGCAAGGGCCGCCAGCGCTACATCGGCTGCGGCCCGGAGGGGCGCGTGGGCCTGGCGATGCAGGAGCGCCACCGCTCGGAGAAGAACGAGAGGTTCTTCCACCTGCAGCGCGGCGACGTCATCGAAGCCACGGACCTGGAGCTCAAGGGAGACGGCTACGCGCTCGGGGAGAACGCCGAGGTGCGCATGGTGGCCCAGGCCGGACGCGGCGTGCCGCCCGCGCCGAAGCCGCCGGAAGCGCCCCGCGAGCCCGCGGCGCCCGTCCCGCCCGAGAAGCCCTGAAGCGGGCACGCATCGGAGCTCCGCTGCGGGGCGTTCTCGGGTGGACGTGCTCCCCTGAACGGCCCGCCCCCGCAAGCGCCGCCTGTTGTTAGGGTGCGCGCCACCCCGTTTCCAAGGAAGGAATCCCGTGCCCGCAACCACGCCGCTGCGTACGCTCTATCCCGCCATCGAGCCCTACCGCACCGGCCACTTGAAGGTCACCGGCGGCCACACGCTGTACTTCGAGGAGAGCGGCAACCCCAAGGGCAAGCCCGCGCTCTTCGTCCACGGCGGCCCGGGCGGAGGCACCGACCCGAAGCAGCGCCGCTTCTTCGACCCGGCCGTCTACCGGATCATCCTCTTTGATCAGCGCGGCTGCGGCCGCAGCACCCCGCACGCCAGCCTGGAGCAGAACACCACCTGGGACCTGGTGGAGGACATGGAGCGGCTGCGCGAACACCTGGGCCTGGAGCGCTGGCTGCTCTTCGGCGGCTCGTGGGGCAGCACCCTGTCGCTCGCGTACGCGCAGGCCCATCCGGAGCGCGTCACGGAGCTGGTGCTGCGCGGCATCTTCCTGCTGCGCAAGCAGGAGATTGACTGGTTCTATCAGCGCGGCGCGAGCGCGATGTTCCCGGACGCGTGGGAGCACTACCTCGCGCCCATCCCCGAGGACGAGCGGGGCGACCTGCTGCACGCGTACGCGAAGCGGCTGATGGGCGACGACAAGCACACGCAGCAGGAGGCCGCGAGGGCGTGGAGCGTGTGGGAGGGCCGCACGAGCTGCCTGTACCCCAACGCGGAGCTCGTCGCGCGAAACGCGGGCGACGCCTTCGCCATCGCCTTCGCGCGCATCGAGTGCCACTACTTCGTCAACAAGGGCTTCCTGCGCACGGACACGCAGCTCCTGGACGACGTGCAGCGCATCCGCCACATCCCCGCAGTCATCGTGCAGGGACGCTACGACGTCGTGTGCCCGCCAGAGAGCGCGTGGGCCCTGCACCGCGCGTGGCCGGAGGCCCAGTTCGTGATGGTGCCGGACGCGGGCCACTCCGCCAACGAGCCCGGCAACACCTCCGCCCTCATCGAGGCCACGGACCGCTTCCGCGGCCTGTAGCGCACGCGGCCACGGGCCCCGACGCCCGTGGCCGTCCCCGCCCCGCTCAGCCGCGAGGCGTCAGCGACTTCGCCAGCTCCTCATAGAGGTGGATGGCGGAGCGGATGGCCTTCTCCCAGTCGCCCAGGTGCAGGCTCTCGTTCTCCGAGTGGGCATACGTGTACGGGTCCTCCACGCCGATGAGCAGCGCGGGCACGCCGCCCAGCTCCTTCGCGAACGGCTCCACGAACGGAATCGAGCCACCACACCCGATGGTGACCGGCTTCTTCGCGTAGCCCTTCTCCAGCGCGCGGAACGCCGCCTGGAACGCCGGGTGCGACGAGTCGGTGTACCACCACCCCGACGCCTGGTCCTCGCGGATCTCCAGCTCCAGGCCCCAGGGGCACACCTTCTTCAGGTGCGCCACCAGCCGGCGCTGCACGTCCTCCGGATCCATGTCCGGCACCACGCGGATCCCCACGCGCGCCCACGCGGACTCCACGACGATGTTGCGCGCGTCCTTGCGGCTGCTGGCCTGGATGGCGTTGATGGCCAGGCTCGGCTGACGCCAGTTCGTCTCCCAGGGATGCCGCCCACCGCCCAGCAGCTCCACGCCCTCGCGCAGGCCCGCCTGCCCGCGGAAGGTCGCCTCGTCTCCCGGCAGCGCCTGGATGCTCTCGCGCTCCGAGGCCGTCAGCGGCTTCACCTGCTCCGTCACGCCTTCAATCGCGATGGAGCCGTCCGCGTGCGTCAGCGACGCCAGCATCCGGCACAGCGCCATCGCCGGATCCGGAATGGGCCCGCCCCACATGCCCGAGTGCACCGCCTGGTGCAGCCCCCGCACCTCCACGTCCACCGTCACCAGCCCGCGCAGCGCCGTGGTGATGGACGGCAGGCCCGTGTCGAAGTTCGACGTGTCCGTCAACACGATGGCGTCCGCCGCCACCAGCTTCGCGTGCTTCTGGAGAAATGCACCCAGGTGGTCACTGCCGGCCTCCTCCTCGCCCTCGATGATGACCTTCACGTTGAGTGGGAGGTGTCCGGTGCTCTGGAGCCACGCGTCCACGGCGGAGGTGTGCACGACGATGCCGGCCTTGTCGTCCGCCGCGCCGCGGCCGTACAGGCGGCCGTCGCGCACCTGGGGCTCGAAGGGCGGGCTCTTCCACGCGCCTTCGTCTCCCGCGGGCTGCACGTCGTGGTGCGCGTAGAGCAGGAGCGTGGGCCGGCCCGGCGCCTTGAGCACCTCGCCATAGACATACGGATGCGCGCCCTCGATTTCGAGCAACTGGACGTTTTCAAAACCACGGTCCTTCAAGAGGGCCGCGGTGGCCTCGGCGCTCTTGCGCACGAGGCCGGCGTCGAAGCCGGGGAAGGACACACTGGGTATGCGTACGAGGGCCTTGAGGTCCTCCAGGTACGCGGCCTTGTGGGACTCGAAATGGGACAGCGCGGGGTCGGTGGACATGCCCACCCCTTAACCCAAAAGGCGAGCAGGCACTTGGGATGCGCGCGCCCAAACGTCGCGCGTCTTATGTATCCTGCCGCCATGCCTGGACTACCTACCCTGCTGCTGGTGGATGACGACAGTTTCGTGCGTCGCATCCTCAAGGACGTCATCGCGGACACGGGCATCGACCTGCGGCTTCTGGAGGCGGCGGACGGGGAGGAAGGGCTGGCGCTGGCGCAGAAGGAGCAGCCGGCGGTGATGTTCCTGGACCTCTTCATGCCGAAGAAGAGCGGGCTGGAGGTGCTGGGCGCCATCAAGAGTGTGTCGCCGGACACGCGCGTGCTGGTCATCAGCAGCATGGACGCGGAGCCGGTGGTGGAGCAGGCCATCGCCGCGGGGGCGATGGGCTTCGTGGGCAAACCCTTCCATCCCCTGGAGATTGCCAACGCCGTGCGACAGGCGCTCGCGTCCTGATTCCCCGAGGTTTCCGTGTCGTCATCCGCTGTCGGTTACTGGGTGGGAGATTCGCTCGGCCGCGTGCTGGGCCCCCTGCAACTGCAAGCCTTCCGCGACCTCATCGCGTCCGGTCGTCTGAAGACGGCCGTGCGCGCGTCGCGCGATGGGACCAACTGGGTCGCGCTCCAGGAACTCCCGGAGGTGCGCGACCTGTTCTCCACCGCGGCGCCCACGCCCTCCATCGAGAGCCAGCAGGCCGAGCGCCTGCGCAACCAGCTGCGAGGCCTGCTGCACCTGGCGCCGCATGACGTGTTCGGGCTCAAGCCGAACGCGTCGCTCGACGAGTTCCGGCTCGCCTTCTTCCGCATGGCGAAGCGCTTCTCGCCGGAGCACCTGTCGCCGGATTTGCATCCGGAGCTGCGCAAGGTCTCCACCGAGATCTTCGACTTCCTCTCGCGGCGGATCCGCGAGGCGGAGACGCTCTTCCTCCAGGGCGCGCTGCATCCGCCCGCGCCCCCGCCGCCCCGGCTGGACATGAGTGGCGCGCTGCCCGCCGCGCCGCTGCCGATGAGCGGCACCGCGCTGCCGGCGCGTCCGCCGCCGGGGGACGCGCCGCAGGCCGCGCGTCCCGCCGCCGCCTCCATTCCGCCCACGCCCGTGCCGGGCACCCTGACGCGGCCGGTGGCGCCCTCCATTCCGCCCACGCCCGTGCCGGGCTCACTCGCGCGTCCGGCCGCCGCGTCCATCCCTCCGACGCCCGCGCCGGGCTCGCTGGGCCGTCCGGTCGCGGCCTCCATTCCGCCCACGCCCGTGCCGGGCACCCTGACGCGTCCGGTGGCCGCCTCCATCCCACCGACGCCCGCGCCAGGCACGATGACGCGGCCCGTACCGCCCTCCGCGCCGGCCCGGCCTCCGCCGGTGATGACGCCCGTGGCGCGGCCCGTGACTCCGCCTGCTCCTGCCGCGGCCCCCACGCCGCCTCCGCCCGCGCCCGTCCGGCGCCCCATCGCCGCGCCCGCGCCCTCGTATTCGAGCGCCGAGTTCGTGGGCCTGGAGCGCCGGTCCGACGACCGGCTCCACGCGGACGTGAAGGTGTCGATGAAGAACACGGGCATCTTCACCGACCACCGGATCATCAACCTGTCGTCGGGCGGCCTGTTCATCGGCACGGACCGGCCGCTGCGGCTGGGAACGCAGGTGGAGCTGACCTTGCGCTTCGATGATCCGGAGCGGGTGATGACCCTGCGCAGCTCCGTCATCTGGGAGAACTCCCTGGACGACGGCAAGAACCCCCGGGGCTACGGACTGCGCCTGAGCGCGCTGCGCGCGGAGGAGCGGGAATTCATCCAGCAGTACGTCCGCCGCGCCAAGAAGCCCTGACTAGAACAACTGGCCCAGGAAGACCGCGCTCATCGCCACGAAGGCGACCCACACCGCCATGACGGACTTCAATTCCAGGTCCCTGCGGTCCAACTCGTTCGCGAAGTTCATGGTGTCTTCTCCGGTGCTCAACGCCTTCCCCCCTCCCTACGGAGCCCCCTCGCGGCGATTGCCTCCGGCCTCCCGCCCCTCTGGAGCAGAGGGGCACGCGGCCAGGGGAGCGGACGGGCGCGCGTGGAGGGGACGTCGATGAGCGGACCCGTTCCCGCCGCTTCGCTGGACGGCCTGCTGGCGACGCTGCCGGTGCCCCTGTTCGTGATTCGCGGCACCCAGCTGGTGTTCACCAACGCCGCGCTGCGGGCGCTCCTGGGGCTGCGCGAGGACGAGCTGCCGTCGCTCCTGGAGCTCTCCGCGCGCTTCGGGCCCGACGAGCGCGCGTGGGTGGAGCCCATCTGCGAAGCGCTGGCGCGAGGCGAGCTGCCCACGCCGGTGCAGCCCGCGTGGGTGCGCGTGCGCGGCACGGAGGGGCACCAGTACATGCTCTCCCCCGTCACGGGGCCGGGGCGCGTGCCGGAGGAGCAGGTCGTGCTGCTCCTGGACGCGGAGGGCGGGGACGCGGTGCGCCGGTTGTCCACCATGCTGGTGTCCACCGCGGCGGAGCTCTTGCGCTGCCGAGATGAGCGCGCGGTGCTGGAGCTGGCGGTGGACGCGGTGCACCAGCAGGGCTTCTACGTCTCCGTGATGCTGCTGGAGGGCGACTCCCTGCGCCACGGGCCCATGCGCCAGGAACCGGAGAGCCTGGCGGCGGCGGCGCGGTTGTACGGACAGGACGTGCACGAGGTGCGCTTCCACCGTTCCCTGATGCCGCACCTGGCGGAGGTGCTCACGAGCCGCCGCGCCGTGTTCCACCCGGACGCCTTCAGCATGGCGCGGCACCTGCACACGCCGGAGGTGGCGGACAGCATCCAGCGCATCTACCCGCCGGGCTCGCGCGCGCTGGACGCGCCCATCTTCGTGGGGGACGAGCCCTTCGGCGTGCTGGCGGTGCAGTCCACCACGCTGACGCCCGCGAACGCGGGAGCGCTGGAGTTGTTCGCGCAGCTCATCGGCGGCGCGCTGGAGAACGTGCGGCACCACCGCGCGGCGGAGGCGCGGCTCGCGGAGGTGTCGCGGCTGCAGAACGAGCTCATCGCCAGCGAGCGGCTGACGGTGCTGGGCGAGGCCGCGGGCGTCGTGGCCCACGAGGTGCGCAACCCCCTGGGGGCCATCCTCAACACGGTGGCGGTGCTCAAGCGCGAACCCCGCCTGGGGCCCGCGGGCGCCGCCGCGGTGGAGATGCTGGAGGAGGAGGCCATCCGGCTGGAGGACATCGTGCGCGACCTGCTGGACGCGGTGCGCCCGCTGGAGCCCCGGCCGCGCCCCGTGTCGCTGGGCGAGCTGGTGCACCGCGCGCTGGGACAGCTCCTCCACGGCCGCGAGGAGCTGCCCGCGCCCCGCGTGATTTTCGACGAAGCGCCGGACGTGCCGGACCTGTCCGGCGACGAGACGCTGTTGCAGCTGGCCGTCACGCACCTGATGCGCAACGCCATCCAGGCCTCGCCGGCCCGGGGCACGGTGCGCGTGGCGGTGCGCCGCGTGCCGGACGGCGTGTCACTGGTCGTCGAGGACGAGGGCCCGGGCATCGCGGGGTTGGATCCGCAGCGCGTCTTCGAGCCCTTCTTCCTCACCCGGGCCAACGGACGGGGCCTGGGCCTGGCCATCGTGCGGCGCGTGGTGCTCGCGCACGGAGGCAGGGTGCGCGCGGGCGCCCGGCCCGAGGGCGGCGCGCGCTTCGAGCTGGTCCTGCCGCTCTAGCTACCCGCCCGCCAGCAACAGCAGACAGCGCAGGCCGCCGTTCTTCACGGGGAGCCGCCGCGCGTCCTTCAGCCCCAGCGCCGCCACCAGCCTCGGCTCGTCCGGGACGATGAGCGCCTTGCGCCAGTCGCGGAACGCGCCGTTCAACGTCGCTCCCAGCGCGCGGTAGAGGTCCGGCAGGTCCTCCGCCTCCCCCACGCGCTTGCCATAGGGCGGGTTGGCCACCACCAGCCCGGGGCCCTCCGGCGGGGCCTTCAGCGTGCGCAGGTCGTGCCGCTCCAGCGTGAGCGTCACGCCCGCGCGCTTCGCGTTGCGCCGCGCAGTGCCCAGCGCGCCGGCGTTGAGGTCGTAGCCGCGCAGTGCCACGCGAGGCTCCGCCAGCGCTTCCCCCTCCGCCTCCGCGCGGCGGCGCTCCCAGGCGGCCTTGTCGAAGGACGGGAACGACTGGAACGCGAACGCGCGCAGGAGCCCCGGCGCGCGGCGCTGGGACATCCACGCGCCCTCCACCAGGAACGTGCCCGAGCCGCACATCGGATCCACCAGCGGCACGTCCCCCGCGTAGCCCGCGAGCCGGAGGATGCCCGAGGCCAGCGTCTCGCGCAGGGGCGCGCGCCCCACCTCCTGCCGGTAGCCGCGCTGGTGCAGCGGCTCCCCGGAGGTGTCCGCGCTCACCGTCCAGCGCTCGCCCTCCCCCCGCACCAGCAGCGTGAGCCCCGGCCCCGCGCCCTCTTCATCCAGGTGCCCGGTGCCCGCGACCTCGCGCGGGTTCCATGCCACGGCCGCGGACTCCAGCACCACGGCCGGCCCCGGGGCCACGGAGCGGTGCAGGCTCACCGACAGCCGCAGCGGCGCCTGGCCGTCCCAGACGCCTGACATGGGCAGCCGCTCCAGCCCCCGCACCAGCGCGTCCGCGGTGGGCGCCGTGAAGGAGCCCAGGCGCAGCAGCACGCGGCTCGCGGTGCGCAGGTGCAGGTTCGCCGTCTGGTGCAGGCCGGACGGGCCCTCGCACTCGATGCCGCCCTCCACGCGCCGGAAGGACAGCCCGCGCTCGCGCGCCTCCGCCTCCAGCGCGGGCTCCAGGCCCGGCAGGGTGGACACATAGAGGACTTCGCCCGTCCGGGCCTTCGCGTCCGTCACGTGGGCCGCGTCCGGGCGGCGGCGGTGGCTTCCTCTGCGGCCTGCTCCAACGCACGCTCCATCTGGTTCAGGTCATACGGCTTGGGCAGCAATACCACGCGCTCCAGCGCCTCGCCGTCCTCCCCGGCCACCGCGCGCGAGTCTCCCGAGGCGATGATGATGCGCAGGGCCGGGTAGCGCCGCGCGGCCTCGCGCGCCAGCACCCTGCCGGACTTGCCCGGCAGCGTCACGTCCGTGAAGAGCAGGTCGAAGGGCTCCTTCGCCAGCGCCTCGCCCGCCGCCTCCGCGCTCTCCACCGCGCGCACGGTGTGCCCCAGGTCCGCCATCAACTCGGACGCGGACTCGCGGATGTCCGCGTCGTCCTCCACCAGCAGGATGCGCAGCGTGCGGTTCTCCTTCGCCTCCTCGGGCGCGCGGTACGTCTTCGCCGCCAGCCGCTGCTCGCGTCCGCGCAACAGCGAGCGGATCTTCCGCGCCAGGTCCTCACGCCGGTACGGCTTGGACAGCAGGCTCACGCCCGGATCCAACCGGCCGCCGTGCACGATGGCGTTCTCCGTGTAACCGGACGTGAAGAGCACCTCGATGTCCGGCAGGTGCGCCTTCGCCAGCCGCGCCAGCTCCGGGCTGCGCACCGGCCCCGGCATCACCACGTCCGTGAAGAGCAGGTCCACCGGCAGGCCACTCTGGATGACCGCGAGCGCGCTCTGGCCGTCATGCGCCTTGAGCACGCGGTAGCCCAGCTCCGTGAGCACCTCCACCACCGTGGCCCGCACCGCCGCGTCGTCCTCCACCACGAGGATGGTCTCCGTGCCGCCCTCCACCTGCCCCGGCCCGCTCTCCGCCGGCTGCGCCGCCGCCTGGAAGGTGCGCGGCAGGTAGAGCTTGATGGACGTGCCGTGACCCAGCTCGCTGTAGATTTTGACGTGGCCGCCGGACTGCTTCACGAAGCCATACACCATGCTCAGCCCCAGGCCGGTGCCCCGGCCCTCCGGCTTGGTCGTGAAGAACGGCTCGAACGCGCGCTGCATCACCTCCGGCGTCATGCCGCAGCCCGTGTCGGAGATGGCCAGCAGCACGTACTGCCCCGCCGTCACCTCCGGGTGCAGCATCGCGTAGTGGTCATCCAGCATCGCGTTGCCCGCTTCGATGGTCAGCTTGCCCCGGCCGTCCATGGCATCGCGCGCGTTGATGGCCAGGTTGAGGATGACGTTCTCCAACTGGTTGCGGTCCACGGACGTGTTCCACAGCCCGCCCGCGATGACCGTCTCCACCTCCACGTCCTCGCCCAGCGCGCGGCGCAGGAGGTCGTCCATGTCGCGCACCAGCCGGCCCAGGTTGAGCGCCGTGGGCGCCAGCGGCTGCCGGCGCGCGAACGCGAGCAGCTGCGACGCAAGCCGCGCCCCGCGCTCCACCGCGCCCAGCGCCGTCTCCAGGCGCCGCCGCGCGCGCGAGTCCCCCACCGTGTCGCGCTCGAGCAATTGGAGATTCCCGCTCACCACCTGGAGCAGGTTGTTGAAGTCGTGCGCCACGCCGCCGGTGAGCTTGCCCACCGCCTCCATCTTCTGCGCCTGGAGCAGCGCGGCCTCCGCCTGCCGGCGCTCCGCCTCGCTCTCCTCCAGCGCCCGCGTGCGCTCGCGCACCAGCTCCTCCAGGTGCTCGCGGTGGCGCGCCAGCTCGTCCTCGGCCCGCTTCTGCGCCGTCATGTCGTGGCCCTGGACGAAGATGCCGGAGACGCGGCCATCCGCCTCCATCACCGGCTGGTAGATGAAGTCCACGAAGGCGTCCTCCAGCGGCCCGCCGGGCTCGCGCTGGACCTGCACGCGCATGCCGCGCCCGATGAAGGGCTCGCCGCTCGAGTACACCCCGTCCAGCAGCTCGAAGAAGCCCTGCCCGGCCACCTCCGGCAGGGCCTCCCGCACGGGCTTGCCCAACAGGTCCCGGTGGCCCACGAGCTGGTGATAGGCGCGGTTGGCCAGCTCGAACACGTGCTCGGGGCCCCGCAGTGAGCACATGAAGCCCGGGGCCTGTTCGAACATGCGGCGCAGGTGCCGGCGCTCATCGTCCAGCGCCAGGTTGGCCGCCTGCACCGCCTGGGCCCGCGCGAACACCCCGCCCATCAACTGCGTGCGGGGCACGCCCCCGTCCGGCGAGGACTCCACGTCGCGCACGGCCTGCTTGAGCTGCTGCAGCTCCGTCACGTCCATCGTGTGCTGGAGGATGAAGGCCACCTCGCCACGCCCATCCAACAGCGGCGTGTGCGTGGCGCTCCAATAGCGCTCCTCCATCACCACGCCGCCGTCCTTCTGCCGGGGCACCCGGTAGGGGATGAGCGCCAGCGTGTCCCGCGTCCGCTGCGTCAGCACCCGCTGGAGCGACTCGCGCAACATCCGGACGCTGGGATTGGCCGGGTCGTCCGGGTCGTGGGGGAAGGCCTCGAAGAGGGTGCGCCCGACCAGTTGCTCCAACTGGCTGGCCGTCACCCGCAGGTAGGCCGCGTTCGCCGTCACGAACCTCAGCTCCCGGTCCAGCAGCATGTAGGGATTGGGCGACAGCTCGAAGAGCGTCTGGAAGTCGAAGGGTTCCTGCATCCACTCACGGGGAGGTCCAGAAACCTCCCCGCCTTTCCTGGGGGGCCGCCGCGAGACGCGGAAAGGGGTTCGTGTCCAGTGTACGGACAACCCCTCCATCTCACCGGCCAAAAGGCCCGGACGTCCCATCTTCCGAGCGCCAGGCCTCCCCCAGGGCTGCCTTCTGGGCACCAGTCAACACCTCACCTCGACAGACACCCATTGGACCCGCCACGTCCGTCTGGACTGTAAGACTGAGCGGGTCTTTCAGACCTCTAAATTACTGTGATATGAGATTATTACCGCCAAGGCGGTGCAGTCCCACATGAACCGGGGTGTGCGGCAGGGGGTCGCCTTGGACGGGGGAGGAAAGGACCTCCCGGCCTTCCGCCAGCGCACTCGCTCCCGGCAGGAGGTCTGTCTCCAGATGCTCGCCGTTCCAGAAGCGTTGTCGCCGGATGACTCGGAAGCGGTCACCTCCCGTGTGTTTGACCGTCGTGCCCTGACGGCGACCGTCAGGCAGCTGTCGGTGGTGGCCAACGGGCGCGGCCTTTGGGCGGTCACACGCCAATGGCTCATCATCGCGGCGTCCGTGGCGTTCGTGGTGCAGGTGGACCGGTGGTGGGCGTGGGTGCTGGCCGCGGTGGTCATCTCCTCGCGGCAACACGCATTGCTGAGCCTGGTGCACGAGGCGTCGCACTACCACCTGAGCACGAACCGCAAGGTCAACGACGTGCTGGCGGACCTCCTCTGCGCGTTCCCCATGAACATCACCACGGAGGGCTACCGCAAGGAGCACGCGGAGCATCACCGCTACGTCAACACGCCCAGGGACCCGTACTGGCGCACGGCGCAGCGCGACCCCGCGTGGATGTTCCCGCGCACGCGCTGGGGCATGGCGCGGGTGCTCCTGGGGGACCTGGTGGGCATCTTCACGCTGTCCCACGTGCGCATCATGATTCCCTGGTCCTATACGGGCCGCTCCCTGGGCAAGGGAGGCCCGCCGCCGTCCCGCGCGGAGCACCTCCGCTACGCGCTGTGGCTGGTCGGCCTCATCACCTTCCTCACGCTCGCGGGCGGCTGGCTCCACTACCTGCTGCTGTGGTCCATCCCGTCGCTGACGCTGATGATGGTGGCGTTCCGCATCCGCGCCGTGGTGGAGCACCCCTTCACCCCGGCCACCCCGGACGAGACGCACGAGACGCGGGACGTGGAGGCGGCCACCTGGTTCGAGCGCTTCTTCATCGCGCCCTTCAACGCCAGCTACCACCTGTCCCATCACCTCTTCCCGTCCGTGCCCTACTACCACCTGCCCGCGCTGCATCAGCAGCTCAAGCAGACGGACCTCTACCGCCCCGGGGAGAACCACTTCCAGACGTACCTGGGCGGGGACAAGAGCGCGTGGAGCTTCCTCACGTCCCTGGGCAGGAGCTGAGGCTGGCTTCAATCCCTGTGAAGCATTGAAGCCGCGCACATCGCAGCACGACCGCCTTTCCCCTGGAGGCGCCCCCGTGGCGCCTCCAGGCGCGGAGGGCGCCCGCCCGTCCAGGCCGTCACCAGGCATCTTCCGCTCTGAAGCCAGACGCCCGCCGCGTCGCTGGCACAGCGGCCTGGCGTCCTCGCGACGTGCCGAAAGACCCCACCCCATGCCTTGAAGGCAGACGAGGAATCGCGGTGTCTCTTCGCCTGCGATTCGCCAGGTCCCCCTTGCACGCCCGCCAATCCCGGCGTGGCGACAGGGCGACCGGAGGACCTCTGCCACGCGCCGCGAGCAGAGGAGATGGCACCTCCGGCCTGCCCTCTTCACCTGGCCGCAGGAGTGACCTTGAAAAGGCAGCTCATGGGGTTCCTCGTGGCGTTGGCAGCGGTGCACGCCGGCTGCGATGGCGCGCCAGACTTCACCTCCACGGCCGGCGACGACGACGCGCTGGGGACGTCCGGGGACGCGCTCGCGAGCGCGTCCCCGCTGTATGACGATGCGCTCGGCTCGGGCTGGCAGGACTGGTCCTGGGCGACGCACAGCCTCACCGCGACGACTCCCGTGTACGCGGGCACGCGCTCCATCTCCGCGACGTTCGGCCCCTGGACGGGCCTGTACTTCCACCACGCGGGCGTGCCCACCACCGGGTACGGCTTCGTGGAGCTGCAGGTGAACCCGGGCGCGACGACGAACCCCGCGCTCGCCCTCTACGCGAGCGTGGGCGGCGTGGCGAAGCCGCCCGTGGCGCTCAACTCCACCTGCGCGGGCGGCACGCTGAAGGCCAATACGTGGACGCTCTGCCGCATGCCGCTGGCCCATCTGGGCGCGGCGAACACCTCCCTGGATGGCCTGGTGGTGATGGAGAACGCGGGCCGCTCGCTGCCGGTGCTGTACCTCGACAACGTGCGCCTGGCGGCGGGCACCACCGGCGTGAGCGTCAGCGTCACCCCCACCGCCGCCACGCTGCCCCTGGGCGGCGTGCAGACCTTCACCGCGACGGTGACGGGCAGCAGCAACACGGCCGTGACGTGGAGCGTCCTCGAAGGCTCCACCGGCGGCACCATCACCTCCAGCGGCACGTACACCGCGCCGCGCACGGCGGGCACGTACCACGTGGTGGCCACGAGCAGCGCGGACGCGACGAAGAAGGCCACGGCGGACGCGGGGGTGACGGGCCCGGTGGGCAACACCAACAAGTGGGTGTCCGGCTACTACACGGGCTGGAACGCGGATGACTACCCGCCGGAGAAGGTGGACTTCAGCGCGATGACGCACATCATCGTGGGCCGCGTGACGCCGAACACGGACGGCACGGTGGACGCCCACTTCGACAACTCGAACGGCTCCGCGATGGCGAAGACGCTCTCCACGCGCGCGCACGCCGCGGGGCGCAAGGCCCTCATCATGGTGGGCGGCGCGGGCGAGCACGACAACTGGGTGGGCGCGGCCTCTTCCGCGAACCGCGAGAGGTTCGTCCAGAGCCTGCTCAAGGCGATGGATGACCACGGCTATGACGGGCTCGACATCGACTGGGAGCCGGTGGAGGAGGCGGACAAGCCGGACCTGCTCGCGCTGGTGCAGCGGCTGCGTCAGGCGCGGCCCGGCATGCTGCTCACCTTCCCCATTGGCTGGGTGAACAACAACTTCGCCTCGGACGCGTCGCTCAAGTGGTACCCGCAGCTGGCCCAGTCCCTGGACCAGGTGAACGTGATGTCCTACGAGATGATTGGTGTCTGGGACGGCTGGGATTCGTGGTTCACGTCCGCGCTCAAGGGCGAGTCCGGCACCCACCCGACGTCCGTCGAATCCAGCCTCAAGGCCTGGGTGAACGCGGGCATCCCCAAGGAGAAGCTGGGCATGGGCATCCCGTTCTACGGCCTCGCGTGGCGCCACATCACCGGCCCGCGCCAGCCCTTCACCAATTGGTCCGACTACGTGGGCGGCGACAACTCCTTCACGTACAAGAAGATCCTGGCGCTCTCCAAGACGGGCACGCTCCAGTGGGACGCGGCGGCGCAGGCCAACTACGTCACGTTCAGCACGCCGGTGGAGGACGGCACGGTGCGCTGGATCACCTATGACGGCCCGGAGGCCATCCAGGCCAAGGGCCAGTACGCCAAGGCGAACGGCTACGGCGGCACCATCATCTGGACCATCAACCAGGGCTGCACCGACCCCGCGACGGGCGCCAATCCGCTGCTCACGGAAGTGAAGAAGGCGTTCCTCCAGTAGCCGGGAGTGGCTTGAAGACAGACGGCCGCGAGGGCACCCGCCCGCGCGGCCGCTTCTTCCTGTCGCGGCTTCCTCGCGCGCTCGCCTACGCGGAAGGCGGCACGGCGGAGGAAGGCGCGGTGGGGGCCACCGGCTCCGGGCCGCCGGCGTAGACGCCCTGGTACCGAGGCGGCAGCAGCATGGCCACCCGGCGCATCATCGCGTCCACCAACGCCTGGCGGGTATCGGAGGCGCCGGCCACCTCCGGCTCCAGGTCCTCCATGCGGAAGGCGGGCCCGAAGGTCACGGTGACGTCGGCGTGGTAGAGCCGCTCGCCGCCCATGTCCGCGTCGTTGATGGGCATGAGCTTCTCCGTGCCCGTCAGCGCCACCGGCACGATGGGCACGCCCGCTCGCTTGGCGATGAGCCCCACGCCCTTCTTCCCCTGGATCATCCCTCCGGTGCGGCTGCGGCCCCCCTCCGGGAAGATGAGGACGGACTGGCCGCCCTTGAGCAGCTCCACGCAGCGGCGCAGCGCTTCGATGTCCGGCGAGTTGGGCGTGATGTCGATGGTGTCCATCGTCTCCGCCGCCAGCCGGGTCATCACGGTGCCGTGCAGCTTCACGCCGGCCAGGAAGACGACGCGCCGGGGACGCAGCGCCCGGTAGAGCGTGAAGCCGTCCGCGTTGGACAGGTGGTTGCAGATGAAGAGGCAGGGGCCGGCCGGCAGGTCCTTCACGCCGTACACCTTCGCGTGGGACAGCCGGCCCCACACGGCATGCATCAGCCCGCGCACGACGTAGCGGCGCGGATTCCGAGGGAGCAGCGACATCAGGGCGAAGAGAAGTCGAAGCACGGGCCGGCCCACGTCCTTTCTGGATGCCCCTGGAGCCTAGGGGGAGTGATGGCTGGACGTCCTTCCCGAAGATGTAGTCCTGCCCAGTGGGGTGGGTCAGCAGTCCTCGGGGGGCGCTGGACTGCCCGCTCGCCCTTCCGTCGTCCAGCCAACGAAGGCCAGCCCCGGGTGCTGGAGGTGGGACGCGCGGCCTGAGCGGCGCCGGGCCACACCACCTCACACCCCGCGTGTTATGGGAGGCCCATGAGCGCTGAGGCCACGCCCTCCCGAACGAAGCGGCCCGTCGAGTACGAGGCCACCGTCCTCGACGTGCGGATGGAGACCCACGACACGGCGACCCTGCGGCTGGAGCTGGACGCGGGGGCGGGGCCGCTCGACTACAAGGCAGGCCAGTTCCTGAACATCGACCCGCATCAGTTCCGGGCGCTCGCGCAGCAGTGCGCGTACCTGCAGGAGCAGAAGGGGCGCAAGGAGTCGCCGCGCTCGTACTCACTCGCCTCCGCGCCGCACGAGCGGCACGTGGCCATCACGGTGAAGGACGAGGAGTTCATCCCGGGCGTCACGCGCTATCCGCCGCTGCTGTCGCCGCTGCTGGTGCACGGCCGGCTGGTGGGCGCGAAGCTGAAGGTGACGGGCTTCATGGGGCCGTACGTCCTGCCGGACGACGTCACGGAGCGGGCGGACCACATCCTCCACGTGGTGGCGGGCTCCGGCGCGGTGCCGAACTTCGCCATCGTGAAGGACGCGCTGCACCGCGGGTTGAAGCTGCGGCACACGTTCCTCGCGTCCAACAAGACCTGGGCGGACATCCTCTACCGCGAGGAGCTGGCCGCGCTGGAGCAGGCCGCGCCGGACCGCGTGCGGTTGGTGCACACGCTCACGCGCGAGACGGATGAGACGAAGTACGGCCCGCGGGTGCGCAAGGGCCGCGTCGGGGAGGCGCTCTTGCGCGAGCTGGTCCCGAACCCCGACACCTGCCTCGTGTACGTGTGCGGGCCCGCCATCACCCCGTGGGACCGGCGCAAGGCGCTGGAGACGCGCACGCCCGCCACGCCGCGCTTCATGGAGGCGGTGCTGGGCCACCTGCACGAGCTGGGCATCCCGGACAAGCGCATCAAGCGCGAGGCCTACGGCTGACGCTCAGTGCGCGGGCACGTCCACGGGCGGAAGCTCGTCGAGGAACGTCAGCACGCGCTCGGCCGTCTCGCGCGGCATCTCCATGGGGAACAGGTGGGAGGCGAGCGGCAGCGTGTCCACCCGCGCGCGCTTCATCTCCCTCTCCGCCCGGGCCAGCGCGTCCGGCAGCAGCGTGTCGGAGCGCTCGCCGCGCAGCACCAGCGTGGGCGTCGCGTTGGCGCGGATGAGCGACCACGGGTCCGAGGGGAAGGTCTCGAAGATGCGGGCCTCCCACTCGCGCGGGAAGCGCAAGCGGAAGTCGCCCTGCTCCGTGGGCACCAGCCCGTGCGTGATGTAGTCGTTGAAGCAGTCCGCGTCCCAGTCCCGGAACAGCTTGCGCTGCCGGTACGCCGTGGCCGCCTCCTCGCGCGTCGTCCACCGGTCCCGCCGCCGCAGCGCGCCGCGCACCATGGGCGCGCGGTCCATGCGGCCCAGGAGCTTCATCAGGCGCAGCGCCCACAGCCGCGAGCCGGTGACGAGCACGGGGTCCAGCGCCACCACCGCGCGGAACAGCCCCGGGTTCGCGGCCGCCGCCATCAGCGTGCTCGTGCCGCCCACGCTGTGCCCCACGCCCAGCACGCCGGAGCGCCCCCGCGCCTTCAGTTCGCGCGCGAGGTCCTCGCCCAATTGCTTCCAGGTCGTCAGCGCCTTCGGGTCCTCCTCCGGCATCAGCGGCCGCGTGCGCAGCGACACCACGTGGTAGCGCGTCGCGAGCCGCGTGAAGAGCTTCCGGTACGTCTCCGGGGGAAAACCGTTCGCGCAGGCGAAGTGCAGGAGCGGGCCGCTCCCACCCCAGTCATCCAGCTCCAAGGCCATGTCCCTTCCCATCACGACACCCCCACCGCGTCATGGCGGAGGGGCTCCACCGCTCGTCCCATTCGCATCCGGTGCCCTCACGACCGCTGGGCCGGCCCCACCCCGGGACGAGACTGCGTACCCCGACATTCAGACACCGCGAACGCCGCCCTGGGTCCTGCCGCCGAGCCCGACCTCTGGCATCGAGCCATCCTGACCGGCCCCTCTGACGTGCCCACGTCCTCCGACATGCTCCGTGGCATTTCGCCAGGGAACCCGGCCGTCTGGAGTGTCAGCCCGTGCGCAGCGCCAGGACGGCGGGCATGTAACGCCTGCCCGTCCGCCTCGCACGGGCAGGCAGGCGGCCATCCCGGGAGGGTGACACACGCCCCCCTCCCGTGAGGTCACCTGCCTGGCCCTACGATTCAGGTCGGGTCCGCTTGCGTCAGGGTTCCGGCGGCGCCACGGACGCCGCGTCCGGCCCGGGCTCCGACGCCGGCGGGGGCTCCGCCTCCACGTCCGCGCCAGCCCCCGCGGGCGTGACGCCCAACAGCCGCGTCAGCCGGGGCTGCACGCCCGTCTCCGCCAGCAGCGCCTGGAGCTGCAGCCGCGCGCGCCGGTTGTCCCGGTGCACCCGCCGCCCGAGGATGAGCTCGTTCTTCAACGAGTGCTCCCACCCGGTCAGCTCCGTCACCGTCACCTGGTAGCCGAACGCCTCCAGCGTCAGCGCGCGGATGACGTTGGTCAGGTGCGAGCCGAACTCGCGCCGGTGCCACGGGTGCTGGAAGAGCAGCGCCATGGCTCCGGCCTGCTTCGCCTTCTTCTCCTTGAGCTGCGCGGCCACCTCCGCCTGGCAGCACGGCACCACCGCCACGTGGTCCGCGCCGTGGCGGATGGCCGCCACCAGCGCGTCGTCCGTGGCCGTGTCGCACGCGTGCAGCGCCATCAGCAGGTGGATGCGCTCCGGGTATTGTGCCGCGTCGATGTGCGCCGTCTGGAAGCGCATCCGGTCGAAGTGCAGCCGCTCGGCGCGCCCCTTCGCGCGCTCCGTCAGGTCCGGCCGCCCCTCGATGGACAGGAGCTCGCCGCCCGCCGCGTCCTTGAGGAACAGCTCGTAGACGACGAAGCCCAGGTACGCGTTGCCGCTGCCCGCGTCCACCACCACGGGGTTGGCGTGGCGCGATTGCACGTCCTCCATCGCGGGGCGAAGCAGGCCCACCAGGTGGTTCACCTGCTTGAGCTTGCGCAGCGCGTCCGCGTTGAGGTTCCCGTCGCGCGTGAGCAGGTGCAGCTCACGCAGGAGCGCTTGGGACTGGTCCGGCAGCAGCTCCTTGCGGACCTGCGGCGCTTTGACGTTCCGCCTCAGACGGACACCACTTCGGTGACCTCCGGGATCATCTCCCGGAGACGGCCCTCGATGCCCATCTTCAGCGTCGCCGTGGACGACGGGCAGCCCGCGCACGAACCCTTCATGTGCAGGTACACGATGCCGTCCTCGAAGCGGTCCAGCGTGATGTCACCGCCGTCCTGCGCCACGGCCGGGCGGATCTCCTCGTCCAGGATGACCTGGATGCGCTGCTCCACCGTGCCGTCCGACGCCGTGGCCTGACGCGCCGCCTGGATGGCCGCCTCGTCCACCACCGGCAGGTTCTCCGACAGGTGCGTGTCCAGCGTGGACATCACGGAGTCGTTGAGCTCGTCCCACTCGCCCGACTCGCCCTTGGTCACCGTGACGAAGTTCGTGCCCAGCATCACCGCGGTCACGCCCGTGATGTCCATCAGCCTGAGCGCCAGCGGCGACTTCGCCTGCGCGTCGTCGCGGCTGGTGAAGTTCACCGCGCCACCGGCCAGCAGCTTGCGGTCCACCACGTACTTCAGCGTGCTGGGGTTGGGGGTCCACTCGAGCTGGATGTTCACTGACATGCTGTTCTCCCTACGAAAGTCCGCTTCCTCTAAAGGGCGCCGGGCCCCATAGCAACCAGTCCGGCCGTCAGGCAAACGCCCCGCACGGCGGATTCACTCCGGATGGAGCCGACGCCCGTCATCGATGTATGACACAAGGTCCCATGTCCTTCCCGCCGCGCCTCGCCCACCTCGCCACCAGGGCCGTGGTGGTGGCCAGGCTGAGCCCCACCTACGCGGCCGCCCACCACGTGGACGCCGAGGAGGCCTCCCTGCGCCTCGCCACCGCCCTCAAGGGTCCGCTGCTGACCTCCCTTCTGGAGGCCACCTGGACGCAGATGCTCGGGCGCACGAAACGTCTCAAGGAAGAAGGCCTCCTGGAGAAGGTGGCCACCACCCTGGGCGAGCGGCCCCTGCGGCCGGGCAAGGTCGCTCCCCTGACACCCGGGTGGAGCGCCTTCCTCATCCTGGTGGACCTGGAGGTGGGCACCGCCGGCGACGCCGCCCGCCGCGTCATGGAGTCGGACGAGGGTCGCAAGCGGGCCGCCGCGGGGCTGACAGAGGTCGCGGGCTTCCTGGCCCAGGAGCTCACGCGCGGGAAGTAGCACGTCCGGCCAGTCGTGGCGGCAGCCGCCACCCGCCGTTATAGGCTGGCGCTCGCCACGTCCATGTCCGTCCCGCTCCCCACCACGCTGCGCCTGCTCACCTCCATCACCGACGTTCCCGCGCCGGCCTGGGACGCGCTCGTGGACCCGGAGTCGGTGCCGTTCCTGGAGTGGGGCTTCCTCGCCGCCCTGGAGGAGAGCGGCAGCGTGGTGCCCGAGCGCGGCTGGCAGCCGCGCCACCTCACCGTGTGGCGGGGCTCGCGCCTCGTCGCCGCGGCGCCCGCGTACCTCAAGAACGACAGCCGCGGCGAGTTCGTCTTCGACGCCGCCTGGGCCACCGCCGCCGAGCGCGCGGGCCTGCGCTACTACCCCAAGCTCGTGCTGGGCGTGCCCTTCACGCCCGCCACCGGCCGCCGCGTGCTGGTGGCTCCTGGCGAGGACGCCCCCTCCCGCGAGGCGGAGCTCTACAGCGCCGCGCTGGAGTTCGCGCGCGCCGAGGGGCTCTCCAGCGTCCACGTCCTCTTCCCCACGGCGGAGGAGCTGCCGGTGCTGGAGGCGCAGGGCTATGCGTTGCGCCTGGGCGTCCAATACCTGTGGCGCAACGCGGGCTACCGGACGTTCGATGACTTCCTCGCCCGCTTCCGCGCCAAGCGGCGGCACCAGATCCAGCGCGAGCGGCGCGCGATGGACGCCCGGGGCATCACCCTGCGCACCCTGCGGGGCGACGCCCTGGAGGAGGTGGACGCGGCCTGGGCCCACCGGCTCCATGTGTCCACGGTGGACCGCTACCCATGGGGCGCGCGCTCGCTGACCGAGGACTTCTTCGCCCGCCTGCTCGCCGGCTTCCGGCACCGCTGCGAGTTCGTGGAGGCCCGGCGGGAAGGCCGCAGGGTGGCTGGCGCGTTCAACTTCACCGGGCCGCGCACGCTGTACGGCCGTTATTGGGGAGCGCTGGAGGAACAACCGTTCCTGCACTTCAACGTGTGCCTCTACCATCCGGTGGAGGACTGCATCGCCCGGGGCCGCGAGCGCTTCGAGCCCGGCGCCGGCGGCGAGCACAAGCTCACCCGGGGTTTCGAGCCGCACCTCACGTACAGTGCGCACCTGTTCCTCCACCCCGGCCTGGACCGGGCGGTGCGCGGCTTCCTGGCGCACGAGCGGGCAGCCGTCGAAAGCGGCATGCCCCTGTGGTGGGCGGAGACGGGTTTCAAGGAGCGGGTCTGAGCATCTTCAGGCAGGCCCGCCAACGGGAAAGCGAAGCGAAGGCAAGGGAGTCCGCAAGCCCATGGCTCAGAAGCACCCACACGATGACGGCCAGGTCGTTACGGAGACCGTCCCCAAGCAGAAGCTGAAGAGGCCGACGCTCTACAAGGTCCTCCTGCACAACGACAACTACACCACGCGCGAGTTCGTCGTGGCCGTGCTCAAGGAGATCTTCCACAAGTCGGAGACGGATGCCGTGCAGATCATGATGCACGTTCATTACAACGGCATCGGAGTGGCGGGCGTTTATACCTACGACGTCGCCGAGACGAAGCTCAAGACAGTGGAGGCCGCGGCGCGGGACAACGGGTTCCCCCTGCGGCTGTCCATGGAACCCGAGGAAGGCTGAACCGTGGCAGGACCATCGATTGCCAAAGAATTGCAGGCCAGCTTCCGCACCGCGCTCGACGAGGCGCGGAAGATGCGTCACGAGTACCTGACCCTGGAGCACCTGCTCCTGGCCCTCACCCGTGAGTCGCGCACCCGCGAGGTGCTCAAGGGCTGCGGCGCGAACGTCAAGCGCCTGCAGGAGAACCTGGTCTCCTTCCTGGAGGAGACGGTCGAGCGCCTGCCCGACGACGTGGACGCCGAGCCGCAGCAAACCATCGGCGTGGAGCGCGTGCTCCACCGCGCCGCCATGCACGCCCTGTCCGCGGAGCAGAAGTACATCGACGGCGGCGACGTGCTGGTCGCCCTGTTCCGTGAAGAGGAGAGCCACGCGCTCTACCTGCTACAGCAGGAGGGCGTCACCCGCCTGGACCTGCTCAACTTCATCTCCCACGGCATCAGCAAGGACGGCGAGTCCGAGGGCGAGGCGCGCGCCACGCCCGCCGGGGACGACGAGGACGGCGAGACGCAGAAGAAGAGCCCGCTGGAGGCCTACGCCGTCCAGCTCAACAACGAGGCCAAGGCGGGCCGCATCGACCCGCTCATCGGGCGCGACAAGGAGCTGGAGCGCACCATCCAGGTGCTCAGCCGCCGCCGCAAGAACAACCCGCTCTACGTGGGCGAGGCCGGCGTGGGCAAGACGGCCATCGCGGAAGGCCTGGCGCTCCACATCCACGAGGGCCGCGTGCCGGAGGCGCTGAAGAACGCGGTCGTCTACTCGCTGGACATGGGCGCGCTGCTCGCGGGCACCAAGTTCCGCGGCCAGTTCGAGGAGCGCCTCAAGGGCGTGCTCAAGGCGCTCCAGGAGCTGCCGGACGCCATCCTCTTCATCGACGAGATCCACACCATCGTCGGCGCGGGGGCCACGAGCGGCGGGTCCATGGACGCGTCCAACCTGCTCAAGCCCGCGCTGGCGTCTGGGCGGCTGCGCTGCATCGGCTCCACGACGTTCCAGGAGTTCAAGGCGTCCTTCGAGCGCGACCGCGCGCTGTCCCGCCGCTTCCAGAAGATTGAAGTGGACGAGCCCAGCGTGGAGGATACCGTCAAGGTGCTGGAGGGCCTGCGCAGCCGCTACGAGGAGCACCACCACGTGAAGTACGGCGAGGGTGCGCTCCAGGCGGCGGCGGAGCTGGCGGCCAAGCACATCAACGACCGCTTCCTGCCGGACAAGGCCATCGACGTCATCGACGAGGCCGGCGCCGCGGAGCGGCTCAAGCCGGAGGGTGTGCGCACGGGCGTCGTCTCCGCGCACGACGTGGAGCAGGTCGTCTCCAAGATGGCCAGGATTCCGGCCAAGAGCGTGTCCGCGAGCGAGGGCGTCCAGATCCAGAACCTGGACAAGGAGCTCAAGGGCGTCATCTACGGGCAGGACAAGGCCATTGAGGAGATGGTCAGCGCCATCAAGCTGTCGCGCTCCGGCCTGCGCGCGCCGGAGAAGCCCATTGGCAGCTTCCTCTTCTCCGGCCCCACGGGCGTGGGCAAGACGGAGCTGGCGAAGCAGCTGGCGCAGAGCCTGGGCGTGGAGTTCCTGCGCTTCGACATGAGCGAGTACTCGGAGAAGCACACGGTGAGCCGGCTCATCGGCGCGCCTCCGGGCTACGTGGGCTTCGACCAGGGCGGCCTGCTCACGGACGCCGTGCGCAAGCATCCGTACGCGGTGCTGGTGCTGGATGAGATTGAGAAGGCCCACCCGGACCTCTTCAACATCCTGCTCCAGGTGATGGACCACGCGACGCTCACGGACAACAACGGCCGCAAGGCGGACTTCCGCAACATCATCCTCATCCTGACCACCAACGCGGGTGCGCACGAGATGAGCACCAAGGCCATGGGCTTCGGTGACCCCGCCGTGGTGGTGGACGGCTCGCGGGCGAAGAAGGCCATCGAGCGCACCTTCACGCCGGAGTTCCGCAACCGGCTGGACGGGTGGATCCTCTTCTCCGGCCTGCCCCCCGAGGTCATCCTCAAGGTCGTGGACAAGGAAGTGCGCCTGCTCCAGAAGGTGCTCGACGAGAAGAAGGTCAAGCTGGAGCTCACGCCCGCCGCCCGCGCGTGGCTGGCCGAGCACGGCTACGACCCGGCCTTCGGCGCGCGCCCCATGGCGCGGCTCGTGGACAACACGCTGAAGAAGCCGCTCGCGGAGGCGCTGCTGTTCGGCTCGCTCAAGAGCGGCGGCGTGGCCCGCTTCGATGTCGTGGACGACGCGGTGAAGCTCCAGGCGGAAGCCACCGAGGCCGTGCCCGCGTAGGCACGACGGCGGTTTGAAGCACCCGAGGCCCCGGGCCCCCTTCACGGGGACTCGGGGCCTTCGTGTTCCTACTCCTTCGCCTCGACCTTGTAGGCGCCCACGGCGTTGGAGAGCTGCTCGGAGATGATCTGCAGCGTGGTGGCCGCCTCACCGGTGGACCCGATGCGGGCCACGGTGTCGTCCATCATCTTGGACAAATCATTCACCGCCAGGGTGATTTGGTTGATGCCCACGTTCTGCTGATTCACCGCGGCGGCAATCTGCCGGACGGCGGCGGCGTTGTCCTGGACGATGGAGGACAGCTCGCGCAGGTTGTGCCCGCTGTCCCGCACCTGCGCCAGCCCCGCCTCCATCCGCTCCGCGCCGCGCTCCGTGATGCGCACCGCGGAGGTGACGGAGTTGGCGATGTCGTCCAGCAGCTCCCGCACCCGCGTGGTCGCCTGGATGGACTGGTCCGCCAGGGCGCGGATTTCACGCGCCACCACGCTGAAGCCCTTGCCGTGCTCGCCGGAGCGCACCGCTTCGATGGCCGCGTTGAGCGCGAGCATGTTGGACTGGTCCGCCAGGTCCTTCACCGTCTGGGTGATGCCGCCAATCTGGCGGGTGCGCTCGCCCAGCTCGAGGATCTTCTCCGCGATCTCCCCCACCTGCGCGCGGATGTCGTTGAGGCCCGCCATGGTCTGCGCGATGGAGGCCTCGCCCGCCTTGGCCAGGGTGTCCGCGCGCTCGGCGACGCTGAGCACGCTCTCCGCCTTCTGCGCGGCCAGCGTGGACGTCTGCTTGATCTCCTGCGCCGTCACCTGCGTCTCCTGCAGCGCGGCGGCCTGGCGGGAGATGGTCTGCGCCTGCTCCGTGGAGGACGCGTTGAGGTGGTCCGTGGACTGGGTGAGCGCGGTGGCGGCGTGCTGGAGGTTGACCGTCACCTCGCGCAGCTTGCCCACCATCTGGGAGAAGGAGTTGGACAGCCGCCCCACCTCGTCGTTGCCGCGCGCCTGGATGGGGCGGGTGAGGTCCCCGGACGCGACGATGTGGGCCGTCACGGACGTGAGCTCCGCCAGCGGCCGCACGATGCTCCGGCCGAACAGCGCCGCCAGCACCACGCCGCCCACCTCCAGGACGAAGGCGAACAGCAGCATGTTCCAGCGCAGGGCGTTCACCTTCGCGTCGATGAACTCGCGCGCCATGCCCACGTGCACGGTGCCCAACCGGCCCTGCTCCGCCACGGCCGCGGCCACGTCCAGGGCGCGCAGCGTCCGGCCGCCGCGCTGGATGCGCACCTCCGGCACCACGCGCGTGCGCCCCTTGCCCACGCCCGGCTGCGCCTCGAGCGCGGCCTTCAGGGCCTCCGGGAAGCCCCCCTGGAACGAGTGCACCAGCACGAAGCCGGTGGGGTCCTGGATGAAGATGTAGGCCAGGTCCTCGCGCTCGCGGAACGTCTCCAGCAGCGGCTGCAGCGACCCCATGCCCGCGGACACGCCCTGCTCCGCCGCGATGGCCAGGCTCAGCGCCACGGCCTCGCCCTCGCTGGCGTGGCGCGCCTCCAGGTTGGACTCCAGCTGGCGGGTGGCGATGAGGGTGAGCAGCAGCGCCACGGAGGCGCTGATGACCGCCGTGACGAGCACGAACTTCTGTGCGAGCCCGAGCCCGCGCAGGAAGGAGACGGGGAGCGCGGAGGAGGGCTTCAAGGGAACACTCCCGGGGTGGCGTCCTCGGGTGGCGGACCGTCAGCCACCCGGCGCCAGGGACAGCGCGGACATCCGCGGTTTGTTGGAGGAACGCGGCTCACCGGACCCCTCCCTCCGGGCCGCGGGCAGGACGGAACGACGGACGCTGACAGCTCTGCAGGATGAGCTCCGCCACCAGCGCCAGCGGCGTGCCCCCGTCCGTGGCCTTCAGCTCCACGGCGGCGCGCGGCATGCCGTAGACGACGCTGGACGCCTCGTCCTGCGCCAGGGTGACGCCCCCGGCCTGGCGGATGGCCAGCAGGCCCCGCGCGCCGTCCTCGCCCATGCCGGTGAGCACGCCACCGCCGCTGCGCCGGCCGTAGGCCATGGCCAGCGAGCTCAAGAGCACGTCGCCGTTGGGGCACGGCCCGCCATGGCTGCGCTGCAGGCGCGCCAGGCCCACGCTGTCCACCAGCAGGTCGTGGCCGTCCAGCGGGAAGTACACGCGGCCCGGCTCCAGCCGCTCGCCATCGCGCGCCACGCCCACCTGGAGCTCGCACACCTGGGACAGCCAGCGCACCATCCCCTGCGTGAAGCCCACGGTGATGTGCTGCGCGACGAGCATGGGCACCGGCAGGTCGCGGGGCAGCTTGGACAGCACCTCCGCCAGCGCGGGAGGCCCGCCCGTGGAGGCGACGAGGCCGAACACGTCCACCCGCGCCCCGCTGGGCACGGGCGGCGGCGCCACGGCGCGCGGACGGCGGGAGATGACGGGCACCTCCGCCATCAGGCACACGGAGTGGGCCAGCTCCCGGCCCCAGCGGCGCAGCTCCTCCGCGTTGGTGACGTTGGGCTTGCCGATGAGCTCCAGCGCCCCGGCGCTCATCGCCTGGAAGCCCAGGTCCACGCCGCGCTGCTCCGCCACCGCGCTCACCACCAGGATGCGCGCGGGCGCCTGGGACATGATGTGCGCGATGGCCGCCGGCCCGTCCAGGCCGGGCAGGAGCAGGTCCATGGTGATGACGTCCGGGCGCAGCAGGCGCGCCAGCTGCACGGCGCGGTTGCCATCCCCCGCGCGGCCCACGACTTCGATGCGCGGCTCCTCCGTGAGCAGCGCGGTGAGGGTGTTGGCCATGGTGGGCGAGTCATCCACCACGAGCACGCGGATGGACCTCTTCGTGCTCACGCGCGGCTCCCCCGGCGGCTCATCACGTCCAGCACCTCCGCGAGCAGGCGGCCCGCGGCGCACTCGCGCTTGCTGAGGAAGCCGTCCGCCCCGGAGGCGAGGCCCCGCTCGCGCGCCACGGCCGTGTCGTGCGCGGAGACGAGGATGACAGGCAGCGTGCGCGTGTCCTTGCGCTCGCGCAGCCGGGCGATGAGCTCGATGCCGTCCATCTCTTCCATGTCCAGGTCGCAGATGACGACGTCGTAGGTGTCCACCTGCAGCCGCTCCAGCGCCCGCGCGCCGCTGGCCGCCAGGTGCACCTGGAAGCCGCCGGCCTCCAGCATCGCCCGGTGCAGCGCGCGCGCGGTGAGCGAGTCATCCACCACCAGCGCCCGCCGGCTCGCCGCGGACACCGTCACCTTCTCCGAATCCGACACCACCCAGTCCGGCCGGAGGATGAGCAGCAGCTCTCCCCGGCTGAGCGTCGCCGCGCCCTGCCAGGCCGCCACGTCGCGCACCTCCGACGGCAGCGGGCGGATGACCAGGTCCCGGTCCCCCACCACCGCGTCCACGCCCAGCGCCACGCGCTTGCCGCCGCTCTGCACGATGAGCAGCGGCTGGCCCTCCGCGGGCGGAGACGACGCGCGCAGGCCCAGCCGCGCGCCCAGGTCCACCACCGGCAACAGCTGCCCCTGGTATTCCAGGTGCGTGCGGCGCTTTCCCACGCGCAGCATGTCCGGGCGCGCCAGCTGCGTGGACTCCACCGCCAGCATGGGCAGGCCCACGAACTGCTCCAGCGCGCGCACCATCAAGAGCGGCGAGCTGCCCAGGTCCACCGGCAGCGTCAGCACGAAGCGCGTGCCCTGCCCGCGCGTGCTCGACACCTCGATGCGGCCCTGCAGGGACTCCACCGTGGCGCGCACCGCGTCCAGGCCCACGCCGCGCCCGGAGGTGTCCGTCACGTCGGAGCGGGTGCTGAAGCCCTCGCGGAAGATGAGCTCGCGCACCTGGTTGTCGTTGAGCCGCGCGGACTCCTCCGCGGTGATGAGCCCGCGCTTCTCCGCGGACTTGCGCACCTGGAGCAGGTCGATGCCGCGCCCGTCGTCGCTCGCCTCCAGGTACAGCAGGTTGCCCTGCTGCTCCACGCGCAGCGTGAGCGCGCCCTCGTGGTGCTTGCCGGCCTTCTCGCGCTCGGCGGGCATCTCCAGGCCGTGGTCCACGGCGTTGCGCAGGATGTGCACGAGCGCGCCCTGGAGCTTCTCCAGCAGGCGCCGGTCCAGCGACACCTCCGCGCCCACCACGGACAGCCGCGCCTCCTTGCCCAGCTGGCGCGACAGGTCGCGCACCATGCGCTGCAGCGGGTCCAGGATGGTGCGCGTGGGCCGCGTGGTGATGGCCTTGAGGCCCTCCTCCAGCGCGTCCACGATGTCGCTCGTCTCCTCGCCGTCGGTGCGCAGCGAGCGGCCCGTGCCGGACAAGAGCGTGCGCGCCTCCGCCGTCTCCGCCAGGAGGCCCTGCTTCGCGAGCAGCGCGGACACCCGCTCCAGCTCCCGGCTGCGCTCCTCCACCCGCAGGCGAACCTCGCGCAGGCGCTCCACCTCGCGCATCAGCGACGTCACCTGGGCGGCGCTCACCCGCCAGCCGGCGTCGGAGGACTCCGCCGCAGGGTCCGGCAGGGCCTGCGCTTCGGACGGGGCACCGGCGGCGGCGGGCGGCGGGGTGGCCGCGGCGGGCGGCACCTGCGCGAAGGCGCCCCCCGGCAGCGCGGCGGCCTCCTCCGGCGGCGGCGCGGCGGCGACCAGCTGGGCCAGCGCGGCGGCGGGGTCCGGCAGGTGGTCCCCGCGCCCGTCCGCGTGCGCCTGCGCGCGCAGCATGAAGAGGTCCAGCCCGTGCAGCAGCACGTCCACCACCGCGCGCGGCATCTTCTGCGTGTGCGCCTTGAGCGGCGCCAGCGCGTCCTCCAGCTTGTGGGCGATGTCGCCCAGGTCCTGGAGCCCCAGCGACGAGGCGCTGCCCTTCAGCGTGTGCAGGTGCCGGCCCAGCCGCGTGTAGATTCTGGCGAGGGCGTCGTTCTCCAGCCCCTCGCGCTCCAGCTCCAGCAGGTCCATGGTGACCTTCTGGATGACCTCCTGGGCCTCCACGGCGAAGCCCGCCACCAGCGGCTGCAGCATCGGATCAACGGGCATGGCGCACTCCCCCGTCGGTCCGGCCGAACAGGCGCTTCGGGTCGATGAGGTGGATGAGCTGGCGGTCGTGGGTGAACACCTCCACCACCGGCCCCTCCGCCCGGGCGCGCGCGGCCTCCACGGACGCGAGCGGCAGCGTGGTGGGGCGCGGAATCGCCTCGCAGTCGAGCGCGCACAGCTCGCCGTCGCCCCGGTCCACCACCAGCAGCACCGCCGGGTCCTGCCGCCACCCGTGGCCGCCCAGGAGCGACGCCAGGCTCAGCGCGGACAGCACCTGGCCCTGGAAGCGCAGCACGCCAATCACGGCGGGCGCGGACAGCGGCACCGGCGTCACCATGCGCAGGGGCAGCGCGGCGCGCAGCGACTCCAGGGGCAGCGCGTAGCGCTCCTCGCCCAGCGGGAACTCGGCGATCCAATGGACCGCCTCCTCCACCGTCGACTCGCCCTGCTCGCGCAGGCGCGCGGCCCGGCGCGCGAGCAGCTCCCGCGTCTCCGTCTCCAGGGCCTCGTCCACCACCAGCGGCTTCATTCCAGCGCCCCCAGATTCAGGTAGGCGTCAGCGGACGCCAGATAGAAGCGCGCGGGCAGCGCCTCCGGTCCATCCACCAACGCGTCCGGCGGCAGCTGCCCCGCCCGCGTGCGCAGGGCGCGCATCAGCGGGAAGGCCGCGTCCCGGGCCCCGGCGCGCTCGCGCAGGAGCGCCAACTCCAGCAGTCCCGGCAGGTAGTCCGGCGCCTGCTTCACGAGCAGCTCCAGGACCGCCGTGGCCCCGGCCACGTTGCCCTCTTCAATCCGCTCCAGCGCCTGCAGGTGCAGCCGCGCGGGAGAGGGCGGCGGGGCCGGCGGCGGCGTGGGCGAAACCGGCGCGGGCGAGGACAGCCGCCGGGGCGCGGGCGACATCCGGGGCGCGGGCACGGGCGGCGCCACGGGCACCTGCGCGGAGGGGCGCTCCTCCGGGCGGGGCTTGCGGAAGGCCTGCAGCTCCGGGGGCCCCTCGCGCGTGAGCCCCGGCGGCGCGCGGTCCACCTCCACCGTGCCCAGGAACAGGAGTCCCCCCGGCGACAGGGCCCGCGCCAGGTGGACGATGGCCGCGTCGCGCGCGGACGGAGAGAAGTACGTGAGCACGTTGCGGCAGAGGATGAAGTCGAACTGCCCGAAGCGCTCCGGCAGCGGCGCCAGCAGGTTCGCCGGCGCGAAGCGCGCCACCCTGCGGACCTCCGGGAGGATGGACACCTGCCGCCCGTTGAGGAGCTCGTAGGTGGGGTGCAGCGCGGGCGCGGACTCGCGCCGGGACCAGGCGCCGTAGGTGCCGCGCCGCGCGGCCTCCAGGCTGGCCTCGTGCAGGTCCGAGCCCAACACCTCCACCGGCATCCCCGGGGGCGAGCACGCCAGCAGACACGCGGCCAGCGAATAGGCCTCCTCGCCGGTGGCGCACCCGGCGCTCCAGCCGCGCAGGTGCGTGGCGCCGTGGCGCAGCGCGGCCGGGATGCCCTCCTGCGCGATGTAGCGGAAGTGCTCCGGCTGGCGGAAGAAGTACGTCTCCCCCACCAGGACCGCGCGCACCAGCGTGTAGGCCAGGGGCGAGCCCAGCTGCTGCAGCTCGCTCAGGACCTCCGTGGGCACGCGCCCCCGGGCCAGCTCCGCGCGCAGCACGCGCTCCACCGCCTCGTGGGCGATGGCGTCGTCGCGGAAGCCGGTGGTGTCCGCCACCACCTCCCGGGCACGGGCCAGAAGCCTCGGGTCGAGCCCCGCACTCATGCGCTCCGCTCTTCCTCCACCGGCGCGAGCAGCGCGGGCAGGTCACGCAGGAGCCCCCGCGAGATGAACACCTTCGGATCCAGGATGGGCAGCACGCGGCTGCCGGTGCGCAGCATGCCCACGAGCCCTTCCTGCAACAGCCCGTGCTCGGCGCCGCCCACCTTCTCCCGCCGGTCGATGTCGCTCGCCTGGAACTCCTCCGGGTCCTTCACCGTGTCCACGGTGAGCGCCAGCGACACGCCCTCCACCTCGATGACCACCAGCATCCGCTCCGCGATGGCCACCTTGTGCTGGACGCCCAGCCGCAGCGCCACGTCCAGCACGCACACCGCCTGGCCGCGCAACTCCACGTACTCGCGCAGGTAGGACGGTCCGGTGGGCAGGGGCCGCGTCAGGGGCTGGAGCAGGACCTCCTTCACGGAGTCCAGCGGCACGGCGAACTCGCGCTCGCCCACGGACAGCCGCAGCACCAGCAGGGCCCCGGTCCGCGAGCGCCGGCGCGCGTTCTCCAGCGCCTCGCCCACGCGGGCCAGCAATTCGTCCGCGCGGAAGGGCTTGGCCAGGAACGCCTCCGCGCCCAGCCCCAGGCACGCCTCCGCGCGCTGCTTCTCCGAGGAGATGATGATGACCGGGATGTCCGCCGTGCCCGGGTCCGCCTTCATCCGCTGGAGGACTTCGTCCCCGTCCATCTCCGGCATGGACAGGTCCAGCAGCACCGCCGCCGGATGCAGCCGCCCCACCTTGTCCAGCGCTTCCCGGCCGTTGCTCGCCGTGTGGATGGTGTAGTGGCCGGAGAGGATGGCCCGCTCCAGTGCCAGGATGGCGTCGCTGTCATCCACCAGCAGCAGGGTCGGCAGGCTCACGTTCTTCAGGCCCCGTTCAGGAACTGACGCACCGTCTTGGTCAGCTCGTCGTGCGACACCGGTTTCTGGATGAAGGCGTTGGCCCCCGCCGCCGAGCCGCGCTGGCGCAGGTCCTCGCCCTTCTCCGCCGTCAGCAGGATGACCGGCACCTTCTGCACCTGCGCCTGGGCGCTCGCGCGGACCTCCTTCACGAAGGTGATGCCATCCATGTTCGGCATGTTGATGTCGGCGATCACCACGCTCACCGGCACCAGCCGCAACAGCTGCAACGCGCGCTGCGCGTCCTCCGCCTCGACGATGCTGACCCTGAGGTTCATCAGGTAGATCTTGAGGATGTTGCGGACGGTCGGGCTGTCGTCCACCAGCAAGACGTTGGTGCTCACTGTGCCACGGCTCCTCGCGCAGGCTCCGCGACGTGCGGGAGATGCCTGCGCTGCATGGGGAATCCTACCGTGAGCGCTCCGACGGGCGGAAGCGGGGGGCCCCCGTCCGCCGGGGAGCCTGGCAGGCGAATGTCTGGACTCTCCGAAAAAGGTCGGATGGCCTCAGCCTTCCTTCGGCGCGGGGGTCGCGGGGACCCCTTCTGGCGGTTCCACGGTGTCCACCGGGGGTGCGCCCACCGCGTGGTAGCCGCCGTCCACGTGAATCATCTCGCCCGTGGTGGAGGAGAGCCAGTCCGACAGGAGTGCACAGGCCGTCTTCGCCACGTGGTCATGGCTGTCCTTGTCGCTCCAGCCCAGCGGCGCCTGCTTCCCCCAGTACTGGGCCAGCGCCTTGAAGCCCGGGATGCCCTTGGCCGCCACGGTGGCCAGGGGGCCGGCCGCGAGCGCGTTCACCCGGATGCCCTTGGGGCCCAGGTCGCGCGCCAGGTAGCGCACGGTGGCCTCCATGGCCGCCTTGCACACCCCCATCCAGTCGTAGATGGGCCACGCCTGCCGGTTGTCGAAGTCCAGCGCCACGATGGAGCCGCCCTGGGTCATCAGCGGCGCGCACGCCACCGCCAGCTCCTTCACGGAGAAGGCGGAGATGCGGAACGCGGTCTGCGCGCTCTCCCACGGCGTGTTGAGGAAGTTGCCGCCCAGCGCGTCCTCCGGCGCGAACGCGATGGCGTGCAGCACGCCGTCCACGCGGCCCCACTTCTGCCGCAGCGCCTCCGTCAGCGCCGGAAAGTGCGCCGGGTTCGTCACGTCCAGCTCCAGCACCTCCGTGCCGGGCTTGAGCCGCTTCGCGCTGCGCTCGGTGAGGGACTTCGCCCGGCCGAACCCGGTGAGGATGACTTCCGCGCCCTGCGCGATCGCGTGCTCCGCGACGCCGAAGGCCAACGACTGCGGGGTGAGCACGCCGGTGATGAGCAGGTTCTTGCCCTGGAGGAGCATGTCGGTACGTTTCTGAAAGAGGTGGGAAAGAGGGGGCGTGTGCTTACCACTCCTGAACGGTCGTTGGGGGCCCCTGGCCCCCGTCCCGTTCGCCCCCGGATGTACGCCTGTTCAGCATGACCAGGGCCCCGGGGCCTTCTTTGAGCCCCGCCGAGCCCGAGGGAATCCGGAATTCAGTGAAGCTGCGCTCACGCGGGGCATGACTCCATCTGCTCCCTTGAGTGAAGCCTGCCAGCCGGGCACGACGCGGTTCAACAAACCTGAGGCGAAAACCCCCCAACGCAGCGCCCATCCAGTAAAAGACCCTCGCCATGGCGAATTTCCAGGACAGTTTCCTCTCGGGTGGAAACATCGACTTCATCGAGGGGCTCTACGCGCGCTTCCTCGAGAATCCGGGCAGCGTGGACGCGAGCTGGCGCGAGGTGTTCGAGCGCAACAACGGCACGGGCCGCCCCATCTTCAACACGAAGTTGCTGGAGGCTCCGACACCCGCCGCACCGGAAGGCAAGGAGGGCAAGGGCAAGGGCAAGGCGAACGGCGCCGCCGCTCCGGCCGCCGCCGCGGCGCCCCAGGCCCCTGCCGCTCCGGCGCAGGACATGGGGCTGCAGTCGAAGGTGGATCAGGCCATCACCGCCTTCCGCCTGCGCGGCCACCTGCGCGCGACGCTGGATCCGCTGGAGCGTCCCCGCCCGCAGCTGGGCCACGTGGCGGACGTGGCGCTGATGGACGAGAACCACTTCTCCGCGAAGGAGATGGAGCAGGCGGTCGAGTGCAACAACGTCTTCCCGCAGCAGCGCGTGCGCCTGTCGGAGCTCGTCACGCGCCTGCGCCGCACGTACTCCAGCCACATCGGCGTGGAGTTCATGCAGATGCTCGACAGCGAGCGTCGCCGCTGGCTCATGCAGCGCATGGAGCACAGCGAGAACCGCACGCAGTTCTCCGTGGAGGAGCAGCGGCACATCCTCACCAAGCTCTCCTACGCGGAGGGCTTCGAGAACTTCCTGCACACGAAGTACGTGGGCGCCAAGCGCTTCAGCCTGGATGGCGGCGAGGCCCTCATCCCCATGCTGGACGCGATGCTGGAGGTCGGCAGCAGCATGGGGCTGAAGGAGCTGGTCATCGGCATGGCCCACCGCGGCCGCCTCAACGTGCTGACCAACATCCTGGGCAAGAAGCCGGATCAGATCTTCAGCGAGTTCGACGGCCCCAAGGACCCCAAGGCGTACCTGGGCCGCGGCGACGTGAAGTACCACATGGGCTTCTCGTCGGACCACGCCACGCGCTCGGGCAAGAACGTGCACCTGTCGCTGGCGTTCAACCCCAGCCACCTGGAGTGCGTGGGCCCCGTGGTGGAGGGCCGCGTGCGCGCCAAGCAGGACCGCGGCGGGGACACCGAGCGCACGCAGGTGATGCCGCTGCTCATCCACGGCGACGCGGCCTTCATCGGCCAGGGCATCACGTCGGAGACGCTCAACTTCTCCGGCCTCAAGGGCTACACCACGGGCGGCACGGTCCACATCGTCATCAACAACCAGGTGGGCTTCACCACCGACCCGTCGGACTCGCGCACCAGCATCTACTCCACCGCCATCGCGCAGATGCTGGACATCCCGGTGTTCCACGTGAACGGGGATGACCCGGAGGCGTGCGTGCACGCGGCGCGGCTGGCGGCCGAGTACCGCCAGACGTTCAAGAGCGACGTGGTCATCGACCTCATCTGCTACCGCCGCTACGGCCACAACGAGGGCGACGACCCGTCCTTCACCCAGCCGGCGATGTACGACCTCATCCGCAAGCACCCGCCGGTGCGCGCGCTCTACGCGAAGGCGCTGGCGGAAGCGGGCCGCATCAGCGCGGAGGACTCGGACGCCATCAAGCAGCGCTGCTTCCAGGACTTCGACGCGGCGCTCACCCGCGCCCGCCAGGAGAGCCAGTTCAAGGAGCCCAACGCGCTGGAGGGCCTGTGGAAGCCCTACAAGGGCGGCCTGCTGAAGAACGCGCCCCAGGTGTCCACGGCGGTGGCCAAGCCCACCCTGCGTGACGCGCTCCAGAAGCTGGCCACGGCGCCGGAGGGCTTCAACGTCCACCGCGACGTGGAGCGCACGGTGCTCAAGAAGCGCCAGGGCATGCTGGAGAGCGAGGAGCTGCAGTGGAGCGAGGGCGAGTCGCTGGCGTACGCGACGCTCCTGTCGGAGGGCTACGGCATCCGCCTGTCCGGCCAGGACAGCGAGCGCGGCACCTTCAGCCACCGCCACGCGGTGCTGCACGACACGCAGACGGGCGAGGAGTACGTGCCCCTGCGCCAGTTCGCTTCCGGCAAGGCGACCTTCAACGTCTACAACAGCCCGCTGTCGGAGATGGGCGTGCTGGGCTTCGACTACGGCTACAGCCTGGACGTGCCGGACGGCCTCACGCTGTGGGAGGCGCAGTTCGGTGACTTCGCCAACGGCGCGCAGATCATCATCGACCAGTTCATCGCCGCGGCGGAGAGCAAGTGGCGGCGGCTGAGCGGCATCACGCTGCTGCTGCCGCACGGCTACGAAGGCCAGGGCCCGGAGCACTCCAGCGCGCGCCTGGAGCGCTTCCTGGACCTGTGCGCCGAGGACAACCTCCAGGTCTGCTACCCCACCACGCCCGCGCAGATCTTCCACCTGCTGCGCCGCCAGGTGCTGCGCCCCGTGCGCAAGCCGCTCATCATCATGTCGCCCAAGAGCCTCCTGCGCCGTCCGGAGGCGACCAGCCGCATGGACGAGCTGGCCACGGGCGCGTTCCAGGAAGTCATCCCGGACGCGAAGGCGGACCCCGCGAAGGTGAAGCGGCTGCTCTTGTGCAGCGGCAAGGTGTACTACGACCTGGCCAAGGCCCGGGACGAGCGCAAGGACGACTCCATCGCCATCGTGCGCGTGGAGCAGCTCTACCCGTTCCCGCAGGACGAGCTGGCGAAGCTGGTGGCGAAGCTGCCGGCGCTCCAGGAGCTGTACTGGGTGCAGGAGGAGCCGCGCAACGCGGGCGGCTGGCACTTCATGTTCCCCCACCTGCACGACCTGCTCTCCGGCCGTTCGCAGCAGCAGACGGTGAAGCTGGGCTACATCGGCCGCGCCGAGGCCGCCAGCCCCGCCACCGGTTTCACGAAGACGCACGACTACGAGCAGCAGCTCATCATCGAAGAAGCCATCCTCCGAGGACCCCAGAATGGCCGTTGAACTGAAAGTCCCCCCGCTCGGCGAATCCATCACCGAGGCCGTCGTCGGCAAGTGGAACAAGAAGCAGGGTGAGTCCGTCGCCGCGGACGAGCCGCTCGTCGTGCTGGAGACCGACAAGGTCACCATCGACGTGCCGGCCCCCGCCGCCGGCAGCATCGCGTCCATCGCCTTCAAGGAGGGCGACAAGGTCCGCGTGGGTGACGTGCTGGGCACCATCGAGGCCGGTGCCGGCGCGGGCGCTCCCGCCGTGGCCGCCGCCACGCCCGCGCCCGCCCAGGCCGCGGCGCCGGTGGCCGCGCCGGCCGCTCCGGTGGCCAGCGACACGCGCATCACCCCCACCGCCAGGAAGATGGCGGAGGAGAACCGGGTGGACGTGGGCCAGCTGAAGGGCTCCGGCGCCGGTGGCCGCATCATGAAGGAGGACGTGCAGGGTCAGCTGAACCGCCCGGCCGCCGCCCCGGCCCCGGCCGCGCCGTCCGGCCCCCGCCCCAACGCCGCGCGCGAGGAGCGCGTGCGCATGACGCCCCTGCGCAAGCGCGTGGCCGAGCGCCTCATCCAGGCGCAGTCCACCGCCGCCATGCTCACCACCTTCAACGAGGTGGACATGGGCGAGGTGATGGCGCTCCGCAAGAAGTACAACGACAAGTTCCAGGCGAAGCACGGGGTGAAGCTCGGGTTCATGAGCTTCTTCATCCGCGCGTCCGTGGAGGCCCTCAAGGCGTTCCCGCAGATCAACGCGGAGATCGACGGCGAGGACGTCATCTTCAAGCACTACTACGACATCGGCGTGGCCGTGAGCGGCAGCCGCGGTCTGGTGGTGCCGGTGGTGCGTGACGCGGACAAGCTGTCGCTCGCGGAGCTGGAGAAGACGGTCGGTGACTACGGCGGCCGTGCGCGCAACGACAAGCTGACGATGGCGGACCTCACGGGTGGCACGTTCACCATCACCAACGGCGGCATCTTCGGCTCCATGCTGTCCACGCCCATCCTGAACCCGCCGCAGACGGGCATCCTGGGCATGCACAACATCGTGGAGCGCCCCGTGGCCCGCGACGGCCAGGTGGTCATCCGGCCCATCATGTACATCGCCCTGACGTACGACCACCGCCTGGTGGACGGCCGTGAGGCGGTGCAGTTCCTCGTGCGCGTGAAGGAGTGCATCGAGGACCCGGAGCGCCTGCTTCTCGACATCTGACGGACACTCCGCGCCTGGAGCGGGGACGCAAGACGGGCAATTCCCGTGGGCCGGCTGGACTTCCAGTCGGCCCTTTCACTACAACTAGAGCCGTCTCCCCGGTCGTCGGGCAGAACGGGTGGCCTTCCCCACGGCTGCCCTGCAAACGCAAGGAAGCGCAATGGCAACTGGTACCGTGAAGTGGTTCAACGACGCGAAGGGCTTCGGCTTCATCACCCAGGACGGCGGCGGCGAGGACGTGTTCTGCCACCACACCGCCATCAACATGGATGGTTTCCGCACCCTGGCCGAGGGCCAGAAGGTGGAGTTCGAAGTCACCAAGGGCCCGAAGGGCCTGCAGGCGCAGAACGTTCGCGCCGCCTGATTCGCGTCCTCAGCCATTCCCCACGGACTGGTTGAAGTCAAAGAGGCCCGGACCCGCGGTGGGGTTCCGGGCCTCTCCTTCTTCCAGGCGTGGCGCCGCGCGGCCTACTTCTTCAGGGTCTGCTCGAAGTGGGCGATGACGCGCTCGTACTGGCGCTCGGTGACGACGGGGTCCGGCACCATGTGCGTGAGGCCGGACAGCGGCAGCAGCTGGTGCGGCTTGCCCGCGCGGAAGAGGGCATCCGACAGCTTCAGCGTGTGGAAGAAGTACACGTTGTCATCCGCGGTGCCGTGGATGAGCAGCAGGGCCCCAATGGGGCTGTCCTTCTTCGCGTACGTCAGCAGGCTGCTGACCTCGTAGGCCTGGGGGCTCTCCTCGGGCAGGCCCAGGTAGCGCTCGGTGTAGTGCGTGTCGTAGTCGCGCCAGTCCACCACCGGGGCGCCGGACACGGCGGACTTGAAGAAGTCCGGGCGCTTCAGCGCGGCCAGCGCGGCCATGTAGCCGCCGAAGCTCCAGCCGGTGATGCCCACGCGGCTCAAGTCCATCTCCGGCACCTCCTTCGCCAGGGCCTGCACCGCCTCAATCTGATCATCCAGGGTGACGGTGGCGAAGTCGTGCTTCACCGCGCGGTTCCAGTCGGAGGTGCGCAGCGGCGTGCCGCGCCCGTCCACCTTCACCACCAGGAAGCCGTGGTCCGCGAACCACTGGCTGAGCAGGTGCGCGGCCATGGACTGGTGCACGACGGTGACGGTGGGGCCCGCGTAGACCTCCACGATGACGGGCAGCTTCTGGCCGGGCTTGAAGTCGCGCGGCTTCACCAGCGAGGTCCAGAACTTCTTCGGGCCCACCTGGCGCACCTCGAAGTTCGGCGTGAAGGGCGGCTCCTGCGCCACCTCGGGCAGCTCGCCCAGCTTCGTGCCGTCGGCCTTGAGCACCAGCGTGCGCGGCATGCTCTTGGGGCCCTGGGTGTTGAGGACGATGAGGCCGCCGTTCTTGGAGACGAGGCCGTTCTCCACGGCCGGGCCGGTGGTGCCGGTGGACACCTGCTCCGGAGCGCCGCCGGACTTCACGCGCCACAGGTGGCTTTCGGTGGGGTTGGGGCCGCCGGTGAAGAAGAGCGTCTTGTCCGCCTGGACGAAGCGGGCGAGGTTGCGGAAGCCCGCGTCCGGCTTCACCACGGAGCGGTCCAGCTCACCGTTGGCCTTGCGCAGCTCCACCTCCGCGCCGCCGTTGCGCTCGGTGTACCAGAGGAAGCCGGAGCCATCCTCCAGCCACAGCGGGAAGTCCTGGGCCAGCTCCACCCACGCGTTGTCCTTCTCCGTGAGGAGCACGCGCGTCTTGCCCGTGGCGGGGTCCACCGCGAGCACCTGCTCCTCCGTCTGGAGGCGGTTCTGCACCACGAGGGTCAGCGGCCCGCCCTTGTCCCACTTCACCGTGGCCAGGTAGGGGTACTTCGCCGCGTCCCACTGCGCCCACACCGTCTTGCCGCCGGCGGCGGGCGTGATGCCCAGGCGCACCTTCGCGTTGGCCTTGCCGGGGCGCGGGTACGGGAACACGTCCCCGCCCTTCTCCGGGTGCATCACGTCCACGATGGTGAGCTTCTCCACGTCGGACGTGTCGGACTCCGTGTACGCGATGGACTTCGAGTCCGGGCTCCACCAGTAGCCGGAGAAGCGGCTCATCTCCTCCTGCGCCACGAACTCCGCCAGGCCGTGCGTCTTGTCCGCCGTCCCGCCCTGCGTGACGCGCTTCTCCTGGTTGTTGGAGAGCTCCACCCGGTAGACGTCGTGGTCCCGGACGTAGGCCACCTGCTTGCCGTCCGGCGACAGGCGCGGGTCGATGACGCCGGGGCCCGTCTTGAGCTCCGTGGACTTCCCCGTCGCGCGGTCCACCACGTAGAGGCGGCCGGAGAGGGGCACCAGCAGCTGGGTGCCGTCCTCGGAGAGGCTGTAGGAGGTGAAGCCCCGGGCGCTCACGCGCATGCGCTCGCGGCGGGCCTTCTCCTCGGGGGACAGGGTCTCCTCGGCGCCCTTGAGCAGGGCCTCCGGAGTGAGCAGCTCACGCGCCTGGCCGCCGGCCACGTCGAACGCGTAGAGCATCTGCACGTTGGACGTGGGGGACGTGCGCAGGAAGAGGACGGACTTCTCGTCAGGGGTGATGCGCGTGCCCACCGGGCGCCCGCTCTGGAAGCGGCGCGTCTCGGCGTACTGGCGCAGGAAGGTGTCCGGCTGCTTTTGCGAAGGGGCCATGGCGGAGGGTTTGCGCTCCTGGGCGATGGAGGGGGCGCTGCTCATGAGGAGGAGCGCGGCGGCGGTGAGGACCTGACGCATGCGTAGCTGAATCCCCGCGCGAGGCGGGGCTCCTTTCGCGAGAAGGTGCGGGCAAGCCTACACTCCGGCCGCCGCGCGGCCCTCCCAACGTCCGGCCCTGGTGAGGATTCCCACGGGAAGCGGGCGGCGCCCGCGGCACCTGGACCTTCCCGCTACTTCAGGTTCTGCTGGAAGTGGGCGATGACGCGCTCGTACTGACGCTCCATGACGAGCGGGTCCGCCACCATGTGCGTGAGGCCGGACAGGGGCAGGAACTGGTGCGGCTTGCCCGCGCGGAAGAGGGCATCCGACAGCTTCAGCGCGTGGAGGAAGTACACGTTGTCGTCCGCGGTGCCGTGAACCACCAGCAGCGCGCCGATGGGCCCCTCCTTCTTCGCGTAGGTCAGCAGGCTGTTGACTTCGTAGGCCTGGGGGCTCTCCTCGGGGAGGCCCAGGTAACGCTCGGTCGCGTGCGTGTCGTAGTCGAGCCAGTCCGTCACCGGAGCACCCGCGACGCCGGCCTTGAAGAAGTCCGGGTGCTTCATCACCGCCAGGGCGGACATGTATCCACCGAAGCTCCAGCCAAAGATGCCCACGCGGCCCAGGTCCATCTCTGGCACCTCCTTCGCCAGGGCCCGCATCGCATCCATCTGGTCCTCCAGGATGGGGGTGGCGTAGTCGTGCTTCACCGCGCGGTTCCACTCGGCGGTGCGAAGCGGCGTGCCGCGCCCGTCCACCCGCACCACCAGGAAGCCCTGATCCGCCATCCACTGGTCGAGCAGGTGCACGGCCATGGACTGATGCACCATGGTCTTGATGGGGCCGCCGTAGATGTCCACGATGACGGGCAGCTTCTTGCCGGGCTTGAAGTCACGCGGCTTCACCAGCGACGTCCAGAACCTCCTCGCGCCCACCTGACGCACCTCGAAGTCCGGCGTGAAGGGGGGCTCCTGGGCGACGGAAGGCAGTTCGCCCAGCATCGAGCCATTGCCCTTGAGCACCAGCATGCGAGGCATGGTCTTGGGGCTCTGCCTGCTGAGGACGATGAGCCCCCCGTCCTTGGAGACGAGGCCGCCCTCTTCCGCGGAACCGCGGGTGCCCGTGTCCACCCGCTCCGGCGACCCTCCGAGCTTCACGCGCCACAGGTGGCTCTCGGTGGGGTTCGGGTCGCCATTGAAGAACAGCGTCTGGTCCGCCTGGACGAAGCGGGAGAGGCTCCGGAAGCCGACGCCCGGCTTCACCACGGAGCGGTCCAGGTCCCCGTTGGCCTTGCGCAGTTCCACTTCCGAAGCGCCGTTGCGGTCGGTGTACCAGAGGAAGCCGGAGCCATCCTCCAGCCACACCGGGAACTCCTGGTGCAGGTCGATCCACGCCGCGTCCTTCTCCGTGAGGAGCACGCGCGTCTTGCCCGTCGCCGGATCTACCGCGAGCAGTTGTTCTTCCGTCTGGGGCCGGTTCTGCACGAGCAACGTCAGCGGCCCGCCCTTGTCCCACTTCACCGTGGCCAGGTAGGGGTACTTCGCCGCGTCCCACTGCGCCCACACCGTCTTGCCACCCGTGACGGGCGTGATGCCCAGGCGCACCTTCGCGTTGGCCTTGCCCGCGCGTGGATAGGGGAAGGTTGCCCCGGGCTGCTCCGGGTGCATCACGTCCACGACGGTGAGCTTCTCCACGCCGGACGTGTCGGACTCCGCATAGGCGATGAACTTCGAGTCCGGGCTCCACCAGTAGCCGGAGAAGCGGTTCATCTCCTCCTGCGCCACGAACTCCGCCAGGCCGTGCGTCTTGTCCGCCGTCCCGCCCTGCGTGACGCGCTTCTCCTGATTGGCGTTCAGGTCCACCCGGTAGACGTCGTGGTCACGGACGTAGGCCACCTGCTTGCCGTCCGGTGACAGGCTCGGGTCGATGACGCCGGGGCCCGTCTTGAGCTCCGTGGACTTCCCCGTCGCGCGGTCCACCGCGTAGAGCCGTCCGGCCAGAGGCACCAGCAGGCGCGTTCCGTCCTCGGAGAGGTCGTAGGACGTGAAGCCCCGGGCACTGACGCGCATGCGCTCGCGGCGGGCCTTCTCCTCGGGGGACAGGGTCTCCTCCGCGCCCTTGAGCAGGGCCTCGGGCGTGAGCAGCTCTCGCGTCTGTCCGCTGGCCACGTCGAACGCGTAGAGCATCCGCACGTTGGACGTGGGGGACGTGCGCAGGAAGAGGACGGACTTCTCGTCGGGGGTGATGCGCGCACCCACGGGCCTCCCGTTCATGAACCGCCCTGTCTCGGCGTACTGGCGAAGGAAGGACGAATGCTCCTGGGCCAGGACGGGCATCCCCAGGAGGAGCAGCGCGACGGTGACGAATGGACGCATGCGTGATTGAACCCCGCGGGACGGGGCTCCTTTCGCGGCAAGATGGGACACGTCTCGAACGCCGGAGTCTGGAGGGGATTTCCTCCCGCATGAACCCAAATGATGACGTTGCCCTGCGCCACCTGCGCCTCGCGGGCGTGGTGCGGTTGGGGCTGGGCGGAGGCCGGGGCCCGACGGATGCGTATGTGTTCGACCCGCATCGGCTCGCACTGCCCGCATGGGCCTGTGCGCTCGGCGATGAGGGGCCCCCTGCCCTGCTCGTCACGCTGGACCGGCACCTGGACATCGTGGTGCCCGAGCGCCCCGCGGACATGCCGGACCGCTCCGCCGGCCTGCGCGCCTTGGATGAACACACGCGGTGGCGCCTGGACGTGCGCAACTACGACCACATCCTCGCGGCCATGGAGGCGAACCTCGTCGGTGACGCGCTGCTCATCGCGCGCACCCGGCCCCGGGGCTCCTTCTCCGGGGACACCTACGTGGACACGCGCGGCCGCTCGCACCGCATCGTGACGGTGACGACGGTGGACCGCGCGGCGGAGGCGTACCTGCACCCCGGCCCCACGGACGCGGTGCGCGACGTCCTGGAGGCCGCGTCCGCCGTGCTGCTGGACCTGGACCTGGACTGCTTCACCAGCCTGAGCGACGCGGACCCCACCACCGTGCTGCCGTGGCCGAAGTCCGTCATCCGCGAGTTCCTCCTGCCGCCCGACTCGGAGCCCTTCTGGGACGCGGTGCTGGGCAAGGCGGTGGCGCTGACGCTCGCGCGCGAGCCGCACCACTGCGGCGGGCTGCTCGCGTCCGGCGAGCTGTTCCGCGACGTGGCGGACGTCCTCTTCCGCGAGCTGCTGCGCGTCGAGCCGCCCTGAGAAAAGTCAAGGCGAGTCGAGGAACGTGGGCCGGTAGTCCGTCACCTGCCCGCTGCTGAGCGACAGGCGGCTGCCCACCGGGGGACGGTCGCCGTTGAGCACGTAGCCGAAGTCGATGCGGAACGGGAACACGTTGAACTGCGGGAACAAGAGCCGCAGGCCCACGCCCACCGTGGTCACCATCTCCGGCCGCTTGTTGAACGCGCTGCCGGAGTCGACGAAGAGCACGCCGCCCAGGTGCACCGTGCGCACCACGACGGGCGCGGTGCGGTACTCCAGGTTCACCAGCAGCAGCCGCTTGCCGGAGTACGCATCCACCGCCGCGCCGCGCAGGCCGTTGCTGCCGCCCAGCAGGCTCACGCGCTCGGACAGGTCGTCGATGTTCACGTCCAGCAGGCCGCGCGCCACGAAGCGCCCGCCAAGGACGCGCGGCGACACCTGCACCAGCTCCGCGGCCCAGCGGCGGTTCGTCCAACCCTCCTTCACGCCGGGCTGGCTCGCGCTGAACTGCTGGCGGATGGACGCGGCCGCGGACGCGGTGGTGAGCGCGTCGCCCCAGTGCACGCGGTAGCGCACGGACAGGCCGCTTTCCACGAAGTGCGCCGCGGACGGGAACACCGGCGGCGCGTAGCGCAGCGTGGCCACCACCGAGTGCCCCAACTGGAAGTCCTCCGACAGCGTGTACGAGTCCACGTTGCGAAGGACGTCGTAGCGGGCCTCGAAGGCGCTGAGGGAGAAGTTCGCGTACCCCGCGTCCTCCGCGCGCGGCAGGTAGTTGCGGCGGAACCAGTCCGTCTGCGCGTCGGTGAGGTGGGACGCCACCGGCGCGGCGTAGGCGTAGTGGTAGGCCCCCGCGCCCATGCCCACGTTCCACTTGTAGCGCTGCCCGTAGGAGCGCGTGTACGTGGCGCCCGCGGCCACCTCGCGCGTGTTGTAGACGTACGGGATGGGGTCGCCGTCCGGGAACGGGAGCTGCCAGATGTCCGCGCCCCGGAACTGCCGCGCGGTCTCCATGTTCCACGCCACGGACGTGCTCAGGCTCCACGGCGTCGCCAGCGAGTACAGCGGCCGGCTGACCACGAGGCTCCCGCGAGAGCCCTCCGCGCGGCCCGTGTCGCGATTGATCAGCACCGCGGCGGACTCCGTCAGCGACCAGCGGCTGCCGAGCACGCGCTTGTCCGTGTAGCTCTGGCCGAAGCTGAACGTGTCCAGGCGCATGATGAAGTCCAGCGCCACCTTCTTGCCGCGCCCCAGGAAGTTCTGCTCCGTGCCCTGAAGGCGCAGGTAGAGCAACAGCGAGCCCACGGCGGAGAACTCGTTGTTGAGCCGGAGCGACCACAGGTCCTTGGTCACCAGCAGCAGCGCGACCTTGTCCGGCGCACTGCCCTTCACCGGCACCGCGCGCACGACGGAGAACAGGCCCAGCTTGCGCAGGTTGCGCACCGACTCCGCGACGAGCGCCTCCGAGTACGGCTGCCCCGGCGAGATCAGCACCTCCCGGCGGACAACCTCGTCGCGGGTGCGGACGTGGAAGATGTTGAGGAACGAGGGATACGGATCCGTCGGCGCGACCACCTCCTCCGCGGTGACGAGCACCTCCTCCAGCACCTTGCCCTCGGGCGCGGGCTCCACCTGGCGCTCGACCTCGCCCAGGCCCCAGGCGATGAGCGCGTCCTCGTAGTTCTTCGTGCTCTCGGCTTCCGTGGTGGCCACGGGCGCCTGCGTGCCCTCCGGCCCCACCGGGACCTGCTCCGCGCGCGGTGGCGCGGCGACCTCCGTGTTCGACACGCCCGAGGGCTCATCATCCGGCGAGCGCACGGGCGCGTCCGGAGGCACGACCTCCTGGGGCTTGCCCGAGCCATCCGGCGCGGGCGGCAGCGGCGTATCGGAAGGGGAGGTCTGTCCCGCCGGAGCGCCGGTCGCGGCGAGCACGGTGACCAGCAGGACGGGCAGGGAGAGCGGCACGCGCGCATCCTGTCACGCGCCGCGCCTGCCGCCAGCCCCACTCACTCCAGCGCCGTGCGCAGGTCTCCCGGCCGGGCCATGGGCAGCTTCTCCCCCCGGGCAATGGCCGCCACGATGCGGGCCAGCTGATCCACCCCGTCCGAAAGCGCCGCCGGCCCTGGCTGGAGGATGTACGTGCTCTTGACCTCGTAGAGCTGGTCGTCCAGCACCGCGCGCACGCCCTCCCAACCCGGCCGGGCGACGATCTTCTCGCGCTTCGCCTTGCGCCCGCACCAGCTGGCGATGACGCCCTCCGGGTCGCGCTTCGCCACCTCCGCCGGGTCGAAGATGCGCCCCTTCGCGCCCTGCGACGCGCGCGACTCCTGGCACACGTCCACCCCACCCACCACCTCCACCAGCTCCGAGCACCAGCGGATGCCGGAGATGAGCGGCTCGTGCCACTCCTCGAAGAAGATGCGCGGCCGCTTCGGCAGCGACTGCGCCGCGTCCGAGTGACGCTCCAGGTTCTTCTCCAGCTCCTCCGCCAGTGCCTCCGCGGGCTCCGCGCGCCCCACCAGCGCGCCCGTCAGCCGCACGGCCTGGAGGATCTCGGCGAGGGAGCGCTGGTTGAACAGGTACACGGGCACCCCGCGCTTGCACAGCTCCCGGCCGATGTCCGCCTGCAGGTCGCTGAAGCCCAGCACCAGGTCCGGCTTCAGCTCCAGGATGCGCTCGAAGTTCGCGTCCAGGAACGAGCTGACCTTCGGCTTCTTGCGCGCCTCCGGCGGCCGCACCGTGAACCCCGACACGCCGACGACCAGGTCCCCCGCGCCAATGCGGTAGAGCACCTCCGTCGTCTCCTCCGTCATGCACACCACCCGCCGCGGATGGCGCGGCGCCGACGACAACAGCGCGGACAGCTGGGCATTCATGCCGGAAACCCTAACCCGCCCGCGCCCCCTCCACCGGGGATGACGCAACGCGCCGACCACCGCGCTCTGTGCGGCAACGGACGCTGATTTCCGCGTTTTCCCAAAGCCACCGGGGACGCGGCAGGACGGGAGGTGCGGGAGGACGGGCGTGCGGCGCGGGCCGGAAACTCGGCGCCGGGGCGCCGCGAAGATAGCGGCACGTCTCTTGGGCGGTTTTCAAAGGCGGTGCTAGCATCCGCCGGGTCCGAAACGACGTATGCCGTTCTTCTCTTCGCCTTGGGGGAACACATGATCGAAAGCGACGCCCGCCGCCAGGGCGCGCCCGCCGACGTGCCGGATCCCCTGCTCGGGCGGATCCTCAACGAGCGCTTCCGCATCCTGGAGACGCTTGGCGCCGGAGGCATGGGCCGCGTCTACAAGGCCATGCAGGCGCCGTTGGACCGGCTGGTGGCGCTCAAGGTCCTCAACCCCCAGTACAGCGGCGAGGGCAAGGACCCCGGCTTCCAGAAGCGCTTCTTCCTGGAGGCCAGCGTCACCGCGAAGCTGCGCCATCCGAACACCGTCACCGTCATCGACTACGGCAAGACGGAAGACGGCATCTACTACATCGCCATGGAGTACCTGGAGGGGCTGACGCTGTCGCAGCTGCTCACCCAGGAAGGGCCGCTGCCGTGGGAGCGCGCGCTCGCCATTGGCCAGCAGGTGGCCCGCTCGCTGCGCGAGGCGCACAAGGTCGGCCTCATCCACCGCGACCTCAAGCCCGCCAACGTGATGATCCTCAACCAGGAGTCCGACCACGACGTGGTCAAGGTCCTGGACTTCGGCCTGGTGAAGTCCTTCGCGGGCGACGCCGCGATGAAGGAGGACACCACCCTCACGCAGGCGGGCGTCATCCTGGGCTCGCCGCAGTACATGGCGCCGGAGCAGGCGCGCAACATCGCGGACCCGCGCAGCGACGTGTACAGCCTGGGCGTGGTGCTCTACCAGACGCTGATGGGCCGCCCGCCCTTCCAGGCGGCGCAGAGCATCGACGTCATCGTCAAGCACATCAACGACCCGCCGCCCCCCTTCCACACCGTGTGGCCGGACCACAACGTGCCCGCGGAGGTGGAGTCGCTGGTGATGAAGTGCCTGGCCAAGCGCCCCGTGGACCGCTACGCGTCCATGGACGCCGTGCTCCAGGGCATGCGCGCCGCGGCGTCCGCGTCCGGCGTCAGCGGCGTCTTCGCCACGCGCACCGGCCTCAACGCGGTGGGCTCCGGCCCCCACAGCGGTCCGCACAGCGGCATCCACACCGGCCCCCACCACCTGGGCTCCGGCCCCACGCCCGCGCCCAACACCATGGCGCTGGACATCTCCGTGGACGAGGGCGGCGGCCTCGCGGAGAAGAAGTCCGGCAAGGGCCTGGGCATCGCCCTCTTCGGCGCGTCCCTGCTCGTGGGCCTGGGCGTGGCGGGCTTCTTCGTGCTGCGCGGGCCCCAGAAGCCGCCAGCGGAGGAGCTGCCGTCCGCGCCCGTGGCGCGCACGCCCGCCGCGCCGCCGCCCGCGCGCGAGCCCGCCGCCGTCGCGGAGGCTCCCGCCGTGGCGCCGCACCCGGCCATCCTCCGGCCCATCCGCTTCGACGTGGACAGCGAGCCCCAGGGCGCGGAGGTGAAGGTCGCCGGCAAGGTGCGCGGCACCACCCCGGTGGTCGTCACCTACACTCCGGATGGACCAGGCCTGGCGGACGTGGAGGTGTCGTTCGAGCTGGAGGGCTACCAGCCCCTCAGCAAGGTCTACTCGGGAGAGCCGGGGAGCACCGTGCCCGTTTCCATCAAGCTGACGCGCATCAAGAAGCAGGCTCCCAAGCCCGCCCCCCCGGCCCCCGCTTCTTCCAAGTACAAGGACAATCCGTACCAGTGAATCCCCCGACAGCCTTCCGACGTGGAGCGCTCCTCGCGCTGTGTCTCTGCGCGACCGAGGCCCTGGCGGACGCGCGCCTCGAAGCGCGCCGCCACTTCCGCAATGGCATGAACCTCATCGAGCAGAAGCAGTTCGATGAAGGCATCGCCGAGTTGGAAGAGGCCTACAACATCAAGCCGCACCCCAGCGTCCTCTACAACATCGCCCGGGCGTACCAGGACGCGGGCCGGCTGGAGGAAGCGCTGGATGCCTACAAGCGCTACCTCGCCTCCAACCCGCCGGACGCCGCCAGCGTGCAGGCCCAGGTCGCGCGCCTGGAGGCCACGCGCCAGGCCGCGCAGGCGGAGGCGCCCGCTCCCGGCACCCAGGCGGGCACGTCGGGCAGCGCCACCGGCCTGCCCATGCCCCCGCCGCCCCCCACGAGCATCCAGGCCCAGCAGCAGCTGGCCGCGCTCATGGAGCGGCTGGAGAAGGCCGTGGCCCGCGCGGAGTCCATCTCCGCCCAGCCCCAGGCCCCGCAGCCCGCGGCCGCGCCCGCCACCGGTGCCACCTCCAGCGGCAGCGCCGGCTCCGGCGACACCTCCGGGGACCAGGGCCTGGTGCCGTACGAAGAGCGCGTGGTGACGGCGAGCCGCCGCGCCCAGTCCTCGCTGGAGGCGCCCAACGCCACCACCGTCATCACCGCGGAGGACATCCGCCTGTCCGGCGCCACCACGCTGCCGGAGCTCCTGCGCCGCGTGCCCGGCGCGGACGTGATGGCCATGGGCGTGGGCAGCGCCAACGTCAGCCTGCGCGGCTTCAACCAGCGCCTGGCCAACAAGGTGCTGGTGCTGGTGGACGGCCGCACCGAGTACCAGGACTTCCTCGGCCTCACGCTGTGGGCGGGGCTGCCCATCGGCCTGGAGGAGATTGACCGCATCGAGGTCATCCGCGGCCCGGGCAGCGCGCTGTACGGCGCCAACGCCATGCTGGGCGTCATCAACATCATCACCCAGGCCCCCGGCACCGGCCGGCGCGCGCGCTTCGGCGTCATGGGCGGTGGCGGCAACACCGTGCAGGGCTCCTTCGTCAGCCACGGCCAGAGCGGCGACCTGCGCTACCGCGCGTCCGCCGCGTACCGCCAGGAGGACAAGTGGACCCGCGACTACGCGAGCGGCCGCCCGGACTTCGCCGTGGAGGGGCCCGCGGATCCGGACCTGGGGGTGCGCGGAGCCCGCGCCAACCTGTCCACGGTCTACACGTTCCAGGAGGGCCGCTCGATTGGCCTCTCCGGCGGCGTGCACCGCTACCTCACGGAGATCTATCCGCTGGGCCTGCTGCGCAACTACTACATCGACGGCCTGGGCGCGTACGCCAAGGCCGACGTGGAGCTGGGCGCGGTGAAGCTCAAGGCGTTCTGGAACCACCTGTCCGGCGACGCGGGCCCCCAGTACGAGGCCATTGGTCAGCGCTCGCTGGGCATCCAGGTGGCCTCCAACGTCTTCAACGGTGAAGCGCTGTACGCGCGCGGCTTCGAGCTTGCGGGCGAGCACCAGGTGAACATCGGCGTGGAGGGCCGCTTGAAGCGCGTGGCCTTCACCTACCTGGACGACCTGCGCGAGGAGTTCCACGCGGCGGCCTTCGTCCAGGACGACTGGCACATCGTGCAGCCGCTGCGCCTCATCGTCAGCTACCGCGTGGACCGGCACCCGCTGCTCGACAAGGGCAACCCGGGCCTCGCGCAGTCCCCGCGCCTGTCCGCGGTGTTCCAGCCCATTGAAGGGCACGCCTTCCGCGCGTCCGTGGCCACCGCCTTCCGCGAGCCCACGTTCCTGGAGAGCTACACCCGGCTGCCGGTGCCCGTGCCGGGCGTCAACGGCGTGAGCCTGCTGACCACCGGCAACCGGACGCTGCGCCCCGAGCGCCTCAACGCGCTGGAGCTGGGCTGGCGCGGTGAGTCCCCGCGCCTGGGCCTGGACTGGGACGTGGCCCTCTACCAGAACACGGTGAAGGACCTCATCGCGCTGTCGCCCGTGCAGCCTTTGCCCGCCGGCGAGTCCTATGACCGCGGCACCGGGAGCTACCTGCTGGGCCGCTCCATGTTCACCAACGAGGCCGCCATCTACACCGCGCGCGGCGTCGAGGCGGGCATCAACGTGTCCCCCATCGACGGCCTGGGCGTGAAGGCGAGCGCCGCGTACCAGCACATCAGCTCCGACCTGCCGGACGACGGCCAGTGCGGCACGTGCAGCCAGACACCGGCCTTCCGGCTCTTCGGCGGCATCACCTACCGCACGCGCACGGACCTGGAGTTCGGCATCGAAGCGGCGTTCACCTCCTCCACCACCTGGGTGGAGCGCGAGCCCTCCGCGTCCGACCCGACGCGCGTGGCCCTCATCGCCAACAACCTCCCCGCGTACACCGTCGTCAACGCCCGCGTGGGCTACACCGTGGTGAAGGACTTCGTCTCCGTGGCGCTGCAGGGCAGCCAGCTCGGTGGCAGCCACGCGGAGCACCCCTTCGGCAACCGCATCGAGCGGCGCGTGTTCGCCAACCTCACGGTGACCCCATGAAGCGCGCCCTTCCCCTCCTCGCCTTCGCGCTGACGTCGCTGCTGTCCGGCGGCTGTGATGTCCCGGACGTGGTGCCCACCGCGGACGGCCGCCAGCACACGCGCTCCGCCCGCATCGAGGGCAACCTGGTGGTGCAGTCGCGCGCGCGCGGCAACGCCATCGTGTTCCTCTACGACGCGGCCAACCCGCCGCCGCCCGCGGGCTCCGGCCGGCCTCGGGCCTTCACCGTCGTCACCGCCGCGGAGCTGTTCGGCGCGTCGCTGGGGGACAACTCCCCGGGCCCGTTCACCGCGCCGTTCGCGCTGAGCCTCGTGGACCCGGGCCGCTACATCCTGCGCGGCTTCATCGACGCGGACACCTGCCGGAGCATGCCCCAGCCCTGCCACGTGCCCGACTTCAACCCCTGGTACGGCGTCACCTCCGAGCCCAACGCGGGCGACGTGGGCGGCGGCGCGGTGGACCCCATCACCAGCGCCACGCGCGTCCTGGAGATCACCACGGACGCGGACGGCTGGCCCCAGCCGCTCACCGGCGTGTCCGTGTCCTTCTCGGACTCGGCCACGGTGCCCTTCGACCGGCCCGCGTTCCAGACCGCGGATCCGCGCGAGTTCAACACCGCCAGCACGCCGACGAAGCTGCTGACGCTCACGCCGCAGGTGCTCACCGGCGCGGTGGACCAGCGGCCTCCCGGCTTCTGGGTGCAGCTCGCGGATGCCAACAAGGACGGCCTCCCGGACGACGCCAACAGCGACGGCGTGCCGGACATCGCCTGGCCCCGCGTCATCGTGCGCAAGCTGGCGGAGGGCGTGACGGGCTACGTGGACGAGAACGACCTCAACCGCGACGGCGTGGTGGACGCGGAGGGCGTGGACTACGCGCGCGCGAGCGGCGGCAAGGACGGCAAGCCGGACGCGGTGGTGCTGGCGGCCGGCCTGGTGGCCGACCCCCTGCTCCCTGCCCTGCTGGATGAGCAGGGGCGCATCCGCCCGCAGCCCGTCTTCGTCCCGCAGCTGGTGGTGGCCATCCGCCCGCAGGCGCTGGACGCGCGCGACCCCGCCGCGCCCGCGCCGCTCGCGGCCGTGCCCCCGGGCCGCTACAGCATCACCCTGCTGCAGTCCACGGGGCAGACCTGGCGGCTGCCCAACGAGCTGGACCCGGCGCTCGCGGAGCCCGCAGGGCTGCCGGGCGTGCCGTCCCAGTCCTTCGTGCTGGACGTGCGCTGAGGTCGTTTTCGCCCTCCCGAAATCGGGGTGGAGGGCCCTGGGTTGCTTTGACTTCGCAGGGCCCTTCCGCGACCATGGGCGGTGCCGCTGGAGGCATTCCGCTCCCCCGAGGTTCTGAATCCGATGAAGGTCGGCCCCCTCTCCGCCCCTGAAACCGCGCCCTCCCGTCCCACGGGAAGCACCCCCTCGGTCCGTCCGGCGGGAGGGACAGGTGCGCAGCGCGTGCTGCTGGTGGACGACAGCCGCTCCATCCGGACGCTGCTGAAGATCTACCTCATGGCCCGGAGCTTCGAGTTCCTGGAGGCCGAGTCCGCCGAGGAGGGCCTGAAGATCGCCGAGGCGGAGCCCGTGGACCTCATCCTCACCGACTTCCACATGGACGGGATGAACGGCGCGGACTTCGCCGGGCAGATCCGCGCCAGCAGCAACGTGAGGCTGTCCAAGGTCCCCATCCTGATGATGACGGGCGACCCGAACGTGGCGGAGGTGCGCGCCCTGGGCCAGAAGGCCGGCATCAGCGCCTTCGTGCGCAAGCCGGTGAGCTGCGCGCAGCTGATGACGCTGGTGGACACCATCCTCCCGCTGCCCCGCGCCGCCGCGAAGTAGCGCCGCCGCGCAGCCTCAGGCCGGGCGCTCCCGCGCGAGCGCCCGCCGCTTGCGCAGGGCCTCGGCCACGCGCACGGCCAGGAGCAATGCCAGGACGGCCCCGTAGAGCACCGGCTCCGTGACGTCCTTCTTCACCCGCCAGATGAAGTGCACCACGCCCAGCACCGCGGCCACGTAGGCCAGCCGGTGCAGGCGCTGCCATGCCGGGAAGCCCAGCCTGCGCACCCACCTGTTGGTGGAGGTGACGGCCAGCGGCACCAGCAGCACGAAGGCGGTGAAGCCCACGGTGATGAAGGGCCGGGTGAAGACGTCCTCCACCATGGCGCGCACGTCCAGGCCCTGATCCAACACCGCGTAGGTGAAGAGGTGCGCCGCCGCGTAGGTGAAGGCCAGCAGGCCCAGCGTGCGGCGGATGCGCGCCGGCCACGTCCAGCCCGTCAACAGCCGCACGGGCGTGCACGCCAGCGACGCCAGCAGCACCGCCAGCGCGAAGAGGCCCGTCTGGTTGAGGGCGAACTCGATGCCGTTGGCCCCCAGCTGCCCCTGCGCCCCCTGCACCGCGAGCTGCAGCAACGGGGCGAGGCCTCCGACGGCGACAGCGGGATTGAGCCAGGGGAGCTTGGAGGAGGCCATGGTTCAGAAATCCCGCTTCAGGTCCATGCCGCGGTAGAGGTCGGCCACGGCGTCCGCGTAGCCGTTGAAGGGCAGCGTGGGCCGGCGCGCCGTCTCACCGATGCGGCGCTCCGTGGCCTGGCTCCAGCGCGGGTGGTCCACCGCCGGGTTGACGTTGGCGTAGAAGCCGTACTCCCGCTTGTTGGCGAGGTTCCACGTCGTGGGCGGCTGCTCGCGCGTGAGCGTGATGCGGACAATGGACTTGATGCCCTTGAAGCCGTACTTCCACGGCACCACCAGCCGCAGCGGGGCGCCGTTCTGCGCGGGCAGCTGCTTGCCGTACAGGCCCGTGGCCAGCAGCGTCAGCGGGTGCCGGGCCTCGTCCAGGCGCAGCCCTTCCACATAGGGCCAGTCCAGCACCGGGCTCTTCTGGCCGGGCATCTGCTCCGGATCCTCCAGCGTGGTGAAGGCCACGTACTTCGCGAAGGACGTGGGCTGCACGCGGTCCAACAGCTTGCCCAGGGGCAGGCCCAGCCACGGAATCACCATGGACCAGGCCTCCACGCAGCGCATCCGGTAGACGCGCTCCTCCAGCGGGAAGGCGGCGATGAGCTGATCCACGTCCACCGTCCACGGCTTGTGCACCTCGCCGTCGATGACGACGGTCCACGGCCGCGTCTTCAAGAGGTGCGCGCGGCGGGCCGGGTCGTTCTTGTCGAGGCCGAACTCGTAGAAGTTGTTGTAGGTGGTGACGTCCTCGTAGGGCGTGCGCGGCTCGCCCGTGTCGAAGAGGCCCTGGGCGGGCGCCACCGGCTGGTCCACCGCGCCCGCGTCCGGCACGAAGCCGTCCATGGGGCTCGTGCGCTTCATCCCCAGCAGGTACAGCCCGCCGCCCACCACGGCGGCCGTCCCCGCGAACAGGGCCGTGTTCTTGATGAACTCGCGGCGGCGCAGGTAGAGCTTCTCGGGCGTGACTTCGGAGCCGGGGGGCTCGGGAGGAAGCTTGTCGCGCATGGCTCCCTCTATAACGCCCCAGCGCCTTTTCCGGTTACCGCCGGGCGTCCTTCACCCGCCACAGCCGCCACCAGGGCGTACCGGGGGAGTGGTGGTGTTCCCAGTGGTAGCCGAAGAAGAAGCACGACAGCAGGGCCCACAGGTGGTTGCGCGGCAGGGTGCGCGCATGGTGCGGCGCCATGCCCTCCGCGTCCGGACGCCGGTGGGGCAGGTAGGTGCCGAAGTAGAAGAGCTGCACGGTGGCCAGCACCGACGGCAGCACCCAGAAGGCCAGGATGCGCGCCTGGGGCACGCCCAGCCAGAGCAGCGCGTTGAACTTCAGCGCCATGACCGCGATCTGCGGCCACGTCGTGTAGCGCACCATGAAGGCCCCGAACCACGGCCAGAATGACAGCCCCCGGGCCGCGAAGTCCGGGTCGTGCGCTCCCGTGGGGTCCGCGTGGTGCGCGCGGTGGTTCACCACCAGCCGGCGGTAGGACATCCCCGCGAAGAGGAAGCAGGCCAGAAAGCCCACCCCCGTGTTCACCCGGCGGTTCAGGGACACGGTGCCGTGCATGGCGTCATGCCCGGTGATGAAGAGCCCGGTGGACAGCCACATCTGCACGAGGACGTGCAGCCAGGGGAGCGGTGAGCCCCACGGCCGCGCCGGGCCCGCCAGCATCCACGCCAGGTGCCCGCCCCACGCGCCCACCACCGCGAGCGCGAGCGCGACGCCCCAGGGGTCGGGGGACGGAGGACGCGTGGAGGACTCGGACACCATGGCTCCCTTACTGGACGGGCCCCGCGCCATCCGCACGCGACGAGCGTGCGGGCGGGACGGGGCCTGGCCGGGCCGCTACTTCGCCGCGGACTTCGTGGCCGGGGCGCCGAAGTCCTTCACCAGCGACTCGGCGGTGACGTAGCGCGGCTCGATGTCCACCGGCACGTTCTTCAGCTTCTCCAGCACCTTCTGCACGGAGGGGCGCACCACGCCCTGCTTCGCGAGCAGCTCCTCGGCGGCGGCGCGGTCGCCCTTGGCCTGGAGCGACATCAGCTGGTTCGTCAGCGACGTGACGGAGGCCTGCATCTTGTCCGGCACCACCTCGAAGGTGCCGTCCGCGTTCACCTTCACCGCGCCGGTGTCCAGGAAGTGGTTGAGCTGCAGCGCGATGCCCTTGCCGTGCGCCTCGTCGATGCCGAAGCGGATGGAGCGGAACGCGGACGCGAGGAACGTCGTGTACATGGTCCGCTGCAGCTCCTTGTCCAGCGTGCCCTTGTCCACCAGCCGCTGGAGCGCCCACAGGCCGGAGATGTCCGCCTTGGCCTCTTCAATGGCGCTGGAGGACGCCTGCAGCGCCTGACGCACCGTCGTCTGCTTCCCGGCCACGGTGACGTTGTGGGGCCCCAGGCCGTGCATCAGCTCGTGCATGAGGATGTGCGTGAAGAAGGCGTCGAAGGACACGTCCTTGCGGTCCTTCGCGGGCAGCGCCACCTTCGCGATGGGCACCAGCACGCGCTGGAACTTCGCCTCCTGGATGTTCTTCAGCATCACGCGCTTGGTGCCCTTCTCCGCCGCCACGCGCTCGTCGTTGGGCAGGTTGTAGGCCGCCGTCTGCACGCCCCGGTTGCCGTCGCCGGATGAATAGAGGCTGTTGATGACGCGGATGGGAGCCAGCGCCCCCAGCTTGGGGTTGCGCAGGGCGGGCTCGATCGGGAGGTTGTTCTCCAGCTCCTGAAGCTCCGCGCTGAACTTCGCCAGCTTCTGCGTCTCCGCTTCGTCGCGCACGCCGATGAAGGCCTCGAACGCGGCCTTGTAGTTGAACCAGCCGTCCTCGTAGACCTCGTAGGGCCCGATGGTGGGCTCCACGCTCGCGTCCAGCTCCATCCACGCGACCTCGCTCGCGTAGTAGTCGTTGGACAGGAACGCCTCCGCGCGCGTCTCCAGGAAGCGCTTCAACGTCGGCTGCTGGGTGAGCGCCGCGGCCTCGCGCAAGAGCTTCGCGGCCATGCCCAGCTCACCCTGGTACTCCACGCTGTAGGGGACGGTGAGGAACTTGCCGTCAGGCCCCTTGCGCACCGTGGTGAAGAAGCCCGTGGCCGCGTGCTGCTGCGCCTCTGGCAGGCTCTTCACCCACGCCTCCACCTCCGCCTTGGTGGCGCCGGCGGGATAGAAGTTGCCCTCGTCCGGCTTGGGCGGCACGCCGGGGATGAACGGCTTCGCTTCGTCCAGGCGCGACCAGGGGCCCTTGTTGAGGAGGAACGCGTGCAGCCGCTCCTTGCCCAGGGGCGTGGTGTCCTCCACCAGGTCCAACAGCAGCGTCGGGTTGCCCGCCCACGCCTGGCTCAGGAAGAGCGGGTCCATGATCTTCGCGGCCTGGAGTATCTTGGCCAGGGCGCGCTTCTCCGCGTCCGGCAGCTTGGACACGTCCACCTTGACGTCCACGGGGGCGAAGCGCGCCGTCATCCGCTTCAGCGTCGGGGCGTCGGGCAGGCGGGCGGGGGCTTCCTGGGCAGGGGCGGCGCCCGACAGGAGCATCGCGCCGAGCAGGGGCAGCAGGGTTCTGGACTTGGGCATACCCCTTCCCTACCCCAACCCGCCCCGGTCTCCCAGCGGCGGGTGGCGGCGGATTGCCTCTTCTCGACAAGCCGGCGGGCATGGTTATGGGGAAGGGCATTGGCGCGTTCCAGCCCGCGCCCGGAGGCCTTCATGTCCGCAGAGACCCATCCCCAGCGGGAAACCCATTCCTTCCAGGCGGAGATCCAGCAGCTCCTGAGCCTGGTCATCAACTCTCTCTACAGCCACCAGGAGATCTTCCTCCGGGAGCTGGTGTCCAACGCGTCCGACGCGCTGGACCGGCTGCGCTTCCGCTCCATCACGGAGCCGGAGCTGCTCAAGGACGAGCCCGCCCTGGAGCTGCGCATCCTGCCCGACGCCGACAAGGGCACCCTCACCATCGAGGACACCGGCATCGGCATGACGCATGACGAGCTGGTGAAGAACCTGGGCACCATCGCGCACTCGGGCTCGCGCGAGTTCCTCCAGGCGCTGGCGCAGAAGGGCCAGAAGGACATGCAGCTCATCGGCCAGTTCGGCGTGGGCTTCTACAGCGCGTACCTCGTCGCGGACCGGGTGGAGGTGGTGAGCCGCGCCGCGGGTGCGACGGACGCGTGGAAGTGGGCGTCGGAGGCGCACGGCACCTTCACGGTGGAGCCCGCGCAGAAGGCCACGCGCGGCACCGCCATCACGCTGCACCTGAAGGCGGACCAGAAGGAGTTCCTGGGTGAGTGGCGGCTGCGTGAGCTCATCACCCAGTACTCGGACTACGTGGGCCACCCCATCAAGCTCCAGGTGACGAAGCACGTGGGCAGCGGGGACACGCAGGCCACGGAGTCCGCGCTGGAGGTGGTGAACAAGGCCAGCGCCCTCTGGCAGCGCGCGAAGGGCGAAATCACGGACGAGCAGTACCAGGAGTTCTACAAGCACCTGACGCACGACTTCGACAAGCCGCTGGCGTGGACGCACTTCAAGGCGGACGGCACGCAGCAGTTCACCGGCCTGCTCTTCGTGCCCAGGCACCCGCCGTTCGACCTGAACTCGCAGCAGCAGCGCGGCGTGCGGCTCTTCGTGAAGCGCGTGTTCATCATGGACCGCTGCGAGGACCTGGTGCCGCAGTGGCTGCGCTTCGTGCGCGGCGTCATCGACTCGGACGACCTGCCGCTCAACGTGTCGCGTGAGATGTTGCAGGACTCGGCGGTGGTGCGCGCCATCCGCAAGCACGTGGTGAAGAAGTCGCTGGACCTCCTGGAGAAGCTGGCCAAGGACAAGCCGGACGACTACCGCGCGTTCTGGGAGTCCTTCGGCACGGTGCTGAAGGAGGGCCTGACGCTGGAGACGGAGTACCGCGAGAAGCTGGGCGCGCTGGTGCGCTACGAGTCCTCGCGCGAGGAGGGGCTCACGTCGCTCGCGGACTACGTGGGCCGCATGAAGGAGGGCCAGGAGGCCATCTATTACGTCTACGGCGAGAGCCGGAAGGCGGTGGCGGACAGCCCGCACCTGGAGGCGCTGAAGCAGCGCGGCTACGAGGTGCTCTTCATGACGGACCCGGTGGACGAGTGGGCCGCGCAGGGCCTGCGCGAGTTCCAGGGCAAGCCGCTGGTCTCCGCGCTCAACGCGGACCTGAAGCTCCAGTCCACGGACGAGGAGAAGAAGGCCAAGGAGCAGGTGTCCGAGGGGCTCAAGGGGCTGACGGACAAGATGAAGGACGTGCTGAAGGAGGACGTGCGCGAGGTGCGCGTGTCGGACCGGCTCACGGACTCGCCGGTGTGCCTGGTGGTGTCGGAGGGCGGCACGCCGGCCTACCTGGAGCGCCTGCTCAAGGAGCGCGGCAAGGGGATGCCGCGCATCAAGCGCATCCTGGAGGTCAACCCCAAGCACCCGGTCATCGAGCACCTGCGCGGGCTCATCGCGCGCGACCCGGCCGCGCCGCAGGTGGGCGAGTGGATTGAGCTGCTCCACGACCAGGCGCTGCTCACCGAGGGCAGCCCGCTGAGCGACCCGAACCGCTTCGCCCGGCGCATGACGGCGCTGCTCACCCAGGTGGCTTCGAGCACGGAGACGGCCCCGGGCAACGGCGTCCCGGCCGCCGCCCAGGTGCCGCCGCCCGCCGCGACGACGGCGGCGCAGCCGCGGCAGGGCTGAGCCACGCCCCAGGGCGTGGCGGGAGCTTCGGACCCGCCACGCCGTGCGTGCTGCCTACCGCTTCGCGCTCTCCAGGTCCGCGAGCAGCGCCTCGCCGGTCCATGCGCGGTGGTTCCCCGCTTCCGCTTCGTGGATGAGCGCCACGAGCCGGGCGTTCACGGGGGCGCGCAGGCCGTGCTTCGAGGCCAGCCGGACCACCTCGCCATTGAGATAGTCCACCTCCGTCTTGCGCCCCGCATGCAGGTCGTCCCACATGGACGAGCGCGCCTTCGGGTCGATGGCCAGCATCTTCTTCGCCAGCGTCGCGAACACCGCGTCCGGTGAGAGCAGCAGCAGGGGGATCCACCCCGGCGGCAACGGCGTCAGCCGCGCGGGCTTCACCCCGGCACGCGCCAGCACCGCGAACGCCTCGCCTTGAGCGAGCGCCAGGCACCGCCGCCACGCGCGCTGGGACAGCTCCTCCTTCAGCGGCAGGTCAGCCAACGCGTTGAGCGCGTTGTTGAGGTTGAAGAGCAGCTTCGCCCACTGCACCGCGACAATGTCCGCGTGCTGCTTCAACGGCAGCCCCGCGCGCGCGAAGGCCTCCACGAACGGCGCGAGCGCCGCGTGCCGCTCCACCTCCAGCGTCCCTTCCGAGCCCGCATGGAAGTGGCCCTGTCCCTGCGCCGCGACGTTGAAGGGCACCATCCCCGTGAGCACCGGGCGGCCGCGCAGCAGCCCGCGCAGCACCTCCGCGTTGTGCAGCCCGTTCTGGAAGCTGATGACGAGGGTCCCGGGCTTGAGCCTCGAGGCGAGCGTCCGTGCCGCGTCCTCCGTCGCCGCGGACTTCACCGTGACGAGCACCAGGTCCGCCGAGGCCAGCGCGTCCGGCTCCGTGCCGATGCGCACGTCCGCCGCGGGCACCTTCAGGTCCGCGCCCTGCCAGTCCGTCAGGTGCAGGCCGTGCGCGCGCACCTCCCCGACGATGCGCTCGCGGCCGATGAAGCGCACCGTCGCGCCCGTCGCGGCGAGCCGCCCGCCCACGTAACAACCGATGCTGCCCGCGCCGAAGACGACGATTACAGGAGCCGAAGCCATGGCGCGCATCGTGTCACGTCGCGGGCCACACCACGACGATGAGCACGTCCCACAGGGCATGGCTCACCCATGACGCGAGGGGCGTCCGGCGCCACTCGGCCAGCGCGCCCCAGGCAAGCGACGTGGGCAGCGCGGCCAGGGCCAGCAGCGGCTCACCGAAGCCCAGCAGCACCAGGCTCGACAGCACCGCAGCCCCAACGACGGCGCCCCACCGCCCCAGCCGGGGCCGCAGCGCGCCCTGCACCCATCCACGCCAGAACAGCTCCTCCGCGGGAACGAGCAGCAGCACCAGGGCCAGCGCCATCCCCAACGACCCCGTGCCGAACGTCGAGTAGATGGCTTGCAGCGGTCCGCAGAGCGCGTCCGTGAGGCCGCCGCAGGAGGCCCACAGGAAGGCCCTCGCGCCCGCGTACAGCACCACCGCCTGGGCGGTGCCCCACGCGGCGTCCGACGGCGACAGGGAGGGAGGCGGCCTCCGCCAGGGGCCCATCGCCCGCCACGTCACCGCGAGCCACGCGGCGCAGAAGACGGAGGCGACGGCGAAGAAGCGCGGCGGGTGCACGTGCACCAGCGCCGTCCAGGCCAGCACGCCGCCAGCGGCCGCGGCCCGCCAGACCGGCAGGGCCGCCCCGCCAGCTGCCGGCGGTCCAACGGAAGAAGCAGTCATCGCGCGCGGCAGCGTAGCCCGGCGCGAGGCCCACCGGCGGACGCGTTCATCCGCGTGCCGCCAGTGGACGCTTCACGTCACGGGGTGAGGCACACGCCGTTGCCCGCGCCATCGTCGCTGCACACGTAGCCGGAGCGGCACACTCCGGAAGCCCCCGGCGTACACGACGCGAAGCAGTAGGCGCTGGAGCCGGACGAGTTGCTGTAGCAGGCGGAGCCCGCCGGGCAGCTCGACGACAGACAGTCCTGGGTGCAGTAGCCGCCCGGGAAAAACGTGCCCGTGGCGCACATGCCGTTGGTGCCGCACTCGCTGCTGCTGGTGCAGGGCGCTCCAATCTTCGACGGAGTGGAGTGGTCGTCGTCCGACTGGTACGGCACCAGGGTGAAGCTGATGCCGCTGGCCGTCCGGCCCTTGGAGACCGTCACCGTCTCCACCTGGGTGACGTCACGCCAGAAGCCCACGCGGTCGCCGTCGCCGAAGTAGTTCCCATCGTCATTGTCGTCGATGGACGCCAGCACCAGGTAGTCGTGCGGGGTCAGCTTCACGTTGTAGTTGTACCCACCGGCCGCGGGCACCAGGGCGATGCCGTCGTCGTCGACCTGCACCTCGCCCGCGGCGTCCAGGTACGCGAACCCGACGACCGCGTCCTTGTCATTCGTGGCCCCCACGCGGAACTTCACCAGCACCTGCGCGTTGCCCGCGCCCGACGCGCCAGTGAGGTCCACCTGCGCCACGTAGTTGCCCGCCGGCAGCGAGCCCGGATTGACGCTCACGTTCAGCGACGCGGACTTGTACGCGGGGATGGACAGCGACGTGCTGGAGACGGACACCGAGGAGGCGTTGGCGCCGGAGACGCCCACGCCCACCTGCAGCGTGCCGCCGCCGTTGTTGCGCACCGTCAGCGCCTGCGAGGACGTGCCGGTGAAGGACAGCTGCGTGGTGGTGATGGACAGCTTCGGCGGCTTCGCCGGGTCCCCGCCGCCCTTGGCGCGCAGCACGGCGGCGTACGCGTCCACCAGGCCCGCGCCACAGCCCTCGGAGCACTGGCTGGACGTGTCCGCGGTCTCCTTCAGGATGCTCTCCACCTCCGCCGCCGTGAGGGTGGGGTCCTGCGCCAGCATCAGCGCGACGATGCCCGCCACGTGCGGGGTGGCCATGCTGGTGCCCTGGTACCACTCATACGAGGGCTGGTTGCTGCTGTTGGGCAGCGTGGACAGCACGCCGTCCGGGAAGCCGTCGCCGTTGCGGTCCTCGCTCGTCTGGCCACCGGTGGCCATCACGTCCACCTGCGTGCCGAAGTTGGAGTAGTTGGCGCGCTTGCCGTTGAAGCGCACCGCCCCCACGCAGATGACGTTCTGCTGGTTGCAGGGGAAGCTGTTGGAGGTATTCGAGTTCTCGTTGCCCGCGGCCACCACCAGGATGGCCTTGCGAGCGATGGCCGCGTTGATGGCGGCCTGCATCTCCGAAGACGCGGAACCGGTGCCACCCAGGCTCATGTTGATGACCCGCGCGGGCGTGGTGTTCGCCCGCACGCCGGGGACAGAGCCGCCGCTGGCCCAGGTGATGCCCGCGATGATGTCCGCCAGCGAGCCGCCCTGCGTGCCCAGCACGCGCACCGGCAGGATGGTCCGTCCGGACCAGGTGACACCCGCCACGCCCACGCCGTTGTTGGACGACGCGCCGATGGTCCCCGCCACGTGCGTGCCGTGGAACGATGAGCCGCCGTTGGGCAGGTCCTTGCCGTTGTCCGTCGGGTCGTTGTCCACGCCGTCGCCGTCGCCCGCGTTGGCGGCGCTGGAGATGAGGTCGATGCCGGGCAGCACGCGCGAGTCCAGGTCCGGGTGCTTCGTGATGCCGGTGTCCACCACCGCCACGACAATGGACTCGCTGCCCGTGCCCAGGTCCCAGGCCGCCGGCAGGTTCATGTTCTTGTAGTGCCACTGCCGCGAATAGAGCGGATCATTCGGCACGGCCAGCGCCCGCACGCGCAGGTTGCTCTCCGCGTTCTGCACGCCCTGCGCGGCCTGCACCTGCTGGAGCACGCGCACGTGCTCGGCCTCGGTGAGGGCGCGCACGGTGGGCGCGGCGCCGGACATCGCCTGGGGCTGGCTCACCTCATAGCGGAGCAGGTGCTGCGTCTCGCTCAGGAAGGCCTGGTGCACCACGTGGTAGCCCGCGACGCGCGCCCGCGCGACGGCCTCCTCGGCGGACAGGTTGGGCGTGTCGAAGTGGACGATGAGCTCCCCCGGCAGCAGCGACGCCTGGTGCGTCAGCGGCTTGGACGGGATGCCCGTGCGCCACACGCCCCGCGCCGCCAGGGCATTGGAGACCTTCTGGGACAGGTTCTTCGCGCCCGGCAGGGAGAAGAACGCATCCAGCGACGACCCGCCGTTCGCGGAGGAGGAGCCGGCCTGGAACGGCTGCAGGGTTCCCGAGACGGCACCCTTCGACGCGTTGGTGTTGGTGTCGTCATCATCGTCGGTGCTGTTGCTGCCGGGACAGGCCACGAGGCCGAGCAATCCCAGGAGGGCAAGGCGGCGGAGCATGAACGAAGTCCTTGGAAGTACGAGGTGCGCGTCCGACCCTAGGTCCGCTGCGGGCAATGCGTCCAGCCGCCCGACGCCTGGCTGGCTGCTCTTCATGAATGGCAGTCTTTCGCGGAGCGCTGACGACTCAACGGCCCAGGTCCAGCAACACCGCCTCCGCGGCGCGGCGCCCCGACGCGAGCGCGCCGTCAATCGACGCGTTCTCGCGATGGTCTCCGCACACGTAGAGCCCCGCGGCCAGCCGCACGGGCCGGTGCGGCTCCACCAGCGCGGACGGCGGCTGCGCGGGCAGTGCGTCCGGAATGACATAGCTGCGCAGATGCCGCCACGCGGACACCGCCGCGCCGAACCACTCCGTGAGCTGCGCGCGCACGCGAGCCTCCAGTGACTCCGCGCCGCCCGCGTCACCCACCACCGACACGGACACCAGCGCCTGCCCCTTGGGCGCGTACGTAGCGGACACCTCGCTCATCACCGCCACGTTGTTCACCGGCCCGCGCCCCTCGCCGTCGAGCACGAGCCACGGCCCCTCCACCGGCGGCTCCGGCGCGGCGAAGTACAGGCACGTCACGCGGTTCATCCGGGGCGCGGGCATGCCCACGAGCAGCGACGCCGCGGTGGTTGGATCCGTCGCCACCACGACCGCGTCCGCGTGCACCAGCTCCCCGCCCGGCAGCCGCACGCGGTGCCCCCACACCTCCTCCACGCGCACGCGCATCCGCAGCGCGGCGGACGGCAGCCTCGCCGCCAGCTGGTCGGGGATGGCGCCCATGCCCTCCGCGGGGACGGCCGCGTGGCCCGTCGCGAACATCCGGAACACGAACTCCAGCATCCGGCTGGACGTCGTCAGCCCACGCTCCAGGAAGATGCCGCCGAAGAAGGGCGTGAAGAACGCCTCGAGCATCTCCTCGGAGAAGCCCAGGTCGCCCAGCAAGCGCCGCGACTCCTGCTGGGGCCGCTGCCACAAGTCGCTCAGCTCGCCGGACGTGGCGTGCTGCCGCAGCTCCAACACGCGCAGCTTGTCCGTCAGGCCCCCCGGCGCGTCGAACAGATGTGACATCGCGATGACGGGCCGCCGCAGCGGGTCCGCCAGCGTGTGCAGCCGCCCACCCCGCCACACCTTGGCGCCCGGCATGAAGCGTTGGAGCGCCAGGGCCTTGAGGTCCAGCACCCGCCGACCTTCCGGGTAGGCCGTGAGGTACACCTGGAAGCCTCGGTCCAGCAGGAACCCTTCGTGCGAGTCGGTGCGCACTCTGCCGCCCGGTGCGTCCCCTGCTTCCAGCACGTGCGCGTCCACGCGCGCGTCGAGCAGCGCCGTCGCGCACGCCAGGCCCGCGAGCCCACCTCCCACCACGATGACCCCGGGCCGCTTCGCCATGGTCCGCCTCCCGTCCAGCGAGCGTGCGGACCCTGGCTTGATAACGCCAGGACGTGCAAGCGAGACTCCAGTTCGGTTGCGGGCATCCGACAGTTCCGGCAAAGGTTTTGCCGTGCACGGTGCTCCAGGCATCCCCACGCAGGCATCCGCCCGCGTGCCCTTTGGAGAGAAAGAGCAGGAGTTTCCCCATGTTGATCGTGATGCGCCCCGACGCGACGGCCCAGGACATCGAGCGAGTGAACGATGAGATCCGCCGCCGCGGCTGGCATCCGCACGCGATCCCAGGAGGCTCCCGCACCGCCATCGGCATCACCGGCAACCCGGGCGCGGTGGAACCGGAGCCCTTCCTCGTGCTGCCCGGCGTCGCGGACGCGGTCCCCATCTCCCAGCCGTTCAAGCTCGTCAGCCGTGAGGTGAAGCAGGAGGACAGCCAGGTGCGCGTGGGCGACCTCACGCTCGGTGGCGCCGCCATCCACGTCATCGCGGGCCCCTGCTCCGTGGAGTCGCGCGAGCAGATCATCTCCACCGCCCAGGCGGTGAAGAAGGCGGGCGCCACCATGCTGCGCGGCGGCGCGTTCAAGCCCCGCACCAGCCCCTACGAGTTCCAGGGCCTCAAGGGCGACGGCCTGGCGCTCCTCGCGGAGGCGCGCAAGGAGACGGGCCTGCTGGTGACGACGGAGGTGAAGGACACGGCGACGCTGGCCTCCGTCGTGGAGCACACCGACATCCTCCAGGTCGGCGCGCGTAACATGCAGAACTTCAGCCTGCTGGAGGCGGTGGGCGAGACGCGCAAGCCCGTGCTGCTCAAGCGCGGCATCAGCGCGACCCTCAAGGAACTCTTGATGGCGGCCGAGTACATCGTCGCGCGCGGCAACACGCAGGTCATCCTCTGCGAGCGCGGCATCCGCACGTTCGAGACGATGACGCGCAACACGCTGGACCTGAACGCGGTGCCCATGCTCAAGGCGCTCACGCACCTGCCGGTGTTCGTGGATCCGTCGCACGGCATCGGCGTGCGCAAGGCCGTGCCCGCGATGATGCGGGCCGCGGTCGCCGCGGGCGCGGACGGCCTCATCGTGGAGGTGCATCCGGATCCGCCGCGCGCGAAGTCGGACGGCTTCCAGTCGCTGGACTTCTCCGAGTTCGAGAAGGCCATGGGCGAGGTGCGCGCCATCGCCGCCGCGATGGGACGCGAAACGGTCAGGTTGGGATAGCCCATGACGCTCAAGGAAGCGCTGGGCAAGGTGGTGGGCCGGCGCGACCTCTCCCGCGAGGAGATGGCCTCTGTCATGGGCCAGATGCTCGCGGGCGAGGCCTCCGCCGCGCAGGTCGGTGCGCTGGCGGCCGCGTTGCGCATGAAGGGGGAGACCGAGGACGAGATCCTCGGCGCGGCGGAGGCCATGCGGGCCTGCGCGGCGAAGATTGCGCCCCAGGCGGAGGTGGTGCTCGACACCTGCGGTACGGGGGGTGATGGGGCGCACACCTTCAACATCTCCACCGCGGTGGCCTTCGTGGTCGCCGGGGCGGGAGCGACGGTGGCCAAGCACGGCAACCGCGCGGTCTCCAGCCGCTGCGGCAGCGCGGACGTGCTGGCGGCGCTGGGCGTGTCCATGGACCGGGCGCACGCGCAGGTGGCGCGAGACATCGACGAGCACGGGGTGGGCTTCCTCTTCGCGCCCTCGCACCACAGTGCCTTGAAGCACGTGGCGCAGGCGCGCAAGGACCTGGGGTTCCACAGCGTGTTCAACCTGCTGGGGCCGCTGACGAACCCCGCGGGGGCTCGCTACCAGCTCCTGGGCACGTTCGACCGGCAGCGCGTGGAGCAGACCGCGCGGGTGCTGGGGCGGCTGGGCAGCCGGCGCGCCTGGGTGGTGCACGGGCACGACGGGCTGGATGAGATTTCACCGTGCGCGCCCACGGAGGTCGCGGAGCTGTGCGAGGACGGCACCGTGCGCCGCTTCACGGTGACGCCGGAGGACGCGGGCCTCTCCACGGTGACGCGTGAGTCCATCGCCGGGGGCGACGCGGAGGAGAACGCGAAGCGCCTGCGCGCGCTGCTCGCGGGAGAGCGCGACGGCGTGCGCACGGCGGTGCTGCTCAACGCGGCCGCCGCGCTGCTCATCGTGGGGCTGGCGAACGACTTGAAGGAGGGCGTGAAGCGGGCCGAGCACGCCATCGACTCCGGGGCCGCCGAACGCAAGCTCACGGCGCTCATCCGGAGGGTCGCGGCATGACGGCGCGCCCCCCGGACGTGAAACCGGCGGCGGCTCCGCGTACGCGAGGCATGCCGTCATGACGACCCCATCCTCGCCAGCGAAGCCCGTGGAAGCACCGGGCACGCTGGACGTCATCATGGCGCGCAAGCGCCGGGAGCAGGGCACGCGCCCTCCTCCCACGCACGGCGCGCAGCCCCCGACGCGGGACTTCGCCCAGGCGCTGGTGCGGCGCGTGGGACATCCGGTCAACGTCATCGCGGAGGTGAAGCGCAAGAGCCCTTCGGGTGGCGCCTTCCCCCACGGGGACGTGGTCGCGGTGGCCCGTTCCTATGAGGCCGCCGGCGCGTGCGCCATCAGCGTGCTCACCGACGGGCCGGACTTCGGCGGCAGCCTGGAGGACCTGGTCGCGGTCCGGGCCGCCGTCTCCATCCCCGTGCTGCGCAAGGACTTCCTCGTCGCCGCCAGCGACGTGGAGGAGAGCGCGGCCTGGGGCGCGGACGCGGTGCTGCTCATCGCGGACGCGCTCGGGGATGCGGAGCTCCGCGAGATGCTCGCCGCCGCGAAGCAGGTGCGCGTGGCCGCGCTCGTGGAGGCCCACACGGAGGCGCACGCCGAACGCGCGCTCGCCGCGGGCGCGACCATCATCGGCCTCAACAACCGCGACCTCGCCACGCTGAAGACGGACACCGGCACGGCGCTCCGGGTGATGCCCGCGCTGCGCTCCCGGTCCACCGCGCTGGTGGCGGAGAGCGGCCTCAAGAGCCTCGCGGACCTCACCGCCGCGCGCGACGCGGGCGCCAACGCCGTGCTCGTCGGGGAGTCCCTCCTGCGTGACGCGGATCCAGGCCGCGCCCTGCGCCGGCTGCTCGGGCTGGAAGGCAGCGGGACATGAACGTCCTCGTGAAGGTCTGCGGCGTCACGCGCGTCGAGGACGCGAAGGGCGTTTGGGCCGCGGGCGCGGACGCGATGGGGCTCAACTTCCATCCGCCCTCGCCCCGCTTCGTGGACCTGGCCACGGCGACGGCGCTCGCGCGCACGCGGCCTCCTCTGGCCGCCGTGGTGGGCGTGTTCGTCAACGCGAAGCCGGAGGACATCCGCGCGCGCGTGCGCGAGTGCGGCCTCACCGCCGTGCAGCTCCACGGCGACGAGCCGCCCGAGGCCTGCTCCGGCTACGGCGTGCCCGTCATCAAGGCGCTGCGCGTGCGCGGACCGGACGACGTCGCGCTCGCCCGGACCTACGTGGGCGTGGGCGACGTGGCGGGGCTGCTGCTGGACGGCGCGGCCCCGGGCTACGGCGGCGGCGGCGTCACCTTCGACTGGTCGCTGGTGAGGCAGCTTTCGGACTGCGGCCTGCCCGTGCTGGTGGCGGGCGGCCTCAAGCCTTCCAACGTGGCCGAGGCCGTGAAGGCCACCCGGCCCTACGGTGTGGACGTGGCCAGCGGGGTGGAGTCCTCCCCTGGCATCAAGGACCTGGACGCGGTGCGCGCCTTCGTGCGCACGGTCCGGTCCCTCAACCTCTGAGGAGTCGTGCCATGACGACGGACACTGCCGTGGGCCGCTTCGGCCGTTACGGCGGACGCTATGTGCCGGAGACGCTGGTCCCGGCGCTGCTCGAACTGGAAGAGGCCTACGCGAAGGCGCGGGCGGACGCGTCCTTCGGTGACGAGGTCACCCGCGTGCTGCGCGAGTACGTGGGCCGCCCCACCACGCTGACGCCCGCGCACCGCCTCACGGAGGCCTGGGGCGGCGCGCAGGTGTGGCTCAAGCGCGAGGACCTGGCGCACACGGGCGCGCACAAGATCAACAACACCGTGGGCCAGGTGCTGCTCGCCCGGCGCATGGGCAAGAAGCGCATCATCGCGGAGACGGGCGCCGGCCAGCACGGCGTGGCCACCGCCACCGCGTGCGCCCTCTTCGGCCTGCCCTGCGAGGTGTTCATGGGCGCGCTGGACGTGGAGCGCCAGGCGCTCAACGTCTTCCGCATGCGCGCGCTGGGGGCGGTGGTGCGGCCGGTGGAGTCCGGCTCGCGCACGCTCAAGGACGCGATGAATGAGGCCATGCGCGTCTGGGTGTCGCAGGTGCAGGACACCTACTACGTCATCGGCAGCGCGGCGGGTCCGCACCCCTACCCCACCCTCGTGCGCGACTTCCAATCCGTCATCGGCCGCGAGCTCCGCGCGCAGACGGTGGCCGCCATGGGCCGTCTGCCGGACGCCATCATCGCGTGCGTGGGCGGCGGCTCGAACGCCATCGGCGCGCTGCACCCCTTCATCCCGGACGCGGAGGTGCGGCTCGTGGGCGTGGAGGCCGGGGGCCACGGCCTGGACTCCGGCCAGCACGGCGCGTCGCTGACGCTGGGCACCGAGGGCGTGCTGCACGGCTCGCGCTCGCTGGTGCTCCAGGACGAGCACGGCCAGATTCAGGAGGCGCACAGCATCTCCGCCGGCCTGGACTACCCGGGCGTGGGGCCGGAGCTGGCGCACCTGGCGAAGACGGGGCGCATGGAGGTGCGCACCGCCACGGACGACGAGGCGCTCGCCGCCTTCTACGAGGTCGCGCGCCTGGAGGGCATCCTCCCCGCGCTGGAGACGTCGCACGCGTTCGCGGCGGCGCGCTCGCTGGCCCGCGACCTGGGCAAGGGCAAGCACCTGGTCATCAACTGCTCGGGCCGCGGCGACAAGGACGTGGCGACCATCTCGGCGCGCGGCGTGCCGCCGGCCACGGGGGTGAAGTCATGAGCACGGAGCTGGGCAAGGCGTTCGCGAAGGCGAAGGCCCGCGGCGAGGGCGCGCTGGTGGCGTACGCGATGGCGGGCGACCCGGACCTGCCCCGTTCGGTGGACGTGTTCGCCGCCATGGTGGAGGGCGGCGCGGACGTGCTGGAGATTGGCGTGGCGTTCAGCGACCCCATCGCGGACGGCCCCGTCATCCAGGCCGCGTCCGAGCGGGCGCTGAAGGCCGGCGCCACCCTGCGCCGCGTGCTGGACGAAGTGGTGCCGGAGGTGCGCCGCCGCTGCCCGGAGACGCCGCTGGTCATCATGACCTACGTCAACGTGGTGATGGCCATGGGCGAGGAGCGCTACGCGAACCTCGCGCGCGAGCGGGGCATCGCCGGCACCATCCTCCCGGACCTGCCCCCCGAGGAGAGCGCCGGCATCCGCGCCGCGTTCGACAAGGAGGGCGTGGACCTGGTGCCCCTGTGCGCGCCCACGACGCCGCCCGCGCGCGCGCAGGCCATCGCGAAGGACGCGCGGGGCTTCGTGTATTGCGTGTCCGTGGCGGGCGTCACGGGCATGCGCTCGGAGCTGCCGCCGGACCTGTCGCAGCGGTTGGAGCTGGTGAAGCGCGCCGCGTCCGTGCCGGTGGTGGCGGGCTTCGGCATCTCCAACGCGGACACGGCCCGGCCGCTGGTGGCCCACGCGGACGGCGTCGTGGTGGGCAGCGCGCTGGTGAAGGCCGCCCACGCGGACGGTCCGGGCGCGGCGAAGCAGCTCTGCATGGACATCAAGCGCGGCCTGAAGCGCTAAGGTCCGCTCCACGCGCCGGCACGTCGCCGGCGCCTGGAGACCGGACATGCACACTCCGCCCATCCTGGGGCCCACCCTCGAAACACCGCGCCTCATCCTGCGCCCGCCCACCCTCCAGGACCTGGATGGCTTCGTGGCGATGATGGCGGACGAGGAGAGCGCGCGGTACATCGGCGGTGTCCAGCCCCGCTCCAACGTGTGGCGCGCCGTCTGCGCCATGGCCGGCTCCTGGGCGCTCCAGGGGTTCGCGATGTTCTCCGTCTTCGAGAAGGCCACCGGCCAATGGGTGGGCCGGCTCGGCCCGTGGCAGCCCGCGGACTGGCCGGGCCCGGAGGTGGGCTGGGGTCTGTCGCGCGACGCGTGGGGCAAGGGCTACGCGACGGAGGGCGCCGCCGCCGCCATCGACTGGGCCTTCGAGCACCTGGGGTGGACGGAGGTCATCCACTCCATCTCCCCGCCCAATGAGCCCTCGAAGCAGGTGGCCCGCCGGCTGGGTTCGCGCTTCCTGCGCGTGGGCATGCTGCCTCCGCCCTACAACGACCACGACATGGAGATCTGGGGGCAGAGCCGTGAGGAGTGGCGAACACGCAGGCGGTAGCGCCAGCACTTTTCCCTCCCGTCCCAGCAGGGGCTGACGCAGATTGGCGCCATGAACACACGCGCGCCCCAGGTGGTCCTCGTCCGTCACGGTGAGACGGAGTGGAGCCGCAGCAGTCAGCACACCGGCCGCACGGACCTGCCGCTGCTGGAAGAAGGCCGCCGGATGGCGGAGCGGCTCCGCGCGCCGCTGAGCAAGTGGCGCTTCGCCGCCGTGTGGACCAGCCCGCTGACGCGCGCACTGGAGACGTGCGTGCTCGCGGGCTACGGCGACGTGGCCCGGAAGAAGGACGACCTGAGGGAGTTCGACTACGGCGACTACGAGGGGCGCACCGGCGCGGACATCCGCACCACGCGCCCGGGCTGGACGCTGTGGAAGGACGGCGTCCCCAACGGCGAGACCATGGAGGAGGTGGGCGCCCGCGCGGACCGCATCATCGCGGAGGCGCGAGCCCTCCAGGACGACGTGCTCCTCTTCTCCCACGGGCACATGCTGCGCATCCTCGCCTCGCGCTGGCTGGGCCTGCCCCCGGACGGAGGCAGGCTCTTCCACCTGGGCACGGCGTCCATCAGCGTGCTGGGCTCCGAGGCCGGCGGCAGCCAGCCGGTCCTCGTGAGCTGGAACGACACCACGCACCTGACGGACTGACGTCCGCTACAGCTTCCCCTCCAGGAAGTTGCGCACCAGCGACGGGCCCTCCGGCGTGAGCACGCTCTCCGGATGGAACTGCAGGCCCACCACCGGACGCGACCGGTGGCGCAGCGCCATCACCAGGCCATCCTGGCTCCACGCCGTGGCCTCCAGCTCCGAGGGCATGGAGTCCGCGGCCACCACCAGCGAGTGGTAGCGCGCCGCCTGGAAGCCCTGCTTCACGCCCGTAAAGACGCCGGTGCCGCCGTGGCGGATGTGGGCGGCCTTGCCATGCACCGGCTCCGGCGCGCGCACCACCCGCCCGCCGAACGCCGCGCCAATGGACTGGTGCCCCAGGCACACGCCCAGCACCGGCACGCGAGACTGGGAGATGGCCGCCACGCTCACCCCGGCCTCGTGCGGCGTGCACGGCCCCGGGGATACCACCAGGTGCGACGCGCCCGACGCCGCGATGCCCGCGACATCCAGCGCGTCGTTGCGCACCACCTTCACCTCCGCGCCCAGCGTGTAGAGCAGCTGCACCAGGTTGAAGGTGAACGAGTCGTAGTTGTCGATGACGAGGATCACCGCCCACCTCCTTCGCGAGCCAGGCGCAGCGCGGCGGCCATGGCGCCCGCCTTGGCCTCCGTCTCGTCCGCTTCCTTCATGGGGTCCGAGTCCGCCACCAGCCCCGCGCCGGCGGTCCACATCGTGCGGTCGCCGTCCACGAAGAAGGTGCGCAGCGCGATGGCCACGTCCAGCGTGCCGCAGAAGGACAGGTAGCCCACCGCGCCGGCATAGGGCCCGCGCCGCATGGGCTCCAGCTCGTCGATGATCTGCATCGCGCGGATCTTGGGGGCCCCGGACACGGTGCCCGCGGGGAAGGTGCTCGCCAGGGCGTCCAGCGCGTCGAAGCGCGTGGTGTCCAGCTTGCCGCGCACCTGGGACACGATGTGCATCACGTGGCTGTAGCGCTCGATGATCATCAGGTCCTCGATGCGCACCGTGCCCGGCGCGGCCACGCGGCCCACGTCGTTGCGCCCCAGGTCCACCAGCATGATGTGCTCGGCGCGCTCCTTCTCGTCCGCGAGCAGCTCCTTCTCCAGCCGCAGGTCCTCGGCCTCGGAGCCGCCCCGGCGGCGCGTGCCCGCGATGGGCCGCACCACCACGTCCCCGTCGCGCACCTGCACCAGCAGCTCCGGTGATGCGCCCACCAGCGCTCTCGCCTCGCCCAGGTCCACCAGGAAGAGGTACGGCGACGGGTTGACGCGCCGGAGCGCGCGGTAGAGCGACAGCGGGGGGATGGCGCCCTTCGCCTCGAACCTGCGCGCGAGCACCGCCTGGAAGCAGTCACCCGCGCGCACGTACTCCTTCACCTTGTCCACCGCCCGGGCATAGCCCTCGCGATCCCAGCACGCGACGGGGGCCGGCGCGTTCTTCTGCGCGGGCGCGGCCGCGTAGGCCTCCGGCGGCAGCGGACGTCGCAGCTTGTCCGCCAACGCCTCCGCTCGCCCCTCCGCGTCCTTCAGCGCCGCCGCGACGCTGCCGTGCAGCGCGGGCCGCGCGATGGCGATGGCCTTGAGCGTCTGGGTGCGCGTGTCGTGGGTGACGAAGTCCTCGGCCACGAGCCACTCGGAGTCCGGGAAGCCCGTGTCGCGCGGGTGGCGGTCCGGCACGCTCGGCTCGAACCACGACGTGGCGTTGTAGCCCAGGTAGCCCACGAGCCCGCCCAGGAAGGGCGCCTCGCCCGGCAGCGTCGCCACGGACAGCTCACGCCACAACGTGCGCAGCACGTCCAGCGGCCGGCCCTCGCGGCGCTCCTCGTGCGAGCCGCGCCACAACGTGAGCCCGTCCCGGTCCAGCCGCACGCGGCCCGCCGGGTTCACGCCCACGTGGCTGTAGCGCCCGAAGCGCTCGCCGCCGTAGCACGACTCGAGGATGAAGCCGCGGCTCCCACCGCCCAGCTTCAGGTATGCCGACAGCGGCGTGTCCAGGTCCGCCGGCAACTCCACCGACACCGGCACCGCCTGACCCGCTTCCGCGCGCTGCCGGTAGGCTGCCTTCCGCTCCTGCGCATCCATGGTCGATTGCCCTGAGCCCCTCTTCCATCACCCGGAGGGGCGCCCGGGTGCCCGGCCTTCCGGGCCCTGCACCTACGGCTTCGCGACGTTCTTCGCCTGGGCGAACACGCCGTCCTTCCACTGATAGACCTCGCGCTCCGTAACCGTCTGGGGCTTGCCTTCTTCCTCTTCCTCGACGTTCGTGCGCACCACCAGCGCGCGCTTCGCGGCCGCCTGGAAGGAGACCTTGAACGTGCTCTCGTTCGGAGGATCCATCAGCCCGCCCAGCTCCAGCGCCAGCTTCGCCCTGCCCAGCACGCCCGGCTTCCCGTTCGCCCCGGTGTAGCTCACGTAGGACGTGACGAAGTCGCCACAGCGCTCCGGCGCGGAGTCCAGCCGCAGCAGCGTCACGCCCGCCTCCTTCGCGGGCACCAGCTTCACCGTCACCGGCCCTCCCTGGCCGCCGCCATACACCGTGGACGCCACCGCCACGTCCACGCTGCTCACGCGGCGGGGCGGCTTCACGTTCGGTTCCAGCACGCGCACGCGCGCCTTGAACTCGTTGCTCATCACCACCGTGGCCACTTCCAGCTCGCCATCGCCGTCCAGGTCGGCCTCGAAGCGGAACGGCGTGAGCGTGTTGCCGAAGACCCAACCGGTGACCGGGGCCGCGCCCTTCGCGTCCACGGCGGACACCTGGTACCAGGTGTTGACGTAGTCGCCGACCTTCGCGCGCGCCCCCGCCTTCAGCACCTTCACGGGAGTGCCCAGCATCAGCGTCCGCACCACGGACCCGTCCGCCGCCGCGCTCGCGCGCAGGTTGGCTTCGTCCACGCCCATGTAGACCGTCTGCCCCGCCGTGAAGGCGGTGAACTCGAAGGACGCCGGATCCGGCGCGCCCTCCTCCGCCATGGGCGCGCTGTATTCGAGCACGGCGTCCGAAGCCGGAGCGGACTGTGCCAGGGTGAGGGACACAAGGAGCGCGGACGTCATCATCGCGGAAGGGTCCGAGGTGGAGGGGTTGACGGGTTTATCCCCTGTCCACGGCCACCATCCAAGGGGCCCTCCGGTCGCTGGCGCCGTCGTTTGGACCGCAAGCAGGGCCAGGACGGACGCCCGCCCCCTTGTCAGCGGAGCGCGCCCGTCGCTCCGGCCGTGAGTGGCTCCGGTCGCAAGGCCTCGTTACCTCTAGAGGACCGTGGCCACCGCGACCCACCAGGAACGAACGCCGCTGGTTTCCGTGACGCCGCGGGGGCTGTATTGCGAGGCGGGGAACTTCCACATCGACCCCTGGCGCCCGGTGGAGCGGGCGCTCGTCACGCACGCGCATGGTGACCACGCCCGCAGCGGCAGCCAGCGCTACCTGGGAGCCGCGCCTGGCCGAGGCCTGTTGCAGCGCCGGTTGGGCGCGGACGCGGTCATCGACACGCTGGAGTACGGCGAGGCGCTGAGGGTGGGCGACACCACCGTGAGCTTCCACCCGGCGGGCCACGTGCTGGGCAGCGCGCAGATCCGCGTCGAGCACCGGGGCGAGGTCTGGGTCATCTCCGGCGACTACAAGCGCACGCCGGACCCCACGTGCGCGCCCTTCGAAGTGGTGCGCTGCCACACCTTCATCACCGAGGCGACGTTCGGCCTGCCCATCTACCGCTGGGATGATCCGCGCCTCGTGGCGCAGGACATCCTGCGCTGGTGGGACGCGAACCGCGAAGCGGGGCGCTCCGCGGTGCTGTTCTGCTACGCGCTGGGCAAGGCGCAGCGGCTGCTGGCGGAGCTGGGAAGGCTGACGGACCGGCCGGCCTACGTGCACGGCGCGGTGAACGGGCTCGTCACGGCGTACCGGGAAGCGGGCATCGCGATGCTGCCCACGCAGCTGGTGTCGGAGACGGAGAAGGGCATGTCCTTCGCGGGCGCGCTGGTGCTGGCGCCGCCGAGCGCGGCCGGCTCCACGTGGATGCGCCGCTTCGGTGAAGCGGAGACGGGCTTCGCGTCGGGGTGGATGCGCGTGCGAGGCAACCGGCGCCGCCGCGGCCACGACCGGGGCTTCGTGCTCTCCGACCACGCGGACTGGCCGGACCTCCTGCGCACGGTGGCGGACACACGCGCGGAGAAGGTGCTCGTCACGCACGGCTACACCGACCCCTTGTCGCGCTACCTGCGGGAGCGGGGCGTGGATGCCTCGCCGCTCGCCACGCCCTTCGAGGGCGAAGCGGAGGACTGATCCGTGCGAGCACTGGCCGACCTCTACGACACGCTCGACCAGACGACCTCCACCAACGCGAAGGTGGAGGCGATGGCGCGCTACTTCCGCACGACGCCGCCGGAGGACGCCGCCTGGGGCCTGTTCTTCCTCACGGGCCAGAAGCTCAAGCGGCTGCTCACGTCGAAGCTGCTGGTGGGCTGGACGCAGGAGCTGACGGGCATCCCGGACTGGCTCTTCGCCGAGGTCTACGCGTCGGTGGGAGACCTGGCGGAGGTGATCGCCCTGCTGCTCGACGGAGCGAACCTCCCGCCCGAGCACGCCGAGGAGATTCCCCTCTCACGCTGGCTGGAAGAGCGCCTGTTGCCCCTGCGGGGTCTGGACGCAACAGCGCAGCGCGAGCGCGTGGTGGGCTGGTGGAGGTCCATGCCCCGCCGAGAGCTCTTCCTGCTCAACAAGATGCTCACCGGCGAGTTGCGAGTGGGCGTGTCCAACACGCTGGTGGTGCGCGCCATCGCGCAGGTCACGGGCCTGCCGGCGCCCAGCGTGGCGCACCGGCTGATGGGCACGTGGACACCGACGAAGGCGTTCTTCGAACGGCTCGTGGCACCGGACGTGGCGGACGGGCACGTGTCGCGCCCCTATCCGTACTACCTCGCCTCCCCGCTGGAGCAGCCCGCGGAGTCGCTGGGCGAATTGAAGGCCTGGCTCGTCGAGTGGAAGTGGGACGGCATCCGGGGCCAGCTGATCCGCCGCCAGGGTGACGTGTTCCTCTGGAGCCGCGGCGAGGAGCTGATCACCGAACGTTTCCCTGAGATCACCGAGGCCGCCCGGGTCCTACCCGAGGGCACGGTGCTCGACGGCGAGGTGATGGCCTACGAGGACGGCGTCCCCCTGCCCTTCGCCCGGCTCCAGCGCCGCATTGGCAGACAGAAGCTCACGCCCAGGGTGCTGGCGGAGGCCCCCGCCGCGTTCGTCGTCTACGACCTGCTGGAGCAGGACGGGAAGGACGTGCGCGAGCTTCCCCTGCGCGAGCGCCGCGCCAGGCTGGAGTCCCTGCTCAAGGAGCATCCGCGCTTTCCCATCTCGCCAGCGGTGACGGCGCCGTCGTGGGAGGCCCTGGCGGAGCTCCGCCAGGAGTCGCGGACGCGCAACGTCGAGGGCCTGATGATCAAGCGCCTCGACTCCGTGTACCAGACGGGGCGCAAGCGCGGCGACTGGTGGAAGTGGAAGATCGACCCATACACGGTGGACGCGGTGCTGCTCTACGCGCACCCGGGCCACGGCCGGCGCTCGTCGCTCTACACGGACTACACCTTCGCGGTGTGGAACGGCGAGGACCTGCTCCCGGTGACGAAGGCCTACTCCGGCCTCACCGATGAAGAGATTGGCCGGCTGGACCGGTGGATCCGGGCCCACACGCGGGAGAAGTTCGGCCCGGTGCGCTCGGTGGATCCGGAGCAGGTGTTCGAGCTGCACTTCGAAGCCATCGCCCCCTCTCCACGACACAAGTCAGGCATCGCCCTGCGCTTCCCCCGCATCGCGCGCTGGCGAGCGGACAAGACCGCCAGGGACGCGGACACGCTCGATTCACTGAAGGGGCTGCTCCATGCAGCCCACTAGGACCCGCCGCAATCGCATGCGCGGCAAGCACGCGCCAGAGAAGCAGGCCGAGACGCCCAGGCGCCCCCGCGCGAAACAACCCGCGCCCCGAAGCCCTTCGCCCTACAAAGGCACGCCGCTGGAGCAACTCCGCCAGTGGTTCGCCGCCAGGGGCTGGACGCCCTACCCCTTCCAGGAGGAGGCGTGGGCGGCCTACGCGCGAGGAGACAGCGGCCTCATCCACGTGCCCACCGGCGCGGGAAAGACCTACGCCGCCTATCTCGGCCCGCTCGCGGACGTGGCGGAGCGCAACGCCAAGGGCCTCCAGATCCTCTACCTCACGCCGCTGCGAGCCGTGTCGCGCGATGTGGAACAGGCCCTGCGCGAACCGCTGATGGCCCTGGACGCGGACCTGGAGGTGGAGAGCCGCACGGGTGACACGTCCTCCTCCGTCAGACAAAGACAGCGCGAGCGCCTGCCTCAAGTCCTCATCACCACGCCAGAGTCCCTGTCACTGCTGCTGACGCAGGAGCAGGCGGCGGAGAACTTCGCCTCGCTGCGCGCGGTCATCGTGGATGAGTGGCACGAACTGCTCGCCTCCAAGCGAGGAACCCAGGTGGAGCTGGCCCTGGCCCGCCTGCGCCACTTCGCGCCGGGCCTGCGCATCTGGGCGCTGTCCGCCACACTCGCCAACCTGGACGAGGCCGCGCGCACGGCCGTGGGCACGGACCGCGAGCCCACGCGGGTGTGCGCGGACCTCCAGCGCCCGGTGGACGTGGAGACGCTGCTGCCAGCGGAGGTGGACACCTTCCCCTGGGCCGGACACCTGGGCTTCTCCATGTTGCCGCGCGTGGCGGACTGGCTGGATCCGACGCAGTCCACGCTCCTCTTCACCAACACCCGCTCCCAGGCGGAGCGCTGGTTCGAAGGCCTGCGCCATCTGCGCCCGGAGTGGGAACACCTGCTCGCGCTGCACCACGGCTCCATCGACCGCGAGGAGCGCGAGCGCGTGGAGGGAGGCCTCAAGGACGGGAGCCTGCGCCTCGTCGTGTGCACGTCCTCATTGGACCTGGGCGTGGACTTCGGCCCGGTGGAGCGCGTCGTCCAGATAGGAAGTCCCAAGGGCATCGGTCGCACGCTCCAGCGGGCAGGCCGCAGCGCGCACCGGCCCGGCGCCACCTGCCGCATCCTCTTCGTCCCCACGCACGCGCTGGAGCTCGTGGAGATGGCCGCCGCGAGGGACGCCCTCGCGCGCCGCGAGGTGGAGCCACGCACGCCGCTGTCCAAGCCGCTCGATGTGTTGGCCCAGCACCTGGTGACGTGCGCGCTGGGAGGCGGCTTCACCCGCGAGGCCCTGCGCGAAGAGGTCCGCACCGCCACGAGCTACGCATCGCTCACCGACGAGGAGTTCGACTGGGCGCTCACCCTCGTGCGCGAAGGCGGCCCCACGCTGCGCGCCTACCCGGAGTTCCGCCGCGTCGTGGAGGTGGACGGCCGCTTCCGCGTGCCCGACGCGCGCCTCGCCCGGCTGCACCGGCTCCACATCGGCACCATCACCTCGGACGCCTCCGTCCAGCTGCGCTACTGGAGCGGCGGCACCCTGGGCACGGTGGAGGAGTCCTACGTCAGCCGCCTGAAGCCCGGGGACACCTTCCTCTTCGCGGGGCGCCGTCTGGAGTTCAGCCGCTTCAAGGACATGACGGCCTACGTGAGGCCCGCGAAGGCCAGGGCCACGCAAACACCCCGCTGGGGCGGCAGCCGCCTGCCCCTGTCCACGTCGCTCGCGGCCGCGATGCGCCGCACGCTGGAGTCCGCGCGCCAGGGCGACGTCACCCGCGACGAGGTCGCCGCCGCGTGGCCCATCCTCGACGCACAGGCCCGCCTGTCGCGCATCCCCGGCGACGGCCGCTGCCTGGCGGAGGTCTGCCGCACGCGGGACGGCCACCACCTCTTCCTCTATCCCTTCGAAGGAAGGCTGGTGCACGAAGGCCTGGCGGCGCTCCTCGCCCTGCGCCTCACGCGCCTCCAGAAAGCCACCTTCAGCCTGTCCGTGAACGACTACGGCCTGGAGCTGCTCACCCCCACGCCCTTCCCCTTCGAGGAGGCGCTGCGCCCCGCCCTCTTCACCCGCGAGCACCTGGAGGAGGACATCCTGGAGAGCGTGAACCTGAGCGAGCTCGCGCGCCGCCAGTTCCGGGACATCGCTCGCGTGGCCGGGCTGGTGATGCCGGGCCTGCCCGGGGCGCGCAAGTCCACCCGCCAGGTGCAGGCCAGCGCCGCGCTCCTCCATGACGTCTTCGTCAAGTACGACCCGGACAACCTCCTCCTGCGCCAGGCGCGCCGCGAGGTCCTGGAACACCAGTTCGAACAGGGCCGGCTCACCCGCACCCTGGAGCGCCTGGAGGCCCACCCCGTGGAGGTCGTCCACGTGAACCGGCCCTCGCCGCTGGGCTTCCCCCTGGTCGTCGAGCGCATCAGCGCGAGCGTCTCCAACGAGTCCCTGCTGGACCGCGTGCAACGCCTCAAGGAGCGATGGTCCCAGGCCGATGCCAGACCCGCGTAGCCGACGCGGAGGTCGAGCTGCTCCCGGAACGGGCCTTGCACTGGCCCGAGGCCGGCGTGCTCGCCGTGGCCGACCTGCACTGGGGCAAGACGGAGTCCTTCCAGCAGCACGGCATCCCCCTCCCCCTGGGGGTCCTGGAGGATGACCTGGCCCGCCTCTCCGCGGCCCTCACCGCCACCGGGGCCCGGCGTCTGCTCCTGGTGGGGGACCTGGTGCACTCGCGGCAGGGGCTCACCGCGGACGTCATCAGCCGCGTGAATACCTGGCGCGAAACACATGCTTCACTAGAAGTCATGCTGATACGCGGCAACCACGACCGCCACGTCCGGAGCCTTCCCCCCACGTGGCGCATGGAGGACCGCGCGGAGGCGTTGGACGAAGGCCCGTTCCGCTTCGCCCACCATCCGGAGCCCGCCGCCGGGCGCTACGTCTGGGCCGGGCACCTCCACCCCATGGTGCGGCTGACCGGCGGAGCGGACCGGCTGCGGCTGCCCTGCTTCCACCTGGGTCCCGGGGTGGGCGTCCTGCCCGCGTTCAGCGCCTTCACCGGCGGGGTGGACGTGCGGCGGGGGCGCAAGGACCGCGTCTACGCGGTCGCGGGCACCGCGGTGGTGGAGGTCTAGCACCATGGGTCACGCCAAGCGCCGGCGCGTCCTGGGGATCATCGCCACGGACTCCACCTTCGAGCGCGTCGCGCACCGGGGCGCCGAGGTCTGGCAGGGCAAGTGCCTGCACTGCAACGCCCACCTCACCGTCGCCCTGGATGGCGAGCCGATCAGCCGCGCCACCATCGAGCACATCGTGCCCCGGACCGCGGGCGGCACCGACGCGCTGGAGAACCTGGGCCTCGCCTGCGCCCGCTGCAATCAGGGCAAGGGCAGCCGCCACGACGCCCACTTCCACCGCGACGCCCGCGTGCGCGAGCTGGTGGACCGGCTGCTCCAGAAGCGCCGCGACCGCTGGCGCGACCCCGGCGACCCAGACGCGCAGTAGCCCTGCTTCAGACGCGGCGCGGCTCGTCGCACCCTGTAGCGCGCTCCTGAGTCGCGTTGATCCCCAGAGGGAAGAGCCCCCTCGCGCAATGCACCCTTCCGATCTCCAGAAGCGGGATTCATCCCCCCGCGCGGGCAACTTGTCGCAACCGCCTCGGAAGGTGCTAAGCGCTCCTTATTCCCACTCCCCACAGAATGGTTGACACTGCCGTGTTGATGGTTGATGGTCCCGCGCCGCATTGGGTCGGGAAATGCATGAGGGACCCGCGCCCACGGCACCATCCTAGAGGTTCGTTGGACGTGACTGCCTTGCCGTCTGAGCGCCAGGAGCCACTGCCCGCCCGGTCCACCGGGGCCGGGATGGCCCCGCTGACTTCCGCGCCGGTCGGTTTCCCCGCGTCCACTCCTGCCTTCATGTCGCCTTCAGTCCTCTTGCCCCTGGTCCTGGTATGAGCGGCCCTCTCTTCCCACGCTGGACGAATACGGTGTCGCGCCTGTCGGCCGCGATGCTCCTCGCCGTGCCCGCCATCGCCATCGGCGGCCTGCTGGCCTACGTGCGCTCCCCGCACGTGACCAATCAGGCGCATCCGGTGGAACAGCCCATCGAGTTCGACCACCGGCACCACGCCGGTGACGAGCAGATCGACTGTCGCTACTGCCACTGGACGGTGGAGAAATCCCCGTCGGCGGGCATCCCCTCCACCACCGTGTGCATGTCCTGCCACGCGCAGGTGTGGAACAAGAGCCCGTACCTCACCGAGGTCCGCAAGGCGTTCTTCGCCGACCAGCCCATCCCCTGGGTCCGCGTCCACAACCTGCCGGACTTCGTCTACTTCAACCACTCCATCCACGTGGGCAAGGGCGTCGGCTGCGCCACCTGCCACGGCCGCGTGGACCAGATGGGCGCCATCGAGCAGGCGGCCCCGCTGACGATGAGCTGGTGCCTGGACTGCCACCGCAACCCAGGCCCCAACCTCCGGCCCCCGGAGTTCATCACCAGCATGACCTGGGCGCCCCCGACGGAGAAGGCGGAAGCCTCGGCCCTCGCCGAGAAGCTCACCAAGGAATACGACGTTCACTCGCGCACGAGCTGCTCCACATGCCACCGATGAACACCAAGCCTGACAGCGCGCCCGCGCAGGAAACCCCCTCGTCCTTCGCGCTCCCGGTCGTCTCGGGCCGCGACGAGTCCGCCCCCCACGCGCACGCCCACGGCGACGTCGTGACGGAAGCGCTCGAGCACGCCTCCACCCGCGCCGTCCCGGCGGAGGGCGCGTACGGCAAGACGTACTGGCTCGGCCTGGAGGAGAAGCTCGCCACGCCGGAGTTCCTGGAGGAGACCCGCCCGGAGTTCCCCGTGGGCGCGGACCTTCCCCCCACCGGCTTCGCCCGCCGCGAGTTCATGCAGCTGCTGGGCGCGTCGCTCGCCCTGGCCGGCGCCACCGCGTGCAGCACCCGTCCGCAGGATGAGCGGATGGTGGCGTACACGAAGACGCCGCCGGAGGTCGTCCCGGGCAACCCGCTGCACTACGCGTCCGGCATGACGCTGGCCGGCCACACCTCCGGTCTGCTCATCACCGCCCGCGAAGGCCGCCCGGTGAAGATCGAGGGCAACCCCCAGCACCCCATCAACCAGGGTTCCGCGGGCGTCTTCGAGCAGGCGTTCCTGCTCTCCCTCTATGACCCGCAGCGCGCCCGCGTGCTGCGCCAGGGGAACAACCCCCGCTCGCCGCGCGTGCTGGCCGAGGACATCTCCACGCTCGTCAGCCAGCGGGCCGCGGCGGACGGCGGCAGCCGCCTGCGCTTCCTCACGGAGCCCATCAACTCCCCGACGCTGCGCGACGTGACCGCGCGCATCCAGAAGAAGCTGCCCAACGCGCGCTTCCACACGTTCGCGTCCCTCACCGACTCCGCCGCCGCGGAGGCCAACCGCGCCCTGTTCGGCCAGCCGGTCCAGGCCCTCTATGACCTGACCCGCGCGGACGTCATCGTCTCCCTGGACGCGGACTTCCTGGAGAGCCGCCCGGAGAACCTGGCCCTCAACCGCCAGTTCGCGGACCGCCGCGACCCGAAGAACGGCGAGCTCAACCGCCTCTACGTGGCGGAGGCCCGCCTGTCGATCACGGGCGGCATGGCGGACCACCGCCTGCGCGTGAAGTCCTCTGAAATCATGGGCATCGCCGCCGCGCTGGCCCAGGCCGTGGGTGGCCCCGCCGCCAGCCTCGGCTCCGCCGCCTCCGGCAAGGCCGGCACGGTGCGCCCGGAGGTCTCCTCGTGGGTGGAGGCCGTGGCCCAGGACCTCAAGTCCAAGGCCGGCCGCTCCGTGGTGCTCGCCGGTGAGCGTCAGCCCGCCGCCGTGCACGCGCTGGCCCAGGCCATCAACGCCGCGCTGGGCAACGTGGGCACCACCGTGAAGGTCGTCCCGGCCGCCGCTCCGGAGACCTCCGGCCTGTCGGAGATCAGCGCGCTGGTCGCGGACATCAAGGCCGGCAAGGTGGACACGCTGGTCATCACCGCCGCCAACCCCGTCTACGCGCTGCCGGTGGACGCGGGCCTGGCGGAGGTGCTGGACCCCAAGCAGAACGAGAACCGCAAGGCGCTCTCCGTCCTGTACGCGGGCCACTACGAGGACGAGACCTCCAGGTTCGCCGACTGGTTCGTGCCCCTGGCGCACCAGCTGGAGACCTGGAGCGACGGCCGCGCGGTGGACGGCACCGTCAGCATCGCGCAGCCCCTCATCCAGCCGCTCTTCAACGGCGTGCCGGAGATGGAGCTGTTCGCGCTGTTCCTCGACGAGCCCTTCCGCCCCGCCTACCAGATGCTGCGCGACTACTGGACCGCGCAGGGTGGCGAGGCCGGCCGCGCCGACTTCGAGACCCGCTGGGAGACCTGGGTCTCCGAGGGTGTCATCCCCGGCAGCATCGCGTCCGCGCTGACGGCCTCGCCGGACGTGGGCGCCGCGTCCCAGCTGGTGGCCGCCTACCAGCCGCCGGCCGCCGGTGAGCTGGAGATCAACTTCGTCCACGACTACAAGGTCCTGGACGGCCGGTTCGCCAACAACGCGTGGCTCCAGGAGCTGCCGGACCCCATCACGAAGATCGTCTGGGAGAACGCCGCCATCCTCAGCCCGGCCACCGCCAAGCGGCTGAACCTGGAGAACAACCAGGTCGCGGAGCTGGAGTACGGCGGGCGCAAGCTGCAGGTCCCCGTCACCGTCCTCCCCGGCCACGCGGATGACACCGTCACCGTGGCCCTGGGCTACGGCCGCACCGGCCTGCACGAGGTCGTCGCCAAGGGCGCGGGCTTCAACGCCAACCTGCTGCGCAGCGTGAAGGCCCCCTGGTTCGACGGCGGCGCGAAGCTGACCCGGGTCCGCGGCAGCCACAAGTTCGCCCGCACCCAGTACCACTGGCGCATGGAGGGCCGCCCGCTGGCGCTCGACATGTCCGTCCAGGAGCTCAAGCGCCCGTCGCGCGAGACCGAGTTCGTCCTGGAGACGGTCCAGGCCAAGTACAAGCTGGGCAAGAGCAACAACCTGCCGGACTTCCAGTACGCGGAGAACCCGGAGCAGGGCTACAAGTGGGGCATGTCCATCGACCTGTCGCGCTGCACCGGCTGCAACGCGTGCGTCGTGGCCTGCCAGGCGGAGAACAACATCCCCGTCGTGGGCAAGGAGCAGGTCGGCCGCGGCCGTGAGATGCACTGGCTGCGCATCGACCGCTACTTCCAGGGCAACGAGAACGACCCCACCATGGTCATGCAGCCTGTCGCGTGCGTGCACTGCGAGAAGGCCCCCTGCGAGTACGTGTGCCCGGTGAACGCCACCGTGCACTCGGACGAGGGCCTCAACGACATGGTGTACAACCGCTGCATCGGCACGCGGTACTGCTCCAACAACTGCCCGTACAAGGTCCGCCGCTTCAACTACCTGCACTACACGCAGGGCAAGACGCCGACCGAGAAGATGCTGATGAACCCGGACGTCACGGTGCGCAACCGCGGTGTCATGGAGAAGTGCACCTACTGCGTGCAGCGCATCGAGCGCGTCCGCATCAACGCCCGCGTCGAGAAGCGCCTCATCCAGGAGAAGGAGCTCCAGACGGCGTGCCAGCAGACCTGCCCCACGCAGGCCATCGCCTTCGGCTCGCTCGCGGATCCCGCTCAGCGCGTCACCCAGCTCCACGAGGACGAGCGTGCCTACCGGCTGCTGAACGAGCTGGGCACCCGCCCCCGCACCGCCCACCTCATCCGCCTGCGCAACCCCAACCCCGCCCTCGTGGCCGCTGCCCCTGCTGAAGCGCCGGCGCACGAAGGAGGTCACTGACCGTCATGGCCGAGACCGCTCACGCACTCCCGCTCGACCCCCTCGAGCCCCGGGACCTCGTCGCGCCGCACCACGACGACAAGTCCCTCAATGAAACCCTGCTCGACCATGTCTGGCGCAAGCCGGGCAAGGGCTGGTTCATGCTGCTGGGCATCACGTCCGCGGCGCTGGGCCTGCTGGTCATCGGCGTCACGTACACCCTCGCGCGCGGCATCGGCGTGTGGGGCAACAACCAGCCGGTGGGCTGGGCGTTCGACATCATCAACTTCGTCTGGTGGGTCGGTATCGGCCACGCCGGTACGCTCATCTCCGCCATCCTCCTGCTCTTCCAGCAGAAGTGGCGCACGAGCATCAACCGCTTCGCGGAGGCCATGACGCTGTTCGCGGTCATGTGCGCGGGCCTCTTCCCGCTGCTCCACACGGGCCGTCCCTGGTTCGCGTTCTGGCTGTTCCCCTACCCCAGCACCCTGGGCGCCTGGGCGCAGTTCCGCTCGCCGCTCGTGTGGGACGTGTTCGCCATCTCCACGTACCTCACGGTGTCCGCGCTCTTCTGGTTCGTGGGCCTCATCCCGGACCTGGCCGCCCTGCGTGACTCGTCCAAGACGCGCCTGCAGCGCACCATCTACGGCCTGTTCGCGCTCGGCTGGCGCGGCTCCGGCCGCCACTGGCACAACTACAAGATTGGCTACCTGCTCCTGGCCGGCCTCTCGACGCCGCTCGTGGTGTCCGTGCACACCATCGTGTCGTTCGACTTCGCCGTCTCCCAGATTCCGGGCTGGCACGCGACCATCTTCCCGCCCTACTTCGTGGCCGGCGCCGTGTTCAGCGGCTTCGCGATGGTGATCACCCTCATCGTGCCCGCCCGCAAGTACCTGGGCCTCCGGGACGTCATCACCGACCGCCACCTGGAGAACATGAACAAGGTCATCCTGGCGACGGGCCTGCTCGTGTCCTACGGCTACCTGATGGAGCACTTCATCGCCTGGTACTCCATGAACCAGTACGAGTTCTGGACCTTCTACGTGAACCGCGCCACGGGCCCCTACGCCGGCATCTACTGGATGATGATCGCCTGCAACGTCATCACCCCGAACATCTTCTGGTTCAAGAAGGCCCGCACCAGCATCCCCATCATGTGGGTGGCGTCCATCGCGGTGAACATCGGCATGTGGTGCGAGCGCTTCATCATCATCGTGACGTCGCTCTCCCAGGACTTCCTGCCCTCCTCGTGGGACATCTACACCCCGACCTGGGTGGACTGGTGCATCTACGTGGGCACGCTGGGCCTGTTCGGCACCCTCTTCCTCCTGTTCCTCAAGTTCGTTCCCGCCGTCGCCGTGAGCGAGGTGAAGGAGCTCCAGTTGGAGCTCAAGCACGCCGCCCACTCGAAGGCCCACGGCGCGGATACGGGCGGCGCGGGCACCCTCACCTCCGGAGCGCACTAGCATCATGGAAGCCAAGGTCCTTGATTCCTGGGTGTTGGCCGAGTTCGCCACGCCGGAAGCCCTCGTGGATGCCACCCGCCAGATGCGGGAGAAGGGCTTCCAGGGCATGGACACCTACTCCCCCTACCCGCTGCACGGCGGGTCGGAGGCGCTGGGTCTGCCGCCCTCCCGCATGCCCTTCATCGCCCTGGGGGGCGGCCTCACCGGCATGGTGACCGCCCTCACGATGCAGACGTGGATGAACACCATCGACTATCCGCTCAACGTCGGCGGTCGTCCGCTCCTGAGCCTCCCGGCCTGGGTGCCCATCACGTTCGAGTTGAGCGTGCTGTTCGCCGCGTTCGGCATCTTCTTCGGCCTGCTCGGCCTGAGCAAACTGCCGCAGCCCTACCACCCGGCCTTCGAGTCGGAAGAGTTCCGCAGCGCGTCCACGCACGGCTACTGGCTGAGCATCCCGCACCCCACGGGGGCGGATGCCGCGGACGTCAAGAACCAGCTGACGGCCCTGGGCGCGACCCACGTGACCGTCGTCTCGGGAGAGAAAGAATGAGGTGGCTCATCCCCGCCGCCGGGCTCGCCGCGCTCACGGGCTGCAACGTCAGCTCGGAGTTCCTCCAGCGCATGGAGTCCCAGGCCAAGTACGAGTACTACGAGACGTCCGAGTTCTGGCCGGACGGCCGCGCCATGCGCGTGCCCCCCGCCGGCACCATCCCGCGCGAGCGGCCGGTGGGCAACCCGGGCATCTCCACGGGCCGCGCCAATGGCGTGGCCGTGAACGCCATCCCCCTGCCGGTGGACAAGCACCTGCTGGAGCTGGGCCAGAAGAAGTACAACATCGTCTGCTCGCAGTGCCACGGCGTGCTCGGCGACGGCAACAGCGTCGTCGCGGAGAACATGGCGCTGCGCCTGCCGCCGTCCCTGCTGGAGCTCGCGGACAAGCCGGCCGGCCACTTCTACACCGCCATCAACGAGGGCTACGGCGTCATGCCGTCCTTCTCGGGTGAGCTCAACACGCGTGAGCGCTGGGCCGTCGTCGCCTACGTGCGCGCGCTGCAGGCCGCCCGGAGCACCGCCGGGACGCAGGCCGTCCCGCAGGAGAACCGATGATTGCCATGGAGCGCTACACCGGCACGCCCAAGCTGATGGTGCCCGCGTTCGGCCTGGGCGTGGTGGGCCTCGTGCTCACCGCCGTGGGCTTCTTCATGAACCCCGAGGCGACCAGCTTCAGCTACCTCTTGGGCTTCACCTACTGGGTCGGCATCAGCGTGGCCGCCCTCATCATGCTGGCCATCTTCCACACGGCCAAGGCGAAGTGGCCCATCGTCCTGCGCCGCGCCATGGAGACGATGGCCATCGCGGTGCCCGTCTTCGCGGTGCTCATCCTCGCCCTCATCCCGATGATGAAGCACCTCTACCCCTGGGTGGACGGCTCCCCGCTGGCCGAGCACATCCACGGCGTGGAGGTGGAGCACCTGGCCCACAAGAAGGCCCACTACCTGAACCTGGGCTTCTTCGCCGCCCGCCAGGTCATCTACTTCGCGGTGTGGATCTTCGTCTCGCACCGGCTGTACGGCTGGAGCACCCAGCAGGACGAGTCCGGCGCGCTGGAGCTCACCGTCAAGCAGCGCCGCTTCTCCCCGGGCTCCCTGCCCTTCCTGGCGCTGACCATCACCTTCGCCGCCTTCGACTGGCTGATGAGCCTCACCCCGCTGTGGCAGTCCACCATCTTCGGCGCCTACTACTTCGCCGGCAGCTTCCTGGCCGCCTTCTGCGTCCTCGCGCTGGCCACGGTGCGGGCCCAGGGCAAGGACCTGTACGGCACCCTGGTGACGACGGCGCACTACCACAACCTGGGCAAGCTCATCTTCGCCTTCACGGCGTTCTGGGCCTACATCGGCTTCTCCCAGTTCCTGCTGGTGTGGATCGCCAACATCCCGGAAGAGGCCCCCTGGTACGGCCTGCGCATGTACGGCGCGTGGCGCGGCGTCTCCATCGTCATCTTCTTCGGCCACTTCGTGCTGCCGTTCTTCACGCTGCTGTCACGCAAGCTGAAGGAGAAGCCCACGACCCTGGCCGTGGCCGCCGTCTACATGCTTCTCATGCACGTCGTGGACCTGTATTGGCTCATCTGGCCGGCGTTCTCCGGTGAGGCCGGGCCGACCTTCCACTGGACGCTCCTCACGGCCTTCGTGGGCGTGGGCGGTGTCTCCGTGGGCTACGCCCTCTTCCGGGCGCGCGGTCGGTACACCTTCCCGGTGAAGGACCCCTACATCGCGGAGTCCGTGAGGTACGTGCAGCCATGAAGAAGACCCAGTCCGAAGTCGAATCGCGGGTCATCGTCGGCGCGCATGGCGTGGCCGCCGAGGAAGACCACCTCGTCATGGGGAAGATCATCGGCGTCGGTGTGGGCGCCATGGTCCTCTTCTTCGTGGGCGCGGTGTGGGCCTGGCGCATCCAGGTGGTCACCATGGAGGAGGCCCAGCCGAACGGCCCTCCGCCCCGCCCGGCCGCGGTGGGTCAGTACGAGGTGGGCATCGTGAACCAGCGCCTGTTCGAGCAGGACTGGCGCGCGGCGGAGAAGCTGGGCGGCCAGCACCAGGCGCTGCGCAACGGCTGGGGTGACCAGCCGGGTGTCACCGCCCACAAGTCGTTGGACCAGGCCATGGAGCACGTCATCGCGACGGAAGCCCAGAAGGCCCGCGAGCCCGCCCCGGCTCCCCAGCAGGCCCCGGCCCCCGCGCCGCACACGGCGCCCCCGGCCCCGGCTCCGAAGAAGTAGGTTCCCACCCGCTCCTCCTACCCAGAGCCGTCCTTCGCCATGCCGTCCCTTCTTCCGCCCTCCTCCGCCCGCGCCGCCGGGCTCCTCGTGGCGCTCGCGCTGGTGCTTGCCAGCGCCGCGCCCGCGTACGCCCTGCCGGGCGGGGGCAAGACGCCTCGTGCCATCATCGAGGCGGACTCCGACCTGCCCCCGCCGGTGACGGGGGTGGACGTCGAGGAGCACCTGGGGGAGCCGCTCCCCCTGGAGACCCGCTTCCTGGATTCCAACGGGGAGGAGGTCCGGCTGGGCACGCTGCTGTCGAAGACGCGCCCCACCCTGCTCACGCTCGTCTATTACGAGTGCCCCATGCTCTGTAACCTCGTCATCAACGAGCAGGTCCGCGTGATGCGCGAGCTGGGCCTGGAGCTGGGCAAGGACTACGAGGCCGTCACCGTCAGCATCGACCCCAAGGACACCCCGGCGCAGAGCGCCGAGCGCAGGCGCAAGTACCTGCAGTCCATGGGCAAGCCGGAGACGGCCCCCTGGCATTTCCTCACCGGCACCGACGAGAACATCCACAAGCTCGCCGATGCCGTGGGCTTCAAGTACACGTATGAGCCGAGCACGAAGCAGTACGCCCACCCCGCGGTGGTCACCGTGCTCACCCCGGAGGGGAGCATCTCGCGCTACCTCTACGGCACGTCGTTCGACCGCAAGGACGTGAAGCTTTCGCTGCTGGAAGCAGCAGGCGGTCGGGTCGGGACGAGCGTCGATCGCATCGTCATGTCCTGTTTCAAGTATGACACCGCCACGCGGCGGTACGGTTTCTACATCTTCGGGTTCATCCGCCTGGGCTCCCTCGCTGTCTTCGGCGCCCTGGCCATGATGCTGATCTATTTCTGGAGGCGCGAGCTGAAGAAAGGCGCGACTACATGAGCGACCTGGCCAACCAATTCCTGTTCCTCCCGGAGCGCGCGTCCACGTTCGCGGAACGGGTCGACTTCCTGCACTACTTCGTCGTCGGCACGACGATGGTGATGTCCGCGGGCGTCGGCCTCGCGGCGCTCTTCATGTTCTTCCGCTACCGCCGGCGGGAGGCCCACCAGCACACGGAATACGTGGTGCCGGACCTGAAGACGGAGTTCCTCTTCGTGTCCGTCCCGCTGGTGTTCTTCCTGGCGTGGTTCGCCATCGGGTTCCGGGACTTCACCTGGTTCACCACTCCGCCCAAGGACTCGATGGATGTCTACGTCATGGGCAAGCAGTGGATGTGGAAGTTCTCCTACCCGGAGGGCCCCAACGGCGTGAACGTGCTGCACGTGCCGGCCAACCGCCCGGTGCGCCTGCTCATCACGTCCCGCGACGTCATCCACTCCTTCTTCGTCCCGTCCTTCCGCATCAAGATGGACGCGCTGCCGGGCCGCTACACGCAGGCCTGGTTCGAGGCGACGAAGCCCGGCACGTACCAGGTGCTCTGCACCGAGTACTGCGGCCTGTCGCACTCGAAGATGCTGGCCGAGGTCGTCGTGCTCTCGCCCGAGGACTACGAGAGCTGGCTGAAGGAGCAGCAGCGGGGCCGCCTGCAGGACCGGCAGGACGCGCTGGCGGACACGTCGCTCGTGCCGTCCGTCGCCCGCATGGCGGAGCAGGGCCAGAAGCTGGTGGGCACGCAGGGCTGCCTCAAGTGCCACTCGGTGGACGGCTCGCGGCACATCGGCCCCACCTTCCTGGGCCTCTTCGAGCGCGAGGAGAAGCTCGACGACGGCCAGACCATCCGCGTGGATGAAGCCTACATCACCCAGTCGATGATGGACCCGGGCGCGCACATCGTCGCCGGCTACCAGAACGTGATGCCGACCTACCAGGGCAAGCTGCAGGGCCCCGAGTCGGCCGCCATCGTCGAGTACATCAAGACGCTGCGCACCGCGAACGTGCGCGAGACCGCTTCCGAGGGCCCCGCCTATGACCCCATCCAGTAGCATCGCCGCGCCGGGGGCCGTCCCCGGCCATGAGGCGCACGACGACCACGGCCACCACCCGAGCTACCTGACGGACGGCACCACGGTGAAGTCGTGGCTGCTGACGGTGGACCACAAGCGCATCGGCATCATGTACATGGCGTGGATCCTGCTCTTCTTCCTGGTGGGCGGCATCTTCGCGCTGCTCATCCGGATCGAGCTGCTCACGCCCGGCCCGACCATCATGGACGCGATGACGTACAACCGCGTCTTCACGCTGCACGGCGTGGTCATGATCTTCCTGTTCATGATCCCCGCCATCCCGGGCATCTTCGGCAACTTCATGCTGCCGCTGATGCTGGGCGCCAAGGACGTGGCGTTCCCGCGGCTGAACCTGCTGTCGCTCTACGTGTACCTGGCGGGCGCGGCCTTCGCGATCTGGGGCATGCTCAACGGCGGCCTGGACACCGGCTGGACGTTCTACACGCCGTACAGCGCGCACACGACGACCACGGTGGCGCCGGTGCTCTTCGGCGCGTTCATCATCGGGTTCAGCTCCATCCTCACGGGCATGAACTTCATCGTCACCACGCACACCATGCGTGCGCCGGGCATCACCTGGTTCAAGATGCCGCTGATGGTGTGGGCGCTCTACGCCACCAGCTGCATCCAGGTGCTGGCGACGCCGGTGATTGGCCTGCTGCTGCTCCTGGTGACGGCGGAGAACCTGTTCAGCCTGGGCATGTTCGACGTGGCCCGCGGCGGTGACCCGGTGCTCTTCCAGCACCTGTTCTGGTTCTACAGCCACCCGGCCGTGTACATCATGGTGCTGCCGGCGTTCGGCGTGATGAGCGAGATCGTCTCCGCCTTCAGCCGCAAGAACATCTTCGGCTACCGCGCGGTGGCGTACTCCAGCGTGGGCATCGCGTTCGTGGGCTTCTTCGCCTGGGGCCACCACATGTTCGTGTCCGGCCAGTCGACCTTCAACGCCGGCGTGTTCGGCGTGCTGTCGATGCTGGTGGGCGTGTTCACGGCCATCAAGGTCTTCAACTGGGTGGGCACGGTCTACAAGGGCGCGGTGGAGTTCACGACGCCGTTCGCCTACTTCTGCGGCTTCCTGTTCTTCACCGTGTTCGGTGGCATGACGGGCATCGCGGTGGCGACGGTGTCGCTGGACGTCCCGTGGCACGACACCTACTTCGTCGTGGCGCACTTCCACTTCATCATGGTGGGCGCGACGATCATGGCCTTCCTGGCCGCGCTGCACTACTGGTTCCCGAAGATGTTCGGGAAGATGTACCACGAGGGGTGGGGCCTGGTTTCCGCGGCGCTCATCATCCTGGGCTTCAACGCGACGTTCATCCCGCAGTTCCTGCTGGGCAACGCGGGCATGCCGCGCCGCTACTACGAGTACCCGGAGCGCTTCCAGGCGCTGAACGTGGCGTCCACGGCGGGCGCGTCGCTGCTCGCCTTCGGCTTCGTCATCATCGCCATCTACCTGACCTACGCGCTCATCTACGGCAAGCGCGTGGACAACCCGTGGAACAGCAAGGGCTACGAGTGGCTGACCATGTCCCCTCCGCCCACGCACAACTTCATCGGGCCCCAGCCGACGTATCCCGAGGAGCCGCACTTCTACGTGGATCCGAAGAAGGCCGAGGGCGAGGTGTCGGATGTCTAGCGCTCACGTGACGCCGGGCTCGGTGCCCGGTCCCAAGCTGGCTGCCCACTTCGCGTCGCTGGATGTCCAGAAGCACGCGGCGCGGTTGGGCATGTGGCTGTTCCTCGCCACGGAAATCCTGCTCTTCGCGGGTCTGTTCGCGTGCTACGCGGCCTACCGCTTCCTGTTCCCGGAAGCGTGGGCGGCCTCCAGCCGCAGCCTGGACCTGACGATGGGCACCATCAACACGGTGGTGCTCATCACCTCCTCGTTCACCGCCGCCATGGCGGTGCACTACGCGAAGGAGGGCAAGAACGCGATGGTGGGGCACATGAACGTGCTCACCCTCCTGATGGCGGTGGCGTTCCTCGTCATCAAGTTCTTCGAGTACAAGCACAAGTTCCACATCGGGACGCTGCCCGGCCGCTACTACTTCTACGAAGGCATCCAGATGCCGGGCGCGCCGCTGTACTTCACGGTGTACTTCGCCTCCACGGCGCTGCACGCCCTGCACGTCATCATCGGCATGACGGTGCTGGGCTTCGCCACGGTGCGCGCGTACCGCGTCGGGGACTTCAGCGCGAACAACTACACGCAGGTCGAGCTGGGCTCCATGTACTGGCACCTCGTCGACCTGGTGTGGATCTTCCTCTTCCCGATGCTGTACCTGGTCTGAGGGTTACGACATGGCCATCGCCAACGAATCGCGTCAGGAAGAGCACAACATGCAGGAGCACCACGGCGCCGGGCGCTACGTGGTCATCTGGATTGCCCTGCTGGTGCTCACGCTCGTCACGGTCTTCACCGGCCGCATGCACCTGCCCAGCTACGGCCTCCTGCTGGCGCTCGTCATCGCCAGCGTGAAGGGCACGCTGGTGGCGCTGTACTTCATGCACCTGTCCGAGCACCAGGGCGCCAACCGCCTGGTGTTCGGTGTGTCCATCCTGTTCGTGGTGCTGCTCATCGGCTTCTCGCTGATGGACCTGGGCACCCGCTTCCGCCTGGCCAACCCCCCGGGGTCGCAGTACAGCGACCTGCAGGCGGTGGACATCGGCGCGAACCCGGTGGAAGGCCGCACCGGTGGGCACGAGCAGCTCAAGAAGCAGGAACACGAGACGCACGAGTAGTTGCCACTTCCGTCAGTCCTTGAAGCACGAACGCGGCGCCCGGGATTCCTCCCTGGCGCCGCGTCGCTTTTGGCGGGCTGCCGGACCGCGGACTACAGGGCGACGGTCAGGTTGAAGGAGAGCGCCGTATCGGTGGACACCTTGCCCGGGGGCGGCGCGCTGTCCGACTTCACGAGGAAGCCCACGCCCAGGGCCAGCGCGTCGGTGAGGTTGGCCATCACCTGGGACTGGCTGCTGAAGAGGACGCGCGAGTCGGAGATGACGCTGACCAGGATCTCCGCGTCCTCCTGGAAGGTGATGTCCTTGGAGAGGCCGTAGCGGAACATGGCGCCGAAGCGGGGGCCGCCCAGGTCCACGTCCGCCAGGTCCGTGCGCACCGGGTAGTACTGGAAGCGCAGTTCGCGCGCGTAGCGGAAGGCGAAGTCGGTGCGCAGGATGGCCTCGCGCGTGCCGGACTTCTCGTCCTTCTTGGTGTCGAACCAGAGGATGCCGGCACCGGCTTCACCGTAGGGCCGCGCCTCGATGCTCTTGATGTGGTCCGTGTCCACGCCGGTCAGCAGGTAGCCGGAAATCTGCTCCGTGAAGCGGCGGTCCCCGCGCAGCTCGATGCCCGCGTTGAGGGCCACCACCTGGGACAGGGACTCCACCTCCCCTTGCACCTCGGGCGGGCGGCTGCGGCCGTACGCGCCGTAGGCCTTCACGGAGTAGATCCACTTGTCCGTCTTGCGCAGCGCGCTGGCCAGGCCGCTCACGGTCAGCGTGGAGGCGTTGCCGGTGAGGGAGATGAGGCTCAGGCCCACGCTGACGTCCCAGGGGCTGGGCTTCGCGGGAGCTGCCGCGGCGGCGACCTCGGGGGCGGGCGGCGCGGGCGGCGGGGCGATGGGCCCGCGCGCGGTGACCTCCGCCAGCTTCTCGATGGCCTCCGCGAGCCGGGCGCTGGCCTCGGCGGCGCGCTCGGCGGCGAGGGCGGCACGCTCCGCGGCGGCGGCGGCGCGCTCGGCGGCGGGGGCATCCGTGGGGAGGGCGGCGGGCGGGGGCGGCGCCGGCGCCGGAGCGCGAGCGGTGGCCGGAGCCGGCGGCGGCGCGGCCGGATGCGGCGCGGCGGGCGCGGGCGTCTGGGCTTGCAGTGACGAGGCGAGCAGCAGTGCGACGGGGACCATCGGAGTTCCTCGAGGTGAGGCAGGTGCGGCAGCGGACCTGCAAGGGAGCGTGAAAGGGCCGGCTCCCTTTCCGGCGTGCACTTCTTAACGCATGCGGGACACGAAGCGTCGTGACCTTCTAGGCTCGGAGTGCGGGTCCTTCCCGGGCCCGGTACCTGAGGACCCGCTCTTGAGGCCCGCCCTGCTTCCGCTGCTGTTCGCGCTGTCGTCGTGGCCCGCGGTCGCCCTCGCGGCTCAGAAGGTCACCGTTCCGGTGGATGTGGGCGTGGGGCCGGCGGTGTTCGTGTTCTCCGGCCCCATCGCGGACGACCAGCTCCTGCACACGGGGCTGAAGCTGTCGGTGGACGCGGTGCTGGACAGGGAGTGGCTGCGCAAGAACCCGCGCGCCATTCCCGCGCGCTACCGGAAGCAGGCGCAGCAGATGGACGAGGTGCGCATCTCGCCGTCCATCTTCATCCCGGACTCGTTCATCATCTCACCCAGGTACCGCGACACGGGGATGTACGGCGTGACCTTCAAGCCGCTGGGACTGGGGGTGCCGCTGTCCTCCAGTCCGGTGCGCTTCAAGCTGGGCGTGGGGCTGGTGTTGACGTACGCGTACATCTTCTCCGACTCGCTCCCGGACACGCACCTCCTGCGGCCCGGTGCGAGCCTGGGCGCGGACCTGGAGTTCCAGCTCGCGAAGAGCTTCCTCGTCAGCGTGGGCTGGGAGTCCACCTTCTACGTGCCGCAGGAGCTGGGCGGGCTGGGGCTGCCGGACTCACCGGGCGACGGCATCTTCCACGTGGGGCAGGCGTACCTGCAGCTGCACTTCCGCTTCCCGTACACCACGACGTTGTAGCGCTCGCACACGGGCGGGTCGTGTGCCTAAGTGCCCGGCACCATGACCCTCGTCCTCGCCACCGACGCGCAGAAGGCGCAGCGCGACGCCGTCACCCATGCCGCGTGGGGTTCGCCCCTGAGCGTGCCGCAGTATCAGGAGCGCGAAGCCCGGCTGCGCGCGCACCCGTGGAGCCGCGAGGGCATGAACACGTGGCTGTGGCTGGCGGACGACGGCCGGGTGCTGGCGTCGTGCGAGACCTTCCACACGGACAGCTTCCTCCGGGGCGCGGACGGGCAGCTCACGCAGGGGGACAGCTACGGCATCGCCAGCGTCTACACCGAGGAGCACCTGCGCGGCCGGGGACACGCCACGCGGATGATGGACGCCGTCGCCGAGGCGCTGGAGCGGATGGCGCCGCGGCCGCACTCGGTGGTGCTCTTCTCCGACGTCGGAGCGCCGCTGTATCGCCGGTCGGGCTACGTGGAGGTGCCCGCGTGGGACTGGCACCTGGACGCGGCGGAGGCGCCGGGAGGACGGCCCGTGGACGGCGGGCTCCAGGAGACGGACGTGGCCGGGGCGCTCGCGCGGATGCGCCGGCCGGACGTGCCGTTCTTCCTGTGGCCCAGCGCCACGCAGGTGGACTGGCACCTGGAGCGGGAGCGCATCTACGCGGACCTGCTCGCGCGGCCCCGGCCGCGCTCGTGCGGCGCCGTGGTGGGCGAGTCCACCGCGCTGTGGGTGATGAACGCGCGCTATGGCGAGTTGGTGGTGTTGATGCTGGACGCGCGGGATGCCTCCGCGGCGGAGGCGCTGCTCTCCGAGGCTCGCCGCGTGGCGCATCAGGCGGGGCTCAAGCGCGTGGTGTGGTGGGAGGAGACCGCGACGGCCTCGCTGATCACCGGGGTGCCCGGCGCGGTGCGCGTGCAGCGGGATGGCTCGCTGCCCATGCTGCGCCCCCTGCGCCCGGGGCTTCCTCCCGCACCGGAGGTCCCCTTCCCTCGCGCCCTGTGGGTTTGAGCCTGGCGGCCGTCATGGCCCCATGCGGTCAGGGCTGCGAGCCCCTGGAACAGCCCCCTGGTGAGCGGTCTGGCTTCCCACCTCCGGCCCGGTGGGAGCAGGGGCGGCGCCCCCAACCCGGATGTGTCAGGCGGCGACAGGTCCCCTAGGATGCGCCCCATGGCCGAGCGAAGGCGCATCATCGAGGGCACCTGGAACTGCACGTCCTGCGGCGCCAGGAACATCCCCGCCCGTCACAAGAACTGCCCCTCCTGCAACAACCCCCGGGAGCTCACCGGCAAGGAGTCCGAGTTCGACTTCGGTGACGTGGACGCGGCCTCCGGCAGGTCCACCCGCGAGGGCGTCACCGACGAGCAGGCCCTGGACCTGGCTGGCGCCGGCGCGGACTGGTTCTGCGCCTACTGCGGCGCGGCCAACCGGGGCGACGGCAAGCGCTGCCGGCAGTGCTCGGCCGAGCGGGGTTCGGACGCGAAGGCCGCGCCGCTCGCGGACCTGTCCCCCAAGGCGCCTCCCCCGCCCGCGCCCAAGCCCCGCCGCTTCGGGAAGGTGGCGCTCATCGTGGTGGGCATCCTGAGCTCGTGCTGCCTGGGCACCTGCGCGGTGGGCATCTGGGGCAACATGAAACATGAGCTCAAGGGCGAGGTGGTGGCCACCACCTGGCGCCGCGCGCTGGTGCAGGAGCGCTTCGTGCCGGAGACGCGCACGGGCTGGCGGGACGAATTGAGCGCCACCTCGCCGCGCATGCCGGTGAACGGCGCGGGTGAGGTGGCGGGCGTGACGAACATCCGAGACTGCGTGTCCCGGCAGCGCGGCACCCGCCGGGTGGCGGACGGCACCGAGCGCGTGTGCCGGACGAAGACGCGCAAGGTGGCCTGCGGCACCGAGGAGAAGTGCACCCGCCGCGACAAGGGCAACGGCTTCGCGGAAGAGGTCTGCCACGACGTGACGAAGTACTGCAACGAGTCCTACGAGGACTGCAACACGGAGACGCGCTACCGCAACGAGCCCGTCTACGCGCAGCAGTGCTCCTATGACACGTACGTGTGGAAGCCGGTGGACACGCGCGAGCTCAAGGGCACGGAGGGGCCGCCGCGCTGGCCGGAGCTCACCGCCGGGACGAACGAGCGGGTGCGGCGTGAAGAGGACTACACCGTGCTCGTGCGCTACGACGATGGCGGCGTGAAGCAGCACGAGGTGAAGCCCACGCGCGAGGAGGAGTTCGTCGCGTGGAAGAAGGGCCAGGGCGTCACGCTCACCGTGACGAACCTGGGCAAGGTGGAGCAGGCCGTCCGCCGCTGAGCGCGGCACCGCCCGAGGAGCCGCATGGAGTGCACCTGCTGTGGCGCCTGCTGCGTGGCGCCGGACATCGCCGCGCTGGACAAGCCGCTGGGGCTGCGGTGCCCGCACCTGGGCGCGGACAACCTGTGCACCGTGTACGAGCGGCGCCCCCAGGTGTGCCGGGACTACGCGGCGGACGAGGTGTGCCGCCGCATCGAGGCCCCCACGCTGGAGGAGCGCGTGAACAACTACCTGGCGCTGTTCCAGCTCACCGCGGAGGCGGAGGCCGTGCGCAAGTCCGGCTGCGCCTCCATGCGGATGGCGCGCGCCATCAGGGAGCGGAAGTGACGTTCCAACCCTCCGAGCCGTTCGTCCCCGCGGCGGGCCTTCGCGGCCCGCATGCGCAGACCATCTACGCGTCGCTCGTGCGCCCCACCCGCGTGCCGCCCCTGCGCCGGGAGCGGCGTGACCTGCCGGACGGGGACTTCGTCGACCTGGACACCTTCGACGGGCCGACGGGCGCGCCGCACGTGGTGGTGCTGCACGGCCTGGAGGGCTCGTCGCGGGCGGGCTACGTCACGGAGGTGCTGCGGGGCGCGGCGAAGCGCGGCTGGGGCGCGACGGCGATCAACTTCCGCTCGTGCAGCGGGGAGCCGAACCGGCTGGCGCGGGCGTACCACTCCGGGGACACGGCGGACACGCTGCTCTTGATGGCGGACGTGCGCTCGCGCATCACCGGGCCCATGCTCGCGGTGGGTTTCTCTCTGGGCGCCAACGTGCTGTGCCGGCTCCTGGAGGAGACGGGAGACCGGGCGCCGGTGGCGGCCGCCGCGTCCATCAGCGCGCCGTACGACCTGGATGCATGCTGCCGCAAGCTGGATGGCGGCGGTGGCTTCCACTGGCTCTACCGCGAGCGGTTCCTGCGCACGCTCAAGAGCAAGGCCCGCGCGAAGCTGCGGCGGTTTCCGGGCGCGTTCGACGGGACGCGCATGGAGGCGGCGCGCACCATCCGGGGCTATGACGACGTGGTCACCGCGCCCCTGCATGGCTTCCGGGGCGCGGAGCACTACTACCGGGAGGCGTCGGCGGGGCCCCGGCTCGCGGACATCCGCCGGCCCACGCTGCTCCTGAGCTCCGCGGATGATCCGATGCTGGAGGCGCCGGTGATTCCGCCCTCGGCGCGGGACAACCCGTTCCTCAGCGTGGTGCTGACCGAACAGGGCGGCCACGTGGGCTTCGTCGCGGGCCACGCGCTCCGTCCGTATTTCTGGGCGGAGACCCAGGCGCTCACGTTCTTCGAGCGGGTGCTCGCCCGCTGATCAGCCGAAGAAGAAGGTGAGGCCGAGCTTTCCGGACGGCTGCACCTTGCGCATCATCCACGACTGTTTCTCCACGGGAGAAAGGGAGTCGCGGAAGGGCTCATCCAGCTTCTTCAGGCTGGGGACGTCCATCTCCATGAAGCTCACGCCGCCGCGCACGAAGAAGCTGAGGCGCCGGGTGGCGTTGAACTCCAGGCCCACGTGCGTGCTGATGTACGTATAGCCCACGCGCTCCATGGAGGAGGCGGGCAGCTGCGTGCGGTCCGCGAGCCGACGGTTGAGCGTCTTCGTGCTCGCGGCCTGCGCGTGCCCGAACTCCCACGAGAACGAGGGCGAGACCTTGCTCTTCAACGGGAGCAGCGTGAGCCCCGCGCGCAAGGCGCCTCGCAGCCCGTTGTGCGCCCCCCCGATGTGCAGCCGCAAGTACGGCGAAGGTCGGAGGACGCCTGAGAGCCCCGCGCCCTCGGGCATGCCCGCGTCGAGCATCAGACCGAAGGGCGCCAGCCGCTCCGGATCATTCATGCGTCGCCGGCCTTCTCCTTGCTGTGCCTGGACCTGCGGTAATTGCATCTGGGGTTCTGTCTCGGCCATGGCCGAGTGAGCCGCCAGGACCGCTACCGCCGCGGTGACGATGGACACCGCTCCCATGAGGCCTCTCCCCCGTTCCGGAAATCGCGGCCACGCGCGATGAGCTTTGCGAGGTACGCCGGATCCCGGGAGCACCTGCGCTCCGAGACCCGGCTGCGTGTTGCTCCCCCCGACCCGCCACTCCACTCCCGCCGCCACACGTCCGGTGCTGACTGCCGCGACACCTGGATGCCGTTGCCGGCTGGTTCGCGAAGCGCCCGCACCGCCATGTCTTGATTCACGGCCCCTCACGTCTCCCGTCCGGCGATTCCGTCTGCCTTTGCCGGACTCCCCCCAAGCTGCGCACTGCACCATCCCGCCGCCCAGCCCCATCAAACGTCCCGCCTGCTGCCTTGCTCGACCGCGCCGCCAACTGCCACTCGTGCCGCGAGCCGCGCGGTGTTGCGTGTTGCGCTGATCCACTGCTCCGCGGTGCCGGGCTGATCCACCGTGCTGCCCCGCGGATCCGTGCTGCTCGATGCGTCCCCCTCCCCCGTCCCGCTCGTGCTGCTGCTGCCCCGTCCTGCGTTGCTGCCCCAGTCCCGCCCGTCCTGCCCCGTGCCGCGTGCTGCCCCGACCTGCCCGCCCGACCCCGTGCTGCGTGCTGCCCCGTCCCGCCCGTCCTGCCCCGTGCCGCGTGCTGCCCCGACCCGCCCTACCCCGTCCTGCGTGCTGCCCCGTCCCGCCCGTCCGACCCCGTGCTGCGTGCTGCCCCGACCTACCCGCCCTACCCCGTCCTGCGTGCTGCCCCGTCCCGCCCTACCCCGTCCTGCGTGCTGCCCCGTCCCGCCCTACCCCGTCCTGCCTTGCTGCCCCGACCCGCCCGTCCTGCCTTTACCGCCCCAACCCCCGTTCCCGCCCTTGCTGCCCCGTCCCGCCCGGCCCCGTGCTGCGAGCTGCCCCAGTCCTGCCCGTCCTGCCTTTGCCGCCCCCAACCCCGTCCCGCCCTGCCCCGTCCTGCGTCCTGCCCCGTCCTGCCCTGTTCCCCCTGAAGCAGCGCGGCTTCCCCCCCACCGACTCCGTCCCCCCGCCGTGCTGCCCGTCCCTGCTGCCGGGGTGCCTTAGCATTCGCCGTGCCGACGCCCCCTCGTGGATTATTCCCCTGGAATATCAATAAGTTGAGACATTCAGCCCCGCAGGGCGACATGGGCTGTGGGTTCGGAGCCGGAAAAAACTCCTGACCCTTCGGGGCCCCGGCCTAACGTGTGACAGCTCTGTTGACGGGATGATGGAGGAACCCGTGCGCCTTCCTGTCGCCGCCGCACTGCTCAGCCTGGTCGCCTGCTCCGAATCGACCGAAGGCACCACTCCGAAGCTCGAGGGCCTCATCAATCCGCGGCAGCGGCTCGTCACCCCCGCGCGCGTCTGCAACGCCGGTGGCGGCCCCACGGGATGGCGATTGGAGCTCATCGGCAGCCGCTTCACGCCCGTGCCACGCGACGCGCTCACCGACACGCCCTCCGTGGAGCTGCCCCAGGTCTCACTGCGCGGCCCGAGCGACTACACGCTCCCCGCCGACCATGTCTTCTTCGCGCGCACCGAGCTCATGCGGATGGACCTGCCCACCCGCGACAGCACGCCGTCGACCACGCTCCCGCCGGGCACCTACTCCGTCTCCGTGACGAACCCGCTGGGCGGCACCTCGGAGCTCGAGGACGCCCTGCACGTCGTGCCACCGCCGGCCGTCACGAACCTCACCGTGCCCGAGGGCTTCCGCTACAACGCCGCCAGCCCCCTCATCATCGAAGGCAGTGGCTTCCGTTCAGACGCGCTGCCGCTCATCGTCCTCCAGCGCGACGGCGACGAGGACCACCCCCTCTTCACGCTCACCGTCGTCTCCGACACGCGCATCGAAACCGAGGTGCCGCCCGCGACGCCGGAGGGCACCTACGCCCTCACCCTCACCAACCCGGAGGGATGCTCCGTCACGCGTCCCCAGGCGCTCACCGTCGCCTATCCGCGCCTGGGCACCCTCTCCGTGGCGCCTTCGAGCGGCCCCGCCACCCGCGACACGGTCATCACCCTCACCAACTCCGCTTCCACCGGCCCGGCGTCCTTCACGCCCGGCGCCCACGACGTGTACCTCGTCGCGCCCGTGAAGACGGACCCCGGCCAGCCGGTGAACATCCCGCTGTATGACGTGACCTACGTGTCCCCGACGCGGCTCCGCGCCACGGTGCCCACCTGCTCCGGCTTCGACGCGCGGCCCGTCACGGATCCGTCGTGCCCTGGCGGTGTCGTGCCTGGCACGTATGGGCTCATCGTCGCGGACCCCAACGGTGCCTACGGAGTCATCCCCGCGTCCTCTGGCTTCACGGTCTCCCCATGAACGCGCTCGCCCTGCTCGCGGCCGCGGCGCTGGCCGCCGCTCCCTCGCCCAAGAAGGACCGTGAAGGCCCCTTCTTCATCGCGCCCAAGGTGGGCTTCATCAAGCCCACCACGTCGCTCGGCGGCGACCTCTACCTGGGCGGCGAGGTGGGCTACATCACGCCCTGGCTCCAGCGGCGGCTCGCGCTGGTGCTGGAGGTGAACTACCAGCGGCCCTCCATGTCGGGGACGCTGCGTGGGCCCCAGCTGGACAACCTGGGCCAGCCCATCGAGTCCCCGTACACGCTCGCCGAGCGGCAGGTGGCCATCCAGTTGTCCGCCGTGTTCCGCTTCCCGCGCGCGTTCGGGCCGCTCACGCCCTACGTGGGCGCGGGCCCCGGCCTGTACCTGCACCGCACGACGGTGGAGTCGTTCGACAGCACCACGTCGGAGAGCGGTGGCGGGCTGGGCTTCCAGGCGCTCGCGGGCGCGGAGCTGCCGCTGGGTCCGGGCGGCGTCTTCCTGGAGGCGAAGTACCAGTTCGCTCCGGTGGACTTCCTCACCACGGGCGACGTGAACGCGGGCGCGGTGCTCGCGGCCGTGGGCTACCGGCTGCGCCTGTAGTCCCCGGGTGGCTCAGGCCCGTCCCACCGGCGGGCGCAACGTCCGCAACAGGTGCTGGGCCAGCAGGTCCCGCGTGGCCTGGAGCACCGACCCCATCAGGTGGTGCAGCGCCTCCGCGGTGTCACCGTGGGCTTCGCGCACGCGCTCGCCGCGACCGTCGAAGATGCGCAGCCGGCCGGGCACCAGCGAGATGACCGGCAACGACGGGTGCCGCTTGCGCAAGAGCCCCAGGAACAGCGGGTGGTCCTCGTCCGGACGGCGCAGGTCCACCACCACCAGCGCGGGCTTGTTCTCCGCGATGGAGGCGAAGGCATCATCGGGCTCGCCCGTGGCGGACACCTCCACGTCCGGCTCCGCGTGCAGGAAGCGGCTGAGCAGCGCCCGGGACGCCGCATGCGGGCTGACGATGAGGACCCGCATCAGCGCGCCGACGCCTGGAAGAACACAGGCCTCCAGCTGGCGGGCGGCATGCGGCGGTCTACAGCAGGGCGGATCCAGGACATGGAAGGTCCACGTAACGTCCTCGCCCCCCTCACGGCAACCGTCCTCGCGTCCAGGAGGCACGCTGTGCCTCCAGGCAACCGGACGTCCGTGCCCGTGGCTTCTTCCCGCCGCGCGGGCCAGAGTGGCGGAGCGCCGCCCAACCCGCTACTTCCCATCCCCGCGAGCCTCCCCCCACGTCGGTTCCCCAAGCGCCCCGAGCGTCCGTCATCGAGCCCCTGCCCTCCCCCCTCATCGAGCTGCACTACGACAGCGGCACGCTGGTGGCTCCGACGCTGCCCGACGACGCGCGCCTGCACGCGCTCTTCCAGAAGGACGGGCGCACGGGCGTCTTCCGCGCGCCGGCGCTGCACTACCGCGACGTCGTCCTCCGCCTGCGCGAATGCGGGCTCCCCTACGAGGACCGCGCGAAGCGCTTCGAGCCGGTGGAGCTGCCCCTCGCGGTGCCCATCGAGCCGTTCCCGCATCAGCGCGCGGCGCTGGATGCCTGGACGCGCGCGGGAGGCAAGGGCCTGGTGGAGCTGCCCACCGGCGCGGGCAAGACGCTGCTGGCGGTGCTGGCCATCGCGTGGGTGAAGCGGCCCACGCTGGTGGTGGTGCCCACGTTGGACTTGATGGCGCAGTGGCAGGGCGTGCTCGCGAAGCACTTCGCCACCCCGGTGGGCATGGTGGGCGGCGGCGTCAACGACCGACAGACGCTGACGGTGACGACGTACGACTCCGCGGCGATGCAGATGGAGTTCACGGGCAACCGCTTCGGCCTGCTCATCTGCGACGAGTGCCACCACCTGCCCGCGCCCAGCTATCGGTTCATCGCGGAGGGGACGCTCGCGCCCTACCGGCTGGGTCTCACCGCGACGCTGGAGCGCGCGGACGGCGGCGAGCGCGTGTGCGAGGAGCTCCTGGGGCCGCTGGTGCACCGCACCGGCATCCAGGAGCTCCAGGGCCAGTACCTGGCGCCCTATGAAGTCCGCCGCATCGAGGTGCCGCTCACGCCCGACGAGAAGGCGCGCTATGACGAGGCGCGGGGCAGGTACCTCACGTTCGTGCGGAGGCTGGGCGTTCCGCTCGCGTCGCCGGACGGCTGGGCGCGCTTCCTCGCGCAGAGCCAGCGCAGCGACGAGGGGCGCGCGGCGTACCGGGGCTACCGGGAGCAGCGCCGCATCGCGCTCACCTCCAGCGGCAAGCTGGACGCGCTCTGGAAGATATTGCTGGAGCACCGCGAGGACCGCGTCATCGTCTTCACGGACGACAACGAGACGGTCTACACGCTCGCGCGCAAGCTGCTGCTGCCCGCGCTCACGCACCACACGCCGCTGCCGGAGCGCAAGGCGCTGCTGGCCGCGTTCGCCAACGCGGAGCTGCCGGTGCTGCTCACCTCGCGGGTGCTCAACGAGGGCGTGGACGTGCCCGACGCGCGCGTGGGCGTGGTGCTCAGCGGCAGCGGCAGCGTGCGCGAACACGTGCAGCGCCTGGGCCGCATCCTGCGAAAGCGCCCCGGCAAGCGCGCCCTGCTCTACGAGGTGTGCTCCGCGCAGACGGCGGAGAGCGGCATCAGCGAGAGGCGCAGGCAGCACAGCGCCTACCAGGGCCAGGAGCCGGAGGGTCTTCCCGAGTGCTGACGCGTGAGCTGCTCGCCTCGCGCGTGCGCGAAGGCATCCTGCGCCCTTCCTTCGTGAAGACGCACGACCCGTCCCTCCAGGCGCTCGCGAAGGAGCTGCTCGCGGACGCCGAGTCCTTCCGGGGCCAGCGCCGCGACGACGTGGAGGAGGCCTTCGGCCTCAAGGCCGGCGCGTTCAGCCGCCCCAAGGTCGCGCGCGGGCTGGTGAAGCTGCTGCTCGACCGGCTCCTCTTCGACGAGGCCGGTGAGGGCGCCCAGGAGGCCCGCTGGCGCACGCTGCTCGTGGGCGCGAAGGTGCTCAGGGCCCTGCCTCCGGACACGACCCTGGAGGCCTACGAAGCGCGCCTCGCGGAGGCCCTGGACGCGCCGCTCGGGGACACGCGCGAGGCGCTCTACTCGGACCTGCCCGGCCACCGGAAGCTGCTCGGGTGGGACGGCGAGGCGCTCACGCCCCAGGGGCTGCTGGACCGCTACAACCTGGCGCTCGCGCAGGGGCCGCTGCTCAACGCCCGGCGCCTCACCCTTCGCGCGCGGTCGCCGGAGCTGCTGCGCGTGCGCAAGCTGTTGCGGTGGCTGAAGTTCTGCCGGCTGGTGGCGGAGGTGCGGCGCGACGGCGAGGACTGGTCCCTGGAGGTGGAGGGCCCCGGCGCCATGCTGTCCCTGCAGAAGAAGTACGGCCTGCAGCTCGCGAGCTTCCTCTCCGTGGTCCCCATCCTGGAGCGCTGGGAGCTGTCCGCGGTGCTGGAGGACGCGCGCAAGCGCTCCACCCTCCAGCTCTCCCACGAGGATCCGCTGGTGTCCCCGCTGCCCGCCGCGTTGGGGCACGTGCCGCCGGAGGTGGCCGCGCTGGCGGAGGGGTTCGAGGACGCGGACTGGGAGCTGGATTTGACGCCCCTGCCCCGCCACACCGGCGCCGCCGGCCTGTGCGTGCCCGACCTCACCTTCCGCCACCGGAAGACGGGCCGGCAGGTCGCGCTGGAGCTGTTCCACCCATGGCACGCGGCGCCGCTGTCACGCCGGCTGTCGGAGATGCGCGCGCGCCCCGACGCGGGGCTGCTCCTGGGCGTGGACCGGGCGCTGGCGAAGGAGGCGGCGGAGCGGCAGGCGCTGGAGGATCACCCGCAGGTGGTGCTCTTCAACGGCTTTCCCTCCGTCCGGAAGCTGCGGGAGCGGCTCTCGCGCTGGGACGACGCCGGGTGAGCACCGCAGCGGCCTTCAGCTCCGGGGTTTGAACTGCGAGGCCAGCACGCTGAGGATGCGGATGGAGCCCCGGTCCAGCTGCTTCGCGCGGCGCAAGAGCCGGCGCAGCTCGGCGGATTCGCCGTAGTCGGACGGAGGCTCCGCGGCCCACTTCACGTCCTGCGACGGCTTCAACCCCAGCGCCTCATCCGCGGAGATGGACAGCACCACGCACAACCGGCGGAAGGTCTGGATGCTGGGCAGCATGTGGCCGCGCTCCAGCCGCCCATAGACCTCACTCGCGATACCGATGCGCTCCGCCACGTCCGCCTGGGTCAGGTTCAGGCGGGTGCGGGCGACGCGGGCCGCGCCTCCGAGCCGGGATGCGAGGGTCTTTTCCATGGGGTCGTTAACCTACCGGGTTCGCCCATGTCGATATGACTTGAGAGGTTGGCTTCCAAGAACTTCCGGGGTAGGCTTTTCGCGACACAACCTCTTGCGTCTAGCCTCTCCGCACCACCCACCGCCTTCATGCGAGAGCCCTCCCACGCCCCGCCCAGCTTCCTCTTCGTGGACGCGGATCCGCGCGCGCTCGCGGCGCTGCGGCGGCTCGTCCGGCACCTGCCCGGCGACAAGCGCTATGCCCTGGGCGTGCGCGAAGCGGAGCGGCTGATGGGGGAGGCCATGCCGTCCGTGGTGGTGTGCGGCTACGGCCTGCCGGATGGGGACGGGCTGTGCCTGCTGTCGTGCGTGCGCGCCCGGCATCCGCGCGCCGCGTGCGCGCTGCACACCACGCACCCGCCCTCGCGCGGGCTGCGGGAGCAGGGCATCACCTGGATGGACCGCGCCGCGCCGCCGCAGCAGGTGCTGGCGCTCCTGGCCTCGTTGAGCTGACGGCCGGGCGTTCCCGTGGCGCGCGCGGCGGTGCGCGTTAAGGTAGGGCGCTCCCACGCACGCCATGAAGCTCTACGCCATCAGCGACCTGCACCTGCGGCACAAGGAGAACCACGAAGCGCTGGCGGCGCTCACGCCACGTCCGGACGACTGGCTCATCGTCGCCGGCGACGTGGGCGAAACGCTCGCGGACATGGAGCTGATGCTGCGCACCCTCACCGCGCGCTTCCGCCAGGTCGTCTGGGTGCCGGGCAACCACGAGCTGTGGACCCTGCCCTCCGAACAGCCCCCGCTGAAGGGCGAGGCGCGCTACCTGCGCATGGTGGACCTGTGCCACCGCTACGGCGCGCTCACGCCGGAGGACCCGTATCCGCGCTGGCCCGGGGAGGGCCCGCACCGCGTCGTCGTCCCCATGTTCCTGGGCTACGACTACACCTTCCGCCCGGACTCCGTGCCCGCGGAGAAGGCGCTGGAGTGGGCCTGGGAGGACGACCTGATGTGCACGGACGAGGTGCTGCTGCATCCGGAGCCCTACCCCACCCGTCAGGCCTGGTGCCACGCGCGCGTGGAGCGCACCCGCGCGCGGCTGGAGCGGCTGCCCGAGGGGTGCTCCACCATCCTCATCAACCACTACCCGCTGCGCTACGAGCACGTGCGGCTGCCGCGCATCCCGCGCTTCTCCATCTGGTGCGGTACGCGGCTCACCGAGGACTGGCACACGCGCTACCGCGCGGAGGTGGTGGTGACAGGGCACCTGCACATGCCCGCCACCCTGTGGCGCGACGGCGTGCGCTTCGAGGAGGTGTCCCTGGGCTACCCCAACCAGTGGCGCCACCGCGGCGGGGGCCTGGACCGCGGCCTGCGCGAGGTTCTGCCCGGTCCGCAGAAATCCGCCCCCCTTCCGTGACGTCGTGAGCCACATGCGCGCGCGGGCCGCGTCACACCGCATGCGTTTGACGGTGTGGTGCACGCAGGCGTGTAGTTCCGCGCCATGCCCGAGCCCTCCTCCGTTGGTCCCGTCGAAGTCTCCGAGCGGGTGCACCTGCTGGACGCCCTGCGTGGCTTCGCGCTGCTGGGCGTCTTCCTGTCCAACAGCCTGAGCTGGTTCAGCGGCCGGTCGCTCCTGCCGCACGAACAGGCGCAGGCGCTGGTGGCAGCCCCGCTGGAGAAGTGGGTCGGCCAGCTCTACGCCTTCTTCGTGGACCAGAAGTTCATCACCCTCTTCTCGCTCCTCTTCGGGCTGGGCTTCGCGCTGCAGATGACGCGCGCGGAGGGGCGGGGCGCCTCCATCGTGCCGGTGTACCGGCGCCGGCTGGGGGTGCTGCTGGGGCTGGGCCTCGTCCACATGTTCGCCGTCTGGGTGGGCGACATCCTCAGCACCTACGCGCTGGTGGGCTTCGCGCTGCTGCTGTTCCGCCAGCGCTCCGACAGGACGGTGCTCACCTGGGTGGCGGTGCTCTTCGTCGTCCTGCCGCTCACGCTGTCCATCGCGCAGCGCTACGGGCCGGAGCTCTTGCACGGCAAGGAGGCGGCGGAGCAGGCCGCCCGGGCCACGCGCGAGGTGGAGGCCGCGCACCGCACGGCGTTCTTCACCGGCCTGTCCAGCGACTCCGTGCTGACGTCGCAGAAGGCCAACGCCCTCTTCGCGTGGCAGAGTCTGCCCAACCCGGGCCGCCCCATCTGGCTGTGCATCATCCTGGGCCGCTTCCTCCTGGGCCTGTGGGCCGGACGTCAGCGACTGATGGAGGACGTGGAGCGCCACCGCAAGCTGTTCGTCCGGGTGGTGGCCTGGGGGCTGGGCGTGGGCGGCGCCATCGCGACCCTGTCCCTGGTGCTCTACCTGAAGAAGCAGGGCGTCCCCGGAGGCCCCGGGGCGCAGGCCAGCCCTCCGGCGTGGATGGTGGGGATGCGCACCCTGCGGGAGGTGGGTTACCTCTTCATGGGCTGCGGCTACGCGGCGGCCTTCGCGCTGCTCTTCCAGAAGGAGCGCTGGAGGAAGGCCCTGGGCGTGCTCACGCCCGTGGGCCGCATGGCCCTGACGCTCTACCTCATGCAGTCGCTGCTCAGCATCGGGCTGTATGACGGCTGGGGGCTGGGGCTCGTGGGCCACACGCCCCCGTCACGCACGGTGCTCCTGTGCCTGGGCGTCTTCGCGGCGCAGGTGGCCTTCAGCCACTGGTGGCTCAAGCGCTTCCACTTCGGCCCGGTGGAGTGGCTGTGGCGCTCGCTCACCTACGGCCGCGCCCAGCCCATGCGCCTTGCGCCCGCCCGCCAGGCGCGCCCGGCGCACTGAGCCGCCCCGGGCACCGGATTGACGCTGCCAAGTGCGGCAGCGTGTAGTCCCCGACATGTCAGAAATACCCACCCCAGGTCCCATTGACAATTCCGAGCGTGTCCACGCGCTCGACGCCCTGCGCGGCTTCGCGCTGTTGGGCGTCTTCGTCTCCAACAGCCTGAACTGGTTCAACGGCCGGGTCTTCCTCCCGCGTGAGCAGGCCCTGGCGCTCGCCGCGCCCCCGCTGGAGGTCGCGGTCAACGCGCTCTTCGGGCTGCTCATCGAGCAGAAGTTCGTCACCCTCTTCACCTTCCTCTTCGGGCTGGGCTTCGCGCTGCAGATGACGCGCGCGGAGGGGCGGGGCACCTCCATCGTGCCGGTGTACCGGCGCCGGCTGGGGGTGCTGCTGGGCATCGGGCTGGTCCACATGTTCGCCCTCTGGCTGGGCGACATCCTCACCACCTACGCGCTGGTGGGCTTCGTGCTGCTGCTGTTCCGCCAGCGCTCCGACAAGGCGGTGCTCGTCTGCGCGGCGCTGTTCCTGTTCGTGGTGCCCACCGTCTTCTCCGTGGGGCAGCGGGTGCTCCCCATGGTGCTGGACGGCGCGGCGGAGACGGAGAGCGCCCAGAAGGCCGCGAAGGAGCTGGACGCGGAGCGCCGCGCGGCGTTCATCGCGGGCCTGTCCAGCGACTCGGTGGTGGCCAGCCAGCAGGCCAACGCGCGCTACGGCTGGGAGAGCATCTCCAACCCCAACCGGCCCATCCTGCTGTCCATCATCCTGGGCCGCTTCCTCCTGGGCCTGTGGGCCGGGCGCCGGGGGCTCCTGCAGCAGGTGGAGCGCCACCGCCCGCTCCTGCGGAAGCTGGCGGCCTGGGGGCTGGGGGTGGGCGGCGTCATCGGGCTGTTCATCATGGGGCTCAACATCCAGTACCGGAGCATGACGAACCTGCCGGGCTGGCTGGTGTGGATGCGCATCCCCAAGGACGTGGGCGTCCTCTTTTTGGGCGTGGGCTACGCGGCGTCCTTCGCGCTGCTCTTCCAGCAGGAGCGCTGGCGCAAGGTGCTGGGCGTCTTCACCCCCGCGGGCCGCATGGCGCTGACGCTCTACCTCATGCAGTCCGTGGTGAGCCTGTGCCTCTATGACGGCTGGGGCCTGGGGCTCGTGGGCCGCACGCCCCCGTCGCTCTCGGTGCTGATGAGCCTCGTGGCCTTCGCGGGCCAGGTGGCCTTCAGCCACTGGTGGCTCAAGCGCTTCCGCTTCGGCCCGGTGGAGTGGCTGTGGCGCTCGCTCACCTACGGCCGCGTCCAGCCCATGCGCCCGGCCCCCGCCGTGGCGCCCGCGGTGGGCTGAGCGCCCCAAAGAAGAAACCCCGGGTCCCGCGAGGAGGCGGGAGCCCGGGGCTTCATCAGGGCGGGGCGCGGCGACCGCGCCACGCCCCGTCCTGCGTCAGGAACTACTTCTTGCAGACGCGGGTGTACGAGGCCGCGAACACCGTGTTCACGTAGCCGTTCTCAGGCTGGCTCGACAGGTCCGGCACGCCGACGATCTTGAAGTAGTACTTGCCGGCGGGGAGGTTCGTCTTGACGATGCTCTCCGTCGCCGTCTCCTTCACGCTGCGGCCGATGTACGAGGTGAAGGTCGGGGCGGAGTTGGCCTGGAGGTACAGGTCCGCGTTGCCCGTGCCCTCGCCGAGGACCGCCGACAGGCGGAAGCTCGCGGTGCCCTTGCCCTCGTCGCACTGGGGCAGGTCGATGATGTAGACCTTCTCGTCACCCGGCACGCCGGAAAGGCCCTCGATGCGGGTCTCGTTCTCGATGTCCGTGAAGCCGCCCTTCCAGGTCACCGTCAGGGAGGTGTTGGCGTAGGACGTGAAGCCCTTGAGCATCACGTACCAGATGCCCTTCGGGCCGGAGCTGGCGAACGTGCAGACCTCGTTGTTGCCGGACTTGTACGGACGGCAGTCGTACAGGGAGTCCGTCGGGGCGTTGTTCTTGCGGACGTAGAGGTCCGCGTCACCCGTGCCGCCGGCCAGCGTGAAGGTCACGTCCGTGGCGCCCTCGGGGATGGTCACGGAGTAGTAGACCTTGCTGCCGGAGGTGCCGGAGATGCCGGTGACGACCTGGCCCTTCGTGATCGGAATGGTGACCGGGGGAGGCACGGGCACGCCCACGCCCACGGCCTTCCAGGCGTTGCCCACCGAGGCGATCTCCGCCGCGCTGAAGCCCAGCTGCGCCGCGGCCTGCTCGGAGGCCGTCTTCGCCGCCTCGAAGTTGGAGGACGCGGTCAGGATGTCGGCGTTGATCTTGTAGAAGACCCGGGCGGCCTTCTCGAACCCGATGCCGGTGACGACCTGGGTCGTCTTGCCGCGCACGTGCGTGCCACCCTCGGACATCAGGTAGAACGCGTAGTTGGAGATACCCGAGCTGTAGTGCACGTCCACGCCCGGGCCGTAGTCCGGGTAGTAGTCGAGCGAGTCCCCGTCCTTCGTGGGGTTGTCCATGTAGCGCAGGCCGTCGCCCGGGATGTTCGGGGTCCAGACGTCGTCACCGACGATCCAGGTGTTGGCGTCGACGACCTTGCCCTTGCTGTACCACTCGCAGACCGCGCCGAAGATGTCCGAGAGGGACTCGTTCAGGCCGCCGGACTCACCGGAGTAGGTGAGGTTGGACTCGTTCTCCGTCACCGCGTGCGTCAGCTCGTGCGCCGTCACGTCCAGCGAGTTCGCCAGGTTGGAGGCGGTCACGCCGTCGCCATCGCCGTACACCATCTGGCTGCCGTCCCAGTAGGCGTTGACGTAGTTGTTGCTGTAGTGGACGAAGCTCTTCAGCGTCGCGCCCGCGTTGTTGATGGAGTCGCGGCCGAACAGCTGCTGGTAGCAGTCGTAGACCGTGCCCAGGTGGTTGTAGTTGTTGTTCACCACCGCGTCGGCGTGGGCCGGGTCGCCCTCCCAGCGAGCACGGACGCCGCCCGTGGGGACGTTCGTCTTGTGCTGCATGTCGTTGACCTGGCGGTTCTTCGCCGAGTGGATGTGCGGAACGCGCTCGAAGACGTCGCCCGTCTTGGCGTTCACGTACACGGAGTCATCCACCGGGGTGGTGTCCTTCAGCTCGCCCTGGACGCGAACCTCGTAGGCCAGGATGAGCTCGTTGCCCGAGCGGCGGTAGACCAGCTGGGGCTCGCCGTTGGCGGCCGCGCGCTCCGGGGAGCCGCGATCACCGACGGCCGCCGCGATGGCCGCGTCGGACGCGATGGTGGCCTTCAGCTCGCCCTTCAGGTCGCCGCGGGCGTTGGTGTTCACCGCGAACACGGAGCCGTTGCGCGCGTGCAGGCGGACCTCGGCGTCCTGAACCAGGATGCCGTTCTGGGTCACGCCGTAGCGGTAGTGCGTGTCACCGTCGAAGCCGACATAGGCCTTCTTCAGGAACAGGTCGTTCGGGTTGAGGCGGAACATCGGCGCCACGCCCGCGAGCACCGGCGCCAGCTGCTGCTGGGCCGCGATGCCCTGGATGGCCGACGGCGCGGGGACCGTGCCGAAGGAACCGGTGACGAAGGTGGGGACCGCGTCGGAGTCCGCCGCGATGACCGTCTGGCCCGCCGTCAGATTGGCGGAAGCCTTCTGGATGTTCGTGTCCTCCGTGTTCGAGGCAGGAGCGTTCTCGGTGCAGGCGCCAACCAGCAGGGACAGGGCCGCGGCACCCAGGGCGCCGCGTACTCGCTTCTCGTACATGCAATCCTCCTAAAGGGAAAGATTAGAAACCACTGTGTCACAGGAGAGGCGCGTATTTCAAGTACAGGCGAGATTTCTATCTTTACATCGATTCTCAGACCTCGAGACTATCTCGCAACTGCTTGAAATGACGGAGGGACTCACGCAGCCCGGCGGGAACGGGGTGGGCGCCTCAAACCGGCAAGGCTGCTACTTCCGGTTTGAAGCATCTTTCGACGGATGCGTGCAAAGACTGAACGGCGGGGAGAAATTGCCGTCTCATTTATTCCAGACCCGGGTGGGTCCTGTGTCACCGCTGACATCAGCCCCGGGGGCGGGGCGAGCGGGCTAGCGTGTGGCCCGGGAGGCGACACGCATGCGCGCATTACAGCTTCAGCGTCTGACGGGGCCGGAGGGCCTGGCGATGGTGGAGGTGCCGGAGCCGGAGGCCGGAGACGGGGTGCTCATCGACGTGGTGGCGGCCGGGGTGAGCTTTCCGGATCTGCTGCTCACCCATGGCCAGTACCAGATGAAGCCGGAGGTGCCCTTCGTGCCGGGCGTGGAGGTGGCGGGCGTGGTGCGCGCCGCGCCCGCGGGGGCGCGGGTGAAGGCCGGCGACCGGGTGATGGGCTTCTCCTTCACGCTGGGCGGCTTCGCGGAGGCCTGCGTGGTGGCGCCCGAGCTGGCCTTCCCCATTCCCGCGGGGTGGAGCTTCGAGCAGGCGGCGGGCGTGGTGATGAACTACCACACGGCGCACTTCGCGCTGCACCGGCGCGGGCAGCTGCGCGCGGGGGAGACGGTGCTGGTGCACGGCGCGGCGGGAGGCGTGGGCACCGCGGCGGTGCAGGTGGCGAAGGGCGCCGGGGCGCGCGTGCTGGCGGTGGCGGGCGACGAGCGCAAGGCGGAGGTGGCGAAGCGCGCGGGCGCGGACGCCGTCTTCCTCCTGAAGGACTTCCAGGCCGGCGTGCGCGAGGCCACGGACGGCCGGGGCGTGGACGTGGTGGTGGACCCGGTGGGCGGCGACGTCTTCGACAAGAGCCTCAAGGCGCTGGCGCCGGAGGGGCGGCTCCTGGTGGTGGGCTTCGCCAGCGGCCAGATTCCGTCCGTGGCGGTGAACCGCCTGCTCTTGCGCAACGTCTCCGTGGTGGGCGTGGCGTGGGGCGCCTTCCTGATGCAGGCGCCGGAAGTGACGGACACCATCGCGAAGGATCTGGAGGCGCTCGCGGCGAAGGGCGTCATCCAGCCGCTGGTGGGCCGCGTCTTCCCCTTCGAGGACGGCGCCCGGGCGCTGCGCGAGCTGGAGTCGCGTCAGGCCGTGGGCAAGGTGGTCCTGAGGGTGAAGGCCGGCGGACCTTGAGGAGGCGCCGGAGGCTCACTCCTCCATCAATAATAGAGGCGTGGGCGCGCCCGCCTCGCGCTCCAGGACGTCCGCGGCGCGGGCGTCCCGGGGCAGGCCGAAGCGGACGCGCGAGCACGTGAGCAGCTGGCCCGCGTAGTGGCTGTCCGCCAGCGCGTCCGCGTAGCGGCCGTGGGCCTCGCACAGGCGCGCCCGCTCGTCCACCAGCCGGGCGAGGATGCGCGCCTGCTCCGGATGGGAGAAGAGCCCGACGACGGAGCGCGCGTCGAAGCGCGCGAGCGTGTCGTACTCCATGCCCAGCGTGGAGGCGCACGCCTCGCGGATGCGCTCCAGGCACACATCCCAGGAGGCGCGGGATTGGACGATGTCCGGCACCGAGCGGCCAAGCTCGCGCACGGCGTTGAGCAGGAAGGCGTGTCGCAGCGAGGGCATCCAGTTCCCCACTACACCCCAGCCCGCCTGAATCATCCAGCGTGACAGGGGGTGTGAACACACCCCGACGAATCAGGTTGCACCCACCTGCCACCCCTGCGCGCGCGGCGGCTGCGCACCTCCACGGGAAAAAGACAGACATCCCCATCCTCGCATGCCGCATTGTTTTAAAGATGTATCCAGACGAAAAAGACATACACCCCGTGCGGACATCCCCCGAGGGAGACGGGGGCGCGGATGACCCGAGCCTGTGTGTCACAACCAAGACTGCGCGTGTATCAACACGCGGTTCCTACTTATTGCGCGGACGCTGACAGTCTTTAGACTCTTCAGACGCGAAACATCCCCCGCGCGAGTCACCACATCCAAGGAATGCACCATGGCCCTCCCGTCCACGCTGCGTCTTCCCCCGACCGCGGAAATCGCCTTCGGAGCCACGGTGCTGAAACAGCCGGAGCTGCTGCGCCGGGCGGCCCGGGTGGCTCGGCGGCTGCGCGCCGAGTGGGACGTGGGGCCGGGAGACCGCGTGGGCTTGATGGTGGTGCCCGGGCCGGAGGTCATCCCGGCCATCCTGGGCATCTGGATGGCGGGCGCGGCCTACGTGCCATTGGATCCGTTCCTCCCCGACGAGCGGCTCCTGCGCATCCTGCGCGACGCGGGCCTGCGCGGCGTCGTCACCCAGCGCATGCACCGCGTCTCCGTGGGGCTCCTGGAGACGTGGCTCGGCGCGCCCCTGCCCTTCCTGGAGGCGGATGCGGCGGCGGGGGCGGACGGCGTGGAGGACGGCGAGGTCCCGGACGTCATCGACGCGCCGGCGGACCGGCCCGCGTACCTCATCTACACCTCCGGCAGCACCGGCGAGCCCAAGGGCGTGGTGTGCACGTTCCGGGGCCTGGTGAACCTGGTGCACGGCGTGGCGCCGCTGTTGGGGCTGGGGCCGGACACGCGGCACCTGCAGTTCGCGAGCATCAACTTCGACGCGTCGGTGTGGGAGGTGTTCCCCACGCTGTTCGCGGGTGGCGCGGTGGTGCAGGGCACGCGCGAGGACCTGCTGCCCGGCCGGCGCATGGCGGAGTACCTGCGCAAGCAGCGCGTGACGCACCTGTGCCTGCCGCCGTCCGTATTGGGGCAGTTGGGGCCGCACGTGGACACGCTGCCGGACGTGGCGTGCGTGGTGATGGCGGGCGAGCGCTGCCCGGCGCCGCTGGCGGAGCGGTGGCATGCGTCCGGCCGCCGCGTCTTCAACGCCTACGGCCCCACGGAGGGGACCGTGTGCGCGACGGCGTACCGGGTGCAGGGCGGCGAGTCGCCCGTGCCCATCGGGCAGGCGCTGCCGGGCGTGCGCCTGCGCGTGGTGGGGCCGGAGGGCCAGGACGTGGCGGACGGTGTGACGGGTGAGGTGTGGATTGGCGGCGAGGGCGTGGCGGAGGGCTACCGCAACCAGCCCGAGCGCACGCGCGAGCGCTTCCCCACGGACGCGCGGGGAGACCGGTGGTACCGCACCGGCGACGAGGCCGTGCGCCGCGCGGATGGGGCGCTCACGTTCCTGGGCCGGATGGACCAACAGGTGAAGCTGCGCGGCTTCCGCATCGAGCTGGAGGCCATCGAGCAGGCGCTCTACGCATACCCCGGCGTCGCGCAGGCGGCGGTGACGGTCTTCGAGCACACGGACGCGCAGGGCCAGACGACGGGCCTGCTGGTGGCCTACCACAGCGTGCAGGAGGGCCACACGGTGTCGCTGGACGCGCTGCGCGGGCACCTGGGCGTCGTGCTGCCGGACTACATGGTGCCGCACCGCTTCGTGGCGCTGCCGCGCCTGCCGCTCATGCCCCACCTGGGCAAGGTGGACCGCCAGGCCCTGCCGCCCCCCGCGGACTGGGCGGGCGCCACCGCGTCCGCCCCCCGCGCCCAGGCGGCCTCCACGCCCGCCGCTCCCGCGACGCCCATCGAAAAGCTGTGCCGCGCCTTCGAGCGGGGCCTGCGCGCCGCGCCGGGCACCGTCACGGCCACCACGCACTTCTTCCAGGCGGGCGGTGACTCGCTGGGCGTGGCGCACGTGCTGGCGCAGGTGGAGGAGGACTTCGGCGTGTCGCTGCCGTCGCGCCGCGTGTATTCACACCCCACGCCGCTGCTGCTCCTGCCCTTCTGCGAGGCCGGCGCGGCTCCGGCGGAGGCGGGCCCCCAGGCCGTGCGCGCCACGCTGCTGACGGACGCCCGGTCCGTGGCGCTGCCCCGGCTGACGGGCCCCGCGCCCGCCGCGCAGCCGCCGCGCACGCTGCTGCTCACGGGGGCCACGGGCTTCCTGGGCGTCCACCTGCTGGCCGCGCTGGCGCCCCGCGTGGAGCGCATCCACTGCCTGGTGCGGGCCCGCGATGACGCGGAGGCCGGCGCCCGGCTTCGCGCCACCGCTCGCAAGTACGGCGTGCACCTGCCCTGGCGCGACGGGCGCATCCAGGCGGTGGCGGGCGACATCACCCGGACGCGGCTGGGGCTGGAGGCGTCCGTGCACGACGCGCTGGCGCTCCAGTGCGACGCGGTGGTGCACTCGGCCGCGAGCATCAGCTACATCCTTCCGTACGCGGACGCGGGGCGGCCCAACGTCGTCGGGACGCAGCAGGTGCTGGCCTTCAGCGCGCACGGCCGCGTGAAGCCGCTGCACCACGTGTCCTCGCTCAGCGTGCACGGCGCGGTGGGCACGCTCCTGGGCGTGGAGGAGGTGGACGAGGACTTCGCGCTGGAGCGCTCGCTGGACCTGATGGCCTACGAGAACGGCTACACGCGGGCCAAGTGGGTGGCGGAGCGCATCGCCCGGGACGCGCGCGACAGCGGCCTGCCCGTCAGCATCTACCGGCCGGGCTTCATCCAGGGCCACAGCCGCACGGGCATTGGCAACGCGGACGACATGCTGTGCCGGCTGCTGGTGGGCTGCGCGCAGCTGGGCCTGTCGCCGGACCTGCCGGACAAGTACTGGCTGCCGGTGCCGGTGGACTACGTGGCCAGCGCCACCGCGCACCTGGTGCTCACCCAGGCGCCGGGCGGCACGTACAACCTGGCGCCGGAGCGCGAGCAGGAGCCCTCCCACAACGCCCTCTTCGACATGCTGGGCGCGCACGGGCACCCGGTGCGCCGGGTGGCGCCGGCGGTGTGGCTGCGGGAGCTGGGACGGGTGGGGCCGGACAACGCCCTCTTCCCGCTGGTCGCGTTCCTGCGGGAGAAGGTCTATCACGGCACCCGCACGGTGCTGGAGCTGCACCACCGCACGCCGCGCCTGCGCACGGACCACACGCGCGCCGCGCTGGCGGGCACCGACCTCCAGTGCCTGGACTTCGACGCGGCGCTCCTGGGCCGCTACGTGAAGGACCTGTTCGCGCGCCACCGCTGCGCGGCCCTCGCCGCGTGAGCGGTGGAGGGCCTCAGTGGGACGGCGGGACCGGGGCGTGGCCTTCGCCGAAGCGGTAGTGCGCCACCACCGGCTGGTGGTCCGAGGACTCCGTGGAGCGGTCCACCTCGAAGAGGACCGGGGCCAGCGAGCGCGTCGCGTAGAAGTTGTCGAAGCGCTTGCCCGTGGCGTGCACCACGCCGTGGCTGTCCGGGTGCGAGGTGAGCGTGGCGCAGTCCGCGATGTCCTGCAGGCGCCACCACGCGGGGCTGCCCTTGGGAATCTGGCCGGAGCCCAGCTCCTGCCGGGCGTGCTGGGGCGTCGTCAGGGACTGGTCCGCCAGCCGCACGCGCACCGCCGTCGCGTGGCACACCGTCTCCGGCAGCTCCTGCTCCAGCACGTGCAGCTCGTGGCGCAGGCGCGGGTCCGCGATGTTGCCCACGCCGCGGTCGCCCACGGTGACGTTGTGCATGTCGTCGCCGTAGCGCTGGCGGAACTCCTCGATGGTGTCCGTGTCGTTGTCCTGCTTCGGGTGCAGCAGGTGCGCCACCAGCCAGGAGCCGCCGCGCTTGATGGCGGTGTTGGCGTTGAAGTCGCCCAGCACGACGGCGGGCACGCCCTCGCGGCGGCGCAGCAGCGCGTTGAGCTGGCGCAGGTTGAGGGCGTTGATGCCCGAGTCCCCCAGCGCGTGGTGCAGGTTGTAGAGGTAGATGGGGCGGCCCTCGACCAGGAGCTTCACCCACAGCACGCCCCGGTCCTCCACCAGCTCGCCCGCGTAGCCCTGGCGCGCGATGGCGTCGTTGCGCTCGGCGTCGGTGAGGACGTAGGTGAAGTGCGCGGCGTCCGCGATGGGGTGGCGGCTCAGCCAGGCCTTGCCGTTCACCAGCCGGGTGCCGTTGTCGCCGTCGCTGCCCTGGTAGACTAGGTGGAAGCCGAAGCGGGACGCGAGCAGCACCGACATGGGCACGCCCGCCTCCTGCATGCCGATGACGTCCGGCATGCGGTCCTGGGCCTCCAACTGGGTGAAGTACTCCAGCAGCGCCTCCTGACGCTCGCCGCCCATGAGGATGTTGTAGCTCATCACCGTGAGGCCCGGTCCCCGGGGCGCGCGCGGCGCGGGGTGGTGCACGATGAGCGTGCGGCCGTCTCCCAGCCGGCGCTCGCTGTTGGGTAGCGGCACGGCATGGAAGTCCGGCAGGGTGAGAGTGGGGTCACGCTTCGGCAAGACGTCCTCCTGCCCGCCCGGTTTGCGTCCGAGCAGGGCTCCGACGGCGGGCAGGTGCTCCAGCACTTCGGGCATCTTCATGACGCCGCCCTCCCCTTGCTGGGGCGCCAGGCCCTCGAGGTGCCGCGAGCGAAGGGGAAGCGATGCCGGGCGTCATGCCGTCGCGCTGTGAATTCCACCGAGCCTCCATCAGAAGTCCTCCGCTCAAGTTCGTGGCGGAGGGCCTTGTCCGCCAGCGTCATGCGGATGGCGGGCGCACGGCCGGATGGCTGCCCTGCGTGCGCCGGGCGTCGGACGGTGCACACCCGCCCGGCGCGGAATCAGCCCGGGTGAGGAGCGCGGATGGTTAGATGGGAAGGCGATGAAGGAACTCGAAGACCTGCTGCGGGCATGCGGGCGCGCCTCCGGCCCGGTGGTGCTGGCGACGGTGGTGGCCGTGTCCGGCTCGTCGTATCGGCGCCCGGGCGCCCGCATGGTGATGGGCCCGGACGGATGGCTCGCGGGCGGGGTGAGCGGCGGGTGCCTCGAGGGCGACCTCGTGCGCAAGGCGTTCTTCTGGACGTCGGGAGGGCCGCGCGTGCTGCGCTACGACACCACCGGTGACGCCGCGGAGGACGAGGGCGGGCTGTCCTTCGCGCTCGGGTGCAACGGCGTGGTGGACATCCTGCTGGAGCGCTGGGAGCCGGGGCCGGGTGACGCGCTGGGCTTCGCGGCGGAGGCGCGCAAGCAGTCGCTGCGCGCGGTGGTGGCCACGGTGTACCGGGGCCCCGAGGACGCGGTGGGAACTCGGCTGATGCTGCGCGAGGACGGCGTGTCCGCGGGGAACCTCACGGGCGCGCTGCGGGAGCCGGTGCGCGAGGCGGCGACGGAGGCGCTGGTGCGCGGCGTGTCTTGGAGCGGCGCGTGCGGTGGCGCGGAGGTGCTGGTGGAGGTGGTGGAGCCGGCGCCGCCGGTGGTGGTGTTCGGCAGCGGCTTCGACGTCGCGCCCGTGGTGGCTCGCGCGCAGGGACTGGGCTGGCACCTGACGGTGGTGGCGGACCGGCCCGTGGAGCTCTTGCGCCGCAGGTTCCCGCTGGCCCACGCGCATGTCGCGTCGCGGGCCAGCGAGGTGTCGCAGAAGGTGCCGCTGTCCGCGCGCAGCCTGGTGCTGGTGATGACGCACAGCCTGCCGCAAGACCGGGAGCTGCTGGAGCGGCTGGTGCCGCTGCCGGTGCGATACCTGGGCGTGCTCGGGCCCCGCTCCCGGACGGAGCGCATCCTGCGGGAGCTGGCGCAGCCGCCCACCGCCTCGCAGCTGGAGAAGCTGCACGCGCCCATGGGGTTGGACCTGGGCGCGGAGGGCGCGGAGGAGATTGCGCTGTCCATCATCGCGGAGGTGCAGTCGGTGCTCGCCGGCCGCGGCGGGGGACGGCTGCGGGAGCGGCAGGCGCCCATCCACGCGGACGCGGCCCCGCCGGAGCGCAGGTCGGCGTGATGACCATCGCCGTCATCCTGCTCGCCGCGGGAGGCTCAACGCGGCTGGGCCAGCCCAAGCAACTGCTCCGGCATGAGGGCGCGTCGCTGGTGCGGCGCGCGGCGGAGCGGGCCCTGGCCGCGAGCCCGGCGGTGACCGTCGTGCTCGGTGCGCGGCGCGAGGAAGTCGCCTCGGAGCTGGACGGGCTGCCCGTGCGGCGCGTGGACAACCCGGACTGGGCGCTGGGCCAGGGCTCGTCGCTGCGCGCGGGCCTGCGGGCACTTCCTCCGGACGTGGACGGCGCCCTCCTGATGCTCTGCGACCAGGTCCGCGTGGACGCGGCCCACCTGCGCTCGCTCATCGCCACCTTCGAGCGCACGCGCGCGCCCATCGTCGCATCCGCCTACGCGGACACCCGGGGCGTCCCCGCCCTCTTCGCCCGCGCCCTCTTCCCCGAGTTGGAGTCCCTGCCTCCCACGGGCGGCGCGCGCGGGCTCATCGCTCGCGACCCTTCGCGCGTCGTGGAGGTTGCGCTGCCCGGCGGCGAGGAGGACGTGGACACCGTCGAGGACACCCTGCGCCTCACGGGCTCCGGACACGGTGGGTGATGCCGTCGGGCCCGGCCACCACCAGGTCGGTGGTCAGGTTCAGGAACAGGCCGTGCGCCATCACCCCGGCCCGGGCCTCCAGCTTCGCGGCCAGCCCCGCGGGGTCGCTGATGGGACCGAAGTCACAGTCCAGCACCACGTTGCCCTGATCCGTGTGGTACGGCGTCCCATCCAGCGCGAGCCGCGCCACCACGCGCGCGCCCAGCGACTCCAGGAACAGGGCCTGCGAGCGCCAGCCGAAGGGCAGCACCTCCACCGGCACCGGCCACTTCGTGCCCAGCCGGGGTGACAGCTTGGGCGCGTCCACCACGATGATTTCGCGGCGGCTGGCCTGCGCCACCACCTTCTCGCGCAAGAGCGCCCCGCCGCCGCCCTTGATGAGCGACAGGTCCGGCGCCACCTCGTCCGCGCCGTCGATGGTGAGGTCCACCACCGGGTGCACGTCCAGCGTGGTGAGCGGCACGCCCAGGGACGCGGCCAGGGCCTCGGTGGCGCGGGACGTGGGGATGCCCACCACGTCCTTCAACGTCCCCGCGGCGAGCAGCGCGCCCAGCCGCCGCACCGCGTACGCGGCCGTGCTGCCCGTGCCCAGCCCCACCACCATGCCCGGCTGGATGAAGTCCACCGCGCGCTCCGCCGCCGCGCGCTTGAAGGTAGCGGAAACACTTTCGTCGGAAGTCATGGCGGGCTCTGGGAAGGGACGGCTTCAGTGCGGTGACCCAGGATGCCCGGAGTCGGCCGCGGGCGCACGCCGTGCTTCAGGTCCCGGCGGCTCCCGTGGACCCGCCAACAGTGCCTCGTCCGCGTTCCCCGCTCTGGCGGGTGGAACCGTCAGGTGCTTCTCACGCCTCCAGGCCTTGCGTCGCTCGCGCTGCACCTCCGTGAGCAGCACCTGCGCCGCCGCCGCTGTCGGCACCGCGAGGATGACGCCCAGGAGCCCCGCGACGGCGCCGCCCGCGAGCGCCACCATCGAGATGAGCAGCGGGTTCATCCGGATGGCGCGCCGCTGCACCAGGGGCCCGAGCAGGTGGGCCTCGAGTTGCTGATAGAGCACGAGCAGCACCAGCGCGAGGATGGCGCGCTTGGACCCCACCGACGCCAGCGTGGTGGCGGTCACCAGCACCACGGTGACGACGCTGCCGATGTACGGGATGAGCCCCAGCACCATCGCCATCAGGCCGAGCGGCAGGAAGTACGGCACGCCCAGCGCCAGCGACAAGCCGGCCGTGCAGGCGCCGCCCACGGTGACGATGAGCAGCGTGCCGACGAGGTAGTTCCCCACCGCCTCGCGCATCCGGCTCACGATGCGGCGCACGCGGGGGCGGTTGCGGGGGCGCACCCAGCCCAGGATGCTCGCGTAGAGGTCCTGTCCGAAGAGCAGGCCAAACGCGGCCAGCGCCAGCCCCGTGACGCCCGCGCCCAACAGCTCCACCGTGGACGACAGCACGCTGATGAGCGGCTTCGCCAGCCCCCCCGGCTCCACGGTGAACGCGTTCTGCGGATGCGCCAGCACGCCGAAGCGGGCGTCCAGCCTGCGCACCCAGGGGGCCTGCGTCAGCTCATCCAGGAAGCCCGGCGCCGCCTCCACCAGGTGCTGGAGCTGATCCACGAGCATCGGAACCACGGTGAGGATGAGCAGGCCGATGATGCCCAGCAGCGCCAGCGCGACGAGCGCCACGCCCAGGCCCCGGCGCAGCCCCCAGGCCTGCAGCCGGCGCACGACGGGCTCCACCGCCAGCCCCACCAGCAGCGCCGCCGCCAGCAGCGTGAGCACGGGCCCCAGCCTTCGAAGGGCCGCGCCCAGCAGCACGAGCAGCACCACCTGGGCCCCGACCGACCACACCGTCCGGGGCGGCACGTAGACGGGAACCCCCTTGCGCGCAGCCTTCATGCCCCCAAGGTAGGGAGTCCGTGCATTCCGGGCAGGCGACAGGGCACCGCGCAGCAGGCAGACGGCCGAGCGCTACCCGGAGGAGTTGGCGCCACCGCCGCCAGAAGGGCCGCCCCGTCCCTTCCAACCGGGGAGGAGGATGCGCTCCGGACCCGAGAATGGCCCTCGTGTGCATGGCGCCCGTGCATCGCTCCGGGCAGACTGCCGCGCCCATGGACAAGCCCCAGACGATGCGGTCGTTCGTGAAGCTGCTGGTGACGGATGCGGAGGCCTCCGTGCGCTTCTATGAAGGCCTCGGCTTCGAACGCATCGCGGCGGAGCCGCCCATCCTCCGCCTCCAGTGGGGCGGCGAGTCGGATGTGTACCTCGTGAGCCCTCCTCCAGGGCTGAAGCTGGAGGGACGAAAGGGCATGGGCGTGCTGGTGGGCTTCCGCGCGGGCTCGGACGGCGTGGACGCGGTGGCCGCGAAGGCGGCGGCGCTGGGCGCGCACCTGGAGGGCCCCACCCTCCAGCCCTGGTACACCCGCGAAATCGTCGTCACGGATCCGGACGGCTACCGGCTCAACTTCATCGAGCCCGCCTGACGCACGGCCCCCATTTTCGCTCCACGCCCGCGCCCTTTAAGGGGGGTGGAGCGAACGATGGAATCCACGCCGCCGCGCGGCCCCGGGGACGCCGCCCCGACACTTGATTGCCCCAGCGGCTTGCGCCAGCCTGTCGCGGCCTCCGTGAGCCTGCCCCGCTACTTCGTTCCCCACGCCACCAGCCCGGTCGAGCCCGCGCCGTGCGATGCCTCGGAGGTCGTCCACGCCCTGGACGCGTTCCGGCTGGAGCCCGCGTACCTGGGCGAGTCCGAGTGGTTCGTCTGCACCGACGTCGTGGGCCAGCTCCAGCTCATCCCGGGCAGCGAGCGCGCGCGGCTCCCCGCCTCCGTGCAGGCGCAGCTCGCGCACCACGAGGTCGCCTCCGGCCGTCCCCCGCGCCGCCTGGCCGCGACGGAGCTGTTCTTCTTCGCGCCGGAGGTGGTGGAGCACCCCAGCGACGTGGACGGCTTCAACGACCCCGTCTATCTCTACGGCACGCTCACGGGCCCGTGGCCGGGCAACGCCGTCATGCGCGTGAACGGGCAGCTCACCGTCACCCGGGGGGATGTGCTCGCGGGCTTCGCGCACGGCGCGCAGGACGCCTTCCACTACGTGAAGGACGCGGAGAGCCGCGATGCGCCCCGCGCGTACCACGCGCTGCTGCCGGGCGACCGCGCGGATCAGCTCGCGCAGGGGCGCGGGCTCGTCCTCGCCTATCCGGCGGTGCCCGCGGAGTTGCAGGCCCACCACTCGGCCAATGGCGCGCAGGTCGCCAGCGTGCTGCACGCGGTGCTCGGCCAGCTCCAGGACGACGCGCGCGCGCACCAGGGCCCGCGCGAGCTGGCCACGCTGGAGCTGCCCGTTCCCAGCCGCGCGATGGCCATCGCGGACCTGGAGCTGCGTGGCTACGAGGTGAAGGGCGACCTCGCCACGCCGCGCCCCACGAAGGGGGGCCTGGTGGGGAAGCTCGCCGGCTGGCTCCAGGACGGGACCGTGCGCGTGCCCCGCGAGGCGCCGACGCCGGAGTTCCTGGAGCTCGCGCGCCGCGTGCTGCCGCTCCTGCCCGGCTGGCCCACGCAGACGGAGCGCGCGCTGCGCACGCACGTGCTCGCGGGCACGCTGTCGCCGGGCCCGCGCGTGGGGGTGCCCCGCGCGCCCACGCCTCCCGCGTCCCTTCCGCCGCGCCTGCCCACGCCGCCGGTGCGCTCCAGCGATTGGATGCAGGACTTCATCGACTCGCACGGCAAGCCGGGCGGCGCGAAGCCGCGCCTCACGCACCTGCAAGCGAAGCCCGCGCCACGGCCGCCTCCCGCGGCGCCTTCCTCCGCGGCCTCGTGGCAGTCGGACTTCGCCCCGGCCGCGCCCGCCCGTCCGGCCCCCAGGCAGCAGGAGAAGGCGCCCGCCCCGCATGGCAAGAAGCCGGACTGGATGAGCGACTTCGAGGACTGACCCCGCCCGTTTGCGGTGCTCGCGTACCGGGCGATAGCGTTTTCACCCCCAGAAAGGCAGACCATGGGACACGAGAAGCCGATCGAGCCGTTTTCGGACCTGCACCGCGAAGGGGACCACGTGCGCGCGGTGCTGCTGCACGACCCCACGGTGGAGGGCCTGGACATGGCCATCTACATGGACGCTTCCGGCAGCATGCGGGAGGAGTACGCCTACACGACGCCGCAGCGCTCCTTCCTGGAGTGGCTGCGCGGCGCCCCCATGAAGGAGTCCTCCAACCAGGTGGAGCCGCAGGTGCGGTGGATGCTGGAGTACCTGGCCACCAAGGACCGCAACGGACTCCTGCGCGTGGCCTACTGGGCCTGTGGCAGCAACGGCCGCCAGGTGGAGCCCGTGGGCGAGCTCAAGGGCACCGACGTGAAGCAGTACCGGTTCCCCGGCGCGAAGCAGCTGGGCGGCTACACGTACCTGGAGCCCGCGCTGCGCGACTACGTGAAGTACCTGGAGGAGCAGGTGAAGGTGGGCGCGAAGCGGGGCTGCGCCATCATCGTCACCGATGGCCGTCTCCACGACGCCGAGGCGGTGGAGAGGTACTCCGAGGAGATCGCGAAGCGCATCGCCGCCGGCCGCCTGCCGCGCATCAACTTCGTGCTGGTGGGCGTGGGGGACGACATCGACGAGGAGCAGCTGGAGCACATCGCCCACGCGGAGTACCCGGGCGTGGGCCACCTGTGGTGCCACCGCATCGCGAAGGAGATCACCCAGGTCGCGGAGCTGGTCGCCGTGCTGGTGGACGAGACGATGACGGTCGCCGCCGGCGGCACCATCTACGACGACAAGGGCAAGGTGCTGAAGACGTACGAGGGCCGCCTGCCCGCGGTGCTGGAGTTCGACGTGCCGGAGGAGGCCCGGAGCTTCACGCTGGAGGTGAACGGTCAGCGCTACACCCAGCCGCTGCCGGACGAAGAGCACCACGATGAAGACGAGGACCACCGCTGATGGCCGGCCACGAAGTCATCAACCGCCCCTTCTCCGACGTCCACCGGATGGGCAACAAGGTCGTCGCGACGCTGTTGCACGACCCCACCGTGGAGGGCCTGGACGTGGCCCTCTACATGGACGGCTCCGCGAGCATGGAGAACGCGTACGGGCCGCGCGGCATCCTGGCGAAGCTCGCCCCGGTGAAGAACCAGGTCGAGCCGCAGATGCAGTGGATGCTGGAGTACCTGGCCAACAAGGACCGGGACGGCAAGGTGCGCGTCACCTACTGGGCCTGCGGCGACGGCACCCAGCTGGAGATGGTGGGCGACCTCACGGGCCCGCAGGCCAAGGGCTACCGCTTCCCCGGGCCGAAGTCCTACGGCAAGGCCACGGTGATGCTGCCGGTGCTGCGCGACTTCGTGGCGCACATCAAGCAGCAGGTGGGCGAAGGCGCCAGGCGGGGCCTGGCGGTCATCATCACGGACTCGCAGATCAACGACGCCCATGACGTGACGGCCTACGCCACGCAGGTGGCCAAGGAGATCGCCTCCGGCCGCCTGCCGCGCATCAACTTCGTCTTCATGGGCGTGGGCGAGCAGGTGGATGAGGAGCAGATGGAGGAGATCTCCCACACCACCTATCCGGGCGTGGGCCACCTGTGGTGCCACCGCATCGCGGACCGCATGGAGGAGATGGCGGAGCTGGTCGCCGTGCTGGTGGACGAGACCATGACGGTCGCCGCCGGCGGCACCGTCTACGACGAGCAGGGCAAGGTCCTGAAGGTCTACGAGGGCCGCCTGCCCGCGGTGCTGGAGTTCGACATCCCGCCCGCGTGCAAGCGCTTCACGCTGGAGGTCGCGGGTCAGCGCTTCGACCAGCCCGTCCCCGAGGAGCACGAGGACGGCGACCACCACGACGGGGACGAGGACGAAGAGCCCCAGGCCGCCACGCCCCCGCCCACTCGCCGCGGACACCGCCACTAGGGCGGAAGGAAGACCCAAGCCATGTCGGAGCAGAAGAAGAGCGGGGCGCGGTTCGGCACGTTGAACATCAAGGGCCTCAAGGAGGCGCAGGCCGGCGGCAACGCCGTGCAGCGCCACGTCCACGGCCCGGGCTGCGACCACGACCACGGTCATGACCATCAGGGCCATGACCACCACGGGCGCGCGCATGCGCACGGCGAGCCCCACGCGCACGGCCCCTCCTGCTCCCATGGCCACGACCACGGGCATGACCACCACGGGCATGCCCACTCCCAGCGCGTCATCCGTCCGCCGGCCCACCGTCCGGCGGAAGGAGGCGGCGCGGCGCTCCAGTTGGATTTGGAGGGCACGCTGCCGGGAGAGACGGACGACCAGGGCCGCTTCGAGCGGCTGGAGGCGGCCCTGGAGGCGCAGCACGGCATCACCGACGTGCACCTGCGCCGCGACGCGGGCCACGCGGAGGTGTGCATCCACTACCAGCCGTCGCTGGTGAGCGTCTCGAAGCTGGTGACGCTCGCGCAGAAGACGGGGGCGCAGGTGGCCGCGCGCTACCTGCAGCACACCTGGTTCGTGCGCGGCATGGACTCCGCGGACGCGGCCCAGGTCATCGAGCACGCGGTCTCCAAGATGAAGGGCGTGCTCACCGCCAGCGTCGCGTACGCCAGCGAGCGCCTGGTCCTCGAGTACGACAAGCAGGAGCTGAGGCTGTCGGACGTGGAGGCCCGGGTGAAGGCGCTCGGGTACGGGCTGGAGGTGCCCATGGCGGGCCACGCCTGTTCGCACCACGCGCACGGCGGCGGTCTGGCGCCGCTCCTGGAGCTGCCCCTGGTGGTCGCCTCCGGCGTGCTGCTGGCGGCGGGCTTCGCGGTGGAGCACTTCGCGCTGGCGCCGCCCCTGGTGGCCACGGTGCTCTGGGCGCTGTCCATGGCGAGCGGCGGCTTCTTCGCCATCCGGGGCTCGGTGCGGTCCATCGCGCAGCTGAGGATCGACATCGAGACGATGATGGTGGTGGCGGCGCTGGGCGCGGCGGTGCTCGGCGCGTGGTTCGAGGGCGCGTTCCTGCTCTTCCTCTTCAGCGCGGGCCACGCGCTGGAGCACCGGGCCATGGACAAGGCGCGCCGCTCCATCGAGGCGCTGGGCCAGCTGCGCCCGGAGGTGGCGCGCGTGCGCCGGGGCGCGGAGGTGGTGGAGGTGCCGGTGGCGGGCGTGACGCGCGGCGAGCGCATCGTCGTGCGCCCGGGCGACCGCGTCCCGCTGGACGGCGTCATCCTCGAGGGCAAGAGCTCCCTGGACCAGGCGGCCATCACCGGCGAGTCCATGCCGGTGGCGCGCAAGCCGGGCGACGAGGTGTTCTCCGGCACCATCAACTGCGAGGCGGCGCTGGAGGTGCAGGTGACGCGCCTGTCGTCGGAGTCCGTGCTGGCGCGCGTGGTGGACATGGTGGCGCAGGCGGAGGCGCAGAAGGGCCGCCGGCAGCGCTTCGCCCAGCGGCTGGAGCGCACCGTGGCGCCGCTCGTGATGGCGGCGGCGGTGGTGTTCCCGGTGGTGCTGCTGATGATGGGCACGCCCGTGAAGGAGGCGGTGCTGCGCGCGGTGGGGCTGCTGGTGGCCGCGTCGCCGTGCGCGCTCGCCATCTCCACGCCGTCCGCCGTGCTGTCCGCGGTGGCGTCCGCCGCGCGAGGCGGTGTGCTCATCAAGGGCGGCATCTACCTGGAGCTCTTGAGCGGCATCCGCGCCGTCGCCTTCGACAAGACGGGCACGCTCACCGTGGGCCGGCCCCGGCTGCTCACCACGTGGGCCGCTCCGGGCGCGACGCGCGAGGAACTGCTGGGCACCGCCGCGGGCGTGGAGGCGCTGTCCGCGCACCCGCTGGCCAGGGCGGTGGTGGACGGCGCCGCCGAGGCGCGCATCGCCGTACCCGAGGGCCGTGACCTGGAGGCCATCCACGGCCAGGGCATCCGCGCGAAGGTGGGCGACGACGCGGTGGAGGTGGGCAGCACGGCCCTCTTCGCGGGAGAGGCCCTTCCCCCGGAAGTCGCCGCCGAGGTGGCGCGGCTGGAGGAGGCGGGCCAGACGACGATGGTGGTGCGCCGCGCGGGCCGCTACCTGGGCGTGCTGGGCGTGGCGGACACGCTGCGCGGCGGCGCCCGCCAGGTGGTGCAGGCGCTGAAGGCGGGCGGCATCGAGCGCACGGTGATGCTGTCCGGCGACAACGCGCTCGTGGCCCGCTCCATCGCGCGGCAGGTGGGCCTGGATGAAGCGAGGGCGCCGCTGATGCCCGTGGACAAGGTGACGGCGGTGAAGGAGCTGGGCCGCACCCACGCGGTGGCCATGGTGGGCGACGGCGTCAACGACGCGCCCGCGCTCGCCGCCGCCGCGGTGGGCGTGGCCATGGGCGGCGCCGGCAGCGACGCGGCGCTGGAGACAGCGGACGTGGTGCTGATGAGCGACGACCTGGCGAAGCTGCCCTTCGCGCTGGAGCTGTCCAGGCGCGCCATGGCCGTGATGAAGCAGAACCTGGTCATCGCGCTGGGCGTGAGCGCGGTGCTCGTCGTGGCCGCCGTGCTGGGCCTCACGCGCATCAGCCAGGCCGTGGTGCTGCATGAAGGCAGCACGCTGCTCGTCGTCTTCAACGGCCTGCGCCTGCTCGCCTTCCGGCCGAAGACGCCCGCCACCCCGCCCCAGCCCGCCACGGGCCCGCAGCCCGCCGCCGGTTAGCCCGTCCGCGTCATGCTTGGCATGACAACTTCCTCCACACCCGGAGGAGCGGGCGCACGCGCGACGTGCTGTCTTTCAGGCGGCATGACTTGAAGTGGATGCATGCAGCGCGTCGTGAGCAGGGTGTCACAGGCGTCGCGCGTTGAACGTGGCATGGTGGGAATCGCCATGCCTGTCAGCGTCTTCGACCTCTTCAAGATTGGGATTGGACCCTCCAGCTCGCACACGGTGGGCCCCATGCGCGCGGCCCGCACGTTCGTGGTGGGGCTGTCGGACGCGGGGCTCCTGGAGCGCGTGACGCGGCTCAAGGTGGAGCTGTTCGGCTCGCTGGGCGCGACAGGCAAGGGGCACGGCAGCGACAAGGCGGTGCTGCTGGGCCTGCGCGGCGACACGCCCGAGGACGTGGACGTGGAGCTGGTGCCGTCCATCGTCGCGCACTGGCGCGCGGAGGGGCGCGTGTCGCTGCTCCAGCGGCTGGTGCTCCCCTTCCGGGACGGCGAGCACCTGGTGATGCACAAGCGCAAGGTGCTGCCCTACCACCCCAACGGCATGCGCTTCACCGCGTTCGGCGAGGGCGGGGAGGCGCTGGCCTGCCGCATCTACTACTCGGTGGGCGGCGGCTTCGTGGTGGACGAGCACGCAGTGGCGGGTGCGGATCCGCTGCGCGCGGAAGTCGCCCCGGTGCCCCTGCCCTTCAAGTCCGCGGCGGAGCTGCTGGAGCACTGCGAGCGGGAGCGGCTGTCCATCAGCTCGGTGATGCTGCGCAACGAGTTGACGTGGCGGAGCGAGGAGGACATCCGCGCGGGGCTCCTGCGCATCTGGGCGGTGATGCAGGCGTGCGTGACGCGCGGGTGCACCACGTCGGGCATCCTGCCCGGCGGCCTGAAGGTGGAGCGGCGCGCGGCGGCGATGTACCAGCGGCTCGTCAGCCGGCCGGAGGCGGGGCTCACCAATCCGTTGACGGTGCTGGACTGGGTGAACCTGTATGCGCTCGCGGTGAACGAGGAGAACGCGGCGGGCGGGCGCGTCGTCACCGCGCCCACCAACGGCGCGGCGGGCATCATCCCGGCGGTGCTGCACTACTACTGGCGCTTCGTGCCTGGGGCGAACGCGGACGGCGTGGTGCGCTTCCTCCTCACGGCGGGGGCCATTGGCGCGCTCTACAAGGAGAACGCGTCCATCAGCGGCGCGGAGGTGGGCTGCCAGGGCGAGGTGGGCAGCGCGTGCTCGATGGCGGCGGGGGCTCTGGCGGAGGTGCTGGGCGGCACGCCGCTGCAGGTGGAGAACGCGGCGGAGATCGCCATGGAGCACAACCTGGGGCTTACCTGCGACCCGATTGGCGGCCTGGTGCAGGTGCCCTGCATCGAGCGCAACGCGATGGCGTCCGTGAAGGCCATCAACGCCGTGCGCATGGCGCTGTCCGGCGACGGGAAGCACTTCGTGAGCCTGGACAAGGTCATCAAGACGATGCGCGACACCGGCCGCGACATGAAGGACAAGTACAAGGAGACCGCGCGCGGCGGCCTCGCGGTCAACGTCCTGGAGGTCGCGAACCTCAGCGTCGGCCTGCCGGAGTGCTGAGGCCTACCGCCGGCGATTGCCACCGCGCCCGGCGGACACGGGCACCACCTTCACCGCAGGCGCGGGACGGGCGGAGAGCCACGCCTCCACCTCCTTCGACTGCGCGGTACGGCCGGAAGACCTGAAGCGCGCGAGCGCCTGCGAAGCCGCGTCGCGAGCCTCCCCCACCTCGCCCTCCTTCCACAGCGCCTGGGCCAGCGCGAAGCCGGACTCGCCCAACGAGTCCTCCTGCGCGTCCTTGAACGACAGCGCCTGCTTCAGCGGACCGATGGCGTCTCGCGTGCGGCCCAGGCCCAGCAGCGCCTGCCCCACGCCGTCCAGCGAGTAGTAGACCAGCTCGTCGTCTGGCCCCAGCTTCTCCTGCTTCACCTTCAGCGCTTCCTCGTAGTCCCGCAGCGCGTCCGGGTAGCGCTTGAGCGCGAGCAGGCACATGCCCTCCTCGTCCAGCGCCTCCGCAAGCTTCACGCTCTGGTTCCCCAGGAGCGTGCGGTGCAGCGTCACCGACACCCGCGCATGCTCCAGCGCCGCGGTGAAGTCCCGCTGTTCTCGCAGCGCCATGGACAGCGCCTGGTGCCGGCGCGCCGTGTCCAGGTGCACGGGCCCCATCGCCTTCTCCGTCTGGGCGAGTGAGTCCTTCAGCACCGTCACCGCCTGCGCGCTCTTGCCCGTCTCCAGCAGCGTGCGCCCCAGCGTGAATGCGACCCGCGCTCGTTTCGGGTGCCCCTCCGGCAGCGTCTTCGCCAGCAGCTCCGACGCCTGCTCCAGCAGCCTCAGCGCCTCGTCCGGATGCTCCTGCATCAGCGCGAGGTTGGCCCCGTTCACCTTCAGGTCGCTCTCCAGCACCGCGTCGCCGCCCACGCGCTTCAGCGTCGCCTCGCCCAGGCGGCCCCAGCGCTGCGCGAGCGCGAACTGCTCCTGCTCCCCGTCCACGAAGAGCAGCTTGTTCATCACCGCCACCGCGAGCCGGTCCGCCCGGCCGGCCTCCGCGTCGTAGACGGCCTGCTCCAGCACCGCGCCACCCGCGGCCTTGTCGCCCAGCACCGCCTGCGCCCAGCCCAGGTGGAAGCGCAGCTCCGCCATCAACGGCAGGTAGCCCGTGGCCATGACGCGAGCCTCCGCCCCCTTCGCCAGCTCCAGCGCCTTGGGCATCCGGCTCAGGTCCACGTGCGCCTTCACCTCCGCCAGCGTCGTCTCCAGTTCGTCCAGCTCCGCGCGCTTCGCGGGGTCCGCGGGCCGGGGCTGCAGCTCCGTCAGCGACTCCACGTCCGCGCAGTCCCCCGGCGAGGGCAGCGCCCAGGCCGCGTCGAGCGACTTGTCCACCAGCGCCGCGTCCGCCGTCTGGAGCGTGGCCACCAGCGCGCCCAGGTCCTTGCGCCGCCGCTCCAGGCACACGAAGCGCTGGGACAACAGCGTCTCCGTCTGCACCTCGCGCACGCGCGTGTCCTCGCACGCCGCCGTGTGCTGCTTCGCCCACTCCGCGCCGTAGCCGTCCAGCACCTCGCCCACCCGGCGCGCCATGTCCTGCGCCACCGGGCTCTTCGTCGCGAGGAACGCCTGCGTCACCTTCTCGCGCGCGTCCGCGCCCCAGCGCTCCGCCACCAGGTCCGCCGCCCCGTCGCACACGTGCGAGCGGGACCACGCCACTCCACCCGCCGCGCCCAGCACCACCGTGGCCGCAACCGCGGCGCCCGCGCGGCGCTGGAGCAAGGCCCGCCGCTCCCGCTGCCCCAGCACCGTCAACAGCTCCGCCATGGAGCGGAAACGGTCGCGAGGCTCCAGCGACAGCCCCTTCATCAGCGCGCGGCGCACCCACGCCGGCACCTTCGAGTCGCGCGGCGGCTCCAGGATGGGCGACGGAGGCAGCACCTGCACCGCCGCGGCCTCCGTCACGCCAGGGCCATCATCCTCCACGCTGCGGGGCCGCAGCTGCGACGCCACCCGCGACAGCTCGTCCGGATCGAACGGGCGGATGCCGTACAGCGCGCGGTACAGCGCCGCGCAGAAGCTGAACTGGTCCGACCGCGAGTCCAGCAGCTCCCCCCGGAACTGCTCCGGCGACATGTACGCGGGCGTGCCCATCACCAGGCCCGCCTGCGTGAGCTGCGAGTTCAGCGGCGAGTCCTCCCCCACCGGCCGCGTGCGCTCGCCATCCTCGTCGTCCTCCACCTCGCCCATGGGGCGCGCCAGCCCGAAGTCCGTGACGTAGACGCGCCCGTCCTTGCCCACCAGCACGTTGGCCGGCTTGAAGTCCCGGTGCACCAGCCCCGCCGCGTGCGCCGCCTCGAGGCCCCGGCCCGCCGCCAGGTACTTGTCCAACAACTCCTGCCACGTCCGGGGCTTCGCCTTCGTCCAGTCGCGCAGCGTGCCGCCGTCCACGAGCGCCATCGCCACGTAGATCTGCGAATCCCACTGCCCCACCTCGAAGACGGGGATGACGTTGGGGTGGGAGATGCGCGCCATGGCCTGCGCCTCGCGCAGCAGCCGCGCCCGCCCCTGCTCCAGGTCCTCGTGGCCGCCCTTCACCCGCAGGAGCTTCAGCGCCACCTTGCGGTCCAGGTCCGGATCATAGGCGGCGTACACCACCCCCATCCCCCCCTGCCCCAACACCTTCAGCGGAACAAACCGGCCCACCTGCCGAGAGGAGAGCCGCTGCGGCTCGCCCCCTGCCCCTCTCGACGGCGCCGACGCCTCCGCCCCACCCCGGCCCGTCGCGGGCGCGCTACCTCTGCCCGTACCGTAGGATTCCCGCGACGTCGAAACGCGCGGCGCGGAGCCGGGCGCGGAAGGCCCGTCATCCCTGTCATGCCGGTTCGCCATGGGTCCAGTGTACCCCTCAATCCAGGATTCCATGGTTCTTCGGCCTGGACGTCTGCCTGGTTGCGTTGGAAATCAAGCGCTCCCGTCAAAAGCGGTGATCCAGACGCAACCTCCAAAGTCCTGTGCGGATAATGGGGAGGAAAAAGACCCAGACGCGACAGGAGACGCCTCATGGCCCTCGGTATTGGCTCCAAGCTTGATTCGGTCATGGCCCGCATCCGCCAAGCCGCGGAGCAGGCCCGCGCGGAGAGGGCGGCGGCCGCCCAGTCCGTGAAGGAGCCCCTGCCGGACGCGCCGGACGCCAAGCCGCTCAACGCCGCGGAAGGCCGCTACCTGGACTCCTTCGAGGAGGAGCGCGCCCAGAAGATGGGCATGCCGTCCCTGGCCGCCCCTCCGCCCCCGGGCACGGCCCCGGCCGCCAGCGCCATCCCCACCAACGAGGCGACGCAGGCCCAGAAGGAGCAGGGCTGGAACGCGCCGCAGACCACCGTCGCGCAGACGAGCAAGAAGGGCTGCGCGGAAGCCGCTCTCACCTACCTGGAGCAATCCAGCGCCGAAGAGGCGGCCCCGCTGTCGCAGCAGGAGGCCCGCGAGAAGGTGCGCAACAAGGCGGACACGATGAGCACGTCCGTGAGGGAGCGCGTGGACGTGAACCTGGATGACGGCGCGACCCCGGACGAGATGGGCGCGATGCTGGGCTCCATGGGCATCAAGGTCACCAACGGCTTCAACGAGTGCAACACGGACGCGCTGAGCGGCGCGCTGAAGCACGGGCAGATGGCCCTGGCGCTGGTGGACTCCAACGCCCTGCTCAACACGACGCTGGCGGAGAGCGAGCAGGGCCCGGACAGCGGCGAACTGCACTGGCTCACCATTGACGGCGTGAACCCCGGCAAGAGCGAGAGCACGGACGACGACCTCTACCGCGTGCGTGACCCTGTCAACGGCGCCTACTGGGTGAAGGCCAGCGACCTGAAGAAGAGCATCGCCCAGGCCCAGGAACAGCACGGCAGCGGCGGCGTGATGACGGTCCAGAAGGACGGCACCGCGAAGACGGACGAGCAGCGCGAGGCCCTGGCCCAAGCCAACCTGGAGCGCACCCAGCCCCTGGGCAACGGCAACGGAGGCGCCAGCCGGCGCCTCAGCGTGGGCGAGTCCAGCTAGGCCCCCACACAAAGCCCCGCCGTCACATCAACGCCTTCCCCAGCCATGTGGCAGGGGAAGGCGTTCGCATTTCCAACAGCCAAACAAGCCACCCGAAGTTCGGCGGCGGTCCCCACGACCCGAAGTCCCCAATGAAGACACGTGTCACGCCAGGAGCAGCAGTGGGCCAGGCCAACGAGCTTGCGCGGACGCCCGAAGGGGGAACCCCAGGAAGGGGCCACCCGCCGGGCACGTTTTCCGAAAACCTGTCCGACTGTCGGACAGGTTTTCTCCATGAGGCTCGATGCCGCGAACGAGTCCGACTGTCGGACAGCCTTTCGCAACCTGAGGTCAGGTCCGCGACCGAGTCCGACAGTCGGACAGGTTTTCGCCACGCCAGGCCAAGCCCCACGAACAAGTCCGACAGTCGGACAGGTTTTCGGTGCATGCGGCCCGAACCCACGAACAAGTCCGACAGTCGGACAGGTTTTCACAACCCGGGGCCCGGGGCCGCGCCAGCCACATGAGCGACGCGGACGGCGGACCTGCGCATCCATCCATGTCAGACCCCTGTGGTTGGATGGCAATGCTGGGACGAGGAAGGGAGACGGGGATGGGATGGGGCGGGCTCGTGGCGTATGTGGAGGCGGAGTTGGAGCGCGATATCGCTCTGGGACGATTGCCGCCCTGCGGGCAGTTCCCCTCGGAAGCGGAGCTGGCGCGTCGCATGAAGGTGTGTCGGGGAACCATGCGCGAGGCGCTGCGGCGGCTGGCGGCGCGGGGCCTGGTGGTGCAGCGCTCCGGCCGCAAGACGCGCGCGGTGGCACTGGATGAGTCGCTGACACTGGAGAACCTGGGGCTGGCGCTGCATGACGCGCGCTCGCCGGAGGCCCGGTGGCTCCTGGAGGGCTACTTCAGCCTCCGGCGACAGGTGATGGTGGAACTGCTGGTCGACTGCTGTGCGAAGGCCCCCGAGCGCGACCTGGACGCGCTGGGGAGGCTCTGCTTCAGGCTCTGGGACGCGGCGAAGTGGGAATCGGGAGAACGCTGCGCCCAGGTGGAATTCGAGTTGCTGCGGCTGGCGGCCCGGGTGGCGGGGCGTCCCGGGTATGTGCTCCTCGTTCAATCCCTGCATCGGGCCTTCCTGGGGGGCGTGGCCCGACTGCTGCCCTTCCTGGAAGGGGAAGCACTGCGCCAGTGGGTCATTTGCGCGACGGATGCCCTGAGGGAGCGTGACACGCGGGCGCTCCAGCACGAGTTGCCGGCGTTGATGAGGGCTTGCGATGAGCGCTTGCTGAATGCATTCGCTCCCGCGCCCCAGGCGCCTTCATCGCCTGATGCCAGTTGCGGCCAGGCTCCCTTCCTGAACACCAGCGCACCAGTCATCGTGCGGAACGATACGCTGACCCCATGCCCCCGTGTGGAGGAGCCAGGTTTCGGATGCCTTGCGCAAGCCGATGCCCCGACGGCATGCCCTCTGGCTGAGGGACCGGGACTCGGCTGCCCGGTGCCAGCTGCCGAGAACACCGAGGCGCTCGGGGTTGCCCCCCTCCTCCATTCAGAGGCCTTTCGCGTGAGTCCAGACAGCGGGGCGCGGTTGTCTTCAGTCGGCGGGGTCGCTCCCAACAAGCCTGGCTGTGAGCGCGCGGATATGGACGAGCAGGGTCCGGCCCTGGGAGACCTGCTCGACCGTCCAACGGGTTCGGGCCCTCCACCTCCGAAGGAGGCCTTCCCGCCTGTGCCTCCCTCAACCAGCCCTCGCGGACAAAACCGCATGACAGTGAATCCAGAGGGCGGTCCACCTCATGCCCTGCCAGTCCAGTGGGCCGTGCGCCTTTGGCGCCTCTTGGCCCATCGACTGGGACTTCCTGCTGCGTGAGCGGCGACAAGCAGTCGTGCCCGGCTCGCCCACGAAGCTCCGCGGGTACTCGTCCTGAAGAGCATGCGCCCTGTTCTTCCGCGCAGGATGTGCCGATGAGCACCTGGATTTCTGCCTGGCGAGGCTCGCCCACCACCAGCGTGGCGGGACCGATGCTCTGGACGATGTCTTGGTTGCGCGTGCCCACTGGAGGACGCTTTTCAGCCGCGCCTCTGGCCACTGCGTGAAGCCCAGCTCGTACAGCCAGCGGCAGTCCTTGGGCGGGCCCTCGGAGGCATGGGGTGAGGCGCGCTCGCCCAGGATGAAGGCCACGGAGAGCGCGTATGCCTTGTGGATGCTGCCGCCTCCCGCGCCCGCGGAGCCCCAGAAGCCCGGACGCGCGTCGTTCACCCCGCGTTGCGCGCGACGAGCGACATGGCCCACAGATGGAACAGCGAGTTGCCGATGGGCGGGACGCAATGGACCTTCTCCGCGTAGCCCCAGCCCTCGTTGGCGGTGCCCATGCCGGACTCGATGGCGCGGTGGATGACGTCCTTGATGAAGGACGGGTTCGCGTAGGCGTCGTTGCGCCGGTCCGTCCACGACGGACCGTTCAGCACGTAGCCCGCGAGCGCGCTGTCAGGCAGCCACGGGCGCGGCCATGAGGCCCGCCAGGCCCCAGGTGAGGTGGTTGTCGGAACAAGTAGCGAGCGAATGCGCTGGAGGTGGGGTGCGCGTCCGCCCAGCGCGTCCAGGCCTGGAAATTGGAGTTGACCGCCTCCGCCGACTTGCGGAGCCATTCGCGCACGGCGGCATCGTCCGCGCCCGGCAGCGCGTAGCCGTTGCGCTTGAGCAGCACGTACGCCTCGCTGGCGTTGATGCGGCCGTATGCATGGAGCACGCCGTCCAGCGCGAAGTTCCACGGGCGGTCGGAGCAATAGCCCTACGTCTGGCCATCCAGTGTCGCCGCCGCGTAGTCCACGGGCAGGTCATGCAGGTTGACCGGCGTGAGCCGCGACGCCCACGTCGTCAGGAACAGCACTGCGTGCATCGCGTACTCCGTGTCCCCGCTGATGGCGTACAGGAGCGCCAGCGTGCGCATCCGGTCCCCGTCGTCCATGAACCTGCTCGTCGTGCCCGCCAGCGAGTGGTCCACGCCATCGGTGTCCGGCGAGCACCCGTGGTAGGTGACGGTGGAGACATTCGTCATCCGGAACGGCCTGTGCATCGCCGTCAGCGCCGAGTCCGCGCGGCCCATCAGGATGCGCGCGTTCTCCGCGCAGGGCTCCGTCGTGGCGGTGGACCACATCCGCACGCGGGCGAGTTCAGCGGCCGTGATGAAGATGCCTCCGCCCGCGGTGGCCTCCGACTCCGCCCGGGCCAGCAGCACCGGCGCCACCGCGTCCTCCGATCCGTAGGCCGCCGTGCCACCCGCCACCATCACGCCCAGCACCACGGCCGCGACCGCCGGGCATTCCAAGTCATGTCGTCGGCCCTTTCGTGGGGACGCCAGGCTCAGATGCCGTCGATGAGGCGGTTCGCCAGGTCCGGGCTGAACTGTCCGGCGGGCGTGCTCGGGGCGATGCCGCATTGGCCATCCGAGTCCCCCGGCGTCTTCACCCACAGGAGCATCTCCGCGCCGCCTCCCGTCTGCGACGGGACGCCCAGCTTGCGGCCAGCGGGGTTGCACCACTCGCCGTTGGAGCCGTTGCCGTTGCGGCTGGTGTCCACGACGAACTGCCGCGTGTAACCGTAACGGCTGCTCAGCGCGGCGTTCACCGCGTTGCCGTATGTGTTCGTTTCTGCCGTGGGGTAGAAGTTGGAGACGTTGAGGGCGAAGCCGCGCACGTTGCGCACGCCCGCGGACTCCAGGCGCTGCGCCATGGTGTCCGCGCCAATCCAACGCGCGTTGCCACCGTCCAGGTACGTCCAGGTGTTGGGGGCACGGTCGCGCAGCTGCTCGGAGGCGTAGCGGATCAGCCCCAGGCGCGTGGTGCGCTCCGCGTCGCTGGGGAGGCAGTCCAACTGCGCGACGGCGTCCGGCTCCACGATGACCACCGCCGGCCGGTTGCCGATGGCCGCAGCGAAGGCGGCAATCCATGCTCGGTAGGCCTCCGCGCTGCCCGCGCCACCGCCGGAGTGGCTGCCGCAGTCGCGGCCGGGGATGTTGTAGGCCACCAGCACGGGCAGCTTGTCCGCCGCGTCCGCCGCGGCCACGAAGCTGGACACCGCCTGGGCGATGTCGCCGTTCCAGTTGCCGAACCAGCGCGCCATCGGCTTCGACGCGATGGACGCGTTGACGCGCGACGCCCGGCCGTCACCGCTGTTGTTGCGCGCCCACACCGCCGGGTTGGAGTTGGGGTCCACGTAGAAGCCGCTCGTCATCGCCACCGGGCCGGAGCCGGTGCCGCTCTCCGTGGTGAGCGAGATGTCATCCAACCGCACGGTGACGGCGTTGGCGCGGCCGCCCAGCTGGAACGTCACCTGCCCCTGCCCCGACGAGAACGAGGACGTGAAGGGGAAGGAGAACCGGCGCGACGTGCCGTCCAGCGTGAAGGACTGCGTAAGCGTGGCCGTGTACGGCGCCACCTCCTGCTGCACGGTGGCGCGCGCGGTGATGGCTGCCGTGGCGGTGGCGGTGAACGCCAGCGTGTACGTCGTCCCGCCCGCGAGCGTCAGGCCGCTCTGTCCGACGATGGCGTCCCATGGGTTGGCCGTGTTCGCCGCCACGTCCACGCGCCACCGGCCGCCCTCCACGAACGACTGCGTGCTGGCGTTGCCCCACCACGGCGCCACCGTGCCGGAGTCGAACGTGCCGTTGGTGAGCAACTCCGTGAGCGCGGCCTCCTGTGCCGTCAGGGCCAGAACATCCGGAGTGACGGGCGCGGCCGGGCCACAGGCCGCGAGCGCGAGCAGCGGAACGAACGACAACCGGCGCACGGAACGGGGAGTACGCATGAAGGGAGAACTCCTCACCACGGGGAGCTCCCTTCTTGATGCGCGCCGCCCGGGAATACAAGACTAAGCAGTTATTTCGTCTATTGCTGGAATATTTCCGAATCCCTCACGGCGAGGCTCCGGCCACGACAGGGGGCCTCGAGCAGGAGCGTGGGCAGGCATATACACCCTGGATCCAAGGCCCTAACCTGGCGCTCCCGCGACCTGGACAGGGAGCCCATGACGAAGGCTGTCTTCACCACCTCGGAAGGCTCGGCGTATGACGATCAGCCCGAGGTGCGCTACCACTTCCCGCGCACCTATCTGCGGCAGGTGGAGGCCGCCGTCGGGGAGTTGATCCTCTACTACGAGCCTCGCAGGGCCAGCGGCCCCGGGAGCTCGAACGGACGGCAGGCGTATTTCGCCGTCGCGAAGGTCCGCGCCGTGGAAGAGGACCGGATACAGCCCGGCCACTTCTACGCACTCATCGAAGACTTCCTTGAATTCGACCACCCCGTGCCCTTCCGGGAGGGGGACCGCTACTACGAGGAGGCCTTGCGCAAGGCGGATGGCAGCACGAACAAGGGCGCGTTCGGCCGGGCCGTCCGGCCCCTGGAGGACTCGGAGTTCGAGCTCATCACGCGCCTGGGCTTCCGCCGCGAGTATGCCCCGTGGGAGTTGCCCACCGCTGGCGTCGCGGAGCCGCCTCCCGTCTATCCGGAGCGGCCGCTGGAACAACTGGTCATCTCACGTCCCTTCCGGGACGACGCCTTCCGGCACAACGTGCGCCGCGCCTACTCACAGACCTGCGCCATCTCCGGCTTGCGGCTCATCAATGGCGGCGGGCGGCCCGAGGTCCAGGCGGCGCACATCCAGCCCGTGGCGTCCCACGGCCCCGACTCGGTTCGCAACGGACTGGCCCTGACAGGCACGGTGCACTGGATGTTCGACCGGGGCCTCGTCTCCGTCGACGACGAGCACCGCGTCCTGCTCGCGACCCGCGACGTGCCCGAGGAGCTGGGGCGGCTCGTCCAGCCCCACCGCCAGCTGCGGCTGCCGGACCGGCCCGAATGGCGGCCCCACCCCAGCTACCTGAGGTGGCACCGCGAACACGTCTTCAAGGGCTGACCGCGAGCCTCACGGCCCCTGGGGACCGGGGCTGGAGTTGCCGCCGTCGGTGACGTAGCGCCACTGGCCGTCGGCCTGGCGGCGCCAGACGGTGAGGTACTTCACGTGGTCCACCTCCGGCTGGCCCTGGTCGTTCTTGCTCGTGGCGACGGCGCGCCCCACCGTGTACGCGAGGTCACCGGAGCCCGCCGCGTCCCCCAGCACCGGCTCCCAGCGGAGATCGATGGCCTCCAGCGTGAACGGCGCATATGCCTTCGCGATGGCCTCCCGGCCGAAGATGCCGGCGGACCCGAGCGGCAGCACCGCGTCCTCCGCGGCGTAAGCAGTGAAGGCCTTGCCCATGCCCTCCGTCGTGGACTGAGAGGAGAACGCCCGGTCCGCGGCCTTCGCCTCCTCCAGCACCTGCGCGGGGGCGAGCGCGCGAGGCTCCGCGGCTGGCAGCGTGGACGACGGCGTGAAGCCCGCGGGCGGCGTCATCGCCGTCTTGGCCGCGTTGCGCACCGCCACCGCCACGCGCCACTGCCCGTCCGGCTGGCGCTTCCACGCGGTGATGTAGCGCCCGCTGGGCCGCACCGCCGTGCCGCCTGACTCCACGGACGCGTTGCCCAGCGAGTACCCCAGCGTCCCATCCGCGCTGACATCCCAGCGCACGGGCGTCCAGCGCACCTTGCCCTCCGCCTCCAGCGGATGCGCGGCCAGCCACGCGCGGATGGCCTCCTTGCCCTTCTGCGCGTACGCGCCATCCACCATCAGCACCGCGTCGTCCGCGGCGAAGTCCGCGAACGCCTGCGCCGAACCGGACTTCTCCGCCGCGTCCGACATGGCCTGGTCCGCAACCCTCAAGCCCGCGCGCAGGTCCTCCAACGACTGCCGCGTCGTGCCTGCACCCGCCTCCGCGCCCGGCCCTGCGTCCTTCGCCCCGCTGCACCCCATGGTCCCCAACGCCGCGACAACGAGCGCGCCCGCGAACATCCGTTTCATGTGCTGGTTTCCTTTCCTGGAACAGCTCCGGAGCATGCCAGACCTTGCCCGGATCCCGTGAGACGGAATGCCGCATCGCACAACCACCAATGACTCACATCGCCACCGCAGCGCGCAACAACACGCTGACCCACCCAGACAAACCCCAACAACAGATGAATATGGAATGACCCATTGATTTCTCATTCTTCCAGATTTTATATTTCTTCTGCTTCAAGGCAGTGAATTCACCCCAACCCGAAGGATATACACCATGAAGAAGATCCTCGACCTGCAGAAGCTGGCCGCTCCGGACACCACTGCGGTTGCCGACAGCACCAGCAGCGTGATGTGTATCGCCATTGGCGGTGGCAACAGCGGCTGCAGCGTCGGCTGCTAGTCCTGTCTTCGCAGTGCTGAAGCCGGGAGGGGCCGGCGTTCCGGCCCCTCCTGTTTTCCGGCCCCGGCGCGCAGGAGCCTCCCATGGAAGAGATTTCCCCCTACACGCTGTCGGATCCGGACTATTTCGAGACACTGGGCCGCTTTCCTGGCGGCGAGCAGTACTCCTCGCTCCTGAAGCAATTGCTACCTGCCGACTGGACGGTGAACCGGTTCGACGTCTTCCTTCAGGCGAAGTCGGAGCGCACGGTCCTCAAGCCCCAGGGCTTCAAGATTCACGTCTCGTCGCCGGTGGCTTCCGCCGAGACGACCTTGCGCCGCATCGTACCGGAGTGCGTCCGCCGGGGCGTCATGTTCAAGATCGTCGCGGCGCCCATGCTGCTGCGCTTCCAGAATTCCAAACGCTATTCACGTGGCGGGTCGGGCAAGTTCGTCACCATTTATCCGCCGGACGAGGCCACCTTTCGGGACCTCATCGAAGCGCTTCACCAGAACACCCGGGACCTCGTTGGCCCGTATGTCCTTTCAGACAAGCGCTATCGCGACAGCAAGGTCATCTTCTACCGCTACGGTGGTTTCCAGCGCATGTACAACCTGCGCATCGACGGCATGCGAGACCTGATGGTGCGCAAGCCGGACGGCAGTTGGGTCAACGACCTCCGCCTGCCCTACTTCGAACTCCCGGACTGGGTCCAGGACCCCTTCGCGGACATGGAGGAGGCTGAAGCGAAAGGCGAGTCGGAACTGCTGAACAACCGCTACGCGGTCCAGGAGGCGCTCGCCTTCACCAACACGGGCGGCGTCTACAAGGCCGTAGATCAGCGCACCGGCAGCTTCGTGGCACTCAAGGAGGCGCGGCCCCACACGGAGACCTGGCTGGGCGCGGAGCGCACCGTGGACGCCACCATGGCGCTGCGGCAGGAACATGAAATCCTGCGCCGGCTCGAAGGCCTGCCCTGCGTCCCGCAGCCCATCGAACTGTTCGAGGAGTGGGAGCACACGTTCCTGGCGGTCAGCTTCTTCGAGGGCATCCCCCTGGCCAAGCTCCGGGCCCAGGACGACTTCATCATCATGACCTACATGGAGGACCCGGCCCGCGTGGTCCGCTTCTGCGTGGAGTGGAGGGACATCGCGCTGCGGCTCTTCGACGCGCTGGAGTCCATCCACGGCAGGGGCGTGCTCGTGGGAGACCTCTCCCCCGGCAACGTGCTCATTCATCGACCCACGGGGGCACTGGGCTTCATCGATTTCGAGGGGGCGTTGATCCGCGGCGGCCACTCGCCGTTCTCCGCCCAGTGGTTCAACCCCGGCTTCCGCCGGCCCGAACGGCGTGCGGCCCGCTCCCTGGAGCCGGAGGACGACTACTACGCGACGGGGATGCTGCTCTACAACCTTATCTGCCCCATCCAGAACCTGTTCGAGCTCGACAAGTCCCACCCCCTCTTCCGGGTGCTGGACCACTTCATTGAGGCCGGCCTGCCTTCGCAGACCCGCGCAATCATCCAGTTGTTGCTGGAGGGACGCTTCGAAGATGCCCGCCAGTCCACCCGCGCGTGGAACCCGGCCGCGTAGGCCACGCCCCCCGCCGCCCCCCTCCCAGGAACACCCTCATGAACTCCCTCGCCGCTCGCGCTCCGCAGGACGAAGTCCCCCCGCGGGCCGCCCCTGAAACGGCCCCCTTGCACCGCGCGCTCCAGGACCTGGCGCGGGACATGCTCGCCACCTTGGATATGACGCGCTCGGACAGGCTCTTCGCCCAGGACGCCATGGGGTTCCAGACGAACCCGCTCAACCTGGCGTACGGCGCCAGCGGTCCCGCGCTCTTCCTGCGCTCGGTGCTGGGCGAACTACCGCCCCAGGTGCGCGACTGGTTGGCGGCCCAGCCCGTGGACCTCGCGAACTACCCGCCAGGCCTCTACTCGGGCCTCGCTGGCATCGCCTGGAGTTTCGCCGAGGTCGGCCTGCTGGAGCGCGGACGGGAACTCTTCGCCCTGGCCATGAAGTCCCCACTGGCCCTTCGCGCCGTGGACATGTTCGACGGGGCCTCCGGCTGGGGCATGGCCGCGCTGGCGTTCCACCTGCGCACCCGGGACCCGGGCTACCTGGAGCACGCCGTCCGCGCGGGGCAATACCTGCTGACCCGGGCGGAGCGCTCCTCCCATGGGGTGTCCTGGCGCAACGACTTCGACGGCGCCGTCCGGCTGGGGTTCGGCCTGGGCAACAGCGGCGCGGCCTACTTCCTGCTCTGCCTCTGGCGCGCGACCAGTGAGCGGAAGTACCTGGATGCCGCCCGGGACGGACTCGATTTCGATGTCGCCCACGCCCAGGCCCAGGGGGAGAACCTCGTCTGGGGGACCACTGCTGGGGCGGAGGGACACCGCCCTTACTGGCTGCGCGGCGGCGCGGGGGTGACCTCCACCCTCATCCGCTTCTTCGAGGTCCTCCAGGACGAGCGCTACCTCCACCTGGCCCGCCGGGGCGCCCGTCCCTGTGGCGCCTTCTTCTCCGCCGCTCCCCACCTCTTCGAGGGCCTGGCCTCCATGGGGGAGACCCTGCTGGACATGCACCGGGTGACGGGGGAGCAGCACTACCTGGACCAGGCGCGGCAGAAGGCCCACCAGTGCCTGCTGTATCGCATCGAGCGCCCCCAGGGCCTGGCCTTCCCTGGCCGCTACCTCATGCGCATCAGCCATGACTTCGGCGTGGGCGGCGCGGGCATCGGGCTGTTCCTGGACCGTGTGCTCAAGCTCCAGCCACGGAAGTTCCACGACCTCCCCCTGGACACGCCCCGCACGGGCTGACCCGCCCCGCGCTGGCCACCGCGACCGTGCACCGGGGGCCCCCAGGCCCCTCCGGGTGTTTCAGCGCGATCCACGACCGGCCTGTTTCTACAATCATGAGGGATTTTCCTTTTCACCTTGAAAGGAATTCCCCGAATGGATGGACGTAACGGAAGGACCGGCGGCGGACGGCTGCTGCCGCTGACGGCGCTGCTGCTGGCCACCGCCTGCGAGCCGCGCACCGCCACGCCCCCGGCGCCGGAAGGCGCCACCGCGTCGGTGAAGCAGGGCGAGGGCCGCCTCTCCGCCACCGTGCGCAGGACGGCGCACGGCATTCCCCACGTGCTGGCGGATGACTTCGCCGGCGTGGGCTATGGCTACGGCTACGCGTTCGCGCAGGACAACTTCTGCGAGCTGATGGACGCGCTGGTGACGGTGAACGCCGAGCGCTCGCGCTACTTCGGGCCGGACGCCACGTACCTGGCCGCCCTGGGCAGCCAGTACAACAACCTGAAGAGCGACTTCTTCTACCAGTCCATCATCGACGAAGGCACGGTGGACGCGCTGCTGGCGAAGCCGCCGCCCCTGGGCCCCTCCCAGGACGCGCGCGAGCTGGTGCGCGGCTACGCGGCGGGCCTCAACCGGTACCTGGATGAAGTCGGCGTGAACGGGCTGACGGACCCGCGCTGCCGCGGCGCCGCCTGGGTGCGCCCCATCACCGAGCGCGACCTGTACCGGCGCTACTACCAGCTGAGCCTCTTCGCCAGCTCGCTCTACTTCCTGGACGCGCTGGTGGACGCGAAGCCCCCGTCGCTGCTGCCGGACGGCACGCTGCCCCTGCCGCTGCCCGTGCCCGCGTCGCTGGACCGCAAGGTCTTCCCCAGCTCCGAGACGCTGGGCCTGGGCAGCAACGCCTTCGGCCTGGGCGCCCAGGCCACGCGCAACGGCAGGGGCATGCTGCTGGCCAACCCGCACTTCCCCTGGGAGGGCTCGGAGCGCTTCTACGAGGCCCACCTCACGGTGCCGGGCAAGCTGAACGTCTCCGGCGTGAGCCTCCTGGGCGTGCCCGCCATCCTGATTGGCCACAACGAGACGCTGGCCTGGAGCCACACCGTCTCCACCGCGTACCGCTTCACCCCGTTCGAGCTGAAGCTCGTCCCGGGCTTCCCCACGAAGTACCTGTACGACGGCCAGCTTCGCGACATGACGACCCGCACCGTCACGGTGCAGGCGAAGGAGGCGGACGGCTCGCTCACGCCGCGCCAGCACACCTTCTACCGCTCGCACCTGGGCCCCATCATCGAGTACCCGTCCGGCCTGATGACGTGGAACGGCCTCACCGCCTACGCGTTCCATGACGCCAACGCGTCCAACCTGCGCCTGCTGGACGCCTTCTTCGCCATGGACCGCGCGGCGAACGTGGACCAGCTGCGCACGGCGCAGAACACCTGGCAGGGCATCCCGTGGGTGAACACCATCGCCGCGGACGCGCAGGGCCGCGCGTACTACGCGGACATGAGCGTGGTGCCGCACGTCACCGACGCGAAGCTCGCGCGCTGCGTGCTGTCCCCCATCCCGCTGCTGGTGCTCCAGTCCGCGGGGCTGCCGGTGCTGGACGGCTCGCGCTCGGACTGCGCGCTGGGCAGCGACGCGGACGCGGTGGAGCCGGGCATCTTCGGCCCGGGCAGCCTGCCGCACCTCACCCGCGCGGACTACGTCACCAACTCCAACGACAGCTACTGGCTGCCCAACCCCGCCCAGCCGCTCACCGGCTTCCCGCGCATCCTGGGCGGAGAGAAGAACGTGCGCAGCCTGCGCACCCGCCTGGGCCTGAAGATGGTGCAGGGCCGCATCGCCGGCACGGACGGCCTGGAGGGCCAGGGCTTCACGCTGGAGCAGCTGCAGACGGTGACGTTCAACAACCGCGTCTACTCCGGCGAGCTCTTGCGCGACGCCGCGGTGGCGCTGTGCCGCCGCACGCCCTTCGTGCTGATGCCGGACCTCACCGTCGAGGACCTGCGCCCCGCCTGCCCCGTGCTGGCCGCGTGGGACCTGAAGGGCGACCTGGACAGCCGGGGCGAGCTGCTCTGGCGCGTGTTCATCTTCAACGCGGTGGCCATCACGGGCGGCCCGTACCTGGTGCCCTTCAACGCGAATGACCCCGTCAACACGCCGCGCACGCTCAACACCCTCAACCCGCAGGTGGCCCAGGCGCTGGGCACCGCCATCCGCACGCTGCGCACGCGCGGCATCGCCCTGGACGCGGCCACGGGCTCCGTGCAGGGCAAGCGCAAGAACGGCATCTTCTACCCGGTGCATGGCTGCAGCCACGACGAGGGCTGCTTCAACCAGATCGCCAACCAGCTCCTGCCGGACGGCACGTATGAGCCCATCCTGGGCTCCAGCTTCGTCATGGCCGTGTCCTTCACGGACGCAGGGCCCGTGGCGAAGTCCGTGCTCACCTACTCGCAGTCCTCGAACCCGGCCTCGCCCTGGTACGCGGACCAGACGGCCATGTTCTCCCAGAAGCAGTGGGTGGACCGGCGCTACACGGAGGCGGAGATCGCCGCCGACCCGGCGCTGACCGTCACGCAGCTCCAGCAGTAGGCACCGTCAGCACGTCAGGGCCTCGCGGCCCGGTGCCCGCTCCCCACCACACGGGGGAACGGCGCCGGGCCGCGGTGTCTTCAACGCGGCAGGGACGTCAGGCCTTCGAGGGCGAGGCCTGGATGTCCAGCTCCACCTCCACCTTCTCACCAATGAGCCAGCCGCCGTTGTCGAGCGCCCGGTTCCACTTGATGCCGAATTCGGAGCGATTCAGCGACGTGCGCGCCGTGTAGAGCAGCCGCGGCTGGCCCGAGGGGTCCTTCGAGGTGGCCAGGTGGCGCACCTCCAGCAGCAGCGGGCGCGTCACCCGGCGCAGCGTCAGCTCGCCCTGGAGCTGGAAGGCGTTGGTCCCCACGGCGTGGGACTGGCTGGCGCGAAAGGTGAGGTGCGGGGCCGCCTCCACGTCCAGGAACTCCGGCGAGCGCAGGTGCGCGTCCCGCTCCGGCAGGCCCGTGTAGATGCTCGCGGCCTCCACCTGCACGTCCACCTCGCCCTGCGTGGGGGACTGGGGATCCACGCGCAGGGTGCCGGACACGCGTTCGAAACGGCCGTGCACGCGCGCGACGACCATGTGACGGGCAATGAAGAGCACGGCCGAATGGGCCGGATCGATGGTCCACGACGGAAGGGACATGTGAGGGGGCTCGCGGGGGACGAGGGGGAGGCTTGCTGGCGGAAAGTAGCAATGCCATCACCCATCCGCACCCCTCAATGCATGGCCAGACGCCCCGCGCGCCTCGGAAGACCCCTCGGCACTAAGGGGTTTCCGACATCCCGAATCTCACCGCTTGATAAACCTGATAGGGATTGTCAGAGCCATCCGCGAAAGGCAGACTTCACTCCAGGCAAAAGAGGACTTCCCTTCAAGCATTGCAATCCCGCGTCCTTGATGGGTTTCCCGCCTGGAGGACAAGTCATGAGGAACCTTCTTTGGGGCGTGGCGGCGCTGTCGCTGTTCGCGGTGGCCTGCGGCCCCGTGGAGGAGCAGCAGCTGGCGCCCGCGCCCACGGCCCTGGAGACGCAGGAGGCGCCGCTGACGGGCCTGGCCTGTGCGAACAACCTGGGATGCCGGCCATCTTGTGAGTGCCTGAGTGGATTCTGCGTGCCGGACGGGTTCGGCCCGCCGCCTCCGCAGGACTACTGCGACCAGCCGCCCCAGCGCGCCTGTTCGACGGGGTCGGACTGCTTGTCCGGCTGTCTCTGCCAGGGCGGCGTCTGCGTCAATGATGGCTTCGGTCCGCCCGCCAACTGCCTGCTGGCGCCTCCGGACTCGTACGAGAGCGACAACACGCACACCACCGCGTCCTCATACCTGGGCACCCCTCAGCTCAACCACTCGTTCCACCGTCAGAACGAAGTGGACTGGGTGCTGGTGGCCACGCCGGTGAACCAGGTGATGACGGTGGAGACCTACAACCTGCGCAACGGCCCCACGATGCGCATCGACATCTACGCGTACAACTACGCCACCCGCACGCTGGGCGCGCTCCTGGGCAGCACGTCGACCACCATCTGCTCGCAGCCCATCTCCTCGTGCCTCATCTACCGCGCGACGGCGAACGTCGTGGCCAATGGCGTCTACGCGGTGAAGATCACCGACCGGCGAAACCAGCCCGCGGGGTACGACTACACGCCCACTCCGAAGTACGACCTGAAGATGTACTGAGGCACCCAGCCTTCAGTCGCGGGACGGCAGCTCGTCCGCCGTCCCGTCGATGACGCGCTTCGCGATGGCGAAGGAGAAGCCCGCGCGAGCGAGCGCCGCCAGGTCCCTCTTGCGGTTCTCCTCGCGCGTGCTCGGGTCGCGCCGGTAGGGGCCCAGCCGCTTCTTGCGCGCCCAGATGCGGGCGGCGGCGTCCTCGGGGACGTCCTGGGTGGCCTCGGCCAGCTTCTCCTGCACCAGCTCCGGCGCCACGCCCTTCATGCGCAGCTTCTGGGTGATGACGCGCGCGCTGCGGCCGGACGCTCGCAGCGAGTGCACGCGCGTCTCCGCGTAGGCCCGGTCATTGATGAGGCCGTTGCGGATGAGCTTCTCCGCCAGCGCGTCCACCCAGCCCACGGCCTCCGCGCGGTCTCCGCCGTGGAACTTCACGGACCGGTCCACCCGGCGCATCAGCACGCGCTTGAGCTGGCTCACCGTGGCCGAGTACCGCTTGAGGTAGTGCAGCGCCGCGTTCTCCAGGTAGCGCGGAGACACCTTCCGGGGCGGCTTCGGCTTGCGGGGCTCCCGGCGGCGCTCCGGGTCCCTGTCGGTGGGGTCATCCATTGCGGGACAGCTCTACCACCGGGGTCCGACCCGAGGGGACGCGTCCGGCGCCCCGGCGGGTGGCCGGCTCGGGGCCCGGCTGCCCGGTGGTTCCCCGTGACGGGTCCAGGTCCGCGGCGCCGGAGGCCTGCCGCTGCTCCCGCGCGAAATGCGTGGGCGGCAACCCGACGTGGCGGGTGAAGGCCACGCTGAAGGCGCTCGCGGAGCTGTAGCCCACCTTCGCCGCGACCTCGGCGACGGTGACGTCCTTGCGCAGGAGCAGGTCCTTCGCCAGGGCCATGCGCCAGCCGAGCAGGTACTCCATGGGGGCCACGCCCACCGCGCGGCTGAAGCGCTCGAAGAACGTCGAGCGGGACAGCGCGGCCTCCTTCGCCAGCTGCGCGACCGTCCACGCCCCGGCGGGGCGCTCGTGCATCCGGCGGATCGCGACGGACAGGCGCTCGTCGGAGAGCCCGCGCAAGAGGCCCGGCGACGCCGCGAGGCCCGCGGTGGAGCGGAGCGCTTCAATGAGCAGCACCTCCATGAGGCGGGCGAGGATGACCTCGCGCGCGGGCCGCCGTTCGCGCGACTCCTCCCTCAAGAGCTCCACGAGGGCGGCCAGCCGCGGCTCGCCGCGGACGTGCACGAACTGGGGGAGCAGCGAGACGAGCAGGCTGGCGTCCGGGGAGGCGAAGACGCAGTACCCCACCAGCATCCGGACATCCGGCGGGCCGTGGTGGACGCCGTTGCGGATTTCACCATCGGGCAACACGATGCGCGGCGTCTCGTGCCTTCCCCTCGGCGGCTCGATGCTCGTCGTCGTGAAGTTGAACGCCGCCGGGACCAGGACGAAGTCACCCTTCTCGAGGATCACCGGCTCGCGTCCATCAATGGCGAGGCGGCTTCGCCCCATGAGGACCGCGCAATAGAAGGGCCGCCCGGCTTCCGCGCGCCTGACCCGCCACTGGCCCGCACCGCTGACGAGCTTCGAGAACGGGGCGCCCGGCTGGAGCAACGAGACCACTTCCGCGAGCGGATCCACCAAGCTCGGACTCCTTCGAATGAAGTCTGGACTTCCTGTTGTAGCAGGTCCGGACCCGGCTCCCTATACCTGTCGCCGACCCTCTCACTGACAGGAACCGCCATGAAGACCGTCTTGATCACCGGCTGCTCGTCCGGCTTCGGCCTCGACACCGCCCGCTCCTTCCTCGAGCGCGGATGGAGGGTCATCGCCACGATGCGCACGCCTCGCGAGGACGTGCTGCCCCGCTCCGAGCACCTGCGCGTGCTCCCGCTCGACGTCACCGACCCGGCGAGCATCCGCGCGCTGGTGGAGGCCGCCGGCCCCATCGACGTGCTGGTCAACAACGCGGGGGTCGGCCTGATGAGCATCTTCGAAGGCACGCCGATGGAGACGGTCCGCAACACCTTCGAGACGAACACCTTCGGCGCGATGGCCCTGACGCAGGCGTTCCTGCCCCGGTTCCGGGAGCAGAAGGCGGGGGTCATCGTGAACGTCTCGTCGGGCACGACGTTCAGGCCGCTCCCGCTGCTGTCCGTCTACACGGCGAGCAAGGCCGCCCTCAACGCGTTCACCGAGTCGCTCGCGCTGGAGCTCCAGCCCTTCGGCGTGAGGGTGAGCCTGGTGATTCCGGGGCGCTCCCCGGAGACGCCCTTCGCCCAGAACGCGCAGGCCCGGACGCAGGACCAGGGCGTCACCGTCCCCGAGGCGTACGCCGGCTTCGTGCGGAGCATCTTCGAGCAGAGGACGGCGCACGCCTCGGGACCGGTCACCCGGTCGCTCGACGTGGTGGAGGCCATCTGGCGCGCGGTGAACGACCCCTCGAGCCCGGTCCGGCTGCCCGCGGGCGCGGACGCCGTGGCGATGGCGGCCGGGGCGAACTGAGCCCGGGGGACGTGCTTCAAGCGCAATGATTCCTGGGATATCCGTGTCGATCCACCGCGCGGCCATTCGTCGTGCGGTGGGAGCACCCCACGCCAGGAGTCATCGCCATGCGCTTCATGCTCATCCCCCGCCCCTCCACCCTCGAGCCCACGCACTCGGAAGCGCCCTTCGACGAGGCCGTCTTCATCGCGCAGATGAAGTACAACGAGGAGATGCACAAGGCCGGCGTGCTCATCGCCTCCGAGGGCCTCAGCCCCTCCCCGGGCGCGCACGTCATCTTCAAGGGCGGCAAGTCCACGGTGAAGGATGGCCCCTACGCGGAGACCAAGGAGCTCATCGGCGGCTTCTACGTGCTGGAGGTGAAGTCGAAGGAAGAGGCCATCGAATGGGCCCGCCGCTATCCGGGCGGCATGGGCAACGACGACGTGATGGAGATCCGCCCCCTCACCGGCGCCAGCGACATCCCTCCGGAGCTGGTGGCGCTCATCGAAAAGGTGGCGCCCACCTGGAGCCAGACCTTCAAGGAGTCGTGACCCGGCCGTGACGCCCCGCTGCGTGGTGAATGGCCTTGATGCGCCCAGGTACCGAGGCAGCGCGGACGTGGCGGCCACGTCGCTCAAATGCCATGAGTTCGACATGCGCGCCGTCCTCGACGCCCCGGCCTCGCGCAAGGTCATCGTGCTGAAGGGCTCCTCCGTCTACGACTCCCAGGAGTCATGCCCTACCGCCTCCCGAAGCCCCTCACCGCCATCTGCCTCCTCTGCGCGAGCGTCACCGCGCAGGCGGCCTCCTCCTCGGAGATTGCTCCGGGGGTGAGGCCCCTGCTGGAGACCGCGCAGGCCATCAACAACGGGCTCACCCAGACGAGCTACGCGTACACGCAGGCGCCGGACGGCCAGCCGCTCGTCCAGAAGCAGGACGGCGGCTGGACGGCGTACACGGACTGCTCGGGATGGGTGAGCTACCTGATGGGCAAGGCGCTGCCCTCGCAGTACGCGGCGGTGATGAAGTTCAAGGCGGAGCAGTTCCCGCGCGAGACCCGACGGAGCTGGCCGCGCGCCTTCGTCTGGGAGGCCTGGTTCCACGCCCTGGGCGAATCGCCGGCTCCGGGCGCGGCCTTCACGCAGGTGACGGACCTCCGGCGGACGCGGCCGGGAGACGTCATCGCGTGGTGTCTGGGGGACTGGTGTGACGCCGGTCGCCTCCAGGCGCTCAAGAGCGCCAGGGGCCTGCACAAGGACACCGGCCACGTCGTGCTGGTGATGGGGCCCGCGAAGCAGGTGTCCCCCGCGAGCGACGGCACGCCCGCGGTCTACGCGGTGCCGGTGCTCGACGCGTCGGACCTGAAGCACCACGCGGCGGAGGGCACGTCCGTGCTGCCCCTGAAGGCCGTGCGCGGCTACGACGGCTGCGGAGCGGGCGCGAAGGACTACGACGCGCACGCGTACCAGCCCGGCCAGACGCCCACCTGCGGCGGCGTGGGCCCGGGCGCCATCTACTTCCAGGTGGACGCGCGGGGCGCCCCGCTGCGCTTCCAGTTCGGGCCCCGGGACGACTTCCACCCGAAGCCGCCGAACCAGGGGCGCATCTCCATCGGCCGCCCGGTGGCGCAGGCGCCCGCGCGCTGACGCCTCCCCGCCCCGGGCCGCGTCTATACTGTCGCGCGCATGGCCACCCTGCCCGCCCCCGCGCTCGAAGCCTCCGAGGCCCCGGCCCCCCTGCGCTTCCAGGGGCTGTGGCTCTTCTCGCCCCGGGCGGACCTGAGCATCCTGCTCTTGCCCGCGCTGCTGCTCCTCGCCTGCGTGTGGCTCGCGGGCGTCACCGGCGAGGGCTCGCAGGGGTTCGCCCAGCTCCTCGGCCGGTGGACGTCGCAGTACGTCTTCCTCAACGGCACCCACGTCATCCTGACCTTCCTGCTGGTGGGCACCCGGCGCGAATTGCTGCACACCACGCCCTCCCAGTTCCGGCTGCTCGTGGGCGGCTCGTCGGCGGTGTTCGCGCTCACCACCGGGCTGCTCTGGTACGCGGACGCCCACGCGCCGCTCCTCGCGCTGCTCTTGGGCGCGGGCATCCACGTCCTCGCCGCGCACCACACGCTGTCGCAGGTGAAGGGGCTGTGGGCGCTGCACGGCCTCCGGGCCCGCGCCGCGGGCGCCCCGCCCCTCTCCGAAGCCGAGCGCACGCTCCAGCGCCAGTTCGTCCCCGTCGCGCTGACGCTGATGATGATCCGCTCGCTGGGCCTGCCCGTCACCAGCGCCCTGGGCTCGCGGCCGATGATCAACATCGGGCAGGCGGAAGCCGGCTCCCTGCCGCACGGCCTCACCTGGGTGCTGCTCGCCGCCTGGGGCGTCTATGCCGCGAGGCTGGTGCTCGCGCTGCGCGGGCCCCCGGGACAGAGCGGCCCCCGGCGCGTGTACCTCCTGTCGCACGTGGCGGTGGTGGCGGTGTACCTCGTGTGGCCGCTGTGGGGCGCGGTCCTGAGCGCGGGCATCCACGGCCTGGAGTACTTCTTCCTCACCGGCCGGATGCTCCAGCCCACGCCCTCGGAAGCAACGGCCCGCCTGCGGGGCCCGCGCGTGTGGGCGGCGATGGTGGCCATCATGACGCCCATCATCCTGGTGGGCGTGGCCAACAGCCCCTTCGTCACGCTGGTGGATGGCGTGACGCACGGCGCGGCCACGGCCTTCTTCCTGAGGCAGCAGCCCCTGTGGTCGCTGGGCGTCATCGCCACCAACGGGGTGGTGCTGGCGCACTACTTCGCGGACGCGTTCCTCTACCGCTTCCGCATCCCCCGCGTGCGCGAGGTGACGCTCCCCCGCCTGGGCCTGGGCTGAAAGCCTCCCCGCTCGCCCTCCAGGCTTCGCGTGAGCCCCGCCTTTTCCCGCGCCGCCCGGGAGGGTAAGCACCAGGGCGTGAAGACTCCGGCCGCCGAGAACCTCCCGCCCCCGTCCGACACCGACACGGCCTTGCCGCCCGACGTCTCCGTGGAGGACGTGCGCCGCGCCACGGCGCTCCTGAGCACGGTCGCCGAGCACCGCGTGCTCCTGCACCACCTCCCCCAGGAGGACCACCACGCGCTGATGGCCGCCGCGGGCCGGCTCATCCACCCGGACAAGGCCACGAAGTCGCGGATGGTGAACGCGCTCCGCAAGGAGAAGAAGGACGTCCTGCGCGCCAACGACCGCGCCGTGCGCTCCAGCACGGAGATCCGCGTGCTGCGCAAGGCGCCCGTGCTCACCCTGCCCGTGCTTCCCGCGCCGCCACCGGAGGCCGCGCCCGAGCGCCTGCTGGAGGTGCCGCGCAAGTGCTACGTGTGCAAGGAGGAGTTCCGCAAGGTCCACTTCTTCTACGACGCCATGTGCATCCCGTGCGGGGACCTGAACTACGCCCGGCGCACGCAGCGCGCGGACCTCACCGGCCAGGTGGCGCTCATCACCGGCGCGCGGGTGAAGATTGGCTTCCAGGCGTCGCTGATGCTGCTGCGCTCGGGGGCGACGGTCATCGCCACCACGCGCTTCCCCCAGGACGCGGTGCACCGCTACGCGCGCGAGCCGGACTTCGCGGACTGGGCCCACCGGCTCCACGTGCACGGCCTGGACCTGAGGCACGCGCCCAGCGTGGAGCTGTTCGCGCGCCACATCGAACAGACGCACGAGCGGCTGGACGTCCTCATCAACAACGCCGCGCAGACCGTGCGCCGGCCGCCGGGCTTCTACCAGCACCTCCTGGACGGCGAGCTGCGCGACGTGGGCACCCTGGCCCCCCGGCTGCGCCCGCTGCTCGCGGGACACGAGGCCTGCATCGCCGCGCTCCGTCCCGCGCTGGGCCCGGGGGACTCGGGCAACCCGGCGCTGCCCGTCGCGAGCTGGCGCAGCAACGATCCGGCGCTGGGCATCCACTCATCCGCGGCGCTGTCGCTGGTGCCCTACGCCATGGAGCAGGAGGGGGACACGCGCGCCCTCTTCCCTGAAGGAAGGCTGGACGCGGACCTCCAGCAGGTGGACCTGCGGGCCACGAACTCCTGGCGCCTCAAGCTGTCCGAGGTGCGCACCGCGGAGATGCTGGAGGTGCACCTGGTGAACGCGGTGGCGCCCTTCATCCTGTGCGGCAAGCTCAAGCCGCTGATGCTGAAGGACCGCTCGAAACCGGGCCACATCGTCAACGTGTCCGCCATGGAGGGCAGCTTCTCCCGCTGGACGAAGACGGACCGGCACCCGCACACCAACATGGCCAAGGCCGCCCTGAACATGATGACGCTCACCTCCGCGCCGGACTACGCGAAGGGCCGCATCTTCATGAACGCGGTGGACACCGGCTGGGTCACCGACGAAGACCCCGCCCGCTTCGCCGAGCGCAAGACGCAGGAGCTGGACTTCCAGCCCCCGCTGGACATCGTGGACGGGGCCGCGCGCGTCGTGGACCCGGTCATGACCGCCGTGAACACCGGCGAGTGCGTCTGGGGCAACTTCTTCAAGGACTACCGCCCCACGGACTGGTGACGCCCCGGGGCCGCCGCATGGGTTGATTGAATTCCAGGCTTTGCGAATCTGTCCACCGGCATGCGGGCAGGTTCGCAAGGCCCTGGATTCACTGCCAAAAGCCCGGGCCGGTGGTATCAAGCACGCCACCATGCCTGAAACGCCTTCGCCCCTGTTCAACGCGGTCCCCGTGGAGATGGACTTCCCGGCCGAGGAGCGCCGCATCCTGGCCTTCTGGAAGGAGCGCCGCATCTTCGAAAAGTCGCTCCAGGCGAACGAAGGCAAGCCTCCCTTCGTCTTCTACGAGGGCCCGCCCACGGCGAACGGCCTGCCGCACAACGGCCACGTCCTCACGCGCGTCATCAAGGACCTGTTCCCCCGCTACCAGACCATGCGAGGCCACTACGTGCCGCGCAAGGCGGGCTGGGACACGCACGGCCTGCCGGTGGAGGTGGAGGTGGAGAAGGAGCTCCGCATCCACGGCAAGGCGGAGATTGAGAAGTACGGCGTGGAGCCCTTCACGGAGCGCTGCATCGAGTCCGTGTTCCGCTACACCTCCGAGTGGGAGAAGCTGACCGAGCGCATCGGCTTCTGGGTGGACCTCAACGAGGCCTACGTCACCTACCACCGGGGCTTCGTGCAGAGCGTGTGGTGGGCGCTCTCCGAGCTCTACAAGAAGGGCCTGCTGTACCAGGGTCACAAGGTCGTGTGGTGGTGGCCGCGCGGCGGCACCGCGCTGTCCGCGGCCGAGGTGGGCCTGGGCTACAAGACGGTGGACGACCCCAGCGTCTACGTGGCCTTCCCGCTGCGCGACGCGCCGGACACGGCGCTGCTCATCTGGACGACGACGCCCTGGACGCTGCCGTCCAACATGTACGCGGCCGTCAACCCGTCCGTGGACTACGTCACCGTGGACGCGGGCGACCGCAAGCTCATCCTCGCCGCCGCGCTGCGCGAGGAGCTGGCCAAGAAGCTGAAGAAGGACCTGCCGGTGCTGGCCACGCAGAAGGGCAGCGACCTGGTGGGCAAGCGCTACACGCCCCCCTTCGACACGTACTTCGCGAAGGATGCGGACACCACGCTGCCGCTGAAGGACGGCGGCCAGGACACGGTGGGCTGGCGCGTGATTCCGGCGGACTTCGTCACGCTGGACAGCGGCACGGGCATCGTCCACACGGCGCCCGCCTTCGGCGAGGACGACTACCGGGCCTACCGCAAGGACGCCGCGCGCTTCCAGGATCCGGACGCGCTCGGCATGCGCTGCGCGGTGAAGCCGGACGGCACCTTCTCGGAGGAGGTGCCGCTCGTCGCCGGCCGCTTCGTGAAGGACGCGGACAAGGACCTGCAGCGCAACCTGAAGGAGCGCGGGCTGCTCATCCACACGGAGCAGTACCGCCACGAGTACCCCTTCTGCTGGCGCGCGGACGAGGACCCGCTCATCCAGTACGCCCGCCCCGCCTGGTACATCCGCACCACCTCCGTCATCGAGCAGGCCCAGGCGAACAACCAGCAGGTCAACTGGATCCCGGAGAACATCAAGGACGGCCGCTTCGGCGACTTCCTCGCCAACAACGTGGACTGGGCCCTGTCGCGCGAGCGCTACTGGGGCACGCCGCTGCCCCTGTGGATCCACTCGGAGACGGGGGAGACGGAGGCCGTGGCCTCCATCGCGGAGCTGCGCCAGAAGCCGGGCAACAACGTGGCCGCCGTGGAGGCGGAGCTGAAGGCGTTCCTCGCCGGCAAGCCGCACGAGTCCAACGCGGAGCACCTGCTGGTCCACAAGCCGTGGATCGACAAGGTGACGTATGAGAAGCCCGGCTCCGGCGGGAAGTTCCAGCGCGTCCCGGAAGTGGTGGACGTGTGGTTCGACTCCGGCTGCATGCCCTTCGCGCAGTGGGGCTTCCCGCACGCGGAAGGCAGCCGTGAGACGTTCAACCGCGCGTTCCCCGCGGACTTCATCTCGGAGGCCATCGACCAGACGCGCGGCTGGTTCTACTCGCTGCTCATGGTCAGCACGCTCCTCTTCGACGAGGAGACCCAGAAGCGCATCGGCCTGACGCCGAAGCGGGACTGGCCCATGCCGTACAAGAGCTGCATCGTGCTGGGCCACGTCTCCGACAAGGAGGGCAAGAAGGAGTCCAAGTCCAAGGGCAACTACACCCCGCCGGAGATCATCCTGGACGAGGTGCGCATGGACTTCGCGGTGCTCACCGCCGCGGAGGCCGGCGTCCCCGCGGAGCCCGGCGTGGCGCTCATCGCGCGCGAGGACCTGGAGGGCCTGGACACGCAGGAGGGCGCGAAGGTGCAGCTCTTCCGCCCGGACCGGCCGGGCGCGCCCGTCACGGTGACGCTGAAGGTGCACAAGAAGCTCAAGCGCCGCGTGGTGCTGCTCGCGCCGCAGGAGCTGCAGCAGCTGGACGTGAAGGCCTCCGCGCGCGGCGTGGACGTGATGCCGGTGGAGGTGCCCCGGCTGCCTGCCACGGAGCGCGTGGTGCTCAAGGACCCCGCCACCAAGGCGCCCGGCGCGGACGCGTTCCGGTGGTTCTTCTACGCGGCCAGCCCCACCTGGTCCAACACGCGCCACTCGCTGGCGAACGTGCGGCTGTTGCAGAAGGACTTCCAGGTCAAGCTGCGCAACGTCTACTCGTTCTTCACCATCTACGCGAACATCGACGGCTTCAACCCGGCGAAGGGCAACGCGGGCTCCACGGAGGCCCCGTGGCTGGCCATCCGCAAGAGCCAGGGCTGGCGCGAGGTGAAGGCCCGGCCGGTGCTGGACCGGTGGATCCTCTCCGAGGTGCAGCTCACCCTGCGCGACGTGGCCAGGGCGCTGGACACGTATCAGGTGTACGACGCGGCCCAGCGGATGGTGGCGCTGGTGGACGCGCTGTCCAACTGGTACCTGCGCCGCAGCCGCGAGCGCTTCTGGGCGCCGGGCTTCGAGCAGGACAAGCAGGACGCGTACTTCACGCTCTACGAGGCGCTGACGACCATCACCGCGCTGTCCGCGCCCTTCATCCCGTTCTTCGCGGATGACATGTGGGGCAACCTGGTGGGCAAGCCGTGGGGCGCGGCGCAGCCGGAGAGCGTGCACCTGGCGCGCTTCCCGGACGTGGACGCAAGCCTCATCGACGAGGGCCTGGCCGCGGAGATGGGCGCCGTGCGCGAGCTGGTGTCGCTGGGCCTCAAGGTCCGCACGGACAACCGGCTCAAGGTGCGCCAGCCGCTGGCGCGCGCGGACGTCATCCTGTCGCGCCGCGAGCTGACGGAGCGCGTGGCGGTGTACCAGGCGCTCATCTCCGACGAGCTCAACGTGCACACCGTGAAGCTGGTGGAGCCGGGCAGCCCGGAGGCGGACGTGGTGCGCTACCGCGTGCGTCCCAACCTGCGCGCCATGGGCAGCCGGCTGGGCCCCAAGCTCGCGCCGGTGCGCAAGGCGTTCGACGCGGGCGACGGTCGCGCGCTGCACCACGAGCTGCTCACCACGGGCAAGGTGGCCCTGAACGTGGGCGGCGAGGACATGGTCTTCCCCGCCGAGGAGCTGGAGACGCTGGTGGAGGCCCAGCCGGGCTACGCCGCCGCGGGCGGAGGCGTGGGCGTGGTGGTGATGCACACGCAGCTCACCGAAGCCCTGGTGGACGAAGGCCTGGTGCGCGAGCTGCTGGCGCGCGTGCAGGGGGCCCGCAAGGACATGGACCTGGGCTACACCGACCGCATCCGCCTGTGGGTGGACGGCGATGAGCGCGTGAAGCGCGTCGTCGACGCCGCTCGCGACGAAATCGCCCGCGAGACCCTGGCCTCCGAAATCCACGTGGGCCCGCAGGGGCTCACCGGCTCGGAGGAGGAGGCCAACCTCAACGGCCTCCCGGCGAAGCTCCGCGTCGAGCGCGCCTGAATCCCGGACCTCCGGAGAGCAGGGAAAGACAGCTCCGGGTAGACACCTACCCGGGGCTTTGAATGCAGACATCAGGTGTACCGGCCCGAGGACCGGGAGGACGTGGGCGCCTCCCGGGACACTCCCGGCTTGCCGGGTCAGGGGACGCGTGTTACGCGGACGGCCCCCTGATTTCGCAAATCATTCTCAACATGCCCATCTCGTTCCGCAGCCGTCCGCTCCGCCTGGTCCCGGGGGCGCTGCTTGGCGCCTCCCTCTCCGTCGTCGCAGCGCCTGCCCTGGCACAGGAGCCCGCCGCGCCCCAGACGTCTCCGGCTCCGGAGTCCCCGGCCCCCGCGCAGGCTCCGAATCCGGAGTCATCCGCCGCCGCGCCCGGGGACGACGAGGTCTTCGACCTGCCCACGGTGACGGTGGAGAGCGAGCGCGCCACAGGCCCGGTGCGGGGCTACACCGCGCGCCGCAGCGCGAGCGGGACGAAGACGGACACCGCGATTGTCGACACGCCGCAGTCGGTGTCGGTGGTGGGCCGGGAGCAGATGGACGCGCAGCAGGCGCAGACCGTGATGGAGGCCACGCGCTACACGCCGGGCGTGCGCTCGGACACGTTCGGCGCGGATCCGCGCAACGACTGGTTCCTCATTCGCGGCTTCACGTCGCAGGAGGCCGGCTACTTCCTGGACGGGCTCCAGCTGTACTCCAGCAGCTTCGCCACCTGGCGCATCGAGCCCTTCGGCCTGGAGCGCGTGGAGGCCGTGCGCGGCCCCGCCTCCGTGCTGTACGGCGGCACGTCTCCGGGCGGCCTGCTCGACATGGAGGGCAAGCGTCCGCCGGTGGAAGGCTCCGTGCGGCACGTGGAGGTGGGCGGCAACACGTTCGCCAACGGCTACGCGGCCGTGGACTTCGGCGGCGCCATCGACCCGGGCAACCACTGGCGCTACCGGGTGGCGGCGCTGGCGCGCGGCGGTGGCACGCAGGTGGATGAGACGGACAACAACCGCCTGTTCATCGCGCCGGCCCTCACCTGGGCGCCGTCGGAGAACACCTCGCTGACGCTGCACGGCAGCTTCCTGGCGGACCGCACGCAGGGGCAGAACTTCCTGCCGTACGTGGGCACCGTGGTGGACGCGCCCTATGGCCGCATCCCCACCGACCTCTTCACCAGTGACAAGAGCCTGGACCACTTCCAGCGCAACCAGTCCTGGGCGGGCTACGAGTTCTCCCACCGCTTCAACGACACCTTCACGCTGCGGCAGAACCTGCGCTTCGCGCACCTGGACCTGGACTTCCAGACGCTCTACGGCGTGGGCTACCAGGGCGAGCCGGCGGACGCGCAGCTCTCCCGCGGCAACTTCGTCACCCGGCCGCGCGCGAACCTCTTCACGGTGGACACGCAGGGCGAGGCGCGCTTCTCCACCGGCCCCGTGCGCCACACGGTGCTGGCGGGCGTGGACTTCAAGAACTACCGCCTGGACGACGAACAGGGCTACGAGGCGGGTGCACCGCTGGATCTGCTCAACCCCGTGCGCGGCGACTACACGCCCACGGAGACGCGCTACACGCTGGGCCGCTCCACGCAGGACCAGCTGGGCGTCTACCTCCAGGACCAGCTGCGCTTCGCGGACCGGCTGAGCCTGACGCTGAGCGGGCGTCATGACTGGGTGGGGATGGACGTGGACAACAAGCTCTTTCCCACCTCCAGCTACGAGGGCAGCGAGAGCGCCTTCAGCGGTCGCGCGGGCCTGCTCTACCACTTCGACTTCGGCCTCGCGCCGTACGTGAGCTACTCGAAGTCGTTCAACCCGGTGGCGGGGACGAAGTCGGACGGCTCGCTGTTCGAGCCGGAGAAGGGCCAGCAGCTCGAAGCGGGAGTGAAGTACCAGCCAGATGCGTTCCCGGTGCTGGTAGGCCTGTCGGTGTTCGAGCTGAAGCGAAAGAACTTCGTGACCACGGACGGCGCCTTCAACCAGCTGCAGATTGGCGAGGTCCGTTCGCGAGGCTTCGAGGTGGAGGCCAACGCCACGCTGATCCACGGGTTGAGCCTGGTTGGCTCCGCGTCGTTCTACTCGCTGGAGATCACCGAGGGCGCGGACTTCGAACTGGGCAAGCGTCCGGTGGGTGTGCCGGAGGTGCTGGCGTCGCTGTGGCTGGACTACACCTTCCAGGACGGAGCGCTGCGCGGCTTCGGCGCGGCGGCGGGCGTGCGCGGCGTGGGCAGCTCCTACGCGGATCGCGAGAACACGCTGGACGTGCCGGGCTTCACGCTGGTGGACGCCAACGTGCACTACGAGCGCGGCCCGTGGCGCGCGGCCATCAACGCCTCCAACCTGGGAGACAGGACCTACGTGTCCTCGTGCAGCTCCGCGACGGCCTGCTTCTACGGCGAGCGCCGCCGCGCGTCCGCCACGGTCGGCTACACCTGGTAGTCGAGACACACGAGTGAAAGGCCCTTTCGCTGGGAGGGCCTGAAGCCATCCCCCACCGCGGCACCCATGGGGCCCGCACCTGGCACGGCTTCCGCCAGCAAGGGCCTCACATCATGCCCGGCCGCCACGTCTCGGAACGCCGGAAGCGTCACGGTCAAACGTTGACGAGACGCCTCTCCCAGCCCAGTCCCTCGGACACGAAAGGCGTTCCCATGGGTGAGAAGCCGAGAACCCGGCCAGGACGCCCCCGTCGGAGGCGCGGCACCAAAACCTGTCCGACTGTCGGACACGTTTGGACGATGGCGGCGGCCTCCGAGGGCGGATGAAATCCTCCGACCGACCTCGTCATCCATCGTGGCTCGGGGCGCGCCGCTCTGGCCGGGCAACGAACCGAAACCTGTCCGACTGTCCGACAGGTTCTGCGAGCCCGCTCCGGGGAAGGCCGCCCCAGCAGCACGAACCTGTCCGACAAGTGCGGAAGCCCGTGACAAAAGAGGGACCACAGGGCCAGCCGGACCGCACGAACCCGTCCGACTGTCGGACAAGTTTTGAAGCCCACTCAGGGAGGACCGTCCCCAGCAGCCCGAACCTGTCCGACTGTCCGACAGGTTTCGAAGCCCACGGTGATGGGGTCCACCGCCCCGCCCAAGCCACATGAACCCGTCCAACTGTTCAACAGGTTGGGAAGTCCATGGCGAGGGGGGCCACCGCGCCGCCCAGGCCGCATGAACCCGTCCAACTGTTCAACAGGTTGGGAAGTCCATGGCGAGGGGGGCCACCGCGCCGCCCAGGCCGCATGAACCTGTCCGACCGTCTGACAAGTTTGCCCGTCCGTGGCGAGGGGCCCTTCATCGGCGCCGTGGGGACCTGTCCAACTGTCGGACAGGTCTGGAAGTGCCCGCGGCGCACGGCCCTTCCTCCCAGACCGAGGAAACCAGCCCGGACTGTCGGACAGGTTTGGAAGTCCGTGGCGCACGGGCCCTTCCTCCCGGGCAGAGGGAACCTGTCCGACTGTCGGACAGGTCTTGAACGTCCGCACCAAGGAGGAGCCACTGCTCCGCCTGGGCAGCAGAACCGGTCCGACCGTCCGACAGGCTTTGAGTGTCCGTGGAAGTGGACTCCGCTCTGCCCGGACAGCAGAACCGGTCCGACTGTCCGACAGGTTCAGAAGTCCGTGGCGCGGGAGTTCCACTCCGCCCGGACAGTAGAACCGGTCCGACTGTCCGACGGGTTTGGAAGTCCGTGGCGCGAGAGCTCCACTCCGCCTGGGCGGCTGAAGCCGGTCCGACTGTCCGACGGGTTCGGAACTCCGTGGCGCGGGGCCTCGCTCCGCACGGGTAGCGGAAGCCGGTCCGATTGTCGGACAGGTTTTGGAGGCCCGCCGCGACAGGGCTGCCGCCTCATCCGACCTGCACGAACTTGTCCGACTGTCGGACAGGTTTTGGACGACCGCACCCAGGGGGCCCGCCTCGGATAGAGGCGAGGTGGATCGCATGGTCATCCGGGGGCCTGGCGCACATCGTGCACTTCGGGCCTCAAGCCGCGCGCTGCTGGGAAGTCCGTCGGGTGCCTCGCCGCGCTTCGTGACTGCTCGGCCTTACGCCTTGACGAGGGGGCCTTCGGGCGCGGCGCCACCAGGCACGGGCTCCGCTGTCTTCCTCCTGCGCAGGCCCCACGCGAGCCCGCCGCAGCCAAGCGCCATGGAGGCCAGGAATGCCTCCGCCACGAACACCCGGGGCAAGCCGCGCGACAGCGCCGTGAACAGGTTCACGTCCTGCGTCAGGACGTCGCCCACCACGACCGTACCGAACAGCACCGCGGCCACGGCGCTCAGCACGCTGCCCACCCGGCGCGATGACCCGCGCGGCACGAGCGCGATGACCACCCCGAGCGCCCACGCGCCCAGGAAGACGCCGAACTCCCAGTCTCCTCGCCGCGCCAGCGTCCACGGCAGCACGCGGTTCGCGGCGCAGTACACCGCCGTGCCGGACACGAGCCCGGCGGATACACCTACCGTCAGCCGCTCCAGCACTCGGTTCCCACGGCGCGTGCGCAGTGGGTCTCGGCGCTCCAGCCAGATGAGGTTGCCGGTGATGAGCACCGCGCACATCGCCAGCGCGAGCAACGCGTAGAGCGGCTTCATCAACTCCTCCGCGAACCGGCCCGCGTGCAGGTCGAAGAGCAGCCGCTCCACCGTGAAGTTCGGCGTGCGCGACTCCACGCTCGACCCGAACGTCTCCCCCGTCACCGTATCCACATGCGTGAAATGGTCCGGCCCCAGTGGCGACAACTGGAAGTACACGCCCGCCCAGGCCTTCGCATCTCCGTAGTCATGAAGCTCCACGTAGCGGGGCGTCCCCTCCGCTCCGGGCACCGACGCGCGCGCACGGTCCACCACCGTGTCCAGGGAAAGCATGGGCGCGTCCTGCTTCGCCGCTTCACGCACGGGCGTGCTGTAGCCGCGAAGCTGCGTCACCCGGTCCGCCTGCCCCCGGTACACCGTGCTCCCGAATCCCTGCGCCGCCAGCCCCGCCAGGCACAGCACCGCGCCCGTCCACGCCAGCATCGCGGTGAACGGCAGCCCGAAGACGCCCAGCACCTTGTGCGCGTCCGACGCGGAGAAGCGCGGCTTCGCCGTGTGCCGGAAACGCCACCACTGCGTGCGCAGGTCCTTCAGGTGGATCCACAGGCCGCTGACCAGCGCCACCAGGAGCGCCACCGATACCAGGCCCGTCAGCTCCATGCCCCAGGGCACCCGATAGAAGAAGTGCATCCAGTACAGCTCGCTCGCCAGCCGGCTGCGCTCGGGCAGCGCGGTGCCGGTGAGCGGATCCAGCCACAGCACGCGCATCCCCGTGGGCTCGAAGAGGTACGCGGTGATGAACCGCGTCTCCTCGTGCGTGAGCAGGCCCACGTGAGCGCCTCGCGGCAACGGCCCCCGCTCCCGCACGCGCGCGAGCATCGCGTCGAACGACGGCGGTGACTCCGAGGGCGGCGCGACGTGGAGCGCGGGCTCCTGCCACACCTCCAGCTCCTCGCGGAACATGGCGAAGACGCCGCAGAAGAAGATGACGAACAGGAACAGGCTGGCGACGACACCGGCCCACGCATGCAGGTCGAACTGGATGCGGAACGTCCGGGGCGACAGCTTCATCGCGGCCCCCGCAGCAACAGGGCCACGGCCACCGGCAGCACCACCGCCAGACACACGCCCCACGCCACCCGACCACTCCGGGTCAGCGGCAGCGCGCACGCGAGCCCCACCCACACGGGCAGCACCGCCTGGAAGCCCAGCACGAAGGCCCACGGCCCGGACACCGGCAGGAAGGCCATCACCGCCGCCCCCGCCGCGAACGCCGCCAGCGGCGCCCCCAGCACGACCGCCAGCGTGCGCGCCACCGAGTGGTTCGCCGCCTTGTCTGCGCGCCCCTCGCTCATCGGGCCACGCCCATCAGCGCCACCGGCACCAATCCCGCCACGCCGCTCACCCACGCGAAGGTGCGCGCACGGGAGGGCCGGGGCGCCAGCACCAGCACCAGCCCCGAGGCCGCCGTCATCGCCAGGACGCCCAACACCAGCAGCCCCGCCACCCACCCGAAATCACCCACGCAGCACGCCATCGACGCGAGCCCCGGCACGGCCGCACCCCACCGCGCTCGGCCGCCCGCGCCCATCCACGACACCGCCGACACGCAGAAGCACAGCGCGGCGAGGCTCAGCATCGCGGCCACCGCGCGACCCCATCTCTTGGCTCAAAGTTGATAATGATTTGCATCCTCACGAGAGCCCCCGGGCGTGTCAAGGCAGGCGAGAGGGCCCCATGCTCGCGGTGCGAGCGTCGGCGCACGAACACCGTCCGCGCCCCCCGCTTCCAGGAAATGTCGTGCGCTGGATAATGGCGGGATGACCGGAACCCAGTCCCTGAAGGGAAGCTGTCACTGCGGAGCGACGCGGTTCGAGGTGGCCGCGCCGCCCAAGGACATCACCCGCTGCAACTGCACGTTCTGCTCCAAGCGCGGTGTGCTCTGGGCCTACTACGCGCCAGAGCACGTGACGTTCACGCGCCGGGAGAACGTGGGCACCTACGCGCGCAACGAGCCCGTGGTGCACCACCACTGCGAGCAGTGCGGCTGCGGCACGTGGACGGACATTCCCGTCTGGGAGAACAACGCACCTGTGCCCGGCAGGTTCAAGGTGGGCCTCAACGCGCGCCTGTTCGACGACTTCGACCTGGACGCGGTGCGCGTGGTGTTCGTGGACGGCCGCAACCTCTGGTAGCCGTCACGAGCGTGGAGCCGGGGCGTGGGCGTCCGGGAAGTCGGTGGACAGCGACAGGGCCTTCCACGTCTGGTCCTCCGCCTTGAGCGCGTCCAGCTTCTGCTGCGACAGCTCGAACGCGTCGCTGCCCAGCACCAGGTGCAGCGGCGGCTGCTCCATCGCCGCCACCTGGAGCAGCACCTGGGCCGCTCGTTTCGGATCCCCCGCCTCCTTGCCTGTGCGCGAACGCAAGTTCCGCGCGACCACGCCCACCGTGGGCGCGTACTCCGGCAGGAAGTCCGCGATGGTCATGGACGCGCCCGCCCAGTCCGTGCGGAAGCCGCCCGGCTCCAGCACCGTCACCTTCACGCCGAAGGGGGCCACCTCTTTCGCCAGCACCTCGGAGAAGCCTCCCACCGCCCACTTCGCGGCCTGGTACGCGCCCAGCCCTGGCGTGGACAGGCGCCCTCCCACGGACGACACCTGGATGACGTGCCCGGAGCGCTGCTGACGCAAGACGGGCAGCGCGGCGCGTGTGACGTTCATGACGCCGAAGAGGTTCGTGTCGAGTTGCGAGCGGAAGTCTTCGTCCGTGACCTGCTCGATGGGCGCGAGGTTGCCGTAGCCCGCATTGTTCACCACCACGTCCAGGCGGCCGAACGCATCCACGGCGGTCCGGACCGCGGCCCTTGCCTGCTCGGGGTTCGTCACGTCCAGGGCCACCGCACGGACCCGGTCCCCGTAACGCTCCACCAGCGCGACCAGCTGCTCCGGCTTGCGCGCGGTGGCCACCAGCCGGTGCCCGGCCTCCAATACGGCCTCCGCGAAGCTGCGCCCCAGGCCTCGGGAAGAGCCGGTGATGAGCCAGACGCGGGACGTCTCATGGGGAGCACTCATGGCGGGATTCCTCTCAACTAACTGGTTGGTTACATGGATATAAACGGCGACCTCTCCCGGTGCAACCTGGAGTGGGCTGAGGCATGTTGGGGTGGCATGGCTGGCGACGCGCAGAAGACCCGGCAGCGCCTCTTGGAGGCGGCCGCGGCGGAGTTCTCGGAGAAGGGCATCGCGGGCGCGCGCGTGGACCGCATCGCGGCGGCGGCCGGCTGCAACAAGGCGCTCATCTATTCGTACTTCGGCAGCAAGGAGCAGCTGTTCGACGCGGTCTTCGAGGCGCACGTCGCGGAGGTGGCGCGCGAGACGCCCATCGACGCTGCGGACCTGCCCGCCTACGCGGGGAGGCTGTTCGACGGCTTCCAGGCCCGCCCACAGGTGCTGCGCCTGGCCACCTGGTACGAGTTGGAGCACGGCCCCACGGTGGCCATCCCGGAGCCGGTCGCGCGCAGCAACCAGCACAAGGCGGCCGCCATCGCGAAGGCGCAGAAGGAGGGGCTGGTGTCCAAGCACTTCTCGGCGGATGAGGTGCTCGCGCTCGTGCTGGCGCTCTCCAAGACGTGGGCCTTCCCGCTGTCGTACTGCGCCACGGCCACCCCGCCCTCGCCGGCGGAGCTCCGCAGACGGCGCCGCGCCGTCGTGGAGGCGGTCCGGTTGCTGGTGACGCCCGTCCGGGAGGAGAAGGCCTGAGCCGGACCCGCCTCCGTTCGCGGTGAACGTCGTGCCGTCGCCGTACAGCAGCGCCCGCGACCCGTCCGCGGTGCAGGCGAGCGTGTCCACGCGGCGGGTGCCCGCGCTCAGCGATACAGGGAGGGTGAACGCGGACGCGCAGCTTCGCGCCTGGCCCGCAAGTGAAGGCCTGTTTCGTGTACGCCCCACTCGGGCACGGACAGCTACTTGTCGTGGGCCCGGGCGGAGGCCTTGAACTTCGCCAGCGCTGGCCCGCCTTCCCCCACCTACGCCACGAGCCCAACTGCCACAGCGGCTCCGCCGACACGGTCAGCCCCCGCGCACGGCGTGGACATCAGGACCAGTGAGGAGGTGACGGAGTAGGACAAGCGCGGGAGGCGCGGCTGCATGGGGGGACGCTCCCGGAGAGGAGGCAAGGCATTTCCAACGCCCCAGGAGCTACAAATCATGGGTCAACACGGAGTCCGCTGGATTCCCCTCGGTTGACGTGCGCCGATACGCGCCGGGGCCCACGCCCCAGCGGCGCTTGAAGGCCTTGCTGAAGGCGGGCGCGCTCTCATAGCCGGCGCGCTCGGCGATGGTGTCCACGCTGTCGTTGGATTCACGCAGCCAGCGCGCGGCGCGGATCATCCGCCAGTTGGCCAGGTAGTGCAGGGGCGTCTCTCCCACCAGCGCGTGGAAGCGCGCGGCGAAACCGGAGCGGGACACGCCCACGGACTGCGCCAGCCGCGCCACCGTCCACGGCGCGCCGGGCTGTTCGTGCATCAGCGAGAGCGCGTGGCCAATGGCCGGATCCGCCAGCGCCTTCCACCCCGCCTGCTTCGCCCCCCCGAGCGCCGTCTGGGCCCGCAGCGCGTGCACGAGCAGCACGTCCGCCAGCCGGCCCAGCACCAGCGCGCTCCCCGCGCCCGGCATGGCGGTCTCCGCGGTGATGAGCTGCACGGTGGCGGCGAGCGAAGGCGTCCCCTGCCCCTCCTGCGTGGACAGGCGGATGATGGAGGGGAAGGTCCGCAGCAGCGGATGCGCGGAGTCCACGCCGAACTGGAAGCAGCCGGTGATGAGCGTGGTGAGCGGCCCCGCACCGCCCAGCCGCGTGGTGGGCGGACGCAGCGACTGCGCCGGGACATCGTCGCTCGCGACGGGGTTGCGGCGGCTGCCGTCATCCAGCACGTGCGCGGGGGCCCGGGGCAGCAGCACCACGTCACCGGCGGAAAGGAACACCGGCTTCGCCGTGCCCTCCACCTGGAGGCGCAGGCTCCCGCGCGCCACCACGTAGAAGGATGCATTGGCCTTGCGGGGCAGGCGCACCGCCCAGGGTGCGCCCAGCTCGAAGCGGCCGAAGAGCAGCGTCTTGAACCGCAGCGTCTCCAGCACGTCGGAGACCACGTCGGTCTTCACGTCCGGAGGCATTGGACGGAAAGACAGTTCTTTTGGACGCAGTGGCATGGAGCGTCCATAACGGGCGGCCTATCCCTGGTCCATCTCCTCTCGCTGGAGGCCGTACATGGACCGCACCTCCCCTGACCTCATCCGGCTGATGGACGCGCACCTGGCGCTCATCGCCACGGACGTCGAACAGTGGCTCGCCCTGTTCGACGAGCACGCCGTCGTCGAGTTCCCCTATGCCCCCTCGCTCGGTGGGCCTTCACGGCTGGAGGGCATCGACGCCATCCGCGCCTATTTCGTCCCCATCACGAAGCACTTCCAGGGGCTCACCTGTACGCGCCTCCAGCGCTACACCACCACGGACCCCGAGGTGGGCTGGATGGAGGTCCACGGCGCGGCGACGCTGCAGCCCGGGAACATCCCCTACGAACAGGACTACGTGATGCGCGTGCAGGTGCGCGACGGCCGCATCGTGCACTACCGCGAATACTGGAACCCGCTGGCCGCGCCCCAGGGCACCTTCGAGTCCTTCGCGAAGGAGCAGCAGGCATGACGCGCATCCTCGTCATTGGCGCGGCCGGCAACACGGGGCGCTCCATCACACAGGGCCTCACGGCCGAGGGCTTCACGGTGCGCACCGCCACGCGCGAACCGCGGCCGCCCGTCGCCGCCGCCGAGCATGTGCGCTTCGACTGGGCGGATCCGTCCACACACGGGGCCGCGCTGGAGGGCGTGGACCGCATGTACGCCCTGGCCCCCGCGTTGGTGGACGACCCGTCCACCCTCATGCTTCCCGTCCTGGAGCAGGGGCTGGCCGGCGGCGTGCGGCGGGTCGTCCTGCTCTCCGCGTCCATCGTCCCGGAGGAAGGGCCGGGCCTGGGCCAGGTGCACCACTTCCTGCGCACGCGCGCGCCGGAGTGGAGCGTGCTCCAGCCCTCGTGGTTCATGCAGAACTTCGCCGCCCCCGGCCACACGCACGGCGCCAGCCTCCGCCGCGACGGGACGCTGGTGACGGCCACGGGGCATGGGCGGGTGGGCTTCGTGGACGCGGAGGACATCGCGGCGGTGGGGGTCAGAGCGCTCGCGGACGCGAAGCCGCACGACACCGCGCACGTCATCACCGGCCCCCAGGCGCTGAGCCATGACGACCTCGCGGCCATCCTGTCCCGGGTGTCGGGCCGCTCCATCCGGCACGTGCACGCGACGCCCGAGGAGGCAACACGGCGCCATCAGGACTCCGGCATGCCGGAAGCCTACGCGCGCTTCCTCACGATGCTCGACATGCGCATCCGCGACGGAGCGGAGGACCGCGTGACGGACACCGTGCAGCGGGTTACCGGCCGGCCCGCGCGGGACTTCGAGTCATTCGCCCGGGCCCGCCTGGACGTCTGGCGTTGAGTCCGTGTCCGAGCCAAGGGCGCCCACGCCCACGACACCGATGACGATGAACGCCGTCAGCGCGATGACGGCGCCGAGGATCATCCTCGGCAGCTTCACCCAGAAGGGCGTGCGGTCCCACGGGCGCCCCGTCAGGAGGCCGTGTGCTTCGCGGCCGGGCTCGCGCTCGGAGGACTTCGGCTCGGGGCCCATGGCCCATGACTCGATGGGCCTTCCGCCGCCGTCCGCCATCGCGCGCACTCCCCCTGGCCCATGGAGGACGTCCGCTGGAGGGCAGCCCCCCCTCCCTTCGGACTGGTTGAGGGCGCTCGCGACAAGACACACGTTGGGGGCCCCGAAACAGCGGCTCCTCCTCGGTGGGTTCCCTGGCGGTCCTTCGCATGCCCACGCCTCCTCCTCCCGATACGGCCCCCTCTTCGGAGGTGTCGTCGCGGCCCGACGGAGGGGAGACCACGTCAACCGAGGCCCCCCCGCCCCGGCGCCGCCACATCCGTTGGGGCTGGCTCCTGCTGCTCGCTGGTCTGGTCATCGCGGCCATCGTCGCAGCGCGGGCTCACCGTCCCCACGCCTCTGGGGCCACGGCCGCGGGTGGGCATGGCGGCGCGGATGGAGGCGCGGGCGCTCATGGCCCCAAGCCCGTGGTGACGGCCGAGGCGACGACGCGCGACGTGCCGGTATCGCTCGTGGGCCTGGGCGCGGTGATCCCTTCCGCATCCGTGACCGTGCGCACCCGGGTGGATGGACAGCTCATGCGCGTGGCCTTCCAGGAGGGCCAGTTCGTCAACGCAGGCGACCTCCTGGCGGAGCTCGACCCGCGCCCCTTCCAGAGCCAGTTGGAGCAGGCCCGCGGCCAGCTCATGCGCGACGAGGCGTACCTGGAGAACGCCCGGCTGGACCTGCGCCGCTACACCATCCTCGTGGAGCAGGACTCCATCGCGCGCCAGCAACTGGACACCCAGCGCGCGCTCGTGCGCCAGTACGAGGGCGTCGTGAAGGCGGACAAGGGCGTGGTCGCCGCCGCCGAGGTCAACCTCATCTACACACGCATCATCGCGCCCGTCCCCGGCCGCGTCGGCCTCCGGCTCGTCGACCCCGGCAACATCGTCCACGCAGCGGACACGAACGGCATCGTCATCGTCAACACCCTGCAGCCCATCTACGTGATCTTCTCCGTGCCGGAGGACAACCTGCCGGAGATCCTGGCGAAGCTGAACACGCACACGCCGCTCGTCGTCCAGGCCTATGACCGCAGCGCCCAACGCCTGCTGGCCACCGGCGCCTTGGACACCGCGGACAACCAGGTCGACCCCAACACCGGCACCGTGCGGCTCAAGGCGACGTTCTCCAACCGCGACTCGCGGCTGTTCCCCCAGCAGTTCGTCAACGCGCGGCTCATCGTCGACACGCTGCGCGGCGCCACGGTGGTGCCCACCGCGGCGCTCCAGCACGGCGTCCAGGGGACGTTCGTCTATGTCGCGCAGCCCGACAACACCGTCAGCCAGCGCGCGGTGATGACGGGCCCGACGGACGGCGACGACACCGTCATCACCCAGGGCCTGCGGCCGGGGGAGACCGTGGTCGTGGAGGGCGCGGACACCCTCACCAACGGCTCCGCCATCCGGCGCCAGCACGCCCTGGGCACGGGCCCCGGAGTGGGTGGCGGCGGAGCCGGAGGCGCCGACGGCGGCCCGGGGGCGGCGGACGGTGGGCGCTGATGTCCGAACCCTTCATCCTGCGGCCCATCGCGACGTCCCTGCTGATGATGGCCCTGCTCCTGGGCGGCGTGCTGTCGTACCGCCTGCTGCCCGTGTCCGCGCTTCCGGAGGTGGACTACCCCACCATCCAGGTCCTCACCTTCCAGCCTGGCGCGAGCCCGGACGTGGTGGCCTCCGGCGTCACCGCGCCCCTGGAGCGGCAGTTCGGGCAGATGCCAGGCCTCAACCAGATGACGTCGTCCAGCTCCAGCGGCGCGTCCGTCATCACGCTCCAGTTCACGCTCCAGATGAGCCTGGACGTCGCGGAGCAGCAGGTCCAGGCCGCCATCAACGCCGCCAACAACCTCCTGCCCACCGACCTGCCCAACCCGCCCATCTACAACAAGGTCAACCCCGCGGACACGCCCGTCATCACCCTGGCCCTCACCTCCGACACCGTGCCGCTCACCCAGGTGGAGGACCTGGCGGATACGCGCATCGCGCAGAAGCTCTCACAGCTGTCCGGCGTGGGGCTGGTGAGCATCAGCGGCGGCCAGCGCCCCGCCGTCCGCATCCAGGCCAACGGGCTCGCGCTGGCCGCGCGGGGCCTGACGCTGGAGGACGTCCGCACCGCCATCGCCGCCGCCAACGTGAACAGCCCCAAGGGCGGCTTCGACGGCCCCCGCCAGGCCTACACCCTCAACTCCAATGATCAGCGCCTGTCGAGCGCGGAGTACGCCCCGCTCATCATCGCGTACCGCGACGGCGCCCCGCTGCGCCTGTCCGACGTGGCGCACGTCTTCGACGGCGCGGAGAACGTACGCCAGGCCGCCTGGGCCGGCACCACGCCCGCCGTCATCCTCAACGTGCAGCGCCAACCGGGCGCCAACGTCATCGCCGTCGTGGACAGCGTCCGCAAGCTGCTGCCCCAGCTGCAGTCCACCCTGCCCGCGACGGTCAAGGTGTCCGTGCTCAGCGACCGCACCACCACCATCCGCGCCTCCGTGCGCGACGTGCAGCGCGACCTGATGTTCTCCGTCGCGCTCGTCGTGCTCGTCATCTTCCTCTTCCTGCGCAACGCCTCCGCCACCTTCATCCCCAGCATCGCGGTGCCGCTGTCGCTGGTGGGCACCTTCGCCGCGATGTCGCTGCTGGGCTTCTCCCTCAACAACCTGACCCTGATGGCGCTCACCATCGCCGCGGGCTTCGTCGTCGACGACGCCATCGTGATGATCGAGAACATCAGCCGCTACATCGAAGGCGGCACGCCGCCCCTGGAGGCCGCGCTCAGGGGCTCCAAGCAGATCGGCTTCACCATCGTCTCCCTCACGGTGTCGCTCATCGCCGTGCTCATCCCCCTGCTCTTCATGGGGGACGTGGTGGGGCGCCTGTTCCGCGAGTTCGCCATCACCCTGGCCGTGACCATCCTGCTGTCCGCGGTCGTGTCCCTGACCCTCACGCCCATGCTCTGCTCGCGGCTGCTGCGCCGGCGCCCGCCCGAAGAGGCCAACCGCTTCGAGCGCGCCGTGGGCGGCGCGTTCGACCGCCTGGTGGGCCACTACGACGTCGCGCTCACGTGGGTGCTGGGCCACCGCGCGCTGACGCTGCTCATCGCCGGGGTGACGCTCGTGCTCACCGGCCTGCTCCTCTACACCATCCCCAAGGGCTTCTTCCCCGTGCAGGACACCGGCGTGCTGCAGGGCATCTCCCTGGGGCCCCAGTCCATCTCCTTCTCCGCCATGGCGGAGCGCCAGCAGGCCCTGGCCCGGGTGGTGCTGGAAGACCCGGCCGTGGAGGGGCTGTCGTCGTTCATCGGCGTGGATGGCACCAACACCACATCCAACAGCGGCCGGATGCTCGTCACCCTCAAGCCGCTGTCGGAGCGCGACGCCTCCGCCACGGAGGTCATCCGCCGCCTCCAGCCGGCGCTGGACGGCGTGCCCGGCATCTCCCTGGCCCTGTCACCCGTGCAGGACCTCACGCTGGACAGCCGCGTGAGCCGCACCCAGTACCAGTACAGCCTCAGCTCGCCGGACGCCGTGGCGCTGGAGACCTGGACCCAGCAGCTCGTCAACCACCTGCGCGAGCAGCCCGAGCTGAGGGACGTCTCCAGCGACCTGCAGAACGGCGGCCTGCGGCTCAACGTCATCCTGGACCGGGACACCGCCGCCCGGCTGGGCATCACGGCCCTGCAGGTCGACGACGCCCTCTACGACGCCTTCGGCCAGCGCCAGGTGTCCACCATCTTCACCCAGCTCAACCAGTACCGCGTGGTGCTGGAGGTGCCGCCCTCGCTCCAGCGCGTGGACACCGCCCTGAAGTCCGTCTACCTGCGGTCCGCCACCGGCGGCGCCGTGCCCCTCGCGTCCATCGCCAGCGTGACGCCGGGCCTGGGGCCGCTCAGCATCAACCGGCAGGACCAGTTCCCCGTCGCCAACGTCTCCTTCAACCCCGCGCCCGGCGTGTCGCTGTCCCAGGCGGTGAGCGCCTTCAACGGGGTGCGGGAGAAGCTCCACATCCCCCCTTCCGTGCAGACCGCCTTCGCGGGCACCGCGCGCACGTTCCAGGACTCGCTCAGGAACGAGGGCTTCCTCGTGCTGGCGGCGGTGGTGGTCGTCTACCTGGTGCTGGGCGTGCTGTATGAGTCCTACGTCCACCCGCTCACCATCCTGTCCACGCTGCCGTCCGCGGCCATGGGCGCGCTCCTGGCGTTGAGGGTGTTCGGGCTGGAGCTGGGGATGATCGCCCTCATCGGCATCATCCTGCTCATCGGCATCGTGATGAAGAACGCCATCATGATGATCGACTTCGCGCTGGAGGCGGAGCGCCTGGAGGGCAAGGCCCCCCGGGACGCCATCCACGAGGCGTGCCTCCTGCGCTTCCGTCCCATCCTGATGACCACGATGGCGTCCATGCTGGGCGCCGTGCCCCTGGCGCTCGGCGGAGGCATTGGCGGAGAGCTGCGACAGCCCCTGGGCATCGCCATCATCGGCGGGTTGATGGTCAGCCAGCTGCTGACGCTCTTCACCACGCCGGTCATCTACCTGGGCTTCGCGGGGCTGTCGCGCCGGCTCCAGCACCTGCGGCGGCACTCCTCCCCCACGGCGCCGCGGAGCCCGGCATGAACCCCTCCGCGCTCTTCATCCGGCGCCCCGTGGCCACGTCGCTGCTGGCGCTGGGCATCGCGCTGGCGGGGGCGCTGGCCTTCAGGCTCCTGCCGGTCGCGCCGCTGCCCCAGGTGGAGTTCCCCACCATCAGCGTGCAGGCGGCCCTTCCGGGCGCGAGCCCGGAGATCATGGCCACGTCGGTCGCGACGCCGCTGGAGCGGCAACTGGGACGCATCGCGGGCATCACCCAGATGACGTCGTCCAGCAACCTGGGCGCCACCAGCATCGTCGTGCAGTTCGACCTGTCGCGGAACATCGACGGGGCGGCGCGCGACGTCCAGGCCGCCATCAACGCCGCCCGGGGCAACCTGCCTTCGAACCTGCCCAACAACCCCTCCTACCGGAAGGTGAACCCCGCGGACGCGCCCATCATGCTGCTGGCGCTCACCTCGCCCCACCGGGGCCGCGGCGCGCTCTATGACCTGGGGTCCACCGTCCTCCAGCAGCAGGTGTCCCAGGTGACGGGCGTGGGACAGGTGCTGGTGGGCGGGGGCGCGCTGCCCGCGGTGCGCGCGGAGGTGAACCCCACCACGCTGGAGAAGTACGGCCTGGGGCTGGACGCGGTCCGCACCGCGCTGGGCGCGCAGAACGCCAACCGCCCCAAGGGCCAGCTGGAGGACGGGCCCCGGGCCTACCTGCTGCGCGCGGATGATCAGCTCATCCGCGCGGAGCAGTACCGGTCGCTCGTCATCGCCTACTCCAACGGCGCCGCCGTGCGGCTCGAGGACGTGGCCCACGTCACCGACGACAACGTGGAGGACGTGCACAGCCTGGGGCTCGCCAATGGCAAGGAGGCCATCATCCTCATCATCTTCAAGGAGCCGGGGGCCAACGTCATCGACACGGTGGATGCGCTCCAGGCGCGGCTCCCCGAGTTCAAGGCCATCCTGCCCGCGGACGTGGACCTGACGGTGATGATGGACCGCACCACCACCATCCGCGCGTCGCTGCGCGACGTGGAGATGACGCTGCTCATCTCCATCGGGCTGGTCATCCTGGTGGTGTTCGCCTTCCTGGGCAACCTGCGCGCCACGCTGATCCCCAGCGTCGCCGTGCCGCTGTCGCTGCTGGGCACCTTCGCGGTGATGAAGCTCTTGGGGTTCAGCCTGGACAACCTGTCCATGATGGCGCTCACCATCTCCACCGGCTTCGTGGTGGATGACGCCATCGTCGTGCTGGAGGACATCGAACGGCACATCGAGGAAGGCCTGTCCCCCATGGACGCGGCGCTGCGCGGCGCGCGCGAGGTGGGCTTCACCGTGCTGTCGATGAGCATCTCCCTCATCGCCGTCTTCATCCCCCTGCTGCTCATGCAGGGCATCGTGGGCCGGCTGTTCCGCGAGTTCGCCATCACGCTGTCGGTGGCCATCCTCATGTCGCTGGTGGTGTCGCTCACCGTGACGCCCACCATGTGCGCCCGGCTGCTGAGGCCCAAGAAGCCCCGGCGCTCGCGCTCCGCCTTCCACCCCTTCGCGCGGCTGAACGCGGGCTATGCCCGCAGCCTGTCCTGGTCCCTGGGGCACCCGGTGCTGCTGCTGCTGCTCACCTTGGCCGCCATCGCGCTCAGCGGCTACCTGTTCGTGGTCATCCCCAAGGGGTTCTTCCCGCAGCAGGACACCGGCCGCATCACCGCCAGCATCCAGGCGGAGCAGGACATCTCCTTCGCGGCGATGCGCCAGAAGTTCACCACCTACGTGCGCATCATCGGCGAGGACCCGGCCGTCCAGGCGGTGGCGGGGTCCATTGGCGGCTCCGGCCCCAGCGGCTCGTCCAACGCGGGCACGCTGTTCATCACGCTCAAGCCGCTGGAGGAGCGCAAGCTGTCCGCGGACGCCGTCATCGCGCGGCTCCGGGGCAAGGTGATGGCCGTGCCCGGCGCCATGGTGTACCTCCAGTCCGCGCAGGACCTGGTGATTGGCGGGCGGGCGGGCAGCGCGCAGTACCAGTACACCCTGTCCTCGGACACGCTGCCGGCGCTGAACACGTGGGCGCCGCGGGTGCTGGCGCGGTTGCAGCGGGTGCCCGGGCTGCTGGACGTCAACAGCGACCAGCGCAACCACGGGCTGGAGACCAACGTCGTCATCGACTACGACACGGCGGCCCGCTTCGGCCTCACCGCCCAGCAGATCGACGGCGTGCTGTATGACGCCTTCGGCCAGCGGCAGGTGTCCACCCTGTACACCAGCCGCAACCAGTACCACGTGGTGATGGTGGTGCTGGCGGACTTCTGGCAGCGGCCGGAGAGCCTGCGCCGCATCTACGTGACGAGCGCCACCGGCCAGCAGGTGCCGCTGTCGGCGTTCGCCCGCTTCGTGGACGCGGGCACGCTGCTGTCCGTCAACCACCAGGGCCAGTTCCCGTCCGCGACGGTGTCCTTCAACCTGGGGCCGGGGACGTCACTGGGGACCGTGGTCACCCGCATTGAAGCCGCCGTGCGCGAGCTGGGCCTCCCCTCGGAGGTGCAGGGCAGCTTCAGCGGCACGGCCCAGGCGTTCCAGGCCTCACTGTCCTCCGAACCCATGCTCATCGCCGCGGCCCTGTTCGCCGTCTACATCGTGCTGGGCATCCTCTACGAGAGCCTCATCCACCCCATCACCATCCTGTCCACGCTGCCGTCCGCGGGCGTGGGCGCGCTGCTGGCCCTGCTGCTGTTCAAGCTGGACCTGTCCATCATCGCGCTCATCGGCATCATCCTGCTCATCGGCATCGTGAAGAAGAACGCCATCATGATGATCGACTTCGCGCTGGTGTCGGAGCGCGAGGGCCACCTGGGTTCACGCGACGCCATCTTCCACGCCGCCCGGCTGCGGCTGCGCCCCATCCTGATGACGACGATGGCGGCGCTGCTGGGCGCGCTGCCGCTGGCGCTGGGCACCGGCGTGGGCTCCGAGCTGCGCAGGCCGCTGGGCATCGCCATCGCGGGGGGGCTGTGCCTCAGCCAGCTTTTGACGCTCTACACCACCCCGGTCATCTACATGACCCTGGACCGGATGGGCCGGCGCGTCCGCGAGTGGCGGGCGCGCCGCTTCGCGCCCCGCGGGCCCGGCACGGCCTGAGGCCCGGAACTGGAGCCGACCATGCGCCTTCGCTTCCATGCCGTTGTCCTGTCCGCCCTGGGCCTCCTGCCCGCGTGCGCGGTGGGCCCGACCTACCACCGCCCCAAGGTCGTGGTGCCCGCGCACTTCAAGGAGGCCGCGGAGGGCTGGAAGCCCGCCGAGCCCAATGACAGACATGACCGGGGCGCCTGGTGGAAGCGCTTCGGAGACGCGGAGCTGGACGCGCTGGAGACGAAGGTCGCGAGCGCCAACCAGACGGTGGCCAGCTACGAGGCCGCGTATCGCAGCGCGCGCGCCCTGGTGGCCCAGGCCCGCGCGTCGCTGTTCCCCACCCTGGGCGCCTCCGTGTCGGCGTCTCGGGCGAAGGGCGCCGGCCGCACCACCAACACCCCGGCCGGCGTCAACGCGGGCACCAGCACCGTGGGCAACATCCTGGACCTGTCGCTGGATGCGTCCTGGGAGCCGGACCTCTGGGGCGGCGTGCGCCGGCAGCTCTCCGAAGCGAAGGCCTCCGCTCAAGCCGCGGGCTCCGACCTGGACAACGCGAAGCTGGCCGCGCAGGGGCTGCTCGCGCAGTACTACTTCCAGCTGCGCGCGCTGGATGCCCTGCAACTGCTGCTGAACGACGCCGTCGCCGGCTACCAGAAGTCCCTCCAGCTCACCCAGAACCGCTACGCCCAGGGCGTGGCGGCGCGGCCGGACGTGCTCCAGGCCCAGACGCAGCTCGCCCTGGCGCAGGCCTCCGCGACGGAGAATGAGATTGCCCGGGCCACCTACGAGCACGCCATCGCGGTCCTCGTGGGCCAACCCGCGTCCACCTTCTCCGTGCCCCGCGTGCCGCTGACCGCGGCGCCGCCGCCGCTGCCGCTGGAGTTCCCCTCCACGTTGCTGGAGCGCCGGCCGGACATCGCCGCGGCGGAGCGCCGGGCCGCCGCCGCGAACGAGCGGATCGGCGTGGCCATCGCCGCGTGGTTTCCCTCTCTCACGCTGAGCGCGTCCGGAGGCTTCGTCAGCTCCGCCCTGTCGCAGTGGCTGTCGGCCCCCCACCTGGTCTGGTCGCTGGGACCGCAGCTGGTGGCGAGCCTCTTCGACGGCGGGTTGCGCGCGGCACAGACGCGGCAGGCCCGCGCGGAGTACGACCAGGCCGTCGCCAACTACCGGGCCACGGTGCTGGCCGCGTTCCAGGACGTGGAGGACAACCTCGTCTCGCTGCGCGTGCTGGCGCAGGAGGTCGTCATCCAGCAGGAGGCGGTCAGCTACGCGCGGCAGACGCTGGAGGTCGTGATGAACCAGTACAAGGCCGGCACGGTGACCTACCTTCAGGTCGTCACCGCGCAGAACACCCTCTATTCCGCCCAACAGAACCTGGCGAACATCGCCGGACGGCGGATGGTGGCGGCGGTGGGACTCATCAAGGCCCTGGGCGGCGGCTGGGACCCGCCCCCTCCACCGGCTGACTGAGCCCTGGGTTCCAACTCCGCCTGGGGGACGTGATGGCCGTGCCCGTGTTCCGCTGGGTGCCCCCCGCTCTGGCCTGGCGGCACCACGGCCAGGAGCAGGAGGCCCTGGCCACCTACCAGCGGGCGCTGGATCGGGAGTTCGGCGCGGGCGCGGTGAAGGCCGTGCCCATCCCCTCGGACACCGTCATCCCCCGCCAGGGCTCCCTGCACTGCATCACGAAGACGTTCCGCTGACGCATGGAGACTGCCGGGCACTCGGGGCGGGCGGCGTCACCAGCCCATTGCCCCGGGTAGGGCAATGCGCCTATGGGAGGAGCATGGCTGACGTGCCTCTTACCGCAGCGGACTTCCCGCCCCCTTCCGTCGAGGAGTGGCGCCGGCTGGTGGACAAGGACCTCAAGGGAAAGCCCTTCACGGTGCTCCAGTCGCCCCTGGAGGGCGGCCTGTCCCTCCAGCCCCTCTACACGTCCCAGGACGCCCCGGCGCCCTCGGAGCCTCCCGGCGTCGCACCCTACGTGCGAGGCACCCACGCCCTGGGCCACACCGAGGGTGGATGGCTCCTGTGCCAGGAGTACGCGGGTCCGGACGTGGGCGCGACCGCGGGCGCGCTCCGCGATGACCTGGAGCGCGGGACGCAGGGCGTGTGGCTGGTGCTGGACGTCCCGCTGGGCCTGGACGTGAAGGACGCGTCCACGCTGGAGCGGCTGCTCCAGCACGTGCCGCTGGACCGCACGCCGGTGCACCTGGAGCCGACCTCGGACGTGCTCCGGCCCGCGTCCCTGCTGCTGGAGGTGCTGGCGAAGAAGGCCCACGCCGCGAAGCAGGGCCTGCGCGGCGGCCTGGGCATCGACCCCATCGCGGCGCTCGCGCGTCACGGCGCCTCCAGGGTGGACGTGGCCCGCACGCTGGCGGAGGCCGCGCCCATCGTCACGTCGCTGCTCAAGGACGCGCCGGGCCTGCGCGCGCTGCTGGTGTCCTCGCGCCCCTGGGCGGACGCGGGCGCCACCTCCGTGCACGAGCTGGCGTGGAGCATCGCCACCGGCGTGGAGTACCTGCGCGAGCTGGAGCGCTCGGGCGTGTCGCCGGGTGACGCCGCGCGGTCCATGCAGTTCGCCCTGTCCGTGGGCGGTCAGTTCTTCCCGGAGATCGCGAAGCTGCGCGCGGCGCGGCTGCTCTGGTCCAAGGTCGTCGCCGCTTCCGGCGGCGCGCCGGAGTCGCAGGCCATGCAGCTGCACGCGCGCACGGCCAGCACCACCAAGACGCGGCGCGACCCATGGGTGAACATCCTGCGAGGCACCGCGGAGTCCTTCGCCGCGGTCGTCGCGGGCGCGGACAGCGTGAGCACCTCTCCCTTCGACGAGCCCCTGGGCACGCCCGACGAACAGGGCCGGCGCCTCGCGCGCAACACGCAGCTCATCCTGCGTGACGAGTCCAGCCTCAACCGCGTCGCGGACCCCGCGGGCGGCAGCTACTACCTGGAGCAGCTCACCCACGAGTTCGCTCGCGCGGCCTGGGCGGAGCTCCAGCGCATCGAAGCGCTGGGCGGCATCTCGCGCGCCATGGCGCAGGGCGACGTGGCCCGCGTCCTCACGGAGACGCGCACCGCTCGCGACAAGGCCATTCGCACGCGCAAGCTGCCCATCGTGGGCGTCAGCGAGTTCCCCCACCTCCACGAGGCCCCCGTGCAGCGCGAGGCCCGCCCCGCCGCGCCCGCGAAGGCCGAGGGCGCCGTCACGCCGCCCCAGCCCGTGCGCCTGGCGGAGGCCTTCGAGTCCCTGCGCGACGCAAGCGACCGCTACCACGCGGCGCACGGCGTCCGTCCTCGCGCCTTCATGGCGAACCTGGGCACCGTCGCGGAGCACACCGCGCGCTCCACGTGGATCGCCAACGTGCTCGCCGTGGGCGGCATCGAAGCGGACGAGCACCACGGCTTCGCGGACGCGAACGCCGCCGCGGAGCTGTTCGCGAAGGCGAACACGTCGCTGGCGGTCATCTCCGGTCCGGACGCGCTCTACCCGGAGGCGGTGCCGGCCTATGTCGCGGCCCTCAAGGCGAAGGGCGCCCGCACGGTCGCCGTCGCGGGCCGTCCCGGTGACCACGAGGCCGCCTTCCGCGCGGCCGGCGTGGACCTCTTCCTCTACGCGGGAGCGGACCTGGTCCAGCTCCTGAAGACGCTGCACCAGCAGCTCGGAGTGGCCTGATGCGCCCCACCGTTCCGGACTTCTCCCGCGTCGCCTTCGACGCCCCCGAAACCCAGACGCCCGCTTCCATGCTGGAGCAGCAGCGCGCGAAGGCGACAGAGGCCACGGCCGCCGCCGAGCGCTGGGACACGCCCGAGGGCATCCCGGTGAAGCCGCTCTACACCCGCGAGGACCTGGAGGGCGTGGAGCACCTGGGCTCGCTGCCGGGCCTGCCTCCGTTCGTGCGCGGCCCCTACTCCACCATGTACGTGCAGCAGCCGTGGACGGTGCGCCAGTACGCGGGCTTCTCCACGGCGGAGGCGTCCAACGCCTTCTACCGCCGCAACCTCGCGGCCGGTCAGAAGGGCCTGTCCATCGCGTTCGACCTGGCCACGCACCGCGGCTACGACAGCGACCACCCGCGCGTCGCGGGTGACGTGGGCATGGCGGGCGTCGCCATCGACTCCATCAAGGACATGCGCATCCTGTTCGACCGCATCCCGCTCGACCAGATGAGCGTGTCGATGACGATGAACGGCGCCGTCCTCCCCGTGCTCGCGCTCTACGTGGTCGCGGCCGAGGAACAGGGCGTGAAGCCCGAGCAGCTCAGCGGGACCATCCAGAACGACATCCTCAAGGAGTTCATGGTCCGCAACACGTACATCTATCCGCCCGGCCCCTCGATGCGGATCATCGGGGACATCTTCAAGTTCACGGCGGAGCGGATGCCGCGATTCAACAGCATCAGCATCAGCGGCTACCACATGCAGGAGGCCGGCGCGACGCAGGACCTGGAGCTGGGTTACACGCTCGCGGACGGCGTCGAGTACGTGCGCGCGGGCCTCGCCGCCGGCCTGGGCGTGGACGCGTTCGCCCCGCGCCTGTCGTTCTTCTGGGCCATCGGGATGAACTTCTTCATGGAGGTGGCCAAGATGCGCGCGGCCCGCCTCCTCTGGGCCCGCCTCATCAAGGGCTTCCAGCCCAAGAGCGACAAGAGCCTGGCGCTGCGCACCCACTGCCAGACGTCCGGCTGGAGCCTCACCGCGCAGGACGTCTACAACAACGTCGTGCGCACCTGCGTGGAGGCCATGGCCGCGACGCAGGGCCACACGCAGAGCCTGCACACCAACTCGCTGGACGAGGCCATCGCGCTGCCCACGGACTTCAGCGCGCGCATCGCCCGCAACACGCAGCTGTACCTCCAGCTGGAGAGCGGCACCACGCGCGTCATCGACCCGTGGGGCGGCAGCTACTACGTGGAGCGCCTCACCCACGAGCTGGCCCGGAAGGCCTGGGGCCACATCCAGGAGGTGGAGGCGCTGGGAGGCATGACCAAGGCCATTGAAGCCGGCCTGCCCAAGCTGCGCATCGAAGAGGCCGCCGCGCGCACGCAGGCGCGCATCGACTCCGGGCGCCAGGCCATCATCGGCGTGAACAAGTACCCGCCGGAGCGCCCGGACACCCTCGAAATCCTCAAGGTGGACAACTCCGCCGTGCGCGAGGCGCAGATCGCCCGCCTGCGCGAGCTGCGCGCGGAGCGCAATGGCGAAGAGGTCCGCCGCCGCCTGGACGCGCTCACCGAAGCGGGCCGCCGCAACGAGGGCAACCTGCTGGCGCTGGCCATCGACGCGGCCCGGGCGAAGGCCACCGTGGGCGAGATCAGCGACGCCCTGGAGAAGGTCTTCGGGCGCTACGAGGCCACCGTGCGCGGGGTGACGGGCGTGTATTCAGCGGAAGCGGGACAGGCGCAGGGCATCTCCGAGGCGCGGGCGAAGGCGGACGACTTCCTCAAGCGCTTCGGCCGCCGGCCGCGCATCCTCATCGCGAAGATGGGCCAGGACGGCCATGACCGCGGGCAGAAGGTCATCGCCACCGCGTTCGCGGACCTGGGCTTCGACGTGGACATCGGGCCGCTGTTCCAGACGCCGGAGGAGTCCGCGCGCCAGGCGGTGGAGAACGACGTGCACGTGGTGGGCGCGTCGTCCCTGGCCGCGGGCCACCTCACGCTGGTGCCGCAGCTCAAGCACGCCCTCAAGGCCCTGGGCCGCGAGGACATCATGGTCGTGGTGGGCGGCGTCATCCCGCCGCAGGACTACGACGCGCTCCGCGCCGCCGGCGCCGCGGCCATCTTCGGCCCGGGCACCGTCATCGCGAAGGCCGCCATCGAGCTGCTCGACAAGCTGGCCGCCGAGCAGGAGGCGGCGTGAAGCTGCTGCCCGCGGACACCTACGTGGACGGCGTGCGCGCGGGTGACCGGGCGGTGCTCGCGCGCGCCATCACGCTGGTGGAGAGCGAGCACCCGCGCCACGCCGTGCTCGCGCAGGAGGTCCTCACGCGGCTGTTGCCCCACACCGGCCGGAGCCGCCGCGTGGGCATCAGCGGCGTGCCGGGCGTGGGCAAGAGCACCTTCATCGACGCGCTGGGCATGCACCTGGTGGGCCGCGGCCAGAAGGTGGCGGTGCTCGCCATCGACCCGTCCAGCAGCATCACGGGCGGCAGCATCCTGGGCGACAAGACGCGCATGTACCGGCTGGCGCGCGAAGAGGCCGCGTACATCCGCCCCAGCCCCTCCAGCGGCACGCTGGGCGGCGTCGCGCGCAAGACGCGGGAGACGCTGCTGCTCTGCGAGGCCGCCGGCTTCGACGTGGTGCTCGTGGAGACGGTGGGCGTGGGCCAGTCCGAGACGATGGTCACGGACCTGGTGGACTTCTACCTGGTGCTGATGCTCGCGGGCGCCGGTGACGAGCTGCAGGGCATCAAACGCGGCATCCTCGAAGTGGCGGACATGGTGGCCATCAACAAGGCGGACGGCGACAACCTGCCGCGCGCCACGCGGGCCCGCGCGGAATACCGCGCCGCCCTGCACCTGATGCGCCCTGGCGCGGAGCCGGTCGTCACCACGTGCAGCGCCCTGGAGGGCACCGGCATCGACACCTTGTGGGGCTCCGTGGAGGACGTCCTCGCGAAGCGCCAGGCCTCTGGGGAACTGTCGCACCGGCGCACCCAGCAGCAGGTGGGCTGGATGTGGGCCATGGTGAACGACGGACTGCGAGCGGCCCTGCGGGCGCACCCCGAGGTGGCTGCCCTGGTGCCGGAATTGGAGCAGGCCGTACGCGAAGGGCGCGCGACGCCCACCTCCGCCGCACTGCGTGTGCTGGGCGCGTTCCTGCCGCAATCGCAGTCCTGACAAAGCGCGTCGTCCAGAGCGCAACGCCTGTCTCAATCGCTTGCCGGGCCTGCACCGCACTCCTAGTGTACGCCCGTGCGACACCCCCAACCGAACACCGCTCCCCAGCCGTACCGGCCCCGCCACCACGTCCGCATCGTCACGGCCGCCAGCCTCTTTGACGGACACGACGCGGCCATCAACGTGATGCGCCGCCTGATGCAGTCCTCCGGCGCGGAGATCATCCACCTGGGCCACAACCGGTCCGTGGCGGAGATCGTCGACTGCGCCATCCAGGAGGACGCCCAGGGCATCGCCCTCACGTCCTACCAGGGCGGCCACGTCGAGTACTTCAAGTACATGATCGACCTGCTGCGCGAGCGCGGCGCGAACATCAAGGTGTTCGGCGGCGGCGGCGGCACCATCCTCCCCACGGAGATTGAGGAGCTGCACCAGTACGGCGTCGCGCGCATCTATTCCCCGGACGACGGCCGCGCCATGGGCCTGCAGGGGATGATCGACGACCTCATCGCCCAATGCGACTTCGAGAAGCGCCCGTCCGACTTCAAGGGCCTCTTGAAGCAGCCGCTGCCCCGCGAGCCGGAGCGCATCGCGTCGCTCATCACCATCGCGGAGAACTTCGCGGACGCAGGGGAAGAGCTGCGCGCCGCGCTGAAGACCGCCGTCGCGGACGCCCCCCGGGTGCCCGTGCTGGGCATCACCGGCACGGGCGGCGCCGGCAAGTCCAGCCTGGTGGACGAGCTGGTGCGCCGCTTCCTGGCGGACTTCCCGGACAAGACGTTGGCGGTGCTCTCCGTGGATCCGTCCAAGCGCAAGTCCGGCGGCGCGCTGCTGGGCGACCGCATCCGCATGAACGCCATCGACAATCCGCGCGTCTACATGCGCTCGATGGCCACCCGCCAGAGCAACCTGGCCCTGTCCCGGCACGTCGCCCACTCCATTGAGGTCTGCAAGGCGGCGGGCTTCGACCTCATCGTGGTGGAGACCTCCGGCATCGGGCAGTCGGACACCGAAATCACCGAGCACTCGGACGTGGCGCTCTACGTGATGACGGCCGAGTACGGCGCGGCGACGCAGCTCGAGAAGATCGACATGCTCGACTTCGCGGACGTCATCGCCATCAACAAGTTCGACAAGCGCGGGTCGCTGGACGCGCTGCGCGACGTGAAGAAGCAGTGGAAGCGCAACCACAACGCCTTCACGCTGTCCGACGACGCGGTGCCCGTGTACGGCACCATCGCGTCGCAGTTCAACGACCCGGGCATGAACACGCTGTACCGGGCCATCATCGACGCGCTGGTGAAGAAGACGGGCGCGAAGCTGGACAGCCGCTTCCAGCTCACGCCCGGCATGAGCGAGAAGAAGTGGATCATCCCGCCGGAGCGCACGCGCTACCTGGCGGAGATCGTCGAGGCCTGCGAGGGCTACGACGGCTTCGTGCGCGCCCAGGCCGCCATCGCCCGGCGCATGTACCAGCTGCACGGCACCATCCAGGCCCTGCGCCAGAACGTGGGGAAGAAGAAGCTGGAGATCGTCGAGCCGAAGGGCGCGGACGACGTGGTGCAGGTGACCGAGCGCGTGGAGGGCGAGCCCGCGTACCTGGGCGACCTGGTGGCGCTGTACCAGGACCTGGAGAGCCGCCTGCACGCGGACTGCCGGCGCCTGCTGGCCGAGTGGCCCGCGACGAAGAAGCGCTACGCCGCGTCCAAGTACCAGTTCCAGGTGCGCGACAAGGTCATCGAGCTGGACCTCATCTCGGAGACGCTGTCGCACCTGCGCGTGCCCAAGATTGCCCTGCCCAAGTATGAGGACTGGGGCGACATCTTGACGTGGCTGCTGCGGGAGAACGCGCCGGGCGCCTTCCCGTTCACCGCGGGCGTCTTCCCGCTCAAGCGCGAGGGCGAGGACCCCGCGCGCATGTTCGCGGGCGAGGGAGGCCCGGAGCGCACCAACAAGCGCTTCCACTACGTGTCGCGCGGCCTGCCGGCGAAGCGCCTGTCCACGGCGTTCGACTCGGTGACGCTGTACGGCGAGGACCCGGACCACCGGCCGGACATCTACGGCAAGGTGGGCAACTCGGGTGTGTCCATCGCGAACGTGGACGACGCGAAGAAGCTCTACTCCGGCTTCGACCTGGCGGACCCGTCCACGTCCGTGTCCATGACCATCAACGGCCCTGCGCCCATGCTGCTGGGCTTCTTCCTCAACGCCGCGGTGGATCAGCAGTGCGAGAAGTGGATCCGCGCCAACGGCAAGGTGGAGGAGGTGGAGAAGAAGATCGACGCGCTCTACCGGGAGCGCGGCCTGCCGCGTCCGCGCTACCAGGGCGAGCTGCCCCAGGGCAACGACGGGCTGGGCCTGCTCTTGCTGGGCGTGTCCGGCGATGAGGTGCTGCCGCCGGAGGTCTACGCGAAGATCCGCGCGTCCACGCTGCAGGCGGTGCGCGGCACGGTGCAGGCGGACATCCTCAAGGAGGACCAGGCGCAGAACACCTGCATCTTCTCCACGGAGTTCGCCCTGCGGGTGATGGGCGACATCCAGCAGTACTTCATCGACCAGAAGGTGCGGAACTTCTACTCGGTGTCCATCTCCGGGTACCACATCGCGGAGGCCGGGGCGAACCCCATCTCCCAGCTGGCCTTCACGCTGGCCAACGGCTTCACCTTCGTCGAGTACTACCTGTCGCGAGGGATGCACATCGACGACTTCGCGCCCAACCTGTCGTTCTTCTTCTCCAACGGCATGGACCCCGAATACGCGGTGCTGGGGCGCGTGGCCCGCCGCATCTGGGCCAAGGCCATCCGGGACAAGTACGGCGGCAACGACCGGTCGCAGAAGCTGAAGTATCACATCCAGACGTCCGGCCGTTCGCTGCACGCGCAGGAGATTGCGTTCAACGACATCCGCACCACGTTGCAGGCGTTGCTGGCGCTCAACGACAACTGCAATTCGTTGCACACGAACGCCTACGACGAGGCCATCACCACGCCCACGGAGGAGAGCGTGCGGCGGGCGCTGGCCATCCAGCTCATCATCAACAAGGAATTCGGCCTGTCGAAGAACGAGAACCCGAACCAGGGTGCGTTCATCATCGAGGAGCTGACGGACCTGGTGGAGGCGGCGGTGCTCAACGAGTTCCGCGCCATCTCCGAGCGCGGCGGCGTGCTGGGCGCGATGGAGCGCATGTACCAGCGCTCCAAGATCCAGGAGGAGTCGCTCTACTACGAGACGCTCAAGCACGACGGGACGCTGCCCATCATCGGGGTGAATACCTTCCTGGATCCGAAGGGTTCCCCCACGGTGACGCCGCCGGAGGTCATCCGCGCGACGAAGGAGGAGAAGGACTACGCCATCACCGCGCGTGACGCCTTCTGGAAGCGCAACGCGAAGACGGCGCCCGCGGCCCTGGAGGCGGTGCGCCGCGCGGCGCTGGACAACGGCAACGTGTTCAGCGCGCTGATGGACGCCTGCAAGGTCTGCACGCTGGGCCAGCTGTCGCGCGCGCTGTACGAGGTGGGCGGTCAGTACCGGCGCAACATGTGATGCGAGCGCCGCGGTCCCGGGCAGGTGTCCCGGGACCGTGGCGTGGGTGCGTCAGGGGGGCAGCACGTCGAACTGGAGCGCGTGATTCCCGCGTCAGGGGCTGGGTCGTCCTTGGAATTACAGGTGCCCAGTGCGGACAGACAGGCGCTGAGTACGAAGACAGACAGCGGGCGTTTCCGTACGGGCATTGGATGAGCCCCCACTCCGGCGGGCTCCCACCCCATGCGATGACTGACGCTTCGCCAAACAACCCTTGCCCATTCACTGTCAGTACGGACTCGACGTGGGGCGGATGATGATTTCACTCACGTCCACGTCCGCCGGCTGGCTGATGGCGTAGCGGATGGCGCGGGCGATGGCGTCCGCTGGAATCGCGTCCTTGCGGAACTCGCGCATGTACTCGCGCGACGCCGGGTCGCTGATGCTGTCCGCCAGCTCCGACTGGGTGACTCCCGGGGAAATCACCGTCACGCGGATGTCCGCGCCCACCTCCTGGCGCAGCCCTTCGGAGAGGGCCATCACCGCGTACTTCGTGGCGCAGTACACCGCCGCCGTCGGGCTCACCGCGTGCCCTCCAATGGAAGACAGGTTGATGAACTGCCCCGACTTCTGACGCTTCATCACCGGCAGCCCCGCCGCGATGCCGTGCAGCACGCCCCGGATGTTCACGTCGATCATCCGGTTCCACTCGTCCACCTTCAGCTCCTCCAGCTTCGACAGCGGCATCACCCCCGCGTTGTTGATGAGCACGTCCAGTTGCCCGAACTCCTTCAACGTGAAGGCCACGAAGCCCTCCACGTCCTCGCGCTTCGTCACGTCCAACGCGCGGTAGCGCGCCTCGCCGCCCTTGCTCCGCAGCTCTCCCGTCAGCGCCTCCAGCCGGTCCGTCCGGCGCGCGCCCAGCACCACCCTGGCCCCCTGACCGGCGAGCAGGCGGGCCGTCGCCTCGCCAATGCCGCTGCTCGCTCCGGTGATGGCCACCACCTTGCCCTGGATGTTCGTCGTCATTGCCTGTTCCTCGCTCGAAGGCCCGGCGCCAGAAGGGCACCGGGGATGGCGACACCCTCTCAAGGAAGAGGGAAACGGCGGTATCCGGATGCTCGCGGACTCTTGCCCATTCCTGCACGGACACCGCCCTCCCACCGGAGTTATGACGGATGCGCATGCCGACCGACCGCACCGCGTCCATCCCGAGCTCGCCCCTGTCCGAGCTGGCGACCCTCCTGGAGCGCCACACGCCCACCGACGGCATCCACGCCACCGCCATCCCCCGCATGGTGCTCATCCGCGCCTCCCGCCCCTCCGCGCCCCTGCACGCGCTGCAGGAGCCGGCGCTGTGCATCGTCGCGCAGGGCCGCAAGCAGGTGCTCCTGGGCGGCGAGCTGTATGTCTATGGCCCGGACCAGTGCCTGGTCGCGTCCGTGGACCTGCCCATCACGGGACAGGTGGTGGAGGCTTCGCCCGACGCGCCCTACCTCTGCTTCCGGCTGGACCTGGAGCCCGGGCAGTTGGGCAGCCTGATGATGGAAGCCCGGCTGGAAGCGCCCGGCGCCACGGACGGGGTCCGGGGGCTCGCGCTGGGGCCGGTGGGCACGCCGCTGATGGACGCGACGGCGCGGCTCGTGCGGCTGCTGGACACGCCGCGCGACATCCCCGTGCTCGCGCCGCTCGTCATCCGCGAGATCCTCTACCGCCTGCTGTCCGGCGAGAACTCCGAACGGCTGCGGCGCATCGCCGTGGCGGACAGCCGCCGGGAGTCCGTCACCCGCGCCATCCACTGGCTCAAGGAACACTACGCCGCGCCGCTGCGCATCGAGCGGCTGGCGCGCGCCGTCCACATGAGCCCGTCCGCGCTCCACCACCACTTCAAGTCCGTCACCGCGATGAGCCCGCTCCAGTACCAGAAGCAGCTGCGGCTCCAGGAAGCCCGCCGGCTGATGCTGGCCCAGGCCATGGACGCGGCGATGGCCGGCCACTCCGTGGGCTACGAGAGCCCGTCCCAGTTCAGCCGCGAGTACAGCCGGATGTTCGGTGCGCCACCTACCCGTGACATCGCGAGGCTGCGCGAGTCGCTGGGCTCCTCACCGGCGGCGGTGCGCTAGCCCCTCGGGGCGAATGGCGGATGCGGCGTTGCGTTTGCACGTTGTGCCTCCCTTCCGGCCCCTGGCATCCGCCATTGCCCGGAAGGCATCCCCGGCGGGAGGGGCGCGATGTCAGCTGGTGAAGGCGGAGACTGGGGCCTGAGGCGCACGGCGGAGCAACTCACGGTCGAGGAGCTGGAGCACGTGGCTCGCGAGGAGCCGCTCCACGACTCCACGCGGCGGCACTCGGGCAGCGCCGTGCGGTTCCTGCGGGCGCAGCTCTCGCGCATCTCGGGGCATCTGGGCGAGCTGCACCTGCCGGACTTCAAGGAGGTGGTGGGCAGCGCGCTCCAGGCCGTGGAGGGCGCCGCGCCGCTGCTCTTCGTGGCCCAGCTGCGGGAGCGGCTCGCCTTCGAGCGGACCAGCTCGCGGCTCTATGCGGGCCTGCTGGTGAAGACGCATGCCCTGGGCAGCTACCCGGGAGGCCCCACGCCGGAGCGCCTGGTGGAGCTGCACAACCAGGAGCTGGACCACCTGAACCTCGTCCGCGAGTGCATCTACCGGCTCGGGGCGGACGTGCCCCAGATGGCCCCGCTCGGGGACGGCGCGGATCCACGGCCGCACGGGCTGCTCCGGGCCGTGGACGACCCGTGCGCCACGCTGCAGGACGCGCTGTGCGCGGTCCTCATCTCCGAAATCCTCAACAACGCGGGCTGGGCGATGCTCGTGGACCTGGCCGAGGAGCTGGGCCCGCCCGACCTGGCGGGCGCCTTCCGCGAGGTCTTGCGCGAGGAGGCGCTCCACCTGGACGAGGTGACGACCTGGGTCGCCAACCTCCCGGACGACCTGCACGCCGGCAACGCGCGGGTCTCCGTCAGCTGAAAAGCACTCAGCGGGACACGGGCCGCCTGCGGGCCACCCGCTCGCGCACGGTCGCGATGAAGGCCGGCTTGTCCGCGCTCCCCTTCACGCCGTCGAAGTCCAGGTCCAGGTTCTCCGCGATGGCCCGGAGGTACTCCAGACAGGGCTCGTCCTCTGGCGTCTTGCCTTCCGCGAACAGCGGATGACAGGTGGAGCAGTAATTGACCACCCAGACGCGCTCGTCCTTGGGAATCTCCAGGGAGACGGGGTTGCCGTCGCTCAGGTCCTCGTCGAGCGGCTCGATGCGCCAGACGCCCGTGGCGTCATCGTCATCCATGAGCAGCTGCCGGTAGTTGAGGCTGGGGACGAACTCCCACTCCCCCCAGTCGTAACCGAAGGCCTGCGTCCGCGTGCGCCGGGCGCGGCCGCGGGCCGCTTCGAAGGCACCGGCATCCTCCGGCGCCTCGCCGGCGGCGAAGAAGAAGAGCTCCAGCACGGCCTCGTCGTCGCCCAAGCCGTCCTCCTCGCACTCCTTGCCGGCCTTCTCCCCGCAGGCGAACGACATGGGGGGACCGCAGACACTGCATCGGTAGTCGTGGACGCCCATGGCCGGGAGGCTAGCAGCCCCTGCGCCCTCATTCCTCGACGTCCTTCATCACGTCGAAGGTGCACGTCAGCTCGCCGCCATCCGCGTAGCGATAGACGAAGCGCCCTTGCGCGGCGAACTCCGTCAAGTCCTCCAGCGTCACCGAGCCCTCCACCGGCACGCCGGGCGGAGAGAGATAGCCGGCCCCCGAGCCGATGTTCCCCACCCACCGCGTCACCAGCGACGACTCCGTGGGCACCAGCTGTGCCTCCCGGGACGTGAGGCCCACGCGCCGGTCCTGTTTCACCCGGGCGTCCTCCACCAGGTGGATGTCCACGCCGAAGCCCTCCAGGACCGGCTCGTCCTCGGGCGTGTAGTCCAGGTCGATGAAGGTGTCCGGCAGCTCGCCCTGCTCGGAGCGGTGCACCAGCGCGGAGGACTCCTGCAGCGGCCAGCGCACGCGCCGCCCCTGGTGCGTGCCCCGGCATTCGCCCGTGGCCCTGGGCAGGTTGTCCAGCCAGAAGCAGGAGGAGACGCAGAGACCGCAGGCCAGGAGGGGCAGCACGGTGCGCGCAGGAAGGGCCATGGCCCTCATCGTATCTGGAAGGCCGCGCCTGAAGCGGAGCACGGTCTCCCAGCAACTCCTGCCCCCCCTGTTCCTGCCGGGGGGGAGGGATGACGAAACACGGGCAGGGGTGCTATGAACCTGGCGCCGTCTGCCTTTGCCGCTCCGGCCTGCTTTCCGTCAGGCTTTGTCTCCCCTGCCGTTCCACCATCCACATCGTTCATTTCCCGCCCGGGGGAGGCGTGGGGCCGTGCGCCCTTCGTGGGCCACCTCCGGGTTCGTGCCTGGAGTCGTATGTCTTTTCAGTCGGGTCCCTTCCGCGCGTCGCGGCTGGCCGTGGCCGCGCTGACCTCCCTGTCCCTGACGCTGGGCGGCTGCGCCACGCTTCCGCCGCGAGGACAGGTCGTGATGCGCGACGTGTCCTTCCCGCTGCGCGACTTCCGCATGCCGTCCGGTCTGCGCGTGGTGGTGGAGCGCGACGCGCGCGCGCCCGTGGTGGCGGTGGTCGCGGTGGTGGGCGCGGGCGGCTCCAGCGATCCGGGCGGCAAGGAAGGCCTGGCGCACCTGGTGGAGCACCTGGCCTTCCGCGCGCGTCCCGCCAACGGCCCTTCCGTGCAGGCGCGGCTCAACGCCTCCGGCGCGGGCCACTCCAACGCCAGCACCAGCCTGGACTACACCGCCTACGAGGAGCTCGCGCCCAAGGAGTCGCTGGCCTCGCTGGTGAAGCTGGAGGGGGAGCGGCTGGCGTCGCCCCTCTCCAACATCAGCCCGGAGGTCTTCGCGGTGGAGCGCGAGGTGGTGCGCAACGAGCTGCGCCAGCGCAACGAGACGGGCTACGTGGGCCAGGTGTTCAGCTGGGTGCACGCGGCGTCCTTCCCGGCGGGGGACCCGTACTCGCGGCCCGTGGTGGGCTCGCACGAGTCGCTGTCCGCCCTCACGCTGGCGGACGCGCACCGCTTCGCGCGCGCCCACTACCGCCCGGACAACGTCACCCTGGTCATCTCCGGGGACGTGGACCTGGCGGAGGTGGAGGCCACGCTCCTGCAGAACCTGCCGCCCGCGTGGGTGGGCACCGGCGCCCCGCTGGCGCTGGACACGCGCATGCCGGCGCAGCGCCCGGAGCCTCCGGCCGCCCCCGTCACCAAGACGCTGCCGGTCTACGCGGCGGCGGTGCCGTCGCCGGAGCTGTACCTGTCCTGGGTGCTGCCGCGCTCCTTCGACGAGGCCAGCGCCGTGCATGACTTCGTGGGCACCAGCCTGGACAACAACCTCTGGGAGGCGGTGCGCAGCGACGGCGACATCGCGGGCATCTCCACGGGGCTGGTGCGCGGCACGCGGGCGTCGCTGCTCATCGTGCGCGTGAACCTGTCGCGCGGGGACCACCCGGAGCGCTCGGCGGAGAAGGTGCTGGACCAGGTGCACAAGACCTGGAGCGGCGAGATTGAAGCCAGCGGGGTCCTGGGCCAGGAGTTCAACTTCCAGGCCCTGCGCCGCCAGGTGGTGACGAGCATGGTGCTGGAGTCGGAGCAGCTGCTGGCGCGCACGCGGAGCCGCGCGCTGCTCACCCACTTCACGACGGACGTGCGTTCGTACACGCGCTCGCAGATGGCGCTGATGGGGCTGGGCGGCAGCAAGGTGACGGACTTCGCGTACCAGTGGCTCCAGCGCGGCCGGGCGCACGCCATCCTCGTGCGGCCTGGGGAGAGCGGCACGCAGGTGGCGCCCCCCGTGCTGGCGAAGCTGCCCGGCGGCGAGCCGGCGGTGGAGGGCGGCGAGCGCGTCACGCCGTCCATGCTGGCGGCCACGTCGGCGCCCGTGCAGGTGCTGAAGCTGGAGAACGGCATGGAGGTGCTGCTGGCGCCCCGGCCGGGCCTGCCGGTGGTGCGCATGGGCGCGGCGATGGGCGGCGGGACGTCGCACGGCGCGAAGCCGGGCGTGGCGGACCTGGCGAAGTGGGGCGCCTTCCGCGAGTCCTACTTCGAGGGCCGCCCGAGCGACTGGGGCCTGCATGAGGGCTCGCGCACGAAGCTGGACCACGTGCGCGTGGACATGGCCGGCACGGCGGGCAACGTGGGCAACATGCTGGCGATGCTCGCGGAGGAGCTGTCCAGCACCCGCACGTCGGAGGACGTGGTGCGCTACTGGCGCGAGCAGGTGCAGCCGTGGCGCGAGGCGGTGGACACGCGGCCGGAGGTGCTGGCGCACCGGGACCTGATGCACGCGCTCTACGGCACGCACCCCTACGCCCAGGAGGCCACGAGCGCCCAGATGGCGCAGGTGTCCTGGTCGGAGGCGCAGGCGTGGCTGGAGGACGTCTACCGGCCGGGCAACACCACGGTGGTGGTGGCGGGCGAGTTCGACGTGAAGGAGGTCGAGCCGCTGGTGCGCAAGTACCTGGGGGGCTGGAGCCGGGGCAAGCCGCTGCCGGTGGCCGTGCCGCCGGCGCCGGAGCTGCCCGCGGCGGCGAAGGTGAGCACGCTCTTCACCCCGCGTCCCGGGGCGACCCAGGGCCAGGTGCAGGTGGCCTGCCGGCTGCCCACGGCCACGCCGGAGCGGGAGGCGCGCTACGCGATGATGGCGGAGCTGCTGGAGGTGGAGGCATACCAGGGCACGCGCGCGGGAACGGGGGCGTCGTACGGCTTCAACGCCACTCCCTGGATTGGCCGGGGCGGCGCGGCGCACCTGCTGCTGGGCGGCAGCCTGGACGCGCAGCGGATGAGCGAGGGCGTGACGTCCCTGCGCGGGACGCTGGCGGCGCTCGCGAAGGACGTGTCCGAAGCGGACGTGGCGCGCGTCCGGGCGCGGCTGCTGGCGCAGCAGGCGGTGTCGTTCATCTCCACGGACGCGTGGGTGGAGGCGCTGCTCCAGGCGCGCGTGCGGGGCTTCCCGGTGGAGGCCGTGGCGCAGCGTCCGGCGCACCTCCAGGCGGTGACGGCGGACGCGCTGAAGCAGGAGTTCGCGGGCTGCCTCCAGCGCCTCGTGGTGAGCGTCACGGGTGATGAGACGCCCGGCCGCGCCGCGCTCCAGGCGGTGTCGGTGCCGTAGCGGGGGAGGCGCTCCGTGGGGCGGGACGGGTGCGCCCCGCCCCATGGCGTCGATGCCGGGTGAGGCGCGGCCGGGCGCCCTCTGTCCGCCCTCAGGCCTGGAGGAGCGTTGGGGCCCTCGGAGGCCATCCGCGGCACGACCCATCCGGGTCCGCGCCTCCGTATGACGGGGCATGCGAGTCATCGACCTCCGCCGGATGCGGGCTCTGCTGGGCGCCCTGCTGTCGTGGGGCGCCTGCGCCTGCCATGAGCCCGCGTTCCCAGGCGAGGACACGGACTGCCCCGTGCCCGGGCTCACCCGGGCCTTCGCACAGGGGACGGCGTCCTCCCAGGTGCAGCCGCGCACGCGCTTCGGTGGGCTCAAGGTGCGGCGGGCCTCGGGACGCACCTTCGTGCTGGAGACGATGCGGGACGCGGAAGGGCGGGACACGCGCCGGCTCACCGTGTCCACGCGGGACGGCACGCTGGCGTGGCGGTTCGACGCCGCGGCCGGTGAACACCTGAGCGACTTCACCGTGCACCCGTCCGGCGAGGTCACCCTGGGCATCGAGCGCACTGGCGCGGCGGCGGACGCGTATGACCTGGTGCGCCTGTCCGCCGAGGGGCAGGTGCTCTCGCGGAACGCCCTGCCCGCGCCCGCGACGGTGCCGGAAGCGGACCTGGGCGGCACCCTGCCCTCCCCCGCGTTCCGCATGAAGTCAGCCGAGGTCCACGCCCTCACCGACGGCTGGCTTCGCATGGAGGCGCGCGGCGAGGACGTGGCCGTGGCCTTCCTGTCGCTCGTGGCCGTGCCGGAAGGCGGGCCCGGTACGCGGGAGCTGGCGTCGGGCCTGATGACGCTCCAGTGGACGGACGGGCGCTACACCGAGCAGTGGACGCGAGTCATCGACGGGCGGCACTCCACGCAGCCGGCGGCCTGGGCCTACGACGAGTTCCGCTGGCGCGAGGCCGCGCTCCGGCCGCTGCTCGCGGTGGACTCGGACGGGCGGCTGGTGGTGGGCCGCACGTGGAACAGCTCCCGCTGCCTGGCCTCCAGCCGCGCGTTCAACGACTTCACCTCCGTGCACTGCCGCTCCGGTGAGGACGTCGCCTCGCCCGTGGACACCGAACGCCAGCCCTTCGCCGTGACGACCTTCACGCCGGTGGGCACCCGCATCGGGACGCACGTCTTCGTCCCCGCCCGGGCGGCGGAGTTCGTCGTCTTCGACATGGCGGTGCGCGACGGCGAGGTGGCGCTCGCGGGCACCGTGGTGACGGAGGGCGCGGATGGCACCATCGCCTACTATCCGTCCGCGCCGGGCGTGCAGGACCGGATGACGCCCTACGACGGCTACCTGGGCGTGGTGTCGCTCGACTCGGGCGCCCTGCGCTTCGAGCACCGCGTGGACACGGGCCGCGCGGACCACTTCTCCGCGCTGCGCTGGACGGAGGCGGGCTGGGTGGCCGCGGGTGCCTCCGGATGGGACCGGTGGTATGGCGGGATGAGTGTTTCACGCGGCGCCGGAGCCCTGCTGGCGCTCGCGTCCGCGGACGGTCAGCCGGTGCGCACGCTGCGGCCCGGCCCCCAGGGGCAGGACCGCCACTTCCATCTGCTGGGCGTGGACGCGGACGCCGAATCGCTGGTGGCGGTGGGACTCGCGGAGGCGCCCATGACGCACACCGGGGACGGCGGCCACCTGGAGGCCATGACCTTCGGCGGGCTCGAGGTGGAGCTGCGCTGAAGACCCCTCCGGGCATTCCCGCGGGTGCGGGCCCCCCGAGGGGCCTTTCAATAGACAGGCGCGTCGTCGCAGTAGTTCGCCGAGAAGAGGCAGTCCTGCGGACAGCTGGAAGGGCTCTCTCCGCAGCAGACGTCATCTCAGCCGTTGCCCCAACAGCCCAGCCTGCCGTGCAGCTTCAGGCTGCCGCCGTGGTACGCGCCCAGGCTGAGTCGTCCCCACCGACGTTGGTGACCTGCGCGGCGGCGGTGGAGACGAGCGTCGCGGCCGCCCCCAGGGAGATGCCTCGAAGCCAGCGCCCCAGGCGCCGGAGGGAATCATGGGTCATGAGAAGGTCCCCTGCGGCGGAACGAAGGGAGTCCCGCGTGGAGTCACCTCCCGATACGCACGGAGGCATGGAATGCGCTGTGCGGGGGGCAACGGCGTCACACGGTGATACTCCGCGTGGGTCTTGAGGGAAGGGACCCGCGACATAGGATGCCGCGCATGACGACCTCCGCCTCCGACGCCTCGCGGCTGCTGGACCTGCTGTGGGAGCGTTACGCCTCCGAAGTCCCCTTCGCGCGCACCTTCGTGGCGCTGTCCGGAGGGCACTTCCGCAACGACCACGTCGCGTTCCGCACCCTCGCGCGGCCGCAAGGCGGCATCGCCCTCTTCTCCCGTGTGTTCGAGCGGCTCGGCTGGCGGCCCGCGGGCGCGTACACGTTTCCGGACGCGCACCTGTCGGCCATCTACCTGTCCCACCCGCAAGGACTTCCGCGCGTCTTCGTGTCCGAGCTGAAGCAGGAGGAGCTCTCGCCGCGCGCCCGTGAGCTGCTCGCCGCGCTGCCGGTGGATCCACCTCCTCCGGAGGACGTGGAGGCGCTCGCGGCCTGGTTCACGGCGCCGCCGCCTCCGGACGAGGCCGCGCTGCTGGAGCTGGAGAAGGAGACGCAGTACGGCGCGTGGCTGCTGGCCTTCGGCCGCAAGGTGAATCACTTCACCGGCTCGGTGGACGACGTGGAGGCCTGGCAGCGGCGCATGCGCGACGCGGGCGTGCCCATGAAGGCGGACATCGAGGGCGCGCCCGGCACGTCGCTGAGGCAGACGGCCACGCACGCGGCCCCGCTCCCCCTGACGCTTCGGGGCGGTGGCACGCGCGCATGGCCGTATGCGTACTTCGAGATTGCCCAGCGCTCGGGAGGGTTCGACGGGTTCCTGGGGCCGCAGGCCCGCGCGCTGTTCGACATGACGAAGCGGGGCTGAGGCTCGCGGCCCGGGGACGGGATTGGAGGTGGCGCCCCCGGACCGCGACGCCTCGTGAGACTCAGTGGCGGCCGCCGCCGCGCTCGCAGCGGTCGGGCAGGCTCAGCTCCGCGCCGTCGAGCGCGCCGTCGCCGCACTCCGGGCCGAAGGTGATCACGTGGCTCGTGCCGTCCGCGGTGGTGCGCGTGAGCGTGCCGCTCGTGGGCCAGGGGCACACGTCGCGCGACGGCCGGACGATGCCCGCCAGCGTCACGGTGCCCTGTGAGCCATCGAGCGAGGTCTCCGTGTACGCACCGTCGATGGTACGCACCGGCGGCGTGTCGCTGGAGAACGCGACGGACAGCGAGCCCTCCAGCCGCACCGACTGCACCACCGTGCCGTCGGCGGCCGTGCGCGTGCGTGTCACATCCGCTTGCGTGCTCTTCTGGCGGGGCGGAGCGCCGTCCACCAGCTCCGCGGTGGAGGCGGTGGTGCCCTTCACGGTGGAGACCTCGCCGTCGGAGTTGGTGCCGGAGACCTCGAAGGTGACGGTCTGGTTCTGCGTCACCGCGCCCGTGCAGTCCTCGGACGCTTCGTACGCGTTCACGATGTCCACCGTGCCGCGGGTGGGGCCGCCGGGGCCCTTGCCGTCCGGCCTCCCGCCGCCGCCCGCGCCCTCCTGCGGAGGAGGCTGGCCGCCACCGCCGCCCGGTGGCTGTCCGTGACCACCGCCCGGTGGCTGTCCCCCGCCGCGTCCGCCTTCAGGGCGCGCCGGGGCTGCGCAGTCCGTCCACTCCAGGTGCACGGTGGCGGGCAGCGTCTTGCCGCACACCACCACGGTGGTGATGTCCGGGGTCGAGTCACAGTGGAAGCCCTCGATGGCCTGGGGGCGAAGCTTGTCCAGGCCGTGCAGGAGGCTGGCCACCTCCACCGCGTCGCTCGAGTCCGACGTGGCCTCCACGGCCTGGGACACATCCGACGTGGCGTCCGTGGTCGACGACTGCGACGAACTTCCGCAGCCCACCGTCATGGTTCCCATCATCAGCGCGACTGCCCCCAGCCACTGACTGCCCTTGCTCCAGTGCCTCATGAGTGCGTGCTCCCTTGTCATCCGGTGCCCGGCCGCTGTCCGTCCGCCCCCGTGAGACGAAATGAATTTCCGCCGTGTTCCCCGCGGGGAATTTCCCGCGGCTTTTTGAACGCGCACCTGCCCCGGCTAGAGTGCCGCCCACCGTGAACGACGAGCTGCGCGCACTCATCCTCGAAGCCCAGGACGGCAGCGTGCGTGCCTTTGAGTTGCTCGTGTCGTCGCACCTGCCGCGCGTGCGCCGCTTCGCGAGGGCATTCGCCGCGTCGGACTCGGATGTGGATGACCTGGCGCAGGAAGCGCTGGTGAAGGTCTACAAGAACCTGCGCTCGTTCCGCTTCCAGTCCGCGTTCCAGACGTGGCTCTATTCGGTGGTGCGCAACGCGTTCTATGACGCCACCCGCAGCCGCGCTGGCCGCGAGCGCTCGCGCGAGGAACCGCTGGAGCAGGAGCACGCGAAGGCGCCGTCGGACGCCGAGTCCGCGGACGAAGGGATGATGCGCGCCCAGGAGCGGGACCGGTTGTGGCGGGCGCTGCGGGCGCTGCCGCCGGAGTTCCGCACCGCAGTGGTGCTCTTCGACGTGGAAGGGCACAGCTATGAAGAGGTGGCGGCCATCGAAGGGGTGCCGGTGGGCACCGTGAAGTCGCGCCTGTCGCGAGGCCGGGCGCACCTGAAGGCTCTGCTGGCGGGGGGCCAGGGCCCTGAGCGCCCGGAAGAGGATGCGCCGGTGGGAACATCCAGTCAGGACATTTCGTCGCATGCAGCAAGGAGCCGGAGATGAGTGAGCCCGAGGACAGGGAGGACCGCGCGCTGCGCGAGCGTCTGGCGGCGCTGCGGGACGACGTGCCCGGGCCCGACTTCCAGGCCCTGCTCCACCGGCGGTTGGTAGAAGCCGGCCCTCCCATACCGGCATCAGGGTGGGATGCGGTGCGGGACTTCTGGCGGCGGCGCGCGCCGGTGCTCTGGCCGGCGGTGGGCGTGGCAGCGGGCGTGGCCACCTTCCTGGTGCTGGGCGCGGTCCGTGGCACGCCTGGAACGGAAGCTCCGGCGATGGCCGGGCTTGAGCGGCCCGGAACGCAGGTGCCGGTGAGCAAGGTGGCGGTCATCAAGCTGGACTTCACGGCGGACGTGGCCGTGGAGCAGGCGGACTTCCAGGTGAGCCTCCCGGAGGGGCTGTCCTTCTGGGCGGATGGAGAGGAATTGCCGCTGCGCTCCTATCAATGGACGCAGCCGTTGAGCGCGGGCAGCAACGTGATTCCCATCGCGGTGCGGGGCCAGCGGCCGGGGCGCTACCTGGTGACGGCGCTGGCGCGCGCGGGCGACCAGCGCATCGAGCACGATGTCGTGCTGGAGGTCACGGGCGGATGAAGACCTGGCTGTCGACACCGGCGCTCGTCGGTCTCCTGTGGCTGGGAGGCGGAACCGCGCATGCGCAGCAGACGCCGGCACCGCCGCCATCGGAGGCCGTGCGGCCACCCGAGGCCCCCGCGCCTCCGCCCCCCTCCGGCGCACAGCAGGCGCACGTGCGCAGCTCGCACACGGTGGACGTCATCGCGCCGGGGGAGCAGGTGGACACCATCCTGGGCCGCCGGAACATGGAGCGCCCTGCCCCACCGCCCCGGAGCGACACGGTCCGGCCACCCTCCGGCCCGGAGGGTCGGGGCCCCACGGGAGGCCCGGGACAGGACGGCCGTCCCAACGGGCCGCGCCCGCCAGGGGAAGAGGGCCGCATGCGCTCGCCCTCACCGAGGACCGACGGCGCACCACCTCCGCCCAACCAGCAGCCCCCCCATCAACAGCCCCGGCGCTGAAGGCCGGTGGGAGCCGGGGGCCGGAGGATGGCCAGGGGGAGGCGTTCACACTCGCGAGGTCCTGGCCCCGGTCTTCCAAAACCTGTCCGACTGTCGGACAGGTTTCCGCGGATCCGCCGGGGACAAGGGGGTTCGGCCTTGAGGGTCCAGACCTGTCCGACTGTCGGACAGGTTCTTGCGGCCCCCGAGGACGGCGGGCTCCAGCAGGGTTGCGCTGGCGGCTCCGTGGGAACGGGCCTGGGTCTGCGCGAACCGGGACCTCCCTCCATCCCTCCGTGCGGGATGGCGCGGTGCGCCGCCCTCGCCCCCGTGCGGGGAATGCGCTACGTCGCAGGGCGTGTGGACGGGCCTGCTGCTCCTGGTGGCGCTCGCGGCCGGGGAGCCGCTGGAGGACGCGCGCGAGGCCTTCGCGGCGGGCCGGTACGCGGAAGCCGAGCAACAGGCGCTCCAGGCCCCACCTTCCGGCGCCTCGCTGTACCTCGTGGGCCTGGCCCGCTTCCGCCTGGGCCGTCCCGCGGAGGCCCTGGAGTCCCTCGATGCCGCGGGGAGTGCTCCGGATGCGCCGGAGCCCGATGCCTGGAACTTCAACCGGGGCGCGTGCCTCTACGCCCTCGGACGCTTCGCGGAAGCGGAGGAGTCCTTCGCGCAAGTCCGTGAAGGGGCGCCGCTCGCCCGCGTGGCGTGGCTCAACGCGGGCTTCGCCGCGTTCGACGCGGGCGCCCCGGACCGCGCCGCGCGGTGGGCCGAGCGCGCCGCCCCAGGCGCATCCAGGGAAGAGGCCCTCCAGGTCGAGCAGCTGCGCGCCCTGCTCGCGCCCATCGTGAATGAAGGCGATGAGGCCTATCGCCAGGGACTCGCGTCCTTCGACGCTGGCCGCTTCGATGAAGCCCGTGCGCACTTCCTGCGCGCGGCGGCACGCCAACCCGACTCCGGCAGGGCCCGGCTCATGGCGGGCGCATCAGCCTGGCGCCTGGGCTTGCGCACCGAAGCCCGCGAGGCCCTCCTCGCGGCGCTCGCGCTGACGTTGAGCCCGCTGGACCGCGAGACGGCGCACCAGTACCTGGACCTGCTCTCCTACGGGCTGCGCTCCAGCGGCCCGGGCTTCTGGGTCTCCGCGAGCGCGGGGCCGGGCTTCGACAGCAACGTGCTCCAGGTGGGCGTCGCGGCCCGCGACGTGTCCGGCGCGAACGCGGACGTGGTGACCGCGAGCGCCTTCGCGGAGGCCACCGTCGGCCTCACCACCCGCCTCCGCCTGTCCGACAGGCTCGTCGCGGCCCTGTCCTACGGCGGCAGCCAGCGCGTCTATGCCCATGCGTCCGTGCGGGACTACTCGCTCCAACTGCACCGCGCCACGGCGGCCCTGGAGTGGGAGGCCGCGCGTCAGGTGCGCGCGGGGCTGCTCGCGGGCGGAGACCTGTTCTTCACCGGCCTGGAGGACTTCCGGGGGCTCCAGGCCTCCGTGAACGCCAACGCCTGGCTTGCCTGGGATGAAACCGAACGCACCACCACGCGGCTGGACCTGGGCGTGGCCGCCAAGGACGGGCTCGGCGAGGAGTTCGCGTATCTCACCGGCCCCCGCCTGGACGCGACGCTGTCCCAGGAATGGCGCCTGGGCCCGGCGGGCGCCACGGCGTGGTACCGCTACCGGCAGGACCGCATCGGCACGCTGGAGCAGTCCTTCACCAGCTCGGACGAGGCCCTCGTTTCGCAGACGTATGTCATTCCATTCGGGTTCACGGGCCACGCCGTGGGCGCCTCCGGCCGGTGGCAACTCCTGCCCTGGCTCACCGCCAGCCTGGACGCGGACCTGGAGTGGCGCCGCTACCAGGAGGACAACGCCTTGCGCGTCGTGACGGCCACGGGCGACACCGAGACGTGGAACGCGCGCCGCCGCCACGACACGCGCTTCGTGCTCATCCCCACCGTGAGCGCCCGGCTGTCCAGCCACCTGCGGCTCCTCGCGCGTTACGAGTTGCTGGTGAACCGCTCCAACATCGACATGCGGCTGACGGACGATGACCCGGCCGCGTGCGAGGGCTCGACGCACCTGTGCCACGCGTATGACGCCACGAACGGCAACTACGAGAAGCACGGGGTGACGCTCCAGCTCGAAGCCGCCTGGTGAGCCTGTCGCGGGTGTGTCGGCTCCGCGATGAAGGGACCCCTCTCCGGGGTGGGGCCTTCAGGCACAGCGGCGTGGGCAACGTGTTGCAGGGGCCCGGCCGCCCCTCCACCTTGGCGCACGACGAACCCACGACAGAGGAGGCACACCATGCCCATGTCACGCCTTTCGCTGACGCTCGCCGCGGCCGCGGCGCTTTGCTTCTCCGCGGGTTGTTCCAAGAAGGGGATGCACAGGGAGACGTCGAACCCGCCGATGTCCGCCTCCGCCCAGTCCACCGCGGCGCCCTCCGCGAAGGAGCAGCGCTGCCCCATGTCGGTGCCGGGCACGCAGGTCCAGGTGCAGGACACGCCCGACGGGACGGAGCTCGTGTTCACCACGTCCGACCCGTCGCAGGTGTCGGACCTCCAGATGCGCGCCCGGCGGATGCTCCAGGAGCAGTCCGAGCGCAGCAACGCCGAGTCCGCCACGGACCTGGCGAATGCACGGGACCTGGGAGACAGCTCCACGGAGATACAGAGCGGCCGCAACAACGCCGGCACTGGCGGCGCCGGCAACAAGGGCACGGCCGGAGCGCCCACCGTCCCCTCCACGGCCGTGGCGCAGGACACGCCGAACGGCATCACCATCATCTACACCGCCCAGAATGAGATGCAGAAGCGCCACCTCTTCGACGAGGTCCATAATACGGCCCGCAAGCTGCAACGCGGCTACTGCCCCGGCCTGTAGCCCTGGGCCGCTCCGGGACGGCGCGGCACATGCCGGCCGGTGGAGGCCCTACTCGCGGCGGAACACCACGGTGAGGTTGTTGCTCGGCATCTCCACCACGCGCTCGCGCTGGAGCCCGTGACGCGCGGCCTCGGCCGTCACGGCGCCCAGCTCGCGCACGCCCCAGGACGGGTCGCGGGCGCGGAGCGATTCGTCGAAGGCGAGGTTGCTCGGCGCGGTCTCCTTCCCCTCCACGAAGTAGGGCCCGTACAGCACCAGCCGTCCGCCCGGGCGCAGCACCCGCGCCGCGCCCCGCATCAATCCCTGGCACGCCGCCCACGGCGCGATGTGGATCATGTTCACGCAGAGCATGGCGTCCGCGTGCGCCACCGGCCAGCGGTCCGAGCTCGCGTCCAACATGCGCGCGGGCAGGACGTTGGACAGTCCCTCCTCCGTACGCCACGCGTCGATGCTCTCCAGCGCCGCCGGGTCGCCGTCCGTTGGCTGCCAGGTCAGCCCCGGGAAGGCCCGCGCGAAGAAGGCCGCGTGCTGACCGGTGCCGCTCGCCACCTCCAGCAGGGTGCCCTCCGAGGGCAGCACCTCCCGGAGGACGGCGAGGAGTGGTTCGCGGTTGCGTTCGGTGGCGGGCGCATGACGCTTCATGCCCCACCCTCTTCCACACCCGCGCACGCGAGGAAAGGCCGCTCGCGGAAGATTGCAATCACAGCCAACGCTTGGACCTTTCGTGCAGGGAATCCGCAACACTTTCCGGGCCGTGTCGAAAACCTCCTGCCTTTGACCCGCCTCATCTCCCAGGCAGGAGTGACCTTGCATCTCTTCAACCGGAATGTTTCACGAATGCTGTGCTCGGTGTCGCTGTTCGCGCTCGCGGGATGTGGGCCGCAGGAGGCTGGCCCTCCTTCGCCCCCGGCGCAGGAGACCGTGACCGCCCGGCAGGCGGTGTCCACCATCGCGTACCGGAGCAGTGCCACGGCGGGCGGCAGCACCCGCACGTCGCTGAGCATCGCGAAGCCCGCGGGCACCGCGGTGGGTGACGTGCTGCTGGCGCGCATCATCAACCGCAACAACGTGGCCGCGGTGGCCACGCCGCCCTCGGGCTGGACGCTGGTGCGCTCGGACCAGAGCGCGTCGCAGATCAAGGCGTGGCTCTTCACCAAGGTCGCCACCGCGTCCGAGCCGTCCTCGTACGCGTTCGACATCGACATCGCCAGCTACATGGCCGGCAGCATCTCCGCGTTCTCCGGCGTGGACACGGCCCACCCCATCGACGCGCACACGGGCCAGAAGAACGGGCTGACCGCCAGCTTCAATACGCCCGCCCTCACCACCAGCACCGCCAACGGCGTCGCGGTGTGGTTCGGCTCGCAGCTGTGGACCGGCTCCGCGTGCCCGGCGAGCCCCATCGTCCCGCCCCCGGACTTCACCGAGCCCGTGGACACCTGCCTCGTGTCCTCATCCACCGGACTCCTCTACGACGTCGCCTACAAGGACCTGGGGGCGGCGGGCGCGCAGGGTTCGTTCAACGGCTCGTCCCCCTACGCGGAGACGAACATCGCGCAGGTCGTCGCGCTGCGGGCGGCCAATGCCTCCAGTTCCTGCTCCGTGGGGGACACCTTCTCCACCGCGTTCACCACCCAGGGCACCGTGACGGCCACCGCGCTGGTGGAGCCGTCGGGGCTCGCCGCCAGCCGCCTCACCCCGGGCGTCCTCTACACGCACAACGAGGACACTCCCGACATCGTGGCCATCAGCACCGCGGACGCGAGCACGAAGGGCACCTTCACGGTGTCCAACGTGACGCCCGCGGACTGGGAGGACGTCGCCACCGGGCCCTGCCCCGCGGGCCAGTGCATCTACATGGGCGACATCGGGCGCTCGAGCGCCAACTTCCCCACGCCGCCTTCCACCTTCGCCGTCTACCGCATCCCGGAGCCCGACATCGGCGCGGGCCAGACGAGCGGCAACCTCACCGCCGAGGCCTTTCCCTTCCAGTACCCGGACACGCCCAAGGACGCGGAGACGATCATGGTCCACCCCACCACGGGCGACATCTACATCATCACCAAGTCCTACGCGGGCGCGAGCAAGGTCTACAAGTTCCCCCAGCCGCTGCCCACGCCCGGCACGATGAGCACGCTCGTGTTCGTGGCCAATCTCCCGCTGCCCACCACCACGGACACCAACTACGGCGCCGCCACCTCCGGCGCCATCCACCCGTGCGCCAACCGCTTCCTGCTGCGCACCTACCGCAAGGTGTATGAGTTCCGCGCCGCCACCGGCGCCGCCTTCGAGACCGCGTTCGCCGCCGCGCCCATCTCCCTGACGGACACCGTGGAGGGCCAGGGCGAGGCCATCGAGTATGACCCGACCGGCACCGCCTATTACACGATGAGCGAGTCCCCCTCGCCCTTCAAACTCAAGCGCGTCGTGCGCCAGTAGCGAGCGACCTTCACGCGGCAGGAGACATCCCGGCGGCCGCCGTCACGGGATGGAAGCCATTTCATGTTTCACACGCACAATCACATCCATGCGATGCTTCCGTTCCCGTCTCGCGCGCGCCGCCGCGCTGTCCCCGTGTTCACCTCTCGAAGTGCAACGGCACGGTGTCCTTCGTCGCCGTGGTGACGAGCATGACCGGGTCCACCACCAGCGAGGGCATGCGCGTGTCCTTCGCGGACTTGGACGGAGACCCGCGCCCAGGGAATGAGAGGACCCGTTCACGATGTAGCGGCCCGCGCGCAACTCCCGCAGCGGAGACACCTCCGAGGGCCGCCGGGAGGGGGGAAGCCGCTCGCGGTCGCGGGGGCGGTGACGTACCACTCGAGCTGCGTCTCGCCCTGCTGGGACCACAGGGACCTGGATGGGCGCGCCCCCGTGGTGTGGGGGGGTGAAGAGGTACTCCGACCCGGGCGTAAAGAGGGCGGTGACATCCGTCAGCGCTCCGGAGGGTTGGAGGTTCATCACCTCCATGGGCAGCCGCAGATCCAGCGGGATGATCAGGTTGCTGACGGTCCGCCCCTCTCCCGCCACGCGCACCTGCGCCCGGCCTCTAGAAAGGCTCGTCACGCGGCCGGTGAGGGTGGCCTGCCGGCTGCCCTTGATGGGTGCGGCGTTCGGAAGCCGGCCCTCGACGCACCGGGTCCAACAACCTGCCTCCAGGTGCGAAGAAACGCACCCCAGCAGGCCTGCCCCACAAACCCGTGGTCCCGGGCGGCGGAGCGCGCGCAGACTGCGCACCCGACATGCGCGCACTCCTCTTCGCCACCCTCCTGTTCGTGGTCCTCGGCTCCGCGTCCGCGCGGGCCCAGGCCCCTGCCCGCTCCTACGTGCTGCGCCCGGCGCGCGTCTTCGACGGCACCACGCCCAGGCCCCACGCGGGATGGGTGGTGGTCGTCACCGGCGAGCGCATCGTCACGGCGGGGCCCGCGCAGGGCGTGAAGGTGCCCGAGGGCGCGGAGGTCATCGACCTGCCGGACGCGACGCTGCTGCCCGGCCTCATCGAGGGCCACTCACACCTGTTCCTGCATCCGTACAACGAGGCGAGCTGGAATGATCAGGTGCTCAAGGAGCCCCTGGCGCTGCGCGTGGCCCGGGCCACGAACCACGCGAAGGCGGCGCTGCTCGCGGGCTTCACCACCACGCGAGACCTGGGCACGGAGGGCGCGGGGGACGCGGACGTGGGCCTCAAGCAGGCCATCGACCAGGGCATCATCCCGGGCCCCCGCATGGTCGTCACCACGCGCGCGCTGGTGGCCACCGGCAGCTATGGCCCCAAGGGCTTCGTCTCGGAATGGACCGTGCCCCAGGGCGCCGAGGAGGCGGACGGCGTGGAGGGACTCCTGCGCGCGGTGCGCGGGCAGATGGGGCGCGGCGCGGATTGGATCAAGGTCTATGGCGACTACCGCTGGGGCCCGCACGGCGAGGCGCTCCCCACCTTCTCCCAGGAGGAGATGCGCCTCATCGTGGAGACGGCGCGAAGCGGCGGGCGTCCGGTGGCCGTGCACGCCAGCACGCCGGAGGGCATGAAGCGCGCGGTGCTGGCCGGGGCGGAGAGCATCGAGCATGGCGACGCCGGCACGCCGGAGGTGTGGAAGCTGATGGCCCAGCGGGGCGTGTTCCTGTGCCCCACGCTGGCGGCGGGCGACGCCATGCTCCAGTACCGCGGTTGGAAGCGCGGCGTGGATCCGGAGCCCGAGTCCGCGAAGAAGAAGCGCGAGGGCCTCAAGGCCGCGCTGGCGGCGGGCGTGCCGCTGTGCGTGGGAGGAGACTCGGGCGTCTTCGCGCACGGAGAGAACGCGCGCGAGCTGGAGCTGCTGGTGGCCAGCGGCGTGACGCCCGCGCAGGCGCTCCAGGCGGCCACCTCCGGCAACGCGCGCATGCTGCACTGGGAGGACCGCGTCGGGCAGGTGAAGGCCGGGCTCTACGCGGACCTCGTCGCCGTGGAGGGCGACCCCACGCAGGACATCTCCGCCGTGCGTCAGGTGCGGCTGGTGATGAAGGGCGGCACGCTGTACCGGCGTTGACGCGGCGCTCAACGCCTCACACGGCCGAGCAGGAGGTCCGCCATCCCCGCCAGCAGCAGCACCGGTGCCACCAGCACCGCGCCAAACCAGGACAGCGCATAGACGACCCCGAAGCCCATGCTCCCGGGGCCCCCCACGATGGTCCCGGACAGCACGCCCACGAACTCGCGGCCACCGGAAAGATGCAGCGCCAGGAAGACCGCGCCGATGCCCAGCGCGGCGAGGATGAACGGGTGACGCATCATCGGTGTGCCTCCGGGTGCGGCGCTTGCGCGAGACGCCAGAGCGGCCCTTCGACGAGCGAGTACAGCAGCACCGCGTCCGCGAGCGGATTGCCCGCCGCGAAGCGCAGGCCGGTGTCGTCGTGCACCGGGAAGGCCGCGAAGTGGAGGCTGGTGAGCAGCCCGTCCAGGGCCTCCTCATCATCGAACGCCGCCGCCCCGACGAGCGCGAGCCCGCTGGAGCCCGCGTTCGCGTTCACCCACGGGATGGTGGGCCCGGAGTCGATGTCCTGCATCGCGGCTGTCTCCGCGGGCCACTCGCCCGCCCACGCGAAGCCCAGCGTATGCCCCAGGAGCGCGGCGCGGGCCCGCTGGTACTGGTCACGCGCGAAGTCCGCGTCCACCACCTGGAGCATGTGCGCGGCGAGCCACAGCGTGGAGCCCTCCGGCCCGTCCTTCGTCACGCCGTCATAGGTGAAGCTCGACACGAGCAGCCCTGTCCGACGGTCGGACAGGTGCTCCCTCGCGGAGGCCACCCAGCGGCGAAGCAGCGCCCCATGGTCCCGCCCGTCCACCCTGTCCGACAGGCGCACCGCCGCGAGCGCCACCGTGTTGCAGAAGGTCCAGCCCTCGTCGGGGTAGCTCTCCGCCGCCAGCACCGGCGCGCGCTCCAGTTGTCCGACGATGAGGTCCACGCGCTCACGCAACAGCGGCGCGGAGTCCACGCGGGGCTCCACCATCTGGCGCGCGGCCAGCATCAACGCCAGCTCACCGTCCACGAAGAGGCTGCGTCCGGCCGGGTCCTTGAAGGGAGCCGCGTGCACATACGGCAGGAAGAAGGCTTCATGCGCCCTCCGTTCGTCGCGCAGCGTCCGGTCGATGAGCACGTCCACCACGGCCAGGTGCTCCGCCTTCCGCGCGGGCTCCGACAGCGCGAGGTTCGCGAACGACAGCACGGAGAAGGTGCGGACCATCAGGTCCCACTCCGGGTTCGTGCGGTGGAGCACGTCGCGCTCCGCGCTCGACTCCTGGAGCGAGAACACGCGTTGACGGGAGGCCAGTGCCGCCGCCAGTTCCCCCCGGTCCCACGGCCGGAACAACCAATGGAGCGCCGGCAGCCACACCGCCACGGCCAGCACCAGCAGCACGAGTTTGCGTCGCATGGCCGGCAGTATTCGCCGGAGGCAGGAGCACCCTCCGCCCCCACGGGCCGGACGGTCGGCCCCACTCGCTGAACGGTCGCGGTCCCGTCCGAACCGGCGCGTTCCGGAAAGGGGGCATGCCCCCATCTTCCGGGTCCATGTGTCCCAAGGGCCGTGAAGACACGCACAAGGCCACACTGCGCCCGGTGCTCGAACTGTCGGGGACGGCGCTGCCCCCGGCGACGCCATCCCATCCAAGGCCAAGGGCTGCTCGCAGGCGGGAGGCGGACTCTCCATGCTGGGCGCGCTCGCGCCCCTGCGCCTCTGGCGTCGCAAGAAGGCGTGAGCGTGTCCCATCCTTTCGAAGTCGCGTGTCTCAAGGCCATGACGACACACGCATGGAAGGCCCTGGCGGTGGGAACGTTCCTGGTGGGAGCCGGCCTGGCCCTCCCCCCTCCCGCGGAGGCATGCGGCGGTCCCGCGTGCGACCCAGGGAGGTTCCACGTCCCACTTCCCACGGGCGCGGACGTCCCGTCGAATGTGCCGGCATTGGTGATTCTACCGTCCCCGCTCTTCAGCGTGGACGCGGGAGACCTGCGCCTGCGCACGGAGGACGGCACCGACGTGGAGGCGCAATTCCTGACGGGCCCGCACGACAGCGGGCTCGTCATTCCAACGGCTCCGCTCGTTCCCGGAACCCGCTATCACCTGGAGGCCAGCAACCTCTGCGGCGGTTTCCCGCAGACCCCTGGCACGCTGGAGACGTCTTTCACGGCGGGGCCGGCGGTCGCGCTTCCGGCGATGTCCGGGACCCTGCGAGCAGCGCCGGAGCAGTCCGCGTCCTTCCTGGTCTGGGGCGGCCCGCTCTGCTCGGTGGAGGTGAAGGGGCGCACGGTGAGCCTGGGCTTCACGCCCGCGCCGGAGTTGGTGCCGTTCCTCCCGTGGGTGCATTGGACGCTGGAGGTGGATGGCAAGCTGTGGGCCAGGGCGCCGCATGGCGCGGTGGATGCCACGGGCAACGTCATGCCACCGGACCGGTTCGCGTACCCGCATGACCTGCTCAGCGTCTACTCGGTCTGCGAAGTCCGGCCTGGCCAGCAGGCCCCCACGGACCAGGGCCTCCCCGAAGGCCGGCACGTGGCCACGCTGCGGCCCGTGCTCGAACAGTCCGGGACGCCGCTCCCGCCCCTGGAGGTCTCCTTCGAGCTGACCTGCCCGAAGGACGCTCCCAAGCCCGAGCCGGATACCTCGGAAGGCAGGGGGTGCTCGCAGGCGGGCGGAGGCCTCGCGGCGTTCGGACTCCTGGCCACGCTCCAGCTCTGGCGGCGCGGGCCGCGCGCGAAACGTCCCTGAGGAATGTCCCAGCCTCGAGGGCTCCGGTGTCTGATGAAGCAAATGCACGGACCCCACTGGAAATGCGGCGCGGTAGGGATGTTCTTCTTGGTGATGGGGACGCTCGTTCCCGCTTCGGCGGACGCGTGCGTCGCGCCCAACTGCATGGTGGATGTCCGCTTCCCGCTCCCCGAGGACGGAGGGCCGGTCCCCGCGAACGTCCCCGGGCTGGTGGTGGTGCCGCCGCTCCTGGAGGACACGGAGGTCTCCACCCTCAAGCTGACCCAGGCGGACGGCACCGAGGTGCCCTTCACGCTGGCGGAGGGTGCACGCAGGACACACGTCGTGGTTCCGAAGTCGCCGCTCGTGCCGGGCGCGGAGTACCACATCGAGGCGAAGGGCCGCTGCCAGTTCCGGGAGACCCAGACGCAGTCCGCGACCTTCACCGCGGGCCCGGCGCTGCCCCTGCCCACGACCCTGGGCACGCTGAGCGTGGACACGCCGAACCGCGGAGTGTTCTCCGTCTTCGGGGACTCGAACTGCGGCAGCCCGCAGGAGGGGGACTCCACCACGCTGCGCTTCACCCCCTCTGCGGAGCTGGTGCCGTTCATGCCCTGGATGCGCTGGGAGGTGGAGGTGGACGGACAGCCCTGGTCGTTCAGCAATCACCACGGACTGACCACGACGGGCGAGGACAACCCGGACAGCCACAAGTACGAGTACAACCGGCAGCTGCTGACCCTCTACACGGTCTGCACGACGTACAACCCGCCGCCGTCCAACCTGGGCCTCACACCCGGCCGCCACCAGGCCACGCTCAAGGGGACGCTGGAGCACGCGGACCTCACGCTGCCGCCGCTGAGCGTGGACTTCGAGCTCCGCTGCGCCCCACGGTGCCTGGCCGGAGGCTGCGCCGACGGCGGCACCGGAGCTGACGATGGCCCCACGGACGGCGGTCCGCTCGACCCGGGCCCCATCCGCCACCCGTCGAGTGACGGCTGCACCCAGGCGGGCGGGGGCCTGACGATGCTGGGGCTCGTCACCACGCTGCGTCTCTGGCGCCGGAGGAAGTAGCGCTCCAGGTGCGGGGACGGAACCGGCAGCCAGGTTGGCAGAAAACGTTCGAACGCTGTCATTGTCTCCTGCGCCGTCGCGGCACATGGTTCCGCGATGTCGGCGCGACTCCCCTCCCCCAAGGCGCTCCGCGGTCGCGCGCCTCCCGCGAAGACGCGGCGGGTGGCGATGCTGGCCTACCCGGACGTCCAGATGCTCGACGTGACGGGCCCGCTCGAGGTCTTCGCGCGCACGTCCCGCTGGCTCAAGGAGCAGGGGCTTCGCGAGGACGACGTCTACAGCGTGGAGCTCCTCGGGCTGAAGCGCGGTGCCTTCCCAGCGTCATCCGGCCTGCGGCTCCATGCGGATCGCCGTTTCGATGAGGTGGGACGTGGGCTCGACACGCTGCTCATCGCGGGAGGCGTGGGGGCGCAGCGCTACCACGCGCACCCGCCGCTCGTGCGCTGGATAAGGCAGCAGGCGCGTGGGGTCCGGCGGCTCGCCTCCATCTGCACCGGAGCGTTCTTCCTCGCGGAGGCGGGGTTGCTTCAAGGGTGCCGGGCCACCACGCACTGGGCCTCGTGCGCGAAGCTCGCTCGAAAGTATCCAGGCATCCAGCTGGAGCCCGACCGCATCTTCGTGCGGGAGGGACGGCTCTACACCACCGCCGGTGTCACCGCGGGAATGGACCTCGCGCTCGCGCTGGTCGAAGAGGACCATGGGCGCGAGGTGGCGCTCGAGGTGGCCCGGGCCCTCGTCATGTTCCTGCGGCGCCCGGGCGGTCAGGCGCAGTTCAGCGCGCAGCTTTCGGTCCAGCTCGCGGAGCAGGAGCCCCTGCGGGAGCTGCAGGCGTACATCCTCGAGCATCCACGCGAGGACCTCTCGGTCCAGTCCCTCGCGCGCCGCGTGGCCATGAGCCCGCGGAACTTCGCGCGGGTGTTCACCCGGGAGGTGGGGATGCCCCCGGCGCGCTTCGTCACGTCGACCCGCGTCGAGACGGCGCGGCGCCTCCTCGAGGAGTCCTCGGAGGGGCTCGAGGCGATTTGCGCCAGGAGCGGGCTGGGAACCCCCGCGGCCATGCGCCGGGCCTTCCTCCACGCGGTGGGGATCCCTCCCGGCGAGTACCGCGAGCGCTTCAACCGTCATCCCACCATCCCCACCACCCCTGCCCCCCGGAGCCGTCGATGAGTCGCTTCTCCCGCCGCGCCGCCCCCTGCTGCTCTGCCTCGGCCTCCTCTTGGGTACGGCCGCCCCGGCGGATCCGCCGCACTACAGCTGTCCTCCGTGCGGCCATGCCTGCGACGCGAAGGTGTTCGACAAGCCGGGCATGTGTCCGCACTGCGGCATGAAGCTGGTCACACAGGAAGAGGTGAAGAAGGCCGCCCAGGCGCGCAGGAAGGTCGCCATCCTGATCTTCAACGGCGTGCAGATCATCGACTACACCGGCCCCTACGAGGTGTTCGGCGCCGCGGACTTCGACGTGTACACGGTGGCTGAGACCAAGGAGGCGGTGACGACGACGATGGGGATGACCGTCGTGCCGAAGTACTCCTTCGCCGATGCCCCCCCGGCGGACGTCATCGTCGTTCCCGGCGGCAGCGTGACGGACGCGCGGCGGAGCAGCGCGACCCTGAAGTGGGTGACCGACCAGAGTGCCCGGGCCCAGCGGACCCTGTCCGTCTGCAACGGCGCCTTCATCCTGGCGAGCGCGGGACTGCTCGAGGGCCTCACCGAGACGACCACCGCGGGCAACATCCAGAAGTTGCGGGATGCGTTCCCCGGCATCAAGGTCGTCGACGACCAGCGCTTCGTCGACAACGGCAAGATCGTCACCGCCGCCGGGCTCTCCGCGGGCATTGACGGCGCGCTGCACGTGCTCTCCCGGCTGGGCGGCATCGGGCTCGCGCAGCAGGTCGCCCTCGCGGAGGAGTACGACTGGCGGCCTCAGGCCCCCTTCGTGCGTGCCGCGCTCGCGGACCGCCTCATTCCGGCGCTGGACGTGGAGACGCTCGGCACGTGGGACATCACACGCACCGAGGGGGGAACGGATCACTGGGAGCAGGTCCTCGAGGGCGTCACCCGCCTGAGCGCGCGACAGGTGATGGACCGCGTCGGAAAGGAACTCGAAGCCAAGGGGCGGTGGACGCGCGTCAAGCCCGCGGCCGCCGGCCCGGCCTCGCCGTTGGGCAGTGACTGGACCTTCAGCGACCGCGATGGCAAGCCCTGGACCGGCGTGCTGACCCTCCAGCCCGTGCCCGGCGCGACCGGCCGGTACACGGCGAAGCTGGCCATCACCCGCGCGGGGTGACGAATCTCCGCGATTCGTCCCCGCACTCAAAGGCGGGAGTCACAACGGGACGTTGACCGAAACTCCAGCCCGGCCGGCGCTCCAGTCTCGCAAGTACTTGTTGAGCTCGCCGTAGAACGACACCGACACCAGCTCGGCCACGGAAAAAAGCTCGGCGAGCAGCGCTCCCACATTGCCGTTGTGGGTCTCGGCCGCGTCGGCGTCGGCGTACTCCTCGAGTATCGAGTAGTGCCCCGGCCGCTGTGTGACGAACCACTGGTAACGCAACGTTCCCGGCTCGGACGCGGCGGCGGAAGCCAACGCGCGGGCGATCCGGATGAACTCCGACTCACTGTCAGGCCGCTGCACCCGAAACTCACACTGCACCAAGAGTGTCATTCGGCGAGGATACGACAGGGGGCACAATCCATAACGAAGGAACGGATCCACGCGTGGCGTCCGCTTCGGCCCACACCCTTTGCATGGCCTCTGCCACCCTCACGTTCATGGGGCCCCGCGAACACCAGGACCGGTGAGACCGGCTGCCTCAAGACGGAGAAGGCGGACCGAGCGCCTCGTTCAGGTCCTCCGGCCCTTCCCCGGCACCGCCCAGGGGGCTGGCCTGGAGGGCCTTGCGCTTCGGTCGGAAGAAGCTCTGGCGCAGCTTGTCGGCTCAGCTCGTTGAAGGCTCGCGGCGCCATCACCGTCGGACAAGAGCGCACGGTGAGGTGGAGCAGTCGTCCAGGCCTCGAACCTTGAGCCCGCCGACGAGAGCTGGCGCTTCGTCCAGGAGTGCTTCGAAGGCCTCCGCGCCCTCGGAGCACCCGTCGGTCGCTCGCCCTCCACCGCTGCGGTTGCGCCTCCTCGCCCCGGGTTCCAGCGTCAAGGGTTGATCACGTGGCATATGGGAGCCAAGGCAATGGCGGAACACATCACGCAGCAACAGCAGGCCCAGGAGCCTGTCATCCCGGCGCAGCCCGGGGTCCAGTCGAACCGCAAGATCGAGGATCACGCGCTCATCGGAAACATGCGCTCGGCGGCATTGGTTGCCCGGGACGGAACCATTGACTGGTTGTGCCTGCCAGACTTCGACTCGGACGCCTGCTTCGCGAGCCTGCTCGGGACGGAGGAGAACGGCGAGTGGGCGCTCGCACCGAGGGAGTCCGTCCAGAAGATCACCCGCCGCTACCGGAAGGACACCCTGCTCCTCGAGACGGAGTTCACCTGCGCCTCGGGGTCCGTCCGGTTGATCGACTTCATGCCCGTCGGCCAGGAGTCCCCCAGGCTCGTCCGGACTGTCGTGGGGTTGAAGGGGACGGTGGCGATGCACTCGAAGCTGACGCCCCGCTTCTCCTTCGGCCGCTCCATCCCCAGGGTCGAAAGCGTGGGCGGCTCGCTCCGTGCGTTCGCCGGCCCGGACGCGCTGTTCCTCCGGCGCACGGACAGGGATACCGCGTCCCCGCTGGTCTCGAACTTCGAGGTGACGGAGGGGCAGCGGTTCTCCTGGGTGATGAGTTGGAATTACTCGTGGTTGGATCAGCTCCCGCCGAACCTGGATCCGGACCACGCCGAACAGGAGACCGAGCGCTACTGGACCCAGTGGGCGTCGAAGATCGTCCCGCCGCCGAGATACCGTGACGAGGTCGTCCGCTCCCTCATCACCATCAAGGCTTGCAGCTACGAGAGCACGGGCGGAGTCGTGGCTGCGCCCACGACGTCGCTTCCGGAGACGCCGGGAGGCGAACGCAACTGGGACTACCGCTTCACGTGGCTGCGCGACGCCGCACTCGCGCACAACGCCCTGACGCGCGCGCGCCTGAGCGACGAGGCGACCGCGTTCTGGAAGTGGGTGATGCGTGCCATCGCGGGAGACCCCGCCCAGATGCAGATCATGTACGGAATCCGCGGCGAGCGCCGTCTCACGGAGTCCGAGCTGGACTGGCTCGACGGCTACGGTGGCGCGAAGCCCGTGCGCATCGGCAACGGGGCATACAACCAGTTCCAGCTCGACGTGCTCGGCGAGGTGGCCGCGGTGCTCTACGCGGGCGCGAAATACTTCGGCGAGGTCGGCCCCGTCGCGCAGCGCGCGCTGATCAACGTCGCCGAGCAGGCGATGAAGGCCTGGCAGAAGCCCGACAAGGGCATCTGGGAGATGCGCGGGCCCGATCGCCACTTCACCGCCTCCAAGGTGGCCGCGTGGGCGGCGATCGACCGGGCCATCAAGGCTTCGGATGAAACGAAGTTGACGGCCCCGATGGAGCAGTTGCTGGAAGCCCGGGAGAGCATCTTCGAGGAGGTCTGCGCGCAGGGGTTCAATCGCGAGCTGAACAGCTTCGTGCAGTACTACGGCGGCAAGGAAATGGACGCGAGCCTGCTCTACATCCCGCTTACCGGCTTCCTTCCGGCAACGGACCCGCGGGTGAGGGGCACGGTGGAGTGCATCGAGCGCGAACTGCTCCAGGATGGGCTGGTGCTCCGCTTCAAGCCGGACGCCACCGGCTCCGTGGACGGGCTCACCGGAGAGGAAGGCACCTTCCTCGCGTGCTCGTTCTGGCTCGCCGACACGTATCAGATGATGGGGCGCTTCGAGGATGCCCGGCGGCTGTTCGAACACCTGCTGTCCTTGAGCAACGACCTGGGCCTGCTCGCCGAGGAGTACATGCCCAAGCTGCACGCGCAGTTGGGCAACTTCCCGCAGGTGTTCAGCCACTTCTCGCTCGTCAACGCGGCCTACACCATCACCGAGCCCCGCGCCTGACCTACCTCTGGCCCCTGCCCTGGTGGAGGCCCCTCGTCATGTGACAGCCCGAGCTCGCGCTGGAGCCGCCGGAGACGACCAGCAAGCCGGACTGCTCGTAGAGGAGCCACTCCAGGGCGCGGGCGTCCAGGCCGTGCCACTCCATCCCCACGCGAGCAGAAAACCGAGCGCGCCCTCGTACCCGAGCCGCGTTCCGGCGGCCTGGTCCCGCGGGGTCCTGCGGGTCCACGATGGCGCCGTTCGCACGCGCGACGAGCCGCGGCCGGTCCGACAACACCTCGAACATCCCCCGCCTGAGGGATCCCCTCATTTAGCAAGTTGATCAGCAGTCGTTCGCTCGGCAGCCGCGTGCGGGGGCTCTGGCGTTTGGGCAGAGAGTCGAGCCACCATGACGCGCAAGGTGGCCATCAACGAAGAGCAGGTGCGGTCGTTCTTGACGGAGGTGTTCGAGGACGACCTGCACGTCAAACGAATCCTGTCCCTCTCGCACGCGACGTTGGGCGCGGTGCAGGCGGCGAGCCTGTCTGTGGCGGCGCTCGGCAAGGCCATGGCGTGGGCGAGAGGCGAGAGGCGAGGACATCACCTCCAAGCACGCGGTGAAGCAGGTGGACCGGTTGCTGTCCAATAGGGGCTTCAACGTCTGGAAGCTCTTCGGAGCCTGGGTGCCCTTCGTGCTGGAGGAGCGCACGGAGGCCGTCATCGCACTGGACTGGACGGATTTCGAGAAGGATGACCAGGAGTCGCTGGTGGCAAGCCTCGTCACTCGCCATGGACGCGCGACGCCGCTGCCATGGACGACGCTGGTGAAATCGGCCTCCGCAGGCAACCGGTAACTCACCGAGGACCTGGTCCTCCAGCGGCTGCGGGAGTTGATTCCCTCCCACGTGCAGGTGACGGTGCTCGCAGACCGGGGCTTCGCGGATGCGAAGTTCTACGCGCTCTTGAAGCAGTTGGACTTCGAGTACGTCGTGCGCTTCCGCTCGGACGTGCTCGTCACGTCCGAGGAAGGGGAAACGAGGCCTGCCACCCAGTGGGTGCCGGAGGGTGGCCGGGCGAAGGTGCTCCGGGGAGCGCGTGTCACCGCGGTAGGGGCCCAAGTCGGAGCGGTGGTGTGTGTGAAGCGCAAAGGGATGAAGGAGTCCTGGTGCCTCGCCACCCGCTTCCACGAGTCGACGGCCCAGGAAGTGATGGACGTCTACGCCCGCCGTTTCACCATCGAGGAGTCCTTCCGAGACGTGAAGGAGCTCAAGTTTGGAATGGGACTCAAGCAGGTGTGCGTGAAGACGCCGGACCGCAGAGACCGGCTGCTGCTCATCTCCGCCCTGGCGCAGGTGCTGTTGCGTCGACCCATTGAGTGCACCGCAGCTTTTTTTAGGATGTCACGCTCCCCTCCAACTGCTTCTTCCAGTTGCGGATGCTCTGCTCGGTGCAGCCGAACTCTCTTGCCAGACCTGCCGGCCTTCAGCAGTTCGACGACCCGCTCACGGAACTCCGGCGGGTAGGGGGGCGTGACCTCGGCATCGTGGAACCCTTTTCGCACAGCGGGTGGGACTCCACGAAACCGGGGCAACTTCAGTACGGAGAAGAAACAAAAGCCCAGCAACCCCGGAGGATTGCTGGGCTTTTAGTGGCGAGGAGTACGGGACTTGAACCCGTGGCCTCCGGCGTGACAGGCCGGCGTTCTAACCAACTGAACTAACTCCCCACAAAATGCCCATGGGCGGATCAGGCACTGAACCTGGCCGCCGCCGCGTGGGCGGCGCCGCTCTACCGCTGCTCAGAGGATAAGTACAGCAAGAAGCGCTCCACCATGCCCGGGCAAGGGGGCTTTCCTGCGCGGAGCACGGCTTCACGCCCCGGCTGCTTGGGTCGGGCTCCAGCAGGTTGAACGGTTCGGGTCGTCCTGGAGGCGGACGCCTACGGCACCGTGGTCAAGCCCCAGCGCGGCCGCGCCCACGGAAGCGAAGGGCATCCCGCCTCACTGGCGGATCAGCTCATGGACTGGCTGCCCATCCGGGCCCGCCCCATCCAGCCGTACGAAGTCGACCGAGAAGGGCCAGGACGTCTTCACGAAGACGTGCTCCAGCCGGGAGACGCTGTCGCCCAGCTTCGTCCACGCCTGGACCTGGCACTTGCCCTCGGCCCGCGCGGTGGTGATGTCGATGGGGCGCGAGGGAAAGGCCCGCAGGCGCACCCGGACCCGCCAGCCATCCTCGGTGGCTTCGACCGTCTGCGGATCCTCCAACCCATACACGGGCTGTTCGATCCCCAGCAGTTCCTCCACCTCCGATGGCCCGCGCTCCAACATCCGCCAATACACCTGCACGGGACGCGCCCCCACGGGGCGGCACGCCTCGTCCAGGCGCAGGGCGTAGTGGACCTGGTTCCGGTTCTCGCTCCGGGTCAGGAAGAACGCGGACTGTGATGAGAGGGGCGCCTCGGCCGCGGAGGCCAGGGTCGCGGCGGTCGCCAGCGCAACGACGGTGAGGTTGCTGAGCCTGGATTCAGGAAACATGGGAGTCCCCCCTTATGGCGCAGTGACGGGGGTCGCCCGCGAGGCCGAATCGGGAGGACGAATACCCCTGTCCCCCGGCGCTGTCACCCCTCTGGACGCTTTTTACCGCTTCAGGAGAAAGCCCCGTGCCAGAGGATGTCCCCGCCGGGTCCGGCGACGGCATGCCCCTCCCTGCCGACGGGCTCCTCCTTGCCGTCGCACAGGAAGTCGATGCCTGCTGTATCGTGAGCAGGGACCTTCGCGAGGAAGCGCTCACCGGATGCGCCCCGCGCGACGATGACGCCGAACCTCGGGCGGCCGTCGCGTTCGTACAGCACCGTGTACGTCTCGATGCGACCGGGGCCCGTGAAGCCCTCCACGAACGGAGGCACGGGGCCACGCGCGGCGTCCGCTTCCGCCTGATGCTCGAAGGCCTGGGGCAGTGTTCCGGCGAGCTGCGGTTCGCGCGTGAGCACGAGGCTGTGGTTGTACGTCGCGAAGCCACCGTTGCCGAAGAGCAGGCCATGGCGTCCCTGCTCGCGCAGCCGCTGCACCATGCTGACCACCACGTGGCTCATGTAGTTGGCGATTGGGCCACCGCCGAACGTGAGGCCGCCGAACACCGTGGCCGGCTTCTCCAGCGGCCAGCCCAGCACCCGGCGCGCCATCTTCGGCACACAGGGGAAGCAGCTGTAGAGCTCCACGAAGTCGAGCCTGTCGACAGTCAGCCCGTTCAGCTCCAGCGTGCGGCGCAGCGACACGTCCATGCTCGGTGAGCGCGCGTAGCCATCCCGAGCGAGGAAGTCCTCTGGCTCGTGCGCAGCCACGCCCCGCCCCACGTATACGAGCCGATCCTCCGGCACGCCGTGCGCGAGGGCCTTCGCCAGGCTGGTGACGAGGAACCCCGCGCCCTGATTGACGGCGCTGTTCGCGACCATCCGCTTGCAGTACGGAAACGCGATGCGCCGGTTGGACGGCGAGGGCGTGACAATCGCTTCCACGGACAAAGGCTCGCGGAGCCACGCACCCGGGTTGCCCGCCGCGACCTGGGAGAACCGCGACCAGAGTTCGCCGCTCTCTCGCTGCGCCTCCGCCAGCGTCTGGCCATACGCGGCGCGGCCCGCGTTCTCATAGAGAGGATAGACATCGACCGGCGAGTTGAGGCCGTAGCGCTTCCGGTAGGCCGCGTGCGCCTGGATGCCGATGTGGGTCGCGGCGTTGTGCGCGGAGGGTGCATCCCCCGCCGCCAGCGCCGCACGCCGCGCCGCCGTGCGCAGCGCCTCACCTCCCACGACCGCCGCGACCTCCACCGCACCGGAGGCAACGCGGTTCGCGGCCTCATGGAGCAGCCGCACCGGGCTGTCGCCACTGGCCTCCGCCGTCTGTTCATGGAGACGCGGCCGGGCGCCCAGACGCTCCGCCAGTGCGAGCGGCAACGGCCCCATCTGCCGGAACGAAAGCTGATCCACCACCGCCAGCGAATCCAGCCGGACGAGCCACCCACCGCCCGCATCCGCGTCCGCCGCCCGCAGCGCGGCCTCCATCAAGCCCAGCGAGTCCAGGCCCCGCAGCGGATCCTCCGACCGATCGTTGATCTGCCCCACGCCCACGACGACGGGAATCCTGTTCGCGTCCTTCATGCCTCGCCTCCTGACCGACCTGCTCCCACGGCCCGCCATCCCGGTCAATGCGCCCATATTCCCCGGGTAGAATTGACGCTCACTTCTATCCGGGTAATATCCTCTCCATGCCGTCACCTGCCGCCACCTGGACCGCCTTCGCCGGCCAGCGCCTGCTTGCCTCCGGCTCTCCCGCCGAGGTCGTCACCGCCGCCAAGGCCGCGCTCGACGCGGGCGAGTCGGAATCACTGCTCCTGTTCGACGACGCCACGGGCCGGACGGTGGACTTCCACCTGCGCGGCACGCTGGAGGAGGTGCTCGCCCGCCTCCAGCCCGCGCCGGACCCGGCCGCCGAGTCCTCCGAGCCCCGAGGCCCCGGGCGCCCGAAGCTGGGCGTGGTGGCCCGCGAGGTGACGCTGCTCCCCCGCCACTGGGAGTGGCTGTCCGAGCAACCCGGCGGCGCTTCCGTGGCCCTGCGCAGGCTGGTGGAGGCCGCTCGTGCCAACAGTGGCGACGCCGACCGCGTCCGTCGCGCCCAGGCCGCCGCGGACCGCTTCATGACCACGATGGCCGGCAACGCGCCGGGCTACGAGGAGGCCGCTCGCGCGCTCTACGCGGGCGACCGCACCCGTTTCAACAAGTGGACCCGGAGCTGGCCGGACGACATCCGCGACTGCGCCCGGAAGCTCGCCGCCCCCGCCTTCTCCAAGGAGACGCCATGAACCACCAGTGGGTTCTCAAGTCGCGTCCCCTCGACGCGGTCTCCGACGCCTGCTTCGAGTGGCGTCAGGCCCCGGTGCCCACCCCGGGTCCCGGCGAAGCGCTCGTGCGGGTCATCTGGCTCGCCATCGAACCCACCCAGCGTACGTGGCTCAATCCCCACGCGACCTACATCCGGCCCGTCGAACTCGGCGAGGTCATGCGCGGGGCAGGCGTCGGGCAGGTCATCGCGTCCCGCTCGGAACGGCTCTCCGTGGGCGACTGGGTGACGGGCATGACGGGCTGGCAGGAGTACGCGCTGGCCGGTGACGCGGGCCTCTTCGGCTTCAACAAGGTGCCGGACGGCATCGACCCCAGGGCCATGCTGCATCTCTATGGCGCCAGCGGACTGACCGCGTGGATTGGCATGACCGACGTCGGCCGCGCCGCCCCTGGTGAGACCGTGCTGGTCTCCGGCGCCGCGGGCAGCGTGGGCTCCATCGCCGGACAGGTCGCACGGCTCCGGGGCTGCCGTGTCATCGGCATCGCGGGCGGAGCGTACAAGGCGGACTGGGTCACCCGCGTCGCCCGCTTCGACGCCTGCATCGACTACAAGTCCGAGGACGTCCGGACGCGGCTCCAGACATTGGCGCCCAAGGGCGTGGATGTCTTCTTCGACAACGTGGGCGGCCCCGTGCTGGAGGCGGCGCTGGAGTGCCTCGCGGTGCGCGCCCGCGTGGTGCTCTGCGGCGCCGTGTCCTCGGGTTACAAGGACCGCGACTACGGCGCCACGCCCCGCAATTACATGCAGCTGGCCTTCCAGCGTGCACGCATGGAGGGCTTCATCTTCCTGGACCACGTCGCGCGCTTCCCCGAGGCCTTCCGCGAGCTGTCCACCTGGGCCACCAGGGGAGAGCTCGTCCAGGCGGAGACAATCGCGGAGGGGCTGGAGCAGGCGCCGTCCGCCCTGCGCGGATTGTTCGAGGGCCGGAACCTGGGCAAGCAGCTGGTCCGCGTCGCGGCCCCTGTCTGAGGTTGTGTCACCGCGTCTTCGAGCAAGCCACGCGACCCGGCCGTCGAAGCAGCTCGCGTGGCTCAGGCCCTCGTCCGCCCCTCCGCCTCCGCAAGGCTGGCGCCCAGCAGCCGGAGCCCTTCCGGAATGCGTGCGGCGGGAATGCCACCATACCCCAGCACCAGCCCCGGCCGGGCGCGCGGTCCCATGAAGTAGCGCGACAGGGTGATGAGTCCGACGCCCGCTGCCCGAGCCCGCGCCACCGCCTCCCGCTCCAACGCCATGCCCCCTCGCCGGAACGTCGCGCTCAGGTGCAGGCCCGCCACGGAGGGCACCACCTGGAGCCAATCACCGCAGTGGCGCGCAAGCCCCTCCGCCACGCGCTCATGCCGCGCCTCGTAGTCCCGCCGCATCTTGCGGATGTGCCGCGCCAGCAGCCCGCTGTCGATGAACCGCGCGAGCGCGGCCTGCTCCGGCACGGGGCTGTGCCAGTCCATCACGCGCCGCGCCCACCGCAGCTCCCGCTGGAGCGATGGCGGCGCGACGAGGAATCCCAGACGCAGCACGGGGACCATCACCTTCGAGAACGACCCCACGTAGAGCACCCGCCCGGAGCGGTCCATCCCGTGCAACGTCTCCAGGGGCCGGCCGCCGAAACGGAACTCACTGTCGTAGTCATCCTCAATCACCACTGCGTCCCGCCGCTTCGCCCACTCCAGCAGCGCCCCCCTGCGCGCGGGAGACATGGGCATGCCCAGCGGGAACTGGTGGGATGGTGTGACATAGACGAGCCGCGCGGCATCTGGCAGCGCCGCCACGTCCAGCCCTTCCGCGTCCACCGGCACGGGCACGACGCGCGCTCCCAGCGACTGGAACACCTGCCGCGCGGGCGGATAGCCCGGCTCCTCCATGGCGACGCAGTCCCCCGGCTCGATGAGCACCCGCCCCACGAGATCCAACGCCTGCTGCGCGCCATTGGTGATGAACACGTCTTCCGCCTCCGCACGCACGCCCCGCGCGACGCCCACGTGCCGCGCCACCGCCTCCCGCAGCCCCCGGTGCCCGGCCGCGTCCACATAGCCCCCGGACACCGTGGCGGCCCGCAGCTGCCGCGCCACCAGCCGACGCCAGGACTCGAAGGGAAAGCCCGAGACGTCCGGACTGCCCACGCCAAAGTCATACGCGGCGGGAGCCAGCGGCGCGGGCAGGTCCGGCAGCGAGCGCCAGAAGGCCCTCGCCCGCAGTGGCACCAGGGCCTCCCGCCCTGCCCTGCCGCGCGGCCGGGACGCCTCGCCCTGGACGAAGCTGCCCGCCCGTGTGCGCCCCGCGATGAGGCCCTCGGCGGTGAGCCACTCATACGCCACGCCCACCGTGTTGCGCGCCACGTCCAGGCGCAGGGCCAGCTCGCGTGTGGGCGGCAGCCGATCTCCGCGCCGCAAGCGCCCGTCCAGGATGGCGGCACGCAGCCCCCGGTAGATCTGCCCGGCCAGGTCCCGGCGCCCCCGGAGCTCGACATGGAAGTCCATGCCGCATGCTCCCACGGATTGGCCCAATGGAATTCGTCAATCCTGGTCCGGTGACCGGGCCAGCGGAGGACCATCCTGCGGGCATGACCCATTCCGCGTATGCCTCCCACCCCGTCGACCCTGAACGCATGCCGTGGATCCCCATGGGCCCGCCCGGGCTCGCGTTCAAGCCGCTGCGCTTCTTCCGCGACGGCTGGATGTACCTCTTCCGCCTGGAGCCCGGCACCCGCATCCCCCGGCACCGCCACACCGGCGAGGTGCACGGCTTCAACATCTCCGGGCGCCGCCAATTGCTCGACACCGGCGAGGTGATTGGCCCGGGCACGTATGTCTATGAGCCGGCCGGCAATGTCGACAGCTGGCAGGTCGTGGGTGACGAGCCCGTGGTCCTGCTCATCAACGTGAAGGGCGCCGTCGAGTACCTGGGGGATGACGGCCAGGTGCTCAAGAGCGTGTCGTCCACGGACCGGCTGGAGACATACCGCCGCTGGTGCCAGGAGCATGGCGAGCCGTTCCTCGCCACCTGCGAGTAGCGTGAAGGAGGTGGACGGACGCGCGGCCACCGCGTCGCGGAAACCTTCCGCCGCCAATCCGCCCCGGTCCATGCCCGGGGTGAAGCCAGCACTCACCGGAAATATCAGACGCCTTTGTGAGCGTGCTCTCACGAACCGGGGGACAGCGACTCCCGGGCTGACGCTGCAGGCGGCCTACCGGGGGGGGGCGCGGGCCCTGATGTGTGAAGCAGTGCCCGGCCCCGTGGTGATTTCTTCCCTCGGGACCGGGGTTGGGGGAACACTCCGGCCCCATGAGCGCTCGGCGGTTCGACGTGGTGGTCCTCGGCTCCGGTCCGGGGGGTGAAGGGGCTTCGATGAAGGCGGTGAAGTCCGGCCGCAAGGTGTGCACCGTGGAGCAGGGAGCCCTGGTGGGCGGCGCCTGCACGCACACCGCCACCATCCCCTCCAAGGCCCTGCGCCACGCCATCCAGCGGCTGTTGGACGTGCAGCAGGACCACCCGGAGCTGCGGGCGGACCTGGCCCGTCACACCACGCTCAACGACATGATGCGCGTGGCGACCACCGTCGTGAACAAGCAGGTGCAGCTGCGCACCACGTTCTACGAGCGCAACCGGGTGGAGCTGGTGACGGGCCGCGCGAAGTTCCGGGACGCGCACACCGTGGAGGTCACGGAGCCCCGCGGCTCCGTGGAGCTGCTCCACGCGGACGCCTTCGTCATCGCCACGGGCTCCCGTCCCTACCGGCCCGCGGGCGTGGACTTCCGCCACCCGCGCATCTTCGACTCGGACACCATCCTCAAGCTGCGCGAGTCCCCGCTGTCGATGATCATCTACGGCGCGGGCGTCATCGGCTGCGAGTACGCCTCCATGTTCCGGATGCTCGGCGTGAAGGTGGACCTGGTGAACACCCGCGACCGGCTCCTGTCCTTCCTGGACGACGAAATCTCCGACGCCCTCTCCTACCACCTGCGCGAACAGGGCGTGCTCATCCGCCACCAGGAGGAGATGGTCTCCGTGGAGCCGCACGACGACAGCGTGGTGCTCCACCTGAAGAGCGGCAAGCGGCTGAGGGCGGACGTCTTCCTCTGGGCCAACGGCCGCTCCGGCAACAGCCAGGACCTGGGGCTGGAGGCGCTGGGCATCGCGGTGGACTCGCGCGGGTGCATCCAGGTGAACGACGGCTATCAGACGTCCGTCCCCCACATCTACGCGGTGGGCGACGTGGTGGGCGCCCCGTCCCTGGCGAGCGCCTCCTATGACCAGGGCCGCTTCGCCGCCACGCACATCGTGGAGGGGCGGATGGAGCACAAGCTGGTGAAGGACATCCCCACCGGCATCTACACCAGCCCCGAAATCAGCAGCCTGGGCCGCACCGAGCGCGAGCTCACCCAGGCGGGCGTCCCCTATGAAGTGGGCCACGCCTTCTTCAAGAGCCTGGCGCGCGCGCAGATCACCGGCCGCACCGTGGGCATGCTCAAGCTGCTCTTCCACCGGGAGACGCGGGAGATCCTGGGCATCCACTGCTTCGGGGACAACGCGTCCGAAATCATCCACATCGGCCAGGCCATCATGGCGCAGGACTGGCCGGGCAACGGCATCGACTACTTCATCAACACCACCTTCAACTACCCCACCATGGCGGAGGCGTACCGCGTGGCGGCGCTCAACGGCCTCAACCGGCTGTTCTGAAAACACGAAGGGCACCGCGAGCGCTGGAAGGCCCGCGGTGCCCCGGGTGTGTCACGTCAGGACGCGCTCAGTAGCGGTAGGTGTCCTGCTTGTAGGGGCCGCTCTTCTCCACGCCGATGTACTTCGCCTGCTCGGGGGTGAGCTCCGTGAGCTGGGCGTTGAGCTTCTTGAGCTGGAGCCGGGCGACCTTCTCATCCAGGTGCTTGGGCAGCACGTACACCTTGCCCACCTGGTACTTCTCGCTGTGCGAGTAGAGCTCGATCTGCGCGATGGTCTGGTTCGCGAAGGAGCTGGACATCACGTAGCTGGGGTGGCCGGTGCCGCAGCCCAGGTTCACCAGGCGGCCCTTGGCCAGCAGGATGATGCGCTTGTTGTCCGGGAAGATGATGTGGTCGACCTGGGGCTTGATCTCCTCCCACTTGTACTGCTCCAGGGAGGCGACCTCGATTTCATTGTCGAAGTGGCCGATGTTGCAGACGATGGCCTGGTCCTTCATCTTGACCATGTGCTCATGGGTGATGACGGACTTGTTGCCCGTGGCGGTGACGAAGATGTCCGCCTTGTCGCAGGCGTAGTCCATGGTCACGACGCGGTAGCCCTCCATCGCGGCCTGGAGCGCGCAGATGGGGTCGATCTCCGTCACCCACACCTGGGCGGACAGCGCGCGCAGGGCCTGCGCGGAGCCCTTGCCCACGTCGCCGTAGCCCGCGACGACGGCGATCTTCCCGGCCACCATCACGTCCGTGGCGCGCTTGATGCCGTCCACCAGGGACTCACGGCAGCCGTAGAGGTTGTCGAACTTGCTCTTCGTCACGCTGTCGTTGACGTTGATGGCGCGGAACAGGAGCGTGCCCTTCTGGGACATCTCCTGCAGGCGGTGCACGCCCGTCGTGGTCTCCTCCGTGACGCCCAGAATCTTCGCGCTCTTGCGCGTGTACCAGGTGGCGTCCTCGGCGAGCTTGGCCTTGATGGAGGCGTACAGCTCGCGCTCCTCCTCGCTCTGGGGGTTGGAGATGACGGACGGGTCCTTCTCCGCGCGCTTGCCCAGGTGCATGAGCAGCGTGGCGTCACCGCCGTCGTCGAGGATCATGTTCGGCCCCTCGTGGTCGCTGCCGGCGGGGCCGAACTCGAAGATGCGGTGGGTGAAGTCCCAGTACTCCTTGAGGGACTCGCCCTTGTGGGCGAACACCGGCGTGCCGGCCTCCACCAGGGCGGCGGCGGCGTGGTCCTGCGTGGAGAAGATGTTGCAGGACGCCCAGCGCACCTGCGCGCCCAGGGCCTGGAGCGTCTCCACCAGCACGGCCGTCTGGATGGTCATGTGCAGCGAGCCCGTGACGCGAGCGCCCTTGAGCGGCTGCTGCTTCGCGTACTCCTCGCGGATCGCCATGAGCGCGGGCATCTCGCTCTCGGCGATGCGGATCTCCTTGCGGCCCCAGCTGGCGAGCTTGAGGTCGGCGATGGAGTAGTCCTGATTCTTCTGCTGGGTCACCGCGGTCATGGTGTGTCTCCGGATCCAGGTGGCGCGCTGTGCTGGCAAGGGAGAGGGCGAGCCCTGGAAAGGCCGCCTCACCCTCGCAAGAAACGCGGACAGGTGAGCGCCGTTGGGTCAATCGGCTTCGAGCCTGGGGCCGGGAAGGCCTCGCAACGCTCCTCGAAGTCGCGGGGGAAACTACGGGAAGGCGCCCCGAATTTCAAAGGGTGTTTGGCGCTCCGGGGCCTGCCGGAAGTCGCACCTGGAGGTGTCCTGGCGGACAGCCGGAGGGCGTGTCCCGAGGGGTGGGAGGCCCTGCCCTTCGAGGCAATGGTCACGCGGGTGGACTTTCAGGAAATTTCCGCATTGCTTCTTTCCCGGGAGCCATGATGTCCGCCTTGCATCGGTTGCGGTGGGCGCTGACCGCGCTCGCCGTCCCTGCCTCCCCGGCCCGCTGAACGGGAGTGGCCCTGGGGAAGACACCACGGCAATCACAAACATCCAATCGCAGCGAAACCCTGTCGGACGCGGCGAATAGAGCTGGGCGTGCGCGTAGACAAGACAGTCCGCCTCACGCGCGGGGCGGCAATTCCAATGGAGGTAGCATGATGAAGAAGCATGCAACGTTCATGGCGCTGGGGTTGACGGCGCTGCTGATGGGCTGTGGCGAGGCATTGCGAGAGGAGGCGCCCCCGGCCGCGGTCCCGGAGCTCCAGGCCGCTCCGTCGCAGGACCTGCCGTCCGCGGAGCAGCTCGCGGCCACCCGGACCCAGGCCCCGGTGACGGCGGTCCCGGTGAAGTACGTCGTGGATCCCTCAAGCGCGCCCCAGCTCCGCATTTCCGCTGGCACGGAGTCCGCGCAGCGGGCGCCGTCCACTGAACGCGACTCCTCGGCCAATCCCCGGCGTGCCCTCAAGTAGTCCCACCCGCACCTTCAAGGAGGTTCTCGTGTCGATTCGAAAGCTCGCAGCAATGACGGCGCTGGCGTTGGGGCTGGGCACGGCGGGTCCGGCCCATGCGTGGATGCAGTACTGCAATGCCACCAGCGTGACCATCTGGACCACGTATGAGTGGTACGCGCCCTCCTGCAAGGCGGAGGATGGCAGCGAGTGGCGGAAGAAGGGCTGGTGGTCCCTCAACCCGGGCGAGTGCAAGATTGTCTATGGCGCAAGCCTGCCGGGCCGCTACTCCTATTACTACGCGGAGGGCGGCGGGAAGGTCTGGGCCGGCCAGTACTCCACGTGCACCCCGTCCACCGCGTTCGACTGGTGTGACAACACCTGCAGCACCAACTCGCGCCAGCTGGGCTACCGCGAGCTCGATACCGGCAGCGCGTCCAACTACACGCTGACCTTCAATCCCTGACTCCACCGAGGGATGGGCCATGCGCTGACCTGGGCGCTGGCGGCGGACAGGGAGCACCGCGGGGGCCCGGCCCTCGCGGTGCCGGGTGAGCTGGGAACGGTGGATGGGGCGCGACGGCTGCTCGCCCCACGCTGACGGGCAGCCCTGCCCGTGGCCACCTTCCCAGCGGAGCCACGCCATGCAGCAGCCGTCACAGCCCAGAAGGCAGGCCGGCCTTCGTGCCCCCGGCGTACCTGCCGTTCCCTGGCATGCGCTGCTCCCGGAGGCCGTGCTGGAGCGGCTCTCCGCCACGGAGCAGGGGCTGACAGGAGAGGCGGCCCGGGAGCGGCTCGCGCGCCATGGCCCCAACGCGTTGGAGCGCTCGCGGCCGGTGAGCGCGTGGAAGCTCTTGTGGCGGCAGCTCGACAGCCCGCTCATCTGGGTCCTCATCGCCTCCGCGGGCCTGGCCATCCTGCTGGGCAAGGTGACCGACGGGCTGGTGGTCGCCGCCGTGGTGGTCCTCAACACGCTCATCGGCTTCGTGCAGGAGTACCGCGCGGGCCGGGCCATCGAGGCCTTGAACTACATGGTGGCGGAGACGGCCCACGTGCTGCGAGATGGACACCTCGTGGCGCGCCCCTCCGCGGAGCTCGTGCCCGGGGACGTCGTGCAGCTTGCATCCGGTGACCGCGTGCCCGCGGACCTGCGGCTCTTGCGCTCGCACAACCTCCAGGTGGAGGAGGCCGCGCTCACCGGCGAATCCGTCCCAGCCAGCAAGCACGTCGCGGCCGTCGCCGCGGACGCGGAGCTGGGAGACCGGGCGAGCCTCGCCTTCGGCGGGACGCTCGTCACCTCCGGCACCGCCACCGCCGTCGTCGTCGCCACCGGCGGCGCCACGGAGCTGGGCCGCATCTCGCACCTGATGGAGCAGACCGCGGACCTGAGCACGCCGCTCACGCTCGAGCTGGCCCGGATGGGCCGCGTCATCTCGGCCGGCATCGTCGCGCTGTCCGCCGTGCTGCTCGGGGTGGGGATGCTCCGGGGCTACACCTTCAGCGACGCGGTGCTGGTGGCCATCACCCTGGCGGTGGCCGCCATCCCGGAGGGGCTGCCCGCCATCGTCACCATCGCCCTGGCCATTGGCGTGCAGCGCATGGCGTTGCGCCGCGCCGTCATCCGCAAGCTGCCCGCCGTGGAGACCCTGGGCAGCACCACCGTCATCTGCACCGACAAGACCGGCACCCTCACCCGCAACGAGATGACCGTGCAGGCCTTGTGGACCTGGCGCGGGCACTACGCGCTCACCGGCGTGGGCCATACCCCCACGGGGAGGCTCCTGCGCGCGGGCCACCCCGTGGACGAGCTGCCGGGGGACGTGCACGCGCTGCTGCTCGCGGGCGTGCTCTGCAACGAGGCGGACCTCCAGCCCCATGAAGAGGGCCGCTGGGGCATGACGGGCGACCCCACGGAGGGCGCGCTGCTCTTCGCCGCGAAGAAGGTGGGCCTGGGCGTGACGGACCTGCGCGAGCGCCATCCCCGCCTGGACGCCATCCCCTTCGAGTCCGAGCACCAGTTCATGGCCACGCTCCACGCGGGCGGACAGGCGCGCGGCGAGTTCTTCTCCTCCGAGCGCTTCGTCTCCGAGCTCTTCCTCAAGGGCGCGCCGGAGGTGGTGCTGCGCCGCTGCGGGCCTGACACGGACCGGGGCGCGGTGCTCGCGGAGGTGGAGCGCATGGCGCGTCAGGGGCTGCGCGTGCTCGCCTTCGCGCGCAAGGACCTGCTCCGGAAGGGAGGGCTGCTCCCCCAGGACGTGGAGGAGGGCTTCACGCTGCTGGGACTGCAGGGGATGATCGACCCGCCCCGCGAGGAGGCCCTGGCGTCCGTGAAGGACTGCCACGCCGCCGGCATCCGCGTGAAGATGATGACCGGCGACCACCTGGCCACGGCGGAGGCCATCGGGCTGCGGCTGGGCATCCACTCCCCGGGGCAGCCGGGCCTCACCGGCGCGCGCCTGTCCGGCATGAGCGACGCGGAGCTGGCCGTGGCGGTGAAGGAGACGAACGTGTTCGCGCGCCTGGCTCCGGAGCACAAGCTGCGGCTGGTGCGCGCGCTCCAGGCGCAGCGGCACGTGGTGGCGATGACGGGCGACGGCGTCAACGACGCGCCCGCGCTCAAACAGGCGGACATCGGCGTGGCCATGGGCGTCACCGGCACCGCCGTGGCCCGCGAGGCCGCGGACCTGGTGCTGACGGACGACAACTTCGCCACCATCGTCGCCGCCGTCGAGGAGGGCCGCCGCGTCTATGACAACCTGGTCAAGTCGCTCGCCTTCGTGCTGCCCACCAACCTGGGGCTCGCCCTCATCCTCATGCTGGGCGTGACGTTCTTCCCCCTGCAGGAGGCTGGCGGCGTGCGCGAGCCGCTGCTGGCCATGCGCCCCACGCAGCTCCTGTGGATCAACCTGGTGGCCACCGTCACCCTGGCGCTGCCCCTGGCCTTCGAGGCCCGGGAGCGCCACGTGATGCGCCGTCCGCCGCGCGCGCCGGACACGCCCGTCCTGAACCACTTCGTGGTGATGCGCACGGGGCTCGTCGCGGTGCTGATGGCGGCGGGCGCCATCGGCCTGTTCCTCTGGGAGTTCGCGCGCCAGGGCGGAGACCATGACGCCTCCAACACCCGCGCCCTGGCCGAGGCGCGCACCATGGCCGTCAACACCGTGGTCAGCTTTCAAATCTTCTACCTGTGGCTGTGCCGCACGCTGACGGGCAGCACGCGGGAGGTGGGCGTCGCGAGCAACCCCACCGTGTTCCCGGGCATCGCGGCGCTGGTGCTGCTCCAGGCGGCCTTCATGTACGTGCCCTTCCTCCAGCGCCTCTTCGGCTCCGCGCCGCTGTCGCCGGGGGCCATCGCGCGGTCGGTGCTGGCGGGCGCCTGCGTGCTGCCCGTGGTGGGGCTGGAGAAGTGGCTGCGTTCGCGGAAGCGCGAAGGACAGGGCCGGAGCGTGGGCGCTACATGAGGTGTCCGGCCCAGGCCCCCCGCTCCACGCGCGCGTCCAGCCGCTGAAGCAGGGCCACGAGGTCGCTGAGGTGGCGGGCGGCGGTGAAGCGGGTGCGCACATGCTCGTGCGCCTGGGTCCCCAGGCGGGCCGCGAGGACCGGATCATCCAGGAGCCTCCGCACCGCGACGGCGAGCGCCGGCAGATCGCCGGGGTCCCGCACGAGCAGGCCGTCCACCTCGTGACGGACCTGGTCCAGGAGTCCTCCCACCGCGCTCGCCACCACGGGGCGCGCCTTCCACATGGCCTCCGTGACGGTGAGGCCGAAGCCCTCCCGCAGGCTCTTCTGCACCACCACCGCCGCGTGACGCTGGAGCGCGTTGACGATGGCGGCGTTCTCCTCCGGGTCCACCATGGGCAGACACGCCAGGTGGACGCGCTGGCGCAGGAAGTGCGGCTGCTCGCGCCACGCGGCGATGACGGCCTCGAGCGTCGCCGCCGCCTCCGGATCATCCGCGACGGACGTCACCGAGGGCCCGGCCAGGACCAGCTCCGCGCGCAGGCCGGGCGACTCGCGCAGGAGCAGCGCGAAGCCTCGCAGCACCCCCACCGGGTCCTTCAAGGGGTCCCACCGGGAGACCTGCACCACGAGCGGCATGTCGGGGGCCGGCGCCGAACCCAGCCGCACGATGTCCGCCCCGCGCGACACGCGGGCCGGGACCCCGTCTGTCCGGGTGAAGATGGGCTCGGACGCGTCCGGCGCGAGCCCCACGAGCCCGGTGTGGCCCAGGATGGCGCGCGTGACCTCCGGCGCCATGGGCTGGTTCTTCACCGCGAAGATGTCGATGGAGGGCGCGATGACGACGGACCGGTCCGCGAGCAGGGGCGGCACGTAGGCGGCCCGCGAGAAGACCGCGAGCCGCGCGGCGGCCAGGTCCGGCGCGAGGAACCCCCACGCCCGCGCCACCTCCGCGTCGAGCGTGTCACTCCCGATGTGGCAGCGCCAGACCACGCGCGCGCCCGCGGCGGTGAGCGTCGGGGCCAGCCCCGCGGTCTGCGGGTCGTGCAGCAGCACCACGTCCCCCGGCCGCACCAGGACGAGCAGCTCCTCCGCGTTGTCGCGGAGCACCTCCTCGTAGCAGGCGCGCTCGGCGGCCCCCAGGGGTGAGCCGTCCCCCCGCGAGCCATGCAGCGCGTGGTGCAGCCGCTTGGTGATGCGGAAGAAGGCGGGCGTGCCCCGCACCACCATCCAGCGCGTGTCCACACCCGCCCCGCGCGCGTAGGCGAGCATCCGGGGCAGCAGCTCCGCCACGCCGCCGCCCCGGGCCGTGGAGCTCACGTTCCAGCACGTGCGGCCCGCCATGAGGTCCCGGGCCTGCACCGCGTTCGCCTGGAGCGCCTCCCACTCCACGCCCGTGAGCTGCGGCCGGAAGGCCGCCAGCGCGCTGGCCTGCACATGGACTTCGAAGGGCTTGAGCATGGGGACACCGTCACGGCAGCGCGGGATGCTTGACCACCAGCACGGGCCGGCGGCTGCGGGCCACCACCTCCTGGGCCACGGACCCGAGCACCGCGCGGCGCACGCCCGTCCTCCCGTGGGAGCTCACGCAGAAGATGTCCACCCCGTACCGCTCCGCCGCCTGGCAGAGCGCCTGCGCGGCGTGGACCCCGGTCAAGAGCTCCATCCGGACGGTGATGTCCCGGCCGGCCACGTCCCGGGGAACCAGCGCCTCCAACTGGCGCCGCAGCTCGGCCTCGGCCAGGTCATCGTCCCCGCCCAGGGCCACCGCGGGCCAGAAGTCCGCGTAGACGATGGGGACGGGCGACTCGATGACGTGCGCCAGGATGAGCTCCCCGCCGCGCGGCAGGAGCGACAGGGCATGGGGGATGGCCAGGTTCGCCAGCCGGGAGAAGTCCGTCGAGACGAGGACGCGCCGGATGGACGGGATGCTCACGGGCACCTCGGCCTCCGGGGTCGCGGCGACCGGGACACAGGCGACCGCCGTCACCTGCGCGAGCTGGAGGGCGGAGAGCGACACCGAGCCGTGCCGCACGCGCCGCAACCCCCGGCGCTGGTGGCTGCCCAGGAGGAGGAGGTCCGCCCGCGCCGCCTCCGCGAGCGTGGAGAGCGGCTCCACCACGCTCCCGTAGGACTCCGCCAACCGCAGCTCCGCGTGAGGCTCTCCGACGCGGGACAGGCGCTCGCGAAGGTCGCGCTCGAGGAGCGCCTCGATGCCCTCGGCCCCCGGGTTCGCGCGGTACAGCCCGAGCCGTCCGGACTCCGTGCCCGGGTTGTAGACGTGGGCGACCGTCAGCTCGACCGGCCCCACCCGGCGCAGCTCCGGAAGCCAGCGCAGCGCGACCTCCGCGCTGTGGGAGAAGTCATCGCCCACGGTGACCCGCAGCGGGCGCCCTCCCTGGCACCACTCCAGGAACGGCCCGGACAGGCGGACCATCAGGAAGGGGGTGCGCGACAGCTGCGCGATGCGTTCCGGGACGCCGCCCAGCCGCCAGCGCGTCTCCGAGCGCCAGCCCAGGGCCGCCGTGATGATCATCCGCGCCTGGATCTTCGCGGCATGCTCGACGAGGGCCTCGTCCGGCATGCCCAGCAGCACCTGGGGCTCCACGCTCAGGCCCTCGCGGCGCAGTCCGTCGGCCTCGGCGGCGAGCCGCTGCTCCAGCTCGGTGATGGCGCTGCCGCGACCGGCCGGCCAATCCCGCCGGAGCATGCCGGGCTCCGCGGCGTGCACGAGCACGAGCGGCGTGCGCGTCCGCTCCGCGATGGCGGCCGCGACGCGGACGGCCTCCCGGGAATGGTCGGAGAAGTCCGTGCCGACGACGATGGCCATGGGGTCCCCCCGGGGGCCCTGTCATGCCCCGCTGCCGCGAGGACGCGCCCCTCGCGTGGAACGTGGGGGCCGGGCCTGGAGGGCGCAAGAGCTCCGGGCCCCGCGGCGCGCGGCCCCTCACCCGGGTCCGGGAGCCGGCGGAGCGGGCGCCTCCGGGAAGAGCAGCTCCAGGTGATACACGCCGTCCTCGCGGCGGCTGCGCACGGGCAGGCCGCTTTCGTGGAAGACGTCCAGCATGGAGGTGTTCGTCATCAGCACGTCCGCCTGGAAGCCGGGGATGCCCCGGGCCATGGCGGCCTCGCGGATGCGCCGCATCAGCACCGTGCCCACGCCCCGCCCCTGCCAGTCGTCGCGGACCACGAAGGACACGTCCCCCAGGCCCGTGGCCGGATCCACGAGGTAGTGCACCACGCCCACCACCTCCTCCGTTCCGGGCGGACACGCGACGAGCGCCATGTCGTGCTCGAAGTCCAGGTCCACCATCCGCTGGATCTCCGCGTGCGGATGCTCCTTCTTGAAGCCCATGAAGCGCCGGTAGCCGCTCTCGCGCGACAGGGCGTACAGGAGGTCCTGCAGGGCGCGCTCGTCGGTGACGCGGGCCGGGCGGATGACCAGCGCGTCGTGTGCCAGCGTGTGCTCCAGCCGCTCCTCCGCCCAGGGGTAGCGCGCGCGGGGCACCACCTGGTCCGGCATCACCCAGCGGCGCCCCTTGGCCCGGGCCATCAGCTCCGCCCGGAAGTCCGGGTGGGCGACGTTGATGAGCGCGAGCGCGCGCTCGCGGATGCTCTTGCCCCAGAGCTCCGCGACGCCGTACTCCGTGACGACGGAGTGGACGTCTCCCCGGCTGGTCACCACGCCGGTGCCGGGCTCCAGCGCCAGCTGGATGCGGCTCACCGCGCCCCCCCGCGCCGTGGAGGGCAGCGCGATGATGGCCCGGCCTCCAGGGCTGCGGCTGGCGCCCCGGATGAAGTCCACCTGTCCGCCGATGCCGGAGTAGAAGCACCCGCCCAGCGTGTCGGACGCCACCTGGCCGGTGAGGTCCACCGCCAGGGCGGAATTGATGGCGACCATCCGGGCGTTGCGCGCCACCACCGCCGGGTCGTTGGTGTCGTCGCTCGGCCGCATCTCGATGGCCGGGTGGTCATGCGCCCAGGCGTAGAGCCGCTGGCTGCCCATGATGAACGACGTGACGAGCTTGCCCGCGAGCACCGTCTTCCGCTTCCCGGTGATGACGCCCGCCTCCACCAGCCGCATGACGCCGTCGGAGAGCATCTCCGTATGGATGCCCAGGTCGTGGTGGTTCTCCAGCGCCGCCAGGATCGCGTCCGGGATCCTCCCGATGCCCGACTGCAGGGTGGCGCCATCCGGGATGAGCCGGGCGACGTGCTCACCGATGCTCCTGGACACCGCGTCCGGCGGCTCGGGGTGGACCTCCAGCAACGGGAGCGTCACCGGCACCAGGTGGTGGATGCGGCGCACGTCCAGGAACGAGTCCCCGTGCGTGCGCGGCATGTGCGGGTTGACCTCCGCGATGATGAGCGAGGCCGCGTCCACCGCGGCGCGCACGATGTCCACGGAGACGCCCAGGCTGACGTAGCCGTGGGCATCCGGCGGGCTGACCTGGATGAGCGCCACGTCGATGCGGATCCGCCGGCTGCGGATGAGCTCCGGGATTTCGGAGAGGAACACCGGCATGAAGTCCGCGCGCCCCTCCTGCACGGCCTGGCGCACGTTGGGCCCGATGAAGAAGGCGACGTGGCGGAAGCGCCCGGCCTGCGAGGGCTCCACGTAGGGCGCGGGCCCCAGCGTCAGCAGGTGCACCACCTCGTTGTCCGCCAGGTAGGGGCCGCGCTCGTCCACCAGGGCCCGCACCAGCGTCACCGGCTCGGCCGCGCCCGAACCGATGAGGATGCGCCTTCCCGGCGGGACGGCGCGCAGGGCCTCCCCGGCCGTCCTCACCCGGTCCGCGTGGCGTTCAATCCAGCTGTCCATCCCGTCCGGATAAGCACGCAGCACGCCCTACGCGCGCCGCGACGGACCGGCTCGCGGGGTGCCTGCCTCCCTGACGGTGTACGCCAGGAAGGCCCCGGCCCCAGCTTGGAAGGAGCGCGAGGAGCCCGAGCCCATGGACCCGTCCCTTCCCCCAGAGCCCTCTTCCCAGGAACTGGAAGCCCCCCCCGCCTCTCCCGCGACCATCCTCTGGTTCGACGCCCTGTCCCGGGAGGACGGGGCCCAGGCCGGAGGCAAGGGCGCCAACCTGGGAGAGCTGACCCGCGCCGGGCTGCCGGTGCCCCCCGGCTTCGTCATCACCGCCGCCGCCTTCCATCAGGCGATGGAGCCCGTGCAGGCCCGGTTGCATGGGCTGTGGGAGCGCGTGGATCCGGATGACCCGCGAACGCTCACCGGCCTCACGGAGTCCCTGCGAGACCTGGTGCTTCACGCGCCCCTGAAGGACTGGCTGCGCGCCTCCATCATCGCCGCGTACCACCGGCTCTGGGAGTGCTCCGCGGTGGCGGTGCGCTCGTCCGCCACCGCGGAGGACACCACCACCACGTCCTTCGCGGGCATGCACGAGTCGTTCACCAACGTGGTGGGCGACGACGCGCTCATCGACCGCGTGCGTGCGTGCTGGGCCTCGGCCTTCAGCCCGCGCGTGGTGGCCTACCGCAAGGCACATGGGCTCACGGAGGTGCCGGAGATCGCCGTGGTGGTGCAGGCCATGGTGGACTCGACGCGCTCGGGCGTCCTGTTCACCGTGGACCCCACCACCGGAGACCGCGGGCACCTCATCATCGAGGCAGCCTTCGGCCTGGGCGAGGTCGTCGTGGGCGGACAGGTGGAGCCCGACACCTACGTCGTGGACCGCGAGGGGCCCCGGCTGCTGGAGGCGCGCGTGGGCATGAAGACCTTCCAGCTCGTGCGCGACGGCGTGGGCCGCGAGAAGCGCGAGGACCTTCCGCCGGAGCGGGCCCGCGCGCGGGTGCTCACGGACGTGGAGGTGCTGGAGCTCACGCGGCTGGGGCTGCGCGTGGAGCGGCACTACGGTGCGCCCCAGGACATCGAGTGGGCGGAGCAGGACGGCCGGTTCTACCTGGTCCAGTCGCGGCCGGTGACGACCGGGCGCTCCGAGCCGCCGGAGTCCCAGGGGGAGCCCCATCCGGAGCCGGAGCAGGCGCGGGTGAGCGGGCTGGGCGCGTCCCCTGGCGTGGCCTCCGGCCGTGTGCGGCTGCTGCGCGACGCCCGGGAGGGCGCCAGGCTGGAGGCGGGTGAAATCCTCGTCGCGCCCATGACCTCCCCGGACTGGGTCCCCACGATGCGGCGCGCGGCCGCGGTCGTCACCGACAGCGGCGGCATGACGTGCCACGCGGCCATCGTCAGCCGCGAGCTGCGCAAGCCCTGCGTGGTGGGCACGCGCACCGCCACGAAGGTCCTGCGCGACGGAGAGGAGGTCACCGTGGACGGCGCCGCCGGCACCGTGCGCCAGGGCCTCATCCGGGAGGCGCCGTCCCAGGCGGCAGGGGAGCCGCACACCCCCCAGGCGGCTCCCCAACCCGGGCAGGTCGCCGCGACGGAGGCGCTGGGCACGCGGCTCTACGTGAACCTGGCCCTGCCGGGGCAGGCCGGGGAGGCGGCGGCGCTCCCGGTGGACGGCGTGGGCCTGCTGCGGGCGGAGTTCATGCTCACCGAGGCCCTGGGCGGCGTACACCCGCGCAAGCTCATCGCGCAGGGGCGGAGCCGCGAGTTCGCCGAGCGGATGTCCCAGGCGCTCCTGTCCATCACCCGCGCCTTCCGGGGCCGCCCGGTGGTGTACCGCGCCACGGACTTCCGCACGAACGAGTTCCGGGGGCTGGAGGGCGGCGACGCGTTCGAGCCCGCCGAGTCCAACCCGATGATTGGCTTCCGGGGCTGCTACCGCTACCTGCGCGAGCCCGAGGTGTTCCGGCTGGAGATGGAGGTGCTCGCCCGCGTGCGGGACGAGACGCCCAACCTGCACCTGATGATTCCCTTCGTGAGGACGAAATGGGAGCTGGAGGCGTGCCTGGAGGCCGTGGAGAGAAGCCCGCTGGGGCACCACCGGGGCATGGAGCGCTGGGTGATGGCGGAGGTGCCCTCCGTCGTCTACCGCGTCCCGGAGTACGCGCGGATGGGCATCACCGGGGTGTCCATCGGATCCAATGACCTCACGCAGCTCATGCTGGGCGTGGACCGGGACTCGGAGTCGTGCGCGGAGCTGTTCGACGAGGAGGACGCGGCGGTGCTGGACGCCATCGTCCGCATCATCCGGGCCAGCCGCGAGGCGGGCATCACGTGCTCCCTCTGCGGCCAGGCCCCGTCGAACCGGCCTGGCTTCGCGGAGCACCTGGTCCGCGCGGGCATCACCTCCATCTCCGTGGACCCCGCGGCCGTCGGCGCGACCCGGGCGGTGGTGGCGGCGGCGGAGCGGCGGCTGTTGCTGGAGTCCGCCCTGCGCCGGTAGGCCGCGCTCAGGCATGGGCCCCGGCGTGCGCCCGGGCACCCTCCGCCGTGGGCAGCGTGAAGAAGAACGTGCTGCCCGCGCCGGGCGTGCTGTCCACGCCGACCTGGCCGCCATGGGCCTCCACCAGCCCCTTCACGATGGCGAGCCCCAGCCCCGCGCCCTCCCCGCGCTTCTGCCCGGCCTGCCAGAAGCGCTCGAAGATGCGCGGCCGGTCCTCCGCCGCGATGCCAGGGCCCGTGTCGCTCACCAGGAAGCGGACCTGGCCGGCCTCCGGCTGGACGCGCAGGAGGACGCGGCCCCCCTCGGGAGTGAACTTGAGCGCGTTGCCCAGGAGGTTGGAGAGGATCTGCGACAACCTCTCTGGATCCGCCAGGACGCGGGGCACCCCGTCCGGCACATGGGCCTGGAGTTGGAGGCACCGGGACTCCGCGAGCCCCCGGTGCTGCTCCAGGGTCTCCAGGATGAGCGGCGCCACCTCCAGCGGCCTGCGCTCCACCGCCAGGCTCCCGCCCTCCATCCGGGCCACGTCCAGCAGGTCCTGGATGAGCCGGTTGGCCCGCTGGACCGACTTCTGGAGGGTCTCCAGCCGCCGCCGGGGGCCGTCGCCGGGGGGCAGGTGCTTCTCCAGCATCCTCGCGCTGAGCTGGATGACGTTGAGCGGGGCGCGCAGGTCGTGCGCCACGATGCGCAGCACCTCCTCGCGCATGCGGATGGCCTGCTCGGCCCGTTCGTACAGGCGGGCATTGTCGATGGCGAGCGCCGCGCGGCGGGCCAGCTCCTCGGCCTGGGCCTGCTCCCGGGCTCCGTAGCGGCGGCTGGCTTCGGACGTCGCGAGGAGGAGGACGCCCAGGTCCCGCTCCCGGCCGCGCAGCGGCACGAGGATGGCCGAGCGGGGCGCCAGCGGGCGCAGGGGTTCCCAGGGCGCGGCATCCCCCGCGTCCGCCCCGGGCTCCGGCAGCAGCACCGGCCTCCCCGTGCGCCGCACGGCGGCGATGAGGGAGGCCGGAAGCACGGACTCCGGTCCGGACGCCGCTTCCAGCGCCCGCAGCCGCTCCGCCATGCGCGGGTCCGCGGCCGCGTGCTCCATCCGTTGGATGCGGCCGCTCCCATCCAGGCAGGCCACCGCGCACCAGTCCGCCAGCGCCGGCACGGCGAGCGCCGCCACCGTGGCCAGCGTCGTCCGGGACGACAGCGACACCGCGAGCCGCGGCCCCACGTCCGCCAGGAAGCGCCAGGCCCGCTCCAGCTCCTGGCGCTCCGTGATGTCCTGCATCTGCGAGATGAAGTGGAGCGGCCTCCCCTCCGCGTCCCGCATCACCGCGCCCCACACGAGGACCGAGATGCGCCGGCCGTCCTTGCGGACGTAGTGCTTCTCCCGCTGGAAGGAGTCCATCTCCCCCCGGCGCATCCTGGCTGCGAGTTCCTGATCCAGCGCCAGGTCCTCCGGCGCGGTGAGGTCCTGGAACGACTGGTGGAGCAGCTCCTCCCGCGAATAGCCCACCAGCCCACAGAGCGCCGCGTTCACATGGAGGAAGCGGCCATCCAGCCCCACCAGCGCCATGCCCACGGGCGCGCCCTCGAACGAGGTGCGGAAGCGCTCCTCGCTCAGGCGCAGCAGGTCCTCCGCCCTCCGCCGCTCGCTGATGTCCCGGAGGATGACGGTGAGCAGCAGCGTGCCCTCCACCTCCAGCTTCAGGATGCTGGCCTCCGCCGGAAACGTCTCTCCCCCCCGGCGCAGCCCGAGGATGGGCAGCCGCTCGCCCATGTGCCGGGACGTCGCCCTGCCTTGCGCGAAGCGCCGCACGTGCCCTGCATGGGCGCCCCGCAGGTTCTCGGGGAGGAGCATGCCCAGCGGCTGGCCCAGGGCCTGCTGCGCGGAGTAGCCGAAGATGCGCTCGGCGCTCGCGTTGAACAGGACGATGCGCTGTTCGGCGTCGATGGAGATGATGGCGTCCGCGGCATGGGTGACGATGCCCCCGAAGCGCGCCTCCGACAGCCGCAGCGACTGCTCCACCCGTCGCCGGCTCGCGTCCAGCCGGGAGAGGGCGTTCGTGTTCCAGAGGACCACGGAGACGAAGGCCGCCATCGTCAGGAGCACGAAGAGCGTGACGCCCTCGGTGGTGCCGTAGAGCCCCAGCCGCTCGCCCAGGAGCCGCACGGCGCCCGCTGCGGGCACGAACAGCAGCACCGCGAGCAGCAGCCGCCGTGCCGAGTGCCCCCCGAAGTCCTCCCGCAGCAGCGCGCCCGTCAGCCCCCGGTCGGGATGGAGCGACAGCACCCCTCCGGAAAGCAGCAGCAGGGCCAGCGACAGGGCGAGTCCCGGCGCCCTGGAGGCGCCCGTCACGGTGTTCAAGGGGGGCAACCCGAACCAATGCCCCTGGTACAGCCCTCCGACGAGGCCCCACACCGCGAGCAGCGCGGAGCCGGTGGCCAGCCACCGCGCGGGGTAGGCGCCCCGGCGCGTGCGCAGGTGCAGCGTCCAGAGCGACAGGCCGATGAGCAGCAGGCCCAGCCCACCTCCCGGTGCTTCTCGCGTGAGCCGGGCGATGCCCATGCCCACGGCCCCGGCCGCCAGCGCCCGCCCCACGCCGCGCCGCGCGCGGCCCGCCGAGGGAGCGTAGAGCAGCCAGAGCGCGCCTCCCGCGAAGAGCAGGCCCCCTCCGCCCCAGGGTGGATGGCCTGGAGCCATGGAGGGAGACAGGGCCCAGGCGCCCACCCGGAGCGCGCCGACCACGACCGCGAACGCGCTCGCCATGGCGACGAACCCCACGAGCCCCCTGGCGAACCAGGGCGGCACACGCCGGGGAGGCGTCGCGGACGGGGTGATGGGAGGCGGGTGCGTCATGAAGTCCCCGCGCGAGGCGCGGACCGGCCGGCCCGCAGCCGGTGGCCGCGGAACAGGCCTCCGCGCGCATGAGGGCCCGCGACGAGCAGGGGCACCAGCGCGACGGCCACGGCGACGAGGACCCGGCCCCAGTCACGCGCGTGGGGCGGGTGCAGCTCCACGAGCGCGGCCAGCGCGGGCACCTGGAGGAGCAGGACGGACAGGCCCAGCGACAGGGCGCAGCCCCACCGCGCGGTGCGGGTCCGCAGCCCGGTGAGCACGGCCACGAAGGTGGCGCTCGCCAGCGTGAGCGAGGCCATCGCCACCGCCCGCGCGCGCTGGACGTCGTGCCCTTCCGACAGGCACCGCGCCCAGGCCCAGACGAGCCCGCACGCCATCAGCCCGCCCACTCCCGTGAGCAGGGCCCACTCGCGCGGGGAGAAGATGCGCGCGGCGGCCCTCGCGCCCAACGGGGTGAGCCGCCCGGGCCTCGCGGCCGCCTGGAAGGCCAGCATGGCGCTGGGATGGATGATGAGCTCCAGCCACACGATGTGGATGAGCAGCAGGTACAGAAAGCAGCGCTGGAGGTTGGAGAAGAGCTGCCGGCCCTCCGCGATGGCGCGCACCAGCGTGCCGAAGTCGTCGTTCAACAGCACGATGGAGGACGCCTCGCGAGCGCTCCGCGTCCCCGCGAGCCCCCAATGCACCCCGTCCACGGCCGGCTCCGCTCCGGGCGGCAGGCGCTCCAGCAGCCGTTTTCGCACGGGCAGCGACTCGCCAGGGAGCGAGGACTCCTCGGCTTGCAATCCCAGGCCCTGCACGACCAGCCCATCCGCGGGGAACGTGCCACCCGCCTCCACGCGCATGAGGTCTCCCGGCACCACGTCCTCCGCCGGCACCTCGTCTTCACGGCCGTCGCGCAGCACCGTGGCGCGCTCGGCCAGGCGTCCGCGCAGCCCCTCGGTGGAGGCCTGCGTCCGGTGATGCAGGAAGACATCCATGCCCAGCAGCGGGACGAGGGCCAGCAGCATCACCGCGCCATCCACGCGCTCCCCCAGGCCGAAGTAGAGGGCGCTCGTGCCCACGAGGAACCAGAGCATCGGGTCGCCCAGGGCCTCGCGCAGGCTCTGGAGCGCGGAGCGGGGAGGCCGGCCTCGCACGTCGTTGCGGCCGTAATGCGTCCGGCGCGCCAGCACCTCTTCCGCCCCCAGACCGCGCACGTCTTCCCAGCCATGAGGCAGGCGATGGACTGGAACCAGGACTCGCATGACTCCCCCGGAAGAAGCTGGGGTCCTGCATGGCCGTAGGCAATGCGCCCTGTTCCGTGCGTCCCACGGGCGCGGGCAGCGCGGCGCGAAGCCGTCGACCCTCCGCGCCGACAGAAGGGGCGCCCGGCCGAAGGCTCCTTGCGGCCCCCCTCCAGCCGCTCCACGCATGACGCAGGACTTCGTCCAGGGGGGCGTGCGGATGCGGATCCTCATCACCTATGGAAGCAAGCTGGGCGGGACGCGGGAGATCGCCGAGCTGCTCGCCCGCGTCCTGCGGGACGAGGGCCTCGCCGCGGAGGTGCTCCCCCCGGAAGCCGTCGAGCATGTCCGCGCCTACGACGCCGTCATCGTCGGAGGCGGGCTCTACGCCAACCACTGGCACCGCAAGGCCCGGCGCTTCGTGCACCGCCACTTCCACGAGCTGCGCGAGCGGCCCGTGTGGTTCTTCTCCAGCGGACCGCTCGACGACTCGGCGGCGCATGAGCGCATTCCGCCCATCGCCCAGGTCCAGGCCCTCATGGAGCGGGTGGGTGCGCGGGGCCACGCGACCTTCGGGGGAAGGCTGGAGCCTGACGCCCGGGGCTTCATCGCCCGGTCCATGGCGCGCGAGCACGCGGGCGACTGGCGCGACCCCGAACAGGTCGCCCGATGGGCGCGGAGCGTGGCCGCGGAGCTGATGGAGACCGCGCCGCCGCGGGTCGCCGTCGAGTCCACGCGCCAGGAGTCCCCGCGATGACGCGGGGCCACCTGCCGTGCGCCGCATCCGCTGCTCCATACGGGCATGCCGCGTTCACGCCGTGACTAGCTTGGAGGGGTGACTGCAAGGAGGGGCCATGACCATCGCCTGCGCGACCAACTTCTCGGATGACGCCCGGCGCGCCTGTGACACGGCGGCGCTGCTCGCACGGCGGCTGGAGGTCCCCCTGTGCCTCGTGCACGTCCTGACCGGGAACCTGGTGCGGACCTTCGGCGATGCCATCTGCGAAACCGCCGAAGCCACGCTGCGCGACGAGCGCGACCGCCTGCGGGCCACCGGCGCCCAGGTGGACTCCGTGCTCCTCACGGGGGAGCCCGAAGTGGAGCTGCGGGACCTGGTGGTGAAGCGAGGCTTCACCTCGGTGGTGGCGGGAGCCCCCCACGAGAACACGCCCTTCCGGGGCCTGGGGGGCACGGTGGACCGGATGGCGCAGCTGCTGGGGGTCCCCTTCCTGGTGGTCCGCGGGGGGGACGGCCTGGAGGCCTGGGCGAGAGGTGAGCGCCCCCTGCGGCTCATGCTGGGCGTGGACCGCTCCAGGCCCTTCGAGGTCGCGCGCGAGTGGGTGAAGTCGCTCGCGAGGGTGGGCCCCGTGGAGGTCGTGGGTGGCCGCATCATCTGGGTGGGCAGCGAGGCGGAGCGGCTGGGGATGAAGCATCCGCACAGCTACAAGGACATGTCCCCGGAGCTGCGCGAGGCGCTGGAGCGCGAGTCCGACGCACTGCTGGAACCGCTGCGGGCCGCGGGGCTGCGCGTGCGGTCGCGGCTGGAGCCGGGGCTGGGCCGCATCGCGGACCACCTCATCGCCCTGGCCGAGGAGGAGCAGGTGGACCTGTTGGTGGTGGGCACGCACCAGCGCAGGGCGCTGGCGAAGCTGTGGAGCGTGTCCCAGTCCGCCCGGCGACTGGCGTCCATGTCGGTGGTGAGCGTGCCGGTGCGCGCGGTGGAGCAGGGGCTGGAGGAGGAACCACCGCGGGTGCGCACGGTGCTCGCGACCACGGACTTCGGCGAGGCCGGAGACCGGGCCATCGCGTACGCCTTCGCCATCACCCCACCGGGTGGCACGGTGCACCTGCTGCACGTGGAGCCGGAGGAGGCGCCCCCCGAGGCCATCCAGGCGGCATGGCAGCAGTTGGAGCAGCGCGTGCCGGGCCCGGAACACGATGGCAGCCACAAGGTGGAGCTGTCGGTGCTGAGAGGCGACGACATCGCGGCGGTCATCACCCAGGCGGCCGAACGCCACTGCGTGGACCTGGTGTGCCTGGGCACCCACGGCCGCACAGGGGTGAGCCGGCTGGTGATGGGTTCGGTGGCGCAGCAGGTGATGGCCCGCAGCGACCGGCCCGCGGTGACGGTGCGCATGCCGCGCGCCTGAAGGACAGACGAGGTGAACCATGAAGGCAACCGTGTTCCGGGGAGCCGGGAAGATTGGCATTGAAGAGGTGGAGCGGCCCAAGGCGGCCGTGGGTGAGGCCATCATCCGGGTGACGCTCACGACCATCTGCGGCACCGACGTGCACATCGTGCGCGGCGAGTACCCGGTGAAGCCGGGCCTCACCGTGGGCCATGAGATGGTGGGCGTCATCGACGAACTGGGAGCGGGCGTGACGGGCTACCAGGTGGGTCAGCGCGTGCTGGTGGGCGCCATCACGCCGTGTGGCCAGTGCCGGGGCTGCCTCTCCGGGCACGCGGCCCAATGCGGCCACGGCGAGGGAATCCAGGCGGCGGGAGGCTGGCGGCTGGGCAACACGATGAACGGCGTGCAGGCGGAGTACGTGCGCGTACCGTTCGCGCAGGCGAACCTGGCCCCGATTCCGGACGGACTGACGGACGAGCAGGTGCTGCTCCTGGCGGACATCGCGTCCACGGGGTTCAGCGGCGCGGAGTCCGGCGGCGTGAAGATTGGAGACGCGGTGGTGGTGTTCGCGCAGGGGCCCATTGGCCTGTGCTCCACCGTGGGGGCGCGGCTCATGGGGGCCTCGCTCGTCATCGGCGTGGACGGGGACGAGACGCGCCTGTCCATGGCGCGCAAGCTGGGCGCGGACGTGGTGCTCGACTTCCGGAACCAGGACGTGGTGGCGGAGGTGAAGCGGCTCACCGGCGGCGGCGTGGACGTGGCCATCGAAGCGCTGGGCACGCAGCAGACCTTCGAGAGCGCGCTGCGCACGCTGAACCCGGGCGGCACGCTGTCCAGCCTGGGCGTGTACTCCGGGAAGTTGCAGATGCCCTACGACGCGTTCGCGGCGGGGCTGGGGGACCACCGCATCGTCACCACGCTCTGCCCGGGCGGCAAGGAGCGCATGCGGCGCCTGATGGAGGTGGTGCGCGCGAAGCGCATGGACCTCACGCCGATGTTCACGCACCGCTTCCAGCTCAAGGACATCCGCGAAGCGTATGAGATGTTCAGCCAGCGGAAGGACGGCGTGATCAAGGTCGCCATCCGGCCTTGAGCACGCCGGTGAGGGGCTACCGCGGCGAGAAGGTGCCGTTGCTGACGGCGCCGGAGATGGACCCCAAGCTGCCCGGGTTCATCGAATGGCCCTGGAGGAGGGCCACGACCTGCGTCAGCACCACCGCGGGGACCGCGCCTCCCAGTTGGAACGTCACAGGTGCGGTCTGGACCTGGACCGGCTTGGTGCCGGACTCCATGTCGATGGTTCCAGAAATCCAAGCCGCCGGTGTCCACGCCGATGCTCACGTTCGCGGAGGCCTCCCCCGGCACCTTGAAGAGGAAGCGCGCAGGCCGCGTCTCGCCGTCGCCCAGGGTGAACGTCAGCGGGTTCGGTGACACCAAGGTGACGGGCAGCGCGGCGCCCGGCGCGTCCGTGCGCTCCACATGCCATTCGCCGTTCATCTGGATGGAGTACGTCCCGGCCAGGAGCACCACATGTGCATGGACTCCCCCCAGGAAGGCGCCGACGATAGGGTTTTGAACAACGCCCGGCCAGGACAGACAGCTCCGCGCGCACAATCACAGCCATCCCCTATCGGCGCGTGCATCCTACGAATCATGAGTGACACCGCTGACCTCAAGACCGCCGACCTCTGTGACGCCCACGCGGGCACGCCCCACTTCCAGGTCGCCGAGCCCGGCCTCCTCGACTACGGCGGGCGGCGGAGCTTCTTCGGACCCATCAGCACCGTGCGCGCGCCGGAGGACAACTCGCTGGTGCGCAAGGCATTGGAAGAGCCCGGCCAGGGGCGCGTGCTGGTGGTGGACGGCGGAGGCAGCCGCCGCTGCGCGCTGGTGGGCGACGTGCTCGCGGCCCTGGGTGAAAAGAACGGCTGGGCCGGCGTGGTCGTCAACGGCTGCATCCGCGACGCGGAGGACGTGGGCCGCACCGCCATCGGCGTGAAGGCGCTGGGCACCCATCCACTCAAGAGCGGCAAGCGCAACGAGGGCCAGCGCGACGTGGAGGTGCGCTTCGCCGGCGTCACCTTCATCCCCGGCCACCACCTCTACGCGGACGCGGACGGCATCGTCACTTCGGAGAAGCCGCTGCGCTGACCTTCGCCTTCCCGGGCCACACGGAGCGCAGCGTCGCGGAGATGGCACGCAGCGCCTCTGCCCGGGGGTGCCCCGGACGCCACGCCAGCACCAGCGTCCGGCCCGGAGCCGGCGGCGCGAAGGGCCGCACCACCAGTTGCCCCTGCCGGTTCTCCGTGGGCACCGCCAGCCGGGGTAACAGCGTAACGCTGCCCGCCGCCATCACCATCTGCGCGAGCGTCGTCAGGCTGGTGGCGCGGAAGTCCACCTCTCGCGCGCCCACGCGCGTGCACAGGGCCAGCGCCTGACTGCGGAAGCAGTGCCCGTCCTCCAAGAGCAGCACGTCCTCGTCATCCAGGTCGCGCAGCTGCACCTGCTTCTTCTTCTCCAGCGGATGTCCCGGCGGAGCCGCGACCACGAACGGATCCTCCGCGATGACCGCGTGCTCCACCTTGCGCCCCAGCTCCGCGTCCAGCGCCAGGAGCGCCGCGTCCAGCCGGCCCTCCTCCATGTCACGCACCAGGGCCGCCGTCTTCTCCTCGCGCAGCCGCAGCTGGAGCTTCGGGTAGTGCCTCACCAGCGCGGGTACCACCTCCGGCAGCACATACGGCGCCACCGTGGGAATGGCGCCCAACTGCAGCGGGCCCGCGAACGGGTCCCCCATCCGCGCCGCCGCCGTGAGCAGGTCCTCCGCCTCCGTCAGCACCCGCCGCGCCCGCGCCACCAGCTCCCCGCCCTCGGGCGTGACCATCACCCGGCGCGCGTCCCGCTCGAACACCTTCACGCCGAGCACCGACTCCAACTGCTGCACCTGCGCGCTCAGGGCTGGCTGGGAGACGTGGCACCGCTCGGCCGCACGCCGGAATCCCAGGGTGTCCGCCACCGCCACCAGGTACTCCAATTGCCGCAGGGTGAGGTCGTTGAGCGAGGCCATGGTCCTCCCTTGGAACCGATAGGCCCTGACTATCACTCCCATCCAGACGATGTCTTGGCCCAATCACCGGGACCTCTCTACCTTTCCCACCGTCGAAGCGCCCTGAAGGCCTCACGCAAAGGAAAGCGTCCATGTCCCAGCGTCCCACCCTGACCACGGAAGCCGGCGCCCCGGTCTCCAACAACCAGCACTCGCAGACGGCCGGCCCCAACGGTCCGGTGCTGCTGCAGGACCACCACCTGCTGGAGAAGCTGGCCCGCTTCAACCGCGAGCGCATCCCGGAGCGCGTGGTGCACGCGGTGGGCTCCGGCGCCTACGGCACCTTCGAAGTCACCCGGGACATCACCCGCTTCACCCGCATGAAGGTCTTCAGCGCGGTGGGCAAGAAGACGGAAGCCTTCCTGCGCTTCTCCACCGTGGCAGGCTCCAAGGGCGCGCCGGACACCGCTCGTGATCCGCGCGGCTTCGCGGTGCGCTTCTACACGGAGGACGGCAACTGGGACCTCGTGGGCAACAACACGCCGGTGTTCTTCCTTCGCGACGGCATCAAGTTCCCGGACTTCATCCACTCGCAGAAGTACGACCCGTACACGAACTGCCAGGAGCCGGACAACGTCTGGGATTTCTTCTCCTACTCACCGGAGGCCACGCACCAGTTCACCTGGCTCTTCGGCGACCGCGGCATCCCCGCGACGCTGCGCCACATGGATGGCTTTGGTTCACACACCTTCCAGTGGGTGAACGCGAAGGGCGAGCGCTTCTGGGTGAAGTTCCACTTCAAGACGGACCAGGGCATCCGCACCCTCACCACCCAGGAGGCGGAAGCCATTGGCGGCAGGGATCCGCAGCACCACCAGCGTGACCTGTACCAGGCCATCGACCGGGGCGAGCTCCCCTCGTGGACGCTCAAGGTGCAGGTGATGCCGGAGGCGGACGCCGCGAACTACCGCTTCAACCCGTTCGACCTCACCAAGGTGTGGCCGTACCAGGACTACCCGCTGATGGAGGTGGGCAGGCTCACGCTCAACCGCAACCCGGAGAACTTCTTCGCGGAGGTGGAGCAGGCGGCCCTCGACCCGGCGCACTTCGTGCCCGGCATTGGCCCGTCCCCGGACCGGATGCTCCAGGCGCGCCTGTTCGCCTACGGCGACGCGCACCGCTACCGGCTGGGCATCAACAGCACGCAGCTGCCGGTGAACGCGCCCAGGGGCGTGAAGGGCGGCGCGCGCAACTACGGCCGTGATGGCGCCATGCGCTTCGACAGCAACGGCGGACGCGGCCCCAACTACGAGCCCAACAGCTTCAACGGCCCCGCGCAGACGGACGAGGGCGATGGCACGGGCTACGCGGTGAGCGGCATGACGGGCACCTTCGTCCACGGCAGGCACGCCGAGGACACCGACTTCGTCCAGGCCGGGGCCCTCTACCGGCTGATGGACGAGGCGGCGAAGGCACGGCTGGTGGAGAACATCGCCGGCAGCCTGGCGCAGGTGAGCCGCGACGACATCATCACCCGGGCCATCGCCCACTTCCGCGCGGCCGACGAGGAGTACGGCTCGCGCATCGCCCACTCCGTCCAGCAGAAGCGCAGCGCGCGCTAGCCACGAGGACCGCCGACCATGCGCTCCACGACCGTCACGAAGAACACCGCCGCGGCCCCGGGCGCCGGGGACGCCGCCCTGCTGGACCTCGCGAGGACCGCCTTCACGTTCGCTCGCGCGGGCGACGCCGCGAAGCTGCGCGGGATGCTCGACGCCGGGATTCCGGTGGGGCTGCGCAACGAGCGGGGGGACTCGCTGCTCATGCTGGCCAGCTACCACGGCCACGTGGACGCCACCCGCCTGCTGCTCGAACGCGGCGCGTCCCCGGAGCAGACCAACGACTCCGGCCAGACGCCGCTGGCGGGCTCGGCCTTCAAGGGCGACGCGGCCGTCGCCACGGTGCTGCTGGATGCGGGCGCGAAGGTGGACGGCGCGGGCCCGGACGGCCGCACGCCGCTGATGTTCGCGGCCATGTTCGACAAATTGGAGGTGATGGAGCTGCTGCTCCAGCGCGGCGCGAACCCGGAGCAGCGGGACGCGGACCGGCGCACCGCGCTGGACTATGCGCGGGCGCTCGGTGCGTGGCGCACGGCCAGCCGGCTGGAGCCGAAGCCCTGAGCCGCCCCTGTCATTCGACGTAGCCGTCCGAGAGCGTGCGCAGGAAGGCGACGAGGGCCTGCTCCTCTTGCGGCGACAGGCCCAGGTTGCCCAGCTCCTCCGTATTGATGTTCAGCCCCACCTCCGGCATGGGCCAGCAGTCCACGCCGGGACTCCCCGACGCGCTCCCCAAGCAGACCGGCAGGACGTCTCGCGTGTTGTAGAAGTGGACGACGGACTCGAGGCTCTTGAAGGAGCCGTTGTGCATATAGGCCTTGGTGAAGCCGGGGAACGGGCGCTTGTCCACGTTGCGCAGGGTGGGCACCTTGACCTTGCCCAGGTTGGCGCGCGCGAGGGGCGCGGAGTCCTGGCGCGTCTGGAGAAAGCCTCCCAGGCCGGGGTCGATCCAGAAGGGGCCGTCCGGGTTGAACGGGAGCTGCCAGTACCAGGGATTGAGCAGGTTGCGCGGCACGCCCAGGTTGTCGAAGGTGGAGTCCGTGAAGAGCGGCGGCTCGCCGCGAGCGCCGCGCTGGCTCGGGTGGCAGTTCACGCAATGGGCCTTGCCCTCGAAGAGCTTCAGCCCCCACTGCTCCTGGGGAGTGAGCCGCGCGCGGCCCGCGAGGTATGCGTCGTACCTCGAGGAGAAGGCGTTGACCTCGCGAGAGCCCTCGTACGCGGCGATGGACCCCGCGATGCTGTCATACGCGCGCGGCACGTCGCCGCAGATGCGGGCCCCCCAGACGGTCCGGAAGAGCTCCCCGTACGGGCCTTCGCAGACCTTGACCACCACGGCGGCCTCGCTGGGGTTGTCCTGCTCCACGGGGTTGAGGAAGGGGCTCCGCGCCTGGTCCGCGGCGGGGTTGCCCAAGGCCTCGCCGGTGGCGCGGCCATCCAAGAAGTTGCCGCCCACGAAGTCGGCCTCCCCGGGCGTCACCCGGTGGAGGATGGGAGCCTGCGCGGCATAGGCGGCTGAGGACGGCTTGCGGTTGCCAAAGCGCCCCTGCACCGCGCCCTCGTACACGGCTCCGGAGGCGTTGATGCGCGGGTCGGGGCCCGTCCAGCCCACCTCGGGGTCATGACAGAAGGCGCAGGCCTGGCCCGTGGGCTCGGAGAGCCGGCGGTCGAAGAAGAGCAGCTTGCCGAGCCGCTCCACGGGCTTCAGCCCTCCGCGCTCCGGCGCGGCCTCCTCACGCAACGTGGCCTCGAAGGTGGCCGAGGCCTGGAGGGCGCCCACCCGCTCCCGCGCCCTCCTGGCACCGGTGCCCTCATCCGCCGGAGCCTGCGCGGACCACGCTCCCGGGGCCGGCACGACTTCGCACGCCACCGCCCCGCCCAGCATCAGCGGCAGGAACACCCTCCACCACGACCGTGACCCGTGCATTCCCGGCACCTCGGATTGGGAGCGGCGGCCAGGGTGCCTTTGCCACCGGGCCCCGGACATGGGCCCGCGAGCGCGGACGGCTGTCGTATTCCGAGGAGGGGACTGCCCTTTTGGAATTGAAAGGGCACCCCACGGTCATCCCCCCGTGTTCGCTTCCGCGGGGCTACGCGTTCGTGTGGCCCCAGGCGTTCTCGGACGGACGGCCCCTGCCGTCCCCACCCTGGGCCGCCGCCTCCTCCACCAGCGAGGTGACGGCCTCCACGATGTGCCCGGCGTCGATTCCGGCGGCGTCCAGCAGCTCCGCGGGCTTGCCGGAGCCGGGCATCTTCGTCACCGCGAGCCGCACCACCGTGGGCAGCCGCTCGCGCTCGCCAGTGAAGGCCTCCAGCACCGCGTCCGCCAGGCCCCCTTCCGCCCAGTGGTCCTCCACCACGATGAGCCGGCCTTGCGTCTCGCGCGCGGCCTTGCGCAGCGTCTTCGCGTCCACCGGCTTCACCGAGTAGAGGTCGATGACGCGCACCGCGACGCCGTCCTTCTTCAGCGTCTCGTAGGCCTTGAGCGCTTCGTGCAGCGTGATGCCGGCGGCCACCACCGTGGCCACGTCCTGGCCGGACTGGCGCACCACCTTGCTGCCGCCAATGGGGAAGTCCTCCGTCGCGGGGTAGAGCACCGGCGTCTTCTCCCGCGTGGTGCGCAGGTAGGTGATGCCCTGGCGCTCCACCACCTGGGCCAGCAGCTTCGCGGTCTGGTTGGGGTCGCTCGGGTAGAGCACCGTGCTGCCGCCCACCGCGCGCATCATCGCCAGGTCCTCCAGCGCCATCTGCGACGGGCCGTCCTCGCCAATGGACACGCCCGCGTGGCTGCCGCACAGGTGCACCGTGGCGTTGGAGATGGCCGCCATGCGCACCTGATCAAACGCGCGCGACAGGAAGGCCGCGAAGGTGCTGACGAAGGCCTTCTTGCCCAGCACCGCCATGCCCACCGCGCTGGACACCATGTTCTGCTCCGCGATGAACATCTCGAAGTAGCGCCGCGGGTGCGCCTTCTGGAACTCGTTCGCGTACGTGGAGTTGGACACCTCCGCGTCCAGCGCCACCACGTCCGGCCGCGCGTTGCCCAGCGCCAGCAGCGCGTCGCCGTAGGCCTTGCGCGTGGCCTCCTTCTGGCCGACTTCATACGTGGGCAACTGCAACGGTGAGGGCTTGTCGTGCACGGTGGCCTTCACCGCCTCCGGCTTCTTCACCTGGATGCGGACGTTTCGCTCGCCGCCCAGCTCGCGGATGGCGTCCTTCGCCTTGTCCTCCGGCAGCGCCTTGCCGTGCCAGCCGTCCTCGTTGGCGATGAGCGAGGAGCCGTGCCCCTTCTCCGTCTTGCAGACGAGGCAGGTAGGCTGGCCCTTCTTCGCCTGGGCTTCAGCGAAGGCGCGGTCGATGGCCTCCAGGTCATGCCCGTCCAGCGTGATGGCGTTCCACCCGAAGGCGCGGGCGCGGGCCGCGTAGGCCTCCAGGTTCCAGCCCAGCTCCGTCTCACGGCTCTGTCCCAGGCGGTTCACGTCGATGATGGCGCACAGGTTGTCGAGCTTGTAGTGGCCGGCCTTGTCGAACGCCTCCCACACGGAGCCCTCCGCCGTCTCGCTGTCGCCCATGAGCACGTAGGTGCGGAAGGGCAGCCCGTCCATGCGCGCGCTCAGCGCCATGCCCACGCCAATGGCCAGCCCCTGTCCGAGCGAGCCGGTGGCCACGTCCACGAGCGGCAGCACATGCGGGTTCGGGTGCCCCTCCAGCCGGCTGCCGAACTTGCGCAGCGACATCAATTCCCGGTCATCGATGGCGCCCACCGCCTTGAAGGCCGAGTAGAGGACCGGGCAGGCGTGGCCCTTGGAGAGCACGAAGCGGTCGTTGTTGTGCGCCTTCGGCTGCTGGAAGTCGAAGCGCAGGTACTTCTGGAACAGCACGGCCATGATGTCCGCCGCGGACATGGACGAGCTGGGGTGGCCCGAGCCCGCCGCCGTGGTGCAGCGGATGCTGTCGATGCGCAGCTGCGCCGCGAGGTCCGCCAAGGTATCCGCCATCGTTTCGCTCCCGGGATTGGAGTGGGACGGGGTTGCCCCGCGGGTAACTGTGTTGACTGCCCGGCCCCGCGAGAAGCGTCGCCCCCCGCTGGCCCTGTTCGCAGGCAGAATCCGCGAGTGCCTGCCCGCCCGGCCGGACGCGCGGGGCGGACCATGCGCACGTTTGGGAAACGTCATCCGGGCGCCTCGCGCCCCCGCCGGGAGAATCCATGAATCCGCTGCGACAGCTCGCCGAGTTCGGCCAATCCGTCTGGGTGGACAACCTCCAGCGCAGCTACATCACGAAGGGCACGCTGAAGAAGTACATCGACGAGGACGGGCTCAAGGGGCTCACCTCCAACCCGACCATCTTCCAGAAGGCCGTCTCAGGCAGCGACGACTACCAGGACCTCTTCGACGCCGCGAAGGGCCAGGGCCTCTCCGGCAACGACCTCTACGAGAAGCTGGCCGTACGCGACGTGCAGGGCGCCGCGGACATCCTCAAGCCGGTCTACGACGCGACGAAGGGACAGGACGGCTTCGCGTCGCTGGAGGTGTCACCCAAGCTTGCGCTGGACACGAAGGGCACGCTGGAGGAGGCGCGGCGGCTGTGGAAGACGCTGGCGCGGCCCAACGTGATGATCAAGGTCCCCGGCACGCTGCCGGGCCTGCCGGCCTTCGAGCAGCTCACCTCCGAGGGCATCAACGTCAACGTGACGCTGCTCTTCAGCCAGGAGCGCTACAAGCAGATCGCGGAGGCCTACGTCTCCGGGCTGGAGAAGCTCGCCGCGTCCGGCGGGGACGTGAGCCGCGTGGCGAGCGTGGCGTCGTTCTTCGTCAGCCGCATCGACTCCATCGTGGACAAGGAGATTGAGAAGCGGAAGGCGGGCGCCGCGCCGGAGCAGCAGAAGGCGCTGGAGGGGCTGAGCGGCAAGGTGGCCATCGCGAACGCGAAGCTCGCCTACCGGACCTTCAAGGAGGTCTTCGGGAGCGCGCGCTGGAAGGCGCTCGCGGCGAAGGGCGCGAAGGTGCAGCGCGTGCTCTGGGCGAGCACCAGCACCAAGAGCCCCAAGCTGCGCGACGTGCTCTACGTGGAGGAGCTCATCGGCCGGGACACGGTGAACACCATGCCGCCGGCCACCATCGACGCGTTCCGGGACCACGGCAAGGTGCGCCCCAGCCTGGAGGAGGACCTGCCCGCGGCGGAGGCGACCATGCGCCAGCTGGAGGCGGCCGGCATCTCCATGAAGGCCGTCACCGACGAGCTGTCCACCGACGGCATCCGCCTGTTCACCGAGTCCTTCGATCAGCTCCTCTCCGCGGTGGGTGAGAAGCTGAAGAAGACTTGAGCGCACGAGCGGCGCGTCCACCGGCCGCGCGCCGGTGGACGGAGGGCCCCACCTGCCTACCGGTAGGTGTCCAGGTAGGCGCGGTGGCTGTTGGAGAACTCGAAGTTCGTGAAGGCGTCCCAATTGATGGACCAGGTCATCAGCCCCTTGAAGCCCGGGTAGCCGCCGGGCTGGCGCAGCACGTAGGTGCCTCCGAAGGACTGGCCCTTCATCAGGTAGTCCAGCGCCTTCTGCACGTTGGCGGGAGTCGTATAGCCACCGCCCGCGGCCTGCGGTGAGGACGGCAGGCCGATGACGACCTGCTCCGGCCGGAGCGCGGGGAAGATGGCGCTCGCGTTGCCGCCCACGGGGAAGCCCTGGAGCAGCATCTCCGCCATGGCCACGTGGAAGTCCGGCGTCCCCTGCGCGTAGGCGCGGCCGTCCAGCGCCATCACGGTGCCGGTGTTGTAGTGCTGCACGTGCAGGTACGTCAGCCGGTCGCGCAGCGCGTGGATGACGGGGAGGTACGCCCCCCACGGGCCGCCATAGGCCGCGTAGCCGCCCTGCACGTAGGCGGTCTCCGGCGCCATGGTGAGCAGGAAGCCCGCGCCGTTGTCATTGAGCAACTGGCGCGTGCCGGCGATGAGGTTCTGGATGCGCGGCGTGGTGGGGTTGCGGAAATCTGTGTCCCCGCCGTTGAGCGCCAGCGACGCGCCCTCCAGGTCCAGGTCCAGGCCGTCAAAGCCATACGTGTTGATGAGCCCCTGCATGCTGGTGACGAAGGCCTGCCGCGCCGCCGCGTCATCCAGGTGGATGGTGCCGTTGGCGCCGCCCAGGGAGATGAGCACCTTGCGGCCCTGCGCCTTCAGCGTGGCGATGTCCGCTTTGAAGTCAGCCACGGTGGCGTTGTAGGGGGTGAAGCCCATGGTGCCCGAAGGCGCGCCCGCCACCGGCTCCGCGAAGGCCACCTGGATGACGTTGAACTTGGAGGACACGTCGCGCAGCCGGATGTTCGTGGAGCCGTTGTCGAAGTTGTGCCAGTAGCCGACCAGCACCTTGCTGCCCGAGGGCGCGGTGTTGCCTGTCGTCACGGCGACGGTGTTGCTCGCGACGGAGCGGTTGCCGGCAGCGTCGCGTGCCTTCGCGGTGAACGTATAGACGGTGTTGGCGGCGAGCCCCGTCACGGTGACGCTGGTCGCGGTGGTGGTGGCCGCCGCGCTGGTGCCACCGTTGATGAAGATTTCATAGCCGGTGACGCCCACGTTGTCGGTGGACGCGTTGAACGCCAGGGACACGCTGGAGGCCGTCACGCCCGTGGAGCGCAGGGAGCCCGGCGCCGTGGGGGCCTGCGTGTCGGCGGGAGGGGGCGTGCCCGTGCGCTCCAGCCACAGGGCGAGCACGTTGGGCGGCTCCCAGCCTACCAGGGACGTGTGGGCCTGCCGGCAGTCGTAGCCCTTGCCGCCATAGGACGCGATGTCGCCCACGGCGTAGGCGACGCCCGGTGCCCAGGCGCCCCGGTCCGCGGCCAGCGCCAGGGTGGGCAAAAGCAGCAGGAGCACGGCGAGCGCCGCACGGGACGACGAACGAGGGGGATGCATTGGGGGTAAAGCCTCCCGGAAATGGGTCCGAAGGCATGGAGGGAAGGACCGGGCCATTCGGGTCAAACCCTCCCTTGGGATTACGATGGGAGCCTGGCCTCGGAGCCGCTTCCATGCCCGTCATCCTCAAGTGCCTGCTGTGTGGCTCCCTCTTCGACCGCGACGTGCACGCCTACTGCCCGCAGTGTGGTGGCGCGCAGACCCAGCCCGCCTTCAAGGTGGACTACAGCGGGACGGGTTACGTCCCCAAGAAGAGGGGTGGCAGTGGAACCTCCGGGTCGAGCGGCTTCACACCGCCGCCCTTGCCTCCTCCGTCCCCATCGCCGTTCCACCTGCTGCCCTCGCCTCCTCCGCAACCCTCTTTCAGCTTCGGGCCGACGCCCTCGCCCCAGCTGCCGCCACCGACGACCGTCATCTCCGACCCTCCGTCCTCCTCCCCCACACCGACCTTTACCTTCACCTTCCCCCCGTCCTCTTCCCCGCCGCCGACCTTCAACTTCACGTTCGGGCCCTCATCCTCGTCGTCCGGCTCGACCGGAGGGTCGACGCCTTCCCCCTCACCGTTCTCCTTCGGCTCGTTTCCGGGCTTGTCCTTCGGCGCCTCTTCCACGAGCAGCCCTCCCAGCGTTCAGCGCAAGTCGAAGCGCTTCACGCACCAGCTCGTCGTCGCCGTCCTCACGGGCACCGGGGACGCGGCCATCGAGACCATCGCGCAGGACCTGCAGCGCAAGCATCCGGACATCTCCAGCCTCATCCATGTCCATCTCAGGAAGGGCAATATCTTCGAGCCCGCCACGCATGACCTCATGGCCATCTCCCCCAGTGACAAGCTGGCCATCCAGAACGCCAAGAAGGCGGAGAACCAGACCGAGAACGCGGCGACGGTCGAGAAGTGCTTCGTGATCAACACCAAGAAGGCGCCCTGCCGGTTGTACCTGGTGGCCCACGGCGATGACGGCTTCAACTTCGCGGGCCTTCCTGGCGCGCACATGGCTGTCTTCGTGAGGAACACCCTCCGCATCAGCCAGGTCACCTGCATCAGCGTGGTGAGCTGTTACGGCGCGGGCTACATCCCGCCCCTCTACAACGCGAGCGAGTCCCAGGAGGTGAACGAGCAGCGGATCGACGCGGCCCGGCGGGCGCCCATGGACACGAGGTCCTTCGCGGCGGTGTTCCACCGCGAGCTCAAGGAAAAGGGCCTGCGCACGGAGGTCCTGGCGCGTCGTGCGAACGTGAACACCGACTCCAAGACCCTGGGCAAGGGGACGCGTTTCGATCCGTCCTTCAACCGGTTCGACGCCACAGGCCACAAGGCGCCCTGGTCGAAGTTCCGTTTCTACTGGGACGGTGAAACACAGAAGGTGGCCCCCGTGTACTCGGATGGCGACACCAGCGCCTGGCCGCAAGACCTCACATGAGTGGAGATTCCCGCCCGGGCGACGGCCTACCTCATGGACGAAGCCTTCGAGGACGCCATCAACTTCGCCATCGACAGTCTGATGAGGTCGCGCGCCGTGAAAGACCGCCCCATCCCGGAACTGATTGACCTCGCGTTACAGGATGACGAGGAGGATGAAACGGCCTGGGAAGCCATCTTCGAATTACACTTTCGGGGTGGCGAGGAGGTGTTCGAGGCCACCGTCAGGTTGCTGCACTCCGCGTCTTCACGCGAGCGTGGACGCGGCACGGACATCCTCGCGCAACTGGGCGGGCGGAGACGCAGCGACGCACTCAGGACGAAGTGCGCGGATGAAGTCCTGTCCGCACTGGCCACGGAGCAGGATGCCGCCGTCCTGGGTTCAATGGGCGTGGCCCTGGGGCACCTCCGGGATGCGCGGGCGGTTCCCGCCCTTCAGTCGCTGAAGCACCACCCGAACGAGGACGTCCGGATGGGCGTGGTCATGGGGATGATGCCCCACCGGGATCCGGTCGCCATCCAGACCTTGATTGAACTCTCCCGAGACAGCGACGAGGACGTCCGCAACTGGGCGACCTTCAGCCTGGGCAGCCAGGCGGAGGAGGTAGACACGCCCGAGCTTCGGGATGCGTTGTTCGACCGACTCACGGAGTCCAACATGGAGCTTCGCGGCGAGGCCCTGGTGGGACTGGCGATGCGCAAGGACCCGCGCGTCCTGGAGCCGCTGCGCCGCGAGTTGGAGGGGAAGGAGGTCGTCGTCCTGGCCGTCGAGGCGGCCCAGGCGCTGGAGGACCTCTCGCTCCTGCCGCTGCTCCGTCGCCTCCAGGACCCACCTGGCAATGCGGACAGCTACTTCCGCCACGTGCTCGCCGACGCCATCGCCCACCTGGAAGGGTTGGCTCGATGAAGCCATGGGCGGTGGAGAGGGCAAGCAGTGCGGCGGTCACGAGGCCGGTGAGACCTCCGGGCGACAGGAAGCGTGCGCGCGCCGCACGTCTGCCTTGCAGCGCGGCGGTGGCTGCACTAGCCATCGGGGGACGAGGGCCGACGGCGCCGACCGCTCGGGTCCTCCGAGGATGACTTTATGGCCCAGCGCCGCCCGACCCGACCCTCCGCCTCCTCCGATACGTCCAAGTCCCGCAGTGCTGCCGGCAAGGCCGCCACGAAGTCCGGGGGCCGTCCTGCCGGGGGCAAGGCCCCTGCTCCGGTGAAGAAGGCCGCGATCGCGAAGCCGGTGGCGCAGGCCCTGAAGGCCGCGACCTCGAAGCTGAAGCAGGCCGCGAAGGAGGTGAAGAGCGCGGCGACGAAGGCTCCGGCCACCAAGGCAAAGCCTGTCGCAAAGCCCGCCGCAAAGGCATCCACGGCCAAGGCGCCGAAGGCTTCCGCCGCGAAGCCTGCCGCACCGGCATCGAAGGGCGCCATCACGAAGTCCTCCGCACCGGCTCCAAAGGCTTCGACCGCGAAGCCGGCCGTGCAGGCTCCGAAGGCCGGAGGCGCGAAGCCTGCTGCGCAGCCCACGAAGGCGCGTTCGACGAAGGCCGCGGCAACGGCTCCGAAGACTTCCGCCGTGAAGTCCACGGAGCCGACTCCCAAGGCCGCTACCGCGAAGTCCTCTACCCGGTCGGCGAAGACTCCTGCTTCGGAAGCCCCGAAGGCGCCTGCGGCGGAGCCTGCTTCGGCCAAGAAGGGCCCGAAGGCCGCTCCTTCGAAGTCCTCCAAGGTTCCCTCTACTGAATCCGCGCCGACGGAGGAGAGCCAGAAGGCTCCCGCGCCGCCGCCCGCCGAACAGCTTCCTCAAGCCCCGGAGCCGACCGCCGCGAGCGCGGAGACGTCGGAGCTGAAGGCTGACACCCACGCCGCGCCATCGAAGCGCGCAGGCAAGACGTCCAAGGGTTCCTCCGCGAAGAAGACCTCCGCCGAAGACGCTCCCGCCTCCACGCCTTCCGCGGAGAGCATCACGGAATCCGCCCCACCCGCGCCGCAAGCGGAGACGGGCACCACCGACACCGCGCCCACCGTGGAAGGAACACCTTCCGCCACGGAAGCCGCTCCCGCCGAGACTCCCTCGCGCAAGGCATCAGGCCGCGCCGCGAAGAAGAAGGCCTCCGAAGCCGAAGCCACTCCCACCGAGGCCCCTGAAGAGACGTCCGCCCCTCCCAGCGAAGAGCCCTCGAAGTCGAAGCGCGGCGCCAAGGGCGCGGCCCGCCCCACCGAGGAGCCCGAGCCCGCCCCCGCCACACCGGTGAAGCCCGCGCGCACCGCCGACCCGCAGTACCTCATCCTGACCGGCGGCTCGCCCTTCCTGCGCGCCATCGGCTCCGTGCGCCGTCCAGACGGTGAAACGCTGCCGGGCTTCACCAACCTGGCCGTGACCAAGATGTCCGCGCTCCCGCTGCCCACCGAACCGGGCTCGTACGAGTTCCGCTTCCAGGCCAGCAACGGCACCGGCGACTTCAAGCTCGCGCAGCGCGGTGAGAACGGCGCCCCGCGCAACATGCGTGACTTCGAGATGGCGTCCTCGGGCGGCTTCCAGGTCTACCGCTTCACCATCCCCTGAGCCCGCTCAGGGCAGGAACCGCGACAGCAGCGTGAGCCCCGGCGCCTCCAGGGGCACGCGCCCCCGCAGCGCTGCGAACAACGACCAGCCGTGGTCCGCGAGCAGGACCACGGCCGCGTCCGCCGCGACGCTGAGCCCCATGAAGCCCACGTAGCCCCCCATCACCGACGAGCGCCACACCACGTCCTTCCCACGCACCTGGGACACGTTCCATCCCAGGCCCCGCTGGAAGGCTCCGGCCTTCACCCGGGGCGCCTGCATCCGGTACAGGGCCTTCGTGAAGGACTTCTCACCGCGCCCCAGGTTCGTCTCCAGGAAGCGCATCACGTCTCCCACCGTGGAGTGCAGGCCGCCACCGCCCGGGAGCGCCGGGAAGGTCCAGGCGGGTACGGGCTTGCCTCGCGCGGTGTGGCCCTGCAACAGGCGCGGGGCCAGCTCCTCCGTCACGCGCACTGAAGTGTCCACGAGCCCCATGGGCCTGCACAGCACGTCCCGCATCAGGTGCCCGTAGTTCAGCGCCATGCGCCGGGAGAGCGCGTGCCCCAGCACGCCCATGCCCAGGAAGGACTCGGAGGACGGGCGCGGCGGCGGCTGCCGGGGGTGGTAGCCGCGGAGGAACTCGCCGAAGTGGCTCGCGGAGTACTGGCCGAACGGGTCGTCCGGATTCTGGGGCGCCGAGGCCAGGTTCGGCGGCAGGTGCGGCAGCCCGGAGGTGTGCGTCGCCAGTTGCTCCAGCGTGATGCCCCGCGCGACCTCGTCATTCAACAGCGACTGGGGAATCAGGTTCCCCAGGGGCTCGTCGAGCCGCACGTCGCCCCGCTCCACCATCACCGACAGCAGCGCCGCCGTGAAGACCTCCGTGAGCGACCCCAGGGAGAAGAGGGCATCCGTGGCCGGAGGCGTCCCCTTGCCGCGGAAGCCTTCGACGTGCAGCGCGCCTCGCCACGTCATCGCCGCGCACACGGACGCCGTCGGATGGCCGCGCAGATAGGGCCGCAGCTCCGCGCGGAGGAGTTCGGAAGGGTTCGACATGGAGTGGCGCTTTACGGGTCCGCCCCCCACTGAGGCAAGCCTTCCCGAAACAGCTCCGTCAGGCATCACCGCGAGAGCGAGTCGGGCCGCGGGAAGGCCCTTTCCTCCAGACATGCCGCCCGGGTTGGAGCCGCGCGAGCTCTTCGCCGCGCTGCTCGACCTGCGTTAGTCCGCACGGCGAGGAAGGAGGCTCCGGCCTCGGGAGGGCGGATGCTACCGTGCGCGGGCATGAAGGACTCCGCCCGTGCACACCGGGGACTGATCCACCGCATCGCCGCCATCGTCCTCGTGGGACTCACCGCGTGCGGCGGCTGCCAGAAGACAGACGCCGAACGCGCCGCGAAGGAGCGCGCGGAGATCGACCAGCGCCTTCGTGACTCCATCGCGCTCGTACCCTACCGCGCGCTCAAGCTCACCGTGCGCGCGGACGGGGACCCCAAGGCCCCGGAGGAGGTCGCCCTCCTCTGGAAGGCCCTGGCCGAAACGCGCTCGCTGCCGGACAAGCCTCTCACCGACGAAGCGACGCGCGCGGCGGCCCGCACGTACCTGGACCTGGGCATCGCCTTCTACAAGGCGCGCAAGACCCTCCAGACGCGCGACGAGGACGAGTTCCCCCTCCTGTGGAACCGGTGGGCCTCCGGCAAGCCCCCGCCGCTGCCGTCCTACGACGCGGGCCAGGAGCACGCCGCCCTCGCCGCTGTCCTGCTGGCGCTGGACATCACGGAGAAGTCGGACCGCGTCCCGGCCACGGAGCTCGTCTTCTATGAACTGTCGCGCGCCACGCCCGCCCCCACCTGGCCCGCGCCCCTGCGCGCCGCGGTGCAGGCGAGCCGGGGCGTCTCCTTCTGCCTGGCGGGCTACCACTACGCCGCCGAGGAGGAATTGACCGGCTTCCTCACCGAGACGGAGCGCCTGCCACCCGAAGCCTTCCCCTCCATCCAGCAGGGCACGCCCGCGCAATCGCGGGAGGCCTTGCTCGCGACCGGGCACTTCCTGCGCGCGTGGAACCGCATGGGCCTGAAGCGCGAGCGCGCCGCCGAGGACGACATCGAGCAGGGGCTGCGCGCGCTCCAGTCGCTGGGCGTGGAGAACGAGCTGACGTGGTGGGGCTGGGCCTTCATCCACACGCGTCGAGGACGCTACGAGGAGGCCGCGGCGTCGCTCGACAAGCTCGCCGCCAGCCCCTACCTGGAGGAGGCGGAGCGACGCGAGGTGCACGACACCGCGGAGTCCCTGCGCAAGCACGGCGACAGCCTGCCGCTGTTCCTGCAGACAGGCGCGACGCTGCTCCTGGGCCGGACGCTGCTCGCGCGAGCCGGAGGTCTGGAGCACGTGCTCACCGTGCTGCTGGGCCCGGAGCGGACGAAGCAGCTCTACGCCCCGCTCGTCTGGATGGACCGCGTGCGCCAACGCACGGCGCGGCTCTCTCCGGAGCAGCTGGCCCAGGGCGCGGGCGAGACCCTCGACCGGGCCCGTGAAGCGGGCGACCGCGGCTGGAAGGCGCTCCAGGAACGAGTGAACAGGGCCACCGCCCAGGACACCCCACCGTGAATCCAGCGTGCGACGCCTGCCTCGACGACCCTTCCGGTATATTCGGTTTTACAACCTTCTCATGGAGGAGTCTGAGATGAAGCGTTTCCTGTTCGCTGCGATGGCGGTGCTGGGCCTTCAGACCGTGGCATGTGGAGGGCCGATGGAGGCGGAGGAGGCGCTCCAGCCACAAGAAGGCTCCGAGGTCACGGCCATGGCCGTCTGCACGGCGTCGTGTCCTGGCGGGACGTCGGTGTCCTGCTCGGGCAATCACTGCGAGGCGGTGGAGGGCCAGGCGGTGAAGTGCGACGGGCAGTGGACGAACTGTCCGTCGCCGCAGACGGTGACCTTCTACTGCGAGGCGAACAACACGGTCCTGAGCTGCACGGGCCTCAACGCCCACATGCTCCAGCCGCTGAACTCCAAGGTGTGCGGCGGCGTGTCCTGCAATGGCCAGGACACCTATTGCCCGGCCTTCACCGACGCGCGCGAGTGCTTCTGAGCCATCGCCGGCATCACGGAGCCGCCGCTTCGCCCAGCGCCTTCACGGGGTAGTGGCCCGGGGAGGCGCGAAAGCGGCGCTCCAGCGCGCCGGGCTCGAGCACGCCCCGTTCGAAGAGCCCCAGCAGGAAGGCCTCGTAGGTCCCTCCCCGTGAGGGGCCCGCGCGCTTCAGCTCCTCGTAGAGCACGAAGGCCAGGACGTGCAGGCCGTCATCGTGGTCGCGGAAGAACTCCGCCCCCGTGAGCGGCCGGCCGTCCCGGTCGCGCAGCAGGCCCTCCCGCTCGCTGACGTAGACGTCGATGGCCTCCGCGCAGTCCTCCTCCGTCAGGCCCCGCGCCGTGGTGTAGCCGAACGCGGGATCATGCTCGCGCAGGAGCCGCTGGAAGTAGGGGTCCGCCTCCAGCGCGGTCAGCTTCGCGTCCAATGCACCCTCGCGCGTGAACGGCGGATGCAACAGCTCATGCACCGCCGTCTTCACGGTGACATCCGCCGGATAGGTCGCGTCCGTGAGGAAGTTCCACCCCGTCACCCGGATGCCGTGCGGCTTCGCGAACTTCAGGACGTGCGCGCTCAACGCCGGCACCTGGAGCTCCCGCCCCAGCACCGCTTCGTCCCAGCCCACCACGTCGTGCGGCGCCACCCGCTCCGCCAGCCCCGCGATGGCCTGCTCCACCTGCGGCAGGTACTCCGTCCTCCAGATGCGCGGGAACTCCACGCGCTTCAGGAACGCCAGCAGGACGCCCAGGTCCTCCCGCACGTCCTCCATCTCCGCGAAGCCGTCCTCCCGACCATATGACGTAGCCAGGAAGTCCTCCCGCATCCGGCGCCACGCGGCGTCATCCGCCACCGTCCGCGCCAGGTCCTGCACCGTGGAGGGTCCCGTGACGGAGAAGACCAGCGTCAGGAACGGCCCCACCATCTTCCCGCCCCGCTTCGCCATGCGCTCGGTGAGGTGCGCGAGCGCCGCCCGCTCCCGTGCGTCCAACAGCGCGGAGAAGCGCTGGAACTCAGCGGGATGGAAGCGCGTGTAGAACGCATCGCCGCGCAGCACGTTCACCAGGCACAGCGCGTCGTAGGCCTCGGACGGCCGCAGCACCCACTGCGTGCGCCCGGAGCCCACGCGACGCACGGCCGGCTCCGAAGACACAGGGGCGGGCCGGGAGCCCGCGCAGGCGGTCCACATCAGCGCCGCGAACAGGGCCACGGCGCGGCGCAAGGAAGACGATTCCAGGGTCATGCCCGGCAGATAGGACCAACCGCCTGGCGCCGTCTTGGACGAAACCTACCGCGTGGAACCGGATGCACGTCCCGCCATCCGCCGGTACTCCGCCGGGGTGACGTGCAGGCGGCGGCGGAACTCGCGCGTCAGGTGGCTCTGGTCGCAGTAACCCGCCTCCAGCGCGATGTCGCCCAGCGGCTGCTGCGTCTCGCGCAGCGCCCGGCTCGCGCGCTCCAGCCGGGACCGCCGCAGGTACTCCGCCGGACTGCACCGCCAGGCCTGGCGAAAGGCCCGCCCCAGGCGCAGCGGGCTCACCCCCACCTCCCGAGCCAGCGCCGCGAGCGTGGGCGGCGGCCCTCTCACCGCGTCCAGCAGCTCCCGGGCTCGCCCCAACCACGGAGGGACACCGGACTCCCGCGGAGGGGCCGACGCACGCACCGCCTCCGCCAGCAGCTCCAGCGTCAGCCCTTCGATGGCCAGCGCCGCCACGTCGTCCGCGCGCCGGAACTCCTGGTACACGCGCGCCCCCAGCGCGGACAGCCGCGCCGACGTCAGGTCCACCCGCGGATCCAACCCCGAGGCGAGCGCGCTCCGCGACCGCCAGGACTCCTCGGAGAAGTCGATGTTGAAGGTGCGCGTGCGCACGTCCCGGATGCGCTGCGCGTGCTCCAGCCCGGGCGCCTGGAAGGCGACCGACCGGGCCGGACACTCCCGCGCGCGGCCCTCCACCACGTCCGTGAAGCCTCCTTCCAGCGTCAGCCGGAAGCCCGCGTGCCGGTCCTGGTGGGACGGGAGCCGGACACCCGGCGCGTAAGTGCTCTCCGTGAGCACGAGCCCCGCCACCTCCACACGCTGGAGGGGCGTACCCAGATAACGGCCGAGGTCGAGGACGCGCGCGGAAGGGCTCACACCCCTTCTTTGCATCGTCCAGGGGGGCCATTGCATCCCCGGACGTTGATTCCGCCCTGTCCCCGCCGGGCCTGACGCAATCCCCCCGGCCCCACGCGCCGCGCCAGGCCCTCCCCTGCTGCCGCAAGGGCGGCACCGCCTCCGTGCCCGGCGCCTACGTGGGCTTCCTGGACAAGGTCCCCATGGGCGCCTTCGTCAACAAGGGCCGGACCATGAAGACGGGCCAGCCGCACACCCACCGCGCGAAGCTGTCGGACGGCCCCGCCCTCTACAAGCAGTTCCGCGACAAGGAGGATTTCTGCATCAAGGTCGTGATGACGCCGCAGCCCGTTCAGGCCTGGCCCGTCAGCCGGTAGTACGCGTGCGGGCGGTGCCAGCGGATGAACGCGCGCGCCAGCGGGTTCATGCCCCACTGGATGGGCACCGGATCCACGACGAAGCCCAGCTCGTCCTTGAACTGCTCCAGTTGGGCCGCTTCGCGCGTATGCAGCCCGCCCACCAGCGTCTTCGCCCCCAGCCGGCGGCAGAGCTGCGCGAACTCGTAGATGAGGCCGGTGGAGATGTTCGTGGGCAGCGCCCACGTCGCGTAATAGGCGCTGAAGCCATACGCGATGCCATCCACGATGTACCCGTCCAGGTAGCCTCCCAGCTTGTCGTCCACCAGCCCCGCCAGCACGCACCAGTGGTCGGACATGAAGTACTGCCGGAGGTTCTTGAGGTACTCGTCCAGCGTGGGGACCTTCTTGTGCTGCGTGCGCGTCAGGGCATCACGGACCACGGGGTAGCCCTGCTCCAGGAGCAGCGACGGCCCCGTGAGCTGGACGATGCGCACCGTGCGCTGGCACTTGCGCAGCTTGCTGCGCCGGTTCGAGTGGAGCCGGCCCATGTCATACGTGTCCAGGTCCTTCAGCCGCACCACGGGAACCCTGCCGGTGGCGACGTTCGCCGTCTCCGGCGTCAGCGCCGCGCGGTAGCCCCAGGCCAGCGGCGTGGGCGGCGTGGCCTCGTCCGGCGTCAGCCGCGCCAGCAGGTGCACCGGCTGGAAGAAGCCGGGCGCGCCGGACTGCTCCCAGAAATGCCCCCGGTGGGCGATGACGCGAACGCCCTCTTCGCGCCGGCACTCGGCGAGCTCCCGCTCCGTGAGACACGTGAAGCGGGCCTCCGCGACATCGCGGAGCTGGGGAAGTGACAGGACCATGGGCACCCCTCCACCAACCTCTCGGAAACGTCAGGAACGCGGCGCCCGGTACGCCGGGAAGAAGCCCTCGCCCGCGTGCCCCTGGGACAGCTGCGCGTAGGCCACCGGGTCGCAGATGAGGTCGTGCGTGTAGAAGTGGGACGTCGCGTTGGCGAAGCCGCGCTTGAACCGCTCGATGCCGTCCCCCGGGCGCACGCCGCCGCCCAGGTGCACGCAGGCATCCAGCTTCGCCGCCAGCTCCACCATCAGCGGGAACTCGTTCTTCGCCGGCGAGTGCACCAGGTGCGCGTCCACCGTGCCGCCAAGGAAGTTGTGCAACAACCCGTCGCTCAGCACCACCAGCGCGGCGGAGGCCACCGTCCCGTCCGGCGCGAGCGTCGTCACCAGCCACGCCAGGGGACTGGTGAAGACCTCCGCGAACCAGTCGTCGGTGAAGTAGTACCGCCCCCCGGCCTGGTTGCGGGCCATGGTCTGCCGGTAGATGGACTTGAGCGCCTCGCGCTGCTCCCGCGTGGAGTCCCTCGCGGGCACCACCGAGCTGAGATAGCCGCGCCGGCTGTTGCGGCGGATGTCCGCGCCGTGGTCGCTGCGGAACTTCACCGGCCGCTTCGGGTCGATGAGACACACCTCCGAGCGCAGGTGGCCCCCGGAGAAGCAATACGGCCCGCCAATGCGGTCGCGCAGGAAGATGCTGACCAGCTCCGTGCCCCGCCAGTCAATGCCGTCCACCGGCACCCCGGAGAGCCCGCTCAGCTCCGCCCCGGGAAAGCCATACGGAGAAACCGCATCCCGGTAGTGCGTCCCTTCAATGGGCCGCACGATGAGCGGCACCCGCAGGCCCCGCCCCTCTCCGTCCTCCACGACGAGACTGTGAGTCACCCCTTCCGCGCGCAGGTGCTGCTCGGAGCGAAAATAGTCAGACGAAACAGCCCGCTGGCCGCCATCAGGGATGAGGACGGCACGCCACGGTCTCGCCGAATTCATGAATGCTCCCCCAGGCAGGAACGCGCGTGCCGGATGATTCTTGGAAACAGACAGAAGGGTATGGGGATTGAACCCAGGGCCGTCATCGCCCCCCGGAGTACGGCGCGGATGTCATGATTCCAGCGTTTCCCGCCGCGCCCGGCCCTCCAGGGCGGGGCCTGTGTCACCTCGCCAGCGAGCCCTAGCACCTTCCAGACATTTGTCATTAATCGGGTTTACGATCGCAGCCCTCATCCCGATGATTGACTCCCCATGAAACACTTCCTGTTATTGGCCACGGTGTGTTGCCTGAGCGCATGCGCCTGGGGCCCGGGAATGCATATGGACGAGGATGCCTTCCGGGAGCGCTACTCGGGAATGGCAGACGCGGGCACGGCTGGCGCGTACGAAATCGTTACCATCGACGCGGCCCTCATCCGCCACCAGCAGCAGGAGGCCCGCAAGCACTTGCGGCCCATGCCGCTGGTGGATCCGCTGGCCCGGGTGGCCGCGGACTATGACTACCGGGTGGCGGCGCACGACGTGCTGAGCGTCATCGTCTGGGACCACCCGGAGCTCACCATCCCGGCCGGCGAGTTCCGCCCCGCGGAGGCCACCGGCCACCCCGTGGCGGCGGATGGGACCATCTTCTATCCCCACGTGGGCGTCATCTCCGTCGCGGGCAAGACGCTGCGGGAGATCCGCGAGCTGCTCACCCAGCGGCTGGCCAGCGTCATCGAGAAGCCCCAGCTGGACGTGCGCGTGGTGGGCTTCCGCGGGCAGAAGGTGCAGGTGACGGGGGAGGTGGTGGCCCCCGGCACCCTGCCCATCACCGACGTGCCCATGCGCGTGCAGGACGCCATCAGCCAGGCGCGGGGCTTCTCCGCGGAGGCGGACCTGCGCGCCGTCACCCTCAGCCGGGGCGGCGCCACCTTCACGCTCGATCTGCAGGCCCTCTACGAACAGGGAGACGTGAGCCAGAACTGGCTGCTCCAGGACGGCGACATCGTCAACGTGATGGACCGCAGCCGCAACAAGGTCTTCGTGCTGGGAGAGGTCCGCAAGCCCTCCTCGCGCGTGATGGTGAAGGGGCGGATGACGCTGGCGGAAGCCATTGGCGACACCGAGGGCTTCGACCCGCTCACCTCCAACCCGGCCCGCGTGTATGTCATCCGCGGCAGCTTCGACCGGCCCTCCATCTTCAAGCTGAACGCGAAGTCGCCGGACGCGCTGCTCCTGGCGACACAATTCCAATTACAGCCGCGCGACGTCATCTTCGTCTCCGCCTACGACCTGACACGCTGGAATCGCATCATCCAACAAATCCAGCCAACAGTTCAGCTGCTCTGGCAGGCAGTGGATATCGGAGACAGAACCATCATCATCAACGAACCATGACGAGCCCCACCCAACGCATGGCATCCCCGCGCCCCGCCACACCCGAAGATGAGTTGGGATTGGGCCGATACCTGGCCATCCTGAGAGAGCGCCGCGGCACGATCGCGGCGTCCGTCGCGCTGTCCCTCTGCCTGGGCGCCCTGTACCTGCTCACCACGCCGCCCGTGTACCGGGCCAACGCCGTCCTGCAGATTGAGCAGAAGGGCAGCGGCCTGGGCCAGCTGGACGAGCTGCTCGCCGACGCGCCCGGCGTGGCGGCCACGGAGATGGAGGTCCTGGGCTCGCGCGCCCTGCTGGGGCGCGTGGCGGACTCCCTGAACCTGGGCGTGAGCGTGGAGCCGCGCTATTTCCCCTTCGTGGGCGCGGCGTACGCCCGCGCGCACGAAGGGCCGGAGCTGGCGGCGGTGCCCTGGTGGGGCCTGGCGGGCTACGCCTGGGGCGGCGAGCAGCTCCAGGTGGAGCGGCTGAGCGTGCCCCCGGCGTGGGAGGACGTGCCGCTGACGCTCGTGGCGGGGGAGGACGGCGCGTACACGCTCTGGGACCCGGACGCCCGCGCCATCATCCACGGCGTCGCGGGCACCGGCGCCCGCACGGAGGAAGGCGCGTCGCACGAGGTGGAGCTGTTCGTCACCGAGCTGCATGCCCGGCCGGGGACGCGCTTCCAGGTGACGCGGCGCTCGAAGCTGGCGGTGGTGGAGGAGCTGCAGCGCACGCTGCGCATGAGCGAGAAGGGCCCCGGCACGGGCGTCCTCACGCTGGCCCTGGAGGGGCCGGACCCCGTGCAGGCCACCACCACGCTGCGGACCATCGCGGACGCGTACGTGCGCACCAACGTGGAGCGCCGCAGCGAGGAGGCGGGCCGCACCCTGTCGTTCCTGGACAGCCAGCTGCCCGGCCTGCGCCAGGGCCTGGACCAGGCGGAGGCCGCGCTGCGCGACTACCGCACCGGCAAGGGCGGCGTGGACCTGGGGATGGAGGCGCAGGCCGTCCTCAACCGGAGCGTGGACCTGGACAAGGACATCTCCGCGCTCGCGCTGGAGCGCTCGGAGCTGCGGCAGCGCTTCACCGAACACCACCCGCTGCTGGTGGCCACGGAGCGCAAGCTGGCGCGGCTGCGCATGGAGCGCACCGCCCTGGACACCCGGCTCAAGGGCATGCCCGACGCCGAGCGCATGTCCGCCCAGCTCACGCGCGACGTGAAGGTCGCCAACGAGCTGTACCTCCAGTTGCACAACAAGGCCCAGGAGTACCGGGTGCTCAAGTCCAGCACCCTCACCCACGCGCGCATCATCGATCCCCCCGTGGTGACGAAGCTGCCCGTGCGCCCCACGAAGCCGGGCGTGCTCGCGGTCAGCGGGGTGCTGGGGCTGGCGCTCGGCGTCGCGCTGGCCTTCGCGCGGCAGGCGCTGCGCCCGGGCGTCGCCGACCCCGCGGCCCTGGAGTCCGCGCTCGCGGTGCCCGTCCTCGCCAGCGTGCCCGTGGGCCCCCGCCGCGCGATGAACCCTCGCGCGCCGTCCCTCGTCCTCGCGCGGAGCGCCCCCCGCGACATCACCATCGAAAGCGTGCGCGGCCTGAGGACCCGGCTCCAGTTGGCGATGAAGGCCGCGGGGCGCAACGTCATCACCCTCACCGGCACGGCCCCTGGCGCGGGGACGTCCTTCCTCGCCCTCAACCTGGCGTGGGTGCTGGCGGAGACGGGCCAGCGCGTGCTGCTGGCGGACGCGAACCTGCGCGGAGGCTGGCTGCACCGCTGCTTCCGCGAGGCGCGCATCCCCGGCCTTCAGGAGGTGCTGCGCGGCACCGCGGCCCTGGAGCAGGCCCTGCTGGAGGAGGCCGCGCCCGGCCTGTCGTTCCTGGGCGCGGGCGAGCTTCCCCCGGACCCCACGGAGCTGCTGGCCGGCGCGGCGTTCGACACGTTCGTGGCCCGCGCGGCGGCGGAATACGACGTCGTCCTCTTCGACACGCCCTGCATCCTCGCGGTGACGGACGCGGCGCTCGTGGGCCGGCACGCGGGCGTGCGCGTGGCCGTGGTGCGCGCGCAGACCCAGTCCCTGCGTGAGGTGGCCACCGCGCTGCACCAGCTGGAGCAGAGCGGCGGGCCCGTCCAGGGCGTGGTCCTCAATGGCGTGTCGCGCTCGCGTTCGGGCCGCGCGGTGAGCGGTATCTACCAATACGAGTACCCGTCCGCGGGCTGAAGGCCCACCGGGAGGACCGCGCCGTGAGCCGGATGCGATGCACAGGGCTGGGCCTCATCTCTGCGCTCTACGTGCTCGCGGGCCGGTGGGGTTTCCACCGGCTGGCCGCCGCGCCCAACGCAGAGGTGGAGCCGAATCTGCTCCTGGAGCTGCGGCTGTGGCTCGTCCTGGGAGGGACGCTGCTCGCCACCGCGGGGCTCCTGCACCGCGCCCTGCGCGACGCGCGTCCCGGCGAGGCGCGCTTCGACCCGCCGCTCATCGCGGCCCTGCTGGGCTTCCTGGGCTACATGTGCGCCAGCGCCTCCTGGTCGCCCGACGCGGACTTCTCCCTGACCAAGGTCTACGACCTCACGCTGGTGGGGGTGATGTGCGTGGGCTTCGGGCTGGCCGCGCTCCGCCAGCCCGCGCCCCGGGTGCTGGATGGGTTCTGGGGCGCCGTCGTCATGGCCACGGGGCTGCTGGCGCTCACCGGCATCGCGCAGCTGCTGGCCGGCGGCGGGGGCGCGCGGCTCGCGGTGATGGGCGGCGGGCCCAACATCTTCGCGCGGCTCATGGGGCTGATGGCGATGGGCGCGCTCTACTTCTGGTACTGGAAGGGACAGGCGTGGCTGTGGATCCCGGTGGCCGCCACCGGCGTCATGCTGGCGCTGCTCACGGGCTCGCGCGGGGGCTCCGCCGCCATCCTCGCGGGCATCACCACCTTCCTCGTGGTGGCGCGCATCCCGCTGCGCCGGCTGCTGCTGCTCACGCTGCTGGCGACGGTGGCCATCACCGTGGTGGCCACGCTCACCCCGCTGGGAGACGCGCTCAGCCACTCCGTGGACGAGCGCTTCCTGCGCCTCACCCTCAACTACGAGGCGGGCGCGGGCGGCGCGGGAAGCAACGAAGGCAAGGTGTACCTGTCCGGGCGCGACGTGCTCTACGCCGCCGCCATCCAATTGGGGAAGGACCACCCGCTGAGCGGAGCGGGGCTCGCGGCGTTCCCGGCGCTGGGCCTGGGCGTGTACCCGCACAACATGTTCCTGGAAGTGTTCTGCGAGGGCGGCGTCGTGGGCCTGCTGCTGCTCGCGGGCGTCGTCGTCACCTTCGTGCGCTCGGCGCTCCTCAGGCGCCAGGGACTGGACGGCGCCACCGTGGGCGCGGCGGTGCTGGTGCTCCTGGGCGCCCAGTCCAGCGGCGACCTCTACGACGGCCGCGCCCTCTTCCTCCTGATGGTGATGGCCTCGGTGACCGCGGTCCCCGGACGCAAGCCCGCGCAGTCCGGCCCTCCCCTTCCCCACACCTTGTCCCAACCGTCACTCACAGGAGCCGTCTGAAATGCGCATCGTCTACCTGCACCAGTACTTCAACACCCCCACCATGCACGGCGGCACACGCTCCTATGAGCTCGCGCGGCGCCTGGTCTCCATGGGCCATGAGGTCCACATGGTGACCTCCGACACGCGCACGGACGCAGACTCCAGCAAGGGCTGGCGCGAGACGAACGAGAGCGGCATCCAGGTGCACTGGCTGCCGGTGCCCTACAACAACGCCATGAGCTACCCGGACCGCATCCGGGCCTTCAGCCACTTCGCGGTCAACTCCACGCGCCGCGCCGCGCAGCTGCCCGCGGACGTCTTCTTCGCCACCAGCACGCCGCTCACCATCGCGGTGCCGGGCATCGCCGCGTCCAGGTGGAACAAGCGCCCCATGGTCTTCGAGGTGCGCGACCTGTGGCCCGCCATCCCCATCGCGGTGGGCGCGCTCAAGAGCCGCTCCGCCATCATGGCCGCGCAGCTGCTGGAGAAGGCCGCCTACGCGGGCGCGGAGCACATCGTCGCGCTGTCGCCGGGCATGAAGGCGGGCGTGGAGGCGGCGGGCGTGCCGGCGGAGAAGATCACCGTCATCCCCAACCTCTGCGACCCGGAGCGCTTCCAGGTGCCGGCGTCCGCGGGCCAGGAGTTCCGTCAGAAGTACGAGTGGCTGGGGGACCGGCCCATGGTGCTGTACGCGGGCTCGCTGGGGCTGGTGAATGGCGTGGGCTACCTGGTGCGGGTGGCCGCGGAGATGAAGAAGCTGGACCCCGAGGTCCGCTTCGTCATCATGGGCCAGGGCCGCGAGGAGGCCGTGCTCCACGCGCTGGCGGACCGGCTGGGCGTGAAGGGGGAGAACCTCTTCTTCCTGCCCAGCGTGCCCAAGGCGCAGGTGCCCGCGGTGCTGAGCGCGGCCACCATCGCCACGTCGCTGTTCACGGACGTGCCGGGCATGCAGGACAACTCCGCCAACAAGTTCTTCGACGCGCTCGCCGCGGGCCGGCCGCTGGCGCTCAACTACGGCGGCTGGCAGGCGGAGATGCTGGACCGGGAGCCCTTCGGTCTCCGGCTGCCGCCCAAGGACGTCGTCGCCGCGGCGGCCATGCTGGCCAGGCGGCTGCGTGACCCGCGCTGGCTGGCGGAGGCCGGCGCGCTGGCCGGGAAGCTGGGCCGGGAGCGCTACTCCGCGGACATCGCGGCGAAGCGCCTGTCGGAGGTGCTGCAGCGCGCGGCGATGGGCCGGTCATGACGGAGCGCTCGGTGGGGGGCAACTTCATCTGGTCGCTCTCCGCCGGGCTCATCTACGCCCTCGCGCAGTGGGGCGTCCTGGTGGCCTTCGCGCGGCTGGCCACCATGGAGGAGGTGGGCGAGTTCGCGCTCGCCCTGGCCATCACCGCCCCGGTGCTGCTGATGGCGCGCATGCAGCTGCGCACGCTCCAGGCCACGGACGCCAGGAGCGCCTTCGGCTTCCAGCACTACCTGGGCCTGATGGTGCTCAACGTCATCGCGGGCGTGGCGCTGTGCTGCGCCATCGCCTCGCTGAAGGCGGACACGCTGCACGAGGGCTGGGTCATCTCGCTGGTGGCGCTGGCCAAGGGCTTCGAGGCGCTGAGCGAGGTCTTCTACGGCGCGCTCCAGAAGGTGGAGCGGCTGGAGCTCATCGCCCGGTCCACCATCGCCAAGAGCGTGCTGTCGGTGGTGCTGGTGCCGCTGGCGCTGCGGCTCACGCACAGCCCCACCGCCGGCGCGGCGGCCCTGGCGTTCGCGTGGGCCATCGTCCTCTTCGTCTTCGACGCGCGGGCGCTCCGGCGAGAGTTCCCCGCCGTGCGCCCCTGGAGCACCCTGTGGCGCACGCCCTGGCGCCAGGAGGGCGTCCGCCTCAAGGCCCTCTTCCTCCTGTGCTGGGTGCTGGGCGTCACCGCGCTGCTGGGCGCGCTCAGGCCCAACATCCCCCGCTACCTGCTGGAGGCGCACGCGGGCCAGGCGGAATTGGGCATGTACGCCGCGCTCGCGTACTTCGCCGCGCTGGGCGGCCGGGTGGTGCACTCGCTGGGGCAGGCGGTGAGCCCGAGGCTGGGGCGCTACCACGCGGCGGGGGAGGCTCGCCGCTACGGCCGGGTGCTGGCGGGCTTCGTGGCCGCGGCGGCGGGGGTGGGCCTGTGCGCCATCGCGGGTTCGGCGCTCCTGGGCCGGTGGGCGCTGACGCTCTTCTACGGCGCCGCCTACGCCCGGAACCTGGAGCTGTTCGTCTGGCTGATGGCCGCCGCGGCATTGGAGTACGTCTGCTTGAGCCTCGCGGTGGGGCTCACCTCGGCGCGCGAGCTCAAGGGCCAGGTGGTGCAGCTCGCCGTCTCCGTGGTCGTCGTGGCGCTGGGCAGCGCGGTGTGGGTGCCGCGCGTGGGGCCGGTGGGGGCCGCCTGGGCCCTGGGGCTGGGCTGGCTGTCGGAACTCGCGTGCAGCGCCTGGCTGACCTGGCGCGTCTGGCGGCGGCTGACGGCCCCGGCACCCGTGCTCCACGCCATCCCCCCCGCCCGGGTGGATGCACGGGAGCCAACAACAGGCTGAGTCCCGGGGGTCGTGGTGGCGGGAAGAAGGCATTTCTAGGCTTCCTGGCTTCAAGGAGCGACGTCCCCATGCAAAGACAGGCAGGAACCGGGCTGTTCCTCAAGCGTTGCATCGACGTGCTGGCGGCGGCGCTCGGGCTGATATGTGTTTGCCCGGTGATGGCCGTCACGGCGCTCTTCGTCTGGCTGACGATGGGCGGCCCCGTCCTCTTCCGGCAGCAGCGCCCTGGCAGGAACGGACAGCTGTTCACCCTCTTCAAGTTCCGCACCATGCTGGACGCGACGGACGCGGACGGCCAGGTGCTGCCGGACGAGCAGCGCCTCACCTGGGCCGGGCGGCTCTTGCGCTCCACCAGCCTGGATGAGCTGCCCCAGTTGTTGAACGTGCTGAAGGGCGACATGAGCCTCGTCGGGCCCCGCCCGCTGCTGGTGGAGTACCTGCCGCGCTACAGTCCGGAGCAGGCGCGGCGCCACGACGTGATGCCCGGCATCACCGGCTGGGCGCAGGTCAACGGCCGCAACGCGCTCAGCTGGGAGGAGCGCTTCCGGCTGGATGTCTGGTACGTGGAGCACTGGAGCCTGGCGCTGGACTTGAAGGTGCTGGCCCTGACCGTGGTGCGCGTGCTGCAGCGCCAGGGCGTCTCCTTCGCGAGCGAGGCCACCCTGCACAAGTTCATGGGGAGCGCGCCGTCGGAGCCCCACCGCGCGGCGCTCCGGCAGCCGGAGGCCGCCCCGGTCAGCCCGCAGTCCGCAGCCCCTGCTTCCGTGGAACGGCTCGGACCACCTCCACCACCCGCTCGAGCTCGCGGGGCGTGAGGTTGGAGCCGGACGGCAGGCACAGGCCGTGACGGAACAGGTCCTCCGCCACGGCGCCCCGCCGCCGCTCGAAGCTCGCGAAGACGGGCTGCAGGTGCATGGGCTTCCACACCGGCCGCGCCTCGATGTTCTCCCGCTCCAGCGCGGTGCGCACCACCTCCCGGTCCGCGCCGAACACCTCCGGGTCGATGGTGACGGTGGTGAGCCAGCGCGTGTGCCGGCCCCATGGCGCCTCCGGCATGAACGCGATGCCCGGCAGGTCCCGGAAGGCCTCCGCGTAGAAGGCGTGGTTCGCGCGGCGCGCGGACACCCGCTCCTCCAGCACGTGCAGCTGCCCCCGCCCGATGGCGGCCAGCACGTTGCTCATCCGGTAGTTGTAGCCAATCTCCGAGTGCTGGTAGTGCGGCGCCGTGTCGCGCGCCTGCGTGGCCAGCTTGAGGGCGTGCTGCACCAGCTCGCCGTCCGCGGACACCAGCATCCCGCCCCCGGACGTGGTGATGATCTTGTTGCCGTTGAAGGAGTAGATGCCCACGCGGCCCACCGTGCCGGGGGCCTTCCCCTTGTACGTGCTGCCCAGGGCCTCCGCCGCGTCCTCCACCACGGGCACGCCGTAGCGGTCGCAGGCGGCCATGATGGGGTCCAGGTCCGCGCTCTGGCCGTACAGGTGCACCACCACCACGGCGCGAGGCAGCCGGCCCTGGCGGGCCCGCGTCGTCAGCTCCTCCTCCAGGAGCGCGGGGTCCATGTTCCAGGACGTGCGCTCGCTGTCGATGAAGACGGGTGAGGCGCCCAGGTAGCGGATGGGATTCACCGACGCGGAGAAGGTGAGCGTGCTCACCAGCACGTCGTCGCCGGGGCCCACGCCCACCAGCTGGAGCGCCAGGTGGAGCGCGGCCGTGCCCGAGCTCAGCGCCAGCGCGTGCGGGCTGCCCACGCACCGCGCGAACTCCTCCTGGAAGGCGTCGACGTGGGGGCCCAGGGGCGCGATCCAATTGCTGAGGAACGCGTCGTCGACGTAGCCGCGCTCGAACGCCCCCATGTGGGGAGACGACAGGTAGATGCGGGAGGACATGCCAAGGGCTCCAGGCAGGACCGGGCATGCGGCCCCGGGCGGTGCCTGAAGCGTTCGCACAGTCCCTCCCCCCGCGCGCTCGGGCGGAAGGAGGGGGTGTTTGTCCGCATTGTGGAACTCGGGCTACAGCGCCGACCCCTGGGACAGCAGCATCGCGTTGAGCGCGCCGTTGCCGTAGAACTGTGTGTTGTTGCCCACGGGGTGCGACTCCAGGCGCTGCTGGACGGCGGCGTCGTAGCGGCCCAGCTTCATCAGGCCGTCATTGAACCAGCCTGTGCCGCTGCCCGTGCCATCCACGTAGTTGGCGAACCGGGTGGCGGACGGCCAGATGACGTTGTTCAGCGTGGCGACGAACTTGCGCATGTCCTCGTCCGTCCACTCCATGCCCGCGTCGTGGGCCTCCACGATGTAGGACAGCACGCCGTTGCCGTGCGCCACGTCCTGCCCCGGGCGGGACGTGGAGCCCCACTCGGCGGCCCAGAAGTACGCCCTGGGGTCCACGGGGCTGGGAATCAGCTGGCCGCGCAGCGACCCGTTGTCGTTGTTGGGCATGCCATGGTTGATGTTGTTGAAGACGGTCAGGTACTGCACCCTCTTCGTCGCGTCCGTCGTCATGATCGACAGGTCCATGGCGATGTAGGCCCAGTGCGACGCCATGTGTGTATTCACGCGATAGATGTAACTGTTGGGGCTGCGCGTGTACCACTTCTCGAACATGTTCTTTTCGGTGAACGCCAGCAGCTTGTTGTACTCCGCCCTGTACGCATTGTCGTTGTAGAGCGCGGGCGTCTCACGGATGGTGCGCAGCATGCGCGTCACGTAGCGCCAGCAGTAGCTCTCGAACAGGGGGACTTCCTGGCCCAGCGTGTCCGAGCGCGCCGACGCCCAGCCCAGGTAGCTGTCCTTGAACTGGCTCCTGGGCAGCGAAGAAGAGACCCTCGCGTGGTTGACCATGTTGTTCACATACAGCAGCGCCCGGTCCATGTATTGCGTCTTGCCGGTGGCGCGATACATCGCGGTGTTGCCGTCGATGCCGTAGGACAGGTCGTAGAACTGCCAGCTGTCCAGCGAGTTGCTCATGGGGAGGAAGCTGGAGGTGTGCTCCGCGTTCCAGCGGCTCAGGAAGAGCGTCTCCCAGTCCACGACGGTGCGCAGGCCGGTAGCGGCCCGGGCCGTGGTGCCCCGCCGCTTCGCCTCGGTGGAGGTGGCACGCGCTTCCGCGGCGACACAGGAGTCCACTTCAGCCCCGGGCTTCCCGGGAACGGCGACGGCCTCTTCAGGGGAGGGGCGAGCGAGCGTGGCCGCGCCAGGGGCAGGGACACCGGTGTTGCCAGCGGCGCTGTCCCTGCGGGGATGGGTTGTGCCGGACTTGCCCTGCTCAGGGTTGAGCCCACAAGCACCACCCACCAGCAGGGCAAGCGACAACAGGGATGACAAGGCGCGACCAGACATGTCGCGGCTACGGGATTCCAACATCAGGGGGCTCCTGTAGGGCAGCACCGGACGACTACCCGGGGGCTACCCTTTTGCGGGAACGCCGGAGTGCGTTCACGGGCTGCAACAATCATTTGCGGCTTCCGGAATTCCTTTGTGGTTAGACGAAACTTATTACTCCGACCGGTTGTGTGAAGCTGGCGCAAGACACCCTGGGGCTGTCCACCTGAGTCGCTTGGGCGGCGTCAGGACTGGGGGGGATGAATGACAAGGAAAAGACAGGCGAACGCCATGCGGATACCCGCCGCGGGCACCCCGGCGCTGTCCGGTGAACCCCTCCGCTCCGAGCATCGTCTGCGTATGGAGCAGGTGACCCATCCGCTGGCTGTCCAAAGCGATACATCCGGGACGGCGTGCTCCTCACTCGCCGTGCGAGTGATTGACGAGACGCCCTGCCGGGACACCCTCTCTCCGTATGGGTTTCCAGGCGGAGCGACCGACGGCTTGAGCCACGTGCCCGCACATGCCGTGGATTGGCGGGGCACGGAGCCTGTCGGCCTCTTCGTTTCGAGGCGCTGTTCGCATTGTCGCGCACGCCCGCGCAGAACGTCTTGGGAGAGATGATTTCCTGGGCCTCCAGCTGGGGCTTCCGCTCCATGGGGGCTGCGACGCGGCCGTGTACGCCGCGCCGGTCACGACGAAAAGCCCCGGCCTCCCGCCGGAGAGGGCGCGGGAGACCGGGGCTTCTCGTAGACGGCCGGGGCCGCGTGGGGTCAAGCGCTGACGTTCTGCTCGCCGGTGGATGCCTTCGCGGGGGGGAAGACGGACAGCACCTTGGCCACCGTCCCAGGCATCCTCGAAGGGGTATACGTGGGGATGAGGTCCTGGAGGGCGCGCTTCACGTCGAGGGCGTCACCGGCCTTGGCCGCGCGGTCCAGGCGCCGCAGCTGGAGCTGGAAGTCCGCGGGCGGCGCGGGGCTTTTCGCCACCTTGATGCGGTTGCGCACCTGCTGCGTGAGCGCCTCCTCCTCGGACAGGAGGGTCTCCTCCAGCTTCTCCCCCGGACGCAGCCCCGTGTAGATGATGGGGATGTCCTTGTCCGGCACCAGGCCCGTCATGGTGATCATGTTGGCGGCCAGCTCCGCGATGCGGACCGGCGCCCCCATGTCCAGGATGCACAGCTCGCCGTAGCCGCCCAGGCCGGCCAGCACCACCAGGCCCACCGCCTCCGGGATGATCATGAAGTAGCGGGTGCAATCCGGGTGGGTGACGGTGACGGGGCCCCCCGCTTGGATCTGCTGCTTGAAGAGGGGCACCACGCTGCCCGCGGACCCCAGCACGTTGCCGAAGCGCACGGCGCAGAACGAGGTGCGCGACGTCTTGGCGATGTCCCGGATGACCATCTCCGCCAGCCGCTTGGAGGCCCCCATCACCGACGAGGGCCTCACCGCCTTGTCGGTGGAGATGAGGATGAAGCGCTCCGCTCCGCAGGCGTCCGCCATGCGCGCCACGTTCTGCGTGCCGAAGACGTTGTTCTTGATGGCCTCCTCCGGCGATTCCTCCATCAGCGGCACGTGCTTGTGCGCGGCCGCGTGGAAGACGTACTGCGGGGAGAACTCCTGGCCAATGCGCATCATCCGGTCCAGGTCGCGGATGTCCGCCACCACCGAGTGCACCGGCACGTGCGGGTGCCGCGACTGCAACTGGCGCACCAGCAGGTAGAGCTCGTTCTCGTTGATGTCCACCACCACCAGCGACGCGGGAGAATGCCCCGCGACCTGCCGGACGATTTCACTGCCGATGGAGCCCGCGCCGCCGGTGACGAGGATGCGGCGGCCCGACACCAGCCGGTGCACCTCCTCGTGGTCGAACGAGATGGCGTCCCGCGGCAGCAGGTGCTCCGGGGCCAGGTCGTGCAGCATGGCGGCGGTGATCTTCTCGTCCAGGAAGGCGAACGAGGCCGGGATGATCTTGAAGCTGACGCTCTGGTGCCGGCACAGGCTCAACAGGTGGCGGGTGCGGTCCGGGGACAGCCGCGGGATGGCGATGAGCACCTGCGTCACCCGGTGCTTCTTCATCAGCTCCGGCAGCGCGTCCAGCACGCCGAGCACCGGCTTGCCGTTGAGGAAGGTGCCCTGCTTGCCGGGGTCGTCATCCACCAGTCCGATGACGTGCCACGGGCTCTCGCGGTCGCGCAGGAGGTCGCGCAGGAGCAGGTCCCCCGCGCTGCCCGCCCCCACGATGAGCGTGCGCTGGGTACCCCGCGCCCGCGCGCGCCGCCGGTCCAGGTACCATTGCCGCGCCATGCGCGGGGCGAAGCGGTGAAAGCCCAGGAGCGTGGTGGTGATGAAGAACTCCAGCGCGACCACCTGCGCGGGCAGCGTGTCCATGAAGAAGATGGAGCGCACGAATTCGAACACGATGGTGCCCGCGAGAGCAGCCAGCTCCAACCGGACCGCCTCATGGATGCCGGAGCGATGGAAGGACCAGCGGTGCAGCCCCATCCCGACGAGCGTCACCAGGCGCACGGCGACCAGCATCGCCACGGCCCGCGGCAGGATGTCCTTGCAGGAGATGGGCAGCCCGTCCCCGTAGTGCAGCATCGTGGCGACGAGCAGCGAACCGGCGATGAGGACCGAGTCCACGCCAAGCATCCGCGGCAGGCCGAGACGAGGCGCCCTTCGAGGGGCATGCTCCGGAGCCTGTCGCTCCCCCACATCCAGGCTCGTCGCATCCAGATTCTGACTGTCTTTCATTGATGTCTCCCCCCTTCCGGCCCGGCGTCCACGGGAAGGCGTCCATCCTCCTGGTCGCGCAAACAGGAAGACACGCCCAAGCTCGGAATTGCGGAAGAAGGTGGACGCACGCCCGGTGGCGCCACAGCCGTCCGTAAGTGCCGTCAGACCCTCCTCCCAGGCGCTTGCCTGCCATCGAGCAGGCGTCCTGCCCCCAGGGGTGAAAACACATGCATCGTCGCGCGCTCCAGGCACCGGGCTGACACTTTCGCGAGCCTTGCTCCCCCGGGGCATGCCCGCCACGCTGGGGCCATGACGACCGAATTCATCCTGCTCCGGCATGGGGAGACGGAGTGGAACGCCTCGGGGCGCCTCCAGGGGCACCTGAACAGCACGCTGAGCCGCGAGGGGCTCCGGCAGGCGGACGCGCTCGCGGCGCGGCTCGCCACCCACCCCTTCCACGCCCTCTACAGCAGCGACCTGGACCGCGCGGTGCAGACGGCCTCCCGCATCGCGGCGAGGACGGGCCATGACCTCCAGCGGGACGCGCGCCTGCGGGAGCGGGGGCTGGGCGTGCTCGAGGGGCTGACGCGCGCGGAGGCCGGCGAGCGCCACCCGGACGTCTTCGCCGCGTACACCCAGGGCCACGCCGACTACGTGGTGCCTGAGGGCGAGAGCGCGTCGCAGCGCCTGCGGCTGGCGCTGCACTGTCTGGAGGAGCTGGGCGCGCGCCACCCCAAGGCCCGCGTCGTGGTGGTCACCCATGGCGGCGTCCTCAGCGCCCTCTTGCGCCACTGCCTGGGCATCCCCGCCACCGCGCCGCGCACCTTCTCCGTCCTCAACGCGGGTTGGAACCAGTTCGACCTCCACGAGGGGGCCCTGCGGATGGTGACCTGGGGGGACGTCAGCCACCTGCGCGCGCTCAGCCTGGACGACACCTGAACCCGGCCCCGGCGCCGGGGCCATCACCTGGCCCGTGTTTCAGCGACCGCAGGTGCGCGGAGTGCTACACCCGGGGTCATGGCCCGGCCCGTCCCCAGAGCTTTCCGCTGTCCGCACTGCAACGCGCCCCTCCCCGTCCAGGCCGGGCAGACGCACGGCGTCTGCGGCTACTGCGGCGGCGAGTTCGACATGGAGGGCTCGACTCCAGGGCATCCCCTCCCGCGCCCGGTGCCGGCCTCCCCGGCGGGGCTGCAGGCCACGATGATCGTGGTGGGGGTCGCGGCGCTCGTCGTGCTGGGCATGTCGGGCGCGGCGGTCGCCTTCCTCACCGGCGCCCCCGCGGAGCGCCCCCCGCGGCCCCAGCCTCCTCCGCCCCCTGTCGTCACCCGCCCCGTTCCGCCGCCCGTCATCCCGCATCCGCCCGAGCCCGCGCCCGCGCCGGAGCGCCTCCAGTGGGCGGACCGCGCGCCCACGTTCGTGGACGTCAACGGGGATGGGACGGAGGACCTCATCGGCCATGTGAGCCGCCACGAAGGAGGCCCCAGCTTCAGCCACGTCATCGCGGCGTTCGACGGCCGGACGTTCCAGAAGCTCTGGGAGTCGCTGCCGTCGGAAGGGCCGGACGCCTCCAGGGTCACGAAGGTCATTGCCCAGAATGGCCGGCTGGTGATGAGCGAGCAGCGCGCGGTGGACCTGCTGGAGCTGGAGACCGGCAAGCGGCTGGGGCGCGCGCCGCTGTCGGACTCGCCGCGCCGGCTGTGCATTCCTCCGGGGGACACGACGTCCGTCTGGGTGGAGGTGGTGGACCACCAACACCTGATCTTCGACACGCGCACGGCCACCACGAAGCCCGCGCCCCGCGCGCCCAAAGGCTGCGCCACGCCGCCCTTGAGTCCCCAGACGTGCAACATGAGCCGGCCGCCGGAGCACCCCACCACCTGCGAGCGCTCCAGCTATCCGCCCTCCGACATCCGCGGCTTCTCCACGAAGTACCTCTACCGCTCCAACGGCTACACCCTGTCGCTGGGCACGCGGTGGCCGGGAACGCAGGTGCCCCTGGTGGCGCTGTACGCGCCGGGCAACCGCAAGCCGCTGTGGCACGGCGTCGTGGCGGAGCGGGACGCGCTCGAGCTGCGCGACAGGGCGCCCGAGGTGGGGGAAATCACCCAGGACGCCGTCTACGTCGTCTATGAACTGGAGAAGGGCGGCCCGCGGCTCATCCGGCGCGACCTGCGCACCGGCGCTGTCGCCTGGGACGTGGCCCTGCCCGGGTCCGGTCCCTTCTCCGAGCTGACGGCCCTCTGGGTCCGGGAGGGCCGGGTGTACGTGCCGCAATGGGGCAGGCTCGACGTGCTGGACGCCGCGACGGGGCAGCGCATCGGCGCCGTGGGTCAGTAGATGGAGATGAGGTGGACCCGCACGCGGGGGTTGCCGAGGTACTCCTCCAACCGCCAGCGGGTCCGCATGCCGTCCTCTCGGATGCCCATGCCTCCGTCCGGGGGAGCCTCCGCGCTCGCGAGCGCATCCCGCAGGTGGGCCACCGCCCAGTCGTCGAACTTCGGGTCTCCGGAGCCCTCCAGCACCTGGAGGTCGATGAGGCTGCCGTCGCGCGCCTGCCGCACCTCCACGATGGCGACGAGCGCGAGCACGGGGGCCGTGACGTCCATCATGTAGACGTCCGCCGCACGTCCGGCCTCCACGGCCGCGCGCATCCGGTCGGACGTTTCCCGGCGGACGTCGCGCGCCTGGGGAGCGAAGGGCGTGCCCGTCTTGCCGAACCGCTCGATGGCCTCCAGCTGTTCGCGCTTCAGTCGCCTCACGAGCACGTCGGTGTTGGGAGAGGGCGGGTTCACCAGCCGGTTGGCGAAGCCCTGGCGCAGCTTCGCGAAGTAGGGAGGCGTCGCGCCCGTGGCCCGCGCGGACGCGGTCGCGTCCCTGGCCCAGCCATCCACGCGCTGACGTGCCTCCTCCCCCTGACGGGCCAGGAGCTCCTTGGGGTCGGGCTCCGAGCCCGGGACGTTGCGGATCGTCCGCCCCGTCGACGGAGGACCCTTCAGGAGCCCACCGCCGAGCAGCCCCGGAGGGTCGAGCTTGAGCGAAGGCGCTGAAGCGACAGGAGCGTCCTGAACCTTGGGGGCATCCGCGACAGGCCCGGGAGCCTCGTCCTTCTCCTGCTCGCGCGCCGCCACGGGCGCTGGCGCCTCATCCTTCTTCCGAGCGCTCGTGGCGCGGTCATGCGGCTCCGGCCGATGCACGGGCGGGCGCGGTGCGGGCGGTTCCTCCTTGGACGCAGGAGGCGCGGGGCGTGCGTCCCGGGTGACAATCTCCATCTCGATGGCCTGGGGCGGCTCCCGGTGCCGGACGCGGTCGGACGGGCTCCGGGACAGCGCGACGAGCAGTGCCACGTGCAGGAGCCCGGACACCCCGAGCAGGAGAAGGAGCTGTGAGCGGCGGGACACGAAGGTCAGCTTGCTCCGTCCGGCCGTGCGAGAGAAGGGGCGCGGAGCGTGGGTGTGGGACCTCCACGCTCCCCTGCCCCTCCTCCTCGCCCGCTACGGCGCCGCCGGTGTCCTGGTCTCCAGCGGCGGCAGGAGCAACTCCCGCGCCGTCCGGAAGCAAGCCGCGTCCGGACGGCGTGGGTCACGGCATCACTGCACCCAGTGGACCTTGCCCAGGCCGGCGGGGATCAGGTCGCAGACGTAGAAGATGTCGTCGTACGGGTAGTCGTCATACACGCCACGCGCGGGGATGCAGCGCGCCTGGCTGGGATTGGGCGCGTTGAACTCCGCGGCCAGCTGCTGGCAGTAGGTGTCGGCCGGGCCACCGCACTCCTCGGTGCACTGGTCCGCGCTGATCCACCGCGGGTTGTAGAGCGGGTACGAGTCCGCCTCCGTCCAGCACAGGCCCGTGGCGCACTGGGTATCCGCCGAACAGCCCTGGCCCACGGCGTTCAGGCCCTGCTCCTGCTGCGTGGGGGCGGGGGGCTGCTGCTCGGGGGCCACGGCGCCGCCACAGGCGAGCATCGCGAACGAGAAGAGGGACACGGGGACGGCGAAGCGCTTCCGCATGGGAGAACCTTTCCAGGAGAAGGGGGAGTCCGGAGAGAACCACTTCGGCCCGGATGGGCCAAGTCACATTCTCGCGGCCATGGACCCGTAAGCCATGCTCACGGCCCGTCGGGGGGCAGGGTGCAGATCCAGGTGTTGTCGAACTTGCAGTAGCAGCTGCCCGTGGGCAGTCCGCTCAGGCAGCACTCGCGATAGACGCCGGTGGAGGGACAGGAGGTGCCCTCGATGAACGTGCACGTGTTGGCGCGAGTGCAGGTGAGGGGCGGCGGGTTCGAGGGGCAGTACTGATAGGCGCCGTCGCACTGCACATACTGGCCGTCGACGGAGGAGCACGAGCCTCCCGTGCACGACAACGTGGTCCCCGACGCACAATCCGTCGAACAGGACGACAGGGCGCTGGTGGCCTGTCCCAGCGCCTCCGACACCTCACCGGGCTCCGTTCCACCACAAGCCGCCAGCGTCGCGATGACCAGCGCCGCGAACACACCGGATACAAGCTTCATGGGCTTCATCCTTTCTTGCAGAGACGACCGGCTCCACAGCCTATCCAAGCAAGACGTGTTTAGATAGGGTTCAAGGCCAAGGCAGGGGCGTGGGCATGGAGTACGCTGGCGGCACTTCACGAAGAGGGACCGCCCATGTGCCGGAGCATCAAGACGCTGTTCAACTTCGCGCCGCCCGCATCCGACGCGGAGGTCCGCGCGGCGGCCCTGCAGTTCGTGCGGAAGCTGAGCGGCACCAGCGCCCCCTCCAAGGCGAACGAAGAGGTGTTCAACCGCGCCGTCGAGGACATCACCGAGGTCGCGCGCCGGCTGGTGGACTCGCTGGTGACCACCGCCCCGCCGCGCAACCGCGACATGGAGGCCATGAAGGCGAAGCTGCGGTCCGCGAAGCGCTTCGCCCCACGCTGAAGGGCACCGCGTTCGCCTAGGATGGGGGCCCCTCCGTCCCGGGAGCCTTCCGGATGTTCCTCGCCTCGCTGCTGTCCGTGTTCGCCGGTGCCTGGATGTTCGCGGCGGCGCCGTTCACCGTCACGATGAAGTCCGCCGGCTACTCCGCCCGCTCGGATGGCAAGACGGTCACCGTCACCCAGGTGGCCCCCAAGAGCGTCGCCGCCGAGGCGGGCCTGAAGAAGGGCATGAAGGTGACGAGCATCTTCCTGCCCTACAGGGCCTTCACCCAGGTGGTGCCCCTGGCCCAGCTCGGCGCGACAGACCTGCAGGACGCCCTGACGCCCCAGCCCGCCGAAGTCCTCGGGCTCCTGGTGGAGACGGCGAAGGGCGCCGAGCAGGCCATCCTCAAGAGCCGGGAGCCCGTCCCCGACAACCCGTTCCCGGTCATCCCGCTCACGCTGGCCCAGCAGCAACGCCTGACCCCAATGCAGTTAAGTCACTATCAAGTGCGGCTCATGCAGGCCGCCAGAGAGCAGCAGGAGGGGCCTCCGCTCAAGTTCGAGCAGGAAACCACCGCCTACGTGATGAAGGGGAAGCTCGCAGGGGTGGAGGGTGGCGGCGCCACGCCTCTCAAGCTCCATCCAAGCATTGCGCTGAAGACCGACTGCCGCTCTGGCATGGAGAAGCTGGAGCTGAGCAGCACCGCGAAGGACCTGAACCTCACGCTTCGGCCCGAGGATGCCCGCCACCCCGGGGCGCCCTTCGAGCTGGCCCCGGCGCTCTGGACGGTCCCGCAGGTCCTCGAGCAATGTGACGGCGCCACCAAGCCCCTCGAACACTCCCTGCACGTCAGGCTCACCTGCAAGGGCAAGCCGCCGGTGGAGCAGGACGCCACCGTGAAGCTGGCCGTGCGCTGCGACGTGCCCGCCCCGGTGACCCGGTGGCTGATGTTCCTGGGGCAGCCGTGGGAGTTCATGGAGGGAGACAAGACTCCACTCGAGGTGGATGTGGCCACGCAGACGCTCATTCCTCGTCCCGCCGAAGTGGCCATCGTGGAGTTGGATGCCGACGGCAAGGTGACGCGGCACCTGTCTCCGGTCCCCATCGCGAAGAGCACCCACGACTCAAGCACGAAGGTCCAGGTCGCGCTGGACACGACGGCGGCGCGCACCGTGAGGCTGGCGGTGGAGGTGCGCTACGCCGACGGGAGCACCCGGCTCACGGAGCCACAGACGCGGGAGATCGTCTCCCAGGCGCAGTTGGAGGCACGGCGCCGGGAGGTCATCGAGGCTCGCGCGAAGCTGGACGCCTTCGAGAAGCGCTTCGACGCGAAGTTCAACGACCCCTGCGACGACCTGCCCGCGACGATGAAGTGGCTGAAGGACCAGCCCGACCTCGAATTCGCCTCGGCCGCGGAGAACGGCCACTCCTTCTCCTACAAGGTGAAGGGCGCGCTCGCGCCCCTCGTCTTCACCTGTGACCGCTAGCGTCCACGGGGACGTTACAAGCGCCCGAGGCTCTCCGCCTTCTTCTCAAAGATTTCCAAAGCTGGCATGTTGTTCCACGCCAGCCTCCCGCCACCTCTTGCATGACGTCAGCGATCCCGATCCCCACGTCTCACGAGGCCCCAGGGGAGGAGTGGCGCCGTTGCGCTGGCTGGTAGCGCACGCGATGCTCGCGGCGTGCGGCGGCTACTCGTATCTCCGGGATGGCAACGGGACGTCCTTCGGAATTGAGGTCCGCGATGGACGCGAGATTCCGTGGGTCCGTGGGCCGTGGCCTGTCATCGCAGCTTCCGTCGAAGCGGACGCCATCATCGACCAACTGTGCGTTCCGCTCATGGAGTTGCCCGCCGCTGCGCCACCGCGAGGCGACGATGGTCAGGAGTACTGCGGGGTCATCTACTCCTATGAGGGCCGCTACCATGCATCCTGGCCTGCTGCGCTGGAGACGCCGCGCCTCAGCGCGGAGAACAAGGACTTCAAGAACTGCCGCGTGCCCCAAGAAGTAGTGGATGAGCGGGGGCGGACGGCAATCCTCGCGGACTACCACACCCACCCGTGGCGCTACTCGCCGCTGTCCATTCAAGACCGCTGGCAATCTCGTCAGCGGTACTCATTCCGTGTGCAGATGGCCGCGACATGCACCGTGCAGATGTACATTCCGCACATCGGGCAGGAACGTCCCGGAGAGGTCTACGTGCGCCAGGGGCGTCGCTGGGTGCTCATCGGGCGCGTCATGGACAAGGTAAACGGCATCATTCTGCCCGAACCGGAGGGCTCCTGATGACACGCGCGTCCCTGCTCGTTCTGTCGCTTGCTGCGTTGAGCGGATGCTCCCTTTTTCAGCGCACGGCGCGCCCACCCCATGCGCCTCCCGAAGAGGCCCAGAGATTCGTCTTCCCATCCCCTCCCTTCCAGGAAGGCCGGACAACACTCCTCAGTGGCGACGTCGCTACTGCCGTCCAGCTCGCGATGGATGATTTTCTCCCCCTGGACCGCAAGCCCCCCAAGGACGCAACGCCGGTCGAGTCGTGCCTCTTCCGGCGCGACATCTATCAGGTGACGGTGGAGCGGCTACCGGACGGCATCTTCCTGGTGGGCATCTACGCACGCACTGAACTCTGCGACCCGAACGACACCGCCACGGAGGCCGGGGGGCTCTACGCCGTCGATGCGCGGCGCGGCCTCATTGTCGCTCAACAGCGATAAGAGGCCGCCGGCCATGACGCCAGCCCCGGCTCAGGGGATGTTGATGCGCGAGGACATGCTCCGGCCGTCGTACGCAGCGGCGCCGCAGCGGGCATGGGCCCAGTCGCCGTTCACCGCGGAGCAGATGCGGAAGGCCTGGATGTTGGAGAACGGCACGTTGATGCCCGGCGTGTCGCAGCGCCCCTGGTAGGTCCAGGCGAGGCTCTTGTTCACGGACGTGACTCCAATGCACGGCCCAATCCACGCACCCGTGTCCCGCCGCTGAACGTCGATGGAGTACTGCGCCGTCGTCTCCTCCTCGCTCCACTCCAGGTCCACGAAGGGCGTGACGCCGCCCGGCAGCTCCAGCGACACGTCGTCGGAGATGCCGTCATAGGCCTTCTCCACGAAGGGCCCCCAGACGTTGTTGTTCGAGTAGAAGATGCGGAACGCGGCGATCTCCCCCTTCGTCACCACCCGGTCCCCGGCGCTGCGGCACACGCCGTCGAACACCGTCTTGTTGGACTGCCCCAGAAGCACCACGGACGTGCACGGCCCCACCACCGACCCGTCTCGCAGCACCACGTCCAACGAATAGCTGTACCCGGCGAGCCGGCTCCAACGCACGTTCACCTGGTTGAGCGACGTCATCGCCCCGTCCGGCTTGAACGCGACGCGCTGCTTGTACGTGCTGCGCGAGGTGAGGTTTCCCGCGCTGTCGAAGGCCCCCACGTGGAAGATGTTGAAGTACTCACCCCGCCGCTCGACGATGACGTTGTGGCCGTGGGACTGCACCAGCCGGCCCGCCGAGTTCTTCAGCGGCAATGACAGCCGCCGCACCGCCCGCGCCCGCGTCAACTGCGGGATGGAGTCCGCCATCACGTAATACATGGCGTACTGGCTGTTGTACCAACCGCCGCTGAAGAGCAGGTAGTAGCGCCCGTCGCGCTTGAAGAGCTCCGGCGCCTCGTTGATGCCCTCTTCGTAGGCCGGCGTCGCGAACACCGCCGGGCCCGCGTGGTTGTAGACGGTGCCGGGTGCGGCCAGGTTGAACGAGGAGATGTTGTTGCCGTTCTGGAACCACACATAGAAGAGCCAGCGATCCACTCCGTCGTAGAACGTCGCGGAGTCGATGCGGATGTTCCGGTTGCACCCCTGCGGCAGGCACGCCGTACCGGTGGTGGTGCGCGGCCACGTCGTGTTGGCGTTGATGGGCTGCGGCGCGCCGAAGTCGAGGTTCAGGTCCGGCGCCGTGGCCACGAAGGTCGTCACCTCCTGGCCCGCCGGCGGACACGCCGCGCCGTTGGGCACCCGGTGGCCGGAGAAGTGGAGCTGGTAGACGCTCCCCACTTTGCTCAGGTCCGGTGCCCACAGGTAGCAGTAGTCGTAGGCCGGGTCCGCCGCGGACGGGTTGTAGTCGCGCTTGAAGCGGAACGCCGTCAGGTCGTTGGACTCATACAGCGGCAGCACCACCCCGTTGCCCGTGCCAGTGAGGAAGAACAGGTCGTCGTTCTCCTTGTAGACGTCCGGATCCGCCAGCCACTGCATGAGCAGCGTGCGCGAGTTGTCCTGCGCGTGGGCACTCCCGGCGAACGTCGTGGTGAGCAGGGACAACAGCAGGACGGCTCGGACGGGCTTCATGTGGCCTCTCCATGGAAGTCTTGAAATCCAAGCTTCCAGGGAAGGGCCGGGCCACGCAAGGCCGATGGGTTTTGACCGTCCGGCGGCGATCCGCTATATCCGCCACTTCGATATTGAGAATCAATTTCATTTGATATCACTTTCCCTGGATTGCCTTTCCCGTGAGTCCCCCTCCCCGGCGTCTCCCTCCCCTCCTCGCGGCCCTCGTCGGGGTCGCGGTCATTGCGCTCGCGGTCTTCGGCTGGCGGGCCTCGCGCGCCCCGGCCGAGGCGCCTGTGCCGCGAGGCGCGGCTCCGGCAGCCCCTGCACCGGGAGCGGGCCGGACCGTCGCCCACGCGCAGGGCAGCACCGTGGTGACCGAGCACCCGGCGCAGGTGGTGGTGTTCGACCTGGCGGCGCTGGACACGCTGGACGCGCTGGGAGTGGACGTGCAGGGCGTGGCGGGTGAGTACTTCCCCGGCCAGTTGGCGAAGTACGGGGACGCGAAGAGGTACCCGCGCTTCGGGACGCTCTTCGAGCCCGACTACGAAGCGCTCCACGCGGCCCGGCCGGACCTGGTCATCACCGGTGGCCGCTCCAGCGCGCGATACGCGAAGCTCGCCGCCCTGGTGCCCACCATCGACCAGACCACGGACGACGCGCACTTCCTGGACACCGTGGTGGGCAACACGCAGCGGCTGGCGACCGTCTTCGGCAAGGAGGAACAGGCGCGCGCCCTGGTGGAGGCGATGCACCGGTCCATCGCGAGGCTGAAGGGCACCACCGCCCACCGGGGCAAGGGGCTCATCGTGCTGACGTCCGGAGGGCGGATGAGCGCCTATGGCCCGGGCTCGCGCTTCGGCGTGCTGCACGACGCCTTCGGCATCCCGCCCGCGGCGCCGGGCCTCAAGGCGTCGCTGCACGGAGAGGCCATCGGGTCGGAGTTCATCCTGGAGACCAACCCGGACTGGCTGTTCGTCATCGACCGGGACGCGGCCATCGGAGAGGGCGGCGGCGCGCAGCGGCTCCTGGACAACGAGATGGTGCACCAGACGGCGGCCTGGAAGCAGGGACAGGTCGTGTACCTGGAGCCGGCGAACACCTACCTCATCGGCGGCGGCATCCAGTCCGTGCGGCGCCTGATGGAGCAGCTCTCCGATGTCTACGCCAGGCCCCGACAGCCCGTCGCTCCCTGAGCCGGGTTTCACACCGCGCGCCCCCGCGGTCTCGCTCCCCCAGCCGGCGCAGCCGCCCGCGAACGGCGGCGCCCTGCTGCGGCTCGCCGCGGCCGGGCTCGCGGTGCTGGTGCTCGCGGGCACCAGCCTGCTCATTGGCGTGAGCGACGTGCCGTGGGACGCGCTCCTGGCGCCGGCGGAGCACCCGCGCGCCGTGCAGGTGCTGATCATCAGCCGCGTGCCACGCACGCTGTCCCTGATGCTCGCGGGCATGTCCCTGGCCGTCGCAGGCCTCATCATGCAGATGCTCGCGCGCAACCGCTTCGTGGAGCCCTTCACCGCGGGCACGGCGGAGTCCGCGAGCCTGGGGCTGCTCGCCGTCACGCTGCTCGCGCCCGGCCTTCCCATCCTCGCGAGGACGGCGGTCGCCGCGGGCTTCGCCATGGCGGGCACAGCGCTGTTCTTGCTCATCCTCCGGCGCATCCCGCTGCGCTCGGCGCTCGTCGTGCCCGTCGTGGGGCTGGTGCTGGGCGCCATCTTCGACGCGGCGACGACGTTCTTCGCCTACCGCTTCTCCCTCTTGCAGTCGCTGATGGCCTGGACCACGGGGGACTTCTCCAGCGTGCTGCGCGGCCGGTACGAGCTGCTCTGGGGCGCCTTCGTGCTGACGGTCGTCGCCTACGTCGTCGCGGACCGCTTCACCGTCGCCGGCCTGGGCGAGGCCTTCACCACCAACCTGGGGCTGAGCCACCCGCGCATCGTGGCGCTGGGACTGTCCATCGTCGCCATGGTCACCGCGGTGGTGGTGGCCACGGTGGGGATGATTCCGTTCATCGGGCTCGTGGTGCCCAACGTCGTCAGCCTCATCGTGGGCGACAACGCGCGCCGCTCCATCCCGTGGGTGGCGGTGCTGGGCGCGGGCTTCGTGCTCCTGTGCGACATCGTGGGGCGGGTGGTGCGCCAGCCCTATGAGATTCCGGTGGGCACCGTGGCGGGCGTGGTGGGCAGCCTCGCCTTCCTCCACCTGCTCCTGCGGAGGAACGGCCGTGTCGGCTAGCGCGTTGCAATGGGAGGCCCCCGGGCGGCGGCTGCTCCTGTTGGGGGGCCTGGCCCTCTTCTGCGTCGTGGTGTTCATGACCGTGGACGCGGGCGGCAGGTGGGACTTCGTGCTGCCGTTCCGCGCGCGCAAGGTCGCCACCGTGCTGCTGGTGGGCTACGCCATCGCCGTCTCCACGGTGCTGTTCCAGACCGTGGTGGAGAACCGCGTCCTGACGCCCGCCATCATGGGCTTCGACACGCTCTACCTGCTGTTGCAGACGAGCCTGCTCTTCTTCCTGGGCTCGCGCACCCTGGCGAGCCTGGACGCGCGGCTGCTCTTCACGGTGGAGGTCGCCATCATGGCGGTCTTCTCCGCCGCGCTGCACCGCTGGCTGTTCGAGGGCGGCCGGCGCAGCGTCCACCTGCTGCTGCTCACGGGCGTGGTGCTGGGCGTGTTGTTCCGCAGCCTGTCCAGCTTCCTGCAGCGCCTCATCGCGCCGGGCGAGTTCGACTTCCTGCAGGACCGCTTCTTCGCCAGCTTCAACAACCCGGATCCGGACCTGCTCCTCGTCTCCGCGGTGTTGACAGTGGGCGCGTCCGTCCTGGGGTTCCCCCTGCTGCGCGCCTGCGACGTGCTGAGCCTGGGGCGCGACGTGGCCATCAACCTGGGCGTGGACCACCGGCGTACGGTGTCGCGGCTCCTGGCCGTGGTGGCGGTGCTGGTGTCGGTGTCCACGGCGCTGGTGGGGCCGGTGACCTTCTTCGGGCTCCTGGTGGCGAACCTGGCGCATGGGCTGGTGCGCTCGCACCGGCACGTCCACGTGCTTCCGGCCGCGGTGTTCCTCGCGGTGATTGGCCTCCTGGGCGGTCAGCTCGTGCTGGAGCGCGTCTTCTCCTTCGGCGCCAACCTGCGCGTCATCATCGAGTTCCTCGGCGGCATCATGTTCATCTCCCTGCTCATGCGAGGCGCGCTGCGATGATCGAAGCCCGGAACGTCTCCCGCCGCTACGGAGACACCCTGGTGGTGGACGACGTCACGCTCCAGCTTCCGGAGACGGGCGTGACGTCCATCATCGGGCCCAACGGCGCTGGCAAATCCACCCTGCTCTCCATGGTGAGCCGCCTGTTGCCGCTGTCCTCCGGTGCCGTCCTGGTGGACGGCATGGATGTGGCCCGGACGCCCGGCGACGCGCTGGCGCGAAGGCTGGCCATCCTGCGGCAGGACAACGCCGTCACCTCCCGGCTCACCGTGCGCGACCTGGTGACGTTCGGCCGCTATCCGCACTCCAAGGGCCGCCCGACGGTGGAGGACCGCGCCTTCGTGGAGGGAGCGCTCCATCACCTGGGCCTGGAGCCCATCGCCCACCGCTTCCTGGATGAGCTCTCCGGCGGTCAGCGCCAGCGCGCCTTCGTGGCCATGGTGCTGTGCCAGGACACGCACTACGTGCTCCTGGATGAACCCCTCAACAGCCTGGACATGAGGCACGCCGTGGCCATGATGAAGGAGCTGCGGCGCGCGGCGGACACGCTGGGCAAGTGCGTGGTGCTGGTGCTGCACGACCTCAACTACGCCTCCTGCTACTCCGACCACGTCATCGCCATGCGCGGCGGGAAGGTCGCCTTCCAGGGGACGCCGGAGGCGCTGATGCACCCCGACGTCCTCCGCGACATCTATGACATGGACATCGACATCCACGTCCTCAAGGGGAAGCGCATCGCGGTCCATTACCGGTAGTGCCCGGGATGTGACATTCATGTCGCGCTCAGGCTGAGACCTCGGTATCTCGGGACGGCGGCTCCCTCTGGGAAATCCTGGCATCGGGATTGCTCAGGGGCTCGAGCACCATGTCCCTCTCCCGCGAAGCCGCACCGAGTTCACGTCTGCGTCATTGGGCCTCCCGGCTGCTCCTGCTGGTCGCATGTGCCAGCGTCGTCGCGACATCGAAGACCCCGACATCCGAGGACGTGAACTCCGACCCGTATTCCGGCAGGCCGGTGACCCTCACGACCAAGGCGCCCAAGACCCGCATCCCGGTCGTCATGCGGGTCACGGCCTCGCAGTCTCCGGACAAGCCCGTCGAGGCGGTGCTGCAGGTGCGGGTATCGGCCACGTGGACACCCGCGGACCCCAGCGAGGCGGTGAGCCCCTGGCTCCGCGCCATGCTGGTGACGGGCGATCTGGACTCTGGTCCGCAGGCTGGCGGCGTGCTGGTGGCGGGACAGCCGACCGAAATGGATGTCCAGCAGTACCTCGACGGCCACTGCACGCTGGGCACGAGCTGCGACTGGACCACGAACCTGGACCTCGAGTTGCAGCCCAACGCCGCGGCCGGCGAGGTGACGGTGGAGTGGACGGCGACGGGCCAGGCGCACGTGGTGGACACCACCCAGACGCCCAACGACTTCACCGTGACCGTCTCGGAGCCGTGAACCCCAACTCCCTGGAGCCCCTCATGCGCACGTCCCTTCCCGTTCTCGCCCGGCGCCTGCTGCTCGGCGGCCTCTTGCTCTTGCCCTCCGCCTGTCTCATCGCACCTGCCTCGATGAGCCGAACCGGCCCGGCCGGCGCGTTCTCGCTGACCCCGGCGAACACCCGAACCCGGTTGCGGATGCACATGGTCGTCGCGGCCAGGAAGGGCACGGGCGCGAAGATTTCCGGCCTCAATGTCGGCTTCTCTGCGGAGCCCCGCTGGCAGCTCTCCGGGACAGACAGCGGGGAGGTCCATCCCTGGTACCGCGCCCGGCTCGTGGACGAGCGCGACGAGCAGGTCCTGGATGAAAGCTCCGTCATCTTCGACGTGCCGCGGCCGGTCGGGATGGTGCCCCTGTCGCCGCACATCAACCTGGACGACGACACCGAGCGCTTCGAAGCCACCTACCGGCTCGAGTTCGAGCGGCAGGGGACACCTTCCGAGGGCACCATCGAGGTCAACTGGTCGAGTGAAGTCAGCATGTCGACCCTCTCAAGCGACATGCGCGACTTCGAGATCACCTTCACGCGGCTCTGAGCCGCGGCCCGCGCACCAAGCGGCGGGGTCCGGCTCCGCCGGGGCGAGCCGAGGAGCGCGCAGGCTCGCGCAACGCCTTCCCTGCAGGTCGATGGCAGACTCCCCCTGCTGGAGGAACGCATTGGCCGTCTGGGCGCTGGCGTTGTGCTGGGCCGTGGTGCCCGCCGCCGAAACCGACGCGGCGCTCGCAGCGCTGGCACTGGAGACGGTGATGCCGGCCTGGGGTGTCTTGGGTTGCTCTTCGTCCACGGAGAGTGAAGGCCTGCCCGCTCCTCTCCCAGAAAGGCCGACGGAGCTGCGTGAGCAGAACCTGGATTGCCATCCTGGAGCGGGGGACGGGAGAGCGGCTCGGCGCGCCATGAGCCGGGACGCCCGGTGACGCGGCCGCGTCACCGGGCGCGCTTCTTCCGGGACCTGACGGGAGGCTTCGCGAGCGCCTCCGCCTGCGCACCGATGGTCTCCGCCAGGAAGTCCACCACCGCGCGCACCCGCGCGTTGTGGGCCAGGTCCTCGTGGAACACGAGCCACACCGTGCGCTCCAGCTCCGGCAGCGCGTCGCGGAGCGGCACCAGCTCCGGGTGCAGGTGCCCGAAGAACGCCGGCAGGAGCGCTACGCCCAGTCCCTCGCGCGCGGCCTGGAGCAGCCCCACGATGGACGTCAGCCGCACCGCGACGGTGGCCTTCGCCGCGTGCACGTCCAGCCACTTCGACTCCGGCCAGCGCCGCGAGTCCTGCGCGTAGCCCACCACCGCGTGCCCCTGCAGCCCCGTGTCGAAGCGCACCGGCCCCCGGCGGGCGAGGTACGCCTTCGACGCGAAGGGCACGACCCCGATGGCCGCCACCTTCCGGGCCCGCAGTGATGCCTCCTGGGGCCGGACCAGCCGGATGGCGACGTCCGCCTCTCGCCGCACGAGCGACAGGGACTCGTAACCTGAGAGCAGCTGCAACTCGATTTCCGGATGGCGCTCCTGGAACGCGACCAGGTACGGCATCACGTTGTGGATGAGGAACGAGTCCGTGGCGGTGACCGTCACCGGCCCGGAGGGGCGCAGGTCCTCGCCGCTGGCGAGCCGCTCCACGCGCAGCGCCTCCGCCTCCACGGCTTCCGCGGCCGGACGGATGCGCAGCGCCACCGCGGTGGGCCGCAGGCCCGTGGGGGTCCGGTCGAAGAGCCGCGCCCCCAGTTCCTTCTCCAGCACGGCCAGGCGCCGGCCCACGGTGGTCTGGTCCACCTTCAACCGCCGCGCCGCAGCGGAGAGGTTGCCCTCCCTCGCGATGGCCAGGAAGTGCCGCAGGTCGCTCCATTCGGGCATGGTCTGCATTCTCGCAGAGGCGCTCTGCGGTTTCGGGCATTTTCGCAGACCCGGTCCACGGCCATTCTCCCCGGCGTTTCCTTCCACCGAGGAGTCCCTCCCGTGAAGACCCTTCCCAAGCTCGTTGCCGCCGTCGCCGTCGTCTCCGCGTTCACCTTCGCCGCCGCCAAGGGCAAGGAGTCCGCCGCGTTCCAGCAGACCGCCTACGACAAGCTCACCTGGACGGAGCTGATGCCCGGCGGCCCGTCCGTGCACGTCCTCTGGGGCGACATGAAGAAGGGCCCGTACGCCCTGCTGATGAAGTTCCCCGCCGGGTTCGACTCCGGGCCGCACACCCACTCCGCCGGCTATCACGGCGTGCTGGTGAAGGGCCGCATGACGAACACCAGCGAGGGCGCCGCCGAAGCGGGCGCCGTGGAGGCTGGCAGCACCTGGGACCAGCCCGGCAAGGTGGTGCACCGCAACCAGTGCTCGGCGGACGGCGAGTGCGTGCTGCTCATCGCCCAGGACAAGCCCTTCGACTTCGCGCCCGCGAAGGCGAAGTGACGCGAAGGCGGCCTTCAGCGCGAGTCGCGGCGCTTCTGCTGCCGGGCGAACTCGGCCCGCAGCGCCCCGCCGATGCGCTTGCCCGTCACCTGGGTGGGCTTGCGGATCTTCTGGAAGTCCTTCGTCTGCTGGATGGAACCACCCCGGTGCTTCTTCGAGGTGGTCTCCTTCGGCGGCTGGAACATGGGCGAGACTCCTGTCCGGAAGGGGGCTGCCCCCTGAAGATGCAGCACCTCGCGGAGGGTTGCCATCCCTCCCGCACGGAGCGCGGGCGGGCAGCCGGGCCCGAGCCTCAGACCTGGATGGGCACCACCAGGGATGCGGTGTAGCCATCCGTGGTGTTGCCCGTGACGGTCGCCAGCTGCGTGGACGCGCCGTCGCTGAACACGTTGTCGCGGGAGAGCGAAATCTGGCTGAGGTTGCGGACGCTCTGCGAGTAGCCGGAGGTCGCGTAGACGGCGTCGCAGATGTCCTCCGGCAGGGCCAGCTGGGACGTGGCCACCTTGTTGCGCGAGGAGGAGGTCGCGTCCACCGAGGGATAGATTTCGAAGTGGATGTGCGGCCAGCGGCCGCTGTAGCAGGCGGGGAAGATGCTGGTGAAGGTCACCTTGCCCTCCTCGTCCGTCACCTGTACGCCGCGCAGGTAGTTCTCGCTGGTGACACCCGACGAGTACATCGAGTAGCGCCCCGCCTGGTCGCAGTGCCACAGGTAGATGGCGTAGCCCCGCAGCGGCGCGCAGCTGTCGTTGCTGGCGACCAGCGTGAGGGTGATGGTGAGCGGGATGCCAGCCGCGACGCCGCTCGCGCTCGCGATGCTGGAGCGGATGTCGCTGCGGACGATGCCTGACAGCACCAGGGCGTTGGCGCCGTTGGAGCCGTCGCCGGGATAGGGGCCGGCCGTCTCCTCTGGAATCCGCGCGCAGCCGGAAGCGTCGTCGCTGCTGCCGCTGGCGTCCGACCCGCCGCAGCCGACGAGGGGGATGAGGCGGGTGAAGGCCATCCAGCGCAGCAGCTCCCGCCGGTCCGTGCGCTTCGCCAGGACCCGCAGGTCCTGCGGGAGTCCCTCGTGGTGGTTCCGTTCATCGTCACTCATGCGTGTGCCCCCATGGAGTGACCATGACGGTAGGGGAAGAGTCTTAAGCGAGTCCTAAGGCCCGGGGGGTGACGCGTTTTTGCAATCCAGGCGCGGGCTCCTGGCGTATCTGTCCGGCCACCAGACAAGGGAGCAGACACCCATGACGAAGCGCGCGAGTGGCCCATTCGACGTCAAGCTCACCCCCATGGCGCCGGAGGCGGGCGCGGTGGAGGCGGCCCCGGGCCGGATGCTGCTCGACAAGCGCTTTCACGGGGGGCTGGACGCCACCAGCCAGGGGCAGATGATCGCCGTGCGAACGCCGGTGGAGGGGTCCGCGGGGTACGTGGCGATGGAGCGCGTCAGCGGGACGCTGGACGGCCGCAGTGGCACCTTCGCGCTGCAGCACTCCGGCACCATGACGCGCGGTGCGGCGCGGTTGGTCATCACGGTGGTGCCGGACTCCGGAACCGGCGAGCTCACAGGGCTCGCCGGTTCGATGACCATCGACATCGCGCCGGGCGGGAAGCACTCCTACGACTTCCAGTACTCCCTGCCCGACGCGCCGTGATTCACGGTGCGCAGTAGCGGACCGCCTGGAGGGTGTGGGACTCCGGGCTCTCGGTGGACGTCATCACCAGCGCGCCCATCCAGTGCTCCGGCAGTTCCTCCAGTTGGACCCACTGCGCGTACCGGTGCAGGGGCATGTAGCCGGACCCGGGCGACAAGTCGGCCGGGACGCCGTCATGCCCCAGGGCCCAGAACCGGCCCCGCCACCCGAACCCGGAGCTGCCTTCCTGCGGGTCCGAGGACACGGAGAGCCACGCCGCCTCAAGGCCTCGCGAGGTCACCGCGGTCCCGTACCAGGGAGCTTCGCCCGGGGTCGTCACGGCCAGGGTGCGAGTGGTCCCTTCCCCGAAAAGGTCCCCCAGGACCGTCAGCGCGCGCTCACCGCCCGCCGGGCCGCGCAGCACGATGACCGGGGACTCCAAGGCACTGCCCGCCGCAGCGCCCAGGTCCACGAGCCGGGTCTCCGGATTCGCCTCCGCGGTGATGGTCCGCTCATCGCCCACGGGTTGCAGGCTGGCATCGAAGTGCTGGAGCCGCAGCAACCCTTCGGAAGCGCCATCCTTGAGCTCCTGGGCCAGGACCAGGAAGCCACCGTCGCGCAGCCCCATCACGTCCACGCCATAGAGGACCTTGTCCTGCGCGAGCACCTGCATCAGCACGCGAGGAGCCACCACGGTCTGGCCGTTCAGCTCCGTGAGCGTGCCCCACAGCTTGCTGCCACCGGAACGGAACATGGAGGTATTCCGCCAGGCCGCGAAGACCCGGGTCCCGTCCGCCGACACGGCCGCCGCGGTGGCCCTGTCCCCCACGGCCTGGTCGAAGAGGAGCGCGCCGCCCTCGGGCTCACCCTGGCGGGGCACGCGATGGCCCTGCTCGTCCAGCAGGAGGAGGTGGCCCCGCGTGTGGTCGCCAGTCGTCCCCGCTGACGAGTAGTACAGCGCGGGCCCCTGGGACGTGCGCAGCAGACGGCTGCTCACCGTGTCCAGCGCCAGGGATTCGTCCATCACCTCCACCGGAATCTCCGTGGTGCCAAGCGGAGTCAGCGCGACATCCAGCCGGATGACCCGGGTCACCGCCGCTCTGTCGAAGACCGCCGCGAGGATGCCGTCCGTCACCCGGACGCTGCTGATCCGTCCCGCATGCGGAGGCAATCCGAGCGGCGCGACCTGCGACCAGGTCGGAGGGTCCGTCACTCCGTCGCAATCATTGTCCAGACCATCGCAGCGCGTCTCCGTGGCCTCGTAGTCAGAGCCATACGACAGCGCGGTACACACCGGCTCGTAGGCCCCATCCACCACGGCGCGCCGGGCGCCCGCGCAGACACCTTGCGTCTTCTCACAGGGCAGCGGCTCCCCCAGGGAGCCCGCGTCGGCTCCGGCATCCACTTGCGTGCCGCCATCATCGCCTTGCGTGCCGCCCGCATCCGAGGTCCCCGCGTCCACGGCCCCTGCATCGGGAAGCGGATGCGTCTGCGGATCCGAATCATCGCATCCCCCCAGCGCCCCGCTGCCCACCGCCAGCACCACCGTCCAGAGCCTCGCCCATCTCATCCGGACTTCCATCATCCCCTCTTTGGCTGGCTGACATTGGCCCCGCCTGGGGACAAAGCCAAATCCACTCCAAACCCAGGGATGTATAGTTTATTCACTCCCTCTCATCCGGAGCCATGACAGGGCTTGAAGAGCCGCGAGCCATGCGCTCCCCATGAGCACGTGACGCAGGTGGTTCAATCGGACCCACCGCGTCGCGGTCTCCACCGCCGCCATTGAATCGGGCGACTGCATCAGCCGGATCATCGTGGGGATGAAGTACGAGAAGGTCAGGAGCCGGTCCACGAGCACCACCAGTGCGGCCACGAGCCACCAGGGGCGCAGCGGCCCCGTGGCCCGCGTGGCCCAATAGAGGCTGGCCATGGTGAGCAGCGTCAGCGGCCCCGTGCTGACGAAACCCCAGAAGCGCCGCCCCACGTCATCCCGCCGCGCCTCCTCCGCGGACCAGTGCGCACCCGTCACGTCGAGCCACCGGGGGAGCGAGACGCGGTGCTCGTAGAGCCCCGCTCCGAATGCGACGCCCAGGTTGAGCACGAAGAGCCACAAGACGATTTCCGCCACGGGAGGCTTCAGGTTCATCATGGGGTCAGCATGCGTCCCGGATCCGCGAGCGTCTTTCGCGCCCTTGTGGTGTTTTTCTCAATCCTGCGGTGTTCTCCATGAGCCCCCGTCACTCCCTCCTCGCCCAGATTGGCGCCGACGTCGTCCGCTTCCAGGAAGCCTCCGCGGAGTTCGACGCCACCGTGGGCGAGGTGCTGGCGTTGGGCCGCGCGGAGCTGACCTGCCTGGCACAGCTGCACTTCGGTGGCCCCGCGCCCCAGAAGGCAGTCTCACGAGACGCCGACGTGGAGCGGCTGGTGCTCGCGGGCTACGTCCAGCGGGAGGGCACCGGAAATGGCAGACGGCTCGCGCTCACGGCGCATGCACGCGAATGGATTGACACCCTCTGGGGCCCCCTCCAGGCGGATGGCCTGCAATTGATGGCGCCCCTGCCAGAGGCGGAGCTGAAGGTCATCGCCCGGTTCCTGGGCGAAGCGCGGAAGGTGCAGGATGCCCATGCGGCCCGGGTGGCGAAGCTGCTCCAGGAGCCCGGAGGGCCACGCGCGGCGCGGCGGCGGGGTGGCCTCTCCGCGGCCGCGCTCCACCGCGTGCGACTCTTTGTCGAGGCGCACCTCGCGAGGAGGATCCGCGTGGGTGAGCTGGCCCGGCGCTCGGGGCTGAGCGTCTTCTACTTCACCCGCGCCTTCCGCCAGTCCATGGGGATGACGCCGCATGCCTACGTGCAGCAGCGGAGGGTGGAGCGAGCGCGGAGCCTGTTGAGCCACACGACCCGCTCCCTGGGAGACATCGCGCTCGAGGTCGGCTTCAGCTCACAAAGTCACTTCACCACGGTGTTCCGCCGGGTGACGGGACTCACGCCGGCCGTCCTGCGGCGCTCGGGACATCCCTCATGAGGGCCGGGAGAGAAGCTCCGACCCGCAGCACGTAGAAGCGGGTGAGCCCCTTCCAGGCCCCCCACCATGGCCCGTCCCAAGAGTCCCCTCTTCTGGCTCCTGCTCACCGGCGGGCGCCATGAAGTCCGGATCCGAAAGCGACCAGGGCACCTGGAGCGTGAACCACGACCGCCGGATGGAAAGCGCACGCTCTGCCTGATGCGCGACAACGGCGGCGGATCGCTGGCACCGGGTGCCATGGGCCAGAATGGCGAGCCGTACGTTTCGGTGGACTGACATTCCCTCCTGGCCTGGTGACACCGCCAGGGGGCACCGGTGTTCCACCCGCCGGCCGGAAGCGCCGGCCCTACCTTCACAGGAGCTGGAACATGGCGGTCCTGCACCGCGGCCTACGGCTGGGGATGGCATTGCTCGCGAGCTTCGCAGCCCCCGCATGCGGGCCGGAGGCACCGGCGGGGACCTCGCTCGAGGTCGGCGAGTGGGAGCTGGAGACGGCGCATCCATCCCTGCCGCCCCTGAACCGCGAGGCGCTGCGGCAGGCCATCGAGGGGCTTCCAAACGCGGAGGCGTCCGGCGCGCTGGTCCGGGTGAGCGGCGCGGCCGGACGCTGGCTGGGCACGTCCGGCGTGGCGGACATCCGCACCGGCGCCCCGGTCCCGGTGGACGCGCACTTCCGCATCGGCAGCATGACGAAGACGTTCACCGCCACCGTCGTGCTCCAGCTCGCCGCCGAGGGACGCGTGGACCTGGACCGGCCCGTCCAGGACTACCTGCCGCGCCTGCTGCCCTCGGGCGTCTACGCGCCCATCACCGTGCGACAGCTGCTCAATCACACCCATGGCCTGCCCGGCGTGCCGGTGCCGCAGAAGGACCCCGACTGGTTCTTCGAAAACCGCTACCGGCGCTTCAGCCCCCGGGAGCTCGTCTCGATGACACTCCCGCAGGGTCCCCGCTTCGCTCCGGGAACGCAGCAGGAGTACGGCAACATCGGCTACATCGTCGCGGGGCTGCTCATTGAACAGGTGACGGGTAGGCCCTACGCGGACGCGGTGCGTGAGCGCATCCTGCGGCCGCTGCACCTGCGGGACACCTTCGTGCCCGGCAACGACGTGACGATTCCCGGGCGCCATGCCCGAGGCTACGAAGAGGTCGCGCCGGAAGAGACGGGCTGCCCGGCAGGGGCCATCACCCATGGCTCGCGCTGCCTGGTGGACATCACCGAAGCCAGCCAGTCCGTGCCCTGGGCCGCCGGTGAGATGATCTCCACCGCCGAGGACCTGGACCGCTTCCTCGTCGCGCTCTTCCAGGGGCGGCTGCTGCCTCGCAAGCAGCAGGAGGAGCTGTTCACCGTCCCGGACGTGCCCGCGGTGGGAGGCGGCCGTGCCAGCTACAGCGCGGGCCTCACCCGCTTCGACATCAACGGCATCACGCTCTGGGGCAAGAGCGGCGACCGGCACGGCTACAACAACGGGATGGGCGCCACGCGGGATTTGCGCCGTCGCCTCGTCTATTCGGTCAACACACTCCACATGGGCGGCGAGCAGCCAGCCATCGCCTCGCGGATCATCGCGGCGGCCCTCCAGACCGGCCCCTGAGTCCCCAGGTCTGGAGTGCGGTAGCCTGCCTCGCCACGTTGAAGGGAGGCCTCCGCATGTCCGCACTCGAAACGCCTGTCATCATCGGCCGGTCCAGTTCGCACTTCACACGCATCGCGCGGCTCTTCGCGGCGGAGCTGCGCGTCCACCATTCCTTCCAGGTGGTGCGGGACCTGCTGTCCACCAATCCCGTGGACTACGGCGGCAATCCCGCGCTCCGGATTCCCGTCCTGAAGACGCCCCAGGGTGCGTGGTTCGGCGCGCTCAATGTCTCTCGTGAGCTGTGGCGACGGTCGAGTCCGCGGCCCCGGGTGGTGTGGCCGGAGGACCTGGACGTGCCCCTGCTGGCGAACATGCAGGAGCTCACCCTGCAAGCCATGGCGACGGAGGTGACGCTCGTCATGGAGAAGATGGCCGGCGCAGGGGACGACACGCGCCATGCGCGCAAGCTGCGCGAATCCCTGCTCAACATGATGGCGTGGCTGGAGGAGCACGCGAACGCCGCGCTCGCCGCCCTCCCTCCTGAACGGGCGCTGAGCTACCTGGAGGTCACCCTCTTCTGCCTCGTGACCCACCTGGAGTTCCGGGACGTGCTGCCCACGAAGCCCTACGCGGCGCTGAATGAGTTCTGCCAGCAGTTCTCGAAGCGCCCCTCCGCCAGCGAAACCTCCTTCCGCTTCGACACCTGAAACATCACGACCGTGGAGCCCGCTTTCTTCGCGCGCTCCTCCCACCTGACACGGCGCCTTGGAGGAGGCGCCGGAAGGTGGGGCAATCCAGGTGGTTCGGGTGGGGACAGGATGCGGCGTGGCGCAGGCTGTCTCGCATCGCGCTCAGCTCATGGATTTTTCGGTCCAGCTTCTCCGCCTGGGCCGCGAGCATCTTCCGGTCGATGCTCGGCCGCCTGCCCGGCGCGAACACGCGCGCGATTTCATCCAGCGAGAAGCCCGCGGCGCGGCCCAGGGCAATCAGCGCCAGGCGCTCCAGCACGTCGGGGTCGAACAGGCGGCGGAGCCCCCTCCTGCCGACGGAGGCAATCAGCCCCTTCTCCTCGTAGAAGCGCAGCGTCGAGGCAGGGACGCCCGAGCGCCGTGCCACCTCCGTGATGTCCAGCTCCGTCACGCGCTTGACCTCAAGTCGACTTGAACTGGCACAGTGCGGCCTCCGGTCCTCGAAGACAAGCTGGAGGAGACGCTCATGGATGCCACCCGCCCACCTGATGATGAACAGTCGCAGCTCTGGAACGGCCCCGCCGGACGCGCCTGGGTCGAAACGCAGGAGGTGCTCGACGGGATGTTCAAGCCGATTGAAGACCTGCTCGTCGAAGCGGTCATGGCGGGCTCCGCGAGCCAGGTGCTCGACATCGGCTGTGGCACGGGCAGCACCACGCTCGCCGTCGCGCGGCGGCTGGGCTCGAAGGGCCACTGCACCGGCGTCGATATCTCGGAGCCGATGCTCGACGCAGCACGCGCCCGGGCCGAACGGGAGGGCACTCCGGCCCGCTTCGTCCGCGCGAACGCGCAGCTGCACGCCTTCGAGCCCGCCCACTACGACATGATCATCTCGCGCTTTGGCGTCATGTTCTTCGAGGACCCGGTCCAGGCCTTCGCCAACCTGCGGCGCGCCTCACGGGCGGACGGCCGGCTCCTGGCCATCGCGTGGCGGAGCCCCTCGGACAATCCCTTCATGACAACCGCCGAGCGCGCCGCGGCGCCGCTCCTGCCGGACCTTCCCGCTCGCAAGCCCGGCGCCCCCGGGCAGTTCGGCTTCGCGGATGGGAGCCGGGTCCACCGCATCCTGGAGGACAGCGGCTGGACCGGAATCGACATCCGCCCCGTCGATGTGACCTGCACCCTCCCCGAGAAGGAGCTGGTGCACTACCTGTCCCGATTCGGCGTCCTCAGCCGGTACCTTCCCACGGTGGATGAACGGACTCGCGCCCGGATCATCGAAACGGTCCGCGCGGCGTTCGAGCCCTTCGTGCACGGTCCCGAGGTCCGCTACACCGCCGCCTGCTGGAGCATTGGCGCCCGTGCGCCCGCTGGACAAGGGCGCTGAAAGTCTCGGGGACAACCCGTGAAGCGCGCCGACGGCGGGACCCGGCCGGGGCTCGCCGTGCACCTTGAGGACGGGGATGTGGCCGTCCACGCGGAAGCGGTACGCGTCAGGCATCACGGACCACCAGAGCCACGCTGGAGGCCCAGCGGATCCTGCTTCTTCGGCGAAAGGATTGTTTCGGAGCGCGCCTGGAAGTTCCGCCCCCGGGTGCCCTCCCCCACGAGCCAGTTTGAATTCCTGGAACGCCCCTCACGGAGGCCGTGCGCATGAAGCCGCACGGCCTCCAGCCCCGCCACCTAGGCGGCGACGCCAGGCTGCACCTGGGCCGCCGGGGCTTCAGGGGCGGTCACGGTGCGCTGCTTCGCGATGAGCAGGTAGAGCGCCGGCACGAAGTAGAGGGTGAACATCGTGCCCAGCGCCATGCCCGTCACCAGCACGAGCCCGATGCTGTTGCGCGCCGCCGCGCCCGGTCCCGACACCAGCACGAGCGGGAAGTGGCCCGCGACCGTGGCCACCGTCGTCATGAGGATGGGACGGAGACGCTCGGAGGCCGCTTCCTTCACCGCCTCGAGCTTCGACAGGCCCTGCTCCTGGAGCCGGTTGGCGAAGTCCACGATGAGGATGCCGTTCTTCGCGATGAGCCCCACCAGCGTCACCAGCCCCACCTGCGAGTAGATGTTGAGCGTGGTGGTGAAGCTGTCCGTGAAGTACGGCATGGTCGGGTTCGGCATCCGCAGGAACGTGGTCACCATCGCGCCGAAGAGCGCCAACGGCACCGACCCGGCGAGGATGATCAACGGATCCCGGAAGCTGTTGAACTGGGCCGCGAGCACCAGGAAGATCAGCACCACCGCCAGCCCGAACGCCGGAGCGAACGAGTCACCCTCCAGGCGCAGCTGCCGGGACTCGCCCGTGTAGTCCAGGCGGTAGCCCGCGGGCAGGATGCGCGCGGCCTCCGTCTCCAGGTAGGTGAGCGCCTCGTCCAGCGGACGGATGGCCACGCCGCTGAGCTTCACCGCGTTGAGCTGCTGGAAGCGGTTGAGCGACCGGGGCGACACCTTGTCCTTGATGGACGCGATGGACGACAGCGCCACGAGCTTGCCGTCCGGCCCGGTGATCTGGATGTCCTTGAGCTGCTCCGGGGTGAGTCGCGAGGTCCGCAGCACCTGCGGGATGACCTTGTAGCTGCGGCCCGCGATGTTGAACCGGTTCACGAAGTTGCCGCCCACGGCGGACCCCAGGTCCATGCCCACGGTCCCCAGGTTCAGGCCCAGCTGCGCGACCTTCTCGCGGTCGATCTCCAGCTCCGACTGGGGCTGGTCGAGCTTCACGTCGATGAGGGGCGGGAAGGCGAACAACCCGCTCGCCGCCGCCTTCTCCTGAAGCTGCTGCGCGAAGCCCAGGATTTCATCCGCCTCCGCCGTGGAGGCGATGACGAACTCCACCGGGAAGTTGCCGCCGCCCGGCAGCGCGGGGGGCTGGAGGGTGAACGTCTGGACCGCGGGAATGGTGCTCACCCGCTGCTGCGCCTCCGCCAGCACCTGGGCGGTGGTCCGCTGCCGCTCCTTGTACGGCTTCAACACCAGCCCCCAGAAGCCGTTGCTCGGCTGCATGATCTGGAAGTTGAAGCTGGACTCCGGCATCTCCATCAGCGACTCGCTCACCTTGGACACGGACGGCTTGAGCTGATCCAGGGTGGCGTTGGACGGGGTGCTGACCACGCCGATGATGAAGTCCTGGTCCTCCACGGGCGCCAGCTCCCGCGGCGACTGGCTGAACATCATCAGCGCGAGCAGGCTCAGGAAGATCCACGCCGCGTAGACGGGCCCGCGCACGAGGAGCGAGCTGTCCAGGGAGCGGGCGTACGCGGCCCGCAGGCGCTCGAAGGTGCGGTTGATGACGCCCGCGAACCCCTTGTCCTCGTGGCCCGCCTTCAGGAGCACGGAGGACATCATCGGGGAGAGCGTCAGCGCCACCACGCCCGACAGGGCCACCGCTCCGGCCAGCGTGAGCGCGAACTCACGGAACAGCGAGCCGGTGAGACCGCCCTGGAAGGCGATGGGCGCGTACACCGCGGCGAGCGTGAGCGTCATCGCGATGATGGGGCCCACCAGCTCGCGCGCGCTCTTGAGCGCGGCGTCCACCGGGCGCAGTCCGTCGCGCAGGTGGCGCTCCACGTTCTCCACCACGACGATGGCGTCGTCCACGACCAGGCCCACCGACAGCACCACCGCGAGCAGGGTCAGCAGGTTCACCGTGAAGCCGAAGACCTGCATCAGGAACACCGTGCCGATGAGTGACACCGGGATGGCCACCACCGGCACCAGGATGGAGCGCACGGAGCCCAGGAACAGGAAGATGACGATGACGACGATGAGCAGCGTCTCGCTGAGCGTGCGCACCACCTCGTCGATGGCGTTCTGGATGTAGTCCGTGCCGTCGAAGGCGACGCCCCCGTGGATCTGCTCGGGCAGGTCCTTCTTGAGCGAGTCCATCTCCTTGCGGACGCGCTGCATGACGTCCAGCGAGTTGGCGTTGGGGAGCGACCAGACGCCGACGAAGACCGCCGTCTTCCCGTTGAGCGTCACGTCGGTGTCGTAGTCTTCTGCACCGAGCACCACGTCCGCGACGTCCGCCAGGCGCACCACCGCGCCGCCGTCCTTGCGGACGATGAGCTGCTTGAACTCCTCCACCGAACGCAGGCTGGTGTTCGCCGTGAGGTTCACCTGGACGAGCGAGCCCTTCGTCTGGCCCACCGCGGCGAGCGCGTTGTTGGCGGAGAGCGCCTGACGGACCTGGATGGGGCTGACGTTGAGCGCGGCCATCCGCTCCGGCTTCATCCACACCCGCATGGCGAACGTGCGCGCCCCGAGGATGTCCGCGCGCTGCACGCCCTCCACGGAGGACAGCCGGGGCTGGACCACGCGCACCAGGTAGTCGGACAGCTCGTTCAGCTCCAGGAAGTCCGAGGTGAAGGTGAGGTACCCGATGGCGAACTGGCTGTCCGCGGACTCGATGCCAATCACCGGCACCTGGGACTCGGGCGGCAGGTCGCCGCGCACCTGGTCCACCTTGGCGCTGATTTCGCTCAGGGCGCGGTTGGAGTCGTAGTTGAGCTTGAGGCGGGCGCGGATGAGGGAGACGCCCTGCGAGCTCGTGGACTCGACGTAGTCGATGCCGTCCGCCGCGGCGATGACGCGCTCCAGCGGCGTGGTGATGAAGCCGCGGACCAGCTCCGCGTTGGCGCCGACGTAGACCGTGGTGACGGTGATGTCGGCGTTCTCGCTGCGCGGGTACTGCCGCACGTTGAGGGAGCGCAGGGCCTGGAGGCCGGCGATGATGATGACGAGGTTGACGACCAGCGCCACGACCGGGCGCCGGATGAACAGGTCGGTGAAGTTCATGGGTTCGCCTTCCGCGTCCCTTACGGGTTCACCGGCTGGGGCGCGGCCTCGACGGGAGGTGCCAGCGCGTTGTTCACGACGACGGCCGCGCCGTTCTTCAGCTTGAAGACGCCGCTGCTGACCACGGTCTGCCCGGGCTTCAGGCCGGACGTCACCGCGACGTAGTCACCCCGGCGCTCGCCCAGGCGCACGAACTGCTGCCGCGCCAGCAGGGCCGTCTTGCCCGCGGCGTCCTTGCCCTCGGAGAGGGTGAACACGGAGTCACCGTAGGGGGCGAAGAGCACCGCGGTGGCGGGGATGGCCACCACCTGCTCGCTGGCGTCGGAGAGCACCTGCACGCTGGCGAACATGCCCGGCAGCAGCCGGCCGTCCGCGTTGGGCACGGTGGCGCGCATGCGCACGTTGCGCGAGGACAGCTCCACCTCCGGGTTGATGGTGGTGAGTTCGCCCTCCCACGACTCGCCCGGGAAGACGTCCACGCTCAGGCGCACCTTCTGCCCCTGCTTCACCTGGGCCAGCGCCTGCTGGGGGAGCTGGAACTCCACCAGGGCGGGGTTGGAGGACTGCAGCGATGCGATGGGGTTGCCCGGGGAGACGAGCTGCCCCAGCTCCACCTGGCGGATGCCGATGCGGCCATCGAACGGCGCGCGGATGGTCTTCTTCGCGATGAGGCTCTTGAGGTGCGCCACGGTGGCGGCGGACTGGATGGCCCGCGCGCGGACGGTGTCGAGGTCCGACTGGGTGTTGGCGCCCTGGGCGTGGAGCTTCTCCACGCGGTCGCGGGTCAGCCGCGCGAGCTCCGCGTCGGCCTCGGCGCCGGTCAGCTGGGCCAGCTCGCTGGAGGTGTCGAGCTGGACGAGCACCTGGCCCTTCTTCACCGAAGCGCCGTTCTCGAAGCGGATGTCGCTGACGACGCCCGGCAGCTCCGCGCTGAGGGTCACCCCCCGGAGCGCGATGACCGAGCCGACGGCGCTCCGCGTCCCCTGCCAGCCAAAGGCCTCCGCCTGCGTGGAGGTGACGGACTCTGGCGGCGGAACGAAGGTTTCACCGGCCTTGATCATCGCGATGATCTGGCCTGCCTTGACGGCGGCGAGCCCGACGAAGATCGCGAGCAGCAGCACCACGCCGACAACCCAGCGTTTGGCGCGGCTGGCACGGCGCGGTGTGGGGGAAGTCACTTCAGGGGAATGGGCAGAGAGCGAATCATGCATCGTGGGCACTCGACCGAGCTGGACAGCGCAGCGGTGTCAGGGAGTGTACAGCCCCCTAGCTGAACTGCCCTGGATTTGCCCCCTTGAAAATCTGTTCAGGTTGTGACCCAGCGGGTGGGCATCCGCTGGTGCATGGGGGCGTGTCAGGAAAATGTCAGGAAAACACGTGACGGGGCCGTGACAGGTCCGCTCACAGGGCCCCTTGTCGCGGGTGTCTGCCAGACCTTGGGCGCGTGTCCATCGTTCCGTGAGGCCATGCGACACACGAATGCATGGCACCCACTTCACGGGTGTGAGTCCTCGAGGAGGAACCATGACGGAGACACTGGAGCTGGACCCACGGGAGGACGCGGAAGGCGAGGCGCTCCTCCAGCGTTCCTGGCAACTGACGAGGACCTTGGCGCGCGAGCTGTCCCCGAGGGACCTGCGCACGGGGCGCTGGTTCACCCAGCTGCTGTCCACCTACCTGCGGCATTATGACGCGCATCGGCTGCACGAGGCCGCGGCCGCGAAGGGGACGGGCGCTAGAACCACGGAGGCCCTCATCCGGAGGGCCTGCGAGGCCGCCTTCCTCACCGGCGCGGGGAGTGGCTCGATGACCACCGGCCTCACCGTGGCCTCGGCGGACGCGGGCCCCGCGGGGTTGATGGTGGCCGTTCCCGCGTCGGCGGTCATCATCTCGTCGGAGATGCTCGTGCGGGCCCTCATCCACCTGCGGCTGGCGTGCGACCTGGCCAGCGCCTTCCACGTGCGCTTCGACCCGGAGGATCCCGCCGACTTCTCGCGCCTCTACGCCATCCTCCGCGGCGGCGAGGAGCAGGACACGGACGAGGATCCGCTCGGCCTGGGGCGCGTGAAGCACCTCGCGGAAGCGAAGGCGACCGGCGTGGGCGAGGACGTGGGGGCGAAGCTGCTGGGCGACAGCGTGTCGCGCAACCTCGTGCCCTTCCTGAACGTGGCGACGTCCTCGTTGACCAACTGGCGGCGCACCCGGCGGCTGGGCGACTCCATGCTGCGCTACGTGCGGCTGCGCCGCGCGCTGGAGGACGCCGACGCGGCCCTGCGCCGCGTGGCGCCGCGGACCGAGAGCCTGCTGCTGGAGAGCGCCTGGTTCATCTTCGTCTCCGACGGCCGCCTCCGCTCGGAGGAGTCCGCCGTGCTCACCCACGAGCTCGCCCGGCTCCCGCGGCCACAGCGACGGGAGACCCTGGAGCACTTCGTGGAGGATACGGCGGCCTGGCTCCAGCGCCTGCGCTCGGCACCCGCCGAGTCGCGTGAAGTCCTTCAGGGAGCACTGAACGCGCTCGCCGCGGCGGACCTCGCCGTGACCGGCCCCGAGCGGGCCCTGCTCCAGAAGGCCGCGCACGCGCTGCACACCTCGCTGGACAACGGGCACCTGGACAAGCTGGTGCGGCGCTACCGCAAGGAGGGCGTGGCCCACCCGCACCCGGTCCCCGCCTCCGAACCGCGTGCCCGCCAGGCAGCGCGGAGGGAGGGGCCAGCCCCCATCCACTGAGTCCTCCCCGCCTTGAAGAACGAGCGGGGTGTTGGCCCGTGGAAGGGCCCGCGCACGGATGTCACCGCGCCAGCGTCCCCTGGCCCGCCGGGCCGCCTTGTTCCGGCGGGCCGCCATCCCCACGTCTCGGGGGGCGGGTCAAGGGGGGTGCGAATGGTGGTGTTCCTCATGGACGGGCAGAGCGCGCCAGCGAGGGTGGTGCGCCACGCGACCGCTGCGCGCCGGCTGCGCCTGGAGGTCCCCAACCTGCAGTGGAACGAAGCCCTCGGCGAGCGGCTGGAGCGCACCTTCGCCACCTGGCCCGGAGTCGAAGAGGTGAACGCGGAGCCTCGCACCGGACGGCTGCTGGTGCGCTACGCGCCGGAGGCCCCGCTGCTGGCGCGGCTGCGCCAGGAACCCGACGCCCCTCCCTCCCCATCGCGCAAGGCCCGCCTCCCGACGCAAGGCCGACAGCCGCGCCCCCAGGAGCCATGGCACGCGATGACGGTGGACGCGGTGCTGGCCCGGCTGGACGGCTCGGACCACGGGCTCACCTCGGAGGAGGCGGCGCGGCGGCTCAAGCGCTTTGGGCACAATGTCATGGAGGAGGAGGCGCGGCGCTCGCGCCTGGCCATGCTGGGCTCGCAGCTGGCCACCGTGCCCACGGCGCTGCTGCTGGGCTCGGCGGGGGCCTCGGTGCTGGCGGGAGACAGGCTGGAGGCGACGGCCATCCTCACGGTGGTGGGGCTCAACGCGGGCATCGGCTACCGCATCGAGCGCCGCAACCAGGAGCTGCTCGCCTCGTGGCAGAAGCTGGAGGCGGGCGCGGCGCAGGTGCTGCGCGGCGGCATCCTCCTCACGGTGGCGGTGGCGGAGCTCGTGCCGGGGGACGTGGTGCTGCTGCGCGCCGGGGACGTGATGCCCGCGGACATGCGCGTGCTGGAGGCGCACCGGCTCTCCGCGGACGAGGCGCCCCTCACCGGCGAGAGCGAGCCGCAACCCAAGCAGGCCGCGCCGGTGGATGAGCGGGCGCCGCTGGCGGAGCGGGCCTCGCTGCTGTTCGCGGGAACCACGGTGGCGTCGGGCCATGGGCGCGCCATGGTGGTGGCCACCGGAGCGGACACGGAGATGGCGCACGTGCGGGAGCTGGTGGCGCAGGAGTCCGCGCCGTCCACGCCGCTGACCCGCAAGCTGGGCCAGCTGGACCGGCGCGTGGCGGTGGCCTCCGTGGGCGCGGCGGCGCTGTCCGCCATGGTGGGACTGGCGCACGGCCGCACCGGGCCCCAGGTGCTGCGCGGCGCGGTGGCGCTGGGCGTGGCGGCACTCCCCGAGGGCATGCCCCTGGTGGCGACCGCGGCGCTGGTGCGCGCCATGCAGCGGCTGCACGCGCGCGGCATGGTGGTGCGGCGCGTGTCGGCGGCCGAGGCGCTCGGAGGCGTCACCGTCATCTGCGCGGACAAGACGGGCACCCTCACGCGCAACGAGATGCGGCTGGAGGTGCTGGACGTGGGGGATGGCGCCCTGGAGCTGTCCTCGCTGCGCCTGCGCCCCGATGCCGTGCTGGAGGATGCACCCACGCTGGCGCTGGCGCTGGGACTGCTCAACAGCGACGTGGACGTCCACCACCGCGGCAAGGTTCTGGAGGTGGCCGGCAGCTCCACGGAGAAGGCGCTGGTGTCCGCCGCGCACGACGCGGGGCTGGACGGGGCCAGGCTGCGCCGCGACTTTCCCCGCCGCGACCTCCGCGAGCGCTCCGAGGGCATCCACTACGTGGTGAGCGTCCACCATGCGCCCGGCGATGGCGTGGTGGCCTTCATCAAGGGCGCCCCCGAGCAGGTCCTGGGCATGTGCGAACGGAGCACGCAAGGCCCGTTGGACGCGCGGAAGCGGGAGCACCTGGCGAGGCGCAACGACGCGCTGGCGGCGGACGGGCTGCGCGTGCTGGCGCTGGCCTGGCGGCGGCTCCCCGGGGACGAAGGCGCCGCGCCGACGGATGGCTACACCTTCATCGGGTTCGTGGGCCTGAGGGACCCGCTCCGCGAGGGCGCGGCGGAGTCCGTGCGCCAGGCGCGGGGCGCGGGCATCCGCACGGTGATCCTCACCGGAGACCAGCCCCGCACGGCCGAGGCCATTGCCCGGCAGGTGGGCCTGGAAGGCGACACCCTCACCCCGCTCGAGCTGGCGGAGATGCTCGAGCTGCCGGCCGGGGAGCTCGCGAAGAGGCTCGACCAGACCTCGGTGCTGGCGCGCGTGACGCCGGAGGACAAGCGCAAGCTGGTGAAGGCCCTGCGCGCGCGGGGCGCGGTCGTGGCCATGGCGGGAGACGGCATCAACGACGCCCCGGCGCTCCAGGCGGCGGACGTGGGCGTGGCGGTGGGTGTGCGCTCCAGCGACATGGCGCGCGCGGTGGCCGACGTGGTGATGGCCAACGAGGACCTGCGCAGCATCATGTCCGCGGTGGGCGAAGGCCGCATCGTCCAGGACAACCTGCGCCGCGCGCTGCGCTTCCTCTTCGCCACCAACCTTTCGGAGATGGCGCTGGTGCTGGGCGCGGGCCTGCTGGGGCTGCAGGAGCCGCTCACGCCGCTGCAGCTGCTGTGGATCAACCTCCTCACGGACACCCTGCCGGGCATCGCCCTGGCGCTGGAGCCGGGAGACCCGGCCATCCTCGACCGGCCCCCCGCGCCGCCAGGGCTGCCGCTGCTCTCGCGGCCGGCGGTGAAGCGCCTGGTGCGGGATGGAGTGCTGATGGCGGGCGTCGGAGGGGTGGGGATGGCGCTGGGAGGCCCGCCGCTGGCGTTCGGGACGCTCACCGCGGTGCAGCTCGGCTACTCGGCCGTGTGCCGGGCGCCACGGGAGGCGCGGCACAATGTCCCCGAGGACGGCGAGTGGCGCCTGCCCGCCTTCGTCGGCGGGGCCGCGGCCCTGCACACGGCGGCGCTCACCTTCCCGCCGCTGCGGCGGGTGCTGCGACTGCCAGCGCCCACGCTGCTGACGTTCGGCGGGCTGGCGTTGGGCCTCGCCCTGCCGTCCCTGGTGGGCGCGGCGCCCGCGTGGGGTGGCCAGGCGGTGCGCCGGGTGCGCCGCCGCGAGCCACGGCCTGCCGAGCCACGACCTGTGATGCCCCCCTCTTCCCTTCTGGAGACATCCCCATGAAGTTCGACCTTCCCTCCTTTCTTCTTGGCTATGGCGCGGGCGCGGGCACGGTGCTCGCGACCAAGCACCTGCGGCCGCTCGCCGTGGAGCTCGCCACCGCGGCCTACCGCTTCCTCGACATGATGGCCGCCCGCGCCGCCATGAAGCAGGAGGACATCGAGGACCTGCTGGCCGAGGCGAAGGCCCGGGCCCGCGGGTCGCAGAGAGCACGGCCCGTGGCAGAGGCCCAGGCGGCCCAGGGCTAGGGAGCGCACATGCTGCGGATCATCTACGTCATCCATGCCTCGCCGGGACGCACGCGCCTGCGGCTGCCATGGCTGCGGCACGACGCGAAGCAGGCCGCGTCACTGGCGGACGCGCTCCTGCAGTTGAAGGGCATGAAGGAGGTGCAGGTGCGTCCCTTCACGGGCAGCGTGCTGTGCCTCCACGACCCGAGGGACCCGGACGTCGAGCGCGTGCTGGAGGCGGTGCGCCTGCACACCGGCGTGGACACGGTGGTCCACCCCGGCGAGGAGCCGCCCGAGGAGGAGCAGGAGCTGCTGCGCTCCCTCGCCGAGGGCAGCGGCGTGGCGCGAGCGGCCAGCCTGTTCGTCAAGGGCGTCAACCTGGACGTCCTGCGCGCCACCGAGGGACGCATGGACCTGGGCGTGCTGGCGACGCTGGGCTTCGCGGCGGCGGGAGCGGTGGAGGTGGCCGCGAAGGGGAAGCTGGCCGCTCCACCGTGGTTCAGCCTGGGCTGGTGGGCCTTCCGCACCTTCGTCACCATGGAGACCGTGGCCATCCGGAACACCCCGGTCCGGATGCGCCACGATGGCAATGGCGACGCCATGCCCCCGCCTGTTCCGGAGAGCGTGGACTGACTTCACTCCGGCCAGTTGCCCTCCAGGGGATGGGGGCCGTCGGTGAAGGCGCGCACCAGATGCGTGCCGCCAACGAAGGCGCCCGCCCATGAGCCGCCCTTGCCGCCGAAGGACTCCTCGCGGTCTCCCCGCGAGCGCAGTCCGTTGATGCCGACCTTGAAGGCATGGAGTCGCGAGGCGATGCGCCGGGCAAGCTCCGGCTCGTCCGTCGCCACCGAGGCCACGAGCGCGCCGTTGGAGACGTTGGCCTCCCGCACCAGGTCCTCCTCGGAGTCCACCGACACCAGGACGTCGACGGGACCGAAGGGCTCGCGCAGATAGAGCTCACTGTCCTGGGGGACGCCGAAGAGCAGGACGGGCGCCAGGTATGCACCCCGCTCCTGGCTCGCGGCGAAGGCGTCCTCCGCGAGCTCGCCCTCATGCAGCACCGCCGCGCCCTGCTCGCGCACCTGGGCGATGAGGGAGCGGAGCTCCTCGGCCTTGCTGGAGGAGATGAGGGGCCCGAAGTCCACGTGCGAACCCAGGACCGGATTGCCCACGCGCAACGCCGAGACGGCATCCACATACGTCCGGACGAACTTGGGGACGAGCGACTGTTCCACGACCCAGCGGGTGTAGGCCGTGCAGCGCTGCTTGCCGAAGTCGAAGCCCGCGCGAATCTGTGCGGCGAGCCCGTCCCAGTCCGTGAAGTGCGTGATGGCGTAGGCGTTCACGCCCTCCATCTCCAACGCGTAGCGCTTGTTCGTGCTGCGCAGGCGGCGGTGGACCTCGCCGCCGTTGGCGCGGCCGCCAATGAACGCGACGCCCGCGATGCGGGGATGGCCGACGAGCGCCTCGGAGAGGTCCCTGCCGCGCCCGCCGACAAGCGAGACGGGAAGGCCCGCGCGGCGCAGCAAGGCGAAGGCCACCGTGAGGGAGGCACCGCCCCCCTGGGTCGGAATCTTCGCGATGACGGAGTTGCCCGCGAGCGATTGCACGAGCACGTTGAGCAGCAGGACGGAGAACGGATAGTTCCAGGACGCGATGTTCGAGATCAGGCCGAGCGGCTTGCGGCCATCCATCATCCGCCCCATCTGCTCCAGGTACCAGGCGATGCCGGCGAGACAGCGGTCCACGTCGTTGGAGGCCGTGGGCAGCGTCTTGCCAATGTCCCACGCCAGGAGCCGGACGAGCAGGTCGCGGTGCGCATGCAGCTGCACCACCGCCTCCGTGACCCTCCGGGCGCGCTCATCGAGCGGACGGGCGGCCCAGGGGGCGAACTCCGCCGCGGCCTGCTCGACGCTCTCCTCGACCTGGGAGGCCCCCAGCAGGGGCAGCTCCGCGAGGACGCGGCCGTCGATGGGCGAGATGGCCTTGAACCAGGCGGGCGGGTGGATCCACCGCCCCGCGACAGGAGAGAGCAGCCGGCCCTGGGCGTCGAAGGCTTCCGGAACAGCCCTTCGGGCCTCGGCAAGCAGACGACGGCTTTCCAGGTGACGCAGGGGCTCGCCAACGACTTCGGTATTCAGCACGGATGACCTCCTTGCGCGTCGGATTCGTTCCGATTCAGTTGAGGCCGCGATTCATGACAAGGCGCGGCACGGGCTGAATGTCATCACGCGTGGACCATCTGCCCGCGAAGGCGGGCGTGAGGCCGTGGGGAGGCCGTGCTGCTCTCTTTCCGCGCTGCTGAAGGCGCAGGACGGCTCGGCCTGGGACGAGGTGGCCCGCGCGCAGGAGGGGCTGCGCCGCACCCACGACGCGTACCGCATGCCGGAGGGCGACTCAGGCCCCGCTCAATCCAAGCGGCCCCGGATGCTTCGTCGGATCCGATGGTACTCCGGCTCGCCCATGTTCAACCAGGACGCGGAGCTGACGGGCGTGGTGTTCGATAGCAACATCCACTCGCTCGGCGGCGAGTACGGCTTCGACGCGCGCCGAAACCGCACCATCGGAGTGGACAGCACGGCCCTGCTGGAGGCGCTGGACAAGGTGTACGGCGCGTCCAGGCCGCTGGAAGAGGTGCGAGCCGCGCGGGGAAAGTGGGCCCCGATGCAATGACACACAGTACGGGGGCACTTCGACTGACAGGACGCCTGGTGAAAGCCTGATACAATCAGAGCCAAAGTTTTCAGCCATCCGCCAGTGACAGATGCAGGTTGTCTGGCGAGCATGCCCGCCTCTACGCTCGCCGGATGACCCGACTGCTTGCAGCCCTGATCCTTCTTCCTTCGATGGCCTTCGGGCAGGTGCGCATCGATGTGAAGCTGCCGGACATCGTCTTCAAGGCCCCCCCGCCCCTCGTCGTCGTGGAGCCCGGCGTGCAGGTGGTGGAGGACTACGACGAGGACCTCTACGTCGTGGACGACGTGTACTGGGTGCGCCGCGATGGGCGGTGGTTCCGGGCGCGCGACTACCACGGCGGCTGGGAGGTCGTGGAGGAGCGGCGGGTCCCCGTCACCGTCGTCAGGATGCCTCCCGGTCGTTACAAGCGGTGGAAGCATCCGAAGAAGCGGGTCGTGGTGGTGCCTGCGTCGTACCATGAGCACGACCACCACCAGGACCGGGACCCTCATGATGATCACCACGACGACCACCACAAGGGCGGCAAGGGCAAGGGCAAGGGAAGGAAGCGGTAGCCCCGCCACCGGCGAGGCTCGCCGGGCTCTACTTCCTCGACACGGACCGCACGATCCTCCCGCGTCCATGTCCTGAGTCGAGCTGACGGTGGGCCTCTGCGACCTGCTCCAGCGGCAGCACGCGCTCGACGAGCGGACGCATCTGCTTGTTCTCGATGAGCACGGTCATCTCCTCCATCTGGCGCCGCTCGCGCGTGAGGAAGACACCGTGCAGGGCGGGGTTGCGAGGGTCGAAGGCGGAGGAGATGTCGCCACTGAAGCCGAGGATGGTGGCAATCACCCGGACGAGCACCTGGCCGGGGCCAGGCGTTGGAACCGGGACGTCGCGAGCTTCGAACAGCTCAGGTTCGCCGAAGCGGGGGAGGACCCTGGCGCGCATGGGACGGCGTCCTACGAGGAGGCGTGCAAGGCATCCCCCCGATGAGGGCGAGCGTCGTTCGAGTGACAAGCTCGTATGAAATAATGGCAGGCATGCCCCCAGTCGGCTCCGAAGCATCACATCCCAGCGCCGAGGCCGGTCCCGTGGATTCCAGCGAGCGATTGGCGTTGCTCGACACGCTACGAGGGTTCGCCCTGTGCGGCGTGTTCATCTCCAATGTGATGGCGTGGTTCAGCGGCATGGCCTTTCAGCCCCGAGAGGAGGTCCTCGCGGCGATGAACACAGCGTCGCTCCCCGACACCATCGCCTGGCAGGCGTTCGTGATGTTCGTGGGCGGGAAGTTCATCACCCTCTTCTCGTTCCTCTTCGGCCTCGGCTTCGCGGTGCAGCTGGGCCGCGCCGAGGCGCGAGGGGCCTCCATCACGCCTCTCTATGTCCGGCGGCTGGGGATCATGCTGGTGATGGGGCTCTCCCACCTGTTCATCATCTGGTACGGAGACATCCTCAGCACCTACGCGGTGCTGGGATTCGGCCTGCTCCTGTTCCGGGGGCGCTCGGACCGGACGCTGCTCATCAGCGCCGTGCTGCTCACCCTGGGGGGCTCCGTCGTCGGTGTGGTCATCGCGAGGCTCCCGCAGTTGATGGCGGCCACGCCGGAGGCCGGCGCGGCCATCGTCAAGGCGGCGACGGAGAAGTCCGCGGCCATCAAGGCGCAGACGCTGGCGGCCTACATGAGCGGGAGCTGGCTGGACGTGACGAAGGCGACCTTTCACTTCGTCGTTCGCGACTACGCGCCGCTGCTGCTGGCCATCCTGCTCCCGACGTTTGGCCGGTTCCTGGTGGGCCTCCTGGCGGGTCGGCGCCGCATGTTCCACGACGTCCCCCAGCACCTGCGGCTGTTCCGCCGGCTCCTCGGGTGGGGGTTCGTGGCCGGAGTGATTGGCAGCGGCAGCGGCCTGGTGCTGCAGCAGCTCATGGTGAAGCAGGTCTTCACCCCGGAGACGCTGCCAACGTGGGTGCCCTTCGTCATGGCGCCGCTGCGGCAGCTGGGTGACCTGGGCTTCGCGGCCGTCTACGTGTCTGGCATCACCCTGCTCTTCCAACGCGCCACGTGGCAGCGGGTGCTGGGCCTGCTCGCGCCGGTGGGGCGCATGGCGCTGACGAACTACCTGTCACAGTCCATGATCAGCGTGCTGTTCTTCTATGGGTATGGATTGGGCTTCATCACGAAGCTGGGCCCCGCGGCGTGCGTGGCGTACTGCCTGACCGTCTATGGCGTCCAGGTGGTGGGGAGCCACGTGTGGCTGTCGAGGTTCCGCTTCGGTCCCGCGGAGTGGGTGTGGCGGTCGCTGACGTATGGAAAGGCCCAGCCGATGCGCCGGGATGACGCCGCGGGCCAGCGCACGACGGCTCCGGCGTAGCGCGGACCAGCGAAGGTGCTGTCGCTGCCCTGCACGCCGAAGCCGTGAGCGGAACGACTGAGCAGCGAGCCGTCCCCGAGCGCTCGCCTTGGGACGCCTGCCTTTGTCTTCCTCCGGGTCCATGCACAGGGTTGACCTGCTCTCTCAGCGCTGAGGAGGCAGCCATGAGCACCACCGCGACCCGGAATCAAACGCTGCGCGGGCAAACCGTGGTCGTCATCGGAGGCAGCGCGGGCATCGGGCTCGAGACGGCCCGGCGTGCGCACGAGGAGGGAGCCGCCGTGGTCCTCACCGCGCGTAACCCGGAGCGTCTGCGCTCCGTCGGCCTCGAGCTCGGAGCCCGCACCGCGGCCTTCGACGCGACCGACTTCGAGCAGCTCGGGAGGTTCTTTGCCGAGCTGCCCAAGCCGATTGACCACGTGATGGTCACCGGCCCCGGTCCCTACTACGCGCCGGTAGCGGAACTCGACTTCGACAAGGCACGCCACAGTGTCGAAGCGCATCTCTTCTTGCCGCTGCAGGTCGCCAGGCACGCGATGGGCAGGGTTCGCCCGGGAGGAACCCTGCTCTTCATGGGCGGCACGGGCGGCCGCCGTCCGGCCGCCGGCGCGCTCATCACGGCGCTCACGGCCGCCCTTCCCGCGTTGACGAAGAACCTCGCGCTCGAGCTCGCGCCCATCCGGGTGAACCTGCTCGCGGCAGGGTTCGTGGACACGCCGCTGTCGGCCACGCTCATGGGCGAGCAGTTGGACGCGCGTCGCGAGCAACTCCGCACGGCGCTGCCGATCCGGCGCGTCGTCGGTCCGGCCGACATCGCCGCACTGGCCGTCCATCTCATGACGAACACAGCGGTCACCGGCGCGACCCTCGACATCGACGGAGGCCAGCAGCTCGTCGAGGGATAAGCCATCAGTTATCAGCGGCAGCCAGCCGCTTTGACAATCAGCTGGGTGACGACATCGGGGTGGCTGAGCATCGCGACATGTGAGCTGCGGATCTCGAAGGTATGGGCGTGAGCACGCCGGGCCATGAAGCGTTCGGCGACGGGCGGAATGGCGTTGTCGTCATGGGCGACCAGGTACCAGGACGGAAGGGTCTTCCACGCCGGAGGGCCGGAGGGTTCGTCGAACACGGAGACGGCGGCCGGACGCTGACTGGCGGCCGCCACCGCCGCGTCCGTGTCAGGGATATCCGCCGCGAAGAGTTCCTGGAAGAAGGCGGGGTCGACATATGCATCGGCGTCCGACGTTCCGCTCCCAGGGAGCGGGCGCAAGATGAGGTGCTCGCTGAGCTCGGAATGACCGCCGCCAAGGGCGTTGGCCTCCGTGATGGTCTCACCGTCATCGAGTGCATAGGCGGCGATGTACACGAGCGATTTCACATTCGGGTTCCCAGTGGCCGCAGTCGTGATGGTGGCTCCGCCGTAGGAGTGGCCGACCAGCACGATGGGCCCGGTGAGGGTCCCCAGGAAGTACCGCAGGTACTCCGCGTCGCCCAAGATGCTGCGCAAGGGATTGGCGAACGCGTAGACCGTATAGCCCTGCCTCTGCAACCGCGGGGTCACCGCAGCCCAACTGGAGGTATCTGCGAAAGCGCCGTGGACAAGGACGATGGTGGGCTTGCGGCGACAGCGTGCCTCCCCGACGTCTTCGGAGGCAACGGCCCGGGAGGGAATGGCGCCGGCCGCCAACAGCGTCCAGGCGGCACAGAGCAGGCCCAGCCGTCGTACGTTCTGTGAGGTGAAGCGCTGAGCGTTCATCGACCTCTCCAGGCGTGGCACGAGATGGAGCGGAAGGTGGACGGCCGACATGAGCGCGACAACCCGGACCGGGGTCCGGGCCCGATGAACGATTCGAGTGGAAACCACACCCCGCCCCAACCTTCATGAAGGATGCGGCGCGCGCGACACACTCCGCTTCCAGACTAACGCCTGGGGAACTTGACGACGACGGCGGTGACCTTGACGAGGTCGTAGGACTCCTGCCGGTTGAGCAGGTTCGTCTCCTGCGCCACCAGTTGCGCGCGGAATTCCACCTGCCGCGCCTCGTGGTCGAAGAGCGCGTAGACGACGTAGTACCGCGCCTTGCGAATCATCGTCTCCTGATCAACCGAGAGCTGGACGTCGTCCGGGTTCAGGCTGCTGTCGACGACGCACTTGAAGCCGGCCAGCTTGTGCAGGTTCTGCGAGCCGCCGTCGGTGCGGGCCTCATGCCGGATGACGATGCGGTCATCCTGGAACTTGTACCAGAGGCTGCAACCGCTCAGGTTCGCGGTGAAGAAGTACGTGAGGTCGTGGTTCGTGAGATCGATCTCGCCCTCCGTGACGTCACCCGACTTCCAAGGCAGGTAGAAGGCATCGGGGGATTTGCTCTCCTTGAGCGTGGCCAGCTCGTGGTCGCTCAGGGTGTCGAACGCCACCGAGTAGGCCCCCATGCCGGAGCCGGGAGCTGGACCGAGGATGAGCGGCTTCTGCTTCTGCCTGCCGGATGCGTTTCCCATGTGACTCCTTGAGCGTCACGCATTCATAGCAGCAGGTCCGGCGACACGGCGAACAGCCGGGGCCCGGCTCGCAGGCATCACAGCCAGGGAAGGGATTGGAATGGGACCTCCCGGCGGCCCCACGCGTCGCGCGCAGCCACACCCGTGAGACCATCAGCCACACCGCCGTGAGCGCGCTCCACGCCTGGAAGTTGATGACCGTCGGATCCCAGGTGTTCGCCGGGGTCGTCAGGCCATACGAGCACGGCGCTGTCTCCTCCGCGTAGGTGCCGAACATCCGGGCCCAGATGATGAGGAAACCCGCATAGTGCTTGTCGGTGTACGCGTCGTTCCGCGCGTGGTGCACGCGGTGGTGCGATGGCGTGTTCAGCCACGACTCCCCCCACCCCGGAAGCTTGGGGATGACCCGCGTATGGGGATGAGCTGGAGCACCAGGTGGAAGGCGACCATCGCCAGCACCGCCTGCGGCGGGAAGCCCACCAGCGCCGGTGGCCAATAGATGAGGAACGAGAAGAGGCGCTGCGTCACGCTCGCGCGCAAGGCCACCGCGTAATTGAACTCCTCGGTGGAATGGTGCGGCGACTGGGCCGCCCAGCCAATGTTGGTGCGGTGCCCGAAGCGGTGGAACCAGTCGAAAAGGAAGTCGACTGGGAGGTTGCTCAGCCTGCCCCCGGACCGGCAATCGAAAGGAGGGGCAGGCGTACACCTTGCGTCCCCCCTTCTTCGGTGAACCCATGCGTCGCTTCCTGTCCCGCCTCGTGCTCACGGCCATCCTGTTCAGCCCGGGAGGTGCAGCCCTCGCGGCGGAGGGGACAAAGAAGCCCGCCACGCAATGGTTGGCCAGCCCTGACCAGGCGGCCCGCGCGGCGCGAGTGGAGGCGGGGCTGGCCCCGGTCGTCATCGAAGGCGAGAAACCCCAGAGCCTGACGCTCCCGCAGTGGATGGCGCTGTACCGGATCCCCGGGCTGAGCATCGCCGTCTTCGACAAGCATTCCATCGTCTGGGCCAGGACCTATGGCGTGAGGGAGGCGGGTGGCTCGGAGCCCGTCACCCTGGAGACGCTGTTCCAGGCCGGCTCCATCAGCAAGCCGGTGACGGCCCTGGCGGCGCTGCACTTCGCCGAGGCCGGCAGATGGTCGCTCGATGAGAACATCAATGACAGGCTGCGCTCGTGGAATGTCCCCGAGAACGACTTCACGAAGGAGCAGAAGGTCACCCTGCGCCGGCTGCTCAGCCACAGCGCGGGGACGACCGTGCATGGCTTCCCCGGGTACGCCGTCGACGCGCCCATGCCCACGCTGGTGCAGGTGCTGGAGGGCGTGGCGCCCGCGAACACCGCGCCGGTGCGCGTCGACCTCGTCCCCGGTACGAAGACGCGCTACAGCGGCGGTGGCACGTCCATCGTCCAGCTGATGATGGTGGATCAGCTCCAGAAGCCGTTCCCCCAGGTCATGCGGGAAACAGTGCTGAAGCCGCTTGGCATGAGCAGCAGTTCCTACGAGCAGCCGCTGCCTCCAGCCCTCGCCGCCAGGACGGCGACCGGGACGTACCCCAGCGGGAAGAGCGTCGCGGGCCGCTGGCACGTGTACCCGGAGATGGCCGCGGCCGGACTTTGGACCACGCCATCCGACCTCGCGCGAGTCGCCCTCGAGGTGTCCAACGCGAAAGCGGGGAAGTCCAAGCGCGTGCTGTCGCAAGCGATGACGCAGCAGATGCTGACACGGCAGTCGGAGTGGTTCGGGCTGGGCTTCCAGGTGGAGCCCGGCACCGACCGCTTCTGGCACGGAGGGTCGGACGAAGGGTTCCAGGCCGCGTTCATGGCCTTCAGTGACACGGGCAGCGGCGTGGTCGTCATGGCCAACTCCGACAACGGCTTCCTGCTCTTCGACCGACTCATCGCCAGCGTGGCGGCCGAGTATGGCTGGACCGCGTTCAAGCCCGAGCCCATGTCACCGTCCGCCCAGGCGGATGTGCTCATGAGGCTCAAGGGCGTCGACACCGCGCTCGCCTGGTACACCGCGAAGCATCGCGAGGGCATGAAGGGACTGGAGCCGGGGCACCTGAACCAGCTCGGCTACCGGTTGCTGGGAGACGGCAAGGGCGCGGAAGCGGTGCGGGTGTTCGAAGCGAACGTGAAGCTCTTCCCCACGGATGCGAATGCCTACGACAGCCTGGGCGAGGCACAGCTCCAACTGGGACAGAAGGAGGAGGCCATCGCGAACTACAGGAAGTCACTCGCACTGGACGCGGGGAATGCCAATGCGGTGAAGGTCCTCGAGAAGCTTGGCGTGACCACCGGGAAGTGAGCGCCGTGCGCCTCGCCTGCAGGCGCTACAGTCTCGCGCATGCTCACGGGTCTCTCCGCCCTCGAAACGACCGACTGGTCCCGCCTGCTCCACGCCTATGGCCGTGCCACGGACGCGCCCGGCCACCTGCGCGCGCTGGTGGAAGGCGATGAAGCGGCCCGGAACGCGGCGCTGACCTACCTGAACTCCGCCATCCTCCATCAGGGCACGCCCTGGACCGCGACGGGCCCGGTGACGTGTGTCCTCGCGGGGCTGCTCGCGGATCCCCGGATTGACTCCGGAGGGCCCTGGCTCCGGGTGCGCGTGCTCGCGTTCCTCGCGGGCGTCGTCGAGGCCGTCGGAGTCCCGTGGGCCTCCAGGCAGGAACTGGAACGCCAGGCCCGCTACGACCTGGCGCCGCTCCTCGACGCTGACGACGACGACGCCCTCTACGAGGACGCGGAGGCCGCCGACGCCCTCTACGCCGCGGCGCTCCTCGGGTGTGCCGGAGCCGTGCCGCTCCTGGTCCAACCGGTGCTCGCAAGCCTCAACCACCCGGATTCCAGTGTCCGCGCCCAGGCCGCGACGACCGCGGCCCAGCTCGCCCGGTTGCCGGAGGTGTTCGGGGACGCACAGCGGCAGGCGCTCGCGCTGCGCCTGAGCGCCCTGGCCCGGGCCACCCCCAACACCGATGAGCGCTCCACGCTGGTGCTCATGCTGGGCGAACTGGGAGTAGCCCCCTCGGAGTTCCTTGAGGATGCCTCCCCAGCGGTGCGCGTCTGCGCCGCGATGGCGAAGGGGCTGGAGACGAACGAGGCAGCGACCCGGGAGCTGCTCCAAGCGCTGGAGCACCACGCTGCCCAGATGGACGACTGGTTCAAGGTGCGCCCGCCCCCGTTCAAGATGCGCCCCCGCTTCTACATGCTGGAGCGACTGCTCGAGCGAGTGAAGGACTTCGACCGGCTCCTCCCCGTGGCTGTCACCCTGGCGCGCGTCACGGTCAAGCAGTGCGTTGACATGGAGTGGGGCCCTCTGCTGGCCGCAGCCTTCCCGGCGGGAGATGGACAGGTGCGGACGGACGCGCAGCGGCGCTTCCTCTCCGAGCTGGTCGCGAACGCGGACCTCTGGGATCCGACGTTCGGCAATCCCGGGATGTGGTTCCGGAAGGCCGGGCTGCCGTACCAGAGGGCTGCCTGCGCGGAGCGGCTCGCGGGCCCCTGAGCGGCAGCGCAGACAGGGACGAAGCAGGAGCCCGGAAAATCAAAACGGGCTGGAGACCCGAAGATCTTCAGCAGCCCTGGTACGGCTCCACCCCGCGCTGGATGAGCAGCACCTTGAGGTCCTCCTCGTCCAACCCGAAGACGACGCAGTCCACCGTCACCGCCGGGCGCGGGGACTCACCCGCGCCGTCCTGGGCACGGCCTGCGGCACCGCTGCCGACTGCGGCAGTGGCTTCTGCGTGGACGGCGTGTGCTGCGACTCCGCCTGCGGCGGCGGACGGGACTGCGGCCCCCGGGCGGCCAACGCCACCTGCGACGACGGAGAGGCGTGCACGCAGAACGACCGCTGCGAGGGCGCGAGCCGCATCGGAGCCCCCAAGAGCGCGCCCGAGCCCGGCCCGTGTCAGGTCATCCCCCCGGTGTGTGATCCCGAAACCGGGGACTTCCCCCACCACGCAGGCGCCGGACGGAACCGTCGGCGACACGGGTGAGTGCCGCGCGGGAGCCTGTGTGCCAAAGAACGACCCGCCGGAGGAATCTGGCTGCGGCTGCACCACCAGCCCTGGCGCGGCGGGCACGTCGTTCCTGCTCCTGCTGACGCTGACGGGAGTCCTCCGGCGCCGGACGAGAAAGAAAGCACAATGATTTCAGGAACTTGGCGCTTCAACACGCCTGACCCGCGCGTGTAGGCTGGGAAAACCAATCTCAAGCAACTCGCGCACTCCGCGTCCGATAATCATTTCAAGCTCCGCCCATTCCAAACCTACGAGGCCCACCATGGGTTTCCCCGACATCAAGCGCACCTTCAACGCCGTCCGCACCAACGTCCAGCAGACCTTCGAGGCCAACAAGCAGCTCGTGAAGGGCGGGATCGCGGTGGCCACCCAGGCCTCGAAGGCGATCAACTTCAGCAAGGACGCCTTCCAGCAGATCAAGAACATCCAGACCGGCGCCCAGGGCATCCTCGGGAAGACGAACCTGGACTTCGTGCGCAACCCCACCTTCACCCAGGGCTTCAAGGGGCTGACCAAGTTCGGCGCGCAGATGGGCGCCGCCATGCGCTACGCGGGCATCCCCGGCGCGGTGGCCGCGGGCGCCACGGCCTTCAAGGACGTCCGCCAGGCCATCCGCTCCGGCAGCAAGGACGACATCATCACCGCGACGCGCTCCTCCCTGGACGCGGCCAAGTCCACCATCTCCGCCGCGACGGGCGGCATCGTCGGCAGCAAGGTGATGGGCGGCGTGCTGGGCGGCAGCATCTTCAAGGGCAAGCTGGACGCCGGCAAGGCGGCCTTCGACACCTTCAAGAAGGCGCTCCCCAACGCCAGCGACGACGTGCTCAAGGCCGTCAAGGGCGCCGCCACCAAGGGCATCATGGAGGGCGCGTCCCTGAAGAACGTGGGCCGCGCCGTCACCACCGCCGCGGGCGACGCCGCGAAGGCGGGCGGCACGCTGGCCAAGGGCATCCTGGGCAGCGGGACGCGCTCCGCCGCCAAGGCCGCGCTGTCCACGGTGGGCCGCGAGGCGGGTGAGGCCGCCCTCAAGCAGGGCGCGAAGGCCGCCGCGGGCACCGCCGCCAAGGCGCTGGGCCGCTTCGCTCCGGGCGTCAACGTGGCCATCGCCGCGGTGGACGTGGCCAACGCGGGCGCGACGCTGATGGACAAGAACGCGGGCGTCGGCAAGAAGGTGACGTCGGTCATCACCGCGGTGGGCTCCATCGCCGCGGCCACCAACATCCCGGTGGTCAGCCAGGTGGGCGCCGCGGTCTCCACGGTGTCCAGCATCGTGGGCGCCTTCTTCAAGTAGGCATTCAAAACCCTCCCGGTTTGTCAGAGCGGCTCGGCTGGACTAGATCTCAGTCCATGCCGAGCCGTCGCTTTGTTCCTCATTGGCGCGGACGCGGACTCGTCGTCTATCTCCCGGGAGCATTCGTGACCCCTCCTCAAGGGCCTGGCCGCGGCGTCGAGCGGCTGCTGAAGATGAGCCCGGTGGTGAGCAGCGTCTCCGCCGAAGCCCTCAAGCTTCCCAGCGTGCAGGCCCCCTCCCTGGAGGGCATCGCCGTGCGCGTCCCCACCCCGGACGACCTCACGGAAGAGGACCTGCTGCGCGCCTTCCATGAGAAGCGCCGCGCCGTGGCCACCACGCGCGAGCGTCAGAAGGGCGAAGCGCTGGAGCCGGGCGACGACGTCCAGCTCAACATCGTGGGCTATTGCGACGGCAAGCTCATCCCCTTCTCCGCGCGCTTCGGCATGACGACGGAGCTGGCGCCCATTGAAGCGCTGCCCGGGTTCTGCGAAGCGCTGGCGGAAGGCGGAAAGGTGGGCGAGTCCATTCAGATCGCCCTGGACCTCCCAGCGGACTACCCGGTCGAAGGCCTCCAGGGGAAGCCCGCCCGCTTCCTGGTGGACATCGTCGGCGCCCACCAGGTGACGATGCTTCCGGACAGCTCCCCGGAGCTCCTCCAGAAGCTGGGGATGGGCAGCACGCTGGAAGAGGTGTTCAGCAACATCCGCGAGGAGCTGGAGGACGAGGTCGCGGGGCAGCTCTGGGCCCGGGCCCAGGACATGGTCCTGGACGAGGTGGCTCGGCGCGCGCCCGTGGAGCTTCCCCGGGTGCTGGTGGAGGAGGAGCTCCGCCGCCGCTGGGTCCAGGCCGAGGGCCAGGCCATGGTCGCCTACAACTACGACGTGGATGAGCAGCAGGAAGCCCTCCAGGGCTGGCTCACGGACCCCACCACGCGCGCGGACACCGAGCGCCGGCTGCGCATCGGGCTCGCGCTGAAGGCCGTGACCGAGGCGGAGAAGCTGCAGCTCACGCCGGAGAAGCTGGAGCAGCTGATCCGCGACTACGTGGAGCCCTTCGGGTTGACCGCGGAGGACGCCCACGCCGCCCTGCGCGAGTCGCCCGAGACGACACGCCGCCTGGCCGAGCTGGGCTGGTACCTGCTCGCCGTGGAGCACGTCATGAACAAGGCGAAGGTCACCTTCGAGGGCGCGGAGCAGGGCTGAGGCGGCCCCGCTTCGGGGCTCAGCCCTCGCTGAACCACAAGCCCAGGCCGCCCAGCAGGCCCAGGCCCAGGAACATCACGGCCAGTCCCCACGTCTGGCGGCGCGACCACTGAAGCCCTTCGCCGTACCGGTGGCCGCACCACAGGATGAGGACGGCGAACCCCAGGCAGATGGACACGGGCCCGGCGGCGACCAGCATCCGGCGGGCCGTGCCGCTCACGTCCGAGACCGCCAGTACCCCCAGCGGCCAGAAGCCGACGACGAGCACGCCCAGCACGAGCCAGAAGGCCCCTCGCCCCTCCCAGGTGTTCAGCTCCAGGTAGTCCACGACGCGCCGCCACCAGCCGCGGGGCGGTTCAGGAGGCGGCTCGGGGGGACGCTGGGGCTTGTCGGGGAACACGGGCGCCTTTTCTAGCACGGTGGCCGGCCCCGGACCTGAATCCAGCTCAAAAATAACATTCCAGCCCACCATGAATGTCTTTGTAACCAGCATAGCTATAAATTGTGGCCTCGCCGGTTACAATCCCTCTCAGCCGCGCGTCCTCCTCCTGCGTCGTTCCTCTGAGCGGCTGCTTCGTCCTCGCGTGGCACCGTGAGTGCAACGGAGGGATTGTCACCCCCGCATCGGAGGTCCCGTGAAACGTCTTGCATGGCCCTTCGTGCTGCTCACCGCGTTCTCGACCGCGGCCCTGGGCAGCACGAATCCGAAAGGCAGTCCTCCCAACCTCATCTCATCCGCCAACCGGGCGGCTGTCTTCACCCCCGTGGACGACCGGGGGCAGCCCATCGAAGTCCTGCCCGTGGGTGATTCGCTGACCGTCGGCGCCCAGGGGCTGCAGCCCAACACCGTCTACGAGCTGCGCTTCGCGCTGGACGCGGAGCGGATCCCCACGCTGAAGGAGGCCGTCGGCTTCGCCCGCGCGACGACGGACGCCAAGGGCACGCTCGCGCCGCACATCCTCTGGTTCCAGTCCGGTGTCGTGGGCTGCCCGGAGCGCGCGGCCCCGCCTGAGTCGCCGTACCGCTTCCCCAGCTTCGAGCGCGCCCAGGCGGCGCTCGACGGCCGCACGCTGCTCGTCACCGCGCAGGCCGTGGCGGCGGACAAGAGCGGGAAGATTCCGCCCATGGAGCTTCCCGTGGGCGAGCCGGTCGCCGCGTTCAACCTCCCCATCAAGGCAGGCAGCGCCCCGCGCGTCTACCCGTCCACCGCCGACGGCTGTCTGCTCAATGCCCATGAGACGGGCCGGGGCGACCTGTACGTGACAGGCTCCGGCTTCCGGGGCAACGAGACCGTGGAGGTCTACATCGTCCCCAACCAGCGCGCCTGGCGCGAGGGCGACGCCTTCGCGGACGTGACGGGTGACGGCTTCTCCTCCGCCCCCAAGAAGGTCGTCACCGACGCCTCCGGCCGATTCACCGTTCCCGCGTGGAGCGAAACCCTCCAGCGCCGTGGCGTCTACGACATCATCGCGCGCCGCCCCCTGTTCGACCCGAAGGTGGGCCAGCTGAGCGCCAGCGACATCGTGTCCTACGGCATGGACACGGGCGTCGTGCTCTACCTGCTCTACCCGGTGGGCGGCCCCACGATGGACATCGCCGGCCGGCCCCTGAACAGCTTCCCCTACTTCGAGTTCGCCGACTCGTTCGCGGACACCTCCGACCCGGTATGGGGCGCGGTGGATCCCACCTACGTGCCCGCCGGCCACCCCGGCGGCACGTGGGCGGCCTACTACGTGGTGAACCACCGCAGCGTGCTGGGCTGGGCCCTGAACACCAGCCTCGTGGACGTGTCGGGCGGCATTGAAATCCAGCAGGTCAAGGCGGGATGCGTGAACGGCACCGACGTCGTCATCTGGCAGCCGCCGCTCGTGCCGGGCCAGTACGACGTCGTCGTGGACTTCGGCTCCACCGTGGCCACCTCGCCCGGCTCCTTCTCCACCGACGGCAACTACAACGACACCGTCGACTTCCTGGACGGCTCCAACCAGATTGGCTTCCAGGTGGCGAAGGACCCGTACGCGCTGGGCACCTATCCCATCGGGCAGGACAGCTACTCCATCGACGATTACTTCCCCACCCTGGGCGCCGCCTCCAACGTCGACCTGCGCGCCGTCGTGCGCTACCCGGCCGTCGCCCCGGGCGTGGGCACCGCCGTCGCCGCGGGCACCTTCCCCCTCTTCGTCATCCAGCACGGCAACCACCGCATCTGCTACAACTCCGGGCAGACCCACGCCACCTGCACCAACCGCGTGCCCAATCACCAGGGCTACATGCGGCTGCTCGACACGCTGGCGAGCCACGGCATCATCGCGGTCTCCATCGACGCGTATGACCTGTCCGGGGCCGTGCCTCAGTGGATCCCCGAGCGCGGCCAGCTCATCCTGAAGCACCTGGAGCAGTGGTCGCACCTCAACAACGCCGCCACCTACCCCAGCTACCCGAACTTCTTCGCCGGGCGCTTCACCGGCAAGGTGGACATGTCGAAGATCTCCGTGTCGGGCCACTCGCGCGGCGGTGAAGCTTCAGTGTCCGCGTACATGCAGAACACGGCGTTCAACATCGGCTCCGTGTCCTCCATCGCGCCGGTGGATGGGCAGCTCTACACGCTGCCCGCGAGCGTGCCCTACTTCGTCATCCTGCCCGCGGCGGACGGCGACGTGACGACGCTCTCCGGCGCGAAGATCTACGACCGGGCGCTGGGGACCAAGAGCTCCATCGACGTGTATGGCGCCAGCCACAACCTCTTCAACACGGTCTGGGCGGCGGACGGTGATGACTCCCCCAGCACGCGCAACGACTACATCACCGCGCCCAACCAGCAGCGCATCGGTGAGGCCTATCTGTCCGCCTTCGCCCGCCTCTATCTGAAGAACGAGACGGTCTACGCGGACATGATGCGCGGCCAGCTCACGTTCCCGTCCACCGCGGGCTTCAAGATCTACGCGACGCACCACGAGAACTCGCACACGCGGCTCAACAGCGGCTCCTCCGCCGGCTTCACCCCGTCGGGGCCCATCACGCTGGCGACCGTGAACAACCCCGCGCCGCACAGCACCAGCGTCATGCGCGCCACCTGGACGGGCAACACCGCCACCGCGACCTTCACCGTCCCGCTGGCCCAGCGTGACACCACCGGTCACGAGGTGCTGTCCTTCCGGGTGGCCCAGACGACGTCCGCGTCCAACCCCGCCAGCGGCACCCAGGACTTCCGGGTGGAGCTGGCCACCGGAGCGACCGTCAAGGCCACCTCCACCTCCCTGTTCGACGTCATCCCCAAGCCGTACGTCCGGCCGGGCAACATCGTCCTGCACACGGTGCTCACCACCGTGCGCATCCCCCTGCATACCTTCATCATGAACGGCAACGGGGTGACGCTGAACGACATCGACACCGTGCGCCTGCGCTTCAACAGCCCTTCCACTGGAGACATCTATGTCGACGACGTCGAATTCTCCCGCTAGCCGTCTCTTCCTCGTGGCAGCGGCATGCCTGGCGCTGACGGGCTGCACGGAGGAGCCCAAGGGCGCCGCCGAGCCGCCCGCCGCGGCTCCGGCCACCCAGGCCCCCGCGCCCATCCGCGCGGAGCCCACCTCGCCGGACGCGGCCCGTCCGGTGGAGGTGCTCCGGGTGTCCGCGCGCAAGGTGCGCGGGGACGCAGAGCTGACCCGGATGGCCGGGCCGGCCCTGCTCGGCCGCGCGACGGATCCGATCGCCATCGAGGTGCAGACCCAGGAGCCCCTGGGCTCGCTGGAGCGCTCGTCCTCGCCGGAGATCTATATTAACGGCGAGCGCGTCGGTGACACCTGGGCGGTGCCGCCCGACCGCCTCTTCGTCTTCCTGCCGGACGCCACGTCGCTCAAGGATGCGAACGAGGTGACGGTGGCCTGGCTGGGCAACGAGGCCCAGACGCGCTCCAGCCGTCCGGCCACGCTGACCCGCCAGATGCTGCCCTGAGCCTCAGGCAGTGCTGACTCCGGGCGCGGGCCTCCTCTCATGGGGGGAGGGCCCGCGCCCTTTTCACGTCCGGCCTCCAACGCCGGGGCGGCCATCACCGCGTCCACATTTTCAGACCGGAGTCACGGCGGATCCTTCACTTCAGGCTCAAGGCTCGGGGGGACGGGGACCCCCTTCCACAGCTGCCCATCACAGTCGCCTGTCCTGGCGAGGATGGGCACGTTGTTGGGCTTGCCGTCATCGAGAATGTCCAGCGACATGCCATCGCGCGCTCATAGACAGCCGCGAGGCCGGCGTGCTCCCAGCAGTTCTTCGGCTCGGCCTTGCAGGTGACGCCGCACTTCCACTCGCTGGCGCCGGACGACGTCTTCGTGCCAGGGGAGGACGGCGTGCGCTTCGAGGCGTTGCCGCCACCCACGCGAGCAGAGGTGGAGCGGTTGCTGAGGCTACTTCGACGACAACAACTACAGCGGCGGACCGTACGAGATCGTGGCGAACCTCCTCGGCAACTGAGCGCTCCGGGGTTATTCAGCGGCCATGCCCCTCAAGACACCGTCAACCTCCCACGCACGCTCCCGCATGGCCCTGCTTCTCCGCGGCTGCGGCCTCACCGCCGTGCTCGTGTTGACCGCTTGTGGTTCAGAGAAGCCTTCGCCGCCCAGGTGCTGCGAGAGCCCGCGCTGGGAGGCCGTCGAACAGCACGGAGACGTTCCGCCCGCGCTCTGGGAGGCCAGTGCGTCGTTCTCCCGCACGAGCGGGGATCCGGCCGTCGTCTACCGCTTCGGCGGCCAGAGCGGGAACTTCCCGGACGACTTCACCGTCAATGACTTCCATGCCTTCGACATTGCCACGGCCACCTGGAGGAAGCTGACCTGGCCGCCGCCCGCTGCTCGCGCCGAGGCCCTGATGATTCCCGGTCCGTGCGACGACTGCGTGAGCATCGTGGGTGGGCGGGGCCGGTTCCGGACGGGCTCGGACCTGATGTTCCCCGAGATGTGGGCCTACCACGTGCAGAGCCAGCAATGGGAGCAGGTGTCCTCCGAGAACCTGGGAGATCCGTTCGCCGTGCGCCGCTCCTCCGCCCTGGTGGTGGAGCTGCCCCGGGCAGGCCACTCCGGCAAGAAGACCCGTTATGCGTTTGGCGGCGTGGGCAACACGCTTCCGCGCTTCGCCACGACGTCCACCGGTCTTCGCAACGATGTCGCCATCCATGACGAGGACACGGGCTGGAGACTCGTCACGACCACCGGAGAGAAGCCCGCGCCTCGCGCCTGGGTCGCGGGCGGGTACGACCCGGACAGCCACTCGCTGATTGTCTTTGGGGGCTACCGCCTCGGAGCGGATCAAGGCCCCGATACGCCGGCCGGGGAACTCTTCGGTCCGACGAACTATGAGAACGACCTCTGGTCGCTGAGCCTCGAGACGCTCACGTGGACCCGGCTCCAGCCGGCGGGGCCCCTGCCTGCGCCGCGCGACAACGCGGTGTCATTCTTCGACACCCTCCATGGTGGGCTGGTCGTCTTCGGTGGGCAGCGCTTCGACGGCCTCTCCAGCGACCTGTGGTTCTACTCGGTGAAGGACAACCGGTGGACCGAGGTGGCCTTCGCCTCCGGCTCGCCCGTTCCCCCGGCCCGCGTCGGAGGCATCTCCTTCGTGCGTGAGACGCCCACCGCCTACGAGCTGTACCTGAACGGTGGGGCCTCATCCGACGGCGGCGCGAGCGAGTTTTACGACGATCTCTGGAAGCTGACCTGGCTGAAGCGCTGACCCTGCTCCACCTCGTCCAGTTCCTCCAGCAGGTCCATGGCGAGCGCGCTCCAGCACCGTCTCGTACAGCCGATGGAGCTGCGACAGCGTGAACTTGGGCGGCAGCAATTCGAACCCGATGGGCTGGTAGCGCACCTTGCCCTTGAGCCGCTGTGGTGTGGCTCGTGGAGAAACCCTCCGGCCGGCATCGCGTCCAGACGACACGGTGCCGGCAAAGGGTGTGTTCAGGACGCCGCGCGCGGCAGCAGCTTGAAGGCCACCTGCCGGCCCTGGCCGCCCTTCAGCGCCAGGTGGATCCACAGCACGGCCAGGTGCTCCAGCAGGCTCGCGTTGCGCAGCGGGCCGCAGTCCAAGGGCTGGAAGCCCGCCTGCTTCGCGATGGCGGCCACGGTGGCCTTCGCCGCCGCGTCGTCACCGGCCAGATGCACGTCCACCGCCTTGCCCGACAGCGCCGGGTCGCCGTGGAACTCCGCGCCGAAGGTGTTGAACGCCTTCACCCAGCGCGCTCCCGGGACCGCCTTCGCCAGCGCCGCGGTGAGGGAGCCCTCGGGGACCGGAGCCACGGTGGGGCCGCTCGCGTCGAAGGCCACCGGGTTGTTGCAGTCCACGGCCACCTTTCCCGTCAGGTCCCCCGCGTCCCGCGCGGCGGCGACGGCGGCCGTGGAGGGCACCGCGAAGAAGACCACGTCCGCCCAGGCCGCCACCTCCCGCACGCTGCCCGCCTGGGCCTGGCCGCCGCACCGCTCCAGCAGGGCCTTCACGTCCGCGCCGGGCCGCACCCCGAAGCGCACCGGGAAGCCGCTCCGGGCCAGCCGCACGCCCAGGTTCCCGCCCACGTTCCCAACTCCAATGATTGCAATCTTCACGTCCGCCATGGCTTGCCTCCGCGTGTTCGTCCGTCAGTGTCCCAGGCTTTGGATGACGAGCCGAGCCGTCTCCCGCCCCGAGTTCTGCTGCTGCCCGGTGATGAGTTGGCCGTCGCGCACGGCGAACGGCTTCCAGGCCCCCGCGCGAACGAAGTTGGCGCCCCGCTCGTGGGCGACGTCCTCGATGCGGAAGGGCATCACCTTGCGCCCCACCATCTGGTCGGCCGCATCCTCCTCCACGTTGGCGAAGCCCGTCACCGTCCGCCCCTCCAGCAGGGGCCGTCCGTCCGACAGCGTCACGTCCAGCAGCGCCGCCGTGCCGTGGCACAGCGCGGCAGTGACCTTGCCGGCCTCCAGGAAGCCGCGCAGCAGCTCTTGCAGCGCGCGGTCCTCGCGGAAGGTGAACATGGGGGACTGGCCGCCGCAGACGAGGATGGCGTCGTAGTCCGCCACCCGCACGTCGGACAACTTGCGCGTCGTCTCCAGCAGGGCCGCGTGCCGGGGGCTGCTCAGGAAGCCCAGGCTGAGGACGTCATGCGCGGAGTAGCCGCTGGGGTCGCGCGGGTCGCTCAGTGCGTCGGGCGTCACCCGGCCGCCCTGGGGACTGGCCAGGTCCACCGCGTAGCCGGCCTCCGTCAGCTCCATGTACGGGTGCGCCAACTCCGACGCCCAGAAGCCCACCGGCCCGCCCAGCGTGGTGGAGACGGCGGGGTTGGCCACGACCATCAACACCCGCTTCTGGGAGGACACCTTCGCCTGGGAACCCTGCTCTTGCATCGTCCGCTCCTGCCGCCTGGGCCCGGAGCGTCACGCCCCGGGCCTCTCGTGGACGTCAAGATGTGGCGGGACGCGGGTTTCACGCCAGTGAATCCCCTGCAAGGTTATGTTTCACCGCATGAAACTGGCGTCGGTGGACCTGAATCTGCTGGTGGCGCTGGAGGCGCTCCTGCGCGAGGGCAGCGTGACGAAGGCGGGGCTCAGCATGGGGCTGAGCACCCCGGCCATGAGCCACGCATTGGCGCGGCTGCGCACGCAACTGGACGACCCGCTGCTGGTGCGCGCGGGCCGAGGCATGGTGCTGACGCCGCGCGCGGTGGCGCTGCGGCCCCGGTTGCAGGCGCTGCTGTCGGAGGTGGGCGCGGTGCTGTCACCCGCGCGGACGTTCGAGCCCGCGCGGCTGGAGCGCACCTTCCGCATCCACGCCACGGACCACGTGCTGACGGTGCTGGGCACGGCGCTGGACCGGCTGGTGCGGCGCGAAGCCCCCGCGGTGACGCTCCAGTTCCTGCCCAACTCTCCGGACGACGGCGCGATGCTGCGCGAGGGCAGCATCGACCTGGCGGTGGGCGTCTACGTGGACCTGCCGCCGGAGCTGCGCACGCGCAAGCTGTTCACCGACCGCTTCGTGTGCGTGGTGCGAAGGGACCATCCCACGGTGAGGCGCACGCTGACGCTGGAGCAGTTCCTCGCGCTCGAGCACCTGCAGGTGGCCCCGCGCGGCAGGCCCGGCGGCTACGTGGACACCATGCTGGCGGTGCGCAACCAGCGCCGGCGCGTCGCGCGCGCGGTGCCGTACTTCCTCGCGGGGCTGCAACTGGTGGAGGGGTCCGACTACGTCCTCACCATCTCCGAACGGGTGGCGAAGGCGGTGGCGCCCCGGCTGAAGCTCAAGCTGCTGCCGCCGCCGCTGCCCCTGGAGCCCTATACTCTCACACTGCTGTGGCACCCGCGCGAGGACGCCGACCCCGCGCACCGTTGGCTGCGCGACGTGTTCGTCCGCGCCGCTCGCGCCGCCGCGCCGTGAGGGACCCTCCCGTGTTCAACCACCCAGGTGTGATGGCGGAGCCCGAAAATGAAAACGGGCTGAAGATCCGAAGAGCTCCAGCCCGCTTCATCGTCTGGTCGGGGAGACAGGATTTGAACCCGTGGACACGGGGTGCCCCAAACCCGCGACGGCACACGCCTTTCGCTGAGTCGTGAGTCAAGCCGGGCACTTCGAGTCCACGGGTGAATCCTCGCCAGTCCCACCTGTCACCCGGAGTCCCCTCCCGTCTTGGAGACATTTTGGAGACGAAGCCACGGGCTCACTGAGCCCCTCTATGGGCGAGGCGTGAGGGACTGAAGCTGCCGCCACCTGGTCGCGAACCAAGCCCGGGGAAGCGGTCCAGGGTTCGCCCCTCCTGATGGTCGAGGGCGTCAGCAACGACTTCACCTGCAATCCGCGCGTGGACGTGCTCACGAAGTAGTGTCCCGTCCCTGAGGGGGAGTCGCGCTCGACACACGACTCCCCCTTCGGGCAACAGCCCTCACCGCGGCTTCACACGTCGAGCACATCGCCGAAGCTGAGCGGCGCGACGATGGACGCATCGCTCTCCACGACGTGCTTCGGCGTGCCGACGCCCAGCTTGCCCCACGTGCTCTTCTCGTGGGGCACCGCGCCGGAGTACGAGCCGTAGCGCGTCGTCGGGAGCGCGGGCTCGTGAGCGCCGGGGACAGAGCGCACCTCGGCTCAGGCCTCAGTTCCCGTGGCGGGAGAGACGGATGTAGCCGCCGCTGTATCCCCCCTCGATGATCTTCCCATCCGACTGGAAGCCGATGCCCGCGCCCCGGTCATCGCTGTCCGTGAAGCCCTCGAACGTGAACGCACCACCGCCCAGGAAGGAGGAGTCCAGGCCTCCCGTCGGGAGGAACCGCAGCAGGGCCGCGTCGTAGTTGTTCGCGCGCGCGGTGAGGCTCGTGTAGCCATCCGCCACGATCTTCCCGTCCGCCTGGATCGCCAACTGGGAGATCATGTTGTAGACGGGGCCGAAGCTGACGAAGACCTGCCCCGTACCGTTGAAGGTCGTATCGAATGCGGTGCCGTTCGCGTTCAGCCGGAAGAGCGTCATGTAGTACTGGCTTCCCGCGGGGTAGTAGGCGTTGCCCCCGACCAGGATCTTCCCATCGGTCTGCACTGCCACCGCCTGGGGCTGGTCGGTGCTTCCGAACACGTTGATCTTCAGGGCGCCTCCGCCTCCGAAAGTCGAATCGAGCGCCCCTGAGGCGGTGAAGCGCACCAGGCCAATGTCCGGCAGCGTCCCCGGGGAGTAGGTGAGCCCCACGACAAGCACCTTGCCGTCCGGCTGCAGGGCCATGTCCGTCACGCTGTCATTGCTGCCCGATGCGAAACCGTAGACGCTCCGGCCCCCGACTCCAAACGTACCGTCCAGTGCGCCCGTGCTCGTGAACCGGGCTACCACGAAGTCACTGTTGGTGTTGTTGGAGGATGTCCCCGACAGCAGGATCCGACCGTCCGGCTGGATGACCACGTCGCGGGACTGGTCATACATCACGTAATTGTAGATGACCAATCCTCCCGACCCGAACGTCGTGTCGAGGGCACCGCTGGCCGTATAGCGGAGCAAGGCAAAGTCCGTCGCTCCCCCCGGGTCCCGCGTGGCCGCGATGACAATCTTCCCATCCGGCTGAAGCGCCGCGCGCGCGGGAGGAGCGTTGCAGACGCCCGAGCTGAGCATCGTCGTCACCAGCCCCCCAGCGAAGGTCGTGTCGATTGTCCCATCGGCGTTGTACCGGGAGGCGAACACGCCGCAGTTCGTGCTCGTCCGGACGTTTCCAGTGACCACGATCCGGTCGTCCGGTTGCACCAGGACCGAGTCGGGAATCAGCGTCGCGCCGCTGACCTGGTAGAGGGCGATGCCCCCCGCGCCGAACGATGGATCGAAGTCCCCCGGCGCCACGAGGGAGGCCAGGGAAGGGCCGCTTCTCGCGACGTCGGAGGAAGCGCTCAGGTCCACGACCTGGGACGGAGCGCCCGCATTGAGGGTCAGCGGCGCCGCCCCCGCGAAGGCGGTCGTCACGGGCGCGGACAAGAACAAGGCTGCCATTGCCAGCAACGGCATATTTTCTCTCGACATGGACATTCCCTCAAGGCGGCTACGGGTGATGCAGGAGCGGCGTTCGCTTGGACGTCTGTCTCCCACCAAGACAACCCAGGAACAGCAAAAGGCGCTCGTCGAGAATAACCTCTCAATTGTTAATTTTCAAAGACAATCACGAAAATTTCAGAACTGCCAATCATTTGCGCCGCCACTGTCATGCACATCCAGGAAGCGTGCCCCGCCTCCTCCATCCGGAGCGGGATGAGGCCCAGGCACAGCGGAGCGGAAGTCACAGCTCCCGCGAGAAGCATGAGCGCTCTTCAGCGCCGCTCAGGGCCGGAATTTGCAGCTCGTTCCGAAGGACGAGACGGAGCTCCAGGGACAGTGCCCGCAGGCGAGTCCTCCGGGACTCCACTGTCGACGACAGGCGCGTCCCCGCCCCTCGCCAGCAGCGACCCGACCAGGGCCGTCATCCACACACCACGGCACATCCAGCCCTGCATTTGCATCCGCTTCTCCCATGTCTGGGATGACCCGATGTGTTGTACCGAATGCTTCGAACAGGCCGCGCGTGGCGGCCATGCTCCGTGCCCGGTACCGCCGAATCTCCAGAGCCGACGTGGGGGGAGCAGGGCTCCCGCGAGCGCCGCGCTCCGCCACGGCTGGGTCGGCTTCCGGAATTGCATGGTCCGAGCCTCCGCCCCGTCAGGGGCGTGTGGATGGCCTGATGCAGCTGGAGGCGCGCGGCGTTCACCGTGCGCTTCTTCCGGCCCTGGCCCCTCACCGAAGCCCGGAGGAAATTCCCCTCACCCCCTCACGAAGAAAATGAGGGCTCGGAACTCGGCGGCAACTAGGACTTGCTGGAGAGCCAGCTGACGATGAGCGAGGCCAGGGTCTCCGCGGCCTGGGCCTCGTCGACGAGGCCCCGGAGCATGTCGCGGGAGATGGCCTCCGCCGCGCCGATGATGCCGACGCAGCGCAGGTGCAGCGCGTCCTTCTTCAAGTCCGAGTAGGGCGCGAGCGCCTCGCGGTAGATGGCCACGTACCTGTCGAGCAGGTCGAGATGAACGGCCTCCATCTCCTCCGCGCCCCTCAGCGCCGCGGAGATGGCATGCCACTCCGGACCGGCGGACGTGTAGCAGTGCATGTAGGCGGCGCTCATCACCCGGGCGACGTCCTCCAGCCGCTTGCGCGTGCGCTGGAGCGCGTCCAGGAGCGCCTGGACCTGCCGGGCGTCGATCTGCTCGTAGAGCGCAATCAACAGCCCCGCCCGCGTCTGGAAGTGCTCGTAGGCGATGGGCTTGCTGACGCCCGCGCGCTCGGCCACGTAGCCAAGCGTCAACGCGTCCGTCCCCTCCTCCCGGACGATGGAGAGCGCGATGTCGAGCAGCTGCTCGCGTCGCTGCGCCTTCGGCAGCTTCTTGCTGGGGGTCTTGCTCATGGCTCGCACCGGTTCGTAACGCCCCGGAAGGGCCCCTCCAAGAAAACGTGGCGAACCTACCAACAGTAACTTACTACTTGAAGGGAAGGCTGAATCCACACCCGCCCTGCCCGCCCGGCAGAGGAGTTGCTTCGTCATGTCCATGAATCCCCAGCGCCCCGTCCTCATCGTGGGAGGCTCCGGCCTCGTCGGCTCCCAGGCCGCGAAGGTGCTTCGTCGCCTCCACCCCACGCTGCCCCTCACCCTTGGCGGCCGGGACCTGGTCCGGGCCGAGGCCGTCGCGAAGGAGGTCGGCGGCGCGGACGCGGTGCGCGTCGACCTGGGGCGCCCGGACCTGGGCCTCCCTGACGGGAGGGCCTACAGCGCCGTCGTCATGTTCGTGCAGGACGACACCCTCCACTCCTTGAAGTACGCCCAGGCGAAGGGGGCGGCGTACCTCAGCATCTCCACCGGCGTGTTCGAGGTGGGGCCCGAGGTGGCGCACTTCATCCACCAGCCCGCGAGCGCGCCCATCCTCATGGCCAGCCACTGGCTGGTGGGAGCGGCCACCCTGCCTGTCCTCCACTTCGCCCGCGAGTTCAAGACGCTCGAAGCCATCGAGCTCGCGGCGGTGCTCGACACGCAGGACGTGGGGGGACCGGCGGCCCACGCCGACCTCGAGCGCCTCACGGCCATCGCGACCCGGGCCCCGCAGCTCCAGGATGGAAGGTGGCGCTGGGTCCACGGCGCGGACGCGATGCGCACCTTCACCGGCGTGGACGGGACCCGGCTGGAGGGACAGGCGTACTCGCCGCTCGACGTGCTGAGCCTCGCGGCCGCGACCGAGGCCCGCTCCATCCGCTTCGACCTCGTGGTAGGCGAGTCGGCGACGCGCCGGCGTGGCGAGCCCTATTCGACGGAGATCATCATCGAGCTGTCCGGGGTGAAGCCGGATGGAACGCGGGGACGCAGCCGCTACGAGCTGGTCCATCCCGGGGGCCAGGCACCCGTGACCGCGCTGGGAGTCGCCGTCGCCGTCGAGCGGCTGCTGGGCCTCGCCGGTGCGCCCCCCGTGGCCCCCGGGCTCTACATGCCCCACGTCCTCCTCGACCCGGCCGACTTCGTCCAGCGGCTGGAAACCTTCGGCATGCGGATCCGCCGCGCGTAGCCCCGCAGGCACAGCCCGACCCGAGGAGCACAATCGTCATGTCCTTGAACCTCCAAAGCATAGGACGGATAGGAGCCCTGTTCCTGCAAGGGGCACCGCCCGCGAAGCTCCTTCCCGCTCGGAGTGAGCGCCACGTGACGTGAGATGAGGCCGGGCAGGTCCACCCGGTGGCGCAGTTCATCGAGGGTCTGGGGAAAGAGCCGCGATGCCATGAGCCGTTCCGGAAGGCCACGCTCCCCTGGACGGACGCAGGGCCCGCTGGCCACACTCCAGGACCGTTACCCCGTTCGCACGGAGACCGCATGTACACGCTCTACTATTCGCCGGGTGCCGCCAGCATGCTGGTGCATTGGGTGCTGCTCGAACTCGGCCAGCCGCACTCGCTGGAACGCGTTGACACCGGCGCCGGACAGCAGAAGCGCCCCGAATACCTGGCGCTCAACCCGAATGGCGTCGTGCCGACCCTGCTGATTGACGGAAAGCCGCACTTCGAGGCCGCGGCCCTGGCGATGTACCTCGCGGACCGCCATCCGGAGGCGGGCCTGGCTCCCGCGCCGGGAAGCGCGGCGCGCATGGCCTACTACCAGTGGATGTTCCACCTGGCGAACATGGTGCAGCCGCTGTTCCGGCAGTGGTGGTACCCCCACGAGCCCGCGGGGGAGGCCCATGCCGAAGCCGTGCGCGCCACCGTCGCGGGCCGCATCGACCGCGCGTGGCAGGTGCTGGATGCGCACCTCGCCGCGAACGGCCCCTTCCTGCTGGGCAAGACGCTCAGCGTCGCGGACTTCTACCTCGTCATGCTGATGCGCTGGTCCCGAGCCATGCCCAAGCCCGCCACGGCGTGGCCGCACCTGGCCGCGGTCGCCACCCAATTGAAGGCGCGGCCTTCGTTCGCGACCCTGTACCAGCGTGAGGGGCTGACGGAGTGGGCCTGAGAGGCTGAACTCCCAGGCCCCCCAGGCGGGTGTCGTGGCTCGCGCGGGGAGTCGACAGTTCGCGAAGGCGTGCGCCAGCTTGCGCGCTCTGGCAGCGGAAGCGTGATGGGTACCCGAGCAGTCCTCGTTCGAGGGCTCGCGCGTGCGCAGGCCCCACGTCTGGCTCAGGGTCGCGCTGGTGCCGTTCGTCATCAGGCACGGCATCGGGCTGCTGGGCGTCCTTGGCAACGACGTGCTCTACGGCCGGCTGTTCGGGTATGTGCCGCCGCTGGCGCTGCGCATCGCGGGGCTGCTCTTCGTGGTCGTGTTGCTCGCCGCCGTCGGGGGCGCGTGCCTCCGCACGGTCAGGGCCTTCCGTCAGGATGCCACCGACCCTCATGGCGCGTTCTGGGCGCTCGTGCTGCCCCTCTACGCGGCCTGGTTTCCGCTTTTCACCAGCCGGGAGTCTCCGCGCCGGTGGCGGCGCTGCCGGTTGTAGCAAACCTCCATGGACTCGAAGAGCGCAGCACGGGCCTGGTCGCGCGTCGCGAAATCCGCGCCGTGAACGAGTTGCATCTTCAAGGTGCTGAAGAAGCTCTCGGCCACGGCGTTGTCCCAGCAGTTGCCCTTGCGCCGCATGCTGCACTCGATTCCGCGGACGGCCAGGGCTTGCTGGTAGTCCTCGCTGGCGTACTGGCTGCCCCCGGTCCGAGTGGTGCAGCAACCCCAGTGGAGGCCGACGCGCCTTGAGTGCCATGTCGAGCGCCCCCAGTACCAGGTGGCGGTCGATGAACGCCCCCATGGCCCAGCCAACCACCAGCCGAGAGAGAGGTCGAGCACCACGGCCAGGTAGCGCCAGCCCTGCCTCGTCCAGACGGAGGTGATGTCCGTCATCCACGTGCGGTTGGGCGCGTCGACCGAAAAGTCGCGCGCGAGCACGTTGGGGGCCACTCGCGCCGACGCCTGGCGAGCCGCTCGCCTCCTGCACGACGGGCGTCTGCGCCAGCGACTGCATGGACCAGGGGGCCAGCTTCGGCCGGTGCATCGGCGGCGTCTGCCAGTGCGTCTGCTAGACGTGCTGGGACACCGGTGCGGGATATCGTCCTCCCGCACCGGTGCTTCAAGCGACTGCTTCAGCAGCCCGAGCCGTACGCCAGCAGGAACGTGGTGCGGTCCGTGCTGTTCACCACGCCGTTGCCGTCCGCGTCCGCGTCCAGGCTGCCCGCGTTCCACGCGTTGAGGAACGCGTCGCGGTCCGCCTGATTCACGGTGCCGTTGGTGTCGTAGTCGGCCGGGCAGAAGAACTGGATGTCCATCTTCCACCACGACGTCGCCGTGCCCGCGGTGCCCTCGCGCGCGTCCACCAGCGCGGACACGTCCCCCTGCAGCGTGAAGGGCCCGGGGAACAGCCAGCCCTTGCGGCGCACCGAGTCCGAGTCCGTGTTGCCGATGTCGATGGACAGCACCGGCTCGCCGGTGGTGAGGCTCGCGATGTACACGAGCGACGTGGAGCCGCCGTACACCCCCGCCGTCGTGTCCGCCGCCGCATCGCCGGACACCGCGTAACGCGCGAAGCGGTTGAGCTGGAACGTCAGGTAGAAGTCCGCGTTGCCCGTGGCGTAGCCGCGCCCGGTGGCCTGCGTCCAGCCATTCGCGGTGGCCCGGACCTCGGCGCTGATGCGGGAGCCGGTGATGCTCGACGTCTCCGTGCCCGAGCCATTCGAGTCCGCGTGGCTGTGCGTGTCGTCGTACTGCGGCTGCTTGCTGGCCTTCAGCTCCAGGCTCTCGTTGAAGTCCTCGAAGCCATTCGTCCGGCGCGAGTCGGACGCGTTGACGTTGGTGATGCCGGCGTCCTTCGCGATGACGGTGGCGGACACCGAGCGGGTGCCCTCCGACGGAGTGATGAACTGCGCCTGCGCGAGCGCGGACGTGGCCGCGAAGAGGGGAACAGCACCAGCCAGCATGTGAATGCGACGCATGGAAACCTCCAAGGTGCGTGACGGGGTCAAGCGCGCAACTTAGGCTCCCTGCCTGACGGCCTCCCTACCAATCCGGTGACAGCCCGCCTGCCCTCGTAACTCCGCGAAACACATTGCCTACCGGTCGGCAGGTATTGGGAGTCGATACTTTTACAGTCTCCACGAAAAGGAGCACCCGTGTCGAACAGCGGGCGGAAGCCGGATGAGGGCGAGCGGTACCGGGCCATCCTTGAGACGTCGGCGCGGCTCCTCTTCGCCATCATGAACTACGGGATGGACGTGTTCGAGGAGCAGATCCTCTCGCGCGTGCAAGGCATCGAAGACCCGGTGGAGCGGCTGTGCGCGTGCATGCGCCACAACCTCCTAGAAGCGCTACGTGGACTTCCCCGAGGAGGCCTTCGCGCAGGCCGAGCCGCCGCGCACCGTGGTGGCCCCCCTTCACCGGGCACGGAGGAGGAGAACTCGGCCCAGGCTGCGACGGTGGAGTCGAGTCGCTCTTCCGGCCCGAGGCCAAGCGGCCCAAGACGTTCTTCCTGCCGCGCGAATAGGGGACGGAGCCCTGACGAACAGACGAGCAGTGGGAGCGAATTGCTCCCACTGCTTATCCAGCCAGGGCGACACGCGCACCTGAGGTCAACGCGCGACGAACTTCCTACCCGCGGAATCCACCTTGTATCGGGTTCCCAGGTCCTTCAATCGACGACGGATCTCCGCATCGTCCAGGTCCTCCGGGATGTCTGGCGCGTCGATTTCGACCTGGCGCTGATGCGGCGGCAATCCAGCGAAAGCTGGCCGCAGGCCACCTTCCGGCGATGTCACGGCACCCAGGATGTTGCCCTCGGCATCACAGATCATGACAACTCGCATATCAAGACCCTCCTTGCGGCGGTTCACTGCGATCGCTACGGCGTAATCACTGACGTGTAGGCATCCCATTCGCTGAAGCCAGTCCCTGAGCCACCAACATGGCCATTGTTCCTGACGACAATATCAAGCATCGAGTCGTACCCTCCTCCCGATCGACTCTGCCGGCGGGTCGCCATCTGGATGACCTCGACATACCGGGTCGCCAATCCATCCACGGCCTCGACGGCATGCACGGTGACATTGATTGAGCCTGTCGCCAATCGACTGTCAGGCCCAAGGACGTAGTAGTAGGTGCCGTCAAGCGGGATCCAGGCAACAAAATGATTCCTGAAACACTGAACAGTAGCCATCTCACCCTCCTCAAACCAGGCAAAGACATCCCGCCTTGCCGTTCCGGGAGCCACTGCGTGCCAATTGGGACGGAATGGATTGGCACCCAGCGACCGAAACAACAATAGACAATCCACACCCGGAAAAACAGGGACGCCCTTCGGCTGTACTCTACACCTCAAATTCAAAACCTGTCGGGGACAGCCAGCTTTTCCCAATCAGTCCTGCCTATGGGGTTGAGCGGATAGGATGCGCTTCAGGCGGGCCTGCTCTCCTATGGAGACGCCGAAACAGGAGAAGGCGAGGCGTCCGACAGGGAGGAAATGAGGGAGCCGCGATACCCGTCACGTCGCTACACGAACGCGTTCGAGGCCAGGTAGAGCGTCTGATGCTGGGAGAAGCGGATGACAACGGCCCGGGTGGTCAGGGCGCTGGACTCGCCGCTGTCGTCGTTGAGGCCACAGGTGGCGCAGGTGTACCCGGGCGGCGAAGCCCTGATGGCGCAAGGCCGCGTTGCTCCTGGAGCAGGACCGGGGGACGTGGATCTGGCGGAGGTGGAGTCCATCATCCTGAACAACCTGCCGGCCGACTGGGTGGGGTAACCGTCCGGCCAACGACGTGCCGTGAGGGATTGCCGGGGTAGCGGGGCGCGGCGGACGCTGCTGGGCATGGCGAAGCAGGTGGAGAAGCCGGAGTGGGCGCGCATCGCGGAGGCCTTTGAGGCGAGCGGGCAGACGCAGCGGGAGTTCGCGTTGGCGCACGGCATGCGGCTGAGCACGTTGCAGTCGTGGGTGTACCGGCATCGGCGGTCCGCTCCATCGCGAGCGGAAGCCGTGCGGCTGTTGCCGGTGCGAGTGGCGAGCGCCCCCGCGGCGCCGGAGTCCCTGGTGGTGGTGGCCACGAGCGGAGCGCGGGTGCGATTCGCGGTAGGTACCGACGTCGGTTACGTGGCCCGGCTCGTCGCCGCGTTGGGGCGCTGAAGTGATGTTCGCCCTGCCTGCGTCGGTGCGCGTGGTGCTGGCGATGGAGCCGGTGGACATGCGCAAGTCGATTGACGGCCTCATGGCGCTGGTGCGCACGGCATGGGGCGAGGACGTCTACTCGGGGCACCTCTTCGCCTTCGTCTCCAGGCGGGGCGACCGCATCAAGGTACTGACGTGGAGCCGGGGCGGCTTCGTGCTGCTGTACAAGCGGCTGGAGACGGGCCGCTTCCGGCTGCCGCCGGTGGACGCGGGCGCGCAGGCGGTGACGCTGGACGCCACGCAGTTGGCCATGCTGCTGGACGGCATCGACGTGGCCCAGGTGAGGCGCCAGCCCGCCTGGACGCCTCCCGGGCGTCCGGGCACCTGACGTGCCCGGCCCGGGACACGGCGCGGCGGCGGGGTGTTGAAGCCCGGTGCCCCGTGAGCTTCCCCAAGACCACTTCTGCCCCTGGCGCGAAGAGGCCGAAGAGCTCAAGGAGCGCCTGACGTCGCTGGAGGCGAAGATGGCGGCGCTGGAGCGTCACGTCTTCGGCAGGAGGACGGAGAAGCTGCCGACGGTGGCCGCCGAGTTGCGTGGAGCCACGGACTCGACGGCGGCCCAGGCCGAGGCCGCGAAAGAGAAGCGGCAAGAGAGAGCCGCCCGCAAGGCCGAGGGGGCCCCGGCGCGGGAGATTCGCCACGCGGTGCCGGCCGAGGAGCGCCACTGCCCGGCGTGCGGCAGCGAGGACTTGAGGCCCCTGGGCAAGGGCAAAACCTCGGTGGTGTACGAGTACGTGCCCGCCCGCTTCGAGAAGCAGGTGCACGTGCAGGAGGTGCTGGCGTGCGCGTGCGGCCGGGGCGTCGTCACCGCCCCGCCTCCGGCCCGGGTGGTGGACAGGGGCGAGTACGGCCCGGGCTTCCTCTCCCACGTGGTGACGTCCAAGTGCGCGGACGCCATGCCCCTGCACCGGCTGGCCCAGCGGGTGGAGAGAGGCGGCGTGCCCATGAGTCGCAGCACGCTGACGGACCTCTTCCACCAGGCCGCCTCGGTGCTGCTTCCTCTTTCGCAGCACCTCCTGCAGTGCATTGCGTCCGCGGACGTGGTGTGGGCCGACGAGACGCCCATGCGCGTGCTGGACGTGAAGAAGACACGCCAGGGCTACCTCTGGACCTTCCTCACCCAGACGCCCACGGGCGAGTGGCTCATCGGCTACCGCTTCAGCCTCGGCCGGGCCAGCACGACGCCCGAGGACGTGCTGGGCGGCACCCGGGGCGCCCTCGTCGTGGATGCCTATACCGGCTACAACGCGGTGACGCTGCCCGAAGGGCGCGTCCGCGTCGGGTGTTGGGCGCATGTGCGGCGTCGCTTCTTCGACGCGCTGCCCACCGCGCCCGAGGCCCGCGAGGCCTTGGACTTCATTCTGGCCCTCTACCGGGTGGAGGCGCTGGCCCGCGACGCGGGCGTCGTGCGCACGGACGCGCACCAAGCGCTGCGCCAGCAGCAAAGTCTCCCCGTCCTCACTGCGCTGCGTGCGTGGATGGAATCCCAGGCCCCACGCCACCTGCCCAGGGGCCCCATGGGCCAGGCCCTTTCCTACGCGCTCAAGCAGTGGGACGCCCTGGCGCGTTTCGTCTCTGACGCGCGTCTGCCCTTGGACAACAACCGCTCCGAGGCGGCGCTGCGCAAGGCCGCCCTGGGCCGGAAGAATTTCCTCTTCGTCGGCCACGAGGCCGCAGGGCAGAACCTCGCCGGCCTCTACGCTCTCGTCGCCACCTGCGAGGCCAACCAGGTCAATCCCGAGGCCTACCTCGCGGATGTCCTGTTGCGCGTCCAGACGCACCCGTACTCGCGCATCGGTGAGTTGCTACCTCACGAGTGGATGCGGCGACGCGCCGCTGACCCGCCCGAGTCACCCCTCCAGCCCAGTCCCTGACCAACTCGCTCCTCGCGGCGCTCGCTGAGCACGGTCGTGGTCCGTCTTCAATCCTTCCGGCACGTCACTGGCCGGACGGTTACTGGGTGGGCACTGCCGCCCCCGGTCCAGGCTCCGCGCCTGATCGAGCAGCCCACGCTGCCCGTCACCGGGCCGCCCGCGAAGAAGCTGCCGGTGTACTCGGCCGCCGTAGCGACACCGGAGCTGTACCTGTCGTGGGTGCTGCCACGAGGCTTCGATGAAGCCAGCGCCGTGCATGACTTCGTGAGGGCCGCCCTGAACACGGGGCCTGGTTCATGCGCAGGGGCGGCACAGCCTCTGCTCCGGCCCGGCGCACAGCCCGCGGGGCACCCTCCAGCGGCCCTTCTTGGCCCCTCTTCACCAGCCCGCCGCCCTCAACAGCGCTCCTATCCGTCCTATACTTGAGCCGACGGCTTTCGGACGAGGGTTCGATTCCCTCCGCCTCCACAGTGCGAAGCCCGGCAATCTCAACAGGTTGCTGGACTTTTTCTTTGCCTGCGGTTCGTCATGTGCCCCCAGGGGCGAGGCTCTGATCAATGAGTGCGCCCCATGCCGTGACCGAAGAGCTTCGACGCACCCTGATTCACGCCTCGGCTGATTGGGTCGGGCTCCAGAGTGAGCCGAGAAGATTGAGCACGGCTTGGGGCCGGGCGCGGTAGTAGCCCAGCCCCGAGCGCAGCGCATTCTGAAGCTCGGCCATCTCGTCGAAGAGGACATTGTGCGTGGCACGCTGGCGCAGAGGGCGCCACAGTCGCTCAATGGGCTGCAGTTGCGGACTGTAGGGTGGCAGCCGATACAGCGTCAGGTGTGGGTAGCGCCCCAATGCCCAGTCCACCGGACGTCCGCGATGCCAAGGCGCGTTGTCGATGACGAGAAGGACTTCGGGGTACGCGTCGGCAGGGTACGCCCGAGCGACGTTGAGCAAATGGTGGGCAAAGGCCACCTGCATCCGCCTCGTCTTCGACAGCCCATCCTTGCGGCGTTTCTGGGGGCGGCTGCCGTACAGTCGGCTCGTTACCGCGCCGGTGGTGACGTTGGCCGAGGCAAACGTGTGCACCACGTCCTTGCAATCGCGGGTTCCAATCACGGGGCGCTCGCCCTTGAGGCCCAAGGTGGCCGTCAGCGTGGGCACCATGGGAAACCGCGCCTCGTCCTGGCTCAGAAGGACCAGCTCGCCTGCCGCCGCCTGGCGTTTTTTTCGCTCAACTCCTGCTGGGCTTGCTGCTGCCGAGCCGGGTCTGCGCGCAGGAAGCGGTAGGTAGGCCGGTAGAGCCGGACGCCATGGCGGCGGCAGAAGTCGCCCATGGCCGTCTCACGCACGCGAATGCCTGTCTGCTGGTGGAGAAAGTCGGCCAGGGCGACGTGCGTCCAGTTGGCGCGCTTGAGGCCGCATGCCCGAGGGCCCTGGCGAATCCAATCCAGCAGGGTGGGCGCCAGGTGCTCGGGAATGAGGGGCGTCTTGCCTGGCGCCCACTGAATCTTCAGCCCTTCCAGGCCGCCAGCGCGGTAGCGAGCCAGGAAGCGCTGCACATTGCGCGTCGTGGTGCCCAGGTCCTCGGCAATCTGCTGCTGGGGCCGGCTCCGGGCGGTCATCAGCACCGCCTGGCACCTGTCGCGCAATCGGCGGTCCTCCGTTGTTCGGAAGCACGCTTCCAGCTCGCTCCTCTGCTTCTCACTCAGCTCCAGCCGGCTCATGCAGGTTCAACCCGCGACCACTGACGGATTCATCCGAGCCGTGAATCAGGGGAGGCACCTCTGTCCGCTTCCGGGACGCGACATCCCGGAGCCTCGCAGGCCCCGAGCGCCTGGATGCCGTGGTCCGTCATCTTCAGCGCCCCGCTGGGGCAACCACCACCTGCACGTGCTGGGCAGGAGGGCGACGGGGACGACGGTGGAGGCGGCGCGCGGAGGTTTCGCGGGTGTCCTCCAGGAGGCCCGCGGACGCCGGCGAAAGAGCGCACGGGGCCTTCCTGCTCCCGTTCCAGGAGTCACTCACCGCCTCCACGCGGCCGGTGCTCTGGACGTTGTGGGCGGCGGTGGGCTTCGTGCCGCTCATCGCGTGCTCCAACGTGGCCAACCTGATGCTGGTGCGCGCGCTGGCGCGACAGCGGGACGGGGCCATCCGCGCGGCGCTGGGCGCGCATCCGCGGCAGCTCCGTGCGCTGGTGCTGGGCCAGGGGCCTTCGGCTGACGCTCTGGGGCGTGGGCGCGGGCGTGGTGGCGGCGGTCGGCTGCACCCAGCTGATGGCCAGCCTCCTGTACGGCGTGGAGGCCCGCGACCCGACCGTCTTCGCGGGCGTGGCGGGGGGCTGTCCCTCTGCTCGCTCGTGGCGTGCTGGGTGCCCGAGCTGCGCGCCAGCCGCGTGATGCCCGCCATCTGCCTGAGCTCCGACTGAGCCAGGCGTGGTCATCCTCCGCCGAACCGCTGTATCCTTGCGGCCTCCCGGGAAGGCGGCATGAATCGGATGCGGGTGTTCGCGATTGGAGTGGCTGTCCTTTTTACCGGGGCGGCAGTGGCCGGTGTTGTGCTTCGAGGCCGCTCCGCCCCGGAGCCAGGCGACGACTTTGACGCGGACCTGGATCGGCGCCCGGGGTGCTGGGTGAAGGTGAAGTCATCCGAGCCGGGAAAGTGCCCTGGCGGCGTCGGCCGCCTCCACAAGGGGCAGTGCTACATGGCCGACTGGGCTGAATGCGCGAAGTCCTACTGAAGGGCCTCCGCGGCCAGGTCCCGCACGTCGTTGTCAGAGCAACCCCTGGGCCTTCAATGCGTCGATGGCGGCGGCCAGCGCGGGATGGGGTGACTGCAATGCGCCCGGCGGGGAGCGCACCGTGCTGACAAAGACAAACGCGCCCTCCTTCGTGGCCACGTGCCCCACGAGCCACGTCAGATTCTCCTCTGGAAGCGTGAGCGCGCCTGTCTTCGCGCTGAGCACCGCGCCCTCCTTCCAGGGGCCTCCCATGTCGATGGCATCCCGGACATGCGCCACGGTCTGGGGACCCTGCACCAGGGTGCGCCTCACGGTTTCCTGCGTGCCCGCGCTCACGGGGAGCTGTCCCCTGTAGAGCCGTGCCAGGAAGTGGAGCTGCTCCTCGGGGGAGATGCGAAGCGGTCCAGTCAGCCAGAACCGGATGATGTCTCCCGAAGCCTCCGCGTTTCCGTAATGGAGGCGCTTCATCCAGGCTTCCTCGCGTTCACGACCCAGCCGGGTCGCGAGTCCCTGGAAGACCCACAGGGCCGAGCAGCGCATGGCCGTGTCCAGTGTCTGGTCCTGGTTCCATGCCGGGTTGCCATAGGGGGTGCCGTCCCATCGGACCACCTCGTCTGGCTTCAACACGCCCTCCTCCAGCGCGATGAGCGCATGCGGAATCTTGAAGGTGGAGGCGGGAGCCAGGCGCTGTTGGCAGAGGCTGCTGTCGTTGAAGGCCACCTGGTCTGTTTCCAGGTTCAGCAGGCCGAAGCAGCCGGGATGACGGGAGAAGATGCGGAGCGGGGTGGGGCGATGACCCGCGCACGCGAGGGACGTGAGCAGCAGGAGCCAGCCGGCATGCCGCCACCTGAGAGGAAGGAGTTGGGACATGGGGGCGGGGCACGGCAAACCTCGCGCCAGCAGTCGTCCCTCCAGGAGCGCGGTCGGGGGGCCGCGTCTGGCTGAACGAGTCCTTCACCGCATGGCTGGACCGGCAGACCGTGGACCGGCTGGAGCCGTCCTGGGACTACCAGCAGGAGCGCGCCATGTCCGCGACGCGGTCCGCGCTGGAGTCGGATGCGTTGGAGGCCGCGCTGCCCGTGCGCAAGCCGGTGGAGAACAATGACGACATCGTGGGCTCGTTCGACAACGGAACCACGTATGACAAGGACTCGTCCGTCATCGTCATGTACGAGGCCTGGCTGGGGCCGGAGCGCTTCCGCGACGTAATCCGGGGCTACCTCCGCGAGCACGCCTGGAAGGTCGCGACGATGGAGGACTTCCTCGCGGACCTGTCCCAGTCGGCGGGGCCGGAGGTGGCGCGGTCCTTCGGCGGGTTCATCGTCCAGAAGGGAGCGCCGCGCATCACCGCGCAGCTGTCGTGCCCGGCGGGCGGCGCGCCGACAGTGAAGCTGTCGCAGGAGCGCTACCTGCCCGTCGGGTCCAAGGCGGACGCGAAGCAGGAGTGGCAGGTGCCCGTGTCTCTGCGCGTGGGGACGGGCACGCAGTCGTCGCGGGTGTGCTCGATGTTGCAGGGACCGTCGGCGGACGTGGACGCGGCGGTGGAGCGGGGCGACCTGCCGCTGGGGGAGGCCTTGAAGGCGGTGCCTGCCTCGGCGAAGTCGACGAACCGGCTCGTGGTGCAGAGTGGTGCTTCGCTGCTCGGGCAGGTGCCCGTGGATCAGCTCACGCAGGAGGAGCGCCAGCGCTTCCGCGCGTGGGTGGCGTCGCTCTACTCCGCACGCGCGAGGGCGATGGGCTGGGTGCCGAAGCCGGGCGAGGACGACTCGGTGAAGGAGTCGCGCTCGCTGTTCCTCCAGTTGGCCGGTGGGACCGGGGATGATCCGCAGTTGGCGAAGGAAGCGCTGACCCTGGTGCGCGCGTGGCTGGCGGACCGGAAGTCGGTGGATCCGGAGGCATTCGGCAGCGCGCTGCCCCGGGCGGCGGCGCATGGCGACGTGGCGCTGTTCGACGCGCTGCTGGAGGCGGCGAAGAAGGAGCAGGACCGCAGCGAGCGTTCCCGGCTGCTGACATCGCTGGCGTACTTCCGGAACCCGGACCTGCTGTGGCGCGCGCTGGGGCTCGTGGTGTCACCCGATTTCGACGGGCGTGATTCGCAGGTCATCCTCGGCATGGCGCTGATGTCGCCGGAGTCACAAGCGCTGGCGTGGAACTTCTACCAGACGCACTTCGATGCACTGAGCCAGCGGTTGCGCTCAGATGAGCTGGGCCGGCTGATTGGACAGACGGGGAACCGCTGCAACGAGATCGACCTCGCGCAGGTGGAGACGTTCCTCACGCCCCGCGTGGACAAGATTGAAGGCGGACCACGAGCGCTCGCCCGGGCCCTGGAGTCCATCCGTCTGTGCATCAAGGCCCAGGAGGTCCACGCCCCGAGCGTCAAGGCATTCCTCCGCACCCGGTGAGTCTGGGATAGGGTGGCCTGCACGGGCCACCCGGCCGAAACGACTCAAGGAGCTTCAGTCCGTGGCGAGCGCAGGCGAACAGCAGCCGGAGCAGACCTTCACCGAGGCCATTCTCGGCAAGGAAACCCTCTCCGCGACCTGGATGAAGCGGTGGCTTCGGCTGCCTTTCAGTACGCGCGTCGTGGTGGCCAGCGCCGGCTTCGCAGCCCTCCTGTTCCTCCCGTACCTGGGAGCGGTGGGGCTGTGGGACTGCTGGGAGACGCACTATGGCGAGGTGGCTCGGATGATGATCGAGCGCCGCGACTACGTGTATCCCTTCTGGGAAGGCGCCCACTTCTTCTCCAAGCCCCCGCTCACCATGTGGATGCAGGCGCTGGGCATGCAGGTGGTGGGCACCGTGCGCGGCAGCGGCGCGGTGGCCCTCTACACCGAGTGGGGCATGCGCATCCCCTTCGCCCTCCTCAGCATCACCGCGGTGGCGCTCCTCTCGCTCGCGGTGTCGCGAGTGGTGAGCCACCGCGCGGGCCTGGCCACGGGCTTCATCCTGGCCACCATGCCGCTGTACTTCCTGCTCACGCGGCAGACGGTGACGGACACGCCCTTCGTCACGACCTTCAGCTGCGCCATGGCGTGCGCGCTCATCGGTCAGCTGGATGAGACGACGAAGCACCGCGCCGCGTGGTGGTACGGCTTCTACTTCTTCGCCGGCCTGGCCACGCTGGCCAAGGGTCTGCTCGGCGTGGGCCTGCCCGCCGTCATACTGGTGCTGTACGCGGCGCTGGCCGTCATTCCCTGGGACGGCGCCAGCGTGGAGCAGCACCTGCGCTGGCTGTCGGACAAGGACTTCCGCAAGGACGTGCGCGAGGGCCGCATGCCCATGCCCGTGCTGTGGGGGCAGATGTATCGGATGCACCTGGGCACGGGCATCCTCGTGTTCCTCGCGGTGGCGGTGCCCTGGTACCTCACCCTGTCTCTCTTCAAGGAGGTGGACGACGAGGGCAAGCTCTTCTGGTACCGCTTCTTCATCCACGACCACCTGAACCGCCTCACGGCGGGCGTCTACACCACCACGCCGGGCGGCACCTTCATCTACTTCATCGAGCAGGGCGGCTTCGCCATCTTCCCCTGGGTGGCGCTCTTGCCCGGCGCTTTCGCCGTGGTGTCGCGGCTGCGCCTGCGCTCGGCGAGCAAGGCGGATCATCTGGCCCTCATCGCCGTGCTGTGGGTGGCCTTCGCATTCTGGCTGCTGTCCTCCAGCGCCACGAAGTTCCACCACTACGTCTTCCCCGTGCTGCCGGGCCTGGCCATCCTGCTGGCCCTCTTCGCGGACCGGCTGTGGGAGGAGGGCATCTCCGCGCACGCGGTGAGCCTCATCTTCGGGTTCGTGCTCTTCGTCCTGGTGGGCAAGGACCTGGCGGAGAACCCGAAGAACTTCACGGACCTGTTTGTCTTCAACTACGACCGCCCGTACCCGCAGGACCTGGTGACGAAGCCCATCGCCTTCTTCGCCGCGCGCCCGCTGTGGGCGGGGGACCTGGTGACGCTGGTGCTGCTGGCCTTCGGCGTGTACCTCGCGTTCGACGTGTTCGCTCCCCGCGCGAAGGAGAAGGCATCACCGGGGGCGCGCGCGGTGGCACTGCTGCTGTTGTTGTCCGGCGTGGCCACGCTGGGCGCGGTGGCGTCGCGGGCGCAGGTGTCCGCGGAGGTATTGCTGGGATTGGCGTTCCTGGCGGTGGCCGGCTTCCTGGGCTGGCAGTCCTCGCGGCCGGGCACGGAGGGCCGCTCGTCGCTGAGGACGGTGGCGGGGCTCATCGCGGTGGTAGGTGTGGCGCTCGCGGTGCGGGGCTTCCGCCAGCCGGTGGCGGAGGACTCGCTGCTCAAGGCGCTGTCCGAGCCCGTCAACATCAAGAGGACGCTGGGCTTCACCTTCGCGGTGGCCGGAGCGCTGGCGGTGGTGGCGGCCCTCAGGCGCACGCGGGTGATGCTGTTCGGTACGTTCTGGGCGCTTGCGGCGGGCGTGGCCCTCTGGTTCAACTGGAGCCACTGGGTGGACCTGGCCCACCACTGGACGCAGCGTGACCTCTTCTGGCGCTACTACGAGCAGCGCAAGGCGGACGAGCCCATCGTCGCGTACATGATGAACTGGCGCGGTGAGACGTTCTACTCGCAGAACACGGTGGAGCAGTTCCGCGCCCGCGACGCCAGCACACGCATGCGCAACCTGGCGGCGCGGCCGGGCCGGGTGTGGGTGCTGGTGGAGCACAACCGCCTCAACCTGGTGCGCGACGCGGTGGGGCCGGACCACGTGGTGACGCCCGTGGACCGGGACATCAACAACAAGTTCGTGCTGGTGACCGTCGACTGAGCGGTATCCCAGCGCAGGAGCGCGCGCAGGGAAAGCGGGCCAGGGTCGGCCATGGCGCCATTCAGCGTGCCCGCTGGAAGTTCCCGTCCTCGCAGAAGACGCCGGGTGAGGGGGGCGCTCCCTCAAGCGGGGGTGGAGCCGGGGCTGGAGGAGGAGAGCCCGGCCCTGGCTGCGACAGTGGAGTCGGCGAAGGAGCGCACGCCGCGATTGGCTTGGGCGGGACGCCCGCGGCGCGGTGGAAGGTGCGCACGAAGTTGGAGAGGTCACCAAAGCCGACGTCGAACGCGATGTCGGTGATGGAGCGAGCATCGTCGGCCAGCAGTCGGGCCGCGTGGCGCAGGCGGGAGCGGATCAAGTACTGGTGCGGAGAGACGCCCAGGACCTTCGAGAACAGCCGGAGGAAGTGGAACGGACTGAGCCCGACCTCCCGCGCCACCCGTTCGAGCACGACCGGCTCGTGCGAGTGCGCGTCCAACCACAGCGCCGCCTCCACCGCGCGGCGGCGATGCTGCGGCCGGGCGTCCACCGGCCTGAGCTTCCTTCCAGTGGCGACGTCCACGAAGCGTGCAGCGAACAGGCCCCCCAGCTCATCGAGCCCCAGGTCGCGCCTGCCCTCCACCGCCGCCCGCGCGAGTTCGGCGAACACCATCAACTCCGGCAGCGGAGGAACGGGGCCCGTCCGCCAGACCTCCTGCCGACCACCGAGGGCATCCACCAGCGTCTCCGAGAGCCCGAATGACAGACACTCGTCCCCCACCACGTGCTCGTGCGTGCACTGGTATTCGTCACCAGGGTGGCCAATCAGCAGCGAGCCCGCCACCAGCTCGAACGTGTTCCCCCGCGTGTGGTAGCTGAAATAGGCAATGGAGAAGCCCGTGTGCTGCTCCGTGAACGGCGTGTCCCAGGGACCCGCGTGGCACCGGTAGTCGAACACCGAGAGCGAATCGCACTTCATGACCGTCGTCGCCGCCATCGTTCTCCCCGTCCGCCAGCCGCCGCATCCAGGAGGGCCGCCCCGTGCGCTGTCATGACGCGGCGCGACCCTGGTCACGCCCTACGCACCGCGCTTGGAGAATCTTGCGCGCTGGCGAGCCTCGCCTGGCGGACAGGGCGCCCCCAAGCATGTAATTGCCAGCGCTCGTGGTAAAATCCTAACTCCATTTGAAGTGGGGGATTCTCCGATGAAAAGCCTATTGAGGAGTCTTTGCGCCGTCTGGGCTGGCCTCTCGCTTTGCGGATGCAGCATGACCGGCGGGGAAGCCGCGGCGGCTCCGGTGGAGCAGGACGACAACGACCTCCGGGCCGCGCCAGGCAACCTGCATGATGCGCGGAGCGTGGGAGCGGAGGGAGGGATTCCCTACTTCATCCGTGGAGAGCTGGGACAAATCGACCTGGGGGCGGATGCGCGGCTGCTCCCAGGAGGGCCGCGGACGCAGGAGTCGCTGCGAGGCATCGCGCCCGCGTTTCGCCTGCGTGGCGAAGACCTGATGCTGTCGCGGGTGCAGGTGGACGAACAGGGCCACAGCCACCTGCGCTTCCAGCAGTTCAAGAACGGGCTGAAGGTGGTGGGCGGCGAGCTGATTCTCCACGCGGACACCACGGGCCTCATCTACGCGGCCAACGGTTCAGCACGTGACGGGGCGAAGGCGGAGGTGTCGCCGGCGCTGTCAGAAGCCATGGCGGCGAGCGCGGCGGTCCGCGACCTGGGGGTCCGCGACGCGGTGGCGGAGCGTCCCGCGCGGCTGGTGTATCTGCTGGGCGAAGGCGCGCGTCCGACGACGCTGGCCTACGAGGTACACGTCACAGGCGACCGCGGCGACCTGCCAGCGGACGAGCAGGTGTACGTGGACGCGGAGACGGGAGCGCGGCTGGCGGTCCATTCGCGCATCCATACGGCGCTGAATCGCCAGGTGTACTCGGCCAACAACGGCACCACGCTCCCCGGCACCCTCAGGCGCTTTGAGGGAAGCGCGGCCACGGGCGACTCCCACGTGGACGAGAGCTTCGGCCACCTGAGCACCATCTACCAGTGCTACCTCCAGAACTTCGGCCGCGACTCCTTCGACAACGCGGGCGCACCGCTCAGGAGCACGGTGCACTACGGCTCCAACTACGTGAACGCCTACTGGAATGGCGTGCAGTTGGTGTACGGCGATGGGGACGGCGTGAATTCCACCGCGCTGGGCAAGTCGCGGGACGTGACCGCGCACGAGCTGACGCATGCGGTGACGGAGCTCGAGTCGAACCTCGTCTACGCCAACGAGTCCGGGGCGCTCAGCGAGTCCCTGAGCGACATCTTCTCCGCCTACTGCGAAGCGTGGGCGAAAGGGTGGAGCATCGACAGCGGCGTCTACATGATTGGCGACGACGTCTGGACCCCGAGCATCCCGAACGACGCGCTCCGATACATGAACGACCCCGTGCTGGACGGGGCGTCGGTGGACTACTACCCGAACTACTCCTCCGGCACGGATGTGCACTACGGCTCCGGCATTCCCAACCTGGCCTTCTACCTGCTCGCCCAAGGTGGCACCCACCCACGCGGCAAGACGACCACGGTCGTGTCGGGCATTGGCATCCAGAAGGCGGGACGCATCTTCTATTGGGCGAACACGAACTACTTCACCTCCACCACCACCCTCCGTCAGGCAAGGCTGTACACGGTGCAGGCCGCCCAGGCGCTCGGCTACGACGCGGCCACGACACAGTCGGTCGAGAACGCATGGACCGCCGTGGGGGTGTCCTCGCTCGAGATGCCGCAGCTCATCAACGGCGTGCCGCTCCCAGGCCTGGGAGGCGCCCCGGACAGCACGCAATACGCCTACTTCGATGTGCCGAGTGAACCGGGCGGCGGAAACTGCCTCTCGCTCATGGAGGGTGGGAACGGCGCGGTCAACACGCTGGCCACCCCGAGCAAGCTCACCATCAGCACCAGCGGCGGCACGGGGAACGCGGACCTGTACGTGAAGTTCGACTCGCAGCCGACGCTCGTCAACTTCGACTGCCGGTCGATGCTTCCCGGAAATGAAGAGACCTGCACGTTCCCCAGCCCGTCCCCTGGCAGGTGGTACGTCATGTTGCATGGCAAGAACGCTTTCGCCGGCGTCTCCCTGAAGGCCACCTACACCCCTGCCACCTACGACCCGCCCACGGTGAACATGAAGGGAAGCCTCAGTCTTGGCGATCAGCACCCCATGGGCCCCTTCTGCGTCATTCCAGGCAGGAAGCTCACCGCGGTGATGACGGGAACGGGGGACCCGGACCTGTACGTCCGCTGGAACCAGCCCCCCACGCTCACTGATTACGACTGCCGCCCCTACCTCGCCGGTGCCTCCGAGTCGTGCCTGATGACGGTTCCGTCCGGCGTGCAACGCGTCTACCTCATGGTGCGGGGCTACACCGCGAGCACCTACGACCTAACCTTGACGTACAACATTCCGTAGGGCCGGAGGACAGCAGGTCTTCCACGGAGCGAGGCGCCCTCCTGCGCCTCGCTCCAACCCGGCTCAACCCTCCGCGCCTACCGAAACAAGCACCAGGCTCAGCGCAACACGTAGCCGCCATCGGCGAAGAGTGTCGAGCCGGTCATGGAGCTGTTGGTGAGCAAGAACAGGGCCGCATCCGCGACATCGTCGACGCGCCCGACCTCACCGAGCAGCGTGGCGGCGCGATAGCCGCTGAAGGCGGCGTCGCGGAGCTCGGCGGGGCGCCGACGCCACAGGTCGCTGTCGACGGTGCCCGGCGCGATGACATTGACCCGACGCGGCGCGAGCTCCGTGGCCAGCCCCCGCGCGAGCCCTTCGACCGCGGCGTTGCAGGCGGCGTAGGCCGCGCCCCCCTTGACGGGCCGGGCGCCAGCGGCACCCGACATCAGCACCACCGATGCACGCTCCGTCAACTTCGGCAGCGCGGCGTGCACGGCCCAATATTGTCCCCAGAACTTGTGCGTGAACGGGCTCTCCGCGACCTCGGGCGCACTGTCGGCGAAGCTTCCGACGCGGTAGCTCGCCCCAGGAGTGAAGAGCATGTCGACGCTGTCGAGGTGGCCGAAGAACGCCGCCAGCGACTCGCGCGACGCTGAATCGACGGTGTAGCCGCGCGCGCCGGCGCCCAACCGAGCCAGTGCACTGTCGAGTCGGTCTTGAGAACGGCCCCCGATGACCACGTTGAGCCCGCGCTCGGCCGCCAATTGCGCGGTTCGAAAGCCGATGCCGGAGCTGCCGCCGATCACCACCAACGTCTTGTCGCGTGACATCCTGTCTCCTCGATGACGGGTTGAGCTGCGTCGAGACCTCAATGTACCGAGCAGGTGGCGTGCGGGGAGGTCGCCTCCAACGTGACAAAGTGTCACCCTTCCGTCGTTCGACGGCGAACCCAAAGGAGACCGGATGCTGACGCAGAGCGCACTGGCTGGAATCCGCGCCTTTGTCGCCTTGGGCGACACGGGGAGCTTCACCGACGCGGCGCTACGCATCGACGTGTCGCGTACGGCCGTGAGCAAGGCGGTCTCGCGGCTTGAAGCGCGCCTGGGCGTGCGCCTGGTGGAGCGCTCCACCCGCCGGCTTGCGTTGACGCCGGAGGGGCGTGAATTCCACGAGCGTTGCCGGCAGGTGATGGATGCCTTGGCCTCGGCGGAGGCGTCCGTCAGCACCCGGCGGACACAACCGGCGGGCGACGTGCGCCTGGACGTGCCCCTGCTGTTCGGCCGTCGCTGGGTCATGCCGGTCGTGGGGGAGCTGGCCACGCGGCATCCGCGCTTGCGCTTCGATGTGACGTTCTCCAATCGCGTGAGCGAACTGGTGGCTGACGGTGTGGATCTGGCCGTGCGCATCGGCAAGCTGGCGGACCGCGCGGAGCTGATGGCACGCCCCCTGGGTATACAACGGACAGTCCTGTGCGCCTCGCCGACGTATCTGGCGCGCGGCGGCGTGCCTCAGTCCCTCGCCGACCTCGCCGGGCACCGTTGCCTGCTATCGGATCGCCGGACGGGCTGGCGGTTGACGGAGCTTGTGGACGCAACGCGACCGGAGGCCGGAGTGACCTCGAGCGAGGTCCCCGTGGATGGCGCGCTCTGCCTGCGTGACACCGGCGCCTTGCTGGATGCGGCGCTGGCGGGCATGGGCGTGGCGCAACTGCCCTCGTGGCTGGCCGATGAACACTTGCAGGCTGGCGCCTTGCGCCGGGTGCTGCCAACGCTCCGGGGCGCCTCGTTACCCATCCACGCCGTCTGGCCGAGGGGCAGGCACATGCCTCCGCGGGTTCGACTGGTGATCGACGCGCTGGTCGCGCAGATGGCCACCCAGCCGCAGTTCGCCCCGGAGTTCGCGCGCCCGGGCGTGTAGCGCGACAACCGCGAGCCGACGCCGCTCGCCCCGTCAGCCGCTGGCGGCGACGAGGCCCGAGAGGTCGCCAACGATGCGCCCCTCCACGATGGGCACACAGTCCGGCGGGCACTCCGTCGTGAAGCGCAGGCCCAGCGCCTTCGCCCGGACGAGGAACCCATCCAGGCCCTCCAGGCAGGCGTCCGGGATGTCATGCAAGACCATCAGCGTATGAGGGCGCAGCGCGCAATCCTGGAGCGCCTTCTCCGGCCACCCCGCGGGATCCAGCCAGTCGCCGGGGACGCTGTTCCAGAGCACACACGAGTACTGGCGGGCGCACAGGTGGTCGACGGCGCGCGGACTCAGCAGATGCGGGCCCAGCCTCCCTCCGCCGCCGAAGGGACGGAACCTCTTCGGCGCGGACACCAGCGGGGCGAGGAGCTCATCCGTCGCGGCGATCTCCTCCTCCACCGCGTCCGGGCGCGCATCTTCCCCGAGCGGAATGGAGTGCGTGAAGGAGTGATTCCCGATGAGGTGCCCCGCATCGCGCGCGCGCTCGACGAGCCGCCTCCCCTCGTCCGAGACGAGGTTCTTCCCCAGCACGAAGAACCAAGCAGGGATGGCGTGCGACGCCAGGACATCGAGCACCCGCGGCGTCACGCGGGGATCGGGCCCGTTGTCGAACGAGAGCGTGAGCAGGCTCACCGGAACACGTTGTTGGAGGTGCGATCCCCCGCGAGCCACCGCGCCAGCTCCTGGCGGGCCCTGGCGCGACGGGCCTCCACGAGTTCAGGCCGCACGGCCTCCGGGCTGTCGTGCGTGAACTCGACGATCATCCCGTTCGGGTCCTTCACGTAGAGCGAGCGACAGTAGCCGTGCTCCAGCACGTACAGCTCGGGCTCCTTGTAGCCAGCGGCCCGCAGGCGCTGCTCGATTCCGTGCTGGGTCTCCGGGTCCACGTTCAGCGCGATGTGGTGGAACGGAGAGGCGGGCATCTCCGGCCCGAAGAGCTGCTGGTCCGCCGGCTTCTCGAACTGGAAGAACGCGAGCGCGCTCCCATCCGCGAGCTCGAAGAACGTGTGGCAGTAGGTTCGGACGGCACCGAACAGCTCGTCCGACTCGCACCAGGTCGCGACGAGCGGCAGGCCAATCAACTCCTCGTAGAACTTCCGTGTCGCCTCGAGATCCCGGGTCACGTAGGCCGTGTGATGCAGCCTGCTGGGCAGCTTCGCTTGCGTGGACATTCGTCCTCCCGTGGGTGCTTCCTCAACGACCCCAGCTCACTTCGCCGCCAGGGCGGCAGGCTGCTCGTGCGTGCGCGACGCCCCGGCGCGCGCGGGGACAGCGTCGGCGACAGGGTTGGTCAGGGCTCCGAGCCGCTCGATGGAGACCTCACAGACGTCACCGGCGCGAAGGTACCGCGGCGGCGTTCGCGCGGCGCCCACGCCGCTCGGAGTGCCCATCGCGATGACATCTCCCGGCTGGAGCGTCATGGCCTCGGAGAGGTCCGCGATGACGGTGGCGACGTCGAAGATCATGTCCGACGTGTTCGCGTCCTGGAGGAGCTCCCCCCCGACACGCATCTGGATGCGCAGCCCGCGAGCGCCCTCGGGCAGCTCATCGGGGGTGACGAGCTCGGGGCCCAGGGGCCCGGTCCCATCGAAGTTCTTCCCCACCGTCCACTGGGGAGTGCGCTTCTGGTAGTCCCGAATCGAGCCGTCGTTGAAGAGCGTGTACCCGGCGACCCATTCCAGCGCCCGCTCCCGTGGGATGTTCCGCCCCGGGCGCCCCACCACCACGGCGAGCTCGGCCTCGTAGTCGAGCTGGTTCGAGCAGGTGGGGACCACCAGCGGCTCACCGTGCGCGAGGAGGCTCGACGGGACACGCGTGAAGACCACGGGGTGGCGCGGCGTTTCGTAGGTCGCCTCCGACGCGTGCGCGACGTAGTTCAACCCGAGGCAGAGGAACTTGCTCGGCTCTGGCACGAGCGGCCGGAAGCGGAACTCCGCGGGCGAGAGCACGTACGACTCGGCCGCCTCCGCCGCGCGAGCGGCGAGCGTCGCCAACGCGCCGGGGCCCCGCTCGAGCAGGGCCCGCAGCGAGCTCCCGACCGACGGGTCGAGAGCCGTCATGTTGACCATCCCTCTGGGGGTGCGCACGCCCAGGGCGGGCACCTCCTTCACGAGAATCGATGCCATCCGCATGTCGCTGGTCTCCCTGTGCCGCCCGCCCAGGTTAGCGACGGAGCCGAGGCACATCAACCAAATGTCGACAAAATACACTTTGCATCCAATTCGACGCCTTGTGTCAATTTCGCGCCCTGACGTATAGGTCGTGTCGTTCCCATGAGGAGGTCGATGGCTGCTCCATCCCGCATCCGTGGCCCGGTGTCCGAACCCACGCTCGCGTCGGCGGTCGTAGACCGGCTGCGCGGGGACATCCTTCATGGGGTGTTGCCCCCGGGTGAGAAGCTGCGGCTCGAACATCTGGCGCCACGCTACGGCGTCGGGCGGACACCGCTGCGGGAGGCCTGCTGCCGACTGGCGTCCGAGGGGCTCGTCACCATCGAGGACCAACGTGGCTTCCGGGTGGCGCCCATCTCTCGCGCCGACATCCTGGACCTGACGCGGACGCGCCAGCAGATCGAGACGCTCGCGCTGCGCGCGGCCATCATCCATGGCGACATCACCTGGGAGGGAGAGGTGACCGCGGCCCTGCACCGCCTCCTCCGGAGCGTCCAGGCCTCGGAGCAAGGGACGCTCGACGAGGCCTGGGAGCTCGAGCACGCGCGCTTCCACGCGGCCCTGCTCAGCGCGTGCGGCTCGCCCTGGCTCCTGAAGTTCCATGCGACCTTGTTCGACCAGACCGAACGCTACCGGCGCCTTGCCCAGGCGCACGGCAAGGCCGGGAGGGACGTGGAGGCAGAGCACACCGCGCTCGTGCGAGCCACCCTGGACCGCGACGCGGAGCGCGCCTGCGCGCTCCTGACCGAGCACCTGGCGAGGACCACCGAGCTCGTCCTCCATGTCCACCCGGGGCTGCGCGCGAGCGCTCCTCCCCCTCAGAAGACTTTGCCGACAAAAATCCGTTCCCATCCCACAAAGGATTGACGGGCCGTCCGCGGGCGCGTACTGGCGGCGGCCGACATGCTGCGCACTTGCTTCGTTGAAGGTTCAGGTGGCGTCCGGCTCGCGGTGAGCGAGACGGGCCCGTCGTCGGGTGCACCCTGCGTGCTCTTCGTGCATGGCTTCGCCCAGAGCCGCCATGCGTGGGACACGGTCCTCCAGGGCGGTCTGGCTCGGAGCCACCGGCTCGTCGCGGTCGACCTCCGTGGTCACGGCGACTCGGACAAGCCTGAAGGGGACGCGCCGTACGTGAATGGCGTCCACTTCGCCGCAGACCTGGAGGCGGTCATCCAGCGGCTCGGCCTGGAGCGGCCGGTCGTGGTCTCCTGGTCATACGGTGGCGTCGTCGTCGGGGACTACCTCCGGCACCGGGGAGATTCCGCGTTGGGCGGCCTCTTCTTCGTGGCCGCGTCGCTCAAGACAGGCAAGCCCGCGCGCGCCCTGTTCGGGCCAGGAATGATGTCGAACGCGCGGGGCCTGCTGTCCGAGGACGCGGAAACCTACGAGGCCGCCGCTCGCGCCTTCATCGGCGCATGCGCCGCGCGACGAGTCGACCCGTCGCTGGCCGAGGAGAGCGTCCGCGCCATGCTCCGCGTGCCCCCGAACGTTCGGCGCGCGCTCCTCTCCCGCGCGGAGGACTACTCGGTGGAGCTGGAGCGTTGCGGCCGCCCTGTGGCGACGCTCCACGGTGAGCTCGACCTGGTGGTCCTTCCGAGCATGAGTTCGGAGGTGGTGCTGCCGTGCGCCCGCGCGGCGCGGGGCACGTGGCTTCCGGGCGTGGGGCACCTGCCCTTCATCGAGGCGACAGCGGACTTCGAGGCCGCGCTCGCGCACTTCGTGGAGGCCGCGAAGTCGGCGGAGTGACGTCCGGTGCGCCTCCGCCCACGGGAGGCAGGCACTGCGGTCTTCGGAGCGTCACGCTCGACGTGGCCCGTCGCGCCAGCAAGGCCCCCGGGGGAAGTCCTGGCGGACCTGGCCCCGGCCCCGCGGCCAGGGCACGCGCTATGCCTTTCGCACCTCGCGGATGATGCCCTCGGCTTCGGGCTCGCCCAGCGCGACGAGCTGTTCGAGGTCGCCACGGATCAGGAACTCCGCCTCGGCGCGGAAGAAGGGCGTCTCGGCGACGGTCTCCGCGCTCCAGTGGATGCCCGACAGGCTCATCACGAGCCGCAGCAGCCGGAGGCGAACGCCGGAGTCCGCCGGGCTCGCGGACGAGTCATCCAGGTTCCAGGCGCGAAAGTGCGGCCATTTCTGCTCCCTCAAGCGGGGGGCGGAGCCGGGGCTGGAGGAGGAGAGCCCGGCCCTGGCTGCGACAGTGGAGTCGGCGAAGGAGCGCACGCCGCGATTGGATTGGGCGGGACTGCTGCGCCGGACGTTCGCGCTGGATGTCTTCGCCTGCTCTCGGTGTGGAGGCCGCACGAAGGTGCTGGCATACCTGACGGCCCCTGGTGGGGGACCTGCCATTCTGGAGCACCTGGCATTGCCCTCGCGGCCCGCGAAGCTGGCACCGCGCACTGCCCGCAGGGCACCCGGCCGCAGCCATCCTCGGCCCCTCTTCCCCCCCGCAGCCCTCAACAGGGTTCCTATCCGTCCAATCCTTGATCGAACCCGAACGAGGCGGAAGCTGAGCTCCCAGGTCTTCCACCGGCCCCCCATGTGTCTGATGCTCGGGTGTCCTCTCCTGCCCGGCTGGCGCGGGGCCTCTCAGTGCACCTCGGGAGGTTGCTCCTCCACGGCGGGACGCTCCTCCCGCGCCTCCAACGGCTCGAACCGGAACGCCCCGTCCCGGAAGTCCACGCGCACCCGCTTCCCCTCTTGCAGCGTTCCGCGGATGAGGGACTCGGAGATGGGTCCCTCGATGGCGCGCTGGATTTCCCGCCGCAGCGGACGGGCTCCGTAGCCAGGATCCCATCCGCGCTCCAGCAGCGCGTCGATGGCCGCGGGCGTCACCTCCATCTGGATGTCCTGGCCGTGGAGCAGGCGCCGCGTCTTCTCCATCATGAGGTTGACGATTTCGCGCAACTGGGGGCGGTTGAGCGGCTCGAACACCATCGCCTCGTCGATGCGATTGAGGAACTCCGGCGGGAAGTGCCCCTTGAGCACCGGCATCACCCGGTCACGGATGCGCTCCTGCGAGTCCTGGCGCGCCGTCATGTCCTGGATGAGCTGCGAGCCCAGGTTGCTGGTGCCGATGATGACGGTGTTCTTGAAGCTCACCGTCCTCCCTTGGGCGTCGGTGAGCCGCCCGTCGTCGAGCACCTGCAGCAGGACGTGGAACACGTCGGGGTGGGCCTTCTCCACCTCGTCGAAGAGGAGGACCGCGTAGGGGCGCCTTCGCACGGCCTCGGTCAACTGCCCGCCCTCGTCGTAGCCGACATAGCCCGGTGGGGCACCCACCAGCCGGCTCACGGTGTGCTTCTCCATGTATTCGCTCATGTCGAAGCGGATGAGCGCCTTCTCGTCCCCGAAGAGCTGCTCCGCGAGCGTCTTGGCCAGCTCCGTCTTGCCCACCCCCGTGGGGCCCAGGAAGAGGAAGGAGCCGATGGGCTTGTTCGGGTCCTTGAGGCCGGCCCTCGCCCGCCGGATGGCCTGCGAGAGCACCCGGATGGCCTCGTCCTGCCCGATGACGCGCTCGTGCAGCCGCTGCTCGAGGTAGGAGAGCTTCTTGCGCTCGTCCTCGGTCATCTGGGTCACCGGGATGCCCGTCATCCGCGAGAGCACCTCGGCGATGTCCGTGTCCCGCACCTCGGGCGTCTCCTCGCGCTTGGTCGAGCGCCACTCCTTCTGCGCCGCCGCCGCCGCCTTCTGGGCCGCCTCCAGCCGTTGCTCGCACTCCCGGACGCGCTTGTTGTCCTTGCGGTCGCGGGCCTCGTCGAGCGAGCGCCTGGCCCGCGACACCTCCTGCTCCGCGTCCGTCAGCCGCTGGGGACGCGCCGTCTGACGCAGGCGCACGCGCGCGGCCGCCTGGTCCACCAGGTCAATGGCCTTGTCCGGCAGGAAGCGCCCCTGCACGTACCGGTCGGACAGCTCCACCGCACCCACGATGGCCTCCTCCGTGATGCGCACGCGGTGGTGTGACTCGTAGCGGTCCTTGAGCCCCTCGAGGATTTCGATGGCCTGCTCGGGCGTGGGCTCGGGCACCAGGACTGGCTGGAAGCGGCGCTCGAGCGCAGCGTCCTTCTCGATGTTCTTGCGGTACTCGTTGAGGGTGGTGGCCCCGATGACATGCAGCTCTCCACGGGCCAGCGCCGGCTTGAGCATGTTGCCGGCGTCCATGGCTCCCTCGGCGGCACCCGCCCCCACCAGTGTGTGCACCTCGTCGATGAAGACGATGACCTCCTCGCTGTGGTCCTTCACCTCGTCAATCACCTTCTTGAGCCGCTCCTCGAACTCGCCGCGGTACTTGCTGCCCGCGAGCAGTCCGGAGAGGTCCAGTTGCAGCACCCGCTTGTTGCGCAGGGTGTCGGGCACGGACTCCGAGGCGATGCGCTGGGCGATTCCCTCCGCGATGGCCGTCTTGCCCACACCTGGTTCGCCGATGAGGCAAGGGTTGTTCTTGGTGCGGCGGGAGAGGACTTCGAGGGTTGTCTCGATCTCGTTCGCCCGCCCCACCACAGGGTCCAGCTTGCCTTCGGACGCCAGCTCCGTCAGGTCCCGGCAGTACTCGTCCAGTGACGGCGTGTCCGACCGCTTCTTCTCCGCACCCGGGGCGAGCGCTTCTTTGACGGCCTCGCGCGACCTCTGATGGTTGGTGCCCATCTCGCGCAGGATTTCCGACGCCGTGCCTTCCCCCTCCTGCAGCAGGCCCAGCAGCACGTGCTCGGGGCCCACATAGGAGTGGCCGAGCGCGTAGGCCTCCTCATAGGCGAGCTCCAACGCGCGCTTTGCATGGGGTGACAGCTCCGGCCGCTCCATCGGCCGCTTGCCCCTGCGCATCTCCGACTCAGCGCGGGTGGCCACCCGGGCCGGCTCGAGCTTCAGTCGGGTGAGGACCTCGCGGCCACGCGGGTCCCGGGCGATCGCCGCGAGCAGGTGCTCGGTGTCGATGGCCGGTGCCCCCGCCTTCTGCGCGGTCTCGAAGGCAGACGCGAGCACCCGGCGGGTGTCCTCGGAGAAGGCCTCGGTGATGTCGTAGCGCTCCACCGGCTGCCGGATGGACTGGGGTGTACCGTCCATTCCCCCGAAATCATCGTCGTCGAAACCACTGAAGAACTGGTCGAACAGGGACGTGCCCAGCCTCATGCGCCCGAAACGCGAGCGCTGGCTGGCGCACACGTCACACAGTTCCTCGGTAGTTCTCCGATTGCCTGTCACCCGGGTGACCCGGGTCGTCGCCGGACGCTGCTGACACATTTGGCAAAGGTCGGCCATTGCTTTAGGTCCCCTTACAGGGCCGTCATATCCGTGGCGCCCCGTGTCTCGAACACTGTGAATCTGGGGACCGCGGCGCGACCCCACCAGTGAGCGCCGAACAACCGCTCACGCTTCCCGTGACAGGCAGGCCTCCGCGGAGCGCCTGCCGATGCTTCGCGCCTGCCCTGCGCCAGACGTGCGCGAGCAAGCTCACGCCCGGCGCCAGGAAGGTGATGAGGCCAAAGCGGATGGCAGCGATGCCGCGCAGAGCAACGGCCCACCAGCGGGACGAGCGCGTCAGGACCATGGCTGCTGCACTCCCTCAAATATGGAAATGGGGCGGCGCCTGGAACCGGCCCATGCGCGGCACGCGGTCGCCTTCCCAGGGAAGCCCTGTCATCGGCTCGATGTCGGGCCCCGCCCGCTGCTCGATGGCGGCGAGCAGCGCCTCGGCCGTGTAGGCGCCGTTGTGGCGCTCCCCGTTGAGGAAGAAGCTCGGGGTGCCGTTCACGCCACTGCGCACGCCGTCCATGAAGTCGCGGCGAACCTTGGGGAGATGGCGGTGCTCCTGGAGGTCACGAGTGAAGCGGCCCATGTCGAGCCCCAGGTCGGCCGCGTAGGTCAGCAGCGCGGGAGCCTCCAGGCTCTGCTGGTTCTCGAAGAGCCTGTCGTACATCTCCCAGAACCTGCCCTGCGCGCCGGCGGCCTCCGCGGCCTCCGCGGCCAGCAGCGCGTGCGGGTGGAGCTGGGAGAGCGGGAAGTGGCGGAAGACGAAGCGGACCCGGTCCCCGACAGCGCTCTCGAGCCGCTTCAACTCCCAGAAGGCCCGCCCGCAGTAGGGACACTCGAAGTCGCCGTACTCCAGGAGGGTGATGGGGGCATCGGCCGGCCCCTTGGCCCAGTCATTGGCGTCCACGCCTCTGCGAAGTCTGCTCATGTCCGGGCCTCCGTCCGAGATGGCTGCTGCTGTGGCTGGAAGGTGGGGACCTCCATCGGTTTGCCAGTCAGCCGCTCGAGCGCGTCGATGACGCCGTCCGCGCCGGGGTTGAACTCGAGGGGCGAGACGTGGCTCCAGTAGATGTCGCCCTTGCCGTCGATGACGTAGAGCGCCCGCTCGCAGATGCCGGCGTCCTCCCGGTAGACGTTGTAGCGGCGGGAGATCTCTCCCTTCGGATGGAAGTCGGAGAGGAGCGGAATCTGGATGTGGAGCTCCTTGGCGAAGGCGATGTGGCTCCAGAGGGAGTCGCACGAGATGCCGAACACCTTCGCGCCGAACTGGCCAAGCTCGGGCAGCAGCTCGTTGAAGAGCCCCAGCTCGTTGGTGCAGACGGGGGTGAAGTCCCCTGGATAGAAGACGAGGACGACGGGTGAGCCCCGCTGGTCCGCAAGCTTGATGCGACGCCCGTCGGGGGTGGACGCGCCGTCCCATTCAGGCGCGCGGGTGCCAGGCGGCAGACCGTGCACAAGGATGCCTGAGGCGGGAGGGGGGGGAGCAAGTGTGGCCATTGGATGGGTTCCTTTTGCCCAATCTGGTACCCGGTGCGCGCTGGCGCCCACCCCAGCTCCAAGGCCTCGATGGAAGCACGTGGCGGAAGCACGTGGCCCGGGCCGCTGTCAGAGCGTCCAGTGAGGAGCCCGGACGCCGCGAGGCCTCGGGGCGGGGAAGGCAGGGGGCCCTCGAGACGACCCATGCACTGAAGTTGCCCCGGTTTCGTGGAGTCCCACCCGCTGTGCGAAGAGGGTCCCACGATGCCGAAGTCACGCCCCCCATACCCGCCTGATTTCCGTGAGCGGGGCGTCGAACTAGCGATGTGTGAGAGCTGCTTCGCCACACTCGAGTGTGAGCTGCTCGCACGCCGCCGTTTTACAACTCACGCCGAGGCGAGGATGGCCGTCTTCCGCTTCCTCGAAGGCTGGTACAATCCGCTCAGACGCCAGCCAGTCTGCGAAGGCGCGAGGCCCGGCTTGCCGAACGTGAGGCTCTCACCGTCCGTGGGAACCCGGTCCGTCAGCACGCGGTAGCCTCTGTCCGTGACGAGCGCCCGTATCCGAGCGCCGGTAACCGCCGACGCCCGGCACGTAGACTCCCGCCTCGCTGGAGATGAGCATGTTCCGCTCCAGCCGGTGCTCACTCTCCACGGCCATCCATGGCGGTTCATGGTTCCCCAGTCCGAATCCATGCCCGTGCGGTGCAGTTGCGGCGCCGGCTCTGCGAATCCCTGATGCGAGTGGATCCGGCCGCGGCACTTCAGGGCGTCACGAGGCGCGGACTAAAGGCAGGGTGCGCACTCGGGGGCGCACCGGTAGCTGCCGTCGCAGCGCTGGCAGAGGAACTGGTGCGGCGGGCAGCTCGTGGAGTCCATGGCGGACACGGACGGGTCCGGGTTGGCCACCTGGGGAGCGCACTCGAAGCACTTCGCGGCGCAGTAGGAGCCCGTGCCATCGCAAGTGGGGCAGAGCCTCTGGCCCGTCTTGCAGGTGACGCCCTCGGCCTCGACGGTGGGCGCGGCGATGGGGACGGCGCAGTCCATGCACATCATGGCGCAGTAGGTGCTCTTCCCATCACACGTGGGGCAGAGGTGCTGGCCCATTGCACAGGTGCTGCCCTGGGCGGTCACCCGCTCGTCCTGCATCACGTTCTCATCAGCCACTCCGCAACCCACGACCAGCGTCAGCATCGCAACAACGGACATCGCGAGAGCATTCAGCTTCATCGTCATTCCTTTGGTTGGGGGGAACCGCGTACAGCAGCGCGCACCCTACCCATGTCGCCGAATGCTGACGAGTAACGTGTGCGGCATGACTGCCCCGGATGTCGCTGCATGGACGTTGCCGTGGCGGGGGGGTCGGCCTGAGCAGCAACCTCGGCGCGAGTGACGCGCCGCCCCCGTACCGGCTGCTCGACGGCGAGCCCGGCCTCTTCGACTGCTTGAAGTACAGCCCGCCGCTGTCGCTGGAGGAGACGCGCGCAGGCCTCGCTCTTTCCGGAGATGTGGCGGCGCCGCGCGGACGTGCCGGTTCTTTACCACCCGGCGCACCTCAACCTCTACGGCCCGGAGCGGGAGCCGGCGCAGCAGCCTTCCACGTCCCCCGCTGCGAAGGGCGGCGTCTCTCCGACGCCGTCGAAGGTTTGGATTCCCTTGCGGAAGCTTACGCCAAACCAGCTCGTCGTGAGCGCGGGGAACGGCTTGGAGATCAGCTTGTACTTCCCCAGGGTGGATGCAGTGGGCCGGGCCGAGTTGCCGAGGAGGACGTCCGACTTCGACGTGTTCGCCTGCGTGAGGTGTGGAGGCCGCGGGAGGGTGCTGGCATACCTGACGGCCCCCGGAGGGGGACCCGCCATTCTGGAGCACCTGGCATTGCCCTCGCGGCCTGCGAAGCTGGCCCCGGCACAGGGGCCCCCCAGAGCGCGTGGTGTTGAGCCCAAGCACCCAAGTGGCGAAGGCCCTCGAGCTGGAGCTCCGGATCCGCATGGGAGCACAGCGCGTCGATCAATGCTTGCGCGTCGGGAGCCTCGGCCGGAGAGAGCCGCTGGACGGCACGCAACACCCGCCCTCCAACCGGCAGGGACGCCAGCCTCACCAGCGGAACCTCCGGAGGAAGCAGGCGGGCCAGCTCGGCGAGGAGGACCTGCGACTCGGGGGGACACACGCGCCAAGGGCCTCCGGAAGCGCCTCCATCAGCGATGAGGAGTGCGCGGCGGCGTGGGGTGAACGCTTCCGAGCGGGGCTGAGGCATGGAGCCCTTTATAGATATAGAGGGTCGCCTGGCCAGTGCCCGCTCCCGCCTCATCGCAGCAGGCGCGCGAGCGCACTCCGAAGGTCGGCGACAAACCGGGCCGCGGAGGCTGTCGGGAACAAATCGAAGCCATGGATGCCGCCTGGGTAGACGTGCATTTCGACGGGCACGCCCGCGCGGGACAGGCGCATCCCGTAGTCGACGTCCTCCTCCAGGAAGAGGTCCACGCTCCCCACCGCCAGGAACGTCGGCGGCAAGCCCTCGAGCCCGGACGCCAGCGAGGGCGAGTAGTGGCCCTCGCGCTCCTTCGGAATCACGCCGCCGCCCCGCAGCGCGCGCCACGCGAATTGATTGAGCGGACGCGTCCACCCGAACTCGCCCGTGCTCGGGTTGTCGACCGGGGCCTCCGGCGCTCCGGTGCGGGCGTCGAGCATCGGGTAGATGAGCACCTGTCCCGCCAGGGGAGCGCCACCGCGGTCGCGGTGCAAGAGCGCGGTCGCCGCCGCGAGCCCTCCGCCAGCGCTGTGCCCCATGATGACGACCCGTGACGTGTCCACCCCGAAGGCAGGCGCCTCCCGCATCAGCCAGCTCAACGCGGCGTAGCAGTCCTCGACGGGACCGGGGAAGGGAGTCTCCGGCGCGAGGCGGTAGTCGACGCTGACGACCAGCGACTGGTACTCCTCGGCGAGCTGCACACACGCCGCATCGGTCATCTCCGCGACGCCCGCGATATAGCCGCCGCCGTGCACATAGAGGATGGCCCCCAGCACCGCTGGCGGGTTGCTCGGTCGATACACCAGGACCCGCACGTCGGACGGCCCCGGCACCCAACGCTCCTCCCGCGCGTGAGGCATTGGGGCGGCAATCTGCGCGTAGCTCGCGAGGAGCTGAGCGCGGAACGCCTCCAGGGGCTCACTCGCGGGATCAAACGCCTTCATGGAGGCAACGATGTCGCGCACGGAGGGGTCGACCAGATGGAGCGTCTTCATGGCTTGTATGTTCTCCAGGTTCGAGCGTGGCCGCGATGAAGGCGGCGCTCATGGGGATGTATCGACATGGCCTGTCTCAGACCTTCCAGGCCTCAAATCCAAACGCTTCTATTCCAAGACAAGAATCGAGCCGCCGACTTCCAAATGCCTTCAGGCTGCTCGCAGGACGAGCTGCGTAATCTCCGCGGGAGCGCCGAGCCGCATGGGAGGCCCCGAGAAGCCAGTGCCGCTGCTGACGTAGACCCAGGTCTTGCTGAACCTGGCGAGCCCCGCGACCACCGGTTGCCCCAAGCGCTGAAGCCACCCCAGCGGCCACAGCTGCCCTCCGTGGGTGTGCCCTGACAACTGCAGGTCGACCTCGTGCAGGACGGCTTCGTGGACGGCCTTGGGCTGGTGCGCCAGAAGGACCAGCGCTCGACGCGTGTCTCTGCCCGCCACGGCCCGTGGGAGGTCTACCCGATGGCCGATGTCGAACCTGGCGGACTCGTAGTCGTCGATACCCGCCAGGTGAAGCACCTGCTCACCGCTCCCCAGCTCCACGTATTCGTTGCGCAGGACTCGCACTCCGAGCTGGCCGAGGTGCTCGCACCACCGACTCGCGTCCGCGTGGTACTCGTGATTGCCCGTGACGAAGTAGGTGCCATGGGTGGAGGTGAGGTTCGCGAGCGGCGCGACGTGCGGCTCGAGGTCCTCGACGCTGCCGTCCACCAGGTCGCCCGTGATGGCCACGACGTCTGGAGCCAGCGCATTCACCATCCTCACGACGTGCTCGACGAACTCCCGACCCATCATCGGTCCGATGTGCATGTCCGACAGCTGGATGATGCTCAGCCCGTCGAGCTCGGTCGGCAGCTTCTTCAGCGGGACCTCCACCCGCTTGACGCGAACCCGGCGGCCTTCTCGAAGCCCCCAACCGCTGGCGACGACGCCAACCGTCACCGCGACCAACGCGCTCATGCGCGCCAACGCCTGCCGGCGGCCGGCGTCCATCGGCTCGGCGCCCCAAAGCGCCATGGAAGCACCGACCCGCAGCACGTCCACCACCACGAGCGACATGAGCAGCAGCGTGGACACGCCAATCCACACGTAGACTGGCGTGAGCCACCACACCGACAAATCGGGAGGCACCAGGCGGCTCGCGAACACGCCCACGGGAATGCTGACCGCGAGGACAACCAGGCTCCACGTCAGCGCCCACGCGGCGGGCTTGGGGAGGCCGACATCCCGGACCAGCCGCGCCCACAAGTAGTAGTGCTCGAATGCGAGCAACCCAACGCCGGGCAGCAGAAACCCGCTCAGCGAAGTCCATGCCTCACCGAGCTTGCTCATGCCGACCGAGCCAGTGCGACCGCGTCAGGGCCCGCGGGGTAACGGAGCTTCGCCGACGTGTCGTTCGCGGCATGCCACACCTCTTCGGCCACGTCGGACTCGCGCGTCACCGCGGCCGGCTGCCCGAATGAAGCGAAGATGCGCTGTGCGAAGGGCGCATACGGCTCGGGAAACAGCCCCTCCATGCGGGCGCCTCCGTTGCTCGTGAAGCGGGTGCTCGGGCCATAGCCCGGCTCGACGAGCTTCACGCGCAGGTTGAAGGCCTCGAGTTCGAACGCGAGCGACGCCGTGAACCCCTCGATGGCCATCTTGCTCGCGGTGTACACGGCCACCAGCGGCATCGGCGCCAGCGTCGCGCTGGACGTCACGTTGACGACGACGCCCGACTTGCGGGCACGAAACTGGGGCAGCACCGCCTGCGTCATCGCCATCACCCCGAAGACGTTGGTCTCGAACACCTCACGCACCGTCGCCATCGGCGTGGCCTCGAAGGCCCCCATCAGCCCGATGCCCGCGTTGTTGACGAGCACGTCGATGGGCCCGCTCGCCTCCAGCGCCGCCGCGATGCTCCCGGGCTTCGTCACGTCGAGCGGCACCACGCGCAGCCGGTCCGAACGAGGGAGGACGTCCTCGCGTGGAGTGCGCATGGTGGCGACCACGCTCCAGCCCTGCGCGTGAAAGTGGCGCGCCGTCTCGAGCCCATAGCCCGAGGAGCAACCCGTGATGAGCACCGTCTTCATGACACCACCCCCTCGCTGAGCTTGCCGCCAGCGGGCACTTCGTCCTGGTACTGAGCCTCGCCGGTGACGAGCGGGGCGAGCCTGGCGATGAGTGCCTGGGCGCGCGGGCTCGCGAAGTTCGCGGCGTGCGCCTCCTTCGTGGTCCACCCCTCCGTGACGGAGACGACGTCCGGATTGCTGCTGGAGCGCCCCACCAGATAGAGGACGCAGTCCTGGTTGGTGACGAGGCCCGTGCCGCTCACCGCGGAGAGCAACAGCGCCGCCAGCTCATCGCCTCTTCCCGGCAGCGCGGTCATCGTGGCCCGGAACCCATACGTTGCCTTCATGTCGACCCCTTGGTTGGCCGCGGTTCGTGCGGCGTTGATGGTCCCAAGGTACGTGCCGCCGACAGGACTCTCCACCACGAGCGGTCCATATTTCTTTTGCTAGAGTCCAGCCATGATCGATCCACTCTCGGAAGTCATCGCCCTGCTTCAGCCACGAGCCGTCTTCTCGAAGGGCATCAGCGGAGCAGGCCGTTGGGGGGTTCGCTACTCGGACTTTGGCCAGCCGAGTTTCAGTGCCGTGCTCGAAGGGAGCTGCCGACTCGCTGTCGACGGCCAGCCTCCTCTCACGCTCCAGGCGGGTGATTTCGTGCTCCTGCCGGCGACGCCCGGCTTCACCATGTCCGGCTTCGAGCCGGTGGTGCCCGAGCGCATCGACGCCAAGGCGGCGCCCAATCCGAAGGGGGAGGTGCGTTACGGCACCCGTGGCGGCCGTCCCGATGTGCGCACGCTCGGCGGCTACTTCGTCTTCGATTCGCCTGACGCGGCCCTGATGGTGTCGCTGCTCCCAACCCTGGTGCACGTGCGCGGCGTGGAGCGGCTCTCGACGCTGGTGCGGCTCGTCCGCGACGAGACGAGCGAGCAGCGTTCGGGCCGAGACCTCGTGCTCACGCGTCTCGTGGAGCTGCTGCTCATCGAGGCGCTGCGCTCGACACCGGCGGACAACGCGCCCCCGGGGCTCCTGCGCGGCCTGGCGGATGCGCGGCTCGCGCCCGCGATACGTCAGATGCACGCGCACGTCACGCGGCCGTGGACGGTGGCGCAGCTCGCGAAGAGCGCGGCCCTCTCGCGCTCGGCGTTCTTCGACCGCTTCACTCGCACCGTGGGCCTGCCGCCGATGGAGTACCTGCTGGACTGGCGGATGGCCGTTGCGCGCGGGCTGCTTCGCCGCCGGGACTTCGCCATCTCCGAGGTCGCCGAGCGCGTCGGGTACAGTTCGGCGAGCACCTTCACCACGGCCTTCAGTCGACGCGTGGGCCAGTCTCCGGGCCGGTATGCGCGGGCAAGCCAGGCGGCATCCCCCGGTCTCTGAGCCGCAGCGAGGGCGGGAGGAGGTGCGCCCGTTGCGTTCAGGACCGGATGCCGGCGAGCGCGAGGCGCAGCACCCGGCGCGCGGTGAGCGGATCGTCTTCGATGGCGATCGCGTTCGCCAGCATCATCAGGTCCTCCGTCGTGGCGCCGGAGTGAATCGCGCCCACCGATGACGCCCGTGTCACCAGACCGTTCGACACGTCGAGCAGCATGTCGGCGCAGCAGAGTTCCTCGAGCGTGAGCCCATCCGGGCCAGCCAACAGCGCGGCGGCGAGCCCGCGGTTGGTCGCGGTGTAGACCGTCACCTCCTCAAGCCAGGCCACCAGCTCGGCGGCGGGATCCTCACCCGTTTGCGCGGCGGCCCGCGCACAGAGCTGCGCGACGCCGTCGCGGAAGACCGCCTCCAACAGCGCCCAGCCGCGAAGCAGGGTGACGTCCCCCAGGTCCAAGACCCGTGTCCCCGCGGGGATGGCGAGGCCGGCGCCCACTGCCTGGATGCTCGAGCCTTCGATGAGCACGACCGCAGCCGGCAGGACTCGGTCACGCTTCCCATCGACGAGCCTCGCGGCGCGCAGGGCGATGCGCGTGGGCTTCTCCGCGGAGGGGGCCTGCCCCCCACGACGAGAGAGGAAGGCTCCACAGCAGGGCCGCACCAATGACAGTCGTCAACGACTGTACATGGGGCCACGGCATCGAACAGGAGTCCCTCGGCGCGGGCCCCCATCCGGTCGCTGCGTCATGAGCACGACAGCTCATCCGGCCGAGGCGAGCGCGTTCGCCAGTTGCCGGGGCGTGTAGCCCGCGAAGCGGACACAGGTCCGAGTCAGGTGTGCCTGGTCCGAGAAGCCCGAGGCCGCGGCCGTCTCCGCGAGGCCGCCCGCGCGCAGCAGGGGCAGTGAGCGCAAGAGGCGACGCCACAGCAACCAGCGCCGCAGGGGGATTCCCACCCTGGCATGGAACAGGGTCGAGACATGTCCCGTGGAAAGCTTCAGGCGGGCCGCGTGCACCGGGAGGGGGTGCTCCTCGTCCCCTTCCAGCATGTCGAGCAGGCGCGCGATGCGGCCATCCCCCACCGGGGCCGGGCCCGTGGGAAGCAGGCCCGCCACGGCCTGCTCGGCGCCGCGCGCGACCGCTCCCTTCCCGCGCGCCACCACCCCCGCCATTTGAGCCAGGGCGCTGGAGGACTCCAGGGCGAAGGGCTGGCGCCGCGCCAGCGCTCGGAACGTGGCGCGGTGGTGGTCCGCGTCCAGCACCACGCTGGCCAGCGGTCCCCGGGACGACGTCACGTGCGGGACATCCCCAGGCACCACCACGATGCGGCCTCGCGCGCTGCCCGAGGCGTGCCGCACCGTCACCGCGCCCTCCAGTCCGAAGAGGATCGCGGTGCCCCACTGCTGGTGGGGCGCGGAGTGAGCGTCGTTGGACCGCAGGACGAAGATGCCGGCTTCCGGGGCGAGGACGAAGAGAGGTGGGAGGTTCATTCTTCCGAAGAGCGTTCAAGCGCCGCCGGCCCTGGCCACGACACAGTGGAGGCTCCTCATCCCGGAGTCTCCATGGCATCACGCAGGACCCCAACATACGCTGCGTGCAGCGCGCTCACCGTCACGAGTTGTCTCCTCTTCGGAGCGCTGGCCTGCCGGTCGGACGCCCCTGATGTCCCCCCCTGTGACGCCGCCGCCTTGCGACAGTCGCTCCAGCAGGCGATGCAGGAGGCCCAGGAGGCACATCCCGGCAACGCCGGCTGGCTGATGAGCGTCCGCATCCCTTCCGCGGGGCTTGAGTTCTCAGGCGCGGTACAGGCTCCCGGCATGGAGCCGCTCGACCCAAGGGCTCCGTTCCGCATCGCCAGCGTGACCAAGACATACATGGCCGCGGCCATCCTGCGGCTGGTGGAGGACGGCAAGCTGTCCCTCGATGACACCGTGGCGGCGGTGGTCCCCGCGCCCTATCCGGAGCTGCTGCGCGCAGGAGGCTATGCCCCCGAGCGGATGACGATGGCGCACCTCCTCACCCACACCAGCGGCCTGTTCGACTACGCCCAGAGCGAGGACTACCTCACGACGGTCCTCGATGCACCGGAGCGCGTCTGGACCCGCGAGGAGCAGGTCCGCTTCGCGCTGGAGCATGGCGCGCCCGTGGGCGCACCGGGCGAGCGCTACGTGTACTCGGACACGGGCTACCTGTTGCTGGGGGCCGTGCTGGAAGCGAGGACCGGTTGGCGGCTCGCGCAGGCCTACCGGAGTCAGCTCGGCTTCGAGCGGCTGGGGCTCCAGGCCACATGGCTCGAAGAGCTGGAGCCGCCCCCCGCGAACCTTGTCGCCCTGGCACCGCAAGCCTATGACGGGCTCCCGCTCGCCAGCATCAATGCCACGGCCGACCTCTTTGGCGGTGGAGGGTTGGTGTCCAACACGGCGGACCTCGCCCGCTGGTTCCAGGCCTTGTTCGCCGGAGAGGTGTTCACCCGGGCCTCCACGCTCGACACCATGTCGCGGATCCCCTCCACGAACACCGAGGACGGCGGGGGCATGGGCATCTTCCGGCTGGAGCGCGCCGATGGAAAACCTTGCTGGCTGCACGAGGGCTTCTGGGGCGTGGCGGCGATGGTGTGCCCAGACCTCGACCTCGGTGTCGCCGTCGCGGGGATGGATGCGACGCGAATGGGCACGGGAGCGAACGACCTGCTCCGGGCCGCGGTGAAGGCCGGCACCGGCTGCAGGCCCGTCCCCTGACCCGAGCGCACCCGTGGCGCCTGCCTTTCAGACATCCGAGCGAAGCACTGTGTTCGGGTCCACGCGCGAGGCGCGCCGGGCCGGCAGCCAGCTCGCGAGCAGCCCCTCCTCCTTGGCCGGCGGGAGCACGAGGCTGAGCACCGCGACATCCCCGGTGCGGCACCCCGGGTCCAGCGAGAGCAGCCCCATCAGGCTGCGGCCCAACGAGCGCAGGCTCTGACGCAATCCACTCAGAACGGCATTGATGCGGGACGTCTCCCGAGGCCGGGCAGCGGCCTCCGGAGCGGCTCCGTCCAGGCCGACCGACGATTGCCTCTCCCCCACGAGCCCCTAATGGGAGGCAGCGCCGGTCAGCCAGCCGGTGAAGGGACACGCTTCAGGGGACGAGCGCTCCCCCAAGCAGGTGGGGAGGAGGCGAGAGCGGGAAAGGAGGCACCGGCCAGAACGGAGCGGATGAAGCAGGGAGCGCCGCGAGTGGACCGGGCCGAGTTGCTGAGGAGGACGTTCGACTTCGACGTGTTCGCCTGCGTGAGGTGTGGAGGCCGCAGGAGGGTGCTGGCATATGCGTTCGCTGAGCCCTCCTGGCCAGCCCCTACGGCGCCCCGGGCTTGACGTCCGGGGGGCCTGACAGCGGCAGCTCGACGAAGAAGCGGGCGCCGTCGCCCAGGGCGCTCCGCACGTGGATGCGGCCCCCGTGCGCCTCCACGATGTGGCGGGCGATGTGGAGGCCCAGACCCAGCCCGCTCACCTCGCTGGCGCTGCCGAGCCGCTCGAAGCGCTCGAAGATGCGGTGTTGATGCTCCGGTGCGATGCCGGGCCCGCGGTCCTCCACCTCCAGCACGGCGTGGCCGTCCCGGGCCGTGAGGCTCACCGTGAGCGGCGTCCCGGGCGCGTACTTGAGGGCGTTGGTCAGCAGGTTCGCGAGCACCTGCTCCAGCCGGATCCGGTCCCACCGCCCCACCACGCCGGACGTGAGCCGCAGCGTGAGCGTGTGGCCCGCCGCGGTGAGCTGCGGCTCGAAGCGGTCCATCACATCGCGCGCGACGTCGCTCAGGTCCACCGGCTCCAGATGCAGCTGCAGCCGGCCCGCGGCGATGCGCGAGATGTCCAGCATGTCATCCACCAGCCGGGCGAGCCGGTCGATGGAGCGCTCCGTCTGCTCCACCATCCGGATGACGCGCTCGGGGGTGAAGGCCACCGGGTCGTTGGCGTGGATGCGCTTGCGCATGTGCTGCGACAGCAGCTTCATGGATGTGATGGGCGTGCGCAGCTCGTGCGAGGCGATGGACAGGAAGGTGTCTCGCGACGTGACGGCCTCCTGCACCCGCTGGAAGAGCCGGGCGTTGTCCATGGCCACGGCGACCTGCGCGGCCAGCCCCGCCGCCAGCCGCTCCTCGCGCGCGGTGAAGACGCCGGGCGTGGGGTGACCGAAGAACAGCCCGCCAATCACCTCACCGGAGCGCGAGGCCACGGGCACCGCCAGGTAGCTGCGCACCGGGAGGTGGCCTTCGGGCATCCCCCTGCGGGGGGCGTTATGGCCGTAGCGAGGGTCCTTCGTGATGTCTTCGCTGCGGATGATGCCCTCCCCCTTGAAGGTGGGCTCGAAGACACGGGTCGCGCGCGGCATGGGGAACTTCGAGAAGGACTCCCGGGGCACGCCGCTGAGCGTGTAGAGCATGTAGGTCTGTCCCCGCTCATCCAGCACGTTGTAGAAGAACGCGCCGAACGCGGCCCGGGTGAGCTGGGTGGCGGCGTCCGTCACGCCCTGCACCAGCTTCTCCAACTGCAGCTCCGCGCCCAGCGCCTGGCCCGTGCTGTTGATGAGCTCCAGGTTCTGGAGCGAGTCGTTCTTCTCGATGAGCGTCTGGCGCAGGGACTCCTCGAGCTGCCGCTCGGCGGTGATGTCCCGCGTGATGCCCTCGAAGTGCCGCGCGCGCCCTTCCGCGTCGTGGAAGACGGAGCCCGTGACATGCAACCACTTGATGGAGCCTTCCGCGCCCGGGTGGAGCCGGAAGCGCATCTCGAAGGGCGCCTGCCCCTCCATCGCGCGCCGCGCCGCGTCCCACACCTGCTCACGGTCCTCCGGGTGGATGCGCTCCTGGAGTTGGGCCGGGGTCACCGCGCCGTCCGGGGGCAGTTCGTAGTGCACGCGGCAGATGGCGTCGCAGACGACGTGGGCTTGTGACAGGTCGCGGGACCAACGGCCGATGCCCGCCGCGGCGACCACTTTCTCGGCGCGCTCGCACTCCTCCAGCCGCCGCAACGCGCGCTGGAGCTGCTCGTCGGAGGAGGGGGGCGCGGAAGGCGAGGGATGGTCGGGCATTGGTGCTGACCTGACCCAAGCCTCGACATTGCGTCAACATCCACCCCGCGCATCGGACGAACGGTCGACAGGAGGAGCATCAGCCCCGGGCCCAGCCATGACTGGGGACTCACTGAGGGTCATTGCCACTGGGACCCCTGGGATATCAGCCTTCACCGGGCCGCGTGTTCAATCGCATCCTCGAAACATCAAAAGCAAATCGCAAACAAGTGCGCGGCAGGGGGGAGCGCGCCCTCTTCGACGCTTCCGCGGTCCCGGCCGTGGAGGCCGCCAATGACAGCGCCGCGCTGGAGCTGGGCGTGCGCTTCCGCAGCGACGCGCCCGGGCAGCTCAAGGGCAGGCGCTTCTACAAGGGCGCGGGCAACACGGGCACGCACACCGGCAGCCTGTGGTCCGCGTCGGGGGCGCTGCTGGCCACCGCCACCTTCACGAGCGGCTTTCCCACCGACAGCTACCAGGCCAGCAACTCCTGGGTGGAGGTGGCCTTCCAGTCCAACGACACCACGCCCCCGACGGCGCCCACGCACGTGGAGGCGGCGCCCCACTCGTCCACCGCCATCGACCTGACCTGGTACGGGTCCGTGGACGGCAGTGGCGAGGTGCAGGGAAACGCGCGCTGGCGCCTGGTGTGCCGGGGCAGCCAGCTCATCGCGGAGCCGCCGGGCACCACCACGTTCCACCGCGACACCGGCCTGACGCCGCCGACAACGTGGGGCCTGCGCTCGCCGCCCGAGCGTCCAACGAACAGCGGCAGGCCGCGCTGGGAGGGCCGAAGCCGGAAGCCCAAAATGAAAACGGGCTGAAGATCCGAAGATCTCCAGCCCGCTTCATCGTTTGGTCGGGGAGACAGGATTTGAACCTGCGACCCCTTGGTCCCGAACCAAGTGCTCTACCAGGCTGAGCCACTCCCCGATATCCGGTGCTGCGCCAGGAACTGCCCTCGGGCCCGGCGAAGCGTGGGCGGATCTATCCGAGCCGCTTCCTTCAGTCAACGGACTCTTTTGCCCTCCCCTTCCCCTCCACCTCCCGCCCCCCTCGCCTGCCCGACTGTTGTCCTACATACCCTTTAGGACGGGACAATGTTCACCCTCTTCACAAGATCCGGGCCTTCCTGTACTTCCAAGATGTTGCACGTTGATCCACCCCTGTTCCCCCACAGAGGGCCATGACTGCTCCCACTGTCCTCATCTCGGACGATGAGCCCCTTGTCGTGTCCGCACTCGCTCGAGAGGCCAAGCGCTCGGGCCTCGTCTGCGTGTCCGACACCACCTCCGAACACGTGCTGGAGCTGGCCCGCAAGCACCGGCCCGCGGTCATCATCCTGGACATCAACCAGCACCAGGACGGCAGGGATCTGCTCGCGCAGCTGAAGAAGGACCCCATCACCCGCGACTGCAAGGTCATCATGCTCAGCGGCGTGGAGGATCAATTCACCCGCCACGTGTGCTTCGAGCTGGGCGCCGACGACTACGAAGTGAAGCCGTGCGACCCCACCTTCATGACCCGCATCGCCCGCATGGCCGCCGCCGCCGCGCGCCCGCCCGCCTCCCCCGAAGCCGCCTGACTCACGAGGGCCGCAGCGACCGGATGGCCTGCGCGTAGTCCTTCGCGCCAAACACGTAGCTGCCCGCCACCAGCACGGTCGCCCCCGCGTCCACCACGCGCTTCGCCGTCTGGGCGTTGATGCCGCCGTCCACCTCGATGTCCACGTCCTTCAGCCCCCGCGCGTCCAACATCCCGCGCAGCCGGCGGACCTTGTCCACCGTGGACTCGATGAACGACTGGCCCCCGAACCCCGGGTTCACGCTCATGAGCAGCACCATGTCCACGTCCCCCAGCACCTCCTCGATCGCCACCAGCGGCGTGCCCGGGTTCAACACCACCGCCGGCTTCGCCCCCGCATTGCGGATGTGCTGCAGCGTGCGGTGCAGATGCGGGCTCGCCTCCTGGTGCACCGTCAGCACGTCCGCGCCCGCCTTCACGAACGCGTCCACGTACTTCTCCGGCTCCACGATCATCAGGTGCACGTCCAGCGGCTTCGTCGCCACGCGCTTGATGGCCTCCACGATGACCGGCCCCAACGTGATGTTGGGCACGAACCTGCCATCCATGACATCCACGTGAATCCAGTCGGCGCCGGCGGCCTCGATGGCGCGGACCTCCTCGCCCAGGCGGCTGAAGTCAGAGGAGAGCAGCGACGGAGAGATGCGAACGGGGCGGGTCATGGCGGCGCTTCATAACCGCTTCCGGCGGGCCACGGTACCTTCGCCCGGCAGGACAGCGGGCTGGCGGACAGAGGTGGACCCCACAGGGGGTGGGCCCGGGCAGCCGACACATCCTGCATGCTACAACCCGGTGCGCCCGCGGCCACCCGCCGCATCCCACGGAGCCCGCCTCGGTGCTTCCTCAGTCCGCGCCCGCCTCCCCCAACCTGAACCGCCGGCTCGCGAAGCTGACGTCCATCCTGGATGTCGCCAAGGCGATGAGCGCCGAGCGGGACCTGGACCTGCTGCTGCCCCTCATCCTCTATGAGGCCACCAAGGTCGTGGAGTCGGACCGCTGCTCGCTCTTCATCCTGGACCGCGAGCGCAATGAGCTCTGGAGCAAGGTGGCCCAGGGCTCCAAGAACGAGATCCGCCTCCCCATGGGCAGCGGCGTCGCCGGCCAGGTCGCCCAGACGGGCGCCGTCATCAACATCCCCGACGCCTACGCCGACCCCCGCTTCAACAGCAGCTTCGACGTCTCCAGCGGCTACCGCACCCACACCATCCTCTGCGTCCCCATGCGCGACGCCAACGGCGAGGTGACCGGCGTCATCCAGGCCCTCAACAAGCGCGGCGGGCAGGTGTTCGACGCGGAGGATGAGGAGCTGCTGCTCGCCCTGGGCGCCCAGGCCGCCGGCGCGATTGAAAACGCCCTCCTCCACGAGGAGATCAACCGCCTCTTCGAGGGCTTCGTCTCCGCGTCCGTCGTGGCCATCGAAGCGCGCGACCCCACCACCGCGGGCCACTCCGGCCGCGTCGCGGACCTCACCGTGTCGCTGGCCCAGGCGCTGGAGCACCACTCCACCGGCCGCTATGCCCAGATGCGCTTCACCGCCGTGGAGCTGCAGGAGCTGCGGTACGCGTCGCTCCTGCACGACTTCGGCAAGGTGGGCGTGCGCGAGAACGTGCTCGTCAAGGCGGAGAAGCTCTACCCCCATGAGCTGGAGGCGCTGCGCGCCCGCTTCCAACTGGCTCGCAAGGACCTGCAGCTGCAGAGCTCGCGGCGCAGGCTGTCCGCCGTGGAGGCTCGCGGCCTGGCCGCCCTGCCCTCCATCCACCAGGAGGAGGACCTGCGGCTCGCCCACGAGCTGGCCCAGCTGGATGAGGTGATGGGCTTCCTGCTCACCTGCAACAAGCCCACGGTGCTCGCGCAGGGCAACTTCGAGCGGCTCCTGGAGCTGGGCAAGCTCACGTTCACCGACGCTCACGACCAGGGCCAGCCGCTGCTGCTGCCCCAGGAGATCCAATCCCTCTCCATCACCCGCGGCACCCTCTCCATGGAGGAGCGCCGCGAAATCGAGAGCCACGTCGAGCACACGTACCGCTTCCTGTCCCAGATTCCGTGGACCCGCGCGCTGCGCCGCGTGCCGGAGATTGCGTACGCGCACCACGAGAAGCTGGATGGCACGGGCTACCCTCGCGCCATCCCGGAGATTCCGGTGCAGTCCCGGATGATGTCCATCTGTGACATCTACGACGCGCTCACCGCGAGCGACCGGCCCTACAAGAAGGCCGTGCCGCACGCGCTCGCGCTCGACATCCTCAAGAAGGAGGCGGGGTCCGGACAGCTCGACATGGACCTCTTCACCATCTTCGTGGAGGCGGAGATTCCCCGCCGGGCCCTCAAGAAGAGCCCGGCGTGAGTCGCGGCATCAGGCGCTGATGGTGTGCAGCCGGAGGCTGTTGATCTTGCCCGGCTGGCCCACCGGCGCGCCGAACACCACCACGATGCGGTCGCCCCGGCGCGCGAGGCCCCGCGACACCAGCTCCTCCTCCACGCGGCGGAGCATGGTCTCCGTCTCCTGGATGGGCTCCAGCACGCGCGGCACCACGCCCCAGAGCAGCGACAGGCGGCGGCGCACCTCCTGGTTCGGGCTGAACGCGACGATGGGCACCGTGGGCCGGTAGTGCGCGAGCAGGCGCGCCGTCACGCCCGACAGCGTGAAGGCCGCGATGAGCGTGGCGCCGCTGGCCTTGGCCGCCTCGCACGCCACGCGCGCGATGACGTCCGGGAAGTGCAGCGGCAGGCCCAGCGGGGCTTCAATGACGCGTGGCTGCAGCTGCGCGCGCGCGGAGGACTCGGCCGCCAGGATGATGCGCTCCATCATCTGCACGGAGTCCGTGGGGAACTTGCCGCTCGCCGTCTCACCCGAGAGCATCAGCGCGTCCGCGCCGTCGTAGACGGCGTTGGCCACGTCGCTGGCCTCCGCGCGCGTGGGGCGCGGGTTGTCGATCATCGAGTTGAGCATCTGCGTGGCCACGATGACGGGCAGGCCGCGCAGGTTGGAGCGCCGGATGATGTCCTTCTGGACGGCGGGCACCTCTTCCGGGGGAATCTCCACGCCCAGGTCGCCGCGGGCCACCATCACGCCGTCCGTCTTGTCGAGGATGGCGTCCAGGCGCGCGATGGCCTCCGGCTTCTCCAGCTTGGAGATGATGGGCACCGTGCGGCCCACCTCCGCCATGGCCTGGCGCGCGGAGTCCAGGTCCGACGGCTGGCGCACGAAGGACAGCGCGATGTAGTCCACGCCCGCCTTGAGGCCGAAGATGAGGTCCTCGCGGTCCTTGGGCGTGAGCGCGTCCGCGCGCACCGCCACGCCGGGCAGGTTGATGCCCTTGTTGTTCTTCAGCGTGCCGCCGTGCACCACCTCCGTCTTGATGAGCTGCTTCTTGTCCGTCTCCAGGACGCGCAGCTCCAGCAGGCCGTCATCCAGCAGGATGCGGTCGCCCGGGTTCACGTCCGCCGCCAGGTGCGGGTACGTGGTGGACACGATTTCATCCGTGCCCTTCACCGTCTCATCCGTGGTGATGTGGAAGACGCCGCCCGGCTTGAGCTCCGTGCTGCCGGTGATGAAGCGGCCGGTGCGGATCTTGGGCCCCTGCAGGTCGCCCAGGATGCCCACCGCCTTGCGCACCTTCAGCGAGGCCGCGCGCAGCATGTCGATGTTCGCCTGATGCTGCTCGTGGCTGCCGTGGGAGAAGTTGAGCCGGGCCACATCCATGCCGGCCTCCAGCAGCGCTTCCAACATCTCCGGGGTCTGACTGGCCGGGCCGAGGGTGCAGACAATCTTTGCTCGTCGCATATGAGGCCGAACATCCGGCTCTCCCTCATTTCGGTCAAGACATCACCGAGCGCGACCGGGCAGGTAAACCAGTAAATGTCCAGGCCGCTCGGCGTGCGTTCAACCGCGCAGCAGCGTGCCCAGGTTCTCGCGCTCCCAACGCAGCGCGGCGGCGTAGTGCGGGTACGTGCGCTCGCGCTCGCGGAAGGCGCGCGGGTGATGCACGCGGCGCCCCGTGCGATTGCTGCTGGGGAAGAGCTGGTGGAGCATCTCGTGGAAGACGATGAACTCCACGAAGAAGGCGGGCACGTCCGGCTTGTCCAGCGCGGGGTGGATCCGGATCTCCCGCGTCTGGTGGTCGTAGACGCCCAGGCGGATGGACTTGCGGCGGCGGCGCGGCGGCATGCGGCCCCAGCCGATGCGGGCCTGGATGGCGTTGCCGAAGTAGGCCTCGTTGACGCCGTTGTAGAGCGCCCGCAGGTCGAAGCAGCGACCGAGCGGATTCAGCTCCGCGTCGGACTCACGGCGGAGCTGGCGGATGAGCGGCTGCTGGCCCCGGATGTACTCGTCCAGGAGGGCGCCCGCGCTGCGGTGACCCCGGCCCGCGTAGTCCGCCACCGCGCGCACGACGATCTCCGGCGCGTCCAGGAACATGTGGTGCAGCCGCAGCTGGAGCACCTGCGCGCCGCGACGGAATGAAACCATGGTGGAGCGGTTGTCCGTCACGGCCAGACGCACCGGCATGCCCAGGTTCGCGCTCAGTCGCCACGCGAGTGACTCCGCGCGCGTCCAGAGCTCTTCACGCGACGCGGTGAGGACGCGCGGCGCTTCCTCCGCGACGCGGTTGCGCGGCGGCAGGGGCGCGGGGCCTTCCGGCGCGCGCGGCTGCGCGGGAGTGGCGGCGCGTTCCGCGGACGAGCCACGCGGGAACAGGGACATCTGGCGGAAGGCTTCGGGCGTCACGCGGGGGGCATCGTACCCGGCACTTCCCGAACCTCAAGGCCGGGGGTTGGATGCCCGTCCGCCGGTCGACCGGGCCCACACGCCGAGCGTGACACGCTGGGGTGAATCCGTCCCACAGGCATCGTCCTTCAGGACGATGCGCCCGGGTCGCCATGGCGCGACTTGAGCAGCCGCTCCAACCGCTCCGGCTCCATGCGCACGACAAAGGTCTTCTCCCGGGCATACGTCACCTGCCCGGGGGCCGCGCCCTTCAGCTTGCGCACGAACTTCACCGGCAGATAGCTCACCTCGCCGCGCGGCTCGCCCTTGGCGCCGGAGTGGTGCAGCGCCAGGTGCGCCGCGTCCAGGAGCACCTCCTGCGCCACCTCCGCGTTCTTCTCCAGCGGCACCACCACGTGGCTGCCCGGCAGGCCGCGCGCGTGCAGCCACAGGTGCCACGGACGGGCCACCTTGAAGGTGAGCTGGTCGTTGTCCTCGGAGCCGCGCCCCACCCAGATGCGCGCGCCGCCGTGGCCCACGTACTCCTTGAAGGGGAGGCCCCCCTTCGGGCCCTCCTCGCCCTGCGACACCTGGAGCACGTCCACCTGCGCGAGCAGCGCGGCGTCATCCATGGCCTCGATCTGCGCGAGCGCCGTCTGCGCGTGCGCCACCTCGCGCGCGAGCTCCGCCTCGCGGTGGCGCGCCTGCTCCACGCCGCGCAGCAGGCGGCGGTACTGGTGGAAGTGCCAGTCCGCCTCCTCCCTGGGAGTGCGCTTCGGGTCCAGCTTCACCTGGACCTCCTCCACGCCCTCCTCTGTATAGGCGGTGAGCGTCACCTGGGAGGCGCCGCGCTTGAGCCGGTGCAGGTTCTGCGCGAGCAGCTCGCCCACCTGCCGGTGCTTCTCCGCCTCCGGGCCGCGCCCCGCCTCCGCGCGCACCTTCTCCAATGTTCGCGAGGCGCGCTTCAGCCGCGCCCGGTACGGCTGCGCGAGCCGGCGTCGGATGGTGTCCGCGCGGCTGGTGCGGTCCTTCTGCCCGAGCACCCGCTCGGCGGCCTGCAGCCTGGGGAGCACGTCCCCTTCGCGCGGCTCCAGGCGCGAGGGCTGCGCGCGCCCCTTCGCCAGCGCCTCCGCGGACACGGGCTCCGGTGGAGACCACTGCGCTCCGGGATAGAGGTTGCGCCTGGGGCCGAAGCCTTCACCGGAGAGCATCAGCACCCGGTTGTTGTCGCTGAGGAGCAGCAGTCCCCCGGGCGCGCCCACCTCCAGGACGAGCCGGCGGCGCACGTCCTCGCGCTCGAACTCCAGGACGATGGCGCGAGAGTCCTCCAGGTAGCGCGCGGCCTGGAGCTTGAAGCCGGTGAGCTCCTGGCGCAGCCAGCGCTGGAAGGGCGCGGGCTCGCCCGGCGTGGGGAAGCGGTCCTCCGCGACGGACAGGCGCGACAGCTCACCTTCAGCGCACAGGCACAGCACCACCGATCTGCCGGGGACGCGCAGCTCCAGGTAGGCCAGGCGGGGCAGCGGGCACCACGCCTTCTGGGCCACCGCGCCCACCAGCCGGGCCGCGGCCTCCGCCACGACCTCCCCGAACTCCACCGGACGCAGCGACATGGCCCCTCCCGGGAGCGGACCCCGAGGGGAGGGAGCCCCTGGCCCGCAAAAAGAAAAACGGCCCGGCGGGTTTCGCCGAGCCGTTCACCGGACGTCAACCGACGTCCGAAATGACGCCGTTACTTCAGGCTTCCGGGGTCGCCGGGGCCGCAGCGGCCTTGCTGGCGCTCTTGCGGGTCGTCTTGCGAGCGGACTTCTTCGCGGCGGCCTTCTTGGCCGGGGCCTTCTTGGCCGTACCGCGCTTGGCGGCAGGGGCCTTGCGGGCGGTCTTCTTCGACGCGGTCTTCTTCGACGCGGCCTTCTTCGCGGTCTTCTTCTTCGCGGCCATCGGAATCCTCCGTTCAGTGTTGAGGCCCGCGAGGACGCGAGCCCTGCACCCACTTCGAACTGAACGTGAGTGCTTGAAATGAATGGTACGGGCGACATGCCAGTGTGTCAACGCATGGTGATGTATTGCAGTGCGCGGCGAGGCCGATTTTTGGCCTCCGGGCGCTTCGAACCGTTCGTGGCGGTCATTTCGGGGGTCCGGCGCGTCGCGCGCGAGGCCGAGTTTCCGGCTCCGGACGCACTTCGAGGGTTCGCGCTACAGGCCTGGATGTCCGCTGCCGTGCATCCGGCGCGTGCGCGTCGTGTCGCTTTGCGTCCCGGAGGCGGCGGCCTACGGTGCGCGCCCGCATGAGCACCAGCGCGCTGACCTTCCCCGCGTCCTTCACCTTCGGCGTCGCCACGTCCGCGTACCAGGTGGAGGGCGGCATCGAGAACGACTGGTCCCAGTGGGAGCGGCAGGGGAGGCTGAAGGAGCCGCATGCGCGCTGCGGCCGCGCGGTGGACCACTGGCACCGGTACCCGGAGGACTACGCGCTGGCGAAGGCGGTGGGGGCCACGGCGTTCCGGCTGTCGCTGGAGTGGGCGCGCATCGAGCCCGAGCGCGGCCGGTTCGACGAGGCCGCGCTGGAGGCCTACCGCGAGCGGCTCTTGCGGCTGCGCGCCCTGGGCTTGCGGCCGGTGGTGACGCTGCATCACTTCACCCATCCCACGTGGTTCCACGCGTCCACGCCCTGGCACCTTCCGGAGAGCCTGGAGGCCTTCCGCCAGTATGTGCGCCGGTGCGCCCCCCTGTTGGAGGGGCTGGACGCGCTCATCATCACCTTGAACGAACCGATGGTCCTCTTGTTGGGCGGCTACCTCCAGGGAGTGATGCCGCCGGGCATCGCGGACGGGGGGAAGATGATGGCCGCGCTCGCCAACCTGGTGCGGGCGCACGTCATCGCGCGCGAGGAGCTGGGGCAGCGGCTGGGCCGGGTGGAGCTGGGCATCTCCCAGAACATGCTCGCGTTCGCGCCGGACCGCGCGTGGCATCCCCTGGACCGCCTGCTGGTGCGGTGGGCGGCCCCCGCCTACAACCACGCGTTCCACGAGGCGCTGTCCACCGGCCGCCTGCGCGTGTTCATGCCGGGCGTGGCGTCCACGAACGTGCACATCGAGGGGGCGCGCGACTCGGTGGAGTTCGTGGGCGTCAACTACTACACGCGCGCGCACCTGCGCTTCATCCCGCGTCCGCCGTTCATCGACTTCAAGTACCGCGACCCGGAGGGGCGCGGGCTCACCGACATCGGGTGGGAGCAGCGGCCCGAGGGCTTCCTCCAGCTCCTCCAGGAGGTGAAGCGCTACGGCAAGCCGGTGTGGGTCACGGAGAACGGCATCGACGACCGTAAGGGGACGGTGCGGCCGGAGTACATCCATGCGCACCTGCGCCAGGTGCTGACCGCGCGCGAGGCGGGCGTGGACGTGCAGGGCTACCTCTATTGGAGCCTGCTGGACAACTTCGAGTGGCTGGAAGGCTGGGGCCCGCGCTTCGGCCTCTACCACGTCGACTTCGACACGCTGGAGCGCCGCCCCACCCCGGCGTGCGACTACTTCCGCGCGGTGGCCACCGGGCGCGTGCTGGTGCCGCCGGCCTCCGTCGTGGCCGGCGCTCAGCCCAGCGCCGCGCGGTAGTCCACCTCCGGCGGCTCCTCCAGGAGGGCCGTGGGGTCGGTGTCCGCGCCCGCGAAGAAGCGGCGCACGCTGTCCTCCACCGCCTGCGGCGAGTCCAGCTGGTTCACCTCCGAGCGGAAGTGCGCCGCGCCCTTCAGGCCGTGGGCGTACCAGGCCAGGTGGCGGCGGAAGGAGCGCACCGCGCCCAAGGCGTCCCCGACGAACTCCGCGTGGCCGCGGGCGTGCTCCAGCACCAGCTCGCAGCGCTCCTCCGGCGTGGCGGGCGGGCCGCCCCGCAGCTCCCGGAAGAGCCACGGGTTGCCCAGCGCGCCCCGGCCAATCATCACGAAGTCGCAGCCGGTGCTGTCCAGCATGCGGTGGGCGTCCGCCACCGTCCTCACGTCGCCGTTGCCCATGATGGGCAGCTCCGGGAAGTGGCGCTTCAGGTCCGCGATGTGGGCCCAGTTCGCCTGGCCCGAGTAGCCCTGCTCGCGCGTGCGCGGGTGCAGCGCGAGCCCCGCGCACCCCGCCTCCTGGAGGGCCTCCGCCACCTGGAGGTAGTTGAGCGTGCGCGCGTCCCAGCCCGAGCGGATTTTACAGGTGACCGGCAGGCCCGTTGCCTCCCGGATGGCGCGGACGATGGCGGCGGCGCGGGGCACGTCGCACAAGAGGCCGCTGCCGGCGCCGTTGCGCACCACCTTCTTCACCGGGCAGCCCATGTTGATGTCGATGAGCTGCGCGCCCGCGGCCTTGCCCACCTGCGCGGCCCGGGCCATGGCCTCCGGTTCGCCGCCGAAAATCTGCAGCGAGTAGGGCTTCTCCACCTCTGGGTCGTAGCGCAGGTACTTGAGGGTGCGCTGGTTCTGCCGCATCAGCCCCTGGGCGCTGACCAGCTCCGTGGGGCAGAGCGCCGCGCCCAGGCGGAAGGCGATGACGCGGAAGGGACGCTCGCTCACGCCGGCCATGGGCGCGAGGATGTAGGGGTTGGGGAGCGTGTAGGGACCCAGCTTCAGCATGGCGTGAGGACACCCTATACCCGGCGGGGAACAGAAGCGCGCGGACCATGAGAACGGCCCTGCGCGGGTGGGGACCAACGATTATGGTCCTCCGCCATGTTCCGTTTCAGGCTCGGGAGCGTCCCCGTCCAGGTCCATACCAGTCACCTGCTCTTCTCCGCGGTGTTCGCCTTCCAGTCCCGCCCGCTGCCGGGGCGTCACTCGGGAGCCGGGTGGCTGGGGGACCAGCTGGTCGACCCTTCGTCGCCCGGGCACGTGGGCGCCCTGGTGGCCTTCGTGCTGGCGTGGATGTTCATCATCTTCGTGTCGGTGCTCGTCCACGAGCTGGGGCACGCGGTGGCCTTCCGCTTCTTCGGCTACCGGCCGAGCGTGGACCTGGTCTTCATGGGCGGCGTCACCCGGCCCAACACGGACGCGCCGCTGCCCTGGCACAAGGACGTGGTGAGCAGCTTCGCGGGGCCGCTGGCGGGGCTGACGCTGGGCGTCCTGTGCTGGGCGGTGCTGATGCAGGTGCGGGGCCGCTCGGAGATGGCGGACTTCTTCCTGGGCAACTTCTTCTTCGCCAACATGGTGTGGGCGGTGCTGAACCTGCTGCCGGTGCCGCCCCTGGACGGCGGGCACATCAGCACGGCGCTGGCGACGCGGATGTTCGGGCGGCGGGGCTTCATCGTGTCGCACGTGCTGGCGCTGGGGCTGTGCGTGGGCGTGGTGCTGCTCAGCATCCGGACCGGGGCGCTGTTCATGGGCGTGCTCTTCGCCATGTTCGGCTTCCAGGCGTTCCGCGTGCTGGCGGACGTGATGCGCGCGCGCAACGCGGCGAAGGAGGAGGAGGGCCCCCTCGCCCAGGCCCTGCGCGAGGCGCAGCAGGCGCTGCGCGAGGACCGGCTGGACGACGCGTGGCGGCAGGGCACCCGGCTCCTGGAGACCGAGGGCCTGTCCCCCAACCTCACCAGCCGGGCGCACTATCTCCTGGGCTGGGTGGCGCTGAAGCAGGGCCACGGGCGGCCCGCGCTGGACCACTTCTCCCAGGTGCAGGGCCAGCCGGTGGAGATGCACGCGGTGGCGGCGGCGTTCTCGCTGGTGGGGGATGACGCCCGGGCGGTGGGCTACTGGAAGCAGGCGTGGGCCGAGTCGCAGGACCGCACCGTGATGCACGAGTACGCGGGAGCGCTCATCCGGCTGGGCCAGGTGAACGAGGCGCTGCGGCTGCCCGGCGCGGACCCGGCGGCCGCGTTCCGGTGCGCGGAGCGGGCGCTGTTCATCCGGGGCGCCTATTCGGAGGCCGCGGCGGTGAGCGAGGCCGCCCTTCGCCACGTGCCCGACCCGGGCATCGCGTACGACGCGGCGTGCGCCTTCGCTCGCGCGGGCAACGTGCCGGACGCGGTGCGCCTGCTCCAGCGGGCGGAAGGGCTGGGCTTCCGGGACGCGGCCTATGCCGCCTCCGACGAGGACCTGGCGCACCTGCACGGCCACCCCGCCTTCGAGCAGTGGCTGGCTCGGCTGCGGCCGGCCGCCTCGCCCTGACGGGGCGACTTTCTCCCTCGCGGCGGCCGGGGGGGGCCTAAAATCCCCCCTGTCCGTGAGCCCCTCGTCACCTCCCGTGAAACCTGATGCCGCGCCCGTGCGTACCGGAGAGATGCCGGTGTCCTCGGGAGCTTCCGGCGACTCGGACGAGGTGCTGATGGAGCGGTTCCGCCAGGGAGACGCGCAGGCGTTCGACGCGCTCTTCCAGCGCTACGCGCGCCCCGTCCAGGGCTACCTGGCGCGCCTCACCGGCAGCCCCTCCACCGCCGAGGACCTGGCCCAGCTCACCTTCCTGTCCCTGGTGCGCGCGCGGGGCCGCTACCAGGCGGGCGCCCGCGTCCGTCCGTGGCTGTACGCCATCGCCACCAACGCCGCGCGGGACCATGCCCGCCGCCACCGCCGCCCGGAGGACCTCACGCCCGAGGGCGAGCTGCCCGTCACCGTCGCGGCGGACACGCCGGAGCCGCGCGACGTGGGACTGGAGCGCGCGGTGCAACACGCCCTGGCGCAGCTGCCCGAAGGCCAGCGGCTGCCCATCCTCATGCACCGCTTCGAGGGCATGGGCTTCGCTGAAATCGCCGAGGCCCTGGGCCTCACCGAGAGCGCGGTGAAGGTCCGCGCCCACCGGGGCTACGCGCGCCTGCGCGAGCTGCTCGCCCCGCTCCAGGAGGAGACATCGCGATGACGCCCGAGTGTGAGCGCGTCCTGGACCAGATGGACGGCCCGTTGCCTCCGGACCTGGCGTCGCACGCGGCGGGCTGCGCGGACTGCCGCGCCCTGCTGGCGGGCTTCCATGCCCTGGGGCCTCCCGCCTCCGTCCCCTCCCCCACCCCCGTTGACGAAGCGCGGCTGGAGCAGACGCGGCGCCAGTCGCTGACGGAGCTGGCCGCACGGCCCCGGCCCACGCCGTGGTGGAAGGAGGTGGCGGTGCTGCTCGCCACCTATCTGGTGGTGGGCGTCCTGGGCCTGTTCGTGGTGGGCCGGCACGGGATGATGCTCAACGCCGCGTCGCCGTGGGCGGTGGCGCTGGTGGCGCTGCTCATCGTCGTGGGCGTGGGCGGGGGGGCGATGGTGGCCCTGGCGCCGATGCGGCGCGCCTGGCCCTTCACGCTCGTGGCCTCGGGCGCGCTCGTCGTGGCGCTGGCGCAGCTGACGGGACGCTCGGGGGTCCAGGCGCGGCCGTTCCTCGCGGGAACCCTGGGGTGCATGGGCGCGGAGGTGGCCCTGTCGGTGGTGCCGTTGGCGCTGGCGCTCGTCCTCCTGTGCCGCTCCGCCTTCCAGCCCGTGCGGGCGCTGGCGGCGGGCCTGTCCTCCGCGGGGGTGAGCCTGCTGGTGCTGCACGTGCACTGCCCGGACGGCAGCGCGGGCCACCTGATGCTCGGGCACGTGCTGCCGTGGCTCGTGCTGGCGGGCGTGGCGGTGTTCATCCGCTCGCGCCTGCCGTCCCGCTCGTTCGCGCCTTGAGGCCAGGGCGCGCGGCGTCCTACTGGAGCCGCGACAGCGCTTCCTGGGGGAAGGCGCGCGCGTCCACCTTCGCGTGCCACTCCTTGATGCGGCCGTCCGGCCCGATGACCACGCCCACGCGGCGCGCGTTGGGGGCCGAGGCGTCATCCGCGGCGCCGTAGGCCAGCCCCACCTTGCGGTCCACGTCGCACAGGAGCGGGAAGTTGAAGCCGAACTTCTCGGAGAAGGCCTTGTTCTCCGCGGGTGTGTCGAAGCTGATACCCAGGATGGCGGTGCCCTTCGCCTCGTACTGGGGCTTGTGGTCGCGGAAGGAGCAGCCCTCCGCGGTGCATCCCGGCGTGTCCGCCTTCGGGTAGAACCAGAGCACCACGTTCTTGCCCCGGTAGTCCGACAGGCGGTGCGTCTTTCCCGCCGAGTCCTGCACGGTGAACTCCGGCGCGACGTCTCCCGGCTTGAGCATGTGCGATGCCTCCTTCATCGGGTGGAAACCAGGGGCGTCGTAGCACGCTCCGGGGGCAAGGGGCCGGGCACCGCTCGGCGGATGTGTGGAGTGGAGTGCAAGCGGACAAGGCGCGCGTCACACCTCCATCAAGAGGCTTGAAACCCACCGGCGTCCTCCGTTTAGTAGGTGTACCAAATGAATGACTCCGACGAACCTCCGCCTGCCCAAGTGCAGCGGATGGCCGCGCTCAGCCTCTGGGCGCGTCAGAACCTTTCACGCCTCATCTACTTCCTTTTGGGTGCGTCCAACCGCATCCGCCTGCCCAGCCCCTCGGTGTTGCCCATCGCGGGCGCGGTGGTGGGGCTCTACAGCGGCCTCGCCGCGGGCATCTTCTCCAACCTCATTGGCGTGATGAGCGGCATCACGTTCAGCGCCGCGGAGCTGGCGGCGACGCTGAAGCCGCAGCGGCTGCACACGCTGATGGAGTCGCTCGCGTCCGCGCGCTGGCACCTGGAATACGCGCTGGTGGGCGTGCCGCTGGCGCTGGGGGCGCTGCTGCTGGCGCGGGTGATTGATCCCGGCGGCCCGCGCGACGAGGTGAAGCGCCGCCTGCGCCTGTTGGCGCTGCTGACGCTGGGCGCGCTGTCGCTCTACTACCCGCTGGTGGGCCTGGCGGCGGTGAACGCCGTGTTCGGCCACTCACACAACATGCCCGCGGCGCTGCCGCACCTGCCCTGGTGGCTGGTGCTGCTCGCGCCCACGGTGGGCGGCCTGGCGGTGGGGCGGCTCCTGCGCGACCGGCCGGAGACGCACGGCCACGGCCTGCCGGAGGTGGTGCGCGCGGTGAAGAGCGGCGCCAACGTGGTGCCGGCGGACCGCGGGTTGCTCAAGCTCATCGCGTCCGCCATCACCATTGGCAGCGGCGGGTCCGCGGGCCGCGAGGGCCCCATCGTCTATGGCGGCGCGGCGTTCGCGTCCAGCGTGGGGCGCGTGCTGGGCTTCAGCCGCAAGGAGCTGTCCATCCTGCTGGCGTGCGGCGCGGGCGCGGGCATCTCCGCGTCCTTCAACGCGCCCATCGCGGGCGCGGTGTTCGCGATGGAGATCATCCTGCGCGAGTTCGAGCTGCGGGTGTTCTCCCCCATCATCCTGGCGAGCGTGGCGGGCACGCTGGTGAGCCGGGGCGTGCTGGACGAGGCGCCCATGATCCACCGGGTGAACTACGAGCTGGTCAGCGGCTCGGAGGTGTTCGCGTACGCGGCGCTGGGCATCGGGTGCGGGCTGCTCGCGTTCGCGTTCGTGAAGCTCCTGCACGGGGTGGAGCACTTCTTCCACGGCAGCATGGGCGGCCGTCTGTCCCCGTGGCTGGGGAGGAAGCCGCTGCCGGTGCGCGCCGCGCTGGGTGGCCTGTGCACGGGTCTGCTCGTGTTCCTGAGCCCCACGGTGTGGGGCAGCGGGCACGACTACATCAACCTGGCGGCGGCGGGCCAGCTGCCCTTCTACTTCATGCTGACGGCGTGCGTGCTGAAGCTCGTGGCCACGTCGCTCACCATTGGTTCTGGCGGGTCCGGCGGCACGTTCTTCCCGGCGGCGCTCATTGGCGCCATGGCGGGCGGCGCGTTCGGCACGCTGGTGCACTACTTCTTCCCGCTCGCCACCGGGCCCAGCGGGGCGTACGCCATCGTGGGCATGGGCGGCGCGGTGGCGGCGCTCACGCGCGGCCCGCTCACCGGCATGATGATGCTGTACGAGCTGAGCGGCAGCCACGAGATCATCCTGCCGCTGATGGTCACGTGCACCATCGCGTCCGCGCTGTGCCACTACCTCACGGAGCGCACCGCGCCCAAGGTGCAGAGCGACGAGGACCTGCTGGCCGCCACGCATGTGCGCGCCCTGATGACGGAGGTGCCGGCGGTGCCCGCGGGCACGCCGCTGCGCGCGCTGACGGACCAGCTGCTCACCTCAGAGGCCGGCACGCTGCCGGTGCTGGACACCGAGGGCAACCTCTACGGCACGGTGCAGGTGGAGCAGCTGCGCGAGGTGTGGCGCGACGAGTCCATGTACCCGCTGCTCGTGGCCAGCGACATGGCGCGCAAGCTGCCGGCGCTGGCGCCGGACTCGGACCTGGCGCATGCGCTCCGGGTGATGGACCAGGAGGACGTGGACGCCCTGCCGGTGGCCCCCGTGCTGGGGCTGGCGCCATGCGGGCTCATCACCCGCGCCGCGGTCCGGCGCTTCCTCTTCGCGCAGCACACGCGCGCGCACTCGACGGGCAGCTACCCCATCACGCCCACCGAGGCGACGCACTGAGCCACGGAGCGGCAGGAGTGGGTCTGTCAGGAATCCCGGGGAGCGGGCATCCTTGGGCGCCATGTCCGAACCCGCCCTGTCCGCCCTGCGCTCCGAGCTGAACGCCACCTTCCACGATGCCCGGGTGCGCCGCATGGTGGAGCTGGGCCGGAAGGCGCGGACGGACCCGGAGGCGCAGGCGCAGCTGGACGCGCTGGCCCGGGGGGATGCCTTCGAACGGCGGCTGGCCCTGGCGGCCCAGTTCACGCGCCGGGATGGCGCGGCGGTGCTGAAGGCCACGGCGGATGAATCCTCGCGCGTGCGCGCGCTGGCGTTCGAGCTGGTGGCGCTGGCCTGTGACGACGCCCAGGCGCTGGAGGCGCTGCGGATGGCGCACGGCATGCGCCGCGAGCAGCACGTGCTGCGCCAGTTGGTGAGGCAGCGGCGCTCCCCGGTCATCGACGCGTTCCTCGACGGGCTGGCGGAGCGGGGAGCCCCCGCTACCTTCGCGGACACGGTGCCCCTGGCCTCCGAGGCGGGCCTGCGCAAGCATCTGGCGCGGGCGCTGGAGCGGCCCAGCCACCGATTCTGGGCGCGGCTGGCGCGGCGTGCGCCCGCGGTGCTGGGCGAGCTCCTGCTGGAGCAACTGCGCGCGGTGCCCGGCGAGCCGGACCCCGTCACCCGGCAGCATCTGGCGTGGGGGCTGGCGTGGCTGTCGGACCGGACGCCCGACCTCGCGGAGACGCTGCTGACGCTGCTGCTGGAACGAGGCATCCCGCCGCTCGAATATCCCCTGCGGTCGCTGGTACGGCAGCGCCCCGTGCGCATGGTGGCGCTCCTGCGTCAGCACCCCACGGTGGCCCTCCCCCATCTGCTGTTCGCGAAGTCCCTGGCGTCGCTGGACGCCGGGTCCCTGACGTGGATCGTCCAGCGCGACCCGACGCTGCTAGGCAGCGCGGAGGACGTGCTGGAGTACCTGCCGGAGTCGCTGCACGCGACGCTCACCGAGGCCTGGGCCGCGTCCGTGAAGCGCGCCCCCGCCTGGGGCACGAAGCTCATCGCCCGTATCGCGGACCCGGCCGTGCGAGAGAGCGTCTACGCGCGCTGGACGGTGGGGGCACGCAACAACAGGGGCATCATCGCGCTGGACTCCGTGCGGCACCTTCCCATGGACCTGCGCGAGCGGGAGGCGCGCCGGCACCTGCATGAGGTGATGGAGCTGCACACCCGCGCCGAGAAGCGCATCGCCTACGCGCGCTACCTGCCGTGGAGCGAGGCGCTGGAGGTGCTCCGGGCCGAGATGGGCCACCCGGACGCCGGCATGCGCGGCGCGGCGCTGAGCGCCCTGCTGGCCCTGCCCGGGCTGCGCCCGGACGAGCCCGCGTGCGTGGCGCCCGCGCTGGCGGTGGTGCTGGCCCGGAAGAACGAACAGGACCCGGTGCGAGGGCTGATGTTGCAGGCGCTGGCGGACTGGCCCCGGCGGATGTGGCGCGCCGAGCACACCGAGGCGCTGGGCCGGGTGCTGCGCGACGCGCTGGATGCCGCGGACCTGTCGATGCCCACGGCGCAGGCGGCGGAGCGGCTGCTGGTGCGGGCCTTCCGCGCGGACGCGGCGTGGGGCGCCCAGTGGCTGGGCACCTTCCTCAAGGAGCGCGGGCGCGTCCAGGACGGAGGGCTGGGGCACCGGTTGACGGACGACGAGGTGCGCCACGCCGCACCGTACCTGCTGAAGATGGCGAAGGTCTGGGCGGAGCGCGAGCGCGGGGGCCCCCTGCTCCAGCTGGCGGCGAGCCTGGGCAAGCGCGCGGCGCTGGTGCCCGGCCTGTCGGACTGGCTCGTCTCCGTGCGTGACACCACCCCCCAGGTGAGGCTGTCGCTCGCCCTGACGCAGTGGCTGTCGCGGGAGGACCGGCCCCGCTACGAGGCAACGCTCGCGGGCGTGCTCCGGCACTGGAGGGACCGGGGCTGGGGCGACGAGGTCGTGACACTTGCGGCTTCCGAGCAGCGGGGGATGCCCCTGCACCGGGAGCTGGTGGAGGAGTTGGAGCGGATGGCGCTGCGACAGGGCAAGGCGTACGCGGTCGCCCTGGAGGTCCTGCGCCACCGCGCCTGGAGGGACTTCGACCGGCTGCTGCCCGAGCTGCTCAAGCGGGACGAGAGCGTCATCGCCATTTCGGTGGTGCGCGACTACCTGCACCGGCGGCGGCAGGACCTGCTGGGGCCCTACCTGGACGCGCCGGTCATCACGGGCCGGTTCGCCACCGGGGCGACGCACTGGATCCTCCCCTTCTCCTCCGGCTTCTTCCGATGGACGACCGAACAGAGCCAGGCGTATTCGCGCGCGCTCGCGAGGCTGTGCGAGGACATGGAGCGGGACACGCCCACGCTGCTGGAGGCGGTGACGCGGATGGCGGCGCTGGACTGGGCGCCCATGGACGCGCTGCTCGCGCTGGCGGACGACAAGCGGCCCGCGGTGCAGGAGCGGGCCCTGCGGGTGATGGCGCGGTGCGACCAGGGCCAGGGGGTGCCCGCGCTGCTGCGGGCCCTGGAGGATTCGCGCGCGCGCATCGCCATCTACGGGCTGCGCCGCGCGTTCAACGGGATGCCCGTCACGCGGGTGCTGTCGCTGCTGGCGGAGGTGCCGCTGACCAAGGTCACGGTGGCCAAGGAGGTGGTGCGCCTGTTGGGCGAGCTGCGCTCGGACGCGGGCTATGAGCGGCTGCTGGAGCTGGACGCGAAGCCGCTGCACCGCGACGTGCGCATCGCGCTGTTGCGCGCGCTGTGGGACCACCTGGACCGCGAGCCCACGTGGGCGGTGTTCGAGCGCGCCGTCACCGGCGAGGACGCCATCATGGCGTCGCGTGTGGGGGACATTCCGGCGGACCGGCTGACGGAGGCGCTGGATGGGCGGCTGTCCGCGCTGCTCGCGAAGGTGCTGGCGCGGCCGGAGCCGGATGCGCGCATCGACCTGCTGCGGCGCGCGGCGTGGCTGCCCGTGAAGGACCGGGAGCGCGTGTTCCTCGCCGCGTGTGGCGCGCGGCTGGCCTCGCCCTATGACGACGAGGTGCGCGCGGCGATGGGGGCGCTGGTGTACCGCGCCGACGAGCGTGACGTGACGCTGCTGGAGCGGATGCTGGAGGCGGTGGTGGAGGACCGGCGCGCGCTGAGCGTGGCGCTGGACGCGCTGCTTCAGCCCCGGGAGCGGATGCGGCCCGTGCCCCTGCTCGCGGTGCAGGGCCTGGTGACGGGGCTCCTGACGAAGGACCCGCGCCTGGCGACGCTGCGCGTGCGTTGCGCGGTGGTGGCCCTCGCGCCGCCGGCCTTCGCGAGCCACCTGGATACGATGGGCCGGGAGGGCTGGCTCCACGCGGATGCGCTGATGGCGGCACAGGTGGCGGTGTCCAGCCTGAATGTGGGGACGATGGACGACGTCGGCCGGCGTCTGGCGCGGAGCCCCAGTCCGGAGGCCCGGCGCGTGGCCCTGCACTGCCTGGTGCGCGACGCAGGAGAGGGGCGCGGGTGGACGGAAGAGCGGCTGGCGATGCTCGCTGCGTTCCAGCGCGATGTCTCGCCGCTGGTGGCCGGGGCCGCGCAGTTCGTGTTCCCGCCGCGCGAAATGGTGAAGGCCCCTGAGGGGGCGTAGGCCCGGGGCGCGATGCTCCAAAACCTGTCCGACTGTCGGACAGGTTTGTGCGGTGCGCTGCCGACAGGGGGGCCCGTCCGTCTTGCCGGCCCCTGAGGCTCAGTTCAGCGAGCGCACCGGGGCCAGCCACGCGACTCCACGCTCCGCCTCGCTCACGTACTGCTCCAACAGCTTTGCGCGGTGGGCCACGGTGTGTTCGGCCAGGACCCTCGCTCGGGCGCGCATGCCCAGCTGGCGCCGTTCCGCTTCCGGCATCGCGAGCAGGTAGCGCAGCACGTCCCTCTCCGTGCGGGCGACCATCACCTCCTCGCCCAGCGAGAAGATGTCCTCCAGGCCCGGCCACGTGTCGCAGATGAGCGCCGCGCCCCAGGCCGCGGCCTCGAAGAGGCCCGCGCCCGGCGTGTGCTCCGCCCGGGAGAGGGCCAGCGTGAAGCGCTGCGCCCCCAGGAAGCCCGTGTGCTCCTGGAGCGACGGCGGCGCCTGCCTCTCCACGTTGGCGGGCCACGCGTCATCCACCGCCGACAGCGTCCCCGCGAGGACGAAGCGGCCCTCGGGCCAGCCTCGCGCGGCGCCCAGCAACCATTGCTTCAGCAGGCTCCGCCGCTCCGGCGACAACGGCCCCAGGTGCCCCAGGTCCCAACGCGTCCTCCCGCTTCCGGGCGCGACGTGCTCCACGTCCACTCCCGGCAGGAAGACGCGCACCCGGGGCACGCCCCACTCGCGCTCGATCCGACGGGGCACCGGGCCTCCACTGGAGGCGAGATAGAGCCGGTAGCCCGCGAGCAGGTCCGGCGTCAGACAGCCCGGGTCCTCGCGCAGGGCATGCCGCGCCAGCGTCCGAGGCGTGTCCCGGTCCCAGAAGACGGTGAGCCCACCCGCCGCGCTCGTGGCCCAGCGACTCACGTCCGCGACCTGCGGCACCTCCGCGTCCACCATCACCAGGTCCGCACGGCGCACCCGTGAATGGAACCGCGCGTGGAGGTCCGTGAGGTCCTGGTACGGCGCGACGTCGGAGCGCTTGAGGTCAGTCCCCTCCTCGATGCAGGCCCCGGGCGCCGCGCGCTCCAGGAGCAGGACCGTGTGGCCGCGCCGCCGGAGCGCCTGCGCGAGCTGACGTGGGGCGTTGCCTTCGCGGGCCTCGGGGGTGGGCCGACACGTGGGGCCCAGCAAGACGATGTCCATCCACGCGGGCCTCCTCACGCCCCCCGCCCGGCGGAGGGAGGATGCTCCGCGCGCGGCACGCCCCAGGGCTATCGCTTCCGCTCGGGGGCGGACAAGCCAGCAGCCCCCGTGCCGCGTGAACTCCTCAACGGCTCGGCCCGCGTCCAGCCCGCCCGTGCCACGAGGACGTCCGCGAGTGGACCGTGCCCCCGTCCCTTCATCCGGGGGCCGCATCGCGACTACTTCGTCGCGGGCGCGGCCTGGGTGGGCGGCGTGGTGCCCGCCGGAGCCGCGGTGGGCTTCGCCTCTGCGCCGCCCTTGCGCAGAGGGCACGCGGCGATGGCGCCCGTGGGGTCGATGGCGTCCTTGCCCTCGCTCACCTTGAGCACCTTGCGGTCCTCGCCCACGACGAACGTGTAGCGCTTGGACACCGTCACCACCGGCATCTTCACGTCGTACGCGCCCACGACCTTGCCGTCCGGGTCCGGGATGAACGCGAAGGGCGCCTTCAGCTCCGTCTTGAAGCGCGTCAGCGTCTCCGCGTCGTCCGTGGAGAAGGCCAGCACCTGGCCCTGCGCCTGCTCGACGTCCTTGTAGCGCTCACGGTACGCGGTCAGCTCCTTCGTGCAGCCGCCGGTGAACGCCTTGGGGAAGAAGGCCACGATGACGGGCCCCTTCTTCACCATCTCCGACAGCGTGTAGGTCGTCCCCGCGGTGTCCTTCACCGTGAAGTCCGGGGCGGTGTCGCCCACCTGGGGAATCGCTGCGCTGAGCCATCCGACGACGAGCAGGGAGTTGAGCATGCCCGGGACTTAACGGGCCCCTGTCACCGCGACAAGCCCCGCTCCCCCCGGACGCTATGACGAGGACATGCGGGCCCACACGGCGGCGGCGGCTTCGCGCGACTGCTCGGCCACCACGGTGGGGTTCACCGACAGGGGCCGGCGCGCCCACACGCGCCACACGCCGTCCACCATCACCGCCTCCACGTGGCGGCTGCCCAGCCCGTGCACCATGTGCCACGCCAGCGTCTCCGCGGTGAGCGGCGTGGGCGACAGGTAGTCCAACACCAGCAGGTCCGCGAGCGCGCCCTCGCGCATGGGGCCGATGGCCGCCTCGAACACCTGCGACGCCAGCCGGTGGCCGTTGGCCAGATAGCGCAGCACGTCGATGGGCTGCCCCGCCTCGCGCGAGCGCAGGTACGCGGCCTGCGCCTCCGCGAACAGGTCCGGCGACGTGCCGTCGGTGCCCAGCGACGCGCGCGCCCCGAACTTCAGCGCGGGCGCGTAGCCCACCTCCTGGCCCTGGTTGGAGCGCGGCGTGTGCAACAGCCACGTGCCCGTGGCCAGCACCTGCGCCAGGTCCGCCCACGCCAGGTGGCCCGCGTGCGCCGCCATCGCGCGGGGCGACAGGAGGTTGCCGTTGAGCAGCCGCGTCACCGGCGGGTTGCCGTGGCGCTCGGTGGACAGCCGCTCGTCCAGCGGATCCTCCGCGAGCGGGAAGTGCAGCCCGGTGCCGGTCGTGTTGAGCGCCTCGCCCAGGCCCTGGAGCGCGTCGTCGCCCAGGGTGAAGCAGGGGCCCGCGCCCACCTGTCCGCGGAAGCGGCCCCGGGCCTTGCGCGCGAAGCTGACCGTCTCCTCCAGGCCCTCCTCGCGGCCCACCGCGCCCATGCGGTCCGTCACCGCGTAGGACAGCACGCCGCGCACGCCCACTTCATGGAGGCCGCGCGCCGAGCGCAGCAGCGAACCCGTCACCGCCTTGGGCGAGGCGTGCAGGTCGAACAGGGTCGTGGTGCCGCACTGGATGGACTCCAGGCCGCCCGCGGTGGCGGCCACCTGCACGGCGTCCAGGTCCAGCGCGTTCTCGAAGGGCCAGCGCACCTGCTCCAGCAGGGCCTGGTAGGACGTGGGCGTCGGACGGTTGAGGCCGCGCGACAGCACGGTCGACAACCGGTGGTGGGCGTTGACGAGCCCCGGGAAGACGAGCTTGCCGGACAGCGCGACCACCTCGTCGTCGGGGCCGGGCGTGAGGTCCTCGCCTCGCGCCACGATGCGCTCCCCTTCGATGCGAAGGTCCACCCGCTCGACCGACGCGGGCTCCAGTTCGACGACGAAACCACCCTTGAGGACGGTGCCCAACATCCCTCCCAGTATCCGCGTCGGTGCGCGCGGCTCGTGAAGGCGGCCCCCTCCCCTTAGGGGTCACGCGTGAGGCCGGGCAGGTTAGCACTCCCGGGCGGTCCGCCGTCATCGGGTCCACACATCCCGGCACCCACACCCGTCGTCCCGGCCCTTTCAACACGGGGGGCATGCCTGGGGCGGCCGGGGCACCCACGGCGGAGCGGTGACAGGCAGGCAGGCAGCCCGTCAGGACGTTGGGCGCCGGGGGCGCGGGCTCGTAGACTGCCGGCACCTTGGTGTCGGAATCCAGCATCTCCTGGGCAGGCCACTACCGCTTGAGCGCGCGCATCGCGACGGGCGGCATGGCGGAGGTGTATCTGGCGCGCGCCATCGGTCCGGACGGGCAGCGCGGCCCGGCCGTGGCGGTGAAGCGGCTGATGCCACACCTGGTCGCGGACCGGCGCATCGTGCAGATGTTCCTCAACGAGGCGCGCATCACCGCGCAGGTGCGCCACCCGAACGTGGTGTCCATCCTGGAGCTGGGCATGGAGGGCGCGGAGCCCTTCATCGCCATGGAGCTGTTGGAGGGCCGCTCATTCGCGGAGGTGCGGCAGGAGGCCGCCGAGCGCGGCCAGCGCGTCCCCCTGGGCATCACCCTGCGCGTGCTGGTGGACGCGTGCCGCGGGCTGGATGCCGCGCACCGCGCCGTGGATGAAGCGGGGCGGCCGCTGCGAATCGTCCACCGCGACTTCACGCCGGACAACATCCACGTCGGGGCGAACGGCGCGGTGAAGGTCATCGACTTCGGCATCGCGAAGGCGGACGCGCTGGGGGCGGGGACGGAGCCGGGGACGCTGAAGGGGAAGTTCTTCTACATGTCGCCGGAGATGATCGCCGGCCGCAACGTGGACCACCGCGCGGACCTGTTCGCCGCGGGGGTGATGCTCTACGAACAACTGTGCGGCCGGCGGCCCTTCACCGGCATGTCCACCGACGAGGTGCTCACGCGCATCTCCGAAGGCAGGCCGAAGCCGCCCACGGCGTTCGACCCGTCGGTGCCGCAGGCGCTGGAGGCGGTGTGCCTCAAGGCGCTCGCGAAGGAGCCCGCGGCGCGCTTCGACAGCCTGCAGACGTTCATCGCGGCCATCGAGATGCTGGGCGGGCCCGCGGAGGTCGCCGCGCCGGCGCAGGTGGCCGCGTACCTGGACACCCTGTTCCCGCCGGACCGCGACCCCAAGCGGCTGGCGCTGCGCAACGCGAGGCTCGCGGATCCGTCGAACTCGGGCTCGGCGGGCGCGCCGGGCGTGGACGTGCTCCCGCCGTTCGGGGTGCAGGGCGTTCCCCCGTGGCCCGTGCCTCCGCCGGCCGCCGCTCCAGCCGTCTCCCGGCCCCGTCCGCCCCCGGGCAGCCACACCGTGTCGATTCGCGGCTCGACCCGGCCCGTGACGGCGGAAGTCCCCGTCACGGCCTCGAGCCCCGCCGCGCAGGGCCTGGCCTCCACCGGACTCCAGGCCGCGGCGGCCCAGGACGCGGGGCGCGGCGAGGCTCCGGCAAGCGCTCGCGCCCCGGCGTCGCGGGGCGCTCCCAGGTCGCGGCGGGCCCTGGCCATCGTCGCGGGCGTGCTCGCGCTGGGCGGACTGGGCGCGGGGGCCGCGTGGCACCTGCGGCGCCCGGACGTGCCGCCCCCCGCGAGGCTCGCCGCCGCGGAGGCCGCCACGACGAAGGAGGCGAAGGTGTCCGCGCTGGACGGGCTGGGCAAGGACGTGCGCGCCACGGCGGCGGAGCTGGCTCGCGCGAGCACGCTGCTGCTCGATTCGGGCGCCCACTCGCAGGCCCTGGCGCTGGCGGAGTCCTACGCCGCGCGCTTCCCGAAGGAGGCGGAGGCGCACCTGCTGGCCGCGCGCGCCGCCACCGAGCTGCGCATGGGCAAGCGCGCCGAACGCGCCATCGACGAGGCCACCGCCCTGGCGCCCAACGACGTCCGCGCGCCCCTGGCCCTGGCCGACCTGCGGGCCCGCCAGGGCGACGTGCCGGGCGCGCTGACCGCGCTCGCGAAGGCCTACGCGCAGGCGCCGGCTTCCGCGGATGTCACCCCCCGCTACGGACAGCTCCTGTCCCAGGGGGGCCGGCTGGATGAAGCCGCCGCCGTGCTGTCCGCCTGGACGCGCCAGCACGACGACGCCGGGTCGCTGGCGGAGCTGGGCTTCGTGCGCTTCCGCCAGGAGAAGCTGGACGACGCCGTCGCCCTGCTCAAGCGCGCGCAGAGAAAGGCCCCCCACCTCGCGGTGGCCCACTCCTATCTGGGCGCCGTCCTCTTCCGGCAGGGCGACCTGCGCGGCGCCGAGCGCGAATACCGCGAGGCCGAGCGTCTGGCTCCGGACGATCCCCGCGCCCTCACCGCGCGTTGCCAACTGCACGTCCACGAAGGCAACGCCGCCGGGGTGGCCGAGGTGAAACGTACGCTGGCGGAAAGGTTCCCGGACCGGGCACCGGCGCTCGCGGCGGAGTGCGGCGGGGGGAACTAGGTTTCCCCATGCACCTTCGCCTCCTCGCCCTCGCCGCGTCCAGCCTGCTGCTGACCGCCACCGCGTGCGGCTCCAGCTCCTCGCCCGACGACCCGCCTGACTCCGGACCGGAGCTTCCGGGCACGGGCTCCGGGGACGTGGCCCCCGCGGACCGCACGGCCTGCTCGGGTCTCACCGTGACGCCGGGCACCTACGACTGGACCGTCGAGCACGGCGGCCACACCCGCGCCTTCCGCGTCCACGTGCCCACCGGCTACGACGCCACGAAGCCCACGCCCGTCGTCCTCAGCTTCCACGGCTTCGGCTCCAATGAAGTGGAGCAGGAGCAGCTGACCGGCTTCTCCGCGCTGGCGGACGCGGAGGGCTTCATCGCGGTGTACCCGCGCGGCCTCAACCTCCCGGAAATCTATGGCCGCGGCGACGCGGACTCGCGCGGGTGGAACGGCGAGGCGTGCTGTGGCCCGGCGCAGATCGCCAACGTGGACGACGTGGGCTTCGTGGACGCGCTGCTCGCGAACCTGGACACCCGCGTGTGCACCGACCCGCGCCGCGTCTTCGCCAACGGCTTCTCCAATGGCGGGTTCTTCTCCTACGAGCTGGCCTGCAAGCGCGCCCAGCGCATCGCCGCCATCGCGCCCGTGTCGGGCATGGACGGCGTGACGGACTGCCACCCGTCGCGGCCCGTCCCGGTGCTCCACTTCCACGGCAGCGCCGACCCGACCATCTATTACGACGGCGGAGCGAACGTCCCGGGCGGCAAGCCCTACCCGTCCGCGCCGGAGTCCGTGCGCCGCTTCGCGGAGCTCAACGGCTGCACCGGCCCGCAGCAGCAGACGTACCAGCAGGGCAACAGCACCTGCGTGGCGTCTACGGGCTGCCAGCCGGCGAGCGCCACCGCGAGCCTGTGCACCATCACCGGCGGCAAGCATGCGTGGCCCGGCCAGCCGCTCTACAATGACGGCACGACGGACCTGGACGCGACCCTCCAGATGTGGCGCTTCTTCCAGGCGCGTCCCCGCCCCTGAAGGAGGCACGCCACGCCGCGCCGGGCCCTCATCATCAACGCCGATGACCTGGGCTACGACCCCGGCGTCACCCGGGGCCTCCTCCAGGCCCTGCGCGAGGGCGTCGTCTCCTCCGCCACCCTGCTGGTGAACGCGCCGGACTCCGAGGCCGCCGCGCGGCAGGCCCGGGGACTCGCCATCGGGTTGCACCTGAACCTGGACCGCGGCGCCCCCGTGGCCCCCGGCTTCCCGCGCGAGTGGCGCACCGGGGACGGAGGCCTCGACGGCTCACGCGTGGGCGAGCTCCCCCCGGACGTGGTGGAGGCGGAGGCGCTCGCGCAGCTGGAGCGGCTGGAGCGGCTCCTGGGCCAGGCCGCCACGCACCTGGACGTGCACAAGCACCTGCACCGGCATCCGCGGGTCCTGGAGGGCGTGGCGCGCGTCGCGAGGCGCGCGGGCCTTCCGGTGCGCTCCATCCACGAGGCCATGCGAAGCGCGCTGAGGGCCCGGGGCGTGGCCACGAACGACCACTTCGTGGGCGAGTCCGGCGAGGCGGCGTACTGGACACCGGAGCGCTTCAGCGAGGCCCTCGCGTCACTGCCCGCCGAAGGCGTCACCGAGTGGATGTGTCACCCGGGGCACCTGCCCGAGCTCGTCACCACCCGCTACGCCGCACAGCGCGAGGTGGAGCGCGCCACGTTCGTGGACGCCCGCGCACGCGAGGCACTGGAGCAGGCCGGAGTGCGCCCCACGGACTTCCGCGTCCTCCACGCGGACGGACTCATGCGGGCGTGACGAGCGGGAGCTCCGGCTCCACCGGCGCCGGCGTGCGGAGCAGCTCGCGCGTCAGCACGTTGCGCACGCCCGCGAGCAGCTCCTCCGCGCGGTACGGCCGGCGGCACAGCGCGGCGTTCTCCTGCGCCCACCACGGCCGCTCATCCCCCGCCAGCAGGATGGGCACCGGCCGCGCGCGGGGCAGCGTGGCGAACGTCTCCAGGAAGCTGCCCACCGGGGACTGCGTGGCGCTCGTGGACAGGACGATGAGGTCCACCGGCAGGTGCGTCGCCTTGCGCAGGGCCTCCGCGCCGCTCTGCACGGTGAACACCTCGAAGCCCTCCGCCCGCAGGGTGCGCTCCGCCGCGGCCTCCTGGTGCGCGTCCTCGTCCAGCACCAGCACGCGCCGGGGCAGCCTGCGCACCTCGTGCGCGGGCATGCGCGGCAGGTCCAGCATGAACGTGGAGCCCTCGCCCTCGCGGCTGCGCAGCGCCAGCGCGCCGCCGTGCATCTTCACGATGGAGTGGCTGATGAACAGCCCCAGCCCCAGCCCGCCGAAGTTCCGGTGCGACACATTGCGCGCCCGGTAGAAGCGCTGGAACACCAGCGCCTGGTCCGCGCCCGGAATCCCGATGCCGTGGTCCTGCACCTGGATGCGCGCCGTCTCCGCCGTGCGCCCCACCCGCACCGCGATGGGCGCCCCCGCCGGGCTGTACTTGTGCGCGTTCTCCAGCAGGTTCACCAGCACCTGCTCCAGCCGGTCCCTGTCGCCCAGCACCCAGACGCCGTCGTGCGGCACGTCCACCGTGAAGGGGCGCTCGAAGGCATGGCGGAAGTGGTCCACCACCTCCGCCACCAGCTGGCCCACCTCCAGCGGCGACGAGTCCAGCGCCAGCCGCCCCAGCTCCAGGCGGCTCGCGTCCAGCAGGTCCTCCACCAGCCCCGCGAGCCGGTCCACCTGCCGCTTGGACTTGAGCACGCTCGCGAGCGCCACCGGCTGACCCGCGGCGATGCGGCGCTCCATGGCGTACAGGCCCAGCTTCAGCGGCGTGAGCGGCGTCTTCAGCTCGTGCGACGCGATGGACATGAACTCCTCGCGCACGCGCAGGGCGGCCTGGGCCTCGCGCAGCAGGCGCGCGTTCTCCACCGCCACCGCCAGCTGGCTGGCCGCCGCGCTCCACATCTCCAGCTCGCGCACGGAGAACGAGGCACCCTGTTCCTTGTAGATGAGCAGGAGCCCCACCGTGCGGCGCGGCGCGCACAGCGGCACCGCCGCGAACACCGGGCCCACCGCGTCGCCGTAGCCGCGCTGGATGCCCAGCTGCGGCTGGCGCAGGGCCAGGGCCTGCCGGTAGGGGTCTTCCGACGGGTCGAACGCGTCCTGGGGCGCGTCCAGGCCCTCCAGGTCCGACACCGCCATGCGCTTGAGCGTCGCGTCGTCCTCTTCGTAGAGGAACACCTCCGCGCGGCGGACCTGGGCGCACCGCACCAGGGCCACCACCGCGGCCGAGCAGACGCGGTCCACCTCCAGCGACTCCCCCACCGCGCGGGCAATCTCCCGCACGGCCTGTGAAAACGCGCCCTCGTCGTCCACGCCGGACGGCTCCACCACCAGCCACGCCCCGGCCTGCCCGTCCGTGTGGGTGGGCTTCACCTGCACGCGCACCTGCCGGAGCGCGCGGGTGATGACATGGCCGGAGTGCGCCCGCTGCTCGCGGATGGCGCGCTCCAGGGCGTCCAGGCTGCGGCCGGGCTCCAGGGCCTCCAGCAGGGGGCGGCCCGGAGCGAGCGCCACGCCCGTCTTGGCCGCGAAGCCCTCCTCGCACCACTGGACGCGCAGGTCGGCCCCCACGCGCAGGAGCGCTTGGGGCAGGCACGAGAGGACATCCTCGACGTCGTTGGGTGGCAGCATGTGAGGGGCGGGACGCGCTCGAAACAGGGGTCGCCGGAGGGAGATAGGAATCCCCGGGCATGATCGCCAACCACCCCAGGACGTTCTCCTGTCCCGGAGGGTCGCGGCACGTTGGGCCCCGAACAGAGCCGGCGCAGGGCAGCCAGGGAGGCGACGTCGTGGAGGGCGGTGACACACGCCGAACGTGTGCTACACGACAGCGCATGCCCTCTCAGCCGTCCAAGGAAATCCAGACCTTCCCCAACCCCGCCGCCGATCGCGACTATGAAATCGCCTTCGACGTGCCGGAGTTCACCTGCCTGTGCCCGCTGACGGGCCAGCCGGACTTCGCGCGCTTCACCATCAAGTACGTGCCGGATCAGCTGTGTGTGGAGCTCAAGAGCCTGAAGCTCTACATGTGGTCCTACCGCAACGAGGGCGCCTTCCACGAGAAGGTGACCAACACCATCGCGGACGACATCATCAAGGCCATCCAGCCGCGCAAGCTCACGGTGGTGGGCGACTTCTTCGTGCGCGGCGGTATCGGGACCATCGTCACCGTGACGCACGACAAGAAGCAGCAGGCCTGAGGCCCAGCGCTCAGCGGGTGAGCTTCTCCAGGAGCGGCACCCACTGGGCCTGGGACAGGTAGAGGCCGGTGCCCGCCGCCGCGATGCCGGCGGCGAGCGAGGCCAGCACCCACTTGAGCTTGCGCGGGGCGCGCGCGGGCTTCTTCGTGGCGAAGACGTCCAGCACGCCCAGCTCCTGCTGGGTGAGGTGCGCCAGCGCTTCGGTCTCGGTGAGCTTCTCGCGGTAGCGCAGGAAGGCCACGAGCAGCGCGGGATGGGACACGCGCACCTCGTGGGCGAGGAACAGGTCCAGCTCGCGGCGCATGGCCGCGGCGTCCGGGAAGCGGGCCTCCGGCCGCACCGACAGCGCGCGCTTCACGATGCGCGCGAGCGGCGGCGGCACATGCGGGGCCACCTTCTGGAGCGGCGTGAACTTGCCGTCGCGGATGCGGGCGAAGACCTCGCCCGCGGTCTTGCCCACGAAGGGGCGGACGCCGGAGAGGGCCTCGTAGAGGAGCACGCCGAGCGAGAAGATGTCGGTTCTCGCGTCGATGGGCGCGCCGGTCACCTGCTCCGGGGACATGTACGACGGCGTCCCCACGGCCATGCCCTGCTGGGTGAGGGCTTCGAGGCTGACATCCTTGGCGATGCCGAAGTCCATCAGCTTCACCTCACCGGACTTGGTGAGCATGACGTTCGCGGGCTTCAGGTCGCGGTGGATGATGCGGCGGAAGTGCGCGTGGTCGAGCGCGCTGGCGATGCGCGCGCCGATGACGGCGGCGACGTCCGGTGGCAGCGGGCCGTCCTTGATGAGGGAGTGGAGGGTGGGGCCGTCCACGAACTCCATGACCATGAAGAGGCTGTCGTTCTTCTCCACCAGGTCATAGAGCGTGACGATGTTCTGGTGGCGGAACGCGGCGAGCGCGAGCGCCTCACGCCGGAAGCGGGACAGGGCCTCCTGGTCGCGCTGGCCCTCGGGGAGCAGCTCCTTGATGGCGACCTCGCGCTGGAGCAGCTCGTGGAGGCCGCGATACACCAGCGCCATGCCACCCCGGCCCAGCTCACCGAGCACGCGGCAGGCGCCAATCTTGCGATGACGGATCCTCTCACTCTTCTCGGCGGCGGCGACGGTCACGGGCACGAAGGGTAGCGATTCACGCCCCATGCGTCGATGGGCCCTCCATCGCCGGGCGGATTCGCACAGGTGCGATGGAAAGACGCGGTGTCGCTGTCTCACGCCAGGTCGCCTACCTGGGGTGGCGGGACTGGCTGGAGGGAGACATGGGGCCGCGACGCGGGTCGCAGGGAAGGACTGCCTCACGGAGCGCTCCGCCTCCCGCCCCCCTCTGATGCACCGCCCCGCGCGCGTTCCCATGCTTCTGCCATCAGGAGGAAGCCATGACGGAACAGGACGCATACATCCAGAAGCTGGAGGCCGAGCAGCGCGAGGCGACCGCTCGCTTCCGTGAAATCGAGGCCCAGGCGGATCTGGCCGACAACGAGGAGGCGCTCGACACCCTCACCGGCGTCCGCGAGTTCAACGGCGACGTCAACCGCGAGCTTCAGGCGATCCGCCGCGCGGACCAGCGCGACTGGGACCGGCTCAAGGACGGCGCGGAGAAGGCCCGCCGCCGCTTCCGTGAGCAGTTGGATCGCGCCGACGCCCACTTCGCGCGGCTGCGCGAGGGTTACCGCCGCCAGCGAGAGGCCGAGCTGGACGAGCTGGGCGCGCAGATGGACCGCTGGGTCGCCTCCCACCAGCAGAGCATGGCCGAGAGCGCGCTCCTCACGCGCGAGGAGCTGGACTTCATGACCCGCGGCCTGGGGAACGCCAGGGAGATGCTCCAGAACCTGCGTCACGCGCGAGGTCAGGTCTGGAAGACGGCCCGCGAGCAGTACGAGGCCAACTGGCGCGAGCTCCAGGAGCGCTCCCGCCGCATCCGCGCCGAGGGTTCCGTTGAAGCCCAGGGGACCTCCCCCTCGTGAAACCCCATCTTCACCAACGCCACACGGCTGTCACACGGCTACGCTAGGAACGCCCCCACCTGGAGGAGCATGGCCCGGAAGGACCGCGCCCCTCCCAGGCGTTTTCAGCACGCGAGCCCATGGCCCTTCCCGCACGTCCCACCCCGCCCCCCGTCCTCGCCGCCATCGATGTGGGCACCAACGCCGTGCGCCTGGAGCTGGCCCGCCCGGACGCCGAGGGCTCGCTCGAAACCCTCCACCAGGAGCGGGACCCCATCCGCCCCGGCGAGGGGGTCTTCACCACCGGCGAGATGCCCCCGGGGACCGCTGACAGGCTGCTGTCCACGCTGCGCCGCTACGCCGCCCTCTGCCGCCGCCACAAGGCCCAGGTGCGCGCCGTCGCCACCAGCGCCCTGCGGGAGGCCCGCAACCGCGCGGACATCGTGCGCCGCGTGCACGAGGAGGCCGGCCTGGAGCTGGAGGTCGTCAGCGGCAAGGAGGAGGCGCGCCTCATCTGCCTGGGCGTGCTGCACCGCAAGCCCGCCAACGCCCGCTCGCTCCTCGTGGACATCGGCGGGGGCAGCACGGAGGTCGCCATCGCCACCGGTGAGAAGCCCGACGAGCTCTGGAGCCTCGCCCTGGGCTCCGTGCGGCTCACCGAGGTCTTCGACACCTCGCGCGCCGTGACTCCCAAGCAGCTGCGGCTGATGCGGAGCTTCGTGGAGGAGACCCTCCACAAGACGCTCCCGGAGAAGCTCCCTGCCCTGCCCCGCGTGGCGCTGGGCTCGTCCGGCACCATTGGCGCGGTGGTGGGCTTCGCCGCCGCGGACAACGGAGGCAACGCCACCGTGCGCCAGCTCACCCAGACCGTGGAGGCCCTGGCGAAGATGCCGCCGGAGCGCCGGCGCAAGCGCTTCGACCCGCGCCGCGCGGACATCATCGTCTCTGGCGCCGTCATCCTGGAGGGCGTCGCGCGCCACCTGGGCGTGGAGTCCGTCAGCGTCGTCAACCGCGGCCTGCGCGACGGCGTGCTGGTGGACCTGCTCTACCGCCAGGACGAATCGCGCGAGGACCACAGCCTGGCGGACGCGGCCCTCGTCATGGGCCAGCGCTTCCGCTTCGACGAGAAGCACGCCCGTCAGGTGGCCCGCCTGTCCCTGGCCCTCTTCGACGGGCTGGCCGCGCTGCACCAGCTGCCCCTGTCCGTGCGCCAGCACCTGGAGGTCGCCGCGCTGCTCCACGACATCGGCACGGCGGTCAGCTACGAGCGCCACCACCGCCACACGTACTACCTCATCCACAACGCGGACATCCCGGGCCTGGCGGACCACGAGCGGGAGATCATCGCGCGCGTCGCCCGCTACCACCGGCGCTCGCTGCCGGAGCTGGCCCACTCCGGCATGGCCGGGCTCACCCCGTCCGAAGCCCGGCGCGTGCGCAAGCTGGCCACGCTCTTGCGCCTGGCGAACGCGCTGGACCACAGCCACCACCAGCCCATCCGCGACTTCAAGGTGACGGACGGCCGCGAGGCGGTGACGCTGCACCTGCACGCCCGCCAGCCGCTCGACCTGGAGCTGTGGAACGCCGAGCGGGAGGTCGCCGCCTTCCGCAAGGTGTTCGGCAAGCGGCTCGCCTTCCAGATCCACACCACCGGGCGCTAGGGCCCCAGGTCTCCCCGCCCGCTCCCCGGAGGAGGGAGCGCGACGCCGGTCCTGCCCGGCTCCGCGGCCATGCCCAGAGTGCAGACGAACAGGTCCCGCGCGCCCTCGAGCGCGGTGGGCCTCCACGTCTTTTTCGGGCGCCCGGCGGGGGGCCAAGGAGCGGAACATGAAGGCAGTCGTTTTCCACGGCATTGGGGACATCCGGCTGGACGACGTCGCGGAGCCGAAGCTGAAGGAGCCCACGGACGCCATCATCCGGCTGACCGCCAGCGCCATCTGCGGCACGGACCTGCACATGATCCGCGGCACGATGGCGGGCATGAAGCCCGGCACCATCCTCGGCCATGAGGGCGTGGGCGTCATCGAGGAGCTGGGCGAGGACGTGCGCAACTTCAACGTGGGCGACCGCGTGGTCATCTGCTCCACCATCGCGTGCGGCAACTGCTCGTACTGCCGCGCGGGCTACTACTCGCAATGCAACGACGCGAACCCCAACGGCCCCGCCGCGGGCACCGCCTTCTTCGGCGGTCCGGAGATGACGGGCCCGTTCGACGGCATGCAGGCGGAGAAGGCGCGCATCCCGTTCGCGGCGGTCACCATGGTGAAGGTGCCGGAGGGCGTCACCGACGACCAGGCCATCCTCGTCTCGGACATCTTCCCCACGGGCTACTTCGGGGCGGAGATGGCGGAGATCAAGCCGGGGGACACCGTGGCGGTGTTCGGCTGCGGCCCGGTGGGCCTGTTCGCCATCGTGAGCGCGAAGCTGCTGGGCGCGGGGCGCGTCTTCGCCATCGACAGCCACGAGGACCGGCTGGCGCTCGCGCGGGCGCAGGGCGCGGAGGTCATCAACTTCGAGGAGGAGGATCCGGTGGAGACGCTCAAGCGCTTCACCGGCGGCATCGGCGTGGACCGGATCATCGACGCGGTGGGCGTGGACGCGCAGCACGCGCACCACGGCCCGGCCGCCAGGAAGGCCAAGGCGGACAAGCCCGAGTTCAAGCGCGAGGTGGAGCAGGTCGCGCCCAAGCAGAAGCCGGACGGCGGCAACTGGGTGCCCGGCGACGGGCCGTCGCAGGTCGCGCAGTGGGCGGTGCAGGCGCTGGCCAAGGCGGGCACGCTGTCCATCATCGGCGTGTATCCGCAGACGATGAACGCGTTCCCCCTTGGCGAGGCGATGAACAAGAACCTCACCCTGCGCATGGGCAACTGCAACCACCGCAAGTACATCCCGAAGCTGCTGGAGCTGGTGCGCTCCGGCGCGGTGGACCCCACGGCCATCCTGAGCCACGTGAAGTCCATGGCCTCCGCCATCGACGCGTACCGCAACTTCGACCTGCGCAAGCCGGGCTGGGTGAAGGTGGAGCTGGAGCCGGGCGCCATGATCCAGTGACGCGCGTCACGCGTCCAGGATGAGGCACGTGTCGCCGAACTCGTGCCCCAGGTAACCCGCGCCTTCCGCGTACGCCGAGGCCCGGTGCAGCAGCGGAAGCGGCGCGAAGGCTTGAAGCAGCGCATGGTGGCTGCTCCCCGGTTCATGCATGCCGGTGAGCAGCCCGTGCACCACCCGGGGCACGTAGCCCGGCCCGAGCAGCAGGTCCGTCACGTCCTCGCCCGCCACCAGCGCCCCGTGTTGGGTCGCGCGTCCTTCCAGCGCGCGCACCACGGTGGTGCCCACCGCCACCACGCGTCCGCCCTTCGCCCGCGTCTCCTCCACCAGGGCCACGGTGCGCTCGGGAATGTCCGAGCGTTCGGGCCGGGGCAGCGCCGCATCCAGCGCCGCGTCGCCCGTGGAGGAGAGTCCCGCCGCGTGCGTGAGGGAGGCCCAGCGCACGCCGCGCGCCTTCAGCCGCAGCAGCACGGACGCGGTGAGGGGCAGGCCCGCCGACGGCATCTCCGCGGCCCACGGCCGTGAGGCGTAGAGCGTCTGCACGTGCCACAGCGCCAGCGGACCCGCCGTGTGCGCGTACTGCACCGGGCGGCCCGCCGTGTAGAGCGCCTGCCAGAGCGCCGCGCCGCGCCGGTCGAAGGCCACGCGCAGGAGCCGGGGAGACGGAGGCAGCACCTCCACCACCCGCGCGATGAGTCCGCCGAGGTCCAGGCGCGCGCCCACGGGGAGTTCGGGCGGTGGGGGCCGGTCCTCGGTGCGCCGGCGCCAGTCGCCCGCGCCGAAGAGGACGGCGGTCCAGGTGTCGTCGGGTTCGCGGGAGAGCAACCGCAGCTCGATGGCGGCGCCGGTCCCGGTGCGGCCCATGAGCGAGCCGGGCAGCGTGGCCGCGTCGTTCATGACGAGCAGGTCTCCTTCACGCAGGAGGTCCGGCAGCTCCGAGGCGACGGTGTCGGTGAGGCGCTCGCGGCGGGGCTGCACGTGCAGGAGCCGCGCGGAGTCGGGGTGTTCCCGAGGCCAGCGGGCGGCGTTCATGCGGCCTCCCACTTCGCGGCCTCGAAGCGCTGGCCGGACGCGGTGTCGCGGGCCTCCACGAGCGCGAGGATGCGCGCGGCCACGTCCTCCGGCTTCGCGAGCGTCGAGGGGTCGGCATCCGGGAGCGCGTCGCGGTGCATGCGCGTGTCCATGTCGCCGGGGTCCACGGTGAGCAGGCGCACGCCGCTGCCCTCGAACTCCGACGCCCAGATGCGCGTCAGGTGTTCCAGCGCGGCCTTCGACACGCTGTAGGCGCCCCAGCGCGGATAGGCGGACACGGCGGCGTCGGAGGTGATGTTGAGGATGAGCCCGCGTCCCCGGACGACCATGCCGCCGGCCACGGCCTTCGTCAGGCGGAAGGGCCCCAGCAGGTTGACCTCCAGCACCTGCGACACGTCCTCGCACGCGGTGTCCAACAGGAGCGGCAGGGGCGTGGGGCCGAGGGTGCTCGCGTTGTTGATCAGCACATCCAGGGGGCCCACGAGCGCGGTGGCCGCGCCGACCAGCGGATGGATGGCCTGCTTGTCACCCACGTCGAAGGCGAGTCCGTGCACCGCGAGCCCCTGGGCCTTCAAGGGCGCGACGGCGGCATCCAGGGCCTGGGGGTCGCGCGCCACGCCCACCACCCGGGCGCCCCGCCGGGCGAAGGCTTCCATCAAGGCCCGGCCGAGTCCCCGGCTCGCACCCGTCACCAGCACAGCTTGGTTCCGCATGTCCATGGCTTGCTCCTTCTTGCACCAGGGATAGCGGACGGGTTCCGACAGGATGGCATGGGCGCCAATGCGTTGGCAGAATGCCACTGTATGAGCGACGAGGATCTTCCGGGCAGGCTGGCGCGCAACCTGCGGACTCTCAGGGAGACGCGAGGGGCCACGCAGGTGCAGCTCGCGAAGCTGGCGGGCGTGCCCCGGGCCACCTGGGCGCATCTGGAGTCCGGCGCGGCGAACCCGACGCTGTCGGTGCTGCACCGGGTGGCGGGGGCGCTACAGGTGTCCCTGGAGGAGCTATTGGCCCGGCCGAAGGCGAGCGCCCGGCACTACCGGCGCGACGTTCTGCCTGCGCGCCAGCGAGGCGCGGCTCTCCTGCGCAAGCTCCTGCCGGATCCGCTGCCGGGCATGGAGTTCGACCGGATGGAGCTGCCGCCCCGAGCACGCATCACCGGCGTGCCCCACACGCCGGGCACCCGTGAGTACCTGGCCTGTGAGTCCGGCACGCTCGCGCTGGTGGCCAGTGGCGAGCGCTTCTTGCTGGAAGCCGGAGACGTCGTCGTCTTCCGGGGGGACCAGAAGCACTCCTATGAGAACCCCGGCACGCGCACGGCGGTGGGCTACTCCGTCGTGCTGCTGGCGCCGTCGCTCTGATGCCCGCTCTCATGGGATGCAGTCATGCGCTTTCGTGCCTGCACCGCGCTTCTCGTTGATGGGGGCTGAGGTGCATTCGCCCAGAACCGCACTTGAGGTCACCGTCTATTCACCTGTCCTCACAGGCGGCGACAACCGCCGGTAGAGGTCGTCCATGCCATGGAGCAGGCGCTTCCAGGTGTGCGCCGGGAACCTGAAGTTCACGGAAGGCTGAGCGCTCCGCTACGCCCCACCGCCCTGCCACGTCAGCATCCCCATCACGCCCACATCCCGCGTCCCACCGGCGTGGAACCTCCAGGGCAGCGCCACACCGAACTCCAGGGACTTCGCCGGACGCGCCAGCAGCCCCGGGGACACGAGCACCGTGGAGGTACCGTCCTCCTCCCTCCAGCCAGCCTCCACCACGGGCCGCAGCGGCCCCAGTGCCAGCACCGCTCCAGCCGCGAAGTCCGGATGCAGCGCGCTTCCCAGTCCGCGCACCCCGGGCAGCGCCTCCGCCTTCAGCTGGAGGTTGAAGCCCACCGGGCCCACGTCCTGATACGCCAGCAGGAGCGGCGCGAAGCCCGGACGGAAGCGGTCGTCCGTGAGGTCCCGCGTGGCCTCCAGGTCCATGCCCAGGCTCAGCGTGAAGCCCCGCCGTCTGTCATTGACCAGCGCCAGGCCAATGCCCGCCTCCGCCGTGTCCAGCCCGCGCGGATCCTCCGGCGTCGTCAGCGCCACCTTCGCTTCCAATTGCACGCGCTCACTCAGGCCGTACTCGGCGCGCACGGGCAGCTCGAAGCGTGTCTCATCATCCTGCCGCGTCCACTCCAGCCCGGTCCCCAGCTCCACCTGGCCCCGCTGCTGCGGTGGCGCTCCGTCTCCCAGGAAGAACTCCTGCACCCGCCCCTGCACCCCTTCCGCCGCCACCGCTGGCACCGACAAGAGGCCCAGAAGTCCCACCGTGACGAGCTGCCGTCCGTTCGCCATGCCAGCAGGGTGAACACGGCCCTGATGCACCGGGGCCTCCCTTCCGTCCCTCCTACCGCCCGGCTGCCTGCTCCCTCCGCTCCCCCCAGCTCTTGCGTGGAGACTTGCGTCACCGCGCGTGAAGGTGGCAAAGCCTTCGGCCCACGCCCCGGACACCGACCATGCTCTTCAAGCCCACCCTCCCCTTCACCGGACACACCGCGGCCCTGCTGGCCCTGGGCATCATCGCCTGTGGCGGCAAGGACGTGCGCCCCGATGACGATGCGAACCCCCACCCCGTCAACGACCCGTGCGTGGAGAGCACCACCGCCGACCCCGCCAGCGGGACGTGCGCGCCGCTGCGCCTTCAGTGCGCCCGGGATTTGAGCGGCTTCAAGACGGACCGCTACGTCTGGCGCGACCGCGACTGCCACGTGCGGTCCGTGTCGCTCGTGCGCAACGACGCGGCGGACCCCGCGGGGTGGAACGGCGGCTATATCCGCCGCTACACCTACGAGGTCGCGGGCACGGAACGCATCTGCGACGGCCAGAACCCGGAGGTCCCCGGCTGGGGCATGGTGACCAGCCACCTGAAGGAAGGCCAGACGTGGGGCGCCTGGACGCAGGACGTGCGTGGCACCGGCCGCGTCGTCTTCAAGGGCGCGCACCACGCGCTGCATGAGTTGAAGTGGCCCCTGTCGCTGGACGGCCACGTGGTGCAGGTGACCGTGCAGTACCTGTTCGCCACCGGGCGGGACCACCCGCTGTATGCCATCACCCACGACGCGTCCGGCTTCCCCGCGAACCAGATTGAAGCCGACGTGCGCTCGCCCTACGGCGACCTGGGCTTCGACGGCAACGCCAACACGGACATCGCCGGCCTGGGCTGGGGCGACCGCTACCGCTTCGTCACCCTGTCCTCCCCCGTGACGATGAACACCGGCTGGGACTACCGCGAACCCAACGTCGTCCCCTTCACGCGCATGTGGACCGCCGCGCCGGACGCGGAGATGGGCGCGGTGCAGACCCAGACGTGGGAGCAGAAGCCCGCGGGCGGCTACTGGCTTTATCCCGAGTGGGGCACGCGTCACGCCAACGGCCCCATGCCCGTGGACTACAACTGGTCCTACCAGCTCAACCAGTACGAGCTGCCCTCCGTCACCAACTCCCACCGGCTCGCGTGGGGCAGCAACTTCGGCGCGGTGGGCCTGTCGCAGTACCCGCGCCTGGGCGACGATGGCGTGATGCTCTCCGGCCATCCCTACCAGAGCTACTCCGTCTTCATGGTGCTGGGCACGCACACGGCCAGCCCCGTGCTGTCGCTCGTGTCGGAGGTGGAGGCCTGGCAGGGCGTGAAGCTCACCGCCTCCGAAGGCACCGTGCGCACGCGGGGGCCCGGGGGCGTGGGTCGCTCGGACTCCGTCGCGTATGACGTCGCCGGCTACAACCCCGTGTACGCCACGTGGGAGGCGGAGGCCGCCTCGAACCGCGTGACGCTGACGTTCGACACCGCGGGGCGCTCGCTCGCGCACCCCATGCTGGTGGTGCACGGCTACACCGCCGCCGCCGCGCCGAAGACGGTCCTGCTGGAGGGCCAGCCGCTGGGCGCGGACACGGACTACTTCGCGTCGGTCGACACTGAGGGCAAGGCGCTCTGGCTCACCCTCCAGCGCGACCTGAAGGGCACCGCCACCCTGAAGGTGGAGTAGCCGCGCTCGCGACGGAGCGGCCCGGGTGCGAACCCGGGGCCGTCCGCTTCACGCCGGAGCGTCAGTCCGCGTTGCCGCTGCCGCCGTAGCCCTGCGGGGCCTGCGAGCGCAGCCGCTGCCACTCGGCGCGGGCGTTCTGCTCCACGCGCTTCTGCTCATCCAGGCGGCGGCGGGAGTCCTCCACGTCGCGCTTGGCCTCCGCGAGGGCGGACATGAAGTTCGCCTCGGACATGTCCTTGGCGCGCACGTCGCCGCTCTTCTCCAGCGCCCGGTACTGGGCCAGGTTGAGCTCCGCGTCCGCCACCTTCAGCTCCGCGGCGCGCAGGTCCTTCTCCGCCTTGGCCGTCTCCGTCTTGCGGTCGTGCCAGGCGACCTCGGCGTCCGCCGCGGCGCGTCCCGCCTCGGCGCCCTGGAGCTTGGACTTCGCCTGCGCGATGGGCGACTGCTGCCCGGTGGCCTCGGCGGCCTTCACCGCGGCCTTCTCCGCCTCCATGCGGCTCTTGGCGGCGTCACCGTTGCGGCGGGCCACCTCCGCGGCGCGCTCGGCGTCACGCACCGCCACCTCGGCGCGCGTCACGTTGTCCGAGGCCTTGGTGCGGGCGAGCTGCGCCTCGCGCACGTCGCCCAGCTGGTCCTCGGGGACGCGCGCCATCATCGCGTCGTCCACGCGCGCCGCCTTCGAGCTGCTGCACCCGGCGAGGAACGTCATGGACGCCCCCAACGCCAGTCCCACCATCCAATGACGCTTCGTCCTGTTCTGGAACATGTCTCGCTCCCCCGTCCAAGAAGATGACTGGGAAAGAACGTAGACACGCTCCCGTCACGCGACAGGTGCCACGGACGCCACCGTTCCCCCTGGAATCCGCGCGGGCCCGGGCAGGCCGTGGAGCAGGCAGGCTCCGGTGCTTTTCCGCCGCGGGTCATTGCCTTCCACGACTTCCGACACGGGGGCATGTCCCAGGCCCGACGGGCCGCGTGTCTCAAGGTCGCGCGGAAGGGACGCGCCACCAGGGAGAGGGACCTCATGAAGCGGATGGGATGGAGTTTCGTGCTGGGAACGGGCTGCGCGCTGCTGTTCGCGGCCTGCGGGTCCGGGCCCGAGGACTTGGGCGACCCCGGGAGTACGGAGTCCGTGAAGATGAGCATCTCGCTCGCGGGGGACGCGTGCGGTGTCGTCACGGCCTCCGCGACCGCGAGCGCGCCGGACCTCCCGCCGCCGTCCCCCCAGTCCCTGTACGTGGGCGACGGCTACATCGAGGGCTACCTGCCCAACATCCCCGTCGGGCGCCGGCGCGTCGTGGAGGTGAGGGCCTACAACCGGACGGGGCTGGAGGTGTACGCCGGCGCCACGGCCGTGGACGTGTATCAGGGCTCCGTGGCGTACGCGCAGCTCTACCTGAAGCGCAACGCGCAGAACTGCCCGGGCGGCAGGACGGGCGACATCTACATCATCGGCACGCTGGAGGGCTCGAACCCGGGCCCGGACGCGGGCTACGACGCGGGGCCGGGGCCGGGCTGGGACGCGGGCTACGACGCGGGTCCGGGTCCGGGCTGGGACGCGGGTCCGGGTCCGATCCATGATGGGGGCGTGTACGACGCAGGCTAGAGCGGGAGCCACCCATGGGAAGCGCAGCGCGGTCCATTGCCATCTTCGTCGTGCTGGGCCTCCTGATGGGCTGCGCCACGGCGTCCTCGATGAACACGGATCTGGAGAAGGGGCCGCTGGGTTCGAGGACGCAGATGACGACGCCCCTCAACGCCACCACCGGGCCGCGCATCGAGCTGCCGTTGGAGTCCGCGGGCCAGAAGCCCTCCACGTTCGCGACCTACATCCGGATCCACGGGAGGGGAAAGACCCGGCGCATCGTCATGGATCGACGCGGCCAGACGTCCTGCATGCCCGGCAAGGACGCCGCGCCCGGCGAGTGTCCGGAGATCAGCGCCGAGGGCCTCGGCGACACCCTCATCCAACGGATGATGCAGCGGGGCCTCCATCCGACCCAGCCGGGGATTGGCCCCGGCGCGGATCTGAGCAAGGACCTCAACTACGACCTGCTCAACTACAGCGTGTTCCTCTTCGACTGGAAGGAGGTGGACGCAGCCATCGCCGTCGTGGACGAGGTGCTCCTCGAATATGACGTCGCCCACTCCTTGGGCATCACCGTGACGGGCATTGATGTGGGCGAGACGCTCTAGCCATTACGTGCCCGGGCCGTAGAACCAGGCGGTGAGGGCCAGGCGGGGGGCGTGGACGGGCATCACCTCATGCTCCAGCCGCTCGCTCAGGAACACCACCAGGCGGTCCAGCACCGGCGCCACGTCCACCGGGGCGCCGGTATCCTCCGGAAAGAGGCGCAGCACGCCGCCGTGCTCCGGCTTCCAATCCGCGTTCGCGTACCAGACGGCGGTGAGGCGGCGGTTGGACCGGCCCGGAAACGCATCGCGATGGCGGGTGTAGTGCGCGCCGCCGCCGGGATAACAGGCGAGCTGCACGTCGAAGCGGCCCAGCCCCAGGTATGAGCCCGTGGACACGGCCTCTCCCAATGCCTGGAAGCGGTGCCACAGGGCTTCGAGCTCGGGGGCCGCGCCGGGCAATACCCACTCGATGTGGTCGCCACGTACGGACCTATCAAGCGCGTGGTCCGCGCCGCGCCGGATGCCTGCGGGCTTCAGCATTCCGGCCTCCACTCGCGCGAGCGCCGCGGCCCTTGCCGCCAGCGCCCGCGCCTCACCAAGGAAGGCGTCCCGCACGAAGTATCCCTGGGAACCCAGGGCCTCCGCCTCCACGTCCGTCAGCTCCATCCTGCGCTACTCCTTCGCGAGTCCCTGTCCGGAAGCCCGCGTCCGCACGCTGCCCCAGAACGCCCCCGGTGCGGAAGCGGGTAGACTTCCCGCCCATGGCGAAGAACGTCTCGCGAGCCCTGTCCCTCCTCGCCGCGCTGGCGCTCGGCGCCCTGGCAGCCTGGGGGCTGCTGCGTCCCACGGCTCCCCGGCTGCCGGACACGGCGGCGGTGGTGGAACAGATGCGCGAGGTGGCCCGGCTGGAGACGCTGGACGTGTCCCTCTACAAGAAGGTCACGTTCACGCCGGAGCCGCAGGCCACGGACGCGCTGTGGAAGGACGTGCTGCTCTGGGCCAGCTACACGCTCCAGAACCCGCACGGCCGCGCCATCGTGTTCGCGGACGCGCACCTGGGCTTCGACTTCCAGCGCTTCGACGCCAGCCACCTGCACGCCGTGGGCACGCGCGTGGACGTGCTCCTGCCGCCGCTGCAAGTCACGGTGGCGCTGCGGCCCGGGGAGACGGAGGTCATCGACTCCAACCTGGACAGCGCGCAGACGGCGCAGTTGCTGGAAAAGGCGCGCCTGGCCTTTGAAAAAGAGGTGCGGCAGGACCGGCGCCTCCAGGAGAAGGCGCGTCAGTCCGCGGAACGCTCGCTGCGAGGCCTGCTGCTCACGCTGGGCTTCCGCGAGGTGCGGTTCGTGGAGACCTTGCCGGTGGGGAGCGCGGGATGACGGAACGGTTGGAGTTGATCCAGGGAGACATCACGCGCGTCGCGGCGGACGCGATCGTGAACGCGGCGAACTCCGGCCTGTCGGGTGGCGGCGGCGTGGACGGTGCCATCCACCGCGCGGCGGGGCCGGAGCTGCTCGCGGCGTGCCGCACGCTGGGCCGCTGTCCCACCGGAGAGGCGCGCATCACGCGGGGCTACCGGCTGCCCGCGGCCCACGTCATCCACGCGGTGGGCCCCTCATGGTGGGGCGGGGACCGCGGCGAGGACGAACTGCTGGCCTCGTGCTACCGGAGCACGTTCGCGTTGATGGAGCAGCACGGGCTGCGCACGGTGGCGTTCCCCGCAATCTCCACGGGCGCCTACGGCTTCCCCATTGAACGGGCCGCGCCCATCGCGCTGCGTGAAATCCGCGCGGCCCTGGCGCGGCGGCCGGAGCTGGAGCGCGTCACCGTGGTCCTCTTCAGCGAGCAGGACTTGAAGGTGTATCAGCGGGCGCTGGGCGCGTAGGTCACGCAGCCCGCAGCGCGTCTCCGTCCAGCACGAACAGCCCGGGCACGCCGTCCGGCGCATGTCCCAGCTCAGCGAGCCTCCGCACCGATTCGCCATCCGCGTCCCGGCACAGGAGCGCCATCTCACGACGCCCCAGGCTCACGCGCAGCGGACCTCCGCCCGTGGCGGCATCCAACCTGCGGCGCTGCGACTTCGTGAGCAGCCGTGCACCGTCGTGCCCGTCGCCGCCCGCCACCGCCCAGACGCCGGAGAACGCCTCCGCCAGCCGCACCTCCCCCTGGTCGATGACGACGGGCCGCACGTCCGCGGGCCGCGGCTCCAGGTTGTGCCACGCCGCCGCGTCCACCGCTTCGAGCGTGAGCCCGGCGTCCTTCAGCGCGGAGGCCGGCAGGTAGCGCATGAACTCCGCGTCCTCCAGCACGTAGAAGACCTCCAGGCCCGCGGGCCCCGGACGGAACAGCGCGCCCTGCGTCCCCGCCACGAAGCCCGAGGGCCGCAGCACCGGGCGCAGCGCATCCAGGGACACGCCCGCGGCACCCACGCCCGAGGACAAGCCGCCCAGCCGCGAAGCCAGCGCCTCCACGTGCGCGGTGAGCCCCTGCGTGCCCGGGGCCTCCTGGTACGCGGCATACAGCGAGCCCACGTCCACGCGGCCCACGCCGCCCGAGGCCAGCTTCACCAGCAGGTCCCGGCCCTGGCGCCGGAAGGCGATGCCCGCACGCCCCAGCGCGGCGGTGAGCGCGGCGGTGAACTCCGGGCGCAGCACCTGCTCCTCGGGCGCGGGAGGCGGAGGCAGGTCCGCGGCCTCCAGCTCCGCGCGCAACAGCTTCGCCTCCTCGTCGAAGGGGTCCCGCTCCACGGCCTCGGCCACGTAGGCGCGGGCGCGCGCACCCTCGCCCTGCCGCAGCGCGAGCACGGCCAGCACCTTGAGGGCCTCCGGGTCGCCGGGGCTCAGGACCAGCGCCTCGCGCAGCTCGGCCTCCGCCTCCCGATGCCGCTCCAGCCCCAGCAGCGCGCGAGCGAGCCCCAGGCGCACCTGGAGGTCCTTGGGGAAGTCACGCCGCAGCGCCTGCATCAACGGCAGGGCTTCGCGCTCCGCGTTCGCGTTGACCAGCGCATGCGCCACGGTGAGGCGCAGCGTAGGTCCGGGAGTCCGCGCGGCCTCCGCACGCAGCGCCTCCAGCTCCGCGCCGCTGAGCACTTCACCCGCCTCCACCTTGCGGCGCAGGCGCTCCAGTTCCGCCGGGGAAATCACGCGCGGACTTTAATGGTCCACGCCCGGAGCGCCCAGCCCCGCGTCCTCACTTCGGCGGGGAGAGGTCGTGGAACCTCCGGGGCCCCTGCCCCACCAATCGATGCAGGAACAGCCCGATGCCCGCCCCGCCCATGCCGTAGTCGTGGCTGATGCGCAGCAGGTGCCGGCCCGGAAACGCCAGCCCTTCCGGCCGCTCGATGCGGAACAGCAACGTCTGCGTCGCCTTCCTGCGAGCCTGCTCCAGATAGCGGGGCTCCCCCGTCACCCGATACAGGTCGAGCAGCGTCTCACCCATGGAAGCCAGCCCCTCGAACAGGTGGGGCGCCGCGGCGAAGAACACATTGCAGCCCTTCGCCGCCCGGTGCGCGGCGTCCAGATAGCGCTCCTCCTGAAGCACCTCGAAGAAGCGGATCAGCGCGGAGGCAATGCCGCCTCCGCCCTGGAGCCAGTAGGGCCGGTGGCCTCCGTCATCCGTAGCCGTACCCCAGACCCAGGCGCCCTCCCGCTCCTTCGCGTGCGCCAGGTCGAAGTCCATCGCCCGCCGCGCCGCCTCCAGGTAGCGCGCCTCGTTCGTGACGCGCCAGAGCGACAACAGGAAGAAGCCCACGCCGCTCGCGCCGTATGCGAAGCCCAGCTTGATGGCGGGCTGGCCTGCCTCGCGCCAATAGAGCGCTCCCGCCGGAGAGCGCTCCGCGGACTTCAGCAGGTGCTCCGCCGCCAGACAGGCCCACCCCAGCGCCTTCTCCTCCCGCGTGCGCAGATGGAACGCCAGCGCGGTCAGGCCCCAGCCCGCGGCGCCGTTGAACAGGTCCGCCGCCGCGAAGGCCAACGGCGACGCGGGCACATGCTCCAGGAGCGCCCAGGCCCGCTCGGGCAGGCCCAGCTCCAGGAAGGTCCACGCGACGCCCGCCATGCCTGAATAGAGCCCCGGCGGATACACGTCCGCGGTCACGGGCTGCGCGAGCAGCCACTCGCGCACGGCCGTGGGCACCTCGCCCAGCGCATCGTGCAGGAACAGCGCCGTGCCGCAGGCGCCGTACGCCACGTTCAGCGGGTTCGTCTGGAACGCGTGCGGGTCGCACGGGAAGAGCCGGTCCGTCCGCTGCACGTCCATGGACGCCACCACGTGCCGCGCGAGCCCGCGCACGGTCTCCCGCAGCAGCCCGGCCTCCGGCACGAGCGGCGTCACAGGTTCGAGGGAGTCCATGCCTCCGCCTCCTGTCGCGCGGCGTCCACGCGTCCGTCCAGCAATGCCTGGATGATGCTCCGCACCTGCACGGGCAGGCCCGCGTCCACGAACGCGTCGAGCATCCGGAAGACCGGGTGCTTCGGATCCAGCTCCAGCAGGTTCTGCGTGGGGCAGACGAGGTTGTAGAGCAGCATGCCGCACGCGTAGAAATCGTCGAACGGCTCCAGCATGGGCACCTGTCTGCGCGCCGGCGCGCGGAAGCCCGGGTTGAACCACTGCACGGAGAACACCGACGGCTTGCCGTGTTCCTGCGCGGCCTCGAAGTCGATGAGCTTGAGCGCGCCCGTGGTCCGGTCCAGCAGGACGTTGCCCGGCGAGATGTCCCCCACCAGCAGGCCCCGCGCGTGGATGGACACCACCGCGTCCAGCAGGCGCAGCGCCACGTTCCGCCACGCCACGCAGCACCGGACGACGTGCCGGGGGTCGTCCATGCGGGTGAGCAGGATGAAGTCCTCGCTCACGCGGACGTGGGCCAGGGGCTCGCCCTCCTCGAAGGACGTGACGAGGAACGTGTGCTCCCACTCCTGGAACCGCTCGATGAGCAGGGGGACGCACGGCAGGCCCTGGAGGCGCTGGAGGTTGTCGTGCTCCCACTGGAGCGCGGTGACGGCGTCCACCGTCCGCCCCTCGCCCAGCCAGGTCTCCGTATGCGGCCGCGCCTCCTTGAGGCAGACGGTGCGCCCCGTGCGCTGATCAACCGCCTTGTAGATGCCGCCGGAGTTCGTGAACGCCAGCGCCTCCAGCACCTGGTAGCGCCCGTTCAGGAGCCCGGAGTCATCCCCTTCGGGTTCGGGTTCGTCCGGCAGCGGATCCTTCACCCACTCCGGAAGCTGGAAGTACGGCGTGCGGACGTCCAGGACGGCCGCCCCATCCGGCCGGTGGATGAGCAGCGACCGCGTCCCGTCCACCTTCAGCCGCGTCATCCGCACGAAGCCGCCGTAGCGGTAGTAGACCACCTTGCTGTCCCGGAACCGCTTGTCGGACAGGATGTACGGCCCCTCCAGCTCGCGCGTCGCCTGATGCAGCGCTTCGCCCAGCGACAGGAACGTGGCCTCGTCCGGGGGATAGAGCGTGACGAACTTCCCCGAGCCGCCCCGCGCGTACCGCTTCGAGTTCAGGAAGCGCAGCAGCACGGGGTCCGCGACGAACTTGAACGTCACGCCCGCGCGGAAGCACTCCCGCGCCACCCGGCGCAAGACCTCCGGCGCCTGCGCCGCGGTGGAGGAGACGTGGATCTTGAAGCCCTGCGGCTGGAGCGCCACGCGCTCCGGGTGGGCCTGGAACCAGACATCGAACCGGGAGAGCTTCCAGTCCTCCGGCAGGAGCGGCGCGAGCACGTCTGGATAGACGGAGCGGGCGGGAAGACGGCCCAGCGGCTCGAAGTAATCCGGGTCGATGAAGGTGAAGGAAGCGAACTCCTCCATGCGAGGCTCCAGGTCGTGACAGGTGGAGAACCGCGGCCACCCGCCCGGCGGAATCCAGGCGGGTGACCTGCTCCCTCCAGGGGAGCGTCACGACCTCTTCAGCGCGCGCAGGTGAGGCTGCACTGGAGGCTGCTCGTGCTGTCCCGCAGACACTCGTTCTCCTTCGCCGCGAGCTGCTGAAGCGCGAGGACCTTCTTCATGGCTGACTCCTGGTTGAGGGGGATGAGGGTTTGCTTCGCCTTGAAAAGGCAATGCAGACCCTAGGCCCTGAGAAACCGGGAATCAATCACACACACAGACAGTATCAGCCCCTACGGGATATCCACGACAGGAATTGAGAAACAGAACGGAAAAATGGAAACACGCCGGAGCGGCAGGCCTCTCAATGCGTCGCGTCGTGAGTTTCCACCGGTTCGGAGGAGGGCTCCTCCTCGCTCCGGTTCTGGGAGAGGAAGTCGTCCAGCGCGCCCACGTCGATGGGCTTGCGGAACACGGCGTCCACCTGCGCGAGGCTCGCGCGGTTCTGTCCCCGCACGTCCATGCCGGTGACGATGGCCAGCAGCGCCTGGGGCGTGTGCCGCCGCAGCTCGCGCGCCAGCTCCCAGCCCGTCATCTCCGGCATCACCGCGTCCAGCAGCGCGGCGTCGTACGGATTCCGCTCCCACATGTGCAGGGCCACCTCCGGGCTGTGCGCCACCTGCACGTCGTAGCCCTCCTCGCCCAGCACCTCGGCCATCATCCGCGCGTTGTCCAGGTCGTCGTCCACCACCAGCACGCGGCGCGCTCGCATGGGAATGTGCGGCGGAGGCCCTGGCATCCGCGAGGGCTGCGGCTCGGAGGGCAGGGGCATGCCCGCCGTGCCTTCGCCGAAGCGCGGCAGCCGCACGATGAAGCTCGCCCCCGAGCCGTCGCGCCGGTTCTCCACCGTCAGCTCTCCGCCCCAGCGCTGCACCTGCGTGCGCGCCACGGCCAGGAACAGCGAGAACTGCGGCGCGCCCGGATCCCTGCGCAGCGGGTCGAACAGGCCCACCAGTTCGTCCTGCGCGTAGGGACGCCCGCCGTCCTCCAGGCGCATCTCCAGCCAGTCCTCGCCCCTGGGACGGGTGCGGACCACCAGCGTGCCGCCGCCCTCCATCCGGTCGCGCGCGGACAGGAGCAGGTTGACGATGAGCTCGCGGAAGAAGCCCGCGTCCACCTTCACGCCCCACGGGAAGCCCAGGTCCAGCTCCGCGTGCACCGGGTGCTCGCGCTGCTCCAGCTCGCCCCGGGCCAGCTCCAGCGCCTCGCGCACCGTCTGGTCCACCGGCACGTTGGCCAGGCGCTCCTCGGTGCGCTGCACGCTGAACTCCTGCAGCCGCGCCACCAGCTCGCCAATCTGGCGCACCGTCTTGTCCAGCGCCTCCACGTGCTCGGGCTTGTATTCGCGCTGCAGGAGCGTGATGCGCAGCCGCAGCACGTTGAGGAAGTTGTTGAGCGCGTGCGCGGCGCCGCTCGCCAGCTGTCCCAGGGCCTGCTGGCGGGTGCGCCGCAACAGCTGTCCCTGGAGCCTGCGCACCTCGTCGTGCGCGTTCTCCAGGGCCTTGGTCTTCACGGCCGCCTCCGTGCGGTCGCTGAAGGTCTGGATGACGCCGGCCAGGACGTTGTCCTCCTCCCACACCGGCGTGGCGCTCATCTCCAGCGTGGCGTCCCCGCCGCCGGGGCGCTCCAGCTGCATCATCACGCCGCGCACCGGAGCCTTCTCGCGCAGCGCGCGCAGGAAGGGCATGTCCTGCACCTTGAAGGGCTCTCCCGTGGGATGCCGCGCGTTGACCTGCATGAGCACGGGCCCCAACGAGCTGGCGGCGCGCGCGCCCACCACCGCGCGCATGGGCACGCCCATCAGGCGGCTCACCGGCGGCGAGGCGAAGGACACCATCCCGTCCGTCTCCGCCAGGAGGATGCCCACCTCCACGTGGTTGAGCACCGACTCCATCACCGCCGCCTCGCGGAAGCGCACCTCCTCCGTCTTGAGCACGCGCGCGTAGGAGGCCTGCGCGGACGCGTCCGCTTCCCAGACGAGCTCCGACACCAGCTCCGCCACGTCCGCGTCGATGGCGCCCCCGTTGCGGCGCGCGTAGACGTAGAGCAGCACCTCCTGGAGCGACTTGAACTCGCGGGTCAGGTCCTCCGGTTCGAAGTTCTGGTCGTACCGGAAGGCCCCGTGGGAGCGCACCACCTCCGGCCACAGCCGCACGGCGTCCTCGCCCCGGTCCTCGAGCAGCCGGGCAAGCTCATCCAGCAGATGGCGCAGCGGCGCGCGCAGGTCCCGGCCGGGGACCTCCACGTCGTACGTCTCCGCGCGCAGGCGCTTGGACCACAGGCGCGTGATGCGCTCGCCCTCGTCCGAGAGCAGCCCCGACAGCGCGGTGATGGCGTCATGAGAGGAAGGCACGCTCAAGGGCGCACGATGCGCACGCTCCCGCCTCCGGGCCACCCGCCCCACGTCTCCTCCCGGCGCGGCAATGTCAGACACTCCACAGGGGGTGCGCCCGTCACGGGTCACGAGCGCCTGTCCGCCCGGACGCCCTGGCCATCGCGAGCGGCCGTCCCCACCTTTGCTGTCACGGATGAGCGTCAAGGAGCACAGGAAGAACGACCTGGAGCAGCCCGAGGTCTCCCAGCAGGCCATGGCGCAGCTCTACCGTGGCGAGCTGAGCCGCTCGGACACGTGGCGGACGCGGCTGGACACCACCACGAACTGGGCGCTCACCACGACGGCGGCGGTCATCTCCTTTGGCTTCGCGTCACCGGAAGGCTCGCACGTCACGTTCCTGGTGGGCATCTGGATGGTGGTGTCCTTCCTGCTCATCGAGGCGCGGCGCTACCGCTACTACGACCTGTGGAACCGCCGCGTGCGTCTCTTGGAGGATGGCTGGTGGGCGCCCATGCTGCGGCGCGAGCCGGTGGATCCGGACGCGCTGCGCGAGCTGGCGGTGGAGATGTCCCGGCCGCAAATCCAGCTGTCGCTGGTGTCCGCCATCGCGACGCGGCTCAACCGCGCCTATGGACCCATCCTCATCGTCTTGCTGGTGACCTGGTTCTTCAAGGTCTACAGCCACCCGAGACCGCCGCGAGACTTCTCGGACTTCGTGGACCGGGCGCACGTGGCCTGGATACCGGGGCCGGTGGTGATGTTCGCGCTGCTGTTCCTCACCGTGGGGGCGGCGTATCTCTTCACCGCGTCCTTCTTCATCCGGGCGCCGCTGGGCGAGCTGCGCACCCGGCCGCGAGGGCGCCGGGCCGCGCTCTGGGAATCCTTCTACCGGCCCTACGCCATCCAGCGCCGCAAGCGCCCGCGACCCACGACGGGCGGGCGCCCCAGCGCGCCGCACCCGTTCGACCACTGAGCCGGCCCCCGGGCCGCCGCCGCGAGCGCCTGGAGCAACGACAGACGCCGCGAGCCCGCGGCGGATACATGTTTGACACACACACGCGGGGTCCCCCACGGCCCCCCTGCCGGGCGGCCAGACGGTCCACCACCCCGGCTGATGGGGGCCATGCCCCGGGGTGAATCCCGGCCGCTTTCGCCCTTCCGGCCCTCCCGGATTTGTGGTGTGAACCGCCCCCATGGCGAACACGCGCACTGTGACGGTCATCAATGGCGATGGCATCGGCCCCGAGGTTACGGCGGCCACCATCCGCGTCCTCGAAGCCCTCAAGGTCCCCCTGGAGTTCGAGTTCAAGGACGCGGGCACGGAGGTCGTGGCCAAGTTCAACACCAACCTCCCGGACGAGACGGTGGAGGCGGTGCTGCGCAGCGGCGTGGCGCTCAAGGGCCCCACGGGCACCGTGGTGGGCCGCGGCCTGCCGTCCGCGAACGTGGGCCTGCGCAAGCGGCTGGACCTGTACTCGTCCCTGCGCCCGGTGAAGAGCGTCCCCAACGTCAAGACGCGCTACGAGAACGTCGACCTGGTCGTCGTCCGTGAGAACACCGAGGACCTCTACGCGGGCCTGGAGCACATCGTGGTGCCGGGCGTCGTGGAGGCCATCAAGGTCATCACGGAGAAGGCCTCCACGCGCATCGCGCGCTTCGCCTTCGAGTACGCCAAGAAGAACGGCCGCAAGAAGGTGTCCGCCATCCACAAGGCGAACATCATGAAGCTGTCGGACGGCCTCTTCCTGGACTGCTGCCGCAAGGTGAGCCGCGAGTACCCGGAGATCACCTTCGATGACGTCATCATCGACAACCTCTGCATGCAGCTGGTGAAGGACCCGACCCGCTTCGACGTGATGGTGCTGGAGAACCTCTACGGCGACATCGTCAGCGACCTGTGCGCGGGCCTGGTGGGCGGCCTGGGCATGGTGCCGGGCGCCAACATCGGCGAGCGCACCGCCGTCTTCGAGGCCGTGCACGGCACCGCCCCGGACATCGCGGGCAAGGGCATCGCGAACCCCACCGCCCTGATGATGTCCGCGGTGATGATGCTGGAGTGGCTGGACCTGAAGGAGGCGGCCCAGCGCATGGGCAACGCCATCCAGAAGGTCTACGGCGGCGAGTCCAAGGTCCGCACCGGCGACCTGGGCGGCAGCGCCACCACCGCCGAGTTCACCAACGCCATCATCGCCGCGCTGTAGTCCCACGCGCCGCGCGTCAGAGGGGGAGCGGGCCTCGCGCCCTGCTCCCCTTCTCTTTTTTCAGCCGACGACGACCTTGCGCACGCCCCGCGCCTCCAGCAGCGCGGGAAGCCGCTCACGCTGGTCGCCCTGCAACACCAGCGCGTCGTCCTCCACCACGCCGCCGCAGCCCAGGCCGCCCTTGAGCGCCTTGAGCCAGGTGTCCAGCTGCGCGGCGGGCAGCCCCAGCTGCTCCACCACCGTCACCTCCTTGCCGCCCCGGCCCTTGCGCTCCATGCGCACCACGGCGCGCGCGGGCCCCTTGGCCTCCGGCTTCCGCGCCGACTGCTCCTGGGGCGCGGGCGGAGGCGGCCCCGCGGGCAGCGCGTCCCGCTGCGCGGACAGGGCGGCGAAGGGGTTGTTGAAGGGCCCCGGCGGCGGGGCCTCGTCCTTCTTGTCGCGCTTGCCCATGAGGTGTCCCCTTACGGGTGGGCGTGGCCCTCGTGCCCCCCGGCGGCGCCGCGCGAGCGCGCGGGCGGCAGGGCGCTGAAGGCGGGGGCGTCCGGATTGCCGCTCGCCAGCACCAGCGAGTAGATGAGCGCCGCGGACGGGGGGACCTCGCGGCCGTTCACCAGCACCAGCGGCGTGCCCTGGATGTTGTAGCGCATGGCGTACTCCACATCCTGGCGCAGCTTCCCGATGGTCTCCGGCGCCGTCATGCACGCCTCCAACTGGGGGCGCGCCACGGAGCCGGAGCTGGCGAGCTCCATCACCTTGTCGGTGTCCAGGAAGGCCTGCGCGGCGAAGAGCTTCTCGCGCAGCTCCCAGAAGTCCTTCGCGCCCTCCAGGCACACGGTGGCCCGGGCCGCGGCGCAGCGCACGCTGAGGGCGTCCGGCCCGCCGCGGTTGGGGATGGCCGGGTTGCACTGGCCATCCAGCGGGAACTGCCGCGCCTCCACGGACAGCATGCCTTGGGGGGCGTACTGCTTGATGTAGGCCAGCTCCTCCACCAGCGCCTTGCAGTGGGGGCACTTGCTGTCGGTCCACTCCAGCACCTTCACCGGCGCGTCCGCGGGGCCGTAGAGCGCGCGCGGCGGATAGGCGGCGAGCTTCGGCGTGGCGGCCCGGTACATGGCCAGCGCGTCCGCCAGGAACTGGCGCTGGTCCTGCGGCAGGCTGGCGATGAACGCGTCCAGCGTGGCCGGCGGCGCGGGCTGCGCCGGCGCGGGGGTGTTGGGGGTGTCCATCGCCTTCGCCCGGGCGGCGGCCCCCTGGATGAGGACGTCACCGGGCTTCGACGCGTGCGGCGTGGCCCGGCCGGGCATCTGCATGGCCACGAAGGCGACGGCGGAGATGCCCACGGTCCACTTCAGGGTGTCGCCCCACTCGCCCGCCTGGGGCAGGAAGGGCCCGGGCAGGCCGCGCCAGGCCACGCCCGTGAAGGCGAGCACCAGCGCGTAGGTGCCCATGCAGGTGGGGCACACCACGCCCAGCCGGGCGCTGACCGTGGCGAAGACGATGATGGAGACGACGCCCGCGATGGCCAAGAGCCGCAGGCCGTTGCCGGCCGGGCGCACGGAGCGGCCCGCCTTCGCCCAGGCGAGATACAGCGCGGCGAGCCCCACGGCGGCGAGCCCCCACACCAGGCCCAGGCCCGCGATGGGGATGCCCAGCGTGTCGTGCACGGCGCTGGCGAAGTCCGAGTTCCAGACGGTGGCGCAGTTGACGGTCTCGCTGATGCTGCACGCGGTGGTGCCGCCGGCGCGCACCGTGAGCAGCTCCAGCCATTGGTAGACGGCGAGCCCGCTGGTGACGAGCCCCAGCACCAGCAGCGCGAGTGCGCCGCGGGTGGGGACGGGGGCGGCCGGGGTCGGGGCCTTCTTGCTCATGCGTGCTCCGGAGGCGGGGTCATGAAGACGAGGAGGCGGGCGTTGTCCGGGCCGTCGTTGACGACGCCGTGCTCGATGCCCGCGGGGGCGAAGAGGGTGGAACCGGGGCCATGCGCCGCTTCCTCGTCGCCGATGCGGAAGCAGCAGCTTCCCTCCAGCACGAGGTACACCTTGTCGGACGTGGCGTGCCGGTGGGGCTTCTGCGCCTGGCCCGGGGCCAGGCAGTAGACGTCGAGGAAGAAGCGACCGGACTGGAAGACGGGGTGCTTCTGGAGCTTCTCCGTTGAGAAGCCCTGGAAGGCCGCAAGCTGCTTCACATCCATCGTGGCATCCGCTCCTGCGCCTCTATATAGCGACGGGCATGGAACCGCTGACGCTGCATTTTGTTCACGAGCGGGTGGGTGCCCGCTTCATTCCGGTGGGTGGCCGCGAAGTGGTGGCCGGGTATGGAGACGTGGGCGCGGAGTATGGCGCGGCCCGCGACGCCGTGGCACTGCACGATGCGTCCTACCGCGAAATCCTCCGGATAACGGGGGAGGATCGCGCCTCCTTCCTCCACGGCATGGTGACCCAGGAGGTGAAGAACCTCCCGGTGGGCTCGGCCGCCTACGCCGCCTTCATCACGGTGAAGGGCGCCATGGTGGGAGATGCGCGCATCCTCAAGCGGGAGGATGACCTGCTCCTGGACCTGGAGCCCGGCCTGGGCGCCAAGGTGCGGGAGTTCCTGGACAAATACCTCATCTCCGAGGACGCGGAGCTGCACGACGGCACCCCGGACCAGGGCTGGCTGAAGCTGCTCGGCCCCCGGACGGCCCAGGCGCTGGCCGCCGCCCTGGGCGGCCCCTTCGAGCCGCTGGCGCCCCTGGCCAGCCGCAAGGCCACCCTCGCCGGGCAGGAGGTGTGGCTGTTGGGGACCGCGCTGCCGGGCGGGCTGTCCGGCGTGGACGTGCTGGTGCCGCGCGCGGGGCTGGAGGCGGTGTGGGCGGCGCTGGTCGCGGCCGGCGGGGCGCACGGGCTGAAGCCGCTGGGGTTCGAGGCGCTGGAGCGGGTGCGGGTGGAGGCGGGGGTGCCGCGCTACGGGCAGGACATGGTGGACACCACCATCCCGCTGGAGGCGAACCTCACGAACGCCATCTCCTACAACAAGGGTTGCTACATCGGGCAGGAGGTCATCGCCCGGGCCACCTTCCGCGGGCACATGAACCGGAAGCTGGCGGGGCTCCTGCTGGGTGAGAAGGACGTGGCGCCCGGCACGGAGCTGCGCAAGGGGGAGAAGAAGGTGGGCTGGGTGACCAGCGTGGTGACGTCCCCGGTGAAGGGCCAGCGGGTGGCCCTGGGCTACGTGCACCGCGACTCGCTGGAGCCGGGCACGGAGCTGACCCTGGGCGACGGCATGGGCTCGGTCACGGTGGCCGCCCTGCCCTTCACGGCCTCGTAACGGCTGACGGCAGCGCGCGTGACAGCGCCTGGCGCACCGCCGCGCGCACGGGGGCGGGAACCTTGTCCCCCGGGATGCGCCGGCACAGGGACACCGTGCGCTTGAGCGAGTCGCACGCGTCGGTACAGCGAGGGCAGCGCGACAGGTGGTCCTCCAGACGCACGCAGGTGGCCTGGTCCACCTCCTGCGCGGCGAACCCGGAGAGCTCCTGTGCCAGCTCCGGGCAGCCGGAGGGCTGCCCCCGGGCGCCCTCTCCCATCAGCGTGGAGAGGTGTTCGCGCAGCTGGAGCCGCGCGCGGTGCAGCCGGCTCTTGAGCGCCCGCACCTCGATGCCCACCACCTTCGCCGCCTCCTCCGCGGGGAGGCCCTCCACGTCCCGGAGGATGAGCACCTCCCGGTGGGCCTCCGGCAGCGCGAGGATGGCCGCCTGCAACACCTCTCCCATCCGCCGCGCGTGGGAGGCCATGTCCGGGGTGGCCTCCTCCGCGGCGACGTGGGTGGCCGCGGGAGCGTCGAGGGGCTGGAACTCCTCGGGCGCTCCGACGCGCCTGCGGCGCAGGCGGAAGCAGTGCGTGCGGGCCACCTGATACAGCCACGTGGACAGCGCCGCGTCGCCCCGGAACGCGTGGAGGCCCTGGAAGGCCGCGAGCAGCGTCTCCTGGAGCACCTCCTTGGCGTCCTCCTCCGAGCCGCACATGCGCAGGCCAAAGCGGTACACCTGCTTCTCGTGGCGGGCGAGGACTTCATCCAGCGCCTTGTCGTCGCCAGCGCGCGCGGCCTCCATCAGCTGCTCATCGGTTCGCGTCGACATCACCTGATCTCCTCCTGCACGGGCCCCGTCACATCCGGGACGAGGCCTGCCCGGTCGTCAGGATGCCTCCCGGGCCATCCTCCTTGCGCGGCGCTCGCAGCACCCGGGCAAGGTACATGCCGGCGAACATCGCTGGCACGAAGACGAGCAACCGTGTCGCGCCGGTGGCGAGCGACGTGAGCGCGGGGCCGGGGCAGTAGCCGCCGAGCCCCCAGCCCACGCCGAAGAGCGCCGCGCCCACGAGGAGCTGTCGGTCCACCCTCCTGGCGGCGAGGGCGGGGAACTTCGCGGCGAGGAGCGGCCGCTCGCGCTGGTGGATGAGGGGCCGCAGCGCCGCGTGCACGGCGATGGCGCCGCCCATCACGAACGCGAGCCGGTAATCCCAGTCACCGGCGAGGTCGAGGAAGCCGAGGACGTTGGCCGGGTCCGTCATGCCGCCGAGGCCCAGGCCGAGGGCGAAGAGCAGGCCGCTGAGAAACGCACTGAGGTTCGAGCGCATGGGGGGCTTTCCCTAGAGGACGTGGCGGGCCAGGAAGACGGTGAGGACGCCGGTGGCCATGAAGGTGAGCGTGGCCGCGATGGAGCGGGCCGAGCCCCGGCTGATGCCACAGACGCCATGCCCGCTGGTGCAGCCATTGCCCAGCCGCGAGCCGAGCCCCACCAGCAGTCCGGCCCCCACCAGCAGCAAGGCGCCGCCCGCCCGCAAGGGCTCGGGAGCGGGGAAGGAGCCAGGGCGCAGCCACGCCAGCAGCAGGCCGCCGGTGAGCAGTCCTGCGAAAAAGAGCACGCGCCAGGAGATGTCGCCGCGCACGGGCGCCAGCAGCGAGCCCACGATGCCGCTGATGCCGGCCACCCGGCCATTGGCCAAGAGGAGCAAGGAGGCGCTCAGGCCGATGAGCGCCCCACCCAGGAGGGGAGGGAGGAAGGAGGAGATCATGTCTTGTGAGAGCCAGATTGGAGGATGGGGGATTCCGCCAGGGGAAGGTCTTGAATCCTTTTGCGCCGCCCCCGGCTCTCACGGACAGGAGGCACCGACATGATTTTCCGCCAGCTTTTCGACCTAGAGTCCTCGACCTATACCTATCTCCTCGGCGACGAGGCCACGCGACAGGCCGTCCTCATCGACCCCGTGCTGGAGCAGGCCGACCGGGACCTGCGACTGGTGGGCGAGCTGGGCCTCACCCTCACCCACGTCTTCGATACCCACGTGCACGCGGACCACGTCACCGCGTCCGGCGTGCTGCGCGAGCGCACGCAGGCCACGGTGGTGGGGGGCGTGGGAGGTGCCGCTTGCGCCGACGTCCAGGTGCGCCACGGGGACGAGGTCCGCGTCGGGCAGCTCGTCTTCCAGGTGCTCGCCACCCCGGGCCATACGGATGACAGCGTCAGCTACCTCCTGGCCGACCGCGTCTTCACCGGCGACGCGCTGCTCGTGCGAGGCAACGGCCGCACCGACTTCCAGAACGGGAACGCGAGCCAGCTCTACGACAGCCTCACCCGCGTCCTCTTCCGCCTGCCAGACGAGACGCGCGTCTACCCCGCGCACGACTACCACGGTCACATGGTGACGAGCATCGGCGAGGAGAAGCGGCACAACCCGCGCGTCGCGGGAAAGAGCCGGGAGGAGTTCGTCGCCATCATGGAGAACCTCCACCTGCCCAGGCCCAAGGAGATCGACCTTGCAGTCCCAGCCAACCGCGCCTGTGGGCACACGGCGCCTTCACCGCAGGGGGCTTGAGTCCCCTGCCCTCTCCCAACGGGAGCAAGCCATGACACCCCACCCCTATCAGGACGTCACGCCCTCACAGCTCGACACGCTCGGCCCCGAGGTGCGGCGCATCGACGTGCGCGAGCCGGACGAGTTCACAGGTCCCCTGGGCCACCTTCCCGGAGCGGAGCTCGTCCCGCTGGGCACGCTGGAGGCGGCGGCCGCTTCGTGGCCGCGGGAACGGCCGCTGCTGCTCATCTGCCGCTCGGGTGGCCGCTCCGCGAAGGCGGCGCAGGCGCTCGCCCGCGGCGGCTTCCAACGCCTCTACAACCTGGCGGGCGGGATGCTCGCCGTGCGCGAGCCAGGCGCACCCCAGGGATGAAGCGCGCACCGCGCCGGAAACGGACACCATGCCCATCCTCGGCTTCTCGCTCGCGGCGTTGATTGGCCTGTCGCTCGGCCTGCTCGGCGGCGGCGGTTCCATCATCACCGTGCCCATCTTCGTGTACGTCCTGGGCTTCGGGGCCAAGGAGTCCATCGCCATGGGGCTGGCCGTAGTGGGCGTCACCAGCCTCTTCGGCGCGGCGAGCCACTGGCGCAGGGGCAACGTCCAGCTCCGAGCGGCCCTGGTCTTCGGCGCGGTGGCCATGGCGGGCACCTACGCGGGAGCACGCCTCGCCGTCTTCGTCTCTGGCGCCTTGCAGCTGCTGCTCTTCGCCACGGTGATGCTCGTGGCCGCCCTCTTCATGTTCCGCAACGGCCGCAAGGAGGCCGCCCTCGCCGCGCGCAAGGAGTCCGCGCGCGCGCCCGAGCCCCACAAGGCGTCCTTCCCCATCATGGCCCTGGCGGCCCTCGGCGTGGGCGGGCTCACGGGGCTCGTCGGGGTGGGCGGCGGCTTCCTCATCGTCCCGGCGCTGGTGCTCCTGGCGGGCCTGCCGATGAAGCAGGCCGTGGGCACGAGCCTGCTCGTCATCGCCCTCAACTCCTTCGTGGGCTTCGCCGGCTACCTCGGCCACGTCGAGGTGCCCTGGCTCTACCTCGGCATCTTCACGGCCATCGCCGTGGCGGGCATTCTCCTCGGAACCTGGGCGTCCCACCACGTCTCGCAGGCGGTCCTCAAGCGGGCCTTCTCCGTCTTCCTCGTCGTGATGGGGGCCTTCATCATGTTCAAGAACCGGGAGGCGTTGGCACGGGGTGGCGGTGAGCCCGCGCCCACCCCGGCCTCCGCGACACCCGAATCACGCCGTCGCCACGCCGAGCCCAGGTCCACATCGGGAACGACAATGACTCCGCGCCCCTGGATGGCGAAGGTGTCCTCGACCACCAGCAGGCGTCGTGCGCCAGGGACAGGAGCGACCGGGTCCGGGCTCGCGCTCCCAGCCGCCCTGTCAGGGGACTGACAAAGCCTGACGGCCCTCGAACACCCGGCAGACCCACTCGTCCCAGTCCCGGGCTGCGCTGGAGAGGTCATGGGGGATTCGCGTCGCAGTACATGTACTTCGTCCCGGTGGAGCAGCCCATGACGGCGCACTGAGGATCCTTCTTCGCCTCCTGGTCCTTCTTGATGAGGGCCTGGAGGTCATCCCCGTCCGCGCAGGACAGACACTGCACCTGTGGCTCCACTCCACCGCAGCAGCCGCAACCACAGGCGACATACGTGGCGCTGCAATCGCGCGGCGCCTTCGTTCGAGCATCGACCCCGGCGGCCTGACAGCCCCACCCCAGCGCGCCCGCCACGAACAGCCCCATGAGCATTCGCATGGCGTGAAGATAGGCCACTCCCGGAATGAAGAAACCCCACCGCCCGCCTCCCGGAAAAGGGGAGCGAGGGGTGGGGTCTTCCACCACGAACGCGTGAAACCTAGACGCGCCCTTCGGCCTTCTGCGCGCGCTCGATGCTCTCGAACAGGGCGCGGAAGTTGCCGCCGCCGAAGCCCTGGTCGCCCTTGCGCTGGATGATCTCGTAGAAGAACGGGCCCGCGTCCGCCTGCTTGTAGAGGCTCGCCGCGTCCTTCATGAAGATCTGGAGCATGTAGCTGCGCTCCTTGTCACCGTCGATGAGCACCTCCAGGTCGCGCAGGACGTTGATGTCCTCGTCGATCTTCTTGATGCCCATGCGCTGGATGCGCTCCGGCAGCGCGTCGTAGTACGAGCCCGGCGTGGGCATGAACTGGATGCCCGCGTTCTGCCGCATGTCCTTCACGGAGGTCAGGATGTCCTTCACCGTGATGGCCAGGTGCTGCACGCCGTCACCGCGGTGGTCCTCGTTGAAGATGTTGATCTGGCTGGCCTTGAAGAACGGGAACTTGGGCTCGTTGTTCGCGAACTTCACGCCGCTCTTCGGATCCCACATCACCTCGGACTTCAGGCCGCTGCCGTGGTCTCGCTTCTGCTGCGACGCCACGTCCTCCGTGTGGAACTCGATGTGCCAGAACTTCTCGAAGCCCATCACGTGCTCCATCCACAGGAGCATGGGCTTCATCGTCTGGAAGTTCGACGTGACGTGGTCCAGCTTGTCGAAGCCGTACTTGTTCTTGCCGCCCTTGGGCTGCGCGTGCACCTGGAAGCCCGGGTAGATGGACTTGTAGTTGTTGCGCTGCAGGAAGCGGAACGTGGTGTCACCGAACGGCGTGGTGATGGAGAAGAACGCCAGCTTGCCGCCCGCGTCGTCCGTGAAGCGCTGGATGTCCGTGATGAACGTGGCGCCCCGCTGCTCCAGCAGCTTGAACGTCTTCTCCACGTCCTCCACCTCGAAGTTCAGCGTGCCCACGCCGTCCGGGTGCTTGCGCAGATAGCGCCACGCCCGGCCGCCCTCGCCCACGGGCTGGCTCACCACCAGGGCAATCTCGCCCGCCTGGAACAGCGCCGACTTCTGCTTGCCGTGCGCCTCCAGCTCCGGCCCGGACACCGCCACCTCCGCGAAGTCCAACCCCTTCGTGTAGAACTGGCGGCTGCGCTCCAGGTCATGCACGTACCAGTGGATGCTCTCCAGGGCCTTGATGCCCAGCGATTCCTGCTTGGCCATGTCGCTGACTCCTCGTGAATGAAGAAGATGGTTCGTGACTACGCCGGCTGCGCGTCGGGCTGCCGGTCCGGCTGCGCCGCCTGGAAGGCGGGGAGTTCGTTGCACGCCGCCTCGATGCGCAGCAGCGTGGGATAGGGCTTCACGTCTACACCGAACCGACGCGCTCCGTAGAGCTGCGGAATGAGCAGGACGTCCGCGAACGACACTGCGTCTCCTACACAATAACGCCCCGCCGTCGCCTGCACCGCCGCCTCCAGCGCCGTCAGCCCGTGCACGTTCCAGTGCGCCGCCCAGGCCTTCTCGTCCGCCTTCAGCTCGTTCTTGATGCGCAGCGTCACCGACGTGTTCTGCAGGGGCTGCATCCCGGAGTTCACCATCTGCGCCAGCATGCGGGCCCTGGCGCGGAGGTACGCGTCGGTGGGCAGGAGGGCGGGCGAGGGCACGCGCTCCTCCAGGTATTCCAGGATGGCCATGGACTCGGACAGCGAGCGCGCCTGCCCGTCTGCCTCCGTCCACTCCAGCGTGGGCACGCGGGCCATGGGGTTCACCGCGCGGTAGTCCGCGGAGAACTGCTGGCCGCCGTCCTTGAGCAGGTGCACCGCCAGGTACTCGTAGGGGAGCCCCTTCCAGTTCAGCGCGATGCGCGCGCGCCAGGACGCGGAGGAGCGCCAGTAGCTGTAGAGCCGCAGGTGCTTCATGGCGCCTTCACCACCGTCTGGGAGATGCGGCCGAAGAGGCTGTGCCCCTCGCCGTCCAGCATCTCGATTTCGATGGTGTCCCCGTGCTTCATGAAGGGCGTCTTCGGCTTCCCCTCGTCGATGGTTTCAATCATCCGGCGCTCGGCGAGGCACGAGATGCCGCGCGAGCGGTCCTCGTTGGACACCGTGCCGCTGCCCAGGATGGTGCCCGCGGTGAAGGTGCGCGTGCGCGTCAGGTGCTGGATGAGGTCGCGGAAGGAGAAGTGCATCTCCGGGCCCGCGTCCGTGTCCCCCACCAGCTGGCCGTTGAGCGTGCTGCGCATGCGCAGGTGCACGCGGCCGTCCCTCCACGCGGGGCCCAGCTCGTCCGGCGTCAGCGCGAAGGGACCGAACGCGGTGGCGGGCTTGCTCTGGAAGAAGCCGAAGCCCTTGGCCAGCTCCTCCGGGATGAGGTTTCGCAGGGACACGTCGTTGGCGATCATCACCAGCTTGATGTGCTTCTCCGCGTCCTCGGCCCGCGTGCCCATGGGCGTGTCGCCCAGCACGACGCAGACCTCGCTCTCGAAGTCCAGGCCCCACGCCTCGTCGCGCAGGGGGATGTCCTGCGTGGGCGCGAGGAAGTCGCCGGAGCCGCCCTGGTACACCAGCGGATCCGTGCGCAGCGTGGCGGGCGGCTCCGCGTTGCGCGCCTTGCGCACCAGCACCACGTGGTTGATGTACGCGCTGCCGTCCACCCACTCGTAGGCGCGCGGCAGGGGCGCGTGCAGCGCCTTCACGTCCAGCGGGCGGCTCTGCACCGCGCCGGCTTCCAGTTGCTGCGCCAGCGCGCGCAGCTGCGGCTCCTTCTGGCCCCAGTCATCCAGGGCCGCTTGCAGCGTGAGGGCCACGTTGGTGGCCAGCGCGTAGGCGGAGTTGTCCCGCTTGACGACGATGAGCCGACCGTCCCGGGTTCCGTCCCTGAGCGTCGCGAGCTTCAATTCCGCGCTCCCTCGGCGGCCTGCGGGGAAGGAAGGGGGAGGCCGCCTGACCCGACCGGCTTTTCCGCCGGGCCACCAGGCGAGTCAAGCACACGCGTTGAACGCGGCGCGGCATCCTTCCTTCCTCCAGCAACGCTGCTGGCCGCATGCATTCGCGTGGCTGTCGGATGCAGGACGAAGCGCGGCCTGTTTCACGCACCAGGCGTCGTGGAAAACCGCCAGGCGGCACGGTGGGCCGCCTGCTCCACGAACGGGCAGGGTGCACCGGGAGGCGGGGCCGGGAAGCAGGCGCGTGCCGACTGTTCAAGCCCCGGGCAGCGCGCGCACGGCGTGGGCTGCTCCCCCCTGGTAGGGACCCGGGCGGCAACCCAGCTTGAGGAAGAGGGACGTCCGGCCGACCGCGCCGCCGGAGCGGCAGGGTCGGGGGGCTCGCGAGGGCACTGAATGGCGCAAGGCTTCCAACAGGCCGGCGACCCCCCCAGGGAGCCACACCCGGGCCAGCGGCTGGGCAACCGCTACGAGCTGCGCCAGCGGCTCAAGGCCGGCCGGGGCATCTCCACCTGGCAGGGGTTGGATCTGCTCACGCGTGAGCGCGTGCTCGTGAAGGTGACGCCGCTGGCCTCGTTCGTCCCCACGGCCCGCCACCGGCTGGAGCACGAGGCGGAGGTGCTGTCGCGGCTGCATGGCCCCGCGCTCGTGCCCGTGCGCGCCCTGGGCACCTCCGCCGACCTGCTCTACCTCGTCACGCCGTGGGTGGATGGAGAGACACTGGAAGCGCGCCTGCTGCGCGGCCCCCTGTCCCTGCCGGAGGCCATCGTGCTGGGGCAGCGGCTGCTCCAGGCGCTCGCGGAGGCGCACCGCGAGGGCGTCCTGCACCGCGACGTGAAGCCCTCCAACATCCTGGTGCGCGACCCGCCGATGTCCGCCGCGTGGCTCACCGACTTCGGCCTGTCGCGCAGCGAGCGGTTGGATCCGTCCCTGCGCGACCTGCCCGTGGGCACCGCGCGCTACCTGGCGCCGGAGCAGGCGGGGCTCATCAACCAGCCGGTGGAGGCGCCGTCGGACCTGTACGCCGTGGGGCTGGTGCTCTTCGAAGCGCTGTCGGGCCGCCCCGCGCTGGAGGGCGCGACCGTGGGCGAGGTGCTGCGGCTGCACCTCGACTCACGCCCGCGCTTGAGGGCGGTGGGCGTGGAGGTGCCGCTGGCGATGGAGGAGCTCATCGCCCGCCTGAGCCAGACCGACCCGCGCGACCGCTACCAGTCCGCGGACGCCGCGCTCGCGGACCTGGACGCGCTGGAGGCCGCGCTGTCCCGCGGTGAGGCGGAGCCCGCGCTCGTCACCGGCGCGCACGACCACCGGCAGAGCCTCACCGAGCCGTCCTTCGTGGGCCGCCGCGAGGAGCTGGCGACGCTGGAGCGCGAGCTGGAGCGCGTGCGCGAGGACGGCTCGCGCGCCGTGGTGGTGGAGGGCGAGTCCGGCGCGGGCAAGAGCCGGCTCTTGGAGGAGCTCTCCGCGCGGGCCGCGGGCCAGCGCGCGTGGGTGCTGCATGGGCAGGCGCAGGACCAGGCCGCGCAGCGCCCCTTCCAGCTCTTCGCGGGAGTGGCGGAGGGCATCGCCGCCGCCGCGCGCGCGAAGCCCGCGCTGGGTGCGCTGCTGCGCGAGCGGCTCGCGGGCCAGGAGGCCGGCCTGTGCACGGTGCTGCCCACGCTCACGGAGGTGTTCTTCCCCGGCGCGCGGGCGCCGCAATCCCAGGGGCTGGGGCCGGAGTCCCTGAGCGAGGGCCGCAGCGTCTGGAACCTCACCGCGCTCCTGAACGCGCTGGGCACGCCGGACGCGCCCGCGGTGGTGGTGCTGGAGGACTGCCAGTGGGCGGACACGCTCACGCTGCGCGCGCTGGAGGCGTGGTCGCAGGGCCGCCACGCCGGGGACGGGAGGCTGCTCCTCATCGTGTCCTTCCGCAGCGAGGACATCCACGCGGCCCACGTGCTGCGGCGGCTCGCTCCGGGCGCGCACCTGAAGCTGTCCGCCTTCGGCGCGGCGGAGGTGGCGCTGCTGGCGGAGTCCATGGCCGGCGTGCTGCCGCCGGAGGCCGTGGAGCAGGTGACGCGGCTGGCGGAGGGCAACCCGTTCATGGCCTCCGCGGTGCTGCACGGGCTGGTGGAGGATGGCGTCCTCATGCCCGGCCCGGACGGCTGGCGCGTGCAGCCGGAGGCGATGGCGCACGCGCGCTCGTCGCGGCAGGCGGCCACCTTCCTGGTGCGGCGCCTGCGCCTCTTGCCGCCGGAGTCCCTGCACGTGCTCAGCGTGGGCGCCGTGCTGGGCAAGTCCTTCGACGCGAAGGTGGTGGCGGCCCTGTCCGGCACGCCGCTGGAGGCCGTCACCACCGCGCTGGAGCCGCCGCGCCGCCGGCACATGCTGTGGACGGAAGGGACGCGCTCCACCTTCGTGCACGACAAGCTGCGCGAGGTGCTGCTGGACCTGATGTCCCCGGAGGAGCGCCGGGAGCTGCACCGGCTGGCCGCCAGGGCCGCGCAGCAGTCCGCGCCCACCGACCCCTTCGAGCTGGCCTACCACTTCGACGCGGCGGGCGAGAGCGCCCAGGCCCTGCCCTACGCGCTGGTGGCCGCGGAGCAGGCGCGCCAGCGCTTCTCGCTGGACTCCGCGGAGGTGAACTACCGCATCGCCGAGCGCGGCGCGGCGGGCGCGGACGCCCACACCCGCTATCGCATCGCGTCCGGGCTGGGCACCGCGCTGATGATGCGCGGCCGCTACGACGAGGCGCAGCGGCAGCTGGAGGCCGCGCAGGCCCTGGCGCGAGACAGGCTGGAGCAGGGCCGCACGCTGGGCCACCTGGGCGAGCTCGCCTTCAAGCGCGGCCAGACGGTGCAGGCCAACGCCTACCTGGAGCAGGGCCTGAAGCTGCTGGGCCGCTGGGTGCCGCCCGGCACGCTGGCCACCGGCGCCAGCGCCGCGTGGGAGATCCTCACGCAGGCCGCGCACACCGTGGCGCCGCGCCTGTGGCTGGGCCGCAAGCCCCTGGCGCGAGGCGAGGAGGACCTGCTCGCAGTCAACCTCTACAGCCGGCTCGCGTACGGCTACTGGTACCAGCGGGGCCGCGCCGCGGTGCTGTGGGCGCACCTGCGCGACATGAACCTGGCGGAGCGCTACCCGCCCACGCCGGAGCTGGCGCAGGCGTACTCCGCGCACTCGCCCGCGCTCACCACCCTGCCCTGGTTCCAGCGCGCGTATGCCTACGCGGAGAAGTCCCTGGCCCTGCGCCAGCAGCTGGGCGACGTGTGGGGCCAGGGCCAGTCGCTGCACTTCTACGGCCTGGCCCTCTACGCCTCGTCGCGCTTCAAGGACTGCATCGAGAAGTGCCGCGAGGCGGTGCGCCTGCTGGAGCGCACCGGCGACCCGTGGGAGGTGAACAACGCCACCTTCCAGATCGCCATGTCGCTCTACCGGCTGGGCCGCCTGGAGGAGGCCGCGGCGGTGAGCCAGAAGCTGCACGCGGCGGCGCTCGCGCTGGGGGACCGGTACTCGCTGCGCCTGGGCCTGGAGGCGTGGGCCAAGTCCACCGGGGGCCGCATCCCCGCGGCGCTCCTGGAGACGGAGCTGGCGGCGCCCACCGCCACCGACCCGCAGTCCTTCGCGGGCGTGCTCCAGGCGGAGGGCCTGCGCCTGCTTCGCGAGAATGAACCGGCGCGCGCCGCGGAGGTGCTGGAGCGCGCCGAGCGCGTGGTGGAGGACGCGAACCTGCGCCAGGAATACGTGGCCCCCATCACCCCGTGGCTCGCCACCGCGCGCAGGCGCCTGGCCCAGCAGACCAGCCCGCTCGACCCCAGGCAGCGCGACCGGCGGCTGAAGGAGGCGGACGCCGTGGCGAAGCGCGCCCACGACATCGCGCGCACCTACCGCAACAACCTGCCCCACGCCCTGCGCGAGCGCGGCCTGATGTGCGCGCTGCGCGGCCGGCCCGCGCGGGCCCGCAAGCACCTGGATGAGTCCCTGCGCGTGGCCCTCCAGCTGGAGATGCGCCAGGAGCGCGCGCTGACGCTCCAGGCGCGCGGCGAGGTGGGCCGGGTGCAGGGCTGGCCCGGAGCCGCGCGCGACCTGGAGACCGCCGCGCGCGAGCTGGAGGCCATGGAGGGCGGCCTGCACGCGGAGGCGGAGCAGGTCCCCGCCGGCGTGGAGACGCTCTCGCTGGTGGACCGCTTCCCGCGCGTGCTGGAGGTGGGGCGGAGGCTCGCCTCCGCCCTGTCGCGCGAGGCCGTCTTCGAAACGGCGCGCCAGTCCATGCAGGAGCTGCTGCGCGCGGAGCGCTGCGCCGTGGTGGACCCGCGCGCGGTGGTGCCCGAGGAGGACGCGAGGAGCCAGGGCCTCAGCCGCACCGCGCTCGCACGCGCGCTGGAGACGGGCCGCATCACCGTGCTGGGCCAGGGGCTGCCCGGCGGCATCAGTGAGAGCATGGAGCTGCTCGGGGTGCGCTCCCTGCTGTGCGCGCCGCTCCAGGTGCGCGGCAACACGGTGGCCTGCGTGGTGGCCAGCCACCGCAAGGTGGGCGCGCTGTTCGGCGAGGACGAGGAGCGCCTGGCGTCCTTCGTGGCGGTGCTCGCGGGCGCGGCGCTGGAGAACGCGGAGAACTTCGAGCGCGTCAACGCCCTCTCCGAGGAGCAGGGCCGCCTCTATCGCGAGGAGCAGGAGGCGGTGCGCCGCCGCGACGACTTCCTCTCCATCGCCGCGCACGAACTGAAGACGCCGCTCACGTCGCTGCAGCTGCACATCCAGGGGCTCCAGGCCAAGGCGAAGGGCGCCCCCCTGCCGCCGGAGAAGCTGACCGCGAAGCTGGAGTCCGCCTACGCGCAGACGCAGCGGCTGGGGAAGCTGGTCAACGACCTGCTGGACATCTCCCGCATCGCGCAGGGCCAGCTGCACATCAAGCGCGAGGACGTGGACCTGGTGGCGCTGGTGCGCGGCCAGCTGGAGCGCCACCGCGAGGCCCTGGCCCGCGCGGAGTGCGAGGTGCGCCTTGAGGCCAGCAAGCCCCGGCTGGTGGGCCACTGGGACGCGCTCCGGCTGGAGCAGGTGGTGGGCAACCTTTTGACCAACGCCATGAAGTACGGCGCGGGCAAGCCGGTGGAGGTGACGCTGGACGGCGACGCGACGCGCGTGCGGCTGGAGGTGCGCGACCACGGCATCGGCATCGCGGAGGAGGACCGGGCGCGCATCTTCGAGCGCTTCGAGCGCGCCGTCTCCGTGCGCCACTACGGCGGCTTCGGGCTGGGCCTGTGGATCGTCCGCGAAATCGTCCAGGCGCTGGGCGGCAACATCGACGTCGCCAGCGCCCCGGAGCAGGGCTCCACCTTCACCGTCGCCCTGCCCCGCTCCGGCGCTCCCATGCACTGACTACCGGCGCGTGACCTCCAGGTAGATGACGTTGTCCTGCGAGTCGCGGAACAGCCGCACGCGGTCCACCTGCTCCAGCGGCGTCTCCGCCAGGAGGCGGCGCATGCCGTCCTCGTCCCGGTAGGTGAGCCACCAGTCCATGAAGGCCTCCATGTAGCCCGTCTCCGGCGGATGCACCGCGAAGTTGGCCACCAGCAGGCGCCCCCCCGGACGCAGCATGTGGAAGAGCAGCGCGGTCAGCCGGGCGGCCACGGAGTCCGTCAGGTAGTCGTACAGCCCGGCGGAGTACGCGAAGTCCAGGTCGCGGAACGCCACCTTGCCCCCGAGCAGCGAGCGGACCGAGCCGCACACCGTCCGCACGACGCCCTCCGGGTGCAGGCGCGAAATCTCCGCCAGGCTCACCGGGTCCTGGTCGAACGCGATGAGTTCCTGGAGCCGGCGCTCCACCACCGCGCGCGACGACTCGGCCTCCCGCAGGTGCCCGCACGCCACCGACAGCACGCGCCCGTCGGGCCGCCGCTCGGCCGTCTCGTCCATCTTCCGCGCCAGCAGCTCCCGGCGCTCGCGCACGCTGCGCGCGGAGGGCTGCCCATGCATGTAGCGGTAGATTTCGCGCCCCGCGTGCAGCTCGTCCGCAGCGTGGTCCATGTAGAGGTAGTCGATGAGGGCCGCGTCGCCCGCGTAGCCGCGCGGCCGCTCGAAGGCGTGCCGGGTGAAGGGACACTGGTGCAGGAAGGGGCGCAGGGGGTGCTTGCGCGCCAGCTCCAGGCAGAAGCGCTTCCACACCTCCGGGCTCCAGCGCCGCCGCCGCTGGATGAGCCCCCCGTGCAGCGCCGTCATGCCGGCGTGCAGCACCTCATCCGGCCCCTCCTGCATCCGGGCGTGCAGGGCGTCCAGCCACTCCCGGGCCTCCAGGAACGCCTCCTCCGAGGGGACCGCATCCTCCCCGGGCGGATTCACCAGGACGAGGCGGTTGGCTTCGGACGCGACCGGAGAAGCCGCGCCATGGACCGACAGGATGGGCTGGCGCATACGCATCATCCTGACAACCTGGGAGCGGAGGGCATCCACTTCCCGCGCCCGCGCCCTTCGCCAGCTCCCGCTCCAGCCAGCCGGCCGGGCCGCCGCGCACCGCCTGGCCCATACCGGCCGCACGTGGCGTGACGCAGTGGGTCCCCGTTGCCCGCCTGTCACGGTTCTACCCGCAAGGTCCGACAACCCCTCCCCCGGGCGGAAAGGATTGCGGGGGTGCGGTATCCGGCGACAGCAAGCGCGGTTAGGATGGCGCGCCTCGCCAGGAAGAGAGCCGCAAGCCGCGCATGAAGATTGAAATCGCCCACCTGCCCCACGACATCATCGAGATCATCTACCCGTCGGAAGTGACGCCGAAGGATGTCTCCGAGTACGTCGAGCAACTGAAGAAGGACATCACCGCCCGCGGGGGCGCGGAGTGGTCCGCGCTGGTGGACCAGTCGAAGCTGCGGAAGATGCCCTCCGAGGTGGTGGGGGAGATGGCGCGGCTGAACGCCTACGCCCAGCACAACGGCATGAAGCGCTCCGCGCGCGTGGTCAGCGACCCCGGCAGCGGCCTGCAGGCGTGGCGCATGACCAAGGCCGCCGGCCTCACCATCCCGGCCAAGACCTTCGAGACGCGCTCGGAAGCGCTGTCCTGGCTCGAAGCCCCCGACGCCGACTGAAGCACCCCCGACGTCCCCTCCCCCCGGACCTCCCTTGCGACCGCCCGGGTCCGTCCACGTCTTCCAGTGACACCCCCTTTCTTCGCTGTGTCTGTCGCAGTACCCGTCAGGAGTCACCCCGCATGTCCGTGTCCGCCACCACCTCCCGGGCGAAGCTGCTCGGTTCCCTGTTCTGTACCCTCACCGCGCTGGCCTGCGGGCCGGCCCCCGAGTCGGGCGCGCCCGGAGAGCAGCCCGCGCTGACCGAGTCCAGCGCGCCGGTCGTCTACGGCAAGGACGACCGCATGGACGTCTACGCGCACCCGGACGCGACCCTGCGGGACCGGGCCCGGCAGTCCACCGTGGCGCTGCTGACGCCGGACTTCATGGACACCACGAACCCGAACAACATCATCGTGGACCAGACGCCGCTGTCCGAGTGGGAGGGGCTGTGCAGCGACCAGCGCTTCTACAACGACCCGGCGCCGGCCTTCTGCTCAGGCACGCTCATCGACGATGACCTGGTGCTCACCGCGGGCCACTGCGTGACGAACGCGGCGGAGTGCGCGGACACGCGCTTCGTCTTCAAGTTCTACAAGACGGGCGACAACACGGTGGAGACCATCACCAGCCAGGACGTCTTCTCCTGCAAGAGCATCGTGGTGCGCAAGGAGACGGCGTCCAGCGTGGACTACGCCATCCTGCGGCTGGACCGCCCGGCGACGCCGCGCTTCACCCCCGCCCCGGTGCGCGCGGGCAACACCGCGCTGACGGTGGGCCAGAACGTGGCCGTCATCGGCAGCGGCAGCGGCATCCCGTTCAAGATCGACTCGGGCGGCTCCGTGCGCACGGCCAACGCCAGCGCCAAGGACTACTTCGTCGCCACCACGGACACCTTCGCGGGCAACTCCGGCTCCGGCGTGTACGAGACGGGCACCTACACCGTGGCGGGCATCCTGGTGCGCGGCGACGAGGACTACGTGCCGCGCGCGGGCGCGAACTGCAACGAGGTCAACGTGTGCAGCGAGACGGGCTGCGGCGGCGAGGAGATCACCTACGTGGCCAACGCCATCACGGCGTTCTGCGCGGCCAACACCAGCCAGCGGCTGTGCAACACCACGCCGCCCCCGCCGACGAAGTTCGACTTCACCGCGACCAACACCGCCAGCGCCACGCGCAACACCGTCAACGGCACGGTGACGCTCGCGGCCGGCCAGAAGCTCACCGTGGGCACCTGCGGCGTCACCGGCGCGGCCCTCACCAGCGGCGACTCCTACCTGCGCCTGCGCGGCCCGTCCGGCACGGAGGTCGCCTTCAACGACGACGGCTGCGCCACCGGCTACGGCTCGAAGATCACCTTCACCGCCACCGTCGCGGGCGCCTATGAGGTCCGCGCCGGCTGCTACCAGAACGGCAGCTGCGCCGGCACGGTGGCCTGGGAGATGGGCCAGGCCAGCGCGGCCACCCAGGGCTCGTTCAACTTCAACGTGAGCAACACCGCCAACGCCACGACGGGCACGGCGAACGGCTACGTGACGCTCGCGGCCGGCCAGACGCTGTCCTTCGGCAGCTGCGGCGTGGCGGGCGCGTCCGGCACGGGTGACACGGTGGTGCGCCTGTTCAACGCCGCCGGCCAGCAGGTGACGTTCAACGACGACGCGTGCGGCTCGCTGTCCCGCGCGGCCTACACCGTGCCGGCGAGCGCGGGCGGCACGTACCAGATCCGCGTGGGCTGCTTCGGCAACGAGGCGTGCAGCGGCACGGTGGCCTGGACCATCCAGTAGCCCGCTGCTTCCCTGCCGACCCTCCGGGCCCGTCCCTCTCCAGTCTGGGGAGTGGCGGGCCCGGTGTCTTTTGGCCCCCAGCTCCACCGTCCTGGAGGCTTCCCTCCCCCACCCAAGGCTTGACACCTTGGGGGGCGGGATCTAACGCAAGGCGCCATGAGCACACCCCGCTTCCCGCCGTCGCCCCGCCGCCCCGTGAACAACGAGGGCCCGATGCGAGTCCTGCTGCTGGAGAACATCCACGCCTCGGCCCACGAGATGCTGAAGGCGGAGGGCTTCGAGGTGGAGCGGCTGTCCTCCGCGCTCAAGCCGGAGGAGCTGGCGGAGCGGCTCAAGGGCGTGCACCTCTTGGGCATCCGCAGCAAGACGACGGTGCCGGAGGAGTCGCTGAAGTACGCGCACGACCTCCTGGCGATTGGCGCCTTCTGCATCGGCACCAACCAGATTGACCTGCTCGCCTCCAGCGTGCACGGCGTGCCGGTGTTCAACGCGCCGTTCAGCAACACGCGCAGCGTGGCGGAGATGGTGCTGGCGGAGGTGGTGGTGCTGACGCGCCAGCTCTTCGACCGCAGCCGCGAGGTGCACGCGGGGCAGTGGCGCAAGGTGGCCACGGGCAGCCACGAGGTGCGCGGCAAGACGCTGGGCATCATCGGCTACGGGCACATCGGCTCGCAGCTGGGCGTGCTGGCGGAGGCGCTCGGCATGCGCGTCCTCTACTTCGACGTGATGACGAAGCTGCCCTTGGGCAACTCGCGGTCGGTGGCCACGCTGAACGCGCTGCTGGCGGAGTCGGACTTCGTGACGCTGCACGTGCCGGCGCTGGCCTCCACGCACCTGATGATTGGCGCGGAGCAGCTGGCGGCGATGAAGCCGGGCGCGTGCCTCATCAACGCGAGCCGCGGCACGGTGGTGGACATCCCGGCGCTGGCGCAGGCGCTGCGCTCCAAGCACCTGGGCGGCGCGGCGGTGGACGTGTACCCGGAGGAGCCGGAGGGCAACTCGGACGGCTTCGTGACGGAGCTGCAGGGGCTGCCCAACGTGGTGCTCACGCCGCACATCGGCGGCTCCACGGAGGAGGCGCAGGCGTCCATCGGCAAGGAGGTGTCCACGTCGCTGCTGAAGTTCGTGAAGGGCGGCGCGACGACGGGCGCGGTGAACTTCCCCAACGTGGAGGCGCCCATCAACCCGGGCACCCACCGCATCATCAACGTTCACCGCAACACGCCGGGCGTGCTGCGTGACATCAACCGCATCGTGTCCGACCTGAACGCCAACATCCACGCGCAGGTGCTCAGCACGGACGCCAACGTGGGCTACCTGGTGATGGACCTGGACCAGGACGTGTCCCGCCAGGTGTGCGAGGCCATCGCCGGCCTGGAGACGGACATCAAGACGCGCATCGTGTCCTGAAGCGCCCGCCGGGGACCAGGCGCCCTCAGGCGTCCAATATCTTCCCCGGGTTCAAGATGCCGGCGGGGTCCAGGGCGCGCTTGAGGGTGCGCAGGAGCTCCAGCTCGCCGGGCGCGCGCGTGTAGTCCAGGTAGTCCTTCTTGAGCAGGCCGATGCCGTGCTCGGCGGAGATGCTGCCGCCGTGCTTGCGCACGAGGTCGAACATGGCGTGGTCGGACTGCTTCGCGTGGGCGAAGAAGTCCGAGCGCTCCACCCCATCCGGCTTCATCACGTTGACGTGCAGGTTGCCGTCGCCGATGTGGCCGAAGAGGCAGATCTCCCAGCCCGGGTAGCGGCTGGCGAACACGGCATCCAGCTCCGAGCAGAACGCCTCCAGGTTCGCCACCGGCAGCGAGATGTCGTTCTTGTGCAGCACGCCCGTGGCGGAGAGGCTCTCGCTGATGGACTCGCGCAGCGCCCACAGCCCCTGCGCCTGCGCCGCGCCCTGCGCCTGGGTGCCGTCGGTGACGAGCCCGCGCTCGAAGAGGGAGCCGAGCCACGCCTCCACCGCCGCCGGGTCACCTCCCTCGGACTCCAGGAGGACGTAGCAGCCGCTGGGGGCCTCGAAGGGCGAGCGCAGCTTGCGGTGGCGCTGCACGCGGGCCAGGCACCTGTCGGTGAAGAACTCGTAGGCGGACAGCACCAGGGGCGCCTGGCGCGCGTCGCGGAACAGCCGCAGCACGGCGGCCACGTCCGGCACCGCGAAGAGGAAGACGTCCTGCTTGCCCGGCAGCCGCGTCAGCTTGAGCGTGGCCTCCGTGATGATGCCCAGCGTGCCCTCGCTGCCGATGAAGAGCTGGCGCAGGTCCGCGCCGGTGTTGTTCTTCTCCAGCGCGCCGTTGAGCTCCAGCACCTGCCCCTGCGCCGTCACCACCTGGAGGCCCAGCACCCACTGCCGGGTGAGGCCGTAGCGGATGACCTTCACGCCGCCCGCGTTGGTGGCGATGTTGCCGCCCACGGTGCTGCTGCCCTTGGACGCGAAGTCCACCGGCCAGGTGAGCCCGTGCGGCGCGCAGTGCTGGTGCACGGCCTCCGTCACCGCGCCGGCCTGCACGCGCACGGTGTTGCCCAACAGGTCCACGGGCTCCATGCGGGTCATCCGCTTGAGGGACAGCACCACCTCGCCGTGCAGGGCCACCGCCCCGCCCGCCAGGCCCGTGCGCCCGCCGGAGGGCACGACCGCGACGCGGTGCTGGTGGCAGAGCGCGACGAAGCGGGCCACCTCGTCCGTGGTGCGCGGAAAGACGACCGCGCCCGGCGCCGGGGCGTACACGCGCGTCCAGTCGCGGCCGTACTCCTGGAGCTCCGCGGGCTCCCGGGTGAGGAAGTCGGCGGGGAAGGACTCGGCGATGGCGCGGAGGAAGTCGGCGGGCAGCGCGGCGGTGGACATGGGTCCAGGCGTATTGCACCCCCTGGGGCATGACAAGCCCGACGGTGCGCGGGCGCCCGGCCCCGACGCATGCCGGGCCGGGCTCCGTCGAGGGGCGAACGGCCGCCCCGGTGTGGGAAACGAACCCGGGGGTCCGGCCCGCACGGGCGCGGGCTTGACGCCGCGCCCCCGTCCCCCTGGAACGGTGAGCCCTATGCCTTGAGGAAGGAGAGCAGTGCTTCGTTGATGACGTCCTTGTTGACGGAGCACATACCGTGGCTGAAGCCCGGGTAGACCTGGAGCTTCGCGCCCTTCACGAGCGTGGCGCTGAGGCGCCCCGCCCCGTCAATGGGGACGATCTGATCGTCATCGCCGTGCATCACCAGCGTGGGCACGTCGATGCGGGCCAGGTCCGCGCGGAAGTCCGTCTCGGAGAAGGCCTTGACGCAGTCGTATTCGGCCTTGAGGCTCCCCATCAGGCCCTGGAGGCGGAAGCTCTCGCGCAGGCCCTCCGACACCTTCGCGCCGGGCCGGTTGAAGCCGTAGAACGCCAGGCTCAGCTCCTTGAAGAAGCTGGAGCGGTCGCCGCGCACGCCCGCGCGGATGTCGTCGAAGACCTTCATGGGCAGGCCGTTGGGGTGCCAGTCCGTCTTGATCATGATGGGCGGCACCGCGCCGATGAGCACCGCCTTCGCCACGCGCGCGGTGCCCTGGCGCCCGATGTAGCGCGCCACCTCGCCGCCGCCGGTGGAGTGGCCCACGTGGACGGCCTTGCGCAGCCCCAGCGCGGAGGTGAGCTCCGCCAGGTCGTCCGCGTACGTGTCCATGTCGTGGCCCGCCCACGGCTGGGAGGACCGCCCGTGCCCCCGGCGATCATGCGCGATGGTGCGGTAGCCCCGCTCGGACAGGAACAGCATCTGGTCCTCGAACGCGTCGGACGTGAGCGGCCAGCCGTGCGAGAAGACGACGGGCTGTCCGTCCCTGGGGCCCCAGTCCTTGAAGTACAGCTGCGTGCCGTCGCGCGTGGTGAGGTAGGTGCCGGAAATCCGGCCTGTCTTCGTCTCTTCGCTGGTCATGTGTCCGCCCTTCGCGGTGGGAAGCTCCACCGGATGCGGACGGTGCGCATCGCAGTCGGGGCCGGGCATTGCCCCCGGGGGTCCGGTCACTGCTCTCCGGGGCGGCCATCCACGGCCTCAGTGACGAGGGCCCTCGTGCCCGGGCCCTCCGTCGCGGTGCCAGTAGGACGCGGCCTTGACCCATTCCGCCGGGTGCTGTCGCTCCTCGATGACGCAGGTCCGCAGGTCGCGCACCCACTCCGCTTCGCCCGCGATCCACACGAAGCCATCTCCCGCCGGAGGCGTGAACGCGGCGAGCGCCTTGCGCAGCAGCGCGCCGTCGCCCGGCCCCGGCTCGCCGCGCACGATCCAGGTCGGCTGCCAGGAGGCCTTCGTGACGAAGGTCTGCTTCTCGGACTCGTTCGCGACGACGGCCACGGTCATCACGGGCACGCCCCGGGCGCAGCAGCTCCACGCGGCGGCCGAGCGCTCTCGTCTCCCATCAGCAGATACCAGTCGAAGTCATCGGGCACGAGCTGCGAGCCCTTCGGTCCGCCGATCTCCAGCGTGGCGCCGACCTTCGCGTTTGCGGCCCACTCCGTCGCGGGACCGGAGCCATGCAGCGCGAAGTCGATGGTCAGCGTCTGGCCGCGGTTGTCATGGGCGCGCGGCGTGAAGTCGCGCATCACCTGGTCGCCCGCCCTCGGGAAGAACAGCTTGATGTGGTCATCCGGCGACGGGCTGTGGAAGTCCGCGAGGTCCGGCGACGCGAAGTGGATGCGCCGCATGCGGGGCGTCACGGACTCCACGCCGCGGACCACCAGCTTGCGCCGCCGCAGCTCGTGGCGCACGCGAACGATTTGATGCAGGTCCTGGGGGTTCATGAGCGGAGCCTCTCGATCTTCTGCGCGGCCTCGTCGTTCAACGCCGCCACGTCGAGCACGACCTTCTTGTCGACGCCGGGCGACAGCGTGTCGAACAGCACGCTCTTCAGGTTCTGCATGGCGCGCCGGACGGGAGCCGCGTCCGTGCGCTCGCGAATCTCACCGGCCTCTCCGAGCCGTCGCAGCAGCCCTTCCACGCCGTTCACGTTCTCCGCGAGCAGCGCCTTGCCCTGCTCGGTGATGGCGAAGAGCTTGCGCTGCGTGTCCGTCGTTTCGGGTTCGCGCACCAGCCCCATGTCCTTGAGCAGGGTGAGCGTGGGGTAGATGTCTGGCTTTCATGATGTCCCGCGGGGAAGGGGGTTGGAGCCCCAGCGGCAAGGACTCCATTCCCAGGGGCGCAGTGAAAGGCGCACCCTGGTTGGCGCGGGCCCTTTTACCGGGGCCAGTCTCGCAGGAGCCGTTCGGTGGCATCCTGCTGGTCCCACTGCACGCGGCCGGTCAGCGCCAGGTTCCCGTGCTCGATGCGGATCCTCCGCCACACCGGAGAGCCCGGCACGTAGCGCGCGTCCGCGCGGGGCCAGGCCACGCCGCCAGTGGCCTCCACCATGCGCATCACGCAGGCATCGAACTCCGCCTCCGGCAGCCAGCGCAGCGCGTCCAACACCTGGTCGGAGTCGAAACCGCGCAGCGTGGAGGGATGCCCGGTGACGGCCCGCAAGGCCTGGGAGCCCCGTCCCTCCGGGATGAAGGACAGGCCCTGGGGCCCCAGCACGCAGAACCCCTTCCGCTTGCCGAGCTTCGCGGAAAACACCGCCACGCTGTCCAGGCGCACGCCCGCTCGGGCCGCACCACGCAAGGGGGGCTGACGGTGCAGCTCGATGAGCATGGCCAGCCCGGGCGCCTCCCAGATGCCGCGCGCGCGCCACCGGCGGTCGCCGACCACGCACACGTCCCACGCCCGCTCCACCCGGACACCGCCCTCTCCGATGGTTCCCAGCCGCACCTCCTGGAGAGCGCCGAAGAGCGGCTTCCACAAGAGCCGCTCGCTGGTGAGCCGCGCATGCCCCGAGCGCAGCAGATCCCAGATAGCGGGCGCCATGCTGAGCGCCATGAACAGGCCGCCTGCCACCTTCTGCGTCCCGGGAGGCGCAAGGAAGAAGGCCATGAACGCCGCGAGCCAGAAGACGCCCAGGCGCCAGCCGTAATGCGGAGGCAGCTCCGAGCGAAGCTGCCTCGCTTTGTTCCGCCGCTGAGAGCCCTGAGCGAAAGTCTCGTGGACGAGCACCTCCCCCGGCTTCAGCGCCCAACTCGCGGGTTGGCGCACCAGCGCATCCAGCCGCGTCAGCGCTTCTTCGAGTGACATGTCCTCCGGCGCCACCGTCAGCACGTCCAACCTGCGCCGCGCCAGCCGAGTCAGCCGCTCTCGACGCGCCAACAACTCCCGGGCTTCCCTCCACACGGGCGTGTCATCCGGCCAGCCTTCCTGCGCCGCACGACGCTGGACGCGCTCCAACGCCTCCTCCACCGCCTCCGCTTCTGCCACGAGCGCCGGCACCAGCTCCGGACGCCGCATCAGCGCGCGCCGCCACCTCCGGCCGGACAGCACCTTCTCCAGCTCCGCGTGCGGACGCCGCGCCGCCGCGAGCACCTCCGCGCGGCCCTCCAACTGGCGCTCGATGTCGGCCACCATGAGGCCTGGCAGGGCAGCGCTGGGACGTGACCGCTCGGACATTGCGGCGGCCAGCATAGCCCTCCGCGCACCGGGCCGCTGGGCGCGCCGTGGACTGTGTCCGCGCGTGTCCCGCCGCTACTCGACCGTCGGCTCCAGCTCCAATCGCTCACACTGGCGCAGCATCTCCTCCGCGTCGGCGGGCTCGTCGGACGAGGGCTCCTCCGCCTCGGACCAGGGCACGGAGGGCTGGGTCGGCGTGCCAAAGGACTCCTTCACGAGCGCGATGAGGTCCCGCGCCGGGTCCCTGGGGAGCGACGTCTCCTCCTGCAACGCCACTGGCGCGACGGGCGGAAGGTCCGGCGCCTCCATCGCGGCGGCCTGGAGCAGCTGCGCGGGCGAGGGCGGCAGGGCCACCACCGCCACGGGCTCCGCGGGCAGCAGATCCTGCGCGTCGAAGCCGAAGGGCACCTGTGGCACCACGGAGAGGGGCACGGACTCGGACTCCCCATCCGGCACCGCGCCCTCCCTCGGAACACACCGCAGCATGTTCAAGCGAGGGGTCGTCGTTTCCGCGAGCGTCGTGGGAGGCTCGGCGAGCGGAGGCGCTGGGACCCGAGGCTCCATGGGCTTCCACTGGGGAGGCCACGTGGGCACCGGCAGCAGCGCCACGGCCGGCTCGCGCAGGGGCAGCGAGCGCACGGTCGCGCCCCTCAGCTCCGCCGCAGCCTTCGCCAGCGCCGCGGCATCCTCCGCGAGCACCCGCTCCGCCCAGGTCTTCAACCACCGCGCGAACGACAGCACCCAGGCGAAGTGCCGCCTCGCGCGAGGCCGCGTCTCCATGGCCTCGGCTTGCGGCCCCGCGAGCATCGTCACGCCTCCTTCACCGGCATCCGGATGATCAACGGCGACGTCCCGGTGGCCAGCGCCTCCGACTCCATCGACACCAGCTCCCCTTCCGCGCGCACCTCCAGCCGGCCCAGCGACTCGCCCTGCGGCAGGCGGGGAAAGTGGAAGTGCCCCTGCGCATCCGTACGAGTGCTCAACTGAAGCGCGGGCAGCGCCACCCACGCGCCCCGGATGGGCTCGTCACCCGGCCCCACCACCCGCCCCAGCAGGGGAGCCGGTGGGGACGCTCCGTCCACCAAAGACAGACACCGCACCTCCGCCAGGGGTTGCTCCTTGCGCACAGGTACCCGCAGGCGGAACGCGGGGCGCGGCACCGCGCGCAAGCCCGCCCACAGCGCCACCGGCACCGGGCTCAGGTCCACCTCCAATTCCTTGTCACTCATGGCCGCGAAGAGCAGGTCCCCCAGCAGCCGGTGCGCGCGCTCGGGCGTCTCCGCGCCCACCGTCACCAGGTAGCAGACGGTGAACTGCAGCGCGCCCCGCTTCCCCGCCCGGCTCAGGGGCGCGGGCCCCAGCTCCAGGAGGTAAAGACAGACGCCCCGTTCCAGGGACTCGCGGTCGGGCACGCCCAGGTGCACCGGCGCATCCGTGGCAATGCGTCCCACCCACGCCTTCATGCGCAGATCGACTTCGTCGATCATCCTTGGCCCCCCGGTTCCCGGCCCGAATGCCACGCCACCGTCTCTCCTCATTCTACGCTCGCATCACGTGGGCTGGCGGGACATCACCCATGGGATTGAACAGGACGTCAGTGATTTGACAGGCATTGCACGCATTCCCAGTTCCTGAGGAACCACGCCACATGTCGGGAACCGGGCAGTCCCTCCACGGTGGGTCACGGGCATCCCGGAAAGCCCGTACGGGTTCTGCCCGTCCCGCTTCTATTTCCGCGCGCCTTCCGCGAAGAATGGCCACCGGGCCGGCATTCACCGTGGAACTTTCGTCATGACGATGGACTCTGCTTCCTTGAGACGACGACACCCTTCCCTTCTCTCCTCCGGCATCGCCCTGGGGTGCCTGGCGGTGTTGGGCACCGCCACCCCGGCGCTCGCCCAGGACGACTCGCCCCGCAAGGTGGGCCTGATGCTGGACGCGGGCGCGCCGCACGGCATCGGCGTGTCCGCCGTGGTGCGCCCCACGAACTGGCTGCGGCTGCACGCGGGCCCCACCACGAACACGCTCAGCATCGGCGTGCGCGGCGGGTTGAGCATCCTGCCCATGGACACCTTCATCGCGCCGTCCCTCAACGCGGAGGCCGGGCACTACTTCGGTTCGGAGTACAGCGAGGTGCTGGACTGGCTGGGCCGTGAACCAAGCTCCACGTCGGAGGCCATCCGCGACGTCACCTACAACTACGTGACGGGCAGCGTGGGCCTGGAGGTGGGCACGCACAGCCGCTTCAACTTCTTCCTGAACGTGGGCCTGAGCTACGTGGCGCTCACCGTGCCCAACCCCACGCCGCTGCTCCAGGACGCGTCCGGCGACGCCAGCGTCACGTCCGGCCCCATGCACCTGCGGGCCACCATCCCGTCCGTGAAGCTGGGCTTCATCGTCTACTTCTTCTGAGCCAGGAGCCTTCCGAACATGCGAACGAATTCCTTCCGCACCCTCCTGCTCGCTGGCGCCGTGGCCCTGCTGGGCACGGGCTGTGATTCGCTCTTCAACATCGAGGTGGAGGCCGAGCGCATCTGCAAGACCGAGAACGACCTCTCCTTCCCCGCCTCCCCGCCCATCGCCGGATCCGTGGAGCAGTCCTTCACGATTCCGCTGGGTGACTTCGCCAGCGCGCTGCCCGCGGACGCCGACGTGAAGACGGAGCTGCGGCTGAAGCTCTTCGACGCCACCGCCAGCACGGACATCAGCGGCATCGAGCGCGCGAGCCTCTCCGTGCGCAAGCCGGGCTCCGCGGAGTACGTGCTGCTGGGCGAGTTCCGGCGCGCCGGCACCAGTGGCTCCACGAACAAGCTGGTGCTCACCAGCAGCGGCGCGGTGGACGTGCTGGACCTGGCGAAGCAGGAGGAGCTGGAGTTCCTCTTCCAGGCCACGGGCGCGCCCCCGACGCAGTCGTGGAGCGCGGACGTCGAGGTCTGCGTGGGCGCCAAGGCGAGCGCCAACTACTTCGGCCTGCTGTTCTGAGGTTGCCGCCGCCCGCCCCGGTGTCCACTGGGGCGGGCCGGAAGCTGGACGGGGACGCGCGGCGCCCTTAAGTGGGGAGGGTGGGACGCAAGCGGGCCGCGGGCGGCATCGAGATTCCGGGATGGGCGTGGCTGGTGCCGTGCGCGCTGGTGCCCGTGGTGCTGCTCAACCTGGGCGTGGCCTGGCTGGGCGGGACGCAGGTGTCGCCCCTGTCCTTCTCCTTCCTCCCGACGAAGGCCCGCGCCCTGGGGGCCTACGTGGCGCACCGGCCCGCGTGCGTCCTGGACGAGCACCCACCGCTGGAGCCGCTCATCACGGAAGCGGAGCGCCGGCACGGGATTCCGACGGGGCTCTTGCAGGCGCTCATCCAGGTGGAGTCGGAGACGCGGGTGCACCGCATCTCGCCGGCGGGAGCCATGGGGCCCGGGCAGCTCATGCCGGACACGGCGGAGATGATGCGGGTGGAGGACCCCTTCGACCCGGCGCCGTCCGTCGACGCGAGCGGGCGCTACCTGGCCGAACAGCTGCGGAGGTTCCGGGACGTGCGGCTCGCGGTGGCCGCGTACAACGCGGGGCCGGGGTCGGTGAACGGGCACGTGCCGCACAACGGGGAGACGGAGTTCTACGTGGCCAAGGTGCTCGCGGCCTATGAGCATACGAGGCCGAAGGCGCCAGCCGTGGCGAAGCGCCCGGTCATCCCCGAGGCGCCGGTCAAGACCGCCGCCACCGTGAAGACTCCTGTCGCGCAGGCCCACGCGAAGGCGCCCGCGATGAAGGCATCCACCACCACGCAGGTGAGCGCGAAGGCGTCCACCGCGCAGGCCGCGAGGAAGGCCCGTCCGCCCGATGCATCCACGAAGCAGCCATCTGCCCCGAAGGTGACGGCCCCCGTGAAGCCCGCGGCCCGTCCGGCCATGAGCGCCAAGCCTCCCGCGAGGGTCGCATCGGCGACGCGCTGACGAACCCCGCGCCGGTCCGGACACGCCCGGCCCCGCCGGGACGACTGGGGCTCCAACCTCCAGGCCGGGCACCGCCTCCGGAGGCAGTGCTCGAGAACCTGTCCGACTGTCGGACAGGTTTCCCTCGGCTCCGCCGGACCGGCAGCCCCGAGCCACGGTCCTCCAAGCCTGTCCGACTGTCGGACAGGTTTCCGCGACCCGGCTTCAGCGGCGGCCCCAGCCATGCCTCTTCGAACCTGTCCGACTGTCGGACAGGTTTCTTCGGTGCGCCGCCGACAGGGAGGTCCTTCGGGATTCTCTCCTTCTCATCCGTGGAGACGGACTTCAGGGTCGCGGATCCGGGCTGCCTCCAGCGTTCGCGCTGGCAGGCCGCTGGCGGCGCCCGTGTCCAGCCACAGCTCCACGTCGCGGTGGAGCTGCAGGAACGAGGCGGGACAGCGGGGCGTCAGCGGGCCGTGCACCATCGCCGTCACCGCCGCGGCCTTGTTCACGCCGAACGCCAGCACCACCACCTTGCGCGCCTGGAGCACCGCCGCCATGCCCAGCGTCAGCGCCGCCATGGGCACCTTCGACGGATCATCCCCGAACGCCATCACGTGCGACAGCCGCGTCTCCCGCGACAGGCGCGCGCGGTGGCTCGCCGCCGTCAGCACCTCGCCGGGCTCATTGAAGGCGATGTGCCCGTTGGGCCCCACGCCCAGCAGCAGCAGGTCCAGCCCTCCGGCCGCCGCGAGCGCCGCGTCATAGCGCGCGCATTCCGCCTCCGCGTCCGGCGCGCACCCGTCGAAGAAGTGGATCCGCTCCGTTGACAAATTCACATGACGGAACAGGTGCCGGTCCATGTACGCGCGGAAGCTGCCCGCGTCCTCCGGCGGCAGTCCCAGGAACTCGTCCATGTTGAACGTCGTCACCCGAGACAGGTCCAGCGCCCCCCGGGCCGCCAGCTCCACGAGACTCCGGTACACGTTGAGCGGCGAACGCCCCGTGACGAGCCCCAGCACCTGCTTCGGGTTGTGCCGCACCACCTCGGCGATGCGCGCCGCGCAGGAGGAGGCCGCCTCCTGCTCCGTCGGGAACACCCGTAGGTTCATGGGCTCGCCAGCATATGCCGGCCCCGCCCAGGTCGCTGGCCGCCCAGCCGCCCCGTGCGTGGCGCCGCGCGGCAAGCTGCTCGCGTCCGGGAATTACACGTGAACACTCCGCTCGATTGACAGGCCCGGTCCCCCGCACGCCCGGGGACCGGGGAGGGTTTCTCACGGGCGTTCCGTGCAATCCGTTCTCACGCGCGGAGGCGGGGTCGCGCTAGAACCGGAGACATGAAAGTCGCCGTGCTCACCGGCGGGGGTGATTGCCCCGGCCTCAATGCGGTCATCCGCGCCATCGTCCGCCGTGCCAGCGAGCACGGCATCGAGATGATGGGCCTGCGTGATGGGTGGAAGGGCTTGCTGGACGACAACCACTTCCGCCTCACGCGGGAGACCACCTCCGGCATCCTCCACCGGGGTGGCACCATCCTGGGCACCTCGCGCGTCAACCCGTTCAAGGTGGAGAACGGCCTGGAGCGCGTGAAGCGCGCCGTGGAACGCAATGGCATCCACGCCGTCATCGCCATTGGCGGCGAGGGCACCCTGTCCGCCGCCACGCGCATGTCCCAGGAGGGACTGCGCATCGTCGGCGTGCCGAAGACCATCGACAACGACCTCAACGGCACGGACTTCACCTTCGGCTTCGACACCGCCGTCGCCATCGCGACGGAGGCCGTGGACCGGCTGCACTCCACCGCCGAGTCCCACAAGCGCGTCATCGTGTGCGAGGTGATGGGCCGCCACGTCGGCTGGATTGCCACCTACGCGGGCATCGCGGGCGGCGCGGACGTCATCCTCGTGCCGGAGAAGCCCGCGGACCTGGAGGCTGTCGCGCAGCACCTCCAGCGGCGGCACGCGTCCGGGCGCTCCTTCTCCATCGTGGTGGTGGCCGAGGGCACGCGCATCAAGCTGTCCGCGGACCAGAACGAGCAGCTGGTCACCACCGGCGCCCTGGATGAAGCGGGCCGTCCGCGCCTGGGCGGCGTGGGCAACATCGTCGCGGCGGAGATTGAACGGCGCACCGGCTTCGAGACGCGCGTCTCCGTGCTGGGCCACATCCAGCGCGGCGGCGCCCCCACGGCGCACGACCGGGTGCTCGCCACCCGGTACGGAGTGCATGCGTGCGACATGGTGGCCCGCGGCGAGTTCGGCAAGATGGCCGCCCTGCGCGGCAACGACATCGTCAGCGAGCACCTGGCCGAGGCCACCCGCGAGCTCAAGCGCGTCCCCGAGGAGTTCTTCAAGGTCGCCGAGGTTTTCTTCGGCTGACAATGACGTAGTGCGCCATGCGTGCCCGCACCACGACTGGCGGGCATGGCGCCGCGCATCCGGTAGCATCCGGCCCTCCCCCTCTCCCGAAGGGATGGTGTCGATGCTCCCCGGTCGCATGATGGACTTCCCGCTCACCCTGACGCACTTCCTGGAGCGGGCGCGCTCCTACTACGCCGCGCAGGAGATCGTCAGCCGCAAGCCGGACAAGTCCCTGCACCGCTACACGTACGCGGACTTCCACCAGCGCGTGTGCCGGCTGGCGAACGCGCTCACGCGGCTGGGGGTGAAGGCGGGGGACCGGGTGGCGTCGCTGAGCTGGAACCACCACCAGCACCTGGAGGTGTACTTCGGGGTGCCGGCGATGGGCGCGGTGATGCACACGCTCAACCTGCGGCTGCACCCCAACGACCTGGGCTACATCGCGCGCCACGCCGAGGACACGGTGTTGGTGGTGGACCGCTCGCTGCTGCCGTTGGTGGAGAAGTTCGAGAAGTCCGCCGGCTGCATCCAGCACGTCATCGTCATCCCGGACGACGGGCCGGTGCCGGAGGGGCGGCTGGACTACGAGAAGCTGCTCGCGGCGGAGTCGCCCACGTTCGACTTCCCCTGCCTGGATGAGAACAGCGCGGCGATGCTCTGCTACACGTCCGGCACGACGGGCAACCCGAAGGGCGTGCTCTTCAGCCACCGCTCCATCGTGTTGCACACGCTGGTGTGCTGCCTGCCGGAGGTGCTGGGGCTGAAGGAATCCGATTCCGTGCTGGCGGTGGTGCCCATGTTCCACGCGGCGGCGTGGGGCCTGCCGTTCGACGCGCTGCTCACGGGCGCGAAGCAGGTGCTGCCCGGACCGCACCTGGATCCGCAGTCGCTCCTGGAGCTGATGCAGAACGAGAAGATCACCGTGGCCGGCGGCGTGCCCACCATCTGGCTGGGCATCCTGGCGCAGCTGGACCGCGAGCCGGGCAAGTGGGACCTGAGCACCATGCGGCACATGGTGATTGGCGGCTCCGCGGCGCCGCCAGCGCTGATTGACGGCTTCCGCAAGCGCCACGGGCAGAACGTGCTGCACGCGTGGGGCATGACGGAGATGAACCCGGTGGGCACGCTCGCGCGGCTCAAGGGGGACCTGCGCTCGGCGTCGCCGGAGGCGCAGCTGGACGCGTATGCGTCACAGGGCTACTCGGTGCCGTTCGTGGAGACGCGCCACGTGAGCGACAGCGGGGAGATCCTTCCCTGGGACGGCAAGGCCATGGGCGAGCTGGAGGTGCGCGGGCCCATGGTGGCGGCGTCGTACTACGGCGACGAGGGCAAGGACCGGTTCACGAAGGACGGCTGGTTCAAGACGGGCGACGTGGTGACCATCGACCCGGCGGGCTACCTGCACATCACCGACCGCAGCAAGGACGTCATCAAGTCCGGCGGCGAGTGGATCAGCTCCGTGGCGATTGAGAACGCGCTGATGGCGCACCCGTCCGTGCTGGAGGCGGCGGTGTTCGCGGGGCGCCATCCGAAGTGGGACGAGCGGCCGCTGGCGGCGGTGGTGTTCAAGCCGGGGCAGCAGGCGACGAAGGAGGAGCTGACGGCGCACCTGGAGAAGCAGTTCGCGAAGTGGTGGCTGCCGGATGACTTCCTCTTCGTGCCCCAGATTCCGCGCACGTCCACGGGGAAGTTCCTGAAGATGAAGCTGCGGGAGGACTTCGGGGACCACCTGCTGAAGGCGCCTGTCGCGTCCTGAAGTGGTTGGAAGGACCGCCGGACACCCGACACTGGGAGTCCGGCGGCTCGCGCCGGGGCGGAGCTGGGGATAACCTGGGGGTCGTGATGCCATCCGTCCAACAGCTCCGCCCGTTCGCGTTCGCGCCCGTGCAGGCGTTCCTGCAAGCCTCCGGACCGGTGGTGCTGATCCAACAGCCGCCGGAGCCGGTGTTCCAGCAGGTGGCCCTGAGGCTGGCGGAGGCGCGCACGGTGGGGATGGCGCACCGGTCGCGGCTGGTGGACCGGCTGCTCGTCATGCTCCAGGCCTTTGATTCGCTGGAGGTCCACTTCCTGGGGCCCGAGCGGGACGGGCAGGAGCTGAAGGTGGGACGCATCGAGGGGTGCGCGCTGATGGTGCACGACCCTTCCGTGTCGAAGCAGCACGCGGTGCTGCGCTGGCACGCGGCGCAGGGGACGTGCTCCGTGCAGGACTTGAAGTCCATGAACGGCACCTGGCTGAACGCCGCGGAGCTGGGCGAAGGCGAGGTGCGGATGCTCGCGGACGGGGACGCGCTGGCCTTCGGCGACGCGCAGTTCCTGTACCTGCGCGCGGAGACGCTGCACTCGCACCTGCGGCTCGCGAGCCCGGGTGGAGGGATGTGACGCCCCGGAGGGGAGCTCTCATTCCCCGCCATCCCATGTCCGGCCCCATGGAGCCAGGGAGGCGAGCGGCCCGGTGACGGGAGACAGCGCGCGGTCAGGGGGTCCGTTATCCTCGGGGCTCCTCACACCGAGAGTTCGCACATCATGGGAAGGCTGCTGGTCCTGCTGTTCGTCTACCTGGGCGCGTACCTCGTGCTGCGCAGGATGGTGCCCGCGCTCACGCGGGGCTGGCGCCATGGCGTGCTGCTGGGCCTCTCCGTCTTCGCGTTCGCGGCCTGGACGGTGCCCGCGGTCACCGGCTACGGCCTGCACCACACGCCTCCGGCCCTCGTGCCGGTGAAGCTGTTCGCCGTGGTGTGGAGCATCGCCGCGCTGCTGGTGATGCTGATGGCCCCGCCGTTCCTCTTCCTCAAGGTGCGCGCGGAACGCAGGCAGAAGGCCGCGCCTGCGGGCGTGGACCTGGGGCGCCGGGACCTGCTGGTGAAGGCCGGACAGGCCATGCCCGTCTTCGCCATGGGCGCCAGCGCGGTGGGCGTCGTGAGCGGCAGCCTGGGCTTCACCGTGCGCGAGGTGGAGGTGAAGCTGCGCGGCCTTCCCGCGGCGCTCGACGGCTTCCGCATCGGGCAGATCACCGACGTGCACGTGGGGCCCTTCATCTCTCCCGAATACCTGCGCGGCGCCGTGGACGTCATGAACACCGCCGGCGTGGACCTCCAGGTGATGACCGGGGACCTCATCGACGACGTGAATCAGCTTGACGAGACGATGGCCGCCCTCGCCTCCACGACGGCCCGGCACGGCATGCTCGCGGTGCTCGGCAACCATGAGCACTGGCGCGGGCTCGACGAGGTCCTGGGCGGCTACGCGCAGCTGGCCGAGCGCGGCGCCCCGGTCCGGCTGCTGGTGGATGAAGCCCACGTGCTGGAGCACGGCGGCCAGCGCGTGCGCGTGGTGGGCGTGGACTTCCCCATGTCCGGTGCCAGCCGCGCCGGGCGCGACCGCAAGTGGCAGCGCTCCGCGGAGAAGTCCTTCACGGAGGTGCATCCGGACGACGTGGTGCTCTGCCTCTCCCACCACCCGGACTTCTTCCCCTACGCCGCCGAGCGCGGCGCGCGCCTGACGCTCTCGGGCCACACCCACGGCGGGCAGGTGGCCTTCCTGGGGGTGCCCCTGTTCGGCTTCGCCTTCAAGCACATGCTGGGCCGCTACCGCTTCCGCGACCACCACCTCTACGTCTCCGGCGGCACGGGGCACTGGCTCCCCTTCCGCATCGGCGTCCCACCCGAGGTCACGCTGCTCACGCTGCGCAGCGTCTGAAACAACTCGACGCGTGCGGACTTCCGCCAACGCACCCCGCCAGAAGACTCACACCCATCCGCCTTGTTTCACAGGTTTTACATGGAACATGTTTTATAGTAGTTAAAACGTGTTTTCCATGAAGGGGGCGGATTAATGGGAAGCATGAAGCAGTGGGCCTGCGTCGCGGGTGTGTTCTCGCTGTTGGCCGTGGGCTGTGGTCCGGAGGACTCGCCGTGGAATGACCCCACGAGCGGGCTCCAGGAGCTGGACAGCTGCAAGGGCGACAACAAGCTGCCGGATGGCGGCAAGTACTTCGTCAACAACGACTGGGGAGACATGGGGGTGCAGGACCAGGGGGGCTACACCGGCATCGACACCAGCAACCCCAATGACAAGGGCGTCATCGACGCGGAGAAGAAGGCCGCGGCGGCGCTGGATGGTGGCGGCTGTATCTACGGCGCGCACGGAGGAAACCCCGCCGCCTGCGGAGGCCAGACGTCGGTGCAGGGGCTGCCCAACGACACGAGCCAGACCATCTTCCACGGTGAGTACCACCCGGAATGCGGTGGCAAGCCGCTCATCCTGAGCGTCTGCTACTCGGGCGCGAAGGGGACGAACGGATATCAGCCCATCGCCTCGGTCATCAGCGGGAACTACAACGTCCCGCCGGACAAGATCATCGCGTGCACGGGCTCGGTGAGCCCGGGCGTCCCGATGCGGTGCTTCGGCACCCTCGTGGACGGCAACGGCAAGCCCATTGGCGACCAGAAGGTGGGCGGCGTGGACTTCGTGCAGGTCCGTGGCGAGCCGGGGCCCAATGACATCGTCCGGTGCAAGCAGGACGACTCGTGCCCGGTGTGCACGCCGGACGGGGGCGTGGATGCCGGCACCGACGCGGGCACGGATGGCGGCGTCCGTCCGGACGCAGGCACCGACGCGGGCACGGACGGCGGCGTCCGTCCGGATGCGGGCACCGACGCGGGCACCGTGGATGCGGGCACGGACGGCGGCGTCCGTCCGGATGCGGGCATTGACGCGGGCACCGTGGACGCGGGCACGGACGGCGGCGTCCGTCCGGATGCGGGCACCGACGCGGGGTCCCCGCCGTTCGACGCGGGCGTCATCATCCGCGACGCGGGCATCATCACCGTCAACGCGCGCCCCGCCGCGCGTTAGCGACCCGGCTCCCGCGCCCCCCGGAGCGGACCTCGGGGTGCGCGGCCACGGGCCCATGGCTGACGCCCCTTTCACAGGCCTGTCTCGAGCAGCCGCAGCGGCAGGTCCCGGCCCATGGCGATGAAGGGCGCCCAGTAGTGCGGATGGGGCTGGGCGCTCCTCAGCTCCCGCATCGCTTCCCGCAGCGCCGTGGCCAGGCCTTCGCCCCCGAGCAGGTGGCGATAGTAGGTCTCCATCAACGTGCGCGTGGTCGCGTCGTCCACCTTCCACAGGCTCATCACCACCGTCTCCGCGCCCGCCACCAGGAAGGCGCGGCGCAGACCGTAGACGCCTTGTCCGCGGCGCACGGCGCCCCGGCCCGTGTCGCAGGCGGACAGCACCACCAGCTGCGTGCCCCACAGGTCCAGCCCCGCCAGCTCCAGCGCCGTCACCAGCGCGCTGTCGGAAGCGCTCGCCTTCGCCGTCTCGCCCGCGAGGAGCAGGCCGGAGCGCAGCAGCGGATCCGGCGGACGCGCCGCCTGAGGATCCTCGCCCAGCGCCCCGAAGGTCGCGACGGCCCGCGCGCTCTCGGGCGCGGCGGCGTCCTCCAGGAAGAAGCCGTGGGTCGCCAGGTGCAGGATGCCCGGCGTGCTCAGGTGCAGCAGCCGCTCCTTCGTCGCCTTCGGCCCGAGGAACAGCTGCGCCTGCGGGAACAGCCGCTGGATGGCCTCCGCCTCCTCGCGTGAGCCCGGCAACGGAACCGGCGCCCAGTCTCGCGCCACCAGGTCCTCGCGCCGAGCCGACGGTGAGCGCTCCGCCACCACGGGCGCGCTCCCCGTGGAGGCCTTCAGCCCCGTGTTGAAGGCCGGATCCGCCAGCACCACCACCGAGGACGCGGGCCTCGGTTGCCGCGGGCGCGGCAGCAGGTCCTTTCCGGAGGTGACGTAGGTGAAGTCGTAGCGGTCCACCAGGTACTGCTGCCCATCGTGCAACGCCGCGAAGGGCACCAGCGCCAGCTCACCATCCGGCGAGAGGAAGAGGCGGCGCGCCTTCCCCAACACCGGGAGCAGCGGCTGGAAGGCGAGCCGGTAGAGCGTGTGCGCGGTGTCCTCGAAGGCGGCGTCCCTGCGGGCCAGCGCGTCCCGCAGGCTGGAGGCCGCGGCCTCGATGGGCGCGGCGGGCCCCAGGTCCACCGCGCGGATGTCCCCGCCGGGCTGGAGCACCAATGCCAGACACCGGAGCCGGGCCGTGCCCGTCCCCGGCACGAGGGGCCGGTCCTCGTAGGTGATGAACTCCACGAGGGCGCCGTCCGCGGGCAGGGCCTCGGCGACACGTTCGACGATGTCCTCGGGCGAGGGCAGCGCGGCCAACGCCCGCAGCGGGGCGGAACGGCTGGCGAGCGTCGCCTCCAGCGCGTCGCCTTGCGCGGTCAGCGCCGTGAGCTGCCCCTGATACGCGGACGGCGTCAGCGCGCCGGGCCCGTGGAGCGACAGACTGGCCAGCTGGGTGCGCAGCTTGCGCAGCTGCTCGAAGGTGCCGCGCTCCTCCGCGCCCAGGCTCCGGTAGACCGCGCGGGAGATGTCCGCCGTCTCCTCCACCGAGCGGCCCTTGAGCAGCAGCGCGGCGCTCAGGGCCAGCCGCCGGACGTCCTCGGAGTCCGGATGCGCGCGCGCGAGCGCGTAGAGCTGCTCCTCGTCCGCGCGCAGGTGCTGGAGGAAGCTGGCCAGCCGCGCCTCGGAGAACTCGAGCGCCTCGCGGCGCAGACGCCGCTCGGAGACCCCGAACGCCCGCGTGAACAGGGGCACCGCGTCGTTCAGACGGTGCTGCGCCAGGCGAAGCAGCGCCAGGTTGTTGAGCGACGCCGCGAGGTCCGGATGGTTCCGCCCCAGCACGGCCTCCCGGATGGCCAGCGCCCGCTCGTAGAGCGGCTCCGCCTGGCGGTACTTCCCCTGGTCCCGGTAGAGATTGGCCAGGTTGTTGAGCGACCCGGCGACGTCCGGATGGTTCTGGCCGAGCACCTCCTCCCAGAGGGCCAGCGCCCGCGCGTAGAGCGGCTCCGCCTGGCGGTACTTCCCCTGCTTCCGGTAGAGCGTGGCCAGGTTGTTGAGCGAAGCGGCGACGTGCGGATGGTGCGAGCCGAACGTCTTCTCCCAGAGGGCCAGCGCCCGCGCGTAGAGCGGCTCCGCCCGGTCGTACCTTCCCTGCGCCTGGTAGAGCGTGGCCAGGTTGTTGAGCGCGGCGGCCAGGTCCGAAGGGCTGCCGTCCGTCACCACCTCCCGGATGGCGAGGGCTCGCGCGTAGAGCGGCTCCGCGCGGTCATACAGCCCCTGGTCCTGATAGAGATTGGCCAGGTTGTTGAGCGAGTCCGCGACCAGCGGATGCTTCTTGCCCAGCGCCTCCTCCCGGATGGAGAGCGCGCGCAGGCCCAGCGGCTCCGCGCGGCCGTACTGGCCCTGGTCCTGGTAGAGCGTGGCCAGCGTGTCGAGCGAGTCCGCGACCAGCGGATCCTCCTTGCCCAGCGCCGACTCGCGCAGGGCGAGCGCCCGCACGTAGAGCGGCTCCGCCCGGCTGTAGAGCCCCTGTTCCCGGTAGAGCAGCGCCAGGTTGTTGAGCGACTCCGCCACGGTGAGGTGGTGCTTGCCGAGCACCATCTCCCGCAAATCCAACGCGCGCGCGTAGAGCGGCTCCGCCCGGCTGTAGAGCCCCTGCTGCTGATAGAGATTGGCCAGGTTGTTGAGGGACTCGGCGTAGGCGGACTGGTTCTCGTTGAGGGTCGCCTCCTGGCTGGCGAACGCGCCCATGCGGCGGCGCTTGTCCATGCTGAACAGGTTGTTCGTCCGGCGGGACAACGCGTGACCGTGGTCGTAGTAGCCCCCGGCCTGCCGGTCCGTCTCCATCATGGGCGAGGCGGCGAAGCCGAGCAGCCGGGCCACCGTGACGGCCTTCACCGCGTCGTCGTTCACCACCGCTTCCCGGATGGCCAGCGCGCGCTCATGGAGCACGCCGGCCCGGGCGAAGTCCCCCTGGAGCCGGTACAGCTCCCCCAGCAGGTTCAGGCAATAGGCCACCTCCGGATGCGAGCCCCCGAGCGCGGCCTCCCGCAGCGCCAGCGCGTGCTCGCCGGGCGCCATGGCCTCGGCGTAACGGCCCTCGTCGTAGAGCGTCACGGCCTGCTCATAGGCCTGGAGCGCCTCCATCAGCCGAGGGTCCGCGGGCTCCCGCCCCGACGGCATGAGCGAGGCACACCCCAGTGCCATCATCACCATGCACCCGAGAACCCACCGCATACCGACTCCTCCTGGGGACCGGGACGACCTCCCCGGGTCCCCCCTTGCCGACTTAGAGGCTGGGACCCGGAGAATCATGCAGGAACGTGTACGCGGAGCGATTCCTACTGCCCATAGCCCCGGAATTGCCGGAACACGCGCTCCATCTCCGCGTCATCCAGCACCACGGGCTCGCCAAGCTGGAGCGCGCGCCAGTACATGGCCGCCAGCGTCTCCACCTCCACCGCCAGCTTCCAGGCCGAGGCCAGGTCCGCGCCCACGGCGACCATGCCGTGGTTGGCCAACAGGCACGCCTTGCGGCCCTCCAGGGCCACCATCATGTTGCGCGCCAACTCCGGCGTGCCGAACGTCGCGTACTCCGCGCACCGCACGTCCGTGCCGCCCGCCGCGGACACCATGTAGTGGAAGGCGGGGATGCCCCGGCGCAGGCACGCCAGCGTGGTGCTGAACATGCTGTGCGCGTGCAGCACCGCGCCCACCTCCGGCCGGGCCTGGAGGAGGTCCCGGTGCAGCTGCCACTCGGTGGACGGCTTGCGGTGGCCCTCGTGCGAGCCGTCGAAGCGCATGAGGACCAGGTCCTCCGGCGTCATCGTCTCGTAGTTCATGCCGGACGGCGTGAGGAGGAAGCCGCCGTCCACCCGCTGGCTCAGGTTGCCGGACGTGCCCTGGTTCAGCCCGGACGTGTTCATCCGCCGCGCGGTGGCCACCATCGCCTCGCGCAATGCCTGGTGGCCCCCCACCCCGCTCACTTCGCCGGGCTCCGCTGCGCGCGCCGCTCCGGGAAGAGCGACAGCATCCCCTCCTCCGTCGCCGGGCACACGCCGCGCTCCGTGACGAGCGCCGTGACCAGCCGCGCGGGCGTCACGTCGAACGCGAAGTTCGCGGCGGGGCTCCCCGGAGGCGTAATGCGCACCGTGGCGATGTCCCCCGACGGCAGCCGGCCCGTCACGTCGCTGAGCTCCGCGCCGTCGCGCTGTTCGATGGGAATCTCCCTCACACCGTCCTGGAGGGTCCAGTCGATGGTGGGCGACGGCAGCGCCACGTAGAACGGCACGCCGTTGTCCTTCGCGGCCAGCGCCTTCAGGTACGTGCCAATCTTGTTCGCCACGTCCCCGCGCGCGGTCGTGCGGTCCGTGCCGACGATGCACAGGTCCACCTCGCCGTGCTGCATGAGGTGGCCGCCGACGTTGTCCGCGATGACCGTGTGCGGGACGCCGTGCTGTCCCAGCTCCCACGCCGTCAGCACCGCGCCCTGGTTGCGGGGGCGCGTCTCATCCACCCAGACATGCAGGGGGATGCCCGCGTCGTGCGCCAGGTACATGGGCGCCAGCGCCGTGCCCCAGTCCACCGTGGCCAGCCAGCCGGCGTTGCAGTGCGTGAGCACGTTGAGCCGCCCCTTGCGGCCCTTCTTGTCCCACGCCTCCTGGAAGAGCTTCAGCGCGTGCTCGCCGATGGCGCGGTTGATGGCCACGTCCTCGTCGCACAGCGCCGCCGCCTGCCGGTAGGCCGCGGCCACGCGCTCGGACGGCTTCAGCGGCGCGAGCACCTGGCGCATCCCGTCCAGCGCCCAGTGCAGGTTCACCGCCGTGGGCCGCGTGGCGCGGAGCATGGTCAGCGCCTGCTCCAGCGCGCCGTCGGACGCGTCCTGCCGCATGGCCAGGCACACGCCATACGCCGCCGTGGCGCCGATGAGCGGCGCGCCCCGCACCAGCATGCTGCGGATGGCATGCCCCGCTTCGTCCGCCGTGGACAGCTTCACCTTCACGAACGCGTGCGGCAGGCGCGTCTGGTCGATGACGCCGACGCTCCAGCCGTCGGGCTCGACCCAGATGGAGCGCATCGGAACGCCTTGGACTTTCATCGCCGTGTCTTCCTTGTTCGGCCGCTCAGCGCTTGAGGACGCGGCCCGCCACCGCGGAGAGCTTCTCCACCATGGCCGGGTCGCGCGCGTCGGGCGGGGTCATGATGGCGTGCTCCAGCGCCGTCTGGCAGCCGGCGTGGCACGGGGTGGAGTGCTGGGCCACGAGCGGCGCGATGTTCTTCACCAGCCCGCGCGCCTTGCCCGCGTTGCCCAGCAGCACCGCGACGACCTGGTCCACCGTCACCGCGTCGTGGTCCGGATGCCAGCAGTCGTAGTCCGTGACCATCGACACGCTCGCGTAGCAGATCTCCGCCTCCCGGGCGAGCTTGGCCTCCGGCATGTTGGTCATGCCAATCACGTCGCAGCCCCACTGCCGGTACAGCTTGCTCTCCGCCAGCGTGGAGAACTGCGGGCCCTCCATCACCAGGTACGTGCCGCCGCGCACGACCTTGATGTCCAGGCCCTCGCACGCGGACATCACCGCGTCGCCCAGGCGCGAGCACACCGGCTTCGCCATGGACACGTGCGCCACCAACCCCTGCGAGAAGAAGCTCTTCACGCGCGCGAAGGTGCGGTCCACGAACTGATCCACCACCACGAAGGTGCCCGGCGGCAGGTCCTCCCGCAGGCTGCCCACCGCGGAGACGGAGAGGATGTCCGTCACGCCGCTGCGCTTGAGCGCGTCGATGTTGGCGCGGAAGTTCAGCTCCGACGGCGGAATCTTGTGCCCGCGACCGTGGCGCGGCAGGAACACCACCGGCTGGTCGCCGATGCGGCCGAAGCAGAACTCGTCCGACGTCTCGCCGAACGGCGATGACACCCGGCGCCACGTGACATCCGTCAGGCCGTCAATCTGATACAGGCCGCTGCCGCCGATGATGCCCAGCACGGGCTTGTTGGAACTCGACATGGGGGAGGCTCCGCTCCGGGAAAGCTCGGGATGAAGGATCAATTCAAGACACGCGCGCGAGCGGGTCGAGCGACGTGAAGTCGTGGAACACCGGGTGCCCGTGGCCGGGCGGCAGGGCCACCTCGCCCCGGTCCAGCGCCGCGGTGCGGAAGCCGGCCTGCTTCGCGGCGTCCAGCTCCGCCACGTTGTCGGAGAGGAACAGGATGTCGCCGGGCGCAAGCTCCAGCGCCCGGGCAATCTTCGTGTACGACGCTGGCTCCACCTTGGGCCCGGTGGTGGTGTCGAAGTAGCCGGAGAACACCGGCGTCAGGTCGCCCTCCACGCTGTAGCCAAAAATCAGCTTCTGCGCGGCGATGCTGCCGGACGAATAGACATACAGCCGCAGCCCCTTCGCGTGCCACTCGCGCAGGGCCCGGGCCGCGTCCGCGTGGACGTGGCCCTTGAGCTCGCCGCGCGCGTAGCCGTCCGCCCAGATGAGCCCCTGGAGCGCCTTGAGCGGCGTGGCCTTGCGGTCCTCGTCCAGCCAGCGCTGGAGCAGCGCGACGGTGCCCACGTCGTCCAGCGCCGGCTCGCCCGCGAGCGTGCGGGCGTCCGACAGACACTGGCGCACGGTGGCATCCTGGCCGTGCGTGGCGACGTACTCCGCCAGGTGCTTCCGGGCGAAGGGGAAGAGCACGTCCTTCACGAAGGCGATGGAGCTGGTGGTGCCTTCGATGTCCGTGACGACCGCCTGGGGGGCACTCACGGCGCGTACTTCGGGAAGCGCTCGGCGATGGTCTCGCCGGTGAAGTGGCCCACCCAGCCGTCCGGGCGGATGAAGAAGCGGATGGCCGCGAACCGGGGCTTCTCGCCCATGTCGAACCAGTGCTTCATGCCCTCTGGAACGCTGATGAGGTCGCCGCGCGTGCACTCCACCTGGAAGACCTTGTCGCCGGCGTGCAGGTAGAAGCAGCCGCTGCCCTCCACCATGATGCGCGACTCGTCCTCCGTGTGCTTGTGCTCGGAGAGGAACTTCTGGCGGGCGGCCTCCACGTTGGGGGCGTCCGGCTTGATGCGCGCCACGTCCACGGTGTTGTAGCCGTGGGCCTTCATCTCCGCGTCCACGATGTGCTTGTAGGCCGCGAGCACCTCCTCCTGGCCCGCGCCCTCCGGCAGGTCCACGGACGCATCCACGCGCTCGAAGCGCACGCCAACGGGCTTCAGCTCGCGGCGGATGTCCTCGGGGTGGGTGTAGACGCCCAACGGCGTCTCCGGCTGGTGGTCGTTGTAGACAATCAGCTTGCTCATCGCCGCACCTTCATCTTCTCGAGTTCGTACGTCAGCAGGTGTTCCAGCGCCACCACGTGGCGGCGGGCCTCGGCCATGCTCCGGCCCCAGGTGTACAGCCCGTGGCCGGCAATGAGATACGCGACCAGGTCCGTGCGCTTCGCGAGCATCGCGGTCACCTTGTCCGCGAGCCGGGGGATGTCCTGGTCATTGGGGAAGATGGGGATGGACACCGCCACCTCGTGCGTGCGGGTGTCGCCCAGGGCCTTGAGCAATTCGAAGTCCTGGAGCACCAGCTCCCCTTCGGAGAGCCGCAGGTTCGACAGGAGCGCGGCCACCACGGAGTGCGTGTGCAGCACGGCCTGCGCCTCCGGGCGGTCCCGGTACAGCTGCAGGTGCAGGGGCGTCTCCGCGGACGAGCCCCTGGGTGGCGGCGCGTGGATGTCCGCCACCAGGATGTCCGCCTCCACCAGCTCGCCCTTGTCCACGCCGGAGCGGGTGACCGCGGCGGTGCGCGCATCCAGCCTGCGGGAGAAGTTGCCGCTGGTGGCGGGCACGAAGTTGCGCACGCTGAGGAAGCGGCCCACTTCGACGATTTCACGGGCCGCTTCGGACAACGTCGCGGCGGGGACCGGTTCGATGCTCATCCATCCCTCGAGGGAGCTTGAGGACGCGATGAAACATCGCGTTGATGACACGGAGCATAATCCGGGGGTCGCCGGTAGGCGCAAGGGAACGCAACGCAGGACGTCATGCGTCCTCCCGGTTCCTCAGGTCCCGTCGAGCGCGAACGTGGCCATCCGCGCGAGCGCCTCCTGGCCGTTCCGCTCCAGCACGTCGTTGTGGTGGGCGCCGGGCACGGTCACCACCCGGGCGTGCGGGAAGCGCTGGCCCAGCGTGCGGCCCATCTCCACGGGGACCACCTCGTCCTCCTCGCCGTGGAGGATGAGGACGGGGATGGGGATGTCCCGGGCCTTGTCGAGCGACTGGAAGCGGTCGCGCATCAGCAGCGACGCGGGCAGGAAGGGCACGATGCGCTGGCCCATGGCGACCATGGATGTGTAAGGGGCCACCAGCACCATGCGCGCGCCATATCCGCGCTGGGCCATCTCCACGGCGACGCCGGTGCCCAGGCTGCGTCCGCTGAGCACGATGTCCTCCGGCTTCACGCCCTGGTCGCGCAGGAACTGGAGCGCGGCCTCCGCGGACGCGTAGAGCCCCGCCTCCGAAGGACTGCCCGGTGAAGCGCCGTAGCCGGGGTACTCCACCGCGAGGAAGCCCAGGCCCGCGTCACCCAGCGCCTGGCCCAGCTCCCGCTGCCACAGGAGCTGCTCTCCGTTGCCGTGGAAGTGCACCACCGTGGGAGCCCCCGGCGGCGCGGGCAGGTAGAAGCGGTCCACGTTGAGGCCGCTCGCCAGCGGCACCACGCCGAAGCCGGGCTGGTCGCGCAGGTTCGCGGGCTCCGTGTGGGGCGCGGGGTAGATGAGCGAGCGCTGCGCGGCGAAGAGGACCGCGCACAGCGCGAGGTACAGCATGCCGACGAGGAGGAGGAAGGCCATGAGGAAGCGGCGGGAGCGTTGCACGCCGCCAGTCCACCACACCGGGTACTGATGGGGCGACAACCGGGCGTTGCAGGGGGAAGAACGTGAGCCGGGGCCAGCTCGGAGCGCCGCACGAGGCCGCAACGTCATCGTTGACGCCTGCGCCATCGAGGCAAGCACGCTTCACGCCAGCAAAGGTCCCGGCGCGCGAAGGATGCATCTGCATCCCGCTTCTTCCAGGCGCTCCCAATCCCCGGAACCGAATCCAGTCCTCACGGATGAGAAGGTGAGAACCCCACGGGGCCTCCCGGCGGCGCACCTCGCGAACCTGTCCGACTGTCCGACAAGTTGGGAGGAACACGGCGGAGGGACTCCGCCCCATCCCCCCGCGAAACCTGTCCGACTGTCGGACAAGTTGGGAGAACACGGCGGAGGGACTCCGCCCCATCGCCCCCGCGAAACCTGTCCGACTGTCGGACAAGTTCGAAAACAGCGGCCGGGAGCGGGACGGGTCCATCCACGCAGCGGAAACCTGTCCGACTGTCGGACAGGTTTTGGGAATTTGTTTCGGGCTGGGGTCCGCGTGGAGGCTCGGCGCTTGGAACGCAGCGGACTTCAGCCCTGTGAATGGCGCACGTGGGGCTCAGGTGAACATCCCGAGGGCCCCGTTCTCCTGATAGCCGGGGAACACCTTCGCGAGGGTCACTCCGGGGCGCCAGGCTCGCAGGGCTTCGGACAAGGGGGCGCGGATGTCGGTCCAGGAGGGCACGTCGCGGCCGTCCTGGAGGCGCTCCACCGTGAGCGCGTCGAAGCGGCCGTGCACGCCGCCCTTCACTCCGCCGCCCAACGCGAACATCACGCCGCCCACGCCGTGGTCCGTGCCCTGGTTGCCGTTCTCCTTCACGGTGCGGCCGAACTCCGTCATCACCAGCACCGTCACGGTGTCGAGCTTCGGCCCCAGGTCCGCCGTGAACGCGGCCAGCGCGTTGCCCAGCTCCTCGCAGCGCTTCGCGAACACGCCCTGCGTGACGCCCTGGGCGACGTGCGTGTCCCAGCCGCCCATCTCCGTCGCCGCGACCTCCAGGCCCACGTCGCCCTTGATGAGGCGCGCGATGTCCTGGAGACGGCGGGCCAGTGGCGTCCCCGGGTACGTCACGCCGGGCGACACGGGCAGCTTCGCGAGGCGCGCGCCATCCAGCTTCGACATGGCTTCAAAGGCGTCCGCGCCCGCGCCCTTCAGGGCTTGATCCACCGCGCCGGCATAGAGCGCGGAGAAGCCCTGGCGTGCGCCCCCATGCTGGCGTCCGGTGCGCAGCCGGAAGTCCTCCAGCCGGCCCATGGCGATGGCTCCCGCGCTGCCATAGAGCGCACGGGGGAGCGTGGGTTGCAGCGCCACGGCGCGCAGGGGTGCGTCGTCCTTCGCGTCCGCCAGCGCTCGGTTGAGCCAGCCGTCCGCGGTGGACTTGCGGCCCGGCGTGCCGGACTCCAGGAAGTCCTGCGCGTCGAAGTGCGAGCGCGGCGCGACGGACAGGCCCACGCCGGGGAGCACCGCGAGCCTTCCCTCCGACCACAGCGGCATCAGCGCGCCGAGCGACGGGTGCAGGCCGAAGGTTCCCTTGAGCTTGAGCGCGGCGTGGTCTCCCTGGAACTTGAGCGCCAGCGTGGGCCGTGCGCGCTGATAGGCGTCGTCCTCCACGGGTGGCACCAGGGACAGGCCATCCGCGCCTCCGCGCAGGAAGACCGTGACCAGTGCGCGGCGGGCGGGCGTATCGCTGGGACTCGCGGCCCAGGCTCGGGCGAGGAAGGACGGTGCCAGCACGAGGCCCGCGCCGGTCACGCCCAGTGCCTGGAGGAGCTGCCTGCGGGAGGGGCGTGTCGTCATTGTTTCTGGAACTCCGGCGAGCCGAGCAGCAGCCCCGCGATGAGTGGCACGTCCACGGGTGGCGCTTCGTCCACGGCGCCCGCGGCTTCGCGCTTCTCCGCCAGCGCCGCGAGGATGGTGGCCCGTGTCTCCTCCGACGGCTTCGTCCCCAGCAGCGCCTGCCCCAGGCCGTCCACCCACTCCACCGCCGTGGGCGCCTGCCTCGGTGCGAACGCGTCCACTGACACACGCGCTCCGGGCAGCCGGCCGCCCACGAGGTCCAGGCCGAAGTTGAGCCTCGCCACCAACGCTCCGCTGTTCACCCACGGCTCGGCCACCTCCGGGAAGCCCGTGGGCGCGGGGGCCCGGTAGAGCGGCTCGCCCATCAAGGCCAGATGGCGCAGGAGCCGGGGCGTCACCTCCACCTGCGCGTTCGTCGCCCGCAGCGCGGACACCACGTACTCGAACGGCGTCTTCACCTTCCCGGCCCGCACTTCCGGCGACTGGAACTCCGGCGACTGGAACAGCGCGCGATACACCGCGCGCAGGTCTCCCTTCGTGTCGAGGAACACCTTCGCCACCCGGTCCACCAACTCTGGCGCGGGGTCGTCCGCGACGAAGCGCTGCGCGAGCTTCAGCGCCACGTGGTGCGCTGTCGCGGGGTGGTTCGCCAGCAGGTCCAGCACCCGCTCCCCGTCCCTCTCCCCTCCCCCCGTGGGAATCGCCTGCCCCAGCACCACCTTCGCATCGGTGTCGTGCGCCACCTTGCGGAAGACGAACGCGGGCTCCTTTCGCGGCTGGCGGATGCTCCAGCCCGTGAAGCAGCGCGCGACCTCGCGCACGTCGTCCTGCGTGTAGCCGCCGTCCACGCCCAGCGTGTGCAGCTCCAGCAGCTCGCGCGCGTAGTTCTCGTTGAGGCCCAGCTTCGGCTTCGCGTCTTCTTCGTCCTCCGCGTCCTCCATCATCGCGGCCTGGCGACGGAAGCGGCGCGGGTGGCGCAGCTCCTCCTGGCTCAACCCCTCACGCGTGCTGCGCCAGTTGTCCAGGTAGAAGAGCATCGCCGGGTGGTGCGCCGTCGCGCCCAGCAGCTCCCGGAAGGTGCCGAAGACGTGCGGCCGGATGGCGTCGCGCTCGTAGGACGTGGCCAGCCACCTCACTGCGCCTTTGTCCTCGGAGACGTTGAAGTGGTTGAACCAGAAGTCGACCAGCACCTCCTCCAACTGGCGCGGACTCTCCACCGCGCGCAGCACCCGGGCGGAGGAGCGCTCGAAGACGACGCGCGCCGGGCCCCGCTCGCGCTTCTCCTCTGCGGGCATCTCCGGCGGCGGCCTCGGGTAGTCCTCCACGAGCTGCGCCATGGACATTCCCAGCGTGGGGAACGCCTGGAGCTTCGCCTCCAGACCGGATGGCAGCGGGGCACCGGACGCGGGCTGGAGCTGGGCCTCCACCCACCCGTCCACGCCCAGCCGCTTCATCTCCGCCAGGTCCCTCCCCGAGGGCCCATACGCCAGCCGCTGAAGCACGTGCACCGCGCGCGCCTCGTCGAAGGGCGCGGGCGCCCCAGGTGCCGTGAGCTGCGACCGGGACGCACACGACAGGCACACGGCCACCAGGGGCCAGACAGGGAGGGCGCGCATGGTGATGCATTGAACCCCGGACGCGCCCGGAAGTTACTTGGCGACTCGAAAGCTCAGTGCAGCAGCGTTCCGAAGTACGTCATGCCCAGGTGCACCGCCGACGCGATGACCAGTCCCGCGCCCACCAGGCCCGCCGCCGTGAGGGCCATGGGATTGCGGTCCGCGATGCGCAGGCCCTGGTGCAGGGTCTTCTTCAGCATCGTGCGCTGGCACTGCACGTGGATGCGGCCCTCCAGCGCGGCGTGGAGCTGCGACACCATGTCGTCCACGGACTTGAAGCGGTCCTCGGGGGCCTTGCTCATCCCCTTCTTCACGAACCACATCAGCTCCGCGGGCACCGGGCCCTGGGCGCTGTTCGCGTGCATGGAGTGCATGTCCAGCGTGCGCGCCTGCACCGCCGTCATGATGTCCGACACCGACTGGAGGCCCTCCAGGTAGTGCGTCAGCGACAGGAACTCGTGGAAGAGCACGGAGAGGCTGTAGACGTCGCTGCGCGCGTCCATCGTGTCGTGCTCGCCGCGCGCCTGCTCCGGGGACATGTAGAGCGGCGTGCCCACCACCGAGCCCAGCTCCGTCTGGAGCGGCCGCGCCGAGTGCAGGTCCTTGGGCGCACCGTCCGGGAGGCTCGGAGTGGAGGGCGTGCCCACGCGGCGCGCCAGGCCCCAGTCCAGCACCGTCACCTCGCCGAAGGGGCCCACCATGATGTTCGCGGGCTTCAGGTCGCGGTGGATGAAGCCCTTGCCGTGCGCGTACGCCACCGCGTGCAGCACGCCCAGGAAGATCTGCACCCGCACCTGGAACGGGTAGCGCACCAGCGCGTCCAGCTCCGAGCGGCGCAGCCGGGCGATGATGGACTCCAGCGTCTCGCCCTTCAGGTGCTTCATCAGGAAGTAGTACCGGCCCTGCTCATCCACGCCCACGTCGTGCACGGGCGCGATGTTCGGGTGGTCCAGCATGCCCACCGTGCGGATCTCCTCCACGAAGCGCAGCACGCGGTCCAGGTCCGCGCCCGGGGGCAGCCGCTTGAGCGCGACCTCCCGCTCGATGTCGTGGTCGCGGATGAGCACCACCTCGCCCATGCCGCCCTGCCCCAGCGGGCGCACCTCTTCGAAGCGCTCGCGCTGAAGCGGAATCACGCTGGGCTGCTGCCCCTTCCACTCCACGCGCGGAAGCACCGTGTTGCGCCGCTGGAGGGTGGACGCACCAGGAGTCAGGGTGGGCGCCAGCTGCTGCGCCCCCGAGTTCGGAGAAATGAGCGTGTTTTCCAGGCCGGCCGCGAGCGTTTGACTCATGGGACGCCAGGAATAGCAGGCACTCCCCGCGCGCGCCCACCTACGCGCAGTCCATGACGCAACTGCGCGAAACCACTGGGATAGCAGCCAGCCAGGCGTCACCCGTTCGGGGTGAAGGGCACGTCCAGCACCGGCAACTTCGTAGCGCCGGGCAGGTCGTAGTGCCACCACTCCATCCGGTTGCGCTGGAAGCCGGCGCCCTCCATGGCCTTGCGCAGCACCTCCCGGTGTTCGCGCGAGGCGGGGGTGCCGCCGGTGTAGCCGTGGTGCGCAGCGGGGGTGAAGTCGTCGAAGGGGGTGGGCATCTCCACCTCCGCGCCGTCCTTCGTCACCAGGGTGAGGTCCACCGCCCCGCCCCGGTTGTGGTTGGAGCCCTTGCGCGGGTCCGCCACGTAGCCGGGCTTGGGCATGATCTTCCACATCTCGTACTGCACCGCGCGCGGCCGGTAGCAGTCGTAGACCTTCAGCCGGTAGCCCTGGGCACGCAGCGCTTCCGCGGCCTGCTTCAGGCGCTTCACCGAGTCCGGCAACAGCAGGCACCGCGCGCCATCCGGGTACACCTGCCGCTTGAGGAAGTTGTCCTTCGTCGCGTAGCGCAGGTCCTGCACCAGGTCCGGGATGACGGTGGCCGCGTCCACCAGCTCCGCCTTGGGCGCGGCGGGCTTCGGCTTCGCGGCCTTCGCATCCTCCGCGAGGGCCGGTGCGCCCCCGAGCAGCGCCAGGGTCAGCGTGAGGCCCACCGCGGCGCGCATCAGCGCACCCCGTCCGTGTACACGGTGGGGTCCGCCACGCCCGCTTCCTGGAAGCCCCTGGCGCGCAGCAGGCAGCTGTCGCAGCGGCCACACGCGCGGCCCTGCGCGTCCGGGTCGTAGCAGGAGTGCGTCATCCCGTAGTCCACGCCCAGCTTCACGCCGGCCTGGATGATCTGCGCCTTGGTGAGGCCGGACAGCGGCGCGTGCACCTTGAAGGTCGCGCCCTCCACGCCCGCCTTGGTGGCCAGCTGGGCCATGGACTCGAAGGAGCGGATGAACTCCGGGCGGCAGTCCGGATAGCCGCTGTAGTCCACCGCGTTGACGCCGATGTAGATGTCCGTGGCGCCCACCACCTCCGCCAGCCCCAGCGCCATGGAGAGGAAGAGCGCGTTGCGCGCGGGCACGTAGGTGATGGGGACGTCGTGGGACATGGCGTCCTCGGTGCGGTCCTTGGGGACCGGGATGTCGTCCGTGAGGGCGGAACCGCCCACCTGCCGCAGGTCCACCGTCACCACGCGCACGTCCCGCACGCCCATGGTGGCGGCGACCTTCTTCGCGCGCTCCAGCTCCACCGAGTGGCGCTGTCCGTAGGCGATGGACAGGCACACCGGCTCGAAGCCGTCCGCCTTCGCCATCGCCAGGCACGTCGTTGAGTCCAGGCCTCCGGACAGGAGCACCACCGCACGCTTCGCCATTCCATCCTCCACTTCGGGGCGGCGCACGTTACACGACGGGGGCAGGTCCCGGGTGTTTCAGTCGATGCGGTCGCCGCTCACCGTGTACACGGTGGTGCAGGTGGACGGGTTGCATCTGCACGCCGAGCCCTTGCCCGGCAGGAAGATGTCCTGGAGCGTGCCGCACGCGAGCGACACGTCGTAGCCGTTCTCCGTGGGGGCCGGGATGTCGCCCTCCGGCACGCCGCCGTCCAGGCGCTTGCAGTCGCGCGCCACGTTGCGTGACTGGCTGTCGCTCAGGAGCATCACGTTCAGTGACTCCTCGATTTCGGAGTCCTCGCAGCCGGTGCCGCACGAGTCGCGGCGCGCGGTGGCGCGGTGGGTGGAGGACACGCTCTGGCCGGTGTAGCCCGCGTCTCGCGAGAAGCCCTGCACGGTGAAGAAGCCCGTGCCCGCGTCGGTGTCTCGGGAGAAGGTGCCCTCGAAGTAGAAGCTGCCCGCGTCGTCCAGTTGGGCGAAGTCGCGCGAGCCCGCGTCGCACGTGGTGCGCGCCGCGTCCAGCTTCGCCTGGAAGCGGAACGTCCCCATCACCTGGTTGCCCGGGTAGACGGGGTCGGAGAAACAGCCCACCGCCACGGCCAGGGCCGCCGCGGGGAAGAGCGCCACTGCCAGTCGCTTCAGGTGCATGACGCGTCCCAGGTTAGGCGTCCAGCGACGCCAGGGCCAATTGGCGGAAGGCCTCGCTGCGAGCGAGCACCGCACCCACATCCACGCCCGCGGGGTCACCGCCGCGCACGTCCGAGTCCAGCCGCGCCAGCACGCGCCCCGCCGCCAGCGACGCGGGCATCGCGCGCCAGGCCGCCACCGCCGCGGCCTCCCACGCCAGCACCGCGCCGGGGCGGGTGAGCTCCACGCCCTCCGAGCCCAGCGCCAGCGCCAGCGCGCACAGCCACCCCAGCTCCACCGCGCCGAAGCAGCCGAGCGCGCCCGCGCCCAGCACCAGCGCGTCCGGCGACGTGAGGTATGCCTCCACACCCCCGCGAGGATCCACGGACACGCGCACGCCTTCCGCGCCCAGCGACTGGAGCACCGGCCTCAGCGCGACGTGCAGCCGCGCGAGGCTCGCCTCCGTCACCGGCACCAGGCCCGCAGGCTCCGGGTGCTGGAAGTCCTGCGCGGGGCGCTCCAGCCGGGACACGGGGGCGCGCGGCGCGGGGGCATCGCTGCCGACGAGCGCGGCGCCAATGCCATCCGTGCGCTCCGCCTCCGGGCGGCCCAGGGCGTGCAGCGCCTCCGCGTACAGCGTCCAGCCATCCACGTCCGGCCACTTCTCGCGCAGGAGCGCGGGCCAGAAGCGCACCGCGAGCACCGCCCCGTCCGGGGACGGAGAGAGGCGCTCGGTCACCCACCGGGTCAGCGCGGGCGTGAGCTGCCCGGCGTCCGCGAGCCGCTCCGCCAGGCGCACCGCCGGGCCCACCAGCTGCGCGTCCATGTAGCCGCGCAGGATGCCCTCCAGCTCCGCGGGGTCCTGCGTGAGGCGCTCGCGCAGCCGCAGCGCTTCGCCCACCAGGCCGCGCGCCTCGGCGAGCTTCACGCGGCGGGCCAGCCGCTCGTCCGTGTCCGCGAGCTGCTCCAGCTGCGTGGCCGCTTCCGCCCAGCGCTGCTGCGCCTCGAAGGCGTCCGCCAGGCGCTCGCGGTACGGCGCCCACGCGTCGGGGCCCGCGAGCTTCGCGAGGGTGTCCGCCAGCGTGAGGAACACCGTGGACTCGCGCGCCTCGTCCACCAGCGCGAGCAGCGCCTGCACGGCGGCGAGGTTGTCCGCGTCGTCGGAGAGGGCCGCCTCGAAGGCCTCGCGCGCCTCGGCGGGCTGGGCCAGCGGCCCCTGCAGCAGCTCACCGCGCTCCAGGTGCAGCAGCGCGCGCGCCTTCGCGTCGTTCGTGTCCTGGGCGATGAGCGCCAGCGTGCGCTCCGCGGACTCCAGGCGGCCCAGCTCGAGTTCCAGGGCGTAGCGCTCGCGCAGCAGCTCCTCGCGGCGCGCGGGCCAGCCGTCCGCGGCGAAGGCCAGCGACTCCAGCCGCGCGTTCCCCGGCAGCGCGCGCACGCGCGTGAGCACCTCTTCCGCCAGGGACTCCGGCTCCAGGCCCAGCTCCGGCAACAGGAGCATCAGGCGCGCGGCGAGGCCGGGCTCCCCGCCCAGCTCCTCCAGGGCGCGCAGGCGCGCGAGCACCGGGGCCGGACGGGCGCGCAGCACCTCGTCTCGCAGCGCCACGGCGGAGGCGGCGTCGCGCTCGTAGGACAGGGCCGCCAGCTCCAGCAGGCCCTCCCACTCCGCGTCCTCGCGCAGGCCGTCCGCCAGGGCGTGGGCGTGGGCGGGGTCCGCGTCCGGCTGCGCGGACAGGGCCCAGAGGGCCACGCGCGTGCGGGGCACGTCGCCCGCCTGCGCGGCCATGGCCAGCGCGTCGGTGTATTCGCCCGCGGCCATGGCGGGCGCGAAGCCCACGTCCACGGCGCGCGCGAAGGCGCCCAGGCGGGCGAAGCGCTCGGACAGCTCCGACGCGGACAGCATGTCCGGCGCGTCGGTGGCGATGCGCTCGATGACCTCCAGCGCCTCGCCCATCTCCCCCGCCTTCTCCCAGAGGCCGGCGGCCTCCAGCAGCAGAGGCGGACGCTCCTCCGGGGCGGCGAGCCGCGCGGCCTGCAGCAGCGCCCGGGCCGCACGGGGCGCGTCTCCAGAGGCGCGGTGCAGGTGCGCGACGAGCAGCGCGGCGCGCAGGTCCGGCTCCGTGGCGACGGCGGCCTTCGCGGCCTTGAGCGCGTCTTCCAGCAGACCGGCCTTCTCGAAGGCGCGCGCGGCGGCCACCAGCAGCGACACCCGCTGCTCACCCGACGCGAGCTCCGCGCGGGCCACGCGCACCTCGGCGCGCCGCGCGTGCGCATCACCGAGCAGCGGCTCCAGGGCCTCCAGCGCGTCGGCGTAGCCGGCACCGGAAGCGCCCCGCGCCACCACGGCCTCCAGCGCGTCGCGAGCGGCGTCCTCGCGGCCCGCGTCCCTCGCCAGCCCCGCGAACTCCAGCCGGAGCACCGCGGACTCGTCCGCGTCGTCCGTGAGGGAGATCAGCCGCTCCAGCGCGGCGAGCAGCTCCGTGGACGCCTTGCGCGCACGCAGGCCGTCCACCAGCGCGCGCAGGGCGGACGGGTTCTCTGGATCCGCTTCCGCCGCGCGGCGCGTGAGGGCCCAGGCCGTGTCCGCGTCCGACAGGGACTCGTTCGCCACGGACGCGGCGGCGAGCAGCAGCTCCGCGGCGCGCGAGCCTCCCGCGGCCTCCGCGCCCGCTTCGTAGATGCCCAGCAGGTCGCCGTGGCGGCCCAGGGCGCGCAGGCCCTCCACCGCACGGTCGATGACGCCCGCGTCCGCCGGGCGCAGCCGCGCCAGGGGCACCAGCGCGTCAATGGCCTCTCGCGGGTCGTCGAAGAGGTCGGCCGCGCGGCGCAGCAGCACCTCTTCCGTCGCCGCGTCCGGGGCCCTGCGCGCCAGCTGCAACGACGCCCGGTACAGGCCGGGGCCATTGCCCGTGCGCGAGTGCACCTCCGCGAGCAGCGACAGCGCCTCACCGCCGCGCGCGCCCTCCGGCTCCAGCGACACCACCGCCTCGAAGGCGTCCGCCGCGTCGTGGAACGCGCCCGACGCGAGCGACGCATGGCCCAGCCGCAGCCACGTGCGCACGCGCACCGGCACCGGCAGCGAGTCGCCGCCCAGCGCCAGCACCCGGCGGTCATACGGCTGCGCGGCGGCGGGGCCTCCGCCCTGGGCGGCCAGCTCCGCGCGAGCGCAGAGGGCGTCCACGTCGCCGCCCGCGCGGCCCAGATAGTCATCGAAGGCCTCGGCGGCCCTGAGCGCTTCACCCGCGTCCAGCAGGCGCTGGGCCCGCTCCCGCAGCAGGGGCAGCGCCTCCGTGGGCGACACGGCCTCCGCGCGCTGGCCCAGCAGGTCCGCCAGCCGGCGCACGTCTCCGGCGGCGCGCTCGCGCACGTGCTGGAAGGCCTCCGCGTTGGCGGGGTCCAGCTCGAAGGCGCGGTCCTCGCAGAGGATGGCGCGCTCGCGGGCCCCCTCTTCGCGGAAGGCGCGCGCGGCGGCCAGGTAGCTCCTGGCGGCCTCGGTGGGCGTCTGGCGCTCGGCGCGGCGGAGCATCAGCTCGGCCAGGGCCTGGCGCTCGTCGTTCTCCTCCAGGAAGGCGCGGTGGCGCGTGAAGACGGGCTCCTGGAATGGATCCGCCTCCAGGAGGATGGCGTCGAACTCCGCGGCGTCCGCGGGGCGGCGCACCTGGTGCAACAGCTCCGCCGCCTGCGCGGTCAGGTTCAGGTCGTCCGGCTTCGCGGCGCGCGCGGCGATGAGCGCGGCGGCGGCGGCCTCCGGCTTGTTCGCGCGGTCGCGGTAGAGGACCGCGGCCTGCAGGAGCAGCGCGGCGTGACGGTCGGCGTCGAGCTCCGACTCCGCGCACTCCTCGTACCACGCGGCCAGCTCCGCGAGCCGGCCGTCCCGCTCCAGCAGCTCCGCGAGCAGGTTCTCCGCTTCGGTGAGCCACCGGTCCTGGCGCAGGGCCTGGCGCAGGAAGCCCTCCGCCTTCGGCGCGTCCGCGAGCTCCCCCAGGTGCAGACGGGCCAGGCGCAGCAGCACCGCCGCGCCCTCGCGCGTGCCCGTCATCCGGGGCAGCGCGCGCTCCCACCAGCGCGCTTCGGCGGAGGCGTCGTCGCGGCGCTCGGCCAGGGCCGCGCCCATGCGCGCGGTGTCCAGCTCCGCGGCGAACCCGAAGGCGCGCTCCAGCGAGGCCTCGGCCGCGTTCAGGTCCAGCTTCACGTCGCGCAGCAGCTCCGCGCGGCGGCGCTCGCACGCGGCGGCCTCCGCGTTGCGGTCTTCATCGGCCAGCAGGTCGCGGGCGTTGGCGAGCGCGCGCAGCGCCTCGTCCGCGCGGCCCAGCGACTCGGCGAGCCGGGCCTCCTCGTCGTAGGCCGTGAGCGCGGCGTCCACGTCCCCGGCCTGGAGGCTGAGCGCGGCCACCGGCTGGAGCTCCGCCAGCAGCTCCGACGTGCGGCCCGTCTCGCGGTAGAGCGCGACGAGCCGGCGGCGCAGCGGGAGCGGCTCCTTCGCCATCTTCGCCGCGTGCGAGAGCAGCGACGCCGCGATGCCCGCGTCCGCCAGCGCCGCGCGCGCCTGCTCCGCCAGCGACACCAGCCGCGCGACGGTGTCCTCGGACGGCGCCAGCACGCGCGCGTGGGCGACGCGCACCTCGAAGGCGCCGCGCGGGTCGTCGCGCTCCAGCAGCGCGGCGAGCCGCTCCACGGCGCGCTCGCACAGCGGACGCTGCGTGAGCAGATACCGGTACGCGGCCACCGCGCGCTTCACGTCGCCGGCCTGCTCCGCCAGGTCGCCCAGGCGAAGGCTCATGGCCTCCGCCACCTCCGGAGCCGCGCGGAAGTCCGCCGCCTGGACCAGGGCCTCCTGCAACGGCAGGGCTTCGCGGACCGCGCCGCGCAGGTAGAGCAGGTCCGCCAGCGTGGCCAGGTCCTCGCCCTTCGCGGGCACCCGCTCATGCGCGCGACGCGCCAGGGCCAGCGCCCGGTCCAGCTCCTGGGCCTGCCGCGCGTAGGTGACGCCTTCGCGCAGCAGCGCCGCGGCCTCGGCGGCTTCGGCGTCCTCCGCCGCGGCCTCGAGCAGCCCCGCGGCTTCCAGCAGCTCGCCGCGACCGGCCACCAGCGACACCAGCCGGCGGCGCACCGCCGCGTCCGCCGGGGTCAGCCGCAGCGCCTGTCGCAGCGCGGCCTCGGCGGGCGCGCCGTGCCCCAGCCGGTCGAGATAGAGGCTCGCCAGCTCCGAGTACAGCGACGCGGCGACGGCGGGCGACGCGTGGGGCGCCTCGGCGGCGAGCAACTCCGCGAGCCGGGCCCAGTCCTCCAGGTCGCGCAGCACGCGCTGCAACGCCTGCGTGGCTTCCTCGTGGCGCGGCGCCAGGGTGAGCGCGGCTTCCAGGTCGCTCGCGGCGGCCTCGCGCTCGCCACGGCCTTCCAACAGGGAGGCGCGCAGGAGGAGCGCCTCCACGCGGCGGGCGGTGGGCCCCTGGCGCGCGGCCTCGGCCAGCGCGGCGGCTTCGTCCGCGGGATTGCCTTCGCGGCGGGCCAGCTCCGCCAGTTGGAAGAAGGCATCGCACCGCGCGTCGGCGGACGGCTCCAGCGCGATGGCGGCACGCAGCGCGTCCCCAGCGGAGGCGCGCTCGTCCTTCTCCAGCAGGACGGTGGCCAGGGCCAGCAGCCGCTCCCGGGCGCGGGCGCCCAGGCTGGCGTCGGCGGCGACGGCGCGGCGCCACGCGTCCAGTTCGGCGGGCGCGTCCGACGCCTCGCGCGCCAGCTCCGCCAGCATCAGGAGCAGCGGCGCGGGACGGCGCGACAGCTTCGCGGCCTGGGCGCAATCGTCGCGCGCTGGCCCCGTGCGGCCAGCGCTCCGGTGCAACGCGGCCCGGCGCGCGAGCAGCTCGGCGCGAGCCTCACCCGCCGCGGCGGACACCAGCGTGCCCAGGAGCTCCAGCCGCTCGGACTCCTCTTCCGGCGTGCCCGTGCCGGGCGGAGGCAGCAGCTCCAGCAGCGCCTGCGCCGCCCACGCGTCCTGCGATTCCTCCGCCAGCAGGCTGCGCAGCGAATCCGCCGCGGCGCTCGCGCGGCCCAGGGCGAGGCACAGCTCGGACAGCTCGCGGCGGGCCTGACGGCGGGCGTCGCCGGAGAGGCGCGGCCACAGCTCCACCAGCAGGTCCGCCAGGGCCTCGCGGGCGCCGGCCTTGCGGTGCAGCGCGGCCAGCTCCAGCCGCGCGTCCAGGTCCTCCGGCGTGCGGGCGCAGTACTCCGCGAGCAGGCGCCGGGCCGCGTCCGTGCGGTTCGCGCGCACGGCGGCGGTGGCGGCCTTGCGCGTGAGGGCCACGCGCTCGGCCTCGCGCGGGGCATCCACGTCCGCGGGCGGCAGCGACAGCACCGCTTCGAAATCCTCCAACGCGGCGCGGGCGTCCGTGGGCAGCCGCAGCTCGCCCCGGCGGATGCGCGCGGGCGCGAACGTCGCGTCGCGCTCCAGCGCCTCGGCGAGGAAGGCCTCTTCGCGGCTCGTGCCCGCGGCCAGCAGCGACGCGCGGAAGAGCAGCTTCGCGCCCGCCCGGGCATCCGGCACCAGCGTGGCCCGCCGCGCGTACAGCCGCGCCGCCTCCAGCTTCTCGCCGCGCTCCAGCTCCAGCTCGGCCAGCGCCTCCAGCACCTCCGCGGCGAGCGGCCCCTCGGGGCTGGCCTCCAGCGCGGAGGCCAGGCGCATCAACGCGGCGGCCTTCTCCCCGCGCTCCAGCAGCGCGCGAGCACTCTGGAGGAACAGCGGCGCCGCCTCCTCCGCCCGGTCCGCGCCCGCCAGCGCCTGCGCGCGCGTGGCCCACAGCTCGGCCAGCGCCTGCGTCTCACCGGCCTCCGTGTAGAGGGCCTCCAGCCGCGTGGCGAGCTGGTCGTCCAGCCGCCGCAGCGGGAACGCCTGCGCGTACGCTGCGATGGCGCCCTCGCGGTCTCCCAGGAGCTCACACGCACGGCCCAGCCGCGCGCGCACGTCCGCCAGCTTCTCCGGGGCCGCGGTGCGCGGCAGCGTGGCCAGCAGCGACTCCAGCGCGCGCCGGGCGTGCTCGGGCCGCTCGCAGCGCAGGCTCAGGTCCGCCAGGTCCAGCAGCACCGCCGCGTCCGGAGCCAGCCGGGCGGCCTTCTCCAGCGCCACCAGCGCGTCGCCCACGCGACCCAGCCGCGCTTCCAGCACGCCGGCCAGCTCCCGCAGCGCCGCCGCCGCCAGCCGCTTGTCGCCCTGCGCCTCCGCGACCCGCGCGCGGTCCTCCAGCGCCGTAGCGAGTCCCGCCAGGTCGGAGCGCTTGCGCTGCAACGCGCACAGCTCGCCCAGCGACGGCAGGTCGTCCGGCTCCGCGCGCAGCACCTCCTGCAACGCGTGCACGGCGAGGTCCAGATCGAACGCGAGGTCGCGCGCGGCCACCGCGAGCCGGCGGTACTTCTGCGCCCGCTCCTTCGGCTCCACCGTCAGCCGCGCCAGCGCCGCGAGGCAGCGGGTCAGCTGCGCGCCGTCGCGTCGAGCCTCGGCCAGCGCGAGCAGCGACTCCAGCGCGGGCCGGTGGTCGCCGTCCGCCTCCAGCGCGAGCGTGAGCAGCTTGTCGGCCTTGTCCGCCTGCTGGAGCTTGCCCCGGTACAGCTCGCCCGCCTCGGCCCACAGCGCGGCGCGGGCCTTCGGCTCCTCCTTGAGGGCGGCGGCCTTCTCCAGCGCCTCGGCCAGCTCCTGCGAGCGGCCGGTGACGCGGAAGTACGGGATCAGCTCATCCAGCGCCACCGCGTCGCGCGGATCCAACGCGAGCGCCGCTTCCAGGTGCTCGCGCGCGCGCGCCGGGTCCCCCAGCTTCGTGCGCGACAGCCGCGCCAGCGCGTGGTGGCTCTCATGCGCGGCGTGACGCACGCTCTCCGAGCGCGGCGCCGGCCCCGCCAGCTCCAACGCCTGCTGATAGCCGCTCAGGGCCTCCTGCAACCGGCCCAGCCCTTCCGCCACCCGCGCGGAGGCGAACAGCGGCTCCGGCTCACCGGGCAGCAGCGACACGGCCTCGCGGTAGCGCAGCAGCGCGTTCTCCGGCTGCTTCAGGCCCTCTTCCCACACGCGGCCCGCGAGCAGGTCCGCCTGCCCCACGCGGTCCAGCTCGTGGCGCGCCATGGACACTTCGCGCAGCCGGTCCAGCGCCTTCAACGCGCGCAGGTGCTCACCGCCGCGGTGGCACAGCTCCCCGAGCAACAGCAGCGCGTCCGGCTGATCCGGCGACAGGCGCAGCGCGGCCTCGCAGTGCAGCCGGGCCCCCGCGATGTCGTCCTCCGTCTGCGCGCACAGCCGCGCCAGGTGCACGTGCGCGTCCGCGGCCTCCAACGGGTCGCGCGCCAGCGCCGCGAGCCGCCGGTACGCCCGCACCGCGCCCGCCCGGTCGCGCGCCTGGTCCGACGCGCGCGCCAGCGCCTTCAACGACGGCAGGTGGTCCGGCTTGAGCCCCAGCAGCTCATGCAGCGCCTTCACCGCCACCTGGGGCGCGGTGTCCCGCGAGGAGCGCGCGGCGGCCTCGGCGGCGAAGAACGCGGCGGCCTCTTCCGACGTGCGGCGGGCCAGCGCGCACAGCGCCAGGTAGCGCTCCGCCGCGCGGGCCCCCTCGCCCCGGCGCTCGCGCACCACGGCCTCACCCCACAGCGCCGCGGGGCTGCGGTCGCGACGGCGCGACAGCGTGGCCGCCACATCCAGCGCCAGGTCATGCGCCTGCGGATCCGCCACGAGCAGCGCCAGCAAACGCTCCGCCGCGAACGGGTGCGCGTCCTGCGCGTCACCGGCCTGGAGGTACGCCTGCCGCGCCTCCGCGAGCCGTCCCTGCGCGACCAGTCCTTCCGCGTCCGCGAAGGCCCGCGCGCCCTCCAGCGCCAGCATCAGCTCTTCATCCGGCGCGGCGGGCGGCGGCAAGCCTCCGGCGGCGAAGCGCAGCCGCAGGCCGGTGCTGGAGACCTCCGCCGCGGACAGGCGCGCGGTGTCCAGCGTGGGCACCTTGTAGCCCCGGCTCAGCGCGGCCAGCTCGCACAGCGCGGGCAGCACGCGCGTGGAGAAGCCGGTGGCGCCGCGCACCTCCACGTCCGGCAACAGGCCCAGCGCGCCCACGGCCTCCGACAACAGGCCCGGCAGCTGCACCGACGGCGTGGCGGAGAAGCCATACAGCCGCACGTCGTAGAGATAGACGGCCAGCTTGTCCCCGTCCGCGTCGAAGGCGATCTTGAACGTGAACGGCGTGCGCTCGGGCGCGGGCAGCCGGCCCTGGCCCTCCAGGTAGCCGGGGCGGAAGTGCAGCCGCAGCTCCTCCACGCCCGCGAGCCGCCCGGCCAGCTCCGCCACCTTGCGCGTGACGAGGTCCGCGTCGACCGTCAGCTCCAGGAAGCCGAAGAGCAGCTTCTTGCGCTGGTAGCGCGTGGCGCCCGCGCTGACGTTGAACGGGAAGCTGACGTCCGGAATCTGCAGCGCGAAGTCCGCGATGCGCAGCCCGGGCTGGACCTCCAAGGCCGGAAAGCCCACGAACGCACGCCGATCCAACAGGCGCAGCTCGGGGGCGGCGCCGGATGCGGGCGCGGCGGGCTTGGGGGACTCGCTATCGGTGGCCATCGGTGAGGGTTCGGGAGGCTACCATGACCCCTAAGCCCTGGAATTTTTAGGCAAACCCTTGCCTGGGAGGCAGGCGGCGGGGCACGGCATACCCAGGCGTTTCCCAGGTGATTCCGTCCCAGAGGAACGTCATGCGCCCAAGGCGGAAGCCGTGCAAGATGCCGCGCCGTGCTGGCCCCCGACGCACTGGTCCTCGACGGTCGATTCCGGGTTCTCAAGCCCCTGGGCTCTGGGGGCATGGGTGAGGTGTACCTGGGCGAACAGGTCTCCCTGGGCCGCAAGGTCGCCATCAAGGTCCTCCACCACGACCTGCACGCACAGGCCGGCATGGCCGAGCGTTTCAAACGCGAAGCCCGCCTCCTCTCCGCGGTGGAGCACCCGGCGGTGGTGCGCATCGTGGACTTCGGCCAGTCCGGTGACGCCGCGTGCCTGGTCATGGAGTTCGTGGAGGGGCAGAGCCTCCATGACGCGCTCCAGGGCGGCCCGCTGTTCGCGCCCCGGGCGCTGGCGCTGCTCCAGCAGCTGGCGGAAGGCCTGGCCGCCATCCACGACAAGGGCATCATCCACCGCGACCTGAAGCCGGAGAACGTCCTCATCTCCCCGTCCGCGCGAGGGGAGCAGGCGCGGCTGTTGGACTTCGGCATCGCGCGGCTGGTGGAGCCCGAGGCGGGCAGCGCGCTCAGCCAGGTGGGCGTGGTGCTGGGCACGCCGGAGTACCTGTCCCCGGAGCAGGCCGTGGGCGCGAAGGTGGACACGCGCAGCGACCTGTACTCCTTCGGGGTGCTGGCCTACCGCGTGCTGTCCGGACGGCTGCCGTTCGACGGGCCCTCGCCGCGCCACTTCCTGTCGCAGCACGCCTCGCACGCGCCGCTGCCGCTGGACCGCGCGGCCCCGCAGCTGTCGCGCTACGTGGGGCTGCTGTCGCTGGTGATGCGGCTGTTGGACAAGGACCCGGCGAAGCGTCCGCAGACGGCGAACGAGCTGGCGGACGCGCTGGGGCTGGCGCACGCGGCGCTGATGGCGTTCACCCCCAGTCAGGGCACGCCGGTGGTCTCCACGAACCTGACGCCCTCCAGCGGGACGGCGGCGTTCGGCGTGAACCCCGCGGCGCCGGCGGTCCCCGGTTCGGGCACGGCGGCGTTCGGCGTGCCCCCCGCGGCGCCCGCGAGCCCGGGCTCCGGCACGGCGGCGTTCGGCGTGGCGCAGGCGCCGGGGGGCCCTTCCGTGACGGCGCCCCCGGCGCAGTCGGCGCCGCGCACGGGCACGGCGGCGTTCGGCACGGCCCGCATCTCGGGCTCGCTGGGGGCGGTGACGGGCGGCGCGGCGGTGACGAAGGCCCAGAACGTGACGGTGATGCTCACCGACATCCAGGGCTTCACCGACCGGATGAGCCGGCAGACGCACGAGGAGAACGCGCGGATGCTGGACACGCACGACCGGCTGCTGATGCCGCTGGTGCGCGAGCACGACGGACGGCTGGTGCAGAAGCGCGGCGACGCGCTGCTCGCGGTCTTCCGCGCCCCTTCCGCCTCCATCCGCTGCGGCATGGCCATGCAGCAGGCGCTGTGGCGCTACAACCAGACGGTGCCGGACGAGCACCAGCTCCACATCCGCGTGTGCCTGCACTCGGGCGAGGTGCTGGTGACCAACGACGCGGTGCTCGGCGAGCCGATGGAGGTCGTGAAGGCGGTGGAGCACGTGGCCGCCGCCGACGAGGTGACCTTCACCGAGGCCGTGAACATGGTGCGCAACCGCGCCGAGGCCCCCGCCGAGCCCTGTGGCACCATTCCCCTGCCCGGACGCGATGAGAAGGTGCAGTTGTACCGGGTGACGCGCGCGACGGAGGGCTCGCCGTTCGGCGCGGTGCTGGGCCTCCCCGAGCCTGGGACCCGGGTGTCGCCGCTCGCGGGCCTGCGCACGAAGGCGAGCCAGGGCGTGGCCTTCCTTCGGCAGCGTCCGCGCGTGATGGCGGGTGCCGGCGGAGCGCTGGCGCTGGTGGTCGCGGGTGCCGCCTGGATGGCGCACGCGAATGATCCACGGGTGCAGGCGCGAGCCCTGCTGAAGGACGGCAAGCCCAGGGAAGCGCTTCAGCGGTTGGATGCGCCCGGCGCGCCGAAGGACGCGGAGACGACCCGGCTGCGCGCGGCGGCGAAGCACATGGCGGGCGCGCACAACGACGAGCACGCCCTCATCCAGGGCCTGGACAAGGAAGGCCGGGACGCCGTGGAGGCGCAGCTCCTGGACGGGCTGGCCGAGGACTTCGGAGACAACGAGAAGGACCTCTCCGCGCGCCGGGCCCTGGAGGCGCTGCCCGTCACGACGGTGCGCGCCCACTTCGAGTCCCTGGCCCGGGGAGCACCCTCGACGAAGCAGTGGGGCGCGCTGCGCTATCTGGACTCGAAGGCCACCGAGGGCCTGGACTGGGTGCGGCTCTACTCCGCGTCGTTGGCCTCCAGCGACTGCGCCGTGCGCACGAAGTCCGCCTTGCGGCTGGCGAGCCTGGGCGACCCCAGCGCCCTGCCCGCCCTCACGCGCGCGGCGGAGACCCCTCCAAGCGGCAAGGCCTGCAACCCGCAGACGTTCAACCGGGCCGTCGAGGAACTGAAGAAGAAGTCCGCGCCCTGATCCGCCGGACCTCTCGAGGACCTCGGCGTGGCTTCACGGACGCGTGTGTGTCACGCAGACCACGCGCTGCACGGGACATCCCTGCCAGCGCGCGGCGGATCCGTTGTGCATACCGCTTGCACTCGCGACGGGCCTTCCCTGCTGTTCCCCTCACAGGAACCCCATGAATCCCTTTCGCCTCGGCATCCTCCTGTTCTTCGTCACGGCCTGCGCCTCCACGCCCTCCGTGCCTCCTCCCCCTTCCCAGGAGGAGTTCGTGCTCGCGAAGGACGTGCGTGTGAAACGCATGGCCCCGGGCGTGTGGATGCATGTCACGGAAGCGGGCGGGGACTGGGCGGGCGTGACCGCGAACGGGCTCCTCGTGGAGGACGGTGACACGTCCATCCTCGTCGACACGGGCTGGACGCCGGAGCACTCCCGGGCGCTGCTCACCTGGGCCCGGGACACGCTTCATCATCCCGTGCGCGCCGCGCTGGTGACGCACTTCCACCTCGACCGCACGGGCGGCATCCCCACGCTCGACGCGCAGGGCATCCCCGTCCACGCTCGCGAGGACACGGCGCTCCGCGCGAGCAAGCAGGGCAACCCCGTCCCCTCGCAGCGGCTGAAGGATGCGCAGGACTTCGGACCGCTGTCGGTATTCTTCCCCGGCGCGGGGCACTCGCCCGACAACCTCGTCGTCATGCACCCGGCGTCGGGCATCCTCTACGGTGGCTGCTTCATCAAGGATGCCCACGCGAAGAACCTGGGCAACCTGGAGGACGCGGACGTCGCCGCATGGCCCTTGAGTCTCCAGCGCGAGCGCGAGCACTTCCCCAACGCCCGCGTCATCATCCCCGGCCATGAGCAGCCCGGTGGAACGGAGCTGCTCGACCACACCGAGGCCCTGCTGGAGGAGGCCTCGCGCTGAAGCGCCTCAGTCGTCCCGGTGCGCGTGGCCCTTCTTCTTGCCACGCCCCGGGCCGTCCCAGTCGTCATCGTCGTCCCAGTCGCGGCCCCGCCGGTCCTTCACCTTGTCGTTCACGCTGATGAGCTGGCGCGAGAACGCGTCGTAGTCCAGGTGCAGGTGGCCCTTCTCGCCCCGGCCATCCACGCGCATCTTCACCTTCCACACGTTGTTGCCGGTGAGGTGCGCCTCCTTCAGCTCGCAGCGGTAGCCGCGGGCGCGGCACTGGTCGAACCCGCGCCGCACGGCTTCGTCGTAGCTCATCGCCACGGGGCGGGACGGCGGCGGCCTTGGAGGCGGACGCGAAGGACGCGTCTCCGCCACGATGCAGCCGGACGACAGCAACAGGCTTCCCAGGAGCAGGGGCAGTCTCATGCACGGGATGACGCCACACCCGCGCAAGGATTCAAACAGGCGCCCCGTATGCCTTTGCGGCTGCGGTGAGACTACAAACCTCCAGGCGAGGCGAACGCGACGAACAGCTCACCCGCGAGGTACGCGCGCATCCCCTTGCTCGCCGGACGGATGAAATCGTTGAGCAGCGCACCGGAGCTCAGCCTGTGGACCGTGGGGAACGCCAGGTTCATGCGGCTGCGCGCCACGCCCTTGCCGCCCCGGTGGATGAACGTCACGGTGCCATCCGGCGCCACGGACTCCACGACCGCGATGTGCGTCATGCCGTCGTTGCGCTTGCCGTCGCGGTTGCGGTCGTAGGTCTCCTTGAAGAACGCCAGGTCGCCCGGACGCGGGTTCAGCCGGTGCACGGCGCCCGCGGCCTGCGCGCGGCGGAAGATGCCCGTCACCGCGTTCTCGCCCGCGAGGAAGCCGTGCGCCACCAGGTCGATGCCGGCCTGCAGGTACGCCAGCCGCACCAGCCCTGAACAGTCATTGGGCACCGAGCGGTCCAACCGCCGCGAGCCCACCAGCTGCGCCGCGCGCGCCACGATGCCGCGCGCCAGCTTCGACGGCGGCGGCAGCAGCTCGTCCCAGAAGCCGCCCGGCCCCTGCGTGGGTCCGGTGAGGAGCGCCGCCGCCTCCAGCGCCGCCGCGATGACGCCCGCCTCCTCCGGCACCGGGGGCGGCTCCGCCTCCAGCAACGCCGCCAGACCCTCGCTGCCCTCCGGCGTCACGAAGGCCAGTGGCGGGGGCGCTTCAGCCTTCACCCCGAGTGCGCCCTCCGCGCCCACCGGCGCGACACTCGGTGCTTCAACGACGGGCGGCGTGACGGAGGCCGCGCCTGGGAGTTCCACCGCCACGTGGGGCGCGCGGTCCGGGACGTGCGCACAACCCACCAGGCAGCCCAACGACATCAGGGTGACGAGCGACGAACGGCGCAGCAGCAACAAGTCCTCCGGGGGTGAAGACGGGCGCATTCAACCCCGGAATCGTTTTACTTCAAACAGGGATCATCCTTCCCAGGTCGCGAGCAGGTCGCGCACCCGGGCGTACTTCTGGAGCAGGGTGGCGCGGTGGGCGCTGAGCACCACCATGAATCCCACCACCGCCAGGCCGAGCAGCGACAGGAACGCGGCGCCCATGCGGTGGTCGCGCATGCCGAAGCGCACCAGGTTGGCGGCCACCGCCGTCACCAGGAAGGCCGAGCCCAGGTACACGTAGGAGCGGATCCGCAGCGCGATGCCCGCCCCCACGCCGACCAGACAGAGGAACACGCACAGGAGCATCGCCCCGCCGTCGTTGAAGAGCAGCGGCTTCCACGCGCCGGCCACGTAGATGCCCGTGACCGCCAGGGCGCGCAGCTGCGCGTAGGCGTCCCTCGACAGGCTCTTGCGGAAGACGCGCAGGAGCAGGAGCAGGGAGAGGCCCGCGGGGATGGCGTAGTACTGCGGCTCGCCGGAGCCGGTGCCCAGCCAGACGAAGTACAGCGCCGTGTTGAAGGCCGCGACGGACACCAGCGACGCGAGCCCCTTGCGCTGCGTCAGCGCCCCGAGCGCCGCGAAGTGCGCCGCGTAGCCCACGAGCAGCGCCACCGCCACGAACGGCTGGCTCCAGGGCACCGTCAGCAGGCCCGCCAGCGGGAAGAACCACGCGCCCGCGATGGCGGGGCGGCGGAAGGCCTGACGGCCCGCGCCCTCACGCCGCACGAAGAGGTACAGGCCGGTGAAGGCCGCCCCCCCGAGGATGGACACCAGGCTGTCCGCGGCGTCGGGGCGCGCGTCCAGGCCGATGAAGCGCACGCAGAAGTAGCCCATCGCCACGGCCGCCTGAGCAAGCCACGCGGCGGCTTCGTCCTCCTCGCGCGCCGCGTGGCGCACCAGGGCGAACAGCAGGACCGCGAGCCCGCCGCACGCCACCCACGCCTCGCGCGACGCGCCGCCCGGCAGGCGCACCGCCAGCACCGCGAACAGCACCTCCACGAGCGCGACGAGGGAGAACGCCCGCCCCATGCGCCCGCGCACCGCCTTGCCCGCCACGGACAGCACCAGCGTGGCGAGCAGCGCCGTCGCCGCGCCGAAGTACGGGAGGATGAACTCCGCGCCCCGGCCGGTGGAGTGCGTCGCGGCGTAGTGGAGGAGGAAGGCGTGCACGGCGAAGAGGGACGCCAGCCACCCCACCCACTCGCGGTCCCGGCGGCGCAGCACCACCACCCACGCGGTGGCCCACGCGAAGAACACGCACAGCGGCATGCCCGGATGCGTGAGCGAGCGCAGGCCCCCCAGCGACACCAGCGCCATCAGCGCGCCCCCCTGGTGCAGGGCCGCGCCCACCTCCACGCCGCGCTTGTCCAGCGCGAAGCCCGCGACGGCCAGCAGCAGGCCCGTGCCCGCCACCGCCGCCGGAGCCCACAGCGGCGGCACGGCGGCGACCAGCACCAGGCCGAGCAGCGCCGTGGCGACGTTCATCATCCAGCGCTCGCGCGTCACCATCAGCGTGAGCGACGCGGCGCCCGCGACCAGCGCCACCGGCAGGGTCAGCTCGCCCGGCCCCATCTCCAACAGCCGCACGCCCACGAGCAGCGCCACGGTGCCAGCGCCGCCGGCCCACAGCGGTTCGCTCCAGGTGCCCTCGATGCCCGGCGTCAGACGCGCGGTGGCGTTCGTCAGCGCGCGCTGCACGGCGCCGGACTGGCACAGCGCGGACAGCAGCGCGGCGGCCAGCCCCACGGCCGCGACGAGCAGCGCGCCCTCGGGACGCCACATGCCCACCGGCAGGGTCTCCGTCTGACCCAGCGGCGCCAGCGCGAACGCCGCCACCGCCGCCGTGAGCAGCCAGCGCTGCGACAGCAGGAACGCGGCCACCAGCAGCACCGCGCCCAGCACGGCCAGCGAGCCCGGCGTCGGCGACACCAAGGTGGAGATGGCCGCCACGCCCAGCGCCGAGCCCGTGGCGCAAGCACGCAGCGCCTGGTCACGCGGGCCGCGGAAGAAGGTGGCCAGGGCCTGGGGCGCGTGATGCTCCGCGAGCGCCAGGGCCAGCAGCAGGCCGGTGGCCCAGGGCCGCGCCTCCGGGATGAACAGCGCCAGCAGGGACGCGGCGATGACGCGCACGGAAGGCAGCGGGCCTGTCATGGGCACCAGCGCGATGGCGCAGAGGAGGGCCGTGCGCTGACTCAGCCAGTGCTCCGAGAACGCCAGCACCAGTACGCCCAGGCACGCGACCGCCACCTGCATCCCCTTGGACAACTCGTGGCGGGGGCCCTCTTCGCGCGAGCGCAGGAGCAGCGAGGCCACGGCGGGCACGTGCTCCACGACGCGCACCACGAGCAGCGGGAAGAGCGGCAGCAGCGCGGTCCACAGGGGCGGCGGGCTCCAGGCCGTCAGGGTGAGCGCGCCGTAGAGCACCATCAGCGCCGCGACGAAGGGCTGGCGCAGCGCGCGCGTCCACACCAGAGGCAGCAGCGCGGGCCCGATGAGCGCGAGCGGAATGGCGCCGTGGACCTGGGACAGCGCGTGCCCGTGCCATGCGTAGGAGGAGAGCGCCAGCACCGTCATCGCGCCCAGCGAGGAGACGCTGACGAAGGACTCGCCGCCCGAGGCCATGCGCCGCACTGCGGGCACGTCGTCCAGGAGCGCCAGGAGGCTGAGGAACGCGGCGAGCCCCAGCAGGGCCAGCGGGCCGGCCGTGTGCACCGCGACGGCGGCCTCGATGGTGGCCAGCACCATCCCCAGCGCCACGGGCAGCGTGCGGGCGGTGAAGAGCGCCGCCAGCGCCGCGCCCATCAGGAACAGGGAATGATCACCGGAGCGGGCCAGGCCCAGGGGCACCAGCGGCAGGATGAGCGCGAGGATGCCCGCGACGGTGGTGCTGCCGCTGCGGCCCTTGCGCGCGGCGACGACGGAGCCCAGGAGCGAAGCGGTGATGAGCAGCACCACCGACAGTCCCGGCGACAGGCCCCACGCCGTGTAGAGGTCCGGGATGTCCGGCAGGAGCGCCAGGCCCACGAACACGACCGCGAACGGCCGCACGCCCGGGATGCCGCGGGAGGCCACCGCCACCGTCGCGGCGGCAGTGACGAGCACGGGCCCCATGAAGGTCTTGTCGGACAGGCCCCACACCACCGCGAGCCCCGCGTACAGGAGGCCCGGCACGCCGAACCGCTTGAGCAGACCGCCGCGCTCGCCCAGGAGCGCCAGCACCAGCGAGCCGCCCACCATCGCCGCGACCAGCGCCTGCGTGGAGTGGGCTCCGGCGAGCTTCGGAAGGATGGCACCCGCGAGGAAGGCGCCGTAGGCCAGGTATCGCTCGTCGCGCAGCCGGAACGCGACCAGGAGGACGCCCGTGCTCCCCAGCGTCATGCCCACGACGGGCGCGGCGACAACAGAAGACGTTCCGAGCGCGATGGCGAACCCGCATGTCGCGATGACGCCGACGACGGCGGAGACGAAGCGCTGCGTGCGTTCATCAACGAGGCGCCAGGCAATCCCCGCCAGCCCCAGGGCCAGTACGCCCGCCACGACGGCCGCGGTGCCCATGTCGAAGAGGCGGAGGGCGGAGAAGGGCAGCACGGCGAAGAGCACCGAGCCCACGGCCGACAGCGGGAAGCGCTTGAACAGCAAGCCCGCGCCCAGGGACATCACGGCCAGCGCGAGCGTGGCGAAGAAGGCCGGGCGCGAGTCGGGGCCCAGGTGTCCGAAGAGGGCGAACGCGGGCGCGGCCCAGGTGGTGGCGCGCAGCAGCACGTCGGCGATGCCCAGGGAACGCGCGTCACCGGCGCGCTCGCCGCGCTTCTGGCAGAAGAACGCGAGCACGAGCCCCGCGAGCACGAACGGCAGGGCCGTCAGCGCGCCATACTGGAAGGGCAGCGGCGCCGAGGGCGGGTAGCCCATGCGCGTCTTGATGGCGTTGATGAGCAGGGTGAGGGCATGCGGAACCAACTGCGCGCTGGTCGCATAGCTGAAGTACGCGCCCGCGTACGCCGGGTAGAGCCACGGCAGGCGGTTCACGGGGCCGCGAGACAGCGACACGAGCGTGCCGGTGAAGATGGCGGCGGTGAAGAAGAAGGCCGGCTTGGTGCCAACGATGGCGCCCGCGAGGCAGGCCACCTGGAGCGCGATGGTGATGACCGCGAGCGGATCCGCGGCGCGCTTCTCCTCGAGCGTGCGGAAGCGCAGGCAGGTGGCGAGCAGGAACGCCGCGAAGGGCGCGTAGGTTCCCGGAGGAACAGAGGTGCCCGCGGCGCTCAGCCCCAGGTGCAACCGGATGGCGAACAGCGCGGTGAGGTACAGGGGCGCGGCGAGCGTGAAGGCGAGCACCCTGCTCTTGCGAGGCGTGGAGGGGGCCTTGCTCGACAGCAGGAAGAAGAGGATGCACGGCAGGGTGTTGAGCCACACCGCCGGAGCGCCCAGCCGCGCGGCCAGCGGAGCCAGCCCCATGATCAGCGTGGCGCCGACGAGGCCCAGCTGGATGAACGGGCGGGAGGGAGCATCGAAGAAGTCGACGGGCTTTCGGGCGAGCCAGGCGGCGGCGCCGGCCCAGACGAAGAGCAGCGGCACGAGCAGCAGGGGGCTCACGCCGTCGAGCTGGAGGGCGTCGCCCAATCCCAGGGGCCCCAGCGCGACGCCGCCGAGCGGAGCCACGGCGGCGCCGATGAGGCCGAGGATGTGGCCCGGCTTGCGGAGCGAGTCGCGGCGGGCGAGGTAGCCGCCCCACACGGAGAAGCCGGCGGAGTAGCCCACGGTCATCAGGAAGACGGTGAGCGAGCGGGTGACGGACGTCATCCCGTCCCAGGACTCGAAGACGAAGTAGAGCGTGCCGGAGAGGATGAGGAACGCGCCGATGAACCACGCGATGCTCTCGTAGAGGAACGGCCGCCACACGCGGCTCCACGAGGAGGTCTCCTCGACGAGGCGGGCGGTGCGGCTCTTCGGAGCAGGAGGCTCCATGAACGGCTCGCCCGGGTTCGGAGGCAGCCGGCGGGCCGAGGACGCGCGTGCCGCGCTCACGGCCTCCGAGCTGGACTCGGCGGACACCCGCGCGGCGGTCAGCCGGCGAGCCGCCGAACCATCCGACAGCGAGGCGATGCCCAGACACGCGATGAGGTCGAGCGAGTTGAAGTGGAACGAGGAGCCCGTGGCGGCAGGAGTCGAGGAAGCGTCAGGGACAGCGGCGAAAGCATTCGAAGCGGCGACAGCGTCAGTGGCGACAACGTGAGCAGAGTGCGCGACGGCAGCGACATCAGGAGCGGCAGTTTGATCAGCGGGAGCCTCCGCGACGGCGACGTGCGCGGCAGGGACGGAGTCCTCCGCGGTGTCGGAGGTCACGGTCTGCGCGACAGGGGGCTCGGTGGAAGCGGCATCCACGGAGGGAATCGTCACGGGGCCGAGGGCGACAGCGCCCTCCCCCGTTGACGGAGCCGCCACGGCTTCACGAGGCTCGACGGGCGCGGAGGCCAGCGCCTCGACGGGCGTCTCGGTGAGGATGGAGAGGAGGACGCGGGCCTGTCGCTCGTAGCGCTCGGTGAGGCGGCGGCCGACGTGGATCGGCACATCGTGCGGGTCCCAGCGTCGCACCTCATCCAGGAGGAAGTGGACGTGCGCGAGCTCGGCCTCGACGGCGGCTCTGGCGCGGGCGGCGAGACGATTGCCACAGACGACGCACTGGGACGCGCTTCCCAGGCGTTCTTGTCGGCAGGCGGAACAGTACATGGAACTTCCCCCTCTACAACGACCGTGCCACGCAGGATGCCCTGGAAGGACAAGGGATTGGAAATCACCGGGGTGTATCAGGCGCGTGGCGGTTGTGCAGGGCGCTGCACACGTGCACACCCGGCGCCGCTGGCCGGCGGGCTTGAGTCATGGGACGGTGCGCGCCATGAGCACGGAACTGACGTTGAGGCCCATCGAGGCCCGGGACGACGCGGCGATGGCGGCGGTCATCCGCGCGGTGATGCCGGAGTTCGGAGCGGACGGTCCGGGGTTCGCGATCCACGACCCGGAGGTGAACGCGATGAGCGCGGCCTACAGCCGTCCCCGGCACGCGTATTTCGTGGTGGAGCATGGGGGCCAGGTGGTGGGAGGCGCGGGCATCGCGCCGCTGGACGGAGGAGCGCCGGACGTCTGCGAGCTGCGCAAGATGTACTTCCTGCCCACGGCCCGAGGCCACGGCATGGGTGAGCGCTTGTTGAGACACTGTCTGGAGTTCGCGCGAAGCGCTGGCTTCCGGCAGTGCTACCTGGAGACGCTCGCGGGCATGGAGCAGGCCCAGAAGCTCTACCGCAAGGTCGGCTTCGAACCGCTCTGCGCCCCCATGGGCCGCACCGGCCACTTCGGCTGCGACCGCTGGTATGCGCTGAACCTGCCCCAGTCCGCCTGACCGCCCGCCCACCGGCCCGGCAGGTGCGCTCGGCCGGTCACGCCCTCCGGACCCAACTTCCCAGGTCAGGAGGCCCGCATGGCGGTCAAGAAGCAGTCCCGGTCCACGACGACGGCAGGTCCACGGCGGGCGCCGCGCGCCCAGAGCGCCCGCACCGCGCACGCCGCGCCCTCACGCACGGACACGGACAAGCGCCCCTTCGACATCGAAGAAGTCCTCCGCCGCGTGCGCCATGAGGTCCGCGCCTTCGCCGACGCGGCCATGTTCGAGCTCGCCGCGAAGGGCCATGGCTCCCTCTTCGAACAGCTCATCGCGTGCATCCTCTCCATCCGCACGCTCGATGAGGTCAGCCTCCCCGCGGCCCTCCGGCTCCTCGGCCGCGCCCACACACCCGAAGCCCTCGCGCGCCTCACTCCCGCGGAGATCGACGAACTCATCCGCCCCGTCACCTTCCACGAAGGCAAGGCCCACCAGGTCCACGCCATCGCCGTGCGCACGCGTGACGAGTTCAACGGCCAGCTCCCCGCGGATCCGGACGTGCTCCAGTCCTTCAAGGGCGTGGGCCCCAAGTGCGCGCACCTGGCGCTCGGCATCGCCTGCGGCCATGAGGTCATCAGCGTGGACATCCACGTCCACCGCGTCACCAACCGCTGGGGCTACGTGAACGCCTCCACCCCGGAACGCACGCTCGCCGCGCTCGAAGCCGTCCTCCCCCGCCCCTACTGGGTGGAGCTCAACCGGCTCCTCGTCCCCTTCGGCAAGCACGTGTGCACCGGCTCGCGGCCCAAGTGCTCCACCTGTCCCGTCCTCCCCTACTGCCGGCAGGTGGGCGTCACCTCCCACCGCTGAGGCCTACCGGTCGTGCCCCGCCCACTGCGTGGCCCTTCGCGCGAACCTGCGCCACGGGTTCGTCCGGCCGCCGTTCTCCAGCGAAATCTCCTTCGAGTGCCGCACGTCCTTCTCCCAGCACTTCTCCATCTTCGCGGCGATCTCCTTGTCCTCGAACACCAGCGACCCTTCACTCAACTTGTTGAGCGACAGTGAGTCCAGGTTCGTGGAACCCACGACGCACAACCCGTCGTCCACCAGCATCGTCTTCGAATGCAGCATCGCCGGCTGGTACTCCCAGATGCGGACGCCCGCCGCCAGCAGCCGCTCATACGTGGACCGCTGCGACGCGCGCACCACCGGCACGTCGTGATTGGGCCCCGGCCCCATCACCCGCACGTCCACGCCCTGCCGGACCTTCTCCTCCAACTGCTCCAGGATGTCGTTGGGCGGCGTGAAGTACGCGTTGGCGATCCACAACCGCTTCGTCGCCGCCGCGATCACCACCCGCATCATCCGCTCCGCCTCGGTGATGCCCAACCGCCCGGAGCTGTCGATGAACGCCGCGCACCCGCCCCCGTCCGCCTTCAGCTCCGGGAAGCACTCGCGCGGCAGGAACCCCCCGCCTGATTCAATCCAGTGCTTGGAGAACGTCACCTGGATGCGGCGCACCTCTGGCCCCTCCACGCGGATGTGCGTGTCGCGCCAGTTGTCCGGCCTCAGCCCGTCCCCCTCCCACACCTTCCAGATGCCGAAGCCGCCCGTGTACGCGATGCGCCCGTCCACCACGACGATCTTCTGGTGCGACCGGCTGAACAGCCGTCCCAGCACCTTGCCCGCGAGCAGCCGGTAGTAGTGCACCTCCACGCCCGCATCCGTCAGCCGCCCTTCAATCTGCTGATCGAAGTCCTTGTCCCCGGACGTCTCCTCGCTGCCAATCGGATCCACCACCACGCGGCACTGCACGCCCGCGCGCGAGCGCTCCGTCAGCGCCTCCACGAACCGGTCCGACAGCTCACACGGCCGCCAGATGTACACGAGCATGTGCACGCTGTGCTTCGCCGCGCGGATGTCCTCCAACATCCGGTCGAAGACCTGGCTGTTCTCCAGCAGGTGCATCCGGTGTCCCGGCGACAGCCCCACGCCCGTGGACTGGTAGAGCGCGAACGAGAAGCCCTCCGGCCCCGGTGGCAGCTCGAACGGCCCCTGCATCTCATGCTTGCGCGTCTCGTCACTGCCGTCGAACCCGTGGGCTCCCGGCTGGGGCAGCAATGCGTCCATCAGCTCGCTCATGGCACCCGCAAGCTAGGGACGCCGGACGGCCTGCGGCAGCCATCGCCTGCCCGCCCGCTCCATCCGGTGAACAGGTGCCCATTCCACCGTTGCCGGAGCCTTCCACGGTGGCAACACTGCCGTCTTTTCGGCCCGTCGCCTGGAGAGACCCGCATGCTCGACGCCCCTTCTCGCCCCTCCGCCCGGGAGCTCCTGTCCCTGCCCAGCCTCGCGCCGCTGGTCCCCATGCTCTACATCGCGTGGACGGACGGCGAGCTGACCAGCGATGAGCTCCGGGCCCTGGGCGCCGCCGCCCGTTCCCAGCCGTGGCTGGACCTCAAGTCCAGCTCCGTCCTGGCCCTCTGGGTGGATCCGCTGCGTCCGCCGCCGCCCCGCGAGCTCTCCATCGTGCGCGAGCACATCCGCGCCACCGCGGAGAAGCTGGCCACCAGCCCACGGCAGAACCTGGCGGAGCTGGGCGTGCAGCTGGCCCAGGCGCTCGCGGGCGAGGCGCCCCTGAGCATCTCCCCGGCGGAGCTGGCCCAGGCCCTGGCCTCCATCGAGGCCACCCTGGGCGTGGATGGCAAGGAAGCGGTGCGCTCGCTGGTGCCCAAGGCGTCGCGCGTCCCGCGCGCGGAGCCCCGCTCGCACACGGCCTCCTTCGACCCCGCCGCGATGAACGCCGTGCTGGAGCGCACCTACGCGAACGTGCGGCAGCAGGTGCGCGGTTGGCTGGAGGACGCGGACTTCCGCTACAAGGAAGGGCTGTCCACCACCGCCTACCGCGACCAGGTCTTCGACTGGCTCAAGCACCTGGCCCATGACGGCCTGGGCCTGCTCGCCTACCCCAAGGGGCGCGAGGGCGGCGGAGACCTGGGCGCGTTCATCGCGGCCTTCGAGACGATGGCCTTCTTCGACCTGAGCCTCGTCATCAAGGCGGGCGTGCACTTCGGCCTGTTCGGCTCCAGCATCCTGTTCCTCGGCACCCGGCGGCACCACCAGCAGTACCTGCCCAAGGTCGCCACCCTGGAGCTGCCCGGCTGCTTCGCGATGAGCGAGCTGGGCCACGGCTCCAACGTGCGCGACTGCGAGACGGTGGCCCGCTACGACGCGGCCACGCGCGAGTTCATCCTCCACACGCCGTCGGAGACCGCTCGCAAGGAGTGGATCGGCAACGCCGCCCGCCACGCGCGCATCGCCACTGTGTTCGCGCAGCTGGAGGTGGACGGTGAACGGCTGGGCGTGCACGCGCTGCTCGTGCCGCTGCGCGATGAGCACGGCAAGGTCCTGCCGAACATCCGCATCGAGGACTGCGGCGAGAAGATGGGCCTCAACGGCGTGGACAACGGCCGGCTGTGGTTCGACCACGTGCGCGTGCCGCGCGAGAACCTGCTCGACCGCTACGGACAGGTGACGGAGGCCGGGGAATACACCTCCGCCATCACCGGCGACTCCAAGCGCTTCTTCACCATGCTGGGCGCGCTGGTGGCGGGCCGCGTGAGCGTGGCGTGCGCGTCCCTGAGCGCGGCCAAGAGCGCGCTGACCATCGCCGTGCGCTACGGCGACCTGCGCCGCCAGTTCGGCCCCCAGGGCGCGCCCGAGGTTCGCCTCCTGGACCACCAGGCGCATCAGCTGCGGCTCCTGCCGCTCGTGGCCAAGGCGTACGCGGTGGACTTCGCGCTGGAGTACCTGGTGGACCGCTACGTCCACCGCACGGAGGACGACGCGCGCGAGGTGGAGGCGCTGGCCGCGGGCCTCAAGGCCTACGCGTCATGGAACGCCACCGCCACCATCCAGGAGTGCCGCGAGGCGTGCGGCGGCCAGGGCTACCTCACCGCGAACCGGTTCTCCTCGCTCAAGGCGGACACGGACGTGTTCACCACCTTCGAGGGCGACAACACCGTGCTCATGCAGCTGGTGGCCAAGGGCCTGCTCACCGGCTACCGCCAGCGCTTCGAGGACGACCGCGTGTTCGCCGTGCTGCGCCTGCTCGTGGATCAGGCCACCACGGTGCTCACGGACCGCAACCCCATCGCGGGCCGGCGCACGGACTCGGACCACCTGCGCGACAGCGACTTCCAGCTTCGCGCCCTGCGCTTCCGCGAGGAGGCCCTGCTCGCGTCGGTGTCCAAGCGCATCCGCAAGCGGCTCACCGCGGGCGTGGAGGCCTTCGACGCCTTCAACCAGGTGCAGGCGCACCTGCTGGCCCTCGCGCACGCGAGCGTGGAGCGCATCGTGCTGGAGCAGTTCCTGCGCGGCGTGGCGGACGTGCAGGACGAGTCCCTCAAGCCGGTGCTGGGGCGCATGGCGGACCTCTTCGGCCTGTCCTGCCTGGAGTCCGCCAGCGGCTGGTTCCTGGAGCACGGCTGGCTCACCGCCCCCAAGGCCCAGGCCATCCGCAAGGAGCGCGTGAAGCTGTGCGAGGAGCTGCGCCCGGACGCCGTGGGACTGGTGGACGCGTTCGGCATCCCCGACACGTGCCTGGCGGCGCCCATCGGCCTGGGGCGGCTGGCGCCCGGCGGTGAACGGTTCGACGACACGGAGGGTGACAGCGCCCGCGCGGCCCCGGCAGATTCCCGCGCGTCATGAGGACCAGTGTGTCGTGGGTGGTGTTGGGGCTCGTGGGACTGACCGGATGCGCGGCCATGTCCCCAGCGGAGCGGGCCCGGCGGGTGGGTGAGTCCAACAAGGAACGCACCCGCCTGTTCACCGAGGAGATCTACAACCAGAAGCGCCTGGAGCGGCTTCCGGAGTACGTCGCACCCGACTTCGTGGACCGCTCCGAGGGCGCGCCCCAGCACCTGCGCGGCCCGGAGGTGGTGCGAACCCAGGCGGAATCCGGGTTCACCCTCTTCCCCGACCTGAGGTTCGAGCTGCTCCACGTGATGGCCGAGGACGACTGGGTGCTGGTGCGCTGGCGCGCGACGGGCACGGACACCCAGGGCCCGCCCACCGTGGACGGCAGGTCCCGCCCGCTCACGTTCCACGGCGATTCGCTGTACCGGCTGCGCGACGGCCGGCTGGTGGAGGCGTGGGACCTCACGGACCGGTTGGATCCGCTGCTCCAGCGCGGGTTCAAGGTCGTCCCGCCGGAGTCCTGACCCCGCCCGCGCGAAACGGCCACGGGTCGGGCTCGACGCTGCTGAAGTCGGGAAAAACCGGGACGTAGCAGGACGTCTTCCCATTGACACTGGGACACCGGACCCATCAGGGTCCGGGGATGGGGATCTTCGCCGGACGCTCGCTGGCCGCGGACAAGGCCCGCCAGAAGGCCTTCCGCACGGCCTTTCCCTCCTACGGCCCCCAGCGGTCCTGGGGCGGCAGGCTGCTGCGCCTGTGCGGGTGGGGCCTGCTCCTGCTGGGCGCCTTCGCGCTGGTGGTCGTCATCGACGGGTGGCGTGCGTTCGGCCAGGGAGCGGAAGGCGCGCGGCTGGAGCGGATGGCGCGCTCGCCGCAGTGGCACGACGGCGGGTTCGAGAACCCGCAGCCCATCCTGAACAACTGGGAGCGGACGCTGACGGACCTGTTCCACTCGAGCCCGGAGAGCTCGCCCCGGATGCCGGTGGTGGTGGACCGCATCGACCCGAAGCGCTTCGCCACGCCGCCCGAGGACGGGCTGCGCGTCACGTGGATGGGGCACTCGTCCACGCTGGTGGAGGTGGACGGGCACCGCGTGCTCACCGACCCCGTGTGGGGCGAGCGCACGTCGCCGCTGGAGTGGATTGGCCCCAAGCGCTGGTTCCCGGCGCCCATCGCGCTGGACGCGCTGCCGCCCATCGACGCGGTGGTCATCTCGCACGACCACTATGACCACCTGGACTTCGCCACCATCGAGGCGATGAAGGATTGGAACACCACGTTCGTGGTGCCGCTGGGCGTGGGCGCGCACCTGGAATACTGGGGCGTGCCGGCCGACCACATCGTGGAGCTGGACTGGTGGGAGCGCACGAAGGTGAAGGGGCTGGAGATCGTGTGCACGCCCGCGCGGCATGCGTCAGGCCGGTTCCTGCATCAGAACAAGACGCTGTGGGCAGGTTGGGCGCTGGTGGGGCCGCAGCACCGCGTCTACTACTCCGGCGACACGGGCCTGTTCCCCGCGATGGAGGAGATTGGCGCCAAGCTGGGGCCGTTCGATTTGACGATGATCGAGACGGGCCAGTACGGCGCGGGCTGGCCGGACTGGCACCTGGGGCCGGAGCAGGCGGTGCTGGCCCACCGGCTGGTGCAGGGCCGGCTGTTCCTGCCGGTGCACTGGGGGCTGTTGACGCTGGCGTACCACGGCTGGACGGAGCCGATTGAGCGCTCGCTGGTGGCCGCGAAGCACGACGGCGTGGGCATCACCGCGCCCCGGCCCGGGCAGGACTTCCTCGCGCTGGCGCCGCCCCCCGTGGAGCGCTGGTGGCCGGAGCGGCCCTGGAAGACCGCGGAGGAGGCGCCCATCGTGGCCAGCCAGATTCCGCCCAAGCTGCGGGAAGGACACCCGGCGCTCCCGCTGCTCCCGGCCCCCGCGGCCGTGAGCCCGCAGACGCAGGCTCCGAAGCCGCAGGCCGGGAAGCCACCAACCCCGCCGCCGGGCACAGGGCCGGCGGTCGCGACGCCGCATGAGTGACGGGCGGCGGGCCACGCTGCTCGCGGCCTTCCGGGCCACGGGCTACGTCGTGCGCCCGCACCCGCTCGTTGGAGGCCGCAAGCACGTGCTGCGCGTGGGCGCCTTGCATCCAGCGCTCGACGCCGCGCTCACCGCGCATGGCCTCACCACCTGGGCCTTCATCACCGCGTGGAATCCCCACGCGCATCGGCGTCCGCCTCGCACCAACGCGCGGCTCCAGCAGCGCCTGCTCGCGCTGCTCGAAGCGTGGGGACACCCCGCTGTCTCCGCGGTGGGCGTGGCGGAGGACCGGCGCTGGTTCGAGGAGAGCCTCTTCGTCCCCGGCCTGCCCCGCGACGAAGCGCTGCGCATCGGCCGCCTGTTCGACCAGGAGGCCGTGCTCTGGGGCGCCGTGAGCGGCGCCGCGGAGCTGGTGCTGTGCCGTGAGGGCGCCGGCTCCTGAGCCCGCGCCGGGTGTCGGTCCGGTCACATCCACCGGGCCGACACCCATTCGGAACCCGGCCCTCACATCCGCGCCACGAGACGATGCCAGGGTCCCGCACCTCGCCGCGCCCCCCTGCCCCAGGAGCCGCCTCGATGCAGCCTTCCGTCCCCCGCCGCGCGCGTGAAGTCGCGCGCCCCAGTGCCTTCCTCCTCGCCGGAGCCTTCGTCACCGGCCTGCTGCTCGCCTTCCACGGCGGCTGCGGCAACAACGAGTGCACCAACGCCTTCGACTGCCAGGAACAGAACGCCGCGCCGGAAGGCCAGGGCTGGACCTGCGTGGACCATGTCTGCAAGGCGGTCACCTTCCAGCCTCCGCCCGGCAACCACGACGCGGGCACCGGCACGGAGGACGCGGGCACGGAGGACGCGGGCACCGGCACCGGGGACGGCGGCACCGTCGCCTTGAAGCTCATCGCCTTCAATGACTTCCACGGGCAGTTGGAGCCCGCGGCCGGCAGTGGCGGACAGATTGTCCAGGCCCTGCTGCCGGACGGCGGCGTGGACACCAACAGCCGCGTGAACGCGGGCGGCGCGGTGTACCTCGCGCGCCACATCGCGGACCTGCGCGCGAAGAACCCGAACTCCATCGTGGTGTCCGCCGGTGACCTCATCGGCGCCACGCCGCTGCTGTCCGCGCTCTTCCACGACGAGCCCACCATCGAGGCCATGAACCACATCGGCCTGGACCTGAGCGCCGTGGGCAACCACGAGTTCGACGAGGGCGGCACGGAGCTCTTGCGCATGCAGTCCGGCGGCTGCCACCCGGTGGACGGCTGCCAGGACGGCACCGGCTTCTCCGGCGCGAAGTTCAAGTTCCTCGCGGCCAACGTCGCGACCGGCCCCAACAGCACCCTCTTCCCGCGCTACGACGTGCGCACCTTCCAGGGTGTGAAGGTCGCCTTCATCGGCATGACCCTGGAGGGCACGCCGAACATCGTCACGCCCACCGGCATCCGCGGCCTGGAGTTCAAGGACGAGGTGCAGACCGTCAACGCGCTCGTCCCGGAGCTGAGGTCGCAGGGCGTGAACGCCATCGTCGTCATCGTGCACGAGGGCGGCATCCCCGCCCTCGACTCGCTCTACAACGAGTGCAAGGGCATCACCGGCCCCATCGTGGACATCGCCGCGCAGCTGGACCCCGCCGTGAGCGTCATCGTCAGCGGCCACACGCACAACGCCTACAACTGCACGCTGAGCGGCAAGCTCGTCACCAGCGCCGCGTCGGTGGGCCGGCTCGTCACGGACATCGACCTGACGCTGGACGCCACCTCCGGCCAGGTCGTGAAGGCCCAGGCCCAGAACGTCATCGTCACCCGCACGGTGGCGCCCGACCCGGAAGTGGCGGAGCTCATCACCCGCTACAAGGGCATCAGCTCCCCGCTGGAGAACCGCGTCATCGGCTGGATTGAGCAGACGCTCACGCGCAGCAACATCCAGACGGACCCCACCGGCCAGTCCACCATGGGCTTCGTCATCGCGGACGCGCAGCTGGAGGCCACCCGGCCCGCGAACCTGGGCGGCGCCCAGATTGCCTTCATGAACCCGGGCGGCGTGCGCGCGGACCTGGTGCGCGACCCGGCCGACCCCAACGACAAGGGCGCCGTCACCTACGGCGAGGCCTTCACCGTGCAGCCCTTCGGCAACAGCCTGGTCACCCTGACGCTGACGGGCGCGCAGATCGAGCGCCTGCTGGAGCAGCAGTGGCCCAACGCCACCACCACCCGCATCCTCCTGCCGTCCGCGGGCTTCAGCTACGCGTTCAGCGAGTCCGCGCCCGTGGGCTCCAAGGTGGACCCCGCCAGCATCAAGCTCAACGGGACGGTCATCGACCCGGCCGCCACCTACCGCGTCACCGTGAACAGCTTCCTGGCTCCCGGCGGCGACGGCTTCAGCGTCCTGCCGGAGGGCACGAACCCGCTGGGCGGCGCGGTGGACTCGGACGCGCTGGAGGCGTACCTCGCCAGGCACAGCTCGGAGGCCTCGCCGTTGCCGGCCCCGGCGCTCGACCGCATCACCCGGCTGCCTTGAGCCCTCAGTGGCCGCCCGAGCCCCCCGAAGCGGGGCTCGCGATGCTGGGCCGGAAGGCGCTGTCGGTGGTGGGGGTGGGCGTGATGTCCAGGCGCCGCGCCCCCGTCACCCGCTGCGCGAGCTCATCGAAGTTGAGCGCCAGGAGGCTCCCGGAGCCCTCCTCCGGGAGCCCGAAGCGGACCCGCCAGTAGTTGGGATGGAACCGCACCTCCTCCGTGTCACCGCGGTCCACCTGCACGATGGCGCTCTGCCGCGCGTACTCGGGTCCTCCCTGGACGACGTCGCGCTCGCCCAACTCCTCCTGCACCGATTGGGAGTTGGGCGGCACGGGTGGGCGGCCCGTGGGGCCAAGGCCAACGGAGGCGCAACCCACCCCTGTCAGGAGGGCAGGCAGCAGAGCGGCGGCAAGGAAGCGGGAGACCATACCCGAACGCTGGGCACGTCCCCGTCAAGCTGCACCCAGGGGCGGCTTGCGGCACCACCACCCGTCGCGTGCCCGCCCGGAGCAATGGCGCGGGGCCTGCGCCTGCGGGCCCCGCTGGAATGAAAGCTACTTGGGCGCCGGCACGCCCGAGGCGCGCTCCACGACCTCGTCGATGAGGCCGTACTGCCGGGCCTCCTCGGCGCTCATGAAGTAGTCGCGCTCGGTGTCCTTCTCGATGCGCTCGATGGTGTGGCCCGTGTGCTTCACGAACAGGCCGTTGAGGTACGTGCGCAGCCGGAGGATTTCCTTCGCCTGGATGTCGATGTCCGTCGCCTGCCCCTGCGCGCCGCCGAGCGGCTGGTGAATCATGATGCGGCTGTTGGGCAGGGCGTAGCGCTTGCCCTTGGAGCCCGCCAGCAGGAGCAGCGCGCCCGCGGAGGCCGCCTGGCCGATGCAGATGGTGGACACCGGGCACTTGACGTACTGCATCGTGTCATACATCGCGAGCGCCGCCGTGACGGAGCCACCAGGCGAGTTGATGTAGAGGTTGATGCCCTTGTCCGGGTCCTCGGACTCCAGGAACAGCAGCTGGGCGACGATGAGGTTGGCCACATCGTCGTTGATGGGCGTGCCCAGGAGGATGATGCGGTCCTTGAGCAGACGGCTGTAGAGGTCGTACGCCCGCTCGCCGCGGTGCGTGGTCTCAATGACGAAGGGGACGTTCATGGCCCCCGTACCCTAATCGTCCCCTCTTCCGCGCGCTGCCCCCTTCTTGCCGGAGCGTGCGCTGTCCCACGCTTGGGCGCGCGGGAACGCTGTCTCCCGTTGCGCGGCCGGGCCGGCCTCCCAATCCCCCCCTCGCCGACACGCCCCCACCGTCGGGGCGAGCGGCGCGTCAGGCGGGGGATGGGGCCCGGGGTTGAAGCGGCCATCGGGCGCAGGAGCCGCCGGACCCGGGGGTGATGCCTTGAAGGAGGGGCGGCCTACAGGTTCCCGGTCATCTTCTCCGGGCGCACCCACTGGTCGAACTGCTCGGCGGTGACGAGCCCCAGCTCCACCGCCACCTCCTTCAGCGTCTTGCCCTGCTTGTGCGCCGTCTTGGCGATCTTCGCCGCGTTGTCGTAGCCGATGTGCGGGTTGAGCGCGGTGACGAGCATCAGGCTGCGCTGGAGGTTCTCCTGGAGGCGCGGGAGGTTCGGCTCGATGCCCACCGCGCAGTTCAGGCGGAAGCTGCGCATGCCGTCCGCGAGCAGGCGGCAGCTCTGCAGGAAGTTCTGGATGATGAGCGGCTTGAAGACGTTGAGCTCGAAGTTGCCGGACGCGCCGCCCAGGGAGATGGCCACGTCGTTGCCCATCACCTGGGCGGACAGCATGGTGAGCGCCTCGCTCTGCGTGGGGTTCACCTTGCCCGGCATGATGGAGCTGCCCGGCTCGTTCTCCGGGATGTTGATTTCGCCAATGCCCGAGCGCGGCCCGGACGACAGCCACCGGATGTCATTGGCCACCTTGAACAGCACCGCCGCCAGGCCCTTGAGCGCGCCGTGCCCCTGCACCAGCGCGTCGTTGGCGGCCAGCGCCTCGAACTTGTTGGGGGCGGTGACGAAGGCGTGGCCGGTGAGCTTCGCGATCTCCGCCGCCACGCGCTCGGCGTAGCCCGGGGGCGCGTTGAGGCCGGTGCCCACGGCGGTGCCGCCCAGCGCCAGCTCCAGCATGTGCGGCAGCGCGGCCTCGATGTGCCCCTTCGCGCGGTCCAATTGCGCCACGTAGCCGCTGAACTCCTGGCCCAGCGTGAGCGGCGTCGCGTCCTGGAGGTGCGTGCGGCCAATCTTCACGATGGACTGGAAGGTCTGGGACTTTCGCGCCAGCACGTCGCGCAGGGCCTGAAGCTCCGGCAGCACGTGCTTCACCACGGCCTCCACGGCGGCCACGCTCATCGCGGTGGGGAAGACGTCGTTGGAGCTCTGGCCCTTGTTGACGTCGTCGTTGGGGTGGACCTTGCGGCCCTCGCCGCGCTCGCCGCCCAACAGCTCCGAGGCGCGGTTGGCCAGCACCTCGTTGCAGTTCATGTTCGTCTGGGTGCCGCTGCCCGTCTGCCACACCAGCAGGGGGAACTCCTCGTCGTGCTGGCCGGCGAGCACCTCGTCCGCGGCCTTCACGATGGCCTGGGCCTTCTCCTGGGAGAGCGAGCCGTTCTCCTGATTCACCAGCGCGGCGGCCTTCTTCACCAGCACCAGCGCGTGCACGAGCGCCAGCGGCATGCGCTCCGAGGAGATGGCGAAGTTCTGGCGGCTGCGCTGGGTCTGCGCGCCCCAGAGCCGGTCGGCGGGGACTTCGATGGGACCAAAGGTGTCCTTCTCGATGCGAACGTTCTTCGAGCTCACGGTGGGGCCTCTCCAAGGCAGGAACGATGTCCCCGCGCGATTAACACCGCCGCGCCGCCACGGCAGGCCCGAGTGAAGGACGGATGCCGGGTCCCCAACGCTCGGCGAGCGGGGGAACGGCCGAAGTCCCCGCTCACCGAAGACGCCCGGGCGTTAGTGTGTCGCGTCGTGAGCACCCCGGGAGTCATCAAGGCCCTCTTCCTGGCCCAGGAGCGCGGCACGCCCATGCGCCGCGTCCCGGAGGCCCGCGCCGTGGAGCAGCACGGCTTCGAGGGCGACCGCCACCAGCGCAGGACCGTGGGCCACAAGCGCCAGCTCCTCCTCATGGATGAAGCCCAGCGCGAGGCGCTGGACGTGCCGGAAGGCGCGCTCAAGGAGAACGTGCTGGTGCAGGGGCTGCCCCTGGACGCGCTGCCGCCGGGGCAGCGGCTGGCGTTGGGGGACGCGGTGGTGGTGGAGCTGACCGAACCCTGCGTGCCCTGCTGGAAGCTGGACGCGCTGAGGCCCGGCCTCTTGAAGGAGAGCTGGGGCCGGAGGGGTCAGCTCGCGCGAGTGCTGAAGGCCGGCACCGTGCAGGAAGGCGACCCCGTGCGCCTGTTGGATGTGAATCCGGACGCGCCCCGCATCATCCGGCCCAAGCTGCCCTGAGCCACCAGACAGCATCGCCCCGGGGTGGCGCTCAGACGCGCTTCTCCCAGCGGGGCGTGTCGTCGTCCACCGGCGTGTTCGCGACCTTGGACACCCAGTCCAGCGTCCCCTGCAGCGGAGCCCGGCCGTAGGGCTTCGCCGGGACGAACGCCCAGAGCAGCAGGTAGAGCGCCGCGCCCATCCCCGCGGACGCGAACAGCATCAGCACGAACGCCACCCGCACCAGCGAGACCTCCACGCCCAACTCACGGGCCAGCGCCGCGCAGACGCCCAGCAGCGCCCGCCCCTCGCCCCGGTTCATGGGCACCGTCCGCGCACGGCAGTGCGGGCAGCGCAGCGCCTCCCCGGACAGCTCCCTCGAACAAGCCCTGCAGCGTGTCGTGACGTCCATGAGGTGACCTCCCGGTCAGGCCCCCGCTTGGCACATGGGGGTCTCATTCCTACCTACGGAGACCCACGGCCCTGATTGCGCCACCCCCTCCGGACCGTGATTCCGGGGGTTTGTGTCTCGCTGCGTCAGTCGATTTACAGATTTAATCCCGGTGATGTTGACAGCCTTACAGGCAAGCAGCTTCTAATTCACCAAGGCTTCCCATCCACAGACGGCGGGGACATCTTTCAGCCCGTTGAGCCGCTTTTACAACGCACTTAGTCAGGAGCCACCATGGACGCGCGCACCACCCAGAAGCCTCCCGACTTCGGCCCCGGCGTGACCGTGGAGGGGCCCTGGAACCCGGATTACGCGGAGGTGCTGACGCAGGAGGCCATGGCCTTCGTGGCGAAGCTGGCCCGCACCTTCGGTGAACGTCGGGAAGCACTGCTGGAGCGGCGCAAGCAGGTGGCGCAGGCCTGGCGCAAGGGCGAGCGCCCGCACTTCCTGGCGGAGACGGCGGACATCCGGAAGGGCGACTGGACCGTGTCCCCGGTGCCCGCGGACCTGCAGGACCGGCGCGTGGAGATCACCGGTCCGGTGGACCGCAAGATGATCATCAACGCGCTCAACTCCGGCGCCAGCGTCTTCATGGCGGACTTCGAGGACGCCAACAGCCCCACCTGGGACAACGTGGTGCGCGGCCAGCTGAACCTGCGCGACGCCGTGCGCAAGACCATCTCCTTCACGGCGGAGAACGGGAAGCGCTACGCGCTGAATGAGAAGCACGCCGTGCTCTTCGTGCGCCCGCGCGGCTGGCACCTGCCGGAGCGCCACGTGCGCATCGACGGCAAGCCCATCTCCGGCTCGCTCTTCGACTTCGGCCTGTTCTTCTTCCACAACGCGCGCGAGCAGCTCCAGCGCGGCACGGGCCCCTACTTCTACCTGCCCAAGATGCAGAGCCACCTGGAGGCCCGGCTGTGGAACGACGTGTTCCACCTGGCCCAGAGCGAGCTGGGCATCCCGCGCGGCACCATCAAGGCCACCGTCCTCATCGAGACGCTGCCCGCCGCGTTCGAGATGGACGAGATCCTCCACGAGCTGCGCGAGCACTCGGCCGGCCTCAACTGCGGCCGCTGGGACTACATCTTCAGCTTCATCAAGACGCTCCAGTCCGACCCGTCCGTGGTGCTGCCCGACCGGGGGCAGGTGACCATGGACAAGGGCTTCCTCAACGCATACTCGCAGCTGCTCATCCAGACCTGCCACCGCCGGGGCGCGCACGCCATGGGCGGCATGGCCGCCTTCATCCCCATCAAGGGGGACGCCGCCGCCAACGACGCGGTGATGGCCAAGGTCCGCGCGGACAAGCTGCGCGAGGCGAAGAACGGCCACGACGGCACCTGGGTCGCGCACCCGGGCCTCGTCCCCGTGGCGAAGGAGATCTTCGACGCGCAGATGAAGGGCCCCAACCAGGTGGCCAACAAGCGCGAGGACGTGCGCATCACCGAGGCGGACCTGCTCAAGGTGCCCTCCGGCACGCGCACGGAGGAGGGCCTGCGCCACAACATCCGCGTGGGCATCCAGTACACCGCCGCGTGGCTCGGCGGCCTGGGCTGCGTGCCCCTCTACAACCTGATGGAGGACGCGGCCACGGCGGAGATCTCCCGCGCCCAGGTGTGGCAGTGGATCCACCACGGCGCCACGCTGGAGGACGGCCGCAAGGTGACGCCGGAGCTGTTCCGCACGCTGCTCGCGGAAGAGATGAAGCGCATGGACCGCGAGGGCGCCACCGAGCGCTACGGCCAGGCGCACATGGAGAAGTCCCGCGAGCTCTTCGAGCAGCTGTCCACCGCGCCCGTCTTCGAGGACTTCCTCACCCTGCCGGCCTACGAGGCCCTCGACCCGCAGTCCTGACGCACTTCCAACCCGCTTCACCGAAGTCTTTTCAACCCTTCACCGCAGCCCGAGGAGTCCTGGCATGTACGACGCGACGCCGACCACTTCCGATGCCTCCCCCCACGCGAAGCTCCATGCGCAGCGCTTCGAGGGGATCAAGCGCAACTACTCCGACAAGGACGTGGAGAAGCTGCGCGGCTCCATCCGCGTGAGCCACACGCTGGCGGAGATGGGCGCCCGCCGCCTCTGGGAGCTGCTCCACACGGAGGACTACATCAACGCGCTGGGCGCCCTCACCGGCAACCAGGCCGTGCAGATGGTGCGCGCGGGCCTCAAGGCCATCTACCTGTCCGGCTGGCAGGTCGCCGCGGACGCGAACTCCGCCGGCCAGATGTACCCGGACCAGAGCCTCTACCCGGCGGACTCCGTCCCCACCGTGGTGAAGAAGATCAACAACGCCCTGCGCCGCGCGGATCAGATCGACCACGCGGAGGGCCGCAAGGACCGCTATTGGTTCGCGCCCATCATCGCGGACGCGGAGGCCGGCTTCGGCGGTCCGCTCAACGCCTATGAGCTGATGAAGGGCATGATTGAAGCGGGCGCCGCGGGCGTGCACTTCGAGGACCAGCTGGCCAGCGAGAAGAAGTGCGGCCACATGGGCGGCAAGGTGCTGGTGCCCACCAGCCACTTCGTGCGCACGCTGACGGCGGCGCGCCTGGCGGCGGACGTGATGGGCGTGCCCACGCTGCTCGTCGCCCGCACGGACGCGGACAGCGCCAAGCTGCTGATGAGCGACGCGGACGAGTACGACCACGCCTTCATCGACAAGGCGGCGGGCCGCACGGGCGAGGGCTTCTACCGCATCAAGGGCGGCCTGGAGTGCGCCATCGCGCGCGGCCTCGCCTACGCCCCGTACGCGGACCTGGTGTGGTGCGAGACCAGCACCCCGGACCTCGCGCAGGCCAAGGCCTTCGCGGAGGGCATCCGCAAGCAGTTCCCCAACAAGATGCTCGCGTACAACTGCTCGCCGTCCTTCAACTGGAAGAAGAACCTGGACGACAGCACCATCGCGAAGTTCCAGCGCGAGCTGGGCGCCATGGGCTACAAGTTCCAGTTCGTCACCCTCGCGGGCTTCCACGCGCTGAACTTCTCCATGTACGAGCTGGCCCGTCAGTACAAGGACCGCGGCATGGCGGCCTACAGCGAGATGCAGCAGTCCGAGTTCGGCGCGGAGAAGCACGGCTACACCGCCACGCGCCACCAGCGCGAGGTGGGCACCGGCTACTTCGACCAGGTGGCCGAGGTGATCTCCGGCGGCTGCGCCAGCACCCTGGCCCTGCACGAGTCCACCGAGGCCCACCAGTTCTAGGCCGGGCGGATCATCCCGAGGGCCGCTGAGGCCTTCGGAAGGCCGCGGCGTCCAGGGGAAAATTCCCCGGGATTCCGCGGCCTTCGCCGTTCTCGAGGCGAAAGAGGCAACTTCCCTCGGGCCCTGGCGATAATGGGGAGAACGAACTTGAAGCCCCACGGGTCCGCCTTCGGGTGAGCCTTCCGGTTGACCGGGGCCTTTTGACGGGAGCCGCCATGAACCGCATCACGTCCCTCTCCGGTCCGCGGGTGCAGCCGGCCACGACGACGACCACCACCTCCGTGGCGGGCAGCCGCTTCGGCTCGCTGCTGTCGGGCGCGGCCTCGCAGCAGCCGAAGCCGGGCACGCAGCTGACGGGCGGTTCGGTGGTGTCGTCGGCGCTGGCGCAGATGGGGGCCGCGCCGCACGGCTCGCTGCTGGGCACCTACACCGCGGGCGCCACCTCCACGCCCATCAACGTCACGGGCCAGCAGCCCCGGCAGCAGGCCGCGGCCTCGCAGACGGGCGCGGAGCCCAAGAGCGAGGAGATGCAGGCGCTGGAGGACCTGGCCACCATGTCCGCGGTGTCCATGTCCCAGTCCATCCTGCACATGGGCGGCATGAAGCTGGACCTGGAGCGCGAGTAGTCCCCTCGCCCCAGGCCGCGTCCACCGCACCTGCTTCCACGTGAGCCCTGGGGGAGACCTCAGGGCTTTTTCTTGTCGCTGTCGTCGCTGTACTTGTCGCGGATGCCGGCGTGCCGGTGCCGCGTGTCGTTCCAGGGCTCGTCCACGTCGGTGCGCTGCCCGCCGTTCTGCCCGGTGACGTCGTTGAGCTCCTCGGGGCGGCCTTCGGCGGGCACCCGGTCGCCCTCCTCGTCCGGGTCCTTCTGCTTGCTGGGGTCCAGCGGGATGCCGGCGCTCTTCTTGAGGTAGTCATCCTTGGGGTCCATGCCGTCATTCCTCCCTTGAGCCCTCAAGGTGGTGACGGCGCACCGTTCCGGGAGCGGCCGGGCGGCCGGGGGCCCCGCTCCTCAGTTGAGGTACTGCGGCTTCCTGGCGACTGGCGCCGGGGGCTGGGCCTTCATCATCTCCAGGCCCTGGCGGGTGAGGACGAAGCGGACGACGCCGGAGCCGCGCTCGGTCTCGATTTCGGCCTCGAAGGCGGGCCCGGCGATGCCGCCCAGGGACACGTCCCTGCGCAGGTTGTTCACCCGGCCGGAGAGCAGATCGCCCGCCACCTCGCGCGAGCCCTCGCCGCGCGTGTACAGCTCATAGGCGGCCTCGTGCAGCGTCATGGCCAGCGCCGGGGTGAGGGGCTGGGAGCTGAAGAGCACGGAGATGAGGAGCCAGTAGGGCGTCTGTTCAGCCATCGCTGGAGTGTAACGGGTGCGGCTAGCGGGCGCGCGGCTGTCTGCGGGCGGCGATGGCCTCCGCGAGCACGCCCTGGGCCTTCCAGTGGCCATACAGGCGGCCCTGGGACGCGAGGAAGTCCAGCCGCTGCCGGGTGCGCGCGTCCAGACGCCCGGGGGCCGCGTCGCGGAAGGGCGTGCCGGGCAGCGGCATGAAGGTGTGGCCATGCACGCGGGCGCCCAGGTCCGACAGCCGCTGCATGAGGTCCAACGTGGCGTCCACGTCCGAGGGCTCTTCCCCGGGCAGGCCCAGGATGAAGTCCACGTTGGGCACGAAGCCGCCCTCCACCGCGAGCCGGGCGGCGCGCACCACGGTCTCCACGTCATGGCCGCGCCGGGTGGACTGGAGGATGCGTTCGGAGCCGGACTGGCCGCCGATGATGAGGTTGTCGTTGGCCACGTAGCGCTTGAGCAGCGCCAGGGCCTCGGGCGTGACGTGCTCCGGGCGCACCTCCGAGGGGAAGGTGCCGTAGAAGATGCGCCCGTCCGGGGCCGTGGCCTCCTTCACGGCGGCGAGCAGCTCCTCCACGGCGGCCAGGTTCACGGTCTCGTCGGCGGTGCCGTAGGACAGGGACGTGGGGGTGATGAAGCGCACGTCGCGCCGGCCCATGCGCAGCAGCTCGCGGGCCCAGTGGGCGATGTTGGGGACGGTGCGGTGCCGGAAGCGCGCCTTGGACATGAAGGGCGTCTGGCAGAAGCGGCACGCGTAGATGCAGCCGCGGGTGATTTCGATGGCGCCGTACTTCACGTGCTTCACGGCGAACGCGGGGAAGTCGTCCAGGCGCACGCCCTCGCCGTGGCCGTGCTGCACGAGCTTGCCGTCCTTGAGGTGCGCGGTGCCGTGCGTGGCGCGCGGGTCTTCGCCCTTGAGGACGCGAAGGAGGATGGCGCGCAGGGTGTGCTCGCCCTCGCCCACGGCGACGAGATCGAAGCCGGCCTGGAGCGTCTGGAGCGTCTCCGCGGTGGCGTGCACGCCGCCGGCGATGCAGAGGACGTCGCGGCCCTCCAGGCGTTCGCGCACCCAGTTCAGCTCCTCCACGGAGGGGCCGAAGCTGGCGGAGTAGAAGGACCACGCGGCGACGACGGTGTCGCCCGCGTCCACGCGCTGGCGAAGGGTGTCCAGCAGGGCCTCGCGGCTGCGAGGGAAGTGCAGCGACACCTCCGCGAGCGCGGGGTCCGACTCCACGGCGCCGGCGAGCACGGTGAAGGCGTACTTGCCGGGGTACTGGAAGCTCAGGACGAGCGAGACCTTGCGAGGCGTCTGCGACATGGCGGCCGGGGATACTGCCACAGGGCCTGTCTCCAGCGGGGCACGCCTGCCCGGTGCGCGGTCAGAGGAAGCGGCGCTCCCACTGGCGGGGCTCTTCTTCGGTGAAGAAGCCCCATTCGCCCGTGTGCGCACAGCACGCCCCGCTTCGCGGTCCGGCCGCTCGCGTCCACCACCTGCTCCTCGCAGATTTGGCGATTCGCCCGCTGCCCGGGCCCCAGAATCCGCTCATTCACCTCGCCGTTCGCCCGCTTCGCGCACTCCACCAGCACGTGCTCCACGCGGGCCACCTCCGCCGCCTCCTACAGGCGCATCACCGCCGCGGCCTCCGCGGCGCGCGCCGCTGCCCGTGACAGCCACGGCAAGATGGCGTCCTGGCCCACCTGCGACGCACACGCTGAATGCGCAAGCATCCCGCCGTCGCCGAGTCCATCGTGAACTGCGAGTAGCTTCGCGGCGTTCGCATCTCCGGGTCCGCGCACGCGGACCACAACGGCAGGCAGCACAGCCACCCCATCCACCGGAGAGGAGTCATGCCGCGCCTCCTCGCATGGAGGCACGGGTTCCTTCAATCCGTGACATCCGGCACCGTCCTTGATGCTTGGCGGAGGCGCAGCACACGTCTAACTTGCGCCCTGCCGACGGTGCCTCACGGGAGTCCGCGAGGTTTAGCAAGGGAATCCGGTGGAACTCCGGAGCTGCCCCGCAGCGGTGAGTGGGAACGAACGCCGTCAGACGCACTGGTCCGGCAGTCGGACTGGGAAGCGACGGCCAGTAGGCGCCACGGACGTGTCCTCTCGAAAAGAGGCGCGCTCCCGAAGCACGCCCACGAGCCCGAAAACCTGCCGCCGGCCCCTGCGGAGAATCGTCTCCTCCAGGGCGGTACCCCGGACCCTCGCGGGAAGGCCCGGCAACCCTTCGCGGTCCGCGCGTCCGCCACCGCCCGTGCCCCGGGCCCGGGAGTCGTGTGTCCCGGTGTCCCTCCCGCACATGGCGCACGTCCGCTCGGGCCTGGAGTCCCCTCTCATGACGTCCCCTTCCATCCCCTCGTCCGCCACGGAGACCCGCATGGTGGACATGGTCTTCCCGGATCAGACCAACCACTACGGCACCCTCTTCGGCGGACAGGCGCTGCGCCTGATGGACATGTCCGCGTTCATCACCGCCAGCCGCTACGCGCGGCGCACCGTCGTCACCGCGTCCAGCGAGCGCGTGGACTTCCACACCCCCGTGCGCCAGGGACAGCTGGTGGAGCTGGTGGGCCGCGTCGTCGCCACCGGCCGCACCTCCGTCACCGTGGACGTGGAGCTGTTCGCCGAGGACCTCCTGTCCGGCGCGCGACAGCTGTGCACACGCGGACGCTTCATCCTCGTCGCGCTCGACGCGGAGCGCCGTCCCACCGCTGTACCTCCGCTCGCGCCGGAGAACCAGACATGACAGACATTGCCTTGACACCTGAAACAAGCCGGGCGTATAGACGATGCCATGCTGGTGCCTGGGTTTGCCCAGGCTGAAAAGGGAACCCGGTCCGAAGCCGGGGCTGCCCCGCAGCGGTAGGTGAGAACGACCGCCGTCCATCACACTGGCGCCCACGTGGGCGCTGGGAAGTGACGGCCAGTAGGCAACCCGGCACCCCGGTGCCGGACCCGCTCACGAGCCCGAAGACCTGCCTGCATCCGTGCCGTGGGAGACATCCACGGTCGGTTCGACCTGGAGCCCCGAGGGAGGGCGGGAAGGTCCGCGCAAGCCCTTGTTTCTACAGGGCTTTTGCCCGGAACATTCCCTCTCTTCCCTTCTGTCTCCAGCCACCCGCGGGGGTGGAGGTCGGTGTCTTCGGGCCCTTTCGCGGCCTGGGCGCGCGGCAGCGTGCCTGGACACCCCTGCCTCCACCTTCGTGGGTCACTTGCCGGGCGACGCGGGTCGCCCGTGAGGACGGACGACAATGCGTGGAGTGGTGCGGAGACGGCGCGAGGCAGTGACAGGACACGGAAGCCAGACACGGCCCGCCCGGCCCCGGCTGCGGCGCGGCTGACGCCCTTTCCCGTTTCACGTCGCAATTCCTCGCATCCATCGCGGCGTACGCCGCGTGGGGAGACGTCTGCCTTTGAACGCCATCCGCTATCCCGACGGGAACGTGCTCCTGCGCAACCTGTCGCGCGAGTTCCCCGTCGTCACCCATGGCGAGGGCATCTACCTGTACGACGCCCGGAGCCGCCGCTACCTGGATGGCTCGGCGGGCGCGCTGGTGGCCAGCGTGGGCCACGGCAACCGCGAGGTGGCGGACCGTATCCATGAGCAACTGCTCCAGGTCGCGTACGTCAACGGCACCCACTTCACGACGGACGTCACCGAAGCGCTCGCCACGCGCCTGTGCGCGAATGCGCCCGCGGGGCTGAAACGGGCGGCCTTCCTCGGCTCCGGTTCGGAGGCCATCGAGGCGGCAGTGAAGTTCGCGCGGCAGATGTGCGTGGAGCGCGGCCAGCCCCAGCGCACGCGCGTCCTCACCCGCGTGCCCGGCTACCACGGCAACACACTCTACGCGCTGTCCATGTCCGGACGGCCCCACTACCAGACGTTCTTCGGTCCCATGCTGTCGGAGGTCGTCACCACGCCCGCGCCCTACCCCTACCGCAGCGGCCTGGAAGACTACGCGCGGGACGGAGCCGCGCACTACGCGCGGCTGCTGGAGGAGACCCTCCAGCGCGTGGGGCCGGACACCGTCGCCGCGTTCGTCGCGGAGCCGGTCATCGGCTCGTCGGCGGGAGCGTCCGTGCCTCCGCCCGGATACTTCGAACAGGTGTCCGCCATCTGCCGCCGCCACGGCATCCTGGTCATCGCCGACGAGGTGATGTGCGGCTGCGGGCGCACCGGGCGCTTCTTCGCGAGTGACCGGGTGGGGCTCACGCCGGACCTGCTGGTGATGGGCAAGGGCCTGAGCGGCGGCTACGCCCCGCTGAGCGCGGTGCTGGTGCGCGAGGACCACCTGGAGGAGCTGCGAAAGGGCTCCGGTGGCTTCATGCACGCGCAGACCTACCTCCAGGCCCCGTGCATGACGGCCGCGGGCGTGGCGGTGTTGGACTACTACGAGCGGCACGGCCTGGTGGCGCATGCCGCGCGCGTGGGCGAATACCTGCAACGCCGTCTGCGCGAGGTCCTCCTGCCCCTGCCCCACGTGGGCTCCGTGCAGGGCGTGGGGCTTATCGCGGGCGTGGAACTGGTGGAGGACAAGGCCACGAAGCGGCCCTTCCCGCGCACGCGCAAGGTGGTGGAGGGGCTGCTCGCGGAGCTGTTCGCGCAAGGGCTCGTCCTCTGGCCCAACACCGGCCACGCCGACGGGACGAACGGCGACCTGGTGATGGTGGGCCCTCCGCTGATCATCACCGAGCCCCAGGTGGACGAGCTGGTGGACCTGCTCGCCCGGGGCCTGACCTGCTTCCTGGAGCGGCCATGACCTTTCGCATCACCTATTCGGTGTTGGACGCGGACCTGACGGAGCTGCATGCGCGCTTCGACGCGGCGCTCGCCACGGTGCGCACGCGACTGGGCGCGGAGTACCCGTCGTGGATCGCCGGCAAGGCGCACGCGAGCGGCGACCTGCTGGACAGCCGCAATCCGTCGCGGCCTTCGGAGGTGGTGGGCCGCTTCCACCGCACCGCCCCCGGCGAGGTGGGCCGCGTGGTGCACGCGGCGAAGGAGGCCCAGCGCGCGTGGGGCGCCACCGCGTGGGAGGAGCGCGTCCGCATCCTGCGCCGTGCCGCGGACCTCCTCTCCGAGCGCCGGTGGGAGCTGGCGGCGGGGATGACGCTGGAGGTGGGCAAGAACCGGCTGGAGGCGCTGGGCGACGTGGAGGAGTCCGCGGACCTGCTGCGCTACTACGCCGGCCAGGTGGAGTCCGCGCACGGCTTCCACCTGCCCATGGCGCGCCTGTCGCCTCGCGAGGACACGCGCAGCGTGCTGCGCCCCCATGGCGTCTTCGTCGTCATCTCCCCGTTCAACTTCCCGCTCGCGCTGGCGGCCGGGATGAGCGCGGGCGCGCTGCTGGGCGGCAACGCAGTCATCCTCAAGCCCAGCGAGGACGCCCCCGGCTGCGCCGAGGGCCTCTTCCAGGCGCTGCGGGACGCGGGCCTGCCGGGCGGCGTGCTCCAGGTGGTGCATGGCGAGGGGGAACTCCTGGGCTCCGCGCTGGTGCGCCACCCCGCGGTGGACGGCGTGGCCTTCACCGGCAGCACGAAGGTGGGCATGGAGATCTTCCGCCGCCTCACGGAGGAGCACGTGCGGCCCGCGCTGCTGGAGCTGGGCGGCAAGAACGCCGCCATTGTCTGCCGGGACGCGGACCTGGAGGCGGCGGTGGAGGGTTGCCACCGCTCCGCCTTCGGCATGTCCGGACAGAAGTGCAGCGCGCTGTCGCGCATCTACGTGCATGAAGACGTGCGCCAGGACTTCGTCGCGCGGCTGGCCCGGAAGGCCCGCGACACGGTGGTGGGGGACCCAGCGCTCGCGTCCGTCTTCATGGGCCCGGTCATCAACGCGGCCTCCGTGCGACGCTTCGAACAGGCCGTGGCGGAGGCGCGGCGCGACGGCACCGTGCGCGCGGGCGGCGATGTTCCAGTCCTGGACGCGTCGCTGGCGCACGGCCACTTCGTGGCGCCCACGGTGGTGGAGCTGCCCCACACGCACCGGCTGATGCGCGAGGAGCTGTTCCTGCCCTTCGTCGGCGTGGCGTCCTTCCGCTCGCTGGACGAGGCGCTGGCGCTGACCAACGACAGCGCCTACGGCCTCACCGCCGGCATCTTCAGCGCGGATCCGGACACGGTGGAGGTGTTCATGGCCCGCGCGGAGGCGGGCGTGCTCTACGCCAACCGCCGCACCGGCGCGACGACGGGCGCGTGGCCCGGCGTGCAGCCCTTCTGCGGGTGGAAGGCCAGCGGCTCCACCGGCAAGGGCGGCTGCGGTCCCTATTACGTCTCGCAGTTCATGCGCGAGCAGTCCCAGACCCGGATGGGTTGACCTGGAAGCCCTCATGCACCCGCTCTATCCCGAAGTGAAGGTCGCGCCCCCGGGGCCCAACGCCCGCGCCATCATCGACGTGGACCGGCGCTACACGTCGCCCTCGTACATCAAGGAATACCCCCTCGTCGTGGAGCGGGGTGAAGGCCCCTGGGTGTACGACGTGGACGGCAACCGCTTCCTGGACTTCATGGCGGGCATCGCCGTGGCGTCCACGGGGCACGCGCACCCGCACGTGGTAAAGGCCATCCAGGAGGCCGCGGGCCGCTTCCTCCACATCTGCGGCACGGACTTCTACTACGACGGCTTCTCGCGCCTGTGCGAGCGGCTCGCGAGCTACCTGCCAGAGATGGGCCCGAAGAAGGTCTTCCTGACCAACTCCGGCACGGAGGCCGTGGAGGGCGCGCTCAAGCTGGCGCGGCACCACACGCGCCGGCAGACCATCATCGCCTTCAAGGGCGGCTTCCACGGCCGCACCTATGGCGCCATCTCGCTCAACTCCTCCAAGGTGGCCCAGCGCGCCTTCTTCGGCCCGCTGCTGCCGGGCGTGCTGCACATCCCCTACGCCAACCCGTACCGCTGCGGGAACGGCTGCGCACCGGGCGCGTGCGGCGACGCGTGCAACCCGGTGCGCCTGTTGGAGACGGACTGGTTCGTCAACCACGTGGACCCGCGCGAGGTGGCCGCCATCTTCGTCGAGCCCATCCTGGGCGAGGGCGGCTACGTGGTGCCGCCCGCGGGCTTCCTCCAGGAGCTGCGCCGTCTGTGCGACGCGCACGGAATCCTGCTGGTGTTCGATGAGGTGCAGTCCGGCATCGGCCGCACGGGGCACATGTTCGCGGCGGAGCACTTCGGGGTGATGCCGGACATCCTGCTGTCCGCCAAGGGCATCGCGTCCGGCATGCCGCTGGGGGCCATCATCGCGCGTGAATCGGTGATGACCTGGCCGCGCGGCTCGCACGGCAGCACCTACGGCGGCAACCCGGTGTGCTGCGCCGCCGCGCTGGCCACGCTGGACGTGGTGGAGGGCCTGCTGGGCGGCGTGCGCGAAGCGGGAGCGCACCTGGTCTCCGGACTCCAGGCACTCCAGCGCGGGCACCCCATCATCGGCGACGTGCGCGGCGTGGGGTTGATGGTGGGCGCGGAGTTCGTGCGCCCCGGCACCCGCGAGCCCGCGGCCGCGTACGTGGCGGACCTGGAGCAGCTCGCGTTCCAGAAGGGCCTGCTGCTGCTGTCGTGCGGCAAGTCCACCATCCGCTTCGCGCCCCCGCTCGTGGTGGGACGGCACGAGGTGGACGTGATGCTGGGCATCCTGGGCGCGTGCCTCCAGGAGCTGGACAGGCGCCACGGCCTGAAGGCGAGCTGACATGGACAAGCGCTGTTCGATGAAGGAGGCCATCGCGGCCTCCGTGCACGATGGCGATTCAATCGTCATCGACGGGTTCACCCACCTCATTTGCTTCGCGGCGGGGCACGAAATCATTCGCCAGGGCCGGCGGAACCTCACCGCCATCCGGCTCACGCCAGACCTCGTCTACGATCAGCTCATCGAGGCCGGCTGCGTGAAGCGGCTGGTGTTCAGCTGGGCCGGCAACCCGGGCGTGGGCAGCCTGCACGCGCTCCGGCGCCGCAGCGAGGCCGGCGGCTCCGAGCGGCTGGAGCTGGAGGAGTACTCGCACTTCGGGCTGCTGTCGCGCCTGCAGGCCGCGGCGGCGGGGCTGCCCTTCTGGCCGCTCGACAACTACTACGGCGGCGACATCGCGCGGGTGAACGCGAACATCCGCACGGTGCACTGCCCATATACGGGACGGGAGCTGGCCACGGTGCCCGCGCTGCACCCGGACGTCACCATCCTCCACTGCCAGCGCGCGGACCCGGAGGGCAACGCCCAGGTGTGGGGCCTGCTGGGCTCGCAGAAGGAGGCGGCCTTCGCGGCGAAGCGGGTCGTCGTGGTGGCGGAGGAGATCGTCCCCACGGAGGTCATCCGAGCGGATCCGAACCGCACGGTGGTGCCCGGCATCCTCGTCAGCCACGTGGTGCACGAGCCCTGGGGCTGCCACCCCAGCTTCGTGCAGGGCTTCCACGACCGGGACAACGACTTCTATGTGAAGTGGGAGGACATCTCGCGCCAGCCGAAGACGTACCAGGACTACCTGGAGGCCTTCGTCCACGGCGTGAAGGACCGGCGCGGCTACCTGGAGCGGCTGGAGGCGGGGCTCTTGGACCGGCTGCGGGCGAAGCCCCGGCCGTGCGCGGGGGTGGACTATGGGTACTGACGCGGCGATGGGCGCCACCGCCAGCGAGCGCATGGCCTTCCGCGCCGCGCGTGAGCTGCGCGATGGGGACGTGGTGTTCGTGGGCATCGGGCTGCCGAACCTCGCGTGCAACCTGGCGCGGGCCACGCACGCCCCGGGCCTGTTCATGATCTACGAGTCCGGTGCGGTGGGCGCCATGCCGGAGCGGCTGCCGGTGTCCATTGGCGACCCGTCGCTGGTGACGGACTCGCTCGCGGTGGTGGGGCAGGCGGACATCTTCCAGTCCCTGCTCCAGCGGGGGCACATCGAGGTGGGCTTCCTGGGCGGCGCACAGGTGGACCGCTGGGGGAACCTCAACACCACCGTCATTGGCGACTACGCGAACCCGAAGGTGCGGCTGCCCGGCAGCGGCGGCGCGTGTGAGATCGCCGTCCACGCGCGGCGGCTGCTCATCATCATGCGGATGAGCCCGCGCACGTTCGTGGAGCGGTGCGACTTCATCACCAGTCCGGGCCACCAGATGAACGGCCGCACCCGAAAGGAGCTGGGCATGCCCGGCGGCGGCCCCACGCGCATCATCACCGACCTGGGCGTGCTCACCTTCGACGAGACGGGCGAGGCGGTGCTCACGGAGGTGTACGAGGGCGTGACGGTGGAGCAGGTGAAGGCCGCCTGCGGCTGGCCGCTCAGGGTGGCCCCCACGCTGGCGACGGGCGCATCTCCGGACGCGGCGGTGCTGCACCTCTTGCGCGAGAAGCTGGATCCGAAGCGCCTGTATCTCTGAATCCCGCCGTCCCACGGAGCCAAGGGTCATGTCGTCGGAAGCCTTCATCGTCGATGCGGTGCGAACGCCCATCGGGCGCTACCGGGGCGCGCTCCAGGCCGTGCGGCCGGATGACCTGGCCGCGCACGTGCTCGCCGCGCTGGTGGCGCGGCAGGGCCTGGACGCCGCGCGCGTGGACGAGGTGTTCCTGGGCTGCGCGAACCAGGCGGGCGAGGACAATCGCAACGTGGCGCGCATGGCGCTGCTGCTCGCGGGACTGCCCCAGGAGGTGCCAGGCGTCACCGTCAACCGCTTGTGCGCCAGCGGCCTGGAGGCCGTCATCCAGGGGTGCCGGATGATCCGCCTGGGCGAGGCGGACGTGGTGCTGGCGGGAGGCGTGGAGTCCATGACGCGCGCGCCCTGGTCCATGCCGAAGCCCGAGGAGGGCTTCCCGTCCGGGAAGGTGGAGGCGTGGGACACGGCGCTCGGCTGGCGCTACCCGAACCCCCGGCTGGCGGAGCGCTTCCCGCTGGAGCAGATGGGAGAGACGGCGGAGAACGTGGCCGCGAGGTGGGGCATCGCGCGCGAGGCGCAGGACGCCTTCGCGCTGGCGTCGCACCAGAAGGCGGTGGCCGCGCGCGCGGAGGGCCGCTTCGGCAGGGAGCTGGTTCCGGTGGAGGTGCCCCAGCGCAAGGGACCGCCCCTGCGGGTGACGGAGGATGAAGGCCCCCGCTCCGACACGTCGCTCGCCCGGCTGGGCACGCTGCGCGCCGCGTTCCGCGAAGGCGGGAGCGTCACGGCGGGCAACGCGTCCACGCTCAACGATGGCGCATCCGCGGTGCTGCTGATGAGCGAGCGGGCGCTGAAGGCCACCGGCAAGACGCCCCTGGCGCGCTTCGTGAGCAGCGCGAGCGCGGGCGTGGACCCGCGCTTCATGGGGGTGGGCCCCGTGCCGTCGACGCGCAAGGCGCTGGAGCGCGCGGGCTGGACGGCGGACGCCCTGGACCTGGTGGAGCTCAACGAGGCCTTCGCGGCGCAGGCGCTCGCATGCATGCGGGACCTGGAGCTGCCGCCGGAGCGGGTGAACGTGAATGGCGGCGCCATTGCCCTGGGGCACCCGCTGGGCGCGAGCGGGGCGCGCATCGTGACCACGCTGGTCCACGAGTTGGAGCGGCGGGGCGCGCGGCGCGGGCTGGCCACGCTGTGCGTCGGCGTGGGCCAGGGACTGGCGATGACGGTGGAACGATGAGCCCGCATCCGCCCGAGCCCCGGTCGCTGGCGGTCGCGCTGCGCATCGCCTTCGAGCCGGCCTCTCCGCACGGCCCCGGCTGGTGCTACCGCGCGACGTTCCACGACGGCGCCAGCGAGTCCGGCCTCCTGCGGAGCCTGGAGGACCTGGCCGCCGTGCTCCAGCGCTGGGGCCACGGACTGGAGGGCCTGCCCTGGGCGGAGCTGCCCACCTTCGGAGGCGTTCCTCCCCGCGAGACCGAGGGCGTGTGGAGCTGGGATGCGACGCGGCTGCTCGTCGGAGACCGGCCGGGCGCCGTGAGGCTGCTTCCCCGCCTGGAGCGCTGAAGCCCCCGCGGAGTCCGCGCCTCGTCATGGGAGGCGCGGACTCCCTCACCTGCCCTCAGCTCCGACGGCGGCGCGCACGCGCCAGGCCCAGCAGGCCCAGCAGCGAGAACGCGGCCAGCGACCCGCCGCTCGCGGAGCAGCCCCCCTTGAAGTCCGCGTCACCCTCGCCCTGGTCCAGCGGCGCCGGCTTCACGCCCGTGCCCGGACCCGTGCCAGTGCCCGTGCCCGCATCCACCACCGGGGCCGGGTCCTGCGGCGTGCCCGCGTCCACCACCGGATCCGGCTCCACCGGGCTGCCCGCGTCCACCACCGGGGCCGGGTCCTGCGGCGTGCCCGCGTCCACCGGCGTGCCCGCGTCCACCGGCGTGCCCGCGTCCACCACCGGATCCGGCTGCGCCGCCGGGAACACGTCCTCGCGGGTCGTCGCCTGGATGAACCCGTCGTGGTAGACGACGCCCACCGGCTTGATGGTGTCGTCCCGGTACAGGCCCAGCTTCAGGTAGTTGTTCTGGCCGGAGAACATCGTCTTCGCCTTGGTCTTCTTCAGCACCTGGGTGCCGTTGAGCCACAGCTCCACGTAGCCCACGGTCGCGTCCGGGGACCACTTCACGTGGAAGATGAACTCCTGCCACGCGCCGCGCTTGAGCGGCGTGCTCCACACCGTGCCGCTGTCGTTCAGCGTCAGGCGGACCTGCTCGCCCTTCACGAAGAACTCCACCGGCGGCGACCCGCAGCACCCGTCGTGGTGCCACTGCGTGAAGAGCTGCCACGAGTCCACGCTGGGGAAGTCGTTCGCGAACATCACCTTCCAGCGGTACCAGTACTCCGAGCCCACCTTCTCGTTGCTCAGGTAGACCAGCTCGTTGCGGTTGCCGCTGGAGTTGATGGGGTCATCCCCCTGCTTCACCGTCGCCTTGAGGGCGTACCTGCCTTCGGCCACCGGGCTCGTCACCACCTGGAGCCGGTCCGAGCTCACCATCTGTTCCGCGCTGTACTGGCTGCGGTTTCCCGTCTCGAAATCGCCCCGCCAGACGATTTCCGCCGCAGCGAGGCTCGGGATGAGACAAGCCACGAGCCAGAGGTGCAGTGCTTTCAATGCTGAATCCTTGGGGGAGGGGGGAGGGAAGCGCTTGATGCTTTGACGGCAAAGCTTTGACAGACATTACCCCAAACCATTCCCCAGCTTCATTCCCCCCCAAACCCATTCCCAGACGCCTGGCAACGCAGCGGCCAACCAGACAAGCCCTCATCCGGCTTGAGACATGTTTCACGACGGGACCCGGCTCTCCGGACCCACCGGGCGGGCGGCGGAGCGGTGTCCTAAACGCAACGCGTCATTGACAAGGGGGCATCCAGGGGGCTGACGGGACGGGGGCGTGGTGTAAGGTCACGGGCCCTTCCGGCGCTCCCTTCCCGGGGCGCTCATCAGCGTGCCCCATGCTCGTGCTGCGAGACGTCCAGAAAACCGACTTGCCCGGCCTGAAGCGTCTTGCCGCGGTGCTGAACACGGTCAACCTGCCGAACAACGAAGAGACGCTCGAGGCCATCATCGACAAGTCGGTGAAGAGCTTCGCCGGCAAGGTGAAGAACCCGTTCGAGCGCGAGTACCTCTTCGTGCTGGAGGACGTGCGCAACAGCCTCATCATCGGCACGTCGATGATCATCGCCCAGCACGGCACGTACGAAGCGCCGCACATCTACTATGAGGTGAGCGAGCGCGAGCACTACTCGGCCTCGCTGGAGCGGCACCTGCGGCACAAGGTGCTGTCCATCGCGTACAACTACGAGGGCCCCACGGAGATTGGCGGCCTGGTGGTGGACCCGCCCTACCGCGCGACGCCGGACAAGCCCGGCAAGCAGCTGTCCTTCGTGCGCTTCCTCTTCATCGCGATGCACCGGCGGCTGTTCCGGCCGCGCGTGCTGGCGGAGCTGTTGCCGCCGCTGCTCCCGGACGGACGCAGCCTGCTGTGGGAGGCGTGCGGCAAGAAGTTCACCGGCCTCACCTACCTGGAAGCGGACCGGCTGAGCCGCCAGAACAAGGAGTTCATCAAGGAGCTGTTCCCCGCGTCGGACATCTACGCGTCGCTCTTCCCGGACCGCGTGCAGAAGGTGCTGGGCGAGGTGGGCCCGGCCACGCGCGGCGTGCAGCGGATGCTGGAGCGGGTGGGCTTCCGGTACGTGGAGCGCATCGACCCGTTCGACGGCGGCCCGCACTTCGAGGCGGACACGGCGGACATCTCCCTGGTGCGCCGCTACCGCACGATGAAGCTGGCGGAAGAGGACTTCGAGCTGGAGGGCGACGACGTGCTGGTGGCCGCCGAGCGCGACTCCGGCCGCAACCGCTTCCGCTCCGTGCGCTGCACGGCCCGGCTGGACAACACCGTCATCCACCTGCCCGCGCGCGCCAAGGAGCTCCTCGAAGTGAAGCCCGGCGCGAAGCTGTCCGTCATTCCCTTCGAGTAGCGCGCGCCACGCGGAAGTCCCCGCGCAAGAGCGCCAGCCAGCGCTCCCCGGCCTCCAGCGAGGGGCCCTCCGGCGGCACCAGCGCCAGCGCCAGGTGCGTGTCCGCGCGCACCGGGTCCAGCGACGTGGGGTCCAGGTCCAGCGTCCCGCCGCCCTTCAGCGCCACCCGCACCCAGGCGTGTGGCCTCGCGGGGCCGCCGTCCACCACCAGCAGCCCGTGCACCAAGCCAACGCGCTGGCCTCGCGCGCTCGCCAGGGCTGCGTAGCGCAGGGCGTGCGCCAGGCAGCCTCCGGCCTCGCCCTCCCCGCCCTCGCGCCAGTCCGCCGCCGTGGGGCTCTTCTCCGGGAAGGCCGCGTGCACCTTCGCGGCCAGGGCCCGCGCCTCGGGGGGCGTCCACTCCGTCATGTCCGGCAGGCGCGCGGGGACCGTGAAGGCCGATGCTTCACCGCGAGGTATCAGCCTCAGCGCTCCTGAGGTGCCACCCTCCACGGGCACGCCGTCCGCGAAGAGCTCCGGCGGCGGCCGCAGCCGCTCCCCCGGGGCTGCCCGGGTGAAGCGGGCGTCGCCCACCTCCAGCACCTGGAGCCGCCCCTGTTCGTCGTAGCGGGCGCGGAAGCGGGCGCCCAGCATCGTGCCCTCGGCGGTCGTGGCGCTCCGGGCCGTGACGCAGTGGGGGCCCTCCTGGCCGGACAGCTCCTCGCGGCCCTTCACGCAGCCCTCGGGCGGAGGGCCTCGCCACAACCACAGCGCCTGGGGCACCGCGTCGCCGTCCTTCACGCGGCCCGCGGCGTCCACGGGCAGCGTCACCTCGCGCACGCGCTCCCCTGCCTGGCCGTCGCGCACGTGCAGGTGCCGGCTGGTGTACGTGAAGCGCCCCGCCTGAAGGGACAGGCCCACCGTCCCCACCGGCACGCCCCGCCAGGCGAAGACGAAGCGGGCCGAGCTCTTGGCCCTGGCGGCCTCGTCACCGGTGCTGGCAGGGATTCCCGGGAGCGCCAGCAGGCAGGTGACGAAGAGGGCCTTCATGTTTCATGAAGCATGCGTCGAAATCAGGACCGGCGCGAGAAGGCGGGTTAGCTTTGCCCCCGTCCATGGGCGCCAAACGGTACCTCTTCTCGTTCGGGCTGGCGGCGGCCCTGGTCTCCGCACTCATCCTGGGCTTCGTCTTGTGGTGGGTGACGGGCAAGCCGGATGACACGGCCGGCTGGGCGGTGCTGCTCCTGGGCGTGCCGTTCCTCTGGCTGACGGGCAGCTACCTGTCGTGGTTCCGCTTCGCGGCGGTGCGCCGTCGCGAGCGGCGCGACCTGATGTCCCGGCTGGCGGAAGGCGACCTCACCACGCCCATCCACACGGGCTTCGAGGGCCAGGAGGACCTGCGCCGCCTCATCCTGTCCCTGCGCCGCGCCCTGTCCCAGGTGCAGCGCGTGACGAGCAATCTGCACCGCACCGGCAACGGCGTGAGCGAGCAGGCCCGCATGCTGCTGGAGGCCGCGCGCCGTCAGGGCGGCGCCGTGGAGCGCTCGCTCGCTGCCGTGGGCGGCAACGGCACCAGCCTCCAGGTGGCCATCAAGCGCGTGCAGCACATTGAAACCTTCGCGCATGAGACGACGGGCGCCCTGCTGGAGATGACCGAGCGGCTGCACCAGGTGGTGGACGGCCTGGAGACCGTGAACGACTTCAGCCAGCGCACCAGCGGCCTCACCCAGGCGATGACGGAGCGGCTCACGCACATCGCCGCGTCGGGTGACGAGCTGGGCCGCTTCGCCTCGGAGGCGGAGGACTTCGTCGCGCTGGTGGAGGGCGGCATCTTCGCCGTGCGCCGCCGCGCCATGGAGACCAACAGCATGGCCGTCGCCGTCACCACCACCGCCCAGCGCGGCGAGGCGCTGGTGAACGACAGCGTGCAGGGCATGTACCGGGTGGAGGAGACGGTGCGCAAGGCGGCCGAGCTGATGGAGATGCTCGGCACGCGGTCGCTGGAGATTGGCCGCATCGTGGACGTCATCCAGGAGATCGCCGACCAGACGAACCTCCTGGCCCTCAACGCCGCCATCATCGCCGCGCAGGCCGGCGAGCACGGCCGCCCCTTCGGCGTGGTGGCCAACGAGATCCGCAGCCTCGCCGAGCGCACCACGCGCTCCACGCGCGAGATTGGCACCATGGTCACCGGCATCCGCGACGCGGTGGAGACCGCCGTGGCGCTGGTGCAGGAGGGCCGCGAGCAGGCCACCGCGGGCGTGGCCCTGGGCGACCGCGCCGCCGAGGCCCTGAGCGAGATCCGCACCATCACCCAGCGCACCTTCGCCGCCGTGGAGGCCACGGTGATGGAGACGCAGCAGCTGGAGGCGCAGGGCGCCACCGTGGTGGAGGCCAGCAAGCGCGTGGCCCAGCGCGTGGAGGACATCACGCGCATGGCCATCGAGCAGTCCGGCAACGCGCGGGACCTGGTGCGGCAGATCCAGGAGATGTCGCGCGTGGGCCAGAGCGCCGGCCAGAAGGCCGAGGCCCAGGCGCGCACCGGCCGCGACCTGTCCGAGGCGGTGATGCGGCTGAGCGCCGCCATCGAGGAACTGCGCTCCGCGCACCAGGTGCTCACCCGGGGCGACGCATCCATCCGCGAAGAGGTGGCGCAGGTGCGCGAGGACGCGCGCCGGGTCATCCGCATTGGCGACGGGTTGGACCGCACGGTGGATCAGCTGGGCCACGAGACGTCGAGCCTGGAGGCGGAGGTGTTCCGCTTCCAGCTGCCCCGGGCCCGCGCGGGCGGCACGCTGCGGGTGGGGTTGCACCAGGCGGGCTCGCTGCGCACGCGCCAGTCGGTGGATCCGCTCTTCAGCGTGGAGAACCAGATGACGGAGCTGACGGCGTGCCTCTTCTCCTGCCTGGTGCGGCTGGAGGACGGCATGCTGGTGCCCGACCTGGCCGAGCGCTGGGACGCGGATCCGTCCGCGCGCCGCTACCGCTTCTACCTGCGCCGGGGCGTCACCTTCCACGACGGCACGCTGCTCACGGCGCTGGACGTGAAGCGCCACCTGGAGCGGCTGATGGACCCGGCGCTGCGCTCGCCGGACCGCAGCCTGCTGGAGGACGTGGAGGGCGCGCGCGAGTACTCCAGCGGCATGGCGCGCGAGGTGACGGGCATCGAGGCCCTGGACGAGGGCACGCTGGAGATCCGGCTGCGCGAGCCCAAGGTGTTCTTCCTCCAGCTGATGGCGCTGACCGCCACGGCCGTGGCGAAGATGGACAGCGCGGGGAAGCTGGTGGGCACGGGGCCCTTCCGCGTCGTGGGCATGCAGGCGGACCGGATGGTGCTGGAGCGCAACGCCAGCTACTGGCGCGGCGGGCTGCCGCTGTTGGACCGGCTGGAGTTCGTCCTCGCGGAGACGCGGCCCCAGGCGGTGCGGCTGGTCGTGGACGGGCAGGTGGACCTCGTGTCGTTCCTGCACGTGGAGCACACGGAGGCCAAGGGGCTGGACGCGCACCAGGTGGTGACCAGCACCACGCCCTCCACGGCGTTCCTGGGGCTCAACCTGAACGAGGCGCCCTACAACGACGTGCGCGTGCGGCGGGCGCTGCGCGCGGGCATGGACATCCCGGCCGTGGTGGCCCAGTTCCATCCGGGCGCGCGCGTGGCGCGCACCTTCACGCCGCCGGAGCTGCTGGACGGGGCCCAGGAGCTGGGGCCCACGCCGATGCCGGACGTGGCGCTGGCGGAGCGGCTCTTGCGCGAGGCGGGCGTGCGGCGGTTGCAGCTCACCCTGCACCACCCGGTGGGCCGCGACACGTCCGCCGAGGACGCCGTGCTCTTCCGGCCGCTCATCCAGGCGGGGCTCCTGGAGCTGCGGCACGAGCAGATGCCCGTGGAGGAGTACCTGCCGCGCCTGCGCGAGGGGAAGGTCCCGGCGTTCCGCACGCTGTGGCTCGCGGACTTCCCGGACCCCGACGCGTTCCTGCACTTCCTGCTCAACTCCAGCGCGCAGACGGTGTACCCGATGGGCTACCGCAACCCGGAGCTGGACCGGCTCACGGCGGAGGCGCGCGTGTCCATCGACCCGGAGCTGCGCTCGCAGCTCTACCGGCGCGCGGAGATGCTGGCGCGCGAGGACTGCCCGCTCATCCCGCTGTACCACGACCGCACGCACGCGGTGGCGGCGGCGTCCGTGCAGAACCTGCGGCTGCACCAGACCCCGCCGCAGGTGCGCTTCGAGGACCTCTGGGTGGACCCGGCCGTGGGCGGCTAGGGCACCGCCCGGCGCGTCCCCGCGGGACTGGCATTGCGCTGGGGCCAGCCCCGGGCTTCGGCGCGGATCCCGACGGGATAGGACTCCAGCCGCCAGACGCCGTCGCGGCGCAGGGCCACGTGCAGGTACTCGCCCGCGAACACCGCGCCCGCCACCTCCACGCGGCCCGGCAGGGAGCACTGGCTGAGCTTGTTGCCGGAGGAGATCCACTCCAGCCACGCCTGACGCTGGCCGTTGGGCAGCTCCGCGTCCGCGAGCACGCCCACCGTGTTCAGCTCCAGCAGCGCGGCTTCGTGGAAGGTGCCGGGCAGGAGCGGCGAGGGCAGCACGTCCACGTCCGAGAGGAAGTGGCCGTCATCGGTGCTGAAGGAGCGCAGCACGGTGCGCAGCTCCGCGCCGACGCAGGGCGCGCCGTCCGCGTGGTCGCACGCGAGCGCCAGTGCGTGACCGACCTTGCCGCCAGGGGCCAGGAGCACGGGCTCGGCCAGGGGCGACAACTTGCGCGTGCCCGCGCCCCAATCCAGCGCGCCGAGCACGCCCCCATCCGCGTCCACGACGGCCCGCGCGCCCACGAGCAGCCGTCCCGACGCGAGCGCCAGTGATGGCGCGCCCCCTGGGACACCGGGCCCGAGCGGCTCCAGGCGCAGCGAAGCGATGCCGCCGCCCTCGAGCGCGGAGACGCCAGGCACGCCCCCATGCAGCGGGACCGATGCACTGGCTCCTGTCGCCATCGCGGTCCATGCGGAGCGCGCATCCCCAGAGGAAGCCGCGCCCTGGTGCGAGGCCAACGCACGGCCCCAGCCTGGAGCCTCCTCGGAGGACAAGCCCGCGCCTGAAGTCCCGCCGTCCGTCCCCTGCTCGGGCGGTGCCCCCCCGGTGAACGCCAGCCGGCCATCCCACGGCGTGTAGAGGTACGCGCCGCGCGCATCGTCCACGGCGAGCCTCGCCGCACCCCCACCGTCCTCCTCCGGCCCCATCGCCAGCGGCGCACCCGTGTTCGCGCTCAACACCACCAGCCGGGAGCGCAGCGGCTCCGAGCCCGCGTCTCCGCTCCACGTGACGTGCGCCAGCACATCCCCTTCCTTCGTGAGCGCCACCCTGCCCGCTCCCGTGCTGGCCACTTCTTCCAGCGTCCCTCCGTCCAGCTCCGCATCCGCGAACGCCAGCGGCGTGCGCCAGCGCAGCTCACCCACGCCGCGAGGCGCGTATGCCTCCAGTGCCTCCGGCGCCATCACCACCACGCCCGCGTCCGACGCCGCGAGCAGCGTCCTTGCGCCCCCACCGGCATAGGGCGACTCGTAGCGCAGCAGTCCGCTCTCCGTGTACGCAGCGAGCCAGCAGCCCGCGTCCCCACCGCACACCGACGCGTAGACCGTCCCGTCGTCCGCCAGCAGCACCGGCCCGCCGTCCTCCGCGACCGGCGCTCCTCCCAGCTCCGCGCTGAAGACGGACTCCAGGTCTCCCGCGTCCGGGCGCACGCACTCGCCCGCGTTGCACTTGCCCTCGTCCTGGCACGGAGTGGCCGGCGCGCACACGAAGCCGTCCGGCGGCGTCACCGTCCGGCACGTGCCGCTGAAGCAGACCCGCGCCGCCTTGCAGCTCACCGCGCCGCAGGGGCTGAAGTCCGCCACGTCCACCTCCTTGCAACCCGAGTTGCGGTCGCACACGCCCACCTTGCAGGGGTTGCTCGGCACCGGGCACGCGACGGCCTCCGTCACGCAGCCCTGCGTCGGCGAGCAGCTGTCCACCGTGCACGGGTTGTCGTCATCGCACGTGCGCGGCTGCCCCAAACAGGCCCCCGCCTGGCAGCGGCCGTTCTCCTGGCAGCGGCTGCTGGGGATGCACGACGCGCCGTCCGCCTGCGGAGTCTCGATGCACTGGCCGGAGTCCACGTCGAAGCGCGAGTCGTGGCACTCGGACTGCGGGATGCACACCCGCGGACGCACGCCCACGCCGGTGAGCTTCACCTTCGCCGTGGTGCGCCCCGCGGTGAGCGTCAGCTCCCCCTCCACCGGCGTGCTGCCCGCGGAGAACAGGATGTCCACCGTGCCCGTGCCGCTGCCTCCCACCACGATCTGGGACACGACGACGAAGAAGGGCGCGTCCGTCACCGCGTCCACCGTGACGCCCGCGCGGCCCGTGGCCACCAGCGTCAGCGAGCGGCGCGCCTGGGTGCCCTCCAGCACCCGGCCGAAGTCCACCACCTCTTGCTGCGGCCGGAAGCTGGCGCTCGAACCGCCCACGTTGGGACTGTCGCCACAGCGGCACCCTCCCACCAGGACGAGCAACAGGAGCCACCACCAGCGAGCACGGGCGCGGAACATGGCCCCGACTCAACCGCGCCTCCCCGGGCCCGCGCAACGTGCTCGCCGCGCCGTCACGCCGCCCCCGCACATTTCCCTGCCCGCCCGGGCGCGCTACGGTTCCACGGCCGACGCACGCCGCCGCGTCAGCGCGCGCACGCCGAACGCCAGCGCCGCCACCGCGAGCAGCCCGATGACCGCGTACTGGTAGCGAGACACCAGCAGCGTCAACCGCTCCAGGTTTCCGCCCACCGCCATGCCCAGCGCCAGGATGAGCCCGCTGTGCGCCAGCGCGGAGATGGCCCCCAGCAGCAGCGCGTTGAAGCGGGGCACGCGCGCCGCCCCCGCCGCGATGAAGATGACGCCCCGGATGCCCGGCAGGAACCGGTTCACCAGGAGCAGCCACGGCCCGGTGTGCCGCATCCTCGCCTGCACCTGCTCCAGACGCGCGTGCGTGAGCCCGAAGAAGGAGCGCCCCGGCTGTGCCTCGAAGCGCTTCGCCAGCCACTGGCCCACCGCGTAGTTGATGAACGCACCCACCACGCTGCCCGCCGTCACCACCGCGAGCACCAGCCACCAGGGCTTCACCCCGCGCACGGCGTAGACGCCGCCCATGAGCACGATGGTGTCCCCGGGAAACGGCGGCACCACGTACTCCAGCATCGCCGCCACGCCGAGCACCAGGTACCCGAACGGCCCCAGCATCCCAATCAGCTTGTCGACGTGCTCGATCCACATCCGCGCGGTGCCCTCCTGGCCCGGAAGCCCTCCGCGCGAGACATAAGTCGTCTCCCCGCCTGGGGGAACCCATGCCCCCCTCGGCCCGCGCGCGGGTGAACACGCGCGGGCCCGGGTACCGGGCCCCCCTCAGACGAGCGAGACCCCTCCGTCGGCCGTGAGGACGGTCCCCGTGACGAAGGACGACTCCCCGCTGGCCAGGAACACCGCCGCGTGGGCGAGTTCCTCCGGCTCCGCGATGCGCTGGAGCGCATGCAGCCGGGCGGCGGCGGCGCGCTGCTCCTCGGAGGGGTTCCAGCTCCGGAACATGGGCGTGTCCGCGCCACCGGAGACGAGCACGTTCGCGCGGATGCCTTGCGATGCGTACTCGGCCGCGACGGTGCGCGTGAGCCCGATGAGCCCCGTCTTCGCGGCGGCGTACCCGGACGTGCCGGGCACCGCCTTCGTGTGCCCCACGAACGTCCCGATGTTGATGACGCTCCCCCCGCCCGACTTCAACATCGCGCCCACCTCGTGCTTCGTCGACAGGAACGCACTCACCAGGTACCCGTCGAGCCACTCCCGGAAGGTCGCCGCGTCCAGCGTGTGCGCCGGTCCACCTCCGAACGTCCCGCCGGCCGCGTTGACGCCCACGTCGAGCCGCCCGAACGTCTCCAGCGTGAAGCGGACCAGCGCTTCGACGTCCTCCTCCCGCGTCACGTCCGCGGCATGGGCCACCACCCGCCCTCCCTTCTCCGCGGCCAGCCGCACCGTCTCCTCGAGCGGCCCGGTGCGTCTGCCGGCCGCCACCACCCGCGCGCCCGCATTGGCCAGCGCCAGCGCCGTCGCCCGGCCAATCCCCGAACCCGCCCCCGTCACCAGGGCAACCCTTCCTTCCAATCGATGCGTCATCCGACGGTGCTCCCGAACACTGGCCCGTTCACGAGGTCGCGCCAGCAGGGGCCATCGCCGCGGCGCACGGTCCTCGTAGCGCCGCGAGCCCAGGGCCCGCGCTCCGGTTCTTGCCGTCGAATCACGAACGCCGCGCGAAGCCACGCCGCCGGGCACGCAGCCCAGGTCGGCGGGCCGGAGCCTCAGGCCTCGCGGGACGAAGAAACCGCGGGCGTCGGCAGCACCGTGCCGCCGTACTGGCTGGCCGCCAGCGTGCCGCACGCCGCTCCAATCTCCTTGCCGCCTGAATAGCGCCGCGCGATGGGCGCCTTCAGGATCTGAAGGTGGTCCCGGAACGCGCTCAGCTCCTCCGCCGTGGGCGGCAGGTACTTGCCCGTCGGATCCGTCACGTCGATGAGGTCCACCTTGATGGGGATGCCCTCGAACGCCGCCTTCAGCGCCTCCGCGTCCTCGCGCTCCAGGTTGAAGCCCTGGATGGCCACGTAGGCGATCATCGCCCGCTCGCGCCGGGCCTCGCTGTACTCGCGGATGGCCTGGATCAGCTCCGGCAGCGGGTGCGTCTTCTCGATGGGGAGCACCTTCGCGCGCTTCTCCGGGATGGCGCTCGTCACGCTGAACGCCAGGCGGAACGGGTGCCCCTCCCGCGTGTAGCGGCGAATCGCGGGCACGTGCCCCGCCGTGGAGAACGTGATGGCCGTGCCGGAGATGGAGAAGCCCGCGGGGTGCGAGAGGATCTGCGCCGCGCGGATGGTCTCCTTGTAGTTGAGCAGCGGCTCGCCCATCCCCATGAACACCACGCCGCCCACGCGCCGGTCCGCCTCCGCGCGCACCTGCATCACCTGGTCCAGGATCTCCCAGGTCTGGAGGTTGCGCTGGAAGCCCAGCTTGCCCGTCATGCAGAAGTCGCACGCCAGCGCACAGCCCACCTGGCTGGACACGCAGACGACGTACTTCTCGTCGAAGATGGGGATGCGCACCGCCTCGATGCGGCCGCCCAGCGGCGACTCGAAGAGGTACTTCACGAAGCCGTCTTCCGCCTGACGCCGCTCGACAATCTTGAGGGACGGCAGCTCGGCCTGGGCGCGCAGCAGGTCCGCGACACGGCGCGGCACCTGGGGCGCCAGCGCGATGGCGTCCACCGTGGGACGGGCGTGGGCGAAGACGCCCGCGAACACCTTGCGGACCGCGGTCGCGGACGGCTGGGCCGGCGCGAGCGCCGCTTCCAGCTCCGGCAGCGACAGTTGTTTCAGGTTCACGAGCAGGACTTGATCTTCGCGCGCAGGTATTCGGTCAGCTTCGCCGACACTTCCCGGGGCATCTTCAGCGCCATGGCGCGCTTGCACAGGCCGGGAGTCGCCCGATAGGTGCTGAGGAACTCCTCGCAGGGCTTGCAGCCCGACAGGTGCTCCTTCAGATGCCGCGCCTCCTCCTCGGGCATGTCACCCTCGAGGAACTCGAGCAGGAGGTTGATGGAATCTTTGCACGTATACATCCGAACCTCGGCTGGCTGCGGCTCCCCTCGTTCCAGTTCGAAGATGCCGAGGCGCCCTGGGGGTTTCACACCCCGCGATTGTCCCGGTTGTAGAACAGGTCGATGGCCTCTCGCAGCGCGAGCCGTGCCCGGTGCAGGCGGCTCTTGATGGCGGGGATGGAAGCCCCCGTCACTTCTGCGATCTGTTCGTAGCTGAGGCCGTCCACGTCTTTCAAGAGGAAGACTTCCCGGTAGCCCTCCGGCAGGCGGTCGGCCGCCTGCTGGATGGCCTGCCCCAACTCCGCGTCCAGGGCCTTCTCCTCGGCGTCCCGGCTCCAGTCGGTGACAGGGTAGTCCGCCAGGGTCCCCCGCTCCGTGAATTCAGGGGCCTGGAGCTCCGCCTCGGCCGCCTGGGCCACCCGGCGGTGCCGCAGGCGCATGAGCGCATGGTTGGCCGCGATGCGGTGGACCCAGGAGCCGAAAGCCGCCTCCCCCCGGAAGTCCTTCAGGTGCTGGTAGGCGGACAGGAAGGTGTCCTGGGTGATTTCCGCCGCGTCCGCCTCCGAGCGCGTCATCCGCAGCGCCAGGCCGTACACCCGGTCCTGGTGCAGGCCCACCAGGGCCTCGAAGGCGGAGACGTCACCGTCCTGGGCCCGCGCCAGGAGCCGCCGGTCTTCTTCCTGCCGGTCTTCTTCCTGGGGAGCCTCTTGGGACATGACGTTTCCCACCCAACCAGTCGAAAGGTTCCGCGTCAAGGCCGACGGCGAGGCCGCCGGGAGACGAAGCGGCTGACGTGTCCACTGTCCCGGTCCCACAGCCGCAAGGGTTCAGCGGCCCACGCCCCGGCGTACTCCACGCCAATGCGCGGTCCCCGCTCCACGCGCGCGTCCGGCACCGGCGTCCCCGGCAGGAGGTGCAGCCCCTCCGAGTCCAGCGTGAGGCCGTTGTGGTTCAGGTTCAGCCCCAGCACCCGGCACAGCTTCCCCGGCCCGTCCGTCCGCTCGCCGGGCGGGATGCCCTCCACCGGCTCCACGCCCCGCACGAGCACCGCCGCCGCAACCCCGGGCGCGTCCGTCACCACGTTGAAGCAGTGGTGCATTCCATAGATGAGGTAGACGTACGAGCGCCCCGCCGGCCCGAACATCACCTCCGTGCGCGGCGTGCGCCCCTTGGACGAGTGACACGCCAGGTCATGCTCGCCCAGGTAGGCCTCCACCTCCACGATGCGGCCCACCCGCTTCCCCCGGACTCCGTTCACCACCAGCAGGGTGCCCAGGAGGTCGCGCGCCACCTCCAGGGTGGGCCGGGCGTAGAAGGACAAGGGGAGGGGTTTCACGAGTGCGGTCCTTCCCGCCTCACGGGGGTGTTCGTCAACCATTGAGCGTCTTGGGTCCGACGGTGGGCCCTTCAAGCAGGCATGTGTGCACCGCGCCGCGACAGCAGTTCACACCGGCGCAGGGCTGGGGCAGATTGCGCCGCACCATGTCCACTCCTGGCCGGCTCTCCGGTCTCCTGCTTCCCCTCTTCTCGCTGCGTTCACGGACGGACTTCGGCATCGGTGACTTCGGTGCCATGGACGGGCTCTTCTCCTGGATGAAGGCCGCGCGTCAGCGCCTGCTGATGGTGCTGCCGCTCCTTCCCACCGCGCCGGGGGACCCGAGCCCCTACGCCACGCGGTCCGCGTTCGGCCTGAACCCGCTCTTCATCGACCTGAGCCGGGTGCCGGAGTTCCAGGCCACCGGCGGCGAGGGAGCGCTCAGCGACGCGCAGAAGCAGCAGCTGGCGGAGGCCCGCTCGGCGCCGCGCGTGCGCTACGACCTGGTGTTCCCGCTGAAGGACGCCGCGTTCGCGCGCGCCTTCGACCACTTCGAGAAGCACGAGTGGAGCCCGCGCACGCCGCGCGCGCAGGAGTTCCAGAACTGGCGCGAGGCGCAGGGCGAGTGGCTGGAGAGCTACGCCCTCTTCACCGCCATCAGCGAGAAGGAGGACCGCCGTCCCTGGTGGCAGTGGCCCGAGGGGCTGCGCACCCGCCAGCCGGACGCGCTGCGCGCCATCCAGGCGCAGGGGCTGGAGCGCCGCGTGCGCTACCACGCGTGGCTCCAGTGGCTGGCCGAAGCGCAGTGGAACCAGGTCCGCGCGCAGGCCAAGGCGAAGGACGTGCTCCTGTGCGGAGACGAGCCCTTCATCATCGGGCAGGACAGCTCCGACTGCTGGGCCCACCCGGACATCCTGCGCCGCGACGCGCGCCTGGGCGTGCCGCCGGACGACTTCTCCGCCACGGGCCAGGACTGGGGCCTGCCCTACTTCGACTTCGCCGCGATGGAGAAGGACGACTACGCGTGGCTGAAGAAGCGCGCGGCCAAGGCGGCCAGCTACTACGACCTGCGCCGCGTGGACCACGCGGTGGGCTACTTCCGTCAGTGGATCCGCGACGAGAAGAACCCCACCGGCTACTTCGTCCCCGGAGACGAGCCCACCTGGCGCCGCCAGGGTGAGAAGCACTTCCGGCTGTTGTCGGAGGGCGCGGGCATCGTCGCCGAGGACCTGGGCGTGATCCCGCCGTTCGTGCGGCAGATCCTCGCGGACCTGAAGCTGCCCGGCTACCGGGTGATGCGCTGGGAGCGCGACGACAACACCTACCGCGACCCGCACCAGTTCCCCGCCGTGTCGCTGGTCACCACCGGCACGCACGACACGGAGCCGCAGGCCGAGTGGTGGGAGCAGGCGCGCGACGACGAGCGCCACAACGCCGCGCGCGCGTGGCCGGAGTTCCAGGGCGTGGCGGTGACGCGCGAGTTCACCCCGGACATCCACCGCGCCACGCTGGCCGCCGCGCTCAACGCGGGCTCGGACCTGTGCGTGCTGCCGTGGCAGGACGTGCTGGGCACGCGCGACCGCATCAACCTGCCTGGCACCATGGGCGACGCCAACTGGGCCTACCGCATCGCGCAGGACACGGACGCGCTGCTCACGGAGCGCCAGACGAAGGACGCCGCGGAGCGCCTGGCGTGGCTCACCGCCTCATCGCGCCGCTAGCGGTGGAAGCCTTCCGCTCCAGGGCCGCTGCACTCGCGGCCGCCCCGGGCGCGGGAGGGGACGGCCTAGTCCCCGATGCACTTCACCTGGCCGGGGAAGCCGTCGAACACGGCGCAGCGGCGCCCTGGCTTCGCGCACTCCAGCCGGTCGCAGATGTCCTCCACGACGCACAGGGGCGGCGAGCGGCCGAAGTCCAGGAACAGCTCCGCGCAGAAGCGGAACGGATCCGCGCACCCGAGCGAGCCGCAGTAGGGCGTGTCGGCGAGGCTCTCCCCCTCCTTGAGTTGGACCACTTCGTCTTCGCTCACGCCGCAGCCGGTGGCGAGCACCAGCGTGGCCGACAGCAACATCGCGATTCGCCGGACCATAGGGCCCCGAATCTGACGCACCCCGGGCCCGGTTGCACGCGCGACAGCGGCCCCCGGGACCTGGCGGACACTGCCCCCGTCCCCGAGGTCGTGGAATGCGACACTCGCTGCACAAAGAAACATTGCGAAACGTGTCAGGGGCTGGCGTTCCGGTAAGAAACGTGGCGTGGCCGACGTCCGACCTCTCCGACTCCGCTTCGCCGTGCCCCTCGCGCTGGCCGTGTTGCTGACGGCGTGCGCCACCAGCTCCAATCAGCCCACCGGGCCGAAGGTGAAGTCCCTGAAGATCGAGGGGGCGAAGCAGGTGAAGGCCGGGGACATCAAGGACCGCATCCTCACGTCCTCCACGCCCTGGTACGCGTTCTGGCCCTTCGGCAAGGCGCACTACTTCGACACCAACGCGTGGCAGGCGGACCTGCGGCGCATCGAGCGCTTCTACCAGGCGGAGGGCTTCTACCAGGCGCAGGTGGAATCCAACGAGGTGATCCCCGAAGGCGACGACGCCGTGAGCCTCAAGGTGGTGGTGGCCGAGGGCGCCCCCACCCTCATCGACCGCATCGAACCGCACGGCCTGGAGGCCCTGAGCCGGGGGCCGGATCAACCGTCGCTGCGCGAGCGTGAGCGCGTCCTGGAAGAGCTGCCGGTGAAGGTCGGCGACGTGTTCCGCGAGGAGGCGTGGTCCGCCACCAAGGACCTGGTGCTCCAGCGGCTCAAGGACCTGGGGTACGCGGAGGCGGAGGTCGGCGGCGAGGTGCGCGTGGACGTGGCCACGCAGAAGGCCGTGGTGGACCTCCAGATTGCCCCGGGCCTGCGCTACCGCTTCGGCAACATCTTCATCGCCACGGACGCCAACCCCCAGGTGCCGCCCCGGCGCATCATCGAGCAGGCGCAGGGCGCCGTGCACAAGGGCGCCTTCTTCAGTGAAGCGGCGCTGGCGGAGGCGCAGGCGCGCGTCTTCCGCATGGGCGTCTTCGGCGCGGTGAAGGTGAACCGGGGCGCGCCGGACCGGCAGAACGCCACGGTGCCGGTGGTGGTGGACGTGCGCGAGGCGCCCTTCCACTCCATCAAGCTGGGCGGCGGTATCGGCGTGGATGCCGCGCGGCAGGAAGGCCGCGTGCTGGGGGAGTGGACCAACCGCAACTTCCGCGGCGGCCTGCGCCGGCTCACCCTGCGCGGGCGCCTGGGCTACGCGTTCATCCCCAGCGCGCTGTCGACCCTCCGGAATGACATCAACAACCAGCACGCCCCCATCTTCAGCCTCACCACGGAGTTCGAGCAGCCCCGCTTCCTCTTCCGCGACGTGGCCCTGCAGGCCTCCATCACCGCGGAGAAGGGCCTCCAGCAGGCCTACTCGTTCTACGGCGGCTACCTGAAGACGGGCGTCATCTGGACGCCCCACCCCTCCTTCTCCGTCTTCCCCTCGTACAACCTGCAGCTCTACCGGCTGACGGGACAGGTGAGCCTGCAGGAGAGCGTCCCGCCCATCATCCTCGGCTGTGAAAACACGGTGGGGAAATGCGACCAGGCGCTGAGCTTCCTGGAGCTGGCGTTCGCCTGGGACCGGCGCAACGACCGCACCGAGCCGCGCGACGGCTACTACGTGGGCTTCTCCATCCAGAAGGGCGGCGGCCCCCTGCGCGGGCAGTACCAGTACGTCCGGCTGCTGCCGGACCTGCGCTACTACCGCTCCATTGGAGAGAAGAAGGAGCTGACGCTCGCGGTGAAGGTGCGTGCGGGCACGCTGGACCCGGCGGGCGGAGGGCAGAGCTCCATCGTCACGCGCTTCTTCTCCGGCGGCGCCACCGCGATGCGCGGCTTCAACGGCCAGCGGCTGTCCCCCATGACGCCGCTGCCGCCCACGTACAAGAAGGACGACCATGGCAACGTCCTGCTGGACGCGAACGGCAACCCCATCCTGGACTCGTGGGACACGGTGCCCGTGGGCGGCAACAGCCTCTTCGAGAGCTCCGTGGAGGTGCGTTACATGCTCACGGACGCCCTGGTGCTGGCCGTCTTCTATGACTCCGGCCTCGTGGGCACACAGGCGTTCTTCGGCAAGAATTCGCCCAAGCTGTTCGGTCCCGAGCACTACCACGCGGTGGGCGCCGGCCTGCGCTACCTGACGGTGGTGGGCCCCATCCGGCTGGACCTGGCCAGGCGCTTGAACATCGGGCAGGGATTGCCCGTCAGCGATCCCGGATACATCTATCCGTCCTCGGGTGGGTGCCTGGGCTTCGGACGCAGTTTCGACAAGGGCACGAGGTCCGCCGAGGCAGCCTACGCGGGCGCCCCGGAAGGGCTCTGCGCGATCCACATCTCCATCGGAGAGGCGTTTTGAGCGACCCGACCCCCCCCTCCCCCGCCCCGCCCCACCGGCGCAAGCGCTGGGGACGGCGGCTGCTGTGGGGCCTGCTGGGTTTCCTGGGCCTCGTCGTCCTGCTGGTGGTGGGCGCGCTCGTGTACGCCACCAGTCCGGGCGGCTCCGCCCGCATCGCCCGCTTCGGCGTGGACCTGGCGAACAAGCAGTTCAAGGGCCGGCTGGAGCTGGGCGGGTTCGACCTGGACCTCAACGGCGCGGTCCTCACCGGCATCAAGCTCTACACCCCGGAAGGCGACCTGGCGGCGGAGATCGCCCGCGTGGAGGCGCGGCTCAACCTGTCCCCGCTCTTGGGCCAGCGGGTGGACCTGACGAAGGTGCGCATCGAGACGCCGCGCCTGTACCTGGTGCAGGACGAGCGCGGCCTCAACCTGATGCGCGCGCTGGAGCCCCGGGAGCCCAAGCCCGAGGAGCCCCCCACCCAGAGCAAGAGCGCGCTGCGCATCGACCTGAAGGACTTCGAGCTGAGCCACGGCTCCGTGGACTTCCAGCAGGAGCTGCCGGACGGCGGCGAGCGGCAGGTGCGCCTGGAGGAGCTGAGCGCGAAGGGCGAGGGCCACTACGCGCTGGCGGACATGGACTTCGCCGCGGACCTGCAGGCCACGGGCGGCCTCACCCGCCCGCTCCAGGGCCCGGTGCGCCTGGCGCTCAAGGGCCAGGGCCGGGACGTGGTGCGCCAGCTGGACGCGCAGCTCGGGCTGGCGGGCATCGAGGCGGACCTGGGGGCGAAGCAGACGGGTGAGACGGCCGCGGCGGTGGAGCTGCGCCGGCTGGCCGTGCCGCCCGGGCCGGTGAAGGCCTTCGTGCCCGCGTACCCGCTGGTGGTGCCCATTGAAGCGAAGGGCACCGCGTCCATGGACGGCGACCTCGCGAAGGCGAACCTGGCCGCCTCCGCGGGCAAGGCCACGCTGGACCTCGTGGGCGACGTGAACCTCAAGACGTTCCGCACCTCGGAGACCACCGTGAAGGCGCGGGGGGTCAACCTGGCGGAGCTGATGGAGAACGGCATCCCCACCAACATCGCCGCGGACCTCGTCGCGCACGGCGGTGGCGACAGCGTGGAGACGCTCGACGGCGACGTGGCCCTCACCGTGACGCCGTCCAAGTTCCGGGGCCAGTCCGTGGGCCCCATCGAGCTGAAGGCGAGCGCCAAGGAGGGCCACTACCAGGTGGGCAACCTGCGCGTGCTGATGCCGGGCGCGGCGCTCATCGCGTCCGGCGAGGGCACCGCGAAGTCGCTGCAGGCGCGCGGCAGCCTGTCCGCGGGCGACCTGAAGCTGCTGTCGGCGGCGCTCGACAAGCTGCTGCCCGGCGGCACCGTGCCGCCCATGTCCGGCAGCGGTTCGCTGGAACTTCAAGTCCAGGGGCCGCCGCGCTCTCCGGGCGTGAAGGCGGACGGCAACTTCGTGGCGCTGAACTACGGCGACATCGCCATCCAGGACCTGTCGCTCAAGGCGAACGTGCCGGACGTCACCCGCCCGCTCACCACGGACGCCACCGTGCTGGTGAGCCAGTTGAAGACCGGGGGCAAGACGTTCCGCGACCTGTCCCTGGCGCTCACCACCGGCGAGAACCGCGCCTTGAAGGCGAGCGTGCGCGTGGACGGCGACGCGACAATCGCGCTGGGCGTGGAGGGCACCGTGGACGCGGACAACGAGGGGCTCGCCATGCGCGTCTTCTCGCTGTCCTGGCCCGAGGCCACCTGGACGCTCCAGCAGCCCACGCACCTGACCTTCGGGGGTGGGCGCATCGCGCTGCAGCCGCCGCTGTCGCTCGCGTCCGGGCCGCAGACCCTGAGGGTGGCCGCGGTGAAGGACGGCGAGCGCGTGGACGCGCGCATCGACCTGGGCGCCTTTGATTTGTCCAAGCTGCCGCGCATCGCGGTGCCGGAGGACCTGGGGCTGGGCGGCACGCTGTCCGGCCACGTCGCGGCGAAGGGGCGCATGGCGCGGCCGGACGCGGACGTGGACCTCACCCTGGTGGATGGCCGCGCTCACGGCTACCAGGGCCTGGGGCTCCAGGTGAAGGCGCGGTACGAGAAGGACCGCGCCACCGGCACGCTGGGGGCGGAGCTGAACGCGGCGCGCGTGTCCTCGAAGTTCGACGTGCCCGTGCAGGGCGTGCTGCGCCGGCGCAACGAGCCGCTGTCCCTGACGGTGAACCTGGAGAAGCTGGACGTCGCGGAGGCGCTGAAGCTGGCCCAGCAGCCGCCCGGCCCCACGGGGCAGATGACGGGCACGCTGGTGGTGGATGGCTCCGCGAAGGATCCCCGGCTGGACCTGAAGGTGGTGGGCGCGGACCTGCGCTACCCCAACCGGCCGGAGGCCCTCTTCGCGCAGGCGCTGGGCTTCGAGCTGCACGCGAGCTCCGACGCGAACGACGCGACGCTGGGCGCCCGGCTGGACGTGAAGGGCGTGGCGCCGCAGGCCTACGTGCAGGTGAAGACGCCCTTCACGCTGGGCGGCGTCATCTCGAAGCCGCCCACGCCCGCGCAGGCGCTGGAGGCGCCGCTGCACCTGGAGGCGCTGGTGTCGGAGCTGCCGCTGAAGCTGCTCCAGGGCGCGGACGGCGTGGACAAGCCGGACGGCACGGTGACGCTGAAGGCGGACGTGAACGGCGCCGCGCTCGCGCCGCAGGGCCGCGTGGAGCTGGTGGCCCGGGGTGTCACCGCCAACGGCCTGCCGCCCCTCAACGGCACCGCGCTGGCGCTGGCGGGCAACGAGGACGTGAAGCTGACCCTGGACGTGCAGCGCCCCAACGGCCCGCTGGCCACGCTGGAGGCGCGCGTGCTGGCGCCGCTGGCCGCGCTCCAGGACCGCGAGGTGGCCAGCCGCGTGCCCTTCCGCATGAAGGGGCGCGTGGGGCCCGTGCCCCTCACTGAGATTCCCGGCATGTCGGTGCAGCCGGCGCAGGGCAACCGCGGGCCGCAGGGCGTGCTGTCCATGGAGCTGGTGGCGCGCGGCACACCAGAGGCCCCGGAGCTGGAGGTGAACGCGGGCCTGCAGGGGCTGGGCGTGGCGCAGACGGCGCTGGGACAGGCGCGGCTGCACTACTCCTACTCGGAGGCGAAGTCCCTCTTCGACGCGATGCTCACCGCGCCCGGCGGCGGGTCGCTGCTGCTGGGCGGCACCATGACCCTGGACCTGTCCCTGCCCGCGTTCCAGTCCGCGCAGGGGCCCGCGAAGAAGGTGGACCGGGCGCCGGTGGAGCTGTCGCTGCGCGCGCGCCGCTTCGACCCGACGTTCCTCTCCGGCACCTCCCCGTACGTGCGCTCGCTGGGCGGCCTCATCCAGGCGGACGCGAACCTGGGCGGCACCGTGGGCGCGCCCACCTTCAAGGGCGACCTGGCGTGGAAGGACGGCCGGCTGGGGCTGATGGGCCTGGGCGAGTACCACGACATCCAGCTCGCGCTGAACGCGTCCCAGGAGCGCATCGACCTCAAGCAGCTCACCGCGAAGTCCGGCAACGGCACGCTGGAGCTGACGGCCACCGCGAAGCGCCAGGGCCAGAGCGGCGAGTTCGTCCTGGAGGGCAAGGGCAACACCAAGAACCTGCCCATCGTGGTCGAAGACCAGCTGATGGCCCTGCTGTCGCTGAACCTGTCCATGAAGGGCAGCCTCACCGAGCGGCTGGTGAACATCAGCGACCTGTCCATCCCGGAGGCGCACGTCGAATTGCCGGAGGCCAAGCGCAAGGACCTGCAGCCCCTGGAGCGCCCCGTGGACGTGGTGCTGGTCCGCAACGGCGTGCCGGTGGACAAGCGCAAGAAGAAGGAGAAGACGCCCACGCAGGTGGCCACGTCGCCCAAGGCGCAGAACCCGCGCAACGCGCCGGACTCGCCCGGCATGCCCGGCAATCCGCAGGCCACTCCGGGCGACGGCGGCCCGAGCGCCCCCACGTCGGAGGCGGAGGCAGAGGCGCTGTCGGAGGAAGGCGAGGAGGAGGCGCCGCCGCAGCGTCAGTTCTGGGTGAACATCAACGCGCCCCGCAACCTGTGGGTGCGCGGCACGGACCTCAACGTGCAGCTGGGCCTGTCCGAGGGCTTCCGCGTCGAGTACGCCAACGAGGCGCGCATCTTCGGCGAGGTGATGGTGCTGCTCGGCCGCGTGGACGTGCTGGGCCGCCGCTTCGACGTGCAGCGCGACAGCCAGGTGCGCTTCACCGGCCCGGTGATGACGCCGTACATCAACGTCACCGCCGAGCACCGCAACGAGAGCGCGGGCGTCACCGTCTTCGTCACCGTGCGCGGCCAGGGCAAGGACGTGACGCTGAAGACGACGAGCGACCCGGCCCTGCCCGAGTCGGAAATCTACACGCTGCTCGCCACCGGCCGGCGCACGCTGGAGCGCGGCTCCGGCGCGTCCATGAACGCGGGCGCGCAGGCCGCGTCGGTGGTGGGCTCGTTCGTCGCCAACGAGGCGCGCAAGGCCATCGCGTCGAAGCTGCCCCTGGACGTGCTCTCCATCGAAGCGGGCGACAGCGGCATCTCCGGCACCAAGCTGGAGGTGGGCACGTACGTGACGGATAAAATCTACGTGGGCTACACCGGCCGCGTGGGCGCCAACCTCCAGCGCGGCGAGAACGCCAACGCCGTGCGCTTCCAGTACCTCTTCAGCCCGCGCTGGAGCCTGGAGGGCATGTACGGCGACGCGCGCGCCGGCAGCCTGGACCTCATCTGGACCAAGGAGTACTGACCGCCCGGACTTGACGTGCTCCGTCCGGGCGGCGGTGTGCTCGCGCTACAGCGAATACGTCGCGTAGCAGGTGCCCATGGGCCCCACGCCCGTGGTGTCCGCGCCCGGCGCATCCCGCCACACGCCTTCCGCGCCGCACTGCTGCCAGAGCGTGCTCGTCACCTGCACGCAGGTGCGCACGGGCACGCCGCGGCCCAGGCGCGTGGAGACGCAGTACGGGAAGGACACGTTGCAGTTGGACGGCTTCGTGGCCGTGCCGCCCATGAAGACGCCCTGCGAGCACTGGCGCCACAGCGCGTCCGAGGAGCTCTGCACGCACGAGCCCTCCGGCACCGTGGCGTCCACCGTGCCGGAGTAGCAGCCCTCCTCGGTGGGGAGCGTCCACGGGTACGCCGTCTTGTAGCGGTTGTAGATGGACGCCATCAGCGACGAGCCGCCCACCGTGGTGCGGCCGCATTGGATGGCGTACGCGCCCACCCAGGGCGTGTACGTGTAGAGCGCCGCGGTGGCGTTGTTCACCGGCTTCACCGAGCACGGGTCCGACGTGGACTTCGTCACCCCTACCTTCCAGCCGGAGATGGTGGCGCGGCCCGCCTCCAGGTCGGTGAGGTAGCCGCGCATCTTCTTCGCCGCGCACTCCACCTGCTTGCCGAAGCCCACGTATTGCGCGTCACAGCCGCTGCCGTCCGGACAGCCGCAGCCGGTGGCCTTGCTCAGGTTGGTGGACGTGCCGCTCTGGATGAGGCTGGACTCGCCCTGGATGCGCGCCAGCATGTAGAGCGGGCTGATGTTGGACGCGCGCGAGCGCTCCACGATGAGCGTCGCCGCCGTCTTGCCGTAGGCCGGGTCCGTGTAGCCCGCCAGGTACGAGCCCTGCTGCTGGAGGAACGCCTGCACCTGGGCCGGCGTGATGCCCATCCCGCCCGTGACGTCCGAGTCCTCCAGCAGGCGATTCATGTCGTACTTCGTCGTCGCCTCCTGGAGCACCTGTCCGGTCAGCTCGTCGATGACGGGCGCGGGGGGTTCGGTTTCATCCAGGGGACCGCAGCCGGCCGCCAGCAGCGCCGGTATCAGCAGCACGCACAAACGGAGCTTCATCTCGCACACCTCGGGGGAAGGGGAACCCGGCTGTTAGCCGGTGGGGCAGGCGAGACTCAAGACTTTCAAGGAAATTAAGAATAAGCCCCCAGCGCGGAGGAAGAGGGGCGGAGTAGAGTTCTGGACATCATGCGGACCCCTGCCCTGTCTCGTCGGAAGTGTTGGCCGTTCCTCGCCGCGGGCCTCCTGGCCGTGGCGGGCTGTTCGGATTCGAGTGCGCCCGGTGGAGAGCCGGGGCCGGGCACGGACGGGCCCGGGGTGACGCCGGGCGACGGCTCCGAGTGCCAGGGCGCGAAGTTCCTCACCACGCTGGGCAGGAGCACGGTGCTGGTGGGCGCGCAGATGGAGGACGCCACCGCGAAGGCCGCGCCCTTCGACGTGCGCTACCTCTACCTCGCGGCGGGCCTGTTCGACTCGAAGGACGCGTGCGGCTCGTGCGCGTCCGGGTGCACGTCCGACGGCGCGTCGTGCTCCAACAGCGGCGGCGGCTGCGGGTGGTGGGGCTGCTGGCAGTACGACCAGGAGCCGCCCGGCGCCTACGTGCGCGACTTCATCAAGGCCGCGCAGGCCAACGGGCAGCTCCCCTTCATCACCTACTACGAGGCCTATCAGGCCAGCGGCTTCGCCGAGGGCCAGGAGCAGCTGAAGGCGCTCAACGACCCGGCGTTCCTGGGGCGCTACCTCGCGGACTGGCGGTTCCTCTTGAAGCAGGTGGGCCAGGAGAAGGCACTGCTGCAAATCGAGCCGGACATGTGGGCCTACCTCCAGTTCTTCCCCAACGACGGCCGGGCGCAGTCCACGCCGGTGGCGGTGAAGGCGGCGAACCCCACGGACTGCGGCAGCCAGGAGAACAACGGCGCGGGCCTGGGCAGGTGCATGATCGCCATGGTGCGCAAGTACGCGCCCAACGCGAAGGTGGGCCTGCACGCGAGCGCGTGGGCGACGAAGACGGACGTGTCCCAGAACACGGACGCGTCGTTCGACGTGGCGGGCGAGGCGAACAAGGTCGCGGACTTCCTCCTCTCCGTGGGCGCGGGCGACACGGACTTCGTCACGGTGGAGGCGTCCGACCGCGACGCAGGCTGGTACGAGAAGACGACGGGCAGCGCAGCCTGGTGGGATCCGGAGAACCACAAGCTGCCGCACTTCCACCAGGCGCTCAGCTGGGCGAAGGCCGTGTCCACGCGGCTCGGCAAGCCGCACATCTGGTGGCAGCTGCCGGTGGGCAACATGAGCCTGCCCAACAGCGGCAAGCAGTGGCGCGACAACCGCGTGGACTACTTCCTCACCCACCCGGGTGAAGTGGCCGCCGCGGGCGGCGTGGGCATGCTCTTCGGTGCCGGCAACAACGAGCAGACCACGCCGGAGACGGACAACGGCAACCTGCTCAAGCGCGTGAAGGCGTACAAGGACGCGGGCGGCCAGGCCGCGTGCGTGAAGAACTGAGCCGCTCCGCCCGGCCTCCCCCGAGGTCGGCGCGCGCGGGGTGGCGGCAGCACTCGCTCAAACGAGTGACTGCCGCGCCCCGCGTCCCCTCTCCAACTTGCGCCCGTGAGGGGCGGAAGTCGCGCCACGCGAGGGAGGAGCGATGACCACCGCTGAATCCCTCTCCGATGTCGAGGCCCTCGACGCCATGGACCCGTGGGACGGCGCGGACGCCCTCCACGAGCTGGAGGACCTGGCGGATGAGTTCAGCGACCTGGAGGCCTTCGAGGCCGAGGGCTTCGAGGGCGAGCCCTCCGAACCCTCGGGCTTCGAGGACAACGGCTTCGAGGCGTACGAGGCGGACCCGGCCAGCGGGCTGTACCTGCCGGCCAGCGCCCAACGCCTCGTGTCCGGCCCCGCCGCGGTGACGCTCGCGCGGACGCTCAACCCGTTCGTCCTGGAGTCGATGGACGCGGATGACGCGGAGGCGTTCCTCCGGAACATCACCCGTCGCGTGCGGAGCGCCGCGCGGTGGGCCTGGCGGCGGACCACATGGAGGCGGGGGTGCCGCTCCACAACCCGGGGCGCGACGACACCGGGCCGCGCGGCGGCTCCAACCGGGCGCTGATGTTCTACGCGTGCGTGGGCAACCGCGCGCGCGTGACGAGCGGCCCCATGGCGGGCGCCGAGGGCACGGTGGTGGGCAAGCACGGCGGCATCAACCACGTCATCGTGGACTTCCCGCCCGCCGTGAAGCGCCGCCTGTGCATCGGGGACCGCGTGCAGCTGGATGCGCATGGCCAGGGGCTGGAGCTGCCGGACTTCCCGCAGGTGCGCGCGCTGAACCTGTCGCCCCGGCTGCTGAGGCATTGGGGCGTGAGGACGGAACCGGGGCGGCTGCTCATCCCCGTGACGCACACGGTGCCCGCGGAGCTGATGGGCTCCGGCCTCGGGCGTTCGGAGGGCGTGCTGGGGGACCTGGTGGCGATATGTCCGTTGGACTACCGCTTCGGACCGTCGCGCCAGCCGGGGACCATCACGGTGGGAGTGGTGGTGCACTCGGACAGCAAGCTCGCGGGGCACGGGCCCGGGGTGACGCCGTTGCTCATCGGTCCGGGCGAGTGCGGCGGGTGTGCCGGCCGCAGGCGAACGTGGCGCTCCTGCTCGGGCTGCGCCGCAGGTGGGCCGCCACGGTCCACGCGCTGATGTTCAGCTTCGTGGCGTTCTGCTTGTTGCCCCAGCCCGCGCGAACGCACGAGGCGATCTGCAGCTCGCGCGAGGTGAGCAGCCGAACATCGGACGCGGGCTCCGTCGCGGGCCGCGCGGGCACCAGGTGGTAGCGCTGTCCGTTGAGGATGAGCTCTCCGGACAGGACGAGGTTCTTCTCTTGCGGAGGCACCGGGTCGCCGGGCTCGGGGACCCCGAGCAGGACATGCTCCCGGGTGGAAGGGGCATCCTCATGGCGCGCGGGAGGCCGGGTCCGCCAGTTCGGGAGAGGTGAGGATGCGCCAGACCTCGGTGGCTTCGCGCGAACGACCGGTGGCGCGCAGGTCCTCCGCGAGGCGCTCGCCCGCGCCTGGGGACTCTGGCCGTTCGCGAGCGAGCGCCACGAGCCGCGCGACGCCTCTGCGGCCCAGGCGCAGCTCGGCGTGGAAGAGCAGCGCCAGCGCGCGGGCCGAAGCGAAGGGGCCCTCCGGCGCGTCCACGGCGGTCTCCCCCTGGGCGCAGGAGGCCAGCATCGGACGGAGCACGTGCGTGACGACGGTTTCGAGCTGCGCCCGTTGCGCGCCGCGCTCCTGGCCGGCCCGGGCCAGCGCCGCGAGCAGCCGCGGGTCCTCCTCGAACAGGGCCAGGGTGTCGTGAGTGGCATCGAGCCCCAGTCGCCCCAGGCGCGCTTCGAAGGCCTCGGGCTCGCGCTGCTTCCAGTGGTCGAGCGCGGTGATGAGCGCGGGCCCGGACAGCGGCCAGGCCCCCCAGCGGGGTTCACGGCCGGACGGGGCCTCGGAGGTGACGGAGTCGAAGGGGCTTCCGAACCAGGCGAGGACGAACTCCAGCGCGCGGGCCTGGGGCTCCGTGAGGCCAGACTCCATGAACTCCGCACGCGAAGGTGCGCACGGGCCGCGCATGGCGACGGTGCCGCGATGGGTGGGCCTGCCGCCTTCGTTGCCCAGGAGGATCCGCGCGCCGTCCGGGAAGGTGACCACGTGCCCCTGGAGGCGGAGCTCGTCGCGGGCCGCGCGGATGGACGAGCCCGGTGCTTCCGCCTCGCGCGGTGGCGCCTCGGTGAAGGGAGCCGACTCCGAGCGGAGGTGGAGGTTCTCCTCCCGGGTCGTGCGTCCGGGTTCCCTGAACGGGTCTGCTCCGAAGCGCGCGTAGCGGTTGTTCCTCCGGCATGCACGAAGGGGCGCCGCTTCGGAATCCTTGAACGGGGCTGAGTCAGAGCGCGCGTGACGGTTCAGCTCGCGGGATGAATGGAGGATCGCCTCCTCGGTCTTCCTGAGCGGGTCTGCTCCGAAGCGCGAGCGCCGGTTCGGACCACGGACCGGCCGGTCCGATGCCGCGGGCTCTTGTTCATCGAGCGGGCCTGCTTCCGGAGGGGGCTCCTCGCGGGAAGGGGCGGAGGGATGCGTCGTCCGGGAGGAGGGCCTGGACTCGACGTGTGGACCGGCACCCGGGCGTGGAGGTCGCGCTCTCTCACGGGCAGCATGGAAATCGGAGTCAGGGGCGTCGGGGGCACGGAGCTTTGCTCCGGCGGGTGGCACACGACCAGGACGTGGAGGGCGCTCGTCGGTCGTCCGGCCAGCAGGGCCGGAGTCGCGCTGACGTGGCTCCTGCGGCTCCTCCCGCGAGAAGGGAGCGTCTCTTTCGAGGTCGGAGCCCCAGCGCTCCAGCAAGGACATCACGCCCTGGGAGGCAACGGGCGCACGGTTCCGCTTCCGCCCCGAATCATCACCAGCCACGGCAACCTCCCCTGCGAACCCGCTTGCCCACGCACAGTAGGAATCGCCCTCGCGCGGGGGAGGTCGGCCCGGAGCAGGACTCCACGGTTGAGTCGAGGATGGAGCCGCCACGGCGGACCGTCAGGGCGACAGTGACGTCCTCCCGGAAGGCGGGCCTCGCGCTGGCTCGCCTGCTCTCGGCACGCGCTCAGAACAGGCGCGAGTACGTGGACGGCGCTCCGGGCCGTGGCGTCCAGCGCTTCGAATCGCGAGGCAGCCACAGAAGCTGGAAGGCGTCCGCACGCCCTTCGTAGCGCAGCGTGTGCTCGCCTCGGGACAGCGTGAACGCAGGCGTGGTGATGCGCTCGCCGTCGATGAACAGCGCGCCGGTGTCGAGCACGCTCGCGGGTTGGATGAAGTAGCGGTCGCTGCGCACCGCGAGGAAGTGTTCCTCCAGGGTGCCGGAGTCCAGGGGCACGCGGTAGCGCTGGCCCCACAGGAACAGGTCGCCGTCGTAGGGCTGGTAGTGCGCGTCGAGGAAGCGGCGCAGCGCGAGGGGAAGGCCGGAGGTGCGCAGGTCGTCCACGCGCATCACACAGCCCTGCTCCACGAGCACCCGGGGCAGCTCGTCGGACAACAGGCCCGCGAGCGAGCCGCGCAGATACGCGTCCGTGTAGAAGTAGAAGTGCGCGTGCGGCCGGCTCACGTAGCCGCCGGAGTTGTCGTAGACGACATCCTCCGGGCCCGTGAGCGCCGCGATGCGCGCGAGCACCTCGCGCTGCCGCGCATTGCCGCCACCGTCCAGAAGCCTCTCCACCTGGGCGGCCTGAACGGCGAACAGGCCACCCAGTCCCGCGAGCCCCACGGTGCGCCCCACAGGCGTGCGGAGCTGTGTGAGCACCGAAAGGACGCCACGTGCGGCGAACGGCGCGAGCACGCCCAGCAGGGGCAACAGGCTGTAGGGGAACGGAGCGCGCTGAAGCGCATACGCGCCGAACGTCGCGGGCACGGCCACGGTCAGGAGCAGGTCGGGCGTGCGCGGATGCTTCCGCAACCGCCGGAACGTGGCGACGAGACCGACGGCGGCGAGGAGGAAGAACGCGGGCTGTTCCCCCAGGGCGGGCGCCAGGTATTCGCGCCACGAGAAGCCGGGGTAGTGGCGCTGATGCTCGGAAGCCCAGACGAAGCACCACTGCCACCAGGCGGTCCATGAGCCCGTCACCGTGAGGTACCCGGCCACCGCGCCCGCCGAGGAGGCGATGCCCGCGAAGAAGGCGCGAGGCGCGGCGATGAGCGCGGAAGAAGCACTCCGGCGAAGCAGGAGGTCCGCCAGGAGCACCCCGGTCACGAGCCCCCCGAAGAAGAGCGCTTTCTGGGAGCCCCATGCGGAGGCGACGAGCAACGCGCCCGCCAGGAACGACGAACGGACGGTTCCAGGCTGCACGGCCAGCGCCGCGAGCGCTCCCAGGAAGAGCGCGGCGGTGAGCGCATCCGGGCGCACCTCGGTGGCGAAGCGCAGGAAGCCCGGCGCGCCGAGCAGCATCACCGGAGCCAGGAGCGCGGCGATGCGTCCCTCCCGCCGGTTGAGGAGGAACACGGAGACGCTCGCTCCCGCGAGCGGCACGAGCATCGCCGCGCGGAGGGCGAGCACGTTGCGCGGATCATCCCCGAGCAGCAGGAACAGCGGCGCCAGCAACTGGTACACGAGGGGGAAGTGCACCTCGAAGAAGTCGCGGTACGGCACCTGTCCGTGGGCCAGGAGCCACGCGGAGTGGGCGTACTGGAACTCGTCGATGCTGAACGCCTTGTGCAGCGCGAGGCGCGCGGCCTGGAGCGCGACCACGCCCAGGACGGCGCCGAGCCCCCACCGCACGGCCCGGGACTCCGTCATCGGCGCCGTCATACCGCAACGCGCCCCCGGCTTCAGGGTTCATGGAGGCCAGGGGTCCGCCGTGCCGCGGCGTCACGCCGCGGCGCGGGCCGGGTGCTCCGCGGGAGCGCGCCGCAGCAGGTGGTAGGGGGACATCTCCGCATGCCGGCAGCTCGACAGGCGGATGAGGAACGTGTCCACGAGCGCGTACTGGCCGGACAGGCACGCGTGGCTCACGCCATCGGTGAGCACCATCCAGGCGGAGAAGGGAGGGAACCCGAACTCCTCATACCCGTCTCGCGACGCCTGGAACTCCGGCGTGTCCTTCATGTAGTTGTGGAAGCGCCGCATCAGCCTGTCATACGGCGACGTGTCGACGACCCGGGCCATGCGCACCCCGAGCCGCGAGGCCCCTTGCAGCAGGCCCGAATACATCCGCCCCGCGAGCCCCGGGCTCAGGGAGCGCTCGACGCCGGGCTCGGGCGCCACGCCCGCGGTGGCGCCGTACTGCTGATAGAGCGCCTCGAAGGTCCCCCGCGTGGCCCAGCGCCGCTCCTCGGTGGGGTGCAGGTTGATGAAGAAGCGCAGGATGCGGTCCCCATGCGTCGCGCCATACGCGCCCGCGTCCACGTGGACCAGCTCGTTGCTGGCGTGAGGCTTGAGCTGCCGCCCCTTCTCCTGGAGGGGCCGGAAGCTCGACGTGCCCACGCTCCAGTCCTTCACGAAGCCCGGCATCGCCTGCGTGAGGAACTCCGTCACGCGCAGCGAGTGCTCGCGAAGGATGCGGTGCGTGCGCTCCGCGGAGGCGCCCTCGGACGCCAGGCCCACCAGGCGCTGGGCCTCGGGGTAATAGCTCACGTTCTTGCGCTTCAGCAGCGCCGGCAATTCCTCTCGAAGGAAGGCCGCGTCGCCCGGTGTGGGCAGCGCCACCGGACTCTCCGGGAAATAGACGATGCGCCCCTGTTCAAGCGCATCCGACAACGCGGTCGCCCCCGCGCTCTTCAACCGCGCGGCGTCAAAGGTCTCCAGCATGTTCCCCCCCAGGGAATTGACATCAGGAATCAGGACTCCTGAGCGGGGCGACGCAACCAAGCGTGCGCCGCAACGTCAAGCGCGAAGCCGCGCGAGGATGTGGGTCAGTGGACGTCAAGCCTGAGCGCATGCCGCCGGGCGCCCCGCCTCAGCGCCCCGTGCGACGCCGTGCCCGCGCACGCGCGGCCTCCAGCGCGGAGTCCACTCCCGCAGGCGGTTTCGGCGGCTCGGGTTTCTGCTCGACTGGCTCTTCAGGGGCGGGCCTGGGCGGACGCGTGGGCTTCGCATCACCGCGCGGTGCGGCCGTGGGTCCTCGCGTGACGGCTTCCTTCGCGGGCCGCTCGCGCGACGCGCGCACTCGAGGCGCGGAGAGGAACCGGCGCACGGCCACCTCCGCGAGCATCGCCGCCAGCGCGAACGCGACCAGCCATGGAGACAGCGCCACGCGCCCCTCCGACTCCGGGGCCTCCGCGAACAGGCCCGTCATCGACAGCCGCTCCTGACCGCCGCCCACCGCCGCCAGGGCGCGCAGGAGCTTCAGCCCCTCCTTCGCGCTGCCCGGTTCGAACTCCGGCGCGTACGGCAGCGCCACCGGTGGCGCCCTCAACACGCGCCCGCCCCACTTCACCACCGGGTGCCAGGTGCCGCTGCCTGACAGCGGGTACTCGACCCCCAGCCGGTCCTCGTCTTCCCAGTGCAGCGGCTTCTCCACGCTGGAGCGGCCATCGCCCGACAGCAACACCGCCGTGGGCAGCGCGCCCGGCATCGGCTCACCCGGCGGCAGGTCCAACGTCACGCGCAGCAGGTTGCCCTGGCGCTCCGAGCGCACCACCGCCTCCTCCTTCGGCGTGGAGCGCCCCATCGACCAGCGCACCACCGCCTCCAGCGTCGCCCGCAGCGCGCCCCACTCGCGCAGCTCGCCCGTGTACCTGCCATCCACCTCCGCCGTGAGCGCCACCGTGCGTCCCGCGCCATGCGGCCACAGCGCCAGCACCGGCGCGGCGTTGGTGTCCAGCGTGCGCAGCGCCACGTTCGCCCGGGGCTTCAGGTACGTGAGGTTGTAGCCGCCCACCTGCGGCAGGCCCGTCGTCGGCAGCGGGCCCAGCAGCGGCAGGTCCGGCGCGGCCTCCAGCGATGCGGGCTCGTCCACGAACGTGGCCCTCGCCACCGCGAGCGTCTCCTGGCTGAAGATGCGCGGCAGGCTCATGGCGTCCTCCGCGAAGTAGATGCGCCCCTCGCCACGCCGGGCCACGTCGCGCAGCAGGTCCGCGTCCGGATCCGTGGGCTTGCCCAGGCCGATGACCGACACCGTCACCTGGGCCTCGCGCAGCGCCGCCAGCGTCGCCCGGTAGTCGCCCGGCTCCTCCGAGTCCGCCGCGTCGGAGAACAGCACCACGTGCCGCGTGGGCTTGTCGCTGCGGAGGATCTCCTTGCGGCCCGCTCTCAGTGCCTCGCCCACGTAGATGCCGCCACCGCCGCTGAAGCCCCGCGCCACCTTGTCGAACGGGAGTCCCTCGCGCACCGGGCTCAGGGGGAAGACTTCATGCGGCTGCGTGTCCACCATGTGCACGGACGCTTCGTCGTTCGCGTTGAGCAGCGTGAGCGCAGCCGTGACGCCCTCCGCGGCCAGCTCCATCTTCGTGCGCCCGTCCGGCACCTGTACGCCCATGGAGCAGCTCGAGTCCATGAGCACGCTCATCGCCACCGACGCGCGCCGCTGCTCCTCGCGCATCTCCAGCGACACGGGCAGCAGCGGCTCCACGGGCGAGCGCCGGTAGCCGCCCTCGCCGAAGCTCGACCGCCCGCCCGTCATCACCAGCCCGCCGCCCGCCTGGTCCACGTAGTCCGCCAGCGCGTTCAAGCCCGTCTCGCCCAGCGCGTTCGCGTCCACGTTCTCCAGCACCACCACGCCCACCCCGTCGAGCGCCTCCAGCGACAGGTGGAACGGCGCCTTCACCTCCAGCGCCATGCCCGTGGATGCCAGCGCCTTCGCCAGCGTGCCCGAGGGCTGCGCGGTGAGCAGCAGCACGCGCGGTGGCCCCTCCACGCGCAGCACGCCCACGCCCACGTCGTTCTCCGGGACGCCGTCGCCCGGCGCCTCCACCGTGAGCCGGTAGTGCACGAGCCCCGGCTCCTCCAACAGGTCGCGCAAAGGCAGCAGGTTGGGCCCGGGCTTGAAGTCGAACGGTCCCTTCACCAGCACCTTCCCGTCGCGCTCCAGGCGCACGGTGCCGGTGACGGCGGAGGTGGCCTGCACCACCGCGGAGAACTGGAAGGGCTCGCGCACGGAGACGGTGGCGGGCACGTCCAGGGACATGACGGCCACATCCAGCGCGGGCTCCGGACGGGACACCTGCCGGTAGTCCACCGCGATGCCCCGCGCCGCCAGCCGCCGCGTCGCGCCCCGGGCATCCGCGCCCGTGGCCCTGCCGTCGGACACCACCAGCACCCGGCCCGTGCGCTCGGGGGGAATGAGCGCGCCCGCGGCGTCCAGCGCGGCCGACAGGTCCGACGCCTCCGCGTCCACCGGCCGCGTGAAGCCGCCGAAGCGGCCTACCTCCGACAGCGGGGACTCCACGCGGGCCTCGCGGCCGAAGGTGATGACGCCCACGCGGTCCCCGGGCCGGCGCTGGGACTCCACCAGCGAGATGAGCTCCAGGGCCACGCGGTCCACGTCCAGCGGCATGGAGCGCGAACGGTCCACCACCACGGCCACGTCGCTGCCCGCGTTCGCCAGCCGCAGCTCCGGCCCGGACAGCGCGCCCACGCCGAGCACCAACAGCACCCACCGCAGCACCATGGGCGGGCCGGGCCTCCGGCCGTAGCGCCACAGGAAGAGGCCCAGCGGCAACAGCAGCAGCCACGCCTGGGGAAGGGTGAAGGTCATGCCTTCCTCGTGACGTAGAAGTCCGCCAGCAGCGCGGCCAGCAGCACCACCAGGGGCCAGCGGGCGCGCTCATGGGCGCCGGTCCCCTCCGAGTCCTCGCCCGCTTCCCGCGCGGCCACGTCGGCGCTGCCCCGGCCGCGCAGGTCCGACTCCCGGGCATCCAAAGCCAGCACCTCCAGCGAGTCCACGTCGCGGCCATCGCGCTCCAGCACGTAGCGGCCGGGGCTCGCGGGCGCGGGCAGGCTCAGCGCGCCCGCGCCGAACACGGGCTTGCGGCCCGAGGGCCCCTTCAGCGCGTAGCGCGCGCCGGCCTCCGTCACCACCGGGAGCGCTTCGCCCAGGTTGAGCTGGCGCCGGGGGAAGCCCTCGCGTAGGCGCCGCGCTTCGCGCACCACGTTGCCCAGCAGCACGGGCCAGGCGGTGGTGCGCTGGAGGTTGGAGCGCGCCAGGTCCACGTTGAGGTGCAGCCGTCCGCCCTCCTCTTCCGACACGAGCACCGCGTCGCCCGCGGTCATCAACGGACGGCCCGGAGGGTTCGCGCCCGCCGTCCACCGCACGCCCGCGAGCTGCACGTCGTCCATCAGCGCGCTGCCCTTCTCCGTGAAGAACGGCCCCACGAAGGTGCGCAGCGCTCCCTCCGCGCCCAGCGTCACGTGAGCCTCCGCGCGCGCGGGCCCCACGGACAGCACCGAAGCACCGGGGACGGGAGGCCCCCGCGCCACATCGGGAGACACCGCCAGGAAGCGCTCCAGGGCCTGCTTCGACGCGGGCGACAACCCCTCCGTCAGCCCCACGGCCACCGGCATCACGGGAGACGGGGGCAGGCGCACGTGACCGTCCTCGGGCAGCGCGTCGTCCGGCAGGGAGACCTCCACGTCGCCGGCCTCGCGGAAGGTAAGGCGCACGGTCGCGGCGCCCTCTTCCGGCAAGGCGATGCGCTCCGTGCGTTCGGTGCCTTCACGCGCGCCAGGGCCAGGGGCCGCGCGCACACGGGCCTCGACTTCCGCGGGCCCCGCGCCGAAGCGAGCGACCCGCAGCGTCACCGTGGCCCGGCCTCCTTCGTCGCGCCGCTGCGCGGAGACCAGCGCCACGTTGCCCTGGGGGTGCCCCAGCGCCGTCCAGCGCACGGAGGGCGGCACGGTCGCGTCCTTCGCAGGAGGCGCATCGGTGAAGAAGTGCACGCGCCTGCCCGGTCCGGCCAGCTCCTGCGCCCACAGGAGCGACGCCGTGACGTCGTGGTCCGGCCCGCGAGCCTCGAAGGACTCCAGAGCGATCAATGCACGCGAAGGCTCGGCCTCCGGTCCCGCGATGACCTGGGGCGTGACGCCGGTCGCGAGCACCGTGACGTGCGTCGCGTGCTCCGACTCCACGCGCTTCGCGGCCTCGGCGCGCACATGTTCGAGCACGGTCCCTCCGTCCGCAGTCCGCGCGGACATGGACAGGCTGCCGTCCACGACGAGCACCAGGTGACGGCGGCGAGCCGTCTCCCCCAGACGCACGTCCGCCAGGTACAGCGCCGCGGCCAGCACGGCGAGCACCTCCAGCAGCAGCGACACCTCCCGCGTGAAGCGCTCCCACCGGGGCCCGCCCTCCGCGCGGGGACGCGGCGTGCGCCACAGGAAGAGCGCGCTCACCACCACCGGCTTCTGCCGGCGGCGCAGGAAGTACGCCGCGACCAACGGCACCAGCGCCCCCAGCGCCAGCAGTCCCCAGGGAAGCCCGAAGCTCACGCCCCGCCTCCCGAGACGAACAGCGCGCGCAGCGGTCCCGCCACCTGCGCCCGCAACCCGTCCGCCGCGTTCACGGTGAGCAGCGTGCCTCGCGCCCGCACCGCCGCGCTCCGCAGCGCGCGCTGATGCTCCGCGAAGCGTCGCGCATAGGCGGCCAGCACGCTGTCCGTCAGCAGCTCCTCCAGCGCCGCGCCGCTCTCCGCGTCCACCAGCCGCGCGCCCTCCCCGCCCGTGGGCTCCAGGTCCTCCGAGTCCAGCACCTGCACCAGGAACAGCGCCGACGCTCCGCGCGACAGCCGGGCGCACAGCGCCTCCAGGTCCGTCTCGAAGAGGAAGTCGCTCACCACCACCCGCAGGCCACACGGCCGCAGCGGCGGCAACCGCCCCAGCGCGGACGCCAGGTCATCCCGCGCCTCGAACTCCGCGCCACGCAGCGCCGCGCGGCACGCCGGTCCCTGCACCCGCTCGGACCTCGCGCCGCCCCACAGCAGCGTCGGCGTCAGCCCCTGCCGCCCGCCCACCTCCACCGTGAGCAGCGCCACCTCGCGAGCCCCCGCCGCCTTGCGCGGCGACAGCCCCATGCTGCGCGAGCCGTCCAGCACCACCTCCACGCGCGGCGACACCTCGTCCTGGCGCACGCGCAGCACCAGCTCGCCCGTGCGCGCCACCGCGTTCCAGTCCAGCTGCCGCAGGTCGTCCCCCGGCTGGTACGCGCGGAAGTCGTGCAACTCCATCGCGCTGCCCGCGGACGTGGCGCGCACCTCGCCCACCCGTCCGCGCTGCGGCAGGCGCGGCAGCGCCAGCGTCAACCCCGGCGCCAGGCGCGCCACCTCCGCCTCATCCAGCGGCGCGCTCACTGCTGATGGACCCGCCGCTCGCGATCCGCCAGCACCCGGTCCGCGGCGAACGCCGCCAGCAACGCCACCAGCGCCACGCACAGGAGCAGCTCCGGCGTCATCTTGAGGCCGCCCGAGCCGCTGTAGTCGTATCGGCCGAAGTTCAGCGTCCCCAGCACCGGGTTGAGCAGGTTGAGCAGCTCATCGCGCCCCTCCAGGCCCAGGAACGCCGCCAGCAGCGGCGGCACGCCGGCCCCCACGACCCCCGCCAGGATGTAGAGCAGCCGCACCGACACCGGCGACGCGAACCGCCCGGAGCCTGGCAGCCGCCCCAAGAGCAGCGCCACCGACAGGTACAGCACCCCATAGAGCGCCAGCGCCCCTATCGACATCATCAACCGCGCGCCCCCGGTCGGGCCCTGCGACGCCCAGACCAGCGCCGAGCACCCGGCCGCCCACCCCAGGAGCAGCAGCACCGACAACCGGAACCCGCGCAGCGCCCCGGGCTTGAGCAGCGACCAGACCCGCGTGCCCGCGCGCAGCGGGCGCGCCTGACCGTCCACGTCCGTCCCCATGAAGAGACTGGCGAAGATGAGGTGCAGTCCTCCCAGGAAGCCCATCCCCGTGGGGATGTCGTCCTTGCGATCCAGGAACCACCACATCGCCGTCATCCCCACGAACGTCACGACCACCTGCGCCACCAGCGCCCTCCGGGGATGGCGCGTGTAGTCCTCCGTCACCAGCGACAACCGGGACACCGCCACCTCGAACACCAGCCACCCGTTGGACACGAGCACCCAGAGCAGCGCGGCCAGGCCGCAGAAGAACTCCCGGTCGAACGAGAACCCGGAGCCGCGCTCCTGCGTCACCACGAAGGCGAGCGTCAGCGTCTGGAACAGCGACAGCAGCAGCGCCCCCACCAGCAGGAGCCGCACCGCGGCCCGCCCCATCCGGCTGTCCGCCAGGGTCGCCGCGCACACCGACACGAGCGTGAGGAACACCATCCACGTCGCGCCGTAGAGCAACACCATCAGGATGGTGGGCAGGGAGATGCCGTTGAGGAAATAGCTGAACAGCAGGAACGGCCCCACCGCCGACGCATACAGCACCGCCTGCACCAGGAAGGACGCCACCTTGCCGAGCAGGATGCGCCGGGGCCCCAGCCCCGTGAGCAGGAGCAGCGACCACGTCTCGTCCTCGCGCTCACGCGCCAGCGACCGGTACGCGTTGAAGGGGATGACGCCGAAGAGCACCAGCGCCAGGCAGATGAAGAAGGAGAAGAAGTACTGGCTTCCCTCGCGCGTGTACGCGCTGTCGTGCGTGTTCGCGAAGGCAATCAGCGACAGCACCAGGCACGCCGCCAGCAGCAACCCGAAGCTCACCCAGAAGACGCGGGTGCGCAGCCCCTGCCGCACCTCCTTCACCACCAGCGGGTTGAGCCGGTCGCCCCACTGCTCCCAGCGGTCGGACGTCATGGCGGGGACCCCCGGGGCGGGAGCGGACTCGGCCTCACCCGACGCGGGACTCGCTTGCGTGCTCACGACACCCTCCCCTTCGTCACCGTCATGAACGCGTCCTCCAGGTTGCGCTCGCGCGGGCTGAACGCGCACACCGGCAGCCCCTGCGACACCAGCGCCGCGAGCAGCACCGCCGCGGCCGCCTCCGCCTGCGCCGGCCCCGCGTCCGCCTCCAGCTCCAACCGCACGCGCAGCGCGCCGCCGTCCCGCGCCACGTCCTTCACGCGAGGCTGCTCCAGCAGCGTGCGCTCCGTGCGCGACCACAGCGCCTCACCCGCGTCACCGGGCGCCGCCAGCCGCACCATCAACTCCATCGTCCGGGACGGGCCCGCGCTCTGGCGCAGCACGTCCTCCACCCGGCCCTGGGCCAGCAGGCGCCCCTGTTCGATGATGACGCAGCTGTCGCAGATCTCCGCCAGCTCCGTGAGGATGTGGCTGGAGATGATGACCGACTTGCCTTGATCCGCCAGCGCGCGCAGCAGCTCCCGCAGCTCGATGCGCGCGCGCGGATCCAACCCGTCCGCCGGCTCGTCCAGCAGCAGCAGCCGAGGGTCGTGCAGCAGCGTGCGCCCCAGCGCCACGCGCTGACGCATGCCCTTGGACAGCTCCGTGGTGAGCTTCTCCGCCAGCGGCCCCAGCCCGGTGAACTCCATCACCGAGTCCACCCGCTGCTTGCGCCGCGCGCCCTTCAATCCGTAGGCGCGCGCGAAGAAGTCCAGGAACTCCCTCACGGTGACGTCGTCGTAGGTGCCGTAGCGGTCCGGCATGTAGCCCAAGAGCGGCCGGGCCCGGTCCGGCGCGTCCACCAGCGACGTGCCGTCCAGCAGCACCGTGCCCGCGGTGGGCACGTCCAGCGTGGCCAGGATGCGCAGCGTGGTGCTCTTGCCCGCGCCGTTGGGCCCGATGAAGCCCAGGATGCTGCCGGCCTCCAGCGTGAACGACACGTCGTCCACCGCGCGCAGCGCCCCGTAGTCGCGCCGCAGCCCCTTCACCTCCAGCAGGCTCATCGCCGTGCCTCCTCGACCTGTCCGCGCACCACGTGCACCGCGGCCTCCAGCTCCACGTCCATCGCCGCCGTGGGCGTGAAGCCGCGCCCGCCCAGCCGCGCCACGAACGTCCCGTTCTCCAGCGCCTGCATCACGGGCATCATCGCGTCCCCGAAGCGGGAGAGCGGCTCGTGCTCCAGGCCCAGCAGGTCATCCGCCTCCTCGCCTGACGGCGTGGCCAGCCCCTCCGCGCCGTCATCCAGCTCCGGCAGGGCCCAGAGCCGACCGTCCAGCTTCAACGTGCCGCCCTTCAGCGGGGCCCCCAGCGCGTTCTGCACCTGCACGCCGCCGTCCGCCTTGCGCGCCGTCAGCCGCGCGCGCGAGGGAACCACGGCGACTTCTCCCCACTCGCGGTAGCTGCGCGAGGGCAGGAAGCTGTTCTTCACGACGAGCCCGTTCGTCCAGTCCAGCAGCAGCGGCGAATCCTCCGGTTCCTTGGGCGCCAGCAGCACGCTGGAGGCGGGCATGCTCACCCCGTCCTTCGCGAGGTTCGCGTACCAGGCGTTGAGCCCCACCGTCACCGCGCGGGAGCGCTCGCGGTCCAGCAGCGTGAGGCTGTAGCGCGCGGCGTGCACGCTGAAGCCGTCCACCAGCACGGACCACGCCACCAGGCCCAGGCTGGTGAGGACCGCCAGCGCGGGCACGGTGATGAGCACCGCCAGCGGCCCCTTGCGCCGGGCGAGCATCCACCCGCCGGGCCCCACCGCCAGCGTGAAGAGGACGATGAGCAACATGAAGCGGCCCACGGGCGCGCGCGCGGTGGAGAGCAGCGGCAGCCGTCCGTCGTTCAGCAGGTCGTGGCGCTCCCAGCGGGGCGGCGGGCCCGCGGGCGTCACCACGGCCTGCGACCGCTGCGTGTCCTCCCAGAGGTTGAAGCCGCAGCCCGGCGTCTGCGTCCGGCATGCGCGGAACTGGCGCACGAAGCCGAAGCCATAGTTCGACAGCTCCGCCTTCTCGTCCTGGAGCAGCGGGAGGTTCAGGCGCGGGTTCGCCGGGGGCTGGTCGAGCACCAGCTTGCCGCCGCTCACCGCGTAGGACTCCAGCACCGCCCAGACGTCCGCGGGCACCTGGTCCGGCGGCACCGCCACCAGCACCGCGTCGTAGCCCGCGTAGGCGGCCAGCTCGCGCGGCGCGGTGCGCGGATCCACGAAGCGCGTGGCGACGAGCGGCTCCATGTTCTCCGACACGCGGCGCAGCCCCGTCGCCGCCTCAAAGGCCTTCACGTCGCCCAGCACCATCACGCGCGCGCCCCGGTAGCCGTCCAGGTAGAAGCCCCGGGCGGAGGTGTCCAGCCCGGGCGAGTCCAGCTGGAGCGTCCCCCCCTGCAGGTCCGCGGGCAGCAGCATCCAGGTGACGACGCGCTCCCGGGGCCCCACCTGCAGCGAGCGCTCCGTGAGGCGTCCCTGCGAGGAGATGGACAGGCGCACCGGACGCGGCTGTCCGCCGGCGTTGTGCACCGTCACCTGGATGGGCGTGTAGCCCCGGTTGGGGACCAGCGTGACGACGCGCATGGAGGCCTTGAGGTCCCCTGTGTCGGGGAGGTTCTCCACGGTCTCCCCCACCTCGCGGTAGCCACTGCCTTGGGGCTCGGCCGCCTGAGCCACATCCACATCCGTGCTGGTCGCGAACGCCGCGTCCGTCCAGAGCAGGGCCCCCAGGAGCGCCGCGAGGGCCCAGGACACACGGCTAGCCACGAGGCACCTCGGGGGTCGCCTTGAGCAGCTCGCGCACCACGTCCGGCGCGGACACCTTCTCCAGCGAGGCTTCGTAGGCCAGCACCAGGCGGTGGTTGAGGGCGGCGGGCGCGGCGGCCACCACGTCGTCGAAGCCCACGTTGGGCCGGCCCTCGAGCAGCGCTCGAGCACGGCCCGCGGCGGCCAGGGCCAGCGCCGCGCGAGGGCTCGCGCCGAAGCGCACGAAGCGGCGCACGGCTTCGGGCGCGGAGGCCTGGCGCGGGTCGGACGCCTCCACCAGCCGGCCGATGAAGTCCGCCACCGGGCCGGGCAGGTGCACGCGATCCACGGCGGCGAACAGGCGCGACAGCCCTTCGGCGTCGAGCACCGGCTCCTGCGCGGGGGGCGCGCCGCGCACGCGCGTGGTGAGCAGGGTGCGCAGCGTCCTGGCGCCCACGGGCGGCACGAGGATGCGGAAGAGGAAGCGGTCCAGCTGCGCCTCGGGCAGCGGGTACGTGCCTTCGAGCTCGATGGGGTTCTGCGTGGCGAGCACGAAGAACGGCTCGGGCAGGGGCCGCGTCTGGCCCAGCACCGTCACGGAGCGCTCCTGCATGGCCTCCAGCAGCGCGGACTGCGTCTTGGGGCTGGAGCGGTTGATCTCATCCGCGAGGACGAGGCTCGCGAAGAGGGGGCCTTCGCGGAAGACGAAGTCGCGGCGCGATTCACCCTCCAGCACGTAGGTGCCGGTGATGTCGCCGGGCAGGAGGTCGGGGGTGAACTGGATGCGGCGGAAGGGCAGCGACAGCAGCCGCGCCAGGGCCTTGCACAGCTCGGTCTTGCCCAGACCGGGCAGGCCCTCCAGGAGCACGTGGCCCCGCGCGAGCACGGCCGTCACGACCTGCTCGACGACCGTCTCCTGGTCGAGCATCACCTGGTTGAGCCCGGCCTTGAGCCGGGACGCCACGTCCGCCGCGCCCTGTGCTTCGGCGGGACTCAGAAGCTCCGCTGCCACGTCGACTCCCCTTCTGGACTACGAACCACCGAAGTACCGCTTCACCAGGTCGCGGTTGCGAGGCAGCAGCGGACCCGAGGTCGGTCCCGCCGTCGCATCGCCCTTCGCGCCCGTGCCCTTCGAGCCGCCGGGCCCCGCCTGCCCCGTCCGGGCTTGCGGATCCGCGGCGCGAAGGCCCCACAGTTCTTCCGCCTCGCCGCCATGGCCCTCCGGCAGCGGCTGGAAGGCGAGCCGCTCCGGGTTCATCTCCGCCTCGCCGCCAAAGACAAGAGGCTGGCTCTCTCCGCCCCGGCTCACGCCCGCGCCGTCGCCCTGCCGGACGTTCCGGCTCGCGTGCTGACCGGCCTGCTGGCCCTCGGCGTCGCCCTCTTCGCCCTCACCTTCACCCTGCCCCTGACCTTGGCCTTTCTGGCCCTGCCCCTTCTGCCCCTGGCCGGACTGCTGCCGCCGGGTGGGACGCCGGGCCTGGGCACTGCGGTTCCCTCGCGAAGCGTTCTCTTCCTCGAAGCGCTGGGCCAGGGACTGCTGCCGCCGCTCCAGCGTGCGGCGCAGGTCCGCGATCTGATCCGGCGAGCCGGAGGCCTGGGCGCGAGCGGAAGCGCGGGCCTGGGCTTCGGAGGAGGACGCCTGCGAGCCCTGCCGCGAGTCACCATCGCGCTGCGTTGAGTCAGCCCCCTGCCCCTGCGAGCTCCGCTCGGAAGCGGGGGCGTCCTGCTCACCCGCGGCGGAGTCCGAGGGGCGCCCACTCGCGCGGGCATCGAGGGCCATGAGGGCCTGCTCCAGCGACTCACGCTCACGGGTGGCGGCCTCCGCGCCATCAGCAGCGGCGAGCGCGTCCTCCAGCTCAGCGGCGGCCTCGGACGCACGGTTGAGCTCAGCGGCGGCCTCGGAGGCGCGCTCGGCGAGCCGCTGCTCCAGGGCGTCCGCGGCTTCCCAGTCGGCGGAGTCGAAGCGGCCCTGCGCGACCTCCTCGGACAGCCGGCGCAGCTCCTCTTCGACGTCGGGGCCAAGGGGCTCCTCACGCGCCAGCGCCTCCGCCTGAGCCTGCACGGCGGCGACCTGGGTCGCGGCGGCGGCGTTGATGTTCGAGGAGCGCGGAGCCGGGAGCGGAACGAGGAACCCGACGGCCAGGAACACGAGCGCGCCCAGCAGCGCGCCCACGGGCCGACGCCAGGGGACGTCCGGAGGCTTCACCAGTTGGGCGAACTGATTGAGGCTCAGCTCCCACTCGCCCACGGGACGCTCCAGCCGCGTGAGCAGCAGGCCGCCCGCGTTGACGGAGCGATCCGCGAGCACCGCCGCGTACTCCAGCGACACGCCCCGAGACCGCGCGCGAACGAACCACCAGACAAGGCCCGCGACAAAGAGAGGCGGCAGGGCCCACACCACCCCATCGCGCAAGAGCATCCGGGACAGCACGCAAGCGGTGGCGAGGGCCCAGAGCGGAGCGACGCCAGCGCCGCTCCAGGCGACGACATCGAGCCGCCGCTGCACGCGCCGGATGGGCGCGAGCACGAGGGACTGGAAGCGGCGTTCTTCACTGGCGGCCATGCGTGGAAGCCAGTGTCGGATACCCGGCCCATGGTTCACAAGCGAAGCCCGGGAACGGTCGAATCCCGCCGTGGACGGTCGTCCGTCCGACTCCATCTGCCGAGAATCCGCGAATCCCAAGCAGCCCCCGAGACGCGGCGGTTAGGCTGCCGCCCCCTATGAACTTCCGATTCCTCGGTCGCAGCGGTCTGAAGGTCAGCGAGATTTCTTTCGGCAACTGGCTCACCCACGGCTCCCAGGTCGAAGAGGACGCCGCGGTCGCGTGCGTGAAGGCGGCGCTCGACTCGGGCATCACCACCTTCGACACCGCCGACGTCTACGCCGGCACCAAGGCCGAGGCCGTCCTCGGCCGCGCCCTCAAGGGCCAGCGCCGCGAAGGCTATGAGCTGTTCACCAAGGTCTACTGGCCCACCGGCCCCGGCCAGAACGACCGCGGCCTGTCCCGCAAGCACATCTTCGAGTCCATCCACGGCTCCCTGCGCCGCCTCCAGACGGACTACGTGGACCTCTACCAGGCCCACCGCTTCGACGTGGAGACGCCCCTCGAGGAGACCCTGCTCGCCTTCGCGGACATCGTCCGCCAGGGCAAGGCCCTCTACATCGGCGTCTCCGAATGGACCGCCGAGCAGATCTCCGCCGGCGCCAAGCTCGCCCGCGAGCTGCGCGTGCCCTTCATCTCCAACCAGCCCCAGTACTCCATGCTCTGGCGGGTCATCGAATCCAAGGTCATCCCCACCTCCGACGCCGAGGGCCTGGGGCAGATCGTCTGGTCCCCGATGGCCAAGGGCGTGCTCAGCGGCAAGTACCTCCCCGGCAAGCCCCCGCCCGCGGACACCCGCGCCGCCACCCAGGGCGCGCAGTTCATGACCAGCTTCATGACCGACGACGTGCTCACCCGCGTCCAGCAGCTCAAGCCCCTGGCCCAGGAGGCCGGCCTGTCCATGGCGCAGCTCTCCATCGCGTGGGTGCTCCAGAACAAGAGCGTCTCCTCCGCCATCATCGGCGCCACCAGGCCGGAGCAGGTGCTCGACAACGTGAAGGCCACTGGCGTGAAGCTCGACGCGGAGCTCCTGCGCCGCATCGACGCCATCCTCGGGCCCGTCGTGGAGCGCGACCCCGCGCAGACCACCAGCCCCAGCCGCCGGCCCTGAAAGCCGGACGGCCGCCCACCCTGCGGGACAGGCACTCCTTCGCCCGTCCCGCTCCGTGCTCGGCATATGACATCCGCGCCCTGGTTTCGCCGCGCGCGTCCAGTGGCGCGCGGCAGCGGGGTGGACGCCCCCCGTTCCATTTGACTTTTGAGTTGGGGGGAACAAGAGACTGCGCCGCGCGTTACGCGGTCCCACTCTTGAACCGGGCATTTCCCACATGACGTCCTCCTTCCTCCTGGCCCAGGCGGCCCAACCCGAACTCGGATGGTTGAGCAGCAAGCTGCTCGGGGTGACGCTGGGCAGCGCCGAGTGGGTCCTCTGGCTGCTCGTGACCCTCTCCATCGTCTCCATCGCGGTGATGCTGGAGCGCGCCGTCTACTTCTCGCGCCACCGGCTGCCCAACTCGGAGGCCCTGGCGGTGCGCCTGGCGCGCGGCGAGTTCGACGCCGTGGCCGGCGAGGTGAAGAACCAGAAGGGCATGGAGGCCGCCGTCATCCGCGAGGCCCTCGCCTCCGCGCCGCAGGGCCCGGACACCGTGGAGCAGGTCATCGCGTCCACTGTCGCCCGCGAGCGCCCCCAGTACGAGCGCGGCCTGTCCATCCTGGGCACCCTGGGCAACAACGCCCCGTTCATCGGCCTGTTCGGCACGGTGCTCGGCATCATCAAGGCCTTCAACGACCTGGGCGCCATGAACGCCAAGGGCGGCGCCATGCAGCAGACGGTGATGGCCGGCATCTCGGAGGCGCTCGTCGCCACCGCCGTGGGCCTCGCCGTCGCCATCCCCGCCGTGGTCGCCTTCAACATCTTCAACCGCCAGCTGAAGACGCTCACCAGCCGCACCACCTCCCTGGGTCACGCGCTCGTGGGCGCCATGAAGGCGCGCAAGCCGGGCGCCGCGGGAGGCAACTAGGCCATGGCCGGCGGCGCGAACGACAGCGACGAGGAGATCAGCGGCATCAACGTCACCCCGCTGGTGGACGTGGTGCTGGTGCTGCTCATCATCTTCATGGTCACCGCCAACTTCATCGTCCGCGAGACGGTGGAGGTGGACCTGCCCCGCGCCGCCAACGGCGGTGAGACGGTGCAGGGCCTGGTGAACGTCGTCCTCGACAAGGAGGGCAAGCTCTACTTCGACGGCGCGGAGGTGACGGAAGCGGACCTGTCCCGCCGCGTGACGGAGGCCGTGGCCAAGGACAAGGACACGCGCGCCATCATCAGCGCGGACCAGACGCTCGCATATGGCCGCGTGATGCGCCTCATCGACGTGGTGAAGGGCCAGGGCATCGCGAAGTTCGCCCTCAACATCGAGAAGGACGCCGCCCCCACGCGGGCCGCGCCCGCCACGCCCTAGACGAGGCTTCGCAACGATGAGCCAGGCGGTCCTCGATCCTTCTCCCCTGCCCCAGCGCGACCGCTCCACGCGGTTCCTCGCCGTGTTCCTGCTCGTGTCGCTCGCGCTGCACGGGGTGGCCTTCGCGTACCTGTCCACCATGGAGGGCCGCAAGCTCCCGGCCCACCAGAAGCCGGTGGAGATGGTCATGGTGGAGGTGCAGAAGCCGCCCCCCCCGCCGCCTCCGGAGGAGAAGCCGGAAGAGCCCAAGCCGCCGCCTCCGCCGCCCCCGAAGGTGAAGCCGGTGAAGCCGCCGCCCATCAAGGTCGCGGAGGCGCCCAAGCCCCCGCCTCCGACGAACGCCCCGCCACCGCCCAACGACACGCCGCCGCCGGAGCCCGCCGCCAAGCCGCCGCCGCTCGTGGTGGGCATGACCATGTCGTCCACCACCAGCGCCGGCTCCTTCGCCGCGCCCGTGGGCAACACCGCCTACGGCAAGGCCACCGGACAGGCGAAGGACCCCAAGGACGTGAAGGGCTACTCCGCGCCGAAGTACGTGCCCGTGTACCAGGTGGACCAGGAGCCCTCGGTCGCATCCGAGGTGAAGATTCCCTACCCGGACGAAGCGCGCCGCGCGGGCATCGAGGGCACCGTCACGCTGTCCATCACCATCGACGCGGAGGGCAAGGTGACCAACGTGAAGGTCATCTCCGGGCCCGGCTACGGCCTCAACGAGGCCGCGCGCGACGCCATCCGCCGCTTCCGCTTCAAGCCCGCCATCAAGGGCGGCGAGCCGGTGGCCACGGAGATGAAGTACTCGTACACCTTCCTGCTGGACTGAACGCGGCCGCCCGGGCGCGCTACTGCATCTTCAGCGCGCGGCGCATGATGTCGCGCAGCGCCGCCAGGTCCTCGTCCGGCATCGCGGCGATGAGCGGCGGCGGCGCGCTCAGCCGCGCCATCAGCCGACCCCGCAGCTCCGCGCCGGCCTCCGTCAGCACCAGCATCTTCACGCGCCGGTCCTGCTCGCTGCTCTTGCGCTCCACCAGCCCGCGCGCCTCCAGCCGGTCCACCAGCCCCGTCACGTTGGACGCGTCACACGACAGGTAGTGAGCGAGCGTGCTCATCGCGAGCGGTCCCTCGCCCAGCTGCTTGAGCACGTGGGCCTGCACGGGCGACAGGTCCAGCTCCGCCGCCAGCGCGGGGAAGTTGCGCATGTGCGCGTGCAGCATCTCGTAGAGCAGCGCCCACGCCTGCTCGGGCAATCCACTCCCGGCCTCGGGCTGGCCACGGGAGGCCGCCGACTGGCACATCACCTGCTCGCAAGGACCATCGCTGAAGGCGCTCATAGTGAATTTACGTTAATTCATCGGAAGCACATAAACAATTGACATCATCAATCATTGACCGCTACTACATTCCGCATATTCCAACGTCCGACAGTGCGGATTACTTCAACGCCGCGCCAAGGTCGGGTAGAGGACGCAACGCAGTCGTCCCATAGGACGGATCCGCCTCGCGCTCCCGCGGGACGGTGAGGAGGTCGAGCGGTATGAGTACCCTTCTGGCGCTGTCCCTGTCGGCCACCCTGGCCGCGGCGCCCGTACTGACGCTGGATGAGGCCCTGGAGTCCGCCCGCCAGCAGAACCTCGATTTGAAGGTCGCGCAGGAGCGCTTCGAGCAGGCATCGCTCGCGACGCGCAAGGCGTGGTCGGGCTACCTGCCCACCATCACCGTGGGCGCGTCCCTCACTCGCAACAACGTGGCGGCCATCATCCCCGCGGGCCCCATCGCGCCGGTGGACATCACCATCCAGCCGCTCATCCAGAAGGGTGCGCAGGCGGAGGTCCGGCAGGCCATCATCGCGCCGCAGCTGTGGGCGGGCATCGCGGCGTCCTACCAGTCCGTGAAGCTGGCGGAGCTCAACACGCAGACGGCGCGCCGGCAGGTGCTCTTCGGCGTGGCCCAGGCGTACTACGGCGCCGCGGCGCAGCAGGAGGCCCTGCGCGCGCAGGAGCGGCTGCTGGAGCTGAACCAAGCGCGTGAGAAGGACACCCAGGCGCGCTTCGACGCGGGCACGGTGACGCGCGTGGCGCTGCTGCGCGCCCAGCTGGACCGCTCGCGCGCGGAGCAGGACCTGGTGCGCGCGAAGAACGCGCTCGCGGGCCTGAAGCTGGCGCTGGGCACGCTCATCCAGCGCGAGCCGGACTTCGACCTGGCCCCGCCGCCGGAGCCGACGGTGCCCGCGCAGGCGTCGCCGGACGAGCTGGTGAACCAGGCGCTGCAGGAGCGCTCGGACGTGCAGGCCGCGGAAGTGGGCCTGAAGCTCAGCCGCACCAACAAGACGGGCGTCATCCTGAGCTACCTGCCCACGCTGGGCGTCACGGGCGCCTACCGCATCGCGAACGCGGCGGGCTTCACCGGCCAGAACGAGACCTGGGCCATCACCTTCGGCGCCAGCTGGACGCTGTTCGACGGCGGCCTGCGCGAGGCGAACCTCTCCGAGGCCTCGTCGCGCGTGCGTGAGGCCACCGTCACCCAGACGCTGGCGCAGGCCCGCGTGAAGGAGGAGGTGCGGCGCTCCAAGCTGGACCTGGAGAACGCGCTCGCCAACCGCGCCAAGGCCGAGGAGGCCCTGGAGCTGGCGCGCGAGTCCAACCGCCTGACGGACGTGAGCTTCAAGGCGGGCGTCGCCACCTACCTGGAGGTCGCGGACGCCAACACCGCGCTCACCAACGCGGAGGTGGGCTTCGTCTCCGAGCGCCTCCAGGCGTCGCTCGCGGCGCTGCGCCTGCTCAACTCGCTGGGCTCCTTCGAGTCCGGCTCGGTGAGGAAGGACGCGGCCGCCCTGGGTGAGCAGCCCGGCGCGGGGGCGCCGCGGCAGACGCAGCCCGCGCAGGAGCAGCCGGCCCCGCAGCAGCCCGCGCCCCAGCAGTAGGCGCGGCGTGAGGTGGAATTCCCGGCGCCATCCCCAGGGCGCCGGGTCCCCTGCCCTCCCGGGCGGGAGACGGGTGCTTCGTTGTGGAGGCCCGCCACCGACCCCACCCTCCTCTTGGACCCCGTTTCCACGAGGAGGGAACCATGGCGGACGCATCCTGGGGCAACTGCAAGAACTGCCGTTTCTTCGCTGGCAACAGCGATGAGCCGAGCGACGAAGAGGTGCAGAGCTGCAACCAGCCGCACCTCCAGCAGTTCGCGCTCGTGGTGTCCGGTGACAGCGGCTGCAACGCCTTCGAGGCGCGCACCGGCGAGACGATTCCCACCTACGAGGAGCCCGCGCCGTCCATGCACTGACGGCCCTTTCGCCCACCGGTCCTCGCGATGCGGCGGCGCGCCTGTCGCTCAGGTGCCCGCGGCGTCGCGGACCTGGGGCTGCTCGGGCTCGTGCGCGTAGTAGATGCGCTCCATGAGCTTGCGCTGGTGGACGAGCGGCTTGTCGTACTTGTCCAGCCGCATGCCCTTGTGGCTGTAGGGCGTGTCCGCCACGGTGGAGATGAAGCGCGCGTCGTCGCGCACCTCCCACCAGGTGAGGCCCAGCGCGGCCTTCGCCGCCACCGGCAGGAAGGGCCTGAGCATGGGCACGTCCGTGCGCAGGAAGGAGAAGACGTGCAGGCGCGTGGTGCGCGCCGTCTCCGGCACGAAGAAGATGTGCGCCTGCGTGATGAAGGGCCGCGGTGCTCCCGAGGGCGTCCTCCAGCTCACGGTGTAGACGCTGCGCACCGGGTCGAAGCGCGTCACCCAGTCGTTGTGGAAGACGTCCCCCCTGCCCACCATCAGCAGGCGCATGATGGGCGCGGGCCGCTGCGGGGCGCGGTAGTGCACCTCCGTGTGGTCCTCGTGGTTGTGCGCCTCGAACTCCACCTGCCCCGCCTGCGCGCCGCTCCACCCCAGCCGGGTGTGGACGAAGGGCGTGTGCTCGTCCTCGCTGAAGTTGTCGAGCGACACGTGCAGCGGCGCCTGGAACAGCGTGGAGAACGTCCCGCCGAAGACGTAGTCCCCGCCCGCGAGCCCGGGCATCGCGGACTCCGGCGTGTCCGCGTGCGCGAGCCAGAGGTAGCCGTGGCGCTCCACCACCTGGAAGCTCTTCGCCTCGCAGTGGCGCAGCTCCGGCTGGCTGGGATTGGTGCCGTGGCCTCGCGCGTCGAAGCGCCAGCCATGGTACGGGCACTGCAGCTGGCCCTCCTTCGTCACGGTGCCCTTCGACAGCGGCGCGAAGCGGTGCGGACACGCGTCCGACAGCGCCGCGGCCTTCCCGGAGGCGTCCCGGAAGAGCGCGTAGGCGTGGCCCGCCAGCTCCACGCGGACGGGCTTGTGCCGGAGCTGACGGGCGGGGAGTACCGGATGGAAGTGCCGGACGACGTCGGGGGTAGGCTCCATGGCGCGCGCAGTATAGCGGCCTGTCGCGGCGGACCCCGGGTGGGTGACATAGACTGCCGGGCCGTGAATGCCCCCGTCCCTTCGCGCCCCCGAGCCCGCTGGTCCACCGTGGCGGCCCTGGCCGCGCTGGTGGCGCTCGCCGTGGGAGCGGGGCTGTACGTGGGGGGCGCCCTGCCCGCGGCAGTGCCCCCGGCGGCCGGGCCCTTCGGCTACGCGGACTACGCGCAGGCGCTGAGCCATGTTCGCCCCAGCGGGGACCTGGACTTCGCGGGCCTTCAGCACGACCGCGCGGCGCTGGAGCGCTTCGTCGCGTCGCTCGCGGCGGTGTCGCCGCACCGCCAGCCGGAGCTGTTCCCCTCGCCCGAGGACGGGCTGGCGTACTGGATCAACGCGTACAACGCGCTGGTGCTGATGCAGCTGGTGGAGCGCTATCCGGACCGCGTGGGTGCGTCGTGGTTCGGCGGCTTCTACTGGACCCACGCGTGGCCGGTGGGCGGCGAGCGGCTGACGCTGTACGCCCTGAAGCAGCGCGTCCTCCTGGGCGAGTACGCGGATCCGCGCGTGCACTTCGCCCTCTTCGAGGGGACGCGCGGCGGGCCCCGGCTGGATGGCGCGCCCTACCAGCCGGAGCTCCTGGACGCGCAGCTCAACGACGCGAGCCGCCGGTACATGGGGGACGCTCGGCACGTGAAGCTGGAGGACAAGACCGTGCGGCTGGCGAGCCTGCTCCGGGAGCGGAAGCAGGACCTCCTCGCCGCGCTGCCGGAGGGCCGTGGCGGCAACGTGCTCCAGTTCGTCTGGGCCTTCCTGCCGGACACCTGCGAGGAGCGCCCGGGCTGCGACACGCGCGGCGACCTGGACCGCGCCTGCGGCCCCCTCCTGGACAAGTGCCGCGTCGACTTCATCCCCGAGGACACGTCGCTGCCCGACGCCGCGAACGCCGCCGGGCGGCGCTGACCGGTCCCTTCTCGGCTAGCGTCCCGCCCTGCGTGGACGGACACGCGGGAGGCACCGGGACATGACGACGGGAGCGGTGTGGCTGGCGACGTGGCTGGCCCTGGGGAGCGCGGGCATGCAGTGGGAACCGCAGACGAGCGGGACGACCGTGCGCCTTCGCGGCGTGAGCGCGGTGGATGGCCGCGTGGCGTGGGCCAGCGGTGACAAGGGCACCGTCGTGCGCACCACGGATGGTGGGAAGACGTGGACGCGGGCGCCCGTGCCGGACGCGGAGGCGTTGGACTTCCGCGACGTGGACGCCTTCAGCGACCGCACGGCCTACGTGCTGTCCATCGGCGCAGGTGACAGGTCGCGCATCTACAAGACGACGGACGGCGGCGCGCACTGGACGCTCCAGTTCACCAACACCCTGCCCGGGGCCTTCTTCAACGGCATGGCCTTCTGGGACGAACAGCACGGCGTCGCGTTCAGCGACCCGGTGGACGGACACTTCGTCGTCATCACCACGGAGGACGGCGGCGCGACGTGGAAGCCCGTGCCACCAGGGGCGCTGCCGGCCGCGCTCGCGGGCGAGGCCGGCTTCGCGGCCAGCGGCACGAGCATCGCGGTGTACGGCAAGTCCGACGTCTGGTTCGGACTGGGGGGCTCCGCGGCGCGCGTGCTGCACTCGGCGGACAAGGGCAAGACCTGGAGCGTCGCTCCGACGCCGCTGGCCACGGGTGAGGGCGCGGGCGTGTTCTCGCTCTTCTTCTGGAGCCCGCTGGCGGGCGTCGCGGTGGGCGGCAACTACAAGCAGCCGGAGGTGAAGTCGGGCACCGTGGCGCTCACGCTGGACGGGGGCAAGCGTCAGTGGACCGTGCCGCAGAAGGGGCTCGGGGGTTACCGCTCCTGCGTGGCGCCGCTCACCCGCGAGCGGAGGATGTGGCTCGTCGCCGTGGGGCCCACGGGCACGGACGTGTCGAAGGACTCGGGGAGGACGTGGGAGCCGCTGGACACCACGGGCTTCCACGCCGTGTCCACGCCGCCGCGCACGCATGACACCGCCTGGGCCGTGGGCGAGGAGGGGCGCATCGCGAAGCTGCGCTTCACGGACGCGACACCCGCTCCGAGGACTCCGTAGCGCTTCCGCGTGGCGCGGGGAGAGCAGCTCCCCGCGCCGGGCGCTTCACTTCACCAGCAGCGCCGCGCCGATGATGCCGCTGTCGTCGCCCAGCTCCGCGTCGGCGATGAGCAGGCCCTCGCGCGACACGCGGGACGACCACTGCTGCACGCCGTCCAGCACCTGCCGCTTGATGCCCGGGCAGTGCATCAGCACGCCGCCGCCCAGCACCAGCCGCGAAGGGTTGAGCACCGTCACGTAGTTGGCCACCGCGAGCGCCAGGAAGCGCGCCGCGCGGTCGTGGATCTCCCGGGCCTTCACGTCGCCCGCCTCCGCCGCCGTCTCCAGCGTCACCGGGGTGATGCTGTCCGCGTCGTCGTGGGTCAGCTTCTCCAGCACGAGCGAGCCGCCCGACGCCATCAGCTCCTTCGTCTGCGCGATGAGGTTGTGACCGCCCGCGTACGCCTCCAGGCAGCCGTGCTCACCGCAGCCGCACAGCCGGCCGCCGGGCACCACCTTGATGTGGCCCAGCTCGCCCGCCACGCCGCCGCCTCCGTTCACCAGCCGCCCGTCCGCGATGATGGCGCTGCCCACGCCGGAGCCCACGAACACCACCAGGATGTCCTGGGCCCCGCGCCCCGCGCCCGCGTGCAGCTCACCCCACGCCGCCGCGGACAGGTCGTTCACCACCTTCACGTCGAAGCCCAGCCGCTTCGTGAGCATCTGGGCCAGCGGCACGTCCCGCCACCCCAGGTTGGGCGCCACGGAGATGACGCCCGTGTCCTTGTGGATCTGCCCGGCCGCGCCCACGCCGCAGCCCTCCACCTTCACCCCGCTCTTCGTCACCGCCTCTTCCGCCGCCAGGGCGATGGTCTCCACCACGCCCTGCGGCTTGCGGTCCTGCACCGCGACCTTGGCGCTCGCGAGGATGACACCCTTCCCATCCACCACCGCGGCCCGGGCGAACGTCCCGCCCAGGTCGATTCCCAGCGTCGGCATGCTCCCTCCCTTACGTGCGTGTGCTTCGCGTGGGGCGCCAGCGGCTCAGGCGCCCACGTCCTTCTGCGCCTGCGCGACCGTCTTCTCGATGAGCGCCTGAATCTCCTTCACGCGGGCCTCCGTGCTGGCCTCGTAGCGCAGCACCAGGATGGGCTGCGTGTTCGACGCGCGGATGAGCCCCCAGCCGTCCGGGAACGTCACGCGCACGCCGTCCACGTCCACCACCTTGTGGCCCGCGTCGCGCAAGATCTCCGTGGCGCGCTTCACCATCGCGAACTTCTTCTCCTCCGTCGTGTCGAAGCGCAGCTCGGGGCTGGCGAAGGTCTTCGGCACGTCGGAGAGCAGCTGCGACATGGACTGCTTCTCGTGGGTGAGGATCTCCAGCAGGCGCGCGGACGCGTACACCGCGTCGTCGAAGCCGAAGTAGCGGTGCTTGAAGAAGATGTGGCCGCTCATCTCACCGGCCAGCTCCGCGTGCTCCTCCTTCATCTTCGACTTGATGAGCGAGTGGCCCGCCTTCCACATGATGGGCCTGCCGCCGTGCTTCGCGATGTCGTCGTACATCGTGTAGCTGCACTTCACCTCGCCGATGATGGCCGCGCCCGGGGCCTCCTTCAGCACGTAGCGGCTGAAGAGCACCATCAGCTGGTCGCCCCAGAGCACGTTGCCCTGGTCGTCGATGACGCCGATGCGGTCGCTGTCGCCGTCGTAGGCGATGCCCACCTCCGCCTTGACCTCCTTCACCTTCCGGATGAGGTCCTGGAGGTTCTCCACCACCGTGGGGTCCGGGTGGTGGTTGGGGAAGTCCGCGTCCATCTCGCAGAACAGGGGCACCACGTCGAAGCCCATGCTCTCGAACAGCGGCACCGCGATGGCGCCGCCCGTGCCGTTGCCCGCGTCGATGACGATCTTCATCCCCTCGCGGCCCACCTTCACCGTCTGACGGATGAAGTGGTTGTAGGGCGTGATGATGTCGTAGGGCGTGACCTTGCCGGGCTTGCTCGAGGTCGCGAAGTCCCTGGCCTCGATGAGGCGGCTCAGCTCCTTGATTTCAGGGCCGTGGAAGGTCGTCTTGCCGGCGCCAATCTTGAAGCCGTTGAACTCCTTCGGGTTGTGGCTGCCGGTGATCATCGCCAGGCCGTCCACGGGCAGCGTGTTCGCCGCGAAGTAGGTCAGCGGCGTCGGCACCACGCCCACGTCGTAGACGTCCAGGCCGGTGGTGGTGAGGCCCTTCGCGAGCGCGTCGCGGAAGCGCGTGGAGGACTCGCGGCAGTCGCGGCCCACCACGATGGAGGTGCCGCCCTTGCGGCGGATCATGGTGCCCAGGCCCAGGCCCAGCAGCTCCACCACCTCGGGGGTGAGGTCCTTGTCCACCAGACCTCGGATGTCGTACTCGCGGAAGATGTGCGCGTTCATGGCAGTGTCCCCACCCTCGACAGGAACCGGGAGGGCGTAACGGAAGGCGTCGGACACTACACGACGGCGGCCAGGGGCTGCACACACCCGAAAACGCCCGGCGGACTGTTGAACGCCCGGCCCCCGTGGGAGGGCGGAACCTACCCCCGGGAGCCCCTGATGGCCTCCATCAGGCCATGGCCCCGGGCGCCTGGGCCCCGGCGCCCGCCGGCACCCGCCGCCGCAGCGACTGATAGTGCTTCAGCCAGGACGTGTTCAGCGGGTCCAGCTTGAGGGCCTCCGCGTAGCGCTCCAGCGCGGCGGGGACGGCCCGTTGGACCTCCAACGCATGGCCCTGGGTGAACAGGGCGCGGGCCTTCTTCTCCACGTCCGGCCGGGCGGCGAGGAAGGCGCTGCGCAGGGCCTCCAGGGTGGGCTCCGGGACGCCCGCGGCCACGCAGCGGGCCAGTCCTCCCAGGTTGCCGCGGGTGGCGTCGAAGCCCACGCGGGAGAGCGGATCGCCGAGCATGCGCTGCGCGGCCAGCACGCGCACGCGCAGGGCCTCCAGGGCCTGGCGCTGCGCGGTGGGCAGCGGGCGGTGCTGGAAGGCGAGCAGGCGGCGCAGGGCGGCCTGGGCGCGGCGGTGGATGTCGCTGAAGTCCGCGTCGTGCTTCGCGCCGAGCAGCCGGTACGGGTCCCGGGCGACGGCCTCCGCGCGGGCCAGCATGCGGCCAAGCTCCGCGTCGGGCGCGGGCTCCGCGTCCTCCATGAGGGCGCGGGAGAGCAGCCGCCCCAGGGCGGGGAACTCGTCGGAGAAGTGGACGAAGACGCCGGCGGGCACGTTCCAGGTGCGCGCCTCGTCGAAGGTGACGTGGCGGACGACGTCACAGGCGCCCAGGGCCGTCTCGCCGCGGAAGGACACCTCCACCGTCAGCCGCGCGGCGAGCGGGGGCAGGGAGCCATGGCACTCGGCGAAGAGGCCCTCGGGGGCGACGTCGCTCACGGAGACGGGCTGGAGGGCTTCCCCCGGCGTCAGCCCCAGGCGCACGCGCAGGCCCGCGGGAGCATCCGTGCGGGGCGCGGAGGCCTCCAGCGGCGCCACGGCGTTCACCAGCGGAATGGGCGCGGGCGGCGGAAGGGACACGGGCTCCAGCACGGGAGCCAGGGTCATGAACGGAATGGCCGCGGCGCCCAGCGTGGACGTGGGGTTCACCGCCGGTTGCGGCGCGACGTCCAGGGGCGAGGCCGGATCCACCAGCAGGATGGGCGCGGCGGCATCCACCGCGTTCACGTCCACGATGCCGAGCTTCATCGTCCTGGCCGGCGCGCCGGACGCGGAGCCCGTGGCCGGCTCCACCAGGAGGATGGGCGCGCCAGGGGAACCGGCCTGGGACGCGCCTGTCCCAGGCAGCGTGCCGGCGGGGAGCTCCGGCTCGGCGGCCCCCAGCAGCGCCACGGCGGACGCCCAGAACGCGGCGACGTCCGCGCGCATGGCCCCTTCACCGGAGGCAGCGGCCTCCGCCGCGCGCAGCGCCGCGTCCTCCACGGACCTGGCGGCCATGCCCCACTCCGGCACGTCCTCCACGATGTCGAAGTCGTCCGCGTCGTCTTCCGTTGAAGCCCCGGCGGCGTCACCGCGCGCCGTCACGGCCCGCGCCTCCACCACCGCGTCGGACACGTCCTCGGGAGCATCCGCGGACGCGTTCCGCACCGGCGCCTTCAGGCCCAGCGCCTCCGCGAGCGCGGCGCGGAAGGCCCACGCGCTGTCGAACCGCTCCTCCGGCTTCGCGGCCAGCGCGCGCATGAGCACGGTGGACAACGCGGGCGGCACGTTCGCGTTGAGCGCGTGCGGCGGGAACAGCGTCACGTCCGCGGAGCGCCCCAGCCCGAACGGCAGCCGGCCCGTCACCAGCAGGTAGCCCGCCACTCCCAACGCATGCACATCCGAGCGCGGGCTGCGGTCCATCCCCGCGCACTGCTCGGGCGCCATGAACGTGGGCGAGCCCACCGTCACCCCCTGCTTGCGCTCCTCGGGCGACAGCGCCGCCTCCCGCACCGCGCCCGCGCCGAAGTCTCGCACCCGCACGCGCCGCGCCCCCTTCGCGTCGCGTGTGAGGAACATCGAATCCAGCGTGAGGTCCCCGTGCACCAGCCCCCGCGCGTGCGCCGCCTCCAACCCCGCGAGCGCCTGCTCCAACACCTCGCCCGCCTCGGCCGGAGACAGCGGCAGGGGCAGCGCGCTCAGCGACTCGCCCTCCGGCGCCTCCATCAGCACGCAGGGCAGGCCCTGGGGGCCGGGGCGCACGTCCAGCACGCGCGCCACGTGGCGGTGCACGACGTTGCGCTGCGCCAGCGCCTCCGCGATGAACCGCGCGCGAACGGCGGGACGGGCCGCCAGGTGCGCGTGCAGCACCTTCACCGCGAAGCGGTGCCCCGTGGGCACGTACTCCGCCAGATACAGCGACGCCACCGCCCCCACCTCCAGCCGGCGCTTCAGGAGCAACGGCCCGTGCCGCTGCCCCTCCAGCGAATCCCCCGGCACCGGAGGCCGGGCAGCGACGGGGCACGCCTCCCCATCCCGGTGTTCGCCCACGCAGCGCTTGCAGCCCATCGCCATCCCCGCCTGTCGCCCCGGAAATGGGGCGGACCCGGGGTGGGCTTGCAACCCGCGCGCCTCATGCCCGGGGCCCGCCTTCGTCCGCCTCGCGACACTCCAACACCCGCGAGTGCCAGCAACCCCCGCAAAACGAACCAGGGCGCCCTGTAGAAACGACAGAGCGCCCCAGGAAGAAATGTGTGGGGTGAAACAGGAGCCGGAGTCGCCTTGGGGCCTACAGCAGCCGGGTGCGCTTCCGGGCCTTGAGGGCCTCGACGACCTTGCGGACGTCCTGGCTCTTGTCCTTGGGGACCACGAGCACGGCGTCACCGGAGTCCACCACCACCACGTCGTGCATGCCCACGACGGACAGCGTGCGCTTGTCCGCGAGCACCACGCAGTTGGCGCAGTCCACCAGCACCGCGTCGCCGGAGACGACGTTGCCCTGCGCGTCCGCGGGGCGCACCTCCGGGATGGCGGCGAAGGAGCCCACGTCGGACCAGCCGAAGTCGCCGTCGAGCACCGCGATGTTCTCCGCCTTCTCCATCACGCCGTAGTCGATGGAGATGGAGGGCAGCTTGGGGAAGACGCGCTTGAGCACGGCCGGGAAGGTGCGCTTGCCCGCGGCCTTCTGGAGCGCCTCGAGGCCCTTCTGCATCTCCGGCATGTGCTTCTGGAAGGCCTCCAGCATCACGTCCGCGCGGAAGACGAAGATGCCGCCGTTCCACAGGTAGTCGCCGCCGGCCAGGTACTCCTGCGCCGTCTTCAGGTCGGGCTTCTCCTTGAACGCCTTCACGCGGCGGCCGCCGCCCTCCAGCGCGTCACCGACCTGGATGTAGCCGTAGCCCGTCTCCGGGCGCGCGGGCTTGATGCCCAGCGTGACGATGTGGCCGCCCTCCGCGATGCGCGCCGCCTCCGCGAGCGTGCGCTGGAAGCCCTTCACGTCCGCCACGTGGTGATCCGACGGCAGCACCGCGAGCACGCCCTTCGGGTCGCGCGCGGCCACCTGGAGCGCGGCGAGCGCGATGGCGGGCGCGGTGTTGCGCGCCACGGGCTCCACCAGGAGGTTGCCCTTGGGCAGCCCCTTCACCAGCTTCGCGGCCGTCTTCGCGTGCACGGGGCCGCACACGATGAAGGTGTTCTTCACCGGGGCCAGGCCCTTGAGGCGATGGGCGGTGTCGGTGAGCAGCGGCTGCTTGGAGGCCAGCGGGAGGAACTGCTTCGGACGGGCCTGGCGCGACAGGGGCCAGAAGCGGGTGCCGGAGCCTCCGGCCATGATGACGGGGTAGAGGGCCATATACGGGTGCGAGCTCCTAGGGGCGCGCCTGGCCTTGGGCCCCGGCGCGCACGGCGGCGCACCATAGCGCGTCGCGACAGCGGAGGAAGGGGCCTGGCCGCCTGCTCCCCGAGGGATGGGGCGCGACAATGTGGGCAGAGTTTTGACCCGCCCCCGAAAAGCCAGTCTCATGCCCCGGCGTTGAGCCTCAAGCCCACATCCACCGGATGGACGCTGGCCTTCACCGTGCTGCTGGCGGTGGGGTTGTCCCTGGCCCCATTGCCGGAGAAGTTCCGCCCCCTCCCCAGCCTCCGTCAGGAAGGTTCGCTCGGGCCCAAGCTGGCGGCGCTCGTGCTGCCCGCGTCCCTGCGCGGCGTGAAGGCCCCGCGCCCGCCCGCGGACGGCATGGCCCCGGACGCGCCCCCCGCCGCGCTCGCGGAAGCGGACACCGCCGCCAACGACACGGATCCGCAGGCGGGCCCACAGGTGGGGGAAGCCCCGGCCGTGCCCGGCATCGGGCTGGAGGAGCTGACGGCCCCCACGCTGAACGCCGCGCTGGAGCTGGAAGCGCTGCGCGAGCGCATGGGCGCGAAGCACGTGGACATCGAGCTCAACTGCCGCAAGACGCGCGCGGACGGGACCTGTGAAGAGGACGGCCTGGCGCCCTTCATGAAGGCGCTGGGGGACCTGCGCTCGGACGCGCGGCGCACGCCGGTGCGGGTGGTGCACCTGGGCGATTCACTCATCGCCTCCGACTACATCACGGACGTGGTGCGAGACCGGCTGCAGGAGCGCTTCGGTTCGGGCGGCACGGGCTTTCTCTACATCCACCGGCTGGCGAGCGCCGGCCGCGCCACGCGCGCGGGCACCGCGAGCACGGACGGCTGGAAGATGGAGCGGCTGGTGGACACACACTGGCCCAGGGACCGCGTGGGCTGGACGGGCGTGGCCTTCTCCACGAACGGCCCGGCGCAGACCGCGCGCTACTCCGTGGAGGGCGCGCGCGAGGCGGAGCTGTTCTTCCTGGCCCAGCCGGCCAACGGCTCCGTGCAGGTGGCGGTGGACGGAAAGAACACGCAGCGCATCCAGACGCGTGCGTTCGGCTCCAAGGCAGAAGCCGCCTTCGCGCGGCTGAAGCTCCCCGAGGGCGCGAAGACGCTGACGCTCACCGCGAGCGGCAAGACGGAGCTGCACGGCGTGGCGCTGGAGTCGGGCACGCCGGGCGTCGTCTACGACACGGTGGGCCTGTTGGGCGGCATGGCGGAGGTGTACCTGCGCGCGCAGCCCCAGGCGTTCCGCGCGCAGCTCAAGCACCGCAAGCCGTCGCTGGTGGTGCTGATGGTGGGCGGCAACGAGGCGTTCTTCCTCTCGCGCGAGCGCACCACGCTCGGAGAGGTCCGCTCGCAGATGAAGGAGCTGGTGTCGCGCGTGCGCACGGCGGTGCCGGACGCGGCGTGCCTCGTCATGTCGCCCATCGACGCGGGCGTGCGCACGTTGAGCGGCGAGGTCGTCACGCGCCGGCACTCCGCGGAGGTGGCGGAGGTGTTCCGCGAGGAGGCGCGCGCGGGAGGCTGCGCCTTCTACGACACGCTGGCGGCGATGGGCGGAGAGGGCTCCGCGCTCAGGTGGCTGGAGTCCGGCCTGATGCTGGAGGACCTGGTGCACCCGCGCGTGCGTGGCTCCAACCTGCTGGGCCACCTGTTCGACCTGGCGTTGCAGCGGGCGTTCGCGCGCACGCATCCGCCGCGCGTGCCGGGCACGGATGTGACCGGGCTGCAGAACGCGACCCCGGCGCTGCGGCGCACGTTCGAAGCGCTGGCCCGCCGCGAGGCCGGCGCGAGGCTGCGCGTGGGCATCGCGCAGCTGGGCGCGTCGCACACGGCGGCGCACTATTTTTCGGACACGGTCCGTGACGCGCTGACGAAGCGCTTTGGAGACGCGGGCCGGGGCTTCATCGCGGCAGGCAAGCCGTCCCCCCGGCTGGAGGCGGCGCACGTGACGCGCACGCTGGAGGGGCCGTGGACGGTGGAGGACGCGAAGAATACGCCCGGAGGACTCTGGGGACTCACGGGCATCCGCGCGGTGGGCGCGCCCGGCGCGAGCCTGGGCATCTCCTTCTGCGAAGGCTGCGCGGAGGACAAGAACCGCCAGGGCCGGCTGGACCTGTACGCGCTGGACGCGCCCGGGGCCGCGTCCCCTGAAATCACGGTGGACGGCGAGGAGATTCCGCCGGAAGCGCCGCCGCCCGAGCCGCTCACGCATCCGACGGTGCGCATCCGTTCGTTCCCGGTGACGGGCGTGGCGCACTCGGTCCAGGTGAAGGTGCCGGAGGGTGGCGGGAGCGCGACGGTGCTGGGCGCGTCGCTGGAGTACGACACGCCGGGGCTGGTGTACGACGCGCTGGGGTTGCCCGGGGCCACGGCCTTCACGGCGCGGGACATGGATGCCCCGGCGATGGACGCGCAGCTCACCGCGCGCCGGCCGGACCTGCTGGTGTTCTGGTACGGCACCAACGAGGCGGAGCTGCCGGGGCTGGACGCGAACGAACTGCGCCAGGACTACGCGGCGCTCATCGCGCGCATGCGCAAGGCGACGGGCGCGGAGTGCCTGCTCATCGGTCCCACGGACCGGCTCCAGCAGGAAGCGAACGGACAGTGGGACGAAGCGCCGTCGCTGGCGAAGGTGCTGCACACGCTGCCGGAGGTGGCGAAGGACGCCGGCTGCGCGTACTGGTCCGCGCGCGCGGCGATGGGCGGCGAGCGCTCCATGCAGCGCTGGCAGCGGCAACCGGTGCCGCTGGGCCACGCGGACGGCGTGCACCTGACGGCGCAGGGTTACGCGGTGCTGGCGAACGCGTTCGTGAAGGACCTGATGGCGGCGTACGAATCCACGAAGAAGGGCGGCGAGCCGACGGCCTCCGCCGCGGGAGCGCCCTGAGCCGTGCTGTCCCACAGCCTCCAGTACGTCGTCTTCGTCATCGCGGTGTTCGCGCTCTACTGGGCGGTGCACCGGTACTACGTGCCGCGGATGGCGGTGCTGCTGCTGGGCAGCCTGCTGGTCTACGTGTCTTTCCTCCAGGTGCCGCTGAGCGCGTTCGTAGGCGGGATGCCCGTGGGCGAGCTGGTGGTGAAGCTGGTGCCGCTGTTCATCTTCCTGGCCGGCGTGACGGTGGACCACCTGCTGGTGAAGGGGATGGGGCACACGGAGCGGCCCGGAGTCCGCAAGCTGCTGGTGGTGCTGTCCATCGTCTCCAACCTGGGGCTCCTGGCGGGCTTCAAGTACCTGGAGCTGCTGCGCAAGACGGCGGCGTCCCTGTTGGGGCCGTGGGGCGTGGAGGTTCGGCCGGAGCCGTTCCATCTGCTGTTGCCGGTGGGGCTGTCGTTCTTCGTGTTCCAGTCCATCAGCTACACGGTGGACGTGTACAAGGGGAAGGCGAGCTCCGAGCACTCGTTCGTGGAGCACCTGCTCTACATGCTGTTCTTCCCGCGCGTGGTGAGCGGTCCGATTGTGCGCGCGTCGGAGCTGATGGCGCACTTCCGGGAAGTGCCCACGCTGTCGTCGGATGACGGGAACAAGGCGTTGTTCCGCATCGCGGTGGGGCTGGTGAAGAAGCTGGTCATCGCGGACGTGCTGGGCAGCGGCATCGTGGATCCGGTGTTCGGCAGTCCGCACGCGTACTCGTCGGCGGAGTGCGCGGTGGCGGCGGTCGCGTACACGCTGGAGCTGTACTACGACTTCTCGGGGTACTCGGACATCGCGATCGGGGTGGCGTCGCTGTTCGGGTTCAAGTTCCCGGAGAACTTCGCGCGGCCGTATCTGGCGAAGAACCTGTTCGAGTTCTGGAACCGCTGGCACATGAGCCTGTCGTCGTGGCTGCGGGACTATCTGTACATCCCGCTGGGCGGCAATCGCCGTTCGAAGCCGAGGGTGTGCTTCAACCTGATGATGGTGATGGTGCTGGGAGGCCTGTGGCACGGAGCGGACTGGCGCTTCGCGGTATGGGGCGGCGTGCACGGCGTGGCGTTGTGCGCGGTGCGCTGCTGGTGGTGGTTCAAGGGAAAGGAGCAGGAGCCGGGCCCGGTGCGCGTGGCGTTCGGGATGTTGGCCACGTTCACGCTGGTGGTGCTGACGCGCGTGGTGTTCCGGGCGCCGGACATGGCGCACGCGGGTGAGTTCTACGCGCGGATGCTGGCGGGCATCCCGGGACTGGCGAACGTGGGTCCGCTGGTGTGGAGCATGCTGGCCATCGCGGTGATTGCGCACGCGCTGCCGATGAAGCTCTACGACACGGCGGCGCTGGTGTTCCTCAAGATGCCCGCGCCCGCGAGGGCGGTGGTGCTGGTGCTCCTGGGGTTGGGGATTCGTCAGCTGTCCACGCTGGAGACCCGGCCGTACGTGTATCTGCAGTTCTGAGTAGGCTGTCGCTGGATGGGCTTTCTCCGGCGACAGCTCCTGTGGCTTGGCATCGCGTGCCTGGGCATTGCATGCGCTGGAGCGCAGCCAACGAAGCCGGTCGAGCCAACAACGATTCCCTGGCCAGGGGATGACCTGCAACCGCTCGCGACGTTGGACGGTCCTGCGGTCGTCGCCGCGCACGCGGCCCTTCAAGAAGCGCTGAAGCGATTTCCCAAGGAGTTCGCAAGCCAATGCGCCTTCTCGGCCAAGGCGCTGGAAGTCGTCATCGGACAGGAAGCGGGCTGGTACTTCGCTCGGGTCAACCGCCGCGTGGATAGATGCCCCGGCTTCGGCCCGGGTGTCACAGGGCTCGAAACGGACTGGTTCGAGCTGTATGCGCTCTCTCCAGCCGGAGACATCACGCGATATCCCTACCAGCCTTGAGCCCCGCCGGGACCTCCAGCGGCAGCGGGTATATGAACGGCACACCATGCGCCGTGCATCGTTGATGAGCCCACCTCCGTTCCGCTTCCGACGGCGCCTGCTGGCGGTGATGCTGCTCGCGGGCCTCATCCCACTGGCGTTGCTGGGAGCCCTCGCCCAGGGCGTGCTGGAGCGCGTGCTCTCCATCTCCATTACTCCCGTGGAGGCCGTGCTTGATGACGTCTCCGAGGAGATGGCCCGCCGCGGGCTGCCTCCGGATGCGCTCGACGAAGCCCGGTTGAACCTGGCGCAGGCGGAGCTGGCGCGACGGGCCCTGGTGCGCCGTGTGCCCATGTTCATCGTTGGCGTGGGCGCGGTCGCCGCCGTCGTGCTGGCCGTGTCCGCCGTGCTCCTGGGCCGCGTCCTCACCCGTCCCATGGCCACGCTGCTGGAAGGCATGCGGGCGTACTCCCGGGGCGACCTCTCGGTCCGACTGCCCGTCCCCGAGCCCGCTCGTGATGAACTCCAGTTCCTCCTGGGCCAGTTCAACCGCATGGGCCAGGAACTGCTGGACCAGCGTGAACACCTCAAGGCCGCCGAACAGATCGCCGCGTGGCAGGACGTGGCACGAGCGCTCGCCCATGAGCTGAAGAACCCCCTGACCGCAATGAGGCTGTCGCTCGCGCGTCTGTCTCCGCAGGATGCCGGCACCCTACCCGACCCGACACGCCTCGCTGAAGCCGTGGCGCTCCTCCAGGAGGAGGTGGACCTGCTCATGCGCATGACCCAGAGCTTCTCCACCTTCGCGCGCCTGCCCGCCCCTCGCTTCCAGGAGGTCGCGCTGCGTCCACTGCTCGCGGAGGTGTGCACGCTGTACGCGGGCACCTCCCCCGTCCCCGTGGTGCTGGACCCCGGTGAAGAGGTGTCGCTGCGCGCGGACCCGGACGGACTGCGGCGCCTCTTCGGCAACCTGGTGAAGAACGCCACCGAGGCCTCCCCGCCCAACGCCCCACCCGTCCACGTGGCGCTGCACACCGCGGAAGACGGCCGCGTGCACATCACCGTGAGCGACGGAGGCAGCGGCGTCCCTGGCGTGCTGGAGGGCCCCGTCCTCACCCGAGGGCTGTTCAGCACCAAGCCCGGCGGCAGCGGGCTGGGCCTGCCCATCGCGCAGAAGATTGCCCACGAGCACGGCGGCACCTTGAGGCTGGAGCCGGGCGCGCAAGGTGGCACCCGGGCGCAAGTGGTGCTGCCGCGAGTCCCCTCCTCCGACACTTCCCAGGTGGCCGCATGAAGACCGGGGCCCGCATCCTCATCGTCGACGACGACCCCGGCGTGCTGCGAGCCGTGCGGGGACTGCTGCAAGACGGAGGCTTCTCCCCCGTGGAGGCCCGCTCCACGGCGGAGGCCTCGCGCCTGCTCGAAGCGCCGGACGCGCCTCCCGCGCTGATGCTGCTGGACCTGCGCATGCCGGGCGAGACGGGACTGGAGCTGCTCGCGCGCCTGCCGAAGCCGCTGCCCGTGCCAGTGGTGGTCCTGTCCGGAGAGGCCTCTCCTTCCGAAGCAGTGCAGGCCCTGAAGCTGGGCGCCACGGACTTCGTGGAGAAGCCGCCCTCCGCTGAGCGGCTCCTCACGGCGCTTCACAACGCGCTGGCACTGGGAGCCCTGCGCGAGGAGCGCGAGCGATTGCTGGACGCGCTGGCCCAGCCGGGGCACCTGGTGGGCGACAGCCCGGCCATGGAGTCCCTGCGCCAGCTCATTGCTCGCGTCGGCCCCAGCGACACGGCGGTGCTGATCACCGGCGAGACGGGCACCGGCAAGGAGCGCGTGGCGCAGGCGCTGCACAAGGCCTCGGGACGCAAGGGCCGGCTGGTGGCGGTCAACTGCGCGGCCATCCCCGCGACGCTGCTGGAGAGTGAGCTGTTCGGTCACGAGCGGGGCGCGTTCTCCGGCGCGGTGGCGCGGCGCGCGGGCCGCTTCGAGCAGGCACAGGGCGGCACGCTGTTCCTGGACGAACTGGGAGACATGCCGCTGGAGCTCCAGGCCAAGCTGCTGCGCGTCCTGGAGACACGTCAGGTCGAGCGTCTGGGCGGCACGCTGCCGGTGCCGGTGGATGTCCGCATCCTCGCGGCCACGCACCAGGACCTGGGCCGAGCGGTGAATGAAGGCCGCTTCCGGCAGGACCTCTTCTTCCGGCTCAACGTGCTGCCACTGCACCTGCCACCCCTGCGCGAGCGCCCCGAGGACCTGCTGCCCCTCGCGCGAGTCTTCGCCGCGGAGCTCGCGGGCCCCCGGACGCCACTCGTGCTCGCGCCGGGAGCGGAGGCCGCGCTCCGCGCGTATCCGTGGCCCGGCAACGTGCGCGAGCTGCGCAACGTCATCGAGAGGCTGAACCTGCTGCGGGGCGACGGTCCGTTGGAGCTGGGTCCGGACGCGGTGGCGGCCCCTACGGGTGCCGTGCCCGCGCCTCGCAGGTCGCTGGGAGACAAGAGCTATCGCGAGCACGTGGAGGACTTCGAACGGGACCTCATCCGCGCGGCGCTCCGCGAAGGCGAGAGCATCGCCGGGGCCGCGCGCCTCCTCCAGGTGGACCGCGGCAACCTCTACCGGCGCATCAAGGCCCTGGGACTGCCTGTCTCCCCGTGAGCCGCGCGATGTCACGGCCACAACCGCCCGACACATCCGGATGTGTCCATGACATCCGCCCGTCTGCCCGCCCTCCGTCGTTCCGGGCACTTGCCGCGAGGCCTCACCTGGAACGGAGCATGCTCCTGTCGCCTTTCATGAACCGTCTCGCACTGGCGCTCTGCTTCGTTTCGCTCGCGGCCCTGGGCCAACCGGCACCGGATGCCGGCACCTCCGACACGTCACCCGCAGTCACTGCGGCACCGCCTCCATCGGAAGCCGCGGCCACCTCGGAGGACTCCAACGACTCGACATGTCCGGAGGGCTTCAACGAGGACGAGGGTGACCTCTCGGACTCCACGGTGCTCGGGGCCTTGCAGGTCGAGGTCGACGGCCGGGGGCTCTCCCCCACGGGCCTGGAGTTTCGCGGGCTCCACCGGCTCACGGACGCGCAGGTCCGCAGGCTCGTGGGCGCACCGTCCGTGGATGCCTCGCACCCGCTGACGGCCACGGCGATCCAGACGCTGCTGCATCGCCTGGCGCGCACCGGCCTCTTCGCTCGCGTGGAGCCCCGCGTTCGCGTCAGCGACTCGGGCCCGGCCCTGCTCGAAGTGACGCTGGAGGAGCACCCCACGGTGACGTCGGTGGCGCTCGAAGGCCTTCAGGACCTCCGACCCGAGGAACTGTGGGACGAACTGTTCGAGCGGCCCTCCCGTCTCTCCGACGCGGATGATGAAGAGGAGGTCGCCACCGTGCGCGTCCACACGCGCCACGGAACGCTGCGAATCGTCAGCCCGTGTCCGCCACCGCGCCCTTCCCGGGGCTGGCTCGCGCGACAGGGGAGTGGAGGCTTCCGCCCCGGCATCCTGCTGGGTGGCCTGGACGCCGCGCTCGATCGCGTCCTCAAGACCCTCCGCAAGGATGACGGCTACCTGCTGGCCACGGTGTCCGCCACGCTGTCTCCCGACGGCCGGCTGGTCGTGACGGTGGATGAAGGCCACCTGGAGTCCGTGGAGGTACGGGGTGTCGACGACGCGATGGCGGTGCGCGTGCGTGAAGCCCTGGGCCTGCAGCCCGGTGACGTCCTCCTCCGCAGTGACGCCCGCCGCGCCATGAAGCGGCTGGAATCGCGACTGCCCTTCCTGCGCGCGGTGGACAGCAAGGACCTCCAGGAGGAACGCACGCACGTGCGCATCCTCGAGGAGCGCGAGCCCGACGGCACCCGGCGCTACCGCACGCAGGAGGAAGCGAAGCGCAAGCCACGGCGCCACGAGCGCGTGGAGTTCGAGCTGGGCTGGCGCCGGATGTTCCACGAATGGAGCTGGCCCGGAAGCGACGGCTTCACGCTGGAGGGGAAACGGCTGATCGTCCACGTGCGCCCGCGTCCTCCGGACCTGGACGTGGACCTGCTGCCCGTGCACACGCAGGTGACGGGCTTCGCCCCGGGGCTCTCCGCGAGCCTTCGCATCTTTGACTTCCACGACCGGGTACACACGACGCTGGATGGCGCCTTCTTCATCCCCTTGAGGCTGGGCGGGCAGCACCTGCCGTTCGACCCGGAGGGCACGCGCAGTCAGCGCCGCGTCAGTCTGCTGGGTGGCGCCAAGGTGCAGTTGCCCGCGCTGGGCATCGAGGAGCTCGGCGCGCAGGTGCACGACTTCGTCGACACGCTGGACCGCTGGCGGCTGGGGGACTTCGACTCGTACTTCTACTCGTTCCTCATCAACCGGCCGGACCGCGACTACTTCCGCCGTCAGGGATTCGCGGCCTTCGCCACCTGGCGCTGGGCGCGCTCGTGGCTCGCGGGCGTGGAGGTGCGCGGCGACACGATGAGCTCGCTCCAGTCGTTCACGCCGCCGCTCAGCCTCTTCCGGCACGACGACCCGCCGTTTCCGAATGCGCCGGTGGACGCGGGGCGTTTCCGCTCGGCGGTGGTGCGGCTGGAGTACAGCGAGGCGGCGGAGCGCGGCACGCGCGTGGGCTCTCTCTTCCGCACGCCGGAGACGACCCTCTTCGAACGCCACACGAACGGGGATCACGAACCCGCGCTGCGTGGCTTCATGACGCTGGAGGTCGGTGAGGGCCCGGGCGTGGACGGAGTGGATACCCGCTTCTGGAAGTGGGTGGGCGACGTGGCCATGGACGTGCCGATGAGCTGGCAGACGGGCCTGAGCCTGCGCCTGCGGGCCGCGCTGGGCCATGACCTGCCGCTCCAGAAGCAGGAGGCGCTGGGCGGCTGGACCGCGCTGCGAGGCTATGGCTTCAAGGAGTTCCGGGGTGCTGACAGCTCGGTACTCGCGACCGCCGAGTACCGTTGGCAGAACCTGGGCATCTTCGCGGACCTGGGCTCCGTGCACTACGCGTCCGCGTGGTTGGATCCGAAGCTTGGCATGGGCGCCAGCTTCCACTTCGGAGACAGCGTGCGCTTCGACGCCGCGTGGCGCATCGACGACCGGATCCGGCTCGCGCCCGAAGCGCGCCTGCTGTTCAACCGGACGTTCTGAGCCATGGGAGGACACGGCACACAGGGCAGGCATGGCGCGGCGGTGGTCGTCGCGGCGTGTCTGCTCGCATCCGGAGCGAGGGCGGAGGAGGCCTCCGCCGCCTGCACCGCGACGCTCTCCGGAAGGCGCGTGATGGTCCGGCCGGAGGCGCGCGCCTTCATCTCCCCGGAGCTGGACCGGCTGGTGCGGCTGGGGCTCGCGGGAAAGCTGGAGGTGGAGCTGACACTCAGGAAGCGCAGGGCCTTCTGGTTCGACGCGCACGTGGACAGCGCGCGGGTGACGCAGGTGCTCGCGTTCACCCGCGGCGGCTACTTCCTGGATGGACGCGAGCTGCCCGGAGGCGTGGGCACGCTGGAGCTGGAGCGCGTGGCCTGGACGCTGGATGCGAAGCCCGAAGCGGGTGAGCACTTCGTCGTGCAGGTGGAGGTGAGGCTCCAGGTGGTGACCTCCGCCAGCCTGGGCCGCATGGCGCGCTGGCTCACCCAGGGGGAGACGTCATCCTCCGGCACTCCCGTCCTGGGAAGCCTGCTGCGCTCCGTGGCGGAAGACCTCGCAAGACGGGCCTCTGTCCGCTGCGACGTGAGCCGTCAGCCCTGAAGCGGGGGCTCAGCCCCGCCGCGCCATCAGCGCCACCAGCGCGATGCGCTCCACGCCCGCGTATGGCGGCTTCTCCAGCTCCTCGCCGAACACGTCCGGATCCAGCTCCTCGTAGCGGACCTCCGTGAGCGGCGCGGCCCGCCATACCGGCTCCAGCGCGCTGCGCAGCAGGTCCTCGCCCTCCACCACCGGCGCGCCCGTGTAGAGCACCAGCGTGCCGCCCGGCTCCAGGCGCTCCACCCCCTCACGCACGATGCGCACCGACAGCTCCGTGCCGTGCGTGCCGCCGCCATCGCGGTACGTGCGCCCGTCCGGGTCCGCCAGATACGGCGGGTTCGCCATGATCAAATCGAACCGGCCAGACACATCCCTCAGCAGGTCCGAGTGAACCGCCTGCACTCCATGCGCGCCATTCAACCTCGCGTTCACCCGCGAGAACTCCAGCGCCAACGGGTTCAGGTCCGCGAGCACCAACGCCGTGCTCCTCCCCGCCACCGACAGGCCACCGGCTCCAGAGCCGCACCCCAGGTCCACCGCGCGCCGGAACGAGCCCGGCACCCGCCGCAGCAACGCGCAGAACCGGTAGGTGTCCGGCCCGAAGAACACCGCGTCCTTCTGCGACGTGGGCCACGCCGAATGGACATACAGCCCCGTCCCCAGCGTGGAGAACCGCACCCGGCTCCGGTGCGTCCCGTCCTCGCAGTCCACCAGCGCGCCCGCCTCCTCCAGCAGCGCCACCATCCGAGGCTCCAGCACGCCCGGCCCGAAGGGGCGGCTCCACCCGAAGACATCCCGGACCGAATGCGCCACCTTCGCCCCGGGCCGCGCGTTCACCCGCCGGTGCGTCTCCGGCGTCACCGTCGTGAAGGCATACCCCGAGGCACGCAGCAGCTCGCCCAGCGCCACCAGCGCGGCCTGCCTCACCTCCATGGCCCCGAGCCCATCACCACCGTCCACGTCGCGTCCCTTCGAAGGGTTCGCCCCTCAACGTGGGACCGCCCCTCCGGAGCGACAAGGCGTCCTCCCGCCCGGCCCGACCGCCAGCACGGACCCCGGGGCTCAGCGCCCGGCAGGCAGGGGAGCGTCCAGGAGCCCCTGGATGCCCGGCACCTCCACCACGAACTGCAGGAAGTTGCGCAGGATGCGCCCCGTGGCGCCCCAGATGACGTGCTCGCCGTGCGTGTAGAAGTGCACGTCGTGCTCCATCCCCTCCCACGTGTGGCGCTCCACGCGGAGGATGGCCGGGTCCATCAGGCGCACCAGCGGCACCTCCAGCACCAGATCCACCTCTGTCGGATTGGGAGCGTACCTCCCGTCCCCCGGGATGACGCCCACGTAGGGACGGATGCGGTACGCGGACGTGGTGGGCGTCTCGTCCAGCAGGCCCAGCACGCGCACGTGGGTGCGCGAGATGCCCAACTCCTCCTCCGTCTCGCGCAGCGCCGTCTCCAGCGGCGTGACGTCCCGAGCCTCCTGACCTCCGCCCGGGAAGGCGTACTGCCCCGCATGCGTGCGCAGGGTGGCGGGCCGCCGGGTGAAGACCACGTGGGGTACGCCCTCCCGCTCGAACAGGGGCACCAGCACCGCGGCCTCCCGCAGCGCCCGGCCCCTCCACTCGAACGTCCGCGCGGGCCTGGCCGTCAGCCGCGTCTCCAGCGCATCGAACAGGGCCTGCACGCGCACGACCTCTCCCTCCCTCAGTCCGTGACCTGCTTCTCCACCGGCGGCTTCGTCGGGGCCTCCGGCGTCGCCAGGTTCTCCACGCCGGACATCGGCTTGAGGATGTTCGCCTGCAACAGCCCCAGGAGCAGCAAGCCCAGCGCGATGCGGTACACCACGAACACCAAGGTGGTGCGCCGCTTCAGGAAGCTCAACAGCCACGCGATGGCCGCCATGCCCGACAGGAAGGCCACCAGCGTCCCCACCACCAGCGCCACCGTGGACGGACGCTCCGTGGCCTCCAGGAGGTGCTTCAATTCGAAGATGCCCGCAAGCGTCGTCGCCGGGATGGACAGCAGGAACGAGTAGCGCGCCGCGTCCTCACGCTTGAGCCCCAGCGACAGGCCGCCCGTGAGCGTCGTGCCGGAGCGCGACGAGCCCGGCACCAGCGCCAGCGCCTGCCACAGGCCGATGATGATGCCGTCCTTCCACGTCATGTCCGCCACCGTGCGCTGGTGCGACGCGCGCCGCTCCACGACGAACAGCACGATGGCCAGCACGATGAGGCTGCCCGCGATGATGTAGAGCGACCGGAACTGCCCCTCGATGACCTTCTTGAACGCCAGCCCGAGGATGCCGATGGGCAGCGTGCCCACGCCCACGAACCACGCAAGCCGCGCCTCCATCGTGCCGAACGGGTCCCGCTTCACCAGGCCCATGACGAACGCGCTCACCAGCGCGACGATGTCCTTGCGGAAGTAGATGAGCACCGCGGCCACCGTGCCCAACTGGATGATGGCCGAGTACGCGGCCCCCGGGTCTGGCCAGCCGAACAGCTCTGGCGCGATGCGCAGGTGCGCGGTGGAGCTGATGGGCAGGAACTCCGTGAGACCCTGGACCAGACCCAGGACAATGGCTTCGAGCAGGCTCATAGGGGGCGTGGCCGCCAGGGATATGCCCTGCCCCCCTGCCCCGCAAGCGCGAAGGTTCCCCCCACCCCCGCCCAGGTCCGCCACCGGACCGTCCGCCCGTCCACACTGGGAACCCGGGTAGGCTGTACCCCGCCATGCCCCCCGCCCCCCTGTGTCCCTGCACCTCCGGCCAGCGCTACAAGCAGTGCTGCGCCCCCTTCCACAAAGGCGAGGCGGAAGCCCCTGACGCGGAGCGCCTCATGCGCAGCCGCTACAGCGCCTTCGCCCAGCGCGACGCCGCCTACCTCTGGAAGACGCTCCACCCCGACCACCCCATGAAGGCCCGTCCGGAAGCGGACGTCCTGCGTGAGCTGCGCGACTCCGCCCGGGCCCACCAGTACCCGGGGCTGGTGGTGCTGGGCCACCAGCCCCCGGACGCGTCGGGGCTCGCCCGCGTCCTCTTCTTCGCCAAGGTGTTCGAGAAGGGAAAGGACCAGTCCTTCGTGGAGCGCTCGGACTTCCGCCACGACGGCACCGGCTGGCGCTACCTGGACGGCGTCCTCAAGCTGCCGCGCGAGCTGAAGGGGCCCCCGGAGTCCCTCACGCTCGACACCTTCCCCGGGGACTGACGGCGCCGCGAAAATCCCCCGTCAGGATTTTCGCGGCACGTCCGTCCCTGGGTGTGCTGCCCGGCCGGAGAGGCCCTACACGCACTGGAACGCTCCACGACAATGGGGCAGATCCGCTGGCCTCATACGCCAAGAAATCGCGGCTTCTCCACTCGGGCAGCACTCTTTTCCTCCTCCGTCACTCCCGGGACCGCGCGTCCCGGTCGAGTGACGAGAGGTCCCGGTCATCCCCGTCACCGCCCGGCGCGCCATCCGCGCCCAGTGACACGATGGCCGGCACGCCCCGGTCCAGCGTGTACACGTAGTCATGGCCCCACGGGTCGCGCGGCAGCTCCGGGAGGATGCGCTCCTCCACCAGCGCGCGCAGCCCGGCGGAGGTGTCCGGCATCCGGCCCTTCTTCATCGCGTACAACTGGAGCGCCTGGCCCAGCGAGCCGAAGTCCAGCGCCACCCGCTTCTGCTTCGCCTGGCCGAACTGCTCCAGCACCGACACGCCCACGGCGGCGGCGATGAGGCCCAGGATGGTCACGACGACCATGATCTCCAACAGCGTCATGCCACGCTGACGTCGCGGCTTCTTGTCCATGTCTGTCTTTCCGGCACGCCGGCGGCATGGGCCGCGGACGGCGTGTCCCTCACGGAAGGCCCCTCTGCCTTCCGGGATGACAGTGATTGCAACCGGCGGGCCCGCGTCACTCCGCCAGCAGGCTGCGAGAGGACAGGTCCGCGCCCGGGCCTTCTCCGTCCGGAGCCCCGTCGCGGCCATGGGACAGGATGACCGGCGTGCCCGCTTCCACGCGGTACACGGAGTCAACTCGCGCTGAGCCACTCGAAGCGGCCCTCCCTTCAGCTGCCCTTCGCGGCGAGAGGACCTTCCGCTCCAGGACAGCCCCCGCTCGACAGCGCGGGCTTCCGGACATTCGCCTCGGTTTCGCCTCGGCCCGCGGGGCAGGTCCGGTTCCATCAGCCAGACGGCTCGGTTACCCGTCCGGCCCGGCACGACCTTCAGGAATGCCCACCGCCAACCCCATTCAGGGAGTTCCGCGCATGGCCGAGACAATGCAGATCGACTTCAACAAGTTCGACGGCACCGTCCCCTACAAGAACATCGACTTCCTGGGCAGGTGCTACGACATCATCCGCATCAACCCGTTGGACCTGAGCCAACGCATCCGGGACGGTGGAGGCGCCACGACGGAGAGCATCATCCAGATATCTCCGGAGTCCTGCACGCAGCTCACGCCGGACAGGAGCCTCTACATCCCCGAGGGGACCACCTACCTCCCGGAGTCCCGAGGCGAACGGACGTCCCGCACGCAGACCTGGTTCTCCTCCTTCGACTTCGCGCACTCCTTCGAGCACACCGTCAGCGCGGGCCTGGACGTCCCCGGACTGGTGTCGTTCAGCGCCAGCATCGCGTACCGGCAGCTCGAGAAGACCAGCGGCTCGAACGAAACCATCGAGACCTTCGTCCAGAGCTACTTCGAGGACTGCTCGATCCAGTTGAACGACAACTTCCCCCAGAAGCTGCCGCTGAGCAGCCGGCTCACCAGCGCGGTGGCGAAGCTCACGTCGGAGTCCGACTGCGCCGAGTTCATCAAGACGTTCGGAACGCATTACGCCCACGAGGTCACCTTCGGCGGGCGGATGTACCAGCGCATCCACATCAAGGCGCAGGAGTACTCCAAGCTCGTGGAGCGGGGCGTCGACATCTCCACCTCCGCGTCGGCCACCTACCAGGGCGCCACCGCCAGCACGGGGAGCAGCACCTCCACCTCCTCCAGCTCCGCGTTCAAGCAATCCAGCGGGCTGACCATCGACAGCATCCAGTGGGTGGGCGGCACGCCCAACACGGACTTCGACGAGTGGGTGAAGACCATCCGGCAGGACCCCAAGCCGCTTCAACTCGACTTGAGGCCGCTGTACGAGCTCTTCACGGCCGCCCACTTCCCCAATGTCCCGGACCTCCAGAAGAAGAAGACCTGGATGGTGCGCGCCGTGGATCAGCACCTCCGGACCGAAGGCTTCACCCGCCCCGACGTCTCCTCGCTGGCGAACAAGGAGTTCTACTTCCGCAGCCGCTGGCGCGCCGATCCCGGCGAGAAGCGCATCAACATGTCCCTGGGCTTCGTCGGGGAGGACGTGAAGCTGTACCCGGAGACCAACACGACCGACCTGGTCCCCTGGAAGCTGATTCCCGTGCCGGGCAAGACGGACGAATTCTACATCCGCAGCCGCTGGCGCGCGGACCTGGGCGAGAAGCGACTGGACTTCCACCTGTCCTTCACCGACGACGCGCTCAAGCTCTACCACCGGGACAACACTGCGGACCTGGTGCCGTGGAAGTTCATCCCCGTGCCGGGCAAGTCGGACGAGTACTACATCCGCAGCCGCTGGCAGGCGGAGAAGGGCGACCGCCGCACGGACAAGTCGCTCGGCTTCTACGGGAACGACGGCAGCCTCTACGGCAAGGACGACTACTACAACCTCGTCCCCTGGAAGCTGGAGCCTGCTGCGGGCTGAACCACGCGCACCGTCGCGAGCGCGTGGTGCCCCAGCACCCGTGCTCGACCGGGCCCGCGCACACGCGCCTGCTCCACGACTTGACTCACGTCGCCATCAAGTGCGGCAGGTGGTAGCGGGCCTCGGATGAGTTGAAGAGGTCCAGGTACTGCTCCAGGTAGCGCGTGGGCGGGAAGCGGCGGCGCACCGTTTCGTGGGCGTGACGCCCCAGTTGATGGCGCAGCTTCGGGTTGCGCCGCAACTGCACGATGCGCTGGGCGCAATGACAGGCGTGCCCTTCCACATCGCCTCCGCCACCGTGAGCCCGAAGCCCTCGCGCATGGACTCCTGCACCACCACCGCCGCGCGACGCTGGAGCGCGTTCACCAGCGCCGTGTCCTCGCGGCTGAGCACGAGGATCCGCTCGTCCCGGTGCCGCATCACCTGCTCGTAGACCCGCTGCCCCTCCGGGTCGTCCGTCGCCATGTTGCCCAGCAGCACCGGCGTGCACGGAGTCTGCTCGCAGGCGATGCGCCACGCCGCCACCACGCCCTCCGGGTCCTTCCAATGGTCGAAGCGCGACACCTGCACCACCAGCGGCAGGGCCGTGGGGATTTCGTGGTGCCGGAGCCGCTCCTCAAGCTCCGAGTCGCGCATCTCCCGGTTCTTGATGGAGAACGGCTCAATGGCCGGCATGAAGAACGGCTGCGGGCTGGACAGTTCGCGCTCGTACTCCGGGATGCGCAGCACCATCGCGTCGTCCTGCTCCACGAACGGCTTGAGGTACTCCCACAACGAAGGCTCCGGATTCGACAGGTCCACGTGGCAGCGCCAGATCCACGCCCGCGGCCGCTTGCGCACCGCGTTCTCGTAGACGGCCTGCTCGTTGACGCTCGCCCTCAGCTGCGTCAGGTGGATGTCCGCGCCCGCTGCGCGTTGTGCATCTTCTGTGTGTCCGCCCGCTGGCAGGCGCCACCCAAGGCCCCCATCCGCCCGGCTGCCCGCCAAGATTCAGGGCTCTTCCGGCGCGTGTGACACCACCCACAGCGGCGTGTCCCCGCACTGCACCAGGAGCTCGTCCCCCTGCCGGGCCAGGAGCGTGCCCGGCGCAGAATGAGGATCCTCGCCCCTCCAGGGCCGCGTGCGCTGCACCCGGACCCAACGGCCCTGCAGCCGCGCCCTCGCGTCCCCCTTGCCCTCACGCCAGCCGGCGAAGCGGCACGCGCGCACCTTCAGGTGCACGGCGCGCGCGCTGTCTCGCCAGTCGATGTCCCGGTACTCCGCTTCGAAGAAGGGCGCGAACGTGGCGTCCGCCTCCACCTGCGCCTCCCCCACGTCCCCGCGCGCCACGCGCTCCACCACCCGGGGCAGCAGCTGACGCGACGCGAGCATCAGCTTCTCGAAGACGACCTCCTCCGTGTCCTCGTCCCGGACCGGGAACGTCCCCTGCGCGAGCACGGGCCCGGTGTCGAAGCTCGCCTCCATGCGGTGGAAGGTGAGCCCCAGCTCGTGGGCATCCTCGCGCAGCGCCCACCCCAGCGGACACGGCCCCCGGTAGAGCGGCAGCAGGGACGGGTGCACGTTCACCGCCCCTAATCGCGGCAGCGCCAGCGCCTCCGGCGGCAGCCTCCACGGGAAGAAGAAGCACAGGAGCAGGTCCGGCCTCAGCTCCGCCAGCCGGGGCGTCAGGTGCGCCCGCTCGCGCACCAGGAGCACGTCCACCGACGGAGGCGTGGCCTCGAAGAGCCGCCCCATCTCCGCCCAGCCCTCCATGTCCAGCGGACGCAGGCCCCGGGTGCCCGCCGGCACCCCCAGCGCCACCACGTCGTGTCCCTGGGCCCGCAGCGCCAACGTGAAGTCGTGCGCCACCGCGGGAGCCACGGTGAGCAGCACGACGCGCCAGCCAGACGTGGCACCCGGAGTCGGCATGCCCGTGTCCTAACAATTCACCCACCGTGCGCGCCCGACCACCGCACGCCCGCATGCCCGGAAATGAAGACGCGCCCGCCCCAGGGGGACGAGCGCGCGGATTTCCAGCGGAATGCTCGCGGTGCGTCAGACCGCCTTCAGGCGGGGCGTGCGCGTCTTGGGCGCGGGGGCGGCGACCGCCTCACGCAGCGCGTCCTTCTTGTCCGTGCGCTCCCAGGTGAACTCCTTCTCGGAGCGGCCGAAGTGACCGTACGCGGCGGTCTTCTGGTAGATGGGCCGCAGCAGGTCCAGGTGCTCCGTGATTTCGCGCGGGCGCAGGCCGAACACCTGACGCACGGCGCGGGAGATCTGCTCTTCCGGCACGGTGGACGTGCCGAAGGTCTCCACCATCACGCTGACGGGCTCCGCCACGCCGATGGCGTAGGACACCTGCACCTCGCAGCGGCTGGCCAGGCCCGCCGCCACGACGTTCTTCGCGATGTAGCGGCCCATGTACGCGGCCGAGCGGTCCACCTTGGACGGGTCCTTGCCGCTGAACGCGCCGCCACCGTGACGGCCCATGCCGCCGTAGGTGTCCACGATGATCTTGCGGCCCGTGACGCCCGAGTCGCCCATGGGGCCACCGATGACGAAGCGGCCCGTCGGGTTGATGAAGAACTTGGTCTTGTTGTCGATGAGCTTCTTCGGCAGGACCTTCAGGATGACGTCCTCGCGGATGGCCTCCTGGATCTTCTTGTTGGAGACCTCTTCCGCGTGCTGCGTGGACAGCACCACCGCGTCGATGCGCAGCGGCTTGCCGTCCTTGTACTCCACCGTGACCTGGCTCTTGCCGTCCGGGCGGATCCACGGGTGGTTCTTGCGGCGCACCTCCGCCAGGCGGCGGGTGAGCTGGTGCGCGTAGTGGATGGGCGCGGGCATCAGCTCCGGCGTCTCGTCGCACGCGAAGCCGAACATCATGCCCTGGTCGCCGGCGCCCTGGTCCTTCTTGTTGTCCACGCCCCGGGCGATGTCCTGGCTCTGGCCCTCGATGGCCACCATGACGCCGCAGGTGTTGCCGTCATAGCCCATGGAGCTATCGGTGTAGCCGATGCGCGTGATGGTCGAGCGGACGATCTTCGGGATGTCCACGTAACAATTCGTCGTCACCTCGCCCGCGACGATGGCGAGGCCCGTCTTGACGAGCGTCTCCACGGCGACGCGCGCCTGCGGATCCTTGGCGATGATGGCATCGAGCACACCGTCGGAGATCTGATCGGCGATCTTGTCCGGGTGGCCCTCGGTGACGGATTCAGACGTGAACAGGAAGTCGGTAGGCATGTCTTCTCGGGCTTCGCGCTAATTCGGTGACACAGCGCAGGGGGCGGACAGTAAACGTGCGGTCCCAGCAGAGTCAAACCCGCTGATTCAGGGGATTATTCGGCGGGAGCACGCGTCGGGCAGGCGGCCCCAACGTGCAGGGGTGTGTCTGCTCGCCGGTTGAATTTAATGGTTTGCGCGGCGTTCCCCTGGCTACAGGACCCGCGCCCTTCTTCTGGAGGTCACCGACCCATATGAACACCATCGCCCGCCTTCGCACCCTTCCCTTCCTGGTTGCCCTCACCTTCGCCGTGCCCTCGCTCGCCGCCGCGCCCAAGGCTTCCGAAGCCGTCACCAAGCCGGTGAAGACCGTGGTGCAGTCCGTGCGCTACGAGAAGGACCTCAAGGCCCTGGAGAACCTGGGCAGCGACCAGCAGGGCCTCTTCCTGCTGGGTGACGAGTGGACCAAGGCCACGGACGCCCAGCGCAAGGAGTTCACCCAGCTCTTCCAGAGCCTCTTCGCGAAGATCGCCTTCCCCAAGGTGCGAGAGAACTTCAAGAACCTGGACTCCATCACCTACGACGAGCCGCAGGTGACGGGTGACAAGGCGCTCGTGGGCTCCACCATCTTCATCAACCACCCGCTGAAGAAGCAGGAGATGAAGCTGAAGTACGCCGTGGAGAAGGTGGGCAACACCTGGAAGGTCGTGGACGTGTCCGTGCTGGGCGACTCCATGCTCACCGGCATCCGCGATGATCAGGTCCGCCCCCTCTTCAAGGAGGGCGGCTGGGACGCGCTGCTCGGCGCCATGCGCAAGAAGAACGATGAGCTGGCTTCGGTGAAGCTGAAGTAATCCAGTCACCTGCTGCCTGGGCAGCCAGGCAACCAGGCCCTCGCCGTCCCTGCGGGTTCCGGGGGAGGCGCGGGCCGGGTAGGCTTGGGCGTTCCCCCTCCTCCGGAGCGCCTGGCGAATGACTGTGACAAGCCCCGGCTCGCAGCTGCTGCTCCGTGGCGCGCCGTCCGACCGTGAGATGGACGCGTTCTGCGTCCAGTACGCGCCTCGCGCTCCGGGCCACCCCGCCGTGAGGGACCTGCTGCGGCTCCTGGCGGACGTTCCGGGGGACGGCCTGGAGCCGCGCCTGGAGTGGGTGGAGCGGTGGATCCACTGGATGCGCGACCGCATCCCCGCCCACGGACTCACGGACGTGGATGACGGTGCGCTGTCCCCCGCGAACTCCCGCCTGGCCCTGCTGGTGCGCGTGCTGGAGGGCGAGAGCGCCCTGCGCGCGTCCGTCACCCGGCTGGTGGCGGGGGTGTGCGCGGGCAGCCGGGGGCTGAAGCTCTTCGCCCAGGTGGGCCTGAGCGCGGGCAACGGCTTCTTCTCCGAGCTGACGGACCGCTTCGTGCGCGGCGTGCTGCCCACGCCGCCGGAGCCGGGCAAGCTGTCGGAGCTGCTCCTGCACCTGTTCCCGGTGCCGGAGGACGCGGAGTGGCTGGGCGCGCTGTCCCCCATGCTGCTGGCGCGGCTGACGGCGCTGGTGGGCGAGCCGCCCCCACCGGAGCCCACCCCGGCTTCGCGTGTGCGCGGGGACCTGATGGACGCGCTGGTGCTGTTGGGCGTGCAGGTGGCGGGGCTGGGGCTGGCGGAGGACGTGCGCGACCGCACCCCGGAGCTGTCCTTCCGCGCGTCGCCGTTCCTGCGGCTGCGGCTGGTGTGCGACGCGGTGCTGGCGCGCGACGGGGCCCAGGAGGCGCTGGCGGACCTGGCGCGCGGGGTGGAGGACTGCCGCGGCGTGGTGCGCACCGTCACCCGGCACCTGGAGGACTCCGGCGTCAGCGTGGACCTGGTGTACCGGCTGGAGCGCATCCGGCGCGGCCTGGACCGGATGGAGGCCATCGCGCGGGTGCTGGGCGCGCCGCGCGGTGAGCCCCGCTGGCGCGAGGCGCTGGCGCTCCTGTCGGACCTGCTGCGGCTCGCGCACGCGGACCGCTCCGTGCGCGCGCTGGTGAGGCGCAACTCGCGGCTGATGGCGCGAAAAATCATCGAGCGCACCGGCAACACCGGCGAGCACTACATCACCTCCACGCAGGCCGAGTTCCACCAGATGGTGCACTCGGCCGCGGGCGGCGGGCTCGTCACCGCGTTCGCCGCCGCGCTGAAGTTCGTCCTCACGGCCCTGCCGCTGGCCCCCTTCTTCGCGGGCCTCTTCGTCGCGCTCAACTACGCGGGCGGCTTCGTGTTGATGCAGTTGCTGGGCTTCACGCTGGCCACCAAGCAGCCGTCCATGACGGCCTCCACGCTGGCGGCCGCGGTGGGCGAGGACGCGGGCCCGGACACCGGCCCCCGCCGCATGGAGCGACTGGCGGCGCTGGTGCCGCGCGTCACCCGCTCCCAGCTGGCGGCCATCCTGGGCAACCTGGGGTGCGTGCTGCCCGTCGCGGTGGCGTTCGCGCTGGGCTTCCAGGCGCTCACGGGGCACGCGTTCCTGTCCCAGGAGAAGGCCCGCTCCGTCGTGGACACGCTCCATCCCTGGAAGAGCGCCACGCTCCTCTACGCCGCGCTCACCGGCGTGCTGCTCTGGGCGTCCAGCGTGGCCGCGGGCTGGTTCGAGAACTTCATCGTCTACCGCCGCCTGCCGGAGGCGCTGGCCCATCACCGGGTGCTGCGCACGCTCGTGGGCGTGAACGGCGCGCGCAAGGTGGCGGACGCGCTGGAGCACCACGCCGCGGGCGTGGGAGGCAGCGTCGCCCTGGGCGTGCTGCTGGCGGTGATGCCGGGCGTGGGCAGCTTCTTCGGCATCCACCTGGATGTGCGCCACGTCACCTTCTCCTTCGGCTCGCTGGCCCTCGCCGGCTGCGCGCTGGGCACCTCCGCCGTGCTGGAGCCCGGCTTCCTGGCGGCCGTGGGGGGCGTGCTGTTGGTCGGCATCGTCAACTTCGGCGTGTCCTTCGCGCTGGCCCTGGGCGTGGCCCTGCGCGCCCGCGACGTCCCCCTGAGCCAGGGGCTGCGCTTCCTGGGCGCGGTGTTCATGCGCTTCGTGCGCCATCCGCTCCCGTTCCTCCTCCCGCCCCGTGACGCGCCCGCCACCAATGGGGCGGAAGGACAGGTCCTCCCCCTGGCCGGGCCGCCAGGACACTGAAGTCGCGATTTATTCCCCCGGGGATGGGGGGCCCTGGCTCGCGCGGAGGTGGAGCGGACAGGCACTCCGGGCTTCGCTTCCGGGCAGGGGCGTTCGGCGGTAGGGTCCCGCGCCCATGAGCGGCAATCCCTCGTCCCATCCCCCGCCCCGTCTCGCCCTTGCCTACGCGGAGATGCTGGTCCGGCGCCCAGGCACCGTCATGACCGTGCTGCTGTTGCTGCTCGGACTGGCCGTGTGGGGCACGTCGAAGCTGACCATCAACTCCAACCAGCTGGACCTCATCTCCCAGGACCTCCAGGAGGTGAAGGACGTCAAGCGGGTCATCGACATGGTGGGCGGCAGCGGCTTCTTCATGGTCGCGCTGCGCGGCGATGACGAGGCCACGCTCAAGCGCGTCGCGGACGACCTGGCCGACATGGTGGGCAAGGACAAGGAGCACGCGCGCTCCATCACCTACAAGATTCCCGTCGAGTTCGTGCAGAACAACATGGTGCTGTTCGTGAAGACGGAGGACCTGGCCGAGGGCAAGCGCCGCATCATGGCGTTCCTCAAGGATCAGATCCGCCGCGCGAACCCCTTCTACATCGAAATCAAGAAGACGGAGCCGGTGAAGCTGGACCTGCAGGACCTGGTCGACAAGTACTCCAGCGTTGGCAACAAGAGCATCGCGGACGACTACTACATCTCCCCGGACCGCAAGCTGCTGCTGCTCCTCATCAAGCCGATGTGGGACACCAACCAGATTGGCAAGACGAAGGAGTACGTGGACAAGCTGCGCGTGGACCTGGAGCAGTACTCCCGCAGCAACAAGGCCGGCGTGCAGCTGGTGGAGGACTACTACAAGATGGGCGACAAGAAGACGGTCGCCTACGGCTTCACGGGTTCCTACAAGACGGCGGTGGACGACTCGTACGCCATCGAGGACTCGCTCCAGCCGGTCACCGTCATCGCGCTCGTCGCCATCTTCGCCATCACCATCGCGTTCTTCCGCAAGTGGGCGCCCACGCTCATCGTGGTGAGCGGCACGGTGGCGGGCACGCTGTACACGCTGGGCTTCACCTACGCGACGCTGGGTGAGCTCAACATGATCACCTCCATCCTGGGCGGCATCCTGATGGGGTTCGGCATCGACTACGGCATCCACTTCATCTTCCGCACGCGCCTGGAGCTGGGCGCGGGCAAGCGCTACGACGTGGCCATCCGCGACGCGGTCATCAACGCGGGCCGCCCTGCGCTGGTGTCCGCGGTGGTGGTGGCGGGCTCCTTCTACGTGCTGATGGTGAGCGAGTTCAAAGGCTTCTCCCAGTTCGGCTTCCTGGCCGGCACGGGCACGCTGATGCTGGGCTTCACGCTCTTCTCCTGGTGCCCCGCGCTGCTGGCGCTCGCCGGGCGCAGGAACCCGGAGCTGCCGCAGAAGCTCATTGGCGTGATGAAGCCGCCGCCCGCGATCAACGCGTCCGGCAAGGAGCTGCGCATCCCCCGCCCCGGCCTGGTGCTGGCGGTGGGCTGCGTGATTGTCGCGGTGGTGTGCGGCGCGGCCATCCCGTGGAAGAGCGGCGAGCCCCCGGCGGACGCGGGCTTCTTCGCGCGGCTGCCCTACGGCGTGCGCTTCAACTACAACACCCGCGCGCTGATGCCGGCGAACCAGCCGTCCGTGGTGCTGCAGGATGAAATCAACGCGCGCTTCAAGATCGCCAGCGACCCGCTCGCCGTCTACACCCAGGACCTGGCGGAGACGGAGGCCCTCTACAAGGAGCTGACGGCGGATCCGAAGAAGCGCCCCGCCATCTCCCAAGTGATGAGCCTCTTCACCTTCGTGCCGCCGGAGGGCATCTCCCAGGCGAACGCGAAGATTTTGGAGGAGTGGCAGGAGGAGCTGAAGGAGATCGACGTGAAGGCGCTGCCGCCGGAGACGCAGGAGAAGGCGGCCATGTTCTTCAAGATGCTGGAGGCCCGGCCCTTCGACGTGCACCACGTGCCGGAGATCTACGCGTCGCAGTTCCGCCACCTGCCCACCACGAGCCCGGAGAACCACGGCTACCTCACGTTCATCTACCCGAGCGTGGACCTGTGGGACGGCAAGCAGATGCTCCAGTTCGCGGACCAGACCAGCTCCATCAAGGCCATGGTGACGCCGGGCAAGTTCACGGAGGGCGGGCCCACGGGCGCGCCGGTGGAGAAGGAGTTCCGCGCCGCGGGCGCCACGCAGCTGTACGCGTCGCTGGCGCGCATGGTGCTCAAGGACGCGAAGCTCACGGTCATCCTCACCGCGCTGTGGATCCTCGTGATGCACTTCGCGGACTTCCGCAACGCGAAGCTGGCGCTGGCGTCCGTGATTCCGCTGACGGTGGGCCTGGCGATGATGATGGGCTTCATGGCGCTGTTCGACCTGCGCCTGAACTTCATGAACATCATCATCCTGCCCATCCTCCTGGGCTTCGGCGTGAGCCACGGCCTGTACCTGCTGCACCGCTTCCTGGAGGGGACGTCCCCGCTGGTGGCGCTGCGCAGCGTGGGCGCGGCGGTGGCGTCCTCCACGCTGACGGCGGTGGCGGGCTTCGCGGCGCTGCTGGTGGCCAGCCACAACGGCCTGCGCTCCATGGGCCTTGTGGCCTGCATCGGCCTCATCACCACGCTGCTGGTGTCCTTCACGGTGCTGGCGGCGGTGATGCAGCTGATGCACGACAAGCGGCAGCGTGACGCGGGGCGTTCGCCAGAGGGCGGTTCCTCCACCGGCGGGGACACGTCCTCCACACGCGCCGCCTGACAGCACGGCGGAAGCGCTTAATATCCCGCGCCGGACCTCACGGCCCCGCCTTCCCCTGAAGGGAAGCGCGGGGCTGTTCTTTTCTTCGGGAGCGTTAAGCCATGGGGACGTTCAAGCGGGTGGGCGCGGTGCTGGGCCTGATGGTGCTCACGGGGTGCGCGAGCACGGTGAAGAGCCAGCGCCTGCGCCCCGACTACGCCACGGTGGACCGGCAGCAGGTGAAGCGGCTGGCGGTGGTGACGCAGCCGTTCCCGCGGGGGCAGCAGTACGTGGGGGACCTGTGGAGCCTCATCGCCCGGCAGTGGCTGAACCAGAACCGGGACTACCTGGTGAAGGCCAACACGTCCCTGCCCGAGCGCCCCACGGACGGCACCTTCAAGGACCAGTGCGCGGAGGGCATCGAGGGCGTGCTCTGGCTGGACCCCACGGTGAAGCGCGTGGGTGACGGCGCGGAGGTGGCGGTGAAGGCGCAGCTCATCCGCTGCCGCGACGGCGAGGAGGTCTGGGCCGCGGAGGCCGGCGGCAGCTGGGACTCCGAGGACAAGAAGTACGTGGAGCGCAAGGAGCAGTACGTCAACGAGCTGGGCCAGGACGTGGCGCCCTACGTGGTGCCGTCCTACAAGCTGCTGGTGGCCACGCTGGACACGCTGCCCAATCCCGAACTGAACGACGCGGACAAGGACGAGAAGATCGACCTGGGCGAGTAGCGTCGCGCCCCGATGGAAGCTCACGTCCTCATCGGAAGGTTGGTGCTGGCCACGTTCCTGGGCGGCGTGCTGGGCGTGGAGCGCGAGGCGCGCAACCAGGCCGCGGGGCTGCGCACGCACATGCTGGTGGCGCTGGGGGCGTGCTGCTTCACGCTCTCCAGCGTCTACACGCAGCACCTCGTGCTGCCGGGAGAGGCGCCGGGCGGGGCGCGTGCGGACATCAGCCGCGTCGCCAGCCAGATTGTCGTGGGCATCGGCTTCCTGGGCGCGGGCGTCATCCTGCGCCACGGGGGCGTGGTGAAGGGGCTCACCACGGCGGCGAACCTCTGGGTGACGGCGGCCATGGGCCTGGCGTGCGGCCTGGGCCTGTACGTCGCCGTCGTCGCCACCGTGGTCCTGGCCCTGGTGTCGCTGGTGGTGCTGCGCCCCCTCTCCCGGCTGCTGTCACCCAAACACAACCGTCACGGCGGCCAGGACGACGACTCAAACGACGAGGATGGGGCCATCGCGGGGGGCGACGACTCCCATCCCAGGTGAGGCGCGGGCAGCGTCAGACGCCACCACTAGCGTCGTGGCATGACGCCGACGACGCGACCCGCCACTTCACGCGCAGGCACCGCCGCCTGGGGAGTCCTGGCCATGCTGCTGGGGTGCGCGGGGGGAGGACCTTCGCGGTTCTGGATTGATGAGGAGCGCCGGCTCGTCGTTGCCGGCCCCATGGTGGGCCCCTTCGACAGTCTGATGACCCTGGCTCCCGAGCTCTGCAAGGCAGTGAGGCAGATGCCCGGCGCCACGGCAGGAAACTCTCGCGAGGGGCAGGAGTACTGTGGCGTCATCTACCCACGGAACTTCGAATCTCCGTTCTATGCGAGCTACCCCTCGACGCTCGGCCATCCTCTGCCACTGCCTGGAGGAAGGAAGTCCTGCAAGCCACCGGAGCGCGTCGCGGACCCCGACGCCCGAACCATCAACATCTACGCGGACTATCACAGCCATCCTGCAATCACGGGCTTCTCGCCAGAGGAGCTCCAGGCGCGCACACAGCGGTATTACTTCCGGCTGATGTTCAACCCCGCGTGTGAAGTGCGCCTCTATGACTTCCAGGAACGGACTGTCTTCCTCCTCGAGGACGGTCAATTCATCCCCGTGAAGCGAGTCACGGACGACCTGCGCGGACAGTGACCGTACAGTTCGTGGTCAAAGCCCTTTGGGAGTGAGGACACATGAAGCGTCTGGGCCTGGCACTGCTGCTCTTCACAGCGTCGGGGTGCATGCACCTTCACCGGCCGGCCCCCGTGGCACCTCCCGAGGTGGCGCAGGGCATCCAGTTTCCAGAATGGCGCAAGGAGGACTCCATCACCGTCCAAGGCCCCCAGCTCAAGGCCCTTCAAATCGCCATGGATGACTTCATGCCCCCGGGGCGAGATGCCCCCAGTGGCGCAGACCCCATGACCCAGTGCCTGTTCCGGCTCTCGACGTATGACGCCTGGGTTCAGCGTGGCGACAAGATGACCTTCATCCACTTCACGCCACAGGAAGAAGAGCGCTGCGGCCTCAAGTCGGAGGTCATGGACGCAGGCGCCAGCTACGCCGTCAGCGACGAGGGGGTCATCCTCAAACGCGAATGAGCCGCGAGGAAGCACCTGCCCCCCTCACGGCCCATGCAGCCCGGCTTCGAGGCCAGCGGCTACTCCATGGGCACCAGCGCGCCCGTCAGGTCGTGCGTGTAGCCCGTTGGCCGCTGCGTTGCGTGCGACGCGTCCTCCATGTCGTGGCGCGTCTCCTCGTCCAGGTCGAGCGCGCCTTCGGCCAGCACGGCGCCCGGGAGGCTGGCCAGGTCCCGGTGCAGGTAGACGTCGTCCCCGTCCAGGTCCGCGACGTCGGAGAAGCGCACCGGGTATTCCCGCTCGAAGATGTGCCCCTTGCCGATGGTGAACCCGCGCGGGTCCACCGCGACGACGCCGCCGAGCGCCTCGCCGTCCCGGTCCCGCACCGTCATGCCTCGCTGAATGTCCGTTGGCTTGAACACGCTGCTGCCTCCTGCATTCGTGTCCGACCAAGGTGTGCACTCCACGTGGAAACGGCGACCCCTCTCCCCCTCGCGTTCACCGGGGGGAGCGGGGCCTACACGGGCTCCGGCTCCGGGTCCCTCGCCGGCGCCAGCAGCGAGCCCTCCTGGCTGCTGAAGCGCCGGTCCATCTCCGTGCGCACGAAGCGTTCGATCTCCTCCGCGGTGGTCAGCTCCATGGCGCCCTGGAGCATCTCCACGGCCTCGCTCCGGCTCACCCGGCGCATCAGGCGCTTCACCACCGGGATCTGCCCCGACGTCATGGACAGCTCGTCGAAGCCCAGCGCCAGCAGCACCAGGGTGAAGAGCGGGTCGCCCGCCATCTCGCCGCACATGGAGACGGGGATGTTCGCGGCCTTCGCCGCGTCCACGATGTTCTGGAGCATGCGCAGCACCGACAGGTGCAGCGGCCGGTAGAGGTACGCCACCTCGCGGTTCTGCCGGTCGATGGCCAGCGAGTACTGGATGAGGTCGTTGGTGCCGACGGAGAAGAAGTCCGCCTCCTGCGCCAGCCGGTCCGCGATGGTCGCCGCGCTGGGCGTCTCCACCATGATGCCCACCGGGAAGCGCTTGCCCACCGGCACGCCCGCGCGCCCCAGCGCCGTGCGGCACGCCTCCAGCTCACTGCGCGCCTCGCGCAGCTCGCTCACGCCGCAGATGAGCGGGAACATCAGCCGCAGGTTGCCGTGCACGCTGGCGCGCAAGAGGGCGCGCAGCTGGACGCGGAACAGCTCCCGGTTGGACAGGCAGTAGCGGATGGCCCTGAGGCCCATGGCCGGGTTGGGCTCCTTCTCGTGCTTCGTCTTGCCCGGCACCTTGTCGCCGCCCAGGTCCAGCGTGCGGATGGTGACGGGCCTGCCCCCCATGGCCTCCAGCACCTGCTTGTAGGCGCGGTAGTGCTCCTCCTCCGTGGGCGCCGTCTTGCGGTCCAGGAACATGAACTCCGTGCGGTACAGGCCAATGCCCTCCGCGCCGTGAGCCAGCAGGGAGGGGATCTCCTCCAGGAACTCCATGTTGCCGTTGAGCCGGATGCGGAAGCCGTCCGTGCTCACCGCGGGCTGGTCCTTGGTGGCCAGCGCCAGCTGCTCGCCCTCCAGGTAGCGGCGCTGCTCCTCCCGGAAGAGCGTCAGCTGGTCCTCCGTGGGGTTCACCAGCACCACGCCGCGGATGCCGTCCATGGCCACGAGGTCGCCGGGAGAAATCTGCTCGCTCGCGCGCCCCGCGCCCACCACCGCGGGCGTCTCCCGCGCACGGGCGACGATGGCGGTGTGGCTGGTCTGTCCGCCCAGGTCGGTGACGAAGCCCGCCACGCGGCCGCTGCGAGCCATCATCGCAGCGTCCGCGGGCGGCAGGTCATGCGCGACGACAATCGCCTCCGCGGGCACCTCCACCTCCTCGTCCACCACCTGGCCCATCAGGTTGCGGATGATGCGGTCCGCCACGTAGTCCACGTCCGAGCGGCGCTCGCGGAAGTACTCGTCCGGGATGTTGTCGAAGAGGTGCTTGATCTTGCGGGCCGTGCGGCGCACCGCCCACTCCGCGTTGATGCGGTCCTCCACGATGAGGCGGTTGACCTCGTCCACCAGCATGGGGTCGTGGAGCATCAGCCGGTGCGCTTCCAGGATGAGCGCGTGGTCGCTGCCCTCCGTGCGCGTAATCTGGTCCTTCAGCTCCGCGAGCTGCCGGTCGGACAGGTCGATGGCGGTCTTCATCCGCATCCGCTCGGGCTCCACCTCCGCGTCCGCCAGGCGCAGCTTGGGGGTGCGGATGCGCTTGCGGTCCAGGATGAAGGCGTGGCCCACCGCCACCCCCGGGGAGGCGCCGATGCCCGTCAACCTGAGTGTAGGGGTGGCCTGGCTGCTCACGTTTTTCCTGACCTCTTGGGGGAGTCTACCTCCCCTTTCGACGCTTACTGCGCTTCGCCAAACCGGTCCGCGATGAGCTTTTTCAATTCGGACAGGCAGGTCTCGGCGTCCTCGCCCTTGCAGGTGAGGGTCACCTGGGTGCCCTGGGCCGCCGCGAGCATCAGCACGCCCATGATGGACTTGGCGTTGGCGCGCTGCCCGGAGGCCTCGATGGAGACCTCGCTCTTGAAGCGGTTGGCCACCTTGACCATCTGCGCCGCGGCCCGGGCGTGCAGCCCCAGCGCGTTGATGATCTCGAAGGTCCCCTTGGCTTCACTGGCCATCGTGCGACTCCTGCTTCTCTCTCAATGGTTCGTCCTCACAGAAAGGCGCCCGCCGCGCAGGCCAATCCCGCCGCGACGTAGAGGACCACGTAGGTGGGGACGCGCCGGTTGACGAGCACGTACGCCAACACGCCCACCGCCAGGCACCCCACCGCCAGGAACGGCGCCCAGGTCCCGCCCGCCGTCGCCCCGAAGCTCACCGCCAGCCACGCGGCCAGCCCTCCCGCGCTCGCCGCCGCCACGCCGCGAAGCCGCGCGCCCTTGGCGGGCAGGTTCACCCGCGCCACGGCCTCCACCAGCCGGTCCCCCAGGCTCAAGCCCAGCCAGTACAACCGGATGCGCAAGAGCAGGTGCACCAGGTTGTAGAGCACCAGGAAGAGCACCACCGCCCAGACGCCCAAGAACGGCACCATGGCCGCGCACAGGCCGCCCACGGCGGGCTTGAGCGACAGCCAGAAGAACCCGTCCCCCAGCGCGGCCAGCGGCCCCATCAGCGCCGCCTTGAAGCCCACCACCCGGTCCGGCGTCTCCTCCCCCCGGGCAATCTTCTGCTCGTGGTTCACCACGCCGCCCACGATGGCCGCCGCCACGTACGGGTGCGTGTTGAAGAAGACCAGGTGCCTGCGCACCGCCGCCTCGCGCTGCGGGCCCGGCGGGTACAGCTTCGCCAGCGCCGGATACACCGCGTACGCGAGCCCCAGGTTCTGCATGCCCTTGGGGTTCCACGACGCCTGGAGGAAGAGCGAGCGCAGGAACACGCGCAGCAGCGTGGCCCGCGACAGCCGCGCGGGCGTCACGAAGGCCGGCGCGGAGGCGGCAGCGGAGGGGATGGGCGTGGGCGTCGTGCTCATGGCCGCTGCTCCTGCAGCTGCGCCAGCACCACCGCCGCGGTGACGGCCGCCGCGGCGAGGCCCGCGTACAGGGGCGCGCGCTTCGCGTGGCTGGACTGCGCGGCGATGGCCGCCGCCACGGACGCCATGGCCGGGTACGCCCACGCCAGGCCCCGCACCAGCCCGTGCGGCAGCGCCACCATCAGCGGCTCCAGGAAGTAGCCCGCCAGCGCGCACGCGCCGGTGAGGAGGCCATAGGACACGAAGTGGGGCCACATGCCCCACAGGTTCTGCCGCATGGCGCGCGTGAGGTTGCCGGCCTCCGCGGACGCCAGCGCCACGCGCGCGAGCCGGGCGGAGTAGCCCTCCAACAGCCGGTCCAGCCGGCGCCCCACCCGCCCCAGCCAGATGAAGAGCAGCACGGCCAGCGACCAGATGGCCGGCGTGGAGCCCGCGCCGGTGGCGGCGGTGAGGGTGGCGGCGGCGGCGGCGGTGCCGGTGGCCGCGAGCGTGTCGTTCTCCGGCAGGGACGCGCCCAGGTTGGCGGTGCCCAGGTAGAAGAGCTCCAGCAGCATGCCGACGGACAGGCCCCCGCCCACGTCGCCCAGGAGGGCGCCCATGAACGTGGCGGCCACCAGGGGCCGGGACAGCATGGCCTGGAGGAACGCCTTGCGCTCCACGGCCACCAGCCCCCCCCAGAGACACGCGAGCGCCACCTGGGTCCAGCCGACGTTCACCGCCTCACCCGGCCTTCGACCAGCGCTCGGTCAGGTCCGGCAGGTCCACGGCCTTCTCCGCGGGCACCGCGCGCGCCTCCACGCGCACGCCCTGCGCGGACAGCTGCTGGAGCGCCTGCAGCTCCCCTTCCGCCAGGAAGACGGACGGCGACACCTGCCGCCTTCCGGTGCCGAAGTGCACGTTGCCCAGGTTGAGCTGGTCCATGGCCAGCCCGTGCTGGAAGGCGAAGGGGACGGAGGCCACGTCCCTCAGGAGGACGAGGGTGCGGACGCCGTCCCTGGACAGGGCGGTGAAGTCCACCTCGGCCAGGGGGAGGATCTGCACCTCGATGGCGCTCTGCACGGCGAGCGCCATGGCGGCACGGATGAGGGGACTGGAGGCCGCCTCATCGTCCGCCACCACCACACGGGACACCTTGAGGTGGGGGAGCCAGGCTTCGACCACCTGACCGTGGATGAGGCGGTTGTCGACGCGGACCAGGGTGATCACGGCAGTCTCGAATCGCCGACCCGTACGGGTCCGTCAAGTTCGCGGCTGCTGCTGGGCCTCGCGAAGCAGGGCGGATGCACAGGTGATGTTGCGCTGGCCGTACGACGCCAGCTGGTGGGCCATGTCCGACAGGGCCATCTGCTCCGAGCGGAGCGAGTTGGCCTTCAGCAGCATGGGCAGGTTGACGCCAGCCAGGACTTCCAGATTCATCCGCTGACACATCATCAGCGATTCCTTGCAGGGGGTCCCTCCGAAGAGGTCGGCCATGATGATGACACCGTCCCCTTCGTCGACGGTCTTCACGGCCTGCTTCATCTTGGCGCGGAGGTCCTCCACAGGAGTCCCCGGCTCGATGTTGCAGGTGGCCACGGCGGGCAGCTTGCCCACAATCTGTTCGGCGGTAGAGACGAGCTCATCCGCGAGACGCCCGTGCGATGCGATGACGAGGCCGACCATTGATCACCCCTGAGCTACTTCCCGGGAGCTTGCGTCCTACGCTCATCAACGACCGGACGCAACTCCGGCGAAGTATTCCGCCTGCACCTGGGAACCGCTGCCCCAACGACTTCGCTTCGAAGGTAAGGCGACTGCGCCCACCATGCCTGGAATTTCAGGTCCGGGAAAGGGACAGGGTGTCGTCTGCCGGACGGGGAGCCGGGCGCGGTCTCCCCACGCTCTAGGAGATGCACGTCGCGCCCGCGCGGTGCGTGCCCCGCGGGGCGAGTCCACTGTTCCCGCTCGGTGGGTAGGAAACCGGCCGGGCCCCGACACGGATGCGGCTGTATCACCTGGGAATCCCGGGAGTCTCCGCGAGGTCCAATGATACTCGGGGCTCGCGTTCCTCTTGGGACCTGTCGCATCGGGTGCGGTGTCTCAGTGGACGACCAGGCGGGCCCTCTGCTCGGCCGGACGGATGCGCGCGGTGGCGCCGGCGCCGAAGGTGAGGAAGTCCTCCTCCATGCCGTCGCTGAAGATGACGCCGCCCTGGGGCATGCGGGACTCGAGCACCAGCTCCTGCTCGGCGGTGACGAAGCCGCCGACGATGTCCGCGCCCGAGTGGCGGCTGGGGAAGGGCTCGCGCACGACGAAGGCGAGCCGCGCGTCCTCCCAGCCGAGCGTCCAGGGTTTCCCTGGCGTGCCGCCCGTGCAGCGGGTGAGGCCCCGCGCGAGCGCGAACACGGAGGACAGCCACCCGCTGGAGCCCGCGCCGGTGGACACGAGCACGCCGCTGGAGGACTGCGACTCCTCTTTTCCGCCGTAGCGGAGCTGGTAGCGGGCGGACACGTGCGTGCGCGCGCCGATGAACAGGTCGTTGAAGGCGAGCAGCCGCTGGCCGTCCTGGAGCCGCGCCTCCGCCAGTTGCACCTGCCGCACCCTCGCGCGGCCCTCCAGGGTCCGCAGCACGGCGCTCCGGGCGTCGCGCGGGAGGAAGGGCAGCAGCACGCCGTCGAAGCGCTCCGGGTCCGGGTTGACGCCCACGAGCGGCTGGCTGCCCACGTACTTGGCCACGTTGGCGACGAGGCCATCCTGGCCCACCGCCACCACCACCTCCTTGCCGGTGAAGAGGAAGGTGGGCACGAGCGAGCGGTCCACCTGCTGCACCGGCAGGCCCACGTCCAGCTGCGAGCGCAGGCCGTCCACCGCGCGGCGGTAGGTGTCGTCCTCCGCCTCGAACCCATGGAAGTCCTGGCCGGCGCGCTCCACGTAGAACTTCGCCTGCTTCTTCGTGTTGAAGCGCACCACCAGGTCCGCCAGCCGCGTCTTGCGCGTGACGAGCACCACCTTCTCGAACATGGCGTCCCTCCTTCCGGTGGCTTCAGCGGTCGAAGTGCTGGACGTCCGCGCGGCCGGGCTTGTTCGGCCTGGGCGCCACGGCCGGCGTGGGGCCTGAGCGGGGTCCGGGGTTCGGGCCGGAGTCCGCGGGCAGCAGCGAGCGCAAGAGGTCCGGCGACACATTGAGCTCGCCGATGCGCTGCGCGTTCTCGCCCATCTCGCGGAAGGCCAGGGCGATGTGGAGCGCGGGGTCGCCGCCGTTGGCGGACGTGGCCAGCAGCGTCTTCCAATCCACGTTCTTCACCGGCTCCAGCGTCTTCTCCAGCGTGTACGCGCGCGCGTCCGCGGACTGGCGCTCGTTCTGGACCCAGCGCTCCATGAGGGCGGCGCGCTGCTCCTCCACCGCGATGTCCGCGGCCATCTTCGCCTCGCGGATCTGCCGCTGGCGCTCCTCCACCACCAGCTCCGTGGCCAGCTCGCTCTCCTTGATGCGCCGCTCCTGCTCCACGGCCGCGTTGCGGCGGGCGTAGATGGCCTCGTCGGCCTCCCGCTGGAGGGCCTCGCGCGCGGCGGCCTCCAGGGCGCGCGCCATCTCCGGTGTGGGCTGGATGGAGAGCACGGAGAAGGCCATCACGTGCACGCCCAGCGACTTCACGGACTCCGCGTCCGCCAGCGCCGCGAGCACGCGGGACTCCAGCAGGTCGGACCGCACCAGCACCTCGCGCAGGCTCAGCGACTGCACCACCGCGCGGGCGCGCACCTGCGCGGCCTGCACCAGCCGGTCCGGGAGCTTCTCCGGGTCGTCCGAGCGGTGACGCCCGCCCGGGGTGATGGAGTAGTCCAGCAGCCCGGCCAGCCGGCGCGGGTCCTCCACCCGGTACGTCAGCTGCCCCTGGATGGTCACCGGCTGGAAGTCGCGAGTGACTTCATTGAAGGCGAACGGAATGTCCGCGCTGGACAGCGGCACGGCCACCAGCGTCGTCGCGGGCTTCCAGTAGAGGAACGACAGGCCCGCGCCTTCCCGGACCACCGCGCCGTCCCGGTACTGCATCACGTACGTGGTCGGCGTTGACTTCATGTACCCGAAGAACATCCGCGCATCCCCCTCACCCGCTGCGTTGGTTTGTGTAATTTAGACACCATCTTAGTGTCATCCATACACGTTCGCAACAGGATGCGCGGGAAAGCGGTGTAGGTGGCGTGGATGCCGGTGGACGGGGTGGGCCCGGGCGTCCTTGAATCGGGGCATGACGCGCAAGCTCGGGGAGCAGTTGGTCCTGGATGGAGTGCTGACACCGGAGCTGTTGTCCCGGGCACTCGCGCGGCAGCAGGAGACGGGGCTGAAGCTGGGCGAGTGCCTGGTGCGGCTGGGCGTGGACGAGACGCCGGTGCTGCGGCTGCTCGCGCAGGAGCTGAAGACGCGCTTCGTGTCCACGGAGAAGCTGGCGCAGGCGAAGGTGGAGCCAGCGCTGCTGGAGCGGGTGCCGGTGCGGCTGGCGGAGGGCTTCGACTTCATGCCGCTGCGGCTGGCGCAGGACGCGCTGTACGTGGCCATCTCCGAGCCGCAGCGTCAGCGGGCGTTGGAGGAGATCGCCAAGACTGTGGGCGTGGCGCAGGTGTTGCCGTTCGTGGCGGTGCGCCGGTCCATCCGCGCGGCCATCCGCAAGCACTACTACGCGGACGCGCACGCCTTCGAACACCCGCCGGAGGACCTGGCGTGTCCGCACTGTGGTGCGTCGTGCAAGCCGGGGGACTTCCAGTGCGCGCGCTGTGAGCTGCTCCTGGTGCGCAGCGTGGAGGACCTGCCGCCCCGGGACAACGTGTCGCTGGTGCGCGCGCTGCTCACGAAGCCGGAGCAGACGGGGGCGCGCGGCGTGCCCAGGCCGCCGCAGCAGGCGGAGACGCGGGTGGTGTCGTTCCAGGCGCAGGCCCAGGCGAAGACGAAGGGACCGCCGGTGCGGCCGGTCATCGTCGCGGGGCTGGACCTGGTGAACCGGCCGCTGAGCCCGTTCGAGGCGTACGTGCTGTCGTTCGTGGACGGGCGCACGGCGCTGTCGGACATGGCGCTGATCACCCAGGTGACGGAGCTGGAGCTGCGCGCGGTGTTCGAGTCGCTGTCGGAGCGCGGCGTGACGAAGCTGGTGGGCACGCTGGCGTCCGCGGAGGCGGCGCTCGCGGGGGATGTCTCGCCCGCGCCCGCGCCGAAGTCCGCGCCTCCGGCTCCGGCTGTGAAGGTGGCGGCGGCTCCAGCGGCCCGTGCGCCGGCGCCCCGTCAGGCGCCGATGCCGGCCGTGACGGCGAAGCCCCCGCCCGTGCCCCCGGCTCCGGCGGCGCGCGTGGAGGATCCGCGGGAGGAGGTGCTCCAGCGCGTGGTGCGGCTGGAGCAGGCGGGGAAGCTGGCGGAGGCGCTGGACCTGCTGGAGCGCAGCATCGGGCTCCTGCCCAAGCCCGCGCCGCTCTACAACCGCATGGGGATGATCCTCCTGAACCACCAGCGCGACTACGAGCGCGCCAGCGCCTTCTTCCAGAAGGCCTCGGACCTGGAGCCGGAGAACAGCGTCTACACGATGAACCTGTACTCGGTGCTGGCCCTCAACGCCGAGGCCACGAACGCGGGACAGAAGAAGTCCCGGCGCTGAAAAGGTGCCCCATGCCCTCCCCTGCTGAGTCCTACCTGCTCGACTTCCATGCGCGCCTCGCGGGCGTGACTTCGCGGTGGTTCGGTGCCGCTGCTGTGGAGCGGGAGGGAGTGACGGCGCCTTCGAGCTACTCGCTGCTGGAGGCGGTGGTGCCTGGGGCTGGGCGTCCGCTGACGGTGCTCGACCTGGCTTGTGGGGATGGCCACCTGCTGGAATTACTGGCCCGGAGGAAGCAGCCGGGGCTGTCGCTGCTGGGGCTCGACATGAGCGAGCACGAGCTGGCGGCGGCGCGGACCCGGCTGAACGGTGCGGCGACGCTGGTTCAGGGACGCGCGCAGTCGCTTCCGTTCGGAGAGGCCTGCGTGGATGTCGTGTTGAGCCACCTGGCGCTCATGCTGATGGATGACGTGGAGAGGGTGCTCGCGGAGCTGCGGCGCGTGCTGAAGCCGGGCGGGCGGGTGTCCATCGTCGTGGGTGGGGACCTGGCGCCGGGCAACGCGCTGGAGGTGTTCGCAGGGCTCATGAAGTCCCTGCTGAGCGCGGAGGGCGTGCCTCCCTTCTGGCTGGGAGATGCTCGGGTCCGCTCCGCTGACGGACTGCGGACGCTCTTCGCCGAGGGCTTCACGGACGTCACGGTGCAGTCGCTCTCCGTGCTGGGAGATGGCTCCCCTCAGGAGGTCTGGGAGTCGCTGCTCACGACGTATGACGCGGACCGCTTGTCTCCAGCGGCCCGGGCGTCGCTCAAGGCTTCGTTCCTCCAGGCCGTGGAACCGCTGCGACGCGCGGATGGCAGCGTTCCGTTGTCCTGGGGCATGCGGCAGCTGACGGCGGTTCGGGAGACCTGATCAGCTCCCGGGTGTCCACGGGACGATGTGTAGCGTGTTGCCAGCTTCCGTGGGCTTCGTCTGGTGGAGCGTCATCGCGAGGGCGCCCGTCGCCGCGTCGCGCGTGTGGTGCACGATGAGCGCGTGGACAGGGAGTCCCGGCATGGCTTCCGTCAGCCATGCGTAGCCCTCCTCGGGGGTCTTCGCTTCCAGCACGCAGACCGTGGCGTGACCCGTGAACGCCGCGTTGCAGAGCATCTGCATGTCCTCCAGCGTGCGCACCTCGTCCGCGAAGAGGAGGTCCGGGTCCTGCCGCAGGAAGGAACGCAGCGCCTGCACCAGCGTCAGCTCTCCGCCCACCTTCACGACACCCGTGGCCCCTCCGGGCCCGCCCTTCGGCGCCTCCACCGCCGCCAGTGCGTGGACGTCGTCGGGCAGCGCGTCCATCACCGCGCGCAGGGTCGTGCTGCGGCCCGTGTTGGATGCGCCCGTGAGCAGCACCACCTGGCCGCTGAACAACGTCTTGTCCAGGCGGTTGAAGAGGCCCTTGAGGAACTCCGCCGCGCCGGAGGAGAGCGGGAGGCTGGAGATGCTCGGATACGCCTGACGCGTCTCCCGGTCCCGGGCCAGCGCCGTGGTCCAGGTGCCCGGTTCGTCGTCGCGGAACGACACCCGGAACTCGAGGTCCGGATCCGCCGCGCCTGTCGGGAAGGCCGCGACGCCCCGGTTCGGCATCACCGGATCCACGCCCCGCTTCGCGTGCGCCGCCAGCGCCTTCCCCAGCGGTCGATACAACCCATACGCCATGGGCTGGCGCACCGGGACCCGCTCCGTGCCCAGCAGGCCCACGCGGTCCGACGCGTCCTTCTCGATGAAGAACAGCGTGATGCCCGCGTTGAGCACCCGTTCGGACGGCTCCGCATTGCGCCCTTCACTCGCATCGCCCTCGTCGTCCTCCTGGACGCTGTCCGTGTCGTCCGCCGCCCAGACGGAGAACATCGCCGCGCCCGTCCTGCCCGCGACGTCGAAGAGGGCCTCCGCCAACGCCTCCGGGGTCCTCGGCGAAACGGCCGCGCCGGAGGGAGTGCGGCCTGCTTCCCCCAGCTTCTGGAGCAGGCTGGCGAACACGGCTTCGGGCGTGGCGGGGGCTTCGGCGCTCGCGCTCGGCGTCATGGGCGCGGACCATGGCATGCCCCTCACGGCCCGGCCATGCCCGAAGCGGCCCCCGGCAACCCCTTCCCGGGGCCCCTCCCCTCCGAGGGGCCGGGACGGCTGCCGGCCTGCCTTGAGAACGGGCGAGGAAGCTCACAGGAGGGGCTCCCCTCCAGCAGGCGCTTGGGTAACATCGCTTGATGTTCAGGCGTCTCACCAACGCGCTGCGACGGCTGTGGCACCGGCCCTCCCCAAGCAGCCCCCCGGACCGGCTGGCCCTGCCCGGCGGTACCGAACCCACCGCCGCCGCGCCCCGGCGCTCGCGCGCGTCGGTCGCGGAGGAGTCCCCTCCTCCCGCCCGCACCACCCGTCCGCGCCGCCCGGCCGCGCGCATCGTCGCGCATGGCACCACGCCGCACGTCAGCGGCCGCAAGGCGCGCCGCGCCGGCGCCGTCACGGCCACCCGCTTCTACGACCTGCATGACGACTTCCGCGCCCCCGGCCGCTGGGAGCCCGGCGACCCGCTGGACCTGGAGGACAAGGAGGTGGGCGACATGTGGATGTTCACCGCCGGGCGCCCCGTGGATCCGCCCGGCCCGCTCCACATCCCCAACGAACAGAGGGCGGTCCCGCTGGACTTCAGCCTCGCCGGCGCCAGCCTCACCCCCGTGGTGCACCCGCGCGTCGCCGCCGTGTTCGCGCGCCTGGCCCCGGAGGACGTGCAGCTCATCCCCGTGGACATCGAGGGCCAGCCGGAGCCGTACTTCCTCCTCGTCGCCACGCGCCTCATCCGCTGCGTGGACGAGGCCGCCTGCCTGGAGCTCCACCGCTACGGCCCCGGCGACGGCATCCCCTCGCGCGTGGGCCAGTACCGCTCCGTCCGGGGCCTGCGCATCGACCCGGCCCAGGTGGGCCGCGCCCGCGTGTTCCGCCCCTGGGGCTGGCCCGTCACCCTCGTCGTCTCCGAGGCCGTGAAGGAGGCCCTCGAAAAGGAGGGCGTCACCGGGGCGCGCTTCACGCCCGTCACCGACACCCGGCACTGAAAGGGGGCTCCGGACACCGGAGCCCCTTGAGCCGCCCTACTCCTTCTCGATGTCGCGGTCCCACAGCTGCACGCGGCCGTAGTCCGCGGACAGCCGGCGCACCATCTCCGCCGCCAGCGCCACCGAGCGGTGCTTGCCGCCCGTGCACCCCAGCGCCACCGTGAGGTACGCCTTGCCCTCCTTCTGGTAGCGGGGGAACAGGAAGCGGCAGAGGTCCACGACCTTGTCGAGGAACTGCTGTGTTTCCTCGCGCTCCAGCACGTACCCGGACACCTTCGGGTTCTTGCCCGTGAGCCCCTTGAGCTCCGGCACGAAGTACGGGTTCGGCAGGAAGCGCACGTCGAACACCAGGTCCGCCTGCGGCGGCACGCCGTACCGGTAGCCGAAGGACATGATGGACAGGCTGGGCCCCGTCGTGGGCTCCGGGCTGAAGCGCCCCTGCACCATGCGCTTCAGGTCGTGCACGTTGAGCGCCGACGAGTCGATGACCTGGTCCGCCATCTCCCGCAGGTCCTTCAGCGCCTCGCGCTCCGCGTGGATGCCCTCCGCCACCGTGCCGTCCGGGGCCAGCGGGTGACGGCGGCGCGTCTCGCTGAAGCGGCGCATCAGGCTGTCGTCGCTGGCGTCCAGGAACAGCACGTCCACCTGGTGACCCGCGCGGCGGACCTCATTCAGCACGCGAGGCGCGTCCTTGAGGAAGACGCCCTCGCGCGCGTCCACCACCAGCGCCATGCGCTCGATGTTGCCGCCGCCCGCCAGCTCCGTGAGCTTGGGCAGCAGGAGCACCGGCAGGTTGTCGATGCAGAAGAAGCCGGCGTCCTCCAGCGCCCGGATGGCGGTGGACTTTCCGGAACCTGACATGCCGGTGATGACGATGATCTGCTTCGCGGAGGCGGTCACTCGACCTCTTCTCCCAAGGTGCGGCGCATCGCCCCCTGGGCGATGGCTCGATTGAGTCGCTCGGCGAACTCTCGCGCCGAGTGGTGGCCCTGAAGCTTCAACAGTTGGTTGCGCGCGGCCACCTCCACGATGGTGGCCATGTTGCGTCCAGGACGCACCGGGACGACCGACAGGGGGATGTCCACGCCGACAATCTGCAGGTGCTTGTCCTCCACGCCCAGGCGGTCGTACTCCTGGTGCGGATCCCATTCCTGCAACTCAATCACAAGCTCAATCTTCTTCTGTTCCCGGACGGCGGACACTCCGAAGAGGTCCTTGATGTTGATGATGCCCAGTCCGCGGATCTCCATGTGGTGCTTGATGACCGGATTACCCGCGCCGTAGACGGCCCCCTTCCGCCGGGTGACGTCCACGATGTCGTCCGCCACCAGCCGGTGGCCCCGCATCACCAGGTCCAGGGCGATCTCACTCTTGCCGATGCCGCTCTTGCCCAGCAGCAGGATGCCCACGCCGAAGACGTCCATCAGCACGCCGTGCAGGCTGCTGGACTCCGTGAGCGCGTCCTCCAGGAAGCTCTGCACCCGCACGATGAACTCGCTGGAGAGCAGCGGCGTCGTCATCAGCGCCAGGCCCGCCGCCTCGCAGGCGTCCACCAGCGCGCGCGGGACCTCCAGCGCCTTGGTGACCACCACGCACGCCAGGTCCTCCTCGCTGAAGAGCTTGGCCAGGGACGAGCGCTGCGCGTCCTCCGCCAGGGTGGCCAGGTAGGAGATTTCCGTGTTGCCGAAGACCTGGACGCGGCGGGGGTGCAGGTGCTCCGTGAAGCCCGCGAGCGCCAGGCCCGGCTTCTGGATGCGCGAGGAGTCCACCGTGCGGTTCAGCCCCTGCGAGCTCGCTATCAGGGTCAGCCGCAGGTCGTGCCCGTGGTCCTCGAGGAGCTGGGAGATGCGAATGGATTTCATCGTCAGGACCTGGATATCACCCACCGGCCTCCGGAGGTGAACCGCACCGTGTCCGCCGTCCCCCCCGCCTCCCCTACAGCCGCCGCCGGGCCCCAGGCCGATGCGCTGGTCGGGGTTCCAACAGAAGTCCCCGGGCGCGACACCGAAGCCCCCTTCGAGCGCCGGCTGGGCCTGTTCCTGCTGGGGGGCGTGCTCATCCTGGGCGCGGCCCTCCGCCTCTACTGGGCGCTCCACGACGACGGCATCTACTGGCCGGACGAGGTCTACCAGAGCCTGGAGCCGGCCCACCGCCTGCTCTACGGCTACGGCCTCGTGGCCTGGGAGTTCGTCCAGGGCGCCCGGAACTGGGCCCTGCCGGGGCTGGTGGCGGCGGTGCTCGGGCTGGGCCGGCTCGTGGGGCTGACGGACCCGGCGGGCTATCTGGCGTGGGTGAAGGGCTTCTTCGCGCTGGTGGGCACGGCGACGGCGTGGGCCACGTGGCGGCTGTCCCGCGCGTCCGGGGCCTCGCCCCTGGCGGCGTCCGGCGGGGCCGCCCTGTTCGCCCTGGCGGCGGTGCCCCTGTACTTCGCGCCCCGGGCCATGAGCGAGAACGCCTCCGCGCTGCCGGTGGTGCTGGGCCTGGCCCTGGCGCTGCCGAAGGCCGCGTCCCGGCGCGCGCTGGTGGCGGGGGCGTCCCTGCTGGGGCTGGCGGTGCTCCTGCGGCTGCAGAACGGCGTCTTCTGCGCGGGCCTGGTGGCCGTGCTCCTCGGCCGGCGCCAGTGGCGGCAGGCGGGGGTGGCGCTGGCGGTGCTGTCCGGGTGGGCGCTGGCCTTCGGCCTGCTGGACAAGCTCACCTGGGGGCGGTGGTTCCACTCGGCCATCGTCTACCTGGACTTCAACGTGCTCCAGGGCAAGGCGGCCCAGTGGGGCACGGAGCCCTTCGGCTACTACCCGCGCGTGCTGCGCACGGCCATGCCGGTGCTGACCGTCGTCACGGCCGCGCTGTGCCTGGTGGCCATGCCGCGGGCCTGGGGGTTGTCCCTCCTGGCGGCGGCGTTCTTCGTCCTGCACGCGCTCCAGCCGCACAAGGAGCTGCGCTTCCTGGTGCCGGTGCTGCCCCTGTTCGCGGCGCTCGCGGGCGTGGGGCTGGACTCGGCCTTGCGGCTCTTGCGCGGCGCTCCCGCGCGGGGCACCGCCGTGGTGGCGGTGGCGGCGGGGGCGCTGCTGTCCGGCGCGGGCGCCGGGGCGCTCACCTTCGGACAGCTGGGCCAGTACGAGCGCGTGCGCCCCAGGGACAGCGCCTGGGACGACCAGGGCCCCATCAACCGGCTGCTGGAGGTGGCGGGCCGGCGCGACGATGTGTGCGGCCTCAAGGTGGAGGCCGTGCACCTGGCGTGGGCGGGGGGCTACAGCTACTTCCACCGGAAGGTGCCGCTGTATCCCCACACCGGCCCCGGGCGGGACTCGCGCCTGTTCAGCCACGTCATCACCCCGGTGGGCTTGGAGGGTCCGGGCACCCTGGTGGCCCGGGAGGGCCCGGTGGCGCTGGTGAAGCTGCCCGTGGCGGACTGCGTGCCGGACCCCGGCTATTCGTGGCGACTGCCTTGAGCGGGACAGTTGGAGGGAGGAAGTCCCTTCCGGCCCCCCCAGCGGGTTGGTAAGCCACGGCCATGCCCGAATCCGACTGCCTCTTCTGCAAGATTCGCGATGGCCTCATCCCGGCGAAGGTCGTCTACAAGGACGACGACTGCCTGGCCTTCGAGGACATCAACCCCCAGGCTCCCACCCACGTGCTGTTCATCCCGCGCAAGCACATCCCCACGGTGAACGACATCACGGTGGACGACCGGGCGCTGGTGGGCAGCCTCTACATGGCCGCGGCGAAGGTCGCGCGGGAGCGGGGCTACGCGGACACGGGCTACCGCGTGGTGATGAACACCCAGCGCGACGCGGGCCAGACGGTGTTCCACATCCACCTGCACCTGCTCGCGGGCCGCCAGCTCCACTGGCCGCCGGGCTAGCCGGGCTCCGAGCGCGAGTCCGCCATCCGCCCCGCTCTCGCGTGACACGCGCCGGGGCGCCGGGTGCTAGCGTCCCGGGTGCGCGGCCCGCCCCTCCTCCCGGGCGGGCCCGCCCGTCATGTTCAGTGCCCAGTCGTCGCCGCAGTCCCGCCGTGCCTACTCCCGCCTCGCCGTGCTGCTGGCCTCCGTGGCCGGCGCGGTCAACGCCGTGGGGTTCGTGGCGCTGGGCGCGCACGCGTCCCACATGTCCGGGAACATGGCCACGCTGGGCGAGTCCCTGGCCCAGGGCCGCTGGAGCGCGGCGCGGCTCCCCGCGCAGCTGATGGCGCTGTTCGTCGCCGGGGCCTTCTGCGCCACGGCGCTGCTGGATGCCTCGCGCCACCGCACGCGGGGCCGGCACGTGGCCGCGCTGCTGCTGGAGGCGCTGGTGCTGGGCGGCGTGGGCGTGGGCATGGAGTCCCTGCCGGGCACGCGCGCGCCGGCGCTGCTCTGGGGCATCGCCTTCGCCATGGGGCTGCAGAACGCGCTCGTCACGCGGGTGTCCGGCGCGGTGGTGCGCACCACGCACGTGACGGGGCTGCTCACGGACATCGGCATCCAGTTGGTGCAGATGCTGGCGTGGGTGCGCGACGGCCTGCGAGGTGACGGCGCGCCGGGGCTGTGGCAGCGCGTGCGGGAGCTGCCCTCCGCCGTGCAGTTCGAGCGCACGCGGCTGCACCTGGGCCTGGCGCTGGCGTTCCTCGCGGGCTCCACGCTGGGCCCGTACCTGTTCCTGCGCCACGGCGCCGTGACGCTGGTGCTGCCGTGCGCGGTGCTGGGCGTGCTGGCCGCGCTGGACGTGCGGTTGACCGTCAAGCCCGCGCCGTCCTCCTCCGCCGCGCCGGGGCACTGAAGGCCCGCGCGTTCCCTCAGGGCACGGCGGGCTCGGCCACGGACTGCGAGGGCGTGCGCGACGGCGGCTCGGGCGCGTCCGTGACGTTCGGGTCGGCCACGGCACGGCCCCGGGCCCGGGGGCGCAGGGCCTGGAGCACGCTGCTGCGCTCGTCCGTCCAGACGTATTCCGGCTCGCCGCGGAGCACCAGCCTGCGCGTGCGCGCCGGGCCCGTGTGGAAGGTGGAGCTGCCGAAGAACTCCCTGTCGGGGCTCAGCAGCATCCACGCGCTGGCCACCGCGTCGCCCGCGTTCTCCCGAGACACGAGCGCCGCGAACAGCCCGGAAGCCCGCGCGTGCGCCAGGCTGATGGGCACCAGGTCCAGGTGCTGGTTGCTGATGTGCAGCACCAGCACGCCGTGCGGCGCCAGGTGCTGGACGTAGAGCGCCATCGCCTCCCGCGTCAGCAGGTGCACCGGGATGGCATCCGAGCTGAAGACGTCCAGCGCCAGCACGTCGAACTGGCGCGAGCCGTGCTCCAGCTCCTTCTCCAGGGAGATGCGCGCGTCGCCCTCGACGACCTCCACGTGCGCGGGCGTGTCCTTCAGCGTGCTGAAGAAGCCGCCCTGCCCCCGGGCGAGGTCGATGATGACGGGGTTGATTTCATAGAAGCGCGCGTCGTCCCCGGCGGCCAGGAGCATGGCGCTGTTGCCCACGCCCAGCCCCAGCATGCCCACGCGCAGCCCGGTGGGCAGCCCCAGCGCCTGGCGCCACCGGCGCTGCTCGGCGAGCGCGAGCCCCAGGCCGCTGTCCGCCGTGTAGTACGCCGTGGGGGCGCTCCGGCGCTCCGGCAGGATGTACTGCCAGCCGTGGGTGATGGCGCCGTGGCGCAGGGCGTACTGGTGCTGATTCGGATCATCCGGGAACAGCTCCAGCACTCGCACCACGCCGAAGAAGTTGCGCGCGGCGAAGCGCACGCGCCCCAGGTCCGAGGCGACGAGCGCCGGCAGGTGCACCGCCACGCCCACCAGCATCGCCCCGCGCAGCAGGCGCTGCGTGCGCGCCACCACCGTCTCCTCCTTCGGCCCGCGCAGCAGTCCCACGAAGGCGATGGCGCAGCACGCGGCCAGCGCCAGCGGGTGCTCCCAGTAGGTGTTGAAGACGGCGGGCGCCACCAGGTTGACGAACACGCCGCCCACCACGCCGCCCACGGACACCCAGAGGTAGAAGGCGCTCAGGTCGCGCGGAGCGGGACGGCGCCGGTACAGCTCGCCGTGGCACACCATGGCGCCCGTGAAGAGGGCGCCCGCGTGGAAGAGCACCTGCCACCCCAGGCCCAGCGAGGGGCCCTCCTTGTGCGCGTACGTCACCAGCACCACGAAGGCGATGAGCCCCACCGAGTACGGCGTGCGCGCGTAGAAGGACTCGCGCGAGAAGGCCAGGATGAAGGTGACGAGGTACACCGCCAGCGGCATCACCCACAGGAAGGGGCCCGCCGCCACGTCCTGTGAGAGCTTGTTCGTCGTGGCCAGCAGCAGCACCGACGCGCACGTGCTCAGCGCCAACCACGTCAGCGTGGGCCCCAGGCCCGGACGCGGCGGCGCCGTGGACGCCTCCGCGGCGGCGCGGGTGGAAGCATCCGCGGGGGCGTCACCGGCGGCGGACGCGGGGGCGCGGCGCAGCAGGTCCCGGGCGCAGGCCCCGATGCAGAGGAGGAAGAAGACGAAGCCCACGGCCCAGCCCCAGGCCTGCGCGCTCCGGCCCACCCAGGGCTCCACGAGGAACGGATAGCCCAGCAGCGCCAGCAGCGAGCCCGCGTTGGACAGCGCGTAGAGCACATACGGCGAGCGCTCCGGCCGCGCGCGGGCGAACCATGACTGGACGAGCGGGCCGGTGGTGCTGAGCACGAAGAAGGGCAGCCCCAGCGTGGCGGCCAGCATCCCCATCAGCCGGAGCACGGGCAGGTGCTCATCCACCGGGCGCCAGCCGTCCCCCGGCGCCAGCGGCGAGCCCGTCCACCAGGCCCGCGCCGCCAGCGCTCCGAGCGCGGCCACCAGCAGGCCCAGGTGCAGCAGGGCCTGCGCGCGCGGGCGCAGCCGGGAGGCCACGACGTGCGCGTAGGCGTAGCCCGCGAGCAGCACCGCCTGGAAGAACAGCATGCACGCCGTCCACACCGCGGGGGTGCCGCCGTACCACGGCAGCGCGTAGCGGCCCGCCAGCGGCTGGACGCCGAAGAGCAGGAAGGCGCTGGTGAAGATGGCGAGCGCGTAGCGCACCATGCGGCCTCGGGGGGCGGGGGAAGACGCACGGCGTAGGGGGCCCGCGCTCCAGGTGTTTCCCGCTGGGGCGACAGTCTTGTCAACACGGGCACGTTCCAGAGCACGGCGAGCGGCCAGGCAGGCCGCTGGTGGGGCGGGTGGCCGCGGCGGGCATCAGCCCTAACTTCCCGGACGGATGGGCGCTGAGGACATCGCGCCCGGGGAGGACATCATGAAGGGCTTCAAGCGCGCGGTGGGGCTGGGACTGCTGGTGGGCGGCGCACTGGGAGGCTGGGGCTGCGGCAAGGAAACGCCGCCGTCGGACACGCAAGGGTTCCAGGACCCCGTGCAGCTCCAGCACCGGCCCCGCGAGGACGTGGCCGGGAGGAGCACTGGCAGCGACGTGGGTGAAACCTCCAGCGAGCAGGGCCGTAGCGCTCCCGACAACCGTCAGGGCGCGGCGGGTGGAAGCAGCCAGTTGGGCACGGGGCTCGCGGAGAGCTACCAGGGCGGAGCGGCCTCGGAGGGCACCGGCGGCTCCGGCCGTGACGCGGGCACCGGCGGCTCCGGCCGTGACGCGGGCACCGGCGGCTCCGGCCATGACGCGGGCACTGGCGGCTCCGGCCGTGACGCGGGCACGATGGACGCGGGCACGCACCATTAGGCGCGGCTCCGGCGACGGCCATCAGTCCTGACGGCGCTTCACATCCCTCAACTGGTTGTGAAGGTCCTGCACCTGCCTGAGGGTCGGCGTCGCACTGCCGCCCTGGCTGAAGTCGTCCCGGAGATTGTCGAAGAGGGTGCACAGCATCGACATGGCCTCGCAGCCATGGTTGCGCTTGAGCGACAGGAAGAGCGACCGCGTCGCCTCCCATTCCTTCTCCAACTCGGTGGCGCTGCCGCTCTCCTTGGCGGGAGCACGGACGGCGGCGGCGCGCTTGCCGGGCCGTGATGGTGCCGGCTTCTTCGCACCGGCGTGAGCCACCGTGTCCTCCTCCGGCTCATCCGGAGCGAGCAGGTCGTCTGGGTTCACCTGCGCCGGGGCGCTGCTGGCGGTGGCCCGCGCGGGCTCGGCGGGCTTCGGCGTGGACTTCGCCGGCGCGGGGGGGAGCGCCGCGGCCACGTCGTTGACCGGCGTCTCCTGGGCCGGTGACTTCTCCTGGACCGGAGTCGCGGCCTGCTGCGCCGGCTCGGGCGCGGGAGGATGCCCCGGGGGATGCGCGGGCCGCGTGGGAATCTGCTGCACCGGGGTGGGCGGAGCCGGCGTCGATGTCCGGGACTGCTCCAGGCCCACGGCCACGCGCAGCTCGGGGACGAAGTAGAGCCCCGCCCCCACGATGGACAGCGCGACGACCGTGAGCAGCAGGAACACCAGCGCGGAGCGCAGCGCGCCGCCCTTCTTCACCGGCGCCATCTCACGCCGCGAGGCACGCGGCGGCTCCGTGGGCTCCGGCCGCACCGGCATGGCCTTGCGCCGGGTCGCGTCGTCGCGCGTCGCGCGCGCGGTGGACGACTCGTCCGGCTCCGCGGCGGCCCGGGTCACGGCGCGCATGCTCGACGCGGTGCTGGAGCGCGCAGGCGGCGTGCCCGGAGACGAACCGCGCACGGCGCGGCGGGAGCCCGTGCGGCCCCGGGCCGGAGCGGTGGGGCCGGTGTCGGACTCACGCTTGCCGGTGGACGAGGACGTCTCACGCAGCAGGGCCTCGTCCAGCATCACGCGGGACTGGGGCTCCTCGCGGCGCGAGGCGCGGGACGGCATGGGGATGCGCGGGTGCGTGTCCGCGTCGCCCGCTCGCACGGCCGGGACATCGTCCGGCTCCGCGGAGATGGACGGCATGCGGGCATCGGACTCCAGCGCGCGCGGCTCCACCGCGACCAGGTCCTCCGAAGGCCGCGTGTCCTGCATCGTGGGCCGGAGAGCAGGCCCCGGGTCGAGCGGCTCGGCGTCGAGCGGGGCCTCGTCGAAGTCGCTGGAGCGGGAGCCCCCGGACTGGATGGAGGGCACCTGGATGGTGAGCGCCGCGTGCGAGGGCAGCGGCCGGCTGCCGTTCGACGGCGTCGTCACCCCGGGGCGCGAGGACGCCACCGAGGGCATCGCGGCCGTGGGGCGCTGCCCCTCCGGAATGCGCGCCTCCACCGCGCGCGCGGGCTCGGGGGGCCGGGGCGAATCGAAGCCGCGCGAGGACTCCGACGCGCGCACCGGCTCGAAGGCCGGCAGGGGCTCCGACGCGCGAGCCACATCGAACGTGGGCGAAGGCGCGGGGCGGCCGCCGGTGGACGGCGTCGTGACGCCAGGCCGCGCCGCCGACAGGGACGGCATCGCGGCGGTGGGACGCTGCCCCTCCGGGATGCGCGGCTCCGCGGCGCGGAGCTCGGCGCCCCCGGAGCGGCCCCCCTCGGGGAGGGGCTCCGGCCACGGATAGGGGCTCTCGGGGAGCTCCTCGTCATCCATGAACGGGCCATCCGGCAGCGGCGGCGGCTCCATGAACGGCAGCGACTCGCCCGACGCGTCGTATCGCCCCGCCCCGAAGTCGGACATGGGCGGAGGCGCCACCGGCCGCGATGCATCCGCCGGCACGACGGGCACGGGCCCGTCCACGGTCCGCACGGCCGGGATCGGCGCCATGGGCGGAGGCGGCACGCCCCGGGGCCCCACCGAATCCGAGAACGGCAGTGAAGCCCCCCTCCCGTCCGCGGGCGGCCGCGACACCGGCACGTCTGGCACGGGCGGCGCATCGCGCGACGGCAGCCCCGGCTCCGCGTACGGCAGCGACGTGGCGCGCGGCGCGGTGGGCTCGCCCGAGGACTCCGAGGACGGCAGCGCTTCCGCCCGGGGCGCGGTGGGCTCGCCCCGGGGCGAGGCCTCCGCGTCGCGTGCGCGCTCCTCCGCGGTACGGATGGCCGGCAGCCCCTCCAGGATGGTGGGCCGCTCCATCGCGTCCTGGCGGACCTCCACCGTGGGCGACGGCTCCGACGACGCGGGGCTGGGCCGCATCTTCGCGCGCGCCGCCTCCTCCAGCGCCTCCACCGGGAAGGCGGGACGCGTGGACTCGTCCACCATCACGCCGGGGCGCGTCTCACCGTCATCGCGTGCGCCGCCGCCGTCCTCGCGGCTTCGAGGCGTGGGATGGAACGACAGCGCCTCCACCGGCCCATCCAGGCGGATGGTCTTGGGCGGCAGCGTGGGCGTCTGCATCGTCGGGCGCGGCGCGGGGGCCAGCGACTCGTACGTGCCGCTGCTGCGCACGTCGCGCGACACCTCGCGCAGGGAGGCCAGCAGGCGCCGCTCGGACTGGTAGTCCGCGGAGAACAGGTCGCGCATGAAGCGGCTGACGCTCTCCGGGCCCGCGCTGGTGTCGATCTCCATCAGGCACGCCTGCAGGCGCACCCGGAAGTCCTCCGCCGTCTGGAAGCGCTGGGCCGGATCCACCGCCAGCGCCTTCGCGACCAGCTGCGACACCGCCGGCGGCGTCAGCGGCTCCACCTCACCGAGCGGCGCCACCTTCGGGTTCGCCACCGCGGACATCAGTTCGCCCGGCGGCAGCGCGTCGAAGGGGTTCTTGCCGGAGATGAGCTCGTAGAGACACAGGCCCACCGCGTACAGGTCGCTGCGGCGGTCCACCGGCTGGTGCCGGGCCTGCTCGGGCGACATGTAGAGGAACTTGCCCAGGATGATGCTGGGGTTCGTCTTCGCCGCCGACAGCCGGCTCTTGGCCAGGCCGAAGTCGATGACCTTCACCTCCCCCTCGTAGGAGATGAGGATGTTCTGCGGCGAGATGTCCCGGTGGACGAGCTTCAGCTCCTTCTCTTCCTCGTCCCGCTTGCGGTGCGCGTACGCCAGCGCGTCCAGCACCCGGCCCATCACGTACAGCACGAAGGTGAGCGGCAGCGGCGTCTGCCGGTCGCGCACGCGCGCGGCCACCTTGCGCAGGTCCTTGCCGTCCACGTACTCGAGGGCCATGTAGGCCTCGCCCTCGTGCACGCCCATGTCCAGCACCTGCGCGATGGAGCCGTGCCCCAGCCGCACCAGCGTGCGCGCCTCACCGACGAAGCGGTCGACGAAGTCCTGGTCCTCCGCGAACTGCGGGAGGATCTTCTTGATGACGCACAGCTTCTCGAAGCCCTGCGCGCCCTCCAGGCGGGCGAGGTAGATCTCCCCCATGCCGCCGGTGGCCAGGTGCGACAGGAGCGTGTACCGGCCAAAGGGCTGCGGCCGGAAGGGCCGCAATCGGGCGGGCTGGTTCGAAGAGCTCATGCGGTGCGGGGGTCCACCACGGAAAGCGCATTGAACCCCGAGCCGGGGTGCCGCTTCAACCGGTCAACCGGCCGCGCCGGCCGCCTCACCGGATACCGGGGTTGGTCAGCATGCCCATGTCCTCTTCAATCACCTCGAAAACCGCCACCTTGTCGCGGGGGGGCCGCACCACCCGCTCGCCCAGGGGCATCACGTCGAAGCGGGCGCCGGTGGCCGCCAGGAGCTTGCCGGTCATCAGCACCTGGCCGGGGGCCGCGGTGGAGGCCAGCCAGCCCGCCACCCCCATGCCCTCCCCCACGGCGCTGTAGTCCATGCGCGCGTCGGTGCCGATCATCCCCACCAGCGCCTTGGTGGAGTGCAGCGCGATCCGCAGCTCGCACCGCTCGTCCTGGGGCCGGCGGGCCATGCCCCGCTCCCAGTCCGCGCGCAGGGCCAGCGCCGCGCGCACCGCGCGGACCGCGTCATCGCCCTTGGCGTAGGGCACGCCGAAGAGCGCGCGCATGGACTCACCGAGGAAGCCCTCGACGGTGGCCTCGAAGCTGAAGACGATGCCGCTCATGCGCGCGTGGAAGTCGTTGAGCAGCTGCGTGGCGCGCGCCGCGCCCAGCCGGGCGATGACGGCGCTGAAGTCCGCCAGCTCCGCGTGCAGCACGGTGAGGTTCTTCTCCTCCAGGCCCGGCAGCTTTCCGCCCGTGCGCTGGGACTCGGCGGAGCGGCGCTCGGCCACCTCCGGCGAGTGGAAGCGCTCCAGGTTGCGCCGCATCCGGTCCGCGCTGGAGCCGTCGCGCACGGCGAAGCGCTGCACGCCGCTGGCCACCAGGTGGGCCACCGCGGTGCACGCGTCCAGCATCAGCTCCAGGCTGGTGTCGCCCCCGCCGGGCACGTTGACGTAGAGCACGCCCGCGAAGGGCGGCTCGGTGCCGATGGGGATGCACAGCACCCGGTCCACGCCGTACATGATGACGCTCTCGCGTCCGGCGAAGCGGCGGTCGTCGCGCACGTCGCCCACCGCGAGCGCGCGGCCCTGGCGGAGGGCCTCGTCCACGATGGCGTCCGACACGGGCACTTCGCCCTTGGCCAGCCGTCCCCGGTGCCGCACCGCCGCGGGCACCAGCGGCCCGGTGGCGTGCTTGAGCAGCACCACCGCCGTGGTGGCGTCGGTGCGCTCCAGGAGCCGGTCCATGGCGGACTCCAGGAACGCGGTCAGCGTGCGCGCGGTGGCCAGCGCCTCCGCGGTGTGCACCAGCAGCACCAGCGTCTCATAGGACACGCGCGGGCTGGCCACGGCGGAGCCGGTGGGCACGGGCGAAGGGCCGCTGAACGCGTCGTCGAACGGCAGCGGCCCCACGTTGTCCAGGAGGCGCAGCACGTCCGCGTCCTTCACGTTCTTGGCCAGCAGCACGGAGGGGCCCACGTCCGTGCCATGCCCGAAGCGCACGACGCCGCCCGCGCCCAGGTCCATCATCTCCGTGGCGGCGTTCTCCACCGTGTGCGGCTGGCGCACCGCCAGGGTGTTCTCCCCCAGCGCCACGGTGTCGCCCGCGCTCAGGTGCTTGCTGCCCTGGAGCGGGGAGCCGTTCACCCGGCTGCCGTTGCGGCTGCCCAGGTCCTCGATGCGCAGCACGTCACCTTCGACGTAGAGCCGCGCGTGCCGGCGCGACACCAGGTCGCCGCCCAGCACGATGTCGTTCTCGTCCGCACGGCCGAGGCTGGTGACGCCCTCCGGCAGGTCGTACGACGTGTCGAAGTAGCCGGGCCCGTTGATGATGATCTGCCACATCGGGCGCAAGACATTACACGACCTCCCAATCTTCCGAGAGTCCGAGACGCTTTCTCCGGACTGGCGGGCGTCCAGGCGAGGCCCCGGAGGCCCTCTCGCGTCGCGTCATACGCGAAGGACCCACTCAAGGCAGGAGGGGCCGGGGGTCGGAGTTCACCTGGGGCGGTGGATGAAGAGGGTGTCACCCATGCGCAGTGTACGGAAGGCCGTCAGCGGGCGTGACGCGGGGCCCCGGAGCACGCGCCCGTCCAGGCCGAAGCGCGAGCCATGGCAGGGGCACTCCACCGCCCCGAGCGCTCCGTCCCAGGCCACCGCGCAGTCGCCATGGGTGCAGGTGCGCCACACGGCCCGGTAGCAGCCGTCCGCCGCGTGCACCACCACCACGTCCAGGAGCGCCTCCGGGACGCGGACCGGGGAGGAGCCCCCCGGCTCGCGCAGGGCGGGGTGCTGGGAGAGGGGGACCTCCACCCAGCCCTCCTCGGGCGTGCCGGGGACGCCGGTGTCGCCGCACACCGGGGCGGCTTCCGGGTCCGGCGCGGGCAGCACCACGGCCTCGCGCCAGTCGCCGCCGCAGCCCAGCGCGGCCAGGGCGCAGGTGCCGCGCAGGAGCGTGCACAGCGCCTGGCGGCGATCCACCCCACCCGCCTCCAGGCCGTCCGAAGGCAGGTGGGGCGCGCGTCGACTCACGGCGAGCCGCCGTCGACGAACTGGCCGTTCACCACGGACAGCGCATCCAGGTCGAAGCCGCCGGACGTGCCGCCGTAGCTGTTGAGCCCCGTGTCGGTGAGGCGCACGAAGCGCGCGCGCGGCAGCCCCACGTCCGCCAGGTCGAAGCCATCCCCGCCCGCCACGGCCGGGTCGATGGGGGAGATGCCGTTGTCCGGGGCCGAGTGCACCGGATGCGTCCCGGCGCAGCCCGGGTAGCCGCCGTCCTTGTCGGTGGCGGCGCAGGGGAAGTCGAACCAGGTGACACCGTCGTCGCTGACGGACACGCTGGCCGTCTCCGCGAAGATGTCGCCGCCGTACTTCTGGAAGGAGTTCTCGAAGACGAGCAGGTCCACGCCCGGTCCGTCCACCGCGACGAGGTCGGTGAACTCCAGGGTGATGGACCCGCCCCGCCCCAGCGACAGCACGTCCAGCGAGCCCGCGTACTGTCCGCCGCCCACGGGAGGCCCGAGCACGACGTCCGGGAAGCGGTCCTGCCCGAAGCCGGCCGAGTCGCCGAACCGGTAGGCCGTCACGCGGTCCGCGAACGGATCCACCGGACGCGAGCCGGCGTCGACACCAGCGTCCGTGCCGGCATCCGCGTCCGTCCCCGCGTCCACGTCCGAGCCCGCATCCGCGTGGGTGCCGGCATCCACGATGTCGCCCGAAGGCAAGGGAGCGGGCTCGGAGTCGCCCGCGCACGCCCCCAGGGCCATCAGCGCGCCGAGCGCGAGCAGCAGGCGCCTCATCGCAGGCCCGGCTCCTGCTTGATGCGCACGAGGCGGCGGCCGTTGACGTCCGTCACGCCCACGAGCAGGTCCGAGCCCAGCGACGACAGCAGGTCCACGGCCGTGCACGCGTCCGTGGCGTTGAGCACCGCCTGGCGCGTGCCCACGCTGATGGGCTGGTTGCCGCCCAGTCCGGGCGTGAGCGAGAAGCGCGACACGTCGGTGGCGCCGCTGTAGGTCCCGCGCACCACCGCCACGCCGTTGCCGAAGCCCGCGGCGGCGGTGAAGTTGCTGCCGACGTCCAGCTTCGGCTCGGCCGTGAGCTCCACCGGCGTGCGCGAAGCCAGCGCCGTGTCCAGCTTCGTGCTGGACACGGCGTAGGCCACGTTCACGTACGTGTCCTGCAGCGCGTAGCCGAACACCGCGATGCCGTTGTTCGCGATGGCGGAGAAGCCGTTGGCGGCCGCCTCCGCCGGGAACGCCACCACCTTGGCGGCGGTGTAGGGCCTGGCGGAGGTCACCAGCGCGTAGATGCCCTGGCCGTTCACCTCCACGTCCACGCCGCCGCCATTGATGAAGAACGCATCCATGATGCCCACGGCGGTGCAGTTGTCCGGCGCGTTGAGATAGGTCGTCGCCTCGCGCGCGGACGGATCCACCACCGCGACGGAGCCCGGGGCGGGGAAGCCGCTCTTCGTATAGCCCGCGAGCAGGCGCGTGCCGTCATAGGCCAGGGAGAAGGACGGGAAGGTGGCGGCCGGGTTGGCGCGATCCGCGGGCGCGAGCACCGTGTCGATCGCCGTGTTCCCCAGCGTCACCTCCGGCCAGGTGCCCAGCGAGAAGATGTCACGGCCCGTGGCCGTCTCGCGCAGCGCGAAGAGCGAGTACGTGGGTCCGGGCGTGGACACCACCGCGCGCACCTCCGGGGACAGGGACGCGGACTCCGCGACGGCGAAGCCCGTCTGGAGCTGGAGCGTGCCCAGCACCTGCTCACGGGGCAGCGGGGCGCAAGCGACCGTGCCGCCGTCCGTGCCGGTGCCACCGTCGGTCTCCGTCCCCGCGTCCGTGCCGGTGCCCGCGTCGGTGTTGGTGCCCGCGTCGGTGTTGGTGCCCGCGTCGTCCCCTTCGATGCCGTCGGAGACCTGGGTGCACTTCGCCTCGACACAGGCCCAGGCCTGACCCGCCGGGGCCGCGCCCTTGTCCCGGCAGTCGAAGACGTCCACGCACTCGTCGCCGCAACCCGTGCCGCCCAGCATCACCGCCAGCAGGGTCCCCATCAGCGCCGCGCGCTGGCCCTTCGTGCCCATCCGCTTCGTGTCGGTCCGCATCGCGTCCTCGCTCCTGGCCTCTCCGCACGGAGGCGGAAGGCGTTCCCCTGGCGGGAAGGCGCGCGGACGGAAGGCACCGGACCGCCGGGCGCGCGTGTCGCACCCTGGAGGCCTGCCTTCGCCGTCAGCTCCCCGCGGAGGTTCCGGTCTGTCGCCGGCACCTCCTCGCGGAGGACGCCGGGTCGTCGCCAGGTCTTCGGACTCGCGGGAGCGGCGCTCGTGAGAACACCGCTCCTGCTCACCGCTGCGGGGCAGTCCCGGACTCGCACCGGGTTCCCTGGAAGCCCTCACGCCCCATGGCATGAAGACATCGATGACGGGGCGGGACTATGGCGCCCCTGCGACAAAGTCAATGCGCCACGGGTTCACCGCGGCGCTCCCGCAGCAGCACGTAGCGCCGGGTGCTGCCGTCCACGACGACGGTGGACACCACGCGCCAGCCTTCCGCCCCCAGACGCTGCAGCTCCGCGAGGTCCTCGTCCGGGCCCTCGCGTTTGACGAAGGTGTACTCATACGCCGGTGGCGACGGAGGCGCGGGAGGAGACGGAGGCGCTTCCTTCCGCGGCGCGGGGCGGGACGTCTGGGCCCGGACCTCCGAGGGCACGAGGGTTGTAGCGGCCGCGCCGAGCAGGACGCCCGGCAACACGACGAGTGAGGCGAGACGACGGTTCATGGAAGCGCACCCGGGGGAGGAACAGCGGGCATGTAATGCCGCCACCTCCACCCCGGAAGCCTCGTGCGGCCCGGACGCACGGTATGAGCGCGCGAAGCGGCCGGGACCGTCCGCTGGAGAACGGCCCCGGCGCTCCTGACGGCTACGGCAACTGCACGCCGTTCACCACCGCGACGGCATCCAGGTCGAAGCCGCCGCTGATGCCCGCGTAGCCGTTGGCGCCCGAGTCGCGGATGCGCACGAAGCGGGCGCGGGTGAGCCCCACGCTCGCCAGGTCGAAGCCGTCACCGCCCGCCACGGCCGGGTCGGTGGCCGGGATGCCGTTGGCGGGGTGCGAGTACACGGGCGTGACGCCCGCGCAGCCCGGGTAGTTGTTCGCCACGTCGGACGACGCGCACGGGAACTCGTGCCAGGTGACGCCGTCATCGCTGACGGCCACCACCCCCGTCTCCGCGAACGGCTTGCCGTTGGGCTTGATGAACGGGTTCTCGAAGACGAGCAGGTCCACGCCCGGCCCGTCCGTCACCGCGATGTCGGTGAACTCCAGCACGATGACGCCGTTGCGCCCGAGCGACAGCACGTCCAGCGAGCCCGAGCCCGCGCCCTCCCCTTGCGGAGCGCCCAGCACGATGCCCGGCAACTGGCTCTGACCGAAGCCCGCGCCCGCGCCCGGAGAGAAGGACACGATGCGGTCCGCGAATGGATCCCCCACGAGCGACTGGGTCTGGGTGGAGTCCTGCCACGCCTCGCCGCCGCACGCCACGGTGAGGAGCGCGGTGAAGCCCAGCGCGAACGACCGCGGAAGAAGGGTCTTCTTCATGGGCAGCCTCACGGGGCCTGCTGGATGCGGACCAGGCGCGCGCCGTTCTTGTCGTCCACGCCGACGAGCAGGTCCGAGCCGATGGCGGTGAGCCCGGTCACGCTCGTGCACTGGTCCACGTAGACGAGGACCGGCTGACGGGCGCCGACGGTCACGCTCGCGCCACCGTCCGCCACGGTGAAGGCGAAGCGCGAGACGTCCGTGCCGGCGAAGTTGTAGTCGGGCGGGACGTAGTCGCCGCGGAGCACCGACACGCCCTCGCCGTGGCCCGAAGCGGCGACGAAGTTGGAGCCCACGTCGAGCGCGGGCGCATCCGCCACGCTGAACGGCGTGCCGGAGGTGAGCGCCTGGGAGATGAGCGCCGGGGCCACCGCGCGGCCCTCGTTGAGGAAGGTCACGTCGGAGAAGTAGCCGAGCATCGCGACGCCGTTGGTGGACACGGCGGTGAAGCCGCTGCCGCCCGTCTCCGGCGGGAGCGTGCCCACCTTCAGCGCGGTGTACGGCGTGACGTCCGTCTTCAGCGCGTAGACGGCCAGGCCGGCCGACACCGTGTCGAGCCCGCCACCGTTGACGAGGAACGCACCCGGCACGACGCCCGCGGAGAAGTTGCTCGGCGCGGAGACGTAGGTGGAGCTGGCGGGCGCGGCGGCGTCATACACGCCCACGGAGCCCGGGAAGCCCGCGCCGGACTTCGTGTAGCCGGTGAGGACGCGCTGGCCATCCGTCTCCACGAAGGGGCTGAGGAAGAGCGAGGCGGAGGGCCCCCGGTCGGAGGGAGCGGCCACGTTGAACAGCGGCGACGTGCCCAGCGACACCTGCGGCCACGTGCCCAGCGAGTACAGCGCATGCGGACCGGTGTAGCCGTCCGACACCACCGTATAGAGCGAGTACGTGGGGCCGGGCGTCACGCCCACCGGGCCCGCGGCCGACGGCAGCGTTGCGGCCTCACCGGCCACGAAGCCCGCCTGGAGCTGGAGCGTGCCCAGCTTCGGGTCGTACGTGGCGGTCTTGCACGGATCCGTGCCGGAGTCGGGCTCCGTGCCCGCGTCGGTCCCGGTGCCAGCGTCGGTCTCCGTGCCCGCGTCCGTGCTCGTCCCGGCGTCAGTGCCCGTGCCCGCGTCCGTGCTCGTCCCGGCGTCAGTGCCCGTGCCCGCATCGGTACTCGTGCCAGCGTCCGAGCCCGTCCCGGCATCGGCCTCCGTGCCCGCGTCCGGCACGGCGACGGGCGTCTGCTCGCACTTGCTCTCGACGCAGGTGTAGCGCTTCCCCTCGGCGGCGGTGCCCTTGTCGCGGCAGTCGAAGTCATCGACGCACTCATCGCCGCAACCGGTGCTGGTCAGCGCCATCGCGAGGGCCGTCATCACCCACGCGAAGCCCTGGAGTCCCCGTCCCGTCATCATCCGCTCTGTCTTCATCCGCGACTGCTCCCTTGCATCGCCCCCCACGGGCGAGGTGAATCCAAGGGGCGTGGACGGAGAGCGGACCGCGCACGAGGGACACGTCAGGACACGACACGCCGCGCGAGCGGAAGACCTCCGTCACCTCCCCTCGGAGGCTCCGGTCTGGCCATGCCCGGAGGCATGGGTCGTGGCAGGTCTTCGGACTCGCAGGCGCGGGAGCCCCTCATCGGGTCACCCACCTACTGACCGTCGCTTCCCAGCCCATCCGTGGGCCAGTGCTTGCGAGGACGGCGTTCGTTCCTGCTCACCGCTGCGGGGCAGCCCCGGATTCACACCGGGTTCCCTTTTCAACGTCGCACCGTGCGCGGATGCGGCGTACCAACGACGCGCGCTGGAGTATGGCGGACGGCAGGGCTTGTCAATACAAGCGGGCCAACGCCTCACGGCACCGCGACGATGTCGATGGCATTGGACACCTGGCGCCGAGGGTCCACCGGGCATGCCTCCAGCGCCGGGCCCGCCGCCTGCGAAGTGGAGCTGCCGCGCCGTTCAACGAGCTGTCCGTCGCGCACCTCCACCACGAACACGCGGCCCGCGTTCACGTCCGTGACGTATACGGCATTGCCTACCACGGCGAGCCGTCCTCCCACCGCGAGGTTGCAGCCGCTCTCCGGTCCCCCCGTGCAGCCCGGCGACAGCGCATACGACGCCACCGGCTTGTCGTCCTTCACCAGCACCAGCCCCGTGGCACGCACGGACTTCGCGCGGTAGCCGCTCGCGGTGTCGAACACCGCCTCGCCCAGGCAGCTCACCACCAGCTGGCCCCCCACCTCCACCACGTCGCCCGCGTTGAGACAGTCCTTCGCGCCCAGGTCGATGGCACGCACCCCGCCATCCGCCGGGTCGATGCGCGCGAGCATCCCGGGCCCGTTGGGCAGGTAGTCATTCGCGGGGTTCAGGTTGGTGAGCGCCACGTAGACGCCCGCGTCCACGGACACCGCCGCGTACGGGAGCGCCATCGTCATCCCGCCGTCGAAGGACTTCAGGTCCAGGCCCGTGAGCGGAACGGTGTCCACGAGCCGGGGCTTCTCCGGGTCGCTCACGCTGACGCGAGCCACGGCGTTGCCCTGCTTGAAGTCGGAGCCGGCCGTGCCGAACAGCGGGATGTAGAACGTGTCGCCGCGCTTCGCGATGACCTGCGGGCTGGTGTTCGCGCCCAGGTTCACCTGCCCCACCGTGCGCAATCCCAGTCCCCCGCCCTGCGAGGCCCCTTCCCGCTTGAGCACCTGGAGCGTGTTGTTGACCGAGTCGAGGACATACACATACGGAGGATCCACGAGGATGTCATTGGGCGAGGAGGCCACCGCGCCCAGCGAGTCCTCCTCCGCCACCGTCCCCAGCGCCCCCGCCGGAGCCTGCGACAGCACCGAACGCGCCGCGTCCGCCGCCAGCACCACGCCATCCCAGGCCGCCAGCGCCTGCACGCCCGAGCCGAACTGGCGCCGGGGCCCCATCCGGTCCGTCCCCGCCTGGATGCCCACCAGTTGCCCATTGGTGTAGCAGGCCGTCACCACGTCATACATGCACCGGCCCGCGTGGCAGGACTGCACGTCCGGGCACACCGTGCCGCAAGCGCCGCAGTTGAGCGGATCCGTCGCGAGCACGACGCAGCTGTCGCCGCACCGCTCGGCACCGGCGGAGCAGCCTTCGCGGCAGGTGCCGGACTCGCAGACCTGCCCGGAGGGACACGCGGCGCCGCAAGCGCCACAGTTCAACGGGTCGCTCGCGAGCGCGACGCAAGCATCACCACAAGCCTCCGTGCCCGGCTGGCATCCGCACACGCCCGCCTGACACGCCTCTCCCGCGCCGCACGTGGCACCACACGCGCCGCAGTTCGACGGGTCGCCCTGGAGGTCCACGCATTCGGCGCCACAGACGTTCAAGCCCGGGGTGCACAGGACCTTCTCCTCCGGGCAGCCGGTGAGGAGCGCCGCAGCCAGGGCCGACAACAGCAGCGCGCACCGGGCATCAGGGAGGCGAAGCGACATGGGAATCCTCCGGAGGAGCTGGGTCGAGCGCCACGGCGAGCGTCACGTAGGCGGCGCGGCCGGGCAGCGGCATGCCGGTGTAGTCGGCGGTCCGCGCATCGAGCAGGTTCTTCACATCGAACGACACGGTGAGGTCCGGCCGGTGCAGGAAGGTGCTGGAGGCCCCCACGTTCACCCAGGTGCGCGAAGGCAGGGACAGCCGCGCTTCGCCCACGCGGTTGATCAACTGCGCGGACTGGACGAGCACCTCCGTGCGGCCGTTGAGCCAGTCCGGCCCCACGCGCAGCCGGCCCACCCACTTGTGGCGGGGACGGTACGGCAGCTCCTTGCCGAAGTAGCGCGGGTCGCCGTAGCGGTTCTGGGTGCGGGTCCACGCGTAGCTGCTGGTGGCGGTGAGCCACGTTCGCGGCCGGGCCTCCACCTCCACCTCCGCGCCCCACACGCGCGCGGCGGCGAAGTTGTAGGGCTTGGCGAGATTCGGCGGATACAGCTCGTAGGCGATGAGGTTCTCGTACACCGCCGCGAAGCCGCCCGCGGTGACGCTCCAGCGGTCGTCACGCCACAGGGCCGCGGCGTCCACGGACAGGGCGCGTTCGGGCTTGAGCTCCGGGTTGGGCAGCAGCAGCCCCTGGCGGATGTAGAGCTCCAGGAACGACGGCGCGCGGTGGGACTGGCCCGCGTTGGCGCGAACACCGAAGCCGTGCCCCAGGTCCACGCTCGCGCCCAGCTTGGGCGACAGGAGCGAGAATTGCCCCACGCGCTCCACGCGCAGCGAGGGCGCCAGCGTCAGGCGCTCGGAGAACAGGGACAGTTCGTCCATGGCCATGACGCTCGCGCGCCACCATGACGCGGCCTGTGCGCCCACGGCCTGCGTGACGGACTCCGACGACCCGGCGAGCGTGACGGCGAGCGCGTTGCGCCCCAGCACCGCGCGCCCCTCCACCTCCACGCCCCCCACGGTGTAGTGCTGCGCGCCGGAGTCCACGCCGGTGGTGCCGCCGCTGACGTCCAGCCAGTCGCGGCGGAAGAAGCCACGGGCACTGCCCTCGCCCGTGTCGCCGAAGGGCCGTGCCCAACGCGCCCCCCATGACAAACGGGTCTGGGCCTGTCGGCGGGACACGGTGGGGTTCTGCACGGTGCCCGCGAGCGCGCGGTCCTCCAGCGACAGCTCCGCCAGCACGTCCACGCGTCCGCCACCGTCCAGGCCGCGCCGGTACTTCAGGAGCGCGCCACCGCCGCGCGCGTCATTGCGCGTGCGCACCTCCTGCGTGAGCGGGTTGTCGTCGAGCGCGGGCAGCTCATCCACGCGGTAGCTGAAGTCGCCCTGGGAACGGCCGCCGTGCAACAGCACCAGCGCCTGACCCTCGAGCAGCGCGCCCGACGCGGCGACGTGGGCCGTCACGGTCTCGAAGCTGCCATAGGTGACCTCGCCGCTGGAGAGCAGCCGCGACGAAGGCGCGCGCGTGACGAGGTTGACCGCGCCGCCCAGGCCACCCGCGCCGTAGCGGGCTCCGGCCGCGCCACGGAGGATCTCCATGCGCTCCAGCAGCGCGACGGGGATGAGCGACAGGTCCGCGACCCCACCCGCGCCGTTGAGCGGAATGCCGTCCAGGAACACGAGCACGCCGTTGGAAGACGCGCCGCGCACCACGAGGCTCTTGCTCTGTCCGTAGCCACCGGAGTCCTGCACGACGAGGCTCGCGGATCCACCGAGCAGCTCCGCGGTGTCGCGAGCCTCGCCCGCGCGTTCGCGGGCATCGATGACGGTGATGGCGCCGGTGGGGTCGCGGCGGGGAACGGAGTCGACGGGAGCTTCGGGGACGTCCTGGCCGATGACCTCGACGGTGGGGAGGACGAACTCGGGAAGCGGTGGCTCACCGGCATCGGGCGCAGGCGTCTCCTGCCCGGCCTGGGCCTGTCCCTGGAAGCTGAGCGCCAGACCGATGAAAGCCCGGGCGAGAAGCGAGCGCCACATGCTCCGCCTTCCGCTCCCTCCGTCGAAGAGAGAAGGCCTCGCGGCAGGACCGCTGCCGCACCCCTGGGCAGGTCTCCTGGCTGACAGGCTCCAGACGTGGGCGCACGCTGCGCCCTTCTGGAAGGAACCCTCCACCTTCCCTTCGCGGAAGCGAAAGTGGTGACAGCCGAGGCTTCCGGCCCTGGACCTCAGGGCAACCCGTTCACAGTGGCGGGACCGCGCCGGACTCGCACCGGCTTCCCTCTTGAAGGCCCGGCATGGGCACCCAAGGGCCCGGTCCTTCTAGGAGGTCACCCCCAACCCGTCAAGGCGGGGCCACGCCCAGGGTTGTCTTCATCGCCTTGACAAACGGAACCATGTTCCGAATATACGGACCCATACCGGAACAAGGTTCCGGATACCTCACCCGCAGGAAGCGAGGAAGCCATGACGTCGACCCACCGCACGACGCAGCTCGGCAGGACGGGCCCGCAGGTGTTTCCCATTGCCCTCGGCTGCATGGGCATGTCCGGGGCGTACGGGCCATCTGACGAGAACGAGAGCATCGCCACCATCCGCGAGGCGATCGACCGTGGGGTGACGCTGCTCGACACTGGCGACTTCTACGCCAGTGGGCACAACGAGCTGCTCATCCGCCGGGCCATCGAGGGCCAGCGCGACAAGGTGCAGCTGTCGGTGAAGTTCGGAGCCATGCGTGGGCCGGACGGGGCCATGGTGGGCTTCGACGGGCGCCCCGCGGCGGTGAAGAACTTCATCACGTACAGCCTGCGGCGGCTCGGCGTCGATGACATCGACGTCTACCGTCCCGCCCGGCTGGACCCGACCGTCCCGATTGAAGACACGGTGGGAGCGATCGCCGACCTGGTGAAGGGCGGCTACGTGCGAAGCATCGGGCTCTCCGAGGTGGGCGCGGAGACGATCCGCCGCGCGGCGAAGGTGCACCCCTTGAGCGACCTGCAGATCGAGTACTCGCTCATCACGCGCGACCCGGAGAAGACCCTCTTCCCCACGCTCGCGGAGCTGGGCATGAGCGCGACCCTGTACGGCGTGCTCTCCCGAGGCCTGTTGACGGGAGCGAAGGCGGAAGGAGCCCGCCTGCACTACCCGCGCTTCACGGGTGAGGCGGGCCAGCGCAACGCTGAGGCCGTCGCGCGTTTCCACGCGTACGCCGCGGAGCGAGGGATGACGCCTGCACAGCTCTCCGTGGCGTGGGCGCTGGCGAAGCAACCGGCGCTCGTGCCCGTGGTGGGCGCACGCACGCGCAAACAGCTGGTCGATGTACTCGGCGCGCTCGAGAAGCCCCTGTCGTCCGACGACGTGGCCACCGTCGAGGCGATCCTCCCCAAGGAAGCCATCACCGGCAGCCGCTACCCCGAGCAGCAGATGAAGATGCTCGACAGCGAGCGCTGAACCTCTTTCCACGGGAGGCGGAGGTGGGAGGCCCCCACCCCGTCAACGCGCGGCCCGTGTGGTCCGGAGCCGCTGCTTCCGCCCCTGGGGCTTGCGCTTCGGGCCTCCCATCGTCGCGGCCCGCCTGCTCGAAGCGACGTCCACATCCGCTCCGGTACTGATTTCGAGCCTCGCACGCGCGGACTCAATTGCACGGTGGAGACGTTCCTGAAGGACCTCACGCGGAGGCAGCTCAGTCAGGTACTCCGCGACATGGATTCCGCGCGCATCGAGATCGAGGTACTCGACCGTCTCGCGCTTCTTGCCCGCGCACAGGATGATGCCGAGCGGAGCCTGCTCGGCAGGGTGGCGCTCATGGCGATCGAGCCACCGCAAGTAGAGCTCCATCTGACCGGAGTCCGAGGCCTTGAAGTCGCCAATCTTGAGCTCGATGGCGACGAGCCTTCGCATGCGCCGATGGAAGAAGAGCAGGTCGACGTAGTGGTCGTCGCCATCGAGCGTGATGCGCTTCTGTCGTTCGACAAAGGCGAAGCCCACGCCAAGCTCGAGCAGGAAGCGCTCGATCTCGCGGAGGATGGCTGACTCGAGATCCTTCTCGCTATAGGTGTCGGAGAGCTCGAGGAAATCGAGCATGTATGGGTCTTGGAACACGAGCGACGGCGTGAGCTGGCCCTCCTCGCGTAACGCCGAGAGTTCACCGCGAATGAGTTCCTCCGGCTTCTTGGAGAGCGCCGTGCGCTCGAAGAGCATGCTGTCGATCTTCTGGGCCAGCGTCCGCGTAGACCAGCCCTCGACCCGGCACATCTCCGCGTAGAACGTACGCTTCAGCTCGTCCTCGATGTAGATGAGCTGCTTGAAATGGCTCCAGGACAATTGTCTCCGCAGTGCGGAGACAATCTCGGGTGAGGGGAAAGCCTCTGCGAATCGGAGCATGTGCCGGAGTGATTTCTCACCGAAGCCGCGCCCGTAGCGTGCCTCCAATTGTCTCCCCGCTGCGGAGACAATCTGGCCACCGTATTCCGCGCGCTGTCCCCCCGTCACCTGGGTGAGGACGCGATGCCCCAGTTGCCAGTACAGCGTCGTGAGCGCGGCGTTCGCGGCGACCGCCACCTGCTTGCGAGACGCCTCGATCATGGAGCTGAGGTCGTGAACGAGCATCGAAACCTCCTGGTCGCTGGGAGCATCAACAAGCAGCTGACGCGAGCGTACCGTTGAGTCCTGGTGTGCCACCGTCGCTGGAGATTTCCCAGCACGGTTCGAAGTCGCACCCATCATTTCAGGGACGCTGCTCGCTACCATCTTCACGGGATTCTTGCGCCTGCTCACGGCTCCAGCACCATGCACCACCGGTGCCACCGCACTTGATGCAAGCACCGAAGCTCGGTGCCTGCTCAGCAGGCCGCGTCTCTATACGAGAAGGAGGCCATCCGCCTTGGTGCGAAGTGGGTCTCCCCAATTGTCGCAGCAGTGCTGCGACAATCTCCATGTCAGCGCGCCGAGGCTCCGCAAACAGTGCGCCCCCAATTGTCTCCGCAGTGCGGAGACAATTCAGCCGCCCCCCCTCCGCCGACGAATAGCGACGGAAGACCTGGGGCGGGCGGAATCCGCCTGAACGCTCCACGCCATCACCCCTTCTCACCGCGCAAGACACGCGTTGGAGCATCCACGCCCATCCCCGCGCGTGGACGCCGCGCACACCTCCGCACGGTGCGCTGACACGACCTCAGAGGAGCACGCCGCTGGCACGCGGACTGCTCAAGCCCGGACGCGACCTCAGGCGGTCGAGCCAGCGAGGTGCCCGGGCCGTGGTGGCGCGGGAGTCTGAAGGGGGAAGCGTGTCGATGCTGATGGCGGGGAAGCGGTTGGCGGTGTTCTCCATCCGCGAGGGCAAGGGCGGGAGCATCTGGGTTCGCGCGGGCAGCGCGTTCGTCAACAAGGACGGTTCGCTCAACGTGCTGCTGGACGTGCTGCCCCTGGACGGGAAGCTGCACGTGCGCGAGGCGGCGGAGAAGCGGGACTCCGCGGCCGGCAATCGCTTCGGGGGCGAGCCCTCGCTGGAGGCGGGCGTGGGGGGCCACTCGTGAAGTGGGCCTGGGCATGGGTGTTGGGCTGCGTGCTGATGGGGCCGGGGCGTGCGGACGCCGCCAGCCCACGCATGCAACACGTGGGGGTGGTCAACCTGAATGAGGCCACGGCGGCGGAGCTGGACCTGCTGCCGGGCGTGGGTGAGAAGGCGGCGCAGCGCATCCTCGAGCACCGCAAGAAGCGGCCCTTCGGTCGCGTCGAGGAGCTGGTCCGGGTCAAGGGCTTCGGAAAGAAGAAGTTCCTCAAGCTGAGGGCCCACCTGGCCCTCACCGGCCCCACGACGCTCAAGGTGGAGCAGGTCCCCGCCTCCCCGCCGCCGGGAAGGGAGGGACACGTCACGAACCCATGACAAGCACGACCTTCGGTTGAGTCAGGCTCACGAGGGCCGCCATTCCCGGGTCCCGGCATGTCCGGGGATGGCGGCTCTCTCTTGCCGGGATGACACACCCGGCCAGCCGCAGGGGCCCCTGGCGTCATCGCCGCCCCCCAAGGCCCCCGGCCGGGCGGCCCCGTCCACCCACGAGCATCCCTTCCGGATTTTGCTGGAACGCCCGAGCCGACGCGCTAGGACACGCCCATCTTTGGAACACATCAGAAAGACAGGGAGGCCGGAGGTGAGGGAGGATGCGCCCATGAAGGACACACAAGCCCCGGAGTCGATTTCAGGCCCGGAAGGCAGCAAGTCCCGGGGTCCGCAGCATCAGCATCAGCAGCTGGGTGAGGTGCTGGAGTTCATGCGCCTCCTGTGGGCCGTGGATCACGGTCTGCAGTCCACGTCCAAGCGGATGGAGTCCACGCTGGGGCTCACCGGCCCGCAGCGGCTGGTCATCCGGCTGGTCGGGCGCTTCCCGGGCATCACCGCGGGCACGCTCGCCAACATCCTCCACGTGCACCCCAGCACGCTCACCGGCGTGCTCAAGCGGCTGGAGAAGCGCGGCCTGCTGGAGCGCAGGTCGGATCCGCTGGACGGCCGCAAGGCCCTCTTCGCCCTCACCGACGCGGGCCGCTCGCTGGACATCCCGTCCGAGGGCACCGTCGAGTCCGCCGTGCAGCGCGTGCTCGCCCGCCTGCCCCGCGACCGCATCGTCTTCACCCAGGAGGTGCTCAAGGCGCTCGCCGAGGAGCTGGGCGGCCTCTCCGCGGCCCTGGAGGACGCCCCGGCGGCCTCCCGCCCCACCTCCTCCGCAGAAGGCTGAACCGCCCGCCCCCTGCCCTCCCACCGTCCCCACCGGACGCAGGAGGGCACCGGTGCCCCTTCCGCGTTGTCCCCAGAACCCTGCCGTCCGCCCCTCCTTCGTGCGGCGGACACAGGGGCCTTGTTTCCCGTCGTCCGCCCCCGCGAGGCACGCGCGAAGACGGCGGGAGTGCGCCACAATTGGGAAATAGCCCGCCCCGCCCGGGGTTGGCTCGCGACCGACGAGCGGACAAGCCAGCGTGAACCTCGAGACACCGCAGAGCCCCACCCCGGAGCTGCCGCCCCCGCCGCCTCCTCCGGCTCCGCCTCCCCAGGCCCGGCGCGAAGCGCGCTCCCGGGGCGTGGCGGACCTGCTCGCCCGGGTGCGCGCCCGTCAGCGCCGCCAGCTGTGGGCCCAGGGCCTCCTGCTGGGCGCCGTCGCGGCCCTCGTGCTCCTGTTCGCGGCGGGCCTCCTGGGCCGCGCGGCGCCGGGGCTTGCCCGCGGCCTGATGTGGCTCGCCGTGCCGGTGGGCGCGGCGGTGGCATACGTCTTCGGCGTCGTGCTCGCGCACCGGCAGGTGGGCGACGACACGCGCACCGCCCGGCTCGTGGGGCAGCGCCGCCCGGAGCTGTCGCTGGATGTGCTCGCGGCGGTGGAGCTGTCGCGCGAGCGCCGGGAGGAGGCCGGCTGGTCCCCCCAGCTCGCGGACGCGTTCCTCCGGCAGATGGACGAGCGGGCCCGCACGGTGGACCCCGGGCTCGTGGTGGACCGCCAGCCGCTGCGCCGCGCGGCCATGGCGTCCGGCGGCGCGGTGCTGCTGCTCGCGGTGCTGATGTTCTTCGTGGGCGGCCGGTGGGCCGCGGGCTGGAAGCACCTGCATGAACAGGCCTCGCGCCCGGAGGCCGCCGCGCAGGCGGAGCCCATCACCGGCGACATCGAGCTCACCTACCGCTACCCCGCGTACACCGGCCTCGCGCCGCGCACCGTGCCCGGCACCAACGGCGAGGTCAGCGCGCCCGCCGGCACCGAGGTCGCGCTGAAGACGCGCTCGGACCGCCCCATCGAGCGCGCGGAGGTCGTCGTCAACGACCAGACGCTGCCCCTCTCCGTCACCGGCGGCCGCGAGCTCCAAGGCAGCTTCGTCGCGAAGCAGGGCGGCCACTACCACTTCGTCTTCTACGGCGCGCGCGCGAAGCCCATCGCGGTGGGCCCCGACATCCCCCTCACCGTGGAGGCGGACAAGGCGCCCCAGGTGACGCTGCTCACGCCGTCCACGGAGATTGAGGTCGACCCCGGCCAGAAGGTGACGCTCAAGTTCGAGGCCGCCGACGACTACGGCCTGTCCGCCCTGGCGCTCGTGTACCGCATGCCCGGCGCGAAGCAGGAGACGCGCGTGAACCTGCCGCGCGAGGACAGCCGCCGCAGCCGGGGCACCTTCAACTGGGACCTGGGCCCGCTCAAGCCCGCCCCCGGCGACCGCATCACCTACTACATCGAGGCGAAGGACAACGACGCGGTGGAGGGCCCCAAGAAGGGCGTCAGCCGCACGCAGACCCTGCGCGTCTACAGCGCCGCCGAGCACCGCCGCGCCGCCCTGGAGAAGGCGGAGGTGCTGTGGGGCCGGCTCGTGGACCACCTGGCGGACCGCCTGGAGGGCCCCGACCGCGCGAAGCAGAAGGACGCGCAGGCGGTGGAGTCCGCGAAGTCCGTGGACGCGAGCGGCCAGCAGCTCGCGGACGACTTCCGCGCGCAGGGCGGTGAGCTGTCGCGGGAGAAGGACGTGCCCAGGGAGATCATCTCCGCGCTCCTGAACATCGGCGGGGAGCTCAAGCGCAGCGTGGGCACCACCTCCGACTTCCGCCGCCTCTACCTGCGCACCCAGCGCGCGCGCGGCGAGGACTGGGGCACCGGCACCCGGCTCACCGCCGTGGTGGAGGACGAGATCGAGGGCCTGGAGCGCGACATCCTCTACCTGGAGTCGCTCCTGGACCGGCAGAAGCTGGAGGCGCTCCAGGAGCTGACGAAGCAGCTGGCCAACGACCGCCGCGACCTGTCGCGCCTCATCGAACAGTACAAGGCCAACCCGGACGAGGCCGCGCGCGAGCAGGTGATGCAGCAGATCCAACAGCTCAAGTCGCGCATCCAGGAGCTGATGCAGCGCATGGCCGAGCTGCGCAAGGGCATCCGCGACGAGCACCTCAACGCGGAGGCCCTGTCGGAGATGATGCAGCAGGAGGACATGCAGGGCGCCATGGACGAGGTCGAGCGCCTGATGCGGGAGGGCAAGGCGGACGAGGCCCTCGCGAAGCTCCAGGAGCTGGGCATGCAGATGGACGAGATGCTCGACTCCATGGACAAGTCCCAGGAGGACTTCGGCGCGGAGCAGTACCCGGAGCTGGCGGAGAAGTTCGGCAAGTTCATGGATGACCTGAAGGGCACCCTGGACGAACAGCAGAAGGTGGCGGAGCAGACGCGCGCCCTGCGCGACCAGGCCCGCAACCAGAACCGCGACCGGCTCAAGGAGAAGGGCCAGGCCCTCAAGGACGAGCTCGCGCGCAAGGTGCAGCAGGTGCAGGAGCACTACCAGAAGCTCGACCCAGGCCGGCTCAACAGCCGCGCCGCCCGCCCGCTGGAGGAGGCCCAGTCGGAGCTGCGCAACGTGGAGAACGCGCTCAAGGTGGACGACTTCGACCTCGCCGCCGAGTCCGCCGCGCGCGCGGAGGACGCCGCGCGCCAGCTGTCCAGCATGGGCGAGCAGCAGCGCCAGCTGGATGAGATGTTCGGCAACCCGCCGGAGGTGCGGCAGCAGTCCGCGAAGCTCGCGGAGCAGCTCAAGAAGGACGCGCGCGACGTGGGGGACGTGAGCCAGCAGCTGCAGAACCTCTTCCCGCCGCCGGGCTCGCAGCTGTCGCAGCAGGAGAAGCAGCAGCTCCAGCAGCTGGGCCAGCGCCAGCAGCAGCTGGAGCAGCGCGCGCAGGGCCTGCGCCAGCAGATGGAGGACATGGAGCAGACGGCGCCGCTGTTCGGCGAGGAGGCCGGCCAGCAGATGGAGGAGATTGGCCAGCGCATGGGGGAAGCCGCCCAGCGCATGCAGGGCCGCGACCCCGGCCGAGGCTACGGGGAGCAGCAGGCCGCGCTGGAGGGCCTCAAGCGCTTCCAGCAGCAGATGCAGCAGAGCCAGCAGGGCCGCAAGGGAGGCCGCGGGCTGCCCATGCCCATGGGCTCCGGCCGCCGCCAGGAGGGCAACGGCCGCGACCCGCAGGACAAGGTGGAGCTGCCGGACGAGGACGCGTTCCAGGCGCCTCGCGAGTTCCGCAAGGACCTGCTGGACGCGATGAAGCAGGGCGCGCCGGAGAAGTACCGCGAGCAGGTGAAGCGCTACTACGAGGAGCTGGTGAAGTGAGCCGCCGCACGCACGCGTCGTTCCCGGTCCCGTTCCTCGGTGCCCTGTGCGCCCTCCTCCTCGCCGTGCCCGCGGCCCAAGCGCAGCCGCCCGACGCGGCCCTCAAGGAAGAGGTGAAGCAGCGGCTGGGCAAGGTGGAGCAGTCGCTGGACGACTGGGACGTGGGCGCCGCCCGCCGCGAGCTGGCCGAGGTCGAGAAGCGCGTGCCGCCCGAGCTGGAGCCCCTGAAGTACTTCCAGGGGCGCGTGGCCTTCGAGGACGGCCAGTACGACGACGCGGTGACGCTCCTGGAAGGCGCCAACATCGAGGACAAGCCCGGCAGCTACCTGCGGCTGGCCAAGGACACGCGCGCCATCATCAAGGACCACCAGCGCGCGGAGAGCGAGCACTTCATCTTCTTCTACCCGAAGGGCAAGGAGGAGATCCTGGTGCCCTACGCGCTGGAGACGCTGGAGTCCATCCACCGCGCGCTCGCGGAGGACCTGGGCTGGACGCCTCCGGGCAAGGTGCGCGTGGAGGTGGTGAACAACGCGCGCGAGCTGTCCCGCGTCAGCACGCTGACGGAGAAGCAGATCCGCACCACCGGCACCATCGCCATCTGCAAGTTCAACAAGCTGATGGTGACGAGCCCCAAGGCCGTGGCGCAGGGCTACGACTGGCAGGACACGCTGGCCCACGAGTACGTGCACCTGGTGGTCAGCCAGCTGTCCCACAACACCGTGCCCATCTGGCTGCACGAGGGCCTGGCCAAGTTCCTGGAGTCGCGCTGGCGCGGCACGGGCGGACTGGCCATGACGCCCTCCACGCAGGCGCTGCTCGGCAAGCGCGTGAAGGAGGACAAGCTCATCCCCTTCGAGAAGATGCACCCCTCCATCGCCATGCTGCCCACGGCCGAGGACGCGGCCACCGCGTTCGCGGAGGTGTTCTACGCCATCGACTACATCCACGGCACCAAGGGCACCGCGGGCCTGCGCACCCTCTTGCAGGAATTGAAGGCGGGCCAGCCGGACAAGAAGGCGGTGGAGGCGGCGACGGGCATGCCCTTCCCCCTCTTCGAGAAGACGTGGCTCGCCTACGTGAAGAAGCAGCCCTTCCCCCAGGAGCTGGTGCCGCGCGACGACCGCGTGGTGCTCAAGGAGGACGCCAAGGGGGAGAAGAAGGACAGCGAGAAGAAGGGGCGTGAAATCTCCTTCGGCGGCTTCTCCGAGGTGACCGAGGTGCCCGCGCGCAAGTTCGCGCACCTGGGCGAGGTCTTGCGCGAGCGCAACCGCGTGAAGGCCGCCGCGGAGGAGTACGCGCGGGCGCACAAGCTGGTGGGCGACAAGTACGAGTCCGTCTCCAACAAGTTCGCGCTCGCGCTCCTGGAGCTGCGCCGGCTGGACGAGGCGGAGGCCGTGCTGCGCGGGTCGCTGCGCATGCACCCGGGCTCGCCCGCCACCAACGTGCACCTGGGCCGCATCCTGCTGTTCCGCAAGGACTACCCGAAGGCGAAGACGGCGTACCTGGAGGCGCTGGCCTCGGACCCGTTCGACCCGGAGATCCACGTGGCCCTCACGCGCATCCACGGCGCGCTGGGGGAGACGGCGCTCGCGACGCGCACGCGCGTGGCCGCCGCCAACCTCACGGGCCTCAAGCCCGATGACGTGGACCGCGCCGCCCAGGCCTTCCTGCGCGCGGAGGACGAGCTGTCGGAGACGAAGAACGTCCCCGCCAGCACGCCCGACGTCCCGAAGCCGGCGCCCGCGCCCGCTCCGAAGCAGGCGCCGCGGCCCGCGAAGTAGCTCCCCTCCCCGGCGACCCGCCAGCCGGGGCCGTGCCGCCATCCCCTGTCCTGCCTCCCGGGATGCCTAGCTTTCCGGGCACGAGGAGGACGGGATGGCGTTCCCAGACAGTCGTGCGGTGCTGAACGTCCGAGTCCGCGCCCGGGGGCAGTGGCGCTGTCCACTGGTGCACCCGCGCCCGGGCGCAACGTGAAGTGGCACACGTCCTCCTCCCCGCCCCCTGGGTCCGCTGTCGCGTCCTGCTCAAAGTTGCGCCGCGCGGATCCGGGGGTCACGGGTCCAACGACCTTGTCCCGCCTCACTTCCGAGGCCCTGAAAAGGAGCTGCACCTCATGAAGCGCACCCTGCACGGAGTCACCCTCGCCGCGGTCCTCTTCACCGGCGGCATCTCTCTGGCCCAGAACGCCACGTCCGCAAACCCGCCTCCCGGCAAGACGACCACCGCGAAGGGCATGCTGGACTTCAAGGGCTTCGAGGTCCCCGCGGAGCCGAAGGCCTTCCTGGAGCGCCTGCACTACATCAACCAGTCGGAGATCAAGCAGGCCAAGCTCGCGCAGCAGAACTCGCAGAACCCGGACGTGAAGTCCTACGCGGACATGATGATCAAGTCCCATACCGACGCGGACAAGAAGGTCACGGACTATGCGAAGACCCAGAACATGAAGCTGACGGAGATGCCCACCCCCGCCAACGACACGGAGAAGAAAGCCATGGCCGCGGACAAGGCGGACATGGAGAAGCTCCAGGCGCTGAAGGGCGCGCCGTTCGACTCGGCCTATATGGCCGGCCAGGTGGCCGCGCATGACGCCGCCATTGGCAAGGTGATGGCCGCCCAGCACGGCATGAACGCCACGGGCGAGCTGGCCACGATGCTCACCACCCTCACCAAGGAGCTGCCCCAGCACCGCGACATGGCCTACCAGACGCTGGGCAAGCTGAGTGAGGCCATGGGCGTGGGCGGCGGCGGCATGCAGGGCGGCACCATGGACCACGGCTCCATGGGCGGCTCGACGGGCACCACCGGCGGTGCGACGAAGACGAAGTAATGCAGCCGCGGTGAAGCATGGGGCGCCTCCTGGGAAGTACATTCCCGGGAGGCGTTTTCGCGTGCATGATGCCGCGTCATGTCACGACTGATTGCCCTGGCCGCCTGCGTCTCCGTGCTGCTCGTCACCGGCTGCTCCAACAACGCCGACGCCATCTGCGACTACCGCAAGGAGTGCTTCAACGCCGAGCTGGATACCGGCAAGTGCGCGGAGAAGATTGGCGCGTGGGAGGACGAGGTGAAGAGCGAGAAGGACACCCGCCGCAATCGCTCGGCGAACTGCGCGGAGTGCATCTCCGGCCGGAGCTGCTCGGAGGTCGCCGCCAACTGCATCCCGGAGTGCATCACCATTCCTTGATGCGCGCGGGAGCCCCTGGGGCCCGGCGCCCCAGGGGTCGTTGCTTCCGGAGGCGCTACTTGCGCGTCCAGCGGTCCAGCCAGCCCAGCACCTCGTCGTGCCACTGGATGCTGTTCTGCGGCTTGAGCACCCAGTGGTTCTCGTCCGGGAAGTACAGGAAGCGGGACGGGATGCCCCGGCGCTGGAGCGCGGTGAAGGTGGCGATGCCCTGCGTGTCCACCACGCGGTAGTCGCGGCCGCCGTGGATGACGAGCATGGGCGTCTTCCACTTCGCCACCTGGTTCACCGGGTTGAACTTCTCATACGTCTCCGGCTTCTCCCACGGCAGCGCCTTGTGCTCCCACTCGGGGAACCAGAGCTCCTCGGTGTCGTAGAAGGCGGCGCGCTCGTCGAAGATGCCGTCGTGGTTCACCAGGCACTGGAAGCCGTCCGCCCAGTTGCCGGCGATCCAGTTGATCATGTAGCCGCCGTAGCTGCCGCCCAGCGCGCACCGCTTCGTCTTGTGGATGAAGGGGTACTTCTGGAGCGCGGCGTTGAGGCCCTTCTGCAGGTCCTCCAGCGGCTTGCCGCCCCAGTCCCCCGCGATGGAGTCCGTGAAGGCCTGGCCGTAGCCGGTGGAGCCGTGGAAGTCGATCATCACCGCCACGTAGCCGCGGCCCGCGTACACCTGCGGGTTCCACCGGTAATGGAAGTGGTTGCCGAAGCTGCCCTGCGGCCCGCCGTGGATGAGGAAGGCCAGCGGGTACTGGCGCTTCGGGTCGAAGTCCACGGGCTTCACCACGTAGCCGTGCACCGTCTCGTTGTTCCAGCCCGGGAAGTCGAACTGCTCGAAGGCGCCGAACTTCATGCCCGCGAGCATGTCCTGGTTCACCTGGGTGAGCTGGCGCGCGCCGGTGCCGTCCGCCTTCATCGCGTACAGGTCCGCGGGCGAGTCCAGGTCATCCAGCGCGTAGACGACCTGGCCGTCCGCCGCGGGCTGGGCGCCGTCCGCGTTGCCCGCCTGCGTGAGGCGGCGCGGCTTGCCGCTGGCCACGTCCAGCGCGAACACCGCGTTCTGCCCCACGTCGTTGGCGGTGGTGTAGAGCGTGGCGCCGTCGTGGCTCCACGCGAGCGAGCCGGCGGAGCGGTCCCAGTCCTGGGTGAGCACGCGCTCCTGGCCGCCCGGCCACGTGCGCAGGATGACGCGGAAGCGGTCGGACTCGTAGCCGGGGCGGGACATGGCCACGTACGCGAGCGTCTTGCCGTCCGGGCTGAACACGGGGCTCGTGTCCGTGGCGCGGTTCTTCTCCGTGAGCTTGCGCGGCTTCGTCTTGCCGTCGGTGGGCGCGAAGAAGAGGTCCAGGTCGGTGGACCACGACTCGGTGGCGCCCACGTCGCGCGCGGCGAAGACGACGCCCTTGCCGTCCGGCGTGAAGGTGAACTCCTCCGCGCCGCCAAAGGGCTTGCTGGGCGCGTCCGCGTCCATGCCCTTCATCACGTCCACGGCCGTGCCGCCGGCCACCGGGACGACGAACAGGTGGGAGCGCGTGCCGTCGCGCCACGTGTCCCAGTGGCGGGCGAAGAGCTGATCATACGCGCGGCCGGTGGTCTTCTTCTTGGAGGCCTCCGCGGCGCGCTGCGTGTTGCACGCGAGGTCCGCGCAGTCCGGGCTCACGTCCAGCGCCACCGCCAGCTGCTGGCCATCGCGAGACAGCGCGAAGCTGTTCACGTCCAGCGGCAGCTTCGTGACGGCCAGCGGCTCACCGCCGTCCACGGGCAGGCGCCACACCTGGGAGGAGCCGCCGCGCGAGGACAGGAAGAAGAGGCTCTTGCCGTCCGGGGCCCAGACGGGGTCGCTGTCGCTGTCCGGATGGGAGGTGAGCTGGCGGGGGGCGGAGCCGTCCAGGTTGGCGAGCCACAGGTCGGTGCGCCCCCGGTTCGCCTCCAGGTCGGTGGAGCGCAGCACGTAGGCGACCTGGCGGCCGTCCGGCGAGACGCGCGGGCTGCTGAGCCGGCGCAGCGTGACCAGGTCCTGTTGATTGAACGGATGCGGCGCGGGCGCGGGGCTTGCGCCGAGCGCCAGGGCCGCGAAGAGCGACAGGGGCACGAGGAGGTTCCTCCGGAGAGATGGAACCCGGACCGTGCCCTCGGGAGGGCGGACTGTCCACCGATGGATGCGGGCCCTGCTGGAATGGTTGGAAGGCCCTGACGCGCGGTGCTACAGATTCAGCCCATGAGCGAAACCATCGTCGTCCACGTCTGGTCCGACTTCGTTTGACCCTGGTGTTACGTCGGCCTCGGTGAGGTCGAGAAGCTGAAGAAGGAATACGACGTCCAGGTGGAGTGGCACCCCTACTTCCTGCGCCCGGAGACGCCTCCGGAAGGGCTGCCGTTGCCCGAGTACGTGCGCCAGGGGATGAAGGACCCCAACAACCCGCTGAAGCTCCGCGCCGCCAAGGCCGGTCTGACCATGGTGCAACGGGACATCATCCCGTCCACGCGCCGCGCGCATGAAGCGGCGGAGTACGCGCGCGCCATGGGCAGGCTGGAGCCCTTCCAGGCCGCCATCCTGCGGCGCTACTGGAGTGAAGGTCATGACCTCTGGCAGTGGGACACGCTGCGGGCCGCGGGCGTGGAGGCCGGGGTGGATCCGGACGAACTCCAGCGCGCGGTGGAGGAGGGCCGGTACCGGCGGGTGGTGGAGGAGTCCGTGCGCGAGGCCCAGGAGATGGGCATCCGCGCGGTGCCCACCTTCATCCTGGGGGAAAAGCTGGCCATCCAGGGCGCGCATGAGTACCCGTCGTTCCAGCGGGCCATGCAGCAGTTGGGTGCGAAGCCGAAGAAGCAGGGCTGAGGCGCTACAGGCCCTTCACCAGGATGAGCAGCCGCGCGAAGGTCTCCGGACCTTCGCCGGCCAGGCCCCTGGCGAAGTCCAGGAACGTGGGCGCCTGCTCCACGTGCTTGGCGACGACCTGGAACGACTCCACGGCGGCGGCGTCCAGCGCGGCCACGGGCGTGCCGGGCGCGGCCAACAGCGCCACCACGGCGGGGTGCCCGAGCAGCACCCAGCGCGCCACGGAGGCGCGCAGCACGAGCAGGAACACGGCGTTCAGGAGGCTCTCGGCCTCGGTGAACGGGTGGCGCAGGACGTGGTTGAGCGCGTGGTGCAGGAAGTACTGGTGCACGCGCTCCCCGTGCAGGGACTCCAGGGCGGAGCGCCGGCCGGCGTGGAGCCGCCACGCGTCGTCGGGACGCGCGTCCGCGCCACCGTAGGACGCGCGCACGTCGCTCATGAGCGAGAGGAAGCGCGGGCTGCTGACCGCGGCTTCGCGTGAGCGGAGCACGGCGGCGCAGATGCCGGCCCACGGGCCTCCGGGCAGCTCCAGCGCATCGAGCTGCGCGCGCAGGGACGTGAGGGTGTCCGCGGAGTCATACTCACGAAGGATGCTCGCGAGCCGCTCCGAATCTGCTGGTCCGAACGCCGCCGTCCCCGGGAAGTAGAAGCCGCCCAGGTCCAGCGCCATGCGGCCCAGCGCGAACAGGCGCGCGGCGAACGGGGCTTCGCGCCGGCTCAGGAGCCGCAGCATCGCTTCGCGCACGGCGTCCGCGTGGGCCGTCCACGCGTCGTCCCCCGCCGCCACCTGCCTCGCGACCTGGGGACGCAGGGCCTGCTCCTCGGGCACGGGCTCGCGCACCAGCGCGTCCTCCGCCAGCAGGCACAGGCGCGCGGTCTCCGGACACGCGAGCGACCCGGCCATCTCCACCTGTGCGCCCCAGCGCGTGAGGACTCGCGGGAAGACGGAGCAGCCGTCCGGCAACACGGGCTCACCGTACCGGCGCTGGAGCGAGCACAGCTTCGCTTCGTCCAGGAAGGCGCAGTGTCCGTCCGCGCGCTTGCCCAGGATGCCGGCCTGCTGGCCCGTGGCCCCGTCCGGGTTCGGAGCAATCAGCGCCGCGACGCGCGCTTCGTCCGGCGTGCCCGCGACCTTCTGGCGCAGCAGGCTCCAGCGCGGCTCGCTGATGGGCACCGTGAGCCCGGCGCAGCAGGTGTCCTCGCACGCCTCCGCGATGCAGCGGAAGCGCGCCATGTAGCGAGGGGCGGAGGCGGTCATGGGCCCCAGTCTACTTGCGGCCCAGGGCCTTCTTCACGAAGCCCCAGAAGCGGCCCGCGCGGTCCTTGAGGTCCGCGCCCCGGCGCTCCTCGGCGGCGTTCACCGCCTCCTTGCTGACCTGGAGCTGCTTCTGGAGCTCCTCCGGCGAGTAGCGCGTGGCGAGCGTCGCCTTCACTTCCTTGCGCGTCGAATACTCACGCGCCTCCACGTGCAGCACGCATTCGGAGTCGAGCTTCAGCGTCACGGCCACGCGCACGGAGCCCTTGGGCCCGCGCGGCAGGCCCTCCATGCGCACCGTGCCCAGGTATTCGTTGGCGGAGATGTGGTTGTCCTCGCCCTGGAAGATGGACAGCTCCATCCGCTCTTCGTTGTCCTGCGACGTGCTGATGGCGAACGAGCGCTGCGTGGGCAGCGGGCTGTTGCGCTCGATGACGCGCTTGAAGCCGCCGCCGGGCATGGCCACGCCGATGGTCATGGGCAACACGTCGATGAGCACCACGCTGCTCACCTTGTCCACCGAGCCCGAGTACAGCGCCGCGCCCAGCGCCACGGCCTCGTCCGCGTTGACGCTCGCCTGCGCGTTCTTGCCGAACAGCCCCTTGAGCTTGTCGCGCACCAGCGGCATGCGGCTCATGCCGCCCACCAGGATGATGTCGTCCACCTCCGAGGCCTTCAGCTTGGAGTCCAGCAGCACGTCGCGCACCACGTCGACGGTGCGGTTGAGCAGCGGGTCGCAGATCTTCTCCAGCTCCTGCCGCGTCATCGTCACGCGCAGGTCCCTCGGGCGGCCCGCGTCGTCCATCATCAGCATGGGGATGTGGACCTCGAAGGTGCTGCGCTCGGACAGCGCCATCTTCGCGCGCTCGGCGGCGTCGCCCACGCGCGACAGCGCGATGCCGTCCCCGTTGAACGCGATGCCTTCCTTCTCCTGGAAGCGCTCCAGCAGGAAGTCGACGATGAGGTTGTCGAAGTCGATACCGCCCAGGAAGATGTCGCCGCCGGTGCCCAGCACCTCGAAGACGTTCTTCTCGATGCGCAGGATGGTCGCGTCGAAGGTACCGCCGCCCAGGTCGTAGACGAGCACCTTCTTGTTGAGCTCGCGGTTGAGGCCGTATGCGAGCGCCGCGGACGTGGGCTCGTTGAGGATGCGCTCCACCTTGAGGCCGGCCATCGCGCCCGCCTTGCGGACCGCTTCACGCTGGGGCTCGGAGTAGTAGGCCGGCACCGTCACCACGGCGCGCTCCACCTTCTGGTTGAGGTGGGATTCGGCCATCTCCTTGCACTCGCGCAGGATGATGCCCTGCACCTCTTCCAGCGACAGCACGTCGTTGCCCAGGCGCACGGCGGCGCGGCCCGCGGCGTCGGGGGTGATTTCGTAGTGGAAGCGCTCGCGCACCTGCTTCACCACGGCGCTGTCGTAGGGACGGCCCACCAGGCGCTTCGCGCCGTAGATGGTCTGCGTGGGCCGCAGGACCAGCTGGTTCTTCGCGCGGTGGCTGACGAGCAGCTTGTTCTGCGCGCTCAGCGAGATGACGGACGGGATGGTGTTGTAGCCCTCGCGCGAGCGGAGCACGACGGGCCGGCCGTTGGTCAGGAGCGCCACGCAGGAGTTCGTGGTGCCCAGGTCGATGCCGATGACCGGCCCCGTGCCGGACAGCGGCTGCTGTGGCGGCGTGAGGTAGATGGGCCGCACCTGGCCGTTGGCATCCAGGGGGGCCGGCGCGGCGGGCACCGGCGCGGCGGCGGGCGCGAGCATCGCGGGGGCGCTCGGCGCGGCGGGCGCGGACGGGGCCTGGCGCACGGAGGGAGGCAGCGCGCTCGGCTGCGGCGGCGGGGCCACGGGCCGGGGACGCCCCGGGGAGGACACGGGCTCGCGCGCCAGCTCCAGCGGCCCGTCGTCGTCCACGGACAGGTCCAGGTCGAACTCAGTGCTGCCACCGGAGGAGCGCGGCGGCGCGGGCGGCTGCGGCGGCGCGGGCGGCACCGCGCGGCCCCAGGACGATGCCGGCTCCAGGGCGAGGTCGGGCGCGCGGCCCGCCGTGGGGCCAGGCGCCGCGGGACGATTGGCGAAGGAGCCGGGCTCCAACGGCAGCTCACCGGGAGCACGCGCGGCAGGACGCCCCGCCACGGATCCGGGCTCACGGCCCAGGCCCGGCACAGCAGCACGGCCCGCGGATCCGGGCTCCAGTCCGAGACCCGGCGCGGCCGGGCGACCGGCGGAGGAGCGCGGCTCAAGCCCCAGGCCTGGCGCGGCACGGCCCGCGGATCCGGGCTCCAGTCCCAATCCAGGCGCGGCACGGCCCGCGGCGGAGCCGGGCTCACGCCCCAGTCCCGGCGCACGGCCCGCTGCGGACCCGGGCTCACGCCCCAGTCCCGGCGCACGGCCCGCTGCGGACCCGGGCTCGCGGCCCAGTCCCGGCGCGGCGGCACGGCCGGGCGAGGACGCCGGCTCACGCCCCAGCGGCGGACGCTGACGGCCCGACGACTTGGGCTCGTGCGCCAGCTCCAGCGGGTTGTCGTCCAGTGACGACAGGTCGAAGTCGAACTCGGTGCTGCCGCCGGAGGACGGAGCGGGGGCCGGCGGCGCGGGCGGCTTCACCGCGGGCGGAGGGGGCGGAGGGGCCGCGCGCTGCACGGGCGCCGGAGGCACCGGCGCGGCGCGAGGTGGCGGCGCGGACTCGAAGGCATCCGAGAAATCCAGCTCGAACCCACCCGCGTCGCCCGCGCCCGAAGCCGCGCTGTCCTCGACGGAGAGGCCCACTTCGATGGGCACCTCTTCCAGCGCCTGGCCCATGGCGATGGGCGCGTCCACGCTCGGAGGCTCGAGCTCGAAGTCGAGCCCGGGCAGCGGTTCATCATCGCCCGACAGCACGCCCTGCACGGCGGGCGGAGGCGTGCCCGCGATGAGCTCGTCCAGCGGGATGTCCACGTCGTTGGCGGAGTCCGCCTCCGCCAGGCCCAGCGCCTCGTCCGGAGTCCCCAGCGAGAACGGCTCATCCGCGCCGCCCAGGGACAGCGGCTCGTCCACCGCGAGCGCGGGGCTGGACGGTGCATCCAGGTCGTCGAACAGGGAGTCGAGCGCGGCCCCACCCGAGGCGGGACGCGCGGGCGCGGCAGGCGGCGCGACAGCGGCGGGACGCGCGGGGACGGCGGCGGGCCGGGGCGCGGCAGCGACAGGGACCGGCGCGGCCACGGGCGGACGCACGGGCGCGATGCCCGGCGCGGCCAACGGCGCGATGCCCGGCGCCACGACCGGCGCGATGGAAGGCAGCGGCGCGGCGACCGGCGCGGCTCCGCCCGCCTTGCGCTGGAGCATCATGTCCACGAGCGCGCGGCTCGCGGTGTCCAGCTCCTGGAACTGCAACCCCATGCCCGGAGGTCCCGCGGGGTCGTTCAGCTCGCGCACCCAGCGCACCGTCGCGGTGCCCTGGAGCACGCGCACGCCGTTGGCGATCTGCACCTCGAAGCGCACGGGCGTGCCCACCGCCTGCGGCGTGCGCGAGCGGATGAACATGCCCCCAGGGCTGATGTTGGTGGCGAACTCCTCGGTGAAGCTCCCCACGGACTCATGCTTGAGCTTCACCAACAGACCGACCGACTTGCGGTCCGAGGTACGCCGACCTTGATCCATGGTTCGGCACTGTCGCGTCCGGGGGCCATTCCCTCAAGTAGGTTCTGCCCCCCTGCCCGTCCGGCAGGTGCTCGTTCGAGACCTCCAGGTGCGCGTCTGACTTACCTGTATGTCCCCGCTATCCTGGACCTTCGCTGCTCCAAGGAAGCAGTCCGGGTTTCCCGGACGGGAGTCCTCCGATGAACGCGGTCCCCCATGTCGCTCCGGTTCCGCTGCATGCGCGGTGGTTGGTGGACCGGCGGCACGACCTGCGCTCCACGGTCGGGGGCCTGGGCGCGAGCCTGGCGCTGATGGCGCTGCACGTGCTGGGCGGCGTGAGCGGGCCGCCGCTGTGGTGGGCGTGGGTGTTGCTCCTGGACGGGCCGCACCTCTTCGCGACGGTGTCGCGCACGTACCTGGACGCCCGTGAGCGGAGGACGCGGGCGCGGCTGCTCTGGGGCAGCCTGGGCTGGTTCGCGGCGGGGCCGACGGTGTTCGCGGTGTCGGTGCTGGCCGGGCAGCGCTGGCCGTTCGCGGTGTTCGTGACGCTGGCGGCGCTGTGGGCGTACTGGCACGTGGTGCGGCAGCACTACGGCATCATGGTGCTCTACCAGCGCAAGGCCGGGGAGCAGGACGCGTGGGACCGGCGGCTGGACAGCGTGACCCTGTACGTGGGGCTGCTGGCGCCGTTCGTGGCGTTCGCGCTGACACATCCGGGGGCCCGGCGCCGGTTGGGACTGATGGCGGAGCCCACCTGGGAGGCCGGCGTGGCGCACGCGTGCTTCGCGCTGGTGCTCGCGGTGGTGGGGGTGCTGGCGGCCCGGCAGGTGTGGCGGTGGCGCCGGAGGCTGGGGGTGAACGGGCCGAAGCTGCTGATGCTCGGCGCGGCGCTGGGGCTGACGTCGCTGGTGTTCTGGCCGTCGGTGTCGCGGCGGATGGACTTCCTGATGTTCACCGTGGCGGTGACGGCGTTCCACAACGTGCAGTACCACGGCATCGTCTGGTTCTTTCACCGCAACCGCTACCACGCGCAAGGCGTGGACCCATCCGCGTTCGGGTGGGCACCGAAGGTGAGCCAGCGCTTCATCGTCTACGCCCTCTGCGGGCTCGCCTTCACGCTGGCGTACCGGGCATTGGGCTGCGGCATGGGCGTGCACCCGGGCTGCGGCGCGTTCGACGCGAAGGTGGCGCTGGGCGGCGCGGGGCTCACGCTGCGCGACCTGATGGAAGGCTTCATCTGGGGCTTCGCGCTGCACCACTACTTCCTGGACCAGTACATCTGGCGCGTGCGCAAGGACGCGGGGCTGAACCAGGACCTCAAGCTGGGCACGGCGACGGCTTAGCCTGGTGGTGACAGTCCCAGGATAAGGTCTCCCTCTGGCAACCCTTCACGCCGGTCGCATCATGAGCGCCGTGAGCAGGGCCGACCGGGGCATCCGGTGGCCTGCGTGAGGGAGCACTTCGCATGCGTTATCGGCTGTTCGGCCGCACGGGCCTTTACGTCTCGGAACTCTGTTTCGGAGCAATGACCTTCGGCGGGAAGGGCTTCTACGAGCCCATTGGTAGGACGGCCCAGGCCGAGGCCGACCAGCTCGTGTCCATCTCGCTCGAGAGCGGCATCAACTTCTTCGACACCGCTGACGTCTACTCCGAGGGCGAGTCCGAGAAGATCCTCGGCAAGGCCCTCGGCGCGCGCCGCAAGGATGTCGTGCTCGCCACGAAGGTGCGCGGCAAGGTCGGCCCGGGCCCGAACCAGCAGGGCCTCTCCCGCGCTCACATCATGAGCTCCATCGAGGGCAGCCTGAAGCGCCTCGGGACCGACTGGGTCGACCTCTACCAGATCCACGGCTTCGACCCGGTGACCCCCTTCGACGAGACCCTGCGCGCCCTCGACGACGTGATCCGCTCAGGCAAGGTGCGTTACGTCGGCTGCTCGAATCTCGCGGCATGGCAGCTCGCCAAGGCCAATGGCATCGCGGCGCGCCAGGGTTGGACCCGCTTCGAGTCATTGCAAGCCCACTACACGATCGCCACCCGCGATCTCGAACGCGAGCTCGTGCCTCTGCTGAACGACGCGCAGATGGGGCTCATGGTGTGGAGCCCGCTCTCCGGGGGCCTGCTGTCCGGAAAGCAGGGTCGTGACGGCAAAGGCCCTGACGGCTCGCGCCGGGCCAGCTTCGACTTCCCGCCCGTCAACAAGGACCGCGCCTTCGACTGCATCGACGCGATGCGGAAGATTGGCGACGCCAGGGGAGCGAGCGTCGCATGCGTCGCGCTTGCGTGGCTGCTCGCGAGGCCCCACGTCTCCGCGATCATCGTCGGCGCGAAGAACGAGGAGCAGCTCAGGGACAACCTGAAGGCGAGCGACTTCGTGCTCGACCCCGCCGAACTCGCCGAGCTCGACAAGGTGAGCGCACTGCCCGCCGAGTACCCAGGCTGGATGATCGATTTCCTGGGCAACCTGGGCAGGGCGCCGAAGAACGCTCGCTGACGTCGACTGTTGCCGGCTGGAAGGCCTTCGAGCGGTCAATAACCAGCGAGGATGATGATGCAGGAGCGCAAGCTTGGACGGGGCTTCGTGAGGGCGTTGCAGAGCGAATGCTCGCTCTGGACGCGAGAGCATGAGGCCGAAATCATTCCGACTCTGGAAAAGCTGGGCATCGGGCTGATGCCCTACAGCCCCCTTGGGAAGGACTTTCTGACCGGCAAGATGGACGCCAGCACGCCGTTGGCGACGACAAGCGAGCCACGCCGGCCCAGATTGCGCTTGCCTGGGTGCTGGCCCAGAAGCCTTGGTTCGTTCCAATCCCTGGCACGATGACGCTCTCAGGGTCGCGCTAGACTGCGGCCCGTGACTGCCGCCCCCCTGTCGTCTCCGCGCTCCGAGCTGGGGCACTTTCTCCGGACGCGCCGGGCGCGGCTGCGGCCGTCCGATGTGGGGCTGCCCGAGGGCGTGCGGCGGCGCACGCCGGGGCTGCGGCGCGAGGAGGTCGCGCAGCTCGCCGCCGTGGGGGTGAGTTGGTACACGTGGCTCGAGCAGGGGCGCGACATCCAGGTTTCGGAGGCGATGCTCGAGCGACTTTCGAGCGCGCTGCGCCTCGATGCGGCGGAACGTTCGTACCTGTTCGAGCTTGCCCAAGGTCGCTCGCCCCGTCCGGTTGCCGCAACGCCGCCGATCGTGAGCCCCCTGCTCGCACACACGATCGAGGCGCATCGTCATCCGGCGGTTGTCTCGACCGTGCGCTGGGACGTCGTCGCAATGAACGGGCCCGCGCTGAAGCTTTGGGGTGATCAGCGTGGCACGAATGCCCTGCGGAACACCTTCCTCGGCAAGGTACCGCCGCTCGCCACGGTGGAGCGCGAGGCACACGCCCGAAACCTCGTTGCGCGCTTTCGCGCGGAAGCCGCGCGCGCGGGTGCCCATGAGCAGTTCCAGGAGCTTGCGGACGAGCTGATGGCGAAGAGCCCCGAGTTCCGCCGGCTCTGGACGCAGCATGACCTGCATGCCGAACCCGAGGGCATGAAGGTCGTCGACCTCCCCGGAACCGGCCGCATCGAGCTCGCGCACGTGACGCTGATGCACATCGAGCCGGATGCACGCGCTCTTCGAGTCCTCTTCTATTCTCCCGCCGGCCCCGAGAGCGCGCAGCGGATGGCGCGTGCTCTCGCAGAACGTTGAAAGCACGAGGGACGTGCTGCGCTGCGTGGACGGATGCCATCGCCTCCAAGGGTGCAGGCCGTCAGCGCTCCTGGGCTCGAGCGCGACGGGCCTTGCGCGCCATGGCCTTCTCATAGGTGGCCTGCAACTCCTGAAACACCGAGCGCGCCGGGCGTGGCGCGTTCAGGTGCAGGTGGCGCAGCTCCTCCATGAACGCGTCCCAGAGTGGCGGGCCGCCCTGCTCCAGCAGCTCCGCGCGCACGGACAGCTCCTCGCTCGGGCGCGTGTGCCGGCGGCCCCAGGCCCCCATGTGCGAAAGCAGGGGCACCAGCTGGATGGACGCCTCCGTGAGGCTGTAGATGCCCTTCTGCCGGTGGTTCGGATCCTGACGTCGCGCCAGCAGGCCGGACGCGGTCAGGCGCTTCAACCGGTCCGCGAGGATGTTGGACGCGATGCCCTCCTCGCTCTGCTCCAGCAGCTCGCCGTAGGTGCGCCGGTTCCCGAACATGACGTCGCGGATGACGATCAGGCTCCAACGGTCGCCAAGCTGTTCGAGCGTCAGGTTGATGGGACAGCCGGAGCGCCCTTGCTGCGTCATGCCCGTCCTTTCGGGTTACCACTTGCAGCATGCAAGCAGTCTGGGTACGGTTCAACCACTTGCAATCAACAAGTGGTTGGACGGAAAGGTTCCACGATGTCGCTCGCGCTCTACGGTCATCCCTTTTCCTCGTACACGCAGAAGGTGCTCATCGCGTTGTATGAGAACGGCACGCCCTTCGAGTTCCGCTGTATCGGGCCAGACACGCCCCAGCACTCGGCCGAATGGTTGCGCCGCTGGCCGCTGCGCAAGTTCCCCATGCTGCTGGATGGCGAGCGCGACATCGTCGAGACGAGCATCATCATCGAGTACCTCCAGCTCATGCACCCCGGGCCCGTGCGTCTGCTGCCGACGGCTCCGAAGGCCGCGCTGGACGTGCGGTTCCTCGACCGCTTCTTCGACCTGTACATCATGAACGCGGCCCAGCACGCCGTGGACGGCGCGCTGACGGGGGACGCCACCAAGCGCAAGGACGGCATGGCCATGGCCGTGGAGAAGCTGGAGCGCGCCTATGGGTGGCTCGAAGGACAGCTGGCCGGACGCACCTGGGCCGCGGGCGAGGACTTCACGCTGGCGGACTGCGCGGCCGCGCCCTCCCTCTTCTACGCGGACTGGACGCACCGCATCTCCGAGTCCTATCCCCAACTGCGCGCCTACCGCTCGCGGCTGCTGGCGCGTCCGTCCTTCGCCCGCGCGGTGGAAGAGGCGCGGCAGTACCGGCCCCTCTTCCCCCTGGGCGCGCCGGACCGGGACTGAAGCTCCGAACGAGCGGCGTGGCCTTCACGGCGACGTGGGAGCAGGGGCTGCGCGGATGACGACCTTGCCGAAGACGCCTCCGCGCTCGGACCGCTCGAACGCCTCCGTGGGTGGCGGGAGGAGCTCTCCGGCCTGGAGCTTCCCCGCGAGCTCCCGGGCGGACGGCTTCGTGACGAGCACCAGCTCCTTCTGACGACGGAAGGGGCCGAGCAGCGAGGAGGACATGAGCGACAGCGGGGACGGCTCGAACCCCACGTACCTGCCGCGAGGCGTGAGGAGGTTACGCGCCTCGACGAAGGACAGCTTCGTGCTCAGGTCGAAGACGACGTCGAACCGCTCGCCGAGCATCGAGAGCGGCCCGGCGCGGAAGTCGTGGACCACCGGGGCACCGTACTGCCGCGCCGTGGCCAGACCGGCGGCGGAGGTGACGGCGGTGACGTGCGCGCCACGCGACCGGGCGGGTTGGATCAACATGAGCCACACACCGCCCGTGGCGCCGTTGACGAGGATGCGCTCTCCAGGAGCGACGCGCGCGACGTCACGCAGGGCCTGGAGCGCCGCGAGCCCCACCACCGAGGCCGCCGCGGCCCCGACGTCGTCGAGCCCTGGCGGAACCCTGGCGACGGGGGTCGCCGCGACCGTGATGAACTCGGCGAGCGTTCCCTCACACATGCCTCCGGGGAAGCCGAACACGCGGTCTCCGACCGAGAAGCCGTCGACGCCCGCCCCACCTCATCGACGACACCGGCGAAGGATGCACGCATGGGTCCGCGGACTCGTGCACGACGCGGTACGCGCCGTGGGCCTGGCGACCGCGTAGGCCCACGGCTCCGTCAGGTTCAGGGCGTCACGAGGCGCAGGAACGCATCCTGGTTCCACGTGTCGCCCGCGCCGTCGCGCTGCCAGCCGGACACCACCAGCCCGGAGCCCGGCGCCGCCACCAGCGCCGTCGTCGCCAGCGAGCAGGTGCTGCTCTGGCACGCCTTGGGGGCCAGCGTCTTCGTGCCCAGCAGCGCGCCGTCCGCCGCGTAGCGGGTGAGCGTGTTGCCGCACGCCGCCGCCACCGGGCCCGCGGGCTCCACCGCCGCCACCGTACCCACGGACGCCGTGCCGCACGTGGGCTGCCTCACCCAGCGCTCCTGACCGTCCGCCGCCGCCGTCAGCACGAACGGGCCGCCCTCATCCAGCGCGACGCCGTTCCACATCAGCAGGCCCACGGCCTCACCCGCCACCGCGACCGTGCCGTCCGCGCCCACCGACACGGAGCCCACGCGCCCGTTCACGCCCGGCACCTCGCGGCCCCACGCGAGCGTCCCGTCCGCGCCGAACGCCAACACCACGAAGCCCCCCGTGCCCCGCGCGTCGAACGTGCGCCCGTCCACCGTCACCGGCCCCACCAGCCGCCCGGCCACCACCGACGTGCCCGTCCCCGACAGCGCCACCGCCGACAGCAGCGTGCCCTCCTTCGCGCCGTCGAACGTCTTCGTCCAGCTCACCTTGCCGTCCGCCGCGTAGCGCACCAACCGGGGCGTGTGGACCTCCGGCGTCCACTCCTCGCCCAGCGCCACCACGCCGCCCGCCGCGTCCGCCGCCACCGCGTAGACCTTCTGGCCCACGCGGCGCTGCCACTCGGGAGCGCCCGCCTGTGAGAACTTCACCAGGAAGCCGTCCTGCGCCTCGCCCAGGCCGAAGTCCGCCGAGTACAGGAACGCGTTGCCGGACAGGAACACCGCGCCGTCAGCTCCCGTGGAGCCCGCCACGCGCAGGTCCGACAGGCGGTTGCGCTCGAACTCCTTCGCCCACCGCTTCGCGCCGTCCGCCGAGTAGCGGGACAGCGTCAGCACCAACCGCTCCCCCTCCACCTGCTCGCGGTCCTCGTCCGAGCGCGGCGTGCCGGACGTCACCCAGAGCACATCTCCGCCCCGCCCCACGGCCACGCTCGCGCCCGTGTCGTCCTGCGGGCCGCCCTGCGTGAGCGACCAGAGGCTGGCCGCCGGGGTCGCGGGCCGGGGCGCCTCCGCCGAGGGAGCCTGCGTAGGCGCCTGGGTCCCGGCCGAGGGAGCCGCCGTCTCCGGGGCCGGGAGGGGCACGGACTCCGGGGCTTCCTCACCGCCCGTCACATCCCCAGCTTCGTCTGCCAGAGCACCACCGCATGCAGCGCCAGCCAGCCCGAAGAGTCCCGCGCCCAGAAGTGCCCACCCGCCCCAGATGACTCGCCGTGCTGAACGCATGCCGTGCTCCCATGCCTGCCCTGCCCCATCGCAGGTGCCTTGGGAACGTAAGCAGTGTGTCCGCGGTGCGGCATTCCCCCCTCCCCATGGGGGCCTGAAGCAGGCCGGGGGGCGGACGGGGGGCCGGGCGCGGGGCCGGGTGGACCCGCATGCGGCCCGTATGCGTCACGGGGGTGTCCGGCACGGAATACCGGCGGTCTGGAACGGTTGGCACCCCACGCTCGGGGCCCCAGGGCGACGGAAACCGTTGGTCCGCCCCCGCCGCGCCGATTAAGAGAACCCTTCCATGGAAAGCGCCGCCCCCGCCCCTCTCCCCCCGTCCGACGCCACTCCCGAGGACCTGCGCGCCGTCGAGGAGCTTGCCCAGGCCCGCAGCGCCATCGTCGAGCAGATTGAAAAGCGCGTCGTCGGCCAGCGGGACGTGGTGGAGCACCTGCTGATTTCGCTCTTCAGCCGCGGCCACTGCCTCTTCGTGGGCGTGCCGGGCCTGGCGAAGACGCTGCTCATCTCCACCCTGGCGGACGTGCTCAACCTGTCCTTCAACCGCATCCAGTTCACGCCGGACCTGATGCCGTCCGACATCACCGGCACGGACATCCTGGAGGAGGACAAGACGACGGGCCGCCGCTCCTTCCGCTTCATGCAGGGCCCGCTGTTCGCGAACATCATCCTCGCGGACGAGGTGAACCGCACGCCGCCCAAGACGCAGGCCGCGCTGCTCCAGGCCATGCAGGAGTACCGCGTCACCGCCGGCGGCCGCACGTACCCGCTGGAGCTGCCCTTCCTCGTCTTCGCGACGCAGAACCCCATTGAACAGGAGGGCACCTATCCCCTCCCCGAGGCGCAGCTGGACCGCTTCATGTTCCTGGTGGACGTGGGCTACCCCACCGCCGAGGAGGAGGTGCAGATCGTCAAGAGCACCACCGCCGGCGCGCCGCCGAAGCTGGAGAAGATCCTCTCCCCCGAGCGCATCCTGGCCCTGCAGGAGCTGGTGCGCCGCGTGCCGGTGCCGGACCACGTGGTGCGCTTCGCGGTGGAGCTGGTGCGCAACACGCGTCCCAAGGAAGCGGGCGTGCCGGACTTCGTGGCGAAGAACGTGTCGTGGGGCGCGGGGCCTCGCGCGAGCCAGTACCTGGTGCTCGCGGCCAAGGCGCGCGCCATCCTCAACGGCCGCTTCGTGGCCACGGTGGAGGACGTGCGCGCGCTGGCGAGGCCCGTGCTGCGCCACCGCGTGCTGCCCAACTTCACCGCGGAGAGCGATGGCATCACGTCCGTGAAGCTCGTTGATCAGCTCCTCACGGTGGTGAAGGGCTAGGCGCTCTCCATCCATGGCGCTGCTCGACGCCCAGACATTGTCCCGCCTCCAGGGCGTGAAGCTGCGCGCCCGCGCCGTGATGGAGGGCGTGCTGTCCGGCCTCCACAAGAGCCCCCATCAGGGCCAGAGCGTGGAGTTCGCCGAGCACAAGGAGTACGCCCCCGGCGACGAGCTGCGCCACCTGGACTGGAAGGCCTACGGCAAGTTCGACAAGTACTACGTCAAGCGCTTCGAGCATGAGACGAACCTGCGCTCGGTGATGGTCGTGGATGCGTCCGCGTCCATGGGCTACCAGAGCGGCGCGCTGTCCAAGCTGGATGTCGCCAAGACGCTCGCGGGCGCGCTCAGCTACCTGCTCGTGCGCCAGCAGGATGCGGCGGGACTGGCCCTGATGGTGGGCGGCGCGTTCAAGGACGTGCCGCCCCGCGCCTCCGCCGGCCACCTCAACGTGCTGCTGGACGCGCTGGAGCACACGCAAGCCAAGGGCCCCACGGACCTGGGCAGCGCGGCGGATCATCTGGCGGAGGTGCTGCCCCGGCGCTCCACGGTCATCGTGCTGTCGGACCTGCTGGATGAACGGCAGGAGGCGCTCAAGCGCATCCTGGCCCTGCGGCAGCGCAAGAACGACGTGGCGGTGTTCCACCTGGTGGATCCGGCGGAGCTGACGTTCCCCTTCGACGACCCCACCCTCTTCCTGGACATGGAGGGCGAGGGCCGCATCGAGGTGAACCCGCGCGAGATCAAGCAGAGCTACCTGGAGGAGTTCGGCGCGTTCCTCGCGGACGTGAAGGCCCGTTGCGCCGAGGCCGACGTGGACTACGAGCTGGTGCGCACGGACGAGCGGCTGGATGAAGTGCTGCTGCGCTTCCTGGGGCGTCGCGGGAGGCGAAGGTGACGTTCGGCAACCCGTGGTTCCTGTTGGGCGCGCTGGGTGCGCTCATCCCCGTGCTGGTGCACCTGTTCGACCGGCGCCGGCCCCGGGCGCATCCGTTCGGGCCGCTCGCGTTCGTGCTGCGCAGCCAGAAGCGCACGGCGAGCCGGCTCAAGCTGAAGCGGCTGCTCCTGTACGCGCTGCGCACGCTCATCCTGCTGGCCATTCCGGTGGCACTGGCGCGGCCGGAGCTCACCCGTGACGCGCAGGCGGCCACGGTGACGCGCGGGCCCGCGGCCACGGCGGTCATCCTGGACGCGTCGCTGTCCATGCGCTGGTCGGACGGCACGTCCAACTTCGAGAAGGGCCGCGACGAGGCGCGCGACGCGCTCAAGGACCTGCTGCCGGAGGAGCCCGCGACGGTGATGGTGTGCACGACGTCGCCGGAAGCGCCACCGCCGCCGGGCTTCGACCGCGCCCGCCTGCGCTCGCTGGTGGACGAGGCGAAGCCCACCTATGGCACGGCGGACCTGTCGCGCTGCCTGGACATGGCCGCGCGCTCGCTGGAGGAGAACCCGATGCCGGGCAAGCGCCTGGTGGTGGTCTCCGACATGACGGCCTCGGGCTTCCGGCTGGAGGCGCCGCCGCCCACGGTGAAGGGGCCCACGGGCGCCATGGTGAAGCCGGAGGTCGTGCTGCGCGACGTGGCGTCCGGGCGCGAGTCGCTGGACAACCACGCGCTGGTGGACCTGCGGGTGGAGCCCGCGCTGCAGGCGGGGCCGCGCGCGTACCAGTTCACCTTCACGGTGCGCAACTTCGGCACGAAGCCGGCGAAGGACCTGGAGGCCGCCGTGCGCGTGGGCGAGTCCACGCTGGCCAAGGGCTTCGTGGACGTGCCCGCGGGCGGCACGACGCAGAAGACGCTGACGGTGCGCTTCCCGCAGGGCGGCACGGTGGTGGGCCAGGTGACGCTCGCGCCGGACGCGCTGGCGGAGGATGACCGGCGGGCCTTCGTGCTGCCGGTGCCGCGCGGATTGAAGGCGCTGGTGGTGAACGGCTCGCCGCATGCGACGCGCTACCGGGACGAGGCCTTCTTCGTGGACGCGGCGCTGACTTCACCGGGCTCACCGGTGGAGGTGGCGGTGCGCGACGCGGAGGTGGGGCTGCGCGAGGACTTCAGCGCGTACGACCTGGTGCTGCTGCTCAACACGACGGCGCCTTCGGAGGAAGAAGCGCAGAAGCTCACGACCTTCGTGGAGAACGGCGGCGGCCTCTTCGTGAGCGTGGGCGACCACGTGAACCCGGAGGCGTACAACCAGCGGCTGGGCGCGCTCCTGCCGCGCCCGTTGCGCCTGGTGCGCACCAGCGCGGAGCGCGAGGACCCGGACGCGGAGACGAAGACGGCGAAGCTGGCGCAGGTGAAGGTGGACCATCCGCTGTTCGCGCCCTTCACGGGCCGCGCGGAGGAGGGGCTCATCGGGGCGCGCTTCTACAAGTACATGCTGCTGGAGGCGGACAGCCCGTCCGCACCAGGCACCAGTCAGGTGCTGGCCACGTACGAGGACGGCGCTCCGGCGGTGGCGGTGGCTCGGCGGGGCAAGGGGCGCGTGGCGCTGTTCACCAGCACGGTGGACCGCGACTGGAGCGACTTCGCCATCCGGACCAGCTTCCTGCCGCTCATGCAGCGCTTCGCCGCGTACCTCACGGGCTCCCTGGAGGAGCGCGAGGAGGTGCGCGTGCGCGTGGGTGAGTCCGTGACGCTGCATCCGGAGGGCACGCAGAAGGTGACGGGTGTGCGCGCGCCGGACGGCAGCGACGTGCCGCTGAAGGCCCAGCCGGACGGCTCGTTCGTGGCGGGGCCCACGGTGGAGCCCGGTGTGCACTCGGTGCTGGGCGCGGATGGCAAGCCCGTGGCCGCGCTGGACTTCGCAGCCACGCTGGACCCGGCGGAGAGTGATTTGACGCGCGTGCCCCAGGACACGCTGACGGCCTACTTCGGCGAGGACACGGTGAAGGCCTCCACGGGGGACGCGGACAAGCCCGCCGTGCCGCTGTGGACGTGGCTCATCCTGGCCGCGTGCCTGGCGTTCTTCTTCGAGGGCACCCTGCTCCGGAAGTAGCCCCGCCCCGGGAGGCGCTTCTGCAAAACCTGTCCGACTGTCGGACAGGTTCGCACGGGGCGCCGCTGGCGGGGAGGCCCCAACCTGGAAGCTTCGGGGCCGGCCCGCTCCGCGCCCTGACAGGCAGACGACGCTCGGGGTTCGCGCGCAGTGCCCCAGGGGCGGCGGGGTCTGCCAGACTGCGCGGCCGTGAGCCCTGCTTCCGCCCTCTATCGCGACTGCGCCCGCCTCTTCATGGTGGGCTTTCCTGGCACCCGCATCGACGCCGACCTCGCGGCGTTGATGGATGAAGGCATCTACGGCGCCATCCTCTTCAAGCGCAACGTGGGCACCGCGGCGGAGACCGCGGCGCTGTGCCGTGACATCAAGACTCGCGCGGGCCGGCCCTTCATCCTCTCCGTGGATCAGGAGGGCGGCCGGGTCGCGCGCCTGCGCGGTGAGCCCTACACGTCCCTGCCGCCCATGCGTGAGCTGGGACAGCGCGGCGACGAAGCCCTGGCCGAGCGCGTGGGCCGCCTGCTCGCACACGAGCTGCGCGCCGTGGGCTTCGACTGGGACTTCGCGCCCGTGCTCGACGTGGACACCAACCCGGCCAACCCGGTGATTGGCGACCGCAGCTTCAGCCGCGACCCGGTGGAGGTGGGCCGGCTGGGCGTGGCGCTCGCGAAGGGACTGGAGGCCGGCGGCGTGGCGTCCTGCGGAAAGCACTTCCCCGGCCATGGCGACACGACGACGGACAGCCACCTCACCCTGCCGAAGCTCCCGCACGACCTGGAGCGCCTGCGCCGCGTGGAGCTGGTGCCGTTCCAGGCCTTCGCGAAGGCGGGGCTCGCGTCGCTGATGACGGCGCATGTGCTGTTCGACGCGCTGGAGCAGGGCGTCCCCGCGACCATGAGCCACCGCGCGCTGCACGACCTGCTCCGCAAGGAGCTGGGCTTCGACGGCGTGCTCGTCAGCGATGACCTGGAGATGAAGGCCATCGCGGACCACTACTCGGTGGCGGAGGCCGCGGTGCAGGGCACGCTCGCGGGCGTGGACCTGTTCCTCGTGTGCCACAAGGCGGATGTGCAGCGCACCGCCATCGAAGCCCTGGTGAAGGCGGTGGAGTCCGGCCGCGTCCCGCGCGAGCGCATCACCGAAGCGCACCGGCGCCTGGACGCGCTCGCCGCCCGCTTCGCGCACCCCGCCGAGGACCGGCTCGCCACGCTGGGCGACGCGCAGCACCGCGCGCTGGCCGAGGGCCTCGCCAGTGCCTTCACCGGCAAGGACCCCACGGAGGTCATGCTCGCGTCGCGTTAGTGGGTGGCGTGCCTGGAGCCCAGCTCGGAGCCCTGTCCCATGGGGCCCTCGAAGCGCAGGGCGCCGCCCCGGTCTCCGGGCACCGGCTCCTGGGGCGTGGTGAAGCCGGGCGCGCCAATCTGGTTCTGCATGCCCTGGGCACCAGCGGGCTGCGGCTTCAGCGGCGAGCCCTTCGCGTCGGTGAGGACGGTTGTACCGGAGCCCCCCGTCCCGGGCGGCGCGGGCTGCTGCGTGTTGGCGACGCCCTGATAGCGGCTCCCCGCGCGCGGCATCAAGGGCTTGCCACGGTTGCAGCCGGGGCCGACCAGCGCGGCGGTCGCGGCGCACACCGCCACCAGCGTCCAGTGATGAAGCCTCTTGGATTGCATGGGCTGCTCCTTCCGGAAGCCGCGAGGGCCTCGACAGAAGGAGTGGCCACCCCGGCGCCCCACCGGGAGTGGCGGACCGGAGCACGAACGCCCGCTGGCACGCTGGCCGGCGGGCGCTCCCTGGGACCTTCCCCGCTACTCGCGGTTGCGCAGGTAGATGGGCAGGGTGCTGATGTAGGCGTAGGGCTCCTCGAAGCCGCGCGTGCCCTCGTTCGCCGTGGAGACGTTCCAGCCGCCCAGACCTTCCGCCGCGGGCGAGTAGGTCGCCCCGCCGAGCACGCCGTAGCGGTGCGCCATCATGCCGCCCGCGTCGTCCCACTTGGAGTTGTTGGACTTGCCCTCCTTGGCCGGCGTGCGCGGGTCGATGCTGGAGCCGATCTTCCCGATGGTGGAGTTGTAGCCCCGGTCCACCGTCAGCACGTGCGGGGTCAGCTTCGCGGCCACGTCGCCATGGTGCGCGTCCGCGGGGTTCTCGTGCCCCTGCTGCTCGGCCACGTTGTAGACGGCCTCCGGCTGCGCCCCACGCTGCGCGAAGGCATTGCCCCGCGACTCATCCGGCTGCTTGCCGCCCGTCTCCGGCAGCCCGCCGCAGGCCGTGCCCAGGAGCACGCCCGCCGCCAGCGCCGCCGCTCCCATCCACCGCTGAATGCCTCGCTCGCGCATGTTCATCGTCTCCGCCATCCCCGAGGAATGGTCATGCCGTCCTCGCCCACCACCGGGCATCCACCCGGGGGCAGGCCCTGCCGGCCGCCCGCTGTCCGGCCCGGAGGCCGGCAGGGTTTCATGGTGAACGGCCAGCCCCGCCCGGGGAGAGAGGGGCCAGCCACGGGCGCAGGCATACACGGTCCCGGCCTCCCTGTCCCGCCAGGAGTGCACCGGCGCCCGCCCCCCACGCCCCGAGTCAGGCGCGAGCGCCCTTCCGGGCCGCGCCCTTCGCCGCCGGTTTCTTGACAGTCGCGGCCTTCGCGCCGGCCGCCGGGGCCTTCTTCACCACGGCCTTCGGAGCCTTCGCCGGAGCCTTCTTCGGAGCCTCGGCCGCGTCCGCGCCGCCGCCCTGGAGCGTGGACAGGACCTCCGCGACGTGGCCGGCCACCTTCACCTTGGGCCACACGCGGACGACCTTGCCGTCCGGGCCGATGAGGAAGGTCGCGCGGATGAGGCCCATGAACTTGCGGCCATAGAGGGACTTCTCGCCCCACACGCCATACGCGTCCGCGAGCGCGTGATCCGGATCCGCCAGGAGCGAGAACGGCAGCCCCTGCTTCGTGGCGAACTTCTGGTGCGAGGCGACGCTGTCCGGCGACACGCCCAGCACCACCGCGCCGGCCTTCACCAGCGCGGAGTGCTCGTCGCGGAAGTCACACGCCTCCGTGGTGCAGCCGGGGGTCGCGTCCTTCGGGTAGAAATAGAGGACGACGTGCCGTCCCTTGAACTGCGAGAGGGAGACGGTGGCGCCGCTCTGGTCGGGGAGCGAGAAGCCGGGGGCCTTGTCACCTGCTTGGGGCATGGGCATGCGTCGGTTCAATACCCAGACCCTGGTGGCTTCTCAACTCCGCGCGAGCGGCGTGAAGGGCCTCAGTGCGCGGCTTCGCCCGGCGGGTGGACCTCTTCGCCCGGCGGGTGGCTGTTGGCCTCCAGCTGGACCAGGTCCGTCTGGCAGGTCTCCAGCGCCTTGCGCAGCAGGTTGCGCGTCGCGTCCGAGCGGGACTCGCCCATCTTCTTCGCGAGCGACTCGCACGCGGCGCGCTTGGCCTCCACTTCGCTGGCGCCCTGCCCCGTCGCGCCGGGCCGGGCCAGGGGGCGCGGCGGGAGCTTCTCCTGGGCGGCCTTCAGCGCGGCCAGCCGCTTCTCGGCCTCCGGGCGCGCCTTGGACTCCTTGGGGACGGCCTCGAACTGGGCGGCGACCTCGCTCCACGCGGGGTCCTGCGAGGGGAGGTTCTGGTTGATCAGCTCCTGATAGCGATCCTCGGCCTTCTTCAGTTGCTCCGGGCCGGGGTCGTTGGAGCAGCCCGACAGGGCGAGCAGCCCCGCGAGCAGCAGCGCGGCGGAAGTTCGGGGATGGGCAATGCGCATGGTGTGGGACGTCCTCCTGCTGGCCACAGGGTTAAACCACGGCTAGGGTGCGCCGTCGTGGCTCCCATCCTGCTCGCCTTCCTGCTCGGTCTGTCCCAAGGCCTGCTCCACGCCCTGGGGCCGGACCACTGCGCCGCCATGGCCACGCTCGGCACCCTGGGCGGCGGCCGGCGCCGCGTCGCGCTCATGACGGCGCTGCGCTTCGCCCTGGGCCACGCGGCCATGCTGGGCGGCATCGCGGCGGTGTGCCTCTTCGCGGGCGTGGGCCTGTCGGAGACCTTCGAGCGGTGGGCGGAGGTGTTTGGCGGCGCGGTGCTGGTGGCGCTGGCCGTCACCGCCCTGCTCTTCCCGCACAGCCTGGACCACGGCCACCCGCACCTGCCCGGCCACGACCGCGAGCCGCACGAGCACGTGCACACCGTGAGCACCGCCGCGGGCGCCTTCATGGCCGTGAGCGGCGTGCGGTCGCTGCTCATCGCGCTGCCCCCGCTGCTCGTGGGCGGCAGCATGAGCCTGTCCGCGTGGACGTACCTGCCCGGCTTCGCGCTGGGCATCCTCATCGGCATGGGCGCGGTGGGCCTGCTCTTCGCGGAAGGGCTGTCGCGCGCCAACGCGCGCCTCAACCTGTGGATCCAGCGCGGCGTGGCGCTGGGCTCCGGCGCGCTGGGCCTGTTCTGGATCGGCTCGCGGCTCGGCTGAGGTGACGTCGCACGGCGGGGCCCTGGAAGCAGGGCCCCTTCTTCCGGCACCGGGCCGCTACTGGCGCTTGTCCAGGATGCCCAGCGCCATCATGGACACCAGGAAGCCGTAGACGACGTGCTCCGGCCGGTTGGCGAACGCGAGCAGCTCCGCCACCACGCGGTTGCCGTCAATCTTGGGCAGCAGCTCCGCCTCCCAGCGCTCCAGCTCCACCTCGTTGAGGCCGTAGGCGGGGGCGACGGCGGGGATGAGCCGGTCCTCGGGCTGGAGCAGGCGGCGCAGGCGCTCCGGCTTGTAGAGCTTCTTGATGCCCCGGACGATGAGGTTCGCCGGGTGCACGTCCAGCTTGATGGACTCCGAGGAGGCCTTCTCCTTGAAGCTCATCACGTACGTGCCCTCCTCCCAGGAGAAGAGCGAGTAGATGATGGCCTTCACCTGCTGGCCCACGTAGTACAGCCGCTCGGTGTCCTTGAGCAGGGCGCGCTCCACCAGCACGTCGCCGGTGCGCCGGTGGCTCTGCGCGGCGACGGCGGAGGCGTCCTGGAGCTGCTCGGGTTTGATCTTCCCCACGCGCACCAGGAACTGCCCGAAGCGGTCCGCCAGCAGGTTGGAGAGCGCGAACACCGGGGTGCCGTTCTCGAAGTAGACGACCTTCTTCACCTTGCCGCGCTGCACGCCCAGCTCGCCCGTCTCGCGCGACAGGTAGAAGGCGGTGAGCAGCGAGGGCAGGTTGTCCTTCAGTTCGCCCCGGCGGCTGCCCGGAGCGCCCGCGCCCACGGGCAGCGGATCCGGCGGACGGCCCGGCGTGGGGGGCCGCACCTGGGTGGTGGACACCTTCTGCATGGGCGTGGCGGTGAGGTTGGCGCCGCGGATTTCGGCCGTGAGGTTGCCGCCGCCGGTGACCTTGATGCGGCCGGTCAGCTCCATGGCGTCCTGCGGGCCCTCCTCCTCCACGTCGATGTCCAGCTCCACCTCGAAGGCGTCCTGCATGGAGGCGGCGGGGACCTTCTTCTCCGCGGGCAGCACCTTGGCCACCGCTTCCAGCAGCTTCTGGGCCTCGAAGGGTTTCTCGAAGTAGCCGGCGGCCTGGTACTTCTGGCGCGCCTCGGTGGCGTGCTTGCCGCCCTTGAAGACGCCGGTGATGAAGAGCAGCGGCAGCTGGGGGTTGTCCTTCCGCAGCGTGTCCGCCAGGTGGTAGCCCATCATGTCCGGCAGGAGGATGTCCAAAACGGCACAGCCGGGAGGCTGGGCGCGGGCGGACTCGATGGCCTGCTTTCCACGGCTGGCGCCAACGACCTCATACCCTGCGTCCTCGAACAGCTGCGTGAGGAGGGAGAGGAGCTCCTGGTTGTCGTCCACGACGAGGATTCGAGGCGCCATCGCGGGGGGACCGTAGCAGATTCGGACGCCGGGGCGGCCAGCGTTTCCAGGGAACGCCGGACGGCCGCCCGCTTCAGAGGATGGGTGCAAGCGCCTCGCTGGGGCGTTAGGGTGGCGCCCGCCTCATGTCCTCCCTCTTCGCCCGCATCTGCCCGGCAGGGCTCCTGGCCGGATTCCTCCTGTTCTCCCCCCTGGCAGTCCATGCCCAAGAGGGCCCGCAGCAGGACGCGGGCCGGCCGGACGACCCCAACTCCCCGGAAGGGGATGACAACACCGGGCGCGTGCCCACCAACTGCCGGACCAGCAACGACTGCGCGACGCGCTTCAGCTGCACCTCGGGCAAGTGCAAGTACACCGGCGTGCGCGAGGCGGAGACGCAGGGCTGCATGCTGGGGCCCTCGGCGGCGCTGATGGTGCTGGGCGTGGCCGCCGTGGCAGGCTCGCGGCGCCGCCGGTAGCCGGCAGGCCCTCCTCCCCCCTCTCCACGGAGCGACGCGCGATGCGGCTGGGCCTGAAGGCGGACAACCTCCTGGAGCGGGTGGCGGACTTCCTGAACCTGGCGCCGCAGCCGCTGGCGCACGCCTTCTTCGGGATGATGGCGTCGCGCACGCTGATGGCCGGGGCGCGGCTGGGCGTCTACGCGGCGCTCGCGGACGGCGCGGCGACGGCGGAGGCGCTGGCGGCGCGGCTCAAGACGAGCACGGAAGGGATGCGGGCGCTCCTGGAAGCGCTCATCGCCTGCGAGGTGGTGGAGCTGCACCGGGGCCGCTTCCGGCTGGCGCCCCGGGCGCGGCGGTGGCTGGACCCGCGCTCACCGCAGGCCATCACGGCGTTCCTGGAGTTCAACTACGCCCAGTGGGACTGGTGGGGGCAGCTGGAGAACGCGGTGAGGAGCGGGCAGTCGGTGGACATCCACCAGTTCGCCCCGGACGACCCGCGCTGGCGCGACTACATCCAGGCCATGTACCAGCTGGCGCGGCTGGCCTCGCCGGAGGTGGCGGCGAACATTCCCCTGCCCCGGGGAGCGAGGCACCTGCTGGACCTGGGCGGCGCGCATGGCTGGTACGCGGCGGAGCTGTGCCGGATGCACCGGGGGCTGAAGGCCACGGTGGTGGACCTGGAGGGCAGCGTGCGCGTGGGACGGGAGATCATCGCCCAGGCGGGGCTGTCGCACCGGGTGACGCACAAGGAAGGGGACGTGCTGACCGCGGAGCTGGGCGGGCCGTATGACGGCGTGCTGCTGTTCCAGGTGCTGCACCACCTGACGCCCGCGCAGTGCGTGGCGCTCTTGAGGCGCGTGCGCGGCGCCATGGTGTCGCGGGGCACGTTGGCGGTGCTGGAGTACCTGCGCGAGGAGCGGGATACGCAGGGGACGTCCGCGCCGCTCATCGGGCTGCACTACTTCCTCACGTCCGGCGCGGCGTCGTACACGCCCGCGGAGGTCGAGGGCTTCCTGGATGACGCGGGCTTCAAGGTGCAGAGCACGCGGCCCATCCGGCATCTGCCACTGCAGACGTTGATCATCGCGCAGCCGGACTGACGGGGCCGTCCGTGGCTTGCTGGACCTGAAGGTCACGTGGCTTCGGCCCATAGGCCTCCCGCTCTTGCTCCAGGTGCAACGGCAGCGGCGGCACGTCCCGCCCCTCGCCGAAGCCGAGCGCCCAGAAGCGCGGCCGCACCTCTTCACTTAGAAGGAGCCGCAAGAGCAGGTACTTCGCTTCGTCCTGGCCGTCCCACGCCATGGGGAAGGTGCCGTAGTGCATCGCCACCGACGTGCTGGAGCGCAGCACGTGGTGCGCCTTCAGCGCGTCCTCCGGCCCCATGTGCACCGGGTGCAGGACGCGCGGGCGGAACGCGCCAATGGGCAGCACCGACAGGCGCATGGGCCCGAAGCGCTCGGCGATGCGGTCGAAGTGCGGCCCCAGCCCCGTGTCACCGGCGAAGAGCACCGGACCGCCGGACGTCTCCAGCACGTAGCCCGCCCACAGCGTCTCCTCCTGGTCCGTCAGCCCCCGGTTCGAGCGGTGCTGCGCGGGCACCGCCCATATCTTCAACCCCGGGGGACCGCTGCGCGCGGCCTGCCACCAGTCCAGCTCCTCCACGCGCTGGAAGCCCTCGTTCATGAGCAGCTCTCGGTTGCCCAGGCCCACGAGGAAGAGCGGATGGTGCGCTTCCTCCAGCCTCCGCAGCGTGGGCAGGTCCATGTGGTCGTAGTGGTTGTGGCTCACCACCACGACGTCGATGGGCGGCAGGTCCTCGAAGCGGATGCCCGGGGGCCGGACGCGCTTGGGCCCCACGAAGGACACGGGGCTCGCCCGGTCTGAATAGATGGGGTCCGTGAGCACGTTCACCCCGTCCGCCTGGAGCAGCACCGTGGCGTGGTTGATGAACGTCACGCGCAGCCCACCCGGGCCCACGCGCTCCGGCGGCTTCGGGCCATGGGGCACGTCCGTGAAGTCGCTCCAGGGCCCGCGCTTCTCCTCCATCGCGGCCCGCACCAGCGTGAGCGGGGACAGCCTGGGCGCGTCTCCAATGTTCTGGAACGACTCGCCGTCGAAGTGGTCCGTCACCGGGCCCCGGTGCACGGTGCCGGCGAAGCAGCCGGTGAGCAACGACAGGGCCAGCCCGGGCCACAGCCGCGTCACTTGATGACGATGGTCCAGTCGCATTCGAACGGCTCTCCGTCGAGGGTGGGCAGCACGTAGCGCGAGGCCTGGATGCTGGCGAGCGCCTGCGCCAGCAGGTCCGGAGGCAGCGTCGTATCCCGCACCTCGCATTGCTGGGGCACGCCGCCCTGCACCAGCCGGCACGTCACGCGCACGTGGTGCTTGCGGCCCTCGCGCCAGCGCTCGAAGGCCTCCTGGAACACCGGGTCGTCCGGAGGGCCGCCGCGCACGCGCCGGGGCTCCTTCACGTGCTGGGCCAGCCAGGAACAGGCGTCCTTCACCTGTCCGTCACACGCCTTGCCCATCAGCGACAGCGCGCGCAGCCGCTCCGGGCCCTGCGCGTTCACGGCGAGCAGGGTGAGCGCCTCGTCGAAGCAGGTCTTCGCCGTGCGCACCGTGCAGTCCTGCGTGGTGACCGGAGGCGTGCCCGAGGCGAAGGCCCCCACGGGCGCGGGGCGCATGCGGTCCTCGGCCACTCGCGCGGGGTCGCTGCGCCGCGGCCCGCATGCGGACAGCAGCACCAGGGACAGGAGGAAGGGGCGCCAGGTCATGGCGCCATCGTAGACGGCCCGCGCCCGGGAAGGGACGTCCGCGCCACGGGACGGCGGCCGGGGCCAGTGACAGGTGGGTGTCGAAGCTCCCCAGGAAGGTGCTCCACCCCTGCTCATGGGTCCGGGTGAGCACGCAGCCCCGTGGGGTCAGCGCCGGCGCGCGGCTTCGAGCGCTCGGGCCAGGATGCGCGTTCCTTCGCGAAGCGCGTCGGGGCGCACGCCGCCAAAGCCGAAGACGAGACCGGACTCGCGGCGGCGGCCCAGGAAGTAGTCAGACAGGGCGGCGACCTCCACGCCCCGCCGGGCGGCTTCATCTCGGACGCGCAGGTCGGACAGCGGCGCGGCCAGGGACGCGCGGAGCTGCATGCCGGTGTCACAGGGGCGGGGCACGAGCACGCCCGAGCAGTCCGCACGCAGGGCGTCGAGCAGCGCCTCCCCGCGCTCGCGGTATGCCGCGCGCATCCGGCGCAGGTGCCGGGCGAAGTGCCCGTCCGCGAGGAATGCGGCGAGCGCGGCCTGCTCCAACGTGGAGGCGGGCGAGGGCGCGGCGGCGCGGGCGGCGCAGAAGACATCCACCAGGGAGGGCGGCGCGACGAGGAAGCCCAGGCGCAGGCCGGGGAACATCGACTTGCTGAACGTGCCCACGTAGACGACGCAGCCGGCTTCATCCAGTCCCTGGAGCGCGGTGAGCGGACGGCCGCGATGGCGGAACTCGCTGTCGTAGTCGTCCTCGAGGATCCACGCGCGGGTGCGTTCGGCCCACTGGAGCAGCGCCATCCGCCGCGACAGGCTCAGCGTGACGCCCAGTGGATACTGGTGGGATGGCGCCACCAGCGCGACCCGGGCACGCGGCGCACGCGCAAGCCCCGCGCTCACGTCGAGCCCCTCTCCATCCACGGGGATGGGCACCGGACGGCCTCCAGCGGCGAGCACGGCGCGGTGCGAGCCGGGATAGCCGGGGTCCTCGATCCAGACGGAGTCACCCGGGTTCAGCGCGAGCCGGAGGACTTCATCGAAGGCCTGCTGGGTGCCCGCCGTGATGAAGACCTGCTCGGGAACGCAGCGCACGCCCCGCGACGCGGACACATGGCTGGCGATGGCTTCGCGCAGCGGCGCATGGCCCGAAGGGTCACCGCCGTCGAACAGCCCCATGCTCGCGCGAGCATGAACGCGAGACACCGTGCGGGCCCAGCGCGCGGTGGGGAACAGGTCCAGCGCGGGCACACCGGGCCGGAAGGCGCGAGGCGCGGCGCCCAGGCGTGGAGCACCGCTGGACGTGGACTTCAGCGCCCGTGCGGCGTCAGCGAGCCGCGGCCCCCGAGAGGCACGGAGCCGGGTGCTGGGACTCCGGGTCCCGGAACGCGGGACGTCTGCGGCGAGGAGGGGCAGCTCGGGCGCGACGCGCGTGCAGGAGCCCGCACGGGCCACGAGGTAGCCCTCCGCGATGAGCGCATCCAGCGCCTGGAGGACGGTGCTCCGGGCCACGTCCAGCTCGGTGGCGAGCTGGCGGGACGAGGGGATCCGCAGCCCGGGCGCCAGCGCTCCCGAGAGGATGCGTGCACGGAGGCCCTCGAAGAGCTGCTCATGGAGCGGCGTGGAGCTCCGCGAATCGAGCCGCAAGAGGAGCGAGGATGCGACGCCGTTGGAGGTCTTCAACTGGTATGGCCGATTCAGCGGGAAGTGGTCTTCATGACCCTACCAGTTCCCTGGCAAGGATGGCTCCGCACCCGCACCCCGGAAGCCCCCATGCCGTCCCTGTCCCCCTGCTGCTCGGTCCTCGAGCTGCGCCAGTACACGCTGCGTCCCGGTCAGCGGGACGTCCTCATCTCGCTCTTCGAACGGGCCTTCATCGAGTCGCAGGAGGCCACCGGGATGCACCTCATCGGTCAGTTCCGCGACGAGGACCGTCCGGACCGGTTCGTGTGGATGCGAGGCTTCCGTGACATGGACTCGCGGCGAGAAGCCCTGAGCACGTTCTACGGCGGGCCCGTGTGGAAGGAGCACCGGAACGCGGCGAACGCGACCATGCTGGACTCCGACAACGTCCTGCTCTTGCGGCCAATCACAGGCATTGCCCATCCCAGCGCGCCCCGGCCGGCCCCCGGAACGGACGCCCGTCCTCCGGCACGGGTAGAGCTGACGCTCTGCCATCTGAAGGCCCCGGCCGATGAAGCCCTCGCGGCCCGATTCGAACACCACGTGCGCCCGGTGCTCACGGAGCTGGGCGCTCCGCCGAAAGCCCTCTTCCAGACCGAGCCCGCGGAGAACACCTTCCCGGCCCTGCCCGTGCGCACGGGCGAACACGTCTTCGCGTGGCTCACCGTGTTCCCGGATGCGGAACATCACCGGGGGCACCTCCGACGCCGAGCCGCTGCACCGGCCTGGGCGGAGCCGTTGCAGGCGTGGCTGAGCGCGCCGCTCGAACACCTGACGTTGTCCCCCACCGCGCGCTCCGAGCTGCGCTGACCCCTTCTCCAAGAGGACCCCATCCATGAAGCCCCTTCCCCCACTGCCCACGGGCGACGTGCACGACTTCGACTTCCTCATGGGTGAGTGGACGTGCGTGAACCGGAAACTCCGGCAGCGGCTCGCGGGCAGCGACGACTGGGACGTGTTCACGTCCAGGATGCGCTGCCAGCCCCACCTGGGCGGCCTGTCCAACGTCGAGGAGACCGTCTTCGAGCGGGGCTTCTCCGGCATGGCGCTGCGCCTGTTCGACGCGAAGGAGCGCCGCTGGTCCATCTACTGGGTCGACAGCCGCCACGCGGTGCTCCAGCCGCCCGTGCGCGGAGGCTTCACCGGCGACCACGGCCGCTTCTACGGCGAGGACACCGAGGGCGGCCGCCCGGTCCAGGTCGCGTTCCAATGGACCCGCCTGGGCCATGACCGGGCGCGGTGGGAGCAGGCCTTCTCGCTCGACGGAGAGACGTGGGAGACCAACTGGGTGATGGAGTTCACCCGCGTGACGGACACCGTCTGAGGACTCCCACCTCCGTCACTGGACCGCTCACCGGCACCTCCGGTTGAATGCGCGCGCAGTCCACCCTGTCCCGGGGGTTCGTTCCATGCGCCGTCTGCTCGCCGCCGTTCCGCTGCTCGCCCTCTTCGGCTGCTCCTACGTGGGCATCGGCGTGACCCCGAGGAGCCGGCTCGGGACACAGCCCGCTGAGCCTGTCGGGCCCGTGAGCATCCGCGTGGGCAAGTCCGACAGCACGCTGGCCGCGCCCGAGACCGAACAGACGGATGCGCCCGCTCCGGCGAAGGAGGCGACCGACGCTCCTGGCGCGACGCAGTAGCGTCTCGCGGGATTGTGAACGGACCGGCGCGGAATCGGTTCGACAGGCCGTGGCGCCTCGGGAAGCATCCGCGCTCCGCCGCCCGCCACCTGAAGGCGGGCCGCGCTCCGGAGCCTCCCGATGAAGCCCCATGTCATCTGCCACATGGTCTCGTCCATCGACGGGCGCATCGTCGTCAAGCATTGGCCCGACCCGGCGTCGATGCGCGGCGAATACGAGCGCACCGCCGCCACCTTCGACGCGGACGCCTGGATGTGCGGCCGCATCACCATGGAGGACTTCGCCGCGGAAGGGGACGTGGCCAAGCCTGCTCCTGCCTCTCCCCTGCCCCGCACGGACTTCGTCGCGCGCAAGGACGCGGAGTCCCACGCCATCGCGCTGGATGCCCACGGCAAGCTGAGCTGGGACTCCGGCGCCATCGACGATGATCACCTCGTCGTCGTGCTCACCGAGTCCGTCCCCGACGCGCACCTCGCCCACCTGCGCGAGCGCGGCGTGTCTTATGTCTTCGGCGGCAAGCAGGACATCGACTTCGCCCGCGTGCTGGAGAAGCTCGGGGACCGCTTCGGCATCAAGACCGTGCTGCTGGAGGGCGGAGGCGGCATCAACGGCTCGTTCCTCGCGGCGGGCCTCATCGACGAGGTGAGCCTCCTCGTGTACCCCGCCGCGGACGGCCTGCCCGGCACGCCGACCCTCTTCGATCGGCCCCAGGGCTCCACCGGGCTGGGCGCCGCGCTGGAGCTCACCCACGTGGAGCGCCGGGACTCCGGCATCGTGTGGCTCCGGTACCGCGTGCGGCGCTGAGCCCGTCCGGGGCGGCCTGGCGGACCGGGCCTCAGGCGGACGGCGGGGAGCGCAGCAGGGTCGCGGACTCGTAGAGGCTCTGCTTCTGGAAGACGCCCGCGGCGGACGTGTCCTTCTCCAGCCTGTCCTGCACGCGCTTGGGCAGCTGCGCGTAGAGGTCCTGGCCCAGCAGCCCTTCAATCTGATCCACCGGGACGCGCGACTGCTGGAGCAGCGGGAGGATGTCCTCCTTCTTGGACGGGCCGTCCTTCATGTTCGGCACCATGTACGCGAACATGGACAGGTTGCCGTTGGGCAGCTCCAGCAGCACCGTCTTGAAGTTGTGCGTGGGGACCGCGATGCGCCGGCCGTCCTTCGAGCCCGTCGTCTGGAGGGACTCGGGCGGCAGCGGCTTGCCCTTGTCGTCGAGGAACAGGTTGCCCGTGACGATGTAGGCCTTGCCGCCGGTCTCCTTCACCATCTCCGACACGCCGCGCTCCAGCGTGCGCCACACCTGCTGGTTGTGGTTGCCGTGCTGGGGCGCGATGTTGCTCATGTAGTGGCTCTCGTTCATCGCCGCCTGCGTGGGCGAGTCCTCGGCCGGCTTCATGTGTCCCCGGTCGAAGCCGGTGCCGTTGTAGTCGGCGTCCACCACGCCGCCCTTCAGCTCCGGATCCCGCACGAAGGTGCTGTTGAGCCGGCTGACGTCCGCGGGGGTCTCCTTCACGTCCGCGGCGGACAGCATGTAGCTCACGAACGTGGGCACGTTCTTGTCCGTGTCCATCAGCGTGCGCGAGTACTCCTTCACCAGGTTCAGCCCGGGCGTCGCGCCGCTTCCCCCCACGCCCTGGAGCGGATCCAGCTCGCCAGCCACCTCCGCCACGCGGCTCTGGAAGGCGGCCATCTGCTGGTCCGGCACCCACTGCGTGTTGGCGGCCGTGCCCGTGCCCTGGGCCTGGTTCGCCTTGGACGCGTTGATGTAGGCCGTCAGCTCGTCCGCGGAGAGCTCTCCGTCGCCGTTGCCGCCCAGGAGGTCCGCGCGCTTCGCCACGGACTGCTGCCAGGGGCTGTCGAAGCTGTCCACCTTGACGGACTGCGCGCCGCCCTGAAGCTTCGCATCGAGCGCCGCGCGCTGCTGCTGGATGGCCGTGGAGGTGAGGAACTGCGCGTCCGTGGGCGCGGAGAGGTACGCCTCCAGCTCCGCCGCGGACACCTGGCCGTTCGCGGCCCGGCTTCCGTCAGCGCCCTCGTCCGCCGCGTGCAGCAGGCGCCCCTGCCAGCTTTCATCCGTCCAGCCGAACTTCTGCTGGAGGTCGGAGATGGCCACTTCCTTGGTGGCGGAGCGCTTCCAGCTTCCCCCCGTGGGCGCCACGACGTTCGTGGCGGGCGCGCTGACGGGAGCATCCGCTCCGGCGGGCACCGCGGTGTTCGCGGGCGCGGCGGTGGGGACAGCGGCATTCGCGAGCGTGGGGCGCGGGGTGGAGACTCGCGTCGGGATTCTCGGCGACATGCGGTGAACGTCCTCGGGGCCGGCGGGGTGTGATGATCGGGGAGAGGCCCCTCCCCTTCATCGTCGAAGTGACGCCGTGCCCGGTTGCGTCGCGCCGCCCATTTTTCTCAACGGTCAGGGCGTTTTTCGGTCCGGTGGGACCCGGCTGTCACTTAATGCCGGATTTCGAGGGGGGCGGAGGGCGGTGTCCGTCGGGCCGGGCGTGCTGGACGGCGTGGACGATGCGGGCTTCGGCCTGGAGTTTTTCGACGACGGCGGCAGGCAGGCGGGCGCGCTCGGCGGCGACGGCGAGGGTGATCAGGAAGGCCTCGCTGACGGGTCCCTGCGTGGAGGTGTTGCGCGCGGCGGGGGTGAAGGCGTGGGCGTCCACCACGGTGCCATTGGCGGTGCGCACCTTCACCGGGCGCTCCTCGGCGGCGAAGGCGAGCGCGGTCTCCAGGCGGGCGAGGACGGGCCAGGACTCGGTGGCGATGGAGCGCAGGCGCCCGGACAGCCGGTGTCCGGGAGCCTCCACCAGGCGTGCGACCCGGCCGCCCCAGTTGGGCACGTGGACGTCATAGACGACGTCCACGTCCAGGGCCTCGGCGAGCTCACCCTCGGGGAAATCGGGCACGGGGGGCAGGCCATGCAGGTGCCGGCTCGCCGCGGCCGGAGCCAGGTCGAGGGAGAATGCGAACCAGGGACGCGAAGCCACGGGGCCAGATGCCATGGGCCGAGTGTCCCCGGCACACGGCGATGGAACAAGGGCCGTGGGTGCAGAACCGCATGGCATCCAGGGCGGCCACCATCCTGCCGACGTCGCAGGCGTAGAAGCCGGCCGAGTCCAGGTTGTTGATCTCCCCGTCGTACAGCCCGTCCTCGTGCATGAAGACGTCCAGTGCGCACGCGCGGTCCAGGCCCCACGTCTCCGCCATGCGCTGCACGAGGGGCTGGACCTCCGGCTCCACCTGGGACGAGGCCACCCCCGGCTGCTGCGGCACGTCCGCGAAGCGGTGCACCGTGGCGTCGGCGTTCAGCAGGTGCGCGCCCAGGTGCTTCCGCCAGACGCGGAAGTCGAACTGATCATCGAGGAAGGCGCCGGGGGTCCAGCTGGACGACCCCGTGCATGCGCGACTCCGTGGACGATGGCCGCCGCGCGGACGTGGTCACGCGGAGGGGGCTCACGTCACCACGGCGGCGAGGATGCGCTCGAAGAGCCAGGGGGCGCGGCCCAGGAGGCGCACCACGGGCCTGCGCAGTCGCGGGCGGCGCGCGAGCATCAGCAGGCCTTGCGTGGTCCACGCGTACTTGCGGAACACCTGCTGGAAGGTGCGCTCGTAGGGCAGCAGCGTGTCGTGGCCCGCGCCCTTCGTCAGGGCATCGGGGAGCAGCGCGCCCAGGGACTCCGCGCAGGCGAAGGCGAGCGTGAGCCCTTCACCTGTCAGCGCGTCCACGTAGCCCGCGGCGTCGCCCACCAGGGCGAAGCGATCCGCGATGCGTGTGCGGGCCACGCGTGCCAGGGGACCGGCGCCTCGCGGATGCGAGTCCGGCTCCGCGCCATTGAGCTTCTCCGCCAGCCGAGGGAAGCGTTCCAACATCGCGTCGAAGCTCACGCGGCCCGACACGGTGCCGTCCTCCCAGAGGAACGCGATGCCCACGCGCTGTGCTCCCGCCGGCGTCACGTAGGCCTCGACGCCGGAGGCGAAGTGCACCTCGACGTAGGGCGTCCAGGGCACTCGCCGGAAGTGCCGGCGCAGCCCGTATCGCCCGGGCGCGTCCCGCTCCACCTCCAGACCTTCGGCCCGGCGCAGCGGGGAGTTCAAGCCGTCCGCCGCGACCAGGAAGCGCGCGGACACGCGGCCCACGGGCGTCTCCAGCGTCACCCCATCCGGCGTGCGCACGTGCGAGACGACATGCGTGTGCTCGCGCAGGTCCACGCCCACCTCGCGCGCTCGGGTCGCCAGCGCATGGGACAGGGCGAGCCTGCGGACGCCGAGCCCACCGGGCGCGGGCAGCTTCCCTTCCGCCGTGCTGCCGTCCTCCTGCACATAGCGGATGCCCACGAAGGGCGAGCTGTCGCTCCGGTCCAGGTGCGTGAGCGCGCCCAGCCGCTCCAGCGCCGCGAGGCCCGAGGGCATCAGACCTTCACCGCACGCCTTGTCCACGGGTGTGGACGCGCGCTCCACCACCACCGTGTCCAGCCCGCGCCGCGCCGCCGTGATGGCCACCGCGAGCCCCGCCGGGCCTCCTCCCACCACGACCACGTCGTGTGGCTTCACGAGTCCTGCCACATCACGAGTCATGCTCCGAGCGCACCATCGCCAGCGCGCTCTTCGCCATCTCCACCGCGAGCCCCACCGCGCCCACCTTCTTCGGCGCGGTCAGCTCTCCAGCCAGATAGCGCTTCAACGCCTCGCTCCGTCGCAGCTTGCCGCTGGACGTGCGCGGCAGCGTCCCCGGCTCCAACAGCTTCACCGTGTGCGGCTGCACGCCCGTGGCATCCACCACCGCCGCGCGGATGTCCGCCTCCACCGAGGCCACGTCCGCGCCTCGCTCCGCGCGCTCGGCCAGGATGAGCAGCGCTTCGTCCTCGCTGCCTTCGGGCGTGAAGCCCAGCGCCACCGCGCAGCCCGTGCGCACGCCGTCCACCTTGAGCAGCGGATCCTCGAAGGACTGCGGCGCGTGGTTCGCCCCACGGATGATGACCAGGTCCTTCGCGCGGCCCGTCAGGTACAGCTCTCCGTCCGCGCTGAAGCCCAGGTCGCCCGTGTCCAGCCACCCCTCCCCCACCAGCGCCCGCGCCGTGGCCTCCGCGTCCTCGAAGTAGCCGCGCATCACCGACGGCCCCCTCGCGAACACGCGGCCCACCTGGCGCTCCGGCAGCTCCGCGCCGTCCTCGCCGCGCACCTGCACCTCGAAGCCCGCCACCGGCGCGCCCACGCTCACCAGCGTCCGCTTCCCGTCGCGCGCCTGCCCCTCACGCGCCAGCGCATCCGGATCCACGCCCAGCTCGCGCGGGCCACGGCCGCCAGGAGGGAACGTCACCGCCAGCGACGCCTCCGACAGGCCGTACACCGGCCGCAGCGCCCTCGCGGAGAAGCCCCACTTCTCGAAGCGCTCCGCGAAGCGGCGCAGCGTCTCCGCGGACACCGGCTCCGCGCCGTTGAGCGCGTGCAGCCACCCGGACAAGTCCACGCCCTGGAGGTCCGCGTCCTTCACCCGCTTCAGGCACAACCCATACGCGAAGTTCGGCGCGGGAGACACGAAGCCCCGGTGCCGCGACAGCGCGCGCAGCCACAGCGCGGGCTTCACCAGGAACGTCTCCGGCGCAATCAGCACCAGGCTGCCCGGGTAGTACAGCGCCGCGAGCACACAGCCGATGAGCCCCATGTCGTGGTACAGCGGCAGCCAGCTCACACCCACCGGCGTCACGCCTGGGGTCACCGGCATCGCCGCCTCCAGCGCCGCCACCTGCGCCACCAGCGCCCCGTGCGTCAGCGCCACCGGCTTCGGCTCCACCGTGGAGCCCGAGGAGAACTGGATGAGCCCCAGCGCGTCGGGCCCCACCTCCACCTCCAGGTCCTCGTCGCCGTGCATCACCGCGTCCACGGTGTGGCAGCCCAACCTGGGCCGCGCCAACGCCATGCTCGGGCCCAGCAGCAGCCGCACGCGCGTGTCCGTCAGCACCACCGCCGCGCCCGTCAGCTGGAGCATCCGCCCCGTCGAGCGGTGGTATTCGTCCAACCGCCCCAGCCGCACCGGCGGATACAGCGGCACCGGCACCGCGCCCGCCAGGAGCGCGCCGAAGTACGCGTCCATGAACGCGGGCGACGTGGGTAACAGCAGCGCCACCCGGTCCCCCGGACGCACGCCCAGCCGCGCCAGCCCTCCCGCCGCGCGCTTCGCCCGGCGGTAGACCTGGGACCACGGCAGGGACGTCTCGTGCTCGGAGGCGTCCACGAACACCAGCCCCAGCGACGTGTGCGACGTCGCCTTCAACATCGCGTTCACCGTGGCGTGCTTCAGCGCCGGCAGCGGCGGCCCCTTCACGGGTGCGCCCCCACGTCCGGCTTCGCGGCCCCGACCCGCGCCGCCACCAGCCGCGCCAGGTCCTCCACCGTGCGCACGCCCTGCGCGTCCTCCTCCGACAAGAGCACCCGGAAGCGGTTCTCCAGTCCCACCGCCAGCACCGTCAGCCCCAGGCTGTCCAGGTGCAGGTCGCGCAGGAGGTCATGCGTGGGCACCACCTCGCCCTCGAACTCCAACTCCTCCCGGACGATGCGGCGGATCTCCGCCATCGCCTCCCTCTCGACGTCAGCCACGGCGAACCTCCGGAATGAAGCGGGGGCGGTGGGCGAAGGCCTCGGAGTACATCGCCCCGAGCGCCGCCTCCTCCGCGCGGATGCGCACGCAGAGCAGCGCCGCGTTGCCCACCGTGAAGACCACCGCCGTCACCCACGCCCCGTGGATGAGCGGCACGCACAACAGCTCCAGCACCACCGCCACGTAGTTCGGATGCCGCAGGAACCGGTACGGCCCGCCCGTCACCGGCGCCAGCCCCGGCACCACGATGATGCGCGAGTTCCACCGGTCTCCCAGCGTCCCGATGGCCCAGTACCTCAAGCCCTGCGCCACCACCGCGCCCGCCAGCGCCGCCACGCTCCACGCGCCCCAGAAGGGCCGCTGGAGGCCGAACACCTCCGCGACGCACGCGACGAGGAACAGCGTGTGGAACACGACCATGAACCGGTAGTGCCCCTGCCCGGTCTCCACCCCGCCCCGCGCGAAGGCCCGCGCCGCGTTGCGCTTGGAGAGCACCAGCTCCAGCAGCCGCTCCGCGACGAGCAGCGCCATGAAGCCCGCGAACAGCGTCTGCGTGCCGGTCACCATCGCACCAGCACCATCTCCGCGCAGAAGCCCGGACCCATGGCCATCACCACGCCCCAGTCGCCCGGTTGCGCGTCCGCCTCCTCCAGCGTCTCGCCCAGCACGAAGAGCACGGACGCGCTGGACAGGTTGCCCACCTGCTTGAGCGACCTCCACGAGCGCTCCAGCGCGCCCGCCTCCAATTCCAGCGCGGACTCGAAGCCCTCCAGCACCTTGGGGCCGCCGGTGTGCGCCACCCAGTGCCGCACGTCCTCGCGGGTCAGCCCGTGCTCCTTGAGGAAGCCGTCCACGTTGCCGCGGATGTGCTCCTTCACCAGCTGCGGCACCTTGGCGGACAGCACGACCTTGAAGCCCGTGTCCACCACGTCCCAGCCCATCACCCGTTCGGTGTCCGGATAGAACACCGACCGCGAGCCCACGACGCGCGGGCCCCGCGCGGCTCCGGAGCCCGGGGCCTCCGCGCCCCGCAGCACCACGCACGCCGCGCCGTCCCCGAAGAGGCCGGAGGCGATGATGTTGGGAATGGACAGGTCCTCGCGCTGGAGGGTGAGCGAGCACAGCTCCGTGGCGATGAGCAGCGCCGTCTGCCTCGGGAACGCGCGCAGGTAGTCCGACGCGCGCGCCAGGCCCGCCGCGCCCGCCACGCAGCCCAGGCCGAAGATGGGCGTGCGCTTCACGTCGTCACGCAAGCCCATCCGGTTGACCAGCCGCGCGTCCACGCTGGGCGTGGCGATGCCCGTCACCGTGACGAAGAAGACGTGGTCCACGTCCTTCGGGCCGAGCCCCGCGCGCGACAGCGCCTCCCTCGCCACCTGCTCCGACAGCTCCGTGGCCACGCGGATCCACGCGTCGTTGCGCTGCTGGAACGTGGCGAGCGCCGGGTACGCCTCCAGGGGCAGTGCCAGGTGCCGGCCGCCCACCTGCACGTTGCGGTGCAGGTCCTCCAGCCGCTCCAGGTTGAAGTGCTTCGTGGCCCACAGGCCGCGAAGCGCCGCGATGAGCTCTTCCTGGCTGGCGTAGTGCGGCGGGAGCGCACGCCCCACCGCGCTCAGGGATGGGGATGGCGCGGCGTCGTGACGGGTCGTGCTGGGCATGAAGTCCTGGAGGGTCCCACGCGGGGATTCGAGTCCCCAGGCTTAATCAGCGGCAGGGCGGGATGCGATGGCCTATCGACCGGGCTGCATCCCCCTGAACCCCACCGGAGCCCCACACTGTTGCACACGCGACGCCCCGCGCGGGGCTACCGGCAGCGCCCTGTCACGTTGTCGCAGCGCCCTTCGACGCAGGGGTAGAGCCACCAGGGATGGCCCCCGCCGGCGGTGGGGAAGCCGCGGCGCCGGGCCCAGGGGGACTCCACGTCGAAGCAGAACCCGCCCGACGAGCGGGGCGGGCTCGATGCACAGGTCGCAGGAGCCGGTGTAGACCGGGCCGGGGTCACCCCCCTGGCCCTTGGCGTGGCACCGCACGCCGTCCGGCTGACACTCCTGGGGGATGGAGGCATCCGGGCTGACGGACGTGCATGGCAGGCCGGCCTCACAGACGCCCGGGTTGCAGGGCCGCGGATGCGCCGCGCACGTTCCTGGCGGCTCCCGTCACGACTCGGCTACGGTCGCGCGGCGGCGGCCGGGCCGTGCAGGGGAATCCACATGACTCGCTTTTTCGTGGGCTGGGGCACCGCCGTGCTGTGCGCCGTCCTCGCATCGGGCTGCGCACAAGAGGAGGGGTTCGAGGTCTCGGGCCAGGTGCTGTCGGCGCGGGGGCCCGTCCCCGCCGCCGTGGTGACGCTCGGCGCAGGCATCCTGACGCGGACGGATGAGACGGGCCGCTTCACCCTGAGCAGGGTGAAGCCCGGCGCGCACACGCTCCACCTCCGCTTCGAAGAGGACGGCGCCGCCGTGGAGGACCAACGCGACGTCAATGTCTCCGGGGACGTGCAGCTCGAAACCCTCACGCTGCCGGTGCCCGTGGAGCTCACGGCCCAGGAGGGGGCGCGGACGGTGGAGGATACGAAGGTGGTGCTCCAGTGGAGCCGGGCCTTCGCGCGCGGCTTCCGGGAGTACAAGGTGTACCGCCACACCACGTCCGGCCTGGACGAGTCCACGGGGACGCTCATCCACGTCACCACCGACCGCGAGGACACGCGCTTCGAGAGCCCCGAGGCGCCTGGAATGAAGTACTTCTACCGGGTCTTCGTGATGAACGACCTGGGGCGGCTGGGTGGCAGCAACATCGCGTCCTTCACGCCCCAGGCCTACGTGCCGCCCGCGGCGCTGTCGCTGGGACAGCCGGTGTCCGCGCACGTGTACCGGAGCACGCCCCACGGCTTCTTCCTGGACGCGACCGCGCCCGCCTACCGCGTGGAGCACTCGGGCGACATCGAGCTGCGCGTGATGGACGCGTCCCGGCAGGAGCTCTATGTGGAGCAGCCCCGCGCCATCATGATGAGCGGACACCCGCTGCTGTTCCTGTCCCGGCGCGCGGAGCGGCTGAACTTCCAGGTGGACCTGCTCGACCTCTACGGCCTGACGCGCGCGCCCTACACCCTGAAGGTGAGCGAGCAGAGCCTCGCGGCCCAGGGCACGCTCCTCCCGGGGACCCCACTGTCCACCGAACTCTCCGCGGGCGCCGTGCGGGTGCTCCAGTTCGACGCCGTGGCCGGGACGCACTACCGGTTCACCACGGAGTCCTCCGCGCGAGGAGCGCCCTCGTCGAACGAGGTGCTCACCTTCGCCTCCGTCTTCGGGGCGGACGTGGCCGCGCCCTACGTCTGGGACCAGCAGGTGGGCCTGAAGGACTCGCCGACCTCGACGGAGTTCACCGCGACGCGCACCGAGCGGCTGACCATCACGGTCGTGGCCGCGTACTGGTGGGACCCGACCACCGTCACCGCGACGGTGGACGTCCTCCCGTAACGCTCAGGCGATGGTGTCCACCACGCCGCCATCGACGCGCAGCGCGGCGCCGGTGGTGGCGGAGGCCTGGGGCGACGCGACGTAGACAATCATGTTCGCCACCTCCTCCACGCTGGAGGCGCGGCGGAGGATGGAGCTGGGCCGGTTCGCCCGGATGAAGTCCGCGGCGATGTCCTCATAGGAGCGGCCCGTCTTCTCGTGCTCCTCGCGGACCATCTGGCGGAAGCCGTCGGACACGGTGGGCCCCGGCAGCACCGAGTTGACCGTGACGCCCGTGCCCGCCATGCGCTTGGCCAGGCCGCGCGCGACGGACAGCTGCGCCGTCTTGGTGACGCCGTAGTGGATCATCTCCGTCGGGATGTTCAGCGCGGACTCGGAGGAGACGAACACCACGCGGCCCCAGCCCTGCTTCTGCATCCCCGGCAGGTACGCGCGCGACAGCCGCACGCCGGACAGGACGTTCGCCTCGAAGAAGCGGCTCCAGTCCTCGTCGGGCACGTCGAAGAAGTCCTTCGGCTGGAAGATGCCCAGGTTGTTGATGAGGATGTCGCAGTGGGGGTGCGCCGCGACGAGCGCCTTGCAGGCCTCCGCCGTGCCCAGGTCGCCGGCGAAGCCCTTCACCGTCGCGCCCGGGGCCGCCTCACGCACCGCCGCGATGGCGCGGTCCACCGCCTGCTGCGTGCGGCCGTTGACGATGACCGCGGCGCCCGCCGCCGCCAGCCCCTTCGCCGCGGCCAGACCGATGCCGGCCGTGGAGCCGGTGACGAGGGCAATCCTTCCAGTGAGTTCGATGCGCATGGGGTGTCCCGGGGAAATGAGGAGAACGGCGCTGGCCCGAGGGTATGCGGTCCGCGAGCCTCCGAAACAATGGCCACGCCGCGCAAACCAGCATTCGATATTTTCGAACAATGGATCGCTTCGACGAGATGGAGCTGTTCCTCGACATCGCCCGGCGCGGCAGCCTGTCCGCCGTCGCGCGAGCCCGGGGCGTGGCGCCCTCCACGGTGACGCTGGGGCTCCAGCGGCTGGAGGCCCGGCTGGGGGTGCGGCTGCTCGCCCGCTCCACGCGCCGGCTGTCGCTGACGCCCGAGGGCGAGGGCTACCGCGCGGACTGCGTGCGCATCCTGGCCGACCTGGCGGAGAGCGAGGCGACCGCGGGCGGGCGCGAGGGCCCCCTCACCGGCCTCCTGCGCGTCACCGCCACCAATGACTTCGGCCGCGCGCGGGTGGCGCCGCTGGTGGACGCGTTCCTCCGGCTCCACCCGGGGGTGCGCGTGGAGCTGGTGCTGAGCGACGGGGTGCTGGACCTCATCGAGGAGGGCATCGACGTGGCGCTGCGCTTCGGGCCGCTGGCGGACTCGCGGCTGACGGCGCGGCGCATCGTCTCCGGCCGGCGCGTGGTGTGCGCGGCGCCCGCGTACTGGGCCCGCCACCCGCCGCCGCGCAGGCCCGCGGACCTCCCGCGCCACAACTGCCTGGTGCTCGCGCGGCCGGGCGCGCCGCAGACGAGCTGGGCGTTCCGCGACGAGGACGGCCGCGTCTTCCACGTGCGCGTGTCCGGGGACCGCACCGCCAACGACGGCGGCGTGCTGAAGGACTGGGCCCTGGCGGGCGCGGGCGTCATCCTCAAGTCCACCTGGGATGTGGAGTCCCTGCTCGCCTCCGGCCACCTGGTGTCCGCGCTGGACCGCTTCATGCTGCCGGACATCGACCTGCACGCGGTCCACACCGCCGGCCGCGAACCGGGCCGCCGGCTCGCGGCCTTCCTCGCGTTCCTGACTGAACACCTGCCCCCGTCCTCCGGGCCCGCCGCTCCGGGCCGGCGGCGCGCGGGCCGGAGCCGCTGAAAGCCTTGCAATCCCTTTCTGTCCTGCCAGCAACGACAGACAGCGCTCCCGACCAGCGTCGCTTTCCCAGACAGGCCGCTAGCATCCGGCCGTTCGTGCGCTTGGGGGGACGTAATGAAGATGGTCTGTGTTGGCGGGGGCCCTGCCGGGCTCTATTTCTCGATCCTGGCGAAGCTGTCCAACCCGAAGCACGACATCACCGTCGTCGAGCGCAACCCTCCGGGCGTGACGTACGGGTGGGGCGTGGTCTTCTGGGATGACCTGCTGGACGACCTCTACCGGAACGACCCGGTGAGCGCGCGGCGCATCGCGGAGGCCGCGGCGCGCTGGGACACCCAGGAGATATACCTGCGCGGCCGGCACGCGACGCACATCGGTGGCTATGGCTTCGCGCTGGGGCGCGACCGGCTGCTGGACATCCTCGTCCGGCGCGCGACGGGGCTGGGGGTGGACGTCCGCTTCGAGCAGGACGGCACGGACCTCTCCGCGCACATGGACGCGGACCTGGTCGTCGCCTGTGACGGCGTCAACAGCCGGCTCCGCCAGCGCCACGCGCAGCACTTCCAGACGCACGTGGAGGAGGGACGCAACAAGTACCTCTGGCTGGGCACCGACAAGGTGTTCGACGCCTTCACCTTCGCCTTCGAGGAGACGCCCGCGGGTTGGATCTGGTTCCACGGCTACCGCTTCAACAACGCGACCAGCACCTGCATCGTGGAGTGCCAGGAGGCGACCTGGAAGAAGCTGGGCTTCGACACGCTGGGACCGGACGCCACCATCCGGAAGCTGGAGGGCATCTTCCACAGCCGGCTCCAGGGCAAATCCCTGCTCAATCAGTCGAAGGGCATGGGCCGTGCGTCCTGGCTCAACTTCAAGCGCGTCACCAACGCGCGCTGGCACCACGACAACGTCGTGCTCATGGGCGACGCCGCGCACACCACGCACTTCTCCATCGGCTCCGGGACGAAGCTGGCCATGCAGGACGCCATCGGGCTGGCGCGGCAGCTGCGGGCCCACCCGGTGAACCTGCCCGCCGCGCTGGAGGCCTACGACAAGGAGCGGCGCGAAGCCCTGATGGGCATCCAGCTGGCCGCGCGCAGCAGCGCCGAGTGGTTCGAGAACGTCCCCGACCACGTGAACCAGGACGCGATGTCCTTCGCCCATTCCCTGCTGAGCCGCCGGGGCAGCCCCGTGTGGAGCTACCTGTTGCTCATGGCCAGCCAGCAGCCGTCGCTGCAGGGCGTGCTGCGCAAGCTCCACGCCTCCAAGCACTGGGTCCGCGAGCAGCGCCGGGGACGGAGCGCGGTGGCCCTCGACGCGCCGCCCCCGGCCTGAGTCGCGGACCCGGAGTCACTGGAAACATTCCTGACGCAATCGAGTCTTTCTTGACCTATCCGCGACTCCTGAAGGCAAGGAGCGCACGCTCTCGAGCCTCGGCCCGTGTCGTTGATGCAAGGGATTGCTGCTGTGCTGGGCCGCACAGTTCTGCATCGCGGCATCCGCTCACACCTCGAACGCTCCTGCTCCAGCGCATGTATCCTCCAGCCGTCCCACCTGAACCCTGGAGGCATCCATGTGGCGTTCCCTGTGTGTCGCGGCGCTCTGTGTTGTCGGTCTCACGGCTTGCGGCGGTAGCACCTCCGCCGACGAACTCCTCGGAGCCCAGGAGCAGGGGCTCGCGTGCGAGTCGGAGACCGGCGCATGCCCGGGCGACACCGTCTGTGCCTATACCTCTGGCAACGAAGGGCTCTGCCGCCCCGCGTGCGTCAACGGCGCGTGTTCCAACGGCAATATCTGCTGCACCCAGCGCAACGGCGCGCCGTACTGCAACAGCTCCTGCTTCTGATTCCCCAACTCCACCGGAGGCGGAGCGCCCTCACGGCGCTCCGCCTCCGGCGGTCACCTCGAGAACTACTCCAGCACGCCAACGGTCTCCGAGCGGTCCACCGCCTCACCCTTGGTGGTGTAGCCGGAGTACCAGCCGGTCAGGTTGCTGCCCGCCTTGTCATACTGCATATGGACGTGGGCACCCGTGGCGTTGCCCGTACCGCCCTCGTTGCCCACCTGGCAGCGGTTGCACGTGCGGTCATATGAATCCGACGTCTTGATGAAGTGCCACAGGCGGAACGTCTTGCCATTGGCGAACGCGTGCTTCGCCTCGTTCTGCGTGCCGCTGCCCGTGCCGTTGCAATAGACGCCCGACGTGCGGATGGTCACGTCCCAGGACAGCGACGCCATCACGCCCGTCTCCACGCCCCAGTAGTTGCAACGGCCGCTGGAGATGTCCACCGCGCCGTGGAACGTGCCGCTGGAGTAGTACGTCGTCGCCGTCACCGTGCCCGGAAAGGGCGACTTCACCGTGTACGAGTACGCGGCCGCGACCGAGGGAACCGCGAGGGCCAGGATGGCCGCGAAGGCCTTCTTCTTCATGTGACGCATCGGGGGTGTTCCTTTCGGGCCGGTGGGTCCAGCCCATGAGGGTGCCGCTCAATGGACCTGTTGCAGCCGCTGCTTCTCTCTCAGGAGCAGGTCCCACTCCTGAACGCCTGATTCCAGTGCGCGGATCCACGCGTCGATCTCCGGCGCCATCGCCGGGTCCACGCTCCGCAACCTGCGCAGCTCCGGCACGGCGCCCGCGAAGCCCAGCTCCGCGATGCCCTGCACCAGCGCCTTGCGCACCCCCGCGTCCCGTTCTCCCTGGTACATGCCCACCAAGGCCTCACGCGCGGGCCCCATCTGCGCCGCCGGAACCCCACCCATCGCGAGCGCCGCCGCACGCCGGACGTCCGCGCTCTCGTGGCCCAGCATCCCGAGCAGCTTCTGCCCCGCCTCCGGCCCCAGCTTGCGCGTGTCCAGCGACTCCAGGATCTTCGCCGTCACCTGGGGGTCGCTGGACGCCATCGCCGCGTTCACCGCCAGGTCCGTGGCCGGGCCGTGGTGGCCCGAATAGACATACTGGTTGTCCTCGATGAGGTTCCGAGCCGCCTCCCTGCGGACCTCCGGCGAGTCGTCCCGCATGAGCCGCTCGTACATGTCCCCCGTCTTCTCCAGCGCGCCCGTGCGGCGCATGGCGCGGACGGTGGCGGCGCGGACGGACGGGTCGCGGTCCTCCAGCGCTCGGCGCGCCACGGCCTGGATGGCGTCCTTCTCCGCCTCGCGCTCGCTGCGCGCCACCAGCGCCGCGGCCAGCTGCTCCACCATCGCCGGGTCCGTCTCCCGGTCGAACGCCGCGTGCAGCTCGCCGGAGGGCAGCGACACGGCGGCCTCGCGCAGCACGGCGTTGAGATAGTCGCGGTAGGCCTTGGAGTTGGATTGCAGTCCCTCGCGGAGCTGATCCATCAGCCCCTGCACCGAACAGCTCTCGCCCCTCAGCGCGGGCTTCGCGGCGGAGGGCGCGGATTGGGCCATGACAGGCGGGGACGCGAGCATCAGCGCCAGGCCCCCGAACGCGCGAAGACCTTGGAGGAAGCGGGGCATGCGGCGGGCTCCTACTGGTGGCGGTCCATGCAGCCGAAGGGGTTCTGGTCCGGCAGCTCGTTCCAGACGCGGATGAAGTCGACGTTGCCCTGGGCGTAGAGCGTCTCGAAGATTGCGTAGAGCGGCTGGAAGCGCGGATCCACCGCCGCCATGTTCGCCATCACCGGCAGGGCCTCCCGGCCCGCGACGCGCGCGGAGAAGCGGAACAGCGCCCAGCGCACGCACACGGACTGCTCACGCGGGAAGGAGTCCGCGAACAGCTTCAGCACGCGCTCCTTGTCGTCGGACATGGCCAGCACCTGCGCCGCCGCGTCCCGGCCGTCCTCGTTGCCCTCGCTCTGGAGGATGCGCGCGAAGCGGTCCGTGGTCTTCGCGTCCAGCACCGGCGAGTTGTGCAGCGGCGCCGTCTGCGCCAGGTGGCGGATCTGCTCGTCCGGCGCGTCCGTGGCGATGGTGAGGAGCCGGTCGAGGTAGGGCGAAGCGTCGCCCAGGTTCTCCGACTCGCGCGCCATCACGCGGCCGAGCGTGCGCGTGGCGGCCCAGCCCGCCTCGGTGGACGCCGGGTCTCGCGCGAAGTCCGCCATCCGGTCCATCGCGTCCGGCGTCAGGTGCTTCTGCGTGTCGAGCGCGGAGAGCAGGCCCGCTCGCCGCTCGATGGGCAGCTTCGGGTCCATCCCCGCCTCCAAGAGGCGCGCGGCGACCTGGGGCTTCTGCACCGCGTCCGACTCCCGCAGGCCCGACAGCAGCACCTTGAACTCCGCGCCCTGCGCGTCCCGGGCCCAGTCCACCACCTGCCCCGCCCTCCCCGCGTCGTCGCCAATGAGCTCCGCGAGCTTCGACTTCAGGTAGTCGCGGACGAGCGCATCCTTCGACGCGAGCAGTGGCGCGGCCCAATCACGGAACGTCTCCAGCGTCACGCCGTCGTTGAAGCGCGCCAGCTCCGGGAAGCACGTCTGCTCCGAGAAGCGGCGCTCCGCGGCCTCCGCCTCCTCCACGCCGGACGCGGCCGCGCCCCCACCTCCACCGCCGCCATGCGCCCCCACGGAGTGTGTGGCTTTGACACGAGCCGCCACAGCGGACGGAGCCGGTGCGCCATCACCGCCACGCCACAGCAACCCCACGGCCGCCACCACGGCCGCCAGGCCCGCACCCCCCAATGCCCAGGGAAACGCCCGGCCTCGCGAAGGACCAGGGGGAGACGTCCGCGGCGGAGTGGAAGGAACCATGGGACCCCCAGTAACCATGAATTCCCTTTTTCAATCAAGAAAAACAGATTGATTGGATTTTTACTAGAGAGCGCCTTATTTCACTCTAGCGGCGGCTCAACATGACGGAGCGCGTTACAATAACAGTCCACTCGATATGGAACGTGAGGGCGGCGTGACACACTTGTGTCACGGCGTTCCAATGGCTCGCTTCGCATGCGCGTGCGGGCGGATGTCACATGGCGTTGCACCGTCTGGCTGTCTGCCCTCCCGCTCCCACAAGGTCAAAACAGACACGCCTGTTTCAGGGGGCGGTGAACTGTTCGCGATTCAGTGTCCGTGTATGATTTCGGCTCGGGGTGGCAGGGCCGGGGGGCTGTAGCCAGCGCATGGATGCATCGGGCGGAGGCGCCCGGGTCGCGCCATGGCTGTGAATGCGTCACGGGAAAAGTGGCTGGACATGATGAAGAACGAAGCAGGTGCCGCGCGGCGCAGTCCCCCCGCGGCAGGCGTGACAGGTGTGCCCTCGGATCTCGCGGACCGGACCCAGGCCGCGGACGTGGAGTCCCTCTTCGCAGAGGCTCCGGCGCCGGTGGAGCCGCCGGCACGCTCGAACACGGGCTCGTCGAACACGGGCTCGTCGAACACGGGCTCCTCGTCCACCTGGGACGGGCCGTCGCGTCCGGGCACGGGCGGCACCGGTGACACCGGCAACAACACCCACCCCTCCATCCAGGGCCACGCGCTGCGCCCGGGCATGCGCCTGCAGCACTACGAGCTCATCCGCGAGCTGGGCTCCGGCGGCATGGGCACGGTGTTCCTCGCACGCGACGTGCGGCTGGGACGCCGGGTGGCCATCAAGTTCCTGCACAGCGAGGACGCCGACATCACCCGGCGCTTCATCCTGGAGGCGCGCGCCACCGCGCGGTGCAGCCACGAGAACATCGTCATCATCTACGAGGTGGGCGAGTTCGCTGGCGGCCCCTTCATGGTGCTGGAGTACCTGCAGGGCAAGCCGCTGACGAAGGTGCTGGGCAACCAGCGCCTGCCGCCCGCGCGCGCGGTGGAGCTGATGGTGCCGGTGGTGAAGGCGCTCGCGTGCGCCCACGAGCAGGGCATCGTCCACCGCGACCTCAAGCCGGAGAACATCGTGGTGACGGACTCGGGCGCCATCAAGGTGCTCGACTTCGGCATCGCCAAGGTGCTCCAGGGCGACGAGCCCGCGGAGGCGCCCGCGGGCGGCCCGCAGGTCCAGCCGCGCCTGCACTCGGTGGAGGGCCTGGGCGAGGACGTGTCCAACCTCACCCGCAAGGGCGCCATCATGGGCACCATGGCCTTCATGTCCCCGGAGCAGTGGGGCATCGGGGTGGCCGTGGACAACCGCACGGACATCTGGGCCGTGGGGTTGATGCTGTTCCGCATGCTCGCCGGCAAGCACCCGTTGGATCCGCTGCGCGGCCCGCAGCTGATGGTCACGGGCATGCTGGACGAGCCCATGCCGCTGCTCAAGAGCATGGCGCCGGACGTGCCGCAGGAGCTGGCGGCCGTCGTGGACCGCTGCCTGCTCAAGCGCAAGGACGAGCGCTATCCGGACGCGGCCTCGCTCCTGCGCGCGCTGGAGCCCTTCCTCCCCGGCCGCATGAGCCGCGAGCTGCGCGTGGACGAGAGCCCCTACGCGGGCCTCAGCTCCTTCCAGGAGGCGGACGCGGACCGCTTCTTCGGGCGCACCCGTGAAATCGCCGCGCTGGTGAACCGCATCAATGACCGGCCGCTGCTGGCCGTGGTGGGCCCCTCCGGCACGGGCAAGTCGTCGTTCGTGCGCGCGGGCCTGGTGCCCGTGCTCAAGCGCTCCGGCACGCCCTGGGAGGCCCTGGTCATCCGGCCCGGACGCAGCCCGCTGTCGGCGCTGGCCAGCATCGTCGCGCCGCTGATGAGCTCGTCCACCACCATCGAGGACGACCTGCAGGAGCAGCAGCGGGTGGTGGAGCGGCTGCGCGCGGAGCCCGGCTACGTGGGCAACGTGCTGCGCAGCCGCGCGCGGCGCGAGAAGCGGCGCATCCTGCTCTTCATCGACCAGTTCGAGGAGCTCTACACGCTGGTGCCGGACGCGCAGGAGCGGCTGGCCTTCACCGCGTGCCTGTCCGGCATCGCGGACGACGCGACCACGCCCATCCGCGTCATCCTCTCCATCCGCTCGGACTTCCTGGACCGCGTGCCGGAGGACGAGCGCTTCATGTCGGAGCTCAGCCAGGGGCTCTACTTCCTCACCGCGCCGTCGCGCGAGGGGCTGAAGGACGCGCTGGTGCAGCCGGCGGAGCGCGCGGGCTACCAGTTCGAGAGCCCCGCCATGGTGTCCAGCATGCTGGAGCACCTGGACGCGACGCAGGGCGCGCTGCCGCTGCTGCAGTTCGCCGCCACCCAGCTGTGGGAGGCGCGCGACGTCACGAACCGCCTGCTCACGGAGAGCGCCTACCAGGCCATGGGCGGCATCGCGGGCGCGCTGGCCAGCCACGCGGACAGCGTGCTGGAGAGCCTGTCCACGCAGGAGCGCACGCTGGTGCGCGCGCTCTTCCTGCGGCTCGTCACCCCGGAGCGCACGCGCGCCATCGTGTCCCTGGACGAGCTGCGCGAGCTGACGAAGGACACCGGGGAGATGCAGCGCCTCATCGACCACCTGGTGCAGGCGCGCCTCCTGGTGGTGCAGACCGGCGGCGGCGCCACGGGCGCCACGGTGGAGATCGTCCACGAGTCGCTCCTGCACAGCTGGCCCACGCTGCGGCGCTGGCTGGACGAGGGCCAGGAGGACTCCGCGTTCCTGGAGCAGCTGCGCAACGCGGCCCGGCAGTGGCAGGGCAAGCACTTCGACCCGCACCTCCTGTGGCGCGGCGAACTGGTGGAGGAGGCCCAGCGCTTCCAGCGGCGCTACCGGGGGGAGCTGCCCCAGGTGCAGCAGGACTTCCTCACGGCGGTGTTCGCGCAGGCGAAGAAGGGCCGCCGGCTGAAGCAGGCGCTGCTCATCGGCAGCACCACGTTCCTGGGGCTCCTGGTGGTGGCGGCGGTGGTGGCGCTCGTCGTCATCCGCAACGCGCAGCAGGAGGCCGAGAAGCAGGCCCAGGCGGCGCAGGCGGCGGAGATCATCGCGCGCGCCGCCGAGTCCAACGCCCGCGGCGCGGAGGCCGAGGCCAAGCAGCGTCTGGCCGAGGTGCAGGCCAAGGAATTGGAGCGCCAGAAGGCGCAGCAGGCGGCGGAGGCGGCCAACGAACAGGTGGCGCTGGCCAACCAGGAGCTGCTCAGCAAGAACGATGAGCTGGTGTCCGCGCTGAAGCGGGCCCAAGAGGCGCAGCTGCGCGCCCGGAGCGCGAAGAAGCGCGCCGAGGAGAGCGCCGCGTCCGCGCGCGACGCCCGCGAGGACGCCCTCCGCGCGGCGGAAGAACTCTCCACGTTGCTCAAGCGGGAGAAGGAGCGCGTCTCCCGCCTGCAATCCCAGCTCGGCAGTCCGGTCATCGAGGTCCTGAAGTGAGAAGCATCTTGAACAGGGTGATGAGCAGGTCCGCGTTCGTGCTGTCGGTGCTGCTGGCGCTGGAGACGGTGCCCGCGTGGGCGCAGGAGCCGGCGCCGCGGACGAGCACCACCAGGACATCCCAGGGCACGAAGAAGACGGTCACGTCCAGGACGGCGGGGACCGCGAAGAAGTCCACCGCCGCGAAGACGACGGGCAGGACGAAGCTGTCCGGCACCGGCGCGAAGCGGCGGCGCAAGGGCCCCCCAGAGGAGGCCGCGCAGGCGCCCGCGGACGCGCCCCTCTCCCAGGCCGCGCCCCCCTCCCCGCCCGGAGCCGAGGAGGCTTCGAGGGAGCAGGCCAGCAGCGCGCTGGAGGGCTCGACGGCGGGTGCGCCCGAGGGCTCGGAGGAGCGCCCCTGGGCGAAGGGCATCCCCAAGGCGGACCAGGACGCGGCGCTCGCGCTGTTCGCCGAGGGCAACGTGCTCCTGAAGGAGTCCATCTTCGTGCGGGCCGTGGAGAAGTACCGCCTGGCGCTGGCGCGATGGGACCACCCGGCCATCCACTACAACCTCGCGCTGGCGCTGATGAACCTGGACCAGCCCGTGGAGGTGCACGAGCACCTGGTGGCGGCCCTGCGCTTCGGGCCGGCGCCGCTGGAGAAGGAGAAGTTCGAGTACGCCCGCAACTACAAGACGCTGGTGGAGCGGCAGCTGGCGCGGGTGGACATCACCTGCGCCACGCCCGGCGCCACGGTGACGATGGACGGCCAGACGCTGTTCGTGGCCCCCGGCCGCTACGAGGGGCTGGTGCGCCCCGGCGCGCACAGCATCGTCGCGACGATGGCGGGCTTCGTGCCCAGCGACCAGAGCCGCACGCTCCTGCCCGGTGAGACGACGACGCTGGACCTGAGGCTCTTCACCTCCGACGACCTGATTCGTTACAAGCGCCGCTGGTCCGCCGCGATGCCCTGGCTGGTGATGGGCGCGGGCGTGGCCGTGGCGGGCGGCAGCGCCTTCCTCCACAGCCAGTCCCGCGACCACTTCCGCGCCTTCGAGTCCGGCATCGCCGAGTGCGGAGGCTGCGTGCCGCCCACCGCCGTCGCCAACGAGCGCTCCCAGGGCAACCTGATGCAGTCCGGCGCCATCGCCGGGTACGCCGTGGGCGGCGCGGTCATCGTCACCGGCGCGGTCCTCGCGGTCCTCAATCAACCCAAGCCGTACCGCATCGACCCGGGCCAGGAGGCGGCGACCGTGCAGGTCACCCCGCTCCTCGGCGCGGGTTCAGGCGGTGCCGTCGCCACGTTCCGTTTCTAGAGGCTCTCCCACATGACACGCGTCCCCACCTCCCCGCCCCCGGGCGGCTCCCTCCTGGTGCGCGCCCTGCTGCTCGTGGCCGCGCCGCTCCTGCTGCTCTCCTCCTGCTATCAGGCCACCACCGTGGACTGCCCCGCGGGGCTGGTGTGTCCGGACGGCATGAAGTGCGCCGCCAACCAGGCCACGTGCATCTCCACGGACTGCGGCGACGGCGTCATCCAGGACCACGAACAATGTGACGACGGCAACGTCGTGGACGGCGACGGCTGTAGCCACGACTGCCAGTCCACCGAGACGTGTGGCAACGGCGTCGTGGACCGGGTCACCAACGAGAAGTGCGACGACGGCAACACGGAGGACGGCGACGGGTGCAGCGCGGACTGCAAGTCCAACGAGCTGTGCGGCAACGGCGTCACGGACACGGCCGTGGGCGAGAAGTGCGACGACGGCAACAACACCAGCGGCGACGGCTGCAGCGCGGACTGTCTGTCCAACGAGACGTGCGGCAACGGCTACACCGACCCCTCGAAGGGGGAGAAGTGCGACGACGGCAACACCGTCAGCGGCGACGGGTGCAGCGCGGACTGCCTCTCCCAGGAGAGCTGCGGCAACGGCTACGTGGACGTGGCCAAGGGTGAGAAGTGCGACGACGGCAACAACATCAACGGCGACGGGTGCAGCTCCGACTGCAAGTCCAACGAGACCTGCGGCAACGGCGTCCTCGACACCATCAAGGGTGAAATCTGCGACGACGGCAACAACGTCAGCGAGGACGGGTGCAGCGCGGACTGCCGCTCCGCGGAGGGCTGCGGCAACGGCGTGCGCGACGGCGAGGAGCAGTGCGACGACAAGGGCGAGTCCGCCACCTGCAACATCAACTGCACCGTGCGCGTCTGCGGCGACGGCATCGTCAACCGGACCGCGGGCGAGCAGTGTGACGACAAGGGCGAGTCCGCCTACTGCAACGCCAACTGCACGCTGCGCGCCTGCGGCGACGGCGTGGTGAACACGTCGGCCGGCGAGCAGTGCGACAACCCCGGCCCCGTCAACAGCCCCACCTGCGACGCGGACTGCACCATCGCCTTCTGCGGCGACGGCTTCACCAACGCCACGCGCGGCGAGCTGTGCGACACGGCTGGCAACTCCCGCACCTGCAACGCGGACTGCACGCCCGCGGCCTGCGGCGACCGGTTCCTCAACACCGCGGCGGGCGAGCAGTGCGACGACGGGCCCAACTCCCCCATCTGCGACGTGGACTGCACGCCCGTGGCCTGCGGCGACGGCGTCACCAACACGGCGGCGAAGGAGCAGTGCGACGACGGCAACACGCGCGACGACGACGACTGCCTGAGCACCTGCAAGCCGAACATCTGCGGCGACGGCGTGGTCAACGTCAACGGGCCGGACCGCCCGGAGTCCTGCGACGACGGCAACACCCGGACGGAGACCGCGTGCGACTACGGCACCGCCACCTGCGAGGCGTGCAGCAGCGACTGCAAGACGCGGCTGGAGCTGAAGGGCAACGTCTGCGGCGACAACGTCAAGGACGCCACCCACGAGGCCTGTGACGACGGCAACACCGAGACCGAGGACGCCTGCCCCTACGGCACCGCCACCTGCAAGGTGTGCCGCTTCGACTGCAAGGAGGTCCTGTCGCGCACGGGCAACGTCTGCGGCGACAACGTCAAGGACGCGGACCACGAGGTCTGCGACGACGGCAACACCAAGACGGAGACCGCCTGCCCCTACGGCCAGGCCGACTGCCAGGCCTGCCGCAATGACTGCCAGGAGACCCTCACGCTCCACGGCAACGTCTGCGGCGACGGCGCCAAGGACCCGAACCCCGCCAACGAGGTCTGCGACGACGGCAACACCAAGACGGAGACCGCCTGCCCCTACGGCACCGCCACCTGCCAGGTGTGCCGCGGCGACTGCAAGGAGATCCTGACGGTGAAGGGCAACGTCTGCGGCGACGGCGTGGCGGACCTGGCCCACGAGACCTGCGACGACGGCAACCTCATCACGGAGACCGCCTGCCCCTACGGCCAGGCCAGTTGCAAGCGGTGCAGCAGCGACTGCCAGACGATCCTCAACCTCCAGGGCAACGTCTGCGGCGACGGCGTGCAGGACGTCAGCTCCGCCAACGAGGTCTGCGACGACGGCAACACCGTCACGGAGTCCTCGTGCCCCTACGGTCAGGCGAGCTGCAAGGTGTGCCGCGGTGACTGCAAGGAGCTCATCCCCGCCACGGGCAACGTCTGCGGCGACGGCGTCCTGGACTCGGCCCATGAGACCTGTGACGACGGCAACCTCATCACGGAGACCGCCTGCCCCTACGGCCAGGCCAGCTGCAAGCGGTGCAGCAGCGACTGCCAGACGGTCCTCAACCTCCAGGGCAACGTCTGCGGCGACGGCGTCGTGGACTCGACCCGCGAGACCTGCGACGACGGCAACCCCACCTGCGGCTCGTGCAGCGCGGACTGCCAGCTGAAGACGCTCCGGGCGGCGACGGGCACCATCACGGCCTCCGCCAGCACGAACATGAATGACGGGGAGACGTTCACCATCAGCGACGGCCTCAACACCCCCGTCACCTTCGAGGTGGACCGCGACAACAAGCTCAAGAACCCCGCCAATCAGCGGGTCGCCCTGTCCAACACGGGCACCACGCCCGCGACGCAGGTCGCGCTCATCATCCGGGACGCCATCAACGCGGTGACGGATCCCTTCGAAATCACGGCGACGGTCGGCACCAACAGCACCATCGTGAACCTGACCCACAACCTGAAGGGCACCATCGGCAACCAGGCGATGACCGAGAAGATCTCCAACGTCGACTTCAAGGTGAACGGGATGAACGGCGGCGCCGGCTACGACTGCACCGAGGGCAAGGCGTGCGTGGCGGACGAGGACTGCCAACACGACCTGGTGTGTGGGGCCAGCAAGACCTGCGTCCCCGCGCCCTGAGCGCCGCTCCCATGCGGGGGCCTCCCTCGTGGAACAGGGAGGTCCCACGCGTTGACGCACCGGGCCATGTCTTGCGTTGCACGCGAGCGGGCCTGCGTGCATGGGTGGGGGGACGTGCGGTTGACTTCACTGTCGTGGGGGTGGTGAACCGGTGGCCCCGGGCAGTCGCGGGCCCGGTGGGCTTGCAGCGGTCGTGAACCCCGCTTGCCGCGTCTGGAGCCACAACATGCTGACCCCTCCCCGTCGTCACCGCCGGAGCCCCTGGCTCACGCGGTGGCATCCCCTCGTCGCCGTGGGCTTCGCCTCCGCGCTGGTCTCCTGCGCTTCCCCGGCAACGCCTGACGAAGCCCCCGCCCCCGCGGCCCCCGCCGTGGAGGACATCGCGCAGCGCGAGCAGGAGCTCACCTGGACGCTGGGCGCGAAGTACGACGCCACGCAGGCCAACATCGACTTCAACGTCTACTCGTCGCGCGCCACGCGCATCGAGGTGTGGATCTACAAGACGGCCCAGGGCGCTCAGGAGTCCGTGAGCTATGTGATGACGAAGAACGCGACGACCAATGTCTGGTCCAAGTCCGTCTCCGTCGCCACGCTGAAGAACACCTATGGCATTACCGGCACCGTCTATTACGGCTACCGCGCGTGGGGTCCCAACTGGACCTACAGCTCCACCTGGAGCAAGACGAACAACACGGTGGGCTTCGTCGCGGACGTGGACGCCGCGGGCAACCGCTTCAACCCGAACAAGCTCTTGTGGGACCCGTACGCGCTGGAGCTGTCCCACGATCCGGTGAACCCGAACAACGCGGACGCCACGGTGTTCGCGTCCGGCCCGCTGCACCGCTACAAGGACAGCGGCCCGTACGCGCCCAAGGGCATCGTGCTGGCGCCGGACACCACGGCCACCGGCACCAAGCCCACGCGCGCCTTCAAGGACGACATCGTCTATGAGGTGCACCTGCGCGGCCTGACGAAGCAGGACACCGGCTCCGGGTTGGATGCCGCCTGTCTGGGCACCTACAAGACGGCGGGTCAGAAGGCGGCGCAGCTGGCGGCGCTGGGCGTGACGGCGGTGGAGTTCCTGCCGCTGCATGAGACGGACAACGGCAACAACGACAAGGTCGCGAGCACCACGGGCGACAACTACTGGGGCTACATGAGCCTCAGCTACTTCGCGCCGGACCGCCGCTACGCGTGCGACCAGACGCCGGGCGGCCCCACGCGCGAGTTCAAGACCATGGTGAAGGCGTTCCACGACGCCGGCATCAAGGTGCTGGTGGACGTGGTCTACAACCACACTGGCGAGGGCGGCGGGTGGATCAACGGCGACCCGAGCACGTACAACGTCATGTCGTACCGGGGCCTGGACAACCCCACGTACTACAGCCTGACGAAGGACATGCAGTTCAACTGGGACAACACGGGCGTGGGCGGCAACTTCAACACGTTCAACCCCGTGGCCCGGAACGTCATCCTGCATTCGCTGTCGTACTGGAAGGACACGCTGGGCGTGGACGGCTTCCGGTTCGACCTGGCGTCGGTGCTGGGCAACATCTACGAGCACGAGACGGCCACGCACAGCGGCTACGAGTACAACCGCGACAACCCGAACACGGCGCTCAATCAAATCACCACGCAGTTGGATCCACGTCCGGAAGCGGGCGGCGCGGGCACGGACTTCATCGCGGAGCCGTGGGCCATTGGCGGCAACTCCTACCAGGTGGGCAACTTCCCGGCGAAGTGGCGGGAGTGGAACGGCGCGTTCCGCGACGTCTTCCGCAAGGACCAGAACCAGCTGGGCGTGGAGCCCGTGCTGCCGTCGGACCTGGCCACGCGCTTCGCGGGCTCGTCGGACCTGTATGGGGATACGAATGACGGCCGCAAGCCGGCCGCGTCCGTGAACTTCATGGTGGCCCACGACGGCTTCACCCTGAAGGACCTGTACTCGTGCAACAGCAAGAACAACGGCCAGGCGTGGCCCTACGGCCCGTCCGACGGCGGCGAGGACAGCAACCACAGCTGGGACCAGGGAGGCAACGCGCTGCTCCAGCGGCAGGCGGCGCGCAACGGCATCGCGTTCCTGATGCTGAGCGCGGGCGTGCCCATGATCACGGGCGGCGACGAGTTCCTGCGCACGCAGTACTGCAACAACAACGCGTACAACCTGGACTCGGACAAGAACTGGCTGAACTACACGTGGAACACGGACCAGACCAACTTCCGCGCGTTCACGCAGAACCTCATCGCGTTCCGCAAGGCGCACCCGGCGCTGCGTCCGGCGGCGTTCTACGCCACGACGGACGGCAACGGGAACGTGATGGAGCAGCACCGCTGGTTCAAGCCGGATGGCTTCATGCCGGACGCGCCGTACTTCAACGACCCGAGCAAGCACGCGCTGGCCTACCGCATCGACGCGACGGAGTTCGGTGAGACGACGGTGAACGCCATCTACGTCGCGTACAACGGCTGGTCCGACTCCGTGAACTTCCTGCTGCCGTGGCCGGGCAATGGCAAGCAGTGGTACCGCGTGACGGACACCTGCTCGTGGGCCGAGGGCCCGAACCAGGTGGTGCTCAATCCGGGCAGCGCGCAGCTGATTGGCGGCGAGGCCGCGAACTACGGCGTGTGCGGCCGCGGTCTGCTGGTGCTGGTGGCCAAGTAGCGAGGAGGCCGTGGAGGGCCCGGCGCGCCGTCCTGGCGGCCGGGCCCTTCGCGTTTGGAGCGGGCGTGACGGCGGGCCGGTATAAGGCCGGCATGGCCCAGGACGACAGCGCGGTGGTGAAGCGGCTCCAGCAGGAGGACGCGTTCGAGAACGAGACGTTCGAGGGGTTGGACCTCCAGAACGTGGACCTGGGCGACAAGGAGTTCTACCGGTGCACGTTCCTGAACTGTGAGTTGCAGGAGGGCCGGTGGAAGGACGCGCTCCTGGAGGCGTGCGTGTTCCAGGGCTGCAACCTGACGCGCGCGAACTTCAACGCCATCCGGCTGCGGGGCGTGCGCTTCGAGGGCTCGAAGCTGATGGGCATCGACTGGACGGGCGTGGCGCCGAACCCGGAGGTGGGCTTCGAGGAGTGCGGCATGCCCTACAGCTCGTTCGTGGGGCTGAGCCTGCGCCAGACGTCCTTCGTGCGCTGCGTGGCGCGCGAGGCGAACTTCTTCGACATGGACCTGACGGACGCGGACTTCACCGGCGCGGACCTCACCGGGAGCAACTTCCGGGGCTGCACGCTCACCCGGACGGACTTCTCCGGGGCCACGGGCCTGGTGCTCATCCCCGCACAGAACCGGCTGAAGGACACGCGCATCCCGCAGGACACGGCGATGTCCGTGGTCCATGAGCTGGGGATGCTCGTGGAGGGCTACCACGCGAAGACGGGACGCGGAGGGGCGAAGAAGCCGGGAGCGAAGCGGTAATGGAGGGCACGCCGTGAGACGTCAGGTCGCGGCTCGGCCGGGCATCGCGGGTGAGGCCGTGCTCGGCCTCCGGACATCCTGGAGCAGGCGGCGGCAGGAGGAGGACTTCACCGCGAGGTACACGCGCAGCCCCGGCGCGACGCCCAGCTCGCGCACGGCGGAGCGCGTGAGGCGGACCACCCAGTGCACGCCCGCCACGTCCACGTGGGCGGCGGACTCCCCTGCCCCCGCTTCCTCCAGCTTCGTCACCGCGCCCTCGAGCACGTTGCGCGCGGAGACGCCGGTCAGCGGACCGGTGGACAGCAGGATGTCCTCGGCGGGCACCGCGTATGCGGCGCGGGTGCCTGGGGGCAGCTCCGGCGCATCCGGCACCCAGAGCGACAGACCTTCCGTGACACGCAGCTGTGTCCCCCCGGACGCGGGATGCTCCAGCGTCCCTTCCAGGATGTTCTCCTCGGGCTCCCCCGTGAGCAGTCCTCGCGCCACCGTGCCCAGCACCGTGTCCGCCGGGCCCACGGCCTTCACCGCGCCGCCGTCCAGGAGCAGGGCCTCGCGGGCCAGGGCCCGGGCCTCACCGAGCTGGTGGGTGACGTAGAGCAGGGGCACCCGGGCTTCATCGCGCACGCGCAGGAGGTACGGCAGCACGCGCTCCTTCAATGCGACGTCCAATGCGGCCAGCGGCTCATCCAGCAGCAGCAGTGCCGGATCCGTGGCGAGCGCCCGTGCCAGCGCGACCCGCTGCTTCTCCCCCCCGGACAGCGTCACCGGGTAGCGATGCAACAGCGGCTCCAGCTCCAGCAGGTGCACCGCTTCGTCCACGCGCGACGGACGTCCGGCGCGCACGCCGAAGCGCACGTTCTGTCCGGCGGTGAGGTGCGGGAAGAGCAACGCGTCCTGCGGCACGTAGCCCATGCGGCGCGCTTCGGGCGGCACGTCGACACGAGCGGCCGTGTCGAGGAGCACGCGCCCCTCCACCACGACACGCCCCGTGGCGCCGCGCCGCAGCCCCGCGAGCACCTCCAGCAGCGACGTCTTCCCGGAGCCCGAGCGCCCCAACACCGCCACCGACGCGGACGTGAAGCGCGCCTCGACCTCCAGCGCGAAGCGAGCCAGGGGCAGCCGCAGGGACAGCTCCAGCTGACTCAAGCGAGCCCCCGGGCCCCGCGCCGGCGCGTCACCACTTCCGTCACGTACATGGCCCCGAACGCGAGCACCACGGAGACGCCCGCGAGCTTCAGCGCCTCCGCGTCCTGCCCCACCTGCGTGCGCTGGAAGATGGCCAGGGACAGCGTCTGCGTGCTCCCGGGGATGTTGCCCGCCACCAGCACCGTCGCGCCGAACTCGCCCAGCGCCCGTGAGAACGCGAGCAGCGCGCCCGTGAGCACTCCGCGCCACGCCAGTGGCAGCGTCACCCGGAAGAAGGCCCGCGTCCGCGTGTCCCCCAGCGTGCGCGCCACCGCCACCAGCCGTGGATCCACCTCCTCGAAGCCCGCTCGCGCGGAGCGCACCAGCAGCGGGAACGCCATCACCGCGCTCGCCAGCACCACGGCCTTCGGCGTGAACACCACCTCCACGCCCAGCGCATCCAGCAGTCGCCCCAGCACCGAGTCCCTCGCCAGCAGCTCCAGCAGCACCAGGCCCACCGCCGTCGGAGGCAGCACCAGCGGCAGGGCCAGCAATGTCTCCACCACTCCGCGCCCCGGCCCCTTCCAGCGAGCGAGCGCGTACGCCGCCGCCACGCCCGGGACCAGGATGAGCGCCGTGGAGAGGGCCGCCACCGCCACCGTGAACAGCACCAGCCCCATCAGCCCTTCGTCCATCACGGCGCGGGGCGCCCCTTGCCCGCGTCCGGAGCCCCGCCGCGAGTCCCGGCCGGTGCGCCCTCGAGCACGCCTGCGTCCAACGCCGCCGCGCCGCCCGAAGCGCCAGACGCCGTGCCCGTCACGCCGGCGTCCGGCGCCGCCTTCGCCGCGCTCGCATCCAGGAAGCCCAGCCGTCGGAACTCCTTCCGCGCGTCCTCCGTCTGGAGGAAGCGCACGAACGCGAGCCCTCCCTTCGGCGACCGGCCCTGCGTCAGCGCCGCCGCCGGATACACGATGCGCGGCGCGTCTCCCTCCGGCACCGTGAACACCCCCCGCACCTTCCTGGAGCCCGCCGCGTCCGTCGCGTACACCACGCCCGCGTCCGCCCGCCCCGCCTCCACCGCCGCCAGCGCGGCCCGCACATCCACCGCCGGCACCACGCGCGGCGCCACGTCCGCCCATACGCCCGCCTTCGTCAGCCAGGCCTTCGCGTACACCCCCGCCGGCACCGCCGCCGGCTCCGCCAGCACCACCCGCTTGAGCCCCTTCAGGCCCGCCGGCCCCGAGACCTTCAGCGTCGACCCCGCCGGCACCACCACCACCAGCCGGTTGGACAGCAGGTCCACCCGCGAGCCCGCCTGCACGAGCCCTGCCCGGTCGACCGAGTCCATCTTCGCCTCGTCCGCGGAGAGGAACGCATCCGCCGGCGCCCCCGCCACCACCTGGCGTGCCAGGTCGCTCGACGCCCCGAAGGCGAACCGCACCCGGTGCCCCGACGCCTGCTGGAACGCCGGTGCGAGCGCCTGGAGCGCGTCCGTCGTGCTCGCCGCCGCGAACACCAGCACCTCCTCCGCTCGCGCCGACGACACCGCCACCCACGCCAGCAACAGTCCCCACCATGCGTGTCGCATCACCCGTTCCTCCCGCGCCCCCGGTGCCCCCCGAGGCTCTTTGGAGCCTACAAGTTGACCGGCCCGCACCCCGCCGCTAATGAATACTCTGTGTCACGGAATATCCACAAAGAGGATGAAGCGCTCACGAAGGACATCGACCGGATGCACGAGTTGATGTTCTCGCTGGGCCGTCGCCGTTCCCTCCGTGACCCCATCGCCAGCACCTGCGAGCAGTTCCAGTTCACGCCGCCCCAGGTGCACGCCCTGCTGTGGCTGGGCCTGGACGGCTCGCTCACCATGGGGGAGCTGGCCCGGCGACTGGGCGTCACCGAAAAGACCGTCACCGGCGTCATGGACCGCCTGGAGCGCGAAGGTCACATCGTCCGCGAGCGCGGTGAGAACGACCGGCGCATCGTGCGCTGCCGGCTCACCGACAAGGGCAAGCAGACCTTCTCCAAGCTCGACCGCTCCATGCACCGCGCGATGGGCGTGGTGATGGGCATGCTCGACCCGGATGACCGCCAGGCCCTCTTCCGCGTCCTGGAGAAGGTGCTCCTCAAGCTGGACGCCGCCACGCCGGACCCCCCCGCGTCCGGAACCTGAGCCCCTCAGCACCCACCCGCCGCCCCGGATACACCTTCAGTGCGGCACTGTGTCCGCGATGACAGGTTTCACCGTGCGCGGAGGACGAACAACCCAGCGAGTTGCCACGGTGCGTATCGCCCGGGGAGGATGTCTCAAGACACAATGCGGAAGATGATCCGGCTGGGGTCCGCGACGAACACGGAGCGGCCGGTGGGAGGCATACGGATGGATGTCAAAGGCGTCGCATTCCTCGCACGGCAGACCATGGCGGTGCAGGCCTTCGGCGAACCGGCGTGGAAGGCCTTCCTCTCGGAGCAGGCGAAGCGGGACCCCGTCTTCGGGCAGCTCATCATGCCCGTCTCGCGCATCCCGGCGGACGCCTTCCTGCGCCTCAACGAGGCCTTCACCCAGCGCTTCTACGCCGGTGACACCAAGGCCTACTGGCAATACGGCGTCAAATCCGCCGAGTACGCGCTGGGCCAGGGCCAGCTCAAGACGATGTTCGGCAAGGACGACTTCCGCCGCTTCGCCCTCTTCACCCCCGGCATCTGGAAGGGCTACTTCACCGAAGGCGAGCTCACCGCGCAGTTGCAGGGCGACACCGTGGAGCTGCGCATCACCGGCGTGCCCCGCCCGCACATCTACTTCGAGCTCGCGGTGATGGGCTTCGCCGCCGGCGGGCTCGCGTACCTGAGCGGCCGCAAGGACATCCACCACGAGGTGGTGAAGGGCTTCAGCAAAGGGGACCTGGAGGTCCTCTACCGCTTCACCCTGCCCACCCCGGGCTGAAGCCTCAGGGCAGCGCGGCCGCCGTGGCCGTACGGGCGGGAGCAGCGCCGGCCGGAGCCGCCACGGGAGTGGGCTCCGGCCGCAGCCGCAGGTCCGCCACCACCGGGTAGTGGTCGGACGCGCCCACGCGCAGCACGCGCGTGGACACCGGGGTGAAGGCGCCGCACGCCATCACGTAGTCGATGCGCAGCGACTTCAGGAACAGCGGCATCGGGTAGGTGCCCGTCCGGTCCGAGCGGGTGACGCGCGCCACGTCCTGGAGCTGGCGGCGCAAGAGCCGCACCGGGCGCGAGTCCGGATCATCGTTCAGGTCCCCCATCAGGAGCAGCGGCCGCGAGTCCTTCTCGAGCAACCGGGAGATGAAGGCGCTCTGGCGCACGCGCGCCGCGCCGTTGAAGGGCCGGCGGATGAGGTGCGTGGCGTAGACGCTCACCTCGCGCCCGTCCACGTCCAGCACCGCGTGTGCCAGCGTGCGCGGCTCCGCGCCCTTCGGCGTGGGCAGCGGGTACTGCGCCAGCGACTCCAGCGGGTAGCGCGACAAGAGCGCGATGCCATACGCGCCGCCGTACAGCCGCGTGGTGCCGAAGTGCGCGCGGTACTTCAGGCCGGTGAGCGCGGACAGCCGCTCCACCTGATCCTCGCCGTGCGCGCGCGTGGAGCCCACGTCCACCTCCTGTAGCGCGACGACGTCCGGGCCCTCCTGACGGATGACGTCCGCCACCTGCTCCAGCCCCCGCAGGCCGGACTGGATGTTGAACGTCATCACCCGCAGGGCGCCCGGCTCACGCTTCGGGGCCACGGCCACGGGCGTGGTGCCCGAGGACAGGGTGGGACGCACCGCGGGAGCGGAGGCACAGGCCAGCGATCCCGCGACGAACAGGGCGGTCAGGAGAGAGCGCGTTCGCATCAAGGGGGGCGATGGTAGGCCGCCCGCCCTCGCGCTGTCGTCCTGCCTCCCGGCGCCAGGCCGGAGGGCAGGCGGGCTGCGGCCCGGGCTCAGGCCTGGCCGGACTGACGGCGGCGGCGCGCGGCCAGCGCCACGAACACGGCGATGAGCGCCGCGGGCGCGCCGGTGGTGGCCACCGAGCAGCCGCCCCCGTCCTTCGAGTCGTCCGGATCCGGCTTGACGGGGTCCGTGCCGCCGGTGACCACGATGTCCAGCGTGGCGTTGGCGTGCGAGTCCCCCGTGGACTCGTTGTTGCCGTTCACGGAGTTGCCCGCCGCGTACACCTTGTAGGTGCCGTTGGTGGCCGGGGCCACCAGGGAGAAGTCAAAGCGCGCGGAGCCGTTGCTGAACGCCTTGGGCAGCGAGTGCGTGAGCTCACCGCTCATCAGCTTCGTGCCCGCGCCCGCGGTCAGCGTCGCGCCGTCCACGGCCACGTTCATGCCCGCCTTCACGCCGGGGCCGCCGGTGATGATCAACGAGTAGTTGCCCGTCTGGCCCGCGGTCAGCGCCGTGGGCCCCTCCAGCGTCACCGTGGGGGTGCTCGAACCGCCACCGTGGCAGCCGGACGCGGTGCAGGACACGCCCTGCTTGCCGCTGCGCCCGTTGATGCCCGTGGAGTTGGCGAACGCCGAGCCCGCGACAAGGCACACCGCGACCGCGCCCACCGACGAAAGAAAGGACCGCATGGAACGACCTCCTGGGGGGAATCAGGAAAAACGAGGAGGTCCCCTTCTAGCGCAGCGCGGCGAGGAGTGCAGCAGCCGACACTCCCCTGTGACTTGGGGGCAAGCCGCGCCCTACAGCCAGGAGAAGGCGTCGTGCAGCGCCTTCTGGCCGCCGCGCTCCAGCACCTGGCCGTGGCAGACGATGACCCGCTCCACGTCCCACTTCATCGCACGCTGGATGGAGGCCCGCGCGGCCTCCTTGTCCTGGGTCAGCAGGCGCAGGAAGCGCGGCGCGGCGAAGCGCCCCAGGACGCCGTCCAGCCACAGGTACGCGCGCAGCTTCAGGCCTTCCGCGTGCGCGTAGTGGAAGGCCAGGTCGGTGACGAGGGCGGTGCGGGACGGTCGGTGGAAGAAGAGGAACTCGTTGAGCAGGGGCATGCCGCGCACGTTCATCTGCTCAATCACGGGGGCCCAGGCGGGGTCCGGGAGGTCCTCCAGCTCCAGGTCGATGCGGAGCGCCGGCTGCTTCGCGCGCAGGCCCCGCGGCGCCACCACGCGGGCGTCGGGGAAGGCCGCGGCCCAGTCCGGCAGGTGCAGGTGGTGGAAGAGGTTGGGGGCCACGAGGAAGCGCACGGGCCCCAGGGCCGCCACGGCGGCGCGCCGCTCCGGCGTGAAGGCGACAGGCGAGTGCACCCACAGCCCGCCGTCCGGCAGGCGGAGGACCGTCATGCGGCCCCCCACCGGCACGCCGAAGAGGGAGAAGGGGGCGTCGAACACGTGCACGTCTTCAGCGAGCTGCCGGGGCGCGGCGTCAGGGGGCGTGGGCATGGCGGGTCGTCTTCCAAGCACGGCCGGGACCCACGGGAGGAGTCCGGCCTCGGTCCGGCGTTGATTTCCGGAACATCCCAGCGTAGGCAGCCTCCCACTTTCCATTCCTAGCAAGGTGCCCAGCACATGGCCGAGAAGCTCACGCCCCGCGAGAAGGGCTTTTCCGAGTGGTACGTCGACCTGGTCCAGAAGGCGAAGCTCGCTGACTACTCGGACGTGAAGGGCTGCATGGTCATCCGCCCCAACGGCTACGCGCTGTGGGAGAACATCCAGCGGACGATGGACAGGATGTTCAAGGACACGGGCGTGAAGAACGCCTACTTCCCCCTGCTCATCCCGGAGAGCTTCCTCAAGAAGGAAGCCGAGCACGTGGAGGGCTTCAACCCGCAGCTGGCCGTCGTCACGCACGCGGGTGGCCAGAAGCTGGAGGAGCCGTACGTCATCCGGCCCACGTCCGAGACCATCATCAACCGCAGCTTCTCCAAGTGGATCCAGAGCTACCGCGACCTGCCCCTGCTGGTGAACCAGTGGGCCAACGTGATGCGCTGGGAGATGCGCACGCGCCTGTTCCTGCGCACCACGGAGTTCCTCTGGCAGGAGGGCCACACCTGCCATGAGACGGAAGCCGACGCGGAGGAGCGCACGCTGCAGATGCTGGAGGTCTACCGCACGTTCGCGGAGGACTACATGGCCATGCCCGTGCTGCCGGGGCGCAAGTCGGAGTCGGAGAAGTTCGCCGGCGCGCTGCGCACGTACAGCATCGAGGCCATGATGCAGGACAAGAAGGCGCTCCAGGCGGGCACCAGCCACAACCTGGGCCAGAACTTCGCCAAGGCCTTCGACACCACGTTCCAGGGCCGCGACGGCAAGATGCACCACGTGTGGCAGACGTCGTGGGGCTCCTCCACGCGCCTCATCGGCGGGCTCATCCTCACGCACTCGGATGACGCGGGCCTCGTGGTGCCGCCGCGCATCGCGGCCACGCACGTGGTCATCATCCCCATCGCCGGCAAGGCGACGGACGCGGAGAAGACGCAGGTGATGGAGAAGTCCCACGCGCTGGCCGCGGACCTGCGCAAGGCGGGCCTGGGCGTGGTGGTGGACGACGACGAGACCAAGGGCCCGGGCTTCAAGTACAACGAGCACGAGCTCATCGGCACGTGTCTGCGCATCGAGCTGGGCCCCAAGGACCTGGCCAAGGGCTCGTGCGTGATGGTGCGCCGCGACCTGCGCCAGAAGGAGTTCGTGTCGCTGGACGAGGCCGTCGCCAAGGCCCAGGCCATGCTGGACCAGATGCAGAAGGACCTGTTCCAGAAGGCCAAGGACTTCCGCGACTCGCACACCTTCGAGGTCAACTCCTACGAGGAGATGAAGGCGCGCGCGGAGGACGGCTTCCTGCTGGCGCACTGGGACCTGGACCCGAAGACGGAGGCGCGCATCAAGGAGGAGACGGGCCTCACCACGCGCTGCCGCCCGTTCAGCCTCAAGCAGGAGCCGGGCAAGTGCGTGCTGACGGGCAACCCGTCGCCGGGCCGCATCGTGTTCTCCAAGGCGTACTGAACCGCCAGCGTGTCCGCCGTACCCGCGGGGCTGGGAGGCGACTCCCGGCCCCGTCGTGTTTCAGCCGCCCGCGGCGAGCAGGGCGCGCTTGCGGGGCAGGAAGGTGGCCACGGGCTCCGGCTTGCCCGCGACGGGCAGCGGCGCGGCGGCCTCGAAGTCGAAGGTGCCCTGGCAGCGCTCGCGCGTGGCGCGGGAGACGAGCACCGGGGCGCCGACCTTCTTCGTCAGCCCCTCGATGCGGCTGGCCAGGTTCACCGCGTCGCCAATGACGGTATACTCGCGGCGCTGCTCGCTGCCGACGGCGCCCACCACCACGCGGCCGGTGTGGATGCCCACGCCGATGTCGAGCGTGAACTCGCCCCGGGCCTTGCGCTCCTGGTTGAGGGCCTCCAGCGCCTCCAGCATGGCCAGCCCGCACGCCACCGCGGCCTCCGGGTGGTCCGGCTGCTCCAGCGGCGCGCCGAAGTACGCGAGGATGCCGTCGCCGATGAACTTGTCCAGGGTGCCGCCGTGGCGGAACACCACCTCCACCATGCGCGTCAGGTACTCGTTGAGCAGCGCCACCACCTGGGGGCTCTCCATCCGGTCCGACAGCGAGGTGAAGCCGCGGATGTCGGAGAACAGCAGCGTCACCTCGCGGTGCTCACCGGCCTCGCCGTCGGTGCCGCGCTCGGAGATGCGCCGGGCGACCTCCGGGGAGAAGAAGCGCCCCAGCCGTTCACGCTGCATCTCCTCGCGCACCACGTCCGTCACCAGGCCCATCACCGTGCGGCTGATGAAGAAGGCCACCGAGGAGGCGAGCACCATCACCAGCACCATGCCGGGCAGGAACTGGGACGGCTCCAGGCCCGCGCGGAAGGTGAGCAGGGCCACCGCGACGATGCCCAGCGCCGTGGCCCCCGCGACGATGAGCCGCGACAGCGTCACCATGGACACGATGACCACCAGCACCAGGTACACGCCCATGGTGAGCAGCGCGGTGGGCACGCCGTTGGCGGTGGCCGGGATGGCCCGCGCCTGGAGGAAGTAGATGAGCGGCATGTCCAGCAGCGCCACGCCCAGCGCGGGCCGCCGCAGCAGGTCCGGCACCCGGCGCGCCGCCGCCCACAACACCGCCGCGAGCGCGATGTAGGCCGCCAGCACGCCGCGCGACACGCTCCAGCCATCCAGCAGGGCCAGCAGGAGCCACGCGGCGGTGGCGCCGACGCGCGTCATGTTGAGCCAGGAGCCGACGTCGGCCCGCCACTCCTCCAGGCGACGTTGCAGGGTGGCTTCGACACGGGCGCGTGAGAACAGGAACCGCATGTATCGATGGAGGCTACCCCACGCACGGGACGCCCTCCAGGCGGGCCCCCTGCGTTAGGGTCCCCGCTCATGGCGAGCATCGGGCACGTAGCGGTGGGCATGGCGCTGGGGCGCTTCGAGACGGGAGCGGGCGCGCCCTGGCGGCGGCGGGTGGCGGTGATGGCGTTCCTGTCGCTGCTCGCCCTCCTGCCGGACGCGGACGTGGTGGCGTTCGCGCTGCGCATCCCCTATGCGGCGACGTGGGGACACCGGGGCGCGTCGCACTCGCTCGTCTTCGCGGCGGCGGTGGCGCTCGCGGTGGCGGCGCTGGCCCGGTGGAAGGGAGGGTCCGCCCGGCGCTGGGGCTTCCTGGCGCTCGCGGCGCTGGCCAGCCACGGCATCCTGGACACGCTCACGGACGGCGGGCTGGGCGCGGCCCTCTTCTGGCCCTTCTCCCCTGCGCGCATCTTCGCCCCGGTGCGGCCGCTGCCGGTGGCGCCCATTGGCGCGGGCATGCTGTCCGCGCGGGGGCTCTACGTGAGCGGCGTGGAGTTCCTCGTGTTCCTGCCCGCCTGGGTCTACGCCCTGTGGCCGCGGCCCCGGAAGGCGCGCGCGGCCGGCAGCGTCCAGGTTCCCTGAAGCAGGAGCCGCCCCAAGGAGGGCACTCGCGATGCGCCTGTTCACCGCCGTGACGCTGGGAGACGCCCTCACCGCCGAGGCCGGGCGGGGCATCGAGCGCCTGCGCCCCCTGGCGCCAGGCGCGAAGTGGGTGCGGCCGGAGGGCGTGCACCTGACGCTGCTCTTCCTGGGGGACGTGGATGACAGCCGCCTGCCGCAGCTGCGCGACGCGCTGGAGCCGGTGGGGCTGTACCACGCGCCCTTCGTGCTGTCGGTGGGGGGCGGCGGGACGTTCGGCTCGCCGTCACACCCGCGCGTGCTCTGGGCGGACGTGCGCGGGGACACCGCCGCGCTGAAGGCGCTCCAGGCGGACGTGGCCCGCGCGCTGGGGCCCCTGGGCTTCGTGTCCGAGCATGCCGAGTACACCGCGCACCTGACGCTGGCCCGGGCACGGCCGATGCGCGGAGACCCGGCGCTGGCGGCGTGCGCGCGCGAGCTGCAGGCCGCCTCCTGGGGCGAGGGGCGCGTGGACCGGCTGGTGCTCTTCGAGAGCACGCACGGCCACTACGTGCCCCGGCTGGAGGTGATGCTGGAGCGCGGCTAGCAGGCGCGCAGCGACTCGGCCACGGGCACGGCCGCCGGCAGCGTGACGGTGAGCAGCGTGCCCCGGCCCTCGCGGCTCTCCGCGCGCAGCGTGCCGCCCAGGCCGGTGACGATGGTGTGGCTCACGGACAGGCCCAGGCCGGTGCTGTTGGGGCGCGCGGTGGCGAACGGCTCGAAGATGTGCGCGAGCGCGTCCGGGGACAGGCCCTTGCCGGAGTCCTGCACCTCCACCACCACCTCGCCGTCCTCGCTGGTGTAGGCCGCCACGCGCAGCACGTTGTTCGCGGCGTCCTGGGCGTCCATCTGCTGCAGGGCATTGAGCAGCAGGTTGAGGAAGAGCTGGGTGAGGCGCGCCTCGTCCGCGTCCACGGTGGGCATGTCGTGGAAGTCCCGCTCCAGCCTCGCGCGGTGCTGCAATTCGCCGCGCAAGAGCTTGAGCGCGTTCTCCAGCACCGGCTGCACGGCCACGCGGGCGCGGTGCTCGGGCGGCTTGCGCGACAGCGTGCGCAGGTCCTGCACGATGTGCTTGAGCCGGGTGGCGCCCTCCACCGTCTCGCTCAGCGCATCCAGCATGTCCGTCAGGTCCTCGCGGGGGACGGGCGTGCCCTCCAGCAGTGGCTGCTTCAGGCGGTCCATCTCCTCGCGGATGAACGACAGGTTCGCCAGCACGAAGGCCAGCGGGTTGTTCATCTCATGGCCCACCGCCGCCGCGAGCGAGCCCAGCGCGGACAGCCGGTCCGCCTGGAACAGCCGCGCCTCCAGCTGCTTGCGCAGCGTCACGTCGCGCGCGAACACGCGCAGGCCCGGCGGGTCCCACAGCTGCGCGACGGTGAGCTCCCAGTAGCGGCCGTCCAGATGCACCGTGGGCGGGGGCTCGCCCGGGGGAGCGCCCCGCCACGCCCAGGAGACCGCCGCGTGCACCAGCGGGTGCTCGGGGCCCCGCTCCACCAGGTCCTGGAAGGCCGCGTGGGTGGCGGGGTTCGCGTATCGCAGCTCCCCGTCCATGGCCAGCTCCAGCAGCGGCTCCGGGTGCAGGAGCGGGAACGACGCCAGCCGGTACAGCGGGTCCTCCAGCGCGCGCAGGCCGCTGACGTCGCGCACCAGCAGGCCCAGCCGCACGCCCGTGTCCCCCGGCGACGGCGCGCAGGGCGTGATCTCCGCCGCGTAGACGCGCTCGTCGCCGTTCACCTCGAGCCGGTACTCCAGCCGCCCGTCGGAGCCGCCCCGGAGCACGGCCTGGACCAGGGACATGAGGGGCTTGCTCGCGGCGGTGCCCAGGACCTCCTCCAGCTTGCGCCCCTCCGCGCCGCGCATGTCCATGCCGAAGGCGCGGCCGGACGGGGACCACAGCCGCAGGCAGCGCCCTTCGGAGTCCAGCTCCCCGGCCAGGTACTCCGCGGCCCCCGAGGGGCGCGGGCTGGACACGGGCGCGCTCAGGCCGGGCGAGAGCACGAAGCCCTCCACCCGGAAGGGCCCCATGAGCATCTCCAGGCCCGCGCCGTCGGTGTTCATCCGGGTGAGGACGGAGATGAGCGCCTGGGCGTCCGCCTCCGGCAGCCGCTTCGTGAGGATGAGGCCGTCCGCGAGCGTGGAGATGGTGAAGAGGAACGGCGTGAGCCGCGCCGCTTCCGCGCCCAGGTACGTCATCAGCGTGGCGCGCATGGCGTGCGCGTCCGAGTGGTTGGAGAACATCGCGCACAGGTCCGACTCGCCGTGCAGCACGGCGTCCAGCGCCTTGCGGTAGGTGCCCAGGAAGCGCTGCTCGGAGAAGAGCGTGTCGGGGCGCAGGCCCAGCGACTCCAGGTGGCGCACCGGCAGCAGGTGCCCGCCGGTGGAGCGCGGCGCCACCCACGCCACGCGCTTGCCCGGCAGCGTCTCCAGCGTCAGCGGATGGTCCGCGCGGCAGATGAAGGCAGCGTGGTAGTGCCAGCTCCCGGAGCGCACCGCGCGCAGCACCGCGCGCGCCTGCGGCTCGAAGGCGTTGCACTGCTCGGCGGTGCCCCAGGCCATCTCCACGCGGCCCGCCGCGAGCTCCGCCTCCAGGTACTCGTAGGTGGGCGCCATGGACATCACCACCGGGCGGCCCATCCGCTCCGACAGCGCCCGCGCGAACAGCTCCACGCGCACGTGCTCCCGCACCTCGCCCAGTGACGGATACAGCAAGCAACGGATGGGCGAGCTCGGTGCGGTCACGACGAATTCCTCCGATGGATCCCCCCTCTTCCGGGCGCCCGGACAGCTGGCGCGCGGGGACTCCTTCACTACCCTGAAATTTACGGCAATGCCACACTATTCTTGAATCGCTGTAATAAGTAGTTTCCCCAGCTTTACCACGCTCCGACCCGGGGTCGGAAGCGACCGGCCCCTAAAGTGTGGCACCGGGGCTGCACCAGGGGTGGGTGGATGGATGCAACCCCTGGAAGGGACTGGCGGATGCGCTGGATGTTGAAGGGGCTGTGGCTCATGGCCCTCGTGCTGGTGGGCGCGGCGTGGCTGGTGGGCCGCGGGACGCAGGCGGCGCCGGGCGCGGTGGAGGACGTGGCGGCGCGGGTGCGGACGGGGGACGTGGTGTTCCAGACGTCGGGATCACGCCAGTCGAAGGCCATCCAGGTGGCCACGCACAGCCCGCTGTCGCACGTGGGGCTGGTGGAGGTGACACCGGAGGGGGTGTTCGTGGTGGAGGCCGTGCAGCCGGTGAAGCGCACGCCGTTCGCGCAGTGGCGCTCGCGCGGGGTGAGGGGGCGGCTCCTGGTGATGCGGCCGAGGGGGGTGGATGACGCGGCGAAGGCCCGGGCGGTGGCGGAGGCGAAGCGGCACCTGGGCAAGCCGTATGACGCGCTCTTCGGGTGGGGCGACGAGGCGATGTATTGCTCGGAGCTGGTGCGCAAGGCGTACGCGGCGGGTGCGGGTGTGGCGTACGGAAGGATGGAGCGGCTGGGCGACCTGGATGTCGCGGGATTGAAACAGGAGATCGCCGAGCGCTACCGGGGGCCGGTTCCGCTGGACCTGGAGCTGGTGACGCCGGCGAGCCTGGCGGCGGATGACCGGCTGGCGGTGGTGTATTCGGATTTCGCACCGGTGCGCTGAGACGGCGTCATCTCCTGAGGAATCAAGAGGGGCGGCAAGGACTCACACGCGGGGAGAAGGGCCGGTAGAATGCGCGCCCATGAAACGCCTCCTGCTGATGCTGCCGCTGCTGGCCCTCGCGGGCTGTAAGGACCCCCAGGACGGGGTGAAGGTCACGGTCACCTACGCGAACTTCGTTCCCGCCTGTATCCAGGTGAAGGTCCAGAACGGGGACAACGGCGATACGCGCTCCACGGACGTCCCGGTCCTCGGCACCGACAAGGCCTCCAAGGACCATGTGGTGGTGGGCATCCGGGTGCCGGACGGCTGGGGACCGCAGCTGAAGGTGACTGCCAATGGCCTGGAGCGCTCGCCGGACGGGGGCGCGTGCAGCGGGAAGCTGGTCGACACGCACACGCAGGGCCTCGTCATCAAGAAGGGGAGCGCGGACAAGGGGGACCTGCAGGAGATCGCCCTGGACCTGACGGCGAAGGACGCGGACGGAGACGGCTACGTCGACACGAAGGCGGGCGGCACGGACTGCAATGACGATGGTGTGGATGCGGCGAAGATCAATCCCGGCGCCACCGAGCTGTGCAACAACGTCGACAACAATTGCAACGGGACGCCAGGCGCGACCGAACTGCGGATCGGGCAGAGCTGCACCGGCGAGAAGGGCTGCCGCGGGACGAACTCCTGCAACTCGGACCTCACCGTCAGCTGCGTGCTGCCGGACACCTACCGCTACTGGCGGGACCAGGATGGCGACGGCCATGGCTCGCCGGACGTCGAGGCCTCCATCTTCTGCCCCGAGGCGGCGCCAGTCCCCGCCGAAGGGTACGTCCAGGCCACTGCGACGAACCGGGACGACTGCGATGACAATGACAAGACCCGGCATCCCGGGGCCTTGGAGGTTTGCAACGGCAAGGACGAGAACTGCGTCGGCGGCCCGGATGACGGCTTCAACGTCGGCAGCCCATGCACGGATCAGGCCTACAAGTGCACCAATAGCACCGTGCAGTGCAATCCCGCTGACGGCGGAACACTCTGCCAGCCTCCGCCCCTCGCCACGATCCCCACCTGGTACGTGGATGGCGATGGAGACAATCACGGTCGCGACGCGGACAGTGTGGTGTCGTGCGCCAATCCCAGCACCAACACCGTGACATATGTCGCCAACGCCGGAGGGGATTGCAACGACGGCAATCCCTTCACCTATCCCTCGGCGACCGAGCTCTGTGACGGGGAGGACAACAACTGCAACAACCTGGACGACACCGCGGATAACGCCTGTCCCGACGGAGGCCAGCCCACCTGGATCGCTCAGTCCATCAACAATGGTGGCCCCGCGCTGCGCAGCATCGCGCTTTATGGCGATGGAGGCGTATGGGTCGTGGGTAATGACTCGACTCGAGCCGTCAAGCAGCCCAACGCCTCCAGCTTCACGGTTCTTCCGGGCAAGTGCACCGGGGGAGCCGGAGAACGGGTGCTCTACAGCGTGTGGGCGGACTCACGCACCGAGACCGCATACATTGGCGGTGATAACGACATCCTCTCCATCCAGGCACCCAATTCCAGCAGTTGTTCCCCGGTCAAGCCTCCCAAGGGGTCCGGCACCACTACGGGCCTGGTGGGTTTCCCCGTCACGGGTGGCGGCGTCCAACTCGTCGGCGTCGCGAACACCGGGGCCAACGGCGGAACCTTCGATTGGGATGGAGGTGCCAGTGTGACCGTCGCCGTCACGTCGCAGTCCGGCAAGCCCCTCTACGACGTTTCGGGCACGCTGACCGACAAGCTTTTCGCGGTGGGCGGTTCCTCCACCAGTCAGGGATACATCCTCCAGCGCAACTCAGGAGCAACCGCCTGGAATGATGTCACGCCTTCCGGCGCGCCTTTGTTGAACGGGGTTTACGTCGTCACCCCACGTCTGGCCTATGCGGTGGGTTTCGATGGAACGCTGCTCAAGTGGAAAGATGGCACCTGGACGAAGGAGGCAGGCCCTCCTAATATCAAGGAGATGTTCACCAGCGTGCTGGCCTTTGGTGAAGGCTCCATCTACCTCACGACCGACCAGGGAAAAATCTTCCACTGGAACGGCACCACCTGGCGGCTGGCCAGGGACATCAACGTCAGCTTGTATGACATTGCAGGCAACAACCCCGGCGACATCTGGGCGGTGGGCAACTTCGGCAACGTCGTGCACCTGATGTCCGCGCCGCCACAAACTCCGTGATGAGCCCGCATCACGGTGGGGCAGCGTGCCCCACCGTGATGCCGCGTTTCAGCGCTTCACCCGCAGGACCTGGAACCCCTTCCCTCCGGATCCAAAGCCCTTCAGGTTCTCCGCCCGCACCACCAGGTCTCCGTTGGCCAGCACGCCCCAGACCTCCGCGCGGGCCAGGACGCCCGTCGTGGCCCGCTCGAACCTCCGGGCCTCCGTCCACGTCACGCCGTCCGCGCTGGTGAAGAGGCGCGCGTACACGTCCGACGCGGGCTGCACGTCCCCCACGTCCGCCCTCGCCGTTCCCAGCACGAAGCCGCCTCCCGCCAGCGCGCCCAGCGAGTACGCCGGCCCCGGCAATGTCTTCAGCGCGTCCACCCGTCCGCTCGCGTACACGCGCAGCAGCTTCGGGTGCTCCGGCTCGTAGAGCGTGGACTGCCCCAACAGCAGCTCCCCGCCCGACAACACCTTCCCCGTCACCGAGTTGGCCGCGTAGCCGCCCATCACCGTCGTCCAGGTGCGGCCCCCGTCCGTCGAGCGCATCACCGCCGCCTGCGTGCTGCTGCTCCCGAACGTGGCCCACAGCACGCTCCGCGTCGCGTCCGCGTACAGCGCCGTGCCGTTCCGGCGGTCCTGGAGCGTGGCCCGGACCGTCCACGTCGCGCCGCCGTCCGCGCTCGCCCACAGCCGCAGCGGCGTGTTCCCGGAACTGAACGTCTGGTACTCCAGGAAGAACACCGTGCTGCCCAGCTGCGCGAAGCTCGCGGGGGACATGGCGCGGTAGTTCCCCAGCGAGACCACGTCCGCCCAGGTGCGCCCGCCGTCCGTCGAGCGCTCCAGGTGGTAGCTGCCACCGCGGCTCATCTGCGCCAGCAGCGTCCCGTCCCGGAGCACCGCCATCACCCAGAACGACGCGCCGCCCACGCCCTGCCCTCGCGCGCTGAACGTGCGCCCGCCGTCCGTGCTCGCCCACAGCTTCGAGCGGCTCCCATCCAGCGCCAGCGCGTACACCGTGCCCGAGCCGTCCACCGCCAGCACTTCATGCGTCGCGTTCGTGAACACCGGCTCCAGCGTCACCGGCCCCTGCACCCCGCCATCCACCGGCGGCGTCCCCGCATCCACGCCGCCATCTGAGCCCGAGCCCGCGTCCGGGGTGCCGGAACCTCCATCGGAGCCGCCATCCGGAGCGCCCCCGCCATCCGGAGCGCCCCCGCCATCCGGCGTCCCGCCATCCTGCCCGGGACCGCCGCCCCCGTCCGGCTGTCGCGCCAACGCCACGCGCATCACCCGGCCGCTGGAGTTCGCATCCACCGCGTCACCGTAGAAGCACGGCACCTCCGTGACGCTGCCGGGCAGCACGTCCACCGCGTTCAGGTAGCCCTTGAAGCTCGTGCGCGAGTCCAGCGTCACCGGGTCGCTGAACACGCCGCCGCGCAGCACCCGCACGCGGATTTCATAATCCGTCGCCGTCTGGAAGTGATTGTAGAAGACATACAGCGCGTCCCCGATGCGGGTCACCGCGGGCTGCAACGCCCAGTCCGGGGTCCCCTCCACCAGGACGCGCGAACCGAAGGACGTGCCGTCGAAGCGCCGGTAATACAGCCGCTCCGTCTCGTCCTTGTAGACCAGGTGGATGCCGCCCTTCCCGTCCTCCACCGCGCTCAGCGCCGCGCCATGGTAGATGCCGTCGGAGAACGCGTCCCGCTGCGGCCCCCACGTGTCCAGCGGATCCGCCGCGTCACGCACCCGCATCCGCGTGGGCTCGTAGCCGTCGTGCATGGCCCAGAAGAAGATGAGCTTCGACCCCACGCTCAGCAGCCGCCCTCCGCCCCGGCGCTTCGTCCGCCCCAGGTCCGGTTGCCGCTGGAACGTGGCGCCGCCGTCCGAGGACACCGCCACCACCGCCGTGGAGCCCCCGTCCGACTCCAGCCGGAACGCCTGCACCCACAGCCGCCCCTTCGAGTCCTGCGCCAGCAGCGCCCGCGAATACGCCGTCGAGCTGTCCGCGTCGAACACCCGCACCGCCGGCTTCGGCGCCCAGGTGTCCCGGGCCGCGTCGTAGCGCCACCACTGGAAGTACACGTCGTGCCGCGACGACGCCGCCAGCGACGGGTCCTCGTATCCGTAGACCATGGCCACATCCCGCCCCACCGCGACCAGCTCCGCCCGGTCGTGGTGCGACGCGTCTGGCTGGATCTCCGCCAGCTTGGAGAAGCTCCTGAACCCGTCCTCGGACCGGAACAGGTTCAGCCCCTCCCCTCCCGCTCCCTGCTGCTGGATGGCCAGGAGCCACGTGGGCGCCTGCCCATTGCCTGTCTCAACCCGCACCGCGTGCCGATGCGCCGGCAGCGTCAGGGCATTGCCCCCGCCCACCGGCACCATGGGCACCCCACCCGCCGCCACCACCGTGGTCAGCAGGGCCCCCACCCAGGACATCATGTGATTGCGCCCCCGTCGTATCCCCGCGCGAAAGGTAGGGACGTCAGACCCGGGTGCAATCCGGCGGAGGCGAACCCCAAGGGCCCGACATTCTCCGCGCGGACAGGTGAACACATCCACACCGCGCGACGCTCCCGGGCTTGGGGAGCGTCGCGTCAGCGTGCCTTGCGTCTACTTCTTGCGGCGGCGCGCCGGGGCGGCGGTGCCCGCGTCGGTGGCGGTGCCCGCGTCCGCGGCCTCGACGGTGCCCGCGTCCGCGGTGCCGGCGTCCGGCGTGGCCGTGGTGACGGCCGGGGGCGGGTTCACCAGCTTCAGCGAGGTGAGGAACTCATCCGCCGTGGTGTTGGGGTGGTTGGGGTTGTAGATGACCAGCAGCGTGTACAGGCGCGGGCCCACCAGGAAGTTGCGCGCCTTCACCTCACCCACCACCGGCGAGCTGACCGTGTAGGACTTGCCGGGGTAGCCATCCAGGGTGATGTCCGCCTCTTCCTTGATGGTGCCCTGGACCTGCTTGACCAGGCCGTCCTTGCCCTCGTTCAGCAGGGCCTCCGGAGGACGGCTCGCCACCAGGCGCTCCGGGTAGTCCGCGGTGCTGACGGAGTAGATGGTGCCGTCCTCGGTGCGCGAGGAGAACGCCGCGGTGTTCACCGTGTTGGCGCCCAGCGGGACCTGCTTGCGCTCCACCTGGGGCTCCGTCGGCATGGCGATGACGAAGCCTTCCGTCGCCTCGTAGGGCTTGAAGGCCGTGGCCGGAGCCGCGCCGCCGCCCTGCTCGGCCGGAGCGCCCTCGTTGGGCACGTCTTCGATGGTGGAGGTGGCCTGGGGGCCGCCCGACGACGAGGAGCCGTCGGTCTTCTGCTGATTGGCGCACGCGCCGGCGATGAGCGCGAGCGTGGTAAGCGAGGCAAGGAGGAGGCGGGACAACGGGCGCATGGGCACGCTTCCTGAAAGGGAAGTGGAAGGGAACAGACTGTCTTTTCGGACGGTAGACGAAGTCCTCCGCCGCTGACTACCCGAGTTTCGACGCGGCGCGAGCAACTTGCCCCCGGGGTCCCCCCGGAAGCGTCCGGGGGCGGACAACGCGCAACGGAGCCGGAAATTCGGCCCGGGAAGGCTATTCGCCCAGGTACGCGCGCCGTACCTCGGCGCTCTCCAGCAGCGCCTTGCCGGGGCCGGCCATCACCACCTCGCCCGTCTCCAGCACGTAGCCGTAGTGGGCGGCGTTGAGCGCCAGGTGCGCGTTCTGCTCCACCAGCAGCACGCTGACGCCGGTGGCGTTCACCTCGCGCAGCGTGCGGAAGATGGTCTCCGTCACCTGCGGCGCCAGGCCCAGGGACGGCTCGTCCAGGAGCAGGAGCTGCGGCTTGCTCAGGAGCGCACGGGCAATGGCCAGCATCTGCTGCTCACCGCCGGACAACGTCCCCGCCAGCTGCTTCTGACGCTCCCGCAGCACCGGGAACAGGCCGAAGCCCTTGTCCATGTCCTGGCGCACCTGGACGGTGTCCTTGCGCAGGTACGCGCCCAGCTCCAGGTTCTCGTAGACGGTGAGGTTGGGGAAGATGCCCCGCCCCTCCGGCGCGTGCGCCATGCCGCGCGGCACCAGCTGGTGCGCCTTCAGGCCGGTGATGTCCTGCCCCGCCAGCGTGATGCGCCCCGCGGAGGGCTTGAGCATGCCGCTCACCGCGCGCAGGGTGCTCGTCTTGCCCGCGCCGTTGGCGCCGATGAGGGCCACCATCTCGCCCCGGCCCACCGTCAGGGACACGCCCCGCAGCGCCTGGATGGCGCCGTAGCGGACCTGGATGCCCTCCACCGACAGGAGCGGCTCGAACGCGCGCCGCTCGCCCAGCACCTTCACCGGCTCGCTCACGCCGCGCCTCCGTGGGACTCCAGGTAGCTGTCGCCCAGGTACGCCTCGATGACCTTGCGGTCGCTGCGCACCTCCGCCGGCGCGCCGCGGGCAATCGTCTCGCCGTGGTCCAGCACGGTGATGCGCTCGCAGATGCCCATCACCAGCTTCATGTCGTGCTCGATGACCAGCACCCCCAGCGAGAACTCGTCGCGCAGCCGGCGGATGAGCACCATCAGGTCCGCCTTCTCGCGCGTGTTCATGCCCGCCGCGGGCTCATCCAACAGCAGCACCTTCGGGCGGGTGCCCAGCGCGCGGGCGATCTCCAGCCGGCGCTGCTCGCCGTAGGGGAGGTTCTTGGCCTCCTCGTCGCGGCGGTGCGACAGGCCCATGACCTCCAGCAGGTGCTCCGCCTGGCGCGTCAGCTCGCGCTCCTCGGCCTGGAAGCCGGGGGTGAGCAGCAGCGCGCGCCACCAGTCGCGGTAGTTGCGCAGCGCCGTGCCCGCCTTCGCGACGGGGCCCAGGCGCACCGGGTGCAGCGCGCCTTGAGCGCGGCAGGCCACCTTCACGTTGTCCAGGGCCGTGAGGGCGCGGAACAGGCGGATGTTCTGGAACGTGCGCGCGAGCCCCAGGTGATTGATTTGATGCGGCACCCAGCCATTCACACGCTGGCCGGCCACGCGCACCTCGCCCTCGGTGGGCTGGTACACGCCGGTGAGCACGTTGAACGCGGTGGACTTGCCCGCGCCGTTGGGACCAATCAGGCCCAGCAGGTCGCCCTGGCGCACGGTGAGGTTGAAGTCCGTGAGGGCCTTGAGGCCCCCGAAGCGGATGCTCACGCCGGACGCCTGCAGCAGCGCGTCGCCAGGGCCCGAGGGAGAGCCCGAAGGGATGGAGGAGGGCGTCACGGCGGCGCTCATGACATCCCCTTCTTCTTCCGGGGGAGCCACCGGGGCACCACGTCCCAGAGCTCCTTCGTGCCGAACAGGCCCTGCGGCCGCGCCAGCATCAGCACCACCAGCAGCAGGCCGTACACGGGCATGCGGATCTGATCCACCTTCTGCGCCAGGCTGCCCTCCGCGCCCAGCGCGCCGAACAGCGAGCGCAGGCCCTCCGGCAGGAGCGTGAGGAAGATGGCCGCGATGATGGCGCCCGTGGTGGAGCCCAGGCCGCCCAGCACCACCATGACGACGATCTCCATGGACTTCACGAAGGTGAACGAGCCCGGGTTGATGATGGGCACGAAGTGCGCGAACAGGCCGCCGGCGATGCCCGCGAAGAACGACGAGATGACGAACGCGCGGACCTTGTAGCCGGTGGTGTCCACGCCCATGGCCTCCGCGGCCACCTCGTCCTCGCGGATGGCCCACAGGCTGCGGCCGTGGCTGGAGCCCGCGATGCGCCGGGCCACCAGCACCACCAGGAAGACCCAGAAGTACACCATGGCCACGCTGGAGTACTGCGGGATGCCGGACAGGCCCAGCGCGCGGCCGAAGGCCTCCGTGTTCTGCACCACCACGCGGATGATCTCACCGAAGCCCAGCGTCACGATGGCCAGGTAGTCCCCGCGAAGCCGCAACGACGGCAGGCCCACCAGGAAGCCGCACAGCGCGGCGGCCACGCCCCCTGTGAGCAGCGCCACGGTGAAGAGCACCTGGTCGCTGGCGGCCACCGGCAGGAAGGACAGCGCCACCTCCTTGAGCGACAGCGACGTGACGCCCGCGATGTACGCGCCCACGGCCATGAAGCCCGCGTGGCCAATGGAGAACTGGCCCGTCATGCCGTTCACGATGTTGAGGCTCACCGCGAGGATGATGTTCACCCCCACCACGGACAGCAGGTACGTGGCGAAGGGCGAGGCGCCCAGCAGCACCTCCGCCAGCGCCAGCACCGGCGCCGCGATGAGCACGGGCAAGAGGCCGCGCAGGGCCGGGGGCACGCGGCCCACCGTTTCGTCGGACAACGTCGTCGCGCCAGGGACGGCCATCAGACCTTCTCCGCCGCGACGCGGCCGAACAGACCGCCCGGCTTCACCAGCAGCACCAGGATGAGGAAGCCGAAGGCCACCGCGTCACGCCAGGTGCTGGCCGCGTAGCCCACCACGAACTCCTCCACCAGCCCCAGCAGCAGCGCGCCCACCACGGCGCCCGGCACGTTGCCGATGCCGCCGATGACCGCCGCCACGAAGGCCTTGAGGCCCACGTACAAGCCCATGAGCGGGCTCACGGACGTGTCCTTGATGGCGTAGAGCAGGCCCGCGCCCGCCGCCAGCGCGCTGGAGAGCATGAACGTCAGCGCGATGATGCGGTCGGTGGGGATGCCCATCAGCGCCGCGGTGCGGTGGTCGAAGGACACCGCGCGCATCGCCTTGCCAAAGCGCGTGCGGTACACGAGGAACTGGAGCCCGGCCATCAGCCCCACGGCGATGAGGAAGCTGATGACCTGCCAGTTCCACACCACCACGTCGCGGTCGCCCACGATGAACCACTCGCTGGGGGTGATGACCTCCGGGAAGGCGCGCGGGGACGCGCCCGGCAGGAAGCCGATGTCCAGCTGGAAGCCGTACGACAGCGCGAACGAGATGCCGATGGCGGTGATGAGCGCGGTGAGGCGCGGCTTCTCGCGCAGCGGGCGGTAGGCGAAGCGCTCGATGAGGAAGCCGAGCAGCGCGCACCCCACCATGGCCACCGCGAAGATGAGGACCACGCCCCACAGGGAGTGCTGCGCCTGGCGCCCGAGGGCGAAGGCGGTCGCGTAGCCCATGTAGACGCCGACCATCATCACGTCGCCGTGGGCGAAGTTGATGAGCTTGAGGACGCCGTACACCATCGTGTAGCCCAGCGCGACCAGGGCGTAGATGGTGCCGGCGGCCAGACCGTTGATGAGGTGCTGGAGGAGCTGCGACATGCCGGGTTGGGCCCTGGGTTACGGCGAGATGGTGGTGACGTACGTGGACTTGCCGTCCTGGACCTTCAGCACCACGGCGGACTTCACCGCGTTGCGCTTGGCGTCCAGCGTGATGTTGCCCGCCACGCCGGGGAAGTCCTTCGTCTGCGCGATGGCCGCGCGCACCGCCGGGCCGCTGGTGTCCGGGGCGCGCTTGAGCGCTTCGATGGCGACGCGCGCGGCGTCGTAGCCCAGCGCCGCGAGCGCGTCCGGCACCGCGCCGTTGTTGTCCGCCTTGTAGTCCGCGATGAACTTCTTCACGCGCTCGTCCGGGTTGTCCGGCGAGTAGTGGTTGGAGAAGTAGCTGCCTTCAATGGCGCTGCCGCCCAGCTCGAAGAGCTTCTCCGAGTCCCAGCCGTCGCCGCCCATCAGCGGCACCTTCAGGCCCAGCTCCCGCGCCTGGCGGGCGATGATGCCCACCTCGCTGTAGTAGCCCGGCACGTAGATGCCCTCCGGCTGCGTCTTCTTGATGGCGGTCAGCTGCGCGCGGTAGTCCGTGTCGCCCTGGCTGTAGCTCTCCGTGGCGGTGATCTTGCCGCCCATCTCCGTGAACTTCTGGCGGAACACCTCCGTGAGGCCGATGGAGTAGGCGCTCTTGTTGTCCTGGAGCACCGCGACCTTGTTGAGCTTGAGGTTCTCCCGCGCGAACTTCGCCATCACGAAGCCCTGGAACGGGTCGATGAAGCAGACGCGGAAGATGTTGTCGCCCTTCTCCGTCACGGTGGGATTGGTGGACGACGGGGTGATCATGGGCACGCCGGCCGCCTGGGCCTTCTCCGCCATGGCCAGGGAGCTGGACGAGGCCACCTCGCCCAGGATGAGCACCACCTTGTCCTGGGTGATGAGGCGGGTGACCGCCTGCGCGGCCTCCTCGGGCTTGCTCTGGTCGTCGTACACGCGCACGACCAGCTTCTTGCCCTTCACGCCGCCGGCGGCGTTGGCCTCCTTCACCGCCAGCGCCACGCCGTTGCGGGTGGAGATGCCGAACGTCGCCTGACCGCCCGTCAGCGCGCCCACTTCACCCAGCACGATGACGTCATCACCCGCCGGGGGCGTACCGCCGCCCTGCGCGGTGGCCGGGGCCTGCGCCGCGGGCGCGCCTCCCGCCTCTCCCGTGGGCTGCGGCTTCTTCTCGCAGGCGGCCGCCAGGACGGCGAGCGCGGCGAGGAGCATCGGGGCAAGTCGTCGCATGCGGGGGCTTCCTCCGGGGGAGATGACGGTCAAAGCCCCGGTTTTCTAGGGGAGCCCTCCCCATGGGTCAAGCGCACAGCTTGGCTCCGGAGTCCCGCCAACATCCAGGAACATCGCTGTCGCGAACCCATGCCTCACGGCGCGTACGCCCCCATGAGGCTCAGGGCTCCAGCCAGTAGTGCTCCCGCCCCGACGGCCCCCGGCGGATCCTCGGAGGGCCTCCTGGCCCCGCCCCCTCCAGTTCGTCGTCCTCCCACGGCGCCATGTCCTCGTGCGTCAGATCCTCCCTGGCGGAGGCCCCGGCCTCCTCCAGCGGCAGGGCGGACGGTGCCTCGGCCGCGGCGAGGGCCCAATCGACGGGCTCCAGGGCGGACACCGCCTCCGGGGCGGATTCCGTGTGGGCCGCGCCAGCGCGGCGGCGCAGGAACCGGCCCGTCACCAGCAGCCCCACCGCGCCGGCCATCCACCCGAGTCCCCGGTGTGGCTTCGTGGCTCGCATCGCAAGCTCCTTCTTTCTTCACGCGGGCCGGGACATCCAGGCCCGCGCCCACACAGTGGGGTGCGGCGACGCGCACCGCCAGCGAGGGAACCGGGGATGTCGCCCCTGCACGCCTGCTCTCCCGACAGGAAGCGGAGAGGCATCCGGCGTCCTGTTGCCAATGGCGGGCGGCGTACCGAGCCCCCGGATCATCCAGCAGCAGGGGTTTTCTTGGGCGTCATTGAACCCACTTTTCGAATGTGGCCGTGGCGGACACCTCAACGTCCACTACCTCCCAGGCAACCCCTCTCCAGCGTGCTGGACGGCCTGGGGCTCCGCTTCCGGCCACACCGACCCGAGGTGAAGGCACAAGGAGTCACGTCAATGATCAAGCGAAACGACATCAAGGAAGGGATGACGGTCCGCAGCAGCGACGGCGAGAAGCTGGGCAAGGTGTTCGCCGTGGGTGAGGGCGAATTCCATATCGAGAAGGGGATGTTCTTCCCGAAGGACTACCTGGTCCGTTACGCGGAGGTGAGCGACCTGCGCAACGGGGAGATCTTCCTCAACCACGGCCGCGAGGCGCTGCGCGGGCTGGCGGACACGGCGGACCTGGCCGCGGGCAGGGGCAGCGGGGTGGTGGGCGTGGGCACGCCCGCGTCGGAGACGACGACGGCGACCACGGGCACCGCGACCGGCATGGGCGCGGGGCTGAAGACGGGCCCCCAGCGGATGGGAGACGTTGCCCGGACCGGCGCGGAGAAGGTGGACCTCAAGGACCGCGAGCTGAGGAAGGACCGGGAGCTGCGCACCGACATGCAGGCCCGGGAGCGCATCGCGAACGCCAACGAGCGCATCGCGAACGAGGACGTCACGCTGCGCACGCACCATGAGGAGCTGGGCGTCACCAAGCGCCAGCGCTCCGCGGGCGAGGCGCAGGTACGCAAGGTCGTCGTGGAGGAGAAGAAGACGGTGGAGGTCCCGCTGCGCCACGAGGAGGTGGAGGTGGTACGCCGGGCGGTGAAGGACACCATCCCCGGCGACGTGGCGACCTTCCAGGAGGAGACCATCCGCATCCCCCTGAGCGCGGAGGAGGCGGAGCTCACCAAGCGCTCGTACACGGACGAGGAGGTCACCATCCACAAGCGCCCCATCGAGGAGCGCCGCACCATGGAGGGCCGGGTCCGCCACGAGGAGCTGGAGGACGTGAAGGTGGTGCGCACCGAGCCCGTGGTGGACGAGGAGACTCGCCGCACCGGCTACAACGCGAACGCGGACATCGATCCGCTCAAGCGCTCGTAGGCGCTGTCAGGGCAGGAAGCCTCGCGGACCTTGTGCTTCACCCCCCATGCCGCGCCTACACGCGCGCGGCATGCGGGGGCGCGGCGCTTCGGGGTCAGCGAGGCGCACGGATGGGCGGGGCGCGGGAGGGGGCCTCGCGCGCGCGGTCCACGGCGGTCTCCAGCCGCTGCGATTCGCGCAGCCGCTCCGGGAAGAGCCGGCCCGCCAGCGCCGCCAGCGCCGTGTCCCGCGCGGGGGGACACGCGGCCACCAGCCGGTCCGCCATGGCGTGGGCGTTGTCGAAGCGGGCCTGGGGGTCCTTGGACAGCGCCACCGACAGCACGTTCCACAGGGGCGTGGACACCTCCGGGGGCCGGGGCAGCTTCTCCTGGCAGATGGCCTTCATGGTGACCAGCTCGTCGTCGTGCTCGAAGGCGCGCCGCCCCGTGAGGGCCTGGTAGAGCACGAGCCCCATGGCGAACAGGTCGCTGCGCGCGTCCAGCCGCTGGCCCAGCGCCTGCTCCGGAGACATGTAGAGCGGCTTGCCCTTCACGATGCCCGGCAGCGTCACCGTGCGCTGCGCGCGCACCTTGGCCACGCCGAAGTCCAGCACCTTCACCTGGCCGTCGAAGCCCACCATCAGGTTGTGCGGAGACAGGTCGCGGTGCACCAGGTCCAGCGGCGCGCCGTCCTCGCCCTTGAGGGCGTGCGCGGAGTGCAGCCCCATCAGCGCCTGCGACACGATGGCGGACACCACCGCCGGCTCCAGCGGCCCCTTGTTGGCGCGCAGGAGCCGGTCCAGGTCCACGCCGTGCACCAGCTCCATGGCGATGTAGTAGGCGCCCTGCGCCTCGCCGAAGTCGTAGACGTGCACCAGGTTGGGGTGCGACAGCCGCAGGCCGATGCGCGCCTCGTCCAGGAACTGCTGCACCATCTCCGGCTGGGCCGTCAGGTGGGGCAGGATGCGCTTGAGCGCCACCAGCCGCCCCAGCCCCTCCGGCCCGCGCGTGCGCGCGATGAGCACCTGCGCCATCCCGCCCGTGCCCAGCGGCCGCACGACCTCATAGCGGCCAATGCGCCCGCGGTTGACGGGCGTGCCATCCACGTCCAGCTCGTCCAGCCGCTCCAGCGGCCCGCGCCCGTCCGTCAGCGCCAGGAAGGACAGCACCGCCGAGTCCAGCTGCTCCCCAATCGCCTCCACCAGCCCCATCACCCGCTGGCCGCCGTCCTCGAAGTTCCCGTCCACCAGCAGGCCGAGTCCGCCCAGGTTCAGCCGCCCCAGGGTGAGCTGCTGGCAGAAGAGCATCCGGCCTTCGCGCAGGCGCCGGGGGCCGCTCCAGCGCGCCGCCTCGAAGACGTCCACGCCCAGCTCGCCCAGCACGCGCGTCAGCACGGGGCCACGCGTACCCCTCAGCGACACGAAGCCCGCCTTCGCGTGCACCATCCGGGCGCACTGCGTGAGGAACACGTCCAGGCCGGTGTCGAGGTCCAGCCCCCGCTCCAGGCAGTCCTCGAGGATGTCGTCGGCCATCCGGTTCACGGCCGTCAGGCCGCGCAGGAAGGCCAGCTCTTCTTCCGGGGATTGGAACGCCACGCGCCCATCAATACCCGAAAATCCGGCGGGGAAGGAGCGCCCGTCGGGTGAGGTGTCAGACGCGCTCGCGCTCCACGCGCACCACCGGGGACAGGCCCTCCGGCAGCTCCGGGCTCACCGGACGGGTGAGGGTGTGCTCCAGCAGGCCGTGGCGGTCCAGCATGTGCTCCAGGTGCGCCACGCGCGCGCGCAGCCCCTCCAGGTCCCCGGCGGACACCTGCCCGCGGGCCTGGACCTCGCGCACCCGCAGCCACGTCTCAATCACGGGCTTGAGGGCGAAGCGCAGCGTGAGGCCGAGCAGGGGAATGCCGACGGTCATGCCGGTGACCATGATGATCATCACGGCTTCTGTGAGTTGCATGAGGAAGGCTCCGGGGAGGAAAGAGGCGGCCCCCCCGGGCCTACGAACGGGGGGCCCGGGCGATTGCTCCGCCCGGCCCACACGCCCCGGGGGGAGGCATCAGCCGGACTTGGCCTGGTCCGTGTAGATGGCGTCCGCGATGCGGTAGGCGCTGCCCTCCAGCCGCTGGAAGGCCTCCTTGAGGGCGCCGGCGTCGGAGGTGTTGAGCACGGAGCGCAGGCGCTCCAGGTCCGCCTGGATTTCGCCGCGGTCCTTCTCCGACAGGAGGTTGGCGTACTCCTCCAGGCTCTTCTCCGTGGTGTAGATGAGCCCGTCCGCGTTGTTGCGCAGCTCCGCCAGCTCCTTCTTCTTCTTGTCGTCCGCGGAGTGCGACTGGGCGTCGTTGATCATCGCCTGGATTTCGGCTTCCGACAGGCCGGAGTTGCCCACCACGCGCACCTGCTGCTGCTTGCCGGTGCCCAGGTCGCGCGCGCTCACGTGCACGATGCCGTTCGCGTCGATGTCGAAGGACACCTCGATCTGCGGCACGCCGCGCGGCGCGGGCGGGATGCCCACCAGTTCGAAGCGCGCCAGCGTCTTGTTGTCCGCCGCCATCTCGCGCTCGCCCTGCAGGACGTGCACGGACACGAGCGGCTGGTTGTCCACCGCGGTGGAGAACACCTGGCCCTTCTTGCAGGGGATGGTGGTGTTCTTGTCGATGATCTTCGTGAAGACGCCGCCCGCGGTCTCCACGCCCAGGGACAGCGGCGTGACGTCCAGCAGGAGGACGTCCTTCACCTCGCCCTTGAGCACGCCGCCCTGGATGGCGGCGCCCACGGCGACGACTTCATCCGGGTTGATGCCCTTGTGGGGCTCCTTGCCGAAGAACTCCTTCACCTTCTGCTGCACGCGCGGCATGCGCGTCATGCCGCCCACCAGGAGGACCTGGTTGATGGCCTGCGCGGTGACGCCCGCGTCCTTGAGCGCGATGCGGCACGGCTCGATGGAGCGGTCGATGAGGTCCGCGACCAGCGCCTCGAAGGTGGACCGGTCCACGGTCTCCGTGAGGTGCTTGGGGCCGGACGCGTCCGCGGTGATGAACGGGAGGTTGACCTCCGTCTCCGGGGCGCTGGAAAGCTCGTGCTTGGCGCGCTCGGCGGCCTCCTTCAGGCGCTGGAGCGCCATGCGGTCCTTGCGCAGGTCCAGGCCGTTGTTGGCTTCCGCGAAGCGCTTGGCCAGGTAGTCGATGAGGCGCTGGTCGAAGTCCTCGCCGCCCAGGAACGTGTCGCCGTTGGTGCTCTTCACCTCGAAGACGCCGGCGTTGAGCTCCAGGATGGAGATATCGAACGTGCCGCCGCCCAGGTCGTAGACGGCGATGCGCTCCGTGGTGGCGTCCTTCACCTTGTCCAGGCCGTACGCGAGCGCGGCGGCGGTGGGCTCGTTGATGATGCGCAGCACGTTGAGGCCGGCGATGCGGCCCGCGTCCTTGGTGGCCTGGCGCTGGCTGTCGTTGAAGTACGCGGGGACGGTGATGACCGCCTCGGTGACGGGCTCGCCCAGGTAGTCCTCCGCCGTCTGCTTCATCTTCATCAGCACGATGGCGCTGACTTCCGGCGGGCTGTAGCCCTTGCCGCGGATCTCCACCCAGGCGTCGCCGTTGGGGCTGGGCGCGACCTTGAAGGAGGAGACGCCAATGGCCTTCTTCGCCTCCGGCGAGTCGAACTTGCGGCCGATGAGCCGCTTGGCCGCGAAGACGGTGTTCTCCGGGTTGGTGATGGCCTGCCGCTTGGCAATCTGGCCCACCAGGCGCTCGCCGGAGTCGGTGAAGCCCACCATGGACGGCGTGGTGCGGCTGCCTTCGCTGTTGGGGATGACCACCGGCTCGCCGCCTTCCATCACGGCGACGCAGGAGTTGGTGGTGCCCAGGTCGATTCCAATCACCTTCGCCATGGCTACTGACTCCCCCCGGAGGAACTGTCGGACGACGCGGACGGCTGGGTCGCGGCGCTGCTGCCTTCTTCAGAGGCCTTCGGTGCTTCCGCGCTGGCCGCGGGCGCGGCGGGCTCCGGAGGCGGGGCAGCGGCCTCCGGCGCGCGGGCGACGACGACCATGGCGGGGCGCGCCAGCCGGTCGTTGAGGTGGAAGCCGCGCGTCACCTCGTAGAGCACGTGGCCCGCCGGGACGTCCGCGGACTCCACCTGCTGGATGGCTTCGTGCAGGCGCGGGTCGAAGGGCTGCCCCTTGGCGGAGAAGCCCTTCACGCCATGGCGGGCGAGCGCGTCCTCGAAGGACTTGCGCGTCATGGCCACGCCCTTCTGGAAGCTGTCGAAGTCCGGGGACTTGCCGGCGGCATCGAGCGCGCGGTCCAGGTTGTCCACCACGGGGAGCAGGTCCTTGAGGAGCTTCTCCACGCCGAACCGCTGGACGTCCTCCTTCTCCTTCTGCGCGCGCTTCCGGTAGTTCTCCAGGTCCGCGGCGGAGCGGATGGCCCGGTCCTGGAAGTCCTTGGCGCGCTCGTGCGCTTCCTTGAGGCGCTCCAGCGTCTCGCGGGCCTTGGTCTGGCTGAAGTCCAGCTGCGCGCGCAGGGACTCCACCTCCTGGCGGAGCGCGGCCATGTCTTCAGTGGGGGAGGCGACCTCGGGGGTGGCGGCGTCCGCGTCGGCCGGGGCGGAGACGTCCAGCTCCACCTCCGTCTGCGCGCCGTCCGCGTCTCCATCCATCCGACGCTCGACGCTGCGAACCGCCTCGTCGATCACGTCCTGCCCGATGTCCGTCTGGATGCTGCCCTTGTCATTGGTACCCGACACGGCGCGCACTATCTCACGCGACGCGGAGCGATCCAACAGGACCTGGGACCCGGCGCGTGCCCGGCATGCGGGCAGGCGCGGGCTTCATGGGCAACGGAACTTCACGTCCCGGGCGCGGGTTTCTTGCGGCCCAAGGTTTTCTTGGAAGCTGATTTCTTCGTGGCCCGGGCGCCCTTGGCGGCGGCGGGGGCGCCGGCGGTCTTCTTGCGCCCGATGGACTTGTTGGCGGACTTGGAGGTGCCGGCGCTCTTCGCGCGGGCCGGGCGGCTGGGGGCGGCCTCCGCCTCCGGGGCGGCCTGGGAGGCCTTCTCCCTGGCGGCGGAAGGCGGGGGGGTGGCGGCGTCGGAGCCGAAGCCGGGCTTGAAGGCCTCCTCGACGGAGGTCTCCACGCGGCGCACGGCGGTCTCGATCTTCTCCGCGGCCGTCTTGGTGGTGGCGGCGGCCCAGGTGCGCAGCTGCACGAGGCCCTCCTTCACCTTGGCCTGCTTCTCCGGGTCCTTCACTTCCTTGAGGAGGCGCTCGGCCTCGCCGCGGAGGTCGTCCGTGGTGCGCTTGAGGTCTTCGCCGGTGCGCTTGAGGAAGTCCATCAACTGCCTGTCCCACTTCTCGGCCATGACGCGTCTCCTCCGTCGTCTGCTCGAACCATCCAACTGCACGTGTGGACCGCGCGCAAAGCCTTCCGCGCTGTCCGTGTAGGACGGCGGAGCGCGCCAACGATTGCCCTGCGGCAGTGCGTCAGGCGCCCCGCCGCAGTGCAAGAGGGGGTGACTCGCGACAGTCGGATGCAAGACACGTTATGGTGCCAGCCCTCTTCCGGGAAAGCCGCGTTGGGGCGGCCCGGTGCTGGAGCGTTCTTTCTATGTCGTCCCAGTCCCTCCGAGCGTTCGCGTCGCTCGTCGTCGTCACCTCCCTCGTCACGTTGGCGGCCTGTGGTGGCTCCGACGACCCCATGTCGGCGGGGCCGGTGCTGCCCCAGGTGACGCTGTCGGCGGCCACGGTGGGCGTGGCGTATGAGCAGGTGCTGACGGCGACGGGCGGCACGGCGCCGCTCACGTATTCGGTGGACCAGGTGCCGCCGGGCTTCTCCTTCTATGGGGACAGCGGGCGGCTGGTGGGGCCCGCGACGACGGCCGGCGAATGGACGCTGAAGGTGTCCGTGCGCGACGCGAAGGGCACCCAGAACACGCGGGGCTATGCGTTCAAGGTGTGGTCGGCGCCGGTCATCACCACGGCGTCTCCGCTGCCGGCCGTGAAGGAAGGCAGCGCCTACACCTTCACCTTCAGCGCCACGGGCGGCGCGCAGCCCCTGACCTGGTCGCAGGCGGGCGGGGCGATTGCGAATGGCCTGACGCTGTCGGAGGACGGGGTGCTGTCCGGCACGCCGCGGGGTCCGGCGCTGTATGAGTTCATCCTGCGGGTGAAGGATGCCAACGGCGCCCTCGCGGACGCGGTCATCCAACTGCCCGTGCAGACGTCGTCCGGGGAGCTGCCCGACGGCGGCCCGGTGACGGACGGCGGGACGACGGACGGTGGGACGAAGACGGACGGTGGCACCCCGACGGACGGCGGGACGAAGACGGACGGTGGCACCCCGACGGACGGCGGGACGGCGACCCTCAAGGTGGGCAACTGGAACATCGAGTGGTTCGGGGACCCGACGCCGGGCAACGGGCCCTCCGACGAGGCGCTGCAGCTGGCCAACGCGACAGCGGTCATCGCGGACGCGGGGCCGGACGTGCTGGGGGTGGCGGAGATCGTCGGCGTGGACGCGTTCAACTCGCTGAAGAGCGGGCTGTCCGGGTACAGCGGCCTGCTCGCCAGCGGTTCCTACTATGGCGCGTCGACCCAGAAGGTGGGCCTGCTCTACAAGACGGACGCGGTGCAGGTGGTGAGCTCGAACGTCGTGTTGACGGAGTGCGCGCTGGACTTCGCGTACCGCCCGCCCCTGCGCGTGGACCTGAAGGTCACGCGGAGCGCCGCGCCGGTGGACCTGACGGTGATGGTGCTGCACATGAAGGCGTACGCGGACTCGGATTCGTACGCGCGGCGCCAGGGCGCGGCGGCGTGCCTCAAGAACTACCTGGACACGTACCTGCCGACGCAGAACGTGATGGTGCTGGGCGACTGGAACGACGACGTGGACGCGTCCATCTACACGCCGTACGCGTCGCCCTACGAAGCCTTCGTGAAGGATCCCACGCACTACAAGTTCCTCACCCAGTCGCTGTCGGAGTCCGGGGCGCGCTCGACGGTGAGCAACAGCCAGTTCATCGACCATCAGCTGGTGACGAACGAGCTGGCGGCGTACCACGTGGCGAACTCCACGGAGGTGCTCAAGCCGGCCATCGCCAACTACAAGACCAGCACGTCGGACCACTACCCCATCTTCAGCAAGTTCAACTTCGGCACGGCCGCGGAGGCGCGCAGCGTGAGGCTCACCGCGCCCAACGGCGGCGAGACGCTGCAGGCGGGCAAGACGTTCAACATCACCTGGACGTCCAGCAACGTGACGCAGGTGGACCTCACGTACACGCTGGACGGGACCGTGTGGCGCCCGGTGGCGTCAGGCCTGACGGCGTCCACGGGCCGCTATGCGTGGACGGTGCCCAGCGAGTCCTCCACCTCCGCGCGGGTGCGTGTGGCGGACTCCACGCGCTCGGACGTGGCGGACGTGAGCGACGGGGCCTTCACGATGACGCGGCCGGTGCCGCAGGTGTTCATCAACGAGTACCTGCCGCAGCCCAACCCGCCGGCCTCGGGCGGGACGACGCCGGACTACGACCAGCAGTTCGTGGAGATCTACAACTCCGGCTCGACGGCGGTGGACCTGAGTGGCTGGAAGATCCACGACGCGTCGTCGTACCAAGCCGGGACGCCCCGGCACACGTTCGTGGCCGGCACGGTGCTGCCGGCGGGCAAGGGGTACGTGGTGTATTCCGGAGCGTCGGCGGTGCCGGCGGGAATGCCCTACGCGACGTTCGCCAACAACAACGGCTACGGGCTGCGCCTCGACCGGGGCCGCAACCAGTGGAACGGTACTTCCTACGGCGCAGGTGACATCGTGTACCTGGTACGGCCGGATGGCACGGTGCAAGACAGCCACTCGTACCAAGAACCAGGCGTGGACGTGTACCAGGGCTACTCGTTTAACCGTACTCCGGACCTGAGCGCCACGGGCTATATGGACACCTACTTCCCGACCCCGGGCCGCCGGGCGGACGGCAGCGCGTTCTGAGCGGGCTTCCCGCAGACTGCCCCCACGCCTCCTTCGCCGGAGACGTGAGGGCTTCGTGGCGGTGACTACAGCCGGAACTGCACGCGCACGCCCGGCTGGACCCAGACGTGGATGCGCTTCTCGTCGCTGGTGAGGTTGTCGCTGGTTTCAACGTCGCCCAGGCGGACCGCGCCCTCGCTGTACTGCCCCACGGACGCGGAGATGTAGGGCCCCACCGCGATGGAGCGGGTGAGGTGGAGGTCCAAGCCGAGGTGGGCGTGGGCCAGGTCATAACCCTCCAGCTTCAGCCACGTGTTCGAGGCGCCCCTGCCCGCCTCCAGCTTCCCGATTTCGTAGCCCACGCCCACGCCCACCCAGGGCCCGATGAAGCCATCCGGGAGGAAGTGGTAGTCCAGGTCGACGCCGACGCGCAGGACCGTGCTCGTGCAGGACGGGTTGTTCTCGCCGGAGCATGAGTCGTGCGGGCCCGACCCGATGCCGTACTGGAAGTAGCCGCCCAGCGAGAGCTGCCGGCTGAAGAACCAGGAGACGTCCACCTGCGGCGCCACGGTGGTGCCGAAGGTGTCGCGGAGCGAGGTGTCCCTGAAGGAGTCGCCCACGGGAATGCCAATGGCGCCGCGCACGCCCAGCGCGAGCCCGGACTTCTTGGGCTCCTGGGCCGCGGCCGGCAGGGCGCCCAGGAAGGAGGTCAGCGCCAGCGATGCGATGATGTGTCGAGCAGTCATGTCGTCCAGGGAGTTGAGCCGTCATCCGACGGCGTTGGGTGTTGGCGGCGCAACGCTCTGCAAGCCCGCGGCCAGGACCTCCCTGACGCTGGCGCCCCGGACTCCGAGTGCACTGGAGCGCGTGAATGGCCCTCAAACGCGACAGGAATGTCAGGTTCCCTGCCCAGGCACCGGCAGCGCGCGCCATGCGAAGGTCGCGGCCCCACCATGACCTCCGCCCTGCTGACCGAAGCGTCCGACGTCATCCGCTGGCTGCACGCCGAACGCGAGGCCCGTGGGCTGGCTCGCATTGAGCTGTCCGCGTCGTTGAAGCACCGGGGACAGGTCCTGGATGACACGTTGATCTTCACGGCGCCGGACGGAGCGCTGACGTTCGGTTCGCTGCCGGAGGCGCCGCGCGTCCAGGTGCAGGCGCTGATGCAGCGGCGTCACGCGTCCGCGCCGGAGCTGGGGGACATCGCGCTGTCCATCGTCTGTGACGCGCACGCGCCGCCGCGCATGCAGCTGACGGACGCGGCCACTCGGGAGCAGGACGCGAAGGAGCAGGCCCGGGCGGAGGCCCACTTCGATTCACGTCATTACGGACGGGCGCTGGCGCAGCGGGTGGCGGAGCTGCTGGACGCGGGGGCGGACCTGTCCATCACCGTGGATCCGCGCGAAGGCGTGTCCCGCGCGCTGTGGCGGTCCGGGGATGCCACGTACGCGTACGGCTTCCGGTACATCCAGGGAGACTCCAAGCCGAAGCAGACCTTCGCGTCACGGGAGGAGCTCATCCGCTGGCTCGCGGACCAGAGCGATGAATCCCTGGCGAAGGAGGGGTTCCCGGACGACCCGCGCATGTGGGGGAGCGCGACGTTCAACCGCGCGTTCTTCGCGCGGAAGACGGGACGGCGGTCGTAGGGACTTGCGCAAGTGAACATCTCCCTGCGCAAGCCACGCATGCGCTCGGGGCTTGTCGCATCGGCTGGCGGATGCGTCCGGCACGAGCCGACATGGCAAGGAGAGGTGCGGTGTCTGCATGACATCGGAACAGGGACTTGATGTCGCCGTCTTCATGGGACCGGCTGCCGGCCTTTGTACGCGGTAGAGGTCCCCACTGACAGCCCTGCTCCGCACACCGAAGCGCGGACGCCATCGCCCCCCTCCTGAAGCGCCTCCAGCCGGGAAAACGAGTGTCGAGTAGGTATTCCTCTCAAGGACTCTTGAGGTAGGCTGGTTTTTCCTCTCTCCAGCCGCTGCATCCAGGCTTGCCAGGCCCGTGGACTCTCTTGTGTGTCACCCCTATCTGTTAGGTTTGAAGGATGGAGGTGACCCGTGATGTCGCTGTCCGCTTCGGTCATTCCCCTGGTGCTGGCAGTCCTGCTGGGCACCACGGCGGTGGCGCAGTCCCGCACTCCCTTGGTCAGGGAGCGCAAGGCCCGGATGCTCACGCTGAGCGCGGAGGAACCGCCGGTGCTGCATCCCCTGCATGTCGCCGCCCATGAGGTGACCACCATCACCTTCGACGCGCCCATCGCTCCGGAGTCCGTGGACCGGCGCGTGCTCGCCCCCTTCTTCTCCCGAGTGGTGGTGCACGACGACGTGCTCGTCCTCAAGGCGTCCATGGATGTCCCCGCGGGCAGGGAGCCCGTGCTCACCGTGCGCTTCGCGGGGCCCGGTGCTCCCGTGCAGGTGGGGTTCGCGCTCACGACCGTGGAGGCGGAGGTGGATTCACAGGTGGAGGTGCTGCGGCAGGGGCGCACCGCGCAGGACCTGGGAAAGGAGCTCGCGGACCTGCGGGCCCGGTGCGCCGTCACCGAGGCGGGGCTCGCGACGCTGCGTGCGCAGTGCGCGCTCAGTGGACTGGGCGGCGCGGTGTTGACGGGGGCGATCACCCGGGAGGGTGTCTCCGTGGAGTATCTGCCGGCGCTTCCCGTGAGCATGGGCATCGCCGCCATCGGCCCGCACGTGCTCTACCGCGCGGCGAACACCCGGGCCCTGTCGACCTCGCTGCTCAACCCCGAGGGTTCAGCCCCCTGGGTCCCTGGCTTCGCCCGGATGACCCCACGCGGGCCCAATGCCCCTGGCATCCCGGTCCGAGAGCTTCCCCTGCTCATGCAGGTGAAGCAGCTGGCCCCCGGAGAGCGAGCGGCCGTGGTGGTGGAATGGCGTGAGCTTCAGGACCTGCCCGCGGGCACGGACTTCACCCTGGAGCTGCTCGACGCGAAGGGCGAGCGCGGCGTCCGCTGGGAACAGGTGGTGCCATGAGCCCCCATGAGACACCGCCCGGCGAGCACGCGGAGCTCACGCGTCACGCATCCACGAAACCCGTCCAGAAGGCTTTCAGCCCGGCCCATTCCTCCATGCGGCTGATGGTGGTGGATGCGCTTCCAGCTGGCACTCTCATTGGCTCCTGGCACGTCGTCCAGCGATTGGCGGCAGGGGGATACGGTGCGGTCTACGTCGTGCACGCGAAGGGTCGTCCTCGCGGCAGGCGGTATGCGCTGAAGCTCGCGCGCCAACCGGACAGCCCCTGGTTCTCACGTGAAGCGGAGGTGCTGTCCCGCTTGCGGCATCCGGGGGTGCCTCGCATCGTGGCCTCGGGCGATTGGCAGCCTGGCTCCGAGAACCACCCGTTCCTGGTCATGGAGCACGTGGAGGGTGAGCCGCTTTATGCGTGGGCTCGCGCCCGCAATCCCACGGCTCGGGAGGCGGGCGCATTGTTCATGCAGGCCGCGGAGATCCTGGCCTTCGCGCACCAGCGCGGCGTCCTGCACCGCGACTTCAAGGGAGACAACATCCTCGTCCAGCCCGCTGGACGCCTCACCTTGCTGGATTGGGGGGCGGGCTGGCATCCCGATGCGGCTCCCCTGACCGGAACAGGCCAGCTCCCTCCCGGCACGGCGCACTACGCCAGTCCACAACTCCACCCCTGGCGGATGGAAGCGCCTTCACGACAGGCCCAGGCATCGCCTCGCTACGGTGTGACGGATGAGCTGTACGCCGTGGGCGTCACCTTCCATCGCTTGCTGACGGATACCTATCCACCGCTCCCCCAGGCGGGAGAAAGGCCGGCACACGCATGGCTCAATCCGCGCGTGCCGGAGGCGCTGGCATCGCTCGTCACGCGTCTGCTCGCGTTCTCGCCCGACGCGCGGCCACCGAGCGCAGCCGCGCTGGCCTCCGAACTGCATCAGGCCCTGGCGCATGCGGATGCATCCTGGGACCTGCCCCTGTTCGACTGGGCCACACCGCCCTCCTCTTCCACACGCACGACACAGGAGGTGCCCGGGATGGCGGGGCCGGTGGCTCCGGGACAGGAGGTTCCACTCCAGCACGCACGCCTCCAGCGCCTGGACCGGGTCCAGCGCTTCCGCGATGCGCGCGGACTGCGTCGCCGGGTCCCCGCGCACGTCGCCCGGAAGGAAGCCCAGGCCATCCTCGCCGCGAGCACGAGGCTCCACCGACAGGCGCGCAAGGCCCTCTGGCGCCGGGGCGCCATGGTCGTCGCGTGCGTGCTGGCCATGGTGTGGCTGGGCTGGAGTCAGGGAGTCTTCTCGAACACCGACGTCGATGCGCCAGCGAGCCCCGCGCCGCCTCCCGTGGCGCGAGTGCCCGGGCCCGACCAAGCTGCCGCGTCCGGAGCGGCCCCTTCCTTCCCTGCGCCGCTTCCGCTGGAGAAGGAAGCCATGAGCATTCCCTTGAAGCAGGACCGCCCGGTTCGCAGCCGCTCGCTGGCGCGCGACTGCGCGTTGGCCGTCGGCGCGGCCTCGACCCTCCTCGCTTGCGCGGGTGCGCAGGTGGTGCCCAAGCCCCAACGCTGCCCCACGGAGGCCCTGGATGCGATGAAGGCGCTGAAGCTGCGGCGGGATGGAAAGGCGGCCATCACGCTCGACGTCCGCTATCCCTTCCGTCCGGATGCCCTGCTGACCACCGTGGGCGACGGAGACGTCGTCAGCGTCCTGGAGGAACAACACGGCCGGCTTCCGCAAGGGACCCTGGTCTACGGACGGCTGTGGACGGGGGGAGAGGAGGTCGTGGGCCGCTACACACGCGTGGAGACGCCTGACGGCCGCAGCTACCCGGTTTGCTTCGTCCTCGGGAACAGTGACGGCCGGTGGCCGAAAGCTCCGGGCTCCAAGCCCGGCGCTCCGCTCCTCCCTCGAAACGTGGGCTACACCGTGGTGGACGCGTTTCCGTAGACGCCATGCGCCTGCGGTAAGCCCCGGGGCATGAGCCACTTCCCGGCGCACGAAGCGCTCCGCTCCGTCGCGCTCTACCAACCCGGGCCCACCGAGGGCTGGCGCTACGCCGTCTCCACCCAGGCCGGCGGAACCCTGGACGGGAGGCTGCCCGGCAGCCTTCCCGCCACTTCGTTCGAGGAGGCCCGGGCCCGGATGGAACAGAAGCTGGCGGAGCCCTTCGGTCGCCCCGCCACGCTCCGTTGGAAGGAGACCTCGCCCGGGTGGTGGACGGGCGAAGCGATGGACGGGTCCGCCGGCCCAGCGTGAGTGCGGCCCGCGACGCTACGCAAGCAGGTCCAGCCGGGCCTTCACCGCGCAGGATTCGAACCCTCGGCCTTGGGCTCCGGAGGCCAACGCCCGGGTTCGCCCCCCCTGAGCCGGGCTCAAGAAAACGCGCGCCGTGCGTGTGACGAACGACCCGATTTTCGGGGTCATTTCGTATCTCATTTCCAGAAGGGGCCCGGCCGGGCGCCTCCAGGAGACACGGAGCCTTCCGCGTGCTGCCAGGAACAGAACGGTCCGTCTTGGAGGCGTTCCGCCGGGGTGACACCGCCGTGCTCACCCAGGTCTACCGGACCTATTCGCCCGAGGTGCTGCGCTACCTGTCCCGGCGCTTCGCCGTGCATTCGGAGACCGGCACGCGCTCCGTCGCGCTCACGCCCCTGGACCTGGACGCCGCGCACCAGGAGACCTTCGTGCGGGCCTTCCGCCCCCACATGCGCCAGGCCTACGACGGCGTGCGCCCCTACCTGGGCTTCCTGCTCAGCGTCGCCCGGTCCACCGCCATTGATTTGATGCGCGCCTCCGGCCGCGTGGCCCGGGAGGCCATCCCCCTGGAAGACGCGCCGGAGCTCACGCACGCCTCCACCGAGGGCAAGAGCCCGGAGGAAGAAGCGCTGGGCGCCGAGGTCCGCACCCTCGTGCGCCGCTTCCTGGAGGGCCTGCCCGACGAAGGGCGCGCGCTCGCGCAGCTGCGCTTCATGGACGGCCTGTCCCAGGAGTCCGCCGCCAACCAGCTGAAGCTCACCCGCGGCGAGCTGCGGGTGCGCGAACGCCGCCTGCGGTTGCAGTTCACCGAACACCTGAAGGACTCGGGGTGGTTGGACGGTGATGCCGTCCCGGGACGCCTCCAGCTGGGCGCCCTGCTGGCCACCCTGGCCCTGCTGTGCGCCATCCCATTCGGGAGCCTCCCATGAAGTGGTACGAACGCCATGTGGACGCGGGACTGACGCGCTGGTCGCTGGGAGAGCTGTCCGCCCCCGAATCCTCGCGGCTCCTGCGCCACGCCCACGCCTGCGCCCGCTGCGGCGCCCGCTACGACAAGTGGGCCCGCGCCCACCGCGTCCTCGAGTCCGGCCAGACGGACACCCCCACCGCCACGGAGCTGGAGACGCTCACCGCCGCGGGCCTGGACGCCGCCCTCAACGCCGCCGCGCCCCCGGACGCCGCCCCGGCCCGGTGGCCCACGCTGGCGGTGCTCGGCGCGACGCTCGCGGCCCTCTTCCTGGTCGTGAGGGTGACGCCCACCTCCGTGGGCCCCACCGCTCCCTCCGAACCCGAGTGGAGCCCGCGGGGGGCCGTGCATGACCCGGCCCCGCCGCTGGCCCAGCCCGTCCTGCGCGTCTTCTGCGCGGCGCCGGGCCAATCGCTGTTCGAACTGCGCCCCGGGACGGCGTGCCCGCCGGGCGCCACGCTGGCCTTCGCGGCGGGGGCCCGTCCTCCCTACACCCACGTCGCGGTGCGCGTGCGCGCCGGCGGCCACGAGGAGATCAACGGCCCCTTCCCCTTGAGCGGCAAGGCCGGCGAGGAGCACCCCCTGGAGCTGACGGTCGCGCTGCCCGCGGGGGCCGATATGGCGGAGGTCACCGCCACGTTCTCCGAGCACCCGGACCCCACCCTGGCGGCCTTGCGCGGCGAGGCGGCAGGGGGGGTGGTGGTGCTCAGGCAGGAGGTCCGGGTAAAGGATGCTCCATGAAGAAGCTGGAAGTCCTCCTGGGGGCGGCGCTGCTCTTCTCGGCGCCGGAGGCATTCGCGGACACGGTCCGGCGCGCGCTCGTCATTGCCCACAACGGCAGTGACGCTCCCGCGCTCCCGCCGCTTCGCTACGCGGACGACGACGGCGTCCTGTGGGCGGAGACGCTCCAGCGGCTGGGCGTGGAGACGACGCTGCTGGTGGATCCGGACGAGCCCACGCGCAAGGCCGGCAGCCTCGTGCTGCGGTCCGCGCAGCCGCCCACGCGCGCCGCCGTGGAGCAGGCCGTGAAGCGGCTGCAAGCGGCGGCCCTCGCGGACCACGCGGCGGGACACCAGACGGACGTGCTGATCATCTACGTGGGCCACGGCAACACGGACGACGCGGGCCGCGCCTACTTCACGCTCGCCGACGCGCGCCTCGACCGGACCAGCCTCTATTCGGAGGTCGTGGATCCGCTGGGCGCGGACTACGTGCACGTCATCGCGGACGCGTGCCGCGCCTCGGGGGTGGTGGGCAGCCGCGGCGGCACGCCGGACGCGGCGGTGCTGGCGGAGTTGCGCGGCGTCCTGGCGCGCGAACAGCTGGCGTCGCGCCCGAACGTGGGCGCCCTCTTCGCGGAGAGCGAGGACGGCGAGACGCACGAGTGGTCCCGCATCCGCGCGGGCGTCTTCAGCCACGTGGCCCGCTCCGGCCTGCTGGGTGGCGCGGACATCAACGGCGACGGGCAGGTGGAGTACAGCGAGCTGGCCGCGTTCGTGGCCGCCTCGCTGCACGGCGTGAAGGGCCTGCCCGCGCGCCTGTCCGTCAACGCCTTCGCGCCCACGGCCGCGCCTCGCCGCCCGCTGGTGGGACCCGCGCCGGAAGGGCCCCGGCTCACCTTCCCCGCCGGCTTCGAGTACGCGCGACTCTCCGTGGAGGACGCGGCCGGCCAGCGGCTGGTGGACCTGCGCCGGGCGCCGCAGCAGTGGACGCAGATCCTGCTGCCCCTGCGCGACGTGTACTGGGTGCGCGCGCCGGACGCGGAGGCGCGCGTGACGTTGGCGCAGCTGTCCAAGGGCATGCCCGAGCTGCGCCCGCGTGAGCTGCAGGAGCGCGGTCCCGCGGAGGAGGCGCTCCGCCGGGGCCTGTTCGCCGTGCCGCTGGACCGCTCCTTCTACGACGAGTACGTCGCCGCCGCGAGGCTGGTTCCGGTGGACTTCAGCACGCCCTTCCAGCCGCCCGTCATCGGCGGGGCGCGCCCGGCGCTGGCCGCCGCTCCGCCGCCCCACTGGACGTCCCGGCTGGAGCTGGGCCTGGGCGCGGGGCGCTCGCCGCTGGGGCTGGCGAGGTTCGCCGCCGGGCCCAGCCTGTCGTGGCGCACGCCGTCCTCGCTGGACCTGCTCTACTACGGCGTGCGCGGGGCGTACGGCGTGACGCCGCTCGCGGCCCGGGACGGCATCCGGCTGCACCGCCTCACGGTGGAGGGGCTGGTGGGGTTGGAGCATCCCGCGAACACACCGCTGTTCGCGGAAGCCGGGTTGGGCTGGGGCCTGCTGGGGCTGACGGCGCCGGGCTTCCGGCAGGCGGACCCCGCGATGCTCACCGGACACGTGGCCGCGGGCGTGACGGGGCGGCTCGCGGGCATGCGATTGCGGCTGTCCGCCCAGGTGGGCATGGACCGCGTCACCGCCAATGGCCGGACCGGCGTGGATCCGCAGTACGGCCTGGAAATCTCCCTGAGACGTTGACGGTCCTCCGCGTGTCCCGTTTCCTCCTCGCGCACACCGCGCTGCCGAGCGCCACCGTGGCCGCCTTCATGCTGGCGGGCTGCGCCCCCCCTGCACGGATGGGATTTCCAAACCGGGGGGCCCGCGCGACGCGCGCCACTGCCCGCGTTGAGCCCCGCGCGGGCAGCGGGCGGTTGCGGGGCACGGAAGCGGGCGCCTACAGTCGCCGCGCCTTGAGCGAGTCCGCCCCCTCCCCGAGTCCCCCGCTCCCCTCCACCTCCCACCGGGCCCTCGTCGTGGCGCGAGCGCTGGCGGTGCTCGGCGGGCTGGGCTGGTTCCTGTGGCTGGGCGGTGGGCCGGTGCTGCCGCCCACGCGCATCGACTGGATGATGCGCGAGGACTGGGCCGCGCACATCTTCGGCTGGCTCTTCTTCCGCAACGCGGACTGGGCGCTGCCCCTGGGCGCGGCGCCCAACCACTTCTATCCCTACGGCTCGTCGGTGGCGCTCACGGACGGCAACCCGTGGGTGGCGCTGCTGCTCAAGCCCCTCTCACCGCTGTTGCCCGTGGACTTCCAGTACACCGGGCCGTGGCTGGCCCTGTGCTACGCGCTGATGGGCTACTTCGGCGCGAGGCTGGTGGAGGTGGTGTCCCCGCGCCCGGTGCCCGTGGCGTTGGGCGGCGCGCTGCTGGCGCTGTCGCCGGTGATGGTGGCGCGGTTCGGCCACCCCACGCTGTGCGCGCACTGGCTGCTGCTGGCCCTGCTGTGGCTCAACCTGCGCGACCTCCCGGACGCGCGCGCCGCGACGCGGAGCCTGGGACTCGCCGCCCTCTTCAACGCCATCGCGTCGGGCACGCATCCGTACTGGGTGGCCATGTTGATGCCGCTGACGCTGACGCTCGGGGTGCGGCTCGTCTGGAGCCGGAAACTCGGCCCCGGGCGCGTCGCGGCCCTGTGCGCGGGCATCGCCGCGCTGGACGTGGGGCTGTTCGCCCTCTTCGGCTACTTCGGCGGCAGCGGGCTGGGCGCGGAGGGCTTCGGAGAGTTCTCCGCGGACCTGGCCACGCTGGTGAACCCCATGGGTTGGAGCCGCCTGTTGCCGGACCTGCCCGCCGCGCCCCGGCAGGGCGAGGGCTTCGGCTACCTGGGCGCGGGGGCGCTGCTGCTCGGGGTGGTGGCCGTGGTGAGCCTGTTCGTCCGCGGGCGCGAGGCGCGCGCGCTGGACTGGCGCCGGGTGCTCCCCGCGGCGGTGATGGTGCTGCTCATGGCGGTCTACGCGCTGTCGTCGCGCGTGACGTGGCTGGGCCAGCCGGTGGCGGACCTGGACGGGCTGTACGCGCCGCTGGTGAAGGCGACGAACGCGTTCCGCGCGTCCGGCCGCTTCGTCTGGCCGCTGCACTACCTGCTCTTCGCCGGCGCCGTGCTGGTGGTGGCGCGGCTGTGGCGCGGCGTGCCCGCGGTGGCCGTGGCCGCGCTCACGGTGGCGCTGGCGCTGCAGGTGTACGACGTGCGCGAGGAGAAGAGCGCCCTCTTCAAGCCCGTGCGCTTCCACCGCCTGACCTCCACGGACTGGGATGCGCTGAAAGGCCCCTACCAACACCTGGCCCTCTTCCCACCGCAGGTGCAGTGGGTGTGCCGCTATGACGAACCGCTGGTGAACGCGCTGGCGTATCAGGCATACCGGCTGAAGCTCACGTTCAACAGCGGCTACGCGTCGCGCACGCCTGCGGAGCTGGCCGCGGAGTGCAACGCATCGCTGCCCACGGGCGGACTGGACGCGAGCACCGCGTACGTGCTGCTGCCGCAGCATGTGCGCCCCTTCCTCGACGCGGGCGCACGCTGCGGTGTCGTGGAGGGCCTGCCGGTGTGCGTGGCGGGAGGCAACACGGATGCGTTCGCGCAGGGGCTCGCGCGTCAGCCCCTCCGCTGACGCGAAGCGACACTGAAAATCCTTTCAGTCCCCGCCGGATCCGCTGTTACCTTGCAGGTAGCCCGGGTTCCTCCGGGCGCACTTCGAGGGGAGCGACGATGCCTGCGATGACGGAGCACGCTGCGGGGACGGTGTCCTGGGTGGATCTGGCGGCCTGGGACCTGGAGAAGGCCCAGGACTTCTATGGGGCGCTGTTCGGCTGGACGTTCGACCCCAGCTCCAAGGAGAACGGCTACTACACGATGGCCCGCAAGAACGGCCAGCACGTGGCGGCGATGATGCCGCGCCCCAAGGACGCGCCGTTCCCTCCGGCGTGGAACACCTACTTCGCCGTGGAGAGCGTGGACCGCTCCGTCGCCCGGGTGAAGGAGCTGGGCGGTCAGGTGATGATGGAGCCCATGGACGTCATGGAGGCGGGACGCATGGCCTTCTGTACGGACACCACCGGCGCGGCCTTCGGCTTCTGGCAGCCGAACCTGTTCCCCGGCGCGGGGCTGGTGAACGAGCCCGGCGCCATGGCCTGGCATGAGGCCAAGTCGCGCGACGGCGCCAAGGCCGTGGCCTTCTACAAGGACCTCTTCGGGATGACGGCGGACAAGATGCCGGACGACCGGATGCAGTACTGGGTCGTGAAGAAGGACGGCCGTGAGACGGCGGGCGTGATGCAGATGGATGCCTCGACGCCCGCGAACGTGCCGCCCCACTGGATGACCACCTTCTCCGTGGCCAACACCGACGAGGCCGCCGCCACTGTCACCGCCAAGGGCGGCCAGGTGCTCATGCAGCCGTTCGACTCTCCCTACGGCCGCATCGCCATCGTCGCCGACCCGGGCGGCGCCACCTTCGGCATCATCACCCTGGCGCGGCCGGCGTAGTCGTCGTCCCGAGCTTCGGCCGAGCTTCAGGGCATGAGGGCCGCCATCGCGGCGGCCATCACCTGCTTCACCGGCACACCGGCCGCACGGGCCAGCCGGACGCAGTCGTCGAACTCCGGGTGCGCGTTGAGCACCCGGCCGTCGCGCAGGCCGCGCTTCACGCGGACCTGGCCCCACGGCGTCTCCACCTCCACGAAGTCGCGCTCCAGCGCGTGGCGCTCCACCCGGTGGTAGCGCACGCCCAGCGACGTGGACTCCTGCAACAGCGTGTCCACCACCGCCTCGCGCAGGCCGCCCTCCACCAGCGCGCCCAACAGGTGCGCGGGCCGGCCCTTCTTCATCACCACCGGGGACACCCACGCGTCCTTCGCGCCCACCTCCAGGAGCCGCTCCACCAGGTGCGCCAGCAGCTGCGGCGTGGCGTCATCCAGGTTCGCCTCCACCACCCACAGCCCTTCGGTGGCCTGCGTCTCCACGCGGCCCAGCGACGCGCGCAGCACGTTGGGCCGGTCGCGGAAGTCCTTCGTCCCCACGCCGTAGCCCACCTTCTCCACGATGAAGTCCGGCGGGTGGCCAATCTTCGTCAGCACCTTGAGCAGCGCCGCGCCCGTGGGCGTCGTCAGCTCGCCCACGCCCTCGAAGCGCACCGGCACGTCGCGCAGGAGCTCCAGCGTCGCGGGCACGGGGATGGGCATCTGGCCGTGCGCCACGCGGATGGTGCCGCTGCCCAGCGGCGGCGGCGCGGCGTGCACCTCCGGGTCGCCCAAGAGCTCCAGCACCACGGCGGCGCCGCAGATGTCCACGATGGAGTCCACCGCGCCCACTTCGTGGAAGTGGATTTCGTCGATGGAGACGCCGTGCACCTTGGCCTCGGCCTCGCCGATGGCGCGGAACACCGCCAGGGCCCGCGCCTTCGCGCGCTCCGGCAGCGTGGGCGCCGCTTCAATCAGCTGGCGGATGTCCGCGTAGGCGCGGTGCGGGTGCGCCTCCTTCGCGTCCAGCACCACGTCCAGGTGCGTGCCGCTGATGGCGTGGCGCACCGCGCGCGACACCGCCAGCTTCCAGCCCGGCACGTCGAGGCCGGACAGCGCCTGCGTCAGCGCGTCCGGCGACACGCCCAGGTCGATGCCCGCCGCCAGGAACATGTCCCCGGCGATGCCGCCCACCGGCTCCAGGTAGAGGATGCGTCGCATGGCTTCCTCAGCTCCGGCCCTTGGTGCGGGAGATGAGCGCCGCGTAGAAGCCGCCGCCAAACCCGTTGTCGATGTTCATCGTGGCCACGTTGGACGCGCACGAGTTCAGCATCGAGAGCAGCGCGGAGACGCCCTTCAGGTTCGCGCCGTAGCCCACCGACGTGGGCACCGCCACCACCGGGATGCCCACGAGGCCGCCGAGCGCGCTCGCGAGCGCTCCCTCCATTCCCGCCACCGCCACCGCGACGTGGCACTCCTGGATCTCTTCACGCCGGCGCAGGAGCCGGTGGATGCCCGCCACGCCCACGTCGTAGACGCGCCGCACCTCCGCGCCCATGGCCTCCGCGGTGATGGCCGCCTCTTCCGCCACGGGGAGGTCGCTGGTGCCGCCCGTCACCACCGCGACGCGGCCCGCCTTCACCTTGCGCTGGGGCAGGTGGAAGATGCGCGCCACCGGGTGGTACTGGCCCTTGGGGAAGCGCGCCACCAGGGCCTCCGCCTTCTCCGGCTGCAGCCGCGTCACCAGCACCGTCTGCTTGCGCTTCACCAGCGCGCCGACGATGCCCAGGATCTGCTCCACCGTCTTGGGCTCGCCCAGCACGACCTCCGGGAAGCCGAACCGCAGGTTGCGGTGCGTGTCCACCGTCGCGTAGCCCAGCTCCGCGTACGGCAGGTCCTTCAGCTTGCCCACCGCGTCGTCCAGGCTGACCTTGCCCGTCTTCACCTGGCCCAGCAGGGCCCTGAGCGCCTTCTCGTCCATGGGCGAGCGGTCTACCGCACCCGCCCCCGGTGCTCCAGGCGGACCTAGAGGCCCAGCCGGGACAGGAGCGCCTGGGCGCTCCCGCGCTCCAGCACCAGCAGCATCTGGCCGCCCAGGGGCGTGGGGCCCACGGCGGAGAAGCGCGCAGCCAGCACCACGCCCGGCCCCGGCTCCACGTCGCCCAGCACCCCGGCCAGCACCGGGCGCACGGGGCCGCGCTGGAGCCGCGGCACGGAGGGCAACAGCCGCCAGCCCGTCAGCCGCCCGATGGCGGACAGGCACGCGCTGGCGAGGATGTTCGCGGCCTCGGCCAGGGCGCTCTCGCGCTCCTCGGGGGAGGCGGGGTGGCCACTCAAGAGCGCGGACTCCAGCGCCTCCGCGTCCACGGACGGCAGCGCCAGGACCAGCGCGCCGCGCAGCTCGCCGGTCATGCCCAGGCTCACGGCGACAGCGGGCGCTTCGTCCGCGAAGAGCGCGGGGCCCTGGGCGGCGTCCGTGACGCGCACCTCGGGGACGGACAGGTCCACGCGGCCACCCACGAGCCGGGCCAGCGCGTTGGCGCCGTGTCCGCAGCCGATGTTGGCCACCTCGCGCAGGGCGTCGAGCTGCGCGTCACTGGGCAGGGGGGGGCTCACGCGGTCAGTAACCTCGGGACGTCCAGGATGAACACGGGACGGCCGCTGCCCAGGATGGTCACGCCGGACAATCCCGGCAGCAAGTCCAGGGGTCGGGACAAGGGTTTGAGCACGACTTCCTCCTGCCCCAGGAGGCGATCCACCGCCAGCGCCACCTTGCCGGTGCCCGCGTCGCCCTCCATCACCACGAAGGGCCGGAAGCCGGGCCTGGGCGACGCGGGCACCCCCAGGAGCGACTCCAGCGCGTGCACCGGCAACAGCCCGTTGCCGTGGGGCAGCAGCGCCGTCTCCCGGCTCTTGCTCAGGGACTGGGGATCCGCCTCCGTGGCGCCCACCACCTTGGCGATGGGCAGGCCGAACACCTCTTCGCCCACCTCCACCAGGAGCAGGTGCACCACGGCGACGGTGAGTGGCAGGCGCAGCGTGAAGACCGTGCCCCGGCCGCGCTCGCTGTCGATTTCGAGCGTGCCGCCCACGCTCTCCACCACGCGCTTCACCGCGTCCATGCCCACGCCGCGGCCGGAGATGTCGGTGATGTCCTTGGCGGTGGAGACGCCGGGCAGACATGACAGGAGGAACGCGTCGCGGTCCGCCATGCGCTGGGCGGCGTCCTCGCTGATGAGCCCGCGCTTGAGCGCCGCGGCCTTGAGCTTCGCGGGGTCCATGCCCCGGCCGTCGTCCTCGATGTCGATGATGACGCGGTCGCGCGCGCGGCGCACGGTGACGGTCACCCGGCCGCGCGGGGGCTTCTTCGCGACCGCCCGCTCGTCCGGGGACTCCAGGCCGTGGTCGATGCAGTTGCGCAAGAGGTGCAGCAGCGGATCCGCCAGCTCGTCGAGGATGGCGCGGTCGAGCTCGATTTCCGCGCCGGTGATGACCAGCTCCACCTCGCGCTCCTTGCGGCGGGCGAGGTCGCGCGCGGCGCGGGGCAGCCGGTCGGTGATGAGCGACAGCGGCGTCATGCGCGCGCTCATGACCTTGTCGTGCAGGTCCTTCACCAGCGTGTGCAGCCGGTAGACGCCCTCCTCCAGCGCGGGGCGCGTGTTCTCCGGCAGCACCTTGCCCACCTCGCGCAGGCGCGCGGTGGCGAGCATCAGCTCCCCCACCGTGTCGAGGAAGTAGTCGAGCAGCTCCGTGCGCACGCGCACCGTGCGCGAGCCCGCGTCGGCGGAGGCGCGCGCCGGGTCGGACGCGGGCGCGGCGACGGGGAGCGCGGGCGGCTCCGGGACGGCGGGCGCGACGGAGACGACCTCCACCTCGGCCACGTTGCGCAGGGCCGCCTGGATGCCGGCGTCACCCACGCCGGTCTCCACGTCCACCTGGATGTAGCCGTCCGGGATGCGGCCGGCCTTGAGCTCCTCCAGGGGCGGGCGCAGGTCCACGAGCGTGCCCAGCGTGGACAGCCGCTTGTGCACGAGGAACGCGCGCACACCCGGGACCTGGCAGGAGGGGGAGATGCGCAGGCGCACGGACCAGCGGGGAGCGCCGGCCTTGCCGTCCACGACGCTGGCCACGGCCTTGAGCCCCGACGCCAGCGCCACCACGGAGGCGGAAGCGTCGCTGTCCGGCACCACCGCCAGGGACCGGGCGACCGGGGCGCCGTAGAGGGCATCCGGACCGCTCAGGTCGCGCGGCGGCATCAGCGCCGCTGGCGGCATCACCGTCAGGGTGGAGGGCGGTGCCGCGCCGGAAGCGCTCGTGCCCGGGGCACTCGAGGGCGCGTCACCGCCGGCCGCTCCCAAGCCCGATGCACCGGCCGAAGGTTGCGAGCCCGCCACCCCCACGACAGGGGCGTCCGACGCACCGGCCCCCGGACCCGACGCCGAGCCGTCGGCCGCGCTGTCCGGAGTCCCCGCGCCCGACGCACCGGCTCCCGAGGCGCCAGCGGCGCCCCCCGGTGGCCCTGAACCCGAGGCCGGACCGGCGGAGCCGCCTGGCGTCCCCGAGGAGCCCGCGCCTCCCGAGCCCTCTCCCTCCCCTCCGGAGGACGGCTTGAGCGCGGTGACCTGGGCCACGCGGGTCGCGGCGGGGGCGTGGCCGGTGAGCGCCTGCACCCGGGCGCCCAGCTGCTTGAGCAGCGCTTCGGCCTGCTCCGGCTCGCGGTTGGACGCCACGGCGCGCACCTGGGCGGTGAGCGTGTCCGCGGCGTTGAGCAGCAGGTCCACCAGGTCCCGGTCCAGGAGCTTGCGGTCCTGCCGCACCGCATCCACCAGGTCCTCCACCCGGTGCGCCAGCATCGCGATGGGCTCGAAGCCCATGGACGACGCCATGCCCTTCACCGAGTGGGCGTGCCGGAACATCGAGTCCACGGTGCTGGCAGTGGCCTCGCGCTCCAATTCCACGAGGTCCCGCCCGAGCGCCTCCAGGTGCTCGGTGGCCTCCGAGATGAAGAGGCCCAGGTACCGGGACATGTCCATCGTCATGACCCGGCACCTCCTTCATACGCGCACAGGGCCGCGACCCGGGTGGGCGCGGCCCCTCGCGCGCCGATTCAGGCCTCGCCCAGCACCTTCTTGACCACCGCCAGCACGTCCTCCGCCCGGAACGGCTTGACGATGAAGTCCGAGGCACCCGCCTCGATGGCCTCCATCACCAGGCTCTCCTGCCCGAGCGCCGAGCACATGATGACGACCGCGCTGCTGTCGGCCTTGATGATTTCCCGCGTCGCCTCGATGCCGCTCTTGAACGGCATGACGATGTCCATCGTCGTGAGGTCCGGCTTCAACTCCTTGAACTTCTCCACGGCCTCCAGGCCGTTGGCCGCCTCACCGACGACCTCGAACCCTCCAGACGCAAAGATGTCCTTGATCATGTTGCGCATGAAGATGGCGTCGTCGACGACCAGCACCCGCTTAGCCATGTGAAGAACTCCGCCTCCGTTTCAGGCCTAGAGGGAGCGCACCCTATCACCGGCCGTTTCCAGGGGGCTACTCACTTGGAGGGAGTGAACAAGGCAACGACCGCCGCATCAAGTCCTTCCGGATCGAGCACGGTCACTCCCAGGCCACCCAGGCGGGCAACGCCGCGCACCGCGGGCATGGCCTTGCCCGGCGCCGCGCTCACGCGCTCCACCGCCTCGATGCCGTCCACGTCGGTGACCAGGAGCCCCAAGTCCCTGCGACCCCGGTCCAGTAGCACGACCCGGCACTGGGGCGTGGGACCTTCTGGCAGATGCAGGAGCTGCCGCAGCTCCACCACCGTCACCACCCGGCCCCTGAGGTTCATCACCCCGGTGATGGCCGCCGGGGCGCGAGGCACCCGCGTGTAGCGCTCCGGGGGCACGACGACCTCCCGGACGGCCGACAAGGGCAACCCGTAGCGTTCCTTCTCGACCCGGAAGATGACGTGCCGCACGGTGAAGGCCCTTGTGCCGCGAAGGCGGCGACAGGCGGGGGAACAGGGCGCTCAGGGCCCCAGGCGGAAGCTGCGCACCACGCTCTGCAGCTCCACGGAGAGGTTGGTCAGCTCGCTCGCGAGCGACGTCATCCGCGACACCGCGGCCGTCTGCTCCTGGATGACGGCCTGGATGGCCTCCGTGGAGCTGGCGTTGTTCTTCGCCACGAGCTTGATCTCCTCGATGGCCTTCACCATCTCCTCGCTGCCCTTGAGCTGGTCGCGGGTGCTGTCGGAGATGAGCGTCACCTTCTCCGCGCCCTTGCGCGCGGTGTCGGTGATGGCCCCCATGGAGCGCATGATGTCGGTGAGGTCCTCACGGCCCTCCGCCAGCTCCGCGATGCCTTCCTTCATGGCGCTCACGACGGAGGTGGACTGGCCGGAGATGTCGCGCGCCAGGCGGGAGATCTGCTCCGCGGAGCGGCCCGCGCTCTCCGCCAGCTTGCGCACCTCATCCGCCACCACCGCGAAGCCGCGGCCGTACTCGCCCGCGCGCGCCGCCTCGATGGTGGCGTTGAGGGCCAGGAGGTTCGTCTGCTGCGCCACCTGGGTGATGGCGTCGACGATCTTGGAGATCTCCTGCGTCTTCTCGCCGAAGGCGAACACCTGCTGGCTGGCGGACTCGATGCGGTTGAAGACCTTCTTCACCTTGTCGCCCGCGAGCCGCGCCGCCTTGGAGCCGTCCTCCGCGCTGCTGCTGGTCTCCGCGGACGTGCGGGCCGCGTCCAGGGCGCTGGCCGCCGTGCGCTGGATGCTGCCGGCCATCTCCGTGATGACCTTGGAGGCCCGCGACACCAGCTGCGACTGGGTCTCCGCGCCGCCGGCGATCTTCTCCATCGACGAGCCCACCTCCTCCGTGGACCCGTTGACGTTCTCCGCGCTGCGCTGCAGGTCGATGGCCGTGTCCGCCACGCTCTTGGCGGTGTCCTGGATCTTGCCCACCAGCTCCCGCAGGTTCTCCTGCATGCGGGAGATGGCGCCCGTCAGCTCGTCGATTTCGTCGCGGGTGCTGTGCACCTCCGCGGCCACGGGCTTGGACAAGTCCCCCTGCGAGATTTCGAAGGCGGAGCGGCTGAGCACCTTCACGCGGGTGACGCGCGCCAGCAGCGAGGGCAGGAACGTGGCGCCGCCGAAGGTGATGAGCACCCCCACCCCCACCCGGATGATGAAGCTCCAGCGGCCCCAGGACGCGTCGAAGAGGCTCTCCGTGCACAGCAGCCACGTGCCCAGCAGCAGGCCCAGGAGGATGTAGCCGGTGGTGATCTTCCGGTGCAGGGACTGCTCGCGGACCACCTTGGGACCCTCGACGGCGCGCAGCAGTCGCTGCACCGGCTCGCGTCGGGGGGTGAGGCCAGAGGAGGGGTCGTCGCGAAGGGGGCGGCGCACGGAGTGCTTTCAGCGGGAGGGGCGGAAAACAGCCCAGGGGTTTAGCCTTGCTGTCCGGTACGGGTCAATCATCCGGCCGGATCTGCCTGCCTGACCGGGCGAAGTGGTCGAATCCCGCCGGAGGGGTCAGCAGGCGCCCCCCTGCGTCCCGAATCCGCAACGTCCGCTCCCGGGTGAGCACCCCGATGCGCGTCACCGCCTGCCCGGCGCGGGCGCACGCCCGCTCGAACGCCTGCCTGCGCGCGGGCGGGACGGCGAGCAGCAGCTCGTAGTCCTCCCCGCCGCGCAGGGCCCCCTCCGGCCCCAGCGCCGCGCGCACGGCGGGGGACAGGGGCAGCCGGTCCAGCTCCAGCTCCACGCCCACCCGGGACGCGGCGCACAGGTGGCCCAGGTCCTGGGCCAGTCCATCCGACACGTCCATCCCGGCGGAGGCGAAGCGCGCGGCCAGCCGCCCCAGGGCGATGCGGGGCTCCGGGCGGCGCTGGCGCTTCACGGCCCTTCCCCGCCGGACGCCGGCCTGGAGCTGCTGGAACCCCAGGCGCGCGTCGCCCAGCGTGCCGGAGACGTAGAGCCCGTCCCCGGGCCGGGCCCCCGCGCGGGTGAGGGGCGGATGGGACAGCGCCCCGGTGACGGTGAGGGTGACGGACACTTCGCGCGCGGAGGTGAAGTTGCCGCCCACCAGCATGATGCGGTGGGCCTTCGCGAGCGCGGCCATGCCCCGGCCCAGCGCGGACAGCTCGCGGGCGGGGAAGTCCCGGGGCAGCGCGAGCGCGCAGACGAACCAGCGCGGCGTGGCGCCCATGGCGGCCAGGTCCGACAGGTTCACCGCGAGCGCCTTGTGGCCGATGTCCGCCGCGGAGAACGTGGCGCGGGTGAAGTGCACGTCCTCCACCACGGCGTCGGTGGTGACGCACAGCGCGCCCTTGGAGGGTGCGAGCACGGCGCAGTCGTCCCCGGGGCCCACCGGCACCCGCGCGCGCGGGAAGCAGGCGAGGAAGCGTTGGATGAGGTCGAACTCGCCGGGCATGGACGGCACTGAAGACCACGCCCGCGCCCGGGGATGCAATGACGACCCGCGAACGGCCAGGCGGCGGACGGGCCCGCGGCGTTGACGGTGTCGGACCGCCCAGGCATAGGACAGGGAGTGCCTTCCTCCTCCACACCCATGGACCTGCGCCGCCGGCTGGTGACGGAAGCGCTGGGGTGCGCGCTGCTGGTGGTGGCGCTGGAGGGGTCGCACCACGTCGCGGAGCACCTGGGCGCGAGCGCCACGGAGGGACGCCTCTTCATGTCCCTGTCGTGCGGCGCGGTGCTGGCGTGCCTCCTGTGGGTGCTGCGGCCGCTGTCGGGCGCGCATCTGAATCCGGCGCTCACCTTCGCGGACGCGCTGGGAGACCGCACCCCGTGGCGCGAGGTGCCGCTGTACGCGCTGGCGCAGCTGTCCGGCAGCCTGGTGGGGCGGCTCGTCGCGCACCGCATGTGCAACGAGCCGCTGCTGCTCACCGCGAGGATGCCCGCGGCGGACGGGGCCCGCTTCCTCACGGAGATGGTGGCCACGTTCGGGCTGCTGGTGGTGGTGCGCGGCTGCGTGCGCACGCGCCCGTCGGCGACGCCGCTGGCCATCGCGGGGTATGTGGCCGCGACGGTGTGGTTCACGGACTCGCGCTCGCTGGCGAACCCCGCGCTGGTGCTGGCGCGCGCGGCCAGCGCCCACGCGGGCGTGATGAGCCCGTGGGAGGTGGAGTCCTTCGTCGCGGCGCAGCTGTTGGGCGCGGCCCTGGCGGTGTTCCTCTTCCGGTGGCTGCTGGGCGGCGCGCCGCGGCCCGCGTCCACGGCCGTGGAGACCGTCGTCTTCGAGTGCGCGGAAGCGGGCCCCGCGCACCTGGCCGCCGCCCTCTTCAACGCGCTGGCACACCCGGACCGGGCGCGCGCGGTGGTGTCACCGCCGCCAGGCTCCGGGCTGGATGACGGGCCGCCGCCGGCCGTGGAGGCGGTGATGCGGGAGGCGAACCTGCGCGCCGCGCCGCTGCGCGACCGGAACGTGCCCGCGGCCCACTACGTCCTCATCGACGTCGCGGGCCACGCGCCGGGCATGGACGCGCGCGTGAGGGAGCGCTGGTCGCTGTCCGCGCTGTCATTGAAGGACGAGGCCGGAGCGAAGGCGTTGCAGGCGGCGCTGCGGCTCCGGGTGCATCAGCTCCTGGCGCGGCAGGGCTGGGAGCGGCTGCACGTCGTCCCCGGAGGCCCCGCTCCGGAAGGCCCCCGGGCCCTCACCTGACCGCGGACGGCGTCCCGCCCGAGGGCGCGAAACGTGGAGGCCCCACGACTTCGTGCGTGACGGGGTACGACGTTGACGAACGTGTCACAGGCGAGCATGAGGGACGGGAGAGGAATCGCTCATGATGGAAGGTCTTCCCCCCGTCGTCTCCTGGCCGCCGCTGCAGACGTTGATGCGGCTGACGCTCGCGCTCGCGGTGGGCCTGTTCGTCGGACTGGAGCGCGAGTGGCGCGGCAAGGAGGCCGGCCTGCGCACCTTCGGCTTCGCGGCGCTGCTGGGCGGCATGGGCGGCCTGCTGGGCCCGAGCTTCGCGCTGCTCAGCCTCGCGCTGCTGGGCGTGCTGCTGTGCTTCCTCAACTGGCAGTCCCTGCGCGCCAACGGCGGCGCGGAGCTGACCACGTCCGCCGCGCTGCTCGTCACGGGCTTCACCGGGGTGCTGTGCGGCCTGGGCCACACGGTGACGCCCGCGGCGGTGGGCGTGACGACGGCGGGCCTGCTCGCGTGGAAGGAGCGGCTGGCCACCTTCAGCCACAAAATCACCGCCGAGGAGCTGCGCAGCGCCATCCTGCTGGCCATCCTCGCCTTCGCCATCTACCCGGTGCTGCCCGCGCAGCCGGTGGACCCGTGGGGCCTCATCGAGCCGCGCGCCGCGTGGGTGACGGTCATCCTCATCGCGGCCATCGGCTTCGTGAACTACCTGCTGTGGAAGGTGTTCGGCACGCACGGCGTGGAGGTGACGGGGTTCCTGGGCGGGCTCGTCAACAGCACCGTCACCGTGGCGGAGCTGGCCAACCGCGTGCGCGAGACCTCCGGGCGCCTGCTCGACGTGGCCTACCGGGGCGTGATGCTGGCCACCGCCGCCATGGCGCTGCGCAACGCCGTGCTGCTGGGACTGCTCTCCTTCCGGGCGCTGGTGGACTCCGCCATTCCGCTGGTGCTCATCCTCCTGTCCAGCACGGGCCTGGCGCTGGTGCGCACGCGCGCGGAGGCCGCGCCCGGCGCGGAGCCCCCCGCCCTGCCCCTGAAGTCGCCCTTCTCCCTGCCGTCCGCGCTGAAGTTCGGCCTCATCTTCCTGGTGCTCCAGGTGGTGGGCACCGTGGGCCAGACGCTCCTGGGCCGCTGGGGCTTCTACGCGGTGAGCGCCGTGGGCGGCCTGGTGTCCAGCGCGTCCGCGGTGGCCTCCGCCGCGTCGCTGTGCGCCAACGGCACCATCTCCCCGACGACGGCCGGCGTGGGCGCCATCATCGCGTCGCTCGCCAGCGCCGCCATCAACTTCATCCTGGTGGCGCGCGTGTCGGAGCAGCGCTCGCTCACGCTGCGGCTGGGCCGAGCGCTGGGCGTCGTGATGCTGCTGGGGCTCGGGGGCGCGCTCGTGCAGACGCGGCTGCCCACGTTCCTTCCCAACAGCCCGGCGGACACGAGAATCGTCGAGCCCCACGGGCCCTGAGCGGCCGGGCTCCGGTGCCCGTCAGAAGCGGTCGGGCTCGGGCACCGGCGCCGCGGCGGTCAGCCCGCGGTCGTGGATGGGCGGGTGCAGCGGCAGCTGCACGATGAAGCGCGAGCCGTGGCCGAACTCGCTCTCCACGCGCACCCGGCCGCCGTGGCCCTCCACCAGGCTCTTCACGATGGCCAGGCCCAGCCCCGCGCCGCCGAACTCGCGCGTGGAGCTGCCGTCCACCTGGTAGAAGCTCTGGAAGATGCGCTCGAACTCCTCGGCGCGGATGCCCACGCCGGTGTCCTCCACGCTGATGCGGTAGCCGGGCACGCCCAATTCCTGCTGCATCGCCGCGTCCGACAGCGTCACCTTCACCCGGCCGCCCGCGGGCGTGAACTTCACCGCGTTGGCCAGCAGGTTCACCACCACCTGGCGCAGCTTGTCCAGGTCTCCCGCGAGCCTCGGCTGCGGCGTGTGCGGCAGCCGCACCTCCAGCTCCAGCCCCTTGCGCTGCGCCTGCGGCAGCACGCTGGAGACCGCCGTCTGGATGACGTAGCCCGGATCCACCGGCGCCATGGACAGGCGCAGCCGGCCGGCTTCAATCTGGCTCAGGTCCAGCAGCGAGGAGATCATCGAGAGGAGCGTCTCGCCCTTCTCCACGATGGTGCGCACGTACTGGAGCTGCTCCGGGTTGAGCGGCCCCGCCAGCCCCTCGGCCATCATCTCCGAGTAGCCCAGGATGGACGCGAGCGGCGTGCGCAGCTCGTGGCTCACCGTGCCCAGGAAGGTGGACTTCAGCCGGTCCAGTTCTTTGAGCCGCGCGTTCGCCTGGATGAGCCGCGCGTTCTGCGCCTCCAGCTCGCGGTGCACCTCCAGCGTGGACTCCAGATGCAGGTGCGTGGCCAGGTACGCCTTCTGGCCGCTGGCGACGAGCGCGCCCAGCACCTGGCCGAAGTGGCCCAGCACCTGCGCGGCGGTGCGCTCCGGCACGCGGCGCACGCGGCCGAGCAGTTCCTGCGCGCGCTCCAGGTCCAGGCCGTTGATGCCGGTGAGCGTCTGCGGGAAGTCCGTCAGCTCCTCCGGCGTGAAGGGCCCCAGGATGACGCGGCCCAGGAGGTCGCCGTCGTAGCGCACGGGCATCACCACGTAGCGCAGGCCGGTGAAGCAGGTGAGCGCGATGAGGCCCGCCGCCTCGGACACGTCGCCGTCCGCCACGCGCCCGCCGGCCTCCGGCAGCACGGGGCCGTCCTTCACCCGGCCCACCATGGCGGTGCACGCGTGGCGGCCGTCCGGGAAGGAGAAGACGTAGGCGCAGAAGTCGCCGTGGCCCACCTTCACGTCCGCCAGCTTGTTGCCGCGCGTGTCCAGCACCTTGATGCCCACGCGGTACAGGTCGCTGAAGCCCTTCACCACCTCCGTGAAGGACGGCAGGTCCAGCAGGTCTCCCAGGGACAGCCGCCGCTGGAGCGCGGACTCGCGCCGGGGCACGCTCGCGCTGTTCCGCGGTCCTCCGCCTGACACGCCGCTCATGGCGCCCTCCCGCTCTCCCTGCCGCCGGGCAGCGCGCCGGGGCCGTAACGCCCCTCCAACGCCGTGCCGCTCAGGTCGATGTGACGGAAGATCTGCCCCAGGAACTCTTCCTCGCTCAGGCCCACGTTGCGCGACAGCTGCGCGCGGCCCTCCAGCGCGCGCCAGGCCGTCTGCACCACGGCGTGGAAGGTCTCCACCACGCCCTCGCCTCGCACGGCCACGGAGCCCACCACCGGCTGGCTGCCCCGCCGCTGCACCTCCGCCAGCTCCGCGTCCGTCAGGCTGTCCGGCAGGTCGCGCTTGTTGAACTGGATGACCACCGGCACCTGCGTGGGGTCCAGCTCCATCTCCCGCAGGTTCTCCTGCAGGTTGCGCCAGTAGGCGTTGTTCTCCTGGGCCGCGCCGCGCCGGCTGTCCGCGATGAAGACCACCGCGTCCGCGCCCTGCAGCACCACCCGCCGCGTGGCGTTGTGGATGACCTGCCCGGGCACGGTGAAGAGCTTCACCTTCACCTTGAAGCCCGTGGAGGTGGAGAAGAAGACGGGCAGCAGGTCGAAGAAGAGCGTCCGGTCGTCGTGGGTATCCACCGACAGGAGGCGCCCTCGCACGTCCGGCCGCGCACGCGCGTGCAGCTTGCGCAGATTGGTCGTCTTCCCGCTGAGCCCGGGGCCGTAATAGACGATCTTGAGCGTCAGCTCGCGCTGGGCGTGGTTGAGTTGCAAGGGGCGGGACTCGGACCGAGGGGGACCCGGACAGACGTTTTATAATGGCCTGACGTCCCGCGCGGAAGGCCGCTCGCAGTCCAGACAGCGAAGCGGGGCATGTCTCCCCGGAATGACGCCTCTCCAGGTCGCGTTTCGAGAGGTTCCTGCTCCCCGCTTTGGGAGGAGGACGTCTCCCCACACGGAAAAGAGGACAATGCGCGCGGAATGATCGCGTGCATGGGTACGGGGGGACCGGTTAGGATCGCGGACGCGACGGAGGAGCAAGGCGATGACGATGAAGCAGGTGGACCCTGGCGTCGAGGTGGCGGCCCCCACGCCGGTGCTGGAAGGAGCGACGCTCCCCAACGATGTGGTGGCGGGGGTCAAGTTCGGTCCTCCCACCGACGAGGACCTCACGACGGTGTCGGCCCTGCGCGCCAACTCCGAGCCGTGGAAGAGCCGGGGCGAGACGCAGGAGGAGAGCCTCAAGGCCCTCACGCAGCTCAAGCCCTTCATCCACGTGGCGCGCACGCAGAACCAGGTGGTGGGCTACGTGACGGTGGAGCGTGACGGCCCGGTGCCGGGCGCGGCCTACCTGCGCAACATCGTGGTGAAGCCGGAGCTGCGGCGCCACGGCGTGGGCGCGATGCTGCTCGACAAGGCGCTGGAGGTCGCGCGCGACATGTACCGCAAGACCATCGCGCTGCGCGTGGATCCGGCGAACGCGCCGGCGGTCGGCTTCTACCGCAAGGCGGGCTTCACGACGGTGGCCACGGTGGTCTCCAAGAAGTCCGGCAAGCTGCGGCTCCTGATGTCGCGCGAGCTGTAGTCCGCGACGCCCCACAGTGAATCCGGTTGGACCCGACGGGAGCGGCCCTCGCACGGCCACTCCCGTTGTGCGTTTGCGGGCATGCCCCCCGGGTGACCTGGAGCGTGGCGGTCGACTATCCTCGCGGGCGTTCCCACCCTGCCGGGCCTGACGCACGGCAGCGATGGGGCCTCCCCCGAATGAAACCGCTCGCGGAACTGCTGCGTCATCTGTCGCGTCCTGGAATCACCGAACTGGCCCTGGCCAGCGGCCGTCCTCCGATGGTGCGCGGCGCCAACGGCTACGAGCCCGTCGACCCTGGCGCCCTCTCCACCGATGATCTCGTGAAGGCCCTCCATGCGATGGTGGGCGCGGCGCGGGCGTCCACGGTGTCGGAGACGCCGGTGCAGTGGCAGGTGAACGCCACCGGCCTGGGCAACCTCAACATCGCGGCGGTGCGCCGGGGCGACCTGATGAACGTGCGCCTCACGCGAGGCGCGGAAGGCGCGGCGCAGGCACCGGCTCCGGCGGCAGCGGCGGCCCCCGCCGCGCCCACGCGGACGCCCTACGCGGGAGTGCCCGCGGTGAGCGCGCCGGAGGCGGTGGGGCGGGTCTCGCAGCCCGGTGGAGGCGCCGCCGCACGCGGGGCTTCCAGCCCCCCGGGGGCGTCGTCCCCCCTGGGCGCGGCCCCGTCGGGCGCGGGCACGCACACGAGCGCTCCTGCCCACGCGGGCGCCAGCGCGAATCCCCCCGCGCGGGTCATCCCCATCTCGCGCGCGACCTCCGCGCCGGGCCGCGACCTGGCCGTGCTGCTGGAGCAGGCGCGCAGCATGAACGCCAGCGACCTGCACCTGGTGGCCGGACGGCCTCCGCTGCTGCGCATCGCCGGGGAGCTGCTGCCGCAGGACACGCCGCTGTCCCCGGAGACGGTGGAGCGCCTGCTGCTGCCCATCATCCCGGAGCGGCTGCGCCACGTGCTGGAGAAGGACGGCAGCGTGGACTTCGCGCTGGACTCCGAGGACACCGGCCGCTTCCGCGTCAACGTGGGCCGCCAGCGCACGGGCCTCAAGGGCACCTTCCGCGTCATCGCCCGCGAGATCCCCACGCTGGAGTCGCTGGGCCTGCCCCCGGACATCGCCAAGGCCACGCACCACCACCAGGGCCTCATCGTGCTCACCGGCCCGTCCGGCCACGGCAAGACGAGCACGCTCGCGGCGCTGGTGGACATCATCAACCGGGAGACGACGCACCATGTGCTCACCGTGGAGGACCCGGTGGAGTACGTGCACCCGCGCAAGCGCGCCCTCATCAGCCAGCGCGAGGTGGGCACCAACACGCGCACCTTCGCCAGCGCCCTCAAGGGCAGCCTCCGCGAGGACCCGGACGTCATCGTCGTGGGCGAGCTGCGCGACACCGAGACGGTGCGCATGGCGCTCGCCGCCAGCGAGACGGGCCACCTGCTCATCAGCACCATGAACACGCCCAGCGCGGCGAAGACCATCGACCGGCTCATCGACCTCTTCCCGCCCGGAGACCAGCAGCAGGTGCGCCTGTCGCTCTCCAGCGGCCTGCGCCTCATCGTCAGCCAGCGGCTGATGCCCAGCGCGGACGGCAAGTCCATGGTCGCCGCCGCGGAGGTGCTCACCGGCTCCGTGGCCCTGGGCAACCTCATCCGCGACAACAAGACGTATCAAATCCCGTCCCTCCAGCAGCGCGGCAAGTCGCTGGGCATCATCCGCTTCGAGGACTCGCTCGCGGACCTGGCGCGCTCCGGCAAGGCGACGCTGGAGACCGTGAAGGGCTTCGCGGAGAACCCGGACGAAATCGAGGCCATGGTGACGGGCAAGCGGCCCGGCGCCGCTCCCACCGTGCCCCCGCCCGCCACGCCCCAGGAGGGCGCGCGCATGCTGTCCAAGGTGGGCTCACTGCTCGGCAAGAAGGGCGCCTGACATGACGGACACTCCCCGAATCGCGGCCTGGTTCGACATCCTGCTCGACAGGAAGGGCAGCGACCTGCACCTGAGCGTGGGCTACCCGCCCATGGGCCGCATCCGCGGCGAGCTCGTGTCGCTGCGCGACGAGCCCCTCACCAGCGACGAGCTGGAGTCGGTGCTCTTCGAGATCTGCTCGCCCGAGCAGAAGCGTCAGATCGTCGAGGAGCTGGACCTGGACTTCGCCTATGGCTACGGCACCAAGGCCCGCTTCCGCGCGAACTACTTCTACAAGATGACCGGCATTGGCGCCGTGTTCCGCACCATCCCCAGCAAGGTGCTGTCGCTGGAGGACCTGAAGACGCCGGAGGTGGTGCGCAAGATGGCGGACCGCCGCAGCGGGCTGGTGCTGGTGACGGGCCCCACGGGCTCGGGCAAGTCCACCACGCTCGCGGGGATGATCAACCACATCAACAAGACGCGCGCGGCGCACGTGCTCACCGTCGAGGACCCGGTGGAGTTCGTGCACGAATCGCTCAAGGCCCAGGTCACCCACCGCGAGGTGGGCCCGCACGCCTCCAGCTTCGCCACCGCCATCCGCTCCGCCGGCCGCGAGGACCCGAACGTCATCCTCATCGGTGAGCTGCGCACCAACGAGACCATGAAGCTGGCGCTCCAGCTGGCCAGCTTCGGCGTGCTCGTCTTCGCCACGGTGCACACCAACAGCGCCCCCGCCACCATCGACCGCATCATCAACTCCTTCCCCGCGGACGAGCAGGGCCAGGTGCGCGGCATGCTCGCGGAGTCGCTGGCGGGCATCGTCGCCCAGCAGCTCATCAAGACCGCGGACGGCAAGGGCCGCGTCGCCGCGCTCGAGATCCTGGTGGGCAGCCCCGCCATCGCCGCGATGATCCGCGAGGGCAAGGTGTTCCAGATTGCCTCCAAGATGCAGGCCGGTCAGGGCGTGGGCATGCAGACCCTGGACATGCACCTGGAGCGCCTGGTGAAGGACGACGTCATCCTCCCCGACGCCGCCCTGGAGAAGGCCCAGGACAAGGAGAATTTCGTGAAGGTCATCCAGCGGCTGAAGCCGGACTGGGCCGTGCCGGAGACGCTGAAGGCCTGAGCGGCTCGCACGGGGGCCGGAAGGGGTTTGCTTTCTCCCCCCGACTTCGCCTTTGTTCGGAAGTGAACCTGGACCCACCCGGTGGGGTGGGTCCCACACTTCCGAGGGGGAAGTCATGGATGAGCAGCAGCTGGAGATGATTCGGCAGATGCAGGAGCAGCAGTCGGCACAGCCCTCCGGGGCGTTCCTCGCGGTGATGTCGGTGGTCTATCTCGCCGTCCTCGCCGTCGGCATCGCCAGCATGTGGAAGATCTTCGTCAAGGCGGGCCAGCCCGGCTGGGCGTCCATCGTTCCCTTCTACAACCTCTACATCCTGCTCAACATCGTGGGCCGGCCCATCTGGTGGATGGCGCTGCTGCTGCTGTGTCCGCCCGCGGCCATCATCGCGACCATCATCCTGTGCATCGACCTGGCCAAGTCCTTCGGCAAGGACACGGCCTACGGCATCGGGCTCTTCTTCCTCGGCATCATCTTTGGTCCGATGCTGGCCTTCGGTGACGCGCAATACCAGGGCCCGTCCGCCGCTGGCGGTAGCGCTGCCACGGCGTAGTCCCGCACGGCTTTGGGGGCCGTGAACGGCGGCGGTGGAGTGGCCTTCCGGGCGCTTCACCGCCGTTCGTGTTTCAGGGGCACGGTGGCTCGGGTAGAGCCGGCGGCGCGTGCGGCGTGGCGCCCTGGGTGTGGCTCGTGCCCGCGAGGTTCGAGGCTGCACTGGAGAACGAAGCGGTGCACGCGGTGCATGGCATCCAAGACGGGGACGCGCGGGACATCGCGGCGTATCTGTATTCACTGCGATGACAGCACAGTCGCCGTTCACCGTGCTCGCGTGGAAGCCCGACATCCAGTAGAGCGGAGCGCGATGCCTGGACCGCGCGCCGCTTTCCGTCTGTCGTTCCCCTGCCGTCTTGGATTGGCGTTGCTGCTGCCCGGCGTGTCCACCGCGCAGACGGCGCCCCCGGATGAGACACCGGCCCGGGCCACCGCGGAATCGCCCGGCTCCGACGCGCCTCCCGACACCGGAAAGAGCACGGTCGTCACCGCGACGCGCCTGCCGCGTCCCCTGCGCGACGTGCCCGCCACCACGGTGGTGATTCCTCGCGCGGAGATCGAACGCAGCCCCACGCTCACGCAGGACGCGCTCATCCGGACGCTGCCGTCCGCGGCCACCTTCCGCCGCACGCCGTCGCTCGTCGCGGACCCCACCGCGCAGGGGCTCAACCTGCGCGGGCTCGCGCCCTCGGGCGTGGCTCGCGGGCTGGTGCTGTTGGACGGACTCCCCTTCAACGACCCCTACGGCGGCTGGGTCTTCTGGCGCGCCCTGCCCCGCCTGGGCCTGGACCACGTCGAGGTCGTCCCCACCGGCGGCTCCGCGCTCTATGGCAGCGCCGCGCTGGGCGGCGTGGTGCAGCTCTTCTCCCGTCCCATCACCGGCCCGGTGCTCGACGTCGACCTGTCCGCGGGCAACCTGGGCACCGGCTTCGCCGCCGCTCGCATCGCGGACCGCTGGGGCCGCGTGGGCGCGTCGCTGGAGGTCGAGGGCCTCACCAGCAACGGCTATCGCATCGTCCCGGAGAGCCAGCGTGGCCGCGTTGACAGCGACACGCCCTCCAACCACTTCAGCGCCCAGGCCCGCGTCGAGGCGGACGCCACCGACCACCTCTCCCTCTCCGCCCGCGCGGGCGTGTTCCGCGAGGTGCAGAACGGTGGCACCCGGTACACCGTCACCAGCGTGGACCTCGCGTGGTTCGCCGCGAACGCCCGCCTCCGCACGGACGCCGCCGGCGCCTTCGAGCTGGGCCTCTTCGGCCGCACGCAGCACTTCGCCCAGAACCGCGCCCGCGTCACTCCGGACCGGAACTTCGAGGTCCGCTCCGCCTTCCAGGACGTGCCCGCCAACGACCAGGGCGGCTCGCTCGTGTGGACCAGCCCGGAAATGACGCTGGGCGGGACCCACGTGCTCGCCGCGGGCGTGGACGTGCGCCGCTCGCACGGCAAGGCCGACGAGCTGCTCTTCCCCTTCAGCTACACCGACACGACGGTCTATGCGCGCAACACGCGGGGCACGCAGGTGTCCGGCGGCGCCTTCGTGCAGGACCTCTACACCGTCTCCCCCGCGCTGGAGCTCGCCGGTACGCTGCGCTGGGACACGTGGCGCAACTTCGACGGCCACCAGTTGGAGAGCTTCGCGAACGCCACCTCCACCGCCGCCGACTTCGAGCCCCGCACCGCCCGCCAGCTCAGCCCGCGCCTGGCCGCGCGCGTGCGCCCGCTGGACTGGCTCACCCTGCGCGCCGCTGCCTACCGCGCCTTCCGCGCCCCCACCCTCAACGAGCTCTACCGCCCCTTCCAGGTGGGCACCGTCCTCACCGCCGCGAACCCGGCCCTGGGCGCCGAACGCCTCTGGGGCACCGAGGCCGGAGTGGAGGCCACCGGCCCGCTCGGGCTCACCGGCCGCGTCACCGGCTTCTGGAACGTGCTGGACGCGCCCGTCACCAACGTCACCCTCGCCACGCCCCTGCCGGACGGCTCCACCCGCCAGCGCCAGAACCTGGGCCGCGCCCGCGTGCGCGGCGTGGAGCTGGGCGCGGACTGGCGCGTGGCACGGCGGTGGACCGCGCTCGCCGCGTACACCTTCGTGGACCCCGTCGTCACGCGCGCCCACGGCCAGCCCGACCTCGTGGGTCGCCAGCTGCCGCAGGACCCCAGGCATCGCGGCTCGCTCGCGGTGACTTTCGACGACCCGTCCGTCGTCTCCGTCACCGCGCAGCTGCGCGTGTTCGGCCCGCAGTACGAGGACGACCTCAACACGCGCGGCATGGGCGGCGCGGCGGTGGTGGACCTGTTCGTGGGCCGCCACCTCTTCTGGAAGGTGGACGCCTTCGGCGCCGTGGAGAACCTCTTCGACCGCCGGTACCTCGCGGGCCGCGCGGGCGTGGACACGCTGGCCCCGCCCTTCCAGGCGCGCGTGGGCCTGCGCCTGCGCGACGTGTTCAGCGAATCGAGCGCACGGGCGGCACCGGGCGCACCGGGCCGTTGAACCAGCGGCTCAGCTCCGTCGTGTCCTCCATCCGCTTCGCGGCCGGCAGGCTGGAGAGGAACACGCGGCCGTAGCCCTTGGTCACGATGCGGCGGTCCAGCATCGCGACGATGCCCCGGTCCGCCTGCGTGCGGATGAGCCGCCCGAAGCCCTGGCGCAGCGCCAGCGCCGCCTGCGGCAGCTGGTACTGGTCGAATGGCTCCTCCCCGCGCGCTTGAATCTGCCGGATGCGCGCGGCCACCAGCGGGTCGCCCGGCGACGCGAACGGGAGCCGGTCGATGATGACCAGGCTCAGCGCGTCCCCGGGCACGTCCACGCCCTCCCAGAAGCTGTGCGCGGCGAAGAGCACGCTGGGCGTCTGGCGGAAGGCGTCCAGCAGCTGCTGCTTGGGCCGCTCGCCCTGGAGGAGCGCCTGGTAGGGCAGCCGCGTCGCCGTCAGCTCGTACGCGCGCACCATGTTGCGCAGGGACGTGAAGAGCACGAACGCGCGCCCGCCCGTCACCTCACACAGCTGGATGATCTCCTCCGCCGCCGCCTCGATGAAGCCCGGGGCGCTGGGGTCCGGCAGGTGCGTGGGCAGGTACAGCGCGGACTGGCGCGGGAAGTCGAACGGGCTGGGCACCGCCAGCGTGCGCACGCGCGTCACCGGCTGGCCCTCGTCGTCGTACATGCCCATGCGCCTGGCGAAGAAGTCGAAGCGGCCGTCCGCCGCGAGCGTCGCGGAGGTGAACACCACCGTGTCCAGCGCGCCGTAGAGCCGGTCGCGCAGCTCCTTCGCCACGTCGATGGGGTTCGCGCGAAGGAAGAGCCCCTTGCCGCGCGCCTCCGCCCAGTAGACGTGGTCCGCGGACTCGGACTTCTCCAGGAACGTGAGCTGCTCCGCCATCTCCTCCGCGCGGCGGTGGATGGCGGCCAGCTCCGGCTCGCGCTCGCTGCCCGCGAAGGACGCCAGCGCGGCCAGGCCCTCGCGCACCTGCTCCAGCGCGCCGGACAGCTTGCCCATGGTCTCCGGGCGCAGCGCCACGGTGGACTCCTGGCTGGACAGCCCCAGCGCGCGCGGCGCCTGGAGGAACAGCGCGTCCGAGTGCGAGCGCACCCGCTGGGCCAGCGCGGAGAGCGTCGCGTGCCGCTCGTCCTTCGCCGGCAGGGCCGCCACCGCGTCGCGCGACAGCTCCTCCAGCCGGTAGTTGGACACGCTGCACCCGAAGTGGCTGCTGGCCGCGTCCTCCAGGGCGTGCGCCTCGTCGAAGATGACCGCGTCGTAGAAGGGCAGCACGCCTTCCGTGCGCTTGCCGGAGCTGCGCAGCGCCAGGTCCGCGAAGAACAGGTGGTGGTTCACCACCAGCAGGTCCGCGGCCTCCGCGCGCTTGCGCATGCGCGTGACGAAGCACGTCTCATACTGCGAGCAGCGCGAGCCCAGGCACGTCTCCGACGTGGTGGACAGCCGCGACCACGCCGCGAACGACTCCGGCAGGTCCAGCTCCGCGCGGTCCCCCGTCTCCGTCTGCGTCACCCACTTCTTGAGCAGCGGCCACTGCTTCGCCTCCTCCTTGGAGACGAACTGCGGGTCCTTCTCGAAGGACTCGTAGCGGTGCAGGCACAGGTAGTTGCCGCGGCCCTTGAGGTAGGCCGCCTCGAAGCGCAGCCCCAGCTTCTCGCTGAGCAGCGGCAGGTCCTTGAAGAACACCTGGTCCTGCAGCGTCTTCGTGGCCGTGGAGACCACCACCTTGCGCCCCGCCAGCAGCGCGGGCACCAGGTAGGCCAACGTCTTGCCCGTGCCGGTGCCGGCCTCCGCCAGCAGGTAGCTGCCCTCGGAGAAGGCGCGCTCCACGGCGCGCGCCATCTGGAGCTGCTCCGGGCGGTGCTCGTACGCGGGCAGCGCCTCTTCGAGCGCGCCACCAGGCCCCAGCAGGCTGTCGACAGAGGGAGGACGGGGCGCGGGCGCGGACATGCTTCGGTTCGGGGGCAGGAGGACGGAAAAGGCGGCCCCGCAGGATAACAGCGCGCGGCGTCCCCCGCGCGTTCCCTGATGCAGGCGAAAGGCCCTGTCCCCCGCCCGCCCGGGAAGCGGGCCAGCCAGCCCCCGCCTAGAGGGCGCCGCGCAGCACCTGGACGAGCACCAGCAGGAGCAGCAGGGCCACCACCAGCACCGAGCCCATCACCACGTTCTTCACCTTGCGCGCCGTCGTCGGCGACGGCCCGTCGGAGGTGAGCGGCGACGCGGTCGTCACCCGGCGCACCACCTCCTCCCGCCCGCGCAGCGCCTGGGCGTCGCTCGGGGCCCGGGCCAGCCGCATGCGGTACAGCCGGCCCACCATGGCCAGCTCTCCCCGCAGCATCGCCTGCGACAGCAGGCGGTCGTGCACGTCCCAGTCGTGCCACGCCTCCAGCAGCGCATGCCACTCCCGGGCCAGCGCCTCGGAGGGCTGATGCTCCTCCGGGATGAAGTTGGCGAAGACCAGCCCGCACGCCGAACAGGACACCGCGTCTTCGCGCATGAGCGCCACGCACTTGGGGCAGTGGCCCGCGGGCGCCTGGAAGGGGTCGCCGTCCAGCGCGGGCGGGGCCGCCAGGGGCGCATCGGAGCGGATCACACGCAGCGCGGTGACGCCGGGCCGCGCGGCCTGCGGAGGGACCACGGCGGGCCCCACCGCGGGCACCGCCACCGCGGCGGTGTCGCCTCCACGCGAAGCCGGCTCCTCCGCGCGCGCGGGAGCGGACCCCGAGGGAGCCGGCCTGGAGAGCGAAGGCGCCGCCCGCGTCCAGTCCCCACACGCCGGGCACACCACGGCCAGCACGCCGTCCTCGATGACGTAGGTCTCCACCTTCACCAGCCGGTCGCAGCTTTCGCACTGGTACTTCATGACCACACCTCGCGCAGGGGGATGGGCATCGCGCACCCTACCAGCGCCAGCAGGCACAGCGCGCAGATGACCTTGCGCGAGCGGCTCAGGGGCTCCTCCGGCCGCACCACCTCCGGGTGGCCGAAACCCACGACCTTGCTCGCCACCACCAGCCACAGGCCCCAGGACGCGGTGACGAACACGGTGAGGAAGAGCAGCACCCCCGCCACGCCCTTGCCCACCCAGCGGGCCCTGGGTCCCAGCACCGCGAACGTCAGGTGCCCGCCGTCCAATTGCCCCACCGGCAGCAGGTTGAGCAGCGTCACCAGCAGGCCGAACCACGCCGCCATCACCACCGGGTGCACCACCACGTCCCTGCCCTCGGGCACCGGCCCCAGCGCCAGCCACGTCAGCGCCTTCATGATGAGGTTGTCACCGAAGAGCGTCTGGTGGCTCGTGTAGACGGGCTCCATCGCGGGCGGCGCCTGCGTCACCTTCTCCATCACCCAATGCAGCAGGTTCTGCCCCAGCACCCACAGCGACGAGTCACCAGGGAACGAGGACGGCACCGGCGGCGAGTCCACCACCGTGGAGTGGAGCAGCCCCCAGTAGAGCAGCGGCAGCGCCACCACCAGGCCCGCCAGCGGCCCCGCGGCGCCAATGTCCACCAGCGCGTCGCGCGTGGGGATGCGCCCGCGCAGCCGGATGACCGCGCCCAGCGTGCCCAGGCTCCCCGGCACCGGCAGCGGGATGAAGTACGGCAGGGACGTGTCCACCCGGTGCCACCGCGCGAGCACGTAGTGCCCCATCTCGTGCGACCCCAGGATGGCCAGCAGCGACGCGCTGAAGAACAGCGCCTGCGTCCGGTCCTCGTCCAGCAGCCCCCCTTCGCTGAACGGGAACGAGCGGCCGAAGAGCAGCAGGTACGCGAGGAACGTCGTCCCCAGCGTCACCACGAACAGCAGCAGGTGCAGCCAGACGCGGGGTGGGGTGGGACGCGGAACGGAAACCGGGTGCATGCGCGAAGATGCCTCATGTCCGCAAGAGGGGCGACCTGTTCCGCGTCTCCCGGCGGATAAGTTGTCCAACACAACTCGGAATACCCCGACCCGGGTCCTTGACTTGAAAATGTCTTCTGCTACGAACCGCGCCGCTTGAGGTCATAACGAACGGCGGAGCGCCCTTCGGGGTCGCCCCGCCACCGTCCAAGCCACCGTCAGTTGGGGAGATAACCATGAAGAAGTTCATCCTGTCCGCCGTCGCCGCCGCCTCCCTCGTGGGCTGCACCAGCGTTGAGTCCGCCGTGGTCTCCGGCTCCGAGATCGCCGCCAACGGTGAGGCCGTGGCCGTCATCCAGGGCAGCTCGCTGGGCCTGACCGCGATCTTCCACATCATCGACATCGTCCAGAGCGACCTGGACACGGTGGTCAACAAGCTCCTCATCACCGAGGCGAAGGCCATGGGCGCCTCCAAGGTGGACCTGAAGTCGGCGAGCACCACGCCCCGTCACGGCATCTACGCCCTGTTCGGCACCATCATCGGCATCACCAGCTCCTCCGCGACCGGCGTGGCGGTGAAGTAGTCCCAAGCTGCCTCCTCACCGAGGCAGTCCGAAGGCCCCCTGGAAACAGCGGGGCCTTTTCCATTTCCAGCCCCCGGATTTCCCATGCGCGCCCTCCTCCTCGTGCCCCTCGTGTGTGTCCTCGCCTGCCGTTCGTCCTCGTCCGGAGGCGCGAACGACGCGGAGCTGATGGCCCAGGTGCGGGAGAAGCTGGCCGCGCGCGACGCGAAGCTCCAGGCCTACCAGCTGGAGGGCACCCAGACGGAAGGGGACGCCGTGACCGCGGGCTTCACCTTCGCGTACCGCGCGCCCCAGAAGATGCGCGGCACCGTGTCCGCGCCCCAGGCCCGGCAGGTGTGGTGGGACGGCAAGCACCTGTACGAGCAGGTGGAGGCGACGAAGCAGTTCACCACCTTCACGTCCCAGGTCTCCGCGGAGAAGCTGTCCGCGTTCCTCACCGAAATCTTCACGCCCTTCGTGCCGGAGGGCTTCCGCGCGCCGCTGCTGCTGCGCAGCACCAAGGCGAAGCGCGTCACCGGCCTTTCCCAGGCGAAGGAGGCCGTGGAGCTGTCCATGCCCCTGGAGGGCGAGGCGGCCGGCGGTCTGGAGGTGACCTATGTGCTGCGCTGGCCCTCGCTGGACTTCCTGGCCAAGAGGACGCGCGCGCCGGACGGCACGTCGGGGGAGGTGCGGATGGAGGAGGAGCACTGCGACCCGGCCCTGGGCCTGTGCGTGCCCAGGAGGCTCACGCGCTGGCTGGGTGACGCGAAGCAGGGGGAGACGGTGCTGTCGAAGGTGGATTTGAAGACCTCGCTGCCCAACGACGCCTTCACCCCTGCCGCGCCGGAGGGATACAGCGTGCAGACCCGGACACTCGTGGACAGCGAAGCGCAGGAGAGTGGACCGAAGCCTCCCTCCGGCGGTTGACCGGCCCGCCTCGCGTCGCCACCTTGGGCGGCGGAGGTTTGCCGCGCATGGTCGAAAACGTCATCTTCGATGTGGATGGGACGCTCATCGACTCCGTGGACGAGCACGCGGAGGCCTGGCGCAGGTCGTTCATCGAGTTCGGGCGGGACATCCCGTTCGCCCACGTGCGCAGCCAGATTGGCAAGGGCGCGGACCAGCTGCTGCCCGTGTTCTTCAACGACGAGGAGCTGGAGCGCTTCGGCAAGGACCTGGAGGAGTACCGCGCCGCGCTCTTCAAGCGCGAGTTCCTGCCCAAGGTGCGCGCCTTCCCGCGCGTGAAGGAGCTGTTCCAGCAGCTGCGCAAGCGCGGGCGGAGGGTGGCGCTGGCCTCCAGCGCCAAGGACGACGAGCTCAAGCGCTACGTGGAGCTGTGCGGCATCGACGGCCTGTTCGAGACGAAGACGAACAAGGACGAGGTCGACAAGAGCAAGCCGCACCCGGACATCTTCGAGGCCGCGCTCCTGAAGCTGGACAAGCCGGACCCCGCCACCGTGGTGGTGGTGGGCGACACGCCCTTCGACGCGCTGGCCGCGGGCAAGCTGCACCTGGCGTCCGTGGGCGTGCTGTGCGGCGGCTTCCGCGCGGAGGACCTGCGCACGGCCGGCTGCCGCACGCTGGTGAAGGACCCCGCGGAGCTGCTGCAGCGCCTGAATGAAGACCCGGAGGCCTGGCCGTGGGACGCGGCGTCGCGGGGCACCTCCAAGGACGAGGAGTCGCGCTGAAGTCCATGAAGGGCTGAAGGCGGCCTGAAGGCGCCCCGGCGGCCACGAAGACGTGGCCACCGGCGATCGCCCTCCAGGTGCTACTTGCGCGCCCCGCCCCGCTTCGTGCGTGAACGGGAGGCCGTGCTCTTGCGAGCGGTCCCGCGGCGCGCCGGGGTGCTCTTGCGGGCCGTGGAGCGCTTGCCGGCGGTGCCGGTGCGCGCGGTGGACTTGCGGCCCTGGGTGGTGCGCCGGGCCCGGGTGGGCGCGGCCTTCCGGCGGCTGGAGGAGGAGCTCCGCTTCGCCGTGGCGGCGCGGCGCTTCCCGCCCACGCGCCCCGCCTTGCGCGCGTTCTTGCGGGCCGCGGGACGCCGGCGGGCCGCCTTCGCCTTGCTGCCGGAGCCGCCCTTCATCCCGCCCCCGGTGAGCTTGTTCACGGTGGCGTACGCGCGGGCCGCGGCGGTCTTCTCGCTGACGCCCTTGTCCTCGTAGCCCTTCTCGATGTGCTCGGCCATGCGCTTCTGTTTCGCCGAGTACTTGCTCTTGCTTCCACGTGCCATGCAGTGCCCTCCTGGAGAATGTCCCGGCGCGGGTCCGGAGCATGGAGTCCGCGTTGCCTGGAAGGTGAACACGCCTGCCCAGGGAGGGAACCCGTCAGCCCCCTACCCCTGTCCACCCGTGGAACCTCTTCGCGCGCGGGGGATGGGGAATGGACAGTGCCCAGCCCTCCGCGCCCGGGTCCCGCTGGTGCCCGAGCGGCTTCGTGCGCAGCTTGAGGGCGCCGCACAGAAAGCAGAGAGGTCTCCCCTGGAACCCGCACTCAACGCGCCTCCGCGCCTTCGCCACCTGGACGAGGGGCCCGCGGTCCTGGTGGTGAATACGCGCTCGCGCTCGGGGCGCGACGCCTTCGAGCACGCCCGCGAGCGGCTCGCCGCCCACGGCATCCCGCTCATGGCCGCGCATGCGCTGACGCGGCCCAAGCGCCTGCGCAAGGTCGTGGAGGAGGCGCTCGCCCAGGGGGCCCGCCGCGTCCTCGTGGGAGGAGGCGACGGCACCCTCAGCTGCGCGGCGCAGGCGCTGATGGGGCACGACGTGACGCTGGGCGTGGTGCCGCTGGGCACCGGCAACGACTTCGCGCGCTCCCTGGGCATCCCGGACACGCTGGAGGCCGCGTGCGACGTCATCGCCGGGGGCTACACGGCGCGCGTGGACGTGGGGCTCGCCAACGGGCGGCCCTTCCTCAACGCCGCCAGCCTGGGGCTCACCACCGCCATCGCGAAGCGGCTCACGCAGGAATTGAAGCAGCGCGCCGGCAAGCTGGCCTACCCCATGGCCGCCGCCGCGGAGATGCGCACGCTGCAGCCCTTCCACGTCCGGCTCCAGGCGGACGGGCAGACGCTGGAGGTGGATGCGCTCCAGCTGGTGGTGGGCAACGGCCGCTACCATGGGGCGGGCAACATGGTGGCGCCGGACGCGACGCTGGACGACCGCCGCTTCCACGTCTACGCCATCACCGCGCCCTCCGCGGCGGACGGCGGCGAGCGCACGGGGCTGGGCCACCTGCAGGACGTGGCCACGCTCGCGCGCGTGGCGCTGGGCATGAGGAGCGGCGGGCACCTGGAGCACGAGTCCGTCGTGCACCTGCACACCTCCCGGCTCGTGGTGGAGACAGAGCCGCCCATGGAGGTGAACGCGGACGGGGAGAACGTGGGCATGACGCCCATGCGCTTCGAGCTGTCCCCCTCCGCGCTGCGCGTCTACGCGCCCGCGCCTCAGTAGGAGCCGCGCTACACCTTCTCCAGCACGCTGGAGAGCACCTGGGCGGTGAAGTTCACCAGGGGAATCACGCGCCGGTAGTCCATGCGCGTGGGCCCGATGACGCCCACGGTGCCCAGGACCGCCTCCGCCGTGCCGTAGGGGCTGGCGATGACGGTGACGTCACCGGCGGCGGAGAACTCGCTCTCCGCGCCGATGAAGACGTGCATCTCCTTGGTGCGCTGCACGCGGTCCAGCAGGTGCAGGAGCTTGTGCTTCTCATCCAGGGCGCGGAAGAGCGCGCGGATGCGCTCCACGTCCGCGAACTCCGGCTGCTCCAGGAAGGAGCCGGTGCCTTCGATGAGCACGCGCTCGGGCGTCTGCAGGTCGGTGGCGGCGGCGCCCAGGCGCAGGGCCTTGGCGGTCAGCGCGTTGTAGAGGGCCTGCTCCTGGTCCATCTCCGCGCGGATGCGCTCGCGCGCCTCCTCCAGGGGCACCTGGTGGAGCAGCTCGGAGAGGTAGTTGCTCGCCTTGAGGAGCTCGTCGGACGTCACCGGGAAGTCCACGGTGAGGGCCTTGTTGTGCACCTGGCCGTTCTGGCCCACGAGGATGGCCAGCACGCGGTTCTCGCGCAGGCGCAGGAACTCGATGCGCTGGAACACGGCGGCGTCGGGGCGGGGCGTGAGGACGACGCCCGCGTGGCGCGTGAGCGAGTGCAGCACGCGGCTGGCCTCCGACAGCACCTCGTCCAGGCTGGACTCATGGATGAGGCCGGCGTGGATGAGCTCGCGGTCGCGCGGAGCGGGGTCGCGCAGCTTCACCAGGGTGTCCACGTAGAAGCGGTAGCCGCGGTCGGTGGGCACGCGGCCGGCGGAGGTGTGGGGCTTCTCCAGGAAGCCCAGGGCCTCCAGGTCGGCGAGCACGTTGCGCATGGTCGCGGAGGACACGTCGAACTCTCCGCGCCGCGTCAGCTGCTGACTGCCGACCGGGCCGCCCGTGGTGATGTACTCCTGCACCACGGCCCGGAGGACTTCCTTCTCACGCTCACCCAACTCGTCGGGCATTCCCGCTCACGCTCCGGAAGGCCCTGGGCCCGTCCTCCGGACCTCCGTGCCTCCTGTAGAATTCTAAAAGGGACGCCCGGGGCATTCAATTGGGAGGGCCGTGAGGGAGGGCAGGCAGGCGGGCATGGGTCTTCCTGCCCGAGGGGACGGGTACGGCAAAGCGCACATCGCCCTGGAGGGTGGTGGGGACTACAAGGCCGCCGCCGTGACGACCGCGACCGCGCCCACCGAAGCCGCAGACCCGGTGCCCCACCGGGGCCGCCTGCTGTTCAGCCTCTTCGCGCTGTACGTCATCTGGGGGTCGACCTACCTGGCGATGCGGTTCGCGCTGGAGGGCTTTCCGCCGTTCCGGATGGCGGGGCTGCGCTTCCTCCTCGCGGGCGGGGTGTTGTTCGCCGGTTTGCGGTTGAAGGGGCAGCCGGGGCCGGGCTTGCGTCAGTGGGGGGCGAGCACGGTCACGGGGGTGCTGCTGCTGGTGATGGGCAACGGCGGCATCGCGTTGGCGCAGAACCTGGGGGTGCCCTCCGGGGTGGCGGCGCTGGTGGTGGGGAGCATGCCGTTGTGGGCGGCCATCTTCGGAGCAGCCTTCGGGCAGCGGCCGGGCCGCGCGGAACTGGCGGGCCTGGTGCTGGGGTTCGCGGGGGTGGCGCTGCTCAACCTGGGCGGGGACATGGGCGGCGGCGTGGCGGCGCTGGCGGTGGTGGTGGCGCCCATGGCGTGGGCCTTCGGGTCGGTGTGGAGCCGGCGGTTGCCGATGCCCGCGGGGTTGATGACGCCGGCGACGCAGATGTTGAGCGCGGGCGTGGTGATGCTGGGGGTGAGCTTCGCGTTGGGGGAGCGGATGGCGGACGGGGTGCCACCGCGCGCGCTGATGTCGTTCGTGTATCTGGTGGTGTTCGGTTCGCTGGTGGCGTTCAGCGCGTATGGGTATCTGCTGCGGCATGCGAGGCCGTCGCTCGCGACGAGCTACGCGTACGTGAACCCGGCGGTGGCGGTGCTGCTGGGCGTGGTGTTCGCGGGAGAGGCGCTGGGGGCCATGACCTGGGTGGCCATGAGCGCCATCCTGGTCGCGGTGATGCTGCTGGCCCGCGGGAAGCGGTGAGCGGGAGCCGCTAGCGTCCGCAGCGGCTGCGCTTGGAGACGCACATCGTCAGGGCATTGGCGAAGCCGTGGGCGTAACAGCTCTCGTGCCAGGACTGGGCGATGAGCGGATCATTGACCTGGGTGGGCACGCGGGTCATCTGGAAGAACGCGCGGAACTCGCCGCCCTGGAGTTGGGGCCCCTGGCGATCCTCGTAGTTGCGGGCGTAGTTCTCGAAGGTGATGCGGTCCGCGCCGCTCTCCGCGACGACCCCGCCCCAGTGGTACTCCCACACCGGCTCGCTGTAGACGGGCGGAGGAACGGGCACCGCCGGGCGGGGAGCCACCTCGTCCCGCATCCGCATCCAGTTGCGGTGCTGGGCGTCCTGATAGCGCTCCATGGCGCCCACGGAGTAGGTCTGGAACGCATCGCCCACGCGCGGATCCGCGTAGGCATTGAGGCCCAGGCGGAAGAGGAGCTGCTCGTAACGTGTGCGGAGCGTGGCCCCGTTGAGGTTGACGCCGTTGAGCGTCATGGGGGCATGGGCACGGACCCGGTTCACCAGGCGGCCATAGTTGCGGCCGATGGGGCCGTAGTAGCCCGCGAGGGCCGCCATCTGGGCAATGGGGGTATTGGCGCCCGCCAGCGCGTTCTGCAAGCCCACCTGGTAATCGTTGACCGCGCGTTGCCGGGCCGCGGCGGCGTTGGGGCCCTCTCCCTGTCCATGGAAGAGGAACGTGGTGATGAGGACCGCCAGCCGGAAGGCGATGTCTCCATGGGCCGGGAAGGCCGGGGCCCATCCCCCGAGCTGCCAGCGAGGCAGGTTGAGGAAGAGCTGATTGCCGGACTGCGAGAGCTTCACGGTGCGCTGTGCGTCCTGCTGCTCTCCCATGACCTTGCCGGAGATCTCATTGCAGTTCTGCGACACGGCCGGCTCGAGGTGCCCATCCTCGGACATCGCCACCTGGAACAGCCGCTTGGGTCCCGGGCCGCGCAGGAAAGGCAGACAGCCCGGCTGCGCGGCGGGGCCGATTTCGAGGTAGCGCGGCCCGGGGACCTTGGCGATCCGGTAGCTGGAGCCCGCGGACCTCAGCGCGCGGTTGCACCGGGTGATGGCGCTGTCCGTGGCGAAGAAGTGCTTGGCCTGCTCGTGACGAGGGTCGGTGTCCTCGATGGCGAGCTCGTTGTCATCCGAGAACCGGAGCGCGACCTGGTTGTGCGGCCGCACCACGACGTTCACCGTCCCGGCGTCGACGAGGAAGCTGTCCCCGTTCGTCTTCGGGTAGGGGTGGAGCCGCACTCCGTCCCGCTGCGTCTCGAAGGTGGCGTTGTGGAGATCGACATCCTGGGCGCCGAGCTGGGCGTTCTGGATGACGTGGTACGCCTGGAGCGCGGGTGTGGGCGAGGTCCACCGGCCCGCGCCCGGCCAGGAAGCCGCGAGGTGCGCAGGCGCACCCGAGAGGGCCTGTGCCGCCAGGGCCTCGGCCTCTGCTTCCAGGGCCCCATCCACGAGCAGCCGGGTCCCGCCGCGCCCGTGAGGGACACGCCCCGCGCGCTGTTGCAGCACATGCACCAGCTCATGCGCGAGGATCCGGCCTCCGCGAGCAGCGTCGAGTTCGAGTGCACCCGGAGCGAAGAGGATCCGCTCGCCCCAGCAAAGGGCCTGGGCCCCCAGCCTCGCGACGAGGGGATGCTCGTGCAGGCGTACGGCGCTCAGCTCGGCTCCGAAGGCGCGCTCGAACCGGACACGCACCTCTCTTGGGAGTGCCCAGCCCCGAGCGCAGGCCTGCTCCAGGAGCACGGGGGAAATCCAACGGTGCCGAGCATCCAATTTTCGTGCTCCCCATGTATCGGTGCGGGTCCCGTGAAGGGTCTACTACACCCAGGGGGGCCCAGCGCACGCGAGCCGCTGAAGACAGGCCGCACGCGGCCCAGAGTCCTTGGAATCCAAGTGACTCCCCCCATCATGGACATCATCGAAGTCGGAGGAGGCAATAGAGTCGGGTGCGTGCGTCCCGTGACGGGTCTGTGGATGTTTTGCGCGGTGCTCACGGCCTGTGCGGGAGGGCAGCATCATTCCCGGCATGGGGAGCTGGGGTTCGTGGATTCGGACACCGCCGCGAAGGCGCGGTATGCGGCGTATCTGGCGGAGCAGGCGTCCGCGCGGGCCGCGACCCAGGCCATCGCCTCCCCGCTGATTCGAGCCATTCCGCCAGCCATGCTCGCGCTGATGATGCAGCAGGACCACGATGCGGATGAGCTCGAGAGGCAGCTCGCCGCATGCGCGCTGCAAGCCGAGCAGTTGGGGAACACGCGCTACTTCGAGGGGCGGCCTCCGACGCGGCAGGAGTGCGCCGAGGTCGTCGAGAAGGACCGCTGCGGCAATCCCGTGACCCGGGCCATGCAGTTGGGAAAGCAGAAGCACGTGCTCGCGCTCCAGTGCGCCGAGCAGGTGTTGAAGAAGCTGTGGCCCGCTCCCTTCAGCATCGAACAGCGCTACCGCTACTACCCGAATGCCCGGATGGTGGAGAGCATCAGCAAGGAGAAGGAAGCGCGCCTCATCGCCGATGGCTGCACCGACGAACTCCGGGGGACCATCAAGCCGGACATCGTGCTTCACGAGAACCGCAACCTGCTGCTGAAGTCCGTGCTCACCCTGGACTTCAAGTTCCCGTGTCCGGACAGCAATCCACCTCGGTGGGCCGAGTATGGAAGCAACAGCCCCTATGCCTATGAGTCCCAAGGGGAAATCTACGAGAAGGCACTGGGTGGACAGGCCCTGCTCGTGTCGCCCAAATCAGGCGTGGAGTCCAAGTGATGAAACCCATCTTTCCAGCCATTCGACTTCGCGACAAAGGCAACTGGCTCGCTGGGCGAGATGGCATCGTGATGGCCTTCTTCATCCATCGTGATCACTCGGAGGTAGGGCCCGCGATCTGGCGCTCAATCCAGGCCTACCTCCGTGCCATCCCGCCCGGCTCACTCAATTGGTACACGTCGGCGGATGGGGACATGGTCCCGCTGGATGACGAAGGCTGGGAACACAATCGCCATGTTGTGATCGAGCGTATCGGTGGAGGGAGCCGGACCGTGGAGCTGAGGGAGAGCCCCAGCGAAGCAGGGAGCTACCAGGTCGAATACTACGGACGAAGGCTCGACAGCCCCTTCCATGATGCTCCTGCCACCACCCTGTCGTTCACGTTCCCCACGGAGTACCTCGTGGAGCACGGTGCGGTCCGCCTTCGCTCCCTGGCACTTGAGCTGGCTCGTGAGCTGCCCCTCAACTTCGGTTACGCCAGCTTTGCTCTTGTCTCGACACAGGGCTCCTGGGCTTCAGCGGATTGGGACATCACCGAAGCACTCCTCGCGCGGTACGCGGGTCTGGATGCTCCTCGGGCCATGAGATTGAGTTCCGACCTGGGAACCCGAGCCCTCGCCCCCGCCTGGCTCACCTTCCTGGGCCAACCCCTGCTGGGACAACTCGGCGGCATCGACGCGCTCCGGGACGCGCTCCCCTTCCCGGAGGTCTCGCTGCTCCCCATGGATGGCGACCGCGTGCTCGTCACCCTGGACGAATGGCCTGACCCCATCGATACACGGACGAAGCCCATCCCCCCGCAGTACCGCGCACTGGCCCAGCGGATGGAGCCCTTCCTCTTCCAATACGAAGGCGAAGCGCTCCTCCCCTACCAGCAGGACATGAACCGGTGGATCCGCCGGTTCCTCTAACCCTGCGGCCACGCAGACAGCTTCTCCGCCTCGTACCGCGCCAGCAGCGCATGCGTCGTGCGCGCCGCCTCCTCCACCTCCACGCGGGACAAGCCTCGCGGCAGTGACGCCACCAGCGTCGGGAACGGCTGGTCGTAGACGAGCAGGTTCTCCAGCTCCAGCGGGTCCGTCTCCAGGTCGTACAGCTCCCACTGGTCCGCGTGCTCCCCGGACGGGTCCCACGTCCTCGCCAGCTTCCAGCGGGGCGTGCGCACGCAGCGGACGTGGTTGGGCTGGCACACCGCTCCGGGCCTCAACCCGGGCACCTTGCCCTGCTCCCGCAGCCGCTCCACCGCTCGCGTGTACACGGAGAACAGCGCGTCGTCGTGCAGCTGGTGCGGGTCGCCCGTGCGCGGCAGCGGCTCCGTGATTTCGTCGTCCGTGATGAAGAGGACGCCCTCTCGCGGCGTGCCGTTGGGCTCCAGCACCGTGGTCGTCTCGCCCCTCGCCAGCGGGCTCAGGTCCGCGCCCACGAACGGCGGCACCGGACGGTGCAGCCGCAGGTCCGTGCGGATCTCCCCCTGCTCCTCCCGGGAAATCCCCGCCAGCCCCAGCACCGTGGGCACGATGTCCACGTGGCTCGTCAGCGCGTCGATGTGTCGCGTCGGCTGTGCCTTGGGGAACTGCACCACCAGCGGCACGTGCAGCGCCTCCTGGTAGGACGCGTGCCACTTCTCCATCAGGTAGCCGTGCGCCGCGCCGTACTCTCCGTGGTCGGAGAGGAACACCACCACCGTGTTCTCCCGGAGCCCCGTCTCGTCCAGCGTCCGCAACACCCGCTCGATGTGCCCGTCCACCAGGTGGATGAGCCACGCGTAGTACTGCTGGAAGCGCTCCGCCGCCTTCTCCGGGTCGTGCGTCAGCTGGAACGGGATGCCCGCGTTCAACGTCACCGTCACCGGGTCGATGTTCTCGTTCGCCTGGTGCAACGTCAGCCCCGTCTTCGACGACAGCGCGAGCCCCATCTTGTACGCGTAGTCCCGCTGGCAGTCCGGCTTGTTCTTCAGCGTGTCGCGCAGGTTCGTCGGCACCTTCGCGCTCTCCTGCGGGAACCCCAACGGGTTCAGCGGCACCGTGAACGTCCCCGCCGTGGGCGTCACCGACCGCGCCCCCTCCGCCGGCACCGTCAGCGGCCCCAGCTTGGGCGCCCCGGGATCCAACTGCCTCGGCAGGATGGGATACGTCGCGATGTCGTGCGGGTTGGTGAACGACGCCACCGCCAGCCACGGCTGGGCCTCACCACTCGGCGCGGCGGCCCTGGGCGCCGCGTACGACTGCTCCGACAGCGCCCGGTTGTACGGCTCCCCCAGCGCCATCCGCCGCAGGAAGCCGCACGTCAGGTCCGCGAAGCCCTCGTCACGGAACGCCCCCAGGTTGTTGAGGGAGGCCCCGTGCGGCTCCGGATACGACAGCTCCCAGTCGTCAAAGCCGTACCGCTTCAACGAGTGCTCCGGCGGATTGCTCACGTGCCACTTGCCGAAGTAGTGCGTGTGGTAGCCCGCCTTCTGGAACCAGTGCCCCAGCGTCGGAATCCCCTCCGCCGACAGCCACGGGAAGGCCGCCGCGTCACCGCTCTTGAACAGGCCATCCGTCTGCGTGACGCCCGTGCGCGTGCCGTACTGCCCCGTGTAGATGACCGCGCGGCTGGGAGTGCACGCCGACGCCGCGATGGTGTGGTTGCGGAACACCGCCGCGTTCCTCCGCAGCGCCGCGAAGCCGGGGAAGAACTTCCGGAACGGGTTGTCCTCCGCGCCCTCGTCCACGAAGCCCAGGATGTCCTTGAGCGACGGCAGGAAGCCGCCCTCCGGCCCGTAGGCGAAGCGGGGGAACTGCAGCTGATCAACCGTCAGGATGAGGATGTTGGGTCGCGAGGACGAGGACATGCCCCGCCCCCCAGCACGCGCCATACCAGGGGCCCGTCCAGAGACACGGGCCCTTTGTGCCGCGTCCGGATGGGACGCAGGCCGCGTCCCCACCCGACGCGCGGAGGATCAGCTCGGCGTGCGCGAGGACTCCGTCGGCGTCGCGGCCTGGGCCTCCGTGCGCCGGGGCAGCCAGACGTTGAAGGTGGAGCCCTGGCCCGCCTTCCCCGAGGACTCCGCCCAGATGCGCCCGCCGTGCTGCTCCACGATGCCCTGGCTGATGGTGAGCCCCAACCCCAGGCCCCCGTACTTGCTGCCGTGCGCGCGCCCGAAGCGCTCGAAGATGAGGCGCTGCTTCTCGCTGGGGATGCCCACGCCCTCGTCCTTCACGGACAGGTGCACGCCCGTGTCGCCCTCCGCCACCAGGCGCACCAGCACCTGGCCTCCCTCCGGCGAATAGCGGATGGCGTTGGACAACAGGTTCGTCAGCACCTGGTCCAACCGCCCCCGGTCCCACGTGCCCTCCAGGCGCTCGGGGACCTCCACCTTCAGCTCGTGCGTCTGCGACAGCACCGCCATGCGGTCCCGCGTCTCCAGCACCAGCTGCGAGAAGTCGAACGGCTCCAGCTCCAATGACAACCGCCCCGCCTGCAGCCGGCTGATGTCCAGCAGGTCCTCCACCAGCTTCGCCATGCGGTCGATCTGCCGGTTGATGATCTGCAACGACTTGCCGGGGCCGGCCTCCGTCTGTCCCCCCAGCTTCAGCAGCGCCAGGTGCGCGTGGCCCTTCGCCGCGGCCAGCGGCGTACGCAGCTCATGGCTCGCGGCGGCGAGGAACGCGTCCTTCGCCTCGCTCGCCAGCCGCAGCGCCGTCTCCGCGCGCTGCCGCTCGGTGATGTCGCGCGCCACGGAGATGAAGCGGCCGGGGCCCTCGCCCTCCGCCACGTACTGGAGCACCACCTCCACCGGCACCTCCGTGCCGTCGCGGCGGCGGTGGTTGGTGGAGTACGTCTGCGACGGCAGCGTGCCGGACATCAGCGGCGCCAGCAGCTTGCGGAAGCCCTTCTCGTCGAAGGCGCTCTCCACCTCCAGCACCGACAGCCCCACCAGCTCTTCCACCGAAGCGGCCAGCTGCTTGGCCGCGCCCGCGTTCGCGTACGCCAGCGTGAGCGTGTCCGGGGTGAACATCAGGACGCAGTCCAGCGTCGCGTCCAGCGTCGTCTTGAAGCGGCCCAGCGCCTCCTCCGCGCGCCGCTTGTCGTCGATGTCCGTGGCGATGGCCAGCCACCCCACCAACTGCCCGTGCTCGTCGTGCTCGGGCACCGCGCGCGCCAGGTGCCAGCGGTAGACGCCGTCCTTGCGCCGCAGCCGGAACTCCTCCGAGCTGTTGCGCACTTGATCCAGCGACTCGCCCCACACCCTGCGCATCCGCTCGCGGTCCGCCGGGTGCACGTCCTCGAGGAAGGACGCGAGCGACAGCTCATGCCCCTCCTGGTGGCCGGTGTAATCCCGCCAGGCCCGGTTCGCGTACGTCAGCGCCCCGTCCGCCCGCGCGGCCCACATGGGCTCCGGCAGGGACTCCGTGAGCCGGCGGTAGCGCAGCGCGCTCTGCCGCTCCAGGGCCTCGCGGTCGCGCTGGCGCAGGAGGGCGGCCTGGCGCTGGAGCTGCTGCTCCTTGAGGAACAGGTCCACGAAGACGCTGACCTTCGAGCGGAGGATTTCCGGGTCGAAGGGCTTGAGCAGGTAGTCGACCGCGCCGTGCGCGTAACCCTTGAAGACATGCGCCGCGTCACGGCTGAGCGCGGTGAGGAAGATGATGGGGATGGTGCGCGTGCGCTCGCGCTGCTTGATGAGCGCCGCCGTCTGGAAGCCGTCCAGGCCCGGCATCTGCACATCCATCAGGATGACCGCGAAGTCGCGCTGCAGCAGTTGCTTGAGCGCTTCCTCACCGCTCGTGGCCTTCACCAGGTCCTGGCCGAGCGGCTCGAGGATGGCTTCCAGCGCCAGCAGGTTGGCCGGATGGTCGTCCACCATCAGGATGGCCGCGCGCGGGACCGGCGCGGCTTCCTGGGGACGTTCCGGAGTGTGCTCTGTGGAGTTCATGTGCGCGGTGGGGGAGCGCGTAGGTCAGGAGACCCGAGACACGGCGAACAAGGCTAGGGCTGCCCCCTTCCAGACGGAAGTGCCAAGGGGGTACGAAGGTGGATCGCCGACGTTGAGTTTCAAGCACTCACCCACAGCCGCACGAGATCCAAGAGCTTGTCTGTATCCACGGGCTTGGGCAGGTAGTCACTCGCACCGGCAGCCATGCACTTCTCACGGTCATCCTTCAGCGCCTTCGCGGTGACGGCGATGATGGGGAGGCTGGCGTACTTGGGGTCCTTGCGGATGGCACGCATGGTTTCATAGCCGTCCATCTCCGGCATCATCACGTCCATCAACACGACGTCCACGTCGGGGTTCTGGCCGAGCAGCTCGATGGCGGCCCGCCCGTTCTCCGCGAAGACGACCTGCATGCTGTGATTTTCCAGCACGCTGGTGAGCGCGAAGATGTTTCGCATGTCGTCATCCACCAGGAGCACCTTCTTGCCGGCCAGCGGCGCGTCCTGGTCGTTGCGCTGCGCCAGGGCCGCGCGCGCCCGCGCCGGAAGATTCTCATCCAGGCGGTGCAGGAAGAGCGCGGTGTCGCTGAGCAGCTGGTCGGGGCTCTTCGCGCCGCTCTTCAGGATGACGCTGCCGGTGTAGCGCCGCAGACGGGCCTCGTCCTTGGGCGTCAATTCACGGCCGGTGTAGACGACGATGGGCAGGTCGCGGAAGCGCTGCTGCGTCTTCACCTCCTCTACCAGCTTGATGCCGTCCATGTCGGGCAGCAGGAGGTCGATGACGAGGCAGTCGTACTCGTTCTCCTCCAGCTTCCCGAGGGCCTCCTGGCCGGACGCCACCGCGGTGACGATGACGTCGCCGCCGTCGCTGAGCAGCTGGGTGAGGCTGCTGCGCTGCACGTCGTCGTCCTCGATGACGAGCAGGCGGCGCTCGCGGCGCTCCAGGAAGCGCGACAGCTGACCGAAGACGCGCTCCAGGCCCTCCTTGCTCACGGGCTTGGTCAGGTAGCCGAACGCGCCCTGGGTGTTGCCCAGGTGCTTGTCCATCACGCTGATGATGTGGACGGGGATGTGGCGCGTGCGCGGGTTGCGCTTGAGGCGATCCAACACACTCCAGCCGTCCACCACGGGCAGCTGGATGTCCAGGGTGATGGCGTCCGGCTGGTACTCGTGCGCCATGGACAGGCCGCTGTCACCGCGCGTGGCGACCAGGGCCTTGAAGCCCTTCTCGCGCGCCATCTGCACCATGATGCGGGCGAACTTCAGGTCATCCTCGATGATGAGCAAGGTGCGGTCACCCTCGCGGATGAGGTCGCGGTCGTCCTCCACCACGACGGGCGTGTGCGCCCCCTCCACCTGGGGAGGCAGCGCGGCGTCCAGCACGTGGGCCTGCGGCTCCGACACTGGGGCTGGAGGCGGCGGCGCGATGGGCGGCGGCGTGGAGGTGCTGGCGGTGGACAGGGGAGCGAGCGTCTCCGGCAGGGCCCCCAGCGCGCGGCTGGCGGTGTCCCCCCCCTGCGACACGTCCTCGTCCGCGCCCTGATACTCCGGCGGCAGGTAGAGGGTGAAGGTGCTGCCCTTGCCCGGCTCGCTCTCCAGGCGGATCTCTCCGCCCAGCAGCTTGGCGATCTCCCGGCTGATGGACAGGCCCAGGCCGGTGCCGCCGTACTTGCGGGCGGTGGAGCCGTCCGCCTGCTGGAACGCCTCGAAGATGATGCGCTGCTTGTCCTTGGCGATGCCGATGCCGGTGTCCTTCACCGCGAAGGCCAGCACGTGGCGCGAGCGGCGCAGCGCCTCGTGGTCGAAGCGGATGCCCTTGTCCGCCAGGCGTACGGTGAGCTTCACGCCGCCCTCGTCGGTGAACTTGAAGGCGTTGGAGAGCAGGTTCTTGAGCACCTGCTGCAGCCGCTGCGGATCCGTGCGCACGTGGCGCGGCGTGCCCGGGAGCACCTCCACCTGGAAGGTGAGGCCCTTCTGGTCCGCCACCGGGCGGAAGCTGCGATCGATGAACTGGTTGAGCTCCGTGAGGACGATGTCCCGGGGCTCCACCTGCATCTTGCCCGCCTCCACCTTGGACAGGTCGAGGATCTCGTTGATGAGGCTGAGCAGGTCTCCGCCGGACGCGTAGATGGTGTTGGCGTACTCCACCTGCTTGGAGGAGAGGTTGCCGTCCTTGTTGTCCGACAGGAGCTTCGCGAGGATGAGCAGCGAGTTGAGCGGCGTGCGCAGCTCGTGGCTCATGTTGGCCAGGAACTCGCTCTTGTACTTGGAGATGATGGTGAGCTGCTCCGCCTTCTCCTCCAGGCTGACGCGCGCCAGCTCCACCTCGCGGTTCTTCTCCTCCACGCGGGTGTTCTGGTCCGCCAGCTCCTTGGCCTTCTCCTCCAGCTCGATGTTGGTGCGCTTGAGTTCGTCCTGCTGCTGGGTGAGCTCGCGCGACTGGCTCTGGAGCTCATGCGTCAGGCGCTGCGACTCGGCGAGCAGCGTCTCCGTGCGCATGTTCGCCATGATCATGTTGAGCACCACGCCGATGCTCTCCATCAGCTGATCCAGGAAGATCTGATGGATGGCGCTGAACGGGTGGAACGAGGCCAGCTCGATGACGGCCTTGACCTCACCCTCGAAGAGGACGGGCAGGACGATGATGTTGAGCGGCGCGGCCTCGCCCAGTCCGGAGGAGATGGTGATGTAGTCCGACGGCACGCGCGTCAGCAGGATGGTCTTCTTCTCCAGCGCGCACTGGCCGACCAGGCCCTCGCCCAGGCGGAAGCGGTTCGCCAGGTGCTTGCGCTCCCGGTACGCGTAGGTGCTGGTGAGCTTGAGGGACGGGATGCCGCCCTCGGGGTCGGAGAGGAAGAAGCCGCCGTGGTGCGCGGACACCAGCGGGGTCAGCTCGCTCATGATGAGGCGGCTGACGGCGTCCAGGGACTTCTGGCCCTGCATCATGCCGCTGAACTTCGCCAGGTTCGTCTTGAGCCAGTCCTGCTCCTGGTTCTTCTGCGTGGTCTCACGCAGGTTGACGATCATCTGGTTGATGTTGTCCTTCAGCGCCGCGACCTCGCCTTCGGCGACGACCGTGATGCTGCGGGTCAGGTCGCCCTTGGTCACGGCGGTGGCCACGTCGGAGATGGCGCGCAGCTGGCTGGTGAGCGTACCGGCCAGCTGGTTCACGTTGTCCGTCAGCTGCCGCCACGTGCCGCGAGCGCCGGGCACGCGGGCCTGGCCGCCCAGCTTTCCTTCGATACCCACCTCGCGGGCCACCGTGGAGACCTGCTCCGCGAAGGTGCCCAGCGTGTCGGTCATGTTGTTGATGGTGTCCGCGAGCGCCGCGACTTCGCCCTTCGCGTCCACGATGAGCTTCTGGGTCAGGTCGCCGTTGGCCACCGCGGTCACCACGCGCACGATGCCGCGCACCTGGGTGGTGAGGTTGGAGGCCATGAAGTTCACGTTGTCCGTGAGGTCCTTCCACGTGCCGGCCACACCGGGCACCCGGGCCTGTCCGCCCAGCTTCCCTTCCACGCCCACCTCGCGGGCCACCGTGGAGACCTGCTCCGCGAAGATGCCCAGCGTGTCGGTCATGTTGTTGATGGTCTCCGCGAGCGCGGCCACCTCGCCCTTCGCGTCCACCACCAGCTTCTGCTTGAGGTCGCCGTTGGCGACCGCGGTCACCACCTTCACGATGCCGCGCACCTGGGTGGTGAGGTTGCGGGCCATGAAGTTCACGTTGTCCGTGAGGTCCTTCCACGTACCGGACACGCCCTTCACTTCCGCCTGACCGCCCAGCTTTCCTTCCGCGCCCACCTCGCGCGCCACGCGGGTCACTTCGGAGGCGAAGCTGTTGAGCTGGTCCACCATCGTGTTGATGGTGTTCTTCAGCTCCAGGATTTCGCCCTTCGCGTCCACGGTGATCTTCTTGGACAGGTCGCCGTTGGCCACCGCCGTGGTCACCAGGGCGATGTTGCGCACCTGGCTGGTGAGGTTGGAGGCCATGCTGTTCACGTTGTCCGTGAGGTCCTTCCACGTGCCGGCGACGCCCGGCACCGCGGCCTGGCCACCCAGCTTGCCGTCCGTACCCACTTCCTTCGCGACGCGCGTCACTTCGGAAGCGAAGGCGCGCAGCTGGTCCACCATCGTGTTGATGGTGCTCTTGAGCTCCAGGATTTCGCCCTTCGCCTCCACGGAGATCTTCTGCGACAGGTCGCCGTAGGCCACCGCGGTGGTCACCTTGGCGATGTTGCGCACCTGGTCCGTGAGGTTCGCGGCGAGGACGTTCACGTTGTCCGTGAGGTCCTTCCACACGCCCGCGACGCCGGGCACCGCGGCCTGGCCGCCCAGCTTGCCCTCCGTACCCACTTCCTTACCGACGCGCGTCACCTCCGAGGCGAAGGCGCGCAGCTGGTCCACCATCGTGTTGATGGTGTTCTTCAGCTCCAGCACCTCGCCCTTCACGCTCACGGTGATCTTCTGGGACAGGTCGCCGTTGGCCACCGCCGTGGTGACCTTGGCGATGTTGCGCACCTGGTCCGTCAGGTTGCCGGCGAGGACGTTCACGTTGTCCGTGAGGTCCTTCCACACACCGGACACGCCCTTCACGTCGGCCTGACCGCCCAGCTTGCCTTCCGTACCCACTTCCTTCGCGACGCGCGTCACTTCCGCGGCGAACGCACGGAGCTGGTCCACCATCGTGTTGATGGTGCTCTTGAGCTCCAGCACCTCGCCCTTCGCGTCCACGGTGATCTTCTTGGACAGGTCGCCGTTCGCGACCGCCGTGGTCACCTCCGCGATGTTTCGCACCTGGGCCGTGAGGTTGTTGGCCAGCAGGTTCACGTTGTTCGTGAGGTCCTTCCACGTGCCCGCGACGCCCGGCACTTCGGCCTGGGCGCCCAGCTTGCCCTCCACGCCCACCGTGCGCGCGACGTCCGTCACCTGCTGCGCGAAGACGGACAGCGTCTGGGTCATCGCGTTGATGGTGTCCGCGAGCGCGGCGATCTCGCCCTTGGCCTCCATCACCAGCTTCTGGGACAGGTCGCCGTCGGCCACCGCCGTCACCACCTTGACGATGCCGCGCACCTGGGTGGTGAGGTTGAAGGCCATGCTGTTCACGTTGTCCGTGAGGTCCTTCCACACTCCGGACACGCCCTTCACGTCGGCCTGGCCGCCCAGCTTGCCGTCCGTGCCCACCTCCTTCGCGACGCGGGTCACTTCGGCGGCGAACGCGCGGAGCTGGTCCACCATCGTGTTGATGGTGCTCTTGAGCTCCAGCACCTCGCCCTTCGCGTCCACGGTGATCTTGCGGGACAGGTCGCCCTTCGCGACCGCCGTCGTCACCTCGGCGATGTTGCGGACTTGATCCGTCAGGTTGTTCGCCAGGAGGTTCACGTTGTTCGTGAGGTCCTTCCAGGTGCCCGCGACGCCCGGCACCACGGCCTGGGCGCCCAGCTTGCCTTCCACGCCCACCGTGCGCGCGACGTCCGTCACCTGCTGCGCGAAGATGGAGAGCGTCTGGGTCATCGCGTTGATGGTGTCCGCGAGCTCCGCGACCTCGCCCTTGGCCTCCATCTTCAGGCGCTGCGTGAGGTCGCCGTTGGCGACCGCGGTCACCACCTTGGCGATGCCGCGCACCTGGGTGGTGAGGTTGGACGCCATGAAGTTCACGTTGTCCGTGAGGTCCTTCCACGTGCCGGACACGCCCTTCACTTCCGCCTGACCGCCCAGCTTGCCGTGCGTGCCCACCTCGCGGGCCACGCGGGTCACTTCGGAGGCGAAGCTGTTGAGCTGGTCCACCATCGTGTTGATGGTGTTCTTCAGCTCGAGGATCTCTCCGCGTGCGTCGACGGTGATCTTCTTGGACAGGTCACCGGTGGCCACCGCCGTCGTCACCAGGGCGATGTTGCGCACCTGGGTGGTGAGGTTGGAGGCCATGCTGTTCACGTTGTCCGTGAGGTCCTTCCACGTGCCGCCCACTCCGGGCACCGCGGCCTGACCGCCCAGTTTGCCGTCCGTACCCACTTCCTTCGCGACGCGCGTCACTTCCGCGGCGAACGCGCGGAGCTGGTCCACCATCGTGTTGATGGTGCTCTTGAGCTCCAGCACCTCGCCATTCACGTCCACGGTGATCTTCCGGGACAGGTCGCCATTGGCGACGGCGGTGGAGACCTCCGCGATGTTGCGCACCTGGCTGGTGAGGTTGGACGCCATCAGGTTCACGTTGTCCGTGAGGTCCTTCCACGTCCCCGCGGCGCCGGGCACCTGGGCCTGGGCGCCCAGCTTGCCCTCCACGCCCACCGTGCGCGCGACGCTGGTCACCTGCTGCGCGAACACGTTGAGCGTGTCCGTCATGTTGTTCAGCGTGGCGCCCAGCGCGGCGATCTCCCCCTGCGACGGCACCATCAGCTTCTGGGTGAGGTCGCCGTTGGCGACCGCCGTCACCACCTTCACGATGCCGCGCACCTGCGTCGTGAGGTTGGAGGCCATGAAGTTCACGTTGTCCGTGAGGTCCTTCCACGTGCCGGACACGCCGGACACCGCGGCCTGACCGCCCAGCTTTCCTTCCGTGCCCACCTCGCGCGCCACGCGGGTCACTTCGGAGGCGAAGCTGTTGAGCTGATCCACCATCGTGTTGATGGTGCTCTTGAGCTCCAGGACCTCGCCCTTCACGTCCACGGTGATCTTCCGGGACAGGTCGCCGCGGGCCACGGCCGTGGTGACCTCCGCGATGTTTCGCACCTGCGCGGTGAGGTTGCCGGCGAGGACGTTCACGTTGTCCGTGAGGTCCTTCCACACGCCGGACACGCCCTTCACGTCGGCCTGGCCGCCCAGCTTGCCTTCGGTGCCCACCTCCTTCGCGACGCGCGTCACTTCGGCGGCGAAGCTGTTGAGCTGATCCACCATCGCGTTCACGGTGGTGCCGATGCGGAGGAACTCGCCCTTCACGGGCTGGCCGTCGATCTCCAGCGCCATCTTCTGGGTGAGGTCGCCTTCGGCCACCGCCACCAGCACGCGAGCGACCTCCGTGGTGGGCTGCACCAGGTCGCCGATGAGGGCGTTGATGGACTGGACGCTGGTGGCCCAGTCGCCCTTCACGTCGCCCAGGGAGACGCGCTCGCCCATGCGGCCCTCGCGGCCGACGACGCGCTCCACGCGGACGATTTCGTGGGTGAGGTTGGAGTTGAGCGTCACCACCGCGTTGAACGCGCGGGCGATCTCATCCATCACCACGTCCTGCGCGCCCGACGGCAGCCGCACGGTGAAGTCACCGGCCTGGACGGCCCGGAGCGCCGCCAGCAGCTGCTGGAGCGGAGGCGGACCGCCGGGGCGCAGGCCGTCGTCCGCGGCCGGGCGGCTGTTGCCGTTGCGGCTTCGCGCGGGGGCGCGGCGGCCGGACGCGGGTTCGGTGCGCGCCGCCTCCACGTCGCTCAGCCGGTTGGCCGCGATGTTGGCTTGAGACCGGGTGCCAGGAAGGCCAGCGTCCTGAGGTGCCGGCGTCCCGGCCGTCTTTCGGCCATTGGCGCGCTTGCGGGGAGCGGAGGAGCTGGAAACCTTGGTGTCGTCCACGAGTGAAACCCCTGATCGGCGAAAAGCGTTGCGACCGGTGCTGCAAACCCGCCCGCGATCCCAGGAACGTCCAATGAGTTCGCGGACTTGTCGAATGTAAAGCCGAGGTGGAAAGGCCCGCTGTGTCGGGCACTGAACGACGTGCCCGGGCACGGGTCCAGCCATCCCCGAAAGCCCCGGAGCGACGTCACCACCGGCCCGGGGAGAAGCCCTCCCATAACAGTTTCAGGGAGGTGAGGCCGTGCACGGGAAGCCGTCGCACCCCTGCACATACAACGCTCGCCCCGAGAGCCTTCGGGCAGGCGCGCGCGTGCGTGCGGGCACCTCTTCACGAGCGCCGGTGCGGACGTCGTAGCGGAGCGCGGCAGGCCCCGGTGCGTCCTGGGAAGCAGGCCCGCCACAGGCCAGCAGGACCTGATCCGTGCTGTCGAGCCACCACAGGAACTCCACGGTGCACGGAGCCTCCGCCCGCACGAGCTCCAGCGTGCGCGCGTCGTAGACGAGGACGCCGCCGCCCCACTCCACCGCGGCCAGCGTGCCGCCAGGGCCCACGGACAGGCGGCCTCCCGGGCCCGGCACCTGCGCCTGGCCCAGCACCTTGCCATCCGGCGCCACGGAGACGAGCTGGCCCGCGGCATCCAGCGCGACGACACCGCCCGCGTGGCCGATCAGCCACTCCGGGGGAGCGATGTCCCCCACCGGCAGGAGCGCGCCGTTTCGTTCACGCAGCAGGTGGCCTCCGGCGGCGGCCCACAGGCGGCCCTCGCCGTCGAAGGCGAGCGCGGTGGTGCCTGGGACCTCCAGCCGCGAGTGCGAACCGTCCGTGCCGCAGACCGCGACGACGCGAGGCGCGAACACCGCCGCGCGCGACGCATCCGGCGCCACGGCCCAGCCCAGCCGCGTGGCCCCCTCCAGCTGCCGCGCCAGACAATCATTGAGCGCGCCCAGGTGCGCGTCCCCGGCGGGAGAGGCGATGAGATACGGAAGGCTGGTGGTGGCGACGTAGAGCAGCAGGCCCAGGCCCGCGGCGATGACGAGCGTGAGCGGCCATGCGCGGGCGCTCATGCTTCGCGCGCCGCGCACGCTCTTGCGGCCCGTCAGCAGGTGCCCCTCCCGTCCGCTCACGCACGCTCCTTCCTGGAACGGAGGACAGCACAGAAACGGGGCGAAGACTGCTCACCGCGACACGAATGCCCGCCTGCTGGACACCTTGGACCTGGCACATGCCCTGCAATCCGCGGAGGGCATGCCTCTCTCACTTCGTCTCCGTCGGCGGATGCGGCTCGTGGGCCTCGGACTGTGCGGGCTGGGCCTCATGTGGATGGTATTCCTGGCCGCGGTGGAGGGGGCGTACCAGGTGTCGCTGCGAAGGCTTCCCTCGCTCCCCACCCCGCCGGACGCCACCGACCGGCTGCCCGCGAACGTCGCCCGGGTGTACTGGAGCCTGTTCGAGCGCGAGGGCGCGATGACGGTGGAGCCCGCGTGGACCTGGACCGCCGTGTGGACCGTCGCGCGCAACATCGTGTCCAGGCCTTCATCGATGCACGTACCTCCGGGATGGACGCTCGCGGACACGGTCGCCCGGCAATGGAGCCCGGACGGTTCGCCTCCTCCTCGGTGGAGTGAGCGGTTGACGTTGGGCATCTGGCTCACGCGTCACTGGTCGGCGGAGGAGTTGCTGGCTTTCAAGGCGCGGCGGATGCCGCTGGGGCACGGCCTCCATGATCTACCCGAAGCGGCCCGGCACTACCTGGGCAAGGAGGCTTCGGACCTCTCGCTGGCGGAGGCGGCGCTGCTCGTGACGATGATTGAGGATCCACGGTCGCGGAGCCATCCTGAATGTTTCATCGACCGGCTTCAGCCACGCAGGGATGGGCAGCTGCGCCACATGCGCCTGGCCGGAATGCTGACACCCGAAGAGGAAGCGGAGGCGCGTGCCGGGCCTGTCGTCCTGAGCCTCCCGCCTCCCGCGCAGCATCCCTGCCCACCGCCATGACCGCGCAGCGGCCGCATCCGTGCACCCCGTGTCCCGCACGCTTCGTCCCATGACCGACCTGCGAGCTGCCGGGCTGCCATGTGCCGGCTCCTTTCAGCGGGTTGCCCTGTCGGGTGAAGCACACACCTTTACGCCTCAAGCGACGGAAAGGGTTCTTCACATGCGACGCTCCATTGGCACCGCGGCATTGGCTTTCAGCTTCCTGCTCTCCACCAGCGCGCTCGCCCAGCAGGCGGGCGGAGGTTCGAGCACCGGTTCGAGCACCGGGACGACGTCCGGGTCCACGGGCGGCTCTCCGGAGATGATCAACAACGGTTCGACGGGCACCGCTGGCTCCGGCAGCACGTACTCGCCCGGCACCACCAGCTCGACGGGCGTACAGACAGGCAACACCGGCACGGGCGGCTCCGGCACCGGCGTGAACCCGACTCCGGGCACCACCGGCACCGGTACCGGCACCACTTCCGGCACCGGCGGAACCGGGACCAATGGCATCGGCACGGGCACCGGCACCGGCACCGGCACGACCGGCTCCGGCATGGATACCTACGGCACCGGGAGCACCGCGCCGTCGACGGGCACCAGCACCGGCACCTACGGCGGCTCGGGCACGGGCACCAGCACCGGGACCTACGGCGGCACGGGCACCAGCACCGGCACCGTGGGCGGCGGCGCCGGAACCAGCACCGGTACCTACGGGGGCACGGGCACCAGCACCGGCACCGGCTCCACCACCACCGTGCCTGGCACCGAGGGCAGCGGCTCCACCGTCATCACCCCGGGCGGCACGGGGGGTGGCACGGGCGCGGGCGGCACCGGGACCAGCGGCACGACCGGCACGGGCGGCGTCGGCGGCTCCGGCACCAGCGGCTCCGGTGGCACCATCGGCGGCGTGGGCGGCACGGGCACCGGCGGGACCAGCGGTTCTTCGACCGGCACCGTCGACGGCCAGTAGTCCTCCCCGTTCGGATGCCATTGAATGACGACGACAGCCGCCAGCCCTTCCGCTGACGGCTGTCGCCATGTCTGGCGTTACTTCGGCGCGTCCAGACAGGCCATGGCGCGGCCCACGTACTCCATGAGCTTCGGGTCGCGGCCCTGGCGCTGAGCCAGCTGGGGCTCCTGCTGGTGCATCTTCTGGAGCGACTTCTCGATGCCGGGGTTGCCTCCCGTGAAGGCGCGGATGAGTTCGCGCCAGCGCGTGGCCAGGGCGCGCACCGGCTCGGAGGCGGGGTCTGCGCCCTGCTCCATCTGCTCGCGCATGCTCGCGATGAGGCGGGGCCACTCGGCCTCCACCTGCTGGATGGCTTCGTCGCCCATCGCCTGGCGGCGGGCCTCCAGCTCCTTCAACTGCTCCGGGGTGTAGTGCTTCTCGAACAGGGTCATGGCTTCGATGGTCCTCAGGAAGTCGTCGGCGGAGACCGGCTCCGCCGCGCGCAGCTGCCGTGCGAGGGAATCCAGGCGGTCGCAGAGCTGACGCTGTTCCGCCAGCTGCTCCCGGGCCCGCTGGAGCCGCAGCTCCACCACGCGCAGGGCGGAGAAGTCCGCCCGGCCCAACGTCTCGGAAATCTCCTCCAGCGAGAACCCGAGCTGCTTGAGCGACAGGATGTGACTCAGGCGGGCGATGTCCGCCGCCGTGTAGAGCCGGTGCCCCGACGCCGTGTGCGCCGAGGGCTTGAGCAAGCCAATCTCGTCGTAATGGTGCAGCGCACGGATGGACAGCCCCGTGCGCCGGGCCAGCTCTCCCACCTTCAGCTCCGTGTGCTGCATGCCTCACCCCTTTCCAGCCATGGCCTTCGCGTGACTGGATGGGATGGCTACAACCTCACGTCGCGTGAGGTTCAAGGGGGAAAACGCACGGGGTGGCCAGCCGCCGCCGGGAATTGCTAGGGTCCCCCGCACGGAACGGCGATGTCCGCCGGAGTTTCCGAGCACCCTCGAGGAGGCCTGTCCAGATGACCCCGCCCCTTGTCGCCGTCGCGGCCCTGTCCGCCACGCGGGCGCCCATCCGCTGAGCCGGTCGCAGCACCGTCGTCCGTCGCAGCGCGAGCCCCGCCTCCTTCACGCCCGGCGCCCGGGAGTCGCCTCCCGCGCGTCCGTGGCATCGCGCTGTCCGGAGTTCCTCACGTGTCACTCGAAACCCTCGGTTGGGGTCCCGACCTCGACCTCGCGCTGACCTCACTCGTCTCGCAGTCTTCTTCCCTCGTCCCCGGGCGCGTCGTGCGCCAGCAGCGGGGACTGCTCACCGTGCAGACCGCGGGCGCGGCCTTCCTCGCTCGCGCGGCCGGGCGCCTCCTCCATCAGGCCCAGGGCGTGGAGGCCCTGCCCACCGTGGGCGACTGGGTCCTCCTGCAACCGCCCGCGTCCGGTGACGGCGAGGCGCTGATGCACACCGTGCTGCCCCGCCGCAGCCTCCTGAAGCGGCGCGAGGCGGGCAGCGAACACGACGGCCAGCTCATCGCCGCCAACGTGGACGTGGTGTTCCTCGTCGCGGCGCTGGACGGCAACTACAACCCCCGCCGCATCGAGCGCGCCCTCACCCTCGCCTGGAACAGCGGCGCCACGCCCGTCGTGCTCCTGAGCAAGGCGGACCTCGCGGACAACGCCACGGCGCGGGTCCTGGAGGTGGAGGCCCTGGCGCCCGGCGTGGACGTGCTCGCGGTGAGCGCGAGGACCGGCCTGGGCGTGGAGGGCGTGCGCGCCCGGGTTCCTCCCGGCAGGACGGGCGTGCTGCTGGGCTCGTCCGGCGTGGGCAAGTCCACGCTCACCAACCGGCTGCTGGACGCCGCGAAGCTCGTCACCCAGCCCGTGCGGCCGGAGGACGACAAGGGCCGTCACACCACCACGCACCGCGAGCTGTTCGTGCTGGAGCACGGCGGCCTCATCATCGACGGACCCGGCATGCGCGAGCTGGGCCTGTGGGGCGACGAAGAGGAGGGGCTGGCCCAGGCCTTCGCGGACGTGCTCGCGCTGGCCACCGGCTGCCGCTTCAGCAACTGCGGCCACCAGGGCGAACCGGGCTGCGCGGTGAGGGCGGCGGTGGAGGACGGCACGCTCACCGAGGAGCGGCGCGCGAGCTTCGAGAAGCTCCTGCGCGAACAGGCCTTCCAGCACCGCCAGACGGACGCCGCCGCGCAACGCGAGCACAAGCGGGCGCAACGCAACCAGTCCAACGCGGGCTGGGCGCGCACACGCTCGAAGCGGCGCGGCGAATAGACAGACCTTCCGGGCGCGGCGCGGGAGCCTTCGCGCGCCGCGTCCGGAGATGGCTCAGAGCCCGGGGCTCGACTCCGGCACCGCGCCGGGAGGCGGCAGCGGCGGAGGGGTCGGCGTCCGCGGCACCGGGACCTCGCCCTCCTCCGGCATGTTCCCCTCGTCCGGGACACGGAGCGGCGTCTCCGAGCCCGAGCCCTGGCCCGACAGGTCCTGGCGCGGGTTGACGTCCTGGTACTCCGACGCGCAGGCGTACGCCACGGTGCGCGAGCCCACCAGCACCGAGGGCAGCAGCATGCCCACCGCGGCGCAGTTGCCGCGCTCCTCGTCCGTCCGGTGGCCGCCCGCGCACACCGCGCCTCCCACCAGCGCGCCCGCCACCGCCAGGCCCGCCTGGATGAGGAAGTCCCCGGGCGTCACACGGCTCTGCGCCCACGCGACGCCGTTCCTGCACTCGCTGCCCGGGGGACGGGACACGGGCACCAGGCCCGCCACCGTGAACCACTGCCGGTCCTGATGCACCGTGGGCTCCGGCCGCAGGCTCGTGACGATGCTCGTCCGATAGCAGCCCGTCTGCCCCAGCATCAGCACCGCCATCGACGCCGCCACCGCGTGTACCTTGCGCATCAGTACCCCCAGTCCCGGTGAGTGACCGCCGGCACCAGCGGTCAGGTCCCCGTGCCTAGCCCGAAGGCGGGGGTCACCGGAAGAGGGGCGGTCCTAGCGGCGCCGCCTCGGCGTGGCGGGCAGCCCCTCGAACGCCGTCTCCACCATGCCGCGCAGGTGGGCTTCATCCATGCCCGCCTTGCCCACGGCCTCCAGCCCGCGGAAGACCGCGAGCAACATGGCGCCCCACCTCCTCGGGTCCGCGTGGGCCGCCAGGTCCCCATGCGCCCTGGCCTGCTCCAGGCAGCGCACGAACGCGGCCTCCAGCCCCTGGAAGGTCTCCAGCGCCCGGTCCGCCACCTGCGCGTCCTGCGACGCCAGCTCCGACGTGCCCCGCGCCAGCAGGCACCCGCGCCGGTTCGCGGGCGCCGCTGACGCGGTGGCCGCTCCCAGCATGAACCGGCGCAGCCGCTCCAGCGCCCCGGCGTCCGGGCCCTCCAGCGTCTTCTTCACCGACTCCAGGGAGCTCACGCAGTACGCGTCGAACACCTTCAAGAAGAGCTGATGCTTGTCGCCAAAGGCCCCGTAGAGGCTGCCCTTGCCCAGCCCCGTGGCCTGCATCAGGTCATCCATGGAGGTCGCCGCGTAGCCCTTGCTCCAGAACTGGTCGCGCACCGCCCGCAGCACCTGCGCTTCATCGAATGTCCGAGGCCGAGCCATGACCCGAAATTAAAAGTTATTGACCGTTCGGTCCACCATTCTTAGATATGGACCACAAAGTCCATAACTCCTCGGCGACACGGGGAGCAGGTGGGCTGGCGCTTCACAGGGTCCGTCAGGGGCCCCCACAGCAAGGAGCAGGACCATGGGCAGGCTCGACGGGAAGGTGGCGGTCGTCACGGGTGGAACCACGGGCATCGGCTTCGCGACGGCGAAGCGCTTCGCGCAGGAGGGGGCGAAGGTGTTCCTCACCGGGCGCCGGCAGGCGGAGGTGGACCGGGCGGTGCATGAGATTGGCCACGGCGCGGTGGGCGTGCGCGGGGACGTGTCCGTGATGGCGGACCTGGACCGGCTCTACGCGCGGGTGAAGGAGGACGCGGGGCACGTGGACGTGGTGTTCGCCAACGCGGGCCTGGGCGAGTTCGCAGCGCTGGGCTCCATCACGGAGGCGCACTTCGACCAGACGTTCAACGTCAACGTGAAGGGCACGCTGTTCACGGTGCAGAAGGCGCTGCCGCTCTTGAAGGACGGCGGCTCCATCGTCCTGACGGGCTCCACGGCGGGCTCGGACGGCTCGGCGGCGTTCAGCGTCTACGCGGCGACGAAGGCGGCCATCCGCTCGTTCGCGCGCACGTGGGCGTCTGATTTGAAGGGGCGGCGCATCCGGGTGAACACGCTCAGCCCGGGCCCCATCGACACGCCGGGACTCAACGGGCTGGCGCCCGACGCGGCGGGGGCGACGCAGCTGAAGGAGTTCCTCACCAGCCTCATCCCGCTGGGCCGCATGGGGCAGCCGGACGAGGTGGCGAAGGCGGCGCTGTTCCTGGCGTCGGACGACAGCAGCTTCGTCAACGGCGCGGAGCTCTTCGTGGACGGCGGCGCCGGACAGGTCTGAGGCCCGGCGCGCGAAGGCAGGCGCCTCAGTCCGCCTTGCCGTCCGGGTTGGACGCGGCCAGCTTGCGCAGCTTCGCGGCGAAGGGGCTCTCGCCGTTCACCGGCAGCGGGCCGCCGGCCATGCGCTGGCGGCGGTCCATGGCGAGGGGGCCTTCCGGAGGCCCCTCCAGGGCTTCCTTCTCGAAGCGGTCCTGCCCGCTCAGCACCCGCCCGATGGGACGGGACGAGCCGACGCGGCGATAGGGATCCACGGACATGGCGCTGACCTCCGGATGACGCCCCGTTCTACCGCGCTTCGGTCCCTGGTGCATCCCACCCCCGGGGATCCTCCAGCGCGCCGCCGATGTGCCGGAGCACCCGCGCGGCCAGGTCCACGTCGATGAGGCGCGCGTCCCAGGTGCAGGTGAGCGTCATCGCCTTGCCGGGCACCAGTGCGCCAGCCTCCACCACGGGCACGTCCCGCACGCGCCCGGGCGCCAGGAGCAGCGGCACGCGCGTGTAGGGCACCATGGCGACGAAGCCCTGCTCCAGCCCCAGCGAGCCCAGGTTCGTCACCGCCACCGAGCCGAACGGGTCAAACGGCATGCCCACCCGGCGCAGGTCCACGTTCAGGCCGTACCAGACGAAGGACAACAGCCGCAGCGCGGGCCCCATCAACCAGCCGGGCAGGAGCGACGAGCGGCGCTTGCCCCGCTCGATCTCCACGTCCTCGCGCGCGCGGACCCGTGACACCCGCGCCTCCATGGCGTCCGCCAGCGCCTCCAATGACTTCTCATCCGCGCGGTGCACCGTGGCCGTGGTCAGGTCCACGCGCGACGCACCGGCCGCAGGCTGCACCACCAGCACGCAGACGCCCACGTCCTCGCGCAGCCACGGGCGCTGGCCCCGGAGCACGACGTTGGCCTCCGGGTAGCGGCGCAGCGCGTCCGCCGCGGCCTTCGCCACCAGGTGTGTCACCGTCAGCCGGCGGCCCGTGCGCGTGCGGTGCGTGGCCATGAACGCGAGCGCCGGCTCCATGCGGACCTCCAGCGACGCGTAGGCGCTGGGGTCGCGGGGCGCGCGCCACGCCCCCAGCGCGAGCTTGCGCAGGGCACTGGCTTCAGACGCGGGGTGGAGGTCCAGGTTCACGGATAGGTTCCCCAGGCTTCGCACGGCGGGAGCACCGCGCGCAACGAAAGCCGGCTCCTGTTAGACATCTCCCCCAGCGCTCCACGCCCTTCTTCGAGGCCCATCCGCATGAGCACCCTCGCCCTGGTCCTGTCCCTGGCCCTGCAAACCTCGCCCCCCGCGAAGCCCCTCCCCAAGCCCGCCGCGCAGACGGCGCAGAAGAAGGCCCCCGCGGAGGACGTCTCCGCCGCCACCCAGGCGTGGCACGCGGAGCGGCTGCAACGCCTGACGTCGCCGGACGGCTGGCTCACGCTGGTGGGGCTCACGTGGCTGAAGGAGGGCGAGCAGACGGCCGGTTCCGCGCCCGACAGCGAGGTGCCCCTGCCCGCGCCGGCGCCGTCCAAGGCGGGCACCTTCGTGCGTCACGGCGACACCGTGAGCTTCCAGCCCGCCCCGGGCGCGGCCTTCACGCTGGAGGGCAAACCGTTCGCGGGAGGAGCGCTGAAGACAGACGAGAAGGGCGCGCCGGATGTGGTGCGGCTGGAAGGTGTCAGCTTTCAGATCATCCGCCGGCAGGACCGGCTGGGCGTGCGGGTGAAGGATTCAGAGGCCGCGGCGCGCAAGCAATTCCATGGCATCCCAACGTATCCGGCGAGCGAGGCGTGGAAGGTGGAGGCGCGGCTGGTGCCGGACGAAAAGCCTCGCACGCTCAGCGTGCCCACGGTGCTGGGGTACGCGGAGGAGATGAAGTCCGCCGGCACGCTCGTCTTCACGGTGGCGGGCAAGGAGTACCGCCTGATGCCCGTCCTGGAGGAGGGGTCGGACGAGCTGTTCATCATCTTCGGCGACGAGACGAACCGCGACACCACCTACGGCGCCGGCCGCTTCCTCGGAGCGCCGCTGCCGGACAAGGACGGGCGCGTCGTGCTGGACTTCAACCGCGCCTACAACCCGCCCTGCGCCTTCACGCGCTTCGCCACCTGCCCGCTGCCTCCGCGCGGCAACCGCCTGGCCGTGCGCGTGGAGGCAGGCGAGAAGCGCGCGGGCGACCACTGAGCCCTTGAAACACCACCGCCCGCCTCCCTTTGAGAGGAAGACGGGCGGCAGGGTCCCTTCCCAGGGATGTTGAAGCCTCAGAGCTGGATGTTCTTCTCCACGTCCGCCATCCGGAAGCGCGCCATCGCCAGGTTCGCGTTCGCGCGGTGCAGCGCGATGTAGAGGAACAGGCCTTCGCGGGACGCGAGCGGGCGGATGATGTGGTACTGCTCGCCCAGGGTGATGAGCATGTCCTCGATGCGGTCCTTGATGCCCAGGGCCTTCATCGTCTTCAGCTTGGCGCGCATGACCTCCGTGTTGCCCGCCGCCGCCGCGTCGATGTTGAACCCCGCGGACCCGATGCTCCCCAGCGTCATCCCGCTGTTCGCATCCGCCAGACAGACCGCGAACGCCCCTTCAATCTTCATCGCCTCTTCCAGCGCCTGCTTCACGTTCGCCATGACTTCACCTTCCAGTAGGACGGGGGGACCCGAGGGAGACTGCGACTGCGTTGCGGCAGCCTGCTGCGCCGGCATTGTTTCGGTCGCCAGCTCCGCCAGCTCGAACGTCAGCTGACTGGAATAGGAGCGCGGCTGCGGCACGAAGAGGGCCTGGGCCTCCGTCAGCCCGAAGAGCGTCTCCAACTGCGCGCCCACGTGGCGGCACAGCAGGTCTCGCAAGGTGTCGCGCGGCACCAGGCCCCACGCCACCAGCGTCTCGCAGAAGTTGCCGCCGCTCTTGCGGCACTCCGCCATCACCTGCTCGACGTCGTCGCGGCTCACCAGCTTCGCGTCGATGAGCGCCGTGGAGAAGCTGCGCGCGCCCGGGCCCGTGAGCACCGTCCACGCCACCTTGCGCTCCACCACGAAGATGCGGCCAGAGACCGTGGTGGACTTCACCACCACCTCACCGCCCAGCTTGCTCTCCAGCGCTTCGTTCAGCACCGCCCGGACGACCTGACGGGGCGGGGACACCATGTTTCGAGCAGCCGGATTCATGGGAGAGTCCACAGTCACCGCCCGTGATGGCGCAGTCCGTCAAGGAGGCATCGCGGCCGGAAATATAAACAATGACGCTGCATAATCTCAACTCAGATGTAAAATTCTGGGATTTAATGACTCCCCTGGGGTTGGAGAAACCCCGTACAAATATCCGAGTGTCTTGTACCGGAGGACCCAAGACAACGGAACAATTCCAGTTGGACGAAAACCCGACGCATGGGCCGGACAGCGCGATGTACCGGACGGAAGAGGGGTCCGTTCGCCAACATCTTCCCTCTGGAAATGGGGGGCGTGAGGGCAGCTGCACGAAGGGAAAATCCATCCTCCCGCGCGGCACGTAGAAGCCCCCGGAGCGCGTGCGGCACCCCGGGGGCCTGGGTCCTACTGGACCACATCCGCCCTGTTGGCGGCTCAATGCACTGGCGGTGCGCGGTCCGCGGCGGCTTCCGGGGCCAGCGGCGACTCCAGACGGGGGGCGATGCCGTCCTTCAGCTGGCGCAGCAGGGCGGCGCTGAAGGCGTCCAGGTCATCCGGCTTGCGGGACGTGATGAGGTTGCCGTCCTCCACCACCTGGCGGTCCACCCAGCGCGCGCCGGCGTTGATGAGGTCTGTCTTGATGGAGGGGAACGAGGTGACGGTGCGCTCGTCCGCGATGTCCGCCTCCACCAGCATCCACGGCGCGTGGCAGACGGCGGCGATGGTCTTGTCCGCCTTGAAGAAGTCGCGCACGAAGCCGACCATGGCGATGTCCATGCGCAGGTGGTCCGGCGAGTAGCCGCCGGGAATCACCAGCGCGGCGAAGTCCGAGGCCTTCACGTCCTTCACCGCCTTCTCCGTGCGGACTTCCGCGCCCTTCTTTCCCTTGAGCGTCTTGCCTGCCTCCACGCCGATGACGACGGGCTCGTGGCCCGCCTGCTTGACCTTGTCGTAGGGGACCTGGAACTCGGAGTCCTCGAAGTCGTTCGCCATGATGAATGCGATGCGCGCCATGGAATTGCCTCCCGCTTGAGCCCTGGTGTCGTTGAACCCGCCCGAGCAAGGTGCCCACGACAGGAGCGGGGACAACGCCATCCCGGACCGTCTCCCAGTCGTGAATGCGCCCGCCTGCCCCCCTTCCAGGTCGGTAGGCCCCGTTCACCAACGCTAGATTGCGTCCATGAGCTCCCGACGCCTGCTCCTGTCCGCCCTCGTGGTGCTCACCGCCTCCGCCTCCGCCTGCCGCAAGAGCCAGGCGCAGGGGACGGCCTCCCCCGCGGACTGCATCCTGGTGGAGGACGGCTGGGGGCCGGACGGCAGCGTGCCCATCACCGTGGACGTGGTGGCCGGAGGGCTGGAGGTCCCCTGGGGCGTGGCCTTCCTGCCGGGCCAGGACGGCGATGCGCTCATCACCGAGCGGCCGGGCCGCGTGCGGCTGTTGCGCCAGGGCCAGCTGCAGCCCGCGCCCGTGGCCACGCTGCCCCTGTCGGCGAACGGCGAGGGCGGCCTGCTGGGCATCGCCGCGCACCCGGACTTCGCGACGAACCGCTGGTTCTACCTGTACGTCACCACCCAGGCGGACGGGAAGGCGCAGAACCGGGTGGAGCGCTGGACGCTGTCACCGGAGGGCACGAGCGCGACCTTCGAGCGCGTCATCTTCGGCGACATCCCGTCCGCGAAGTACCACGACGGCGGGCGGCTGCGCTTCGGGCCGGACGGCATGCTGTACGTGGGCACGGGCGACGCTCGCGACCCGGACCTGTCCCAGGACATGGCCAGCCCCTCGGGCAAGCTGCTGCGGCTGACGCCGGAGGGCGGCGTGCCCGGGGACAATCCCTTTCCCCATTCGCCCGTGTTCCTGCTGGGCGTGCGCAACACGCAAGGCTTTGACTGGAAGGACGCCACCACGCTGTACGTCACCGACCATGGCCCCAGCGGCGAGACGATGCGCTTTGGCCACGACGAGGTGAACGTGGTGAAGGCGGGCGACAACCTGGGATGGCCCGGCATCTACTCGTGCGAGACGCAGGGCGGGCGCGTCACCCCGTCCCTCACCTTCGATGACGCCATGCCCCCGGGCGGCGCCGCCATCTACACGGGCAGCGCGCTCCCGGAGTGGAAGGGGTCGCTGCTGGTGGGCACGCTGAAGTCCCAGCACCTGCACCGGGTGGAGTTCGACGCGCGGGAGCCGCGCCGCGTGGCGAAGCATGAGGTGTACCTGCGCAACACCTGGGGCCGCCTGCGCGACGTGCTGATGGGCCCGGACGGCCACCTGTACGTCACCACCAGCAACTGCGACGGCCGGGGCGAGTGCGGCCCCAGCAAGGACCTGCTCCTGCGCGTGCGGCGTTAGGTCACGCTCTCCGCGCTGTAGCGGGCCAGCAGCCCCGTGCGCACCGCGTAGCGGTAGACGCGCTGGAAGACCCAGCCCGCCAGCACGATGTCCAGCAGCGCCAGCGCGAAGCCCCAGCCGAGCGTGGCGCCGGAGAACTCGCCGCCGGCCACCAGCGTGCGCACGCCCTCGAAGACGTAGGACGGGGGCAGCAGCTTCGCGATCCACCGCATCCACTGGGGCAGCGTGGACAGCGGATAGAAGACGCCCACGAACGGGGACAGCAGGCTGGGGATGGGCCAGACGAACCACTCCGACGCGGGGCCCAGGCGCAGCACCAGCGCGCTGGCGAGGATGCCCAGCGCGATGCCGAAGAGGAACAGCACCATCACGAAGGGGATGATCATCGCCCCGTAGGCCGCGAAGGACAGGCCGAACACCACCGTGGACATCAGCAGCATGACGGTGAGGCCAATGGCGCTGGTGGCGATGCTCGTCACCACCAGGCCGCCCACGTACTCCGGCAGCGTGAGCGGCGTGGCGAAGACGTTGAGGAAGTTGCGCGACCAGACGTCCTCGAAGAAGCCCGTGGTGAGCCCCTGCATCACGCGCGCGAAGAAGTCCCAGAGCAGCACCGCGCCCAGCAGCGCCGGCACGAAGTCGTAACCGGAGGCGGTGACCTGGTTGAGGTACCGGGTCATGAAGCCCCACAGCACCATGTCGATGGCCACCCACGCGAACAGCGGCACCACGCGCGCGAAGTTGCCCTTGTAGAGATAGAACTGGCGCAGCGCGATGCCCGCGACGTGGTTCAGGTTCATGGCGTTTCGGTCCTCTCGAGCAACAGCGGCTCGTTGGCCACGGCGATGAACAGCTCCTCCAGCGTGGCCTTGCCGTGCTCGCGGGGCAGCGTCTTCGGGTCTCCCTCCAGCAGCACCTTGCCGCGCGCCAGGAAGAGGACGCGGTCGCAGACGGACTCCACCTCGTACATGTTGTGGGACGTCCACAGCACGCTGCTGTGTCCCTTCGCGGCGAAGGCCTTGATGCGGGTGCGGATGTCCAGCGCGGTGGCCGGGTCCAGCGACGCCGTGGGTTCGTCCAACAGCAGCAGGCGGGGCTCGTTGAGCATGGCCTTGGCCAGGGACACGCGCGTCTGCTCACCGGACGACAGCACGCCGCACTTGGCGTCGCGGAAGCGCTTCAGGTCGTACTCCTCCAGCAGGGCCTCGATGCGGGCGGACAGCCCCTTCACGCCATAGATGAGGCCGAAGACGCGCAGGTTCTGGGCCACGGTGAGGTTGCCGGGCAGGGGCGCGTAGACGGCGGCGAAGTTGGTGCAGGACAGCGCCTTCACCCGCTGGGTCCCCAGGTCGGTGCCCTCGATGCGGATGGAGCCGGAGGTGGGCTGGAGCACGCCCAGCAGCATGTTGATGGTGGTGCTCTTGCCCGCTCCGTTGGGGCCCAGCAGCCCCACGATTTCGTTGCGGCGCACGTCGAAGGAGATGCCGTCCACGGCCGCACGGCCGCCATACGTCTTTCGCAGGTCCGTGACGGAGAGCACCAGGGTGTCCAGCGAGCCGGATTTCATCAGGGCTGCTGCTGTACCACGCGGACGTCCCGCCGCCAGGGAGCGTTTCGAGGGAAGGAAGGCGGGCGGGCGGGGCCTCGGGCCGGGCGACGAAAAGCGGACGGTGGCCGTGCACGGCCCACGCGAATCTGGAAAGCTTCGCGCCCTCTCCTGGCCTTGATGGAGTCCGTGTGCTGCTGGAAGTACCCATCCTCATCGGCCTGATGGTGGCCGCCATCGCACTCGCCATCGCCGCCAAGCGGGCCAGCGTGCCGTACAACGTCGCGCTGGTGCTTGGTGGCTTGCTCATCTCCGTCGCACACCTGCTGCCGGGGGTTCCACCGCTCAATCCCCAGCTGGTGTTCCTCATCTGTCTTCCCCTGCTGCTCTTCGAGGGCGGCATCACCGCGGACCTCAATGGCATCCGCGCGAACGCAGTCCCCATCGGTGTCCTGTCCACGCTGGGGATGATCCTCGCCATTGGCGCCACCGGCACCGCGCTGCACCTGATGCTGCACCTGCCGTGGGGACCCGCGCTGCTGTTGGGCTCCATCCTCGCGGTGACGGACACCGTCTCCATCCTCTACGCCTTCCGCCGGGCGCCGGTGCCCGGGCGGCTCGCGGGCATCATCCAGGGCGAGAGCCTCTTCAACGACGGCACCGCGCTGGTGGCGTACGCGGCCATCGCGTCGGTGGTGGCGGGCGGCGCGGCGCCCTCGCTGGGCTCCTTGAGCGGCCATGTGCTGCTCGCGTCGGTGGGCGGCGCGGTGGTGGGGCTGGCGCTGGGCCTGCTGGGCGGCTTCGTCATCCGGCGCGCGGAGGATCCGCTCGCGGAGATCATGGTGACGACGGCGGTGGCGCTGGCGTCCTACGTGATGGCGGAAGAGGTGCACCTGTCGGGCGCCATCTCCGCGGTGGTGGCGGGGCTGGCGGTGGGCGTGACGCTGCGGCGGGAGGTGGCGCCGCAGAGCCAGGTGGCCATCCACTCCTTCTGGGAGTACGCCACCTTCGGCGTCAACACGTTCCTCTTCCTCTCCGTGGGCCTGGACACGCGGCCGGAGGCGCTCCAGGGGCACCTGCCGGGCGTGGGCATCGCGGTGGTGGCGGTGGTGGTGGGGCGCGCGGTGGCCATCTACCTGCCCTTCCTGCTCTTGCGCCTGTTCAAGCCCGCGGAGTCCATCCCGGTGCGCTGGCAGCACGTGTTCCTGGTGGGCAACATCAAGGGCGCGCTGTCCATCGGTCTGGCCCTGGGCCTCCCGGAGTCCACGCCCGCGCGCGAGCAGATTGTCTCCATCGCGTTCGGCGTCACGCTGGTGTCCATGGTGGGCCAGGGGTTGATGCTCACGGGCGCGCTCAAGGCGCTGGGGCTGTTCCAGCAGGACGCGGTGGCGCTGGAGATGGCGGAGCAGCGCGGGAAGCTCATCGCCAGCCGCGCGGCGCACGTGGAGCTGGACGCGTTGCATTCGCAGGGCCTGCTGCCGCGCGCGGCCTACGAGCACCTGCGCAGCGAGTATCAGGTGAACATCGCCCGGGCGGAGCGGGAGCTCAGGCGCATCAGCGAGCAGCACCTGGCCGAAGGGGCGAAGGACCTGCTGAGCACGCGCAGGCGGCTCATCGACGCGGAGCGCACGGCGTTGCAGGGGGCCCGGCGCAACGGCCTGATTCCGGAGGCGACGGCGGAGGAGATGCTGGCGCACCTGGACGCGCGGATGTTGGACCTGGAGAAGGTGCTGCACGGCGGGCACGCGAACACGGACAGCAAGGAGCACAAGGCGTCATGAAGATCGTCATCGCGGGGGGAGGACGGGTGGGCGGCGCGCTGGCGGCGCGGCTCGTGTCGGAGCAGCACACGGTGACGGTCATCGAACGCGACGCGGCCATCTGCGCGCGCCTCTTCGAGGAGGTGGGCGTGGTGACGGTGTGCGGGGACGCCACCAACCCGCGCGTGCTGGAGGCCGCGGGCATCGGGACGGCGGACGTGGCGGCGGCTGTGCTGGCGCACGACCCGGCGAACCTGGCCTTCGCCATGCTGGTGCGCTCCACGTCCAGCGCGCGCCTGATGGTGCGGATGCTGGACACGAGCTACCGCGACGCGTACCGGCTGGCGGGCGTGAAGGAGCTGGTGGCCGAGGCGGACGTGGTGGTCTCGAAGATGACCACCGCCATCGACTTCCCGCAGGTGTCCGGGTCGCTGCCGCTCAGCAGCGGCGACGCGCTCCTCTTCGAGCTGGCCATTCCGGTGCGGGCCCGGGTGGCGGGGCAGACGGTGGCGCAGGTGCGCGGCATGGAGGGCTTCCCTCGCGAGTGCATCTTCATCGCGATGGTGGATCCGCAGGGCCACACCGCGCTTCCGGAGGGCAACACGCAGCTGAAGGCGGGACACAACGTCATCCTCGTGGCGCGGCGCTCCCAGGTGGCGAGGGCGGTGGAGTTCCTCACGGCGGAGCCGCCGCTGGGCGCGGGCGTCGCGTCGTCGCTGGCGACGACCTTGCGCAAGCTGGACTTCCTGGCGCCCCTGAGTGACGACGAGCTGGAGACGGTGGCGCGCGGCGCGGAGCTGCTCCAGGCGCCCGCGGGCACGGAGCTGTTCCGCCAGGGCGACGCGGGCGAGACCTTCTACGTGGTCATCTCCGGCGAGGTGGCCATGAAGGACGGCAACCGGCAGACGGTGGCCACGGTGAAGCAGGGCGGCTTCTTCGGAGAGCTGGCCCTGCTCACGGGCGAGCCGCGCAACGCCACCGCCGTCACCACCACGCCGTGCGAGCTGGCCGCGGTGGGCCGTGAGGACTTCCGCGGCGTGATGATGGCCAACCCCGCCGTCGCGCTGGAGATGAGCCGCATCCTGGGCCAGCGCCTGTCGCGGATGGGTGGACAAGCCCTCCAACAGAGCAAGCGGCGCGGGCTGTTCGGGCGCTGACCAGACAGCCCCCTTCCGACAGGGAGGCGAGGGTCGCGCTGATGCGCCAGCTCCAGGCGGAGAAGCGCCTCCCCGCCTGAGAGCGTCCGCTACGTGGCCTGCTTGAGGCGACCGCACACCGCGGACGCCGCGAGGAAGCCCACGCTGAAGGCGTTGCGGAAGCGGTCGTAGAGCCTCCCCACGCCGGGCACGTTGGCGATCATGTCGCCGAAGCTCCACATCTCCTCGTGCGCGTGGATGAGCGGCAGCACCTCGCCGCCGTCCCCGGCGCGCTGGAGCGTGAAGTCGTAGACCAGGAGGGTGCGCAGCGGGTACGTGTAGAGCCACGCGAACTGCTTGAGGTTCATCACCCCGTCCACGATGGCCCGCCCGCGCTTGCCGTCCGGCTCCAGCTGGACGTTGAGCTGGAAGATGTCGAAGTCGAAGCGGAACATGCAGTGGAAGCCCGCCGCGCCCTTGCGGTACGTCTCCTTGCCTCCCCCCTTCTGCCAGGGGTCGGTGAAGGTGATGTCCTCCGCCAGCATCGGCAGCAGCTCCGCCTCCAGCACCGACGCGGGAATGGAGGTCGTGTAGAGCAGCTGCGTCACCTCGCGGAAGCGCGCCTCCAGCTGCTCGATGAGTCCCTGCTCCGCCTTGCGCATCACGCCCCCCTGCCCATGTCCTGGACCGCGCATGAAGCTAGGCACGGGCCCGGGGCAGGGGAAGACGGGGTGTGTCAGCCGCCCAGCTCCGTGAGGAGCTGCGCCGCCTGCTCCTTCACGGTGACGTCCGCGCCCAGGTCCTGCGCCTGCTTCGCGTGCCGGGTGGCTTCCGCCCGGTCGAACGGCTGGGTGGCGCGCGCCAGGTTCAGGTGCGTGAGCGCGTCCTGGGGGTTCGCCTCCAGCACCCGCTCCAGCAGCACGCGGGCCCGCGCGTGGTCCTGGTCCCCCATCAGCAGGCGCACCAGGTCGTTGGTGGGGCCGGGCTCGTGGGGCACCACCGTCACGATCTCCTCCAGGAGCTTGCGGGCCTCGGCGCGCTCGCCCAGCGCCTCGTGCGCCTGCGCCAGCGAGTGGCGGATGTCCCACTGGTTCGGGGCGCGCTGGAGGGCCTCCATGAAGAGGGCCTTCGCCTCCGCCAGGTCCCCCGCCAGCATGCAGCCCAGGCCGTGCATGTGGACGTAGCCCGTCTGCGCGGGGTCCAGCTCGCGCAGCTCCAGGATGATGCGGCGGGCCGCGTCGTGGCTGTTGGCCTGGAGGTAGAGCCGGAAGAGGTCCTGCAGCACCGCCACGCGCGTGCGGCCCTGCGCGTGCTCCAGGGCCTTCGTGGCCGAGGCGATGGCCACGCCCAGGGAGCCGTTCGCCGCTTGCGCGCGCGATAGCATCAGGTGCGGCAGGGCCTCCTGGGGCGCCAGCGACGCGGCCTGCTGGAAGTGCGTGGCCGCCGCCGCCGTGTCCTTGCGCTGCATGGCGATGCGGCCCAGCTCGAAGTGCGGGTAGACGCTGTGGGGCGCCACCACCGTGGCGGCCTCGAAGGCGGCCTTCGCGCCCTCCAGGTCTCCGCGCTCGGCCAGGAGCGTGCCCAGGTTGAAGCGCTCGAAGTAGCCGGCGGTGGGCGCGGCGGCCAGCGCCTTGAGCGTCACCAGCGCCACCGGGTCGCCGGCCTGCGCCTTGAGCATGGCCAGGTGGGCCTGGGCCTCCGTGTTGTCCGGCTGCACCTGCAACAGCCGCGTCACGGCCGCCTCGGCCTCCTTCGCGGCGCCGGTGCTCAGGTGGGTGCGCACCAGGCCCATCAGACAGTCCACGTCCTTGGGGTCGATGGAGAGCCCCTTCTGGAAGCTCTTCACCGCCTCCGCGGGCTGGCCCTGCTGCAGCAACTGCCCACCCTCTTGCGCGTACCTGGATGCCATGGTGCCCCCTACCTACCACGAGCCTCCCGATTCACCGCCTCCCCGCCTGCCCCTACCGGCGCAGCGCGGCCAGGGCGACACCGGGGACCTTCCACCAGGACGGGGACTGCTCGAATTCCACCAACCGGCGGCCCAGTTCCGCCATGCCCTTGTGACCGGGAACCCACGGGGGCGGGGGCAGGGACGTGAGCGGGGCGCGCAGCACCGCCTTCTCGATGGACTCCAGCATGAAGGTGTTGTGCACCCAGCCCTGCCCGCTCTGGACGTCGCGGGAGGACGAGGACGGGTGGCCGCCCCAGGGCAGGCTGCCCAGCGCGTACGCTGCCGCGGGCCAGGTGTTGATGGCCACCGTCCCGTAGCGCAGGTCCCGCACCGCCTTCTCCAACGCCGCGCGCACCCGGGGCTCGCGCAGCGTCCTGGGGTGGACGATGAGCGTCACGTTGAGGGTGCCCCACACCTTCTCGTTGAGGAACGCCACCGCGGCCTCCAGGAAGCGCACCGGTTCGTCGGAGCCCGGCAGGCCCGTCTCCGACAGCACCGTGCACCAGGGCTCGTGGCGGAAGACGCGATCGTCCGTCTTCGCCGGATCCACGTCCGGAATCAGCGCGTACGCCAGGTCGCCCTCGCCGGGGTTGCCCACCAGCCGCAGGTTCGGGCGCGCGTCCGTGAACTGGTGCCAGCGCTCCTGAGCCCCCGGGTAGTACGCGCGGCGCACGGGCGCCTGGCCCAGGCTCGTCTGGATGCGGTCCACCAGCGTGCCGCGTTTGAGCCAATCCCTCGGCTGCACCAGCAGCTTCGCCGCGTTGCAGTTGAAGGACGCGTTGTTGGAGACCATGCCGGCGATGTCGTCCGCCTGGAAGCGCAGCTCGCCGTCGGAGTACGGCCCCGGCACCACCACCACGGGGGAGATGTTGCCCAGCTCACTGGAGACCTGTTTCGCGAGCAGCGGTTCGTTCCTCCTCCGGCGCTCGTCGGACTCCGGGCCGGGCGGGCCCCACACGAGCGCGTCGTGGGTCTTGTCGCTGCCGGTGATGTGCACCTCATCCACCGCGTCGTGGTGGACCAGGTGCGAGCCCTCCTCCGCGCCGCCGTACACGATGGCCAGCGCGTCTCGCGCGACCAGCGAGGCGAAGGCCTGCTCCAGGAACGGGCCCAGGTACGCGTTGACGGGGTTCATCTTGAGCACGCAGACGGTGCCCTCGACGAAGAGCTTGTAGAGGCAGTCCAGCGGCGGGATGGAGTTGACGTTGCCGCCGCCCAGCACCGCGCAGACGCGGCCCTTGTGGGGCTTGCGGTAGAAGGACGCCTGGTGCTCGCGCAGGTTGGCCGCGGTGACGCCGGGCTGGAAGTGGACCTCGCCCGTGGTGCCGGGCAGCAGCATCCCCTCCAGCCGGTCCCGGGGGAACACCCGTGCGGCGAGCCGGCCGTCCTCCAGCGTGCGCAGGTGCCTGGCCGGGATGACGGGCACGCCGTGCTTCTGGATGTCCTTCAGCGACTCCGAGAGCAGGCGCAGGTTGCGCACCACCACCATGGGCCCGGCGAGCCACTCCTCACCCGCGAGTGGACCGCCGGGGTCGATGCCCTTCGCCTCGCAGGCCGCGCGCACGCTGGGCTCCGCGATGGCGACGTACGCGTGGCGCAGGTCCTCCAGGAGCCTGATGCGCTCCGTCAGGGCGAGCTTCACCCACGCGCTCGAGCCCTCACGGACCCGGCGCACCAGGATGTCGATGGTGGTGCGTGACGTGGACTGCGGGACGGCGGCGGACATGGCGACCTCCGAGACAGGCTTCACACCGGGTCCCGGTATAGGGAACCCCCGCGTGCGCCGTCACCGTGGGGCCGCGCCCTCCGTCCTCAGGTGGGCAGAGGCTCGGCCAGGCCCTTGCGGATGGCCTCGTCGATGACGGCCATCACCTTCTTGACGTTCTCGCGGCTCCGGGCGGCCTGCTGCTCGCCCAGCTCCCCCTGCTGCTCACCGAGCGCCGCCTGCTGCTCGCCCAGCTCCTGCTGCTCCTCGCCAAGCGCCTCCATCTTCCGGTTGATCTCCTCCTGCTGCTTGTCGAGCTCCTCCATCTCCTGGTCGAAGGACTCGTCGCGCTTGTCGAGCTCCGCCTCCTGGCGGTCGCGTTCCGGGCCGTCCGCGAGCGAGTGGAGGCGGGCGCGCTCCATGGCGATCTCCGCGCGCTTCGAGGCGATGGCGGCGTGCTTCGCGACGAGCTGGGACAGGGGGTAGCCCAGCTCCGCCTGCTTCTGGCCCAACTCCGCCTGCTTCTGGCCCAGCTCCGCCTGCTTCTCACCGAGCGTGCTCTGCGCGTCGCCCAGCTTGCCGGCGTCCTCCATCAGCTTGCGCACCTGCTCCAGCGTCTTCGCGTCGCGGATCAGCATGGGCTTGTTGTCGCGGCGCACGAAGAGCAGGTCCTGGCCCTTCTGCTTGAAGGTGCGCGCCAGGTAGAGGTCCTCCGTGGAGCCGGCCATCATCGTGCGGCCGTCGGAGAGGTACGCGAAGGCGTTGGCGTCATCGATGCCGTCCGGGGGAGCGGGAGGCGCCGGCGGACGCGGCGGACGCGGCACGGCGGCGAGCATGGGCGACGCAGGGCGCACGGGCGGCAGCGGGGCCAGCGCGCCGTGGACGGCCGGGGGCTCGGGCGCAGCGGGCGGCACCGGAGCCAGCCTGTCGTGGTCCGGGATGGGCGCGGGCGCACGCGGCGGGACGGGCGTGGTGAGCTGCACGGTCCGCGTCGTCCCCGGCGTGTGAGCAGGCAGCGCGGGAAGCGGAGGCAGCGGCCGCGCGTCCACGGGCGTGCCGGGTGCCTTCGCGGTGTGCTCCGTCACGGTGGGCTTCGACGCGGGGGCTGGCGCCGGGGCGGGGGCAGGCTTCGCGTTGGAGGCCGGCGCGGCGTCCTCGGGCAGCCGCCGGACGGTGCCCACCTTGATGGGGGTGGGGGGCGCGTCCTTCGCGGGCGGGGCAGCGTCCTCCGCGGGCGCCTTGGCGACGACCTGGAAGGGCATCAGGACGACGGCGCCGAGGGCGAACAGCGCGCCCTTCAGCCACCGGCGGGGTTGGGTGGGGACGACGTCGACATGTTCCAACATGCGGAGCCTCCTGTGCAGCGCGTGAAGGTGGGCCGACGCCCCGAGCGCCGCTGCGCTGCCCGGGGGCCGGGTGATGCCAAACGCGATGAGCAACTCGCCGTAGTCCGCGGGCTCCGCGCCGGTGAGGCGCAGCGCCTCCGCGTCGCACGCCTCCTCCCGGGCGAGCGCGTACTCGCGGGCCGCCTGGCGCGCGAGCGGGTGGAAGAAGAGGACCGTCTCCGCCAGCGCCGGCACCCAGCCCAGCCACAGGTCCCCGCGCCGCAGGTGCGCCACCTCATGCGCGAGCGCCATCCGCAGCGCGGACTCCGGCAGGTCGCGCAGCGCCTTCGCGGGCAGCACGATGACCGGCGACACCAGCCCCGCGGCCAGCGGGCTCACCACCTCGTCCGACACGAGCAGCGTGGGCGGACGGCCCAGGCCCGCTTCATTCGCGAGGAACTCCGCCTCCTCCTCCAGCACCGGGTGACGCAGGGGCCGCGCGCGCTCCCGCATGCCCCGCACCTGACGCCACGCCTTCACGTGGCCCCGCACCTTCCACGCCACGCCCGCGCCCCACAGCATGAGCAGCGTCCATCCCACGGCCACCGTCCACGGATGCGCGCGCAGCGACGCCACCGCGCCCTGGATGAAGGACGCGAGCCGGGTTCCGGACGAGGGCTCGTCGATGCCCACGACCGCGGAGGCGCGTGTCCGTGATTCGGGCCTGGACGCCTGGATGCGCGTGACGGCATCCGGCGTGGCGCGCATCGTGCTCATCATCTCCGGCGTCTGGGATTGGGCGCCCTCCACGCGGACCGTCTGGGATTGCGCGGTCGCGGGCTCCACGGGCAGCAGCGCCAGCGGCATGGGCTTGGGCCAGCCCAGCGTGAGAACGAACTTGAGGGCCACCAGCCACCACAGGCCCGCGCGCAGGGCCGCGGGCAGCCGCGGCAGCGTCCGGGCAACCACCCAGACGGCCAAAGCGCACAGCGCCCCCTGCCACGAGGCGCGCCACACCGACTCCGGCCACGACGACCACCACGACGAGGTCAAGAGAAGAGGCGCCATGGGGCTCACTCCTTCCGCTTCTGGCGCAGGCGCGCCACGACGTCCTGGAGCTGCTTCAGCTCTTCGTCGGACACGTCCTCCGTCTCCGACAGGTAGGTCACGAACGGCGACAGCGACCCGGAGAGCGTGCGCTGCACGAAGTTCCCCACGACGTCGCGCAGCAGCTCTTGCGGCGCCACCGGCGAGGCGTACTGGAACACCCCGTCCACCTTCGTCCGCGTCAGGTGCCCCTTCAGCCGCAGCCGCTCCATCACCGTCAGGATGGTGGAGCGCGCCAGCCCCTGCGCCTCACCGAAGCGCTCGGCCACCTCCCCCACCGTCGCCGGGCCGTGCTCGGCCACGTACCGCAGCACCGCCAGCTCCTGCTCTCCCACCGGCTTCTTCATGCGCCCTGCCCTTCATGACGACAGCTGTAGTCAGAACGGAAGGTACGCCTGACTACAGGCGTAGTCAAGCCGATGTCGGCGGCCTCCTCAGGCCTCCCAGACCTCCAGCAAGGAGGCCGCGGTGGCGGGCGACAAGCGCAAGGCGGACGCCCTCGACGCCAGCGCGTCCCCGGCGAAGCAGCGCACGAAGCCCTGAGGCACCTGGCCTGCGCACGAGCGCCCGCCTCCTCGGCTGCTCAGGTAAGGGTCGGGTAGCGGGAGCCCGTGTGTGTCCTTGTCCCTGCCGGAAGGGCAACCCCACTTTCCGGTAGCCGACTTGAACCCACCCGACACGCACGGAGAGTTCCCATGAAGCTTCCCCTGATGGCGGCGATCGCCGCCCTGTCGCTGTACGGTTGCGCCAGCCACAACGCCAACACGCGCGAGGCCTCGTCACCGGAAGCCGGTGCCGTGGGCGGCTCGGGCAGCGCGGGCAGCACCCAGGACAGCAGCAGCGTCGACGCTTCGGCCTCGGACGCCTCCAACCCCGAGCACGAACTGCCCGGCGAGACCGCCAACGTCCCCGCCCTGGAGAAGCGCGACCGCATGAACGCGCCCACCGTCTATGAGGGCGAGGCCACCGGCGGCTCCGGCGCCCCCGACGAGACCGTGAAGACGAAGGACGGCCAGAAATGGGACGTGCAGCCGAACACGCCCACGGACCTGGGCGACAGCCAGACTCCCTCCGGCGCGGTGAACCAGAACCGCGACCCGAATGAGAAGGGCAACCTGGGCGGCACCGGCGGTTCCGGCTCCACCAACACCAGTGGCAAGAGCGACGTGAGCGACGAGACCGGCTCCGGCGCCCTCAACAGCGACGCCGACAGCTCCAGCAACGACACCTCCACGACCCAATCGAAGGTGGAGACGGACGCCACGCCGGATCCGACGAACTGATCGCGCCCCACGCGAATTCGGATACCCGGGAAAGCCCGCTCGCGGGCCGTACCGGGTATTCGTCTGTCCACCTCGCGCCTCGCCAACTAGAGTGAGCACCAATGACTGGTGCTCCCTTCGTGGCTTTGATCGCCCTGCTTCACTCCCAGTCCTCCACCATCGAGGAGGTCCCCAATGATCCGCCGCAGGAGAGCTTCTCCGCGCCGGAGTCCTCGGGGAGCCCGGGGGGTTCCGGGGGCATCGGGTTCCGGGCGCTCCTGGAGGTGGGGCCGCTGAGCTTCCCGTCCGGGACGCGGGGCGGAAAACAGGACCTGTTCGGCTACGCGTACCCGTCGCTGGGCGTGGATGGCGGCGAGGACTTCGCGTTCATGCTGGGGGCGCCGCTGCGCTTCCGGCTGTTGGACAGCGAGCCGAAGCAGAAGGACCAGGACTACGGCGCGTGGCTGCGGCGCGAGGACTGGGACGAGCGCAGCGACTACGGCCAGGTGGTGCGCCTCCTGCGCATTGGCGACGAGTCCGGCCGCTTCGGCTTGCGCGTGCAGCCGTTCCTGGAGGAGTCGCTGGGGCGCGGCTACCTGGTGAACCGCTACGACAACCAGCTCAACCCCAACTACCACCCGGCGGGCGGCACGCTGTCGTTCACCGCGGGGCCCGCGCGGGTGCAGCTGCTGGCCAGCGACGTGCTCGCCGCGCGGGTGTTCTCCGGCGAGCTGCTGCTGGACATCGGCCGCATCGCCAGCGACAGCGAGGGGAACCACGACCGCTACCTGGTGCGCGCGTCCGCGGCGCACGACTTCGGCGAGGCCGGCGGGGTGACGCCCGCGGCCACGGTGGCGTCCGTGGGCGGCGAGTTCGCCATGTACAAGGGCGAGCGGCTGCGCTCGTGGGCCCTGGTCGCCGGCGGCGCGCGGCTCAACGGTGGCGCGCAGGACGTGGGCGGCCTGCTGGGCGTCGCGTTCGAGGGCAACTTCAAGGGCACGCAGCTGAGCGTCACGGTGCAGGGGCGCCGGCAGGGCGGCGGCTTCCGCTTCGGCTACTTCGGCGCGGGCTACGAGCTGTCGCGCTTCTCCGCCGTGGGCCTCTCCGAGGAGCCGCAGTCGGACCAGCGCGTGCCCAAGGACTTCTCCGGCTACCTGGAGGTGTCCGTGGCGCGAGGTGACGGGCCGGACTCTCCGGAGGTGGTGGCCAGCGGCGCCGTGGAGTACTCCGCCTTCGGCCGCGCGGACGGTGACCTGTCCCTGAGCTTCAGCAGCCCGGGCGGCGAGTCGCGCGGCATCGCGCGCGTGGTGGTGGTGGGGCTGGGTGACAAGCCCCGCTACTCGGTGGCGGCGGAGTTCCGTCAGCGCGTGCTGCCCGCGATGTACATCTGGGGCGCCGGCTCCACGCAGACCTTCCCGCAGCCGGACGGCACGCTGGTGCAGGGCGTGAGCGCGGGCGCTGGCGTGGGCGTGGACTTCGCCCGCCGCTAGCTTTCAGTGCTCCGCCGTCCCGCCCTCCTCCTGCACGGGAGCGCAGGGCAGGATGGCGCTGTGCCGCCGGGCCGTGTCGCACGACCGCCCCACGAGCAGGCGCGACAGCAGGCGCACGCCGGAGGCGAAGAGGCCGTCGTCGCCCTTGTGCAGCGCCTCGAAGAGGGACTCGTCCAGCACCGACTCCTCCGGGTCGATGAGGAGCTCCTCCGGCTCCAGCGGCTTGAAGAGGGGGTTCTGGTCGAACACCGTCTCCAGCGGGTGCGGGCGCAGCCGGTGCTGCCCCTCCTGGGCCAGTGGGTCCAGCGTCTCCACCACGTGCGCCGCGTCCACCAGCGGGCGCAGCGCCGTGACCCCCGAGAGGCCCGCGTGCTCCGCCATCAGCGACACGCGCACGCGGCGGATGGCGCGCGACACGGCGTCCCCGGGGCGCTCCGCCTCCCAGCTCAGGTTGAGCTCCGAGTCCAACCCCAGGCTGCGGTTGGTCGTGTTCGCGGAGCCGATGGTCATGAAGGCGTCATCCACGATGAGCACCTTCGAGTGGATGTACGTGAAGACGTCCGAGCCGTCCTCGTCCTTCGCCGCCGAGCCGTACACGGAGAAGCCGTGGCCCGTCTCCCGGGCCACTTCGCGCAGCGAGCGCAGGAGGCGCACCTGGGCCACGCCCATGGCGATCTGCTCGCGCAGCGCCTCCGGCTGACGGGGCAGCACCAGCATCACCTGGAGCCGCGGCCGTCCCGCCGCGCGCATGCGCTTGACGAGCGCGTCGTAGATGGCGCGTGAAGAGAAGTACTGGTTCTCGATGTAGATGAAGCGCTCGGCCGCGTCGATGGCGTCCACGTACAGCGCGCGGATCTCCTGCACCTCCTCCTGGGGAGGCAGGAGGGTCTTTCCAAAGGTGCGGCTGATGGCCACCGGGCCCGGAGGCGCGGGCATCGTCGCTTCGAAAGTCAGGTCGTCGCGGTTCACGGGCTCCAGGTGGAGCTCGCCTCCGCCCGAGTGCGCCCAGCGCGCCTCGAACAGCTCCGCGAGCGGCTTCACCGCGGGGCCGGTCAGCACCGTCTGCACGTCGTGGTAGGGCCCGTGCGGGTCGCGTCCGGAGTCACAGCGCAGCTTCGAGCGCGCGGGGTGGTCCCGGTCGTCCCAGCGGCAGTCACACACGTCCATGCCGCCGGTGAACGCCATCACGCCGTCGACGACGACGAGCTTCTGGTGATGGGCGCCGTAGAGCGGGCTGGAGGAATCGAAGCGGAAGCGCAGCCGCTCGTTCGTGGTCCAGTTGAAGAGCACGTTCTGCATCCACTCGCGCTCCATGGCGAGCAGCATGCTGAAGTCCCAGGCGAGGATGTAGACGTGCAGCTCCGGGTTCTCCCGGCACATCTGGTCCAACAGCGGCAGCAGCCGGACCTCGCCTCCGTTCGCCTCTTCCAGGTCGTCACCGCGCAGCAACGTCACGTCGCTGTCGAACTGCCAACCGGTGATGACGATGGAGCGGCGGGCCTTGCGGATGGCCCTGTACAGCTCGCGGTAATAAGCCCGGGCGTCCACCAGCACGCCCGCGTCATGCGTTTCCGAACGCGTCCAGCAGTTGCGTCCGGGGATGAGGATGCGTTTCACGTCGGTCACCTGGCCCTGGAGTGGATTCCTGATGTCGTCCGCGCCCGGCCGGCGGAAGCATCACCCTACGAAGACGATGTGCTTTCCGGTCGCCAGCGTCATGTCGGTCGAGGAGACAACCCTGGCGACCTTGCGAGCCTCGCCCCCCACGGTGTCGAAGGCCGCGGCGATCAGGTCGCCGAGCGTCACCTGCACGCGCCTGGCCTGCTTGCCCGCGCTGGACACGGCCTTCACCGTCTTCGCCTTCATCTGACGGGCCTTGCGCTGGATGGTCTGCTTCTGGGTCTTGGTCGCCATGGTCTTGCTCTCCGAGGATGAAGTGTCTGCCCGTCTGCGTGCTGCGCCGTACCGCCCCGTACCGCCCCTGCCCCGTCCCGCCCGTACCGCCTTGCTGCCCCGTCCCGCCCTGCCCCGTACCGCCCCGACCCGCCCTGCCCCGTCCTGCCTTGCTGCCCCGCCCCGTCCTGCCTTGCTGCCCCGTCCCGCCCCGCCGCCCTGCCCGCCCACCGTCCCGCCCGCCCTGCCCTCAGACCCAAGAGCAACTGCCGTGCCGCCGCCCAACCCTGCGTTTTCCGAGGGAAGAAAGGCCGGATCCCTTTCTAGGAAATGGAAAGGACTGACATTCTTTCAGCCCGGCTCCAGGTAGTTCCGCCCTCTTTCCTGCCCTCCGGTGCCACGCGCACCCGGGCGCACGTCAGGCGCGGGACGGAGCCCTCCGGCGCCAGGGCCGCGCTCCGTCCACGCAGGGGTGGATGTGCGAGGAACGGGCGGGATTCAGGAACGAAGAAGCCCTGACGCGGGGCCGCCCGGGGAGGAGGGGGCCATCCAGGCGTCAGGGCCGGGATTCACCGGACGGCGCCTGCCTCCAGGGCGGCGCGCATCCGTCACGACTCACGTCTCACCTCGCTACTTCGACGGCGGCACCAGCGCGAGGATGAGCTCGCCGCCCACGTGCTTGCCGGCCTTCTGGTACACGGCGCCCTGGCGGCCCAGCTCCACCTCCACCGAGGACTGGTTCGGGATGGTGACGCGCAGCGTGGCGGTGCCGTCCTTCATCCCCAGCAGCTGAAGCGACGCGTTGGTCCCGTTGGGGAGCTTCACCTCCGTGGGCTTCTGGGCGCTCACCTCCACGGTGTCCAGCGACATGCGCTTGAAGGAGGTGAAGCTGAAGTTCTGCTTCTGGAAGGCCTCCTTCATCTTGTTCAGCTCCGGCGGGTCCACCACCGTGCCCTTGTTGGAGGCCAGCACCACCTCCACCTGGACCTTCACCTTCTGCTCCTGGGCGAAGGCCGTCGTGGGCCCCAGCACCCACCCCACGGCGAACAGCAGCGTCAGCACCGCCCACGTCGGCTTCGTCATAGTGCTCCTCCGGTGGGCCGAGGCGGGACGGACGGAGCCGGCGACGGCGGCCCTTCCTCGTCCTGCGACTCCACGCTCGATTCCTGGGGCTCGGTCACGCCCGGCTTCTTCTGCCCGGCGGCGTCCTTCGCGGGCTCGGGGGCCTGCTCCTGCTCGTCCACCATCCAGATGATGGAGCCGCCACCTTCGGTCTCCATCACCACCGGGGCCACGCGGGCGCCCTGGTAGGACTGGATGGACTTCACCGTCATGCGCTCGGCGGCGTAGCCCTCCGGGGCGTTGTCGCGCAGCACCAGCGGCAGCGCCACCAGCACCACCACCGCGGCGGTGGCCAGCGACGAGATCATCGCGGTCCGCTGGTAGAGGAACATCTCCGACAGGGCCAGCCGCATCCGCTCCAGGAGGGGCGGCTTCTCCGGCGTCACCCGCGCCATGACCTTCTGGGCGAAGTCCTTGAAGTCGACGTCGTCCACCGCCATGTCCAGGCCCACCCGGAGCAGCCCGGACTCGGCGCGCAGGTCCGCCGCGCGGCCCGTGCAGTCCCGGCAGGCGGCCAGGTGCCGCTCCACGTGCACACGCTCGCCAGGAGCGAGCTCACCGTCGATGTAGGGAGACAGGAGCGGTACGAAACGCTCACACGCGGGATTTCCGGCCATACTCTTCACCCTGCGGGCTGGTGGGAATTCGTCGGTGGGGACGGGCGGCGCCCCACGGATATTCGAGGGTGCTTTCCGGCACCCTCATTCATTGCCCACTCCGCTCTTGGCTTCGTCCAACTCCAGATAATCCCCGAGGATTTTCTGCACCTTGGCGCGCGCGTGGAAGAGCCGGCTCATCACCGTGCCCTTGGGGATGTCCAGCGTGCGGGCCAGGTCCTCGTAGGACATTCCCTCGATTTCGCGCAGCAGGAGGATGGCGCGGTGCTTCTCCGGCACGGTGGCCAGGGCCTCCTGGATCTTCTCCGCCAGCTCCTTGCGGAGGGCGCTCTTCTGGGGGTTGGTCCCCAGGCGGCTGCCGAGCGCGCCGATGCGGGCCTCGGAGAGGTCCACGTCCTGCGTCTCGTCGAACTCCACGGGCTCACCGCCGCCGCGGCGCTTGCGCAGCACGTCGATGCAGATGTTCGACGTGATGCGGTAGAGCCACGTGTAGAAGGACGCGTCGCCCTTGAAGTGGTCCAGGTACTTGTAGACCTTGACGAACGCCTCCTGGGAGACGTCCATCGCCTCCTCCTTGTCCTTCAGCATTCCGAGCGCGACGGCGTACACCTTGCGCTGGTAACGCTCGACGAGGAGCTTGAAGGCGCGCTGGTCCCCGCTGCGGACGCGCTTGACGAGTGTGAGGTCGTCGGTGGCCAAGTGCGCGGCACCGTAGCACAGGCCACGCGAAGCCCAAGGCTTTCGACGCGCCCGGTCGCCGCTAGAGGGAGCTGACGAGCGCGATGGCGGCCAGGGCCAGGCCCACCATGGCCAGCAGCGCCCCGAACACCATCCGGTCCCACTGCGCCTGGCTGACGGCCGTCTCCTCCTCCGGGCCGGCGCGGAAGGCGTGGAGCACGTTCCAGAGCATGCGGCCCCCCAACCGCCGGTCCGTGCGGTCGCGGGGGTCGTCGTTCTGGAGGCCCTGCCCGTGGGCGTCCCGGCGCGCGAAGGGCCCGGGCAGGGGCTGGTAGAGGCCGGGGGTGAGCGGGGCGGCCTGCTCGGAGTGGCGCACGTCGGGCGGAGGCTCCAGGCGGACGGCGTCCGCGCGCTCGCGGGCCTCCTCGGGCGAGGGCGCGTCCATCACCCACATCCCGGCCTCCACGCCGTTCTGTCCGGTGTGGGCGTCCTGGAGCCCGGCGAAGCCCTGGTCCTTGAGGGCCTGCGCGAAGGCGGCCTGGCCTTCCGGCGTGGGGGGATAGCGGGCGGCGGCCTCCGCGTAGGCGGCGAAGAAGGTCCACAGCCGGGCCACGCGGTCCGACGAGGGCAGCGACGAGGGCCGCACCTGCGCGGCCAGCAGCGCCCCGTCCGACGCGAAGCGCTTGCCCACCGCGAGCTGGCCCTCCAGGTGCTCCAGGTCGGAGGGGATGAGCGACTCCACGTCCAGCACCGGCCCGCGCGCCTCGCCCGCGCCCAGGTAGGGGCTGGCGGTGATGGGGCCCTCCGCGCCCGGCGTCCGGAAGCCATCGCTGCCCTTGCGGCGGGGCGCCTGGGCGGCCGTGCCGGGGGACTCGAAGCCCGTGCCGGCGTCCGCGCGGGGCGCGCGGGTCGTCCCGCTGCTCCGGGAGGGAACGCCGACGCGGGCCGAGCGCGCGCCCACGTCCTTGGGAGTGCCCTCCGCGCCGCCGCTCTCCGGGGAGGCGCCGGTCTCCAGGCCTTCGTCACCGGGGGGGCCCGCGTCGACGTGCTCCCCTCCGGGCTCCAGCGGAGCGCCGCCATCCGCCGCTGGCGGAAGCCCCATGGGCGGAGCGCCGATGCGGGTGCGGTCGCCGGGCGAGGTGGTGGGAGTGGAGGTCTCCATCCCGTCATCGCGGAACGGAGACGCTGGCGACGGGGTCGCGGGCGCCGAGGGCCCACCGCCGGAGCGGGGCCCACCGGAGCCGGAAGGACCGCGGGGCCCGCGGATGTCGCCGACGTTTCCCATCACGGGGGATTCTCTCACAACGAGAACCCCGAGTTGCATGGGGGGCTACTCGCCCTCGTGCTCCACCTCCACGGGGGTCGTCATCCCGTTGGCATCCAGGCGGACGCGGTACACGGCGTTGAGGCCGTCGCCGTTCGTGTCCACGCGGGCGAAGCAGGACACCTCCGGCTCACCCACGGGGCTCTCCTCCACGCGCACCTCGTACTGGAGGTGCGTGACGGGGCCGGGGTCGAAGCCGATGCGGCGGAAGTCCTCGTGGTCCTTCGGGAAGGGCACGGCCTCGCCGTGCTGGGGCACGGGGACGGGAAAGGGCGCGATGGGCACGTAGTCGCCGTGCTCGTCGCGGAAGCCCTGCACCGCGTCGCACAGGGCCAGCACCTGCACGCGGGCCTCGTTGGCCACCTGCTGCGGTGTCGCGCCGCCGGCGCCCTTCATCGCGGGGAGCCAGAAGATGAACAGGGCGGTGGCGGCCACCGCCGCGAACACGGTGACGGCGATGCCCACGCGCACCGCCGTGTTGCGAGGGCGCGCGGGGCCGGGCTCCGGGGCCGGGGCCATCAGGCCCACTCCCGGGGATTGCGCAGCACCTCCACCAGCCGGGCCTCGGGCGTGCCGGGCTCCGGGTGGTGGTCGTAGCGCCAGCGCACGCGCGGCGGCAGCGACATGAGGATGGACTCCGTGCGCCCCTGCGTCTCCAGGCCGAAGATGGTGCCCCGGTCGTAGACGAGGTTGAACTCCACGTAGCGGCCGCGGCGCACCTCCTGCCAGAAGCGCTGCGCGTCCGTCACCGGCGTGTCCTTGTGCTTCTTCGCGATGGGCAGGTACGCGGGGATGAAGCTGTTGCCGCACGCCTGCACGAACGCGAACTCGCGCTCCAGGTCGCCGCCCATGTTCTCGAAGAAGAGGCCGCCCACGCCGCGCGCCTCGCCGCGGTGGCGCAGGTGGAAGTACGCATCGCACGCGGCCTTGAAGCGCGGGTAGTACGCGGGGTCGTGCGCGTCGCACGCGGCCTTGTGCACGCGGTGGAAGTGGGCCGCGTCCGCTTCGTCCAGGTAGTACGGCGTCAGGTCCGCGCCGCCGCCGAACCACGCGCGGCCTCCCTGCTGGATGAAGCGGTAGTTGGCGTGCACGGTGGGCACGTGCGGGCTCTTGGGGTGCAGCACCAGCGACAGGCCGCCGGCCCAGAAGGTGCGGCCCTCACCCTGGAGCTTCTTCGCGAAGGCCTCTTCCAGCTCGCCGTGGACGATGGAGATGTTCACGCCCGCCTTCTCCAGGACGGCGCCCTCCTCCAGCACGCGGCTGCGGCCACCGCCGCCGCCCGGGCGGCTCCACGCGTCCTCGCGGAAGCGGCCCTGGCCGTCCAGTTCCTCCAGCGCTCCGCAGATGTCGTCCTGGAGCTTCTGGATGAAGGCGGCCATGCGCCCCTTCAAGCCCTCCACGTCCACCGTCGCCGTCATGCCCGTTGTCTCCCTGTCTCGGGTTGAACGGGCGGACACACTACTAGGGGCCCTGGGCGGACGGGGCCTCGAAGTCCACGGGTGGCGTGGACGGCGCCAGGTTGCCTGCCGCGTCGAAGGCCTCGATGCGCGCGCGGTAGCTGCGCCCGTCCTCCAGCGCGAACGCTCCCCCGCAGGCCTCATGGCCCAGATAAGCCGTGGTGCCCTGCACGGGCAGCATGTACTGCTGCGGGGACAGGCCCAGCCGCCGCGGCGACAGCTTCACCACCAGGAACGCGGGGCTCTCCTCGCGCAGGGCCAGGTTGAGCTTCACGAAGCGCGCGATGCCCTGGGGCGAGCGGCGCACGAAGCCCTCCGACACGGCGGGGCGCTTCACCCACTTGGGGGAGTTGGTGTCCGGCCCCTTGCCGCTCATCCACGAGGGCTGCGCGCCCACCTGGCCATTGAGGAGGGCGACGTTGGGGAGCACCTCCTGCAGGTTCAGGAAGTAGCGCTTGCCGGGCTGCATCGGCTCCGCCAGCTTGAGGATGATGGTGGCGCGGCCCAGGGAGCTCTCCCAGCCCTTGGTGACCTTGAGCTTCACCTCGTGGTCGGTGGAGACGAGCTTCAGTGGCTTGCCCACCAGCCCCAGCACCGGCGACTTCGCGGTGCCCACGCCTTCCAGCAGCAGGCGCATGTTGGTGGGGACGATGCCGCCGGGCGCGGGGTACAGCTGCACTCCGTCCCCGGTGCACTGGGCGGAGGCGTGGGCGGCGGACAGCAGGGCAGCGGCGAACACGAGGGCTCGGAACACGATGCCGCGCAGTGTGCGCCGGGAATGGCCGCGAGGGAAAGTCCCGGCTGACCCCGCCTTCTTCAGTGCCGGGGGCCTTCGTCCTCGCCCAGGGGGATGGTGCCGAAGCGCGCCTCGTAGTGCTGGAGGTTGTCCTGGAGCATCTTCAGGAAGCGCTTCAGGTGGCGCGGGCTGGTGATGATGCGCGAGCGCACGCGGGCCAGGGGCTGCTGCGGCTGCACGTAGAGGAAGTCCAGCACGAACTCCGTGTCCGTGTGGTTCACCAGGGCCAGGTTGCTGTACTGGCCATTGGCCACCTCTTCGGTCATCTGCACCTGGAGCTGCACTTCGGGGGGCTTCGTCGGAGTGTCGGCCATGAGTCAGGCGGCATAGCGCCTGGGGCCCGCCGTGGCCAGTGTCCTCCCCGTGAGCACGCGCTGGCGGGACATCGACGGGGAGTCCACCGCGCCCTTCGCCCTGGGGCGGGGGAAGGACGCCTGCCTGCTCCTGCATGGCTTCACCGGAAGCCCGTGGGAGGTGCGCCCGCTGGGCGAGGCCCTGGCGGCGCGGGGCATGCGCGTGGTGGCGCCGAGGCTCCCGGGCCACGGCACCACGCCGGAGGCGATGCTGGACGTGGACTTCCACGACTGGCAGGCCTGCGCGGACGAGGCGCTGGCGTCGCTCTCCGGGTACAGGCGCGTGTTCGTCGCCGGACTGTCCATGGGCGCGCTCCTGGCGCTGCGGCTGGCCGCGCACCAGCCGGAGGCCGTGCACGCGCTGGCGCTGGTGGCGCCCGCGGTGCGCTTCCGGGGCGCGCGCATGGCGCTGGTGCGCCAGCTGTGCCGCACGCCGCTGCTCGAGTGGACGACGCCGTGGGTGGACAAGGGCGGCACGGACATCTCCGACCCGGAGGCGCTGGCGCAGGCGCCGGTGCTGCCCGCGTTCCCGGTGGCCCGGCTGCGCGACCTGTGCGCGCTGCAGGACCTGGCCGTGGTGGACGCGCCCCGCGTGCGCTGCCCGGTGCTGGTGGCCACCGCGGAGCAGGACCACGTGGTGGATCCGGAGGGAGGACGCTGGCTCGCGCGCCGGATGACGGCGGCCCGGGAGGTGCGGCTCGTGGCCTATCCGGAGGGCTTCCACATCATCCCGCGCGACGTGTGCGGAGCGAGGCTCGCCCGCGAGGTGGGGGACTTCCTCCAGCCGTGGCGCGAAGAGGAGGACCTCAGGGGCTGGCCGGGAGGGCCGGCGCCAGGCGCGCCACCGCCGTGAGCAGCTCCACCGCGTCGAGCGGCTTGGTGACGAAGGCGCTGAAGCCCGCGCGCAGGGCCCGGTCACGGTCCTCGCGGCGCGCGGCGGCGGTGACGGCGAGCGCGGGCACGCCGCCTCCAGCCTCCCAGGGCAGCGCGCGCAGCCGGTACAGGAGCGAATAGCCGTCCTCGCCGGCCAGCGTCACGTCCGTCACCAGCACCGTGGGCGGGGAGCGGCGCACCTCGTCCATGGCGTCGGTGACGTTGGTGGCGGTGAGCACGTGCGCGCCCACGCGGGTGAGCAGCACGGACATCCACTCGCGCGCGTCCGGCTGGCCATCCACCACCAGCACGCGCTGGCCCTCCAGCTCCGGGAAGCGCGGCAGCGTGAGGCCCTCCACGGGGCGCGGCTCGCGTGAGGAGCCCGGGGTCGTGCTGCCGCGCATGCGCGGCAGCACGACGGTGAAGGTGGCGCCCTTGCCTTGTCCGTCGCTGGCGGCCGTCACGGTGCCGCCGTGCAGCTCCACCAGGTGCCGCACGATGGACAGGCCCAGGCCCAGGCCGCCGTGCTGGCGGCTCACGCCGGTGTCCGCCTGCTGGAAGCGCTGGAAGAGGAACGGCAGGAAGTCGGCCGGGATGCCCTCGCCGTTGTCGCGCACCACCAGCTCCGCGCCGTCGTCGCGCGTGCGCGCGGTCACCGTCACGTGGCCGCCGGGCGGGGTGAACTTGATGGCGTTGGAGAGCAGGTTCCACACCACCTGCTGCAACCGGTCCGGGTCGCCGAACAGCGGCACGCCGTCCGCGTCCACGGAGACGTGGAGCGTCAGCTCGCGCGCGAGCGCCGTGGGCTTGACGGCGTCCAGCGCCGCCTCCACCACGTGGCCCAGCTGCAGCGGCACGGGCTCCAATCGCAGACGTCCGCTGGCGATGCGGCTGATGTCGAGCAGGTCCTCGATGAGCTGTCTTTGGGCGCGGGCGTTGCGCTCGATGGCCTCCACCGCGCGCTGGCGCTTGTCCTCGCCCAGCAGGCCCTGCCGCAGCATCTGCGACCAGCCGAGGATGGACGTGAGCGGCGTGCGCAGCTCATGGGACACCGTGGCGAGGAACGCGTCCTTGGCGCGGCTGGCGGCCTCCGCGACGCCGCGGGCCGCGCGCTCTTCGTCATAGAGCCGGGCCCGGTCCAGCGCCTGCGCGCATAAGCGGCCCACCGTCAGCAGGAAGGCGTGCTCCGCGGCGTCGAAGTCGCGCGCGTCGCCGAAGCCCAGGCCCAGCGCGCCGAACACGCGCCCCCCGCTCACCAGCGGCACGGCGGCCCACGCCTCCAGGGTCCGCTCACGGGATAACTGGGCCAGGCGCGGGTAGCGGGCCATGCACTCCGTCCATGTGCTCAGCGCGCGGGGCTCGCGGGTGCGCGTCACGTCCGTGAGGGGACAGGTCGCGGAGACCTCGAAGCGCTGCCAATCCTCCAGCTCGCCGGGCGAGAAGCCGTGCGCGGCGACGCGCTCGAAGACGTCCTGGGCCGAGCCCGTGGGCACCACCACCAGGCCGGTGAGGGCCCCCATGGCGAGGGCGCCTTCGCGCGCGGCCACCTCCACGACCTGCGCGGGGGTGAGCGCCTCGGAGAGCGCGGCGGTCATCGCCTGGAGGCGCTCGGTGCGCCAGGCGGCGGTGGTCCACGCGGCGCGGCGGGTGCACACGAGCTCCGTCACGTCCACCGCGAAGGCGAGCACGCCCTCCACCTGTCCCTGCGTGTCGCGCCGCGGCAGGAGGGAGATGTTGAAGAAGAGCTCCTCGTCGGTTGGACGCACGCGGGCGGAGGCCTCGCGCAGGTGCAGCGCTTCGCCGGTGGCAAAGACGCGGTCCCAGGCGTCGTGCCAGCCGGGGCCCGCCAGCTGGGGGCAGGCCTCGCGCAGCGGGACGCCCACCTGGCCTCGCGTGTCGAGCAGCGTCAGGCGCGTGGAGGTGCTGAACTCGATGAGGTGGCCGGGGCCGCGGTAGAGGCCGAAGAAGGCCGGAAGCTGCTGAAGCAGCTCATGCAGTCGCGGAGGCGCACCGCCGGACGCCGCGACCCACCCGGCCTGGGCTTCATTCATGTGTGGCCCCCCCTACCCCGGCGGAAGGCAAGGCTTCCGGCGAGAAGAGGCAGCCATCAAACACCGGGACGTGCCGGCACGCACGAAAAGCAACTCGGACAACCTGCCAGGTGTCATGGGCTGAGCGCTCCCTGGCGCTGCTGGCGTCCAGTAGCGGGCATCCGTCCCTCCGGGTCAGGTAGACGCTCACGGCCGCCGGACATCCGTTATGTCGGATGACAGGCATGCCCTCCTCTCCTCCTGATTCGGCTCCCCTCGTCGAGCTGCGCGCCGTCACCAAGTCCTACGCGGAAGGCGATTCCGTGCGCGAGGTGCTCTCCGGCACGTCGCTCGCCCTGCACCGGGGCGAGTTCGTGGTGCTCCTGGGCCGCAGCGGCTCCGGCAAGTCCACGCTGCTCAACCTCATCAGCGGCATCGACCAGGCGACGCACGGCGAAATCCGGGTGGAGGGCCGCGACCTGGGGCGCCTCCCCGAGCGCGACCGCACCCTGCTGCGCCGCGAGCGCATCGGCTTCATCTTCCAGGCGTTCAACCTGCTGCCCACGCTGACGGTGGAGGAGAACGTGCGGCTGCCGCTGGAGCTGCTCGGCCGTTCGAGCGCGGAGGCCGGCGCGCGGGCACGGGAGCTCTTGGAGCGCGTGGGGTTGGGTGGTCGCGCGAACAGCTTCCCGGACCGGCTGTCCGGCGGTGAGCAGCAGCGCGTGGCGGTGGCGCGAGCCCTGGCCCACTCCCCGCCGCTGCTGCTGGCGGACGAGCCCACGGGCAACCTGGACGAGGAGACGGGCGGTCAGGTGCTGGACCTGCTGGAGGGGCTCACCCGGCAGGGCAACGCGTGCGCGCTCATCGTCACGCACGAGCCCGCGATGGCGGAGCGCGCGGACCGCGTGCTGATGATGGAGAACGGGCGGCTGGTGGAGAAGCCCGGCGGCGCGCGCGGCCGGAGGACGCCATGAGGGCGCTGCTCGCACGCTCCAGCCTGCGGCACCTGGGCGGGCACCCGTGGCTCACGGCGCTGTCGCTGTTGGGCATCGCCATGGGCGTGGCGGTGGTGGTGTCCATCGACCTGGCGAGCGGCAGCGCGCTGCGCGCCTTCGAGCAGTCCACGGACGTCGTCGCGGGCCGCGCCACGCATCAGATCACCGGAGGCACGTCCGGACTGCCGGAGGGTGTCTACACGGCGCTGAAGCTGCGGCCGGACGCGCCGGACGCGGCGCCCGTGGTGCAGGGCTTCGTGCAGGTGGAGGGCGGCAACCACCGCACGCTCACGCTGCTGGGGTTGGATCCGTTCGCGGAGGCGCCCTTCCGGGACTTCTCCACGGGCGGCGCGGTGGGAGACGTTGGAACACTGCTCACGCGGCCCGGCACGGTGGTGATGGGCGCGAAGACGGCGCGGAGCCTGGGCGTGAAGGCGGGGGACACGCTGCCGGTGACGGTGACGGGGCTTCGCCGGGAGCTGCGCGTGTCCGCCCTGCTGACGCCCGCGCAGGAGACGACGGAGCGCGCGCTGGAGTCGCTGCTCATCGCGGACATCTCCACCGCGCAGGAAGTGCTGGGCATGGAGGGCCGGCTGACGCGCGTGGACCTGCGCTTGAAGGGCGGAGAGGCGCAGGCCGCACTGCTGCGAGCCACCCTGCCGCCGGGCGCGGAGCTGCTCCAGACCTCCGGGCGCGCGGGCACGGTGGAGCAGATGACGCGGGCGTTCCGCACCAACCTCACCGCGCTGTCGCTGCTGGCGCTCGTGGTGGGGATGTTCCTCATCTACAACACGATGACGTTCTCCGTGGTGCAGCGGCGCGGGATGCTGGGCCGGCTGCGCGCGGTGGGCGTGACGCGCGGGGAGCTGTTCGCGGTGGTGCTGGGTGAAGCGCTGCTGTTGGGCATCGTGGGCACCGCGGCGGGGCTGCTCCTGGGCATCCTGATGGCCAGCGGACTGGTGGGCCTCATCACCCGCACCATCAATGACCTGTACTTCGTGGTGAACGTGCGGCGTCTGTCGTTGGAGCCGTTCACGTTGTTCAAGGGCTTGAGCCTGGGGCTGGGCGCGACGGTGCTGGCGGCGCTGGTGCCCGCGTGGGAGGCGGCTCGGGCGGCGCCGGTGACAGCGCTGCGGCGGTCGACGGTGGAGGACGTGTCGCGCGGCCGGGCGCCCCGGCTGGCGGTGCTGGGGTTGGTCCTCCTGGCCGTCGCGGCGGCGGTGCTCGCGTGGCCCACGCAGGCGCTGCTGCCAGCGTACACGGGCCTCTTCGGCGTGCTGCTGGGCAGCGCGCTGCTGGTGCCCTGGGTGACGGAGAAGCTGACCGTGGCGGCGGCGCGGCCCCTGGGCGCGATGTTCGGTCCGTTGGGACGCATGGCGGCGCGCGGGGTGACTGCGAGCCTGTCGCGCACGGCGGTGGCGCTGGCGGCGCTGATGGTCGCGGTGGCGACGACGGTGGGCGTGGGCCTGATGGTGTCCAGCTTCCGGGGCACGGTGGCGGCGTGGCTGGAGTCCGCGCTGCAAGCGGACGTGTTCGTGTCGCCGCCGTCACTGGTGGCGCGGCGCGGGGACTCGTCGCTGGTGCCGGGGCTCGCGGAGAAGCTGCGGTCCACGCCCGGCGTCGAGGCGAGCGGCTCCATCCGGGTCATCCACGTGCGCATCAACGACGTGGACACGGACCTGCTCGCGGTGGACTTCGCGAAGGGCCACGAGCGGACGTACCGCTTCAAGGAAGGGCGCGCGGAGGACGTGTGGCGGCAGTTGGACGCGTCAACGGATGCGCTCATCGTGTCGGAGCCGTTCGCGTTCCACCGGAACGTGCACGTGGGCGACACGCTGCGGGTCGCCACGGACAAGGGGCCGCACGACTTCCGCGTGGCGGGCGTGTACTTCGACTATGGCTCGGATGTGGGGACGGTGCTGATGCCGCGCGCCACGTATGAGCACTGGTACGAGGACCGGGGTGTGTCTGGCCTGTCCCTCTTCGCCGCGCCCGGGCAGGACGTGGACGAACTGGTGGCCCACGTGCGCGACCGCGCGGGCGGTGAGCAGGCGTTGAACGTGCGCGCGAACCGGGCGCTGCGGCAGGCATCGATGGAGGTCTTCGACCGCACCTTCACCATCACGCAGGTGCTGCGCTTGCTGGCCATTGGCGTCGCGTTCGTCGGCGTGCTGAGCGCACTGATGTCCCTGCAACTGGAGCGGGCTCGAGAGTTCGCGGTGCTGCGCGCGACGGGGCTCACGCCGGGACAACTGTGGGGCATGGTGTCGTTGCAGACGGGGCTGTTGGGATTGCTCGCGGGGTTGTTCTCCGTGCCGTTGGGATTGGCGCTGGCCTACGTGCTGGTGCACGTCATCAACCAACGTTCGTTCGGGTGGACGTTGCAGCTGGTGGTGTCGCCCGGCGTGGTGGGCCAGGCGGTGGTGCTGGCCTTGGTGGCAGCGGCGCTCGCGGGGCTGTACCCGGCGTGGCGCATGGCGCGCGCGAACCCGGCCATGGCGCTGCGGGAGGAGTGAGACATGGGGCGGGGACTCGTCATCGGGGTGGTGTTGGTGCTCGCCGCGTTGGGCGTGGCGGTGGGCGTGGTGCTGCGGGACACGGAGAACAGCGGGCCCGCGAACGCTGGCGGAATGACGGTCGCGTCCGCGATGGGCGGCGACGGCGGCGCGGAGGGCTACGCGCGCGCGATGGAGCCCCGGCCCTTCCAGTTCCCGGAGGACCACGGCCCCCACCCCGACTTCCGCACCGAGTGGTGGTACTGGACGGGCAACCTGGAGACGCAGGACGGGCGCGCCTTCGGCTACCAGTTCACGCTGTTCCGCAGCGCGCTGACACCGGAGCAGTCGAAGCGGGAGTCCGGTTGGGCCACGCGACAGGTCTTCATGGGGCACTTCACGCTGACGGACGTGAGCGCCGGTCGCTTCCACGTCACGGAGCGCTTCAGCCGCGCGGCGCAGGGACTGGCGGGCGCGGAGGGAACGCCGTTCCATGTCTGGCTTCAGGACTGGGACGTGCGCAGCGAAGGCAGCGACACGTGGCCCATGCACCTGCGCGCGCAGGGCGACGGGGTGACGCTGGAGTTGACGCTGCACGAGGGCAAGCCGCCGGTGCTCGAGGGAGACAGGGGCTTGAGCCAGAAGGGACCGGAGCGGGGCAACGCGTCCTATTACTACTCGCTGTCGCGCATGCCCTCGCGGGGCACGGTGTCGGTGGATGGGCAGACGGTGCAGGTCCAGGGTGAAAGCTGGATGGACCGCGAATGGAGCACCAGCGCGCTGAGCGGAGATCAGGTGGGCTGGGACTGGTTCGCGCTCCAGCTCTCCGACGGCAGCGAGTTGATGCTCTACCAGCTGCGCAAGAAGGACGGGACGAAGGACGCGTTCAGCGCGGGCACGTATGTCCCCGCGAAGGGCGACGCCGTGCACCTGACCGCGGACGACATGCAGTTGGAGCCGAAGGGCGCCTGGAAGAGCCCTCGCGGCGGCGAGTACCCGGCGGGCTGGCGCGTCCAGGTCCCCAAGGTGTCCCTGTCTCTGAACGTGACGCCGAAGCTGCCGGACCAGGAGCTGCCGGTGCTGGTGCGCTACTGGGAGGGCGCGGTGACGGTGGATGGCACGCGCGAGGGCCAGCCCGTGCAGGGGCGCGGCTACCTGGAGATGACCGGGTACGCGGACGTGCCCCGGAACGAGCAGACGGTGCGCAGCCGCACGCCGTGATTCAACCCCGGGCGCCCCGCTGTAGCTGGATGGCGTGGGCCTCCTTCAGGTAGGGGCGCAGCACGTGGAGCGTCTCGTGGCTGGGATTGAGCACGCACAGCCAGAACATGCGCGCGTAGACCGGATGCGGCAGGACCACATCCAGGTCCGCGTAGTCCACGTTCGGGTCGGGCTCCGGGAACAGCTTCTGGAAGCTCTCCTTGCTCACGCCCAGGTTCAGCCGGAACACGCCGTCGCGGTCCAGCTCCGAGTGGTAGTCGTGCTCGGTGTCGTGTGTGACGATGGTCGCGAAGGGGAACTTCCGCTCTTCCCCCGCGAAGAAGAAGAGGTCCGGCGTGCTGGTATCCATGTGCACGTCCCTGAACGCGTCCCGGATGTACGCCGCCAGCGCTTCCAGGCTGATGGCTCCTGTCATGACGCCCTCCCCTGAGGTCGAACCGTGCGGGACTTAGCACGCGACGAAGCAGTCAGGGACAGGGCGTGTGCGGATGCCCCTGGTCAGCCCTGAAGCTGGAGGTCGGGGATGGCGGCGAGCAGCGCGGCCCACTCGGGGTCCCCCGCCATCTTCTCCGCGTGCATCGCCTGGATCTTCTCGCCCAGCGCGGGGTCGGCATCGTCGGTCAGCGCCATGCGCCAGAGCCTTCCCACGCGCGGCAGGAAGAGCAGGTCCCCCGCGCGGTGCAGGGGTTCATCGAAGTAACGGCGCAGGGCGGACAGGTCCGCGAGGCCCACGCAGTACGCGTGGGTGAAACCGTCAGCCGGGTTCCCCAGGTCCCTCCCGACGACAGAGAACGACACGGCCTCCGACTTCGCCGTCCGGGTGATGGCTTCCAGGGCTTGAGCCCTCTCCGCCTCGGACACGCTGTCCTTGAAGCGAAAGCGCAGCAGGTTGATGAACATGCACGGAGGATAACGACGCGGCCGCGTCGGGACAGGCGGTAACCTCCGGTAACCACCACAATGGGGTTTCCCGTTGGTAACCCATTCGGAGAGGTGCGCATGCTCCGCCGCCGCAAGAACAAGACGCCGCCACTTCCGCCGCTCTGCCCGCTCACGGAATGCATGCGTCTTCTTGGCGGTGCGTGGACCGCGAACATCGTCTGGCGCCTGAGCGGAGACCCTCGCCGCTTCAGCGAGCTGCGCTCCGACATCCCTCGCATCTCCGCCAAGGTGCTCAGCGCGAAGCTGCGCGCCCTGGAGGCGAACGGCGTGCTCACGCGTCACGCCGTCGCCAGTTCACCGCCGTCGGTCGAATACTCGCTGACCCTGCTGGGCCGGGAACTCCTCCCGGTCATCGAAACCATCGTGCAGGTGGGGATGAAGCTCCAGCGCATGCAGGACGCTATGCCGCGAAGCGCTCCCGGAACGCCTCGGCGCCCCCGCGCTCCAGCCACGCATCGAACGTGAGCAGGCCCGGCGCAAGCCGCCGCAGCGCCGCGATGTCCGCGACCCCGGTCACCCATCCGGCATCCACCAACTCCACGATCCGGCCCAGGAACGGGAGCGCCGCGAGCACCTCTGGCGGGAAGCGCCCGTAGGAGATGGATGTCCCGGTGGCCCGGCCAATCTTCTCCGCGAGCGCGTTGCCGGTCAGCGAATCCCCCGCCAGTTCCAGCGCGGTCCCCACATGCGTGCGTGGATCCGCGAATACGCGCGCCGCGAGCACGCCGATGTCCTCCCCCGCGATGAACTGCATGGGCTGGTCCGGATGGGCGAAGAACTGCAGCGCCCCTCGTGACGGGGTGAAGTTCGGCATCAGCAGCAACTCCATGAACGTCGCGGGCCTCACGATGGTCGCGCGCAGGCCGCTCGCACGGATGTGCTCCTCGATGCGCCACTTGCTCTCGAAGTGGCCCACGCCCGTCCCGGGACGCAGCCCCAGCACCGACGTGTAGACGAAGTGCTCCACGCCCGCGGCCTTCGCCGCGTCCGCGATGGACATTCCGAAGCGGGCCTCGTCTTCATCCGTGACGCCGTACACCTGCTGCCCCGAACTGGGCTGGATGCTGAAGACGCCATAGGCCCCCGCGACCGCGTGGTCGAGCGACGCGCGATCCCCCATGTCTCCACGCACCAACTCCACCCCCATCGCTTCCAACGCCCGGGCCTTCGTGCCCGCCGGCTCCCTCACGAGCGCGCGGACCCGCCAGCCGTCCTTCAGCAACGCCCGCGCCGTCGCGCCTCCCTGCACGCCTGTCGCACCCAGCACCAACACGGTTTCACGCTTCGTCGCCATCGGGATCCTGCCTTTCCCTTGCCAAACGGAGGGTTGCTCCGGTTGAATACGGAGCTATCCTCCGTTTTTCAAGTGGCGATGAAGCACTCAAAGAATCAACCGGTGGAGGACGCGACGGGCGGAGCCCTGCGCGCGGACGCGCGGCGCAACCGGGAGCGGCTGCTCATGGCGGCGCATGCGGTGTTCTCCGAGCGCGGCGCGGACGCGTCGCTCAATGACGTGGCGAAGCGGGCGGAGGTCGGCATCGGCACGCTCTACCGTCACTTCGAGTCGCGGGAGGCGCTCCTCGCCGCGACGTGCGACGAACGGCTCCTGCTGCTCGCGAGGGAGAGCCGCGAACGTTCGGAGGCCCAGCCCCCGCTCGAAGCGCTGCGCGTCTTCCTGTCGGAGCTCGTGCACTCCGCGGGCATGTACAAAGGGCTCGCGGCGTCACTGGGCATCGTCCTCAAGAGCCACACCGCGGGCTGTGACGCGACGACGGCCGAAGGGCAGCGCCTGCTGGAGGCCGCCCAGCGCGCGGGCGAGGTGCGACGCGACATCCTCCTGGATGACGTGGTGTGCATGGCGATGGCCATCTCCCTCGCCGCCGCGCAGGACGCCCCGGACCCCAAGCGTCTTCCCCGGCTGACCGCCATGTTCTTCGACGGGCTGCGCTCCCGCCCCGAGCCCCTCGGCGCGCGCGGCTCGCGGCGGCGCTGACGCGGCGGTCCTCATGGCCACGAAGGCTCGGCCATCCACGATGCACGGAGGCCCGGCCAGCCCTTCGGGCATGAACGTGTCGTCATGGATGAGAAGGCAAGAACGCCGTAGGGCCTCCCCGTCGGCAGGGGGCTGAGAGAACCTGTCCGACTGTCGGACAAGATGGGGCGACCCAGCAGGGGGCGGCCCTGCCACGCGAGCCACGGAGAACCTGTCCGACTGTCGGGCCGGTTTTTGAAAGTCCGCGTCAGAGGGGTGGTGTACAGCCTGGAGGTCCGGGGGCTTAGATTGCGGGCCTCATGAACGTCCTCGTCACCGGGGCCACCGGCCTCATCGGCAACGCCATTGCCCATCGGCTCGTGAAGCAGGGTGCCGCTGTCCGCGCGCTCGTGCGGGACGTGGCCCGTGCCTCGAAGCTGCTCCCGTCCAACGTGCACCTCATCCAGGGCGACGTCACGGCCCCGGGCACCCTGCCCGCCGCGATGCATGACGTGGAGCTCGTGTTCCACGCCGCGGGCATGCCGGAGCAGTGGCACCGGGATGACTCCATCTTCGACCGCGTGAACCGCCAGGGCAGCGTGAACGTCCTGTCCGCCGCGCACGCCGCGCGAGTGCGCCGCGTGGTCTACACGTCCACCATGGATGTCTTCGCCGCGCCCCGGGGCGGTGAGCTGACCGAAGCCAACGTCGATCCGCACCCCAAGCCCACCGCCTACGAGCGCTCCAAGCAGGACGCCGAGCGCGCCGTGGAGGCCATCCGCCAGCAGGGCCTGGACGTCGTCTACGTCAACCCGGCCGCCGTCTACGGCCCCAGCCCCGTGCACGTGGGACTCAACTCCTTCTTCATCCAGCTGCTCAACAAGAAGGCCCCGCTGCTGCCGCCGGGCGGCATGTCCGTGGTCTACGTGGACGGCTGCACCGACGTGCACCTCGCCGCCGCGAAGGATGGCGTCAACGGCGAGCGCTACCTCGTGTCCGACCAGTTCGTCAGCAACGCGGACCTCGCGCTCGCCATCCACCTGGCCGCCGGGGTTGCCGGCAAGCCGCCCCCGGTCGCGCCCGTCTTCCTCATCGAAGCCATGGCCCGCGTGTCCGCGCCGCTCGCGCGCGTGTTCCCCTTCACGCCGCTCGTCGCGCCCGGACAGCTGTCCTTCATGCGCTGGGAGGCGCGCGTCAACGCGGCGCGGGCCCAGCGGGAGCTGGCCTTCCGCCCCACCCCGCTCGCGGACGGCGTGGCCCGCACCGTGGCCTTCCTTCGTGAGCAGGGACACATCCCTCGCGCCTGAGGAGAACATGGGGGTCCGTCCCACAGGGATGACGAACCCCCATGCGTTTCACCCGACTGGAGCGAAATCTGGAGACGCCCTCCAGGGCAGGGAACCGGGTGGGCCACGCCTCCCCTGTCCGACGCTTTCGTTCGAGGGGCAGGCGGCCAGTGCCCCCTGGGTCCAATGCCGTGCATCCGGCTCCACCCCATTCCCGTAGCCGTCGCGTTCGCAAACCGCCCGCCTGCCCTCCGGCCCGGGACTCGACGCTCCGGGGGCCGTGCTCGACACGGGGTGTCGTCACACGGCGTGAGGCCCACCTTTCAATGCACGCGCGTCCTTCACGGCGCACGGGCCAGGACCCCTCACCACGGAGTGACACCATGGCATTGCTCTCCAACCTGTTGGGCGCGCCACGACGGCGCGGCTTCGGGAGCCGCGACTGGAACCGCGGCCGCACCGCCTACGGCCGCCATCCCATCGGCTACGGTTACCGGGGACGCAGGTCCTCCGGGGCGGGCAGCTCGCTGGGCCGGATGATTCTCGCGGGCCTGGGCGCCTACGGCCTGCGCCGCCTCCTCAACAACCGCTCGCGAGCCACGGGGTACTGAAAGCGGGTCGCCGTGCACGGTGACGCCGGGAAGTACCGTGGACTTCCCCCGGCAAGGCGCACCGCCATGGCACCCCCACGCGGGCACGGGAGCGTTCCACGGACAGCTCCCGGTGCCTGACATCTCGCACGCTCCGTCAGTGGCGGCGCCTCCGCTTGGAGTAGGGTCCCCTTCCGTGTCCGGCCACTGGCCGACGAGAGAGGCTCCGCACGCATGGCGAAGGCGAGATACGTCCTGGCGCTGGACCAGGGCACCACGGGAACCCACGTCTCCATCCTCGATACCCGGTTGCAGGTGGTGGGCCGCTCCTACAAGGAGCTGCCCCAGCACTTCCCCAAGCCGTCGTGGGTGGAGCACAACCTCATCGACATCTGGAACACCAGCGAGTGGTGCATCGCCCGCGCCCTCAAGAGCGCCGGCCTCACCGGCAGCGACATCGCCGTGGTGGGCATCACCAACCAGCGTGAGACGACGGGCCTCTGGGACCGGGAGACCGCCGAGCCCCTGGCCCACGCCATCGTCTGGCAGGACCGCCGCACCGCGGACATCTGTCAGCAGCTCAAGGCGCAGGGCGTGGAGCCCCGCGTGCGCGAGGTGACGGGCCTGGTGCTGGACCCCTACTTCTCCGGAACCAAGCTCACCTGGTTCTTCAATCACCTCAAGGGCGCCAGGAAGCGCGCCGAGCGCGGAGACGTGTGCTTCGGCACCATGGACTCGTGGCTCGTCTTCAAGCTCACCGGCGGCGCCGCCCACGTCACGGACGTGTCCAATGCCAGCCGCACGCTGCTCATGGACCTGCGCACGCTCAGCTGGGATGACGAGCTGTGTTCGCTCCTGGGCGTGCCGCGCTCTTGCCTGCCGGAGATCCGCGGCAACGCGGAGGTGTACGGCACCACGCGCGGCATGCGCAGCCTGCCGGACGGCATCCTCGTCGCGGGCATGGCCGGCGACCAGCAGGCGGCCCTCTTCGGGCAGGCGTGCTTCGAGCCCGGCGAATCCAAGTGCACCTATGGCACCGGCGCCTTCCTCCTCATGAACACCGGCACGCAGCCGGTGCGCTCCACCGCGGGGCTGCTCACCACCGTGGCGTGGAAGCTGGGCAACACCACGCACTACGCGCTGGAGGGCAGCTCCTTCATCGCGGGCGCCGCCGTGCAGTGGCTGCGCGACGGGCTCAAGGTCATCAAGAAGGCCCCGGACGTGGAGGCGCTGGCCGCCAGCGTGAAGGACTCCGGGGACGTCGTCTTCGTCCCGGCGCTCGCGGGCCTGGGCGCGCCGCACTGGCGCCCGGAGGCGCGCGGCCTGTTCGCCGGCATCGACCGCTCCACCACCGTGGCGCACCTGGCGCGCGCGACGCTGGAGGGCGTGGCGCTCCAGATCCACGACCTGGCGGAGGCCATGCGCCGCGACAGTGGGCGGGACATCCCCGTCTTCAAGGCGGACGGCGGCGCCGCGGCCAACAACCTGCTCATGCAGTACCAGGCGGACCTCTTGGGCGTGCCGGTGGTCCGTCCGCGCAACCTGGAGACCACGTCCCTGGGCGCGGCCTTCCTGGGCGGCCTGGGTGCGGGCGTGTGGACCAGCCCGGACGCCATCCGCCGCGCGTGGAAGGCGGACCGGACCTTCAAGCCGAAGATGAAGCCCGAGGTGCGCGCGCCACCTGGAAAAATGGAAGCAGGCGGTTTCGCGCGCCTGACATGAGACAGATGAAACACCGGGGCCCGGCGCATTGAACGCGCCGGGGCTTCCATCGGGCGGGGGAGCGGGTAGAACGGCCGCCATGGCCTACGACCGCACGTTGCTCTCCCCGGATGCGCTCCAGACCTTCCTCACCCAGCACCCCGCCTGGAAGCACGAGGGCGGGATGATCCGCCGCACCTATGAGGCGCCCTCGTTCCTGGAGGGCATCGCCTTCGTGGAGCGCGTGGCGAAGGCGGCCGAGGCCGCGGACCACCACCCGGACATCGACATCCGGTGGCGCAAGGTGACGCTGGCGCTGGTGACGCACGACGCGGGCGGCCTCACCTCGCGCGACACCGCCCTGGCGGCGGAGGCGGACCGCCTCTTCAGCGAAGGGGCCGCGGCCCGGTGATTCCCGGCGTGCGCGGTCTCCTGGCGGCCCTGGCCTGCGCGGTGTCCCTCGCCGCGCTCCCGGCCCTGGCCCAGCAAGACGTCCCCACCGAGCCCCGGCCGGAGCGTCTGTATTTCAATTCTGGCGCGCTCCTGGGCTCCGCGCGCGTGGTGGGCCTGGGCGGCGCCTACGTGGGCATCGCCGAGGGCGCGGCAGGCGTGTCCAGCAACCTGGCCGCCCTGGCCCAGCGCAGCCCGTCCCTGGACCGGGACTGGGACCTGGGCGTCACCCTGTCCTGGCTGGACCTGCCCTTCACCGGCACCAAGCGCCGGGACGTGGACAACGACGGCCTGGCGGATGAAACCGTGGACAGCCGCCAGCTGCTGGGCGCGCTGATGTTGCAATACAAGCGCTTCGGCATCGGCTTCCTGTGGCGCAACAGCCGCACCGGCTACTGCATCACCCTGGGCTGCCGCGGCGAGGGCGACAAGCTGCGCATCTCCCTCACCCAGTCCGTGCTCGCGGGCTCGGTGGCCTTTGGCCAGGACGACTTCATCCTGTCGCTGGGCATCTTCTCCGCGCAGGCCAGCTTCAACGCCCTGGGCGACGAGTCCTGGCGCTACGGCGACACCGGCGTGGCGGTGGACATGCTCTTCCGTCCGCACGGGCGGCCCTACCGCATCGGCGTGTCGGTGCGTCCGGAGGTGGTGGCGGGCTGGCGCCGCGATGACGACCAGAGCCCCTTCATCGTGGGGCGGCAGGTCTACGCGGCCGTGGTGTCACCCGCGGTGCTGTCGCTGGGCGCCAGCTGGCGGCTGGGCGAGGGCGCGCACCGCTACAACCGGCTGTCCCCCGCCGCCCGGCGGCAGCTGCAGGTGGACGGAGACGCACTGCCGGTGCCGGAGGAGGAGCCCCGCGACGCGCTGGCGGGACGCTGGCTCATCACCGCGCAGGTGGACCTCATCTCCAGCGTGAGCAACGCGGTGGCGGCGCGCTCGCTCGCCACCACCACGGCGCCGCAGTTCGTGGGCGACACCGCCCTCTTCCAGCCGCGCCTGGGCGCGGAGTGGGACACCTTCCCGGGCCTCTTGCGCCTGCGCGCGGGCACCTGGCTGGAGCCGTCCCCCTTCCAGGGCCGCAACCCCCGGCCGCACCTCACCGGCGGCTTCGAGCTGTTCGTGCTGCGCTACTGGGAGGACTGGTCGCTCACCGCCTCGTTCGACCTGGCGAGCCGCTACTCCAACTGGGGCGTCTCCATCGGCTTCTGGCGGTAGTGTCTGCCATTGACCATGGGTGGGTAAACGCGAGGACCCTCGTGGGTGCTCGCGTCGCCCATCCACGGCTTCCACAGCCCCATCCGCGCGACGGATCCGCCGTCGCGCAGCGGCCAGCCGAGCAACCTTCCGTGCCGTATTTGCCGGTGTGGGATGGCATGCGAACCCTGCCGTAGACGGAGGGGGTTCCATGCATCTGGGGCGGGGGTGGCGCCGGGCTGTCGTGGGTGCGACGGTGCTGGGTTTCGCGGCGGGCGGAGGGTGGGGGTGCGGAGGCGGGGCCGACAAGCCCGCTCCGGGCAACTGCCAGGATTCGAAGACGGGGTGTCCGCCGGCGGATCAACCTTCGGTCCCCGTCGACGTTCCCCCGCCGGGCAGCGGCACGCAGACGCCGCCGGGCAACGGCAATCCGCAGACCCAGCCGCCTCCGGCCACGCAGCCGCAGACGCCGCCACCGGCGTCGGGGGCCACGCTGTGGCTCGTGAAGGAGGGGACCGCGCAGGATGACCTGGCGCTGGACCTGGCGGTGGACGGCGCCACGGGCGACCTCTTCACCGCCGCCGCGCACGGCTACGACGACCTGGACGCGCGCGCGCCCACGGATGACGCGGTGGAGCTGGTCCTCACGCGGCGCACCGGCGCGGGGCAGACGCTGTGGACGCACGCGTATGAGGTGCGCGTGGCCCCCACGCCGGAGTCGCTGCGCGCGGACGTGCAGGCCCGCGTGGCGGCGGACGGCGCGGGGGGCATGTTCCTGGCCGGCAACATCCAGGGCACGGTGGACCTGGGCACGGGCAAGCTCAGCGACGGCGCCATCGTCGCCCGGCTGTCCGCGGACGGCGTGACGCTCTGGGCGCACCAGGTGCCCGGCGACCTGACGGTGAAGGACGTGGCCTCGGACGCGAACGGGCGGCTGTACGTGGCCTACACCGCGCCGGGCTCCGTGGACCTGGGCAACGAGGTGAAGGGGGCACCGGCCGGCGTGGCGGTGTTCACGGCGGAGGGCACGGCGGAGCGCGTCTTCGCCGTGGGCAGCGCGGAGTCCTCGGGCGCGGGCGCCGAGCCCCTGTCCCTGGCCCCCGGCGCGGACGGCAGCGTGGTGGTGGCGGGGCGCTACGTGGGCACGGTGCGCTTCGGGACCACCGTCACGCAGGGGGCTGACTCGGGCAGCCCCTTCGTGGCGCTGTACCGGGAGAACGGCGCGCTCGGCTGGGCGAAGCCGCGGCCCGGCGTGAAGGGCAGCGTCCGGGACGTGAGCCGCGACGCCGCGGGCGACGTGGTGGCGGGCGGCGACTTCCTGGGCAGCTTCTCCTGGGCGGGCGCGTCGCTGAAGGGCGCGGCCAGCCCCAGCCCCTTCGTGGTGGTGACGGGCGCGGACGGCACCGAGCGCTGGGCGCGCGACCTGGGCGTGGACGCGTCCGTGCAGGGCGTGGCCATCCACTCCACCGGCGAGGTGCTGGTGGTGGGCTACACGTACTCGTGGCTGGAGAACGGCACCACCAACGCGGACGGCCTGGGGTCCGCGCAGCTCTTCACCCAGCGCTTCGACCCCACGGGCCAGCCGCTGGCGTCGCACCTCTTCCTGGCCGCCGCGCCGGAAGCGCGCGGCGAGCTGTACGGCATGGAGGCGGTGCCCGCGGTGACGTTGATGCCGGACGGCGACGCGGTGCTGTTCGGCGACACCGACCGCGTCACGGACTTCGGCCTGGGCAAGCTCAAGCCCGCGCGCGGCGACGTGTTCCTGGTGCGCGTGAAGTACTAGGCGGACGCCAAGGAAGAACGGGCCCGGCGCACGCATGCACCGGGCCCGCTCACACCTCACGGCTTGAAGCGCCTCAGCCGCCGAGCGCCACGTTCTCCAGCACGCCCAGCGCGTCCGGGACGAGCACGGCGGCGGAGTAGTAGGTGCTCACCAGGTAGTTCGTCATGGCCTGGTCGTTGACGGCCATGCGCTTCACGGTGAGGCTCGGCTCCACCTCGTCGGGGATGCCCGCGTTGTGCAGGCCCACCACGCCCTGGTCCTCCTGACCGGTGCGCATGGCGATGATGGAGGTGGTGTTCTCCCGGCTGATGGGCAGCTTGTCGCACGGGAGGATGGGCACCCCGCGCCACGCCTGGAACTTCGCCCCGCCCACGTCCACCACCGTGGGGTACAGGCCGCGCTTGTTGCACTCCCGGCCAAACGCCGCGATGGCGCGCGGGTGCGCCAGGAAGTAGCGCGTCTTGCGGCGGCGCGACACCAGCTCGTCCATGTCGTCCGGCGTCGGCGGACCCGAGCGGGTGTTGATGCGCTGCTTGAGGTCGGCGTTGTGCAGCAGGCCGAACTCCGGGTTGTTGATGAGCTCCCACTCCTTGCGCTCCTTCAGCGCCTCGATGGTCAGCCGCAGCTGCTCCTGCGTCTGGTTCATCGGGTCGTTGAAGATGTCCGACACGCGGGTGTGCACGCGCAGGATGGTCTGCGCCACGCTCAGCTCGTACTCGCGCGGCTTCAGCTCGTAGTCCACGAAGGTGCCGGGCAGCACCGGCTCGCCGTGGTGGCCCGCCGCGAGCGCGATGGCCGCCTGCCCCGCCTTGTCCTGGGGCTTCTTCAGGCTCGCCGTGTAGCGCTCCACGTGCGCCTTCAGCACGGGGGACTGGGCGATGAGGGACTCGAACACCTCCTGCGGCAGCGCCATCACCGTGCAGGCCGTGAGGGCCTTGACGGTGAAGGGCCACACGTCGTTCGACTCCACCACCGCCTGGTCGCCGAAGTGGTCGCCGTCCGCCAGCGTCTCCAGCACGACGGGGTCGCCGTACTTGCCGGCCGTCAGCTTCTGCGCCTTGCCGTGCGCGATGAGGATGACGTGCTCGGCGGACCTCCCCGCCTCCACGATGTTCTCTCCCGGCTTGTACTGCTGCTGGGTGAAGCGGCTGGCCAGGGTGCGGATGAGCAGGTCATCCACGTCCTGGAAGCCCCGCATCAGCGGCAGCTTGAGCAGCTCCTGGGGGATGATCTCCACCTTGGCGCCGATGTTGCTGAAGTTCAGCCGGTCGTCGCCCACGGTGTACGTCAGCCGCCGGTTCACGCGGTACGTGCCGCCGGACACCTGCACCCAGGGCAGGATGCTCAGCAGGTAGCGGGGCGAGATGCCCTGCATCACCGGCTGCGTCTTGGTGGTCGTCGCGAGCTGGCGGGCGCCGGCCGTGCTCAGGCTGGTGGACTCGTGGTTCGCCAGGTCGTTGTCTGGATTCGCCATGGAAATGCCTTCCGTTCGGATGCGAAGTCAGGGGGACTGCGACGACTACGAGCGGCCCAGCTCCACGCTCTCCAGGATGCCCAGCGCGTCCGGCGTGAGCACCGCCGCGGAGAAGTACGCGGTCACCAGGTAGTTCATGATGGCCTTCTCGTTGATGCCCATGAACCGGACGTTGAGGCTGGGCTCGATCTCATCCGGGATGCCCGCCTGGTGCAGACCCACGACGCCCTGGTTCTTCTCACCCGCGCGCATCAGCATGATGGACGTGGTGCGCGACTCGGAGACGGGGATCTTGTTGCAGGACACGATGGGGATGCCGCGCCACGCGGGCACGTGGTTCCCGTTCATCTCGACGCTGGTGGGGTAGATGCCCCGCTTGTTGCACTCCTGCCCGAACGCGGCGATGGCGCGCGGGTGGGCCAGGAAGAACGACGGCTCCTTCCACACCGTGGCCAACAGCTCGTCCATGTCGTCCGGCGTCGGCGCGCCCGAGCGGGTGTGGATGCGCTGCTTCAGGTCCGCGTTGTGCAGCAGGCCGAAGTCGCGGTTGTTGATGAGCTCGTGCTCCTTGCGCTCCTTCAGCGCCTCCACCGTCAGACGCAGCTGCTGCTGGGTCTGGTTCATGGGGTCATTGAAGAGGTCCGCGACGCGCGTGTGGATCTGCAGCACGGTCTGCGCGACGGACAGCTCGTACTCGCGCGGGTGCGTCTCGTAGTCCACGAAGGTGCCGGGCAGCACCGGCTCGCCGTGGTGGCCGGCCGCCAGCTCGATGGCCTTCTGGCCGGAGGTGTCCTGCTTCTTCTTGGAGCGGGCCTTGAACTGCTCGATGTGCTTCTGCAGCGACGGCACCTGCGCCACCACCGCCTCGAAGGCGGACTGCTGGAGGACGAGCGCGATGACCGGCGTCACGGCCCTGGCCGTGAACTGCCAGTAGTCCTGCGACTCCAGCAGCGCCTGGTAGCTGTAGTGGTCGCCGTCCGCCAGCGTCTCCAGCACCACCGGCTCGCCGTACTTGCCCTTGCCGATGCGGTTCACCTTGCCGTGCGCGATGAGGACGATGGAGTCCGCCTCGTGGCCGGCCTCGGTGATGACCTCACCGGCCTTGTACTCCTTCTGCTCGAAGCGGTTGGCCAGCGCGGTGAGCGCGTCCACGTCCTCGTAGCCGCGCAGGAGGGGCAGCTCCCCCAGCTCCTGCGGAATCACCTGCACCCTGGCGCCGGTGCTGGTGAAGGTGACGCGGCCGTCGCCCACCGCGTAGGTCATGCGGCGGTTGACGCGGTACGTGCCGCCGGACACCTGCACCCACGGCAGCAGCTTGAGCAGCCACCGCGAGGAGATGCCCTGCATCTGCGGCTCGGACTTGGTCGTCGTCGCCAGCTGACGCGCCGCCTGCGTGCCAAGGCTCTGGTTGTTGTCGTCGAACTTCTTCGTGTCGTTGGACATGGGTCACCCTTCTTCAGGTTGAGGTTCCGGAAAGCGTCGGACTGCGGTCGAACTCAGGGCCTGGTGGCGCGGAACAGCTCGGCGATGCGCATCGCGGACCTGCCCAGGCCGGACACGTTCCCGGCCTTGAGCTTGGGCGCCGCGTCGTGGAGGAGCTCCGTCTCGGTGTAACGGGTCACCCCCGCGTGCCACCGCGGGATGCCCGCCATCCACTGCTGGAGCTGCTCCACGTACTTGTGCAACTTCTCCTGCGCCTTCTCATCCAGGCCGAAGGTGCGGATGACCACCGGCAGCTCTTTCGCCACCAGGTGCTCGAACTGCTTCATGCGCGCGGTCATCAGCGCGTTGACCACGCGCACGGCCTCGTCCTTGTCCACGCCCAGGAACTTCTGGACCACGAGCACGCAGTTGTTCAGCTCGCCCTCGAACTCGATCTCCTTCTGGTAGGAGTAGAGGTCGTTGACGAAGCAGGCGTAGTCCGCGGCGGAGTTCTCCAGCCCGCGCAGCGTGCGGGTGTTGAAGACGTCCTCCGGCACCGCGTCACCCTTGGAGAGGCGCGACAGGCTCATGGTGAGGTCCGAGCCGAACGTCTTGCGGCGCATCTCCACGTAGTCCACGGGGTCCGGCACGCGGTTGAGCAGCTGGTTGTTCAGCTCCCACACCCAGCTGTCCGTCATGTCCTGGATGGCATTGCGGAACAGCTTCCGGCCGCGCGGCGACAGCGGGCCGGCGGTGCGCTTCCACAGGTCCGCCAGGCCCAGCTCCACCGGGTTGGTGGGCACCGCCGCGTTGGCGGCCTCCACGTCATCCGGCATGAACTGGCCCAGCCGCGCGGTGAACACCTTCGCGCCCGCCATGTCCCGCGTGTTCGCGTAGAGCATGGGGAAGTAGTCGTCCGCGTAGGTGCCCCAGACGAGCCAGCACGCCGTCAGGTCCAGCTGCTCCGGTGTCGCGTCCGGGTGGATGAGCGCGCCGCAGAGGGCCACGTCCGCCGCGTCGAACTTGTGGTCGTCCCAGACGTAGAACCCCACGACGGGCACCACCTCCAGCATGCCCACGCGCCGCGCCCAGTCCTTGGAGTTCTTGCGCGCGCGGTCCAGGTGGGGGCTCAGGTACGTGCTGTACGGCGCGTAGAACTTCGGCAGCTTCGTGGGGCCCACGTGCTGGCGCGGCACGTGGCTCAAGGAGCGGGCGCGAGGCCCCAGCCCCAGCCCGCCGGCCGTCAGCGGGATCCGCAGCGCGGAGGTCCCCAGGCCGGACGGCACGGGGATGGACAGCGCCGGGCGCTCCTCCGAGTGCTGGTTCATGTAGCGGTTGGAGCGCATGTGCCACTCGTGGCCGCCGGACTGCCAGTCCTGGAGCCCGCGCAGGTACGTGAGGACCTGGGCCTGCTCCACCGGGTTGAGCGCGTACTCCGCGAAGAGCCACGGCAGCTCCGTGGCGAACGTCGTCTCGAACTGCTGGAGCCGGGAGGTCAGCAGGTCGTTGACCAGGTCCGCCGCGCGCTGGGTGTCGCAGTCGAGGAACTTCTCCACCACCAGCACGCCGTTGGAGAGCTCCCCCTCCTCCAGCTCGCGCTCGTAGGAGAACAGGTCGTTGCGCAGGTGCACCGCGTCGGAGAACGTGTCCTTGAAGACGCGCATCGGCCGGCTCTTCACGACGCGGGCCGGAATCTCCGCGGCCACGGCGTGCTCCACCAGGTCCGACGACCAGGGCGCGCCGCCCACCTTGCGGCGCATCTCGATGTACTCGATGGGATTGGAGACGCGCGCCTCGCTGATGTTCTCGATCTCCCACATCGATTCATCGAGCAGGTGCTTGGTGTTCTCGAAGAAGCGGCGGCGCCAGTCCATGGACATGGAGGGCACGGTGCGCTGCCACAGGTCCCAGAGGCCGCGCTCCACCGCGTTGGTGGGCTCCGGCGGCGTCTGGGACATGTCCAGCGGCATGAACAGCGGCAGCCGGTCCAGGTAGGCCTGGCCGCCCTTCACGTCGCGCGAGTACTTGAAGACCTCCAGGAAGTGGTCGTCGAAGTAGAAGACCCAGACGTACCAGTCCGTGATGAGGTCCAGCTCCGGGCCCGGCGCCTCCGGGTGCGTGTACGCACAGAGCAGCGCGTAGTCCATGCCGTCGAAGCGGCGCTCGGACCACACCTCCCGGTCCGTGCCATCCCGGGGCGGCCCCAGGATGCCCATCTGGTACGACCACGCCTTGGTGTGCGCGCGGGCCGCCTCCACGTTCGGGTTCAGGCGCGCCGGCCAGGGCACGTAGAACTCCGGCAACTGGAACGGTTGCTTCTGCTTGCCCTTGGACATGCACACCCCTCGTTGAACCCCGAGGGCTTGTACTGTCGTCCAATGGTCAACACCACGAGTATCAGTTTGAGCAGGAAAAATCGATTAATCCCGCGAATAAGGATTCGCGGGGATGGAGGATGACCCACTCTGTTCAGCAGATGAGAAGAAGAGAACTCCTGCGGGGAGTCCAGCGACGTCCGCCTCCCCGCGTGACCCGCGCGCGACCGTCTAGCGGCGCGTGGAGCGGCGCGTGGAGCTCTTGCGCGCGGACGTGCCGCGGCCGGACGACTTGCGCGCGGTGCGGCCGGCGGCGGCGCGACGGGCCGGGGCCTTGCGGGCGCCGCGCTTGGCGGTGGCCTTCTTCGCGGCGCCGCGCTTGCCCGCGGCCTTCTTCGCGGTGCGCTTGCCCGCGGCCTTCTTCGCCGTGGTGCGCTTGGAGGTCGCCTTCTTCGCGGCCCCCGTGCGGCGGGACGACGCCTTGCGCGCGCCCTTGCGCGCGCCGGAGGAGCGGCGGCGCGACGGCGTGGCGGCGGGCGTCGCCTCACCGACCGGCAGCATCGTGTTGGACGACGGGGTCTCGTTCGGGTCCTGCATGTTCGACTCGGCGTGCATCAACGACCTCCAGGGATGACGACCCTGCAAGGGTAAGCGCAACCGCCACGGTTGCACGCATGGCCCCCTGCGCAGATGCACGCCAGATGACGAATGCGCGCGTTGCCACATCCCGCGCGAGGCCGAGAATCCGGCCCCGGAGCACACCGCGGGGCCGGTGCCGCTACGCCGCGCCCCTGAGGAACGCGGCCAGCTTCTCATACGCCACGGCCAAGGGAGGAATCGGCGCGCTCTCATGGAGCTGGTGCGCCTGCGCCGTCTCGCCGGGTCCGAAGTTCACCGCGTCCACGCCCCACTCGCCGAAGCGGGCCACGTCCGTCCACGCCTGCTTCGACGCCGCGGGCAGCCCCGTGAGCGACATCAGCCGCTGGAACAGCGGGTTGCCCGCGGCCACCGGCCCGCTGGGGGACGCGTCCGTGAACTCCACCTCCGCGCGGCCCGCCACCAGCGCCAGCACGTCCTCCTTCGCCTGCGCCACGCTCTTGCCCGGCGCGAAGCGGTAGTTGAGGTTCAGCTCGAACGCCTCCGGCACCACGTTGCGCGCACGGCCTCCCTTGGCCAGCGTGGCGCTGATGACTTCATAGAAGGGGAAGCCCGCGACGTTCACCTCCACGCGCTCGCGGCCCAACAGCTCCGTGAGCAGCGGCCCCGCCTTGTGGATGGCGTTCTCCCCCTGCCACGGCCGGGCCGAGTGCGCGCTGCGCCCCGTGAAGCGGACGGTCACCTGCATGCTGCCGACGCAGCCCACCTGCACCACGCCGTCCGTGGGCTCCATGGCGATGCCGAACTTCACGCGGGAGAGGTCCGGCCGCTTCGCGTACAGCGGGATGAGGCCGCTCTCCGCGTAGGCGCCCTCCTCGCGCTCGTACAGGAGGAAGGCCACGTTGACGGGCAGGGCATCGCGCTCGAGGTCCTCCGCCAGCGCCATCATCACCGCGACGCCGCCCTTCATGTCGGAAGCGCCCAGGCCGTGCACGCGCTCCCCTTCGATGCGCGGAGCGCGGCCCATATCCCCGGGGTGCATGGGCACCGTGTCCAGGTGGCCGATGAGCGCCACCGTGGGGCGGGGGTCCTCCAACGAGCCCAGGAGCAGCGTGTGCCCGACGCGGAAGACCTCCTCGCGGCGGAAGTGCTTCAGCGCCCAGCCCTCCACGTGGTCCGCGATGGGACCCTCGTGGCCAATGGGGCTTTCAATGCGACACAGCTCGAGCGTCGTCCGGGCAAGGCGGGTGGCGAGGTCGTTGGAGGCCATGCGCGAAGCACCATACTCCCCGGCCGCGCCCGGCACACCGTCCTCTCAGGCGCCGTCCACCTGCTCCTCAAAGGAGGTGGCGCCCTCCAACACCGTGACGCAGAGGCACGCGGGGCCCTGCAGCGCGGTGAAGTCGTGCAGCGAACCGTCCGCCTTCTCCAGCTCGTCACCGGGCCACACCTCGTGGCCGGTGCCCTCGCGGAAGCCGCCCTCCAGGACCAGGTTCCACTCGCGGCCCTGGTGCGCATGGCGCGGGTAGCGCACGCCGGGGAGCAGGCGCACGACGGCGGCCATCATCCCCTCGCGCGAAGGGCCCGTCTCCACCGGCATCAGCTCCACGCCCCGCACCGGGCCGGGCATCCAGTTGGACGGCTCCGCCATGGACGCCAGCAGCTCGAGGGCCCGCCCCTCCGTCACGCCCAGGAACGCGGCCACCTTCCCGGCCCAGCGGGCGAAGCGGCCGGGCCCCTCCATCCGGTCCATCAGCTGCTGGAGCACCGACTCCGGAGGCGCCACCGGCGGGACGAGCGTCCCCAGCGCATCCACGGCGGGCGCCAGCCGGGCGGCTTCCGCCCGGCAGCGCGCACAGCCGTCCAGGTGCCGGGCCGCGGCCTCGCGCCGGTCCGGCTCCAGGGTCCCGAGCAGCCACTCGGGGAGGATGTCGTCGAGGTGTTCCATGTCTTCACGAGAGCCAGCGGGTGTATCGCGTCGCGTCCTTTTCTATACGCGACCCCGCCAGCGGCGGATTTCCCGCCAGCTCACACCGCGACGGCGAAGTCCCGCAGGGCGGCGTTGAGGCTGGTCTTCTGGTCGGTGGACGCCTTGCGCTGCCCGATGATGAGCGCGCACGGGACCATGTATTTCCCGGCGGGGAACTGCTTCTCCCGCATGCCCGGAATCACCACGCTGCGCGCCGGCACGCGGCCCTTGTGGATGACCTCCTGGGGCCCGGTGACGTCGATGATCTGCGTGGACGCGGTCAGCACCACGTTGGCGCCGAGCACCGCCTCCTCCTCCACCACCACGCCCTCCACCACGATGGAGCGGCTGCCCAGGAACGCGCCGTCCTCGATGATGACCGGCGACGCGGTGGGCGGCTCCAGCACGCCGCCCAGACCCACGCCGCCTGACAGGTGGACGTTGCGGCCCACCTGCGCGCACGAGCCCACCGTGGCCCACGTGTCCACCATGGTGCCCGCGCCCACCCGCGCGCCGATGTTCACGTACCCGGGCATCACCACCGCGCCCTTCTCCACGAAGGCGCCATAGCGCACGGTGCCCGGCGGCACCACGCGCACGCCCGCCGCCTCCAGGCCCTTCTTCAGCGGCACCTTGTCGTGGAACTCGAAGGGGCCCACCTCCATCACCCGCATCTCCGACACGGCGAAGAACAGGAGGATGGCCTCCTTCACCCAGGCGTTGACCCGCCAGCCTTCCGGGCCCTTCTCCGCGACGCGCAGCTCACCGGAGTCCAGCCGCGCGAGCGTCTCACGCACCGCCGCCACCGTGTCCGCGTCCTTCAGTTTCGCCCGGTCCGCGAACGCCGCGGACACCCGCTGGGAAAGCTCTTCGAGAGAGGTCGCCATGGCGGCGAGTTGAATCACACTTCAGGTGTCCGCGCCCTCCCTCAATGCCCACCGCCGGACGGCCCGTCAGGCGTGCGACGCCCCCGGCACCAGCGCCAGCGGATGGGTCTGCGTCAGGATTTCCCCGTGATGCAGTTTGTCCGCGGCGACCAGCGGCCCGGTGCCTTCGCGCAGCACCACCGCGCCCCGGAGCACCCGGCCCACGGCGGACAGGGGCACCTCCTTCCAGTGGTGACTGAAGGGCGAGTGCCGGACATAGAGGTGCTCCTGTCCGATGAAGGCCACGTAGCCCAGGAACTTCCCGTCCGGTGCCCGGACCCGCATGCCGCCCACAATGGAGCGCCGCTCGAACGGCGTATCGTCGAAAGCCATCGGTCGTCTCCTCCCGTGCGCGGGAAAGGTGGGGACGGCCCCCGGGCGCCGCGAGCCGCCACCCTCCGCCGGGCCCCTGCCCGCCCGCCCCCTCCCGGAGCGGGAGGGAGCCACCGGCCGTCCGGCCTGGAGCCCGCCGGGGCCCTCGGGGCCTTGGGTTTCGCGCGCCTGGAAGAGGCGCGCCCGGTAGCGTGCGTCCGCCATGACGACCCCCGTCTTCCCGCCGCTGCGCGCCGCCTATGAACCGGAGGCCTTCCGGGCCACCGCCCACGCCCTGATGGATCAGCTCGCGGACTATCTGAAGGCCGCGCTCGGCGGGGGCGCGATGCCGGTGCTGCCCTGGGCCCCGCCGGCGGTGAACCAGGAGCGCTTCGCCGCGCCCTTCCCGGAGGAGCCGGCCCTGGAGGTCTCCACGGCCTTCGCCGGGTTGATGGCGCGGGTGCTGGAGGGCTCGCACCACCTGCACCACCCGCGCTACGTGGGCCACCAGGTGACGGCGCCCGTGCCGCTGTCGGCGCTGTGCGATGCGGTATCGTCGCTGCTCAACAACGGCATGGCCGTGTACGAGATGGGCCCCGTCGCCACCGCGATGGAGCTCCACGTGCTCGCGTGGATGGCGGCGAAGCTGGGCCTGCCCCCGAGCGCCCGGGGCGTCCTCACCTCCGGTGGCAGCGCGGGCAACCTCACCGCCCTGCTCGCCGCGCGCCAGGCGAAGGCCGGCTACGACGCGTGGAACGGCGGCGCGCACGCGGGTCCGCCCCTCACGGTGCTGGTCCCCCGCTCCGCCCACTACTCCCTGGCCCGCGCGGTCCGCATCATGGGCTGGGGCGAGGGCGGCCTCACCCCGGTGGACGTGGATGACCGCTTCCGCGTGCGGCCGGACGCCCTGGAGGACGCGCTCGAGCGGGCCACCCGCGCGGGGAGGAAGGTCATCGCGGTGGCGGCCAGCGCGGGCTCCACCTCCACCGGCGCCTTCGACCCGCTGGAGCCCGTGGCGGACTTCGCGCAAGCGCACGGCCTGTGGTTCCACGTGGACGGCGCGCACGGGGCCGCCGCGGCCTTGAGCCCGAAGTACCGCGCGCAGGTGAAGGGCATCGAGCGGGCGGACTCCGTGGTGTGGGACGCGCACAAGGGGCTGCTCATGCCCGCGCTGGTGACGGCGGTGCTCTTCCGCGACGGCGCGCGCTCCTTCGACGCCTTCTCCCAGGAGGCCCACTACCTCTTCCACGGCGACGGCGAGGACGCGCGCCCCTACAGCGATGTGGCCCTGCGCACGCTGGAGTGCACCAAGGAGATGATGGCCCTCAAGGTCTACACGTGCCTGTCCGTGCTGGGCACGCGCGTCTTCGAGGAGGCCGTCACCGCGTCCTACGACCAGGGCCGCCGCTTCGCGCGCATGCTCACCGCCGCGCCGGACTTCGAGCTGGCGCTGGAGCCGGACTGCAACATCGTCTGCTTCCGCCACACCCCCGCGCACGTCCCGCCCGAGGGCTGGGACGCGCTCCAGGTCCGCCTGCGCGAGGTGTTGGTCTCCCGTGGAAGTTTCTACCTGGTGCAGACGCGGCTGCCCCGGGGGGTCTACCTGCGCACCACGCTCATCCACCCGCTCACCGGGGACGCGGACCTGGAGGCCCTGCTGGACGCGCTCCGGGGTGCGGCCCTTTCCTGAATTTTGTGTGCAAGGGAGTCGCCCTGGCGGTGGAAATGCGATAGGGCGGGGCCGCCATGCTCGTCTCGCTCGTCATTCCCGTCTACAACGAGATTCCCACCCTGGCGGAAATCCTCCGCCGCTGCACCGCGGTGGACTTCCCCAAGGAGCTCGTCCTGGTGGACGACTGCTCCAAGGACGGCAGCCGCGAATTCCTGCGTCAGCTGTCCGAACAGGGCCTGGACGTCCTGGGGGGCACGCCGAAGAACCGGAACGAAATCCGGGTGCTCTTCCAGGAGAAGAACCAGGGCAAGGGGGCCGCGCTGCGCCGGGGCTTCGCCGAGGCCACCGGGGACATCATCCTCGTCCAGGACGCGGACCTGGAGTACGACCCCAAGGACATCCCGCGGGTCATCCAGCCCATCATCGACGGCGAGGCGGACGTCGTCTTCGGCAGCCGCTTCATCGGGTCGCCACGCCGGGTGCTGTACTACTGGCACACCGTGCTCAACAACACGCTCACCATGCTCTCCAACATGACGAGCGGGTTGAACCTCACGGACATGGAGACCTGCTACAAGGCCTTCCGCGCGGAGGTGCTGCGCTCCGTGCACGTGGAGGAGGACCGGTTCGGCTTCGAGCCCGAAATCACCGCCAAGGTGGCGCGCGGCAACTGGCGCGTCTTCGAGGTACCCATCAGCTACCACGGGCGCACCTACGAGGAGGGCAAGAAGATTGGCTGGAAGGACGGCGTGCGGGCCCTCTACGCCATCGCGAAGTACTCGCTGAAGCGCTGAAACACGTGGACGTCCGCCCGGCCGCTGTCCTGGAGGGGATGCGGCGGGGGGCCTCCGAATGCGGACAAGGGAACAGACGGACGGGTGCGGTTGGTTGTCCAGCGAGCGGCACCCGGAAGGGGTTCCGGCTTTTCTTCCTCCGTCCTGCCGCGCGTAGTAGTTTCGACAACGCACTCCGTCTGAAGGGCGGGGAGTTTCCCGGCCCTTCCGAAAGTTTCCGTCCCCGTATGTTCGACTGGCTCCACACCCTGTTTTCGCGCGACCTCGCCATCGACCTGGGCACGGCGAACACGCTCATCTACATCCGCGGCCAGGGCATCGTCTCCAACGAGCCCTCCGTCGTGGCGGTGCAGCAGGACTCGCGCGGCGGCAAGAAGGTGCTCGCCGTAGGCAAGGAGGCCAAGGAGATGCTCGGCAGGACGCCGGGCAACATCGTGGCCATCCGGCCCATGAAGGACGGCGTCATCGCGGACTTTGAAATCACCGCCGCGATGCTGCGCTACTTCATCCAGAGCGCGCACAACCGCAAGACGCTGGTGAACCCGCGCATCATCATTGGCATCCCGTCCGGCATCACGGAGGTGGAGCGCCGAGCGGTGCGCGAGGCGGCCGCCAACGCGGGCGCGCGCGAGGTCTATCTCATCGAGCAGCCCATGGCCGCGGCGATTGGCGCGGGCCTGCCGGTGACGGAGCCCAGCGGCAACATGATTGTGGACATCGGCGGTGGCACGTCCGACGTCGCGGTCATCAGCCTCGCGGGCATCGTGTTCGCCAAGTCCGTCCGCATCGGCGGTGACAAGCTGGACGAGGCGATCATCCAGTACGTCAAGCGCAAGTACAACCTGCTCATCGGCGAGCGCACAGCGGAGCTCATCAAGATGGGCATCGGCACGGCGTACCCGACGGACGAGGTCATGACCATGGAGATCAAGGGTCGCGACCTGGTGGCCGGCGTGCCGCGCACGCTGACGGTGTCCAGCGACGAGGTGCGCGACGCGCTCGCGGAGCCCGTCAACGGCATCGTGGAGGCGGTGAAGCTGACGCTGGAGCGCACGCCGCCGGAGTTGGCCGGTGACATCGCGGACCGCGGCATCGTGCTGGCCGGTGGCGGCGCGCTGCTCAAGAACCTGGACACGCTGCTCCGCGAGGAGACGGGCCTGCCGGTGTTCCTCGCAGAGGACCCGCTGTCCGCCGTGGTGATTGGCGCGGGCAAGGCGCTGGAGTCGCTCGACATCCTCCGCCAGGTCTGCCAGCCGGGCTGACCGCGCTCCTGCTTGCGGTACCGTGACGGCGCCGGACCCGGTTTCAGGGGTCGGCGCCGTTCGCGTTTCCGGCCGTCGCCGTGGCGGTGGCCCGGGGCAGGGGCAGTCCGGTGGGGGTGACGATGCGCGCCTCGCAGCTCCGGCGGCGCCCCTCCCGGTCATCTTCTCCGCGGGCCTGCTCCTCCGCGGTGGCGCCGGTCAGGTGGATGCCCGGCGGCAGGGGCTGCGCCACCTTCGCGTCCATGCAGGCATCGAAGGCGCGCCGCATCCAGGGGCCGGCGGCGCGGACCGCGAAGCCGCCGAGCGCATCCATGCGGGCAAGGCCGTCCAGCCGCTCCGTGAACACCGGATGGCCCTCGGGGGCATCGCGCCGGGCGTGGACCAGCGTGGCGGCGGCGCGCAGGCCGGGAGCCAGGCGGAGGAGCTCCGGTCCGGTGGCGCGCGACAGGGACAGGACGTGGTTGCGCAGCGGTGCGCGCGCGAGCATCAGCGGCAGCGAGGCGTTGAAGACATTCTTCGCGCGCGCATCCCCCACCCGCGTGAGCTCCAGCGCGAGCAGCGCGCTGACCTCCGGGTCCAGGCGGGACAGCACGGCCTCGGATTCGCCCACGGCCTCTTCGAGCGCGCGCTTTGGATTGAGCAGCGTGTCCCGGGTGAGGCGCAGCACGGCGCGCTCCACGGGCGTGGTCACCGCCGCGAGCTCCGCCTCCTTGGGTGAGCGCTCGCCGGTGAGCAGGGCCAACATCGCCATGCGCTCTGGCATGCGCGCCAGGAGGGGGGGAACCCAGTCGCGCATCACATAGGAGGTGTGCTCGGGACCGGCGGCGGCCGCCGTGCGCCCCGCGAGCACCAGGAAGTCCCAGGTCCGGTGGCGCGCGTCCTGGCCATGACGGCGCACCAGCGCCGTGGCCGCGTCGCGCAGCTGCGCGCGCAGGAGGATGCGCACGTGCAGCTCCAGCGCCTCCAGGGTGTCCGGCGGGTGCTTCTGCGCCAGGGATTGCGCCAGCCTCGCCGTTTCGACGGCGTACGCCTGCCGCTCACCGTCCCCCAGGGACCGCGGCTCCCCCAGCTCGAAGCGCCACCGCGCCTCCAGCCACGCGCGGTTCACCTCGGGCGAGTCCGGGAAGCGCGCCGCCAGGGCCTGGTATGCGGCGACGGCCTCGGCGGTGCCCGGCGACGGCGGGCTCGCGCGCTGGAGGTAGAGGGCCGCCAGCGGTGAGTCCGGGTGCTGCGCGGCGTGCTCCAAGTAGCGGGCATGGGCCTCCGAGCCCCGGCCGATGAAGGCCATCAGGTCCTGCGCCAGCGATTGCGCGCCCAGGTCCTCCTGCCAGGTGTGCATCAGCATCCGCGCGAAGTCGCGGGTGTTCCGCCAGCGCAGCTCATCCGGGAGGCTCGAGGGGGCCTGCGCATCCACGATGAGCAGGGCACGCGCCGCCAACTCCCGCGCGCGGCTGTTCCCCGGCTCCGCCTCCGCGACCGCGGCGGCCACCCGGCCCGCGAGCTGCCAACGTCCCGCCTCCGCGTGGGCGCGAGCGGTGGACTCCCAATCCCTGTACACCACGCGGAGTTCCTCGTTATCGAGCAACGCCCCTGCGCTGCCCTGCAACGGCCGCACGTCCGGGTCTGGCCCCTTCGAGGGCGCAGTGCCCTCCAGCATCGCCACGCCCTTCACGTTGTAGAGAAGCCGCTCGCCGTCCACCGGGAGCACCACGTCCTCGATGACGGGCGTCTGGCCGGGCCAGGTCGTCACCGCGCGGAGCAGGTCGTCGCCCAGCTTCACGCGCCCCTGTTCTTGCGTCCCGGGCGCCACCACCCAGTGCTCGCCGCCGATGCGCACGTCCACGGGTCGCGACAGGCCGTTGATGACCGTCACGGTGCGCATGCCGCGAGCCTCCAGCCACATCCCGCCTGCTCCCGCGAGCGCACAGAGCCCCACTGCCATTCCCGCCAGTGACAGAGCGCGGCGGCGCGACCTGCCCGGCGAAGGCGGCACCTGCCCGATGACCTGGAGCACGCCCTGGCCATCCGCGCGGACGAGGTAGCCGTCCAGGGGCCACACCGGAATGCCCAACACCGTCACGGTGCGTTCGGCGACGAACGGTGCATTCGGTGGGACGCCACGAGGAGGCGCGCCCTTCCACCGGACCCCCGTCCCCAGCAGGGAGGACGAGGACGGAGGGCGGGCCGCGATGACGAAGGCCCCCCGGTCCTCCACCAGCGCCGTCAGCAGCGCCCGAGCGGGGCCGGACGGCTCACGCTCCAACCGGCGCGACAGCACCGAGTGCACCGCCCACGCATCCCCCCGCGCGAGCGCCTCCGACAACGCGGCATCCGGAAGGAGCTCCGCCAGACGTGGCGCGCGTTCCAGCAGGCCGCTGGGGTCCGAGACAGGGGTGAGGGACATGGGCCCGCATTCAACCGGGCGCTGGCAGGGGGAAGGCAAGCCCCCAAGCCTGGAATCCTGTCAAACCCAGGCTCGAACCGTCCGAGGGATGCGTGCGCCGTCAACCGCGCGAGGGGCTCCCTCATCCAGGGTCGAGCCGGTCCTCCGAGCCCGAAGGCGGTCCCCTCGGATGAGAGCGTAAGAACCCTGCCGAGCCCCCTGCCGGAAGCCGCGCAGCCAGAACCTGTCGGACAGTCGGACAACGTCGGGCAGACGCGGCTGGGGGCATCCGCCACCCGACCCGTCAAAGCCTGTCCGACGGTCCGGCTGTCCGGCCGCGTGGGAACACCGCGGCTGGGAGCCGCCACTCAATCCGAGTGCCGAACCCTGTCCGGCTGTCGGACAAGTTCACGGACCGTGGCGGGCCAGGGGCTCCGTTCCAGCCGGGCCATCGGAACCTGTCCGGCTGTCGGACAGGTTTTGGCAAACCCTGCCGAGGGGGCGCGCCATCCGTCCAGCGGAGGCCTGGCGGAATGCCGGACCGGTTCTTGCCGTGCGCCGCTGGCGGGGTGCGGCATGGCCCTCGCCTTGAATCCCGTCAGGCCGAGGACCGAAGCTCCCGCGCCATGGGTGCCTTCGACCTCGTGATCATCTCCGTCATCGTCGCGCTCGGCCTGGGGCGCTTCCTCGTGATGCGCGACCAGCGCCGTGCGCCACCACCGGAGGCCGGGCCGCACAAGCCGACGCCGCAGCGCATCGCCGGGCGCGTCCTGCTGGGCTACGCCTACGCGATGGCGCTGTTCCTGCTGGTCCGCTTCTTCCTCAACCGGATGTGACGGGGCCTGGCTTGCGTCCCGGTCCGAGCGCGCTTGATGTCTTCTCCCATGAACGCATGGCTCATGTCCGGGGTCGTGTCCCTCGCGTTGGGGGCCTACCTGCGCCGCAGGGATGAACGCGGCCCCACCGGGGGCGTCATCGACCGGTGGCACCTGACGCCGCTGCAGCTCGCCTACAGCCTGCTGCTCGCGTATCCGTTCTGCGCGGCCTACACGGCCCTGGACCTGTACCTGGGCCCCTGAGCGCACGACGCGCCCGGGGCCCCAGGTCCCGCCCAGGCGTCAGTGCTTGCCGTATTCCAGCTTCACGCCCTTGCGCTGCGCGTAGATGTACGCCTCCATCGCGCGCATCCTCGGGTCGCCGTCCGCCAGCGGCTTGCCGCGCACCGGGTTCTCGATGCACCAGTTGATCATGTCGCGCAGCAGCGCCACGCGCCCCAGCTGCACCTGGTACTTCGGGTAGGTCTCCGGGTGGGTGTTGGCCGCGTCCGGATGGCACATGTCGCACGACACGCCCACCGTTCCGCCCAGCGCCTCCGCGTCGTGGAACACCCGGTGGCCTTCCTTCACCGCCGCCTGCACGGAGTCCGCCCACACCTGCTCGTCGCGCTCGGAGAACGCGCCATAGGTGTGGCCCGTCTGGACATCCGCCTTCCGCTGCTGGGGCACCGCGCTCGCGCCCGTCTGCGCGCCGACGCCGCCCGGGCGCACGTCGCTGCCCGCGGGCTTCGCGCCAGGGGCGGGCTGGGGCGCGGGCGCGGGGGACTTCTTCGTGGCCGGAGGCGAGGCCTGCGCCAGCACCGGGCCGGGCACGTCATCCCATTTCGCGTTCGGGTTCTTCTTGCGCCAGTCGCCCATCAACTGCGCGGTGGCGGTGATGGCCTGGGCGCGGGTGAGCTTCTGGCCATCCTTCACGCCAGGCACTTCCATGGACGTCTCACCGTCGCACAGGCCCAGCACCAGATTGCCGTCCTTGGACGCGGGCAGGACGTGCTTCGGCAGCGGCTCCGCCTGGGGAACCGCCTTCGCATCCGGAGACGTGGCGAGCGCCACGCCGCCAGCGAAGGACAGGGCCGCGCACGGGACCACGAGCAGCTTCATTCGCAGGTTCATGGGAGGGAGTTCCTCTTCCGGTCCTAATAGGTGGGCAGCCTGGTCTTGGGGGGCGCGGACTGCTTGCCACCCGAGCCGAGATAGCTGGCGCGCACGGTGATGGGGTCGCGCTGCCAGAGGTTGTAGAGCTTGTCCACGAGCCCCGACTCGAGCACGTCCATGCGGCCGTCGCCGCAGCCGTCGAACTGGCTGAACGGATCCGCCCGGTTCATGGGCACCGTGAGCGAGGGCAGGCCCTCCGGCGCATACGGCCACGGCCACGCGGTGGACAGCATCCCGTGGAAGGAGATGTTGCCAATGCGGTTGCTGAGCATCTGGTGCGTGTGCCCGTGGATGACGGTGACCTTCTCGTACGGCTTGAGGATGGCCTGCACCTCGTCCGCGTCGTCGGTCCAGAAGTTCCAGGGCTTGTAGTACTTGTAGAGCGGAGAGTGGCTGAAGACGATGAGGGGCGTCGTCTTCGCCACCTTGGCCAGGTCGTTCTGGAGCCACTGGCGCTGCTCGGCGCCGACCTCGAAGCGGGACTGGATGCCATTGTCCAGGCCGGCGACGATCTTCATGCGCTCCATGGGGGAGAGCTTCCGCTCCGTCCAGAAGTCCTTTTCGTGGATGGAGTTGAGCACCACGAAGTGCACGCCCTTGTGGTCGAAGGAGTAGTTGGGCGGACCGAACAGGTCGCGCCACAGCTCGCCCATGTCCAGGAACCAGTCGTGCTCGCCCACCATCATCTTGATGGGGGCCTTCACGGACTTGAGGATTTGAGCGCCCAGCTTGAGCTCGCCGGCCTGGCCCAGCTGGGCCAGGTCGCCGCCGAAGAGGACGAAGTCCGGCTGCGGGTCCAACGCGTTCACGTCGTCCACGGCCTTGAGGATGGCGCGCACGAAGCGGTCGTTGAGCTTGTTCTCGTACAGGTGCGTGTCGGAGATGTACGCGAAGGAGAACCTGGGCTTCTCCCCCTGCGCCTCCGCCACGTTGACCAACTGGAAGCTGTTGGGCGTGAGCCTGCCCATGCCCGCGACGATGCCGGCGGAGATGCCGGCGATGCGCATGAAGGCGCGGCGATCCAGCTTCTTCAGCCCCTCGAAGAAGGCGTCGCGCTCGGCGTAGTGCTTCGTCTCGATGCTCTGGAACTTGTTTGCCATGGCGAGCCTCCGTTAGCGCTGCTTGACTGCCGGGATGACGGGCGCCGGGGTGACGCTGCCGTAGAAGCCCAGGTCCGCCGGGTTCTTCTCCGCCAGGTCCGGGTTCGGCGCGATGTCGCCCAGGTTGCCCTTCTTGCCCATGGCGATGGCGGTGTCCCGCTCCGGCCGCGTGTTCTTCCGGGCGCGCTGCTTCGCCAGCTGCTCCTTGTTCAGCTTGTCGAACTTCGAGTCCGTGAGCGTGAAGAGGAACGCCACCAGGTCATCGATTTCAGGCTCGGTGAGCCCCAGCCGCTGCATCCCCCCGTCGAGGTAGGGATTGGCCACGCCGCCCTTGTTGTAGTGGTCCATCACGTCCCACAGCGTGGCGAGCGACCCGTCGTGCATGTACGGGCCGGTGATGCCCACGTTGCGCAGGGTGGGCGTCTTGAAAGAGCCCACGTCGTTCTCCTGCCTGGTGACGAGGAAGCGGCCCAGCTCGGAGAACTCCGAGTTGAGCGCCAGCTCGTCGATCTGCTTCTCGTCACCGGCGCGCACCACCTGCACGCCCTTGCGCGCCAGGGTGACGAAGTCCTGCTTGTGCGCGGCGACGCCGATGTTGTGGAACTTCTGGTCGCTGAACAGCGGGGACACGGCGTTGCCCGCGTGGCAGGAGTTGCAGCGCGCCTTGCCGTTGAAGAGCGCCCAGCCGTTCTTCTCCGACGCGGTGAGCGCCTTGCTGTCACCCGCGATGAACTTGTCGAAGCGCGCGTCCCCGGAGAACTGCATCCGCTCGAACGCGGCGATGGCGGTCGCCAGGTCGTCGAAGGTGGGCTCGCGGCCGAAGACCTTCTGGAAGTCCGTGACGTATTCGGGGATGCCCCGCACCTTCTTCATGACGGTGTCCGCGTCCGGCATGCCCATCTCACGCGGGTTGAGGATGGGCAGCTTCGCCTGGTCCTCCAGCGTGGCCGCGCGGCCGTCCCAGAACTGGGTGGCGTTGAACAGGGCGTTGAGGACGGTGGGGCTGTTGCGCGCCACCTTCTGCTGCTTGACGCCCTCGGACAGCGGCTTGCCGTCGGTGAAGCCCAGCTCCGGCTCGTGGCACGTCATGCAGGCCACGGTGTTGTCCACCGACAGGCGCTTGTCCCGGAAGAGCTTCTCGCCGAGCGCGACCCGCTCCGGCGTGGGCTCGGAGCCCTGGGGCACCGAGACGCGCCACAGCGTCGCGGACACGCCCGGTGGCAGTTGCGGAGAGGCTGCCTGGGTCTGTTGTGAAGGGGGTGATGCCGCCAGTCCCACGCCGGAGTTGAGCACCACGGCGCACACCGTGACGACGCCCGAAGGCAGCCGCATGAACGCCTCCCACCCGTTCTCTGGAGCCGCCGCGGGGCATCCGCCCGGTCCGAGGCCGGTCCGGGCATTTCACGCAACCCGAGAGAACCGTTCAACGGTCTCTCGGTCGTGGGGGAGGGAGAGTGTCTGGGACTGGAATGTGTCCTGGTTTCAACGGACCTGGCCGTTGGCCTCCGCGATGCCGGCTTCCTTCAGCGTGGCGAGCAGCGGGCGCTTTCCATCCGTGAGGATGACCTTGACGTCCTGGTCGCCGAACCGGACGGTGCCCCTGCCTTGCTTGCCCTCGGTCCGCTGCGCGCCGGGGAGTCCCATCAACGTGTCGAAGCTGGCGGGGGACGTGACCACCATTCCCTTGAGGTTTCCCTGGAGGGGGACCTTCTCCCAGTGCAGCTGCTCGTTGTTCGCCTGGGGAGCCTTGCCGTTCACGGTCGCGTTGAAGGCGCTGTTGCGGGCCGACTCGGTCTGGCGGCTCCAGAGCGAAGCGCGGCCGAGGGGGTCGTTCTTGGGGAGGCCTGCTTGATGGGCGGTGGTCGAGCCCGGGACCTTGCCCATGTTGTCCGTGGAGGATGCCCGCCAGCCGTGGTTGGGGTCCTGCAGGATGGCGGGGCTGAGGATCATCTGCACCTTGCTGTCATTGCTCCCCACGCCGCTGCCCTGGGCCTTCCAGGTGTTCTGCTCGGTTCCCACCGCGCGCGTGTAGACGGCCAGCGCTCCGCCGCCGTTCTTGTCCGCGTCCCGCGAGTATTTGCCGTCCTTGCCCAGCCGGCTGTAGGCGGAGTTGAGCTGGCCCTGCTGGAGGGCGCTCTGCACGTGCTCCGGGGAGATGCCGTGGGTGAGACAGGCGGCATTGCCCAGATTGAGGGCCGTCTGGGGACGGCTCAGGTCCGCCGCGGCCATGGGAGGGCACGGGCCCTGGGGATACTTGACGCCGGTGTTGGAGCTGCCCACCGCCTGCGTGGAGGTGGTCGCCGGGCTGTTGAAGGTGCTGACGCCCTGATGGGACTGGAAGGCGGCCTGGGTGCGATTGGGCTGGGTGCTGTCGCCGGGCGGGCGGGGCCCGTCCTGGCGAGGCCTGTAATGCGCACTGGCCGGCGTGTTGACCGGCTTGGGGATCTTGCTCTGGTTGGCGACGTTCGAAAGATTGGGGAGCGGCGCGGAAGGGGGCGTCGGGGGCGAACGGACTCCTTCCGGGCGAGGCGAGAAGGAAGCGTTGGTGGGCTTGGGGATTCGGCTCATGGCGGCGGGACTCCAATCTCCGGATGAGGCAGGGGTTGCCCGGAGTTTCGGTCCTTCTATTACACTCCATGCCACGGATTGCTGGCCAATCCGCCACTCCCTGCGCCTCGCGATATCTGGTGACTGCCTTACGGCCCCTTCGACGGCGCCTGGCCCTTCAGGGAGGGGGCAGTGTCTGGTATTGGGACATCTGGCGCCACGGGACGCCAGCCATGCGAGGAGAGCCACGTGTGGGCTTCATCTTTCCGTCCGTGCGCCACGAGGAAGTCCACGCGGTCTCCGGCCATGGGAACGGTGGACTCGTCGAAGAGGACGGTGCCGGTCTCGCGCTCCAGCACGAGCGGGACGAGCGCCTCCTCCAGGTTGCCGGTGGCGGGGGGCAGGATGGCCTCCACCTGCGGCGCGTCCAGGTGCCAGGACTCGCGGGACACGGCGCCCTGTTCACAGCGCGCCACCCAGACATCCAGGTCCCGCTCCGCGCCGAAGAGGATGTGACCTCCCGTGGAACGCACCGTCTCCGCGGACACTCCCACGTGGCCCCGGTGCAGGGCGGTGTAGCTGCGGGCAGTGCGCTGGAGGGCGCGCACGCGCTCCGCGAAGAGGAGGTTGACGCCCTCATTGTGGGTGAGGCCCACGAAGCCCTGGCGTCCTTCCGGCTCCGCGCGCAGGAGGGTGCGCTCCTCCAGCCCGTTGCCGAAGAGGACGCGGAAGCCCTCCTGCTGCGCGCGCGTCAGCGTGGCGTCGCTGGAGTCCACGAGGAGCACGGTTTCGTCGCGCGCCTGGAGCGCGTGCGCCACCTGCCGCGCGAGCGCGTTCGCGCCCAGGAGGACGTAGCCCCTGGGGACCACGCGGCGCACGCCCAGGAGTCCCGCCACGAAGCCACCGGACAGGCCCTGCACCACCACCGTGACGCCGATGACCAGGAACACCAGCGCGCGCAGGGCCTGCCCCTCCTCCACGCCCTGGGCGCCCAGGCGCGTGGCGAACAGCGACGCCACGGCGGCGGCGACGATGCCGCGCGGGCCCAGCCACGCGATGAAGGCCTTCTCGTTGCGCGACAGTCCGGAGCCAGCGGTGGACAGGGCGACGGCCACCGGCCGCACGAGGAGCATCAGCGTGAGCACGGTGAGCAGGCCGCGCCAGCCCAGCGCCGTCACCTGGGACAGCCGCATGTCCGCGGCCAGCAGGATGAAGAGCATGCCCAGGAGCATCAGGGTGAGCTGTTCCTTGAAGGCGAGCACCTCCCGGCGGGCGGGCACCCTGCCGTTGCCCACGACGAGCCCCGCGGCGATGGCGGCCAGCACGCCGCTCTCTGGCGCGAGCGCGTTGCTCACCTGGAAGGCGCCCAGCACCAGGGCGAGGGCGAAGACATTGGTCATGTCCTCGGGCACCCAGGAGGCCTTTCGGAGGCCCACGGTGATGAGGAGGCCGGTGACGCCGCCCACGGCGAGCCCCACGCCCCACCGCGAGCCCAGCGCGCGCACCAGGAGCCACGGCCCCTCTTCCGCGTGCAGCGCCATGTCCAGCGCGACCACGGCGATGATGGCGCCCACGGCGTCCACGAAGATGCCCTCGGCCTCCAGCACGGTGGCGACGCGATGGGAGACGCGCACGCGGCGCAGCAGCGGCGTGATGACCGTGGGGCCGGTCACCATGACCAGGGTGCCGAAGAGGGCGGATACCCCCCAGTCCCAGCCCATGAGGGCGCGGGCGGCCAGGGCGCCGCCCACGGCGGTGACGGCCGCGCCCAGGGTGACGAGCCGCTGGATGGAGCGGGCCTCGCGGCGCAGCTTGCGCACGTCGAGGCTCATGGCGCCCTCGAAGAGGATGACGGACACGGAGAAGCCCACCACGGTCTGGAGCGCGGGTCCCAGGGACGCGGGCTGGATGAGGCCCAGGCCTTCGGGGCCCAGCAGCACGCCCGCGGCCAGGAGCACGACGATGCCAGGCACGCTCAGGTGCCGGGCCAACAGCTGCGCCAGGATGCCGGCCACCAGGGACAGGCCGAGCGTCAGGGAGGGGTTCGCGAGTGCGGGGGAAGCCATGGCGCGGTGGCGCAACGTAGCCGCATGGCCTGGGCGCTCATTCGCATCTGTCGGACGAGGGTTGGCCGGGAGACGAAGCGACGGCCGACAAGCCTGAGCCAGGCCCCCCTGGAGGCGAAGCGCAATCCCCCGCTCGGGTGAGATGAAACGACTTGGGGGAATGGAAGGCTTGAGCCTGTTTCCCTCAAGGAGGGTTTGCCCGTGCTCCTGCTCAGCCTGCTTCTCCTCTTCATTGCCTCGACGACCCTGGCTGTCGTCCTCACGAAGCGGCGCGCGGAGGCACAGGCGCTCCGTGAAGCGCTCGCCCAGAAGGAACGCGTTGAGCGCGAAGTCGCCACGCTTCAGGCCCAGAAACGGGAGCTTGAGAAGTACCAGGGCGTCGTGGACGCGGAGGCTGAAGCCCGGGCCATACGCGACCGTGCGGTCGCGGAAGCAGAGGCGATCCGCGGCAAGGCGTTGGCGGAGGCAGAGACCGTCCGAAACAACGCGGCTGGCGCGGCCGCGGGCGTGCACAGCAGCGCCGCCTTGGAGGCCGCTGAACTCCGAAGACGCTCCGAGTCGGTGCTCGCAGGGGCGACCCTCGAGGCGAGCCGCATCGTCGAGTCAGCGAACAAACGTGCACAGGAAGTGGCGGGTGAGGCCTTCGCGGCGATTCAGCACGCGAAGCACCTGGAGCAGACCGCCACGGCGATGCGCAACATCATCGAAGGTTATGGGGACCGCTACCTCGTGCCCACTCAGGGGATCCTTGATGAGCTCGCGGAGCACTTTGGCTTCACCGAGGCTGGTGCGCGACTGAAGAGCGCGCGCGAACGGATGCGCGAGCTGATCCGCACCGGCAAGGCCGCGAGCTGCGACTACGTCGAAACAAACCGCCGCACCACGGCCATCGAGTTCGTCCTCGACGCCTTCAACGGCAAGGTGGATTCCATCCTCGCGGGCGTCCGTCACGACAACTTCGGGACGCTGGAGCAGAAGGTGAAGGATGCCTTCAGCGTGGTGAACAACAACGGGCAGGCCTTCCGGAACGCCCGCATCGCTCCGGACTACCTCGCTGTCCGGATGGAAGAGCTCAAATGGGCCGTGGTGGCCAACGAACTGAAGCTCAAGGAGCGGGAGGAGCAGCGGCTCATCAAGGAACGCATCCGCGAGGAGGAGAAGGCCCAGCGCGAGTTCGAGAAGGCCCAGCGCGACGCGGAGAAGGAGGAGGAGCTGCTGCGCAAGGCCATGGAGGAGGCCCGGCGTGAGTTCGAGAAGGCGGGCGACGAGCAGAAGTCGAAGTACGAGGAGCAGCTCGCGCAGCTCGCCCAGAAACTCCAGGAGGCGGAAGAGAAGAACAAGCGGGCCATCTCCATGGCGCAGCAGACCAAGACGGGCCACGTCTACGTCATCTCCAACGTGGGCTCCTTCGGCGAGAACGTCTTCAAGGTCGGCCTCACGCGCCGCCTGGAGCCGCTCGACCGCATCCGGGAGCTGGGCGATGCCAGCGTGCCGTTTGAGTTCGACGTGCATGCCCTCATCCACAGCGAGGATGCGCCCACCTTGGAGCGCGAGCTGCACAAGCGCTTCGTCCGGGAGCAGGTGAACAAGGTCAACCCGCGCAAGGAGTTCTTCCGGCTGACACTCCAGACCATCCGACAGGTGGTGGATGGGATGGGCCTCCAGGCTCAGTGGACGATGACCGCCGAGGCCCGGGAGTTCCGCGAGACGCAGGCGGTCGAGCGCGCCATGCAGAGCCAGTCGTTCCAGGAAGGCGCATGGCTCCAGCAGCAACTCGCGAAACATGAGGCTGCCCAGATCGAGGTTGCTCGGAAAGAGGCAGTGGCCTGAGCCTTCGAGCAACGGGGCCTTCCGCTTCATCCGGGCAGCGGAGCCCCGCTCCAGGAGCGTAGACTCGAAAAGGGATGATGCTTCGCTACCACATCCAGGCTCTGGCCATCTTCATGTTGGCGGCTTGCACGCCTCGTGCGGCCGTCGTCTCGCCGCCCGGAGAGAGTCCAGAGCCCGTCGCCAGTCAGGAGCCGGGCCCGGATGTCGCGACCGACGCCGGCTGGCCGGCATGGACCGTCACTTCGGACATCCCTCCCTGGCCTTGCAATGTGAAGAAGCGGTTCTGGAAGCGCCGCTCGCTGGAAATCCATGTCAGTGCCGGGAACTGCAGCTTCTCCATGGGGCCACCCGATGCGAGGGGCCGCTGTACGGCCGAGCAGCACGAGCCGGAGCAGCTCATAGGCTGCATAGGTACCCCCGCGTTCGACCGGGTCTTCACGATCGGCTCTGACGATGACCCCGTCATCTGCGGGCGTCGCTGGCACTGTGGCTGCGATGAAGCGCCACCTGAAGACGCACCCGCTCCATGACTCAGGGCTCCGGCACGCGCAGGTCGCGTGAGCGCAGCAGCATCGCGGACGCGGTGGCTGGCGCGAGCACCGACGCGAGGATGATGCTCCAGTCCCATGGCCCCCGCGCGCGTGCGGCGTTGAAGCCGAGCGCCTGAATCAATGTCAGACACGCATCCGCCGTGGTGAGCCGTCCCAGCAGCGTGGCCAGGCCGTCGCGCCAGCGGCGCAGCAGCAGCAGCAGACCCGCGATGAGCCCCACGTCGAACACCACCCAGCCGTGCTGCACCCACGGCGACGGAAACCAGTGCGCGCTCATGGGCAGCGCGAGCAACACCGTCCACGGCACCAGCAGCGCGGTCAACGCACGCACGAAGAGGCGCGGCCGCCGCAGCAGCGTGACCAGCCCGAACTTCACCAGGCTCCCCCGCGCGAAGGCCCGGAGCGCGTCGTAGATGGCCCACACCGCCGGCTCGTCCTTCGGGTGCGCCAGGTAGAGCGTCACCCACGCGTCAGGCCGGAACTTGGCCTTGAAGGAGCGCAGGCCCTCGAAGTCGAACAGCGGGCGCCCGGCCTTGCGCGCGAACCGCAGCCACGGCCGCACCGGCCCCGCGAGCGGCGCCATCCCCAACGTCACATACCTGCGCCCGTTCACCGCGGCCGCGCGCATCGCCGCGTCCACCAGCGTCTCCGCCGTGCCGTTGGGCGCGGAGGGCTCCCGCAAGAGGTCCTGCAGGAACCAGCCGTCGCGCGCGTACACCGGCGTCACCGACAGGAAGCCCACCACGCGCCCCTCCACCTCCGCCACGAAGGCGCGGCGCTCGCGAGCGAAGGCGCCCGGCGCCAGCCCCACCAGGAACCCCATGGTCGCCATGCGGCGCGACGCGAGCCAGTGCTCGGCCAACACCTCCACCGCCGCCCGCAGCGGATGGCCCTCCGTCTCCATCACCTCCGCGGGCACCTCGCGCACGCGCACGCCGTGGGAGCGCGCGCGGCGCAGCTGCTCGCGCAGGCTTCGGCTGCCCTTCACCACCGCCTCCCACTTCGCCGGGTCCCACACCGGCTGCTCGCCAATGGGCAGCTCCTCGAAAGGGACGAGCCGTGAGAAGCGCGACTCCGTGGCGAAGAAGTTCACGCGCTTGCCCGCGCTCCGGGCCGCCCGGTGGAAGCCCTCCACCACGTCGCACACCCGCTCCTGCGCGGCGATGGGGCCGCCGCCCGCCACCCACGCACCGCCCGTGTCCACGTAGGCGATGCACCCATCCCCTTCCGGCGAGAACCAGTACTCGAAGCCCGGCTGCAGCACCTGGAAGGACGTCGCGTTCCAGCCGTGGCGCTTGAGCAACGCCAGCACCCGCTCGCGCGCGTCGCCCGCGTCCCGCGCGGTGTCCTGGTGGGGGTCGGCCATGGTGTTTGCACTCAAACTACGTCCCGCCGGAGCGGCCCGCCAGCCAAAGGCGCCCGGGGAGGAAGGGCCCTCCCTGGACGGACTGTGTGGAAGTACTCCCTTCCCAGGTGGAGTGCGCACGGAAGGGATCCAATCCGGCCGCTCGGACGCACTACAAGGAGTCGTCCCTGCGTTCCTCTGGAGCCGTGCGCCGTGTCCCCACCCCGACCCATCCCATCCACCCGGTTGTTCCTCGCCGCGCTCCTGCTCCCGGCCGCGGCCTTCGCGCAGGTGCGCACCAACGTCGCGCGGCTGCTCACCTCGGACGCGGCGGAGGTCATCGACGCGCCGGTGGTGGGCCTCCAGCGCACGGCGCTGCCGCTGTTCGCCGGGCTGTCGGTGGACACGTCCCTGTACGCGGACGCGCTGCTCGCGCCGAACCTGGGGGTGCGGTGGGCGGCGGCCGGAGGGCCGCACCGGGTGGCGCTGGGCGCGCGCTACACGCACTTCGTGGGCGCGTCCGCGTACTCCAGCCGCGTGGAGTCGCGCGAGCCCGCGATTCAAAGCTTCACGCCGGAGCTGTCCGGCCCGGCCTTCTACGCCGTGTATGGCCTGTCGCTGGGGCCGGTGCTGGTGCAGGGCGAGGCGCGCTATGCGCGGTACGACTCCGACTACCTGGCCTTCACCGGCGCGGTGGCGTGGAACTTCACCGGGGCGTGGTCGCTCATCGCGGAGGGCGGCATGCGCGTGAAGGGCGGCGCGAAGCTCAAGGCCGCCGCGGGCGTGCGCTACGGCGGCGAGCACTTCGGCATGGCGCTGGGCGCGGCCTACGTGGACCTGAGCGACCCGGCGCTCCCGGGGCAGGAGCTGCCGGTGCTGCCCACCTTCGATCTGTCCTGGAGCTTCCGATGATGCGGTGGTGCGTCGTGGGCCTGTGCGGCCTGTTGCTGGCGTCGTGCTCGGCGGAGATCAACGTGGAGACGGCGCCGTTCACCCAGACGGTGCCGGTGACGTCGGTGCTGGCGCCGGTGTACGCGGAGGTGGCGCTGGACCTGCCGGAGGAGACGCGGGACCTGTCGGTCGTCACCGTCAACACGGTGCAGGCCGCGCTCACGGTGGCCAATCCCTCTCAAACGCTGACGCTGCAGCTGAGCGCGCGGCTGTCCTTCACGGGGCAGGCGGAGCCGGGCACGCCGAAGACCTACACGGAGGCCAACCTGCCGCCGTACTACGCGTCCTCCACGCTGCTGCTGGCGCCGCGCACGTTCGCGCCCAACAGCCGCACGCCGCTCACCGTGGACAGCCCGGCGCTGAAGCAGGCCCTGGGCCGGCAGCGCGTGTGGCTCATCGTGGAGAACACCGTCACGCGGACCAGCGGCCTGCCCACGGGCGGCCTGCCGGTGAACATCGTGCTGGAGAACATCGTGTTCAGCGCCAACGTCACCAAGACCTTCCCGGGACTGGGCGGGGCCCTGGAGGTCGGCGGACTCTAGGGCCGGAAGCCGGGCCCCCAGGGTACGGCCCTGCCATGGGAGGCCCGGCTTGTAGTACCGCTCAGGTCCCGTCGTCGTCCGCGTCGTCCGCGCCCCCATCGTCCGCGGGGGCCCGGCCGAGCAGCCGGTCCACCTCCGCGTGCGCGCTCTCCGCCTGCGCCGGGCTGATGCGCTTGTAGAGCCTCAACGCATCCACCACGTGGTGCGCGTGCTTCCACAAGGCGCGGGACCCGCTGGACGGCGAGCGCTTGCGCGGGGACGGCAGCATCGCGGCGAGCACCGCGCCCTGCGCCACGGAGAGCTGGGACGCGGACACGCCGAAGTGCTCGCGCGCCGCCGCCTCAATCCCATACACGCCGTTCCCCCACTCCACCACGTTGAGGTACAGCGTGAGGATGCGCTGCTTCGTCAGCGCCTCCTCCAACCGGTGCGCCAGCACCAGCTCCTTCAGCTTGCGCGTCAGGCTGCGGTCCGTGGACAGCCAGAGGTTCTTCGCCAGCTGCTGCGTGAGCGTGGACGCCCCGCGCCCCAGCCTCCCCTGCTCCACCGCCTGTCCCACCGCGCGCGCCAGCTCCACCGTATCCACCCCGTCGTGCAGGTAGAAGCTCGCGTCCTCGGAGATGAGCACCGCGTCCACCGCGGGCTTGGACACCGCCGACAGCGGCACCCACTGCTGCCGCCGGCGCGGCTTGTGCCCGGCCTCGCGCGCCTCGCTCGCGCGCTGCTCGATGAGCGCCGTCGTGCTCGGGTTCTCCTTCGCCAGGGGGCTCGCGTCCGGCAGCCCGGCGAGCGTGAGCGCCGCGGTGCCCAGCACCAGCACGACCAGGCCGCCCAGCACCCAGCGCCCCCGCCGTCTTCCTCGCGGCGCTGCCGGACGCACCTCGGGCGGCCGGACGGGCGCGGCGGGCTCGCGGCGCGGGGCTTCGAGTGGACCTTCGACGGTGGACATCGGCCGGCAGTGTCTAGCGCCGCGCGCTCCGGGCGTCAGCCTTCATGGTGAGCTTCGCGGAGGCCAGGCGCGGCGGCTCGGGCGAGCGCCAGCGCTCGTCCACCGACGCGAAGCCCGCCACCAGCTCTCCCGCCAGGTAGCCGCGCGTATTCCTGCCCTTACGGCGGAGCCAGTCGTTGAGCACGCGCCCCTTCGCGTCCTTGCGCTCCTCCGGGTGCAGGAGGTTGAAGCGCGAGCGCTTCACCAGCCCGCCCGACTTGTGCACGAACGTCACCGTGCCGTCCGTCCCCACGCGCTCCACGATGCCGATGTGCGTGAGGCCGTCGTTCATGAGGCCGTCGCGGTTGCGGTCGAACGTGTTCTTGAAGAACACCAGCGCGCCCGGCGTCGGCGTCTCCGTCAGCACGCCCAGCGCGCGCGCCTTGCGGTGGATGGCGGTGACGCCGTTCTCCTCCGGCAGCACGTCGTCCGGCAGCAGGTCCAACCGCTTCTGCTGGAACGCCAGCCGGGTCATCCCCGAACAGTCATCGCTCACCGCCGAGCTCATCTTCGCGAGCGTCGTCATCCCCACCCAGGACTTCGCCCGCCACAGCGCCCGGTCCGCCAGCTGGACCTCCGGCCGGGCCTTCTTCGTCGCCGTGACCTTGCTCGCGGCCTGAGCCGCCCCGCCCCACACCAGCGCGCTCACCAACGCGCCCACCCACACGCCTCGTCCCATGCGCACGCGACAGAGCAACCGCCGTGCCCGGCTTCCGCGACGTTGCGCATGTCCACCTCACGACGAAGCGCGCGCACCCTTCGGCACGCGGTGGGAAAGGAAGTTCCCACACACGGCAACCGCGCGCCCTGGAGCCCTTCAGATGATGGGTTTGACGCGGGCGGCGGGCTCCGCGCCCTGGGGATCGCTGGCGTTCTCAAGCCCGGCATTCGACGGGGCTCTGTTCCACCGGCCCGAGGGCGACGGCTCGGCTCCCCCTCCCCAGGTCCGCGTGGGCCGGGGCTGCATCCGCGCCGGGGGGTTGGACTGCATCTCCCGCGGCGGAGGACTCTTCGCCCGGGCCTCCAGCGCGACCATCAGCGGCAGCGCCAGCCCCAGGACCGCGAACTGCCCCAGGGCCCCGGGCATCCGCGAGCCGGGAGCGGGCAGCGCCTGCGCGCGCACGTTCGCGAGGATGAACGCGCCTCCAATGGCCATGCACAGCGCGAGCGCCGCCCACGTCATGGCCTGCGCGGTGATGGTGATGGAGGACAGGCGCCAGGTCGCGCCCGTGTCCACCGCCGCCCTCCACGTCTCCTGCCTCCAGTCCGCCGCCGGCCCGGCCATGCCGTAGCCCACCGCGCACGCCGCCAGCCACACGGCGGCGCCGTGTACCTCGCGCCGCAGCAGCCACGCCTGCGCGAGCCCCAGCACCACCCCCATCCCCACGGGCGCCATGAGCGGTGACAGCCCCAGCGCCACGGCCAGGGCCCGCGAGCCCACCAGGCCCACCGCCACCGCCATCGCCGTCATCCCCACCCAGCCCGTCACCTGGAGCCCGGCCCGGCGCAGCGCATGCACCTGCGCGTTGCCCAGCATCCCCCCTGCGACAGCGAAGACCGCCAGCTCCGCGAGCCGGTGCACCACGCCCTGCTCCACCCCGGACAGCCGCCAGATGGCCGCCGAGCGAAGCACCGCGTCCAGCAGGTTCGCCCAGGTGTCCGCCTGTGCCCACGGGACCAACAGCCCGATGACACTGGCCGCCGCCAAAGCCACCACATGAACGAGACGCGAGCGCATGGCCCGGCAGTCTGCGCGAGTCCCCCGGTCCAATGCCATCCACGGGGGCGTGCTCCTGCCCGCCGGCCAACGGAGGTGTCGCCCGGTGGAGGTGGATGTGCGGCGCGACCCAACCTCAAGGGTTAGACTGAACCCGGTGCGCTTCGCTTACTACCAACGGCTGTCGCCCGCCGAGCAGCGCGTCTACCGCCAGAGCGACGCCGTCAAGGAGGTGCCCCTGCGGACGCCCGCGACGCTGCGGCCCCGGGCGGAGGCGGTGCGACAGGCGCTGCTCCAGGAGGACCGGGCGGCGCTCCAGGCCGCGACGCAGGCCCTGGCCCGCGCGATGACCGAGCGGCTGGAGGTGCCCGGGGTGGCGGTGGAGGTGTTGGAGACGCGGCCTTCGAATGACGAGGGCGAGCTGCATGGGCTCTACACGTGGGCGCCCGGGCAGCGGCCCCGCATCCAGGTGTGGATGCGCACCGCGAAGCGCGGCCAGGTCGTGGCCTTCCGCACGTACCTGCGCACCTTCCTGCATGAGCTGTGTCACCACCTGGACTTCCTCTGGCTGGAGCTGTCCGCCTCCTTCCACACGGAGGGCTTCTTCCAGCGCGAGTCGAGCCTCTTCGGGCAGCTGGTGCCCCCGTCAGCGGGGGCAAAACGCCGTGAAGCGGCGGACACTGGGAAATGGAGCGCGAGCACAAGGCGCGGCCGGCGCTAGATTGCCGCCCCTATGGCGCATCCCACCGACGACAAGAACTTCCGCCTGCCCACCACCCTCCGCCCGCGCCGCTATCAGGCGACGGTGACCCTGGACCTGGAGGGGCGCACCTTCACGGGCGAAGAGCGCGTGGAGCTGGAGCTGGCCCAGCCCACGACGGAGATCATCCTCCACGCCAACGCGCTGGAGCTGGGCGAGGTCACCTTCCGCGCCGGCAACGACGTGCGCAAGCCCGCGTCCAAGCGCGTCTCTCCGGTGAGCGAGACGGTGGTGCTCACGTTCGCTTCTCCCCTGCCCGCGGGCCAGGCCACGCTGGACGTGCTGTGGACGGGGCACTTCAGTGAGGGCCTGCGCGGCCTGTACGCGGCGGGCAAGGTGGCCGCGACGCAGTTCGAGGCCGCCGACGCGCGCCGGCTGTTCCCCTGCTTCGACGAGCCCGCCTTCAAGGCGCGCTGGGCGCTCACGGTGCGCGTGCCGGAAGGCCACACGGTGCTGGGCAACGGCCGCGTGCTGAAGGACGAGAAGGACGGGGCGCTGCGCAAGGTGACGTTCGCGGAGACGGAGCTGCTCAGCTCCTACCTCATCGCGCTGGTGGTGGGCCCGCTGGTGGGCACGCCCGAGGAGAAGGCGCAGGGCATCCCGGTGCGCACGTGGGCGCTGCCGGAGAAGGCGCACCTGGCGAAGTTCGGGCAGGACGCGGCGCTCCAGGTCCTGCCCCGGCTGCAGGACTACTTCGGGCTGCCGTATGCCTTTGGCAAGGTGGATCAGGTGGGCATCCCGGACTTCGAGGCGGGCGCCATGGAGAACGCCGGCCTCATCACCTACCGGGAGGTGGCGCTGCTGTTGGACCCCGCCACCGCGCCGCTGTCCGTGCAGAAGCGCGTGGCGGAGGTGGTGACGCACGAGCTGGCGCACCAGTGGTTCGGCAACTGGGTGACGATGGTGTGGTGGGACGACCTCTGGCTCAACGAGGCGTTCGCGACGTGGATGGCTTTCAAGATCGTCGACCAGTGGCGGCCGGACTGGCGCATGTGGCTGGACTTCGACGCGCACCGGGCGAGCGCGCTGGCGCTGGACGCGCTCAAGTCCACGCACCCCATCCACGGCGAGGTGCGCAACGCGGGCGAGGCGGGGGAGAGCTTCGACGCGATTACCTACGAGAAGGGCGGCGCGGTGCTGCGGATGATTGAAGGCTTCCTGGGCGAGGGGCCCTTCCGGGAAGGCATCCGGCTGTACATGCGCAAGCACGCGCGCGCGAACGCGGTGAAGGAAGACCTGTGGAACGCGCTGGGGGAGGCGGCGAAGCAGCCGGTGAACGAGCTGGCCACGAAGTGGATCGGCCAGAGCGGCTTCCCGCTGGTGTCGGTGAAGGTGGAGGGGCGCAAGGTGACGCTGTCGCAGCAGCGCTTCTATTCGGAGCCGGGGGTGAAGAGCGCGGAGACGTGGCCGGTGCCCATGGTGCTTCGCTTCGAGGACGCGGGCAGGGTGCGCGAGCAGCGCGTGCTCTTCCGCGACGCGCAGGCGACGGTGACGCTGGAGGGCGGCTCCGGGGACGTGAAGTGGCTGTGCGCCAACGGCGGCTCCACGGGCTTCTACCGGGTGGCGTACGAGAAGCCGGCGCTGGACGCGCTGGCGGCGAACCTGGGGACGCTGGCGCCGTCGGAGCGCATCTCGCTGCTGGCGGACACGTGGGCGCTGGTCCGCGCGGGACAGGCGCCGGTGGCGGACCTCCTGGACCTGGCGGCGCGCTTCGGGGACGAGGAGGACGAGGCGGTGCTGGACGAGCTCGTCGGGCGGCTCGGGTACATCGAGAACCGGCTGACGGAGGGCGAGGACCAGGAGCGTTTCCGCCGCTGGGTGGAGCAGTTGCTGGGCGGCGGCCTGAAGAAGCTGGGCTGGCAGGCGGCGCAGGGCGAGCCGGACCGGGTGCGGCTGCGCCGCGCGGCGCTGGTGCGCGCGGTGGGAGGCCTGGCGCGCAGTCCGGAGGTGCTGGCGCAGGCGCGTCCGCTGGTGCAGCGGATGCTGCAGGGGGACAAGTCCGCGCTGGACGCGAACCTGCTCGATACGGCGGTGGGCATGGTGGCGCGCGCGGGCGACACGGCGCTCTTCGAGGACCTGTTGCGGCGGATGCCGAAGGAGCCGGACCCCGCGACGCAGCGGCGCTACCTGATGGCGCTCACGTCGTTTGAAGACGCGAAGCTGGCGGAGCGCGCGCAGGGGCTGTTGTTCACGGAGGCGGTGAAGACGCAGGACGTGGCGAGCTTCGCGACGGGGCTGTTGGGCAACCGCACCGGTCGTGACGCGTGGTGGGAGCAGTTGCAGAAGCGCTGGAAGGACCTGGTGGCGCGCACGGGAGCGGCGCCCATGCTGCTGCGCCGGGTGGTGGAGGGGCTGGGCCTCTTGCGCACGCGCGAGCAGCTGGAGCAGGTGAAGGCGCTGCTCCAGGCCAACCCGATTCCGGAGGCGCAGCAGGCCACGGCGCAGACGCTGGAGCGCCTGGCGCAGGACGTGGCCCTGCGCGAGCGCGTGGCCCCGGAGGTGGCCGCGTGGCTGAAGCGCCGGCCGTGAAGTGAGCGCCACCCGGGAGGGGTGATGTGGAGATCGCTTCTGCTCTTCATGGTCTGGGAGCCTGGGTGCGCGGCCTCCAGCCCCCCTGTGGGCGTCATTCAGCCGCCTCCCGGTGAGCGACTGGAGCACATCACGGGCCCCCTGCCCGGCCATGGCCCCTATCGGACCTATTCCGAAGCGCTGGTGGCAGCCTGCCCGTTGCTCCTGAAGCAGCCCCAGGCCACCGCGGGCCGCCCGGGCGACCAGGAGTTTCCTCTGCGGTGGAAGCTCTCGAAGGAATGATCGCGTTCTCCTCCAAGGGCCATGACCCCACGCAGCTACGCTCACCTGGCTCGATGACACGAACTACCGCATCCAACGGCAGTAGGGGCCACATCGACATGCGCACGCGCACGCTCTTCATCGTGTCCGCCTTCTCCGGAGCTTCAGCCGGGAGGCCCGCCCCTTCGCTTCTTCCATGCCCCGGATGGTGGCACTCGCGCCATGATGCCAGCGCCTCCGTTGGAGCCGAGCCCTCCTCCTGACGGAGGCCCTGGAACCCCATGAAGACCACGCTCACGCCCGAAGCCACCGCCGCCTCCCGTGAGGCCCTGCGCCGCGCCAACGCGGCGTTCACCCAGGCCTACCCGGGTGAATCCTCCCGGCGTCAGCCCGTGCACACCGTCTACGGCGGCGCCCACCTCTTCCGTGCGAACACCGCGCGGAAGATGGGGGACCTGGCGCTCGCGGCGCTGCGCGACTACGCCACCGATGGCTCCCAGCTCGCCCACGGCCTGGGCCTGCCCCAGCGCGGCGGCTTCGCCCAGCGCGTCCATGACCGCGTCGTGGACAAGCTCCAGCGGGAGCCCGTCGAGGACTTCCGCATCGACTTCGAGGACGGCTACGGCCACCGCCCCGACGCCGAAGAGGACGCCCACGCCGTCTCCGCCGCCACGGAGGTGGCCCGCGGCCTGGAACAGGGCTCGCTCCCGCCGTTCATCGGCATCCGCGTGAAGTCCTTCACGGAGGAGCTCTACGCCCGCGCCTCGCGCACCCTGGACATCTTCGTCACCGCGCTGCTGGAGCAATCCGGTGGCAGATTGCCTCCGTCCTTCGTCGTCACCCTGCCCAAGGTCACCGTGCCCGACCAGGTGACCGCCCTGGCCAAGCTGCTGTCGGAGCTGGAGTCCGCCCACCACCTGTCCCCCGGCGCGCTCACCCTGGAGCTCATGGTGGAGACGCCCCAGGCCCTCTTCGACGCGCGCGGCCGGCCGCACCTGCGCTCGCTCGTGGAGGCCGGCGAGGGCCGCTGCTCCCACGTGCACCTGGGCGTCTACGACTACACCGCCGCCCTGGGTATCAGCGCGCACATGCAGCACATGCTCCACCCCGCCTGTGACTCCCTGCGCGACACCGTGCAGGTGCTCCTCGCGGGCAGCGGCGTGCGCCTCTCCGACGGCGCCACCAACGTCATGCCCGTGGGCCCCCACCGCAAGCAGGGCGACGCCGAGCTCCTCCCCACCCAGCGGCGCGAGAACACCGACGCCGTGCACCGCGCGTGGCAGGTGGCGTACCGGCACACGCGCCACTCGCTGGAGCGCGGCTACTACCAGGGCTGGGACCTGCACCCCGCCCAGCTCCCCGTGCGCTACGCCGCCGTCTACGCCTTCTTCCTGGAGGGCCTGGAGCCGGCCTCCCAGCGCCTCAAGGCCTTCGTGGACAAGGCCGCCCAGGCCACCCTGCTGGGCGACGTGTTCGACGACGCCGCCACCGGCCAGGGCCTGCTCAACTTCTTCCTGCGCGGCCTGGCCTGCGGCGCCCTCACGGAGGACGAAGCCCGCGCCTCCGGCCTCACGTTGGAGGAGCTGCGAAGCCGCTCCTTCCGCGCCATCGTGCAGGGGCGCGCGTCACGCTGACGCGGGCGGCTCCGTGGGGGGCGCCGCGTCCCGGTGCCCCAGCCACTCGCGCGCCACCGCCACGTCCACCGCGAGGATGCCCAGGAGGAACAGCCACGGCCCCGGCCGCGAGGACAGGCCCGTCAGCGCCCACACGGTGATGAGCCCCGCGAGCACCGCCGGCACCACCGAGGGCAGCGCCTCCCGAGCACGCCGCACCGACCCCAGCACGCCCAGCGCCAACAGCCCCAGCACCACGCCCGTCGCGCCCAGCCGCCCGCGCCCCGTCCCCGCGCCCTGTCCGGACGGGAGCACCAGCGTGTTGAACCTCCACGTGTCGTTGTCCTGGATGTCCCAGGCGAAGTTGTCGTCGATGGTGATGTTGCGCTCGCGCTGCAAATGCGCCGTGGGCACCAGCGACCACGCCGAGCTCCATGGCAGGAGCAGCCCCACCGCGCACGCCGCCACGCCCGCGAACACCCAGCGCTTCAACCGCACGTCCGCCGGCCGCCACGTGAGCGACGGCTCCGCCAGTGGAGAGGCCTTGAACGCCCGCCACTGCACGAACCCCAGCACCACCGCCGCCAGCACCCACAAGAGCGGCGCCACGCCCAACCCCAGCGAAAGGAACGCCTGCGTCACGGTGAGCGCGGTGAACATCGGCAGGAACGCCGGATGCGCGGCCCGCTTCACCACCGGCTCCAGCGCGTCCGGCAGCTTCCGGCCCGCGGCCACCCACTCGCGCGCGCCCAGCATGCCCGCCCCCACCAGCATCAGCACCGCCCACGGCAGCCCCAGCCCGCCACTGACGAAGGGCAGCACGGGCACCAGCACCGCCGCCGTCACCAGCCCGGAGCCGAGCAGCGGCAGCGAGCCACCTGGCAACCGCTCGCGAAGCCTCGGGTCATCCAGTACGTCCTGCACCGCGCGGCCCGCCGTGTCCGCCGCGCGCTGCGCCTTGTCCGCCACCTCGTCCATCACCGGAGACCCGGGCGCCTCCAGGTCCCCGCCGCAGTGGGGACACGTCCGCGACGTCCGACCTTCAGGGAGCGGCTGACCACAATGCGGGCAGGACATGGCGCGAGTCCTCCTCAGGCGAAACGGGCGCGGACAGCCAGTACCTCGCTGACCGGTGCATCCTCCGTGAACGCGTGGAAGGCCCTCAGGGCTTCACTCCCTGCGCACGCACGGCCGCCTCCAGGCGGGACAGGCCGCGCTGGAGCTCGGCCATCTGGGCCTTGAGCGCATCCACCTCCGCGCTCTTCGCGTTCAACTCCTCCGTGCGACGGGCCAGGGCCTGGATGGCCACCATGTTCACGCCGTCGATGTCCAACAGGCCGATGCTCTTGTCATCCGCGCCCAGGCCGAACGCCGCACGGAAGTCCTGCGCCACCGGGCCCACGTGCCGCACGCCATCGGCCTCGGACTTGTAGCGCCAGCTGTCCACCGGCATCGCCGCCACCTTCGCCAGCACGGCCTCCGCGTCCACGCGGCGGAAGTCCTCCTTCGTGGCCCGGTCCGACGTGCAGCTGAACACGCCCGAGCCCGCCGGCAGATCGCACCCCGTGCTCAAGGTGCTGTTCGTGCGGAAGCGGAACCCGCCCGACGCGCGCGCCAGGAACTGGTTGCTCGCCGTGTTCGCCACCACGGAGTCGGTGATGGAGTTGTCCGCCCAGATGAAGGACCCCTTGAAGCCGCCAGAGGCCGCGCGCTGCCCCAGCGCCATGGAGTAGTCCGCGTTGGCGCTGTTGCGGTAGCCCAGCGCGACGCTGCCCTGCCCCGTGGCCGTGCTGGTGTAGCCCACCGCCATGGAGGTGAAGCCGCTCGCGACGTTGGAGGCGCCGGCGGTGAAGGACGCGGTCCCGCTCGCCGTGTTGGTGGAGCCCATGCATGCCGCGACGACACCAGACGCCGTGCACTGGTCGCCGAACGCGACGGTGCCGTACGCGCTGGCCAGCGTCTTGTTGCCGCCCGCGAAGGACACGAAGCCGATGTTGGCCTCGTCCCACTCCGTGTCGGCATGGCCCACGCGGAAGGCCGCCTTGAACGGGTGCCACATCATCCGGTCCCCGGGGCCCGTGAGGGGGATGGTGCCAATCCCCTGCTCGCCGCGCGCGAGCAGCCCGCCCGCGGAGTCCACCGTGAAGACGCGGTACTTGTCCCAGGTGGGCTCGTTGGTTCCGGACACGCTGTTGCGCACGCGCAAGAGCGGCACCGTGTCCTTCGCGGACGCGCTCGCGTCCAGGAACACCTCCGCGTTCGCCGTCAGCCGGCCGAGCACCTGTCCCGTGCCCGCCACCGCGAACGACGCATCCTGCGGCTCCGTCCCGTTGCGGATGGCCTGCGCCGCGGCGGCGAGGCGCGGATCATTCCCCTCCACCGCCGTGCCCGGCCCGTTTCCGTAGACGACGCTCACCGCCTCGCCGTCGAGCTTCAGCCCCGTGCCCACCTCCACCGGCCCCGGAGGCCCCGCCGGTCCCGCGGGCCCCTGCGCGCCGTCAGCGCCACAGCCGCTGATCAGCAGCCCCACGACACAGCCCAACGCGACGCCGGCTCCTCGGACAAACGACATGCGGTTCTCTCCAGGTGAAGGCCACCCACACTGGCAAAGCGCCGGGTCGGAGACAACCCAGGACCTCCCCGGGAGTCCTGCTGTCCCGGAGAAGCACCGCTACCAGAGCATGTCCTGGTCCTCGGTGACGCCGGGGAGGCTGGACACGCGCAGCTCCTGGCCGCCCACGCGCAGGGTGCCCTCGAAGAAGCCCACGGGCTGGGCGAAGTGGCTCACCACGAGGCGCAGGTTGCGCTCCTCGCGGTGCACGTAGATGGGCTTGAAGCGCAGGTCCACCGCGCCGTCCGCCGTCGTCAGGCGCCACGGGTCCAACAGCTCCTTCGCATCGTACTCGAAGCGCGCGCGGCCCACGGGGTAGAGCCGGTCTCCCAGCCAGACGGCGTTCTCGTTGGCCTCGGTGGCGCCCTCGTTGAAGCCCTCCACCAGGTTGAGCCCCACGGGCGTGCCGTCCGCCAGCCGCCCGGCCGCGAAGGCCCAGCGCCAGGCGGTGTGCCGCGCCAGGTAGCCCTGCGTGTAGTCCATGCCGCCCACGCCGCCATCCAGCCGGAAGCGCCGGCCGCCCGCCTCCAGGCTGCCGAAGGCCAGCAGGCCGCTGCGCTTCTGGGTGACGTTGACCAGCCCGTCGCCCTCCACCGGCGCGATGACGGTGAGAGCCGGCGGGCCCCCCGCCACCAGCAGCTCGCCGTTCCACTGGAACGTCTGGAGCGACTGCGTGCGCATGCGGCTGACGTCCACCTCCACCTGGTAGCGCTCGTCGGCCTCGCCGCGCTTCACGGACATGCGCCCGCCGAGCGTGCGGAAGGCCGCCACCAGCCCCGCCCCCGGCTTGTCGCTCACCTCGGCGAGCGGCCCGGGCACGCCCAGGAAGCTCACGTCACAGAGGGGCTTCTTCTCCTGGAGGTCCACCGCCACCGCGAAGGCATTGGCCGTGTAGCCCAGGTCCACCACCGCGAAGAGGGCCGCCACCTCCTGCGTGGCGACGAAGGTGTAGTGCCAGCGCTTGCGCTTGAGCAGCCGCGTCGTGCGCCCCGGCGCCCACTTCCCCAACAGCCGGGGCAGGTCCACCTCCGGCAGCTCTCCCTGGTACGTGCCGAACCGCGGTTCCCCCTCCGTGGACGCCACCGAGGTCGGGGCGAAGGGCAGCAGGGCTTCTCGTTCACGCTCGAGCGTCATCGCGAAACATATGACGGCACTTCGCCCGCCCTGTCACGCGAACACGCGAACCAAGTTGCGCCCCGACGACACTCAGGGCGCGAGGCGCGGCCGGCCCCCGCCTGCCCGCTAGCTCCTGCCGAAGATGATGCGCTCCTGGCCGAGCAGGCGCGTGGTGAAACGCAGCGCCACCAGCGCCACCGCCACGCAGGACACGAGCGCGAGCAGGAAGGGCACCGGCCCCAGCGACTCCCCGCGCATCACCTCGCCCGCGAGCAGCTCCTGCCCCAGCACCGGCACCGCGAACATCCACGTCTGCGTCTGGATGGGGGACAGGGCCAGCATCATCCCGGGCAGCGTGGGCAGCACCATCAGGAGCGACAGGTACGTCTGCGCCTCCTTGAACGACCGTGCATAGGTGGACACCCACATCTGCACGGCGGACGCGGCGAGCACCAGCGGCAGCACCGCGGCCAGCATGCCCAGCGCGGCGGGCGCGTCGAAGCGGGCGCGCACGCCCAGGTCCTCCAGCGGCACGCGCTTCACCACCAGGAAGTAGCCCACCAGACACAGGAGCACGCCCGCGCCCGCCATCGCGCAGGTGGCCAGCCACTTGCCCGCCACCACCGCGCCGCGCGGGGCGGGGTTGAGGAGCAGGGGCTCCAGCGAGCCGCGTTCACGCTCGCCCGCCATGGTGTCGCTGGCCAGCTGCATGCCGCCCGCGAACGCCGCCATCACCAGGAACAGCGGGATGGTGGTGAGCACCGTGGCCGCGGTGCGCTCGGGAGTGGACAAATCCAGCTCGTCCACGCGCACGGGCTCCGCCAGCTCCGGGGACACGCCGCGCGCGAACAGGCGCTGGCTGCCGGTCTGCTGCGAGTACGCCCCCAGCATCCGCTGCGCGCGCTGCACGGACTGCCGGGCCTTGTTGCGCGAGCTGTCCACCACCAAGCGCACCGCGGCGGTGTGCCCGTTCGCGAAGTCCTTCGCGTAGTCGTCCGGCACCACCAGCACCAGGTCCAGCTTCCCGGCCTGCACCAGCGCCTCGTAGTCCCGCGGGGCCTCCGACAGCTTCGCGCCGTAGCGCTCCAGGAAGGCCATCAGGCTGGGCGCGTGCTCGCGGCCCACCACGGGCATCTCCAGCGGCCGGTCCTGCCGGTACCAGGAGGCCATCACGTTGAACATCACCAGGAACACCAGCGGGCCCAGGAGCGGCCACATCACCGCCGAGCCCAGCGTGCGCTTGTCCCGCAGGTGGTCGCGCACCTCCTTGCGCAGCACCGTTGCGATGAGGCCCCTCATTCGCGCAACCCCTGCTCGCTGCCAATCACGCTCACGAAGGCTTCCTCCAGGCTGTCCTTGCCGGTGGCCGCGCGCAGCGCATCCGCCGTCCCGTCCGCCACCACCTGCCCGCGCGCCACCACCACGATGCGGTCACACAGCGCGGCCACCTCCTGCATCACGTGGCTGGAGAACACCACGCAGCAGCCCTGCGCCTTCAGCTTGCGCAGGAGCGTGCGCACGGAGCGCGTGGCCATCACGTCCAGGCCGTTGGTGGGCTCGTCCAGGAGCACGTTGCGGGGCCCGTGCACCAGCGCGCGCGCCAGCGCCACCTTCACGCGCTCGCCCTGGCTGAAGCCCTCCGTGCGCCGGTCCGCGATGTCCTTCATGTCCAAGAGCTCCACCAGCTCCTCCACGCGCGCGTCGAGCGCGGCGCCGGACAGCCCGTGCAGCTCGCCGAAGTACCGCGCGTGCTCGCGCGCGGTGAGGCGCGGGTAGAGGCCGCGCGCATCCGGCAGCACGCCCAGCGCGCGCCTTGCCACCTCCGGCTGCTTCGCCACGTCCACGCCGTCCACGGTGGCGGTGCCGCCGTCCGGGCGCACCAGCGTGTAGAGCATGCGCAGCGTGGTCGTCTTGCCCGCGCCGTTGGGGCCCAGCAGGCCCGTGATGACGCCGTCCTCCGCGGTGAAGGACACGTCGTGCACGGCCGTCACGGAGCCGAAGCGCTTGTGCAGGTTCCTGGCTTCAATCATGGGCGCTCGGGTCCTACGGAACGGGGCCAGCGAAGGAGGTGAAGAAGGGCGGCCGCTTGAGGCCCGCGCCACAGTCCGGCGTCAGGCCCTCCACGCTGCCGCGCGCGAGCACCTCCGCCATCAGCGTGCGCGCGCAGTCCGCGCCCACGGTGTTGTGGCCCAGCCCCGGCACCACCACGTGCAGGCTGTGCGTCAGCGTCCGCTTCGCCTCCTCGCCCCAGGGCGGCGGCGTCACCGGGTCCAGCTCCCCGGACAACAGCAGCGTGGGGATGTCCGACTTCACGGGCTCGCGGAAGCTCGGGGGCACGTTCGCCTGGGGCCACTTCGCGCACGCGCGCTTCACGTCCAGCGCCATGCGCGGGCCGAACCAGGTGCCCTTCGCCTCGCGCTCGGCGTCCTCCTCCGTGAAGAAGGGCGCGTCCTCCGCGCACACCACGGCCATGAACATGCCCCGGCTGGTGGTGCGCGCCACCTCGTCGGTGAGCCCCAAGGACAGCGCCACGAAGGGCGTCCAGTCATCCTTCGCGGCGCGGTCCAGCATCAGCGGCACCAGCGACGCGACGTCCGGGCTGTAGAGCAGCGAGAACAGCTCCGACAGGAAGACGCGCCGGGTGAGCGTGAAGTCCTCCGGCACGCCCGTGCGCGGGTGCGCCAGGTGCACCTTCGCGGGCGCGGCCTCCAGCTTCGCGAGCAACGCTTCCGTGCGCGTCCGCAGGTCCGGATACGCCTTCGCGCAGACGCTGTCCTTCGTGCACGCCTCCAGCAGCAGGTCCAGGGCGCGCTGGCCGTCGCGCGCGGCGTACAGCGGCAGGTACTGCCCCATGGGGGCCACGCCATCCAGGATGGCGGTGCGCACGCGGTCCGGGTGCTGGCGCATGTACACCAGCGCCGCGCGCGTCCCGTAGGAGATGCCCCACAGGTTCACCTGCCGGTAGCCCAGCGCCGCGCGCACGTCGTCCAGGTCATCCATCGCGATGGACGTGGTGTAGAGCCGCTCGTCCGCGTCCCAGCCCTTGCGGCACTGGGGAATCACGTCCGCGTCCTCGCGGTCCTCGAAGCGCTCCGCCAGCGACTTGCGCGAGGGGCTCAGCGCCTCGCAGTCCAGCGGGTGCGAATCCCCCGTGCCGCGCTGATCCACGAAGACGATGTCGCGCTGGCGGCGGATGCGCTCCAGCGCGGGCAGGATGCGCGTGCGGGACGCCGCCTGGCCGGGGCCGCCCGCCAGGAAGAACAGCGGATCCGCCTTCGGCTCCGCCGCGAGCGCGGGCACCACCACCACGCGCAACGAAATCTTGCGCCCCTTCGCCGCCGCGCGGTCCTCGAAGACCTCCAGCGTGCCGCACAACGTCTGCGCGGCCACCCCGTCCAGCCGGCACGGCTTCAGCGCCATCCGCCGCCCGGACGCGCTCTCCGAGGCCTGGGCTCCGCCGCCGGCCTGGGAGCAGCCCGCGAGCGACAGCGCCGCCAGCACCGCCAGCGCGAGCCACCTCCCCGGGCGACGTCCCGGGGGCGCGGCGAGGGGGTGAGACAAGATGCCACCTGTCACGGCGGTCCAACCTCCAGCACGGGGGAGTCCCCTGGCGCATAGCATTGGTGTGCGGAAGGTGCACCCGTCGTTCCCCGGACATGCGCGGCGATTGAATGCGCGCGAACGCGGGGCGTCCTCTGCTACGCCCATGCCCATGAAGAAACGCGCGTTCCTGGTCCTCTTCACCCTGTCGCTCACCACGCTCGCCGGCTGCGCCACGCTGCAGAGCCTGCTCAACGGCGCCTTCCAGAAGCCCACCCTGCGCTTCAAGACAGCGCGGCTGGCGGACGCCTCCCTGTCCGACGCCACGGTGGACCTGGTGTACGAGTTGGAGAACCCCAACAGCCTGGGCCTGAAGCTGGCGTCCGTGGACTACGCCTTCTTCGTGGAGGGCAAGCAGCTGGTGGCCGGCAAGCCGAAGGAGGGCCTGAACCTCAAGGCCAACGGCAAGAGCCAGCTTGTCTTCCCCGCCAACGTGAAGTTCGCGGACATCGCGCCGGTGGTGACCACGTTCCTGGACAAGGACGTGGCGGCCTTCAAGGCGCAGGGGACGCTGGGCATCCAGACGCCGCTGGGCGTGCTGAGGTTCCCCCTGGAGAAGGAGGGCACCTTCCCCGTGCCCAAGATTCCGCAGGTGCAGTTCCAGGCGCCGCGCATCACCCACGTCACGCTCAGCGGCGCCACGGTGGAGTTCCCGCTGGCCATCACCAACCGCAACGCCTTCCCGCTGCCGGTGGCGGGCATCACCGGGGCGCTCAAGGTGGCGGGCGCCAACGTGGGCAACCTGTCCACGGGCAACCTGGGCATGCTGGACGGCAGCGGGACCAAGCAGGTGACGCTCCCGCTGACCATCAACTTCGCGAGCGCCGCGTCCGCGGCCATGGCCCTGCGCTCGGGCGGCAACGCCCAGGTGAGCCTGACGGGCAACCTGACCTCGGACGCGCAGTCCGTGCCCCTGAACCTGAGCCAGCTCGTGAATTTCACGAAGTAGACGGTAGGGCGTGCGGGGAAGCAGGCGGTGCATGGGACACCGGGGATGTTGTCCCCGGGCAGGGGAGCCGTTACGGTTGCGCCGCTTCCCGAGGGCCCCCCATGCGCCGCATCCTCTTCAAGTCCAAGATCCACCGCGCGACGGTGACCCAGGCCGACCTCGACTACGAGGGCTCGGTGACCATCGACAAGGACCTGCTCCAGGCGGCGGACATCCTCCCCTACGAGAAGGTCGCGGTGTGGAACGTCACGCGCGGCACCCGGCTGGAGACGTACGCCCTGGAGGGCGAGTCCGGCAGCGGCGTCATCTGCATCAACGGCGCGGCCGCGCACCTGAACCAGCCGGGCGACCTGGTCATCCTGGCCACCTTCGCGGAGGTCGAGGAGGCGGAGGTCGCGAACTGGAAGCCCACGGTCGTCTTCGTGGACGGCAAGAACCGGGCGGTTCCCGGCATCAAAGAGGAAATCCCCGGGCCCGCGCGCCGTATCGCGTAGAGACGCCCGTCGGGTCCTGTCGGCATCTTTTGCCGCCTCCAGCCCTGTCTGCCATGCTTTCCGCCCTTTCCCTGGCGGGCGCGGCGGTGCGCGTCCTGGAGGCGACAACGCGATGAAGTGGACGTGGGCGGGACTCGGGGTCCTGGTGGCGGTGACGGGGTGCAGGCAGGTGGGCCGGTATCAACGCGATCCCAACGTGGATGACGCGTTCGTCACCAACGTGCCGGTCATCCGGGCGCCCGCCCAGGACCGCTGCGCGGCGTTGGGCAAGGCCTCCGTGCGCAGCGGCTGCGACGACGCCCTCTATCTGGCCAGCGTGTACACCCGGCGCCTGGCGGTGGGAGACGAAGTGTGCCTGGAGGGCGGCTACGGCGAGGAGCCGGGCGCGGCGTGCAAGGCGCGCGCGGCGGTCATCGACACGGGGCCCAACCAGGTGAAGCTGGAGGTGCGCTCGGCGCGTCCGGACTCACGGTGGTTCCAGTCCGAGATGCGACACGCCTGGTACGAAGAGGGCGCGCTGGTGGACCTGTACCTCGCGGAGCGGGGTTACTAGAGACGGTTGGCCGCGCGCACCGCGGCCCAAGGAGGAGGACATGGCCTTCTACGACGGCGTGACGGAGCGGCTGGGCTTCATGAAGAAGCTGACCCCCGCGGAGCTGAAGAAGCTGGGGTCGCTGCGCCTGTCGGACCTCATCCAGGCGGAGATCGGCAGGGCGCGCGTGCGCGTGGCGCAGCTGGAGAAGCGCTACCCCTCCGCGACGACCAAGGAGCTGGCGCAGCGGCTGGTGGATGAGAAGAAGAGCTTCGCAGGGATGGTGGGCGGCGTGAGCGGCGTGTTCGGGCTCATCTCGCTGCCGGCGGACCTGACGTTCATGGCGTACCTCCAGCTGGTCCTGCTGACGGACGTGGCCACGCTCTACAAGGCGAACCTCAAGACGGAGCGCGCGCGGGGGGAGCTGCTGGACCTGTTCGGCTACGCCAACGGGCTGGGGCCGCTGCACCGCTCTGGACCGAAGGTGCTGGGGAAGCTGGCGGCGCTGCTGCTCGCCAAGGGCGGCATGACGACGCTGGGGCGCGCGATGCCGCTGGTCGCGGCGCCCATCACGGCGTACCTCAACAACCAGCACATCCAGATGGTGGGTGAGCAGGCCGTGCGCTTCTACGAAGGCTTCGACAAGGCGCATGCGAAGGCACGCAACGCCAGGCGCAAGGCGGCGAGCGGGGAGTAGGAAGCCCGGGGGCTCCTTGAGCTTCGTCAAATCCATCGCGGTCGACTCGGAGCTCATGCCCATCACCTGAAGCGTGATCCCCAAGGCGCTTGAGCGCCTGGCCCGGAGCAGGGCCCAGGCGCTCTCGGAAGAGGACGAAGACAACCTCGTCGACCCCGCCGTACCATCGGACCTGCTGGAGGGTGTCGTTGAATGGCACGCGGAGAGCCCGTCGTCAGGCTTTCGTGACCTGCGCTCCGTTTCCCGATGCGCGCCGCGAAAATCCCGGTCAGAAACCACTCCGATATGTCCGTCGCGTATCTCCGTTGAGTCCTTCGCGGGTCCTTGGAGCCCGCGGGATGCCGGAAGCGACGCCTGCGGGGCCGGACTCGGGTGGGTGCGCACGGCAGGGAGGGGTGCATGACGGAGCTCTCGGCGGACGTGCGCGTGCAGGTGGCGCGGTGGCGGAACCTCCTCGTGGACGCGGCCCGTTGCGGCGCGATGGAGAGCCCCCTGGCGGTCCTGAATCATCCCCACTGGGACCCCCGGGAGCTTCAGGCACTCTGGTGGCTGCGCTCGGAGAGCCTGCTGCCCGTGGGAGTGCTCGCCATGCGCCTGGGGGGACTGGCCATGCCGCGCCTGAGCCGGCTGGTGGACCGGCTGGAGAACGGCGGCCTCGTGCGCCGCGAGCGCTCCGTGCGCCATGACCGCCGCCGCGTGCGCGTGCGCCTCACCGACGCGGGCCGCGCGCTCGCGGACGAGCTCGACGCGCAGGTGCAGGAGCGCATGGCGAAGCTGCTGTCCCCGCTCGAGGGCGAGATGCGCAGCGCGCTGATGGATGTCCTGGAGGTGTGGATGCAGGCACTGACCACCCAGGCCCGCACCGCCGAAGAGGTCGCCGAGGAGAACGCCGATCTGGCCAGCGCCCCTGACGACCTTCTAACGGCTTCGGCCGCCTGAACCTACAGCCGCACCTCGATGACGCCCGAGCGGCGGCACGCCTCCGCGCCGTCGCCCTCCCATTCGTTCCCCGCGCCCAGAACGCGCAGCGGCAGAACGTCGGAAGTCACTCCGCCCATCCGCCAACGCCCCGCGCTGTCCGTCTCCGCACGCACGGGCGGCAACGACGGACTCCCTCCACCCGCGATGACCACTGCGCCAGCCACCGCCTGTCCCTGGTGGGTGATCCGAAGCTCACAGGTGGAGGGGGACGTGTCCTCCGCCGGCAGCCGCACCTCCGCGTCCACGAAGTCCTCGCCCACCCGCGCGGTGCCGCTGACGCGCGATGCATACGGCGACGACGCCACCCGCACCCGATACGTCCCGGGCTCGACCAGGGACACCGCCAGGTTGTCTCCCTCCGGACGGAACTCCCGAGTGGGCACGAGGCTCCAGGCGCCCTGCGCGTCGAGGCGCTCCAGCAGGAACACCGGATAGGGCGGCTCCGAGCGCCCCTTCAACTGCGCCCGCGTGAAGCCATCCATCCGGAGCACCAGCCACCGGTACACCGGCATGCGCCACACCACGTCCACCGTGCCTCGCGACTCCGCCGTCGGCGTGAAGACGAAGTCCCACCACAGCGGCCCCAGGGGCCGCCCCTCCTCCTCCGCCACCTCCCGCCGCACCGTGAAACGGCTTTCCGTCCACGTCGCTACGTCCGGAATCGTGAAGCGGCCGTCCGGCGCAAGGGGCAGCTCCTCGCCGTCCCCCCGCCGGAACATCGCCGTCCCCAGGGGGCGCGTCCCATCGCCCAGCAGCACCCGCCCTCGCAGCGTGACGGTGCCCCCCACGCCGTTGGGGAACAACCTCGCCACGTCCAGCGTCACCTCCGCCACGGAGCCCTCGCGCAGTGGGACCTCCACCGGCTCGCTCTGCTTCCCCGAAGGCGTACGCAGCAACAGCCGCAGCGACCGATCCGGCGGCAGGGGCGCCAGCCGGGTCTCTCCATCCTTTGCCAGGGGCACGGGCGTGTCGTTCTCGAAGGCGTGCATCAACTCGGGCGCCGCCAGTGTCAGGACCGGCAGCAGCCGGCCAACCGCATCCACGTTCCGCGGATCCACGCCGCGCTGCATCCGCACGGAGAACGTCCCCGGAACGTCTCGCGCCCCCTCCAGCCGCACACGCACGCCCGTGGGAGGACGTGCCTTCACCACGCCCAGGTCCACGACGCCCGTTGTGGGAGGGCTCGCGGGCACCTGTTCCGCCCACCAGACCGTCCCGTCTGGCGCGAAGGCCATCACCTCGTAGCGCGGCGCCGAAGGCACTTCCACCGGCCCCAGCACGCCCCCCTGCGCGGAAGCACTGACGGGTGCCTCCACCCACTCGCGCACGTTGGCCAGGTCCTCGATGCGCCTGGGCCCCGTGCGCGCGAAGCGCAGGCGCCCCTCCTCTTCCCACCAGCCGCGATCCGCGTCGGAGATGAACGCCGCGCCCACGCGCGCCTCACCCTCGAACGGCTGCGCTCCCTCCAACGTCGCCGTCAGCCACAGGCCCGCGTCCGCGGCCGCCACGGGCTCCACCGCGGGAGCCACCTCCGGCCCTCCCGCGTCCTCGACCCGCGCGGAAACGGGAGGTGATGACGGCACCGGCGGCGTGGGCTCGGGACGCAGCAGCATCCACGCGCCCACGCACAGGAGCACCATCACCACCAGCCCGCCCAGGACCTGCTTGCGGCGCATGCGGCCTCAGTCCGTGTCGCTGTTGGAGTACAGGGACAGCCACACCGGCGCGTGGTCCGACAGCCGGGTGACGTAGTCCACCGGATCCGCGATGTAGTCACGGCCGGTGCTGGAGAACTCCGTCACGTAGGCGTCCTGCATCCAGAAGTGGTCGTACGCGTTGGCGAAGCCTCCGGACGTGTTCATCGTGGTGGCCACGTTCAGCTTGCACGACACCGCGGGGGACAGGCCCTTCAGCTGGCTCCAGGACGCGTGGGTACAGGCCATGTTGTGGTCGCCCACGAGGATGACGTCCTGGTCCGTGCCGCTCTCGTCCTGCACGGCCGCGAACACCTCGTCAATGGCCTGCGCCTCCGCCGTGCGGTCCGCCGCCGTCCCCCACACCGTGTGCCAGTTGATGAAGGTGTAGTCCTCGCCCGTCGTCACGTGGCGCACCTTCACCACCTGCGGCTCACGCTCGAACAGGTCCTCCGTGTCCGGCCACACCGTGGAGGACAGGAGCGCCACCGTGTCTGGCCGGTACAGCACCGCGTAGGACTCCTTGTAGGACGACCGGCCCAGCAGCGGCGTCACCACCGCCTTCCACGTCACCCCGGACACCTGCGTCAGGTTGTCCGCGATGGCCGTCGCCGCGGACGACGCCATCACCTCCTGGAGGAACACCAGGTCACAGCCGTTGTTCGACGTGCTGTTCGAACCGAACTGGTTCCACAGCTGCTTCGCGTCATCCAGGTACGTCTGCTCCGCCGCCCAGCCCTCGTGGCGGAGGTTCCAGCTCACCACCCGAAGGTAGGAGCCCGCCTGCGCCAACGCGGGGAGCACCAGCACGGTCAACACCAGGACGCGCGACAACAAGGACGACCCACTCATTTCACGGCACCTCCAGGCCTGCGGGAAGAAGAAGCGCGGCATCTTCAGCAAAGCCGGGGCGCCAGGAACAGCCCCCCCTTCGTCGAATCGAGGTGACAACCCTCCCGCAAGACCCTACCCGGGAAACCACCCAACAAATGCAACTTGATTGCATGTGACTCCCGGTGGCATTTATTGCGGGCCCCTCGCGGGAAGGCGAGCGGGCGCGCGCACCGCCACAGGTGCGTCCCGAGGGGAACCCATGAACCGCATCGTCTGGAGTGTCGGAGGCACGGGAGTCGTGTTGTCGTGTCTCGCGGTGGCCTGGCTGCACCGGCCCCTGGAGGCCCCGGCCGAGCAGGTCCCCGCAACGCCCATCGTCTTCCAGCAGCCCCCCGCCCCGCCCCCGAAGGCAGAGGCCGTGCCCCCGCGCCGCGAGCCCGTGCGCGAGTCCGAGCCCGCCGCACCGGAGCCGGAGACGCTCCCGTCGGCGGAGGTGTTCCTCGACGCGGCGCTGAAGGTGAAGGGCCCCGTGCAGCCGGAGCTCCGGGACCGTGAGCGCCGGGTGCTGCCGGACACACGCGTGCGGCTGGTGCGAGCCCTGCGCGCGGACCACCCCACGCCCCAGGCCCGCCGTGACGCCGTGCTCGCGGAGCTCACCGCGTCCGGGGACAGCGCGGAGCCGTGGACCCGGGACGCTCGCGCCGCGCTGGAGGCGTGGCACGCACGCATCGCCCAGGACGTGCGGCCCGTCCCCGCGGAGCCGCCCCACTGCTACGCCGCGGGCTGCATGACGCGCGTCACCTTCCCGGACGAGGCGTCCTTCCGCGACGCCTGGGAACGCGCGTCCGGCCTGTCCCCCAGCGCCCACGGCGCCCACCTCCAGCTCCCGCCCGAGCGCCTCCCGTCGGGCGAGGTGCGTGTCCCCTGGCTCGTCCTGCGCCCGGACCGCTCCTAGCCCCCGCTCTCACCCGCAGCACCCCTCCAAGGAGTCACCCATGTCGAAGCCGTCCCATGTCCTGCTCGCCGCTGGCGCCGTCTTCATGCTCGCCGGCTGCGGTACCGAAGAAGCGCCCCCGCCGGAGTCCCAGGCCCCCGTCACCCAGCAGTCGGAGCTGCTCGCCGCCTGCCAGGACACGGAGGAGTTGGCGGAGGTCGCCGAGCACTCGTGCACCCACGCCGAATATGGTCCCTTCGAGTCCGTCACCGCCGCGCCCTACGGCGGCCCGTCCTTCGTGGACGTGAGCGTGGACCACACCGCGTACAACGTCACCCTGCCGGCCATCAGCTACCGGAAGTGGACGCTGGGCTACGCGGGCTCCGTCATCTTCACCCCCGAGGAGTCCACCGAGTACGCCTTCCTCACCTCCGGCTACCGCGCCATCCGCATCGTCAACGCGGCCACCAACGAGGAGGTGGGCCTGGAGTGCCGCTACAACATCCCCCGGGAGGTCTGCGGCAGCCTGCGCACCGCCGTCACCGCGGACCTGGAGGGCGGCGTGGACTACCGCGTGGACTTCGCGGCCATCGTCCCCCAGCCCGCCACGTTCCTCCTCGTCATCGAGGAGACCGCGCACGACCACCACGAGGCATAGCCCCTCGTGAATGAAGGCCCGTGGACACCTCCAAGGTCCACGGGCCTTCCCAACACCCAAAAACTTTTGTATCTCAGTTGCATATACATCCCAGCTTCCGGTGAGACAGCCCCATGCGCACCCCGTTTCCCGCCCTCCTCCTGGCCGGCGGTCTCGCGGTCCTGACCGCCTGTGGCGGCGATGACGACGTTCCGCCCGGCCCGGACGACACGCCCCAGGAGCAGACCGACCCATGCGCCCCCCACGGCCACATCCACCGCGAGCCTGACGGTGACTGGTGCCACTGCGACCGGGGGTACCTGGCCAGCGAGCAGGGCCTGTCGTGCGTGGCGGATCCGAACTACGTGCCGCGCGAGGGCTTCGACTTCGGGGACAACGGCGAGCACGCCTGCTGGCACGTCGCGAACGGCCCCTTCGCCACCGTCACCGCCTCGCCGGCGCGGCAGCCGCGCGTGGACGACTTCCACACGCACTACACCGTCCACCTGCGCCCGGAGGGCAGCCAGTTCGTGGGCACCTTCAACTTCAAGGCCTGGGCCACGGGCGACTTCGTCCTCTACCTGAGCACTCCCGACGTCGCCGTCACCGTGAAGGAGGGCGAGCGCATCGTCGAGCCCGTGGGCACCCAGCCCACCGGCGCCTTCTGCGATGGCCTGAAGCAGATGGTCGGCTACGAACTGACGGACAAGGTCCAGTACACCGTCACCTTCGGCCCCACCGCGCTCACGAACCTCGGGCTCGTCATCGAACACCTCCAGTGACGGGCTGAATCGCACCGGACATTATTGCAACCAAGTTGCGTTTGCGGCATGAGTGAGGTACCGGGCGCACCGGCGGCTTCTGGCCGCCTGGAACCCCGCCGCGCCCGGCATCCCGAAAGGAAACACCCATGTTGAAGATGAAGCGCATCGCGCTGGGCGCGCTGTTGTCGCTCGGCCTGACGGCCTGCGGACCGATGGAGGAGGCGCCGGAGTCCTCCTTCGAGGCGCAGGACTCGCAGGGGCTGGAGGCCGGCTGCACGTCGCTGGGCACGGGCATCACCACGCACGCGTGCACCCACGCGAGCAACCCCACGGACCACGTGTCCATCACGGCGAGCGCCACGCGCGTCACCAGCGCGCCCGCCATCAGCACCAAGCACAAGGCCTATGACCTGGCGCTGCCGTCCGGCGCCGAGGGCTCGGTGACGTACGTCCCGGCCACCACGGGTTCGTACGCGTTCTACCGGACGCAGAACGTGGCCTTCACCGTCATCAACGGCGCCACCAGCGCCACGGTGCCCGCCGCGCTGGCGCATGGCGTGTCCGCTTCCGGCTGCTCACTCACGCACGTGTCCGTCTATGACCTGACGGCGGGCACGACGTACATCGTCGCCACGGGGCCTGCGTCCGGCAGCGCCATCACCGTGGTGCCGGAGTTCCTCAACGACACGCGCACGCGCTACTACCAGGACGCGGATGGCGACGGTTACGGCAACAACTCCGTGTCCATCTACACCGCGTGCACGCCGCCCGCCGGCTACACGACGCAGCGCTTCGACTGCAACGACACGCCGGGCATTGGCGCCAGCATCAACCCGGGCATGCCGGAGATCTGCGGCAACGGCATCGATGACAACTGCGACGGGGTGCAGTGCTGACCGCCGCGCCCTGACGCGGGCCTGAAGAAGGCTCGCTCCCGCGCCGGAGCACCTCCCTCGGAAGGGTGCTCCGGCGTGGGCCTTTCCCCGCCTGCACGAAGGACTCCCCCGATGCGTCTCTCCTCCGCCACCTTCCTGTTCGTCACCTGCGCCGCCCTCGCGCTGACCGGCTGCGATGACGAAGCCCCCACCGTCTCGCCGGACGCGGGCACCAGCACCGACGCGGGCCCCGATGCGGGCACGCCCTCCTCCACGGCCACCGTCACCACCGCCCATCCCGCCGAGGGCGAGACCGACGTCTACCCGCTGGAGATGTACCTGGACGCGTCCGGCCAGACGCCGGTCATCGCCTTCCGCAAGGTGCTGACGCTCACCTTCAGCGAGCCCATGGACCCGTCCGCCTCCCAGGTCACGCTTCACGACCGCACGGACACCACCGTCCCCGCCCGCGTGCTGACCGGCGGCTGGTCCGAGGATGGGCGCACGCTCACCATCACCGTGCCTCGCACCGAGGAGAGCACCCGTCCTTTGGAGGTCTCCACCCACTACACCCTGGCGCTGGACGCGCTGAGGGACGCGGCCGGGCTCGCACTGTCTCCCACGGCCGCGCTGGACTTCACCACAGGCGAGCGCGACCCGGAGCTGGAGCACGCGTGCACGCACACGCTCGTGAACACGCCGGAGGCCGTCACCGCGGGCCGCACGCCCTTCGACTTCCCGCCTGACACCAACACCGGCCACGCGCGCTACGACGTCACCCTGCGCCCGGTGGAGGGCGGCTTCGGCGGCTACACGGGCTTCATCTCCGACCCGGAGAACGCCGAACACGTCACGCTCTACCTGAACCAGTGGGTGCCCACGAAGGTCACCAACGACACGGCGGGAACGGATGTGACGTCGGTGCTCGCGCCCGCGCGGTTCATCTGCGCCGGAATCACGCACACAGTGACGTTCGCGTCGGAGCCGGGGGATCAGCTCTACCTGTTCCAGTTCGGTCCCGTGGCCTCCGAGCACGTCCAGTTCGTGATGGAGCGCGGATAGCAACGCCACATGTCCCGCGGGGAGGGCGTGCGTCCACCAGGACAAGGTGGGCCGCCCTGGCGGTCCGATGCCGCTTGGAAGACTGCCCGCTACGGTGACGGTCTCTCTCGGAGCCGGAGGCCTACCGCATGCGCCATGCCGCCACGCCCAGGACGCTCGCCCCTTACGAGGAAGTGCAGACGTTGCCCCATTACCTGGTGGGCGAGGCGCTCGATGGCGTCCTCTACGTCTCGTCACCGCCCATCGCGCGCAAGCAGGGCCTGACTCCGCTGCTGGGCCGCGCACCGGAGGGCTGGTGGTGGACCTCCGAGCCCCGGCTGCTCCTGGGCCAGGACGTGCTGGTGCCGGACCTCGCGGGCTGGGTGGGCGGGCGGCCTCCGACGCTGCCCGATGGCGCGTTCATCCAGAACGTGCCGGATTGGATCTGCGAGGTGCTGACGCCCGCCACCGCGAAGCTGGACCTGGCCATCAAGCTGCCTCGCTACGCCCGCGCGGGCATCCGCAACGCGTGGGTCATCAACCCCGTGCACCGCGTGGTGGAGGTGCTCCGTCAGGACCGCGAGCGTTGGATGCTGATGAACACCTACGTGGACGAGGAGCGCGTGCGCGCGGAGCCCTTCGGCAACGTGGATCTGACGCTGGCGCCGTTCTGGACCCAGAAGTGAAGGCGTCAGCGCCTGAAGGGTAGCGACAACAGCGCCACCAGCCCCCACACCCCCCATGAGAAGACGAAGAACCCCACCAGGATGGCGATGACGGCCCCCACCCTGCGCCAGCCCTGGTGCGTCACGCCGAGCACGGGAGGCCCCTCCGCGCGCATCGGCTTTCCTCGCTGCTCGCGGTGGTCCGGCGCGAAATAGGAGGCGGTCCGCCCCATGAACAGGTCGATGCTCCCCGCTTCCGACGCGGGAGCCAGGAACGCGGCGAAACGCCCGGCCACCTCGCCGCGCAGGTGGCGCTGGAGCTTCCTGTAGCCATCCGCCTTCGCGGCCGTGAGCGCGGCGGCCAGCGCATGGCGCTCTTCCGGAGCAAGGCACCACGCCGCCACTTTGCGCGCGAACGCACGCGCGACTTCGGGCATGCGGTCGAAGTGCCGCTCCATGTCCGTGCGCGAGGGTTCAACCAGGAGGAAGCCGAGCAGGTCCAGGTCTCCGTAGCCACGGACCAGTTGATCCACCCACACGGAGTAGCGGAGCCTCTCGTCGTTCGAGGGCAAGGAGAGCGAGGCAACCTCCTCGGCGCCGAGCGCCAGGAGCAGCTCTGGCACGCCAGCAGCACCCGCACCCCATTGGTCCAGGAGCTTGGGGAGATAGGTCCCGGCTCGCTCCCACGGCTCCGGGAAGGGCCCGAAGACCGCCGGCGCCTCCAGCGTCTTCACCAACAGGTGAGGCACCGTGACCAGCGTTTCGAGGACGGCGGGCTCCGGTGCCAGCTCCGGATCGGGTTCGTCGTGGCCCAGTTCCACCAGGTCCTCCGAGGAGATGACCAGGGGCCGGGAGAGGGCGGGGAGCGGGAAGCGGTAATGGAAGGGCATGACGCTGTCGAGCGACGACCCTATCAAGCCTCCGCTGACGGCTTCACGCCGCCGCTTCCCACGTGCCGGTGAACGCGTCGAAGCGGCGCACGTTGACGCTCAGCGCCCGGTACACCTGCGTGTCCGGCCCCACGTCCACCGGCGTCCCCTCCGGAGGCACCGTCAGCCGGTCGAAGCGCGCGCCGGTGAACCAGCGGTCCGGCCGCGGCTCCAGGACGAAGAGGCCCTCGTCGTCCAGGTCCACCTGGATGGGCACGAAGTCCACGCGCTGGAGCTCCACGGGCGGTGGGAAGTCCAGCGCGACGCGGAAGGGCACGCGCGCCGCCGCCTGGGTCGCGACGCCCTCCAGGACCAGGGAGCGCCCTCCCATCACGTCCGCCTCCGTGCCGAGGGCGCTCGACGGCGGCTGGAGCAGCAGCGACAGCGACCGCGCCAGGCCCGCGATGCCGGGAGAGCGCCCCAGCACGCGCGCCTGCCCCGCGTCCGCGAGCAGGTCGAAGACCACCTCCCGGTCCCACTCGCCCAGCACGCGGCCTCCGGAGAAGAAGTCCCCTTCGTGCGCGTGCGCGGTGGGCAGCAGCACGTCGCCCAGCCGGCGCAGCAGGGCCTGGGGCTGGAGGGGCGACGCCTTCTCGAACAGGTAGATGGGCCCCAGCACCAGGCGCGCGGTGGTGAGCGTCACGCGCCAGCCGGTGTCGGTGGTGAAGGCGCCCACGGAGGGCTCACCGGGCGCGAGCCCCGTGCGCAGGCCCATGCGGAAGGTGATGCTCCGGCCGCCGGTGCCGGACAGGCCGCAGCCCGCCGCGAGCGCTCCGCCCAGCATCCACGTGAAGGCACGACGCGAACAGCGCTTCATGGCCGGTCCTCCTGGAGGTCCAGATAGACGGTGAGGGTGCCGCGCACGGTGCGAGGCGCACCGGCGGAGAAGTGGCGCGTGGCCAGCAGGGACGCGGGCGCGCCGGGGCCTCGGAAGTTGGACACGTAGTTGAACTCGGACTCGCGCCAGCGCGCGTCCAGCAGGTTCTCCACCGACAAGCCCAGCTCCACGGCGCGCCAGCGTGCACGCGCCGCCACGTCGAAGAGGAAGATGGATTCGCTGTAGCGATCCAACGGCAGGGGCTTGGGCCCGATGGCGCTGTGCCCCAGCGCCACGCTCCACCCCACCGGCTGCCGGGCCACGGTGGCCGTGCCCCGCCATGAAGCATCCACGCGGCCCAGGAGCTGCGGGATGTACGGCAGCACCGCGCCATCCCACAGCCTCCACGGCGAGGCCCCGGGCAACGGCTGTGTCGCGCGGGCCCACGCGAGGCTCGCCTGCACGTCCAGGCGCTGCTCCCATTGGAAGCGCGCGCTGCCGAACGCGCCCAGCCGCTGCGACGGCCCGATGGGCTGGTTGCGCCCCGTCGTCTCGCTGAACACCAGGTCCTGCGACACGCGCGTGGCGAACACGGCGCCGCGCAGCTCCAGAAGGGAAGGTCCGTCGCTCCACCTCCAGCCGAGGCCCGTCTCCCCGGAGGTCACCCGCGCGTAGGGGGCGAACTCCGCGTCGGACAGGCCGGCCGCGTCACTGGACCGCGCTCCCAGCCCCGCGCTGGTCAGCCACGTGAGGCGGGGCGTCAGGCGCACCTCCGCGCTGGCCCGGGGGCTGGCGAAGAAGCCATAGGCCTCCACGGACTCCTCCGGGATGCGAGCCCCCTGCCGATCCTCCGCCGGCCGGTTCAGGTCCTCCACGCCGAACAGGAACGTGTCCATGCGCACGCCGCCGCGCAGCGTGAGCCACTCCAGCGGCGCGCCCCGCAGCGACAGGTACGCGCCCAGGTTCGTCACGCGCACCTGGTTGTCGAACACGGTGGCGTAGGGAGCGCCGCCCCTGTCGCGCAGGCGCCGCGCGCGGGTGTGCACGTTGTCGTAGCGGGCCACGTAGCCCAGCTCCACCGGCTGCGGCTGTCCCACCCAGGTGACGCCCGGCGTGTAGCGGCCGCGCAGCCCCACGGTGGTGCCCTGGTAGGACTGCTCCGTGTTGTCGCCGCGCTGGGCCTCGCCAATGGGCGGCGTGTCCTGGAGGAAGCCGGTGAAGTTCTCGCGGCTGCGCATCTGCCGGGCGAGGGCGAAGGCCTGCTGCACGAAGCGGCCTCCGCCCTCCAGCCGGGACGTCAGCTCCACGGAGGCGATGTGGCGCTGGCTCGCGCCGCCCTGGTTCGGGTCGTAGAGGCAGAAGAACTGCGAGTCCGCGGCCGCGTCGCACGGCAGCCGCGCGTCCACGACGTCCGTCTCCCGCACCACGCCCGCGGAGGAGTAGCGCGCGCCATAGCTCGCGCCGAACAGGCGCAGCTTCGTCTCCGCGCCCAGGCGCAGCTCCGTCTGGGCCATCAGGCCCGCATTGGCATAGGCGCGGTTGGGGCCGAAGCCGTGCCCCTGGCGCAGGAGCACGCCGACGAAGGTCGCGGCGGTGGACTCGGGAGGCCCCCACACCAGGGACAGCCGGCGCGACGCGAAGCTGCCGGAGCTGGCGGACGCGGTGATGCCCCGCCGCTCCAGCCCCAGCTGGTACTCCACGGTGCCCGCGACGCCGAAGTCGCCCTGCGACGGGTCGTAGGGTCCCTCCGTCACGCGCAGGGACTGCACCAGCTCCGGGATGATGAAGTACGTGTCCGCGTAGCCGTGGCCATGGGCCTGGGAGACCTCGTTGAGGGGCACCCCGTCCAGGCGCATCTCCACGTCCTTGCCCTCGCCCGCGTCGAAGCCGCGCAGGTAGACGGTGTCCGCGTGCCCTTCCCCACCGTGGTTGGCGAGCATCACGCCCGGCGCCAGCAGCATCAGGTCCGTGGCCGAGTTTCGAGGCACATCCGCCAGCTGCCCCACCGTGATGTGGAAGTCCCCGACGGCCACCGGTGGCGGTGCCACGGACTGCCCGCGCACCGTGGTGGAGAGCGTGGGCGGCTCCGGCTTCGCGGGCTCGGGTGGCTCGGGCGCGGAGCTCGCCCCCCCGGTGTCCTCCGCCACCGGCTCGAACGTCACCGGCACGTCCACCCGCACCTCCAGCGGCTCCGCCCCCCGACGCGCGGGCTCGAAGCGCCAGCGCAGGGCCGCCGCCATCGCGGCCCGGTCGAAGGCCACGCCTCCGGACTCCCTCACCTCCACCTGGGCCACCTCACCCGCGGTGTCGATGGTCAGCCGCAGCAGCACGCGCACGGCCTCCGTCAGCGCGGGCTCCTCCGCCGGCATCACGGGCGGCGGCGCCTCCACGGGCACGGGCGGCGTCACGGGCACTTCGGGCGACGCGCTCAACAGCCAGAGCACCAGCGTCGGGATGAACACGGGCAACGACCTCGGCCGGCGGGGCCCACCCGGCACGGGCGGTCCTCCCAACGGCCGCCCGTGGATATCGCAACCCGGGCTTGACTTGCAACATGGTTACAAATACCAACCAACTGCATGAACCAACGACGCAAGTGGACGCGGGGCCTGCTGGCGGGCGCGCTGGCGCTCATGGCCGCGGGCTGCGGCGACGCCGTGGCGCGGGGCGACGTGCGGGTGACGTTGAGCGGCGGGGACGGCACGCAGCGCGGCTACGCGGACCACCTCTTCCAGGACGGCTGGTCCGTGCAGTTCACGAAGTACCTGGTGTCCCTGGGGGACTTCACCCTCACCTCCGCGGCCGGCGACGTGCGGGCCACGACGGAGCACCTGCTGGTGGATGTCCAGAAGGGGGACGTGCCCCTCGCCGGCCTCAAGGACCTGGAGGCGGGGCGCTACGGCGTGGCCTTCCGCGTGAGCCCTCCGGAGGCGCGCACCGTGGCGGGCGCCTCCGTGTCCGCGGACGACCTGGCGATGATGCGCGAGCGCGGCTTCAGCTACTTCGTGGAGGGCCGCGCGCAGAACCGCGACCCCACCCTGGGCCTCTACACCTTCCGCATGGGCTTCCCCGTCAACGCGCGGATGGTGGACTGCATCAACGGCGTGGACGGCACCCAGGGCATCGTCGTGCCGGAGAACTCCGTGGCGGAGGCGGAGGTCACCATCCACGCCGAGCACATGTTCTACGACCGGCTGGGCACCCACCGCGGCGTGCAGCTGCGCTTCGAGGCCATCGCCGCCACCGCGGACGCCCACCACGTCATCACGCCGGAGGGGCTGGCGTCCCAGGACCTGCTGGACCTGCGCGGTCTGGACGGCGGCGAGCTGCGCGACGCCCAGGGCAACCCCGTCGTCTACCAGCCCGGCGCCTACGCCCTGCGCACGCTCCAGGAGTTCGTCACCCAGAGCATCGTGGATCAGGCACACCTCAATGGCGGCGGCGTCTGCACCGTCGCCGCGCCGTAGGGCCTCCCCGTCACGGGAAGGCCCCGGCGGGGCGTCACGCCTTGGGCGCTTCCTTCGCGGCGCGCTGCGCTTCGACCTCGCGCCGCACGTCGTCCATGTTCAGCGCGCGCACCTGCCGCAGCAGGTCCTCCAGCGCGGCGGCCGGCATCGCGCCCGGCTGCTCGAACAGGAGGATGCCGTCCCGGAACACCATCAGCGTGGGAATGGAACGGATCTCGAAAGCACCGGACAGCTCCGGCTGCGCGTCGGTGTCGATCTTCCCGAACACGATGTCCGCGTGCTTGTTGGAGGTGCTCTCGAAGATGGGCGCGAACGCGCGGCACGGACCACACCAGGTGGCCCACCAGTCCAGGATGACGATGCCGCTCTTGCCCACCGTCTCCTTGAAGTTGTCCTTCGTGATTTCGAGCGTCGCCATGATGGCCTCCTAACGAACGTCCAACAGCTCCACCTCGAAGAGGAGGGTGGCGTTGGGGGGAATCACACCGGCCGCGCCGCGCGAGCCGTAGCCCAGCTCCGGCGGGATGGTGAGCTTGCGCACGCCGCCGACCTTCATGCCCGCGACGCCCTGGTCCCAGCCCTGGATGACGTGGCCGGCGCCCAGGGGGAACGTGAAGCCCTGACCGCGATCACGGCTGCTGTCGAACTTCTTGCCGTCGGTGAGCGTGCCCACGTAGTGCACCGTCACCCGCTTGCCAGCGACCGCTTCCGCCCCGGTCCCGACCTTCACGTCCTCTACCTTCAAGCTCATGCCAGGCTCCCTTGGCGGGGAATCCGCCGTGGAAAGATGCGCACTCTAACGCCGTGCACAGCCTCCCGCCTCCCTGAATGCCCCGCCCCCTGGCCGGAATGAAAAAGTGGCGGCGGGGAGCCGGATGGTACCGGACCCCCCGCCGCCAGCTCCTGCCATGGAGACAGTGTCTTCAGGCTTCAGGTCAGAACGTGCCACCCACGTTCAGCGCGCCCACGTAGCTGCCACCGCCGCCCGCGTCACCACCACCCGGGTTGATGTTCGGCGCGAACTGCTTGTCGAACAGGAAGTTGTAGTAACCCCGCAGGTCCGCCGTGAAGTGGCCGAAGTGGCCTCGCACGCCCACGCCCGCCGGCACGTTGCCCACGGTGTCGTCGTGGTAGCCGAGCGCCTCACCGCCGCGGAAGTGGTAGTTGTTGATGCCGATGCCGCCCAGCAGGTAGGGCTGGACCGCCGTCGGCGTCATGGCGAGCGTCAGGGCCGCCTGGCCACCGTTACGCACCAGGTCCGGACCGCTCGAGGCGCCCGCGGAGCCCGCGTTCTTGATGTTGTTCAACGCGCCGGTGTAACCGACCTCCACGCCCAGCACGGACGTCGGCTTGATGGACGCCGTCACGTTCGCGGAGGGGCCGGGGGCCAGCTGCGGAGCCAGGGCGCCGGTGTAGCCTTCCACACCGCCACCGATGAGGAGCGTCAGGCCCTTCTTGACGTTGTGGCTCTTCTTCTCCACCTCCAGCGGCTGGACCTCCTCGTTGGCGTTCGCCGTCGGACGGAAGTCCGAGGGAGGCGGAGTCGTCAGCCCGCTACCCCCCGTGGCCTGCTCGCCGGTCACCGTGCTTTCACGCTGACTCATGCCGCCGCTGCTCGTACCGGACGGCGGCGGAGGGGGAGCAGGAGGCTGCGCCGCGGGAGGAGGCGGTGCCGGAGGCTCGCTCTGCGGCGTAACGCCACTGCCCCCAGTACCGCTGCCGCCCGTACCGGACTGGTTTGTCGGCTCGCAGCGCAGCGGCATGTTCAGGTAGACCGCGCCGCTGCCACCCGTGGCGTTCGCGCTGGAGCCGCTCATGCCCTGCTCGCTGCTGCCCAGGTTCTGGCTGCTCTTCGAGGTCCCGGACGAGCCGCTGCCGCCCGTGCCCTGATCCACCGGCACCTCCTCGATGAGGATGTCCTCCTGGCCCTGGCCCTGCGAGGACTGCGCCGACATGTCCTTGTTGTGGTCCTTGTGGACCGCCGTCTGCCCTGGAGGGCAATCCTTCTCGGCCGCCCCCGCCCCCGTCCCATACATGAGCGCCGCGATGGCGCCCGCCAGAATTTTCGCTTTCATCCAATCCCTCCATCGTCGACTGACCGACATGAAGGTTGTCTTGCGAGGGACATCCGGCAAGCCTTGCTCGGGAGGTCAAAGACAGCCGACCTGCCCGCCTGCCCTCCAGGGGAGAGGGCGTGGCTTCAGAGCCACTTCACGGGGGCGGAGGGCCCGGCCGCCTCCCCGTCCAGCGTCAAAGACAGACGCGGAAACGCATCCGTCACGCGTCGCGCAGCCAGGCCGAGCCGGTGACGACAGGCAGTTGCAGCGCGCGCTCACGGTCCAGGTCCAGGTTGCCGATGTGCAGCGACAGCGGCGCCTGCACCCACTTGTAGATGGACTGCTGGAACAGGCGCACGAAGCGGTCCACGTACCCGCCCAGCCGGTCCGCCTCCACCTCCGGGAACATCGCGGTGAGCGCGGTGCGCATCTCCGCCGGGGTGAGCTTCTCGCCCGCGTGCAGGTAGAAGCACGCGTCCAGGATGGGGAAGGGCATCAGCTCCTCCTCGCCCACCTGATCATGCGCCAGCTCCGGCCCCGCGGGCTTGGCCAGCACCTTGCGGATGCCCTCGTAGCCGGTGGTCTCCTGCAGGTAGTCCAAGAGGTACATCACCACCGTCTTGGGCACGTTGGCGATGACCGCGAGCGCGCCCATCAGGTCGCCGCCGATGGTGGTGTAGCCCACGGACTTCTCGCTCATGTTGCCCGTCTGGAGGAACAGGCCGCCGCAGGAGTTGCTCCAGTTCCACATGCGCTGGGCGCGGATGCGGGCCTGGATGTTCTGCTCGGTGATGGGGGTGAGCTTCGTCTCGCCCAGCATCTTCTGGGCGGCGGCCTTCTCCCGCTCGAAGGCCTCCTCGATGGAGACCACCTGGAAGGGCACCCCCAGCTCCCGCGCGATGGTCTCCGCCGCGTCGCGCGTCTGCTGGCTGGAGTAGGGGCTGGGCATGTAGAACGCCTGGATGAGCGAGCCCGGGTCGTCCGGCCGCGCGCGCTTCGCGTACCGGTGCGCGATGAGCAGCGTGAGCAGCGAGTCCCGCCCGCCCGACAGCGCGATGCCGAACAGCTTGAAGGCGCGCGTCTTCTCGAAGTAGTCGCCCACGCCCAGCGACAGCGCGTCCAGGATGTCCTCGCACAGCGCCACGCGCGCGGTGCGGCGGGTGTCCGGCGCGGGCAGGAAGAAGCTGCGGTGCGGGGGCACGGGGTATGACAGCTTCTGGCGCTCGGTCCTCACCGCCTGCGTGCAGTCCAGGGTGGGCACCTTCCCGCCGCCGGCCGACACCCAGTCCTCGCGGTCCACGCGCCAGGTGGTGTTCTCCGTGCGCAGGCGCAGCGTGCGGTCCAGGTCCACCACGGCGGAGCTGAAGCCCTGCTGGAAGCGCGGCGTCTCCAGCACGTGGCGGCCGTTCTGGTTGATGAAGCCGCCGCCGTCGAAGATGAGGCCGTCGTTGCTGCCCACCGCGTTCGCGTAGGCGATGGTGACCTGGTGGTCGGACGCGCGGGTGGCGATGAGCTCGCGGCGCGTCTCCCAGAAGCCCAGCCGGAAGGGGGACGCGGACAGGTTCACCACCAGCTCTCCGCCGGAGTACGCGCGCCGGCGCATGGGGCCGTCCGCGCTCCAGATGTCCTCGCACACCTCCGGCGCCACCGTGCCGAAGTCGAACTGGAAGAGGTAGTCACCCAGCGGCACGCCCCGGTGCTCTTCCGCCATGCCCGGCTGGCCGTGGCCGAAGGTGCGGCCCTCGTAGAAGACGTTGTACGTGGGCAGCTTCTCCTTGGGGACCAGGCCCAGGATTTTGCCGCCCGCCACCACCGCCGCGCAGTTGAGGCGCACGCCCTGGTGGGCCACGCCCACGCCCAGGATGCTCACCAGGGGCAGCGCCGCGGTCTCCTTCGCGAAGCGCTCCAGCTCCGGCCACTGGTGGTCGATGAAGCCCTGCCACTGGACCAGGTCCTCCGCCGGGTAGCCGGCGATGACCTGTTCGGGGAAGACGCCCAGCGTGACGTCCTCCGCCGCCATCTTCCTCGCCAGGTCCAGCACCCGGTCGGTGTTCGCCTGGAAGGCGCCCACGGTGGTGTTGACGCTGGCGATGCCAATCTTCACGAGCCGCATGGTGCGTCGCTCTCCCTCGGAAGGCGTGATGCCCCGAGCAATGCGCGCAAGCGGGGGCCAGGGCAAGCGGATGATGCGGCCCGAAGCCCCCGGCGTTCAGTGGCCCGCCGGGACAGGCGCCCCTGGCTAGTTCAGCGGCCCGGTGGGGCGCACCGGCTGCAGCTGGCTCAAGAGGTCGCTCACGTCCTCCAGGACGGCCTCCAGGCGGCGCCGCACGTCCAATTCACCCAGGAGCTCCTGCCGCCGGCCGGGCTCCGGAACCAGCGCGGACGCCACCACGTCCGCCAGCATGCCCCCGCCCGCTCGCGCGGCCACGGGCATCAGGCTCTCCGCGAACGAGGGCGGCACCCGGCCGGCCAGCTCGAAGACGGCCTGGCGCAGCTGTTCCTCCTCGGGCCCCGTGTAGGGCGCATCCGGCAGCACCTGGGCGCGCACCTGGCGGTAGGGCGCGTCCGGCGGCAGCTCCTGCACCATCCGCACCCGGCTGACGCCCTGGAGGAGGATGTTGTAGCGCCCCCCCTCCACCTGTTCTTCCCAGACGATGACGCCCGCGCACATCAGGGGCTGCAGGGGCGGACGGCCCTCGTAGTTCCCCTCCCAGCCCGGCTCCAGCTGGCCCAGGGCCAGCACCCGGTCCGTGGCGAGCGCGTCCTTCACCAGCGCCCGGTAGCGGGGCTCGAAGATATGCAGGGGAATCACGGTGTGCGGGAACAGGACCGCCGACGGCAGGGGAAACACCTTCAGCGCACCGGCGGCGCGTTCCACGGTCTCTAGTGCGGTCATGGTCACCCTTCCCGTGTGTAAGCCCCCGGGGCATGGGGCGCATTCCAATCAGGCAGGCATCCGGGCCCGGCGTCCCGGTGGCAAGGGCCCCGGGTTCCGCTAGGGTGCGCCCCCGAATGTCCTCCACCGAGCCTTCCCCCCAGACCTCCCCGGCCGCTCCGGCCGCTGCCGCCCCGAAGCTGTCCTGGTACCGCCGGCTGTATCTGCGGGTGGAGTCCGCCGCCTCCACCCCGCATGCGCTCGCCACGATGATGGCGGTGTCGGTGGTGGATGGCTCCATCTTCCCCATCCCGCCCTTCGCCGTGCTGGTGCCCATGGTGCTCGCCCAGCCGAAGAAGTGGGTGCGCTACTGCCTGCTGGGCACCCTGGCGAGCCTGGTGGGCGGCTTCATCGGCTACGGGCTGGGGGCCTTCGTGGGTGGGGGCATCACGCAGCTGCTCCACATCGACCTGGACGTGCGCGTGGACCGCTTCGGCGTGTCCGGCACGGTGGGCGAGCTCCTGGGGCAGAACTTCTGGGTGCTGTCGCTGCTGTGCTCCATCCTGCCCACGCCGTTCAAGATCGTCGCCATCGGCAGCGGCCTGGTGTCGGTGCCGCTGGAGCGCTTCCTGCTGGCGTCCATCATCGGCCGGTCGGTGCGCTTCTTCCTGGTGGGGGGCGTGGTGCGCTTCTTCGGCCCCACCGCCCGCAGGTGGCTGCGCGTCTGACGCGCGTTCAGCCGCGGCGCGCGCCGCCCACCGCGCCGCGCGCCGCCCGCTCCGGGGGGCCGCCCTCCAGCACGGCCTCCACCGTGGCCAGCAGCACGTCCGGGCGCACCGGCTTCTCCAGCACCCGCCGGGCCACGGTCTCCACGAAGGCGCGCGCCTCCGGTGACGACGCTCCGCCGGAGATGAACACCGTGCGCGGCACCAGCTCGGGCGCCTCCTGCTCGAGCCGCCGGTACACCGCGATGCCGTCCATGCCCGGCATCTGCAAGTCACACAGCACCACGTCGAAGGACTCGCCCGCGGCCACCCTCGCCAGCGCGTCCTCGCCGCGCGCGGCGGTGACGACCTCGTGGGTGGGCTCCAGCAAGAGGCGCATGGACTGCGCCAGGCGAGGCTCGTCGTCCACGATGAGCACCCGGCCCTTGCGCCCGGAGGCCGCCGCCCGGGGCCCGGGGGATTCCCCGTCGCGCGCCACGGCGTGCAGCGGCGGCGAGGACGGACGCTCCGCGCTCCGCACGGGCGCGGGCGGCAGGAGCAGCGTGAAGGTGGAGCCCTGGCCCGGCACGCTGTGCACGCGCAGTTCGCCCCCGTGCGTGCGGACGATCTGCTGACAGATGGCGAGCCCCAGGCCGGTGCCCGCGTCGCTGCCCTTGGTGGTGAAGAACGGGTCGAAGATGCGCGGCAGGACCTCCGGCGGGATGCCGACGCCGGTGTCCTCCACCTCCACGCGCGCGTGGCCGGACGCGTCCGTGCCGGTGCGCACGCGCACCTCATGGTGCGGGCCGGCGTCCCCTTCCGGGATGGCCTGCATGGCGTTCACCAGCAGGTTGAGCAGCACCTGCCCCAGCCGCGCCTCGCTGCCCAGCACGCGCGGCACCGGCCCGAAGTCCTCCACCAGCCGCGCCCGCGAGCGCAGGGCGTGCAGCACCACGCGCACCGCGGGCGGCACCAGCGCGTTCAGGTCCACCAGGCCGCGCTCCGGCGCGCCCTCGCGGCTGAACACCTGCAGGTCCCTCACGATGAGGCGGATGCGCTCCGCGCCCTCCTGGGCCCCGCGCACGCTCGCGAGCGCGTCGCGCACGCCCTGCGGGGCCTGCGCCCCTTCCGCCTCCAGCATCTTCCGGGCGGACTCCAGGTTCAGCGCCAGGTAGGCCAGCGGGTTGTTGATTTCATGGCCCACGCCCGCGGCCAGGGTGCCCACGGCGGCCACGCGCTCGGCGGCCACCAGCCGCGCCTGCAGCTCCTTGGTCGCGGTGACGTCGCGGTGGGTCGCCACGAAGTGCGTCACGGCCTGGCCGTGGGCGCGCACCGGGGACAGCTGCATCTCGCTCCAGACGCGCGTGCCATCCGGCCGCGTCAGCGCCACCTCCGCGCGCAGCGAACGCCCGTCGCGCAGCGCCTCCCAGAGCCGCTGCCGGTCCCCGCCGTCGCCGGACGCCAGCAGCTCCCCGGGCGCCGTCCCGACGAGCTCCTCGCGCCGCCGGCCCACCAGCGCGCACAGGGCCTCGTTGGCGAAGACGGTGTGCAGTGCGCCCGGCTCGCGCACCTCGCAGATGAGCACGCCCTCGTGCACCGCGCGCACCGTGGTGGCCAGGAGCTCCAGCAGCTCCACCGCCTGACGGCGCTCCGCGCGCGCCGCCGCGAGCAGCAGGCCCGTCAGCGCGGTGATGCCGATGAAGAGCTGCAGCACCACCAGCCCGCGGTGCGGCAGGTCCCCCGTGAAGAACGGGCCGCGCTCCCGCGCCGTCCCGGCGATGGCCGCCAGCGCGATGAAGAGCGAGGACAGCGCCGCGCCCCGCAGCCCGAAGCCCAGCGCCGCCCAGGCCATCAGCGGGAAGAGCAGGAACGTCAGCGCGTGCGCCGCGCCCGAGCCCGGCATCGGGAAGGCGAAGACGCCCACGCACACCGCCGCCGTCAGCGCCGCGAGCAGCAGCGCCTCCCAGGAGCGCTCCGCGCGCCGGGGCCTGCGCAGGAGCAGCACCGGCGTCACCAGCAGCATCCCCAGGAGGTCCGCCATCCACCACAGCCAGCCGGAGGGGCCCCACGACGCGACGGGGACCACCCCGCCCAGCACGAGCCCCAGCGTGCCCGCCCCCGAGCCCACGAGCGCCCCCAGCCCCGCGCCCGCGCCCAGCCACACGACGTCGCGCACGCGGTGCAGCTCCCGCGCGCCCTGCATGCGCCGGAAGAGCAGCGCCGCCAGCACCGCCTCCAGCGTGGAGCCCAGCACGACGGACAGGCCCACGTCCGGAGTCACGTCCATGGCGTACGCCACCGCGCCCGCGCCCAGCGCCACCGCGGGCCAGCGCGACACGCCCAGCAGCAGCAGCCCGCCCAGGGCCACGCCCGACGGCAGCCAGACGGGGCAGATGTGGCTCTGCTCCACGGCCAGCGACAGCGCCACCCGCGCGGCCAGCAGATACACCGCCGCCAGCGCGAGGACCTCCACGAGGCCCCGGACCGGGAACGCCGCCACACGGGCCTGAGGACGACCTTGGATGATGACTCCCCCCATCCCTCCCGGGCCGTGACAGCGGCCGGAGGAACATGCGTCATGCTAGCGGGGAAGGCAGGGCGTTGCACCCCATCCGCCCGCGGGCCCGCCCGCCAGGCAGGCGGTGTCCGGCAGGGGATGCAATGGACGCCCTCCAGGACCGTAGGAAGGGACAAGGAGGAACGAATCCATGTCGCGTCCCGGTCTTGCTGCGCTGCTGTCGTTCTTCATCCCCGGCGTGGGGCAGATCTACAACGGTGACATCCTGCGCGGGGTCTTCTGGCTCATCATCACGCCCGGCTTCTGGCTGGGCACCGGCGGCCTCCTCGGCTGGGTGTGCCACGTCATCGCGGCGGCCACCGCCTACAACCGCGCCGAGGACAAGGAGCGCATGAGATACGGCATGGGCTAGTCCCGCGGCCCTTGGAGCGCGGACATGAAAAAGGGGCCCTGAAAGCCCCTCGCCCACCGCCGCCCCGGTGCCCGCATGGGCCGGGGCGGTGTCATTTCCAGCCGCCTCAGGTGTTGAACGCGTCGGGCAGCGGCTGCGGGCCCGGGATGATGCCGGCGATGTCGGGATCCTCTTCGCCCGGACCACGCGCCGGACGGTTGTCCTTCTCGTTCTTGCGCTCGACCTTCCTGGCGTCCTTCTCACGCTGCTTCTGCGCGCGCGCCAGCTCCTTCTGCCGCTTGGTGGACCTTCCCTGCATGAAACCTCCGGGGGAAACATTTGAGCGAAAAAGAGGCCCGGCCCCGGAAGGACCGGACCTCGTGGATGCGTGAAGAGCAGCCGAGCCCGTCAGGCTCAGCCGACCGGGCGGACGTTCTCCGCCTGCAGGCCCTTGGGGCCCTTCTTCACGTCGAATTCGACCTTCTGGCCCTCAGCCAGGGTGCGGAACCCGTCGGACTGGATCGCCGTGTGGTGGCAGAACACGTCCGGGCCCCCGCTGTCCTGCGTGATGAACCCGAAGCCCTTCGCATCATTGAACCACTTCACCGTACCACTTGCCATGATCTGCTTCCTTGTCCCACTAGCAGCCCGCGACATCGCTCGGCTGCCTGCCCCCCGTGACTTTCGGGGCGAAGACCGCGCCTTAACCCGCCACAGGCGTGAAGTCGAGCCGGGAACCCCTCCCGCCCTTCCTCACGCCGTCGAAGGTAATAACCTCGATCCAGCGGTGAAACGCATTCTCGGGGCGGGACATTTCCCGCTGGCTGACGCTCCGGGCGGCCAGGGGTGACAGGTTTCGGGTAAGGCGGTGTTTCGGAATAGATTCTAGGGCCGAACACTTCCGCTTGAACGTGTCCTATCGTGGACAGTGCCCGTCCCCGCTCCACCCTGCCGTCCCCCATCCGTGAGGCGTCCCCCCCTGTGACAAACCCGACCCGTGTGACCTTTGGCCAGCGTGACGCCTCCTTCGCGGAGGATCTGAAGCGGCGCGTCTCCGAGTACTTCGAGACCCGGAACCTCTCTCAGCGGGCCAACAAGGCGATGTACGTGAAGGCCCTGTCCATCATGGGCTTCACCGCCGGGGTCTACGGCCTCCTGCTCAGCGGTCACTTCAACGCCTGGGGCATGCTGGGCCTGGCCGTGCTGATGGGCGTGGCCATCGCGGGCATCGGCTTCTGCATCGGCCATGACGGCGTCCACGGCTCCTACAGCGACGACGCCAGGGTGAACGCGGTGGTGGGCTTCGCGTTCGACCTGATTGGCGCGAACAGCTACATGTGGCGCATCACCCACAACGTCCTGCACCACACCTACACCAACATCCAGGGCATGGACGAGGACCTGACGGTGAGCCCGCAGCTGCGGCTGTCGCCGTACAGCGAGTGGAAGGGGTACCACCGCTTCCAGCACCTGTACGCCTTCGCGGCGTACTCGCTGACCACGGTCTTCTGGGTGTTCGCCAAGGACTACAAGTACTTCTTCCAGAAGGACCTGGGCCCCTACAAGGGCAAGAAGCACGCGCGCGCGGAGTGGGTCCGCATGCTGGCGATGAAGGCCGTGTACTACGGCTGGACGCTGGTGATTCCGTGGATGGTGCTGGACGTGACCTGGTGGCAGTTCGTGCTGGGGCAGCTGGCCATGCACCTGACGGCGGGCTTCATCCTGGGCATCGTGTTCCAGCTGGCGCACGTGGTGGAGGACGCGGAGTTCCCCGTGCCGGACACGGACGGCAAGGTGGAGGACGCCTGGATGGTCCACCAGCTGCGCACCACGGCGAACTTCGCCCGCAGGAACCGCCTGCTGAGCTGGTACGTGGGCGGCCTCAACTTCCAGGTGGAGCACCACCTGTTCCCCAAGGTGTGCAGCATCCACTACCCGGCCCTGAGCGAAATCGTGAAGGCCACCGCCCACGACCACGGCCTGCCCTACCTGGAGGCGGAGACCTTCCGGAGCGCCGTGGCCTCGCACTACCGGATGCTCAGGATGCTGGGCCGCCCGCCGGTGGCGGACCCCGTCACGGAGGACGCCAAGCCGAAGCTCGCCGTGGCGGCCTGAGCCACGACGCTGTCCGGCGTTCGTCGCCAGGGGCCGTCCTCCCCACGCGGGAGGCGGCCCCTGTCGCTTTTCAGGCGCCCGCGGTCCGGAGCGCGGCCAGGAGGTCGCCCGCCGAGGCCACCACCGCGCGAGCGCCGTGCGCGTGCAGCTCCTCCGCCGCGCGGAAGCCCCAGCTGACGCCCACGCCGTACATGCCCGCGGCCTTCGCCGTGTCCATGTCCACGGAGGTGTCCCCCACGAAGCCGCACGCGTCCGGCGCCACGCCCAGCTCCGCCGCCAGGGCCAGGGCCGCGGTGGGGTCCGGCTTGCGGGGGATGCCGGGCCGCTCGCCGTACACGGCCGTGAAGCGCACGGAGGGCAGCAGCCGCGCCGCCAGCCGCTTCACGAAGTCGTCGGACTTGTTGCTGAGCACGCCCAGGCGCACGCCGTCCGCCGCCAGCTGGACGAGCGCGTCCTCCACGCCCGGGTAGGCGCGCGTCCGGTCGAACAGGTGGGTGTCGTAGTAGGCGTGGTAGGTGGACAGCACCTGGCCCTGGAGCTCCGGAGGTGCCCCGCCCGTGGCCCGCTCCGCCAGCTTCGCCACGCCCTCCCCCACGAAGCGCAGGTAGGCGGCCTCCGGGTGCGGCGGCAGGCCGTGCCGCGTGAGCGCGTGGTTCATCGCCGTGGCGATGTCCCCCAGCGAGTCCACCAGCGTCCCATCCAGGTCGAAGAGCACGGCGCGCAGGCGCATGACGGCGGAAGTCCCTTCCTTGAAAAAACGCGAACGCCCCGACCCATGCAGGGTCAGGGCGTCTTTTGTAAAGCGCGGACCCCGGAACCGGCCGGGATCCGCCGCGAAGCTTCAGCTCAGGGCGTGGCGGCGGCGGTCTTCTCACCGGTCGCCGAGCCACCGGCCTGGATGACGGCGAAGTTGATGTTGCTGTAGCCGGCCGTGGCGCAGCTGAACATCACCCGCTTGATGACCTTGAACTGGACGTCCTTGTTGGCCTGGATGTTCACGTCGCCCTTGAAGGCTTCGCCACCGCCGGCCATGGAGTGCAGGTCCTCGAACTGCTTCTTCATGTCCCGCAGCTTCTCTTCCAGCGCGGGGATGTTGAGGTACTCGTCCTTGGTGAGGTCCTCCACCCGGCCCACGATGGTGCCCGACACGCTGACCTGGTCGTTGGACACCATCACCACCGGGTGCATCTCCACTTCCTTCACGTTGACCGCTTCGGGGAGGACGATGTCCTTGGTCATCATCAGCACCTCGCCCGTCGCGGAGAAGTTCGCGATGAGGAAGAGCACGATGATGACGAACATGTCGACGAGCGGGGTGATGAGCAGGTCGGCGTTGCCGTTCTTCTTGCCGTGACCGCCGTGGCCGAAGACCTTGGAGTGCTCCAGCCGCTTGCCGTACCGCTTACCGGGAACCTTGATGCCCATGGCGTTCGCTGACTCCTGTTAGCCCATCGCCGCGGAGACCGACACCTGGGGCAGCCCGGAGCCGATGCACTCGTCGATGATGCGGACCAGGTCCTCGTAGCGGACCGCGTCCTCGGTCTGAAGGGTGATGGCGGACTGGTCTGGCAGCTGCGCCTTCAACTCCTTGAAGCGCGCAATCAGCTTGGTCAGGTCCGGCCGGCCCTTGTCATCCCGGGTGAGGGGAATGGGGTCGAAGGCGCTCTGGTCGGCGGTGAGGCGCATCTCCGTGGGCGACACCAGGAGGGTGAGCTGGACCGTCTTGGTCTTCTCCTCCTCCTGCTGCTCGTCCGTGGAGGCCCCGCCGGCCTGCGACACCTGGAGACGGCCAATCTGCGTCCAGACCGCCGTCATGATGAGGAAGCTGATGGTCACTGCCATCAGGTCGATGAAGGGCACCATGTTGATGGCGGTATCGAGCGGCTTCTTGCCACCCTTCCCGCCGGTGCCCAGGTCCATTCCGCCGGCCATGGCGACTAACCTCCCAACCCACCGCGCGCTTCGCGCACGAACGACGTTTCAAGAAGACTGCGAAGGAAGGCGCGCTTCCCGGTGCTCCCCATGCCTCGGGGTGTCCAGACAGCGCGCCCGTACCGCCGGTTCCACATCCACCGCTCTACCGCGCGAGGAGGACTACTCCTCGGCGTGGGCGGAGGCCGGGATGTTCAGGTTCTTGAACTTGTCGCGGTTGGCCACGATGAGGTTCAGCACGGAGACGCTGGTCTCGTTGATGTCGTTGATGAGGCCCTGGGTGCGGCCCATCAGCACGGAGAAGGCGATGAGCGACGGGATGGCCGTGAGCAGCCCGAAGCCCGTGCAGTTCATGGCTTCGGAGATGCCGTTCGCCAGAATGGTCGCCTTGTCGGCCGGGTTCACGTTCGCCACCGCCTCGAAGCAGGTGATGAGACCGTTCACCGTGCCCAGGAGGCCCGCGAGCATCGCCGCGTTGCCGAGCATCGCCAGGTAGCCCGTGCGCGCCTCCAGGCGCGGCGTCTCACGCAGGCTGGCCTCGTCGAGCGCCGCCTGGACCTCTTCCTGGCCCTTCGGCACGTTCATCAGGCCGGCCTTGATGACGTTGGTCAGCGGCGTGCTCTTCTGGCCGGCCACGTAGTTGATGGCCTTGTCCAGGTCACCCGCGTAGATGTGCTTCTTCAGCCCGCGCAGGAAGCCTTCCTTGTTGATGGAGGCCTTGCCGAACAGCACGATGCTGCGCTCGATGATGATGGACAACGCGATCACCAGACAGACCGCGATGGGGTACATACCCGCCTGACCGGACTCCCAGCGGCGCCCCAGTTCCTGCAGGAAGGTCTCATTGCCGCTGGCGGCGTTGGCGAGGACGGACAGATTGGCTGCGAACCCCAGGTTCATCACGGAAAGCCTCCAGATGGGCGGCCCGGCGCGGGCTTGCGCGCCGTTCCGCACTGCGACCGGCCGGGTGGACATCCACCCAGGTCAGCGGCAGGAATTTTGGATCACGGTGCCGCCGAGTCTAGGAACCGCTCCCAGGCGTGTCAAGGCAGGCACCCTCAGCGTTAGTTACTGAAATCTCACAGGAATTTTGCGTTGGCGCGTGGCTTGCCAAGTCGCTCCGCAGGGCACATGACGGGCCCTTTTTCGCGGCTTGCGCAACGAGCATGCCAGCGATTTGGGCACCTTGGAATGACGTGTTAGGCGGGAAAACCATGGCCAGGAAGCGCATTGGGGAGCTGCTGGTGGAGCGCGGGGCGATCACCCCCGCGCAGTTGGAGGCGGGGCTCGCGGCGCAGCGGCAGACGCGGCAGCGGCTGGGGGTGACGCTCATCGGGCAGGGCGCCATCACGGAGGCCACGCTGGCCCAGGCGCTCAGCGAGGCCCTGGGGATGCCGCAGGTGGACCTGGCGGCGATCACCCCGGACTGGGCGGCGGTGCACCTGCTTCGCGCGCGCTTCTGCGAGCAGCACGACCTGTTCCCGTACGCCCTGGAGAACGTGGGCGGCAAGCGGCAGCTGGTGGTGGCCATGGCGGACCCGCTGAACATCACCGCCATTGAAGAGATTGAGTTCACCAGCGGCCTGAAGGTCAGCGGCCGGGTGACGGCGCTGTCCGCGGTGCGCGGCGCCATCCTGCGCTACTACCACAAGGTCCCCGTGGCCACGGGCCCCCGCCCCGCCCCGGCGCGTCCGCCGGCGAGGGCGGCTCCAGCGCCCGCGCGGCCGGCGGTGGAGGACGACGACGAGGAGGTCATCGTCGGCGAGGAGCTGCCCGCGTCGGAGAAGACGCAGCGCACGTCGCTGGCGGACCTCATCCGCGAGCGCGAGGAGCAGGCGAAGCGCAAGCGCGGCGGCGCGGGGGACAAGGCCAGGCCGCGGCCGTCCTCCAGCGGGGGCGGCGTGCTGGATGACCTGGACTACCTCTTCGGTCAGGCGGCGCGCGAGGAGCCGGACCGGCTGGAGGAGCTGGAGCGCCGCTTCTGGGCGCTGATGCGCATCATGGCGCGCAAGGGCCTGCTCACGAACGACGAGTTCCGGCGCGAGCTGGACGACGAGGGCGGCGAGGGCTGAGGCGCCGCCCCCGCGCCGCCGCTTCGTCAGTCCGTCGCCAGGGGCAGCCGCACCGTGAAGGTGGTGCCCTGCCCCAGCGTGCTCTCCACGGTGAGGCGTCCGCCGTGGTTCTCCACGATGCCCTGGCAGATGGACAGGCCCAGGCCGGTGCCGCGCCCTTCCGGCTTGGTGGTGAAGAAGGGCTCGAAGATGCGCGACAGGTTGCGCGGGTCGATGCCGGTGCCGCTGTCGCGCACGCGCACCACCGCCTCCGTGCCCTCCTGAAGCGTGGTCAGGTACACCTGCCCGCCGGGCTGCATGGCGTGGCACGCGTTGGTGATGAGGTTGACGAACACCTGCACCAGGTTGGCGCGCACGGCGGCCAGGGGCGGCACGTCGCTGGCGTAGTCGCGCTGCACGCTGACGCGGGCCTGGGACACGACGTGCTCGCAGAACCCCACCGCCATGTCCACGACGGCGTTGAGCGACACGCGCTCCGGCCGGTCCTGCGCGGGCCGCGCGTAGCTCACCAGGTCGCGGGTGAAGCGCAGGATGCGGTGGCTGCTCTCCAAAATCTTCTTCAGCTTCTCCTGGTCCGCGGGGTTCGCGCCCGGCGTCATCCGCGAGCGCTGCAAGAGCGCGTCCGCGTAGGTGGCCACCGCCGTCATGGGGTTGTTGATTTCGTGCACCACGCTGGCGGCGAGCTGCCCGATGGAGGCCAGCTTCTCCGCGTGGATGATGCGCTTCTCCAGCTCCTTCACCACCGTGACGTCCTGGCCAATGGCGATGACGCCCTCCACCTCGCCGGGTTGGGTGAGCATGGAGGAGGTGGCGAAGGACACGCGCACCTCGCCGCCGTCGCGGGTGAGGAGGCGCGTCTCGAAGCTGTTCACGGACTCGCCGCGCATGGCCGCGGCCAGCACGGGCGCCATGCGCAGGTGCTCGCTGTCCGGCACCAGCGAGGACAGGTCCCTTCCCAGCACCTCCTCCTTGGAGAGGCCGGTGAGCGCGCTCAGCGCCTGGTTGAAGACCACCACCTGCTTGTCCCGGTTCACCACCAGGATGAGGGCGTTGGCCTTCTCCAGCAGCTCCTCCAGGTACTTGCGCACGAACGTGAGCTCGTCGATGAGCTTCGCGTTCTTCACCGCCACGGCGACCTGGTTGGCCAGCTGGAGCAGCACGCGCTCGTCGTGCGCGGGGTCCGCGTCCAGCCCCTCCGGGTACTCCATGTTGATGGCGCCGAAGAGCTGGCCGCTCGCCACCAGGGGGGCGCTCACGGCGCGGGTGCTGCCGTGGAAGAGCAGCGGCACCTCTTCCGAGATGGTCACCCTCCCCTGCGGCAGCGCCGTGGGCGTGAGGTTGGTCTTCTCCACGGAGCGCTGGAAGAGGACCAGCGGTTCGTGCGCGCCCTCCTTGAGGCGCCCCTCGGCATAGAGGGACGTGAGGCCCCCGGAGCGCGCGTCCACGATGCGGATGCAGAAGGCGCGGCCGGGGAAGAGCTCCTTCACGCCGCGCGCCACCGCGGCCACCAGCTCCTCCTCGCCGCCGGCCTCCGCCACGCTGCGGCCCAGGTCCAGGAGCACGCCCTCGGTGCGCGCCTGCTCCAGCAGGGCCCGCTCGGCCACCACCAGCCGGCCGCTGATGACCTCCGTGTCCACGCGGGCGCGCACCGCCACGGTGTCCGCGCGGCGCGACAGGGTGAACACCAGCGAGGTGCCGCTCTGGAGCACCAGGTCGACTTCGTGGGACTGCCCGTCCTCCGGCGCGACGGCGCCCGCCAGCGCCTCCGCCACCACCTCCACGTGGATGGCGTGCTCGGCGCAGAAGCGGCGCATGGCGGGGTTCACCGCCGCGATGCGCAGGGACGCATCACAGACGGCGACGGGCTCGTCGAGCGCGTCGAAGAAGGCCTGGAAGGCGTCGGGGGCCAGATTTCCGGACGGGCGCACGGCGCGGATCTCACTCTTCATGGGAGCTGGCCTTGTCCAGGTCGAGGATCTGCTGCGCCCCCACGTATGACTTCGTCTCGTAGCGGGTGATCTTCCCGATCTTCCGGACGATCTCCGCCATGCGCTCCGCCTCGCGGTAGATGATGTCCACCGGCCTGAAGGCGAAGTCCTCCTCCTTGAGCTTGCGCTTGAGCAGCTCCGCGTAGCCCATCACGGAGGTGAGGGGCTGGTTGAGCTCGTGGGCGGCGGTGCCGGCGAGCGCGACGATGACGGCGTTCTTCTCGCTCTCCTCCAGCCGCGTCTCCACGTCGGACAGCTTGCGCTCCAGCTGCACGCGGTCGCGCAGGTCCGTGAAGATGCCCACGGTGAAGGACTCGCGGCCGCCCTCGTAGACGATGGAGGCCGTCATGTTCACGGGCACGCGCTCGCCAGAGCGGTGCATCAGCTCCTGGCGCGTGAGCGACAGCCGGCCCTTGCCGCCCATGTCGGGCCCGCGCAGCTGGGCCATGATGCGCTGGGCGACGCCGGGCGGATAGAGCAGGTGCGCGGTGAGCTTCTCCTGGGCCTCCTGCGCGGTGTAGCCGCACATGGCCTCCGCGCCCTTGTTGAAGAGGATGATGCGCCCCTTCAGGTCCGCGGCGATGATGGCGTCCACCGACGAGTCGATGAGCCGCTCCAGGAAGTCCTTCGTGTTGCGCAGCTCGTCCTCCAGCTTGCGCGCGTGCGTCACGTCACGGAAGGACAGGATGGTGGCCGCGTCCTCGTCGCGCAGCGGCGCCGCGGACATGGACAGCGTGAGGCAGCGTCCGGCGGGCGTGCGCACCACCACGTCCACGCCCATGCGCGCTTCACCGCGCGACGCGGACGTCACCAGCTCCATCAGCACGCCGTCATCCACCGGCTGGGTGATCTGGTTGAGGTGCTTGCCGCGGGCCTCGCCGGCCGTCGTGTCCAGCATCTGCGCGCCGGCGGGGTTGAGCGACAGCACGGCGGCCTCGTCGTCGAGGATGGCCACGCCCTCGCTCACGTGGGCGAAGAAGAGCTGGTAGGGCTTGAACGAGGCGGCCTTCTCCTCCGCCGCGAGCCGCGCCGTCTGCACGGACTGGAGCACCGACGCGCTCCGCAGCGCCACCGCCGTGGCGTGGGCCACCGTGGTGAGGAAGTCGATTTCACGCGTGCTGAAGGCCCGCCTGCGCCCGGCCGCGCGCAGGAGCAGCACGCCGCGCACCTGGCCCCGGATGGGCAGGGGCAGCGCGGCGATGGCGTGGATGCCTCGCGCGGCCACGGCCTTCCGCTCCGTGTCGCCCAGGAGCGGGTGCGTGGCGGCCTCCTGCATGACCACGGGCTTGCCGGTGCGGACCACCTCGCGGATTTCCGGGTAGCGCGCCAGGTCGATGCGCAGGTCCTTCATGCCCGGGTCGTCGCTGGCGGCGACGATGACGCCCTCGTCCACGCCGCCGCCCACCATCACCAGCGTGGCGCGCGCGATGTCCAGCTGCTCCGCGAGGCGCCGCGTCACGCCGTGCAGGAGCGCTTCCACGTCGGAGCTCTCCGCGTAGTCGGCGGTGAGCTCCAGGAGCAGCGCCAGGTCCGTCTGGCTGCGGGCCTGCTCTTCGCGCTCGCGGTGGCGCTCCGCGGCGCGCTGCAGGCGCCAGGTGAGCTCGTAGGGCATCGCCTGGTGGGTGATGATGTCCGCGGGGCGCAGCGTGTCCACGGCGGCGAAGCCTCGTGGCTCCGGCGACACCACGGCGATGAGCGTGAGGTGCGGCCCGTTGAGGGAGGTGAGCAGCTCCACCACCGCGGGGCCGCAGCCGGGGGCGGTGAGGTCCACCAGCGCCAGCGCGGCGTCATCGGGGTCCTCCACCACGCGCAGGCCCGCGCGCTCGGCGGCGGCGTTCAGGGGTTCTCTTGCCACCGACCCTGGGGGGACCAGGACGATGCCGAAGGCGGGTTCCGACGGGGCCGACACGGGGCGCAGGACTCCGGAGCGAGGGGCCCCGGAGTCTACACAACCCCGGGGGTCAGGGGCAGCCTGACTCGAAGGCGCCCTGGTCCGGCGCCGAGCCGCAGAAGGGCAGCCCCAGGGGCAGGCCGGCCTCGCGCGCGGGGGACTGGGCCGACAGCTGGTAGTCGTCCGCGCCCGGGTCGACGAAGGCGGGCGCGCGCTCCTGGGAGCGCTTGTCCAGGCCGGTCTTCGTGCGCCAGTCAGCCAGGCGCAGGGTGGCGCCCTCCAGGTTGAACACCGCCGCGCCGCCGCTCCGGAAGTACAGGTTGCCGTCCACCACCGCGCCGCTCCGGCCCGGGCCGCCGCGCGCGGCGATGCCACAGCCGGCGAAGAGGTTGTTGCGCACGTCCAGGCCCTGGCTGGCGCCGGTGGACCCCGTGCCGAAGGTGAGGCACGCGCCGCTCAGGTTCCACACGGTGTTGTGCTGCACCTTCACGTCCACGGACGTGTCGATGCGGATGCCCGTGCCCTCCTCTCCATCGGCCGCGCCCAGGCCGTCGTGGATGAGGTTGCGGCGCAGGATGACGCGCGTGGGAGGCGCGCCCTCGCGGTTGCCGCCAATCTGGATGGCGCGCGCGTTGGCGTAGAGGACGTTGTCCTCCAGCGTGACGTCGGTCGGGGACATGTGGATGAGGATGCCCTCGCCCGCGGAGGTGGACACCGCGCGGTGGTTGTAGACGGTGTTGCCGCGCAGCGTGACGCGGGTGCACGTCTTGATGTCCGCGCCGTTCTCCCGGTTGTCGTGGAGCAGGTTGTCCTCCACGAGCAGGTTGTCGAACGGCGTGCCTGGACTGGTGGCACCACCCTCCGGCCCCAGGCACTGCACGCCGTCGCCGGAGTTGTGGTGGATGTCATTGCCGCGCACCACCACGTTGAACGCGGAGGTCTGTACGCAGACGCCGTGGCTGTCCACCTCGCCCTTGTCGAAGTGGGAGATGTCGTTGTGCTCGATGAGGACGTCGTGCGCCTTCTCCGTCACGTAGACGCCCGCGCCCTCCGTGCCGTTCTTCACGATGCTGTCCCGGAGCACGCCGTGGTGCGCGCCCGCGCCGCGCCACATCACCGCGAAGGTGGACTCGCCGCCCACGTCCACCGTGAGCCCCTCGATGTTCCAGTGCGCGCCGCTCACGTCCACCAGCGCCGTCTCGCCCAGGGAGCCGCCCTTGAGGATGGCCGTGGCGCCCGGCGCGGCCCGCAGCGTCAGCGGCTGATCCGCCGTGCCCTGCCGCTCCTTCAGCTGCACGTGTTCCCGCCACGTGCCGGACTGGAGGAACACCGCCTCACCGGGCTTCACCAGCGCCACGGCCCGAGCCACCGTGCGCAGCGGCTGCGCCTCCGTGCCCGCCGCGGAGTCGTTGCCGCTGGGGGATACCCAGAGCACGTGCGTGTACTGCGGCTCGGCGGGTAGCGGCGGTCCGGGGTCCCGCGGATCCGCGGGCGGTGGGTCCTCTGGCTCCGTTGGCGGATCCGTGGGGGCGCTGGTACCGCCGTCCGTGGCGCTGCCGCCGTCCTCGCGGGGGCCCGTGCCCGCGTCGGCGGGCGACTGGGGTCGCGGCGAGATGACGATTGGTGGCGTGGGTTTGCTCGGAGGCGTGGCGTTCGCGGGCGCGGGCTCGACCGTGCCGGTACAGCCGACGGCGCCAGCGAGCATCCCGGTGGCACAGACGAGGGTCGTCAGGGTCGGGCGGAAGCGCATGTGGACTCCTCGTGAGGGTTCACGGCGCGGGGAGGCGCTCGCGGGGTCGGCCGGCAACGGAGACGTGCGTGCCGGACATTCCCTGTCAGCCGTGGATGTCGTCGCCGCCGGGTCGCAGGGGAGGCGGGCAGGAATGAGAATCCGCGCGGTTGGGCCTGGCGACAGCGGCCCGCGAATGTGCCGGAGGGTGGGCACCGCGCGCAGGACGGGCTTCAAGGCTTCCACCCGGAGGCCCGTCCCCGGGGCGCGACAAGTTCCGTCGCCGGGCCTGTCCCGGCACGTGTCCGAAGGGATGAAGCGGGTGCCCGGAAAACACGAGGGCCGTGTCCCCCGGAACGAGGAACACGGCCCGCGCGTGACGGCGGATGGCGGCTTCAGGGAGCGGCGGAGTCGCGGGCCGCCCGGCCCAGGAGTGCGTCCAGCTCTCCGCGCGCCTCCAGGTCGAACAGGTCATCGCAGCCGCCGATATGGCGGCCCTCGATGAAGATCTGCGGCACCGTCTGGCTGCCGCAGCGCCGCATCATCTCCTCGTGCCGCGCTTCGTCCGCGCCGACATCCACCTTCTGGAACTCGCAGTTCTTCTCGTTGAGCAGATCCATGGCCTGCCTCGAGTAGAGGCAGGTGCGCTTCATGTAGACGACGACCTCGGGCATCACGACCTCCTGCGCCAAAGGGTGGGGACTCGGACCGCGGTCCGACACCCGGCATGAGGCGCTCGCCCGCCTGTCCGCCCTCCTCAGCGGGCGACCGGTGCGGCCGCGGGCAGACGCGCGCTGGTCTCCCGGGCCCGGCCGCGCAGGTCCCATGCGTACAGGGCGCACCACTGGAGCACGGCGGTGAGCACGAACAGCAGCGGCCACAGCGGCGTGTAGTGCACGCGCAGCAGGTACAGGCCCACGTAGTACACGTAGAACTGGAGCACGAACGCGAGCAGCGAGTGCCGGCCGATGACGCTCGCCGTGCGCAGGTAGCGCGACAGGTATCCGGCCTGCTCCGCGCGCATCAGGAGCCCCAGCAGCGCGAGCACCGTGCCGCCATACAGCGCGATGTAGGCGGGGCCCGGCGGGTACTTCTGCTGTTGCGACGTGAGCGCCATCAGCGTGTCGAAGCCCGCGCCGTGCCACAGGCGGTGCACCGCGATGTGCAGCACCACCAGCGCGGCGCCGCCCATGGCGATGCCCAGCCCCACGATTTCGAAGCGCCGCCCCACGCCCCTGGCGTCCGCGCGGCCCCAGGTCCCCAGCCACTCGCCGAACATGCTGCCCACCAGGTACACGCCCAGCCACGGCACCACCGGGAAGCTGGAGAGCAGCACGGACAGCTCGAGCTGACCGAAGAAGATCTCCTTGAGCGTGCGGGCCACGACCGACTCCGGCCACCAGCCCAGGCTCACCGCCCAGCTCAGCACGAACAGCCCCAGGCCCAGCGCCGCGCGGGCCCGTCCGTTCAAACGCGTCACCATCCAGGGCCCCACGAGCAGCGCCAGTCCGATGGTGTCCGTCACCGGCAGGATGCGCAGCAAGTACTGGGGCTCGTTCGCCCAGAAGCGGCAGGTGGGCACGATGAGCAGGTGGCCCGCGGTGAGCAGGAACAGGCCCCGGCGCTGGAGCCGCGCGCGCAGCGCACCGAAGTCGCGGCTGCGCGAGTGCAGCAGCCCCAGCATCAGGCCGCTGATGACCATGAAGCCGGGCGTGGCCATCATCGTCAGCAGGTTCATCCGCTCGCGCACGTGCGCGGCCTCACCGCCCAGCGGATAGAGATATGCGTCCGCGAAATGCGACAGGAACACGAGCAACATCACCGTGCCCCGCATGGCATCCACCGCTTCCAGCCGTCCAGAGGCGGAGCGCGCCCCCGACACCTGCTCGCGCTGCATGGGATATCCTTTCAGAAGAAGGCGCGCGGCGTGGATGGCTTCCCTCCCCCTCGAGCGGATGCCTGCCTTGCGCGCCGGAGGCATGGGATATCACCCCTGCCCGCAAAGACAAACATTCCGACAAAACACCCTTCCCACTGGAATTCTTGTCGCGCCAAACACCCTGTATGGGTTCAGGCGGGACCCGCATGGGAGGCAGGATGACCCGGATGGCTGCCCGGCGAGGGGCCGGGCATCAAGTCGAGAGCGACCGGAGTGGGCGTGCTAGGTAGGAGGCATGTCTCCCCGACGCCCCGAAATCCTCGCCCCCGCTGGTGACCTGGAGTCGTTGCGCGCCGCCCTGGCCAGTGGCGCGGACGCCGTGTACTTCGGGCTCGATGAAGGCTTCAACGCGCGGGCCCGCGCGGAGAACTTCTCGCTCGCCCGGCTGCCGGAGACGGTGGGGCTCATCCACCGGGCTGGCGCGCGCGCCTACGTGACGCTGAACACGCTGGTGTTCGAGCCGGAGCTGCCGGTGGTGGAGCACCTCCTGCGCGGCGTGGCGAAGGCCGGCGTGGACGCGCTCATCGTGCAGGACCCGGCGGTGGCGCTGCTGGCGCGGGCGGTGTGTCCCCAGTTGGAGCTGCATGCCTCCACGCAGATGACGCTGTCCAGCGCGGAAGGCGCGCGGTTCGCCACGGGGCTGGGCTTCACGCGCATGGTGGTGCCGCGCGAGCTGTCGGTGGCGGAGATCCGCCGGCTGGCATCCCAGACAGACATCGAGCTGGAGGTCTTCATCCACGGCGCGCTCTGCATGTCATGGAGCGGCCAGTGCCTCACGAGCGAGGCCTGGGGCGGCCGGTCCGCGAACCGGGGCCAGTGCGCGCAGTCCTGCCGGCTGCCGTACGACCTGGTGGTGGACGGCGAGACGCGCGACCTGGGCGAGGTGAAGTACCTGCTCAGCCCCAAGGACCTGGCGGGCGTGCGCGCCGTGCCGGAGCTGGCGGACATCGGCGTGCACAGCCTGAAGATTGAAGGCCGGCTCAAGGGCCCGGCCTACGTCTCCAGCACGGTGCAGGGCTACCGCCGCTGGCTGGACGGCGTGATGGCGGGCAAGCCCGACGCCGCGCGGCTGGCGAAGGACCTGGCGGAGATGTCGCTGTCGTACAGCCGGGGCTTCTCGCACGGGTTCCTGGCGGGGTCCGACCACCAGACGCTGGTGGAGGGGAGATTCCCGAAGCACCGCGGGCTGTACCTGGGCCGCGTGCGGGCGGTGTCGGGCAAGGACGTGCTGGTGGCGCCGGACGACCGGCCGTGGACGGGCGCGCTGGGCCTGGGCGACGAGCGCCCGGAGGCCCCGGCGGGCACGGTGTCCGCGCCGCTCACGGGCGAGCCCGACCCCGCGGACGTGGATCCGCGCCCGGGCATGGGCGTGGTGTTCGACGCGGGCGCGCCGGAGGACAAGCACGAGCCGGGCGGCCCCATCTTCCGCGTGGAGCGTGAAGGCGACGCGTGGGTGCTGGGCTTCGGGCATCCCGGGCCCGACCTGGGCCGCGTGGCGCCGGGGCAGCGCGTGTGGCTGAACAGCGATCCGGCGCTCGCGCGGCGCACGGGAGAGCTGCTCGCGCAGGGTGAGCCCGAGGGCCGCATCCCGGTGTCGCTGGTGGTGTCCGGCTCGGAGGGCACGCCGCTGCGCGTGCGGATGAGCACCGGGAAGTTCACGCGCGAGGCCGTGGGCACGACGGTGCTCGCGCCGTCGCGGGGCGCGGGTGTGGACGCGGCGCTGCTCAAGGACAAGCTGGCCGCGCTGGGCGGGACGTCGTTCCACCTGGCGGAGCTGGACGCGTCCGGGCTGGCGCCAGGGCTGCACCTGCCGGTGTCGGAGCTGAAGGCGCTGCGGCGGCAGTTGGTGACGGAGCTGACGGCCGACGTGGAGCGTGGCCCCGCGCGGACGGTGAGCGAGGAGGCGGTGGAGACCGGCGTGCGTGACGCCCTGCTGGCGAAGGTGGCGTCGCGGCCGGCGGAGGAGGCGCCCTGCTTGCTGCCGTTGTGCCGCAACGACGCGCAGCTGGAGGCGGTCATCGCGGCCGGGCTGCGCGAGGTGGAGCTGGATTGGATGGAGATGGTGGGGCTCCAGAAAGCGGTGGAGCGGGCGCGGGCGGCGGGGCTGCGCGTCACCATCGCCACGGTGCGCGTGCAGAAGCCGGGCGAGGAGGGCTACGACACGCGCCTGGACCGGCTGCGGCCGGACGCGGTGCTGGTGCGCCACTGGGGCGCGATGATGCACTTCCTGGAGCAGCCGGCGGGGGCATCGCGGCCGGTGCTGCACGGGGACTTCTCGCTGAACGTCACCAACTCGCTGACCGCGGCGCACCTGTTGGGGCTGGGGTTGGACACGCTGACGGTGTCGCACGACCTGGATTCGGAGCAGCTGTTCGCGCTGCTGGAGCAGGCGCCGGCGCACCGGTTCGCGGTGGCGCTGCACCACCACATCGCCACGTTCCATACGGAGCACTGCGTGTACTCGCATACGCTGTCCAACGGGCGCGACTACAAGACGTGTGGAAGGCCGTGTGAGAAGCACGCCATCGCGCTGAAGGACCGGCTGGGGCTGGAGCACCCGGTCATCGTGGACGTGGGTTGCCGCAACACGGTGTTCAACGCGCAGGCGCAGAGCGCGGCGTCGCTGGTGCCCCGGCTGCTGGAGCGCGGCGTGCGGCGCTTCCGCGTGGAGTTCGTGCGCGAGACGCGCGAGGAGGCGGCGCGGGTGCTGGGCGCGTATCAGGAGCTGCTCGCGGGCCGGCTGTCGCCCGCGGAGGCGGTGAAGCGCGCGGCGGTGCACGAGCAGTTCGGCGTCACGCGCGGCACGATGCAGGTGCTCAAGCACCCGGCGGCGAACGCGCGCTGAGACGCAGTGTGCGTCAGGGTCGCATTGTCCGTGCGACGCCCGGCCTCCTAGACTCGATGTCCCCCCTTTCCAAGGACATCGGGATGAGCATGAACAAGCTGCGTGGTCTGGTGATGTTCGCTGCGCTGGGTTTCGGCGCGCTCGTCGGCTGTGGTGGTGTGGCGGACGGCTCGGAGCTGGAGACGGCTTCGGTGGAGCAGGACCTGAAGCAGTGCTGGAGCAACGACGACTGTCCGGTCGGCCAGGGCTGCATCAACTCGGCGTGTCGCCCCACGCCGGTGGATGGAATTCCCTGCGGCATCATGGACCCCGCCACGGGCGAGATGGCCAGCACCACGTACTGCTCCTCGACGCAGATCTGCTGCCTGAACACGGGCAGCTGCGTGAGCAATTACACCCAGTGCAACGCCCTGTAGGACGCCACTGACACCATGAGGGGCCGGGCTCCTACTTCGAGCCCTGCCCCTCTGTTCGTTCAGGCGATGTGAAGCACGTCCCACTTGGAGGAAGCGCTTCGCAGCCAACGCACTCTCAGGAGCGCGAACAGCAGCGTCATCGCGGCGAACCATGCCCAGGAGTTGGGCTCAAGCCCGATGAATGTCTGCTCACCATGTTCCATCAGGCCGCCATCCATCCAGATGAGGAACTTCATGCCGAGCAGCAGCGGGCCCATGCAGAGGGCCGCGACGCTGATCCACGACAACAGGTCCCGGATGGCTGGGACGAAGCCCCGAGACGACCGTACCGCCACCTTCACGACATCCAGGGGGGAGCAGTCCATTCGTCGCCACAAGGCGAGCAGAAGCCATCCTGCCGTGGCGAACACCGCGATCGTCACGAGACCCCAATACCCGAGGCGATCCAGGCCCAGGAGAAGTTCCATCGGAGAAGGCGGCGGTCCCCACTGGAAGTATTCATCTACCCCTATCCGCGAGCCGAACCCCCAGATGATGTGCTGGCCGAACAGGACGGGGCCCGCGAAGATGACCACCACTCCCAGCCAGCCCAGCAGGTCTCCCAAACGTTGACGCAGGCGGATGCGGACGGGCATCGCTTCACGGGCCACACGCGCCCCCCATCCCGACCAGCGCACCAGGGGCACCACGGCACAGGCAGCGAGGATGACGATTCCGCAGCAGACGGTCTCGACACTCCAAGGCTCAGGAAAAGGCTCGGACTCATGTGAAACAGCCCATCGGATGTCGCCTACGACCTGGACCAGGAGCATCAGCAGCGGGCCCATGAAGGCCGCCGCCACGCAGGCCCACGCCATGAACTCCCGGGCGCTCGAGAACCGGGTCCAGGGGGATGACGCCTTCAGGCTCAGGACGTCATGGCCGTCACGGGGCCCTCGCCTCAACCAGAGGACGAGTGGCAACGCGACCCAGAGCAGCAAGAACAACATCGGCCAGAAGAGGCCTGCGAACGACAGCTGCGGTGGCGCATCGTCGGTGAGCGTGAACTGCATGGGGCACCCTCCTGCCCCCCGCAGCCTACCACAGTCAGGCTGCGGCCGCGGGCGGGGGCGCCGGGTTCGTCTCCACGAGGTTCACCGGCTCTCCGTCCTCGCCCAGCACCACCGGGGCGATGCCCAGCTTGCGCTCCACCAGCGCGTGCCCCAGGTAGACGAGCGGCGTCAGGCCGATGGCCACCAGCAGCTTCACCGCGTACGAGGTGAAGATGATCCGGAAGATGACGTTCTGGGGCAGCACGCCCGTCCACGCGACGAACTGCACCACCATCGTGTCGATGAGCTGCGACACCACCGTGGAGCCCGTGGCGCGCAGCCAGAGCATCCGGTTGTTCGTGATGCGCTTGAGCAGGTTGAAGACCGAGATGTCCAGGAACTGGGCCACCAGGTACGCCACCATCGACGCCATCAGGATGCGCTGCGAGCCGCCGAACACGTTGTTGAACGACGCCGCCACCGTCCCGCTGTAGTCCTTCGCCTCCGTCATCGGCGCCCACGGAATCTGGCCCGCCAGCGCGATGATCACGAACGTGAAGATGGCCATGAAGAAGCCCACCCACGTCACGAACCGCGCGACCCGCTTGCCGTAGAACTCGTTGAGGATGTCCGTCAGCAGGAACGTCACCGGGAACGGCAACATGCCCGCCGACATCACCGCCACCACCGGGCCCAGGTGCACCTCGAACAGCTTCGCGCCAATGATGTCGCCCACCACCAGCGAGGTGATGAACACCCCCGCGAGCACCATGAAAAGCTGAATCCGCCGGTCCAGGGTCATCCGAATGCGTCCTTCGCGAACGAGGCGCCTCTACTGCTAGCACACCCGCCCGCCCCCGTCGCTTGGCCGCCCGGGGTCTACTCGGGCAGGTAATACAACGTGCCCGGCCCCACGGGCGGCCTCTCCCCGAAACCGCCTCCCCCGGCGAGCACCAGCCGCGGCCGGTACACCCCCAACACCGTCTGCTCCGTGCCCGTCGGGTTGTCGTAGCCGTGGCCGAAGACGCCCGGCCCGCTGAACGCCATCCCCCGCCCCACCGGCTGTCCTTCGAGCTGCAACCCCGCGCCCAGCACCAGCTCCATGCCCTCCGTGTGCCCGTCCGCGCGCGGCGGGATGGCTCCGCCCGGCTCCACCCGCAGCCGGTACACGCCATACGTCGCGCCCTCGTGGATGACGTCCACGTAGCCAAAGGACTTCGTCTCCGTCCGGTACACCATCTCCTCGGCGGTCCGGTGCACCTGGAGCGACGGGATGGCCCAGCCCGTCAGCGCCTCCGGCTTGGTGACCCGCACCGTGGCGGCGTACAGCGGCGCGTGCGGCGCGGCGTCCGTGGGCGGCGCCAGCAGGTAGCGGCACACCGCCTCCGCCGCGGACTCCAACAACTCGAAGCGGCACGCATCCAGCAGGAAGCGCAGCTCACCGGCCAGCCGCCCGTAGTGCACGGTGTTCGCAAGCCTTCCGCCCACCGCCGCCTGCCGCGCGTCCAGGAAGAGCGCCACGTCCAGGCGCAGGGGCTGCGGCTTCACGCGCTCGCGGTTGTAGATGCCCACGATGACGTCCACCGTGAGCCCGCGCAGCTCCATCACGTCCAACGGACGGCCCTGCGCGTCGGTGACCACGGGGTGGCTCCACGCCGGCTCCTGGCTCACAGCTGCGCGCTCCTTCCACCATCCACGGCGATGACCTGTCCGGTGAGGTACGGCGCCTCGCGCGCGAGGAACACCACCGTGCGCGCCACGTCCTCCACGCTGCCCTCGCGGCCCATGGGCACGCGCTCGAGGACCTCCTTGCGCGCGGCTTCGTCGAAGTGCTCCGGGAACGCCACCACGCCCGGCGAGATGGCGTTGACGCGCACGTGCGGCGCCAGCTCCACCGCGAGCGCGCGCGTCAGCATCACGAGCCCCGCCTTGCTCACCGAGTAGTGCGCGTAGTGGCTCACCGCCCGCTCCCCACCGATGTCGGTGAGGTGCACCACCAGCGGGTCCTTCCCCGCACGCAGCGACGGCAGCAGCGCCTGCGTGAGGAAGAAGGGCGCGTCCACGTTCACGGCCTGCATGCGGCGGTACTGCTCGCGCGTCACGTCCGCGAAGTCCACCCGTTCATAGAGCCCCGCGTTGTGGACGACCACGTCCAGCGCGGGGTGCGCCTCGCGGACCCGGGCGCCCAGCGCGTCCACGGCCTGCGCGTCGGAGAGGTCTCCGCTGTAGAGCGTGACGTCGCGGCCCAGCGCGCGCAGTTCGTGCGCCAGCGCCTCCAGCGGTTCCATGGAACGGTTCGCGTGAAGCGCCAGGTCGTAGCCGGCGCGGCCGAGCGCTCGCGCCACCGCGCTTCCAACGCGCACGCCCGCGCCCGTGATGAATGCGGTCCCCATATGCGGGCCCTGCCTAACAGGCCCGCCCGCGAAAGGCACCCGGCGCCTTCACGCACGAAACACCGCGGGGCGACACCCGGAGTCCCCACTCCAGGCGCCGCCCCGCGTTGTTCCCCTGCTTCCCCTCTGCGTCGTTCGTCCCCTTCGTCTCCTCTGGCTGGCTACGGGTAGTAGGACACCGCGTGCACGTTCACCCAGCGGCGCCCGCCGTACGGCACCCAGACCCACTCCGTCACCGCCTGGTAGCCGCCCGGCACATATTGCTGGTCGTAGTAGCCCGGCGTGCACCGCATGTGGCGGCCGTGGCGGCCACGCGTCACGCACTGCTCGGGGACCCAGACCTGCTCGTAGCGCGCCGGCACCCAGCGCTCCACCGTCTGCAGCTCGTAGCGGCCGCGCGAGTCCACCGGGCGCGGCATGGGGCCGTAGTTGCAGTTCGGGCCGCGGCAGCCCATGTAGCGGCGGACCTTCTCGTCGTCATCGGCGTAGCGGAACGCCTGGCCCTGGGGCGCGGAGTCCCACCCGCCCTGGTACCGCGGCTGCTGGCCGCCCCAGCGCGCGTCCGCCTGCGTCGGGCCGCGCCAGTCCGCCGCGAACGACGTGGAGGAACCGAGCAGCAGTGCACCGAAGGTCAGGGTCGCGAGTCCGAGCTTGAAAGCCATGTCATCCATCCTCCGTCCGAGTTGCTTGTCCTGACTGACGGAGCCCCCGCCGGAACATTCAAATCCCGTCGAGTCCCCCTGAACCCCGGTGGCGGGGCCGGAGGGATGTGGGTACACCTCGTCCCATGTTCCACCGCGACGGCCCCACCCTCCGCGAGCTTGCCCGGCAGGCCCTCACCTCCGTCGAGCACGGCTACGACCTGCTCGCGCCCAAGTTCGAGCACACGCCGTTCCGCACGCCGGATCCGGTGCTCAAGGCCGCGCTCGCGCACGTGGGCCCCGTGGGCAGCGCCCTGGACGTGTGCTGCGGCACCGGCGCCGCGATGCGCGTGCTGCGCCCGCTGTGCCGCGAGCGCGTCGTCGGCTTCGACCTGAGCCAGGGCATGCTGGATGAAGCGCGGCGGCGGCTCGCGGATGCGCCTGGCAGCGCGGCGCTCGACTTCGTGCGCGGGGACGCGCTGGCGCTGCCCTTCGACGCGGCGTTCGACCTGGTCACCAGCTTCGGCGCCTTCGGACACATCCTGGAGGAGGACGAGCCCCGCCTCGTCGCGGGCATCGCGCGGGCGCTGAAGCCCGGGGGGCGCTTCGTCTTCGTCACCGCTCAGCCGCCATCCGCACTGAACCCCGGCTACTGGGTGGCGAAGGGCTTCAACGCCGCCATGCGCGTGCGCAACGCGCTCTGGAAGCCGCCGTTCGTCATGTACTACCTGACGTTCCTCGTGCCCCGCGCCCGCGCGCTGCTGGAGGCGGCGGGGTTCGACGTGGAGGTGCGCGAGGGCGACATGCCGGAACCCTTTGGCCGGCTCGTCACCGTCATCGCCACGAAGCGCTGATGCGGCCTCACGGCGCGGCCGAGGCGCCCTCGGACTCCGCGTACTCCACCGCGAGGATTTCGTATTCGACCGTGCCGCGAGGACGCTCCACCTGCACGGACTCGCCGGCCTCCTTGCCCAGGAGCGCGCGCGCCAGCGGGGACTCCACGCTCAGCCTTCCTGCCTTCACGTCCGCCTCATCCGGGCCGACGATGCGGTAGCGCACGCTCGCGCCGTCCTCGTCCTCCAGCACCACCCACGCACCGAAGAAGACGCGGCCCGCCTGAGACGGATCCGGCGTCACCACGCGCACGTCCTCGAGGATGGCGGTGAGCTCACGCACCCGGCGTTCGCGCTCGCGCTTGCGCACGGCGGCCTCCAGCTCCGGCCAGTCCCCCGGCGCGGGGCCCTGAAGGTCCAGGAGCTCTTCCTGGAGCGCGCGGTAGCCCTCGGGCGTGATGTAGCGCTGCTCCGCCGACGTCGACCGGGGACGCGCGGGGGTGAGCCCCTCGTCGCCGCCCCCGTCTTCCTTGGTGAATGCCTTCGACATGGCCCGCTCCCTCCTCCCAGGAGATCTCTCAACGTTTCCCGGGCATTGCACACGGGGCCCGCCTGCCCGCCTGGTTCTTGATGAAGGCGGGCGCTCTCCTGGGAGGCGCGTTGATTCTGGGAGACGGGGCGCTCAGGCGCTCGCAGGGCAGGCACCTGATCCGCGGGCCCACCTGACGGCGGTGCCTACTTGGGGGTCTCGGGGTTCGCCGGGGTCTCCGACGGCGCGCCGGGCGTCGCGGGCGCGGTGGACGACTCCGGGGGGGCGATGGGCTCGCCTTCGGGCGCGGGGGCCTGACCGGAGGGCACCAGCTGGAGCTTGTAGTGGCTCACGCCCTTGGGCAGGACGACCTCCACCAGCGGGTTCTCCTTCACCAGGCCCGGGTCGAGCTGGAGGGCGACCTCGCCGTTCTCATCGCTGGTGGCGTTGAGGTGGTTGCGGTACTCGCCGCCCAGAATCTTGGCGCCCTTCACCGGCTTGCCCGTCTCGGCATCCGTCACGCGGAGCACCACGAGCTGGTTCTCCTGGAGCGCGGTCGCGCCGTTCGCCTGGACGATGTCGTTGTAGCGCGGGCGCAGCGCGCAGGCGGACAGCAGCGCGGAGGAGAGGAGGGCGACGGTCAGCAGGTTGCGGCGAAGGCTCATGGAATCCATCCAGGCTGGGAAGCGGTACGGCGGAGGCGCGGCAGCATAGCCGCCAGCCACCGAACGCCAAGTCCCCGGTGTGTCACGGTCCCGGGGTATGGCATCCGCCCTCACGCCCGGTGGCGGAAATTCCCGGCGGGCAGGCGAAACCCGCGCCCTCTCCCTCGAGGGCCGGTGGACCCCTCAGCCCTTCCACCCGCTCGCCTCCAGCACCATCTCCCAATGGTCCGGGCACGTCCTTCCCCCGCCCGCACGGAGGCCCCTGCGCCATGGATGAGACCTATACGGAGGCATCAGGACACGTCACGACTTCGAGCAAGCGCTCGCCGGTGCGGGAAGGGCGGGTCGAGTACTACGCGGCCGCGCCGCCCGACACGCGTGTGGAGGAGAGCCGGTTCATCTGGAAGCGCAACCGCTTCGACGTGAGCGTGCTGACGATGACGCTCATCAGCGCCGTCACGTTCTTCATGCCGCTGCTCAACGGCCTGCTGGCCGGCACGTTCGGCGGCTTCCACGCGGGACGGCCTCGCCGGGCCCTGGCCGCCGCGCTCGTCGCCGCCGTGTTGGTGCCCGCATCGTTCTTCGTGGCCTACAACGTCTTCAGCGTGGGCTCCGAGCGCCTCTTCTACGGCCTGGGCTGGGTGAACTGGACCATCCTGAATGCCATCGGCCTGTTCATCGGCGCCCTCTGCGGGGCCTCCAGCCGCCCGATGTTCAGCGGGGAGATCACCCCCGGCTACGCGTACCCGTCGGGCATCAGCGGAGCTCCACTCCTAACGCAAGGCGATGTCGCTCCAGCCCTTCCGGAAGGCTCGCGAGACCTGTCCCGCGACCTGCCCACGACGCAAGTGTCCCCTCCCAGTGGAGCTGGGCGCGAGGAGTGAGCAGCACGCTCCAGCGGGCGACACGCCCCAGGTACCACTCCACCTGGAGCGTCGCGTCCGCCTCGTGCGTGAAGCCCGGCGTGAGGCCCAGGCGCCACGAGGGCACATACGTGGCCTCCAGGCGCAGCGCGCTGTTGCCCGGGCCGGGCAGGCCCGTGCGGTGGGCCAATGACAGACGGGGCCCGACCGTCGGGACCGTCTCCCCCCGGCTCCAGGCCATCGTGGCCTGGGCGCCCAGCCCCACCGCGAGGAAGGTGTCGAAGCGCTCCGAGGCCGCCACCACGCCCAGCGCCTCCGTGTCCACCGTCGCGCGGTAGGGCAACGGGCGGTCGATGTCCGTGGACATCCTCGCCTCCGCGCCCCACCCCAGTGAGTCGAGGAGCGACCGCCGCTGCTGGGGCAGTTGCGGCAGCAGGGTGCGGTAGCCCACCAACGTCAGGCGCGAGCCGATGATGCGCGGCACGCCCCAGCGGGGCTCCACCGCCAGCTCCCCGTCCAGCACGCGCAGCTCGCTGCTGGACTGGAAGCCGTGCAGGCGCGCGTCGCCCAGGGATTCATTCATCGCGGAGGTGCGCAGGCTCACCACCGGACGCGCGGCGCCCACCTCCGGGAAGTCCACGCCGCCGCTCACCACCATGCGGGCCGCGCCGGATTCGCGCAGCGCGCCCTGGGCCCAGGTGGTCTCCGCGTCCACCTTCCGTTGATGGTCCCGCGCGAGGAAGGCGCGCGGATCCACGTCCGCGAACGGCCCGTCGTTGAGCGCGCCCTGGGCCTCCGTGGCCGCGGCGAAGGCGGCTTCGGTGTGCTCCGCGCGGACCAGGGCCTTGAGCTCATCCGGCGTGGGCAGGCGCTTGGTGGCGGTGTCCAGGGCCTGCTGGAGCAGGGCCGTGCGGTCGAGCACCGCGAGCTTCCGCTGCATGGCGTCCTCGCGCTCGAAGAGGCGCTGACGTTCACGGACACCTTGCGCGGCGCCTCCCTCGCCCTTGAGGTCGACGGCGACGAGGCGCTCGCGTTCGATGGAGAGCTTCTCCTCTTCTGCCTGGTCCACCGCCGCGCGCTCCACGCGCACCGCGTGCGCCACGTAGGCGTGCAGGGCCTCGCGGGCCTTCGCCTGCTCGGACGGTGCCGCGGCGCCGAGCGCCGTCATCGCGGCGGAGGGCAGGTGTTCGTAGGCCTGCCGGCGGACATCGGGCTCGGGAGACTGGAGCTGGCGGTGGACGTGTCGCAGGGGCGCGAGGGCCGTGGCCGGCAGCAGGGAGGCCAGCGCCGTGAGCCGCCGCTCCTCTTCCACCAGCGCGCGCCGGGCCCGGTCTGCGGTGGATTCAAAGGCATCTGGCAGGTGCTCCAGGAGCGGCACCGTGCGGCCCCGGGCGTCCACGACGTTCGTCTTCGCGAGCGTGTCCAGCGTGGCGGTGGGCAGGACCCACAGCGTGCCGGGGGCGCTCACGTGACGGCCGTCCTCCAGCGAGCCGTTGAGGAGGAAGAGGAGCGCGGCGGCGCAGTTGTCGGTGAAGAAGTAGTAGCCCAGGTAGCCGCGACGCTCGAGCTCCCAGATGCGCTCCAGCATGCGCTGGGATTCGCCGGGCGTGAGGTTCAGCCGGAAGCGGCGGATGGTGCGCTGCTCCAGCTCCAGCGATTCGTGGGTGATGTCGCCCAGGGTGCCCGTGAGGAAGACGGTGCTGTAGCCGCCTGTCATTCCCTTCATCAGGTAGCCCAGGCCCTTCTCCTCCATGCCCGTGAGCGCCACGAGCTGCACGACGCGCTCGAAGTCCGGGCCCCGCACCGTGGCCCCTTCGCGCCAGACCGGGCGCAGGAGGAGGTGGCCGAAGAGGGACTGGGGCTGGCGGCCCGAAGCCGCGACGAGCAGGACCTCCAGATGGGAGAGCGCGTCCGCCTCCGCCCAGTCATCGAAGGCCGGGCAGCCGCCCCTCGCGGGCAGCGTGCCCAGGCGCGCCTCCGAGATGAACTCCGACAGGGCGCGCGCCTTGGAGAACTCCTGGCAGCGCACCTGCTCATCCACGGGCAGCGCGTCCGGGCGCAGCGACTCCACGGGGACGAGCAGCTCCTCCGCGAAGGTGACCAGGTCCAACGACGCGCTGACCTGGCCCCGGGCGCGGCTGAAGGCGCCCGCGTAGGTGATGCTCGCGGATTCCCTCCACGTGAGGGGCCGCTCCAAGGGCAGCAGCCATCCGTCCAACCTGCGCCACGGGGGACGCCTGCTCCAGCCGCGCGCGTCGTCCCAGCGCTGCATCACGGCGTGCACCACGGCGCGGCGGCGCCACAGGTGCTCGGCCTCCGTGTCGGTGAGACGCGACAGGCGCAGCATGGCCCGGCGCTCCTCGGACGGGGCGTAGCGGTAGAGGTGGAACTGCTCGCGCTGCTCCGACCAGTCGGGCCGGGCCTTGGTGCCATCACCCAGGCCCAGGGGCGCGGGCTCCGGGTGGAGGACGAGCTCCAGCCGGCCTCCTGGCGGACGCCGCATCGCGGGAGGCAGGGCGGCGAGTCCCGCCTCCACGTCCGAGACGAGCGATGCGTCCTGAGCCGCGGCGCCCCGCAGGAGGATGCCCGCCGTGGCCTCCAGGACCGCGACCCTCGAAGCCAGGGCGACCTCCGGGGACACCCTCAAGAACGCGGGCACCGCGAGGTGGCCTGGGGGCTCCTCGAAGGCCGCGTCCTGCGCATGCGCCCGCGGGCTCACGGCCAGCAGCACCGTGAGCCATCCCAGCCACACCGGGCGGGGTTTCACGGAAGGGCCTCGGCCGCTCGGGTCGCCCCTTCCTGTTGCTGGAGGAATGCCTGCCGGTCCTCTTCGAGCCGGGGTTCGGTGCGCGCCAGCTGGCCCACGCGCTCCAGCCATGCGCGGGCGCGCTCGGGCGTCAGCGTCTTCGCGTCCGCCATCTTCAGCAGCTCCTGGCGGTGCGTGCGCAACAGCTTGCCGAAGACATCCTGGTTCCCGCGGCGGATGTGCGCCGCCTGCGCCAGGTCATCCACCGTGGGGCCCGCGCCCAACGCCAGGTCTTCGCGCAGCTGGTGCGTGCGGGCCCGCAGATACACCTGGGCCGCCTCCCCCACCTCCCTCGGCGAGGGCCGCCTGCCCTTGCGCCGCGCCGAGTGCTCATACGACTGCCAGATGACGATGCCCAGGCCCAGCACCGTCAGCGCCACCGTGGCCGTCGACAGGAGCTGATTCTCCTTGCCGTTGCTGCTCTCGCTGCGCGTGCGCGAGTCGTCGCCCTGGTCCACCTGGTTCGACTCGCTGGTGCCCGAGTCGCTGTGCTCGCTGGAACCGGAGTGGCTGGAGTCCCCTTCTCCCGTGCTGTGGTCGCTGGAGCCCGAGGAGCCATCCGAGTTCGTCTGGCTCGAATCCCCGTGGCTGGAGTTGCCCGAGTCGGACCGGCTGGAGTCCCCCTGGCTCGAGTTGGCCGAGTCCGACGCCTCCGAGGCCCGCAGGCCCGCGGAGGGCGTGCGACACCCCACGGCGAGCATCAGCATCGACGCCGTCACCGCGCGCTTCCATGAAGACTTCGTCCGCATCCAGCCCCCTCGAAAGGGCGCCACCGGGCCTGGCGCCGACCCACGCCCTAGCCAACCGCATGCCGGGCGATGAATTGTGCATTATCGAGAGGTTGGTGGATCGTCTGACGCGATACGGCGCGAAAATCCGGCCCCAGGTGCGTCAAGGACTTCGCGCCTCGTGTTTCACGGCGAGTGGGTCTACGCGAGCCTCGCGCCGCCGGTTTCGTTCCGCGGGCGGCGGGCGCCCTCCCCCAGGAAGAGACGTCTCAGATAGGGATTGAGGAAGCGCCCCTCCGGGTCCAGCTGCTCGCGCACGCGCTGGAAGTCGTCCCAGCGCGGATACAGGTGTTTCAGTGTCTCCGCCGTCTGCGTGTGCAGCTTGCCCCAGTGCGGGCGGCCGCCGTGGTTGCGGAAGATGGCCTCCGCGCCGGAGAAGTAGGGCTCCAGCGGCATGCCCCGGTACTGGTGCACCGCGATGAACGCGCGGTCCCCGCCGTGCGCCGGACTGAGGAACACGTCGTCGCCGCGCACGAAGCGGTACTCCACCGGGAAGTGCACGGGCAGTTGCTCGCGCATGATGTACTCGGACAGCTCGCGCAGGCAGTCCGGTCCGCGCTCCACCGGCACGGCGTATTCCATCTCCTGGAAGCGCACGAGCCGCGGCGTGGCGAACAGCGTGTGGCTCTCTCCCGCCAGCACCCCCTCCGATGCGAGCTTCGCCGACAGCCGGCTCACCGGCGCGCACCACGCCGGGCGCATGCGGCACGCGCGGCTCACCGCGCCGAAGACCGCGTTCTCCATCACCATCTCGCTGAACCAGCGCCCCATGCCCACCCCGTGCGGCGTTTCATCCGTGAGGTCCATGGCCTTGGTCATCACGCGGTCGGAGTGCGGGAACCAGAAGAACTCGTAGTGCCGGTGGCGCGCCCGCGCTTCGTGCAGCCCCGCGAGGCACTCCTCCAGCCCCAGGTTCCGGCGCGTCAGCCGCAGCCGGTACGCGGGCAGCAGGCGCAGCCGCACCCGCGTCACCACGCCCAGCGCGCCCAGGGACACGCGCGCGGCCTGGAGCAGCTCCGGCGACGCGTCCTCCGAGCACGTCACCTCGTCCCCGCTCGCCGTGACGAGCGTCATGGCCGCCGCCTGCGTGGAGAGGATGCCCAGCCCCACGCCCGTGCCGTGCGTGCCCGTGCCCAGCGCGCCGCCCAGCGACTGCTTGTTGATGTCGCCCAGGTTCTCCATCGCGAGCCCGTGGGACGCGAGCAGCGTCCCCAGCTCCCGCAGGTTCGTGCCCGCCCACACCACGGCCTCGCGCGTCCGCTCGTCCACGGACTCCAGGCCCCGCAGCGCCTCGAGCGACACCATCGTCTCGTCCGTCGCGCACAGGGGCGGGAACGAGTGGCCGCTGCCCACCACGCGCACGGTGCGCGCCTGGGCGCTGGCGTCGCGGAGCGCGGCCTTCAGCGCGTCCACGGACTCCGGTTGGAGGAAGCCGGACGGATGGGCCACCACCGCGCCGGACCAGTTGCGCCACGTCTTCACCTTCGCCGCCTCGGTCGTCATGCCTTCACCCCCATTCACCCCGGTAGGTCGGGGCCTCTTCCACGACGCGGCCATTCGAGATGAGCAGCAGCGTGCGGAAGTGCTCGCACACCTCCCCGGCCTTCGCGTGCCGGAAGAACACCGGCGCGCCCAGGGGCAGCGGCACCGGGCCCGTGTACGCGATGGGCGTCTGCACCTCCCCCGCGCCCTCCAGCGGGAGGAGCCTGGCGCCCTCGGGCAGGTAGGGCGCCGGCAGCTTGTCCACGCCCGCCGCCCCAGAGGCCACGTAGCCTCCGCCCTGCAGCGTGAAGAGGCCCGGGCCGGGACGCCGCGTGACGGGGATGGCGAACGCCACCGCGGGCTGGTGGCGGAAGCCGCGGTAGCCGTCGAAGAGCGCGGGCGAGTACAGGCCGCTGCCCGCGGTGAGCTCGGTGACGCTGGTGTCCTCGCGCGTGGACTCCAGGCTGCCGGTGCCGCCGCCGTTCACGAAGCGCGGCGCGAAGCCCGCGTCCTTCAGCGCGGCCACCACCGCCTGCCGGCGCGCGTGCACGCGGCCCACGGATGCCCGCTTGAGCGCGCGGATGACCACGTTCTTCGCCCCCGCGTGCGGAGCGGCGTCCGGCACGCCCGCGAGCTGGGCCTCGTAGCCCATGACGCCCGCCAGGAACACGGCGTCCCCTTCCGCCGCGATGCCGCTGGCCACCGCCAGCGCGTCCTCCGGCGAGCGCACCGGCGAGCGGTGCACCCCGAAGCGCAGGCCCGGCAGGTCCACGGACAGGTCCACGTCCAGGCACAGCGGCGCACGCGTGCCGTGGCGCCTCGCGGCCCGGGCGGCGAGCGCCACGTGCTCCACCGAGTCGATCATCAGCGTCACGGGCGCTGGCGGCCGGCACAGCTCCGCCAGGGCCTCGGCATCCACGACGGGGTAGCCCATGAGCAGGTCGGTAAAGCCGCGCTCGCGAAGGCGCACGGCCTCGTCGGCGCTGAAGCACATGAGGCCCTGGAAGCCGGGATGCCCATCGAGCACCCGCCGCAGCAGCGCGACGCACCGCACCGACTTGGTGGCCACCCGCACCGGCAGCCCCCCGGCGCGCCTCAGCAGCGCCGCCGCGTTCTCGCCCAGCAGGTCCAGGTCCGCGAAGGCCAACGGCAGCCGCCGTCCCTCCAGTGCCCGGGCGTAGTAGGCGTAATCACGCGGCATTTCAGGCCTCCGGACGCGGTGACGCAGGGAGCGGCCATCATCGCCGCGCCCCGTCAGGGTGGGGACGTCCCGGCGGCGGGCCCGTGGGGTGGTGGACACGTGGGTGGGAGTCGCCAGAAAAGGGGCAGCGCGCCGGACATTCCTGGGGGAACGCCCGGCGCGCGCACACGCGGATTCTTCGACTCCTAGGGTCGGCCCACCCCCCCGGAAGGGCACGGAACGCCATGGTGCCGTCAGCCGAAATTCATTTCTATTGAGGAAATCACGCGAGTCTTAAACGACTCGGGGGTCTGGGAATCACTCCCCACCTGGATAGGCGGAAGAAACGCGCATTCCATTTCCGACCTTACACGTCTTCCAATGGGCCCCAGCGGCTATAGCAAGTAAACCGTGATTGATTTGATTTCCGAGGACCAACGTCTCTTGCAGGAGATGGAGGGCCTGCTGGAGGGATTGGAGCCTGGCTCCGAGGCCCTGCCGGCGGTCCTCGTCGCGCTCCGCAACGCCTTGCGCGCGGAGCGGACGGCGGCCTTCGGCGTGGATGTGGGCCCGGACCGCTATCACACGGCGTTCGTGCACGGCGTGGGCTTCGCGCAGCCGCCCTCGGTCCTGGCGGAGCTGTTCGACGCGTCGCTGCCGCCGGCGGGGAGCCGCTTCGGCTATTTCGATCCCGCGCGTCCGCCCCTGGCCCAGCGCAACCGCGCGATGCGCTTCTCACCGCTGGGGCTGTCAGAGCCGCTGCGGGCCCTGCCCATCACGGGCGAGGGCGCGGGGCCGCTGTGGGAGCGGCTGGGATTGAGCGAGGAGGAGTGGGAGCACGCGCGGACGCAGCTCGCCGGGGCCACGGCCAATCTCTACCGGCAATTGGGATTGGAGCACCTGGCGCAGCTGCGGGTGCTGGTGTGTGAAGGCGACATGATGCTGGGCTGGGTGGGCGCCTTCCGGAGCGAACCCTTCACGGAGCGGGAGCAGCGGCTGCTGCAGGCGCTGACGCCCGCCATCCAGCGGCGGATGGCCATGGACCGGCGGCTGCGCGAGGCGGGCCTGCTGGGTCCGGCGCTGGGCGCGGCGCTGGAGGTGCTGGGGCGGCCCGCGTGGGTCGTCACGTTCAGCGGCCGGGTGATGCACGCGAACAAGGCGGGACAGGCGCGGTGGGAGCAGGACGCCCAGGGGCTGGCCGCGCAGGTGCGCGAGTGCCTGCGGAGCACGCCGGGCACGGGGCCGCTGTTCTCCTCCGGGCCGCTGCGCACGCAGGGGCTGCCGGACCACTACCTGGTGCTGGACCCCGGGCCGCCGATGGAGCCGACCTCGCGCCTGCCGGTGCTGACCCAGCGCTGGGGGCTCACCGCGCGCGAGGCGCAGGTGCTGGAGCACGTGGTGCAGGGCGAGACGAACAAGGCCATTGCCCTGCACCTGGGCTGCGCCGAGCGCACGGTGGAGGTGCACGTCACGCACCTCTTGAACAAGGCCCAGGTGGAGAGCCGCTCCGCGCTCATCTCGCGCTTCTTCCAGTCCTGACGGGCCGGTGGGGACGGGCCGGGGCGTGACTAGGATGGAGGGATGGACGACGCGCTCTTGAGGAAGGCGTTGGCTCGCGCCGACGCCGCGGTGGCGAAGGGGCCGCACGCGGCCGGGGCGGAGGGCCGGCGCCGCACGCTGCACGTGGCGATGGGAGACCCGCAGGCGGACTTCGAGCGGGTGCTGTCCATCCTCTCGTTGCATGGGCTGCTGGACGGAGCGGGAGGGCTGCGGCCGGACGTGTGCCTGGTGTCCGTGGGCGACCACTTCGACTGGGGGCCCGCGGCGGACCGCGAGCGCGTGGCCCGAAGCGCGCTCCGTCTGGTGGCGTGGCTCGCGTCCCATCCGGCGGACCAGGCGGTGATGCTCCTGGGCAACCACGACCTGGGGCGCGTGGGAGAGCTGGCGGGCTTCAGCGATGAGACCTTCCGCGCCGCGCAGAGGGACGCGGATCAGGTCTACGCGGGGGATGACACCGACGCGGCGGCGGAGCGGGCCTTCCTCCAGCGCTGGCCGGGGCTGCCGAGCGCGGAGCTGGCGGCGCGCGACTTCAGCAGTTGGACCGGGGAGCAGCGTGCATGGGTGGAGCACCTGCTGCGCGCGCGGCGCTTCCGCGTGGCGCATGCGGTTGGGGACTCGATGGTGGTGCTGCACGCGGGCGTCACGCGCGCGGACCTGCGGGTCGTGGGGCTCGCGCCCGAGCGGTGGGCGGATGCGCGCGCGGTGGCGGAGGCGCTCAACGGGGTGATGGACCGGGCGGTGGCGGCGTGGAAGGGCGGGCCGCTCGTGCTGCCGGGGCTGCACCACCCGGGCAACGCGAAGGAGGGCGAAGGGCTGGGCATCTTCTACCAGCGGCCCAGCCTCCTGGCGGAGGACGCGGAGCGCGTGCGGGGGACGCCCCGGCGCAGGTTCGATCCCCGGGACCTGCCGCGGGGACTGGTCCAGGTGGTGGGCCACACGCGGGACAAGCGGGTGCGGGAGCTGGTGTCGGCGCCGGGGCCCGCGCGCGATGGGGTGCTGCGCCACCTGGTGACGGATGGGGCGCGCGTGGACTACGCGCACGGCCCGCCGCCAGCGACGGGCCCGGGCGAGGCGGTGATGGTGTTCACCGACGGCGCGATGCGCGAGGGCCGCGCGGAGGACTTCGAGCTGTTCGACCTGGATGCACGGCGCGCGGTGAAGCGAGCTCCGTGAACCTTCGCGCGTGCCCCATGCAGGGCACACGCGAGGGAGGGGGTCACTGCTACGGAGCCGCGCCCGGCACGGCGGCGGGCGACTTGAGGCCGGCGAGCTTCTTCTCCAGCGCCTCCACCTGACGCGGAGACACCTGCGCGGCGGGCAGCGTCCTGGCGAAGGTCAGCGCCTCCTCCAGCGTCTTCACGGCGCCCGCGGTGTCCTTGCGCGCGACCTGGATGTCCGCGCGGCCGGAGAGGACGGACAGCCTGCGGGCCCCCTGCACCCGCGCGAGGGCCCGGTCGTTCGCGGCGAGCGCGTCATCCAACCGGCCCGACAGGCGGTACAGCGTCGCGAGCCGCGCGGGCGGGTTGTAGTCCTGGGGCAGGTCCTTCTCGCTCTGCTCCAGCGCGGGGATGGCCCGCTGCGGCTGCTCCAGCGTCATCGCCGCGAGCATGCGGTGCGAGTCGAACACGCTGCGCGCCTCGGGGTTCGGCGCCTTCGCGGCCTCGGCCTCCAGGTACGTCAGCCACTCCTGGGCCACCTGCTTCGCGCCCGCGGCGTCCTGGTCCTGCTTGCGCGCCTCCACCAGCACCTCGTACAGGCCGGAGCGGTCATCCGCCGCCATCTCGATGGCGGGCGGCGCCAGCACCTCGCGCGCCTTCGCCTCCAGCGTGTGCCGCAGGTCCGCCGCCTCGGGCGTGCCCTCGGGGAGGGCCAGCGCGCAGGTGAGGCCGTTGAGGACGCTGTTGGCCTGGTTGAGCGAGCGCGGCACCGACGGCAGCTCCGCCACCGCCTTCCGCGCGCAGGGCTCGTACTGCTTCGCCCCGTATTGCGCCATCAGCAGCGACTCCAGCGCACGGCCCCGGCGGGACCAGTCCGCGGGGGCCTCCGCGAGCGCGAGCGTCAGGGCCTCCGCGGCCTCCGCGGGCTTGCGCTCGCCGTAGAGGGCATCGCCCCGGGCGAGCAGCGCGTCCGCGCCGGTGGCGCCGCCCTTGTAGGCGCGCTCGCCGTCCTCGAAGAGGCGCTCCAGCTGCGGCACCGTCGCGCTGCCGGCGAAGCGCAGCAGGGCCTTCTCCTCGCGCGGGTCGATGATGAAGAAGGTGGGCCAGAACTCCACCGGGTACTTCTCCTGGAACGCCGCGTTCTGGGTCAGGTCGGTGTTGAGCTCCAGCCACACGAAGCGGTTCGCCTGCTTCGCCAGCGCCTTGTCCGTGAAGACATACGCGCGCATGGAGCGGCAGGTGTGGCACCACGGCGCCCAGGTGTCGACGAACAGGGGCACGCCCTTCGCCTTCGCGTCCGCGAGCGCGCGGGCGTAGTCATCCGGGATGAAGGGCAGTGGGCCTTCGGCGTGGGCCTCGGCGGACGCGGTCGCGGGCGCGTTGGCGTTCGTGGCCGTGCAGGCGATGGACCCCGACAGGAGCAGACAGGCGAGGAGGGAGCGCATGCGGCGCACCCTACCGCGCCTCTCCAGGGGTGTCCCCGGTGGACAGAGTGCGCACACTTGTCTGGGCACCGCGCGGCGTGCGTGGTGTCCTGCGCCCGGCCCCTATGCCCATGAAGGACCCTCGCGCCCTGCGCACCGCCCTCGCGTCCGCCCTGGACGCCCTGCCCGCCTCCGAGCGCTTCCCCGACGGAGGCGACGCCGACGTGGCCCGCCGCCTGGCCGAGCGCCTGCGCCGCGACCTGCTGCCCCGCCTGGGCTCCGGCGACGGGGATGTGCCCCTGCTCCTCGTGGCCATCGCCGGGCCCAACAACGTCGGGAAGTCCACGCTCTTCAACGCGCTGGCGAAGGCGCCCCTGTCGCCCGCGCGTCCCGAGGGCGGGCTCACCAAGCAGTGCCTGGCCGCTTCGAATCCGGAGACGTGGACGGGCGCGCTGAAGGACGTGCTCACCCAGCGCTACGACATCGTCCCCGTGGCCCACGGCACGGTGGCGCCGGTGGACGAGCCCGGGCCTCCGGGCCGGCTTTACCTGGTGCTGTCGGACGCGGTGCCACGCGGGCTGCTGGTGATGGACACGCCCGACTTCGACAGCGTGTACCGCGACAACCGCGAGCGGGCCGAGGCGCTGCTCGTCACGGTGGACGTGCTGGCGTTCGTGGTGAGCCGGCAGACGTACCAGAACGCGGCGCTGGTGGACTTCCTGCGCGCGGCGGTGGGCCACGGCAGGCCGTACCTGCTCGTCTACAACGAGGCCACGCGCGAGGACGTGGCGCGCGGACACCTGGACAAGCTGGCCCAGGACGTGGGCCACCCGCCCATCGCTCGCTACCTGGCGCCGCATCAGCCGGACGTGGAGGCGGGGCTGAAGCCGCTGGCCACGGAGGCGCTGGATGGACGGCCGCCGCTCGCCGCGCTGCTGGGACAGGCGGAGCATGCGCGTGAGCTGAAGGCGCGGGCGTTGGAGGCCTCGCTGTCGGATGCGCGCTCGGAGCTGGACGCGGTGGCGCGGGCGGCGATCCGCGCGGCCCGTGAACCGGAGCGGCTGCGGCAGCGGCTGCGGCACGACCTGCTGGGCATCGGCGCGCAGGCGGCGCTGAAGGCCGTGCCCGCGGACGTGCTCGTGGACGCGTTCCGCGACGAGTTGGATGCGCGCAGCACCTTCCACCGCTTCGTTCGCCTGCCGTTCCGCGGGCTGGCCACGGCGCTCACGTTCGTGAGCCGCAAGGTGCGTGATTCCTTCACCGGGCCCCGGCCCCAGGAGGCGCTGCCCACGCAGGCGGTGGATGAATCGCTGAAGGACGGGCTGCGCAGGCTGGTGGATGCCTTCGCGCCGGAGGTGGCCGCGTGGCGCGGCGACGCGGAGACCCGGGAGATGCTGGCGCAGTCCTTCGGGCCCGCGATGCTCGGCCGCCTGGACGCCCCGCTGGACCTGGGCGCGCTGCACGCGCACGCGGCGGACCGGGCGACGCTGTATGACTTCTGCCGTCAGCTGGTGGGGAGCGAGCTGCAGGGCGGCATGCGCGAGGAGCTGCTCCAGACGCTCACCACGCTGGTGTACTCGGTGCCGTCCGGGGCGGCGGCGGTGGTGACGGTGGCCACCGGCGGCTTCGGGCACGACGCGGTGGTGTGGGCGGGGACGCTCCTGTCCACGCCGCTCCTGGAGCGCTTCGTGGACCTGCTGGGCGCCCAGGTGCGCGCGACGGTGACGCGCAAGTGGGCGGACGCGCACGGGGCCACGCTGGCGCAGGCGCTGGAGACCCGCTTTTTCGCGGAACTCCTGTCCCACCTGGACACCCAGGCGGAGGGCTGGCTGCGCACCGCCTCCACCCTGGAGGCGGCACGGCGGGCGGCGGAGTAGGCGGCGGGTGCCTGACAGGCCGCCGCCTCGGGGAGGGCAGCGAGACTTCGTGCCTCACCGCCACCGATGCGTCATGCTGGGTCCGCCATGACCGGTCCGGGCCCGGAGGCGGGTTCGCCTCTCATCCTGTCGTTCCGTCACCTGCTGACCGAGTCCGTCAGTGCGTTCCTCGACGAGGCGGACATGACGTGTCCGCAGACGGCGGACTCGCTCAGCGAGCTGCTGGTGACGCTGTCGCGCTACCGCGAGGAGGGCGCGCTGCTGTTCCCCACCGCGTTCGTGGGAGACGACCTGGGCATGATGATGGAGCTCCTGGGCGGACACGATCCGATTCCGCTCGGCGTGGGGCCGCGCAACCGCGCCACCATCCAGCGGGCGCTCAAGCAGTGCGCGCCGTTGGGCCAGGGGCGCTGGTGGGCGCTGTACCTGCTGCGCGAGCCGGCGGGCCTGTCCTACGGCATCTTCCGCACGGATCCGTTCCCCCTGTCGGAGACGCCGCTGGAGCGCCTGCGGCACGCGCCGGACCGGGGCGCGCGCGTGGTGGGCGTGTTGCAGCTGGCGGACAACATCATCGAGCTGCGTGGATGTGGCGGCCTGTGCCGGCACGTGTACCTGTCCGGCGCCCGCACTGATTTGGAGCCGCCCTCGGTGGTGCTGGACGCGCTGGCGAGCGCTGTGACCGAGCAGGTCCTGCCCTCCAGCCGCGAGCACGCGCGGGGCTTCTTCCGGCGGGTGCTGTTCGAGGTGATGCAGTCGTCGCACGGCACGCTGGTGGCGGTGCTGCCCCGGGAGCGCGCGGGTTCGGCGCTGTTCGTGGACGGCATCCTGCTGCCCCGGCCCATGGACGTGGTGGCGCTGTTGGATCGGCATCACGCGACGCAGGAGGGCACCGCGGCGTCGGCGGTGCGTGCGACCGCGCAGCTCTTGCGCGGCATGATGGCCACTGACGGCATCACCGTGCTGCGCGCGGATGGGTGCATCCTCGGGTACAACGTCTTCGTGCGTCACCCGGAGACGCTGACCCGGCAGCCCGGCTTCTTCGGCGGGGCGCGGCGGCGGACGTACGAGGTGCTGTGCGCGGCCCTGGGCAGCGAACTCGCCGCGGCGTTCATCCGTTCACAGGATGGTGACGTCGCCTGCCGTCGCGCGTGACGTTTCCGGTTTTGCATGCTGTCCTGATTGACTGCGGTTCCGAGGAGCGGAGGACCCTGGAGGTCACATTCCGCACGGGGACTCGGGACATGGCCGATTGTTGGCAACGTCAACCCAATCTGTAAGGCTGCGCACGTTTTGCGCACTGCTCCCCTGCCCTTCCGCGCGTCCGCCGCGCTGTTCCTGCTCGCTGTGTGCCTCGCGAGCGCGCCTGCCGTGGCGCAGAAGCTGCCGGATGTGGTGGTGAACGGGCCGCCCTCAGCGCCATCCCCAACTGAGATCGGTACAGGGCTCTGCATGGCGTCCAACGTGTGGACGCGCACCGCGGCGGAGTACCCGCAAAGTCAGTCGCTCTATACGGACAGCCTGAACGCATACATGGAGGAGAACCGCGGGACGCGGATGACCTCCGTGCTGCGCTCCGCGTTCGACCTGTCGAACAACCTGAATGACGGTCGAATCCTGAGCTACGGCGACTTCGTCAACGAGGTCTCGGGCTGCGCCCAGGGCGGTTGCCCCTTCCACTACAACGACTCGACCACGCGATTTGTCTCTCGCTTCCGCGGCTACCTGAACGTCACCCCAGACATGGTTGGGCGTGTCCTGCACTTTGGCTTCTACGCCGACGATGCCATCAGCCTCGTGCTGTTCGATAAGGCCAGCAGGCGCTACGACATCGTCATCCGGCCACCAGAGCTCGGCGCCCCCACGCGACGCACCACCAACTCCGTCACCTTCACTCAATCCGGGCTCTACCCCATTGAGTTGCTCTACGCGCAGATCGTAGAGCACGCGGCGCTAGAGTTCTCAGTGCTCGACGGACCGTTTACGGACTACGACCGTCCGGCGAATCAAGTTCCAGTCGTTCCGCTCAACACCGCTGAATTTAAACTGGTCCGGCCCACGCGGCTGTTCCAGACCGAAACCGGCCGTCCGTCGTTCCCGGACAACCTGGATCAGTGCATCCAGTGCAACCGGCAGTTCGCGAACCAGCCCGGCAATGGCAGTTGCGGTCCGTCCTACTACTGCAACTCCGCTGCGCTCTGCGCCCCCTGTGACACGAACCTCCTGTGCGGCGACACGTGCTCACCCTGCGGGCCCACCGCGCCCATCTGCGCGCAGGTCAGCGGCCAGTTCACCTGCGTCCAGTGCACCCAGAACAGCGACTGCGCCACCGGCCGCTGTGACACGACCACCAACGTGTGCACCGGCTGCGTCCGCGACTCCGACTGCGGCTCCGGCAAGGTCTGCGACGAGCCGAACTTCACCTGCGTCCAGTGCACCGCCGACTCGGAGTGCCCCGGCAGCCAGGTCTGCGACCTCACCGCGAACACCTGCGTCGAGTGCAACGAAGACACGCAATGCGACCGCGGCGAGTCGTGCTCCAACCACGTCTGCACGCCCTGCAACACCAACGACGCCTGCGCCGGCAACTCCTGCAACTGCTGCCCCCATGGCACCCAGTGCGCCGCGCCCACTCCCGGCGCCCAGCCCTCCTGCGTCGAGTGCACCACCGACAGCCAGTGCGCCAACGGCAAGCGCTGCGACACCCTGAACGGCGCCTGCGTCGACGCCATCCCGCAGTGCAACACCTCCGACCGCTGCGGCCCCGGCTGCTCCAAGTGCCCCGGCGAGCGCCCCTTCTGTCTCGACGGCGAGGTCTGCGTCCAGTGCCGCAACGACCTGGAATGCGGCGACGGCCAGTTCTGCCTCAGCGGTGAATGCAGCTCCTGCACCACCGACAAGCGCTGCGGCCCGCGCTGCGATGCCTGCGGCGGCGACACCCCGTTCTGCCTCTCCGACGGCACCGTGCAGAACAGCGTGTGCGTGGGCTGCGTCAATGACTCCGACTGCGGCAGCGGCAAGTGCGACCCCACCACCCGCACCTGCTCCAACACCGGCGCGTGCGCCGTGACGTGCGCGGCGGGGCTCGTGTGTGACGGGTCCTCGTGCGTCGAGTGCTTCGCCGACGCCCACTGCCCCTGCGGCGGCACCTGCGACCTCACCACCAACACCTGCCTCGAATCCTGCTCCGACAGCGGCGACTGCCTGGGCGTCGAGTTCTGCTCCGCCCAGACCCAGCAGTGCGAACGCGGCCGCCGCAAGCCGGGCACCGAGCCCCAGGGCGGCGCCTTCTGCTGCGGCACCACCGCCGAGGACACCCCCACCGGCAGCACCGCCATGCTGGTCACCCTCGCCCTGGGCTTCCTCTTCCTGCGCTCCGCCCGCCGCGTCCGATGAAGCCTTCCCGCACGCCGCTCCTCCCGCTGCTGCTGGCCCTCGCGCTGTCCACCGCCGCCCACGCCGCGCCGGATCCGCGCTTCAACATCCAGGTCTTCCGCCCGTCCGGCGCGCCGCAGGACCTGGTGATGGTCACCCAGTCCCGGCCCCTGTCCCACCTGTCCGTCTCCGCCGGGCCCTACCTCAGCTACTCCATCAACCCGCTCTCGCTCGTCCCCAAGGACGGCAACCTGGGCTCCATCAGCCTCGTGGGCAACCGGCTCCAGCTGGACGTCATGGCCACGGTGGGCCTCTTCGACTGGGCCGAAGTGGGCGTGGACATGCCGCTCGTGCTCCTGCAGGGCGGCCAGAACCTGGAGGTCATCGGCACGGAAGGGCCCGTGGAGAGCTTCGCCCTGGGCGACCTGCGCCTCACCGGCAAGGTGGCCATCCCCGGCCTGCGCCGCCCCGCCGAGGGCCACGGCTGGGGCGCCGCGCTCACCCTCAACGTCAGCTTCCCCACCGGCGTGCGGGAGGCCTTCGCCGGTGACGGCGAGCTCACCTGGGCGCCGGGCCTGGTGCTCGACTACCGCTTCGAGTCCGGCATCCTCCTCGCCTTCAACGGCGGCTTCTGGAAGCGGCCGGACATCATCTTCAACAACGTGGAGCTGGGGGACATGGCGCCGTTCGGCCTGGGCACGGAGGTGCCCCTGTTGCGCGGCAGCGGCATCACCGCGCTCGGCATGGTGAACGGCGCGTTCGGCCTCAAGAAGGCGCCGGGGCAGGAGCGGCAGATTCCCGCGGAGCTGCTCATCGGCCTGCGCTGGTACAGCTCGCTGGGCGTCACCTTCACCTTCGGCGGCGGCCTGGGCTGCGGCTGCTCGCTGGCGTCGCCGAACCTGAGCTTCTTCACGTCCATCCTCTGGGTGCCCGCCAAGACGCGCGAGTGGGAGGCCATCGAGCGCTTCAAGGAGCCGCCCCCGCCGCCCCCGCCGCCCGTGGACCCCGACAACGACGGCGTCATCGGCGAGCGCGACCGCTGCCCCACCGTCGCGGGCCCGGTGGAGAACGCGGGCTGCCCGGACACCGACGCGGACTCCGACGGCGTGGTGGACCGGCTCGACAAGTGCCCGGACGTCCCGCAGGGCAAGCGCGGCCGCGACGGCTGCCCGCTCGCGCGCACGACGGGCAACAAGATCGTCATCCTGGAGCAGGTGAACTTCGCCACCGACCAGGACGTCATCCTCTCCGAGTCCTACCCCGTGCTGGAGGAGGTCGCGCGGGTGATGCAGGAGAACCCGAAGATGGACCGCATCCTCGTGGAGGGCCACACCGACTCGCGCGCCAGCGACCAGTACAACCTGGAGCTGTCCAAGCGCCGCGCCTCCAGCGTGAAGCGCTTCCTCATCGAGAGCGGCGTCGCCGCGGAGCGCGTGTGCTCGCAGGGCTTCGGGCGCAGCATGCCCGTGGCCGACAACGCCACGGAGGAGGGCATGGCCCTCAACCGCCGCGTCGAGTTCACCATCCAGCCGCCGAGCGACGGGCCCCGCCCGCCCTGCCCGGATGACGTGGAGGCCGCGTCCAAGAAGAAGGGCGGCAAGCGCCCCACCGCGCCGCCGCCCGCGAAGAAGCCTTGATGACTCCGCGGCCCGCCGCGCGAGGGCGGCGGGCCCGGACTTCGAAGGACGGGCCTACTCGACGATGAAGTCCGCGGCGGTGCGGCGGCGGCCGGCCACCACCGACACCACCGCGCGGCCCGGGCCCACGGCCGTCACGCGGCCCTCGGGCGACACCGTCACCACGGCGCTGTTCGAGCTGAACCACTCCAGCGGCACCTGCTCCAGGGCCACGCCGTTGCGGTTGTACGCGCGCGCCTGCACCATCACCGACTGGCCCTTCTTCTTGAAGGTGTACGAGGTGAGGTTCAGCCCCAGGCGCGCGAAGTCCGGCGGCACCACCTGCACGGCGATGGCGCGGTTCAGGTGCCCCAGCGTCGCGGTGACGGTGGCCACGCCCGCGGACGCGGCGATGAGCTCGCCGTTCTCCACGCGCGCCACGGCCTCGTTGCTGGAGCGGAAGGTGGGCGCCGCGTCCGCGATGACGTGGCCCGACTCGTTGCGCGCCACCACGCGCAGCTTGAGGGTGCGCCCCACCTCCACGAAGTCCGCCCCTGGCGCGCGCACGTCCAGCGACGCGAGGATGGTGAGGTCCAGCGGCAGCGCCGCCTTCGCCCTTCCGCCCTGCACGCCGATGATTGTTTTTCCGGACTTGCGCGCCACCACCGTGCCGTCCTCCAGCACGGAGGCGACCTCCGGCGCGGAGCTGGTCCAGCGCAGGCGCGCGTCCATCATCTTGCGCCCGTCCGCGTCCAGCACCGTGTAGCCGAGCGGCAGGTTCTGCCCCTGCGTGCGCAGGTAGCGCAGCTCGGGCGGCTCCAGGGTGATGGTCGTGGGCGACGGTCCACACGCGCCCAGCACACCCAGCGCGAGGAAGCCCATGAGGGAAATGGAGAAGGAACGTGACGTCTTCACGAAGGCAGGCACGGGGCGGGTGGGGGTAACCGAGTCTACCGGCGGACCACCCGGCGGGCGTGAAAACCGTGAGCGCCCGCGCCAAAGTCCTCGCGCCTGCTCGCCTGCCGACGTTTTCCCGCCCCTAGCGGCGGGGTGCCCGGGCCTCCATGGCCCCCAGCACCTGCGCGGCCAGGGCCTCCCCCTCCCGCCAGCCCGCCACCCGGGCACGCTCCCTCGCCTGCTCCAGCCGCTCGCGCGCCTCTGGAGCCCGGCCTCCCGCCACCAGCAGGCGCCCGGCGTTGAAGTGGATGCGCGCCACCTCCTGGGCGTCCCCCCCCTGCTCGGCCAGCACGAGCGCGCGCTCCAGGTCCGACAGCGCCTGGCCCGGCTCGCCCGCGAGGACCCGCAGGCCCGCGAGCTGCGACAGCGCCCGCGCCTGGCCCACCGCGCTGCCCACCGACCGCGCCTGGTCCGCCGCGCGCGTGAAGGCCACCCGCGCCCGGTCCAGCTGCCCCAGCCGCTGCTGGAGCCGGCCCAGCAGCAGGTAGTGCTCCCAGAAGAAGTCCGCCGCGTGCGGGGTCCGGTTGCCCATGCGCTGGAAGGCCCGCGCCAGCAGCTCCACCGCCGCGGTCGTCTCGCCCTTGGCCTCACGCACCCGCGCGAGCTCGCCCAGCACCAGGGCCTCCACCTCCGGGTCCGCGCCCGAGGGGCCCTGCGCCATGCTGAGGCGCACCTCCGCGTCGTCCACGCGCCCCAGCTTCAGCTCCGCGACGGCCAGGCGCCTCGCGGCCTCCGCCCAGCGGCCGGGCGTCTGCATCACCGGCACGTTGTCCAGCCACGGCGTCACCAGCCCGTCCACGGCGGCGGGGTCCACCTGCGTGAGACACCCCGCCGCGCGCGCGAGCACGTCCAGCTGCCAGCGCACCACCGTCGCCGTCGCGCCGGGCGCCCGGCCCAGGGCCCAGCGGTAGAAGTCCACCGCCGCGCGCCACTCGCCTCGCGCCGCGAACCAGTCTCCCGCCCGCTCGCACGCGGCCGGCGCGCCGGCGGACTCCGCGCCCAGCAGGTGGTCCGCCACCCGCACCTCGCGGGCCGGCTCCTGCGCGAACGCCTTGTGCTCCAGCGCCTCCGCCAGCTCCTGGTGCGCGCCGCGCAACCGCGGGAGCGACAGGCGCTCGCGCAGCACCTGCCGCGCCTCCTCGCGCGTGAAGCGGAAGATGCCGGGCTGCCCGGGCACGGGCACCACCCACTCCGCGTCCTCGAGCACCTCCGCGCCGTCAGGGGCCGTCAGCGACGCGCGCACCAGCTCCGCGCAGAAGAGCGAGCCCTCCACCGCGGCCCGCTGGAGGAAGCGCAGCGACGCGGCGGGCAGCAGCTCCAGCCGCGCGCCCAGGGCCTGCCCCAGGCCTTGCGGCAGCGACGCGGAGGACAGCGGCCCGTTGGACTGGAAGCCGCCCTCCGTGCGCTGCAGCACGCCCACCGCCACCAGCAGCCGCACCAATGCCAGCGCATGCGCGGGATTGCCGCGCACCCGGTCCGCCACCGCCCGCTCCAGCGGCGGCGACAGGGCCATGCCCAGGCTCGCGGTGAGCAGCGCGTTCAGCTCCGACGGCGACAGCCCCTCCAGCACCGTCACGGGCAGGGGCGCCAGGGCCGTGGGCACCGCGTCCACGTCGCCCGTGGCCACCAGCGCCACGCCCGCGTCCTTCGCCGCGAGCACGCTCGCGAGCAGCTCCAGCGAAGGGCCGTCCACGCGGTGCACGTCGTCCACCAGCAACAGCAGGCCGGACGGCTTCGCCACGCGCTGGAGCGCGTCCACCACCGCCCCGTCCCCCGCCGGCAGGTGCCCGCCCGCTGGCGCGCCCCGCGCGAGCCTCCGCCAGAGCGCCGCGGCCTCCGGCTCGGAGAGGCCCAGCCCGGACAGCGGCGGCAGCGACGCGTCGCCCCCCGTCGCGGCCCGCGACAGCGTGGCGAACACCGTGCGCCACAGCCCCATCGCGCCCGCGGAGCGGGGGTCTCCCCCCCACGCGTACACCACGCGCGGCGAGCTGCCCGCGGCCAGCTCCGCCACCGCCTCCAGGAAGCGGCTGCGGCCCACGCCCGTGGGGCCCACGAAGAGCCGCGCGCCGCCCTCGCCCTTGCGCGCCGACTCCACCACCACCGCCGCCTGGGTCAGCGCCTCGTCGCGCCCCACCAGCGCATCCACGCGAGTCGCGGGCGCGCCGGACTCCACGCGCCACGCCGTGCCGCCCGGCACCTCGCGCGCCACGCCGATGCGCACCCCGCCCGCCTCCACCAGCAGCGCCTTCACCGACGCGCCCACCAGCAGCTCTCCGGGCACCGCCGCGTCCGCCAGCGCCTGGGCCCGCTCCAGCCCCTGGCCGGACAGCCGGGGCACTCCGGCCTCCGTGCTCACGCGCACCACGCCGGACTCCAGGCCCCGCCGCACGTTCAGACCGGCGCTGCCCAATTCCTCCGCGCACTTCAACGCCTGCGTCGCGCCCTCGGGGTGCGCCTGCGGCAGCCCGAAGGACAGACACCAGTGCGTGGCCGACAGCGCCACCGCCTCCACGGAGTGGCGTATCGACACCTGCACGACGGCGTCGCGCAGCCGGGCCGCGTGGGCCGGCTCGGCCGCGACCACCAGCAGCGTGAGCCGGCGCATCTGCGCCTGCGCGTCCATCGCGCGGATCTTCACCGTGGGGCCCGGGGCCTCGTCTCCCAGGGGCGGGGGGCCGTCATCGTCCCCGGCGACAGGCGGCGCAGGGTCCCGGGCGGAGGCCAGCGGCGCGGGCACCTCCATCGTCGGGTCGGTGGGCGGCTCGTGCACGGCGCCATCGGCGCGATGGGCGGGCGCCTTCGCCGTCGGCGCGTCGGGGACGTCCTCGTCGCCCAGGTGCACGGGCGGCTCGCGCAGCGCGGGCATCATCGGCGGCTTCGGCGCGGCGCCTCCGGCGGAAGGCGTGAGCGACCTGGGCGCGGCGTCCCCGGGCGGAGGCGCGAGCGCGTTGCCGCACGCGGGGCAGAAGCGGTTGGTCGCGCTGGTGCGCTGGCCGCAGCGCGGGCATGACACGTTGGAGGGCTCGCGGACCTGGGGCAGGCCGGGCTCACCGCTGCCCGCGTCGCGCAGCCGCGCCAGCACCGCGTCCCCCACCAGCCGCGTCACCACCGCGGAGACGCTCTCCTCCGGCGCCTCCGGCACTTCATCCAGATAGGCCTGGAGCGCGCGGGCCACGTCCGCGCAGCGGGCGAAGCGCTGCGCGGGCGCCCGGTGGAGCATGCGCAGGATGATCTGCTCCAGCAGCGGCGACAGCCCCTCCACGAACTGCGAGGGCCGGGGCACCGCCGCCAGCGCGATGCGCCGCATGGCCTCCGCGGGGTTGTCCGTGTCGATGAACGGCCGGCGCGTGCACAGCTCCCACAGCACCACGCCCAGCGCGAACTGGTCGCTGGTGCCGGAGACGGGCTCGTTGCGCACCTGCTCCGGCGACATGTACCGCAGCTTGCCCTTGAGCACGCCCGTGCGCGTGCGGCTGGCGCGGATGGTCGCCTTGGCCACGCCGAAGTCCACCACCTTCGCCAGGCCGTCCAGGCGCACCATGATGTTCTGAGGGCTGATGTCCCGGTGCACCAGCTCCATCGGCTGGCCCTGGCTGTCACGCGCGTGGTGCGCGTGGTCCAGCCCCAGCGCCGCGTCGCGGATCATCTGCGCGCAGACGCGGTGGGGCAGCGGCGTGCCGGCCCGCTGCGCCGCCTTCGCCAGGCGGCCCAGGTTCTCGCCCTCGATGTACTCCATGGCGATGTAGAACGTGCCCTGCCACGCGCCCACCTCGTACAGCGAGACGACGTTCGGGTGGTTCAGGTGCGCCGCGACGCGGGCCTCGTCGAGGAACATCTCCACCGAGCCCTCGTGCTCCAGCAGGTCCGGCAGCAGGCTCTTGAGGATGACGGGGCGCTCGAAGCCGCTCACCCCCACCTGACGGGCCAGGAAGATCTCCCCCATGCCCCCCACGGCCACGCGACGCAACACCGCGTACCTGCCGAAGATGAGGGAAGACGGGGAAGCACCGGACACCATCGCCCTTGCACCGTACCCAGCGTTCCCCATCCCCCGCCAGTCCCCGGCCCCACGCTTTCACACGGGGGAAACCCTTCGCCGCTCCGCCTCGGTGTGGGGTCCTGACATACCGGGCCCGAGAGGCCCGGGCGCGGCTCAGACGTGCCAGGTCAGCCGTCCGGCCTGCTCGGAGGCCCCGGGCGCGAGGGTCAACGGCGACACATACAGCCCGCGCCGCTCCCGCTTCCACCAGGCCCCGGTGCGCTGGCGCTCCTCGGCGGACGTCATCCGGTAGTCGTGGAGCACCGCCCGCACGATGCGGGGGGGATGGTCCGGGAAGGGATTGGACGCGAACAGCCCCAGCACCTCCGGCGAGCCCTCCAGCAGCCGCTCCATCAGGGCCAGGAACCACGAGGGCGGCGACCCGAGCGCGGCGAACCACATCTGCCAGTCCAGCCGGGGCTGGTGCGGAGCCACCTGGCGTGGCGGCCGGTCCACGGCGGACGTCTTGTAGCGGAACGGGTACTCCACCCAGTGCACGCCGTCGTCCGAGCCTTCGATGGTGATCTCCGGCCGGTCCACCGTCATCACCGCGAAGAGGCCATAGGAGTTCACCGAGCGCAGCGGCAGCACCCGGTCCTCCAGCCAGTCCACCGCCCGCACCAGGCGCTCCGGGCCGCGCGGCCACCACCCCATGCGGCGCAGCTGCTCCACGGTGCCCAGCGTGAGCACCGGCACCGCCGCGGCCATGGACAGCGCCGTGCCCGGCACCGACGGCCGCCGCGCGGGCCCGGCGCCGCGCCACAGCGCCTCCGGCAGCACGCGCTTCAGCGCCGCGTCGTCCAGCAGCCACAGCCCCAGGGCCAGCGACTGGACGTTGAAGAAGCCGTAGTTGCCCGTGGCCATGATGGCCGCCTGTAGCGCGGAGAAGATGCCGAAGGCGGCCTGCCGCACGCGCCGGGGACCGAAGGCGAGGAAGGGCACCGCGGTCTCCACCGCCAGCACCGCCGCCGTGCCCGCGTGGCGCACCTGGCGCGGGAGCTGGTGCGCGGCCCAACCGCCGCGCGTGGGCAGGGGCGCGGTCTCGAAGTACACGTCGCACGCGCTCAGCTCGCGCCACGTCCGGTCCCCCGAGTGGAACTTGCTGATGCCCGACCCGAAGTAGAGCCGGAACACGAGCATCCGGAAGAGCAACACGTCCACCGCGGACACATCCCGCTTCCCCAGCCCGGGCCGCACGCCGCCCGGCGCGGTGAGCGCGCCCAACACCCCCATCTCCAGGAGCAGCACGTCCCACTGGAACGACAGGAACTCGCGCCCCATCGACACGTAGGACAGGTACAGGCCCCACAGCGCGCCCGCGCTCAGGCGAGGCGCCACGTCGAGGAGCAGCGCCAGCGACAGGGCCTGCCCCACGCGGCAGCCTCGCACCAGCGCCGCGTCCGACGCGTCCCTCCAGAACACGGAGGGACGGCGCCAGCGGCCCTGCTCGGCGTAGCGCTCGGACTGCGCCACGTCGCGGATGGGGCGGATGCCCTTCTCTCCATAGAGCCCCAGCACCTGCTTGCCCAGCGACGTGAAGGCGATGAGGAACGTGCCGCCCAAGAGCCGCAGGAAGGCCCAGCGCACCAGCCGGTGCTCCGCGGGCTCCGTCACGCGGCTGAACAACCACGTGTCCCACCGCGACGCGCGCCCCCGGTCGTGCGCGATGACCGAATACACCGCGCCCGCCACCTGCCGGACTCCGGGCAAGAGGCCCAGCCGCGCGGCGAGCCGCGTGCTCCAGCGGGGCGACCAGGCGAGCACGCGGAAGACGGCCTCCGCGCCGGACGAGCGGCGCCCCGATGGCTCCACGAGCTGCATCGCCTTGCGCATGTCCTTCTTGGAGATGCCCAGGAGCTTGAGCAGCCACCCGCTCCCGCGCACGAAGCGCACGCGCCCTTCCGTGCCCTGGCGCCAGCGCGCCACCCAGCGCTTGCAGAAGCCGCAGTCCCCATCGAACAGCACGAGCGGTTTCATCTCGCGGGTCATCGCGCGCATCGGGTCCCTCCTTCGTCCGTCCGACGACAAAGGTGCGCGCGGCGGGATGGATGCGAAGGGGGCGGGAGGGCCCGCTGGAGGGGCAGGCAGGCGGAGCGCGCTCCCCTGTCATCCCGGGACAGGTGCCTAGCTTTGTCCGCATGAGCGAGCCCAAGGCCCAGGCGAAGAAGACGGAGGAGATCGTCCCCGGCGTGCACCACTGGACCGTCTCCGACGACCGGCTCGGCGGCATCCGCAGCGACGCCTACGCGGTGGTGGATGACGACGGCACGGTCACCCTCATCGACCCGCTGCCCATCGACGAGAAGGCCCTGCGCAAGCTGGGCGACATCGACGCCATCGTGCTCACCGCGGGCAACCACCAGCGCTCCGCGTGGCGCATGCGCAAGGCGTTCGGCGTGCCCGTCTGGGCCCCCGAGGGCGCGCAGGGTCTGGAGGAGAAGCCGGACTTCGAATACGTGAACGGCACCACGCTGCCGGGCGGCCTCAACACCTTCCAGACGCCGGGGCCCACGGAGGCCATGTACACGCTCTGGCTCCAGAAGAGCCCGCACGCCGTGGTGTTCATCTCCGACCTGCTGTCACATGAAGGCAAGCGCACGCCGGACTTCGTCCCCGGCGAGTATCAAGACGAGCCGCTGCGCACGCGCACCAGCATCCAGCGCATCCTGGACCACCTGCCCATCCAGACCGTCTGCTTCGCGCACGGCGCGCCCATCCTCAAGGACGGCGCCAACGCCCTGCGCAAGGCCCTGGAACAGGACGACGAGTTCCCGCACGCCCCCGCGCCCTGAAGCCCTCAGTCCGGCGGCAGCTCGCGCACCAGCACGTGGCCGCCGTCCTGGCCCGGAGGCGCCAGTTCCAGCCGGGCGCCCCGCTCCGCGCGGTCCAGCAGCGCGCCCAGGGACAGCAGGTCCGTGACGGGGATGCGGACCGCGGACCGCGGTGAAGCTCCCCGGAGCATCGCCCGGGCCACGCGGGTCTCGTCGCTCAAGTCCGTCTCGTAGACGAAGGTGCGCTCGTCGTACTCGTGTCCGCCGGGGACGCGCCCCACCAGCCGCATGGGCCCCAGCCGCGAGTGCACGCGCACGGCGGGGTTGTCCCACTGGGTGACGCCGCGCAGCCGCTTCGCGCGCACCATGCCCAGCGTGAGCAGCTTCACCCACGCGGACACGCCGCGCCCCGGCAGGAAGCTGAACAGCGACACGCCCACGAACAGCCCCGGCGTCAGCGTCGGCGCCACGTAGCAGGCCGCGCCGATGGCGGACTCCTCGTCCGCCAGCAGCAGCCGCTCGCGCGCGGGCGCCTTGAGCAGCCGCGCGGGACAGCGCAGGAGCCCGATGGCGCCGGGCAGCAGGTACAGGTCCGACAGCACCCAGCGCGGCACGCCGATGCCGCCGAACGCCAGCTGGTTGAGCGTGAGGTATTGCCGCGCGAGCTCCGCGTTGTGCTCCGCCAGCAGGTGCTTCACCGGGACGCCGTAGGGCTCCAGGTCCAGCGACGGGACGTGCACGCCGGAGCCCAGCGCCTGAAACGACAGCTCCGGGGTCGCGGCGAAGAACGCCTGGGCCAGCGCCGCGAGCTCACCCGCCATCGGCTTCCAGGTCCTTCGCCACGACGTCCAACCGATACTCGGGCGGCAGCGTGACGCGGGAGGCCTCCACCGACGCGCGCGACACGAGGCAGCGCGACGAACCGCCGCCCTTCTCCGTCAGCTCCGGCATCGGCATGGACACCACGCGCAGGCCCAGCCGCTCGAACGTCTCCACGATGTGCGGAGGCATCACCGTGGGCGCGAGCAGGTCCCGGCCCAGCGGCAGCCCGTTCGTCGCATAGCGGCGGATGTCTCCCTCCGTCACGCGCACCAGCCGGTTCGCGCCGAAGCGCTGCTCCAGGAGCGCCACCGACTCCGGCGCCATCACGTCCGGGCACACCACCAGCCGGTCCACCGCCGGCAGCGGCAGCACCGCCATGTTCCCGTGGAACGCGGGCTCGCGCACCTGCACGCGCAGCACCTCGCCGGGGAAGGACCTCTGGGCCGCCTCCAGCCCGTCGAGCGTGGTGCGCCCGCCCCAGAACAGCAGCGTCACGCCGTCGAACGTGGCCACGTCGCCGTGCGCCTCCCAGATGCCCACGCCCGGGTCCACGACCTCCATGCCCATGCGCCGGGCCAGCGGCGCCCAGTGGTCGCGCTCCGCGAAGCGATGCGCGCTCATCATCCTGGGCAGGAGGAACAGCGGCGCCTGCCCCTCGCGCGCCACCACCTGGCCGCACTCGGCCGCGTAGGGCATGCCCGTCAGCGCGTCCGACGGCGAGGGCAGCGCCACCACCGTGCCGCCTCGCGACTCGATGTGGCGGGCCAGCGTCAGCCACTCCCGCCGCGCGCCGCGCGCATCCGCCGGAGCGGCCTCGCGGCTGCGGAAGTTCGAGCGGCCCCGCAGCGCCCAGCCCCGGCCCGGGGGCGACATCAGGAAGAGGTCCATCATCCCTCGCTTCTAGCCGCCGGCCCGGGGCCCCACAATGCACCCGGCCCGCTCCCCCCGCCCGCCCGAAGCCCGGCCGTCCACCGCTCCACAGTGGATGTTCATTCCATCGGAGGTCCATTCCATCCGTGTGCACGCCTGCCCGTTCACGCGGCTGCGTCTCCCGCCGTGAGAAACGCGTCTGGCAAAATGCCACGCTCGCCTGTCCCCTCTCATTTCCCCTCGAAAGGGGGTTGCCCCACCGCCCCGCGCGCATGGCATCCTCGCCATTTTTTGGGCACGAACGAGGCTGGGGATTCATGCACTTCGAGTTGGCCTTCGTGCTGCTCTTCTCCATCGCGACGGCGGTGGCGATCGCGGCGCGCTACTTCAAGTTTCCGTACACGGTGGCGTTGGTGCTGGCGGGCCTGGCCCTGGGCATCGTGCATGCCTTCGAACCCCCGCACCTGACGAAGGAGCTGCTGTTCGCGGTCATCCTGCCGGGCCTGCTGTTCGAAGCGGCGTTCCACGTGGACTTCCGCAAGTTCATGAAGAACAAGCTGGCCATCACCTCCATGGCGATTCCGGGCGTGGTGGCGTCCATGGCGCTCACGGCGCTGCTGCTGTCCCCGGCGATGCGGGGGATGAACCTGCTGGAGGGCTTCGGCCTCATCCACGCGATGGTGTTCGCGTCGCTCATCGTGTCCACGGACCCCATCGCGGTGGTGGGCCTGTTCAAGGCGCTGGGCGCGCCCAAGCGGCTGGCCATCCTGGTGGAGGGCGAGAGCCTGCTCAATGACGGCACGTCCGTGGTGCTCTTCACGCTGGTGGTGGGCGTGGCCGGCGGCCAGGCCTTCACCGTGGGCGGCGCGGTGATGGACTTCATCAAGGTGGCGGGCATGGGCGCCGTCATCGGCGCGGCGGTGGGCTGGGCGGTGTCCAAGGTCATCCTCCGGGTGGAGGACGCCATGGTGGAGATCACCCTCACGGTCATCGCCGCGTACGGGTCCTTCGTGGTGGCGGAGCACTTCCACTACTCGGGCGTCATCGCGGTGGTGGTGGCGGGCCTCCTGTGCGGCAACTGGGCGGCGCGCCTGGGCATGGGCCCCACCACGCGCATCGCGGTGGAGAGCTTCTGGGAGTACCTGGCGTTCGCGCTCAACTCGGTGGTGTTCCTGCTCATCGGCCTGGAGGTGCAGCTGACGTCGCTGCTCCAGTCGTGGCTGCCCATCCTGCTGGCGTACGGGGCGGTGCTGCTGGGCCGCGCGCTGGTGGTCTACATCACGTCCGGCGTGCTGCGGTTCACGTCGGAGAAGCTGCCGTGGTCGTGGAGCGCGGTGCTCACCTGGAGCGGCCTGCGCGGCGCGGTGTCCATGGTGCTGGTGCTCGGTCTTCCGGACGACTTCGCCCACCGCGAGCTGCTGGTGAACATGACGTTCGGCGTGGTGGTGCTGTCCATCATCTTCCAGGGCCTCACCATGGCGCCGTTCCTCAAGTGGCTGGGCATCACCGGCCAGAAGGACGTCTACCAGGAGAAGTACGAGCTGGCCCGCGGCAAGCTGGGCGCCATCCACGCGGCGCTCGCGTCCCTGGAGGCCATGCGCCGCGCGCGGGAGATTCCGGTGGACGTGCTGGAGCCGCTGGAGCGCGACTACCAGCAGAAGGCGCAGGCGGTGGAGCAGGAGCTCACCACGCTCAAGCAGCAGTCCACGCGCTTCCACGAAGAGGAGCAGCAGGAGGCCATCCGCCGCGTCCTCATCGTGGAGAAGGACGCCCTCTTCAACGCCTACCAGCAGGGCACGCTCAACAAGGAGGTCTTCGAGCACCTCACCGCGGAGCTCGACGAGCGCATCGCCAAGGCGAAGGACGCGGAGGCCCACGTCCCGGCGGAGGACGCCCACGCCCCTCCGCCGCAGGCCCTGGCCTCCTGAGCCTGACGGCCGCGTGACCGGTCCGGGCCCCTCTCCCCGTATGAAGGGGAAAGCGGGCCCTGCAGTCACGGTACGGCCTGGCCTCGCTGCGCACCGTCGAGCACCTGTCCATCTTCTCCAAGGGAGCTGCGCGTCACCGCGTCCAACGACGACCCCTCGGGCGCCTGCGCGGCACCGTGGCCGCCGTCAGCGCTCCGGCTCGCCCTCCACCCGCGACTGGAGCACCGCGCCCAGCACGTCCGCGGTGTCCTCGCGCAGCCGCGGCAGGTGCGTGTAGAGCACGTCCTCCACCTGGGCCACCGTCTCCTTCGGCGCGCCCGCCTCGCGCAGCCCCGCCAGCACCGCGTAGGCGGCCACCGCCAGCGGCCCCACGTAGCCGCGCGACTCCTCCCAGAACTCCTCGAAGCACGGCACCGCCTCGCCCGCCACCACGCGCGCCAGCCGCCCCAGGCACGCCTCCCAGTAGGCGCGGTGCGCGTCCCGGGCCGCGTCGTCCGGGAACGGGCCCTGGCGCAGCTCCAGCCGCGTGCCCTCGTCCGCCGCATGGAAGGTCAGCTCCGCCCGGGTGCGCCCCCGCGGCATGGGCCCGCCCTCCCAGTCCATCTCCAGCGCCAGGAAGCGCCCCGGCTCCACCTCCACGATGCAGCCCACCTGCGCGAACGGGCGGCCCGCCGCGTCCCGCAGGCCCACCCGGTAGGGCTGGCCCAGCGCGCCCGGATCCGGCGCGTGCGTGCGGTGGCAGCCCGGCGGCGCTCCGAACCAGCGGCGGATGAGCGCGGGCTCCGACAAGGCGGGGAACACCGCGTCCGGCGGCGCGGGCAGCCTCCACTCCAGCGCGAGGTCGCTCACGCCCGCACCCCCGAGCGCGTGCGCAGCTCGAAGCGCGGCACGTTCGCCAGCAAGTCCTCCGGCGCGCGGTACTGCTCCACCACCAGGCTGATCCGCGAGTCCGAGAGCCCCGGCGCGCCGGAGGTGACGGCCTCCACCTCGTGCAGCAGGTCGCCCCGGAACATCACCAGCGCGTTCTGTTGCGGCTTCAGCTCCGCCACCTGCCCTCCCCGGTGGTACAGCCTCAGCGCCCCGCCCCGGAGTTCCTTCGGAACCTGGACATACAGCACGCTCACCGCCACCGGGCAGCCGATGCTCGGGCCGTAGAATTCAAGACTCCGGTCGATGTGCGCCGCGACGTTCCGGCCCTGCCCCACCAGCAGCGGGTTGAGCAGGAAGGCGTTGCACTCCGGCAACAGCGTCTTCGCCAGGTACGGGGCGAAGGCCGGGAAGCGCTGGTGGACCTCCGGCAGCGCGTCCCGGCGGAACGTCAGCGAGAAGCCGTACGTGCCGGAGAACTGCCCGGACAGGTTCGACTCCCCCAGGAGCGACGAGCCCAGGATGGCCGAGCGGATGGAGGCCATCGTCTCCTCGGGCAGGGCGTCCGGGGTGCGGTGGAAGAAGGTGTCGAGCCGGAAGGCTCCACCCCACGGTGGCTGGAAGCGCATGGGCCCGGAGTCTACCCACCCACGCCGCGCCGCCCCATCCCCCGCCGCCGCTCGGGGACGGGCACGTCCACGCCCCACTCCCAACACAACGCGTCAATCCCTGACAGCACAGCGCGTCAAGGATGACATCAATTTCGCTTATTTATCATTTATCACGCCTAAGCCGAATTCTCAGCCATCCCACCTTGCGGCTTCCAGCCGTTCCGACTTTCTTCGGACAAGCTACGAAGTCCCCATTCGTAGCGCTGGCCGTCCCACGCCCCATCCACCCCACAATGGAGTTCGCAACCATGAGCCGAAGCAGACTCACGGGAATCGCGCTCGCATTCCTGGCCGTCAGTTGTCTGGCGGTGCAAACCGCAGAAGCCGCCACGTATGGCGTTACGCCGTCTGGCTCCTCCGCCGTCTTCTACGTCGACACGACGGACTGGGCGGACATCCACTACAAGCTCAACGACGGAGGACAGCTCAACATCCGCATGGCGGTGACGGGCGGACGCAACCAGTACACCGTCACGGGCCTGAGCAACGGCAACTACATCGACTACTTCTTCACGTACTGGGACGTGTCCTGCGCCTGCGCTCGGGACACGGCCTGGACGCGCTACACGCATACCGGCACCGGCGGCGGCACGGACGCGGGCACCGGTACGCCGGACGCGGGCACGCCCGACGCGGGCCCTCCTCCCAGCGGCGACGCAGGCCCGGTGGTGCCGCTGTTCACCAGCGCCACCGCGCTGGAGCCGGCCACGGTGGAGACCACCGCCACCGCCATCATCACCCGCGTGGGCGACCGCGTTCGCGACCGCCACATGCGCGAGGACCAGTACCAGGCCTACGACCACTACCTGAAGCTGTACTTCGAGAAGCGCACCCACTGGATCGAGATCGTGGATGAGGTGGCCAAGGGCGGCAGCACCATCACGGTGAACCTGTACACCCTCTACCCGTACGACTCGCCGGACTTCCGCGCGTTCTTCCGCGGCATCAACACGGTGGCCGAGTACTGGCACAACGCGGACTTCGTGAAGGTCAACGACTACAAGTACACGTCGTCGGTGAACTTCAACGCGAAGGAAGGCCGCGCCATCCGCGTGGGCGACCGGATGGAGCTGGAGATTGGCGTCTTCCTCCAGCAGCCGGTGGAAGGCCGCTTCAACTACTACTCCACGGCGATGCTCTACATCGTGGGCCAGGGCGGCCTGCTGCCCTTCGAGGGCCAGGGCTCGCTGCGCGACTCCTTCCCGCTGCCGGAGAAGGCCTGGGCGGGCGGCCGCGGCACGCTGCACACGCCGTTCTCCAACGAGCCGGACAACCGCTTCCTCCAGATGCCCACGAACCTGGCGCCGGTGAACGCGCAGCCCTTCGTCGAGGGCCGCCGCCTGCACCACACGAACTTCCGCGACGGCAGCCACTCCGAGCCGGACAACCCCATCTTCACGGCGCAGGCGAACAAGCTGGGGAACAACTACGTCAACGTGTCCTGCGTCTCCTGCCACAAGCAGAACGGCCGCGGCCTGCCGCCCGCCACCACGAACACCACGCTGGAGAACTACGTGGTGAAGGTGGGCAAGGTGAACGGCAGCACCGTGACGGGGGACCCCGCGCTGGGCTTCCGCCTGCAGCCGCGCGCGGTCAGCGGCACGCCGGAGGCGGACGTGCGCATCAGCGGCTGGACGACCACGAGCGGCACGCTGCGCGACGGCACGGCGTACCAGCTGCGCAAGCCCAACTACAGCTTCCTCAACGTGACGCCGACGAACTTCTCGCCGCGCATCTCGCCGCAGCTGATTGGCATGGGCCTGCTGGAGGCGGTGCCCGAGTCGCAGATCGCCGGCCTCGCGGACCCGAACGACGCGAACGGCGACGGCATCTCCGGCCGCATGCAGACGGTGACGGACCCGGAGACGGGCGTCACCCGCCTGGGCCGCTTCGGCTGGAAGGCGGGCACGGCGCGCGTGAAGCACCAGGTGGCCGAGGCGCTCAACAGCGACATGGGCGTGACGACCAACGTGTTCAAGGCGATGGACTGCGGCTCGGCGCAGCAGGGCTGCGCGGGCACGAGCGTGGAGCTGGCCGACAGCGACCTGGACAAGCTCACCCGCTACATCGCGCTGTTGGGCGTGCCCGCGCGCCGCGACCACTCGGACGCGACGGCGATGCAGGGTGAGACGGTGTTCAACAACGCGGGCTGCGCGAAGTGCCACGCGCCCACGCTGACCACCAGCCAGTACGCGGCGATGAACGAGTTCCGCAACCAGACCATCCACCCGTACACGGACCTGCTCCTGCACGACATGGGCGCGGGCCTGGCGGACAACCTGCCGGAAGGCCAGGCCTCCGGCGCCGAGTGGCGCACGCCGCCGCTCTGGGGCATTGGCCTGACGGCGGGCGTGTCCGGCGGTGAGGCGTACCTGCACGACGGCCGCGCGCGCAGCGTCACCGAGGCCATCCTCTGGCACGGCGGCGAGGGCGAGGCCGCCAAGCAGGCCTTCGTGAACCTCAGCGCCGCGGACCGCAACGCGCTCCTGAAGTTCGTCAACTCGCTGTAAGGCGTCAGCGCCTGCCATGACCGACGCCGGGCGGGAGGGGCCCCCTGTGCCCCTCGCATCCGGCGTCGTGTCGTCCCAGGCGAGGCCTGCCCGTCTGACGTTCCCGCCAGGGCCCGTCACGGACGTAGGGATGCCCCAGGCCGTGAGGTCCGCTCCCGATTGCGGAGGGATGAGCACACGGGGCCCTCGAGCGCTCCCTCGCGGAACCACATGCGCGGAGGCCCCCTGACACCCGGGCGTGCCGGGTCACTGCGCACGAGCGCACGTTCCGCTTCCGCGATGCGCAATGGCAGACATGCGGGAGGGCGGCCCCACTTCCGGCCTTGTGAAGCGTTCCGACATTTCGGGTGTCCCCTTGCCCGGAGAACGCCCATGGCGCACCGCACCGTTGCCCCTCCGCCGCTTTCCGACCATGTCATCCAGGTGGAGGCCATCGCCTTCCTGGACGCGCGGGGACACTGGCTGACCGCGGCCACGGCGCGGAGGGTGGCCGCGGTGCGTGAGTTCTTCCGGCAACATGCCCACCTGCGGCGCGACTTCCTCCGGGAAAGGGCCGCGGAGGAGCGGCTCGCGGGACGCCTGGCGCTGGAGCTGTTCTCGCGCGCCACCCAGCGCGTCCGATGGCTGCTCACCACCGGAGAGGGCCCCACCACGCGCATCCATCGCGCGGAGGCGGGACGCGACCTGGGCCTGCTGTTCGCGGGGACGGACTCCGGCCTGGATGGCCTGACGTCGGAGCGGGACCAGCGCTGGAACCTCAACCACCCGCGCCCGCTCCCGCCCACCGGCTTTCGCGTCAGCCGCCTCGACGACAACGGAAGCGCGGGGCGGGACCAGACCCACCACCTGGCCTTCTACGCGATGTTCGGCGCCACCAACGACAGCGCTCCGGGAGAACAGATGGTCAAGCTGATGGCCATCCTCAGCGACCTGGGCCCTCCGGATGATCACCACCTGGCCTGGGACGGCATCGACCTGGGACGCAAGCTGGGCGACCCGCGCTTCGACGTGAACGCCTGGCTGTGGAAGACCGTTGGAGACCCGGGTCAGGTCCCGCAGCCCGTCGAGGCCGTCGCGAGCTGAGGGACAGCGCCCGCGGGCCCCTGGGAGAATGCACGCTGGCGCACCGTCGCCGCTCAATCCTGGTAGCCAGCACGAGCGCGCCACGTCACGCTGGCCCTTCCGTGGACGACACCCGCCTTCCCGACCCTGAAGCCCTCCGGCCGCTGCTCACCGACGCGCTGTCGCTGCCCGCGCTCAAGCCCCATGGCCCGCGCCTGGAGCGCCTGCTGGAGGACTACGCGCGGGGCATCGCCCGGAGGGACGCGCCGCTCGTCGTCGCGCTGGTGGGCGCCACCGGCGCGGGCAAGTCCACCCTGCTCAACGCCCTCTCCGGCCAGCACCTCTCCCGCGAGGGCGTGGACCGCCCCACCAGCACCGCCTCCACCCTCTTCGCGCCGGAGGGCATGGCCACGGACGAGCTGGCCCGCACCGGCGCGCGCGTCGTGCGCTACACGCCCGGCCCCCAGGGCCTGTGGAGCGGCCAGGTCTTCATCGACACGCCGGACCTGAACAGCGTGGCCACGGCGCACCGCGAGGTCGCGCGCGCCGCGCTGGACAAGGCCGACGTGGCGCTCGTGGTCATGCACCGGGGCAGCGTCGCGGAGGCCACCCAGGTGGAGTTCCTCGCCGAGTTCGCCCGCCGCCGCGCGCTCGTCTTCATCCTCAACTTCGCGGACGAGCTCTCCGCCGACTCGCGCGACGCGCTGAAGTCCCAGGTCCGCCGCCTGGCCACCCAGCACTACGGCCTGGCCGCGGAGGACGTCCCCGTCTTCGCCATCAGCGCGCGCGCCGCGAAGGACGGCCAGGACGTCTCCGGCGAGTTCGGCCCGCTCCTCTTCCACCTGCGCGGGCTGGCCACCCAGGCCGTGGCCGCGCGCGTGCGCCACACCAACGCGCTGGGCGCGCTGGAGGAGCTCGCCTCCATCATCCAGAGGGCGCTCGATGACACGGACGCGCTGCTCGCGAAGACGCGCACCGCGCTGGACGCGGGGCTCGCTCGCGCGGCGGAGGCGCTCCAGGCGGACTTCGACGCGCGGCTGTCCCTGGCCCACGGACACCTGGCGTCGGAGGTGCGCCGTCAGGCCGCGGGCCGCTTCTGGGGCCCCGCCGCGTGGGGACTGCGGCTGTCGTTGTGGGGAGCGTCCGGCATGGGCGCGGGCGCGCTGGTGGCCCGGCGCAGCCTGCCCGCGGGGCTCGCGGTGGCGGCGGCCTCCACGGTGGTGGACGCGGTGAGGGACCGCACCCGCGCCCGCGCCGCGGAGGTGGCCGTGGTGGAGCCCTTCGAGGACGACTTCCTCGCGGAGTCCGCCGCTCGCACCGCCCTGGCGGAGGCGCGCAGCGTGGCGCGCACGCAGGGACTGGAGGCGGAGAGCCTGGGCGTGCCGGACGTGGAGGCGATGCTGGCGGAGCTGCGCGTGGCCCGCGCGGGCGCGTGGCGCTACACGGCCTCCACCGCCGTCGCGGAGGCCGTGGCCCGCTGGTGGCGCACGGCCCGGTGGCTGGTGCTGCCGCTCATCAACCTGCCCCTGCTCGCGCTGCTGGCGCACGTGGGCTACCGCGTGGTGCGCGGATACGTCGAAGGCCCCCTGTTGCCATTGGAGTACTTCCTCAACGCGGGGGCCTTCTTCGGGCTGCTCGCGGGCGCCGGAGCGCTGCTCGCGTCAGCGAGTCTCGTCGGAGCCGCTCGCCATGCGGGGCGTGCGGGCCGGAGCCGCTTTGTCGAGGCCCTCGCCGCCCTGGGCGGGAGGCTGGGAGAGGCCGTCGAGGAGGGCCTTGGCACCGGGCGGCAGGCCGCGCGACGCATCCTGGAGCGTATTCGCGTTCTCGGGTGACATGGACATCACGGCCTGGCCGGGCACGTGGACGCCACCGTTGGAGGCCATCAGCGGCTGCGCGGAGTCCTTGCACAGCGGCGCCGACACCAGCGTGTCACGCACCGGGTCCCCGTAGCCCACGATGCGCGCGGGCACGGAGGGGTTGTTCCAGCCGGCGCCCTGCTCCCTGGCGACCTTGAAGTGCAGGTGCGCGCCGCACGCCCAGCCCGTCGCGCCGGAGAAGCCGATGAGCTGGCCCTCCTTCACGCGCTCACCGGCCTTCACCACCACGGCGCTGAAGTGCAGGTACTGCGTCTCCAGCCCGTCGCCGTGGGAGATGACGACGTAGTTGGCCATGGGCGCGAACTGCTCGCCGCATCCGCCCTGCTTGCTGTCGCCGCGCGCCATGCGCACGACGCCGTCATGCGCCGCCACGATGGGCGTGCCTTCCGGCATCCGGAAGTCCCACGCGAACGTGTCGTTGTGCTGGTGACTGCCCGTCTCGTGACCCTGGCTCACCGTATAGATGCGACCACAGGCGAAGGGCACGCCCACCTCGGGCATGTTCGCGGCCGCCGAGGCGGCGGGAGGGAGGGCAGGAGCAGAAGCGAGGAGGGAGCCGACGAGAAGAGCGGAGAAGTTCATATCGGGGCGGGCGGACAACCAGCGCAAGGCCTCGCGCTATTTCACAGCCATTTTCGCTCAGTCCCGAACGGATCACTAGCAGCCGAGCCACGCCCCGCCCTGTCTCAAGGGGGCGAGCCTTGACCACACTCCAGAGGGAAAACGGCCCGGAAGCACGAGAGCGCCTGCCTCCCTGCCTGTCCGGTTGGCAGGCATTGCGCCTCCCAATCACATCCGCCCCCATCCCTGTCAGCTGCACGGGCGCAAAGACAGACGCCCGTCCGCCTGAACGCCCCACGGGCAGGCCCGGGCGTCCGCGATCCGACCTCCTGGAGCCGGGCCCCAAGAAAGTGACTGGTCACTTTTTAAGTCAGCGGTTATCGTTCCGGCATGTCCCCGAAGTCCGCCCCCCGGAAGGCCGCGGTCCCGGTGCGCCGCACGCAGGCGGAGCGCCGCGAGTCGACGCGCCGCAAGCTGCTGGACGCCACCCTCGAGACGCTGGTGGAGCAGGGCTACGCGCGGCTGACGACGGTGGAGGTGGCGAAGCGGGCGGGCGTGTCGCAGGGGGCGCTCTTCACGCACTTCGAGACGAAGGAGGAGCTGCTCGCGGTGGCGGTGGAGCACCTGTTCCCGCGCCTCATCCAGGACTTCCTCGCGGGCGTGGGCGCGCGGCCCTCCGGCAAGGACCGCGTGGGCGCGGCGGTGGACATGCTGTGGGCCGCCTACCAGCGGCCGGAGTTGCAGGCCGCCATCGAGCTGTACGTCGCGGCGCGCACCAGCCCCGAGCTTCAGAAGGCGCTGGCGGCGGTGGACGGGCCGCACCGCCAGAACATGCACCGCGTGGCGCGCGAGCTGTTCCCGGACGTGGCCGCCACGCACCCGGACTTCGACGACGTGGTGGAGCTGGCGCTGGACGCGGTGCAGGGCGCGGCGGTGGGTGGCGCGGCCCGGCCTTCGGACCCCGCGCACCGCCGCATGTTGGACACGCTGGCGCGCTTCATGCGCGTCGCGTTCGCACCCAGGGATTGAATTCGCAGGAGGTCAGCAGCCATGGACATGACGCACATCCCCGACCTCATCACCCCGGCCATCCCGGTGTTCGTCATCACCGTCATCGCCGAGGTCTTCTGGGTGAGGAGGCTGCGGCAGGAACGTGGCGAAAGCATCAAGGGCCACACGTGGAAGGACACGCTGGCCAGCCTCTCCATGGGCCTGGGCAACGTGGCGGTGGGCGTGTTCTGGAAGGGCGTGGCCTTCGCGGGCTACGCGGCGCTCTACCACCTGACGCCCTTGCGCATGGGCCACGGGCTGGTGGCGTGGGTGCTGCTCTTCTTCATGGAAGACCTCTGCTACTACGCCTTCCACCGCGTCCACCACGAGAGCCGCTTCTTCTGGGCGTCGCACGTGGTGCACCACTCCAGCCAGCACTACAACCTGTCCACGGCGCTGCGGCAGACGTGGACGCCCATGACGGGCTGGGTGTTCTGGGCGCCGCTGGCGCTGCTGGGCTTCTCCCCGGAGATGATCGTCACGCAGCAGGCGGTGAGCCTGCTGTACCAGTACTGGATCCACACGGAGGCCATCAACCGGCTGCCGCGTCCGGTGGAGTGGCTGTTCAACACGCCCTCGCACCACCGCGCGCACCACGCATCCAACGCGGCCTACATCGACGTGAACTACGCGGGCATCCTCATCATCTGGGACCGGCTCTTCGGCACGTTCGTCCCGGAGACCGAGCGCCCCATCTACGGGCTGACGAAGAACCTCACCACGCACAACCCGGTGCGCATCGCGTTCCATGAGTTCGCCGCCATCGTGAAGGACGCGGCCCGCCCCGGACCGCTGAGCCAGCGGCTGGGCTACATCTTCCGAAACCCGGCATGGAAGCCCAAGGAGGCGCCGCCGGCGGCGGGGCCCCCCACCGTGGAGGCCGCCAACCCGGCGCCTTGAGGGCCTCGCCCTTCCGGGTGGAGGACAGCCCGGGGGTGGAACCGACGTCCAGGCAACGCGGCGCGCGACATCGTTGCGTCCCCGCCATGCGGGCCTTGCTACGGTGCGCCGCGACGGTTCTGGCGGGCGCCGCGCATGAGGTCGGCGCCCCTTGCAAGGGAGTCGGGTCATGACGGAGCGCGAGTTGTGGGAGCGGTACCAGCGGCACCTGTGCGTCGTCCCTTCCGTGGGGCTCACGCTGGACATCTCCCGCATGAACTTCGGCGCGGACTTCCTGGACGGGATGCGCTCGCGCATGGACGCGGCCTTCCAGGCCATGGACGCGCTGGAGAAGGGCGCCATCGCCAATCCGGATGAGAAGCGCCGCGTGGGCCACTACTGGCTGCGCGCCCCGGAGCTGGCGCCGGACGCGGAGCTGAAGAAGGCCATCACGGACATGCAGGCCCAGGTGGCCGCGTTCGCGAGGGACGTGCACGCGGGCAAGGTGAAGCCCGCGAAGGCGCGGAAGTTCACGCAGGTGCTGATCGTCGGCATCGGCGGCTCCGCGCTGGGTCCGCAGCTGGTGGCGGACGCGCTGGGCAGCGGCCGGGACGCCATGCAGGTGCACTTCCTGGACAACACGGACCCGGACGGGATGGACCGCGTGCTCAACGGCCTGGGCGAGCGGCTGGCGGAGACGCTCACCGTGGTCATCAGCAAGTCCGGCGGCACCAAGGAGACGCGCAACGGCATGCTGGAGGCGGAGGCCGCCTACAAGCAGCGCGGCCTGGACTTCGGCGCGCACGCGGTGGCGGTGACGGGCGACGGCAGCGAGCTGGACGCCTACGCCAGGGGCCACCAGTGGCTGCGCACCTTCCCCATGTGGGACTGGGTTGGCGGGCGCACGTCGGTGATGTCGGCGGTGGGGCTGGTGCCGGCGTACCTGCAGGGGCTGGACGTGGACGGCTTCCTCGCGGGCGCGAAGGACATGGACGCGGCGACGCGCGGGCATGACGTGGCGGCGAACCCGGCGGCGCTGCTCGCGCTGATGTGGTTCCACGCGGGCGGCGGCAGGGGCCAGAAGGACATGGTCATCCTGCCGTACAAGGACCGGCTGATGCTGATGTCCAAGTACCTCCAGCAGCTGGTGATGGAGTCGCTGGGCAAGGAGCTGTCGCTGGACGGCAAGGTCGTGAACCAGGGCATCGCCGTCTATGGCAACAAGGGCTCCACGGATCAGCACGCCTACGTGCAGCAGCTGCGCGAGGGCGTGAACAACTTCTTCGTCACCTTCGTGGAGGTGCTGAAGGACCGCGACGGCAGGTCCCTGGCGGTGGAGGGTGAGAACACCAGCGGCGACTACCTGCTGGGGTTCCTGTTGGGCACGCGCCGGGCGCTGTTCGAGAAGGGCCGCGAGTCGATGACGCTCACCGTGCCGGACGTGAGCGCGCGCACGCTGGGGGCGCTGATCGCCCTGTACGAGCGGGCGGTGGGCTTCTACGCGAGCCTGGTGAACATCAACGCCTATCACCAGCCGGGCGTGGAGGCGGGCAAGAAGGCCGCGGGGCGCGTGCTGGAGCTGCAGGGCAAGCTGCTGGCGAAGCTGAAGGCGGCGAAGGCGGAGGCGCGCTCGGCGGAGCAGCTGGCGCAGGACATCGGCGCGGCGGATGAAGTGGAGACGGTGTTCAAGCTGCTGGAGCACCTGTCCGCGAACAGCGACCACGGCGTGAAGCGCTCGGGCGGCGCGCGTCCGGCGGAGGCCCGCTTCCAGGCCGGCTGACCCTGCGCTGACCAACGCCAGACGCTCCGACTGCCCCTGGGTCGACACCTCCTGGCCCCGGGCGCACGGGATGTGGGGGGCGCGGACGGTTCCCATCCTGAGAGTCCATCTCCTCAGGAGCCCCTCGCGATGAAACCAGCCTCCGCCCTCCTGCGGCCCCCGCCCCTTGCCTCCCGGGAGGCCGAGGATCCGTGGGGCCCCGACACGCTGGGCTGCGTGCGCAGCCGCGACGACGTCACGCTGGCCTCGCTCCCCCACGCGCGCTACCGCTCCGGCCTGGAGATTGGCGGCAACATCGGGCTGCTCACGGAGAAGCTCCAGTCGCGCTGTGACGCCCTGCTCTCCCTGGAGTCCTCCGGGTCCGCCCAGGCCCGCGCCATCCACCGCTGCCGCCACCTGTCGCACATCCGCTTCGAGCAGACGGACATCCTGGTGCGCTACCCCGCGCAGACCTTCGACCTCACCCTGGTGGCCGGACGCGCCGCCTACTGGAACCTCCGCGAGATGGCGCTCGCGCAGCAGCGCATCCTGGAACACCTGGAGCCCGGCGGGCACCTGGTGCTCGTGCACTGGACCGGCCAGACGCGCGACATGTGCCTGGACGGTCACGCGGTCCACGACGCCTTCCGCCAGCTCGCCCCCACGCACCTGCGCCACCTGCGCGGCGTGATGGAGGGCGCCTGGCGCCTGGACGTCTTCGAACGCCTTTGAACGCCCCGGCGAATCCCCTCCCCCACCCGGCCCGGGCGGGCGGTAGAACGGACGGCATGGAACTCGGAATCACGGGGAAGACAGCGCTCGTCACCGGCAGCAGCCGGGGCATCGGGAGGGCCATCGCCACGGTGCTGTCGCGCGAGGGCGCCCGGGTGTGCGTGTGCGCGCGCCACCTGGAGCCGCTGGAGGCCATCGCGAAGGAGCTGCGCTCCGAGGGCGCCCAGGTGGCCACGGTGGTCGCGGACGTGGCCACGCAGGAGGGCGCGTACCTGGCGGTGGACTCCGCGGTGCGCGCCTTCGGCTCGCTGGACATCCTGGTGAACAACGTGGGCGGCAGCGGCGGCGCGGGCGCCTTCGACGCGGCCAGCACCCAGCAGTGGAACGACGTCCTCCAGCGCAACCTGATGTCCGCCGTGTGGTGCAGCCAGCGCGCGGTGCCGGTGATGCGCCAGCGCGGCGGCAGCATCGTGCACATCAGCTCCATCTTCGGCCGCGAGTACGCCACCAGCGCGCCCTACAGCGCCGCCAAGGCGGGCCTCGTCGCGCTCACCAAGGAGATGGCCGTGGACCTGGCGTCCCACCGCGTCCGCGTCAACTCCGTGGCCCCGGGCTCCATCTTCTTCCCCGGCGGCAGCTGGGACAAACGCCAGCAGCACGACCCGGAGGCGGTGGCGAAGATGGTGCGCGAGCAGATTCCCTGGGGCCGCTTCGGCACGCCGGAGGAGGTGGCGGACGTGGTCGCCTTCCTCTGCTCCGAGCGGGCGAAGTGGGTGACCGGCGCCACCCTCCCCGTGGACGGCGGACAGGGCCGTGCCTACTAGGGCCCGTTGCGGTATGGAGTCCGCCCGCATGAGGCCAACGCATTGCTGAAGCTCTACAAGAAGGACGGCGACACCTTGCGCTACTGGGAGGCGTGGGAGCACGAGGGGGTCGTCACGGTGCACTGGGGCGCCGTCGGTGATGGCGGCGAGCAGAAGACCGTCCCCGTCCCCCCGGACGAGGACCCCGACATGGTCATCGCCCAGGAAGCCGGGGCCCTGGTGGACGCCGGCTACGACGAGCCCGAGCCGGACGCCATGGCCGTGCTCCTCGTCGAGTACACCGTGCAGGGCAAGGGCACCGGCCACGACTTCGAGCAGCGCAACGCCGTGGAGGAGCTGCTCACGGACGCGCTCGGCTGGACGGGCAACGGCGAGGTGGAGGGCGGCGAGACGGAGGCGGGCGTCATGCGCGTGCACTGCCGCGTGATGGACCCGGACTCGGCCGCGCGCACCGTGGTGGAGGCGCTGGACGCGGAGGACCTGCTCGAAGGGGCCCGCGTGCTGGTGGCGCGGGGCGACGAGCCGCCCCGCGTCGTGCACCCGCCGCTCTTCCCCGTGCTCAAGTCGTAGGCGTCTCCGGAGCCTGGGGGGGAGCCTGGGGGGGAGCCTGGGGCGCCTGGCCGCGCGGCCCGAAGACGCGGAACAGCAGCACCAGCGACGGCACCACCGTCACCAGCCCCACGGCCAGGGCCACGAGCAGCAGCCGCTGGACCTCCGGCGGCGCGGCCGTGCCCTGGAGCGTCAGGTGCGGGTAGACGAGGTACGGCGCCTGCGACACGGCCCACCCCAGCACGATGAGCCCGCCCTGCGTGGCCGCCGCCACCCGGGCGGCCCGGAAGCGCCGCGTCCACAGGAGCGCGAACGCCGTCACCGCCGCCACCGCCGTGCCCGCGTGCAGCGCCAGCGCGAACGGCGTCTGCAAGAGCCCCGTCCACACGCGGGGAGCCCCCTCGCGCGACAGCAGCAGGGCGGCCAGGGCCAGCGGGAACAAGAGCCCGCCCATCACCAGCGCCCGGCGCCGGAAGTCCTCCGCCAGCTCGGGCGTGCGCGCCTCGTGCGTGAGGTACACGGCCGCCAGGAACGCGAACAGCCCCAGCGTCAGCGCGCCCACGGACAGCGCGAAGGGCGACAGCCACGACGCGAAGAAGCCGCTCACCACCGCGTGCCCCTGCATGCGGATGGCGTCGCTGGCCACCGCGCCCACGCACATGCCCAACAGGAGCGGCGCCACCACGCTCGCGACGCTGAACACCACGCCCCAGCGGCGCTCCACCGCGTCGCCGCGCGTGTCGTAGGCGCGGAAGGTGAACGCCGTGCCGCGGAACACGATGCCCAGCACCAGCAACGTCAGGGGCACGTGCAGCGCCACGCTCAGCGCCGCGAAGGCGCGCGGGAAGCCGCTGAAGAGCAGCACCAGCCCGACGATGAGCCAGACGTGGTTCACCTCCCACACCGGCCCGATGGCGTGGGCGATGAGCGCTCGCTGCTCCGCCTTGCGCGGCCCCCGCGCCAGCAGGTCCCACACCCCGCCGCCGAAGTCCGCTCCGCCCAGCAGCGCGTACAGCACGAACGTGCCCGCCACCGCGAAGCCCAGCACCGCCGTCTCAGGGGACATGGGCCACCTCGCCTCCCGCGGGCGCGCCGGGCGTCTTGGAGCCGGGCAGCGTGCCCGCCACCTGCCGCCAGAGCACGAAGAGCACCGTCACCCCGAGGAACAGGTACACCCCCGTGAAGGTGAGGAACGGCGCGGCCAGGTGCGGCACCGGCGTCACCGCCTCGCCCGTGCGCATCACGTCCCGGACGATCCAGGGCTGCCGTCCCCACTCCGTGACGAGCCACCCCGCCTCCAGCGCCACCAGCCCCAGCGGCCCCGCCCAGAGCCACGCGCGCATCATCCCCTTGCCGTGCGGCCACTCGCGTCCGCGCCACCTGCGCCACAGCGTCACCAGCGCGAGCAGCGCCATCAGGCTGCCCGTGCCCACCATCACCTGGAAGGCCCCGTGCACCCTGGCCACCGGCGGCCAGTTCTCGCGGGGGAACTCGTTCAGCCCCTTCACCACCGCGTCCGGATCCGCGAACGCCAGGATGGAGAGCCCCTTCGGCAGGTCGATGGCGCCCGGCACCGTGCCCTTCTCCGCGTCCGGCCATCCGCCCACCCTCAGCGGCGCGCCCGCCTCCGTGTGGAAGTGCGCCTCCATCGCGGCCAGCTTCACCGGCTGCGCGCGCGCCACGTGCTTCGCGGACAGGTCCCCCACCAGGGGCTGCACGAGCGCGGTGACGCACGCGAGCGGCAGCGCGATGGACAGCGCCTTCCGGTGGAACGCGGCGCCCGGGTGCCGCAGCAGGATGAAGGCGTGGATGCCCGCCATCGCGAACGCGCTGGCCTGATAGCAGGACAACAGCACGTGCGCCGTCTGGTACTGCCAGCCGGGGCTGAACATGGCCACCAGCGGCTGCACGTCCGTGGGCCCCGCCGGCGTGGGCGTGAAGCCGGACGGGTTGTTCATGAACGTGTTCACCAGCGTGACGAAGAACGCGCTCGCCGCGCCGCTCACCGCCACCATCCCGCCGCTGAACAGGTGCAGGCCCGGCGACACGCGCTCGCGGCCGTACAGGTAGATGCCCAGGAAGATGGCCTCGGTGAAGAAGGCCACGCCCTCCAGGCTGAAGGGCAGGCCAATCACCTCCCCGTAGCGACCCATGAACTCCGGCCACAGCAGGCCCAGCTCGAACGAGAGCACCGTCCCGCTCACGGCCCCCACCGCGAACAGGATGGCGGTGCCCTTCGCCAGCTTCTCACTGAGCTTCCGGTAGTCCGCGTCCCCCGTCCGCCGGGACTTCAGGTCGCTCAAGACCATCAAGACAGGCAACGCCACGCCGGCCGCCGCGAAGACGATGTGGAACGCGAGCGACAGTCCCATCTGCGCGCGCGCATAGAGCAGGTCCGTCATGGACATCAGTCTGCTTTATGCGCGATTTTTACGCATTCAGGATTTCTTATCCTTGTCCGCAGGCACCTTGGTCATCACCCTGGAGGGCACCAGGGACTGGATGGAGTTGCGGGCCACGGCGGTGGCGAGCGACGTGGCGAAAATCATCACCACCTTGCGGCCCAGCTCCGCGCCCAGCGGCTTGTCCTCGATGCTGGTGGCCACGCGGTCCGGGTGGGCCCAGGCGCGCTCCAGGGCCTTGCGGCGCTGGCGGCGCACGCGCTCGTCGTGGTGGCGGGCGCGGTAGATGGCGTAGCCCACGCCCAGGCCCACCGCCACCAGGGCGGCGGCGCCCACGGTGACGAGCAGGTCGCGGTGCTGGTTGACGTGGTAGCGCACGTCCGTGGCGCGGGCGCGCCGGCGGTCCAGCTCCTCCAGGGTGAGCAGCAGCTCGTCGCGGATGCGGTCCGCGGTCTGCTCCACCTGCTCGCGGTCGCCCATGCGCCGGGTGATGGCGTGGTCCTCGTGGGCTTGCGTCTCGGGTGCCTGGCTCATTGCAGCGTCTCCCGGGTCATCTGAAAGTCCGTCTTCAAGCGCTCCTGGGTGTGGACCAGCGGCTTCTTGGGAATCCGCTTCGTGCCCAGGAACAACAGGAGGCCGGCCACGGCCAGCAGCACCACCCCCACGATGAGCACGCCCACGGCGGCCCCCAGCGGCAGCGCCAGGCCCAGCGCGACGAAGAGCACGGCCAGCGACGTGAGGGCGAGCACGGCCCCCGCGCCCACGAAGATGCCCGCCAGCTTGGCGGACTGCAGCTCCTGCTTCAGCTCCTTCTTGGCGTGCATCACCTCCGCCTTCACCAGCAGGCGGGTTTCCGACAGCGCGTGCCGGATGAGTTCCGCGGTGGAGAGCGTCTCCAGCTGCGTCCGCTCCAGGCGTTCCGATTCGAGGTCCACGACCGTGCCTCCGACAGGATGACTTCCAGAGCGCAGCCCTCGGACGCCTGACTGGCCGTCCCGGCTGCCCCCGGTCTGTCCCTCAAGGTGGTCAGGAAGGATGTGTGGGAGAAGTCCCGCCGCACACCCCTTTTCCGTCCGGCTGCCTGCCTGGTGCCCCCGCCCCGTGAGGAGAGGCATCCGGCCCCCGGTCAACTACCGGCGGCGCTGCTGATGCGCGATCGCCGTGGCCAGGGTCTCGCGCACCTGGCGGGCCCGGAAGAGGCGGTCCGCGGTGTCCAGCAGGTTCTCCGCGTACAGCACCTGCTTGCGCAGGCGGGCCGGGATGGCGCGGGTGCCCAGGTGCGCGCCCAGGAGGGCCCCGGTGAGCGCGGCCGTCACGTCCGCCTCGCCGCCGCAGCGCAGCGTGAGGACCACGGCCTCGCGGAAGTCGTGCGGCACCTTCAGCGTCGCGTACAGCGACGTGAGCAGCACCGGCACCACGTGGCACGGCAGGCCGTCCACGCCCTTCAGCTCGCTGGGGGGCACGCCCACCTTGCGCAGCTGGTTGAGCGCGCGCTGGGTGTCCCAGGTGAGCAGCCGCGGCAGGTGGCGGATCTCCTCCGCCAGGTTCTTGTCGTGCACGGCGGCGGACAGCGCCAGGGCCTCGCAGAAGGCCGCGGGCGTGAGGGCCTCCTCCTCCATGCCCAGCGCCACCGCCTGCGCGAACGCGGCCGCGGCCGCGGCGCAGACGGGGTCCTTGTGCGTGATGACGGTGAGCACGCCCGCGTCGTGCGGCAGGCGCGCACGCTGGCCGCTTTCGAAGAGCCCCACCACCAGCGCGCGGCTGAGCACCGACGGGCACTTCGTGCCCAGGGGCGCGCCCGCGCTCATCCACGGCGTGCCGCCCGCCAGCCGCTGCAGCGCCTCGGAGAGGCTGCGCGGCGGCTGGAGGATGATGCCCTCCTGCCACAGCCACGCCAGGTGCAGCGCCGCGCTGCGGCCGTCCACCTTGCCCTCGCGGATGACGCTCTCCGCGGCCGCGAGCAGCAGCTGCGTGTCGTCGCTGAACTGGCCCTTGGCGAACTTGCCGCGCGGCCGGGGCGCGAAGTCCTCCGCCAGCCCGGGCAGCCGCGCCAGGCTCGCCGGGGGGATGCCCCTCAGCGGAAAGCCGAGCGCATCCCCGATGGCGAGCCCCAGGAATGCCGCATGAAAACGGTCCTGGCGGTCTGCGGGAGTCAGCGGCATCGGAGGGGCGGAGATTACCCGAGCCTCAGCCAAGGACGAGCACCGAGATGAACGCTGCGTGGGCGCGCGACGCGACGGCGGATCGATCATGGGGCCTTGACGTGCACGAAGCGGGTGCGGTGAAGCGCTGGACAAGAAAGGTCCCGCTGGATTGCACCACGCGCGTCGCCACTGTCCGCCTCCTCCGCCGTCACCACGGCGCAACCGGGGGCGCGGTAGCTATCGCATCCTGCCGCTTTTCAGCAAGCAGGCGGGCCCGTGGAAACGCGCGAGCATGTCCAACTTCGAATGCTGCACATGGACCGAAAGGGACGCATGGGTGGCCGCGCGTGGGTGCGCAAGGCGCCGTGCGCGTGCGCGACCCACGGGCTCAGGTGTTCACCTTGACGCGCGCGACTTCACTTCGTCCACGCGATGCGCGAGGTGCGCGCGCGGATCACGCGCCGTCGCGGCCCAGGTTCACCACCGCCATCAGCCGCGCCACCACGGCCTCCGCGCCCTGGTGCAGCCGCGCGCCGTCCCACAGCGCGGGGGACGTGTGGCCGCCGCGCTCGCGCCAGTCCCGCTCCACTTCTTCGTAGGTGAGGTTGCGGAAGCGCACGCGGTCCTCCAGCGCGTGGTCCGTGACGAAGCGGCGCGCGGTGGCGGACGGCGGATCCGCGATGCGGTGGAACAGCTCCAGGACGGGCGAGTCGGGTGTGCTCATGACAGCGCCGCATCATGCGCCCTGGAACGCGAAAAGGGTGGAGCGCCGGCCCCCGTGCCTCGGGAGCTTCGGGACTCCACCCTTCCGGATGCCGCCTGCGCGCGCCGGGGAGGACGCGCGAAGCAGGACGTCAGCGCGTCTCGGCGGCGCTGATGCGCGCGGTCTCGCGGCGCACCGTGGCCTGCTCCATCGCGTAGCGCGCGTCCGCGCTGTTCAGGTCCTTGAGGCGCGCCTGGGCGTCCTCCATGCGGCGGCGGGCGCTGGCCACGTCGATGCCGGTGACGTGCTCGGCGGCGTCCGCCAGCACCAGCACCTTGTCGTTGCTCACCTCCACGAAGCCACCGGCCACGAAGTAGCGGTCCTGACGGCCCGCCTCCATGAGGGTGAGCGTGCCCGGCTCCACCAGCGACAGGAACGGCGTGTGGCCGGGACGCACGCCGAACAGGCCCTCGCCGCCCGGCACGATGGCCTCGTCGGCCTGCACGGACAGGATGCGCTTCTCGGGGGTGACGATCTCGACAGTCAGCTTGGCCATGAAGGTCCTCGTGCTACCGCACTACCGCATCAGAAAGTCAGCCGCTGGGTCTGCGCGCCCACCGGCTCGAACTCCAACACCCCGGCGTCCGTCAGGCGGGGGCCCTTGCCCGGAATGCCCAGGGTGCCCTCCAGCCACTTGAGGTGGTGGGCCAGCTGCCGCACCTCCGGCAGCTGCTTCGTCGTCATCAGCTCCGTCAGCCGCCGCTCCTGGAGCTTCTGCCCGGTGCGGTCGAACTGGGCCGCCACCATCACCCGCGCCCACGCCAGGCCCTGGCCCTTCGCCTTCTTCCTGCCCTGGCTGGGGAGCGGCTTGCCCTTCTCCACCAGCGGGTACAGCACCCAGACCTTCTCCCCGTCGTTGGACGCGAAGTAGAGGTCATCCACCGTCCCCACGCACACGTCCGCCGACCAGAGGGGCCCGCTCTCCTTGAGCATCTCCAGCCGGCATTTCCCCACGCCCACGTCCACGGTGCGGACGCTGTAGAGGCCGTTCCCGCTCACCCGTGCCCGGCTGCCGCGCTCCTCCGCCAGGGCGGAAGGCGCGGCACCACAGAGCAGCAGGGCGAGCGCGACGGTCAGGCGCATGGGGACGCTCTCCGGGAGGCGACTAGCTCGCCGCCATCTTGCGGGCGTTCTCCAGCACCTCTTCGATGCCGCCCGTCATGTAGAAGGCGCTCTCCGGGATGTCGTCGTGCTTGCCGTCCGCGATCTCCTTGAAGCCGCGGATGGTGTCCTGGAGCTTCACGTAGCGGCCGTCCTTGCCGGTGAAGACCTTGGCCACGAAGAACGGCTGGGACAGGAAGCGCTGGATCTTCCGGGCGCGCGCCACGGACAGCTTGTCCTCTTCCGACAGCTCGTCCATGCCGAGGATGGCGATGATGTCCTGGAGCTCCTTGTAGCGCTGCAGGATGCCCTGGACGCGGCGGGCCACGGCGTAGTGCTCGGCGCCCAGCACGTCCGCGGACAGGATGCGGCTGGTGGAGTCCAGCGGGTCCACGGCGGGGAAGATGGCGAGCTCCGCGATGGAGCGGTTGAGCACCGTGGTCGCGTCCAGGTGGGCGAACGCGGTGGCCGGCGCCGGGTCCGTCAGGTCGTCCGCGGGCACGTAGATGGCCTGCACGGAGGTGATGGAGCCCTTGGTGGTGGAGGTGATGCGCTCCTGCAGGCCGCCCATCTCCGTGGCGAGCGTGGGCTGGTAACCCACCGCGCTGGGGATGCGGCCCAGGAGGGCGGACACTTCCGAGCCGGCCTGGGTGAAGCGGAAGATGTTGTCCACGAAGAGGAGCACGTCACGGCCCTCCACGTCGCGGAAGTACTCCGCCATGGTCAGCGCGGAGAGGGCCACGCGGGCGCGGGCGCCGGGCGGCTCGTTCATCTGGCCGTACACGAGGACCGCCTGGCTCTTCTCCAGGTTGTCGGTCTGGATGACCTTGGTCTCCTGCATCTCGTGGTACAGGTCGTTGCCCTCGCGGGTGCGCTCACCGACGCCGGCGAACACGGAGAAGCCGCCGCGCTCCACGGCCACGTTGCGGATGAGCTCCTGCAGGAGCACCGTCTTGCCCACGCCGGCGCCGCCGAACAGGCCGATCTTGCCGCCGCGGGTGTAGGGGGCGAGCAGGTCGATGACCTTGATGCCGGTCTCGAACATCTGCACGCGCACGTCCTGCTCCGTGAAGGGCGGGGGGGCGCGGTGGATGGGCCAGTACTCGGTGGCGCTCACGGGGCCCATCTCGTCCACCGGGTCGCCGGTGACGTTCATGATGCGGCCCAGGGTGGCCTTGCCCACCGGCACCTGGATGGGGGCGCCCGTGTTGGACACCGGCATGCCGCGGCCCAGGCCCTCGGTGGAGTCCATGGCGATGCAGCGCACGGTGTTCTCACCCAGGTGCTGCGCCACCTCGATGACGAGGTTGTCCTTCTCCGCGCTCAGGTTGGGGTTGGTCACCTTGAGGGCGACGTACACCTCCGGGAGCCCGCCGGGCGGGAACTCCACGTCGACCACGGGGCCGAGAACCTGCGTGATCTTGCCAGTCGTCGGGACTTGAGCGCTCATGGGACTCCTCTGCCTTGTCTCGTGTGGCGAGCGGCCGGGGCGCCGCCGCCCGTCAGGAAATCGAACCCCGAAGAGGGGTGTGGGCGGGCCCCCTTTACCGGGGGGTGCCCGGCAGGGTCAAGCCTCCCGGGTCCGCGCACGTAAGTCCCGCTTAGCGGAGCCGTGTCCCGGGCGCCAGTCCCTTGCGGCGCCCGCCCCTGGCGCCTGGCCGGTGAGGGGGCCTGGAACGACGAAGGGCCCGTGCCTCGGACGCTCGTGGGAGCGCGAAGCAACGGGCCCTGCGTCATGAAGCCAGGAGCCGGGAGGCGGCCGGGCGGGAGGCGGACTACTTGAGGGCCTCGGCGCCGGAGACGATCTCCATGAGCTCCTTGGTGATGACCGCCTGGCGGGTGCGGTTGTAGATCAGCGTGTAGCTGGAGATCATGTCCGTGGCGTTGTTGGTGGCGTTCTCCATGGCGCTCATGCGCGCGCCCTGCTCGCTGGCCACGCTCTCCAGCAGCGCCCGGTACAGCTTGATGTTCACCGCCTGGGGCACCAGCCGGTCCAGCACGGCCTGACGGGACGGCTCGTACTTGAAGTCCACCAGGGCCGTGGGCGTGGTGACGGAGGCCTCCTCGGAGGGGGCGGCCTTCACCGCGGCGGGCTGCAGCGGCAGGAGCTGCGAGACGACCACGTTCTGGCTGATGGCGGAGACGAACTCGTTGTAGACGACGTAGACCGCGTCGACCTCGTCGTTGAGGAACGAGGCGGCCAGCTCCTCCGCGACGTTGGCGGCCGAGCGGTAGTTGAGCGTCGCGTAGAGGCCGGCGAAGTCCTTGCGGATGGCCTGGCCGCGGTTGCGGAAGAAGTCGTTGCCCTTGCGGCCCACCGTGGAGATGCGGATCTCCAGGTTGTTGTTCTCGTACAGGAACCGGTTGGCGCGGCGGATGACGTTGGAGTTGAAGCCGCCGGCGAGGCCGCGGTCGGACGTGAGGAGCACCAGCTCCACGCGGCGCACGGGGCGGGTGGCCAGCAGCGGGTGCGCCAGCTCCTGGTCGGCGGAGCGCGCGGCCAGCTCGGAGATGATCTGCTCCAGCGTCTGCGCGTACGGGCGGGCGGCGAGGATGGCGTCCTGCGCCTTCCGCAGCTTCGCGGCGGAGACCATCTTCATGGCCTTGGTGATCTGCCGCGTGTTCTTCACCGAGCGGATGCGCTTGCGGATGTCGCGAAGGGACGCCATGGACCGGAAACTCCTCTGGAACGACGTGCGGCGCGCGCCCCTGTGACAGCCCGGGCTGGCCATGAGGGACGGCGGGCCCCCTATATAGGCGGGGCGGGGGCCGGTCAACGGCGGGGTGCCCGGATGAGGCCCCCACCCTGCCCCCGGGCCCGCCGCCACCGCCGTCCGGGGACCGGGCGGGCGTGACCGGTTCCCATCAACGGGCCGCCGGTGGTGCTTTCCGAGTGGGGGGCGCCGGAAGAGAATGGCCCCTTCCGACCGTTCTGCGGGGTCCATGAAGGCTGGCGGCACGACCAGGGTGTGGGTACGCAGGGGCCTGGGGCTGCTCGGGCTGGCCCTGGCCGTGCTGCTGGGTCTGTCCCACTTCGTGCGCCTGCGCTACCAGGGCCGCATCGTGCCGCTGGCGGTCGCGCCAGAGGCCCCGGTGGCCCTGGTGTTCGGGGCGGGGCTGGCGCCGGGCGCGGTGCCGTCTCCCGTGCTGGCGCAGCGGCTGGACGCGGCCATCGCGCTGTGGCGGCAGGGCAAGGTGCGGTCGCTCCTGGTGAGCGGGGACAACTCCGCGCCCTTCCACAACGAGACGCGGGCCATGCGGCGCTACCTGCTGGAGCGCGGGGTGCCCGCGGACGCGGTGCTGGGAGACGAGGCGGGGCTGTCCACGTACGACAGCTGCCTGCGGGCGCACTCGGTGTTCGGCGCGGACCGGGCGGTGCTCGTCACGCAGCGCTTCCACCTGTCGCGGGCGCTCTTCATCGCCAACTCGGTGGGCATCGACGCGTGGGGCGTGGCGGCGGACGAGGGACGGCCGACCCCCTGGCGCTACACGGTGCGCGAGACGCTCTCCCGGGTGCTGGCGCTGGGGATGGTGCTGCTGGACGTGAAGCCCGGCAGCCCTGACGCCCGGCCGCCGACGGCTCCCCGCTGACGAGGGCCGGGCCCGGCAGGCAGGCGGGCTGCGTTCCATTGCGGCCGCCTTCCCGGGGTCCCATTTTCGTGAGGACACGGAAGCTTTTCTCAACCGTCCCTGTCGAGGAGACCCCATGCGGTTCAACAAGCTCGGAGATGAGGACGTGGGCGAGTCCACCTCACTGCGCCACCGGAACCCGGACACCGGCGAGGATGAAATCAACATCTCGGACCAGGACCTGGCCGCGTCGCCGCCCATGGAAGAGGAGGCGGATGCGCGGGACATCCTGCCGGATCAGATCCAACGCTTCGGCCGGGGGGACGAGGAGGAAGAGGAGCGCGAGGTGAGCGCGCAGCCCGACGAGCCCGGGGCCCGCGCGCAGTCGCCGGACCTGCTGCCCGAGGGGTAGCCGGGTCCGACCCGGGGATGTGAACAGGGCGCGTCCCCCGTGCGTGGGACGCGCCCTTTGTTCGTCAGGTGGAGGGCCCGTCAGGAGCCCCCCATCCACCGGGTCCGGCTCAGGACCGGCGGCGCGAGGACTTCTTCGCCGCGGACCTGCGGGCCGGAGCCTTCTTCGCGGCCCCGCGCTTCCGGGCAGCGCCCTTCTTCGCGGCGGCGCCACGCTTCTGGACAGCGCCCTTCTTCGCGGTGGCCTTGCCCGTGGCCTTCTTCGCGGCGGCCTTCTTCGCGGCCCCGCGCTTCTGGGCAGCGCCCTTCTTCGCGGTGGCCCCCTTCTTCACGGGGGACTTCTTCGCGGCGGCCTTGACCGTGGCCTTCTTCGCGGGGGCGCCCTTCTTCGCGGCCCCACGCGCGGGCGCGGACTTCTTCGCGGCGGCCCCCTTCTTGGCGGGGGCGGCCGGCGCCCCGGTGATGGGCGGCTCGCGGCGGGCCTTCTTCGCGGCGGGGCGCTTCGGCTTGGCCTCCTCGAACAGCTCCTCCTGTTCGGGCGCCTCTTCGTCGCGCACGTCCTCGTCGGCTCCGGACTCCGCCTCACCGGTGTCCTCGGCGAGTTCCTCCTCCAGTTCCTCCTCGCCGGACACCTCGGCCTCGCCCTCGTCGTCGAAACCGTCCTCGTCGGCGGCCTCGGCGGCCTCGAATGCCTCCGCGTCGGCGGCATCCGTGTCGGCCTCCTCGCCCTCGTCGCCCACCCGCGCCGCGGCGCCGGACAGCGCGCCCTGGAGCACGGCGTTCATGGCGCGCGCGAAGGTGCGCTCCCCGAAGGTCTCCTTCTCCTCGACGGGCGGAATCAGCACCTCCAGCATGTCCTTGAGCGAGCGGTACATCCGCATGTCCTTCTTCTCGCCGTCCCAGGTGCCGAAGACCCAGTCCTCCCCGTCCAGCGCGTCCACCCAGCCGGGCAGCGGCCCGCCGCCGTCCCCCTGCTCCTCCATGGCGGACTTGCGCGCGACGAACAGGTGCCGGTGCGTCCCCTTCAGCCCGAAGCGCCACACGCCCGCGGCGGGCAGGCCCACCACCATCAGGCGGCTCTTCTCCAGGACGCTGGGCTCCCCCTCGCCGCCATGCAGCGGGTACAGCCGCACCTCGCCCTGGAACTCACCGCCGTTGAGCGCCTGATACAGGTCCGCCAGGTCCTCGGGAAACGGGACGCCGCACTCCGTCTCCGCGCGGCGGACCTCCTCCGCCTGCACACCCTCCGAGGTCGTCTTCGCCGACTTGCGCAGTGACTCCAACCACTCGTGCATGACCCCTCCACGACATCGACAGCCACCAGGGCTCGCACCTTAAGGCGCCTGGGCCCTCGTGCGCAGTGTGCATGTCGGGTTTCGTCTACCCGACGCCTGTAGACATACCTGGACAACCTGACACGCCGCCCCCGCCATCCCTCCTGGCCGCCTGCCCCCGAGCCTGGCGGCCCCGATGGAAGCCTGGCCCCTCGGGCGTTAGGAAGGACGCCATGGCGCATCCCGTAAGCATCGAGGCGACGACCGAGACCTTCGACTCGCTCGTCATGGAACCCCGCGACGAGCTGGTGGTGGTGGACTTCTGGGGTCCCGGCTGCCCCAACTGCGACATCTACGCGGCCGCCGAACCCGAGCTCCTCGAGGAGCTGGACGGCGCCCCCATGCGCGTCGTCAAGGTCAACGCCTACGAGCACGAGGCGCTGGCCACGCGCTTCGGCCTGTTCGGCATCCCCACCTTCCTGCTGTTCCGCAACGGGAAGCTCCTGGGGAAGATGAGCCAGTACTACGGCAAGCCGTACTTCCTGGGCGTCATCCGGGACCACCTGCCCGGCGGCGCCAAGGCCCAGGCCTGAAAGAGGCCCGGGCCCCGTTCAGTCCCGGTAGCCGCGCGCCTGAAGCCGGAACAGGTGCGCGTACCGCCCCTCGAGCGCCATCAGCTCGTCGTGGCTGCCCAGCTCCTGCACCGTCCCGTTGTGGAGCACGGCGATCTGATCCGCCATGCGCACCGTGGAGAAGCGGTGCGAAATCACGATGGCGATGCGGTCCGCGGCCAGCGCCTGGAAGCGCTCGAAGAGGGCGTGCTCGGCCTCCGCGTCGATGCTGGCCGTGGGCTCGTCCAGGATGAGCACCTCCGCGTCGTCGCGCATGAAGGCGCGCGACACCGCCAGCTTCTGCCACTGGCCGCTGGACAGCTCCTGGCCCTTCTCGAACCAGCCGCCGAGCATCGTGTCGTACTGGCCCGGCAGCGCCGCGATGACCGTGTTGGCGCCGCCCTGCTCCGCCGCCCGTTCGATGCGCGGCCGGTCCTCCAGCGCGGGCACGTGTCCCAGGCCGATGTTCTCCGCCACGCTGAACTGGTAGCGCACGAAGTCCTGGAACACCGCCCCGAAGCGGCCGCGCAGGTCGTCCGCGTCCATCCGCGCCGTGTCCACGCCGCCGTAGAGAATCTGGCCCTCCGTGGGCTCGTACATGCGCAACAGCAGCTTCACCAGCGTGCTCTTCCCCGCGCCGTTCTCCCCCACCAGCGCCAGCTTCTGGCCGGGCTTGAGCGTGAGCGACACGTTGCGCAGCGCCCACGCGTCCTTGCCCGCGTAGCGGAAGGACACGTCGCGCAGCTCGATGGCGTTGTTCCTGCCGCGCGGCGGTGAGACGGCGGGCAGCAGCCCCGGCGCGTTCTCCGCGGTGGGGATGTCCAGGTAGGCGAAGAGGTTGCTCATGAAGAGCGCGTCCTCGTACATGGAGCCCACGCTGGTGAGGATGCCCTGGAACGCGGCCTGCCCCTGCCGGAACACGGACAGGTACAGCACCATGTCGCCCACGGAGATGGTGGCGGACGCCGCGCGGCTCGCGACGAAGAGGTAGCAGCCGTAGAAGGCCGCCAGGGACACCAGGCCCAGCCCCAGGCCCCAGCCCATGCGCTTGCGCGCGAGCGCGCGGTCCTCCGCGAAGAACTTCTGGAACAGCGTGCGGTAGCGCCCCATCACCAGCGGCCCCAACCCGAAGAGCTTCACCTCCTTCACGGTGCTGTCGCGCGTGAGGATCCACTCCAGGTAGTTGAGCTTGCGCCCCTCCGGCGCGCGCCACGAGTACAGCCGGAAGCCCTCCGCCGCCAGGCGCGCCTCCGCGATGAACGCGGGGATGGACGCGGCGAGCAGCACCACCACGCTCCACGGCGACAGCGCCACGAGCAGCACCGCGTAGGTGGACAGGGTGATGACGTTGCGCACGATGCTGAACGCCTGCATCACCAGCGACAGCGGGCGCGCGTTCGCCTCGCGCCGCGCGTTCTGCATCTTGTCGTAGGTGTCCGAGTCCTCGAAGTGCTTGAGCTCCAGCTCCAGCGCCTTCTGGAGGATGCGCTCATTGAGCAGGTTTCCCAGGTGCGCGCGCAGCAGGTCCTTGGTGAGCGTGAGCCCCCGGTCCACCACCGCGGAGGCCACCATCAGCCCGAACTCCGTGGCCACCAGGCCCAGCACGCGCGAGTGCGCCGCCGCGTCGCCCTTCGCCGCGGCCACCACCGTGTCCACGATGAGCTTGCCCACCCACGCGATGCCCGCCGGCAGCACCGCCGCCACCAGCGTGAGCACGCCCAGCACCACCGCGCCCCGGGGGCTCGCCCGCCAGAAGAGGTGGAAGGTGCCCGGCAGTTGCTTGAAGAGGACGCCCGCGTTCTTCAGGCGGGCGCGGAGGGATGGCGGTGTCGACGGCGTGGGAGGTGGCAAGGTGCCGCCCCTCATAACGCCCTGGCGCCCGCCGCGCTGGGCTTCCCTGCTTTCAGGAGGTGGGGGCGACCACGCCGTCCGGCAGGGCGCCGGGCGGGGCCACGTGCCGGGAGATGAGCACGTCGCAGGGCGAGTGCCGCACCACGAACTCGGTCAACGAGGACGGCGGATTCGCGGAGGACATGCCCAGCGTGAGCAGGTCCGAGTCGCGCTCCCGGGCCTCCGCGAGGATGCACTCGCGCGGGTCCCCGAAGCGCAGGCGGATCTCCAGCGCGCGGCCCGTCTCGCGGTAGGGCGCGAGGAAGCGCCCGAGCGCCCTGCGCGTCGCGTCCTCACGCTCCTGCCGCAGCCGCAGCTCCAGCGCCAGGGGCGCGTCCCGCCGGTGCAGGGCCGCCGCCTCCTCGCGCACGTCCACCACGTGCAGCACCTCGATGGGGGTCGACGCGGGACACAGGCGCATCGTCAGCTCCAGCGCGCGGCGCGACTCCCGCGAGAAGTTCACCGCGACGAGGGGGCGGTGATAGACGCGGCCCGGGTGCGGCATCACCACCAGCACGGACGCGTCCACCTCCCGCACCAGCCGCATCACCATGGAGTCCTCCGGCAGCGGCACCACCGGGGGGCCCGGGTGCGGCCGGCCCACCACCAGCACCTCCACGCCCTGGTCCTTCGCCAGCTCCGCCGCCTCGTGGGGCGCGTCCCCGGTGCGCAGCTCCTCGCGCACGTCCACGTCCGGCCGCTGCCGCAGCCGCTTCGCCACGGATGACACCGACCGGCGCAGGCATCGCTCGCTGCCCACCATCCCGTCCGAGCCCTTGTGGCCATCCCACCGGCTCACGTGCAGCACGCTGAAGGCCGCCCCATGCGCGAGCGGGAGCCGCAGCGCGCGGGCCAGCGCGAACTCGGACTGCAGGGAGAAGTCCAACCCCACCGCCACCCGGTGCAGCCCCCGCTGAGCACGCAGGAGGCCGGCGGGCAGCAGCGGCAAGGTCCTCCTGGAAGACGCATTCGGCCTCATCTCGACTCCCTTCCACCGCTCCGCGCTTGGACGCACCCCATGGGCGTCGGCGTGGCGGCACGGCGGCTCACGCGGGCGCTCATGGACATACATTCAGCGCCGTCGGTGGATGTGCCACTTGTCTTGCGGGCGTGTTGGGTGGGGATGCCACGTCCGCAGCCTGGCGGGGGGCCACGCGAGCGGCGGAGCCCGGCGGGCCGCTTCACCGGGAACAGGCGAACAGGCCGTCCCGTCTTTGGAAGGAGTCCTGTTTCTGTAACGTTTTCAGGGCGCCCCACCGCTTCGTTCAAGGACTCCAGGGCAGACGGGCGCTCAGGGCCGTTGTTTCAACGGCTTGGGGCGTTGAGCGCACGACGCTCGCGGATGGGGGCGCTTTCAGAGGTCCGGCCAGCCCTTTGCAAAGACCTCTGCCCGGCTCCGCACGAAGGGCCATGGGCGGCGGGTCGGACGGCAGGAAGGCAAGGGAGCGGGAACATGCGAGGGGTCATCACCGGACGTGAGGTGGTTGCCAACCTGGGACTCATCTACCGGGAGTTCGGTACAGCCTGTGTGTTGCGCTGCCTCTGGGTGATGCTCAGCGGCAAGTCCACCACCTTCCTCGAGGTGGCGTGTCCCTGCGAGAAGATGCGGCGTTGAGCACCCCGCGGGGATGTGAAGACGGCTCGGGCCGCGAGAAGCACTGGCTTCCGCGGCCCGAACGGTTTCAACGGGGGTGACTGGCGCTACTGCGGATCCGCGTCGCCGCGGCGCGCTTCCTCGCGCTCGTCGCGCTTGTCCTTGATGGCGTGCTTCACGTCCTCGACCACGCCCTTGACCTTGCCCTTGAGGGTGTCCGCCTTGCCCTCGGCTTCCAGGGAGCGGTCGCCGGTCGCGACCCCCACGGTTTCCTTCACCTTGCCCTTGGCCTTGTCAGTCCACTCGCCCATGGCGTCCTCCTGACGTCGGTGTGTGAATCGTTGTGGAGGACAACGTGCTCACGTCACCCGCCGGCGGCATGCGTCGGCGGTGGCTCGCCCGCACGGCTGCCCCCGGGCCGTGACACGTCCGCGACAGCCAGGAATGTCAGGCGATGGACAGGGTGCGGCGTGCGGTAGAACGACACGCGCCCTGCCCTCCCCACCCGCCGTGTCCCTGCTTTTTCGCGGAGACCCGAGAGTCCATGCCACGGCCCGCGACAAGACGTGGACGTTGCATTGACGCACCCGCGCTTCCCGCTCAGGCTTGAGCGGTCCTCCCGGATCCGTCACCCGATGATACAGCCCTCCTCCACCTCGACCCAGGCGCTGCTCTTCAAGCTGCTGTTGCTGCGCACGCTGGTCGTCACGGTGGCGGTGGCGCCGGCCATCTACGTCGACATGCAGCTGTTGGACGTGGACGCGAGCATGGCGGGGTTCGTGCTGGGCGTCGTCACGCCCATCGTGATTGGCGGGCTGGCGCTGGTGGTGCCCATTGGGGCGGTGGGGGCGCTCTTGCGGCACGCGGTGGAGGCGGAGGCGAGTCCGGCGGAGCGGCTGGGGCGGCTGTTGCGGCTGCCGGGCGTGCTCACGTTCGTGGAGGCGCAGGCGGGCTGGTTCCTGGGCGGCATCTTCTTCAACGGCGCCATTGGCCTGGCGCTGGACCGGCCGCCGCGCGTCATCCTGGTGGGCGTGGCGGTGGCGATGAGCGCGGGCCTCTTCAGCGCGCCCATCATGTACATGCTCTACGAGAAGGCGCTGGCGGCGGTGACGCTGGAGGCGTTCCGCCGGGCGCCGCACGAGCGCCCTGTCGGCGAGGGGCTGTTCCTGCCGCGGCAGAGCTGGTTCCTGCCGGCCATCGTGGTGTCCGCGCTGCTGATTACGTGCATCACGAGCATCGCCACGTTGCAGCTGCGGCTGGAGAAGAACCTGTCGGCGCTGGCGGATGACCTGGAGCTGTCGGGCGAGTACCGGGGCGCGGCGCGGGTGCGCTCGCGCATCCACCCGCTGCAGCGCGACCTGACGTTGCCGGTGGCGTTCCTGGGTGGGTTCGCGGCGCTGGGGGCCATCTTCACGGCGGCGTGGGCGGCGCGCCGGCTGGCGCAGGGGGCGAAGGCGGTGGGGGCGTCGCTGGACGCGCTGGTGGAGGGCCGCGCGTCGCCGCCGCAGTGGGTGTCCACGGATGAGCTGGGGGACTTGTCCGCGCGCACGTGGTTGCTCTACGAGCAGTTGCAGGAGCTGCCCCGGTCGTTGCGCTCGTCCGCGGGGCACCTGGCGAAGGCGGGCACGCGGCTGACGGAGGCGAGCGACCAGCAGAACCGCACGCTGTCGCGGCAGGCGTCGGCCATCCACCAGGCGCGCACGACGGCGCAGGAGATCCAGCAGATGTCCAAGCTGGCGGCCAGCCGCGCGGGGAGCGTCCTGCAGGTGGCGGAGCGCACCGCGGCGATGGGCAGGCTGGGCGAGGAGTCGCTGGCGGGCACGGAGCAGGGGCTCGACGACATCCGGGGCCTGACGCACGGGTTGAATCAGCAGGTGGCGGACCTGGGCACGCGGGCCCGCGAGGTGGGCCGGGTGTCGGAGGTGGTGAAGTCGCTGGCGGACCAGTCGCACATGCTGGCCATCAACGCGGCCATCGAGGCGAGCCGCGCGGGCGAGCAGGGCCGGGGCTTCGCGGTGGTGGCCCGGCAGATGCGGGAGCTGGCGGACCAGTCCATCAAGGCGACAGGGCAGGTGCGCGGGCTGCTGGAGGGCATGGAGGCCGCGACGGGTGAGGCGGTCATCACCGCGGACAAGAGCGCGCAGGGCGTGGAGGCGGCGCTGGTGCCGCTGCGCAAGAGCGGCGAGCGGCTGCGGGAGCTCATCAAGCTGACGCACGAGTCCGCGTCAGCGGTGCGGCAGATCGCCGAGGCCGTGGCGCAGCAGCACGCGGGCGTGGATCAGCTGTTCAGCGCGGTGAGCGAGATGGACGAGCTGATGGCCGCGACGCTGCGGCAGCTGGGCACGACGCAGGAGGCGGCGACGGCGGTGGCCCAGGCGACGGGGCAGGTGTCGGAGCTGGCGGAGCGGTACGTGTCGTAGTCTGGCATTCCGTCTGCCATTGCATTAGTCTGCGCCCCGGTCGGAAAACGGCGGACCGGTTCGGTGAGCCCCGGTCACTTCCAGGGTGGAAGCACTTGTCCGTCTCCTTCGGGATTCAGGACCCACGGCCCTTCGAAGGCACTCGTGTGCCTTCGCGAGGTCCACCATGAAGCTGAACCACCTTGATCTGCAGGTCCCCGACGTCCAGGCCACCGCCCGCTTCTTCATGCGCTACTGCGGCTTCACGTCGCACGCGAAGAACCATGACTCGCCCGCCATCGCCATCCTCGGCGGGGCGGACGGCTTCGTGCTCGTCCTCCAGCGCCGCAAGCGCGACACCGACGTCTTCCCCGAGGACTTCCACGTCGGCTTCCTCCACGACGCCGAAGCCCCCGTGCTCGCCTTCCAGGAGCGCGTGAAGGCTGACGGCCTGGAGGTGTCCGACGTCATCCGCAACAACCGGGGCACCCTCGTCTACTGCCGCGCGCCCGGCGGCATCCTCGTGGAGGTGAGCTGCCGTCCCGGCGCCGCGTGACGTGCGGCTGTGCGGTCATCGCATGAGCCTCAGCCAGCGCGGGAGTACCAGTCGAGCTGCTGAGGACGCGGCAACGTCCATTCAAGCTGACGCGCCCGGGGCAGCTCGATGGGCCTCGGGCGCGTGGCCGTGGCCCTACCACTCACGATTCGGATCAGCCGCATCAACTGGTCCCGGCCGAGATGCACGCGGCCGTAATGGGAGCGCTGAATGGCTTCCAGCTCCGCCCCATCAATGCGGGAGCCATGGTGGGCAAGGTAGCGCGCCAACCGAGGCCCGAGCGCGTAGTGGAGCTTCCGTGCCGTGAGCAGGGACCGGACCACACAGAGGCCCGCGTAGGGGTTCTCCTCCAGGTTGATTTCAAGCACCTGCTCGCGCACCGCGCGGAAGAAGGCGTCTCCGTACACCTGGCGCGCACGCCCCTTCCGGGTGTCCATCTCCGCGGCGACGGCCTCCACGTTGAGGAAGGTCGTCCTCGGCAGTTGGGCGAAGTCTCCTCCAGGGACGAGCTTCTGCTGGAAGGCCCACGTGGACTCCAGGGTCCAGATGTCGACCGGGAGCTTCTGGACCTGGAGGCGCAGCCCCCCGAATCGGTTGACCCGGACCAGTTGCCGGGCGAAGGCCGCCCGGAGCGCCTCTCCTGTCGCACCCGCCACGACCAGATCCACGTCTCGCGGCGCCGCCGTCGCGGACACGGCCAGCAGGTCCCGCAGCGTGCCTCCGAAGACAAACACCTCCCAGTCATGCGCCCGGAAGACGTCCAGGAGCGTCCGCATCGCACCGTGCCAGGGATGCGGCACACGGGTGACGAAGTCGCTCAGACGCCTGCGCAACGCCCCCACGGGATCGTGGATGACCGCGCTATCCGTGGGTGAGCTGCGCATGGAGGTCGCAAGCGAAGGTGTCTGTCATTCCACAAACGTAGTCGGTCACCAACTGGTAGCGATGGTACAGCGAAGGAAGGCTCGAGTTCTTGCAGGCGGCTTCGAACGCGGTCCGGTAGTTCCTCGACAGCAGGTTGTAGACCTTGCCCTCAGGACTCTTGCAGAACTTCTTCCAGGCCTTGCTCACGGGGTCCATGGGGACCGGGCATGCGCGAGCCCCCTCCCAGAAGATGTCCATCAGGCCATGGATGACACGGCGGCCCAGGGTCTCCAAGCGGAGCGTCTCCGGAGCGTTGTAGACGCGCTCTCGCCCGAACCGTTTGCAGACCTCGATGAGGCGCGAGGCTCCACTGGCGCTGATGAGGTCGCCCTGCTCGAGCGCTTCGCCCTGCATGAGCCGGGCGTAGTGCTTGTGGAAGGCCGCGAGGATTTCCCGCTTGGCCTCGCCGATGACCACCGTCCGGAAGTGCTGCGCGAGGGCCTCGTCCCGAGCCCGTCCCTCCAGCGGTGTGTCCGCCTTCTCGATGTAGTCATGGACGCTCTTGAGGACGGTCTTCGCCATGCCCGAGTCATCGTGCTTCTCCAGGAGGGCTTCGACCTCCGGCCAGCTCACGATGCCCTTCTTGACCCCGGCCTCGATGTCCACGGTCGCGTAGACCATGTCATCACAGGCTTCCACCAGATACGCGATGGGGTTGCGTGCGGACCCGGTGCCCGTCAGGGTCCGGACCCTGTCGACGATGGCCCGTTCCGAAGCGAAGTAACCGGGCTTCTTCTTGTCGGCGGGCCCGCTCTCGGAGGTCGCATCCGAAGCAGCCGTGTACTTCATCGCGGCCGACAGCGTGCCCACCGTCAGATTCAGCCCGTAGGAGTCCGCGAGCAGTTGAAGGCGCGACACGATGCGTAGCGTCTGGGCGTTTCCCTCGAACAGCAAGAAATCATTCCGGAGCTGGCCGTCACGCCCCTCCGTCCCAGGGAAGAGCCCCTGTCCCGTCTCGCCGAAGTTCTTCTTGAACCAGCTGCTGATGGCCTCCTCGCCCGCATGACCGAACGGAGGATTGCCCAGGTCGTGGATGAGGCCACAGGTCGCCGCGATGGCTTCGATGTCGAGGGCCTGCTGGACGGATTCCAGGTGATGCGCTCGCAGCATCCATCGGGCCGCGCCTCGCGCGAGGCCCCGCGCCAGCGTCGAAACCTCCAGGGAATGCGTCAGGCGCGTCCGGACCGCGTCGTTTGGCTCCAGTGGGAAGACCTGGGTCTTGTCCTTCAGGCGCCGGACGGGAGTGGAGAAGACGGTCCGGTCATAGTCCCGGTCGAACTGGGACCGGCCATCATCCTCCAGCGGAGAGGAACCGCGTCCACCCTCCGCCTCACGGATCCGTGTGTCACACAGCAATGTCTTCCAATCCAGCGCCACGGTGCCCCCCTCGTTTCGACAACGCCGCCGAACCTAGCGGGGAGGTCTGACATGGGAGGACCCGGCGCGACCTTCAGCCGCTCCGCGCCACGCGGAGCGGCGCCTGTTCGCCGTCATCCTCCAGCGGCGGCACGTACGGCCAGCCCTTCAGCGGCCCCTTGCCGGCTTCCCGCGTGAGGTAGTCCGCCGCGATGTTCGCGCTCTCCATGATGGTCAAGAGCCCGCTTCCCGGGTGCGTGCCGCCGCCCACGAAGTACAGCCCCTCCACCTGCGCGTTCTTCACGCGCGGCCGCAGCGGGCCCAGCTGCATCCACGTGTGAGACAGGTTGAACACCGCGCCCCGAAACACGTTGAAGTCGTCCCTCCACGTCTCCGCCGTGAAGTAGCGCTCCGCCTTCACGTGCTCGCGCAGGTTCTTGATGCCCACCTTCTCCAGCATCCTCGGGATGCGCTCGCGCAGCGTCGCCTCCGTCTTCGCCCAGTCCACCGGGCGCGCCGTGTTGGGCGTGGGCACCAGCACGTACAGCGTGGAGTGCCCCTTCGGCGCCCCCGAGCCGTCCGTCACCCCCGGGTTGCACACGTAGAAGGGCGGGTCGTCCACGTCCACCGTGCGGTCCTCCAGCGCGTCCCGGTCCGTGCGCCTCGCGCTCTCCGACAGGTAGATGAGGTGGTGCGGCAGGTCCGCGTACGTCGTGTCCAACCCGTAGTACGCCATGAACGTGCTGCACGAATACTTCGCCCGCTCCAGCGCCCCGTCCGACAACCGCGTGCCCTCGCGCAGCTCCGGCGCCACCAGCTTCCGCGCCGCGTAGGCCAGGTCCGCGTTCACCACCACCGCGTCCGCGTCCAACACCTCGCCGCTCGTCAACCGGACGCCCACCGCGCGCCCCGCCTCCGTGCGCACGCGCTCCACCGCCGTGCCCATGCGGAACGTCGCGCCCAGGTCCTGCGCGCACTTCATCATTCCTCGCGCCAGCTCCCGGAAGCCGCCACGCACGTGCCACACGCCGAAGGCCAGCTCGATGAACGGAATCACGCTGAACACCGACGAACACGTCGTCGGGTGCAGCCCCAGGTACTTCGACGGGTACGCCAGCGCGTACGTCATCCGGTCGTCGTGGAAGAACGAATCCAGCTGCTTGTAGAGCGTCTGCCACGGCTTGAAACGCAGCGTGGGCGCGAGCCGCCAGGGCGCGTAGTAGTCCAGGCCGCCCGCGTTCGTGCAGATGAACTTCTCGTACGCGAGCGCGTACTTCCTCCTCCCGTCCTCCATCCACTCCTGGAGCCCCCGCCCCTTCCCCGCCCCGAACGCCTCCAGGTCCCGGCCCATCCGCTCCAGGTCCCGCCGCGTGTCCAGGTGCGTGCCGTCCCAGAAGTGCACGCGCGTGTTCGGGTCCACCGGCACCAGCGTGACGTAGTCCTCCAGCCGCTTCCCCGCGCGCTGGAAGATCTGCTTCAGGATGCCCGGCAGCTGGAGGATGGACGGCCCCGTGTCCACCGCGTACTCGCCAGCCTGGCCCAGCGTGAGCCCCTTCATCCGGCCACCAGGCACCGCGTCCTTCTCCACCACCGTGACCCGGAAGCCCTGCCCCGCCAGGTTGATGGCGGCCGTCAGGCCTCCCGGTCCCGCGCCCACGACGATGACGTGCTGAACCATGTGCCTCACGATGCCCGGCCCCTCGCCGGCTGGCGACTGTCCCCTGAGGACGGCCCAGGCGAAAAAGCGTTTCCTCGGGACTCCAGACGCTCCGCCGGGCGTTGGCTCCGGGCTGGCCCTGCGTTCGTCCGCTCGGGAGCGTTGTCTGGAGGACGGGCCAACATCCTGAATCCCCAGGGGGCCCGGCCTCTTGTAGCCTGCCACGCGCATCCATGAATCCCCCCTCGGAGGCCCGCCCACAGGAAGTCCTGTTGTTCACCCTGGAGCGGCAGCGCTACGGCCTGCCCGTGGAGGACGTGCGAGAGCTGGTGCGCGCCGCGCGCCTCACGCCCCTGCCCCAGGCCCCGGACGTCGTGGAGGGCCTGCTCAACCTGCGCGGCGACCTGCTGCCCGTGCTGGACCTGCGCCGCCGCTTCCGCCACCCCGCTCGCGCGCTGTCGCCCATGGACCACTTCATCGTCGCTTCCGCCGGAGTGCGGCGGGTGGCGCTGCGCGTGGACCGGGCCGAAGGACTGCACGCCGTCACCGCCGGGGAGTGGGACCCGTCCCCCCGGGAGCTGCCGGGCGTGGGGTACGTGGCCGGGGCCGCGAAGCTCCCGGACGGGCTCGTGCTCGTGCACGACCTGCGCGCCTTCCTCTCCGAGGCGGAAGCCCTGCAACTCGACGCCGCGCTCGGAGCCCTTCCGGAGCCCTCTTGATTGGCGGCGTCCTGCCCCCGGGCTTCAAGGAGGTGCTCGCCCTGGTGGAGGAGCGCGCGGGGCTCGCCGCGCCCAGCTGCCTGGCCGCCGCGCTGGAGGGCATCCAGCGCGCCATGGCCCGCGCCAGCCAGGAGGACGTGGAGGTCTACCTGCGCGAGCTGTCGTTCGACAACGCGCTCCTGGACGACCTGCTCACCGAGCTCACCATCGGGGAGACGTACTTCTTCCGCACCCACGAGCACTTCGACCACCTGCGCCGCGTGGTGCTGCCGGAGCTGCGCGAGCGCCGAGGGCCGGACCACCTGGTGCGCGCGTGGAGCGCGGCGTGCTCCTCCGGCGAGGAGCCCTACTCCATCGCCGCGCTGCTGATGGCCGAGGGCTGGGAAGAGCACATGTCCGTGCGCGCGACGGACGTGTCACGCACGGCGCTCCACCGCGCCCAGCAGGCCCGCTACACGGACTGGTCCCTGCGCGGCCCCTCCGCGGACCGCATGCGCCCCCACCTCACGCAGGAGGGCCGCTTCTACCGGCTGTCCCAGGACGTGAAGCGCCACGTGCAGCTGGGCTACCTCAACCTGGCGCTGGAGACGTGGCCTTCGGCGGAGAGCGGCATCTGGCAGCTGGACGTCATCTTCTGCCGCAACGTCCTCATCTACTTCAACCGCGCCACCATCGAGGGCGTGGCGCGCCGGCTCCATGCGTCGCTGGATGACGGGGGCTACCTGTTCACGGGGCCGTCGGATCCGCCGCTCGGGGACTACGCGCCGTTCGAGCCCGTCCTCACGGAGTGGGGCGTGCTGTACCGCAAGCCCCTGGCCGGCGCGAACGCCGGGCACGTCGTCCCGCTCCAACCCCTGGCCCCGCTGCGCGCGGACGGCACGCCCTTCACCGCGGCGCCCCCCAGCGCCTCCGCGCCGGGACGGCCCTCGGCCGCCGGAGCAGAGGGCGTGGGCCCCCGTGGCGCGGGCCCCACCGGGGCTCCCGCGCCGGGCACTGGCGTCTCCAGCGGCGCTCCCGCCCCGGCTCCCGGGCCTCTTGGCGGTGGTGCTCGCGCGCCGGGGACTTCGCCCGCCCGCGGCACTCCCGCTTCGGGGACGCCCCCGGCGGTCCGCTCCGGCGAGTCCTCCGCGTCCGGGACGCGGACCCGGTTCACGCTCAGCGTGGAGGCGCTGGAGGCCGTGCGGGTGGCGCTGGCCCGGGGCGATTGGCGCGAGGCCGCACGGCGGGCAGGCGCGCACTCCGCCGACCCGGAGGGCGCTCTCACCGCGGTTCGTGCACTGGCCAACCTGGATCCCCGCGCGGCGCTGTTCGCGTGCGAGGAGGCCTCGGTTCGTCACCCACTGGTCGCCGGTCTGCGGTATCTGGAGGCGCTGCTGCTCCTGGGACAGGCGCGGCTGGACGAGGCGGAGAGGTCCGCCCGGCAGGCGCTCTACCTGGAGCCGGGGCTCGCGGTGGGCCACCTGCTCCTGGGCCACGTGCTGCGCCGGCGGGACCAACCCGCCGCCGCGGCCCGGGCCTACCGCGAGGCGGAGGGGCTGTGCCGGAAGCTGCCGCCAGAGGCGCTGGTGCCGCTGGCGGAGGGAGAGCGGGCTGGAGCGCTGGCGGACGTGGCCCGCCAGGAGTGGCGGCGCCTGGAGCGGACGGAAGGCTGACGAGGCGAGCGGATGCCGAAGCGCGAGGGAAACATCGACTGGGACAAGGCCCGGGCCCGGCTGGAGGAGCTGGAGCGCGCCACCGAGGCGCGCGACAGCTTCACCGACGAGGCCGCCCGCGAGGCGCTCGACGCGCGCGCGCGCGCCCTGGCCCTCCCGGCCCAAGTCCCCATGCTGCCCGGCAGCCTGCGGGAGGTGGTGCGCTTCAAGGTCGCGGGCCAGACGTACGCCCTGGAGTCGCGCTTCATCCTGGAGGTCCTGCGCGCGCCGGAGCTCACCCTGCTGCCGGGCGCGCCGCCGCTGTTGCGCGGCCTGACGCTCCTGCGCGGCGAGGTGCTGCCCGTGGTGGAGCTGGCCCCCCTGTTCGGCCGGCCCGCGTCGCAGGGCGTGGGCCCCGTGCTGGTGGTGGGCACGGCCCGCGCGGAGCTGGGCCTGCGCACGGATGAGGTGGCGGAGGTGGCGGAGCTGACGGGCACGGAGCTGGTGCCCGCGCCCCCCTCCCTGGAAGAGGAAGCGGGCGCGCTGGTGTCCGGCGTCAGCCCCGACGGCGCGCTCGTCCTGGAGGGAGAGGCCCTCCTCGCCGACGACCGCCTCGTGTTCGAGCTGTCCGAAGAAGGAGTCGCATGAGCATCGGGAATCGCATCGCGCTGGGCTTCGGGCTGTCCCTGCTGGTCCTGCTGATCATCGCCGGCGTGGCCTTCCAGGGCGCCCAGCAGCTCACCACCACCACCGAGGGCCTGCTGGAGTCACACAACAACTACAAGCTGCTGCGCGAGGTGCGCGCGCTCGTCGTGGACGCGGAGACCGGCCAGCGCGGCTTCATCCTCACCGGTGACGAGTCCTACCTGCGCCCGTACCAGAACTCGCTGGCCGAGCTGCGCACGGACCTGGACGCCCTGCGCCCGGCGATGGCGAAGTACCCCGACCAGCGCTCGCGCTTCGCGAAGCTGGAGCCGATGGTCCTGAGCAAGCTGGACGAGCTCTCCGACACCGTCCGCATCCGCCGTGAGCAGGGCTTCGAGGCGGCCCAGGCCATCGTGAAGACCAACCGGGGCCAGCGGGACATGGAGGCCATCCGGGAGATCATCACGGACATGCGCGAGACGGAGGAGGACCGCTGGAAGCAGTACTCCGACGCCGCCACCCAGGCCGCGCAGCGCAGCGTCTGGGTGCTGGCGCTGGGCACCCTGCTGGGCCTGGCCATCGTGGGCGTGGGCAGCTTCGTCATCACCCGCGGCATCACCGACCCCCTGCGCAAGCTCACCTTCGGCGCGGAGCAGCTGGGAAAGGGCGAGCTCACCCACCGCATCGACGTGCGCGGCAAGGACGAGATGGCCGACCTGGCCGGCGCCTTCAACGCCATGGCGGAGCGCCGCCAGCAGGCGGAAATCCAGCTGGCCAGGCAGTCCGAGCAGCGCGAGCACACGCTCAAGACCGTGGCCGAGTTCGTCAACCAGCTGGCCAGCGCGTCCTCCGAAATCCTCGCCAGCACCACCGAGCAGGTGGCCGGCGCCCAGGAGCAGGGCACCGCCGTCACGGAGACGGTGAGCACCATCGAGGAGATCACCAAGACGTCGGAAGAGGCCGCCGGCCGCGCCCGCGCGGTGAGCGAGTCCGCGCGCCACTCCGAAGAGGTGGGCCGCTCCGGCCGCCGCGCCGTGGAGGAGGCCGTGTCCTCCATGGGCGCCGTGCGCGACCAGGTGGAGTCCATCGCGTCGCGCATCCTCGCCCTGGCCGAGCAGGCCCAGGCCATTGGCGACATCATCACCACCGTCAATGACATCTCCGAGCAGACGCACATGCTCGCGCTCAACGCCTCCATCGAGGCCAGCCGCGCGGGCGAGCACGGCCGCGGCTTCGCCGTCGTCGCCTCCGAGGTGAAGGCCCTGGCGGACCAGTCCAAGAAGGCCACCGCGCAGGTGCGGCAGATTCTTGGTCAGATCCAGAAGGCCACCCACGGCGCGGTGATGACCACGGAGGAGGGCACCAAGAGCGTGTCCGCCGCCACGCGCGTCGTCACGGAGGCGGGCGCCACCATCCAGCAGCTGGCGGACCTGCTCACCCAGGCGTCGCTCACGGCCGCGCAGATCGCGGCGTCCGCCAACCAGCAGGCCACCGGCATCGGGCAGATCCGCCAGGCGATGCACGACGTGAACCAGGCCACGCAGCAGGGGCTCATCTCGTCGCGGCAGACGGAGCGCGCGATGCAGGACATCAACGCCATGGGCCAGAAGCTGAAGGGGCTGCTCGGGGAGTTCGGGCGCTAACCCATGGATCGCGACAGGCTGGCGCAGGCACTGCTGGACTCGTTCCTGGAGGAGCTGGAGGGGCACGTGGTGTCCCTCAACCGGGACCTGCTCGCGCTGGAGCAGGCGCCGGCGCGCGCGAAGGAGCTCATCCCGGGCCTGCTGCGCACGCTGCACAGCGTGAAGGGCGCGTCGCGCGCGGCCAGCGCCAGCATGGTGGAGAACGCCTGCCACCGCATGGAGGAGGTGCTGGAGCCGCTCATCCATGGGCGCGCGCCCACGCCGGACCTCTTCGAGCTGTGCTTCGCCACGGTGGACGCGCTGGACGACGCGGGCCGCCGGCTGGCGTCGCGCCAGGAGCTGGCCGGCTCGCCGCTGGAGGCGCTGCTGCCCCAGCTGGAGCAGGCCGCGCGCGGCGCGCCGTCCCAGGCGCCCCAGGCCGCTCCGAAGCCGGCGCCGGAAGCCCCCGCGTCCGGCGAGGCGCCGTCCCCGCGGGAGCCCGAGCCGGAGCTGCCCGTCCCCTCGCAGGCCAGCGCGGAGGCGCTGCCCGTGCGCGTGTCCGGGCAGAAGCTGGACGCGCTCCTGGGCCGCAGCGGCGAATTGCGCGTGGCGATGCTCCGGCTGGAGGGCCACGCCGAGTCCCTGGAGGCGCTGCGCGACGAGGTGACCGGGCTGCGCGAGGCGGTGCGCGGCACGCAGTCCGAGACGACGCTGCGCCGCGTGGAGCTGGAGCTGGCGCGGGTGGCGCGCATGCTGGCGCAGGACCGCCGCGCGCTGTTCCAGTCCTCCACCGGCCTGGATGATGAGGTGCGCCGCGCGCGCATGCTCCCCTTCGAGGAGGGCTGCACCGGGCTGGAGCGCGCCGCGCGTGACGTGGCGCATGGCCTGGGCCGGCGCGTGCGCATGGAGGTCCACGGCGGCGGGCTGGACCTGGACCGCTCACTGCTGCAGTCCCTGCGCGAGCCCCTGCTGCACCTGGTGCGCAACGCGGTGGCGCACGGCCTGGAGGCGCCGGAGGAGCGCGCGCGCCACGGCAAGCCGGAGGAGGGCCGCGTGGTGCTGTCCGCGCGGCTCCGCGGCAGCCGGGTGGAGGTGGCGGTGGAGGACGACGGGCGCGGCCTGGACCTGGAGGCCCTGCGCGAGCGCGCGCGGACCCGGGGCCTGGAGGCGCCCGAGGACGACGAGGAGGCGGCGCGGCTCGTGTTCCTGCCGGGCCTGTCCACCGCGAGGAAGGTGACGGCGGTGTCCGGCCGGGGCGTGGGGCTGGACGTGGTGCGCGCCCAGGTGGAGGCCCTGCGCGGCAGCGTGGAGGTGGCCTTCAAGGCGGGCCAGGGCACCCGCTTCACGCTGGACGTGCCCCTCACCCTGAGCACCCTGCGCGTGCTGCTGGTGTCCGTGGGCGGGCAGGTGCTGGCGCTCGCCAGCGAGGGCGTGGACCGGCTGTTGCGCCTGTCTCCCGCCGACGTGCGCGAGGTGGAGGGGCGCGCGTCCTGGGTGACGCCGGAGGCGCTGGTGCCGCTGGCGTCGCTCGCGAGCGTGCTGGACCTGCCCCCGGGGCCGCCCAGGGCGCGGCCGCCCGCGGTGGTGCTGTCCGCGGGCACCGCGCAGGCGGCGCTGGTGGTGGACGAGGTCATCGCGGAGCAGGAGGTCCTGGTGCGCTCCCTGGGCAGCCGCGTGAAGCGCGCGCGGCACGTGGCCGCCGCGGCGGTGCTGCCGGATGGGCGCATGGCGCTGCTGCTCAGCCCCGCGTCGCTGGTGCGGGCCGCGGGGGGGCGCCCCTCCGCCCAGTTCTTCCCCACGCCCAAGGAGCGGGCGGTGCGCCGGCGCGTGGTGCTGGCGGACGACTCGCCCACGACGCGCATGCTGGAGCAGAGCATCCTGGAGGGCGCCGGCTACGACGTCACCGCGTGCGCGGACGGCGCGGAGGCCTGGGAGCGGCTCCAGGCCGGCGGCGCGGACGCGCTGGTGCTGGACGTGGAGATGCCGCGCATGGACGGCTTCCAGGTGACGGAGGCCGTGCGGACCTCTCCCCGTTTTGGACGGCTGCCGGTGGTGCTCGTCACGTCGCGGGAGAAGCCCGAGGACAAGGCGCGCGGCCTGCAAGCCGGCGCGAGCGCGTACATCGTGAAGAGCGCGTTTGACCCCACGAGCCTGCTGGAGACGCTGAGGCGATTGCTATGAAGACCGAACCGTTGCGCATCCTGGTGGCCGAGGACTCGCCCACGGCCCGGCGACTGCTGGTGGAGATCCTGCGCACCGACCCGGCGCTCACCGTGGTGGGCGAGGCCAGGGACGGCCTGGAGGCGGTGGAGCTGTGCCAGCGGCTGCGGCCGAATCTGGTGACCATGGACATCCAGATGCCGCGCATGGACGGCCTGGACGCCACCCGCCGCATCATGACGGAGGTGCCCACGCCGGTGGTGGTGGTGTCCACGCTGGTGGAGCGCGACATCCAGACGTCCATGGCCGCGCTGAGGGCCGGGGCGCTCGCGGTGCTCCAGAAGCCGGTGGGCCCGGAGTCGCCGGACTTCGAGGCGGAGAGCCGCCGCCTGCGCGACACGCTCAAGGCCATGGCCCAGGTGAAGGTGGTGCGCCGCTGGCCGGACCGCGCCGCCGCGCCGCCGCCGCCGGAGTCCACGCCCACGCCCGGCGCCCGCCCGCCGGCCGTGCTCGCGATGGCGGCGTCCACCGGGGGCCCCGCCGCGCTCTACCGCATCCTGGCCGACCTGGGCGCCCGCGAGACGCCCCCGCCCCCCATCCTGGTGGTGCAGCACATCGCGCTGGGCTTCGGCTCCGGCCTGGCCACGTGGCTGGGCACGGCCACGAAGCTCCAGGTGAAGGTGGCCGAGGACGGCGAGCCGCTGGTCCCCGGCACCGTGTACCTGGCCCCGGACGACAAGCACCTGGGCGTCACCCAGGACCACCGCGCGCAGGTGTCCGGCGCCGCCCCCATCCAGGGCTTCCGCCCATCCGCCAACTGGCTGTTCCGCGCCGTGGCCCGGGCCTACGGGCAGACGTCCCTGGCGGTGGTGCTCACCGGCATGGGCCAGGACGGCCTGGACGGCATCCGCGACCTGCACCAGGCAGGCGGGCGGGTCATCGCCCAGGACGAGGCCACCTCCGTCGTCTACGGCATGCCCGCCGTGGTGGTGGGCGCCAACCTGGCGCACGAGGTCCTGCCGCTCGGGCAGATTGCCCGCAGGCTGTCGTCCCTGCTCCAACCCGGGGGGCGGCTCCCCTGAAGTGTTGGTTGAGTGAAACTCATCCGCGGGAGCTTGTGGCCGGAATGGCGGGCCTGGAGCGGAGTGTCAATATCGGGTCCAATCCGGGCCCTCCCCACGCCTGCGCCTCCCGATGAGTGTTCCCTCGACTGCCGTCACCTACGAAGCGGTCTTCGCCGCCATCCCCGACCCGGCCTACCTGTTGGACGGGACGGGGCGGCTGGTGGCGTGCAGCGCGGCGGGCGCCCGGGCGCTCGGCCACGAGGTGGGGGAGCTGTCGGGCCGGCACTGGAGCGAGCTGGGGCTGCCGCACGAGGCGCTGACGGCGCTGGAGTCCGCGCGCGTGCGCGTGGTGACGCTGCGCGAGTCCGCCACCGTGGAGGCGCCCTGGCCGGGCGCGCAGGGCCTCCGCCGGCACGCGCTGGTGCTCACGCCGCTGGGCCCGCAGACGGACGCGTCCCCCACGGTGCTGGTGACGGCGCGGGCGCTCACGGAGGCCGAGGCCGTCTATTCGCGCGCGCTGGAGCTGGAGCAGGCCGCGCGCGCGGAGGTGGAGACCGCCGAGCGCCGCCGGTCCTTCCTCTACCAGGCGATGACGACGCTGTTCACCCACCCGCCCGACCCGCAGGGCATGTACACGCTGCTCGCGCACCTGGCGGTGCCGGACCTGGCGGACTGGTGCCTGGTGGACGCGCTGGAGCAGGGCCCGTGGGTGGGCCGCGCGGCGGTGGCGTGCCTGGACCCGACGCAGCAGGAGCGCGCGCGGGGCCTGCCCATGCGCACGGAGGTGCGCGACGACGCGCCCGTGGGCCTGCTGCGAGTGCTGCGCACGGGCGAGCCGGAGCTGGTGCCGGCGGTGACGGACTCGCTGCTGCGCGCGGCCGCGGCGGAGCCCGCGCACCCGGCGATGCTGGAGGCGCTGCAGGCCCGCTCGTACATGATCATCCCGCTGCGCGCGCGCGGCCACACGCTGGGCGCGGTGACGTTCGTGAGCTCCGGCTCCGGGCGGCGCTACGGCCCGGACGACCTGGCGCTGGCGGAGGACCTGTGCCTGCGCGCGAGCCTGGCCATCGACAACGCGCGGCTGGTGGGTGAGTCCCGCAGGGCGGCGCGCGCGCGCGAGGACCTGCTCGCGGTGGTGTCGCACGACCTGAAGAACCCGCTGGGCGTGGTGCAGCTGGGCGCGGCGCTGCTCTTGCGCGGCACGGCGGGCAAGCCGGGCGGCGAGGCGGTGGCGAAGCAGGCCACGCGCATCAACGACGCGGCGGAGCGCATGTCGCGCCTCATCTCCGACCTGTTGGACTGGGGCCGGCTGGAGGCGGGGCACCTGCCGCTGGAGCTGGGCGAGCACACCGCCGTGGCGCTGGCCACGGAGGCGCTGGAGGCCATCCGGCCGCTGGCGGAGGCCAAGGGGCTGCACCTGGAGGCGGACCTGCCCACGGAGGGGCTGCGCGTGAAGTGCGACCGCAGCCGCGTGCTCCAGGTGATGGGCAACCTCCTGGGCAACGCGGTGAAGTTCACGCCCCCGGGCGGCACGCTGGCGGTGAAGGCGGTGAGGCGCGGCGGCGAGGTGTCCTTCGACGTGCGCGACACGGGCAACGGCATCACGCCGGACGCGCTGCCGCACATCTTCGACCGCTACTGGCAGGCGCGCGACGCGGCCGCCCGCGGCACCGGCCTGGGGCTGGCCATCGCCAAGGGCCTGGTGGAGGCGCACGGCGGCACCATCCGCGCGGAGAGCATCCTGGGCACCGGCAGCGTCTTCACCTTCACGCTGCCCGTGGCGCCGCACATCGGCCTCCCCGCCGCCGCCCCGCAGGGCACGGCCGACATGACGCGCCCCCGCGACACCTACGAGCACTGATTCAGCGCCCCTTCTTGCGCGCGGGCGGGGTGAGCACCTCGCGCGCGTGCTCCAGGAAGGCGCGCAGCGCGGGTGACACCTGCGTGCGGCTGGGGAAGTAGAGGAAGAGGCCCGGCACGGACGCGGCGTACTCCTCCAGCACCCGGCGCAGCGTGCCCGCCCGCAGCTGCGCCTCCACCTGCGACTCCAGCACGTACGCCAGGCCCAGGCCGGCCTCCGCCAGGCCCAGCCAGACGCGCTCGTCGTTGGTGGTGACCGTGCCGCGCACCGGCAGCCGCCACGCGCGCGAGCCCTTCTCCAAGTCCCACGGCAGGAGCGCGCCGGTGTTGGACGAGCGGTAGGTGAAGCAGTCGTGCTGGAGCAGGTCCTTCGGCTTCAGCGGCACGCCGTGGCGCTCCAGGTACTCCGGCGCGCCCACCACGATGAAGCGAAACGGAGGCGCGATGCGCACCGCCACCATGTCCCGCTCCAGGTGCTCCTCCAGCCGGATGCCCGCGTCGAAGCCCTCCGCGACGATGTCCGCCTTGCGGCTCTCCACCACCAGGTCCAGCTCCACCTGGGGGTGCCGCTTCCGGAACGAAGCCAGCAGCGGCGCGAGGAGGAACGGCAGCGCGGTGGACGGCAGCGTCAGCCGCAGCGCCCCCGTCAGCGCCCCGGGCTGGGAGGACGCATCCTTGAGCGCCCCCAGGGCCTGCGCCACGCCCGGCCCGGCCTGCTCCACCAACCGCCGTCCCGCCGCCGTCACCGCCACGCTGCGCGTCGTGCGCGACAACAGCGGCACTCCCAGCCGCTCCTCCAGCTGGCGCACCGTGTGGCTCAGCGCGGAGGCGGACACGCCCAGCTCCGCCGCGGCCGCCGCGAAGCTGCGGTGCCGGGCCACGGCGAGAAACTGGTGCAAGGCATTGAGCGGGGTCAGGGCCATTCCTGAGCTTTCCTCAGGAGTCCATCCGGATTCCAGACCTACTCCCGGCAGCCTCTGTTTCCTATCCCTTGGCCTGTCTCGCGAGAGCCGCACCCTTCCCCAGCGCGAGCAGGAGTCACCCATGGCATCCCCCACGCTCTCCTTGTCCGGCCGCGTCGCCGTCATCACCGGCGCCTCCAGCGGCATTGGCGCCGCCACCGCCCTGCGCCTTGCCCGGGACGGCGCGAGCGTCGCCCTGCTCGCACGCCGCAAGGAGCGGCTGGACGCGCTCGTCTCCACCCTCACGCAAGAGGGGGGACGGGCGCTCGCCCTGGGCGCCGACCTGCTGGACGCGCGGTCCGTGAAGGAGGCCGCGAAGGCCATCGCGGGCGAGCTGGGCGTCGTGGACCTGGTCCTCAACAACGCCGGCTACATGCGGCCCACGCCCCTGGAGGCCCACCCCACGGCGGACTGGGAGCGGATGATTGATGTGAACGTGAAGGCCAGCGTCCGCGTCGCGGAGACCTTCGTGGAGCCGCTGCTGGCGGCGGCGAAGGCGGGCGGGCGCTCGGACCTCATCAACGTGTCGTCCGTCATCGCGCAGACGGTGGCCCCGAACTTCAACGTCTACGCGGCCACCAAGGCCGCCGTCACCCACCTGTCCCGCCACCTGCGCGCGGAGCTGGGCCCCCGCTTCGTCCGCGTGATGGCCCTGGAGCCCGGCCTGGTGGACACGGAGCTGCACGACGGCAACACCGACCCGGGCGCGCGGGCCTGGCTGGAGGGTGCCCGGAAGTCGCTCACCTGGATGTCGCCCGAGGAGGTCGCGGGCATCATCGCCTTCGCCACCGCCCAGCCCCGGCACATCAACTTCCAGCAGCTCACCCTCATGCCCACCCAGCAGCCCTGAGCCGTACCCCACGCCTGTTGCCGAGGTGGCCTTCAGCGTGCCATGCAGGCGCCTTATGTCCTTTCTGCATCAGGCGCTGGTGTTCCTGGCCGCCACGGTCATCGCCGTGCCCCTCTTCAAGAAGCTGGGACTGGGGTCCGTGCTGGGCTACCTGGCGGCGGGCGCGGCCATCGGGCCGTATGGCGCGGGGCTCGTGTCCGACGTGGAGAACATCCTCCACATCGCGGAGCTGGGCGTGGTGCTGCTCTTGTTCGTGATTGGCCTGGAGCTGCAGCCGTCGCGCCTGTGGAGCCTGCGCCGCAACGTGTTCGGCATGGGCGGCGCGCAGGTGGTGCTGACGGGCGTGCTGCTCGCGGGCGTGGGCAAGGCGCTGGGGCTGTCCTGGGGCGCGGCCATCATCGCGGGCTTCGGCCTGTCCCTGTCCTCCACCGCGTTCGCGCTCCAGCTGCTCGCGGAGAAGAACCAGCTCACCACCGAGCACGGCCAGCTGGCCTTCGGCATCCTCCTGTTCCAGGACCTGGCCGTCATCCCGCTGCTGGCCGCGCTGCCGCTTCTGGGCACCTCCGACACGCCGTCCACGGAGGCCGGGTGGCTGGTGGCCCTGAAGGCCGTGGGCGCGGTGGTGCTGGTGGTGCTGGCGGGCCGCTACCTCCTGCGGCCGGTGTTCCGCGCGGTGGCGTCCGTGCACAGCCAGGAGCTGTTCACCGCGACGGCGCTGCTCGTCGTCGTGGGCACCGCGTCGCTGGTCAGCGCGGTGGGGCTGTCCATGGCGCTGGGCGCCTTCCTCGCGGGCGTGCTGCTGTCGGAGTCCGAGTACCGCCACGAGCTGGAAGCGGACATCGAGCCCTTCAAGGGCCTGCTCCTGGGCCTGTTCTTCATCGCCGTGGGCATGTCCGTGAACCTGGAGCTGCTCGCGCGCGAGCCCCTGCGCGTGCTGGCGCTGGTGCTGGGCCTCACCTTCCTCAAGGCGCTGGTGCTGTACGGCCTGGGGCGCGTGGGGCTGAAGAAGCCGGGCTCCGCGGAGAGCCTGGCGGTGGTGATTTCGCAGGGCGGTGAGTTCGCCTTCGTCCTCTTCTCCCTGGCGGTGTCCTTCCACGTGATGGACCGCGAGCAGGCGGACCTGCTGGTGCTGGTGGTGGGCCTGTCCATGGTGGTGACGCCGTTCCTGTCCGCCATCCACGAGCGCTGGGTGGCGCCGCGCTTCAAGCAGAAGGGCCCGCAGCGCGAATACAACGTGGCCCCGGAGGAGGACCACCCGGTCATCATCGCGGGCATGGGGCGCGTGGGACAGGTCGTGGCCCGCCTGCTGCGCGCCCGGCGCATCGGGTTCACCGCCATTGACGCGAGCGCGGAGCACATCGACTTCATCCAGCGCTTCGGCAACCAGGTGTTCTACGGCGACGCGTCCCGGCTGGACCTCTTGCGCGCGGCCCGCGCGGAGAAGGCCCGGGTGTTCGTGCTGGCCATCGACGACATGGCCGCGTCCCTGCGCACCGCGCAGATGGTGAAGGAGCACTTCCCGCACCTGACCATCTACGCGCGGGCGCGCAACCGCGAGCACGCCTACCGCCTGCTGGACATGGGCGTCACCCATCTGATCCGCGAGACGTTCGACGCGAGCCTCGTCATGGCCGGCGACGTGCTCCAGGAGATGGGCCTCACCTTCGCGGAGGCCCGCCGCTCCGTGGAGCGCTTCCGCGAGCACGACGAGTCCCTGATGCGGGAGACCGCCAAGGTCTTCAAGGACGAGAAGAAGATGATGGAGGTCATCGTCCGCGCGCGCCGTGAGCTGGAGCAGCTGTTCGAAAAGGACGAAGCCGAGCAGAAGTCGGCCTGAGGGACACGCCCATGAGCGCCGACGCGTCCGCTGGCTCCTCGAAGTCCTCCTCGCGCCTCTACCTGTGGGTGCTGGCCGCCATCTTCGCGGGGGGCCTGCTGGGCCACCTGGCGCCGTCCACGGCGGTGAAGCTCAAGCCGCTGGGCGACGGGTTCATCGCGCTGGTGAAGATGCTCATCTCCCCGGTCATCTTCCTGACCGTGGTGCTGGGCGTGGCCAACGTGGCGGACATGAAGAAGGTGGGCCGGGTGGGCGGCAAGGCGCTGCTCTACTTCGAGGTCGTCTCCACGTTCGCGCTCTTCATCGGCGTGCTGGTGGTGAGGGTGCTCAAGCCCGGCTCCGGCTTCAACGTGGACCCTCGCACGCTGGACGCGGGCGCCGTGGCCCGCTTCGCCCAGCAGGCGCATGACCAGTCCACCGCGGGCTTCCTGCTGCACATCATCCCGCGCACCTTCGTGGACGCCTTCACCGGCGAGGGCGACCTGCTCCAGGTGCTGCTGCTGGCGCTGCTCTTCGGCTTCTCGCTCACGGCCATTGGCGCCACGGCGAAGCCCGTGGTCGTCCTCCTGGAGGCGCTCTCCCAGGCCTTCTTCCACATGATCCGCACGGTGATGAAGCTGGCGCCCATTGGCGCGGGCGCGTCCATGGCCTTCACGCTGGGCGCCTACGGCGTCACCAGCCTGGGGCCGCTCTTGCGCCTCATGGGGTGCTTCTACCTGGCGTGCGTGCTCTTCGTCGTCGGCGTGCTGGGCCTGGTGGCGCGGCTGAATGGCTTCTCCATCCTCAAGTTCCTGCGCTACATCCGCGCGGAGCTGCTGCTGGTGCTGGGCACGTCGTCGTCGGAGTCCGCGCTGGTGCCGCTGATGCAGAAGCTGGAGCGGCTGGGGTGCTCGAAGTCCGTGGTGGGGCTGGTGGTGCCCAGCGGCTACTCCTTCAACCTGGACGGCACCAACATCTACCTCACCATGGCGGCGCTGTTCGTGGCCCAGGCGCTCAACGTGGAGCTCACCTTCACCCAGACGGCCACGCTGCTGGGCGTGGCGATGCTCACGTCCAAGGGCGCCTCCGGCGTGACGGGCGCGGGCTTCATCACCCTGGCCGCCACGCTGGCGGTGGTGCCGTCCGTGCCGGTGGCGGGGCTGGCCCTCATCCTGGGCATCGACCGGTTCATGAGCGAGGCGCGCGCCATCACCAACTTCATTGGCAACGGCGTGGCCAGCATCGTCGTGTCCCGGTGGGAGAACGAGCTGGACCGCGAGCGGCTGCGCGCCGAGCTCGACGGCCGGTCCGTCCCGGAGGTCCCGCCGGCCGACGCGGGGACGCCGGCCTGAGCCCCCGGGCCCTGATTCAGGGGTGCGCCACCGCGTCGCGCACCGCGGCCTTCAGCACGTCCAGGTCCACCGGCTTGTCCAGCAGCTGCCGGGCGCCCAGCCGCAGCGCCTCCGCGTGCGTCTCCTCGTCCGCGAAGGCGCTGAGCAGCAGCACGGGGCACGTGACGCCCTGCGCGCGCAGCCGCCCGAGCGCCTCCAGCCCGGTGCGCCCCGGCATGCGCACGTCGCTGACGATGAGGTCCGGCGGAGCGAGCGAGCCGCCGTGGCCCTGCATCATCGCCACGTAGTCCCCCAGCTCGAAGCCGTCCTCCACCTCCACCACCGTGTAGCCCGAGCGCGTCAGCGTGCGCACCAGCATCGCCCGCATCGCGTCGTCGTCCTCGGCCACCAGGATGCGCACGGCGGGCGCCGCTTCTTCGTGTGGAGGTGCGTTCGACATCTGGGTGCGGAAGGAGCACGGCGCATGCCACGCCCCTGCGTTCCATGGCTTGAAGGGACGTGGATCCGTCGTGCCGCATGCGGTCCCGGGGCATCCTGCCCCCACCGGGGCAATGTGCCCCAGGCATGCATGGCCATTCCGCCTCGCGTTGGCAGCGCCCTACTCGGGGACGGGGGTTGGCACGGCGGATGCTCTAGCCCTTGTCAGCCCCGCACCTCACTTCTCGCGGGCCCATACGGAGTCTCTCCATGAAGCGCACGTCCGCCCTGGTCCTCGGTCTCTCCCTGTCCCTCGCCTCCATGGGCGCGTTCGCCGCCGCCCCCAAGTCCACCAAGAGCGCGCCCGCCCAGACCCAGCCGAAGGCCGGCGCCAAGGCGAAGAAGGCGAAGCAGCCGGCCGGCCAGAAGGCCTCCGCCGCCCCGGCCGAGGGCTCGGGCAGCAACTAGCCAAACCCCGTCGTGACGCAGCACCCGCGGTACCCGTAGCGTACCTCCCCGGTCCGTGTGTTCCTTCCCCCTCACGCACGAACCGGGGGTTGCCTTTTCGTGAAGCTCGCTCGCAAGTTCACCCTGGCCCTGGTGCTGCTCGCCGTCGCGGTGATGGCCGGCCTCCAGGCGTTCCAGGTCAACCGGGAGCTCGCGCGGTCGGAGATCGACTCGCAGCACGACCACCGCCTGCTCGGCCACACGCTGGCCGGCTCCATTGGCAAGGCGTGGCAGCTGGCGGGCGAAGCCGAAGCGCTCACGCTCCTCAACCAGGCCAACCGCTTCCAGGAGCAGGTGCGGCTGCGCTGGGTGTGGCTGGATGGCGGGCCGGGCTCCGGCTTCGCGCCGGCGCTGCCCCCGGCCCTGCTGGCCAGCCTGCGCGAGGGGCACGATGGCTGGTTGATGGACACGTCCAACAGCCCGGGCGTGCTGCGCTCGTACACGCCGGTGTTCCTGGGCCGGCGCATGGGCGCCATCGAAATCACCGAGTCCCTGTCCGAACAGGAGCAGCACGTGCGCACCACCGTGCTGGGCACCTTCATCGCCACGGCGGCGCTGTCCGTGTTCTTCCTCCTGGCCGCCATGGCCATGGGCCGCAGGCTGGTGGGCCGGCCCGTGGAGCAGCTGGTGCACCTTGCGGGGCGCATTGGCGAGGGCGACCTCACCGCGCGCGTCCCCCTGCGGCGCGAGCAGGGCGACGAGCTGACGACCCTGGCGGTGGCCATGAACCGGATGGGTGAGCAGCTGGAGGAGACGCGGGCGCGGCTGGCGTCGGAGACGCAGGCGCGCCTGGCCACGGTGGAGCACCTGCGCCACGCGGACCGGCTCACCACCGTGGGCAAGCTCGCCTCCGGCGTGGCGCATGAGCTGGGCACGCCGCTCAACGTCGTCATGGGCCGCGCGAAGATGGTCTCCTCCGGCGAGGCGGAGGGCGACGAGGTGAACGAGTGCGCCCGCATCATCTTCCAGCAGGCGCAGCACATGACCGGCATCATCCGGCAGCTCCTGGACTTCGCACGGCGCCGCGCGCCGTCCCGGGCGCCGGAGGACCTGTCGCTCCTGGCGGAGCGCACCCTGCAGCTGCTCAAGCCCATGGCCACCAAGCGCAGCGTGACGCTGTCCCAGGAGGTGCCCCCGGGCTTCATCGTGGAGGTGGACGCGGGGCAGTTCCAGCAGGTGCTCACCAACCTGGTGATGAACGGCCTCCAGGCGACGAACCGGCCCGGCACCCTGCGGGTGCGCTCGCAGGTGCTGCGCGCCACGCCGCCCGCGGACGTGGGCGGCCCGGAGCAGGACTGGGTGCGGCTGGACGTGGAGGACGAGGGCTCGGGCATCCCGCCGGACGTGCTGCCCCACGTCTTCGAGCCCTTCTTCACCACCAAGGACGTGGGCGAGGGAACGGGGCTCGGATTGTCCGTCTCCTATGGGATGGTGCGGGACCACGGCGGCTGGATTGACGTGAAAAGTGAACCAGGCCGTGGGAGTTGTTTCTCCATCTACCTGCCGCCAGGGACGCACGCATGCCAGGCCGCATCCTGATTGTCGAAGACGAGCGCGAGATGCGCACGATGGTGGAGAAGGGCCTCCAGCGCCGGGGCTTCCAGCCCCTGGCCGTGGCCGCCGCGGACGAGGCCCTCCAGCGGCTGGCCGCCGAGGACTTCGACACCGTCCTCACCGACCTGCGCATGCCGGGCATGGACGGCCTGGCGCTGTGCGAGCGCATCGTGCTCAACCGGCCGGACATCCCCGTGGTGGTCGTCACCGCCTTCGGCAGCCTGGAGACGGCGGTGGCCGCCATCCGCGCGGGCGCCTACGACTTCATCACCAAGCCCATCGACCTGGACGCCCTGGTGCTGGTGCTGGAGCGCGCCGTGCAGCACCGCGCCCTGCGCGCGGAGGTGCGCCGGCTGCGCCAGGCCCTGGATCAGCGCCAGGACGACGGCGCGCTCGTGGGAGAGAGCCCCGCGCTCAAGCAGGCGTACGCGCTCATCGACCGGGTGGCGGACGTGGACGCCACGGTGCTGATCACGGGCGAGAGCGGCACGGGCAAGGAGGTGGCCGCGCGCGCCCTCCACGCGCGGGGCCGGCGCAGGGAGGGGCCCTTCGTGGCCATCAACTGCGCGGCCATGCCGGAGCAGCTCCTGGAGAGCGAGCTGTTCGGCCACGCCAAGGGCGCCTTCACCGACGCGAAGGCGTCGCGCACCGGCCTCTTCATCAAGGCCAACGGCGGCACGCTGTTCCTGGATGAGGTGGGCGAGCTGCCCATGACGCTCCAGCCGAAGCTGCTGCGCGCGCTCCAGGAGCGCGTGGTGCGCCCGGTGGGCGGCGACACGGAGATGCCCTTCGACGCGCGCATCGTCGCGGCGACCAACCGCGACCTGGAGCTGGCGGTGGAGGAGAACCGCTTCCGCGAGGACCTCTACTACCGGCTCAACGTCATCGGCCTGGAGCTGCCCCCGCTGCGCGCTCGCGGCAACGACGTGCTGCTCCTGTCGCAGCGCTTCGTGGAGCAGTTCGCGTCCCGCACGGGCAAGACGGTGGTGGGGCTGTCCCCCGCCGCCGCGCAGCGCCTGCTGGCCTACGGCTGGCCGGGCAACGTGCGCGAACTGCAGAACTGCATCGAGCGCGCCGTGGCGCTCACGTCCTTCGAACAGCTCACCGTGGACGACCTGCCGGAGCGCATCCGCAACTACAGCACGCCGCGCGTGGTGCCGGAGAACACGGACCCGTCGGAGCTGGTGACGCTGGAGGAGCTGGAGCGCCGCTACATCCACCGCGTGCTGGAGGCGGTGGGCGGCAGCCGCACGCTCGCCGCGCGCATCCTGGGCGTGGACCGCAAGACGCTCTACCGCAAGCTGGAGCGCGGCGACGCCGAGGCCCGCGAGGCCAAGGAGCCTCGGGAAGCGAAGAAGCCCTGAGGCGGGGTGGCGTCCACCCCCTTCCTTCCCAGCTCTTGAGAGCGGCGCCATCCGCTCCGGTCACAACCCTCCACCGGGGCCACCCGCCAGGGAGGGCCGGACGGGGGTGTGCCGCAGGGAACGCGGCTCATCCCTCCGGGCGGGCCCCCGCTTCGCGTTTCGCGCGCTATGGTTCCGGGAGGATGCGCCCCGTCCCCCTCCAGAGCCGTGTCTTCTGTCGCATGGCGGACCTCTCCCAGGGCCTGGGCGACAAGAACGTCACAGACCCGTTCCCTCCTGGAGGTTCCTCCCTACCCTCGGAAATCCACGAGTTCTTGAATCGAGTCACGGGCGGTCAGGACGCCCTGCGCTGTCCTGGTTCCGTGTTCCGGCGATGAAGCCGGGCACGCTCCATGGCAGTGCTGTGTTCTCCACCTGAAGGAACCAACCGCTCCCGCACCCCGACAATCCGCCGATGGCCCAAGCCCCTGCCCGCCCGCGCTCCCGTCCCACCGCCCCGTCACCGACGGAGTCCTCCGGCCCGGGTCTGCTCGCGCTGTTGGAGGGGCTGCCGGAGGCCTTCCTCGGCGTGGACGCGGGCTGGCGCATCACCTGGCTGAGCCGGCGCATGCGCGAGCTGCTGGGCCCGCGCATCCAGCCGGGGGACGACCTTCGAAAGAAGGCGGCGGACGTGCTGGGCCTGGCCGGGCACCTGCGCCTGGACGCCCCCGCGACCGAGCAGGCCGCCGCCGCGCCCTATGAGCACCGCTGGCACGAGGGCGGCTTCTGCTTCGAGGTGAGCCCCCAGCCCGTGGACGGCGGCCTGCTGGTGCACTGCCGCGACATCACCCGCGAGTTCCAGGCCCGCCATGAGCTGCAGCGCGCGGGCGAGCTCTTCCAGTCCGTGATGGAGGGCACCACCGACGCCATCTACATCAAGGACATGGAGGGCCGTTACCAGGTCATCAACTCCGCGGGCGCGCGGGCCCTGGGCCGCACCGTGTCCGAGGTGCGCGGGCGCACCGACGCGGAGCTCTTCCCGCCGGACGAGACGCAGGTCAACCTGAGGCACGACCGGGACGTGCTCAAGGCGGGCCATCCCCTCACCTACGAGGACTCGCAGAAGGACCCCCACGGGGACACGCGCGTGTGGCTGTCCACCAAGGGCCCGCTGCGCGACCCGGAAGGCAACGTGTTCGGCCTGTTCGGCATCAGCCGCGACATCACCCAGCGCAAGTGGGCGGAAGAGGAGGTGCGCCGGCACGCCGAGTTCCAGGAACACCTGATGGGCATCATCAGCCACGACATCCGCAGCCCGCTCGGCGCCATCATGAACTGGTCGCGCGTGCTCGCGGCCGGCGGCCCCGCGGAGGAGACGGCGCGCACCAGCCGGCGCATCGCCACCGCGGCGGTGCGCATCGAGCGGCTGACGCGCCTCTTGCTGGACTTCACCCGCGCCCGGCTGGTGGGCGGCGTGGTGATAGAGCCGCGCGGCACGGACACGAAGGAGCTGCTCACCAAGGTGGCGCACGAGTTCCGCGTGGCCTTCCCGCAGCGCGACATCGTGGTGGAGCACAAGGGCAACACGCAGGGGCACTGGGACCCGGACCGCCTGGCGCAGGTGGTGTCCAACCTGGTGGAGAACGCCCTCAAGTACAGCCCGGCGGACGCGCCCGTGCGCCTGTCCACGCACGGCCTGCGCAACAAGGTGATGATGACGGTCCACAACCAGGGCCGCCCCATCCCGGAAGCCACCCTGCCCCACCTCTTCGAACCCTTCCGCCAGGGCCCGCAGCAGACGCGCACGCTGAAGATGAGCTACGGCCTGGGGCTCTACATCGTGCGGGAGATCGTCCACGCGCACGGCGGCACCATCGACGTCACCTCCACCGAGGACGCCGGCACCACCTTCACCGTCACGCTGCCGCGCCGCGCGCCGCCCCGGAAGGGCCCGCCGCCCGAGCCGCCCCCGCCGCCTCCGCACCGCACCTGACTCAGACGAAGCGGGAGATGAGGGGCACCAGCTCGGCCAGCGGCGCGCTGCCGTTGGACAGGCCCGCCTCCGCCACCGCGCGCGGCATGCCGTACACCACGCAGGAGGACTCCGCCTCCGTGAGCACCACGCCGCCCGCGGCGCGCACGGCGCGCGCGCCCTGGAGGCCGTCCTCGCCCATGCCGGTGAGGACCAGGCCCAGGGCGTCCTTCCCCCAGACGTCCGCCACGCTCTGGAAGAGCACGTCCACGGAGGGGTGGTGCGGGGTGCCCAGCGGGTTGCGGTCCAGGCGCACCAGGTTGAGCGCCCCGTGCCGCGCCACCTTCAGGTGGTGGCCCGCGCGCGCCAGCACCGCGCGGCCCGGCACCAGCTCCAGGCCGTCGCTGGCCTCCACCACCTCCAGCGCGCTCTGCGAGTCCAGCCGCTTCGCCACGGCCTCCGTGTAGCCAGCGGGGATGTGCAGCGCGAGCACCACCGGCGCCGGGAAGTCCCGGGGCAGCGCGCCCAACAGCCGCGTCAGCGCCTGCGGCCCCCCCGTGGACGTGCCCACGGCCAGCAGCTTCGTCGACGCCAGGGGCAGGGACCGCGGGGACGGGGCGCTCACGGCGGCCGCGAGCGCCGTCGCGTAGCGCGGCACCGCGCGCCCCGCGACGCGCACCTTCTCCACCAGCTCCGCGCCCAGCTCGTAGAGCCGGTCCGTGGCGAGCGCCGTGGGCTTGTGCACCAGGTCCACCGCCCCCGCCTCGAGCGCGGCCACCGCCAGCTCGCTGTCCGTGCCCGCGCTGCTCACCACCACCACGCGAGGCGCGTCCGGCATGCCGCCCAGCGCGCGCAGGAAGCCCGCGCCGTCCAGCGACGGCATCACCAGGTCCAGGGTGATGACGTCCGGCTTGAGCTCCGTCACGCGCTCCAGCGCGTCCAGCCCGTCGCGCGCGGTGCCCACCACCTCCAGCCCCTCCGCCTCCGACAGCACCTTGCGCAGCACCTTGCGCGCGAACGCGGAGTCGTCCACCACCAGCACGCGCAACGTCATGGGTCCGCCTTGCTGTAGAAGAACGAGCCGCGGCGCTCCTCGCAGCGCAACGCCGTGCCGAAGCGCATCAGCGACTCGGACGTGCCCACCACCAGGTGGCCGCCGGGCCGCAGCGCCCCGGTGAGGCCGTCCACCACGCGGCGCGCGGTGTCGTCCTGGAAGTAGATGAGCACGTTGCGGCAGAGGACGGCGTCGCAGCTGCCCGGCTCCGGGTAGCGCTCCATGTCCACCAGGTTGAGCTGGCGCCACTCCACGCGGGCCATCAGCTCCGGCCGCACGCGGGGACGGCCGTCCACCAGGTCCACCCAGCGCCCCATCACGCCCGGAGGCAGCGCGCGCAGGCAGCGCAGGTTGTGCTCCCCCGCCTTCGCGCGCTCCAGCGCCCGGGCGCTCAGGTCCGTGGCGAGGATGGACACGTCGTTCAGCACGCCGCGCGCGTCCAGCACCATGGCCAGCGTGAGGGGCTCCTCGCCGGTGGAGGACGCCGCGCACCACACCCGGGGCTTGCGGCCGGCGCGGACCTCCGGAACGAGCAGCTCGTCCACCAGCACCTCCAGCGCCTGGGGCTCCCGGAAGAAGTACGTCTCGTGGACGAGCAGCGCCTCCACCAGTGAGTCCAGCGCCTCCAGCCCCTTCGGGTCGTAGCGGAGGAAGTAGTAGTAGTCGAGCAGCGAGTCGAACCCGGCGTCCAGCGCGCGGGTGGACAGCTTCTCCGCCAGCAGGTCCCGGTCCTCGGGCCCGTAGTGCAGCCCCGAGCGTTGCTCGATGAGCATGGAGAGGATGGCCAGGACCTGCGGGGACAGCGGCAGCGCGTTCATGGGCCGTGGCTTCTCTTCAACGGCCCAGGGCCAGCAGGCAGGCGCGGCGCACTTCCGGGTCCTCGTCGCGGTGGGCGGCCCGGTCCAGCGCCTCGCGCGCCTCCACGGTGCCCAGCGCCGCCACGGCGGGCGCGGTGGCCCGGCGGCCCGCGGGGCTCGCGCTGACCAGCGCCTGCATCAGCGCCGCCCGCGCGTCCGCCCGGCGCATGCGCGCCAGCGCCGCCACCAGCAGGGGCGCCGTGGCGTCGTCCGCCACCTCCAGCGCCGCCATCAGCCCGGGCAGGCGCCCCTCCACCGGCAGGGCCAGCGCGGACACCACCTGCTCGCGCAGCATCATGTCGCCCAACAGCGACACCAGCTGCTGCGTCGCATGCGGGCCCGTGCGCGTGGCGAGGAAGCCCACCGCCGCGCTGCGCACGCTGTCGTCCCGGTCTCCGGCGGCGCGCAGGAGCGCGGGGAGCGTCTCCGGCGCGTCGTACTCCGCGACGGCGGACAGGGCCACCAGCCGCGTGGCCGGGTCCTCCGAGTGCACCGCCTCCAGGAGCACCGGCAGCGCGTCCGGCCGCCGGGCCACGCCCAGGCCCAGGAGGGCCGCGCGGCGCACGTCCGCGTCCGCGGAGGAAGCCGCCCGGCGCAGCGCCGCCATGGCGCTCTCCGTGTGCATGTGCGCGAGCGCGTCCACCACCGCCACGCGCACCTGGCCCGCGTCGTCGTTGGCCAGCGCGACGATGGCGTCCGCGGCGGCCTCCTCGTTGAGCTTCCCGAGCGACTGGCACGCGTAGTAGCGCACCCACGGGTCGCGGTCGTTGAGGCCCCCCAGCAGCGTGGAGGTGATGCGCGCCTGCTTGTCCGTCTGTCCCAGCGCGCGCATGGCGGTGGCGCGCGTGCGCTCCGACTCATGGCTCGCGGCGGCCAGCAGCGCGTCCACCGCGCGCGGGTCGTCGATGAAGGGCAGGCCGTAGATGGCCGCGTCGCGCAGCCGCTCGTCCGGGTCCCGCATGGCGGCGAGCAGCGCGTCCAGGCCGCGCGGGTAGCCGAAGTACGCCACGATGCGCAGCGCCGCCCGCCGCTGGCGCGCGTCCGTGGAGCGCGCCGCCTCCAGCGCCAGGGCCTCCGTCGCCTCGCTGCCCAGCGACTGGATGGCGCCCACCACCGCCTGCGACACGCGCGGGTCCTCGTCCGACAGCCGCGCGAACAGGGCCGGCACCGCGGACGTGTCGCCAATGCGCGACAGCGTCTCCGCCGCCAGCGCGCGCACCGTCGCGTCCCGGTCCTCCAGGCACAGCAGCACGTCCGGCACCGCCGCGGAGCGCTTGCCCACGAGCGGCAACAGCACCCGCCTGCGCGAGCTGTCCCCTTCCCGCAGCGCCTGTAGAATCTGCGCGTCCGCCTCCGCGCCCAGCTCGCCCAGCGCCGCCGCGGCCGCGCGCGACACGCCCAGGTCCTGCGAGTCGAGCAGCTTCAAGAGCCCCACGGCCGCGTCCGCGCCGCCCACCCAGCCCAGGAGGCGCGCCACCGCGGTCTTCTCTCCCGCGTCCGCGCCCGCGATGACCTGGGCCAGCCGGCGGCCCGTGGGGTGCGGATCCGCCGAGCTGGAGCGCAGCACCGACGGCACCGTGCGCGCGCCGCCGAAGCGCTGCACCTGCGCGTCGTGGATCTCGACGAGCGCCACCGCCGCCACGCGCACCACCGCGTCATTGCCGCGCTGGAGCTGGCTCACGAGCGCGGGCACCGCGGCCTCCTGGCCGGTGCGCCCCAGGGCGCGCGCCGCCTCCAGGACGTAGAAGGGGTCCGACAAGAGCGCCATCAGCGCCGGCACGACGGTGGGGTCCCCCGAGCGGCCCAGCACGTCGATGGCGGGGAAGATGCGGAAGAAGTTGCCGCTGCCCAGCGAGGCCAGCAGCGCGTCCACCGCCGCGCCGCCGCCCACGCGGCCCAGCGCCTCGATGGCGGCCACCGCCACGTTGTCGTCCGGGTGGACGATGAGCCGCGACAACAGCGGCACGGACCGCCGGCTGCGACGCCGCCCCAGCACCTGCGCGGCGTCACAGACGATGGCCGGATTGGGGTCGTCCCCCAGCGCCTCCACCCGGGCCTCCACCTCGCCCGTGGCGGCCACCAGCGCGTCCACCGCCGCGGCGATGCGCGCCTCGTTGTCCCGGCGGTGGCGCAGCACCTCACACAGGGGCCCCACGGCGGGAGTGCCCAGGCGCGCCAGCGCGGACACCACGGCGCGGCGCACCGCCCACGACGGCGCGTCCAGCCCCTGGACCAGGACCGGCAGGCTCACCGGGCCCCGGCGCGCCAGCTGCTCCACCTCTTCCACCCGCGCGCGGTCGTCCGCGGACAGGGACAGCGGGTGCTGCTTCGCGGGGGTGCTCACGTGGCCTGCTCCCGCGTGCTCCGCGGCGTCGTCCCACCCAGGAGGCCACTCAGGTGGCTCAAGCCCTCCACCTGCTCTCCATGCAGCCGCGACAGCTGCCCCATCCGGCCCGCCACCTCCTTCACCTCCTGGGCGGTGACGGCCATGGCGCGCGCCTGCTCCGCGGTGGTGCCGGCGATCTCCCTGGCACGGGTGCGCATGTCCTCCACCGACCGGCCCAGCTGTTCGGTCAGCACGGCCTGGTCCTGGGTGGCCTTCGCCACCGAGGCCACGCCCGTGGCCTGCTTCGCGGCGGACGCGGTGAGCAGCGCCAGGGCGTCCGTCTGCTCATCCAGCGCGCGCGCGGTGGACTTCGCCACCCGGCGCACCTCCTCCGCGCCGCGCACCAGCGACGTGAGCGCCTGGGCCTGCTCCTCCGTGGCGCGCGTCACCTCCTTGGCCAGGCTGGCCACCTGGCGGCTGGCGAGCTCTCCCTGCTTGAGCGCGCGGGCCTGCTCCGCCATGGCGCGCGTGGACTGGGCCACCTCCTTGCGCGTGGCCTCCATGGCCTTCGTCACCTCCTGCGCGGCCTTGGCCTGCTCCGCGACGCCGGTGAGCGTGCGCTGCGTGGAGGTCGCCACCTCCTGCGCCGCCGTGCCCAGCACCGCCACCTGCTGGCCCTGGGCCATCACCGCGCTGTTCACGCCCTGCACCAGCTGGCGCATCTGCGTGGCCCCCCGGGCCAGGTCCGTGGCGGCCTGCGCCTGCTCCTGCATCGCGCGCGACACCTTCTCCGCCACCTCCGTCAGCTGGTTGTTGGAGCGGACCGCGTCGCGCAGCGCCTTGGCCTGGTCCTGGGTGGCCTGGGTGGTCTGCCGCGCCATGCGCCGCATCTCCGTGCCGCCCTGGGCCAGCGCCTGCGCGGCCTGCGCCTGCTCCACCGCGGACGCGGCGATGAGCCGCCCCTGCTCGCTCACCTTCGCCGTGGCCTGCACCAGCGCCTGCACCGCCTGCACCTGCTCCGCCGACGCGCGCGACGCCTCGCGCACGTTCAGGCCCAGGTCGTCCACCCCCTTGAGGATGGTGCCCAGCGCGCGCTCCGCGTCCCCCGCCAGCGCCGCGCCCTCGTCCGCCGCGCGCACGCCCTCGCCGGTGGCCACGGCCGCCTCGCGCGCCGTCGCCTGGAGGCCCCGGACAATCTTCGCCACGTCGCTGCTGGCCGCCGCCGCGCGGTCCGCCAGGGCGCGGATCTCCTCCGCCACCACCGCGAAGCCGCGGCCGTGCTCACCCGCGCGCGCCGCCTCGATGCTGGCGTTGAGCGACAGCAGGTTGGTGCGGTCCGCGATGAGGTTGATGGTCTGGACGATGTCGCCAATCTCCTCGGCGCGCCGGCCCATCTCCTTCATCACCCCGGACGACTCCACGATGGACTGACGGATGCGGCCGAAGCCCGCGATGGAGCGCGCCACCGTGGCGCCGCCCTCGCGCGCGCTCGCGCCCACGCGCTCGGCGGCCTGCCGCGCCTCCTCCGTCAGCTGCGACGCGCGGCGCGTGGAGGACTCCAGCTGCGAGGACGCGGTGGCGCTGGTGGACGCCAGGTTGTTGATGCTCTCCGCCGCGCGGGCCACCGCCTGGGCGGAGCGCGACAGCTCTTCGATGGTGGCCGCGTTGGTGTCCACCACGGCGGCGTTCTTCTCCGCGGTGGCGGCGACCTCCTCCACGCTGGCGGCCACCTCCTGCACGGTGGACGCGGTGGTGACCGCGCTGGCCTCCAGGGTGCGCGTGTGCTCGGCCACGCCGCGCACGCTGCGCGCCACCTGCTCCGCGGTGGAGGCCGTCTCCTCCACGCTGGCGGCCATGGCGGCCGCGTCGCGCACCACGTCCTGGAGCGTCCTGCCCAGGGACATCACGGCGCCGGACACCTGGCCCATGCGCTCACCCACGCCCTGCGCGTCCGTGGCCAGGCGGGTGATGCCCTTGGACATCTCTTCAATGGTGGCGGCGACCTCCTCCGTGGTGGCGGCGCTGGTCTGGTTGCGCGACACCAGGTCCTCCACCGTGGCGGTCATCTCCTGCATGCTCGCCAGCAGCTGCTCGCTGGAGGCGGCCAGGTCCTCCGCGTTGGCGCTCACGCCCTTCACCGAGCGCGCCACCTCCTCCAGCGTGGAGGCCGTCACGTCGGCGCTGGACGACAGCACGCCCGCGTCCTTGCGCACGCTGGACACGGACGCGGTCACCTCCTGCATGGCGCCCGCGGTGGTCTCGGCCTCCTGCTGCACGGCCTTCGCCGCGTCGCTCGTGGCCGTCTGGCTGCGCACCAGCGCCTGCACGGCGGCGCTCGTCTGCTCCACCTGCGCGGCCACGGACTCGATGGCGATGCGCACCTGCTCGCCCGCCGCCGCCTGGTCGTTGCCCGCGGACGCGAGCCGCGCCGTCAGCTGCTCGGTGGACTTCACCAGCCCCACGCCTTCCGCCACCTGGAGCGAGGCGCGCTCCGCCAGCGCGCGCGCGTCCTCCAGCTTGCGCACGCTGTTACCGTTGTCCGTCGACATCCGCCGCCTCCTCCCCCACCACCCGGGGGAAATCAATGAGCATCACCAGCCGCGGGCCCACCTGCGTCACGGCCTTCACGAACCCCTTCGCGCCCTCCACCACCATGGGGGGAGGCGGCTGGATGGTGCGCGGATCCAGCTTCAACACCTCGCGGGCGCTGTCCACGAGCAGCCCCACTGTGCGCTCGCCCAGCTGCCCCACCACCACCCGCGAATCCAGCGACGGCGTCCCCGCCGGCAGCCCGAAGCGCGCCCTCGCGTCCACCACGGGGATGACCCGGCCCCGCACCTGCACCAGGCCCGCGACGTGCGCGGGCGCCCCGGGCACCGGCGTCGCGCCGGTGAAGGACTCCATCTGCACGACGTCCGCCGCGGGAATCGCGTACTCCGTCCCGTCCACCTTGAACAGCACGTGCAGCACGTTCATGTCACCCACTCCCCAACCCGCGGCGCGCGCTTGCGGCGGCCCGAGCGCGCCGCGCCCAGCGCGCCCAGGTCCAGCACCAGCGTGGGCTGGCCGTCACCCAGGTCCGTGGCGCCGGCCACGCCCGGCACGCGCACCAGCGGATCCTCCAGCGGCCTCAGGACGATCTCCTGCTGCCCCACGAGCCGGTCCACCGCGAAGGCCACCGGCTCCCCGCGCTGGCGCACGATGAGCGCCTTGGCGCCCTGGCCCGCTTCGCTGGCGCTCCCGGGCCCCCCCGCGTCCAGCAGCCGCGCCAGCGACACCAGCGGCACGGCCGCGCCCCGGCGCTCCACCAGCCCCACGCCGTCCGCGCCCGCCGGCCGCACCACGCCCGTGACGTCGATGAGCTCCTCCACCGTGGCCACCGAGACCGCGTACCGGCGGCCCGCGCACTCGAAGATGATGGCGTCCATCAGCGTGACCGTGAGGGGGACGCACACGGTGAAGGTGGTGCCCACGCCCTTGCGCGTGTCCATGCGCAGCTCCCCGCCCAATTGCTCCACGACGATGCGCCGCACGATGTCCATGCCCATGCCCCGGCCGCTGGTGCGCGTGGCCTCCTGGCGCGTGGACAGGCCGGGGCGGCACAGGAGGTCCAGGAGCGCGTCCGCGGAGTCCGGCACGGCGCTGTTCGCCGCCTTCGCCACCGCCTGCGCGTCCACGCCGCGGCCGTCGTCGCGCAGGGTGAGCTCCAACTGGCCGTTGGCGCGCGCGTGGCATGACAGGCGCACCAGCCCCTCCGGGGGCTTGGCCGCGGCCTGGCGCTCCTCGGGGGACTCCAGCGCGTGGTCCACCGCGTTGCGCACCAGGTGCACCAGCGCGGGCAGGAGCCGGTCCGCCACCGCCTTGTCCAGCTCCGCGTCGCCCACGTCCAGCTCCAGCCGCACCGCCTTGCCCGTGGCGCGGCGCAGGCCCCGCACCAGCAGGGGCAGCCGCTCCAGCACGTCGCCCACGCGCACCATGCGCAGCCGCAGGATGGCCGAGCGCAAGTCGCGCAGCTGCCGGCCGTTCTCCTGGAGGATGGCGGTGAGCTCCCGCGTGGGCGCCCCGGCCTGGGTGAGCGCCGCCACGGCGCGCGTCAGCCGGGAGCGGTTGACCACGAGCGCCGCCAGCCACTCCATGGCCTCGTCCAGCCGCGACACCTCCACGCGAAGGAGTCCTCCGCCGCGGCGCACCTCCGGCTCCTCCAGCTCCTCGTCGAGGACGGCGGGACCGGGAAGGCTCGCGGCGTCCCCGGACGGGGCCTCCGCGGGCGCGGGAGCCTCCAGGGAGCGGACCGTGGCGGGCGGGCCGCCCACGGCGTCCAACAGGTCGGCGTCCTCCGCGCGGGTGTTCAACAGGAGCGCGAACGCGAGCGACGCGCCCCCCGCGGCCGCGCCGGACAGGGGCAGCACCTTCACGATGTCCGCGAGCTTCGCCACGCGCTCGCGCACGGTGTTGATGTTGAGGCCCTTCGCGGCGCGCTCCGACGACGGCACGAAGTCCAGCCGCAGCGCGCGCTGGCCTCCGGCGAGTCCGCCCTCCAGCTGCTCGCGCTCGGACGCGGCCAGCCGCGAGGCGAACGCGGCGTCCGCGTCCAGCACCACCCGCCGGGCCCGCCTGGGGGCCGCGTCGCGCATCTGCGGCCCCAGCGCCTCCAGCCGCTCCAGCAGGCCCGCGGGCGCGGGCGAGGCGGCCTTGCCAGCGCCCAGCTGCCGCACGCGCAGCTCGATGGCGCGCAGGCCCTCCACCAGCGGCTCCACGCTGGACTCGGGCAGCCGGCCGCCGGCCTGGTCCGCCAGCCTCAGCGAAGCCTCCATCCAGTGCGCCAGGGAGACCACGGGCTCCACGTCCACCATGGCGGACAGGCCCTTGAGCGTGTGCAGCGCGCGGAACAGCTCGCGCACCGCGCGGGGCTGGGCCTGCCCCTTGCGCACCGCCTCCTCCACCGCGAGCAGCTCCTTCTGCGAGGCGGCGAGCAGCTCATCGACCTCCGCCAGGTACGCGGGGAGGAACTCCGCGAACTCCCCTTTTCCCGTCACCCGCGCGGCGCCTCGGCCGAGGTCTCCAGGAGGGCCCGGGCGGCGCCCTGGATGGAGTCCGGCGTGAAGGGCTTGGTCATGAAGCGGTTCGCGCCGGCCTGCAGCGCGCGCTCGCGGGACGCTTCATCGCCCCGGGTGGTGACGATGATGATGGGCAGGTTGCGCAGGTGGTCCTGTCCGCGCACGAACTCCACGACCTCGATGCCCCCGATGTCGGGCATGTTGAGGTCCAGGACGAGCAGGTCATACGGCTTGAGCGACAGCTGCTCGATGGCCTCCAACCCGCTGGACGCCTGGGTGAAGTGGCTGTCCGGGTAGGGCCTCAGGCAGGCGACCACCATGTCGCGCATCACCTTGCTGTCATCGACGACGAGTACCTCGGGCATGGCGTCCTCTAGAAACGACCGGCCAAGCTAGACCGATTCCGACCCGCTGAAAGAAATGAGTCATCCGGCGCGCGCTGAACGTTGGTTTGTCCACGCCTGCCCTGGACGGTGTGCCACGCCGGGAGACAGAGCGCCACGGACATCCATGACATCCGGCACCCTGCGCCCTGCTGACCTTCCGCTCCGGGGACCGAACTCCATCCATGCGCCCGCCTCCTCCGCCCGACGCCGCCTTCCCCCGCCCGCCGGGACTCCCCTTGGTCCCGCCGGAGCCCGCACCTTGTGTCTGGGTGGTGGACGACAGCGCCAGTGAGGCGCGCTTCATCAAGACCGCGCTGGGAACGGGCTTCCGGGTGGAGACGTTCCCGGACGGCGCCGCGATGCTCGAAAGCCTGCACGCCGGGCGGGCGCCGGATGTGGTGGTGCTGGACTGGGAGATGCCGGGAATGTCCGGTCCGGAGGTCTGCCAGTTCTTGCGCGGCCAGCGGGAGACGGAGGCGCTGCCCGTGCTGCTGCTCACCTCGCACAGCCGGCCGGAGGACCTGGTGCAGGGCCTGCGCGCGGGCGCCAACGACTACGTGTCCAAGCCCTTCCGCACGGAGGAGGTGCGCGCGCGGGTGGACGCGCTCGCGCGCGCCAAGCGGCTGGTGGACGACGTGCGGCGCGCGAGCGTGGAGAAGGCGGAGGTGTTCGCGCAGCTGGACGCGCTCCTCACGTCCTCGCCCGTGGGGCTGTCCCTGCTGGACCGCGACCTGCGCTTCGTGCGCGTCAACGCGCGCATGGCGAAGCTGGACGGGCTGCCCGTGGAGGCCTACTCGGGAAGGACGCTGGCGGAGGTGCTGCCCCGGTACGCGCCCCGGCTGGAGCCGGTGCTTCGCCGCGTGATGGAGACGGGCGAGCCCGTGGAGGAGCTGGGCTTCACGCTGGAGCCCCCGGACGCCCCCGGAAGCGGGGTGCACGTGATGGCCAGCTACCACCCGGTGCGCACCGCGCGGGGAGAGGTCGTGGGCGTGGGCACCGTGATGGTGGACGTCACCCGGCACAAGCAGGCGGAAGAGGAGCTGCGCGCGACCGCGGAGTTCCGCGAGCGCTTCCTGGGCATCGTCGGCCACGACCTGCGCAACCCGCTCAACTCCATCCGCATGGGCGCCAGCTACCTCGTCGCCAGCGAACAACTGCCCGCGCCGCTGGAGCGCACCGCCAGCCGCATCATCCACAGCACGGACCGGATGACGCGGATGATCACCGAGCTGCTGGACTTCACCCGCAGCCGGCTGGGCAGCGGCATCCCGCTGACCCCGGGCGCCACGGACCTGGGCCAGGTGGCGCGCCAGGTGGTGGAGGAGCTGGAGCTGGGGCACCCGAACCGCACCGTGGAGGTGACGGCCACCGGTCCCCTCACCGGCAACTGGGACGCGGACCGGCTGGCGCAGGTGCTGAGCAACCTGGTGGGCAACGCCCTCCAGTACAGCCCGCCGGACGCCACCGTGGAGCTGGCGCTTGCGGGCGAGCCGGAGCAGGTCATCGCGCGGGTGACCAACCCCGGCGAGGCCATTGACCCGGAGGCGCTGAAGACGCTGTTCCATCCGTTCCAGCGCGCGCACACCGGCGCCCACGTGCCCTCCGGGCTGGGCCTGGGGCTCTTCATCTCCGACCAGATCGCGCGCGGCCACCGGGGCTCTCTCACCGTGACGTCGGACGCGGAGCGGACCGTGTTCACCCTGACACTGCCCCGAAGCGGCGCATGAGCCCGGGTGGGCGCGCGTCAATCCGTTCGCATGCTTGCCGGCCGGCCAGTCCCACGCGCCGCCTGGAAACGCCGGGGCCCGTGCCCTACGGTGCGCGTGTGTCCACTCCGCAACACCGCGCCACCCTGCTCCTCGTGGAGAACAACGAGGACGTGCGCGAGGCGCTGCGCGAAATCCTCCAGTCGGAGGGCTACCAGGTCCACACCGCGGTGAACGGCCAGGACGCGCTGGGCGTCCTGTCGCGGCAGGAGCGGATGCCCGCCCTCATCCTGCTGGACCTGGTGATGCCGGTGATGGACGGCCATGCCTTCATCGAACGCCTGCGCGACACGGGCGTGCTGGCGCTGACACGGGTGCTGGTGCTGACGGCGCACCCCACGCTGCCGCTGCCGCAGGGCGTGTCTGGACGGCTGGGCAAGCCGGTGAAGCTGGAGGCGTTGCTGGACGCCATCGCCGTGCACGCCGTGCAGGCGTGACGCCCCCCGCGCTCAGGAGGCGGGGCAGTGACGGGCCACCGTGGCCAGCAGCTCCGCGATGTCCACGGGCTTGCGCAGCAGGCCCACCGTGCCCGGCGGCGCCTTGGCGGAGAAGTGGGCGGTGAGCATCAACACGGGCAGCTCGCGGTAGCGCACGTCCTGTTGGATGCGGTGGAGGAACTCGTGGCCGTCCATCACCGGCATCATCAGGTCCAGCAGCACCAGGCAGGGCGGGTCATCGTCGTGGGAGGCCAGGAGGTCCAGGGCGGCCTGTCCGTTGGCGGCCTGGAGCACCGTGTAGTCCTCCATCTCCAGCAGCTCCGCCACGACCTCACGCAGGTCCGGTTCATCGTCGACGATGAGGATGGTGGAACGCGGGGGGGTGCTGCTCACGGGCCGCAGCCTATGCAGGTCGCGCCGCTGACGCCAGGGATGCCATGAGTCCTCGCCCCGCGCGTGCGCGTGAACGACACGCGGGGCGGGCCCCTGGCGGTCCGCCTGTTCGGAATCGCGAGTGAAACCGGGTGGGTCCGTTGCACCTGGGGGCCCGAGCCCCTACCCCCTTCATGAACGAACCCATGAACCTCGTCGCTGACCTCATCGAAGCGAACCTGGACGCACTGGTGCGGCGCTTCGCGGAGGCGGCGCGCGGGCGGGAGAGCGCGCAGGGGCTGAAGCCGTCGGAGCTCATCTCCACGCTGCCGGAGTACCTGCACGCGGTGGCGGCCATCTGCCGCCAGGGGCCCACGCCGGAGCGGCTGGAGACGCGGGCGCGCCTGGAGGAGGCCCACATCAACCTGCGGCTGCGCGTGGGCGCCACGCAGGAGGACGCGACGGACGAATACACGCTCCTCGGCAGGCTCATCCCCCAGCTCTGGGAGGACGCCCGGCCGGAGCACAAGCCCGAGGCCGCGGACCTCCGGTGTCTCTTCCAGCAGTTGGAGGAGGCCATGGACCACGTGGTGGTCCTCTTCTCCGGCTACTCCCTGGAGGACCGCCAGCGTGAGAAGCGCCTCCTGCGCCAGATGGACGCGCTGGCGCCCCGGGTGCTGCCGCCGCGCGCGGCCCCCCAGCGCGGGCTGGAGCCGCTGGTGGAGCTCATCGTCCGGGCGCTGGAGGCGGACGGGGCGGAGCTGTTCCTCGTGGACGCGGGAGGGCGGAGGATGATCCCCGTCGCGCACACCGCGCACGCCGTGCCGCCTCCAGGCCGGTGGGTGGACGCGCAGGGGCCGTCCTTCCTGGGCCGCGTGGCGCGCTCGGAGGAGCCGCTGGTGCTCGCGCAGGCGCGGGGCCTGGAGGACTTCGAGCGCGAGGGGCTGCACGCCAGCGGGTGGAGCACGCTGCTGGGCCTGCGGCTGTGGCCCCACGGCGACCTGATGGGCGTGCTGTGCGTGGGCTTCGCGGAGGCGCGGCCGGTGCCCCCACAGACCAGGCGCTTCCTGGAGACGCTGGTGGAGTACCTCTCCGGCATCCTCGACCGCGCGCTCTTGATGGGCCGGCTGGAGGAGGCGCACGCGCGGCTGGAGGCGTCTGAGACGCGCTACCGGCTTGCCAGCCAGGCGGCCGCGGACACCGTCTGGGATTGGAACCTCCTGACCCAGGAGGTCACCTGGAGCGGGGAGACCCGCAGGCTCCTGGGCTGGGCACCCGAGCAGATGGGCCCCCGGGCGGACTGGTGGGTGGCGCAAATCCACCCGGAGGACCGCGAGCGGGTGACGCGCGGCATCCACGCGGCCATCCAGGGCACGCAGGCGCGCTGGCAGGACGAGTACCGCGTCCTCACCCCCCCGGGCGACGTCGTGCGGGTGCTCGACACGGGCGTCATCCTGCGCGACGCGGCGGGCCGGGGCGTGCGCATGGTGGGCGCCATGCAGGACGTCACCTCCCGCTGGGAGGCGGAGAACGGACACGAGGAGTTGCTCCTCGAGGCCCGGAGCGCGCGTGCGCGGGCGGACACGGAGCTGAGCCAGTTGCGCACGATGCTGCGGCAGGCGCCCGTCGCGCTCGCCATCCTCCAGGGGCCCGCGCACGTCGTGGCGCTGGCCAATGACCGCCTCTGCCAGCTGTTGGGCCGCTCCAGCGCCCAGGTGCTGCACCGGCCGCTGCTCGAGGCGCTGCCGGAGGTGGAGGGCCAGGGCGTCCGGGAGCTGCTGGACAGCGTGCTCGCCGCGGGGACGCCGTACCTGGGCCAGGAGCGGCACGCCCGGCTGGCGAGGGCCGAGGGCGGGGCCCTGGAGGACGCCTACTTCAACTTCGTCTACCAGCCGCTGCGCCAGGAGGAGGTCGGCATCGAGGGCATCCTCGTCGTCGCCAGCGAGGTGACGGACGCCGTGCGCGCCCGCCAGCGGGCGGAGGACCTGGCGGGGACGCTGCGGGCCAGCGAGGAGCGCCTGCGGCTGGCGCTGGACGCGGCGGACATGGGCAGCTGGGACGTCGAGCTGACCACGGGCAGGGCCACCTGGGACGCGCGCTTCCGCGCCCTGCTGGGCATGCCCGCGGAGGGCGAGCTGCGGCTCGACGAGGCCATGCGGTTCGTCCTGGACGAGGACCGGCGCCGGGTGGAGGAGGCGATGGAGGAGGCCGCCCGGCCGGGTGGCTCCGGCGAGTACGCGTGCGAGTTCCGCGTGCGGCCGCCCCAGGGGGGCCCGCCGGTGCGTTGGATTTTGGGGCGGGGCCACGTCCACTTCGGGCCGGACGGCCGGGCCATGCGCTTCGTGGGCGCGGGGCTGGACGTGACGCAGCGCAAGCTCGCGGACGAGGCGGCGCGCCAGCGCGCGGAGTTCGAGCAGTACCTGATGGGCATCGTGTCGCACGACCTGCGCAACCCGCTGAACGCCATCACCCTGGGCACGTCGTCCCTGCTGAAGCGCGAGGAGCTGAACGGTCGCGCGACGAAGGCCGTCCTGCGCATCCAGGCCTCCGCGGAGCGGGCGGTGCGGATGATCCGCGACCTGTTGGACTTCACGCAGGCGCGCGTGGGCGGCGGGCTCCCGGTGAATTGCGAGGACCTGGAGCTGGGGGCGCTGGTGCGCCAGGTGGTGGAGGAGGTGCGGATGACCGCCCCGGAGCGGGACCTCCAGCTGTCGCTGCCGCAATCGGGCCTCCGCGGCTGCTGGGATCCGGACCGCGTCACGCAGCTGCTCATCAACCTGTTGGGCAACGCGTTGAAGTACTCGCCGGAGGATACGCCGGTGGCGGTGCGCCTGTGGAAGGCGCCCGGCAGCGTGCTGCTGGAGGTGCACAACGGCGGAGCGCCCATCGCGCCGGACGTGCTGCCGCGCATCTTCCAGCCCATGCAGCGCGGGGCGCCGGGCATGGACGCGGCGACGCGCAGCGTGGGCCTGGGGCTCTACATCGTGCGGACCATCGTGCAGGCGCACGGCGGCACCGTCGACGTGACGTCCACGCGGGAGGCGGGCACGACGTTCACGGTGCGGCTGCCGCACCTGGACGCGAAGCAGGGGTCCGGAGCGTAGGGGCGCGCGTTGCCCTGGAGTCCAGGGCGGCCGGTGGAGCACGCCGTCTCCCGCCGCGTCCTGTCGCGGACACCGCGTGCCTACGCTTCGCGCATGCCCACGCATTCGACGTTGGAGACAAAGGCGGGCGGCGCGCCCTGGGTGGACGTGACGGTGCCGGTCCGCGACGGGATGGTGCACTGGCCGGACAACCCGCCCATCGAGGTGCGGCCCTACCTGGCGATGGCGAAGGGGGACGCGGCCAACGTGTCGCACCTGTCGCTGGGGGTGCACTCCGGAACGCACGTGGACGCGCCCGTGCACTTCATCGCGGGAGGGATGGGGGTGGACGCGCTCCCCATCGACCGGCTGCTGGGGGACGTGCGGGTGCTGGAGCTCTCCAGCGGGCCGGCCATCACGGCGGACGCGCTGCGGGTCCACGCGCCGCGCCAGGGTGAACGGCTGCTGTTGAAGACGCGCAACTCCTCTCACCGCTGGGACACGTCCGCCTTCCAGCCGGGCTTCACCTACCTGTCGAGCGGCGGGGCGCGCTACCTGGTGGACGTGGGGGTGCGCACCGTGGGCATCGACTACCTGTCCATCGCGGGCATGGACGAGGGCGTGGAGACGCACCGGCTGCTGTTGGACGCGGGGGTCTGCATCATCGAGGGCCTGGACCTGACGCGGGTGGAGCCCGGCGACTGGGAGATGGTGTGTCTGCCCTTGCGCTTGAAGGACGGAGACGGGGCGCCGGCGAGGGTGTTGTTGCGCTCGCGGGAGGAGGTGGGACGGCCATGAGCAAGCCAGCTCCCCTTCACCGTCCCCTGGCCTCGGTGCTCCCGCGCCTCACCGCCTGGTTCACGGCCTGGGTGAACTGGTCGATGTCATAGGGCTTCAGGAGCAGCTCAATGACATCCGGGCCGGTGTACTCCTGCGCGCCCTCGCGGTTGGTGGTGGTGAGCACGAAGGGGATGCCCGCGACGACCGGGCTCGCCGCGAGCTTCTGGAACGCGTGCCAGCTCAAATCGAACGGCACGCTGATGTCGTAGACGATGACCGCCGGCGCCACCTCCCGCACCAGCGTCGGGAAGTCCAAGGGCCCGCGCATGACGTCCTGCACGCGCACGCCCTTCGTCTGGAAGCCGGCCCCGTCCAGCACCTCTTCCAGTGCCTCGATGAGGTCCTCGCTCCCGTTGAGCACCAGCACGGTGGGTCGCTTTCCCATGCGGAGAACTTGCGCCCTCCCGCTTCGGAGGAAAGCGGCTTCCCGCCAGCAGGTGTGGAGCACGCGACAGAGCGCCGGGCGTCCAGGCAGCCGTCAGGCGTTGCCCGACTGGGGCCCCGCACGGGGCAGCCGGACCCGGAAGGTCGCCCCCTGCCCGGGGGTGCTCGACACGGCCACCTCGCCGCCGTGCGCCTCCACGATGCGATACAGGCGGTACAACCCCAACCCCAACCCTCCGTAGTTGCGCGCGGGCACCGCGCGCTCGAAGCGGCGGAAGAGCCCGTCCACCCGGTCCGGCGCGATGCCGATGCCGTGGTCGCGCACCACCAGCGAGGCCGTGTCCGCGTCCGCCTGGACCTCCAGCTCCACGGGCTTGCCCGGACCGAACTTCACCGCGTTCACCAACAGGTGCGTCACCACCTGCCCCAGCCGCAGCGCGTCCCAGTGGCCCACCGCGGACGCCACGTCGCGCACCACCAGCATGCACCCCGCGCGCGCCGCCATCTCCTCCGTGCGCATCACCACGTCCCGCACCACCTGCCCCAGGTCCACGTCCTCCAGGTTCAGCCGGGGCGCGTGGCTCTGCATCTGCGACACGTCCAGCAGCCCCTCCACCAGGTCCGCCAGCCGCTGCACCTGCCGGTCCGCCGCCACCAGCGCGCGCTCCAGCCGCTCCGGCGCCACCTGGCGCTCGTGCTTGAGCGCCGCCGCCGTCCCCTGCACGCGCAGCCGCAGCGCGGCCAGCGGCGTGCGCAGCTCGTGCGCGGCCACCGCCAGGAACTCATCCCGCACGCGCACCGCCTCGCGCGCCTCGCGGTACAGCCGCAGCTGCTCCGTCACGTCGCCGATGATGCCCGCCATGCGCACGGGCCGCCCCTGCGCGTCGCGGATGGCCCGGCCCCGGCTCACGCACGAGCGGTAGCCCCCGGCCTCGTGCTTCAACCGGAACGACACGTCGTAGGGCGTCCCCTGCTCCAGGTGCCGGGCCAGCGCGGACGCCACCTCGTCCCGGTCCTCCGGATGCACCCGCGCGAGGAACGCCTCGGAGGTGCCGGGGAAGTCCTCCGGCTTGAGCCCCAGCATCTCCAGCAGCCGCGGGCTCCAATACATGCGCTGGTTGCGCACGTCCCAATCCCACACACCGTCGTAGGAACCGGACACCACCAGCCGGTAGCGCTCCTCGCTCTCGCGCGCGGTGCGCTCGGCCTGCTCCAGCAGCCCCACCCGCCGCTCCAGCTGGCGCACCATCGCGTAGAGGTGCTTCTCCGTGGACAGCTCGCCGGGCACCGGCGCGGGCAGGGGTCCCTCCGCGCGAGACTCGCGCAGCAGCGTGGCCACCAGCTCGTCATCCCCCTGCGTGCGCCGCACGAAGCCGTTGGCCCCCACGTTCGCGGCCATGCGCAGGTCCAGCTCGTCCGGCGCGGTGGCGTGCGTGAGGATGACCGGCACGCGGGCGAGCTTCGGGTCCTGGCGCAGGGCCAGGCACAGCCGGAAGCCATCCAGCCGGGGCATCAACACATCCGTCAGCACGATGTCCGGCGGATGCCGCCGCGCCAGCTCCAGCGCGGACAGGCCGTCCTCCGCCTCCATCAGCTCGAAGTGGAAGGGGGTCAGCGCCAGCCGCAGGAGCTTGCGGTAGACGGGGTCGTCCTCCACCAGCAGCACCCGCAGCACGGCCCGGCCGCCCTCCGCCGCGCGCGCCTCCCTCGGCAGCGCCCGCCGCACCGCCTCCACCCGCGCGCCCAGGGACAGCCCCGGAGCAAGGAAGCCCGTCACCGGCATGCCCAGCCGCCGGAGCGCCTCCTGCTCGGCCGGCGGAGCCTCCGCCCAGAGAGACGCGCCGGACGCGGCCAGCGCCACACGCAGCGCGTCCAGGTGCTCCGCCGCCAGGGTCAGCAGCTCCCCCGCCACCAGCACCAGGTGTACCGGCGGAGACTCGCGCAGCGCACGCAGCAGCGGCTCCACCCCCGCCGCCAGCAACACCCGCCAACCCTGGCCTTGGAACGCCAGGGACAGCAGCTCCCGGTGGGGGCCCGGGGCTTCGACGAGCAGCAGGGTGGGCTTCATCGGGGGGGACTTGAGGACGAAGGACGGGCGCGGGCGACAGGTCGTTCCCGGAAGGTGGGACCCCAACGGCCCGCCCCCAGGTGTGGAAAGGGCGCAGTCTCGTGACGGGGGCTCCTGAGTCAAGGCAACCCTTTGGAAGTGTTGGAAGTTGGAAGGCCACGGAGCCGGGAAACCAGCGGCTGGCCTGCCGCGTCACTGGTACAACCGGGCTACAGGTACACTTCGTTTGCAAGCGCGTGGGGACGTGGCGCGGCGGGTGTGTTATTCGACCGCCCATGGGTGCCAAGAAAGTCACGGCGCAGGAGAAGCTGACCGGGTTCCAGGACCGGATTCGCGCCGCGGGGCTGCGCAGCACCGCCCCCCGCGTGGCCGTGCTGCGCAAGCTGGAGACCGCCACCGCTCCCATGAGCCACGCGGACCTGGTGGAGGAGCTGGGGGGCGAGGGCTACGACCGCGTCACCATCTACCGCAACCTCACCGACCTCACCGAGGCCGGCCTCGTCGTGCGCGCCGACCTGGGCGACCACGTCTGGCGCTTCGAGCTCAAGCGCGCCGGCGCCACCGAGCACGCCAACAACCACCCCCACTTCACCTGCACCGACTGCGGCACCGTCTCCTGCCTCCCCGAGGAGTCCGTGCGCCTCACCGCCGCTCGGGGTGTCCCCCGCGCCGTGTCGCAGCGGGCCGTGGAGGTGCAGCTGCGCGGCCTCTGCGACCGCTGCGAGTAGCCCCCACCCCTCGGCGCCCACCCGCTGACCGGCCGGCCAGGCGAGCCCCTGGCGATACATGTGCTCACTGGTAGGCGCGCGCCTACATGCGAGCTTCCACTCTCCTGACCCCGGGCACAGATTCGTGCTGGCGAAGGCGGGGCCCCGCCGTTCCGGCTCAAGGGAGCGCGCGGGCGCTCCGAAGGCTCGCAGGGGGATTGGGATGGAAGCCCATCACACGTTGCTGGTCGTCGATGACGACATGGACATCCGGGATGCGCTCCAGGACGCGCTGGAGCTGGAGGGCTACGCCGTGCAGCTGGCGGCGGATGGGCTGGAGGCGCTGGAGCGGCTGCGCTCGTCGGAGCCCCGGCCACAGCTCATCCTCCTGGACCTGATGATGCCTCGCATGGATGGCATTGCGTTCCGCGAGGCGCTGCGCCACGAGCGCGCGTGCTCGGACATCCCGGTGGTGGTGGCCAGCGCGGACCTGGACGTGCGCGACACGGTGGATGGCATGGGCGTGGCGGGCTACCTGCGAAAGCCGCTGGATTTGTCCGCGCTGCTCACCACCGTGAAGCAACTGTGTCTGCCGGTCTGAGAGCCCGCCTGCTCCACCTGCGGCGGGACGGGACGGATGCGAGCAGGGAGGTTGGCGGCGGAGCCCGGCCACCCCACCCTTGAGTACGGACACGCAACGCATCCACGAAAGGGAGCGGGACCATGAAGAAGCTCATCGTCGCGGCAGTGATGTGCCTGGGAACGGCTGCCTTCGCGCAGGACACCACCGGCACGCCGCAACACCCGGCGCCCAGCGCGCCCAGCGCGCAACAGCACAATGGCCCGTCCACGGGCTGGCAGGCCCAGGACGTGGGCCCCGCCATCGGCAACACCGCGAAGAAGGTCGTTGGCACGGACACGTCCAAGGAGCAGGCGGACGCCGCGAACAAGACCGGCGTGTGGAAGGAGAAGGACGCCTACAGCCTGACCGGCACCGTGTCGTCCAAGCACAACGACAACGTCACCCTGGCGCGCACGGACACGCTGCCGGAGGCGAAGCTGAAGGTGCGCGACCAGACGAAGGTGACCCTGGACGGCAAGACCGTGAAGGCGAGCGCCCTGCCCGAGGGCGCCACCGTCCGCGCGAAGTTCCAGTTGGAGGGGAGCGACTCCGTCGCGCTGGAGCTGAGGGCGACCTCGCCCAAGCAGTAGGACGGCCGGACAGGTTCGTCGCGGAGCCTTTCGCCGGGCCCGCTCCCCACCAGGGGAGCGGGCCCGGCTTTTTTACTGCTCCTTCAGGGGCGGCCGGTGCCCTGGCTGGGAAGGGAATTGCCCTCGCCCCAGGGAATGCATCACGGAAGCCTGCTCTCCAGGGCGGGTACGCCGCTTGCTTGGGTGGTGTGTACGCGTAGGGAGACCATGGTGAAACGACGACTGCTGGGCGTGTGTGTAGGGGCGATGGTGCTGTCGGCGTGGGGTTGCGGCGGGTCTGACAACCCCACGACCCCCGTGGACAATCCAGACGACATCCATCCGCGACCGGAGGTGGATGCGGGGACGGGCGGTGACACCGATGCCGGGACGGACGCGGGCACGGACGCCGGCACCGACGGGGGCGTGGATGCCGGGGCGGATGCGGGCACGGATGCGGGCACGGACGCCGGCACCGACGGGGGCACGGACGCGGGCACGGTGGATCCGTGGCCGGCGGATCCGGTGACGAACTACTCGGACCGCTACGGCATTGGGAGGGTGAAGTCGGTCGGCATCGATCTGGGCAAGAACATCTGGGTGCTGGACGGCAACCGCATTGGCGTGGTGCGCGCGGACACGCAGAAGCTGGTCTGGGTGTCGAGCCCCGTGGGCCAGGCGGCGGATGGGCAGCCCTCCACCGTCATCTGCGGCGGCGAGGCGGGCCGCGCGTACGTGGGCTACGGCGCGCCCGACCTCCAGCCGGATCCAGAGTTCGACAAACTGCACCCCAACTTCATCGTCACCGCGAAGCCGTGTGAAGTCCCGGTGAACGAGCAGACCTGCTACCCCTTCAGCGCGCGCCGGTTGCAGCTCTACAAGCAGGGTGACGTGGACGCGGTGAGGCTGAATGCCAGCGGTCAGGTCGTCCTCGAAAGCCATATCAATCAGTCCCGCCGCGCCAACCTCGACGCGAACGGCAACGTCTTCATCCAGACGGGCCCGACCATGGTGGACGGTGTCAGCCTGGGCATCCGCAACAGCAACGACCACCACTTCGACGAAGACCGGTCCATGCTCAGCTGCACGTCCGTGCTGCGCGGCCCGAACAAGGGCGACGTCTTCTTCGGCACCAACCACGGCGTCGTGCGCATCCGCGAACTGACCTACAACTCCCACCGGCACCCCATCTGGTACAAGAAGGATCCCGAAAAGCCCAGCGCCCAGGGCTCGCAGCAGGCCGGCTACACCTACGGCCTGGGCATCTCGCCGTCGGGGGACGTGCTCATCGCGAACGAGTGGAACTTCGGCACCGTCACGCCCGACACGAGGATGGAGACCTGGGACGACACCACCACGGAGAGCATCAACCAGCAGAAGGTGAAGTCCTCGTTCCTGCTGGACCTCAACTCGCAAGAGGAGTTCGACTACTGGCGTGGCTTCCAGCAGACGACGGACGATAAGTACTATCTGGGCAGCAGCATCTATGGCCTGTGGAACATGACCATTGGCTCCGCTGGCAATCCCTTCCAGAGGGGAACGCGCATCGGCGCGGATATCCCGGCGCTCACCAACATCAACTCGCTCGCCTCCACGAACGACGGCTCGCTCTTCATCGGCACCAACTCGGGCGGCCTCTACCGGCTGACCCCGGGCAAGACGCTGGAGAAGGTGGCGAACGTGCGCGGCAACAAGGTGCTCCAGCTGGTCTACGACGGCTCCTCGGCGAACGGCATGCTGCTGGTGCTCACCTCCGAGGGCCTGACGGTGCTGCGCGGCTACTAGCAGGTCCCACCCTGACGCCGGGGCGCTGCGCATGTCGCACCCGGCGTCACGGGGTGGGGTCGCCCTGGGGGGCGCGGAAATGTTCTGGAAGAAGGCCCGGTTCTGCTTCCGCCCCCCGCCTTCACGCAAGCAGGCAGGCAGACCGGCCCCAGGGCTTCACGGCCCCGAGGACCGCTCTCTACAATCGCCCCTCGCCCCGCCGGAGGAATCCGAACGCATGCGCCTGAGACTCGCCCGCCGCCGTCACGCCGCTGGTGCCACCTCCTCGCTCGCCATCTCCGAGGCAGTGGAGCCCCACGGCCGCAACGAGCTCCAGGCGCGAGGCCCCGACCCCTTCCGGCCAGACCGGCGCCTGCGCTGGCGGGACCACTTCGTGCTCACCGAGCACCTGCTCCAGCTGGACAGCATCCACCCGGAGCATGACGGCCTGCGCATCGCGCAGCTGTCGGACGTGCACGTGGGCCAGGCGACCTCCGACGTGCGCATCCGCCGCGCGGTGGCCGCGGTGAACGAGGCCGCGCCGGACCTCGTCTTCCTCACGGGCGACTACGTCACGCACAGCCCCAAGCCGCTGCCGCGCGTGCGCCAGCTGCTCCAGGGGCTCAACGGCCCCGTCTTCGTGGTGATGGGCAACCATGACCACTGGGTGGACGCGCCCTACCTGCGCATGAGCTTCGAGGCGCTGGGCTACACGGTGCTCCAGAACGAGCACCGCGTGGTGCACGTGAAGGGCGCGCCGGTGACGGTGCTGGGCATCGACGACGGGCTCACCGGCATGGCGAACGTGGAGGCCACCTTCCGGGGCGCGCCCACGACCGGGACGCGGCTGGTGCTGGCCCACACGCCGCCCACCGCGGAGCAGCTGCCCGCGCACGCGGGGCTGGTGCAGTTCTCCGGGCACACCCACGGCGGTCAGTTCATCGTGCGAGGCCTCACGGAGGCCATCTTCCGCCGCGCAGGCCAGCCGTACATCCGCGGCCACTACCGGGTGAATGGCAACCACCTGTACGTGAACCAGGGGCTGGGCTTCGGCTTCGGCGGGCCGTACCTGCGCCGGGGCAGCACGCCGGAGGTCGCCTTCTTCACGCTGCGCACCTCGCAGGCCGCCCACGTCGGGGCGACCTGACCCACGCGGGCGGGACGGCGCGCCTTTCAGCGCAGGGGCGCCCCCAGCTTCATGCCGCCCAGGGAGCTGTCGCGCTTCTTGCGCGACAGGCTGAAGGGGCCGGGCCCGAAGTAGACGATGAGCAAGGCGCCTCCCGCCATGGAGAGGTTCTTCATGAAGTGGATGAGGTTGTTCTGCGCCTGCACCGGGTCATCCATCTTCCAGAAGTGATGGACCATGAAGGCGGACGCCACCAGGAACACGGCGAGCATGGCCGCGCCCAGCCGGGCGAAGGCCCCCAGGAGGACGCACAGGCCTCCCACCACCAGCACCCCGCCGGACACCAGCACGGCCATCCGAGGGTCGGGCACACCCGACGCCTGGGCGTAGGCCGTGAGGGCCTGGAGCTGGATGAAGTGATTGAGCCCGCTGGTGATGAAGATGACCGAGAACAGCAGCCGTCCCAGCGGTGCGAGCAGCCCCATGAATGACCTCCATGCCTCCGGCGTGTCCCCCCTCAACGCGGACGGGTGGGTGTCATTCTCCAGATACGCACGCATGGGCGGGCGGACAGCCAGCCCTCGCGCCCCTACCTGCTCTCCGGCCGGGTGGACAGCCGGTCCGTTTCCAGGGTGACGCACCGGAGGGCTGCGACAACACGCCACAGCGCGCGGGGACGGGGGAGCGCTAGGGTGGCCACGCCTTGAGAACCCCCACCCTGGCCTTCCTGAGCGCCGCGCTCCTCCTCGCCCCCGCGTCCGCGGCATGGGCCTGCGCGAGCTGCGCGTGCGGGGACCCCACCCTCACCTCCATGGGGGGCGAGCAGCCCTTCGAGGGGCGCCTGCGGCTGTCCACGATGCTGCGCGCGTGGGGCCACACGGAGGGCGTGACGGGCGTGGATGCGCAGCGGCTGCGCGAGCTGCGCATGGACGTCGCGGTGGCGTACGCGCCCAGGCCCTGGCTGGTGCTGGCGGTGAACCTGCCGCTCCAGGCGCGCGAGGTCCAGGACGTGAGCCTGGGGTTGGAGCGCGGCTGGGGGCTGGGCGACATCGACGTGAGCGCGAAGGCGTTCGTGTGGAAGGACAAGGAGTTCTCGCCGGACCAGCTGATCAGCGTGGTGGGCGGGGTGAAGCTGCCCACGGGTCCCCGGTTGCACGCGCGGGACGGGACGACGCTGGGCATCGACGCGCAGCCCGGAAGCGGCTCGGTGGATCCGATGGCGGGGCTGGCGTGGCAGGGGTTCAAGGGCAAGTGGTCGTTCCTCGCGAGCGCCCTGGGCTACCTGCCCTCGCGCGGGCGCGACGACTACCGGCTGGGAGCGTCCGTGCGCGCGCAGGTGGCGGCGCAGTACCAGCCGTCGACCACCTGGGCGGTGCGCCTGGGTGTGGACACGCGGGCGGAGAAGGCGCCGGACACGAACGGCGCGCCGGAGGAGTCCGGCGGGGGTTTCATCGGCTACGTGTCGCCGGACGTCCTGTTCAGCCCGGGCATGGACGTGGTGGTGCAGGCCGGGGTGCGCATTCCTGTCGTCAACCAACTGCGCCGGGTGTCGTCCACGCCCATCGCGGTGCTCTCGCTCGCGTACGACCTGTGATGATCCGCGCCTCGAGTCTGGGATGGATGGGATTGCTGTGCATGCTGAGCGCGTGTGGTGAGCGCGTGGACGGCATGACCGTCACGCTGGGCCTGGAGCACCGGGCCACCGCGCAGGGCGTGCAGGCGGCGGGCGGCGAGCGCTCCTTCACGCGCGCGGACGGACAGGTGCTCACGCTGACGCGCGGCTACGTGGCGCTGGGCAGTGTGGAGTTGAGGCCGTGCGAGGAGGCCCTGGGCTGGCGGCTGTTGAAGGCGCTGTCGCCCATTGGCACGGCGCACGCGCACTCGGTGGGGTCGCCGTTGAAGCTGGGCGTGCCGCACGTGAGCGGGCTGGAGCGGCCGGACGGGACGGTGCTGAAGCTCGGCACGCTACGGCCGCCGCCGGGGCGCTACTGCCGGGCGAGGCTCACCTTCGAGCCCGCGGACGCGGACGCGCAGGGCCTGCCGGGCGCGGGCACCGGCGTGGACATGGTGGAGCACACGCTGTGGCTGGAGGGGACGCGGGTGCCCGCGAACGGCGGTGAGCCCCAGCCCTTCCGGCTGGTGACGTCCAACATCGCCACGGTGGACGTGGTGCTGGACGGGCTGACGCTGTCCGAGGACGAGCCGACGGCCGAGCGCACCTTCGCGCTCGCCTGGGACACGTGGCTGGCCACGGTGGACCTGGAGTCCCCGGGTGCGGCGGCCACGGCGCTGGACACGGTGGCCCGCTCCGTGGCGATGTCCTCCGCCACGCCATGACGCCTTCACCGCCGCCCTCCGAACCCCCGCTCCGAGCCCGCATCAACCTGGTGTGGCTGCTGCGGCTGCGCTGGGGCGTGCTGATGGGGCAGGCGGTGCTGGTGGCGGTGGCGGCGTGGGGCCTGAAGCTGGCGCTGCCGGTGCCCGCGCTGGTGGCGCTGCTGTGCATCGAGGCGGTGACGAACGCGGCGGTGCGCGCGGGGCTCGCGAAGGCGAGGCCCGTGGCGGAGGCGGCCATCTTCGGGCTGATGCTCTGGGACACGCTGGTGCTCACGGGGCTGCTCGCGATGAGTGGAGGGACGCACAACCCCTTCACCACGCTGTACCTGGTGAACGTGGCGCTGGGCACGGTGCTGCTGCCGCCGCGCCGCACGTGGGCGATGCTGGGCTTCACGCTGGTGGCGTTCGGTTCGCTGTTCGTGTTGCAGGATGTGACGTTGCCGGGACTGGAGCGGCCGGACCACGCGGAGCTGATGCGGCTGCACCTGAGCGGCATGTGGGTGGCGTTCGCGGTGGCGGCGGGCTTCATCGTGTATTTCATCCAGCGAGTGACAAGGGCGCTGGCGCGGCGTGAGCAGGAATTGGAGCAGGCCAGGGCAAGGCACGCGAGACAGGAGAAGGTGGCCTCGCTGGCGACGCTGGCGGCGGGTGCGGCGCATGAGTTGTCCACGCCGCTGTCGACCATCGCGGTGGTGGCGAAGGAATTGGAGCGGGCGCTCACGGCATCACAGACATCCGACTCCGTGAGAGAGGATTTGAGACTCATCCGCCAGCAGGTGGACCGCTGCCGGGACGTGCTGGTGCAGATGTCCGCGGACGCGGGCCAGACGACGGGAGAGCCCTTCCAGCCCATCCCGCTGGAGCGGCTGGTGCAGGAGACGCTGTCGGAGCTGACGGGCCGCGAGCGGGTGCGGGTGGACATGCCGGAAGCACTGAGGACGCATCTTGTCCACGGACCGCCAAGGGCGCTCGCGAGGGTGCTGCGAGGGCTGGTGAAGAACGCGCTCCAGGCAACGCCCATGGGTCGGGGCGTGGAGCTGCGAGTGCATCCGGAGGGCGCGGGAGCGCGGCTGGAGGTGCGCGACGAAGGACAGGGCATGCCGGAGGCGGTGCTCCAGCGTGCGGGCGAGCCGTTCTTCACCACGAAGGCGCCGGGCGAGGGCATGGGGCTGGGGCTGTTCCTGGCGCGTTCGCTGGCGGAGCAATTGGGCGGGTCCCTGGAGCTACGCTCGAAGGCAGGAGAAGGCACGACGGCGAGCCTGAGCCTGCCGGGTGCGGACCCGAAGGAGGCAGCAGCATGAGCACGGTCCCGGTGGATCAGCGTCCCAGCCTGTTGCTGGTGGACGACGACAGCACGCTGCGCGAGCGCCTGGCGCGGGCCTTCCGCGAGCGCGGCTGGGACGTGACGACAGCGGGAAACCACGACGAAGCCATGGCAGTGGCACGGCGCGAATCACCGGAGTACGCGGTGGTGGACCTGCGCATGCCGGGCCACAGCGGGCTGGAGCTGGTGCGAGACCTGCTGGCGGTGGATGCATCCACGCGAGTCATCGTGCTGACGGGCTACGGCAGCATCTCCACGACGGTGGATGCCATCCGGCTGGGAGCGGTGAACTACCTGCCGAAGCCCGCGGACGCGGACGACATCCTGGCGGCGTTCGCGAGGGCGGAGGAAGCGCCCAACGTCGCGGCGCCAGAGACACTCCAGGCACCGTCACTGGCGCGAGCGGAGTGGGAGCACATCCACCGAGTGCTCGCCGACAGCGCCGGCAACATCTCCGAAGCCGCGCGCAAGCTGGGCATCCACCGGCGCTCGCTCCAGCGGAAGCTCCAGAAGTACCCGCCGTCGCGCTGATACGAAGTCTGCACTTCCGGTACCGGAACCTAGTGGCGGTACCGAGGCGAGTTCGGTGCGGAGAAGCTCACGGAGGTGAGCTGGGCCGGGAAGCATCAGGCGTTCAAGCGTAGGCGCAGACCGTAACCGTCCGGCCAACGACGTGCCGTGAGGGATTGCCGGGGTAGCGGGGCGCGGCGGACGCTGCTGGGCATGGCGAAGCAGGTGGAGAAGCCGGAGTGGGCGCGTATCGCGGAGGCCTTTGAGGCGAGCGGGCAGACGCAGCGGGAGTTCGCGTTGGCGCACGGCATGCGGCTGAGCACGTTGCAGTCGTGGGTGTACCGGCATCGGCGGTCCGCTCCATCGCGAGCGGAAGCCGTGCGGCTGTTGCCGGTGCGAGTGGCGAGCGCCCCTGCGGCGCCGGAGTCCCTGGTGGTGGTGGCCACGAGCGGAGCACGGGTGCGATTCGCCGTCGGTACCGACGTGGCGTACGTGGCCCGGCTCGTCGCCGCGTTGGGGCGCTGAAGCGATGTTCGCCCTGCCTGCGTCGGTGCGCGTGGTGCTGGCGGTGGAGCCGGTGGACATGCGCAAGTCGATTGACGGCCTCATGGCGCTGGTGCGCACGGCGTGGGGCGAGGACGTCTACTCGGGGCACCTCTTCGCCTTCGTCTCCAGGCGAGGCGACCGCATCAAGGTGCTGACGTGGAGCCGGGGCGGCTTCGTGCTTCTCTACAAGCGGCTGGAGACGGGCCGCTTCCGGCTGCCGCCGGTGGACGCGGGCGCGCAGGCAGTGACGCTGGACGCCACGCAGTTGGCGATGCTGCTGGACGGCATCGACGTGGCCCAGGTGAGGCGCCAGCCCGCCTGGGCACCTCCCGGGCGTACGGGCAGCTGACGTGCCCGGCTCGGGACGCGGCGTGGCGCAGGCGTGTTGAGGTTGGGTGCCGCGCGAACTCCCTCAGGACCACTTCTGCCCCTGGCGCGAGGAAGCCGAGGAGCTCAAGGCCGAGGTGAGCCGCATTGGCGGGGAGGTGGACGCCCTCAAGGGGCAGCTTGCGGCCCTGCAGCGCCACGTCTTCGGCAGGAGGACGGAGAAGCTGCCGACGGTGGCCGCCGAGTTGCGCGGGGACGCGGATTCGACAGCGGCCCGGGCCGAGGCCGCGAAGCAGAAGCGGCAAGAGAGGGCCGCGCGCAAGGCCGAGGGGGCTCCGGCGCGGGAGATTCACCACGCGGTGCCGGCCGAGGAGCGCCACTGCCCCGCGTGCGGCGGCGAGGACTTGAGGCCCCTGGGCCAGGGCCGCACCTCGGTGGTGTACGAGTACGTGCCCGCCCGCTTCGAGAAGCAGGTGCACGTGCAGGAGGTGCTGGCGTGCGCGTGCGGCCGGGGCGTCGTCACCGCCCCGCCTCCGGCCCGGGTGGTGGACAGGGGCGAGTACGGCCCGGGCTTCCTCTCCCACGTGGCGACGTCGAAGTGCGCGGACCCCATGCCCCTACACCGACTCGCCCAGCGGGTGGAGAGAAGCGGCGTGCCCATGAGTCGCAGCACGCTGACGGACCTCTTCCACCAGGCCGCTTCGGTGCTGCTGCCTCTGTCCCAGCACCTCTTGCAATGCATTGCGTCTGCGGACGTGGTGTGGGCCGACGAGACGCCGCTTCGCGTGCTGGACGTGAAGAAGACGAAGCGGGGCTACCTCTGGACTTTCCTCACCCAGAATGAGGCGGGGCAGTGGCTCATCGGCTACCGCTTCAGTCTGGGCCGGGCCAGCAAGACGCCGAAGGAAGTCCTGGGCGGCACCACGGGGGCCCTCGTGGTGGACGCGTACACCGGCTACAACGCGGTGACGCTGCCCGAGGGCCGTGTGCGCGTCGGGTGCTGGGCCCACGTGCGTCGCCGCTTCTTCGACGCGCTGCCCACCACCCCCGAGGCGCGTGAGGCGCTGGACTTCATCCTTGCCCTCTACCGCGTGGAATCCCAGGCACGAGGCGCGGACGTGGTGCGCACCGCGGCCCACCGCGAGCTGCGCCAGCAGCACAGCGTCAGCTCCCCAAGAGTCCGCTGGGCCAGGCCATTTCCTACGCGCTGAAGCAGTGGGACGCCCTGACGCGTTTCGTCTCCGACGCGCGCCTGCCCTTGGACAACAACCGCTCCGAGGCCGCGCTGCGGAAAGCAGCCTTGGGCCGCAAAAACATTCTCTTCGTCGGCCATGAGGCCGCGGGCGAAAACCTCGCGGGCCTCTACGCGCGGGTCGCCACCTGCGCGGCCAGTGGCGTCAACCCCGAGGAGTACCGGCGCTCGCCGAACACGCTCCACGTCCGCCTGCAACTGCGCGCGTCACGTCATTGGCCGGACGGGTACTGCCGTCGATGCTGGCGCAGAGGGCAGGCGTCATCGTGCACGTCACGTCCATCCAACGCGAGTTGCCCCTGCCAGAATCAACGACGGCGTACGCTGCAGCGAAGGCGGCGCTGTCGACCAACAGCAAGTCGCTGTCAAAAAGCGCGTCGCGCAGTTCCTCGCCAAGGCAGTGAAGGACTTCGCCCGAGTCCAGGACGCACGGCCGCTCCAGCGACTGGAGCTCCAGTACTCCACCGACAACGGGACGCTGAACGTGAGCTTCGACCTCGACCCGGCGGCCGAGCCGGGACGTGGCGACGCGATGACCCATTTCGGCTTCGCGGAGTTCCTCGTTCCGCGCTGGGCAGATGTGAAGGAGCCCAGGCCGTCCCTGGTGGGCCTTGATGGCGCGAAACTCGCGGCCCGCGAGGATGGGACCCGATTCATCGTGGCCCGGCCCACGCGGAACTGCTCTGCCAACTCCTCGTACGTCTTGCCGCTCTCCTCACGCACCTTGAGAATGCGTCGACGTAAGTCCTCGGAAATCGGTCGGGTCATCCCCCGAGCAGCTCATGCCCACCGGATCGGCTCAGCCGAACCCCGCGGTCAGGCCCGGCGGGAGCTGATGCTGAAGCAAGATGCCTGATTACGGCCAACGTGGTGTCTCAACAATCCGGTGCGGTACTCAGGGTTGCCATGGACTCCCTTCACGCGTGTGTCAGCCGAAGGAAGCAGGTGCTCGCGGGCCGACGATGGCTCGCTGAGCCCGAGTCCGGACGTGGGACGTCGATTCCCAGTTCCGGAGCGCCGGCCGAGCCCCTCACCGGGAGCGAAGTCCAGCGGGCATGAGGCATGGGTGATGCAGAAGAGAGGACGACCATGCAACGTCCCCTCTTTGGCGCGGGCCTTTGTGGCCTGCTGGCGCTGTGCCCTGGAACCCGTGCGGACGCGGGTGACTCCGTCGAACTCAGCCGGTTCATGTCGACCCTCGCGGACCCGACGCTCGACCCATGCACGGACTTCTATCAATACGCGTGCGCGCGCTGGCTCGGCCAGAACCCAATTCCCACGGACCAGGGCTTCTGGACCACCACCTCCAATCTCAAGCTCTGGAACCAGACGGTGCTTCGCGAGACCCTGGAACGTGCGTCCAGGCTCGAGCCATCGCCCTCCCCCGCCATGCGACAGATCGGGGACTACTGGACGGCTTGCATGGACGAAGCCGGTGTGGAACGGGCGGGTCTGGGCGCGCTCGCCGCGGACCTACGCCGCATTGATGGCCTGCGGAGCAAGGCGGCGCTCGCGGCCGAGGTCGCCCGGCTTCACCTGTCGGCACCGAACTCAACGGGCGGCTTCAACAAGAACGACACGGGCACTCCGGCAGCGCTCTTTGGGTTCGGTCCCACGCAGGACTTCGCGGACTCCACCCTCCTTGTCGCGGCGATCGACCAGGGAGGCCTGGGGCTCCCCGGTCGTGACTACTACGTGTCGGAAGACCCCAGGCTCCAGGAGCAGCGCGCGCGGTATCGGGAACACGTCCGCGAGATGTTCACCCTGGCCGGTGCGTCGCCTGAGGGTGCGGCGCGGGATGCCGACGCGGTGCTCGGAATCGAGACGGCGCTCGCCCGGGCCTCCATGGATGCCGTCGCGCGACGAGACCCGAAGAAGCTCGACAACGTGCGCACGCTCGTGCAGGTGAGGGCGGCGACGCCGTCCTTCAACTGGGCGGCGTACCTCAAGGCCGTGGGCGCGCCCGCCGCCCGTCACTATATCGTGGCGACCCCTGGCTTCCTCGACGCGGTCGAGCGGCTGATTCAGCGTGAGTCGCTCAGCCACTGGAAGGCCTATCTGCGGTGGTGGACCCTCCACGGCAGGGCGGAGGCCCTTCCCAAGGCGTTCGTCGACGAGAACTTCAGCTTCTATGGGCGCGTGCTCTCCGGTGCTCGGGAGCTGCGCCCACGCTGGCGCCGCTGCGTCGCGTACGCGGACAGGGACCTGGGAGAGGCCCTGGGACAGGCCTATGTGAGCCGCGCGCTCCCGCGCTCCAGCAAGGAGCAGGTGGAGGCGATGGTCGAGACGATCGAGCAGACGCTCGACGCCCAGCTCGAGCGGCTCGACTGGATGACCCCGGAGACGCGCGCGGCGGCGCGAGCCAAGCTCCGGACCATCGAGAACAAGGTCGGCTACCCGGCGCGCTTCCGCGACTCCTCCCAGATCAAGGTGAGCCGAACGGACTTTCTCGGCAACGTCGCCCGGGCGACCGGGTTCGAGGTCCGCCGGCAGCTCGCGAAGATTGGAAGGCCTGTCGACCGCGCGGAGTGGTCGCAGACTCCGCCGACCATCAACGCCTACTGCGACGCGCAGCTCAACTCCGTCAACTTCTCCGCGGGCATCCTCCAGCCGCCCTTGTTCGACCCCTCGCTCGACCTCTCCGTCAACTACGGCGCCATTGGCGTGGTGATTGGCCACGAGGTCATCCACGGGTTCGATGACCAGGGCCGCAAGTTCGACGGCCTGGGAAACCTCCGCGACTGGTGGACCGCGGAGGATGCGAGGCAATACGACGAGCGGGTGGACTGCATCGCGCGGCAGTACACCCGGGAGCTGCCCTGGCTGGGCATCAAGACGAACGGGCGGTTCACCCTGGGAGAGGACACCGCCGATAACGGCGGGGTTCACATCGCGTTCCTGGCGCTCCAATCCGCGCTCCGCAAAGAGGGAAGATCCCTGGATGACGTTGGCGCCGACGGACTCACCGCCCGTCAGCGATTCTTCCTCTCCTTCGCCTTCTCCTGGTGCTCTGCGGAGCGCCCGGAGGCTGCCCGCCGCCACGTGCTCACCAACCCCCACTCACTCCCCAGGTTCCGCGTGAACAACTCCCTGGCGAACTTCCCCGCCTTCCAGGAGTCCTTCGCTTGCAAGGCGGGGAGCCCCATGTCGCGAGGCGCCGACGCCTGCCAGGTGTGGTGAGGACGCGGCCGGCATCGCGGCGCTCGGGGTGTCCGGCTCCGGGACATGAAGTTCCCACTTCCGGCACACCTTCCGTGTGAGACTCGGCCCTGCTCGTCGGCAGGGCGTCGGCACGACGACTGCAGGTTTCATGGGTATGGGGTTCTCACGATTCTTGGATGGGCTGCGGCAGGACTTCACCAGCGTGAGGCGTCTGCTGACGCGCAGCCCTGGTCTGTCGTTGGTGGTGGTGGCCTCGCTGGGGCTCGGCCTCGGGGCTACCATCGCGGTCTTCGGGTTGATTGATGCCGTGATGCTCCGCCCGCTGCCCGTGACCCGGCCCGAGCAGCTCTACGCTGTCGGCCGCAACCTCCCGGAGCGGGGCTACCAGAGTGGCTTCGCTCCGGAGCTGGTGGAGGGCCTGCGCAGTGAGCGGCGCACGGGCGCGAGCGCGATCGCGGGGCTCTTTGCGGAGGATGGCTCCCGCCTCGTCGTGGGCACCAGCAGCGAAGCCGAGATGGTGTCGAGCCAGTTCCTCGCGGGCAACGGGTATCAGGTGCTGGGCGTCCGGGCACAGGTGGGCCGGCTGCTTCGCGAGGAGGATGACCGCCCGGGAGCCGAGCCCGTAGTCGTCCTGAGCGACGCGTGGTGGGCCCTGCGTTTCGGACGGTCGCCTTCCGTCATCGGCACGACGCTGGTGGTCGGAGGTGTTGCTTCAACCATCATCGGCGTCACCCCGCGTGAGTACTTCGGCCTGGCCCGCGGGGACAGGCCGCCCCAGGTGACGCTACCGCTCTGGCTCCAGGCCCGTCTGGGGTTGAAGGACCATCAGGCCAGGGTGGTGGTGCGCCTCGCGGAAGGCGCCACAGCGGAGGCAGCGCTCGCGGAGCTGTCCAGCACCCATGACGCGTTGCTCCAGCGCTTTCCCAGCGCGGCCCCGGGCCTGCAGGCCGCGAGGCTCGAGCTGCGAAGCATCGCCCATGGAGAGAGCTTCGCGCATGAGGCGCTGCGCGTCCCCCTCCTGCTTCTGCTGGGGATGGTCCTGTTGATGTTGCTCGTGGCGTGCGGCAACGTCGCGAACCTCCTCCTGGCGCAAGCGATCGCGCGGCGGCGCGAGCTGGCGGTGCGACAGGCCCTGGGGGCACGCTCCGGCCACATCGTGAGGCAGCTCCTGGTGGAGAGCGGGGCCCTCTCGGGGCTCGCGGCGGGCCTGGGGCTCCTCACCGCCTGGTGGATGGGTGATGGGCTCCTGCTCCTGCTTAGCCAGGACATGAACTCCGAATCCCTGTCGTTCCATCCCTCCGGGAGGGTGATGCTGTTCTCCACCCTGTCCGCCGTCGGCACGACGCTCCTGTGTGGGTTGTTTCCCGCCCTGCGCGCCACGCGCTTCGACATGGGCCAGGGCATCCACCGAGGCCAAGCTGTCGGGGCGCCGCGCTCGCGCTTCGCGCGAGCCCTGGTGGTGCTCCAGGTCGCGCTGTCCATGGTGCTCGTGTCCGGCGCGGGACTGCTGCTGCGCAGCGTGAGGAACGTGGAAGGAGTGCAGCTGGGATTTGAGCGGGAGCAGGTGCTGCTCGCGAGCCTCTACCCGTCGCTGCTCGGCTACGAGCGAACGCGCGAGCTCGCTTTGTACACCCGGCTCGCGGAGAGGCTGGGAGCCCTGCCCGGCGTGAGGGCGGCCTCCGTGTCGAGAGCCCCCTACTTCGGCGGCTACTTCGAGCGACAACTCGAGGAGGGCGGGGAGAGAGGGAGCCCCGCCCGGGTGTCCATCAACGCGGTGACGCCTCGGTTCTTCGATACCATGGGGGTGGCGCTGGTCGCGGGCCGCGACGTCGCCCCCTCCGACTCTGCCGGCGCGGCACGCGTCGCGGTGATCAGCGAGAGCCTTGCCCGTTATCTCTCCCCCGGGATGGGCGCGCTGGGGCACGTGGTCCGGCTCACTGGCGGCGGCGAGCCGTTGACGGTGGTGGGCATCGCCAAGGACATCCGCCCCTCCATCCGGGACGACGCAAGCCGCACGCGCTGGGCGGTCTATGTGCCACTGGCCCAGGCGTCCGAGGAGTTGCTGGGGCAGGCAACCATCGAGGTCCGGACCCATGGCGCCCCGCTGTCGGTCGTTCTCGCGCTCCGCAAGGAGCTCGAAGCGCTGGCTCCCGGCGTCCCGCTGACCTACGTCAGGACCCAGGACGACGTCGTTCGCGCGGACTCCTCGACGGAGCGTTCACTCGCCCTGCTAGCGAGCACCTTGGGGGCATGCGCCTTGGTGCTTGCGGTAGTGGGGCTCAGCGGCGTGTTGCTCTACTCGGTCCGGCAGCGCACGCGCGAGCTGGCTGTGCGGAGAGCGCTGGGCGCGTCCGCGTGGTCGGTGGCGAGTCTGGTGCTGCGTGACGCGGTCCAACTGGCGGGCATCGGCCTGGTGCTCGGCGTTCCCGCAGCGCTCGTCGCGGCGCACCTTGGCCGCAGCTTCCTCTTCGGCGTCGCTCCGGATGACGTCGTGACGCTGAGCGCGGCAACGGCGCTGCTCTTCGTCATCTGCGTCGTCGCGAGCCTCCTCCCGGTCCTCCGCGCCGCGCGCCTCCCCGTGTCGGAGGCACTGCGAGGCGACTGACCGCGGGGGGGGCGAACCACCTCGCCCCTCCCCGGCGGCCCGAAGGCGCACCCCTTCAGGCCCACTGACACCGTCAGGTCTCGAGGTCTGGCGTCACCCGCGCACTGGGCGCCGGGTTCGAGAAGACACTCACCCCGCGCGTGTCCTGCCGGCCCGACGGATGTCAGACTGCGGCCGAGAATGGGATTTCGGTGCGCGCCCCTGCCCGTGGCGTCCTCCTGGATGCGCTTGACCCCAGGCCTCTTCCTCCTGTGGCCCTCGTGGGCTGTTCAAGTCCCGCCGCATCGAACGACGACGGTGACGCGGAGCAGGGTTCCTGAGAGACCGTGCCCACGCGCTCCGTCCGCCGCTCCAGATGACCGCGGTCTCCAACGGCCAGGGGTTGCTGCTCTGGGGCGGTGCGGGTGGCTGCAGCGCGAGCGGACTGTGTGGTGAGGGATAACCGTCCGGCCAACGACGTGCCGTGAGGGATTGCCGTGGTAGCGGCGCGCGGCGGACGCTCTCGGGCATGGCGAAGACGGTGGAGAAGCCGGAGTGGAGGCGGATGGCAGAAGCGTTTGATGCGAGCGGGCAGACGCACCCAAACTCGCGCATCGGTGAGCTGCTCCCCCACGAGTGGATGCGGCGACGCGCCGCCGACCCGCCCGCTTCGCCCCTCCAGCCCAGTCCCTGAACAGCTCACGCTCCTCGCGGCGCCCGCCGTGCACGGTCGTGGTCCGTCTTCAATCCTTCCGGCACGTCACTGGCCGGACGGTTACAGAAGGCGGGCAAGATGCTCCGGCGGGTCTGCCTGACCGCGGCGCGGCTCGGCCTGGTGTTGGATCTGCTCCGCCCTCCGAACCTCCCCGCCCCCTGCCGTGTGAACGAGGCAGGGGGGCTTTGGCGCCTTCCCTGCTTCAGCGGCGGCGGCGGGACCACCGCACCCACACCCCGAGCGCCGCCAGGAAGAGGGGCGCCGTGGGAGTCGAACCGGCGACAGGGTTGCAACCGCAGCCCGACGCAGGCTCGGGCGTCTCATCCACAGGAGCGCCGGCATCCGGAACGCCCGCGTCCTCGGTGCCTGCGGTGGACCCACCGTCGGGCTCGCCGCCATCCGTGCCGCTGCCGCCATCCTGAGGGGCTTCGTCGACGACAGAGAAGCCACGCTCGGGGGACGGAGCGCTGGAGGCGCCTTGGGCATCCACGGCGCTCACGCGCCAGGAGTAGCTCCCCACGGCGAGCGCCTCGTTCGCGGCCAGGGTCCGGGCCGTCTCCGCCGTCCTGTACAGGCGAAGACGGGTGCCCCCCTGGAGGATCTCCAGGTCGTAGGCGAGGGCATCACCCTCCGCATCCGTGGAAGCGTCCCACCGGAACGTGACGAGCCCTCCTGTCAGGTGGGCGTCCGCCTCCGGCGCGATGAGCACGGGCGCGGACGGCGGATGATGGATGTTCGTCACCTGGATGGAGACCGTGGCGGCGGCGGAGAAGAACTCTCCATCCGACACACGGAAGGAGAAGCTGTCCGGGCCGGAGTAGCGGGCCGCGGGCTGATAGGTCGGGTTGGCTCCAAAGCCAGTCAGCGTGCCGTGCTGGGGCTGCGTCAAGAGCTGATAGGTCACGCTCTGCCCATCCGGATCCGTGCCCTGGAGCGTCAGGGGCAGGGGGGTCTCCACTGGCGTGGACACGGACTGTCCCACGGCCGCGGGCGGACGGTTGTCATTGAATGTCACGAGCCGTCCCCGGATCCGGTAGCCCCAGTAGGGCGCCGTCCTGTCGTCGTGCGGGTAGGCGACGAGGGCTGTCCTGCCGGTTCCCAGAAACACCACCGCGGGGGTCTCTTCGTTGTCAGTGCTCCCCGCGATGACAAACCCCTGAGGCTCACGAACAATGCCCGCGCTCGTGACCCGCGCCCCGTAGACATTGGAGTCAGGGCTGTTCACCACGTTGTCCTGCCATGCGACCAGGTATTCCGTACCCATCGAGGCCACCGAGGGATGGCGCTGGTAGTGCTCCGTGGCGATGACGAACCCCGCTGGGTCGAGCCGCGCTCCCCCGCTCGTCACCCGGGCTCCATAGATATGAGGAATGTTCCTCCCGCTGAAGCCTGCCCATGCGACCAGGTAGTCCGTTCCATTCGAAGCCACCGAAGGGAATCGCTGGTTGTATCGCTCCGCGGAGATGATCAGTCCCGCGGGGTCCAGCACCGCTCCCGTGCTCGTCACCCGCGAGGCATGGATGTCCCAGTCACTGCTGCCGTTCGCCGACCAGGCAACGAGATAGTCCTTGCCGTTGGACGCCACGGCATGGGTGCCGTACTCACCAAGCGAGGGGGTGATGAGGAATGCCGAGGCATCCAGGGCTACGCCCGCACCAGAGACCCGCACCCCCGCGAGGAATCGGGGGGTCCACTGCTCCTCGGACGCCTCGAAGACGAGGAGGTAGTCCGTGCCATTCGAGGCCAGCTTGGGGGAGGTGGCGCTCCCAAGGGACGCGGGAGAGAGGGGAAGGCCCCCTGGCTTCACCACCTCGCCTGTGCGGGTGATCCGTGTGCCGAAAATCCGCCCCTGCGAATGGCCATAGCCCACCCAGCCAACGAGGTAGTCGGTCCCATTGGACGCCACCGTGGGGCGGAAGTAGGCCATCCCGTCGGCCGTTCCCAAGGCGATCTCGAGTCCCGACGGATCCAGGACCTCGCCCAGGGGGTCGACGCGCACGCCGACGATGCTCTCCCCGAGGTTGCGCCTGTCGTACCAGACGACAAGGAAGTCCGTGCCATTCGAAGCCACCACGGGGGCGGTCTGTGTGCTGGCCGCCAAGGCGAGGATGATCCCCGTTGAATCGAGGATGCCGCCTGCTTGCGTCACCCGCATCCCGAAGGCATCCCAACCGCTCTCCCAGGCGATGAAGTAGTCGGTCCCGTTGAAGGCCACCGCCGGAGAGTCGCCGCTCGGGGAGAGCTCCTGTCCGGCCACATCGACCACGGTCCCCCCATTCGTGACGCGTGTCCCACGGAGGCCGTTGTAGCCCGAGCGATTGTCCGTCCAGACGACGAAATAGTCCTCCCCGTTTGAAGCAACGGATGGATTGGCCTGCATCTTTTCGGCGGTGGAGATTTCGAACCCGGGGCCGTCCAGCACCGCACCCGTGCTCGTGACACGCGTCCCGAAGATGTCCGACTCGTCGATGTTGACCGTGTCCTTCCAGGCAACGAGGTAGTCGCTGCCATTGGAGGCCACCGAGGGCGTCCGCTGTGAATGCGTCCCCGTGGCCAATGCGATTCCTTGCGCGTCCAGCACGACGCCCAGGCCGGAGACCCGTGCCCCGAAGATGTCGCCCACCCCGTCGTTGCGCTCATCCTCCCAGACCACGAAATAGTCCGTGCCATTGGAGGCCGCGGCGGGCTGGCTCTTCGCGCCCGCCGACGTGGAGATGGCGATCCCCATCGGATCCTCGACTTCACCCGCGCTCGTCACGCGCGAACCGAACACCCCGCCGGTGCCGATCCACGTGACGAAGTAGGCCGTCCCATTGGACGTCACGGCTGGGGAGTACGAGTTCTGCTGGGTGAGGATGAACGGCGCGGTGTCCGGCAGTCCTCCTCCTCCGGTCACCCGCGCAGCCATGGCGCGAGTGGTGCTCTCGGTCCGCTCGGTCCAGGCGACCAGGTAGTCCGCACCGTTGGAGGCCACGGAGACATCCGAGACGGACCTGGCGCCGCGAGAGATGTCGAGGCCCAAGGAATCCAGCACCGCCCCGGAGCTCGACACGCGGGTCCCGTAGACCTGCATGATGCCCTCTCGGAAGTCCTCCCAGACCACGAGGGAGTCAGCGCCATTCGAAGCCACGGCCGGCTTTTCATGGAGTGAGGTCTGCCGCCCTGGCACGGGCTGATCCATGCCGAACTCCGGAGAGATGACGGGCGCCACGGTGGCGGGGAACACGGACGAGGACACCACCTCCTCGGGTACCCGGAGCTGGAGGGCTCCCGCGACGTACCGCGCCAGGACCGGCGTGCTTCGGCCGGAAGCCTCTACCCAGGCCGCATGGCCGTAGCGAACGCCCAGCCCCGTCTGCTCATCCTTGAAGTGGAGGCCCTTGTCCGTGGCGCCGACATAGGTCAACCCCTTCGCGGGCAGCGTCATCACCAGCTCCCCCGAGCCCCTGGGCGCCGAGGAGAAGACCCATTCCTGCTGAAGCCCGTCCTCCGTGTTGCGCAGGTGCTCGACGACGCCATCCCGAACCAGGGTGAGGTGGCCGGTCCGCTCCAATCGTCCCGGCTCCGCCCTCTGCGCGGCGCCCTGGACTCCGCGATGCCAGCGCATGGCGCCCAGACTGAGCGGCGCACCCTTCGTGTTCGCTCGCTGAGCAGGAACGCGCTGCGCGGGGGGCACCGCGCCCGGAGGCATGAAGGGCGTCAGTGTCAGCCCCTCGGGTCCTGCCGTCACACCGTAGGTGGAGTGGCCCCCGCTCCACGCCTGTCCATCGGGACGAAAGGCGAAGTGGACCTGTCGCATGACCGCGGAGACATCAAAGGGAGCCTGGATCGTGGGAGGCGATGATGACGCCACCTCTGGCGAATCCTTCTCGGGCGCGGAAGAGGACAGACAGGAGAGCAGTGTCACGGCGACAAGCACTCCGAGGAGTGACCGCGACAAGACGGCGGAGGAGCGAGGCATGATGAGAGGACATCCCGCGAGGGCCCCCGGAGCCTTCTGGCGCCGGGACGGTGAATGCCAGACGTTGAGTGCACTGGCCTTACCACTGCTGTTCGCAGGGAGTGCCTGAAAATCGGGTCATGATGGAATCATGATAACATTTGGGTGTGAATGGGGCTCCGGAACAAAAAATGAAGCCGGCGCGCGGAGTCGGGCGATGCATCCCAAACGGGTCCACCCGCGTAGGCAGCCGCCACGAAGCACCACGCGCCCCCTGGCGTTTCCGGCGATGAGCAGGCTTTAATCAGAGGCGCTTCGCACTTCTCTCGGAGGGGGACAGGAATGCATCGTCGTTGGCTCGTCGTCGCGTTGCTCTTGATGTCCACGGGCTGCGCCCACTCGAAGCGGGCACCCGAGTCGGAGCTGCCCAAGTACGAGCACGTCTTCCAGAAGCCCCTGACGGAGGCGCTCGCCGCCACGCGCCAGTTGCTGGAAGAGCAGGGCTACACGTTCGAGGAAACAGAGGACCCCCACCAGCTCGTCACCACCTGGTCCGAGCCGGACCGGGCCGGGACACGCAACACCACGTACACGCGCTACCTGGTGACCGGCATCACCGTGGCCCCGCGTCAGTCCGTCGTCCGCATCTTCCGCATGACGCAGCAGACAATGGGCAATGACGTCGAGTGGAAGAAGGTCTGGTGGAAGATCTACCTGGAGCGCGCCGAACAGCAGGCCCAGCCCTTCGTGAAGAACGTGGACTTCGACCAGGACGACGCGGAGACCAGGCGCCTGTCCATGCTGCAAGGCGCCCAGCACGGCACCCGCGACCTGGACCTGGAGCAGGCCCTCACCCTGCGGCTGGAGTCCGCACCCTCTGTCGAAGTCATCGCGGGCAACGCGGTGGAGGAGAAGCGCCCCACCGCCGTGCGCGCGCCGGAGTTCTACCTGGGGCGCTGGAAGGAAGACGCCGTCGCGGCAGGCCCGTGCACCACGCCCGTGCGCGGCCTGCCGGAGCTGCTGCACCCGGGCCTCACGCTGCTCATCGGCGAGCAACTGGGCTCCAACGAAGTGCCGGACGTGGTGGGCCACGTAGCATGCCAGGCGGCCCAGACAGGGCTCGCCGTGACGCTGGGCCTGTCCATCCCCGACACGGAGCAGGCGCGCGTGGACGCATACCTCGCGAGCCCCGGCGCCCCGGCCGACCAGGACGCGCTGCTGGAGGGCCGCTTCTGGAACCGCCCGTACCAGGACGGCCGCAGCAGCCGCGCCGTGCTCGACCTCATCGACCGCATGCGCGCCCTGCGCGCGGCGGGCCTGCGGGTGTCGGTCGTGGCCTATGACACGGACGTGATGAACGGCAGCGAACGCGACGCGGCCCTGGCCCAGGTCTGGACGAAGCGCCGCGCCGCGAGGCCGGACGAGGTCCAGGTGGTGCTCGCGGGCAACACCCACACCCAGATGCAGAAGGGCACGCAGTGGGACCCGTCCTTCACGCCCATGGCGCACCTGATGAAGGACCGGTCGCTCGTCGTGCTGGACATGAGCTACGCGCAGGGCACGCGCTGGGGCTGCGACCTGAGCCGCGACAGCAAGCTGATCTGCGGCATCGTGGGTGCCACGCCCGCGCCAGCAGTGGCGGCCCGCGCCGGCCTGAGTCCGTACATCCAGCTGCGCCCCCCCTCCGCCGAGGGACTCCAGGGCCTGCTGTACGTCGGGCAGCTCACGCCCTCCTTCCCGGCCATCCTCGGCACCAAGGAGGCGCCGCCCACCGACCCCACCCTGGCCCCTCGGGCGCCCGGCGGCTTCCAGTACCGCTAGCGGCCCTGGTGGATTGACGACCGTTAACGTCAGGGTTAATCATTCGCCCTGACGTTAACGACTTTCCATCCTCCAGGAGTCACCGCCATGAAGCCCATTCCCCAGGACTGGCCGCGCATCTCTTCCAGTCTGTTCTACGTGGACGCCCCCGCCGCCATCGACTGGCTGGAGCGCGCCTTCGGCTTCCAGACGCGACTCAGGGTGGAGGGCGCGGACAACACCATCGTGCACTCGGAGCTGGTCTACGGCGAGGGCGTCATCATGGTGAACTCCTCCGGGCGCCACGGGCTCCACCAGAGCCCGCGGCTGCACGACGGCGTCAACACGCAGACGCTCATGGTCTACGTGGACGACGTGGACGCCCACTGCGCCCAGGCGCGCGCGGCGGGCGCGGTCATCTTCCAGGAGCCCGAGACCAAGAACTACGGCGACGACTGGGGCACCAACCGCTCCTATGGCGCCCAGGACCTGGAGGGCCACCGCTGGTGGTTCACCGCGCGCGTCGCCGGGCCGAAGTAGGCTCTCCGCCATGGCCACCCCGTCCGCGCTCGACCGCACCCTGGCCGCCCTCGCCGACCCCACGCGCCGGGGCGTCGTGGACCGGCTGCGTCGCCGGCCCCAGCCGGCCGGGGAGCTGGCCGCCGCGTTCGACATGAGCCCTCCGGCCATGTCCCGTCACCTGCGCGTCCTGCGGCAGACAGGGCTCGTGGAGGAGCGCATCGACTCGGACGACGCCCGCGTGCGCGTCTACTCGCTGCGCCCGGAGCCCTTCGCCGCCCTGCGCGGCTGGCTGGACGAGGTGGAGTCCTTCTGGGAGGACCAGCTGGGCGCCTTCAAGGCCCACGCCGAGCGCACCCGGGGCCCCAAGCCCTCCGGAGGCCGCAAGTCATGACCGCGGACCGCGCCCGCGTCACCACCTTCGTCGCCGTGTCCCCGCTGGACGCCTTTGAGGTCTTCACCGAGGAGACCGACCTCTGGTGGAACAAGGGCCCGCGCTACCGCTCCGTCAAGAACCCCCGAGGCGTCCTGCGCTTCGACCCGCCCGGCCCCGGCGGACGCCTGCTGGAGTCCTTCGAGGAGGACGTCTTCGAGATTGGCCGCGTGCTCGTCTGGGAGCCCGGCGCGCGGCTCGTCTTCCAGTGGCGCGCGAGCAACTTCGCCCCCGGGGAGTTCACCGAGGTCGACGTCCGCTTCGAGCCCACCTTCGGCGGCACCCGCGTCGTGCTGGAGCACCGGGGCTGGGACGCCATCCGCATGGACCACCCCGTGCGCCACGGCCTGGACGGCGCGGCCACCGTCGCCATGATTGGCCGCTGGTGGGGGGACCTCGTCACGCGCTACCGGCTCCACGCCGCGCGGGCCCGCCCCACCTGAGAAGCCCCACCCTGCCCGTGGCTACGGGCAGGCGCCGCAGTCCGCCGCGCAGCTGTCGGCCGTGTTGCCGGTGCCGCACTTCTCCGTCAGCTGGCACACGCCGTCGCCGCAGCGGTAGATGTCCTGGGGCAACATGCGCGTGGTGATGGGGCGGTAGTTCACGCCGTTGTACGTGCAGCGCGTGTAGTACGTCTTCGTGGCGTCCAGCGTGCAGTAGTACCGGCACGCGCCCACGTGCTTCATGGGCGAGCACGACGTCGTGTCACTCCAGGACGACAGGCCGCACGTGCGCACCGTGCTCTCGTCATAGTCCAGGTACGCGCCGTCATTCGCCGCGAACACGCCCTCGGACGTGAAGAGGTTGCCGAAGAAGCACGCCTCCTTCTCACTGTATGTATTCAGCTCCTCCGAGGTGTACGGCACCGCTCCGCCCGCCGCGTCTCGTCCCAGCAGGGAGATGTTCACGTGCACGCCATACTTGTTCGCGTGCGCCGCCAGGCACGCGCTCACCACCTGCTGCTCCGCCACCGTCGCCGGCTGCCCGCTCGACCACCCCTGCGCCAACCCCAGACTCCCCTCCCAGGCGTAGCGCGTCCCCGTGGCCGGAGACTGATACGACAACGTCACCCCCGCCCCCATCGAGCACTTCACCACGTAGCGCATCACCATGTCCGCCAACGCGGGATCCTGCTGGAACCAGCTCTGGAATGCGTTCGTGGACAGCCCCGCCACTGACAAGCCATTCACCAGCAAGCCATTGAGCGTCATGCCGTTCAACGTCATGCCGTTCAACGTCATGCCGTTCAACGTCATGCCATTGGTGGATGCGAGCGCGTCCGAGGACTGGCCCGGGACGTCCGAGCCTTCGTCGACGGGAGCGCCGCACCCCACCAGGGCCGCGGCCAGACAGAGCGCCGTCCAGAGGGAGGAACGGAACAGGGAATTGCGAGGGGAATTGAGGTGCATGGGGACTGCCTCCGCGTGGGTGGCCGCACGAGCCGTGCGGTCGGATCAACCGGTAAACGCAAGCCAATGAAGCGCGCAGTGCCCCTGCCCTCCCGGCCCATCCCCTTCGGTCCTTCGCCCAACACGCGCGGCGTGCGGCGGCGGACGCTCCTCCCCTTCACCGCACGGCGGCGAACGCTGACCCCTTCCGAAAGATCAGGCAGTTCGCGTCCGCCCCCGCCCCGCCTTGGCCTTCGCCTTCGGGCGCGGCGGCCGCGGCAGCCGCACCGTGAACGTGGTGCCGTCCTTCTGCGTCGACGTCACCTCCACCGTTCCCCCGTGCGCCTGGACGATCTCCTTCACGATGAACAGCCCCAGCCCCAGCCCGCTGTTGCGCCGGCCGCCCTGCCCCCGCTCGCCCTCGCCCTGGCGGAACGGATCGAACAGCCGCTCGCGCAGCTCCTCCGGGATGGGAGCGCCGGGGTTCTGCACCTCCAGCACCTGGTGCTCGCCCTTCGCCCAGCAGCGCAGGAACACCGGCGCCTCCGGGCTGCCATGCTCCAGCGCGTTGCCCACCAGGTTGGAGAGCACCTGCGCCAGCCGCTCCGCGTCCCACTCCCCTTCCGCCTTGCCGTCCACGTCCACCGCCACCGCGCGGTCCGGGTACGCCGCGGACAGCTCGTCCACCACCTGCTGGCACACCGCCCCCAGGTCCGTGGGGCCCTTGCGCAGCGGGATGCCGCCGGCCAGCCGGGCGCGCGTCAAATCCAGCAGGTCCGCGATCATGTTCCCCATGCGCGTCGCGGACGCTTCAATCCGCTGCGCGTGCTGGCGGTGCTGCTCCGGCGTGCACTCCAGCGGTCCCCGGCGCTTCTGCGCCCGCGCCGACAGCACGATGGCGTTGAGCGGGTTGCGCAGGTCATGCCCCAGGATGCCGATGAAGCGCTCGCGGAAGCGCGCCTCCTCCACCATCGACTCCAGCTGGCGGGTGCGCTCGGTGACGTCCATCATCGAGCCAATCATCCGCACCGGGCGCCCCTCGTCGTCGCGCGCCAGCACGCCCCGGTCCAGCACGTGCGCCCAGCTGCCGTCCGCGCGCTGGAAGCGGTACTCCTCGCTCCAGACGTCCCCCGTGGACGCGACGAACTCCACCAGCCGGTCCACCACCCGGTCCCGGTCGTCGTCGTGCACGCGCTCGCCCCACCAGCCCAGCTTGTGCTCCAGGATGGACGTGGCGTGGCCGAACGCGTCCCCCGTCCCCGGGTCCCACCGCACGCGGTCCGTGGCGAAGTGCCAGTCCCACAACACGTCATGCGTGGCGCGCGTGGCCAGCCGGTAGCGCTCCTCCGCCTCTCGCAGCGCGCTCACCGTCTGCTCCGCCCGAGCCAGCGCCGCCTCCACCTCCTCGCGCGCCGCCCGCTCCCTCGCCGCCTGGTGGGCATCCGCCGCCTGGCCCTCGTCGCGCGGCAACAGCCACAGCGCCAATCCCTCTCCGTGCCGCACCACCACGTACCGCCGCCCCGCCGGGTCCCCCGGCACCAGCCCCACGTGCGGCACACCGCGCATCAGCACGCGCACGAACGCCGCCACGTCGAACAGCGCGGCGCCGTCCCGCGCCCACAGGGAGACGTGACGGCCCAGCTCCAGGGAGCGCACCCAGCCCTCCGCCGGGACGTTCATGGACGTCCACCGGAAGTCGAGCGCATCCCCCGTCTCCCCGAACAGCGGCTCGAGGAGGATGCAGGGCGTCTCGCTGTCTGCGGACAGTTCCCATGCCGGAGCCATGCCTGGCCCCCAGGACAAACCCATCATCGTACTCCCCCCGACGCTACGGGTCTGTTTCCCCACCCATCACGTCGGTGCCGGGCAGGCTGGAAAAACCCGCGTCTCGCGGAATACTGACACATCTCGCCACGAGTGGAGCAGCCCTGCGGGGCAGGGGGCGCGAAAGAGTGCTCACCCCCGAGCACTGGACCTGCCCTCCGGGGCAGGTCAGTACCGGCCCTTGACGCCGATGATGGGCAGGGCGATGGGCAGACCCACCGCACTCTTGGTCAGGGGTTGCCGGGTGTAACCACCTCCCAGGTAGTCAAAGCCCAGCGTCTCCGTGTTGAGGGTGACGTTGAGCATGTCCAGGTAGGCCTCCAGGCTGAAGGTGTCATAGGCCCAGGCCTTGGAGACGCGCAGGTCGAAGCGGAAGAAGGGCGGCAGCCGGTCCGCCTGATCCCTGTCCACCTGCACCCAGGCGGGGCGGCCGTCGGAGTCGGTGCCCTCGCGGTGCGTCTGGCTTCCCAGGGTGCCGTACTCGGGGCGTCCGGTGTTGAAGTGGACCACGCCTCCCAGGGTGATGTTGTTGGAGAACTTGTGGCTGACCACCAGGTTCAGGATGTGTGTCTGGTCGAACGCGAAGGGCAGGTCCGCGCTGGCCTCGGAGATGGCCCGGCCTGATGAGTCATATCGATAGAAGGTGGTGCGCCGCGTGCTGCGCTGGAGGCTGTACGACAGCCAACCGAACCAGTTGTTCCCCAGCGGGTAGCGGATGAGCAACTCCAGGCCATACGCCAGGCCATGGCTGGTGAAGTCCGGGAGGTTCCAGTCGTCCCGGCTGACGGGCGGCTTCCCGATGTCGATCTGCCGCGCGCGCACCCGGCGGAAGCCGTCCTGACGGGGCCCCCGGCCGGGAGGTGGCGGCTCATCTGGATTGCCAACGCCATCCAGGTCGTCCTGCAGGCCCTCGTCGGAGAAGGGCGTGAGCTCGATGGTGCGCACCATGGGGTTCACATAGACATCCAGCCCCACCTCCCACTTCTCGAAGGCCTTCCACTCCACGCCGGTGGAGAGCTGGACGCCCTCCTGGAGGCCCAACAACAGACTGCCCACGTCCACCACGGGCAGGCTGATGAGGGTGGTGGGCGGCTGGTGGAAGATGCCCGCGCCCCCCTTGAGCGTCACGGTGTCGCTGAGCTTGCGGCGCACGGTGAGGCGCGGCTCGATGACCTTGTAGTCGAACCCGCCGGACAGGTGGTAGGCGTCCAGCCGCAGGCCGGGCACCACCGTCCAGCTGTCAGTCGGGGTCCACACGCCTTCCGCGTACGCGCCGGTGAAGGTGGCCAGCGCCACGGGCACGCGCACCGAGTCCGCGTCCACCGGCTGGCCGTTCTCCGTCCGGAGGACGTCCACGATGGCGCGCTTGTGTTCCACGTCCGCGCCCGCGCGCAGGAGGAGCCGCGCATCCAACGGCACGCTGTAGCCCAGGCGCCCGGAGTAGTTGTCCTGGTCGATGTAGATTTCGTCCCCGGCGTCCGGCCCGCGCGACACGACGGCGAAGCGGTCCAGGCCCCAGGTGCCGCCAAGCTCGAGCTCGCCCTTGCCCAGCGGGTGGCGGCCGCGCAGGTCCACGCGGTGGAAGTTGATGGACTGGAGCGCGGTGTCGCCCTGGTCGTCCTGCGCCTCGGAGCCGAAGGTGTCCGACGAGCCAAAGGCAAACAGCCGCAGCTTGCCTCTGCCCACGTCCTGCTCCACGCGGGCCTGGTAATCCCAGAAGTCCAACACCACCTTCGGGTTGGTGCGCCCCGGCGGCGGCGGGTCCTGCAACTGATTGGCCGCGAGCGCGATGATCCACGGTGTATAGGAATAGCGCCCGGCGAGGCTGACGTTGGTGCCGGTGGACTTGAAGGGCGTCTCCAGGAAGAAGCCCGCGTTGATGAAGTCCGCGTAGGCGCTGCCGTGCACGCGGTCGTCGCGAGGGCGGGTGAGGCGCCCGTCGATGGCGCCGCCCATCAGCCGGCCGTACTGCGGCGGCGGCGAGCCCGGGTAGAAGTCGATGGCGTCCAGGAAGTCCGGGTGGATGACCGCGGGCCCCAGGAACAGGTGGAAGAGGATGGGGATGCGGATGCCGTCCAGGAAGTAGCCCGTGGACGCGGGCTGGCTGCCGCGCACCACCGGGTACGCCACGCCGGACAGCATGCTGCCCACGCCCGGCAGCAGCATCACCACGCGGAAGGGGTCGCCCATGGTGCCGGGCACCTCGCGCAGCTCCGCGTCGTGCAGCGTGATGCGGCTCACCTCCGTGCGCTCGCGGTCGCCTCGCACCACGGTCTCGTAGGGGTTCACCACGAGCGGCTCCAGGCCGTAGACGACCTCCAGCGACTCGCTGGCCTTCAGCGCCTCGCGGAACACGCTGGGCTTGTGGCCGGGAGCGGACACCCGCACCGCCTGGCCGCCCGTGGGGAAGCGCGCCTCGAAGCGGCCGTTCTCGTCCGTCTGCACCGGTGCGTCCGGCGCGGCGTCCGACACCAGCGTCGCGCCAATCAGCGGCCGGCGGTTGCCCTTCTCCCGCACCAGGCCCTTGAGGGTGATGGGCCCTGACGGCGCCAGCGTGCCACCGTCCGCGTTGGCGGCCACCGCCATGGGCGCCTCGAAGCGGTACTCGAAGAAGAGGCGCACCGCGACGGGCTGGCCCTCCATCATCGCGGGAGAGAAGCGCAGCGAGGGCGCCGCGTGCAGCGCGGCCTCGTTGAGCAGCGGGTGCACGCCCTCCACCAGCGTGGCGGTGTCCACCTCGCCGGCCTCGTCCACCAGCAGCTCCAGCTTCACCGTCCCCGCCACGCCCTCGCCCACCAGCGAGGGCGGGTACGGCGCGGGCGAGTCCCGCACCAGCGCGGGCGGCACGAAGGCGGCCACTGCGGGGCCGCCGTCCGCCACTTCCGGCCCCGCGCCGGTCTCCACCGCCCAGCCCGCGTCCGTGCGCTGGAGCTCCGCCTCCTTCGCCACCGGCCCCCCGCCCCCGTCCAGGCCGCCGTCCCCTTCCGTCCACGGCGCGTCAGGAGACTGCGCGCGAGCGGGCGATGGCCACGGCAGACACACCGCGAGCAGCAACGCGGCGACCCACCAGGACGTGCTCCTCTTCGCGAAGGTCATGGGCGATGGCGTTCGTGCGCGGCAGGTCCCGGCCGGCATCCATGAGGCCAGGGGATATCCGCCCTGACAAGCGCGGCCCCGTGACGCGTGCCATCACCGCCCGTCGAGCGCACAGGTGGCGCCGCACCCTTTCCGCTGGAGGACATTGGCCCTCCGCGTCACGTCGCACCGTGGATGCCCGGCCCCGCCTCGCGGACGGGGCGCACCCTTTCGGATCCATCCCCACCTTGGAGGCAAGTCGCCCTTCCCTTTCCCCGGACGCCATGAAACGCCCCAGTCCTTCCAGAGCGCTCTTCCACGACATGCACCGAGACAGGGTTCGCGCGGCCTCCGGCGTCACGCGAGCCTGCTCATGATTCCCCCGCCGTCCCTGCGATACCTCCCTCACGGACTGCTCGCGTCATTGCTGTTGGGCCTCATGTTGACGCCGGTGCTCTTCCCGCCGTCGCTGGCGCGCGCGGGGAACGACGGGCCGGACACCTTCATCGACGAAGGGCCCCCGGGGGCCACGCCCTCCAGGGAGGCCACCTTCGTCTTCACCGCCACCACGCTGAAGCCCGTGTTCTGGTGCTCGCTGGATGGCAGCCTCTACATCCCCTGCGAGTCCCCGTGGCGCCTGAAGGACCTGCCCGTGGGCGAGCACACCCTGGACGTGTACGCGGTGGACGTGAACACCGGGCACCGGGACACCACCCCGTCCGGCTGGGTGTGGCGGGTGACGAAGAGCCCCGCCCCTCCGGCCCGGCCTCCCGCGTCCGCGCCCTGAACGGGCGTCAGGCTCCTTCAGCGGCGCGTGGGCAGGATGGCGCTGGCCACCAGGCTCATCAGCTTGAGCTGGGGACGCGGCAGCCGGCGCACCGCGCGCAGCAGACGGCGCATCTCCGGCAGGTCGTCCTTGTCCGTGGAGTCCTCCTCCCACAGCCCCGCGCCCGCCGCCGCCGCCAGGGCCAGCCCCAGCGACGCGTCCGCGGACAGCTGCAGCGCCAGGCACAGCCGGAACAGCGTGGGGACGCTGGGCATCATCTTGCCCCGCTCCAGCCGGCCATAGACCTCCGACGCGATGCCGACGCGGTCCGCCACGTCCGCCTGCGTGAGGCCAGCCCGCAGCCGCGCGGCCCGGGCCGCCGCCCCCACGCTGACCGCCAGCTTGCGCTCCAACTGCCGCCGCGACAGCGCCGCCGCCGACGCCGGCGCCATACGGGGCTTCTTCCGGACGCGACCGGAAGCGAGAGGACCTCGGGGGTGGGTTTTCACCACATCAACCTTGCACGTGACGTCCCCGGTGGGGGGCCGCAAGGCCCGCGACCCCTCCACCGCCGGAACGGTTCAGAGGTCGTTATAACCCGCCACGTCACCCGGGCCCATCCCTATATGGGAGGTAGTCCTGCATTCCCCCCGCCCACTGGAGGCACGCCGTTCATGGCGCCATTAGCCCACATGAAACGACACGCAACTCCCGGAAGCCGTGAAGGATTCTCCAGGTTCGGGGGCCCGGGGTTGCGCTGAAGGCCTCAAGGCGCGCCGCGGCCGGCGTAGAGGCAGTCCAGGGCCTCGTCCAGCAGGCACAGGGCGGCGTCGCTCCAGCCGCGCAGCCGCTGCTGGGGCGTGGGGCGGCCCACGTGGGGGATGAGCTGGGCGTCGGCGGCGTCCTCGATGAACTGCGCCTGCTGCTCCGGGTTGAGCTCCGCCCAGCGCCGGTGGCCCACGGCCTTGCGCCAGTCGTAGCCGTCCCCCACGTACTGCGCGGCGAGCGCGCCGCTCAGGTAGCCCGTGCCGCCGTGCTGGTGCTGCCAGACGTGGGTGAGCTCGTGCACCAGCAGCCGGAAGCCCACCGCGCCGTAGCCGGGGGGCACGAAGAGGATGTCGCCGTGGGCGAACGCGCGGCCCGGCAGGCCCAGCAGCCCCAGGGCCCCCTCCTTCACGCGCACGCAGCGGAAGTCCACGCTGTCGCCGAAGATGGGGCGCAGCCGGTCCATCTCCGCGTCCGTCAGCCGCCGGCCCACGGGCTCCAGGCCCGTCACCACCTGCACGGCGGACAGCACGCGCCCGCCCAGCATCAGCACCAGGTCCACCGGCACCTGCGCCACGCGGAACAGGGAGCGCTTGAGCTGGGGCAGCCCCTCACGCCTGCGCCCCGTCGCGCAGCGGGCCACGCCGCCGGCGAAGAGCATCAGCGCCAGGTACGCGCTGCGCGCGGCGCCCGCGGACGCCCCGGCGATGCCGGTGAACAGCCCGTGGCCCGCGTCCGCCACCCGCGCCGTCAACGGCGCCAGGCGGGGAGCGTCACGGCGGGAGTCACGGACGGCTTGCGGATGGAGCGACGTGGGAGACGCCAAGGACTCTCTCCAGGAGCGAACGCAGCTCTCCCGCCCGCCAGGGCCGGCCGAGTGCGAAGTGGGTATGGCAGGCCGTCGGGAAGGAGGAGCTCGCTTCGGGACGGAAGCCGGAGGACAGGAGGATGCGCGGGCCGTGGAAGCCCCGGTCCACCAACCGGCAGAGGAAGTCGCTCACGACGCGGCGATCCGCGTCCAAATCCAACACCAGCCCGTCCACCGTCACGCCCACGTCCAGCCGCCGGTCCGCCGACGTCGCCCCCAGCGCCGTCACCAGCCGGCACCGCAACCCCACCTCCCGCGCCACCGCCAGCCGGACCTCGGGGGCCTCGGAAATCACCAGCAGCGTCGGCGCCGCCTTCCCCGCCCGGGGCCCCGAAGCCGGGCCCCGAACCCCTCGCCGCGCCCCCGGGGCCGCGGGCGCCGTGGGACGGCTGAAAGCGAATTCCGGGACTAGGAGGGAAGACGATGCGCTGGACACACCCCAACAATAAGCAGCAAGAACGGAAATATCAAGCTTGGCTTGAATCTCCGTCAGAACTGGGAGCTCCTACCAGGGTGAGGGATGCGATCTCCGGGGCGGGGCCCAGGCGCATGGGGGGGCCCCAGTAGCCGGTGCCGCGGTGCGTATAGACCCGGGTCCCGGCGACGGTGGCCAGGCCCTTCACGACGGGCTGCTGGAGCTTCACGAAGAACATGAAGGGGAAGATCTGCCCGCCGTGGGTGTGGCCGGACAGCTGGAGGTCCACGCGCAGGCCCTCCAGGGAGAGGGCGGTGCGGGGCTGGTGGGCCAGCAGCAGGCGGGGCACGTCCGGCGGGGCGCCGGCGAGCGCGAGGTCGGGGCGGCTCGCCAGGGGTGGAGCGATGTGGCCCGCGTCGTGGTCGGTGACGCCCGCGACGACGAGCCGGGCGCCGCCGCGCTCCACGACGCGGTGCTCGTTGGTGAGGACGGTGATGCCCAGCCGGGCGACCTCGGCCATCCAGGCGCGTGCGCCGTGGTAGAATTCGTGGTTTCCGGTGACGTAGTAGACGCCCAGCGGGGCCTTGAGGGAGGCAAGCGGCGTCATCTGGTCGCGCAGCTCGTCCACGGAGCCGTCCACCAGGTCGCCGGTGATGGCGACCAGGTCCGGCTTGAGGGCGTTGACCTGGTCCACCACGCGCTGGAGCCACACGCCGTCCAGGGTGGGGCCCACGTGCACGTCGGACAGCTGCACGACGCGCAGGCCCTCCAGGCCCGGGCCCAGGTCCTTCAGCGCCACGGTGGTGCGCTCCACGCGGGCCTTGCCGCGCGCGGTGACGAAGGCGAAGGCCACGGCGGGCACGGCGGTGGCCAGCACGGCGGCCGCGCGGCCCCGGGCGAGCGCGTGCATGTCGGTGACGGCGCCGGACAAGGACAGCACGGCCCCGACGACGTCCGAGGCCAGCACGGCGGTGAGGAACACACCGAAGGCGCCCAGCCAGAGGTACGCGCCCCACTGGATGACGCGGGTGAAGCCGGTGGCCTCACCACGACGCGCGGCGCGCAAGCCCGCCAGCAGGAGGAGGTAGCAGAGGCCCAGCAGGCCCCACCCCAGCGCGGCCCAGGGAGCGGGCCAGCCGGGCGCGGAGAAGAGGCGCACGCCGATATAGACATGCAGCAGGGTAGGCAGGCCCAACCCCAGGAGCAGGGACACCGCCCACCGCCAGTTGCGGGCACCGGCCGAGCGCCTTGTCCGCCGCGAGGGAGCTTCTTCCGAGGACACGTCCGTCGTCACGCGCGACACCCTTGTCGTCCCGGGAGCCGGGACGCCTTCGAGCGCGGGAAGATAACGGCCACCCCCACGCGGCGCCCGACGCCCCCTCCGGAGCCTCTTCCGGAGCCCCCTCCGGACGCCTGGCGGGTCCCTCAGCTCCGCGAACGGCGGCGGCGCGCCAGGGCGCCCAGGCCCACCAGCGCCCACAGGCTGATCATCCCCGCGGGCGCCGAGCCACAGCCGCAGCCCACGTCCAGGTTGGTGGGGCCCCGCACCTGGAAGCCCACCTCGGGTGAGCGCGGCCCCGCCTCGCCCTCGTCCGTCACCCCCTGCGCGACGACCTTGTGCGCCCCCGTCGCGAGCGCCTTGTCCGCCGTCAGCACGTGGCGGAAGACGCCTTCTTCATCCGCGGTCGCGGTGGCGAGCGAGGTGCCGTCCAGCTCCAGCCGCACGGTCGTGCCGGGCAGCGCCACGCCCACGAACGCGAAGGTCGGCTCCACCGTGGCGCCCTCCGCGGGCACGACCACCATGGGCACCACCGGATCCACCGGGCCCGCGTCGGTGTCCGTGCCGCCGTCCGCGCCGGGCACCACCACCTCGAAGCCCACGACGTCCGAGTACGGGCCGTCCTCGCCCGCCTCGTTGTGCGAGTGCACCGTGACCTTGTGCGAGCCCACGCTCAGCGGCGAAGAGGCCGGAACCTGGTAGCGGAAGCGCCCCAGCAGGTCCAACGGCACCAGGTGGTCCGGCCCGTCGTCGATGACCACGCCCACGTTCACGCCATTGGCCGCCGTGCCGGCGAACAGCGGCGTGGGGCCCACCGTGTCCCCATTCGAGGGCACCACCAGCACGGCCATCTGCACGACGCCCCCGTCCGCGAGCACCACCGCGGGCGTGGTGAAGCTCACCGCATCGGAGGGCCTGCTCGCCACCCCCAGCCCCTCCGCCCAGGCGACGGCCTGGTGCGTGCCCGCGCTCAGCGGCGTGGTGGCGTTGTAGGTGAAGCGGCCATCCGAGCCCGGAACCGTCGCGCCCAGCTCCCGCCCGTCCACGACGATGCGCACGACCGGCCCGTTGGTGCCCGCGGTCCCCGCGAAGCGCGGGCGCGTGGTGGTGGACACCTCGCCCTGCGCGGGCATGGAGAGGACCGGCGTCACGGGCACCTGGTAGCCCTCGGGCAGCAGCTGCACCGTGCCCGTGGACGTGCCTCCGTCAGGCGACGGGCCCCCGTCCGGGGTGCCCGCATCCGGCGCCGAGGTGGAGGACGGGGTGGCCCCGTAGGACCCCGCGCCCGGGTAGGAGGACACGCCCGCGTTGCCCGCGCTCACGTTGTCCGTGCACGTGATGGCACTGCCCTGCAGCAGCAACCGGCCACCGGCGCCGCCGCCGCCCGGCCCCTGGGGCTGCTTGTCCAGGGTCACATTGCCACCCGCGCCACCGCGCGCCTCGACCGCGCCGCAGGACAGCACATCCGCCGAGCGCAGCACCACCGCGCCTCCCGCGCCGCCGCCGCCCGCGCCGTCATTGCCCGTGGCGCTCCCCGCCGTGGAACCCGAGGCGCTGTACACGCCCTTGCCGTCGAACGCGGCGGCGCGGATGAACACCACGCCGCCGCCCGCCGCGCCGCTGGTGCCGAACGCATCGAAGCCCTGGCCCGCGCCGCCGCCACCGCCGAACGCGAAGCGGTCGAACACGGAGTAGCTCAGCGCCGCGCCGCCCTGCCCGCCCTCGTCTCGCGAGCCGTCGTCCAGGGCCGTGCGCCCACCGTTGCCACCCACGCCACCGTGGCCGCCACCGCCACCGCCAGAGGCCGCGCAGTTGCCTCCGCCGCCGCCGTTGGCCAGGTTGCCGCGCCCGTTGGCGATGCCAGTCTTGGAGACCTGTCCCGCCGCGCCCTCGCCGCGCATGGAGCCGCCCTTGCCGCGCTCCAGCTCCAGGCCCGTGCAGCCCGTCAGGCCCGCCGTGTCCGCCTCGAAGGTGCCGCCCAGGTAGCCCATGCCGTCCGCGTCGATGCGGCCGTCGTTGCTCACCTTGCCCGTCACCAGCATCGCGAGGATGCCGCCGGACCTGCCGTTCCACGGCAACGCGGAGAGGCGCGCGCCCTCCGGGATGATGACATCGGAGTACTCGGCCACGCGCACCACCTGGGTGCGCCCCGTCGTGTACGCGTAGCGCAGCGGCGCGGTCAGCCCCAGGGTGGTGGGCGTGGTGGACGACACCGTCTCCACCCGCGCCATCTCCCAGCGCCCGAGCGTCACCGGCCCGACCAGCGACACGTCCTTGCTGTTGCCCACGTCGGGCGCGGGCGACAGGCCGGTGCTGTCGTGGATCATCACCAGGTCGCCAGGGGAGACCTTGAGGCCGGACACGACCAGCGCCTTGGCCCCGGCCGCGACATTCCTGCCCAGCGGCGCATCCATGCCCAGGGTCCGTCCCTGCCCGGCGGTGAGGGTCAGCACCCCATCGCGTCCGGTGCCCAGGCCAAAGGAATCCGGCTCCGCGCGAGCGACCTGCGCCAGGAGCAATCCAACGAAGAGAGCCAGCGTGATGCGCATGCCCCCATGGTGCCCCACCGGGCGTCCGGGGTCGAGAGAGGCTCCCCGTCTCAGCGGGACGCAACCAGGTCCTGGAGCCCCCGCGCGTTGAGGGGCGCGAAGAAGGGCTGCCGCAAGAGCCGGCCCAGCGCGCGGCGCTCGACGCAGAGCAGCTGGAGCGAGTCCTCCCACTCCCCCAGCACCGCCACCGCGCGCACGTCCGCCGCGTCGCGGTACAGGTCGTTGAGGTTGTGCACGAGCGCGGACACGTCCTCCACCTCCCAGCGCTCCGTGACGTCGCCCGCGGCGATGTGCAGCTCCAGCGCGGGGCGCTCGCGCACGTCCACCACCTTGAGCCGCCGGGCCGCGCCGCCCATGGCCGCGGTGAGCGGGCCCATCAGCTCATCCGGCCGGACGCCGTACCCCACGGTGAGCCCGCCCGCGAGCAGGCCCGCGTCGCACAGCCGCAACAGCGACACGTGGGGAGGCTCGCCCTTCGGCACCAGCGCGGAAGCGGCGGCGGGGTCCTTGAGCAGCCGCTCGCGGTCGAGCGCATCCAGCAGGGAGGCCATGGCCCGGCCACCCTATCAGGGCTCCTCGCCCTCCCAGTAATCCACCTGCGCGTCCAGGGGCAGATACGCGTGCAGCGTGCGCGACGCCTTGTCTCCCCCGGGCGCGGCCCCCGCGAAGACGCCCACCTTCTTCGAGTCCGGATACATGAGCACGTCCGGCGCCTCCATGGTGGAGAAGCACAGGTAGCGCAGCGGCTCCGGGCCGTCGTTGATGAGCTGGTGCGCGCACTCCGCGCCCGGCGGCAGCGCGACGTAGTCCCCCGCGCGCACGGGCAGCGTCTCCTGCCCCAGGCGCATGGAGCCCGAGCCGGACAGGACATAGACGGCCTCTTCATTGCCCAGGTGGTAGTGCAGCGGCCACGAGCGGCGGCCCGGCGGGAGCTCCACCAGGCTGCACCCGAGCTTGCTCCCGTGCGCGGCGGCGCCCAGCTGCTTGCGCCTGAGCGCCACGCGGCTGCCGTGGGCGAGCTCGGTCCAGGGGACGTCTTCGGAATGAACGAGGTGGGGTGAGGACATGGTGGACTCCTGTGTCACGGGCGCTCCGCGATGAGCGCGAACACGCGGTGGGGAACGGACATCGGCTCCTGGGGGAAGCGCGCGGCGAGGATCGCGCCCAGCGCGGCATCGAAGCGCTCCACCTGCTCGGGCGCGAGCATGGCGCCCACCCGCGCGTTGGCGCGCATCCGTCCGCGCCACGCCTCGTGGGTGTAGGGCGTGAGCGTGTCGAAGGTGAAGGACGTCAGGGACTGGAAGCCGGCGACCCCCACGTCGCGGAACCACTGCGGGTAGATGCCCACGCCCTGGCCGAAGCGATCCACGGCCAGCTGGACGCGCGGGCTGAACTCCTCCACCAGGGCCTCGGTGGCCTCCAGCAGGTTGCCGGGCAGGGCCGTCCAGTCGAAGTGGCAGATGATCAGCTTCCCGCCGGGCTTGAGCAGGCGCAGCACCTCGCGCGCGGCGGCGGCGCGGTCGAACCAGTGCCAGCACTGGCCCGCGAACACGCGGTCGAAGGCGCCCGAAGGCAGGCCGGTGTTCTCCGCGGGCGCCTCGCGGAAGTCCACGCGGAGGCCCTCGTCACGGGCGAGCCTGGCGGCGGCCTCCAGCTGCGGCGCGGACACGTCCAGGGCGGTGACGTCGCAGCCGCGCCGGGCCAGGTTGCGCGCGACGGTGCCGGTGCCGGTGCCCAGGTCGAGCACCCGCAGCCCGGGCGTGAGCACGCCGTCCTGTTCGAGCCGCGTGTAGAAGGCCTCCGGGAAACCCGCCCGGTGCTTCGCGTAGTCCGACGACGTGCGTCCAAAGTCCACGTTCATGGTCGCTCTCCCCGCCTGGAATGGCCTCGCCCCGGGCGGTTCAACTCGACAGGAGGGTCCAGTCGAGTCGAGACTCCGCTCCAGGGAGGCACGCGAAACATGGTGCGTCGTGCAGGGGGACGTTCTCAATCTCGATTCGACCATCCAGTTGAGGAGGAGCTTCTGCGCGCGGATGAAGCGGCGGCCCTGCTGGGTGTGAAGCGGGCGACGCTCTACACGTACGTGAGCCGGGGGCTCGTGCGGTGCGTGCCGGAGAAGGGCACGAAGGAGAACCGCTACCTGCGCGTGGACGTGGAGCGACTGAAGACGCGCCACGACGCCCGGGCGGGCCACGCGGCGGTGGCGTCCGGAGCGCTGCGCTGGGGCGAGCCTGTCATCGACTCGTCGGTGTCGCGCATCAGTGAAGAAGGACTCTCGTACCGGGGGCACGACGCGGTGGAGCTGGCCACGCGGGGCCAGAGCTTCGAGGACGTCGCGGAGCTGCTGTGGACCGGGCACCTGCCCCGGGAGTCCACGGCATGGCCCGCGCCAGAGGCCCCACCGGCGGCCCTCACGCCCGCCGCCCTGTCGGCCCTGCTGCCGCGAGACACCCCGCCCCTCTCCGCGCTCGCCGCGCTGGTGCCGCTGCTCGCGGTGGGCGACGCGGGCCGCTTCGCCGCGCCCGCGGAGCAGGACATGGCTCGCGCACGCCGGCTCATCCGCCACCTGGGCGCGTGGGTCTGCGTGGCCCAGGCCCCCGGACGCGTGTCGCGCGCGTTGAAGGAACCCACGATGGCCGCGTCACTGGCCATGGCCTGGGACGCGAAGCCGAAGCGGACCGCGGAGCTGATCAACCTGGCGCTGGTGCTCTGCGCGGACCATGAGCTGAACACCTCCACCTTCGCGGCCCGCGTGACGGCCTCCTCCGGCGCGGACCTGTACGCGTGCATCTGCGCGGCGCTCGCGGCCATCTCCGGCCACCGCCACGGCGGCGCCTGTGACCGCGTGGAGGCACTCATCGCGGAGGTCGGCCGTCCAGAACGCGCCGCGCAGGTCATCCACGGCCGCCTGCGCCGGGGAGAGGCCGTGACGGGCTTCGGCCACCGCCTCTACCGCGAGGGTGACCCGCGAGTGCCCCCGCTCGTCGCCGCCGCGTCGGGCGTGAAGCCCGAGCCCCTCAAGGTCCGCGTGGCCCACGCCGTCATGGACACCATGCGGGACGCCGGCCATCCGCCCCCCTCGCTGGACTGGGGACTGGTGATGCTCGCGGACGCGCTGGGCCTGCCCTCCGGCGCCGCCACCGTGCTGTTCAGCCTGGGCCGCACCGCGGGCTGGGTCGCCCACGTCCTGGAGCAGCGCGAGCAGGGCCACCTGCTCCGCCCCCGCGCCCGCTACGTGGAGCCCCCATCCCGGTAGCACCGTGAAACACGCCGCGCGGCTGTTGCATGGCGTGCACGCCGCGCGGCTTTCCGTTTGGCGTGCCGCGCCTCTGTGCACACACTGCCGGCCCCGTGAGCGCCTCCCGTCACACCGTGCCCTATCCCGCCCTGATGTTGCTCGGCAACGTGGCCTTCATCGCTTCGTGGATCGTCATCCTCAAGCGCCCCGAGGGCTGGCAGGTCGTGGGCCCCCTCCTCCTGGCCCTCTTCCTCGCGCTGCGAGTGGGCGGCGTGTGGAGGTACGCCCTGGACACCGTGGACCCCACCGGCCGCATGAAGCGCTCCGCCATCCTCTCCACCGTGCTGGCCGCGCTCGCCGTGGGCCTGTGGGGCTACACCTGGCTGAGCGGCCCCCGGTAGAAACGAAACGGGCGCCCCTTCCGTGAGTGGAAGGCAGCGCCCGTCGTCACTTCCCACCGCGGGGAAGGCCCCGCGTCAGACGTTGAAGCGGAAGTGCATGCAGTCGCCGTCCTGCACGACGTACTCCTTGCCTTCCACGCGCAGCAGGCCCTTCTCCTTCACCGCCGACTCGCTGCCCAGCTTCACCAGGTCCGTCCACGAGAAGACTTCCGCCTTGATGAAGCCGCGCTCGAAGTCGGAGTGGATGACGCCCGCCGCCTGCGGCGCCTTGAAGCCCTTGTGGATGGTCCACGCGCGGCACTCCTGCTCGCCCACCGTGAAGTACGTCCACAGGCCCAGGAGCTTGTAGCCCTCGCGCACCACCTTGTGCAGGCCCGGCTCCGTCAGGCCGGAGTCCGCCAGGAAGCTGGGGCGCTCCTCCTCGGGGAGCTGCTGGATCTCCGACTCCAGCGCCGCCGCCAGCACCACCACGCCCGCGCCCTCCTTCGCGGCCATCTCGCGCACCGCCTGCACGCGCGGGTCCGCGTCCTCCTTGCCAATCTGCTTCTCGCTGATGTTCGCCACGTACAGCACGGGCTTGTCCGTCAGCAGGAACAGGTCCTGGATGGCCGCCTTCTCATCGTCGGTGAGCTTCTGCGCGCGCACCGTGACGCCCTCATCCAGCTTCGCCTTGATGCGCTCCAGGAGGGCGACCTCGGCCTTGGCCTCCTCGCCCGCCTTGCCGCCGACCTTGGTGTTCTTCAGCGAGCGCTCGCGGCGCTTCTCCACGGTCTCCAGGTCCTTGAGGCACAGCTCCGTGTCGACCACGTCCCGGTCCCGCACCGGATTCACGCCGCCCTCGACGTGGGTGACGTTGTCGTCCTCGAAGCAGCGCAGCACGTGGAGCACCGCGTTCACCTGCCGGATGTTCCCCAGGAACTGGTTGCCCAGGCCCTCGCCCTTGGACGCGCCGCGCACCAGGCCGGCGATGTCCACGAACTCCAGCGACGTGGGGATCTTCTTCAGCGGCTTGACGAGCGCCGCCAGCTTGTCCAGGCGCTCGTCCGGCACCGGCACCACGCCCACGTTCGGCTCGATGGTGCAGAACGGATAGTTCGCCGCCTGCGCGCCCGCGGCGGACAGGGCGTTGAACAGGGTGGACTTGCCCACGTTGGGCAGACCGACGATGCCGATGGAGAGAGCCATGATGGAATCCTGGAACAGGCGGGCGCGGCGGAAGACTCCCGGCCTTTAAGCCGAGCGGCGGGTCGCCGTGGCGCTGGTGGCGCCCGGGAGGCCCTGCACGAACTGCTCGGCCAGGGCGCGGTGCTTCGCGTCGTCCAGGCGCTCGTTCAGGAGCTTGGCGGCCACTTCCATGGCCAGGTCCACCGCCATGGCGCGGACCTCGGTGATGGCCTTGGCCTTCTGGTCGTCAATCTCGCGGCGGGCGGACTGCTTCAGCTCCTCCGCCTCCTTGCGGCTCTTGGCCATCAGCTCGTCGCGGAACTTGTCCATGTCCGCCTTCATGCGGCTGGTGTCCTCGGCGGCCTGGCGGCGGGCCTCGGCGATGGCCGTCTTCTGGTCGGCGAGCAGCTTCTCCGCCTCGGCGCGCTCACGCTTGGCGCTCTCGATGGCGTTGGAGATCTGCTTCTCGCGCTCCTCGACGAGCGACAGGATGGGGCCCCACGCCTTCGCCCGCAGCACCAGGAGGACGATGACGAAGGTGACGATGGTCCAGAAGATGAGGCCCGGACGGACCTCCACGAAGTTGCTGGCGGCGAGGACAGAGGGCAGGAACATGGCGGGGTCCCGGTGAAGCAAGAAGGCAAAGGGGGATGCGGGAGACTTCAGGTGAGACAGGTCCAGCGCACTGCGAGCCGGAACGCCGGCGCCCCTTCTTCCCGAAGAGGACGCCGGCTCCCGGTGACACCACCGCCCTGACTCAGACCTTGATGGCGAGCAGGATGCAGACGACCAGCGCGAACAGCGTGGCGCCTTCGATGAGCGCCGCGGCGATGATCATCGTGGTGCGGATGTCGCCGCCGGCGGCCGGCTGGCGGCCCGTGGCGTCCATGGCGGCGGCGGCCAGCTTGCCGATGCCCAGGGCGGCGCCGATGATGGAGAGACCCGCGCCGATACCGGCGGCGAGGAACGCGAGAGCGAGGTTGGTCATGGGAGCACGTCTTCTTTCGTGAGGCGGGACCCGCTTGTGGGGGGGTCGTGAATTCCCTTCAGGACTACCTCCGGCGACCTTTCGAATCGCCGGGTCTTCAACCGGGGCGCGCCGTCACACCGACGTGCGCCCCGTCAACTCGTGAGGCCCGGCTCAGCCCACGTGGTGGGCCTTGCCGTGGTCGTGGCTCGCGCCACCCTCGTGGTGGTCATCGTGGTGGTGGCCCATGGCCACGCTCATCCCGATGAACAGCGCCGACAGCATGGTGAACACGTACGCCTGCACGAAGGCCACGAACAGCTCCAGCAGGTAGATGCCGAAGGCGAACGGCACGCTCACCAGCGCCACCGCGGGGCTGCGGAGCATGAAGATGAGGCCCAGCAGGAAGAAGATGACGATGTGGCCCGCCAGCATGTTGGCGAAGAGGCGGATGGTGAGCGCGAAGGGCTTGGTGAACAGGCCCAGGAACTCCACCGGAATCATGATGGGCCACAGCCACGGGGCCACGCCGCCCGTCAGGTGCTTCAGGTAGCCGCCGAGGCCCGCGGCGCGGATGCCCGCCAGCTGCGTGACGAAGAAGGTGCACACCGCCAGGCCGCAGGTGACCGCGATGTTGCCCGTGGCGGTCGCCATCCAGGGGAACAGGCCCAGCAGGTTCATGAAGAGGATGAAGAAGAACGCGGTGAGCAGGTAGGGCACGAAGCGCGGGCCCTCCTCCTTGCCGATGTTCTTGATGGCCAGCTCGTCCCGGACGAAGAGGACCAGCATTTCGAAGAGGTTCGCCCCGGCGCCGCGCGGCACGAGCTTCGTCTTGTCGCGGTTGCTCCAGATGAGGATGGAGCCGATGAGCAGCAGCGCCGCCAGCCACATCATCACCGTGTGCTTGGTGATGGAGAGGTCCAGGCAGCCGGCGCCCACGCCCGGGTAGACCTCGCCGTGACCGCCGTGCGGATCCGCCACCGGCGTGCAGGCGCCCTCGTGCAGCGGGATGAGGATCCTCGGCAGGTGGATGGAGATGTGGTTGTGGCTGAGCGGAATCTCGAACTCGTACTCATTCGAGTCGGCCACGTGGTGGAGGATGTAGCCGGCGACGTCGTCGCCCTCGGCGTCCTTGTCCTCTTTCGCGTAGCCGTGCTCACCGGCCGCCGCCGTCCCGGACTCCCCGCCATGCTGCTCGGAGGCCCACACGGCGCCCGCGAACAGACAGGCGAACAGCACCATTGCCTTGCGCATCACTCGTCTCCGCCCGCCGCGTCTTTCGACGCGGCCATCACGTAGCTGACTTCAATCCACTGCAACGCGAAGTAGACGCCGAAGAAGCCGCCCACGAACGCGATCGCGCTCAACCCCCGGGACACCACCCACGCCAGCCCCAGCCCCACGCCCACGCCTCGCAAGGCGAAGACGATCCCGACCACCTTCAACGCCGCCTTCAAATCCGCCTGCATCGCCGCGCGCCGCTTGAGCACCAGCGCCAGCACGCCCGTCACCGCCGCGACCCCGACCCCCAGCAGCGCGGAGACCCGGTCCTCCGTCACCCTGGGCAGCGCCGCCGCCACCACCGCGCCCACGCCCATCACCGCCGCCGCCAGCCCCGCGTGCGTCCAGAAGGGGTCCCGCTTCGGCTGTCCGCCCGTCCTCGTCACTTGCGCTTCCCCAGCCGCGCCATCGCATGGAGGAAGCCGTAGAACCCCACGCCAATCCCCACCAGGCTCAGCCCCAGGAGCAGCCAGGGCGACGTCCCCAGCCACTTGTCCAGGAAGTACCCGCCCAGGACCCCCACCACCGCCCCGCCCACCAGCTTCCAGACCGCGGAGATGTACGGCTCCGCCGCCCGCATCTGCCGGGCCGTCTCGCCCAGCTCACTGCCTGGCGCGTCCTCCCGACTCCGAGGCTCCTGGTCTGCCATGCGGACGCCTCACCAACCCCTGGGAAAGTCTTGGGTTTCCATCACCAACCCCGACCCCGACCCTTACATGCGCGGGCGCCGCTTAGCACCGAATGCGCGGCGCGTGCAACCGGTACGGGGGCGGGGGGTGCTCCACCGCCAGCAGCGGTTGCCGCACCCTCAAGCGCAGCTATCACGGCGGAGGGTCCGGAGGGGTTGTTTCTCCTCGAAGGAAGGCCCCCTTCCGGCAGGCGCCCCGGGAGGCGCCCGGTGGATCAGCGGCGGGGGGGAGATGGGGGTGACAGGCGGCCGGGCGGAACGCCCTCTGTCTCTCAGCACCGGCCCCGGGTCATCGCCAGCTTGCCGGGGGCCACGTTGGCCACTCATGCCCAAGGAGCCACGCATGCCGAAGCCGCTCGAGCTCACCTCGCCGAAGTTCAAGAACGGGACGCCCATCCCCATCGCCTACACCGGCGAGGGCGACGACAAGGCCCCACCCCTGCACTGGGAGAACCTCCCCGCCGGGGCCAAGAGCCTGGCGCTCATCGTGGAGGACCCGGACGCGCCGGACCCGGCGAACCCTCAGCGCACCTTCTGCCACTGGGTCGTCTACAACCTCCCCGTCAACGCGCAGAACCTCCCGGACGGGGCCACCCTGGACGTGCTGCCGGAGGGGGTGAAGCTGGGACGCAACGACTTCGGCCGGCAGGACTACGGCGGGCCCATGCCTCCCATCGGCAACCACCGGTACTACTTCAAGCTGTATGCCCTGGACACGGTGCTGCCGGACCTGGGCCAGCCCACGCGCACGGCGCTGCTGGAGGCGATGGAGGGCCACATCGTGGGGGAGACCCAGCTCATGGGCACCTACGAGAAGGCGCACCACCGCAAGCACTGAGCGGGCGTCCGGAGGCCCTCAGGGTGCCGGCAGCTCGCGCGGCATCACCGCGGGCAGGTTGGGCACCTTGAGGTACTCCACGCGCGTGGGCTTCGGCGCCGGCGGGGGCCAGCCCGGCGCGTCCAGCGCGGCGAGCAGCGTGAGCACCGGGTCGTCGAAGGACTCCACGCGCAGGCCCGACGCCGGCATGGGAGCCAGGCCCCACGCGAGCGACAGGCGCAGCCGTCCGAACCGGGCCACCTCCGGCACCTACGCGGGCAGCCCCTGAAGGGGCTTCGCGTGCAACTCCAGCCGCCGCTCCGAGTCCGGCGTGAGCGGCAGGAAGTGCTCGGGCGTCACCTCCAGCCAGTCCACGCCGGGGTTGCCGCTTGCCAGGTGCTGTTCGAGGTCCCAGCGGCAGCCGAGCCCCACGCCCAGGGAGGGAAGGCCCATGGCCTCAGGCCTTGCGCCGCGCCATCCCCTGGAAGTGCTGCCCCAGGACGGCCAAGCCCTCGTGCGCCAGCTTCTCCTGCAACGCCAATACCTCCTCGCGCGCGGCCTACGCGTCCCACGGCTTCTCCGCGGTGGCGCCATGCCCGGCCGCCCTCGCGCGATGGCGCCGGAAATCGCGCGGGGCAGGCTCAAGACATCCCCTTCCGAAGGCGCGGCCCCAGCGGATTCGTGACGGAAGCCAAAGGCGTCGGAGTCCGGCTCGAGCCGCGTTGTTACAACTCCATCCTTCTAGATGTTCTCACCCACGGCTTCAATTCATGCCACGTCTGGGTTTGACTTCATGAGAGGGGTTGAGAACGTGCCGCGTCTTGAGACGCCGCGCCGGGCCGGCGCGGGGCCCGGCGGGTGTACGCTGGTGGGCGATTGACGGGCGGGGGTGGCTTCACCGCGGGGGGACAGGGGTGCGAAGGTAGGGGGGTGAGGAGCACAGAGCGCACGAACCGTCGGGTGGGGACGGTTTCCGAGGAGCCCGGGGCGGTGTACCGCCTTTTCGACGACATGCCCCTGGGCGTGTTCGTGCTCCGGAACGGCCTGCTCATCCACGCCAACGCCGCGCTGTCGCGCCTGATGGGCGTCGCGCGCGAGCAATTGCTGGAGCAGCCGGTGACGTCGCTGCTGTGGGAGCCGGGGCCGCAGGAGGACCCCGCGGACCGGCTCGCGCGGCGGCTGGGGTCCTCGCCCGTGGCGGGCACCTATGAGGCGTGGCTGTCCATCGGGGGCAGAGGCGTGCGGGTGGAGCTGACGGTGCATCCGCACGCCCGGGATTGGGTGGTGCAGGTGCGCGACGTCACCTCCCGCGTCCGGCGGCGCACGGTGCTGCGGCGGCTGGCGGAGCTGGGCAGCGCGGTGCGCGCGCTGCACTCCGAGGACGCGGTGCGCGAGGAGGTGTTCCGGGGGCTGGAGGCGCTGGAGCTGGGCTTCGCGTGGCTGACGCCGCGGGGCGTGGGCGTGGAGCTGTCCGTGGCGGGGCTGTCCCCGAGGCTGGTGCCGCACGCGCCGGCGCTGAGAGGCCGCGTGCGCGCGGAGGCCCTCGGCGGCTGGGCGCCCGCCCTGGTGCGCACCTGGCGCGACGGCGATGCGTGGGTGGAGGACCTGGGCATGGAGGCGTCCCGCTTCGCGTCCGAGGCGCGCATGGACGCGGTGCTGGCGGTGTTCCGGCGCGTGGAGACGCAGCGGGCGGTGAGCGTGCGCATCGACGTGGAGAGCGCGCCCATGGCCATGCTGGTGCTGGCCGCGGACTGGCTGAGCGAGGAGGACGTGGCCGCGGTGCGCCTGTTCGGCCAGCAGGTGTCGTCCGCGCTGGACGCGGCGCGCACCATCCAGCGGCTGAGCGTGCGCGCGACGGCGCTCACCGCGCTGGGGCGGCTGGCGTCCCAGGCCGCGTCCGCGCCGCACCCGCGCGCCTTCTTCGGCTCCGGCACGGAGGAGATTTCAGGCCTCCTGGGCTGCGACGCGGTGTGTCTGCTTCTGCCCGCGGACGCGCGGCACGAGTCCGGCGAGTCCCTGGAGCTCGTCTACGCGCGCGGCCTCTCCGAGGACGCGGTGGCGCGCGTGCGCCGCGCGCGGCTGGGCTCACTGCCCCGTCCGAGCGGGATGCCGGACGCGGTGCGGGTGCTGGACGCGGAGGCGTGTCCCGCGCCCACGCGCGACGCGCTGCGGGCGCTGGCGTTCCAGACGCTGGTGTCGGTGCCGCTGCGGGTGCGCTCGCGCGGCGTGGGCACGTTGAGCGTGCTGTTCCACGCGCGACGCCGGCTCACCGCGCTGGAGGTGGAGACGCTCCAGGCCATGGGCACGCACTTCGCGGCGGCCATCGAGTCCCACCGGCTGCTGGACGAGGTGCGCGGCCGGGCGGAGGACCTGGCGCTGATGCACGAGGTGGGCAAGGCGCTGGCCGCCACGCTGGAGCTGGACCGGCTGCTGGCCACGGGCGTCACCAGCCTGGCGCGCATCGTGGACGTGCCGGATGCGTACGTGCTCCTGCCGGACGCGAAGGGGGAAAGGCTCGCCATCCGCGCGGCGACGGGCGGGCACCCGGAGCTGGTGGGGCGGCAGGTGCCGCTGGAGCCGTCAGCGAGCTCGTTCGCGGCCCGGGTGTTCCGCACGCGTCAGCCGCTGCGGGTGGAGGACGCGCGCACGGAGGGGCAGGCGGACGAAGAGCTGCGCCGGGCCGCGGAGGCCATGGCCTACATGGTGCTGCCGCTCGCCGTGCACGACCAGATGGTGGGCGTGGCGGTGATGGTGGAGACGCGCCGCCCGCGCCGCTTCACGCCTTCCGAGCTGGAGCGGGCGGACACCATCGCCAACCAGCTGTCGCTGGCGCTGGAGGGCGCGCGGCTGGTGGAGGACCTGAAGCAGAGCTACGCGGAGCTGGCGCGGGCACAGGAGCAGCTGGTCAACCGCGAGCGGCTGGTGGCGCTGGGCGAGCTGTCCGCGGTGGTGGCCCACGAGGTGCGCAATCCCCTGGGCGCCATCTTCAACTCAGTGGCCACCATCCGCCGCATCATCGGCCCGGAGAGCCCGGCCATCCCGCTGGTGGACATCGTGGGCGAGGAGGCGGACCGGCTCAACCGCATCGTCGCGGACCTGCTCACCTTCGCGCGGCCTCCGTCTCCGCACCTGTATCCGGTGTCGGTGACGCAGCTGCTGGAAGAGGCGGTGGGCAGCGCGCTCTCCGACGTGGGCGGCACCTCGCCGCCGCCGGTGCGCGTGGAGTGGGTGGTGGAGGAGGACGTGCCGTCCGTGACGGTGGACGAGCGGCTCATCCGCCAGTGCTTCCTCAACGTGGCGCTCAACGCCGTGCAGGCCATGCTGCCCCAGGGCGGCACGCTGCGCGTGGCGGCGCGCAGGGCGTGGGTGGACCGCCCCGGCGTGCAGGTCGAAATCAGTGACACGGGACCGGGCATCCCCGCGGAGCTGCGCGCGCGTGTCTTCGAGCCCTTCTTCACCACCAAGGCGCAGGGCACCGGGCTGGGGCTCGCCGTGGTGAAGCGCATCATCGACTCCCACGTGGGGCTGGTGTCGCTGGACGCGCCGGAGACGGGCAAGGGCACCATCTTCCGCCTCTTCCTGCCGCTGGAGCCGCCCCTGCCGCTCACGGGCGCGTGAGCTGCCGCGGGGCTCAGCCGCCTTCGCCGCCGTTCAGGAAGAGCCACATCACGCCGAAGCCCAGGCCGCACGCGAGGGCCACCACCACGAGCATGGCCCAGAAGCGGTACTGGGGCGGGATGGGCCACAGGCCCGCCAGTGGCTTGCCGCCCTCGGACTTCTTCACGGGCTTCTTCTTGTTGCGCTTCTGGGCGGCGAGCTCTTCCTCGCGGCGCTTCAGCTCCGCCTGCCGGAGCGCCTCGGAGATGTCCATGTCGTAGCCCACGAGCGTTTCGCGCGTCTTGGTCCGCACCTGCATGGGGCGCGTCTCGTGGGGCCGCTCATTCACGACGGGGGCCTGGCGGCGCGGAGCCTCCTTGGGCGCGACGTAGGGGGTCGCCTTCTCGTCCAGGTACGCGGGCATGTTGCCCGTCGTCTGGGACAGGGCGCCGAAGATCTTGGCGGCCTCCAGGGCCTCGGTGGCCTCGCCCGCGCCCTGCGGCGCCCAGGGGACGGGCAGCTCGTCCTGGGACATGGGGCGGGTGGCGTCCGGGGGCGCTTCGGTGGGACGCGATTTCGGGGCGGCACCGACGGAGGTCTGCGGACGGGACTGGGGAGCGCGCGGCGCGGGGCTCGCCTTGGGGCGGCCGGGCTTGTCGACGTCGGTGCCCTCGTCGTCCGCGTCGTCGTCCGTGTTGGGGCGCGGCGCCATGGGACCGGCGCCCTCGGTGGCGTCGTCCTCGCCGGAGCCGGGGGTCCAGCCGCCCCTGCCGGTGGCGGGCAGGCCCGTGGCGCTCTTGCGCGAGGGCCGCTCGTTGGTGGTGGAGTCCTCACTTCCTGCGCCGGGAGTCCACCCCGGGCGCGGGGGGCGGTTCTGCATCGGTGAGTCCTCCGGGGCCGGGGGGGGCCCCTCACGGTGAAACGCTCGAAGGTGTGTAGCGGAGTCTTCCGCGTCCGCGCCCGGATTCCAATCCGGCCGAGGTGGTTCTTCCACCGGGCCCTGCCCGCCCGAGGGGGACGTGGGGGTGCGCTCTCCCGGGTCGGTGGTGTCCTCGGAGCCCGGACCGGCGCGGGGTTCCCGGGCCCGAGGAGCCTCTTGGGAGGTGGCCTCGTCCTCGCCGGGCCCGGGCGTCCATGGCGCGGATGCAACCACCGGCCCCTGGGGAGGAAGCCCCGGTGTGGTGGGCTCCGCGGCGCCGATGCCCGGCAGCCAGGCATCCATGGTGATTTCCAGGTTGTGCAGCCGCGCGGGGGGCGCCTTTCGCGGCAGGCCGGGGTCCTCATCGGGTTGCGCCCGGGCCGCCGCCGCCGCGCGCAGCGCCTGCTCCACCTTCGCCGCGTCCAGCGCCTCGGTCTCCTGCCCCACGTGGGCGTGTTCCGCCCGCCACGCGTCCGCCGGGCCCTGCGCCCTGGACTCCGGCCGCGCTCCCACCGCGTCCAGCGCCTCGGCCTGCTGTCCCGCGCTGAGGCGCTCCGCCTGCCGCAGCATCGCCGCGTCCATCGCCTCCGTGGCGATGTCCTCCTGCGCGCGGAGCGCCTCCGTCTCCTCCAGGGTGCCGGGCGGCGCGAAGACGGACGGGAACTCCTGACGGGTGGTGGCGCGCTCGGGCTGTTCACGCAGCAGGTCGTCCAGCATCTGCTGTTCGATGACCTTCTCGCGGGGGAAGGCCGCGGACATCAGCCGCACCAGGTCCTGGTCCGTCACGTTGGGCGCCAGCTTCTCCTTCAGCGCGCCCAGCGCCTCCGCCATCGCTGTCGCCGTGGGGAAGCGGTCGTTCGGCTCGGCCGCCAGCGCTCGCGCCAGGAACGCGTCCACCGCGCGCGGCAGGTCCGGACGGTGGCGCCCTGCCGGCTCCCACTGCGGATACGCCGCGCGGCGCCAGCGCTCCATCGGGTCTCCCCGCTGCGACAGCGGCTTCCACGCGAACAGCTCCCACAGCACCACGCCCACCGCGTACAGGTCCGCGCGCCGGTCCACCATGCGCTTGCGGGCCTGCTCCGGCGCCATGTACGTGAGGTTCCCAATCACCACGCGCGGCGCCGTCTGCTGCTCCTTCAGCGTGGACTGCGCCGCGCCGAAGTCGATGATCTTCACCTCGCCCGCGTAGCTCACGCACACGTTCGCGGGAGACAGGTCGCGGTGCACCAGGTGCAGCGGGTGCCCCGCTTCGTCCGTCGCGTCGTGCGCGTACGCGAGGCCCTCGCACAGCCGGATGCCCAGCTGGAGCAGCGGCCCCAGGGGCATCATCCGCTGTCGCTGCCGGAGGCGGTACGCGAGCCGGCTGAGCGTCTTGCCCAGCACGTACTCCATGGCGAGGAACAGCTGCCCGTCCACCTCACCCATCGCGTACACGCGCGCGATGTTGGGGTGCGCCAGCCGCACCACCACGCGGGCCTCGTCGCGGAAGCGGCCCACGAACTGCCCGGTGTCCTTCAACCCGGGCAGCACCTTCTTCACGACGACCGCGCGCCCCACGCCCTCCTCGCGCGCGAGGAAGACCTCCCCCATCCCCCCGGCGCCAATGCGGCGCACGAGGGTGTAGGGGCCGAAGCGCACGGGCCCGCTCAGGGCCTCTGGCTCAACGGGCGTCGCCAAGCGCGCGGAACGCCTTGCGGGCCGCGGCGAGCACGTGCGCCACCTCCGGCTCGCCGATGGCCAGCGATATGAATGCCGCCTCGAACTGGCTGGGCGGCAGGTACACGCCTTCTTCCAGCATCAGGTGGAAGAAGCGCCCGAACCTCGCCGTGTCCGCCTTCTTCGCGGACGCGTAGTCGAACACCGGCTCCGGCGTGAAGAACACGGTGATCATGCTGCCCACGCGGTTCACCGTCACGGGCACGCCCGCCGCCTTCGCCTCCGCGCGGAAGCCCTCCTCCAGGAGCAGGCCCAGGTGCTCCAGCCGCTGGTACGTCCCCGGCGCCGCCAGCGCCTTCACGCACGCCATGCCCGCCGCCACCGCCACCGGGTTCCCGGACAGCGTGCCGGACTGGTACACCGGCCCCTCGGGCGCCACCTTCGCCATGATGTCGCGCCGGCCGCCGTACGCGCCCAGCGGCATGCCGCCGCCCACCACCTTGGCCATGGTGGTCAGGTCCGGCTTCAGCCCGTACAGTTCCTGCGCGCCGCCGCGCGCCAGCCGGAAGCCCGTCATCACCTCGTCCAGCACGAAGAGCACGCCGTGCTTCTGGCAGAGCTTCTGCAGCCCCTCGAGGTAGCCGGGGCGCGGCACCAGCACGCCCATGTTTCCCACCACCGGCTCGATGATGGCGCAGGCGATGTCCTTGCCCTTCTCGTGGAAGATGCGCTCCACGGCCTCCAGGTCGTTGAAGGGCGCGGTGAGCGTGAGCGACGCCAGCGCGGACGGCACGCCCGGCGAGTCCGGCAGGCCCAGCGTCTCCACACCGCTGCCCGCCTTCACGAGGAACGGGTCACCGGCGCCGTGGAAGCAGCCCTCGAACTTGAGGATGAAGTCGCGGCCGGTGAAGCCGCGGGCCACGCGGATGGCGGCCACCGTGGCCTCCGTGCCGCTGGACACCAGGCGCACCTTCTCCACGGCGGGCATCGTCGCGCAGATGAGCTCCGCGAACTCCACCTCCGAGGCCACCGGGGCACCGAAGGTGGTGCCGCGCCGCGCGGCCTCCACGATGGCCTCCAGGATGGGCGGGTACGCGTGGCCCAGGATGAGCGGGCCCCAGCTGCCCACCAGGTCCACGTAGCGGTTGCCGTCCACGTCGGTGAGCCACGCACCGGAGCCTTCCTTGAAGAAGACGGGGTCGCCTCCCACGCCGCGGAAGGCACGCACCGGAGAGTTCACGCCGCCCGGGATGCGCGCCTGCGCACGGGCGAAGAGGGCCTGGCTTTGAACGTGTTTCATGGCGGGTTCCATAACACGCGCTCCGCCGGGCCTCGCCGCCACTCTTCGGATGCCTGGCCGCTATCGGCCCCCACGACGTCCAGGCCCTCGGGGCACGACCAGGCATGGGGCCTCCTCTCCAATTTTCACCAGGGACAGATTTTCACTCTTGAGTGAATATGCCCCTCAAATGAAAATCCAACGTCCAAGGCACTGGATTTCCTGAACCCCCATGAGCTGCCCCGAGTGAAAGATGTCCGCCATCCTCCATCTTCCTCCCAGGCTGATGTCCTGGCTGCCATCGCGCTCCTGGCTCCAGGTGCGCGCCGCGGCGCGGCCGTGTCTCGAATGGGAGGGCCGCGAAGTGGCGACATTCACCCTGCTGGAGGCCGGCTCCGGCCTCCGTGTGGACCAGCTGCCGCTGCTGCTCGGGACGCACCGTCCCGCGACGGCACGACGGTCCCGGGGCCTCCCCTTCGTCGTCTGCCCCTGGCTCAAGAAGGACGTGCGCGACGCGCTGGAGGCGCAAGGAGTCGGCTATCTGGACTCGCGTGGCCATCTCCACCTGCATGCCCGGGGAGTGCTCCTCCACGTCGAGGAGGAGCGCACCGCCTCGCGCGAGAAGCCCCCGGGCACCGCGACCCTCGGTGTTCATGGCGTCCGGGCCGTGCAGGTGCTCCTCCAGGAGGACCAGCCGCTCTCTGTTTCCCGGTTCGCGGAGAAGGCCTCGGTGTCACTGGGGCAGGCCCACAAGCTCCTGACCTGGCTCGAACAACTGGAACTGGTCCGCGCGGAGGGCCGGGGTCCCGCGAAGCGACGCACCGTCCGGGACCGGAGCGGACTGCTCGACTGGCTCGAGCGGCAGGCTCCCGCGACGCGCAGGGAGCGCTTCCTGCACGTGGCCCTCTATGCGCGGCGTCCCGAGGAGCTGTGGCAGCAGACCAGCATGCGGCTCGGCAAGGCAGGCATTGCCCATGCATTCACGGGGTCCGCCGCGGTCAGCATGTTCGGCGTCGGGCCCACCAGCGTCCCCGTGTCGCGCATTCGCATCTCCCCGGAGGTGCCCCTGGCCCAGGCGGCGAAGCACCTGGATGCGGAAGTGACGGAGCGCGGAGCGAACCTCATGTTGATCCATGACACGGGCAAGGTCGGCAGCTGGGCATCCACGTCCCGGGATGGTGTCCTGCTGGCGCCGCCCGTGCGCATCTATCTGGACGTCCGCTCGGAGCGCCGGGGCGAGGACCTCGCGCGGCACTTCCGCGAGGAGGTCCTTGGGTACTGAAGGCGGACACCTGGCTTCGTCGAGAAAGAGGTCGTCGTCGAGCTTCCTGGAGGCGGCGGCCGCACGCGCCAACGGCTGAGGGTCGCAGGCCCTGCCGCCTACCTCGCCGCGAAGGTGGATGCGCTGCGGAACCGCCCCAAGAACAAGGATGCCTACGACATCGTCTGGATGGTCGAGTCCTGGCCCGGAGGACAGGCTGGACTCGCTCCCGTCATCCGGGAGAGCCCCATCCACGCGGATCCGCTGTTCCAGCAGGCCCTCGTCGCCCTGGCCCAGGAATTCGCCGACCTCGACGCGGCGGGCGCGCGGAAGTACGCCCGCTTCATGTCGGCGCCAGGTGTCGGCCTGGATCAATCCGCCCGGCGCGCGAGCAGCGCGGTGAAGCTGCTGCTGGCGGAGCTCGCGGCGCGGCGGTTATAGCCAGCGCATGCGCATCCTCCACACCATGCTCCGTGTCGGCGACCTGGAGAAGTCGCTCGACTTCTACACCCGCGTGCTCGGCATGACGCTCCTGCGCCGCCAGGACTACCCGGACGGTCGGTTCACCCTCGCCTTCGTGGGCTACGGCCCCGAGGACACCCACCCCGCCCTGGAGCTCACCCACAACTGGGACACGGCGAAGTACGAGCTGGGCAATGCCTATGGCCACATCGCCCTGGGCGTCACCGACATCCACGCCACCGCCAATGCCATCCGTCAGGCCGGCGGCAGGGTCGTCCGCGAGCCCGGCCCCATGAAGCACGGCACCACCGTCATCGCCTTCGTCGAGGACCCGGACGGCTACAAGGTGGAGCTCATCCAGCAGAAGCCCTGACCCACCCCGAGGGGCCCCCAGCAGCCGGGGCGCCCATCCCGGAGACCGGCGGCACGGGCAGGCAGGCGGACTCGACTTTCCGCGAGATGTTTCGCGCCTTCCGCTCGCCGCGCCCGTGGCGGAGGTGTAGAGAGGCCCGCGCGCGCTGCAGCGAGGCGCGCACCCTCCCCCTCTTCTTCTTCCGAGGCCGTCGTCATGGTGGAGAGTCCCCAGACCCAGAACGCGCTATCCCCCGACGAGCTCCACGAGGCCTGGGCAGTGCTGTCCGCGGACGAGCGCCTGGAGGGATTCCGCCTGCTGCCCGCGGCGGTGGCGGACGACTTCTTCCTCGGCCTCACCGCGCGCGAACAGGGCGAGCTCATCCTCAGCCTCCCCCAGGGCGAGCGCCGCACCTGGGTCCGCCTGCTCCCCCCGGACGACCTGGCCGACCTGGTCCAGGCCGTGGAGCCGGAGCAGGTGGACGCCATCCTGTCGCAGCTGGATGACGCCAGCCGCCGCGAGGTGAACGTCCTGCTGGCGTACTCGGAGGACGACGCGGGCGGTCTGATGAACCCTCGCTTCGCCCGCGTGCGCCCGGACATGAGCATCGACGAGGCCATCGGGTACCTGCGCAAGCAGGCGCGTGAGAAGGTGGAGACCGTCTATTACGCCTACGTGCTGGACGCCGAGCAGCGGCTCCAGGGCGTGCTGTCCCTGCGCCAGCTCTTCCAGGCCGCGCCGGACAAGCGCGTGGCGGACGTGATGATTCGCGAGGTCATCACCGTCGCGGAGAACACGGACCAGGAGGCGGTGAGCCGCACCTTCTCCGAGCACAGCTTCATGGCCATGCCCGTGGTGGACGAGCAGCGGCGCATGAAGGGCATCGTCACGGTGGACGACATCGTGGACGTCGTCCAGGAAGAGGCCACGGAGGACATCCAGAAGGTCGGCGGCATGGAGGCCCTGGACGCGCCCTACTTCGACGTGGGCTTCATGGCCATGCTCAAGAAGCGCGCCGGCTGGCTGATGGTGCTCTTCCTGGGGGAGATGCTCACCGCCACGGCCATGGGCTACTTCGAGCACGAGATTGCCCGCGCCGTCGTGCTGAGCCTCTTCATCCCGCTCATCATCAGCTCCGGCGGCAACTCCGGCAGCCAGGCCACCACGCTCATCATCCGGTCGCTGGCGCTGTCGGAGATGCGGCTGAAGGACTGGTGGCGCGTGGCCCGGCGGGAGCTGATCACGGGCCTGGCGCTGGGCGCGGTGCTGGGCCTGGTGGGCTTCACGCGCGTGATGGTGTGGCAGGGCCTGTTCCACAGCTATGGCGAGCACGCGCTCCTCATTGGCCTGACGGTGGGCGCGTCGCTGGTGGGCGTGGTGACGTTCGGCACGCTGTCCGGTTCCATGCTGCCGTTCATCCTCCGGCGCGTGGGCTTCGACCCCGCGAGCGCGTCCGCGCCCTTCGTGGCCACGCTGGTGGACGTGTCCGGACTCGTCATCTACTTCACGGCCGCGAGCCTCATCCTGCGCGGCACCCTCCTGTAGTCGGCGAGGCTGGGGCTCCCATGATTCCCACCACCCGCCAGCGCACGCTCACCCTCGCCGCCCCCGAAGCCCCGCACATCTGCGCCGCCAGCGGCCTGGTGCGCGCGGGAGACTGGCTCTACGTCGTCGCGGACGACGCGCTCCACCTGGCCGTGTTCCCGGTGACGGGAGACGCGCCGGGCCACACCGTGCGCCTCTCCCCGGACGGGCCCGCGGCGAGGTGGGCGCTGTGCCGGCTGGGCCCTTCCGCGTCCTTCGCGCACGGGGCGCTCCTGGCCCTGCCCTCGGGGGCCACGCCCGCCCTGCGCCGGGCGCTGGTGCTGCCCTTGAGCGCGGACGGGACGCTCGCGGGCGAGCCGCGCGCGGTGGACTGCGCGTCGCTCTATGTGCAGTTGGAGCGCGAACTGGCGGCGCTCGACGTGGAGGGCGCGGCGGTGGCGGGCAAGCGGCTGCGGCTGCTCAACCGGGGCAACGGCGCGGGCGGCGTGGACGCGCTGGTGGACCTGGACCTGGACCGGGTGCTGGGCAGCCTGGACGCGGGCGTGCTGGGACCGGAGGCCGTGCGCACCGTGCGCCGGTGGGAGCTGGGCGAGGCCCATGGCGTCCGGCTGTCCTTCACGGACGCAGCGCCGCTGCCGGACGGGCGCGTGGTGTTCACCGCCACGGCGGAGGCGACTCGCGACCGCGTGGCGACCGGGCCGGTCACGGGCTCGGCGGTGGGCGTGCTCGCGCCGGACGGCACGCCCGTGTACCTGGACGCGGTGGACGCGCCCGTGAAGCTGACAGGCGTGGACGCGCGCGTGGAGAAGGGCCGCGTCCACGTGCTGCTGGTGGCGGACGCGGGCGACCCGTCGGTGCCCGCGCCGCTCCTCGATGCCGCGCTGCCCGTGCCGGGCTGATCAGCCGCCGCGCTTCACCGGCAGCGGTCCGAAGGCCTGCACCACCGGCATCATGGAGATGACGTTGATGTTCACGTGCGCGGGGCGCGTGGCCACCCAGTACGCCGTGTCCGCGACGTCCTCGGGCGTGAGCGGCTGGGTGTTGTCGTAGAGCGCGGCGGCCTTCGCGCCGTCGCCGCGGAAGCGCACGTTGGAGAACTCCGTGCCGCCCAGGAGCCCCGGCTGGATGTCGGTGACGCGCAGGGCGGTGCCGTGCAGGTCCGCGCGCAGGTTGAGCGTGAACTGATGCACGAACGCCTTCGTCGCGCCGTACACGTTGCCGCCCGGATAGGGGAACTCGCCCGCGATGGAGCCGATGTTGATGACGTGGCCCCGGTTGCGCGCCACCATGCCCGTGAGCGCTTCCCGCGTGCAGTACAGGAGGCCCTTCACGTTGGTGTCCACCACCACGTCCCAGTCCTCCAGCCGCGCCGTCTGCGCGGGCTCCAGCCCCAACGCGAGCCCCGCGTTGTTCACCAGCACGTCCACCTGCGCGAAGTCCGCGGGCAGCGCGGCGAACGCCGCCTTCACCGCCGCCTTGTCCGTCACGTCCAGCGTCACCGGCAGCAGCCGTTCGCCCAGCTCCGCCTTCAGCGCCTCCAGCCGGTCGCTCCGCCGTCCGGCGGCGATGACGCGCGCGCCCTCCTTCACGAAGCGGCGCGCGATGGCCTGCCCGATGCCCGCCGTGGCCCCTGTCACCAGCACGTTCATGTGAATGCCTCCCACGCGAGAAGGGCCCACGCCCCGTCAGGGCACGGCCCGGCCGTTACATGGCACGCGGGAGGGGTGGGCGCACGCGAATGCGCCCGCGCAGGCGTCCGGCGATGCGTCAGTCGCCGCGGTCGCGGGCGGCCTCCTCGGCGCTGCCGCCCATGGCCTCCACGGAGGTGCGCGCCTGCTTGCTGCGGTCGAACGCCACCTCCTTCTGGCCAATGCCCTCCACCGTGAGGTTGGCCAGGCGGCGGCGCGCCCGCGCGATGGCGTCCTGCACGAGCGTCGGGTCGGGGTGCGTCTTCAGGCACTCCACCCACGTCTCGATGGCCTTCTCGTTGTCACCCGCGTCCGCGCGCAGCTTGCCCATCTCGAAGAGGGCGTACGGCGCCAGCTCCGAGTCCGGGAAGCGCGTGCGCAGGTCCGCGTAGGTGCGCAGCGCCTCCTGCCGCTTGCCCTCCACCATGGCCAGGGCCTGCGCCTGGAGGAAGAGCGCGTCATCCACGTAGGGGCTGGTGGCGAAGCGCTCCGGCAGCTTCTTCGCCTCCAGCTCGCACTGCGGATAGTCCTGGAGCTCGAAGTACGTCTTGGCCACCTGGTACTGCAGCTCCGCGCTCTGCGGCGGGTTGCGGTGCAGCGCGGCGGTGAGCTGATCAATGGAGCCGCGCAGGTCGCGGTAGTGCACCCGCAGGAGCTCCGCCAGGATGATGCGCGCGTCCAGCGCCTCCGGCGACTCCGGGCACTGCTGGATGAGCTGGCGGTAGACGCTCACCGCCTCCTTCACCTTGCGCTGCTCCAGCCAGTACACGTCCGCCGCGCCCTTGAGCGCCCGGGCGCGCATCACCAGCGCCTCCGGGGAGTCGTCGCGCAGGAGCATCTCGTAGGCCTTGCGGTACTCCACCAGCGCTTCGTCCGGACGCTTCTCGAAGATGGCGTCGCGGGCGCGCTGCATGTGGTCCACCGGCTTGTCGCGGCACCCGGTGACGGCGAGCGCCCCCACCGCGAGCACGCAGGCCCAACGCGACCAGCGCCGCGTCATTGGCAGGACTCCGGGATGAGGCGCACGCAGCGCGTCTCGTCGCAGCGCACGCACTCGCGCTCGGAGGAGACGTCCGTCACGCAGATGGAGACGCGCGACGGCCTGGGGCAGTCCTCGGCCGTCACGCAACGGAAGAGGCCCCCGTCGGTCCGGGTGATGTCCACCGGCGTCGAGCCGCAGTTCTCCAGGTTGTTGCACCCCAGGAGCCCCGCCGCCACGACCGCCACTGCTGTCACCAAGGCGCGTTGCACGGCCCGGGTTCTAGCCAACTTCCGCCCTCCGGTCACGAACCGTGCGCCCGCCTGCCCGCCCGTCCTGAAGCATGCTTCTCCCGGAAAGCGAGTGCTCGCGCTTCGCGCGCCGTGCTAGCCCTGTCGCGTCGCACCCACCCTCTTTCAGCCCAGGAGTCCGGAACCATGAGCCTTCCCTCTCGTCCACGCGCGGTGGTGACGGGCGCCGGCAGCGGCCTTGGCCGTGCGCTGTGTGAAGCCCTGGCGGCCCGCCAGGCGCGGGTCATGGTGTCGGACATGAACGCGGCCAGCGCGGAGGAGACCGCCCGCCGCGTCACGGAAGCGGGCGGCGAGGCGCGCGTGTTCCCGTGCGACGTGACGGACCCGGACGCGGTGGAGGCGCTGGCGCGCGCCACGGACGAAGCGTTTGGCGGCGTGGACCTGGTGGTGAACAACGCGGGCGTCGCCACCGGCGGCGCGGTGGGCACGCTGCCCCTGTCCGAGTGGAAGCGCGTGCTGGACGTGAACCTGTGGGGCGTCATCCACGGCTGCCACGCGTTCGTGCCGCGCCTGAAGAAGCAGGGCTCCGGGCACGTGCTCAACATCGCGTCCGCGGCGGGGCTCGTCTACGCGCCGAACCTGGCGGCGTACAACACGTCCAAGGCCGCGGTCGTCGCGCTGTCGGAGACGCTCTACGCGGAGCTGCACCCGCTGGGGCTGGGCGTCACCGTGGCGTGCCCCACTTTCTTCCGCACGAACATCGCCGCCGCGGCGGCGCCCTACTCGGACGCGGAGACGCGCCGCCTGAGCACGAAGCTGGTGGACCAGTCGAAGATTGGACCGGAGTGGGTCGCCGAGCGGCTGCTCAAGGCGGTGGACCGGGGCGCGCCGCACGTGCTGCCCATGGCGGACGCGCGTTGGTTCTGGCGCCTGCGCCGGCTGGCGCCCGGGCTGTTCCTCCGGGGCGTCATCGCGGTGGAGAAGCGCGTGCGCCAGCGCTCCGCGCGCGTCCCCGGCTGAACGTCAGTTGCTGCGCTGCCGCGTGGGCACCTTGCCGGAGGTGAGCACGGCGGTGTCCACGGAGGCCATCGGGTTGCGCTGCTGCTTGAGCGTCCGCGACTTCTGGTTCTGCTTGTCCTCGTGCTTGAGGATGGCGGCCATGTGGGCGTCGGCCACCTTGCACTGGATGGCGCTCACCTCCTGGTGACGCCGTCCCAGCTCGTTCCACATCGCGAGCCGTCCCTGGCTGCCCAGGAGCCGGTCCTCGACCGCGTCCAGGGCCTGGTCCATCTGCTTGCCCTCGGCCTCCAGGGCCGCGAGCCGCGCTTCCGAATCATCCGGGGGCCGCCCACATCCGGTGGACACGGCGAGCCCCGCGACCCCCGCCAGTCCGAGCCACATCCGCCGCATCCCCACGTCGCCTCCCAGGTGTCTCGGGCCGCTTTCCGGCCATCAGGCAGCGCAAGGTAGGGACGGGCCTGGGGAGCGACAACCCGAACGCAGGATGGGGAGGTAGGCGTTTCCAGGAGCGAACGTTTGGGCATCTTTCCCATCCCACCGGTTTGACGGTGGTGCAGAAGAGGCCCCGCATCATCCAGCGACTGGAATGGGACGTCAGGGCGCGGAGCGCGCCCGGTGCTTCAGGATGAACTCGCACACCTCGCGCGCGGCGCCGAAGCCCGCGGCGCGTTGGGCCACGTAGTGCACCTGCGCGCGCACCTCGTCCGGCGCCTCCGGCACGGTGGCGGAGAAGCCCACCGCCTTGAGCAGCGGCAGGTCCACCACTTCGTCACCCATGTAGCCGCAGTGCTCCGCGGACACGTTGAGGATGCCGAGCAGCTTCTCGAAGTGCGCCACCTTGTCCTGACTGCCGAAGTGCACGTGGCGCAAGCCCAGCGACTGCATGCGCATCTGCGCGGAGAGGCTGTCGCCGCCGGAGATGGCGGCCACCTCGATGCCCACCTCCTGCAGGCGCTTGATGCCCATGCCGTCGCGCACGCTGTACATCTGCGTCCAGCCGGAGTTGGGCACCCAGAAGATGCGGCCGTCGGTGAGCGTGCCGTCGATGTCGAAGATCATCACCGACAGCCGCGCCACGCGCGCCTTGAGCGCCTCCAGGTCCTGGTTCATCCGTCCCCCTCCCGCGACTACTTGGGCACGGCCTTGAGCGAGGCCTTGCCGTCCTTGATGACGACCTTGAACTCCACGGCCTTCGCGTTGTGCTGCTTGAGCAGCTCCGGCACCTGCTTGCGCAGCGTGGCGGCCACGGACTCGTAGGACAGCTTGGACGTGTCCTCCTGGCAGCGGCGCTTCGCGGTGACGTACGCGTCGTACACCGCGCGCAGCTTGTCGTCGGACATGCCGCCGTTGGGCCCCGCCGCCGCGGGACGGGGCGCCGCCGCCGCGGGAGCCGTAGGACGCGCGGGCTGCGTCGCGGCCGGAGCCTTCGCGGCCATGCCCGGAGGCACCGCTGGCGTCACCGAGGGCAGCTTCGACGTCCCCACCGCCGGAGTCCCCTTCTGCGGCGTGCCTCCCACGGGCGCGATGGACGGCAGCCCGCTCACGGGAGAGACCGCCGGCACGCCCTGCTTCGGCGGCACCAGCCCCGCGGGCGTGCCCCGGGGCGCGCCCACCGGAGGAATCGTGACGGGGGCCACGGCCGGCTGCGCCGCCGCGGGCGCCACCGCCGGAGTCCCCCGGAAGGGCGTGCCACCCGACGTGGTCTGCTGCTCCGCGAGGTACTCCGAGGCGAGCTTCGGCTCGTTGATGGGGCGCCGGCCGGCGAGCTCTTCGATCTCCTCGAAGTCCATGTCGTCGATTTCTTCCGGCAGCTCCACCACGCCCTTCTGGCCCGCGCTGGCGCCGGGCTTCTTCTTCTCCGCGCGACGGCGGGCCTTGGCCAGGTCGCGGCGGTAGGTGCCGTCTTCAATCTCCTGGAGCGTGCGCGTCCACAGCCGCTCGTAGGTGAGGAACTTGTTGTGGAGGCTCTGCACGCGGAACTTCACCGCCGTGCTGCGGATGAAGGCCCCCTTGAGCTTCATCATCCGCTTCTTCAGGTCCTCATGCGCGCGGATGGGCGCCTGGCGCTCCATGCCCATGAAGTACTGCTCGTAGCTGTTGCGCAGCTCCGCGATCGCCGCCTCCATCTCCTCACATTCGTGAAGGGCGGCTTCGCTGGAGGAACTGGCGTCCTGCTGCGCGGGCCGGCCCCCATTCTTGGCGGCGGGCCGGGCGTTGTCGGGCGGCGGCATGTTCCGGGAGTGTCCCCAACCCGGGCGCGGCTCGCAACCTCAGGCCGCCGACGGTGTGGGCCCCAGGCCCGCGGACCCACCCGCCGGTCGGTGGCGGACCATCAGCAGCGCACCGAAGGTGAACATGCACAGGGAGATGAACTGGCTGGTGGACACGTTGTACCAGGCCTCCAGGGGCACCCCCCCGGCCAGCCCCTGGGCCCCCAGGGACTCCAGCAGGCCGTGCAGGGTGCCGCGCTCCACGTCACCCCGGAACAGCTCCACCGTCGTGCGCAGGACGGCGTAGGCCATCAGCCACAGGGCGAAGATGTGCCCGTGGAAGCGGCGGAAGCGGCGCGCGTACAGCAGCGCCACGAAGAGCACCAGCTGCCCCACCGACTCGAAGAGCTGCGTGGGGTACACCGGCAACGTGGTGCCGTGCTGGACCACCCAGTCGGAGATGCGCACCGCGCCCGGCGCCCACTCATGGAGCACCTGCCCGGTGGCCTCCACCACGAAGCGGCCGTCCCCGGCCTGCGAGCCGAACGCCAGGCTGGAAGCGCCCCCCAGCCGGCCGAACAGGTCCTGCGCCACTCCGGAGCCCGGGAAGGTGACGCCCAGGCGCGAGTGGCTCCCCGCCATGTCGCCCCAGCAGCATCCGGCGGAGAAGCACCCCAGACGTCCCAGGCACTGCCCCAGTGACACCGTCGGGATGCACACGTCCGCGAGCCGCAGGAAGTCCAGGTCGTGCTTGCGGGCGAACAGGAACGCCGCCAGCCCCGCGCCAATCAGGCCGCCGTAGAACACCAGCCCGCCGCCCAGGGAGAAGGCCTGCGTCCAGTCGCGCGCGTAGTCCTGCCAGTTCACCAGCACGAACAGCACGCGGCTGCCCACGAGCCCGCCCACCAGCACCCAGAAGGCCAGGTCCATCACCTGCTCGCGCTTCTTCGGGCCCTCGGTGTCCACCCATCCCCGGCCCGGCACGAGCGTCACGCGGCGCCACTCGTCCTGCGCCAGCCGGCCCGCCACCGCCACCGCGGTGGAGAAGCCCAGGGCCAGGAGCAGACCGTAGGTGTGCAGCGGGATGCCCTCACCATGGCCGCCGGGGAACGCATCCGCGGGCAGCGCGAACTTCAGGCCGAAGTACGCGAGGAAGCCGCCCACCGCGGCGAACCCCACCGCGCGCAACAGCTTGTCCTGGAATGTCGCGGGGCCCTCCCGGTCCGTCTTCGGGTCCACCGGCCCCGGCGCGCCCTTCCAGCCGTTGACGGCGACCGAGGCCACCACCGCCACCGCGGCGGCGTACAGCAAGAGCTGCATCCACAGGGTGGTGAAGGAGAGGCGCAGCAGGACGGGGAGCATGGGGACCCTCTTTCAGGAGGCCTGCGCGGGGGCGGAGGCCTTGGGCTTCTCCTTGCGCACGAAGGCGTCCACCACGAGCATGCCCACGCCGATGCAGATGGCCATGTCCGCGACGTTGAACGACGGCCACGCGGCCTTGTCGTACCAATGGGCCTCCAGGAAATCGATGACGAAGGCCCGCGCCACGCGGTCGATGTAGTTGCCCAGCGCGCCGCCCAGCACCAGCGGCAGGCCCCACAGCGCCCACACCTCCGCGGGGTCCGTGCCGGACAGCTTCCGGAAGTAGAAGACGATGAGCAGCACCGCGCCCAGGCTCACCAGGTGGAAGAGCGGGCCGCGCAGGTGGGGCGGCAGGTCGCGGAACAGGCCCCACGCCGCGCCCGGGTTCTCCGCGTAGCGGATGCGGAAGAAGTTCTCCAACACCTCCACATGCGTGCGCGGCTGGAAGTGCAGGCCCCGGAAGCCCGGGGCCTCCGCGGGCGAGTAGAACGCGCCCAGCCGCTCCGACAGCGTGGGGAGCCCGTCGAAGCGGGTGGTGAGGTCGCGCACGACCAGGTACTTCGTCCACTGGTCCAGCACGATGACGCCCAGCGTGAGGGCGAGGAGGATGGCGTATTTGCGCGGCACGGGGAGGGCTTATACCAGCCCACCCCCGCGCGTCACGGCTGAGGGCTGCTGCCCTGGGTGAGCGTCGGCGAGGCCACGGGCGCCGGCCGGCGCAGCGAGTCCAGCAGCATCAGCGCCACGCCCACGCAGATGGCCGCGTCCGCCACGTTGAACGTGGGCCAGCGCATGCCCGGCTGGTTGCGCCAGTGCCAGTCGATGAAGTCGATGACGTAGCCCCGGATGAGCCGGTCCACGAAGTTGCCCAGCGCGCCGCCGGTGATGAGCGCCAGCGCCACGCGCACCGCCTTCTGCGACGGCTCCGTGCGCCGGTACAGCACCAGGATGAACCCCAGCGCCGCCAGGCTCACCACGTGGAAGAACGCCTTGCGCGCGGTCTCCGGCAGGTTGGAGAACATGCCCCACGCCGCGCCCGGGTTCTCCACGTAGCGGAAGTGCCAGTAGTCCTCGATGAAGCGGTACGGCCGCGTGTTCTTGCGGAACACGCCCTCCTCCGGAGGGTCGTTGTCCAGGTTCCGCTCGCTCAGGAAGCCGGACACGCGAGCGAGGCCCTCGCGCCCATCCAGCGCTTCCGTCAGCCGGGACACGGCCAGGTACTTCGTCACCTGATCCGCCGCCAGCACGGCGAGGACCACCACGAGGAGGAGGCGCAAGGAGGCTTTCATGGGGTGCCCGAACCTCTATCGCGCCCCCGGGAGCCCTGACAACCCGGCCCCGGGCCGGGGCCCGCCCGTCCGCCTGCCCCCGCACTCCCCCAGGCCCCGCGTTTCGGGCATGGTGCGCGCATGGCGCCTGTTGAGCCCGACGTGAAGCCTTCCGCTCCCGACATTGCCCCACCCGAAACCACCAACCCGACCCCGGCGGCGAAGCCGACGTTGATGGCGCGCTTCAAGGCGCTGCTGGTGGACTACGGCCCGGTGGCCTTCGCCCTGTACTGGCTGAGCTTCGGCCTGTCGCTGGTGGGCTTCTGGGCGGCCATCCGCGCCGGCTTCAAGCCCGAGGGCGCCGGAGCACAGGCAGGCGCGTGGGGCGCCGCGTACCTGGCGACGCAGGTCATCAAGCCGCTGCGGTTGGGGGCGGTGTTCGTGCTGACGCCGCTGGTGGCGCGCATCCCCCCGGTGGCGCGCTTCCTGGAGCGCAACCGCCACAAGTGGAGCGACATCCTCTGAGGAGACGACACGGGCCGGACACCGGGGGACTCCCGATGACCGGCCCGCGTTGCAGCTGCGTGCCCGGCTAGAAGTTGGGCGTGACGAACGTCTTCACGACGCCCATGTGCTGCATGCTGGCGGCGCCGCTGTCGGAGCTGAGCGCCGGGGAGATGTCCGACAGGGGCGTGTAGACGCGGCTGTCGAGCACCAGGCCGTTGCTGAAGGTGCTGGTCCCGACGACGGTGGGCACCTGATACTTGCGCAGGTCGGAGTCCACGAGCACGTGGTCATAGGGCTTGGAGCGGGCGGAGTTGGTGCCGTCCTTGCCGTTCTTGTCCGCGGGGTACGGGCCCGCGGTGTCGACCACCTGCTTGAAGGTGGTCAAGCACGCCTCGGAGCGGGAGTCGGTGTTGAAGTCGCCGCCGATGGCCAGGTAGTCGCCTTCGGGGACCTTGCTCTTGATGTAGCCCACGAGCTGGGTGGCTTCCGCGGAGCGGTTGCCGGCGCTGGTGGTGAGCAGGTGGACGCTGACGGCCCAGAGGTCGCGCGGTCCGGGGATGTCGATGCGGGCCCAGGCGAAGTCGCGGTTGGAGACCTTGCTGTCCGTCCACTCGCCCGACTCGATGATGGGGTAGCGGCTGATGACGCCGTTGGGGATCTGCGCGCCGGTCTCGCGGTAGTAGTAGAAGCCCGGGCCGAAGGTCGTATCGACCATGGCGCGCATGTCCGCGGCGGAGTTCGACTTGTAGTTGAACTCCTGGATCATCACGACGTCGGGCTTCACGCCCTGCATCAGCCGGATGCCGTGGCCCGGGTCGTAGTTCTGGCCGTTGCCGCTGGTGAGGTTGGCGGCCATCAGGCGGATCTGCGTGTAGCCACCGTCGGAATCCGTCTCGCCAATCGAACCCGCGTCGCCGGAGCCACCGTCGGCCGGAGAGCCCGCGTCCACGGTGCCCGCGTCGTCCGTCGTGCCCGCATCGGTGCCCGCGTCCACGGACGAGCCCGCGTCCGTCTCGGTCCCGGCATCGGTGGAGGTGCCCGCGTCGTCCGCCGAGCCCGCATCCACCTCGGTGCCCGCATCATCGGGACCCGTGTCCACATCGGATCCGGCATCCTCGGAGGTGCCCGCGTCGTCCGTGGGATTCCCCGCGTCGACGGTGGTGCCCGCATCGGTGCGGGTCCCGGCATCAATCGTGGTCCCCGAGTCCGGAGGCGCGATGGGCTCGTTACCCTCACCGCAGGCGAGGGCCAGGAAGCCCAACGCCAGGAAGGGACGGAGGAACGGGGGGAACTTTGTTGCCATGCAGGGCCTGAATCCTTGCTTCCGAGGGTGTCGAGGGGGTGACCCATCGGCTTCGGCGCGCCGACTGGCGCGTGACTATAGAAGTTTGCAAGAAGGCTGTCCCCTGACGGCCCGTGAGGATTCCATCACTGCGTTTCGAGAATCCAAGAGGCGCACCGCGCCGTAACTGGGTAAGGCGGGGAATCAAAGAAAGACATCACGGGCTTCGGGTTACAACGCAGCAGGACGTGAGGAGTCCAGGATGTCATCACGGCAGTTGACGGTGCGCTTCCACGGCGCGCTGAACGATTTCGTCGCACCGGAGCGCCGGGGACACGCGTTCGCGCACGAGTTGCAGGGCAGCCCGTCCGTGAAGGACCTCATCGAGTCCCTGGGGCCACCGCACCCGGAAGTGGATGTGGTGTGCGTGAACGGTGAGCCGGTGGGCTTCGGGCATCGAGCGGAGGAAGGCACGCGCCTCGACGTGTATCCGGCGGCGGATCCCGCGGCACCGAAGGGGTCGCGGGTCGGACCGCCGCTCCCGGACATGCCGCGCTTCATCCTGGACGTGGGGCTGGGGCGGCTGTCGGGCTTCCTGCGGATGCTCGGCTTCGACACGCTCTGGCGCAACGACTCCGCGGACGACCAGCTGGCGCGCATATCCCACGATGAGTCGCGGGTGCTGCTCACCCGGGACCTGGGGGTGCTGAAGCGCTCGGAGGTGGTGTACGGCTACTTCCCGCGAGAGACCGACCCCGCGCACCAGTTGGTGGAGGTGGTGCGAAGGTATGGCCTGACGTCGCGCATGCGGCCCTTCTCCCGGTGCATCGCCTGCAACGCCCCGCTGTCCACCGCGACCCCGGAAGAAGTGCAGGGCCGCGTCCCGGAAGGCGTGACCCAACGCCATCGACATTTCCAACAGTGCCCCAACTGCCAGCGCGTCTTCTGGCCGGGGACGCACCATGAACGCATGCAGAACCTGGTGGAGACGCTGCGCAAGCTGGAACAGTCCGCCTGAAAAGAAGACGCCAGGAAGTATTTTAAAGGCAAAGCTCAGGGATTGGGCGGGGGAGCGTCTGGACACCTGCAATACCAGACCCCCAATTGGAGACCAACATCCTGAGCATGAAATTACACTCCCGCCATTATCTCATCATTGGACTTGCATTCCTTGCGGCCTGCACCGAGCCGACCTATCAACCTCCGACCAGCTCCTCAGAAAGCGCCAACATCGTCAAACAGCCTCTCGCCACGCCCAAGGAACGAATCCTTGGCGTGGCCAATTGGGCAGGGGTTTATAGGGTCACAACCCGTTCGAGCGGAGTCTGGAACCGTGACACTGGCAAGTTCACGTGGTCGGACAATCTGACCTACCGAGCCCCTATGCGGGTCACCATGGTCCCGTTCTTGAACATGGGTCTCGGCACTGTGGCTGAGGGCTTCTATTCGCTCAACTCAAGCTACACCAGCACCATCAAGGATCAGATCACGGAGGCAAACAAAGGTTCCTGTTCCAGAAACTCGTCGCCCATTTCGACGGACCGGGTGATCTTTCCCTCCGACACGACCTTCCAATTCCGAGCCTTCACCAGTCATTGGACGATGCTCGAATGCCCCGCCGTTGCGACACTCCTGGACCAGACCTATCCCTCATCAGTCTCGGGCCCGGTGTTCCCCTCGCTTCCTCCCAGCTTCTTTACATTTCCTCTGCCCACTGAGAATGAACCCCTCCACCTCAAGGCACGAATGCACTTCATCACCATTGGCGACACGGTGGTGCAAAGCGTTCCGCCCAATCCGGCGTGGGGCGAAATGCCAATCGAGTGGGAGATTGAATGGGACCTCTGGCCAGAGGAGACCGACGCGGAACTCATCCTCAGCGCGGAAGGCTATGAGAACTGGCTTCCCCTCGGCCCCACGGATATACCGCCCGTCAGTCTCAACCCAAGCCAACTTCCGGCCCCTGGAAACACCATCAAGATTACCGCCGCGATCATTCCACTGGTGCCAACGTTCACCGACAGCGCTGAGTCCATCGAATTCGAGGTCGACTCTTCGACCCTCAAGGGCATCAGCATGAACAAGCCTCTGGATGCCGAAGACACGAGCCCGCAGGACCTCCAGTTCGAGGAGGCGCCCAATACCGCGCTCAATCTTGAGTTCGTGGACAAGAATCGGGTCAAGACCCCCCAGGGCACATATACCCACGCGTTCGCCGAACTCTCCGCGTTCGATTTCGGAGCGTACGGGACCGTCAAGGCCATCGCGCATTTCCCCAGTGGAAAGGTGCTTCTTTCCAAGGTCGTGATGTCCGACGGCCAATCTCAGTTCAACGTGGACTCTCCCCTGAATATCCCCAAGCGGGATTCACAGTCCCAAATCGCGGATTCGTGGAAGCAGTCCAAGGGCGCGATGAATCTCGCGGACAACTCCGATCTCGACAAACTGCCCAACGGATTGGGGGATGAGCACGCTGGAGATGGCCTGACCCTTTTTGAGGAGTACCGGGGATTCCACCTGAAAGGCAATCACACGCGGACTTCTCCCAAGGAAGTCGACTACTTTCTCAACAACAACTACGGCTCTAGTGCGGATCCGGGAATCAATCTATTCCAGAACCTCACGGGCCTTAAGGTCCATAAACTGGATGCAGGCGAATTTGGCGGAGGCACTCCTCCTACACGCGTGCTCAACGTGAACAGCCAAGAAGGAACCCACATCGTCGACCAGCACATTGTCATCATGAACAGGAAGGCGCCCGACGCGACGGATACATTCTCCAAAACGATAGGAGGCCCTAGTACTCCGTGGAAGATCACAAGCATTGAGTTGCTGAACTCCATCAACCTGAGCGAACGTGCCTCTCACATTGCTCACGAGCTTGCGCATTCCGTCAACGTGCCCCACCACGGCGACTTGGGACTGATGAAAGTAAAATGGGCCAAAGACCCCGAAGATGGCAAGTACTACGAAGTGCCTCTGGAGGCGCCTGGCATGGTTCCAGTTCCGACCAAGCAGCGAATAGGCCTCATTCATGACGAGGAAACCAGAAGAACATGGACGCCGTCCGCGGACATTACTGAACTCATCCTTGCCGTGACTTGTCAGGGCTCAGAAAGCAACAGTTTCAGCGGAGAAGAGAACTGCATCATGCGTCGGCGAGCCAATGCAGTCATTCGCTCAAGCGAGCCCGGAACTCGATACTTCATCAATATTGATGAACCGATTGGATCTGCGCTCTGCGCTTCAACGGAAGGCAGTCTCTTCAACCGTCCCGTAGGCTGGGTTTACTCAAGCCCAGAGGTCACACCACCCCTGTTTCAGTCTTCTCGTCACGGTCAGGCCGAAAGTAGCAGGCAGCGCGGAGACTGTGCCCACAAGATATGCGTCAGTGATGCACACAAGCATCCCGCAGCATATGGGGATATCGGCGAACCCACCTGCAATCCGGTGCGTTCCCCTTCCTTCAGCTTGGTGGCGGAACCCCACCAGGAAGAATCACGGTAGACCTCACGAATTCACGCTCGAAACTGGCGCCCATCGCTTTCGGCGATGGGTGTTAGTTGTCTTACCGAGGCCCAAGTGCCTCACGGCACTTGAGACAGACATCGTCACCCTGCCCCACTGTTTCGGAATACACCCAGCAGCGGGGGCACTTGGTGCCCAGGGCCGGAAGTACTTCCACAGACAGCGACACACCGTCACCGAAGAACTGTGAAACATCCAGCGCCTTCGCTGACTCGGACGGGGCGTTCGCCAGCTCCACCTGGCTCACGATGAATAGCCCGGGCAGCTCCGCGAGGTGCGCCTCCAGCACCTCGCGCACCGCGCCCGTAGCGCTCAGCACCACGCGGGCCTCCAGCGACGCGCCGATGCGCTTGTCCCGCCGCGCCACCTCCAGCACGCCCTGCACCGCGCTGCGCACCGCGAACAGCTTCGCATAGCGCGCCTCCAGCTCCGGCGGCATCGAGGCCTGCGCCTCTGCGAAGCCCGCCAGGAACACGCTCTTCGCGCGCTCGCCCGGCAGGTGCTGCCACGCCTCCTCCGCCGTGAAGCTCATCACCGGCGCCAACAACGGCAGCAGCACCGTGAGCACCTCGTGCAGCACCGTCTGCGCACCGCGCCGCGCGGGCCCGTCCTGCTTCGCCGTGTAGAGCCGGTCCTTCAGGATGTCGAAGTACACGGCCGACAGGTCATTGGCGCAGAAGTCCACCACCGTCGCGTAGACGAGGTGGAACTCATAATCCTCGTAGGCTTGCCGCACGCGCGCGGCCACCTGCGCCAACCGCCCGCGCGCCCACTGATCCAGGGGCAACAGCTTGTCCCCAGGCACCGTGTCCTTCGCCGGATCGAAGTCGTGCAGGTTGCCCAGCGCGTACCGCAGCGTGTTGCGGATCTTCCGGTAGCCCTCCGACAGCCCCTTGAGGATGGCGTCCGACAGACGCACGTCGTTGCGGTAGTCGCTCGCCGCCACCCACAGCCGCAGCACCTCCGCGCCGTACTGCTGGATGACCTTGTCCGGAGCCACCGTGTTGCCCCGGCTCTTGGACATCTTCTCGCCCTGGCCATCCACCACGAAGCCGTGCGTCAGGCATGCCTTGTAGGGCGCCACGTCGCGCGTGCCCACCGACACCAGCAGCGAGGAATGGAACCAGCCCCGGTGCTGATCACTCCCCTCCAGGAACAGGTCCGCCGGCACTCGCTGCCGCTGCGCCAGCACCGCGGACGCCATGCACGCCGAGTCGAACCACACGTCCAGGATGTCCGTCTCGCGGTGGAACTCGCCCTTGCCGCAGCGAGGACACGTGAAGTCCGCGCCCAGGAAGTCCTTCACCGGCGTGCGGTACCACACGCCCGCGCCCTCCTTCTCCACCGCCGCCGCCACCCGCTCCATCACCTCCGGCGACACCACCGCGTCGTCGCACCCGTCGCAGTACGCGATGGGGATGGGCACGCCCCAGCTGCGCTGCCGGCTGATGCACCAGTCCGGACGCCCCTCCAGCATGCCTCGGATCCGCGACTGTCCCCACGACGGCACCCACTGCACCTTGTCCACCTGCTCCAGCACCACCTGCCGGAACGTCTGCGTGCCATGGAACGGCGCATCCATGGGGATGAACCACTGGTAGGTCGCCGCCTGGATGACCGGCTGGTGGCAGCGCCAGCAGTGCGGATAGCTGTGCGTGACCGTGTCTGATTTGTCATTGAGCAGCGCGCCCCGCTGCACCAGCAACTCCAACACCACCGGGTTCGCTTCGAACACCCGCCGCCCCGCGAGCCCCTCGCCCACCGTGTCGTCGTAGCGGCCGTCCGCGCGTACCGGGTTGTAGATGTCCAGGCCGTACTTCAGGCCGACCTCGTAGTCCTCCTGGCCATGCCCCGGCGCCGTGTGCACCAGCCCCGTGCCCGCGTCCAACGTGACGTGCTCGCCCAATAGCACGCGCCCCTGCCGCACCAGGAACGGGTGCTGATACGTCACGTGCTCCAGGTCCTCGCCCGTCGCGTACGCGAGGATGCGCGACGGATCCACCAGCGCCGGAGACGACACCTCGCCCGTGGGCAACTGCACGTGTTTCACCGCGAGCTCGTCTGACTTCACCTCCGCCAGCACCTTCGCCAGCAGGTCCTTCGCCACGCAGAGGACGCGGTCCTCCAGCCGGTAGAAGACGTATTCGAACGCCGGGTTCACCGCGATGGCCAGATTGGCCGGCAGCGTCCATGGCGTGGTGGTCCAGATGACGAAGGACACGCGCTGCCCCTTCAACTGCGGCAGCCGCTCCACCAACTCCGGCCCCGCGTCGAAGGCCACATACGCGGAGGGCGACGTGTGCTCCGCGTACTCCACCTCCGCCTCCGCGAGCGCGGTCTGGTCCTGGAGGCACCACGCCACGGGCTTCTTGCGCCGGTACAACATGCCACGGCGCGCGAACGCGGCCAGCTCGCGCACCTCCTGCGCCTCGTAGCTGAAGTCGAGCGTCCGGTAGGGCGCGTCCCACGTCCCGAAGACACCCAGCCGCTGGAACTCCGTGCGCTGGATGTCCACGAACTCCAGCGCGTACTCGCGGCAGCGCTCCAACAGCGCGTCGCGCGACAGCGTGCGCTTGTCCAGCTTCTGTTCCTTGAGGCGCTTCTCCACCGCCTGCTCGATGGGCAGACCGTGCGTGTCCCAACCAGGGATGAAGTCACACGGGCGCCCGGAGAGGTTCCGGAACTTCACCACGATGTCCTTCAGCACCTTGTTGAGCGCATGCCCGGCGTGCAGGTGGCCGTTGGCGTACGGCGGCCCGTCCGCCAGCACGAAGGGCTCACGGCCCTCGTTCTTCGCCAGCAATTGCCGCCACACGTCCTGCTCCCGCCACCAGGCGAGCAGGCGCGGTTCGAGCTGGCCCAGGTTCCCCTTCATGGGGAACTCCGTGCGCGGCAGGTGGACGGTGGCGTCGAGGTCCTTGCGGGAGGAGGCGTCGCTCATGGCTGGCTGCGCCCGTAACACCCTCCCGCCGGTCCTTCAATCCACGCGCGGACTCACTCGTCGCCGTGGTCGTGCGCGTGCGGCTGGGACGCGGACTTGCCCTTGCTCTTGGGGCACTTCTTGGCGCACTTCGCCTTCGCGGCCTGGAACACCTTCGTGCACTTCTGGTTGCACGCCATGTCCTTGGCGGGGCACTTCTGCGTACAGGCCTGGGTGGCGGGGGCGGCGTTGAGGGCGCACTTCTCGTCGCACGACTGCGCGAGCACCCGCGGCGCCACCAGCACCGCGCCCAGCGCCATCAGTCCCAGCCAGCCCCGCACCGCGATTCGCGTCGTCATGTCGGTCTCGTGTTCCTCTTCCCGCGGCGTCACTCGCCCGGGGTCAACCCATCGTCCGGCGCCGCCGCCCGGCGCACCAGCCGCACCGCCACCGGACCGTCCTTGGTGACCCCCAGGTTGAGCGCGACCTCCTCCGTGGAGGACTTGAACACGCGGGGTTGGATCTCCTTGTACCCCGCCTTGGTGAGCGCCTCACGGTAGAAGGCCTCCACGTCGGCGACCGTCTTGCCCGTCACCGAGTAGCTCACCGTGCGCGAGCCCTCCGTCTCCGCCGTCAGCACTCCAGCGCCGCCGGGAAAGACAGGCAGCCCGGCGGGCTTCGGAGCCTTCGCCTCGCCCAGGTTCGCCTGCCCCAGGAACACCGTGGTGGTGCCGTCCGGGTTCACCTGGAGGATGGCCGTGTAGGAGATGAAGTTGCGCGTATCGAGGCCGGTCACCATCGGCTCGCGCAGGAGCTGCGGCTGCCGGTACGCCTCCGGCACCATGAAGCCCCAGGACTCGAAGCGGTCCACCACACTCTGGAGGATGACCTGCGCCTTCTCCTTGCTGCGCACCGCGAGCAGCTTCACCGGCACGCCATTGGCGTCCACCTGCCCCGGCACGTCCACGACGCTGACGGTCTTTGGGATGTCCCAGGTGAAGTTGGCCCGCTGGGCCCAGGCAGGTGCCGAAAAGCCCATCACCAATGCCAGGGCCGCCCCACGAATCGCGCGCATCATCCGGCCCCTCCTCCTAACCGTGGTGGGACCGGGCGGCCTTCACGGACTTGCCCGACTTCGGGCCCGTGTCGCCCTCCGGCTTGGGGCAGCGGGCCTTGCACTGGTTGAACTGGGCCTGGAACTTCTTCGCGCAGCGCGCGGAGCAGGTGCGGCTGCTGTCCTTCGCCGACCCTGGGTCGCTGGGTGCCGGGCAGGCGGTGATGCACGCGTTGAGCGTGTCCCCGTTCTTCGTCGCGCAGTCCGTGTTGCACGAATTGCTGTCCGCGCGCGCGGGAGACGCGGCCAGGCACATGCCCAGCACCAACGCCAGCACTCCACCCGACAGCAGGCTTCGCTTCTTCATCTTCAGCAATCCTTTCCAAGGAAACAGCCATGACGGTCCAGGTAGCCCAGGCCGTAATGGGGCGTGGTGATGCCAATCAGCGCGCCAGGCGACGTGTTCCACAGGTTGCCCAGGGGCGCGGGCCTCATGAAGTACTGCATGAAGTTGCTCTCCTCACCCGCCGCGCTCATCCAGAAGGTGTTCTCCCGCTGCATCAAGACCAGGGGCGGCAGCGGGTTCATGAAGAGGGCATCCATCGCCAGGAAGCTGGCGTAGGTCGGGATGGGCAGCGTGGTGGGCTCGTAGACGAGCTTCGTGGACAGGTAGAAGGCAGCATTGGTGCAAGGCACTGCCATGTCCTGGAACAGCAGACAGGTGGTGGTCTCCTCCTCGCTCGCCAGGCCCCAGTCGTCCACAAGCATGGAGAAGCGGCCCCGGCAGGTGCCCCCCACCGCGCGGCCAATGCCACACACCTGGATGTTGGCGTGGACCGCATCCTGGTGCTGCTCGTTGTAGAGCCCGGTCTCCGAGCTCTGGTCCAGGAACCGGGTGGGGATGTTCCAGGAGCTCAGGTTCGCCTGGGACGTGCAGGACGCGCCGCCCTGGTCGCGATAGACCAGCCGAGTCAGGACAGGGCCATTCCAGCCCAGGTCCCCGTTGCCGCCACAGCTGACACGCAAGTCCGAGCCACGCGTGAAGACCTGGGTAATGGTGTCGCCGTGGTTGACGGACGACAAGCCGTTGAAGTCCGCGTAACGCGCTTGTGCGTCCTCGCCCCCCCGCACCATGGAGTCACGCGCGGGTCCGAAGTCAGACGTGAGCAGACTGTGCATCCGGCCGTGCGTACCGTTCCACAGCGCGGACACGGCGGCCTCCTGCACCTTCAGCGACAGGAAGCCCACCTCCGCGAAGTGGATGCCGAACACCAGGATGGTGACGAACAGTGTGACGCCGAGGGCCGCCTCCACGATGGACTGGCCCCGCGCCTGCCGGGAGTGACGAGAAAGATGGCGGTGCATCACTGGAACCCCCTGAAGCCCACGCGCTGCAGCTCGCGGATGGTCTGGGCGGAGGACGGCGAGCTGGCCCCCAGCGCGTTGATGGCGTCATTGATGCCCGTGTCGTCCGTGTCCACCGGCACCAGCGTGGCGCGCCAGTACGGGTTGAGCAGGTTGGGCGGCTCGCTCCAGTGGGACACGCCCAGGCTGCTTCCGCGATGGTAGTACGCGATGCCCGTGGACAGCGCGGTCTGGATGCCCAGCGGCGTAACGCCGTCCGCCATGGTGGCGCTGCGGTTGTCGAACTTGCCCGCGTTCGGGTCCGGGTTGCTCGCCTTGAAGCGGAAGCGGAACGCCAGGTTCCATGGGTCCTGCTCCATCGCGGACATGTTGCTGCGGTCGCGCTGGATGACCGCGAAGTTCTTCGGCTGCCCGTAGTTGTTGTCCGAGCCACCGGGCCACAGCTCCGTCAGGTTGTAGTCCATGAATGGCGGCCAGATGCCCGGACAGCTCGACGGACCGCCCAGGCACGGCGCCAGCATGTGCCGCGCGAAGGGCGCCGGGTCCGTGCCGCCAAACCACATATGCGTGGGCGTGGGCATGACGCCACCGGAGGCCGCGAACAGGGCAAGGGTCGGGACCGTGCCGCCCACCATCACCGGGCACGGCGGCCCACCGCCATGCGCGATGTGGTTGTAGATGAAGGCCACTTCCCCCTCGTCCTCGGCCGTGACGGCGGGCGCGTAGGGAGGAAAGAGCCCGTACTGGAGGATCGGCTTGCCGAAGTGGGCCGTGCCTGCGGCGAACGGGAGCGTGACGATGTCCGGTGGCATGATGACGAAGGCCAGGTTCGCCTCGTGCGCGACGTACTCCGGGAGCATGCGCGACGTGACGAAGGTGAAGCCGCGGCTGCCCATGGCCGCGTCCACGCTGTGGGCCACCGTCATCGGCAGCGGATCACAGACCGCGCCGCCACCCAAGCACACCGTGTTGTCCGACAGCTCCTTCTTGGAGATGTTGCCCGCGGGCGGCGCCAGCCACCCCGCGTCGTGCGGGTTCCGGCCTGGCAGCAGGTCTCTCAGGATGTCCTCGGCGAAGCCCTGGTTGTTCACCTTGTCCTTGAGGTCGCTGAAGTCCTTATACGAGGAGGCATACAGCGCGCCCGCCGCCAGCTGGTGCAGGCGCATCTGCAGGCCCACCATGGGGTCCAGGGACTGGAAGACGGCCTCCACGCGCAGGTCCTCGCGCTGCAGCTTCGTCATCAACCGGCCCAGGTCCGACACGCCGCGCGTGCCACACCGGCACATGCGGGCGCAGAAGCCGTTGTTCCAGGCGCAGGGACAGCCGGCGATGGCGAAGGCCTGGTACACGGGCACCCACGCCCCGTAGCCCGCCTTCGCCGCGTTCAATTCACCGCGGTAGAGGCTCGCCCAGTTCAAGAGGCTGGCCGCGCCGGCGTTCGCCACCATGTGGGCGATCTCCGCGCGGTTGGACACGGCGATGGTGTTGAACGTGCGCGCCGTGGCCACCGCGTTGGAGTACGCGGCCGCGTCCGCCACCGTCTGCACCTCGATGCGCTCGCGAACCTTCATGGTGAAGGACAGCGTGAGGGCCACCATCAGCAGGAGCAACAGCATGCTGAGGACGAACAACACCAGGGTCTGACCGCGCTGGGGGGAGGAGCGCTTCATGGCTTTCACCGGGGGCAGTTCATGCTCGCGAAGTACTTCGCCTTCACGGGCGTCATCATTCGCATGGTGAACGTGGTGATGATGGGGAAGACGTACTGCCGGGCGTTCACGCGGTCCGCCAGCTCCGCCGCCAGCTCGCCGTCCAGCACGTGCGAAGGCGTCACGTCCGTGCCGTTCCAGTTGGCGTTGCGCTCGGCGACGAGCAGCGGGTTCGCGTCCGTGTAGGGCCGCAGGCCGAAGTGCGCCAGGAACATGCGCGACATCACCCAGTTGGCGAACGGGATGCGCAGCGGGTACCAGAACACCAGCTGCACCTCCAGCCGCCGCAGGTGCCCCGGCCGGTCGAAGTCGCTGTCCTCCGGGCTGTCCACGCCGCCGCCCGCCAGGTCGCGCAAAATCCACACGATGCTGCGGTTGTGCACGCCGTCCAGGCCCGGGCCCGGGCCGCCGGTGCCCGCGTAGCGGTTGTTCATCCGCGCCGCGAACGCGTCCGCCAACAACCGGGGCGCGTCCGAACCCGTGCCGCGCCCCAGGGGTCCGTTGAGCGAGCCCGTCCCCTGCCCCATGAACGAGTGGAAGGTCGGAATCAGCGCCAGGATGGCCGCGTGGGTCATCCGCTCGCAGTCCCCGTGCGCCACGCTGCCCGCGCGCGTCGCCCGGAAGGCCGCGTAGTGCGTCATCACCCGCGCCTGCATCATCAGGAAGAGCTGCAGCGCCCCCAGAATCAGGAACGTCACCAGGGGCAGCGACAACGCCGCCTCCACCAGCGCCTGGCCGGATTCGCCTGATTCACGGGGGGATCGTGGGCTCATACAGGGGGCCATCCTGCGGGACGGGGGAACCTCGCAGTATCCGTCAAGTGACCGCCGACACGCCGCGTCGCGGTCCAAAGGGGACCCGGAGTGTCTCAGAGGACGGGCCCCGTGGAAACTTCCCGGGGATGTGTCACCCGCAGTAAAAACCATGCAACGGCGATGTTTCAGCGCGGTTTCAGGCCCTTGGCGTCCAGCTGATACTTCTTCACCAGCCGCTCGATGGACTTGCGGTGCAGGCCGCTCTCCCGGGCGGCGCGGGACAGGTTGCCCTCGCAGCGGGTGAGGACGCTGGTGACGTACTCGCGCTCGAAGTTCTCCAGGAGCTGCTCCTTGGCGTCCTTGAAGGCCAGGTGCTCGTTGAAGGGCAGCGGGCCCTCGCGGGCCTGGCCCCGGATGCGCGGGGGCAGGTGGGCCGGCAATATCTCCTCGCCCTCGGAGAAGGTCAGCACGTGGGAGAGGACGTTCATCAGCTCGCGCACGTTGCCGGGCCAGGCGTAGGCCATGAGCAGCCCCAGGGCCTCCGCGGAGAAGCGCTTGCGGCCGTGCTTCTCCACCACCTCCGGCTCCGCCAGCGCCTGCTTGAGGATGAGCGGGATGTCGTCCCGGCGCTGGCGCAGGGGCGGCAGCTGGATGTGGATGACGGACAGGCGGAAGTAGAGGTCCTCGCGGAAGTTGCCCGCGGCGATCTCCTTCACCAGGTCGCGGTGGGTGGCGGCGATGACGCGGCAGTCCACCTCGATGACGTCGTTGCCGCCCACGCGGCGCACCTCGCGGTTCTCCAGCACGCGCAGGAGCTTGGGCTGCAGGTCCAGGCGCAATTCGCCCAGCTCGTCCAGGAAGATGGTGCCCCCTTGCGCGCGCTCGAAGGCGCCGGGGCGGCTGGACGTGGCGCCGGTGAAGGCGCCCTTCTCGTGGCCAAACAGCTCGCTCTCGATGAGGTTGGGCGGGATGGCGCCGCAGTCCAGCACCACCATGGGGCCCTTCTTGCGGCCGGACAGCTCATGGATGGCGCTGGAGACCAGCTCCTTCCCCGTGCCCGTCTCCCCCTGGATGATGACGGAGACGTCCATGGGCGCGATGCGTTTGATCAGCCCGAACACCTGCCGCATCTTCACGCTCTGGCCCACCATGCCGCACAGCTCGCCCTCGCGGTCGGGCTCCACCGCCACCTCTTCGTCCAGGGGCGCGAAGGTGATGACGGAGGACCCGGCGCGGATCTGCGAGCCCGGGGACAGGTAGGCCCGTTCAATCCGCCGGCCGTCCAGGAAGGTGCCGTTGGTGGAGTTCAGGTCCACCAGCAGGTGGCCGCGCTCGGTGTACTGGACCTCGAAGTGGTGACGGCTGGCGGTGCGGTCCTCCACCAGCACCAGGTCGTTGCCCGGGTGGGCCCCGCAGCGCAGCCGCTCCTTGTCGCTGACCATGGAGCGCCCGGTGTCCGGCCCTGACGTCACCACGAGCCGGCACTTGTGCAGCTTCACGGTGGCGCGCGGATCCACCACCAGTGTCTCCCCCAGGAGGGGGGACTGGGACGACAGTTCAAGGCCGACGTCTCCGGGGTTGGTGTGGATGTCGTCGGGATGCGGGTTGGGGGCGGTCATCAGTGAACGCGAGGATAGCAAAGGGTGCCCACGGGCCGTGCCTCCACGCCCGCGCGTGCTAGTGTCGCGCGCCCCGCATGCCCCCCCGAAAATCCCAGCCGAAGAAGGCGCCCGTCCCGCCTGGCGCGCAGGCACCCGAGCGCGGTGACGCACCGCGACCCAAGCGGCCCCGCGCGAAGAAGACCGTGGCCATCCTGTCCCGCAAGCGCTCGCTGTATTCGACGCGCCGGCTGGTGGAGGCCGTCAAGGCGCGGGGCCACCGGGCGCTCGTCTTCGACACGCTGCGCTGCTGCCTGCTGCTGGCCCAAGGCCAGCCGCGCATGACCTACCGCGGCGCGGAGGTGAAGGGCGTGGACGTGGTGATTCCGCGCATCGGCGCGTCCATCACCGCGTACGGCCTGGCGGTGGTGAACCACTTCGAGATGATGGACGTGCCGGTGCTCAACCCGCCCACGGCCATCGCGCGCAGCCGCGACAAGCTGCGCGCGCTCCAGTTCCTCGCCCGCGCGGGCCTGGACATGCCCCGCACGGTGATGGCCCACGACCGCGGCAACGTGCGCAAGCTGGTGCAGGAGGTGGGCGGCCTGCCGGTCATCATCAAGCTGATCAAGGGCACCCAGGGTGTGGGCGTGATGATCGCCCACACCTTGCCGGAGGTGCAGACCATCCTCGACACCTTCTGGGACCTGGGCCAGGAGATCGTCCTCCAGGAGTTCGTCGCGGAGAGCGAGGGCCGCGACGTGCGCGCGCTGGTGGTGGGCGACACGGTGGTGGGCGCCATGCGCCGCAAGGCGAAGAAGGGCGAGTTCCGCTCCAACATCCACCGCGGCGGCGAGGGCCGCGCCATCACCCTGCCCCCCGACTACATGGAGGCCGCGGTGAAGGCGGCGCGCATCATCGGCCTGGAGGTCGCGGGCGTGGACATGCTGGAGGGCCGCGAAGGCCCACGCCTGATGGAGATCAACTCCAGCCCCGGCTTCGAGGGCCTGGAGGGCGCCACCGGCAAGGACATCGCGGGCCACATCGTGGAGCACGCGTTGGTGTACGCGGGGACCCGGGCCAGCGCGTTGCGCACGCGGGCGGGCCGCGCGTCCTGAAGCGAAGTGTCGCGTCGTGAGCAGGCGCGCGAGCACGACCTGCGTGCCTGCCCGCCTGCTCCATGGCGTGCGTGCGGGGCCTCACGGTGCGCACGGCGCCTTGGATGCTCCTCAGGAATACGGGAATGCATCCCGGCGCGGATTGTCAGGGGGTGTTGGCAGCGGCGGGGATGCGCCTCTAATCTGGCGACCCCCGATGAAAACGCTGCACAAGCCGCTGCAGATCACCGTCTACCAGGATGTGCTTTGCGCCTGGTGCTACCTCGCCGACCAACGGTTGGAGGTGCTTCGCCAGGAGTTTGGCGAAGCCGTCCGCTGGAGCGTGCGTCCCTATCCCCTGCGTCTTCACGACGTGCTGCCCACGGAGCGCGAAGTGCGCGGGCTGGTGGAAGAGGTGAAGCGCGCGCAGCGCGAGCCCGACCCCACCGCGTCGCTGCTCTCCACGGACCTGTGGCTGGGCGGTGATCCGCCGCGCTCCAGCGTACCGGCGCTGGCGGCGCTGGAGGCGGCGCGGTTGCAGGGTCCGCAGGCGCGGGCCTTCCTCGCGCGGGCCATGCAGCGGGCCGCGCTGGAGCAGGGCGTCAACGTGTCGCGCTCGGACGTGGTGTTCGAGCTGGCGTCGCGCGTGGGCCTGTCCATGAACCAGTTCTCCGCGGCCTTCCGTTCCGAGGAGACGCGCCGGCTCATCTACGACGAGCACCGGCTGGCCGGCAGCCGCGGCGTGCGCGGCGTGCCCACGCTCGTGCTGGGCGGCCGGTGGATGCTGTGCGGCCTGCGCGAGCTGTCCGAGTACCGCGAGCACATCCTCGCGTGCCTGGGCAAGGTCGCCGTGCCCCGCTCGGGGTCCTCCGAGCGGCTGGTGCACTGAGGTCCCCCCGCGCGCCTTCGCTTTGGATCCGCGAAGGCGCGCACTCCCGACCTCCCGAGTCGTCAGCCCCGGGAGGACTCCGAGGCATCCGCCCAGGGCGAGCGCACGGTCAGGTACATCCCCGCGATGAGCATCTGGGCCAGCGCCATGCCAGGGATGAAGCCAACGCAGCACAGGACAAGCCCCAGCAGCATGACGGCTCCCGTCATGAAGCCCACGCCCAGCATGGACAGCCGCTGCCCCCGCGCCGCTCCCCAGCAGCGGCGCAGCACCTCGACGGGTGAGGGCGGCGTGTCGTTGAAGGCGAGCTCCGGCTGGACCAGGTACAGCGGCAGCAGCAGGTACGTGAGGGGCCCCACCAACACCAGGAACGCCAGCCCCAGCACGCCCAGGAAGGGCGCCACCGCGTCCCGGATTGCCTGCGGCGAGGCGCCCGCGCCCGGGATGTCGCTCACCGACAGGCCCAGGACCGCGGCCACGAGGATGCCCAGGAGGGCCAGGACGAGCACCACCCCGAAGGAGATGGCGAAGAGCAGGAGCATCGTCAGCGCGTAGGGCACCGCCTTGTTCATCTGGCTGAAGAGGCGCGCCAGGTCCGCTCGGCCTCCCTCCAGCACGTCGAAGCACACGCGCAGGAAGCCCAGTTGCATCAGGCCCTGCACCAGCTGCTGCGCCACGAGCCCCACGACGGCCAGCACCGCGGTGAGGACGACGCTGTCCAGCGAGCCTCCAATGGTCGTGGCCAGGTTGACGAGCATCTGTGCGCCGAAGGACACGCCCAGGGAGATCAACGTCGCGACGGACAGCATGACCCACTCGCGCTGGAACGCCACCGAGCACACGTCCCACAGCTTGCCGACGGACCACTTCTCCCGCCGCAGCGGGAACGTGTCCCCGAAGCGCTCCCGGCACGTGGGGCAGTGCTCCAACGCGCCGGACTCGCCGCAGGCGCCGCACATGAAGTTTCCGCAACGCGCGCAGGTGCCCGTGGCCTCTCGCCCCGGGTGCTGCGCGCAGGACGCTCCGACCGCGCGTCCGAAGTCCACATCCGACATCCGCATGCCTCCCAGCGCGGCGTCTCAGGGCCGCGATCCGGGTGTCATATCAGGCGGGCCCCTTCCCCTCCCGGCGGGCGGGCGGCGTTCCGGATGAATTAACGGGGAGGCCAGCCGTCGGTGGGGCCAAGAGGTTGCGGAGCGGGACGCTTTGAGGGTCCACTTCCGCGCCAGGAGACCCATCATGAACCGCTTGCTCGCCCTGGTCGTCCCCCTCGCCCTGTTGATGGGGACGGGCTGTGTCGTCGAGGCCCACTCGCACCGCCCCGTCCGCCGCGTGGCCTACGTCGAGCCCGCCCCCGTGGTGCAGTACCGGTTCGCCGGCGCGCACCCCGTCCCCGACGACTACGGCGGTGGCTGGTGCCCGGAGGACTACGCCCACGTCCACGACTACCAGCCGCCCCAGGCGTCCTACGTCTACACGGACGACGTGTACTACTACCGGGGCCCGACGGTGGTCTGGTACTGGGACTACCACCCCACCCCCAGCGGCGGTTACTGCAACCTCCACGGCCGCCACCAGCACGACTTCTACCCGCACGGCTCCTGGGGCGCGGGCTACTCCTACGACCGCGGCAGCCGCGGCTACCGCTGGAGCAACAGCCACCAGGCCTCCGCGATCCCCGGCCGCAACAACGTCGCCCCCTCGCGGCCCGCGCCCGCTCCCGGCCCGGTCTACCAGGGCCGCAATCCGCCTCCGGGCGGCACGGGCACCGGCGCCCGTCCTCCCAGCGGCTCCGGCTGGGGCCGCAACAACGTCGCTCCCTCCAGCAACGGGCGGGACAACCGGGACGACGACAGGGACAACGACCGTGGCAACGGCGGCGGTTGGAACACGCCGGCCAGCAAGAGCCGCGACGATGACCGTGACAACAACCGCGGCAACGACCGTGGCAGCGACCGCGGCAACAGCGGCCGGAGCAGCGGCGGCTGGGACAGCGGGAGCAGCGGCGGCCGGGGCAGCAGCGGGAGCAGCAGCGGCAGTAGTGGCAGCAGCGGCCGGGGCAGCAGCGGCGGCAACGGAAGCAGCGGAAGCAGCGGCGGTGGGTGGAACACCGGCAGAAGCTCGGGTTCCTCGTCCGGCTCCGGCAGGAGCGGGTCGGGCTGGTAGGCGCTCCGCTTCCACCTCGCTGGCGTGACCCGCGGCACCGGGCGCGGCCTTCCGACACTGGCGGAAGGCAGGCTCCCGGTGCCGACGTGTTTTCAACACCCGGAGGGCCCGTCGTCCGGGGCGTACGGCCCGCGGGCGCGACGGTGCGTCGTGAAGGGGACGGACGGCGCCGGGGGGCGGATTGCGGCCATCCCCGGCCGTGAAGATGTTGCCGCGCGATGAAACACTACATTCGGGCGGCGGGTGGGGCCGTGCTCGGGCTGCTGGCGGTGGCCTGTGGCGGCGGCGGATACACACCGGATCCTGGCGTGCGGACCGAGGACGCCGAGGCGGTGGACCTGGAGAACCTTCGCATCCTCGTGAGCGGCGAGGCACGCGTGTTCCCTGAAGCGGAGGGAATGACCGCCGTGCCCGCGTCGCTCACAGGCATGGCGCTCACCGTGGAGGAGCCGCTGCGCGTGGCCGTCAACGACTCGGCCGCCACCTTCGCCACCGGCGAGGTCTCCAAGGATGGCGCCTTCCGCATCACCGACGTGCCCGTGCGCGACGTGCACCAGGGGCTCGCGGTGGGCCTGGCGCACGACGGCCTCGTGCGCAGCACCACGCTCGTCTACGACACGGCCTTCACCGGCACCCGTCCGCGCACGGACATCATCGACGCGCACGTCTGGGCCCTGCCCACCGCGTTCGTGGATCATCTGGGCGCCGCCGTGGGTGCGCCGCGGCTTCAGGGGCACACCGGAGACCCGGAGGCCACCCTGGCCTCCGCGGGCTTCGTGCTGGGGCGCGTGGTGGACCTGAGCGGTCAGCCGGTGGGCGGCGTGCGCGTGGCGCTCGACCGCGCCGACCTGGCGGACCGCGTCTACTACCCGTCGGAGGATCTGACCTCCGTGAGCACCACGGGCACCGCGGCGAACGGGCTGTTCCTCTTCGTGCACTCGGGCGCCGGCGTTTCCTCCTTCCAGCTGTCCGTCGAAGGCACCGACGCCTATGTGCCACGCAACGTCGACGTGGGCCCGGGCCTGGGCGTGGTGCTCACCGTCTACCCGGGCCGCTACCCGCCTTGACGAACCCTGGACAGGCCTGACATCCCCGCCTAGAACGGACATCCTTCCAACCCCGGCGTCCCATTGCCGGGGCGCCCCCGAGACGTGATGTTGTGGCAGGATGCAGGGCTGGCGTTCCGGGGGGACGCGGATGATGAGCGGCCGATCCATGCCACGAAGCACGGCGTTGGTCCGTGCCCTTGCGCGCAGCTCCTCGGTGGCGGCCTGCCTGGTGGGCATGCTCGTGCTGGTGGGCTGGGCGCTGGACGTCATGGTCCTCAAGTCCATGGGCGCCGCGATCCCCGCCATGCGCCCCAGTGCCGCGCTCGGGTTGATGCTGGGTGGGGTGGCCCTGGGCCTGCGCCTGCCGGCCTCGACCCACCGCGCGCGCCACCGGCTGGGCACCGCGCTCGCGCTGGCCACGGCGCTGGTGGGCGCGGCGAGCCTCGTGGATGGCGTCGTCACCGGTGGCAACGGCGGCCTGGACGCGCTGTTCCTGCGCGCCTTCGGTGCGGACGGCGGCGCGCCCAGCGCCGCGGCGTCGCCGCTGACGGGGCTGTGCCTGATGCTGCTGGGCCCGGCGCTGGCGCTGGTGGACCGGGGGCACCCGCAGCGGCTGTCGTGGTCGGACGCGCTGGTGGTGCTGGCGCTGATGGCGGCGCTGACGGGCCTCAACAGCTTCCTGCTGGGCCCGCTGGTGACGCCCGCGGCCGCTCCGTACTTCCAGGAGCGCAGCCTGGGGCTGCACACCACGCTCGTGCTGATGCTGCTGGCCATGGGCACGCTGTGCGCCCGGCCGGAGCTGGGGCTGATGGCGCGGCTCACGCGGGACACGCTGGGCGGCTTCGTGGCGCGGCGGCTGGTGCCGGTGACGCTGCTGGGGCCGCCGGTGCTGGGGCTGACGCTGGTGCTGCTCGACCTGACGGGCGAGCTCAGCCACGACGCGAAGCTGCCGCTCTTCGCCACGGTGGTGGCGGCCGGAGGGGCCACGCTGGTGCTGCTGGCGGCGCGGGCGCTGGACGTGCTCGACACGGAGCGCATGCGGGCCACCGCCGCGCTGGAGGCCTCCGAGGAGCGCTTCCGCACCTTCCTGGACACCGCGCCGGACCCCATGGTGGTGGTGGACGCCAGCGGCCGCGTGCGCTTCGCCAACGCGGAGGCCGAGCGCGTCTTCGGCTACCGCCGGCAGGCGCTGCTGGGCCGCGAGGTGGCGCTGCTGGTGCCCGGAGGGCTCCAGGGGCCGTCCGCCGGCGAGGGCCCGGGGCGCGCCACCGGTGGACGGCTGGTGACGGGCCAGCGGCAGGACGGCACCGGCGTGCCGCTGGAGGTGCGGCTGAGCCCGCTGGAGGGCGAGGACGACGCCACGCGCATCGCCATCCTGCGCGACGTCACCGAGCGCCGGGACCTGGAGAAGCTGCGCGAGGAGTACGTGGGGCTCATCTCCCACGACCTGCGCAACCCGCTGAACACCATCAACCTGCGCGCCCACCTGCTCCAGCGCGCGCTGCACGAGCGGAAGCTGGAGCGCGAGGGCCACATGGCCCAGGCCATCATCCACAACGTGGAGTGGATGAGCACGATGATCGAGGAGCTGCTGGAGGGCTCGCGGCTGGAGTCCGGCCGGGTGACCCTGCACCGCGAGGCGCGCGACCTGGGCCGCTTCCTGGAGGAGGTGCTGGAGCGCGACGTGCCGCCCGACACGCGCGAGCGCTTCCGGCTGCACCGGGAGGAGTCCTTGCCGCCGGTGCCCATCGACGCCGCGCGGCTGGAGCGCGTGGTGACGAACCTGCTGACCAACGCGCTCAAGTACAGCCCCAAGGGGACGCCGGTGGACGTGCGGCTGTCCGCCGTGCACGACCACGCCGTGGTGTCGGTGACCAACCAGGGCCCGGGGCTGTCCGCCCGGGACGCGGCGCGCCTGTTCGACAAGTACTACCGCACGGAGGACGGCCGCCTGCAGGACGGCAAGGGGCTGGGCCTGGGGCTCTACATCAGCCGGCTCATCGTGGAGGCCCACTCCGGCCACATCTGGGTGGAGAGCGAGCCGGACCGGGGCATCACCTTCTTCTTCAGCGTGCCCCTGCAGCTCCCCGGCGCCCCTACGAAGTCCGAGCCGCTGCGCCAGCGCACGGGTTAGCGCGGCACGAACCAGCGGGGCAGCCAGTCCGCGCCCTTCGCCGTGGTGAGCCGCGTCTGGCCGGTGCCGTCCGCGCGCATGAGGTACAGGTCGGTGTCGCCGTCGCGCTCGGACACGAACACCAGCGCCTTGCCGTCCGGGCTCCACGCCGGCATGTCGTCGCGGTGCTGGCCATCCGTCAGCGCCACCGGCGCGCCTCCCGCCACGTCCGCCACCCAGATGCGGCTCTTGCCGTCCGGCAGCCGCGCCACGTACGCAATTCTCTTCCCATCCGGGCTGAAGGCCGCCTCGCGCTCGTCGCCCGCGAAGCCCTCTCCGGAGACGGCGCTCAGGTCCGCTCCGTCCGCGCGCACCCGGTACACGCGCTCCTTGCGCTCGCGGTTGCTCACGAACAGGAGCCACCTGCCGTCCGGGCTCCACTGCGGCGTCCGGTCCTCCAGGTAGAACGTGGTGATGCGGCGGGGCTCGCCCGTGCCGTCCGCCCGGTAGACGTAGACCTCCGGGTCCCCGTCCCCGCTGCACACGCACGCCACCTCCGTGCCGTCCGGGGACACCGCGGGCTCGAAGCAGCCCTGCTTCACGTGCGTCAGCTGCGTGTCCACCGCGTTCGCCTCGGGCAGCACCCGCACCACGTCGCTGAAGCCCTGCGCGTCGGACTCCGCGACCAGCCACGTGCCGTCCGGCGCCCAGGCCGCGTTGCGCGCGCGGGGCCGGGGCGGATGCAGCGCCACGGAAGGACCTCCCGCGAGCGGCTGCAGACGCAGCTGCTGGAAGACGCGCCCGTTCGCCTCGCCCGACGCAATCACCAGCAGCGTGCGGCCGTCCGGCGACGGCGGGCCGGGGTACTCGTCCTCCGGCGCGGAGGTGACCTGCGTCTCCTCGCCCGTGGGCGTCACCCTCCAGACGTCCTTCTGCCCCGCCCTTTCGGAGAGGAAGACGATGGTGCCCGGCAGGGCCCGCCGCTCCGCCTCCGACAGCGCGCCGGGCGCCGGGGCCGCGCCAGCGCCACCGCAGCGGCCCTGACACCCCATGGCGCCCAGCAGGGCGAGCAGGACCCAGCCCCACCGTGGCCGCGAGGGCCCGGAACGCGCCTTCCGTCCAAGGCCCTCGCGCCTCACGTCAGCGCACCCGGACCGCGTCGGCCATGACCACGTAGCCCGCGGTCGTCCAGCGGCTCAGCTGCACCTTGTTCCAGCCCGCGGAGAAGCTCCACGTGCCCAGCTGCACCCACTTGCTGCCGTTGGTCTGCTGGTTGACGGACACGCGGCCCACCTCGGCGCCCGACGCGTTGTAGGCGATGAACGGCGCCGTGGGGGAGCGGTTCGTGCCCTCCACCCACCAGGCGTCAATCGTGCGAGTCTGCGCGGTGGGCAGGTAGAACTCGAACGTGGCCGGCGCGGAGACGGCCTCCGTGGCCGCGTAGTAGTAGCCGCTGCCGTAGTAGCCGGCGCTGTAGCCGTCCGTCCACGTGCCCGTCAGCGAGAACTTCGCCTTGGACGCGTCGTTGTTGGCGCTGTTGCTGTCGATGATGATCTCACCCGACGGCGTCGAGGTGCCGCAGTAGCTGTTGATCTTGCTGATGTACGACGACCACGGCCAGTTGGGGCCCGGGTCCGTGCGCGAGGCCGGCTGGAGCCTGCCGTGCGCCACGATGTGGTAGCTGTCCTTGAGGATGGCGTTGTCGCGCGCGATGTCGCACGACAGCTTCGCGGACGCGTCGATCTGCCCCGCCGGGAAGGACGTCTGGCTGGCGTAGCCGCCGTGCTCGATGCCGATGGTGAAGTGGTTGGCCGACACGCCGTTGAGCCAGCACTCCTTGCTGCCGTTGAGCGAGCAGTCATACGTGGCGCCGATGTGCCAGGCGCGGTTGGCCTCATTCACCAACTGGGAGACCTCGCTGCCGCTCTCGTTCACCACGTAGTGCGCGCTCACCTGCGAGGCGCTGTTGGTGAGCCAGCTCCAGCAGGACGAATAGGAGCCCTCACAGGTGTGGATGATGATCATCGACGGGTCGCCCGTGCTGCCCGAGGGGCGCGAGTTGTAGTTGGGCGACGGGCGCCACACGGCCGCGCCGTAGTTCGGCCCCGCCGCCATGGCGCGCACCTGGGGACGCGCGAACTTCGCCTCCACCTTCACCGGCTCCAGCGACGCGGCCACCGACCCGTCCTGGTTGAGCGCCACCACGCCCTCGTTGAGGACCGCGTACACGCCGCGGTGCACGTGCTCCGCCTGCGCCTCCGGGTTGGTGATGCCGCTCAGCTGGGCCACCACCGGCGCCCACGCGGACAGGTCCCCGCGCTCCACCTTCGCGTCCGTGGCCAGCTGCGACAGCCGCGCCGCGCCCGCGCGCAGGTTGGACAGCGCGTCCGTGCGCGCCGCCTCCACCGACACGCCCGCCAGCGCCGCGCCCTGCTCCAGGTCCTCACCGCGCAGCGCCATCAGGCCGAACGCCGGCTGCTGGCCCGGGAACTCCGCCTCGCCGCGCACCATCTGCCAGCGCGTCTCCGCGTAGGAGACCGCCTTGAGCAGCTCCACCGGGACGTTGAACTCCTGCGCGGCCTGCGCGAACAGCGGATCCATCTCACGCGGCAGCGTGCTGCCGGCCGTGTCCGGAGAGGGCTGCGACGGCGTCTCGGCCGGAGCGGGCTCGGTGGGCTGCTGCTGCGCCTGGGGGCCACACGCGGACAACACCAGGGCGGCGGCCATCGCCGCGAAGGGACTGCGGAAGGTCGACATGAGGGGAACTCCAACGTCGGGGGAGGAACTCCACGGCCCGCCCCCGCTTTCCCACGGAGACGGCTGGAGCCGCCTCCACAGCACCGTGCGTGCCAGCCGCCTCCGGCCCGTCACCTTCGTCCCGTTCTCTTCCGCGACCGGTGCATGCATGCTCCACCCGCACGACGAGCGCGGTGTCGCAGGGAACCCCAACCACCTGAAATCACTGAATTACACACATGTCTTGACTCACCCATTTCACCCGGCGTCCGACATGGTGCATCCGTGCCGCACTGCCGTGTTTCAGGACATCCGTGGCGTAACGTCTTGTTACGCATTTTCCTGTATTAATCACTATTTGAAGCCTTGGCGGACCCGGGGCCCGAGCCGTCCGGGCGGGCGGCGTGCGGGAAGAGCCGACACCGGGGCGGGCCATCCGGTATGACGCCGCACCATGCGGCTCTTCGGTATTGGCGACACGCACCTGCCCTCCACCCGGCAGAAGGACATGCACCGCTTCGGCTGGACGGACCACCCGCTCCCGCTGCAGCGCGCGTGGGATGAACGGGTGCGGCCGGAGGACGCGGTCATCGTCGCGGGCGACATCTCCTGGGCCACCCGTCCCCACGAGGTGATGGAGGACCTGGCGTGGCTGGACGCGCGGCCCGGCCGCAAGGTGCTGGTGCGCGGCAACCACGACTACTGGTGGGGCGACTCCGCGTCGAAGCTGCGCAAGCTGCTGGAGCCGTTCCGCACGCTGGAGGGCTTCCTGCACAACAACGCCGTGGTAATGGGGCCGTGGGTCATCGCCGGCTCGCGGCTGTGGACGGCGCCGGAAGCGCCGCCCATGCCCGGCGGGGAGATGGGCGACGAGCAGGGGGACTCCGGCTACGTGGAGCGCGAGACGCGCCGGCTCAACACCTCCATCGAGGACGCGCTCAAGAAGGAGGCGGCCCACCCCACGCCGCTCACCCGGGTCGTGGCGGTGCACTTCCCGCCCGTGTACGCGAACGAGCGGGCCACCGCGTTCAGCGCGCCCATCGAAGCCTTCGCCCCCAAGGTCTGCGTGTACGGCCACCTGCACTCGAGCGGCATCCCCGCGGGCTTCACCGGTGAACGGGCGGGCGTGCGCTACGTGCTCGCGTCCTGCGACGCGGCCGGCTTCGCGCCGGTGCTGCTGGACGAGCGCGGACTGTGAGTGAAGCGCTTTGTCGACAGGTGAAAGGGGCCCGTTAAGCTGGCCCCGGGTTCGCCCGTGAACCAAGGAGTGGAAGGCATGCCGTCGGACAAGGCCGAGCTCGCCGCCCGGATCGCCGTTCTGCAGTCGGGGGACTCCATCCGTGGACTCATCTTCAAGTCCGTCTTCGGCCTGGTGCAGCAGCACGCGGGCGCCATCGGGATGGAGAAGCTGCGCGTGGGGGAGCTGGACCACGACTACGCGGAGCTGCGCTCGTACCCGGCCCGGGAGTTCCTCACGCTCCTGTTCCACACGGCGGACCTGCTGGAGGGCGCGCTCGGCCCCGCGGACGCGGTGTTCCACGCGTGCGGCGAGGTGAGCATCACCCGCTACTCCACCGGACCCGGCATGCTGGTGTTCGGCATCATCTCCCGGGGAGACCCCCAGAAGCTCTTCGCGGGCGCGCAGATGGCGTACAGCGCGGCGGTGTCCTACGGCAACCGCGAGTACCTCACGACGGGCCCCAAGTCCGGCACCCTGCGCATGCGCCGGGACATGATGCCGCCCGCGTACCACGTGGGCATCCTCACCGGCTCGCTGAAGGTGCTGGGGTTGACGGGCAAGGCCACCGCGAAGCCGCAGGGCATCGACCGCGTCGACTACGACATCGAGTGGACCTGAAGCGGGACGCGGGGCCGCGCGCCGGCAGCGCTTCGCGGGGACTTCCGGGAGGCTCCCGCGGACGTCAGTCGACGCGGGTGTAGGTCACGTCCAGCTGCGCCACCACGCGCTCACCGACGGACGCCCAGCAGGCGAAGGTGTGGTCCGCGCCGCGCACGTGGGTGCGGTGCGCGCCGAACACCACCGTCTGGCCCGCGTAGGCCAGGCTGTCCGCGGACAGCTTCACGTCCCTGGCCACGAAGCGGGCGCCAGGGGCCTGCTCCAGCTTGCGGCCCAGCGTGGTCGCCATGCGCGTCATGCCGCCCGCGACGACGGCCACCGGCATCACCGGGTGCATGGCGAAGTGGCCCTTGCACAGCTCCGAGGTGACCGTGAGCGACGCGGACATCAGGTCGCCGTCCATGCGGAAGTCCTGGAGGTCCAGCGGCTTGCTGTACGGGTTCTGCCGCAGCTTGGCCCACTCCTCCGGGGTGCGCTGCACGGTGTCCGCGGGGCGCGGCTCGCGGCGCATCTCCACGCGGGCCTCGCCGAACAGGCGGGCGAAGGCGGCGGCGGACAGCACGTTGTAGTCCACCTCCAGCCTGAACAGCGGCGTGCCGTCCGACGCGGACAGGAGCGTGCGCGCCGTGCAGGTGCGCTTGCCGGTGTACTCCGCCTGCGCCAGCGCCCACAGCATGTCCGTGGCGCGCTCCTGCGGCGCCGGCCGCAGCCACTGACCGCGCGCCGCGCTGGCCAGGTAGAAGTGCTGCCCGTCCTTGGGCGCCACCAGCGCCGCGCCGCACGAGCCCAGGATGGCCAGGTGCCGGCCCGCCTCGCCCAGCCCCAGCGGCATCGCCTCCGCGTCCGGCGCCATCTGCACCGGCACGCGCGCCACCACCTCGCCCGGCAGCACCGTCACGTCCTTCAGCGCGAAGTACGGATCACGCACGCAGATGCGCGGGTACAGCTCCTGGGCGCTCAGCACCGTGTACGGCGCCGCGTCCGACAGCGGCATCCGCGGCTCGGCCATCCACGGCATGACGGACTTCACCGGAGAGGCCGGGGACGACACGGGAGCGGAGACGGTGGCCTGGAGCATGGGGGACTGACCTCGTTTCAGACGCCGGGTGCCGGGGGACACCTGGCCGCAGGGTAACCAAGGACTGTTACGACAGGGCAGGATTTTTCTCTGCCCCGCGAAATGATTCTCGATTTATCGGCGAAAGTGTTGCTGCCCCGCCATATTTTTCTGTCGGAACCGGAAAAACAGGGCGGAGGCGGTGTAATTTGAAGCAGGCAAGCCCCTGCGTAAAGGGCTGAGTAGCACCCACTGTCTGACACACATGGGTCTGAAATACCCCTCCCTTTAGGGCCGTGCCCATGTGTTTCCACGGGGTTACGAGGCGGAATAAACCTCAAGCCCCGCAAAACACGCGCAACACAGCCCGAGTAGGTTTTCTACTCATGGGGTGAAGTCATGGTGCGGCGTGGCCGGATTACAGCTCCACCTGACTGCCCAGCTCCACCACGCGGTTGGGCGGAATCCGGAAGTAGGCGGTGGCGCTGCGGGCGTTGCGGCTCATCCAGGCGAAGAGGGCCTCGCGCCAGACGGCCATGCCGGGCTTCTTGGTGGGGATGAGCGTTTCGCGGCCCAGGAAGAAGCTGGTGCCCATGAGCTGGAACTGGAGGCCCTTCTCCCGGCAGCGCTTGAGGATGTCCGGGATGCTGGGGTTCTCCATGAAGCCGTAGCGGGCGACGACGCGCACGAAGCCCTGCTCCAGGGGCTCCACCTCCACGCGCTCGCCCGCGACGACGTGGGGAATCTCCTCCGGGATGATGGTGAGGAGCACCACCTGCTCGTGGAGGATCTTGTTGTGCTTCAGGTTGTGCAGGAGCGCGGGCGGGGTGCCCTCCGGGTTGCCCGTCATGAAGATGGCGGTGCCGGGCACGCGCACGGGCGGGTGGTCCCCGAAGCTGCCCAGCAGGTCCTTGAGGCTGAGGCTGGCCGCGCGCAGCTTGCCGGCGAGGATGTCCCGGCCGCGCTTCCAGGTGGTCATCAGCGTGAAGATGCAGACGGCGAGCAGCAGCGGGAACCAGCCGCCGTCTGAAATCTTCACCGCGTTGGCGCCGAAGAAGGACAGGTCCACCAGCAGGAACAGCCCCGCGACGGGCAGGGCCACGGCGCGGCTGACGCCCCAGCGCTCGCGGGCCACCACGTAGGCGAGCACCGTGGTGATGGCCATGGTCGTCGTCACCGCGATGCCGTACGCCGCCGCCAGCCGGCTGGAGGAGCCGAAGCCCAGCACCAGCGACACCACGCCCACCAGGAGCACGCCGTTGAGGCCGGGCAGGTAGATCTGCCCCATCTCCTCCGCGGAGGTGTGCACCACCTCCATGCGCGGGCTGTAGCCCAGCTGCATGGCCTGGCGGGTAATGGAGAAGGAGCCGGAGATGAGGGCCTGGGACGCGATGACCGCGGCGCCGGTGGCCAGGGCCACCAGCGGGTAGCGGGCCCAGTCCGGAGCCAGGAGGAAGAAGGGGTTGCGGGCGGCCTCCGCGTGGCGCAGGAGCAGCGCCCCCTGCCCCAGGTAGTTGAGCACCAGCGAGGGCAGCACCAGGCCGAACCACGCGCGCTTGATGGGGCCCGAGCCGAAGTGGCCCATGTCCGCGTAGAGCGCCTCTCCGCCCGTCACCACCAGGAACACGGCGCCCAGCACCAGGAAGCCGTGCCCCCCGTTGTCGATGAAGAAGTGCACGCCGTGCAGGGGCGACAGGGACCAGAGCACCGCGGGGTTGTGCAAGAGCTCCTTCAAGCCCAGGACGGCGATGACCACGAACCACAGGCTCATGAAGGGGCCGAACACCGCGCCGATGCCGCCGGTGCCCTTCCTCTGCACGAGGAACAGCAGCCCCAGGATGATGAGCGAGATGGGCAGGACGTACGGCTCGAAGACGGGGGTGGCCACGCTCAGGCCCTCCACCGCGCTCAGCACGGAGATGGCCGGGGTGATGAGGCCGTCGCCGTAGAGCAGCGCCGCGCCGAAGATGCCCAGGGTGATGAGCACGGGCCGGGCGCGGTGGGACTGCCCCCGGGGCCGGTGCATGGCCAGCGCCATCAACGCGAGGATGCCGCCCTCGCCCCGGTTGTCCGCCCGCATCACGAAGATGAGGTACTTCACCGACACGACGATGATGAGCGACCAGAAGATGAGCGACAGCACGCCCATCACGTTCGCCGGCGTCGGGGTGATGCCGTGCGGGCCGGTGAAGCACTCGCGCAGGGCGTACAGCGGGCTGGTACCGATGTCTCCGTAGACGATGCCCAGCGCGCCCAGCGCCAGCATGAAGATGCGTTTGGGAGAGTCCGGCCCTTCTGCAGGGGCGGACGGTGATTCCGAAGGTGCGTTCACGGCCCCCGACTTAGCTGAACCCGGGCCCACCGCAACGACTGCCGACACACTCCTTTGGTTTCCAACCGCTTCAGGTGCTCCCATGTGCGCGCACGGCTCCCTGCCCCCGGGGGTGCCGGGCCGTGGAACGAGGCGGGTGCCCGCCACCAACGCTTCCGGGGGGTGGGTGTCGAGCATCCACAGAAATCAGGGATGGCGGGACCTGAGACGCAGAGCGCGGTGGCCGCGTGCGTGTTCCCATGGCGGGTGCAACGGGGGGACGGCATGACGAGGGTTGCATCCAGGCGGGAGGAGGCGCGGCAGTACGGGGCGCGGCTTCCGGAAATCGAAGAGCGGCTGGCGCTGCTGGCGGAAGCCTCGCGGGTGTTGGCGGACGCGTCGCTGGAGCCCCCGGCGGTGATGGAGCGGCTGTGCGGCCTGGTGGTGCCGCTGCTCGGCTCCGCGTGCGCGCTGCGGCTGCTGACGGAGGACGGGCTGTGGCTGCGCACGGTGGCGTCGGCGGCGGACGTGCCGGAGGCGCGCGTGCGGCTGCAGGCGCTGTTCACCCAGCGGGTGCGCGCGGACGAGGGCGTGTCGGCGGAGGTGCTGGACACGGGCGAGGCGCAGGCGGTGGAGGCGGTGCTGGTGCTGCCGCTGAGGGCCCGGGGCCGCCCGCTGGGGACGCTGACGGTGTGGCGGGAGGCGCCGGAGCCGGCGTCGTTCGAGTCCGGGGAGCAGCTGTTGCTGCAGGAGCTGGCGGACCGCGCGGCGCTGGCGCTGGACGTGGCGCGGGCCTACGCGGGGGAGCGGCAGGCGCGGCAGGTGGCGGAGGTGGCGGCGGGGCGGCTCGCCCGGCTGCAGCACGTCACGGCGGAGCTGTCGGAGGCGCTCACCGCGGCGCGCGTGGCGGAGGTGGTGCTGGAGCAGGGGCTGACGGTGGCGGACGCGCAGGCCGGGGCGCTGTGGGGCGTGGAGCCGGGCGCGGCGAGCGCCACGCTGCTGCGCTGCGCGGGCTGCACACCGGACGCGGCGGAGCGGCTGAAGCGGATGCCCCTGGAGGGGGGCTCGCCGGTGGCGCGGGTGCTGCGCGAGTCCCGGCCGGTGTGGCTCATGGACGAGGACGCGCTGGCGGGGCAGGAGCGGCCGGCGCCCTCGTCGGCGTGCCTGCCACTGGTGGCGGACGGGCGGGCGCTGGGGGCGCTGGTGTTCACCTTCGGCCTGCCGCACAGGTTCGATGAGGACGAGCGGGCCTTCCTCCAGCTGGTGGCGCACCACGCGGCGCAGGCGCTGGCGCGGGCGCGGCTGCTGGAGCGCGAGCAGCGGGCGCGGGCGGCGCTGCGCGAGGCGCACGGGACGCTGGAGGCCATCATCCAGGCGAGCCCCACGGCCATCATGCTGTTGGACCCGGACGGCACGGTGCGGCTGTGGAATCCGGCCGCGGAGCGGATGCTGGGGTGGACGGCGGAGGAGGTGCTGGGGAAGGTGCTGCCGGCGGTGCCGCCGGAGCACTGGGAGGCGTTCCGCCAGGGCCTGGAGCGCGCCACGCGGGGCACGGTGCTGGACGGGGCCCCGCTGGCGGCGCGGCGGCGCGACGGGGGCGCGGTGCAGGTGGCCATGTGGACGGGGCGCGTGCACCCGGCGAGCGGCCCGCCGCAGTGCCTGAGCGTGATGGTGGACATCACCGAGCGCCAGCGCGGCGAGGCGGCGCAGCGCTTCCTCGCGGAGGCCGGCGGGGTGCTGGCGGGGAGCCTGGAGGAGGAGGAGACGCTGGAGCGCGTGGCGCACCTGGCGGTGCCGCAGTACGCGGAGGCCTGCGGCGTGTTCCTGGAGGACGAGTCCGGCGGCGTGCGCTGCGTGGCCACCGCGGGCGGCGAGGCCGGCGAGGTGCCGCCCCCGGGGCTCGCGGTGGTGGCGCGGGTCATCCAGTCCGGGAGGCCGGAGTCGCGCTCGGGGCTGTCGGGGGTGGACCCGTCGAGCGCTCGGGCGGGCGGGACGTGCGCGTACCTGTGCGTGCCGCTGCGGGTGCGGGGGCACACGCTGGGGGCGCTGACGTTCGTGACGTCGAGGCGGGCCTATGACGCGCAGGACCTGGCGCTGGCGCAGGAGCTGGCGCGACGGGCGGCGCTGGCGCTGGACAACGCGAGCCTCTACCGGGACGCGCGGGACGCCATCCGCCTGCGCGAGGAGTTCCTGTCCATCGCGAGCCATGAGCTGAAGACGCCCATCAGCGCGCTGCAGCTCCAGGTGCAGAGCCTGCTGGCGGGGCTGGCGCGGTCCGGGGCGGGGCTCGACCCCGAGCGGCTCAAGCGCGGCCTGGAGCGGGTGGACCGGCAGGTGAAGCGGCAGACGCTGCTGGTGAACGACCTTTTGGATGTGTCGCGCCTGAGCGCGGGGAAGCTGGAGCTGGTGCTCCAGCCCCTGGAGCTGGGGAGCCTGGTGCGCGAGGTGGCCGAGCGCTTCGAGCCGGAGTACGCGCGCACGGGCACGCCGCTGGAGCTGTCCCTGGCGCCGGAGGTGCGCGGGCAGTGGGACCGGCTGCGGTTGGATCAGGTCTTCACGAACCTGCTGTCCAACGCGCTGAAGTACGGCCGGGGCAACCCGGTGCGCGTGTCGCTGGAGGTGGACGGCAACCGGGCGCGCCTGAAGGTGCGGGATGGCGGCATCGGCATCGCGAAGGAGCACCTGCCGCGCCTGTTCCACCGCTTCGAGCGCGCGGTGTCCGAGCGCAACTACGGCGGCTTCGGGCTGGGGCTGTGGATCGCCCGGCAGATTGTCGAGGCGATGGGCGGCTACATCGAGGTGGAGAGCGTCCTGGGCGAGGGCTCCACGTTCACCGTGGAGCTGCCGCGCGGCTAGCGGTGGAGGGCGGGGAGCCCCTCCGCGATGAAGCCGCAGCCCCGCTGGGCTTCGCGGTGGTGGAGGACGTGGCAGCGCTCGGGGGTGGGGCAGTCGGTGTCGCGGGTGCAGGGCTTGAAGCAGTAGCCGCTGGCCTCGTCGCAGGTGAGGCCCCTCTCGCAGGGGGCCTGGGCGTCACAGCGGGTGCGGCACTCGAAGGCCTCGGTGTCGAGGGTGGGCTCGGCGAAGCCCCGCAGGCAGTCCTGGTGGGCGGCGCAGGGCGCGGCGTCCAGGCAGGCGGGGCCGATGAAGGGGCGGCAGGTGGGCACCGCTCCCGGGCCGTCCGTCTCACAGCGCTCGCCCGGGGGGCAGGCCCGGTCGCGGCAGCTGGGGACGCAGGCGCCGCGGACGCGGTAGGGATTGGGAGCGCACTCGGTGCCGGGGGCGCAGGCGTCCGGGTCGTGCACGCCGCACGGTGGGCCGCAGAACCCATGGATGCAGAGGAGCCCGGGGGCGCAGCGGCCCTCCGGCTCCCGCGCGTCTCCCGCGCACCGGTCCCCGGCGCGCAGTCCTCCCTTCGGCACGCAGCGGCGGAGGACCTGGCCTGACGCGGACGTGTCCACGGGGTGGCACGTGTCGGAAGGGGTGCAGTCCGACGCGTCGTCGCAGAAGCGGTGCAGGGGCTGGCAGTCGAGGAAGCCGAAGTCCGGGTGGTGCGCGCACACGGTGTCCGCGGGGCACGCGGAATCCGCGCCGCAGCGGTCCTCACACGCGAGGGAGCCCCGGGTGTCCGCGTGGCAGTTCGTGGGGACGTGGGTCAGCCGGACGCCGTTGCTCAGCACGACGGCGTCAGCGGCTTCGGAGCGCAGGTGGACGGGCTCGCCCGACAGGTCCGCCTGCGCGGTGAGGTCCGGTCCGGGCCACGCGAGCCACACGCCCGTGCCCACGGCGGTCACGAGCGCGAGGAAGGCGATGAGGAGGCTGAGCCTGCGCGGGTTCACCGCGGCGCTTATAGCGCCAGGAGCAGCAGCGACGCCTGCTCCGTGGGCGGAGCATTGATGAAGGCATCCGGCAGCGTGATTTGCGTAGGAGGCGTGGACGCGCGATCGCAGCTGCGCGGGCCCTCGTAGGTGCGGCCCGGCTCCTTCGCCTTCAGCCGGTACGTGCAGTCGTGCACGTACACCGTCAACTCCTGCGGCGACAACGTCAGGTTGGCGGGACGCCCGTGGAAGCCCCCCTTCGCCTTCAGCGCGTCACCTTCCTTCTTCACGTCCAGGTTCACCACCGAGGTCCCGATGTTGCCCGTCACCTTCTCGTCCCCCAGCCTCAACTGCACCGGGCTGTCCGCCACCCGGCCGCGCAGCTCGTTGGGCAGGCGGGACACCTGGAACGAGGGGCCCGTGACGTCGTCCGGCGTCATCCGCAGGTTGAACTGCGTCCGCGCGACGCTGAAGGCCAGCTGGTCCTGCTCGGAACCCGCCAGTGCGCCGCCCACCCCCGCGAGCACCGTCAATACTCCCACTCCCCGCCGCAACGTCTGGCTGTAGCGCTTCATGGTCACGTCCCTTCTGGCCCTCCGGCCGCGCGCAAAACGACTGCCTCTCCCCATCAATCTGCAACGTCCCCGGGCCGCCGCCATACCGGCGGCCGCCCGCGACTCGAGCAATGGGGAGGGGCTACTTGCCGCCCGCCTGCCCGGCGTCCGGGCCCAGCAGGTGCTTCTCGAAGAACATCAGCGCCGTCGTCTGGGCCATGTCCCGGTTGGACTTCTTCTGGAACCCGTGGCCCTCGTCCGTGGCCAGCAGGTACCAGACGTCCGAGCCCTTCTTGCGCACGGCCTGGACGATCTGCTCCGCCTCCGACTGCGGCACGCGCGGGTCGTTGGCCCCCTGCTGCACGAAGAGCGCCGCGCGGATCTTGTCCACCGACCCCAGCGGGGAGATGCGCTCCTGCACCTTGCGCACCGCCGGGTCGCGCTCGTCGCCGTACTCCGCGCGCCGCAAGTCCCTCCGGTACGCCTGCGTGTTCTGCAGGAACGACGGCAGCGACGAGATGCCCACCACGTCCACCGCCGCCTTGATGCGCTCCGGGAAGAACGCCGCCGTCGCCAGCGTCATGTAGCCGCCGTAGGAGCCGCCGTAGATGCCCACCCGCGACGCGTCCAGCTCCGGCCGCGAGGCGACGAAGTCCAGCGTGGCCCCGATGTCCGCCAGGCTCGCCTCGCGCTTCACGCCGTCATCCATGGCGCGGTACGCCTTGCCGTAGCCCTCCGAGCCGCGCACGTTGGGCAGCAGCACCGCCATCCCCAGCTCCGTCACCATCAACTGCGTCATGGCGCTGAAGCCGGGCTGGCTCTGCCCCTCGGGGCCGCCGTGGAACACCACCACCACGGGCACCTTCCCCTTCGCGTTCTTCGGCACGTACAGGAACGCCGGCACCTTCACGCCGTCCGTGGACGGGTAGCGCACCAGCTCCGGCTCCACGAACGTCTCCGGATCCAACCCGCCCACCTCCGAGCGCGTCCAGCGCGTGGTCTTCTTCGTGCCCAGGTCCACCGTGAAGACGTCCAGCGGCACGCGCGCGGACGTCAGCGAGAGCGCCACCCGGTCCGACCGCTTGTCCGGGAAGCGGACCTGCGAAATCACCCCGCGCGGCGTCTCCAGCGGCGACAGCGCCTGCGTGCGCGTGTCCAGCAGGTACAGCCTGCCGAAGCCCTCTTCGTTGAAGGCCACCGCCAGCTTGCGCCCGTCCGGAGACAGCTCCAGGCCCTGCACGTTCCAGCGCACCGACTTCGTCAGCGACGGCGGCGCGGCCGGGGGCGCGCCCGTGAGCGGCAGCCGGTACACCTCCGCGAAGTCGCTGTAGCGGTCCGTGGCCACGTACACGCCCTGCCCGTCGTGCGTGAAGACGGCGGCCTCCACGCTGCCCTTGCCCTCCTTGGGCGTGAGCTGCGTGCGCGCGTTCGTCTTCAGGTCCACCACGCTCAGGTCCGCGTCGTCCGCCGCGCGGTACTGGCGCACCAGCAGCTTGGCGCTGTCCTGGGAGAACTCCAGCGGCGCCCAGCTGCCCTCCACCTCCGTCACCCGCTTCGCCTGCCTGGGGTCCGACGTGGGCGCCACGTACACGTCGGTGTCCTTGCCGTTGCGGCCCGTGCCCGCGTACGCGAGCCAGCGGCCGTCCTTCGACATCACCAGCTCCTCGTGCCGGCTCTTGCCGTCCGTCAGCAGCTCCGAGCGGCCCGTGCGCCGGTCCAGCTTGAACACCTGGAAGAACTCTCCGCCGCCCGTGTCCTGCAGGTAGAAGAGGATCTGCGGATTGCCCGGCAGGAAGCGCGCCTGGTTGATGGGCTCCTTCGTGAAGGTGAGCTGCGTGCGCGCGCCCAGCGGCATCTCCACCACGTGCAGCTGGTTGACGTCCGCGAAGCGCGTGGAGATGAGCACCTGCTGCCCATCCCCGCTCAGGTCCAGGAGCTGTGCGGAGCGGGACTCCAGGTACTGCTGCACGCGCTGGGAGAGCGCGGGCGGCACCGGCGGCACGCCGCTCACCCACAGGTTGGGCAGGCCGGGCAGCGGGGCGATGCCGGGGACCGCGGACGGGGCCTTCGCGGCGGCCGGCGCGGGAGCCGCCGCCTTCGTCGATGGCGCGGGAGCGGGCGTCTGCGCCGTGAGCAGGGACACGATGAGCGGAAGGGACGCGAGGGTCATGATGCCGACCCTACCAGCGCCGTCGCGTTCCCCGGCATCCACGCGCGCCGCTCTCCCCTCCCCGCGCGATGACGCGTGTTGAACACTGGATGGCCCGCGAAGGTCACCGCTTCGATGCCGCATCGCGGCGGCCGGGTGATCGCACGCGCGGTCTTCGTGGGGCCGTTGCGCCCGTGATGCCCGGGACTTGCGACGTGCGCCGGTGCACAACGTCGCGGGCGGACAGTGGCCCGGGTGGGGGGGTTCGCCCGCGCGGAGGGGATGCCCACCCTTCCCCCTGTCGCCATCGGTGCCGAGCTGCGTGCGCGGCCCGCCGGGGAGGGGACTTCGACATGGCCTGGATGCGGGGGAAGACACTGCTCGTCGTCGCGCTCACGTCGCTGGGCGTTTTCGCGCCCGCGTGCGGAGGCGGCGCGGCGGAGGACCCCGGGACGCCGCCCGCCCAGGACGGTCCGGTGCTCGTCCCGCCCACGCAGGCGCAGCTGCGCATCGTGCAGGCCTCGCCGGGCTCACCCGCGATGGACGTCTACCTCGCCGGGGACCCCACGCCCGTGGCCCGGGCCGTGGCCTATGGCGCCACCACCGCCTACCTCACGCGCGACGCGGGCGCCGTCACCGTGGAGCTGCGGCCCACGGGCGCGACGGCCAGCTCGCCGCCCATCCTGTCCCAGCGCGTGGGCATGGAGGCCGGGACGCGCTGGACGGTGGTGACCGCGGGTGCGTTCGGCGCCACGGACCCCAGCACGGCGATGCGCACGCTGGTGCTTCGCGACAACACCGTGCCCGCGGATGGCGGCCAGACGCGCGTGCGTATCGTCAACGCCGGCACGGACGCGCCCACGGTGGGCGTGGACCTGGGCAATGACGGCTCGGTGGAGGTGGAGTCGCTCGCGCGCTTCCAGGACTCGGGAGAGGCGGCGCTGGTGCTGCCGTCGGGCGCCGCGTTCCAGGTGGGGCTTCGCACGGGCGGCAAGGCGCTGACGTCCTTCACCGTACCCGCGGCCGGCTCCGGCACCGACACGCTCATCATCGCCACGGGCCTCATGTCCGCGCCCGCACGCGCGGGGGACGGCTTCTCGCTGCTCACCGCGGGCCGCGACGGCACGCTGGCCATCCTCCGGCAGAACCCGACGGTATACGTGCTGCACGCGGCTCCGGACGCGCCCGCGCTGGACCTCTTCGCCAGCGACCATGAATTTTCCGGCGGGCTCTCCTACGGCGCGCTGTCCTCGCCGCTCCAGGTGCCGCCGGGCACGTACACCCTGGACTTCTTCGCCGCCACGCCCGGGACACAGCGCCCCACGGGCGACCCGGTGGTGACGGCGACGACGCCCACGCTCGTCCCGGGGGAGCGCTACCTGATGGTCGCCGCGGGTTACCTCGTGCCGCCACGGCCGACGGCGTCGCGCTTCACGCTGCTGCCCCTGATGGATCGCTTCTCGAGCGACCCCGCCAACCTGCGCCTGCGCTGGGTGCACGCGGCGGCGGACACGCCCGCCGTGGACGTGGGCCCGCTGGGCTCGGAGCGCCGCGTGCTGCCGGACGCGCCCTTCCTCGACGTGCCCTTCGCCTCGGCCACCGCGCAGGACGGCCTGCCGCTGCCTCCGGGCGGCACCGTCACGCTGGGCGTGGTGCCGTCCAATGATGCCAACCGCGCGCCGCGCACGAGCTTCTCCGTGAAGCCCCAGCCGGACACGCGCGCCTTCGCCGTGGCCACCGACACGCTCGGCTCCGCGCCCGGCAGCTGGGACCTGCAGCTCTTGTGGGTGGACGCCACCCGCACGCCGTGGACCGTGAGCACGCAGGCCCACGCGCCCTGACGTCATCAGAAGGCCCAGCCCACGTTGAGCAGGATGCGCTGGGTGAGGAGCCACGCGTGCTGGTGGATCCGCTTCATCTCCAGACCGCCGTTCAAGCTCCCGGTCAAGGAGTCGTAGGCCAGCGCCTCGCGGCGGGCCCCGAACCCCACGCCGCCCTGCACCGTGAAGCCGGGCTCCAGCACCACGCTGTACCCCACGACCGCCGCCCCGCCCACGGACCAGACCTTCGTGGGTTCGTTGTCGGGCGGCGTCCCCACCTCCGGGCTCACCACCGTCTCGTTGGTGGTGCGCCCCACGGCCACATCCAGGTGCGGTGAAACCCAGAGCCCCTGGGGCGCCCGGCCCGTCAGGTAGAAACGCACCGAAGGCGAGAGGCCGAGCTGCCAATTCCCGCTGTCGAAGCCCTCCACGCCGCCGGGCTGGACCTCGTCGAACCGCGAACGCACGTCCGTGAAGGATGCGAACACGCCCAACCCCACGGAGAAGTGCTCCCCCATCACGCGCTCGCCCTCCAGGGACAGCTGATTCAAGCTCTGGAGGGGGACGGACACAGTCACCACGTTTCGCCGCTCCACCGGGAACGACCCCGTGGTGACGCCCTCCTCCGCGAAGGCCCCCGCCGATACCAGCGCCAACGGCACCGCCAACTTCCACTGCATCGCGACCATCTGATGACCCCCGTCATGAAGCCGGACCCCCAAGGTCCGCCATGCCGGGGACGCCCTTCGCAATCAATGTGCCAGGTCAGCCTCCGGAGGGAGCGACGCGCCAGGTGCGTCTGACCTCATGACAATGTGTCCCCGGCGTGCGGGGACACGCGTGTCATCACGTCACGGAGGCGTGAGCTTCACCTGGGCCTGCTCGCGGCGCAGCTGGAGCACGCGCACGTCCGGGTCCACCAACACCCGCTCCGGCTCGAACTCCGAGCGCAGCGTCACCTGTACGGACTCGCCGGCTCCGGGCTCCACGCGCGTCAGGGCTTCCGCGATGCCCTCGGGCGCGGTGGACTCCCCGGCCTTGGTCACCGCCACCTCCACCGGCATGCGGCCCGTGCCCACGTTCGTCACCGTCGCCGTGGTCACCCACTGGCCGTGGTCCTTCGTCACGCGCGCGTCGGTGACGCGGTACTCGGGCACCACGACCTCGAAGAAGGCCTGCCGGGTGAAGCGGTCGAAGGCTTCAGGAGAGGGCGCGAAGGGGCGCATCACCCGAAGGAAGTCCTGCAGCACCGGGTGGTCCGCGTTGTTCATGTATTGCTCCAGGAAGGCCTGGAGGCCCGCGTGCATCGCGTCGCGCCCCATCAGGTCCTCCAGCATCCAGAACGTCCAGCCGCCCTTCTCGTAGAGGACCACCGTGTCGCCGTCGCGCGAGCCGTCCAGCTTCACCAGCGGCTGCTCCGCGTCCACGCGCCGCTCCTTGCCGTAGCGCTCCTCCAGGCGCTTCGCCATCTGGCGGCGCGCCTCCTGCCCGTCGAGCTGCTCCATGAGCTTCAGCGCCGAGTAGTGCGACATGCCCTCCGACAGCACGTTGCCGCCGGGCCCCTTGCCGGGGATGAGCAGGTTGCCCCACCACTGGTGCGCGGCCTCGTGCGCGGTGACGAGCAGCACGGCGTTCGACTCGGGCGTGGAGCGCGTGAGGAACCCGATGGACTCCGAGAAGGTGATGTCCGTGGGGAAGCCCTGCGCGTAGTTGTCCAGGCCGGCGAACTCGGACAGCTTCAGCTCCGCCCATGGGAACGGGTGGAACCACTCCGAGTAGTACCGGCGCGCGCCCTCCAGCCCCCGCATCATCTCCGGCACGTTGTAGCCATGGGCCGGGTCGTGGAACACCACCGAGCCCGCGCCCTCCACGCGGGTCCATTTCCCCGCGATGACGTTGAAGAAGCTCACCGGATGGTCGCTCCGCCACACGGTGGTGCGGCGGCCGTCCTTCACCGTGTCGCTCTCGCGCACGCCCACGGAGTTGAGCGTGTAGGCCTCCGGGCCGCTCACGCGGATCCGGAGGGGGAACGGCCTGTTGCTGCCCCACGCGGACTCCGTGGGCCCTTCGTAGAAGTCGTCCGGGTACACGCGCGGCTCGTATTTGTTCTCCTTCGGGTCGATGCCGCGCTCCTCCTCGTAGCCCACCACCGGCGCGAACGTGGGCGTCTCGCTGGTGAGCACCGCGCCCGAAGGGAGGATGAACTCCTTGAGCGCGCCGCCCGCGCGGGACACGCCCGCGGGCACATGGCCCGAGTACTGGAAGCCCACCGTCACCTTCGCCCCGGGCGCCAGCGGCGTGGAGGGCGTGAAGACATACAACCCGGAGCGGTCCTCCGGCGTCACGTCCTGGCCGTCCAGGGTCCAGCGCACGTCCGTCCAGCCATCGCCGCCGCTCAGGGCGAAGCGCGGCAGCGCCACGGCGTGCCGGTTCATCAGCGTGTACGTGCCCTTCATGCGGAAGGCGCTCGCCTCCGGCTCCAGGTCCACGTCCAGGTCCACGTCCGCCAGCATGGGCTGCGGCGCGTCCTTCCACGTGGCCAGGTTCTTCTGCCAGTACTCCTTCGCGCGCTTCTTCGCCGCCGCGCCCTGGTGGCCCTGCCCCACCGCGATGCCCAGCCAGGTCAGCGCCACCACCGGCACGGCCAGAGACGGCGCCAGCCGCCACAGCCCACGCGCCAGGCCCGAGGGCTTCAGCCCCTCCAGCGTCGTCACCGAGTCGCGGACGCGCCGTCCATCCAGGCGCACCGCCAGCGCGGTGAAGAAGACGGCCCCGCCCAGCGCGGCCACGCGGTTGAGCACCAGCGCGGCGCGGTCCACCTGGAACGCGCCCAGGTCGGTCCACCGCACCGCGTCCCACAGCGGCCAGTTCGTCACCCAGTTGAGGTCACCCCGCACGGCCACGTAGCCGGTGAGGCCCAGGGCGGCCAGCGCCAGCGCATAGGTCCCGAAGCGGCCTCCCGTCACCGCGCGAGCGGCCAGGATGAAGCCCGTCCACAGGAGGAACGTGGGGAACAGCAGCAGCCCCCACACGAGCACGTACGGCGTCAACGACAGCGGCACCTTGCCCTGGGACAGCTGCACCAGCGTGCCCGCCACCGCCATGGCCACGAGCAGCGCCACCGCCACCAGGCTGTTCGCCAGCGCCTTGCCCAGCAGCACCGACAGCGTGCGCACCGGCGTCGCGTCGTGGATGGGCGCGAAGAGGGAGGACTGCTCGCGCTCCAGCGACTCCACCACGTAGAACATCAACAACAGACACACGAGCACGGACGCCTGCCCCATCGTGCGCACCGCGAAGCGGCCGGGCACCAGCAGCACGCTCGTGTCGAAGGGGCCCACCGCCGTGGCACCCTCGGACACCATCTGCAACATCAGGAGCGGCAGGAACAGGTAGAGCCCCGGCTGCGACAAGAGGCCCCTCCCCTCCGCGCGCGCCACCGTCCACAGTCCCGCCCAGAAACCCGGCGGACGGACGCCCATGCGCAGCGCGGACAGGGGCGCCTCCGCGTGCGACAGCGCCACCTGCTTGGGAGGCGCGTCCAAGACCGCCCCCCCGCTGGGAGCCTTCGTGCGCACCTCGCCGCGGAGCGCGCGGCGGAAGTGGCGTTCACTCCAGGCCACCGCGCCCAGGCCCAGGGCCATGAGCACGAAGCGGCTGGTGACGAAGAGGGCGTCCAGCCCCACGGGCTGCGTGTTGTAGAAGTCCACGCCCCGGTCCACCTTGATCCACGTCTCCGTGAGCCACCGGAAGCCGCCGGGGTCCAGCGCCATCAAGAAGCGGTTCACGCGCGGGTCCAGCCAGCCGGGGGACCAGTCCCAGAGGAAGAAGGCGCAGAGGAAGAACAGCCCCACCGGCAGGAAGTACACCGGCACCGCGCGGCGCGTGCGCTCCCCCGTGGCGAAGGCCATGCCCGCCATGAAGACGATGAGCGGCAGGCCGAACCACACCGCGGCGCTCACGTAGTTCCCCCACACGAGGGGCCCGCGGAACTCCGCGTCCGCGCCCGCTGGCACCACGTGGTGGAAGAAGACGAGCAGCCCCATCATCCATCCAAGCGCCAGCACGTATGCGCTCAGCACGCCCGCGAACTTGCCCCACACGTACTCCGCGGGCGTCAGCGGCGTGGTGTGCAGGACCGGCTGCACGCGGGCCTCGTCGTCGGAGATGACGGCCATGCCCGCGCCCACGGACACGAAGAAGGTGAACAGCATGAAGGTGAGCAGCAGCACCGCCTGCGCGACGGCGAAGGCGCTGGTGATCCACGCCTTCTTGCCCCCCACCTCCGAGCTGCCCGCTTCAATGGTGACGTTGCCGGAGGACACGCCCCACACCACCGCCAGGAGCAGCACGAGCAGCACCCAGAACAGCGGGCGCCGCACCTGGTGGCGCCACTCGGTGCGCGCCACGCGCCAGAGCCGGGCTGCGTTCATGTGCCCACCGCCGGGGCGGACTCCGGAGCCACGGGCGCCGGGGCCGTGGGCTCGGGCGCGTCCTTCATCAGCAGCAGGTAGGCGTCCTCCAGCGTGGGCGGCGTGCGCTCGAAGCCTGGGGGCACGGGCGTGCCCGGGGCCGCGTGGATGCGCACGCGGTTCCTGCCCTCGAAGAGCACGGCCTGGGTGACGCGGTGGGCCTGTTGGAAGGCGGCCATGTCGGCCGGGGGGACGGTGCCCTCGAAGAGGGTGTCGTGGAGAGCGGCCTTCGCTTCCGTGGGGCTGGTGATGGCCACCACGCGGCCCTGGCGGATGACGGCGAAGCGCGGGCAGAGCATGGCCACGTCCTCCACGATGTGCGTGGACAGGAGCACCGTGCGCTCATGGGCGACCTCCGCGAGCAGCCGGTAGAAGCGCTGGCGCTCCTCGGGGTCCAGGCCCGCGGTGGGCTCGTCCACGATGATGAGCTTGGGGTCGCCGGCCAGCGCCTGCGCGATGCCCAGCCGCTGCCGCATGCCGCCGGAGTACTCCTTCACCTTGCGCTTCGCCGCGAAGGTGAGGTTCACGCGCTCCAACAGCTGGTCACACAGGACCTTCAGTCCCTGCGGCGCGGTGACGCCCTTGAGCTCCAGCAGGTAGCGCAGCATGTCCTGTCCGGAGAGGTACGGGTAGAAGCCGAACTCCTGCGGCAGGTAGCCCAGGTGCGGACGCAGCGCCTCCGGGTGGCGCACGAGGTCCAGGCCGTCGAGCGTCACCTCCCCAGAGGTCGGCTCCAGCAGGCCGGAGAGGATTTTCATCAGGGTGGACTTGCCCGCGCCGTTGGGCCCGAGCAGGCCGAACATCCCCTTGGGGACGTCCAGGTCCACGCCACGCAGGGCCGTCACCGGGCCCGGATACACCTTCACCAGATTGCGCAGGCTGAGCATGTGGCCCGTTCTACGCCGAAGTCGGGTGCTCCATTTCCGGCTTCGTGCGAGAAGCGGGTACACGCTGCATCTGTAGACGCCTTCACGCGGCGTGATAGACAGCCAGACCATGAACCTTCGACCTGTCTGTCTTTCTCTTGTGTTGGGTGCCTTCGCGGCCCTGGGCTGCTCGGGTCCGGCCTCTCTTCAGGGCCGGGCTCTGAAGCAGAACGAGTACCGGGGCTATGGCGAGTACCTGCCCGAGCGCGACCGCGAGGTGCTGGCCCAGGCCGAGGCGGTGAAGGACGTAGCGTCGGTCATCTTCCTGCAGGAGACGTTTCCGGAGGGCATCGAGATGACCCCTCAAATGCTCCAGGTGAAGGCCGGGTATTCGCACCAACTGCTGGGCAAACTGGCCTTCAGCCGGGGGCAGGTGGACTCCAAGCAGGACCTCATCGAGCACGTGCGGCAGGTGGCAGTGGCGGCGGGAGGTGACGCGGCCGTCGGCATCTTCTTGCTCACGCCAGCCAATGACTACAGTCAGGCGCAGGCGGTGGAGGCGGTCATCATCAAGCTGGATCCCCGCGTGCGCGCGAAGCTGCGCCCTGCCGAGGCACCGGTGAAAGATGGCTCGCGCGCACCGGGCGTCGAGCAGATCTAGGCTTCGTGAGTCCCCTCCGTACGGGAGCCCGGTTCAAAACAGACGCTCTTCATCAGGGATGGTGTGAGGAGCCGCATGAACAGGCGCTCTCGGCACGTCCTCCCCAATGCAGTCCCCCCGTGGCTCGCGGGAAGTGGGTTCAGTCGCAGCCGGGAGCCGTGGTGTTTCCCGGTCTGGCTCCCCAGGGAGGACCTCCCCATGAGGGAAGGGGGCACTCACCGGCGCCGTGTTGTCTTCAATTGCCGGCGCGGAATGGCCAACGCCCTGCCCCTCGTCACCAGGCAATGCCTCCGGCGATTCCTCCTGCGCGACTGGCACGGGATCGTTGGAGAAACACTCCTGAGCGCACGGGGACTCGGCGGAGACCGCTTCCTTCGGAACAGGAGCGAAGGCGTTCAGCAAGCGGTCATCGCAGGCCTTCATCAGCTTGGGCAGGTCCTGCTGGAGCGCCCGCGTGTCACGCTCTCTCAGGGCATCCGTCGCGCAAATCACCCACTGGCGCAGCGCTTCACATTCCATGAAGGGCAGCAGTCGGGCCGGGCCGCCCAGGAAGGCCCGCTGCAGGGATTGAACGAGGAGGACATGCCCGGGCCGCTCCGCCACCCGGGCCGCCAGCCGGAGCAGCTCGAACTCCACCTGGGCGCACCGCTCTCCCAATTCCCACTTCGCCGCGTCCCAAAGCCTGAAGCAGAGGCTGCCCAGCACGTCCAGGTCCCGCTCGGAGGCCTTCGCGCAGCAGTCAACCAGCAGCTCCACCAGCACCTGCCGCCGGAGGCTGAAGTAGCCCTCCAGGAGCCACCGGGCCTCCGGCGAACGCGCGTCATGCAGCGCCAACCCCAGGTTCTCCAGGGTCAGCGACTCATCCAGTGCCACCGCGCGCGTCTTGCGTCCGGAGCGCTGCACCACCAGGCCCCGCGCCGCCAGCCGCCGCAGCGCCTCACGAATGGTGCCCCGACATACGTTATGGCGACGCGCCAGCTTCGCTTCCGAGCCGAACTGCCCGCTGGGCGGCAGCCGCCCCAGAGCGATATCGCGCTCCAACTCCGCCTCCACGTATGCCACGAGCCCACCCCGCCCCATCCCCATTCCCCCTTCCTCGTCCCAGCATCGCCATCCAACCACAGGGGTCTGACATGGATGGATGCGCAGGCCCGCCGTCCGAGCCGCCCGCGTGGCCGGCGTGCCCCCCGGGGCGCGGGCTGCGAAAACCTGTCCGACTGTCGGACAGGTTTTGAGACAGCGCGCCCGGCGGGCGGCTCTGCCCGGGGTCCCGAATCGTCGTCCGCGCGGGCACACCGTTCGCATTCACCGCGCCACGGAGAGAGGTGCCCGTCCCTGGCCTGAGGCTGCGACGCTCTCTCCGACAGCCACGGGTTTTCGGGAAAGTGCGTCCGGCTGGGGACGCTGGCCGTGGTCTCACCTCCGCGCCCCCGCGGGTCCGTCTCGCGGTCCGCCGCGGTGTTTCTCAATGCGTGCGCCCCTGGGCTCCTGCGACTCGAACGTGTCCGACTGTCGGACGGGGTTGGAGAATGCGTCTCCCCTGCAGCCGAGCAGCTCCACGGTGCAGGGTCTGATTGAGGGACGCGCGGGGGGCTGCGAGACTCGCGGCCGTCATGGCTTCCTCCCGGCAGCAGCTGGATGCGCTCACGGGGCTGCGGTTCCTCGCGGCCGCGCACGTCGTCGCCTACCACGTGTATCACCTGGTGTTCACCGGCGCGGAGGCACCACCGGCGCTGCATGGGCTGCTCGACAGCGGGTACGTGGGCGTCAGCTTCTTCTTCGTCCTGTCGGGCTTCATCCTTGGCTACAACTACCTGGAGCGGCCGCCGGACACGCGTGAGGCGCGCAAGGCATTCTGGGTGGCCCGCTTCGCGCGCATCTATCCCGTCTATGTGTTGGGCCTGGCCATCGCCGCGCCCGCGTACCTCAAGGGGCTGCGCGACGCGTGGGCAGTGGAGCCGTCGGAGGCGTTGCGGCAGGCGGAGGCGTTGGTGCTCACGCCGCTGCTGCTCCAGAGCTGGACGCCGTGGACGGCGCTGGTGTGGAACGGCGCGGGCTGGTCGCTGGCGGTGGAGGCGGTCTTCTACGCGCTCTTCCCCTTCCTGGCGGGGCGGATGAACCGGCTGGGGACCCGAGCGCTCACGGTGGGCGTGGTGCTCGCGTATGGGGCCGCGCTGTTGCTGCCGGCGCTCTACATGGTGGTGGATCCGGATCGCACCGGGGGCACGGCGTCCGCATACAACTCCGGACCGTGGATGCTGGCGCTGCGCTTCAACCCGCTGGCGCGGGTGCCGGAGTTCGTCCTGGGCATCCTCGCGGCCCGCCTCTTCATGCTGCGCGCGGGAGCGGCGCCGCGTCCGCGTCCGGTGCTGCTGGCGGTGGTGGGAGGCGGGGTCGTCGCGGCGCTCCTGGGGAGCACCTCGCTGCCCTTCCCGCTGCTGCACAATGGGCTGCTGGCGCCGGTGTTCGCGGCGTTGATCCTCCTGCTGGCTCGGAGCGAGGGCGTGGTGGCGCGGGTGCTGGCCTCCCGGCCGCTGCGTCTGCTGGGAGAGGCGAGCTACGCGCTCTACCTGCTGCACATGCCGCTGCTGTTCGCCTGGAAGTCGGTGCTCAAGCGGCTGGGTGCGTCGCCCACGTCGGTTTGGGCGGTGGCGGTGTTCTGCGTGGGGACGGTGTGCACGAGCGTGCTCGCGTATGAGCGCGTGGAGAAGCCCGCGCGCGGATGGATCCGCGACCAGTGGGTGCGCCGGGGCGCGGGGCAGCGCGACGCGGGCCTCCAGCCTCGGACGTAGGAACGACTACGCGCTCATTGACTGGGACCTGCGGTGCGGAGCGCACTTGACGGGTCCCAGCTGCGCGAGCAACCGGCCGATCTCCACCAACTCCACGGGCTTGACCAGGTGCAGATCGAAGCCGGCGTGCTCGCTGCGGGCCCGGTCCTCCGGCGTCCCATACGATGAGGTGCGCGTCCGAGGCCACGCGCCCCCGCAGCTCCTGCGCCATCTGATAGCCGTCCAGGCCCGGCAGACCGATGTCCAGGATGATGACGTCGAAGGTGCCAGGGGTCGCCATGGCGAGCGCCTCCGAGCCGTCCGAGGCGACCTCGACGGTGTGGCCCCACATCTGGAGCATCTCGCGCAGGCCTTCGCGCGCGTCGGGGTTGTCATCGACCAGGAGGATGTGTCACTTGCCCCTGCGGGACTCGATGCGCTCCACGGTGGCTTCAGGCCGCGCACCCTCCGTGAGCAGCGGCAGCGTGACGGTGAACGTGCTGCCCTGGCCCCGGCCCTCGCTGAAGACCTCCGCCTGGCCGCCGTGCTCCTCCACCAGGTGGCGCACCAGCGTCAGGCCAATGCCCAGTCCGCCCCGGCTGCGCGCGAGCCCCGCGTCCAGCTGCGCGAAGAGCTCGAAGATGCGCTCCTGGTACTCTGGCCACAGGCCGATTCCTGTGTCCTGCGCGGAGACGCGCACCCGGGAGCCCTCGGCCACGTGGGCGCCCACGGTGACGATGCCGCCTTCAGGCGAATCCTTGGAGGCGTTGTCGAGCAGGTTGGTGAAGACCTGCTCCAGGCGCGTCCGGTCGCCGTCCCCCCAACAGGGTCCGGTGGAGAGGGCTTCGCGCAGGATGAGCTTGCGCTCCTCCATCACGGGCCGCGCGGCGGCGAGCGTGTGTTGCAGCACGGAGTGGAGGTCCAGCCGGCCGCGGCGCAGGGCGTACTTGCCCCGGGTGATGCGGCTGACGTCGAGCAGGTCATCCACCAGGTGGCGCAGGTGGCTCACCTGCCGCTCGAGGATGGCGCGGCGGCGCGCGGCGGCCGCGGACAGGCCATTGGAGTCCTTCTGCCCGAGCAGTTGCACCGCGACGGAGATGGCGGCCAGGGGGTTGCGCAGCTCGTGGGCGAGCATGGCGAGGAACTCGTTCTTCTTGCGGTCGGCCTCCTCCAGGCGGGCGGCGTTCGCCAAGGCCTCGCGCTCCACGCGTCGCAGGCGCAGGACGCTGTTGACGGTGGCGATGAGCTCTCCGGGGTCGAAGGGCTGGGTGAGGTAGACGTCCGCGCAGGCCCGCGACCTTCTTCTCCGCGGTGATGAAGGTCGCGGAGGTGTGGATGATGGCGATCTCCCGGGTGCGGGGGTCCTCCTTCAGCCGCCGGCACACCTCGTAGCCGCTCATGTCGGGCAGCTTCACGTCGAGCACGATGACGTCCGGGTGCGAATCGACGGCGAGCCGCAGGGCCTCCCCGCCGGTGACCGCCTCCAGCATGTCGTAGCCCGCCTGGCGCAACGAGAAGGTGCCCACGTAGAGGCTCGCGGGCGTGTCGTTGACGTGGAGGACGGTGGCTTTGATGGCAGCGAGCACGGCGACGCTCCCAGGGAGGAGCCGAGCCGGCTTCTACCGCGCGCCAGCGACGCACGCGACCTGGGATCATCCCACTCCCCGCCCCCTTACGCGCAGCGCGTTCCAGGCGGGCGGAGAGTGTTGGAACCGCGACGGCTCAAGGCTCCGTCCACACCGCCAGTTCGTTGCCCGTGGGGTCCGTGAAGTGGAAGCGCTTGCCTCCGGGGAAGGAGAACGTGTCCTTCACGATGCGCCCTCCGGCCTCGCGCACCTTGGCCAGCGTCGCGTCCAGGTCCTTCGAATAGAGCACCAGCAGCACGCCGCCCTTGGATACCTGGCGCTCCTTGTCGAAGCCACCGTTCAGCCGCCCGTCCATGAAGCTCGTGTAGTCCGGGCCATAGTCCTCGAACCTCCAGCCGAACACGGCGCCGTAGAAGCGCTTCGCCTCCGAGATGTCCTTCGCGGGAAGCTCGATGTAGTCGATGCGGTGGTGCTGCTCGGCCTGCTGCGGTGCGGCGGACATGGGTGTCTCCTCCAAGTGGGAACACCCCCACCTTACGCACCCGCCTCCTGGGAGGATTGGACGAATCCGACCTGCCGCGCCTGCTCGCGCACGTATGCCCCCGGCGTCAGGCCTGTCAGCGCCCGGAATTCCCGCACCTGGTGCGCCTGGTCGTAGTACCCCGCAGCCAACGCCCACTCCGCGCCCTCCAGCCCGCGCGACAACTCCACCGCGTGCTGCATCCTCGCGATGCGGCACAACACCTTCGGCGACAGTCCCACCGCCGCGTGGAAGCGCCGCTCCACCTGGCGCGTCCCCACCCCCACCACCGCCTCCAGCGTGCGCACCGGCACCTGGCCCCTCGCCCCCAGGATGTGGTCCACCGCGCGCCGCACCCCCGCGTCCCCTTCCTGCCCGGGCAGCCGGCCCAGCAACAACCGCTCCAGCAGGGCGAAGCGCGCCGCCGTCCCCGGCGCTTCCGCCAGCCGCTCCCGCCACTCGCGCGCCTCGGGCGGCCAGAGGTCCCCCAGCGCCACCTTCGCGTCCGTCAGTTCGTTCAAGGGCAGCCGCAGGAACGGCTGCGCGCCTCCGGGCCGGAAGCGCACCGCGACGAAGGCCGCGCGCGGAGACAACGGCACCACCTCCGCCTTCCGCATGGCCCCCACCACGTGCAGCCCCACCCCACCCGTCAGGTCCACCAGGATGTCCAGACACCCATCCGGCAACACCCGGTGCACGCCCACTGGCGCCTCGCCCGACAGCTCCAGCGCCCAGTAGCACTGGACGTACGGCGCCAGCGCCGTACAAGGGAGTGCCTCCACGTAGCGCATCAGACCGCTTCCGCGACAGCCGAGCGGGGCAGCCACACCGTGAAGCATGTGCCCTGCCCCGGCCCCTCGCTGCGCGCCTCGATGCGGCCTCCGTGCCGCTCCACGATTTCGCGGCAGATGGCCAGGCCCAGGCCCAGTCCTCCGGCGTAGTGCTCCGCCGCGTTGCGCGCTCGGAAGAAGGGCGTGAAGAGCTGCGACAGGCTCTCCGCCGGAATCCCGATGCCCCGGTCCTCCACGTCCACCCGCACCTGCCCTTCCTCCTCGCGCACCCGCACGGCCACCGGCATCCCCGGCGGCGAATAGCGCAGGGCGTTCTCCACCAGGTTCGTCAGCAGCTGATCCAACCGCTGCTCGTCCCACCGCCCCACCAGCGGCGCGTCCGGGACCTCCAGGGACAACAACCCCTGGCGCTCAGGGCGCGTGACCTGGATGCGCTCCACCACCTCGCGCGCCAGCGCCACCAGGTCCATGGGCGCCACCGTCAGCGTGAAGCGCCCGGACTGCAACCGCGACACGTCCAGCATGTCGCCAATCAGCCGCGTCAGCCGGTCCACCTGTCGCGTCAGCCGCTCCAGGCTGGCGCGCTGCCGCTCCGGCGTCATCCCCGCGCTGGACTCCACCTGACGGATGAGCAGCTCCAGCGTGGCCTTCAGGGGCGTCAGCGGCGTGCGCAGCTCGTGGCTCGCCATGGAGAGGAATTGATCCCGGATGGCGATGGCCTCGCGCAGCTCCTTCTGCGTCCGGTCGATGCGCGCCGCCATCTCGTTGAAGCCCGATGCCAACTGCGCCACCTCGTCGTCGCCCCGGGCCTGCACGCGCTGCTCCGCGGACGGCGTGCCCAGCACGGCGAAGCCATCCCGGAGACTCTCCAGCCGCACCGCCACGTCCCGCCCCACCCACTGCGACAGGAGCAGTGAGATGGCCCCCGCCAGCGCCGCGATGGCCACCACCCACCCGCCCATGCGCGTCACCGGCGCGAACGCTTCGCGCAGCCCCGCCGTCACCACCACCGTCCAGGGCGTGCCCTCCACCTGCGCGTGTGCCACCAGCAGGCGCCGCCCGGACGCGCCGAACGCCTCCCGCATCCCCTCCGGCGCCGCCAGCGCCTCCTCCCCGATGAAGTCCAGCACCGGCGCCCGCATGAGCACGTCGCCCCGGTCCGTCTCGCGCAGGAGCGTCCCATCACGGCGGTCGAACAGCTCCACGTGGTAGCTGCGCGAGGCGAGCGTCGGCTGCAGGCCCAGGCGCTTCAGGGACAGCCCGCCCACCAAGACCAGGCGCCTGCCGTCCCCCAGCTCCACCGGCGCGGTGAAGACCACGAAGGGCACCCCGGCCCGGGAGAGGAAGGGCTTGGACAGGGACACCTGGTCGCCGCCCTTCAACGTCTGCTGGAAGTATTCCCGTTCCGCGAAGTTGCCGGTGCGCCGGTTCAGCTTCACGGAGGGCACCAGCGTCTCCCCCGCCGAGTCCAGCAGCCACGTCGCGTCGAACAGTCCGGAGTCGAACTCCAGCAGCTCCACCCGCTCGCGCAGGACCTCCAGGTTCCCCGTGCGCGCCGCGGCGATAAAGGCCGGGTCCCGGCTCTGCGCGCCCAGGAGCGCGCGCGCCAGCGACGCCGTCTGCTCCAGCCACGCCTTCTCCGCGACCACCGCCTGCTGCGCCTTGCCGCGCAGCTCCACCTCGAGCGCCCGCTGCGCCACGTAGGACGTCACCGCCCCCAGCCCCAGGATGGGCAGCACCGACGCCAGGGCCATGCCCCGGAACAGCCGCCAGCGCACCCCGGACAGCACGGGCAGCTCGCGCATCCCCAGCAACAGCACACAGGACAAGGCCAGCACCGCGTACACGCCCATCCCGGCCCAGGAGCCCCGCGACCCCAGCGCGAGCGTCATGTTCAGGAACAGGATGCCCAGGCCACCCAAGGCGATGCGGCAGGCCCGGCCGTGGCGTCTCCACAGGCCCACCGCCAGCAGCGCTCCCGTCGCCAGGAAGGCCCCACCCAGGAGCCGGACGAACGGCCCGAACGCCAGCAGCGACATGCGGATGAAGCTGCTGGGAATCAGGACCATCAGTCCGCCGAAGCTCAGCGCCACGCAGGCGATGAGCACCGACAGCAGGCCCCGCTCCTGGAAGCGGCGGGTCCGCTCCAGCAACAACAGGCCCGCGAGCAGCGGGTAGAGCACGAAGCCGGTGATGCCCCGGGGCAGCACCGTGGCGCCCCACCAGTAGAACGCCACCGCTCCCAGGAAGAGCGCCCGGCCCAGCCACCCCACGAACGGGGGCCAGGTGGGGTACAGCATCGCGGCGAGCATCGTCGCCGAGCCCACCAGGAAGAGGCTGCCGAGCGGGCGGACGTACGGGTAGATGAGCTGGAAGATGCTGGCCCCGAATTCGTAGGGCACGAAGACCATCGTGGTGCCCACGACGAGGCCGAAGGCCGCCGCGAACCACTCCACCCGTGCCCGCTCCAGGATGCCCACGGAAGGAGAGTACACAACCCGGGCGGAAGCGCACGGCCCGGTTGTCGCCGCCGCTCGCTCCCTGTCGCGTATCAGGCCGCTTCCGCGACAGCCGAGCGGGGCAGCCACACCGTGAAGCATGTGCCCTGCCCCGGCCCCTCGCTGCGCGCCTCGATGCGGCCTCCGTGCCGCTCCACGATTTCGCGGCAGATGGCCAGGCCCAGGCCCAGTCCTCCGGCGTAGTGCTCCGCCGCGTTGCGCGCTCGGAAGAAGGGCGTGAAGAGCTGCGACAGGCTCTCCGCCGGAATCCCGATGCCCCGGTCCTCCACGTCCACCCGCACCTGCCCGTCCTCCTCGCGCACCCGCACGGCCACCGGCGTCCCCGGCGGCGAATAGCGCAGGGCGTTCTCCACCAGGTTCGTCAGCAGCTGATCCAACCGCTGCTCGTCCCACCGCCCCACCAGCGGCGCGTCCGGGACCTCCAGGGACAACAACCCCTGGCGCTCAGGGCGCGTGACCTGGATGCGCTCCACCACCTCGCGCGCCAGCGCCACCAGGTCCATGGGCGCCACCGTCAGCGTGAAGCGCCCGGACTGCAACCGCGACACGTCCAGCATGTCGCCAATCAGCCGCGTCAGCCGGTCCACCTGCCGGTTCAGCCGGGCGATGGTGTCTCGCTGCCGCTCCGGGCTCGCCTCCCGGCCGGAGCTGAGCTGACGGATGAGCAGCTCCAGCGTGGCCTTCAGGGGCGTCAGCGGCGTGCGCAGCTCGTGGCTCGCCATGGAGAGGAATTGATCCCGGATGGCGATGGCCTCGCGCAGCTCCTTCTGCGTCCGGTCGATGCGCGCCGCCATCTCGTTGAAGCCCGCGGTGAGCTGGGCAATCTCATCATCGCCCCGGGCCTGCACGCGCTGCTCCACGGACGGCGTGCCCAGCACGGCGAAGCCATCCCGGAGACTCTCCAGCCGCACCGCCACGTCCCGCCCCACCCACTGCGACAGGAGGAGCGAGACGGCCCCCGCGAGCAACGCGATGGCCACCACCCACCCGCCCATGCGCGTCACCGGCGCGAATGCCTCGCGCAGCCCCGCCGTCACCACCACCGTCCAGGGCGTGCCCTCCACCTGCGCGTGTGCCACCACCATCCGGCGCCCCGTGCCGTCGAATGCCTCCACGAGCCCCTCCGGCCGCGCCAGCGCCTCCGCCCCGATGAGGTCCAGCACCGGCGCCCGCGTGAGCACGTCGCCCCGGTCCGTCTCGCGCAGGAGCGTCCCATCACGGCGGTCGAACAGCTCCACGTGGTAGCCGGGTGAGGCGAGCGCCGGCTGCAATTCCATCCGCTTCAGCGACAGCGCGCCCACGAGGAAGGCGCGCCGGCCCGCGCCCAGGTCCATGGGCACCGTGACCACGACGAAGGGCAGGTTCGCGTGGGAGAGGAAGGGCCGAGACAGCAGCACCTGGGCGCCGCCCCTCATCGCGTCATGGAAGTAGGCCCGGTACGCGAAGTTGCCGCTCACCCAGTTGAGCCGCACGGAGGGCATCAGCGTGTCGCCGGTGTCATCCAGCAGCCAGGCCGCGTCGAACAGCCCGGACTGCCCCTCCAGCAGCGCCAGCCGCTCCCGCATGCCCTCGCGGTTCCCCGCGCGCACCAGGGCGACGAAGCCGGGCCCCTGGCTGTACACGCGCAACATCGAGCTCGCCATGGCGGCCGTCTGCGCCAGCCACGCGGTCTCCGCGGCCACCGCCTGCCGCGCCTTGTCGTGCAGCTCCGCCTCCAGGGCCTTCTGCGCCAGGTACGACGCCATCGCGCCCACGCCCATGATGGGCAGCACCGACGCCAGCGCCATGCCGCGGAACAGCCGCCAGCGCACCCCTGCCAGGACCGGCCACCGGCGCACCCCCGCCAGCAGCGCGCACACCACCGTCAGCACGGCATACACGCTCATCCCCGACCACGAGCGCCGCGACACCACCGCGAGCGTCATGTGCAGGAACAGGAGGGCCAGGCCGCCCAGGGCCAGCCGGCACTGCACCGGCTTGCGGCGCCACAGCCCCACGGCGAGCAGCGTCCCCTTCAGCAGGAAGAGGAACCCCACCCACCGGAGGTAGGGCCCCAGCGACGCCAGGGCGAAGCGCACGAAGTCCTGGGGCGCCCAGAGCATCAGCGGCCCGAAGCACAGCGCCACGCACGACAGGAACACCGGCAGCAGGCCCCGCCCCCGGCGCAGGGTCCGCGGCTCCATGACGAGCAGGGCCATCAGGAACAGGTAGACGACGGTGCCCGTGAGGCTGACGGGCAGGACGCAGACCGCCCACCAGTAGACCGCGACCGCGGCCAGCACGAACGCGCGCCCCACCCACCCCACGAAGGCAGGCCAGGCCGGATACATGCGCGCGACGAGCATCAGCGCCGCGCCAACGAGGAACAGGCTCCCCAGCAGCCGGATGTGCGGATAGATGTATTGGAAGAGGACGGAGCCGAACTCATAGGGCACGAACACCATCGAGGTGCCCACCACGAGGCCCATCGCCACCGCGAACCACTCAATGCGCGCCCGCTCCAGGAGTTCCACGGCGCGCACCCTGACACAACCCGCCCCGAGGCGCGGGGCGCGGGTGTCGGGCGACCACGCCGTTCGTCCAATGCTTGGCGCCGCCCCTTCGGCTCGCATCCTCCGGGTGTCACGCTCCCTCACGCCCGGGCCGCTCCCACATGCGGTGCGGCCTTCGTCTTGTTGATGATCAAAAAGTCCGACTGCGTAATACCGGCCCCGCCCTTGCGAAGCACCTTGTCGCCGCCGCGCTCCACGACCCCATCGTGAAGGCCCGCTGCGAAGCGTTGCGCCGGTGAGGCTTGTCGCGCGCGTCGCAAGGCCCCAGAGCGGCGCGGGCGGGCCAGTTCCTCCACGGCCAATGTCTGGCATTGCGTCCAACGGCGGCGTGGCTGGGCCCGAGGTCGCCGGGCAAGGACAAGGCCCCTGCGGTGCGTCCGGAGATTGTCCAGGTGTGCCAGGAGCTGAAGCAAGAGGTGCTGCGCGACACGGCCCCGGACGACCACCTGATGGTAATCCTCCGCACGGGCCGCGGCGGTGGCCACCCGGGTGTGAAAGTGCAGGACTTCGAGCCCATCGACAGCGGCTCCTTCGCGCAGAAGCTGTTCGACGGCACGAAGGAGAACGGCCACTACCGCATCGGCCTGCGCACGCCGGGCGAGGCCGCGGAGGGCCATGCGCTGGGCCTTCCACGACGAGGGCCTGTCGGATGCGCAGGCCGAGCATTGGCGAGGCGACGGTCAGCCGCGCCCGGTGCCCGTACCGAGAGACTGGAGACGAAGTGCCGCGGCCCAAGGCTGCGGCAACTTCTCGCAAAGAGTCCTTCACCGCCTGCGAGCGCGACGCGCCGCAAAACCCGGAACAGGTCCTGGAGCCGCAGCATCAGTGGCGCGGGCGCCGGGGCTTCCTCACGGCGCGAACCGTGCGGCTCGCCCCTCCACCCGCGTAGAAGATGTCGCCACCGTCCGACTCGAGCCCGGTGACCGTCATGCCCTCGGGCAGCGTGAGCCGGACAAGCACGCGACCGTCTTCCGGGTCGATGCGTCGGATGTCACTCGAATCACCTTCCGCGGTGCCGTGCCACAACTCGCCCTGCGTCCACGTCACGCCCGTGACGAAGCGCTTGGATTCAAGGGTGCGCAGGACAGCGCCCGTCTCGGGGTCGATTTGATGAATCACCCGGCCGCGAAACTGCCCCACCCATAGAAACCCCTCGGCCCAGGTGAGCCCCGAGTCGTTGCCATTGCCGGGGGCAGGCACGGTCTTCAGAACCTGTCCCGTCCCAGGGTCGATCTTCCGGATGCGGCCCTCGCCGAGCTGAAAGAGGTGCCGACCATCGAAAGCGGTTCCCGCGTCGCATGGAACGTCGAGGGTGCGCACAGGTTCACCGCTCACCGGGTCGAAGGCCTGGAGTCTCTCGCCTCCGGCGAACCAGACGTTCGCGCCGTCATACGTCACGCCATGGACGCGCGAGGCGACATCAAATGGGCCGTACTCACGGAGAATCTCCGCTGGCTGTGTCTCCTCCGCCTCGCTCCGCGTCTTGTCCATGTCCACGCTCCATCCCGCGCCCCGCTCTACTCAAAGAGAGTGGAGGCTGGGAGTAACAAAGCCGTCGTGAAGCCACTGACAGGGGGTGCCACCCAGCGGCGCGCGCGGCCACTGCCGAGCGCGCGCACCCGTCCGTCCTCCGCCAGCGAGGAGAGGGCGCGTTGCACCGTGCGTTGACTTGCACCGAGCACGAGCGCGAGCGCCGAAGTCGACCAATGTTCGCCGTCCGCGAGCAGCGCCAACACAGCACCGCCCGCTCCCTCGACGGGTGGCGCGAGGACCCGCACCTCCATTGAATGCCGCGGAGCCAGGGCGAAGCCAAGAGGCGTTGCCCGGATATCCGCCAGGTCGCGCAACTGGGCTCTCAGGCGGCCCAGCTCGACGCGCAGGCGCACGCGATAGGATGCGTTCACGCGCCGCGCTCCGAATACGTCCCGGGCAAGGTCATCTCGCGAGGCCGCGCCAGGCCAGGCCTCGGCCAGTACGCGCAGGAGTTCGAACAACACGGGGCGGGTGGCCAGCGTCACGACGCGCGCGCGTGCGTGGACCGTTCGACGGCAGGCGTTGACGACGAGGTGCCCCGAGCCCAGCAGCGACTCGACCTCATCGAGCATGACCAGGCTCGCCTCGCCCCGGACGATGACTCGCGCGGCGGGGAGGCGCAGGACACGAGCGGCATGCTCGACCTCGGCGTCGAGCGAGGGGATGCGCGCACGTTCGGCGGCGCTCCGCGCGTGTCCGAGCGCGACGCGGGCGGCATGGGTGGCCCCTCGCCGCAGCGCCACCTCGAATTCCAGCAGACGCGCGACAGCCAGGGTCATCGCGGATGCACCCAGGAGGTCGAGCTCGGCCACGGCCCGCTCGGCCTCATCGACGCGCCCCAGCAACAGGGCTCGCCGCGCCTGCAACAACCGCGTGTAGCGCGCGTTCCGCCAGTCACCGTGGCGAATGAAGGTGCGCAGCGCTTCGCCGAGCGTGCGGCCGGCCCCTCCGAGGTCCCGAGACGCGAGTGCCACCTCGGCCTCCGCGACGTTGCAGCGAGCCCGCGCGAGGGCGTCGCTGGAGCCGTAGGCGCGAGCCGCGCGCCGCAGGAGCTGCGTCGCCTGCGCGAATCCCCCCATCTGCGCCATGGCGATGCCCCTCATGGCCAACGCTGGCGCGTCCTCTCGGAGTGCCACGCGCTGGAGTGCACCCAGGGGGTCTCCCTCCTCCAGTGCCCGAGCCGCCGCCATGGTGAGTGCATCCATGACGCACATCCTCTGGCACCCCTTCCGTGTTGGGAAGCCCGTCGCGTTTGTTACTCCCGGCTCGCGCTTCCCGTCCATTACGTCTGGGGCATCCACCCCAGCAGAGGAATCACGGTGACACACGCCATTACGGAGTCGAGGAGTGAGTGGCTGGCCGCGCGCAAGGAGCTGTTGGCGAAGGAGAAGGCCCTCACGCGCATGCGCGACGAGCTGAGCGCCACACGCCGCACCATGCCCTGGCTGCGTGTGACCGAGCCATACGTGTTCGATGGCCCCGAGGGCAGGGAGACGCTTGCGCAGCTCTTCGCGGGCCGAAGCCAGTTGCTCGTCTACCACTTCATGTTCGCCCCCGAATGGGAGGCCGGTTGCAAGAACTGTTCGTTCTGGGCCGATTCCTTCAACGGAGTCGTCGAGCACCTGAGTCAGCGGGACGTCAGCTTCGTCGCCATCTCACGCGCGGAGCTGCCGAAGCTGCAGGCCTTCCGGCAGCGGATGGGCTGGCGCTTCAAGTGGGTGTCATCGCATGGAAGCGAGTTCAACTTCGACTTCCAGGTGTCCTTCCGAGCAGACGCCGTGGCGCGTGGCGACGCCGTCTACAACTACGGACCGCTGCCGCACTCCGCTTCAGACATGCCAGGCTTCAGCGTCTTCTCGAAGGATGAACGCGGCGACGTCTTCCACACCTACGGGACCTACGGGCGAGGCATTGATCCGCTCAACACGGGCTATCAGCTCCTGGACCTCGTCCCGAAAGGCCGAGCCGAGGACGGATTGCCCTCGCCGATGCACTGGGTTCGCCGGCGGGACGAGTATGGCCCCTGAGCATGAGGCAGGCCCACGGGTGGAGCGCCGCCCGGCAGTGCGTGCTCCCGCGGTATCGCTGGTCCTGGGGCTCATGGCCGCGCTCCTCCCGAAATGCCCGCTGTGCCTCGTCGCGTACCTGCCGGTGCTCGGAGTGACGGTCGGTGTCGCGGGAACCCTCAGCGCGATGCTGCGCCCCGCGGGCTTCGCCGTGGCGACCCTCTCACTGGGATTCATCGTTGTTCGTCACATGCACAGACGGACGTCCGTTCAACGAGCCCCACGGCGGACGACCTGACCCGCCACAGCCCCGGCAACCGCGCCATCGCGGAGGAGACGGGCCGCTCCCGCGTGGAGGGGGCCGCCCTGCCAGGGCGACAGCAGCACCGGCCGCTTCGAGTCCCGTGGCTCCGTGCGGGCGGCGGGCCGCTGGGAGAGCACCGAGGCGAGCCTGAACAGCGGCAACGCGATGTCCACTCTTGCCGCCACCGGGGCCATGCATGGCACGCACCCTCCCCCTGGACCAGGAGGGCGTCCTGCGCGGCGAGGTCTGGGAATCCTTCGGCCTGTAGCCCTCCGCGCTACAACCGGCGGGCTTCACGTAACGCGAAGAGATACATCTCCTACGCAAAAAAAGTTTTCGGAGCCATCGTGGAAAACCACGCATTCCCTCTGAAAACAGTCACAATCCCAAACATGATTCAATCCCTGGCACGGGACCTGCTCTGACAGGGCACCACCCTCCGGCGCCCCACGCCGGAGGGGGACCCCATTCTCCGTCAGGGATTGCCCCATGCCCCATCATTCCTCGCGAGTCCTGTCAGGCCTCGTTCCGTCCTGGCTTCGCTCGCTGACCGTCTCCTCCTTCGCGCTCGGAGGGCTGCTGCTGGGCGCCCCGGCCCACGCCGCGGACCCGCAGGAAGAGCACCCGCCGGTCGCCACCATCCTCGACGTGACGCTGGAGGACGGAGAGCTGACCGCGCGCATCCTGTGGACGGACCGGCAGGAGGACCTGCCCGCGTTCTCGAAGCTCGTCTCCCATGACGGCAACGACACCGTCAACGCGGGCGTGGAGGTGACACCGAAGGCGGGCGAGACCTCGCAGGTGAAGCTGTTTGGCGCGCTGGACAAGCCCTGGGAGACGGGCTGGGCCCAGCGACTGGTGCTGGAGGACCCGAAGGGCGAGGCGCTGGCCACCCAGCCCTACGACGTGAGCCTGGACTGCTCGAACGAGAAGGAGTGCGGCCTCACGGTGTCCGCCGGCGCAGGGTCGGACAAGGGCGTGATGCACGTGAGCAGCGAGCTGGACGCCGCCGTCGCGGAGCTCGACGCGAAGTTTGGCCAGGGCGAGTACGACCTGGTGCAGGAGGTCTCCAAGAACTTCCCGGCCCTGCGCGGCGAGGCCATGGTCTACGCCCAGCAGCTCTACTGGTGGTTTCCGCGCTCCGGCCCCTGCACGTGCAGCTGGCAGTCGGTGACGGCGCGCACCCCCAACGTCACCCAGTTCATCTTCCAGTCGTACCCGAACCGGAGCCTCTACGGCTGGAACGGGCCGGGCGCGAAGCACACGCTGAGCGCCAACGCGCTGACGGCGTACCCCATCAGCCTCAACCGGACCGCCACCGGCGTCAGCCAGCTGTCGCTGCGGCTGAGCTGCTCGCGCTGGGTCTACTACTACTGGTGGGACCTCATCATCCACCGGCCGGGCGGGCTGTTCCCGGTGCGCTTCCCGTTCCCCGTCAACGTGCCCTGCACCTCGCCGTGCGCGGCCCGCTTCGACCACCTGGGGCGCGTCAGCGGCCGGACGACCATCAGCGGCGTGGCCACGGCGCAGGAGCAGGGCGCGTGGCGCGTGAACGGCGGCGCGCCGCTCATCAACCAGACCATCACGCAGAACAACGCCTTCGACAGGACCGCGACGTCCACCGCGTTCGCGTTCGTGAGCAACTACAACGCGGTCAACACGACCGGCACGGTGACGGTGCCCTCGACGTCCGGCATGGCGAGCGCCATCACCACCAACGGCCATGCCCAGGCCATCCACGGCCGGCTGTCCTGCTCCAGCATCCCCGGCCTGGCGGACGCGGCCGTCTGGGATTACGGGACGACGCAGGGCACGCCCCAGCAGAACAGCCTGCGCTCCAGCATCCAGGGCTTCTTCCTGGGCTACGGCATCCTCACCTTCCCGTAGCGCGCGGGGTCCGTGAATGAAGACACCCCGGAGGCCGGGCCCGTGAAGGGTCCGGCGCCCGGGGTGTCGGGGCCTTCGCGTCGCGCCCGGGCGCGGCGGAGGGACTACTTGTCCGTCGCGTCCTCGATCTTGTCGCCGGCCTTCTCCGCGGCGTCGCCCGTGGCCTCGGCAGCGTCCTCGGCCTTGTTCTTCACGGTGTCGCCAGCCTGCTCCATGTCGTCCTTGGCGGACTCGCGGGTGTTGCGGTGGCAGCCCACGCCCACGGAGAGGGCGCCCAGCGTCAAGGCCAGCAGCGTCAGCTTCTTCATGCGGTGTGACTCCTTCGCTTGAGGGGGGGAGCAGTATGCGTTCCGCCGTCCCCCGTGCGCGGCGCAAGGTAGGCACTGTTCACCCACTGCCAAGTGGCCAGCCCCCGGGGACATCGCGCGCCGGGTCCTGGGAGCCCCGCTGAAGGCGTCGGGGCGCGCTGCTAGCGTGAGCCCTTCACGGGGGGCCCGCGTCCCGCCCCCGGAGGCCCACCCATCCATGTCGTCGTCCGTCCGGCTCTCGCGGCCCACCCTGTTGCTCGTCCTGGCGCTGACGGCCCTCTGGGGCTGTTCCTCGGACGACCCGAAACCCACCGAGCAGCCCTACTCCGACGTCCAGTTCGACCTCACCGTTCCGCCGGAGACGCCGGTGGACGCGGAGCTCTTCCTCAAGGGCCCCAGCGCCACGTTCGGCGGCACGGACGGGCGGGGCCTGGAGCTGGTCTATCAGGGCGGCCGGGTGTTCAGCCAGAAGGCCCGGGTGCTCAAGGGCACCGCCTTCACCTACGCCGTGCGGATGACGGCGCCCACGGCCCAGGTGGCGCTGGACGCCCAGGGAGCGCCGGAGGCGGACCACACCCTCATCGTCCAGGAGAACGAGGAGAACGTCGCCCTGACGGTGGAGCGCTTCGGCGCGGAGGGAGGGGAGACAAGCGCGAAGACCGTGTTCATTGTCCACGTCCCGGACATCACGCCGGTGGATGCGAAGGTGTGGCTGACCGGGGACCTGCCGGAACTGGGGGGATGGAATGGCGCGGAGGTGGAGCTCTACAAGGCCGTGGACAGCGCCTACGCGGGCGCCCTCTCCTTCGCCGCGGGCACGGGCATGGAGTTCAAGGTGACGCGCGGTTCGTGGGAGCAGGTGGAGAAGAGCAGCACCGGCGCGGAGGTGAGCAACCACACCTTCACCACCGGCGGCGGCTTCGAGCGCGTGTCCATCGTGGTGGGCGGGTGGGCGGACCTCACCACCCCGCCGCCCCCGACCCACACGCTCACCGGAGATGTGCGCTACCTGAGCAACGTCACTCCCACGGACGCCACCCTCAAGCCGCGCGACGTCATCGTCTGGCTGCCGCCCGGCTACGACGCGGACGCCACGCGCCGCTACCCGGTGCTCTACATGCACGACGGCCAGAACCTGATGGACGCCAGCACCGCGTTCGCGGGGGAATGGAACGTGGATGAGACGGCGCAGGCGCTGGTGGAGTCCGGCCAGGTGGAGCCGCTCATCATCGTGGGCATCTACAACGCCGGGGCGGACCGCATCGCGGAGTACACGCCGGTACCGTTCCCTCCGGAGTACCCGAACGCGGGCCGCGCGGACGTGTACGGCCGCTTCCTCATCCAGGAGCTGAAGCCGCGCATCGACGCGGAGTTCCGCACGAAGCCTGAGGCGGAGTACACGGGGCTCGCGGGCTCGTCGCTGGGCGGGCTCGTGTCCATGTCGCTGGGGCTCAAGCACCCGGACGTCTTCAGCCGCCTGGGCGTGGTGTCGCCGTCCGTGTGGTGGGCGGACCGCGAAATCATCGCGGAGGTGAATGCGCTCACCGCGAAGCCCGCGCTGCGCATCTGGGAGGACATCGGCACCCACGAGGGCACCGGCAGCCAGGCGGAGACGGTGGCGGATGCCCAGGCGCTGCGCGACGCGCTGGTGGCCAAGGGCTGGGTCGTGGACAGCGACCTCAAGTACACCGTGGTGGACGGAGGCCTGCACAACGAGGCCGCGTGGAGCGCCCGCTTCGGTGACATCCTCCGCTTCCTGTATCCCGTGAAGAAGTGACGAAGCCGCCGTCCCCTCCGGATGGACGCGACCTGGGGTGGACGGACGGCGCGCCGGACGTCCATCGGCGGCGCGTCCAGCTCACGCCCTCCGCCGCCTGGTTCCAGGGCCGGTCCTGAGGCCTCGTGAACCCGTTGTGACTTGAACGCCTACCTCCAGATGTGAAACAGGCTTCCGTGTCTCAAGCTGTATTTCCACCAAGACACGAAGGACGTGTTTCATGCGTCACGCCTGGAATCGGCTGTGGTGGCTGGTGCCGTCGCTGTTCGTGGCGGCGTGTGGTCCGTCGCAGGAGCCGGTGGCTTCGCCGGAAGCGCCCGCGGAGGTCGGCGCGAGCACGCAGTCCGTGCTGTATCCGCCGCCAGTGCCCGCGAGCGGTAACATCGTGGACAGCACCGCGTACCTGGGCCCGGTGGGGCTGAACGACTCGGTGCAGACGCAGTTCACGACGAACCCGCAGTACCTGTCCTTCAGCTTCAACGTGGCGGCGGGGGCTCGGGTGAGCCTGGAGGTGACGCACCTGGGCAGCAGCATGTACCTGGACACGGGCCTGTTCATCTACGGCCCGAAGAACGCCAACGGCAGCTATGGCACCACGGTGCTCGCGCAGGATGACGACGCGGGCTATGGCGAGCTGTCCAAGGTGGCCAACCTGACGCTGGCGCAGGGCGGCGAATATCTGGCGGTGGTGAGCACCGGCACGGGCGCGGGCAAGCGGCTCCGTCTGGCGTTGGGCTGCGTCAACGGCGCCTGCGCGCAGGACGACCTCTTCACCGCGTGCGACCTGGACGTGGCCACGCGCATCGAGGTGTGTGACGAGAGCGTGGTGGAGACGCAGGGCGTGGCGCCCGCGCAGGCGCTGCCCCCGTGCACGGACGCGCAGGACGCGCACGACGCCTGGGTGTCCCAGTGCGTGATGCCCTCTGGCCAGAAGGCCTGGTGCGCCAACGGCGAGGCGGCCTTCACGTCGCGGATGTGGCCGGTGTGCAAGGACTTCTACCAGCGCTACTACGGCGCGGGCCCGCTGCCGCTCACGGAGCTGGCCCACTCCTCCGCCATCGACGCGGCCCGGGCCGCGGGCCACACCCGGTGCAAGGCCGGCGAGAATTACTGCGACGAGCTGCTCTGGACGCTCAACGTCCCGTCCATCGCGGGCACGCAGCCCACGCAGCTGGACTGGGTGGTGGAGGGCGCCTTCGCCACGCTGCCGGAGCTGTCCTCCAACCAGCGCGTGCGGTTCACGCGGCAGGCGGACCTGACGTACGCGGACTTCGCGAGCCGCATCGCGTGGATGTTCCCGGAGCTGGGCCAGGTGCTGCCGCAGGAGCTGGGCAACGGCACGGAGGTGCCCGTGGTGGCGCACCTCTACGATGACCCGCTGGTGGCCCCGGGCGCGCACGACTTCCACAACCTCTACATCGTCTACTTCCCCCAGTCGCACCGCACCGCGGTGTTCTGGCTCATCCAGCACGAGTACTGAGCGGAGAGGTCCGCCGGGGGCGGTGCGCCTAGAAGGCGTACCGCACCCGGCAGTACGGCAGGTGCTTCGCGAGCAGGGCCTGGAACTCCGCCACGTGGCGGCCCTTGAAGCCGGTGCGGTAGCGCACGTTGACGCCGCCACCCTGGGACACCTTCGTCTCCTGGATTTCAGGCCGCCACAGCAGCGCCTCCGCCTTCGGGTGCCAGCGCAGGTTCACCTCGTGCAGGCCCGCGTTGTGCGTGAGGAAGATGATTTCGCACGCGAGCTGCTGCTTCGCCCGCTCGCCGATGCCGGCGTCCACCTGCTGGAACAGCTCCACGTAGGCGTCCTGCCAGCCCTCGTGGAGGATGACGGGGGAGAAGTTGAGGTGCACCTCGTAGCCCGCGGCCACGAAGTCGTCGATGGCGGCGATGCGCTCCGCGATGGAGCTGGTGCGCACGTCCAACAGCTTCGCCTGCGCTTGCGGCATCAGGCTGAAGCGGATGCGCGTCCGGCCCTGGGGCTCGTAGGTGAGCAGCTCGCGGTTGACGAGCTTGGTGGCGAAGCTGGCCTTGGCGTTGGGCAGCGTGGTGAACAGCCGCACCAGGTCCCGCACGTTGTCGCTGATGGCGGCATCCGCGGCGCAGTCGCTGTTGCACCCGATGTCGTAGACCCACGCGTGCGGATCCACGGTGTTGGGCTCCCGCTTGGGCCCGTGCTTGTACGCGTGCTTGCGGATGGCCTCTTCGATGCGGTCGATGTTCACGAACACCGTGACCGGGTTCGCATAGCCCTTGTTGCGCGGCACGTAGCAGTACGCGCACGCCATGACACAGCCGTTCGCCGTGGAGGGCGCGATGAAGTCCGAGCTGCGGTCATTGGCGATGAAGGACAGCGTCTTCTTCACGCCCAGCACCAGGGTGCTGCCCTTGATGCGGTTCCACGCCTCCACATTGCCTTCGTTGCCGAAGAGGCCGGGGATGTGCTGGTGAGAGGCCACCTCCACCCGCTCCGCCTCCGGGTACCTCGCCAATATCTCCCTCCCGCGCGCGTGCTCCCGCACGGCGGGCTCCAGGTAGATGCGCGACACCCTCAACAGCCGGTCGAGCGGGCCAGGGCCCGCCGGGACGGGGGCCGGGCGCGGAGCGGCTTCCGGGAGGAAGAGGTCCAGGTTCTTCACGCGGCGGATGTAACCGCGTTCCGTCCGCCATGCACCCGCCTCCCGTCACAGGGCCTCGAGCAGGGGCGGGGGGACGCGGGGTGCCCCCTACCCGGCCCGGGGTGCCACGCCGGTGAAGACCGGCGGCGCGTAGCCCGCGGGCTTGTCCCCCACCGCGGCGTTGCCGTGCAGGTTCAGCTGGTAGGGATTGGTGAACATGCCGTGGGGGAACGGCGCGGGCGGCGCGCTGGCCTCGTCCAGCTGGCGGCGCAGCTCGGCGGGGAGGGTGAAGTCGAGCGCGGCGAGGTTGCCGTCCAGTTGCTTGGGATTCGTGGCGCCGATGATGACCGAGCCCACTCCGGGCTGCGTGGCCACCCAGTTCAGCGCCACCTGGGACATGTCCCGGCCCAGCTCCTTCGACACGCGCTCCAGCGTACCGACGATGCGCCAGTTGCGCTCGGTGAAGAGGCCCAGCTGGTTGCCGCCGATGGCGGAGTTGAGGCGGCCATCGCCGTGGGCGCCGGCCTCGCTCGGCCGGTATTTGCCGGAGAGCAGCCCCGCGCCCAGCGGGCTCCAGGTGGTGATGCCCAGGCCCAGCGTCTGGGCCAGCGGCACGTACTCGTGCTCCAGGCTGCGCTCCACGAGCGAGTACTGGAGTTGCAGATTGATGAGCGGCGTGAGCGCGTGCGCCTCCGCCCAGGTCTGCGCGCGCGCCGCGTACCAGGCCGGCACGTCGGACAGGCCCGCGTAGCGGATCTTCCCCGAGCGCACGAGGTCGTCGAACGTGCGGACCACCTCCTCCGCCGGAGTGAGCCGGTCCCACGTGTGCAGGAGGTACAGGTCGATGTAGTCCGTGCGCAGCCGCTTCAGGGAAGCCTCCACCGCGCGCATCATGTTCTTGCGGCTGTTGCCGCCCGCGTTCGGGTCCCCCGGCTGGGTGCTGTTGTACGAGTACTTGGTGGAGATGACGACGCGGTCCCGGCTGCCGCGCTCCTCCAGGAACTTCCCGATGAGCGTCTCACTGGTGCCGTGCGTGTAGAGGTCAGCGGTGTCCACGAAGTTGCCGCCCGCGTCCAGGTAGCGGTTGAACAGCGTCCGGGACATGTCCTCCGTGGAGCCCCAGGGCCCTCCGTAGGTCCCGTCCTTCCCGAACGTCATCGTGCCCAGCGACAGCGGGCTGACGCGCAGCCCCGAACGGCCCAACAGGTAGTAGCGGTCCATCGACATGGTGTTGCTCCCTTCCAGCGGAATATCTGGACTGAACAATCCAGATTCAGGCATGCGAAGACGTCACGCGGGGCTTCCCGCGGCGAAAACCGGTGGGTGCTACTGGGCCTCGAGGCCCGCCAGCGCGAAGTCCACGACGGCGCGCAGGGTTTCCGGCGGGGTGCCGGCCTTGGCGCTCAGGCGCAGCCCGCTGATGGTGGACAGGAGGAAGGTGGCGGCGACGCCCGGGTCCAGCCTGGGGTTCAGCTCGCCCTTGCGCTGGGCATCCTTCACGACACGCTCCAGCGTGCCCTGGCCCAGGGCGCCTCCGGTCTTGAGCAGCGTGGCGACGTCCGCGTCCACGTGCGCGAGCTCCGCCGTGGCGTTCACGAAGAGGCAGCCCCGGGCGCGCACCTTCTGCGTGCCATTGGGGATGGAGAGGAGGTACTCGCGGATGGCGCCCAGGGGCGACGGGCGGGAGCGCAGGCACTCCATCAGGTTGGCGCTGTACTCCGCCTGGTAGGCGCGCAGGGCCTCCAGGTAGAGGCCGTGCTTGTCCCCGAAGGTGTCGTACATGCTCTGCCGGCCAATGCCCATGGCGCGCAGCAGGTCGTCCGTGGAGGTGGCCTCATAGCCCTGCTCCCAGAAGACCTGCATCGCCCGGCGCACCGCCTCGTCGCGGTCGAACTCCTTCGTGCGTGCCATGCCCCCTACGTAATGATTCTGGACTGACCTGTCAAACAAACCCGCCCGGGGGACCCGGGTGGCTAGAAGCCGGGCGGGCGCTCGCCGGCGACGCCGGAGGCCCGTTCCAGCGCGATGCCCACGCGGCCCAGGGTGCCCTCGTCGAAGAGCTGGCCGATGAGCGTCACGCCGTGCGGGACGCGGCGCGGGGTGGCGAAGGTGGGCATGGGGCGCTTGGGGTCCGGGGCCCAGTCGCTGCGGGCCTGGGACACCTCCACGAAGCCGGTGCGCAGCGTGAGCGACGGGTGGCCCGTATGGTTGGTGATGGTGAGGGCCTCGTCGCGCAGCGAGGGCACGAGCAGCACGTCCACCTGCGACATGATGCGCGCCATCTCCTGGGCCACCTTGCGGCGCAGCCGGTCCGCCTGGACGAAGTCCACCGCGGAGAGGAAGCGGGACTGGCGGAAGAGGTTGGGCCACGCGTCCGGCGTCTGCATCTTCAGCGCGTCCACGCCGTGGCTGAGCGTGAGCTCCTCGAAGGCGGCGGCGGCCTCCGCGAAGAGGATGACGTTGAGGGCGGAGTACGGCCAGTCGGGGAACTTCACCTCCACCGGCGTCAGGCCCAGCCCCTTGAGCGTCTCCAGCGCCTGGCGGTCCACGTCCGTGGCGGGGTTCTCCTTCATCCACGCGGGCACGTAGCCCACGCGCAGCCCCTTCACGGGCGCGTTCGCGTCGAAGTCCAGCTTCGCGGGCACGCTCGCCACGTCGCCCGCGTCCGGTCCGTTGAGCGCCGCGAGCACCAGCAGCGTGTCCTCCACCCCGCGCGTCATGGGCCCCAGCTTGTCCAGCGACCAGCACAGCGTCATCGCGCCCGTGCGCGGCACGCGGCCGTAGGTGGGGCGCAGGCCGGTGATGCCGCAGCGCATGGACGGCGACACGATGCTGCCGCCCGTCTCGCTGCCCAGGGAGAAGCCCACGAGCCCCGCCGCCGTCGCCGCGCCCGGCCCCGCGCTGCTGCCAGAGGAGCCCTCCTCCAACAGCCACGGGTTCTTCGTCTCACCGCCGAACCAGATGTCGTTGAGCGCGAGCGCCCCCAGGCTGAGCTTCGCCACCAGCACGGCGCCCGCCTGGTGCAGCCGGGCCACGGTGGTGGCGTCCGTGGTGGGGACGCGGTCGCGGAACGGCTCCGCGCCGTAGGTGGTGCGGATGCCCGCGGTGTCCACCAGGTCCTTCGCTCCCCAGGGGATGCCGTGCAGCGGGCCCTTGTAGCGGCCCGCCGCGATGTCGCGGTCCGCCTGCCGCGCCTGCTGGAGCGCCAGCTCCTCCGTCAGCGTGATGACGCACTGGAGCTTCGGGTCGTGGCGCTTCAGCCGTGCAAGGTAGAGCTGCGTGAGCTGCTCGGACGTGATGGCGCGCGACTCCACCCAGCGCGACAGCTGCGTGAGCGGCGCGAAGGCGATGTCCTCCTCCTTCGCGGGCAGCGGCACCTTCGTGGCGCGGCTGCGCACGAAGCGGTCCTTGGGAGGCGCGGTGGGCTTGAGCCCCGGCAGCGAGGGGTTCCACTGCGACGCGGGCGACAGCGTGGGCTCCAGCGCGAGCTTGCGAGGGCCGGCGCGGCGCTCGTGCAGCGGGGCCAGGGACACGCGCCAGTTGCTGGCGGCCTGGGCGCGCTCGGCGGGCGTGAGATGCACCTGCATCAGCTTTTCCGCCTCCGCGAAGGTGGTGGGGGTGACCTCCGGCCCCACCGTGGGGCCCGCGCCGAAGGTGGGCGGCGCACCGGCCGGCGGCGTGGACGTGCCCGCGTCCGGCGCCGCGGAGACAGCGGTGCTCGCGAGTCCAATCACGGTGTGGGTCAGGAACTGCCGACGCGAGCTGGCCATGGCGCAACCTCTCGGATGGAGCGAAGGGAGCGCCAGTGTGCCACCGCCTACGAGCGGTGCACGTCGCGGAAGGCGAGCATGTCCCCCAGCCGCTGCTCCTTCGCGTCATCGAAGCCGCACGTGGCGTCCCAGGTGGCGGGGTTCTCGTAGGTGCCGAACAACATGTCCCAGAGGGGGAGGTCGCCGTAGTTGTTCTTGTGCTTGCCGTACTCGTGGTGGATGCGGTGCATCTCCGGCCGCTGGAAGAACCAGCCCACCCAGCGCGGGGTGCGGATGTTCGTGTGATAGAAGTATTCGCCCAGCGCGCAGCAGGCCGTGTAGATGGCGCCCGCCGCCGGACTCAATCCCAGCACCGTGTAGACGAGCAGCCCGCCAATGAGGCTGTTCGCCGTCATCTCCAGCGGGTGCTTGTAGAAGCTGGTGATGACCTCCAGCCGCTGCGGGCTGTGATGGATTTGATGGAAGAACCGCCAGAGCACGTCGCTCTCGTGCCGGGCGCGGTGCCACCAGTAGAAGACGAACGTGGCGATGAGATAGGCCAGCACCCCGCCCACCACCGGGTTCACGTGCTGGGACAGGTGGAAGAGCGAGGACGCGGAGAACCACCGGTCCCAGGTGAAGCCGCCCAGCACCACCACCCCCACCTGCGCCAGGTTGATGAGCACCACCCGCACGTGCCAGCCGCGCACATGGGGCAGCTTCCACCCCAGGGACAGCTGTTCAATGAGCAGACAGAAACCGGCGATGAGGATGAGCCAGGGCAGCATGGAAATCCCTCGGAGAAATCAGGCTGGCTCCTCATACGAATGACGCGCCCGGAGATGTCTAAATGCCTGACGGACACTGTCACCTGAGAGGCTTGGGACGGGAGGAATGGAGCTGGCATCCTGGCGGGCATGGCTCGGAACAGCACCCTGACGGCGCGGTTGGGCTACATCGACACGCAGGCCACCTTCGTGCAGGCGGCGCTGCTCGCGGCGCATGGAGCGGGTGCGCGAGCGGGAGGCTTCCGCGTGTCGGACGTGCGCTTCTACTTCCTCTTGTTCACCAACTGGGTGGAGCACGACGTCACCCGGCCCTCGCAGGACATCGACCTGACGCAGGTGCGGCGGACGCTGGAGCGGCTGGTGCGCGCGGGCCACGCGGAGGCGAGCACCAGCGCGCCGGTGAAGGGAATGCCCCGGGGACGGCGGTACGTGCTCACCGGCGAGGGGCTGTGCGCGCTGTCGGAGGGGCTGGCCGCGCGGGAGCGGGCGCCGCTGGAGGAGGCGCTGTTCGTGGTCTGCTTCGCGGCGAGCTACCGGGACGCGGTGCTGTCGCGCGTGGAGGGACGGGCCCGGGCGCTGTCTCCGGCGGTGCGCAGGCGCGTGGAGCGGGCGTTGGATCCGCTGCGGCTGGTGAAGGAGGCGCAGCGCACGGCGGCGGCGGTGCTCGCGGACCTGGAGGAGCGCGTGGAGGCGGGCCTGCGATACGAGGAGCAGTCCCGCGAGGCCATGGCCCGCGCGGAGCCCGTGGCGGACGTGGTGCGCGCGCTGGAGGCAGCGGGTTCGTACCAACTGCACCGGGTGCGGCCGCTGGGCGAGGTGCTGCTCGCGTTGCCGGAGGACCTGCGCCAGTTCGAATTGACGGAAGGCATGGGCCTGCGCTCGCGGCTGCTCTTCGCGCCCCTGGCGGAGCGGGCGCGGGCGGAGCACGCGGTGCTGACGCGGTTGGAGGCGCGGCTCACCGCCGGCAAGGCGCCAGGGTGAGCCGCGAGGTGGTGCCTAACGCAGCGCCCGGGTGAGGCGCGCGCCCAGGGCCAGCGCGAGGCCGTCCTCGACCAGGCCCGCAGCCACGTTCGGCACCCGCAGCCGCTGCGTCAGGAGGTGGCGGAAGCCATAGAAGACGTAGCTGGAGGCGATGGCGGCGGCGGCGCCAATGAGGGCGAAGCCAAGCCTCGCGCCCTTGCGGTCGCGCGATGCCGCGGCGCCGGTGATGGCCCCCGAGAGGACGCGGCCCGTCAGGATGGGGAAGGCGGTGCGCGCCGGCGTCGCGGGAGACTTGTCACCCACCAGCTCGCCGAGCGCCAGGAGGCCCAGACGCCGCGCCGTCCGCTTCGAGGTGAGGCCCGGCAGGGCCCGCTTCAGTGCGCGCGTCGGCTTGCGCGACAGCTCCTGCGCGAGGAACGCGGGCGCCGTCAGGCTCCGCATCCCGGCCAGGACGCCGAAGCCCGCAGCCGTCCAGACATCGTTGTTCGTTCGCATGGATTCCAACCCCCAACTGGGTGGTGAAAACTGGAGGTTGGGGGCGCCGCGCCCGTGCGGCTACCACCGGGCGGGCAGGCGCTCAGGCGGCCGGGGGGACGTCCGATCCGGAGGGCTTCGGCGTGCGGAGCAGCCAGCCCGCGAGCAGCGAGCCCAGCGCGGACACCAGCGTTCCGCAGTTCTCATACACATGCATGGGGAGCACGCCCCATACGAGTCCCAGGACGCCCAGGCCCAGGAAGGCGCGCCGCACCAGGGTTCGGTCCCACACCGTCGTCGCGACGGTCGTGGCGAAGTAATAGAGGGCCGCCGCTCCGAAGACCTGGACCCAGGGCACCAGGGGCCGCACGGGCCACCACGCCACCATCTCCAACCTGTCGAGGAAGCCATCCACCGGTGGGGGGTGCAGGCCGGCTCCTCCCGCCAGTTGATCAGCGGTGAGCCCGTGGAGCATGAGCCGCGTGTCATCCGCCAGGACGAAGGAGACGGCTTGAAGCAGGGTCGCCAGGGCCAGCACCGTGAACATCCGCCCCTTGGGCGCGGGAGGGGCGACGGACGCGCGCTGCAGGCGCAAGGCCTCCAGGTGCTCCGGAGCGACCTCCAGCGGGTGCGGATAGGACAGGCTCAGCATGGCCTGGGTCGCGGCGATCCTGACGGACGTGCCCTGCCCGTCCAGCAGCCGCTTCGCGTCCTCCCTCGACAGCAATGACTGCAACGCGGGCGCGAGCGCCGCCGGATCCGCGGACTGCGAGAGCTGACCGATGATGGCATTGAGGTGGCCCGCCTTCAGCGCGCGCTCGGAGTCGTCGGGGTCACGCAAGGCCTCCTCGAACAGCGGCACGAGCTCATCGACAGAAGGCGCGACGGGGGACGGCTGTAATCGCGTGCTCATGGCGTGAGTCTACGCCGGGCCGGCGCCATTCGTATCCAGTTGGACTCCGAGGACCTCACCCTTCCGTGTTGCGAAGGAAGTCCGCCACCTGCGCGAAGCGGTCATCCAGGAAGCCTCGCAGGCCGCCGGTGACGCCGCGCTTGTCCATGGCCTTCTGCATGCATCGCAGCCACGCGTCCCGCATGGCCGTGTCCACCGGCAGGTGGCCGTGGCGCATGCGCAGCCGGGGGTGGCCGTGCGTCGCGCTGTAGTGCTGTGGCCCACCCAGCCAGCCCACCAGGAACATGCCGAAGCGCTGGCGCGTGCCGCGGTTCACCTTGCCCTGCGCGTCCAGCTCGTGAATCGACGCGAGCGCGGGCTCCTCCGCGTCCATCACGTCGTAGAAGGTCTCCGCCAGCGCGTGGACGGCCTCCTCGCCGCCCATGCGGGTGAAGGGGGTGTCGTCCAGCGTGGGGACCCAGCCGTCCGCCGGCGGGGGCTTCAATTCCATGCTCATGTCTTCCTCATGCCGCCCAGCGCCTTGGCCGGCGCTGGAGGCTCTTCAATCCCAATCCTTCACAGAACGCCTTGAAGCGCGCTTCCGGCACGCCCTTCCACTCCAGGTCCGCGAGCGACGCCGTGCCCGGCAGCGGCGCGTCCTCCACCAGGGTGGCCAGCGTGCGGTACAGCCGCGCGTCCTCGCGGTGCGCCTTCAGCGTCGCCGCCAGCTTGTCCGCGCCCCGCACCTTCACCGTCCACTCCTCGGCGGAGTCCGGGATGGCTTCCAGCTTCCCATACGCCTGGAGCACCGCCGCCGCGCCCTTCGCCCCGAAGCCGGGCAGCCCCGGGATGCCATCCGCGTCATCGCCCATCAGCGCCAGCAGGTCCGGCACGCTCTCCGGCGCCACGCCCAGCTTCGCCTTCACGCCCTCCGCGTCCATCACCTTCTGCTGCCGCCGGTCCACCTGCACCACGCGCTGGCCGCGCACGCACTGGCCCAGGTCCTTGTCCGGCGTGAGCAGGCGCACCTGCTCCACCTCGCCCGCCCAGCGCGCCGCCGCGGTGGCCAGCGCGTCATCCGCCTCCTGGTCCTTCATGGACCAGACGCGCACACCCAGCGCCGCCACGGCCTCCTCCACCAGGTCGAACTGCGCGTGCAGCTCCGGAGGCACGCCCTCGTCACTCTTGTAACCGGCGAACAGCGCGTTGCGGAACGAGCGGATGGGGTTGTCGAACGCCACCGCCACATGCGTCACGGCCTCCTCTTCGTCGTGCAGGAGGGCGAGCAGGGAGTCCATCACGCCGGCCGTGGCCTTCACGTCGCGCCCATCCGGCGCGGTGGTGCCCGGCCGGGGCGAGTAGTGGGCCCTGTACAACTCATACGTGCCGTCCACGAGGTGCAGGCGCATGTCCCCCCTCTAGCGTCCCTGCCGCCGCACGGCCAGCAGCCCGTGCTCGGGCGCTCCAGGGAGTGGCCCTGCGCGGCGTCTCCCGCCTGTGCGCCTCGTTCCCTACACGACGCCTGTCAACCCCCTTGGCCAGCGTGCCTTGTGGGGACGGGTCGCCGATGCCGACGGGGGGCACACCGCCCATCTTCTGAGCCGACTCCCTCTGGGCCGCGCCGGAGCGTCCCAGCGTTTCCACCGGCATGAGGTGATCCATGCGCCCGAAGCTGTTCGCCGCCACCCTGCTCTCCGTCGCGGCCCTTGGCTGTGCAGGAGGCAGGCAGGTGATTGCTACGTCCACCCATCAGCAGCGCGTCCAGGCGGAGGCGGCGCTCCGCTCGGCGGAGAACTCGCAGGCGCCGAAGGTGCCCGAGGCCGCCCGGCATCTGGAGTACGCGCGCCAGCAGATCGCCGATGGCGAGCGGCTGATGCGGGACGGTGAGCAGGAGGCCGCGGAGCTGCGGTTCCGCCAGGCGGCCGCGGACGCGGACCTCGCGGCGGCGCTGGCCCGCGCGGTGCCCATGAAGGACGAGGCGCGGCGGGCCTCCGAGCAGGCCGAGTCCCTGCGCCGCGGTCAGTGAGTCCCCCACCTCTAGCCTTGTGAGGAGTGAGTCATGCAGCGTTGGAAACTTGGATGGTTGGCGGTCGCGGGAGTCACCTCGCTCTCCGTGGGGTGTGCCCATGGTCCGCCGCCGAGCGAGCTGACCGCGGCGCGCCAAGCCTACCACGAGGTGGCCAGGAGCCCCGAGGGACGCGAGCGCCCCGCGGACGTGGCGGCGGCCCGGGCGGCCCTGCAGGAGGCGGAGAACGAGTACGCGGAGAGCAAGGGTTCGGTGAAGACGCGCTCGCTGGCGTACGTGGCCTTGCGCAAGGCGGAGATCGCCCAGGCGCGCGGCGAGGCGGACCTGGCCGCGCAGCAGCGGGCCCAGGCCGAGGCGCTCCTGCGTCAGGAGCAGGAGTCGCGCGCGCAGCTGCTGGCGCGTCAGCAGGAGGAGGAGCGCGCGAGGTACGAGCAGCAGCGCCAGCAGTATGAGCAGCAGCGTCAGCAGTACGAGGCGCAGCGCCAGCAGTACGACGCCCAGCGCCAGCAGGAGGCGGAGCGCCTGCGCACGGCGGACGCGCAGCAGCGTCAGCAGTTGGAAGCGGAGATGCAGCGGCGCACGGAGCAGCAGCAGGCCGAGGCGCAGCGGCTGGCGGAGCTCAACCAGCAGCTCCAGCAGCGCACGCAGGAGCTGGAGCAGGAGCGACAGGCGCGGCTTCAGGCGGAGCAGCGCGCGTCGCAGGCGCTGACGCGGCTTCAGGACCAGAACCTGAAGGTGCGCGAGGAGGCGCGCGGCACGGTGGTGACGTTGTCGGGCAGCGTGCTGTTCGCGACGAACGCGACGGAGCTGTTGCCCGCGGCGCGCGACCGGCTGTCGGACGTGGCGACGGCGCTGAAGCAGTCGAACAGCCCGTTGCTCATCGAGGGTCACACGGACGCGCGAGGGTCGGCGGAGTACAACGACCAACTGTCGGAGCGCCGCGCGGAGAGCGTGAAGAACTTCCTGGTGAACCAGGGCGTCCCGGCGGACCGCATCGAGATCCGGGGCATGGGGAAGAGCCGCCCGGTGGCCTCGAACAGCACGGCGGAAGGCCGCGCGAACAACCGCCGCGTGGAGATCGTCGTGGAGCGCAACGTGGCGGGAGCGCAGCCGTCGCGCACGGGAGGCGTGGGCGGCAGCGGCACGGAGGCGAAGCCGCACGGAGCGGGCATCGACCACCAGAGCCCCCAGCCCGAGCAGGGCACGGGCGACGGTTCCGCGCAGCAGCAGGTGCCCCAGCAGCCCATGGACCACGGGCAGTAGCGCACGCTCGCGCGCCTTGCGCACGAGGGTCTCCATCCCGCTTGGATGGAGACCTTTTTCTTTCCGTGCTTCAGGCACGCATGTCCTAAAGGGGGGCGCGTAACCCCTGAAGCCCGGCTCCGCCATGACCGACAAGTCGCCCGTCCTGCTCACCACCGAGCGCCTGCACCTGATGCTGCTGCCGCCTGACGCGGCGGAGCGGGTGCTCGCGTACCACGTGGCCAACAAGGACCACCTGGGCCCGGTGTCTCCGGCCCGCCCGGCGACCTTCTTCTCCACCGCCTACTGGCGCACGCGCCTGGCCCAGGACCGCGAAGACTTCCGCCATGACGTGTCCCTGCGCGTCTTCCTCCTCCCCAGAGGCCAGCCTCTCGCGCTCTCTCCCGTCATCGGCAACGCCACGCTCGCCCACATCCGCCGGGGGCCGCTCCAGGCCGCGGACCTGGGCTACGGCCTGGATCACCGCCACGAGGGCAAGGGCCTCATGACCGAAGCCCTCCGCGCCTTCTGCGACTTCGCCTTCAGCGCCATGGGCCTGCACCGGCTCCAGGCCAACCACCTGCCGGAGAACCTGCGCAGCGCCGCCGTCCTCCGCCGCCTCGGCTTCATCCCCGAGGGCTACGCCCGCGACTTCCTCCTCATCAACGGACAGTGGCGCGACCACGTGCTCAATTCGCTCGTGGCCCCCGGCGAGCCCGGCCTCCGCGGCGGCCCCTGATCAACGCGCGGGCGCACGCACCCGCGGCTTCGGCTCCGCCGCCGGCAGGTTCTCGTCGAACCAGTCCAGCGTGCGGATCAGCCGGTCCTTCTGGTGTTCGGGCTTGCGCAGGCCGTGGCCTTCGTCCGCGTAGATGACCAGCTGGGTCTTCACCCCCAGCGTCTTCAGCGCCTTGTAGAACTCGTAGCCCTGCGACGCGGGCACCTCCACGTCCCGCTCGCCGTGCAACACCAGCGTGGGCGCCTTCACCTGCTTCACCCCGTTGATGGGCGAGGAGCGCGTGTACACCTCCGGCTCGTCGTACACCGAGGCCCCGAAGTACGGCAGCATCCACGTGTCGATGTGGTTCGTGCCGTAATAGCTCTGCCAGTTCGCGATGCCCGCGCCCGCCACCGCCGCCTGGAAGCGCTGCGTCCGCGTCACCGCCCACATCGTCAGGAAGCCGCCGTAGCTCCACCCCGTGATGCCCTGCCGCGCGGGGTCCACCGGCGCTGACGCCAAGACGGCATCCAGCCCCGCCAGCACGTCGTCGAAGTCCCCGTAGCCGAAGTCGCGGCGGTTCGCCTGCACGAACGCCTCACCCTGGCCGTAGCTGCCTCGCGGGTTGGGCATGAACACCGCGTAGCCTCGCGCCGCGAACAGCACCACCTGCGGATTGAACCCCGGCAACACGCCCGCCGCGGGCCCCCCGTGCACCACCGTCACCATGGGCGCCTTGCGGCCAGACGCGTCTGGCACCGGCAACACCAACCAGCCCTGCGCGGACTGCCCCTCGCGCGTCCACGTCACGCTGCGCACGTCGCCCACCGTGACGCGCACATCCGCGTTGAGGCGGGTCACCTGCTTCCACGCCCCCACCGGCCCCGCCCATACCTCCGGCGCCTGGGTGATGGCGTCGCGCACCACCGCGCTCGTCACGCCGTCCCTCCCCAGCGACACCGCCACGTGCTCCGGCCCCCGCCACAGCGTCGTCACCTCGCCGCCGCGCGGTGACACCGCCATCAGCGCGGCCTCGCCCTGCGCCTGCGCCGCGAACACCAGCCGCTCCGCCTTGGGCCAGAAGAGGTCCGTGGCCGTCGCCTTCATCCCTTCCGTCACGTCGCGAGCGGGCGGCACCTTCGCGGGCAGCCGCGCCTTCTCTCCCAACCGCACCTTCGCCGCCAGCCGCTCCGGCACCGACACCACGAGCACGTCCCCCCCCGTGCTGCCCTCGTCGCTCATCAGGCCCTCGATGAACGCGAGCTGCCTGCCATCCGGACTCCACGCGGGCTTCGCCACCTGCCACCGTGGCACGTGCAACAGCGACGTCTCCCCCGACCCGGCCTCCACCGCGTACACCCGCGCGGTCCACCAGTTCGCATCCCCTGGCGGCTGCGACGCCACCACCGCCACGCGGGCGCCGTCCGGGCTCCACGCGTACTCGTGGATGAACAGCCCCGCGGGCGACACGAGCCGCAGCTTCGCGTCCTCCACCGTCACCGTCGCGAAGCGCTTCACCGGCGGAGACGCCTGCACCACGCCTGTCTCTCGCGCCGCCGGGCCCCGGGGCCCCAGCGCGTCCTCCGCGCCCTCGATGACGAGCAGCCCCACGGACCTCCCATCCGGCGACCACTTCGGCGCCGCCACCACCCCCGTCACCGTGGTGAGCCTCCGCGCGGGCCCGCCCGCTCCAGACGCGTCCGCCACGTAGAGCTGCCGCGCGCGGCCCTCGCCCGCCGTGGACAGGAACGCGAGCTGACGGCCGTCCGGGCTCCACGCCAGCGACCCTTCCGCGCATGGCGCGCCGTCATCCGACGCGGTCACCCGCACCGGCGCCCGCTCCGGATGCGCCAGCTCCCGCACCTGGAGCCGCGCGGCGTCCTCGGTCCCCGGCACCGACTCCACCCAGGCCACCCGCGTGCCGTCCGGCGACAGCGACACCTCGCGGATGCGCACCATGCGCTGGAGCGCGTCGTACGTCGCGCTCACCTCCACCCTCGCGGGCGCGGGCACCGCCCCGGACGCCAGCGCGCCCCACATCCAACAGCCCACCGCCACTGCCAGGGTTGCCGCTCGCATCCGCCGCCTCCCGAAAAGCACCGGGGCAGAGTCTAACGAACCGCCCGCTCAGTGCAGCTGCGTCGGCAGCATGGGCAGCCCGTGGAAGAAGCGCCGTCCACTTTCGAAGCGATGGTGGAAGGTGACGCGCTGATCCAGGTACAGCCGCGCCATCTCCTCCTCGCCGTACGCGCGGAAGAACGCGGCGCGCGCTTCATCACACGCCCGCTCGTACTCCACGCACAGCGCCTCCCACTCCTCCGGTGGCAGCTCCCCCTCCGGCCAGCCCTCGCTGGTGAGGCCGTACGAGCGCTCCATCGCGTCCAGCTCCCGGGCCCGCATCCGCACGCGCGGATCCTCCGCGATGGCCTCGTCCGCCATCGCCGTGAGGATGTGCGCCACCAGGAAGAAGCCCGCGTCCGGCGGCACCGCGCCCGCGTCCCGCGCGCTCCGGAACGTCACCAGGAGCTGCGCGTCCATCTCCTCGCCGCCCAGCTCCGCCAGCTTCTGCGCCAGGCCACGCCACCGGGCCTCGGTCTCCAGGGCCTCGCGCCGCACCCCTTCCAACTCCTGCTCGCCCGTCTTTTTCATGGTGTCCTCTCCGGCCCGCGAAAGTCCCTTCCCACGAAGGTTCCCACCCTCGTCTGACGCTCGGACCCGGCAAACCGCGCAGTCCCATTTTTCCAAGACGTCCCGGCGCGTCAGGTGCCGGACGCCCAAGCGCGGCGCCGTCGCATGCCGGACGCGCACCTGTCCGCGGGGGGACGGACGGCCCGGCGGCCAGGCCGGGCATTTCGGGGCTGCCCGGGTGACGAACCACACGGCCGGTGATTGCGTCCGGCAACGTCCCTTCGCCAAGGCCGGGTGTCACCCGCAGGACGCTTGGGCCGCGCGCGGCGCCCACTCGCGCACTTGGTGGATGCCGGTGGTTGCCGACAGGCCCGGGAGGACGCATCCGCAAGACATGGGGCCCGAAGCCGGTGGCCCGTCCCGGGAGCCCTGCCGGTGTCCGAATCCGTCGTCCCACCGCAATCGAAGTCCCAGGTGTCGCTCCGCACGGTGCTCACCGTGTGCTTCGGGGTGCTGGGCGTGCTGGTCCTGGTGGTGCTCGTGGCCAGGACGCGCCTGGCGCTCACGCTCACCGGCATCGCGGCGCTCATCGCGCTGGCGCTGGAGCACGGTGTGTCCCGCCTGGAGAGGCGCGGCCTGAAGCGGTGGATGGCCATCGCCCTGGTGCTGCTGGCGCTGTTCATCGCCATCGTGGCGCTGGGCCTGCTGGTGATTCCGAACCTGGTGGAGCAGGTGGACGCGCTGGTGACGCAGTGGCCGCACCTGTGGAAGCAGGTGCGCGCCACCGGACTCCTGCGCGCGCTCAACCAGCGGCTTCAGAGCCTGGGCTGGAATGAACGGCTGGAGGAGGCCACGCCCGCGCTCGCCGGCCCCCTGCCCTCGCTCCTGATGAGCGCCATTGGCGGCGTGGTGGGCCTGCTGGGCGGCATCGTCACCGTCTTCTTCCTGGTGGTGTTCATGCTGGTGTTCGGCGGCGGCGTGCTCAAGCGCCTGCTCGACCTGGCCCGCCCCGACCACCGCCTGCGCTACGTGCGCGTGCTGCGCAACATCTACAGCGCGACGGGCGGCTACCTGTCCGGCATCACCCTCATCTGCGCCATCAACGCCACGCTCACCACCACCATGCTGGCGGTGCTGGGCATGCCCTTCTACCTGCCCCTGGGCGTGGTCAGCGGCTTCTCCAGCCTGGTGCCCTACGCGGGGCCCATCGTCGCGGGCGGCATCATCACGCTGCTCACGCTGGCCACCGGCGGCCTGTGGAAGGCGCTGGCGGTGTTCATCTACTTCCTCCTCTACGGCCAGCTGGAGGGCAACGTGATGGCGCCGCTCGTGTTCAAGCGCACCGTGCACGTCAACCCGCTCCTCACGCTGCTGGCGGTCCTCTTCTGCGTGGAGCTGGCGGGCATCGTGGGCGCGGTGGTGGCCGTGCCCGTGGCGGCCACCGTGCAGATCATCGTCCGCGAGGTCCTCCTCTTCCGCCAGGAGCGCCGCGCCGCGGCCGTCCTCCCCGAGCCCTGATGAGCCACTCCCCCCTCCAGCTCCTGCTGATGCACGGCTCTGTCCCGCTCATCTTCCTGGTGCTCGTGGCCGGGGGGCTGGGGCTGCCGTTCCCGGAGGACGTGGTGCAGCTGGCGGCGGGCGTGCTGTCGCACCGGGGCGCCATGCCGCTGCCGGTCGCCCTCGCGCTGTGCTTCGCGGGCGTGCTCAGCGGGGACACCGTCCTCTTCCTCACGGCGCGCCGCCTGGGGAACGCCCTGTACACGCACCGGCGCACCCGCCGCCTCTTCCCTGCCGAGCGCCGCGAGCGCATCCAGCGGCTGTACGCGAAGCACGGCTCCCGGGTCGTCTTCTTCGGCCGGTTCATGTCCGTGCTGCGCGTCCCGGTGTTCGCCATGGCCGCGGCGGAAGGGATGCCCCTGCGCCGCTTCCTCTTCTGGGACGGGCTGGCGCTGTGCCTGAGCTCGCCCCTGGTGGTGATGCTGGGCTACGTGGGGTCCGCGAGCGTGGACCGCGTGGCCAGGGGCGTGGGCCGCGTGGAGCACTTCATCGCGCTGGCCGGCGTGGCCGCCCTGCTTGTGGTGCTCGCGGTGCGGCATGTCCGCGAGAAGCGGCAGCCTCGCCCGTCCCCCTGAGTCGCGCACGGGGCGGTCCCCACCACCCCACCCGGGAGTGAAGCAAGCAAGCTCACACCGGAGGCGCCGCTCGGGCCGGTGGACACCTGGCCGCAGAGCCTGCGCACGACCGTCAGCCTGTGCCTGTCCTCCACCTTCCCCATCCTCATCGCGTGGGGGCCGGAGCGCGTGCAGCTCTCCAACGACAGCGACCGCCCCATCTGCGGCGCGAAGCCCCCGGAGTCCATGGGCCAGCGCTTCCGCGAGTGCTGGGCCACGGCGCTGGCGGCGGTGGGCCCGTGTTCGAGAAGGCGGGCACGGGCACGGGTTCCTCCATCGAGAACCAGCGCATGTTCCTGGACCGGCACGGCTACCTGGAGGAGGCCTTCATGACCTTCTCCTTCAGCCCCATCCGCGACGAGTCCGGGGGCGTGGGCGGCCTCTTCCACCCCATCGCGGAGGTGACGGAGAAGCTGCTCAGCGCGCGGCGCACGCAGACGCTGCGCGAGCTGTCCGCCCTGCTGGGCAACGTGAAGGCGGTGGAGGACATCGGCGCCGCGCTGACGCAGTTGCAGCCGGACACCGTGCTCGACACGTCCCCTTCCTCTTCTTCTACCGCCGCGATGAGTCCGCCCCGCGCGTCCGGTGGGTGTCCGGCATGGGCCTGCCCCCGGGCACCGCGTGGAGTCCGGAGGCGGCGGATGAGCCCCCGGCGCGCCCTGGATGACGCCTACCGCAACTTCTACGAACAGCTCCAGGCCACGGTCACCCACGCCGTCGTCAGCGTGCGCGCCTAGGAGTCGCTCGCGGACATGGACGCGCCGCTGCCGCCGACGCAGCGCGCGCGCCAGGAGCTCACCCACCGCAACGCGCTGCGCCTGCTCGAGCTGGTCAACTCGCTGCTGGACGTCTCACGCATCCGCTCGGGCAAGCTCGAGCTCCACATGGAAGAGAGCGGCCCGATGGAGCTGGTGCACGAGGTCCTCGACGTCTTCCACGAGCAGATGGAGCAGGCCCGCTGCGTCCTCCAGCTGCGGGCGGAGCTGGGCCTGCGCGTGTGGTGGGACCGCTCGCGCGTGCAGCAGGCGCTGACGAACCTGGTGTCCAACGCCATCAAGTACGCGCCGGGCACGGCGCTCGACATCGGGCTCAGGAGGCACCGCGACCGGCTCATCCTCTCCGTGTCGGACGGCGGCCCGGGCATCCCGCAGGAGCACCAGGACCGCGTCTTCGAGCGCTTCGAGCGCGGCGGCCCGCCCCGCTCCGTGCACGGCCTGGGGCTGGGCCTCTTCATCGCCAGGCAGATCGTCGAGGGCCACCCTGGCAAGCTGGTCCTGCGGAGCGCCCCCGGCCAGGGCGCCACCCTCATCATCGACCTGCCGCTCCCGCCCAGGGTCCAGGCCTGAGCCCGGGCCCTCAGTGTTTGACGCTCGGGGGCTGGACCGGGCCTGGCTGGATGTTCTGGTTCACGTGGAAGAGGTTCTCCGGGTCGTACTTCCGCTTCACGTCCACCAGCCGGGGGTAGTTGTCGCCGTAGGTGGCCCGCACGCGCTCCTGGCCCTCGTCCATCATGAAGTTCACGTAGGCGCCGCCCGCCGAGTACGGATGCAGCGCGCTCCAGTACTCCTTCGCCCAGGTGGTGATGTCCGCCGCCCGCTCGGGTGACGGGTCCACCCCGACGATGACCTCCGACCAGCGCGCATCGCGGAAGCGGAAGGCGGTGTCATGCGGGCCCACGCGGTGCACCGCCCCGTCGATGGGGTACAGGTGCATGGTGGACTGCATGGACGGCAGCCGCTGCGCGAAGGAGATGTGGCGCTCGATGGCCGCGTCCGGCAGCTCGCGCACGAAGTCCGCGCGCCAGTACCATTGGTGCCCCGGCGGATAGAGCGCGTCGAAGGCGGTCTGCAACAGGGGGAAGGGCATGGCCATCACGCCGTGCAGCGCGGGCTGCATCGCCAGCACGGGCGCGAACGTCTCATCCGCGCGCGAGGGATGGCCCGTGTAGCACCACACGATGCCGCACATCTTCTGGAGGTGGAGCTCCTCCGGGAAGGGCGGCGCGGGCGGCACGGTGATGAAGACGAAGAAGCCGTTGAGCTCCTCCGGCGCGGCCGGGAGGAACTCGCGGTACCAGCGCATCACCTCCACCGCGCGGTCCAGGGGCCAGAGCGTGGGGCCTCCGACGACGATGTCCACGGGGTTGGCGCGGAAGAGGAACGACGTCACCACGCCGAAGTTGCCGCCTCCGCCGCGCACCGCCCAGAACAGGTCCGGGTGCTTGTCCGCGCTCGCGGTGACGAAGCGGCCGTCCGCGAGCACCATGTCCACGGCGAGCAGGTTGTCGATGGTGAGGCCGAAGCGGCGCGTGAGGTAGCCCAGGCCGCCGCCCAGCGTGAGCCCGGCCACGCCCGTGGTGGAGATGATGCCGGAGGGCACCGCGAGCCCGAAGGCGTGGGTGGCGTGGTCCACGTCCCCCCAGACGGCGCCGCCCGCGACGCGCACCGTGCGGGCCTCCGGGTCCACGCGCACGCCGCGCATGCGCGACAGGTCGATGACCAGCCCGTCGTCCACCAGTCCCAGGCCACCGCCGTTGTGGCCGCCGCCGCGCACGGCCAGGGGGAGCTTGCGCTCGCGGGCCAGGGCCACCGCGGCGATGACGTCCGCCACGTCCGCGCACCGGGCCACCATGGCCGGGCGCTTGTGGATCATCGCGTTGTACAGCTGGCACGCCTCCGCGTAGTCGATGTCCCCCGGCTGGATGAGCGCGCCGCGCAGCTGCGCCCGGAACAGCTCCACGCTGTCCGGCGTCAGCCCGGCGGGCAGGCTGGGGCCTGTCTGCGGGCGATGGCTTTCGAGTGTCACGGCGATTCCCTCCTCCAGGAGACGGCACCGGCACGGCGCCTGCCCCAACGGATGCGCACGCGGAAGGTCCGCGTGGCACCGGGAAGCAGGAGGGGGCTTCCCGGCACGCGCCGCCAGCAAGGGCCGCCTCAGCCCGCCGCCACCTCGCGCAGGCTGTCCTCCACGCCCTGCAGCAGCAGGTCCAGGTCCGCGTCCGGGATGGTGAGCGCGGGCGCGATGTAGACGGTGTTGCCCATGGGGCGCAGGTAGAGGCCGCGGCGGCGGGCGGCCTCGTACACGCGCCAGCCGCTGTCCGCGAAGTAGCCGCCGCCGCCCAGGTCCACCGCGCCCACCATGCCCACCGCGCGCGGGCGCTCCAGTCCGGGGAGGGTGGCGGCCATGCGCTCGAAGGCGGCCTTCACGCGCGGCGCCTTGCGCTGCACCTGACCCAGCACGTCCTCGTCCCGGTACACGGCCAGCACCTCGCGCGCCACGGACGCGCCCAGCGGGTTGCCGCAGTACGAGTGCCCGTAATAGAGCGCCCGGTCCTTCGCCCCCAGGAAGCCCTGGAAGATGCGCTCGGACGCGAGCGTGGCGGCGAAGGGCATGAGGCCCCCGCTGAGCGCCTTGGCCAGGCACAGGAGGTCCGGCACCACGCCGGCCAGGTCCACCGCGAAGCGCGCGCCGGTGCGGCCCAGGCCGGTGAAGACCTCGTCGGCGATGAGGAAGGTGTCCACCGCGCGGGTGGCCGCGCGCACCTCGCGCACGAAGTCCGGCGACGACATCCACATGCCCGCCGCGCCCTGGATGACGGGCTCCAGGATGACGCCGGCGATGCCGTCCGGATCCGCCGCGAGCGCGGCCTTCAGCTCCTCCAGGGCGCGCGCGTGGCCTCCGGCTTCCGCGGGGGACGGCACGTGCACCACGTCGAAGAGGAGCGGGCCGAAGACGTCGCGGAACTCATGCACGCCGCCCACGCTGGTGGAGCCAATGGTCTCGCCGTGGAAGGCGCCGGTCAGGGTGATGAAGCGGGTGCGGCGGGGCCGGCCGTTCTGCGCCCAGTACTGCGCGGCCATCTTGATGGCCACCTCCACCGCGGTGCTGCCGTTGTCCGAATAGAAGACGCGCGACAGCTTCTGCGCCGAGGGCACGTCCGCCCGGTCCGCGCCCGGGGCCAGCGCGGTCAGCTCCGCGCCCAGCCGGGCCGCCGGGCCGTGGGTGATGCCCGCGAGCGAGACGTGGGCCAGGCTGCCCAGTTGCTCGGTGAGCGCGCGGACGAGGCGCGGGTGGCGGTGTCCCAGGGTGGACACCCACCACGAGCCATTGGCGTCCAGGTAGCGCCGTCCGTCCGCGTCATGGAGCCAGACGCCCTCCGCCCGGACGATGACGAGCGGATCCGTCTTCGCGATGTACGCCTCCATGGCGGTGTAGGGGTGCCAGACATGCTGCTTGTCGAGTCCGACGAGGGTGGCCCGATCCACGGTTGAAGGCTCCTGGGCGCACTGAGGGTGACGCGCCGCATGCCCTTCTGCCCTCCCCGGGGGCGGCCCGCAACGTCGCGGTGCGACACGGGAGATGGAGATGAATGGCTGGCCGCACCGCGCCTTATCCACCAGCGGACAGGCGTGGGGAGGGGGACGCTCAGTGGCGTGCGTCCGCTGTGGAGGGGGGATGGGGAGACGGTGCCGGTGACATGGGGAGCGCTGACATTGCCGTGACAGGGGGGGTGTTAGCCCTGTGTCTGTAAACACGGGAGAGTCATGGCCATCATCATCTTCTTCATCAGTCACTGGCTGCTCTGCGTCTTCTTCCAGAGCTTCTTCCAGCACCGTTACGCGGCGCACCGGATGTACAGCATGGGTCCGCGGACGGAGAAGGTGATGCACCTGCTCACCTACCTGGTGCAGGGCTCGTCGTACCTGTCGCCGCGCGCCTACGCCATCCTGCACCGCGAGCACCACGCGTACTCGGACACGGAGAAGGATCCGCACTCGCCGCACTACTTCAAGGACGTGCTGCGGATGATGTGGCACACGAAGGAGCGCTACTCCGGGCTCGTGACGCGGAAGATCCAGCCGGAGCCGCGCTTCGACGGTGGCTTCCCGGAGTGGAAGCTGGTGGACGAGACGCTGGGCCAGTCCTGGTGGGCGGTGTTGGGCTGGGTGGCGCTGTACACGGCGTTCTACGTGACGTTCGCGACGTCGCCCTGGATGTTCCTGCTGTTGCCCATCCACTTCGTGATGGGGCCGGTGCACGGCGCCATCGTGAACTGGTGCGGGCACAAGTACGGCTACCGGAACTTCAAGGGCGCCGACAAGTCGCGCAACACGCTGCCGGTGGACGTGCTGTGCATGGGTGAGCTGTTCCAGAACAACCACCACAAGTACGGCAGCAGCCCGAACTTCGCGGCGCGCGCCTTCGAAATCGACCCCACGTGGCAGGTGATGCGCGTGCTGTCCAAGCTGGGCGTCATCCGCATCACCACGCCCCAGCGCGCGGTGTACCCGGAGCCGCGGGAAGTGGCGCGGCAGAGCGGCGCCGGAGCACAGGTGGCCTGACGTAGGATCCAGATGTGAAGCAACGCGGGGGAGCCGTCCGTCAGGGACTGCTCCCCCGTGGTGTTTCCGGAGAGGACTCCAATGAAGGACACGTTGCCCCAGCCAACAACCATGACCCTTGAGGCGACCGGGCCTGAAGAGGCCCAGCGGCTGATCGCAGTGACTGCCCTGGGGATGTGCCGAGCGCTGACGCTGGGCACCCTGTCACCGACCTACGCTTGCGAGCGGCTTTTCGGGCCTGCGCTGCTGACCCGCCTCGAAGCGATGGAGGTACACCCCGAACTCCGTCACGCCATCCATCTGGCGACGGAGTTGGGAGATGTGGCCCGGCTGGCACCGGAAGCCCTGTCCGGCTCCATCGCGGAGATTGAGGGAAAACTCCATCAGGTGCTCGCGAGCCTTCCTCCTCCGTCGAGTGATGCCGCGAAGTGGCTCGTGAAGCCCTCTGTGCAGGGCACGTGAGTGCGACGTCACGCCTGCTTGAGCATGGCGGACAGTTCCTCGGCCAGGGTCTTGGTAGGGCGGCCGATGAGTCGGCTGAGCGTGCGGCTGGTATCGTTGAGGTCGCCCCGGGCGATTCCCTCGTCCGAGTTCGCCAGCACGTCCGCGTAGCCCTTGGGCAGGCCTGCCTGCTGGAGCGCGGCGGCGAAGTCAGCGGGTGGCAGGTCCTGGTAGGTCACGGTCCTGCCGGACTGGCGGGACAGTTCCGCTGTGTACTCCGCCAGCGTGAAGCCCGTGTCGCCCGCGAGTTCGTACACCTGGTCCTCATGGCCCGTGCCGGTGAGCACCGCGACGGCGGCGTCCGCGTAGTCCTGGCGGGTGGCGGGAGCGACGCGGCCGTCCTTCGCGCAGCCTCGGAGCACGCCCTGCGCCAGCGTGCGCTTCGCGGCCTCCGTGTAGTTCTCCAGGTACCAGCTGTGGCGCAGGAGCACGAACGGAAGCCCTGACGCGCGGATGGCCTTCTCCGTGTCCAGGTGCTCCCCCGCCAGCAGCATCCGCGACGTGTCCGCGTGCAGGATGCTCGTGTAGGCCAGCAGCTTCACGCCGGCCCGCTTCGCCGCGTCCACCACGGTCCGGTGCTGCTTGCGGCGTTGGCCCACCTCGCTGGAGGAGATGAGCAGCACCGTGTCTCCTTGCGAGAACACGCCGTCCCAGGTGTCCGGGTGGCCGTAGTCCGCCTGGCGCACTTGGATGCCGCGCGCGGCCCAATCCCCTGCCTTGTCCGGATTGCGCGCCACGACCGCGACCTGGTTCACAGGGACCTTCTTCAACAGGCCCTCGATGACGAAACGGCCCAGTCTTCCCGTTGCTCCTGTGACGACGATCATCGCGTCCTCCCACCCTGAGTGAGCCAGGGCGGGAGGAGAGGATCCGCAATCATCCCTGCTTCAGCGCCGCGCCAATCGCGTTCCCGAACGGCGCCGTGGGCCGGCCAATCAGACGGCTCAGCGTGCGGCTCGTGTCGTTCAGCTCCCCGCGCGACAGGCCCACGTCCGCGTCCGCCAGCGTGTCCGCGAAGGGCTTGGGCACGCCCACCTGCTGCAGCGCCGCGGAGTACTCCGCCGCCGGTAGGTCCACGTACTTCACCGGCTTGCCGGACTGCCGCGACAGCTCCGCCACGTACTCCGGCAGCGTGAAGCCCGCGTCACCCGCCAGCTCGTACACCTGGTTCTCGTGGCCCGCGCCCGTCAGCACCGCCACCGCCGCGTCCGCGTACTCCTCGCGCGTCGCCGTCGCCACCCGGCCGTCCTTCGCGCTGCCCTGCACCACCCCGTACTGGAGCGCCGGCGCGATGTGCTCCGTGTAGTTCTCCACGTACCAGCCGTTGCGCAGGAACACGTACGGGATGCCCGACGCGCGGATGGCCTCCTCCGTCGCCTTGTGCTCCCCCGCCAGCGACAGGCCGCTCGTGTCCGCGCGCAGGATGCTCGTGTAGGCCAGCAGCTTCACGCCCGCCTTCTTCGCCGCCTCGATCACCGCCTTGTGCTGCGGGAAGCGCTTGCCCACCTCGTTCGCGGAGATGAGCAGCACCGAGTCCCCCTTCCCGAACACCCCGTTCAGCGTCTCCGGGTGGTCGTAGTCCACCTGGCGCACCTGCACCCCACGCGCCGCCCAGTCCTTCGCCTTCTCCGGGTTGCGCACCGCCACCGCCACCTGGCTCGCCGGCACCTTCTTCAGCAGCCCCTCGACGACGAACCGGCCCAGCTTCCCCGTGGCTCCCGTGACAATGAACATGGCTCCGCCCTTTCCTTCCCGCGCCCCAGGCGCGAAATCGAACTGGCACTTACCCTAACGGGGGTACTCACTTTCCGTAAGTACGTACCTCATGGTAAGTATCACGTCATGAAGACACGCAAGGGCAGTCCACTGCTGGAGAAGGTGAAGCAGCGCGGGGACCTGTACGCGGCGGCGTGTCCCTCGCGCGGTGTCCTGGAGCACGTCACCAGCCAGTGGGGCGTGCTGGTGCTCGTCGCGCTCAAGGAGGAGGGCACCCACCGCTTCAGCGAGCTGCGCCGCAAGGTGGGCGGGGTGAGCGAGAAGATGCTCGCCCAGACGCTCCAGTCCCTGGAGCAGGACGGCTTCGTGCACCGGGAGGCCCACCCCGTGATTCCTCCCCACGTGGACTACAGCCTCACGCCCCTGGGCGAGGAGGTCGCCGTCCACGTGGAGGCGCTGACCACCTGGATCGAGGACAACGTGGCCCGGGTGATGTCCGCCCGCACCAAGGCCCCACCTCGCAAGAAAGCCTCCTGAGAGCCCCCCGGGCGGCCCCGGGCCTCCCTGCCCGGATGCCCTCCAACAGGACGAACGGGAGCGAAGGAGACAGGCCCGCGTTAAGACTGCTCCCGTGCCCGCCGACACCCCTCTGAAGGTCCGCATTCTCGATGCCATCCGCGATGTCCCGGCCGCCCAATGGGATGCCCTGGTCACCGACGGCGCGCCCCCCTTCGTGCGCCATGCGTGGCTGTCCGCCATGGAGGAGAGCGGCAGCGCCACCGAGGACACCGGCTGGGCCCCGCACCACCTGACGCTGTGGCGCGGGAAGAAGCTCGTCGCCGCCGCGCCCGCGTACCTCAAGTTCCACAGCATGGGCGAGTACATCTACGACTTCGGCTGGGCCAACGCCGCCGCCCAGCTGGGCGTGGAGTACTACCCGAAGCTGCTCGTGGGCGGCCCCCTGTCTCCCGCCACCGTGCCGCGCTTCCTCACCGCCCCCGGCGAGGACGCCGCGAAGCTGCGCCGCGCGCTCCTGGAGGCCGCCGTCCAGACAGCCCAGGAGCAGGACTGCTCCGGCGTGCACGTGCTCTACCCCACGGACGAGGAGGCGGACTTCCTGGAGGAGGCCGGGCTCGCGCGCCGCATCACGCTCCAGTTCCATTGGAAGAACCCGGGCTACCAGCGCTACGACGACTACCTGGCCCGCTTCGACTCCAAGCGCCGCAACCAGCTCAAGCGCGAGCGCGGCGCCGCGGCCACCCAGGGCATCCAGCTGCGCACCGTGCGCGGCGCGGACCTGACGCAAGAGCACGCCCGGCGCGCGTACACCTTCTACACGTCCACCTGCGAGCGCCATGCCTGGGGCCAGGTGCAGCTCACCCCGGGCTTCTTCGAGCGTGTCTTCCGCGACCTGCCTGACACCGTGGAGATGGTGGAGGCGGTGAGGGACGGGGAGGTCATCGCCGGGGCCTTCAACCTGGCCACGCCAGAGCGGCTCTACGGCCGCTACTGGGGCTGCACGGAGGAGCACCCCTTCCTGCACTTCAACGTCTGCCTGTATCACTCCGTGGACGACTGCATCCGCGCGGGCCGCAAGGTGTTCGAGCCCGGCGCGGGCGGCGAGCACAAGGTGTCTCGCGGCTTCGAGCCCACCGCCGTGCACAGCGCTCACCTGATTTTCGACAAGCGCCTGGACAAGGCCGTCCGGAGCTTCCTGCGCATGGAGCACGCGCGGCTGGCACCCGCGGTGGAAGAGGCGGAGCGCATCTGCGGCCTCAAGCCGTGGGGTGCGGCCTCTCCCGGGTCCACCGGCACCTGAAAAACCTGAACGTCTGTCCGCCAGCCCACCGGCCGGAGCGCATCGGGGCTCGGTTGAAGTTGTGAAATCGGGGTGAACCTCTAGAGTCCGCCCCCATGAAAGTCCCGGAGACCGACGAAGACTTCATCCAGTGGTACGAAGACTGCTGGGCTGACCGCGACGAGGTGGAGTACCCCAAGCTGTTCGGTGCCATCCGCGAGGAAGTGGACCTCCTCGAGGGCACCGGCGTGCTGGAGGGGTGGCTGGAGAGCGAGCTGGCCCAGGGCCAGGAGCTGGACCCCAACTGGCTGCCCATGGGCGTGCGCGTGGCGCCTCCCAGTGAGCAGTACCCGTACTGGACCTACGTGACGAGCGGCCTGTCCAACCCCTTCACGGTGGTCCCAGGGCAGGACCTGGCGGACGACGCCCCCAGCGGCCTGGGCTACGAGATGGTCATCCACACGCCCGAGGAGGAGCGCTGGCCCGTGCTGCGCCTCCTGGACATGATGGCCTACAACCTCGTGTGCGCGCGGCTGTTCGCCATGGGGCACCGCTACCCGGTGGACGGCACGCTCACCGGCGGTGACACCAAGCTCGCGGGCTTCGTGTTCGTGAAGGACGCCAACCGCCCCAGCCACTTCACCCTGCCCAGCGGCCAGGTGGAGCTGCTCACGCTGGTGGGCGTGACGAAGAACGAGATGGCCTTCGCGCGCTCCAACGGCATGGACAGCCTGATGAAGAAGCTGGCCGACCCCGCGAACCCGAGCACCGCGTACATCACGCGGCCGGAGCGCGACGAGGTGAAGCTGTAGTGCCCCCGGCTCGCCGCCGCGTCAGCCGGTACCGGTGCGCGGCGGCGAGGACTCCACCAGCGAGTGCAGGAGGCCCGGCTCGAAGGGCTTCTCGATGCGCGGCAGCGGCACGGCCTGGAGGAAGGCACGGGCGCGCTCCGTGAAGCTGCCGCCGGTCATGAAGACGAAGCGCGACAGGAGCTCCGGCCGGCGCCGTGACAGCTCCGCGTGCACGTCCATGCCGGTCAGGTCCGCCATCATCAGGTCGCAGAAGATGCGGTCGAAGGCGTCGTCCTCCTCCAGCAGCGTCAGCGCCTCCCGGCCGCTGTGCGCCACCACCACGTCGTGCTGCTTGCCCAGGATGCGCCGGAGCACCGAGGTGAGCTGCGGCTCGTCATCCACCACCAGCACGCGCTTGCGCGCGGCCGCGCCGTGCGCGCGCACCGCGGGGGCGACCGGGTGGATGAACTGCTCCGCGATGGGGAGCCTCACCTGGAAGGTGCTGCCCAGGCCGGGGATGCTGGTGGCTGTCAGCTCGCCGTGCATGCTGCGCACGAGCCCCAGGCAGATGGACAGCCCCAGGCCGCTGCCCTCCCCCACGGGGCGCGTGGTGAAGAACGGCTCGAAGGCGCGCTGGAGCACCTCCGGCGTCATGCCCAGGCCGGTGTCGGACACCTCCGCCAGCACCCACGCGCCCTCGCGGCGGGTGGTGAGCGTCACGCGGTGCCGGTCGAACGCGCCGGAGGGGATGGCGTGCGCGGCGTTGATGAGCAGGTGGAGGAACACCTGGCCCAGGCGCGACTCGTGCGCCAGCGCGTGCGGCACCTGGCCGTAGTGGCGCTCCACCTGGGCGCGGCTTCGCAGGTGGGTCATCGCCATGGAGATGCCGAACTCCAGCGCCGCGTGCACGTTCACGGGCTCCAGGCGCAGCTCGTCCGCGCGGGCGAAGCTCTGCAGGTCGCGCACGATGACGCGGATCCGCTCCGCCCCCTCGCGCGCCTCGCGCAGCGCCTCCAGCGCCTCCCCCAGCACGTCCTGGAGGCCGGGGCGGCGGGCGAGCGGCGTGAGCTGCTCCACCGCGAACTGGAGGTTGCCGGTGACGTAGGACAGGGGGTTGTTGATTTCATGGCCCACGCCCGCGGCCAGCTGGCCCGCCATGGCCAGCTTCTCCGACTGCACCAGCCGCTCGCGCGCGGCCATGAGCTCGTGCGTGCGGCGCTGGGCCAGGGCCTCCGCCTCCAGGCGGCCGGAGTGCTCACGGGCGAGCAGCGCGTCGCGCTCCGCCTGCACGCGCTTCTTGTCGGTGATGTCGCGCGCGTAGGTGGAGACGTTGCGGCCGCTGGACCAGGTGTGCACCTCGTGCCAGCGGTCGCGCCCGGTGCGCAGCTCGAAGAGGCGGTAGCTCTCCTCGGCGGCCACCTCGCGCAGCGTGCGCTCGAAGGGGGTGCCGCACAGCTCCGGGCACACATCCCACAGCACGCGGCGGAAGAGCGCTTCTTGCGTGCGGCCGGTGAGCGCGGCGGCGTTGCGGTTCACGTAGGTGAGGCGCCAGTCCGTGTCCACGGTGAAGAAGGCGTCCGGCATGCTCTCCAGCACGTCGCGCACCCAGTCCAGCGTCTCGCGCAGCCCCTCCTCCACCCGCTGGGCGCTGGTGATGTCGCGCAGGCGCAACAGCACCCCGTCCCGCAGCGGCACCGCGGTGCCCTGCAGCAGGGCGTTCCCTTCGCTGAAGTGGTCCGCGTGCGGCCGGCCGGACTCCACCACCTGGCGCAGCAGGTCCATGTGTCCGGCGATGCCGTCCTTCGAGGACACCTCGCTCAGGCGCCGGCCGCGCAGCAGCTCCGGCCCCTGCCCCAGCGCGCGGGCAGCGGCGGGGTTCGCCCACAGCCACTCGAAGTCGACGATGGGTCCTCCCGGCGAGCGCACGGCGCGCAGCACCATGCACGCCTCCGGGTGTTCGCGCTCGGCCTCCTCCAACGCGGCCAGGAGCGCATCCGGGAGCGGCAGGGCCACGGTCGTCTCGGTCGCGGACATCCCAGCTCCTCGAGGCCCCGGCGACTGCCCACCCCCGGGGAGCCCGCATGTCGTCACGAATCGGACGGCGGCTCAAGCCAACCCCAGTCTTCGTATCTTTCTTAACCTTCGTGAATTGCTAGGAAAATCACTTGAGTCTGGAGGTGATTCCACGAAGGGCTCCCTTCCGGGTATGGGCGTCAGCCACACTCCTTCCCGCCCATGCGCCCTACGTACATCACGCACGTCGCGTTCGAAGCGCTGCACCTGCCCCTGACGGAGCCGTTCGCCATTGCCACGGGCGCGCAACACGCGGCGGAGAACGTGCTCGTGCGCGTGACGCTCGCGGACGGCACCGTGGGGCTGGGCGAGGCGGCGCCCTTCACCGCGGTGAGCGGGGAGACGCAAGCGAGCACGCTGGCCGCGCTGGAGCCGGTGCGGGGGCTGCTCGTGGGGCGTGATGCCCGGGCGTGGCGGCCCGCGTCGGAGGCGCTGGGGGATGTGCTCGCGCTGGCGCCGGCCGCGCGGTGTGGGGTGGAGATGGCGCTCCTGGATGCGCTCACGCGGCACCACCGGCTTCCGCTGTATGCCTTCTTCGGCGGGGCGGGGACGGAGCTGGACATCGACATGACGGTGACCGCCGGGGATGTGGCGCACGCGGTGGCGTCCACGCGGGCCATCCTGGGGCGGGGCATCGACACGTTGAAGGTGAAGGTGGGCGCGCTGGACCCGGACGCGGACGCGGCGCGGCTGGTGGCCATCCACCAGGAGGCCCCGAAGGCGCGGCTCTTCGCGGACGCGAACGGGGGCTACGACGTGGCGGAGGCGCTGGCGTTCCTCAAGGAGCTGGAGCGCGCGGAGGTGCCGCTGTCGCTCTTCGAGCAGCCGGTGCCGCCGTCCGACGTCGCGGGGCTGGCGGAGGTGACGCGCCGCTCGAAGGTGCCGGTGTGCGCGGACGAGTCAGCGCGGTCGGTGAAGGACGTGCTGCGGCTCATCCGTGAGAACGCGTGCCACGGCATCAACATCAAGACGATGAAGTGCGGGATGGTGGAGGCGGTGACGATGTGGAGCCTGGCCCGCGCGGCGGGGCTGGAGCTGATGGTGGGCGGCATGGTGGAGAGCGTGCTCGCGATGAGCGCGTCCGCGCACCTGGCGGCGGGGCTGGGCGGCTTCACCTACGCGGACCTGGACACGCCGTTGTTCATCGCGAGCCACCCGTTCCAGGGCGGAGGCCGGTACACGGGCTCGCGGCTGACGTTGGACCCGGACGCGCCGGGGCACGGCGTCACGCTGCGCTGAGACCTCACTTCACCCGGGACGCGGCCACGTCGAGCGCCTTCTCTCTCTGCGGATCCGCGCCGGCCGCGTAGGGCAGCGCGTCCGGGACCTCCACGTCCACCGGCACGCCCACGCCCTCCAGCCGTTCGCCGTCCACCTTCACGTCCATGACGGCGAGGTAGAGCAGGTCCCCATTGGACAGCTTCTGCGGCCCACCGCCCAGCACCGCGCCCGCGGTGCGCTGTCCCACGAGCGTGGCCAGTTGGTGGCGCTTCATCGTGAAGGCCACCAACTCCTTGCCGCTGCGCGAGTTGCCATTGACGAGCAGCACCACCGGCTTGCGCCAGGACGGCGTGAAGGGGTGTGCCTTTCCATCGCGGCTGGTGCTGACAAGCTGGGGGAGCTGCGGGTTGAAGAGGTTGACGAAGGCGGGATTGCAGCCGCCCCAGCCGTCGCGGAAGTCGACGACGAGCGCGTCCGCCTCCGCGAACGTGGACTGGAGTGCTTCCTCCAGGGCCTGCTGGTACTCGTCGCCGGTGCACGCGTAGACGTGCTGGTAGGCGACGCGGTGGCCCTGGCGCTCCACGACCTTCCCGCTGGCCTTCTGGAACGCGAGCCACTCCTGGCGCGGGTTCACGCGGTGGGGCGTGACGGTGAGCGACAGGGGTTCTGCGCCCTTCACGCGCTCCACGGTGAGGCGCGTGGCCCTGCCCGCGCGGTTCGTGAAGGAGTGCCAGGGATGGAAGGGCGCGCCCTCCACGGCGACGAGCCGGTCCCCGCGCAGGAGGCCCGCCCTGGCGCCGGGGCCCTCCGCGAAGACGTGGCGGACGAAGAAGCCCTCCGGGGTCTCCACCACGTCCACGCCGATGCCGGTGGCCTCCACCTTCTTCTGCTTGAGGAAGGTCTGGAAGATGGCGGACACCTCCGCGTGGCCGGGGCTCTCCTTGGGGTAGTAGGCCGTGTGCGAGGCCTTCAGGTCCGCGAGCGCCGCGTTCGTGCGCCGGGCGAAGTCCTCCGCGTCCTTCGCGCCGGCGGCGTAGTCCTGGTGCGCGTCCGCCCAGGCCTCACCCTTCGCGGCGTCGAGGAAGCGGGTGCGCACGAGGGTGACGATCTCCTCGCCTCGCTTCGCGTAGGGGGATGTCGCGGCCTGGGCACTGCTCCCGACGAAGAGCAGCCCCGCCACCCACCACCGCGCTGTCCGGACCGCCATGCGCACACCTCCCGTGAGGACTTCACGATTCTTCACAAGAGCGCGTCCCGGAGGGAAGGGAGGGCGTCCTGGCGCCGTGCGGTGTGGCGAACGGTGCGGGCGCGGTTAGGGATGAGGGGCTCATGTTGGATGCGCCCTCGTCATCGCCCAGGCTCATGCTCGTGTCGGAGGACCCCCTGGCCCGGGGTGCGCTCGCACGGGTGCTGAGCGACCAGGCGGAGGCCTGGACGGTGGTGGCGGCCGGCACGCAGGAGGAGCTGGAGTCGGCCAGGGGCGAGCCGCCCGACGTGGTGCTCTGGGACACGGGCCTGCGGTTGGAGGAAGGCGCGGCGCCGGACCTGGGCGCGCCGGTGCTGGCGCTGGTGGCGGACGAGGCGGCAGGGGAGCTGGCGCTGGGCGCGGGCGCGAAGGGGCTGCTGTTCCGAGACGTGGCGCCGGGGATGCTGGGGGCCGCGCTGCACGCGGTCGCGCGAGGCCTCACCGTGTTCGAGCCGGGCCTGGCCCAGGTGCGCGCCGCGCCCAGGAGCACGGCCCCGTCGGGAGCCCCAGGCCCGGACACGCTGACGCCGCGCGAGCGCGAGGTGCTGGGCCTGTTGGCGGAGGGCCTGTCGAATAAGGCCATCGCGGACCGGCTCGACATCAGCGAGCACACCGCCAAGTTCCACGTGAACGCGGTGCTGGCCAAGCTGGGCGTCCAGCGCCGCACGGAAGCCGTGGTGCGGGCGGCGCGGATGGGATTGGTGACGCTCTAAGCGCTCAGGGGGCGATGAGGGCGTTCAGGCTCTTCCATTCATCATCCAGGGAGGCCTGCACGAATTCACGAACGACGGATGGCAGGGGCCACGATTCCCCCCTTGGGAGCGAGGAGACGGCCTGGAGCATAGCCCGGGCATGTTCGTAGTCCCGAGCCACCTGGGCGAGCTTCGCCTTGTCGTCCATCAACTCCGCGCCCTGCTGCATCTGGTTGAGTCCCGCGAAGTGGTCCACCAATGCCGAGCCCGCGACGGTGCGCTCTCCCAGGGCGAAGAGCACCTGCCCCAGTCGGATCCGTTCCTCGGTGGAGAGACGCTCCTTCGTCGCCTCCACCCGCTTCTTCAGGTGCAAGGTCGCATCCAGGGACAACGAAACCGCGGCTGCCTGGAAGAGGAGGGAGGGCCGCGGAGTGATGCCCGTGGACTCCAGGCGTCGTTTCGCGGCGGCACCCGCATGGGCCAGTGAGGTGCGGCGAAAGTGCGGGAGGGCCGCGATCCGCTCCAGCGCCTGGATGTCCTCGCGTGTGAGCGGCGCTTCTTGCGATGATTCCCCCAGCAGAAGGAGCAACGGTCCCTCGGATGCGCCCGTTTCGGAGGGGAGCGCGTCGAGCTTGCGCCGCACCACCTCGCGAGCTTGATGCCGCACCTCCGCCAGTGCGTCCTCGCCGGAACGGGAACGGAAATAATCATGGGCGGCGAGCAGCAGGTCGCGGTCCTCCAGTTCCGAGACATGCGCCGCGAGCCACTGCTGCTGTGCGTCCGAGGCCTTGTCCGCGAGCGCCGCCGTGAAGCGGACCTCCATGGACTGAGACCGTTCCCACACCTTGTCGACGAAGGACTTCAGGTCAGGAAGGGGCTCCGGAAACCCGTTGGCGTCCCTGAGGTCCGGACGTCCCGCGCGATTCCACGCCTCAATCAAAGCCTCTCGCCAGCCCGGCGCCAGCACCTGGCGACGTTGCTCAACGAGCTCCGCGAGCACCACGATCTCCGGCTGTTCGGGGGCCAGCGCACGAAGCCGGGCCACCGTTCGGGCGGCTTCGTCCAGCGCCCCCAGTTCCATCAGCACGCAGGTCTGGACCTTCAGCGCCCCCAAATGCTGGGGAGCCTCCTCCAGCACCACGGCAAGCTCCGTGAGAGCCAATACCAACTCACCCGCCCAGACATGGGTCACAGCCTGCTGGACCTTTGCGTCGGCGCGTTTCTGGAGCGCTTCTGCATTCGCGACCGAGCGCCACCAGGCGACACCGACGAGGAGCAGGCCCAGGGCCAGCAGGGACAGGGCCCGCATCAGAGCCTTCATCGGACGCGAAGCTCGCGGAGATGTTCGACGACCCAGAGGAACACCGCCTCGACGTCCTTGACGCGATTGTCGGAGATGGCCATCACCAGCGCCTCCGCTTCATCAATCGTGGCGTCCACCTCCAGGCCCATGCACGCCAGGGCCTCGCACATGGCGAGCCAGGCGATCCGCTTGTTCCCATCCACGAAGACCTGCTTCGTCGCGATGTAGAAGAGCAGGTAGACAGCGTACATGAGCCCCGGGACCGCTTCCGGCGGGGCGCCATACTCCTCCGCCGTCCAGGCAGCGCCCAGGGTCGCGCCAGGGCCCAGCGCATCGCGGACGCCCACCCTTCCACCGTGCGCTGCGATGCCCTTGGCCTGCAACTCCTGAAGCCGGGGCAGACTGCAGAACCGGTCATACGGCTGGGCGTCACTCATTGGGCAAGCCTCCGCAGCAGTTCACTCCACTTCCGCAAAGCGTGCGCGTCCCGCTCCTCCGCGGGAGGAACCGGCACGTCGGCGCCTTGCTCGCGGATCCAGATGAGCCGGGGCTTGGGCCCCATGACGACCATCGCGGAGACCTCTCGCAAGCGGGAGGCCTGCTCCACCTGCTGCGCCGTGACGGTCACCGTGAGGCTCCCGCCCTCCGGCCGCGCAATCTGGATCGCTGGCGTGTTCGACACGCCGGGATCGATCCCTTCGACGATGCCGTGAACCACTTCCAGGTGAGGCAACACCACGATTCCCTCCTTGAGCGTCATCGGCCTGGACTTGAGCCAACCTACGCCTTCTTCCTGCGGGCCCCAGACTGAGTCTTCCGCGTCCCCAAAGCAGACGAGGCTTCCGCACGAGCAAGGCCCACCTGGTTGCTGCCTGCGGACCACTTTCGGCCTTCGCGCGACTCCCAAGCACGTACCGCCCGAGCCACCAGGGGAGCTTTGTCCTCCAGATAGTCGAGCGTCACACGTCTCTGCTCGTACTCCTTCAGCCACTGCCTCCGATACCGGACGACTCGCTCATCGTGGTCCAACCCCAGCAGGCGAAGCGTGTCGGCGGCCCGCTTCCGCAATCGGGGCGGGCAGCTCGCTGTCACCTGAAGCTGAAGCGATGGGAGGAGGAGCGCGAACCAACCATCCTTGATGGCGAAGGGATCCAGCAGGCGAGTGGAGACCAGTGCCTGCTTCCGGCTGTTGAGCCATCCGGCGGTGTACCGGAAGTTCTTCCATTCGTAGGCGAGCCGCCGGTTCTCATCGATAGAGATGAAATGATCGACGGTGCCTGGCGAGCCCAGGTACATCGCGGTGTAGGCACAACGCTCGACGAAGGCTTCCGCGAGTTGCGCATTGCAGCGCTGCCAGTAGGCAGGTGGCCGGCCAGGAGCCTTCGGATTGCGGCGCAACCATTGAAGTCCGGGCCCTCGCACCCGCGAGTCGAAGTCCTCAGGCTCTCTTCCTGGAACGCACCGGACCACGGTTGCCTCCCCCATCGCGAGCAACGACCCACCGGGGCCAGAACGGATCCTGCTCAGGGAGCAGGCGTCTCAGCTCAGCGTCGATCTCCTTCAGCGTCCCCACGCCCTCGCGCTCGCCTCGCATGTAGGCCTCGGCGGCCTCCACCGCGCGTTCAGCCTCCAAGGCACGCGCTTGAGTCAGCCCCATGACAGGCGACGTGAGCCAGTCATTCGCATCTCCCTGCTTCGCCCAGGGGAGCTGCCGCAGGTTCACGTGTCCCTTGTCGAGTTGGAACAGGAAGAGGGCGTCCTGCTCGTCGTCGAAGAATGGCTCCAACGATGCCAGAACCAGGGGGGAGTGAGTTGTCAGAAATGTCTGGACTGAGGTTTCGCGTGCAAGACCATCAATGACCTGGATGAGCGAACCCACGATGCGGCGCTGCCAATGTGGATGCAGGTGGGTCTCCACCTCGTCCACCAACAGGATGAAGCGGGGGTCGCGCGGCCTCCCGAGGAACTCCGAGGCCTGGGTGTGTTCGTGCCATGCCCAGACGATGAGATAGGCCAATCCGAGAATGCGCCGCATCCCCGCCGAAGCGTGCACCACCGGAATGGTGCCATAGGGCATGTCGATGGTCGGGTAGTCCTGGACGTCTTCCACTGCCAGGCGCGTAGGCCGTCCAGGCCGAATGGGTTCATCCCGGGGTGAGAGTTGCTCCAGGGCTCGCTGCAACATCTGGAACGGCGATCGTGCCGAGCCATCGTCCTGCAACTGCCAGGTCAACCAGTCCCGGACGAGCCCGTTACAGACCGTCTTGCCCTCGAACTTCAGGCCCCCCCACAGGTCCTGCGGAGAGAAGTGGAAGGCATCAGGTCTGCGCAGCAGGTCCGGATCCGAACGGGACGTCTTGTGCCAGTAGTTCCGCGCAGGGTCCCAGACGGAGAAACTTCCGTCGACACGCGCATAGACGGTCAGGCCCGGCATGGTCGGGCGCCCTTCTGGCCAGGGCCACAGCTGCCGTTCCGGATCGAAGTGGCTCGTCTTGGTCGACGCTCGCTGCGACTTACCCGTCAGGGTCCATTCAATCTGACGCCGCTTCGCGCCGCGATGCGGCCACGCCGGCAAACCGGGCCACGTTCCGGTCAGGCTCCACCATGCCACGTCGAGCAGGAAGCTCTTGCCCAACCCATTGTCGCCCGTCAGGACGTTCAGCCGAGGTGCGAACTCGACGTCCAGGCGAGGCGCGGGGCCAACCCCCTGAAGGTGAAGCGCTCGGAGCATGCGCCGACACTTAGCGCATCCCGTCCGTACCGCCCACTTCCGAAAGCCCGGATGGAGGGGGAGCACCCATCCAGCGCACACCCGCCTCACCCTCCCGCTGCTACACTCCGCGCCTCCATGGCCAACCAGGATTGGGTCTCGCGCCTGCTCACCGGGCGCGCGTCGGCGGACAAGGGCCTCAGCGTCCACCTCTCCGAGCGCGACGGCGGCAGCCTCCACGACAAGATGCGGCAGGCGTATTGGTGGATCACCAACAACGCCGTCATCTGCCCCTACTACGACATCGAGTTCGGCGGCAGCGCCGCGCTCAAGAACACCGCCGGGGACGAGGTCCACCTCCCGGAGGACATGAGCTACAGCTCCTTCGTCCTCATCCCGCTGCTCACCCTCTTCACCTGCCGCCGCGCGCTGCTCGTGGGCGGCCCGGGCCGCGGGAAGACCACCTCCGCCATCCTCATGGCCCTGCTCTCCGGCATGGGCCGCGAGGACGTGCACCGGGGCATCCAGCGCGGACATCCGCAGCTGTCCATCGCGGACCTGCTCGGCGCGCCGCTGCCGTCCGACATGCTCAAGGCGGAGGACCTGTCCGCCGTGAAGGTCAGCTGGCGCAAGTGGATTGGCCAGCGCGTGAAGATTGTCGACGAATACAACCGCATCCCCACCAAGACCCAGTCCGCCCTGCTGTCGCTGTTGGGCGAGGGCTACGCGGAGATGATGGACCAGTACGTCTACACCGGCCGCTCGTCCTGGTTCCTCACCGCCAACGACGACCAGGGCGGCGGCACGTTCCAGGTCATCGAGGCGCTCAAGGACCGCCTGGACGTCGTCGTGCGCGCCGTGCCCTTCAACTCCGGCTTCGTGGACACGCTGCTCCAGCGCATCGAGTCCGACAAGTCCCCGGAGGAGCTGCTCCCCAAGGACATCGTCTTCACGCCCGGCGAGCTGGAGAAGGCCTACAACGCCATCCTCGCCGTGGAGGTGCCCAAGGGCGTGCTGGAGCGCGTGGCCTTCTTCCTGGGCCAGCTGGACTTCTGCCGCATGGCGTCTCCGCGCTTCGAGTTCAAGCACAAGGACACGCTGAAGCTGGCCGGGCAGACCGTGTCCGCCGTGTGCAACGAGCAGTGCCCGCTGGACAAGAAGGTGCACCTCTGCACGCAGACGGAGAACGGCACCAGCGTGCGCGCGTATCAGACCATCCTCCACTTCGCGAAGGCGCTCGCGTTCTTCCGCGGCCACCGCGTGGCGGAGCTGGAGGACTTCCGGCAGATCATCCCCTGGGTGCTGCACGAGAAGCTCACCCCCAACGCGCGCAGCCCCTTCTTCGAGGTGAAGGGCAACAAGATGCTGCTCCAGGACCGCGTGGCGTGGATCCGCAACATGTTCGACATGGCCATGGCCCGCTACGGCACCCACGCGCCCGTGCGCCAGAAGGTCGCAGCCCTGCGCACCGAGCTGGACCAGGGCCTGTCCGGCGTGGACCTGCGCACCACGGAGAAGCGCCTGTCCACCGTCACCGCGCTGATGAACGAACTGATGACCCGCCAGGAGTTGTCCGGCCCGGTGTACGAGGACCTCATCCACTTGAAGTCCCTCTACAGCCGCTACCGCAACTACGCGACGTGGCTGAAGGAGAACCCGGGCGGTCAGGGGCAGCCATGAGCGATTTCGTCAAGGACCTGGAGAACGAAGCCCGCGGCCGGTTCGTGCGCTGGGACCGCGCGCTGTGGAGCGCCTTCCTCAACGGGCCCGTGGTCCGCATGGGCCGGGGACTGGCCAGCGGTGACGCCGCTGCCGGCGAGGAGGTGCTGCGCAACTACATGCGCCTGGGCGCGGAGGGCATCGGGCTGGGCTACCTGTACCCGGAGTCCGCCGGGCGGGAGAACTTCTTCACGCTCGCGTGGCGGGAGCTGCTGCCGCGCCTGTTGCCGGCCCTGCGCCAGGAGGAGCAGGCCCGGGCGCTCGCGCGCATGTGGAACCTCAGCGAGAACCTGGAGTCCGCGCCGCCCTGGGTGCAGCGGCTGTTCTGCCGCCTGGGCGCGAAGCTGACCTCGCTGGAGAACCTGGAGGGCCACCTGCACGGCATCGCCAACGCGGCGATGGAGCCTCCCACCCAGGCGCTGGGCGACACGTCCACCGCGAAGTGGGTGGACCTGTCCCAGGAGGACGCGCGCTTCATGCCCGGGGAGATGCACTTCCTGGCGCCCGCCATCGTCTGCGTGCACGACCGCCACCGCGCCACCGCCGCGGGCGGACGCGACGCGGCCACGCAGGGCGTGTGGCTGGTGGAGAAGCCCGTGCTCCTGGGCTCCATGGGCTGCACCGAGCGGCTGGAGCCCGCGACGGGCAAGCCCTCCAAGGCGCTCACCTCGCTGGCGCAGCGAGACCCTCGCGCGGGGGACTGGTACAGCACCCTTCACAACGAATGGCGCGCGGTGGCCACGATGCAGACGTCCCAGTGGCTGGCGGTCATCCTGCCGACATGAGCGCGGGCGCGGCCTTCACGCCAGAGGATGTAGAGCGGTGCTGGCGCGACGCGCTGGCGCTGTGGGACGTGCACGTGCAGCTGAGCCCGCCCGAACCGCACCAGCCCTTCCCTCCCGGCGAGGCCGCGCCGGATGAACCGCTCGCGTACATCGACCTGGTGCGCCGGCAGGTGTTCGTCCACTTCGACCTGCTCGTCCGCATGGGCGCGCGCGACAGCCTCACCGCCGTGCTGGCCCACGAGATTGGCCACCACGTGCGCTTCCCGCACACGCTGGGCTGGGACGCGGAGCTGCGCGTGATGGAGCAGCGCCTCATCCCCGGCCTGGGCCAGTCGCTCACCAACCTGTTCTTCGACCTCCAGGTGAATGAGTTCGTGGGCCGCACCCACGCGGAAGCGCTGTGCCAGGTGTACCGGGGCTTCCTGCGCACGCCCGACGGGCGAGAGAAGAACAAGGACCCGCGAAAGAAGAAGGATGGCGGCACGGGAGGCCCATCCCCGCTGTTCTGCTTCTACCTGGCCATCTACGAGGAGCTGTGGCGCCGCGAGCCCGGATACCTGGTGCCCGAGGACCTGCTGCCGAAGCTGGAGGAGGCCTACCCGGGCTTCCGCGCGCAGGCGCGCATGTTCGTGCAGACCTTCTACGCGCTGCCCGACCCGCGCCTGCAGTTCCTCTACTTCTGCGCCACGTTCATCCGCTTCATCGACGTGCCCTCTGAAGTGGCCTTCTGCCTGCCCATGGGCGGAGACATCTCCCCTCCGGACGAGGGCGACCTGGACGCGGCGGTGCAGTCCGGCGAGCGGTGGGGGGACGTGCTGGACGAGGCCCGCGCGAAGGGCTGGCTGGACGACTCGCACGACACGAAGGAGTCGGATCCGCTGGAGACCATCCGCCGCGTGACGGCGCACCTGCCCGGCAAGGATGGCGGCAGGCTGCGGCGGGCGCTGGTGGCCCGGTACTACCGGCGGCTGGTGGACCAGTACATCCTCAAGCTGCCCGCCTCACCCGCGAAGCCTGAGCCCTACCTGCGCACGATTCCGGAGGCGTGGGAGTACGGCGACGACCCGTCCACCATCGACTGGACGCTCACGGTGATTTCGCAGGGCCCGCTCGCCGCGGTGTCCCCGCTGCGCCGCGAGCTGGAGGCGGACCTGCCGCCGCCGTCGGAGCTGGGCGTGCCCGCGCTCGAAATCTACCTGGACACCAGCGGCTCCATGCCCAACCCGGAGCAGCAGCTCAACGCGATGACGCTGGCCGCGCAGGTGCTGTCGGCCTCCGCGCTGCGCAAGGGCGCCCGGGTGCGCGGCATCGTCTACTCGGCGGACAACCCCATCGTGTCCCCGTGGATGTACGACGAGGAGACGGCGCGCGACTTCTTCTTCCACTACATCGGCGGAGGGACGTGGTTCCCGGTGGAGGTGATGGAGGAGCTGTCCCAAGAGGAGCCGGACGCGCTGCGGGTCGTCATCTCCGACAGCGACTTCCTGCACAACATGCGGCAGGAGGGAGCGCTGCCGGGGTTCGCCCGCGCGATGGAGCGCTCGCGCCGGGTGGTGGCCTTCCTCGCGCTACCGGACGACGCCGCCGCGCGGCAGGCTTTGGCGCCGGTGGTGGGGAGCCCGCGCTTCCGGATCGCCACCGTGCAATGGATGTCTGACTTTGGCCGTGCCGCCGCGGCGCTGGCCGATGCCCTGTTGGAGAAATGATGGCCGTCTCGATTCCCCACCTCCGTGAGCAGCTCGCGGCCACGCCCATCGTGTCGCCGTATCCGTATGACCTGGCGGTGGCCATCGTCTGCGACACCTTCCGCATGGCCAGCCAGCGCCCCCCGTCCGAGGCAGAGTGGGAGAAGCTGGAGCAGCGCCTGAAGAACCCGCTGTTCCGCGAACAGGTGGGCATGCTCGCGCACGTGCTGGTGTCCTCGGACCTGCGCAAGAAGACGGCGCTCTACCTCGGCCCGGACCGCACCCCGCAGGCGCGGCTCCAGCAGTTCTTCGAGGAGGTGCACCCGCTCACCGCGGAGATGGTGCGCTCCAACGCCTTCCGCCAGGAGGAGTTCCTGCGCAAGTGGCTGGCGGCCCTGGGCGCGGACATCGAGGGCGAGACAGAGGCCGAGTCGAGGCGCCGCCTCAAGGACCTGGACTACCGGCAGGCCGTGACGGACCTGCGCAAGGTGGAGGAGGCGCGCAAGAAGGAGGCGGACCGGCGCCAGCAGATGCTCGAAGAGGCCCAGCGCAAGGAAGCCGAGGCCCGGGGCTGGCGCGAGTGACGCTCGGGGTCGCGCCCAAGGCCCGCATCCGCCGCGACAGCCACACGCAGCGCCCGCACCTGCCCTGGGCGCTGGACGTGGCGGAGGGCCTGGCGCGCGGAGTGGCCACGGTGGACGAAGCCGCCGCCCGCGCGGAATTGGAAGCGCGCCTGCCGGCCTTGCGCGAAGCGCTCCGGGGCTCGCCCTACTACGTGCGCGTGCTGCGCGAGTCCGGCCTGCACCCGGGGGACCTGCGCCGCCTGGAGGACCTGCGGCACTTCCCCGCGCTGGACCGCGCCACGCTCGCGCGCCACTGGGAGGACGTGCCCGTGCTGCCCGCCACGTCCGACGAATGCGTGGTGGTGAGGAGCTCCGGCACCACCGGCGACCCGGTGAACGTGCTGCGGGACCGGCGAGACTGCCTGCTCATGTGGGCCGTGCTCCGCTTCTTCACCGAGCGCACCCGCACCGCGCCGCCCCCGCGTCCGCGCGTGGTGTTGCTGGACGCGCTGCCGGGAGGCCTGGAGTACTCCGTGCGCCTGCCGCTGTTCCACGACGGCGCCCTGCACCGCGTCTCCGTGCTGCGCGACGACGCCGCGGCGCGCCTCCAGCGGGTGAAGGCCTCGGTCGTCTTCTCCGACCCGGAGGGGCTGCGGTGGCTCCTGGCCCATCCGGAGGTGCCCTCGCCCCGGCTGGCGCTCACCTCCGCGCAGCACCTGCCGCGGACGCTGCGCGAGGCGTGGAGGCGGGAGCGCGGCGTGCCCCTCCTCAACTACTACGCCGCCATGGAGACGGGACCGCTCGCGTGGGAGTGCCTGGAGGACGCGAACCCGGGCCGCTTCCACGTGCTCACGCCGGACGTCTGGTTGGAGCCGGACGGGGACGAGGTGGTGGTGACGCGGCTGCGGCCCAGCGTGCTGCCGCTCCTGCGCTACCGGCCCGGAGACACCGGCACCGTGCGGCGCGACGCGTGCGCCTGCGGCTTCCACGGCTGGACGCTGACGGGGTTCGGTGGACGCGGGGCCTGCGCGTTCCATACGCCCTCGGGGCGCGCGGTGGACGCGTGGTCGCTGGCCTGGGTGTTCAAGCATCATCCGCTGCGCGCGTTCCGGCTGACGCAGGTGACGCGCGAGCGCTTCACGCTGGAGCTGTCAGGCGCGCCCCCGGACGGCGTGGCGGCGCTGTGCGAGCGGCTCACCGCGGCGCTGCGCAACCTGGGGTGGGAAGCGCCCGTGGTGGAGGCCGCTCCCGTGGCGGGGGGGCTGGCACCGGCCGCCAAGCCGCTCCCCTTCCGCTGCGAGCTGGCGCCTCCTGGATGAGCCGGGCCTCCGCCCGGCCGTTTGCCCTGGATTCCCGCGCCCCGCGTGAAGATTCTCCCTGGGGAAGTGCACCCGCACGGAGGTCACATGGAGACTCGGAAGCTGGGCAGGCAGGGCCTCACCGTTTCGGCGCTGGGCCTGGGCTGCATGGGCATGTCGGACTTCTACGCGGGCCGTGACGACGCGGAGTCGGAGGCCACGCTGCTCCATGCGCTGGAGCGGGGCATCACCTTCTTCGACACGGCGGACGCCTACGGCCCCGGCCGCAACGAGGAGCTGGTGGGCCGCGTGCTGGGCCCCCACCGCCAGCGCATCGTCCTGGCCACGAAGTTCGGCCTCGTGCGCGACCCGGCCAATCCCCAGTCGCGCGGCGTCAACGGCCGGCCTGAGTACGTGAAGCAGGCGTGCGACGCGAGCCTGAAGCGCCTGGGAATGGACGTCATCGACCTGTACTACCTGCACCGGGTGGATCCGAAGACGCCCATCGAGGACACGGTGGGCGCGATGGCGGACCTGGTGAAGGCCGGCAAGGTGCGCTTCCTGGGGCTGTCGGAGGTGAACTCGGAGACGCTGCGCCGCGCGTGCGCCGTGCACCCCATCACCGCGCTCCAGTCGGAGTACTCGCTGTGGAGCCGCGATCCGGAGGACGGCGTGCTCCAGACGTGCCGCGAGCTGGGCGTGGGCTTCGTGCCCTACAGCCCGCTGGGCCGCGGCTTCCTCACCGGCCAGTTCAAGCGCTTCGAGGACCTGCCGGAGGACGACTACCGCCGCCACTCGCCCCGCTTCCAGGGGGAGAACTTCCAGCGCAACCTGAAGCTGGTGGAGCACATCGACCGGCTCGCGACGCAGAAGGGGTGCACGCCCGCGCAGCTCGCGCTCGCCTGGGTGCTGTCGCGCGGCGAGGACGTGGTCCCCATCCCCGGCACCAAGCGCCGCAAGTACCTGGACGACAACCTGGGCGCGCTGAACGTGAAGCTCACGCAGAAGGACCTGGCGGACATCGAAGCCATCGCGCCACCGGGCGTGGCCGCGGGCGAGCGCTACCCCACCGCCATGCAGGGCTTCGTCCAGGCAGACAAGCAGAAGGAGGCACGCTGACGGAGGCCCCGCAGGCCCATCCGCCCCGCGCATCCATGAATGCCCCCATCCCATCCGCCCCGCCGCATCCTCCGGCGCCGCCTTCTCCCGGGCCTCCGGACACGCCTCGGGTGCTCCGGAAGGAGGAGGGCCCCGCATGGGTGCGCTACGCGCTGGCCGTGGTGAGCGTGGGGGTGGCCTTCGTCGTCCAGAGGGCCCTGTGGCCCTTCATGGTGAACACCCCGTACCTGGCCTTCTTCGCCGCCGTCGTGTTCTCCAGCTGGCGGGGAGGCTGGGGACCGGGGCTCGTGACCACCGGGCTGTCGCTGCTCCTGGTGCAGTACTTCTTCCTGCAACCCCTGGATGAATGGCGGCTGGCGCCGGGCACCCTCGTCCCGCTGCTCTTCTTCCTCGCGCTGTGCCTGTTCGCGATGACGCTGAACGCGCGCCTGCGCAGGGCGAACGCGGAGCGAGCGGACCTGCTGGAGCGTGAGCGCGCCTCCCGCGCCGCCGCCGAGTACGAACGCGCGCGCCTGCATGAGCTGTTCATGCACGCCCCCGCGCACCTGGCCATCTTCCGCGGCCCCCAGCACGTCTTCGAGCTGTCCAACCCCCTCAACTCCGCGCTGCTGGGCAATCCGGAGCGGATCCTGGGCCTGCCCGCGCGCGAGGTGGGTCCGAGGGAGGAAGCGGAGCAGGTGGCTCGCATCCTCGACCAGGTCTACACGACGGGAGAGGCCTTCGTGGGCCGGGAGGTGCACCTCAAGCTGCCGCAGCCGGATGGCTCCATCCGCGAGTACATCTTCGACGTCACGTACACGCCCACGCACGACATGCACGGGCAGGTGGACGGCATCGCCGGCTTCGGCTTCGACATGACGGACGTGGTGCGCGCCCGCGCGCGGGCGGAGCAGCTGGCGCGCGAGCTGTCGCACAACGAGGAGCACCTGCGCATCCTCGCGGGGGCCAGCTCCTTCCTGGCCACGTCGCTGGACTATCACGCCACGGTGCACAACGTGGTGCGCCTCGCGGTGCCCACGCTGGCGGACTGGTGTCTCATCGACTCGGCGCTGGAGGACGGCTCCTTCCAGCGCATGGAGGTGGAGCACGCGGACACGGAGCCGGCGTCGCTCGCGGAGCCGCTGCGACTGCGCATGACGTACGTGTCGGGCCTCTCCCAACTGGTCGGCACGGTCCCGCTGCTGCACGGCCAGCCCTTCTTCATCGAGAACTTCAGCGACGACCTCCTCCCGCAGCTCACGAAGGACCCGGAGCGCATCGCGTTGCTCCGGCAGCTGCGCATCCGTTCGCTGGTGGTGGTGCCGCTGGTGGCCGGGGAGCGTTTGCTGGGGCTGCTCAGCTATGTCACCACGCACCGCTCCGGCCGGAGCTACACGGCCGCGGACCTGCCCTTCCTCCAGGAGCTGGCCAACCGCGCCGCGCTCTCCATGGAGAACGCGAGGCTGTACCGCGAGGCGCGCGAAGCGGTGCACCTGCGCGACGAGTTCCTGGGCATCGCGAGCCACGAATTGAAGACGCCGCTCACGCCGCTCAACCTCAAGCTGCAGGCGCTGCGGCGCGAGCTGGACCGCACCCCCGGCCCGGTGCCGCGGGAGCTGGTGGAGCGATACCTGGACGTGGGCTCGCGGCAGCTGAAGAAGCTGGCGGAGCTGGTGAACGACCTGCTGGACGTGTCGCGCATCGCGGCCGGACGGTTGTCGCTGGAGTGCGCGCCCGTGGACCTGGTGGAGCTGGTGCGAGACGTGGTGGCCGCCTACGAGGGCCCCGCCGCGCGCACCGGCTCCGCGCTCCAGTTGGAGTGCGAGGGCGCCGTGATGGTGGGCATCTGGGACCGGCCGCGCCTGGAGCAGGTGGTGGTGAACCTGGTGGACAACGCCATCAAGTACGGCCAGGGGCGCCCCATCCAGGTCCGCCTGGAGACGCGAAACGGCAAGGCGGCGCTCACGGTGCGGGACCAGGGCATCGGCATCGCGGAGGAGTCGCTGCCGCGCCTCTTCGGCCGCTTCGAGCGAGCAGTGAGCGACCGGCACTACGGCGGCCTGGGCCTGGGCCTCTACATCACCCGCACGCTGGTGGAGGCCATGGGCGGCACGGTGCACGTGGAGAGCCGCCTGGGCCAGGGCTCCATCTTCACCGTGGAGCTGCCCCTGCCCCAGCCATCCGCGGAGGCTGGGGCCCCGGCGCCCTGATCAGGTCGCGGCGCGGACACGCGGCAGCTGCGCGTGGGGTTCCCAGGGGCCACTGGACCCCAGGCAGTGGCGGCAGGTGGCGAGCGGCGCGTCCCGCTCCAGGTAGGCCAGCAGGCGGGTGAGCAGGTCCGGCTCATCGAGCGACACGCTGTCGCGCTCCGCGAGCGAGGGCAGGTGCGGGTGCTCCGCGGCGAGGACGGTGGCGACGTGGGGCGGCCGGGTGCAGAGGTAGAAGCGGCCCTGGTGGACCAGGTGGCAGCGCTGCTTGAGCCAGCACTTCGCGAAGACGTCCTGGACCTCCGCGTCGGACGCGAGCGGCGCGTCCGGGGTGATGCGCTGGAAGCGGTCGATGGCCTTCACCGTGAGGTGGACGCCGTGCCGGTCGCAGCGTTCGGTGATGCGGGCGATGGAGCGCTCGGGCAGGGGCGCGGACGTGTAGAACGACAGGGTCATCCGGTCGAGCCGTTCGTACACGGCGTCGGGGGCGCTCTGGGCGAGGAAGCCGTTGGTGGTGACGGACACCTGTTCGGAGAGGCCAGAGGCGCGCACCACGTCCAGTACGGCGGGCAGATCCGGATGGAGGAAGGGCTCACCGCCGGTGAGCTTGAAGACGTTGGGCTTGAGCACGCGCGACAGGCGGCGCAGGTCCTCGGCGAGCGCTTGCGGTGACACGGCCCACGCGGGCAGGTGCGGCGACAGCGGGCAGCACTGCGCGCAGCGCAGGTTGCAGTGCGTGGTGACGTGCGTCTCCAGGGACCAGGTGAGGACGCGGCTGTCGTGGAGCTCGTAGCGCACGGGGCGGGAGTCTAACCGCCCCCCCCAGCCCTGGGGCCCGTATCCCTCTCCATGCGCCGGGGCTGGAGGTTCACCGCGCCGCACAGAACGCCAGCACCTGGGCGAACGGATACTCGGCCAGGGTGCCGAAGAGCTTGTGCCCGCTGAGCTTCGCCTTGGAGAGCGCGGGGCTGCTGAGGCCGCAGAGGAAGCGGGCCGCCTGCCGGGGATGCCCCAGCGCCTCCGGGTGCTTCGCCATCAGCGACCGGACCGTGGCCACCTCCAACTGTTCCCGCAGCTCCGGCCGGGGATACGGCGGTGGCAGCACGCGCGCCACGCCCGTGCGGCACCAGGTGCAGTGGCCGCAAGGCGCTTCACGCTGCTCACCGAAGTGGGCCACCAGCGCGTTGCTCTGGCAGCCGTCGTGCGTGACGAGCCGGAGGACATCGCGCACCCGCGACACCTCCTGGGCTTCGCGCTTCTGGAAGCGCCCCTGCAACAGGGCCACGAGCGCCTTCGCGTCCTCGTGCTCGCGCAGCCGCGTGTAGCGCTGGCGCGGCTCGGCCACCTGCACCTCCGCGTAGCCCTGCTCCTGGAAGTAATCGAGCGCCTTCACCACCCGGTCTCGCGGCTGGCCCAGCGCCTTCGCGACCTCGGTGGGGTCGAACGTGTACCAGGTGCGTCCCTTCTTCGCTTGCGCGAACAGGTCCTTCACGAAGCGGGCACGCTCGCCCTGGAACTTCCCTACGAGCGCATCCACCGAGCCCGCGGGCTGCACCTTGTAGCCCGCGTAGTACGGCGTGCCCTGGCGCAGCACCCCCTCCAGCTCCAGGTACGTCAGCGCCGTGCGCAGCACCAGGGGCCGCAGGTCGTGGCGGTTGCCCAGCGCGTACAGGTCCAGGTGCAGCTCGGGTCCCGAGGACAGCAGCTCCTTCACCAGCGCAGCCAGTGCCTCCGGCAGCGGCGTGTCCCCGAGCGCGAAGTTCTCCAGCGTGGGCACGTCGTCCGGACACGCGAGCAACTCCACCACGGACGGCTTGCCGTCACGGCCCGCGCGGCCGATCTCCTGGCTGTAGCTCTCCAGGCCCTTGGGCAGGTTGTAGTGGTACACGGCGCGCACGTCCGCCTTGTCGATGCCCATCCCGAACGCGATGGTCGCCACGACGATGCCCTTCGCGGAGCGGGTCCACGCATCCTGCACCCGCTCGCGCTCCTCGGCTTCGAGCCCCGCGTGATAGGCGCTCGCGGGCAGGCCCTCCGCGCTCAGCAGCGCCGCCACGCGCTCCGCCGTCTTCTGCAGCGTCACGTAGACGATGGTGGTGCCAGGTGGCCGCGACTTGAGCCGCTCCACCAGCAGGGCATCGCGTGCCTCCGGGCCCGTGGGGGTGGTCTCCAGCGTGAGGTTGTTCCGGTAGAAGCCGGTGACGACCGCGTGTGACTCCGGGATGCCGAAGCCCTCGCAGATGTCGTGCACCACCTGCGGCGTGGCCGTGGCGGTGAGCGCCAGGATGCGCTCGGCCTGGAGCGTGCGGGCCGCCTGCGCGAGCTTGAGGTAGTCCGGCCGGAAGTTGTGGCCCCACTCGGAGACGCAGTGCGCTTCGTCCACCGCGAAGAGGGAGATGGGCAGCTCGCTCAAGAGCCCCATGAAGCGCTCGTTGTTGAAGCGCTCCGGGGCCACGTAGAGGAGCTTCAGCGTTCCGTCGCGCAGGGACTCCGTCACCTCGCGGGACTCCTCCAGCGACAGGGACGAGTCCAGTCGAGCAGCGCGGATGCCCCGCCGCTCCAGCGCGTCGATCTGATCCTTCATCAACGCGATGAGCGGTGACACCACCACCGTGAGCCCTTCGAGGAGCAGCGCGGGGAGCTGGTAGCACAGCGACTTGCCCCCCCCCGTGGGGAATACCGCGAGCGCGGAGCCATGGGGCTCGAGCAACGCCGTGATCACCTCGCGCTGTCCGGGCCGGAAGGACTCCAGTCCGAAGAGCTCCCGCAACACGACGTCCATCGCAGCCTCCCGCATGTCCCGCCCTTCCCTGCTCATCTGAAGCGAAGTGTTTCCCGGGAGGATAGTCCACCCTCCCCGGAGGACCGTCACCGTCCCCCAGCTTCCTCCTGATACGGCGAGCCATCGCCTTTATGATGCGGCTCCATGCCGACCCGCGATCCCAAGGCGTCGCCTTCACGCAGGGCTCCCGCGCGCGGCCTGGTTCCTCGGGCGGTGAGCGACCTGCTGCGCCATGCCCGTGCGTCCAACACGCCTTTGCGGCCGGAAGTGGAGCCCATCGGGGTGGCGCTGCCTCGAGTCCTCCGGGAAGCGGAGACACGGGATGAGGAAGGGCTCGCGGCGCGGCTGTTGTCCGCCTGGTCCGACACCGTGCGAGCGCATGTGGAGGCAGGCACGCATGAAGTGAGCCTGAGCGGCGGCGTGGACAGCGCGGCCCTGTGCGCGATGGCCGCGCGGCACGCCCCCGGGAAGGTGCGCGCGTGGACCATGGACGTGCACTTCGCGGACGCGGTGGAGCGGAGCAACGCACGGCGGATGGCGAAGGTGACGGGTGCGGAGCTGGTGGACGTGCTCATCCCGGACGCCGTGCTCCCGGACCTGTTCGAGCACGCGGTCCTCGCCAACCAGACCGTCATCCTCAACGCCCGGGCCGTGGCCAGCTACGTGTTCTACCTGGAGGCCCGGCGGCAGGGCGCGGGGCCCGTCCTCCTGAGCGGCGCGGGGGCGGATGAAGTGCTGCGGGGCAACCCTGTCGCCATCGCATCCGCGAAGGCCCGCGTAGACGAGGACCGGGCCCTGGCCGCGCAGGTCCTGGCGGCTGTGGATAACTCGCGGGCGACGTTCCGAGCGGACTCGCGCGATCATGAGGACCTCCCCCGAGCGGCCCAGGAGGCTGTGGACAAGTCAGACAGGCCTGGGGACGGAGCGCCGCATCGCGATCAGGAATCAAAGCCATCCACGCGGCCGGCCACGGGAGCACCGGCGCCGGAGAACCCGGGTGCCGATCAAGCCGGAGCCCGTCGCGGGACCTCCGCGCCTGTGGACAACTTGAGGGCTGTTTCCGAGGGCGAAGACAGCGATCACGCCCCAAGCGCCCCCCCTGTGGACAACCTGGGGACCGGGCTCGCCGCGCCGTGGGAGCTACCATCGGAGGATGCGCTCCTCTCCGAGGAGCTGCGCTACGCGAAGTGGGTGCTGACCGAGCTCATCCTCCCGCCCGAGCTGCGAGGCGCCCGGGCCCATGGGCTCACGGTCCGCACGCCCTATCTGGATGAAGGCTTCGCGCGAATGGCGCTGGCCCTGCCGGAGTCCGTGCTGCTGCGGGAAGGGTTCGGCAAGTGGCTGTTCCGGCACGCGGTGCGGTCGCTGGTGCCGGAGGAGGTCCGCCTCGCGCGCAAGACGCCCCGGTATGGGCACACCGCGCTCTCCAGTCCGGTGCGCTCTCGCTGGCTGGAGCTGTATCGCGCGTGGCTGTCCCCCGAGAGGCTGGAGCCCCTCCAGGTCATCGACTCGCGAGCGGTGAGGGGCTTGCTGGAGCGCTACACCCGCCTGCCTCCGGATGACTTGAGGGCAGGACCGATGGATCGCCTGTTGATGCGCCTCGTGTCCCTGGCCATGCTCCAGGTCCACCCCAAGGCGCCCTCCTGAATGCCCCGAGTCCTCATCGCCACCTCTCCCGAGAAGGGCCACCTCAACCCGATGGTCGGCGTGGCCCAGTGGCTGCGCCGCCTGGGCCACACCGTCGGATGGCTGTGCATCCCCGAACCCGCGCCGCAGCTCGAGGCCCTGGGCGTGGAGGTGCTGCGCCTGCCGCACGTCGAGGCCGCGCCGCCCGGCATCGAGACCGGGGGCGAGGCGCTGGCGAAGCTGGTGCTCGATGACGTGGCGCTGGGGAAGTGGATCCGGGGCCTGCTCCTGGATTCGGTCCCCGCGATGCTGGAGCCTGTACGCGAAGTGGTGCACGCCTTTCGTCCGGACGTGATGGCCTTGGACGGGATGCAGTACGCGGCGGTGCTCGCGGCGCATCTGGAGGGCATCCCCTGGGCGGGCGTGTCCTCCGCGCTCACGCTGCTGGAGCCACGGCCGGAGATTCCCCTGCTGCGCAACGTGGGGGCGTTGAGGGACGACCGTCAGGCGCTGTTCCGCCGTCACGGCTTCGACGCGAGCTTCCGCACCTGCGAGTGCCTGTCCCCCCGCCTCAACATCGTCTTCGCCACCGAGGCGTTCCTGGGGCCGGACGCGGGAGTGCCTCCGAACACGCTGCTCGTGGGCCCCTCCGTACCGCCCGAGCCCCGGGGAGACGAGGTGTCCTTCCCCTGGGAGCGCCTGGGCCACAAGCCGGTGCTGTACGTGTCCTTCGGCAGCCAGATTTCGTATCAGCCGGAGCTGTTCCGACTCATCGCGGAGGCCGCGAAGCCGTTCGACGTGACGCTGGTGTTGTGCGCGGGAGAGCTGGCGGACACGGACTTCCCGAGCACGCTGCCCGGCGACGTGGTGGCGGTGCGCTACACGCCGCAGCGGCAGGTGCTGGAGCGCGCGGCGGCGTTCATCTCGCACGGTGGCGCCAACTCCGTGATGGAGGCGATGACGGCGGGCGTGCCCATGTTGCTGCTGCCCGTGTGCAACGACCAGCCCGTGCAGGCGCACTTCCTGGAGAGGGCCGGAGCGGGGCTCGCCAGGGACCCGAGGACCCTCACGGTGGAGTCGTGCCGTGAAGCCATCGCGAAGCTGCTGGAGCCGAAGTCCCCGATGCGCGACCGCGTGGCGGAGATCTCCCGTTCCTACCGTGCGCACGACGGCGCGAGGACCACCGCTGAGCGCGTCGCCGGGCTCGCGGTATGAGTCGCTCGAAGTGGAATGCTCGCCGGCACCACCCCGAGGGGATCACCTCGCTGGAGGTGTGGAACCTGCCCGTGTTCGGCCGCGAGCTGTGGGAGGTGTTGGGCTCGCCGTGGGTGGAGGCCGACCGGCGCGCGGGCGTTCCTGGTGCCACGCTCTCTGCCCGCGTGATGCTTCCGTTGGCGGAAGCGCTCTTCCTGCTGGTGAAGAAACACGCGCCGGACGCGGCGTACCTGAGTGGAGGACTCGCGGAGCTGGATGGCTTTCCCGCCGCGTTGAGGGAGGCCACGGTGTCGCTGCGCTGCCCGGTGCACATCGCGTTGTCACCGCGCTTCGCTCCCGTGCGCGCGGGGCTGCGCATGCTGGAAGCCAAGGGGGCGCGGAGTCCGCTCTGCGTGGACGTGGGGCAGACGAGCATCAAGCTCGCGCGTCCCGGCGCCACGCGCGTCGTCGAACGGAACCTCGAGACCCTGCCGCCACTGTTCATCGGACAGCCGCGTCCCGCGGATGGACATCACATCCGGGACACGGTGGCGTTCATCGCGGGAGCGCTGCGGATGTTCCTCGCGGAAGGCACCGGCGAGCCTCCGGACGCGCTGTGTCTGGCATTGCCATGTCCGCTGGATGAGCACCTGATGCCCGGGGGTTGTACCTACGGCTTCGAGGGCGCGGCGTCCCTGGTCCCCGACATCCTCGCCCAGGCGGGCCTGCCTGACAGGGGAGGTCCGGTGCTCGTGCTCAACGACGCGGAGCTGGCGGCCGAATCCGCGCGGCGGGCGCCACAGGTGAAGGGGCGCCGCGTGCTGTGCCTGACCCTGGGCTTCGGCCCGGGTGGCGCGCTGCTCGAAAAGCCAGGCCCCTGACCCGACGGAGAGGAGACCTGCCCGAATGGGGAGGTCGCCGTCCTGCCCGGTCCGCCGATGTGGCGCGCTTTCGAGCCCTTTAGTTTCTGGCTCGAAAGGAACACGCCATGTCCACCGACACCCTCCAATCCCTCTCGCAGTCCATCTCCACCGTCGTCGAGCGCATCGCTCCCTCCCTCGTCCGCGTCGAGGCCCGCCGTCGCCGGGGCGCCAGCGGCGTCGTCTGGGATGCCGACGGCCACATCCTCACCACCAGCCACGCCGTCGAACACGAGGGCTCCATCCAGGTGGGCCTCGCGGACGGGCGCTCGGTGTCCGCCGAGCTCATCGGCCGCGACCCGAGCACCGACCTCGCGCTCCTCAAGGCCGACGCCACCGGGCTCACCGCGCTCACGCCCGCGCCGCTCGATGACGTGAAGGTGGGCAACATCGTCCTGGCCCTGGGCCGGCCGGGGCGCACGGCGCGGGCCACGCTGGGCATCGTCAGCGCGTTCGGCGGCAACTGGCGCACGCACGCGGGCGGACAGGTGGACCGCTACCTGGAGACCGACGCGGACCTGCCTCCGGGCTTCTCCGGCGGCGCGCTCGTGGACGCGCAGGGCCGCTTCCTGGGCATCCCCACGGCGGCCTTCTCGCGCACCGCCGCGGTCGTCATCCCTGGTGGCACGCTGACGCGCGTGGCGAACTCGCTGCGCGAGCACGGAGGCATCCGCCGCGGCTACCTGGGCGTGGGCGCCTACCCGGTGCGCCTGCCGCGCGAAATCGAGGGCACGAAGGCGGGCCTCATCCTGCTCTCCGTGGATCCGAGCGGGCCCGCGCAGCAAGCAGGGCTGCTGATGGGCGACGTGCTGGTGAGCCTGGGCGGCCAGACGCTGTGCGGCGTGGAGGACCTGCTGGGCTACCTGGGCGACGACAAGGTGGGCACGTCCGTCCCGGCGAAGGTGTTGCGCGCGGGCGAGCTGCGCGAGGTGCCCATCACCGTGGGCAAGCGTTCTTGAAAGGAGCCGGCGATGAACCTGTTGCAGCAGCTCTCGGATGACCTGGAAGGACTCGTGGCCGGCGCGGCTCCGGCGGTGGTGGGCGTGGAGCACGCGCGAGGCCACGGCACCGGTCTGTTCCTCACGCCGGACGGCTACGTGCTCACCAACCGGCACGTGGTGATGCGCTCGCCCAAGCGCCTCACCGTGCAGCTCCACAACGGCGAGGAGCGCCGGGGCACGCTGGTGGGCGCGGACGCCCCCACGGACCTCGCGGTGGTGCGCGCGGAGGGAGACCACTTCCCCACGCTGCCGCTCGCGGATCCGGAGACGGTGCGGGTGGGGCAGCTGGTGATGGCCATCGGCAATCCCTTCCGCCTGGAGCAGTCCGTGTCGCTGGGCGTGGTGAGCGCCATCAACCGCTCCATCACGCTGCCCGACGGCGTCATCCTGGAGGGGATGCTCCAGACGGACGCGGCCATCAACCCGGGCAACTCCGGCGGGCCGTTGCTCGACACGCGCGGGCGCGTGGTGGGGCTCAACACGCTGGTGTTGCCGTTCGCGCAGGGCATCGGCTTCGCGGTGAGCGCCACCACGGCGGCCTGGGTCGCGGGCCTGCTCATCCAGCGCGGCCGGGTGGACCGGAAGTTCCTGGGCATCGCCGCCACGGCGGTGAACCTGGAGCCCGCGCTCGCGAAGGACACCGGACAGCCCCGCGCCGTGCGAGTGCTGAAGGTGCAGGAGGGCACTCCCGCCGACGACGCGGGCCTCCAGCCGGACGACCTGCTGCTCGGCATCAACAGCCGGCCGGTGAGCAGCGTGGACGACCTTCAGCGGCTGATGGCGCTCGCCACCGAGGAGGAGGTGCACCTGGACGTGCTGCGCAAGGGCCGCCGCAGGGACGTCTCCGCCCGGGCCCGCCACCGCCGCGAGCCGGTGGCGGCGTGAGCCCTCGCGGGGCTGGTTCCACGTGGGCCCGTGCCCGCGTGGAACCAGCCTCCGCTATGCTGCGCGCCGCGATGTCCCCATCGACGACGCATGACGTGACCGCGGAGCTGGCCGAGCGCATCGAGCGCGAGGGCTTCGCCATCCTCCCGCACGGCATCACGCCCGACGCCGCGGATGCGCTGCTTCAGGCCCTGCACTCCGTGAGCGAAGACGCAGCGGCCTCGCAGCGGCGTGGCGGCGTGCGAAACCTGCTGGAGAACGTGCCCGCCGTCCGGGAGCTGGCCCGCTCGGGCCACGTGCGCGAAGCCGCGGAGGCGGTCCTGGGCTCGCACTGCTTCGCGGTGCGCGGGCTGCTGTTCGACAAGACCCCGGACGCGAACTGGAAGGTCATCTGGCACCAGGACCTGACCCTCGCCGTGCGCGAGCGCCGCGACGTGCCTGGCTTCGGCCCCTGGTCGGAGAAGGCCGGTGTGCCCTGCGTGCAGCCGCCCACGTCCGTCCTGGAGGACATGGTCGCGGTGCGCGTCCACCTGGACGACTGCGGCGAGGACAACGGCCCCGTGCGCGTGCTCGCGGGCTCACACCGTGAGGGACGCCTGCACTCTTCGCTCATCCCGGGCTGGCTCGAACGCAGTCCTCCCGTGGACTGCCTCGTGCCTCGCTGCGGCCTGTTGGTGATGAGGCCCCTGCTGCTGCACGCCTCGTCACCGGCGCGCGTGCCCGCGCACCGTCGGGTCATCCATCTGGAGTTCGCGGCGAGGCCCCTGCCCGGCGGGCTCGAATGGCACGCGCGCGTCTGAGGCGCAAGCCGTGCGGTGGCCGGCGCTACCGCTCGCCGTCGTCACTGAGGGGCGGCGCTTCCCTCGCGGGCTCCGTGCCCTTCTGCGCGCCGTAGCCGCCAATCCCCTTCTGGAGGATGCGATCCTCGCCCACGTCCTCGTCCGTCACGTCGCCCCGCTCCCTGTCTGGACGCTGGTGTCGGGCCTCCCGCTCCAGCTCCTCCGCGCTTTGAGTGTCCGTGCGCTCGGGCCCCTTCACCGGCGGCCCCTTGTTGCTGGCCATGGTCGCGTCTCCTGTCTGGATGTCGTGCGCTTCAAGACAAGGTCCGGCGCACCGCCGCCTCGGACAAGGCCTTCCGCCCACCGGCCCTTCAAGGCCACGGCGTGCCGTCACGGAGCGGGCTAACATCCCCAGCCGCCTCGCTTCCCGGAGTTTCCCCCATGCCCCACCCGGCCTCTCCTCCCGAGGACGCTGCTTCCTCGGGCTGCCCCTTCAGCGGCGCGGGGAAACCTCCTGCTGCCAGCGTGCCCGGTCCCGCCTATCGCAAGCCCTTCTGGCGGGCGCGGCTGCCCGAAGTGAGCCGGGAGATCGCCACCCTGGACGCACGGCGGGACTGCCAGCGCATCGTGCACCTGCTGACCAACTACGAGTTCTCGTTCGACATCGTGCGGTCCACGGAGATCGCCCTCTTCCACACCTACGGCAGCCGTTCCGTCTCCCGCCTGCTGGACCGCACGGGCGAGTTCCGCAAGCGCGGCCAGAAGCGCTACGACGACACGCGGCTGCTCATCGCGCGCTTCATGGAGTGTGGCTGGGAGGGGGCGGAGGGGCGCCGTTCGCTGGAGCAGATGAATCACATCCACTCCTTCTTCCGCATCCCGAACGAGGACTTCCTCTTCGTGCTGTGGACGTTCATCGACTTCCCCATCCAGTGGATGAACGACTTCGGCTGGCGTCCCTTCACCGCGCACGAGCAGGAGGCCTGGTTCCATTACTGGTGCGAGATTGGCCGCCGCATGGGCCTGAAGGACATCCCCGAGGACAAGGCCGCCTACGACGCCTTCATCCGAGACTACGAAGCCCGCGAGTTCGTCCCCAACGAGGCGAGCCACCGCGTGGCGCAATCCACCGTGGACATCCTCGCCGGCTGGGTGCCGGGCCCGCTGCGTCCGCTGGTGGCGCCCATCAGCCTCAGCCTGGTGCCACCGCGACTGCTGCCCGCCATCCAGTTCGAAGCCCCACCCGTCTGGGTCGGCAACCTGGTCCGAGGCGCGCTCAAGCTGCGCAAGCGGGTCAAACGCCACGTGTCCCTGGAGCGCTATCCGTCCACGCTGGAGACGACACGCAACCGCACCTACCCCGGCAACACCTACCGCATTGAAGGCCTGGGCCCGGACTACGCCCACCGCGACGCGGAATGAAAAGGCCCGCGTCCCTTCCCAGGGACACGGGCCTCGAACCTCACGACGTGGGCGGTCGCTCAGCTCTTGTACTTCACGGAGCAGCCGTACGGCTCGGAGGTCGGGGTCGCCACCTGCTTGCCGTTGAGGAGCGCGTCCACCGCCGTCTGCACGTAGTTCACCTTGGTGGCTTCCTTGCCGCGCGGGTCGTTGTCGATGGCGCCCGCGTAGCGGACCACGCCCTCACCGTCGATGACGTACATGTGCGGGGTCGTCTTCGCCGCGTAGCTCTTGCCCACCGTGCCGTCCGTGTCCAGCAGCACCGGCTGGCTGAGGCCCTCCTTCTTCTTCCACTCGGCGGCGCTCTTCGCGTTGTGCGTGGAGGACGAGTCCACCGTCAGCCACACCACCTTCTTCGCATCGAAGCCCTTCTGCGTGTTCTGCATCGTCTTGGCCTCGTAGTGCCGCTTCACGAACGGGCACTCCGGGTTCGTCCACTCGAGCACCACCACCTTGCCCTTGTACTCGGACAGCGAGTGGGCCTTGCCCGCCTCGTCCTTCAGCGTGAACGCCGGAGCGGGCTTGCCCACCTCCGCGGTGTCCGCGGCGAAGACGGGAGCGGACACGAAAGCCGCGGTGAGAGCGAGAGCCTTGAAGACCTGCTTCATGACGGAACCTCCAATGAGTTGAACGCCGCGCAACGAACAGCCCTACCGCCACTTCACTCCCGGCTCATGGCCGGGCACACACCACCGAGCCACCCTTCAACGGCGACCCGCACTCCGCCGCGCGCTGCACCGCCTGGATGACGCTGTCCGCGGTGAGCAGCTCGTTGAGCACCTCCGGCTTGTCCGGCGCGCCCGGGCTCAGCACCAGGTACATGGGCACGCCCGCGCGGCCATGCTCCGCCAGCTTCGTGGTGATGCGCGCGTCCCGCCGCGTCCAGTCCGCCACGAAGAAGGCCACGTTGTGCTTCAGGAACGCCTGCCGCACGTCGTCGCGCGACAGCACGGTGCGCTCGTTGAACTTGCACGTGAGGCACCAGTCCGCCGTGAAGTCCACGAACACCGGCTGCCCCGCCGCCAGCGCCGCCGACACCGCCGCCTCGTCCCACGCCTGCGCCCCACCGTGCGACGACGCCACCGCGCCACGCGTCTCCAGGGACGCCTGCGCCTCGTCGAAGCGCAGCGCCGCCGCGGCCGAGCCCACCAGCACCAGCACCGCCAGCGCCACCGTCACGCCCCGGCGCCCGCCCTCCAGCCCCTGCGACTGGCCGTACAGCCACGTGCCCAGACCCACCGCGATGAGGAAAGCGAGCAGCCGCGCCATCCCGTCCACGCCGGCCAGCCCGCCCATCACCCACACCAGCCACACCGTCGTGCCCAGGAGCGCGAAGCCCAGGAACTGCTTGCCGCGCTCCATCCACATGCCCGGCTTGGGCAGCTTCTTCGCCAGCCCCGGCACCAGCACCAGCACGCAGAAGGGCAGCGCCAATCCCAACCCCAGCGCCATGAACACCAACAGCACCGTGGCCGGGCCCGCCGCGAACGCGAAGCCCACCGCCGTGCCCAACAGCGGCGCCGAGCACGGCGTGGCCAGCACCACCGCGAGCACGCCCTCGCCCGCGCTGCGCAGCAGGCCGTGGCTCTGGTCCACCTTGCCCGCCAGCGCCGTGCCGTCCGCGCCCAGCGTGTAGACGCCGAAGAGGTTGAGCGCGAACGCCACCAGCACCGCGCTCACGCCCGCGACGAACAGCGGCTCCTGGAACTGGAAGCCCCAGCCCACGCTGGCGCCACCCGCGCGCACCGCCAGCACCGCGCCCGCGAGCAGCAGCATCGTCGCCAGGATGCCGCCCGCGTACGCCGCCGCGTGCGGAGCGACCCTGCCCTTCTCCTCCTGCACCATCCGCGTGAAGCCGTATGCCTTGAGCGCCAGCACCGGGAACACGCACGGCATCAGGTTGAGCAGCGCGCCGCCCAGGAACGCGAACACCAGCGCGAGCCCCAGGCCCAGGGGCGACTCGCCCGCCACCGGAGGCGCCGCCGCGGGCTGCACCTTGCCCACCGCGTCCTTCACCGACGGGACCTTCAAGGGCGCCGCGCCCGCCACCGCGCCGTCCGCGGCCACCACCGGCGCGAGCGCCGTGTCCACGTCCACCGCCGTGTAGCCCTGCGCCTTCGTGCCCAGGCGCAGCGCGCCCGTGAGCCGGGGCTCGCCCCGGGGCACCACCGACGACGCCTGCCCCTTCAGCGCGAACGTCCCCGGCGCCGTCTGCGTCAGCGCCACGCTGTCCACGCCCGCGATGCGGCCGGGCACGAAGAAGTCACCCTCCACGCCGCTCGCGAAGGGCTTGCCGTCCGCCCCCGTCACGGTGAGCGTGCCGGTGAAGGGCTTGCCCGCGGTCAGCGTCGCGCCATCCAGCTTGACGGCCACGCGCGGAGCGCCCTGGGCACCCACCGGCGCCGGCACCTCGGCCTGCGAGGCATCAAACCGAGGCGCGTACTCCGGATCCAACACCGTCTCCGGCCCCACCGGCAGCGTGCGCGTCAGCACCAGCTGCGCGGGGATGCAGTGCACCTTGCACGCGAGCGCGTCCACCGCCGCGGACACGTTCAACGTGCCGCTGGCGTTCTCCGACACGTGCGCGGGCGCGAACAGCAGCACCTCGTCGTGGTAGCCGTGCGTGGTGATGAAGCCGTCCGGCGTGCGGAACGTGCTGGGGAAGGGCCAGCGCAAGTCCCCCACCGTGACGCCCGGCACGTCCCACGACACGTCCGTGGCCAGGCCGGAGTCGCCCGGGTTCTTCCAGTAGACGTGCCACTCCGGGTCCAGCTTCAGGCGCACACCCACGCGGAAATCGCCGCCCGCCTTCACCTGGGTGGCGTCCAGCAGCAGCGCGCCCTCCAGGCGCGGGTCGCCCTCGTCCGGCGCGGTGCTGCCCACGGCGGTGGCGGGCAGCGCGGCGGCCTGGGCCCACGTCGCCAGGAGCAACGCGCCCACCACCCCCAGCCCACCGAGCCGGCTTCCAGACCTCTTGCTCCACGGATGCGTCATGCGACTCCCGTTAATCCACCTGGAAACGCCGTGCTACCTGGGATGCGTCCCCGCGGGGTGCACTCAACCTTCCAGGCGGCCGGGCATTCCGCATGCCCGCACGCCCGGCATCAGGGGGCCACCCCGGGCCCCCGCGCAGCCTCTCTACGCTCAAGGACTCCAGGCGGTTACGACTCGGTGTTGCCCGTCTTCCAGGGGAGCATCGCCGCGCTGTCCAGGGTTCCCGCCGGGGGTGCCCCGCCGTTCGCCGCGGCGGGGAGGGCCGCCCGGACCGGAGCAGGAGCCGCCGGGGCCGGCATGGGGAGCGCCGGTCCGATGCGGCTCATGGTGATGCGCGACACCTCCGACTGGGCCCGCCGCACCCCCAGCGCGGACGGCTGGGCGGCCCGGCGCTCCACCGCCCTGCGCAGGTCCGCCAGGCGGTCCACGTGCCGCTGCGCGGGCACCTCCGCGGAGCCCAGGCGCGCCAGCTTGTAGAGCCCCTTGTCCGCCCCTTCGAGCGCCCGCTCGGCCGCGTCCTGCTGACGGCGGGAGAGCGCCTTCCAGGCGGCGGCCTCATAAGACACGAGCTCCAGCTCCGCGGACACAGCGCGCACGAAGCGGCCCTCGTCACTCTCCGGCAACAGGCGCGTCACCGGCACGGACAGCCTCCGCGTGTCGCCGTTCTCCGTATACGAGGCGGTGACGGTGAGGTTCCAGTCGCCCTTCTCCAGCACGCCCGCGAAGAGGACGCGGCGCGGGAACGCATGCGACACCGCCCCCAGCGCGGCGCTCATCGCGTCCCCCTCCACGCGCGACGGGTAGCGGTGGCGGCAGCGCAGGTCCGCGAAGCCCGTGGGCAGCACGTACACGCGCGCGTCCGCCACCACCTCGCCGAACAGCTCCGCGCCCAGCGCGCCCACCGCCAGCGGCAAGCCCTCCGCGTCGTCCACGTGGGTGAAGCCCGTGCCGGACGGCCCGGTGAGGGCCTCCAGGATCTCCGGCAGGTAGTGCTTGCCCAGCCCCAGCGCGTGCAGCGCCACGCCGGAGTCGTGCACCCGCTGGCCCAGCACCTTGAACTCGCCCAGCGCGGTGGGCCCCACGGAGGGCTCGCCGTCCGTGAGCATGAGCAGCTGCGGCCGGGCGCCCGGCACCAGCACGCGACGCACGGCCTCCGCGCCATGCTCCACGGCCTCGTGCAGCGCGGTGCCCTCGCCGGACTCCAGGCGGGAGAGCGCCTTCAGGAAGGCCGACTTCGCGCCCGCCTCCATGGCGCGCACGGGCAGCACCTGCTCCGCGTCCGCGTCGAAGGTGAGCAGGCCGACGTAGTCCTTGGAGCCCGCCCGCTCCACCAGCGCGCGCGCCGCCTCCACCGCCGCCGCCAATGGCGCGCCCCGCATCGACGCGCTCCGGTCGATGACCAGGTTCACCGCCACCGGGGCCCGAGGCGTCTCCGCTTCGGCCTCCAGGGTCACCAGCAGCAGCACTTCGCGGCCGCCTTCCGCGTCGCGCTCCACTGCCCAGGCCGTCTGCTTCATCCGCGCTCCCGCATGGTGGGGGGGTCCATGCTGCCTGCCCGCCAGTCCTGTCGCGACGACGCCCTGGAGCCCCGGAACGCCCCGGTGCACGGGCCCGCGCCCGTCTCCCCGGAAGCCTGTCGCTGATGCCCGGAGGATGTCGGGTTTCCAGGCGTGAAAGCAACGTGTCCGGCCCGACCGGGGCCTCCCTCTTCAACGGCCCGCCCACCTCCGGCGATCACCCTGCGCTCCCACGCCGCCGCGCCCCGGGTGGACGCCTCGCGTCACCCACAAACACCTGCTTTTCCACAGGAGCGTTCAGGCCTTTACGGATTTACTCCAGGAGGTTTCGCCACCGGTCATCCGGGGGCCTGCGTCCGGAGGCTCGACCCGGCCCGAGGGCGGGGAGCGTCACGGCATCCAGCGCACTGCATCAGCGTCCGGGAGTGCAAGTCCCGGGACCTGTCCGACTGTCCGACAGGTTCGTCGACGAAGGCCCCCGCGCAGGCCACGGGCCGCGGGGGCAGGGCCTCACTCCGCCACGGTCCAGCCGCCCCAGGCCTCCTCGGGCAGGTGGCTCCAGCGCCCGTCCTCGGTGGGCTCCACCGGCTTCACCGTCCGTCCGGATTCGCCCTCGGCCGTCAGTTCCAGGTCGTCCCGCCCCTCGTCCAGGTACGTGCTCTCGTCGTGGCTCATGTCCGGCTCCTCGGCGCTCCAGTTCACGGGGTGTACGGCCTGTGATGGCTCGCGTCCCCCTGGACGCCCTGCGTCAGTCAATCGGAGCCGCCCCATGCGAGCCCCTTTACAAGCTCATCTTGACCGATTTACGGACATGGTGAGACCCGCCCCCTGTTTTGTAAAGCCCTCGGGACAGCAAAGTTCCGGGAGCGTCCGGCGCGGCACATCCGGCCGCCTGCTGTCCGGCGTGCCAGGCAGGGTGCGTTCGCACGCATGCGCGGTGGGGTCAGCGAGGGTGGGGAGCCCTTGCCCCGGAGGGAGGTCCGGACGCGGTGGAGGGACTGCTGCAGGACACGGCGTCCGCTCGGTGCTTGATTCACGAATCACCCTTGCTAGGGTTGACCCACACTCCAGAATTGCCGCGTCGCAGCAACCCTGCGTTGCCGTCGTGCGGCCCCAGAGGGTCCCGAGGTTCCATGAACCCCATCATCACCGGCCTGCTCCTCGCAGGCTTTGTTTCCATCTTCGTCATCACGATGTCCGGCCGCGTGGGCGTGCTGCTCGCGATGAAGAAGGAGAACCGGCTGGACCACATCCCCTACCGCGTGGCGCAGCTGGTGCGCTTCGGGTTGGGCCAGAAGCGCATGGTGGACCCGGAGGAGTTCACGCCGGGCCTGTTCCACATCTTCATCTACGCGGCGTTCATGGTGCTGGCGCTGCGCACCATCATGCTGTTCGTGATGGGGTTCTCGTCCACGGCGCTGGACGTGCTCACCGACCTGTCCCACCCGGCGTGGGACGCCGCGCCGCCGCTGCTGCTGCTCTACAAGGTCTACCTGCTGACGAAGGACATCGTGGCGGGGCTGGCGCTGCTGGGCGTGGCGTTCTTCGTGTGGACGCGCTGGAAGGTGAAGCCGGACCGCATGTCCCAGTCCTGGGAGGCCTACCTCATCCTGGGCTTCATCGCGGGCCTGATGATCACCGAGTTCATGTTCGGCGGCAGCCACATGGTGGCCGCGCACGCCGCCGCGCAGCAGGTGCCGGTGGGCGCCACGCAGGTGCCGGCCGCTCCGGCCGCGATGGTCTGGTGGGAGCCGCTCACCAGCCTGACGGGCCTGGCGATGATGCCCCTGGGCCACTCGGCGGCGCACGTGCTGGGCGTGGCGGGCTTCTTCACCCACCTGACCATCATCCTGGCGTTCCTGAACTTCCTGCCGCTGGGCAAGCACTTCCACATCATCACGGGCCTGCCCAACGTCTTCTTCCAGCGCACGCACTCCACCGGCAAGCTGCCCACGCCCAACCTGGAGAAGGAGGAGTTCGGCGCCGCCACGGTGAAGGACCTCACCTGGAAGAACGGCCTGGACCTGTACTCCTGTACGGAGTGCGGCCGGTGCCAGACGCACTGTCCCACGTACATCACGGGCAAGCCGCTCACGCACAAGGGCGTGAACCAGGACCTGAAGCACTGGATCTGGGACAACGAGCGCTGGGTGGAGGAGGGCTACGGCCCCAGCGGCGCGAAGGAGCCCCTGCCTGAGATTGTCGGCACCGCGCTGAAGGCGGAGACGGTGTGGGCGTGCACGAGCTGCGGCTGGTGCGAGCAGGCCTGCCCGGTGTTCATCGAGAACGTCCCGCGCCTCATCGACATGCGCCGCTACCAGGTGCAGGTGAAGGCGGAGTTCCCGCCCGAAATCCAGCGCGTGTTCGAGGGCATGGAGCGCCAGGGCAACCCCTGGGGCCTGGGCCAGGACCGGCGCGACGAGTGGGCGGAGGACCTGGCGCTGCCCACCTGGGGTGACGGCGGCGAGTACGAGTACCTGTTCTTCGTGGGCTGCGCGGGCAGCTACGACGACAAGCAGAAGAAGGTGAGCCGCGCGCTGGTGAAGATCATGCGCGAGGCGGGCGTGTCCTTCGCGACGCTGTCCAAGCAGGAGATGTGCAACGGCGACTCCGCGCGCCGCATGGGCAACGAGTACCTGTACCAGACGCTGGCCAAGACGAACGTCGAGTCCTGGAACGCGATGGGCGTGAAGGCGGTCATCACGCAGTGCCCGCACTGCTTCAACACCATCAAGAACGAGTACCCGGAGTTCGGCGGCGAGTACCGCGTCATCAACCACACGCAGCTCATCAACGAGCTGCTCAAGGACAAGCGCATCAAGCTGTCCTCGGTGATGAACGCCGGAACGAAGCTGACCTACCACGACCCCTGCTACCTGGGCCGGCACAACGGCGTGTACGACGCGCCCCGTGAAGTGCTCCAGAGCATCCCGGGCCTCGAGGTGGTGGAGATGCAGCGCAGCAAGCGCGAGGGCTTCTGCTGCGGCGCCGGCGGCGGCCGGATGTGGATGGAGGAGCACATCGGCACGCGCATCAACCACAACCGCATGAACGAGGCGGCCCTCACGCTGAAGCACGCGGAGGATCCGAACACGCCCTTCCCCGACGCCACGGACAAGAAGAAGCCGGGCATGGTGGGCGACTACAAGGAGCCGGGCGGCAAGGGCATCGTCGCGGTGGCCTGCCCGTTCTGCTCCACGATGCTCAACGACGCGAAGAACGACACCGGCCGCGAGCAGATCCAGATCAAGGACATCACCGAGCTGGTCGCTGACTCGATGGAGGTCAGCAGCAACAAGGGCGGCACGGTGGCGCCCAGCCCCGTGGTGAGCGCCAAGCCGGAGTAGCGCAGTCCGGCTCCTGATGTGACGAGGGCCCGGTGGCTCCCCCTGGTGGGAGCGGCCGGGCCCTTCGCCTTTCCGGAGGTGGGCGGCTACTTGCGGCCCTTGGGGGCGTTGCCCTCCGAGCGCAGCACGCGCTCCAGGCGCTTCGTGGCGCCGTCGTCGCCCAGCTTGCCCGCGACGTAGGCGCCGGCGGAGGCGAGCTTGCGGCGGAAGCCGCCGGGCGGGACCTCGGACGGGCGCGAGGGGCGCGCGGGGATCTCATCGAGGCCCTGGTTCTTGAGCAGCGTGCGCGCCATGTCCTTCTCGTCCGCGGTGGCGTGAGGGGACAGGAGCGCGCAGACCTGGACGTGGCCGTAGGCGGCGGCGGAGACGTAGGGCGTCTCGCCCACGGCGTCCGGCAGCGTGGGGTCCGCGCCGGCCTCCAGCAGCACGCTCACCAGGTCATCACGGCCCGCGCGCGCGGCCACCATCAGCGGCGTGCGCCCTTCCGCGTCGAAGGGGTTGGGGTCCGCCCCCGCGTCGAGCTGGGCGCTCAGGGCGGCGCGGTCACCCGCGGCGACGGCATCGAACAGGGACACGGTGCGTACCTCCGGCAGGACGCGCGGGAGCATGGCGTTTTGGCGCACGCGACGCCAGGGAGGGCCCCGCACGCGGGCTCTACGGCCGGGCATGAAAGGCATTGCCGTTTCGCGTCGCCGGGTGCCCGCTTAAGGTCCTCTCCAGCCAGGACGAACCGCGCCGCAGCAACCCGGAGGGCCATGAGGTGATGTCGCTGGGGCTCGCCCTCTTCTTCAGCGAGGTGCGGATGTTCTTCACCGTCATCCGGCGGGTGGCGCTGCTGGCGAAGGCCGTGCCGAAGTCCCCCCGGGTCGCCCCTGGGGTTCCAACCCCGTCATCCTGAGGCCGCCATGCTCCCCATGAACGCGATGCTGCTGGTGGTGTTCTTCGTGGGAGCGCCGCTGTGGCTGTTGGCGCGGATGCTGCTTCAGTACCGGCTCACCGTGAAGCTGCGCGAGGAGGGCCTGCACGCCTACGGCGAGGTGGTCTCCGTCCGCCGCAGCCTGTTGGATTGGAAGGACAACATCGTGGAGTACGTCTTCCCGCTTCCGGAGGGCGGAGAGATCCAGGGCGAGTACCGGGAACGACGGTGGGGGCTGTTCGGAGGGAGGCAGAGCTCCGTGGGAGACGCCCTGGAGGTCCACTACCTGCCGGACAACCCCCACCGGCACCAGCGCGTGGGCACGGAGCCCGGGCCGCTCATGGTCGTGAGCAGCCTGTTCGGCGCGGGCGTGTTCCTGGTCCTGGCGGCCATCGTGGTGATGAACGCGCCCGTGAAGAAGGCCCCTGCGCCGCGCGGCGGGCCCACGCCCGCGGGCAGGCTGCGGAACCCCGACGCGCCGCGGACGCACGGGAAACCGATTCCATCGAGGGCGCCATGAGCACAGCGGAGACAGTCCTGGCGGTGGTGGCCCTCGTGGGAGTCCCCCTGGCGGCACTGGTGTGGGAGTTCCGCCAGTACGACCTCACCTTGAAGCTCCGGGATGTGGGACTGCGCGCCCGAGGTGAGGTGCTCCACACGCGCTGGGGTTTCAAACACAGCGACCTGGTCGTGAAGTACGTCCTGCACCTGGAGGACGGCTCGGAGGTCCGCGGCGAATACGGGCATCCCCGCGCACTGAAGCCCTACCCCGCCGTGGGAGACGCGCTGGAGGCGCTCTACCTCCCTCACAATCCCCAGCGCCACCAGGTCGTGGGCATGGGCGTCAAGCTGGCGAAGCTGGTGGTCGACGTGGTGGGACTGGGGCTGGTCATGATCCTCACCGTGCACCTGCTGGTGGTGGACCACCGCAAGCAGCAAGCACTGGAGGCGCGCGGCTCCACGCCCCCGAGCAGGCTCCGCACCTACGAAGAGCCAACCCCGCCCTCCAGGCCACATCCCACCCGGGAGAAGCACCAGGTGGGCGCGTACTAGTTGGGCCCGTAGAAGGGCTCGTTCGCGGTGGGCACCGCGAGCGTCACGGAGCTGGCCGTGGAGGACACCGGAGCACGGTAGATGCTCGGGTCACCGCCGGAGTCGTTGAAGAGGAAGCCCAGCCCCGTGCTGCCCGTCCAGCTGGGGAAGCTCTCCTGCACCGTGCTCGCGGTGTAGTCCGTCAGCCGCCGCAGGCTGCCGCTGATGCCCGTGGTCGTCACGTTGCCCACGAAGATGCGCGTGCTGCCGGACGACAGCCGCCCGTCCAGCGCGATCTGCCGCCCGTCCGGTGACACCACCGCGCGGTTCGCGATGGCCAGCACCTCGTTGCCCAACCGCACGTAGCTGGGGCTGTTACCGTTCAGCGGCACGAACGCCAGCTGATCGAACTGGAAGGAGCTGGTCCCCGCGGGCGCCACCACCGTGTTCCCGCTGGGGAAGAAGGATGGCGCGCCGTACGCGATGGTGGTGCCGGGCGTCAGGTCCACGAAGCCGCTGCCATCCACCGCGATGCGCCCCAGCGAGCTCTGCGAACCCGAGCCCCGGTCGAACGCGAACACGATGGTGCGCCCATCCGGGCTGAACGTGGGCCCGCGGAAGTTGGTGCAGCCGCCGCAAGCCGCGTCGTTGCTGCTGATCAACGTGGCCACCGGGCCGCCCGAGGTCGGCACCGTCCGGATGGACGACGTGCTGCCGGAGCGCTGCACGAACACGACGCTGTTGCCGTTCTTGGAGATGGACGGCGTGTACGCGCCGCCACCCGTCGTCAGCCGTTGCGGGCTGTTGGGGTCGCCGTCGTCGTCCACCACGTAGACGTTCCGGTCATCGCGTACGAAGACGAAGCCCTTGTCGAAGAGGACGTCGCCAATGGTGCCACCACCGCCCGCGTCCAGGGGCTCGCACGCCCCCAACAACCCCACCGCCACCACGCCCCCGAGCCATCGCCGCATGCCCTTCATTCGCTGTCTCTCCCGCTGTGCCGGCCCTGTCACACGTGCTTCCTGCCCGAACACTACAGGGCCCGCGGGACAGGACGTCAACGCACACGGGGCATTCACGCGCGCCCGTATCCGGGAGCGCGCACGGAGCGTTTCAGCGGTTGAGGCGGTTCAGCTCGTTGCGGCAGACGTTGCAGGGGCCCAGCGACTTGCGGTCGATGTCCTGCGCGGACTGCGGGAAGAACATCACGCAGCGCGAGTCCTCGCAGTACGACAGCCCGATGAGGTGGCCTGCCTGGTGCACCGCCTCCACCTGCACGCGGCGGCGAAGCTGCTCGCCCTCCGCGCCCTGGCGCAGCCGGAACAGGCTCATCACCGCGACCCGGGACTCGCGGTCCGCCTGGCCGAAGACGAAGGGTGAGTCCGGTTCGAAGAGGTCCGCGTCCGTCACGCCCATCACCAGGTCCGGCCGCCCGTCACCCGGGCCCGCGTCCCGCCGCGCCTCGTCCAGCACCGTGCCCAGCCGGCGCATGATGGCGTTGCAGTGGTACTGGCTCCGGTCCTTGTTGAAGGCATAGGCCGGAGAGGACAGCGCCATGCGGCTCACGGCCGCGCTGACGCCCAGGTGTGTCGCCAGCGGTTCCTGCAAGGCGTTCACGAGCGCGGACGGTGGACTGCCCACGGTGACCAGCAGGAGCGTCTTCTGCGGCATCAGCCCACCGCCTTCAAACTCCGGACGGACTCAGGACCGCGTCCCCCCGGAGCGGAGTGGCTGGGGCGCAAGGATTCGAACCTTGATAATCAGAGTCAAAGTCTGACGTCCTGCCATTAGACGACGCCCCAGCAGGTTCGCACGCGTACTCGTGGGCCGATACTACGGCACTTTGACGGGCGCGGGAACCCACTCTGACGATGAGCCCCTCCATCCGTGGAGTACGAGGGGGGTGGATCACTCCCCCGGACGCCACTCGGGCGGCTGCCGGGGGGGCGGGCTGTCATCCACCCGACAGGCGCCTCCCTCTCAGCCCTTCAGCACGGCCAGGGGCGTGAGCCGGACGCGGGGCGTCACGAGGTCCGCCTCGTCCTCCAGCACCTCGGTGAGGTCCCGGTAGGCGGCGGGCGCCTCCTCCACCAGGGCGTGCGCCCGGCCCGGGTCGAACACCACACGGCGCAGGGCGTGGGCCAGCGCGTCCGGGCGGATGCGGGCCCGGGCCTCCGTGCGGGTGAGCACCCGGCCCGCTCCGTGTGAGCAGGAGCGGAAGGCCCGGGGCTCGGCGAGCCCCTCGACGACGTAGGAGGCCGTGCCCATGGAGCCGGGGATGAGCCCCCGGGCCCCCGCGTCCAGCCCCACCGCGCCCTTGCGGTGGACCCAGAGCGTGCGGCCGAAGTGGGGCTCGGAGGCGATGTGGTTGTGGTGCACGTCCACCGTCCTGTCCGCGTCCGGGGTGATGCCCAGCAGGTCGGACAGCACCTCCAGGGCCCGGGCCGCGAGCACGTCCCGGTTCGCGCGGGCGAAGCGGCACGCCAGGTCCACGTCACGGACGCAGGCCTGGCCCGCCTCGGTGGCGGTGCTCAGCGCGGGCGGCGTGCCCTGGCCGAGCGCCCGGGCCACGCGCTGGTGGTGTTCCCCCACGGCGCCCCCCACGCCCCGCGAGCCGGAGTGGATGAGCAGCCAGAGGTCCCCCGCGCCGTCGCGGTCCAGCTCCAGGAAGTGGTTGCCTCCCCCGAGCGTGCCCAGGTGACGCGGCGCCAGCCGTTCCCAGGCATGGGCCAGCTTCTGGGTGGACAGCGGAGTGGACTCGAGCCCGGGTGGCAGGGGCAGGCCACGTCCCCGGTGCACCGCGTCCCCCACCGGGATGACCCGGGCGAGCTGGGACAGGAGCCGCTCCAGGTCCGCGCGCGACAGCGAGGCGGCGGGGAAGGCGAAGCGGTGCGCGCTCACGCCGCAGCCCAGGTCGTTGCCCAGCGCGCCGGGGACGACATGGGCCTCCGTGGCGAAGACGGTGCCCACCGCCACGCCCGAAGCGAGGTGCACGTCCGGCATCACCGCCACGTGCTCCGTGACGTAGGGCTGCGCGGCGAGCTGCTGGAGCTGCTCCAGGGCCGCCGCGGGCACCGTGCGCGCCCAGGCGAGCAGGGGCACGGCACCCGGTGGCACTTCGAGGACACGGGGCATCATGCGTCACCTCCTTCCCCGTCCTCGGGTTCCGTGCGTGGGGCGATGCCCACCAGGACGAAGCGCAGGTGCGGGGTGCGCTTGAGGTTCAGGTGCTCCGCGAGCCGCGAGCGCAGGAAGCCCTCCGCCCGGGTGAGGGCCTCCTTCACGGTGGCGGAGTCCGCGTCGTGCGGCAGCGTGTAGCCGATGCTCGCGATGCGGCCGTCGGGGGACAGCTCGAACGACGCCAGGGAGAGGTCTTCGAGCCGGGGGTCGGACAGCTCACTCCGGAAGAGCAGCGAGATGTCCTCGGAGAGGGTGGATTGGACGCGCAGGTGACGCGCGGACGGCGATTCGGAATGGAACAGCGAGGAGCCCGAGCGCCGGACGGACGCGCGGGAACGGCGATGCTTGGAAGAAGACATGAGGGAAGACGGAGTCCTGCGGGCCATGCCGGAGCACGGCCAGGTGTGCACGCGAGCGCCCTCGCGCGGACACGCCGTCTGGACCTCACGGCGGAGGCGTCCTCCACGGCCGCGGCTGCGCTCACTCGGGCGCGGCCTTCGGACGGGAGCTGGACGCCACCGGTGACGCTAGAAGCGCGACCGCACGGAGCGAACCGAGACCACCTTGGCGACACGTCCCATGGCACACCTCCGGCAAGCGGTCCGCGCCCGACGCGAAAGCCTTCCGGTTCCTGACATGGCGGCGCTGTCCTCTGGTGACCAGCCGCTCCATCCACCATCCGACGCGCGGCGCCAGTCGCATTGGCGGGGCGGCCGTCCCGGGGCAAGCAGGGGGCGGGAGGGGTTCATGGCCGAGACTTTCGACGTGGTGGTGATTGGGGCGGGTCCCGCGGGCGAGAACGCGGGCGCGCGCGCGGCGGCGGGGGGCTTGAAGGTCGCGCTGGTGGAGCACGAGCTCCTGGGCGGCGAGTGTTCCTACTGGGCCTGCATGCCCAGCAAGGCGCTGTTGCACCCCGGCGAGACGCTGTGGCTCGCGAAGCACACGCCCGGCGTGCGCGAGCTCATCCAGGCGCCCCTGAAAGCGGACGCCGTGCTCAAGCACCGCGACCAGATGGTGTCCGGCTACGACGACAAGTCCCAGGTGAAGTGGGCCGAGGGCGCGAAGCTCACCGTGATGCGCGGCCACGGCCGGCTCACCGGCCCGCGCAAGGTGTCCGTCACGGGCAAGGACGGCAAGGTGCGCGAGCTGGAGGCGAAGAAGGCCGTCGTCGTCGCCACGGGCAGCAAGCCGCGCCTGCCGGACATCCCGGGCCTGAAGGAGTCCAAGCCCTGGGACAACCGCGAGGGCACCGGCGCCAAGGCCGTGCCGGGCCGGCTGGTGGTGCTGGGCGGCGGCGTGGAGGCGGTGGAGCTGGCGCAGGCGTGGCGCGAGCTGGGCTCGGAGGTGACGCTGGTGCAGCGCGGGCCTCGCGTGCTCAAGCGCTTCGAGCCCTTCGTGGGCGAGCAGGTGGCCCAGGCGCTGCGCGACTCCGGCGTGCGGGTGCTGCTGGAGACGCAGGCCACCAAGGTGCAGCGCTCCGGCGAGAAGGGCGAGTACACCATCACGCTGACCGGCGGCGACACGCTGCGCGCCGACGCGCTGCTCGTCGCCATGGGCCGCACCGCGCGCACGGACGACCTGGGCGTGGACACGGTGGGGCTCAAGCCCGGCGCGTCCATCGAGGTGGATGATCAGCTGCGCGCGAAGGACGTGGACGGCGGCTGGCTGTATGCCTGCGGCGACGCGAACGGCCGCAACCTGCTCACGCACATGGGCAAGTACCAGGCGCGCCTGCTGGGCGACGTCCTCCTGGGCAAGCCCGTGAAGGCGTGGGCGGACGCGAAGGCCACGCCCCAGGTCGTCTTCACGCACCCGCAGGTGGGCAGCGTGGGGCTCACCGAGGAGAAGGCGCGCAAGGCGGGCGTGCCGGTGAAGACCGTGCAGTACGAGCTGGGTGACGTGGCCGGCGCGTCCGTCATGGGCCAGGACCTGAAGGGCACGGCCAAGCTGGTGGTGGACGAGAAGCGCCGGGTCATCGTGGGCGCGACGTTCACCGGGCCGGGCGTGGGGGAGATGATCCACGCGGCCACCATCGCCGTCGCGGGCGAGGTGCCGCTGGACACGCTCTGGCACGCGGTGCCGTCGTACCCCACCGTGAGCGAGGTGTGGCTGCGGCTCCTGGAGACCTACGGGCTGTGATTGCGGCGGGGCGCCCCCGCGTGGAATGGTGCGCGCCCCACCGTGTCCCTGGCCGTGAATGAGCACCGCTGAGCCCATCCGTCACCGTGCATCCCTGAAGGTGGAGTGGGCGCTGCTGCTGGTGCTCGCCGTGGCGGCGGTGGCGGTGGGGCAGCATCCCCGGCGCGGCGCGGACTTCCGCGTCTACCTCACCGCCGCCGAGCGCTTCCGCGACGGAACGGACCTCTACCGCGCCGAGGACGGCACCATGCCGTTCAAGTACGCGCCCGTCACCGCGCCCCTGTTCCTGCCCTTCACCGTCGTGCCGCCGCGCGCGGCCGTGGCGCTGTGGAACCTGGGCTCCGTGCTCGCGCTCGGCGCCGTGTCCGCGCTCACGCGCCGCGCGATGCCGAAGGGCGGAGAGGCGACGCCGTGGCCGTGGGCGCCGGTGCTCGCCACCGCCGTGCTGCTGCCCGCGTTCTCCTTCGAAATCTTCTACGGCCAGGTGGACGCCGTGCTGCTGTGGCTGCTGGTGCTCGCGGCCGTGGGCGCGGAGCGGGGCCGGGCGTGGGGCCCGGGCGCGGCCTTCGCCGTCGCGTGTCTGCTCAAGCCCCCGGCCGCGCTCGTGGGGCTGTTCTTCCTGGCGCGCCGGCACTGGCGCGTGGTGGGCACCACCGCCCTCTTCGGCGTCCTGCTGGTGCTGCCCACGCTGGGCCGCTACGGGTGGACGGGCACGCTGTCACAGCTGCGTGACTGGACGGAGACCCTCGCGCGCACCACGCCGCCTTGGGCGCTGGGCCACAACCCGCAGGGCCTGCCCACGCTGCTGCTGTCGCTGGTGCTCCCACCGGAGTCGCTGCCGCCCCCGGGCGCGATGACCGTCGCGCAGGCCGTGGCGCTGGCGCTGTTCGTCGGCGCGCTCGTGTGGGCGCGTCCCGGCCCGGTGGAGCTGCTCGCGTTCTGCTGCCTGGGCGTGACGCTCTTGTCACCCCTGGCGTGGCGCGCGAACTACCTGCTCGCGTGGCCGGTGATCCGCGCGGCGCTGGAGGGGCGCTCGCGCCTGGGCCAGGTATGCGTGGCGAGCGTGGCCTTCATCGGCATGGCCGTGTCGGACGCGGTGCTGGGCGCGGAGCCTGCCCGGCGCGTGCTGCTCTTCCGGCCGTTCGCCGTGGCGTACTCGGCGCTGCTGAGCGCGCTGTTGTGGCAGACGCGACGTCACGGAACGCCCACAGCGGTTATCTCCGACGAGTCCGTGACGAAGCTCCCCCCCGGCTTCCTGATTGCTCGCGGACCGTGACCCGATCGAGACATGGCCGGGGGCAAAGTGTCACGGAGCCTGAACCTTCGTGACACACGGTGTCGCTATATGCGACCCCGTCATGTTCGAAACGTTCGACAGCGCCTGCGGCCCGGCGGTCCAGGAGAAGGGTGACACGGTCTCCGTCCCGAACGCGCCGAACCCCAAGAAGGACGCGGCGGGCAACGTGACGGATCCGGACGTGAGCACGTTCGTGGAGTTGGAGAAGGTGCTGGCCGCGAGCACGAACAACAAGCTCATCCATCCGCAGCTGACGGCGGCGCTGGACCTGGAGAACCCGAACTTCACCCCGGCGGTGGGCTCCCCCCACTGGCTGGCCGGCTGGACCTCGTTCCCGAAGAACTAGCCCTTCGGTGAACCAGACCGCGTGCCCCCGAACGCCGTACGGGGGCACGCGGTCTTCTTTTTCGTGGGCTTACGACTGCAGGCTCGCGGCGGCCTCGTCCTGCACACCGTCCGCGCCGTTGCCGCCGTCCGTGAAGAGGTTGGCCACCGGGCGCAGCTTGGGGGGACGGCCGCGGCGGCGCGGGGCGTTCTCATCGTTGCCCTGCGCCGCGCCCACCGGCTCCACCGGGGACTGGCCGCCCTTGCGCACCGGGCGCGGCAGGTGGATGGCCTCCAGCTTCGCGCCCAGGTCCGCGTCGTCCTCCGCGAACACCTTCGCGTACGCCAGCGCGCGCTGCCCCTTCTGCAGGAGCGACTCCTGGCTCTCGTTCAGCGCCTGCCTCGCCGCGTCCAACGCCGCCTGCGCCCGGGCCACCGCCTCCGCCCTCTCCCGCACGTGCGCCGCGGACTCGCCCAGCACCGCCGTGTCCACGTCCGGGAACTTCACGTCCGCCAGGTCCGTGGCGAACAGCTCGAGCAGCGCGCGCAGCGCGGGGGAGATGGAATCGTTCTCGGGGGTTTCGAACATGGGCAGGCCTCCTCACAAGGCGTTTGAACGACGCCTATCTGCCCAGATGTTCAGTGCCCTTTCAAGGGGGTCTTCTAACAGGCCGAAAAGTCGGCTTCGCCTGCATCGTCAAGGCCCGGGCTGATCAATCCACCCGCACCAGGCCCACCTCTCGCACCCCCACCGACGGATCCACGTCCACCGCCAGGAAGTGCCGCCCCACCCCGTCGAAGCGCTCCGGGATCGCCCCGCCCCCTCCGGAGATGAACGCCGGGATGCCCGCGTTCGAGAATGAATAGTAGCTGTGGATGTGGCCGTAGAGCGTCAGGTCCACCCCCGCCCGCGCCATCTTCCCCACCAGCCCCGCCGCCTCGTTGCGCACCGCGAAGCCTCCCCCCCGGACGCCAATCGGATCCAACGGCGGGATGTGCATCGCCACCACGTGCACCGCGTCGCGCGCCTCCTCCAGCCAGCCGTCCAGCGCCTCCTCCACCAGCGGATCCACCGTGCTGCTGCCGGAGTCCACCAGGCTGAAGTGCACGCCCCGGAAGACGAAGTGCTGGCTGCCCCGGCCCACCAGCCGCTGGTACTCGCGCGCGTCGTCCGTGAAGGTCTCGTGGTTGCCCAGCGTCGCGAACAGCGGGATGCGCGAGTCCGCCTCCAGCCTCCGCTGGAACTCCTCCAGCTGCTCGCGCGTCCCGAACTCCGTCAGGTCCCCCGCGAAGAAGATGAAGCGCAGCGTGGGGTCCTGGTTCAGCCGCGCGTAGATGTCCCCCACCTTGGACAGCGCCTCCTGCACGTCCGCCAGCGCCGCGAACCGGAACGGCTCGCGCGTGCCCCAGTCCGGCGGCGCTACCGTCAGCCGCGCCGTCGTCCCCGGCCGCAGGGCCACGCGCCACACCTTCACCGTCGGGTGCGCGTCCGGCAGCGCCACCACCCCCAGCGGCGAGCCCGCTTCATCCACCGCGTCCAACGCCGCGTCCGGCATCGCGTTGTGCACCGTGAACAGCCAGTCCGTCCGCGCGTCCGCGCTCGCGGTGACGCGCGTGGTGAACACCGGCGCCTGACCCCACAACTCCAACGTCCCCGACGCCAGCGTCCGCACCGACGCGAGCCCGCCCTCCACCTCCACCGTGAGCGCGTCCGCCTCCGCCTGCCCCACGCGCGTGTCCCGCACCGCGCGGTCCTCGCCGGGGCGCATGCAGCCCGCCGTCAGCAGCGCCGCCGTCAGCCCCACCGCGCCCAGGACCCGGACGCCCGCGGCGGGGATTCCACCGCGGATCCGCGCCGCCGATCCCGCACCCACCGCACCCTCACGCGCCTCGCTCACGTGTCACCTCCCACCGCGTACACCAGCGCCAGCCGCCCCATCAGCGCGCCGCCCGCCTGCGCCTCCGCCGCCACGCCCCAGCGCTCCGTCAGCAGCACGCGCCCCCTCAAGCCAAACGACCCCACCATGCCGCCGCCACGGCCTCGCAGCCCGCCCACCAGCCCGTCCTTGCGATGGTCGTAATAGAGCACCGCATCGCCCCTCAGCGGCCCGCCCCGCCCCAGCCACACGCCGTAGCCGAACGTGTAGAGCAGCTGGCCGTACAGGTTGTCGTCGTCCACGCGCCCCGGATAGCTGTACGCCTGCGCGGACAGCCCCACGCCGCCCTCCACGAACGACCCCGCGAAGCGCGGCCCGAAGCGCGCCATCGCGTAGCGGCCCTTGAGCGCCACCTCCCCGCCGCCCAGCGTGAAGCCCTCCGTGGGGTAGCGGTGGTACGTCGCGAAGCCCTCCACATCCAACGACGTGCCGTCACCCAACCCCGGCGTCCGCTCCGGCGCGCCCCACAGCCGGTACGCCGCGCCCGCGCGGATCAACGTGTTGCCCTCGTCCGGCGCCATCCGAGCGGATGCCTCCAGCCGCACCTTCGACAGTCGCGCCACCGCGCCCAGCGCGAAGAAGTTGCGGTACTCCGCCGTCGCGTCGTTCACGTACTGGTAGCCCAGGTCGAGCTCCAGCGGCGGCAGCGTGTCCGGCACGCGCCCCGGGTCGAACGCCGGCGACGTCACCGCGTACAGGTTCGCCAGCATCGAAAGCGAGAACACCCCCGCCCCCGTCAGCGTCACCGCGTACAGCGGCCCGACGGTCTTGCGCGACGCGCCCGTCAACGCCATGGGCACCAGCCCCGCGCCAATCAACCCCAGCCCGATGGCCTCCGCCGCGAACAGCTCCTTCGCCGTCGCCGCGTCCCCCGCCGTCCACGCCCCCAGCCCGTGCAGGAGCAGCCCCGGCACCACCGCGACCACCACCGGCAGCGGCTTGAACGGCGGCCTCGGCGCGTCCTCCACCGGGCGCACGCCGGGCTCCGACACCCGGCCGCCTTCCAACGCCTCCTGGGTCTCCCCCGGGGCCTCCGGCGCCACCACCGGGCCTGCTTGCGCCGCGGAGGCGGTGGGCACCGGCCGGGGCGACTCCTCCGTCAGCACCCGGGCCATCACCTCCGGCGGCACCACCGACGCGTCCGAGCCCCGGCGCGCCGGCGCCTCGCGGGGGATGTCGCTGCCGCCCAGCTCGGGGCCGCTCGCCAGCAGTTCAAAAGCGGACCGCCAGCCCCCGCCGTCCTGCGCCCACGCGGCCCCCGAGGCCAGCACCCACCCCAGCACCACCACGAAGGTGGCCCGCGTACTCCACACCGGGCGCCCATGCCCCATGGCCGTCGTCTCGCTTCCCGGGAGCGGCCTTCCACCACCCCCACCCCGGACCGGAGCCCGGAACGGCGCAGGTGATAACCCCGCCCCCGGAATGCGCTGAACGAAGCGGCGTGAAGAAGTGTGAACCGGCGCAACAGTCCGCCTCACGCCCTCACCCCACCCACCCTGGACGTCGTGGCACGCCCGAGGGCGGTTCCGACCCACCAGGACGCGCACGGCCCCCCGGACAGCACCCGGAGCGAAAACTTCGCATCCCAGGCGAGCGCGCCCGGGACTTTCAATGGAAGGAGAGTATGCTGGGCCTCCCCAACCCCCGCCTCGCCTCCGCGCTCGTGGCAGAACCCAGTCCCCAGCAATTCGGCAAGTACGTCCTGGTCTCCAAGCTTGCCGCGGGAGGCATGGCGGTCACCTACCGCGCACGCCTGACGGGCGCGATGGGCGTGACCAAGCCGTGCGTCATCAAGCAGATCCTCCCGCACTTCGTGGACGACCACGACTTCGTGGAGATGTTCATCAGCGAGGCGCGCCTGGTGGCGGGCCTGACGCACGGGAACATCGCGCAGGTCTTCGACTTCGGTGAGGTGGACGGGCAGTACTTCATCGCCATGGAGCTGGTGCACGGCCAGCCCCTGTCCAAGGTGCTGCGCCGCGCCTCGCGCGCGGGCATCGGGTTCTTCCCCCAGCCGCTGGCGCTGCACATCATCAGCAAGCTGTGCGAGGGCCTGGACTACGCGCACCGCCACGTGGGCGAGGACGGCCGGATGCTGGGCCTGGTCCACCGTGACGTGTCCCCGGACAACGTCCTCATCTCCTACGAGGGCGAGGTCAAGGTCATCGACTTCGGCATCGCCAAGGCGACGAGCGCGGTGGAGGCCAAGACGTCGCCGGGCACGCTCAAGGGCAAGTACCCGTACTTCTCCCCGGAGCAGGCCCACGGCCGCCAGGACCTGGACGCGCGCACGGACGTGTACGCGGCGGGCGTCGTCCTCTATGAGATGCTCTGCGGCCGGCGCCCCTTCGAGGGCGAGTTCGTCACCGTGCTGCCCCGCATCCTGCAGGGCGACTGCCTGCCTCCGTCCGCCGTCAACCCGACCATTGGCGAGGACCTGGAGAGCATCATCGCGCACGCGATGGCGGTGGACCGCGACACGCGCTACCAGACGGCGAAGGACCTGAGCGAGTCCGCGGTGGAGCTGCTCTACCGGGACACGCCCCGCTTCACGCCGGCGATGCTCAGCCAGCTCATGACGTACCTCTTCGCGGAGGAGCTGGCCGCCGAGGGCCGCAAGGTGGAGCTGGCGCCCGGCTTCAAGGAGCAGCTGGCCGCGTGGCAGTCGCCGGGCTCGGAGCCCTCGCAGGGCCGCGCGCGGCTGCCGTCGAGCAACGGCCGGTCTTCCAACCCCGGCAGCCCCGGCGTGGCCCGCCCGTCGAGCCCGGGCGTGGCGCGGCCCTCCAGCCCCGGGGTGCGCTCCACGGGCAGCACGCCCGCCCTGCGCCCCTCGACCGACGGCGCCCCGCGCCGCGCGACCACCGACGCCACCGCCGTGCGCCGCAACACCAGCACCGGCGCGCGCCGCGTGACGACGGGGGCCCCGCGCGAGACCACCGGCACCGGCCGCCGCCCCCTGCCGCCCGAGCTTCCGCCCGAGCCGGACACCGACTCCGGCACGGAGCCCACGGCGATGCCCCGGGCGCTGCCCACGCTGGCCGCGCCGCGTGACACACCGGTGGAGACGGCCATCGCGCCGGAGCCGCCGGCCCCTGAGGAGAAGCAGGCCCCCCGCGCCCGCACCACCGCGGACGACGCGCGCGACAAGCTGGCCGCCGAGGCCACCGAGCGCGAGCGCAAGCGCGTGAAGCAGGTGCGCCAGCTGAGCATCGTCGTGTTCGGCATCACCGCCGCGCTCGTCGTCCTCGGCCTGCTGCTGCACTTCCTGTCCCCGCCGGAAGTCCCCGAAGGCACCAACGAGCCCGTCGTCCTGTGGATCACCTCCCAGCCGGCGGGGGCCGCCATCGTCGTCAACGGCCGGCCGGTGGGGAACACGCCCAGCCGCATCATCGGCGCGGAGCAACACACGCCCCACACCATCGTCGTCACCCGGCCGGGCTACCGCGCCTGGACGCGGCGCTTCACCCCCAACCAGCCGGAGGTCCACCTCAAGGCGGAGCTGGAGGTGGCGCCCGGCACCACCCAGATGGCGTCGGAGATTCCCACCTCCGCCACGCTCGACGCGGGCACCGCCGCCGTCGCCGCCGCGGCCGTCCCCGCCGAGGACGCGGGCACCTCCCTGGAGGCGGACGGCGGCCTGGCCTCCGCCGACGCGGGGAGCGTGACGGGCGAGGACGCGCTGGCGAATGACCCGGACCGCGAGATGCGGCGCGTGGACTACCCCACCCGCCTGCTGGTGCTGCGCCCCATGTACAACGCGCTCCCGCTGCCGGAGTACCCGACGGCCACCATCGACGTGTCGCCCTCGGTGGCATACTCCGTGTGGACGGAAGGCAGCGCTGCGTTCGCGAGCGGCGACGGCACCACGTCCGGCACGCTCGTCTACTACGCGGAGGGAGACCTGCCGGCGGACAACGCCGTGGGCTTCGTCAGCAGCGCGCCGCGCAGCATCAAGGGCGCGAAGAAGCTCCACTTCTTCGCCCTGGATGACACCGGCCCCGAGGACAACCGCGGCTCCATCCGCGTGCACCTGCGGCAGTCCGCGTACGTCCCGCCCCGCTCGGTGCTGTTCGAGGCGGACAAGAACGCCGTGCAGGTGAAGCCCCAGCACCAGATGCTGCTGCGCGGCCTCAACCCCCAGTCCACCTATGCGTTCACCGTGCGCGACGACTTCGCGGAGGTGCACGCCGGCGCCAACGGCCGCGTGCACACGGTGCTGTGCGTGGAGAAGGGCCCCCGGGCCGAGTCCGTGCGCAGCACGCACCGCCTCTTCGAGACGGGCAAGCGCTACCAGGTGTCCGGCGTGGAGGAGCTGCGCTGCGTCTTCCCCGACCTGCGGCTGGGGGACAACCAGGGTGCGCTCGACTTCGACATCGTCGACGTGACGAACATGTCCCGCAAGGAGCGCGCGGAAGCGCTGCGCGGCGCCCGGAGCGCCGAGCGGTAGCGGCCGGACGTCCGGGCCCCCGCCCGGCGAGGACGTCCAGCAGGCGAGCACCCCCTTGACGCCCGGGCCCACCCTGACGCGCTGCTCCCGCGCGCGGGGCCAGTGCCTACCCTCACGGACATCCACTTCTTCTCCACGGGAGTCCGTCCATGATGCCCGTCCTGTCTTCGACTGGTCTGGTGCTGCACAACCTGGGGCTCGCCGTGGGCTTCGGCGGTTCGCTCTTCGGCAAGGTGGCCCTCAACCCCGCGGTGAAGGTGATTGGCTCCGAGGCCGAGCGCGGCCAGGTGGTGAACGCCGCCTGGAATGGCTTCAACATCATCAACGCCGCGTCCGTGGGCCTGGCGGCCATCACCTGGCTGGTGGGCCGCTCGCGGCTGACGGGCCGGGAGATTGACCGCACCACGCGCAGGCTGGTCATCGCGAAGGACGTGCTGCTGGGCGCCAGCGTGGCGCTGGGCGCGGCCAACATCTTCGGCGGGGCCTTCCTCGCGAAGCAGGCCCCCGAGGGCGCCGTCCCGTCGGAGACGGGCCTGACGCCCACCGCGGGCACGCCGGAGAGGGCCGCGAAGACGATGCGGGCGCTGGACGCGGGCGGCATCGCGAACCTCGCCACCATGGCGGGCGTCATCGGCATCACCGCCATCCTGAACATGCGCGCGGGGACGTCCTCGCGCTGGTCACTGGTCGCCAGGTTCCTTCCGTAAGGGCTCATGGGGGCCGCCCCGCGTCTCCTCCGCGGCCCGGCTCGAAAAGGATGGGAAGGGCACGTGGGCGCGGAGCCGGAAAAACGGCACCGGGCCCACGGGTCTTTCTCCCGGGGCCCGGCGTGTGACTTCAGGCGCCGCTTGCGCCGAGGCTCAGATGTCCAGGTTCTGCACGTCCAGCGCGTTGCGCTCGATGAACTCGCGGCGGGGCTCCACGGCCTCGCCCATGAGCAGGGAGAAGATCTCGTCGCTCTCCACCATGTCCTCCACCCGCACCTGGAGCAGCGTGCGGCGGTTGGGGTCCATGGTCGTCTCCCAGAGCTGCTCCGGGTTCATCTCGCCCAGGCCCTTGTAGCGCTGCAGGCCCAGGCCCTTCTGCGCGTCCTTGCGGACCGCGGCCAGCACCTCCTGCACGGAGAACGCCGTCACCTCGCCGCCGTCCACCTGGACCCGATAGGGCGCCTTGCCCAGCGACTGGAACACCTCGCGCAGGGCGATGAGCTCCAGGTACTCCGGTGAGGACAGGTAGGCCTGGTCGAAGACGGACTCGCGCATGGAGCCGTTCACGTCCGTCGTCACCACCAGCCGCTGCGCCTCCTGGTGCTCCGCGTCCTTCTCCAGCCGCGTGGACAGCCGGCCCACCACCTCCGGCATGCGCCGCTGGCAGTACTCGCGCATGGACGCGAGCGCCGCCTCCACCGCCGCCCCGTCCGCGAGCATCTCCGCGCGCAGGTTCGTGGCCTGGGCCAGCGCGTCCACGATGCGCGCGTCGCGGCGCTTGGCCTGCTTCTCCAGCCGCTCCTCGTAGGTGATGACCTTCTCCAGGAGCGCCTTGAGCTCCGCGCCGCCCAGCTCGCCCGCCGGCGTCTTCACGCGGCAGTGCTCCGCGGCGATGCGCAGCAGGTACTCGTTGAGCGCGCGCTCGTCCTTGACGTAGGTGTCCTTCTTGTTGCGCGTGACCTTGTAGAGCGGCGGCTGCGCGATGTAGACGAAGCCCCGGTCGATGAGCTCGCGCATCTGCCGGTAGAAGAACGTGAGCAGCAGCGTGCGGATGTGGCTGCCGTCCACGTCCGCGTCCGTCATCAGGATGATGCGGTGGTAGCGCGCCTTCTCCGGGTCGTAGTCCTCCGCCCCGATGCCCGTGCCCAGCGCGGTGATGAGCGTGACGATTTCAGCGCTGGTCAGCATCTTCTCGAAGCGCGCCTTCTCCACGTTCAAGATCTTTCCGCGCAAGGGCAGGATGGCCTGGTTGCGCCGGTCCCGGCCCTGCTTCGCGGAGCCACCTGCGGAGTCACCCTCCACGATGTACAGCTCGCTCTCGTGCGGGTCGCGGCTCTGGCAGTCCGCGAGCTTTCCGGGCAGGCCGCCGCCGTCCAGCACGCCCTTGCGGCGCACCGTCTCACGCGCCTTGCGCGCGGCGATGCGGGCGCGGCACGCGTCGCCAATCTTCACCACGACCTTCTTGGCGAGCGGCGGGTTCTCCTCCAGGAAGGTGGCGAGCTGATCATTCACCATCTGCTCGACCAGGCCCTTCACCTCGCTGTTGCCCAGCTTCGTCTTCGTCTGGCCCTCGAACTGGGGGTTGGAGAGCTTCACGGAGATGACCGCGGAGAGGCCCTCACGCGCGTCCTCGCCCGTGGGCGTCTCCTTCAGGTCCTTCCAGAGGCCGCCCTTCTCCGCGTAGCTGTTGAGCGTGCGCGTGAGCGCGGCCTTGAAGCCGGACAGGTGGCTGCCTCCCTCGTGGGTGTTGATGTTGTTGGCGAAGGTGAAGATGCGCTCGTCGTAGCCATCGTTCCACTGCATGGCGATTTCCAGCGACACGCCCTCGCGCTCCGACTTGATGTAGACGGGCTTGTCGTGCAGCGCCTCCTTCGCCTTGTTGAGGTACTCCACGAAGGAGGAGATGCCGCCGTCGAACTTGAAGTCGTGTTCCTTCTGGGTGCGCTCGTCGCGGATGGTGATGTGCAGGCCCGCGTTGAGGAACGCGAGCTCGCGCAGGCGCTGGCTGAGCGTCTCGAAGTTGAAGTCCACCGTCTCCATGACCGTGGGGTCCGGCTTGAAGTGGATCAACGTGCCGCGCTTGTCCGTCGTGCCCGCCTCCTGCGGGGGGCCGTTGGCCACGCCGCGCGAGTACGACTGCTCGTAGACCTTGCCGGCGCGCTGGACGCGGACCTTGAACCACTCCGACAGGAAGTTCACGCAGGTGACGCCCACGCCGTGCAGGCCGCCGGACACCTTGTACGCGCCGTTGCCGAACTTGCTGCCGGCGTGCAGCTCCGTGAGCACCACCTCCAGCGTGTCCTTGCCCTTGAACTTGGGGTCGGGGTGCGGGCCCACGGGGATGCCGCGGCCGTTGTCCTGGACGCTGAGCGAGCCATCCACGTGGATGACCACGTCGATGTCCGTGCAGTGGCCGGCGAGGGCCTCGTCCACGGAGTTGTCGACGACCTCGTACACGAGCTTGTGGAGCCCGTAGGTCATCGTGTCGCCGATGTACATGCCGGGGCGCTTGCGGACGGCCTCCAGCCCTTCGAGCTTGGTGATGGCGTCCGTCCCATAATCGGCGGGCGGCGCGGCCGGCGAGACACCGGTAGCGGGGGTCTTTTCCATGTGAAGCGTGTCCTTGGGAAAGGCTGCCGTTGCGACAGGGCTCAAGCCTGTTGTGCCTACCACCACCGGGCATCCCGGACAAGCTCCGGGAGCCCACGCAAGGCTGCGAAAAGATTCATGAATCAGGCGTCGAAACGCGAGGGCGGGAGGCGGTCCTCCAGCGCCGCGATCAGCTCTTCATAAACAGCCTTGCGGGCGAAAAGATGTCGCGTGACGAGCACCCTTCCCCCTTCCTTGAGGAACAGGCCCAGCACGCTCCCCCTGCGGCCGACCTGGCGCACGGAATCAATCTGTCCCCAGTGCAGCTCCAGCGGCTGGCCGCTGAAGGGCCGGGCCACCCGCACGCCCGCGGCGTCCAGGGTGACGCCCCACTCCGCGCGGGGGCGCAGGCGGTGGATGGAGACGAGGAAGGCCAGCATCAGGCCGGCGCTGAGGCCCGCGCGCGCCATGGCGACCAGCCCCCCGCCGCCCCGGTAGTCCGCCAGGGCCCAGGCGGTGAGGACCGCCAGGAGGCACGCGCCCACGATGAGGGCGATTCGGGTGGGACGCGGGTCGAAAGAGAAGAAGCGCGGGGTCATGGTGGCGGGTCGAAAGGAGTGAAACCTAACCCCCTGGCGCACGGTGCGCGCGACCTTTCCTCCACGGCTGTTCTTTGCCCGTCGCCCCCGTGCATAGGCTCCCGGCCCGCATGACGGACGCCGAACTCACCCAGCGACTGCACACCAACCTCATCGCCTTCAAGACACTGCAGGCCGAGCGCGGCCCGCTGCTCCACCTGCGGCTCCCGGGCGTGGACGCCTTCGCCCTGCCCGCCTACCAGGACGCCCACTTCCAGCAGGTCCTCTTCACGGACGCGGACGCGCTGGCCCGGGCGCTGCCCGCCGTCACGGACTTCTACCGGGGGCATGGGCTGCCGCGCTGGCGCGTCACCCTGGCGCCGGGGCAGGGGGACGCGACGCGGGTGCTGGGCGCCGCGGGCTACCGCCCGGACTTCACCGTGGTGGCCATGGGGTCCTGGCTGAAGGAGCTGCCGGACGCGGCGCCCGGGGTGCCGGTGGAGCCCGTGGAGGACCTCAACGACCTGGTGGAGATCAACGTCCAGACCTACGGCCCGGAGTGGCGGGACATCCTCTCCGTCTGGCAGCAGCCGCCCCGCCTGACGGTGAACACCGTGGTGGCGCGCGAGCACGGCCGGGCGCTGTCCTGCGGCCTCACGGTGGACGTGGCGGACACGGCGGGCGTGTACCTGGTGGCCACCCTTCCGGAGGCGCGGGGGCTGGGGCTCGCGTCCGCGGTGATGCGGGGCATCATCGCCGAGGCGCGCAAGCGCGGGTGCACCGCGATGGTGCTCCAGTCCACCCCGGCGGGCATCCGCGTGTACCGGCACCTGGGCTTCCGAGACATCGGTCTCTGGGAGCACTGGGTGCCCCAGGGCTCCTGAAGCGGCCCCGCCCCCCTCAGCGCAGCGCCTCCAGCTCCTCCAGCGTCTCCAGCACCCGCTGGGGTTCCTCCAGGCCGTGGAGCCGGTCCGCCAGCCCGCGCCCCGCAAGGCGCGCCACGTGCGCCAGCCGCATCAGCCGCGCGCGGCCCACGTGGCCGTCCACCAGCGCCACCACCAGCCGCAGGGGCAGGCCGTCCGGGGCGTCCACCTTCAGGGGCCGGGCCAGCGTCACCAGCGCCGCCACCGGGGCCGCTCCGGCCACGAACGCGTGCGGCACCGCCACGCCGTTGCCCACCTGGGACGGGACCTCGTCCTCCCGCTTGCGCAGGCCCTCCGCGAGCGCCGCCGCGTCCACTCCGGGCAGCGCCGCCGCCAGCCGCCCGGCCGCCACGTCCAGCGCGTCCTCGTAGTCTCCGCAGGAGAGCTGCACCACCACCCGCTCCGTGCTCAGGAGCGGCCCCAGCGGGGGCACGGGCTCATCGCCGCGCACCTCGCGCAGGGGGAACTCCGCGTCCAGGAAGGCCCGCACGCGCGCCAGCTGGGCGCCGGTGAGCTTGCGCCGCGCGATGTCCAGCATCAGCGTCCCCGCCGCGGGCACGTCCTCCAGGTAGCCCGCGACGTACGGGCTCACCCGGTTGGCCACGTCCATGAGCAGCCCCGGGGGCACGTCCAGCTCCCGGGCGATGGCCGTCAGCCGCTCCTGCGTGGGCGGCGCGTCCACGCCGTTCTCCACGCGGCTCAAGTAGGCGCTCGACACGCCGATGCGCCGGGCCAGGTCGCGCAGGGACAGCCCCGCGTCCACCCGCAACAGGCGCAGTGTGGCTCCCAGGTGCATGGCGGTCAGCTCCGCGCGCCGAGCGGCTGCGTCGGCGTCGGGTCCGGCGTCGCCCCCTGCGCCCGGGCCTCCTCCGGGGTCCGGGCCGGCAGCGTCGCCGTCTCCGGATGACACACGAGCAGCAGCGAGGCGGGCGCGTCGCGAACGATGCGCTCGCGCTGCACGCCGAACAGCCGGTCTTCCAGGCCCCATTCGGCCCCCAGGCCCACCACGACGAGGTCGTAACCCGCCTTCGCTTCCGCCAGCGCCGCGTCCTCCGGCGACGCGTGGCGCACCACCTTGAGCTTCACGGAGGCGCCCTCCTCCGCGGGGAACAGCTCCTCCACCTGCGCGCGGCCCGCGCCCGAGCCCTCGGGAGAGGTCACGTGCAGCACCGTCACCTCCGCACCGGCCTGCTTCACCAGCCGTCGCGCCAGGCCCAGCGCCGCCCGGTCATGCCGGCTGCCCACGAAGGGCACCAGCACCCGGCGCACCTGTGACAGGCCGCGGTCCACCAGCACCGCCACCGTGCCGCCCGCCTCCTGCATCACCTCACGCACCGTGCCGCCCAGCACCGTCTGGCTGAAGAGCGGCTTGTGCCAGCCCAGCAGCACCAGGTCCGCGCGCTTGGCCTGGGCCGTGCGGCAGATGTCCCGCGCGGGCTCCGACGAAACGAACGACAGCGTGCGCACCGACAGCCCCAGCTTCTCCGCCCGGCCCACCAGGGGCGCCAGCGCGCCGCCCGACGCGGCCACGGGGTCCAGGGCCTCCTCCCCGCGGGCCTTGAGCGAGCGCTCCGGCGACAAGAGGTGCAGCGCGTAGAGGTTCGCCTCGTTGCGCTCGCCCGACAGCGCGCGCGACAGCACCGCCATGCCCGGGCCGGCCTGCCCGTGCGACACGCACAGGAGCACCGTGTACGCGGAGGCCGGCAGCACCGGCTCGGGCGCCTGCACCAGCTTCTCGCGCGCCAGCTCCTCCGGCGAATACAGCAGGCGCAACAGCGGCGTGGTCATGAAGGTCGTGACCAGCGCCATGATGACCATCATCGTGAAGAGCGTGGGCGAGATGACGCCCAGGTCCAGGCCCAGGTTGAGCACGATGAGCTCCATCAGGCCGCGCGTGTTCATCAGGACGCCCACGGCCCCCGCCTCCCGCCACCGCAGGCCGGTGAGGCGCGCGGCCACCGCGCTGCCGCCGAACTTGCCCAGGCACGCCAGGACGATGATGGCGCCGCACGTGAGCCACGCCTCCGGCGTGGCCAGCAGGCCCAGCTGCGTGCGCAGGCCGCTGAAGGCGAAGAACACGGGCAACAGCAGCACGACGGCCACGTCCTCCAGCTTCTCCGCCAGCGCCGCCGCCAGCCCTCCCTCCTTGGGAATCACCGCGCCGAACATGAAGGCGCCGAAGAGCGAGTGGATGCCGATGTATTCGGTGGTCCACGCGGAGCCGAGCAGCATCATCATCGTGATGGCCACCACGTTCTGGGTGAGCCCCTCGCGGTTGGCCACGCGCGCGCCCAGCCGGGCGAGGAACGGCCTCACCAGCACCAGCATGAAGCCGATGTAGAGCAGCGCGAACACCGTGGTGAGCGCCGCGTGCGCCAGGTCCGACGCGCGCACCAGAGACACCACGAACGCCAGGATGCACCACGCCGTCACGTCGTCCACCGCCGCGCACGCGATGGCGATGGCGCCCAGCTTCGACTGCATGAGCCCGCGCTCGGTGAGGATGCGCGCCAGCACCGGGAAGGCCGTGATGCTCATGGACACGCCCATGAACAGCACGAACGAGGAGAACGGCACGTCCGGGCTGGACAGCGACTTGTACAGCCACAGCGCGCCCGCCGCCGCGCCCAGGGCGAACGGGGTGATGATGCTGGAGTGGCTGATGGCCACCGACGCGTGGCCCCGCCCCTTGAGCAGCTTGGGGTCCAGCTCCAGGCCAATCAGGAACATGAAGAGCACCAGGCCGACCTCGGCCAGCATCTTCAGGAACGGCATGGACTCCGGCGGGAACAGCCAGCGCATGGCGTCCGGCGCCAGCCAGCCCAGCAGCGACGGGCCCAGCGCGATGCCCGCCACCACCTCCGCGATGACCAGGGGCTGCCCCAGCCAGCGCGCCCCCCGGCCGATCAACCGGGACACCGCGATGATGACGATGAGCTGGACCAGGAGCTGGGCGAGCATGTGGGGATTCATCGGACAGGCCTCGCGGGAAAAGTGTTAAGGATGCACTTACCAGGGCCTCTCGCGCAGCGTCAACACGGGCGAGCCGGTCCGCCCGCGGAGAGGACAGACACCGGGAGTCTCAGACGACTTCGGGGGCCTTGTTGGCCCCCACGGCCTTGAGGAGCGTCTCCACGTCCACCGGCTTGCGCAGGTAGCCGCAGGCGCCCATCTCCTCCGCCACCTGGCGCGCGTTGGCGGACGCGGAGAAGACGAGCACGGGGATGTCGCGCCACGCCTGCACCTGGCGCATCTGGCGGCCGAAGGTGGCGCCGTCCATCACCGGCATCATCATGTCCAGCAGCACCAGGCACGGGGGCACCGGCTCCCGGCGGAGCACCTCCAGCGCCTGCAGGCCGTTGCCCGCCCCCAGCACGGTGTAGCCCGCGTCGCGCAGGACCTCCTCCAGCGCCTCCCGCAGGTCCGTGTCGTCATCCACCACCAACAGCGGCCGGCTCACTCGCGCGCCTCCTTCTCCAATGGCAGCTCCAGCGTGAAGCGCGCACCCTCGCCCGCGACGGGCTCCGCCCAGGCCCGGCCGCCGTGCGCCTCCGCGGCGCGGCGGGCCAGGTACAGCCCCAGGCCCAGGCCTCCATAAGAATGCGAGCTGACGGCGCGGCCGAAGCGCTCGAAGATGCGCTCCACCTGGTCCACGGGCACGCCAATGCCCCGGTCGCGCACCTGGATGCGCGCGAAGCCCCCTTCCCGCCCCACGTCCACCTCCACCGGCCGCCCCGGACCGAACTTGAGCGCGTTGGATATCAACGCCGCCACGGCCTGGTCCACCCGAAGCCGGTCCCACGTCCCCCAGAGCCCGTGGCGCGGGGACTGGCGCAGTTCGCATCCGGCCGCGCGAGCCTCCGCCTGGTAGCGCTCCAGCACCTCCGCGACCAGCTCCTCCAGGTCGAAGTGCTCGGGCATCAGCGACAGCTCGCCGCTGGACAGCTGGGACACGTCCAGGAGGCCCTCCACCAGCGTGCCCAGCCGGCGCACCTGGCGCACGCTGCGCTCCAGCCGCGTCACCACGTCCGGCTCCAGGTGGTGCGCCTCCGAGCGCTGCAACAGCGTGCCCAGCTGCAGCCGCAGCGTGGTGAGGGGCGTGCGCAGCTCATGCGCGGCCACGGTGAGGAACTCGTCGCGCAGGCGGACCGCCTCACGGGCCTCCTGGAAGAGCCGGGTGTTCTCCAGCACCAGCCCCGTCCGGCGCGCCAGCTCCTGCGCCAGCGCCAGGTCCACCGGCGCGAGCGCGCGCTCCCCCAGCGTGCCCATGGACAGCACGCCCAGCCGCGTTTCGTTGCCCGGCAGGGGCACGTTCACCACCGAGCGCAGCCCCAGGCCTTCAATGGCGCGCTGGTGCGCCGGGTCCTTCGTGATGGGCACCGGGCGCCGGCGCACGTCCGGCATGAACTCCGGCTGGCCGGTGCGCAGCACGTGCGAGGGGCCCGCGGCGGCCTGGGGGTCCAGGGGGAAGCGCTGGTCCAGCTTCCAGGCATGGGCGCGCCGCTCCGCGTCCGGGTGCGCCAGCGCCACCAGCCGCAGGCCGCCCTGGTCCGGGTCCTGGAGGAAGAACGCGCACCAGTCCGCCACCCGGGGCACCATCAACTGCACCAGCTGATCCAGCCGCGCCGCCTGCTCCAGGGACGCGGTGAGCAGCTCGCTGGCCTTGGCGAGGATGTCCCGGTCCAGCTCCGCCCGCGCGCGCTCGCGCCGCACGCGCGTCTCCTCCAGCTCACGCGCCACCGCCGGCCCCAGCCGGGCCATCCGGTCCTTGGAGAAGCAGTCGCGCGCGCCCGCCTTCATCAGCGTGACGGCCTGCTCCTCGCTCAGCTGGCTGGACAGGACGATGAGGGGCACGTCCCGCCCCTGCGCATGCAGGAGCGCCAGCACGTCCAGGGCGTTGAAGCGCGGCAGCCGGTCGTCGCACAGCACCAGGTCCCATGGCTCCGCGGCCAGCGCGTCCCGCAGCGCCTCCAGCGTCTCCACGCGCCGGGCCGTGGGCAGGTAGCCCGCCTGCTCCAGCTCCGCCGTCACCAGCGCCGCGTCATTGATGCTGTCCTCCACCAGCAACAGCCGGAAGGGCGTCATGCCCGGGCCCCGCCCATCAGCCCCGGGGCCGGACAACGCCCCTGCGGCCGGGAGCCTCGTGCTGCATCCATTCGCGTTGCTCCTCCCGTGGGGTGTGGGCCTCTTCATCCATGCTAGTGGCCCTCCCTGTCACGCCAGCGGGAGAAATGGCGGACGTTCAACACCGAGCGGTGGCTGGTGAACGTCCCGCGCCGGGACCCCGCACTTGCGCGGGGTGTCCTCGGATTACCAGGAGACGTCGTACTCGGTGTCCAGCAGGGACAGCTGCCGCCCGTGGACCTGGACGTCCTGGGCGCCCACGGCCTCCAGGGCGGCCTGGAGCACGCCCTCGTGGTACGGCGTGGGCATGAAGTCCCGGCGCATCACGAAGCGGGCGCTGTGGTCGCCCGTCCAGAGCACGCTGCGCTCGCCGTAGCTGACCGCGGCGCGGTAGCCCTCGGCCATGTGCTGGAGCATCCGCCACGGGTTGCGGCCGGCGGCCTGCATCAGCTCCCGGCCGAACATGGAGGACAGGAAGTCCACCGTGGCCTGCGTCCCGATGTACCGCAGCGCCTGCGCCCAGTCGCCCAGTTGGGGGCGCAGGAGCCACGTCGCCTCGGCGACCATCGGCAGGAAGTGCGTCACCGGGTACAGGTCCGCGGCGCTCAGGTCCTTCAGCCCGGACGCCGCCAGGCAGGTGGCCCCGGCCTCCTCGCCCTGGAGGAAGCCCACCACCTTCACCACGCCCAGGAAGAACATCCCCCGCGCCCCGTCCTCCGGGGTCGCGGCCAGGCACCGCTCCGTCAGGTGCCACGCCGCGCTCTGCTCCGCCCTGCCCGCCGCCGCCTTCGACGAACCTTCCACCGGTCCGCGATCCATACCGACCTCTCCTGCTTCGAGCGCTGGCATCAGGCCCCCCCCCATTGCCCGGGTCCCCTTCACCAGCGCAGCCCTTTCCCCCTCACAGGTGCCGGGGCCCACGCCCCGCTCACACCGTGCAGCGCAATCACACAATTCCACAAAAACGACAAGAAATCCAAGGAAGCCAGGAAGTACCTGCCATTATCCCGGAGTTTACCCCAATCTAATAGGGGCGCGGATGGCCGTTCTTGAACACTGAGAAAGGCTGAGGTCCGCGCCCCACACAGCGTCCTACCCGGAGAGGACGGCCTGGGCGGCGGAGACGGCCGTTCCGGAGGCGGCGGCGCGGTGGCCGGCGGCGCTGAGGGCGCGTTCGATGGCGCCCACGGTGACGAGCACGTCTCCGGCGCTGACGCGGTTCATGTGCCCCACGCGGAAGTAGCGCGCCTTGATTTCGGGGTGGAGGCCGCCGGCGATGGCGACCCCTTGCGCCTTCACGCGGCCCACGAGCGACGCGTCCACGCCGTCCGGGTAGTACACGGCGCTCAGGGTGTTGGCGGCCACGGCCTCCGACGCGGGGACGAGCCGCAGACCCAGCGCGCTCCAGGCGGCACGGAAGGCGCGGGCCATGCGGCGGTGGCGCTCGAAGCGGGGCTCCATGCCCTCCGCCAGGATCTGCCCCAGGCTCACGTCCAGCGCGCACACCAGGGGCGTGGGCGGGGTGGCGAAGTAGGCGGGCTTGCCGGCCTCGTAGGCCTCCATCACCGGCAGCCACTCCGCCCAGTCCGCGTACACGCTGGCCACCGGCGCCTTGCGCGCCCTCCACGCGGCGAGCGCGCGGGGGCTCACGGTGAGCAGCGCCAGGCCCGGCGGCACCCCCACCGCCTTCTGGCTGGCGGTGAGGTACACGTCCGCGCCCCACGCGTCCTGGTGGAAGGCCTCGCCGGCGGTGGCGCACACGCCGTCCACCACGGCCAGGACGCCGTGCTGGCGCGCGGCCTTCACCAGCGGCTCCACGGGCGCGAGCACCGCGGTGGAGGTGTCCACGTGGGTGACGGTCATCAGCTTGAAGCCGCCGCGCTGGAGCTCCGCCTCCACCTGGGCCACGTCCGGGGTGCTGCCCACGGCGCCCGCGCGCACGTGCGTCACCTTCGCGCCGTGGCGCTCCAGGATGTGGGCCATGCGGTCGCTGAAGTAGCCGGTGTTCACCACCAGCGCGCGGTCGCCGGGCTCCACGATGTTCGCCACGGCGAGCTCCATGGCCAGCGTGCCGCTGCCGGAGACGACGAAGGGCTGCGAGCCGGGCGCGAGCGACACCTCGCGCAGGCGCTTCAGGGCCCGGCCGAAGGTGGCGATGAAGCCTGCGTCCAGGTGTCCGGGGACCGGCCCGGACATCGCCTGCAACACCTCCGCGTCCACGTCCACCGGCCCGGGAATCATCAACAGGTCTCTCACGGCGCCACGCCTCCTGAGGCCCCCCTTTCCCGATGAGACGGCGGAGGGCGGCCCCCCACTGTGGCCAGCGCGCGCCCGGCTTGTCCACGCTGGAAAATGAAGACGCCGGAGTCCCGTGCACTGGGGACTCCGGCGTCTGGAACTTCATAGGCCGAACGTTGACTAGCGGTACGTCGCCGTCACGCTGTCCGCGCGGGCCACCTGGCCGGCGGTGAACGAGTTCATGCAGCTGTCGTCCGTGTAGTCCATGAAGTTGTAGATGGGGTCCGCGCCGCCACCGGCGCAGGTGTCGCGGCCCGCGGGGCAGCCGTACGCGGGCGAGGCCTCCGGCGGCGTGTCGCTGACGGAGTCACCCGGGCTGGCGCAGCCGCCCTGGAACGTGTGGTACAGGCCCACCCAGTGGCCGACCTCGTGCGTGCCCGTGTCGCCCAGGTTGTAGGGGGACGCCGTGCCGCCGGGGACGCTGCTGTAGAGGATGACCACGCCGTCCATCTTCGGCGCGCTGCTGTAGCTGGAGGGGAAGGTCGCCCAGCCCAGCAGGCCACCGCCGATGTTCGCGGTGTAGAGGTTGAGCGACTCCTTGCCACCCTTGCGCAGGGTGTTCTTCATGCTCGTCTCGGCCGGGCTGTTCGGCGTGACGGTGTACCAGGTGCTGTTCGTGGTGCGGTCCGTGCCGGCCAGCGTGAACTTGAACGGGGTGTTGGCGTACGCCGCGTTCAGCACGTTCATCTGCGCGGTGATCTGCGAGTCCGGGATGTCGCCGTTGGCGAGGCCCGCGCCCTTGTTGATGACGTGGAAGTACACCGGCACGTTCACCGAGCCCACCGCGCGCTTCGCCTGCACGCGGCCCGCGATCGCCGCTTCAACCTCCGCCTTCTCCTGGGCGGACAGCTCCACGGTGGCGCAGCCGCGGTGCGGAATGGCCTGCGCGTTGGTGGTCTCCTCCGCGGGAGCCGCGGGAGTCTGCTCCTCGGAAGTCGGGGCGCTGCTGCTACAGCCCGCCAGGGACATCAGGGTGCCAACAACCACCGCGATACGGCCACCGCGCTGCGCGACGTGACGGAACATGTTTCCCGACTCCTAGGAAAGTGGGTCATCCAGAAATACACGGATGAAACCGCCAAAGTCAACGGGCCATGAAAAGCTGAATTCTCATCGAACTCTCATCAGGCGAACCGCGCGTCCCCTGTCGCGACCTGTCCTGTCTGTGTTTCATCCCGAAGCAGGAAGGCGCCGGAGTCCCCCTGCGAGCGGGGACTCCGGCGCCTTGGACTTCAGGAAGCGAGGCCGGGGACTAGCGGTACTGCGCCGTCAGGCTGTCCGCGCGGGCCACCTGGCCCGGCGTGAACTCGTTCATGCAGCTGTCGTCGGTGTAGTCCATGAAGTTGTAGATGGGGTCCACGCCGCCGCCGGCGCAGGTGTCACGACCCACCGGGCAGCCATAGGCGGGCGAGGCCTCCGGCGGCGTGTCGCTGACGGAGTCACCCGGGCTGGCGCAGCCGCCCTGGAACGTGTGGTACAGGCCCAGCCAGTGGCCGACCTCGTGCGTGGCCGTGTCGCCCTCGTTGTAGGGGGCCGCGGAGCCGCCGGGGACGCTGCTGTAGAGCATGACCACGCCGTCCATGGAGGGCTGGCTCTTGTAGCTGGAGGGGAACGTCGCCCAGCCGAGCAGACCGCCGGACAGGTTCGCCGAGTAGAGGTTCAGCGCGTTGGCGCCGCCCTTGCGCAGCGCGGACTTCATCTTCTTCTCCGCCGCCGTGCCCTGGCCCAGGTTGAACCAGGTGCTGTTCGTGGTGCGGTCCGTACCGGCCAGCGTGAAGTAGAACGGCGTGTTGGCGTACGCCGCGTTCAGCACGTTCATCTGCGCGGTGATCTGCGAGTCCGGGATGTCGCCGTTGGCGAGGCCCGCGCCCTTGTTGATGACGTGGAAGTACACCGGCACGTTCACCGAACCCACCGCGCGCTTCTCCTGCACGCGGTTGGCCAGCGCCGCTTCAATCTCCGCCTTCTCCTGCGCGGACGGCTCGATGGTCGCACAGCCGCGGTGGGGAATGGCCTGCGCGGTGGTCTCCTCCGCGGGAGCCGCCGGAGTCTGCTCCTCGGAAGTCGGGGCGCTGCTGCTGCAGCCCGCCAGGGACATCAGGGTGCCAAAGACAACGGCGAGACGACCACCACGCTGCGCGACGTGACGAAGCATCGTTTCCCAACTCCTAGAGAAATGGGGCGGAAAATTGATACACGGATGAAACAGAGAAAGTCAAATCACGCGACAATTTTGAACTTGGCGTAAACCACCAAAGACAAGCCAAGCGTCACAGGCCGGGATGCGGCCTGGCGGTGTTTCAGCCCGTGAAATGAAAAATGCCGGAGCCCCTGGACGGGGACCCCGGCACGGGAAAAACGGCCACAGCCCGGCGTACTTTTTTTCCCGGACCTCCCGGAAGGCTCAGGGAGCGGAGGGGGTGGGCGCGCCGTCGGGCTTCGCGGGGGTGCCCCCGTCGTCGGGCGTGAGCGGGGTGGGCGCCGTCTGGGGGGCGCCCACCCGGTCCAGGTTCTCGCGGTTGCTCACGGAGAAGCGCACCAGGGCGCGGAGGATGCGGTTGCGCTTCACGTTGCCCAGCACCTCGCGCAGGTCGTCGTAGACGGTGGGGTCGTTGACGAGCGCGCCCAGGGTGCCGTCCCCCCGGGCCACGGTGGCGGTGATCTGCTTGATGTCCGCGGCGGCGCTGCCCAGGTCCGCGAACATGCCCTTCGCGTCGCCGTAGATGAGCTGGTGCACGGCGCCGTTGGGGCTCTTCTTCGCGTCCTCCAGCAGGCCCGCGAGCTGGCCGGCCGCCTCGCCCAGCTCGCGCATGGCCACCGCGCCGTCCTGGCCGTAGATGAGCGCGTGCGCGGTACCGTCCCCCCGGCGCACCTCGCCCAGGATGGCCTCCACGTGGCCCAGGGCTCCGTCCATGCGCTTCGCGGCGCCGGACGCGTTGGCCAGCAGCGTGTTCACCTCCTGGCCCATGCGCGGGTCGTAGATGAGGGCGTGCAGGGCGCCGTTGCCCTTCTCCACCTCTTCGATGATTTTGCGCAGCGAGGCGACGCTCCGGGCCAGGTCCTTGGACAGGTCCGGGTTCGTGTAGGTCTTCACGGCGTCCTTGAGGGACTCGCTGATTTCGACGGAGTTCTCCATCACCCGGCTGGCGCTGGTCATCAGCTTGGACAGGTCCCCGCCGCTGGCGGACTTCACGACGCCGCCGGGCTCCACGGGCGGCTGGTCCGCGCTGCCCAGGGAGATGTCCACGGCCTTGTCGCCCAGCACGCCCATGCTGGTGAGGCGGGCCACGGAGTCCGCGCGCACGCGGTTGGCGTAGGCGCTGGCCACCTGGAACTCCACCTCCAGGCGGCTGTCCTTCAGGTCCTGGGAGAAGGACACGCTGTTCACGCGGCCCACCTTCAGGCCGCCAATCCACACGGGGGACTGGTCGCTCAGGCCGTCCACGCTCTGGAAGTAGGCGCGGAAGATGACCTGGCGTTGGAAGAGGTTGGACTCGCGGCCGATGAAGAAGACGACGACGCCGGCCACCGCCAGGCCGACGGCGACGAAGAGGCCCGCCCGCACGGCCAGGCGTTTCTCCTTCGAGGTCGAGGTGAAGAGACTCATGGTGTTCCTCGGGGGTTCAGCTCCAGGCGGCGCGCGTCGATGAAGGCGCGCACCTCCGGCACCTGGGAGCGGCGCATCTCCTCCGGGGTGCCCACCTGGACAATCTTGCGGTTGGCCAGCATGGCCATCCGGTCCGCCAGCACGAAGGCGCTCACCATGTCGTGCGTGACGACGATGGAGGTCGCGCCCAGGCGCTGCTTCATGGACTCAATCAGCTCATTGATGGTCTGCGTGGTGACGGGGTCCAGGCCCGTCGTGGGCTCGTCCCAGAGGATGACCTCCGGGTCCGTGGCGATGGCGCGCGCCAGCCCCACGCGCTTGCGCATGCCGCCGGACAGGTCCGACGGCATCAGCTTCTCCGTGTTGGGCAGGTCCACCAGCTCCAGCTTCTCCGCCACGCGCTTCTGGACCTCCGCGCGGGACATGGTGGGGAAGTGTTCGCGCAGGGGGTACGCCACGTTCTCCGCCACGCTGAGCGAGTCGAACAGCGCCGCGCCCTGGAACACCATGGCCACGTGCTTGCGGACCTCCAGGAACTGCGCCTCGGAGAACTTCGCCAGGTCGTAGCCCTCGAACAGGATGCTGCCGCCGTCCGGGTGCATGAGCCCGATGAGGCACTTGAGCAGCACGCTCTTGCCCACGCCGGAGCCGCCCAGCACCACCAGCGTCTCGCCCGCGCGCACGTCCAGGTCCACGCCGTCGTAGATGCGCTTGGGGCCGAACTGCTTGATGAGCCCGTCGAAGCGGATGAGCTCCTCGCCCGGCGTGGGCTTGCGGAACGTGAACGGGACGGCGGGGTCTCTGTGGAGGTGGGCCTTGCGCATGGTGCGGGCGGCTTCAGAAGTAGAGCGTGATTTTCGTGATGAAGAAGTCCGCCAGGCACACGGTGACGGAGGTGATGGCCACCGTCTGCGTGGTGGCGCGGCCCACGCCCTCCGTGCCGCCCTCCACCGCCAGCCCCTTGAAGCAGCCGACGATGCCGATGATGAGCCCGAACACCGCGCCCTTGATGACGCCGGAGACGAAGTCGCCCATCAGCACTGCGTCCAGCGCGCCCTGGGAGAACTGATCCAGCGGGATGCCGTATTGGGACTTCACCACCAGCGCGCCCGCCACCAGGCCCACCACGTCCGAGAACACGGTGAGCACCGGCAGCACGATGAGGCACGCGAACACGCGCGGCACCACCAGCTTGCGCAAGGGGTCCGCGCCCAGCGCGCGGATGGCGTCCACCTGCTCCGTCACGGTCATGGAGCCCAGCTCCGCGGCGATGCCGGACCCGATGCGCGCGCCCACGGTGAGGGCGGTGAGCACGGGGGCCAGCTCGCGGAACAGCGTGAGGATGACCACGCGGCCCACGGTGTACTGCACGCCGAAGCGGGCGAGGAAGTAGCCGAACTGCAGGGAGATGACGAGCCCCGCGAACGTCGCGGTGAGCAGCGCGATGGGCAGCGAGCGCACGCCCAGTGATTCGGTGTGGAAGATGAGGCCGGCCCAGTCATAGGGCGGGCGCACGGCGCGGCTGAACACCTGGCCGGTCATCACGGACAGGGCGCCCAGGGACTCCATGCGCTCGCGCAGGCGCTCCTTGAGGCTGGGGCCGCCGGCGAAGAGCTTCGCCTCGGGCATCATCGCCGGCGCTCCCCGTGGAAGCCTTGGAAGACGCTCTCGAAGTCCGCCATGCGCGCGTCGGCGGTGCCCACGGGGGCGACGTAGCTGAAGTCGAAGACGCAGTTGTCCTTCTTCAGCACCACCAGCTCCAGCGACACGGGCACGCCGTCGAGCTTCGCGATGTAGCGGCTGCGCAGGGCCTCGCGGCCGTCCAGGGGGAAGGTGCGCTGGCCCAGGTCCTGACGTTCGGTGAAGCCCATGAGCAGGTGCTTCGTGAGGACCTGGAGGGACGGGTCGTCGTAGTCCCGGCAGGTGGAGTTGACCGCGATGACGCGGCCGGTTTCGCCGCGCTCCACGAAGGCGAGGTCGTTGTCGGAGAAGCCGCGGCGCTCCCAGACCTCATTGGAGAGCGGGCCGACGCTGTACTTCACGTCGGGCTTCTGGAGCACCGAGTCCTTGAACGTCGGGCGGTGGCACCCCGCGAGGAGGGCGGACAGCACGAGCGTCAGCAGCAAGCGCGGCATGGCACCATTTCAAGCGTCCCGGGGGCCCGGTGGGACGGTGGGACCTCGTCATGGTGCACGCCCGGCGGCTCCGCAAGAACTTCGTCGGAGCCAACGGGAGCGAACGTCGACTTCCGGGCCCTGGGCCGCGTATTCCGGAGGGGGTCCGGGGGCCGCTCTCCCGCCGTGTCCCCGGTCGGACTGGGGAAGGTGGGGTGCATGCGGGCATGAGCAGGGCGCATGTTCAGCCGGGAGCCGGGGGACTCTCACCGAGGAGGATGAGATGGACGGCGGACTGGCGATATTCGGATTCGGATTGTTCCTGCTGTCGATTGCCAACCTGTACGCGCGCACGGCGTACTGGCTGGCGTGGCCGCTGCTGGCGCTCTCCATGCTGACCATGGGAATGGCCTGGAGCGAGTCGAAGCGCCTGCGGGATTTGTCGCTGGGGCTGTCGGCGGTGCTGGGGGTGTTGTTCATCATCGCGCTGGCCACGGGCACGGCGTGGTGGCTGACGCTGGCGGTGTTCCTGTTCGCGGTGGCGTTCGGGCTGCTCTGGGCGGAGTTCCGCTTCGAGTACTTCGGGCACGTGACGCGGCAGGAGCTGCCCCATCACCCGGGCCGCAGGCCGGTGCACTGGCCCTGGCACCACCGGCGGCGGGTGCACTGACTAGGGGGCGGGCGGTGCCTCGGTGGCCACCTGTCCCGCGTGGACGGTGAGCCAGAGGGTGTCACTGGCGGCGGCGGCCCGGACGAGCCCCGCGTCGGTGGTGGTGAGGAAGACCTGCGCGCCGCTCCGGGCGAGGTAGCCCATGAGGTAGGCATTGCGCTCGGGGTCCAGTTCGCTGGAGACGTCATCCAGGAGCAGCAGGGGGAGGAAGCCCATGGCGGCCTCCAGGTTTTCAATCTCCGCGATCTTCCAGCCCAGCACCAGGGCGCGCTGCTGTCCCTGGCTCGCGTAGGCGCGCGCGCTGCGGCCGCCCAGCGTGACGGAGACGTCATCCACGTGCGGGCCCACGGAGGTGAAGCCGCGGTCCAGGTCGCGGCGCAGGCGCGCGGACAGGGCCTCGCGCAGGGCGGAGGCGAGCGCGGCCTCGTCGGCGTGGGCGAAGTCCGCGCCGAGGTGCGCGGGGTGGTAGCCGTAGACGGCGGGGTCGGCGGTGCGGCCGATGGACGCGAAGGTGGCCTGGGCGCGGGGCGCGAGCTCGGCCATCAGCGCGCGTCGGCGGGCGTAGAGGCGCGCCCCCGAGCGGGCGAGGGTCTCGTCGTACGCGTCGAGGTACGCGGCGTCGACGGTGGCGCCTTCACGCAGCAGGCGGTTGCGGTTCTTGAGGGCGCGGGCGTACTCGCGGCTCTCCTTGAGGAAGGCGGGGAAGCGGTTGAAGACGGCGCGGTCGAGGAAGGCGCGGCGGGCGTCGGGGCCGCCCTTGATGACCTCCAGGTCATCCGGGGTGAAGGCGACGACGGAGACGCCGCCGAAGTAGTCCTCGAGGCTGGCGGCCTTCTTGCCGTCCACGAGGGCCTGGCGGGTGCCGCCGCCGACCTCGACGGAGATTTCGCGCTCGGCGCCCTTGAGGAGGAAGCGGCCGGTGACACGGGCGGCCTGGGAGCCCCAGCGGACGAGTTCGGAGAGGCGGCCGGCGCGCAGCGGCTTGAGGGTGGCGAGGAAGTAGAGCGCCTCCAGGAGGTTGGTCTTCCCCTGCCCATTCTGGCCCACGGCGATGGTCGCGTGGGTGCTGGGCGCGAGCTGCACCGCCGGGAGGTTGCGGAAGTCCTGGACCTGGAGCGAGAGGAGGCGCACAGCGTCACCGAGAAGGGGCCGTCCTTCGTACTACAGATGCGGCGGCCGGCGGTGCGCGGGATTCAGCGGGTGATGCCTGGCTGGTGGGCGCGGGAGCGCTACGGACAGAGCCGTCGCCGCCAGCGGTCCAGGTAGCTCCCGATCCCGGTGTCGTTCTCTCCTGGCTCGTACATGAAGGGTTTCAACAGGCAGGCCAGGGCGCGGTACTGGGGTGGAACGGCTGATGTCTCGATGTCGATGGCCTCGGGCCATTCGCTCAGGGTCAGCAGCAGGCGTTCGTGGTCCATGGGGAGGAAGGAGACCTCCGGAAACGGGAGTGCCTGCCGCAGCGCTTCAATGCCACCGAGCCGGTCCAACAGCGGTGGGCCCAGGAAGGTAAGCCAGTGGGCGCCCAGGGCGTGGGTCCCGATGACGTAACCGAGGCTGGCGACAGCGGGCAGGTCCACCCCTAGATAGCGCGCGGAGTATTCTTCCAGGACCTTCCAGTCCCCTGCGGTCCAGGAGCCCGATCGAGAGGCAAGGGCGAAGCTCGCGTAGCCGAAATGGAAGGGCAGCTCCCGAGCCAGCTCCACCACCAGGGCACGCATCCGCTGGGGGCCCTGTTCCAGGAGGAACTCGGTCGGAAATGTGAAGGACATCGCTGTGGCGGACGCATCGCGGATCGGGGGCTCGATCCGCCAGCTGTGGTACTCGAACTGGTACCCTCCGGTTCCTCCAGGCAGGTCGGACAAGTCGACGTGCCAGGCCAGGCGGGAGGGTCGCTCCACCATCCGCTTGCGAATGACTTCCCATCCGTCCGCATCCAGCTCAAGGACATCCCCATCGTCCGCGCCGTACCAGTTCAGCGACTGCGGCGGGATGGCTCGAACGTAGGCCTGCAAGGCGCGCCAACACGCCTGGGTCACGATCCTGTGGTCGTGGGGGATGAAGAACGCGACCACGACACCGTCGCGGGCCGCGACCGCGCCATCCCTGTAATGAAGACGAAGGGTCGGGAAGTTCGCGCTCATGGCTGGCCCACAACTCCCTTGCGAGGAGAAACGAGCCGGGCTCTCCCACCAAGCGCCTCCTCGTAGACCTTCTCCTGCGTTTTTCCATCGTAGGGACTGCCCTCCCCATAGACGGTCCACTGCGGTTCGTTGCTTTCAGGGCAGGGGAACTTGAAGTCGAGGATGAGCGCGGCCTTGTTCAGACTCCGGTCCGCATGGAGGACAAGGTCCGGCTTGATCGTGCCTCGGAGCTCATCGGTGCAGCCCTCGGCGAGCATCCGCGTCTCCTTCTCCCGGCTGAGGGGCTCCACGAACCGGGCATTCGGATAGTAGCGATAGCGCTGCTCGATGCTGTAGGGCGCGGCCCATAGCTCCTTGAGCACCTCCTCCGCGCACTGAAGAGCCAGGACGTGCTTCTGCTTTCCGAGCTGCATGGCCCGGGTGATGGGGTTGCCGCAGCGGTCGCGCCCCACCACCTCGCGGCACTCCTGCCGCGTCGGAGGACGGCCCTGGAAGAAATGCGCATTGCCCTGACGCTCGGCCTCGACGGCACATTCCACGAGTCGCTCCTCCAGCTCATCCGCGCTGTGGTCCCGCTGCATCAAGCCGAGGATGACCGGGGCGGCCTGGACCAGGACAGAGGCCGTGGTGGAAGAAACACCCTGCTCGGCGACAAGGGCCGCATGACGCAGCCTCGCGGCGGTCTCCGTGTCGACGAAGCGCAAGTCACCGTGCGCGGAGCGCCGCGTGCTCCCGCCAGCACAGGCCGTGAGCAGCGCGATGGCCGCGCACAGTTTCGCCATCACCTGCGTCACAGCGCCGCCGTCGCTCCCGTCCAGTGCTGCGCGGCCCAGCCCAGCGCGCCCAGGCCCACGACCAGCGCGCTGTATTCCACCAGCGTGCGCACATCGCCCTTCTCCGACGCGGGCGTGAGCAGGGCCCGGAACATCGCCACGCCCCCGATGAGCAGGAGCAGGTTCTCTCCCGTGGCGAACCACGTCGCGCCCAGCACGGCCACCGCCATCCACCGCTGCGGACGCGCCAGCGCCCGGAACCCTCTTGAACCGTCCAACTGCCACAGCGGCACCAGGTTGAACAGGTTCAGCCAGGCCGCAGCGTGCGCGATGGCGCCCAGGGCCTTCCACCCCGTCAGCACCGCCGCCACCAGCGCCGCCACCGCCGCCACGCTGCCCCAGATGGGCCCCGCCAATCCCACGCGCGCGTCCTCGCGCTCATCCACCGGCACCTGCTTCAGGCGCACGAACGCGCCCAGGCCCGGGATGAACATGGGCGCGTCCGCCTTCATCCCCAGACGCCGCAGCGACGCCACGTGACCCATCTCGTGTACGTAGATGCAGGCCACCAGCCCCAGCGCGAAGCTCCAACCCCACATCGTCCAATACACGCTCGCCGCGAACATCATGGAGAACAGCGTGCTCGCGTTCGTGAGCCCGAGCAGCAGCAGCTTCCCCTTGCCCAACACCAGCGCCAGCACGAACTTGAACTTCCACAGCATCAGCCCCACCGCGCCCATGCTGGCCAGCGCCTTCGGCATCCCCGAACGCTTGCGCTCCGCCTCCGCCAGCGGCACCGCCAATCCCTGCGCATCCGCCTGCTGACTCAGCGCCGTCACCCTCGCCGTCACCTGCGCGTGCTGCGACGTGCCCGGCGGCAACAACTCCAAGGCCTCACGCCACAGCGCCAGCGCCTCCACCGGCGCGCCCCGCGCCGACGCCGCCTGCGCATCCGCCGCCAACTGCGTCAGCCGCTTCGCGTGCACCAGCCGCTGGCACGACGGACACGTGAGCCGCCGGGGCGACAGCTCCGAACCACACCCCTCACACCGCTGCGTGAGGAGCGACGCCGCGAGCGACTCAGCCAACGGCCTGCTCCTGCCCCGCCGGCGCGGCCTCGCCCTCGGCCGGCGCCTCCTGGAGCTTGTACGGCCCGCCGATGTTCAGCTCCGTCCGCTTCGTGCGGCGCCACGCCTCGAACAGCGCGAAGCCGTAGATGAGCCCGGACATGGGACTGTCGAGCGCCACGAACACCGGCGCCGCCGGAGTCACCACCACGGTCCCCACCAGCGCGGCGAACTTCTGGACCCCCTCATCCACCGGCTCCGCGTCCGCCGGCTCCTCCGCCTGGGAGGACGGCGCCGACACCGCCTTGTACACATCCGGTGCCAGCGACGCGGCCACCGACAGGTACGTCAGCACCACCGCCAGCGACTGGTAACCCCTGCCGCCGCGGCCCTCCGAGCCCTTGAACACCGCCGTCCCCACCATCCACCCCACCAGGATGGCGACGAGGCCGATGTTGTAGCCCGACAGGCTCACCACCCAATAGACGAGCGCCCCCGCGATGGCCGCGCCAAAGCCAAACACCGACGCCTTCAGGAAGCGCTTCACCTTCGAGCCGCCCGTCATCGCCGCTTCCACGTTCTCGCGGCAGTCGGGGCACAGCAGGCGCGCGTTCAAGTCGTAATACACACTCTTGATGGCGCGCTGGCAGAGGGAGCACTTCGGCGCCGGGGGCGCTTCGGTGAACTCGGCGCGGTCGAACTGGAGCGGCGCCGCGTCATCGGACGGCGGAGGAACAGGCTGGGTCATGGGCGGGGATTCCGACAGGGAAAGGAATCAGCCCGTCCAACCTAACAGAAGCCTGCCACCGGCCCCAAACCGGTGTCTGTCTTCAGCCGCCCTGCCGCAGCGCCGCGTGACGCGCCGCCTGCACCAGCGCCACCAGGTCCCCGTTCCGGGCCACGTCGCCCCCCGCGGGCTTCGCGTGCTCCGGCGAGAACAGCCGCGCGGGCGTGCGCGCCTGGCCCCGCAGCATCACGAAGAGGCGCAGCGCGTCCCGCAGGGCCTCCGCCTCCGGCCCCTCCTCCGCGCGCGCCCGGAGCGCGGCCTGCTCCAGCCGCGACCACGCGACCTCTTCATTCCACGCACCCCGCGGCCGCTCGCGAGACAGCGCCGCCAGCGCCGCCGCCGTCTCCACCAACCCCGCGCGCCCCTCCGTGAAGACGCTCCGCGCGGACAGCCGCAGCGCCGGGTCCTCCGACAGCGCGGCCCGCCAGGACAGGAGCGCGGGCAGCTCCACCTCGCGCGGCACCACCGGCGACAGCTCCGCCTCCAGCACCGCGCGCACCCGCACCCGCGCCACGTCGTGCCAGAAGGCCGCGTGCAACAGCAGCTCCGGCCCGCTGCGCGCCACCCGCGTCGGCGCCCGGCGCATGCGCCGCTGGAGGAAGTCCTTCACCCGCCCCCGGCTGTCGTAGCGCTCCAGCCGCTCCCACAGCGACACCAGCGCGGCGGCCCCCAGGGGCAGCGCCCGGGCCAGTTCCCGCGCCTCCTCGTCCGTGAAGGCCGGCGCCCCTTCCGTCACGGGGCGCTTGAACACGCGCTCGAACACCTCGCCCGCGGCGCACGCGGCGCGCAGCTCCGGCAGGTTGCGCGGCAACAGCTCCACCGCCTGGGCCCAGACGCGGCCCCCCAGGAGCGGCGCCGCGTCCAGCACCTCCGTCTCCAGGCGCAGCAGCCGCTCGCCCAGCGTCGTGGGCCCTTCGCCCTCCGCGCCGTCGGACGCGCTGGCGGCCAGCCGCCGCTCCGCCGCGCGCTCCACGGCCTCGCGCAGGCGCTCCACCTCGTGCATCAGCCGGACGGGCGCGGCGTCGCGGGGCCAGCCCTCCGCCTCCACGCGGCGCCGCAGCGCGGCCAGCGTCGCGTCCACCTCCGGCTGGGCGATGGCCACCTCGCGCAAGAGCTCGAAGTGGTTGCGGATCCGGTCCTTCCAGAAGAAGGACTCCAGCACCCCCTTGAGCGCGCGGTAGCGCAGGCGCGTGGCCTCCAGGAGGTCCGCTCGGTCCTCCAGCCGCGCTCTCAGGTCATCTGGACGGGTGGCCACGCCCCCATCATAGGAAGCCCCCGCGCCGGGCGCAGGCTCCCCCATGGCGCGGAGCGTCGGACGTGGAACGGTGGCGTCCCCTCCGGCGTGGGAAGGTGGACGCCCGGGCCGGCTCAGACGCGCATGGGCATGACCACGGCGGTGAAGCTGCGGTCGCCGGGGCCGTGCAGGACGCCCGGGCTGTGCTCGTCGCCCAGCTCGAAGCTGACCTCGTCCGTCTCCGTCACGCCCAGCACGTCCATCAGGTAGCGGGCGTTGAAGCCGATGGTGATGTCGTTGCCCTTGTAGTCCACGTCCAGCGCGTCGCGCGCTTCACCCAGGTCCGGGTTGCTGGCCGTGATGAGCAGCTTGCCCTTCTCCAGCCCGATGCGGATGGCGTTGCTCTTGTCCGCGGACAGCAGCGCGATGCGCTTGAGGCCTTCCAGCAGCCGCACCTTCGGCACGAGGACGACCTTCTCGCCCTCCTTGGGGATGACGCGCTGGTACTCCGGGAACTGCCCGTCGATGAGGCGCATCACCATGGTGAGGCCCGGCTTCTTGAACAGCGCCGAGTTCTCCGCGAACCCCAGGTGGCACTCCGCGTCCGGGGCCTCGTCCAGGAGGCGCTTGAGCTCCATCAGGCCCTTGCGCGGGATGATGACGCCGCTCTTGAGCTTGAAGTCGCCGGACATCTCGCGCTCGATGAGCGACAGCCGGTGGCCGTCCGTGGCCACCATGCGGACCTTGCCGCTGGACTGCGGCTCGAAGAAGACGCCGTTGAGGATGTAGCGCGTCTCGTCGCTGGAGATGGCGAACTGGGTCTTCTTGATCATCTCCAGCAGCACGTTGCCGGAGATCTGCACCAGCGGAGCGTTCTCCTCCTTGGGCAGCTTCGGGTACTCCTCGGCGGCCATGCCGACGATCTTGAAGTGCGCGGAGCCGGAGGAGATGTCGACGTAGTTGTTCGCCAGCTTCTTGAGCGTGACCTCCGCGTCCGGGAGGTTCTGCACGATGTCGAAGACGTACTTCGCGCTCAGCGTGACGGCGCCCGGCTTGGACACGTCCGCCTGGTGCTCGGACACGATGCCGATGTCCAGGTCGAAGGCCGTGACCGTGACGCTGCCCTTGTTCGCCGTGAGCAGCACGTTGGCGAGGATGGGCATCGTCGTCTTGCGCTCCACGATGCCCTGGGCGCGGTAGAGGGCCTTCTTCAGCTCGTCGGCGGCGATGCGGAATTCCATCGTGGGCGTCCTTACAGGTCACGGCCCCGGAGGCCGATCTCTTGGGGCGCGGGTGTACAACGAACGGTCAACCCCTTCCACCCTCTTGGCGGCGCTTTATGGCCCCACTCCGCCTGCTTCCGGACTGTCCGGGAGCCCATGTAGGACATGGAGGAAAATCGCCCCTGTCGCCCTGGCAGGCGGGCGCGCGGCCGGGCAGAGTGGACCCGGCCGTGCCCCTCCCGCGTTGAAGGAGGGCCCCCGTCCTCCTTCCGGAGTCGCCATGAACGCCCGCTCGCTGATCCTGTCCGCCGTGCTCGTGCTCGGCCCGGTGGCGTGCAGCACGCCGTCCTCCCCCACCACGCAGCCGTCCGGCGGCGATGTGCCCGGCGCGGCGGCCCCCGCCGACCTGAAGCGGACCGAGGTGGAAGCGCCCGCGGACGCCGCCAACGAGCCCGGCACGGCCGCCCCCACCCCCTCACCCGGAGACGCCACCATGACCACCAGCACCGTCTACATCATCAAGGACAACGGCAAGCGCTGCTTCGCGCCGCCCTGCGACCACTACGACCTGTTCAGCGCGGACGCGCCGGACAAGAAGCTCCAGACCCTCCATGAAATCGACCTGAGCGCCATCACCGGCGGGGACTCCGAGAAGACGGGCGAGCTGCTCCAGCGCGCCGCCAAGGGGGGCCCCGGCCTCAAGGTGGAGGGCTCGCTGGACAAGCGGCTCAAGGCCGGCCCCGCGGGCGACGCCGTCGTCCTGCGCGCCACCCGCGTCGTCGGCTGAGGTGCGCTCCCCTCCGGGACCGCGTCCCGCGCGGTCCCGGCCGAAGCTCAGAGCCGCACGCCCATCTGGAAGCCGGGCCAGCGCTGCATGCGCGTGTCCGTGCCGATGTTGCGCGAGCTCACCGGCAGCGTGGAAAGCTTCGCGAACTCCGGCTCCCCCCAGGTGAAGGCCACGTTGTAGGTGGGGCCAGCGAACACGGCCAGCCTCGGCATCACCTGGAAGCCCAGCATGGCGCGCGCCTGCGTCAGCAGGGTGTTGGACGCGCCGGAGAACGGGTGCTTCGTGGAGAGCACCTGGCTGCCCGCGACGTCCGCGTCCACCCAGAAGCGCGAGCCCAGCGGGATGTGCCCGCCCACGCCCAGGCCCAGGCTGAAGCGCTGGAAGCGGTCGTCCGGTCCGATGCCCGCGAGCAGCGTCGTGTAGAGGTACCTGCCGCCGAACTTCAGCGCCAGGTTGGTGAGCTGCACGTCGCTGCCGAACACCTCCAGGTGCAGCTGGCCCTGCTTCTCGTAGGAGACCAGCCCCAGCGGCACGCCGCTCACCGCGTCGGAGACGTTCACCAGGCCCAGCTGCATGCCGTGCACCGTGTCCGCGACGTTGATGATCCCCAGCTGCATGCCGGTCACGTCGCCGCCTACGTTGATCAACCCCAGCTGCATGCCGGTGAGGGACGGCGCGCGGTTGAGCAGCACCGACCCCTGGAGGCCCCGCGCCGCCGTCGTCACGGAGTTGACGCCCAGCGCGAACTGGATGCCCTTCATCGTGCCGTTCGCGTGATTGACACCCAGTGACAGCTGCACCCCGGTGGCGTTCGAGGTGGTGACGTTGGCGCCCAGCGCCGCCTGCACGCCGCCCAGCGCGCCGCGCGCGATGTTCGCGCCCACGGCCAGCTGCCCCACGCCGTCCACGTCTCCGTTGGCCACGTTGAGCCCCAGCGCCGCCTGGGCGCCGGTGACCGACCCGCCCGCCACGTTGGTGACGAGCGACAGCTGCGCGCCGCTCACGTCGCCGCCGGACGTGTTGAAGCCCAGCGCCATGGCCAGGCCGGACACCTCCGCGTCGTACACGTTGCCCGCGAAGCCCAGCGCCAGCCCGCCGCCCAGCGCCGCGCCGCCGTTGACCACGCCCAGCGCGAAGCGGTTCTCCACCTGCGCGCGGCCCGCCCTCAGCGTGTTGGTGCTCATCGCCGGGACGAGGCTCAGGTTCACCGGCAGCTGCACGCGGCCCTGCGGGGCCACGGCCACGCCGCCGCCACCGCCGCGCATCACGGTGGGCTCGTGGCCCACGCCCAGGAAGTCGCCGGGAGCCAGCGGCGTGCGCAGGCCCTCCTTCAGCGTGAAGGCGGCCTCGGACACGCCGCCGTCCCACTCGCGCCGGGCGCGGTAGGCGCCGGGGGCCAGGCCCAGCTCGGTGGCGCGGCCGGGCTGCTTCTGCACCTCCACCACCAGCGTGCCCACCGCGTCGCGCACGTACAGGCGGCCCTCCAGCGGCTCGGTGAGGACCAGGCCCGCGGTGGTGGCGCGCAGGTCGGTCATCACCAGGTCGCCGGTGCCGGCCAGCTCGATGTCGTAGTTGGGGTGCTGCGCGCCGCCCTGCGTGCGCTCGGTGCGCGCGAGCGTTTCGTGGAACGCGAACTGGTAGGCCTCCGTGAGGGTGACGCGGCCGTCGTGGGTGACGTCCGCGGCCCCGCGCAGGCCGGACAGCAGGTGGTGCGTGAAGAACGAGCCGCCCAGCCGGTCCGACTCCTGCGACGCCTCGTCCGCGCTGGACGAGGTGAGGATGGCGTGGCCCTTCACCTGGATGCCGGAGTCCACCAGGAACGCGGGCCGCGCGACGCCGCCCTTCTTGCGCGCGAACGCGCCGGACGCGCACGAGTCCAGCACCGCGATGCGCACGTCCGCGGGCAGCCCCTCCAGCGAGCGGCGCAGCTCGCCGTAGTCCAGGCGCTGGCCCTTGAGCAGCAGCCCCTCGTCGTCCGAGTGGCCGGAGTAGTACAGCAGCACCTCCACGCGGCGGGCCCCGGAAGCGCGGATGCCCTCCGCCATGCGGCGCACCTTGTCGAAGCCGGCGAGCACGCCCGCGCGGTCCACGTCCGTGAGCAGCACGCGGTCCTGGGGCAGCACGCCGCCCAGCTCCGACAACACCGTGGAGAAGGCCTTCGCGTCGGTCTCCGCGTAGCGCAGCCGCACGCGCTCCGGGCCGCCGTCATTGACGCCCACGAGCAGCGCCAGCCGGCGCACGTCGGCGGACTCGGCGGCGGAGGCGGGGGTGGCCGCGGCCAGCGTGAACAGGAGGATGACGAGCGCTCTCATGGGGAGGGCTTCTCCAACAGGAAGGACGTCTGGTCCAGGCCCGCGGGCAGGGTCAGCGGCGCGGTGCGCGCCTCGGGGGATGCGGCCAGGACGCGCGCGGCGGCCATCACGCCCTCCAGTTCGAAGGGGGCGTCCGCGGTGACGAGGAAGAAGCGCTCGAAGCCGGGGGCGTCGTCCAGCTCGTAGGCGCGGGGCAGGACGTGCGCGCCACTGCGCTCCAGGGGCGCGGAGGTGTCCCCCTGGGAGGGCAGGTGCGGGGTGACGGTGCCCCGGCCGTCCACGGAGAGGATGACGCCGTGGGCGTGGCCGGCGGCGGTGTACGACAGCTGCACCACGTCACCGGCCTGGGCCCGGGCGCCGTCGGTGAGGCGCTCGGTGCGGGTGGCGACCTGGCGGTGGACGTCGAGCCGGGGCTGCAGCCCCTTGCTGCGCGTGGGCTCCAGGACGCCGGGGGAGGACGTCGCGGCCCACGGGTCGTGCGCCTCCTGCTGCTGGGACGCCCCCGGCCGGACGAGGACGACGAAGGCGGCGGCGGCGAGCACCGGCACCAGAGCGGGCAGGAAGCGCCAGGAAGGGCGCGATGCGGGGGCCTCGGCGGGGGGTGTGGCGCGGGCGAAGCGGGCCTTCACCTCGCGGGCGACGCGGTCCGGGGGCAGCGCCTCCAGGGTGGCGCGCGAGTCGGCCTCCAGGGCGGCGAGGCGGGCGGGGCCGTCGGGTTCGCGGGACAGGCGGTCGCGGGCGGCGGCGAGTTCGTCCGGGGGCAGCTCCCCCAGGGCGATGCGCTCCAGCAGCCAGTCCGGGGTGCGGTGGGGGGACGTCATGCGGCCTCCAGCTCCTGCAGGACAGCGGACAGGGCCCGGAGGCGCTTGCGCACTCCGGACACGGACAGGCCCACCTCGCGGGCGGTCTCCTCCAGCGTCATGCCGTCCACCAGGTGGAGCACGGCGATGTCGCGGCTGGACGCGGGGACGCGGCCGAAGAGCCGGTCCAGCAGGCCCCGGGCGGCGGTGCGCGCCTCGGTGTCTCCGGACGCGGCGATTCTCAGCACCAGCTCGTCGTCGCGGTCCTCGGGGCGCCGCTTGGCGCCGCGCAGGCGGTTGAGGCACACGCGGGTGGCAATCTGATGCAGCAGGCTGGAGGGTCCGGCGTCCTTCAGGGCGGACTGGTAGCGCAAGAGCTGAACGAACACGTCATGCATGGCGTCCACGGCCTGTTCCTCGTCGCGCAGCAGGAAGCGGCAGCGCCGGAGCACCTGGGGGCCATAGCGTCGGTAATAGGCCTCCACATCGACGGACACCGCTCGCGCCTCCCGGTTGGACAGGGGAACACCGGCGCCCCGCGAATCTGTCACCGGCGTTTTGACGAAAGCGGCGTCCCTACCCCGTTTCCCCCACCCAGGCCACCCACGGCCGGGAAAGGAAGGCCTGCACGTCCGCTCGCCGGATCCATCCTGGGCGAGCGGAGCACACCCGCCCACCCCAAGCCCTCACGGTCCCGCATCCCCCCCGTCTGCCGGAAGCACTCCCTGGCTCGGGGGCACGAGGACGGTCTGCACCCCGCCGTCCGGCAGCATCACGCCCCGCAGGTCGTCGTCCGCGTCCACACCGTCGACGACGCGCCGGAGGATGCGCCCGTCCGGACGAAGCGCGTACTTCGCGCCGGAGTCGAGCGACGGGAACCGCCGTCCACACGCTGCGGGATCCTCCTCCACGTAGACGAAGAGGATGCCGTCCTGCCGGAGGACCCGGTACGAGTAGGACTCCGGCCGGCTGTCGCACGACGTCGTCGCGCTCCCCAGCGGGAACAGGTCCTGCGAGACGATGGACAACGCGCGCAGGGTCTCGCCATCCAGCACGACCGGTTCACCGGCGTGGATGACGCCTGCATCGGAGGACACCGGGAAGCGGACGGCCCGGTCCTCCAGGACCGGAGCGGAAAGAGGCTCGGGCCTCCGGGCACAGCCCATCAGTCCCAGCACCAACGCGGCCGCCCTCAGCGACATGATCCGCTCCCGCATGCGGCCTTCCTACAGCGCATCCAGCCGGTAGGTGCGCTCATCGAGCCACTCGACGATGCCATGGGACTCCTGCCTCCAACGGCCGCCCGTGCGCGTCCACAGCATCATCTCCCGGGAGGCGGGAACATACTGGTAGAAGCCGTCGCACGTGGGCGCGTTCGCGTCCCTCGACCGGGAAAAGAACGCGATGATGGACAGGCGGATGCGCCCCTCCCGCGTCAAGACCTCCCAGTCGTGGACGGTGGCCATCGACTCGATGAAGCGCAGGTCCCGCGCGGAGAGGCGCGTCCCGAAGGGATGGTTGTGCAGCGCGAAGATCTGCTTGAGGGTGCCGGGCGCGTAGCGGGGATCGTCCACGAACGGAGGCAGTGAACAGCTCCGCATCCCGCGCACCGCGTCCCCCGGACGGGATGAGTCCGACAGCATGCTCATCTCGTATCGTCCTTCCGGCGTGGCGTAGAGCCAGGCGCAGTACTCCGTCGCCATGCGGACGGCCACCTCGGGCTGCGTCTCCTGGAGGGCCACCACGGACGCATTCGGCTTGGAGAGGATGAGCGGACAGGCTGCGGACAGCGCATCCGCGGCCAGGTCGAAGGGCCCGAAGTTCTTCATGGGTCCTGGGATGTGCTCCTGCGACGCGCCAGGACTGGGGCGCCAGACCCCTTCCACCTCCCGTGGCCCCGAGCAGCCCGCCAGCAGGGCCAGCCCCACCGCGAAGCCCCAGGCAGACCAGCAATAGCTGCCATGCATGTAATCCATTAAATCATGCCGCAGACTGAGCGCACCGCCTGGAAGCCCGCTTGACCTGCAAGCAAAAAAGCAATTGGACGCCCCGCCGGACGGGTGAGTGTTCACTTACGGATGCGGGCGGGCGGTCCAGGGTTTAACGGAAGCTGGAACGCCTCTACCCTGTCCCGTCCGCCACCGCTCCCGTGATCCAAACGACCCCTGCCATCGACTCGCTGCGGGCGCGGTACCTGGCCGCGCAGCTCTCCGGAAACCGCCAGGAGGCCCTGCGCCTGCTCGTGGATGAGGGGCTCTTGTGCGGAGTGCCCCTCCAGGAGCTCCACCTGGACGTCATCCAGGCGGCCCAGTACGAAATCGGGCGGCTCTGGCAGGAGAACATCATCTCCGTGGCCCAGGAGCACCTGGCCACCGCCATCTCCCAGTACGTCCTGGCCCACCTGTACCGCCACCTGCCCCGCGACCCGTCCAACGGCAAGACCGTGATGATGGCGTGCGTGGAGGGCGAGCTGCACGAAGTGGGCGCGCGCATGGCCAGCGACTTCCTGGAGATGGCCGGCTTCGACGTGCGCTTCCTCGGCGCCAACATGCCCGCGGACCACCTGGCCCGCATGGTGCGTGAGTCCCCGCCGGACCTCGTGGCCCTCTCCGTCTCCATGCCCTTCCACATGCCCCAGGTCCGCGAGGCCGTGCGCAAGGTGCGCGAGGTGGCTCCGTCCCTGCCCATCGCCGTGGGCGGACTCGCCTTCGACTGGGGCCCCGTGCTGGAAGAGGAACTGGCCGTGTCCTTCTTCGGCAAGAGCGTCCGCGAGCTGGTCGCCTCCGCCTGCCGCCTCCTGGGAGTCTGACGTCATGCCGCCGCACGTGAGCCACCAGGTGGAGGCGCGGACCCCGTCCATCGCTTCCGCTTCAGTCCAAGCTTTGTATGAGGACCCGTTCTGGGCCGCGCGCTACGGCATCCAGCGCGCGCGGCGCTTCGGAGACGAGGACGCCGTCTTCCACGTGCGCTACCTCGTCCAGGCCCTGGACGCGTCCCGCCCCGCCATCCTGGAGGACTACGCGCGCTGGCTGCGCACCCTGCTCGTCACCCGCGGGATGTGCTCGCTCCATCTGGATCAGCACTTCGAGGGGCTCTCCCGCGCCCTCCAGGCAGAGGGCTTCGGCCCGGACTCGCTGCCGCACACCTACGTCCATGCCGCCCGCCAGGCCCTGCGCTACCGGGAAGGCCCTGCCCACGCGCTGGAAGCGGATGCCCCCGGGCTCATCAGCGCGGTCGTCCGGCGGCTGGAGGCCCCACTTCCTTCGGGAAGTCGCCCCCGGCTGGAACAAGAGGTGCGGCTCCAGTTGTCCTATCTCGCGGATGCACTCGCACTGGACCGCGCGGACCTGTGGGACGCCCACCTCCAATGGTACGCGGGCTTCTGGCCCCAGCGGGGGCTCTCCCCCCTGACCCTTCCCCACCTCCTGGACGCGCTGAAGGCGGCCCTGGAGGACGGACATCCCCATGCGCGGTCGTTGCTCGCGCGGGCACCCGTTTCATGGGAGGAGACGCACTCATGATGAAAGAGGATGACCGCGCCTCCGGGATCTTCGAATCCCTCAGCCGCGAGCTTGCGTTGGCCTGCGATGCGCAAGGCACGGTCGTCTGGCGCGACGAGCGCGCGGCGCGCATCCTGGGCATCAAGCCCGGACAGGCGCTGAAGGACCTGGCCAGCCACGGCAGCGAGAGCAAGGTGGACAAGCTGCTCGCGCAGGCCCGCGACGAAGCCGTGGACGGCTGGGAGCTCATCCTCCAGAGCCACCAGAAGCCCGCGACGTTCGCCTTCCGCGCCCGCCCGCACGAGGGCGGTGTCGCGCTGGTGGGCAGCCTGGTGCCGGAGGACTACGGCGCCGCGCTCACCCAGGTGAGCACCACGCTGGGCGAGCTGTCCGCGCTCCACCGCGAGACGGAGCGCCAGCAGCACGAGCTCAAGCGCCGCGCGGAGGAGCTGGCCCGCCTGAACCGCGAGCTGGAGGAGTCCAACCGCGGCGTGCGCAGCCTGCACGCCGCCCTGGACGAGAAGGCGGAGAGCCTCCAGCGCGCGTCCGAAATCAAGAGCCGCGTGGTGGCCAACGTGAGCCACGAGTTCCGCACGCCGCTGCACTCCATCCTCGGGCTGTCGAAGGTGCTGCTCAATCCGCTCAACGGCAGCCTCGCGCCGGAGCAGGAGAAGCAGGTCCAGTTCATCCGCGGCTCCGCGGAGGCGCTCTTCGAGCTGGTCAATGACTTGCTGGACCTGTCCAAGGTGGAGTCCGGCAAGACGACGCTGCGCCACAGCCGCTTCGTCGCGTCCGACCTCATCAGCGCGCTGCGCGGCATGACGCGGCCCCTGCTGCCGCCGGACTCGACGGTGGCGCTCAACTTCGAGGAGCCGCGGGAGCCCCTGGAGCTGGAGACGGACGAGGCCAAGCTCAGCCAGGTGGTGCGCAACCTCATCTCCAACGCGCTCAAGTTCACCGAGTCCGGCTCCGTCACGGTGACCGCGGCCCCGGGCCCGCGCGACACGGTGGTGTTCACCGTGAAGGACACGGGCATCGGCATCGCGCCGGAGAACCACGAGCGCGTCTTCGAGGAGTTCATCCAGGTGGACAGCCACCTGCAGCGGCGCGTGAAGGGCACCGGCCTGGGCCTTCCGCTCGCGCGCAAGCTGACGGAGCTGCTCGGCGGCACGCTCACCGTGCAGAGCCGGCTGGGGGAAGGCGCCACCTTCACCATCACCCTGCCGCGCATCCACCCGGAGGTGTCGGAGATGACGGGGCTCACCCAGCGCAGCGCGACGCTGGACCCCGCGCGCGCGCCGGTGCTGGTGCTGGAGGACGACCGCCAGACGCTCTTCCTCTACGAGAAGTACCTGGCGCGCTCCGGCTTCCAGGTGCTGCCCGTGCGCAGCGTGGACGAAGCGCGCAAGGTGATGCAGCGCGTGCGCCCCGCGGCCATGGTGCTGGACGTGATGCTGGAGGGCGAGACGTCCTGGAGCTTCCTCGCGGAGATGAAGAACGGCGAGCAGACGCGCGACATCCCCGTCCTCGTCGTCACCGTGACGGACCGCGAGCAGAAGGCGCGCGCCCTGGGCGCGGACGAGTTCTGGCTCAAGCCCGTGGACGAGACGCGCCTGCAGAAGAAGCTGTCCGCCATGGCGCGCACCGGGCCGATGGAGCGGCTGCTCATCATCGACGACGACGACGTGCACCGCTACCTGCTCAAGCAGCTCTTGAAGGACACCCAGTTCCAGCTGCTGGAGGCCGCCAACGGCCGCGAGGGCGTCCGCATCGCCCGCGAGCACGCCCCGCACCTCATCTTCCTGGACTTCGTGCTGCCGGACATCACCGCCTTCGACGTGCTGGATGAGCTGAAGGCGGATCCACGCACGCGCGACATCCCCATCATCCTGCACACCTCCCACCAGCTGCAGGAGTCGGAGCGCCAGCGGCTGGCGCGCGAGACCTCCGCCATCCTGGCCAAGCACACGCTCAGCCGGGAGGTGGCCATCACCCGCATCCGTGACGCCCTGTCCAAGGCGGGCCTCGGCGGAAACCGGGAGCTGCGGGAGGTGAACCCCCGTGGCTGAGGAACCCCGCCTGGCGACGGTCCTCAACGTCAACGACGACGAGGCCAACCGCTACCTGGTCAACCGCATCCTGGAGATGTCCGGCTACCGCGTGCTGGAGGCGGCCACCGGCATGGCCGCGCTCCTCATGGCGGAGGAGCACCGCCCGGACGTCATCGTCCTGGACGTGAAGCTGCCGGACATCAGCGGCTACGAGGTCTGCGCGCGCCTCAGGGCCAACGCGGCCACGGCCGCCATCGCGGTGATGCACACGTCCGCGACGTTCGTCACGCCGGACAAGAAGGTGCAGGGCCTGGAGGGCGGCGCGGACGCATACCTCACCCAGCCCTACGAGCCGTCGGAGCTCATCGCCACGGTGCGCTCGCTCTTGCGCCTGCGTCACGCGGAGCAGCAGGCCCGGCTGCGCACGGACCAGCTCATTGAAATGGACCGGCGCAAGGACGAGTTCCTGGCCATGCTGGGCCACGAGCTGCGAAACCCGCTCGCCGCCATCATGACGGCCATTGGCATCCTGGAGCGCAAGGCGCCCACGGACACCAAGGAAGCGCGGATGCACGGCATCATCCAGCGCCAGACGCACCACCTGGCGCGGCTGGTGGATGACCTGCTGGACGTCAGCCGCATCACCCGGGGCAAGGTGGAGCTGCGCAAGGAGACGCTGAACCTGACGGCCATCTTCCAGCAGGTGCTCTCCATCCTGCGCCCCCGCGTGGAGGCGCGCGGCCTGACGCTGGAGGCCCACCTGCCCCGCACGCCGCTGTGGCTGGAGGGCGACGCCACCCGCCTGGAGCAGGTCTTCACCAACCTGGTGGACAACGCGGCCAAGTACACGGACCAGGGCTGCGTCACCGTGGAGCTGTTCCAGGAGGGCGTGGACGGCAGCGCGCAGGCGGTGCTGCGGGTGAAGGACACCGGCATCGGCATCCCGCCGGAGAAGCTGCCCGCCATGTTCGAGCTGTTCGCCCAGGCGGACACGTCCCTGGAGCGCTCGCGCGGGGGCCTGGGCATTGGCCTCACCCTGGTGCGCACGCTGGTGCGGATGCACGGCGGCACCGTGGACGCCACCAGCGGCGGCCCGGGCCAGGGCAGCGAGTTCATGGTGCGGCTGCCGCTGCTCCCGGAGGCCCGCGTCTGCCCGCCGGTCGGGGCCCACCTCCTGGACGCGCGGCGCGCGCGGCGCATCCTCCTGGTGGAGGACAACTCGGACGCGCGTCAGTCCATGCGCGACCTCCTGGAGCTGTGGGGTCACCAGGTGGCGGTGGCCCAGGACGGCGTGCAGGGCGTGGCGCTGGCCCTGGAGCACGCGCCGGACCTGGCGCTGGTGGACATTGGCCTGCCGGGGTTGGACGGCTACCAGGTGGCTCGCGCCCTCCGCGCTCGGGTGGGGCAGGGCCTGCGGCTGGTGGCGCTCAGCGGCTACGGCGACCCGGAGGCCTACCAGCAGGCCCTGAGGGCCGGGTTCGACGTGCACCTCACCAAGCCGGTGCGGCCCGCCGACCTGGATCGCGTCCTGTCGAACCTGTGAAGGCGGTTCGCGCGCGGTCCCGGGCTTTCGGAGGCGGGGGTGGAGCGGGGGGCTACCGCCGCGTCAGGGCGTTGGCCACCAGGCCCAGCAGCTTCACCTGGGCGGGGTCCAGCTGGCGCACGCTGCGCAGCAGCCGGCGGACTTCCGGGCGCTCCGGCGTGGGCGGCGGCGCCTCGCTCGTGCGCGACGGCGGCGCGCCCTGCGCGGACAGCCCCAGCAGCTCGTCCGCGGAGACGTGCAGCTCGTGGCACAGCTTCAGCAGGGTCTGGACGCTGGGGAGCATACCGCCGCGCTCCAGGCGGCCGTACACTTCCGTCGCCACGTCGATCCGCTCGGCCACGTCGGCCTGCGTCAGCTCCATGCGGCCCCGGGCGACCCGAGCCGATGCGCCGATGGTGGTTGCGAGTTTCTTGTCCATGCCTTTGCTTGCCGACCCGAAACGTTTGGCCGACGGCATAGGACGTATAGAGGCAGACAGACAGAACTTGCCGGGTCAGCCTCCCATTGTTCACCCATAGGGTCGCTGCGCGGGAGGTGGACTTTCGGAGTCCGGGTAACCCCGACACCCACGGCTCTTTTGAGACGGAGCGCCCTCTGGAAACGGCCTCCGCGAGGTGCATCCCCACGCGTTTCCGGGCTTGTCCGGAGGTGACCCATGACGTTGGAGCCGCCGTTTCCTACGGTGTTCGAGCGTCCTGCCGCCGCTGCCACCCTTCAGGGTTGGCTCATGTTTTCAGTGCCGCCCGGTTACGCCGCGTCCGGCGGCGGCGGCTCCGTGGAAGCGCGGCCGAAACATCTCTTCACACAGACGTGATGCGTGAAAATGAGGCCGGGCGTTATCGCCGGGGGATGGACGCGATGACCCTCCCCCGGGAAGCGCCGGCGCCGCTCGTGTTGGGGCAGGCGGTGGAAGCGATGCTCGCCTGCGTGGATGCCCGGACCCCGGGCCTGCGCGGAACGCTGAGGTTCCTGGGCTTGTCGGACGAAGCGCGGGGAAGGCCCGCGTATCCGGCGCGGCTGTGGCCGCGCCTCATTGAAAGCATGGCGCGCCTGCTCAACCCGGGGCTGGGGGAGGCGCGAGCGCTCTACCTGCTGGGCGAGCGCTACGGCGCGAGCGTGAAGGCGTCCCGCCTGGGCGCGTCGCTGCATGACTTCGCGCGCGTGGTGGGGGCGGAGCGGATGCTCCAGCGCATGGCCCACAACGTCCGGTGGGGGCACACCTTCCTGGACGCCACCGTGGTGCCGCGTCCAGGGGGCGAAGCGTGGGAGCTGGTCATCCGCCCGCGCGCCGAGTTCGTGGGCCAGGCGTGGCTGACCGCGGAGCCGCCCCGCTTCGCCCAGGGGCTGCTCACCTTCGCGTTCCAGGACGCGGGCGCGGTGCACGCCCGGGTGGACGTGCTGGAGCACGACCCGGTGAACGCCGCCACCCGCTTCCTGGTGACGCTGTAGTCCCTAGCGAGACGCCAGGGTGTTGAGCTCCACCGTGCCCAGGGCGCGCGCCAGCTCCGCGCGGGAGGTGGCCAGGTCATACGTCGCCTGCACCTGCTGGGCGGCGGCGTTGGTGAAGGCCACCTGCGCGTCGCTCACCTCGATGATGTTGCCCACGCCCGCGCGGTAGCGCCCTTCCGCCAGCCGCAGCCGCTCGCGGGCGTTCATCTGGGCCTCGTCCGCGGCGGTGAGCGCCTCGCGCGTGGCCACCACGTTGAGCCGGGCCTGCTCCACCTGGAGCCGCACCTGCTGCCGGAGCGAGTCCTTCTGCGCCTGGAGGTCGCGCAGGTTGGCGTTGGCCTCGCGCGTCTGCGCGTTGACGAGCCCGCCCTGGAACAGCGACCAGCTCAGCTGGATGCCGCCCTGCGCGCTCAGCGTGGCGCCGTTGAACGGGTTCTCCCCCACGTCGGACAGGTTGCCCGTGGCGCTCAAGCTGGGCAGGTGGCCGGCCTTCGTCACCTTCACCTGTGACTCCTGCGCGGCGATCTGCCGCTCGCGCGCGGCGACGTCGGGCCGGGACTCCAGCGCGCGCTTCACCAGCGCGTCCAGCACCTCGTCCTCGCCCGGGATGGCCGCCACCGTCACGTCCTGCACGGTGAAGTCCGTGGCCGTCTCCACGCCCATGGTCTGGTTGAGCTGCGCCTTCGCGGTGGCGTAGGCGTTCTGCGCGCGGATGAGCGCCACCTGCGCGTTGGCCTTCGCGGTGCGCTGCTGGAGCAGGTCGATCTCCGGCCGCGTGCCCACCTGCACGGACGCGCTCACCTGGTTGAGCCGGGCCTCCTCGCTCTGGAGCGTCTCGCGCGCCACGCCCAGCAGGGCCTTCTGCGTGAGGACGTTGAAGTACGCCGTGCGCACGTTTCGCAGCGCGTCCTGGATCACCTGCTGCTGCGAGCTCTCCTGCGCGCCCGCGGACTCCTTCGACGCGCTGTAGCGGCCCTTCGTCTTGCCGAAGTCGTAGATGAGCTGGTTGGCGGTGACGCTGCCGCTGAAGCGCCGCGTGGAGTTGGACACCACGCCGGTGTCGCTGCCCGGCACGTTCTGGATGACGGCCCGGTTGCTGGTGCCGAACGTGTAGCCCGCGTTGGCGCTCACCTGCGGCAGGAAGCTGGAGAAGGACTGATCCACCCGGGCGTACGCCGCGTCGGTGCTCGCCTGCGCCGAGCGCAGCGCCGGCTGGTTCTGCCGCGCCAGCGCCTCCGCGTCCGCCAGGGTGATGACGCGCCCCTCGGGGGCCTCGGACATCGACAGGGACTGCTGCACGGCCGGGGGCGTCGCGGGCGTCGCCGGGCTCCGCGGCGTCGAGGCCGGAGCCCGGGTGTCCGCCGGAGCCTGGGCGGCCGGGGCCTGGGGCTGCGAGGCCGCCTGGGCCCCCGCGACCACGGGCAGGACACACAACGAAAGCGTCAACGGAAGCGACCGCATCACTCGTACCTCAGTGCATCGATGGGATCCAACAGGCTCGCCTTGCGCGCCGGGTACAGCCCGAAGACGACCCCGACCAGGCCGCTGAACACGATGGCCAGCAGCGCGACGTCAGGACGGACCAGCATGGGCCAGCCGAACTGCGCGGCGAGCAGCTTCGCCACGCCCAGGCCCACGGCCGCGCCGATGATGCCGCCCAGCACCGCCAGCGTCAGCGCCTCGATGAGGAACTGCGCCAGGATGTCTCGCGGCCGCGCGCCCACCGCCACGCGCACGCCAATCTCGCGCGTCCGTTCGGTGACGCTCACCAGCATGATGTTCATGATGCCGATGCCGCCCACCACCAGCGACACCGCCGCGATGGCCGCGAGCAGCAGGCTCAGCGTCTCCGTGCTCTGCTGCTGACCGCTGGCCACCTCCGCCAGGTTGCGCACGTCGAAGTCGTCCGGGTCGTTCTCCCCCAGGCGGTGGCGCTCGCGCAGCAGGTTCGACACGTCCGCCTGGGCCCTGGCCGTGAGGTCCGCGCTCACCGCCTGCACGAACACCGCGCCGGTGATGTACGCGCCCAGGCTCTGCGCCTGCACCTGCCGCTTGAACGTGGTGGCCGGCACGAACACCGTGTTGTCGAAGTCCTGGCCCACGGGCGACTGGCCCTTGGGCGCCGTCACGCCCATCACGGTGAAGGGCGTCTTGTTGATGCGGATGACCTGCCCCACGGGGTTGAAGCCCTTGCCGTAGAGGTTGTCCACCACCGTCTGGCCCAGCACCGCCACCTTCGCGCCCGCCTCGTTGTCCGCGTCCGTGAAGTGCGCGCCCAGCGCCATGGTCCAGCTGCGCACGGTGAAGTAGTCCACCGTCGTGCCGATGATGCTGGTGTTCCAGTTCTGGTCCTCGCTGAACACCTGCGCGTTGGAGCGCATCTCCGGCGCCGCGCCGCGCACGGTGGGCACCTGCGTGCGCACGGCCTCCAGGTCATCCCAGGTGATGGTGGGCTGGCTGCCGAAGCCGCCTCGCGCGCCACCGGACTTGGACGAGCCCGGCAGGATGATGAGCAGGTTGGTGCCCATGGAGTCGAAGACCTTCTGCACGCTGGCCTTCGCGCCGTCGCCAATGGCCACCATGGCGATGACCGCGCCCACGCCGATGATGATGCCCAGCGCGGTGAGCACCGAGCGCGTCTTGGAGCGCAAGAGCGCCCGGAGCGCCAGGATGACTGTTTCCAGGATGTTCATGCCCCCACCTCCTCGGCGGGAACCACCGCCGGGTGCGGCGTCTGGCGTCTGTCATTCACGATGCGCCCGTCCTTCACCACCACCACGCGCTGGGTGTACTCGGCCACGTCCGGCTCGTGCGTCACCAGCACCAGCGTGAGGCCCTCCTTCTGCAGCTGCTGGAACAGCGCCATCACCTCCACCGTGGTGCGCGAGTCCAGGTTGCCCGTGGGCTCGTCCGCGAGGATGACGCGGGGCCGGCCCACCAGCGCCCGGGCGATGGCCACGCGCTGCTGCTGGCCACCGGAGAGCTGCTTCGGGTGGTGGTCCAGGCGGGCCCCCAGCCCCACGCGCTCCAGCGCCTCCTTCGCGCGGACGCGGCGCTCCTTCGCGGGCACGCCCGCGTAGAGCATGGGCAGCTCCACGTTCTCCAGCGCGGTGGTGCGCGCCAGCAGGTTGAAGCTCTGGAAGACGAAGCCCAGGGTGCGGTTGCGCACGCGCGCCAGGCCGTCGCGGTCCAGGCGGGCCACCTCGCGGCCGTTGAGCAGGTACTCACCGGAGGTGGGCCGGTCCAGGCAGCCCAGGATGTTCATCAGCGTGGACTTGCCTGAACCGGAGGAGCCCATGATGGAGACGAACTCTCCGGGCTCCACCGTGAAGTCCACGCCGCGCAGGGCCCGCACCTCCACGTCGCCGGACTTGTACACCTTCACCACGTTCTTGAGCTGTATGACGGGGGGTGCCCGCTTCGTGTCCGCGTCCATCTCGCTGCCTCTGTCCCTTCCCCTGCCCTCGATGAGAGTGATTGGACTGGTGCCTAGAACGGGCCGCGGCGCATGCCGCCGCCCATGCCCCGGCCGCCGCCGCCCGGTCCACCGACGGGGCTTCCGCCCGAAGGACCGCCAGAGGACGTCGGGCCCGCCGGCGAGTTCGCCGCGGTGATGACGCGGTCGCCGGCCTTCAATTCACCCTCCACCACCTCCGTGTACGTGCCGTCCGTCATGCCGGTGCGCACGTTCACGGCCACGGGCTGGGGCTTCTGCTCTGGCTGGCGGCGCAGCACGTAGACGGTGCGCATGCCGGCGGGGGCCTGCGGGGCAGGCGCCTGCGCGGGCGCGTTCGCCGACGGCACGGGGCGGTAGCGCAAGGCCGTGTTGGGCACGGACAGGGCCTGGTCCTTCTGCTGCGTGACGATGGTCACGTTGGCCGTCATGCCCGGCTTGAGCTTCATGTCCGGGTTCGGCACGTCGATGACGGCCAGGTAGGTCACCACGTTCTGCACGGTGATGGCCTCATTGCGGATCTGCCGGATGGTGCCCTCGAAGGTCTCCCCCGGGAACGCGTCCACGGTGAAGGTGGCCTTCATGCCGGGCTGCAGCTTGCCCACGTCCGCTTCCGCGATGCTGGTGTTGACCTGCATCTTGCGCAGGTCCTCCGCGATGGTGAAGAGCACGGGGGCCTGGAGGGACGCGGCCACCGTCTGGCCCACGTCCACGCTGCGCGAGATGACGATGCCGTCCGTGGGCGACACGATGGTCGTGTACTTGAGGTTCACCTCCGCCTCGTTGAGCGCGGCCTGCGCCTGGGCCACCGCGCCCTCCGCGGCCGTCACCTCCGCCTGGCCGTTGGCGGCGGCGGACTCGGCGGTCTCCAGCTCGGACTGGGAGATGAACTGCTGGGCGCGCAGCTCGCGCGAGCGCACGGCCTGCTTCTTCGCCACGTCCGCGTTGACGCGCGCCTTCTGGAGGTTCGCGCGCGAGGCCGTCATGTTCGCCTTCGCCCGGTCCAGCGCGGCCTGCACCAGCTGCGGGTCGATTCGGGCGATGACCTGCCCCTTCTTCACCTGCGAGTTGTAGTCGACCATCAGCTCCTGGATGCGACCGGAGACCTGGCTGCCGACCTGCACCGTCACCAGCGCCGCCACGGTGCCGGTGGCGGTCACCTTGGCCGTGAGCTTCCGGGCCTCGGCGGGGGTGGTCTCGTAGGTGACGGCGTCCGCCCGGCTTCCGGCGCGCACGCGCCAGAACACGACAGCGCCCACCACCACCAAGATTCCCAGGATCCAGGCCCAGCGCGGCATGCCCCGCTTGCGGCCTTCGTCCTCTTCCGTCTCCACCGGCGCCAGGGCCGGCGCTTCCCGCGGCATCTCGCTCAAGGCCTTCATGCCCCTATGTCTACGTTTTGAAATGTTGCGGCGAATCTCGTCTCTATTACGAAAGATGACCCACAGCGAGGCGACCGTCCGGTGTGTCCGTGGCCCCCACTCCAGGGAGCACGACGCGCGCGGTGGTGCCCTGGCCGGGCTGACTCTCCAGCGTGAGCTGGCCGTGGTGCGCATCCAGGATGCGGCGCACGAGCGCCAGCCCCAGCCCCACTCCGCCCGTGGTGCGAGCGCGGCTGCGGTCGGTGCGGAAGAACGGCGTGCCCACGCGCGCCAGGTCCTGCGCCTCGATGCCGATGCCCTGGTCCCGCACCTCCACCTGGAGGCCGCCGCCCACGGGCCGGGCGTGCAGCGTCACGGTGGTGCCGGGCTCGGAGTACTTCCCCGCGTTGTCGAGCAGGTTGTCCAACACGCGCCGCAGCAGGACCGGATCCGCCTCCAGGGCGGGCAGCGCGCCGTCCACCTGGACCTCCAGCCGGTGCTTCGGCCGGGCGGTGCGGAAGCGGGCGACGGCCTTGTCCACCAGCGCGTTCGCGTCCACGCGCTCCAGGCGCAAGGGGGGCACGCCGCCGCTCGGGCCCTCCGTCACCAGCTCCAGGCGGGACGCGGTGAGCACGTCCGAGACCAGGCGCTCCAGCTCGGACAGGTCCTCGGTGATGTCGGGCAACAGCTCGCGCGCCGTCTGCGCGTCGCCCTCGGCGGCCAGGTCCAGCGCCACGCGGATCCGGGACAGCGGCGTGCGCAGCTCATGCGACACGTTCGCGAGCAGCTCCTTCTGCGAGCGCAGGAGCTGGGTGATGCGGACGGCCATCTCGTCAAAGGCCTCGGACACCAGGCCCAGCTCGTCCGTGCGGCGCAGGCCCGCGCGCACGTCCAACCGGCCGGCGCCGAACGCGCGAGCCGCGCTGGCCAGCTTCTCCAGCGGGCCCGCGAGCGTGCGCGCGAAGGCGACGGAGGTGATGGCGGTACACGCCAGCACGAGCCCCACGACGATGGCGGTCTGCCGGTCGCCGTCTGGCGGCGGAGGCGGCGGGGGCAGGGATACGGCGGCGTAGACCTGGATGGGGCCCGGGTAGGGGCTCACCACCAGCATGCGGCCCGGGCCGCCACCGGCCCCGGGGAACGGTCCATGCGGGCCGCTGCGGGTGACGCGTGAATTGACGGCGGCGAGGTCCTCCGCGCTGAGCGCGGGCGCGGGGTCCGGCCGCGTGTTGCCGAGCAGCGTCCCGTCCGCGGCGCGCAGGGTGACTCGCATGCCCATGCGCTGCTGGGCGCGGTCGAGCGACGCCTGGAGCGCGTCGGGCTCATCGCGCAGGGCGGACCACTCTTCGACGAAGTAGGACAGCTCGTCATCGAAGCGGTTGCGCCAGGACTCGTTGCGCAGGAGGTCGCGCGCGAGCATGAGGGACACGACCACGAGCAGGATTTGGATGACCCCCACCAGGTAGATGCGGGGGAGCAGGCCCATGGGGAGTCGGAAGAAGCGGCGGCCCTTCACGGGTCGGCCTCGGCCTCGGTGGCCAGCATGTAGCCGGCACCGCGGACCGTCTTGAGCAGGCGCGGGTTGCGGGGGTCCAGCTCCAGCTTCTGGCGGAGGCGGAAGATGTGCACGTCCACGGAGCGGTCGAACACCTCGTCCGCGCTGCCCTTCACCAGGTCGAGCAGCTGCTCGCGGCTGAGGACGCGCCCGGCGCGCTCGGCCAGGACGCGCAGCAGGCTGAACTCGTAGGTGGTGAGGGACAGCGGCTTGCCGTCCAGGGAAGCGCTGAGGCTGCGGGGGTCCAGCACGAGGCGGCCCGCGTGCACGGGGTGGCTGGTGGGGCCCACCTTGCCGCGCGCGCGGCGCACCTGGGCGCGGATGCGGGCCAGCAGCTCACGGGACGAGTAGGGCTTGGGCAGGTAGTCATCCGCGCCGGACTCCAGGCCGAGGACGCGGTCGGCCTCCTCGCCGCGCGCGGTGAGCATGATGATGGGGACGTCGGTGCGGGTGCGCAGCTCGCGGCAGACCTCCAGGCCGTCGCGGCCGGGGAGCATGAGGTCCAGGAGGATGACGTCGAAGGCGTGGCGGGACGTCTGGAGGAGCGCGTCGGTGCCGGAGGCGGAGACCGTGACGATGATGCCGTGCTCCTGGAGGTAGCGGGCGGTGAGCCGCGCCAGGCGTTCATCGTCCTCGACGAGGAGCACCTGGATGGTGGCGTCCTCGGAGGTCGTGGGGCGTGGGGTCGTCTCCATGGGGTCGGTCTCCGCGTGGGGTGCGGACCGGAGGCGAACGAGGCCCGGGCTTCTCTCCGTTAAGTCCGGCCCTCGCGGTCCGCCTCCGGGCCGCGACCTGCAACCTCTCACCCCTACATTTCCAGGGGGCTACAGGCCCATGACGAAATATTACGGACGAAGGCCCGGAGGCACATCCCAGGGGTATCCAGGGGGACGGCCGCAACAGGCCGAAATTCAACCCTCGCCGTATGACCGGGCGAGCGCCCGCCGGTCCACCTTGCCCGCCGGGGTGCGAGGCAGCGCGTCCAGGAGCCGCAGCGTGCGAGGCCGTTTGTAACGGGCCAGCCGGTCCGCGCAGAAGGCCGTCAGCGCCTCCAGGGTGGGCGAGGCGCCGGGCCGGGGGACGACGAGGGCGCGAGGCGTTTCACCCCACTTGGGGTCGGGGACGCCGATGACGGCGACCTCTGCGACGTCGGGGTGGCCGGCGAGGACGCTCTCCACTTCGGAGGGGTGGATGTTCTCGCCGCCGGAGATGATCAGGTCCTTGGCGCGGCCTTCGATGCGGAAGAAGCCCCGGTCATCGCGGGAGGCCAGGTCGCCGGTGTGCAGCCAGCCCTCCACGAAGGTGCGGGCGGTCTCCTCGGGGCGGCGCCAGTAGCCGGCGCACAGGTGGGGCCCACGCAGGAGCAGCTCGCCCACGTCACCGGGGCGCTGTTCGCCGGCGATGCGCGCTTCGACGTGGAAGAGGGGCACGCCGACGAAGCCCGCGTGCGAGCGCATGACGGAGTCGGGGAGGAAGAAGTTGTTGGGGCCGCCCTCGGTGAGGCCGTAGCCGGTGCGGAAGGGGATGCCGCGGGCGAAGAAGCGCTCGAAGACGGGAGCGGGACAGGGGGCGCCGCCGCTGATGAGCAGCTTGAGGCGGGAGAAGTCCACGTCATCGAAGCGGGGATGCCGCTGCATCTCGATGAACATGGTGGGCACGCCGAACACGAGGTTGACGGAGCCCGAGTGGATGAGGCCGAAGGTCTGCTCCACGTCGAAGGCGCGGCACACGACGGAAGCGCCGCCCGCGTACACCAGCGGCAGCGTGAAGACGTTGAGGCCGCCGGTGTGGAACAGGGGCGCGTTGAGCAGCGCCACGTCGTCCTGGGAGAGGCCCCAGCTGACGACGGTGTTCACGGCATTGGCGGTGAGCGAGCCATGCGTGAGCACGGCGGACTTCGGAAGGCCGGTGCTCCCGCCGGTGGAGCAAAGCACCCAGGGGGCATCCGCCTCCAATTCGACGGAGGGCAGGTCTCCGGACAGGGTCTCCCGGGAGCAGAAGAGCGGATCCGCGAGGGGAATCCACCGGGTCGTCAGCCGGGGACGCAGCGCATCGACCTGGGAACGGAAGTCCGGTCCGAAGCAGACGACGGATGGGGCGACGTCGGAGAGCAGGCCATGCAGTTCTTCGACGCCCAGGCGCCAGTTGAGCGGCTGGAGCACGGCGCCCAGCTTGGCGCAGGCGAACACGAGGTCCAGCGTCTCCACGCCATTGAAGGCCAGCACGGAGACGCGGTCTCCCACGCCCACGCCCAGGCCGCGAAGCAGCAGCGCGGTCCGATGGGCGGAGTCATTCCACTCCGCCCACGAGACACGCCGCCCACCCCGGAGCGAATCAACGAGCGCCGTGCGCTCCGGGGCGAGCAAAGCCCGCCGGGCCAGCCAGTCGTGGACGATGGGCATGCGGTTCCAGGCTAGACCACGATGCGCTTCCTGCATCGGACTCTAGCTACTCAATCTGGCTGCTCAATCTGGCTACTCGGTCTGGTATCAGATCTACTCCTGCCCGGGGCGAGCGGCACGATGAAGCGGCCGCCGCCCTGTTGGAGAACGTCCGATGCCTTCCGCTGAGAGTCCCGGGCCGTCCCACAATCCCCATGGGCCTCGACCTCCCCTGCTTTCGCGCGTGACCTTGCGGAATTTCCGCAGCATCGAGGTCTGCGACGTCGCCTTGGGGCCGCTGACGTTCCTCGTGGGCCCCAATGGCTCCGGCAAGAGCAACTTCCTGGATGCGTTGCGGCTCATCACGGATGCCTTGCGGACATCATTGGACCAAGCGCTCCGGACTCGGGGCGGGGCCGCCCTCATCGTGCGCCGTGGATTGAGTGGATCGAGCCAATTCGAGATTCGACTCGACTTCGTGCTGTCCGATGGCACTGCCGGTCACTACTCCGTCTGCATCGCCATCCCCGAAATCGGGGACCATGTGGTTCAAGAGGAGGAATGCGTCGTCGGGCGAGCGAGGTACCACGTTCGGGAAGGACGGATTCTCATTCCTCCTGGCCCCGTCTCCCCCCCCGCCGCGGATGACCGCCTCTACCTGGTCAATGCGTCAGGGCTGCCTGCGTTCCGTCCCATCTTCGACGCGCTTTCGAACATGGGCTTCTACAACCTCAACCCCGATCAGCTTCGAACAGCACAGCCTGCCGACAAGGGAGACTTCCTGCTCCGAGATGGTTCCAATCTCCCAAGTGTCCTGGAACGACTGGAGAAGCGAGACGGCGATGGCAAGAAGCGCGTGGAGGAATATCTGGGAGCCATCGTGCCCGGCCTTTCCAGCGTTGGTCACAAGCGCCTTGAGCACCTGGAAACCTTGCAGTTCCGGCAGCGCATCATGGAGGGGCGAGAAGTCTACGAGCCTTTTCCAGCCATCAGCATGTCCGACGGCACCCTTCGCGCCCTGGGCATCCTCGTCGCGCTGTTCCAAACGCGGGCCGAGCCGCGGATCCAACTCGTGGGCATCGAGGAACCCGAGGTCGCACTTCATCCGGCAGCTTCAGGTGTCCTGCGTGATGCACTCCGAGAGGCGGCCCAGTACGCTCAGGTCATCGTCACCAGTCACAGCCCGGAGTTGCTCGATGCCCCGAGCATCGATAGTGACGAGATTCTCTCAGTAGTAGCGGAGCAGGGTCACAGCCTCATCGCACCAGTCGACAAGGAGACCCGCTCCGCACTGAAGGAGCGGCTCTACACAGTAGGAGAGTTGCTGAAGGCCAACCAGCTGTCTCCCGATCGGCAGGCGATTCCCCAAGCGGATCAACTCCAGCTCTGGGAGCTCGGCACCGAATGAAGCTGGGGCTCATCGTCGAAGGACACGGTGAAGTCATCGCCGCGCCCATCCTCGTCAGGCGACTGACGCAGTGGTTGGCTCCCACGGTCCATCCAGAGGTCCTGCTTCCCCATCGCATTCCACGAGGCCAGCTGGTCAAGGAAGACGAGCTGCGCCGAGCCATCGAGCTGACGGCCCGGAAGGTGGGCGATGCAGGCCGCATCCTCGTCCTGCTGGACGCAGACAAGGACCTGCCCTGCGTGCTCGGGCCCAGGCTCCTGAGCTGGGCACGGGCACGACGCTCCCATCGGACCATCTCCGTGGTCGTCGCGCAGTGTGAATACGAAGCGTGGTTCCTCGCGGCGGCCGAGTCCTTGAGCGGCCAGCGCGGCCTTCCTTCCGTGCTGCGGGCTCCATCCGAACCGGAGAGCATCCGCGACGCGAAGGGCTGGCTCGGAAACCACATGCCCAGCGGCTACAGCGAGACCATCGATCAACCCGCCCTGACCAGCGTCTTCGACCTCGAAGCCGCCCGCCGCGCGGACTCCTTCGACAAGCTCGTCCGGGACATGGGCACGCTGCTGGGCGTCTCCGTCCCACCGCGCCCCTGACCCGCGAAGCACGGGCGCGCCCCAAACGCGCCCGTGCCTCACGTCACGTCATCAATCCCGCGAAACGAAGTGCGCGGAGATCTTGTTCCACACCGCCGGGGTGATGCCCATGCTCAGGTGGTCATAGGCCATGCCCTCCTGCTTCGCGTCGGCGGTCTTCTTCGCGGCCGTCCAGCCCTGGGTCAGCTGGGTCATCGCCGCGATGCTCTCCTCGAAGAGCACGCCGTCGCTGCGCAGCGCGGACGTGGTGGACGTCATGCCGTCCGTCTCGAACGGCTGCGACCCACCCGCCGTGCCGTACAACACGTAGAGCGACGGCAGGCGCGAATCCAGGCCGTGCTCCGCCAGGCGCGTGATGAACTTGCCGCCCATCTCCATCGCCGTGGCCATGCCCAGGCCGTCCATGATGCGGTACTTGCCGTACATCAGCGAGTCGTACGCCTCACGGTTCTGGTTCGTGTTGTACGCGTGGTACGCGAAGCACGGCGAACCCACCGGGTCGAACGCCGTCGTGCGGCACACGCGGTGGTCGCTGGACGCCATGTAGCCCGCCGCGATGAACGGGTTCAGCGGGTTGTAGATGAGCTTCGTGTCCAGCCAGGGGAAGTAGCGGTTCTCGTCCGGATCGATGTTGCTCCACGAGGAGGAGCTGCGGTCCGGAATCGGGTACGAGCCACGCAGGTCATACGCCGCCTGCAGCTGGCCCGGGTACGCCGTCACGTACTTGCCGCTGTCGTTCACGGCGCCGAAGAGGCTCATGTTGTAGTCGTCGAACTTGAACGACGACGCGGACAGCCCCTGGTTCGTGTTCAGCGTCTGCAGCGTGCTCGAGGACACCGGCGTGCCCGTGCTGGACAGGCCCGTGATGTTCGACAGGTAGATGCGGCGGAAGTAGTCCGGCCACGTACCGCCAGAACCCTTGCACACGCTCTCCGCGTAGGGATTCTTGAACCAGGGCGTGTCATAGCCAAACGTCACGCACTGGAACGCGGAGAAGTACGTCCACGGCATCGGGCCACGGCCCACCGGCGCGTTGTCGGCCGTGCTCGCGATGGTCAGCGTGTGGATGGGGTGGCGGAAGTTCAGGTCGATGCCCTTGTGCGGCCCGGACAGCGGCACGTACACGCGCACCGAGTCGTCATACGCCGGCACCTGCGATGCCTGCTCCTTCGCCAGACGCTCGAAGAAGCGCGTCGTGCTGAAGCCGCCCCACGTGGCCGCGTTCTCCAGCCAGGGGTCCACCGCCAGCACGCCCTTGCTCCACGCCACCACGTCCACCCGCGCCACGCCCGGGTGCAGCGCCTTGATGCGCTGCACGGCGTTGGCCACGTGGATGGCGTGGTTGAAGTTGTCGCCGTGGAACGAGCCGAACGTCAGCGCGTACACGCAGCGGCCCTTCGACTCCAGGTCCTGCACCATGCCCGTCAGCTGCGCCGCGCCGCCGTAGGTGCCTCCCGAACCGTTGTTGCCGTTGGGGAACAGCCACACGTTCGCGTCCTGGATGGCGCCGTGCACCAGCAGCGTGGGCGTCAGGTTCACGTTACAGGTGCGCGCCGCGGTGGCCCGCCCCTTGTGCAAGAGGACGAAGCGCGCCTCCGGCTTGGTGGGACCGGGCGTGGGACAGGTGGCCCCGGCCGTCGTGGCACAGCTGTTCCCGTAGTAGAGGTTGAACCCGTTCACCAGCTGCTGGTTCAGCGAACCGAAGTACGTCCTCAGCGGGTAGTCGCTGGACTGGTACGTGTCCTGGTCCCGCAGCTTCAGCGTGCGCGGGTTGTAGTACTCCGTGCGGAAGCGCTGACGGCCCTCCAGCAGCTCGATCTGCCCCCAGGACCACGAGGGGGGCGTGTACGTGCCCACCACGCGGTAGTTGCCGGTGAAGTTGGTGGGGATGGCGTCGAAGTACGGCGCCAGGTCCGCGTCCAGCGGAGCCTCGGCCGTCCCGAGGGCCTCCTGCGCCTGAGGTGCTTCCGCGGGGTTCTCAGCCCCGCAACCTGCCATCAGCAATGCGGCCGTGAGCGACAAACTCCAGGTGCTTCGCATGCGGACCTCCGGGTGGTGAAGGGTGCGGCGACAGCGGACTGCGACAGGGGAAGAGGACGCACGGGACACACGAAGGGCCCCAGGGGCTCCCCGGAAAGGCCCTCGCGTGACTCACCGCGCGTCAGGAACGGCTAGCGGGCGTGCTCGCGCAGGAACGGGACGAGCAGGTCGTGGAACTCCTGCGTCTTCTCCAGGTGCGGGCTGTGGCCCGTGTCCGGGAGGACGACCTCGCGGTAGCGGCCGCCGTTGGCCTTGTAGCGCTCCATGACCTTGCGCATCTGCGACACCATGGGCTGCGGCGGATAGACCTCGTCCCCGGGCCAGCCCGGGACCACGCCCAGCTTGCCCAGGAAGCCGAAGTCGAAGAGCGACGTGTCGGAGACGATGGCGTCCTCCGCGCCGCGGATCCACAGCACGTCCGGCCCGTTCGCCAGCGTCGCGAAGGAGGCGGTGTTGTAGAAGGCGGGCGCCATGGCGTTGTTCATGCCCGTGGTGCCCGGCGCCACGCCCGGCCAGTTCGGCGACTTCGTGAAGTTGCCCGGGTACAGCTCGTCGGACACGTGCGTATCCAGCACGGAGTCCAGGAGCATCTCCTCGTCCGGGTGACGGAACGGCGGCTTCACGTAGCAGCCGTTCATCACGTTGCGCGGCGACGTCTGCGACTCCGTGGAGCGGTCCTTCGTCTTCAGCCGCTGCACGAAGTCCGGGTTGGCCGTGCCGCCGCCGGAGCCCGCGAAGTCCGCCCAGCACGGCGTTCCGTCCGCGTCCTTCGTGCCGCCGAAGCCGTAGGGCGACAGCGGCGCCTCCACCACCAGGCCGGCCACCCGCTCCGGATGGTCGATGGACAGCTGCATCACCATGCCCGCGCCCGCCGAGTGCGCCACGAACACCGCGCGCTTCAGGGACAGCGCGTCCATCAGCGCCGCCAGGTCGTCGCTGAAGTCGCGCATGCCGCGCGTGGCGTTGATGGTCTTCTCCTCGGTGTGGCCATAGCCGCGCATGTCCGGCGCGATGCCCCGGAAGCCCTGGGGCAGCGTCTTCATCAGCGACTCGAAGAACGCGGACGAGGAACAGTTGCCGTGCACGAAGATGACCGGAAAGCCGTCCTCGCCCACGAGCCGCGCGCGCACCCGGAGCCGCTGCGTGGGGATGTCGCGGATCTCGACCTTCCTGGATGAATCAGCCATGTGCGCGCTCCTCTTGGTGTTGCTTGAACTTGAAAGAAGGAAACCCGTGGGTCACGAAGCGGCCCGAGCGTCCGCGGCGCTGGCCGCCTCGCGCAGCTCGCGCTTGAGAATCTTCCCGGCGGCGGACACCGGCAGGGACCTCACCAGCTCCACCCGCTTGGGGACCTTGAAGCGCGCCACCCGGCCCTTGAGGTGCTCGAGCAGCGCGTCCGCCGAGGCCTCGGCCCCCGGCTTGAGCACCACGTAGGCCCGGCCGCACTCGCCCCACTTCGCGTCCGGCACGCCCACCACCGCGCACTGCTGCACGGCGGGGTGCTCGTAGAGGACGGTCTCCAGCTCCAGCGGGTACACGTTCTCTCCGCCGGAGATGAACATGTCCTTCTTGCGGCCCGCGATGGTGAAGAAGCCATCCGCGTCCACGCGCGCCAGGTCCCCGGTGTGGAACCAGCCGTCCGCGCTGATGGCCTCCTTCGTGGCGGCGTCGTCCTCGAAGTAGCCGGAGCACATGGAGGGGCCCTTCAGCACCAGCTCCCCCACCTCGCCCACCGGCACCGCATTGCCGGCGTCGTCCACCAGCTTCGCGTCGATGAAGTAGTTGGGCCGGCCAATGGAGCCCGCCTTGGACACCGCGAACTCCGGCCCCATGCTGAAGATGCCCGGGCCGAACTCCGTCATGCCGAAGCCCTGCTTGAAGGGCACCGGGTGCACCGCCTGCCACGCCTGCAAGAGCGGCACCGGCAGGGGCGCGCCGCCGCTGGTGACGAAGCGCACGGAGGAGAAGTCCGTCCCCTTCCAGCGCGGCGAATCCATCAGCTGCTGGTACTGCGTGGGCACCGCGAAGAAGAGCGTCACCTTCTCCTTCGCCACCAGGCCCAGCATCTCGTCCGGATCCCACCGGCGCATCAGCACCACGGTGCCGCCCACGGTGAGCAGGGGCAGCGTGTAGACGAGCAGCCCGCCCGTGTGGAACAGCGGCGTGTGCGTCACCGTCACGTCGCCCTGACGGATTTCGTGCACCAGCGTGTTGAGCGTGTTCCACGCCACCATGCGGTACGAAATCCTGGCGCCCTTGGAACGGCCGGTGGTGCCGCCGGTGAAGAGCAGGCAGAGGATGTCCTCCTCGCTCACCGCCGCGTTCGTGACAGGGGCCGGGGGCGCGTACGCCACGGCCTTCTCGTACGGAGCCGCGCCCGGCAGGCCCTGCGCCTCCAGCGACACCAGCCGCAGGCCGTCCCCCACGTGCTCGCGAACCTGGGCCACCGCGTCCTTGAAGTCGTCCCCGAACAGGAGCACGCGCGGGTGGATGGCGCGCACGCCCTCCGTCAGCTCCGCCGCGTGCAGCCGCCAGTTGTAGGGCACGAAGATGGCGCCCAGCTTCCCGCACGCGAACAGCGTGTCCAGGTACTCCACGCCGTTGTGCGCGACGATGGCCACGCGGTCGCCACGCTGCACGCCGGCCACGTCCCGCAGCCAGCCCGCGAGCGCGTTGGCGCGCGCGTTCATCTGCCGGTACGTGAAGCGGCCCGCGTCCCTGCGGGCCACGTCCACCACGGCCACCGCGTCCGGCCAGTAGAGGGCACCCCGCCCCATCCAGTCTCCGATGAACATGCGAAGAACTCCTGTCTGAATGAGGCGGGGTGTTGGGGGGAACTAAGCCGTCCAGCGGTAGAGGGCGGACGCCATGGCCAGGCCACCGCCGCTGGCGCAGAACGCCACGAGGTCGCCCTTCTTCACCTTGCCCTGCAGGACCGCGTCGTCGAGCGTCATGGGGATGCAGGCGGAGCCCGTGTAGCCCCACTTGTCCATCGTGTAGTGCGCCTTCTCCATGGGCTGGTTCAGCGCCTTCATGGTGGCTTCGATGGTGCGCAGGTTGAGCTGCGTGAAGACGAACAGCTTCACGTCATCCAGCGTCTGGTCCGCGCGCTTGAGCAGCGTGTCCAGCAGCATGGGCCAGCGCTCGGTGTTGAACGTGGAGGGGAACTTGCGCACGAACTGCACCGCGGGCTTGCCGTCCGTCAGCGCCAGCGTCTCCGCCGTGGCGGGACGGTGGGTGCCGCCGGTGTAGATGCCCAGCGCGTCGTGGTACTCGCCGTTGGCGAGCAGCTTCGCGCCCAGGAAGCCCGGCTTGTCGGACGCGCCCAGCACCACCGCGCCCGCGCCGTCCGCGAACAGCGTGCAGGTCTTCTTGTCCTTCCAGTTCACGAACCGCGTCATCCCGTAGGCGCCCACCACCAGGATGCGCTGGTAGCTGTCGTCCGCGGCAATCGTCTTGGACGCCACGTCCAGCGCCGTCACCCAGCCCGCGCACGCGGCGTTGATGTCGTAGGTGCCCGCGTTCACCGCGCCCAGCTTGGCCTGCACCACGGACGACGTGCCCGGGGAGAGGTAGTCCGGCGTGTCACTGGCCACGAGCACCAGGTCCAGCTCCCTGGGGTCCACCTTCGCGCGGGCCAGCGCCTCCTTCGCGGCGGCCACGGCCAGGTCGCTGGTGGCCTGGTCGTCCGCCATCACGTGGCGCTGCTTGATGCCCACGTTCTGCTGGAGCCACTCGTCCACCTTCTCGCCGAGGATCTTCTCCACGTCGGCGTTGGTGAGGAGCTTCTCGGGGACGTAGCGGCCGGTGGACAGGATGTTCGCGTAACGCATGACGGTGTTTCAGCTCCGGGGACCGCGTGACGGACGGCGAGGGGACTTCGCAGGGGTGGGCTTCGACGACTTCGCGGCGGGCTTCGGGGGGGTGGGCTGCGCCGCGGCCTTCGGGGCAGGGACGGCCTGGAGGTGGGGCGGCAGGCCGTGGGACAGGAGCGTCATCGCCGTGTCGAGCACGCGCTCCAGCCCCATGTCCTCCTCCCAGAGCACCCAGCGCATGCCCAGGAAGTCGCCAATGCCCATCAGGCAGTAGGCGAGCGCCTCCGGATCCATGCGGCGCACCTCGCCGGCCTCCATGGCCTGCGTGAGGCCGCGCACGTAGCCCTTGGCGAAGCGGTCGTAGTAGCGGCGGTAGCAGTCCGCGTCCACGAACTCCGCCTGCCGCACCACGCGGTAGAGGTTGGGGTGCTGGCGCACGAACTCGAAGAAGGCGCGCAGCCCCTCGCGCTCCACCTCGAGCCGGGTGGTGCACGAGGCCGTGGACTCCGCGATGAGGCGGCGCAGGCGCGCGCCCAGCTCGTCCACCACCTCCACGAAGATGGACTGCTTGTCCGGGAAGTACACGTAGAACGTGCCCAGCGCGACGCTGGCCTTGCGCGTGAGGTCCGCGATGGACGCGCGCTCGTAGCCCTTGTCGCCGAACACCGCCTCCGCGGCCTTCAACAACTTCTGCCGCGTCCGCTGACCGCGCGGCGTGACGGGGACGCGTTCTGAAGTTGAAGGGCGATTCATCTTTCAGGACGGGTAACACCCGGCCGACCGCCCTGTCAAAAGCGGACGGATGGCTCCCTGCGTCAAAGACAGACACGGACGCGAGGCGTCAAACACTTCGCGTGACGCGCTCGGACCGGGAGCGCGGAGAGTGTCCACCGCCCCTGGCCTTCCCCTCGGAAGAAATGCCTCGGGGCCTTGCCACCACCACCTTCTGCTCGACGGCGCGGGGGACCCGGGAGGTCAGGTGGACAACCCTCCGCCCGCTCCAACCCTTTTGGATGCAAACGGACTTGCACTTCCAACCAAGTGCATATAACTTCACCGTCGACCGCCAAGACTGCTTATAAAAATAAGGTTTCCCACCCCATGGACGCCCTGGATTATCGCATCGTCGACATGCTTCAGCGCGATGGCCGAGCCACGCAGCTGGAGCTGTCACGTGGGGTGAAGTTGTCCCAGCCGGCGGTGGCGGAGCGCATCCGCAAGCTGGAGGAGAAGGGCATCATCACCGGCTACACGGCGCGCGTGGACGCGACGCAGCTGGGCAAGGACATCACCGCCTTCATCGGGGTGAGCATCGAGCACCCCAAGCACTTCGAGGGCTTCGCGCGCAAGGTGGCGGAGCTGCCGGACGTGCTGGAGGCCCACCGGGTCGCGGGGCAGGACTCGTACGTCTTGAAGGTGAAGACCGCGAACACGCGGACCTTGGACTCGCTGTTGGTGGAGACGCTGCGCACCATTCCAGGTGTCACCCGCACGAGCACCACCATCGTCCTGTCGACATTGAAGGAGGACACGCACGTGCGTGTCCCGGATGAGCTGTTGAACGGAGAATGAACATGAGCGCGGACGCGATGAGTGCCCCCCTGCCCCCTCCTACGGCCTACCGGCTGTCCAAGCGCATGTCCCGGATGAAGACGTCCGCGGTGCGCGAAATCCTCAAGATCGCCGAGCGCCCGGACATCCTCTCCTTCGCTGGCGGCCTGCCCGCCCCGGAGCTCTTCCCGAAGGACGCCATCGCCAAGGCGTTCGCGGAGACCTTCGCCAGTGACGCGGACGGGCGCTCCGCGCTCCAGTACAGCACCACGGAGGGCTTCGCCCCCTTGCGCGAGTGGATCGCCGGGCACCTGACCCGCAAGGGCCAGCGCGTCCACGCGGACCAGGTGCTCATCACCAGCGGCTCGCAGCAGGGCCTGGACCTGGTGGGCAAGGTGGTGCTCGACCCCGGCGACCTCGTCGTGGTGGAGGACCCCAGCTACCTGGCGGCGCTGCAGACCTTCGGCGGCTACGAGGTGGAGTTCGCCACCGTGCGCAGCGACGACGCGGGCATGGACACGGATGACCTGGCGGAGCTCTTGAAGAAGCGCCAGCCGAAGCTGCTCTACGTCATCCCCAACTTCCAGAACCCCAAGGGCACCACCCTGTCGCTGGAGCGCCGCAAGGCGCTGGTGCGCCTGGCCCAGCAGCACAACTTCCTCATCCTGGAGGACGACCCGTACGGCGAGCTGCGCTTCAAGGGCGTGCACCTGCCGTCGCTGGCGGCGCTGGATGACCAGGGCGTGGTGCTGTCGCTGTCCACCTTCTCCAAGACGCTGGCCCCCGGCCTGCGCCTGGGGTGGATCACCGGCCCCAAGGCGCTGCTCAAGCCGCTGACCATCGCCAAGCAGGCCACGGACCTGCACACCGCCACGCTCGCCCAGCGCGCCACCGCGCGGCTCCTGGAGACCTTCGACTACGCGGGCCACATCCAGGCGCTGATGCCCATCTACGCCCAGCGCGCCAACGCGATGCTGGACGCGCTGAAGGCCCACATGCCCCAGGGCACCCAGTGGACCCGTCCGGACGGCGGCATGTTCCTCTGGGTGGAGCTGCCCCAGGGCCTGGACGCGGCCGCGCTCCTGCCCCGCGCCGTCGAACAGAAGGTCGCCTTCGTCCCCGGCGCGCCCTTCTTCGCCAACGACCAGAAGCCCCAGTTCATGCGCCTGAACTACTCCAACCGCCCGCCCGAGCTCATCGTCGAGGGCATGAAGCGGCTGGGCTCCGTCATCGCCGACGCGCTGTAGCGCCCAGCGCCCCGCCCCCAACGCACCGCGTCGGGGGCGGAGGCCTCATGAGAAGTTGAAGCTTGATTCAGGTTTCAGCCTCCGCGGCGCTGGCCAGCGCCCGTGCGGTGTGCGTACCCTTGCGCGCGTTTTTTCCAGACGCCCAGGAGAGGCACATGCAGCTGAAGGACCTGAAGATCATCGTCACCGGCGGCGCGCAGGGCATGGGCGCGCACTTCGCCCAGCGCATCCACGAGGCGGGCGGCCAGGTGGCCGTTGGCGACGTCAACGAGGAGAAGCTCGCGGCGCTGCCGGCGGGCATCCACCGCCGCAAGCTGGACGTGTCCAACGAGCAGGACGTCACGGACTTCGTGCAGTGGGCGCACGGCGCCATGGGCGGCCTCAACGGCCTCATCAACAACGCGGGCATCCTGCGCGACGCGCTGCTCGTGAAGAAGGACCGCACCACCGGCCAGGTGAAGAAGCTGTCCACGGCGGATTGGAACGCCGTCATCGGCGTGAACCTCACCGGCGCCACGCTGATGGTGCGCGAGGTCGTCACCAAGATGGTGGAGACGGACCAGCGCCCCGGCGTCATCGTGAACATGTCGTCCATCGCGCGGCACGGCAACCGCGGCCAGTCCAACTACGTGTCCGCCAAGGCCGCGCTCGCCGCCAACACCGTCACCTGGTCGCGCGAGTTCGCGCCGTTCGGCATCCGCGTGGGCGCCATCGCCCCGGGCATGATTGAAACGCCCATGACGCAGGGCATGAACCAGAAGGCCCGCGACGCGCTGGTGGCCGCCATCCCGGTGGGCCGCATCGGCGAGCCGGAGGACATCTGGCAGGCCGTGAAGTTCATCGTGGAGTGCGACTACTTCAACGGCCGCACCATCGACGTGGACGGCGGCCACAACTTCTAGGCCGCTCCACCCGCGCCCCGGACCTCAGGCGCTCTTGCGCTTCCGGGGCGCGGCCCGCGTGGACTTCACGCCCGCGGCCTTGGGCGCCGCGGGCTTCACGTCCACCCAGCGCTCCGCCCACCGGCCCAGCTCGTCGATGACCTTCCAGAACGCCTGCCCCTTCTCCGTCAGGCGGTACTCGGAGCGGATGGGCGGGCCCGGGTCGACGTGGCGCTCGATGATGCCCTCCGCCTCCAGCTCCTTGAGCCGCTCCGACAGGACGCGCTCGCTGATGGTGCCGATGCGCTCCGTCAGCTCCCCGAAGCGGCACGGCCCGTCCATCAGGATGCGCAGGATGATGCCCGTCCAGCGCCGGCCCAACAGCTCGGCCGCCGTCAGGAACCGGGCGCACAGCGGGCGCAGGTCGTCATGCATCGCGAGGTCGCCTCCACTCCGAGTATAGCGCCCGCCCCCTCCCATCCGCACTCACTTACTTTTTGGAAGCAACTTGCGAAATAAAAGTGACGCGGATAGCCATGGGGTGTTCGCAACGGAAGGACGGCACGCATGGCGACACAGAACACGGCCCTGGGGACGGACGCGCTGGAGCAGCTCTTCACCGAGGCCCGCACGTACCCGGCGTGGCAGGACCGGCCGGTGAAGGACGAGACGCTGCGCCAGGTCTATGAGCTGGCGCGCATGGCCCCCACCGCGCTGAACAGCCAGCCGCTGCGCCTGGTGTTCGTGAAGAGCCGCGAGGCCAAGGAGCGGCTCAAGCCCGCGCTGTCCCCGGGCAACGTGGACAAGACGATGCAGGCGCCGGTGACGGTCATCGTGGCGTATGACACCGCCTTCCACGAGCAGATGCCCAGGCTGTTCCCCTCGCGGGACCTGAAGAGCGTCTTCTCGGCCATGACGCCGGAGGCGCGCGAGCAGTCCGCGTTCATGAACGGCACCCTGCAGGCGGGCTACGTCATCCTGGCGGCGCGCGCGCTGGGGCTCGACTGCGGCCCCATGGGCGGCTTCGACAAGGCCAGGGTGGACGAGGCCTTCCTCCAGGGCACCGGCTGGAAGTCGAACCTCCTCCTCAACCTGGGTTACGGCGACACGGCCAGGCTCCTCCCGCGCAACCCGCGTCTGTCCTTCGAGGATGCCTGCCGGATGGATTGAGGTGTCCAATCACAGACAATGCATTGGCCCCCCGTTCAATGGCATTAGCTGACCACAATCCTGATTTTCTATGCTAATCAGGAAGAAGCCGCTCCGCCGTCGGTTCCACAGGAGAAACTCCGGCAAGCAAGCGTCTTCCGGTGCGACAGCGCGAGCGCTCCCGACGTGGGCGCTGTCCTTCGAGAGGCGGTTTTTTTAGACCGCAGGAGGGCCGCCTTCCGTTCAACGGGGAGCGGGGCCCGGGAGGCTGACGGGAGCATGCCGGCCGCGCCGAACGGGTGCGGGGCTTGTGACGGGAGGCAATCGCGGTGCAGCGGACCTAGTACAGCTGTTCGAGCGGCATCATGGTGCCCGCCTCGAACTCCGGCGCGCGGCGCAACTGGTCCAGCACGCGCGGAGCGCACCTGAGGTGGAGCATGGGCAGGGAACCGCCCGGCTCGCTCATGGCGCGCACGGAGCCCACCAGCTGGTGTGCCTCCAACCAACGCAGGAAGCTCTCGCGGAAGCGGGCGTTCTCCGCCTGGCCTTCCTTGTAGATCTCCGCACGCGAACGCATGGGTGCCCGTGAGGATGGGGCCGCGCTCCTGGGCGCGGCCGACTCCCGCGGCATCACCGTGACGTCGATGTCGCCGCCCGGCTGCGCGTCACGCTCCTGGCCACCCGCGCCCGGCAACGCGCGCACCGCGCCTCCGCTGCCCGGCAGCGGACGCACGGCGGCGACGGAGGACATCCGGGCCGATATCTCTTGAGGTCCGCCCGGTACGCCGCTCTTCCTGCGCATGGCTCACATCCTCCCCCAGGTCCGGTGCTCACGTGGCACCGGCCCCGGCAACTCCCCAGTCACCTGAAAACAGCCAGGCCCTTCCCCGTCCGGTGGTCCGCCGAGCGAGGAAGCTTGATGGCATTGGCCAGAATCAAATCCCTCACTTCCAATGCCGTCAAGTCAGGGGCACGACAACGATACAACGCAGCGATGCCTGCGACATAGGGCGCCGCCATGCTCGTGCCACTCATTCGTTCATAGAACGCCTGATTGTTGCAGCGGCGTTCAGTAGACGAATACACATTCACCCCGTAGCCCATGACGTCAGGGACGACGCGCCGCCCCACGGCGCCACTGGCGGAGAAGGTGGCCACGTTGCGCTCGAAGTCGACTGCCCCCACAGCCAGGGCCTCGGGAAAGGCCGCTGGGTAACCAACCGTATTGGGTCCACTGTTACCCGCCGCGACAATGGGCAGGATGTTGCTGTCCAACAGCCGACGCAACATGGCCTGCAGGGCGCGCTGGTTGAGCAGGTAGTCCGCCTCGGAGATGCCCGGGGGCGGCTGCAGCGGGAAGCCCAGCGACAGGTTGACGACGGCGGGACGCGACGCGTTCTCCGGACGGCTGAACTGGTGCAGCAGCCACTCCATGCCGGCGGCCACGCGGCCCAGGCTGGTGCGGATGGTCTCCGACTCGATGACGGACGCGGCGTAGAGGTCCACCTCCGGCGCGACGCCGTGGTGCACGCCCGCGGCGATGCCGCACACGTGGGTGCCGTGGCCGTCCGGGTCGAAGCCGCGCACGTCCCGCGCCGGGTTGTGCGGCGAGTTGGGGAAGAGCGAGACGTAGCGGAACTGGATGGTCTTGCTCGCGTGCTCGGGGTGGTCCGCGTCCACGCCGGTGTCCAGGATGCCCAGCATCACGCCGGCGCCCCGGATGCCCTGGGCGTGCGCCAGGGGGACGCCGGACTCGTCCGGCCACTCGCGCTGCGCGAGCGAGCTCATGCCGCGGTTGCGCGGCCCCGTCTGTCCGGCGGACACCGGACCGGGGAAGGACAGGGGCACCACGTCCGGGATGAACTCGAAATCCCCGGCCAGCTCACCCCGGGCCGCCTTCTCCGCGTCCGGGGAGTAGAAGTGCGCCATGGTGGCGCCGATGAGCGGCATGAACCGGTAGCTGCCGGCCTCCGCGCCGGTGGGCTCGGACACGGGCGCGCCGGGCATCGGGGTGGCGGCGGCCTGTTTCGCGGCCTTCTTGCCCCGGCCGCTCCTGCGGGCGCGCGGCTCCTGGCCGCTGACCGCGGGCTTCATGCCGGGCAGCGTGGCGGACCGCAGGCCGAGCGCGGTGAGGGCCTCCGGCGCCTTCTGGGCCGCGCTGAAGCGCAGCGCGGTGCTGCGGCTGAGGACGCGCTCGCCCTGCGCCGTGCCACGCACTCCGGGCCGGGCCTGCGTCTCGATGGACTCCTTGGGGACCAACAGGAACGACTTCATGGCTGTGCTCCTTGAACCGCTCAATCCGCGCCGGGCCCGAAGGGAGAGCACCCGCGCTACGACCGCGCCCACCTGGGGACCCTGACAAGCCCTTCGGATCCGGTGGGTCGGGCCCACGGGCGTCGCCCGGAGCCGTCTCATCGTCTGCCCTCCCCTCTCCCCCCGACCGGGGGCTTCATCCGGGGGATTTGACCCCGGCCCCCTGACAAAAAATCACGGGATTCCCGTAATAGACACCCATTGTCTGGTGTCTCGGTCCTCGCTTGGCTTCCCCGAACCTCCGGAAACACAACGGATTCCCTCCGCGGGACGAGGGCAGTGGCACGGGGCGCACACGGGTTCTGTCGGCCAGCGGATGTGGGGATGGGGCAGGCAGGAGGGGCGGGGGCGCGAGAGGGCGTCCGGGCGGGGCTTGCGAGCCCGGCATGCGAGGGGGTGAAAAAGTGGTGGAGGGAAGCCCGGGATGCGCCGATTGTTCGTGTTCCATCCGCCCGGAGTCAGTCCGCGCGGGACGCTGGCCTTTCTGGAGCCCCCTTGATTCCCTATTGGCACGCCCCCTCGTTCAAGCTGGGGCCCCTGGAGCTGAACCCCTTCAACGTCTTCGTGGCGGCCGGCATCCTGCTGGCCGCCCGGCTGCTGACGAAGCAGGCGGAGCGCGAGGGCCTGGATCCGAACCCGCTGGCGGACTTCGCGATGTGGGGGGTGGCGGCCGGCATGCTCTTCGGCCACTGGGTGCACCTGTTCTTCTACCACCCGGAGGAGCTGTCCAAGAGCCCGTACCAGATCGTCAAGTTCTGGGACGGCCTGTCGTCCTTCGGAGGCCTGCTGGGCGGCATCCTGGCGGCGGTGGTGTTCTTCCGGCTGAAGAAGCTGCGCTTCCGGGACTACGCGGACAGCTTCGCGCTGGGCGTGGCGCCGGGCTGGGCGGTGGCGCGGCTGGGGTGCTTCGCGGTGCACGACCATCCGGGAAAGCTGACGGACTTCTTCCTGGCGGTGCAGTTCCCCAACGGCAACCGGCACGACCTGGGCTTCTACGACGCCATCGTGCTCTTCGCGATCACCGGCCTGCTGTACGCGGTGCGGGACCTGCCGAAGATGAAGGGGCGGCTCTTGCCGCTGCTGGCGCTGCTGTACGCGGCGTGCCGCTTCAGCCTGGACTTCCTGCGGGCCACGGACCTGTCCTACGTGGACGCGCGCTACTTCGGCCTGACGCCGGCGCAGTACGGCAGCCTGCTGCTGGTGGTGTACGGACTGTGGGGCCTCTTGCGCAAGCAGGCGCCGAGCACGTCCTCCCAGAAGCCGCCCGCGCCGCAGGGCCGGGTGGAGACGGCGCGGTAGCAGCGTCCACGTTTCGCTCCAGGGGGGTTCACACGTGAGGGCACTGGCGTACGACGCACTGATGGCGCCGCTGGGCTGGGTGGGGCTGAACGCCGCCCGGCGGCAGCTGGTGGAGGGGCTCTCCGGCAAGGTGCTGGAGGTGGGCGCGGGCACGGGCCTGGCGCTGCCCGGCTACCCGGACACGGTGTCGTCGGTGACGGCGGTGGACGTGGACCTGGGCGCGCTGGTGCGGGCGCGGACGCGGCGCGGCGGCGTGGCGCTGCTCCAGGCGGACGCGCAGGCGCTGCCGTTCACGGACGGCTCGTTCGACGCGGTGGTGTCCAGCCTGGTGTTCTGCTGCGTGGACGCGCCGGCCACGGCGCTGGCGGAGGTGATGCGCGTCCTGAGGCCGGGCGGGGAGCTGCGCCTGCTGGAGCACGTGCGAGCGCCGAACCGGACCGTGGCCACCGCGCAGGACCTGCTGACGCCCGCGTGGCGGCGGCTGTCCGGCGGCTGCCGCCTCAACCGCGACACCTTCCGCCTGGTGGAGAGCGCCGGCTTCCACATCCTCAAGCGCGAGCAGCGCCTGGGCGGCGTGGGTGAGCTCATCTTCGCCCGGCGGCCCTGAGAGCCGCTTCCCCGGACGGGGCGGGTCAGCTCCGTCCCGAGGGTCGCTTCCGACCTTTCAGGATGGATTCACAAACAGGATGTCAGAGGTCTCCCTAGGATGGCATTCCTCGCGCGGCGGACCGACCCGCCGCGCCCCATCCCGTGAGGCCCTGACCCATGCTGAGAGCCCTTCGTCCCCTCGTCGCAGTGCTGCTGTTCGCCGGCTGTGGATCCGACATCACGTCGGGGTCCTCGCCCGACCTCGTGAGTGCTCCGGCCGCGCTGGCGGACGCCGACCGCGCCGGTGGCACTACGCCGCGCGAGGGCTCCGTGCGGCTGTCCACCGGCGTCACGCTCCGCTACGTGGAGCAGGGCCGCCAGGACGGGCCCGTCGTCGTCCTGCTGCACGGCTATACGGACTCGCATCACACCTGGGACCTGGACCTGCCCCGCTTCTCGCGCGACTTCCACGTGTACGCGCTGGACCAGCGTGGCCACGGGGACTCGTCCCGCCCGGCGTGTTGCTACACGCAGCAGGCGTTCGCGAAGGACGTGGTGGCGTTCCTCGACGCGAAGCGCGTGTCGCGCGCCGTGCTGATGGGCCACTCCATGGGCAGCTTCATCGCGCAGCAGGTGGCGCTGGACTTCCCCAGCCGCGTGAAGGGGCTGGTGCTCGTGGGCTCCGCGCCCACCGTGGCCGGCAATGAAGTGGCCCTGGGCCTCAAGGAGGTCGTCGACCTGCAGACGGACCCCGTGGACCCCGCCTTCATCCACGAGTTCCAGGCCGGCACCTTCTACGCGCCCGTGCCCGCGTCGTATCTGGACACGCTCGTGTCGGAGAGCTCCAAGCTGCCCGCGCGCGTGTGGCAGGACACGCTGGACGGACTCATCGCGGAGGACCACTCCGCGCGCCTGGGCCGCGTCCGCGTGCCCACGCTGATCATCGGCGGGGACCATGACGGCTTCTTCTCCGTGGAACAGCAGCGCGCGCTGGCCCGCGCCATCCCCGGCGCGAAGTACCTGCTCTATCCGGAGACCGGCCACGCGCCGCACGCCGAGCGCCCGCGCCGCTTCATGAGCGATGTGCAGCAGTTCCTCGAGCGCCTGTAGTCCCTGCGCGCGCTTCAGGCTCCGGCCGCCCCGGCCTCCGGGCGGCGTGAGTCGCTCCGGGCCAGCACCACCACCGCCACCAGGATGAGCAGGCCGCCCAGGCCCTGCCGGAGCGACAGGCGCTCGCCGAGGAAGATGGCGCCCAGCACCACCGCCATCACCGGCTCCAGCGTGGAGAGCAGCGACGTGTTCACCGGGCCAATGCGCTTGAGGCCCGCGAAGAACGTGAGCATGGCCACCACCGTGGACAGCAACGCCAGGCCCACCACCGCGCCCCAGCCGCCCAACGTCTGGGGAAAGGACGGGCCCTTCACCAGCATCAGCGTCCCGAAGGCGAGCCCCGCGGACAGCGGGACGACGGTGCTCGCCGCGAGCGGCCCGGCCGGCCCCGCCACCCTCGCGCTGGACAGGACGTAGAGCGCGTAGATGACCGCCGACAGCACGCCCAGGCCAATGCCCAGCGGCTCCGCGTCCGGCCCCGGGTCCACCGTCAGCGCCGTGCCGCACAGGGCCAGGGCCACCGCGAGCCAGCGCGGGCGGCTCAGGTGCTCGCGGCCCAGGGCCACCTGGATGACGGCCACCAGCGCGGGGAAGAGGTAGAGCAGCAGCGCCACCAGCCCGGCGGACGCGTGCTGGAGCGCGATGAAGTAGACGCTGCCCTCGGTGAAGTAGCCCACCGCGCCCAGCAGCATCAGGCCGCCCAGGAGGCGGCCCCGAGGCCAGGTGCCGCCCTTCGCGACCATCACGCCCGTGAGCACCAGCCCGGCCAGCGAGAAGCGCAGGAAGAGCAGCGTGGGCATGTCCGTGCCCGCCGCGTAGGCCAGGCGCGCGAACAGGCCCAGCGCGCCAAACGAGGCGCCGGACAGGGCGACGAGGAGGAATCCAGCGGTGCGGGTCTGCATGCGCCCGGGCGCGCGCCTACCAGTTCTTCACGGAGCCCAGGTCGAACACGTCCGGGAAGCCGCCCTTGCGCAAAAGCTCCGCGGCCACCGCGCTGCGGCCTCCCGCGGCGCAGTACACCACCACGGGCGTGCCCACCGGGCCGACCTCGGAGAGGCGCTGGGCCAGCACCTGCACGGGGATGTTGCGGGCGGCTTCCGGGTGTCCCTGCTGGAACTCCTCCGGGGTGCGCACATCCAGCAGCACCGCGCCCTGGGCGACGAGTTCGTGGGCCTTCTGAGAGCGTTCCTGAGGCGTCATGGTCTTCATTCAACCCCAGCCCGGGGCCGTCCCGGGCTGAAAACTGGAGGCCGTCGCGCCGGGCGCTACAGTCCTGTATCGATACCCATGCGACTCGACAAGCTCACCCTGCTCCACCAACTGGCCGAGCGACTCCAGCAGAGCGACCGGCTGGCCCACCGCGCGGAGGCCGACGCTCGCGAGGCCGCCCGCAGCCTGGCCACCGAGTCCGAGAAGAAGGAAGACGGCCGCGCCGCCATCGAGTACGGCAGCCTCGCCACCGGGCAGGCCCACCGCGCCCGCCGCCTCCAGGAGGAGCTCCAGGCGCTCAACGCCTTTGGCCAGAAGGAGCTGCCGCGCTTCCCGCGCCAGGGGCCCGTGGGCCTGGGCGCCCTGGTGGACGTCAGCACCGAGGACGAGGAGGGCTTCGCCGAGCGCACCTTCTTCGTGCTCCCCGCCGGCGCGGGCACCGAGCTCACCGGCCCCGGCGGTGACGGCTTCCTCTCCGTCATCACGCCCAACTCGCCCGTGGGCCGCGCGCTGCTGGGCAAGAAGGCCGGCGACACCGTGGAGGTGACGCTCGCGGGGGAGGTGCGCGAGTGGACGGTGCTGGAAGTGGCCTGAGCCGCTCCGGGCCTACGCATCCTGGAGGGGGCCCGGCGCCGCGTGCGCGGTGAGCCACTCCTCCGGGATGTCTCCGCGGGGCAGCTCCAGGATGAACGTGGCGCCCTCGCCGGGCACGCTGACGGCGCTCACCGTGCCGCCGAACGCCTCGACAATCTGGCGCGTGATGTAGAGCCCCAGGCCCAGGCCGCCGTAGTGCCGGTCGCTCACCGCGCGCTCGAAGCGCTCGAAGATGCGCGACAGGTCGCCCGGCGCGATGCCGATGCCGTGGTCCTTCACGGTGAGCCGCGCCAGCGGGCCGTGCGCCTCCACGCCCACGACGACGGGGCGGCCCGCGCCGTACTTGAGCGCGTTGGACACCAGGTTCGTCACCACCTGCTCCAGCCGCAGCCGGTCCCACCGGCCCACCACCGGCACCGGCGCCTCCAGGCCCAGCTCCGTGCCGGCCTGCGCCGCCGCGGCGGAGAAGCGGTAGAGGATTTCGGCGGCCACGCTCGCCAGGTCCAGCTCCTCCAGCTCCAGCCGCAGCCGGCCCGCGGTGATGCGCGACACGTCCAGCAGGTTGTCCACCAGCCCCGACAGCCGGCGCACCTGGCGCTGCACCACGTCCAGCGCCTCCGCGACGCGCTCGGTGGGCACGTCCTTGCCCTCGCGCGCGAGCGACACCACCTGCTTCTGCAGCAGCTGCACCTTGAGGCTCAGCGGCGTGAGCGGCGTCTTCAGCTCGTGGCTCGCGATGCCCAGGAACTCGTCGCGCTGGCGCACCGCCTCGCGCGCCTCGCGGTACAGCCTCGCGTTCTCCAGGTAGAGCGCGGTGCGGTGGGCCAGCTCCGTGAGGAAGCGCTCCTCGTCCGGACCAAAGGCGCGCAGCACGTTGGAGCGCAGCACCACCAACGCGCCCAGCATGCCGCCTCGCGCGCCCAGCGGCACGCTCAGGCAGCCGTGCGGCCCCAGCTCGCGCAACAGCCGCGCGTGCTCGGCGTCGCGCGCGATGGCCGCCACGTGCTCCTCGGTCAGGATGGGCAGGCGCCCCACCCTTCCGGACACGAGCGCCGGGGGCACCCCGCCCGGCATGGACGAATCCGGTGGGTAGCGCGTGAGCAGGTCGCGCAGGAGCTCGTGCCGCCGCGCGTCCGCGTGCAGTGACGCCGCCACGCGCAGGACCTCTTCGCCCAGGGTGCCCGGCGTCCGGAGGATGAGCAGGGCCGCCTCGCCCAAGGCGGGCACCAGCAGCTCGAGCAGCGGCTCCAGCTGCGCCTCCGCGTCCACCGACGTGCTCAGCAGCGCTCCGGCCTCCGCCAGGAGGCGCGACGCATCCAGCGCCGGCGCCGGCAGCGGCTCCACCGCGTGCGTGCGCAGGAGCGCCGCCGCCACCTGCCCGTCCCTGGCCCGCACCGGCGCCGCCGTGCAGCGCAGCGCGACGCGCGTCCCATCCGGGCGGAGCACGTGCCACACGGAGGCCTCCACCGGCTCGCCCGCCAGCGCCCGCCCCAGCGGGGACTCGCGCGGCGGCAGCGGTGTGCCGTCATCACGCACCCATTCGCACCCAGGCAGCCGAGCGTGCTCGATGCGCAGGGGAACGGGGATGCCGAAGTGCGCCGCGGCTTGCGCGTTGAAAACAGTCACACGGCCCGTGGACTCGACGAGCATCATGCCTTCCGCGTCCATGACGCGCGTCGGCAGGGGTGGGTCATCCCCATCCGTCACGCGGGCCTCCAAGGCAGGAGAGGTGATGCCGGACATGCCAGGGCTTTGCGCACGCATCATGGTGTCATCTCCGCCTCCCGGGATGAAAGGAAGACAGGACCCGAAGCCCACCGCATCCTCAAGGACAGGGAATGCTCTCCGCCTCCACGCTCTTCCCGCGGGCCCCCTTGCCTGCATGGCGGCGATCCTCAATCGTTCGCCTGTCCACGTCCGCGTCCCGGCCGTTCCGCCCGCACGGCCAAGTTCTTCCACCGCGAGTCACCTGAATGCAGATGCCGTTCCCCCGGCCTGAAGGCACCACCCCCACCGAGCGCCGCTTCCGTCAGGTCATCGACACGCTCCAGGAGGTCGTGTTCCAGACGGACACGGAGCGCCGGTGGGTGTTCCTCAATCCCGCGTGGACGGAGGTGACGGGCTTTCCCGTGGAGGAGAGCCTGGGGCGCAACACCATGGACTTCGTGCACCCGGACGACCGGGCGCGCGTGCTGGACGTCTGTCATTCGCTGTTCACGCGCGAGCGCGACTCCGTCCAACACGAGGTGCGCTACCTCACGCGCGATGGCGGCTTCCGCTGGGTGGAGATCTTCGTGCGGGTGACCGTCGACGAGGATGGCTCGCTGCTGGGCATGGCGGGCACGCTCAACGACATCACCGAGCGCAAGCGCACGAGTGACGCGCTCGCGCGGCGCGAGCGCTACCTCACCGCCCTGGTGGACATGCAGCAGCGCCTGCTGTCGGTGCAGGAGGGCGGCGACCTGTACGGCCCCGCGCTCGCGCCGCTGGGGCAGGCCTCCGGCGCCAGCCGCGTCTACGTCTTCGAAATCTACACCGACGCGAAGGGAGTCCTGCTCTGCAGCCAGCGCGCCGAGTGGTGCGCGCCCGGCGTGCCCGCGGAGATCGACAACCCGCTCCTCCAGGACCTGCCCGTGCAGCCCATCCTGGGGCGCTGGGCGTCGGTGCTGGAGCGCGGCGAGGTCATCACCGGCCGCGTGGCCACCTTCCCCTCCGCCGAGCGGGACCTGCTGGAGCCGCAGGGCATCCTGTCGCTGCTGGTGCTGCCCCTGCGCGTGCAGGGGCGGCTGGTGGGGTTCGTGGGCTTCGACAACTGCTACGAGGCGCGCGAGTGGGACCGGCTGGAGGTGGACCTGTTGTCCGCGGCCAGCGGCGCCATCTCCGTGGCGCTGGAGCGCCGCGCGTCCGAGCGGGCGCTGCGCGAGCACGAGCACCGCTTCCGCCAGCTCGCGGAGAACGCGTCGGACGTGCTGTACCTCTACCGGCGGGAGGCGCCGCGCGGCTTCGCGTACGTCAGCCGCGTGGCGCACGCGAAGCTGGGGCTGGGGCCGGAGGCGCACTACGCGGATCCGGAGCTGTGGTACCGGCAGGTGCACCCGGATGACCGGGCCTCGCTGGAGCGGCTGCTGGAGTCGCCCCAGTCCGTGGCCGGCGCGCCGATGGAGCTGCGCTTCCTGCGCCCCGACGGCAGCCTCCTGTGGATGGAGCACGTGGTGGCGCCGGTGATGGACTCGGCGGGCCGCGCGGTGGCGGTGGAGGGGCTGGCGCGCGACATCACCGAGCGGCGGCAGGTGGAGGAGGCGCTGAAGCGCTCCGAGGCCAGCCTGCGCGCGCTGATGGAGGGCTTCCCCGACCCCGCGGCCATCGAGCGCGACGGCCACATCGTCTACGCCAACGCGGTGCTCGTCACCACGCTGGGCTTCGCGCGCGCGGAGGAGCTGGTGGGCCGCCGGCTGTCGGAGTTCCTGGCGGACGTGCCGGGCACGGGCGTGGCGTCCGGGGACAGCACGCCGCTCACCAGCGAGCGGCGGCTGGTGCTGCGCGACGGGCGCACGCGCGTGGTGGAGCTGGCGTCGCTGCCCCTGCGCTTCGACGGGCAGCCCGCGGTGGTGTCCATCGCGCGCGACGTGACGGAGCAGCGCCAGTTGCAGGCGCGGCTGACGCTGGCGGACCGGCTGGCGTCGGTGGGCACGCTCGCGGCGGGCATCGCGCACGAGATCAACAACCCGCTGGCCTTCGTCCTCTCCAACCTGGCCTTCCTGTCCGACGAGTTCCGCCACCACCTGTCCCCCAGCTCCGGCTCCGGCGTGCGCGGCCTGCGCCCGCCGGACGTGGCGGAGTGGCAGGAGGTGCTGGGCGAGGCGTGCGAGGGCGCGGAGCGCGTGCGCCAGATCGTCCGCCAGTTGAAGACGTTCTCGCGGCCGGATGAAGAGCGCATGACGCCGGTGGACGTGCACGCGGTGCTGGACTCGGTGGTGATGATGGCCGCCAACGAGATCCGCCACCGCGCGCGGCTGCGGCGGGACTACGGCCAGGTGCCGCAGGTGATGGCCAACGAGGGCCGCCTCTGCCAGGTGTTCCTCAACCTGGTGGTGAACGCGGCGCAGGCCATTCCGGAGGGCTCCGCGCACGAGCACGAGGTGGTGCTCGTCACGCGCGCGTCCGGCGGACAGGTGGTGGTGGAGGTGCGCGACACGGGCTGCGGCATCGCGCCGGAGATGATGGGGCGCATCTTCGATCCGTTCTTCACCACCAAGCCCGTGGGCGTGGGCACCGGCCTGGGGCTGTCCATCTGCCACGGCATCATCACGGGGCTGGGCGGCGACATCCAGGTGGAGAGCACCCTGGGCCGGGGCAGCACGTTCCGGGTGCTGCTGCCTGGCCCCCCGCCCGAGCCCCTCCTCCGCCCGCCCGAGGCCCCCGCGCCCGTCGCGCCCGTGGCACCGCGAGGCCGCGTGCTGGTGGTGGACGACGAGCCCGCGGTGGGACGCGTGCTGCAGCGGCTGTTGCGCGGCCACGACGTGGAGGTGGCCACCAGCGGCCGGCAGGCGCTGGAGCGCATGGCCCGGGCGCCGGGCTTCGACGCGGTGCTGTGCGACGTGATGATGCCGGACCTCGCGGGCCGCGACGTGTACGAGGCCGTGCGGCGCGAATACCCGGGCCTGGAGCGCCGCTTCGTCTTCGTGTCCGGCGGCGCCTTCACCGCGGGGGCCCGCGAGTTCCTGGAGCGCATCCCCAACCCGCTGCTGGAGAAGCCCTTCGACGAGGCGCGCGTGCGCGGCGCCGTGGAGGAGCTGGTGCGGCACGGGCCGCCGGACACCGCCTGACGCGGCGGGGCCGCCGCGGCGCGGATCCGCTCCATCGGTCATCGGGAGGAGGGTCCTCCCACTGACCGATGCGGCCGGGAGGGCGGTCTGCGAGCGTGGGCCCGTCCGCTCGAACCCTTAGGGGGAGGTCCGTCGCGCATGAACCGCACCAAGCTGTTGCTGACCCTTGCCGGCCTGCTGTTCGTGGGCGCGCTCGCGCTCGACGCGCGCTCCTACTTCGGCAGGGCGCCGTCGCGCCCGCCCATCACCGAAGAGCGGCTGCCCAACGGGCACCTGCGCCGGGGCACGTCCATCCCACAGGAGGCCGTGCCCACCAGCGCCGTGGACCAGACGCACACCGTGGTGCAGCCGGGGGAGCTGCCCGTCGAGATGGTGCTGCCGGTCATCCTGGGGCAGTCCGCCTCCGGCAAGGCCGGCGCGGTGGAGCTCACCGGCAAGCTGTCCGGCGCGTACGTGAAGGCGGGCCCGGGTGAGGCCTTCGCCGTGTTCGAGCTGTCCGCGCGCGCGCCGGAGAAGCATCAGCGCGTGCCGGTGAACCTGGCGCTGGTGGTGGACCGCTCCGGCTCCATGGATGGCGCCAAGCTGGTGGACGCGAAGCGCGCCGCCCAGGAGCTGGTGAAGCAGCTTCAGCCGGGGGACCGGCTGGCGCTGGTGCACTACGGCTCCGACGTGAAGGTGGTGCCCAGCGTGGAGATCAACGAGCGCACGCGCCGCGAGCTCCTGAGCACCATCGAGGCCATCCAGGTGAACGGCGGCACGCACATGAGCGGCGGGCTGATGGCGGGCGCGGACGCGGTGCGTGCGTACTCGAAGCAGTACCGGGTGACGCGCGCCATCCTGCTGAGCGACGGCGAGCCCACCGAGGGCACGACGTCCCGCGACGGCCTCTTCTCCCTGGTGGGCAAGCTGCGCGAGGGGGGCATCACCGTGAGCGCGCTGGGCGTGGGCGATGGCTTCAACGACACGCTGATGCGCGGCATGGCCGAGCGCGGCGGCGGCTTCTCCGGCTTCGTCAGCGACTCCTCGCAGCTGGCCGCCATCTTCACCCGCGAGTTGGAGCAGGCCGCCAGCACCGTCGCGCGCGACGTGAGCCTGACGCTGACCCTCCCGCCCGGCGTGAGCGGCCTGGAGGTGATGGGCCTGCCGTCCGCGCGCGACGGCAACACCGTGCGCATCCCCCTCTACGACCTGACGGGCGGCCAGTCCGCGCGCGTGGTGGTGAAGCTCACGCTGGACGCGCCCGCGAACACGGCGTCCATGGGCGTGCTGGACGCCGCGGTGTCGTACGTGGACGTGGCGGCGGACCTGCCGTCGCGGGTGGCCCTGGCCCTGAGCGCGAAGGTGACGGACGACGCCCAGGTGGTGCACGCGAACCTGGACCGCGACGTGCGCGTCCACGCCATCCGCGCGCTGGGCACCCAACAGTTGCGCGCGGCCGCGGAACAGATGCAGAGCGGCAACCGCGAGAGCGCGCTCAACCTCCTGAGCAACGCGCGTAAGCTGTTCGGCGCTTCGGCCGCCGCGCTCTCGGGCGAGCTTGCGGAGGTGGACCAGACCCAGGCAGCCTATGACAATGCCCTGAGCGACTCCGACGTCCGCCGCGAGGCGCTCAACCTGAAGAAGAAGACGATGAAGAACTTCGGGCAGAACAACAGCTACTAGTCACTCCCTTCGTCCGGGACACGGTGTGCCATGCCGCTCTCCATCCAATTCTTCCGGCGGGAGGACTTCGAGTCGCGCTGCCTGTCCGCGCTCGTGGGCGCCGGGGCCATGGCGATGGTGGCCGGCGTGGCGCGGCAGGTGCTGCGCGTGTCGGTGGAGCCGGGCTACTTCGCGCTGATGGCGGCGGCCGTCACCGCGGTGAAGCCCAAGGCGTCGGAGAACGTCCTGGTGCGCGCGGCGATGGTGCTGCTGCCCGGCCTGCCCTACCTGCTGGGGCTGACGGCGTCCTGGCGGGACGCGGTGGCGGGCGCCATCGCCGCGGGGTTCCTGGCGTGGCGGGGCAACGGGCGCGACAGCGTGGGCACGCCATCCCAGGTCGCGCTGAGCGCCGGGGCCGCCGCCGTCACCACCGCGCTGGGGCTGTACGTGGCGCAGGTGCTCCACGCGCGCTTCCTGCCAACGCGGGGCTACCTCCCGCTGCTGGTGGACTACGCCGTGGTGGCGCTGTTCTGGAGCATCAGCACGCTGCCGGCGAACCTGGCCATGGACCTGGACGCGGTGACGGCCCGGGGCATGCGCCTGGAGGCCACGCTGTCCGGTGAGGTGCGCGACCTGGTGACCCGGGCGCTCACCCTCTACCGCCAGTGCCAGGAGGAGGCACGCAAGGTGGCCCGGGGCCCGGGCCTGGAGAAGCTCCAGAAGGTGCTCGGAAAGCTGGCCCGGGACGCCTTCACCCTGGCCGAGTCCCACACCGAAATGGAGGCCCAGCTGTCCGCCGCGTCCCAGGGCAGCGTGGATTCCCAGGTGCAGGAGCTGAAGAAGCGCGCCCAGGACGCGCACGACGGCGTGGCCCGGCGCCAGCTGGAGCGCGCCGCCGCGTCGCTGGGCGAGGAGCTCAACCACCTGGACGCGCTGTCGCGCAAGCAGGAGCGCCTCTTCGCGCAGCTGCACGCACAGGTGGCCCTGTTGGAGCGGGCCCGCGTGTGCTTCATCGGCGCCCGGCCCATGTCCCCGCTGGCCGGCGACAGCGACCGCATCCAGGCGCTGGCGGACAAGCTCTCCGCCCTGGACCTGGAGTCCTCTGGAGGCGAAGGCCCGGCACCCCAGTCCGTGCGGGCCCCGGCGGTCCGCTCGTAGGGACCGGCCGGGCCTGTGGGGCCTGGCGGCGTGTGCCCCTTCCCTACTTCGTCGACGTGCGCGTGGAGGCGCGGGTGCGCTTGCGCGCCGGGGCGGCCTTCTTCACGGCGACGCGGGGCGTGTGCAGCTGGTTGGCGATGCGCTCCTCGATCTCCTCGCGCGTGCGGCGGCTGACCTCCAGCGCGGCGTTGATGCGCTCGCGGACGACGTCCGCCTGCGCCTCCGCCGCGGCGCGGTACTCCGCGATGTCCCGGCGCAGCTCCAGGCGGCCCTCGCGGGCGTTCGCCGTGCCGGCCGCCTTCCGGGTGGCCGTCTTCCGCCGCGGCGGACGCTCCCCCGCCTGGGTCCCGCTGCCCTGCTGTCCCTGTTCCTTGCGCGCCATCTGTCTGCCCCCTCGTGCGAACGCTCTCGCGTCCGTGGGCGGAAAGGTGGGGTGTGGGCATCCAGCACGGAAGTCCGGCCCCGGGTCGGAAGGGGAGCGGCCAGCCAGACAATGTGCGGGGGCGTCAACAGAGGGGCTTCTCAATGCTTCCAGGAAGACGCTAAGAGGGCCTTCACCGTTCTTGAGCCAGGAGCCCTCCGGGCTGATAGCTCAGGAACCGCCGCATCACCCCAGGGCCGGGATGCGAGCAAGCCTTCGTGCCCTGCGTACCCGGCGGCCTGGGATATGCGCCGAAGCGAACAGTGAGGAAATCTCCGTGGCGGTCTCTTTCCTGAACCGGAAACACAACCTGGACCGGATGTCGCTGCGCGACCTGGTCTACTCGTTCTTCACCTACTACGCCGTCGTCGCCTACATCCTCATCGGCATCACCTGCATCGTGCTGTCGGTGAAGTGGTTCGAGGCGCCCGTTCGCATGGGCGCGGCGGTGCTGCTGGCCACGGTGGCGTACCCGTTCGGGTGGTACCTCATCCACCGGTACATCCTGCACGGGCGCTTCCTCTACAAGTCCGCGGCGACGGCGGTGACGTGGAAGCGCATCCACTTCGACCACCACCAGGACCCGCACGACCTGCGCGTGCTCTTCGGCGCGCTGCACACCACGCTGCCCACCATCGCGCTGGTGCTCACGCCCATCGGCTACCTCATCGGCGGCAAGGCGGGCGCGGCGGCGGCGCTGGGCTGGGGCATGGTGACCACGTGCTTCTACGAGTTCTGCCACTGCATCCAGCACCTCAACTACGCGCCCCAGCAGAAGTGGCTGAAGGACATCAAGCGCCTGCACATGTCCCACCACTTCCACAACGAGCAGGGCAACTACGGCATCACGAACTACTTCTGGGACCGCGTGTTCGGCACGCTCTACGAGAAGGCGTCCGACAAGCCCAAGAGCGCCACCGTCTTCAACCTGGGCTACACGGCGGAAGAGGCGAAGAAGTACCCCTGGGTGGACAAGCTCTCCGGCGGCACCCGCGGTGACGGTCACCCGCGCCGCTTCTGGGGCGCTGAAGGGCTGAGCGCGCCGGAGACCTCCGGCGAACAGCAGTCCTGAGCGTCCTCCCCCGCTTCACCCCGGACCTCCCCGCGCGCTTCGTCGCCCGGGGAGGTCTTCGTTTTTCTATGCGGACAGCGACCGGGCCTCGTCCTGTGCCTGTTCCTCGCGGAAGCGCCGGGAGGACATGGGAGGCAGGGTGTGCACGCGCGCCACGAGGCACGCCGCGCTGCCGCCGGCCAGGTGGAACTGCTCCAACCGCACGCTGACGGGCCGGCGCCCCAGGCCGCGCAGCACCGCCTCCACGCGGGGCACGCGCGCGCCGATGATGACGGTGTCGCCCACCTCCACCAGGTTGAGCCCGAACGCGAGCGCGTCCTCGCGCGCGATGGGAATCACCTGCTGGATGCCCTCCGTGCGCGTCAGCACGCGCAGCGACTCCGGCGTGAAGGCCTCCGGACACACCAGCGCGGTGCCGTCCGACAGCACGGTGAGCGCGGTGTCCAGGTGGTAGAGGTACGGGTCGCACAGCTCCAGCGGCGTGACGGGCGCGGAGAGGAAGGCCTCCAACACCCCCGCCGCGCGCTGCGTGGAGCGCATGCCCCAGCCCAGGAGCGCGCCCCGCCCCGAGGGCAGCATGGCCACGTCGCCCCCTTCGATGTGCACGCGCGGAGGCTCGATGACGTCGAAGCCGCGCGCCGCCAGCCACCGGGCCCGCGCGAGCTGCTCACTGCGCCGCTGGCCGTGGCGCATGGTCGCGAGCAGCGCGCGCAGCTCCCCTTCCTGGGCGACGAGCACCGCGTTGTCCTTGGCGAACACGGAGTCGAACGCGCCATGGACGAAGGGCAGCTCGAAGAAGCTCGCGCCCGCGTCACGCAGCGTTCGCAGGAACTCGCGGTGCTGCGTGCACGCGCGCCGCCACGCGACGGCGCCGGGCTTCATATGCGGGTTGATGTTCCAGGCGACCTGATACGCGCAGTCGCGGGAGCGGACGTGGTCCTTCTCGCAGCGCACCTGACTGACAGCGAAGGTGGCGGGAGCGTTGTGGCCGGTGTGCAAGGTCATCCCCATACATGAGACCGGAAGGCACTCCCGCCTTCCGGAACGTGTAGAGAGGGTGCGCACCATGAGCGGGCCTGGCGAGGTGGCTGGGGTAACAGGGAGGGAGGACGCACGCCTGTCCGAGCGGCTTCACCGGAGCCTCTTGCGCTTCAACCGCGCGCGACTGGCTCCCGGGTTTCCCACCGAGGGCTGGCGAGCAGCCGTGCAGGAGGAGACGCAGTTGCGCCTGCTCGAGGGCGAGTACGTGGAGGCGGAGCGCCAGCGGGTGGCCGCCTGGGCCGCCGAGGCGCCGGAGGACACGGACGGGTTCATCGCGTGGTTCGAGGACCTGAAGGAGTCCGGTCCCGGACAGCATGATCCGCTGTTTCCGTGGCTGGCGACGCAGGCCACGCGTGAGCAGATGGACTGGTTCCTCACGCAGGAGGTCGCGGGCGAAGCGGGCTTCGATGACCTGGTGGCGCTGACGCAGTTGCAGCTGCCCACGCAGGCGAAGCTGGAGCTGGCGCGCAACTACTGGGACGAGATGGGCCGCGGGCGCGAGGACGCGATGCACGGGCCGATGCTCGCGGAGATGACGCGGAAGCTGGGGCTGAAGCCCACGGACGAGGACACCGTGTGGGAAGCGCACGCGCTGGCGAACCTGCTCTGCGCGTTCGCGTTCAACCGCCGCTACGCGTACCACGCGGTGGGCGCGCTGGGCATCGTGGAGGAGACGGCGCCGGGCCGCACCGCGTGCGTCAACGAGGGCCTGAAGCGCCTGGGCTTCGACATGCGCGTGCGGCGCTACTACGCGCTGCACTCCACGCTGGACGTGAAGCACTCCGAGACGTGGAACAAGGAAGTGCTTCATCCGCTGGTGGCGGCGAACCCCGCGTGCGCGCGGCCCCTGGCGGAGGGCGCGCTGCTGCGGCTGACGGCGGGCGCGCGCTGCTTCGAGCGCTACCGCCATGAGCTGGGCCTGGACCTGAAGACGCTCAGCTGAAGAGCGCGGAGCCTGGCTGTCCTTCCCCTCGGGACCTTGCGCGTGTGCGCTGGCCCCGAGGGTGCGTTTCCGGGAGGACGGTCCGCGGGGAGGACGGGATGCGCCAGGGCCCGGGCGGACGTCAGCTTGGGGGGTTTTCCCCAGGCCGAGCCGGAGGTCCCCGATGTCCCTGTTGCGAATCATCCCCGCGGCGGTGCTGCTCCTGACGGCGTGCGCTTCTCCGGGCACGTCCTTCGAGGAGGTGATGCGCCAGAACAATCCCCTGAAGCCGACGCGGCCGGATCCGCTCACCTACGGCACGCGGCCGGAGAACCCGGTGCGCGTGGGCTGGGGGGACAAGGGCGTGATGGCGTACTTCAAGCTCCTGCGCGGGCCGCAAGGCCAGCCGGTGGCGTGGCGCCGCATGGGGGACTGCTGCGAGTTCACCCAGGTGGACGAACACGGCCAGGGGAAGGGCCGGCTGTCCATCTTCGAGGTGACCTACGAAGGGCTGGACACGCCGGTGGTGCTCTACCTGGACGCGTTCACGGGCGGGAGCGTGTACGCGCCCTGGGGCTTCGTGCTGGAGGGCCAGGGCGACGCGCCGCCCGCGTCCGGGACCGAGCCGGAAATCATCGACCTCTGAGGAGCTGGGGCGCCACGGCCCCGCTCGAATCCCGTGATTCATTGAAAGCGGGCGGACTTTTGCATCCCCGAGGATGTGGCCCCCTTCCGAGTGGAGCGGGTCGTGCGTAGATGCAGGGTCGACGGGAGTATGCCGTTCCCCCGGCGGTTGACCGTCGCGCTGACAACCTCCCCGTGAGCATGGGAGGTGCGGCTCCCTTGGCGCTGCGCTAAGCGTTCGACCGCTCTCCCGACGGAGGAGGAACCGTGGCGGCTGTGAAGAAGAGGCGTTGGCCGTATGTGCTGGGAGGCATCCTCGTCCTCCTGATTGTCATTGTGGCGGTGGTGCTGTCGCGCCTGGACGCCATCCTGTTGAAGACGGCGCGGGACCAGGCCGCGACGTACTCGCAGAAGCTGGGGCGCCCCATCGAGATTGGCGACGTCTCCACGAAGCTCTTTCCCTACGTGGGCGCTCGCATCCAGAACGTCAGCGTGGGCGCGGCCGAGGGCGAGGGCCTGCCGCTCGCGGAGCTGAAGGACGTGACGGTGAGCGTGCAGGCGATGCCGCTGCTCACGTCGAAGGGCAAGGACATCCGCGTGAAGAACGCGGAGGTGACCGGGCTCACCGTGAACGTCATCCGCCTGGCGGACGGCACCACCAACGTGCAGCGCCTCCAGGAGAAGCTGGCCGCGCAGCAGCCGAAGGAGGAGCCGCCGGAGGAGGAGAAGCAGCCCATGGACCTGTCGGGCGTGCACGTGGAGCGCGCGGCGCTCACCGACGGCGTCATCCGCTTCGTGGACCGCGCGGGCGGCGCGCAGGCGCGCGAGCTGGCGGTGAAGGACCTGGACATCGAGGTGAAGGACCTGCGCGTGGGCCAGCCGCTGAAGGTGGACCTGGCGGCGGCGGTGCTCGCGGAGAAGCAGAACCTGAAGATGACGCTCGCGGCGGCGCCGCTGCCGGCGACGCTCATCCCCACGCCGGAGCAGGTGACGCTGAAGGCGGAGCACATCGACCTGTCGCCGCTGGGGCCGTTCCTGCCCCCGGACGTGGGCCTGCAGGCGGGCACGCTGGACGCGGACTGGAAGGCGGACCTGGGCGGCGCGGTGCCCGGCGGCAAGGGCCCCACGAAGCTGGTGGGCGTCATCAAGGCGCTGGGGATGAAGTTCGCGGGCTCCGAGGGCGGCAAGGCGCTGGACGTGGTGCTCGACACGGACGTGACGGGCGACATGGCCACGGGTGACCTGGCGCTGGACAAGCTGAACCTGGACCTGGGCCCCGCGGCCATCACGGGCAAGGGCAAGGTGAAGGGGCTGCTCACGGACAAGCCCGCGGTGGAGGGCTTCGAGCTGACGGGGCGCAACCTGGACCCCGCCGTGCTCGCCGAGTACTACCCGCCGCTGCGCAAGCAGCTCAACGGGATGATCGCCGGCCCCATTGGGCTGGACGTGCGCGGCAGCGGCACGCAGGACGCGCAGGCCCTCAACATCGCGGTGGACCTGACGCCGGTGCGGCTGCGGGTGCCGGATCAGCTGACGAAGGATGCTGGCGGCGTGATGAAGCTGAACGCGAAGGTGACGGGCGCGGCGGCGAGCGGCGGCGCGCTGCGCTTCGACGCGAAGGCGGACCTGAACGGCGTGGACATGCGGCCGGGCCTGCTGGTGAACAAGGCGCCGGGGCAGCGGCTGGAGGTCGCGGCGGCGGGCACCTACGCGCCGGCGAAGACGGGCAGCGGGATGACGGTGAACGTCTCCAGCATGAGCCTGGGCGCGCTGGACGACACGGTGACGGGCACCGCCTCGGTGACGCTCGCGGGCACGGGCAAGAAGGCCACGACGACGTTCAAGGCGGACGTGAAGGCCGCGAAGCTGGATGCGGAGAAGTTGTTGATGAGCGAGGAGCAGGTGCTGGCGCGCACGGGCGGCAAGCCCCCGCCGGAGCCGCCGCCGGAGCCGCCCAACCGCTTCAACGGCTACCGGGGTGACATCCAGTTCAACATCGGGTCGCTGCGCTACACGGCGATGGACCTCACCAACGTGACGGGCGTGGTGAAGATGGTGGACGACCTCATCACGGTGGAGAAGTTCTCGACGGGCATCTACGGCGGCAAGGTGGTGGCGGACGGAACCACCATCCGCCTGGGGCCCGCGCCGGAGGCCCGGCCCTTCACGGCGAAGGTGCAGGTGCAGAACCTGGAGATGGCGCAGGCGCTGGCGCAGCGCACGCCCAAGCAGGTGCTGACGGGCAAGTTCAACGGCAACGTGGACGTGCAGGGCGTGGGCTACACGCCGGACAAGTTGAAGCAGACGCTGCTGGGCGGCATCAACGGCAACCTGCTGGGGGGCACGTTCCTGGGCAAGGACCTGGTGTCGTCCGTGACGGAGCCGTTGTCCAAGGCGCTGCCCTTCGCGTCGAAGGCGCTCAAGAGCGGCGAGGTGACGTCGCTGGGCGGGGACCTGCCCTTCAGCGTGACCATCAAGAACGGCGTGGCGCAGCTGAGCAAGCCCATCACCTGGACGCGGCCGGAGGCGGCGATGAGCTTCGACGGCGGCATCGGGCTGGACGGCACGCTGAACCTGACGGGCGGCGTGTCGCTGACGCCCTCGACCATCAAGACGCTGACGATGGGAAAGGTGACGCCGACGGAGTCCATCCCGGTGGGGCTGAAGATCGCGGGCAAGGCGTGGAGCCCGGACGTGACGGGCGTGGACGTGAAGCCGGCGGCGACGACCATCCTGAAGCTGGCCGGGGCGTCCGTGGCGGGCAACCTGCTCGGTGAGAAGGGCAAGGCCGTGCAGGACATCATCACGGGCGGTCAGGACAAGGCCAAGGCCGAAGCGGAGGCGCGCGCCAACGAGCAGAAACAGAAGCTGGAGGACCAGGCCCGCGCCGAGCAGGAGAAGGCCAGGCAGCGCGCCGAGGAGGAAGCGAAGAAGCGGCTCAAGGGTCTCTTCGGCGGGAAGTAGCCGCTGGGAGAACCGGGCATCACGCGCGCCGCGAGGTTCCTCCGGGAGCTTCGCGGCGTGGCTGTTTCAAGGGCTGACGTAGGCTCACGGCCCCTGCCCATCTGGCTCACTCGCATCCAGGCAGAGGGCTTCCGCCCACTCCGCGACGCCGTGCTCCGGCCCCGGCGGCTGAAGCGGCTACTGCCCCCCGGCGGCGCGCGTGTCCCAGCCACCGCCGATGGGGCCGCCCCGGGGGCCGCCTGCGCCTCGCGGGCCCATGTCGTCGCGGCGCATCTCCTGATACTGCGTCATCTGCTCCGCGCTGAGCACCTTCTGCATCTCCGCGTCCGTCTGCGTACGCAGGTCGCGCATCTGCTGGCGCATGTCACGCCCCGGCCGGCCTCCCGCCATCGACGCCGCCAGCTCCTGGCGCTTGGCGTCCTCGGCCTGCATCAGCTTCGTCAGCGTCTGCTCCTGCGTGTAGTTGAGCCGCGCGTTGGTGACGAAGGCCTTGAGGCGCTGGGCGCGCTCGGACTCCGCCTGCACGCGCATCTGGTCCACCTGCTGCTGCCACTGCTGGCGCTGCTCGGTGCGCTGCTCCTCCTGCACCGTGCGCATCAGGTCCTTCAGTGACTGCTTCGCGCTGTCGTTGCTCAGCGCCTCGCCCACCATCACGCCGCGCAGCTCCTCGCGCAGCTTCGCGACCTCCGCCTCCAGGCCCGCGGGCGGAGGACCGCCCGTGCCCGCCGAGGCCGTGCCGCCGCCCTGCTCGAAGGCCATCATCCGCCGGGAGAGCAGCTGCACCGTCTCCTCCAGCGCCTTCACGCGGTTCTGGAGCGCCCGGACGTCCGCCGTCGAGTCCTGCACGCGGGGCGCTTCCTGGGGAGCAGGGGCCTCCGCCTTGCCAGGCCCCCACAGGGCCACCCCGAGCGCCAGCGATGACAAACCCACCGATGCGATGCCGAGAATGCGGTTCATGATGCTCTCCCTGACGGAACTCCCGGCCGCCTATTCGATCGCGCTCCCGGGACCCGCCTCGCGCGCGCATCCTCCCACCCGGCCGCCTCCCGGGGAACCGTCCCGCCCCGCGCGCCTGCCTGCCCCCGTGTCACAAGCGTTGACCTGCTCCTGCGCGACACGGAGAGTCCCCGGCCATGACGCTCCGTCCCATCACTGAAGTCGGCGCCGAGCTGGGCCTCGCGCCGGAAGACGTCCTCCCCTGGGGCCGCGACCGCGCCAAGGTGTCCCTGGACGCCCTGGGCCGCCGTTCGCGCCAGGGCCGCATGGTGCTGGTGTCGGCCATCAACCCCACGCCCCCCGGCGAGGGCAAGACGACCATGTCCGTGGCGCTGGCCATGGGCCTGCGCAAGCGGGGCCGCAAGGCGGTGGCGGCGCTGCGCGAGCCGTCCCTGGGGCCCGTCTTCGGCGTGAAGGGCGGCGGCACCGGCGGCGGGCAGGCGAGCCTTGAGCCCGCGGCGGACATCAACCTGCACTTCACCGGCGACCTGCACGCCATCACCAGCGCGCACAACCTGCTGGCCGCGCTGGTGGACAACGCCGTGTACTACGGCCACCCGGTGGCGCTGGAGGGCACGCGCGTGCGCTGGCGGCGCGCGCTGGACATGAACGACCGGTTCCTGCGCAACGTCATCGTGGGGCTGGGCGGCAAGGCGCACGGCGTGCCGCGCGAGACGTCCTTCGACATCACGGCCGCCAGCGAGGTGATGGCCATCCTGGCGCTGGCGGAGAACCTGAAGGACCTGGAGGCGCGGCTGGGGCGCATCGTGGTGGGGCAGGCGCCGGATGGCTCACCGGTGCGCGCGAACGACGTGAACGCGGCGGCGTCCATGGTGGCGCTGCTCAAGGACGCGCTGATGCCGAACCTGGCCCAGACACGCGAGGGCGGACCGGCGCTCGTCCACGCGGGGCCGTTCGGCAACATCGCGCACGGGTGCTCGTCGGTGGTGGGCACGCGGATGGCGCTCGCTTACGCGGACGAGGTGGTGACGGAGGCGGGCTTCGGCTTCGACCTGGGCGCGGAGAAGTTCCTGGACATCAAGTGCCGGAGCGCGGGCGTGTGGCCCCGGGGCGTGATGCTGGTGGTGACGCTGCGGGCGCTCAAGCACCACGGCGGCGCGGCGGCGGCGAAGGTGGCGGATCCGGACCGCGAGGCGCTCTTGAAGGGCTTCAACCACCTGGAGAAGCACCTGGAGTCGGTGGCGGCGTTCGGCCTGCCGGCGGTGCTGTGCGTGAACCGCTTCCCGCAGGACACGGAGGCCGAGCTGGACGAGCTGCGCGCGTTCGCGAAGGCGCGGGGCGTGGGCATCGCTGTGTGCGACGGCTTCAGCAAGGGCGGAGAGGGCTCGCTGGAGCTGGCGGACACGGTGCTCGCCATGCTGGACGCGACGGACGCGGCGCCGCCGAAGCCGCGCTTCCTCTACGAGTTGGAGCAGACGCCGGAGGAGAAGATCCGCGCCATCGCGCGCACGGTGTACGGCGCGGACGACGTGGCCTTCACACCTGGGGCGCGCAAGGACCTGGAGACGGCGCGGGCGCTGGGAGGCGCGGGGCTGCCGGTGTGCATGGCGAAGACGCACCTGTCCCTGTCGGACGACCCGACGAAGACGGGCCGGCCCCGGGGCTTCACGTTGACGGTGCGAGAGGTGCGCCTGTCCGCGGGAGCAGGCTTCCTGGTGGCGCTGACCGGAGAGCTGCTCACCATGCCGGGCCTGCCACGCGAACCCGCTGCCCGCCGCGTCACCGTCCACCCGGACGGCAGCATCACGGGCCTGATGCAGGGCGAGTGACGTCAGAGCCAGGGCCTAGCGTCTCCCGCCGTTCACTCGACGGGAGTCCACCCCCCTGCCCCACCGGAAGCGCACCCGATCATCTCCCCATCATCTTGACGAAATATCATCCAAGAATGATATTTCATCCTCACAGGTTGAAGTCGTTGGAACTGACGAGTTCAGGGACTGGTTCCTCGCGCCCGACGATGACACTGCACGGTCCGTGGACCATGGGGTGGAGCTTCTGGCCGCGAAGGGGGCGCACTTGGGTACCCGTACTGCAGCCAGCTCAAGGGCACGCCCCAGCCGCTCCGGGAGCTCCGCATTCAATCCGGTGGGCGTCCCATCCGGGTCTTCTACGCCTTCGCCCCCACCCGCGACGCGGTCCTGCTCCTGGGAGGAGACAAGACCGGAGACGCGCGCTTCTACGAGCGGATGATCCCCCAGGCCGAGAAGATCTGGCTGCGCTACCTCTGGGAAAGCGCCGCCGGACTCCACGACACTTCGAAGAACGACCGCGAGGAGACGGAGTCATGAAGGTCCACAGCTGGAAGGGGATGCGCCGGGAGAAGTTCACGCCTGCGCAGCTCAAGGAACAGGACGAGCGCGTCCGGAAGGACCTCCTGGAGATGAGCCTGCGAGAGGTGCGCGAGTTCGCGGGGCTGACGCAGACGCAGCTCTCGGAACGGATGGGCATCTCCCAGGGTCAGCTCTCCCAGACCGAAGCCCGGGAGGACCACCGGCTCTCCACCCTCCGGCGCGCGGTCGAGGCCATGGGAGGAGAAATCGAAGTGGCCGCGGTCTTCGGCAACAAGCGAATCATCCTCAAGGGCGTCTGATGCACGACGGGCCGCCCCGGTGACTCCGGAGCGGCCCGTGGGCCCTGCTGGACGCCTACGCGGATGGCTAGACGCGGAAGGCGGTGGACAGCTCCTGGAGCTTGCCCAGGGACGCGTTGATCTGCCCCACCGCCTGTTCGGCATTGCTGGTGGCCGCCACCACGTCGCTCATCATCTCCGACAGCTGCGTCACCACCTCCGTCATCTGCGTGATGCCCGCATTCTGCTGCGTCACGGAGGCGACGATCTGCCGCGCCGCCTGGCTGCTCTCCTGCACCACCTGGGTGATGTCCTTCAGCGTCGTCGCCGAGGCGAGCACCTGCTCGATGCCCTCCTCCATCTTCTGGCTGTCCCCCTCCGCGATGCCCACCGTCTCGCGGATGGCCTGGTTGATCTCCAGGAGGATCTTCCCGATGCGCTGCGTGCTCTGCAGCGACTGGCTGCTCAGCGCCCGCATCTCCTTGGCCACCACCGCGAAGCCCCGGCCCTCCTCGCCCGCCCGCGCCGCCTCGATGGCCGCGTTCAACGCGAGCACGTTGGACTGGTCCGCCAGGTCCTTCACGCTGCCGATGATTTCACCCGCGTGCACCGCCTGCTCGGACAGCACGCCAATGCTCCCCACCAGCGCGCCCACCCGCGCGCGGATCTGCTGCAACCCTTCCGCGCTGCGCTCGATGGACAGCTGCCCGGAGGAGCTGAACGCGTCCGCCTGCGCCGCCACCTTCAACACCATCTCCGCGCGGCTGGCCGCCATGCCGGACGTCTGCGCGATCTCCGCGATGGTGGAGCTGGCCTCCGTCAGGCTGCGCGACTGGCTGGTCAGGAAGTTGAGCTGCTCGTGGCTCGCCGCGTTCAGCCGCGCCGCCGCCGCCGTCAACTCCGTCACCACCGAGTGCAGCGTCCCCGGCACCGACCCCAGCCGCGTCATCAGCGTCTGGATGCTGCGCGCCAGCTCACCCACCTCGTCCTGCGCGCTCGTGTCGATGCTCAGCGACAGGTCGCCTTCCCGCGCGATGCGCGTCGCCGTCGCCGTCAGCCGCGCCAGGGGCGTCGTCACCTCGCGCAGCAGCCACACCGTGGCCACCCCGAGCGCCGCGATGCAGCCCACCGCCAGCACCAGCACCCACGTCAGCGTCGTGCCGTGCAGCGAGGACACCTCCATGAAGGCCTCGCGCTGCGACGCCTCCTGCTGCGCCGTCACGGACTCCAGGCCGTCATGCACGGCGCGGTACGTCGGCTCCAGCTTCGCGAGCGCGCTCTCCGCGGCCGCGTCATCGCGCGCCGCCAGCGCCACCACCTTCGACGCCTCCTGCCAGTAGCGAGCGAAGGCCCCCTGCAGCGCCTCCACCTTCGGGCCGTCCACGTCCGGCAGCGCACGCAGCGTCTCGAACTCCTTCTGGAGCGCCGCCACCTCCGCGTCCACCGTCTGCTGCTTCACCGCGCGCAGCGCCACCGCGTCGCCCACGTCCTGGTGCAACGCGGCGAACCCCGCGCGCGCGGTCTGCGCCTGACTCACCGACGGCGCCAGGCTGGAGCCGATGCGCTCCGAGGCGTTCCGCGTGCGCGCCCCCAGCACCACCGTCACCGCCACGATGGCCACCAGGAACACCGCCGCCACCGTCGGCAGCACCATCATCTTCTGCTTGAGCCTCAAGGCCATCGCACACCCCCTCGCGCGCCCACGTCACCCATCCCGATGAAGCGCGGTCGTGCTCCCGCGCCGGGCCTGCTGCGCCAGCTCATTGTCGCTCATCCTTCCGCGGCCCCCACGAGCACTCCCGGGGGCCGGGGCTCCGTCAGGACTCGTAGGATAGACAACACCTCACCCCCCGACTCAAGCCCGCGTCCCTTGAATTGTCTTGGAAACGGGTCAGCATTGCCCCTCAGGGTCACGCACGACACTTCGCCCTGTCAGGTGGGACTCGCGCTGGAGGACGCTTCACGTCCCCCGTGAGGCCACTTCAAGGCACCCTGGCGCGATCATTCCAGCGCCCCGGCAGGGCGGGTTCACTCCGGGTGATGGTGGTGAGGCGCGCGCCCCGCGCTCAGACGGCGACGGCGACGCGTTCGCGGCCCACCAGCACGATGCAGGCCGCGAGCACCCGCGCGCTGAAGCGGTCGCGCTCGCTGTCCTCGAACGCCTGCGCCAGCACCTCCGGGTCGTCGTCGAGGAACAGCGTGGAGCCCACGCGCTCGAAGACGTGCGCCAGCAGGCCGCGGCAGCAGGTGCAGCGCCACGCCTTCTCCAGCGCCCGTGCGCCCTGGCGGCGGGCGTCCTCCAGCCCCCGCGCTCCCAGCATGCGCACCGCCTTGAGCGACCCTTCCGCCCGGCCCTGCTCGCGACGTACCGCGGGCCTCCAAGGCAGGGCCCACGTGTTCAAGATGGCGACGATTCCCATGGTGTCTCACTCCTGGTTGCCGGCGTCCTTCCCGCCGGCCCCCCCTCCAGGAGCATCCCGCGTGCCTCCCTCCGGGCGCGCCAACCCATTGTTCTTGCTGGCCCGCCCTCGCGGCTCCCGCCGGGTCGGTTTCATTCTGCACCCTGACGCCTTGCAGGACGCGGTGCGGAAGCGGCCGCGCTACCGCCAGGGCTCCAGGCGAGCGCGGCAGGCGGCCTCGCACTCCGGAAACTCCCGGAGGAAGCGGGCCTGCTCGCGGCAGCGCGGCACGAAAGCGCTGGCCCTCGGGCCCTCGCAGAGCGTGTGGAAGTGCTCCAGGGTCTGCTGGAAGAGGACGGCCCGCTCCTCGGCTGGAGCGCTCTGGAGCCCCCGGCGGTCGGAGCACGTGCTGACGAGCGCCACCGCAGCCAGGGTCCACAACAGCAGCCAGCCCGGCAGGTCCCGCCACCAGGGGCGGGCCAACCCTTGCTTCGCGACGACAGGGCGCGGTTTCAGAGCCACCATGCCCTCGCCCGGGGCAAGGGGCGTGCCGCGCTAGCGCTCGGGGTGGGGGACGAAGGGCCCCACCTCGGCGCGGCAGGCGTCGTCGCACTCGGGGAAGTGGCTGAGGAACTCCGCCTGCTTCGCGCACTTCCGGGGCCAGCGCGAGGCGCCGCCATCCGCCAGGCAGAGCAGGCGGAACTCGTCGCGGGTGTCCGCGAAGAGGGCCTCCCGCTGCGAAGGGGACATGGCCTCCAGCGCGCGGTTCTCCCCGCCCTGGAGCCAGATGAAGGCGCCCACCAGCATCAGGAAGACGAGGCCCAGCCAGGTGCCCTTGCGCAGCCAGATGCTGGGCGGGGGGGCCAGCTCCTTCGAGAAGATGTTCTTGTCGTCGCCCCCGTTCTCCGGAGGCGTCCCTTCGTTGCCCATGGGCTCCCTTCCATCCATGGCGCGTGCCAGCCGCACGGCCGTGCCGCAGCAGACACCAGCCCGTTCCACGTTGCACCTTGCAACCGCCATCCGGGGCGCATCGTGCAGGATGCGATGCGCCCTCCATGGCTTGCGCCGCCCGGCATCCGACAGACGGGCCCGGCACACGGCGTGCTCTTAGACTGTGGCCATGGAAGTGCGGACCAGTGCCGAGGCGGCGGAGCGCCCCATGCGGGTGCTCGTGGTGGACGACGAGCGAAACATCCGCCACACCCTGCGGGTGTGCCTGGAGGGCCTGGGCTGCGAGGTGCGCGAGGCCGCCACGCCCGAGGCCGCGCTCGCGGCGCTCGCCCAGGGGCCGGCGGACCTGGCGTTCGTGGATCTGCGGCTGGGCAACGCCTCCGGCCTGGAGCTGCTGCCCCGCCTGCTCGCCGAGTCCCCCGCGCTGGACGTCATCCTCATCACCGCCTACGCGACCTTCGACACGGCCGTGGAGGCGGTGAAGCGCGGCGCGCGCGACTACCTGCCCAAGCCGTTCACCCCCGCGCAGATCCGCCACGTGCTGGAGCGCGCGAAGGCGCAGCGGGAGCTGACCTCGCACCTGGGGGACCTGGAGGGCCAGCTGGCGCAGGCCGTACCGGAAGCGACGCTGGAGACGGCGTCGCCGGCCATGCACGCGGCCATCGGCTTCATCCAGCGCGCGGCCGCGTCCGACGCCGCGGTGCTGCTGCGCGGGGAGAGCGGCACGGGCAAGGGGGTGCTCGCGCGGGCGCTGCATTCGATGAGCGCGCGGCGCAAGCGGCCCTTCGTCACCATCAACTGTCCCACGCTGTCCGAGCAACTGCTGGCGAGCGAGCTGTTCGGCCATGCGCGCGGCGCCTTCACGGGCGCGGTGAAGGACCAGCCGGGCCGCGTGGAGCAGGCGGAAGGGGGCACCCTCTTCCTGGATGAAGTGGCGGAGATGAGCCCCGCGCTCCAGGCGCAGCTGTTGCGCTTCCTCCAGGAGAAGCAGTTCGAGCGGCTGGGCGAGGGGCGCACGCGCAAGGCGGACGTGCGCGTGGTGGCGGCCACGCACCGCGACCTGGAGAAGGACGTGGCGGAGGGCCGCTTCCGCGAGGACCTGATGTACCGGTTGAACGTCCTGGAGGTGAAGCTTCCCGCCCTGCGCGAGCGGCCGGAGGACCTGCTCCCGCTGGCCCGCCGCTTCATCGCCTTCTTCGCGAAGGCCGCGCAGCGTCCGGCCCCGGAGCTGTCACCCGCCACGGAGGCGATGCTGCGGGCGTACCCGTGGCCCGGCAACGTGCGCGAATTGCGCAACGCGCTGGAGCGGGCGCTCATCGTGGGGGCGTCCGGCGTGGTGGAGCCGCAGGCGTTCCCGGAGCGCATCGCGTCCTCGGTGGGGCCGGGGGTGACGCTGGGCGGGCCGCACACGCTGGAGGCGGTGGAGCGCGAGCACATCCTGCGGGTGATGGCCTCCGTGCCCACGCTGGATGAAGCGGCCCGGCTGCTCGGCATCGACGCGTCGACGCTGTGGCGCAAGCGCAAGAAGTACGAAGCGGACGCGAAGCCGGAGGCGTGACTGTGCGCCAGTGCATGCAGGCCCGGCACCGGGGGCCGGGGCGTCCAGGGGCGCTCGTCCTTCCGAGTGGATTGCACCCTTGCGCGCGCGTGCGAACCCTGGCCCGTCATGAACCTCATCGACGTGCTCATCCAGCAGCATCGCGACGCCGAGGCCCTCTTCGAGGCCTGGCACCATGCGCCGGACGAAGAGAAGCAGAAGCTGTGTCTGCGTCTGGCCGAAACGCTCACCCTGCACAGCACCCTCGAGGAGGGCTGGGTGTATCCCGTCGCGCGAAGCGTCGTGGACGGGCCCCGCATCGACTTCGCGGTGGAGGAGCACGGGGAGATGACCCAGCTGCTCTCCGAGCTGCTGCACGTCCGCCACGACGCGCGCCGCCGCGAGGCCACGGTGCGTCAACTGGAGGCGGTGGTGGCCCAGCACACGTCGGAGGAGGAGCGCGAGGTGATTCCGCGCCTGCGCAAGATGGACGCGAGCGCGTTCGGCCTGTCCAGCGATGAAATCATCCGCTCCGCGTCCGACGCGCGGAACGAGGCGATGCGGCAGCTGGAGGCCCCCGCGTCACCGATGTGACCCGCGCGGGCCTTCAGCCCTGCTCAGGCTGCGGCAACGTGAACCAGAAGGTGCTGCCCTGCCCGGGCGTGCTCACCACGCCCAGCTCGCCGCCGTGGGCCTGGACGATGTCGCGCGCGATGGACAGCCCCAGCCCCGCGCCTCCCGCGGGCGCGCCCGGGGCCCGGTAGAACTTCTCGAAGATGCGCGCCTGCTCCTGGGCGGGGATGCCCTCGCCGGTGTCGCGCACCTCGAAGCGCGCGTGGGTGCCCGCTCGCGACACGTGCACGGACACCTCGCCGTCGTGCGGCGTGTGCTTCACGCCGTTGGCCACCAGGTTGCCCAGCACCAGCTGCAGCCGCTCTGGATCCACGCGCACCGTCTCCACGTCCGGTGACACGGTTCGCGACAGGCGCACGCCCCGGTCCTCCGCCAGCGTGCGCTGCGCGGCCAGCGCCTGCTCCACCAGGTCCTCCGTGCGCACCTCCCGCACGTCCAGCTGGAGCTGCCCGGACTGGATGCGCGACAGGTCCAGCAGATCGTCCACGATGCCCTGCAACCGCTCGCAGTCCTCGCGCGCCGCGAAGAGCAGGTCCGCCTGCTTCTCCGTCACCGGGCCCACGACGCCCTCGGCCACCAGGTGGATGGCCATGCGCAGCGACGTGAGCGGCGTGCGGAACTCGTGCGCCACCGTGGCCACCAGGTCGTTCTTCAGCTCGTCGAAGCGCCGCAGCCGCGTCACGTCCTGGAGGATGAGCGTGGCGCCCACCACGTCCCCCGTCTCTCCGTGGACCGGGCTGCCTCGCGGCAGGAGCCACCGGTCGCCCTCCGAAGACACCTCCACCCGCACGGCCTCCTCGTAGCCCCGGGGCTGGTACGCGCCCCTTCCGCCCACGACGTGGGCGCGCACGCGCTCCAGCACGGTGCGCACCTCCGGCTCCACGCGGCCCAGCGCGTCTCCGCCCTCATCCAGCCGCAGGCGCAGCATCTGCTCCGCCGCGGCGTTCACGTTGAGCAGCCCGCCGTCCGCGCCCAGCACCAGCACCGGGTCGGGCAGACTGTCGATGGCCGCCTGGGACACCGCCTGCGCCTGGAGCAGCTCCCCCAGGCTGCTCTTGCGGTACTGCCCCAGCCGCTCCGCCATGGTGTTGAAGTCCCGCGAGAGCTGGGCGATCTCGTCCCGCCCCTCCACCGCCGCGCGCGCCTCCACGTCGCCCTGCCCCAGGCGGCGCACGGCCTGCGACAGCACGGACACCGGCCGCAGCGCGCGCTGCACCAGCGACGTGGTGAAGAACAGGCCGAAGCCCAGCGCCGCCACCACGGCCAGCGCCATCAGCGTGTTCACGCGCTCGCTCTGCTGGCGCAGCTGGTCGTTCTTGCGCACCATCGCGTCCTGGTTCAGCGCGAGGATGGACGACGCGGCCGCCTTCGCCTCCTGGAAGTCCGGTGCGAGTGAGCCGAAGTAGCGCCTGCGCGCGGCCTCCAGGTCCCGCTCCTGGAGGAAGGCATCGAATGCCTCGCGGTACCTCCTCCACGCGGTGTGCAGCCGCTGCGTGGCCTCCGCTTCACCGGGCTCGGTGATGTTGCGCTGCTGGACGCCCAGCTCCCGCTCCAGCGCGGGGCGCTGCGCGGCCTGCTGGGCCAAGCCCCGCTCGCGCTCGCCCGCGATGATGAACAGCGCCGCGCTGTCCATGCGCTCCAGCTGTTCGGTGATGCGCTGGGTGGCGAGCACGCTGCGGTAGTTGTCCTCCAGCACCTGCTGGCCGGAGCGCCCCACGCGCGCCAGGGTGAAGACGGCCGTGGCGCCCAGGAAGAGCAGCGCCAGCACCAGCGGCGCCTGGGCCAGCAGCAGCCGCGCGCGCAGGGTCATGGGCGCTTCTCCTCATGGGACTCGAAGGATACGACGTGGATGTCGAAGCCCTCCGCCTCGCGCAGCAGGCGCGCGTCCGCGGTCAGCCCCAGCCGCTGGCGCCACTTCGCCTGGTTGGAGCGGCCGACGATGATGTGCCCCACGCCGTGCGAGCGGGCGAAGTCCAGGAGCGCCGCCACCGGGTCCCTGGCGCGCAGGCGCACCACCTCCGCGCCCAGCTCCTTGGCCATCTCGATGTTGTTCAGCAGGTGCCGCTGCGCCTCCGCGTCGATGAGGTTGGGCGCCTCGCGCGGCGTCTCCACGTACACCACGAACCAGTCCGTGTTGAGCCGGCCCGCCATGCGCGAACCGCGGCGCAGCAGTGTCGCCGCGCGCGGCGGGTAGCTGGAGAGCGCCACCAGCACCCGGCCCCACGCGCCGCCCTTCTGGGACGCGTCCTCGCCCGCCAGCGCCAGCCGTCCCGCGGTGGCGCGGTCCAGGCTCTCCGCCACCTCGCGCAGGGCCAGCTCGCGCAGGGTGGAGAGGTTGTCACCGGTGAAGAAGCGCTCCATCGCGTGCGGCACCTTGTCGGGTGCGTAGATCTTCCCCGCCTTGAGCCGCTCGTGCAGGTCCTCCACCGCGAGGTCCAGGTTCACCACCTGATCCGCTGACTTGAGGAAGCTGTCCGGCAGCGTCTCCCGCACGGTGACGCCGGTGTTGCGCTCCACCAGGTCGTTGAGGCTCTCCAGGTGCTGCACGTTGAAGGCGCCAATGACGTTGATGCCCGCGACCAGCAACTCCTGCACGTCCTGGTAGCGCTTGCGGTGGCGGCACATGGGCAGGTTGGTGTGGGCCAGCTCGTCCACGATGGCCACCTGCGGCTTGCGCGCGAGGATGGCATCCAGGTCCATCTCCTCCACGGTGACGTCGCGGTAGGTGACGCGCTGGCGGGGCACGACCTCCAGCCCCTCCACCAGCGCCGCCGTCTCCGGACGGCCGTGGGTCTCGATGAAGCCCAGCACCACGTCCACGCCGCGCGCCTTGAGCGCGTGCGCCTCCTCCAGCATGCGGAACGTCTTGCCCACGCCCGCCGCGAAGCCGATGTAGAGCTTCAGCCGGCCGCGCCGGCCGCGCTCCACCAGCTCCAGGAAGTCCTCCGCTCGCGGGCGCCGCGTCGTCATGTCAGGGCCTCGGGCGGGGCTCCACGGCCTGCGCGGTCGGGGGCACGGGGACGCCGAACTGGCGGTCCATCGCCAGGTTCAACATCAGCACATTGACCCGGGGCTCGCCCAGCACCCCGAACGTGCGGCCTTCCACGCGCGAGCGCACCAGCGCCTCCAGCCGCGCCGGCTCCACGCCGCGCGCCCTGGCCACGCGGGGCACCTGCCACAGCGCCGCCTCCGGCGACACATGCGGATCCAGGCCGGAGCCTGTCGTGGAGACCAGCTCGACGGGTACGGGCCCGGGAGCGTCCGGGTTCTCCCTGCGCAGCCGGTCCGCTTCCGCCATGGCGCGTTCCCGGAGCTTCTGGGAGGTGGGCCCCAGGTTGCTGCCGCCCGAGGCCGAGGCATCCCAGCCCGCGCCGGCGGCGGACGGGCGCGGCTGGAAGTAACCGGGTTGCGTGAAGCCCTGGCCAATGAGCTCGCTGCCCACCTCGCGGCCCTGGCCGTCCTTCGCCAGCGAGCCGTTGGCTTCATGGGGGAACAGCACCTGCGCCACGCCGGTGACGGCCAGGGGATACAGCACGCCCGTGAGGACCAGCGTGACGACGCTGGCGCGCAGGGCGACGAGCAGGGTGGAGACCATGGAAGGGTTCCTTTCTTCGTGCGCGCTCATGCCAGCCCCACCGTGGTGAGCAGCACGTCGATGACCTTGATGCCCAGGAACGGGATGATGACGCCGCCCACGCCGTAGAGGAGCAGGCTGCGCCGCAGCAGCGCCGCCGCGCCCAGCGGGCGGTAGCGCACGCCCTTCAGCGCCAGCGGGATGAGCGCCACGATGATCAGCGCGTTGAAGATGACGGCGGACAGGATGGCGCTGAACGGCGACTTCAGCCCCATCACGTTGAGCGGGGCGATCTGCGGGAAGACGCCCATGAACAGCGCCGGGAGGATGGCGAAGTACTTCGCCACGTCATTGGCGATGGAGAAGGTCGTCAGCGTTCCGCGCGTCATCAGCAACTGCTTGCCCACCTCCACCACCTCCAGCAGCTTGGTGGGGTTGGAGTCCAGGTCCACCATGTTGCCGGCCTCCTTGGCGGCCTGGGTGCCGGTGTTCATGGCCACGCCCACGTCCGCCTGGGCCAGCGCGGGCGCGTCGTTGGTGCCATCACCCGTCATGGCCACGAGCTTGCCCTTGCCCTGCTCCGCGCGGATGAGCGCGAGCTTGGCCTCCGGGGTGGCCTCCGCCAGGAAGTCGTCCACGCCGGCCTCGCGCGCGATGGCCGCCGCGGTGCGCGGGTTGTCGCCGGTGATCATCACCGTGCGGATGCCCATGGCGCGGAAGCGGTCGAAGCGCTCCTTGATGCCGCCCTTCACCACGTCCTTCAGGTGGATGATGCCCAGCACGCGAGCCCCCTCCGCCACCGCGAGCGGCGTGCCGCCCGCGTCGCCAATGCGGCCCGCCGTCTGCGTCAGCGCCTCCGGCACCGTCCCGCCCTGTGCCTGCGTGTAGCGGACGATGGCGTCCACCGCGCCCTTGCGGATGCACCGCGCATGCGGGTCCACCAGGTCGCAGCCGCTCATGCGCGTCTGCGCGGTGAAGGGGACGAAGGTGGCCTGGTGCGCGCGCAGCTCGCGCGGGCGCATCTTGTACGTGTCCTTGACCAGCGTGACGACGGAGCGCCCTTCCGGGGTCTCGTCCGCGAGGCTCGCCAGCTGCGCGGCCTCCGCCAGCTCCTCCATGCGCACGCCGGGCATGGGCACCAGCTCCGTGGCCATGCGGTTGCCCAGGGTGATGGTGCCCGTCTTGTCCAGCAACAGCGTGTCCACGTCGCCCGCCGCCTCCACCGCGCGGCCGCTGAGCGCGAGCACGTTCTTGCGCAGGAGCCGGTCCATGCCCGCGATGCCGATGGCGCTCAAGAGGCCGCCGATGGTCGTGGGGATGAGGCACACCAGCAGCGCCACCACGGCCGTGCCGGACAGGGGCACGCCGGAGTACAGCGCCACGGGCACCAGCGTCACGCACGCCAGCAGGAACACCAGCGTCAGGCCCACCAGCAGGATGTGCAGGGCGATTTCGTTGGGCGTCTTCTTGCGCGCCGCGCCCTCCACCAGGCCGATCATCCGGTCGAGGAACGACTCGCCCGGATCCACGCCGATGCGGATGACGATGCGGTCGGACAGCACCTTCGTGCCGCCCGTCACGGCGGAGCGGTCGCCGCCGGACTCGCGGATGACGGGGGCGGACTCGCCGGTGACGGCGGACTCGTCCACGCTGGCGATGCCCTCGATGACCTCGCCGTCGCCGGGGATGACGTCGCCGGCCTCGCACACCACGCGGTCACCCTTGCGCAGGGCGGGGGCGCCCACGCGCTCCTCGCGGCCGTCGTCGGTGAGCCGGCGGGCCTGGGTGTCCTGGCGCATGCGGCGCAGCGCGCTCGCCTGGGCCTTGCCGCGCCCCTCCGCCACCGCTTCGGCGAAGTTGGCGAAGAGGACGGTGAACCACAGCCACAGCATCACCGACACGGTGAACCACACCGGCGCGCTGTCCGGCTGGCGGGCCACCAGGTCCTTGAGGACGAACACGGTGGTGAGCAGGCTGCCGGCCCACACCACGAACATCACCGGGTTACGGGCCACGTCGCGGGGGTGGAGCTTCTTGAGGCTCTCCCAGACAGCGGGCTTGAGCAGCGCCGGATCCAACAGGGAGGCCGGCTTGGAGGCGGGAGCCATGGTCAGTACACCTTTCCGGCCGCGCCGAGGAAGTGCTCGACGATGGGACCGAGGGACAGGACGGGGAAGAACGTCAGCGCGCCCACGATGACGACGACGCTCACGAGCAGGCCGGTGAAGAGGGCGCCCTGGGTGGGGAAGGTGCCCGGCCCGGGGGCCACGACCTTCTTGCCCACGAGCGAACCCGCGAGCGCCAGCACCGGCACCATCATCAGGAAGCGGCCGGCGAGCATCGCCATGCCCAGGCTGATGTTCCAGAACGGGGTGTTGGCGTTGAGGCCCGCGAAGGCGCTGCCGTTGTTGGCCACGCCGCTGGTGAACGCGTAGAGGATCTCCGACAGGCCGTGCGGGCCCGCGTTGTTGAGCGACGACGTGCCCTGCGGAATCACGGCCGCCACGGCGGACAGGCCCAGGATGACGAGCGGGAAGATGAGCACGTACAGCATGGCGAGCTTCATCTCGCGTGCTTCGATCTTCTTGCCGAGGAACTCCGGGGTGCGGCCCACCATCAGGCCCGCGATGAAGACGGCGAGCACCGCCATCACGAGGATGCCGTAGAGGCCCGCGCCGACGCCGCCGAAGATGACCTCGCCCAGCTGCATGTTGACCAGGGGCACCAGCCCGCCCAGCGGCGTGAAGCTGTCATGCATGGCGTTGACCGCGCCGCACGACGCGTCGGTGGTGACGGTGGCGAACAGCGTGGAGGCCGCGACGCCGAAGCGCGTCTCCTTGCCCTCCAGGTTCCCGGCCTGCGCGACGTTCGCGGCGGCGAGCGCGGGGTTGGGCTGGACTTCCGCGGCGTAGCTGACGGCGGCGCCCGCGAAGAAGAGGACGGACATGGCGGCGAAGAGGGCCCAGCCCTGCTTCGTGTCGCCGGTCATCTTGCCGTAGGTGTACGTGAGGCCCGCGGGCAGCACGAAGATGAGCAGCAATTGGATGAAGTTGGTGAGCGGCGTGGGGTTTTCGAAGGGGTGGGCGCTGTTGGCGTTGAAGAAGCCGCCGCCGTTGGTGCCCAGCATCTTGATGGCCTCCTGGGAGGCCACGGGGCCGAAGGCGAGCGTCTGCTTCGCGCCCTCCACGGTGGACACGTCGTGGTAGGGGGCCAGGTTCTGGAGCACGCCCTGGGACACGAAGAACAGGGCCACGACGAAGCTCAGGGGCACGAGCACGTAGAGGGTGCCGCGCACCAGGTCCACCCAGAAGTTGCCCAAGGTCTTGCGGCCTTCCGGGCCGGGGCGGCGGGTGAGGCCACGCGCGAAGACGAGCGCGACGCCCAGGCCCACGGCGGCGGACATGAAGTTCTGCCACGTCAGCCCCAGCATCTGGGTGGCGTAGCTCATGGTGGATTCGCCCGCGTAGGACTGCCAGTTGGTGTTGGCGGTGAAGCTGGCGGCGGTGTTGAAGGCGAGCTCCGGGCCCACCGCGGGCAGCCCCTGCGGATTGAAGGGGAGCACGTGCTGGAGGCGCTGGAGCGCGTAGACGCCCAGCACGCTGAACAGGCTGAAGGCGAGCAGGGAGGCCGCGTACTGGCCCCACCGCTGCTCCTGATGCTGGCTCACGCCGCACAGGCGCAGGAGGACGCGCTCCACGGGACCGAGCACGCGCGGCAGGGGCGGCGTCCCGGATTCGAAGACGCGGAAGAGGTAGGTGCCCACGGGCTTCGTCAACGCGAGCACCAGGGCGAAGAACAGCAGGGTCTGCAACCAGCCGACGAGGGTCATGGCGGGGTCCTAGAAGCGCTCGGGCTGGAGCAGGGCGTAGACGAGATAGACGGACAGCAGCACCGCGAGCGCGATGCCGGCGACGTATTCGAAGGTCATGACGGGGGACTCCTCACAGGCGCTCGCAGCCGTGGGTGTAGGCCGCGCAGAGCGCGAAGAAACCGATGGTCACCAGGATGAGGACGAGGTCCATGAGTGAAAGCTCCGCTTCAGGGTTCAGAAGGTGGCGACCGCTCCGACCACGACCAGCGTCTGGTGTTGGCGCGGGAGGGGTGACTGCTCTCCGCGCGCCGGACCGTCGAAGACGTTCTGGGTCGAGTGGTCGTGGCGGGCCTCGGCCTTGAGGACGAGGTGTTCAGCGGGCCTCACTTCCAGGGTGAGCGTGCCCTCCGCGAGGGTCTGCGCGGTGCCGCTGAGCAGGCCCTCGCGGTCGCGGTACACCTCCGCGCGCGCGGTCACGGCCACGGGCTCCGCGACCTGGATGCGTACGTTGGCGCCGGCCGCGTACCAGAGGGCGGCGGAGGTCCCCGGGCGGGCCTGCCGGCCCCCGTCCGCGGTGGCGGCGATGCTCACGGCGTCGGTGACCTTCAGGGTGACGACGGTGTCCACGAACAGGCGCAGGGCTTCCGCTTCACCGGAGCCCTCGTTGCCCACGAAGGTGTTGAGGGCCGCGCTCAGCCGGTCGCCCGCGTAGGCGACCTGGGTGCCCAGGGCCATGCCGCCGTTGTTGTCTCCGATGGTCTGCCAGCCATTGAGCAGGTGGAGCTGCGCGCTCCAGTGGTCATCGAAGCGCCAGGTCCCCTTGAGGCCTGTCTGGTAGTAGGGCGAGAACTCGCCCATCCACGACCGGGTGTAGGTCCAGTTGAGCTGGGATTGGAAGGACTCGAAGCCGATGTGGCTCGGGTAGATGCCCGCCTCCAGGGTGAGCGGGCCTCGCGCGAAGGACAGCGAGGCCTGCTGCACGTAACGCCAGACGTCGGGGCCGGTGGCGTCCTCCTCGGGCTCCGCGCGGTGGAGCACGTCCATGCCGGTGCCGAAGCCGAGCAGGACGCGGAAGCCCACGGGCTCCGGCGCCAGGCTCACGCCCAGCGACGCGAGGTTGACGGTGATTTCATCGTGCCGCCGGGCGGTGGTGCCGGTGCCCGGCAGGAAGTTCACATCGCTGTCGGGGCGATTGAGGTTGTAGGCGTAGTAAGCGTCCACGCCGCCCTCGACGTGAAGTCGGGAGAGCGGCGAGGGCGCTTCGGGTGAGGCCTGGGTGAGCAGCAGGTGAAGCAGGTGGGGAGCGAGGTCGGGAGCCATACCGGGCTCCCTTCATGAGCATCCGGCGTACCGGAGCGGGCCGCCATCAGGCCCAGGCGTTCCGCGGGGTTGCGGGGGTCCGCCTCCGGTCCGGATTGCAATGTGCACGAACCGGCTTCGTGCGCCCCTGCGAGGTGAAAGGGGGCGACGGCGGACGGGTTGCCGTACGCTTACGGCGTGTGGGACACGGATGAATCACAGTCCGAGGTGCACCTCCCGGAGCAGGCGACCTGGCCTGGGTACGAGTCCAGGATGGCGCACTCGGTGCCTCCCGTGCAGGACACGAGCTCGCTGCAGACCTTGGACGCGTCCACGCAGCGCGCCTTCGACGCGCCGTCCAGCTTGAGCACGAGGCAGGACAGGCCTTGCGGACACTGGGGCAGGTCCACGCCGCACTCCTGCGCCAGGTCCAGCGACTGCCCCTCCCGCAGCTTCAGTCTCCCCTGCCCTCCCCCACCGTCCGACCCACACGCCACGAGGGCCATCACCGTCAGACCACCGCCCAGCATCCGCATCCAGCGCATCGTGGCTCCTTGCGAGACTTGAAGCTTCACGCCTGGAGCAAGGCATGGACCAGGAGCGCGTCGTAGGGATTCCGCACGATTGGCGGATGGAGGCCGCCTCGGAAATCTGATGCCGCCTCGAATCCCTGGCGGCTCACACCGCGCGGTGCGCGAGGAAGACCTTGTACTGGAGCGAGACGAAGAGCGTCTTCGGCTCCACGAAGCCGGTCCGCTCGAACATCGCGAACAGGGCGGCGTCGGACGCGATGGGCTGCATCTTCGCGGTGGCCTGACGCCGGGCCTCCAGCTTCTCCTGCGTCACGCCATAGGCCCGCAGCCGCCGGAACTCCACCTTCGTCAGCTCGGGGTCCTGGCCGATGCGGCACCCCAACACCAGGGGCGCTCCGGGCTTCAGCCGCCTCGCGACCTCTCGCAGCAATTCGAGCCGGGCCTCTTCGCCCTCCACGTGGTGCAGGACGCCCATCAACTGCGCGCCAGCGAACGGCGCGCCTTGCGGCAGGGTGCGCAGCTCGCCTTCGTGCAGTTGCGTGCGCGAGAGCAGCCCCTCCTCCTCCAGACGCTTGCGCGCGACGGCGAGCATCGGCGCGGAGGGCTCCACTCCCGTGAAGCGCCAGCCCGGGACGTTGAAGCGCTCGTAGGGCAACAGCTCCGCGCCCGTGCCCAACCCCACGTGAAGCAGTGACGCCGTGTCCTGGCCGTCCAGGAGCGCAGCCAGGGCACTGATGCCCAGCTCGTAGGCCGCCTGGTAGCCAGCGAGGTTCACCGCCGCCTGGGCGTCGTAATGGGGCGCGCGGTCGGCGCCAAAGCCATGCACCGCCGCATGCGCGAGAGGGTCGTGGGTCATGATGCCTGGAAGATGCTCCCGGCCTCCGCGGAAGGACAGGGCGGGAATTCAGACGGAGTCGGCGGTTCTTTCGATGCGGCCTACTCCTCCGGCACGAACCCGTTCCCCTCGCGCCGGAACACCGCGCCCACCGGCGCGTCCAGGATGGCGTCCAATTCCTTGTACCGGCTCAACAACGGCCGCAGGGGGACAATCACCGCGTTGTCGCTGTCCTCCATGTACTCCTCGGTCTCCAGCCCCGAGGTGAAGAGCCAACCGCTGTCCTCCTCCGCCGCGGGCTCCACGCGCTCCGCGAAGCGGATGGGCTCCCCATTCTCCGAGATGAACCGCGTGACCAGCGCCTTGCGCTGACGCAGCCGCAGGCCGCGCATCATCCGCTGCCGCTCCTCCGTGCCCAGCTCCACCCGGACGCGCACCGTGCGCCCTTCCGCGTCCAGGTGCCGGCTGACCGTGAAGACTCCGTCTCCCCAGCGGTTCCCGCACCCCACCGCGCGCGCCCCCTCCAGCACGAGCGACGCCGCGTCCTCCTCGCTCGCGCGCAGCCCCGCGTTCAACCTCTCCAGGTCGCAGTGCGGCCGGTAGTCCACGCCCACCGCGAGCCCCTCCCGGTCGATGCGCTCCTGCAACGGCGTCGCCTTCTCCCCCACCCGCTCCATGGGCAGGTCCTTCCACCCATACAGCCCGTCGCCCAGGTCGCTCGCGCCCAGCTCCTTCGCGAGCTTCGGCGCGTCCCGGCCATGAAACACATAATCCGCCAGGCCGTCCTCCGGCTCCCACATGCGGAACCGTCCCATCGGGCCCAGCCCGGTGAACAACAGCTGGCCATGGTCCACCATCACCCCGGCCACCTCCTCCGACCGGACCGCCTCCGCCCCTTCCTCCACGACGACGTCAATGGACCGCCAACGCCCGCCGAACTCGCCCGGTGGCATGGGCATTCCAATCACTTTCAAACCGCGACTCGAGGGCAGGTCTCCCACCACCACCGCCCACAGTCCGTTGTACTTCACCACCCCCAACCCCCTTCCATGCTCCAACGCCAGCCGCGCCCGCTCCGTGTGGGGAAGCCGCGCGGACAACACCTCCGCCCGCGCGTCGAAGCCGCGCTCCCGGGCGAACTCCGCGAAGTGCGCCGCCGCGTCCGCCGCGTCCTTCCGGTCGAAGAGGAAGCGTGGGTCGAACTCCCGGTCGTAGGCCTTGCCCGCCGCGTCCGCGTCCGGCCCGACGATGCGCAGGTCATGCTCCGGCGGGTCCTTCTTCCGGGGCGACGCCGGCTCACCGTCGTGCCTCCAGAAGCGCCCCAGCCCCGGATCCAGGATGAGCAACTCCCCTTCCGGCAGGTCGAGCTCCCCCAGCAGCACGGGCTTCGGTGTCTTCGCGGTTCGCGCCATGGCGAGGACCCTATGCGACGCGGCGGCCCCTCGCGACGCGCCACACCACGACCTGCCGGACAAGCCTCCGTCGGGGCCGGCAGGCGTCACGCACCGACGCTCCAAGGCACGGCGCCGGCCTATGCTCCCGCGCCATGCCTTCACATCCGTATGTCGTGAGGTCCGTGCAGTCGCGCGAGGAGCTGGAGCAGGTGCTGGCCCTGCAGCGCCGCAACCTGCCGCCCTCGCTGTCGCCCGAGGAGCAGCACGCCCAGGGCTTCGTCACCGTCCAGCATGACCTGGCCACGCTGGAGCGCATGCACGCGCTCATCCCCAGCATCATCGCCGTGCAGGGCGCCGACGTGGTGGCGTACGCGCTGGTGATGCCGCGGGAGTGCCGCCCGTGGGTCCCGGTCCTGGACCCGATGTTCGCGCTCCTGGAAGGGCTCGAACACCGGGGCCGGCCGCTCAGGGACCAGCGCTTCTACGTGATGGGGCAGGTCTGCGTGGACAAGGCCCACCGGGGGAAGGGCCTGTTCGACGCGCTCTACCACCAGCACCGCGAGCAGCTTCGCTCGCGCTTCGACTGCGTCGTGACGGAGGTCTCGGTGCGCAACGCCCGCTCCCTGCGCGCGCACGCGCGGGTCGGGTTCGAGACCATCCACACCTACCGCGACGCCAGCGACACCTGGGCCGTGGTGCTCTGGGACTGGGGCGCGGACACGTCGCGCTGAAGCAAGGGGTCCACGCGCGCCGCCGGCGTAGGCCGGTTCGCCATCCGCTTGTGGTGCATGCCGGACAGCTTCAGCGCCAGCTCCGGCCCCGTGACGCCCTTGGGGATGTAGCCGTCCGCGCCGGACGCGCGCACCAGCTCGCGCAGCCGCGACTCGTCCATGGACGAGTACAGGATGAACAGCGTGTCCGGCCCCGCGAACTGGCGCACCACGCCCAGGATGCGGTCGCCGCTCAGCGCCGGGATGTTCACGTCCAGGAGCACGATGTCCGGCTGCTCGGTCCTCAGCAGGTTGGCCACCCCCAGCGCCGCGCGCGTGGTGACCACATCAAAGCCGTAGCGGCTGATGGACCGCTCCACCAGCTCCAGCACCAGTGGGTCATCATCCACCACAAGCGCCTTCAACTTGCCTTCCGCCATCGCGTCTCCGCCTTTCAGGACCTCGGGGGAAAGGTCTGAAGTGCCTTACGTCCAGGTAGGCTGTGCAATATACGTCATAACTGTATTCATGCACAATGCCCCTAGGCCTGAAGACCTGGGAGAACCGGACTCTGAGTGCGGATGTCGGCTTTTGCGGTCACCCGCCCCTGGGGCAAAAAGCCTCACGCGGCTGGGGCCGTCAAGACCTCGGATTGAGACTCGTGGTGAAGTGTTGACTGTTGGGAACGAGGGGCGGGACGGGCGTCGAAGCGGCCTTCGGCGCGGGCGCGGCAGTTGTCGCAGCGGGCGCAGTCGTCCTCCAACGGCTCGTCGAAGTACGCGCCCAGCACCTTCCAGCGGCACGCGGTGGTGCTCCCGTAGCGCATCATCGCGTCCAGGCGCTCGCGGTCTCCCTGGTGGCGCTCTTCGTACGCGCCCAGGTACGCATCCAGCTCCTCGGGCGTCTCGAAGGCGCGCAGCTGCTTCACGCCTCGCGCGCCCTTCTCCAGCACGCCCGCGGCCACCAGCTGCGCCACCAGCACGCGGGTTCGCTTGTCGCCCAGGCCGCTCGCTTCCGACAGCCGCTTGAGGGCCACGCTCCGGCCTTCCGCGCACAGCGAGCTCGCGGCCTGGTAGAGGCGCCGGCTTTCGTCGCGGCGCGGGTACTTGCCTCCGAGGAAGAAGCCCTGGATGCGCCGGTCCTCCAGCCGGTACAGCAGCGCCGCCTTCGCGGGTCGCCCGTCCCGGCCCGCGCGGCCTGCCTCCTGGTAGTAGCTCTCCAGCGAGTCAGGGAAGTGGTAGTGCACCACGAGCCGCAGGTCCGGCTTGTCGATGCCCATCCCGAAGGCCTTGGTCGCCACCACCACCGGCGTGGTGCCGTCCATGAAGCCGCGCTGGTTCTCCTCGCGCTCGGTGGCCTTGAGCTTGCCGTGGTAGCGGCCCGCCTCCAGTCCTTCCGCGCGCAGCCAGCGCCACAGCTCGTCCGCCCTGCGCACGGTGGCCGTGTAGATGATGGCGCTGCCGTCGTTGGCGCGCAGCAGCTCCAGCAGCTTCTGGCGCTTGAGCTCCGGGTTCACCGTGCGGTGGACCTCCAGCGTGAGGTTGTCGCGCTGGATGCCGGTGCACACCACCACCGGAGCCTTCAGGCCCAGCTGCGCGCGGATGTCCTCGCGCACGCGGGGCGTGGCGGTCGCCGTGAGGGCGAGCACCCGGGGCCGGCCGAGCGCGCGGATGGCGTCCCCCAGCGCGAGGTACGCGGGCCGGAAGTCGTGGCCCCACTGCGAGACGCAGTGCGCTTCGTCCACCACGAAGAGGCTCACGTTCGCGCGCTGGAGCAGCGCCAGGCGCTCCGGGTTCTCCAGCTGCTCGGGGGTGACGTAGATGAACTCGTGCTCGCCACGGCGGATCTGCATCTGGAGCGTCTTGAGTTCGCGCGCCTTCAGCGTGGAGTCCAGCTTCGCCGCGTCCAGGGCGTAGCGCTCCGTGAGGTGCTCACGCTGGTCACGCATCAGCGCGAGCAGCGGGCTCACCACGACGGTGGCGCCGGGCACGAAGAGGGCGGGCAGTTGGAAGGTGAGGCTCTTTCCCGCGCCCGTGGGCAGCACGCCCAGCACGTCGCGCCCCGCGAGCACCGCCTCGATGATGTCCCGCTGCCCGGGGCGGAAGTCCTCCACGCCGAAGCGCTCGCGCGCCTCCTGCTCGAGCTGGGGCCAGAGGGGAGAGCGCTCCTGCGTCGCGATGGACATGGCCTGAAGGTAGGGATGACGCCCGCTCCGTCACGCGCGGGTGCGCCTGTCCGCCTGCCGGGCGGGGAAGGAGTGCCGTCCCGGGCGTTCGCCTCGCGAACCCGCGCAAGGAAAGCCGTGCGCGGAGGGGCGTGGCGAGGCACGTTTGGGGGATGGCTTCGGGAATTCCTGTCGACCCTGACTTCGACCTGCTGGTGGCGGTCCTGCCGCCTCCGCTCCAGGAGGCGGTGCGGGCACTGCCCCAGGTGGAGTTGCTGGAAGTGGTGATGGACCTGGGGCGGCCTCCGGAGGCGCGGCTGGTGCACGGCGTGGCGCGCCTTTCGGAAGCGCCCGTGGAACAGGACGCGCTCCAGGCGGTGCTCTCCCGCGTTGGCGAGGTGGGCGGCGACAACCGCGCGGGCATCGAACGCACGCTCCACCGCGTGTCGGTCATCCGCAACCGTCAGGGCCGCGTGGTGGGGCTCACGCTGCGCGTGGGGCGCGCCATCCAGGGCACCATCGACATGCTGCGCGACCTGGTGGAGTCCGGGCGCAACCTGCTGCTGCTCGGGCGGCCGGGCGTGGGCAAGACGACGAAGCTGCGCGAGGTGGCGCGCGTGCTCGCGGACACGCTGGGCAAGCGCGTGATGGTGGTGGACACCTCCAACGAGATTGGCGGCGACGGGGACATCCCGCATCCGGGCATTGGCGGCGCGCGGCGCATGCAGGTGAGCCGGCCGGACCGCCAGCATGACGTGATGATCGAGGCGGTGGAGAACCACATGCCCGAGGCCATCGTGGTGGACGAGATTGGCACCGCCGCGGAGGCCGCCGCCGCGCGCACCATCGCGGAGCGCGGCGTGCAACTGGTGGCCACGGCGCACGGCAACACGCTGGAGAACCTGGTGTTGAACCCCACGCTGTCGGACCTGGTGGGCGGCGTGCAGACGGTCACGCTGAGCGACGACGAGGCCCGGCGCCGGGGCACGCAGAAGACGGTCACGGAGCGCAAGGGCACGCCCACGTTCGACATCGTGGTGGAGATGGTGAGCCGCGACGAGGTGCGCGTGCACCGCGACACGGGCGGCGCGGTGGACCGGCTGCTCACGGGCGCGGAGGTGGGCGGCGAGAAGCGGCGGCAGCAGGACGGCGCCGTGCACGTGGAGGCCGCGCCCGAGGTGGTGGAGGCCACGCCCCCGGGAGGCCATGTGCCCCGGGGGACGCCCGCGCTGGGAGCCCCCCGGCCCGGCCCCACGCGCATCGCCGCGCACTCGGTGAGCCGCGAGCTGTTGGAGCGCGTGCTGCGCGACCTGCCGATAGAAGCCGTGGTGGTGGGCCGCCCGGAGAACGCGGAGGTGGTGCTCACGCTGCGGAGCCGCGCGAACTCACCTCGGCTGCGCCGCGCGGCGGAGCGCGTGGGCGCGCGGGTGGTGGCCATCAAGCGCAACAGCTCCTCGGAGATCCGCCGCGCGCTGCGCACGGAGTTCCACCTGCTGGAGGGCGTGGATCCCGCGGATGTGCACGCCGCGGTCGCGGATGCGGAGGAGGGCATCCGGCGAGTGCTCGAGGAGGGCATCCACCTGCCGCTGGCGCCGCGCCCGTCGCGCCTGCGGAAGGTGCAGCACACCCTGGTCGTGAAGAACCACCTGGAGGCCGTGAGCGTGGGCAGCGAGCCCCTGCGCCACCTGGTCATCTACCCGCTGGGCACCGCCCTCACGGAAGTCTCCAGCACCGAGCCGGAGGACGAGGACGCGCCAGAGCCGGAGGATGACGACCTGGAGGATGACGGCGTCCTGTCCGCGGATGAAGAAGCCGGGGATGACGAGGACTCGGATCCAGCGGCGCCTGCCCCGGCTGAAGGTGAGGCTCAGCCCTCTCGGAACTGAGCGCTGCCCCCTGCCGGCGGCGGACCCCGCGGACCGGTCCGACTGTCGGATAGGGTTGGACCTGGGCCGGCGGGAGGCGGACCGCTCCAACTTGTCCGACTGTCGGACAAGTTTTGGAGCAGGGCTGGCGGGAGGCGGGCCACGTGAACCGGTCCGACTGTCGGACAGGTTTTGGCCCGGAGCCGGGCGAGATGCGAACCGGGTGAACCGGTCCGACTGTCGGACAGGTTTTGGACCAAGCCGGGCGGACGATGGCCCTACCCGAACCGGTCCGACTGTCGGACAGGTTTGGACCAGGGCCGGCGGGAGGCGGACCGCTCCAACTTGTCCGACTGTCGGACAGGTTTGGACCAGTCGGGCCCGGACAGGGGCGCCATCGAGTGCGCAGCACGCTGCACATGCCGCATGAGGTCATGGGTGCCCCTTTCCCTGGGGATTCGCGGGGTTGTGGGGGGCATGACGGTTGCTGAAGGCCCGGGGTCCGGTCCCTCGCGATGGCGCGAGGGAGCCGCACCGCCTTTCGGAGCCCTTCATGCGCCGCATCGCCTGCCTTGCCCTCGCCGCCCTTGCCACCGCCTGTGGGGACAACCTGCCCACCCCGGAGGAGATCGACGACGCGAAGGCCCGTGTGGAACGCCTGGCGGCCTCCACGCACCAGGTGCGCGGCGCATTGGAGATGCTGGGCCTGATGCCCGTGTACACGTGCGGCGAACCCCGGCGCTCGTTCCTGAATCAGGCCGTGGCAGGACTGTCCTCCACGGTGGCCTGCGCGACCGCCCGCGTGGAGGCCGTGGACGCCGTCACCGACGCCGTCGTCGTGTCCTTCCCGTCCAGCGGCTGTGACGTGCACGGCCTGCGCTTCACCGGACGCGCGGTGCTGGAGTACCGCGGCGGCGAGGACCTGCTGGAGATGCAGGCGGACCTGCGCGAGCTGGCCGTGGACGGCCGGACCCTCCAGGCGAAGGTGGGCTACGGCACGTGTTCGGATGAGACACGCCTGTTCGCGGACGTCGAGGGCCAGGTCCCAGGCCGCGAGGAGCACTCCTTCCACATCAACAGTCGCGTCGGGAAGCGCGACGGATTGCCCATCATCGGCGGCACGACGCTGGTCTTCGATGGTCCGGGAGAATTGAAGGGGCCGAACGGCACGGACCGCATCACGCTCACGTCGCTGCTCTATGAAGTGGGCAACTACCTGCCCAAGGAAGGCACGGCCCTGGTGGAGACCGCGGACGGACACCGCCTGAGCCTCTCGTTCCAGCCCGTGCTGTGGCGCGTGGGCAAGGTGGAGGTCACCGTGGATGACAAGGACCCGGTGACCGTGCCCGTCGTGCGCTGAGGCCTACTCCTGGAATGACCGGGTGAGCCTGGCGATGGCGCCCGGCAGTCCTCGCACGCGCAGCCGGCTGCCCATCTCATCGTAGGCCTGGGACACCACGGTGGTGTGCTCGTACACCTCACCGATGCGGGCCTGCCGCGCGTAGGGAATCACCAGGTCCGCCTCCACCATCGAGGCCTCGAAGAAGGCGATGATCTCCCGGCGCAGCAGGGCCACGTCGTCCGGCCGGTGCGCGGACAGGAGGATGGCTTCGGGGTGTTCGGTCCGGAGCGCTTCCTGGGCCGCCTCGTCCAGCCGGTCCACCTTGTTGAAGAGCAGCTTGCCCGGCACGACGTCCGCGCCAATCTCCCGGAGCACCGTGCGGGTGACCTCCAGCTGCGCGGCCCAGGTGGGGTCGGACGCGTCCACCACGTACAGCAGCAGCGACGCCTCCAGCGCCTCGTCCAGCGTCGAGCGGAAGGACGCCACCAGGTCGTGCGGCAGCTTCTGGATGAAGCCCACCGTGTCGGAGACGAGGATGCGCGGACGGGTCTCCGGCTGCATCGCGCGCACCGTCGTATCGAGCGTGGCGAAGAGCTGATCCGCCACCAGCACCGCGCTGCCCGTCAACGCGCGCATCAGCGAGGACTTGCCCGCGTTCGTGTAGCCCACCAGCGCCACGCGCAGCTGATCACGACGTGCGTAGCGGCGCTGGTCCTGGTCCTTCTGGATGGCCGCCAGACCCTCGCGCAGCTCCGCCAGCCGGTCGCGGATGCGGCGGCGGTCCAGCTCCAGCGCGGAGTCGCCAGAGCCTCGGCCCTGCTGGCGCTCGCGGCCGCCGGGGGCTTCACGCAGGCGCGGGGCCAGGTAGTTGAGCCGGGCGATCTCCACCTGCATGCGCGCCTCGTGGCTCTTCGCATGCCGGTGGAAGATGTCCACGATGACGCCCGCGCGGTCCAGCACCTGCACGCCCGTGGCGCGCTCCAGGTTGCGCAGCTGGCTGGGCGACAGCTCGTGGTCCACGACCACCACCGTGGGCCGGGGACCGGGCTCGATGGCAGGGGCCTCCGCGCCCGTGTCCGCGTCCGCGTCCGTGTCCAGCGCCATGTCCGCGTCCGGGAGGTCGCCGTCGTCCTCGTCGGGCGCAGCGTCCGCGCCCGCGTCATCGGGAGCGTTCAGGGCGTCGGAGGCTTCGTCCTCGGATTCGGATTCGGCCTCCCACTTCTCCCGCGCCTTCGACGTCTTGCTCTGGGCGCCGGAGGGGATGACGCCCGAGCCGCCAGTGAGCGCGGCCAGCTCCTTGAGCTTTCCGGAGCCGAGCACCGTGCCGGTGGCCAGCCGCTGCCGGCGCTGAGACACGGTCGCCACCGCGTCGAAGCCCAGCGTGTGCACCAGCCGCTTCAGCTCCGCGAGGTCCGCGGCATGCGCCTCGTCCGTCACCCCGGGAAGCTGGACACCGACGAGGACGGCGCGCGGGCGCTCGGGAAGGGTTTTCGCCATGCCTGGGCTCGTAACACGTCGGGCGCCGGGATGAGCGGGTGGGTGGAGCCGTTCACGGGCCCTGCTCGGGCCCCAGGGAAGCGGCGGGTGGCTATCCGCTGTTCGACGCTCACGACGGAAAGGACCGGGACGCGCCTTCGTGCGACGGTATGCATGCGAGAAAGCGCGTCCGCTTCGACGCCCGCCGAGAACTCATGACGCCCCTGCGTGGTGATGTCGCTGTCCTGCTGGAGAATGCCCCTCCCAAGCGCCAGGCGCTGGCGGAGGCCGCGTTCGTGTTCTTCGCGGTGCTGGGGCCGTCGTCCGTGGCCCGGCTGGGCCGTGGAGCGGCCCTGGCCGTGGAGCTGGCCCTCCTGGCGTGGGGGTTCATGCTCCTGCGGCCCTGGGAGTCCTCGCGCCGTGGGGCGTGGTGGGGCGTGCTGGGCCTGGTGGTGGCGCTGTCCGGCGCGGGCGCGGGCGCGTGGGTGGCGTCGGACGCGGAGATGACGAAGGGCTTCTCGCTGTCCATGGCGCCGCTGGTCGTCCGGGCGCTGGGCATGTGCCTGCTGGTGGCGGTCCTCCTGTGGCGTAACGGCCAGGGCCCCGCGCAGGTGGGCCTGGTGCGCGAGGGCTGGGCGCGAGAGCTGCTATTGGGCGGGCTGGTGCTCGTGGGGACGTACGTGGTGCACCTGGCGGCATCCGTGCCGCTGGCGGCGGTCGCGGTGGCGTTGAAGCTGGCGGGCCAGGAGCTGGAGGCACGCAAGGGCGTGGCGACGGCGCTCCTGGACACGGGCCTGGGCATCCCGGCCTTCGCGGCCATCATGGTGGTGGTGACGGGCTTCGAAGAGTTCGTCTTCCGAGGCTTCCTGGTGCCCCGGCTGAAGGTGGTGCTGGGAGGCTGGGTGCCGGCGGTGTTGGGCGCCGCGGTGCTCTTCTCCGTGGGCCACTTCTACGAGGGCACGCTGGCCGTCTTCCAGACGTTCGTGATGGGCGCCTGGCTCGGCTTCGTCCTCTGGTACCGGGGACGGCTGCTGCCGCTCATCGTGGCCCACACGGCCTTCAACACCATCAGCTTCGCGCTGATGCTCTGGCTGACGCGCTCCGGCCTGCTGGAGAAGCTGCCGTCCCTCTGAAGTGAGGAACGGCATTGGCCCGCGGACTACGCCAACACTCCGGGCATCAGCTCGGACGCCAGCTCTCGCACCAGCCTCTGGGCCACCTCCGCAGAGGGCAGTCCCGACACGCGGGCCACGTCGTCCGGGAGGTGGCTGGCCGCCGCGTCCTGCTCCAGTTGACGCCAGGCTTCGCGCCTCGCCGATTCCACGCGCTCGCGGGCCTCGGGGGACAGTTGTGCCAGCGCCCACGCGTCGATGGCCCAGGACAGCTCCGCGTGCCTCAGCTCGTCCGGGGCGATGGTGCCCAGGGACTCGCGCACCTGCGCGTCCTCCGCGCTCCTGGCCTGCCAGCCCGCCAGGAGCGCGCCGTAGGTCTCTCGCACGCAGCCCTCCACCGCGTTCTCCATCGCCAGCGCCTCCAGCGAGCGGGCCTGGAACGGCGCCACGTTCAGCTCCGGCATGGGCGCCCCGTGACGCCGGGCCAGGGACTCCATCGCTTCCGCGTGGCGCACCTCGTCCTTCGCGGAACGCTCCGCGGCCCGCACCAGGTGCTCGGGGGCCCCGTGCGCGGCCAGCTCGTCCGCGAGCCTCTCGAAGGCCGGCACGGACGCGGCCTCCAGGTGCGCCATCCTCGCGAACAGCGCTCCCAGCACAGGCGTCCCCTGGGCCACCGCGCCATCACTGCACAGCCCTTCCGGCCTCCGTCCCTCACACATGAACGGCGCCTCGCAGCTCACCATCTCGACGACGCCGCCATCATCTCCTGGCTGCGTGACGCGGGAGCACGGCGCCCTGGCCCCGCTCCCGACCGCGTCGCATAGCGCCTCGCAGGAGGTGTCCTGCGTGGGGACGCTTCCGTCCCGCAGCCTGTCGGGAAGGTAGAAAGGCCGCTGCTCCCAGTTGTCATCCGGGTCACAGCCCCACGTCGAGGAACACCCCACCCCCAGCGTGGCCACGGGCGCGAGCAACCACAGACGCTTGAACACGGGGCGCAACCTGCCGCGAGACATGCGGACTCCTGCTTCCATCATGAACCCGCCGGCCCTCGGGCCCCGGCAGCCTAACACGCTCGCGCGTCAGGCCTGGGGCGCCTGCGCCTGCGCGGAACGCCGCCGCAGCCAGTTGCGCAGGAAGGCCTTCACCTCCGGGTGCTGCGACTGACGGAAGTGGTCCGGCGGGCCGTACTCCACCACGCGCCCCTCGTGCATCAGCGCCAGGTGGTCCGCCATGCCGAAGGCGGATGCCACGTCCGGTGTAATCACCAGCGACGTGGCGCCCAGCTGCTGCTTGCCCGTGGTGATGATCTCATTCACCGCCGCCGTGGTGAGCGGATCCAGACCCGCCGTGGGGTCGTCGTAGAGGAGGATCTTCGGCTGGAGGATGGTCGCGCGCGCGAAGCCCACGCGCTTCTGCATGCCGCCGGACAGCTCTCCCGGAAAGCGCGTGGCCGCGTGCGACAGGCCCACCTTCGCCAGCGTCTCATTCACCGTCTTGGTGATGTCCGGCTCGGACATCTTCGTGCGCTCGCGCAGCGGGAACGCCACGTTGTCGTAGACGTTCAGCGAGTCGAACAGCGCGTTCGCCTGGAAGAGGATGCCCAGCTTGCGGCGCATCTGGTTGAGCTCGGGCTCGTTCATCTTCGCCACCTCCACGCCCTCCACCAGCACCACGCCCCGGTCCGGCCGCATCAGGCCCATGATGTGCTTCATCAGCACCGTCTTGCCCGAGCCGGACACCCCCATCAGCACGCAGGTCGTGCCCTCCGGCACCACCAGGTCCACGCCCCGCAGCGCCGGCTGACCGCCAAACGACTTGTGCAGGTCCCGCACCTCGAGGGTCAGCTTCGGCGCCGGCTCACGGCTCGCGTCACTCATCGCCCCGGCACCCTAGTGCGAGCCCTCCCGGCACGCGAGACCTCCCTCAGTGCGGCGCCGGCCCCAGCCCCGCTGGCTCCACGTGCCCGCCTGCCTGCCCGGGACGCGCGCTCGACAGGACGTCGATGCGCAGCCGCAGCCAGTCCATGCCTTGCGGTCCCTCGTAGTCGTGCGCCGGGAAGTAGGCCGTCACCGTCCCCGCGCGCAGCGCGAACCGCGCCTCGCGCCGCTGGTACGTGACGCGGAAGCCCCGGGACCGGCCCACCTCCACCAGGTCCCGCGTCATCGCCTTCGCTTGCCGCTCCGCTTCCTCCGCCCAATCCGAAGCCATGGTCCTGCCCTCCAAGAACCGCGTCCGCGCTACCCCGCCACCACCGGCAGCGACAGCCCGAAGCACGTCCCAGCCCGCGACGTGGAGACCACCTCCAGCGTGCCGCCATGCGCCTCCGCGAGGCGCCGCGCGAGGAACAACCCCAGCCCCAGGCCCGAGGAGCCCGTCCCCCGCGTGAAGCGCTCGAAGAGCGTGGGCAGCTGCTCGGCCGGAATGCCCGGCCCCTGGTCGCACACCGTCACCTCCACCCACTCCCCTTCCGGACGCGACCGCGTTCGCAGGGCCACGTCCACGGGCCGGCCCGGCGGCGAGTGCCTGCGCGCGTTCGCCACCAGGTTCTCCAGCACCTGCCGCACGCGGGCGGGGTCCACCACCGTCACCAGTTCCTCGGGAGCCTCGACGCGCACCGGATATTCCGGCGTCGTCGCGGTGGCAGCCAGCTCCCGGGCCAGCCCCGCCAGGTCCACCGGCTGGGGACGCAGGCTGAAGAGCCCCTGGTCCAACCGCCCCACGTCCAGCAGGTCGTTGATGAGCCGGGTGAGGGAGCGCAGCGATTGAGTCGCGGCCTCCGCGTCCCGGTGGTCATCCACGGCCTGCTGCCGCTCCGCCCGCCGCTGGATGAGCAGCAGGCGGGCCTCCAGCGGCCGCAGGTGGTTGGCCAGGTCGTGCGCGAGCACGGTGATGAGCTCCTCGGCCGCCTTGCGGCGCGCCTGCTTCACGGCCAGCTTCGTCAGCTCCTGCACCAGCTCCACCCGGTGGGCCACCATGCCCACCCAGCGCGCCACGGCCTGGAGGAAGCGCAGGTCGTGCTCGGTGAAGAAGTCCTCGCGCGCCGACACGACGTTGATGACGCCGCGGATCTCCATGCCGATGGGCAGGGGGACAATCAGGGAGGAGCGCGCGCCCAGCCGGTGCTTGATGCCGGGGAGTTCCTCCGGGTCGTCCTTCAAGTCCCCGGAGAGGAAGGGCTGCTCCGTCTCGTACGCCTGCACGGCGCGGCCGCCGTTGGCCAGCTGCAGCCGGTCCAGTCCCAGCGACTTCTGCAGGCGGGCCATGGGCGTGTCACTCGTGCCCTGCGCGACCAGGCACTGGGTGGCGTGCTCGATGATGAAGACGTCCACCTTGTCCGCGCGCAGCAGCTCCGCGATGAGCTGTCCCGCGAAGTCCAACGTGGGCCGCAGCTCGGCGGCAGGGAGCGCGAGCAGCTGCTCCAGCGCCCGCAGCCGCAGGTCGCCCCAGGCGCTCCCGTCCGGTCCTGACTTCGCATCCCCCATGTGGCAACAGTGGGGACGCCCTTCGCCTGCAACCACCCCCGGCGGGCCACGCCCCCAACGCCACCCGGGCCCTCGTCCGCGCGGTCAGACGCTCACACCATGCCGCCATTGGCACGCAGCGTCTGGCCGTTGATCCACCCGCCCTCCGGCCCGGCGAGGAACGCGACGGACGCGGCGATGTCCTCCGGCGTGCCCAGCCGCTCCAGCGGGTTCAGCCTCGCCATGCGCTCCACCAGCTCCGGGGACTTGCCGTCGAAGAAGAGCTCGGTGGCGGTGGGGCCCGGCGCGACGCAGTTGACCGTGATGTTCCGGCCGCGCAGCTCCTTGGAGAGGACGCCGGTCATCGTCTCCACAGCCGCCTTGGTGGCCGAGTAGACGCCGTAGTTCTCCATCCGCATCCCCAGGACGCTGGTGGAGAAGTTGATGATGCGTCCCCCGTCGCGCAGCCGGCGCGCGGCCTCACGCAGGCCGTTGAACGTGCCCTTGATGTTGACGGCCACATGCTGGTCGAACAGCGCGTCGTCGAAGTCCGCGAAGCGGATGAACTTCCCGACGCCCGCGTTGTTCACCAGCACGTCCACGCCGCCGAACACCTCCTGCGCCAGGTCGAACATCCGGGGGAATGCGGCCGGATCCGCGACATCCGCCTGGATGCTCAAGGCACGGCCTCCCGCCGCTTCAATCCTGCGCACCACGGCCTCCGCCGCGTCGCGGTTGCCCGCGTAGTTGACGATGACGTTGAAGCCATCGCGAGCGAGCCGCTCCGACACCGCGGCGCCAATGCCGCGCGAGCCGCCCGTCACGAGAGCCGTCTTCTTCTGCTGGGTCTGGGTCGTCGTCTGGATCATGGGGTCTTCTCCTCCGGGGTCCGCCTCCGTCCGAGCCGGGGCGTCAGGTGAGGACAAGATGGACCTTTCCACGTCGCGGATAATCAGCTCTGTTCCGGCATCACTGTTCGACAGGGCGGACAATGGACCGGTTCGACGCCATGAAGGCCTTCACGCGCATCGTGGAGCGCCGGAGCTTCACCCAGGCCGCGAAGGACCTGGGGCTGCCGCGCTCGTCGGTGACGGACGCGGTGAAGCAGTTGGAGGAACGGCTGGGCGTGCGGCTGCTCCAGCGCACCACGCGGCACGTGAGCCCCACGCTGGATGGCGAGGCGTACTACCAGCGCTGCGTGGCGCTGCTCGCGGACCTGGAGGAGGCGGACGGGGCGTTCGCGGGCACGCAGCCGAAGGGGCTGTTGCGCGTGGACGTGCAGGGGACGCTCGCGCGCCGCTTCGTGCTGCCCCGGCTGCCGGAGTTCCTGGAGCGCTACCCGGGCATCGAGCTCTACATGAGCGAAGGCGACCGGCTGGTGGACCTGGTGCGCGAAGGCATCGACTGTGTGCTGCGCGCGGGCGAGCCCCGGGACAGCGACATGGTGGCCCGCCGGGTGACGCTGATGGAGGAGGTGACGTGCGCGTCGCCGGCCTACCTGGCGCGGCACGGGGTGCCGGAGAGCCTCGACGCGCTCCAGCGCGGGCACCGCATGGTGGGCTTCCGCTCCTCGCTGACGGGGAGCCTCATCCCGCTGGAGTTCCAGGTGGGCAGCGAGGTCCGCTACGTCGTGCTGCCCACCCCCATGACCGTGAACGGCGCGGAGAGCTTCGTCGCGGCCGCGCGTCTGGGCCTGGGCCTCATCCAGGCGCCGCGCTACCGCCTGGAGGAGGACTTCGGGCGCGGCACGCTGGTGCCCGTGCTTCCCCAGCACCCGCCGACGCCCACGCCCGTGTCCCTGATGTACCCGCGCAACCGGCAACTGTCCCCGCGCGTGCGCGTCTTCATCGACTGGGTGTCGCGGGTCTTCACCACGCCTTGAGCTTCAGCGCAGCTTCATGCACTTGGGACGCGCCATCAGGCGGTCCACGTAGGCCTCCAGCCTGGGCCGGCCCGTCGCACCGCCCAGCATGCGCTGGTAGATGAACATGGAGCCGATCATCACGTCCGCGGCGGTGAACCAGTCGCCGAAGAGATACGGCCCGTCCCCCAGCTCGCGCTCCACGGCATCCAGCGCCTGCGGGTACTCCACCCACCCGCGCTGCGGCAGCAGGGGAAGCTTCGCCATGTGGTCGCCCATGGACGGCTCCAGCTGCGACGTCGAGTACACCATCAGCGACAGGTACCGGCCGCGCTCCGGCGCATCAATCCCGGGCGCCAGCTTCGCCTGCGGATACCTGTCCGCGATGTAGAGACAGAGGGCCGTGTTCTCGAACACGCGCGCAGCTCCGTCCACCAGCGCGGGCAGCTTGCCGGCCGGGTTCACCTTGAGGAACTCCGGCGACTTCTGCTCCCGCTTCTCCAGGTCGATGGGCACGATTTCATACTCGACCCCCGCCTCGTCGAGCATCCACTTGCCAATGACCGCCCGGCTGCGCGGATTGAAATAGAGCTTCATGCAGGCACCTCTCGTCAGCACCACGTGGGACCGCCCCCCGGACACGACGCCCGGGGCGCGGGCCGCATTCGCTCACATCCGGCGCGTCAGGGCACGGCCTTCGTCGCGGGCTGCCCTGAAGTCTCCCCCAGCTTCTGGAGCACGGCCGCCGCGTTGGTGTTCTTCGGGTCCAGCTCCACGGCCTTGCGGTAGTTCACGCGCGCCTGATCCCTGTCACCGACGGCGAGGTACGCCTCGCCCAGGCTGTCGTAGACGTTGCCCACCTTCGGGAACATCTCCACGTTGAGCTTGAAGATTTCGACGGCGTCCGCCGCGCGTCCCTTCCGCAGCAGGTCGTAGCCCAGGCTGTTGAGCTCGCTGTCGGAGAAGTCATACGCATCCGGCTTCGTGGCCTTCAGCTCGCGGTAGTGCGCGACGGTCTTCGCGATGGGCTCCTGGGAAAGCCGCATGCTCAGCAGCTCCCGGATGCCCTGCCGGGGCGCCTTGGGCGCAATACCATGGAGCACGCCGAGGAGGCCCGCGGACAGCTCCCTGAGCTTGTCGCCGCGCGACGTGTTGTCCAGGAGGATGACCACCTCCCGGCCCTCCGGCACGCGGTAGATGCGCGAGCTGAACCCGTTGATGCCGCCGCTGTGACCGATGGTGGCGAGCACCGTCTTGCCGTCGTTCAGCGGCAGCGGGTCCATGGACAGGCCGAGGCCGTAGTTCTCCAGGCCGGGCGTGAACATCTTCTGCTTCAGGGCCTCCGGCAGCAGCTTGTTCTCATAGAGCGCGCGGTCCCAGCGGTAGAGGTCCTCCACCGTGGAGTACAGCGACCCGGCGGCGTACGGCAGGGACATGTCCAGGTAGGCGGCGTTCGCGTAGCCGCCCGGCGTGAGCTCGTAGCCGCTGGCGCGCTTGGGCAGCACCGTGGCGGCGACGTCGTAGCCAGAGTCCTTCATGCCCAGCGGCGTGAAGATGCGCTCCTGCACCGCCTGCGCGTAGGTCTTGCCGGTGACGCGCTCGATGATGGCGCCCAGCAGGTAGTAGCCGGAGTTGCTGTAGGCGAACTTCGAGCCGGGTTCGAACTCCAGGTCCCCGCTGGCGAACTGCTTCACGAAGTCCGCGACGGCGTAGGGGTTGCGCGACACCTTGGGGAAGAAGTCCGGCGCGCTCGTGTAGTTGGGGATGCCGGACGTGTGGTTGAGCAGGTGGGTGATGGTGATGCGCGAGCCCGTGTCCTTGCGGTAGTCCGGCAGGGCCGACACCAGCGTGTCGTCGAGCTTGAGCTTCCCCTCCGCGACCAGCTGGAGGATGACCATGGCGGTGAACTGCTTGGTCATGGACGCGATGCGGAACTTCGTGTCCGGCGTGTTGGGCACGTTCCACTCGAAGTTGGCCTGGCCGTAGGCCTTCTTCAGGACGATGCCCTTCTCATTGGCCACGAGCGCCGCGCCGTTGAACTGGCGCAGCTGGTGGTACTGCGTCAGCAACTTGTCCAGCTCCTGCTGCCGCGTCGCGGCGCCCGCGGCGACAGGGACGCACAGCAGGGCCACGGCCAGCACGCCCAGGAGGCGCGACGGGTTCCAGGTCATCCGGTTTCTCCCACGCATGAGACTCCAGACGGCTCAGGCGCGGGGCGATTGCGTCACGGACACTTTCGGAGGCAGGGAGGGCACGAAGAAGAACGCGGGCAGGGCCAGCAGCCCCGCGGCGAGGCAGGACACCTCGCCCAGGGTCGCCAACAGGCCGAAGCCCGCCAGGGCCTGGTTGTCGGAGAAGAGGAGCGACGCGTAGCCGATGATGGTCGTGGAGGAGCACAGCGCCACCGCGCCGCCCGTGTCGTCCATCACCCGGGTGAACGAGCCCGGTCCCTCGCGCCGGTAGCGCAGCACCAGGTTCGCCGCGTAGTCCACGCCGATGCCGAAGGTGATGGGCAGCACCACGAAGTTGAGGAAGTTCAGCCGCAGCCGCAGCGCCGCGGCCAGCCCCACCAGCCACACCACCCCCATCAGCAGCCCCAGCAGCACCGCCCCCGCGAACGCCGGCTGCCGCACGACCGCGAACACCAACACCGTCACCGCGATGAACGCGAGCAGCGTGGCCCGGGGCCCGTCGTGCAGGACGGAGTCGTTGATGTCCACGATGAGCAGCGGGCGCCCCGTGGCCAGCGCGGGCACGCCCGCGTCATGGATGGCGCCCCGGACGAGGTCCGTGAGCTGGCGCCCGTACGTCGCGTCGATGGTGCCCACCTGCCGGGGGAAGGCGAGCGCGACGAGCCCCACGGTGCCGTTCCGTTCGGTGAGCGGCTGCCGGAGCACGGCGGGCAGGTCCTCCCACGTGGGGGGACGCGCATCCGCGGGGGGCAGGAAGCGAGCGGCCTGGTCGCGGTCCGCCGGGGACAGCCGCGCCACCCGCTCTTCCGGCAGCAGCCGCCGCAGCTCGTGGATGAGCGGCAGCTTCGCGCCCACGTCCCGCGGCATCAGCGTCTCCGCGGTGCGCACCTCGCCCAGCGGAGCGTCGGCACCGAAGGCCCGCTGCCGCGCGTCCAGCGCCGCGACGACCCGCTGGAGGTCCTGGGGCGTGTCCGCGACGATGGCAATGGGCGTGAGGTAGGTCTGGAAGACCGCGTCCACCTGCTTGCCCCAGTAGAGGGAGCCCCTCCGCTGGCTCTCTCGCGCGCGGAGCTTGTTGAAGTCCGCCTCCACCAGCGGCCCCGGGTACGTGATGACGGCCAGGAGCGACGCCACCAGCAGGGCCAGCGCGGTGCCCTGGACGATGCGCCGGCGGTGCTCCACGGCGCGGGCCAGCACCGACGTCAGCCGCGCCGCGCCCCGGACGTTGGAGAAGTCCATGGGGCGCCGCCCCTCCAGTGAGGCGAGCAGCGGCGGCAGCATGACGTAGGTGGAGACCCAGCACAGCGCCATGCCCATCCCGCCGATGACGCCGAACTGGTTGAACCCCCGGAAGTGCGTCACCGACAGCGACAGGTACGCCAGCCCCGCCGCGAAGGACGCCACGAAGGTGGGCGCCAGCGTCGCCGCCCAGGCCCGGGGCAGGGCCTCGTCCAGGGTCAGTCCCGCGCGGCGCTCCTCCAGGTAGCGGGCCATGAAGATGATGGCCGCGTTGATGCCATTGCCGACGACGATGGAGCCGAGGAAGGCCGTGTTCGCGTTGAGGTAGCTGATGAGCAGCTGGGCCAGGCCGAAGGTGACGGCGCACCCCACGGCCAGCGAGCCCGCGATGGCCGCCAGCGCCCGCCAGCGGCGGAAGTACAGCCACAGCACCGTCGTCACCCCCAGCAGCACCAGCGTGCCGGAGACGGCCAGGTCCTCGCGCAGCGACGCCTGCTCCTCGGTCATGGTGGCGACCTCACCGTCGAACCCGATGCGCTCCGGCCCCCCGGGGAAGCCGGCCGCCAGGGCCCGGGTCTCCGCCTCCACCCGGTCCAGCAGCGCACGGTTGAAGGCGTAGCCGGTGGTGGCCTCCGGGGGGCGGATCAGCAGCACCAGCCGCCGGCCATCCGCGCTCTGGAAATAGCCGCTCTTGAAGCGCTCCACGGTCGCGAGCGCCCCGCCGCCCACGCCTCCGGCCAGGGACGACAGGTCCAGCGACGGGGGCGTGTCGTCGCCCACCAGGTCCACGACGAAGGGGTTCGCGTGGCGCTCCTCCCATTGGATCCGCGCGCGGACGCGCTGGAGGAGGACCTCGAGCTGGTTGACGGAGAGATAGAAGAGGCCGAAGCGGCGCACATAGTCCAGCTCCGCGTCCGCGCGGTATTCCACCTCGCGAACCTGGGACGGAGGCAGCGCGCGCAGCCGGGCCGCGAGCGCGTCCGCGAAGCGCCGCAGGCCCTCCGGGTCCTTGCCCTCCAGCACCACGGACAGGTGGGTGACGTCATACAGCCGGGGGCCGAGCACGTGTGCGGCCACCACGCTGGGCGCGCTGGCCGGAAGCAGCTCCTCCACCTCGCTGCGCAGGTCGCCGTAGAGGAAGACCGTCAGGACGCCGCCCACGAGGGTGAGCGCCGCCGCGAACACGAGGATGGCGCGGCGATGGCGGACGAGCGCGCCCACGAAGGCGCGCGCGAACCGGTCGCGGGAGGAGCTCCCCGCGTCCTCGTGCCGTGCATGCACCGCCGCCCCCCTTTTCCGCGGCCCGCGCATGACCGGGGCCGCCTGGCCGAGCTTGCCCACGCCCGGCGCCGCGCGCCCGGGCGCCATGGGACCGCGGCCCTCTACCCGACACGCCGTCGCAGCGGCTGTCCGCCCCCGCGCGCTTCCCTGCCCCGGCGAACGAGGTCAGGCGGTGTCGAAGCGGCGGAAGAACGCGCGGTTGAGCACCTCCGCGCAGCCCAGGTACAGCGCCACCAGCGCCCCCAGCGACACGAGGATGGCGGGCGGCGGCGGCACGAAGCCGAAGACGTGCCCCAGCGGCGTGAAGGGCAGCACGTTGGCCAGCACCACCACGCCGAGCGACGACACCAGCAGCAGCCGCGCGGGAGGACTGCGCGCCACGCCGCCCCGCGTGCGGATGATGAAGATGACCAGCACCTGCGTGGTCAGCGACTCCATGAACCAGCCCGTCTGGAAGAGCGTCGCGTCGGCGTGGAAGCCGCGCAGCAGCACCATGAACGTCGCCGCGTCGAAGACCGAGCTGAGCGTGCCGAACACCGCCATGTAGATGCGCACGAAGCGCAGGTCCCAGCGGGTGGGCCGCGCGAGCTGCTCGGCGTCCACCGTGTCCAGCGGGATGGCCAGCTCCGACACGTCGTACAGCATGTTGTTGAGGAGGATCTGGATGGGCAGCATGGGCAGGAACGGCAGCACCAGCGACGCCAGGGCCATGCTCAACATGTTGCCGAAGTTGGAGCTGGTCCCCATGCGGATGTACTTCATGACATTGCCGAAGGTGCGCCGCCCCTCCTGGACGCCGTCGTGCAGGACGCCCAGCTCCTGGCGCAAGAGCAGCAGCGCCGCGGCCTCGCGCGCGACGTCCACCGCGCCCGCGACGGAGATGCCCACGTCCGCCTCGTGCAGCGACGGCGCGTCGTTGATGCCGTCCCCCAGGTAGCCCACCACGCGGCCGCGCTGCCTGAGCGCGCGCAGGATGCGGCTCTTCTGCGAGGGGGACACGCGCGCGAAGATGGTGGTGTCCTCCGCCCGGGCGCGCAGGCCCGGGTCGTCCAGCAGGGCCAGCTCCGAGCCGGTGAGCACGCCCCGCACCTCCAGGCCCAGCTCCTGGCAGACGTGCACCGCCACCCGCGCGTTGTCGCCCGTCACCACCTTGACCTCGACGCCCGCGTCGCGGAGCCCCGCCAACGCGAGCCGGGCGCTCTGCTTGGGCGGGTCCAGGAACGAGGCGAAGCCCGCGAAGACGAGCTCCGCCTCGTCCTCCGGAGACATCGGCGCGTCCTGCGAAGAGACGTCGCGCCACGCGAGCCCCAGCACCCGGAAGCCCTGTTCGGCCAGGGCATCAGCGCGGGCTTGCAGGCGCCCGCGCGCGGCCTCGTCCAGGGCCCATACCGTCCCGTCCGCCGCCTCGCGCGCCTCGCACCGAGACAGCAGGGACTCCGGCGCGCCCTTCACCACCAGGACGCGGCGGCCGTCCTTCTCCAGCAGCACGGACACGCGGCGGCGCTCGAAGTCGAAGGGCAGCTCGTCCTGCTTGCGCCAGCCCTCCGTGCACGCCAATCGCCGGGCGAGGATGGCCTCGTCCATGGGGCTGCGCAGGCCGGTGGCGAAGTGGCTGTTGAGGTAGGCCCACGCGAGGGTGCGCTCGCTGCGCTGGGAGTCGGCGTCCTCGGTGTGCTCCAGCCGGATGTTGGCCTCCGTGAGCGTGCCCGTCTTGTCGGTGCACAGCACGTCCATGCAGCCCAGGTCGTGCACCGCGCTCAGCCGCTTGACGATGACCTCTTGATCCGCGAGGCGCAGCGCGCCCCGGGCCAGCGTCACCGAGACCACCATGGGCAGCAGCTCCGGCGTGAGCCCCACCGCCAGGGCCATGGCGAAGAGGAAGGACTCCAGCAGCGGCCGCTCCAGGGTGAGGTTCACCAGGAGCACGAACAGGACCATCAGGACCGTGAGCCGCATCAGCATGAGGGAGAAGCGGCGCGTGTCCCGCTCGAAGGCGGTGGAGGGCCCGGGCGCTTCCAGCCCCCGGGCGATGCCACCGACCTCGGTGTCGCGGCCGGTGGCGAACACGAGCGCGCGGCCCGTGCCTCCCAGCACCGACGTCCCCGCGAAGACGGTGTTGCCCGCCTCCGCGAGCGGTGCCTCCGCGGGGACGAGGCCCGGCGCCTTCTCCACGGGGTAGGGCTCGCCGGTGAGCGGCGACTCGTTCACGGACAGCTCGTGCGATTCGAGGAGGCGCGCGTCCGCGGGGACGCGGCTGCCCGTCGCCAGCAGGACCACGTCTCCGGGGACGAGCTCCGTGGCGGGCCGGAGCTGCTCCACGCCGTCGCGCAGCACGCGGGCGCGCAGGGCCACGGCCCCGCGCAGGCGCTCCGCCGCATCGCTGGCGCGGTGCTCCTGGACGAAGTCCAGCGTCACGCTGATCAACACGATGACGGCGATGATGGCGGAGCTGGTCAGGTCATGGACCACGGCCGAGACGCCGCACGCCACCAGCAGCACCAGCACCAGCGGGTTGCCCAGCCGCAGCAGCAGCTCCAGGGGGAGCGGCCGATGGCGCCGGGCCTCCAGTGCGTTGGGGCCCAGGGACTCGAGCCGTGACGCGGCCTCCTGTTCCGGCAGTCCCTGGAGCGTGCTGCCCAGCCGGGCGCGGAGGGACTCCACCGGCTCGCTCCAGGCGGGCGGGCCTTCACGCGCCGGTGCGGACCTCTGTCGCCCACCAGGATGGAGCAGGGTCCGCGCCACGGGCCTGGCCCCCTGGCCGCTCGAGCCTCCACCGCCCATCCTCGCAACGTGGGCAGTCCTCCGCGGCGTGGCCAGCCATTCGTGCGAGGAGGAGCACGGCGCTCCGAGGGACGGCTCCGTGGGCTAGCTGGCGTTGTCGCCCTTGGAGGTGAGGGCCCCGGACGTGTCCAGCGCCTGGAGGAAACGCACCGCGATTGGCAGGGCGACGCGGCCTCCCACGCCGCCGCCCTCCACGAACACCGCGAAGCCGATGCCGTCGCGCACGCCGACGAACCACGCGTGGGTCTGCGGCGGCACGTCCATGCCGAACTCCGCGGTGCCCGTCTTGCCCCGGAGCCCGATGATGTTGGCGGCGGACTTCGCCGTGCCCTCCGTCACCACCGCGCGCATCAGGTCCTGGAGCGACTCCGACGTGCCCGGGCCCAGCAGCGACTCCGGGCCCGCGTCCGCGTCCGCCAGCAGGCGAGGCGCATGCCAGACGCCGGTGTCCGCCGCCGACACGACGGTGGCCATGTGCAGCGGCGTGACCAGCACGCGGCCCTGGCCCATGGCGGCCGCGGCGCGCTCGGCGGCGTCGTCCGTCACGGGGAAGGTGGCGCCCGGGGATGGCAGCCCCACGTCGTAGGGGACACCGAAGCCGTAGCGCCGGGCCGCGTCCTCCAGCGCGTGGGGGGCCAGCTTCGACGCCAGCTGGATGAACGTCGTGTTGCACGACATCGCGAACGCCCGGCGCATCGTGGTGGTGCCCAGCACCTCCGACTCGAAGTTGCGGAAGCGCTTGCGGCCCACCGTGATCTCCAGGGGGCACTCGACGCGGGAGTCCGGCGTCAGGCCGCTTTCGAGCAGCGCCTCCGCGGTCACGAGCTTGAACGTGGACGCCGGCGGATAGCGCCCCATCAGCGCGCGGTGCCACCCCTCTCCGAGCGGCCGGCTGGCCACCGCCAGCACCTCGCCCGTCTCCTTGTTCACCGCGACCAGCGCGGCGGGACGGGAGACGTCCGCGAGCGCCGCCTCCGCCGCGGCCTGCACGCCCCGGCTCAGCGTGGTGCGGACATCGCGCCCCGGCTCACCGGCGAAGCGGTACAGCACCTCGCTGCCGCCCGTCCGGCGCTGGAGCCGCACCTCGCCGGAGGGGAGCCCCGCCAGCGCCCGCTCCTGCGCGCGCTCCAGGCCGGACAGCCCCACCATGTCGCCCGGCTGATACGGCGGGCCCAGCGCCTGGAGCACCTCCGCCGTCACCTCCCCTACCCGGCCCAGCGTGTGCGCGGCGAAGCCCTCCGCCGGAGTGAGCCGCGCGGGGACCTTGCGGAAGAAGATGCCGGGCACGGGCGTGAGCACGGCCCGCACCTGCTGGTAGCGCTCCTGGCGCACGTCGATGAACGGGAGGAACTTCTCGGGCTGCGCGCTCGCGGCATTGAGCGCGGCGAGCACCCTCGCGGGGTCCACGCCCAGCTGCGCCTGGAGCACGTTGGCCACGGCCGCGCGGTCCCTCACCCGGCCGGGGATGACGCCGACGCGGATCACCTCGCCCGGCAGGGTGAGCGGCTTCCCACCCGCATCCAGCAACGCGGCGCGAGGGCCCCAGCTCCGCGTGCGTCCGAAGCGGTCCCCGGGCCGCGCGTTGGGATGGAACACCTCCGGCGTCCAGCGCAGGCCCCAGCGCCTGCCCCGAAGCTCGAAGCGCAGCCGGGACTCCACCTCCCAGTCCCCCAGTCCCCGCAGCGTGTGCACGCCGTGGAACCTCACCACCGCCGCAGTGCCCGTCTGGGATTCGAGCGTCGGCGGGTCGAAGCGCGAGGCCATGACGCCCAGGTCCTGCCTCCAGCGCGCGTGCTGCGCGTCGAAGTCCGGAGGCGCCTCCACGAGCACCTGGCGCTGCGCCGCCACGTCATTGCGCGCCCAGGCATCCAGGTACCACCGGGCCAGGGCCTCGACGGCGCCAGGGACGGGCACCGCGGGCGCGGCAGGCGCGGGGGGAGCGGCGGGCACCGTGGGCTTCGTGGCTCGCGGCGCGCACGCGGGAAGCAGCAACAGGAGCCAGAGCCCCACCCAGGAATTGAACGCCCGTCCGTACACGCATCCCCCTGTACCGCGCCCGCCTCGCCGAGGCGAACATCCGGCGCTCGACTCCTCCACCCGGACCCGAAGTCACCACCCGTGCACACGCGGAGCGCGCCGGGCACCGCGCTCCTCGCACCGAGGCGAGCATCCGGGGTTGGTGACGACCACCGGGATGCCCGCCCGCGCCGCGTGGCTCAACGGACCGTCTGCTCCTGGGTCTTGCTCGTCCCGTCGCCCGTCGCGGTGACGGTCAGCGGGCCCGCCGTCGTGGCGCGGAGGTAGAAGAGGCCTTCACGCTGCGGGTTCTTGAGGCTCACCACCGTCACGGGCGCGTCCGAGCAGTCCGGCAGCAGGTGGAAGGTCGTGCCTGGAGCCGACGCGGACAACGCCACCTGCGGCACGGACAGCGGGGCCAGGTTGCCCGCCAGGTCCCAGCCCTGCACCGCGAGCACCTGCGAGCATGCCCCCACGTCCAGCGTCCTCGCCGGGGTGGCGAAGCCGACCTGGCGCTCGTCGCCCTGCGTCGCCACGTCCAGGGAGACGGCGTTGTCCGGGTACACGTCCGGGTCGTAACCGTCGCCGCTGATCCGGTTGCGGCTGAAGAGGTTCGCGGTCCCGTTGTCGGAGATGGCGGCCTGGTAGCCGTTCGTCAGGCCCGACTTGGTCAGCGTGTTGCCGACCACCTGGATGTTCTGGGACTCGGGGGGTGGCGTGAAGTCGAGGTCCACCGCCTGGAGCAGGCTGACGCCGACGTCGTTCTCCGTGACCACGTTGTCCTCGATGCGCAGGTCGTGGCACAGCTCGCGGCCCGCGCCGTAGTACTCGCCGCCGAACACGAGGATGCCGGAGCCGGAGTCCTGCTCGACCAGGTACGCGTTGCCCCGGACCTGGTTGCGCACCACCTGACCGGAGACGCCGTGCGCCAACTGGATGCCGAGGCGCGCGATGTGCTCCGTGGGGCCCAGGCCGTCGATGACGTTGTCCTCCACCGTGGCCTCCACGCGCCCCAGCACCACCACGCCCGCCTTCTGGTAGCCCACCAGCTGGTTGTTCCGGACGGTCACCGACACCGGCGTGGCGCCCGGCCCGAGGTTGCGCACATCGATGGCGAAGCCCTCCTGGCAGCCGCCGAGGTTGCCCGCCTGGTTCAGGTCCTCCACCACCGTGTCCTCGAGGGTACCGCTCGCGCCGTCCAGCAGGATGCCGCGCAGCCGGTCCGCATCCCCGTCACACACGTCCGACAGGCCCCGCGCCGTCACCGTGACGCCGCGCACGCTCGCCACCGTGCCCCGGTTGCGCAGCACCGCGCCCTTGTAGTGGTCCCCGGCCCCTTCCTCGGACGCGGTCAGGGTGTGGCCGGCGCCGTCGAGCGTGTAGCCGTCCGGGATGAACATCGCGCTCTGGACCACGCAGTCCTCGCGCAGCGTCACCTGGCCATGTGACAGCGTGACGGGGCAGGGAGACTCGCCCGGGCCGCAGCGCCGGCCAGCCCACGCCACGGAGAAGGACCGCCGCGTGCTCGCGCCCGACGCGTTCGTCGTCACCACCTCCACGGTGGGCGTCACGTCCTTGGGCAGGCAGGAGAGCTCCGTCCAATCCACCGTGCTCGTCGAGCCGTTCCCCACCGCCGTGCCGAGCGCCCCCACGTTCGACGTCCAGGCGAACGTCAGCGCCTCGCCGCGCGGATCCGTCGCCGTCACGGAGAACGTCACGAGCTCACCCGCGAGCGCGCCCGTCGCGGACTGCGACACGGTGTCCACCACCGGCGGCGCCTCCGCGCGCACGCACAGGTTCACCAGCTGCTCCGTGCTTCCACCGAAGCCGTCCGTCACGGCGGCCTTCAGCTGGCAGCCGCAGTTCGCGGGCTCCGCCGTCGGAGTGAAGACGGGGCTGGCCGCATGGATGTCATTGAAGGTGCCCTCGCACGTCGCGCTCCAGGCGTACGTCAGCACGTCCTGGGGGCCGTCCTCGTCCGTCACCGCCGCCTGGACCTGGAAGGGCTCGTTCAGCTTGACGTCCCGGGCGGCGCCCGCTTCGGAGGGGATGGGGGAGCGGTTGTAGCGCGTGTCGCCCAGCCAGCCCGGCCCGCGCACGGAGCCCACGGCGATCCGGAACTGGAGCATGGACTCCGCGCCTCGCGCGTCCGTGACCCGCAAGCCGATCAACGCGCCCTTGTTGCGCGCATCGGCGTCCTGGGGAAGGGCCGCCGTCCACTTGCACGAAGCCTCCGCGCAGTCGAGCACGCCCGAGGAGGCGGTCCAGGCGTAGGTGAGCGCGTCCGCATCCGGGTCGCTCACGTGCGCGAGCAGGGCCACCGTCGCTCCATCCTTGACGACCGCGGTCGGTCCGGTCACCCCGAGGATGTTCGGCGCATGGTTCGACAATCCCGGGGGCCCCGGCTTCGCCAGCATGGGCACCAGGACCGCGAGCGCTTCGCCATACACGGGCACCTGCATTCCCTCATCCAGCCTCATCTCGGCCGTGATCGAGCCTGGAGCGTCCAGGATGCTCGCGCCCAGGAAGACCTCTTCCCCGCGGGCGTCCGGCCTCAAGCTACCGGCCCAGGTGCGGCTCCCTTCCGGATCTTGCGTCAGGTCCACGCCCCCCGCGGTGCGTGACGCCGTGAGCGCCATGGCACCTACCTGAAGGGGAGTCACCGCACGGGGCGCCACGACCACGACCCGCACTCCGCCGGACAACGGCGCCGTGAACTCGGGCTCCTCCTGCACGCAACCCACCGTGCTCAGCAACAGCAACCCCACGAGGTGCAACGCATGGGCAGGCTTCAGGGTCACGGCATCCTCGGGGGAAGGCGGACGGGAAGGAGGACGATACCGGGTCGTTCCCACACGTCCAATCCACGGGAAGTGCCGCATCTGTGTGCGCTACACGCCGTCCAATGCCGGCCAGTCCCCCGCGACCCGAGGGCCGGGGTCATCGCAATCCTTGCTCAGCGCCGCACTGCTCGATTCATTCGGCGACCCGGGCAATCCCCCGTGGATGCCTGATTCCCCCTGACGGCGAAGTGCTCCCATGAGCGCTCGCGCCACCCTCCCGCCTGATGGCCCGTGGCCGTGTCCAGGTGATGGTCTCCACCGCGTGCACCCGTCCGAGCCTCGCCGTCCACAGCCCTGGCCCATCCGGCTCACGCATTGGGCCAACGTGCCCTTGCTCGCCATCCTCGCGGGCAGCGGGTTGCAGATCCTCGTCGCGTTTCCGCGCATGGGGCCTCGGGGGCGGCCCTTCTCGCTCTATCCCTTCCAGGGCGCCGTGCCGCCATCGTGGCTGCGGCTGGGGGACTGGCTCGCGGGCGCGCGGAGCTGGCACTTCGCGTTCGGCTGGTTCCTGGCCCTCAACGGGTTCGTGTACGTGCTCTATCTCGCGCTCAGTGGCGAGTGGCGCCGCCGCCTGTTCCTCCCACGCAGGGACGCCCGCGATGCCGTGGCCACGCTCGCGTACTATCTGCGGCTCCGCCCCGCTCCCGCGCAGGTGGGGCTCTACAACGGTCTCCAGCGGCTGGCCTACACCACCACCCTGTTCATGGGCGCGCTGTCCGTCCTGTCCGGCCTCGTCCTCTACAAGCCCGTGCAGCTCCAGTGGCTCACCCCCCTCTTCGGTGGCTACGACACCGCGCGCTTCGTGCACCTGCTGATGCTCACCCTGCTCGCGTTCTTCACCGTGGGCCACGTCGTCCTCGTCGCCCTGCACCCACGCACCTTCGGGGAGATGATCACCGGCGGGAGGAAGCCCGATGCCTGAGCGCCTCCTCACCCGCCGCCGCGTCCTCCTCGGCGCCGCCGCGCTCGCCACCAGCGCCTGCGATTCCCAGCGCCCGCGGGAAGGCTTTCTCGGCGTCATGGACCGCTTCAACCAACGCGCCCAATCCACCCTCTTCCACCCCGCCCGGCTCGCCCCCGAGGAGCCCGTCGAACGGCTCACCCCGCCCGGCGACTTCCCCCACTACTTCATCTCCGAGTCCGTGCCCCTGGCTCCCGAGGGCTGGCGGCTGGAGGTGGGCGGACTGGTGGCCCGGCCGCGCGCCTTCTCGCTGGAGGAATTGCAGCGGCTGCCCCGGACCGACTATCGGATCCGCCACCACTGCGTGGAGGGCTGGAGCGCCGTGGCGTCCTGGCACGGCGTGCGCATCAGCGACCTGGCCCGGGTCGTGGGCGCGGATCCGCGCGCGGGGTTCGTGGAGTTCCGCTCGTTCGACCAGGGCTACTACTCATCCTGGGACGCGCCGAGCGCGTGGCACCCGCAGACCGTGCTCGCGTACGGCATGAACGGCGCGCCGCTCATCCCCGGGCATGGCGCGCCCCTGCGCCTCTATTCGGGCGTGAAGCTGGGCTACAAGATGGTGAAGTACCTCACCACCGTGCGCTTCCTCCCGGAGGCCACGGGGGGCACCTGGGAGGACCGCGGCTACGAGTGGTTCGCCGGCGTGTAGCCGCGAGGCCCCCTTCAGCGCTTGGAGCTGATGACGCCCGGCAGGAACGGGGTGAAGCCGCGCTTGCGCAGGCCCTCGCGCTCGGCGAGCAGGGCCGCCAGGGCCTCCTCACGCGTGGCGAAGTGGTTCACGGCGGCGCCGTCGATGGCGCCGCTGGTGTTGATGAACACGAGCGTCGTGTCGTCGCCGCCGTAGCGGTACGAGCGGTGCGTGTTGCGCTCCAGCACCTCGCGGCGCACCTTGCCGAAGGTGCGCCCCGCCGTGTGGCGGACGATGAGCCCATCCAGGTTGATGAGCAGGTCCACGCGGCCGTTGAACTTCGCGAACTGCGCCTCCACGTCGCGGCGCCAGCGCTGCACGTCCTCGTCCGTCGCCAGGATGCAGTCGGTGAAGGTCGCGGTGACGACGTCGTGCTCGGCATCGCGCTCGAAGGACATCCCCCAGGCCATGGCACGTCCTCCTTCAGGCCTGCGCGGCGTTGCCCGCGAGGAACGCAGACACCAGCGCCGCCGTCTCCGCGGGGCGCTCCACCTGGGGGTAGTGCCCCGGCCCCGGCAGGTGCGTCATGCGCGCGTTCTGGATGAGCCCCACCACCGCCTGCTTGAGGAACACCGGCGGCAGGAACGGATCATCCGTGGCCACCACCAGCGTGGGCGCCGTGATGGCGGACAGCCGGTGCGCGAAGCCGCCCGCCGTCCAGGAATCGAAGCACTGCTCGATGGCGTCCTTGGACACGCCGGCCGAGTCCTTCAGCAGGACCTCCAGCGACTCCGGCGGCAGCTGCTTGCACGCCAGCCCCAGGATGGTCTTCTGCTTCTCGCGGTCACCCGCGGAGGTGCGGAACAGCCCGGCCGCGTCCGGAGGCAGCGGCAGGCCCGCCGCGGGCACCGTGTTGAGCAGCACCAGGCCGCTGACGCGCGAGGGGGCATCCGCCGCCACCCACTTGGCGATCTGCCCGCCCATGCTGTGGCCCACGAGCGCGAAGCGCTGCGCCTTCGCGTGGTCCGCCACCGCCAGCACGTCGCTGGCGTACTGCTCCAGCGTGTACCCCGACGACGGACGTCCGGACTGTCCGGTCCCCCGGTGGTCCGGGACGATGAGCCGCAGGCCGGTCAGGTCCAGCTTCTCCAGCATCGCGTCCCACACCGCGCCGGACACCATCCACCCGTGCACCAGCACCACGTCGCGAGGGCCGTCCCCGAACACCCGGTAGTGCAGGGGGGTTCCATCCGTCGCGTTCGTCGTGGGCATGGGGGCTGTCCTTTTCGGGGGAAAAGACTGAGAAGTCTTGGCTTACGGGGGAGGCGTAGCAAGCCACGATTGGGGCATGGCCGTCCACATGCTCGGGGGTTGCCTGGGGGTTCAGGAGGCGGGCAGTCCTGGCGGGTAGGTGCGCGCGAGCGGAATGAGAGGTGGGAGCGGGTGGGCGCTTCCGGCAGACTCGGGGGCGTCATGACGGACGGACGCAGCGGGACGGCGGGAGCGAAGCGCACGGTGTACTGCGAGGACGCGCTCGCGTGGCTGGAGGCGCGGCCGGTGTTGGAGGGGTGCTCGGTGGTGGCGTCGATGCCGGACGTCTCCGAGTTCCCGTCGCTCACGGTGCCCCAGTGGAAGGACTGGTTCGTGGGGGCGGCGGCGAAGGTGTTGTCGCGGGTGCCGGCGGACGGGGTGGCGGTGTTCTACCAGTCGGACGTGAAGAAGGACGGGGCCTGGGTGGACAAGGGCTACCTGGTGTCGAAGGCGGCGGAGGCGCAAGGCTTCGACACGCTCTGGCACAAGGTGGTGTGCCGCCGGACGCCGGGCACGGTGACGTTCGGGAGGCCGGCGTACTCGCACCTGCTGTGTTTCAGCCGGGGGCTGAAGGCGGACGCGGCGAAGTCCACGGCGGACGTGTTGCCGGAAGCCGGCGAGGTGACGTGGACGCGGGGCATGGGGCTCAACGCGTGCCTGGTGGCGTGCCGCTTCATCCTGGAGCAGACGCGGACGCGCACGGTGGTGGATCCGTTCTGTGGCCACGGCACGGCGCTCGCGGTGGCCAACGCACTGGGACTGGACGCGGTGGGCGTGGAGCTGAGCCGCAAGCGCGCACGCCGCGCGAGGAACCTCCAGGCGGCGTGGGCGGGCGGGAAGCTGGTGCTGTCCAGCGCTGGAGAGGATGCGCCGCCGGACGGGGACGACGGCGCGTAAGGGCTCAGGCCGCCTGCGTTCCCGCGAGCGCCTGGGCCACGTCCTTCTCCAGCTGGGTGAGGAACGTCTCGAACAGGCGCTCCTCCAGCGCGAGCGCGGGCTCCAGCGTCGTGCCCGCCTTCGTCAGGCGCTCCATGCACGCGTCCTCGATGGCGCGGCGGTGCGACTGTTCCTCCACCACCACGCGCCCCAGCTCCTCGCGCACCACCGCGTGCCGGGTGGCCGCCTTGTAGAGCGGGTAGAGCACCATCGCGCGGCGCTCGACCACCGCGGTGGTGAGCAGGTACTGCAGATACACGTCCGCGGTTCCCGTCACCGACGTCACCCACTCGGCCAGCTGCCGGTCCAACGACTGGAACCACGTCGCCGCGGCTTCCACGCTCAGGAACTCCGTCACGTCCTCTCGGCCCGCCACTTCACAGGCCAGCCGCTTGAACGTGAACGCATGGCGCGTCTCGTCCGCCAGGTGCCCCAGCACCTCCAGCGACGGATGCCGGTCCGCCACCGTGCGCGAAATCTTCCGCGCGCCGATGAACTCCAGCAGCGACACCGTGTGCAGCCACCGCACTTCCAACTCGGGAGACTGGGCCAGCTGCCGCAACACCGTCTGGATTCTGTCACGCATGGGGCGCCCCTCTATCGCGCCCCGGACGCCCTCCCAAGCACTGTCGCACCAGCCAGGAGGAATCCTCCAGCCACCACTCCGCCCTGGCCAGGAAGCCAGGGACGGAGGACTGGCCAACAATGTCCGTGCCCCCGGTTTGACCGGGAGGCCTCCGCCACCGTTTGCTTCCCGTGTCGAGGGCTGTGCCTGGTACCGGGGGGTTGACCAGCATGCGTCCGTACCGTGGAGAACCGCGTCCGTCCGGGCACCGTGCTGCCCGCGCCGCGCCATGGCGGTCCGGCACCGGAGCGCGCGCATGAAGGCCCTGCCCATGGCCTTCCCTCCCGGCGTCGTGGCCTTCCGCCGCTGGATGCGCGCCCAGGACGCAAGCCGGCTCCTCGCGTCCCTGCGCGTGCGCCCCGTCGTGGGCTTCCTCCTGCGGGGCTCGGCGCTCGTGGGCCTCGTCGCGTGGGCTCCCGGCGTCCACGCCTTCTTCGCCGTGCCCCTCACGTCCGCGCTCGCGTGCTTCCTTCCCTGCGCCATCCACCGCGTCGCGTTCGCCTTCGTGTACTCGCGCCGCCGTCGCGTGGTGGCCGGAAGCTGGCTCGCATGGCTCCCCGGCCTGGCGCTGGAACACTTCTTCCTCGCCAGCCTCGTGGCGCTCGCCGTGCTCCCCGGGGCACTCGTCCTCGGCGTGCTGTTCATCGGCACCTCGGCCGTGCACGGCCAGCACTACCGGGTCACCTGGCGCGAGCCCTTCCTCCTGCTGGGCACGCTCGCGGCCCTGCTGGGCGCCGCGGCCCTCGCGTGGAATGGACAGCCTGGGAAGGTGCCGCTCGCCATCGTGGGCCCCTCGGCCCTGGTCGCGCAGCTCTACGTGGGCTCGCTCGCCGTGCGCTACGCCCAGGCGCGCATGGACGCGGACCGCCTGCGCGCCGCCGTGCACGCGCAGCTCGTCGAACAGCAGGAGCGCGACGTGGGCCGCCTCACCCAGGCGATGGCCGAAATCCTCGGCCACCACCAGGGCATGGACCAGGCGCTGCACGAGGCCGGCACCGCCGCGGACATGATGAAGGCCTTCGGCGCGCAGCGCGGAATGCTCGCGCGCACCGGCTTCGAGGACCAGGCCCGCCAGCTCCAGGACAGCCTGCGCCAGCTCCAGCAGATGGTGAAGGAGGTGCGCGCCAAGAGCCGCCGCTTCGCCGGCACGGAGCCGGAGGCCGTGGACCTGGCCCTGGTGCTCGAGTCCGTGCAGGCCCAGGTGTCCCTGCGCTTCCCCGACGTGGACATCCACCTGGAGCTGGCGCCGTCCCGGCCGCCTCGCGCGCTCGTGCGCGGCGGACCGCTCACGCTGCGCCGGGTGGTGGAGAACCTGGTTGTCAACGCATGCGAGGGCAATGGCGACCAGGGCGCCACCCGCGTCTTCATCCGGGCTCGCACCGAACCGCTCAGCGGACGCCTGGAGGTGGAGATCGAGGACGACGGCCCCGGCTTCCCTCCGGAGCGGCTCAACGCGCCCGCGGAGGAGCTCTACACGACCAAGCCCCAGGGAACAGGACTGGGCCTCTACACCAGCGAGTGCCTGCTGCGCGCCAGTGGCGGCCTGCTGCACCGCCACAACGGACCGGGAGGCGGCGCCCTGCTCCGCATCCTGCTGCCCCGGGAGTACCCATGAAGCCCCTCTGCGCCTCCACCCTCCTGCCGTCCCCGCTCCTCGCTCGCGCGCGGGACGCGAACGGCGCGGAGTCCTCCGCCAGCCCCGCGCCCCTCACCCCGGGCGACGTCTGGACCTGGCATGAAGCCCTCGCCGCGCGAGGCCTCGCCCGCCAGGGCTCCAGCTCCCGCGTGTACTGCCACACGGGCCTGGTGGACCGGCTGCCATCGCCCGGCACGCCGGGGCCGGAGCTGCGCGAGCACCTGCGCGGCTCACAGGAGGCGCTGCTCGCGGAGCTGGCGCGCGCCATGGGCACCTTCCCGGACGGCGGCGAGGTGCTGGACGTGGGCAGCGTCCTGGGCGGCAGCGCGCTGTACTGGGCCCAGGAGCACCGCGCGCGTGTGACGGCGATGGTGACCGTGCCCACGCACCTGGAGCAGGTGCGCCGCTTCGCGCACGAGGCCGGCGTGGGCTCGCGCGTGCAGCCCCGGCTGTGCACGAACGAGCCGCCCCGCCACCCCGAGGCCTATGACGCCGTCATCGCCGTGGAGAACACCTGCGCCACGCCCCGCGCGGAGTGGCTGCGCGGCATGCACACCCGGCTCCGGCCCGGCGGCATGCTGGCCGTCGCGGACTGCTTCTGGGTGCGCCCGGACGCAGTGCACCCGTCCGCGGATGCGTGGAGCCGGCACCTGGGCAGCGTGAACGCGTTCCTCGCCGACGCGCGCGAGGCGGGCCTGGAGCTGGAGGCCCACGACGACGTGTCCGCGCGGGCGGTGGGCTTCTGGACGCTGAGCTCGGAGCTGCGCGTCCACGAACACCTGGCCCGCGGCCCCGCGGACGCCCGCAGCCTGCGCGCCGCGCTCAACGCCGCCCGCGCCGAGTCGCGCCGCGAGCACGTGTGGCTGCAACAGGGGCTGCTCGATGGCGGCCTGGAGTACGCGCTGCTCGTGCTGCGCCGCGAAGGGTGATCCGCCCGAGCATCCCTCCAGGCGCCCGCTCCCCGGCCGGTGGGGCGGACGGCCTGGCGGAGCCGGGTCCCCGGACGATGCCCTCGCGTCGCCCCGCCCCCAGCCTTCGGTTCGTCACACCAACATGGGGGTCGATCATGATGGGTTTCACGCGATGGATGGTGCTGGGCGTGGTGGCCGGGGCGATGGCCCTGACCGGGTGTCGGAGCAACGACCGCTCGCAGGAGAGCATGGGCGGCGGAACGGGCGGATCCGGAAGCAGCCACAGCACCAAGGGCTCCAGTACCAGCTCGGGGAGTGAGCAGGGCACGGGCGGATCCGGTTCGACGATGGAGCAGGGCACGGGCGGCGGCGGCTACGACGCGGGCACGGGCGGCTCCGGCTACGACGCGGGCACGGGTGGCTCCGGCATGGAGGGCACCGGCGGCTCGGGCGGCTCCTCGACACAGGGCAATGACATGAACTCGTCCGGCGGCAACAACAGCACCGGGACGGGGGGCGGCGGCAGCATGGGCGGCTCGGGGAACGAGACCACCCACTAGGCCGTGAAGCGGCGCGGGCGGCCTCCGTGGCGCGCCCGCGCCCTCTTTCCTCGAACCTTTTCCGTGCGGAGCCTCGCGCGAAGCGCAAGTGGCCTGGACGCGCGTCCCACGCGCCGGGTTTCCACCGGCGGACGCCGCGTAGGACCGGGGGACACCTTCCGTGTCCACCAGCGCATCACCCCAGGGGGTGGGAAAGTCGGGCAGGCGGCAGGACTCGGGTACGGTGGGCGCACGATGCGCTTCTCCTTCGTGCACGCCGCGGATCTCCACCTGGACACGCCATTCCGAGGAGTGGCCACGCACGGCCCCCTCCTGGAGCGCTTCCAGCAATCCACCTTCCATGCGCTCGCGCGCATCGTGGACGTGTGCCTGCGCGAGCGCGTGACGTTCCTGCTGCTGGCCGGGGACCTGTTCGACGTGAAGGACCGCTCGGTGCGCGCCCGGCTGGCGCTGCGCGCGGAGCTGGCGCGGCTGGACCGCGCGGACATCCAGACCTTCATCGTCCACGGCAACCATGATCCGCTGAGCGGCGACACCGGCACGCTGGGGCTGCCCGCGTCGGTGAAGGTGTTCGGCCCGGAGTGGGAGGACGTGGAGGTGCGACGCGAGGGCCGGCGCCTGTGCCACGTGCAGGGCGTGTCCTATCCGGACGTGGAGGTGCGCGAGAACCTGTCCGCCAGGTTCCGCCGCACCGGCGAGCACTTCAGCGTGGGCCTGCTGCACGCGAACCTGGGCGGCGACGCGGGCCACGCGAACTACGCGCCCTGCACGGCCGCGGACCTGGCGGCGGGCGGGCTGGACTACTGGGCGCTGGGCCACGTGCACACGCGCGCGGAGCACCTGCTGCCCGGAGGCGGCGTGGCCGTGTACCCGGGCAACCCGCAGGGCCGGCACGTGCACGAGACGGGCGAGCGCGGCTGCGTGGTGGTGGACGTGGAGGACGGCGTCGCGCGCAGGCGGTTCGTGCCGGTGGATCGCGTGCGGTGGCACCGGCTGGACGTGCCGCTCGCGGGCGTCACGTCGCTGGACATGCTCCAGGCGGTGGCCACGGAGGTCGTGGAGTCGCGGTGCGCGGAGGACTTCGACGGGCACGCGGTGCGCCTCACGCTGGCCGGACGCGGGCCGCTGCACCGGGAGCTTGCGCGGCCCGGAGCGCGCACGCAGCTGGAAGCGGACCTGCGCGAGCGGCTGGCGCGGGCGCATCCGCCGGTGCTGCTGGAGTCGCTGCGCGATGGCAGCCGGCCGGAGGTGGACCTGGAGGCGGTGCGCGCCGGAGGCGGCTTCCTGGGCACGCTGCTGGAAGAGGCGGAGGCGCTGTCCCACGACGGCGCGGCGCTCGCGGCGCTGTGGGACGACGAGGACCTGACGACGCTGGGGCAGCGGCTCAAGCGGCTGGGCGTGGACGCGCTGGAGGCGCCGCGGCCGGAGCTGGTGGCGCAGGCCGGGCAGCGCGGCGTGGAGCAGCTCCACGAGGAGGCATCATGAAGCCGGGCCTGCGCATCACCCGCTTCCAGGTGGACGGCTTCGGGCACTTCCGGGGCTACTCGGGGACGCCGGGCCCGGGGCTCACGCTGCTGTACGGGCCCAACGAGGCGGGCAAGAGCACGCTGCTGGCGTTCCTGCGCGGCGTGCTGTTCGGCTTCGAGAAGCGCGGCCAGCCGGAGCGCTACGAACCGGAGGGCGCGCTCTTCGGCGGAGAGCTGTGGCTGGACACGGCGGCCGGCCCGCTGGTGGTGCGCCGCCACGGTGGCAAGCGCGCGTCGGAGGGCGCGCTCACGGTGCGCGGCCCCGAGGGCCAGCCGCTGCCGGAGACCTTGCTGGAGCAGGCGCTGGCGGACGTGCCGCGCGAGCTGTTCTACGAGGTGTTCGCCTTCCGTCTGGACGAGCTGTCCTCGTTCCAGCGGCTCGCGCAGCAGCAAGGCGTGTCGGAGGCGCTGTTCGCCGCGGGCATGCAGGGCGCCCGGCGGTTGCCGGAGGCGGTGGAGCGGCTGCGCAAGGACTCGGAAGCGCTGTACCTGCCGCGCGGCCAGAAGAAGGAACTGAACCTGGTGATGAAGGACCTGGAGGAGGTGCAGCAGAGGCTGCGAGAGGCGGGGGACCGGCCCGCGCTCTACTTCTCCACGCGCGACCTGCTGGCGGAGCGCGTCGCGGAGGGCCACGCGCTGGAGGTGGCGCGCAAGCACACCGAGCACGCGCTGGACCACGCCTCGCGGCTGGAGTCCGCGCTGGCGGACCTGGCGGTGCTCGCGCGCGACCGGGCGGAGCTGGCCACGCTGCCGGCGCTGGACACCTTCCCGCCGGGCGCGGAGACGCGGCTGGAGGACGTGCTCCAGCGGCGCAAGATGTACCGCGCCCAGCAGGCGCAGCTGCACGAGAGGCTCACCCCCATCGAGGAGGCCCGGGAGCGGCTGGCGGCGCCCTGGCCCGTGCGTGAACGCGCCGAGTCCCTGCGCGCGGCGCTGGCCACGTACTCCGGCCACTCGGAGCAGCTTCGCGGCTTGCCCGCGCGCAGGGCGGCGCTCACGTCGCGGCGGCGGCAGCTGGAGCAGTCGCTGGGAGAGCTGGGGCTCGCGGTGGACGCGGGCGGGCTGCTCGCGTTGGACCTGGGCTCGCGGGCGCGGGGAGAGCTGGAGTCGCTCGCGGCGCGGTTGGATGCGGCGGACGCGGCGCTCGCGCAGGCGGAGGCGGAGCAGGCGCGCACGCGTGAGGAGCGGGCGCGGCTGGCGGCGGCCCTGTCGCGGGTCCAGGCGGAGGTGGAGACCCTTCCCGATGCGCGGCCCGCGCAGGTGCGGCAGCGGCAGGCGGCGGTGGGGCGGATGCGCGCGGCGCGCGGGGACCTGGAGCGCCTGGCCGAGCAGCGCATGGAGCAGCGCCGCCAGATGGACGGCGTGCGGGCCCCCACGGACGCGGTGCCGATGCGCTCGCTGCTGCCGCTGTCGTGGGTGGTGGCGGCGGCCCTGGTGGCGCTGGGGTTCGCGGCGCTCGCGGCGTGGCTCGCGGGTCCGTCGGTGGGCGGGCTGTGCGCGGTGGGCGGGCTGTTGCTGGTGGGGCTGTTGCTGTTCGTGCGCCATCGCGTGGAGGCGGCGCGGCAGGCCAGCCTGGAGGCGCAGGCGGCGCGGCACCGCTGGCGGCAGCAGGAGGAGGAGCGCTTCCGCTCGACGCAGGCGGCGATGAGCGCGCGCGAGGAGCTGCTCCAGCGGGAGCTCCTGCATGCCTCCGGCGCGGCGGGGCTGTCTCCGGGCGCGTCGCTCGCGGACCTGGCCGCGCAGGAGTCACAGCTCGCGGAGCTGCTGACGCAGGCCGAGCGGCGCGAGCTGCTCCTGCGCGAAGAGGACGCGCTGCGCACGGCCTGGGACGCGGCGGTGCACGAGGACCAGCGCGCGGAGGAGGCGCGGCTGCGCGCGAGCCAGCGCGAGGAGGTGCTGCGCGAGGAGTGGGCGGCGTTCCTGGTGGCGCGCAGCTTCCCGGAGACCCTCTCCGCGGCCTCGGCGCTGACGCTGTGGCACGACGCCGCGGCGCTGCGGCAGCGGCTGCTGGACCTGCGCACGGACGAAGAGGAGTTCACCGTGGCGGAGACCGCGTGCGAGGCGGTGACGGCGCGGCTGCTCCAGGAGGCCCGGGCAGCGGGCCTGCCGCCGGGCCCCGCGGAGACCGTGGCCGCGCGCGTGTCCGTGGCGTTGGAGGAGGTGCGCTCCCGCGCGGCGGATCAGCGGCACCTGGACGGCCAGCGCGGCGAGCTGCTCGCGGAGAAGGCGCGGCTGGACCAACTGGTGCTGGACGAGGACCAGGCCTGGGAGGCGCTGCTCGCGGAAGGCGGATGCCAGGACGAAGCCACCCTCCGCCGCCGCGCGGTGCAGGCGCGCAGGTACACGGAGCTGATGGGCCGGGTCCGGGAGCACGGCCAGCGCGTGCAGGCGCTCACGGGGCTGGACGAGGCGGCAGCCCGCGAAGCGGTGCACGCGGCGGGCGGTGAGGCGGGCTTGAAGGACCAGCTCGCCACGCTGCGCGAGCGCCACCGGACGGAAGGCGAACGGCACAAGGCGGTGCTCACGGAGCAGGGCAGCCTGAAGACGCAGCTGTCGCAGTGGGAGAACGACGACCGCGTAGCGAGGCTGCGCATCCAGGAGGAGACGCTGCGGGCGAAGGCGGCGGAGCTGGCCACGCGCTACGCGGCGGATCGGCTGACGCTGGCGCTGCTGGGCCGCGCGCGCCGGAGGTTCGAGGAGGAGCAGCAGCCGCGCGTCATCCAACGGGCCAGCGAGCTGTTCTCGGAGCTGACGGCGGGGCGCTACCGCCGCGTCTTCATCCCGGCCGGCGACGCGCGCGAGCTGAGGGTGAGCGACGGGACGAAGGACTGGGGCGCGGAGCAGCTGTCGCGAGGCACGCGGGAGCAGCTGTTCCTCGCGTTCCGGCTGGCCGTCATCCGTGACTTCGGAGAGACGCGGGGCGCGCTGCCGCTCATCACGGACGACGTCCTGGTGAACTTCGATTCGGAAAGGGCCCGGGGCGCGGTGCGGCTCTTCGCGAGGCTGGCGGAAGCCCACCAGGTCATCGCCTTCACCTGCCACCCGTGGCTGCGCGAGCACTTCGAAGCGGAGGGCGCCCACGTCCTGGAGCTGCCCGGCGCCTCGAAGTCGCCCCGCGAAGGTCTGCGGGTCGTCTCCGGTGGGTAGGCGCACAAAAAAATACTGGGAGCGCGCCCCCTCGACGCGCTCCCAGTAACTCAACCCCTCCCCCGAGGGGTCCCCCTCTCGGATGCGGCCCCCAAAGCTCCGCATCCGTCCTGCTTTTCCTTCAAGACGTCGACTGCCAAAAACCTTGAGTCCCGGAAGATCGACCCCCGAAACCCGTGTCCCCCTCTGCCCGGTCCGCTCTGCGTCCCGAGCCCTTGGATCCCGGTGGCTCTGCCCCCAGCATCCCCACCTCGACTTCAAATACGTCGGCCGCCAAAAACCTTGGCGTGGGCCTGCTTTTTTTCGCCGTCGCCTCTGAAGCGACCAACCTGACGGGCCGCGCCAAGGCCTGCGTCAGCCCTCCTGCTACAGTCGCCCACCCTGGAGGGGCGCCATGCGGAAGCCGTCGGCGATGGTCATCGGAGGGGGCGTGCTCCTGCTCCTCATTGGAGCCGGGGCCTTCTGGGGGTTGCGCCCCACCCCACCGGCGTCCAGCCCGCCCCCCGCCCCCCGCGCCGACCGCCGGCAGCTCCCCGCCACACCGCCCCCGCCTCCCCAGGGCGCCCTCCAGGTCAGGGGCCGCGTCGTCGACCTCCAGGGAAACCCCGTCGCCAATATCGAAGTCTCCGCCTCCGTGGGCCTCCCCGGGGAGACCCTGACGGAGCTGCCGTGCGACCCGGATTCGCCTGGCGTCTCCCTGGTCTCAGCGGACTGCGAATCCGCCGCCGCCCTCCGCTGGGTCCGGGAGCTGGTGGAGGCCCGCCGGGGCGGCGCCTTCGTCCTGTCGCGCACCACCTCCGCCGGGGACGGAACCTTCACCCTGGAGGGACTGCCCCAGGGAAAGGTCGCCCTCTGGGCCCTGGGCTCGCAGGGCGCGGGGCTCCTGGAGGGCGTCGTCACCGGCACCCGGGACGTGACGCTGGAACTCCAGTCCAGCCACACGCTCACCGGCCGCGTGGTGGACGAGGACGGCGCCCCGCTCGCCCAGGCCCGGGTGACCCTGCTGCACACGGGCACGGCGCGCTCCTTCGAGACGAAAACGGGCGCGGACGGCCGCTTCTCCCTGGGCCCGCTGCCCACCGAGGAGACCTACAGCCTCCTCGCCGCCCACCCCGGGACGCTCTCCGAGTGGATGGAGGACGTGGCCCCGGCCGCCCTGCCGGAGGACATCGTGCTGTTCGCGCCCCGGCGCATCGTGGGCACGGTGGTGGATGGGGAGCAGCCCGTCGCCGGCGCCACCGTCACGGAGGTCGGCGGTGAGCGCGTCGCCACCACCGACGCCCAGGGGCACTTCACCTTCGACGGCCTGTCCCTTGACGACTACACCCTGGAGGCGGAGCAGGGCGGCCTCCAGGCGCGCGAGGCGGTGAAGGTCACGGAGGACCAGCGCGAGGTCCAGGTGACGCTGCGCCTGGGCACCTCCTTCTTCGTGGAGGCCACCGTGCGCGACTCCGCCGGCGCCCCCGTGGCCAACGCCGAGGTGAGCACCGAACTTCCCCATGAGCTCACCGAGCACTTCGGCACCCTCGTCTTCCAGGAGCTCGGCACCACCGGCGCGGACGGCCGCGTGCGCCTGGGCCCCCTCCAGGCCCACGACTACACCTTCAAGGTGGAGGCGGACCGGATGCTGGACCTCACCGCGGTCCGCACCGTGACCGCGGGCGGCCCCCCACTGGAGTTCGTCCTCTCCCCCGCCGTCCTCGTGGAGGGCCATGTCACCGACGCCGCGGGCAAGCCGTTGGCGGAAGTCTCCCTGTCGCTGCGTCCACCGCCCCGGAAGCGTCCGGAGGGCGCGCCTCCGCCCCTGCAAGAGCGCTCCTTCATCGTGATGCACCCGCGCATCGAGGCGCCCCTCACCTTCGACGCCACCACCGACGCGGAAGGCCACTTCGCCATCAAGGTGGACCAGCCCCTCTCCGGCACCCTCACCGTCGAGGCCGAGGGCTACCTGCCGCGCCAGCTCCAGGCCCGGGCCCCCACGTCCGGCCTGAAGCTGGTCCTGGACTCGGGCGCCACGGTGCGTGGCACCGTGACGAGCTCGCACGGCACGCCCGTCAACGAGGTGGACGTCTCCCTGGTGAGACAGCAGGAGGAAGCGCCGCCGAGGCGCCCTCACGAAAGTCCGGACGAAGCTCCAGACGAAGCCCCGGACGACGAGGATGAACGCCGCACCTTCGCGGGCACCACGGGCGAGGACGGCCGCTTCGTCATCCAGGGCCTGCCCCCGGGCACCTACATCGCGTGGATGCGCGCCACCACCGGCGGCTACGAGCGCCGCGTGCCTGACCGCGTGGTGCTGCGGGGCTCGGAGACGGTGGAGCTGGCGCTGCGCATGGACCTGGACGGCCGGGTGGGCGGCATCGTCGTGGACACGGAAGGCCGGCCCCTGGCGGGCGTCTCCGTGGACGCCACCGCGAAGGAGGACCCAGACAGCGACGGCCGCTCGTACTCCCCCCTCTCCGCGGTGACCGGCCCGGACGGCCGCTTCGTCCTGGAGCCGCTGGCGCGCGACTGGGACTACGAGCTGGTGGCGATGAAGCGGGGCTACGCCATTCCCCGGCCGCCCGGCGCACCCCATGACGACACCTCCGTCCTCGGGCCACATGACGAGACCGCGGAGGAGATGAGCGACCGCATCGACCGGTGGATGGAGGACCAGGAGGGCCCCAAGGTCATGGCCCGCGCGGGCAACATGGACGTGCGCATCGTCATGGCCTACCAGGGCCGCGTCACCGGCCGGCTGGTGCGGCAGGACGGCACGCCCATCACCCGCTTCACCGTGAACGAGGAGGCCGTGCGCGACCCGAAGGGCGCCTTCACCCTCTTCGTGAACGAGCCCGGCCCCCAGCACCTCACCTTCGAGGTGCCCGGTCACGCCCTCACCCAGCGCGACGTGGACGTCCCCGCCGGCCGCGACGTGGACCTGGGCACGGTGCGCGTGGACACCGGCCACGCCATCAAGGGCCGCGTGGTGGACGACGCCACCGGCACCCCGCTGGCCGGCGTCACCGTCTCGCTGTCGCTGCCCCAGCAGGACGTCGCCAACGCGGAGCACGCCGAGTCCTTCGCGGACACCCTCACCGGCCCGGACGGCACCTTCCAGCTGCCCGCCGTGGAGCCCCGGCCCTATGTGCTCACCGTGCAGGAGTCGACCCACGCGTCACTGGAGCGCACGGTGGGCCCCACCGAGGACACGCTCGAGCTGCGCCTCCCGGCCGCCACCCGCCTGGAGGTCGCGGTGCGGGACGCCCAGGGCAACCCGGTGTCGTCCACCCTGAGCGCCATCTCGAAAACGGACCCGGCAGAACTACAGTTCGCCCAGGCAGGCAACGGCATGGCCCTGTTCCGGGACCTGAAGCCGGGCGACTACGCGGTGAAGCTCGCGGGCAGGAACTTCATCACCGCCCTCCCCCAGCTCGTGCACGTCGAGCCTCAACGCGTCACCCGGATGGACCTGCCGGTATCAACGAAGGGCACCCGGCTGACGCTGCGCTGGAGCGAGCGCGGAGCGCAGGGCACGCCCTACCTCATCCCGGGCCGCATCCCGGCCCCCTCCGAGTCAACCTCGGCCGTGGAGGTGCAGTGGCTGCGCGAACTGGCGGTCATGCCCGAGACCTTGCGCGGGAATGTCTGGCGCTTCCTCCCTCCCGGGACCTACACGCTTCTCGTGTTGCGAGAACATGAGGGACGCTGGCTGTCCTTCCGCGAGGACGTGACGGTGGGCGCGGGCGACGTGCAGGAGGTGGAGGTCCCCGCGTTGCCGTGGTGAGGCGGCGGGTCCGACATGCCTCGCGGGGCTGGGAAGCTGTGTTAAACCCCACGCATGACCCCGAGCGACGCGCTGAGCGCAGCAGACCTCGAACGTCTGGCCAGGGCGGAGGCACCGGACCTGGCCGAGTCCGTGCTGGCCTTCCTCGAGCAGCCGGACCGTCCGTCGGACACGCCGCTGCCGCAGGGCGCGCTCTCCTTCGACGCGCTGAAGCAGCTCCTGGAGCAGGCGCGCGCCCGCGACGACAAGCCGGGCCGCCGCCAGGGGTCGCATGAGGCGTGGCAGCGCTTCCTCGCGCAGAAGGACGTGCCGCTGCCGCCGCGCCTGTTGCTCGCGGACCTGCTGGTGTCCCTCTATGAGAAGAACACCGAGCCCGCGAGAGCCGCCCTCATCACGCTGGTGAAGGAAGCGCCGCTGAGGTTCGGCCTGTGGGCGGGCCTCAAGCGCATCTACAAGCTGTCGGAGACGCGCCACGACGCGGAGATGTTCGGCGTGCTGGCCTGGCGCTTCGACACCGAGCGCGGCGGCCGCCGCAACCGCGAGGTCGGCGGCGGAACCCTCACCTACCTCCAGCGCCGGGCCTGGCGCTTCCTGCGCCAGCTGGGCGCGGCCGTGCCGGAGCTCTACCCGCAGTTCGCGGTGGAGGTGCTGCGGCACTACGACCCGGAGACGACGTGGTCGCAGTGCTGGGTGGCGCACCACGTCTGGGCGCACAACACCAAGGGCTACACGGCGTCGCGCTTCTCCATCCAGCCGCCCGCCGACATGGTGAAGCACCGCATGTATCCGGACGCGTGGAAGCGCTCGCCGGACGCGCTGATGCGCCTCTTGGACACGTGCCAGTCGGACCCGGCCGCGAAGTTCGCCATCCAGGGCCTGCGCAAGGACTTCCCGGAGGCGCTGCGCAAGGTGACGCCCGCGTGGCTGGACCGCCTGGCGCGCCGTCCGCTGGGCAGCGCGCACGACTTCCTGGTGGAGACGCTCCAGGGCTCGCCGGACTTCCACCAGGGCAAGCTGCGCGCGGCCGGGCTGCATGAGGCGGTGCTCGCGCTGCTCTTCTCCCCCAGCGACAAGGCCCGCGCCTACGCCATCGAGTACGCGCGCGGCCACGCGCAGGACCTGCCCGCGGACCGGCTGGCGGACCTGGTGGAGAAGGGCGAGGACGACGTGAAGAAGTTCGCCGCCGCCGCCCTGGAGAAGCACAAGCCGCGCGACCTGGGCCTGCCGCTGCTGGGCCGGCTGCTCAACTCCAAGCCCACCGCCGCGTTCGCGGCGAGGTCGCTGGAGCAGTCCTTCGACCGCGCCGAAATCACCCACGACTTCCTGCGCGAGCTGCTCTGGGGCACGCAGGAGCAGCTCAACTGGGCGAAGAACTACGTCTCCACGAAGTACGCGGCCGGGGAGCTGCCGGCGGACTTCTGGAAGGTGACGCTGACGGAGGCGAAGGAGCGCTCGTCGCGCCAGCGCATCGTGGAGGACGTGGCGATGAAGGCCCTGTCCACCTACAAGCCGGCGGACATCGGGCCGCAGTGGCTGCTGGACCTGGTGGCGCACCCGCGCCTGGGCCGTCAGGCCGCGCAGTGGCTCACCCGCGCGGACAGCCTGCCGGGCCTGGACGTGGAGCGCGTGAAGGCGCTCGTCTTCAGTGGGAAGTACCGGAGCACGGCCCTGGAGCTGCTCGGCAACCGCAAGCTCTTCACCGCGCGGCAGCTCACGGTGCCCTGGCTGCTGGCGCTGGCGCGGCGGGCGGATCCGCAGCTGCACGACTTCGCGCACCGCTACCTGCTGGCGAACGTGGTGCCCGCGGACTTCAGCGACACGGGCGACGCGGACGCGGGCCTGGAGCGCCTGTTCGACCTGGCGCTGGGCGCGAAGCAGCCGCCGCCGGTGCGCGCGTTCGCGCAGATGTACCTGCGCTGCCACCACCCGGGCATCGGGCCGGAGCAGCCGGAGTCCAAGTCCTACGAGCTGCGCCCCCGCGCGCCGCGCAAGGCGTACACGGCCGAGCGGCTGTGGCCGGCCCTCTTCGACGCGCGCGACGACGTGCGCCGCTTCGCGCTGACCATCGCCCGCTCGGAGCTGCGCGCATGGGGCTACCAGACGCGCGTGTACGAGCTGGCGGACTCGGACGCGAAGGAGATCCGCAACCTGGCCTATGACGCCCTGCTCAACGCGGGCGAGCCGGGCGCGGACGCGCGCCATACGCTCCAGCCGGAGGAGCTGGACGCGGGCAAGGTGTTCGCGCTCACGGAGTCCACCAAGCGCAGCACGCGCGAGGTCGCCGTGGAGCTCATCCGCCGGCACTACGCGCGGCTGGGCGGCGCGGAGCGGCTGTCCGGCCTGATGCAGAGCGCGGACCGCGAGGTGGGCCTGTTCGCGGTGCGCCTGCTCTGGGAGAAGCACCGGCCGCTGCACCTGCCGGAGGGCTGGAAGCCCGCAGGTGGCGGCAAGGACGAACGCGAGGCGGGCGGCACCACGCGCTTCAGCGACGTGGAGGCGCTGCGCACGTTCCTCCGGCGCATGATGTTCGGCCTGCCGCCCGGGCGCGCGAAGGAAGCGCGTGAAGGCGACGTGCAGCGCCGGCTGTCCGCGAGCGTGGCCAAGCGCCGCGTGGTGGAGCTGGTGCGCGACCTGGGCCTGGAAGACGAGAGCTTCGCCCGCGTGGTGGCGCCCGTGCTGGGCGAGTTCACCGGCTCCGTGGCGAAGGGCGAGTGGCAGAGCTGCCTGGCCTCGCTGGTGCAACTGCGTGCGGCACACCCGGGCGTGCAGCTCGGCGGCATCTAGGACAACGACACCATGGCCAACCTCTCCATCGGCAACATCGAGAAGGTCCGTGCGCTCGCCGCCAATGCGCGCCTGCTCATCGTGGGCGGCACCCGCGCCGCCGCGGACAGCCGCCTGACCGCGTATGACGCCGCGAACAACAAGGTCCTGTGGACCAGCCCCCTGCCCGCCCACGTGCTGGGCGTGGCGCTCTCCGGCGAGCAGTTCGCCGCGGCGGGCGCGGACGGCACGGTGCGCTTCGGTTCGCTGACCGACGGCACCGTGAAGTTCCAGCTCCACAACGCGCACCCGGGCGGCTGCACGGCGGTGGCGGCGAGCCCCGACGGCAAGACGCTCTACACGGCCGGCGCGGACGGCTTCGTGCGCGCGTGGGACTGGGACAGCACGCGCAAGCTCAAGGAGTGGAGCGCGTCCTCGCAGCCGCTGCGCGCGGTGGCGGTGGACCCCACGCACACGTACGTGGCCTGCGCGGGCGACGACGGCGTGGTGCGCTCGTTCACGGTGGGGACGGACGCGCGCCGGGACATGCCGGGCCACGAGGGCGCGGTGCGGGCGCTGGCCTTCACGCCTCGCGACGGGCGGCTCGTCTCCGCGGGTGACGACGGCAAGCTGCGCATCGGCTACCTCGTCGGCGCGGTGGAGTTCGAGGTCCGCGGCGACAAGGACAGCGGCCACGCGGGCGCGGTGCTGGGGCTGGTGTTCCCGCCCACGCCGCAGGCGGAGCCCGGCCAGGATCCGGCGGAGCGCATCGCGTCCGTGGGCAGCGACGGCAGGCTGAAGGTCTGGCGGCTGGACGAGCGCCGCAAGCCGCGCACCTTCGAGCTGGGCAGCAAGGCCCTCCACGCGGTGGCCTTCGCGCCCCCGGCGAACCCGCGCCAGGCGAAGCAGCTGCTGGGCTACCTCTTCGTGGGCGGCGAGGACCGCCGCGTCACCCGCATCACGCTGGGCACGGACGGCAAGCCCACGGACGAGACGACGGCGTACGGCCACGGCTTCGACGCCTTCAACGAGGCGCTGAAGGCCGCCCTCCCCCGCCGCGAGGCCGCGGTGAAGGAGGCGGTGGCGCTCCAGGAGCCGGAGGCGCTGGACTTCGTCCTGGGCGTGCTGGCCTCGGACAAGGACATCGCGGCGCGCCGGCTGGCGGCCACGGAGCTGGGCAACCATGGCCGCACCGCCGCGCGGCCGAAGCTGCGCGACCGCCTCAACGACGACGACAAGACGGTGCGCGCCGCGGCGCTGGACGCGCTGGTGAAGCTGGAGACGGAGTCCCCGCTCGCGGCCCCCCGCGCGGCGCTGGACTCGCGCTTCGTGGACACGCGCGTGCAGGGCCTGCGCCTGCTGGCGAAGGTGGGCAGCGCGTCGCCGCTGGTGCCGGGGCTCATCGCCAGCAAGCTGCCGGACGCCCACCCGGAGGTGGGCACCGCCGCGCTGGACGCGCTCACCACCGTGTCGCCCAAGGGCAGCACGGAGCCGCTGAAGCTCGCGTTCGAGCGCGGCCCCGCGGCCCTCAAGGTGGAGGTGCTGTTGCGCGCGTCCGTGGCGGGCCTCCTGGGAGATCCGCACCTGCAGCCGCTGGTGGCGCGCGCGCTGGACGACGCGGACCGGGACGTGCGCCGCGTGGCCTTCGCGGTGCGCGTGCTGGAGCGCCGCGCGCTGGCCGCCACGCTGGAGGCCAGGGACGAGGAGTTCGCGCGCACGGTGCGGGAGGTGACCCGCATGCTGACGGTCCAGCGCAAGCGCGCGGCCGGGGACGCGGAGGCGAAGTTCACCACCGACGCGGAGATGGCCGCCTCGCGCGAGCAGCTCTTCGGCAAGGCGGCCGCGGGCGCGGCGCTGACGGAGGCGGACCTGGAGCCGCTGCTCGCCGCCATGGCCTGCCGCATGCCGGACACGGCCGTGCGTGGCGCGCGCGTGCTGGCGCAGCTCGGTGACGGCCGCGCCCTGGGCGCGCTGCTCCAGCTGTCGCGCGAGGCCGACGCCACCATCCGCCGCGAGACGGCCACCGCGCTCCAGGCGCTGCAGGATCCGCGAGCCCGCGAGCGGCTGGTGTGGATGCTGGACGACGCGGACGGGGACGTGCGCGCGGCGGCGCTGTCGGCCGTGGTGGCGCTGGACGCGGACGCGCCGCTGTCCGCCGCGGAGGCCGCGCTGCGCTCCGGTCACGAGGACGTGCGCGTGCGCGGCCTGGACCGGCTGGTGAAGCTGGGCGCGAAGGCGGAGGGCGCGGAGGGACTGCTCGGCGACGCGCTGGAGGACGAGTCCGCCAAGGTGCGCGGCGAGGCCTTCCGCACGCTCTGGGCCTGGAACGACCAGGAGCCGGTGAAGGCGCTGGACCGCGCGCTGGCGGGCCGCTTCCCGGACCTGCGCACCCGCGCGGTGGAGGTGCTCGCGCAGCGCGGGACGGAAGACTGGGCGCTGGAGCGGCTGAAGAAGTCCGTGGAGGACCGCGACGTGGGCGTGGCCACCGCCGCCTACGAGGCGTGGGTGAAGCTGGCCGGCAAGGAGAAGCCGGAGCCGCACCTGGCCGCGCTCAACACCACGCACCCGGCCCTTCGCGAGAAGGCCGCCAAGGCCTCCGTGCACGCCCCGGCGGAGCCCCTGCGCTCCGCGCTCCTCAAGCGCGTGCAGGACGAACACCTGGAGGTGGCGGTCGCGGCGCTCGAGGCGCTGGACAAGCTCATCCCCCACGAGAACGGACCGCTGCTCGCGGGCATCGCGGCGTCGGCGCTGCCGGTGCGCGTGCGGGCCGCGGAGCTGCTCGCCCCGCGCGGCGCGGAGGACATCATCGAGCCCATGCGCGGGCTCATCACGGACAAGGACCTGGAGCGGATGTACCCGCCCGGCTTCCTGGTCCCCCTGCGCATCCGCGCGTCGCGCGCGCTTGCCACGCTCGGCTCGCGGCGCCTGCTGGGCTTCTACGCCACCACGCTGCTGCCCAACGAGCTGACGGAGCTCCAGGAGCAGGGAGCGCGCGGCCTCGCCACGGCCAGCCGCCGGGGCGACGAGGGCGCACTGCTGGACGCGCTGGGCCACTCGCTGGTGGCGGCGCGCTCGTGGGCCGCGGACGGCCTGGCGCGCCTGGGTGACGTGCGCGCGCTGCCGGTGCTCACGGGAAATCTGCGCCATGAGCACCTGCCCATCCGGCTGGGCGCCATCCTCGCCTTCGCGGCCCTGGGCCACGAGGGCGACGGCGGCCTGCTGCACGGCCTGGAGGACTCCTCGCGAGAGGTGCAGGAGATGGTGTTCGCCATCGTGCTCGCGCGAGACCTGCGCGCCAGCCGCGAGGGCGGACCGCCGGACCTGCTGACGAGCGCGCTGTCCAGCGGCCGTCCGGAGGTGCGCTACGCCGCGGCCCGCGCGCTGGAGCTGCGCACGGAGCCGGAGGCCTACCGCGCGCACCTGGTCGAAGTGCTGCTGCCGCCGCGTCCGGAGAAGGCCGGCGACATGAAGGACTGGCCCGCGGAGGAAGAGCGGGCGAAGCGCGTGATTGGCCTCGCCGAGGCGCTCTCCAGCGGTCAGCCGGAGCAGCGCTACGCGGCGGCCCAGGTGCTGTTGCTGCGCAACAAGCCGCTGGACTACTTCCGCGAGGCGCAGAAGGTCGCGCGGCCCAGCTCGCTCCAGGCCCCCTGGAAGCCGGAGACGGCCGACGGCGCCGCGCACGTCATCCAGCCGTCCACGCCGGAGAAGCAGGGCACGGCCTCCGCCACGGGCAAGAGCTGGCTGCGCCGCCTCTTCTCCGCGGTGAAGCCAGCGGAAGGCGCGGGCACCGGCGCGCCGCAGAGCGCGACCCAGGCGGAGCGTCAGCACCTGCGCCGCCTCGCCTTCGGCGCCTACGTGGGCCTGCTGCGGCAGGTGACCGCGGGCGACGAGGAAGGCCACCGCGTCCGCCGCGACGCCGTGGACCGCGTGGTGAAGCTCACGCAGGAGGGCTACGCGGGCACGTCCGCCGCCGTGGCCGCCCTGCTGCGCGCGCTGGAGGATCCGCACCAACTGGTGCGCCGGGCCGCGCTCGCGGGCCTCAAGGAGCTGTACCCCGCCGGCAGCGACGAGCCGCTGGCGCTGGCCCTGGCCTCGCTGTCGCCGGACGTGGCGCGCGCGGCGCTGGAGGAGCTGGCGGAGCGCGGGGACAAGGCCCGTCCGCGAGTGGCCGCCGCGCTCAACTCGCCGCTGCCGGAGGTGCGCAAGTCCGCCTTCGAGCTGCTGGAGAAGCTGAGCCCGCCGGGCAGCCTGGAGCCGCTGCTGGCCGCGCTGGGCAGCGAGCACGCGGACCTGCGCGTCGGTGTGATTGAGCGGCTCGCGGGCGCCAACGACCCGCGCGTCACGGACGCCCTGGGCCGCGCGATGGGCAGCGAGCACGAGGACCTGCGGCTGCGCGCCGCGGAGCTGCTCGCGTTCCGGGGCGATGACCGGGCGGTGGAGGTGCTGGGCACCTTCCTGCGTTCGGAGACGACGGCCGTGGCCTGCCGCGCACAGGAGGCGCTGGCCCGTCTGGGGACCTCCGCCGCCGTGGCCGCCCTGGCCGCGCGCCTGACGGTGGCCCCGGAGAGCCCGGAGCGCACCCGGCTGGTGGCGGCGCTGGGACGCACGCACCGCGCGGACGCGCTGGACGTGCTCGCGCGCCAGAGCGTGGAGGACGAGGCCCCGTCGGTGCGCCTCGCCTGCGTGACCGCCGCGATGGAGCTCACGTGGCCGCCGGAGCAGGAGAAGCTCGAGGAGCACGAGCGCGACCTGAAGAAGCGCGACGCGGCGCTCGCGGTGCGCTTCCTGCGCGTGGCGGTGAAGAGCCAGGACCCCGAGGTCCGCAGGGCCGCCGCCCAGGAGCTGGAGCACGGCAGGAACGAGGGCCAGGACGCGCTGCTCGTCCAGCTCTTCAACGACCGCGACGTCACCGTGCGCGCGGCGGCCGTGGAGCACTACTCGAAGCGAGTGGTGGAACAGGGCGCGGCGGTGGAGCCGCTGGAGGAGATCCTCCGCGCCGGAGCCCGCGAGCTGATGCTGCCCGCCGCGGAAGGCGTGGCCCACCAGCGCCGCGCCAGCGCCCTGCGTCCCCTGCTGCTGTACGCGCGCGCCGGTGAGCCGCACGAGCGAGGCCGGGCCCTGCTCGGCCTGGGCACCCTGGGCGACGTGCGCGCCCTCTCCGAGCTGGAGACGGTCGCGGCCGGAGGCACCCCGGACGCACCGGCGGAAGAGGACATGGTGGTCGCCGCCATCGAGGCCCTGGGCCGGCTCGCCAACCGGATGCCCGACGGCGAGGAGCGCCGCCGCATCGAGGAGAAGGTGGAAGCCGCGGCCACGGACGGCAACGTCTTCCTGCGCCAGGAAGCCGGTGTGCGCGGCCTGCGCGCCCTGGGCGGCGAGCGCGCCCGGGTGAAGCTGGAGGCCCTGCTCGCCGACATCGAGACGGACGACGACGTGCGCCGCACGGTGGCGGAGGAGCTCGGCAAGCTCGGGGACCCGGCCGCCGAGCCCGCGCTGGCCGCCGCGCTGAACGAGGCCGACGACGACCTGCGCGCCGCTGCCCGCAAGGCGCTGGACGTCCTCTTCCCGAAGGAGCGCACGCGGGTGGAGTTCCTCGCCGTGCAGAGCGAGCACGAGGACATCTCCGAGCCCGCCGCCACCTACCTGGCGAGCGAAGGCGACCCGGCGCTGCTCGTGCCCCGCCTGGCCACGCTGGAGAACCGGGAGCTGCGCCTCCGTCTGCGCCGGGGCCTCGCCCGTCGCGGCGCCATGCCCGTGCCGGAGGTCATCGCCCTGTTCGGCCATGACAAGCCGGAGGCCCGCGAGGAGGCCGCGCGGCTCGTGGGCACCTGGACGGGTGACGCGCGCGAAGCTGGCGCCGTGGACACCGCCGGGCTGACCCGCGCGCTCGTGGCCGCGGAACGGCGCACCGCCACCGCGTGGGCCACCGCGCAGCCCTCGAAGAGGGAGCCGCTGGCCGCCGCCTGGGAGCGCCTGCTCTGGGCGGGCTCACGGCTGGGCGCGAAGGAGCTGGTCGCGACCTCCGCCGAAATCCTCCGCAAGGGCGAGGCCCAGGCCCCCGCCGCCGTGCGCCAGGAGGCGGCGCGAGTGCTGGGACGACTGAAGGCCACGAACGAAGCGCAGGCCCTGCGCACCGCGCTCGGAGACCCGGACGCCGCCGTGCGCGCCGCCGCCGCGTCGGTGCTGGCCGCGTTGGTGCCTGGCGAGGCGGCCACCTGGGCGCTGGAGGTGAAGCCCTTCGACCCGGTGGCCCTGGGCCCCACGGGCGAGAAGGTGGCCCCGTCCGCGCTCACGTCCAGCGAGGCCCGCCGACTCGCGGTCCCCGCGCTGCTGGCGAAGAAGGACCTGAAGCCGCTCCAGACCGTGGCCTCCGACCCGAAGCCGGAGGTGCGGCAGGACGCCTGGGCCGCGCTGGGGCGCCTGGGCGGAGACGAAGCCGCGGCGCTGCTGAAGACGGCGGCGTTCGACAAGTCGCAGTCGGTGGAGCTGCGCAAGGCGGCCTACCGCGCCCACAAACGTGCACGCCGGGCCGCTGAGCGCGCCCGGAAGGAAGGTCAACCGTCGTGAGCACCGCAACCGCACGTCACCCCGTCGCGCTGAGCTACGCCGCGCAGAGCGACGTGGTCGTCACGCCGGACGCCTCGCGCGTGCAGCTGGCCCTGGAGGGCTCGCGAGGCACCGTGGGCGTCAGTGGCCAGGTGAAGGACCCCACCCTCTTCCGCGACGCGCTGGCCGCCGCCTTCGCGGTGCTCTCCAGCGACCTGCGCTACCGGGGCCGCGACCGCACCGCGTACCTCGCGTACCTGATGAAGCAGGGCAAGCGCGCCAGCGCGCAGATCTGGGAGGCCCAGAAGGCCTTCCTCGACAACGCGCTGGAGGGCGAGGAGAAGAAGGACGCCGTCCTGGACCCCGTCCTCACGGTGGATCCGGATCAGGTCTCGCTGGAGGTCTTCTCCCGCGACGAGAGCGCCTACGCGCGCCTCGCCTTCGACAACAGCCTCTTCGACCAGCGCCAGGCCGCGCACGGCTCCACCTTCCTGGACGTGCCGCAGGACCTGCCCGCCCGGCTGGATCGCCTGCGCGCCTACGCCCCGGTGATGCTGGAGGCCCACGTCGCCCCCACGGCGAAGCCCACGCCCGTCGCGGAGCCCCGCGCCCCGCGCACGGTGGAGGTCCCCCACGCGTGGCTGCGAGGCTTCCTCCAGGTGCAGTCCGCCGCGACGCTGCCGGCCACCACCTGCTCCATCGCCCCCATCGACCTGTACAACCTGCTCTTCGCGCTGCGCACCCGCCGCTCGAAGAAGGCGCCCCGCGCGCTGCGCTTCGAGCTGGTCCCCGGCGCGCCGCCCCGGCTGGTGCTGGAGCCCTGGGAGCAGGTGCTGGAGTGCCACGGCGGCGCGTACACGGGCAGCGCGCCCGCGGTGGTGCGCACCTTCGGCCGTCAGCGCCTCGCCGCGCTCGCGCGCCTGTTGCCCCACGCGAAGGGCGTGCACGTGCAGCTCCTGGGTCCGGGCCTGCCGGTGTTCTGGGTCATCGACCTGGGCGCGGCCACGCTGACGCTGGGGCTCACCGGCTGGACGGAGAGCGGCTGGTCCAGCGCCGCCGCCTTCGACGCGCTGATGCCGCGTGACGTGCCGGAAGGCCTGGCGGAGTCGCTGCGCAACCGCCTGCGCAAGGACGGGCCCCTCGCGTTCGAGGTGCTGGCGAAGGACGCAGGAGCACCGAAGGACCAGGTGCGCGCCGCGCTCCAGCTCGAATGCCTGCGGGGCCGCGTCCTCTTCGACGTGGCCCGCGGCGCCTACCGCCCGCGCGAGCTGATGCCCACCCCGGTGGACGAGGCCGCGCTGCGCTACGGCAACGAGCGCGAGGCCCGCGCCCACCGCCTGCTGGGCGACGGCGGCCCGGGCGCCGGCGAAGTGAAGCTCACCCAGGTGCACGACCTCGTCGGCGAGGGCACGCGCATCCAGGGCGAAGTGGTGGACCGCGAGGCGGTGCGCAGCTTCTTCCCCAGCTTCACCCTGGACCTGGAGGGCCGCGTGAAGGACGCGAGCTGCGGCTGCCCGCACTTCCGCCGCTCCGGCCTGCGCGAAGGCCCCTGCGAGCACATGCTCGCGCTGCGCCTGGCGTACGCGCGCCGCCGCGCCGAGGAGGAGGCGCTCCGTCAGACGCCGGAGGGCCGCAAGCTCATCCGCGCGGAGACGCGGGCCTACGTGCGCCGCGACCCGAACACGGGCCTGGAGCAGGTGTATCGCGTGTCGCTGGACGGCAAGGTGGTGGCCCTCACCTGGGGGCCCCGCCTGGGCGACTCGCGCCACCAGCGCCTCTGGTTCGACACGGATACGGAAGCCCGGACGGCGTACTTCAGCCGTTTGGAGAAACTCACCGCGGACGGCTACATCGACGCGGCCTCGACTCTGGTGTAAACACTCACTCAACGGCCCGGCCGCCGACGGGGCGGCCGGAAGGATGGTGGCGCCGGACGAAAATCGAATAGCGAGTGGTCGAGAGAGGTCTGGACCGCATCAGCCTCAACGCCTCGAGCGTGGGAACGGCGTTGCGCCGTTCTGGTTGGAATGCTGGACACTCTCCGCAAGGTAGCCTGTTCTTGGCTCTCTCCCTCCCGAGCACTACCGTCGGGGCGGGAAGCGGAACCAACGACGCAGCCGCCGTTTTCCCACCCCGACGGTAGTGCTCGGGAGGGGAGAGCCGGTGAGGCTACCGTGCCCCAGGTGAGCTGGTGGTGCCTTCCTGGCCTCCCTCGACCGCTCGAATTCGTCTCCGTCGCCCCTCCCTGAGCCGCCGCGCCCGTCGAAGGTAACTCGATGACCGCCAAGATGGAGTCGTTCGTCCCCGCCGCCCCGCCGCAGGCCGCTCCCGAAGTCACGCCTGCGGCTGCAGCCCCCAACACCGTCGCGAAGCGCGAGGCCGCGAAGGCCGCGCACGACGCCCTCGTCACGCGCTGGAAGGCCATCACCGAGGCCGGCGGCACGGACGAATGGGTGCGCGCGCAGCTCCAGTCGCAGGGCGCGCTCGCGGACGAGGTGGACTTCTCCTCACTGAACGAGAAGCAGAAGGCCGCCTGGAAGGCGAAGAAGAAGGCCGAAGCGGTGGAGCGCCGCGCGCTGGAGCGCCAGGCCCACGAGGCGTGGAAGGCCACGCACGTGAACCACCTGGGCGTGGGCATCTACTGGAACGAAGCCGGCCTGCCGGACAAGTTCGACCTGGAGCACCGCGAGGAGCGCGCGCGCCAGAACGGCATGCCCGCGCTGGGCTCGGCGGAGGACCTGGCGAAGGCGCTGGGCCTGAGCGTGTCCAAGCTGCGCGGCTTCGCGTTCCACCGCGACGTGGACACGGGCTCGAACTACGTGACGTGGCGCATCCCCAAGCGCACGGGCGGCGAGCGCACCATCACCTCGCCCAAGCCGGAGCTGAAGGAAGCTCAGCGCTGGGTGCTCTCCAACGTCGTGGAGCGGCTGCCGGTGCACGGCGCGGCGCACGGCTTCGTGGCGGGGCGCTCCATCCTCACCAACGCGCTGGCGCACCAGGGCGCGGACGTGGTGGTGAAGGTGGACCTGAAGGACTTCTTCCCCTCGGTGACGTGGCGCCGGGTGAAGGGCCTCTTGCGCAAGGGCGGCCTGCCGGAGAACACCTCCACGCTGCTGGCGCTGATGTCCACGGAGGCCCCGCGCGAGCGCATGTCCTTCCGGGGCAAGACGCTGCACGTGGCGAAGGGACCGCGGGCCCTGCCACAGGGAGCCCCCACCTCCCCCGCCATCACCAACGCGCTGTGCCTGCGCCTGGACAAGCGGCTGTCGGCGCTGTCGCGCAAGCTGGGCTTCACCTACACGCGCTACGCGGACGACCTGACCTTCTCCTGGACGAAGGCGAAGGCGCCCAAGGCGCGCCGGGCGCAGGGAGCCCCGGTGGCGGTGCTGCTCGCGAGGGTGAAGGACGTGGTGGAAGCCGAGGGCTTCACGGTGCACCCGGACAAGACGCGGGTCGCGCGCAAGGGCAGCCGTCAGCGCGTCACGGGGCTCGTGGTGAACGAGGCGAAGGAAGGCACGCCCGCCGCCCGAGTCCCCCGCGACGTGGTGCGCCGCCTGCGCGCGGCCATCCACAACCGCCTGAAGGGCAAGCCGGGCCGCGACGGTGAGTCGCTGGAGCAGCTCAAGGGCATGGCGGCGTTCATCCACATGACGGACCCGGTGAAGGGCCGCATGTACCTGGATGAGCTCGCGAAGCTCGAAGCCGCCCCGCCCCCCCAGGCATAGCTCAGCGGGGCTTCAGCGCCGCATCCGCGAACTCCAGCAACCGTCGCGGATACTCCGTGGGCGCGGTCGCGGCGAAGTTGCCATGCGACGCGCCAGCGATGCGCCACGTCTGCGCGTACGGCGCGACGTGCGTGAACAGCTCATCCAACAGCGGCTGGCCGGACTCCTCCGTCCCCGCGACGACGAACAGCGGCCGGGGCTTGATGTGGTCCACCGCGTCGAGCGTCCGCACCTCCTCCAAGGCAATCCCCCGCCGCCAGAACGGGACCAGCGCCCCCGTCTGCGTCACGAAGCCGAAGCGCCGGAAGTCATACGCCGCCGCCAGCCACAGCGTGTTGAACGGGGACAGCAGCACCACGGCCGCCACCTGCGGGTCCTTCGCCGCCACCTCCGCCACCGCCGCGGAGCCAATGGAGAACCCCAGCGCCCCCACGCGAGCCGGATCCACCTCCGGCTGCGCCCGCACATACGCCAGCGCCGCGCGCACGTCCTGGCGCTCCTTGTCGCCCCAGGTGGACGTCTCGCCGCCGCTCTGTCCATGCGCGCGCAGGTCGAACAGCAGCACGCCATAGCCCCCGTCACGCAGCGCGCGGGCCTCTGGAATCAGGTCCATGCGCGTCTGGGACAGGCCATGCGCCAGCACCCACGCCGCCCTGTTCCGGGACGGCAGGTACCAGCCCCGCAGCTCCACCCCGTCATCCGTGCGCAGCGTCACCTCGCGAGCGTCACCGAAGTCCGGGGGCAGCACCGCCGCGGGCTTCGCGTAGTGGAAGTACTGCTCCGAGCGCCACGCCGCGCGGCCTGCCAGCGCCAGCGCCACCAGCAGCCAGGGCAACACGAACACCCCCAGCACCCGCCCCCACCGGATCCGCTTCAACACCCCACCAGCCATGTCCGTCCCTCTTCGACAGCAAGCGAGCTGCACCGGGGCCAGGGCCTCGGGCCCGGCTTGTGTTGGCACCGCCCGAACACTTAGACCCTATAGGCGCCAACGGGCTCCTCGTTTACAGTTTAGCCAAACTTTAGCAGCGGCGGCAGACAAGACCGTCCTGGGTGAGCAGGCATGAAGACGTCGAAGACGGTCTATGACGCAGTGGTGGTGGGCTCGGGCGCCTGTGGTGGATGGGCGGCCAAGCAGCTGACGGAGGCCGGACTCCAGGTGTTGGTACTGGAGGCGGGCCGCGGTGAGAAGGCGGACCGGGCACTTCACCTGGTGCACCGCGTGAAGCAGAAGCTGGGCTACCGCATCGAGTCGGACGCATCGCGCAAGTCACGTCAGTCCGTGCAGTCCACGAGCTTCGCCTGGCCGTTCCATCCGCACGCCTTCGTGGATGACGTGGACAACCCCTACACGACGCCGGACGACGCGCCCTTCGCGTGGATCCGGGCGAGGCAGGTCGGCGGCCGGACCAGCGTGAAGAGCCACGGCCGCCAGTTCTACCGGCTGTCGGACTTCAACTTCCACGCGGGCAGCCTGGACGGGCTGAGCCCGGACTGGCCGCTGTCGCACGCGGACCTGGCGCCCTCCTACGAAATCGTGGAGCGGTGGATGGGGCTGAAGGGCAACCCGGACGGCGTGGACACGCTGCCGGACTCCGTCTTCTCCGGCCCCGCCCCGCTGTCCCCCGGCGAGGTCCGCCTGCGCGAGAAGGTGAAGGCCCGCTGGCCCCAGCGCCACCTCGTCGCCCGGCGCACCGCGAACGCGCCGGTGACGCTGCCGGCGGCGCTGAAGACGGGGCGGCTGACGCTGCGCTCGCACGCCATCGCCAGCCACATCCTGCACGACCCGAACACGGGCCGCGTGACGGGCGTGTCCTTCATCGACGCGAACGACGGCACCTCCGAGGAGGTTCACGCGAAGGTGGTGGTGGTGTCGGCGGGCACCATTGAGTCCACGCGGCTGCTGTTGCACTCGCGAAACCGGGCGTTCCCGGAGGGCCTGGCGAACAGCTCGGGGCTCGTGGGCCGGCACCTGATGGACCACATGTATCTGCAGGGCATCGAGGCGCGCATGAACCTGCCCGCGCACCTGCAGCAGAAGGAGCATGGCTGGGCCTACATCCCCCAGTTCCGCAACGTCACCGAGCGCCACCCGGGCTTCGCGCGGGGCTACGGCATCCAGGTCTTCACCTTCGACGACCAGATGCACCTGGTGCCCTTCGGCGAGATGCTCCCGCGTGCGGAGAACCGCGTCACGCTGAGCGACACGGTGAAGGACCGCTGGGGCATCCCCGCGGCGCACATCGAGTGCCGTCACTCGGATAACGAGCTGAAGATGACGGAGGACGCGGCCGCCGCCTGCCAGGAGATGATTGAAGAGGCGGGCTGCACGGTGGAGAAGATCAACAAGACGCTCTCCCAGCCGGGCATGGCCATCCACGAGGTGGGCACGGCGCGCATGGGCAAGGACCCGAAGACGTCCGTGCTCAACCCGTTCAACCAGAGCTGGGACGTTCCCAACCTGTACGTCATGGACGGCTCGTGCTTCCCCTCGCAGGGCCCGCAGAACCCCACCCTGACGATGATGGCGCTCACCGTCCGCGCCTGCGCCCACCTGGTGGGCGAGCTCAAGGCCGGCCGCCTCTGATTCCCCTCTGAGCACGGCCGCGAGGCGCCCGACACACAGGGCCCCTTGCATGGCCGGCGCGGTTTTATTACCTACCAGTCAGTAACTAATCCGACCGCGCCATGTCCCGTCCCCAGCGAGTCCTGGACCCAGAGATTGATGAAGCGGCCCGAGCCGTCTTCCTGGAGCAGGGGCCGTCCGCGCCGCTGCAGGACATCGCGAAGCGGCTGGGCATCTCGCAGGCGGCGCTGTTGCACCGGGTGGGCACCAAGGAGGCGCTGATGGCCAGGGCCCTCCGCCCCGTGCCCCCGAGCGCCCTGGCCCTGCTGGCCCACGGCCCGAAGGACGACACGTCCATCGAGGACCAGCTCCTGGAAGCGCTCCTGCATCACCGGGACTTCCTGCGCCGGCTGGTGCCGTGGTTGTTCGTGCTGCACTACTCGGCGCTGGGCGGCGCGAGGGCCCTGCACCTGGAGACCCCGCCCCCGGTCGCGCTGCGCGAGGGCCTGACGAAGTGGCTCGCCCGAGCGAAGCGGGCCGGCAGGGTGGACCTGGCCGAGCCCAAGGTGGCAGCGGAAGCCCTCTGTGGAGCACTGGAGGCCCGCTGCTTCAACGCCCACGTGGGCGGAGCCACCTACGCCCCTGGCGAGGACGCGACGGTCCTGCGCCAGCTCATCCGGGTGCTGCTGACGCCCCGGGAAGCGTCGGCACGGGCCCGGAAGAAGCCGCTGAAGAGGACCACGCGATGACGACCGCCGCGCCCAAGCTGTCCCGCTCCACGGAGGGGCCCTGGCTGACCCTCATCCTGGGGGTGCTCATCGGCTTCGGGCCGCTGTCCATCGACATGTACCTGCCGGCGTTCCCTTCCATCGGCGAGTCGCTGCACGCGACGGCGGGAGAGGTGGAGCGCACACTGGCGACGTTCTTCGCGGGGCTCGCGGTGGGGCAGCTCTTCGCGGGTCCGGTGAGCGACCACTTCGGCCGCACGAAGCCGCTCTACGCGGGACTGCTGCTCTACGTGCTGGGCTCCATCGGCTGCGCGACCGCGCCATCGGCGGATGTCTTGGCGGCCTGCCGGTTCGCGCAGGCGCTGGGCGGCTCGGTGGGCATGGTGACCTCGAGGGCCGTCGTGAGGGACCTGCACTCCGGAGCAGCGGCGGCGAGGATGATGTCTCGACTGGTGCTGGTGATGGGCATCGCGCCCATCCTGGCCCCGCTGTTCGGAGGCTGGGTGCTGCGGGCCGCGGGCTGGCGAGCCATCTTCGCAAGCCACGCGGCCATCGGGCTCCTCACGCTGGGAGCGGTGTTCGCCATCCTGCCGGAGACAGCACCGCGGAGGAGCGGAGCGACCCCATCGACCCCCTTCCGGACGATGTGGGGCATCACGAAGGTGCCGGACTTCCTGGGGCACGCGCTGGCGGCGGGGCTCGCTCAGGCAGGGATGTTCGCGTACATCGGCGGTTCGCCCTTCGTGTTCATCACGTTGCATGGCGTGAAGCCGGAGCACTTCGGCTGGTTCTTCGGAGCGAACGCGGCGGGGCTGGTGGCGATGTCGCAGATCAATCACTGGCTGCTGGCGCGCTCCTCGCCGGCCCGGGTGTTGAAGCAAGCGGTGCGAGTGGCCACGCTCGCGGGGCTGGCGCTGGTGGCGGTGGCATCGACAGGCTTCGGAGGGCTGTGGGGCATCGCGCTGTCGCTGTTTGTCTTCGTCTCCAGCCTGGGCGCCATCACCCCGAACGCGACAGCCCTGGCCATGGAGCACCACGCGAAGCAGGCAGGCATTGCGTCCGCGGTGCTGGGAGCGCTCCAGTTCATGCTGGCGGCGGGAGCCTCCGCGGCGGTGAGCGCGAGCCACGACGGGACGGCGAGGCCCATGGCCCTGGGAGTCTCCATCGCCGCCCTGCTCGCCCTGGGAGCATTGGGCCTGGCGAAGCGGGCTCCCGCGCACTGAGCCGCGCTCCCGTGGGATTGACACCCCGGAACGCGACGTCCGATGGTGCGGCCCGAAATGCTTGCTCCCTTCTACTCCGCGTGTCCTGTCTGCAATGAGACCGGCTCCCGTCCAGTCGTTGCATTCCGCGAGTTGAGCTACGGCCGCTGCACGGGCTGTGGGCTCATCTACAAGCGAGAGCAGGAGCCCGGGTTGGGAGAGGGCTACGAGGAGAAGTACTTCAAGCACAACCGGGCGAAGTACCTGAGCCGCTGGGAGCACCGGGTGCGCAAGTGCTTGCGGCAGGTGCTGGTGTGCCTGGAGTACGCACCGCACGCGAAGGACCTGCTGGATGTGGGCTGCTCCGCGGGCTACGTGCTGGAGGCGGCGCAGCGAGCAGGCTTGAATGCCACGGGACTGGACTACTCACAGTTCTCGGTGAACCTCTGCCGGGAGCGAGGTTACACGGCCGAGTACGGCTCGCTGACGCAGATGCCGTTCCCGGACGCGTCCTTCGACATCATCACGCTCAAGCACACGCTGGAGCACGTGGATCAGCCCATGAGCGGGCTGCGAGAGATTCAGCGCGTGTTGAGGCCGGGAGGCGTGGCCTTCGTCATCGTGCCGGACGCGGCGTACTACAAGATCATCGTGATGCCGAAGAGGGGCCGTTCCTTCCGGCCGGACCGGAGAGGCTGGCAGCACCACGTCTACTTCTACGAGCACAACCTCGCGGACGCCTGCGCCAGGGCCGGCCTGCGACCCGTGAAGGCAGGCAAGGACATCCTGCGCCGAAGGCTGGCAAAGGGCCTGAGGGCCCCCTACGAATACGCCCGCTTCGTCTTCCTTTGGGCCTGGGTCCAGGTGTGCCGGCTGACGCACATGCGAAGAGAGATCCAGGTCATCGCCCAGAAGCCCAGGGCAGACGCCCAGCTCCCAGCCCCGCGCGTCGAAGCCGCCTGAGTGGCTTCACACGAGCATGCGCCGGCTCCACGGGCGGCGAATCCACACACCCAACACCACAGCCAGCACGAGCGCCACGGGCCCCAGCCAGTCCCCCCAGGCCCCCGCGAGTGAGCTCAGCCGATCCGCCGTAGGCACATGCATCACAGTGCCGGCGCGCTGGTTGTCCTCCAGTTCGGAGGTCCAGGTGCCCGTGGGATCGATGAACGCGGAGATGCCCGAGTTGGTCACGCGCACCTGAGCCGTACGCGTCTCGATGCTGCGAAACGCCGCGTGCATCAAATGCAACCGGGGTGCAGGAGTACCCGAGAACCACGAGTCATTCGACAGCGTGAGAATCAGGTCCGCCCCCTGACGCACCTCCGCCGCGACGTAATTGGGGAAGATCGCCTCGTAGCAGATGAGCGGAGCGACCTTGAGCACACGTCCGCCATTGATCCGGAAGTCCATCAGACGAGGCCCCGGCCCCCGCTTCCATCTCCCGGTCCAAGGAAGCCAGGCACGCAGCGAGGGCGTGTCCACCGCATCCGGAACCCACTCCGTGAGCGGGAACAGCATCGTCTTCCGGTACGCCGCCTGAGCCAGCTGGCCTGTCGCGGAGGGCCCCAGGAACATGGCGGCGTTGAACTCGCGTTCGCCGTCCAGGTCATAGGTGCCGAACACCAGTGGCACACCGCGCTCCGCGACCCACGAGCGGATCTCATCATCCAGAGCGCCGCCATCCTCGCTCTTCGGAGTGCCGAACGTCGTCGGGTACACCGTCTCCGGCCACACCAGCAGGTCCAACGGAGCCGAGCGCAACAGCGCATCCGACATCGCGTAATGCGTATCCAGGATGTTGCGAACGACCTCGTATCTGCCCTGCTCCGCGGCCAGCTTCTCGATGTTGGTGATGTTCGCCTGCACCGCCCCCACCACCAGCGAAGGAGCCGAGTGCACCGCCGCACGCACCTGCCCCAACCTCACCCACCCATAGCCCCAGCCTCCCACCGCAAGCACAACGGCCAGGGCCACCGGCCGAAGCTGCAATCCCCGCCGCGAAGCCAGCCCCTGCCCCACCGCCACGACACACTCGTTGATGAGCAGCAGGCCCAGCGTAAGGCCCGGAGCGCCAGCCAGGTCCGCTCCCTGGCGCAGCGTCTCGGAGGCATAGAGGCCATGGCCCAGCGTCTCCGCGAACAGCTTGGGTGTGAACCACTCCGTGCCCACATACGTGAGCGCGGTAAGCACAGGAGGCACCCAGGCAAGTCGCGGGGCATCCGCCACCTGCCGGCGCGAATACCACCGCACCCAGGCGGCGCTGATGAACTGCAACTCCAGCACGGGCGCGATGAGAAGGAACACACCCCAGCACAGCCACACCGGGGCACGCGAGTACGCCGCGATGGCGCCTGGGAACCAACCAAACACCGCCGCGGTGAACGTCACCGACAGCAGCGAGCCCAGGAGCACGGCCCCACGACCGGAACGAACCCGATCCAAGGCCGCGAGCCACGGCACCAGGGTCACCGCCCCCAGCCACACCCAACCGGGTCTCAGCTCCCCGAACGCCGCGAACAGCGCGGTGGTCGCCGCGACGCAGAGGAGCGCCCCGGCCCACCCCTTCACGAACGTCACTGCGAGTCCCCGTCCTCGACAGGAATGTCCAGGAGCCGATGAGGCATGCCAGGAGGAGCCAGTTCCTCCGGCACCACGCGGTTCTCGGGGATGGGGATGGGCTGCCCGTTGGCGTCCTTCGGGGTGAAGTCCGGATGGAACATCAGGATGGCGGCGAGCGGCTGCCCGTTGTCCGTCGTCTGGTAGTGGCGCATGTACCCAGGAGGCAGCTCGAAGTCGTCGGGCACGACGAGCCCCCGCTTCAACGGCTTGGTCCCGCGCTGGTAAAGCGCCGTCCCGCTCTTGCCTTCCGGAGGTGGCGGCTCATCAACAGGCATGGGAGCAGGCTCCTCCACGGGAGTGGGCACGGGCACACGCGCGACCGCGGGCCGGACGGAGGGACGCACCGGTTCCGGGGAGGGAGCTGCCGGCACAGGGCGCTCGGCCACCACGACCGGCGGCAAGTCATCGACAGGGACAGGCCGGGAGAGCCACCAGAGACAGAGGCCCACGCACAACCCGGTGACGGCAATGGCCCCTCCAACAAGCCAGGAACCCACGCCCCCCGAGGGCCCACGAGAGGGCGTCACCCGCGTCACGCCATCCGAATCCGTGCGACGCTCAGGGCCAGACTGCGGGGAACGCATGTTTTGAGGGGCCTCCGGGGTGCGTATGCTACGGAAGCCACTCGCATCGAGGCAATGCGCGAGCGGCCATGCCCCTCCCATGACCGTCGACGCGTCCGGCCCCTTCCCCCTCCACGCCTTCACACCCCGGCTGCGTGCGCTGGGAGGCGTCCTGCACGTCACAGCGCTGGGCACGCTCTGCTACGCCACTGCGCTGCTGCTCAAGGACGTGCTCGCGGGTACACAGACACTCCAGCCAGAGCCATTGTCAATGCTGATCGCGGTCGGCGGGGTCCTGCCGCTCATCGCACTGCGCCTGTTGCGCATGGGCACGAGAGCCACGGTCACAGTGCGACCGGAAGGGCTGGTGCTGACGCTACAAGGGGGCGCGCACTTCGAGATTCCCTTCGACGCCCTGGAATCCATCCGCCCGTGGCATCTGCCCATCCCAGCTCCAGGACTCACGCTGCGGCTACGGACAGGACGCGCCTTCGAGTACGGGTTGGAATCACCGGCCCCGCTGGCCCTGCTCGAAGCGATGGGCACCCGTGGAGAGGCGAGGAACGATCCGCGGGTGAGGTACGCACAGGCGCGAAGCGAGAAGTGGCGCAGGCGTTGGTACGACCAGGCACTGAAGTACGGCCTGGTGCCCGGAGCACTCGCAGTCATCTTCTTCCGGGCACACCAGTACATCTCCTTCGGAGGTCCGTTCGGAGAGCTCCAGATGTACGGATGGACGGCGTACCTCACGTCCTTCGCGCGCACCTGGCTGCCCGTGTTCCTGGCGCTGTTGTTGTTTGGTTGTTTCTGGAGAGGGCTCGCGGAAGCGCTGTGTTTCAGCGCCGCATGGCTCGGGCCCCGCTGGGCACGAAACACACGCATCACCGCGGAGTGGACCTGCCGCGCGCTCTATTACGTGGCCCTGCCAGTCTTTCTCGCGGTGCGCCTGCTGGGCTGAGCCGTAAAGACAATCACCCGGCGAGCGCGGATCGCGCTCAAACCAGGCAGCCGGGAATGACAAGCCCGAAAAAGACAAAGCCCCTGACGCCATGAAGGCATCAGGGGCTTTTGAGAAAAGAATCCGGCAGCGACCTACTCTCCCACGCGGTTTCCCGCGGAGTACCATCGGCTCTGGAGGGCTTAACTTCCGTGTTCGGGATGGGAACGGGTGTGACCCCTCCGACATTGCCACCGGAAAATGGGATGACGGTGCATACGAAGGGTAAGTTGCAAGCTTCTGCTTGGAGTGAAGCCTCTTCATTTGAAGAAGAGCGAAACAGCTGTCTTCCGGGCGGACGCGGGCATGCGCGTCCATGGCCTCGGCCTTGGCCCCGAGTCCCTTACTCCCCACGAGGGGGCATGCAAGAGAAGGGGGGAAGTAAGCCGCTCGACTTATTAGTACTGGTTAGCTTAACGCGTTACCGCGCTTACACACCCAGCCTATCAACGTGGTAGTCTTCCACGAGTCTTCAGGGGCTTGCGCCCGGGATACCTGGTCTTGAGGTCGGTTTCCCGCTTAGATGCTTTCAGCGGTTATCCAATCGGCACATGGCTACCCAGCGATGCCTCTGGCGAGACAACTGGTACACCAGCGGTGCCTCCAACCCGGTCCTCTCGTACTAAGGTCAGAGCCTCTCAAGTATCCTACGCCCACAGCAGATAGGGACCAAACTGTCTCACGACGTTTTGAACCCAGCTCGCGTACCGCTTTAATTGGCGAACAGCCAAACCCTTGGGACCTGCTCCAGCCCCAGGATGCGATGAGCCGACATCGAGGTGCCAAACCTCCCCGTCGATGTGAACTCTTGGGGGAGATAAGCCTGTTATCCCCGGAGTACCTTTTATCCGTTGAGCGATGGCCCTTCCATTCAGGACCACCGGATCACTATGACCTGCTTTCGCACCTGCTCGACCTGTCGGTCTCGCAGTCAAGCTCCCTTATGCCATTGCACTCGACGCCCGGTTTCCAATCGGGCTGAGGGAACCATCGCGCGCCTCCGTTACTTTTTGGGAGGCGACCGCCCCAGTCAAACTACCCACCAGACAGTGTCCCAGTCCCGGCTGACGAGACGTGGTTAGACACCAGAAATCAACAGGGTGGTATTTCACCGTTGCCTCCACCGAACCTAGCGGCCCGGCTTCAAAGGCTCCCACCTATCCTACACAGTCAATCCCTAGTGTCACTGTCAAGTTGTAGTAAAGGTTCACGGGGTCTTTCCGTCTTGCTGCGGGTAAACTGCATCGGCACAGCTATTTCAATTTCGCTGAGTCCCTCTCCGAGACAGTGCGGAAGTCGTTACTCCATTCGTGCAGGTCGGAACTTACCCGACAAGGAATTTCGCTACCTTAGGACCGTTATAGTTACGGCCGCCGTTTACTGGGGCTTCGGATCATCGCTTCGCCTTGCGGCTGACGAATCCCCTTAACCTTCCAGCACCGGGCAGGAGTCAGACCCTATACGTCGGCTTGTCGCCTTCGCAGAGTCCTGTGTTTTTGGTAAACAGTCGCTACCGCCATTTCTCTGCAACCTCTCTCGGCTTCGGCTGTACGCCTACACCTACCAGAGGCCCACCTTCTTCCGAAGTTACGGTGGAAATTTGCCTAGTTCCTTGGAGGAGAGTTCTCTCAAGCGCCTTAGGATTTTCTCCTCACCCACCTGTGTCGGTTTGCGGTACGGACACCCTGCAGACTCCCTGCGGGACTTTTCTTGGAAGCCGAGCATCAGCGACTTACCCCTTGCGGGGCGCCATGGGGTCTCGGGGATGACTGCCGCGCCTTTATTCGTACGCGACACCCCTACGCCTTTAGACTGACACAACCACCGGTCAGCTCGCCTAGCTTTCTCCGTCCTCCCTCAGTTCAACGTCTGCAAGATGGCGCAGGAATATTAACCTGCTTGCCATCACCTACGCCTTTCGGCCTCGGCTTAGGACCCGGCTAACCCTGGGAAGATTAACTTGACCCAGGAAACCTTGGGTTTACGGCGAGGGGGTTTCTCACCCCCTTTATCGCTACTCATTTCGGCATCAGCACTCCCAGTCGCTCCAGCGGCCCTTTCGGTCCACCTTCGCTGCAACTGGGACGCTCCCCTACCGCCATGCATGCCAAACATGCATGACCCGAAGCTTCGGCACTAGTCTTGAGCCCCGTTACATTTTCGGCGCGGCCTGTCTTGACCAGTGAGCTATTACGCTTTCTTTAAAGGATGGCTGCTTCTAAGCCAACCTCCTGGTTGTCAATGACCTGCCACATCCTTTCTAGTGTTCACTTAGACTAGATTTGGGGGCCTTAGCTGTCGGTCTGGGTTATTCCCCTCTTGCCAATGGACGTTATCACCCACTGACTGCGTCCCGGGATAACAATTGCCGGCATTCGGAGTTTGATACGGTTTGGTAATCTGGTGAGACCCCTAGCCGTTTCAGTGCTCTACCTCCGGCATTGAATTACCCGAGCCGATACCTAAATATCTTTCGGGGAGAACCAGCTATCACGGAGTTTGATTGGCCTTTCACCCCTACACACAGCTCATCCCAGAAATTTTCAACTTTCATGAGTTCGGTCCTCCATGCGGTGTTACCCGCACTTCAACCTGGCCATGTGTAGATCACCCCGCTTCGGGTTATAATACACGCAACTTAGCGCCCTGTTCGGACTCGCTTTCGCTCCGGCTCCACCTATCGGCTTAGCCTCGCTACGTATATTAAGTCGCCGAATCATGATGCAAAAGGTACGCTCTCGCACTGGCTTGCGCCGTAGTGCTCGAACTGCTTGTAGACATGCGGTTTCAGGTTCTTTGGACTCCCCTCACCGGGGTTCTTTTCACCTTTCCCTCGCGGTACTTGTTCACTATCGGTCGCCAAGGAGTATTTAGGCTTACCGGATGGTCCCGGCAGATTCAGACAGGATTGCACGTGTCCCGTCTTACTTGGGTAACCCGCTCAGCTCCAGACGGCTTTCGCGTACGCGACTATCACGCTCTTTGGTGCACCTTTCCAGGTGCTTCCGCTAGCCCTCCAGAGTCCTACCGCGGACCCGCTACCCCACCGCCATTTGCATGACGTTGGTTTGGCCTCTTCCCATTTCGCTCGCCACTACTTTGGGAATCACTCGTTGTTTTCTCTTCCTCAGGGTACTGAGATGTTTCACTTCCCCTGGTTTGCTCTGCAACCCTATGAATTCAGGTTGCAGTAACGCAGCTCTTCGCCACGCTGGGTTTCCCCATTCGGACATCTCCGGATCAACGTTTGGTTGGCAACTCCCCGAAGCTTTTCGCAGCCACCCACGTCCTTCATCGCCTCTTGGCACCTAGGCATCCACCGCACGCCCTTAGTAGCTTACTTGCCCTAATCTCTTGTCCAACGCCCGCCTCCCGGCGGATTGTCGAAACTCGAAACCAAGGCCCAGGCCTCTGCTCTTCGCTAGCAGGCCCGGAAGACTTTCTTTATTGCTGTTCTCTTCACTGCTTCTTCTTGTGTGGGAGACTTCGTTCCCCTCTACCCGGCTGCCTCGCGGCGCCTGGTAAAGCAGATTTCGAAGTCGGCACTTCTGTTGAGAACTTCACTCAGCAGAAATTGCAACTTACCCTTCGTATGCACTTGTCAAAGAACGTCCCTGCTTGGAAGCAGGTAACTTGTGGAGCTGATCGGGTTCGAACCGACGACATCCAGCTTGCAAAGCTGGCGCTCTCCCAGCTGAGCTACAGCCCCGACTCTCGCGTCGGCACCGCCTTCGTCCCCCCAATGAGGGAGAATGGTGGGCCTAGGTGGACTTGAACCACCGACCTCGCGCTTATCAGGCGCGCGCTCTAGCCAGCTGAGCTATAGGCCCAGGTGGGGGCTAAAGCATCGGCAGAACCCTACAGCGTCCTTCATTCTCAAAGAGCCGAGCCGCCTTCGCTCGGTCCTTCAAAACCAAACAGCAAGCCCGAAGTTCATAATGGATTGTTTATCGGAAACTTTGACCTAGTCAGACCTGACAGCCCGAAGGCTGCTGGTGTTGCCTACTCTCCCGAAGGATGAGTCCAACACCCGGTCTCCTTAGAAAGGAGGTGATCCAGCCGCAGGTTCCCCTACGGCTACCTTGTTACGACTTCACCCCAGTTACCGAGCACTCCTTGGGCATCTCTTGGTGAGATGACTTCTGGAGCAATCGACTCCCATGGTGTGACGGGCGGTGTGTACAAGGCCCGGGAACGTATTCACCGCAGCGTGCTGATCTGCGATTACTAGCGATTCCGCCTTCATGGAGTCGAGTTGCAGACTCCAATCTGAACTGAGACCGGTTTTCTGCGATTAGCTCCCCCTCGCGGGTTTGCAGCGCTCTGTACCGGCCATTGTAGCACGTGTGTAGCCCTGGTCATAAAGGCCATGAGGACTTGACGTCATCCCCACCTTCCTCCGGTTTAACACCGGCAGTCCCTCTAGAGATCCACTTGCGTGGCAACTAAAGGCGAGGGTTGCGCTCGTTGCGGGACTTAACCCAACATCTCACGACACGAGCTGACGACAGCCATGCAGCACCTGTCTCTCGGTTCCCTTGCGGGCACTCCCTCATCTCTGAAGGATTCCGAGGATGTCAAGACCAGGTAAGGTTCTGCGCGTTGCGTCGAATTAAACCACATGCTCCACCGCTTGTGCGGGCCCCCGTCAATTCCTTTGAGTTTTAGTCTTGCGACCGTACTTCCCAGGCGGAGAACTTAATGCGTTAGCTACGGCACCGCGGGGGTCAACTCCCACGACACCTAGTTCTCATCGTTTACGGCGTGGACTACCAGGGTATCTAATCCTGTTTGCTACCCACGCTTTCGCGTCTCAGCGTCAGTTACCGTCCAGGTGGCCGCCTTCGCCACCGGTGTTCCTCCCCATATCTACGAATTTCACCTCTACTTGGGGAATTCCGCCACCCTCTCCGGCACTCAAGCTCTGCAGTTTCGGGCGCACTTCCTCAGTTGAGCTGAGGGCTTTCACACCCGACTTGCAAAGCCGCCTACACGCGCTTTACGCCCAATAATTCCGAACAACGCTTGCACCCTCTGTATTACCGCGGCTGCTGGCACAGAGTTAGCCGGTGCTTCTTCTCCCGGTACCGTCAAGGCAAAGCGTATTAGGCTTTACGGTTTCGTCCCGGTCGAAAGTGCTTTACAATCCAAAGACCTTCATCACACACGCGGCGTTGCTGCGTCAGGCTTTCGCCCATTGCGCAAAATTCCCCACTGCTGCCTCCCGTAGGAGTCTGGACCGTGTCTCAGTTCCAGTGTGGCTGATCGTCCTCTCAGACCAGCTACCCGTCGTCGCCTTGGTGGGCCATTACCCCGCCAACTAGCTGATGGGCCGCGGACTCATCTGGTTGTGATAGCTTGTATACAGAGGCCACCTTTTCCCTCAGTCTCCGAAGAGACCGTGGGCTTATCCGGTATTAGCCAATCTTTCGACTGGTTATCCCAGGCATCCAGGCAGATTATCCACGTGTTACGCACCCGTGCGCCGCTCTACTAGGGTTTCCCCATTCGCGCTCGACTTGCATGTGTTAGGCACGCCGCCAGCGTTCGTTCTGAGCCAGGATCAAACTCTCCAATTGTATTCTTGGTTTGCTTGAACCGGCGTCCCCCGAGACCCGGCTAAGGAGTCTCGGCTCGCTGATTCGTCGGCACTTCCCTCTCGCTGCGCTTTTCAGCGCTGCCCTCAAGGCGAAGATGCCCTCAAAAAATTGACTGCGGTTTCCGCAATCCATTACTGCTTGGGCTTGCTATTTGGTTTTCAAAGACCGAGCCGCTTGTGTTGCCTCGCGACTTTTGTTACCGTCTACTTCGCTGCCGGTTTCGTCTCAACCGGCGGGGTTGCAGCTTCTATTTCAGTTCGCAGTCAGCGTCAACTTCGCTTTTGCGTCCTGCGGGCTGCTTCGAATCTCGTCGGCGCCGTCCAGTGACTTCCGCCGCTTTCTTTCGAAGGGGAGCGGCTTCTACTTCAGCGCCGTCTTCCCTGTCAACCGCTTGCTGTCAGCTTCCTTCACCGCCTTGCGTCCGTTTTGTTGCCTGCCGGACGCCTGCTTCTTCGGTGGGGCGCGGCTTCTATCTCTTCGCCGCATTCGCTGTCAACCCGCTCGTTGACTGCCCTATTTCCTTGTCGGTGCTGCTCTCTCTCCGAAGTGCCTTCCGCGCCAGTGCGCGGGCTTCAAAGCGAGGGGCGCGGCTTCTACCACCGCCGCATCCGCGATCAACCATTTTGGTGGCGACCGCTTGCTGCTGTCCGCTCTGCGTTCCGACCTGCTGCTCTCGGAGCAGTTCGAGCGGGGCGCGGCTTCTACCTCTTTGCCGCGTTCGGGATCAACACCCTTCGTCGACCCTTTTCTTCCCCCACGCTGACTTCCCGTGGCCCGGAGGCCAGCGGTTCGTTGCGCGGGGGTTCACTCTCTAACGCTTTGGTTCAGCGACGTCAAACCCTGATTGATCCGGGCCTGATCATCCCTCCCGGGACGCCGGGGATATGAGCACGCCGCTCCATCGTGTGAACCCCCGGGTACGGCTTTCCTCTTTCGCCGTCACTTGCCTCGGCGTGCCGCCTGCCCCTCGTCCAACGGGGCGCGCCATCGCGTCCCGAAGAGCCCGTCTCCGAGCGGAAACGTGATGTTGAAGTTGTGGCGCCCCATTCGGGTGGGGTCGTGGTGGACCTGATGGTGGCGCCGGAGGAAGGCGACGCCAGGCAACCGGGCGCTCCAATGGCTGCTCGGCAGGTGCGTGGCGAAGTGCACCCACTCGTATGCGAGGTAGTAGCCAAGCGCCGTGGCGACGAAGAGCCAGCCCGCGTTGTGGGAGATGAGCACGAAGCAAAGCGCGCCCAGGGGGGCGGCGATGGCTCCCAGGAAGAAGAGGAGCAGCACCGGGGGGAAGAGCACCATCTTGAAGTCCCGGGGGGACGCGTAGGCCATCGCCTCGTGGGTGAAGAAGCGGTGGTGCTGGACGGTGTGCCTCTCGAACATCAGGCCCAGGCCCCGGGTGCGGTGGTGCATCGGGCCCCGGTGGCCGAGGAACTCGACCGTGTTCGCGAGCGCGATGACCGCGGGGACTCCGAGCAGTTCCCAGAGGCGGGGGGCCGCCACCCGGCTCAGCGCCAGGGCGATTCCCCCCAGGCAGACGAGGCTGGTGAAGGCGAAGTGGACCTGCCCCCGGTAGCCAGGCCCGATGCCACGGGCCCGGTACTCCTCACGGAAGGCCTGGACCTGGCGGGGGACGGGGCGCGATTCCATGCGCTCGAGCGTAGCGCGCCCGGCGTCTCCACCGCTTACGGTCAGGAGCGCTTCGGCCCCTTGCCCTCCGAGGGCTCTTCCTTCCGCCGCGCGAGCGACTTCTGCAGCTTCTTCATGCGGTCCAGGATGAGGGTGCGTTTGAGGCTGGAGAGGTGGTCCACGAAGACGTGGCCGTCCAGGTGGTCGATTTCATGCTGGAGCACGTGCGCGAGCCGCCCGTCCGCCTCCAGTTCGTGCCACTGGGCCGCCTTGTCCTGGTAGCGGACCTTCACGCGCTCGACGCGGGGGCACTTCTCCCAGACGTCCGGCACGGAGAGACAGCCCTCCTCCAGCTTCACGCTGCCCTCCTTCGACAGCATCTGGGGGTTCACGATTTCGAACTGGGTGCCGTCCTCGCGGCCGACGATGGCCACGCGCAGGGGGACCCCCACCTGGTTGGCCGCGATGCCGATGCCCTTGGCTTCCGCCATGGCCTCCGACATCTCCTGGAGGAGCGCTTCGAGCGCCGGGCCAAAGTCGGTCACGGGTTGGGTGGGCGAGGTGAGAACCTTGTGGGGCCAGATGACGATGTCGCGAGCCATGCGGCGGACTCTGCCATGCGGTTCCTTCCATTGCTCGGCCGTTTCCGCCTGCCGCCCTTCCAGGTCCCCCCGAGCGCGCGACCGGACGGGTCTGCTAGACCGGCGCCATGCACCCGCACTCCCAGCTCATCACCGACTTCTACTCGGCCTTCCAGCGGCGCGACGCGGACGGCATGGCCGCCTGCTACCACCCGGACGTGGAGTTCAACGACGCCGTGTTCCAGGGGCTGCGCTACGCGGAGGCCACCTCCATGTGGCGCATGCTGCTGGAGCGCGGGAAAGACCTGGAGCTCGTCTTCAGCCAGGTGGATGCCGATGACCGCGCCGGCCGCGCCCACTGGGATGCGCGCTACACCTTCAGCCAGACGGGCCGGAAGGTGCTCAACCGCATCGACGCATCCTTCGAGTTCGCCGACGGGAAGATCATCCGCCACACCGACCGGTTCCCCTTCTGGACCTGGTCGCGGCAGGCGCTGGGGCCTGTGGGCTGGGCGCTCGGGTGGACGCCGCTGCTCCACAACAAGGTGCGCGCCCAGGGCGCCGCGGGCCTGCGCAAGTACATGAAGGAGCGCGGCATCACCGGGCCCTGAGGGCCCCTGATTCACTCCTTCACGTCGAGCTGCTTGAGCGTCACCGGTCCCCGGAGCCCTTCGCGCGCCAGGGTCGCTTCGCAGCGCACCTGTCCCATCCAGTCCGTGTAGCGCAGCGACGCCGTGCCGTCCGCGTGCAGCCACAGCGTCGCGTGACCGTGGTTGCCCCGGTCCTGCCGCACGCCTGTCCATTCCGGGAAGCGTGGCCGGGATTCGAAGAAGCGCACCGGCGCCACCGGGTCCTCCGGGGCATCCCGCCGCTCGGAGGGGAAGCCGCCGTGGCCCAGGCTGGCGCCGAGGAAGGGCAGGCCCGGCGCCCGGTCATGGAGCGCTCCGGCCCGCGCGCCTCCCCAGCACCAGAGGTCCACCCATTCACGCTCCACGACCAGCATGCGCAGGTCCTCGGTCACCAGTGGAGTGAGCCGCTTCGCGTCCGGCCCGTAGGGTGCCGCGTGGCTCAGCAGGATGTTCATCGCGCCCCGCCGGCGCCCCTCCGACAGGCGCTGCTCCAGCCATTGCAGCAGCGCGGGCTCGCGGTGGCGGTCCGCTTCGAACCAGGCGGTGTCCAGACCGATGAGCTGGAAGCGCTCCGCGGCGAGGCAGAAGTAGCTGCCCTCCTGCGGGTGACGAGAGCCCGCGCCTCGCCGCTCGTCGAGGTAGCGGAAGTAGGCCCCCGCTCCCGAGCGCATCTCCGGCGGCGCGTTCAGCGTCAGCAGCGCCGTCGTCCCGAGCAGCGGCTCCAGCGGCTCCGCCACGTTCGCGTCGAACTCGCCCTGGCGGCCCGCGTAGAAGACGCCGCCCAGGTGCACCGCGCAGTCCAGGCGCTCGCCGCGCATCACCAGTTGCCGGGCGATGTATCGGGAGGCGTATTCGCCCGTGCCGAAGTCCCCGACGAGCGCCACCTCCACCGGACGGCCCGGCTCCGGCTCGCGCAGCGGGTAGACGAAGCGGCTCTTCGCGCCGAAGTGCCAGCGGAACGGAGCCTGCCGCGCCGCCGCTCCCTGCTCCAGCCACACCGGGCCGCTGAACAACAGCCAGCCGCGCAGGTCCGCCTGGGGCTCGAAGCGCGTGCGCGTGGGGTCGATGGGGATCTCCTCCGTCCGCAGCGGGAAGGTGAAGTCCGCGGGCAGTCCTCCCGTCCCCTGCCGGGCGTGGCGCTCCGTCGCGTCCAGCTGCTCCTGGAGCTGGCCGGGGTCCGTGAAGAGCAGCTCGAGCTCGCGCAGCGCCTCCACGAACGCGCCCACCGTGACCCTCGCGCCCAGGCTGCTCTCCGTCCAGCGCAGCACGTCCTCCGGTTCACGGAGGAAGGCGGACTTGAGCGCCTCCAGTTCCTCGGGGCCCAGGAGCGGCAGGTCCGTGTCCTCCTGCGGCGCCCCAGAGAGCGCGGCCCGGCCTGCCGCGGGCGGCCGGTAGCCGAGCGACTCGTAGAGCGGATTCCACCTGCTTTCCATGCGTCCCCCTCGTGATGGCGTCGGATGGCCAGGGACGCATTCTCCCAGACAACCCCGACATTCCTGCCCATCCAGGCAGGCCGGGAGAGGGGCCGGTACGCCGGGCCGGCGGTCAGGGCGAGGGAGTGTCCATGCCTTCCTTCCGGAAGGTGTAGAGCGTGTAGTACGAGCCCGTGGCGAAGCCGGGCAGCTTGAGCGGGTTGAACACGCTCAGGTTCGTCATCACGCCGCCCACGAAGCCCGGTGGCACCTCCACCAGCTTGAGCGCGCCTCCGGCGAGCACCACCCCTGCCTGGGGCTGGTCGTTGCTCACGAGCACGCACTCGCCCTGCGCGGTGAACGCGCCCACCGGCAGGAGGAAGCGCGCGTGGAACGGCACCAACGTTCCCGGGGTGAAGGCGCGGTCCGTCAGCCGGAAGCAGGCCGTGGCCGAGCCCACCCTTTCGTAGCCGCCGTCGCCCGCGGGCACGTAGAGGCCCGCGCCCAGCTTCACGGTGGGCGCGAAGGGCGCCGCCGCGCACACCGCTTCATCCGGCGGCGTGGCGGCGTCCTCCTGCGAGCGAAAGGCATACACCCACTCCGTGCCGGACTGCAGCCGCACCGTGGCTCCTGCCTGTTCCCGGGCCATGCGCAAACCCATCCTTCGTCGAGCGCCGTGGGGGTGGTGCCGCGGTCACTGCCAGGACAGCGCGTACTCCGTGTCCACCGGGCCCGTCTGGCGGCCCTTCACCTGGACGCCTCGGGCGCCCAGCGCCTCGATGACCGCCTGGAGCACGCCCTCGTGGTACGCGGGCGGCATGAAGTCGCGCTTCATCACCAGCCGGCCCGCCCGGTCGCTGGACCAATCCACGGAGCGCTCGCCGTAGCTCACCGCCGCGCGGTAGCCCGTGGGCAGGTTCGTCACCAGCCGCTTGGGGCTGTCCCCCGCGAGCAGCAGCAGCGTCTTGCCCGCCGCCGAGGACAGGAAGTCCGTGGTGGCCTGCGTGCCCATCTTGCGCAACATCGCGTCGAAGCCGCCCAGCTGCGGCCCCATCAACTGCGCTCCCGTGAAGGACAGCTTCAGGAAGCCCGACACCGGGTAGTTGAAGAAGTCCACGAACTTCTTCTCCTGCACCGCCGCCAGGCACTTCTCCACCGCAGCGTCGCCGCCCAGGATGCGCACCGCGTTCAGCGCGCCGTTGAAGAACATGCCTCGGGCCGTGTCGTCAGGGGTCGTCAGGGCCAGGCGCTTCTCCAGGTCCTGCGCGATGGCCGGCTCCAGGATCGTGACTTCCTTGCGCTGCTCACTCATAGAGGGGGGAATCTCCGGGGGGGAGGAGATGAACACCCGTGCGCGCTACAGGCGCACGAGCTGGGCCCCATAATGAACGTTGGCCCCGACAGCCGCTACCACCACGAGATCCCCGCTACCGAGTGCGACGCGACCCTGCTCCAGGTCGTCCGCCAGGAGAATCAACATCCCGGCCGCGGAAGTATTGCCAATCCGGTCCACGTTGCAGGCCACGGCCTCCTTCGGCAGGCCCGCGCGGTTCACGAACGCGTCCATCACCCGCTTGTTGGGCTGGTGGAAGTAGTAGCGCTTGACCTGCTCCCGCACGGCGGGCGTGAGCACCGCGTCCAGGCACCTCTGCATGTACTCCGGGTAGCTGCGCGCGACCTTGAAGCCGTCCACCACGAAGGCCATGTCGGAGGGGCGCGTGCGACCTGGCTGGTAGGGCAGCTTCAGCATGCCGCCGCCCCGGCGTGACACCAGCTCCGCGTACGCGTTGCCGGAGAACGAGGAGAGGATGCCCGGGCCGTCCTCCGGCCCCTCCTGCCTGCGCAGCACCACCGCGCCCGCGCCGTCCCCGAAGACATACATGGACAGGTAGGCGTTGAGCGCCTTGGGGCGGCCCGGCGTGGGCGGCAGCTCGTCCGTGTAGACCTCCCGGTTGAGCAGCGGCGAGGTGAACGCCGAGGCCACCACCGCCACCGTGCGGAAGCGGCCGCCGTCCATCATCTTGCGCACCAGGTCCAGCACGTAGGGCGTGCCGCCGCAGCCGTCGTCCACCACCAGCGCGAAGGCGTCCTCGCGCAGGCCCAGCCGCTCGTGCAGCGCCATGGCGTCGTGGTTGAAGTGCGGCGCGTCCGGGGTGCACGTCACCACGAAGAGCGCGTCCAGCTCCTTCGGGTCCACGCCGCCGCGCGACAGGGCCTGGCGCAGCGACACCTCGCACATGTCCGTGTTCGTCGCCGGATAGAAGTGCCCCATCACGTCGTCCGGAGGGGGGATGGCGCGGCCCGTCTCGTCGTCGAAGTCCCAGAGGAACCGGCGCTCCTTGATGCCAATCTTCTCTTCGATGCGGGCTGCCGACCAACCGGGGATCGCCTTGGCGATCCGCTCGTTGGAGATGGTTCGCGCGGGGACGAAGGAACCCGCGCCCACCACACATACCCGTTCGGTCATTTCCATGGCCTCGCGATTTCACAGCCTCGCCGGACGGGATGGATTCCCGGGCCCTCGTGCATAGAGCACGTTCCAGGCCACTTCCTAAGCCCTTGGAAAGACGGAGTTCCTGTTCGTGGACGCGTCACCCGTGAAGTGCACGCCAGGACAGAAGAGCCCCCAATGCCTGTGAAATCCGTGGGATGCGGAATGCTTCAAAAGTGACGCTATCGACGTGGAATGAATCACACGCGACGTGTCAATTCACTTTCAGCGAATTCCAACCCACCCACTGTGTCTGCCCTTGGCTCGACACCGTCAATCACCCTCGCGTCGGCCAGGGGCCGCGCCCCCACTACGGAGAGCGCGGAACATCAGATTTCCCGCTGGCCGGGCCGGGCCCTCTTTCCATTGACCCGGGCGGGCCCGAATGGATCGCCCGCGACCGATTATTCTTGTCGCGGGGCCCGCGGCTCCCCTCAGAAGGGGATGTTGTCGTCGTCGCCGGGAGGCGGGATGTCGCCGTCGTCCGGCGGGTTGCCGAAGCCGTAGCCACCGCCCCGGCCACCACCACCGCCGCGCGAGGGGGGCTCGCCACCGCCGCCCTCGCCGCGCTGCCGGGCAATCTCCGCCTCGATGGCGGCCAGGAGCTGGCGCTCCTTGTCGTGCCAGCGCGACTTGCTGGGGTCCGCCAGGGAGCGGCGCGCGCCGTTGGCGTAGAACTCCAGGTCCTGGAGGCTGGCGCCGTAGACGGGGGCGCCCTTGCTGCGGCCGTAGTTGGGCAGGAGCATGCCGTCGCCGCCACCACCACCGCCGCCACCGGACGGGGCGCCCGAGGACGCGGGGCGGCGGTACGCCGGGGCCGACGCCGCGACGGGCGTGGCGCTCATGGACAGCTCACCCAACTGCAGCGTGAAGCCGTCGCCGTTCCGATACGCCGTTCCCACCCGAACCTGCTCCACCGAACCGTCGGGACGGCGGACCGCGACGGTGACTGGATATTGCTCGCTCATGGGGCCGGGATTCACACCTCCACGGCCCGCATGTCAATGGAAGGAAGCAGCGCGTGTCGGACGCACGCCGGGCCGCTCGGAGCGACCCGTCACGCGGGGAGACGCACGGCCGACGTCCCCCGTCAGGTCAGCGACACCATGCCGCCACCGGAGCCCTTCTTGCGCACCCAGGCCTTGGGCTTGGGCGGCGCCGCGGGCGCGGGGACCGGCTTCGCGGCCTCCTTCAGCGCCTGGCTTCCCGCGCGGCCCCGCGGCAGCGTGACGTCCGGGACCGACTGCGGCTTCGCGCCATCCACCCACGCCTCCGGGCGGCGGCCGGTGCGGATGAGCAGGCGCAGCTTCTGGTAGTGCGCAGAGCAGTAGCCCTTGGAGCGGCTCTGGCGCTTGCACCCGATGACGGCGCAGGCCTGACCTTCCTCGGCGGCGGCCTTCGGCGGACGGCCCGGGGACTTCGCGGCGGGCGCGGCGGCCGGCTTCGCGACGGGCGCGGCCTTCGCGGCGGGCGCGGCCTTCGCGGCCGGCGCCTTCACGGCGGGAGCAGCCTTCGGCGGACGGCCCGGACGGCGGCGGACCGGCTCCGGCGCGAGCGTGGGCGTGCGCACGCCCGCCACGGCCCCCAGGCGGCTGGAGAGCGGCGCGAGCCGTTCAATCATCTCCCGCAGGTCGTCCAGGGCATCCAGCCCATGGGCCATCCGGGCGACGGCCTTCTGAACGGGAGCCAGTTGCAGTTGCAACTCGCGACGGACCATCTCGCGCAGTTCGGTCTCAAGGGAAAGTGGGGCCATGTGGGGCAGGATATACACCCATCCGCCCGGCGAGGGATGGAAACATTCCCCGGGATGTTAAAGGAACCCATCATGACTCCGGTTCCCCCTTCCGTTCGCTTCCGCGGCACTGACTCCTACCTCACGAGCGAGGGCCTGCAGGCGGCCGTCAACTGCGCGCTGACGCTCGAGCGGCCGCTGCTGGTCAAGGGCGAGCCCGGCACCGGCAAGACGCTGCTGGCGGAAGCGATTGCCCAGGGTCTGGGATTGAAGCTGCTCACCTGGCACGTGAAGAGCACCACGCGCGCGCAGGATGGCTTGTATGTCTACGACACCGTGCAGCGGCTGTATGACTCGCGCTTCGGGGACGGGGACGTGCGAGACATCCGGAAATACATCCGCCTGGGGCCGCTGGGCGAGGCGTTCGCGTCGCCGGAGCGGGTGGTGTTGCTCATCGACGAGGTGGACAAGGCGGACCTGGAGTTCCCCAACGACCTGCTCCACGAGCTGGACCGGATGCGCTTCCGCATCTCCGAGACGAACGACGAGGTGGTGGCGAAGCACCGCCCCGTGGTGCTCATCACCAGCAACAACGAGAAGGAATTGCCTGACGCGTTCCTGCGCCGGTGCGTGTTCCACTTCATCGACTTCCCGGACCGCGACCTCATGCAGCGCATCGTGGACGTGCACCACCCGGGGCTGGACGCAGCGCTGGCGGACCAGGCGCTGAAGGTCTTCTACGAGCTGCGCGCGATGACACGGCTGCGCAAGCGGCCCTCCACCAGCGAGCTCGTCGACTGGATTTCAGTGCTCAAGGCCAACGGGGTGATGGAGCTGAAGCTGGACGAACAGCTGCCGTTCCTGGGCGCGCTGCTCAAGAAGGAGCAGGACCTGGTGGCGGTGGCGGAAGCCTTCGGACGCGGCCGGCGGACGCGCGCGTAAGGGACACGCCATGTTCCTGCCGTTCTTCTACGAGCTGCGAAGGCGCGGGGTGAAGGTGGGCGCTCAGGAGGCGCTCGCCCTGGCCGGGGCGCTGAAGGCCGGGCTGCATGACAGCAGCCTGGATGGGTTCTACCACGTGGCGCGCGCGCTCCTGGTGCACTCGGAGGCGCAGCTGGATGCCTTTGACCAGGCGTTCCTCGCGCACTTCCAGGGCGTGGCTTCCGACGCGCTGAAGCTCACCGAGGAGCTGCTGTCCTGGCTGGAGGAGGCGAAGGAGCGCACCGACCTGAGCCCGGAGGAGCTGGCGCTCCTGGAGCAGTGGGATCCGGAGGAGCTGCGGCGGCAGCTGGAGGAGCGGCTGAAGGAGCAGACCGAGCGCCACGACGGCGGCACGCGCTGGGTGGGCACGGGCGGCGCGTCTGCCTTTGGCAACAGCGGCATGGCGCGGCAGGGCGTGCGCATTGGCGGCACCGGGGGCCGTCAGGGTCAGGCGTTGTGGCAGGCCGGCGCGCGCAAGTACGCGGGCTACCGCGATGACCTGGTGCTGGACACCCGGCAGATGGCGGTGGCGCTGCGCAAGCTGCGGGCCTTCGCGCGCGAGGGCGTGGCGGAGGAGCTGGACATCGAAGAGAGCATCGCCGCCACCGCGAAGAACGCGGGCGAGCTGGAGGTGGTGACGCGTCCGCCGCGCCGGCCCAACACGCGCGTGGTGTTGTGCATGGACGTGGGCGGATCCATGGATCCCTACGCGCACCTGGTGAGCCGGCTGTTCAGCGTCGCCAGCCAGGCCACGCACTTCAAGGAGCTGCGCACCTACTACTTCCACAACTGCGTCTACGGGAAGCTGTACGCCACGCCGCAGCTGACGGGCGGCATCACCGTGCCGGAGCTCACCGCGCAGGTGGGACGGCATCACAAGCTGGTGATGGTGGGCGATGCGTCCATGGCCCCGTATGAGCTGGGCATCCGCACGGACGCGAATGGCCAGTACCGGCAGGAGGGGCTGGAGGGCCTGACGTGGCTGATGCAACTGGCGCAGCACTTCGAGCGCAACGTGTGGCTCAACCCGGAGCCTCGCGGGTCGTGGCGCACGGGGACCATCGCGGTCATCGCCAATGTATTCCCCATGTTCGCCCTCACCGTGGAGGGGCTGGGTGAGGCGGTGAACCACCTGACCCGAGGGAAGACGCCCCGGGGCGCGACGGCTCGGCGGTAATTCCCGGAATGGGCGTGCGCCCGTCGACGGACGGGCGCGTTTGGTGCGGCGCGGAGGCCCCAGTTACGGCATGGTGCGCCCGCGACGCAGTCCTGCGCGGGAGGCCGCATGACGACCGAGAAGATCGATACCCAGGCAATCAACACCATCCGCACGCTGTCCATGGACGCGGTGGAGAAGGCTCATTCCGGCCACCCGGGCGCGCCCATGGCGCTGGCGCCCGTGGCCTACCAGCTGTGGCAGCAGGAGCTGAGGTACGACCCGGCCACGCCGAACTGGCCGGACCGCGACCGCTTCATCCTGTCCAACGGCCACGCGTCCATGCTGCTCTACAGCCTGCTGCACCTGGCGGGCGTGAAGCGCGTGAAGGACGCCAGGGTGCTGGACGTGCCGGCCGTGTCCCTGGACGACATCCGCAACTTCCGCCAGCTGGACTCCGCCACGCCGGGCCACCCGGAGTACCACTGGACCACCGGCGTGGAGACCACCACCGGCCCCCTGGGCGCGGGCGTGTCCAACAGCGTGGGCATGGCCATTGCCAGCAAGTGGCTGGGCAGCCACTTCAACAAGCCGGGCTTCGACCTGTTCACCCATGACGTCTACGCCCTCTGCGGCGACGGCGACATGATGGAGGGCGTGGCGTCCGAGGCCGCGTCGCTCGCGGGCCACCTCCAGCTGCCCAACCTGTGCTGGATCTACGACAGCAACCACATCTCCATCGACGGCAGCACCGACCTGGCCTTCACCGAGGACGTGGGCCGCCGCTTCGAGGGCTACGGCTGGCGCGTGCTCAAGGTCACCGACGCCAACGACCTGGACGCGCTGTCCAGGGCCTACAAGTCCTTCAAGGACGAGCGCGGCAAGCCCACGCTGATCATCGTCAACTCGTTCATCGGCTACGGCTCGCCCAAGAAGCAGGGCTCCGCCAGCGCCCACGGCGAGCCCCTGGGCGCGGACGAAATCAAGGCCACCAAGAAGGCCTACGGCTGGCCCGAGGACGCGCAGTTCCTGGTCCCCGACGGCGTGCGCGAGCGCTTCCAGGAGCGCCTGGGCGCTCGCGGCAAGGCGCTGCACGCCGCGTGGGAGAAGTCGCTCGCGGACTACCGCAAGCAGCACCCGGAGCTGGCTCGCGAGCTGGACGCGCTGCTCAAGCGCGAGCTGCCCGAGGGCTGGGACAAGGAGCTGCCGGTGTTCCCCGCGGACCCGAAGGGCATGGCCACGCGTGAGTCCGGCGGCAAGGTGCTCAACGCGCTGGCGAAGAACTACCCGTGGCTGGTGGGCGGCTCCGCGGACCTGAACCCCTCCACGAAGACGTACATCTCCGCGTCCACGTCCATGAAGCCGGGCGAGTACTCGGGGCGCAACATCCACTTCGGCGTGCGCGAGCACGCGATGGGCTCCATCGTCAACGGGCTCAACCTGAGCCACGTGCGCGGCTACGGCGCCACGTTCCTCATCTTCAGTGACTACGAGCGGCCCGCCATGCGCCTGTCGTCGCTGATGGAGATTCCGTCCATCCACATCTTCACGCACGACTCCATTGGCCTGGGCGAGGACGGCCCCACGCACCAGCCGGTGGAGCAGCTGATGTCCCTGCGCGCGGTGCCGGGCAACATCGTGCTGCGCCCCGGCGATGCGAACGAGGTGACCGAGGCGTGGCGCTACATCGCGCAGCAGCAGCACCACCCGGTGGTGCTGGTGCTGTCGCGTCAGCCGGTGCCCACGCTGGACCGCACGAAGTTCGCGCCCGCGTCCGGCGTGGCCCAGGGCGCGTACACGCTGCTGGAGGCGGAGGGCGGCACGCCGGACGTCATCCTCATCGGCACGGGCACGGAGGTGGCGCTGGTGGTGGAGGCCGCGGAGAAGCTCAAGGCCGAGGGCGTGAAGGCGCGCGTGGTGAGCATGCCGTCGTGGGAGCTGTTCGAGCAGCAGCCCCAGGAGTACCAGGACCGCGTGCTGCCCCCGAGCGTGAAGGCGCGCGTCGCGGTGGAGAAGGGCGCGGCGTTCGGCTGGGAGCGCTGGGTGGGCCACACGGGCAGCGTCATCGGCATGCGCAGCTTCGGCGCGTCCGCCCCCATCAAGGCGCTGCAGCAGAAGTTCGGCTTCACCGTGGAGAACGTGGTGAAGGAGGCGCACGCCACCATCGCCAAGGCGAAGAAGCACTGACGCGCCTGTAGAAAATGAAGGGCCCCGGACCCTCCCCCGAAGGTCCGGGGCACCTCTCCCCCCTGCTTCCGCGACTCCCCCCGTTTCCCGGCTCAGGCCGCGTAGAACATGGAGCGCGTGGGGCGCGGGGTGCTGATGAACTTCATCTCGTTGATCATCCGGTTGAAGTCCTTCTGGTCGATGCCCGTGGAGCCGTGGGCCTGCGCGCGGGTGGCGTACTTCTCGTAGGTGTCCACCACCTTCTTCGCCTCCGGCGTGAGGCGGTCGTAGTTCATGCGCGCCCACTTCATCGTGTCGGTGAACTCGGTGCCGGCCGCGTTGCCGTCCAGGTCGCCCGCGCCCTTCTCGATGGCGGCGGTCAGGTCGCTGCCGGAGATGGGGCCCTGCTTGGCGTCCAGGCCCTCCAGCGCGTCGCGCATGGAGCTGTCGTGGAAGGTCTTGAAGCCCTCCATCTTCTTGAACATGGCCTCGGTCTCCTTCTGGGTCATGCCCTCGGGGCCGGCCTTCCTCGCGGCGTGCTGGTAGGTCTTCAGGACCTCCCGGGCCTCGGGCGTGAGGCGGCTCTCGTTCCTGGCGGCCCACTTCTCGAACTCCCGCAGCTCGGAGGTGGTGGAGTGGCCGTCCGTGTCGGAGATGCCCTCCTTGATGGCCTGGGTGAGGTCCTCGCCGGAGATGGGGCCGTTCTGCTTGTCGAGCGCCTCCGTGGCCTTGCGGGCGCTCACGTCACCGGCGCCCACCTGGCGCAGCTCGCGGTTCATGGCGGCGGTCTCCGCGTCGGTGAGGCCGGTGCGGCCCTGCGCCTGCGCCGCCTTCGTGTGCTTGCGGTAGACGTCCAGGACCTCCTTGGCCTCCGGGGACAGGCGGCTCTGGTTCCTGGCGGCCCACTTCTCGAACTCCTTCAGCTCCGCGCCGCCGGCCTGGCCGTCGTGATCCGCGGTGCCGTTCCTGATGGCGCGGGCCATGTCCTGGCCGGACACCGTGCCGCCGTGGGTCTTGCTGTCCAGGTGGGCGAGCGCCTTCTTCGCGCTGGCGTCCCCCACGTCGCGCATCTCCGCGAGCATCTTCTTGAAGTCGCCCTGGGGGATGCCGGACTCGCCGCGCGCCTGGGAGAGCGCCGCGTACTTGCTGTAGATGTCCATCACCTTGCGGGCCTCCGGGGTGAGGCGCTCGCGGTTGTTGGCGGCCCAGTCCGCGACGGCGCGGTACTCGCTGGAGGCGGCCTGGCCGTCCAGGTCTCCGACGGCGGCCTCGATGCTGTCCGCGAACTGGTCGGCGCCGATGGGGCCGGAGGTCTGGTTCAGCTTGTTCATCTCCACCATGGCGCCCAGGTCCTTGGGCTGCCAGTTGTCGCGCCGGGGGCCGAAGCAGCCGTGGCCGTGGTGCGTGGAGAAGCCGTCGCCGTGGTGCGCCTGCCGCGACTTCAGGTCCTGGAGCTGCGCCTTCAGGCCCTCCATCTGCGACTTCATGTTGTTGAGGGTGGCCTTCATCTCCGCGGCCTGCTTCGCCGGGGACGTGGGGCCGCGCAGGACGGCGAGCTCCTTGTTCCCGAGAGCCGACTTGTTGTGGAGGGCGTGGGCGATGGCGGGGGAAGCGGACTTGTGGATGGTCATTTTCGATCTCCGGGTGGAGCGGCTTCCGTTGCGGAAGCGGTCATGCCGGGACCTATTGCTCGCGTCGTGCCAGCCCCCCGAGCCGGCACACCCTGAATGACTTCAACGGGTTACGCGGCGATGACGCGAAAACCGGGGTGGTGACAACAGTCACCAGCGGTGATGACAGTCATCATCTCCCCCACCCCCCGGGGTGGTGACCGGAGGCATCACTTCCTGCGCGCGGGCTTGAGCGCCTTGCGCACGCGCTGCTTGCCGGCGGGGCGGTCCGCGACGTGGACGTAGCCCCGCTTGAGGAAGAACGGGAGCGTGCCCGTGTAGGCCATGGCGTTGCTGACGCGCGCCGAGCCCTGGGGCGGTTTCACCGGATAGCCTTCGAGGGTGGCGGGGCCCTCGCGGCGCACCACGGCCTCCACGGCGGCGAGCAGCGCGGTGGCCACGCCCTGGTTGCGCCAGTTCCGGTGGATGAAGAAGCAGGGCACGGAGGTGACGGTGTCCGCGTCATCGCAGGTGAGGCTGGGGGCGCGGTCCAGGCGCGAGAAGGAGCGGCGCGGGCCGAAGGTGGCCCAGCCCACGGGTTCGCCGTCCGCGTAGGCGAGGATGCCCCTGGCCTCGCCGCTCGCGACCAGGGCCTTGAAGCGGCGCTTCGCCTCGGGGCCTCGCACGTCGTCGTAGCGCTCGCCCTCCGGGATGCGCCAGAACATGCACCAGCAGCCGCCGCAGGCGCCGTTGGGTCCGAAGAGCTTCTCGAGGTCGGGCCAGAGCTCCGGGGTGAGCTCGACGGTCTTCAGGTCGGGAGGGGCCATGGGCCGCCCGTTCTAGACTCCGCCGCGCAGCTCTGTCTCGGGCCAGAGGGCTCCGTCCCGCATGGTGAGCAGGAAGGTCAGCTTCCCCTGATGGAAGCCCCGCACCGGGCCGGTGGGTTCCGGGTAGCCCCCGGGCAGGCGCCAGTCCGGGGGCTGGAGCGGCGTGGCGGGGATGGACTGGCCCTGGCGCAGGGCGCCCACGTCTTGATCCGTGAGCGGGCGCGAGGGCGTCCAGGGGAGCAGGTCCCGGCCGTGCAGCTCGATGCGCGCGCCGTGACCGGGGTCCTTCCAGGGGCCAATGGCCGTGCGCTTCAGCGTGGAGAGGTGCGCGCCGCAGCCGAGTGCACGTCCCAAATCGCGGGCCAGGGAGCGGACGTAGTAGCCGCCGCGGCAGGTGATTTCCAGGACGCTGGCGGTGGGCAGGTGGTGCGAAAGCCAGCGCGCGGTGTGCAGGTACACGCGCGACGGAGGCAGGTCCACGGCTTCACCCCGGTGGGCCTTGCGGTAGGCGGGCTCGCCTCCGAGCTTCTTCGCGCTGGTGGCGGGGGGCACCTGATCCGACCAGCCGAGGAAGGGGCGCAGTGCTTCTTCGAGGCGCTCGGGGGTGAGCGCGGCCGCGTCTCCCTGATGTATCGGACGGCCGTGCAGGTCACCGGTGTCCGTCTCCGTGCCCCATTCCACCCGGGCCTCGTAGACCTTGGGCGCGGCGTGCAGGTGTTCGAAGAGGTGCGTGGCCGGGCCCACCAGCATCAGCAGCAGTCCTTCCGCGAACGGATCCAACGTGCCGCCGTGGCACAGCGCCGTGCGGCGGCCGGGGCGCGTTGCCTGCGCTTCCTCCTGGAAGGCACGGACGGTGGTGAAGCTGGTGGCGCCCACGGGCTTGTGCGTGAGGTAGAGGCCGGGCGTCATTCGTCGTTCCCGTCGCGCTTCACCGTCGTCGCGCCCTGCTCTTTCTCTAGGTACACGGGCGAGGTGCCGGTCTTGTCGGCGATGACTCGCGCGAGGCTCTCCGCGTGCGTCGTCACCCAGACCTGGCTGTCCTCCGAGGCTCGCACGATGAGCCGCCCCAGGGGCTCCAGCAGGTCCGGGTGCAGGCTGGTCTCCGGCTCGTTCAGCGCGAGGAGCGGCGGCGGCCTCGGACTGAGCAGCGCCGCCAGCAGGCACAGGTAGCGCAGCGTTCCGTCCGACAGCTCCGGCGCGGCCATGGGCCTCGACAGGCCGGGCATGTGCAGGAAGAGGCTGAAGCGGCCTTCCTCCGCTCGAATCTCCAGCCTTGCCCCGGGAAAGGCATCGTCGATGCCCTGCTCCAGGGCGCGGTCATCGCCAATCTCCCAGAGGGTCTGGAGCGCCGCGGCGAGGTCTCGCCCGTCCGACGCGAGCACCGGCGTGCGCACGCCCACCTGCGGGTGCCGGGGCAGCGCGTCCGGATCCGTGCGGAAGTGGTGGTAGAAGCGCCACGCGCTCAACGTGCGCTGGACCTCGCCCAGTCTGGGGAAGCGGTGCGGTTCGGAGAGCTGAGCCATCACCGACTCCGCGCCCCACAGCTCCGTGGGGAACGTGACGCGCTTGCCGTCCGCGTCGCGAATGAAGGCCGTGCGGTCCTTGCGCTCCATCAACACCAGACGCCGGCCTCCGGAGTGCGCCCAGAGGTGTTCCTCCTTCACCTCCGGATCCAGGGTGAACATCGTTGGCGGGGGCGGCCCGGGCACGATGCCGCATTGCAATTCGTAGGTGAGGTCGTCCAGGTCCACCGTCACGCGCAGGCGCACCGGCTTCCTGGGGTCGCGGGGGCCGGCCCACATCACGCTCGGGGTGCCGCCCTCCTCCGCCAGCGTGCGCGCGAGTCTCCCATCCGCCGCCGCCGCGAGCAGGTACAGCGCGCGGTACAGGTTCGTCTTGCCGCTGCCGTTGGGCCCCACCACCACGGTCACCGGCCCCAGCTCCAGGTGGAGCTGACGTACGGAGCGGTAGCCTGCGATGTCCAGACGCGTGAGGGGCATGGTGCGCGCGCCAGACTATCCGGCCCGAGGAGCTTCCGGTGGGCTTGCGCGCCCGCTCCGGTCCGTGCGCTAGACTTCCCTGGGCTTCGCGTCGGCCGAGGACCGCGACGCCCTCCGCAGGAGCATCCATCCCATGACGCCTTCCCTTCGCCTCCTGGGCACGGGCCTGTTCGCCTGCGTCCTGTCCCTGTCCGGCTGTAGCGACTCCGACTCCCCTCCCGTGCCAGACGCGGGCACGCCGGATCCGAAGCCTCTGGTCGAGCTCACCGACTACATCGACGTGGTTCCCAACGAGCCCTGCATGGACTCGAGCTATGCGTCCCCTCGGGCGAACTGCACCGACCCGGCCAGCTTCCCCCTCGCGGGCTGTGACCTGGACGCGGTGGGCGCCCTGGAGCCGTCCGGCGTCTACCAGGCCCTCTTCCGCTACAACTCCCTGAGCGCGTTCAGCGCGGGCTTCCGCCTGGACACGAACCCCAGGTTCCTGGGCGGCGCCCCCGTGTACCAGCAGGTGGGCCCCCAGGGGTTCTTCCTCACCGGGCAGTTCATCACCTCCAACAACGAGCATCAGTTGTACGCGCTCGCCGGCTGCCGCGTGCCGGAGCCGGGCCGCGTCACCGGCTGCTTCGTGCGCTGCACCAACGGCGTGCCGGAGTACTCAGGCACCTTCGATGCCCGGCGGATGAACCTGGCCCACGAAGCGGCCACGGGTGCGCAGCCCATGCGCCTCGTCTCCGAGACCACCGTTCCGGTGGGCGACCCGGTGGACGTCTACGTCACCAAGGGGCACGCGTACGTGGTGTCCCTGCCCCGAGGCGACGCGCCCGGTGGCCTGAGCGTCTTCAACGTGAAGGATCCGGTCCACCCGCTCTTCGTCACCTCCGTGAGCCTGCCCAACGACAACTATTGGAACGGCGTCTGGGCCCGGGGCGATGCGCTCTACATCGCCAGCAGCAACTCCGGCGTCATCCTCTACGACATCACCGACCCGGCGAACCCCCAGTACGTGCGAGCGCTGCCCGGCGGCTCCCTCAACGTGCACACCGTGTTCGTTGACGGGATCCGGCTGTACGCCATGTCCCCGTCCCCCAACGGCGAGACGCTCATGTTCAACGTGGACTCGCCGCTGAACCCCTATCTGCTCAGCCGCATCACCGTGACCGCTCAGGCAGGGAGCAACTACCCGCACGACGCGTTCGCCTACCAGGACCGGCTGTACATCAACCATACGACCGGCGGCTACGTGGTCATGGACGTGAAGCGCTCGGACATGACGTCCGTGCTGGGCAAGTACGTCTTCGACGGCCAATTCAGCCACGCGAACGCGGTGGGCACCATCAACGGGCGCACCATCGCCTTCGAGGGCGGCGAGCGCCCGGGCGCGCACCTGCGCGTGCTGGACGTCACCGATCCGGCGAAAATCCGCCTCATCGGCGAGGTGCGCAAGCGCCCGCAGACGTCCATCCACAACATGGTGCTGAAGGGCACGCGGCTCTACGTCGCCTGGTACCACGAGGGCGTGCGCGTCTTCGACGTGTCCACCCCCGAGCACCCGAAGGAGGTGGCGGCCTTCGACTCGTTCCAGGAGGCCCACCCGCGCAGCACCAACAGCCTCTACCAGGGGGCCACCGGCATCCGCGTGCCGGGCGATGGGTACGTGTACGTCGTGGACCTGTCGCGCGGCCTGCTGGTGCTGGCGGAGCCGTGAAGCCCCGCCGTCACTCCGCTTCGATGCGGTCGCGGCCGTTCTCCTTCGCCCGGTAGAGCCGGGCGTCGGCGACGCGCAGCAGCTCGTCCAGGGTGGTGCCGTCCTTCGGCGCCACCGCGAGTCCGGCGCTGAAGGTGACGTGGAGGGACTCGCCCTCGTCGCTCTCGAAGGACATCCCCGCCAGCTCCTCCGCCGTGCGGGAGAGGAGCTCCTTCGCGCTCTCCGCGGACACCCCCGGGAGCGCGACGACGAACTCCTCGCCACCCCAGCGGGCGCGCAGGTCCTCGCGGCGGAAGCGCGCGCCCAGCAGCCGTCCCAGCCCACCGCCGCCACGAAGGGACAGCGCAGCAACAGGCCGGTGAGCGCGTCTCGCTCCGTGCGCTCGCGCGACAGCCGTGCCCGCTCCAGGCGCGCGCGCACGCGGGCGCGCAGCTCCTCCTTCAGCACGGGCTTGGCCAGGTGCATCCGCGCCGGCCTGGAACGCGGCCAGGCGGAGCTCCAGCCCCACCTGCGCGGTGATGAGCAGGCCGGGCAGCGCCTGCCACTCCGGCGTCAGGCGCGGGATGCGGCACAGGTCGAACCCGCTGGGCCCGGGCATCCGCACGTCCAACAGCAGCAGGTCCGGGCGGCGCTGCGCGAGCGCGTCCAGGAGGCCGTTAGGCGTTCTCCAGCGCGTCGAAGTCCTGGTCGGAGGTGCCGTGCAGCGGCGCCATGCCCAGGCGCTGGCGCAGCACGTCCTGCTCCAGCTCCGACGTGGCCACGCGCGGTTGCCGCAGCTGGGTGCGGTAGCGGTCGTGGTCGGCGGTGGAGCCCGGGCGGCCCAGGATGAACAGGGCGCACAGGAGGAGCATCCGTGCGCCAGCGGCCAGCGCGGCGGAGCGCCTGGACAGGCGGGGTTCCATCACGGCACCAGGCGGCGGACTTCCTGCGGCAGGGTCATGGGGTCGAACGGCTTGCCGATGACGCCCACCGCGCCCAGCTCCAGGTAGCGCGCCACCTCCTGCTTCTGGACCTTGGCGGTCATGAAGATGATGGGCGTGTTCGCGGTGGCGGGCTGGGCGCGCAGCCGGCTGAAGGTGGTGGGCCCGTCCATGCCGGGCATCATCACGTCCAGGAGGATGACGTCGGGGCACTCCTGGCCCGCCTTCTCCAGGGCCTCCGCGCCGGAGGACGCGAGCACCGCCTTCCAGCCGCCCACACGGCTCAGGCTCAACTGTCCGATGGTGCGGATGTCGTCCTCGTCGTCCACGAGCAGGACCTTCTCGATTTTCGCCATGGGAGGGAGTGCTCCGGGCTGGGGTTTCTGGCTCGTGCTTCGCAAGCCGGGGCGAACTGGCTGTCAGGCGGCCTCGGGCCCGGGTTCGCACTCGGGCAAGTCGAAGGAGAAGCGGGTGCCGGTGGAGGGGGAGGTGGTGAAGCGCAGGGTGCCCCCCATGCGGGCCACCAGCCCGTGCGCGATGCTCAGCCCCAGGCCGGTGCCGGGGCGCTTGCGGGTGTCGGACGCGTCCGCCTGGGCGAACTTCTGGAAGACGTGGGCCTGGAAGGCCTCCGGGATGCCCGGGCCGTGGTCCTGCACGCCCACGCGCAGGGCGCCGTCCTCGCGGGTGAGGGACAGGGTGACGCGCTCGCCCTGGGGGGAGAACTTGATGGCATTGGACAGGAGGTTGGCCAGCACCTGGATGAAGCGGTCCTCGTCCACGCGGGCGCGGGCGTCGGGGATGTCCACCACGGCCTCCAGGCGCACGCCGTACTCGGCCGCGTAGCCCTGGTGGGCCAGGAGCGCCTGGGTGAGCAGCGGGGCCACGTCCGTGGGCACCAGCTTCAGGTCCAGCCGGCCGGACTCCACCTTCTCCAGGTCCAGGATGTCGTTGATGAGCCGCAGCAGCCGTTCGCTGTTCCGGTGGGCGATGTTCACCATCTCCTCCACCTGCGGATCCAACGGGCCCACGATGCCGCCGTTGAGCAGGCCCAGCGAGCCGCGGATGGAGGTGAGCGGCGTGCGCAGCTCGTGGCTCACGGTGGAGATGAACTCGTTCTTCATCCGCTCCACGCGCTGGCGCTCCTCCTCCAGCCGGCGGGCCTGGGTGACGTCGCGGGCGACGGCGTAGAGCAGCCCCTCCTCCGGGTCCGGCACGGCGTTCCACTGGAGCCAGCGCCAGGAGCCGTCGCGGCAGCGGGCGCGGTGCTCGAACTGGAGGACGGGCAGGCCCTCCCGGGCGCGGGCGAGGTGCCGCGAGGTGGCGGCGCGGTCCTCCTCCAGGGCCAGGTCCACCAGGGACGCGCTGTAGAGCTCCGCCTCGCTGAAGCCCAGGGTGCGGCTCCAGGCGCGGGACAGGCGCAGGAAGGTGCCGTCCATGGCGGCGATGCAGAGCATGTCCACGGAGACCTCGAAGAAGCGCTCCTGCTGCTCCAGCGCCGTGCGGGCCGCGCGCTCGTCCATGGCGTTGAGCTCCCCTTCCGCCCAGGCGGCCAGCCCCGCGAGCGCGGCGCGGTCCGCGTCGGAGAAGTCGCGGGGGTGCGAGTCGATGAGGCACAGCGTGCCCACGCGGCTGCCGTCCACGGCGCGCAGCGGGTGGCCCGCGTAGAAGCGGACGAAGGGCGCGCCCAGCACGAAGGGGTTGTCGTGGAAGCGCGGGTCCTTCAGCGCGTCCGGCACCACGAAGGTGGTGGGGGTGAGGATGGCGTGGCCGGAGAACGACGACTCGCGCGGCGTCTCGGTGACGTCCAGGCCGTGGCGGGCCTTGAACCACTGGCGGTCCTCGTCAACGAGGGTGACGAGCGCGATGGGCATGCGGAACAGGTGCGACGCCGTGCGCACGATGCGGTCGAAGCGTTCCTGGGCAGGCGTGTCCAGCAGACACAGCGAACGCAGCGCCTGGAGGCGCCGCGACTCATCCGCCGGCGTCGAGGGAGCAAGCATGGCGTACCCCCTGTGCTACCCCATGTGTCTGCCATTGGGGAGAGGGGCCCGCGCGAAGGCCAGGCCCAGGCCCCGGGTGCGGAGGACAGGCGGGCACCCCCCATTGCAGTCCGGGAGGATTTGTCTGCCCATGGCGCCGCGCTAACCGGCGCGTCGCTTCCGGGCAGGGGGCGCGGGCTTCTTCCGGGCGGTGGGCGAGGCCCCGGGAGCAGGCTTCGGAGGCATGACGGACACCACCGTGCGCACCACGCGCGCCACGGCCTTGAGCCTGGGGGGCTCCAGCTCGCGCAGCGTGCGCACCAGCCGGCGCAGCTCCAGCGAGTCCTCCTGGCGCGGCGGGGAGCGGACCTGCGCCTGCGCGGAGCCGGGCCCCACGCCCAGGAGCGCGTCCGCGGACACGGAGAGCACGTCGCACAGGCGCCGCAGGGTCTGGGCGCGGGGCAGCATGCGGCCGCGCTCCATGCGGCTGTAGACCTCCATGGCGATGCCCACGCGCTCGGCCACGTCCGCCTGCGTGAGTCCCAACCGCAGCCGCGCTTCGCGGGCGGCGGCTCCGAATATCGTGTACAGGTTTTCGTTCACCGGGGCGGGCACCCCCAAAACCTTGCATCTCTCCCCCCGCGCGCAAGTTTTCGGGGCGACAGGCCTTGGGGCCCCGGGCTTCAGCGGCCGCGCAGCGCGAGCGCGCCCTGGATGATGAGGCCCATGGCCTTCAAGGCCTCTTCATCCAGGGGCCGCAGCGCGCGCACCAGCCGGCGCAGCCCCGGCGGATCCTCCTCGCGGTCCGCCAGGGCCAGCGTGCGCGCCTCCTCCGGCGGCGAGGGCCCGTCCAATCCCAGGAGCGTGTCCGCGCGGATGCGCAACACCATGCACAGCCTGCGCAGGGTGGTGGAGCTGGGCAGCACCCGTCCGCGCTCCATGCGGCTGTAGACCTCCATGGCGATCCCCACCTGGCTGGCGACGTCGCCCTGGGTCAGGCCCTGCCGCTCGCGGGCCGCCCGCGCCGCGTTGCCCACCGTGATGGCCAGCTCCTCGTTCATTGCCGCTCACCACCCCTGGCCGGATGTGTCTCCCATGAAGTCAGGCGCCCGGCGTCCTACCTGACACAGCACCAACACTACCCCAAGGGGCGTTTGCCATGCTATGGACCTGGCAGGTCATTTCCATCCATTTCCGCATGCCTCCTCCCAGCCACATCCTCCCTCTTCGATTGAACCCTCCACATCCAATGTCCTTCGAGCCCCGACAGGGCCCGGGAGGCGCGGCGTCATGAACCTGGAAGGAGGACATCCGCTGCTCCTTCAGCCCCAGGAGGTGGTGGGCAGCTTCCGGCTGCTGAAGCGCCTGGCCACGGGGGGCTACGGCACCGTGTTCCTGGCGGAGACCGGGGGCTTCCACGTGGCGCTGAAGTTCGCGCTCCAGGGGCCGCAGGACGCCGAGGACGGCTCGCAGGTGGACGCGCGCACGCTGAAGGAGGTGAGCGTGCTGCACCGCATGACCCACCCCAACGTGGTGGCGCTGCGCGGCTACCACCGCTGGCCGCACCCGCTCACGGGCTACCTCTTCCTGGTCATGGACTACGTGGAGGGTCCCACGCTGTCGGACTGGGCGGTGGAGACGAAGCCCACGGCGCGGCAGGTGGCGCGGCTGTTCGCGGAGCTGGCGCTGACGCTGGACTTCATCCACCGCGCGGGCGTGCGCCACCGCGACATCAAGGGCAGCAACATCATCGTGCGCGCGTCGGACGCGCGGCCGGTGCTGGTGGACTTCGGCTCCAGCGACCACGCCTGCGCGCCGGCCATCACGGACGGGCGGCCGCCGCCGGGCACGCCCAGCTACCGCAGCCCGGAGCTCCTGCGCTACTGGTTGAGCAACCCCAAGGGCATGGCTCGCTACAACTATCAGCCCACGGACGATCTCTACTCGCTGGGGCTCACGCTCTTCCAGGTGCTCACGGGGGACTTCCCCTACCCTCCGGACCTGCCGGCCGCGGCGCTGCTGGACGGCATCCAGGCCATCAAGGGGCGCTCCGCGCGCGCGCTCAACCCGCGCGTGCCCCGCGCCCTCAATGACATCTGCGACCGGCTGCTGCGCCGGGACGCCAGCCAGCGCTACCAGATGGGCGCGGACCTCTACACCGACCTGAGCACCGCGCTGGAGCGCGCCCCGGACAGCTGGGACACGCCGCTGTTCGCCGCGCCGCCGCTCCACGAGGCCGTCACGGAGGAGTCCGACGCGTACTTCGACGGCGACGAGGAGGCCCGCGAGCTGCGCCGCTGGGCCCGCGCCCGGGAGCGGCGCGTCCCCGGCGCGGCGCCCCACTCCAGCGCGTCCACGCCGCCCGTGACGCCGACGTCTGGACCGTCACTGGGGCTGGCCGCGCCCCTGCCTCCGCCCATGCCCTGGTGGGTGGCCCGGCGGCTGGCGTGGCGCAGACAATGGGAGCGGTGGCTCCGGCGTCTGGGATTGCGCCGGGGCGGATGAACCCCAGGAGTCCCATGACTTCCATCCAACCCTGGACGTTTGAACGCGACAGGGTTTGTGTTACCTGCGGGGTGGAGCGATTTCCGCTCGACCCTGGAGGTTGGAAGGCAGGACATGAAGACGCCCGATACGACGACGGAGGAGATTCCCGGCATGCCCCGCCGGCCGCGCGTGCTGTTCACGGTGGGAGGCACGGCCTTCGAGTTCGTGCGCAAGCTGGAGGTGCGCGCCACGGGGGAGCTGCTGATGCTGGCGCGCAGGCGCTACCGGGGCGGGCTGGGCGGCCCGGTGGTCATCAAGCGGCTGCGCAACCCGTCCGGGTTCGTGGAGCGGCGGCGGCTGGTGGAGGAGGTGGAGCTGACGTTCCGGCTCAACCACCCGGGCATCGCGAAGGTCTACCACCTGAAGGCCTACCGGGGCGTCCCGCACGTGGTGATGGAGTACGTGGAGGGCCGGTCGCTGGACACGGTGCTGAACCTGGTGGCCATGCGGCGCAAGCCCATGTCCCCGGCCTTCGGCGCGTGGGTGGTCTCCGAGGTGGCGGAGGCGCTGCACCACGCGCACACGCTGCGGGACGAGTGGAACCGCCCGCTGGGCATCGTGCACCGGGACGTGAGCCCCCGGAACCTGCGCCTGGGCGTGCATGGCGAGGTGAAGCTCACGAACTTCACGGCGGCCTTCTCCACGCTGCCGGGGAGGGAGATCACCAGCCGTCCGCTGGTGAAGGGCGACGTGGCGTACGCCTCGCCGGAGGCGCTGCGGCGCGAGCCCGTGGACGCGCGCAGCGACCTGTTCTCGCTGGGGCTGGTGCTGCTGGAGGTGCTGACGGGGACGCACCCGCTGGCGCAGGGGGACCCGGCGCCTCCGCCCCCGCCGGACCTGCCGCTGGTGCAGGCGCAGGGGCCCACGTGGATGCCGCTGACGGAGGTGGCGGCGCGCATGGCGCTGGTGGGGCCCGGGGAGGTGGAGAAGCTGGCGCGCGACGCTCCAGCGGGCCTGCGCGCGGTGGTGGTCCGCGCGCTGCGCCAGTCCCCGGCGGAGCGCTTCGGCACGGCGGCGGAGCTGGCCGCGGCGCTGCGGGAGTGGCTGCGGGAGCACGCGCCCGCGTACGGACGGCAGGCCGCCGCGGAAGAGGTGGCGGAGGCGGCGCGCGAGGCCACCGGCCGGCGCAACCAGGCGGAGCTGCTGGAGGGGGGCCTGCACCCGGAGGAGCTGACCGCCGAGGAGGCCGCGATGACGTCCGAGTCCTCCGGCGCGGAGGGCCCGCCGCCGTTCCTCGGAGGCGACGACGTGACGCCGGACCTGGATGACGAACCCCTGCCCGTGGAGGCCCTGGACGAGCTGGCCGGGCCAGACGAGGAGGTGCCGGGAGACGGCTTCGACGACGACGACGACGGCCACCAGCCGGTGTGAGCCGTGGCGCCGGAGGTCCATGACTGTCTTTTCAAATCAAACCCAGCCATCTGCACGGCGCTCCGCCCGGCCATGCCTTCGTGCGCACGCCCGGCGATGAAGCGGCACCCGCGCGCGGGAGGGCCCTGATGCCTGGCCGCCTGCCCTCCAGCCCCTTGCGGGTGCTTCCGGAGCAGGTTGCCGCGGGCCAGGAGCGATGAAGAACCTCTTCCGACGGAGGGAACCCTTCATGGCCACCAACGACAAGCGCCCCGCCCCCACGCAGCCCGCCGAGGACTTCTACGGGCGTCCGACGGATCCACGCGGCGAAGCACCCCAGCGCTCCAGCGCCGAAGAGGAAGAGGAGGAGGACGAGCGCCAGCCCCGCCGCGACCAGACCGGGGACGACGACGACGGCGACGCTCGCCGCTACGACGCCAGCGGCCTGCGCCCGTACGACCCTCGCGAGCGTTCACCGGGGTCCTCGCTCGACGACATGCCGGACGGCGACGGCCCTCGCAGCGACGCGGGCACCAACCCGGTGAGCGACGTGTACCGCTACGGCCACCCGGACCGCATGCCCTGAGAGCGCTCCTCCCGCGCCCCGGACGCCGAGGGCCAGGACCCGGGCATCCCGCCCGGGCCTGGCCCCTCGTCACATCCGCATGGCGGCCAGCGCTGGAGCGCCTCAGCCCGCGCGGCGGGGCGCGTGATCCAGGCGGTGCGCGTCCACCCACGCCTCGGCCTGCGCCAGCGTGTCCACGAAGACCGTGTCGAAGCTGGCCGCGTGGCCGGTGAGCAGCATGGCCACGGACATGGCCTTGCCCACCACGCGCTGTGTCAGGTCGGAGCCCACGTACACCACCGAGCGCATCCACTCCGCGCGCACGTTGTTGGCCAGGTACTTGCGCGACTCGGCGGGCAGCTCCGACCCCGGCACCTCCGCCACCAGGTAGAACGGCCCCTTCGCCGCCATCTCCTCATAGACGCGCAGCGCCCACTTCGCGTCCTGCAGCCCCACGATGCCCGTGTACTTCGTGTGCAACACGTCCGGCGCAATCATGCGGATCCGGTGCACGCCACACGTCCACTCGCGAATCTGTTGCTCCATGCGGTCCTCCCCCCGGCTTCTGGGAAGACCCTACGCCGGACCCCTCCACCCAGGGAAAGTGCCCAAACGCATCCCTGCCCTTTCGTACAAGGAATCGCTGTCCATTGGATGTCAGACCCCCTCTGTACTGTGTACCCATTCCGACAGCCTTCAGAGGGGGAACCACCATGACGGAAACCCGTGAAATGCCGCGCGTCTCGGTGAACAAGCTGGGCGAGTACCTGGTCGCCACGCCCGCCCGCCGCAAGCGCATCATCCACGACCAGAAGCACCCGCCGGAGGCCCAGTACCTGCGCTATCCGGAGGCGTCCCAGGCCATCACGGACTTCCTGTGCCGGGGCATGGACCTGAACGTGCTGCGGGAGGCCCAGCGCCGCTTCGCCTGCGCGGTGCCGCAGACGGAGTTCGAGGCGCAGCGCATGCAGCTGTGCTCGGAGGCGCTGGAGCGCTTCGCGGACCTGGTGCCGTGGTTGGACCTGGACGACGCCATCATCAGCGCGGTGGGCGCGGAGCCGCCGGTGCTGGAGATGGCCGGCGTCACCATCAGCGTGCGCCCGGAGGTGGTGGTGCAGCGGCTGGACAAGCAGGGCAACCCGCGCGTGGGGCTGATGAAGCTCTACTTCTCCAAGACGCACCCCCTGGACGAGCGCAGCGGCCAGTACATCGGCACGCTCCTGCAGCGCTTCGCGGAGCAGCACCTGTGCCGGCTGGGCCCGGCGGACCACCGGCTGATGACCGTGGTGGACGTGTTCGCGGGCTCGCTGTTCGTCGCGCCGCGCGCGCACATCCGCCGGCTGGGCGACGTGGTGCTCGCGTGCGAGGAGATCGCCGAGCGCTGGGCGGTCCACTGACGTCCGGCGGCCTCGCCGTTCAGGCGTGCCCCTTCAGCGCGCCGGCGGCTTCCCGGCGGCGCCGGTGGGCCTCCAGCCACGCGCGGGCCTGGGCCTCCGAGTCCACGAACTGCGCCTCCAGCTTCGTGTCGTCGACGAACTGGAGCGCCACCACGAGCGCCTGCAGCACCTCGCGGTGCATGCGACTGGCGCCGAAGAAGACGATGGCGTGGAACCAGCCGGGGCGCACGTGCTCGGCCAGGTACTTGCGCGGCGCGACCGAGAGCCCCTCGGGGTTGCTGTCGCTCAGGTCCACGACGAAGTAGAGCGGCTTGTCGGGGCCCGCCTCCAGCTCGCGGAACACCCTCACCAGCTCCCGCACGTCCGGCTCTGAAAACGAGCCCCGGATCTTCGCCCAGAGGATGTCGGAGGACTCCAGCGAGACACGCTGGGTCCCGAAGACCCACTCCCGAAGCACCGCCATGCCCTCTCCCACGCAGAGGGGCATGAGGGTAACCAGATCCCGGGGGACGTCACCAGTCCGCGACGCGTTCTTTCCGGGCCTTGTCCGAAGGTACTACTCGCCGGGTCGCGACGGCCGCGCGCACCGCGCGTCCTTCCGGACCGGGTCCTCCCGCCCTCCTCGCACGTCGCGTCATGACGTCCCGGGCGGGGCCGCGCGGCGTGCGCTGTGTCACGGCCGGGTCAGCGCGGCGCGCGGGGCTGCCAGGACGTGCCGGGAAAGCCGCTATGCTCGGGGTGCGGGCGGCCGGACGGACGGTCGTCCCTGGGCGCATCACCGGCCGGTTGTCGTGGCGCGCTTCCTTGCTCACCGTGAAGGGTCGCGCCGCGTGCGCGGAGGATGGGAGCGTGGTGCTGGATTCCCTGTGGAGGAGACGCGCCGTGCTCGTGTCGGGCAAGGGCGGCGTGGGCAAGACGACGCTCTCCGCGGCGCTGGCGGTGGCGGCGGCGCGCGCGGGCCGTCCGGTGCTGCTGGCGGAGCTGTCCCCGGACGAGGGCGGCCCGTCCGCGCTCGCGGGGCTGGTGGGCGCGAACGAGGCCGGGCCGCGCGTGGTGGCAGCGGGGCCGAACCTGTCCTTCGTGCGCCTGTCCGCTCCCGAAGGGCACCGGCTGTTCCTGGAGGAGACGCTGCCCGCGAAGTGGCTGGCGGACGCCGCGCTGCGCTCCAAGGCGCTGCGGCGCTTCCTGGAGGCGGGCCCCGCGCTCAAGGAGATGGGGCTGATGTTCCAGCTGCTGTCCCTCTTGCGACGCAAGCATGCGGACGGGCGCTGGGTGCACCCGCTCACCGTGGTGGACCTGCCCGCCACCGGTCACGCGCTGGCGCTGGCCACGCTGCCCCGGAGCATCCTGTCGCTGATGCCGGGCGGGCCCGTGGGGCGCGCGGTGCGTGAAGGGCTGGACCTGCTCCAGGACCCCGCGCGCACGGGCGTGGTGCTCACCACCCTGCCGGAGCCGCTGCCCGTGAGCGAGACGCTGGCGCTGGTGGGCGAATTGAAGGACGTGGGGTTGCCCCTGTCCGCCGCGGTGCTCAACCGCATGCCGGAGGACCCCTTCACGCCGGAGTCGCGCGCGGCGCTGGAGCGGCTGTTGGAGACGCACGGGCCACACCGGGGACAGCGGGCGCTGGAGCGGCTGGAGCGCGCGCGGCAGGCCCGCCAGCGGCTGGCGGCGGGCGTGGCCGTGCCGCACTGGGGGCTGCCGGAGCTGGCGCTGACGGGCGTGGCGCTGGTGGAGCGGCTGGCGGAGCACCTGATGTCCAAACTCGAAGGGGCCGCGCTCCACCCCGGCCAGGAGGCCACGCCATGAACCTGGACGGACTGCTGCGCGACAAGCGCATCCTCGTGCTGTGCGGCGCGGGCGGCGTGGGCAAGACGACGACGGCGGCGGCGCTGGGCGTGGCCGCGGCGCGCGCGGGGCGCAAGGTGCTGGTGCTCACCATCGACCCGGCGCGGCGGCTGGCGGAGGCCATGGGGCTGAAGGAGAACGGCGCGGAGCCCACCACCGTGCCTCCGGAGCGCCTGTACGCGGACGGCCCGCGCGGCGAGGGCCGGCTGGACGTGTGGATGCTGGAGCCGCGCATCGTCTTCGAGCGCATGGTGCGCCGGATGTCCGCCACGGAGAGCGCCGCGCGCACCATCCTGGAGCACCGCCTGTACCGCTTCCTGTCGGAGCTGGTCGCGGGCGTGCAGGAATACGCCGCCGCGGAGGCGCTGGACAGCTTCCTCGCGGAGGGCCACTACGACCTCATCGTCCTGGACACCCCGCCCAGCCGCCACGCGCTGGACTTCCTGGACGCGCCGGGCCGGCTGTCGCGCTTCCTGGACGAACGGATCGTCTCCCTCTTCGGGCCGGACTCGGGCCGCACCGGCCGGCTGTGGCAGGGCGCGCAGGCGCTGGTGGGCAAGGTGCTGGACGGCATCTTCGGCGGCGGCTTCGCGCAGGAGATGCGCACCTTCGTCGGCGCCTTCGGCGGGCTGTTCGCCGGCATCCGCCTGCACGCGGACCGGCTGCGGGAACACCTGTCGTCGAAGGACGCGGCGTTCCTGCTCGTCACGTCGCCGGAGGCCGCCGCGCTGCGCGAGGCCACGTTCTTCCAGCAGACGCTCCAGGCCAAGGGGCTGCCCTTCGCGGGCTATGTGCTCAACCGCAGCTGGGCGCGCGATGACGGCCTGGCCCCGGCCGCCGCGCTGAAGCCGCACGCGAACAACGCCGCGGACTCGGACGCCGTGGTCGCGCTGGAGCACCTGGCGGGCGTGGAGGACGCGCGCGCGAAGGCCCACCGCTCGCTGCTGGCGAGGCTGGCGGAAGGCCTGCCCCGGGGCGCAATGGCCATCGCCGCGCCGGACGCGGGCGCGGACCTGGAGGACTTCCGGGGCCTGGTGCACCTGGGCGACGCGCTCACCGTCGCCTGACCCCAGCGCGCGCGGCGCCGCGGCCTGGGGCGGACGGGCGAGCGGCGCCGTACCTGGCCGGCTGGAGCTTTGCGCGTCCGGACCCGCTTCCCATGTTCGCAAGTCGAGGAGGCTTGCGACGCACATGGGCACCAAGGACTACAGCAACGGAAACGGCAGGCATGACCTGGGGCGCGCGGACATCTCCACGCCTCCCACGGATGCCATGGCCACGCACCGCTCGCCGGACGTGGCGCCGCCAGGCTCGCGCGAGCGCGCGGAGGCCGACGTGAGCGGTTGGACGCCCGGGCGCGACGAGCGCCCCGCCGACCGACAGGGGCGCTTCCACCGCGCCGCCGCGTGGCGCCTGGGCCGCGTGCGCACGGACGTGGACGACACGGGCACCTGGCGCGCGGACCGGGAGGGCGAGCGCGATGGCGGCACCGCCGGCCCCTACGGCCGCGACGACCGGGACGTGCGCTACGCCAACGGCGCGGGCCCCCGGCGCACCCAGGGCGAGGACACGGTGCAGGAGATGCCTCACGAGCGCGCCGACTACCGCGAGTGGGACCGCACCGGCTACGGCGGCGAGGAGCCCCTCCTGCGAGACCGCCAGGGCCGCGGCGCGCCGGGGTGGCGCGAGGACCCGAGCCTGCGCGAGCGGCTGGCCCCGCGAAGGGAGGAGGCCTTCCCGTTGGATCCGAGGCTCCGGGCCTCGCCCCGTGACCCGGCCCCGGCGTCCGGCGCCTCCCGCCGCCGCTGGAGGCGCGAGCCGCTCACCGCGCGCGACATCATGACCCGGCAGGTGCGCACCGCGCGGCGCGACAGCAGCCTGCGCGAGGTGGCGCAGTTGATGCGGGACGAGGACTGCGGCGTGGTGCCCATCGTGGACGCGGAGGGGCGGCTCCAGGGCCTGGTCACGGACCGCGACCTCGCGCTGCGCGCCTTCAGCGGACAGCGCGCCGTGGACGGCCTGCGCGCCGGGGACGTGATGACGGAGGACCTGGAGGCGGTGCTGCCGGAGGAGGACCTGCATGGCGTCATCGAGCTGATGGGCCGCCGCCAGGTGCGCCGCGTCCCCGTGGTGGAGCCCGACGACCGGCTCGTGGGCATCATCGCGCTGGGGGACATCGCCAGCCGCGCGGATCAGGACGAGGAGCTGCAGGAGGCACTGGAGCGCATCTCTTCGCGGCGCTCGTTCTGGAGCCGGCTGCGCTGAGGAAGCCGGCCCGTGGGGACGGGAGGCGTGGAGAGCCTCCCGTCCGGGACGCCAGGGCTTCAGGTGATGGCGACGACCACGCCGTTCGCGTCCACCGTGACGGTGAACTTCTTCAGGTCGCTGGTGGCGGGGCCCTGCGTGACGGTGCCCGTCTTGGTGAACGTGGACGCGTGGCAGGGGCAGAGCAGCTCGTTGAGGCCCGAATCGAAGCCCACCTCGCACCGCTGATGCGGGCAGACGGAGTCCACCGCTGAATAGGTCCCGTCCTCCAGCTTGAAGACGAAGATGCGCTTTCCGTAGCCCCTGGGCCGGCCGCTCACCATGCCGCCCGTGTTCTGGAGGTCCGGGAACTCCTCGAAGGTCAGCGCCAACTTGCCGCGCACCACCGCAGGGAAGTTGGGATCACCATCCAAGATGTTGATGCTCAGCACCTGTGTGCCCGCGTTGTACGTGCTCGCGTACTGAGTGAGCGGCACCGTGGCGGGCGAGTGCGTCACCGTGCCGTCGAGCGCGAACCTCGACAGGTGGCAGGGGCACACGGCCTCCTTGCCGTCGAAGCCCATGGGGCAGCCCACGTGGGTGCACGTGGCGGACAGCACCGCGTAGGTGTCCGCCGTGGGGTGCATCACCAGCAGGTTCTCCTGCCCGGACTCCTTCGGGAAACGCAGCGTCACCGCGCCGCCCTCGCGGGACAGGTCCGGGTAGCGCTGCACCACCAGGGCGACGATGCCGTCCTCGCCGGGCATGGGGACGTCCAGCACCGGCGCGGGGTCGATGTTCGGCGCGCACGCGGGCGGCAGGCCCGCCACCACCACGCCCGTGCCCAACAGCTTCTTGAAGAAGTCGCGACGCGACGAGCTCACGTGCCCTCCGTGAAGACGAGGTGCGGCTCCAGCACCAGCTCGTCATCGACCTTCACCAGCAGCAGCGTGGGCCGTTCGATGTTGTAACCCTCCAGGCTGATCTTGAAGGTGCCGTCCGCCGTCACCTGCGAGGCGGAGTCGAACTTCACCGTCATGGGGATTTCGACGTCCTTCGTCACGCCGTGGAAGGTCAGCTTGCCCTTGAGGGTGACCGGCACGGTGCCCGGGAAGGTGGCGGGCGGCTTCACGCCGGAGCCCACGGCCTTCACCTCCACCAGCGGGAACTTGGAGGCCTCCGTCACCTCCAGCATGTGCGTGTCGCGGTTGGAGTTCTGCGAGTCGAAGTCCTTCACCTGCGCGCGCACGGCCACCTGCAGGGTGCCGTCCGGCTTGAGCACGGCCTTGCCCTCGCTGGGGGGCGCCTTGCCGGACACGGTGTGCATCTTGTGGATGAGCTTGTAGGTGAGGTTGCTGGAATCCTTCTTCACCGAGAACATCTTCGCGTTCTGCGCTGCGGCGGGAAGCGCGAGCAGCAGGGCAGCGGACAGAACGAGTCGTCGAGCAATCACGGCGTCCTCCAGAGGGGGCTACGTCTTGTCTCCGCACAACGGCCGGCGCGCGGAGACATTCACGACAAGGGGATGGGGTCAGAAAGTGAGCGTGACGATGCCCGCGGCGACGCAGCCCAGCGTGGCATAGCCCACCACCTGGTGCGCGGTGGCGTACTTCGGCTCCGTGATCTCACCGTAGCTGTGGGTGGCCAGGATGCCGAGCACGGCCTGGGCAATCATCCCGGCGGTGGCCAGGCTCATGAAGATCTTGTGGAACGTCACCGTATCCCACTGGAACGGGCGCTCCACCGGGTCCGGCGCCAGCACGCCCAGCGTGCCCACCGTGGCGAACAGCACCGACGTGCCGATGACGACGCCCCGGTGCCAGGCGAGCAGCGAGCGGTCGTCCCCGCCACCCCGGAACGAGCGGTTGAACTGAAGCTGTCCCAGCACCGTGGCCGCGGTGAGGCCGCCCGCCATGGCCAGGCCCAGGCCCTGGTGCAGCTTGAGCATCGTGCGGCGCGTCTCCAGCTCCTTCTGGAGGTTCGGATCCAACAGGCCCTTGGACGCCTCCGCCTCCGGCGTGAGCAGGTCGAAGTCCAGCCCGGGCTCGGACGACGGCGTCGTGCCGCTGGAGTCCTGCGTCTTGGAGGCCGCCGTCGAACCGGACTCCGGCGTGGCGGACACCGGCGGCGCGACGTCCGGCGTCACCGGTGCCGCGGGCGCGGCATCCTGCGGGGGCGGCGGCACCGGCGTGCTGGGCCTGCGCTTCGCGGGCTTGCGCTTCGCCGCGGCGACCATCACGGGAGCATCCGGCGCGAGGGCCGCGCCAGCGGGGGAGGCCGCCAGGAGCATGACGGCCAGGAGGGGTGAAATGACGCGGGTCATCATGGGGTTCCCGAGGAGACAACGCGGCCCGTTACAAAAGAGGGGGGCCATGCCTTCCCAGGCTACCCCGGCTCGCGGTGCCGGTGCACGACGGTGCGTACCGTCCAGGTGAACCTTGTTCTTCCTGTCGGCCGCAGCCATGAGCACCCCAGTGCCGACGGATGTTGCGTGCTCCAGGTGTGTCAGGCAGGTGTCGTCGTCGGCACCTCCGACCGCGGCCCGGTGCCGTGCGAGAGCTCCTGCCCCAGGGCGCGCGGGTCGAAGTAGGCGAAGAAGCGGCGGACCCGGTCGCCGTCCCACTCGATGATGGAGACGCCCTCGTAGGCGATGGCGGCCCCGTTGCGCGCGGTGCCTTGCGTCTCCCACTCCAGGGCGACGCGGTCGCCGGATTCGATCATGTTGCGGAAGACGGACTTCACCTGGCCCAGGGTGCCCTTGTACTCGGTCCAGAAGCGGCGGGCGCCGTCGAGGCCGGAGTAGATGTTGGGAGAGGCGACGTTGCTCACCTGTGCATCGTCGGCGAAGAGGGCGACCATCGGCTCGATGTCGCCGTCCTGCTCCAGTTTCAGCAGTGCATCCACGAACCGCTGCGCTCGTTCCATCGGGAGTCCTCGCTCGTCGCGAAAGGGGGATGTGCCCGGGAAGGGTGCGCACGAGAGGGGCACGTGGCCTTGCGGCGGAGGCCGCTCCCTTGTCCCGCGGCCGGGAGGCCCCCCTCTTGCTCCCGGGCGGCCCGCTGCTGAAAGAGGGACGCCGTCATGTCCCAGGAAGTCCACCGCGCCCAGCCGTCGTCCGCCCCGAGGAAACAGACCTGGCAGGAGGCCGAGGCATCCCTGCTGGCCCTGGCCCCTCCCATGGCGGAGCGGGCCGAAGGTGCATTGGAGGTAGCGGCCAACGCCTCGGCCCCCGCGTCCGGGCCGCACACGCCCAGGTCCGCCGGGCAATGCCGCTCGCGGAGGACACGCGGGGCCGGGAGCTGTTCGAGCGCCTGGGATTCACGACGGTGGGAACCCACGCGAAGCACGCGAGGGAGGGCGGCGTGTGGCACGACATCGTGGTCGTGGAGAAGGTGCTGCGCTGACGCGTCCGGAGGCGGCGCTACGGACACTGTCTTCTCAACGCCCCCGAGGACGGCAGGTGCCCTCTTGCTCGCGGGCCGTCCGCCGGAGGATGACTGTCCTCCAGGAGCACCCATGCCCCAGGAAGCCCTCCGTTCCGCGCCGCCGTCCTCCTCCACCGACGACGGGGCACTCGCCGACGTCCCCGAGTCCATCGCGGCGGAGTCCTCCTCGCCGCTCGCGCTCTTGATGGAGGAGGTGCGTTCGCCGGGGATGGTGCGTGCGGACATCGACGCGCTCATCGTGGGCCTGGGCCGTCCGCCCGCGCCGGACGAACCGCCGCGCGAGCGGGCGGACCTGCTGCTGGGGCTCCTGGACCGGAGCAACCCGCTCGGGGACTACACGGGTTCGGGCGGGATGAAGGTGCGGCATGCGGCGAAGGAGGCCCTGCTCGCCATGGGCTATCCGTACGCGATGGAGCTGCCTCCCGACCTGCTGGAGACGCAGGAAGAGGGCGCGAGGAAACCGGGGCTGAGCGGGGGCGACATCACGCTCGCGCTGGTGAGTGCGCTGTACCAGTCGGGGGTGCTGGTGGCGACGTGGTACCTCCTCGGATACCACCAAGCGACGACCGGGGTGATGCTCAGCGTTGGCGCGGGCATCTGGCTCGCCACCCTGTGCGCCCTGATGAGCCACCACTCCCGTGCGCGGAACATGCAGATCGTCGCTTCGACACTGCTGTGGGTGGCGACGGTGGGGTGGTTCCTGGTGGCCCTCCCCGCCGCCGTGTTCACGAGTGGCCTGGCCCTGGTCGTCGCCCCGTGGCACCTGGCGCTGTGGACCGCCATCTCCCTGCGCCCGGAAGCCGAAGAGGAGGAACCGCCAGCGCCGAAAACGCGCCGGCCCCGGTCATCAGGACCGCAAGCGCGGTGATCAGCGCCGCGCGTCCCGGGCCCACTCCTCGCGCGTCCACCCCTGGCGTTCATAGAGGGCCCGGCGCTCGGCGGGCAGGGCGTCCCAGGAGACGCCGGGGTCCAGGTCCTTGGGGCGGCTGAAGAGGCCGGGGACGTCGCTTCGGACGGCCTGGGCGGCGCGCTCGGGGGTGAGGCCGCGCAGGCCGTAGCCCAGCTTGAGGGCGGCGTGGCCCTGGCTGGCCTTGTCGGAGACTTCGAAGGCGACGCCGCCGCCGAACTCCGCGGTGCGCGGGTTGACGTTCGCATGGGCCCGGGCGTGCGGGCCCGCGCCGAGGGACAGCTCCACCTTGCCCTGGGAGTCGCGGCTGACGCTGGCGATGCCCAGCTCCACCTGGAGCTGCGCCTCCGACTTGCCGTGCGCGTCCATCATCACCTCCAGGCCCAGGGGACCCGCCTTGGTGGCGATGCCCGCCTGCGTCTCCCGGTCGGTGGTGCCGCGCGCGGAGACATGGGCCTCCCGCTTGAAGTGGAGCATCTCGAGGGACGCGCTCACTTCGGCGGAGACGAAGGCACCGGCGGGGCGTTCGCCGGAGAGGACCCGGGCGCGGGCGGTGACGGTTTCATAGGCCTGGACGAGCGAGTGTCGAGGGCGTCCCAGTCCGGCCTTCCATTCGGCCTCGTAGCGTTCGCGCCGCGGGTCGGACCAGGAGAGGCCGAGTGACGTTTCGCGCAGGTCCAGCGCCTGCGGAGGTCCCAGCGTGCGGAGGGCCTGGAGGCTGCCGGCCTGGGCCACGGCGTCGCCGTAGCGTCCCAGGTACGCGTCGTAGGCGACGACGGTGGCGCGGCCCACGTCGGTGGCATGGGCATTCACCGCATCGCGCAGGGCGCCGGGCAGCTTCGGATCATTGACGAAGGTCTCCGGACGACCCGGCATGCCGAGCGGCCCCTCCGCACTGCCCGGGCGACGGGAGAGGACGCCATTCGACGCGGCCTGTTCGAGGAAGGCCTGGCGCGAAGGAGCGTCCATCCGGGACACGTAGGTGGCGAGCAGTCCGTCGCGGTCCATGCGCTCCAGCGTGGCGCGGTACGCGTCGCGAGGCACGGAGCCGAGCGCATCGTGCGCGGCCTTCACATCGCCGCCGGTGAGGAAGGGATTGGACAGGCTGCGAGTCAGATGTGAACGGACCGAGGCATAGACATCCTCGGGGACGGGGGCGGAGGGAGAGCGCAGCCGGCCGCCCATCGCCGCGAGCTCGCGAGCGGACACGGCGGGGCCGTCCGCGTGCGTGGGGGTCCGGGGCGCGGAGGGAGCAACGGGGGGACCGTCATAGGGCCGCAGCTCATTGCGAGCGGGCGCGGAGGCACTGCTCTCACTGACGGAGGTCCTGCGGGCCGCGGCCGTGCCCACGCGAAGCTCGGGCGCGGGTGCATCGGGTTCAGGAGGCGTGGGTTCGGGGGACAGGGGGCTGCCACCGGGCGCATCGATTCGGGACATCAGGCTCGCTCCGAGGAAGGAGGAGCCCCTGCCCCGTGCAGCCGGTGCGCCACGGGAAGGTGCCCGGAATCACAGGCGCCCTTTCGCATCCATGTGGCCAGGCGCGGGACCCCGGGTCCCACGTCCCAGACGGGCTCAGCCCAGCACGTCCTGCGCGCGGCGGTAGTACATCTCGCGGCTCGCGAGGCCGTTGTAGCCGCCGTTGATGCGGCGGGTGACCTCGCGGAAGTTGCCCGCGTCCGCGTAGCTGTTCAGGTTGCGCGAGCTCCAGTACCAACCCGCGATGCGGAACGCGACGTCCGGATCCTTCGCGCGCTCCGGGTGCCCTTCCAGGTCGATGCCCAGCGCCCTGCCCGCCGCCCGGTAGTTCGCGCGGCCCGTGAGCTGGATGGGGCCCCGGCCCTTGTAGCGCTTGCCGTCGCCCGGCTGCGTGTTGCCCAGGTCCGCGCGGCCCTCGTACGCGGCACCCGAGGCGATCTCCTCCATGTAGCGCAGCTCGCCGCTCTCATGCGCCAGCTGCGCCAGGAACATCTCCTGCCGCCGCGGCGTGTTGATGTGCGCCTCCGCCATCGCCTTGTTCAGGTGCGGCAGATACTGCTCCGCCTTCGCCTGCGACAGGTTCGGCATGATCCGCCGCAGCTGCGCCACCGACACCCCGCCCTTCCCTCCCGACGTGCCCGGCGTCCCGCCCACGCCCCCCGTCGACGGAGGCGGCTTCGACGTCCCGCCCGTTCCACCCGCGCGGCCCGGAATCGTGAGCTTCTGCCCGACGTAGATCTTGTTCGGGTTCGCGATGTGGTTCGCCTGCGCCAGCGCCCCCACCGTCGTGCCGTACCGGCCCGCGATGCCGCTCAACGTGTCGCCACTGCGCACCGTGTACGAAGCGCCTCCAGACGACGGCGGCTTCGACGTCACCGGCGCCGCGCCTCCGCCCGCGCCCGGAATCGTGAGCTTCTGGCCCACGTAGATCTTGTTCGGGTTCGCGATGTGGTTCGCCTTCGCCAGCGCCCCCACCGTCGTGCCATGCCGCCCCGCGATGCCGCTCAGCGTGTCCCCGCTGCGCACCGTGTAGCTGCCCGCCTTCGACGGCGCCGCCTGGAACCCATCCGGGACCGTCAGCCGCTGGCCCACGCGGATGAGGTTCGCGTTCGCGATGTGGTTTGTCTTCTGAAGCGAAGCCACCGACGTGTTGAAGCGCTGCGCCAGCCCGCTCAACGTGTCGCCGCTGCGAACGGAATAGGTCGTCACGGTTAAAACTCCGGGAAAAGAGGTAAATCAGTGCCCGGATTTTCGCGACGCCTGGGAATTAGTTTCCCAGGAAATCTAGTTTTTACCTGATTGAAGCAATCCGTTAATTCCGCACCTTCGAGTCACGCAATCGTTGCTGAAGGTCGCGTGCCGCGGTGGTGTCATTCATTACGATAAGGGTTTGCACGTAGTACGCGAGCGCCCAGAGATTCTCCTCCGGGATGGCGCCCTTCCATGACGGCATGGCGGCGCCGCCGACGCCCGCGGCCATGACGCGGTAGAGGTCCTCGCGTTGGGCCTGCGCGGTGTATGGCTGTCCTTCCACGCGAGTGCCTTGCGGCCACACGGTGCGCAGCCGGTGGAAGAGGAAGTCCGGCGGCAGCACCTTGGCGAACTGCGTGGCTTCGCCCTTCGCGTCCACGGTGAGCGAGTAGTCCGAATCCCGAGGCAGCGCCGTGTACGGATCCGCGTTCGCCAGGTTCACCTTGCGGCCGGTGACGCTTTCGGTGAGCGCGGCGAGCTCCTCGCGAGGCAGGTACGCGACGTGGCAGCTGGCGCAGCCCGCGTTGCCCTTGCCGGCCACGTGGTAGACGGTGCGGCCGCGCTCCACGGCCTCGGCTTCACGGCCCTTCCACGGGTCGTCGGACACGGCGATGGCCGCGCCGGGGGACTCCTGCTTCCAGCGCGGGCTGAAGGTCTTGAGGTACTGCACCACGGCGTCCACGTCCGCCGGAGGCACGTCCCACGCGAACATGGGCGTGCCGTGCAGCCCTCGGCGCAGGGTGCGCTTGAGCGCGTCGTCGGTGGGCAGCTCGCCCGCGGCCACGCCGCCGAACTTGAACAGGCCCTGGCGGAAGTTGCGCGGCGGAGGCCGCATACCGGAGCCCGCCGGGCCCTGTCCGTCGCCCTTCTCGCCGTGACAGGACGCGCAGTAGTGCGTGTAGACGTCGTAGCCGCGCGACAACGTCGCCGCGGGGATGACGGTGCCGTCCGCGAGCTTCATGGGCTCGAAGGTGGGCGTCTCCTTGCGGCACGCGGGAGCGAGCGCCCCCAACGCGAGCACGGCGAACAGGCGAAGCGAGAAGCAGGAAGTGGGCTTCATGGGAGGTACACCACCGCGAAGAGGACGCCGTACATCACCGTCGAACACCACCAGCCAGGAAGGGCGCGCCGCAGCGGAGCCCGTGCGTCCATGCCGCGCAGGACCCGGAGTCCCGCGCGCAGCAACCCCACGAACACGACCGCCAGATGCGCTGCTTGCACCGCCGACAGGCCATACAGCGCGGAGGCGAAGACGCCGCTGTCGGGGATGCGGATGTCGCGATACCAGAACAGCACGTGCAGCCACGCCGCCTGTGTCCCGAGGAAGCCCGCGCCAGTGCCCAGCACGCCTGCCAACAGGAGACGGATCCGCCGCGGCTCCGCGCTGCGCCCGAGCACGACTTGCAACAGCACTGCTCCGGTGACGAGGAGCCCACCCGCCAGCGCGGGGACGAGGACTCCAGGGCGTGCGGAGGCGGGAGGCCAGAAGCCGCGCAGCCGGTAGAAGCCCGCGGTGAAGGCCACCGCGCAAAAGAGCATCGCGGCCGCGGCGTGCGCGATGACGGTCCCGAACCAGAGGTTCGCTTCGTCGCGCTGGGGGGACGGAGAGGCCAGGGTCCCGGCGGGGTCGTTCGTGCTCACGAGGCGGGACTCTCGCATGCCTGGGCCCGGCGGAAAGCACCAGGAAGCCGGGCGGCCCCCCGCCCCTCGGAGCGGCGCCCATCGACCGAATCACGTCCACGCATCGCACCCGTGAACCCGGGCGCTGGGAACACCGCTAGACAGCGCCCTCCACCCCGGGCACCGGCGCCGCCACCGGCTCCGGCACCGCCGCGCCCGAGGGCAGCGGCTCCGCCTGCCCCACCCAATCGCGACCCAGTTGCTCTTGTACTTCCGGTTGCGACAGCGCATGCGGCCCGCGCAGCACCACGGCGCCAGGGCCCGCGTCCGTCCACTCCAGCGTTCCCACCCGCCACGGGTTCGGCTCCGCGGCCCGGCCCCACCCGAGCGTCCGCGCCAGGTTCACCACGAACACCAGCTGCGCCGCGCCCAGCGCGAACGCCGCCCAGCTGGTCCACCGGTTCAACGTGAGCAGGTGCGAGAGGAACGCGTACTGGTACGGGTCATAGAGCCGCCGCAGCTGCCCCGCGTAGCCCGCCACCAGCTGGCCACCGAAGACGGCGATGAACAGCACCGCGCTCAGCACCACGTGCACCTTCGCCAGCCGTTCATCCAGCGCGCGCCCGTACATGCGTGGGAACCAGAAGTAGAGCCCCGCGAACACCGCGAGGAAGCTGGCCGCGCCCATCGTCAGGTGGAAGTGGCCCACCACCCACATCGTCCCGTGCAGGGGCACGTCCGTGGCCACCGCGCCCAGCGCCAGGCCCGTGATGCCGCCCAGGCCGAAGACGATCATCGTCGCCAGCGCCGCGAGCATCGGCGACGTGAGCCGCACGCTCCCCCGCCACAGCGTCATCAGCCAGTTGAGGAACATCACCTGCGCGGGCAGTGAAATCAGCAGCGTCAGCACCATGAACGTGCGCCCCAGCACCGGCGCCATCCCGCTGGTGAACAGGTGGTGCGCGTACACCGCGCCGCTCAGCGCCGTCACCGCGCCCATGGCCCCCGCCGTCATTCGATAGCCATGCGCGGGCTTGCGGCTGAAGAACGCCACGAAGTCGCCCACCATGCCCCACGCGGGCAGGATGAGGATGTAGACCTCCGGGTGGCCGAACAGCCAGAACAGGTGCTGGTACACCACCGGGTCGCCGCCCCCGCCCACCGCCGCCGCGCCCGCGATGAAGAACTGCGTGCCCGCCACCCGGTCCAACAAGAGCAGCCCCGTGGCCGCCGCCAGCACCGGCACGAACAGCACGTTGAGCACCGCGCCGTAGAACAGCCCCCACACCACCAGCGGCATCCGCCCCCACGTCATCCCCGGCGCGCGGCAGCGCACCACCGTGACGACGAAGTTGAGCCCGTACAGGAACGCGGACACGCCCACGCACAGCACCGCCACCGTCACCAGCGTCTGCCCCAGGCTCGGCGTGAACGCGGACGTCGCCAGCGGCGGATAGGACGTCCACCCCGCGCTCGCCGGCCCCAGCCGCACCACGAACGACACCAGCATCAGCGCGCCGCCCACCGCGTAGGCCCAGAAGCCGAAGGGCGACAGCCGGGGGAACGCCATCTGCTTGGAGCCGATGGCCAGCGGCAGCACGAAGTGCCCCAGCGCCCCGAAGAGCAGCGGCGTCACCGCGAAGAAGATCATCAACAGGCCGTGCATCGTGAACACGGCCGTGTACGTGGGGGGCGTCAGCGCGCCCTTCGACTCGGGCAGCACCCACCCCAGGCCCGGCACCGGCTGCCCCGGCCACGCCCACTGGAAGCGGATGAGCATGGCCAGCAGGCCGCCCACCAGCAGGAACAGGAACCCACCCCACAGGTACTGCCGCGCCACGCGCTGGGGGTCCGTCGTCCACAGCGACCTCAAGAACGCCCCCGCCTTCATGGCGTCCTCCACACCCAGCCCCAGTGGGCCGCCGTGTCATCCGCGTCGTAGGCCTGCACCGCCTTGAGGCTCGCCTCGCGCAGCCACGCCGCGTAGGCCTCCGGGGACATCGCCGTCAGCATGCCGCGCATCCGGTAGTGGCTGGTGCCGCAGTGCTGGTAGCACGCGGCCTCCCACGCGCCCTCGCGAGCGGCCTGGAACCACGTCTGGTTCACGCGGCCCGGAATGGCGTCCAGCTTCACGCGGAAGGCCGGCAGCGAGAACCCGTGCACCACGTCCGTGGAGACCAGCTGCACCCAGACGGGCACGCCCGCCGGCACGCGCAGGTCGTTCCACGTCACCACGTCATCCCTCGTGCCGAACGCGCCGTCCGTGCCCGCGTACCGCACCTCCCACGACCACTGGTGCGCGTTGATCTCAATCCGCACCGTGCGCGGATCCTCCGCGGGGACGCGGAAGTTCCAGAGCACGTCGTTCAGGTAGCCCTGGGAGCCCAGGAACAGCGTCCCGTCCACCACGCCGAACACGCCCACGGCCAACCCCAACACCCACGCCCGCGAGCGCCGCGTGCCCCCATCCGGCGCCACCTTCCGGGCCCCCCGGAAGCGCACCACCGCCACCAGCAACCACCCGAGCATCACCAGCGCCAGCGCCACGTCGAAGCGATGGCTCGTGGCCAGCAGCGCGTCGATGCGGTCGCCCGTCGCGCTCGCGTTCTCCGGTGGCGCCAGGCTCCATGCGCCGCGCGCGGGGGGCACCGCCAGGGGCGCCTGCGCATCCGGCGGCGCGACGTCGCTCGATGACGCCGGGGGCAACGCGGGGGACTCCGCCATCACGGATGCTCCTGTTCCACGGGGGCCGAAGCCCGCTCCTCGCGCCCTGCCCGCCGGGCCGCCCACAGCCCCACGCCCACCAGCGCGAAGGGCACCAGCATCAGCGCCAGCAGCAGCTCGCCCGCCCCACCCGGAGACTCCGGCGCCCGGGCCGTGCACGAGGGGCACGCCCGCGCCACCGCCGGCACCAGTCCCCCCAACAGCCCGAGCCCGCTCCAGACCCCTGGGGACAGGCGCGCCGGAAGCGACCGGAGGCCTCCCCACCCGCCCGGCGAAGCGCGTCCACGCGGAGGCTGGAAGAGGGCCTGGGACATGGCCTCCGGGCTAGCACGCACCCAACGTCCCCTCAAGGCACACCCCGCCCCCGCCAGGGCGGCCACTCTCCCTCATGCCTCGCATGCGGCCAGCCCCTACCCCGGCCTGCCCGGCGCTTGTGCGCCCCCCGCCGATGCCGTAGTGGCCGACCCATGTCCGTCGAATCGCCCTCGTCCCCGTCCGCTCCCCGCGCCCGTCCCATCCGCCGCTCCTGGATCTGGGCGGGCATCGCCGTGGCGTCGCTCGGCTTCATGGGGGTGGCGATCCACGACCTGACGCGGGACCGTTCCCAGCCGCTGCCCAGGTTGGGCGCCCTGCCGGACTTCACCTTCACCCGGCAGGACGGACAGCCCTTCGGGCTGAAGCAGCTCCACGGCCACCCGTTCATCGCCAACTTCATCTTCACCCGCTGCCCCACCGTCTGCCCCGTCTTCACGCAGAAGATGGCGCGCGTGCAGGAGCACACCGCGAAGCTGGGGACCAACCTCCAGCTGGTGTCCTTCTCCGTGGATCCGGCCTACGACACCCCGGAGCGGCTGTCCGAGTACGGCCAGAAGTACAAAGCGGACTTCACCCGCTGGAACTTCCTCACCGGCGACTACGCCATGCTCAAGGACACCATCGTCCAGGGCTTCAAGATCAGCATGGGCCGCCAGCCCGGCGCCGCCGAGGACGACCTGCTCTCCATCTTCCACGGCACCCACTTCGTGCTGGTGGACAGCACCGGGGAGATCCGCGGCTACTACGACAGCGCGGATCCCGAGGCGACCGCGAAGCTGGAGACCGACGCCTTCCGCATCGCCCGCGAAGAGGGCTGAGCCCCCCGCGTCCTGATCGCGCCCACACTCCGGGTGCAAACAGCGGGTCACTTCACACCCAACCTCCGAACCTGGCTCCGAGCCGGGCTCGCCCCCCCGCGAAGCTGAAGGGCCGGCCCCGCCATGTCGGACGGGAGACCGGCCCTCGGAAGAACCCTGCGCGGCGTTGGCCCGCAAAGGCGAAGGGCCGGCTCCACCTCGCGGTGGAAACCGGCCCTCTCACCTGACTCACGCCAGCTTCAGCGGGGAGCTCAGTTGATGAGCTGCGCCTGGCCGTGCGCGATGAGGTTCTGGAAGTTCTGCTGCGCGGGCTGCGAGGCCAGCGCGCCGACCTTGTCCGCGCCGTTCTTCACGGTGGTCGCGATGTCGCCGATGGTCTTCACGGTGGGGGCGAACTTGGTCAGCTGGGACAGACCGGCCAGGGGGCCCTTGGAGAGCAGGGACGCGCCGGAGTCGATGAACTTCTCGACGAACGGCTTCGCCAGGTTGCCCAGGCCGAACGGGAGCTTGTCCAGGAGGCCGCCCGCGATGCCCTTCAGACCGCCCGCGATGGCGCCCATGGGGTTCTGCACGAAGTTCAGCGCCTTGCCCGCGATGTTCGCGACGCCGCCCGCGATGTTGCTGACCGTCTTCGCGACGCTGCTGACAACCTTGCCGATGCCGCCCATGGTGAAGCCCCCTGCTTAAAGTGGTTTGGAGAGTGTGAGCCGAAGTGAAGCTGCAAAAGGATTCTCGGAGGGGGGAGGAAAATGTTTCCTCCCAATTTCCGATCTATTTCACGGAGATTCCGGGCGACCTCAGCCGCGGGTTCCGCCGCCGCCCTTCTTCAGCTGGTCCATCAGCTCCTGGCGCTTCGCCTCGTCCTCGGGCGCCTTGGGGGCCTCGCCCGCGGGGTTCAGGCTGGGCTTGCCGGCGCCGCCCTTGCTGACCTCGAACCCGGACTTGGCGAACGGGTTGCCCTGGCCGGGCAGCTCACCCTTGGCGCCCGCGACCAGGAACTCACCGACCTCCTCCACCGTGTGGACCGGGAAGCCGTTCGCCTTCAGCTCCTCGTCGGACACGACGTTGAGCATGGGCTCCTTGTCCTTGTCCTGGGCGTACTCGAGCACCAGCTCGACGTAGTCCTCCAGCTTCATGCCCACGGCGTCCGCGATGCGCTTGGTCTCCGGGTCCTTGAGGAGCTCCGCGCGGACGACTTCCACCGGACGGGACAGACCACGCTTCTTGCCAGGGGTTTGCTGGGACATTGTGATTTCGCTCCGGAGAGGAGAGGAGAGACGGCTGGGAACAACTCTAGCCCATCTTTCCAGTAGTACCCATTCCCCACCCGGGCGGCCCCCTCCCCCCTGGACGAACGCCCCCGGCCGCGACCCGCGCCGTCCCGGGCCGGCAGGTGCCGGCCGGAAAGCCGCGCGGAAGAAGGACGTCACGTCGCCGTGACAGGAGGCCCGGAGGTTGGCTTCAGCGCACGGCGTTGCGGGCCGCGCCCTTGCGGGCGGTGGCCGGGGCCTTGCGCTTGGGCAGGATGCGGGTGACGGAGCCGGGGCGACGGGCGACGGCGGCGGCGCGCTCCTGCTCCTCGGCGGCCTTCAGCGCCGCGGCGCGCGCGGCCAGCGCCTCCGCCTGCTGGGCCCAGCGGCGCTTGAGCGCGTCCCGCAGGCCGTCCGTCTGTAGATCCACCTGGGCCTGGTTCAGCCGGTAGTGGAGGTCCTCGCGCAGCGTGCCCCGGGTGAGGGCGGCCATCGCCGCGCCGGACACGCCCACCACCACCTTGGGCCGCTCCTCCTGCATCTGCAGGCAGCGCAGGATGAGGCCCTGGGCGTCCAGCGGCAGCTTCGCCACGTCCGGGATGAACACCACGCCGTTGGGCTGCCGGAGCGCGCCGGAGAGCTCCAGGGGCTGACGCACCTCCGTCAGCGGGACGCCGAAGTTGCGAGCGGCTTCCTCCGCCCAGGCCCTGCGCTCGTCCTCGGTGCCTCCGTGGATGAGCAGCGATGCACGGTTGGAGACGAGGTCCTCTTCTCGATAACCGCGAAGAGCCACGGGATGCCCTACCCTTCTTGGGAAAGCGGGTCCTCCCAAAGTCTAACGCCCTCCCGGGTCGCCTGTTCAATCCCTTACGTGCGGGAAAAAAACAGGGACCTGTTCCGCGAGGAGCCATCCACTGGACATCCGTTCATGGGTCAAGCGGCGGGCACCACCATCACGGGCCGGCGGCAGCGCAGCACCAGCTCGCGCGCCACGGCGTCCTCCAGCACGTCCGGGACGACCTCGCGCTGGGAGGACGTGCCCACGCACACCAGGTCCACGCCCTCGCGCTCCGTGGCCTGGCAGATGGCGGTGGTGACGTCGTCTCCGCTGACGCCCTCCACGCTCCAGTGCACCGCCCGCGCGACCGCGTCCCGGGGCACCTGCGCCCAGAGCCGCTGAAGCACCCCGGCCCGCTCGCCTTCGGGCTCCGGGAGCACGCCGTGGAAGTCCCGGGGGCCCCGCTCGCGGCCCCGGAGCCGGTGCACGTGCAGCAGGTGCACGCGGCCGCCCGGGCCCACCAGCGAGCACGCCTGCGCGATGGCGTGGTCGGACGCGACGGTGAAGTCCACCGGCACCAGCGCGCTGCGGGGCGGCGGGAGGCGGCGCGGCTCGCGGGCCCGGGGCGGGATGCACGCCACGGAGCGCTCCGCGTGGCGCAGCACGCCCTCCGACACGGAGCCGTGCCACAGCCGCTGCATGCCGCCGCGCAGGTGCATGCCCACCACCGTCAGCTCCGCGCTGCGCGCGTGGGCCACGTGCAGCAGGTGGTCCGCCGGGCGGCCATAGCCGGGCTCCAGCACCACCTCCACGCGGCCCTCGCCCTCCAGGTCGCCCAGGCGCTCGCGCACCTCGCGCAGGAGCACGCGCTCCACCAGCGGCTCCAGGCCCTCCATGGTGCGCTCGCGCGCGTCCAGCCGCTCCACGTGCACGGGGGTGTGGATGCCCAGCCGCTCGCGCTCCTCCAGGGGCGAGCAGACGAAGGTGGCCAGCACGTCGCACCCGCCCACGCGCCGCAGCTCCCGCAGGAAGGTGATGGCCGCGTCGGACGTGGCCGAGCGGGGATCCACCCCCGCCATCACCTGCAGCCGGCGCCGGCCCCGGGCCCAGTCCAGGAGCGCCGTGTCCCGGCGCACCGCCAGCACCGGGGCGCAGCCGTGGCGGGCCAGGCGCTCCGCCAGGGACGTCTTGCGCCAGGGGGAGGTGCGCCAGCCCTCCGCGGCCACCACCACCATCCGGGCGGCGCGGCACTCCTCGTCCCCCAGCAGCGTCTCCACGGAGGCGCCCCGCTGCATGCGCGGCTCCACCGTGCCCGCGAGCGGCCTCAGGCGCGCGGCCTCCGCGGCCAGACCGCCCTCCGCCGAGGACAGGGCGTCCGGCGCCTCCGCGTCCGGGACCTCGTCATCCACCCCCAGGAGCAACAGGGGCTCTCCCAGCCGGGCGGCGAGCGTCGCCGCGACGGTGGCCGCGTGCGCGGCGTCGGCGGACAGGTTGGTTGCGCAGACGATGGCCATGACAGGGCCCCCCCGGAGAGGCGATGCCCGCTGAAGCCTCCCCTCTCCACGAAGGATGCGCACGCCGCACACCCGGTGGCGCGCGGACACGCACGCCGGCCTGCCTGCCCTCCAGGGCGGGGCGTGCCGGCGCTCGGGCCCCTGACTCCGCCCTCAGCGCAGCAGCTGCTGGTGCCCGTCGTGGTTGGTGTGGTCCTGGTTCTCGCCAATGCCGCCGCGCTGGTTCTCGCGGCCGAAGGTGGACAGGAACACGCCCTGCGCGCTGCTCGCGTACTGGTACGGCCGGCCCCAGGGGTCCCGGGGCACTTCGGGGAGGTAGCCGGGCACCAGCAGCGCGTCCAGGTTCCCCTCCTCCGGCAGCTGCCCCCCGTGGTCCGCCCGGTAGCGCTCCAGCGCGTCCTGGATGAGGCTGAAGTCCGCGTGGATGCGCTCGGCCTGCTCGGGGTCGCGGCGCCGGAAGGCGGCGGTGACCACCAGGGCCACGATGAGCGCCAGCCCGAACACCACCGCCACCCAGGGGAGCGGCGAGCGGCGGGACCTGTCGGAAGCGGCGGACGGGGAGGAGGTGGCGGCCATGGCCCGCCCACCCTATCGCGTCAGAGCGCGCGGTAAAGCGGCACCGGTTGCTGCTTGCCCTTCAAGCGCACCGGCGGCAGGTCCTCGAAGGCGTTCTCGTTGGCGTCCACCAGCTCGCGCGTGCGCTCGCCCACCAGGATCTCCCCCGGTCCGGCCAGCGCGCACAGCCGGGCGGCCACGTTCACCGCGTCGCCAATGCACGTGTACTCGGCCCGCAGCGCGCTGCCGATGTTCCCGGACACCACCACACCCGAGTTCAGCCCCACGCCCAGCTCCAGCACCAGGGGCCGCCCCTCGCGGCCGTGGGCCACCCACTCGGCCTCCGCCACGGCGCGCAGCTCCGCCACGGCCTCCATCATCATCTTCGCGCACTGCAGGCCCCGGAGCGCGTCATCCGGGCGGCCCACCGGCGCGCCGAAGACGGCCATCAGCCCGTCGCCCAGGAACTTGTCCAGCGTGCCGCCGCAGGTGAGCACCGCGTCCGACAGCCGGCCCAGCACCTGGTTGAGCACCGCCACCACCTGCTCGGGCGGGAGGCTCTCCGCCAGGCCGGTGAAGTTGCGGATGTCCGCGAACAGCACCGTCACCTCGCGCTTCTCACCGGCGAGCACCGCCGCGTCCGCGCTCTTGAGGATCTCCTCCACCACCGCGTCGGAGGTGTAGCGCGCGAACAGCCGGCGCATGCGCTCGGTCTCGTCCGTGCGGCGCACCACGCTCTCGATGCGCGCCGCCAGCTCGTCCAGGGACGCGGACTTGTTCACGTAGTCGTCCGCGCCCGCGCGCAGGCCGCGCACGCGCTCCGCCTCGCGGTCGTTGGCGGTGAGCATGATGACGGGGATGGCGCTGCGCGGGCCCTCCTTCAGCCGCCGGCACAGCTCCACGCCGTCCAGCCCCGGCATCTCCAGGTCGCTCAGCACGATGGCCGGCTGCAGCCGCCCCATGCCCTCCAGCGCCTCGTACGGGTCCTGGAAGCAGAGGACCTCGTAGCCCAGCGCCACCAGCCCCTCCTGCACGAACGCGCACGCGAGCGGGCTGTCGTCCACCACCACCACGCGGCGGCGCCCCTCCGTCGCGGGGCGCGGCAGGTCCTGCCGGCCGACGATGCGGTTCTGCACGCCCAGCGCTTCGTAGATCTGCTTGTACGTGCAGTGGCCCAGCTCGACGAGGATCTCCCCCAGCCGCCGCCCGTCGCGCCGCTGCCGCGCCAGCGCTTCATCCAGCTGCGCGAGCGTCACGTACTTGAGCCCCACCAGCAGCTCACCCAGGGGCGGCTGCGCGGGCCCCTTCTCCTGGTTCAAGCCCAGGGCCTCTCCCAATGCGTCCTGGATCTGCTCGCGCGACACGTAGCCCAGGGAGATGAGCGCCTCGCCCACGCGCTGTCCGGTGAGGGCCTGCAGCGCGAGCGCCTCCTGCACCTGCCCCGGCGTGACGACACCCAACTTGAGCAGCAGCTCACCGAAGAGGGGATTCGATGCACTCACGCGGCAGCCTCCGTCGCACACCCATCGGCGGAGCGTAGCGCAACGCGGACCGCGGCGAACCCCTCACGCTGGTTCCCCCTCTCCCACGTCCCCTCTTCGGACCGTCCGCCACGCGCGCCCCAACCCGCGCGGTGCTCCTGCCCGGCCGCGTCAGCTCGAGGACCGCCGCCAGGCCCTCCGTGGAGGAGTGATTTCGTCAGGGCAGGACCACGCGTCCGACGGCGAGGAGGATCTCCAGGACGATCAACGCGACGATCATCACTTCGAGGATGTGCGACCGGTCGATGTCGACCTCGCCCTTGAGCAGGCCATAGGTCTGCGCGAGCAGCTGCTGCTTGCGCGTGACGGAGGCCTGCCACGCGGGGATGCGCAGGCGGCGCACGGCGCCCTCGTAGACCTTGGCCAGGTAGAAGTCGCCAATGATTTTCAGGCTGTTCTCCACCCGCTCCACGAACTCGTTGAGGTCCACGAGCGTGCCCAGCGTCTCGCGCGCGAGGTTGCGGTACGGGCTGCGGAACAGCGTGAGCCAGCCGGGCTTGCGCTTCTGCACCTCGTCGTGGATGCGCGTGATGTGCTTGTCCAAGCGCTCGTCGTAGTAGCGGAACTCCAACAGCTGCGCGTTGGCGATCTCCAGCAGGTCCGGGATGTCGCGCGAGCCGGACGGCTCATAGACGAACGCGCTGTTCCAGTCCACGACGACCAGGTCGTGGGCCGTGTAGCTGAAGCGCACCTGGGTGACGGCCTCGCGCTCGCGCGGCGCGAGCTCCGCGGCGGTGCTCTCTCCCAGGAGCAGCCGCGCGATGTCCCCGCGCTGGAACAGCTCCTCCGCGGACGGCTGGCCCTGGATGTGCTCGGCGAAGATGACGGTGTAGCTCTCGCTCTGGTCCCAGAGGTGCGGCCCCTGCACGGCGGCGGAGATGGTGCGGCGCACGCCCTCCACCAGCTCCCGCGCCAGCTCCTCCAGCGCCTGGCTGTCGTAGAGCTCGTCCGCGACCTGCGTGAGCACCTCCCAGGTGGTCCCGGACGCGACGGGGACGCGCAGGATGATGGACGCGGCGCCGTGGTCGAACAGGCGCGCGGTGGCGTCCACCGTGACGGGGCCGCCGCGCAGGGCCAGGGGCCTGCGGCCCAGCTCATAGGCCACGGGCGGGTTGGGCAGCTGGATGTACTGGCTGTTCTCGCGCGACAGCTTCAAGCGGCGCGAGTCCTCCGTCAGCGCCTTGCGCGCGCGCTCCAGGTCGATCTCCTCCGCGATGTCGAACGTGCGGTAGCAGAGGATGTAGGCCTGTTCGAAGAGCAGCGGCACTCCGGCGGACACGGACATGGTGCGCGGAAGCCTACTCCGCGATGTCCTCCCACAAGACGCGAAGTTCCAGCGCGAGCGCCTCGAATGGTTCCGCGTGGACGGTCTGCGCGTCCTCGTACGTCCCCAACAGCAGGTAGTGGCCACCTTCCAGACGGAAGACCTCCAGCGTGTACTGGAGCGGGTCCACCAACCAGACGTGCTTCACACCCTCGCGGGCATAGACGGGCAGCTTCCGGAACCGGTCCAGCCGCGACGTGGACGGAGACAGCACCTCGCATACCCAGTCTGGCGCCATCTGGATGCCCACGACGTCAGGCACCCTGGGCATCCGCTCCCGGCGCCAACCCGCGATGTCCGGGACCAGGACGTCCTTGCCCAGGTGCAGCTCCGGCTCGAACAGGAAGTGCCACCCTCCAGGCCCCCCGCGGCCCCTGCCGAAGGGGTTGTTCAGCTCGGTGACGAGCTGAACCGCCGCGAGCGAGTGCCGCGATGCCGGCCGGGGACTCGCGTACAGCTCCCCGTTGACGAGCTCCCCCACCTGATTTCGAGGGAGTGCTTCCAGGTCGGCGTAGGTGGCGGGCTTTCGGGTCATCGCTGGGACGAGGAACCTAGCAGGTAGGGACATGCCCGGACACTCTCATGCCCGTCTGACACGTGTACCCCGGCGGACGGGAGCCCCGGAAGGCCCCCGGCCTGAAACATTGCCGGATGTTTCACTCAGTCTCCGCCGCCCTCGGGCAGCTTGATGCCAATGCCACCCGGGCCAGGGCCGTCCTCCGGCAGGTTGCCAATGCGGCCGGGCGTGGGGACGGGGCGGTCTCCCGCCTGACGCTTGTTCTTCTGTTCGTCTTCTGGAAGCTGCGGTTCCTTCCGGGGGCTGTCGTGCTCACCCATGGCGGCTCCTTCGCGAGTTGAGAGGGTTTGACCTCTCCCAAGCTAGGGAGCCCGTGCCCCGGCTGGCACCCCGCCCCTGCCGGCCCGCGGAGCATGCGGGGACACGGGCGGGCGCGAACCGAAGCGCCTCAGGGGGCCCGGGGCTTCGCGGGCGGCGTCAGCGACGTGCGCACGTCCCACAGCTCCGGGAAGAAGCGCAGGTCCAGCGCCTTGCGCAGGAAGCCCACGCCCGACGAGCCGCCCGTGCCCTGCTTGAAGCCGATGATGCGCATCACCGTCATCATGTGCCGGTAGCGCCAGAGCTGGAACCGCTCCTCCGTGTCCACCAGCTTCTCGCACATCTCATACGCGTCCCAGTGCTTCTCGGTGTCCTCGTAGATGCGGCGGAACACCTCCATCACCTGGGCGCTCTTCTCATACGGCTGACGCCAGTCGCGCTCCACGTGGCTTCTGGGGATGTCGTGGCCCATGCGCGCCAGGTGGCGCAGGAACTCGTCGTAGATGCCCGGAGACTCCAGCAGGCGCTCCAGCTCCGCGTGCACGCCCTGCACGTGCTTGAAGGGCCCCAGCGCCGCCTCGTCCTTGTTGCCCAGGAGGAACTCCAGCGCGCGGTACTGGAAGCTCTGGAAGCCGGACGCGTGCCCCAGCGTGTCGCGGAACTCCAGGTACTCGTTGGGCGTGAGCGTCTCCAGCACGCTCCACTGTTCGAAGAGCATCCGCTGGATGTGCGCGACGCGCGCGAAGATCTTGAAGGACGGCTCCAGCCGGTCCGCCTGGATGTAGCGGATACAGGCGGACAGCTCGTGGATGAGCAGCTTCATCCACAGCTCGCTCGTCTGATGCTGGACGATGAACAGCAGCTCGTCGTGATGCGGCGGCTGCGAACGGGGCACCTGCGCGGACAGGAGGCGGTCCAGCTGCAGATAATCGCCATAGGTCGTCCGTCCCGCGAGGTCCGTGACGATTCCTGGCTCCAGGTCGCGTTTGTTCATGGCCCGGGCACTCATGCACACCAACCCCCTCGCGGCGCAAGCACATCCTCCGCGCGGTCAATCCAGCCACGTGCTTCCTGACGGAAGGACGGGGTCCACCTCTGCCCGGGCCGGGGCAACCCACAGCTACTGCACCGCGAAGAACTCAGCCGTTCTTCTGAGCGGCTTCCGCCAGCGCCTTGGAGGCGGCGCGGCCACGCGGCAGCTTGATGTCCTCCACGCTGTTGGGGTTGGCGTAGTCCGCCCACTCCGCCGGACGGCGGTTGGTCTTCTCCAGCATGCGCAGCTTCTGGTAGTGCGCGGCGCAGTAGCCCTTGGTGCGGCTGGGCTTGCCGCAGCCCTTGATGGCGCACTCGCGGGCGCCGCCCTCCACCGCCGCCGGCTTGCGGCCCCGGCGCTTGCCACCCGCCGCCGCCACCACCGGCGCGCTCACCACCGCGCGGCCCGGGCGACCCACGGGACGACGACCGGCCTTGCCCGCCGCGGGCGCGTTCGCACCGAAGAGGGGACCCACCACCTGCGCCAGGGGCGCCAGGCGCTCGGCCACGCTGCGCAGCGCATCCAGGTCCGCCGTGCCCGACTCCAGACGAGACACCACGTCGCGCAGGGGCTTGAGCTGGACTTCAATCTCGTTGCGAATCATCTCGCGGAACGCCTTGTCAACTGACATTTCTAACAATCCTCGGTTTAAGGGGGGAGCATTGCCTTGGCGTGAACCGGCACGCCGGACTACCAATACCTTCCAGAAAGGCATTTGTCGAAGGAAGCGATAAAAAGTTGTGACGCCGCTGCGTATCAGCAGGCGTGAAAGGCCCGGGAAATGGGGCCCGGCGGCGCTTTCAGGCGCTTCTCAGGCATCCCAATGCAGGGGTTCCAACAACGCTCCGCGACCCGAGGCCGGGGGTTGCAGGGAGCGCTCCAGCAGTTCCTCGTACGTCAGTGCGAGGTCGTATCCCAGTTCCTCCAGTTCGTCGGAGTCCAGGGCCGTGGACAGGCGGGGGAGCACGCCATGTTCGGTGGCCTGCACATGCGCCACGACCTGGTCCGTGAGTGTGAAGAGGCGGGCCTGCCAGTCGACGCCGCGAGGTGTCAGCTCCTGCAATTCCTCCATCAACTCACGCAGGGTGAGGTGGTCCTCGGCCTCCTCGCGGGCGCGGGCGCGGCCCTCCACGCGCGTCAGCAGCGGCTGGATGCAGCGTTCCTCCAGACGGGAGTGCTGACGCAGCAGGCGGGCCAGGGCCTCCTGAGCGGACGCCACCTCCTCCGCGTCCGGCTCCGAAGCCAGCCGCTCCAGCAGTTCCTCCAGTTCACGGTGTTGTTGCAGGAGGATGTCGAAAGGGCCGGCCATGAACCCAAGCATCGTCACGGCCCCGAGGGCGGACAACCGCACCCCGTCTCCCGCCGCGAAAGGCAGCCTGCTGGCGTGCATGCCCTTTTCCGGTGACGGCGGCGGTGGAGCCCCTGCCCGGTCGCCTGGTGCCAGGGGTGCCCGCGGGCGGGGGCGGCCGCATCTTGGCTGCACCGTGGCAAACCCACTCGTCAGCGTCCGGCAGGCCGTGTTCCGCTTCGCGGAGGGCGGCGCCGCCCTGTCCGCGCGCTACCACCGCGCCCGATTGATGGGAGCTGAACATCTGCCCAGACATGGGCCCATGCTGCTCGTGGGCAATCATGGTGTCTGGGGATACGAGACCCCCGCCTTCTTCCACCTGCTGCACCAGGCCACGGGGCGCTATCCCCTGGGACTGGCGGAGCGGGGGTTCTTCAAGATTCCGCTCGTCCGCACGGTGCTGCCCTGGCTGGGCGGGGTGGAGGGGACGCGGGAGAACGCGCTGCGCTCGCTCCAGGAGGGGCAGCTCGTCGTCTGTTATCCGGGCGGCGCGCGGGAGACCTTCAAACGCAGTCAGGGGCGCTATCGCCTGCGGTGGGAGCGTGCGCTGGGCTTCGTCCGGCTGGCGATGCAGGCCGGGGTGCCGGTGGTCCCCTTCGCCGGCTTCGGGGTGGATGACACCTTCTTCTGGCCTCCGGACGAGGACCGGTGGTGCGTGCGCCTGGCCGCGGAGGACAAATACCGGATGCCGTTGGTGATGGGATTGGGGCCCCTGCCGCTGCCCGTTCAGCTCACCTTCGCCGTGGGTGAACCCCATGACCCACCGCCGTCGGGCGCGCCGGAGCCGCGCGTGCGGGCCTTCCGCGACCGCGTGGCCGCGAGCGTCCGGCGCCTGCTGTTGAGGGCCTGCCATGCTTGACGCCGGCTCCACCCCCACCGTCGCATCCAAGACGAACCGCGTGCCGCCGCGGGTCCCGGACGTGGAAGACATCCAGCGAGGCTATGAGCGGCTGGACTGCGAGGAGCGGGTCATCCGGGGCACGCCGGTGCGCCTGTTCACCTTTCCGCAGGGCAACAGGGATGTATCACGCACGGTGGTCTGTCTTCCGGGGCTGGGCGCCAGTGGCCGGTCCTTCGCGCCCATGGAGCCGCTGGCCCAGGCGTGGAACCTCCTGTTGTGGACGCCGCCCCTGAAGACGCCCGCGACCCATACGCCGCTGCAGTGGAACCTGTCCGTGCTCAACCACCCGGAGGCGGGGCTGCCGGAGCGCTTCGCGCTGATGGGGTCGTCCTACGGCAGCCTGCTGGCCATCGCGTATGCGTTGGAGCACCCCCAGCGGGTGAAGGCGCTGGTGCTGGTGTCGCCGGTGGCCAGCGTGCGCCGGGTGCGGCGGCTGGCGTTGACGCTGTCCACGCTGGTGCGGGCGCCCCGGCCGCTGGCGTATGTGTTCGCGCCCACGGTGGCGCGCGTGATGGGGGGCCGGTGGCTGCCGCCGGAGGGGCGGGCTGAAATCGTGCGCGAGGCCCGGCGCGTCTCATCGCTGGAGCTGATGCGCCGGCTGCGAGACATCCTGGCCGCGGACTTCCTGCACCGGCTGGGGGAGCTGCGCGTGCCCACGCTGATCATCGAGGGCGGGCGCGACCTGCTGGTGCCGCCGGCGGCCGCGCGCGACGTGGCGGCGCACGTCCCGGGTGCCCGGCTGGAGTTCCTGGAGACAGCCAGTCACCTGCCGTACATGAGCCACCCGGAAGCGTTCAATGCCTGCGTGTCGGACTTCCTCACGCGGCACCCTGACTGAGCAGGCGTTATCTCCAGCGTCGGGGGAACACATCCACATGACCACGGCCGCAGACCACCTGTCCCGCTCCGCGCTGTTGTTCCTGTCGCGTCAGTCCAACCTCAAGGACGTGGCCACGCGGCTCAAACCCTTTCGCCGGCTGGCGTCCCGCTTCATCGCGGGGGAGACGCTGGAGGAGGCGGTGGACGCGGTGCGCGCCCTCACGGCGAGGGGGTTGATGGCCAGCTTCGACCACCTCAACGAAGCGGTGCGCTCGCCCCAGGAGACGCGCGACGAGGTGAGGCAGTACCTGCGGCTGCTGGCGCGCATCGACCAGGTGGGCGTGAAGGCCAACGTGTCGCTGAAGCTCACGCAGTGCGGCCTGTTGTTCGACAAGAACCTGGCGCTGCAGAACGCGCGGGCGGTGGTGGCGGACGCCTCGGCGCGGGGCTCGTTCGTGCGCGTAGACATGGAGGAGAGCGCCGTCACGCAGGCGACCCTGGACATCGTGCGGGACCTGCACGCGGAGTTCGGCGAGCGGCACGTGGGCGCGGTGCTCCAGAGCTACCTGCGGCGCACGGAGGCGGACGCGAAGGCCCTGTGCGCGGAGCGCGTCCGGATCCGGCTGTGCAAGGGGGCCTACCTGGAGGGTCCCGACGTGGCCTTCCCGGACAAGAGGGACGTGGACGCCAACTACGTGCGCTGCATGCGCATCCTCCTGGACAGCGGCGTGTATCACGGCATCGCCACACATGATGAGCGGATGATTGACGCCACGCTCGAGTACGCCGCGCGCCAGCATCTGCCCAAGGGCGCCTTCGAATTCCAGATGCTGTATGGCATCCGGCGGGACCTGCAGGAGCAGCTGGTGAGGGCCGGCCATCCGGTGCGTGTCTATGTCCCGTATGGGAAGCACTGGTATCCGTATTTCATGCGCCGGCTGGCGGAGCGCCCGGCCAACCTGTGGTTCGTGATGCGAAACCTGGTGAAGGGGTAGGCCATGAGGAATCCATACGCCGCCGCGTATGTCGCCGGGGCCGTGGGCACCGGCGCCCTGGGGGTGCTGGTCACGGTGCGCAATGCCTCACTGGGCCATCCGCCGCCCTACTCCGCGCGAGACATCGCGCGGCACGTGCTGAGCCGGGTGTTCGGGCGGAAGCTGTCCCGGCGGGAGGCGGCGGACTGGGCCTTCGCGCTGCGCGCGGGCTATGGGCCCCTCCTGGGGATGGGCTGGGGGCTGGTGCGGAGACGCATGTCGAAGTGGTCCCTGCCGCACAGCGGGGTGCTGCTGGGCCTGGGGGTGCTCGCGTTCGAGCGCATGGCCTTTCCCCTCTTCAAGGCGACGGCCGCGGAGAGCACCTGGACGCGCGCGGAGCACGTCTGGCTGTTCGCGCAGACGGCCCTGTTCGGCGTCGTGACCGAGGCGACGATGCGCTGGCTGGTGAAGGAGGAGTCCGATTCCGGAAGTGGGGCGGCCGTTCCCGGTTCCGGTCAGCCGCCCGGGTGAGGTGAGCCGTCCGGCGGGGGAAGGCCCTGCGCCAGGGCGCGTGAGGGCCCCACGTCAGGACTTGTTGCCCTTGTGGGGGAGGAAGGTCTCCACCATCTCCTTCATGGACTGCTTGAGGAAGCCGCCCGCGTCCACGTCGCCCTTCACGACGGCGGAGACGAACATCTTCGCCTGCTCCACCGTGATGTGCGGCGGCAGGGGCGGCACGTCCGGGTCCGTATAGGCTTCGAAGACGACGGGCCGGTCGGAGGCCAGCGCGTCATCCCACGCGGCGGCGAGCCGGTCCGGCCGGTCCACGCGGATGCCCTTGAGGCCCAGGGACTCGGCGTACTTCGCGTAGGGGAAGTCCGGCAGGTCCTGGGACGCGGCGTACTTCGGGTCGCCGGCCATCACGCGCTGCTCCCACGTCACCTGGTTCAGGTCGCGGTTGTTGAGCACCAGGACGATGAGGCGCGGGTCGGTCCACTCCTTCCAGTACTTCGACACGGTGATGAGCTCCGCGTTGCCGTTCATCTGCATGGCGCCGTCCCCCACCACCGCGAGGACCGGCCGCTGCGGGAACGCGAACTTCGCGCCCAGCGCGTAGGGCATGCCGCAGCCCATGGTGGCCAGGTTGCCGGACAGCGAGGCCATCATCCCCTTGCGGACCTTCAGGTCGCGCGCGAACCAGTTGGTGGAGCTGCCCGAGTCCGCCGTCAGGATGACCCCGTCCGGCAGCTTCGGAGACAGCTCCCAGAACACGCGCTGCGGGTTGAGGGGGTTCGCGTCGTCCATGGCGCGCGCCTCCAGCACCTTCCACCAGCGCGCCACGCCCTTCTCCACGCCCTCGCGCCAGCCGCGGTCCTCCTTGCGCTTGATGTGGGGGATGAGCGCGCGCAGCGTCTCCTTCGCGTCGCCCACGAGCCCCACCTCCATGGGGTAGCGGATGGAGAGCATCCGGCCATCCAGGTCGATCTGGACGCCGCGCGCCTGCCCCTCGGGCGGGAGGAACTCCGCGTAGGGGAAGCTCGTCCCCACCATCAGCAGCGTGTCGCACTCCTGCATCAGGTCCCAGCTGGGCTTCGTGCCCAGAAGGCCGATGGCGCCCGTCACGAAGGGCAGCGTGTCCGGCAGGGCCGCCTTGCCCAACAGCGCCTTGGCCACGCCCGCCCCCAGCCGGTCCGCGACCTCCAGCACCTCATCCGCCGCGTTGATGGCGCCCGCGCCCACCAGCATCGCCACCCGCTTGCCGGCGTTGAGGACGTCCGCGGCGCGGCGCAGGTCCGCGTCCTGGGGCGTCACCCGCGGAGAGGCGTAGCCCACGCTGGAGTGCACGGTGCCGTGCTTGCGCGGGGGCGGCTCATAGGGCTGCTCCTGCAGGTCATTGGGGATGACCAGACACGTCACGGTGCGCTCGCACCGGGCGATGCGCACGGCCCGGTCCAGCGCGTGCCGGATGGCGGAGGGCACGGTCACCATGGTGACGTACTCGCTGGCCACGTCCTTGAAGAGGGTGGTGAGGTCCACCTCCTGCTGGTAGTGACCGCCCAGGGCGGTGCGGGCCTGTTGACCCACGATGGCCACCACGGGCTGGTGGTCCAGCTTCGCGTCGTAGAGGCCGTTGAGCAGGTGGACGGCGCCCGGGCCGGAGGTGGCCATGCACACGCCCACCTCGCCCGTGAACTTCGCGTGCGCGCAGGCGGCGAAGGCGGCCATCTCCTCGTGGCGGACCTGCACGAACTTCATCTCGGAGTTGCGCCCCAGCGCTCCCATCACGCCGTTGATGCCGTCGCCCGGGTAGCCATAGATGCGGCGCACGCCCCACTGGAGGAGGCGGTAGACGAGGTAGTCGCTGACGGTGGCGCTCATGCGCGAGGCTCCTGGACAGGGGGTGGAGGTCCCTCGCGGCTCAAGCTAGTGACCGCGACGCCCCGTGGACGCCGAGGCCATCCAGGTGCCCGTCCCGCCCGTCCGTGAGCGGGCCTGCGTGCGGGCGGCTACTGGGGGCCGGGGGGTTCCGGTTCGCCCGCCCCGGAGCCGCGTCCCCGCCGTCCGCCCTTGTCGTGGGCGAGCTCCGGCCGCTTCTCCGCCAGCCAGGCGATGGCGTGCGCGGAGCTGGGGATGGTGAGCATCAGGAACGCGGCGACGAGCAGCCCCCGGGCGAGCAGCCAGCCGTCCCCCGTCGCCAGCGTGGCCCCGATGATGACCAGCGACCCGCCGAAGGGCACCGCGCCCGCCGCGTGCACGCGCGTGAGCACGGACGGCAGGCGGTACATGCCGATGATGGCGGCGGTGATGAAGAGCAGGCCCAGCGCCACCAGGCCGTCGGACACCCACTGGAGGAGGGCGGCCGTCACCGGCGGTCCTCCTCGTCGTGGAAGGTGCGGCCGTGGTGCAGGTAGCGGGCGCCGGCCACGGTCTGCACGTAGGAGAGCAGGGCCAATACCAGGGCCGCGTCCAGGTAGCCGGCCTCGCCGCGCGTGGCGCCGTACAGCGCCAGCACCGCGCAGATGGCCAGGCCCAGGGTGTCCACGGACATGAGCACGTCCGCGACGGAGCGCTGCCGCGAGGCCAGCAGCACCAGCGCGCCCAGGAGGCCCACCAGCCACACGATGGCCAGGGTGAAGAAGGTCTCGTGCATCACCGGGCCGCCTCCCTACGGAAACACCGCGCGCTGGTAGCGCCGATAGAAGTCGTCCTGCTGCTGGCGGAGCCGGTCCGGATCCGACGCGTCCAGCGCGTGGATGCGCATCACGCGCTTCTTCCAGTCCAGCTCCAGCAGCACCGTGCCCGGGGCCAGGGACATCACCCACGAGGACACCTGCACGCCGCGCGCGGTGCGCTCGCCCATGGGGACCTCCACCACGCCCGCGTGCCGGGCGCGGTCCCTGGGGCCGAAGATGACCGTGAGGACGAGGAAGCAGCTCTTCGTCACCAGCACGGCCAGGGCCCAGCCGAAGCGCGGCAGGTGCAGCGTGCGCCGCCAGTGCTCGCGCACGCTCAGCACCGGGGGCTGGCCCGCCAGGGGGAACAGGCGCATCACGCCCTGGGCCAGTACGGCGCCCACCCCGAGGTCCACCGGGTGGAAGCTGCCCACCATCAACGCGTACAGCAGCGCCAGGGACAGCATGTGCACGACGGAGCGCACGCTCATGGCAGCGTCCCCAGGCCCTGGATGGCGTCCCGCCCCGCGCGCAACAGCGGCTCCGGCCACAAGCCCGTGGCGATGAGCGCCAGGGACAGCGCGTACACCACCGCGCCCGTGCCCCGGTGCAGGGCCGCGCCCTGCTTGAGCCAGCGCTCGCGCTGGTAGGCGCGGAAGAGGGCCAACAGCGACAGGGCGCTCGCCAGCACCACCAGCCCCGCGAGCAGCGTGTGCCCCTGCTCCAAGGCCGCTCGCAGGAGCCAGGCCTTGGACCAGAAGCCCGCGGTGGGCGGCACGCCCGCCGTGCTGAAGGCCGCCACCGAGTAGGCCCGGCGCGCCCGCTCGCCCCCCCGGTCCTGCGCCAGGAACAGCGCCGTCTTGTCCACCGACCCCGCCAGCGCCAGCGCCACGGCCGCGCCCAGGCCTTCACGGCCCCCCAGGCCCACCGCGGTGATGATGAGCCCCGCTTGCGTGATGGACGCGTACGCCAGCACCTCGCGCGTGTCCCGCCGGGACAGCGCCAGCACGGAGCCGTAGAGGATGCTCGCCGCGCCCAATATCTCCAGCAGCGGCCGGGACTGCGCCAGCACCTGCGGCAGCACGTCCGCGCCGAAGCGCAGCAGGCCATAGCTGCCGATGTTCGCCAGCGCCCCGGCGAGCAGCGCCGCCACCGTGGGGCCCGCGTCCCGGTACACCGCGGGCGCCCAGAAGTGGAACGGGAAGAAGCCCAGCTTCACGCCGAACGCGCACAAGAGCAGCGTGCCCGGCACCAGCAGCGCGAACGGCGGCCCGGCCTGGCCCCACGCGATGAGGGACAGCATGTCCAGCGTGCCGGTGGTCAGGTACAGCATCACCACCGCGGAGAGGAACAGCGTGGACCCCATCAGGTTCACCACCACGAAGGTGAACGCGGCGCGCAGGTTCCGGGGCCTCTCGCCATAGGACGCCAGCGCGAACGCGGACGTCATCGCCAGCTCGAAGAAGACGTAGAAGTTGAACACGTCCGACGTGAAGAACACCCCCGTGAGCCCCGCCCCCAGGAAGACCACCAGCGCGGGGAAGCTGCGGGACGTGATGCCTCCGGCCACGTGCTCGTACACGAGCGTGCCCAGCAGCACCGCCGTGGACACCAGCGCGAACACGATGGAGAGCTGATCCGCGCGCAGGCGGATGCCCACGCCCACCGGCCAGTCCCCCGTGACGAACTGGGGGGCCTGCGCGCCCCAGGCCTGGGGCAACAGCCACGCCGTGCAGACCAGGGTGCCCGCCAGCCCCGCGATGGCCAGCCACGCCACCCACGCGCGGCGCCCGTCCAGGAACGCCAGCACCACGCCCAGCACCCACGGCAGGAGCAGCGGTCCCCAGAGCGGCATCAGCGGCCCTCCTCCTTCTCCACGGCGTGCACGCGCTTCAGCTCCGCCTCCACCAGCCGGTCCGTGCGCAGCGAGCCGTGCGCCCGCTGCGTGCGGTGCACCAGCGTGAGCAGCAGCGCGGACACCGCGAAGCCGATGACGATGGCCGTGAGCGCCAGCGACTGGAGCACCGGGTCCGTCACCGGCCAGCCGGGCTGCACGTTCAGCGCCTCGCCCCGCTCCGGGAAGGAGCCCGCGACGATGAGCAGGACGCTGGAGTTGGTGATGAGCACCGTGCCGCACGCCACGCGCACCAGCTCGCGCTCCAGCACCATGCGCACGCCGCACGCGAACAGCAGGCCCACCACCAGGGACGCGATGAGGGTCATGGTCCGGACTCCTCCTCCGCTCCGGTGCGCAGCGCGAAGCGGTCGATGACGGTGACCACCAGGCCGAAGACGATGAGCATCAGCCCTCCTTCGAAGACGAGCGCGGTGTGCAGGTGGAGTCCCCCCACGCCCACCTCCGGCTGTCCAGGGCGGGGGAAGAGGCTCATGGGCGTGTAGCCCGCGAGCACGGGCAGGAACGCGGTGCCCACCACGAGCAGCAGCCCCACGCCCGCCAGCGGCGCCGCGTACCGCACCGCCACGTAGCGCCGGGCCTGGTCGCGGCCCGCCGTCACGTACTGCAACAGCACCGCGAGCCCCGCGAGCGCCCCCGCCGGGAAGCCGCCGCCCGCGGACGCGCCGCCCTTCAGCCACAGCGACAGCGCGATGATCAACGACGGCCACAGCAGCAGGCGTGACAGGGGTGGGACGAAGGAGATCATCGCTTCAGCGCCTTCCTTTCAGGCGCAGGAGGCTGGTGACGCCCAGCAGCGCCGCCACCACCACGCTCATCTCCCCCACCGTGTCCAGGCCGCGGAAGTCCGTGAGCACGGCGGCGACGACGTTGGGGGAGTGCGCGGCGCCCGCCAGCTCCACCGTGCGCGCGCCCACGCGCTCGGCCTGGAGGTGGGACAGGGCGCTCCAGCTCAGGAGGAAGGCGCTCGCGCCCGCGACCGCCGCCGCCAGCCGGTCGCGGCCGCGCGGGTTCTGGGCCTCATCCTGGGCGCGTTTGAGGCGTCCGGGGGGCAGCAGGGCCAGGAGGCCCGCGAAGAGCAGCGTGAAGGTGGTCTCCACCAGCACGGAGGTGAGGGCCACGTCGGGCGCGGCGGCGAAGGCGAACACCATGGCCAGGCTGAAGCCCACGCAGGAGATGAGCAGCACCAGCACCAGGTGTCCCTTCGCGCGAAGCGTCGCCAGCGCGGCGGCGGACGCGAAGGCGAGCGCCATCACCAGCGTGATGTCCGCCCACCCCACCTCGCCCACCTGGAAGCGGCCTCGCAGCGGCGTCACGCCCAGCACCGCGAGGCCCAGCAGGCCCGTGGGCACCAGCACGGACGCCACGCGGTCGCGCAGGTCGCGCACCTCCTTCTCGTGCAGCCACGTGGACAGCCGGTCCAGCAGGTACAGGAGGAAGCGGTAGCCGCGCTCGGCGCCCACGCGGGACGCGACCTTCAGCGCGCGGGAGAGCGCGGGCGTCCAGGCGTGGCGCGTGGCGAAGAGGAGCGCCCCCAGGGCCCAGGCCCCCACGGCGAGCAGGTTCTCCGGGCGCGCGTCGAAGTGGTACGCGAGCTCCAGCGAGGAGGGCTGCCCCAGCATCGCCTCGGCGGCGGCGCGCGCGGGTGGGACGAGGAGCCCCGGCAGCACGCCGCCCAGGAGGATGCCCGCGGCGAGCACGACGACGGGCGCCACGAGCAGCACGGGCGCGGCGGGCGCGTCGCGGCGCGGGCCCCCGAAGAGGCCCCACCACAGGCGCAGCGTGTACGCGAGCGTCATGCCCGCGCCCACGAGCCCGGCCGCCATGAACACGGGGCCCCTCTGGACGAGCGCGTGGAAGAAGACCTCGTCCTTGAAGAAGCCTTCGGTGAAGGGCACCGCGGCGAGCCCCGCCGCCGCGACGGCGCTGGCGCCCGCCAGCACGGGGAGCGAGTGGCGCAGGCCTCCGACCTCCGACAGCTTCTTCTTCCCGGTGACCTGGGTGACGGCGCCCGCGGTGAGGAACAGCGCGGCCTTGCACGGGGCGTGGGCCGCCACGTAGAGCGGCGCGCCTTCGGAGCCCAGCGCCACCAGCACCAGCGCGTAGCCGTACTGCGCGATGGTGGAGTACGCGAGCACGCGCTTGAACGGATCCGCCACCAGGGCCATGAGGCTGCCCATGCCCAGGGACGCAAAGCCGATGACGAGCAGCCCATCGCGCACGTCCGTGGCCGGGGCGAACAGGGGGTAGAGGCGCTGGAGGAGGAAGACGCCCGCGGCGACCATCGCGGCCGAGTGCAGGTACGAGGACACGGGCGTGGGCGCGGCCATGGCGCGCGGGAGCCAGAAGTGGAACGGCACCTGCGCGCTCTTGCCCAGCGCGCCCACGGCCAGGCACACGAGCGCGCCGGTGGACGCGGGGTGGAGCGCGGCGCGCTCGATGACGAGCGGCAGGGAGAAGGTGCCGTACTGAAGGCCCAGCGACATGGCGCCGACGAAGAAGACGATGGAGGTGGCGCCGGTGAGCACGAGCGACAGGAGCGCGGCGGCGCGCGACTCGGCGTCCTCGCGGTCGAAGCCGATGAGCAGGTAGGAGATGATGGTGGTGAGGTCCAGCGCCACGAAGAGCAGCAGCAGGTCATCCACGGTGACGAGCAGCACCATGGCGGCCATGAACGCGAGGATGAGTCCCTGGAAGCGGACCTCGTCGCCCGGGGGCCGGTGCTCCTCGGCCAGGTGGTGCGGCATGTACGCGCGCGAGTACAGGACCACGAGCGCGCCGATGCCGAGCGCCAACGCCGCATAGAGGCCGGACAGGCCGTCCCGGGTGAACTCCAGCGACAGGCCCCAGGTAGGGGCCCAGGGGAGCACGAGGTGCGTGGGCTCCTGCGTCGTCCATTCATGGAGCAGCGCCCCCAGGGCGGCGAGCGCCCCCAGGGCGCCCATCCAGGCCGCGGCGCCCGGACGCCACCGGCCCGCGACATAGGCGAGCGGCGCGCACGCCAGGGCCAGGAGGATGGGCAAGAGGAGGGGCATGGGCGAAGGGCCCACGTTAGGAGTGGCCCGCCGAGGCAGGCACACAACCGTCAGCCCCTCTCGCGGAGCGTCACCCCGAGGTCATTCGTCGAGCAGGGGCCGTGCGCTGGTGGACACAGTCCGGTCCACGCCCGGGGCTCAGGTCAGCAGCCCTTCCAGCACGGTAAACAGCCGCTCGCAGTGGACGGAACGGGCGCGAACGAGCGCGGGGTCCACCTTCCCCAACAGGTCCGAGCAGTGGTCGATCTTGTGGTACCGGCCCTTCTGCGTCCCCTGGGTTGCCTTGTCCAGGGCGCCTTCGAGGACGGACTTGGGAATGGCCTCGACGTTGTTCGTCTTGGGAAGGCTCCCGAGCAGGAAGCCCTTTCCATAGAATCGCTGGAGCGCTTCGGGGTCCGCCATGAGCCAGGCCTCGGCGGTCTGGACCATCAGATGGCAGGAGTCGTCAGAAGCATTCTCGGGACGCAGCCACGGATCGCGCGTCGCGAGGTGGGCCCAGGGTGGCTTGCTCACCGGGCCTTCTGAATCAACGAGCAGGATGTTGAAGGCGGAAGGATGATCCTTGAGCGCCTGCCTGAAGCCACCGAAGGCCGCGTCGCGCGGGCCGCACAAGATGATGCGCCAGCGGATGTTGCTCTTTCTGGCGCGCTGGACGATTTCCTCGAAGAACTGGCCGAACCCCGCTCTCAAGCGCGCCTTGCCATGATCCGTGTTTCCGCCTCCCTCGACGTAGAGTCGGATCTCCTTCACCATCGATTCCCCCCCAACTCGCCCATCCTCCAGACCTCCCCCAGGCTGTACCGCGACAACCACTCCGACAGCTTGTCCTTCTCCAAGCGCCGCAACACCGTTCCGCCCTGCTCCTGCTCGCAGACGACCACGGACTCCGGCACCTCCGAGAGCGAGGAGATCAACGTGTCCGAGTGGGTCGTCACGATGAGCTGCGTTCGCGTGCTCGCCTCGCGCAGGAGCCGTCCGATGTCCGGCAGGACGTCGGGATGCAATCCCAGTTCCGGCTCCTCGATGCAGACCAGGGGCGGCGGCGTCGGGTGGCACAGCAGGGTCAGCAGGCAGAGGTATCGCAGCGTCCCGTCGGATAGACGGGTCGCGGGAATCGGCGCGCTCAGCCCCTCCTCGTGGAAGAACACCTGAAGCGTGCCGCCCTGGATCCTGACCGAGAAGTCCTCCACCCTCGCGTAGAGACGCTTGAGGTTCTCCAGGAGCGTCTGCTTCACGCCCCGCCTGGACATCAGGTCGTTGAGCACGAGCCCCAGGTTGCTCGCGTCCTCCAACAGGAAGTCCCCCGGCAGGTCGGTTCGCTGAGGAAGGCGCGGGGGGGTGTAACGGCCCAGGTTCCACTCCCGATGGAGCGAGACCCGGCCCAACCACGCCCCCACGTAACTCAGCTCGGGATACGAGTCCTCGTCCCGGCGCTGAGACAGGATGGACTGTTCCGCACTCGCTTGCGGAAGGGGCCGGGTCTGCCGTCCCTTCGCGGAGCCCGGCCGGTCCGTCATCCTCGTCCGGACATTGAGGAGCGGATGCCCCTGGTGATGGCGGTAGAAGAAATCCGGGGACGCAGATGCGTCGTCGACGTGTTCGTTCTCGATGGCCTCATCCACCAACTCCAGACGCTGGCCGGAGACCGAGAACGCCAGCCGATACCGCAGGGGCATGCCCCCTTCGGGATAGTCGAGAACGACCTCCAGGCTGGCCGTCGGAGTCCTCCCATCCGTCCCCCCCTTCCATAGCCACTCCGAAGCCCCCCCTCCTTCGCGAATGGGGGCCAGGAGATCGCCAGGAGTCGCCCGCAGCAGGCCCAGTGCCTCGATGAGGTTGGACTTTCCGGACGCGTTCGGGCCAATCAGGACGTTGAGCGCCTGAAGAGGGAAGGCTTCGGAGTCAGGTCCGAACGAAAGGAGGTTCCGGAGGCGGATGCTGCGCAGCATTCCACCACTCTACCCGGGACCCCTTCGCTCCGGGGGCTTGCTGCTACAGCGTGTCCAGCAGCTCCCGGCACTCGCGCCGCCAGTGGAGCGCGGTGGCGGGCACGGGCTGCACGCGCGCGGAGCCGTCCGCGGGGTCTCGCGACAACAGGCGCACCTCTTCCGGGCGCACGTGCTCCAGGAGGTCCGGCGAGTGCGTGGCCAGCACCACCTGCACCGGCTGCCCTCCCGTGGACTCACCTCGCGTCATCGCGCGCAGCAGCTCCAGCACCTCGCGCACCAGCCCCGGGTGCAGGGCCCGCTCCGGCTCGTCCAGCGTGAGCAGCTCCGGCAACGGACGCTGGTAGGGCAACACCAGGAACGCGAGCAGCCACAGCACGCCGTCCGACACGTCATCCGGGCCGAACCACACATCCGGACTCCAGCGGTCCCGGAAGCGCAGGCGGAAGGAGCGGTCCTCCAGGTCCCGCGCCACGTCCACCTCCGACAGCGACGGCACGCGCTTCGCGAGCTCCCTCGAAATCACCTCGCGCGTGGACATGGGCAGCGCCGCGAAGACGCTCGCGAGGTTGCCGCCCTGGCGCTCCAACCACGTCGCCTTCGCGGACGAGCCTCCCCCGCGCAGCGCCTCCATGCTCAGCGACAGCTGCTGCGTGGAGTGGCCCTGGCCGGGCAGCGTGTCCATCACGCTGAACGGATACTCCACGCGCGTGCGGTCGCCGTGCACGTAGGTCCATTCGATGGACAGCGGGCGCGATTCATCCCGCCGCCAGAAGTCCGACGACTCATAGGCCAGCTGGTGCTGGAGCCCCTCCAACACCGCGGTCTTTCCCGAGGCGGAGGGGCCCACCAGCACGGTCATGGGCTCCAAGGCGAGCTGCACGTGATGCAGGCACCGGAAGTGCTCGAAGCGGACAGAGGCGATCACAGCCAGAAGCCTAACGGCCTCCCCCCAGGGGCCGTCCATGGCTCCGCCCGGACCCAGGCCCCTCTGTGCGGGGCCCTCCACATCCTCCAGGCGGCGGCCACCGCCAGGGCCCCCACCGCCACCAGGGCCACCGGCAGGCGCGGCCGGGCCGGGCCTGCCTCCGGCACCACCTCGCCCCCCCGCAGCGCCTGCTGGAGCACCTGCGCCAGGTGCACCGGCTTGCGCCCCGTGGCCTGGCTTATCTGCTCCCGGCAGCTGAACCCGTCCGCGATGACCAGCGTGTCTCCGGACGCCCCGCGCACCCTGGGCAGGATGACCCGCTCACCGCAGGCCTGGGACACGTCGTACTTGTCGCGCTCGTAGCCGAACGAGCCCGCCATGCCGCAGCAGCCCGAGTCCGGCTTCCGCCAATCCAACCCCGTGCGGTCCAACCACTTCTGCTCGTCGTGGAACTTGAGCACCGCCTGGTGGTGGCAGTGCCCCTGCACCAGCGCCTTCCCCTCCAGCCGCGGGAGGTCGAAGTCCGGCGCCCGCTTCTGCAACAGCTCGCTCAACACATACGTCTGCGCCGCCAGCCGCTTCGCGTCCTCGTCGTGCGGGAAGAGGTTGACCAGCTCATCGCGGAAGACCGCCGCGCAGCTGGGCTCCAGCACCACGAAGGGGACACCCGCGCGGATCTCCTCGCGGAAGCGCGTCAGCGTGTGCCGCAACAGCGCCTTCGCCGTGTCCAGCAGCCCGTAGTCGTAGAGCGGCCGGCCGCAGCAGACGAAGCCCTGGGGCACGCGCACCTCGAAGCCCGCCGCCTCCAGCACCTCCAGCGCCGCGGAGGCCGTGTCCGCCTGGAAGAAGTTGTTGAAGGTGTCCGGGAAGAGCACCACCGGGCCCCGGGGCCCCTGCTGCACGCGCCGGCCGCGCACGCGCCGCTGGAAGGGCGTCGCGGCGAAGCGGGGGATCTCCCGCGCGGGATGCACACCCGCGACCGCCTTCGCCAGCGCGCTCAGCCCCGGGGCGTGCGTGACGAAGTTCGCCAGCCACGGGATGCGCCCGGCCACCTGCGCCCAGAACATCACCAGGCCAAAGGCATACGCCTGCCGGGGACGCAGCCGGCCCTTGTAGTGGTGGCTGAGGAACTCCGCCTTGTACGTGGCCATGTCCACGTTCACCGGGCAGTCGGACTTGCAGCCCTTGCACGCCAGGCACAGGTCCAGCGCCTCCTTCACGTGCGGGCTCCTCCAGCCCTTGTCCACCACGTCGCCGCGCAGCATCTCGAAGAGCAGGTGCGCGCGGCCGCGCGTGGAGTGCTTCTCCTCGCGCGTCACCATGTAGCTGGGGCACATGGTGCCGCCGTCCGTGCGCCGGCACTTGCCCACGCCCACGCAGCGCGTGGTGGCGCGCGCGAAGCTGCCCTGGTCCTCCGGGAAGTGGAAGTGCGTGCGGGGCTCGGGGGGCGCGTAGCGCGTGCCCATGCGCAGGTTCTCGTCCAGGCGGTACGGGTCCACCACCTTGTGCGGGTTCATCCCGCCCTCCGGGTCCCACAGCCGCTTGAACTCGCCGAAGGCGCGCACCAGCTCCTCGCCGAACATCTTCGGCAGCAGCTCCGCGCGGGACTGGCCGTCGCCGTGCTCGCCGGACAGCGAGCCGCCGTGGCTCACCACCAGGTCCGCGGCCTCCTCCACGAAGCGGCGGTAGCGCGCGACGCCCTCGCGCGTGTGCAGTTCGAAGCTGATGCGGCAGTGCAGGCAGCCCTGGCCGAAGTGGCCGTAGAGCGACGCCTGGTAGCCGAAGCGGTTCAACAGCCCGCGGAAGTCGCGCAGGTACTGCCCCATGCGCTCCGGCGGCACGGCCGAGTCCTCCCACCCCGGCCATGCGTCCGGCTCGCCCGGGATGAACGCCGTGGCGCCCAGGCCGGACTCGCGCACCTCCCAGAGGAGGTGCTCCTGGTGCTTGTCGTCGAAGAGGCTCATGGACGGCGCGTGGCCCCGCGCCGTCAGCCGGTCCATCAGCGCGTGCGCCTTCGCGTCCGCCTCCGCCTTGGAGTCCCCGCCGAACTCCACCATCAGCCAGCCCTCGCCGTCCGGCAGCAGCGGCAGGTCCTCGACGTGCAGGTGCTTGCGCCTCATCCCGTCGAGGAGCTTCGCGTCCAGCCCCTCCAGACCGATGGGGCCCGCCTCCACCACCTCGGGTACGTCGTCCGCTGCGCGGAACACGTCCGGATAGCCCAGCACCAGCAGGGAGCGGGCCTTCGGCTCCGGCACCAGGTCCAGCGTGCCCTCCAGCAACGTGACGCAGGTGCCCTCGGTGCCCACCAGGGCCCGCGCGACGTTGAAGCCGCTCTCCGGGAGCAGCTCGTCCAGGTTGTAGCCGGACACGCGGCGGGGGATGCGCGGGTACCTGGCGCGGACGAGATCCCCGTAGCGGTCTCTCAGCGCCTTCATGCCCCGGTAGAGCTCGCCCACGCGGCCAGGCTCGCGCATCAGGCGCTCCAGCTCCGCGTCGGACGTGCGGCCCACGCGCAGGCGCACGCCGTCATAGGTGAGCACGTCCAGGGACTCGGTGTTGTCCGCGACGCGGCCGGCCATCTGCGCGTGCACGCCGCAGGAGTTGTTGCCCAGCATCCCGCCCAGCGTGCAGCGGTTGTGGGTGGCGGGGTCCGGCCCGAAGGTGAGGCCATGGCGCGTCACCGCCTGATGGCGGAGCACGTCCAGCACCGTGCCCGGCTGCACCCGGGCGAGCCTTCGCTCGGGGTCGATGTGCAGCACGCGGTTCATGTGCCGGGAGAAGTCCAGCACCACCGCCACGTTGCACGTCTGGCCGGCGAGCGCGGTGCCGCCTCCTCGGGACAGCAGGGGCGCGCCGTACCGCTGGCACAGGCGCACCGCCTCCACCACGTCCTCCACGGTGCGGGGACACACCACGCCCAGCGGCACCTGCCGGTAGTTGGACGCGTCCGTGGCGTACAGCGCGCGGGCGCCCGCGTCGAAGTGCACGTCGCCCTGGATGCGCCGGCGCAGGTCGCGCGCCAGGCCCGCCACATCCACCTCCCTCTTTTCGCGCGAGGCGATGGGACGGGGGCGCCGCACGTGGCGCAGGGTGTCCAGGAAGGTCGTGGTCATGTGGAGGTCCCCACGGTGAAGCGGGCGGCGTCCGCCCGTTTGAGCTCCAGCCCGATTCCGGGCCGGGAGAGGTCAGGCGCCAGCGCGCCGTTCACGGGCTGCTGGACGCCGTCGAACAGCATCCGCTCCAGCCGCGCGTGATCATGGAAGTACTCCACGTGCACCAGCCGCCGCGCGGCGCAGGCCACGTGCAGGTGCAGGGCCGGGGCGCAGTGCGCGGACAGGGAGACGTGGAAGGCGTCCGCCAGCGCGTCCGCCTGGAGGAAGCCGGTGAAGCCCAGGCAGCGCGAGGCGTCCGCCTGGAGCACGTCCACCGCGCCTGCTTCCAGCATGCGGCGGAAATAGAAGCCGCTGTCGCCATACTCGCCCGCGGCGACGTCCAGGCCCGCGGGCACCTCGTCGCGCACGCGGCGCAGGCCGGTCAGGTCGTCGCTGGAGACGGGCTCCTCGAACCAGGACACGCCGGCCTCGCGGAACTCCCGCGCGAGCTCCAGCGCCTGCTTCACGGTGTACGCGCCATTGGCGTCCACGAAGAGGGCGGGCCCGGGCCCCAGGGCCTCGCGCACGTCACGCACGCGGCCGGCGTCGGCGTCCGCGTGGGTGCCCACCTTCATCTTCACGCGGGGAATGCCCGCGTCCGCCCAGCCCGTGAGCTGGGCCTGGAGTTGCTGGTCCGTGTAGCTGGTGAAGCCGCCGCTGCCATAGACGGGCGCGGCCGGGCGCGCCTGCCCGAACAGCCGGGCGAGCGGCACGCCCAGCAGCTTCGCCTTCAGATCCCAAAGCGCGGTGTCCACGGCGGACAGCGCCCGGGCCGCGAGCCCGCCGGAGCCCATGTTGCGCACCCGGCGCAGGAGGGATGCCCTCCGCTCCGGGCCGTTCCAGGCGTCCTCGCCCACCAGCAGCGGAACGAGCATCTCGCGGATCAGCGCCGCGCCCACCGCGGCCGCGTAGGTGTAGCCCAGCCCGCGCTGGCCTCCAGCCACGGGCTCCACGAGCAGCAGCGTGGTGGACGTCCAGGCGAAGGTGCCGTCGGACTCTGGCTGCTCCGTGGGCACGGTGTACGCGGAGACATCGACCCGCTCAATGGGCGCGGAGGCGCTGTCGCGGCGGGGGGAGACTGCATCGAAATCCTTCTCGGCTGTGGAGGCCTGACGACTTCACGCTGAAGCTAGGCGTTGGGAGCGGGATGGCAGCGTGGCGGGGCCTCTCGCATGCACGCTGCCCGGGACATCCATCGGGCGCTCCGTGAGTCCAGCGGGCTCCAGCGGCGGGCTGTTCCTAGATTGAAGGCCGGGCGGCCTCGGAACGAGGAAGAGACAAGGACCCTCGGCTGCTCGGGAGGCGGGCCATGAACAAGCGGCAGCGAACCCTGGCGGTAGACTTCGCGGTGTCGCCATGGAACTTCGTGCGCGACGTGGTGCTCCCCGGAGCGCTCGCGGGGACGCTGGGGGCCTTCGTGATGACGGTGATCGCCTGCGCGTTCTCAGGAGTGCTTCACGGCGAGACCTGGAGGCCGCCGCTCCTCGTGTCGGGGCTGTTCTTTCGAGGGGGCGTGCGCCACGGGGTCCTGCCGGTGCTGATTGGACTGTTCGTCCACTTCAGCATGGCGGGCGCACTGGCCACGGGCTTCGCGATGCTGTTGCCGCGCCGGGGGACCGCCGTCGCGGCGCTCTGCCTGGGCGTGCTCTACGGCATGGGCGTGTGGACGGTGATGACCTGGCTGATGATTCCCTTCGCCTCACCACCGCTCTCACACGAGGCCCCCACCTCGATGCTGTTCCTCCTGCACCTCGCCTTCGGAGCCGCGCTCGGAACGGTGCCCGCATTCCGCGACGTCCTCACCCGCGCGGACCGGCTGCGCCTTCGGTTCCATCTCTTGAAGCAACCGGCCTGAGCGTCCCAACTCCCGGGTCCGGAGTGCGCTGAATGGGCTCAAGCCCTCCGTGAGGTGTCAGTGGCCCTCGGTAGGGTGCGCCACCATGCGAACCCTGCTTAGCAAGCTTTCCATGCACAGCTTGTTGCCCCTCTTATCCCTGTTGGCCCTCCTCACCTCGTGCGCGGAGGGCGTGATGACCGCGACTGGCGGCATCCGGAAATGGGTGGGACCGGAGGTGCGAGTCCCGGGCGGTGGGAACTTCCGCACGGTCATCTACTACGGCCCCTGGCAGTGCAGCCCCAGCATCATGAACTACTGCAGGGACAAGTGCTCTGGAGAGGGCTATGCCCTCCAAGGCTGCATCTGGCTCGCGGACGTGAAGATGGACTTCATGGGCGACCTCGTGCGGGCCGGCAGCCGGTTTGGCATGACGAACTGCTGTTGCAACTACCCAACGCTGAGCAAGGCCCAGAACGACTCGGCCCGGGCGAAGTGGAAGTCCATTCGCGATGGCTTTCGGGAGCGCTGGGCCGAAAAATTCGGTGAATGGCCTCGAGAGGCGGATGGGTCGCCGTACCAGGCACACCACCTTCGCGACCTCAAGCACGGGGGCAACCCCACCGACTGGGACAACATCATTCCCTATCCCAAGGACATTCACGAGACGCTATTGGGGCTCTACAACCAGTGTTACGCGAGCCAGCCCCCATGGACCACCGCGGGGGGAAGCTACCCCTACGGAGAGTAGCCCGATGCCGACGATGACCGACCTGCTGGAGGAGGTGTCACTGCACCACTTCCCCAACCCACCCGCGACGTCCGCCCAGCTCGAGGCGTTCGAGGCCCGCATGGGGTGGCGGCTGGATCCGGACATGCGCGCGTTCTACCTGCACTGCGACGGCGCGAAGCTGTTCGACCGCGTCGACCCGGACTTCCACTTCCTCCCGCTGGCGATGATCCGCCGAGCGCGGGTGGTCATGCTCCAGGACGACAGCGACAAATCCGGTCCCGCGTCCTGGTACGTGGCGTGCGCACTCCACGACAGCAACTACATCCTCGTGGACGTGGGCCCGCAGTCCGGAGAGCGCTATCCCATTATCGACGGCTATCGGGAGGGCTTCCCCGACCCGTACTACTGCACGCGGATCGCCAACTCCTTCTCGGAGTTCCTCGCCGGTGCGCTCCGCTCCGAGCGGCGTTGGTTCTGGCTCCGGGAAGAGGCATAACGCTCAAGGCTCCCGGGGACCCGCGGGCTCCGGAGGTCGCGCGCTCCTCGGGTCCTCCATCGCGCCCGGCAGGGCCTCCACTGGAAATGGACCCGGCGGAATCGTGGGCGCGAAGCGCGTGCGCGTCTCCAGCACGCACACCACCAGCAGCACCGCCACGAACACCACCGAGGTGATCAGCACCAACCCGTTGCTCGCGCGCTGCTCTCGCAGGTGCATGTAGAACAGGGCAATCAGCAGCCCCTTCGCCGCCGCGATGAGCAGCGCCACCGGCAGCGACCAATCTCCGTGGTGCAGCTTGTGCAGCAGATACGTCAGCGTCGTCAGCGCGAGCAGCACCACGCCCACGCTCAGGATGGCGACCACGCCCAGCTGACGCCCGGGCTTCTCCACCGCTTCCTCGGCCACGGGCCCACTCCTCATGACAGGTAGATGATGGGGTAGACGAACAACCAGATGACGTCCACCAGGTGCCAGTACATGCCGCCCACCTCCACCGGCGTCGCGTACGTGGGCCCGAACGTCCCCGCCGCGGAGCGCACGCCCAGCACCACCAGCATGCAGACGCCCACCGTCACGTGCAGCGCGTGGAGGCCCGTCAGCAGGTAGTACAGCGTGAAGAAGAGGCTCGCGCCCACGCGCGGCAGCTCCGTGAACCGGTACGCGTCCCCCGGCAGCCCGCCGTCCTTCACGTGGTGCGCGTACTCCACGCCCTTCACCACCAGGAACACCACGCCCAACAGCGCCGCCGCCAGCAGCAGCGCGCCGCCCAGCCCCGGCCGGTTGCCCCGCACCGCGTGCACCGCGAGCGCCACCAGGATGCTGCTCGACACCAGGATGAAGGTGTTCAGCGTGCCCAGCCCCACCTCCATCTTGAGCTGCGAGGCGCGGAACGCCTCCGGATACACCGAGCGATACACGCCGTAGGCCGTGAACAGCCCCGCGAACAGCAGCACCTCCGTCGCGATGAAGACCCACATGCCCAGGTACGCCGCCTGCTTGCGCGCGTCCTCGGAGCCCCAGTGCCCGGTCACGGCCTCAGGCGGCATGCGGCACCTCCTCTCGCGCGTACTGGTGCGGACCCGTGGAGTACTCGGGCGTCGTGACGAAGTTGTGCGTGGGCGGCGGAGAGGCGCTGCGCCACTCGAAGCCCTCGCTGCCCCAGGGGTTGTCCCCCGCGACCGCGCCGTAGCGCAGGCTCCAAGCCAGGTACCCCGCGATGACCAGGAACCCGAACCCCAACAGCGACGCGCCCGCCGTGGACGCCACGTGCAGCGACTGGAAGTGCGGCGGATAGTCCGCGTATCGCCGGGGCATCCCCAGGTTCCCCAAGAGGAACTGCGGCACGAACGTGGCGATGAAGCCGAAGATGATGAGCACCGCCGCGCCGTTGGCCAGCTTCGTGGGGAAGCACCTGCCGAACATCTTCGGGAACCAGTAGTGCAGCGCCGCCAGGAACGCCATCACCGTCGCCCCCACCATGATGAAGTGGAAGTGCGCCACCACCGAGTACGTGTCGTGCCAGTGCAGGTTCAGCGACGTGGTCGAGTACGCCACGCCAATCATCCCTCCGAAGAAGAGGAAGAACATGAACCCCAGCGTGTAGATGAGCGGCGACTCGATGGCGATGGAGCCCCGGTAGAGCGTGCCCAGCCAGGAGAAGATCTTGATGGCCGTGAAGATGGCCACCAGCATCGACATGGCGCCGAACGCGCCCGAGCCGAAGACGGACTGACCGGACGCGAACATGTGGTGGCCCCAGGTGAAGAACCCCACGAACGAGATGCCCAGCGTGGAGTACACAATCATCCGGTAGCTGAAGGCGTTCTTGCGGCTGAAGGCGGACACCGCCTCGCTGATGACGCCCATGGACGGCAGCACCATGATGTAGACGGCCGGGTGGCTGTAGAACCAGAACAGGTGCTGGAAGAGGATGGGGTCTCCTCCGCGCGCGGGGTCGAAGATGCCCGCGCCCACCACCCGCTCCAGCGCCACCAGGAGCAGCACCATGCCCAGCACCGGGGTGGCCAGCACCTGGATGATGGCCGTGCCGTAGACGGCCCAGACGAACAGCGGCACCTTCATCCACGTGAGGCCCGGCGCCCGCAGCGTGTGCACCGTGGCGATGAAGTTGAGCCCGGTGAGGATGGTGGAGAACCCGATGATGAACACCCCCATCAGCACCGGCAGCAGCGCCGTGCCCGTGGTCGTGCTGTAGGGCGTGTAGAAGGTCCAGCCCGTGTCCGCGCCGCCCTCGAACATGCCCCACAGCGCGACGCTGGCGCCCAGCACGTAGAGGTACACGGACGCCAGGTTGAGCCGGGGGAAGGCCACGTCGCGCGCGCCAATCATCAGCGGCACCAGGAAGTTGCCGAAGGCGGACGGGATGGCCGGAATCATGAACAGCCACACCATGGTGACGCCGTGGAGCGTGAACATCCGGTTGTACGCCAGGTGCCCCATGATGGTGTGGCCCGGCGTGAGCAGCTCGATCCGCATGAGCAGCGCGAACAGGCCCCCCAGGAAGAAGAAGAAGAGCGTCAGCACCAGGAACATCACGCCAATGCGCTTGTGGTCGTGCGTCGTGAGCCACGACCACAGGGTGCGCCCGTCCGACAGATAGGACTCAGCGACCGGTGGGGACATAGACGGGCTCCTCGGCCGCGGTGACACCCGGGCGCAGGGTACGCAGGGACTTGATGAACTCCACGAGCGCGCCGGTGTCCTCCGCGCTCAGCCGGCCGTGGTAGCCCGGCATCACGGGCGCGTAGCCGGCCACCACCTTCGCCAGCGGATCCATCATGGATTCCGTGAGGTACGCCTCGTCCGCGAGCACGACGCCGCCGCCCTCCAGCGGCTCCTTCCGGCCGTACAGCCCCAGCCACGTGGGGCCGATGTGCTGCGCGCCCGTCACCGTGTGGCACTGCAGGCAGCCCTGCGCCGCGGCGACGCGCTCGCCCCGGGCCGCCATGGACTCCGGGGTGCGGGCGCCCGGCAGCGCGGCCACGGGGAGGCTGCGGCGCTGCGCGTCCTGCCACGCCTCGAAGTCCCCGGGGGACAGCACCACCACCTCGCCGCGCATCACCGAGTGGTCCAGCCCGCAGTACTCCGCGCACAGCACCAGGTGGCGCCCGGGCCTGGGCGCTTCGAACCAGATGTCGGTGTAGCGGCCGGGCACCGCGTCACGCTTCATGCGGAAGTCCGGCACGTAGAAGGAATGGATGACGTCGCGCGAGGTGAGCAGCAGCCGCACGGGCCGGCCCGCGGGCACCACCAGCGTGTCGATGGCGCTGGGGCCTCCGGGATAGGTGAACTTCCACATCCACTGCTTGCCGGTGACGTACACGTCCAGCGAGTCCCGGGGCGGGCTCATCACCCAGACGAACTGCCTGAAGCCCAGGACGAACCAGAGCAGGAACAGCGACAGCGGCACGCCGATGAACAGCCCCTCCATCCACGGGGGCGCCTCCACGTGCGGGGTGGGGTCGGACTCCGTGCGCCGGTGGTAGCGCGTGAGGAAGGAGATGCCGACGGCGCCAATGCCCACCGCCACCGCGAACGTGGAGAGCAGCAGGACGAAGTGCAGGTGGTCCACCTTCACGGCGAAGGTGGAGCCCTGCTCCGGGAGGAAGAAGAGCTTGCGCAGCAGCTCGTTCATCGCGCGCCTCCCTCGGATTCGGAGAGCAACTGCCGCATCGCCGCGTCGATGGGCTGGTGGATGACGCCTGCGTCCACGTCCACCCAGCCGTAGCCCTCCAGCCGCTCGCGCTGCTGGGTCTTCAGCGCGTCCGCGCGCCGGTCCAGCGAGAACGGGGGCTGATCCAGCATGCCAATCTGCGGGGTGCTCACGGGCACGGGGAAGGGACGCTCGGCCTTGGGGCGCCAGAGGACCCACAGGGCCCACGCCGCGACGCTGGCCGCCGCGAGCAGCGCCAGCGCCACCGCGCCGACGCGCAGCAGCCACGCGGTGGGCAGCTTCTCCAACTCCGGAGGGGGTGGACGGGTTTCGCTCATGGCGGGCGCACCTGGAGCGAGTGGACGAGGTAGGGATCCGACACGGGCACGGGATAGCCGCCGCGCGAGAGCCAGAGGGCCGCCGCCATGGACAGCCCGCCCACGCCCACCCACGCGGTGAACGCCGTCCACGGAATGACGACGTGCTCCGGGAAGAGGGAGGGGAACAGCAGCCACGCCACGTCCACGGCGTGCATCAGCAGCATCCACAGCGACACGACCGCCAGCGGCCGGGGCCGCGCCTTGAGCTGGCGCGACAGGAGGAGCCCGAAGGGGATGACGAAGTGGCCCAGGAGCAGCACCAGCGACACCACGGCCCAGCCGTCATCCAGGCGGACGCGGTACCAGGTCACCTCCTCGGGGATGCCCGCGACCCAGATGAGCATGAACTGCGAATAGCCGATGTAGGCCCAGAAGCAGACGAAGGCGAACAGCAGCGTGCCCAGCCGGTGGTAGTGGCCGGGGGACAGCAGGCTGCCGAAGTGCCGCGTGTCCCGCGTGGCCGCGCCCAGGACGATCATCAGGGCGAGCCCGCCCACGAAGGCGCCAGAGAAGACGTAGGCGGCGTAGATGGAGGACTCCCACGTCGCATCCAGCGACATCATCCAGTCCAGCGTCATGAAGGAGAACGTGAGCCCCAGCGCGGGCAGCGAGCCTCCCCCCAGCCGCCGCTGCCACAGCGTCCAGCGCACGTCGCCCGTCGTGTCCTGCTGCACGGACCAGCGGTACAGCAGGGAGCCCACGACGCTCCAGGTGACGAAGTAGAGCACCGCGCGCACCAGGAAGAAGGGCATGTTGTTGTAGACCCGCCGGTGGTCGAGCACATGCAACGTGTGCTCGCCCAGGTCCGCGGTGGGCGCGACCCACGGAAACAGGTGCCGCATCCCCAGCAACAAGGGCACGAAGAGCAGCACGAACAGCGGCGCGATGGCGCCCGCGACCTCCAGCGCGCGGCGCAGCACCACGGGCCAGCGCGCCTTCGACGCGTGGAAGGTGGCGAGCAGCAGCAGCGCCCCCAGGCTCAGCCCCAGCCAGTAGGTGAAGCCGAAGAGGTATCCCGCCAGGGCATGGCGCACGTCGAGGAAGGCGCCGACGGCGGTGGCCGCGAGGCCCAGGACACCGAGCGCCGCGCTGATGGTCAGCGCGCGCTGTCCGCCCTCGAAGCGTGGAAGCACGGGAGGCGTCATGGCGGGAGAAGCTCCTGGCGCAGCCGCGCCTGGACGTCCGGCGGTGCGGCGGTGAGGGGTGCGCGCTGGCTGCGGCCCAGGGCTCGCAGGTACGCGACCACGGCCCAGCGCTCGTGGGGTGACAGCTGCGGGCCGTATGAGGGCATCACGCCGAAGCCGTGGGAGATGACCTGGAAGTAGAAGCCTGGCGGGTGCGGCAGGTCTCCCGTCGTGGAGCGCTCGTTGAGCCGCCCCTCCATCGCGAGGCCTCGCGGCCCCACGAGCGCGTGCTGCCGGGCGCGGGCCGCGTCCGCGGCGCTGACCGTCACTCCGCGGCCCGGCGGCCCGGCGGGCGGCCCCGCGTCGGCCGTGTCCCGCACGGCGCCCTCCGCGTCCACCCGTCTGGGCAGCGGGAACGCCTCTGGCCCCACCCGAGAGATCACGGCCTGCGCCCCCGTGTATGGGGCTTCGTCCTCCGCGATGCCGTAGACCACCTGGTCCGCGTGGTCGTGAGGCACGAACAGCCCGGGCGGCCGGCGCTGCGGCATCTTCCTGGCCACGATGGCGTTCCCATCCCCGGTCAGCCCGTGGCACACCGCGCACCAGGTCTCATAGTTCGTGCGCCCCTCGTCCAGCAGCTCCCGCGTGAGCGGCAGCGGCACGGCCGGAAGCCATGTCCCATCCGCCGCGAGCCCCTGCGGCAACGCCGGGTCCCCCCGCGTGCGCCACTCCTGCGCCACCGTCCCCGGCACCAGGGGCCGCATGGCGCGGCCGTCGTCGAAGAACTCGCTCGGCGAGAACGGCCCGGCTCGCGGCTGCGACGCCATGGGGTCCGTGTCGTCGCACGCGGCCACCCCGCCCAGCAGCACCAGGAGCGCCCAGCGCTTCATCGCGCGCCCTCCTCCACCACCGACACCTGCCTCGCCCCCAGCTCGCGCAGCGCCGCCTCCACCTTCGGCGCGTCCTCGCCGTCCACCGCCACGCTCGCCCAGAAGCCATCCACGGACGCGCTGCGGAAGGACTCCACGTCGAACACCGGGTGCGTCACGTGCGGGAAGCCGAAGAGCAGCATCAGCGCGCCGAAGATCGTCAGCGCCGCGCTCAACACCCCCAGCTCGAACGTGATGGGGATGTTCGTGGGCGCGCTGTGCAGCGGCCGGCCGCCCACGTCCAGCGGGTAGTCCACCGCGTTCGTGAACCACTGCGTCACGTACGCGAACGCCGCCCCGGTCAACCCCGCCACACAGGTCAGCAGCGGCAACCACGAGCGCTTCAGCCCCAGCGCCTCGAACGTCTCCTCCACCGGGAACGGCGTGTGCGCGTCCAGCTGCTCGAAGCCCCTGGCCCGCAGGTCCTTCAGCGCGGCCACCAGGGCCTCGCTGGACCCGAACTCTCCCAGCACCCAGTGGCGGCTCATGGCGCACCGCCGGGCCGCGTGCCCTGCTCACGCCGGAACTCGAGCGACGCGTCCACCTCGCGCTGGAGCTCCTTCATCTCGCTCACGGAGACGGCCGGCACGTACTTCAGGAACAGCAGGAACGCCGTGCAGAAGAACGCGATGGAGCCGCCCAGCAGGCTCCAGTCCACCCACGTGGGCCGGAACGGCGCCCAGGACGACGGCAGGAAGTCCATGCTCAGCGACGCCGCCACGATGAGGAAGCGCTCCGTCCACATCCCCACGTTGACGAGCAGCGCCGCCACCCACAGCACCACCACGTTCGTGCGCATCCGGGGGAACCAGAAGACCTGCGGCACCACCACGTTGCAAAAGACCTGCATCCAGAAGAGCGGCGCGTACGGCCCCAGGAACTCGGCCTCCGAGGCGTGGATCTCGAAGGGGTTCCCGCTGAACCAGGCGAAGAAGTGCTCCTGGAGGTAGCCGTAGGCCACGATCCACCCGGTGGCCATCAGCACCTTCGCCATGTTGTCCAGGTGCAGCGGCGTCACCACGTGCTCCAGGCCCATCGCCTTGCGCGCCGGCAGCAGCAACGTGATGACGAGCGCGAAGCCGCTGAACACCGCGCCCGCGACGAAGTACGGCGGGAAGATGGTGGTGTGCCAGCCCGGCAGCTGCGACACCGCGAAGTCGAAGGACACGATGGTGTGCACGCTCACCACCAGCGGCGTGGCCAGGCCCGCCAGCAGCAGGTAGCCCGTGCGCCACTGCCGCCAGTGCTTCGCCGAGCCCCGCCACCCCAGGCTCGCCAGCCCGTACCAGAAGCGCGCGCGGGGCGTCCTCGCCGTATCGCGCGCCGTGGCCAGGTCCGGAATCAGCCCCACGTACCAGAACAGCAGCGACACCGTGAGGTACGTGCTCACCGCCGCGATGTCCCACGTCAGCGGCGAGCGGAACTGCGGCCACGCCCGCAGGCTGCTGGGATAGGGCACCAGCCAGTAGAACTTCCACGGCCGCCCCAGGTGCAGCAGCGGGAACAGGCCCGCGCACGTCACCGCGAAGAGCGTCATGGCCTCCGCGAAGCGGTTGATGGACCCGCGCCACTTCTCCTGGAACAGCAGCAAGATGGCGCTGATCAACGTTCCCGCGTGGCCGATTCCAATCCACCACACGAAGTTCGTGATGCCGAACGCCCACGCCACCGGGATGTTGTTGCCCCACGTCCCCACGCCCACGAAGAGCGTCATGCAGATGGCCACCGTCAGCAGCACGGTCCCGGCCAGCCCCAGCGCCAGCAGCGCCCACCAGGTCCGGCTCGGCGGACGGTGCACGAAGGCCAGCAGCGACTCGCTGTAGGCGCGGTCGGAGTGGCGCCCCTCGAGTATCGGGTGCTCGGTGAGCGGGTCTCCGGGCGCGGGGACCTGTGGGTCGGCCGTGCTCATGCGCCTCCCTTCGGCGCCGGGTTCTTCAGGCGCACCAGGTGCACCGTGCGCGGCTGGGTGCCCAGGACGTTGAGCAGCTTGTAGTGCCTGGGATTCTCGTGCTCGCGGCGCACGCGCGACTCCGGGACGAGCAGGTCCCCGAAGGTGATGGCCTCCGTGGGGCAGGCCTGCTGGCAGGCGGTGTGGACCTCGCCCTCGCGCACGTCCCGGTGCGCCGCGCGCGCGACGGTGCGGGCCCGCTCGATGCGCTGCACGCAGTACGTGCACTTCTCCATCACCCCGCGCGAGCGCACCGTCACGTCCGGGTTCTGGCGCAGCTTCGTGAGGGGTTCCCGCCGCTGATACTCCAGGTAGTTGAAGCGGCGGACCTTGTAGGGGCAGTTGTTGGAGCAGTACCGCGTGCCGATGCAGCGGTTGTAGACCATCTGGTTGAGCCCCTCGTCCGAGTGGACCGTGGCGTTCACCGGGCACACGTACTCGCAGGGCGCGGCCTCGCAGTGCACGCACGCCACGGGCTGGGAGATGAAGCCCGGGTCGTCCGGGTCGCCCAGGAAGTAGCGGTCGATGCGCAGCCAGTGCATCTCCCGGCTCTTGAGCACGCCCTCGCGCCCCACCACCTGCACGTTGTTCTCCGCCTGGCAGGCCACCATGCACGCGCTGCACCCCGTGCACCGGTGCAGGTCGATGGCCATGGCCCACTGGTGCCGCTCGCTCTTCAGCAGCGCGGAGGGCGGATAGAGCCGCTCCTTCTTCTCCTGGAGGAACTCGAGCGCCTGGGGCCTGGCGTGGAAGGCGGCGTGGGTGAACTGGAGCGCCAGGTCGCGCCCCTCCATGCTCCAGTGCTCCTGCGTGACCGCCAGCCGGTGGTGCCCGCCCGTGCGGGTGAAGCCCGTGAGGGTGCCTCCCCAGGGCTGGGACCTGGACCGCAGCGTGTTCGCGTTGACGCCCACGTGCTCGCCCACCGGCCCCACGCGCTCGCGGCCGTGGCCCAGCGCCAGCGTCACCGTGTTGTCCGGCTGGCCGGGCAGCACCAGCACGGGCACCTCCACCACCTGCCCCAGCATCTCCAGGCGCGCCACGTCGCCCTTCTCCAGGTCCAGCGTGCGCGCGGTGGCGGGAGAGAGCAGCGCCGCGTTGTCCCAGGTGAGCTTCGACACCGGCTCGGGCAGCTCCTGGAGCCACGCGTTGCCCGCGAAGCGGCCGTCGTACAGCCGCGCGTCCAGCACCAGGGACAGCTCCATGCCCTCGGGCGCCTTCATCCGGGACTCCGGTCCCGCGGCGGCCTTCAGCACCGCGGCCTCGTCCAGCACGGCCCGGGCAGGCGCGGCCCGGGTCTCCGGAATGATGCCGTCCGTGAGCCACGCCTCCCAGCGCGCCTCGAAGTCCGCCGGCGCGCCCGAGCGCTCGCGCCACAGGGTCTTGAGCAGCTCGTAGGGACTCTGTGACTCCAGGCCCGCGAAGACGGACAGGAGCTCCACCTCGGAGACCGCCCCGGGGAACAGGGGCGCGATGAGCGGTTGCAGCACGGACGCGGTGCCGTCCGGCGCACGGCCGTCGCGCCAGGATTCGTAGGGGTGCGTCGCGGGGACGAAGGTGGGGCAGCGGGCCGCCGTCTCGTCCTCCTGGAGGCCGTGGTACAGGCGGAAGGGGACGCGCTCCAGGTGTCGCGTGAAGCCCAGGTCCACCATCGCCGTCCAGGCCGGGTTCCAGGCCGTGATGATCAGCGTGTCCACCCGTCCGCCGGCCATCTCCTCCAGGAGCGCGTTCAACGCCCCCGGGTCCGCGTCCGGGAGCGCCACGGGCTCAATCAGCCGGGGCGTGTTGCCCAGCGCCTCGTCCAGCGCGAAGGCCAGCGCATGCACCAGCGGGGGATGACGCTCGCCCACCGTGACCCGCCCCTGCCCCCGGTGCATGAGCAGGTCCCTCGCCGCGCCGCGCACCCAGGCGCGCTGGGCGTCCGTCAGCACCTCGGGCGGAACGCTCAGCCCCGCGAGCCCCGAGGCCAACGCCGGCGTGCCCCCGCGCGAGGGGTTCCCGGGAGCAATCCCGCTCAGCCCCCGCCCCACCTCCGCCGCCAGCGCGAACATCAGCGCGACGCCCTGCGACGGCCGGATCCGCAGCCGCTCGTCGGAGAAGCCGCCCGTGAGGGTCAGCGTGCTCTCCGCGACCCACAGCCGGTTCATCGCCTCCGGCTTGCGCGCGCTCACGAAGTCCCGCGCCGCGCGCAGGTTTCCAGGGTGTTTCGTCGCGAGGAAGTCGTCATCCACCGCCACGACCACTTCGCGCCCCACGTCGTGCAGCACGTCCAGCACGCGGCCGTACGCCAGCCGAGTGCCCTCGCGGCGCCCATCCGCCAGGGCCACGCCCCAGGGGATGATCCGCGCCTGAGGGAAGCGCTGCTGGATGCGCGCGTACAGCGCCTGCACCAGCGGGCTGCCCGTGGGCTCCACCAGGAAGCGCAGCCCCGCGCCTCCGTCCTGGCGTCCGGCCTGCCGGGCCAGCACGTCCCGCACGGTGCTCCACGCGGTCTCCACGCCGTCCAGCCGCGCCGTCTTCGCCCGCGCCGGGTCATAGAGCCCCAGCAGCGACGCCTGCTCGAAGATGCCCGCCGCGCCCAGGCTCGCCGGGTGCAACGGATTGCCCTCCACCTTCGTGGGCCGCCCCTCGTGGCTCGTCACCACCAGGCCCACCGTGCGCCCGCTCCACTCCAGCCCCGTGGCGAAGTGCAGCGGCACTCCCGGCGTCAGGCCCTCCGGCGGCGTCGAGTACGGGAGGATCTTCTCCGGCGGCTGACGGAAGCACCCGCTGAAGCCCGCCGCCGCCAGCGACGCGGCCGCCATCTGCAGGAAGGTGCGCCGCGCCACGCCCTCGGGCGGAGACGTCGCGCCCGGGGGATGCTCGCGCGACACGGCCTCGGGGCCGGGTCCTCCCGCGTGCCATTCCTCCAGGCTCCTCCACGCGCGCACCGGCTCCAGCCCGTCCGGCGTGGGCGCGTCAGGGGCATCCATCCGTGCGGGGTCGGTCAGAAGTGGCATGTGTTGCAATCCGTCCGAGGGTTCACGTCGAGCGCGGCCTGCACCGCGCGCCCCGTCTCTCTCGGGTCTCCGGGGGGACGCCACGTGAGGCTCGCGACCTCCGACAGGGGGCGCAGCCACGGCGCCGGGTCGCGGTGACAGCTCAAGCACCAGCCCATGGTGAGCGGCGCCACCTTCTGCACCGCCGGCATGGTGTCCACGCGCCCGTGACAGGTGACGCAGCCCACGCCCTTGTTCACGTGGATTTGATGGCTGAACCAGACGTAATCCGGCAGCGCGTGCACCCGGTTCCACGGAATCGCCGTGTTGTCGAAGCCACTGGCGCGCACCGGCTCCAGCCGGGCGCTCTCGTTCCACACCTGCGCATGGCACCCCAGGCAGCGCTGCGTGGGCGGCACTCCCGCACTGGGTGAGCGCCACGCGCCCTCATGGCAGTAGCCGCACGGGATGCCCTCATCGCCCACGTGGTGACGGTGGTCGAAGAAGACCGGCTGTTCGATGGGCACGAACGAGCCCCGCCCCAGCGGGTTGCGCGCGAGGAGGAGCAGGCCCGCCAGCGACACCACGGGCAGCCCCAGGGCCAGGGCGATGAACGCCCTCAGCACTGAGTCGGTTCCCGGGCGGAACAACGGAGCCATGCCCCTCCCCCATCCAGCGTGGAAGCCTCCGTGGCTGCACGTGCCGGAAGCGCGCCGGACAGTGGACGCGGCCTCACCCGGCCACCAGCCTCCCGTTCGTGCCTCGTCGCGTTTCGCACGCACCAGATGCGCGACGTTGGCCAGTCCACACGAAGGCCGTTCGTCGGCACATCACGCGAGCGCGCGATGCCGGGGGCTCACCGCCCGGAGCCGCCCGGCGCCTTCAGGACGGCAGCGTGCGCCCGCGCACGGACGCGGAGGCCGTCATCACCGACGCCGCGCCCACGTACACGTCCACCGGCGACAGCGGCCCGGAGCCCGGCAACGCCGCCAGCTCCCGCACCACCGCGTCCTGCCCGTGGCTCGCCAGCCCACGCTGCATGCAGCCGCGCAGCGCCGCCTCCAGCCACGCGGCGGAGTCCGCCCCGCGCGCCCCCAGCAGCACTCCGCGCAGCACGTCCCGCAGCGCGGGCGACACATCCCGCAGCGCCGCGTCCACTCCCGCCACGTCCCCCGGGACCACGACGTTTCCCGAGGCCAGCTCCAACAACACCCGCCCCAGCGAGAGCAGGTCCGCCCGCGCCTCCACCGGCGGGCCCACGTCCTCCCGGACCGGCAGCGCCACCACGTCCGGCCGCGACGGAGACGTGACCCGGCGCAACAGCGGACGCGCGGCCCTGAGGCCGAAGTCCGTCAGCGTCACCTCGCCCCGAGGCCCCACGCGCACGCGGTGCGCATTCACATCCCCGTGCACCACGCACGCGCCGTGCGCGGCCTGGAGCGCCTCCGCCACCTCCGCGCCCACGTGACACACGAACGCGTCCGACGGCCGCCCGCCCCGCCCCAGCACGCGCCGGCGCGCCGTGGCCAGCGAACAGCCCGGGACGTAGTCCGACACCACCGTCAGCGTGTCGCGCGCGTCCACCTGGAAGCCATGCAGCCGCGCGATGCCCGGGTGCCGCAGCGGCACCGCCCGCGCCAGCGACTCCTCCAGCGGGCGCCGCGTCTCCGGCGACAGCCCCGACGCCAGGAGGAACGTCTTCACCACCAGCGGGCGTGAGCCCACCGCGTCCTCTTCCAGCGGCCACACGAGGGACACCCACTCGCCCAACGGGCCCCTCCCCAGCGGATGCAGGGGGGCGAACGCGGGCAGCCGGGGCACGAACGGAAGCACGGACATGGCACCCTCCAACCCAACACATCCAACCCGTGGCGTCAACGCGGCGGCTCCTACGCCACAGGTCCTGCAATCCCCGACACCCGGGCGCGCGGCCCGGAGTGCCGGGAAAGGCTGGAGACTAGAAGTAGCCGCCGACCGTGGTGGTGATGCCCAGGGTCACGTCGTTGCCGGAGAAGTAGCCCTGCTCCGAGCCCAGGCTGCCCACGTCCTGGCTGATGAGCGCGCGCACCTGAGGACCCGCGCCGATGAAGAAGCGCGGCGTGAGGTGGAACAGGATGGGGGCGTTGAAGTCCAGGACGAAGTTCACGTCGCTGTGGTTCGGCACGTGGGCGAACTGCACGCCGAAGCCCGCCTTGGGCCAGAGCGACACGCGCTCGCTCAGGGGCAGGTGGTAGCCCACGCGGCCCAGCACGCCCAGGCCCACGACGGTGCTGTCACCGAAGCCGAAGGCCACCAGCGCGGACGCGCCCACCGACAGGTTCTGCTGGAGGAAGTAGTCCGCGGACGGCTCCAGGCGGATCAGGAACACGTCGGAGGCGGTGTTGTAGCCCAGGAAGCCGTTGAGGTCCTGGCTGATGACCACCTGGCCTTCGTGGCCGAACTCAGAGGCCCGGCCCGGGTTCGCGTTCAGGTTCGGCTGCTCCGCCGCCACCGCCTGCGACGACACCGCGAGACCCGCCGCCACCGCCAGACCCATCCACTTGCTGTTTCCACGCATCGAGAGTTTCTCCTCACGTTCGCGCCCGGCCGACCCTTCCCGGAGCGCATGCGGGGCCCCTTCTAGCCAAAGCCCGCCGCAACGCGAGGATGTTTTCCGACCCACCCGATACTTCGTTGACACGGCACCATCAGCACCGCGAACGGAAAAAATCCTGATCGCGGTGCCACGGGGGTTCCCCCTCAGCTGCGGTGCCGGCTGAGCGCGTCCGGATTCAGCGCGCCGCGCGCACCAGGCCGCGCGCCCCCAGCACCGCGCCGCCCACCACGCCGCCGGTGAGCGCCGCCAGTCCCAGCGCCGCGGTGAAGCGCTTCCACGCGGGCGTCGGCGGCACGCTGCCCCGGGGGCCCACGCCCTGCGCCATGGGGGTGAAGAGGTTGCCCTCGGGGCGGTCCAACGGGATGTGCGTCGTCTGCATCCGCACGCCGAAGTGCGAGAGCAGCGCCTTGCCCACCCACGGCGCCACGCCGTTGAGCCACAGGATCAACCGCCCCTGGAGGAACGCCGGCACCAACGTGCGGTCCGGCCGCTTCGCCAGCCGCACCACCGCGCGGGCCACCAGGTCCACGTCGTACGTGGGCGGCACCGGCACGGGCTTCTGGTTCAGCATCGTGGGCGCGTGGTCGAACATGGGCGAGGACACGGACGGCACCAGCACGTTGGACACGTGGATGCCCGTGCCCGCCAGCTCCAGCGCCAGCGCCTGCGCCCACCCCAGCGTCGCGTGCTTCGAGGACGCATACGCGGACAGCAGCGGCGCGGCCCCCACGGCCAGCATGGACTGCACGTTGAGCACGTGACCGTGGCCCTGATTGCGGAAGTGCGGCAGCACCGCGCGCGCGAAGCGGAAGTAGCCGAAGCAGTTCACGTCGAACACGCGCGTGATGTGCTCCCAGGGCAGCTCCTCGAAGAAGCCGTAGGACTGCACCGCGGCCACGTTCACCAGGATGTCCACGCGGCCGTAGTGCTCCACGCACTCGCGCACCACGCGCTCCACGTCCTCCTCCACCGTGACGTCGCCTTCGCTCACCAGGCACTCGCCGCCGCACTGGAGCACCTCCACGCGCAGCTGCTCCAGCGCCGACTTTCGCCGTGCCGTGACGCACAGCCGCGCGCCGGCCTCCGCCAGCCGCACCGCGGATTGCCACCCCACGCCGCTCGAGGCGCCCGTGACGATGGCCACCTGCCCTCTCAAGTCCTCGTGATGGGCCATGCGCTTTCGCCCCTCCTCGCCGTGAGGTGGGCCTTCCGGCCGGACTTCGCACGGGGCAAGCCCCCGAAAATCCGCTTCGCGCCCCTCGCCCGCCCGGCCGCCCTCCGGGCCGGTGGCAGGGCGCGCACCGGCCCTCCCTTCCTGGAGGTGCACCCGCTCCCGGGCCGCCCCACCCTCTAGGGACACGGGAGCCCCTCATGTCGGACCACACCCCAGTGACAGACGAATCGCCCCAGCGGCTGGTGTCGCGGGCCATCGACCAGAGCCGGCGCCTGGCGCAGGCGGAGGTGGAGCTGGCCAAGGACGAGCTGCGCCGCGACGCACGCCAGGCGCTGCGGGCGTCCGCCCTGGTGGGCGCGGGAGCGCTGCTCACGGTGGGCGGCGCACTGATGCTGGCGGTATCGCTCGGCTTGCGGCTGGCGTCGTCGCGGAGCGCGCTGCTCCTGGGGTTGGGCCTGGGGGGCGCGGGGGCCGCGCTGGCCTGGCAGGGCACCCGGCGCTTTCCCCGGCACCCGCTGGAGGAGACCGGGCAACAGCTGCGCGAGGACCTGGACGCGCTCCGCCCCATCCTCTCCTGAAGCCTCCACGTGCAAGACCACCGTCGCCGAAAGGAACGACCATGATCCGCTGGAGCCGACTCCGCCCCTTCCACCCCGAGCAGCGCTCGCTCATCCAGGACGCCCTCACGGGCGCCGTGGGCGGTGCGCTGGGGACCTTCGCCATGAACCAGGCCCAGGCGCTCATGGCGAAGCGGGGCGAGTCGAAGCACCAGGACGAGTCGCGGCAGTCCCCGCAGGAGCCCGCCACGGAGGTGGCCGCGCGCAAGGTGGCGGAGCGCGCGGGCGTGCACCTGGAGGGGGAGGTGAAGAAGAAGTCCGGCAACGCGGTGCACTGGGGCTACGGCACCTTCTGGGGCGCCGTGCACGGCGCGCTGCATGACCGCGTCCCGCTCGCGGGGAAGCTGTTCGGCGTGGGCCTCGGGCTGGGCCTCTTCCTCTTTGGTGACGAGCTGGCGGTGCCGCTGCTGCGCCTCTCGCCGCCGCCCCAGAAGGTCCCGGCGAAGTCGCACCTGAGCGCGCTCGCCGCGCACCTCGTCTACGGCACCACCACGGAGAGCACCTACCGCCTCGTGCGCCACGCGCTGGCCTGACTTGAGGTCAGGAGCCCCCGCCCCATGTCAGGGGCCGGGGCCGCGCGCGCTTCACGACCAGGAGACGTCGTAGACGGCCTCCACCAGCGACTGCGCCTTCCCGTGCACCTGCACGTCCTGCACGCCCGTCACCTCCAGCGCGGACTGGAGGATGCCCTCGTTGTAGGGCACCGGCATCAGCGAGCGCTTCATGATGACCCGGCCCGACGTGGGGCCCGTCCACTCCACGGTGCGCTCGCCGAAGTTGAGCGCCGTGCGGTAACCCGAGTGCATCAGCTCCAGCAGCCGCTTCGGGTCGCCGCCCGCCTGCTGCACGAAGTCGCGCGCGAACATGGAGTTGAGGAAGTCCAGCATCGCCTGCGTGCCAATCTGCCGCTGCGCGGACTCGTGGCCGCCCACGAGCGGCGCGAGCTGCTCGGCCGCCACGTAGGACAGCTTCAGGAAGCGCGGGAACGGATAGGTCTGCATGGGGCTGAAGTCCGCCGTCTCCCCCACCTGCTCCAGGCAGCGCTTCACCGCGTCCGGGCCGCCCAGGAACTTCACCGCGTCCAGCACGCCCAGGAAGAACAGGCCCCGGCTCGTGTCCTCCGGCGTCGTCACGGCCAGGCGCGCCTCCAGGTCACGGGTGATGTCCTCGGGGAGATTCAGCGTGCCAGCCGGCATCAGCGTCGTCCTTTGAGTGAGGGGGGAAATGAACCAGGCGGGGACCTGACGGGGCGCGAGGATTCCACAGGTCTCGCTCCATCGCGAGTCCTCGATGGCCCATGGCCGCGCCCCGCGACACATGTTTCACGACGTGTGAGGTCCTTCCGGGCCTTCCCCAGCTGCCGCGAGGAAGCGGCGCACCGCCTCCAGCAGCGGAGCCACCGCCACCGGCTTGCGCAGGTAGGCCGCCGCGCCCGGTGGATGGAAGGGGCTGCCGGACAGCACGATGATGGGCACGCCCTCGAGCATGCGCTCCTGGGCCAGCCGCGACAGGAAGGCCTGGCCGTCCATCACCGGCATCATCAGGTCCAGCATCACCAGGTCCGGGCGGGGATGGGCCTGCAACCAGCGCCATGCATCCTCGCCGTGGATGCACTGGGCGACGCGATAACCCTCCATCTCCAGCAATGTCGCGACCGCGTCACGAATGTCCTCCTCGTCCTCGATCAACAAGATGAGCGGGGCACGGCCTGTCATGCGGGTTCTCCACTCGCTCTCCGCCACGTCCGGCCTTCACGTGACTGTGGGTCTTCCGGCTCCGCCCGAGGGCCTCGGGGCCCAACAGGGAGGGGGAGCAGGAAGAGGCGTTGGCACCGTGGAGAGATAACGCCTCAAGCCCCCCGGTCTGATTTCGGCCACCGCGCAGCGCTACGCCTGCCCGCCTGCTTTCGCGGCCGCGCATGGACCTGGGCCTGCGTCCATGCCTGGCGGCACTGGCCTCCCGCGCGCCGCGTCCTCATCTTGAGGCCGGGGTTCCACGTGCGGGTCCTGTCTGGAGCTGGAGAGGAGCAGCCTTGAAGTTCCGCGACCTGTTCAATGGATGGCCCGTGCTGCGGCAGCTCGCCCGGGGAGACGGCCGGGCACTGGGCGACACGGCGATGTCCGCGCGCAGCCGCTCGCTCGCGCCGCGCACGAAGTCCGCGGACCGGGTGGTGAAGTCCATCTGCCCGTACTGCGCGGTGGGCTGCGGGCAGGAGGTGCACGTGCGCGACGGCCGCATCCTCGACATCGAGGGCGACCCGCATTCCCCCATCTCCCGCGGCCGGCTGTGCCCCAAGGGGGCCGCCACCTTCCAGCTGGTCACGGGAACGCAACGCGTGCAGCAGGTCCTCTACCGCCGCCCCGGTGGCACGCAGTGGGAGCCCATCCCGCTGGAAGAGGCCCTGGACAGGGTGGCCGAGCGCGTGAAGCGCACGCGCGACACGACGTTCGAGGTGAAGGACCCGAAGGGCCAGCAGGTGAACCGGACGCTGGCGATGGCGCACCTGGGCGGGGCGACGCTGGACAACGAGGAGAACTACCTCATCAAGAAGCTGTTCACCGCGCTGGGCGTCGTGCAGGTGGAGAACCAGGCTCGAATATGACACGCGTCCACGGTGCCCGGTCTGGGCATCTCGTTCGGTCGCGGTGGAGCCACGACGTTCCAGCAGGACCTGCAGCACTCGGACTGCATCATCATCCAGGGGTCCAACATGGCCGAGTGCCATCCCGTGGGCTTCCAGTGGGTGATGGAGGCGAAGGCCCGGGGCGCGAAGGTCATCCACGTGGATCCGCGCTACACGCGCACCAGCGCGGTGGCGGACCTCTACGCGCCCATCCGCGCGGGCTCGGACATCGCGTTCCTGGGCGGGCTCATCCACTACGTGCTGGAGCACGAGCGGTACTTCCGCGACTACGTGGTGCAGTACACCAACGCGGCCACGCTGATCCGCGAGGACTTCCTGGACACGGAGGACCTGGAGGGGCTCTTCAGCGGCTTCCAGCCCCAGAGCAACCGCTATGACATCGCGTCCTGGCAGTACCAGGACGTGCCGGGCGCCGTGCCCGCGGCGGGGCACAAGGAGCTGACGGACGAGCCGGGCGCGGGCGGCGGCGGGTACGACCACAAGGTGGACGTGCACGACGAGCACCGCGACGAGACGCTCCAGCATCCCCGGTGCGTGTTCCAGCTGTTGAAGCGGCACTTCTCCCGCTACACGCCGAAGGTGGTGTCCCAGGTGTGCGGCGTGGACGAGGAGCTGTTCCTCCAGGTGGCCCGGACGCTCTGTGACAACTCCAACGCGGAGCGCACCAGCGCGTTCTGCTACGCGGTGGGGTGGACGCAGCACTCGGTGGGTGTGCAGTACATCCGCACCGCGGCCATCCTCCAGTTGCTGCTGGGCAACATCGGCCGGCCCGGCGGCGGCATCCTCGCGTTGCGCGGGCACGCGTCCATCCAGGGCTCCACGGACATCCCCACGCTCTACAACCTGCTGCCGGGCTACCTGCCCATGCCGCACGCGAACATCCTCAAGGGCGGGCTGGAGAACTACATCCAGAACAACCAGTCCGGCAGCGGCTGGTGGTCGGAGTTCCCCAAGTACGCGGTGTCGCTGCTCAAGGCGTGGTTCGGGGACCGGGCAACGCCGGGCAACGACTACCTGTTCCACCACCTGCCCCGGCTGACGGGGAACCACTCGCACATGCAGACGGTGGCGGACATGGCGGACGGGAGGCTCCAGGGCTACTTCGTCATGGGGGAGAACCCCGCCGTGGGCAGCATGAACGGGGCGCTCCAGCGCAAGGGGCTGCGCCACCTGGACTGGCTGGTGGTGCGCGACTTCACCCTCATCGAGACGGCCGAGTTCTGGCGCACGGCCCCGGAGATCCAATCCGGGCAGGTGCGCCCGGAGGACATCCCAACGGAGGTGTTCTTCTTCCCGGCCGCCGCGCACACGGAGAAGGACGGCAGCTTCACCAACACGCAGCGGCTGCTGCAATGGCATCACAAGGCGGTGGAGCCGGCGGGCGACACGCGCAGCGAGCTGCACTTCGTCTACCACCTGGGGCGCAAGCTGCGGGAGCTGTATGCAGGCTCCACGGATCCAAAGGACGCGCCGCTGCTGGACCTGACGTGGGACTACCCCACGGAGGGGCCGCACGCGGAGCCCTCCGCGGAGGCGGTGCTCAAGGAGATCCACGGCTACACGGTGGCGGACGGGAAGCCGGTGGAGGGCTACAAGGAGCTGAAGGACGACGGCTCCACGGCGTGCGGCTGTTGGATCTACTCGGGCTGCTACAAGGACGGCGTCAACCAGACGGCGCGGCGCAAGCCGGGGCAGGAGCAGACGTGGGTGGCGCCCGAGTGGGGCTGGGCGTGGCCGTCCAACCGGCGCATCCTCTACAACCGCGCGTCGGCGGACGTGAACGGCAGGCCCTGGAGCGAGCGCAAGCGCTACGTGTGGTGGGACGCCGGCCAGAAGAAGTGGACGGGCGAGGACGTGCCGGACTTCATCGCGGACCTGCCGCCGGAGTACCGGCCGCCCAAGGGCGCGACGGGGCTGAAGACCATCGCCGGCAATGATCCGTTCATCCTGCAGGCGGACGGCAAGGGCTGGCTCTTCGCGCCCAGCGGGATGATGGACGGGCCGCTGCCCACGCACTACGAGCCCATGGAGTCGGTGGTGCCCAACCCGCTCCATGCGCAGCAGTGCAGCCCCACGCGCGAGGAGTGGAGGCGCAAGGACAATCCCTATCACCGGGCCTGGGGCGACCCGCGCTATCCGTACCTGGTGACGACGTACCGGCTCACGGAGCACCACACGGCGGGCGGCATGTCGCGCTGGCTGTCGTGGCTGAGCGAGCTGCAGCCGGAGATGTTCTGTGAAATCTCCCCGGAGCTGGCGCGCGAGAAGGGGTTGAGGAACGGGGACTGGTGCACCCTCGCCACGGCGCGCGGGGACGTGGAGTGCCGGGCGCTCGTCACGGAGCGCATCCGCCCGCTGAAGGTGAAGGGGGAGCTGGTGCACCAGATTGGCCTGCCGTACCACTGGGGCGTCACGGGGCGCGTGCGCGGCGAGGGCGCCAACGAGCTGACGTCGTTCGTCGCGGATCAGAACGTGGACATCCAGGAGTCGAAGGCGTTCACGGCGGACCTGCGTGCGGGGCGGCTGCGCTCGGAACAGCGGGCCGCGGCGGGAGCGCAGCCACCTCCGCTGACGGTGCCGGAGGTGCCGCGCGACGTGACACCGCAGGCGGATCATTCGGAGACGCAGGAGCCCGAGGGGAAGGGATAGGCGCATGGGGAGCCGCAAGGGGTTCTTCACGGACACGACGCTGTGCATCGGCTGCAAGGCGTGCGAGGTCGCGTGCAAGCAGTGGAACCAGCTTCCGGACGACGGCTTCCACTTCACGGGGATGTCGTACGACCACACGGCGCACCTGGGCGCGGCCACGTGGCGGCACGTGGCGTTCGTGGAGCGGCCGGTGCCGTTGCAGGGGCAGACGTCGGGCGCGGGGGACTTCTCGTGGCTGATGATGTCGGACGTGTGCAAGCACTGCCAGCGCGCGGGGTGCCTGGAGGCGTGTCCCACGGGCGCCATCGTGCGCACGGAGTTCGACACGGTCTACGTGCAGCCGGACGTGTGCAACGGCTGTGGCTACTGCGTGTCGGCGTGTCCGTTCGGCGTGATTGACCGGCGCGAGGATGACGGGCGCGCGTGGAAGTGCACGCTCTGCTACGACCGGCTCGGCGACGACATGACGCCCGCGTGCGCGAAGGCGTGCCCCACGGCGTCCATCCAGTACGGCGACCTGGAGGAGCTGCACGCGCGAGCGGAGTCGCGGGTGCGCGACCTGCATCAGCGGGGCATGACGGACGCGTACCTGTACGGGAAGGACGCGGAGAACCAGCCGGGCACGGGTGGGCTCAACGCGTTCTTCCTGCTCCTGGACAAGCCGGAGGTCTACAACCTGCCGCCGGATCCGGTGGTGCCGACGAAGAAGGCGCCGCGGATGTGGGGCTCGGTGGCGATGGGCGCGGTGGGCCTGGTGGCGATGGCCGTGGGCGCGGTGGCGTTCGGGCGGGAGGGGCGCGGATGAGCGACGACACGCTGCTGGACCGGCTGCAGCAGAAGGCGGACGGGCGGAACATCGACACGCGCGCGGGCATCCTGGAGGGTGAAGGGTCCCTGCAGGAGGTGAAGGATCCGGAGCCCCAGCGGCAGGCGATGGACGTGCTGTCCACGCGGCCCTCGCGGTCCGGGCCGGACAGCGCGGAGGCGCCGAGCTACTACGGCATGCCGGTGTTGAAGGAGCCGACGTGGATCTGGACGGTCCCCGCGTACTTCTACGTGGGCGGGGTGGCGGGCGCGTCGAGCGTGCTCGGGGTGGCGCTGGAGCACCTGGGGGGCTGGAGGCTTCAGCGGCTGGCGGGGCGCTGTCACGCGGTGGCCACGGCGGGGGACATCGTGAGCGCGGGGCTGTTGATCTACGACCTGGGCCGGCCGTCGCGCTTCCTGAACATGCTGCGCGTGTTCCGGCCCACGTCGCCCATGAGCATGGGGTCGTGGGTGCTGTCGGGTTCGGGCGCGGTGAACACGGCGGCGCTGGTGCTGCGGCGGATGCCCGGGGCCTTGGGGGTCATGGGGCGCGCGGCGGGCATGGTGGGCGCGGCGCTGGGCCTGCCGCTCGCGGGGTATACGGCGGTGCTGGTGTGCAACACGGCGGTGCCGCTGTGGCAGCAGGTGGGGCGCACGCTGCCGCTGTTCTTCATGGCCTCCGCGGCGGCGAGCGCGGGGAGTCTGTTGTCGCTGTTCCCGCACACGGAAGCGGAGGAGCGGGTGCTGCGCCGCTTCCGCATCGCGGGCAAGGTGGCGGAGCTCTTCACGCGCGAGGCGGTGGAGCTGGAGGCGCGGCAGGTGGTGGAGGTGGGCAGGCCCCTGCGCACGGGAGCTTCGGGAGCGCTGTGGGCGCTGTCGCGGACGTGCTCGATGGCGGGGCTGGTGATGGACGTGCTGCCGGGACGGGCGCGGTGGAAGCAGGTGGCCGCGGACGTGCTGACCACGGTGGGCGCGGTGGCCGCGCGCTACGCCATCATGCAGGCCGGGAAGAGGTCCGCGCGGAATCCACAGGCCACGTTCCAGGGACAGCGGCAGGGGCTGGGCGCGGCGCAGGTGGAGGGGAACACGGAGGCTTCGGATGGGAAGCCGCTGAGCTTCCCGCTGCCGGTGCTGGGCCGGGGTGCGGCGCCACGCAAGGACATGCCCTACGCGCGGTTCATGGTGACGCGGCCGGAGCCGTGACGCGGACTCACCGCTCCGGCAACACGACGCCGTAGCGCACCAGGTCCTCCGGCGTGTTCACGTTCGCCAGCGCGCGCAGCTCCGGATCCACCGCGCGCAGTGCGTCCTCCGGCAGAACCTTCGTCCGGAAGGACATGAGCACCCGCCGCAGGGAAGGGTCCTCCGCCAGCGCCTCCCCCCACCGCGTCACCAGCTCCGCGCGATACGCCGCGAACAACGGCTCCCACCGGCCTTCGTGCTCGATGCACACCGCGTCCACATCCGCCCCCCGCGCGTCCAGCACCCGCCGCGCCGCGGCCTCCGTCACGAACGGCATGTCGCAGGCCACCGCGAACACCCAGGGCGTGCGGGCCGCCCCCAACGCCGCGTGGACCCCTCCTGGTGCGCCCTTCCCCTTCACGACATCCGCCACCGTGCGGATCCCGAAGCGGGCATACGGTTCCGGGACATTCGCCACCAACACCATGTCCGCGAAATGCGACCCGAGCGCCCGCAGCCGTTCCATGGTTGTGAGCCCCGCCACGCTCAACAGCCCCTTGGGCACGCCTCCCAACCGGGTCCCCTGTCCCCCAGCCAGGATGGCCAGCGTCACGTCGGGAAAGGTCGCGGAGCCGTCCATGTCCGCCGACCCTACACACCTCCCATCCGGCCGGGAAACGCTTCATCTCCCGGGTTTCGCCAGGCCCCAGGGGGAGGGAGCAAACACGCCACCCATGCCCCCCGTGGACAAGGCACGCGCAGCCCGTCATAGAGTCCACCGCCCCCGCCCCGACGCATGCCGCTGACTCCCCTCCCTGCCGCGCGACTGGCCGCGCTCGACGCCATCGCGCCCGCGGCCCCCGTCCGCCTTCCCCTGATGGAAGCCCATGGCCGTTTCCTCGCCGCGGGCCTCGCCGCGTCACGCGCGCTGCCCGGCTGCGACAACTCCGCCATGGACGGGTGGGCCGTGCGCGCCGAGGAGACCCGGGGCGCCAACCGCGACCACCCCGCGCGCCTGCGCATCGTCGACACCGTCTACGCCGGCCACCTCCCGCGCCGCGCCCTCCAGCCCGGCGAGGCCGCGCGCGTCTTCACCGGCGCCCCCCTCTCCCCCGGCGCCGACGCCGTCGTCCGCCAGGAGGCCGCGCGCCCCTCCGACGACGGCACCCACGTGGACATCTTCGTCACCGTCCCCGCCGGCCATGACCTGCGCCGCGCCGGGGAAGAGGTGATGCCCGGCGCGCCGCTGTTCTCCGCCGGCCAGCGCGTGGACGCCACCGTGCTCGGCGTGCTCGCGTCGCTGGGGGAAGACACCGCGCTCGTGCGCCCCGCGCCGCGCGTCGCCGTCGTCGCCACCGGAGACGAGCTCGTTCCCCCCGGCCAGCCCGCCGCGCCCCACCAGGTCTTCGAAAGCAACCGCCTCCTCGTGGCCGCCCTGGCCCGCGAGGCCGGCGCGGACGTCACCCACCTGGCCCGCTCGCGCGACGACGAGTCGGAGCTGCTCGCGCGGCTGGAGGAGCTGGCCCCCCAGGTCGACGTGCTCATCACCACCGGCGGCGCGTCCGTGGGCGACAAGGACTGCGTGAAGCGCGTCCTCACCCGCATGGGCGCGCGCTTCCTCGTGGACGGCGTCGCGCTCAAGCCCGGCAAGCCCGTGGCCGTGGCCCGCCTGGGCTCCACCGCCGTCGTCGTCCTGCCCGGCAACCCCGGCGCCGCCACCGTCGCGTTCGACCAGTTCGCGCGGCCCCTCCTCTTCAAGCACCAGGGCGTCCTCGAACAGCGCCGCGTCACCCGCGCCCGCCTCTCCGAGCCCCGGCACAAGCAGGCCGGCCTCACCTACCTGGTCACCGTCGCGGCGCTCGAACCGGCCGGGCCCGGCGCCGACCCCCGGGCGCGCCTGCGTCCCCAGGGCGCCGGACAGATTCTCCAGAACGTCGCGGCCCGGGGCTGGGCCGTGCTCCCCGCCGGCCGCGCCGACTTCGCCCAGGGCGAGTCCGTGGACGTGCAGCTCTTCGACTCGCCGGACTTCCTCCCCGTGGAGTCCGCGTGAAGCCGCCTCCCGCGCTCGCCCTCATCGGCCACTCCACCGCCGGCAAGACGACGCTCCTGGAGCGCCTGCTGCCGGAGCTGGCCTCGCGCGGCCTGCGCGTGGCGTACGTGAAGCACTCCTCGGACGCGCACCCGCTCCACCGCCCGGGCAGCGACACCGCGCGCCTGGACGCCGCGGGCGCCGTGCTCACCGGCTTCGCCACGCCGGACGGCACGCAGCTCACCACCCGGCAGCCCCTGTCCCCCGCGCTCCTCGCTCGCGACGCGAACCGCGTGGACCTGGTGCTCGTGGAGGGCTGGAAGGACGGCCCCCTCCCCAAGCTGGAGGTGTGGCGCGAGGGCCTGGAAGCGCCGCTCGCGGCCTCCCGCCCGGACGTGCTCGCCGTGGCGACGGACGCCCCCGCGCTCCCGCCCGCCGCGGCCTCGCGCCCGCGCGTGCCGGCCACCGCGCACGCCGTCGCGGACCTCCTCACCGCGTGGCTGCGTGAGCAATCCGCGACGCCCAAGGCCTCTCCGCCCGAGCCGCGCGGCGTCACCCACCGCGCCGTGCGCCGCTTCGACGGGGACACGCTCCGCGCAGCCGAGGACGACCGCGTGGCCGTGGAGGAGCCGCTGGAAATCCGCGTGAATGGAGACCCCGTCGCCACCACCATGCGGACCCCCGGCCATGATCGCGAGCTCGCCGTGGGCTTCCTCTTCGCCGAAGGCATCCTGGAGGACGGCGAAGACCTGGGCAGCCTCTTCCACTGCGGCCACCCCGGCGAGGAGGGCTACGGCAACGCGCTGGAGGTCGTCCCCGCCGCCGGCGCCCGGCTCGACCTGGAGCGCGTGGAGACCACCCGCCGCGGCACCCTCACCACCTCCGCCTGTGGCGTGTGCGGCCGCCGGAGCGTGGACGACCTGATGGCCTCCTGCGCCCCCGTCGCCCCCGGCCCCGTCCTCTCCGCCCACACCGTGGCCCGCGCCACCGAATGCCTGCGCGCCATCCAGCACACCTTCGAGCTGACCGGGGGCGTGCACGCCGCCGCCGTGCTGGACGCGAACGGCGCGCTGCTCGCCGCCCACGAGGATGTGGGACGCCACAACGCCGTGGACAAGGCGGTGGGCGCCCTGGTCCTGGCCGGCGCCGTGCGCGCTCCGCGCCGGCTGCCCACCCCACCCTTCCCCACCGCGCCCGCGATCCTCGCCGTCAGCGGCCGCGCCAGCTTCGAAATCGTCCAGAAGGCCGCCCGCGCCCGCATCCCGGTGATCGTCAGCGTGTCCGCGGCCAGCTCCCTGGCCATCGACCTGGCCCTGCGTGCTGGCGTGACGCTCGCCGCGTTCTCAAGGAACGGCCGCTGCAACGTCTACACGGCGGCAGAACGCCTGGAGCTCCAACCCCAACCCACGGGACTTCCTCATGACTTCCGCCATGACGCGTCCCGGTAGAGGGGGAGGCATCCAACTGTCAGACCGGCATCGTACATGCACTCGGCCCCGGGCCGGTGCACTCCGGGGCACCTGGAGATCCGAAGGTCCAGCCAGACTTCAATTCCCTGTCAAAGTGGACCCGCGCGAGACGTGACGTTGAATTCGCCAAGTTTTCACACGAAGTCATGTCTTTCTTGCTGAGCAGTGGTTGCGCCGCGACGCACTATTTGGCAATCTGCATTTCCTCCTGGTTAAACTTTTCTAGTCTAGACGGCATCCTCTGCGAAACCAGAACAGTGGGCAGAGGGGGGTGGGCACGATGAGCAGTGCGACTGCAAGCGCCGAGGTGAAGGCTTCCAGGGCAACGGAGGTGACGGCCGAGGTCACCGACCCGCCGCGACTGGCCCCTGGCTTCGCGGCGAAGCTGAACCTCACCGTGGACGTGGCGCTGCTGGTGGGGGTGTTGCTGGGCTCCGCGTGGATGCGCGGCGGGCTGACGTTCCCCATGAGCTGGGAGCTGCCCAGCATGGTGGTGACGGCGGTGCTGGTGTGGCTCATCACGGGCACGGCGCTGTGCCTGTACGACTCGCGCTTCGCCGAGCGCAGCAAGCTGGACCACGTGGCGCTGGTGTCCGTCACCACGCTGGCGGTGGTCACCATCCAGGCGCTGCTGGAGCTGGCGATGCCCACGGCCGCGCACGTGGGCCTGGCGCCGCTGCTCTTCGTCTTCTGGCCGGTGGCGCTGATTCTGCGCCTGGGCGTCTTCCGCCAGGTGGCCTCGCAGGAGGCGCCCACGGAGGAGGTGCTCATCGTGGGCACCGGCGCCATGGGCCGCTACACGGGTGAGGACCTGCTCACGCGCGGCCGCCACAAGATCCTGGGCTACGTGCGCTTCCCCGAGGACCACGCCTCCGGCGACAGCCTGCCGGCGGACGTGCTGGGGCCGGCGGACGAGCTGGAGCGCCTCTTGCGCACGCTGCCCGTCAGCGAGGTCTACATCGCGGGCAACACCCTCAAGCAGGGCGAGTCCATGCAGGCGGCCATCAAGCTGGCGGAGCGCTTCGGCGTGCCGTTCGCGCTGCCGGCGCACTCGTTCCGCCTGGACCGCGCCCGCCCGGTGGAGTCCCGCGCGGTGGCGGACGGCTACCTGCACTTCGCCGCGGTGGCGCCCAAGCCGCACCAGATGGCCATGAAGCGCCTGTTCGACATCGCCGTCTCCGCGGTGGCGCTGTGGGCGCTCCTGCCGCTGTTCGCGGTGGTGGCGGCGGCCATCAAGCTCACCTCGCGCGGCCCCATCTTCTTCAAGCAGCTGCGCACCGGGCAGCACGGCAAGCCGTTCTACATGCTGAAGTTCCGCTCCATGGTGGTGAACGCGGAGGAGCTCAAGGAGCGGCTGGCCGCGCAGAACGAGCAGACCGGCCCCGTCTTCAAGATGAAGAACGACCCGCGCATCACCGGCATCGGTCGCTTCATCCGCAAGTTCTCCATCGACGAGCTGCCCCAGTTCCTCAACGTGCTCCGGGGTGAGATGAGCATCGTGGGTCCGCGCCCGCCGGTGCCCAGCGAGGTGGCGAAGTACGAGACGTGGCAGCGCCGCCGCCTGTCCGTGCGTCCGGGCCTCACCTGCATCTGGCAGGTGTCCGGCCGCAACCAGATCTCCTTCGAGCAGTGGATGTACCTGGACATGCAGTACATCGACCACTGGAGCCTCACCGGCGACCTGCGGCTGCTCCTGCAGACGGTGCCGGTGGTCATCACCGGTCGCGGAGCAAGCTAGCAGCCGGGGTGTCATTCCGGGCCCGGCGTTGACGCGCCGGGCCCGTTCGTTTTTCCATGGGGCGGGCCTTCCCCCCTTGGCGTGCAGCAGCCCAGCAGGCCCGCATCATCCATGACCGTGAACAGTCCGACCTCCCCTTCCGCTGAAGTCGACGACGGCGCCCGTGCGAACGAAGTGCGCGGCGCGGTTCGCAGCACCCTGCAGCTCGGTGGCTCGCTGATGGTGACGTACGCCATCGCGCTGGGCATCCGCGCGCTGATGCCGCGCTACCTGGGGCCGGAGGCGTTCGGCTACTTCAACTGGTCGGAGGCGTTCGCCGCCACGTTCTTCGTGGCCACGAACCTGGGCCTGGAGACGTACATCCGCAAGGAGGTGCCCGTCCGCCCGGAGCACGCGAGCGACTTCTTCGGCGCCACGATGCTCCTGCGCCTGGGGATGACGCTGATCCTCATGGTGGCGCTGGCGCTGGTGCTCCACCACACGGGCGAGCCCCCGGAGGTGCAGCACCTGGTGCAGTGGTTCGCGGTGGCCCAGTCGCTCATCGTCATCAACGCGTCCATGGCCGCGCTGCTGCACTCCAAGGGCAAGGTCGCGGGGCTGTCCGTCTCCAACGTCATCACCAAGATTGTGTGGGGCGGGGGCCTCGCGCTGATGGCCGCGTTCGGCGTGGGCCTGCAGTGGCTGGCCGTGCCCATGGTGCTGTCGGAGGCGGTGAAGCTCATCATCGGCTGGAAGCTGGCGAAGGAGCACCTGGGGTTGCAGTTCCGCATCGACCTGGCGGCGACGAAGAAGGTGATGAAGGCGTGCCTGCCGTTCTTCCTCACCGCGGCGGCGCTGGCGTGCAACGGGCGCACGGACATGTCGCTGCTCGGCAAGCTCGCGTCGAAGGAGGAGGTGGGCTGGTACGGCGGTGCGTTCAGCATCGCGGGGCTCACGTTCCTCATCTCCCCCATCTTCGGCTGGGTGCTGATGCCCATGATGTCGCGCGCGGCGGCCCGCTCTGCGGAGGAGCTGTCGCGGCTGACGCGCCGCTCGCTGGAGGGCGTGCTCGCGTTCACCGTGCCGGTGATGATGGCCATGGTGCTGGGCGCGGACCTGTGGGTGCGCCTGATGTGCGGCCCCGGCTTCGAGCCCGCGGCGCTGCCCCTGCGCGTCCTGTCCCCCATCTTCGTGATGGCCTACGTCACCATGGTCAGCAGCATCTGGCTCACCATGTCCAACAAGGAGTGGTGGGTGACGCTGGCGGCCACCCTGGGCGCGGTGGTGAACCCGCTGCTCAACCTGGTGCTCATCCCGTGGCTGTACGGGCGCATCGGCGCGTCCGGCGGCGCCACCGCCACGGCGCTGTCCATGTTCCTGACGGAGGTCATCGTCACGGTGCTGTTCCTCAGCCGCATGGGAAGGAACTCCTTCGACCGGCGTTCGCTGCTCATGGTGGCGAAGACGGCCGCGGTGTGCGTCGCGTGCGTGGTGCTGGACCGGGTGCTGTCCGGGGCGGGCGTGCAGCCGTGGCCCCGGCTGGGGCTGACGGCCGCCGCGTACGTGGTGGGCGTGCTGGGCAGCGGCGCGGTGCGTCCGGCCGAGTTGGTTCAGGTGGTGCGCATGGCGAGGCAGCGCGGTGGTAATGGTGCCGAGGTGGCCGTGTCGGCCGCCCCCGCCGCGTGAGGAGCCCTTGAGCGCCATGCCCACCCGCCCGTCCCGATTCCGCGGCCCCGCCCTCCGCGCGCTCGCGTGCGCCGGGCTGCTGCTCTTCGTCCCCGCGTGCGCCGGCCTGGGCAGGTACACCTGGGTGGACGAGTACCAGGAGAAGCCCGTCGCGTCGGACGAGGCCTACCGCATCGTCCCCGGCGACGTGCTCAACGTGAAGGTGTTTGGCCAGGAGGCGCTCACCACGCGCGCCAGGGTGCGCGAGGACGGCAACATCAGCCTCACCTTCCTGGATGACGTGGAGGCCGCGGGCCACTCGCCGGCGCTGCTGGCGCAGCAGATCCAGACGCGGCTCAAGGACTTCATCAACCACCCCGTGGTCACGGTGTCGCTGGAGGAGGCGCGCCCCATGTCCGTGACGATGCTGGGGGAGGTGGCCAACGTGGGCGCGCACGTGCTGGACCCGGGCGCGACGCTGCTCCAGGCGCTGGGCGCCGCCGGCAGCTTCACGGACTACGCCCACCGCGACCGCATCTTCGTGCTGCGCCGGGACGACCCGCAGGCGGATCAGCCCACGCGCATCCGCGTGCGCTACGAGGACATCATCCGGGGCGAGGGCCGCGCGGCCGCCTTCCGCCTGCGCCCTGGCGACGTGGTGGTGGTGGAATAGCCACATGCTGGACGCGGCCCTCGCGAGCGTGTGGCTGGAGGTGGCCTCCGCCTCCGTGAGTTACGGTGCCGCGGCCCGCGTGGACACCCGCGCGCGCTCCATGGACGCGCAGGCCACGGGCGAGGCCGTGGCCCCGGTGGCGGCGGACATGGACCTCGTCCCCACGCTGAGCCTCAAGTACGACGACGGCAGCGCGGTGGCCCAGGTGCAGTACGCGCCGCGCATCTCCTTCCGCGAGGCCACCACCCACCCCCGCACGGAGGTGCAGCACGTGGGGCGGCTGTTGGGGGACTGGCGCCCCTCGCGCGGCCTCACCCTGCACGGCACCCAGGAGTTCGTGCTGGGCCAGGTGAACCTCTTCACCAACCTGCCCCTGGGCGGCAGCGTGGGCGACGACCCGACGGCGCCCGGGGACACGCCGCCCCTCACGGACGTCCCCATCCAGCCCTTGCCGGAGGGCGTGGACACGGTGTTCTTCCTGTCCTCGCTGACCACGCTGGCGGCGGAGACGGTGTGGCTGGGCCCCGGCTGGCGGCTCTCGGGCAGCCTGGGCTTCTCCGCCAGCGGCGGCCTGGACGACACCGCGAAGAAGGCGGTGCCCTTCCAGTACGGTCCGCGCGCGCAGCTGTCCCTGGGAAACTCCCCCGCGCCCCGGCACACCCTGGCCACGACGCTGGCCTTCACGGACTCGCGCTTCTCCACCGGCGCGCGCGCCTCCGTGACCACGCTCACCGGCGCCTGGACGCACCGGCTGGACCGGCGCACGTCGGTGGAGGCGGGCGTGGGCGTGGGCGTGGCGTACTCCGTGCGCGCGACGGCGGACGGCACCGCGAACGCCCCCGCGACGCCGGATGCCACCCCGTCAGGTGGGCGGCGGCTGACGACCCTCCAGGTCGGGGGCGCGCCGGTGGAGGAGCCGCCGCGGCGGCTGGAGCTGCTGCCGGACCTGACGCTGGCGGTGTCCCACCGGGTCCCGTCGCGGACGGCGGACTTCAACGGGCGGCTCGCCGCGCGGGTGACGCCCTTCGTGGACCGGCTGACGGGGCTCGTGTACCCGAGGGCCGACCTGACGCTGAACGGCACCTGGGCGCTGAGCCCGCGCTTCCGCTTCTCCGGGACGGGCGGCGGCGCCTTCGCGGTGGGTGGGGCGGTGGGGGACCGGCAGGTGGTGGGCGGTGTGGGTGCGGGCTGGACGGTGAACCGCTGGGTGACGCTGGAGGTGGACACCCGCGCGGCGTGGACTCGCTCGCCCGACGTGGAGGCGGCCCGCACGGTGTGGTCCGCGACGCTGGGACTCACCTTCCAGAAAACAGGTATCCTCTGAGGCTCCCGCCATGGCGAAGCTCATCCTCCTGTCCGTCCTCGTTGCCACTGTCGCGCTGCCCGGTGCGGCCGCGCGCGATGCGCATCCCTGGCGGGGGATGAAGAAGGCCATCCTGTGGGTGGCCCTCTTCAACATGGCGTACGCATATGGCGTGCTCGTCCTCGTGCCCAAGTACGGGTTCGGGTGAGGGAAGGAAAGGCATCAGACGTGATGGAGCTCCAACAGCTCACCGTCCTCCTCGTGGAGGACTCTCCGATGTTCCGCGTCATGCTGCGTGACATGCTCCAGCAGATGGGCGTGAAGAACGTGGTGGAGCAGCCCAACGGCAAGGCCGCCATGGAGTACCTGACGAGCGGCGCGCTCAAGCCGGACCTCGTGTGCCTGGACCTGACGCTGCCGGACGTGTCCGGCTACGACGTCTGCGAGCACATCCGCCGCACGCCCGCCATCAAGCACGTGCCGGTGTTGATGGTGAGCGCGCGCAACCTGCCGGAGGACAAGGCCTACGCGGAGGAGGCCGGCGCCAACGGCTACCTGGGCAAGCCCTTCACGCCCGAGGAGCTGGAGAAGCGCGTGCGCCAGGTGCTCAAGGCCGCCGCGCCCCGGAGCAGCGCGTGACCACGCCCGCCCCCCGCACGCCTCGCTCGGCCCCGCCCCCGCCGTACGTCCCCGAGCGCGAGGAGACGAACGCGCCGGCGGACCTCATCGACTGGGGCTTTCTCTTCGACGGGCTGGGCTTCGTGCGCAGGGCCATCTTCCGGCACTGGTTCCTGGGGCTGTGCATCGTCGCGGTGATGGCCGGCCTGGGGTCGGTGGCGGCGAAGCTGATGCCGCGCAAGTACCACGTCGAGACGCGGATGCTGACGTACCGCAACCTCATCATCTCCTCGCTGGTGAACCCGGGCCGCTCCATCCCCGTGGAGGCGGATCAACCCACGCGCGCCGCGTGGGAGATGGTGCTCAGCCGCGGAAACCTCAAGTCCGTGGTGAAGAACGCGAAGCTCATCGAGTACTGGGACCTGATGCGGTCGCCGCTCAGCCGCCTGAAGCAGCAGTACCTGAAGAAGGCGCCGCCTCCCATGACGAACGAGGAGAAGGAGGAGGCGCTCATCGCGATGCTGGAGACCAGCCTCACGGTGATGGCGGAGGGCGGCAGCGGCACGGTCACCATCGGGGTGGACTGGAGCGACCCGCAGCTGGCCTTCAACATCGTGGAGGCCGCGTCCCAGAACTTCCTGGACATGCGCCACGAGTCGGAGATGAGCGCCATCGCCGAGTCCGTGAACATCCTCCAGGGCCAGGTGGCCAACGAGGCCGCGAACATCAAGCAGGCCATCGCGGACCTGGAGCGCGCGGTGAAGCAGGCGGAGGCGCGCCGCAAGAAGAAGGAGGCGGATCCGAAGGCGGCCAGCGCGCGGCAGGCGCTGTTGCAGACGGACCACGCGCTCGCGCAGCTGAAGTTCCTGGTGCAGGCCAAGCGCCGCGCCATCCGCGACGTGGAGGAGTACCGCGCCCGCCGCCTCACGGAGCTGCGCGCGCAGCTGGCCGAGCAGCGCGTCGTCTTCTCCCCGCAGCACCCGGTGATTGTCGACCTGGAGCAGCGCGTGGCCGCGATGCAGGCGGACTCGCCGCAGCTGACGTCGCTGCGCACCGAGGAGCAGTCGCTCATCCAGGAGTACCTGCGCATGGGCGGCACGGACGTGGACTCCGCGACGGAGGGCACGAGCCTGGCGGGCATGGGCGGGCCGCTGGCGGGCGCGATGCTGGGCACGCCGGATGATCCGGAGGTGGCGGTGGCCACGGACCGGATGCGCATGGTGGTGATGCGGCACCAGGAGAAGCTGCGCCGGTTGGACCAGGCGCAGACGGAGCTGGAGATTTCGAAGGCGTCCATGAAGCACCGCTACAGCGTGCTGTTGCCGGCGCTCTTCCCGGAGAAGCCGACGAAGCCGAACCCGAAGCTCATCGCCATCGCGGGCGTGGTGGGCGGGGTGGTGCTGGCGGTGTTCGCGGCGGTGGCGCTGGACATCCTGCGCCGCCGCGTCCTGGAGAAGTGGCAGGTGGAGCGGCTGCTCAAGTTGCCGGTGCTGGCGGAGCTGGAACGGCGCTGAAGGTTCGTGCGCCCGGCGGTCCTTGAAGAGGACGCGGGCGCGGGGGTGACACTGTCGTGACGGTCTGGTTCTGGGTGGACGTGGCGCTGTGCGTGGGACTGCTGCCGGTGGTGGTGGGCTGCGGCTACCTGCTGCTGCTGACGCTGATGTCGGGGCGCAAGGCGGCGCCGGTGCCGCCGTCGCCGGCGGTGCGGAAGTTCGACGTCATCATCCCCTCGCACAACGAGGAGCTGGGCATTGCCCGGACGGTGGCGAACCTGTCCGCGGTGGACTACCCGGCGCACCTGCGGCGCATCATCGTGGTGGCGGACAACTGTTCGGACGCCACGGCCCAGAAGGCGCGCGAGGCGGGCGCCACGGTGCTGGAGCGCCAGGACGCGGTGAAGCGCGGCAAGGGCTACGCGCTGGCGCACGCCTTCGAGCACAGCCAGCGCGACGGCTTCGCGGACGCGGTGGTGGTGGTGGACGCGGACACGGTGGTGTCCGCGAACCTGCTGCACGCGTTCTCCCGGCGGCTGGAGGACGGGGCGCACGGCGTGCAGGCGCACTACGGCGTGATGAACCCCACGGCGTCTTGGCGCACGCGGCTGATGACCATCGCGCTGGGGATGTTCCACCGCGTGCGCTCCATGGGGCGTGAGCGGATGGGCGTCTCCTGCGGCCTGCGCGGCAACGGCATGTGCTTCACGCACGCGGTGCTGAAGCAGGTGCCGCACGACGCGTTCAGCGTGGTGGAGGACCTGGAGTACGGCATCCGCCTGGCGCGCGCGGGGCACCGCGTGCACTACGCCTGGGAGGCGGAGGTGCTGGGCGAGATGGTCACCGCGGAGAAGCAGAGCCGTTCGCAGCGTCAGCGTTGGGAGGGTGGCCGCGCGCAGATGCGCAAGCTGCACGGGTGGCCGCTGCTCAACGACGCGCTGAAGGAGAAGAGCGGGCTGCTGATGGACCTGGCCATGGACGTGCTGGTGCCGCCCCTGAGTCAGCTGGTGCTGGCGACGGTGGCGGGCTCGGTGCTGGCGGCCGCGGTGGCGTGGCTGTCTGGCGGCACGGCGGTGACGGCTTCCCTGCTGGCGTCCTTCGGCCTGATGTCGCTGGGGCTGTACGTGCTGCGCGGCTGGTGGGTGTCCGGTGTGGGCGCGCGCGGGCTCTTGGACCTGGCGTGGGCGCCCCTCTACGTGGTGTGGAAGGTGTGGCTGATGGTGCGCGGCCCCGGCGCGGAGAAGCGCGGCGAGTGGGTGCGCACCACGCGCGAGGCGGAGCGGCGGTAGCGCTCAGGCGCGGGGCTTCCGCTTCGCCGGAGGCATGGGTGCCCCGAGTGACGATTGGATGGGGCATATGGTGTCCGGCGGGCAGAAGCCCTCGGCCATCAGGGTGGTGATGGCGCGACGCATGCGGCGCAGGTCGTCGATGCGCGCGTCGATGGCCTGGACCTTCGCCTCGGCGAAGCGGGTCACGTCGCGGGTGGGCGTGCCGCGCCGGTCGCTGAGGGCGAGCACGGCGGCCACTTCCTTCAGCGTGAAGCCCAGCTCCTGGGCGCGGCGGATGAAGCGCACCCGGATGGCGGCGTCCGGGCCGTAGAGGCGCTGGCCGCTCTCGCTGCGGTCCATGGGCAGGAGCAGCTTGCGGCGCTCGTAGAAGCGCAGCGTGGACAGCTTCACGCCGGATTCACGCGCGAGCGCGCCAATGCGCAAGGGGGCTGCTTCAGCGGGCCGTCGCGGGGATGCCATCACGCCACCTCCTGGCGCCGAGGATGGCACCGCCCTGCGCGAACATCCACGCCAGCTCCAGCACGAGGAACCCTACGACCACCCGTGTGGCCCCCTGCGTGAGTGCCCACGCCATCCACGTGGAGAACAGCGCCCTGCCCGCCGTATCGATGGCGCCGTTGAACGCGGTGGGATGGACGAGCCGCACCACGGACCACAGCGTCACGATGGTGCCGAAGAGGGCCACGAAGAACAGGTGCGTGAACGTGAACGCGGGCAGCGGCTCACCGCCCAGGCCCAGTGTGTGGTGCGCGGAGCGGATGCCCTCGAGCACCGCCTCGGCGGTCCACGGCGTGGCGAAGGGGGCGGTGACGACGAGGTCATACAGCGCGCTGGCGAGGACGACCCGGCGAAGCAGGGAGGGTTCAGGGTTCATGCGAAGGACGCTAACCCCTGCACCTTGGTGCAGAGGCAAGTCCCCCGTTCAGGTCCCGAGCGCGGCAGCCGCTTCGCGCCGCCGTGCGCCGAGCAGGAGCGCGCCCTGCACGAGCATGCCCGCAGCCTCCAGCGCCCAGCTGACGGCCATCACTCCGAAGAGGGCGACGAGGAACAGGTGCATGGGCGTGAAGGGCGGCATGGCGTCACCGCTCGGCGCCAGGCCCTCGTGCACCCGGCGCAGGACGTCCAGCAGCGCCCCCGCCGTCCACGGTGTGGCGAACGGCAGCGTGACCCACAGGCCGTACACCGCGAAGCCACGGACGACGCGGTGAAGCAGGGAGGCGCTCATCCCGGCTTCAGTCCGCCAGCGGCATGCCGAAGTCCGGCTGGCCTCGCTCGCCGGAAACCCAGCGGTACACCTCCAGCACCTGCTCCGCCTTCGCCTTCCACGTGAAGTGCTTGAAGATGCGCGTGCGCGCGCGCTCTCCCATGGGGCCAATCACGGACGGATCCGCGACCAGCCTCTCCAGGACTCCGCGCACCCGCTCCACGATCTCCTGCGGCGAGCCCATGGGGATGGCGAAGCCCGTGGACGGACTGACGATTTCACCCGGACCGCCGTAGTCCATCACGATGGGCACCAGCCCCAGCGCCATCGCCTCCGCCACCACCGCGCCGCCGAACTCGCGCACGCTCGGGAAGCCGAAGATGTGGTTCTTCGACAGGCGGCCCTGCAGCTCCTGGTGCTTCACCCAGCCCGCGAACGTCACGCCGCCCTCAAGCCCGCCTTGGGCCACCTGCGCGCGCAGGTTCTGCATCTCCGCGCCGTCGCCGATGAGCTCCACCTGCACCTTGCCCTCGCGCACCAGCGGCGCCGCCGCGTCGATGAGCATCGCCATGCCCTTGTACGGCACGAAGCGCCCCACGAACGCCACGCGCAGCGGCTCGCCGGGCTTCGGCGGCTCCGCCTTCGCGGATCCGAAGCGCCGCACGTCGATGGCGTTCTCCGGGATGTAGACCACCTTGTCCTGGTACTCCTGCGCCAGCTGCGCGCGCGTCGCCCGCGAGCCCATCATCAGCGCCGCCGCGTTCTGCCGCGTCGACTTGTAGAAGGGCATCAGCTTGTAGACGTCCCGGACGTAGCTCAGCCACTCGCGCTCGCGCAGGCGCGCGTCCCCGAAGCCCTTGGGCCACGGCAGGCCGCCGTTCATGGGGCCCATGATGAAGGGCACCCCCGCGTCCGCGCACCGCGCCGCCAACGTGCTGGGGGTCGTGGGGCTGATGGGCGTGTAGCGGTGCACCACGTCGAACTCCTTCGCGCGGATGCGGTCCCCGAAGCGCCGCCAGAGCAGTTCCTCGAAGTAGTAGTACGGCAGCACGCTCAGCGCCGTCGCCGTCGTCCAGCCGACGCCCGCCTTGCCGCGCAGCACCTCGCCCACCTTCTCCAGCGGGCGCTCCACCGGCGTGGAGTCCAACGCCGTGAAGTCCTTCCCCTCCACCAGCCCCTGCTTGAGGATGTTCTCGCGGTTGCGCACCTGGGTGACCAGATGCACGTCCGCCACCTCTGCGAGCGCTCGGGCCAGGGACCAGCCTTCCAGGGGGACGCTCACCCAGTCTGGGTTGCACAGCTCAGCAATCAGGAGGACGCGGGGTCGGGTGCCAGCCATACGCCTTCCGCATCTATCCCAAGCCGGGCCCGGGATATAGCCTCCCCCTCGCTCGAATGGCCTTCAAACCCTCGCTCGCCGCCTGGCTCCAGTACATCGTCATGGTCGTGGGCCTGGGCGCCGTCACCCTCGGTGCGGCGGCCGTGGGTAACGGTGACCCCATTGTCACGATGGCGCCGGTGCTGGCGTTCACCGTGGTGTGGGTCATCCTGAAGCTGCCGCTGCGCTACTTCGCGCTGGCGGTGCTCTACCTGGTGCTGGCGGCGGACTACACGCCCGAGCGACCCCAGTCGATGTTCTGGCCCTCGCCGATGTTCCCCTTCGGCAAGCTGCTCTTCACCCAGATGCACGAGCTGGTGGGCATTGGCGCGCTGCGGTTCCCGCTGGTGGACGGGCTCATCATCTTCGCCATTGGCCTGGGCATCTACCGGCGGGCCACGAAGTCGACCATTGATCCGCCGGTGGTGCCCATCCCCCGGCCGCTGGTGGTGACGCTGACGATGTCCTTCATGGCCATCATGTGGATGGAGGTGTGGGGCATCGCGCGGGGCGGGGACATCAAGAACTCGCTGTGGCAGTGGCACCAGGCCGCGGTGCTCCCGCTGGTGGGGATGATGTATCACTACAGCCTGCGCGGGCCGCAGGACTGGCCCGCGGTGGCGAAGACCATCACCGCGGCGGCGCTCACCAAGTCCGCGGTGAGCACCTACTTCGCGCTCGTCATCGTCCCCGCGCAGGGGCTGGAGGTGGAGTACACCACCTGCCACTCGGACTCGATGACGTTCATCTTCGCCATCACCGTGTGCATCGCGCGGTGGCTGGAGCGGCCCAAGTCCGGTCACGCCATCCGGGGCATCCTGATCATCCTCCTGGTGTTCATCGGGATGTTCTTCAACGATCGCCGGCTCGCGTACGTGAGCCTCGTGGGCGGGCTGGCGGCGGCGTACCTGTTCAACCCGTGGACGCCGCTGAAGAAGCTCGTCACGCGCGCGCTCATCGCGTGTTCGCCGCTCCTGGTCGTGTACATGCTGGTGGGGTGGGGCTCCAGCAGCAGCGTGTTCAAGCCGGTGCAGACCTTCCGCTCCATCATCGAGGGCCAGCACGCCGAAGGAGAGCTGGACTACCGCGACATCGAGAACCTCAACCTCATCGCGACGTGGGCGACCAACCCCGTGTTCGGCACGGGCTACGGGCACGAGTTCCTGGAGCCCTACCCGCTCCCCAACATCGCGTTCGTGTTCCCGACATACCGGTTCCACCCGCACGACTCGCTGTTGGGCCTGTTGGCCTTCGGAGGGTGGTTCGGCTACACGATGGTGTGGATGTACCTGGTCGTGACGGTGTACCTGGCGGCGCGCTCGTACCACCGGGCGCACGCGGCGGAGCACCGCACGGCGTGCCTGGTCATCGTGGGCGTCATCGCGTCGTACCTGAACCAGGTGTTCGGCGACATGGGCATCATCTCGTACATCTGCACGTTCGAGGTGGCCGTGGCGTCGGTGCTCGCGGGCAAGCTGGCCATGGTCACCGGCGCGTGGCCGTGGCCGCAGCGCGAGAAGGTGCTGGGCCTGACGCGCGCGGCACCGGAAGAGGTGCCGCCCTCGAGCGCCACGCCGGCCTAACGCTGGACGGAGAGGATGCGCCACTGGCGCGTGTCGATGGCGTACGTGGCGCTCGCGTCCGTCACGGGGCCCTCGGAGTTGCACGCGTCCTGCCGGGGCACGAAGCGCACGAACATCACGCCCTCCGGGCCGGGCGCCGTCCACACGTCGAAGGAGTCCCGCCGGTAGAGGCACAGCTCGTCCGCGGTCGCGTTCTTGTGGGGCTTCAGGTCCAGCGGGCGGAAGTCATCCATCGCCAACTGCGTCGCGGCCGCGACCGCGGCGGGCGTCCGCGTCCTGCCTTCCGCGGGCAGGTCCAGCGGGAACTGGAAGCCGGCCGCTTCCTCCGGAGGCGCATGCGGGGGCCGTATCGGCCGCGTGAACAGCGCGCAGCCGCAGAGGGGCAACGCCAGCAGCGCCGCGAGCCCACGCGTCACGAACACCCGCCGCAATGACGAACCCTGGCGCCGCATCTATTCCTCCACGGGCGTGATGAAGCCCGTGTCCTTGTCCGCTTCATGGATGTACCCGATGAGCTTCCACGCTTTGCCCTGCCGCAAGTAGACCTCTCCCGGACGGTGCTCGCCCTTGTAGGGGACCAGCTTCGTCACGGTGCATCCTGAATCAAATTGGACCCGCAAGGTCCAACGTTGTGACTGACTCCAGCGGTCCTCCTGTGACATTCCCGACGGGAACCAGGGGTGGCTGTGGAAGTCCGCCAGCGTGGACGGCAGGCCCCGGTCGTCCTTCACCACGCTGGGCACGCTGCAGCTCTTGCGGTGCAGGTCCGCGCCCACCAGCGTCGTGCGCCCCAGCGGCGAGGGCCAGCTCGCGTAGTACTCCCCGCCGCCCAGCGAATAGATGAGCCCGCAGTACTCCTGGCCGTAGTCCCGCTCCCGGGCCCGGTCCAGCGCCATCACCGCCGGACAGAGCTGGTCGATGACCTCGTCCACGTCCCTGGAGGGATGCACGGCGGGCCAGGGCCCCTTGACCCAGACCCTCGCGCCCTTCTGGCCGAAGAGGGTTTCCCTGCCGCTCTGGAAGTAGGACGTGCCAGCGCAGCCCACCAGCAGCGCCACGCCCACGCTCCATGCATTCCGTCCGCGCATTCCGTCTCACCGCTCCCATCCAGGGGAACAGCGAAAACGAATAGCACAGCCTAAACAACAAAACCAGAAATCAAGGCCTACCCTGTCCTGGCGCGCAGCTCGGCGGCCTCGGCGGCGGCGGCGGTCAGGTGCTCCAGCTCCAGGTCGATGTGCTTCGCCTGGGGGATGGCGCGGCGGACCTCCGCCTCAATCGCGTCAATCTCCTCGCTCAGGGTCCGGATGACGTGGCGGGCCGCGTCGGTCAGGGCTCGCTCGCGCTCCGGTCCGGGCGGAGGCAGCCCCTGCGCGGGCAGGGCCTCCGCCAGCCGGGCCGCGACGAAGGACTCGCTGAAGCGCAGCTCCGCCTTGAACTGGTAGACCTCCGGGGTGAGCTGCCGCGTCTTCACGTCGTGCAGGTCCGCCAGGCTGGGGCGCGCTCGCAGCATGTCCTCGAAGCGCTGCTCCACGTCCGCCGGCACGGAGCGGCCCAGCAGCAGCTCCCGGTTCTCCACCATCAGGTAGAGGGCGATGAGCCCCAAGAGCACGCCCACCGTGATGGACGCCGCCGCGTCCCACAGCGGGTTGCCCGTCACGTGCGCCAGCGCGATGCCCGCCGTCGCCAGCAGCAGGCCCAGCACCGCCGCGCCGTCCTCCAACAGGATGGCCACCGACGCGGGGTCCGCTTTCGTCCTCACGAAGCGGAAGAAGGGCTCGCCCGCCGCCTGCTGGAGCAGCCCCCGCACCGCGAACAGCAGCACGCCGCCCTCGATGAGGAACGACAGCCCCAGCACCGCGAACGTCACCGCGCCCGTCTCCGCCATGTGCGGATGCAGGAGCGACTGGACCCCGTGGTAGACCGTCACCCCGCAGCCCACGAAGAAGATGCCGGACGCGGACAGGATGCCGAAGATGAAGCGCTCGCCGCCGTAGCCATACGGGTGCGAGTCGTCCTCCACGCGCGCCGCGCGCTTCAACCCCAGGAACAACAACACCTGGTTGCCCGTGTCCGCCGCCGAGTGGATCGCCTCCGACAACATCGCCCCCGACCCCGACAGGAAGAAGGCGATGAACTTGATGAGCGTGACCAGCACGTTGCCGGACAGCGCGGCGATGACGGCCTTCAACGACGAAGCGGGAGCGGACATGGGGGTGCGGAACCTACCATGACGCCATGACGCACCCGGACCGGCGCCTCACCGCCCGCCCGCACCGCGTCCGGCCCTTGGCGGTCTGCGTCATCCCCTCTGGACAGGCCGCTCCCAGGGTGATTGTTTGCCCTCAAATCATCTAGCGAGAGGGAGAGTGCCGTGCGCCGTTTCGTGCCGCCGTGGATGTGGGGGGTGTTGCTGCTGGGGCCCGCGGGGGCCTTCGCCGACGTGGGGGCACCGGAGCAGGGGGCGTCGCTGCTGGAGCTGCTGCCGCCGGTGTTCTTCATGCGCCCGTTGTGGGTGCTCCAGACGTGGCAGTGGCTGGGCCTGGCGGGGGTGCTGGTGGGGGCGTGGGCGATGGGGCGGCTGGTGGAGGCGGTGACGCTGCGCGTGGGCGCCCGGGCGGTGGGGCTGACGAAGTCCGGCTGGGATGACGAGCTGCTCGAGGCGGGACGGGGGAGCATCCGCTACGTGCTGGCGGGGATGCTGGTGGCGGCGGGCGTGCGGTTCCTGCGGATGCCGCCCGAGGCCGAGGCGGCGGTGGACCTGGGGGCGCGCTCGGTGATCATCGCGGCGGTGGCGCTGTTCGCGCTGCGCTTCCTCAGCCGGGCGGCCCGGTTCGTGGAGGAGCGGGTCGCGAAGTCGCCGGAGGGCGCGAACGTGGCGCGGGTGCGCGGGCTGCGCACGCAGCTGGCCATCCTGCGGCGCGTGGTGGAGGTGGCGGTGGTGCTGGTGGCCGCGTCGCTCCTGCTCCTCCAGTTCGAGGCGGTGCGCAACGTGGGGGTGTCCCTGCTGGCGTCCGCGGGCATCGCGGGCCTGGCCATCGGGCTGGCCGCGCAGAAGTCGCTGTCCACGCTGCTCGCGGGCATCCAGCTGTCCATCACGCAGCCCATGCGCATTGGCGACACGGTCATCATCGAGAACGAGTGGGGCTGGGTGGAGGAGATCACCCTCACCTACGTCGTCGTGAAGGTGTGGGACCTGCGCCGGCTGGTCATCCCCATCACGCAGTTCCTGGAGAAGCCCTTCCAGAACTGGAGCAAGGTGTCGCCGGAGATATTGGGCACGGCGGAGCTCTACGTGGACTTCCGCACGGACGTGCCGGCGGTGCGCGCGGAGCTCAAGCGCATCCTGGAGCAGGAGTCCAACGGGCTGTGGGACGGCAAGGTGCAGGGGCTCCAGGTGACGGACCTGAGCGAGCGCACCATGAAGCTGCGCGCCCTGGTGAGCGCGGCGGATTCGGGCAAGGCGTTCGACCTGCGCTGCCTGGTGCGGGAGAAGCTGGTGGCCTTCCTGCAGGCCCAGCCGCACGGGCTGCCGCTCTTGCGCGCGGAGGCCACGCCCCTGCCCTTCCCGGAGGAGAAGGCCGCGGGGCCGGCGCTGATGGCCGCGCGCATGGGCAACAACGCCCGGGTGGAACCGCAGCGCTGAGCCTCGGCCTTCAGTGCCACGCGCCCACGGAGAGCCGGCGCTCTTCCGCGATGGGCTGGAGCCGCTCGCGCAGCTGCTCGCGCACCTGGTGGAGCCACCAGCCCACCGTGCCCGTGGAGCGGCCCACCTGGGCCCCGATGCTCACGTAGGACCGGCCCTGCGCGCGCAGGTGGAACACCTCCCGCTGCTGCGGCGGCAGGCGCTCCACCGCCTCGCGCAGGTCCTTCTCGTGGATGAAGGTCCAGAGCTCGCCGCCTTCGCTCGTCTCCGGATCATCCGCGAGCACCGTCACCCACCCCGCGTTCACCGCCTTGCGCTGCTCCGCGCGGTGGTGACGCAAGAGGCTGATGGCCCGCGTGTTGATGACCCGCCCCGTCCACGCCCGGAAGGCCTCCGGCCCCTGCAGGTGCAGCCGCTCCTTCCACGCCTCGTCCAGCGCGTGCTGCACCAGGTCCTCCGCGTCCGCCGCGTTCCCCAGGATGCGCTGGGCGTGCTTCAAGAGCCCTGAACGGAATTGGATGACCAGCGCCGCGAACGTCTGCATCTCTTTATCAGCCATGGAAGTGCCCCCCGAGCTCCGTTTCCGTGCAGGGCCATGATGGCAAAGGCTTTCAAACCGGGCAGACCAAATTATCCAGGAATTCCTCAGAGTGTCTGGAAATCCCATCCCACCCAGTGATTTCCGCCCTCACCGTCACGATTGCATCCACTGTCTGTCTTTCGGATGTCCCTGGGGGGCAGGGATGGCGCGCTCCCAGACACCGTCGCGCGTGGACCTGTCCGAGTGGATCATTCCGCGTGAACCAGCGGGCACCTGCCCCGGAGGGTGATGGCCCCGCGGCGCCGGGTGAGCTCGCGGTCGTCACGGCGGCTCTGGACCTGCGCTGCCTGCGTTCCGGGGAGGGAACGCTCACCGTGACGGCGGGCGCCGCGAGCATCAAGGGAGGCCCGGAGCTGAAACATGTTTCACCGGGAGCGTGGGGCAAAACGCCCCGCTGCCATCCGCATCCCGGCCGGATGGGGCAGAACGCCCCGGCCGCGCGCCTCGGGCGCACGTGAAGACGCGGCAGGGTTCTTGCTGACACGTCCCGTACCCCGACGAGCGGAGCCGCACCCTCGCTTCCCGTGCGAGCCCGGAGCCCGCCGTGAGGCAGGAAGGCGGCAATCGCTCATGATTCCACCACGGCGCCCGGAGCTGGCCGTCCGCGACGTGCTTCCCTACCGGAAGCCGAAGCTGGGACGGGACTACTGGATCAAGGACAACGTGCTGCCCAACGCGCTGGAGGTCTACGAGCGCAACCTGGCCCGCGAGGACTGGACGATGGGCGCCCCGTGGCGGCCGGAAATCTGGCCCGGCATCCGCGCCCCGCACGCGCTCACGCCGGAAGAGCTGGCCCCCGTGGAGAAGTGGATCTGCGAACAGGCCGGCGTGCGCGCCCTCAAGCAGGAGGCCCCGGCGCAGGGCGCGCTGTCCCACAACCACGTGCAGCTCGTGGGGGAGAAGGAGTCCACCGCGAAGCCGCACGTGGACTCGCTGGCGCTGTGCGACTTCGCGGGCGTCATCTACCTGCACCCGCAGCCGCCCGTGAAGCACGTGGGCACGTCCTTCTACCGGCTGCGCATGCCCGGCGGCGGGCTGGGCGGCAACACCTGCCCTCCCGGCTGCGTCAACCTCACCCAGGCCTTCGGCGTGACGAAGCTGCCCGCCAACGCGTGGGCGCAGGACGTGGAGGTGGAGAACGTCTTCAACCGCCTCATCGTCTACCGAGCCGACTTCGTGCACTCGGCGACCGCGTACTTCGGGCAGGGCGACAAGCGGAACAAGCGCGCCACCGCCCTGTTCTTCTGGAAGGCCGTGCGCTGACTCAAGCCGCCCGCGCGCCCAGCATCCTCGCGAGCATGTCCGCGCTGCGCTCGCTGCTGAACTGCTCCTCCACCTTGCGGCGGCCGGCCTCGCCCAGCCGCACCGCCTCCGCCGGGTCGCGCGCCAGCGTCTCCAGCTTCTCCGCCAGCACCGCGGGCGCCCGCGGCGGCACCAGCACGCCGTCCACGCCGTCGTCCACCAGCTCCTTCACGCCGCCCGCGCCCGTCACCACCACCGGCACGCGCATGGCCATGGCCTCCATGATGGCCACGCCCAGCGGCTCCTGGAGGCTCGCCAGCGCGAAGATGTGCGAGCGCTGGATGCCGTCCTTCACCACGTCCTCGCTCACCGCGCCCAGCAGCGTCACCGCGTCCGTGAGCCCGTCCTGCGCGAGCTTCGCCTCCAGCACCCTGCGGTACGTGGTGCCGCCCGCCTCGTCCTCGCCCGCGATGGACAGCCGCGCGTCGATGCCCTTCTTGCGCAGCATCCCCACCGCGTCGATGAGGTCCGCGTGCCCCTTGCACGGGTTCAACCGGCCGCACGCGAAGAGCCGCAGCGGGCCTTCGCCGGACCACGGCTCGTAGGGCACCGTGCGCTGGAAGCGCGACAGCTCCACGCCCATGGGCGCCAGCTCGAGCTGGTCCGGCAGGCTCCCCGCCAGCTCCTGGCGCACCTCGCCCAGCAGCTTCTTCGTGATGACGAAGGCGAACTTCGAGTGGCGCCACTTCTCCCGCTGGTTCGGCCCGTAATCATCCAGCGGCCCGTGCAGCGTCATGCTGTACGTGAGCCCCGACAGCAGGTGCGCGAACATGGCCACGTGCGCCGCGTTGGCGCAGGAGTGCACGTGCACGTGCGTCCAGCCGCGCTCGCGCGCCAGCGACGCCAGCCGCCCGCCCATCACCGCGAACGCCACCAGCTGCGCGCGGCCCTTCGCGTCCAGGCCCTCCGCGCGGGCGATGGAGGCCAGCACCCGCCCCCAGCCCGTGGGCAGGGCCCGGGCGATTTCGAGCGCGGCCCGCGCCACGCCCAGCGGGGGCGGCGGCGCCAGGTACTCCGTGCGCGCCATGGCCTCGCGCGCCCAGCTGTGGCTGATGATGCGCGCGGGCGGCGGACGGGTGGACACCAGCTCCGGTGACACGCCCTTCCCCGGCAGCGCCTGCAGCTCGCGCCAGAAGAAGATGTGGGTCTGTCCGGGGAACTCAGGAATCAGGTAGCCGATCTTCTGCACCCCTCTTCAATACCACGCCGCATCTCCCGCGCCCCTCGGCACGCCCCCCGGCGGCCCCGGGCCTTCGCCATGACACAAGGGGGTGTCAGGCGTGACAGCAGGCCGTCGGCGCGCTCCTCCGCTTGCCCGCCCGCCCGGGTCGTTGGGTCATGACGCCTCATTGCGTTATACCGTCCGCGCTCCCATGTCCGCTGATTCGAGCCCCCCGCCGTCCACCGAGGAGACCCCGCCCGCGAGCGCCGCGCCCTCGCCGGAGCTGTCGCGGCTGTGGTTCGCGCTGGACCGCCGCGGCTGGAGCTACCTGGTCGTCGTCCCTGCCCACCCTGGCGCCCCCGCGCTGGACGCGGGCCAGGCCCTGATGGAGGCCGGCTCGCCCTACCCGGAGCCGCCCCTGCGCCTGGTGGACGCCACCGGCATCGAGCCCGCCGGCGCCCCCCGCATGGTCCTGGAGGTGCGCCGCCGCGTGGAGCAGGGGGAGCGGGTCATCGTGGTCATCGACTCGCTCATCTCCCACCCCGCGAGCATCCCGCTGGCCATGGCCGCGGACACCGCCCTGCTGGTGGTCACCCTGGGCGAGACGGACTTCGGCTCCGCGCAGAAGACCCTCTCCCTGGTGGGCGAGGACCGCTTCGCCGGCAGCGTCACCTTCCCGCGTCAGACGAAGAAGCAGAAGCGCGCCGCCGCCGCCAAGAAGAAGCCATGAGCCCTTCCGACTCCCCCGCTGGCCCGGCTCCCCGGCTCAGCGTCGTCATCGCCACGTACAACCGGCTCCCCCTCATCACCCGCCTGCTCCAGCAGCTGGCCGGCCAGACGCTGCCGCCCGAGGACTTCGAGGTGGTGGTGGTGGACGACGGCTCCGCCTCCGACGTGAAGGGCCCGCTCCTGGCGCTCAAGCTGCCCTACACCCTGCGTGTGGAGGTGCAAGCGAACGCGGGCGCCGCCGCCGCGCGGCACCGGGGCGTGCTGGCCGCCCGGGCCGCCACGGTGCTCGTCACGGATGACGACATGCAGGTGGCCTCCGACTTCCTCGCGCGCCACCTGGCCCACCACCCGCCCGGCTCGCGCAACGTGGTGCTGGGCCGCATCCGGCCGGACCCCGAAATCGGAGAGATGCCCCTCTTCGAGCGCTGGTACGCGTACCTCAACAACCGCATGGCGGACGAGCTGTCCGCCCCCGGCGCGAAGGCGCGCGGCAACCACCTCTACACGGGCAACGTGTCCTTCCCCCGCGCGGACTACGTGGGCGTGGGCGGCTTCGACAAGACGCTGGGCCAGTCCGAGGACGTGGAGCTGGGCGTGCGCCTGGAGAAGGCCGGCTGCGCGTTCCTCTTCGCGCCGGACGCCTACGTGCTGCACGGCAGCGACCACGTCAGCTTCGAGAAGTGGATCCGCCGCGCCCACCGCTACGGCATGTTCGACACCCACGTCTCCGTGAAGCACCCGGACGTGAAGGGCGTGAACCCCTGGCGCCTCTTCTTCGAGACGAACCTGCTGTCGCGCCCGCTGCTCGCCTCCGCGGTGGTGGCGCCGGAGGCGTCGCGCCGGCTCACCGAGGCCGTGGTGAAGGCCTCCAGCGTGGCGGACAAGCTGGGCCTCACGGGCGCCGCGTTCGCGGGCACCTCCGTGGCGTACGGCATGGAGTACCTGCGCGGCGCCCGCACGGAGGCCGGCGGCTGGATGGGCGTGGCCCGGGGCTTCGCCCGCTACCTGCAGGGCCGGGGAGAGCCCCAAGGATGAAAGCCATGTTCGGAGCCCTCGTCTCGGACGCGTTGGAGATGGCCAAGGCGGCCACCGGGACATCGGACGCGAAGTCCATCGCCAAGGTGGTGCTGACCAGTGATTCGTACCGCATCACCGCGCTCAACCGCGCGCGCGAGGCGGCGCTGGCCTTCCGCATCCCGCTGGTGAACCACGTGCTGCGCGTGGCCCAGACGGCGGTGATGGGCATCGAGATTGGCAAGGACGTGACGCTGGGCAGGGGCGTGTACTTCGTGCACAGCCTGGGCGTGGTGATTGGCGGCGACGCGCGCATCGGCGACCGCGTGCGCTTCTACGGCAACAACACCGTGGGCACCGCCAAGGACAACGGCTATCCGGTCATCGAGGACGATGTCTGGATTGGCGCGGGCGCCCGCATCCTCGGGCCGGTGCGCATCGGCGCGCGGTCGCGCATCGGCGCGAACGCCGTGGTGCTCCAGGACGTGCCGCCGGACAGCGTGGCGGTGGGCATCCCCGCGCGCGTGTTCCCGCGCAAGGACCTGGACGAGGTCCCGCTGTAACGGTCGTGGGTGGGTCCGCTGTGCCGGGGTTCGCTCCGGGGGATGCGTTGAGGAAGGTCATGGCAGACAGGACGAAGCACGCGCGGTGGAAGCGGACCGTCATCCTCACCTGCGCGGTGCTGGGCGGCGGCGCCGGCGTGGCCATGGCGCAGCAGAACGCGTCGAAGGACGCCGCCACGCAGCCGGCCGCACCGCCCACCGCCACGCAGACCGTGGCCGTCTATGACGGGGGCCTCCAGGCGGGATGGAAGGACATCGGCTGGGCGCCTCGCGAGCTGCCCCAGGGCGCGCCCGCGCGCCTGCGGATGTTCAACTACGGCGGGTGGATCCTCTACCGGCCCAAGCTCCCGGGCGCGTACGGCGCGCTGAGCTTCCGCTTCACGGCGCCGGAGTCCTACGGCGAGTTCCTCGACGTGCGCCTGGACGCGCCCGGCGCCGCGATGTTCCCGCACGTGCGGATCAGCCCGGAGTTCATCGTCAAGAAGGACCGCGAGTGGGCGGAGGTCGTGGTGCCCATGGAGGTCCTCAACCCGCGCGGTGAGCCCTTCGACCGCCTGGTGTTCCGCGCGTCGAAGGAGGTGGCCCGGGACTGGGTGCTCTTCGACAAGGTGGCCCTGGTGCCGCTGGCCCCGGACGTGGCCGCCGCGCGCGCCGCGGGCGGTGGGCGCATGGGCCGGGGCGACGGCCGCGAGTCGAAGATGCTCATCGACTGCACCGCGCCGTCCAAGCCCATCAGCCCGCTCATCTACGGCATCGCGCTGGACGGCAACAAGGAGACCACGGACACGCACCAGTGGAAGCTGGGCGCCACCATCCGCCGCTGGGGCGGCAACCCCACGTCCCGCTACAACTGGAAGCTGGGCCGCGCGTGGAACACCGGCAATGACTGGTACTTCCGCAACGTGCCGCTGGGCTTCAGCGCGGATGACTTCCTGGAGTCCAACCGCCAGCACAACGTGCAGTCCGCGCTCACGCTGCCGCTCATCGGCTGGGTGGCCAAGGACACGTCCTCCGTGGGCTTCCCCGTCTCCGAGTTCGGCCCGCAGCAGGCCCAGGACGCCACGGAGCCCGCGGGCGGCAACGGCGTGCGCCGCGACGGCACGCCCCTGGTGCCCGGCGCGCCCACCGCGACGAGCGTGCAGGCCCCGCCGGAGTTCATTGGCGAGTGGGTGAAGTCGCTCAAGGCCGCCAAACGCGGCGTGAACATGTACATCCTGGACAACGAGCCCGCGCTCTGGAGCTCCACGCACCGGGACGTGCACCCCGAACCGCTCGGCTACGACGAGCTGCTCAAGCGCACCATCGACTACGGCAGCGTCGTGCGGAAGGCGGATCCGGACGCGGTCATCGCCGGTCCCGCCGAGTGGGGCTGGACGAACTTCTTCTGGTCCGCCGCTGACTTCGCGCCCGGCCGTCCGCCGTACACGGACCGCCGCGCGCACGGCGACGTGCCGCTGTTGCCCTGGTACCTGCGCGAGCTGCGCGACTACGAGAAGAAGACCGGCGTGCGCCTGCTGGACGTGGTGGACGTGCACTTCTACCCGCAGACCAACGTGGGCCTGGGGCTGGAAGGCGCCACCGACCCTGACACCAACGCGCGGCGGATCCGCTCCACGCGCGCGCTGTGGGATCCGACCTACAAGGACGAGTCCTGGATTGCCGAGCCCATCCAGCTCATCCCCCGCGTGAAGCAGTGGATCGCGGAGAACTACCCGGGCCGGGGCCTGTCCATTGGCGAGTACAACTTCGGCGCCATGAAGCACATGAGCGGCGGCCTGGCGCAGGCGGAGGCCCTGGGCCGCTTCGGACAGCAGGGGCTCACGTCCGCGTTCTTCTGGCAGTACCCGGCGGAGAACAGCCCCACGTTCTGGGCGTTCCGCGCGTACCGCGACTTCGACGGCAAGGGCGGCCGCTTCCAGGACAACGGCCTGTCCACCACCGCGGCCGAGGGCACCAGCCTCTTCGCGTCCCGCGACGCGTCCGGCAAGAAGCTCACCGCCGTGCTGCTCAACTTCGACCCCGAGCAGGCCGCCCAGGCCCAGGTGGAGCTCAAGGGCTGCGGCTCGCTCAACACCGTGCGCGTGATGGGGTACTCGGGCGCGCCGGGCGGTTTCACCGAACAGGCCACCGGCAAGCAGGCCGAGCAGTCCCTGTCGCAGCGCCTTCCCCCCTACTCCATCACCGTGCTGGACCTCACGGTGAAGTGAAGACGACGCCTTGACCACCGCACACGCCCCCGCCACTCCCCGCCCGCGCCTGAACATCGGCCAGCTCTCCATCGACCAGCTCACCTTCCCGGAGGCCATCACGGCCATTGGCGAGCTGGTGGACGCGCACCAGGGCGGCTACGTCTTCACCGCCAACGTGGACCACGTCGTCCTGGCGGAGACGAACACGCGCTTCCGCGAGGCGTACCAGAAGGCCACCCTCTCCGTGGTGGACGGGATGCCCATCGTCTGGGCCTCGCGCATGCTGGACGTGTCCCTGCCGGAGCGCATCGCCGGCTCCGACCTCATCCTCCCGCTGGTGAAGCTGGGCGCCGAGCGCAGGTGGCGCATCTTCCTATTGGGCGCGGGCCCCGGCGTCGCGGAGAAGGTGGGCAGGCAGTTCCAGGCGCAGTACCCCGGCATCGAGGTGGTGGGCTGGGACTCGCCCATGGTGAACCTGGACGCGGGCGACGCGCAGAACGACCCCATTGTCGCGCGCATCCGGGAGAAGGACCCGCACCTGCTCTTCGTCGCGCTGGGCAGCCCCAAGCAGGAGGTGTGGATTTCCCAGGTGGCCCAGAAGCTGGGGCCCACGGTGGCCATTGGCATTGGCGCGGGGTTCGACTTCATCGCCGGCACCGCCAAGCGCGCCCCGGAGTGGATCGCCAGGGCCGGCTTCGAGTGGCTCTACCGCCTCACCCACGAGCCCAAGCGCCTGTGGCGCCGATACATCCTCAATGACTCACAATTCGGGGTGATTCTTCTGCGCGAGCTGTGGAAGCGTACGGGAAACAAGCCCACGGAGTGACCCACCCGGGTGGAACAGAACCCTCCTGGTTGTCTCCCTGACAAAGACGTAACAGGTCTGAGAGCCATTGGGCCTGTCTGGACATTTCGCTCAACATCGACGTGACGAACGAAGCGGGCCGCTCGGTCCGCGCGACGCGCACGGTGCGCTACGACACGCAGGCGCCCACGGCGACGCTGGTGACGCCGGCGCCGGGCAGCACGGTGGGCGGCGTGGTGACGCTGGCGGCCCGGGTGACGGATGCGCTGAGCGGCATCAAGAACGTGGCCTTCACGCGGGACGGGTCCGGCATCCGCGCGGGCACGCTCCAGCCGAACGGCACGTGGACCGCGGAGCTGGACACCCGCGAGCTGCTGGATGGCACGCACACGGTGGACGTGTGGATGACGGACGCGGTGGACAACTTCGTCATCCAGAGCTTCAGCTTCACGGTGAAGAACCCCTAGCCGTCTGTGATTGCAGCGCTGTGCCCTTCGGGGCGGGAGGTCCGCACGGGCCTTCCGCCCCGTTGTGTTCGTGGGTGCCTTTGGGCCCATGCTGCGGGCATGGATGCACACAGGGCCGGCGTGTGGATGCTGTTGTTCGTGCTGCTCACGGGCTGCGCCAGCGGGCCCACGGTGCGGCTGCGCACGGAGCGGGGGACTCGGACGTATGCGCCGGCCACCGGGGACCGGCGGGTGCCGGTCAGTGCCCGGGAGTTCGAGGAGGCATTGACGCGGTTGGTATTGGAGGTGCCGCTGACGGTGCGGTCCCCGAGGGTGGTGCGTGCGGTCGCGAAGAAGGGAGCGGAGCTGGACCGGGGGCTCGGGTTCATGCTGCGGGATGGGTACGGACGGTGGTGCCGTGCGCATGAGTCTTCTGGGGATTGCCTGTCGTTGCTGGAGGACGGCGCGGGCTTCAGCTCCATGGACCGGCTGACGCTCGCGGTGGGCATGTCGCTGGAGCCCTTGCGCGCGAGCATCGGTGAAGCGCTGCGGGACACGTTGAGCTCGGAGTTCTTCGTGTCCGTCGTGGCGGGGGCCATCACGTCATGGGTGGTGCTGGCGGTGGCGCCGGAGCCGGTGTTCACCAAGGCAGCTGCGGTGATTGCCGCCGTGTTCCTGGCGTACGTGGGTGTCCAGTCATTCCTCGCGGTGGTGCGGGCGTGCGGCGCGCTGAAGGACGCCACGGACCGGGCGAAGACGTTCCAGGAGCTGGAGGAGGCTGCGAACACGTTCGCTCAGGCGCTGGGGCCGGAGGTGGCACGCGCCTTCGTGCTCGCGGTGACGATGCTGGTGGGTCACGGCGTGACGAAGGGGTTGTCGTCGTCGCTGGCGTTGATGCCTCGCTTCCCGGACGCGGTGAGCGCGGGCGCGGCCCACGCGGGCTTCAACGTGGCGCGCGTCCTGGACGTGAGCGCGGTGGCGGTGGTGGATGGAGTGGTGGAGGTGACGCTCGCGTCCACGGCGGTGGCCATGGCCGCGAGTGGCCCGCCAGCTTCAGGAGGGCCGGGCAAGTGGGTGCAGGTGAATGAGTCGATGTCCGAGCGCGCCCGCGACTATCAGGCCCAGGTGACAGGAGCGCCGAAGGGCTCCGCGTACCGGCTCAAGCAGGGAGACGAAGAGGTCGACTTCGACGGCTATGACCTGCTGGAGGACCTGCCGCTGGAGGCCAAGGGCCCCGGCTACGCGAAGTTCCTTGAGAACGATGCGCAGATGAAGAAGTTCTTCAGTGGGTTCAATGGACTTCGAGATCAGGCCCAGCGCCAGCTACAGATGGCGGAAGGCAGACGCATCCGTTGGATCGTCGCGGAGAAACCGTTCGCGGATTTCCTCCGTGCGGCCTTCGGCCGCCTCCAATTCCAGATTGAAGTCGTCTACATCCCTCCACGTCCTCCCATCCCCTGAGGAGTCCAGGCCATGACCGAGACGTACTACGCGGGCTGCTACTGGCTGGCCCGCTCCGAACCGGTGGAGGATTGCGCTCGGCGCCTGGAAGCCTTTCTCCGGGAGCTCGGCCCGCTCGAGGCGTCATGGAACCGCTGGCATGAAGCGGCGGCCTCATACGACGAGGCTCGAAGGCTTCAGGTCCAGACGGATGCATCGACGCTGACGAAGCTCCTCGGCAGGAAGGGCAATCGGTCTCGCGACAGCTCCAGCTTCTGGCTCTGGGCGGGCGAGAACCCGGATGAGACCTCCGCGGTCAACGGCTACTGCGGGGGCTCCTCCATCCATGTGAACTCGGTCTGCGTCCTGGAGCCGCCAGCCCGAGGCCCGGTCGCGGAGCGAGTCCTGACCGCTGCCGTCCAGGCTCGCCTGGTGCGCGCCATGGCGCTCGCATGGGAACCTGAGTTCGCCCTGGCGACCTCCGAACAGCACCGGGACCTCGTCGCCCCCCCACCAGCCACGACCTTCATCGGCTGGGTCACCTACCTCGCCGACTTCCGCGGCCCCGTGCCCCCACTCCCCGCCCCCGTGCAGGTGGAGCACATCCCGGACCGGGGCACGCTCATCACCCTCACGCAGGAGAGGTTCTCCGTCGAAAACCCCGCCCACGTCGCCCTCGCCGCCGACGTCCAGGCGCGCCTCCAGGCCGCGGGGCTGCTCACCCCGCTGCGGCCCTGGGGCTCCTGAGCGTTCAGCGCGGGCCCGGCTTCGCGAGCCTTCTGAGCAGCGCCTCGTGCGCCGGGTGGCGGGCCACCATCGCCTCCGCCTCCGGCAACTCGAAGTCCGCGAAGTCGAAGCCCGGCGACACCGTGCAGCCCACCAGCGTGTACGCGCCCAGCGGCTCCGCCGCCTGCAACACCCCCGCCGGCACCAGCACCTGCGGCTGATGGCCCTGCGTCACGTCCCGGCCCAGCACCGCCGTCTCCAGCCGGCCGTCCTCGTGCACCAGGTGCAACGCCAGCGGGTCCCCGTCGTGGAACAGCCACAGCTCGTCCGCCCCCACCACCCGGTGCCACGCGGAGAACTCCCCCCGCTGCAGCAGGTAGTAGATGGCCGTCCCCGCGGACCTCCGCCCCCGCAGCGTCTGGACCTGGAATGCCGCCCGGTAGGTCTCCCGGTAGTAGCCACCCTCCGGATGGGGCTTGAGCCCCAGCCTCCGCACCAGCTCTTCAACCATGGTGGGCCCAGTCTAACGCCGAGCCCCCTCAGGGCTTCTTCTTCTGCTGCTGCATCGCGGACGCCACCAGGTTCATCAGCTTCAGCTGCACCGGCGTCAGCCGCCGCAGGTTGCGCATCAGCCGCCGCATCTCCGGCACGTCCTCCTCCACCTTCGGCCGGGGCTTCTCCTTCGGCGGCGGGGCCGCGAACTCCTCGCCCAACCCCAGCAGGTCGTGCGGCGGGATGTTCAGGACGACGCACAGCCGGCGCAGGTTCTGGACGCTCGGCAGCATGTGGCCCCGCTCCAGCCGGCCATACACCTCCGACGCCATGCCGATGCGGTCCGCCACGTCCGCCTGCGTCAGGCCCATCTTCACCCGCACGCTCCGCGCCGCCGCGCCCAGGATTCCCGCCAGTTCCGTGTCCATGCCCTTGTTCCGTCCCCGGGTGCGAGGCGCCTCCGTGGCAGCAGGGTGGGACATAACCCTGAAGGTCGGGTCCTGTCACCTTACTTCAAGGGGTGGGCTCGGGCACGGGCGCGCGCCGGCGCTCGGCCGCGGTGAAGAGCAGGGCCATGGGCAGCCCCAGGAACACCGCGTGCCACACAATCTGGAGGAACTGGGAAACGCTCAGGAACCAGGGGAAGTAGCCGCGCGCCAGGAGCTGGAAGTCCACCAGCCACACGAAGATGCCAAAGAGCATCCCCACCGCCGCCTGGAACTCCCAGCGCCCCCGGCCGTCCACCGGCAGCATCGCGTCCAGCAGCGAGTACACCACCCCCCAGCCCGCCGCGATGACCAGGTGCACCCCCAGGCCCACCGCCACCGCCACCGCCGTGGACACCTGCGGCGTGAAGGCCGGCGGCCCCAGCACCACCGCCGCGCTCATCCGCACCGGGACGAGCGCCCCCTCCCCCGCGGCCACCGCCAGCGCGGTCTCCGCCAGCGCCAGCAACACGCCCGCCGACAGGCCGAACAGCAGCCCGTTCGTGAACGACCAGGGGGTGGGAGTCCTCCGTGCCATGGGTCTGCCTCCTCGGGCGCGCACGGGCACCGGAAGCGGGCCCGTCTGTTCAACGCTGCGCACCCCGAGCGGAAGGGGGCAGCCACCCCGCCCCCCGGGCCCGCCCCAGCCCCGCCCGAACGGCCGGTCAAGGGTTCTTCACCTCCCTTCCGGGCCTGCCGTACGGGCAGTCATTTCTTCCCCTACGATTTCCGGCGGGCCCGTAAGTTCTTCAGACGTCACGGCCGACCCACCGTGAAAGTGCCCGGAATTCCCGGGTCCCACGGGCGGGCACGCGGTTCGCAAGTGCGAAGCTGCGTCGAGGAACCCAACCCGTGTCCCAGTCTTCCGCAAGAAACCGCCTGGTCCTTCCGTACCGCGTCCACTACGCGCCGCCCGCGTGGCGGGAGGTGGGCCGGATGTCCGCCGAAGCCTTCGAGGCCCTGCAGCTGGCCCTGGCGCGGTTGGCGGAGCGGACGAAGACCCAGGACTCGGTGGCGGGACCCGCGCGACACGTCGTGGAGGGCCACGACCTGGAGCTCATCTACGAGAAGGACCCTCGCGCCAGCACGCTCACGCTGCTCTCGGTGACGCGGCTGGGCTGACGCCCCGGGAGCGCCTCGGGCCGACCCCTTCCTCGTTCGGGGCCCCCCTCGCGTCACGCGCTCCGGCCGGACAGCCGGCCCACGGTGGCCAGCAGCTCGTCCGGAATGATGGGCTTCTTCAAGAGGCCTCCCGTGTCCGGCAGCACCTCCGCGCCCACGCCCGACAAGAGCAGCACCGGCACCGCCTTCAGCCGGGGCCAGTCCGCGCGCAGGTGGCGCAGGAACTCCGGGCCGTCCATCACCGGCATCCGCAGGTCCAGGAGGATGACGCTCGGCGGAGGCAGGTGCTGGAGCTCGTCCAGGGCCTCACGGCCATTGGCGGCGACGGCCACCTCGTAGCCATCCGCTTCCAGGATTTCGGCGATGGCGGCGCGAGCATCCTCGTCGTCCTCCACCACGAGCACGGGCTTGTTCGGCGCGGGCTGGACCATGTCCCGCAGCATAGAGACCCCCTCCCCCACGCGGACACGCCTTCCAGGGAATTCCCGACAACTGGTGGACAGATTCCGGCCCCAGGGGGTGGTCCCCGGGCCCTGTCCTCCCAGCTGGACCCGCTCCGGGTGCGCCGCGCTGCTGGGGACGGCGCGCCGCGTCTGGCGTGAAATCATTTGGACAGAAACGAAATACCGGGTCCAGAATCTCCGGACAGCTGCCAACGGGCCGGCCAGGACACGGCCTCACCGTGGAGGGGAGGCAGGCTCGCAAACGTGTGCTCCCTCACGGGTCCCTCACACCTGGGGAGCCCGGGGGGTTAGCGGGTCCCGGAGCCCCTTCCTACCTTGGGCCGACCATGTCGCTGAGGAGCAATGATCAGGGAGGCGCCCGCGCCCGCGAGGCCGCGCCGTGGAAGGCCCGGGCCTGGCGGGAGCTGGAGGCGGGGCGGGAGCGCATCCAGGCGATGCTCGCGCCGCTGCCGGAGCTGGAGCTGATGCGGCAGCACTCGCCGCTCATGTCCCCGCTGGTCTGGGACGTGGCCCACGTGGCGAATTACGAGGAGCAGTGGCTCCTGCGCGCGCTGGGGGCCCCGGCCTTCACGGATCCCGCGTTCGACGCCATCTACGACGCCTTCCGCCACCCCCGGAACACGCGCGCCACGCTGCCGCTGCTGGAGCCGGAGGCCGCCTGGGCCTACGCCACCCGCGTGCGCGCGGCGGTGGGCGCGCACCTGGAGACGCTGCCCGAGGACAGCGCGGATCCGCTGCTGAAGGGCGGCTTCGTCTTCGGCATGGTGGCGCAGCACGCGCAGCAGCACGCGGAGACGCTGGCCGCCACGCTGCAGCTGATGACGCACGTGGAGTACTACCCGGTGGAGTCGCACCGCCCCCGGCCCGGCGCGGTGCCCCAGCACGAGGTCTTCATCCCCGGCGGCCCGGTGCGCCTGGGCAGCGACGACCCGTGGGCCTACGACAACGAGCGCCCGCGGCACACCGTGGACGTGGCGCCCTTCCTCCTGGACGCGCACCCCGTCACCACGGGGGACTTCCTCGTGTTCGTGGAGTCCGGCGGCTACGAGGACGCGCGCTGGTGGGACCCCAAGGGCTTCGAGTGGATCCAGGCGGAGAAGCTGCGCCACCCGCTCTTCTGGATTCCGCAGGGCCACCACGTCTGGCTGCGCCGCCGCTTCGGCACGGTGGAGCCGCTGCCCAGGGACGAGCCCGTGCAGCACGTGTCCTGGTACGAGGCGGACGCGTACGCGAGATGGGCCGGCAAGCGCCTGCCCACCGAAGCCGAGTGGGAGAAGGCCGCGCAGGGCAGTGACGGCGTCGCCCGCGCGCATCCCTGGGGAGACTCGGCGCCCACGGACGCGCACGCCAACCTGGGCGGGACGCGCTGGGGGCCGTCTGCCGTGGGCAGCCACCCGCCAGGCCGCAGCGTGGACGGCGTCTGGGGCCTCCTGGGCGACGTCTGGGAATGGACCGCCAGCGACTTCCAGCCGTACGCGGGCTTCCGGGCCTTTCCGTACCGCGAGTACTCGGAGGTCTTCTTCGGCGACACGTCCAAGGTGCTGCGCGGCGGTGCCTGGGCGAGCGCGCCCGTGGCCGTGCGCAACAGCTTCCGCAACTGGGACTTCCCCATCCGCCGGCAGATCTTCGCCGGCTTCCGCTGTGCACGCGACGTGAGGTGAGGATGACATGAGGATGAGGACGGAGCAGGGCGAGGCGGGCGTCGCGGAGGACTACTCGACGCCGGGGGTGAAGGTGGACGTCCACGTGCAACCCGGGGACGCGCGGCGCGCGCTGCGTTCAGAGGTGCTGGAGGGGCTCTTCCACGGGCCCAAGGAGCTGAGCCCCAAGTGGCTCTACGACGAGCGCGGCAGCCAGCTCTTCGACGACATCACCCGCCTGCCGGAGTACTACCCCACGCGCCGCGAGCGGGAGATCCTGCGCGCCCACGCGGACGACGTGGCGCGGCTGAGCGGCGCGGACACGCTGGTGGAGCTGGGCAGCGGCACCAGTGAGAAGACGCGCCTCCTGCTGGACGCGATGGACGCGGCCGGGCAGCTCAAGCGCTTCGTGCCCTTCGACGTGAGCGAGGCCTTCCTGCGCAAGGCGGCGGACGGCCTGGCGCGCGAGTACCCGCGCATCGCCGTGCACGCGGTGGTGGGCGACTTCGAGCAGCACCTGGACCGCATCCCGGGCGGCGGCCGGCGGCTCATCGCCTTCCTGGGCGGAACCATCGGCAACCTGAAGCCCGCGCAGCGCGCGCTGTTCCTGCACGAGCTGGCGTCCGGACTGAATCCCGGGGACGGGCTGCTGCTGGGCACGGACCTGCTCAAGGACCGCGAGCGCCTCTTCGCCGCCTACAACGACAGCGCGGGCGTGACGGCGGACTTCAACCGCAACGTGCTGCGCGTGCTCAACCGCGAGCTGGACGCGGACTTCGACCCGGAGGCCTTCGAGCACCTGGCCCCGTTCGATGAAGCGAACAAGTGGATCGAGATGCGGCTGATTTCACGCAAGGCCCAGACCGTGTGGCTGAAGGACCTGGGGCGGCGCGTGGAGTTCGCGGAAGGAGAGTGTCTGCGCACGGAGGTCAGCTGCAAGTTCTGCCGCGAGCAGGTGCAGGCGGAGCTAGGCGACGCGGGCCTCGACCTGGCCGCGTGGTGGACCGACGCGGACGGAGACTTCGCGCTGTCGCTGGCGATGAAGCGTTGAGGCTCGAGGGCCGCCCGGCGCTTCGTCAGGAGCGCCGGGCCCGGGCCCGAATCCCGCGGGGAACAACGGGTGCGACGGTCAGGCCTGGCGGCGGCGCGGCGGGTCCCGACGCGCGGGCACCGGAACCGGCGCCGGCTGCTGGGCCGGGCGGGTCCACGCGGCCCACAGCGCGGCGGCCGCGGTGATGACCAGTCCCCCCGCCGCTGCTAGCTGCTCACCCAGGGGCCCGATCTCCACGACCGCCAGGGGGAGGGGAAGCATCTCGGTGAGCGTCATGCGCGGACTCCTTACGAGGGGGCACTGCGTGAAGGCCTGGAACGGGCTCGCGCCCGATACAGGCCGGGAAGCCAAGGTTAGGAAGTCAGACGGCTTTGGGGAAGTCCTGGAGACCTCGGCTCATGGGGCCTGGACGGAATTGCACTCCGGGCCGGGCCCGAAGTCCATCCCCTCCCAGTCGCAGCCGCCAGAAACATCACCCTCTTCACGTAATGGGGACACCCGGGCCGCGCAGGACGTTCCCGGCGACCCCGCCGCTGTCGCTTATCGAGCGTCCGGGTGACGCTTCTTCCACTCCACCTTCATGCAGTGGTCCTGCACCACGCGGATGCCGGCGCGGGCCAGCCGCTCGGCCGCGGCGTCATTGCGGATGCCCAGCTGGAACCACACCGCGTGCGGCTTCTTCGCCAGCATCGCGTCCACGTGCGCCGTGATGTCGTCCGGCCGCAGGAAGACCTGCACCACGTCCACGTCCCCGGGCACGTCCTTCACCGACGCGGAGATGGGCTCGCCCAGGATGCTCCCCTGCTCACCGTGCGTGGGCACGGGCAGCACGGTGAAGCCATGGTCCTTCAGGAACTTCGGGATGGCGTGCGCGGGCTTGTCCGCCTGCGCCTCCGGGCGGATGCCCAGCACGGCGATGCGCTTCGTGCGCGCGAGCAGCTCGCCAATACCTTCCGCGTCTTCGATGAGGTTCTTGCGCCAGTCGTCCATGGGGTCCCGCGCTCCTTGATGAGGAGACCGCGGCCCTCACGGCGAAATTTCAGCGGGGCGCGGCCTGGACCTGGATGGTACGGCAGGCCTCGGTGGCCAGGCGGACTTCCTCGCTGGTGGCGCCGGGCAGGCTCGCGCAGAGGAACAGGTCGTCCCCCACGCGCCGGGCGCCGAAGAACGCGGGCGCCTCCGGGCCCAGGCCTCCATCCGCCAGGGACGGGGCCATGGTCACGCGCAAGAGGGCGAAGGAGGCGGTGTCCTCCTCCTGATCCAGGGACAGCGTGAAGTGCTTCATCTGCTGACGGACGTTGTCCGCCAGCTTCTCCGAGGAGGGCATCTGCTCCCCCTGCCCCGGCTTCAAATCCACGCGCAGCACCGGGCGGCCGGGCGGGCCCGCCTGGAAGCTGCCGTCGGTGGCCACCTGCGCGGACCAGCCCGGCGGCAGCGGCACCTTCACGCCCGAGCGCAGCCCCGCGTCCTCCGCCAGGTCCTCGGCGGACGGCGTCTCCCCGTGGCAGCCCTTGCAGCCACCTCCCAGGAGCATGCCGAGCGAGACGACCCCGAGCCCGATGAGCCTCGAGGTCTTCCGCGCGCTGGACGCGAACCGGCGCACCGTTACTTCTTCTCTCCGGGCGGAGGCGGATTGCCGCCCTTGCCCTGGCTCCGCATCTTGGAATTGCCGTCGAAGGACGCGCCGCGCTCCATGGTCAGCGCCGGCGACTCGATGTCGCCGCGAATCTGGCCCGTCGCCTTCAGCTCGATGAGCTGCGTGGCGCGCACGTTGCCTTCCACGGTGCCGTTGATGATGACGGTACCGGCCTGGATATCCCCGTTCACCTGGGCACCGTCACCAATCACCAGCACGTCCTTGGTGATGATCTGCCCCTTGAACTTGCCGTCGATGCGGACCTGCCCTTCGAAGGAAAGCTTTCCCTCGAACTCGCTTCCCTTACCCAGAAGCGTGTGAACCTCACCCGGACGCGTTGACACGAAATCCTCCTCCCGTTTGAACAGGGGCTTGCTGGGTGCTTCGTCCTTCTTCCCGCCAAGGAGCGCCACGCCCTACTCCTTCCTCAGAAGCTTCAACAGCCTGTCCAGGTCATCGTAGGAGAAGAAGTCCACTTCCAGGGTGCCTTTTCCCGGGCTTTTCTCCGTCAGACGAACCTTGGTGCCCAACCGGCGCTGGAGCTCCTCGGTGAGCGACTTCACCTGCGGGCTGACCTTGGGCGCCGGCTTCCCGGAGTCCTTGCCGCCCTTCGCGGACCGGCCCTGCTGCACCAGCTTCTCCGTGTCGCGCACGGACAGCTTCTTCTCCGTCACCTGCTTCGCCAGGCTCTGGAGCTCCGGCAGCCGGGGCACGCCGAGCAGCGCGCGCGCGTGGCCCATGGACAGCGACCCGTCCGCCACCATGGCCTTCACGTCCGGCGGCAGCGCCAGCAGGCGCAGCGCGTTCGCGACGGTGGAGCGCTCCTTGCCCACCTTCTGGGCCACCTGCTCCTGCGTGAGCTTGAACTCCTCCACCAGGCGCCGGTAGCCGTCCGCCTCTTCAATGGGGTTCAAGTCCGCGCGCTGGAGGTTCTCCACCAGGGCGAGCTCGAAGGACTCGGCCTCCGTGACCTCGCGCACGATGGCGGGGATTTCCTTGAGGCCCGCGGCCTGGGAGGCGCGCCAGCGGCGCTCGCCCGCGATGATGAGGTAGCCCTCGCCGCCCTTGTTCGGGTTCTTCCGGACGAGGATGGGCTGGAGCAGGCCCTGCGCCTTGATGGACTCGGTGAGCTCGTGGAGCTTGGTCTCGTCGAAGTGGCGGCGGGGCTGGAGCGGGTCGCGGTGGATGGTCTCGATGGCCAGCTTGAGCACGCCGGGCTTCGGCGGCGGAGCAGCGGGAGCCGGCGCGGCGGGGGCGGCCTGGGGGATGAGGGCGGAGAGGCCCCGGCCGAGGGCGCGCTTCTGGGTGTCTGCGTTCTTCTGCACGGCGGTAGGGAGCTCCCCGCGCCGGCGTGGAGCCGGCGCGCGTGGGACTGACGGGTTCACGGCGAACCGGGCACCCGGTCCCACCATTCACATCTCTCTATTAAGGAGGCGACCGGTCAGGCGACCCGGCGCTTGGACGGCTTGGGGGAGTCCCGGCGCATCAGCTCGCGGCCCAGGGCCAGGTAGCTCTCACAGCCCTTGGACTTGATGTCATAGAGGATGATCGGCTTGCCGAAGGACGGGCACTCGGACAGGCGCACGTTGCGCGGCACGACGGCCTGGAAGACCTGGTCCTTGAAGTAGCCGCGCACCTCGTCCACGACCTGGTGGGCGATGTTGGCGCGAGCGTCGAACATGGTCAGCAGGATGCCTTCCATCTTCAGCGAGGGGTTGAGCCCCTGCTTGACCAGGTCGATGGTGTGCGTGAGCTGGGAGAGGCCCTCGAGCGCGTAGTACTCGCACTGGAGCGGGATGAGGACGGAGTCCGCGGTCACGAGCGCGTTGAGCGTGAGCAGGCCGAGCGAGGGCGGACAGTCGATGATGATGTAGTCGTACTTGTCCTTGAGCGGCAGCAGGGCTTCGCGCAGGCGGAACTCACGGCGCTCCTGGTTGACGAGTTCGACCTCCGCGCCGGTGAGGTCGGGCGTGGCGGGGATGACCTGGAGGAAGCGCAGCTCGGTGGGGTGGATGAGCTCGGATGCTGGGCGGCCGCCGAGGAGGGCGTCGTAGACGGTGCCGTTGAGGTTCTCGCGCTTGAGGCCCAGACCGCTGCCGGCGTTGCCCTGGGGGTCCATGTCCACCAGCAGGGTGCGGCGCTCCGCGGAGGCGAGGCTCGCGGCGAGGTTGATGGCGGTGGTGGTCTTACCCACGCCGCCCTTCTGGTTGGAGATGCAGATGATACGACCCACGTGGCCCATCCTCTCTCGCCCCGGCTGACGCCAGAGCCCCGCCCGCAGTTCGCGCGGACGTGCGCGCGAATCGGGGCCTGATCAGCCAGCTAGCACGGGGTTCGAGGACGGATCAATTTCCCATCCAAGCCGTGCCGCGAGGCGTGCCCGGCCCCTCGCTCGGGGGCCCGTGGGCAGGGGGTGCAGGGTGGGAATTCGCGCGGATGGGGGTGCTTGGGCGTGCCTGCCTGGCTGCTCCTGGCGCGGGTGATTCCGTGCGGGGCGGAAGGGTGTTGGGTTTTTCAGGGGGTCCCGCGCGGCGAAGTTCGTGAAGCGGGCCCGCGCCACCTTCATGAGGTGGGAGCACGTGAACGCCGGGCGGTTCGCGGGGAGCACCTCATCGGATGCGCGAGCCGCGTGAGGCACGGCGCCCGGCGTCGGTCCGGCATCCGCGTTTGGAGCCGGTGGTGGGGTTCGCGGTGCGGAACGGGCTGGTGCGGACAACGGCCGTCCACCATGCGTCGCCATCGGGTGCCCGGTCTCGCCGCACGGTGCCGGCATCGGGCGCCGAAGTCGCGCGTGTGAGGTGGAACACGGCACGAACCGCGGGCCTGCTCATCACGTGCGACGAAGCACCGGGTTCACGGCCGTGCCCCGAATCGGTGGCGCGACCATGAGCTGCGGAAGTCCCAGCCATGGGCCACCGGACGTTCCACGTGGAACACGCGCCATGCGGTGACGAAGGTCGCGCCGCGAAGAACCGCCCCGGCACTTCTCCGCGAACCCCACCGTCCCTCCCGCCCATGACGGTCGTGCCCACGGTCCCATCCGCTGGTGCTGGCACCGCGATGCGAACAGACAGCCTGGGCACTCCGCGCGAGCCACACCCAAGCGAGTGGCCCGTTGAAGGTGAGTCGTTCCGCGCGAACGGCATCTCGCGGATGCGAGGTCCACTACCAGCGCCGCGATGCGAACGGACGGACGGACCACTCGCCTCTCGCGAATCGCGCAGACCATCAGCAGCGCATCGAGCGCTTCACATGGGTGACTTCTCGCGCATGCGAGCACCTCGCCGCGAAAGTCCAACCGACGCTTCAGGCGGACCACGCTCAACGCAGGCTGCGCATCACCGGTGCGCCGTTCCGCATGGGCGGCTCCGCGCGCAGGCGCGGGTTCCTGTTGGGAGCGGCCGGCCCCCGCTTCACGCGGACCATGCCCAACGCAGTCGGCGCATCGGCGGTGAGCCGCTCCATCTCGAGGACGCTCGGGCTGCGCGAACCCGCGCCGGGAAAGGTCGACCGACACTTCACGGGGGCTACGCCAACGCAGGCTTCACGTTGAAGGAGCGCCGCTCCGTGTGAACCGCATCCGCGGCTGCGCGAGCCCACGCCGCGAAGATCGACCAGCGCTTTCGCTGCCCCCATTCAACGCAGGCAGCGCATCGACGATGAGCCGCTCCACATGAACGGTGTCTCGCGCATGCGAGCACCGCTCCGCCCAGGAACGGTCAGCGCCTTTCTTCGGTGAGCCACTCACCCGGAGACGGTCGGATCCATCCACGCAGGCCGTTCCACGTGGAACACGCCCACGCTGTCGTGAGCACGGGGCACAAAGGAAGGCCCGTCATCTGGCGTGAGCAGGAACGGCGCAAGGTCCGAGTCCACAGCGTGGGCCGTTCCACGTGGAACACGCCCACGCTGTCGTGAGCACCGCGCTTCGCGAGAACGGTGAGCACTGCGTGGAGCAGCGCCGATAGCGGCATCGTCACCACGCAAGAGGTTCCACGTGGAACACGGCTTCGCTTCCATGGGCCACCACGGGCCACCCTCCCCTGCTGCTCATCGCGGTCAGGCTCAGCACAGGTGCCTCATCCATCCGCGGACGTTCCACGTGGAACATGGGCTCGCATCCATGCGCCCCGTTCAGCGACTCCTCCTGACGCTCATCCCGGCGCCCACTTCGGATGCCGCATCCATGCGCGGACGTTCCACGTGGAACACGCCCATGCTTCAGCGCCCCACTCAATTCAGGAGCACCTCATCCGTGCTCGTGGCCGGCGCTTCGCGGCAAAGGATCCGTCTGGACGTTCCACGTGGAACACGCCTTCACCTTCCATCAGCCCGTTCGGCGCAGACCCGCGGATGCCCATCCCAGCCGGGCCCAGGACAGGCGGCTCATCCCTGCGCGGACGTTCCACGTGGAACACGCCCACGACTCCGCTATCACGCCCAGGTCTTGGCGCCGCATGAGCCGCTCGCGGACTTCGGTGCTTCCAGCCAGCGGATCCGCAGGGGCGTTCCACGTGGAACACAGGTCCGCATCCATGAGCTCGTTCAACGAACTTGTGGGTGCTCGTTGAGGACCTGCCTTCCCCAGCCGCATCCACGATGCGCGTGTTCCACGTGGAACACGCGCCTGGCTTCGCAACCACGCTCAGGTCAAAGCAGCACATGAGCGGTTCGCGGACCTCCCTGCTTCCAGGCAGTGGATCCACCGGGACGTTCCACGTGGAACACGGCTTCGCTTCCATCAGCTCGTTCAGCGGCCCCATGGGTGCTCGTCGCGGACCTGCCTTCCCAGCCGCATGAGCGCCATGGACGTTCCACGTGGAACACGCCTCAGCGCCCGTGAGCTTCATGCGCCAGGGCCACTTCCGGCTCACGTGACTCAAGCCGTGGCTGAGGAAGGGGGCGTCCCGCATCGGGGGCTCTTTCATCCACCATGGTCCCTCGCCACCAACCGTGGGCCCTGGCGTGAAGGCCGGTCGGCTCCGCCGTTCATGGGTTCGCGGATGAAGGCGTCGAGGGCCCGATGCGCAGCCGTTCATGCGGCCCTTCATCCGAGAGCGTGCTCCACGTGGAACACGCGATGCCGCATGAGCGGCGGCTCCCCTCCCCTGCTCATCATCAAGCGCTCCGGGTCAGGAAGCCGAAGCGCCATGCGAACCACCGCGTGCCGCATCACCCGCTTCAGCGCTTGTTCGCCCGCGCCCTCATGCACGGACCGGACGCGGGCCGGTGTTCCACGTGGAACACCGGCCGACCGCGCAGCCTCTGCCTCCGTGCCTTCATCTGACTTCAGCGCTGCGCATCACGCAGCGGGGCCGTGGATGACAGCGCGGTCCTCGCGGCTTCGCGCATGCGCATCGGGCGGGCCGGTGTGGCGGGATGCAGACCCGGCCAGTGCTTGCGCATCAACGTCGGCGTGGGCCCGGTCAGCCTTACGCGAGCGTTCACGTGTCGGCCCCGGAATGCTTCGCGTGGTTCGGGCCTGGCGACATCCAGGGCCCGCACCCGTCCTTCCGGCCCAGAGGGTTCCACGTGGAACGTGCGCATCCGGGCCTCCGTGTCTGCTTCACACGGGCGAGGCGGGGAACCCCAGCTCATGGCGAGTTGGGGTTCCCCTCCCCTGCTTCGGTCAGTGCGCCCAGGCGGCTTGCTGAAGGACGACGCGGTAGCCGTCCGGATCCTCGAAGGTCTTCCCGTTCGCGTCCCAGTACGGATTGCGCGAGGTCACCGGCGCGAAGCCCGCGGCCTCCATCCGGTGGACCCGCGCGGACCAGGCTTCCGGGTCCGGCACGTAGAACACCAGGAGGTGGTCCTCGGTTGGAGCTCGCGGCGCTTCGTGTCCTCGCTCCACCGTGAACTCCAGGTGGTACGGCGCTCCCGGATGCCCGAGCATCACGCCGTCGAACCCCGCGTGGTCCTCGAACCGCCCGAGCACCTCGAAACCCAACCCGTCCCGGTAGAAGCGCACCACCGCGTCCAGGTCCCGTGCCGGCCTCGCGACCCGCAGCTTCACTGTGTCCATGAGTAACCCTCTCGTTCTGGAATCCGTATCCAGGTGGTACCCGTCATAGGATGAAGGGACGCTCTTTTCGCGCGGACCGTGGGCCTGCACCTTGTGCCCATGACCACGAAACAGCAGCCCCTGAACTCCGGCTTCGGCGCCACCACCACCGCTCGCGAGGCTCTGGGCAACACCCGGCTGGAGGGCACCGTCGCCATCGTGACCGGTGGCTACGCGGGCATCGGCTTGGAGACCACCCGCACGCTCCATGCCGCCGGTGCCACCGTCATCGTCCCTGCCCGGACTCCCGACAAGGCCCGCGCCGCGCTCGCGGGCATGGAGCGCGTGGAGCTGGAACAGCTGGATCTCATCGACCCGGCATCCATCGATGCGTTCGCCTCGCGCTTCCTCGAGTCGGGCCGGCCGCTGCACCTGCTGAGCAACAACGCGGGCATCATGGCCGCGCCGCTCACCCGGGATGCGCGCGGGTTCGAATCGCAGTTCGCCACCAACCACCTGGGCCACTTCCAGCTCACCGCCCGGCTGTGGCCCGCGCTGAAGCAGGCAAACGGCGCGCGCGTGGTGTGCCTGTCGTCACGCGGCCACTTCTTCGCGGACGTCGACTTCGAGGACCCCTTCTTCCAGAAGCGCCCCTACGACAAGTGGGTCGCCTACGGGCAGTCGAAGACCGCGAACATCCTCTTCGCGGTCGGGCTGGATGCGCGCGGCGAGCCCCACCGCGTTCGCGCGTTCGCCGTCCATCCCGGCGGCATCCTCACGGAGCTGGTCCGGTCCATGTCCGAGGAGGAGGTCCGCGCCTCCATTGAAAACTCCAACAAGCTGGAGCCGCTGAAGACGCCGGAGCAGGGCGCCGCGACCACGGTCTGGTGCGCGACCAGTCCCCAACTGGCGGGCAAGGGCGGCGTGTACTGCGAGAACGTCGACATCGCGCCGCTCGCGCCTCCCGACGCCACCGTCCGGCGCGGGGTGAAGGAATGGGCCGTGGATCCGAAGCGGGCCGACCGGCTGTGGACCGCGAGCGAGGCGTGGACCGGCGTCCGCTTCAATCCGTGACGCGCGGATCCGCGCGACGTGCGGTCCGAACCGGGAGATGCGGGCTGGATGAACAGCGTCCCCGCGCGCTCCGGGTCGGGACCGGGACGCGGCGCATAGAACGACACGCGAACCTCCCGCCCATCGGGTTCCGAGTCCGTGAGCGTGACGTTCTCGAACTCGACGGGCCCCACCTCCACCTCCGGACGCAATCGCTCACGGCGGCTGCGAAGAAAGCGCGCGAGCTCGACGCGCCCGGGACTGCGGGAGGCGTCCGTCACGAGGCGGAACGTCAGGCGAACCCTCCGCGTGTGGCATCGGCGGCGTCAGCTCCACGCATCGCGTGCGGACGCTCGTGACCACCCCGGACGTCCAGGCGGAAGGCCTCCGCTCCATTTGCATAGTCTGCTATTTTTATTTACATAGCAGGCTATTAAAACAACCAAGACAGTGGGAATCATCGGGGGCGGTCCGGGCGGGCTGATGTTGGCCCGGGTCCTGGCCACTCGGGGCATCACGGCGACGGTGTTCGAGCTGGATGAGCACCCGCTCGCCCGTCCGCAGGGAGGTTCGCTGGACCTGCACGGCGACTCCGGGCTGCGCGCGCTTCGCGAGGCCGGACTGGAGGCGGAGTTCAACGCCGTCGCCCGGTACGACGACCAGGGCGATGCCATCTACGACTCCCAGGGGACGCTCCACTTCCAGCACAACGAGGCGAGCGCCGGCGACCGGCCGGAGATCGACCGCACGCAGCTGCGCGCCATCCTCCTGAACAGCCTCCCTTCGGAACGGATCCGCTGGGGAAGCAAGGTATCCGCCGTGGAGCCGCTCCCCGATGGGCGCTACCGCGTCGTGGGGCCGACGGGCTCGCTCGGCGAGTTCGACCTGGTGGTGGGCGCGGATGGCGCGTGGTCCAAGGTCCGCCCGCTCGTGTCCCCAGCGACGCCGTTCTTCACGGGCGTGCTCTTCATCGAGCTGCAAATCGACGACGTGGACACGCGGCATCCGGAGGTCGCGAGGCTGCTTCCGAGCGGGAAGATCTCCGTGGTCGGAGGCATCCAGGGCCTCATCGCCCAGCGCAGCAGCGACGGCCACGTGCGCGCCTACTTCATGTTCCGGGTGTCCGAGGCGCAGCTCCGGGAAGGGGTCGTGGACACGTCCTCCCCTGCCCGCGCCCGTGAACAGCTCAAGGCGATGCTCCCGGGATGGACGCCCTTGATGCTCACGTTCATCGACGCGAGCAACGACTCGATGGCCGCGCGCCCCATCGTCGCGCTGCCGGTGGGCCACCGGTGGACGCACCGGCCGGGCGTGACGCTGCTCGGGGACGCGGCCCACGTCATGCCGCCCTTTGGCGGCGAGGGCGTGAACATGGCGATGCTCGATGGACTGGAGCTGGGGCTCGCGCTCGCCGCGGACTCCGACTGGAGCCAGGCCGTGAAGGGCTACGAGGCGGCCATGTTCGAGCGCGCCGCCATCGCGGCCGAGGGCTCCATGCAGGGCATGGACTTCCTCTCCGAGCACGCGCTCGAGCACGTGCTGGAGCACTTCCGGGAGATCCCGCGGGAGCTGGCGGCCGCGGGCTCGCACTGAAACGGGAGCCCGAGCGCCCTCCCCTCCCCTACTGCTTCGCGAACACCGCGACCTGTCGCTCGGCGCCGGAGAACGGGAGCCGGTACGCCCGGGCGGACACCACGCGCAGGTTGCGCTCGGCCGCGCGCGCCTGGAGCTCCGCGTCCGTCTGCGCCTTGCCGAGCATCGCCACCACGCGTCCGCCCTCTTCCACGTACGCGGGCGCCAGGTTCAGCCAGTCCGGCAGGTCCATGAACGCGCGCGCGATGAGCACCTGCGCGCGCGGAATCCCCTCCGCCTCCGGCTTCCCTTCCGCCCGGGCGTGAAGTCCGCGCACGCCGACAAGGCGCAGGCTGGCGGCGGCGGCCTTGATGAACGCGATCTTCTTGCCCACCGCGTCCACCAGCGTCACGCCCATGTCCGGCAGCTCCAGCTTGAGCGGCAGTCCCGGGAAGCCCGCGCCCGCGCCCAAATCCAGCAGCGACGTCGCGCCCTTCACCTCCGGCAGCACCGCCAGCGAGTCCAGGAAGTGCTTCTCCAGCACCTCCTCCGGCGCGGTGATGGCCGTGAGGTTCACCTTCGCGTTCCACTTCAAGAGCTCCGCCATCAACTGCTGGAGCCTGGGCCCCACGTCCGGTCCCACGGAGACGCCCAACGCACTGCATCCCGAGGCCAGCAGATCTGCGAACCGCGCGTTATCCACAACACCTCCACCCCGAAGGGTCCTGCAAGTCCTTGGAATCACTCAGGGGAAATGGATCCCCAGAGATGTCCACACGTTATCCACAGCCCTGCTCCTGATCACTTGACGTTTCCTGTCCCCGCTTGAGCGCGACCAGGAGCAGGGACACCGCGGCAGGCGTCAGGCCCGGAATCCGCCGGGCCTGCCCCACCGTCCCGGGCCGGTGCGCGGACAACTTCTCCACGGCCTCCGTGCTCAGGCCGCGCACGTCCGTGAAGCGGAACGCGTCCGGGATGCGCCAGCGGTCGGAGGCCTCCGCCTCGCGCGCCGCGGCCCGGGCGGCCTGGGCGATATAGCCCTCGTACTTCACCTCCACCTCCACCTCCTCCGCGACGTCGGGGGCCAGCGCCGGGAAGTCCTCACGCTCCTGCGCGAGCTGCGCGTACGTCACCTCCGGGCGCTTGAGCCGCATCGCCAGGCCCGTGCGCTTGAGCCGCGCGACCTCCTCCGTCACCGCGTGGGCCCGAGCCTCGGCGCGCTCCAGGGCCTCCTTGGGCAACAGCCCCACGCGATGCCCGTGCCGGGCGAGCCGCAGATCCGCGTTGCCCTCGCGCAGCTTGAGCCGGTGCTCGGAGCGGCTGGTGAACATGCGGAACGGTTCATCCACGCCCTTCGTCACCAGGTCGTCCACGAGCACCGCGCCGTGTGCCTCATCGCGGCCCACGACGAGCGGCGGTTCTCCCTTCACCTGGAGCGCCGCCTGGATGCCGGCCCACAAGCCCTGGAAGGCGGCCTCCTCGTAGCCAGACGTGCCGTTGAGCTGGCCCGCGAAGAAAAGGCCCGCGACGGCCTTCGTCTCCAGCGTGGAGTGCAGCTGCGTGGGCGGCGCGTAGTCGTACTCCACCGCGTAGCCGTAGCGGACCACCTCCACGCGAGACAGACCCGGGATGGTGCGCAGGAACTCCCGCTGCACGTCCGCGGGCATGCTGGTGGACAGGCCCGCCGGATAGACGAGCGGCGACGTGGGCCCCTCCGGTTCGAGGAACACCTGGTGCCGTTCGCGCGCGGCGAAGCGCACCACCTTGTCCTCCAGCGACGGGCAGTACCTTGGGCCCCGCCCCACGATGTCCCCCTGGAACAGCGGCGAGCGGTGCAGGTTGTCGCGCAGCAACTGATGCGTCGCCTCCGTCGTCGCCGTGAGCCCGCACGTCACCGAGGGCTGACGAGGGAACGGCAGGCCTTCTTCCATCCGCGTGCGCCAGGAGAACGGCCGCACGCCCGCGTCTCCGGGCTGCGGCGTGACGGCGTCCCAGTCGATGCTGTCGCGGGACAGCCGCGCGGGCGTGCCCGTCTTGAAGCGGCCCAGCGTGAAGCCCAGCGCGTGCAGCGACTCCGACAGGCCTCGCGCGGCTTCATCTCCCAGCCGGCCGCCCACCTCCTTCTGCTCGCCCACGTGCATGAGCGCGCGCAGGAAGGTGCCGGTGGTGAGGAGCACCGCGCGGGCCATCACCTGCGTGCCGTCCCCCAGCACCACGCCCTTCACCCTCCCCGCTTCCGCGACCACGGCCGCCACTTCGCCCTCGCGCACGGTGAGGTTCGGCTGCGTGAAGAGCACGGCCTGCATGCCGGCGGCGTAGGCGTCGCGGTCGCAGAGGACGCGGGTGGCCTGCACCGCGGGGCCCTTGGAGGGATTGAGCACCTTGACGTGCGTGCCCGCGAGGTCCGCCGCGCGGCCCATCTGTCCGCCCAGCGCATCCAGCTCACGCACCAGGTGGCCCTTGGCGGTGCCTCCCACGGCGGGGTTGCAGCTCATCACCGCGGCGCGCTCGCGCTTGAGCGTCACGCCCAGGGTGGACAGGCCCATGCGCGCGCACGCGAGCGCCGCCTCGCAGCCCGCGTGGCCCAGGCCCACCACGACGATGTCGTATCGGAGTTCCATCGCGTCCCGGGGGTATCACGCCCGGACGCGTCCGTGGCAAGCCGGAGCCCGCGGATGCCGTTCCCCCGGCCGGTGCCTCACCCGCCGGGGTGGTGCCCCAAACACAGACATGCCCACGAGTTTGGGAGCGCGCGAGGCGGGCAGTGGGAGGGGTAACAACGCCGCCCGCCTCGCGCGCACCAGTCATCGTGGATCCGTCACGGGCGCGCCTGACACACCGGTGGCGTCTCTGGCCCTTCGACGGCGATGGCATCCATGGGACCTGCCCGCACGAGTCCCCCGGTCTCGTGCCTTCACATGGCGTCGCACACACGGGAGCCGACCTGCCCGTGCGGTGAGGGCGCATGGGGATTTCGGACTCGAACCAGCGAGGCCGGCGGACCTCCCGTGTGCGCGACGGGGAAGGGTATAGCGAGGGGGTCTGACATTCCGGGCTCCAGGCCCCTTCACCGCGGGGGCCCGGAACCGCGCGGCGTCAGCGGGTGGCCGGGGGGTTGGACCGGGAAGGGCAGTGCACGTTCTCCGGGCAGCGTCCGTCGGACTTCGGGATGCACGCGCCGCAGCACTCCATCTCGTCCGGCTGGCACGCCGGCACGCACGCACCGCACTGCACCACGCCGCCGCAGCCGTCGTCCGCGGTGCCGCACTTCAGCCCCAGCGTGGCGCACGTCGCGCGCTGGCAGACGCAGCGGCTGTCCACGCAGGACTCGTTGGGTCTGCACCCGGGGGTGCAGGTGCTCAGGGGACCCGAGCCATCCTTCTTCGGCTCCGCGGGCACGGGCGGCGCCATGCAGCGCCCCCTGGTGCATGTTCCGGCCTGACAGTCGCCGCAGTCGATGAAGCCGCCGCACCCGTCCGGCGTCCGCCCACAAGCCACCATCGCCTGCGAGCACGTGGCCGGCGCGCAGCCATCCAGCGCCACGTTGTCCCGCGACGCGCGCACGGTGCCGCCGCCGCCCGGCGTGCACGCGCCCCACAGTCCCAATGCCAGACACAGTCCGGCCCACCGGCCCAGGCTCCGCACCGCTTCCATGTCATCCACTCCCTGTGCTCCCGAAGCGGGCCCGCGCGGCCCGGCCTGGGGAGCCATGAACGGCCCCCATCATGTGCACGCCCGGCGAGGATGTCCGGGTCCATGCGGGGGCGGGGGAGGGGGCTTCAGCGCTGGATGAGGCTTCGCGCGCCCTCGATGCGCTGCGCCTCCGTCCGCGCGTCCTCCTGCTTGCGCGGCGTGGGCACGTCCAGTCCGCGCTGCGCGGCGGGCCGGTTCTCGATGGAGGCCAGCCACCGCTGCACGCCCGGCAGTCCGTCCAGGGACACCCCGGCCCAGTCGTGCGAGCGCACCCAGGCCCAGTTCGCGATGTCCGCGATGCTGTAGTCGCCGGCCAGGTACTCGTGGTCCTTCAGGCGGCTCTCCAGCACCGTGTAGAGGCGGCGCGTCTCGTTCTGGTACCGGTCGATGGCGGGTTGGATCTTCTCCGGGAAGTAGCGGAAGAAGACGTTGGCCTGCCCCTGCATGGGGCCCACGCCGCCCATCTGGAACATCAGCCACTGGATGACGCGCGAGCGGCCCTTCGCATCCGTGGGCATCAGCCGGCCCGTCTTCTCCGCCAGGTAGATGAGGATGGCGCCGGACTCGAAGACGGCGAAGTCGCCCTCCGCGCGGTCCACGATGGCGGGGATGCGGCCATTGGGATTGATGGCCAGGAACGCGGGCTGCTTCTGCACGCCGGTGGAGATGTCCAGCGCATGCACGGTGTACGGCAGCGCCAGCTCCTCCAGCGCCACGGAGACCTTGAAGCCGTTCGGCGTGCCCCACGTGTACAGGTCGATCATGTCACCCTCGCTTCGTGTGAAGAGACGCGCCTCCGTCTAACGGCGGAAGCGCACCACTCGCACGTCGAAAGCAGGGGCGTCCCCCAGGACCTCGCGCATCAGCTCCAGCGCGCGGTCCTCGTTGAAGCTGCCGGAGCCCGCGCCGATGAGGGGGAAGGCCACGGAGCGCAAGCCATGCTCACCCGCCCGCGCCAGCGCGTTTCGCACCGAGTCCTGGATGGACCGCTCGGACGCGCGCCAGAGCATGTTGATGCCGGCCACGTGGATGATGGCCTTGAAGGGCAGGTTCCCCGGACCGGTCACCACCGCTGACCCCAGGGGCATGGGCCCCGCGCGCGCCAGCTCCCGGAACGGCGCCGTGCCGCCCCGGCGCTTGATGGCCCCGGACACCCCCTGGGGCAGCAGCAGCCACCAGGGGATGATGTTCCGGTTCCACGCATTGACGACGGCGTCCACCGGCTGCTCCAGCAGGTCGCCTTCCACCAGTTGCACGGGCATGGGCGCGCACTCTAGCGCCCATGCCCAATGACAGACACGGCCTTACGGCGTCACGTTCGCCTTGGCCGGCGCCTGCTGCTTGGACGCGCCCGCGAAGTCACCGGCGCGCACCAGGGTGGCCTTGCTGAAGTCCAGGTGGTTGGCCAGGGCCTTGCGCACGTCCTCGGCGGTCAGCTTCTGGAGCTTCGCCTCCACGGCCGCGTCGAACGCGAGCGTGCGCCCCAGGTACAGGCCGTCCGCCAGCTGATTCGCCAGGGTGCCGTCCTGCGCACGGGCGGACTGGCGGTACTCCAGGAAGCCCGCGCGCGCCTTGTCCAGCTCCTGCTGCGTGAAGCCCTTCTGCACGGCGCGGGTGATCTCCTCGCGCATGGCGGCCTCCAGCTTCTGCGCGTTCTGCGGCGCATAGATGGCGTAGGTGAGGAACCAGCCCACCGTGTCCAGCTCCTGGGCGGACAGGCTGCTGCCCACGCCATAGGACAGGCCGTCCTGCTGACGCACGCGCGTGGCCAGCCGCGAGTTGAGGAAGCCGCCGCCCAGCATGAAGTTGCCCATCAGCATGCCGGGCCAGTCCGCGTCGTCGTCGCGAATCTGGAGCAGCTGTCCCGCGAGGAAGTACGCGTTCGCCTTGTCCGGCGTCTCCAGCACCACGGACTTCGGGGCCACGGCCTGGTACGTGCGGGGCACGCGCGCGTAGGGGGCCGGGCTCTTCCAGCCGTCGAGCAGGCTGCCCACGAGCGACGGAGTCTCCTTCGCGTCGAAGTCACCCACCACCGCGAGCTCGCCGCGCGACGCGCCGTAGAACTGGCGGTGGAAGTCGCGCGCCTGCTCCAGCGTGACGGCCTTCGCGTCCGCCAGGCGCTCCTCCAGCGTGGGCACGTAGTACGGGTGGCCCTTGGGGTACTGCGAGCTGAGCACGCGCCAGAACGCGATGCTGGCCTGGGGCTGCGGCTCGCTGCGCTGCGACTCGATGGAGGCCAGCCGCTCCTGCTTGAGGAGCGCGAACTCCTTCGCGTCGAAGGCGGGCTCGCGCAGGACCTCCGTCACCAGATTGAGGACCTCCGGGAGGCTCGCGCGAGGGCACTCGATGGAGATGCTGGCGCCCAGCGCGCCGCCGTCCACGCCCACGCGGGCCTTGAGCTTGTCGAACGCGTCCATCAACTGCTGGCGGGTGTGCTTCGTGGTGCCGCGCATCAGCATGCCGCCGGCGAAGGAGGCCGCGGGCAGCTTGCCGCTCACGGCCTCCGCGGTGCCCCAGCGCAGGTCCAGCGACAGGTTGACCATCTCCCCGCGCGTCTTCTTGGGCAGCAGCGCGTACTTCACGCCGTTGGGGAGCTCGCCGCGCTGCACGCGCGACTCGATGTTGGCGGGGGAGGGGTCGAAGGCCTCGCCCTGCGCGACGGAGGCCTTGCCCTGGTAGCCGTCCACCATCTTCGCCACGTCCATCGGGGGCGGCAGCTCCGCGCGGTCCGGCTTGGGCGTGGGCACGAAGGTGCCCAGGGTGCGGTTGGAGCTCTTGAGGTACGCGGCGGCCACGCGGGTGACGTCCGCGGGCGTGACGGCCTCGATGCGGTCGCGGTGCAGGAAGAGCAGGCGCCAGTCGCCCACGGCGGCCCACTCGGACAGGAGGATGGCGGCGCGCTCGGAGTTGTTGAGCAACAGCTCCGTCTGCTTCGCCAGGCTCGTCTTCGCGCGGTTCACCTCTTCGTCGGTGAAGGGCGTGCGCGAGGCCTCCTCCACGGTCTTGTTCAGCGCCTCGCGCACGGGGCCCAGGGGCTGATCCTGGCGGGCCTCCGCGCTGAAGCCGATGACGCCCGGGTCTCGCAGCTGGTAGTTGAAGGCGCCGGCGCGCGAGGCCTTCTTCGTCTCCACGAGCGCCTTGTAGAGGCGGCCGGACGGCACGTCGCCCAGCACCTGGGTGAGCACGTCGATGGCGGCGAAGTCCGGGTGGGCGCCCTCGGGCACGTGGTAGACGCTGGTGATCCACTGGTTGTCGCCCACGCGGCGCAGCGTCACCTCGCGCTCACCATCCTGGGTGGGCTCCTGGGTGTACGTGAGGGGCACGGGCTCCGAGGGCTTCTGGAGCTTGCCGAAGGTGGACTGCACGAGCGCCAGGGCCTTCTCCGGCTGGAAGCGGCCGGCGATGACGAGCATCGCGTTGTCGGGGCGGTAGTAGCGCCGGTAGAAGGCCTGGAGCCGGTCGATGGGCACGTGCTCCAGGTCCGCCTTCGCCCCGATGGTGGCCTTGCCGTAGTTGTGCCAGAGGTACGCGGCGCTCATGGTGCGCTTGAAGAGGATGCCGCGCGGGTCGTTCTCGCCGGACTCGAACTCGTTGCGGACCACGGTCATCTCGCTGTCCAGGTCCTTCTGGGCGATGAAGCTGTGGACCATGCGGTCCGCCTCGAAGGACAGCGCCCAGGACAGGTTGTCGTCCGACGCGGGCAGGGTCTCGAAGTAGTTGGTGCGATCCAACCAGGTGGTGCCGTTGGGACGCGCGCCGCGCTCGGTGAGGGCCTGGGGCACGTTGGGGGTGGTGGGCGTGCCCTTGAACATCAGGTGTTCGAGCAGGTGGGCCATGCCCGTCTCGCCGTAGCCCTCGTGCTTGCTGCCCACGAGGTAGGTGACGTTGACGGTGACGGTGGCCTTGGTGGGGTCCGGGAAGAGCAGGACGCGCAGCCCATTGGGCAGGCGGTATTCGGTGATGCCCTCCACGCTCGCGACCGGGGCCACGGCGGCCGTCTTCGCGGCAGCGCGGGCGGTGGCGGCGGGCTTCGGGAGGGGAGCCGGGGCCAGGGCCCACGCGGGCGAAGCCACCACGAGCAAGGCGGCCAGCAGGGCGAGCGGGGTACGACGCGTCATGCGGTCCTCGGGGGACAAAGGAGTGGGCACGGGACTTCTAACCGCTCCACGGGGTCCTACCATCCCAAGAAACCCGAAGCCCCCCTGCCGGGCGTCCACACCGGGACACCCGTGGACCTTTCCAGGTCCTGCGCCGCATTTCCAACCTCACGGGTTGTCATGTATCCTGGCGCGGATCCGATGTCAGGATGGGTTGGTAGGAGACTCGCGCGTCACCAGGGAGGGAAACGGAATGGCGAAGGCGATGGGCGGGGACCTGATGCTGCAGATGCTGCAGGAGTTCCGCGAGATGCAGGAGGAGTCGAAGGAGCAGTACGCGCGGACCCAGAAGGCCTTGAAGGTGGTCGACATGAAATGTCGGGTCCTCTTCAAGAGAAGCCAGGTCTTCGCGCATCAGGTTCGCGCCTTCTCTGAACAGGTCCGCGTCTTCTCCCAGGAGATGGATGCGTTCCGCGACAACATGGGGGAGTTCGTCACGCACCTCTCGACGCTGGCGAAAGAGGTGGACGGCGTCAAACTCAACCAGACGAAGATGTTCGGTCAGATGGGTCGCGCGCTGCATCACCTCGCGGATGCCCAGACCTCCGACCGCGAGCGCATCGGCGTGCTGGAAGAACGCATGGACGGCCCAGGGGAGAACTGAGGGGCTGAGAAAAATTTAACGATTCTAATGAATTCGAGGGATGCATAAGCGCTGCTGTGCGAGCATGAATCGCCATGGCGAGGAGCAAACGGCCTCGAGTGCGTTTGCTCCGGCCAAAACGGACGCAGGTGCTGGCGGCTCGGACCTACGAGCAGTTGGTTGACCGAGGTCATCCAGTGCGCGCTGTCTGGGCGGCTGTCGAAGCGCTGGACATGTCGGACTTCGAGCGCGCCATCCGTGCGCGCGCGCATCACGCGGGTCGTGCGGCGGTGGACCCGCGGTTGTTGCTGGCGCTGTGGGTGTATGGGCAGATGGAGGGCCTCTCCAGCGCTCACGCCATTGCAGCCAGGCTGCGTACGGACGTTGCGTACTGGTGGTTGTGCGGCGGCGTCAGTGTGTCGGCGCATACGTTGTCCTCCTTCATGACACGCTCAGGCCCTGCCTTCCGGGCGTTGCTGGGCAAGCTGCTGGATGACCTGTACAGCCGCGGTGCCGTGCTCCGGCCACGACGACTCGCGCAGGACGGCACGCGTGTACGTGCTTCAGCAGGGGCTGCCTCATTTCACCGAAAGGCCACTCTGCAGAGGCGGGCAACCGCGGCGGCTGCCGCCGGCCGGTGCCGACAGGGCGCGAGCGCCAAGGCACGTGCAGCATGCAAGCGCGCTCAGGCCGATTTACAGGCCCGGGCGGCGCTCGCACTCGCTGCATTGCCGGCGGCAGCACGCCGTAAGAAACGTGCGAAGGGGGGCGCTCATGGCGAGCCCCGAGCCTCTCTCACCGACCCACAGGCCCAGGTGATGCGCATGCCAGACGGCGGCTTCCGTCCCGCCTACAACGCGCAGGCCGTCTCGGACGTCGAGAGCCGGTTGGCATTGGCTGGTCGTGTCACCGATGAGGGGGCGGACGCTGCGCAGCTGCTCCCCATGGTGCACTGGGTGGCCCGCGTCCTGGGACTCAAGCCCGAAGCCTGGCTGGTGGACGGGGCCTATCGGAATCTCAAGGCCTTCTCCGCGCTTGAGTCGCAGGGCATTCGTGTCTTTTCTCCCTTACCGGCGCGCAAGAACCTGCCTCCTCCGGAGGGGCGGAGCAGGGGCCGACGAGGCGACCTCACCCATGCGTGGCGTGCGCGGATGCAGACACCCGCCGGCAAGCGCACCTACGCCCAGCGCGCACCGACGGCGGAGTTGCTCAATGCGCAGGTCAAGGAGCGCCAAGGACTGCGCAGGCTTCACGTACGAGGTCGCAAGCGAGCCGAAGCCGCGTGGTTGCTCGCACTCGTCGCCCACAACCTCCTGCTCGCCATCGCGCAAGGGTGGCTCGACGAGTCGGAAGGGGCATTTCTTCTCACCCCCTGAGCCCTCCATGCACCACGTCGCTCAGGCGTAGATGCCCCCGGGCGCCATCGCGGAGCCGGACCCCAGGGCCTCCTCCACCTCGCGGACCTCCTCGGATGTCAGCCGGAAGTCCCCCGCCTGGATGAAGCCATCCACCTGCTTCGCGCTGCGCGCCCCGACGATGGCCGCGGTGACGGCCCGCTTCCGCAGCACCCAGGCGATGGCCACCTCTCCCGGGGAACGGCCATGCCGCGCCCCCACCTCGCGCATGCGCTCCACCAGCGCCAGGTGATGCGACAGCTTGGGCTCCTGGAAGTCCGCGTTGCCGCGGCGCCAGTCATCGGCTGGCATGGTCTGGATGCGCTGGCGCGTCATGGCCCCCGTCAGCAGTCCGGAGGCCATGGGTGAATACACGATGACGCCAATGCCTTGCTCCAGGCAGTAGGGCAGCAGCACATCCTCGATGTCCCGGTGGATGAGCGAGTACTTCGGCTGCAACGACGTCACCGGCGCGATGCGCTGGACCCGCTCCAATTGCGAGACATCGAAGTTGGACACGCCCAGCCAGCGCACCTTGCCCTGGCGTTGCAGCTCCGCCAGCGCCGTCCATCCCTCTTCCAGCTCCGCCCCCGAATCCACCGGCCAGTGCACCTGATACAAATCAATGGCATCCACCTTCAGCCGGCGCAGGGACGCCTCGCACTCCCTGCGCACCGAGTCCGCCTTCAGGCTGCGGCGGACCTTGCCCTGGTCATCCCAGACCAAGCCGCACTTGGTGAAGATGTAGGGCCGCTTGTCGCGCCCCTCGAGCGCCTGGGCCACCACCTCCTCGGAGTGCCCCAATCCATACACCGCCGCCGTGTCGATCCAATTGATGCCCGAATCCACCGCGCGCTGGATGGCTTCAATGGACTGCGCGTCATCCTGCGACCCCCAGGCGAAGGCCCAACCGCCCCCGCCAATGGCCCACGCGCCAAACCCCAGCGCGGTGAGGTCCATGTCGGAATTGCCCACCCGTCGCTTCCGCATTCCGTGCCTCCCGGGGCTGGAAAGTCGACGCGCGCGGAGGCCCCTGGGTCCCGCGCTCGGAGGCCCCTGGGAGGACGGTGTGCACCGCGGTGGCCCTCGCACGGGCCCGGGTGCCGGTTCGCCCCCCGGGCACCAGGAGGGGCGGGCCCTGGCTTCCCGTCCGCCGTCTGTCACTGCGCGACACGCAAGCGTCGTCGGGCGCGTGCGTTGATGGTAGGCCGCCTGGAGGTCGGGGGCCGTCCCTCGGGCACGTGGACCAGGAGTCCTACCGGATGAAACGCTTCTTCATTGGCGCGCTGGCCTTCATCGGAGCGCTGTCCATCCTCTTCGTGGTGGGTGTGGTGGGGTTGTTGATGCTCGCGGCGGCGAGCAAGCCGGGCGTGCCGTCCAACCTCATCCTGGAGCTGGACCTGCAACATCCGCTGCCGGAGTACACGCTGGACACGTCCCTGGCGGGCGCCTTCGGAGAAGCGCCCACGTCGCTGCGGGACGTGGTCGAGGGACTGGAGCAGGGCGCCAGGGACCCTCGGGTGAAGTCGCTGGTGGTGCGCATCGGGCAGCCGGGCAGCGCGGCGCAGGTGCAGGAGCTGCGGGACGCGGTGAAGGCCTTCCGCGCGTCGGGCAAGCGGGCGGTGGCCTACGCGGACGGCTTCGGCGAGGCCGGCAACGGCACCGGCGCCTACTACCTCGCGAGCGCTTTCGACTCCGTCTACATCCAGCCCTCTGGCGACGTGGGGCTCACCGGCCTGGCGGTGGAGACGCCCTTCGCGCGCGACGCCTTCGCGAAGCTCGGCGTGAAGCCGGAGTTCGCCAAGCGCGCCGAGTACAAGAACGCCGTCAACACCTTCACCGACGAGTCCTACGGCCCCTACCAGCGCGAGGCCACGGAGGCCTACGGCGGCAGCCTCTTCCGCCAGGTGGTGAAGGGCGTGGCGGAGGGCCGCAAGCTGTCCGAGGACGAGGTGCGCGCCCTCATCGACCGCGCGCCCCTCCTGGGACAGCAGGCCCTGGAAGCGAAGCTGGTGGACGGGCTGCGCTACCGCGACGAAATCCACGACGAGTTGGAGCAGCAGGCCGGCGAGGGCGCGAAGTTCCTCTACGTGGACAAGTACCTGGAGCGCGCGGGCCGGCCGTACCAGACGGGCAGCGCCACCATCGCGCTCATCTATGGCGTGGGCGAGGTGCTGCGCGGCAAGAGCCAGTCCAACCCGCTCTCCGGCGGACAGGTGATGGGCGGCGACACGGTGGCGGGGGCCTTCCGCAAGGCGGTGGAGGATCCGTCCGTGAAGGCCATCCTCTTCCGCGTGGACAGTCCGGGCGGCAGCTACACCGCCAGCGACACCATCCGCCGCGAGGTGCAGCGCGCTCGCGAGGCGGGCAAGCCCGTCATCGTCTCCATGGGGACGTACGCGGCCAGCGGCGGCTACTTCGTGGCCATGGCGGGGGACAAGATTGTCGCCCAGCCGGGCACGCTGACGGGGAGCATCGGCGTGTACAGCGGCAAGTTCGTCACGTCGGAGCTGTGGGCGAAGCTGGGCGTGAACTTCGACACCATCGCCTTCGGCAGGAACGCCTCCTTCGCCTCCTCCGACCAGCCGTTCACCCCCGAGCAGCGCGCGCATCTGGAGTCCGAGCTGGACACCCTCTACCTGGACTTCACCAGCCGGGCCGCCCAGGCGCGGAACATGCCACTGGAGAAGCTGCAGGAGGTCGCCAGGGGGCGCGTGTGGACGGGCGAGGACGCGCTGGAGCGCGGGCTGGTGGACGCGCTCGGCGGATACCCGAAGGCGCTGGAGCTGGCGAAGGAGGCCGCGAAGCTGGAGAAGGACACCCCGGTCCGCGTCGTCGTCTTCCCGCGCCCCCGGCCCACGGGAGAGGTGCTGTCGGAGCTCCTGGGCAAGCACGAGGCGGACAACAGCGATGACGAATCCGGGAGCCAGGCTTCCGTGTCGTCGCGGGTGCTGGAGCAGGTGCGGGCCGTGTACCGCGTGGGCGCGAAGCTGGGCCTCACCGGGCAGGGCGCGGAGGGGCGCATGCTGTACGCGCCGCTTCCGGAGGTGCGCTGGTAGCTCAGACGTGCAGGGGGACCGGGGCGGGGCCCGCGGTGGGCCGCACCGGCCGCCCGAAGATGCTGTGGTAGCGCAGCGCGTGGGACGCGCACCGGTGGCGCCGCGGATCGAACACGAGGCAGCGGGCCACCGGGCCCGCGTAGACGTGCAGCGTGATGCCCGGGGCGCTGCCGGCCACGCTCACGCGGTGGATGGAGGCGCTCGGGTCCCGGAAGTCCACGTGCCCGGCGCTCACCGGCCCCACGCGCACCGGCGTGCCCAGCCGCGCCAGCCCCGGCGCCGTTCCGCCCTCCAGGAGCGGGTAGTTCTCCAGGAGGAACTCGCCGCGCTGGACGCTGAACCAGCACTCCTGGCCATCATGGTCGTGGATGGGTGACGCCACGCCCGGGGACCAGCAGTTGACGATGATTTCCATGCCCTCGTCCCGGTGGACGAGGTTGCGCGTATAGCGGCCGGGCAGGAAGTGCAGGTAGGGCTTGAGGCTGGAGGGCGCCAGCCGCAGCCCCGCCAGCTCCGTGTCCACCCCGGCGAGCCCGCCGGGAGCGGTACGGCGCGCGCGGAGCATCCGCACGAACTCTCTCAGGCACGCGTCAGCCATGGGCTCAAGGCTAGGGACGTCTCCGACATGCGGCCACCCTCGGGTCGGCCACTGAACGTCCGCTTTGTCGTCCCCCCCTCAAGGATTGAGCCGGGGTTCGTTGAAGGACGGGAAACCGAAGGGAAGAAGTGGCCACATGGCGACTTCTGGGTCCGAGCAGGCAACCAGCACCCACCTGGACCTGATTCCTGCTGTTTCGCTGTAATTTTACACCCTCCCGGCGTAGAGGGGGAGGGTGTGGTGAGCAGGTCGTCCCGGCCGGAGCACCGAGGGGGGCCGGAGGAGAGCAAGCGATGAAGAAGCGACTGGGGGACATCCTGCTGGCGCGGGGTGTGGTGGATGCGTTGCAGCTGCAGTCGGCGCTGGCGTACCAGCGCAAGTGGGGCGTGGCGCTGGGGCAGGTGGTGGTGGACCAGCGCTTCTGCACGGCGGAGGCGGTGCTGTCCGCGCTGGCGGCCCAGTCCGGCGTGGAGGCGGTGGACCTGGACGCCTGGCCGCTGGACGCGTCGCTCGCCAGGTTGATTCCGGGCAAGGTGGCGGAGGCCCACCGGGTGGTGCCGCTGCGGCTGGAAGGGCAGGGCCTGCGGGAGGTGCTGGTGGTGGCCCTGGCGGCGCCGGCGAGCCTGGCCACGCTGGACGTGGTGAAGAGCGTCTCCGGCAAGGCGCGGGTGGTGCCCCGGCTGGCCACGGACGCCGCGCTGGAGCGGGCCATCGGGCGGATGTACCGGGGCGAGCCGGCGACGCCGCAGCGCCGTCCCGGCATGGAGGGCTTCTCCCTGCCCGAGTGGGACGAGTCGCCGCCGCTGGTGGTGGGGCAGTCCCTGGCGGAGCTGACGGACATGCCGGCGCCGGAGCCTCGGGAGCCCGTGCGCGCGCCCGCCCTGAAGCGCGACAGCGAGGAGTTGCCGATGCTGGCGCCCCTGGAGCCCGCGTGGGCGCCGCTGCCCGCGCCGGAGCCGCGCGTGACGTTGCGCGAGCAGGTGCTGGTGTACGGCTGGGGCGCGGACGCGGCGGCGGGCCTGGTGCGGGTGCTGGGCGAGGCAGGCTTCACGGTGAAGGTGGCGAGCACGGGAGAGGTGTGCGCCGCGAGCGAGGCGCAGGTGGTGGTGGCGCCGCTGCCCGCGATGGAGGTGCTGGCGCAGCGGCTGCGTGCACAGGTGCTGGTGGCGGGCAAGACGCCGGAGCGGGACCTGCCCCGAGCGCAGGCGGTGCATGCGCGCGGCTTCGTGGCGGCGCCGGTGGATCCGGACCTGCTGCTGCGCGCGGTGCGGCGGCTGTCGCGCGCCTCCGGGGAAGCGCGCCTCAAGCACGCGAGCTGATCAAGGCACCGCGGCGAGCCGGGGCATCTCCTCCGCCGCGTCGGGGAGCCACAGCGAGCCCAGCTCCAGGGGGACGGAAGCGAAGGGCTCGGCGCGCACCAGGGCGTCGTCCTCGTGGCTCGCGATGAGGAGCCAGCCGCGCTTGAGGCGCTGGTAGACCTCCAGCGTGCGCGCGACGGGGTCCACCAGCCAGACGTAGGACACGCCGGCCCGCGCATACAGGGGCAGCTTGCGGGCCCGGTCCAGCGCGGTGGTGGCGGGGGTGAGGACCTCGCAGACCCAATCCGGCACCAGGGTGAAGAACGCGGCACCGGGCTCCGGCGGAGCCGCCACGCGCTCACGGCGCCAGGCGGCCAGTTCGGGCACGAGGATGTCGCCTCCCAGGTGCAGCTCCGGCGCGCGCAGGAAGCACCAGCGGCCGTTGCCGCCGCGGCGCGGGTCCAGCCGCTCTCCCAGCTCCACGCCCATCATGAAGGCCGCGCGAGCGGGCGCCACGGAGAGGCGGGGCGAGGCCACCAGCTCGCCATCGAGGATTTCCCCCACCCAGCCCGACGGCAGCGCCGAGAGCAGGGAGTGAGAGGTGGGTTGGGAGTGCTGAAGTGCCGTCATGATTCCTCGGGGAGCGCCGGTGAACGCGAGGCATTCTAGGGAGGGGTCTGACATGCGGACCGCCACCCGCGCAGGCGCTACTTCCCGATGCAGAAACGCTGGAAGAGGGTGTCCAGGAGCGCCTCCGACACGCTGGTTCCGGACACCTCGCCCAGGGCCTCCAGCGCGAGCCCCACCTCGCCGGAGAGGACCTCCAGGGTGGACACGCGCGAGGCGGCCTCCGCGCGGCCCAGTGCCTCGGCGGCGCGACGCAGGGCATCCGCGTGACGTTCGGACACGAGCGCCACCGCGGAGGGCGTGCCACCGCCCCACAGCCGCGTGAGCACGGAGGTCCGGAGCGCCTCCACGCCTTCACCCGTGAGGCCGCTGACGCGCGGCGGGGCAGGGGAGGGGAGGACGCCGGAGCCGCGCTCCTCCAGCATCACGTCGCACTTGCCGGTGACGACGAGCACGGGCGTGGCGCCGGCCTCGCGCGTCCACGCCGCGGCCTCTTCGCGCGAAGTCCCCGCAGGCAGCACGAGCACCGCCAGGTCCACGGCCGCGAGCAGCTCCTTCGTCCGCGCGATGCCCAGGGCCTCCACGCGGCCCGGGGCCTCGCGCAGGCCGGCGGTGTCGTAGAGCGTGACGCCCAGGCCGTCCCACTCGATGCGGGCCTCCAGTGCGTCGCGGGTGGTGCCGGGCTCGTCATCCACCAGCGCGCGGGCCTCGCCCACCAGCCGGTTGAACAGCGTGGACTTGCCCGCGTTCACCGGGCCGTACAGCGCCACGCGCGCGCCCTGGCGCACCAGCCGCCCACGCCCCACCTCCGCGCGCAGCGCATCCGCGGCGGCACGCAGCGCGGTGACGCGAGGGCCGGCCTCCGCGTCCGCGCCCTCCGCTTCGTCGGGGAAGTTGAGGACGCCCTCCAGGTCCGCGTGCAGCTCGCGCAGCGGCGTCTCCAGCGCGCGGAGCCGCTCCGCCAGCGCGCCGGACAGCCCGGCCGCGGCGGCGCGCACGGCCGCCTCTGAATCCGCGGCCACCAGGTCCGCGACCGCCTCCGCGCGGGTCAGGTCGATGCGGCCATTCAGGAACGCGCGCCGGGTGAACTCACCGGGAAGCGCGGGGCGCACGCGCTCGTCCTCCAGCGCCCGCGCGAGCAGGAGCCGCAGGAGGCGCGGGCTGCCATGCGCCTGGAGCTCCACCACGTCCTCGCCGGTGAACGACCGGGGCGCCTGGAAGTAGAGGAACAGCCCCTCGTCCAGCACCGCGCCCGCCGCGTCCACGAACGACGCCAGGTACGCGTGGCGCGGAGTGGGGGAGGCGGGAACCCCGGGGGCCAGCCTCCGCCCCACCTCCAGCGCGGCGGGCCCGGAGACCCGGAGGATGCCCACCGCCCCCGCGGCGGGCGCGGTGGCGAGCGCGACGATGGTGGCGGTGTCCGGCGTCATGTCGGAGGAGAGGCCCGGCCCCGTTCCCTCGCGGGCGGGCCGGGCGCTCCTGCCTACCGGGCGCCCTGCGGCGGCGTGGATCCGCGCGCGGCGCGCTCCACGTCGTCGCGGTGCTCCGCGATGTACTTCTCCACCTCGGCGTCGTCGACCTGCAGGTCGCGCAGCACGCCCGGGTAGACGAAGCGGAACGCCGGGGACTCCTCGTCCCCTCGCAGGCGGAAGCTCATCTTGAGCACCGCCGCGCCGTACAGCTTGTCCTTCAAACCCTTCGCCTTACCCATTCGCTCCTCTCTCGCGCCCGCCGGCGGCCCGAGCAGGCACGCCCGCTCAGCCGTCGACGTCGTCCTCGTCGTCGTCCGGCAGCAAGCTCCGCTTGGGCAGCGGGGCGGGCTTCGCCGGGGTGAACACCACGCGTCGGTTGCGACCTTCGCCTTCCGCCGCCACCTTCACTCCGTCCACTCCTTCTACCGCCTTCAGGACGCGCGCGCGGTCTTCAGTCTTCATGGCGGCGAACGCATAGAAGCGTCCCAGGCTGGCGGACTTCTCCGCGAGCTTGCGGACGGCCCCCCGGAACACCGGATCCTCTTCGACCTGCAGGGTGCGCTCGTCCGCCTCCACCGCCTTCGCGGGGGCCTGCGGCTGCGCGGGCTTCGCGGGCTGCTGCGGCCCCGGCTGCCCTCCCCGAGCGTTGCGCTGCTGCGGCTGCGAGGCCGGAGCGGGCGCGGCCGCACGGGCCGGCGGCTGCGCGGGCGCGGAGGCCGCCACCTGCGCCACGGAGGCGGCCGGAGCGGCGGCAGCGGCCTGCTGCTGCGCCGCCGCGTCACGGCGCGGCCGGGGCTCCGGGTGCGCGCCCGCGCCCAGCATCACCCAGCGGCGCTCCACGCCGGGGCGGTGGAGCATCTTGTTGAGCAGGAACTGGAGCGAATCCAGCACCTGGCTGCGCTTGCCCGGCTCCACGCCCGGAGGCGCGCCGGACTCGAAGTGGAGCGCCACGGACAGGCTGCCGTCGCTGGCGTCCTGCAGGTCCAGCCGCGCCGGGAACCCCATCAGCCCGAGGATGTCCGTGAGCAGCTTCTCCACCCGAGGGCGGAAGTCCGCGCCGCCCGCCACGCCCTGTGTCGCGCTCACTTGCGTTTGCCTCCCCCGGCCGTGACCACCGCCGGTGTCCCGCCGCCCTTCTGGTTCTTCTTGCGGTCCAGCCACTTGCGCAGGCCCCACTGCTGGCCAATGGAGAGCACGTTGTTCGTGAAGATGTAGAGCGACAGACCGGCCGGGTACTGCAACAGCGTGAAGGTGAAGATGACGGGCATGATCCAGGTCATCATCCGCGCCTGCGCCGCGTCCATCATCTGCGGCTGCATCTTCTGCGTGATGATCATCGACACGCCCAGCGCCAGCGGCAGGATGTACGTGGGGTCCTTGTAGGTGAGGTCGCGCCAGATGGGGCCGAAGAAGGGCTCGCCGTAGATTTCGAAGCTGTTGCGCAGCGACGTGAACAGGGCGATCCACACCGGCATCTGGATGAGCAGCGGCAGACAGCCGCCCAGGGGGTTCACCTTCGCCTCCTGGTACAGCTTCATGATCTCCAGGTTCTGGCGCTCCTTGTCGTCCGCGAACTTCTTGCGGATCTCATCCATCTTCGGCTGGAGCACCTTCACCGCCTCCATGCTGACCATGGAGCGGTAGGTGAGCGGCAGGAGCGCCAGCTTCACCACCACGGTGAGCAGGATGATGGCGACGCCCCAGTTGCCCACGATGCCGTGGAAGAACTTCATGATGGCGAGCAGGATCTTGCAGACCACCGCCCAGATGCCGAAGTCGACCGTGTCCTCCAGCCGGGGGTGGTTGGGCGTGGCGGACAGGCCGGCCACGGCGCGCAGCTCCGGGCCGGGCACCGGGCGCAGCAGGTCCGGGTCCTTGGGGCCCAGGTAGCCGCCGAAGCGGAAGGTGGCCACCTGGCCGGGGGCCACGTTGAGCGGGAAGCCCGCGGACACCTCGCGCGCGGTGGGCGTGGCGGTCAGCGTGCAGTGGCCGTTGAGCGCGCCGTCCAGCGGGTAGAGCGCGGACAGGAAGTACTGCTGGTTGATGCCGAAGAAGGAGATGGGGCCGCGCGTCTCCTCGGGCGGCTTGTCGCCCGGGGACAGGTTGTGGAGCTTGTCCTCCACCCAGCACGCGGAGCGGCTCAGGTTGCCCACGCCGCCGAAGAAGGACGGGGCGTGCTCGAACTCCGGGTCGATGGCGCGGCCGTAGTGCACCTTCATCTCGCCCGTCTGCGGCTGGGCGGAGGTGTTGCGCACCTGGACGGTGTAGGTGAACTCGAAGCCGTCGCGCGGCCACAGCAGCGTCTTCGTCACCTCCCACGGGCCCTGGCGGCCGGTGAACGCCACGCTGCCGCCGTTGTCGGTGGGGCCCTCCTGCACGGCATAGCGCGTGTTCGCGGCCAGCGGCGCGCTGCCTTCAATCGTCACCGCGAGCGGCAGCGGCTGGCCGGGCACCGGGTGCGCCACGTTCATCTGCGGCGGCGGCGGGATGTCCTTGCCGAAGAGCTTCTCGAAGCCCTCCTTGACGGTGAGCGACTGCTGCTCGCGCATCTTCGTGCCCTGGAGCACGGCGGAGGTGAGGCCGGCGCCCTCGGAGGAGAAGGTGTACTTCACCTCCGGGCGGCTGAACTCCACGGTGCGCACGGGGGGCGGCGGAGCCTCCTCGGCGTGGGTGCCGGCGTCCTCGCCGGTGGCGCCCGGCGGCACGGCGGCCATGCCCGGGGTGCCGGCGTCGGCCGTCGCGGCGATCTCCGCGCCCGCGTCCGCGCCTTCCGCGCCCGGGGGCGGCCCCTTGGGGGCGAAGAAGAAGGTGTAGGCAGCGGTGACCGCGAAGGAGAGGGCGAGCGCCAGGAGCAGCCGCTTCTGCGAATCGTTGGACTGGGGCGACAGCGGGTCGTTCGTCATGGATTTCCCTGTGCCGGCGGCACGGCGCCGGAGGGCGGGCGGAAGCAAACCGTCAGGGGACGGGATCGAATCCACCGGGGTGGAATGGCTGGCAGCGCAGCAGGCGCCAGACGGTGAGGGCGCTGCCCTTCAAACCGCCGTGTTTTTCCAGCGCCTGCATGGCGTAGGTGGAGCACGAGGGGTGGAACCGGCACGCCTTCGGCAGCAGAGGCCCCAGGAACCGCCGGTAGAAGCGGATGGGCAGCGCGATGACGAAGGCGAGTGGACTCATGGGGCAGGCTCTTCAGGGGTCACGCGGGGTGCCGGAAAGAGCCGTTGCAGCTTACGGGTGACGCCGTCGAACGCACGGGAAACTTGCGCGAAGGAGGCCTCCTTCGCCGAGGAGCGAACGACCAGGACTACGTCGAGGCCCGAGGGCCATTGCCCGCGGTGCTTGCGGAACAGCTCGCGAAGCACTCTGCGCAGGCGTGCGCGCACCACCGCGTTGCCCACCTTGCTGGAGACGGTGAGCCCGATGCGGGAGTGCGCCCGGGAGTTGCGTTGGACGAGGGCCAGGAGGCAGTCGGAGGGAATCTTCTGACCGCGCTCCTGGACTTCGAGGAACTCACGACGGTGGAGCAGGCGAAGGGCCTTGGGGAAGCGCTCGTCGGTTGCCGGAGGCACCCGCGGCGCCGCTCCCTCGGCCATCGTCCGTGCGTCCAGTTACTTCTTGAACGACGACACCACCAGGCGCTTACGGCCCTTCGCGCGGCGGCGCTTGAGGACATCCCGGCCGGACTTGGTGGCGTTCCGCTTACGGAACCCGTGGGCGCGGTTGCGCCGGATCTTCGACGGCTGGTACGTGCGCTTGGACACAACGACTCCTGAAGGCTGAAGGCGGCGCCTGGGACACCCGGCGCGACCCGTACATTGGAAAGGGGGCGTCCGTAACCCTATTTCCTGGACAAGTCAATCAAGGATCACCTGCGCCGACCGTGCAGCCCTGCGCCGGGTGGACCGGGCGATCATGTAGGAAAAGGGGGGAGGGGGCAAGGAACGGATGGGTGCGCCGCCCGTTCAAGTAGCCTCTCCGGGATGATCCTCCGCGACGTCACGGATGAAGACCTCCCCCTGTTCTTCGAACACCAGCGCGACCCCGAAGCGGCGCGCATGGCCGGATTTCCATCGCGGGAGCGCGATGCGTTCATGACCCACTGGCGCACGAACGTCCTGCGCCCCGGGAACGTCAACCGCACCATCGTGATGGGCGGCGTGGTGGTGGGGAACATCGGCAGTTGGGAACAGGAGGGCCAGCGCCTCGTCGCCTATTGGATTGGCCGCGAGCACTGGGGCCAGGGCCTCGCCACCCGGGCCCTCTCCGAGTTCCTCCGGCTCGTGCCCACCCGGCCGCTGCATGCGTGGGTCGCCGCCCACAACCTCGCGTCGATCCGCGTCCTGGAGAAGTGTGGCTTCCACACCGTGCCTCACGAGGATCCGGACGAAGTCCTCATGAGGCTGGGTCCGGCGTAGGAGCGGAGGAGGATTTCCGCGCTCCGCCCCCTGTCCAACACCCGACGTCCGCGCGCCACGGTGGATCCGTTCAGGTGGAGCCACCGCCCACCTTCGCAACCCACCGGAACGGCTCGCGCCCAAGGCACGAAAGCGGATCCACGGTGGGTGATCATCCCCACCCGCCAGGGCGTCCTGCTGATCCGTGCTACAGGTCGGTTCCTTGATCAGCCTGGGAGCGGGTGTTAGCACCGCCGAACGCCCGCGGGTTCCCTCCTTCCGCGCCGTTCCTGAGCCTCTAC